>NZ_DS022276.1:4074184-4081426 GCF_000153725.1 Salipiger bermudensis HTCC2601 | reverse complement strand
ATCGGATGCTTGAGGAGAACGCGCGCAGCCCAAGCGCGACCGGCTCACCCGCATCCGTCTGTTCGAGGAGTTGCAGGTCCTCGGCTACGCAGGCGGATACGATGCGGTGCGGCGCTATGCTGCGGCGTGGGCGAGGTCGGAACGTGAGGCATCAGCCTCCGCCTATGTGCCGCTGACCTTCGCGCCTGGAGAAGCCTACCAGTTCGACTGGAGCCACGAGATCGTCCTGATCGATGGTGTGAGTATGACGGTCAAGGTCGCTCATGTCCGGCTGTGCCATAGTCGAATGCTCTTCGTCAGGGCCTATCCACGCGAGACGCAAGAGATGGTCTTCGACGCACACGACCGGGCATTTGCGTTCTTCGGTGGCGCCTGTGCGCGGGGCATCTACGACAATATGAAGACAGCGGTGGAGACGATCTTCGTTGGCCGGGAGCGTGCCTACAATCGCCGCTTCCAACAGATGTGCGGGCACTACCTTGTCGATCCGGTGGCCTGCACGCCTGCATCGGGATGGGAGAAAGGCCAGGTCGAGAACCAGGTCGGTGTCGTGCGCCGGCGCTTCTTCGTGCCGCGACCGCGCTTCAAAAGCCTTGCCGAACTGAATGCTTGGCTGCGAGATCGCTGCTTGGCCTGGGCCAAGTCCCACCCGCACCCCGAGCTGCGCGAGCGATCGACCTGGGACGTCTTCGAGGCTGAGCGCCCAAGCCTTGTGCCCTATGCTGGCCCCTTCGACGGATACCATGCGGTGCCGGCCTCGGTCTCGAAGACCTGCCTCGTCCGGTTCGACAACAACCGCTACTCGGTCGAGGCTCATGCCGTCGGCCGTCCCGTCGAGATCCGCGCCTATGCTGAACGCGTCGAGCTCTGGCAGGATGGCAAGCTCGTGGGTGAGCATGCGCGCGTCTTCAGACGTGGCAAAGATGTCTACGACCCGCTGCACTACATCCCCGTGCTCGCACGGAAACCCGGCGCCTTGCGGAATGGCGCCCCCTTCAAGGAGTGGGAGCTGCCACCTGCCATGCGGCGGGTCCAGCGCAAGCTGGGGAGAGCACCCAATGGCGATCGGCAGATGGTGGATGTTCTCAGCGCGGTTCTGACGGATGGGCTGGATGCTGTCGAAGCAGCGTGCGCTGAAGCGCTCGAGGAAGGCGTGCATTCCTCCGCCGTTGTTCTCAACATTCTGGCGCGCCGTCGGGAACCCGCGCCACCCCTGACAATCACCACGCCGGACGCGCTGCGCCTACGCTGCCAGCCGGTTGCCGATTGCACCCGCTACGACAGCCTCAGGAGACGAGATCATGGAAAGATCAAAGGTTCTGGACGCGATGGCCAGCTCAAGCTCTACGGAATGAGGGCGGCATATGACGAGATCATCGCGACCGCGGTGAAGCGTCAACACGAACCTCAGCAGATCGTGGGCGACCTTCTGCATGCCGAGATCAACGAGAAGCAGGCACGCTCGATCAAATACCAGATGACCATCGCGAAGCTGCCACTTGCCAAGGAAGTCAACGAGTTCGACTTTGAGGAGACGCCGGTCAATGAGACGCTGGTGCGCGTCCTCGTCAGCGCGGAGTTCCTCGAGCAGCAGCGCAACGTCGTGCTCATCGGTGGCACCGGGACCGGCAAGTCGCATCTGGCTGTCGGGATTGCCCGGGCCTGCATCCGCAGCGGCAAGAGGGGCCGCTTCTTCAACGTCGTCGACCTGGTGAACAAGCTCGATGCCGAGGCACGCGACGACAGGCAAGGGCGCATCGCCGATCTCCTCTGTCGGATGGACTTCGTGATCCTCGACGAGCTTGGCTACCTGCCATTCGCCCAGACAGGCGGGCAACTGCTGTTCCACCTGATCAGTCGCCTCTACGAACGCACCTCGATCATCGTCACCACCAATCTGGACTTCGGTGAATGGCCCAGCGTCTTCAGCGACGCAAAGATGACAACCGCGCTTCTGGATCGCCTCACCCACCACTGCGACATCATCGAAACCGGCAACGAGAGCTGGCGCTTTAAGACACGCGCCTGATCAGCTTGCCCGAGCCGGCTGCGCGACTTAGGGGCTACGCCGCCCCGGGCAAGCTGTGCCAAACGAGGGGGTCATTATTGGACGCCGGAAGGGGGTCAAAGTTCGCTGCCGATTGACAGCGGACCTACGGCACCGCAGCGATCCGTGCACCTAACAGGCAGCAGCACCCGTCGCTCCCGAACTCCAGCGGACATTAGCCAGTCGGTGGCTCGCTGCAGCGCAGCTTCCCCAAAGCTGCCATTCCAGCATCAAAAACGAACGGCAGCTTTGGCGCGAACCAAAACCTGTTTAACCGCCAGCTCTCTTTATGGAAGAGAAACCTGTTCAAAGTCGTCAAAGACCGTTTTCAAATAGTTGAGCTCTTCAGCATTCGAAATCAGGCGAACGAACGCAAGATTTGATTTGGTGCGTGAGCACGCGACATATAGGAGCTTTCGAGATTGCCTTTCACGCTTGGTATGTGGCTTGGCGTTGTTGCGCAAATCTAGGGGATTCATCTCGTGAATCCAGCATGCTAGCCGGGCAGCATGAGCAGACCTCCGAAGCCGACCTACAAGACCACCAACTGGCGCAGCTACAATCAGGCGCTGAGGCGGCGCGGATCGCTGACCGTCTGGTTCGATCCCTTGATGCAATGGAAAGCGGCGCCGTCCGGGCGGCGCGGTCGCCAGCAAACCTATAGCGACGCCGCAATCCAGGCCTGTCTCACCCTCAAGGTCCTCCTCGGGCTGCCGCTCCGCCAGACGACGGGGTTCGTGGCGAGCCTGCTGGAACTGTCCGGGCTGGGGTGGTCCGTTCCTGACTTCAGCACGCTGTCACGTCGTCAGAAGACCTTGGACGTCAGCATCCCGTATCGCGGCTCCAAGGGGGCGCTTCACCTGCTAGTAGACAGCACCGGCATCAAGGTGGAGGGCGAAGGCGAGTGGCACACGCGCAAGCATGGCGGCTCGAAACGGCGTGTGTGGCGCAAGATCCACCTCGGGATCGACGAGCAAACATTGGAGATCCGGGCCATCGAGGTCACGTCCAGCAATGTCGGCGATGCGCCGATGCTGCCAGATCTGCTCGCCCAGATTCCGGCGGAGGAGGAGATCGCCACGGTGACGGCCGACGGCGCCTACGACACGCGCGCCTGCCACGATGCCATCGCCGCCCGTGACGCGGCAGCGGTCATTCCGCCGAGGCGGACCGCGAGGCCATGGGAGCCGGACACTGCCGGAGCCCGGGCGCGCAACGAAATCCTGCGGGCGTCAAAGCACCTGGGCAGGGCGCTCTGGCGGAATTGGAGCGGGTACCACCGCCGCAGCCGGGTCGAAACGAAAATGAACTGCGTGAAGCAGCTCGGCCAGCGGCTGATGTCACGGGACTTCGACCGCCAAGTGGCAGAGGTCCAGATCCGCGCGGCGGTCATGAACCGCTTCACGGCTCTCGGCATCCCGATGACCGTGGCCGCAGGATAGGTGTGTCTGGGGAAAGGGGGACTGCGGTCACCAGCTGATTTGTCCAACAACGCCATGTGGCTTTTGACCTGTAAAGCAGCTTGAGAAGTCGTACTCCGAAATCCAGCCATACTCATCACAAATGACTAATACGTTTTCAATCCCCGTACCTTTGGTTTTGTGCATTGTAGCGAAAATGCCGTCCGTCGCTTCATACTCATAAAATGAAAAGACCTCCGACAGCTTCAAATCGGAAGAAAATAGCCGCGTCAAGAAGGTGTGCTTTTCAACCTTTCGTTTCAAAGTTTCAAAGCTACCCTCCACAATGGATAGATCTAAATACGGCAGCTCCTCATCGTTCAGCCTCTTAAGCATTCGAGCCTTGGTGTTTGCACCATTATCGTAAAGCTTTCGAAATGCCTGGATGCAATCATCAATCTCAAATTCTTTCAAAAAATCATTGGATCTTACAAGAAAGGATTGATGGCTATCTGATTTAGAAATGAAACCTCGCTCAATGGCGAAGTTGACAGCTTCATACGCTGTCAAATTTGGATCCTTCAAACGCTCCAAATCGCGTGAAGCATTATACTTATCCGCTATGGTTCTAATATTTATGCCCGAGCGATTGACAATCTCAATCAGCCGATTGTAGGCCCGTCTATCACCCGGCAAAGATTCATAAAGATTCTTGATCTCGAAGAGCTGTTCGAATTGAAGCCTATTTAACGTTCTTTTTATCTCCTCTCTCGGACTTTGATAAGTTGCATCGAAGATATCCCACAAAGTGCCAAAGCCAACATCTGCAGCAATTGATTTGTTGGTAAGCTTGAGTTGGGTGAAAGTCGGATGTTTATCAACAACGGCTTCGACAAGTCTATCACGCAACTCAGCGCAGGTTGCATTGTGTCGACTATTTGTTTCTGTCTTGCTTTCCCCCTCCAGCGGCACTTTTTCGGGAGCCATCGCAAAGTACATCTTAACGCTGCCTTCTCTACAAAGACGTGTTTCGAAAGTGCCATCATCTAGGCACTTCAGCGCGACCTTTTGCACTAAACCATCGCAGCGAAAGGAATTTGCCACCTTAATGACTTGCGGAGAACAACGAAAATTATCAGATTTCTGAACAAGGGCGAATTTTCCATTAGCTATGTAGCTTTCGACGTCACCTATGCCGTCGCTATAAATCGCTTGCTCAGAGTCTCCAAATAGTCCCAAAATTAAGCTGCTATCAGCACTCGCTTGCACCAAAGACTGTACAACGTTGGGATGCGTATCCTGATACTCATCAATAAATATGCAATCAAACTTATCAGATAGGATCTTCCTCAAATTTGAATAGCGTTGGAGCATCAAACTTGCGATGGTGATTAGACCATCATGCCCGAATGATGGGTCTCTAAAGCTATTGAAGGGTGTTTCATTGTACTTAATGGATCTGGCGTCGACTAAATGAATCATCTCCTCGATTTTGGCGTTCACCTCGTCGACTAATTGATTGTGAGACGCAATGTATAGTTCTGGGCTTTTATCGTACTCTCGTTTTCCCACGACCTTTTCGGTCTTCAAATCCAAAACAATTTGACGTCGCTTTTCCAACGTCTCGTGCGATTTCTTGAAGCGCTCGTGTTCGGTTTTTGCTTTGTCCTTACTGGTTTCCCCGTGCTCTTCTTCGCCGGAGCGCTCGAAATGGGAAAGAGTAAAAAGTTCGGGTAAGACAGCCTTAATGTTGGCTTTGTATGGTCGAATTAACGCACCAAGAAAGGCATGAATCGTCGAAACGTCTGCCTTACCCAAAGTTCGCTCAGATATCTCATCTGCTGCTTTGTTGGTATGGGTGATACATACCACTCGCTTGGGCGATGATCCGTCTGTTATTCTTTGGACTAACTGCTTTAGGGTTTCTGTCTTGCCGCTACCCGCACCGCCTTGAAGGACGAAATTTCGGTGGCGCCCAATATGCGCAAGAATTTCTTCGATCGGTTCTATTTCTTGTGAAGCCATTTCAAGCCCTCCAAAATATATGAGGGAACATGCCACGATTGGCCATTTGCTAGTGCTTCAAACAAGATCGAAGATGCAAAGTCAGACTTTTTGTCAATAACATCGTTCGTCAACTTGTAGAAGTCGATATCTCCCACAGCGTCGATTTTGTGCTTATTCTTCAATCCCTTGAGTTTCTCTTTTCTTGCAGCGATCTCTTTAAGGTTCAGTGCAATAAACGCATCCTCAAAGCTTCTCGCATGATATCCATCTTCCTCAGACTGATAGGCAACGTGAAGGTTTCTGAGTGCAGGCAGAATTTTAAGTTCATGTAATTTAAGTTTTTTCACCCAAAGGGGCAGCCCAGAGTCTTCCGGTTTTTCTGGCGCGTCGAAAAAGAACTTCAGGGTCGCGTTGGATGTGTTGGTTCCCTTGGCGACAGGGGCCGCCTGCCAAATAGCTTTTTTATCTTTCTGTACCTTAACTGTCGTATCGATGTCGGTGATTACCAAGCCTCTTATTCCTAGGAACTCCAAAAATGGTGCGAAAGCTTTAGCATTTGCTCCAACTTCCAATACGCTAATGTTTTGAGAAGAGAGAGGTGCTTCGCCAACTGGACCGCTGTCATGTTTGCTTAAGAGGAGAGGTAGCAGAATACGTTCGGTTGTGCCCTCTATGAAAATGGCTTTGTCAGCGAAAAATAGTTCAGACGATTGAATGCTCAAATATTGTGATAAGAATTTAAATAGCAAAGCTCCTTCTTCGCCGCCATGAAGCGCGGTAAACTTCCTGCTTAGTTCGGTATGGAAATTCTTTATCTCTACGTTTGTTTGGTTGGCAGCTTTCGCCAAATACCTAATATCTTCAAACTCCGATTTCGAAACAATGTGCGAAGAATGAGTAGTTACAACAGCTTGCAAGCGAGGAATTTCATCAATCAACTCTCTGACTTGGCTTGCAAAAACGTACTGCATTTGTGGGTGCGTGTGAGCCTCAGGCTCTTCAATTATTAGAAAGTTCAGTGTTGCTTGACGAGCCTCAAATTCTTCTTTGACCATTTCCATGGTGAGAAGAAGGTACAGAATATTCAGGTAGCCAAGACCATTGTGATTCTCAGGCAGTTTATTTTCGTCAACGCCAAACACAATTTTAGAAGAGTTCTCGATCAGCGTCTGCGATTGCAAGTTAGATATTACCTTAAGCTCCCTCAAGTTCAAAAACTTACTTGCATTTTGAAGAAACTTTCCAAACACCTCTGAATACTCTCCATCGAGACGGGTGTCGGTATTTTCCAAAAGCTCATCAATCTTTTTAAGCGCTTCGTCTTTATCATTTTCGGTCAGGCCCTGCTTATCACGAGCCGAATTTTTCCTTTTCAAGAATTGAGTGGATATAGATCCGAGTGGATTTGAGCTTCTACCACTTTCTTCGGAGCTAGCCACATTGCGCCGAGCATGAATGACCTGAAAGTGTAATAATCTCTTGAGCTCTTCCGGCCTTTTCTCTTGAAGCTGATTGCGCTCCTGAAGGTAATAAGCACCATGAGCTTCGGCATCATGCCCGTAATCATCGAAAGCATAGATCTTTGTATTCAAATATGAGCTCAAAGTGTTTTCGAAAAATTTTTTACGCTTTTTGCCAGGTTCAGGCTGGTCTCTCACCAACTTGTCTCGGTCAATTTCGCACTCTAAAAGAATATTTGCATGCCGCCGCGTGTCATCCAGATCTAACATAAAGTTGGACAAAGTGCTAATATCGTCATTCTCGTCGTACTTGACCTTCATACAAGAC
>NZ_DS022276.1:4038948-4073150 GCF_000153725.1 Salipiger bermudensis HTCC2601 | reverse complement strand
GAGCTCGGCGACCTGTCGGTCGAAGTCCCGCGCCATGAGCCGCTGACCCAGCAGTTTGACACAATGCATTTTCGTTTCGACGCGGCTTCGGCGGTGGTATCCGCTCCATCGTCGCCACAGGGCACGGCCGAGGTATCTTGATGCGCGCAGGGCCTCGTTTCGGGCGGCCGCGCCAGCGGTGACGGTCTTCCATGGCTTGGCGTTCTTGCGGGGCGGGATGACGGCGTGGGCGCCGCGGTCAGCGATGGCATCGTGGCATTTGCGTGTGTCGTAGGCCCCATCTGCCGTGACGCTGCCGATTTCCTGGTCCGCCGGGACCTGGCCGAGCAGGTCGGGCAAAACCGGTGCATCGCCAATGTGGCTCCCGGTGATCTCAACAGACCGGATCTCCAGCGTTTCCTCATCAATCCCGAGGTGGATCTTGCGCCAGACGCGACGTTTCCGGCCACCATGCTTGCGGGCGTGCCATTCTCCTTCGCCCTCGACCTTGATGCCGGTGCTGTCGATCAGCAGGTGCAGCGGCCCCTTGGAGCCGCGATACGGGATATTGACGGCCAGCGTCTTCTGGCGGCGCGACAACGTGCTGAAGTCGGGCACCGTCCAGTCAAGGCCAACCAGTCGCAGCAGACTTTCGACGAACCCGGTTGTCTGCCGGAGGGCCATCCCGAACAGCACCTTTATCGAGAGGCAAGTCTGTATGGCGGCGTCGCTGTAGCTCTGACGGCGGCCACGCCTGCCTGTCGGCACTGCATCCCAGCTCATCTCGGGGTCGAACCAGATCGTCAGCGAACCTCGGCGCTTGAGCGCTTCGTTATAGGCTGGCCAGTTCCTGGTCCTGTAGGTTGGGGGTGTAGGTCTGCTCATGCATCACAGCTACCATGCTGGATTCACGAGATGAATCCCTTACGCGATTTGTGCAACAGAGCCTCGTGAACACGGTCGGGACCCAGACAACGTCATCGATCCCAAGGCCCACGAACCAGCGGAACAGCAAGTTGTAGTCCATCTGCTCCATGAGCTGCCGCTCGGACCGGATCGAGTAGAGGATGTGCAGCAGGCTGGCCCGGATCAATCGTTCCGGCGCGATCGAGGGGCGGCCCTCACCCGCGTAAAGCCGGTCGAACTCTGCATCCAGGGAGCGCAGTGCGTCGTTGACGACGGCCCTGATCTTGCGAAGCGGGTGTCGCACTGGAATGCGCTCCTCGAGATCGACGTAGCTGAACAGCGAGCCCGTCACCTGATCTGATCCACGCATCCCACACTCCGTCGCCATCGTAGTGGTTACGGTGAATCATGTTCCACGTCAGGCGTCGAGGCGAGAGTTTTTCAGCAGCCTGTTAGAACGGCAGCGGGGCGTTGTCTTTGACTTCCTTCATGACGAAAAACGTCCGCGTCTGGCGCACGCCGGGCAGCGCGATGAGTTCTTTGCCGTGAAGCTTGTTGAAATCCGACATGTCGCGAACGCGGATCTTGAGCAGGTAGTCGAAATCCCCGGCCACGAGGTTGCAGTCAAGGACCTGCTCCATCCGGATGACCGCGTCCTCGAAAGCCGCGAAGCTCTCCGGTGTGGAGCGGTCGAGCACGACACCGACCATGACCACCGCTCCGAGGCCAACGGGCTCCGGCGCGATCTGGGCGTGAACGCCGGTGATGTACCCGTCCTCGAACAGTCTCTGGGTGCGGCGGTGGCATGTCGGAGCGCTGACATGCACCCGCGAGGCCAGCTCGGCATTGGTGAGCCGCCCCTCCGACTGAAGCGCGCGCAAAATCTTGATGTCGATTCGGTCCAGATCATGCATGAAAGAAATTTTCACATTATTGCGTTAAGTTGATGTATGAGCCAAACATATCGTCATTCTGGTGGAAATGGGAAAAGTTGAGCCGCCAACTTTGAAAGCACATTTCCGGCGGCTTGCACTAGCGTCAGGGCAGACAGCCACTCAGGAGATGCCCGATGTCCCTTCTCGAACCCTTCGACCGCTACCCGCTCACCTTCGGCAAGACGCCGATCGAACACCTGCCTCGCCTTTCGAAAGAGCTTGGCGGCAAGGTCGAGTTCTATGCCAAGCGCGAGGATTGCAACTCGGGCCTCGCGATGGGCGGCAACAAGCTGCGCAAGCTGGAATATATCGTGCCCGACGCCATCGCGTCGGGGGCCGATACGCTGGTCTCGATCGGCGGGGTGCAATCGAACCACACCCGCATGGTCGCCGCGACGGCCGCCAAGCTCGGCATGAAATGCGTCGTGATCCAGGAAAAGTGGGTGCCGCATTTCGATGCCGTCTATGACCGGGTCGGCAATATCCAGATGACCCGCCTGATGGGCGCCGACAGCCGCCTGGTCGATGACGGCTTCGATATCGGCATTCGCAAGAGCTGGGAGGACGCCATCCAGTCGGTCAAGGATGCCGGTGGCAAGCCCTATCCGATCCCTGCGGGGGCCTCGGTTCACAAGTTCGGAGCGCTTGGCTATGTCGGGTTTGCCGAGGAGGTCGCCGAGCAGGAGGCGGAGCTTGGGTTCACCTTCGACTACATCGTGGTCTGCGTCGTGACCGGCTCGACCCAGGGCGGGATGATCGTGGGCTTTGCCGCGCAGGATCGCGCCGACAGGGTGATCGGGATCGACGCCTCGGGCACGGTCGAGCAGACCCGCGAGCAGGTGCGCGGCATCGTCGACAACACCGCCGAACTGATTGGCCTGGGGCGCGCCGTGCGCGAGGACGAGATCGTCATCAACCCCGATTACGCCTATCCGGCCTATGGCGTGCCGTCTGACGAGACCAACGATGCCATCCGGCTGGCCGCGCGGACCGAGGCGATGATCACCGACCCGGTCTATGAGGGCAAGTCCATGCAAGGCATGATCGACCTAACCCGCAAGGGGTTCTTTCCCGAAGGATCCAAGGTCCTCTACGCGCATCTCGGCGGTGCCCCGGCGCTGAACGGCTATAGTTACCACTACAAGGACGGCTGACGCCCGTCATCTCGCAGCGCATCCGCCCGCTCATGTGCGGGCGGATCTTCTCACCTGATCGAAAGAGCCGCCCATGCCCGCCGACATCTCGCACCTGAAGACCATCGAACAGCGCCTGCTGTGGCTGTCGCACTGGATGATCCACCACGCCAATCACGTGCGACCCAAGGTGGACGGGATCAAGGTGGGCGGACATCAGGCATCGTCGGCTTCCATGGTGTCGATCATGACGGCGCTCTATTTCTCGACGCTGCGTCCCGAGGACCGGGTGGCGGTCAAACCCCATGCCTCTCCGATCTTCCACGCGATGCAATACCTCATGGGCAACCAGACCCGCGAGAAGATGGAGAACTTCCGCGGCTTTGGCGGGGTGCAATCCTATCCCAGCCGAACCAAGGACATCGACGACGTGGATTTCTCCACCGGATCGGTGGGGCTTGGCGTGGCGATCACATCCTTCGCCGCGATTATCCAGGATTACATCAAGGCCAAGAGCTGGGGCCGGGATGCCCCGATGGGCCGCATGGTGGCGCTGGTGGGGGATGCCGAGCTGGACGAGGGCAACATCTACGAGGCGTTGCAGGAGGGGTGGAAGAACGACCTGCGCAACACCTGGTGGATCATCGATTACAACCGCCAGTCGCTGGACGGGATCGTGCGCGAAGGCCTGTTCCAGCGGATCGAGAAGATCTTCGAGGCTTTCGGCTGGGAGGTGGTCCGGGTCAAGCACGGCGTCTTGCAGCGTGCGGCGTTTGACGAGCCGGGCGGCGACAAGCTGCGGGACTGGATCGACGGTTGCCCGAACCAGCAGTACTCGGCGCTGACCTTCATGGGCGGCGCGGTCTGGCGCAAGCGGTTGCTGGACGATCTGGGCGACCAGGGGGACGTGACCGCGCTGATCGAGCGGCGCAGCGACGACGAGCTGGCCGCGCTGATGGAAAACCTCGGCGGCAACTGCGTGCAGACCATGGCAGAGACCTTCGAGGCCATCGACCATGACCGCCCGACCTGTTTCCTGGCCTATACGGTGAAGGGCTGGGGCACGCCCATTGCCGGCCACAAGGACAACCATGGCGGCTTGATGAACACCACCCAGTTCGCGGCGTGGCAGGCGCATATGGGCGTCGCAGAGGGGCAGGAGTGGGAGGCGCTGGCGACGGTCGAGAACCCGGACGCGCTGCAGGATTTCCTGTCACGGGTGCCGTTCTTCGCCAAGGGCACGCGGCGCTATCATGAGGCCAAGCTGGATGTGCCAGCGGTGGCCATCGATACGACGCGCGAGATCTCGACACAGATGGCGTTCGGCAAGATCCTGGATGAGCTTTCCAAGGGCGACAGCAACCTGGCCGAGCGGATCGTGACGACCTCCCCGGATGTCACCGGGACGACCAACCTCGGCCCCTGGGTAAACCGGCGCAAGCTGTTCGCGCGATCTCCGCAGAGCGATGCCTTCATCGAGCATCGCATCCCGTCGACCGCGAAGTGGGAGTTCACCCCCGAGGGCCAACATATCGAGCTTGGCATCGCCGAGATGAACCTGATGCTGCTGCTGGGGGCGGCGGGGCTTTCGCATTCGCTCTTCGGCAAGCGGCTGATCCCCATCGGCACGGTCTATGACCCCTTCGTCGCCCGTGGCCTCGATGCCCTGAATTATGCCTGCTACCAGGATGCGCGCTTCATTCTCGTGGGCACGCCCTCCGGCGTCACGCTTGCGCCCGAAGGCGGGGCGCACCAGTCGGTCGGGTCTCCTCTGATCGGTATGAGCCAGGACGGGCTCGCGGCGTTCGAGCCGGCCTTCGCAGACGAGCTGGCGGTGATCATGGAATGGGCCTTCGACTATGTCCAACGCGATGGAGAGGGCGACCCTTGCGAACGCACCTGGCTGCGCGACGAAACCGGCGGCTCGGTCTACCTGCGGCTGACGACCAACCCGGTAGAGCAGCCCGGCAAGCGGGCGGATGATGCCTTTCGGCAAGGTGCGATCGACGGAGCCTACTGGCTGCGCAAGCCCGGGCCGAATTGCGACGTGGTGATCGCGTACCAGGGCGCCGTTGGCCCCGAAGCGATCAAGGCTGCGGGGATGATCGGGGAACACCGCAGGGATGTCGGCGTCCTGGCCGTGACCTCGGCCGACCGGCTCAACGCAGGCTGGACAGCCGCCCAACGCGTCCGGGCGAACGGCAACACCGAGGCCCGCTCGCATATCGAAACGCTCATGTCCGAGCTGCCGCCACATTGCAGGATCATCACCGTCATCGACGGCCATCCGGCGACGCTGTCCTGGCTCGGCTCTGTTGCAGGCCATACGGCCATCCCGATGGGTGTCGAGCATTTCGGTCAGACAGGCACCATCGGCGACCTTTACCACCATCATGGCATCGACGCCGCGGCCATCTTCAACAGGGTCAGTGGCCTGACACAAGGGCGAGATCTCGGCGGCGACTTCCTGGCCTCGCTGATCTACAACTGAGCACCGCCGCCGGATCCCTCATCCGGCCACGAGGCAGCGAAAGGCGGCTTCCCGCTCGTTGTGTCGCCGAGCTTAGGTGCTGCAGCCGACATGCTTGGGAGAATGCCCGCTTGTGCATGCGCCCAGAGCGGCGACGCGGTCCACTTGTCGGTCCTCGCGACCGATGTCGCGTGGGCAAAGAGGCTAGTCTCCCGCCGCATGGCGCATGGCGCATGTCGCGGGGCAGGGGGCGGCGCTGCACCGCTGGGCGCGCGTGTGGCGACACCCACGAGGCGTCACCAAGGGACTGGCTTGCCCGCCCAGTCGAAGAACTGCCCGGTCTGCTGTGGCTCGAGGCCGTCCAGCACGCCGAGAAGATTGCCGGCGGCCTCCGCCGGAGCGACCTTGCGATGGGCCGGGTAATCGCGGGTGAACTCCGTGGCGACGGTGCCGGGATGAAGGGCGACGACGAGGGCGCCCGGATGGGTGCGGGCGATCTCGATCGCGGCGGTGTGGACGATCTGGTTGGCGGCGGCCTTCGAGGCGCGATAGCTGTACCAGCCGCCCAGCCTGTTGTCGCCGATCGAGCCGACCCGGGCGGTCAGGACCCCGACAACCGATCGGCCATTGCGGGGCAGAAGCCGCGGCGCGTGCCTGAGGACGAGTGCTGGTCCGATGGCATTGGCCGTCATGACCTCGGCCATCCGAGAAACGTCGATTTCGGCCAGGGATTTCTCCGGCCGCGCGCCTTCGGGCGCAAGCAACCCGCTTGCGACGAGGATCATCCCGAACGGGCCGGACAGCGCCTCCAGTCGAGAGGTCACGGAGGCCGGCTCGGCGAAATCGATGCCGTCGGCGGTTCGGGACAGGCCGGTCACATCGTACCCACGTTCGGAAAGCGCCGCGCAAAGTGCGGCCCCGATGCCACCGGATGCGCCGATCACGAGGGCCCGGTTGTGCGAGGTGGTCCCATCGTCCGATCTGTCTGTGGTCAAACCGATCTCCTACCCACGGATTTTCGTACATATCGGACTGACGACTTAGGCCGGAGCCGCGGCCTGCAAAGGGGCCGGCCAACGGACCGGCCGTGACGTGCCCCGCTTCGAGCCTGCGTTCCCTGTGGCGCTCTGTAGAGGCTTCGGCTTTCTACCGACCAGTGGTGATGCGTCCCTCGGGTGCGCCCGTTGAGGCGCGTGGGGGGGCGGGCGTCAATCGTGGTAGTCGATCTCTCCGTCGCGCGAGAACAGCACGGCAAGCCAGCGCAGGCTCGGCATCTCGGAGGCGATGACCATCACGATGACCGTCAGGGGCACCGCGAGAAACGCGCCCAGCCCGCCCCAGAGCAACGACCAGAACACCAGCGACACGGTGATCATGAAGGTGCTCATGTTGAGCGATCTGCCCTGCATCATCGGCGTGACCACGTTGCTGATCAGCTGGTCCGCACCGCCATAGATCACGATGACGGCGAGGAGGGGCCACAGGCTGTCGAACTGCGCCAGCGCCACCAGCGCGGGCAGTAGGATACCGATGAAGGCGCCGATATTGGGGATGAAGCCCACGAAGAAGATCAGGATCGCGAGGAAGGCCGCGAAATCAAGGCCGATGGCGCGGAACACCACGTAGGCCACCGAGCCGCTCATCGCGCTGGTGACCGCGTTGACCCACATGTAGTCCTTGATGCCGCTGGCGGCGCGCCGCACGATGACGGCGAAATCGGGGCCGCGCGGGTTGGGCGAGGAGAGCAGCCTGATCTTCTTCTGCCAGTCCGCGCGCTCGACGATCAGGAACAGGAAATACAGCGTCAGCAGCGAGACCTGCGCCATGCTGCCCACGAGCCCGCCCGCAAGGAACATGATCAGCGATCCCACCTGAAGCTCTTCGATGGCGGTCTGGACCGCTTGCACGGTCCGCGCTCCGATGATGTGTTCGAGCCTCTGGATGATCTCGCCGAGGCGCTCCTGGTATCTTGGAAGCGCGTCGATGATCTCAGCGGCGGCGGCAGAGGAGATCACGGTGAAAAGCCAGATCGTGGTGATGAAGATCACCAGCGCCAGTGCCCGCGCCTGCCAGCCCGGAATGGCCGTGCCCCTGATCGAGATCCGGCCCAGCCTGTCGGTGAAGGCGGTGGCGAGCACGAAGATCAGGAACGCCACCGAGAGCAGCTTGAACAGGTCGCGTCCGAACCACAGCAGCGCGATGATGAAGGGAAGGCCGACGATGATCTTGAACCAGTCGGGTGGGACGACCTGCAGTGATTTCATGTGGCGTTCCCGGATCCTCGCGGTGCCCTTGGGGGCGGTCTCTAGGCAGCAAGGTTAGACGAGCGGGATCGGGCTGGCCAAGCCATTCGACGCGCCGGATGCCTCAGGGCCGGCCTCGCGTGGCCTGAATGGCGCGGTCGTTTGCGGAATGGTGGGGCGACGCGGCAACCGACCGGTCCACCGGCTGTGCTGACCGCAGGAGTGCGCCCGCGGATCGTGCCGCCCAAGGGGGAAGCGCCACTAGGGCGCCGGAGGCAACAGGCCTTCGCTCTGCAACAGGGCCAGCAGTTCGACCACGGTCTCCGGGCCCAGGTCGATCGAGCCCTTCATGGCGATGCCCGCACCACCCTCGCCGATTTCCTGCGGGGCGCCGTAGTCGAAATGCGGCTCGAGGATCGACAGCTCCGGACCCAGCTCGGGGCAGATCGCGGCCTCCTCCAGCACAAGCTCGATCGCCTCGAAGACCAGTGCCCGCGCGGCAGCGAGGCGGCCACTGCCGGTCTGGATCTGGCCCAAAGCGCCCGGCGGGTCCCGGTCGAGATCGAGAAGGCGGAAGACCACGCATTGATCAACCAGCTCGGCCGACAGGTGCGCGCGCACATCGACCTGCTTGGTCTCTTCGAGCGCCCCGCGCTCCCATGTGCCGGGTGCGGACCTGACGCAGTCGTAGCTCTCCATCTCCAGCGAGGCTCTCGCGATGATCGCCGTTCCGTCGGCCTCGGTGTCGAACCCTTCGATCTGGATGCGCCCACCGCAATTATCGGTCACGACCCGATCCGCAAGCAGGTCGGGAAGCCGTGCCTGGATGTCGCGCAGGTCGAGCAGCGCCTCGATGCCGATCCGCGTTGTCGACACGGGCGAGAGCTGGAGCGCGATCCCGTAGCCGATCTCGGTGTCGCCCACCGCCATGGCATCTTGCAGCGCCAGTCCGACGCGTCCGTCGGTCCGGTCGGTGAACCGGAGCCCGTCGGCGCCGCCCGCGGCCCGCTCACCGGCCCAGGCCAGCGTGTCCACGAGCGTGTCGGCGCTGATGTCGGCGCTACCCTTCAGACCCGCGCCAACGCCGCCGGCGCCGATTTCCTCGATCCCGAGGGCCTCGAAGCGCGGCTGAAAGAACGAGATCGGCGCCGGCGGCTCGGGGCAGATCGGGTACGCGTCGAGCACCACGGCGGCCTCCTCGAGAATGGCGACACGGACCTTCTCGGTCAGGCCGAACAAGCTGGCCAGCCCGCCGAGGATCCCGCGCGGCTTCAGGCTGAGGTCGGTGAGGCTGAGCCGGATGCAGTTCCCATCCAGATCGCCGCGCAGGGTTGCGGCGGCATCAACGGTCTGCGAGATCATCCGCCAGCCGCGCTGCTCGTCGGGGGTTCCCTTCGCCTTGCAGCGATAGAGCGATGCGCGGACCGAGGCGCCGGCCCTGAGCGTGTCACCGTCCGCCTCGCTGCCGCTGAAATCGACCGTCAGGCCGAGGTTGCAGGACGGGTCGATCGGCCCGGAGAGCCGCTCGGGCAAGGCGTCCTGTATTCCGCGCAGATCGGCCAGCGCATTCAGTCCGAGCCGGGTTTCCCCCGCCGGGCTGAGCCCGAGGTAGAGGGCGAAGGGCACCTCTCCGGCGCGGCTATCGAGGCTCTGGGTGATCCGAAAGCGGACGTCGCCGGCATAGGTCTCCGGGGCGACCGGGGACCCGAGATCGACGGCTTCGAACTCGAACACGCCCTCGGGGGTGCTGTTGCAGGCCGCGAGCGCCAGAACGCTCAGCGCAACGAGGACGTAGCTTCTAGCTGCCTTCAGACGTCGCATGACCGCTCCCTCCGTTCCGGATGCCCATTCTGAACCGGGGACAACTCTGACATGTGCCTGACAGTTTGCAAGTCCGGCGGGACGGATCGCCCCGCTTTCGTCGCAGAAGGCGCCCCGGTCGCGCTGCCAACCGTCATGTCCGAGCAACAGTGCTTGCCGAGACACGCCGACGTCTGATCGCGCGTGGGCACAAATCTCGGGCTGAAGGCGGCGAGATCGAGACGGCGCCGGTCCGGATCTCCTAGCCGAGACCGGAGGCGCGGGCGTCCTCGACGGCGAAGTCGATGAGCGACCGGACCTTGCGCGGGAGGGTGCGGCCTTCGAGCCAGACCGCGCTGATGGCGCGACGCGGGCTGTCATAGTCGGGCAGCAGGGGCTCCAGCCGTCCGGTCTCGAGATCGTCGCCCAGCACGAAGACCGGGCAGAAGGCAATGCCGTGGCCGGCCACCGCCAGATCGCGGGCCACCTGGGCACTGTTGACCCGGAACCGCGAGGGCACCTGCACGGCGGTCTCCACGCTGTCGCAGGTAAAGGCCCAATGCGCCGGCTCGCTGCGGTTGGTGTCGACGATGCAGGCATGCGCGACAAGATCGTCGGGGCGCTCGGGCCGGCCATGGCGCGACAGGTAGTCGGGGCTGGCGACCACGCAGCTGCGCAGCGCGCCGAGCCGGCGCCGCTTCAGCGAGGTGACCGCGCCTTCTCCGACCCGGAAGGCGAGGTCGATGCCCTCGCTGGCGAGATCGACATAGGCGTCGGTCAGGCGCAGATCGACGACCAGATCCGCATGCGGTGCCGCGAAGCGCGCCAGCATACCTTGCACGTATTTCTCGCCAAAGGTCACCGGGGCCGAGATCCTGAGCGTGCCGGTGAAACCGCGCCCGTCCTCGGTGACCTCGGCCAGCATCTCGTCGAGATCGTCGAGCAGGGCGGGCGCCCGCGCCAGCAGCGCCTCGCCCGAAGCGGTCACGCCAACCCGTCGCGTGGTGCGGCTCAGCAGTCGCACGCCGAGCCGCGCCTCGAGCTCGGCCACGTACTTGGAAGTCAGCCGGTTGGAGATCGCCAGCCGGTCCGCCGCGGCGGTGAAGGAGCCGGTTTCGGCGGTGGCGACGAAGGCGCGCAGCCCGTCGATCAGGTCCATGAATTCATTCCGAACAAAATGGCGAAGGTCATTCCATACCATCGCCATTTCATTCCTGCGGCGCAAGGCGCATCTTCGTCTCATCGAAACACAACAGACCGATGCCGGCGCGGCCTTGGGGCGACCCCCAGCGGCCCCGGCGAGACACAAGGACCAGATCCGATGACCAATGCAAAGACAATCGCTTACGGCGCGCTCCTCATGCGGGCCACCACCGGCGCCCTGTTCGTCGCGCACGGGCTTACCAAGCTCTTCGTCTTCACCCCTGCGGGCACCGCGGGCTTCTTCGAGAGCCTCGGGCTGCCGGGCTGGCTCGGCATCGCCACGATGCTGTTCGAGATCGCGGGCGGCGTGGCGCTGATCCTCGGGCTGGCGACCCGCCTCGTGGCATTGGTGTCGGTGCCGGTGCTTCTGGGGGCCGCGATCACCGCCCACTGGGCCAACGGCTTTGGCTGGTCCAATGCCGGCGGCGGCTGGGAATACCCGGTGATGTGGGCCGCGATGATGGCGGCGCTTGCCCTGATCGGCGACGGTGCCCATGCGCTCTGGCCGCTGGGCCGCCGCACCGCCTGACACGACCCGCTGTCGCGCCGGAGCCTCGGCGCGGCGGCCTTTCCGACACTGCCTGCCAAGGAGACATGCCATGAGCATCTCGCAACAACTGCAAAAGCTGAAGGACGGCCTCGCGGCCTCCGACCGCATGCCGGTGGTCTTTCTCGGCCACGGCAGCCCGATGAACGCCATCGAGGACAACGCCTATTCCCGCAGCTGGGCCCAGCTCGGCCGCAACCTGCCGCGCCCGCAGGCCATCCTCGTGGTCTCGGCGCACTGGATGACCAAGGGCTCGACGCTGGTCAACGTCACCGCGCGCCCCGAGACGATCCACGATTTCTACGGCTTCCCGCAGGAGCTCTTTCGCGAGCAATACCCAGCCCCCGGCGCGCCGGAGCTGGCCGCCGAGGTGGTGTCGATCCTCGCCAGCCACCATGCCGAGGGCGACGACACCTGGGGGCTCGATCACGGCGCGTGGTCGGTGTTGAAATTCCTCTATCCCGAGGCTGACGTGCCGGTGTTCCAGCTCTCCATCGACATGAAGGCGGATCTCTCCGAGCACGTGGAGATCGGCCGGGCGCTGCGCGGGTTGCGCGACCGCGGCGTGCTGATCCTCGGCTCGGGCAACGTGGTGCACAACCTGCGTGCCCTGCGCTGGGGCGGCGGCGCCGCGCATGACTGGGCCGAGGAGTTCGACGGCTTCTTCGCCGAGCGTCTGGGGCAGGGCGACCTCGGCGCGCTCACCGACCGCGCCGGCATGGGCCAGCTCTTCCGCATGGCGCATCCCAGCGTCGATCACTACCTGCCCTCGCTCACCGTGGCCGGCGCCTCCGACGCGCGCGACACGCTGCTCTTCATGAATGACGCCATCGACCTCGGCTCGGTCTCGATGCGCAGCTTCATCTATTACTGACATCTCCGGAAAGGGGACCCGACATGCTTGTGAACGGCACATGGACCAAGGACTGGCAACCGGTGCAGAAGGCCGACGAGAAAGGCCGCTTCGTGCGGCAGGTCTCGTCCTTCCGCAACTGGATTACCCCGGACGGCAGCGCCGGGCCCACCGGCGAGGGCGGCTTTCCCGCCGAGGCCGGGCGCTACCGCCTCTACGTCGCCTATATCTGCCCCTGGGCCTCGCGCACCCTGATGGCGCGCAGCCTCAAGGGACTGGAAGAGATCATCCCGGTCACCGTGGTGAACCCGGTCATGACAGACCAGGGCTGGCGCTTCGGCGGCTATGACGGCGCCGACGAGGACCCGCTCTTCGCCTCCGGGTACATGCATGAGCTCTACACCCGCGCCGATCCCGAGTTTACCGGCCGCGCCACGGTGCCGGTGCTCTGGGACATGAAGCGCAATATCATGGTCAACAACGAGAGCGCCGACATCCTGCGCATGTTCGACACCGCCTTCGAGGGGCTTGTGCCCTCGGATCTGCGGCTCTACCCGGAGGACCTGGCCGAGCAGATCGACGCGCTCAACCCGCGGATCTACGACCTGCTCAACAACGGCGTCTACAAGGCCGGCTTCGCCTCGTCGCAGGCCGCCTATGACGAGGCGGTCGAGGGCGTCTTCGCGATGCTGGACGAGCTGGAGGCGCGGCTGGAGGGGCAGTCGTCCGGGAGCTACCTGTTCGGCGACCGTCTGACCGAGACCGACCTGCGGGCCTTCGTGACGCTGATCCGCTTCGATGCCGCCTATCACGGGCTCTTCAAGACCAACCGCCGGCAGATCGCCGACTATCCCCGGCTCTCGGCCTACATGGCGCGAATCCTCGACCTGCCAGGGGTGCGGGCAACGGTGAACATGGATCACATCACCCGCGGGTACTACGCGATCAAGGCGCTGAACCCGAGCGGGATCCGTCCCGAGGGACCGGCGCATGTGGCGGCGTTGCTGCGGGGGTAGGTGGTCTGGCCCGGGCGGCGCGTCTGGGGGGGCGCGTCTGGGCGGCCACGCCGCCCGTGGCTGGCGTCGGCCGGTGAGGGGCCAGCCCCTCACACTCCCCGGAGTATTTTCGACGAAGAGAAGAGGGGGCCGGGGCGGGGAGGCCGCGCCTCTCGTCGGGGAGGGCGCGGCGCGTGGTCAGGCCGGCATGGCGATCTTCTGGATCGTGGCGAAGCCCTCGAAGCGGGGAGCGCCGGAATGCAGCTTGCGACTGTCGCCGGCGCGGGCATGGGCGGCGCGGAAGCTGTCGCTGCGGGTCCAGGCGCGGAAATGCTCTTCGGTCTCCCAGACCGTGTGCGAGGCGTAGAGGATGGCGCCGTCCTCTTCCGGGCCCTTGAGCATGTGGAATTCCACGAATCCTGGATTCTCGTGCAGTTTGCTGTCGCGGCTCAGCCAAAGCTCTTCGAACTCGGCGGCGTTTTCGAGCGGCACGGTGAAGCGGTTCATGGCGAGATACATCTTGGGTCCTTTCGGGGTCATTCCGCCGCGAGACGCGCGGCGTGGGGAAGCAGGAACGGGGTGCCGGGGGGCGGCGCCGTGCCGACCTGAAGGCGGCAGCCATAGGCGCGGGAGAGGGTCTCGGAGGTCATCACCTCGGCCACGGTGCCGGCGGACAGCACGTGGCCCTCGGCCAGAAGCACGATGCGGTCGGCGAACATGGCGGTGAGGTTGAGATCATGCATCACCGCCACCACGCCGCCGCCGGCATCGGCGAAATCGCGGGCAATCTGCATGACCTCGAGCTGATGTGCAATGTCGAGCGCCGAGACCGGCTCGTCGAGGAGCAGCCAGCGCGGGCCGTCCGCGTCGGTGGGTGCGCCGACCTGCGCCAGCACGCGGGCAAGCTGGGCGCGTTGCTGCTCGCCGCCCGAGAGCGACTGGTAGGGCCGGCCGGCGTGATGGGCGAGATCGACCCGCGCCAGCGCCTGCATGGCGGCGCGGGTCTGCCCGGCGGCGCGGCCGCGCGAGAGGCCGATCTCGACCACCTCGAGCACCGTGAACGGGAAGGCCAGCGCCGAGGCCTGGGGCAGCACGCCGCGCATCGCCGCGAGCTCCCACGGGGCGAGGTGGGCGATGTCGCGGCCGTTGAGCGTGACGGTGCCGGTGCAGGGCAGGTCGCCGGTCATGGCGCGCAGCAGCGTGGTCTTGCCCGAGCCGTTGGGGCCGCAGATCGCGGTGAGCTGACCGGGCTTCGCGGCAAAATCGATGCCCTTCAGGATCTCGCTGCGTCCAAGGCGGACGGAAATGTCGCGTGCGTCGAGCATCAGAGGTCCACCACGCCACGCTGCCGCAGCAGGATCCACAGGAAGACCGGCGCGCCGAGCACCGCCGTCACGATGCCGATCGGAAGCTCGGCCGGGGCCACGACGCTGCGCGAGATCATGTCGGCGCCGACCAGCAGCGCCGCGCCCAGAAGTGCCGCGTTGGGCAGCAGCGCGCGGTGATCGGGGCCGGAGGCGAGGCGCAGCAGGTGCGGCACCACGATGCCGATGAAGCCGATGCCACCCGAGACCGCCACCGCGGCGCCGGTGGCGGCGGCGACGCAGAGGATGGCGAGGCGCTTCATGCGCTGCACCGGGATGCCGATATGGGCGGCGGTGGCCTCGCCGAGCGCCAGCGCGTTGAGCGAGCGGCCAAGCAGCATGGCGCCGCTCACCGCGATCAGCAGGATCGGCAGCGCCGCGGCAAGCTTTGTCCAGCTGGCGCCGGCCAGCGAGCCCAGGCCCCAGAAGGTCAGGTCGCGCAGCTGGGTGTCGTCGGCCATGTAGACCAGAACGCCCGAGACGGCGCCGGAAAGCGCGGCCAGCGCGATGCCGGCCAGCAGCATGGTGGCCACCGAGGTCTGTCCGCGGCGGGTGGCGACGCGGTAGAGCAGGAGCGTGCTGATCCAGCCACCGAGGAACGCGGCGAGCGGCACCAGATGCGCGCCCGCGAGGCCAAGAAGCGCCGGCGGCAGCAGGCCGCCCAGCACGATGGCGAGGATGGCGCCGAGCCCTGCGCCGGCGCTGACGCCGACGATGCCGGGATCGGCCAGCGGGTTGCGGAACAGCCCCTGCATCACCGCGCCCGAGACCGCCAGCGCCGCGCCCACCGCAAGCCCCATCACCAGCCGGGGCAGGCGGATGTCGAGCAGCACGACCCGTTCAATGCGCGAGAGCGCCTCGCCGCGGGCGAGGCTGCCCGCCACGTCGAGAAGCTGCACGCCGGTCGCGCCGACGGTGAGGCTGGCGAGCGAGATCGCGACCAGGGCCAGCGCCAGCCACAGGTGCAGCCGGCGGGCCCGGGCCAGCCGGTCGGGCGGCGCGGGGGCATCGAGCGCGGCGGGATCGGTGAGCGCGACCATGGGGTCAGTCTCCGTAGAGCGCGGTGGAAAGCTCGGTGACGGCCTCGCCGGTCCGGGGGCCGAAGCCCAGAAGTTTCAGACCGTCGATCTTGATCAGGGCGCGGGCCTCGGCGGCCGGGGTGACGGCCAGCGCGGGCAGGGCGAAAAGCTCGTCCGGGCTGGCGCCGTGATCGCCCATGCGGTCCATCATCAGGATCACGTCGGGCGCGGCGGCGGCTGCGGCCTCGTCCGAGAGCGGCTTGTAGCCCGTGACGCCCTCAAGCGCGTTGACCCCGCCGGCAAGCTCGATGATCGCGGCGGCGCCGTGGTCGTCGCCGCGCCCATCAGGCGCCCGCCCTGTGCCGACAGGATGAAGAGCACGCGCTTGGGTGCGTCGGCATGGGCCGCCGCACGGGCCGAGGCTGCCTCGATCTCGTCCGCAACCTCTGCGGCCAGCGTCTCGGCCGCCTCGGAGGCGTCGAGCGCGTCGCCCACGGCGCGAATCTTGGCGGCGACGCCCTCGGCGGTGAACGCGCCGGGCACGGTGACGAAGGGGATCGCGGCCTCTTCGAGAACGGCAAGAGTTTCCGGCGGGCCGGCGCCTTCCTCCGACACGATCAGGTCGGGGCCGACCGAGAGCACGCCCTCGGGCGAGAGCGCGCGCATGTAGCCGACATCGGGCAGGGCGGTGGCCTCGGGCGGGTAGGTCGAGGTGGTGTCGCGCGCCACCAGCCGATGTTCCTGGCCGAGCGCGTAGACGATCTCGGTTACCGAGCCACCGATGGCCAGCGTGTCGGCCTCGCCGCGGGCGGCCTCGGCGGGGCTCAGCGCGGCACCAAGCGCGCCGAGGGCGAGATAGACCGCGGAGCTGACGGCGATGGCGGAGAAGGAGCGGCGTCTCATGCGGGCACCTGTTCGCTATCGGGCAGGGCCTCGACGATTTCGCGCCATGCCGGGCGGTGGTCGTTGCCCTCCTTGCCGATGCCGTAACACTGGAAGATCAGCCCGCCCTCGGCGTCGAACCCCTCGACCGAGATCGCCGGGCCGCGCTGGGTCGGTTTTTCGACCGCCCAAAGCTCGGCCACCTTGTCGCGGCGCAGGTGGAGGTTGAAGCCCGGGTCCATGATGTTCTGCCAAGGCCCCATGGGCTTGAGGCTGTGGATCGGGCCGGAATGGATCTGGATGCAGCCGCGATTGCCGACGAAGAGCATGATGCCGGTCTCGCGGTCGCGCGCCACCTCGAGCATTGTGTCGACCGCCATCGGGTTGAGGGCGCGCACGAAGGGCGCGCCGGCGATGCGATAGGCGCCGAGCCGGTTCATCTTGAGCTTGGAGCACAGGCGCAGGAACTGGTGGGTGTCGGTGAGCCGCGCCCATTCCTTGCGCAGGATCTCGAGCTTCGACGGGTCGGACTTTGCCGCCTCTACCGGCTCGCGGGGGCGAACCTCGAGCCGGTCGGAGCTGTCGCCCGTGGCCAGCGTCTCCTTCAGCGCGGTCCATCCTGCGAGGTTTGAGCCCTCGCGCAGGTGGATCTTGTGCACCGCGTCACCGGCGGCGTCAAAGACCTGCAGGCTGCGGCGCGGCCCGTGATCACTCTCCTGCTCGACGAGGAACCCGTGCACCCAGTGCTTGGGGAAGATGCGCAGGTCGATGGCTTCGTTGAGCACCATCGAGGCATGCGGGCCGGAGTGGTAATTTGCGTAGTGGCCGACCTTCTCGTGCACGGCGGCCTCGACGCGGGTCAGCGCCATGACCTCGCCCAGCGTTTCGGCGGCGGGCATCAGCAGGTCGGGATCGGCGCTGATCCGGGTCACGCCCCGGCCGGTCTGCGCGGCCAGAAGCTGCGCCTCGGAGATGTTGAGTTGATTGGCAAGGTCGCGGCTGCGCAGCTTGGGAGAGTCTGCCAGCGCGGCGCGAATGGCGGATGGGGTGGGGGTCTCGATCGGGTCGCTCATGGGGCCAGTCCGGTCCTTCGGCAGATGTCTGGAAAGTGACGGCTGGCACGAACAGGCTGGCGGGTCGTTCTTGACTGTTTTACTTGGATAAATGGTGTGCTGCAAGCACCAACCGGAAAGACGCCTCGAAACGCGGCTGTTCCAGTGTCATGCCGGCCCATGACAGCAGCGACCGATCAGAGATGGGGCTGGCCAGAGGGGATATCCTGATGACGCGTAGCTCCCGGATGTGGGCGACGACAGCGTGCAAACCTGCGCGCCACCCGGGGCGCGCTGGTCGGCGCCTTGTATTGCACCAAGCGCGGTTTCGGTCTGGAGAACGCCTTCGACCTCGACTACAGCTCGCATCTGGCATCCCGTAAGGCGCCCGGTCGCACCGTCATGGTGAGCCTGTCCAAGCTCTTCTGATCCCGCTGCTGTTTCCCTCGCGGCGCTCGGAGAGAGACGCCCCCCGGAGCGATCCGGGGGGCGTTTCTGTTTCTGCGGGGCTTGCGCGGGCGAAGGCCTCAGCGCGCCTTGATCTGGATCGAGTAACTGCGCTGGGCCCCTGCCGGCGGGGCCGGGAAAGGCGCGGCGCGCTGCACCACCTGAAGCGCCGCGCGGTCGAGCGCCGCCGAGCCGGAACTGCGCGCCAGAGAGACACCGGAAAGCCCGCCGCTGCCGGCGATGCTGAAGGCCACCACGGCAGCGCCGCGCGCGTTCATGCGCGGGCGCGGCACGCGGCTAAGCTTGCGCATGACCTGGCCGGGATAGTTGCTTGCCGCGGCATTGCCGGCCTCTCGCGAGGAGCCGCCACTGCCACTGCGGGTGGCCGTCGCGGTCTCACTGCCCTGCGCCTGACCGGCGCGGGCGTTGCGGTCGGAATTGCCCTGCGGCGCGCGCTGCGTCTGCCGGGTTTCTCTCGGCTCCTGACGGGGTTCGCGGCGTGGCGCGGGCTCCGGCTCGGGCTCAGGGCGGCGCAGCGTGTCGGGCCGCTCCATCGGGCGCAGCGACCTGGCCAGCGCGGTCTCGGGAACGTCCTCGGCCTTTTCTTCCGGTTCCTCTTCGGGCTCCTCTTCCGGGGCCAGCGCCTCGGTCGTCTCCTCGGGCTGCGTGGGCTCCGGCGCCTCCGGCGTCACCGCTTCGGCAGTCTCGGGGTCCGCGTCCTCGGTCGCGTCGGGCTGAGGCTGGATGGCCTCCGGCTCGAGCTCTTCGGGCTGCTCTGCCTCGTCCGGTTCCGGCGGCGCGAGCGCGGCCACCACGTCGGGCGAGGGGGCGGCGGTCAGCGGTGCCACGGGCTCAGGTGCGACCGGTTCGGTGGGAACGGCCTCGGCGGTCTCGGTCACGGGCTCCGGCGGAGCAGGCTGGGCCTGTTCCGGCGCGACCGGTTCGGCATCGGGCACTGGGGCGGTTTCGGAGGGTGTCTCTTCGGGGAGCGCAGCCTCCTCGACCGGTTCCGCCTCGACGATGTCCTCCGACGGCGTTGCGCTCAGCGTGCCGGCGGCCATGTCCTGAAAGCTCGAGCCGACACGCGCCTCGGCGGCGCCACCGCTGCCTTCTATGAGGGTTGGGGGCGTGTCCGGCATCAGGGCCAGCGCCAGCGCGCCATGGGCGCTGCCGGCAAGCAGGATCGCGACGAGTTTCGCGGTGCGCGAATGGGCAATCATTCCAGCCCCCTTTCGCTGACGATCAGCACGCGCTGGGCGCCCCCGGCGCGCAGGTCGCGCGCCAGCGCCACCAGTTCGGCGGCGGGCAGTTCGCGGTCGGGCACGAGACGAATGGTCTCGAGCGCGGGCTCGTCCAGCGTGGCGAGAAAGCTCTCGGCGTCCGCCACATCGCTGCCGCCCTGGCTCAGCCGGCCATCGGGATGCACCACCAACGCATCGGGCGGCGGGGCGCTGCCTTCGAGGTCGGCGGTGCTGACCAGCTTGAGCGCCGGGTCGAGCGGCTGCGCCAGCGTGCCGGCGACAAGGAAGAAGATCAGCATCAGGAAGACGATGTTGATCAGCGCGATGGTCGGTTCGCGCTCGGATTTGGGACGTCGGGCGCGCATCACGAGGCTCCCAGAATGGTCGGTGAAATGCCGGTCACGCCACGCAGCACCACCAGTAGATCGGTCAGACGCTGGGCGCTGACATCGGGGCGCATCGCGACCAGCAGCTGGCGGGGGGCATCGCCCTCGCCACGCGCCTCGGCCAGCGCCTCGGCCAGCCCGTCGAGCGGCAGCTCGACATTGTTGAGCTGCGCGGTCTCTGCGCCGAGCCGCAGGAACAGCGGGGCTTCCGTCGGGGCCTGCGGGGGCGTGCCCGAGCCGGCGGCGGTGAGCTCGACCTCGGAGAAACGGGTGAAGGTCGAGGTCAGCATGAAGAACAGCAACAGCAGGAAGATGACGTCGATCAGAGACGTCATCGAAAGCCTGCGCCTGCGCCGGGCCTTACGCATGGGCCAGCGACCCCTCCGAGGCAGGGACGGCGCGCTCGCTGAGGTTCGAGGGCGACTGGATGCTGCGCAGCGCCTTCTCGGCGAGCACGCGCTCGGCCTCCATGCGGGTCTCGAACCAGCTCAGGACCACGGACGTCGGCATCGCGACGGCAAGGCCCACCGCGGTGGTCATCAGCGCCACCCAGATGCCGCCGGCGAGGATCGAGGGGTCGACCTGCGAGCCCGCATCCTGCAGCGCCTGGAACGCCGAGATCATCCCCAGAACGGTGCCGAAAAGCCCCATCAGAGGCGACAGCTGCGCCACGGAATCGAGGAAGCGGAAGCCGCGCTCGAGCTTGGCGAAGCGGGTCTCGGCCTCGGCGTCCAGGCGCGCGGTGTCGCAACGCCGGGTCATCGCCAGTTCGACCACCGGTTTGAGATAGCTCTTGGAGCGGGCCAGCTCGCTGCGGGCGCGTGCCTCGTCGCCGGCATCCCACGCATCCACCGCGTGGCGCAGCGCCTTGTGGCGTCCGACGCCGGCGGCGCGGAACTGCCAGAGCTTGTAGAGCACCACCGCGAGCGTGACGACCGAGACCGCCACGAGGATCAGGACAACGGGCCCGCCAAGCTCGTAAAGCTCGAGCAGCAGGCCGCGCAGGTCGGTAGACACTTGATCGATCATCCCATCATCTCCACGTCGGTGCGGCTGTTGAGGGTAAGTCCCTGAAGGCAGGCTGCGGCGCCAAGTTCCCCGGCCTCGCAGGTGCTGGCCCCGTTGATCAGGATCTGCCCCAGCGCCTCGCATTGCAGGCCCGGCACCACGAATTGGCGCAGCCGCGGCTTGCCCGCGGGCAGGGTGCCGAAATCGAACAGGGTCAGGCGCTCGACCTGGCCGTTGCCGTCGAAGAGCACGGTCTCGTAGACCGCCTTGGCAATGTCGCCGTCAAGGCCGTTGCGGGCGAGGAAGCTCAGCTTGCAGCCAGCCTCGACCTGCTCCTGGGCGTTGAGCTCGACCGAGATCCCGGCCTCCTGCGCCTTGAGCGGGGTGGCAAGAGCCAGCGCCGCGACAAGCGGCATGGCAGAGGCGAAGCGGGAAAGGGCTGAAGGCACCGGCGACTCCATCAGAAACACGATATGCAGGATCCGGCTGGCAGTGCCGAACCGGGCACGAGCTTGCCGCCATTTGCGGCCGAGAGTCACCACAAAGCAAGATGGAAGACAATACCTTATAAACTTAATCAACTATTCGTTCGCGGCGACCGCGATGCGTGTCCGCCGGACAAGGCCCGGCGGGCAAAGGGGTTTTCCTGTCAGAGCGGGGCCTGGAGGGGGGCGGGGCCGCCCGGGAAACGGTGGACGGCCCCAGATGTCGCGTCACGGCCAGACCGGTGCGCCCTCCAGCCCGGCCGTTTCGGGCAGCCCGCAGATCAGGTTGGCGTTCTGCACCGCATGTCCCGCCGCCCCCTTGCCGAGATTGTCGACCACGCCCATCGCGATCACGAGGTCGCGCTCGGGGTCGGCGGCATAGCTGACAAAGGCGAGGTTCGAGCCGCTCGCCCACTTGGTCTGCGGCGGCCGCTCGGTCACACGCACGAAAGGACGCTCGGCATAATAGGCGCGCGCGGCCTCGAGGCACTGGCCGGTGCTGGCCGTGCCGCGGCCATAGATGGTGACCAGAAGGCCCCGGGTCATCGGCACGAGATGCGGCGTGAACACTAGGCCCTCGGCAGCCCCGCCGGCCAGATGTGCGATGGTGGTGGCCATCTCGGGCATGTGCACATGCTGGAGCAGTCCGTAGGGCTGCAGGTTCTCGTTGCTCTCGGCATAGCCGAACCGGCTGTCGCCGCCACGCCCGGCGCCGGAGATGCCGGTCTTGGCGTCGATCACGATGTTGCCCGGCTCGATCAGCCCGCCCACCAGCAGCGGGGCCAGCGCCGTCAGTGTCGCGACCGGAAAGCAGCCGGGGTTGGCGATGCGGGTCTGGCCGCGGATCCGCTCGGGCCAGACATCCGCCAGCCCGTAGGTCCAGCCATCGACGTAGCGGTGATCGCCCCCGATATCGACGATCTTCACGCCCTCGGGCACCCGCGCCAGCGCTTCGGCCGATGCGCCCGTTGGCAGCGAGGCAAAGAGCAGGTCGAGATCGGGCAGGGCCTCTGGATCCCACCGCGCGATCTCCAGCCCGGCGAGTTTCGACGGCACGCCGGGGAAGCGGTCGACGAGACGGCTGCCGGCGCTGCTTTCGCCGGCGGCGTAGACCAGCTCGAAGGAAGGGTGGCTCGCGATCAGGCGCAGCGCTTCGCCGCCGCCAAACCCGCTGATGCCGACAATGCCGACGCGAATGCTCATGGTGATGTCCTTTCGGTTTCGGAAAAACAAAAGCCCCCGGAGCCGGGGGCTGCGGGGGATCAGGAACGCGGGTCTGCGGTGCCTTGCTCGGAAGAGCCTGCGGCGCGCGGGCTATTTCTCGTGAGGGCAGGGATCGACGCGCAGCTTGACGGACCGCAGCATGTGGGTGCTGCGTCGGCGTCGGTCAAACTGGGCGGTGGTCCTGAACATCGCCAAAAGACATGTCGGCAGGCGGAGCCCGGGTCAAGCGCTTCCCTGAGCGCGGCGTGCGTTTTCGCGCCGTAAATGACGGGCAGGGGCCCAAGTGTCCCCCGAAACGACGAAGGGCCGCCCGAAGGCAGCCCTTTGCGTCACGTTCCCCCCACCGAAGTTCAGTCGGGAGGAAAGTTGGAGCGGGCGAGGCGATTCGAACGCCCGACCCTTACCTTGGCAAGGTAATGCTCTACCCCTGAGCTACGCCCGCTCGGCGCGGCGGATCTCTCCGCCTTGGGTCGGTCTGGAGCGGGCGAGGCGATTCGAACGCCCGACCCTTACCTTGGCAAGGTAATGCTCTACCCCTGAGCTACGCCCGCATATCAGACCGTTTGCCGGGTGAACCCGGCCGGGTAAACCACCATCTGGAGCGGGCGAGGCGATTCGAACGCCCGACCCTTACCTTGGCAAGGTAATGCTCTACCCCTGAGCTACGCCCGCCCCCTTGGTGGTGGAGGCGATTTAGAGTCTCCCGCGCCGGTCTGCAAGAGAAAAACTCATCTTTCTCACCGAAACCTGCGACGGGGCGTCCCGCGCCCCGCGTTTCAGGAACAGTCGTGCCGCAGGGGCGGCGCGGCGCCGTTTCGCGACCCGCAGCATCACAGAGCCTTTTGCCATGTCACAGCTTCTCAACCGCACCGCCACCCCGCTTGTTACCGGCCTGTTCCTCGTCTCTCTGGTCTCGGGCGTCGCCCTGTTCTTCCACTGGGCGCCCGCCACCTTCCACGCCATGCACGAATGGCTCAGCATCGTGCTGATCCTGCCTTTCGCGCTGCATATCTGGAAGAACTGGCGCCCGATGAGCGCCTACCTGCGCAGGCCGGTCTTCGCCGTGGCGATGGTGGCGTCGCTGGCCGCGGCGCTGGCCTTCGTGGTTCCCTCTGCCTCCAACTCGGCCAGTGGCGGCCGTCCGCCGCAATTCGCCGTCGCCCAGCAGGTGTTGAACGGTTCGGTCGACGCCGTGGCCTCGGTGATGGGGGAAACCCCTGAGGCGCTCGGCGCGGCGCTGAGCGCGGCCGGCTTCACCGTTGCCGACTCCTCGCAGAGCCTGTCGGAGATCGCTGTCGCGTCCGGCCAGCCGCCCGAGGCGATTCTGGCGCTGCTCGCTGCGCAAGGCAGCTGAGCGGCTGTCTCAGTCCTTCGGGGCAGGGCGCTCCACCGGTCCGCCCTGGGCCACCCAGTCGGTGAAACCGTCGCGCAGGTGGGCGGCATCGAAGCCCATGTCCTGCAGCATCGCCACCGCCAGGGCCGAACGCCAGCCGCTGGCGCAGTGAAACAGGTAGCGCTTGCCCGTCTGAGCGAACACCTCCCGGTGATAGGGGCTTTCGGGATCGACCCAGAATTCCAGCATCCCGCGCGGTGCGTGTACCGATCCCGGAATGAACCCGCTGCGCTGTCGCTCGCGCACGTCGCGGATGTCGACGATCAGAAGGTCCTCGTCACCAAGCTGCGCGATCGCCGCAGCGGTCTCGACCTCCGGAATGCGCGCCCGCGCCTCCGCCACCAGCGCCGCCGCGCTCACCCTCAAGGCCATATCCTCTCCTCCCAAGCGCTCCCCCGCAGCTTCTTTGGTTCAAAAATACCTCGGGGGTGAATTGGCGCACAGCGCCAAGAGGGGGCTGGCCCCCTCTCTCTTTCTTACAGGCGCACCTCTGGTGCGACAGGGTGGCAGCGCCCCCTCTCGCCCGCGCCACAGGAATGACGCCGGGCAAGGGGGCCGAGGCCCCCACCCGGCCCCGATCACTCCAGCTCGATCAGCAGGTCCTTGGCGTCGATCTGGCCGCCGGGTTGCACGTGCACCGCCTTCACGGTGGCATCGCGCTCGGCGTGCAGGCCGGTCTCCATCTTCATCGCCTCGATGGTCAGCAGCAGATCGCCCTCCTTGACCTGGGCGCCCGCTTGCACCGAGACCGAGGCCACCACGCCGGGCATCGGCGCGCCGATGTGGTTGGGGTTGCCGACCTCCGCCTTGGGGCGCGCGGCCGAGCTTGCCTTGGCCTTGCGGTCGGGCACCCGCACCGTGCGCGGCTGGCCGTTGAGTTCGAAGAACACCCGCACCTCGCCATCGTCCTGGGTCTCGCCCACGGTGATCAGTCGGATCTCCAGCGTCTTGCCGGGGTCGATCTCGGCGGTGATCTGCTCCTCCGGCTCCATGCCGTAGAAATAGGTCATGGTCGGCAGCACCCGGACGGGGCCGTATTCCTCGTGGCGCGCCACGTAGTCGGTGAAGACCTTGGGATACATCAGGTAGCCGTTGAAATCCTCGTCGTCGAACTCGACATCGGGGAACTTGTCCTGAAGCTCTTTGCGCAGGGCGTCGAAATCCGCAGGCGCAAGGTGCTTGCCGGGGCGCTCGGTGTTCGGCTTCTCGCTCTTCAGCACCTTCTTGACGATGCCCTCGGGGAAGCCGCCCGGCGGCTGGCCGAGATTGCCGCGCATCATGTCGATCACCGAATCCGGGAAGCTCACGTCGCTTTTCGGATCCTCGACCTGCGCCCGGGTCAGCCCCTGGCTGACCATCATCAGCGCCATGTCGCCCACGACCTTGGACGACGGCGTCACCTTGACGATATCGCCGAACATCATGTTCACGTCGGCATAGGTCTTGGCGACCTCGTGCCAGCGATCCTCGAGCCCGAGCGAGCGCGCCTGCGCCTTGAGGTTGGTGAACTGGCCGCCCGGCATCTCGTGCAGGTAGACCTCGGAGGCCGGGGCCTGCAGGCCGCTCTCGAAGGCGGTGTACTGGCCGCGCACCGCTTCCCAGTAGTTCGAGATCTCGCGGATCGCGTCGATCTCGAGCCCGGTGTCGCGCTCGGTGTGGCGCAGCGCCTCGACCACCGACCCAAGCGTCGGCTGCGAGGTGTTGCCCGAGAGCGCGTCCATCGCCGCGTCGACCGCGTCGACGCCGGCCCGGGCCGCCTCGAGGATGGTGGCGATGCCGGCACCCGAGGTGTCATGGGTGTGGAAGTGGATCGGCAGGCCGACCTCTTCCTTCAGCGCCTTGACCAGCGGGCCTGCGGCGGAGGGCTTGAGCAGCCCGGCCATGTCCTTCAGCCCCAGCACGTGCGCGCCGGCGTCCCGGAGGGACTTGCCCATCTCGACATAGTACTTGAGGTCGTACTTGGCGCGGTCGGGATCGAGGATGTCGCCGGTGTAGCAGATCGTGCCTTCGCAGACCTTGCCGCTGTCGATCACCGCATCCATCGCGACGCGCATGTTCTCGACCCAGTTCAGGCTGTCGAACACCCGGAACACGTCGACGCCGCTCTCGGCGGCCTGCGCCACGAAGCTCTGCACCACGTTGTCGGGATAGTTGGTGTAGCCCACGCCGTTGGAGGCCCGCAGCAGCATCTGCGTCATGATGTTGGGCATCTTGGCGCGGATGTCGCGCAGGCGCTGCCACGGGCATTCCTGCAGGAAGCGGTAGGCCACGTCGAAGGTCGCGCCGCCCCAGCACTCGACCGAGAACAGCCCCGACATGTTGGCCGCATAGGCCGGCGCCACCTTGATCATGTCGAGCGAGCGCATCCGGGTCGCCAGCAGCGACTGGTGGCCGTCGCGCATGGTGGTGTCGGTGATCAGCAGCTGCTTCTGCGCTGCCATCCAGTCGGCCACCGCCTGCGCGCCCTTTTCCTCGAGCAAAGTGCGGGTGCCCGGCGGCGTCACCTCGACGCGGCGCTCCGGCGGGCGGGCGGGCTTGAGCTCGGCGGCGGGGCGGGGGCGGCCCTGCACCTCGGGATGCCCGTTGACCGTGATGTCGGCGATGTAAGTCAGCACCTTGGTGCCGCGGTCGCGGCGCTTCTTGAAATCAAAGAGCTCGGGCGTCGTGTCGATGAACTTCGTCGTGTACTGGTTGTTCAGGAAGACCGGGTGCTTGAGAAGGTTGATGACGAAGTCGATATTCGTGCTCACCCCGCGGATGCGGAACTCGCGCAGGGCGCGGTCCATCCGGCTGATCGCCTTTTCCGGCGTCGGCGCCTTGGCGGTGACCTTCACCAGCAGCGAATCGTAGAAGCGGGTGATCACGCCGCCCGCATACGCGGTGCCGCCGTCCAGACGGATGCCCATGCCAGTGGCCGAGCGGTAGGCGGTGATGCGGCCGTAATCGGGGATGAAGTTGTTGGTCGGATCCTCGGTGGTGATCCGGGTCTGCAACGCGTGGCCGGTGAGGCGCACGTCGTATTGCGAGGCCTTGCCGGTGGCCTCGGCGAGGCTCTTGCCCTCGGCGATCATGATCTGCGCCTGCACGATGTCGATCCCGGTGACCTCCTCGGTCACGGTGTGCTCGACCTGCACCCGCGGGTTGACCTCGATGAAGTAGAAATTGCCGGTTTCCATGTCCATCAGGAACTCGACCGTGCCGGCGCATTCATAGTTCACGTGGGCGCAGATCTTGCGGCCAAGCTCGCACAGCTCCTCGCGCTGCGCCTCCGAGAGATAGGGGGCGGGCGCGCGCTCGACGACCTTCTGGTTGCGGCGCTGCACCGAGCAGTCACGCTCGTAGAGGTGATAGATGTTGCCCTGCTTGTCGCCGAGGATCTGCACCTCGACGTGGCGCGCGCGGGTGATCATCTTCTCGAGATAGCCCTCGCCATTGCCGAAGGCAGCCTCGGCTTCGCGACGGCCCTCGAGCACCTTTTCCTTCAGTTCCTTGCCGCTTTCGATCGGGCGCATGCCGCGCCCGCCGCCACCCCAGCTCGCCTTCAGCATCAGCGGATAGCCGATTTCCTCGGCCTCCTTGGCGATGGCCTTGAAATCGTCGCCCAGCACCTCGGTGGCGGGGATCACCGGCACGCCGGCCTCGATCGCCACCTTGCGGGCGCTGGCCTTGTCACCGAGCGCGCGCATGGTCTCGGCCCGGGGACCGATGAAGGTGATGCCGGCGGCGACGCAGGCATCGACGAATTCCGGATTCTCCGACAGCAGGCCGTAGCCCGGGTGGATCGCGTCGGCGCCGCATTCCTTGGCGACGCGGATGATCTCGGGGATGCTCAGGTAAGCCGCGACCGGGCCCAGCCCCTCGCCGATGCGATAGGCCTCGTCGGCCTTGAAGCGGTGAAGTCCAAGCTTGTCCTCTTCGGCATAGACGGCGACCGTTTTCTTTCCCATCTCGTTGGCCGCCCGCATGATGCGGATGGCGATCTCGCCGCGGTTCGCGATCAGGATCTTTTGGAATTCGGACATGCTTTGACTTCCTCCTTTGGGTCTATTTTGAGACCATCGGCGAGATAGAACGCGATGCCGCGATGCAGCGCAAGGTGGCTTTGCAAATTTGACATGTATCTTACGTGCCTTTGCAAAGATCGTTCGGCTGAGACCGAATAGCGGCGATTTCCGGCAGGACCGGCGCTGAGATGTCGAAAAATCTTGCGCCGATCGGCTGGCTGCCGGGTTGGGCCGGGATGGCGCCGCATGGATCTGAAGCCCTGCCGTCGCAGGGCAGCGCGGAATGTCGCCCCTTGCAAAAGATTGCTGAGAACATTGCGCGAACGCCGTCTTTCCATCCGGTGGCGCAACCGCTAGATTGGCGGCATGAGCAGTTTCGATGACATGGACGCCTTCGAAGGCGCTTCGCTGTCCGCGCGCGCCATGGCCGCGCGCCCGGCGCCCTATCTCGACGATCTGAACCCGGCGCAGCGCGAGGCGGTCGAACGGCTCGACGGGCCGGTGCTGATGCTGGCCGGTGCCGGCACCGGCAAGACCAAGGCGCTGACCTCGCGCATCGTGCACCTGCTGGTCAGCGGCAAGGCGCGCCCGAACGAGATCCTGTCGGTGACCTTCACCAACAAGGCCGCGCGCGAGATGAAGACCCGGGTGGGCCGGCTGCTCGGCCAGCAGATCGAGGGGATGCCGTGGCTTGGCACCTTCCACGCCATCTGCGTCAAGCTGCTGCGCCGCCATGCCGAGCTTGCGGGGCTGAAGTCGAACTTCACCATCCTCGACACCGACGACCAGATCCGACTGCTCAAGCAGTTGCTCGCGGCCAATAATATCGACGAAAAGCGCTGGCCGGCACGGCAGCTCTCGGGGCTGATCGACCACTGGAAGAACCGCGCCTGGACCCCCTCGAAGGTGCCAGCGTCGGAGGCGTCGGCCTTCAACCACCGCGGCACCGAACTCTATGAGCAGTACCAGACTCGCCTGCGCGAGCTGAATGCTTGCGATTTTGGCGACCTGCTGCTGCATGTGGTGACGATCTTCCAGGCCCATCCCGACATTCTCGAGCAATACCAGCGCTGGTTCCGCTACATCCTCGTGGACGAGTATCAGGACACCAACGTGGCGCAGTATCTCTGGCTGCGGTTGCTGGCGGGCGGGCACAAGAACATCTGCTGCGTCGGCGATGACGACCAGTCGATCTATGGCTGGCGCGGCGCCGAAGTGGGCAACATCCTGCGGTTCGAAAAGGATTTTCCCGGCGCCCACGTCGTGCGACTCGAGCAGAACTACCGATCGACCGAGCATATCCTCGCTGCCGCAGGCGGGGTGATCCGGGGCAACGAGGGCCGGCTCGGCAAGGAGCTCTGGACCGCCGCGGAGGGCGGAGAGAAAGTCCGCCTGATCGGCCACTGGGACGGCGAGGAAGAGGCCCGCTGGATCGGCGAGGAGATCGAGTCGCTCCAGAAGGGCACCCGCGGGCTTGATCCCAAATCGCTCGACGACATGGCGATTCTGGTGCGGGCCTCGCACCAGATGCGCGCCTTCGAGGATCGCTTCCTGACCATCGGCCTGCCTTACCGGGTCATCGGTGGCCCGCGCTTCTACGAGCGCATGGAGATCCGCGATGCCATGGCCTATTTCCGCCTCGTGGTCTCGCCCGATGACGACCTCGCCTTCGAGCGCATCGTCAACACCCCCAAGCGCGGCCTCGGCGACAAGGCGCAGCAGCTGATCCAGCACACCGCGCGCCAGTTCGGCGTGTCGTTGCTCGACGGGGCGCGCATCGCGGTCGACGAGGGCCGGATCAAGGGCAAGGGCGGCGGCCACCTGCGCCAGCTCTGCGAGAACCTTGCCCGCTGGCGCGAGGCGATGCTCGGCCCGGTGCTGCGTGGCGGAGAGGTGCCCGATGACGGCATCGAGGACGCGGTGATCGACAACGAGGAACCGCTCACCGTGGGCGAGACACGGCGCGGCACACCGCGCATGACCCACATGGAACTCGCCGAGATGATCCTCGACGAGAGCGGCTACACCGCGATGTGGCAGAACGACAAGACGCCCGAGGCACCGGGCCGGCTCGAGAACCTCAAGGAGCTGGTCAAGGCGCTCGAGCAGTTCGAGAACCTGCAGGGCTTCCTTGAACACGTGGCGCTGATCATGGACAACGAGACCGAGGAGAGCGGCGCCAAGGTCTCGATCATGACGCTGCACGCGGCCAAGGGGCTCGAATTCCCGGTGGTCTTCCTGCCGGGCTGGGAGGACGGGCTGTTCCCGTCGCAGCGCTCGATGGACGAGAGCGGCCAGAAGGGCCTCGAGGAAGAGCGCCGGCTGGCCTATGTGGGCATCACCCGGGCCGAGCAGCTTTGCACCATTTCCTTTGCCGGCAACCGCCGGGTCTTTGGCCAGTGGCAGAGCGCGCTGCCGTCGCGCTTTATCGACGAGCTGCCCGAGCAGCATGTCGAGGTGCTGACCCCGCCGGGGCTCTATGGCGGCGGCTTCGGCGCCGCGGCGCCTTATGGTGCCGGATCAGGGCTCGAGACCCGCGCCGCCGAGGCCAATGTCTACAATTCGCCGGGCTGGAAGCGGCTGCAGGAGCGCTCGGGCCAGCGCCCGATGAGCCAGCCGCGCGAGAGCCGCAACACGGTGATCGACCTTCAGGCGGTCTCGGCTTTCGAGACCGGGCAGCGCGTGTTCCACCAGAAATTCGGCTACGGCGCGGTGATCGGCATCGAGGGCGACAAGCTCGAGATCGATTTCGAGAAGGCCGGGGTCAAGAAGGTGGTGGCGCGCTTCGTGCACGCCGAGAACGACGTGCCGTTCTAGCGGAGCGGCCTCAAGGGACGCGGTCCAACGTGTTGGGTTGAAACGTGGCTTCCCAGCCGGGAGGCGTTAGCCGCGCGGCATGCGCAGCACGATGTTGCGCCCGCTCTTGGTCAGTCGCAGCTCATCTTCGCCGATCGCCGCGACCCGGCCGCCATCGAGCCGGTCGCCGACCTTGACGTTCTGCAGCCGCCCGTTCGACAGCCGCACCAGCGCGCGTCGGTTCGAGGCGCTGCCGAAGACGCCGATCAGGTTCATGTCACGCAGGTTGATCTGGTTCGCCGTGGTGGCTTCGCGCGCCACGTTGGCGTTCTGCGGCACCCGGGGGCCTGGCTGCACGCGCACCGGCGCGGCGCTGGCGGTTTGGGACGGCTGCGGAGCGCGGCGGGCCGCCTGTTGCACGAGGCTCGACATGTTGCCGGGCCGGATCTGCGGTTCGAGCGAGCTCGCCACCGCCTGTGCGGTGCCGGTTGGCACCTCTGGCTCCTCGAGCGCCTCTTCCACCGCGGTCGCGATGTCTTCGGACACCTCTTCGGACACCGGAGCGACCGGGACGACCGCCTCGGCCTGCGCCGTCACGCTGGCCGGCCGGAGCACCGGGCGCTTGTCGGCCAGTTCAGAGCGGGAGATGCCGCCGAGGGTCGCACGCTCGGCCTGCTCGATCAGATCTTCCGGACGGTCCAGCGGGCGCACGGCGCGCAACGCATCCTCCGTGGCGCCGTCCCGCGCCTCGGTCTCGCCGGTCTCGGGCGCAGCCTCTGCGGGGGCCCGACGCGGCGGGCGTTGCGGCGGCGGGCCGGTGAAGACGCGGTGCCCGTCGGGCGAGATCGCGCCCTCGGGCGTGGCCCGGACCAGCCCGCTTGGATCGAGGTCGAAGCGGGTGTCGGGGCCGGGCGGCAGGCGCACGGGCTCGAGCGCGATATCGTCGTTGAGACCCGGCGCCGCGGGCAGGGCGATGGCGTCGAACTGCCCGACGGTCGGATCGACGGACGAGATGTAGACCGCATCGACATCGTCGCCGCCGGGCTGGCGCGGCGCGGTCGGGGCGCGTTGCCAGATACCGGTCGCAGCATAGCTCGCCGCCGCCTCTTCGGGCGACACCGCCTCGGGGACGGGCGCGGATTGGGCAGGCGGGGCTGCCGCCTCGAGCTCGGGCCCGGCCTCGACCTCCGCCTGTGGCTCTGGCGCCGGATCGGCGCTCAGGGCGGCGGTTTCCAGCTGCGTCTCTGGCGCAACGGGCGCCTCTGGCTCTGCCTCCGCCAGCCCTTCCGCTTCGGCGGGAGGCGCAGTGTCGGGGACCGCCTCGGCGGGGGCGCTCTCGGCGATGGCGGTATTGTCATCGGTGCTCTGGAACAGCCCCGAGATGCCGTCCTCCAAGAACACCGAGGCCCAGGCGGCGACGCCGGCGAGAAACAGCAGCAGCGCCGCGGTCAGCATCAGGCCGAGGAAGCGTGGCTTGCCACCGACCTCTTGGCCGCGGGCGCCGAACACCGTCATTCTGCGGCGCTCTTCCTCAGGGTCGACGGCGGCGGCCGCGCTGACCTGCGCCGTGGCGGGGCCGGGATCCTCACCGCGGTTGCGCCGCATGGCGGCAACCTGAAGCGGATCGCGCGCGGGTTTGGCGGGTTTGCTTGGCTCCCCGGTTGCGGCGGGCGCTTCCGCTTTCAGCTTTTGTTTCGAGCCCTTGTCGGGCGTCTTTCGTGCCGTCTCCGGCTTGGCGGCAGTGCTGCGCGGCGTGGTCGCGCCGGCCGGGGCCTCTGCCCTGAGCGCTGGTGCGCTGCCCGGCGCGGGCGCCTCGGGCGCCGCGCTCAGGGCGAGTGCGGTGGCGGGTTTGGGCGGCACGCGGCTCGCCCTGATGCTCGAGAAGCTCGGGGCGGCGGGCTGTTCGGTGGTGGCGGACGGGGTCGGCAACACGGTGCGAGATGCCGGCAGCGGCGGCACGTCCGCATCGCTGCGTGCCTCGCCGCCCGGGCCGAAAGTGCCGCTGCCAAAGCTCGGCTGGGTCTCGGGCGCGGCCGGTTCCGGCGCCCTCTCGGGCGCTACGGGGCCGGCGTCGGGGAGGTCCGCAACAGGTGTCTCGGGCGCGATCGCGCGATCCGGCGCGGAGAGGTCCGGCCCGTCGGTGGCGTCGGGCGTGTCCTGTTCAGCCGCGGACGCCTCGGTGGCGGCCGTCTCTGGCATGGTCTCTGGGGCCTCTGGCACGGTCTCCGACGCGCGTTTGGCCGCTGCGGCCCAGGGTGCATCGGGCGTGGCATCTACGATCTCGATCGGTGTCCTGAGGCGCTCGGGCGTGGCGCCACTCCAGCCCGGTGCGGTGCCGAACCAGACCGTGCCCTCGAACGCGCCGTCTGGCGGCACCGTGGTGAAGGCCATCGCCGTGAAGCCGTGTGCCTGCACGAAGCTCTCGGCCTCGTCGAGCGTTTCCAGAGCCACCGCGGCCGCGCAGAGCCTGTCGCCCTTCAGCGTCCAGTCATGGCGCAATTCATCGACCGCATAAGGCGTCGCGCCATCGAGCGCCGCCCGCACGGCGGCCTCGCGGGCGGCGTCGTCCGGTCCCGGATCGGCGATGTCGAGAAAGCGGACCTGTTCGCTCGGCAGCACCAGAAGCACCTGCGCGCCATCGGCGGACAGGGCCGTGGCGCGGTCGCGCAGCGCCGCCAGCGACTGGTCCAGCTCGGCGTCGTCAAAGGCCACACGGTCGATCTGCATCCAGCCGGTGACCGCCCGCCGAAGCAGAGCGATGCCGTCAAAGGACAGGGAAAGCGCGAAATTCGGTACCATGTCCGGTCTCTACCACTGCTCGGCTGTTTGTGGGAGTCTCCAGCCCTCGCATTGCAGACTACAGCAGCCTTCCGCCGAGCGGAAGAAAGCTTGCGGCGCAGAGCCTTGCGACATGGGGCTCGAGGCCCGATGTTGACGATATCTTTACCAGTCCCGAGGAGGATCTCATGCGTCGTCTTGCCCTGATCACCGCCTGCACGCTCATTTTGTCGGCAGGCGCCGGCTTTGCGCAGGACAGCGCGCCGAAGCTCACCGTCACGGGCGAGGGAGAGGCCGTCGCCGTGCCAGACATGGCGACGGTAAGCCTCGGCGTGAGCGCGCAGAACCCCGACCCCGGCGCCGCGATGAACGAGGCGTCCGAGGTCGCCGGGGCGATTCTCGCCCGGCTCGATGCCATGGGGATTGCCGCGCGCGACCGGCAGACCTCGGATGTCGGGCTGCAGCCGATCTGGAACAGCCATGATTCCGACCGCCCGCGCGAGATCACCGGCTACGAGGCGTCGAACCGGCTGACGGTGCGGGTGCGCGACCTCGATCAGCTTGGCGCGGTGCTGGGCGCGGTGACCGAGGATGGCGCCAACCGCCTCTCGGGGCTGAGCTTTGGCCTGCAGGATCCCGACCCGGTGAGCGAGGCCGCCCGGCGCGACGCCGTGGCAGATGCGATGGAGCGGGCGAAGGTGCTGGCCGAGGCAGCCGGGGTCACGCTCGGTCCGGTGCTGTCGATCTCCGAGTCCGGCGGCGGCTACGCGCCGTCTCCGATGCCGATGATGGAGGCCCGGGTGGCTGCGGCGCCGATCGCCGCGGGCGAATCCACGATCAATGCCCGGGTGACCATGGTGTTCGAACTCGCCGAGTAGGTCCGACGTGAAAAGGGGGGGAATCGAGGAAGCGGAAGCCGCGCTCGAGCTTGGCGAAGCGGGTCTCGGCCTCGGCGTCCAGGCGCGCGGTGTCGCAACGCCGGGTCATCGCCAGTTCGACCACCGGTTTGAGATAGCTCTTGGAGCGGGCCAGCTCGCTGCGGGCGCGTGCCTCGTCGCC
>NZ_DS022276.1:3952628-4038848 GCF_000153725.1 Salipiger bermudensis HTCC2601 | reverse complement strand
TCCCCCTTCGTCCAAGACGTGACGCGCGATCAGCCGGCCTGCGCGAGCGCCTGATCGAGATCTGCGATCAGGTCCTCCGGATCCTCGATGCCGATCGAGATCCGCACCACGTTCGGCGCCGCTCCGGCGGCGATCTGCTGCTCCTCGCTGAGCTGGCGGTGGGTGGTCGAGGCCGAGTGGATCACCAGGCTGCGCGCATCGCCGAGATTGGCCACGTGGCTGAAGATCTGCAGTGCATCGACGAATTTCGTGCAGCTCTCGTAGCCGCCCTTGAGCGCCACGGTGAACAACCCACCGGCCCCGTTGGGGCAGATCTTGGCGACGCGGTCATTGTAGGGCGAGGAGGGCAGACCGGCATAGGTCACCCGCTCGACCGCCGGATGGTTCTCCAGCCAGGCCGCAACGCGCTGGGCGTTCTCCACGTGTCTCTGCATCCGCAGGCTCAGGGTCTCGATGCCCATCAGCGTGTAATGCGCGCCTTGCGGGTTCATCGTCATGCCGAGATCGCGCAGGCCAATGGCGATGGAGTGGAAGGTGAAGGCGAGCGAGCCGAAGGTCTCGTGGAACTTGAGCCCGTGATAGGCGGGCTCGGGTTCGGAGAGCGAGGGGAACTTGCCCGAGGCGGACCAGTCGAACGTGCCCGAGTCGATCACCGCGCCGCCGGTCACCGTGCCGTTGCCGGTCATGTACTTGGTCAGCGAATGCACCACCAGCGTGGCGCCATGCTCGATCGGTCGGCACAGGTAGGGTGTGGCCGAGGTGTTGTCGACGATCAGCGGCAGCCCGGCCTTGTCGGCGATGGCGGCGATGGCATCGAGATCGGTGATGTAGCCGCCCGGGTTGGCGATGCTCTCGCAGAACACCGCGCGGGTGTTGTCGTCGATCGCGGCCTCGACGGCGCCGAGATCGTCGAAATCGACGAATTTGCACGACCAGCCAAAGCGCTTGATGGTCTGGCTGAACTGGGTGATCGTTCCGCCATAAGCCCTTGTGGAAGCGACGATGTTGAGCCCCGGACCCATCAGCGGGAAAAGCGCCATGATCTGCGCCGCGTGGCCCGAAGAGCAGCACACCGCGCCCGCGCCACCCTCGAGCGTCGCGACCCGCTCCTGCAGCGCCGCCACCGTCGGATTGGTCAGGCGGGAGTAGATATAGCCGACCTCCTGCAGGTTGAAGAGCGCCGCCGCGTGGTCGGCATCGCGGAACACGTAGGCGGTGGTCTGGTAGATCGGGGTCTGCCGCGCGCCGGTGGCCGGGTCGGGCCGGGCGCCCGCGTGCACCTGCAGCGTATCGAAGCCGTGTGTCATGAAATCCTCCCTGATGATCCCTCGACCATAGGCCTAGGCCATTGCGGGGCGCCCCACAATATCCGTCGTCTCGTTTCTCTCCGGACCGGCGCTGCGCTCCTTTCTGACGCGCCGCAGGTGCGGGCGGGAACGGCCTGCCTCCGGCGGGAGTATTTTTGACGAAGAGAAGCCAGGGGCGCGGCGCTCCTGACTTCTTTGGTTCAAAAATACCTCGGGGGTGAATTGGCCGCAGGCCAAGAGGGGGCTGGCCCCCTTTACCCCTCCTCATCCTGCGCTAGGCTCCGGGCAGACGCATTCAAACAAGGATGGATTCATGAAACTCATATGGCTTGGGCATGGCAGCTTCCGGATCGAGATCGAAGATCAGGTTCTTCTGATCGACCCGTGGGTCACCGGCAATCCGATGATGCCCGACGAGCGCATCGAGGAGGCGCTGGACGGCGCCACGCAGATCCTGATGACACACGGTCATTTCGACCACACCAACGACTGCGTCCAGCTCTCGAAGGACAGGTCGCTGCCGGTTTCGGGTATCTTCGAACTGGTCAACCTGCTCGAGAGCCAGGGCGCGGTGGCGGGCCAGGCCTTCAACAAGGGCGGCACGGCGCAGTTCGGCAAGGTCTCGGTGAGCATGGTGCCCGCCTCGCACAGCTCGTCGATGGTGGTCGATGGCGTCGCCCAGTACACGGGCATGGAAACCGGCTTCATCATCCGCGGCGAGGGCAAGACGATCTACTTCTCGGGCGATACCACGATCATGGCCGACATGAGCTGGATCGGCGCCTACTACAAGCCCGACATCGGTATCCTCAGCGCCGGCGGCTACTACACCATGGACATGGAGATGGCAGCCTGGGCCGCGAAGACCTACTTCGACTTCAAGACCGTGATCCCCATGCATTACCGCACCTTCCCGGCGCTCGCGCAGTCGGCCGAGGCGCTGGCCGCGGGCCTGCCCGGCGTTCAGGTCATCGAGCCGCAGGTGCTCGAGGCGATCCCGCTCTGAGGAGCACACCCCGGGTTCCCGGCGCGCCCCGCCCTGCCTATAGTGCGGGCAAAACAAGCGGGGCGCGCGCAGTCACATGATCGGCACAGGAACGAGCGAGGGCGCTGGCCCGGTCAACGTGATGATCGTGGGCCAGGCCGGACGTCTGCAATACGAGGCGCTGCTCTTCGCCCTGTCGCTGGCGCTCACCACGCCCGCGCGCCATGCCAGGCTCTACGTCGCCGAGCCGCAGCCCGGCGATCTCTGGCCACTCGATCCGCGCATCGATGACCCCGAGCTGCGCGCGCTACTCGAGGCGCAGGGCGCCGAGATCCTGCCCTTCGAGAGCCGGCATTTCGGTGCCGCCTACGCCTATGGCAACAAGATCGAGGCACTGCTCTCCATGCCGGAGGGCGAGCCCTTCGTGTTCTTCGACACCGACACGCTGATCCTCGACGACCTGGCCTGCGTGCCGTTCGACTTCGCGCGCCCGACCGCGTCGCTCCGGCGCGAAGGCACCTGGCCGCAGATCGAGCTCTACGGCCCCGGATATACCGAGACCTGGAAGGCGCTCTACGACCTCTTCGGTCTTGATTTCGAGAGCTCGCTCGACCTGCGCTGGCCCGACGAGTACTGGCAGCGCTACCTCTACTTCAACGCAGGTTTCTTCTTCGGCGCCTGCCCGCGCCGCTTCGGGCAGCGCTTCTTGGACTATGCGCTCGCGATCCGCGACGACCCGCCGCGCGAGCTGGTCTGTCAGAGCCTCGATCCGTGGCTCGACCAGGTGGCCTTGCCGCTGGTGATCCAGTCCCTTGGCGGCGGGCGTGACACGCTCCCGGACGGGCTCATCGACGGCGCGGTGAGCTGCCATTACCGCACGCTGCCACTGCTCTACGCGCGCGAAAGCGACGCGGTGGTGGACTGGCTCGAGGAGATCACCGCGCCGAACCGGATCAAGAAAGTGCTGAAGCAATACGAGCCGATCAAGCGCATGGTCTACCAGGGGCGGGGGCGCAAGGCGCGGGCGCTGTTCGATCGCGACGACCTGCCCCGGCGCGAGCAGGGGTTTCGCAACCGGCTTAAGCGCGAGGGCTTCTGGATGCGCTGAGGCGGGACGCACGGCCCCGACCGCGCCTCCTGGTATCGCGGCCACTCCCCGCTGCCAGTTGCAGGGGGCCAGCCCCCTCTTGGCGCTATGCGCCAATTCACCCCCCGAGTTATTTTTGAACCAGGGAAGCTAGGAGCGCCGCGCCCCTGGCTTCTCTTCGTCAAAAATACTCCCGCCGGAGGCAGGCCGGGCGTGTCCGCCGGCGTGCCGTCTCAGAAATGGGTGCCGGTTCAGGTCGCAGGGTATTTCGCGGCGAGCCCTGCCATGAGACTGCGGTCGGTCTCGTCGAGAGGGCCGCGCGCGCCGGGTCGGAAGCGGTCGCGGAAGGCTGAGAGCAGCGCGTCGTGGCGGTTGGCCTCTACGCGGTAGCCAACGCGATGCGCATTGGCATGGAAATCACCGGGTGCCGCGGGGGCGGCGCAGATGGCGAGACCACGCCGGGCAAGCCGCGCCCAGTCGAAGCGCGGGCCGGGATCGATCTTGCGCCCGGGCGTCATGTCGGAATGGCCGATCACCCGCTCGGGCGGAATGCGCCAGCGCTGCAGGATACCGGCGAGCAGTTTTTCGAGCGCCGCCATCTGCGGCTCCGGGAACGGCTCGGCGCCGGTGTTGGCGATCTCGATGCCGATCGAACGCGAGTTCACTTCCGTGACGCTGCCCCAGGCGCCAAGGCCCGCATGCCAGGCACGCATCTCCTCGCGCACCAGTTGCCAGACGGTGCCTTGCCGGCCGATCACGTAATGCGCTGAAACACCGGCGTCGGGGTGGCAGAGCCAGTCGCGCGCGCCCTCGGCGCTTGCCATGGCGGTGTAATGCAGCACGACGATGTCGGGCACCGCGCCGTCACGGCGCGGGCCGAAATTGTCGCTCGGGTGCCAGAGCGGTGTCAGCCGCCACGCGCCGCGCGGAACGGCGCGGGGTCCCATGCGCAGGCGAAGCCGTCGCCGTCGGGGTCGAGTCCGCGGCGGTCGCGCTGCGGACCGCCCATCGACAGGAAGGCCTCCTGCGCGAGGTCGGAGGAGTTGTAGGCACCACAGGCGCGCGGCACCGGGTTGCCGTCATAGCGGCCGGACCGGTCGTAGAGCGGCACGCCCTTGGGGTTGGTGGTCTGCAGCGCGTAGGCCACGATATTGGGCGCGCTGCTGTTCGGCCGCGGCGGCAGGTCGGTCGGCGCGATGACCTGGTACTGGGCCCGGTTCTGGGCGATCAGCGCGGCGTCGTCTTCGATGTCGCGCTGCGCCGAGACCGCATCGAAATTGTTCTCGTTCGAGATCCCGTCAGCGCCGGTCACCACCTCGGGCGCGGCGTTCTGCGGCGAGGCCTGTACCGGGGCGATGCCGGAATTCTGGGCCGCTGCGCTGGCGGCGGCCTCGGCCTCGAGGTCGTTGCCGTCAAGCGAGCGGGTCTCGACCGGCGAGGGTGCGCGCACGGTCACGGTGCCGTCGGGCTGGGCCGGCACCTGACGCTCGGCGTAGGTCTGGTAATCGTCGAAGCCGACGCCGGCGCCGCTGTCGGGCACCGAGCCTCCGGCGCAGGCGGACAGCGCCATCGCTGCCACGCCGAGAAGGAATGCCGATCTCATCATCTTGCCCGTCACCTCTCTTGCGGTGCTGTTACCACCATTTCGCGGGCTTCTCCACGAAGCCGGCCGCGCGCTCGAGCGCGTAGGCGGTGTTCAGCAGATCCCCTTCTTCCCACGGCCGCCCGATCAGCTGCAGCCCCAGCGGCAGGCCCTGCTTGTCCAGACCCGCCGGGACACTAACGCCCGGGAGGCCGGCAAGGTTCACCGTCACGGTGAAGACATCGTTGAGATACATCTGCACCGGGTCCGCGTCCTGCATCTCGCCAAGCCCGAACGCTGCCGAGGGGGTGGCCGGGGTCAGGATCGCGTCGACGCCCTGCGCAAAGACGTCTTCGAAGTCCTTCTTGATCAGCGTGCGGACCTTGCGGGCGCGGTTGTAATAGGCATCGTAAAAGCCCGCCGACAGCACGTAGGTGCCGACCATGACGCGGCGCTGCACCTCGGGGCCGAAGCCCTCGGCGCGGGTCTTCTCGTACATGTCGTTGATGCCCTCGCCGGCGGCGAGCGTGGCGCGGTGGCCATAGCGCACGCCGTCATAGCGGGCCAGGTTCGACGACGCTTCCGCGGGCGCGATCACGTAATAGGCGGGCAGCGCGTACTTGGTGTGCGGCAGCGAGATGTCGACGATCTTGGCGCCCGCATCGGCCAGCATCTCGCGGCCCCGGGCCCAGAGCGCCTCGATCTCCTCGGGCATGCCCTCCATGTGGTATTCGCGCGGAATACCGATGGTCTTGCCCTTGATGTCGCCGGTCAGCATGGCCTCGAAATCCGGAACGGGCAGGTCCGCAGAGGTCGAATCCTTGGGATCGTGGCCGCACATTGCCTGCAGCAGGATGGCGGCGTCGCGCACGTCCTTGGTCATCGGGCCGGCCTGGTCGAGCGAAGAGGCGAAGGCCACGATGCCCCAGCGCGAGCAGCGCCCGTAGGTCGGCTTGATGCCGGTGATGCCGGTGAAGGCGGCGGGCTGGCGGATCGAGCCGCCGGTGTCGGTGCCGGTGGCGGCGAGGCAGAGATCCGCCGCGACCGCGGCCGCCGAGCCGCCCGACGAGCCGCCGGGGGTGAGCTGGCTGTCGTCATTGCCGCGGCGCCACGGGTTGACCGCGTTGCCGTAACACGAGGTCTCGTTCGACGATCCCATGGCAAACTCGTCCATGTTGAGCTTGCCGAGCATCACCGCGCCGGCATCGAAGAGCTGCGTGGTGACGGTGGATTCGTATTCCGGCTTGAAGCCCTCGAGGATTCGCGAGGCAGCCTGCGAGGCGACGCCACGGGTGCAGAACAGATCCTTGATGCCCATCGGGATGCCGCACATGGCGGGGGCGTCGCCGGCCTTGATGCGGTCATCGGCGGCTTTCGCCTGCTCGATGGCGATCTCGGGCGTCTTGTGGACATAGGCGTTGAGCGCCCCGGCGCCCTCGATGGCACCGAGGCAGGCTTCGGTCAGCTCGACCGAGGTCACGTCTCCGGCGCGCAGCGCGTCGCGCGCCTCGGCCACCTTCATCTTCGTCAGATCGCTCATTCCACCACCTTCGGCACGGCAAAGAAGCCCTCGCGGGCATCGGGGGCGTTGGACAGGACCTTGTCCTGCTGGTTGCCATCGGTCACGCCGTCCTGGCGGCGCTTCAGGCGCATCGGGGTCACCGAGACCATCGGCTCGACGCCATCGACGTCGACCTCGTTGAGCTGTTCGATGAACTCGAGAATGTTCGAGAATTCCTGTGCCAGCGCCGGAAGCTGGTCGTCCTCGACCCGGATCCGGGCGAGCTTGGCCACGCGGGCGGCGGTGTCGGTGTCGATCGACATCGGGAGGCTCCCCTGTCTGCAAATGTCCGCAAAACTTTCGCCCGCTTTACCGCCGCAGCCGCGCCGCCGCAAGCGCCCGGACCGGATGCCGGGTCGATGGGGTGTCAAATCTTGCACGCGAGGCCTTCAGTGGCGCCCGGCCGCAGGGGACCGCCTGCCTCCGGCGGGAGTATTTTTGACGAAGAGAAGCCAGGGGCGCAGCGCTCATGTCTTCTTCTGGCGTCAAATATCCCGGGGGTGAATTGGCGCAAAACGCCAAGAGGGGGCAGCGCCCCCGTCCGCCCCTCGCCAAGCAGTGCGGCGGTGCTCACTCGAGCGAGTAGGGCAACACGTCGCGGCGATCGGGGCGGATGGAGAGGCGCTTTTCCAGCGGCGGGACCGAGCGCTGGTGGCAGTCGGTGCGCTCGCAGATCCGGCAGGAAATACCGATCGGCTCGAAGGCACCGTCGCGGGCGAGGTCGAGACCGTCTGCGTAGACCAGCGCGCCGGCGTGCTTGACCTCGCAGCCGAGCGCCATGGCGTAGCGCCGCACCGGCGCGCCGAAATGGCCGCCACGCTTGGTCACGTCTCGTGCCAGCAGCACGTAGCGAACGCCGTCCGGGGTCTCGGCCAGTTGGCGCAGGAAGCGGCCCGGCGTCTCGAAGGCGCGGTGCACGTTCCACAGCGGGCAGGCGCCCCCGAAGCGGGCGAATTGCAGCCGCGTCGCGGAGTGCCGCTTGGTGATGGTGCCGGCCTGGTCGACGCGGGCGAAGAAGAACGGGATGCCCTTGGCGCCGGGCCGTTGCAGGGTCGAGAGCCGGTGCGCCACCTGCTCGATCGAGGCGCCGAAGCGCGCGGCCAGCAGCTCGAGGTCATGGCGGGTTTCCTGCGCCGCGTCGAGAAACGCACCGTAGGGCATCATCGCGGCGCCGGCGAAGTAATTGGCGAGGCCGAGCTTCGCGATGGCGCGGGCGGCGTCGGACTGGAAGCGGGCGAGATCCAGCGTCGCCTCGAGCAGATCGTTCTGGCGCAGCAGCGCCACCTGCACCAGCAGCTGGAAGTTCTGTGTCTCGGGCGGCACCAGGTTCGACAGGGTCAGCAGCTTGCGCTCCGCATCATAGGCGCGCAGCGAGCTGGTCTTCGCGGTCTCGACCGCCACGCCGCGTTCGCGCAGGCGGGCCACCAGCGCGCCGCGCAGATCGCCCTTGAGCATGTTGGCGAAATGCTCCGCCGCCCGGTCCACGGCGTCGATGTAGTTGTCGCAGTAGTGGAAGAAGTCGCGCACCTCCTCCCACGGGCTGGGCTGCAGCTGCGCATCCTCGCGCCCCAGCGCCTCGTCGAGCGAGGCGAGGCGTTCGTGGGTCTGGCGGTAGGCGCGGTGCAGTTCGAGAAAGGCGCGCGCCAGCGCCGGCGCGTTCGAAGCGGTGAGGCGCAGATCGGCCAGCGGCGGGCTTTCGCCAAAGATCGGGTCGGCCAGCGCCTCGCGCATGTCCGAGACCAGTCGCTCGCTGTCGCCCTGACCAAGCTCGGTGACGTCGAAGCCGAATTCCTGCGCCAGCGCCAGCACCACCGTGGTCGAGACCGGGCGGTTGTTGTTCTCCATCTGGTTCAGATAGGGCAGGGAGATCCCCAGCTTGCCGGCGAAATCCTTCTGTGTCAGCCCGAGCCGGCCGCGCAGGTCGCGCAGCTTGGCCCCGGCATAGAGCTTGCGTGTGGCCATCGGTCCCCCTCCCGCGGTGTTTGCAGCTTAGCGCATTGTAAAGCGCTAGTTTGCAAATTTCGCGGGCGGGGTCCAGTGCTGCCGGGCGCGGGCGGCGCTTACTCTGCCGCCACCGCTCCGGCACCGGGGATGTAGTTGAGGATCGGTGCCAGCCAGCGCTCGACCTCCTCGACCGCCATGCCCTTGCGCGCGGCATAGTCCTGCACCTGGTCTCGCTCGACCTTGGCGACGCCGAAATAGTAGCTCTCCGGGTGGGCGATATAGAGCCCCGAGACCGAGGAGCCGGGCCACATGGCGTAGCTCTCGGTGAGCTCGACCCCGGTGGCATTGGTGGCATCGAGCAGCTCGAAGAGCGTGGTCTTCTCGGTGTGGTCGGGCTGCGCCGGGTAGCCCGGGGCCGGGCGGATGCCGGCATATTTCTCCGAGATCAGCTCGACATTGTCGAACGCCTCGTCTGGCGCGTAGCCCCAGAACTCCTTGCGCACGCGCTCGTGCAGGCGCTCGGCCATGGCCTCGGCAAAGCGGTCGGCCAGCGCCTTGACCATGATCGAGGAGTAATCGTCGTGCTCGGCCTCGAACGCCTTGGCGATGCGCTCTTCCTCGATGCCGGCCGTCACCACGAAGCCGCCAACGTGATCGGGCCGGCCCTCGGGCGCGACGAAATCCGACAGCGCCACGTTGGGCCGGTCGCCGCGCTTGGCGGTCTGCTGGCGCAGGGTGTAGAAGGTGGCCAGTTCCTCGACGCGATCCGCGTCCTTGAAGAGACGGATGTCGTCGCCCACGGCGTTGGCCGGCCAGAAGCCAACAACGGCGCGGGGATGGAACCACTTCTCGGCGATGATCTTCTCCAGCATCGCCTGCGCGTCGGCAAACAGCGCGCGCGCGGCCTCGCCCTGTTTCTCGTCGTCGAGGATCTTGGGATAGACACCCTTCATCTCCCATGTCTGGAAGAACGGCGTCCAGTCGATATAGCGCGCGAGCTCGGCCAGATCCCAGTCCTCGACCACCTTGCTGCCGAGGAAGGAGGGGGCCGGGGCGTGGTTGCCGAAATCGAGCTTCAGCGCGTTGTCGCGCGCCTGCTCGACCGAGATGCGCTTCTTGGCGAGCTCGGCGCGGGCGTGCTTGTCCGCCACGTCGGCATATTCGGTCTGGATGTTGGCCACGTAGTCGGGCTTTTGCGTCGCGGACAGCAGCGAGGAGACCACGCTCACCGCGCGGCTGGCATCGGTGACGTAGACCGCCTGGCCCTTGCCGTAGCGCGGGTGGATCTTGACGGCGGTGTGCACGCGCGAGGTGGTGGCGCCGCCGATGAGCAGCGGGATGTCGAAACCTTCGCGCTCCATCTCTGAGGCGACGTGCACCATCTCGTCGAGCGAGGGGGTGATCAGGCCCGAGAGGCCGATCACGTCGACATTCTGCTCTTTCGCGGTGGCGAGGATCCTTTCTGCCGGGACCATGACGCCAAGGTCGATGATCTCGTAATTGTTGCAGGCCAGCACGACGCCCACGATGTTCTTGCCGATGTCGTGCACGTCGCCCTTCACCGTGGCCATCAGCACCTTGCCGGCGGCCTCGCGCTCGGTGCCGCCACCGAGGCGCTTTTCCTCTTCCATGTAGGGCAGCAGCACGGCGACCGCCTGCTTCATCACGCGGGCGGATTTCACCACCTGCGGCAGGAACATCTTGCCGGCGCCGAAGAGGTCGCCGACCACGTTCATGCCGGCCATCAGCGGCCCTTCGATCACGTGCAGGGGGCGCTCGGCGGCCTGCCGGGCTTCCTCGGTGTCGCCCTCGATGAACTCGGTGATGCCGTTGACCAGCGCGTGCTCGAGCCGCTTCTCGACCGGCAGCTCGCGCCACGACATGTCCTTTTCGCGGCCCTTGGCGCCGCCCTGACCGCGGTAGCGCTCGGCGATGTCGAGCATGTTCTCGGTGGCGGTGCCGCCATTGGCGGGGGTGCGGTTCAGCACCACGTCCTCGCAGGCCTCGCGAAGATCGGCGTCGATCTGGTCATAGACCGCAAGCTGGCCTGCGTTGACGATGCCCATGTCCATGCCGTTCTGGATGGCGTGGTAGAGGAACACCGCGTGCATCGCCTCGCGCACCGGCTCGTTGCCGCGGAACGAGAAGGACAGGTTCGACACCCCGCCCGAGATGTGCACATGCGGGCAGTCGGTGGTGATGCGGCGCGTCGCCTCGATGAAGTCGACGCCGTAATTGTCATGCTCCTCGATGCCGGTGGCAACGGCAAAGACGTTGGGGTCGAAGATGATGTCCTCGGGCGGGAAGCCGACCTTCTCGGTCAGCAGCTTGTAGGCGCGGGTGCAGATCTCGACCTTGCGGTCCTCGGTATCGGCCTGGCCCGTCTCATCAAAGGCCATGACGATCACCGCCGCACCGTAGCGGCGGCAGAGCGTGGCCTGCTCGAGGAAGGCCTCTTCGCCTTCCTTCATCGAGATCGAGTTGACCACGGGCTTGCCCTGCACGCATTTCAGCCCGGCCTCGATGATCTCCCACTTGGAGCTGTCGATCATGATCGGCACGCGGGCGATGTCGGGCTCGGCGGCGATCAGGTTGAGGAACTCGACCATCGCCTGCTGGCTGTCGATCAGGCCCTCGTCCATGTTCACGTCGATGATCTGGGCGCCGTTCTCGACCTGGTCGCGGGCCACGTCGAGCGCCGTGGCATAATCGGCATTGGTGATCAGCTTGCGGAACTTGGCGGAGCCCGTGACATTGGTCCGCTCGCCCACGTTGACGAAGGGGATGTCCTCGGTCAGCATGAAGGGCTCGAGCCCCGACAGGCGCATCAGCGGCTTGGGCTGGGGGATCTCGCGCGGGGCGAATCCCTCGACCGCCTTGGCGATGGCGCGGATGTGCTCATAGGTCGAGCCGCAGCAGCCGCCCACCACGTTGAGCAGACCTTCCTTGGCAAAGCCCGCGATCTGCGCGGCCATCTGCTCGGGGGTTTCGTCATACTCGCCCATCTCGTTGGGCAGGCCGGCGTTGGGGTAGGCGCAGATCAGCGTGTCGGCCACGCCCGAGATCTCGGCCAGGTGCGGACGCATCGCCTCGGCGCCGAGGGCGCAGTTGAGACCGATGGTGAAGGGCTCGGCATGGCGCACCGAATGCCAGAAGGCGGTGGGCGTCTGGCCCGAGAGGGTGCGGCCCGACAGGTCGGTGATGGTGCCCGAGATCATCACAGGAAGGCGCTCGCCGCGCTCGGCGAAGACCTCTTCGCAGGCAAAGATCGCGGCCTTGGCGTTGAGCGTGTCGAAGATCGTCTCGATCAGCAGCAGATCGGCGCCGCCGTCGATCAGCGCGCGCGCCTGATCCGCATAGGCGATGCGCAATTGATCAAACGTGACAGCACGATAGCCGGGGTTGTTCACGTCCGGACTGATCGAGGCGGTGCGGTTGGTCGGCCCGAGCGCGCCGGCCACGAAGCGGGGGCGGCCATCCTCGGCCTCGGCCCGGTCCATCGCCCGGCGGGCCAGCCGGGCGCCTTGGAAGTTGAGGTCGTAAACCGCGCCCTCCATGGCGTAATCGGCCTGCGCGATGGTGGTCGAGGAAAAGGTGTTGGTCTCGGCGATATCGGCGCCCGCCATGGCGTAGAGATAGTGGATCTCCTCGATCGCCTCGGGCTTGGTGAGGTTGAGGAGGTCGTTGTTGCCCTGCTGCGGCTTGTCGCTGTCATGCGGCAGGTGGCAGCTGCAGGCGCCGCCGCCGCAGCCCTGAAAATCGCCCTCCGACAGGCCGAGCTGCTGGATCTGCGTGCCCATTGCGCCGTCGAGGATCAGGATGCGCTCACGCGCGGCCGCGTGCAGGCGGTCGAAGACGGGAGAACGGGTCGGGGCAGTGCTGGACATGGGATTTCGGCTTTCCGGGCTGTTTGGCGGCCTACCTATATGCTGGGCGTAGCTAAGGCCAATTCATAATGGTCAAGGGGATCATGAGGTGCGTTCACTTTATGGGCGGGCAGGGTGCACGCTCACGGTTTTGCGATCCATTCTCATTTGCATTATTGACACTTGCGAATGGCTCGCATTTACATGGCGGAAAGATCGACCGCTCACCGAGGAGACGCCACATGTTCAGACCCAAAATCGGGCTCGCCACCGCCTCGATGCTCACGCTCGTGCTGGCGCAGGCCGCCAATGCCGACGAAAAGCTCAAGGTGGTGACGACCTTCACGGTGCTGGCCGACATGGCGCAGAACGTGGCAGGCGATGCCGCCGAGGTGGTCTCGATCACCAAGCCCGGCGCCGAGATCCACGGCTACGAGCCGACACCGCGCGACATCGTCGGCGCCCATGACGCCGATCTGATCCTTTGGAACGGGCTGAACCTCGAGCTGTGGTTCGAGCAGTTCCTGCGCAATCTCGGCGATCTGCCCTCGGCCACGCTGAGCGAGGGGATCGATCCCATCGCGATCGCGCAGGGCGCCTACGAGGGCAAGGCCAACCCGCACGCGTGGATGGGGCTCGACAACGCGCAGGTCTATGTCGACAACATCGCCGCCGCGCTGAGCGAACACGATCCCGACAATGCCGAGACCTACGAGGCCAACGCCGCGGCCTACAAGCAGGAGCTGCGCGACACGCTCGAGCCGCTGCGGGCGCAGATCGCCGAGATCCCCGAGGACAAGCGCTGGCTGGTCACCTGCGAGGGCGCCTTCAGCTATCTCGCCCGCGATTTCGGCATGAAGGAGCTGTATCTCTGGCCGATGAATGCGGACCAGACAGGCACGCCGCAGCAGGTGCGGGCGGTGATCGACGGGGTGAAGACGCATGAAATTCCGGCGGTGTTCTGTGAGAGCACGGTCAACACCGCGCCCGCCGAGCAGGTGGCGCGCGAAACCGGTGCAGATTACGGCGGCGTGCTCTATGTCGATAGCCTGAGTGAAGCCGACGGCCCGGTGCCGACCTACCTGGATCTGCTGAAGGTGACCTCGCAGACCATCGCCGACGGGCTCACCGGGGCCGGCAACTGAGACTGCGAAAGAGGACCGAGATGCGCGACAGCCAGACCGCGACAGGCGCCGAGACGGCCGCGGGCAGCGGGATTTCCGCCCGCGACGTCACCGTGTCCTACCGCAACGGCCACACCGCCCTGCGCCATGCCAGCTTCGAGATCCCGCGCGGCACCGTCACGGCGCTTGTGGGCGTGAACGGGGCGGGCAAGTCGACGCTGTTCAAGGCGATCATGGGCTTCGTGCCGGCAGCGGCGGGCGAGATATCCTTGCTTGGCATGTCGGTGAAGGAGGCGCTCAAACGCAACCTCGTGGCCTATGTGCCGCAATCGGAAGAGGTCGACTGGTCCTTCCCGGTGCTGGTCGAGGACGTGGTGATGATGGGCCGTTACGGCCACATGGGCTTTCTTCGCCGGCCCAGGCGCGCCGATCACGAGGCGGTGGCCGAGGCGCTGGCGCGGGTCAACATGCAGGACTTCCGCCACCGCCAGATCGGCGAGCTCTCCGGCGGGCAGCGCAAGCGCGTGTTCCTTGCCCGGGCGCTGGCGCAGGAGGGGCAGGTGATCCTGCTCGACGAGCCCTTCACCGGCGTCGACGTGAAGACCGAGGAGCAGATCATCGCACTGCTGCGCGCGCTGCGCGACGAGGGGCGGGTGATGCTGGTCTCGACCCACAATCTCGGCTCGGTGCCCGAGTTTTGTGACCGCACCGTGCTGGTCAAGGGCACGGTACTGGCCTACGGCCCGACCGAGACCACCTTCACCCGCGCCAATCTCGAGGCGGCCTTCGGGGGCGTGCTGCGGCACTTCACGCTGGGTGGCGACGCGCTGCACGACGATGACGATGCGCGCCGGGTCACCATCTTTTCCGACGATGAACGCCCTCTGGTGCAGTACGGCGACGAGATGCGCACCCGTGAGGCGGGCAAATGAGCCGTCTCCCGAACACAACCCTGCTCGATGATCTGACATGCCGTGGTGGGGAGGTGCCGCGATGAGCGTTCTACTCGAGCCGTTCTCCTATGGGTACATGAACAACGCCATGTGGGTCTCGGCCCTCGTGGGCGGGGTCTGCGCCTTCCTGTCCTCCTACCTGATGCTCAAGGGCTGGTCGCTGATCGGCGACGCGCTGTCGCACGCGGTGGTGCCCGGTGTCGCCGGGGCCTACATGCTGGGCCTGCCTTTCGCGCTGGGCGCCTTTATTTCCGGGGGCCTCGCGGCGGGGGCGATGCTGTTCCTTTCGGGCCGCTCGGGGCTGAAGATCGACGTGGTGATCGGGCTGATCTTCACCTCGTTCTTCGGGCTCGGCCTGTTCATGGTCTCGGTCAACCCGGTCTCGGTGTCGATCCAGACCATCACAATGGGCAATATCCTTGCCATCACGCCCGCCGACACGCTGCAGCTGGTGCTGATCGGGGCGATCTCGCTCGTGGTGCTGCTGGCCAAGTGGAAGGATCTCATGGTCGTCTTCTTCGACGAGAGCCATGCCCAGAGCGTCGGGCTGCGGCCGGGGCTCTTGAAGGCGGTGTTCTTCACGCTGCTCTCGGCCTCGGTGGTGGCGGCGATGCAGACCGTGGGGGCGTTTCTCGTCATCGCCATGGTGGTGACGCCCGGCGCCACCGCCTACCTGCTCTGCGACCGCTTCCCGCGGCTGATCCTGCTGTCGGTGAGCATCGGGGCGCTGACCAGCTTCACCGGCGCTTATCTGAGCTATTTCCTCGACGGCGCCACGGGCGGCGTCATCGTGGTGCTGCAGACGCTGATCTTCCTCGCCGCCTTTGTCTTCGCGCCCAAGCACGGCATGATGGCGGCGCGGCGCAAGGCGCGGCAGGCGCTGCGTGAGGACCGCACGCAGGAGAGCGCAGCATGAGCGAGCTTCTCCTGCCGTTCCAGTTTCCCTTCATGCAGAACGCCTTCCTGATCTGTGTCTTCGTGGCGATCCCCACGGCGCTGCTGTCGTGCTTCCTCGTGCTCAAGGGCTGGGCGCTGATGGGAGACGCCATCAGCCACGCCATCCTGCCCGGCGTGGTGCTGGCCTATATTGCCGGGCTGCCGCTGATCGTCGGCGCGTTCGGGGCGGGGATGCTCACCGCCACAGCGACCGGCTTTCTGGCCGAGAACAGCCGGGTCAAGCAGGACACGGTGATGGGCGTGGTGTTCTCGGGCATGTTCGGGCTTGGCATCGTGCTCTACACGCAGGTGCAGACCAACGTGCATCTCGACCATATCCTGTTCGGCAACATGCTGGGGGTAGGCCCGTCCGATCTGTGGACCGCCGGCAGCATCTCGGTGCTTGTGACCCTGGGGGTGGCTCTGTTCTGGAAGGACCTGCTGCTGCACGCCTTCGATCCGGCGCAGGCACGTGCCTCGGGGTTGCGGGTGGGCTGGCTGCATTACGGGCTGCTCACTGCGCTCTCGCTGACCATCGTCGCGACGCTCACCGCCACCGGTCTGATCCTCGCGGTCGGCCTGCTGATCGCACCGGGCGCCATCGGCTTCCTGATCTGCCGGCGCTTCGGCGGCATGATGATCGCCGCGACGCTGGCCTGCCTGCTGTCGATGCTCGCGGGCACCTATGCCAGCTTCTTCCTCGACAGCGCACCGGCGCCGACGATCATCCTGATCCTCACGGCGCTGTTCCTGGTGGCCTTCGTGCGGCGCCTTGCGCTCACCCGTCGGGCGGCGCGCACGGTCGGCTGAGGCGGAGCGTCCGGCATCGGGCGCCGCCGGACAAAACTGTCAAGATCTTGTAACGTGTCTGTTACATTGCGCGGGCAATCGGAGCGCGAGCAATAGACGCCCCCGGCAGCGTGCCGGCCGTGACAAGACAGGAGCAAGCTCGCCCATGAAACGCACCCTGATTTCCGCCATCGCCCTCAGCGCCGCCACTGCAGCCTCGGCCCAGACCGCCGACCTGCCGCAGGCAGGCAGCGAATGGTTCACCGCCGGCCAGGAGGCCATCCAGGCCATCCTCGACCGTCAGGACAACACCAACACCGCCAAGAACGTGATCGTGCTGGTGGCAGACGGCAACGGTGTCGGCACCAACTACGCGACCCGCGTCTTCGCCGGTCAGCAGGAAGGCAAGCTCGGCGAAGAGCACGTGCTGCCCTACGAAACGCCCGATTACCACGCCGCCCTCGTCAAGACCTACAACATCAACGCCCAGACGCCGGACTCCGCTCCGACCGCCGGCGCGATGAACACCGGCGTGAAGCAGCGCTTCAACCTGATCAACCTCGGCGGCGACGCGATCCATGACGATTGCTCGACCGTGGCCGGCAACGAGCTGACCACCTTCGCCGAGATCGTCTCGGGCATGGAGAAATCGGTCGGCATCGTCTCGACCGCACGTGTCACCCACGCGACCCCGGCGGCCGTCTACTCCAAGACCGCCAACCGCAACTGGGAAGACAGCGTGCCGGAAGGCTGCGACACCCAGAAGGACATCGCCGCCCAGCTCATCGACCAGATGGAAGCCGGCGTCATCGACTTCGCCATGGGCGGCGGTCGCCGTCACTTCGTTCCCGAAGGCACCCAGACCGACGAAGGTGGCTCGGGCCGCCGCGCCGACGGTGTCAACCTGATCGAGAACGCTACCGGCCTCGGCGCCCAGTACGCCTGGAACACCGAGACGTTCAACGCCCTGACCCTCGACGGCGAGACCCCGATCCTGGCGCTGTTCAACGACAGCCACATGGAATACGAGGCCGACCGCGCCGATGACGACGAGCCGTCGCTCGCCGAGATGACCAAGGCGGCCATCGAGTACCTGAGCCAGAACGAGAACGGCTACTACCTCGAGATCGAGGCCGGCCGGGTCGACCACGCCAACCACGCCGGCAACGCCCACCGTACGCTGGTGGACGGTGTGGCCTTCGCCGAGGCCGTGGCCATGGCGGACGAGCTGACCAACGACGAAGACACCCTGATCATCGTCACCGCCGACCACGAGCACTCGATCGCGTTCAACGGCTATTGCGGTCGCGGCACCCCGATCCTCGGCCTGTGCTACGACGTGGCCCAGCAGGGCGACAAGCACAGCGACGAGCTGGTGCTGGCCGATGACGGCAAGCCCTACACCGTGATCGGCTACCTCAACGGCTCCGGCTCGGTCCTCGTCGAGGGCGAGAACGGCTACGAGGGCTCGCGCCCCGACGTGACCCAGGACGAGGCCACCGATCTCGACTACGTCCAGCAGGCGCTGATCCCCAAGTCGTCGGAAAGCCACTCCGGTGAAGACGTCGCCGTCTATGCCAAGGGCCCCTGGGCGCACCTGTTTGACGGCACGCTCGAGCAGAACGTGATCTTCCACGTCATGCACCACGCCGTCACCGCCGAGTGATCGCTCCGCTTTGACAGTGGCAAGGGGCTCCGCGACACCGGGGCCCCTTGTTTCCTTTTCGCCCTGCGGCACACTGGCAGGGCAGATTCCCTCTCTGGAGGATACGATATGCAGACCCGTCGCCATTTCCTCACATCCGCTCTGGCCGCACCGCTGCTGGCCCGTCCCGCGCTGGCGCAGGACGCTCCGCTCAAGGTGCGCGAACTCTACGAGCGCCGGGGCAACGATCTCTCCGAACTCGCCGTGGCGCGCGAAGGCGAACGCATCACCGTCGAGGGCTTCATGGCGCCGCCGCTGAAGGCCGAGAGCAAGTTCTTCGTGCTCACCAAGATGCCGATGGCGGTTTGCCCGTTCTGCGAGACCGAGGCCGAGTGGCCCAACGACATCCTCGCCGTCTACACCAAGCGCATCGTCAACGTGATCCCGTTCAACAAGAAGATCACCGTCTCGGGCGTGCTCGAACTCGGCGGCTATCGCGATCCCGAGACCGGCTTTCTCAGCATGGTCCGCCTCAGCGACGCGAATTACGGCTGATCCGATGGGCCTTCCTCTGACCATCTCGGAGCTTGTGGTTCCGGGCGGCAAGGGCCGTGTGCTGTTGTCGCTGCCGAAGCTCGAGCTGCCCGCCGGCGCGCTTGTCGGCGTGCGCGGACCTTCGGGCGCGGGCAAATCGACGCTGCTCTACGCGCTGGCCGGGCTGCTCGAGGCCGAAGGCAGCATCCGCTGGGGCGAGACCGAGCTTCTGCGGCTCGGCGCCGAGCGCCGCACCCGCTTTCGCGCCGACAATATCGGCATGATCTTTCAGGACTTCCTGCTTTTCGAAGAGCTCGATGCCGGGGCCAACGCGGCGCTCACCGCGCTCTTCCGCCCGCGCCGCGAGCGCGCCGCCATGCGCCTTCGCGCCAGCAAACGGCTGAGCGCGCTGGGCCTTGGCGATCACGCCGGGCGCCACGTCTCGAGCTTTTCCGGCGGCGAGCGCCAGCGCGTTGCCATTGCCCGCGCCATGGCCGCCGAGGCGCCGGTGCTGCTCGCCGACGAGCCCACCGCGAGCCTCGACCGGGCCAGCGCCGACCGGCTGATCGACGATCTGGTACACCTGGCCCGCGACAGCGGCACCACGCTGATCGCGGTGAGCCATGACCGTCACCTGACCGACCGCATGGACCGCGTGCTGACGATCACCGACGGTGCGCTTCTGGGCGACGAGGCGACCGCGGCATGAGCGACCTGTGGTACAGTCTCCCGGCTCTGGCGCAGGACATCGCGCTGACCTTTGCCCTGCTGCTGCCGGCGCTGCTTGTCGGTGCGCTGGTGCTGCGTGGGTTCGCACCGTGGCCGCTGACGCGCGCCATCCTCTGGCGCTTTCGTGGCGCCTCGGTGATGTTCGTGCTGCTGATCGCGATCTCGGTGGGCATGGGCATCGGCCTTCTGGCGCAGGAGCGCGGCCTGCGCCGCGGCACCGCGCAGGCGGCGGACAAGTTCGACCTCGTGGTCTCGGCGCCCGGCAGCGAACTGTCGGTGATGCTGGCGGCGGTGTTCCTGCAGCCCACCGACATGCCGCTGCTCGACGGTGCCACCTATGACGAGATTGCCAGCCACGAGAACGTCTCGGTGGCCGCGCCGCTGGCCTTCGGCGACAGCTACGGCGATGCGCCGGTGATCGGCACCACCGCGGAGTTCGCGCGCGACCTTGCCGACGACCGCATCGAGGGCCGCATGTGGCAGGCCTCGGACGAGGCGCTCGCGGGCGCGCTGGTGCCGCTGGGAGTGGGCGAGAGCTTTACCCCGGCGCATGGCCATGGAGACGCCGCCGAGGGCGACGCGCATGGTGACGCGCACCTTCGGATCGTCGGCCGCATGGCACCCACCGGTACGCCCTGGGACCGCGCCATCCTGCTGCCCGTCGAGGCGGTCTGGGAAGTGCACGGGCTGGCCAACGGCCATGCCCCCGAACGCGCCGGGCAGATCGGTCCGCCCTTCGATCCCGACTACTTCCCCGGCACGCCGGCCGTGGTGGTCCGGGCAGAGGCGCTCTGGGCGAATTACGCGCTGCGCTCCGAGTTCACCCGCGACCGCGAGACCATGGCCTTCTTCCCCGGCGCGGTGCTCGCGGGGCTCTACGCGGTGTTGGGTGACATCCGGCAGGTGATGTCGCTGATGGCACTGGTGACACAGGGCCTGGTCGCGGCCTCGGTGCTGCTTGGTCTCTTTATCCTGTCGCGCCTGTTCCGGCGCCAGATCGCGCTGCTGCGGGCGCTGGGCGCCCCGGCGCGCTTCGTCTTCGCGGTGGTCTGGTCCTTCGGCGCGGCGCTGCTCGTTGCGGGCGCGGGGCTGGGGCTGCTGACCGGCGTCGCCGCCGCCTCGGTGCTGTCGCGCGTCGTGACCGCCCGGACCGACATCCTCGTGACCGCGCCCATCGGCTGGAGCGAGATCCACTTCCTTGCCGGTTTCGTGTCGCTGACGCTGCTGCTGTCGCTGCTGCCCGCCGCCATCGTCCTGCGCCAGCAGGTGGTGGACGGGCTGCGCGCCTGATTTCTGAAAGGATCCCCCATGCGTACGCTCCTGCTTGCCTTCGCGCTCGCCCTGCCGCTTCCGGCGCTGGCCGAGACCCATGACCATGACGCGCCCCACCTGACCGAGATTGCGGGACTGCGTGCGCTCCACGCCTGGACCCGGGCGAGCCCGGGCCGGGAGGCATTGGTCTTCGTCGAGCTCGAGAACACCGGCGGCGGTTCCGTCCTGCTGACCGGGGCCGAGAGCGGGATTGCCTCGGATGGCGCGCTGGTGGGCTTCGTGCTGAAGGACGGGCAGCCGGCCTGGGAAACGCTGGCGTCGGTGCCTCTGGCGGCGGGCCGCGCGCTGCATCTCGAACCGGGAGCGCTGGCGATCCGGCTTTCGGGCCTGTCCCGTGCCCTGACCGAGGGCGATCACTTCGAGCTGCATCTCGAGACCGATCACGGCGCGCTCGCGCTGCACGTTGAAGTCGCCGCGGCGGATGCAAGGCAGCACAGCCACGCCGGGCACAGCCACTGATCGTCCAAGGAGGCACACCCCGGCGCGCCTCGGCGCGACCCGGTGCCGCGCCGCTCAGGGTTGAATGACCGGCGCGGCTCTGCTTGGATCGTGGCCACACTCGGTGCCGCGCGGTGCGGTGCCGTCGAAGGCAAGAACCGCATGTCTCGCAAGAAGGATACGCGTCAGAGGGCGATCCTCGATCAGTTGGCAGTCTCGCCGACGATGCGGGTGGGGCGGTTGGCCGAAACCCTCGACGTCACGACCGAAACCATCCGCCGCGATCTCGAGGAGCTTGCGGCGCAGGGGATGATCGCGCGCACCTATGGCGGTGCGATGCTGCGCCAGCCGGCCGAGCCCGCGCTGTCGGAGCGCCATCTCGAGCTGGTCGAAGAGCGCGCGGCCATCGGGCAGGCGGCGCTGTCCTATCTTGCCGAGGCGCGGGTGATCATGCTGGGCTCTGGGGCGACCACGACCCAGCTTGCCAAGTTCATCGCCATCGAGATGCACGGGCTTACGGTGATCGCGCACAGCGTCAGCGTGGCCTCGGCGCTGAGCCTCAACCCGACGATCCAGGTGGTCATGGCGCCGGGCGTCTATCACCCGGGCGAGGGCGCCATGCACGGCGCGCAGGCGGTGCGGTTCCTGTCCGATTACAGCGCTGACTGGTCGGTGACCGGGGCGAGCGCGATGTCGCCTCTCGGGCCCTCCGACGCGTTGATCGACGCGGCGGATGTCTACGCCACGATGCTGCGCCAGTCCGCGCGCCACATGGTGGTGGCGGATCATTCGAAGTTCGACCGCATGGCCACCGCGCGCTATGCCGACTGGGGCGACATCGACGTGCTGGTGACCGATGCGCGCCCGCAAGGGCCGCTGCGCCGGGCGTTGGTGGCGGGCGAGGTCGAGGTAAAGCTGGCGAAGGTGTGAGGGGGCAGCCGGCGCGCGCCTCCGCGAGGCGCCCGTTTTGACCACCTGGGCCCGGGAACTGGCCGAAACCCGGCTCAAACCTGTCACACCTATGCATCTTCTTGTTGCCCGGAGCGGCCGCCACTTTCCGAGACGCACCCGCCGCTCTAGATTGGGTCCATGTCCGTCGAATCCCCGGCCGATGCGCTTGACCCCTCCAAGCTGATCGCCTGTCCAGCCTGCGATGCCCTCTACACCGATCGCGACGTCGCGACCGGCGAGACGGCGCGTTGCGTGCGCTGTCACGCGGTGCTCGAGGCGCCGCGGCGCACGGCGATGACCCGGATCATCATGCTGGCGCTGGCGGCGCTGATCCTGATGGTGGCGGCGATCTTCTTTCCGTTTCTCGAGCTCGAGGCCGCCGGTCGCATCCAGCGCGCCTCGCTCCTGGACACGGTTCAGGCCTTCTCGAGCGGGCTCACCGCGCCGCTGACCTTCGCCATGGCGGCGCTGATCGTGATCCTGCCGGTGATCCGCTTCCTCGCGCTGATTTACGTGCTGGGGCCGATGGCCTTCGGTCACAAGCCCGCGCGCCATGCCGAGTTCTTCTTCCGGCTCGCCGATCATCTGCGCCCCTGGGCCATGGCCGAGGTGTTCATCGTCGGCGTGGCGGTGGCGCTGGTGAAGGTGGCGGGGCTGGCGCATATCTTCATCGGCCCGGCCTTCTGGGCCTTCGTGGCACTGGTCATCGTGACCGTGCTGAAAGACAATTTCATGAGCAGGCTGACGCTATGGAAGACGCTGGAACGGCGCCGCGCATCCTGACCGCCAAGCAGGCCGGGCTGGTGGGCTGCACCGAGTGCGGTCGCGTGCACGCCCCCGGCGTGGCACGCTGCACCCGCTGCGGCACGCGCCTGGCGAGTCGCGACACCGCGAGCCTTCAGCGGGTCTGGGCGTGGCTGTTTGCCGGGCTGGTGGTCTATGTGCCGGCCAATCTCTACCCGATGCTGCGCACCACGCTGCTCGGCAAGACCACCGAAAGCACCATCTTCGGCGGCGTCGTCGACCTCATGCATCACGGCAGCTACGGGGTGGCGGCGATTGTTTTCGTCGCCTCGATCGTGATTCCGGTATCGAAGTTCATCGCCATCGGCTACCTCGCTTTGAGCGTACAGCGACGGGTGCAGATGTCGGCGCACAAGCGACATCTGCTTTACGAGGCGGTGGAGTTCATCGGGCGCTGGTCGATGATCGACGTCTTCGTCGTGGCGATCCTGTCGTCACTGGTGCAGCTGGATTTCGCGGCCTCGATCAACCCCGGGATCGCGGCGGTGAGCTTTGCGCTTTCCGTAGCCTTTACAATGATTTCGGCCCTGAGCTTCGACTCGCGGCTGATCTGGGACGTAGACGTTGGAGTGAACGAGAATGAGTGACCCGCGACCCGCCGAGATGGAGATCGAGGGCCCCAAGCGGTCGATCTGGCGCAATCTGTCCCTGACCTGGCTGATCCCGATCGCCGCCCTCGCGATCACCCTGCTGATCGCCTGGCAAAGCTGGGCCGAGCGCGGCGCCCGCATCGAGATCACCTTCGAGAATGCCGCCGGCATCGTGCCGGGCGAGACCGCGCTGCGCTTCCGCGACGTGAATATCGGCCTGGTCGAGGACGTGACCTTCGCCAACGACCTCTCTTCGGTGCGCATCGGCGCCCGGATCGACAACATCGTGGCCGAGTCTCTGCCCTCGGATGCCGAATTCTGGGTGGTCCGCCCAGAGGTCAGCGCCTCGGGCATCTCGGGCCTGTCGACGGTGCTGTCTGGCGTCTATATCGAGGCCGCCTTCGAGCCGCAGGAGGGCGCAGAGGCGACCCGCTTCGAGGGGCGCGACACCGCGCCGCTGGTCCGGCCGGGCATGCGGGGCACCCGCATCGTGCTGCGCGCCCCCGATGGCGCCATGCTCAGTGCCGGCGCCCCGATTTTCCACCAGGGCATCGAGGTCGGCCGCATCGAGACGCCGCGCCTGCTCGAGAGCGGCAACGGCGTCATTGCCGACGCCTTCATCGAGGCGCCGCATGACCGCCGGGTCACCACCTCGACGCGGTTCTGGGACACCTCGGGGTTCAACGTCAATTTCGGCCCGCAGGGCCTCGACCTTTCGGTCGGCTCGGTGGCGGCGCTAATCCGTGGCGGCATCGCCTTCGACACCGTGGTGTCGGGCGGCAACCCGGTGCCCTCGCGCTACGTGTTCGACCTGTTCGATGACGAGACCGCGGCGCGAGACAGCGTGTTCAGCCAGAGCATCGACAACGCCGTCGACCTCGTGGTCGAGTTCGACGAGTCCGTCCGCGGCCTCGAGGCGGGCGCCCCGGTGACCTATCGCGGTCTCAAGATCGGCGCGGTCAACGCGCTCGGCGCCTTCATCGACGACGTGAGCGGCGAGCAGAGGGTCAAGCTGCGCGCCTCCATCTCCATCGACCCGCGGGCGCTTGGTCTCGAGGATGACACCGCCGCCGAGGCCGAGATCATCACCTTCCTCTCCGAGTCGGTGCAGGACGGTCTGCGGGCGCGGCTCGCATCGCAAGGGCTGTTCAGCCAGTCGCTGATGGTCGAGCTGGTCACTATCCCCGAAGCGGAGCCGGCGGCGCTTGGCATCTTCGACACCGAGGCGCCGGTGCTGCCGTCGGTCGAGTCGAACGTGCCCGACGTGGCCGCCACCGCCGAGGGCCTGTTCCAGCGCATCGACGATCTGCCGGTCGAGGAACTCATGGAGCAGGCGATTGCCACTCTGCGCTCGGTCGAGAGCTTCGCCGGCGACCCCGACTTGCGCGCTGTGCCGGGCTCGGTCAGCGGCCTGCTCGACGAGGCGCGCGGGCTGATCGGCAGCGAGGAAACGCAGGCCCTGCCGGGCGAGCTCAACGCCACCGTGACCGCCCTGCGCGAGATCGTCGAGGACCTGCGCGAGGCGGGCACCGCCGAGAAGCTCGCCGCGGCGCTCGACGGGGCCACCGCTGCCACCGACAGCGTCAGCAGCGTCGCCACCGAGATCACCGCCGCCACCGAAGAGGTGCCGGCGCTGATCGAGGAGATGCGCGATCTCGTGGCGAAGGCCAACGCGCTGCAACTCGAGGCCTTTGTCGACCGCGCCACGGCGCTGGCCGACAGCGCCGACCGGCTGATCGCCAGCGACGCCACGCAGGCGCTGCCGGGCGAGATCAACGCCACTGTCGCCGAGCTGCGCGGCGTGGCCGAGGATCTGCGCGCCGCCGATGCCATCGGCCGCCTGATGAGCACGCTGGAAAGCGCCTCTGCCGCCGCCGACTCGGTGACCGGCGTGGCGATGGATCTCTCCGGGGCAACCGAACAGGTGCCGGCGCTGGTCGACGATCTCCGCCGTCTGGTGGAAACCGCCAACGACCTGCCGCTCGAGGCCTTCATCGAACAGGCCACCAACCTCGTGGCAAGCGCCGACCGGCTGGTCGACAGCGATCAGACCCGCGCTCTGCCCGGCGCGCTGACGCGGATGCTGGACGAGGCGCGTTCGGCGCTCGAGGAACTGCGCGAGGGCGGGGTGGTCGAGAACACCAACGCCACGCTGGCCTCGGCCCGCGACGCGGCGGCGGCGATCGAGGAGGCGGCGGAAAGCCTGCCGAGCCTCTCGGCCCAGATCCAGAGCATGGTCGGCGAGGCCGAACTGGCGCTTCAGGGCTATGGCGAGAACTCGCGCTTCAACCGCGAGACGCTGTCGGCCCTGCGCGAAGTCCAGTCCGCCGCCGAGGCGCTCAACAAGCTCGCGCGCTCGATCGAGCGCAATCCCAATTCCCTCCTGTTTGGACGATAAGCATGTATCTGCGCATTCTGCCCCTCGCCCTGATGCTCGCCGCCTGTTCTGGGCCTGAGCCGCAATTCCTCATCGACACGCCGACGCAGGCGGGCAGCGCCCGTCTGCGGGTGGCGACGCTCGAGGTGCGGCAGGTCTCCCTGCCGGCCTACGCGGCGGCGTCCGAGATCCTGCTCGAGGGCGAGGACGGCGCGCTGACGCAGGTCGACAACGCGCTCTGGGCGGACGAACCGGCGCGCGCGGTGACGCTGGCCATCGCCGAGCAGATCGGCGCGGCCTCCTCGGCCACCGTGGCGCCCGAGCCGTGGCCGCTGGCCGATGACGCGCAGGCGGCGGTGCAGGTGACGGTCTCGCGGCTCGTGGCGCGCAACAACGGCACGCTGCGGCTGACCGGGCAATACGCGATCTCGTCCTATGACAAGGTGGTCCGGGAGCGCATCCAGGGCTTCGACATCGTTGTGCCGATGGTGGGCGAGGGGCCGCAGGCCATCGCCCGCGCCACCGGCGCCGCGGTCACCCAGCTTTCCGGGCAGATCACCCAGAGCCTGCGCTGAGGCGCGGTCTCAGCACGCAAACAGGCGGCGCCGGGGCGAGAGCCTTGGCGCCGTGTTCATTGCGGTGAGTGCGGAGCTGTTCAGCTACGGCTGTCGGGCAGCGAGATGTTGGCGACCTGCTCGGCGATCGGATCGGTGGAGAGCGGATGGCGCTCCTCGTCGTAATCGCGGGTGTCGTGCATGACCTCCCAGCGGCCGCGGCGATAGACCTCGAGCGCACTGAACTGCGCCTTGTAGCCCATCTTGGGGCTGCCCGGCACCCAGTAGCCAAGGTAGACATAGGGCAGGCCGGCCTCGCGGGCGATCTCGACATGGTCGAGGATCATCCACGTCCCGAGGCTCTGGCGCGCCAACTCGGGTTCGTAGAACGAGTAGACCATCGACACCCCGTCATCGAGCACATCCGTCAGGCACACCGCCTTGAGGTCGCCGCTGGCGATGTCGCTGTACTCGACCACGCGCGATCGGATCGGGGTTTCCTCGATCATTGCGGCGAATTCGAAGATGTCCATATCGGCCATGCCGCCATCGGCGTGGCGCGTATCGAGATAGCGACGGAACAGCGAGAACTGCTCCTCGGTGGCCCAGGGGCTCGAGGCGCGCCGCGCGAGGTTGGCGTTGCGCTTGAGCGCCCGGCGCTGGCTTTTCGATGGGGAAAAGCGGCGCACGTCGATGCGGGCCGAGAGACAGGCCGAACAATCCGAGCAGGACGGTCGGTAGAGCACGTTCTGCGAGCGCCGGAAGCCCTGCTTCGACAGGCTGTCATTGAGCTTCTCGGCACTGTCGCCCTGCAGCGCGGTGAACAGCTTGCGCTCCATCCGGCCCGGAAGATACGGGCAGGGCTGGGGAGCCGTCACATAGAATTGCGGCGCGAGAGGCAGGGAGTGGCGCATGAAGGTCCTGTCTGGAGATCCTCGAAAAACCTAGCAACGAAATTTGCAACCGCCAAGCCCCCGAAAACGGTGGATCGCGGGGCTTTGATCTCGTGCAGGTCCGGGCTTAACGCGGGGGCGTGCAGAGCGTTACTGCGGGCGTTGTGGCTGAAACGCAAGACGCCCGGCAGAGATCGCCGGGCGTTTCGGGCTGTGTCCACGTGCGCGTCTGAGGCGCGCCGGTTGATCGCAGGCGTTAGGCCCGCTTGTTGAGCGCACTCCTCATGCGCGCTTGTTGAGCGCGACGGTCCCCAGAACCATGTCGGTCAGGCCCTGCCCACGCTCGGTGGCGAACATGCAAACGACCGAGATCAGCTGCAGCGGTGCCACGGAGACCGAGACGGCGTAGCCCAGCGTATGCAGGAAGGCCTGCATGAAATCGAGCCGCTGGCCGCGCCAGTCGCGGAATTCGATCGCCATGAGGCGCATGCCCCATGTGGCCGAGCCGTTGGCGATGGTCAGCACGCGGTAGATGAAGCTCACCACCATCCACAGCGCGAAGAACACGAAGGCGCCGAGAAAGGCGGTGAAGACCAGCGCGAGCAGCACGAAGAAGGCGACGATGATCGTGTCGATGACCCAGGCCAGGCCGCGCTTGATCGCGACGCTGTCGTAGAACGCGCTCTGGCGCACCGGATCGGGCAGCTGGGAATAGGGGGCGTCGGTATACATCTGGGTCACTTGCAGGATCTCTGGGACTGTCTCTCTGGGATCTCAGGCCTTGGCCGCGGGATGCGGGACGGCCTCTTGGGGATGATAGACCATGGCCCCGGGGCGGGGCCATGGGGGAGGGGCGCTTACGCGTCCTCTTTGCGGTCTTCGTCTGCCGTCTCGCGGGGGGCGCGGGAACGCTCGTCCATGAACTGGTCGAACTCGGCCTTGTCGCGGGCCTCGCGCAGACGCTGCAGGAACTCCTCAAAGCTCTTCTGTTCGTCCTCGAGCCGGCGCAGCGTGTCCATCTTGTAGGCATCGAAGGCGGCGTTGCCCGAGGGCCGCGCGGCGTTGAAGCTCTGACGGTAGGCGTTGGCGCTGCTGTTGCGGCGGCTGCGGCAGGATTTTCCGAACATGCGTTTGCTCCAGATCATGTAGGCAAGAAGGGCGAGGCCGATGGGCCAGAAGACGATGAAGCCAAGTACCATGGCCACGATCCAGGCGGGTCTGCCGCGCTCGTCGAGCCAGGCCTCGGCGCGTTTCAGCCACCCGGGGTTCGCGGGGCGGGCTTCATACTGCGCTGCGGCGTTCATAAGCGGTGTCCTTTGTCTCTCGTTTGCGTATGTGAATGTCTTTCACATTACATCAGATCGGGATTGTGACCGACGCTATCAAGGGGTGATGTGAAAGTTTTTAACATTACCCGGAAAGCGCGAGTTTTGTCAGTGGGTTGCGCAACGAAAAAACGCATATCCCAGCGACGGCAGGGCACGGATCTGGCCGTGCAACTAGGCTGTTTGCAGGGAAATACCGGCTTTGCCCGCCCGTCACATCGGGATCGGGCGCTGCTCCTCGATCGCCTCCATGGCGAAATAAGAGGTCACCGTTTCGAGTTCCACCTCCTCGATCAGCCGCTTGTAGACCTCGTCATAGCTGGCCATGTCGCGGGTGATGATCTTGAGCAGGTAGTCATACTCGCCGCCGATGCGGAAGAAGTCGATCACGTCGGCGATCGACGAGACATGCGTGCGGAAGCGCTTGAGCCAGCTCGCCGAGTGGTGCCGCGTCTTGATCATCACGAAGACCACCAGCCCGGCGCCGAGCTGGTTTCGGTCGAGCACCACCGTGTGGTTGCGGATGATGCCGGCGGCATCGAGCGCCTTGAGCCGCCGCCAGCACGCATTCTGCGACAGGCCGACCTTTTCGCTCAGCGCGCGTTGCGACTGCGATGCGTCGCGCTGCAGCTCTTCGAGGATGCGATAATCAATATGATCGAGTTTAAGCTCCATTCATCGTTCATATGATAGAATATAAGCGTTTGGAAGGTGAAAATATGTGAAGAATTTTCCGTTCTGCGTGACATGCTTTGCATCAACGCAGTCACGATACGATACGGATCCCTCATGTCTCCCCTCGACGATTTCGCCCGCTCGCTCGAACGCCCGGACCTGGCCAGCTGGCTACGCGACGGCCTGATCGGCGACGGCGTGGAGATCGACGGCCCCTATGGCCCCAAGCCGCTGATCTATGCCGATTACGTGGCCTCCGGACGGGCTTTGGCGCAGGTCGAGGATTTCATCCGCGACCGGGTGTTGCCCTATTACGCGAACAGCCACACGCAGGCCTCGTATTGCGGCGCGTTCATCACCAAGCTGCGCGAGGCGGCGCGGGCCGAGATCGCCCGCATCACCGGCGCGGATGACGATATGAGCGTGGTCTTCACCGGTTCCGGCAGCACCGCCGGGATCAACCGGTTGGTGGGGCTGCTCGACATCCCTTCGGTGCTGGCCACGGGTGGCCGCGCCGTGGTGCTGATCGGCCCCTATGAGCATCACTCGAACCTGCTGCCGTGGCGCGAAAGCGGCGCCGAGGTGGTCGAGATCCCCGAAGCGCCGCAGGGCGGGCCCGACATGGGCGCGCTCACCGCTGCGCTGCGCAAGGCGCACGGCGCCGAGCTGATCATCGGCAGTTTCTCGGCGGTCTCGAACGTCACCGGCATCCTCACCGACACCGACGCGGTGACCCGCCTGCTCAAGGCGCATGGCGCGCTGGCGTTCTGGGATTTCGGCGCCGGCGGGCCCTACGTGCGCATGAACATGGAGGCAGGCTCCGATGCCGAGAAGGACGCCATCGTGTTCTCGACCCACAAGTTTCCCGGCGGGCCCGGCGGCTCGGGCGTGCTGGTGCTGCGCGACGCGGTGGCGCGCCGCGCGACGCCCACGCTGCCCGGCGGCGGCACGGTGAGTTTCGTGTCCCCTTGGGGACACCGCTATTCCGGCAGCCTTTCGAGCCGCGAAGAGGGTGGCACGCCCAACGTGGTGGGCGACATCCGCGCGGCGCTTGCGCTGATGGTCAAGGAGGCACTCGGGCAGGACTGGCTCGACCAGCGTCAGGCCTGGCTGCGGGCGCGGGCCGAGGCGGTCTGGCGCAAGAACCCGCATCTCGAGCTCCTTGGCCTCGAGGGGCCGGCGGCGCTGCCGATCTTCTCCTTCCGCATCCGCGACGCGCAGGGCGGGTTGATCCATCACCAGTTCTTCACCCGGCTCCTGAGCGACGTCTACGGCATTCAGGCGCGCGGTGGTTGCGCCTGCGCAGGATCTTACGCGCACCGGTTGCTTGGTTTGGACGAGGCCGAATCGGAGGCCATGTTCGCCGCCATCGACCGTGGCGAGGAAATGGCCAAGCCCGGCTGGGTGCGGCTGAATTTCTCGGCGCTGATGAGTGACGACAAAGCTGCTATGATCGTGGAGGCGGTGGACATTCTGGCACGGAAAGCGTCAGAATATCTGCCACAATATCGTGCGGACGAAACAACCGCCCGCTTCGCGCCCGTTCTTGAGACCCCGGAGAGCCTCGCCTCGTGACCAGCCCACTTGCCAACCGATCCTTCCGCACGCTGTTTGCGGCGCAGGTCTGTTCGCTTCTGGCGGTGGGGCTGCTGACCGTGGCGCTGTCGCTGGCGGCCTACCGCCTCGGCGGTGTCGCGGCGGGCGGCAAGGTGCTCGGGCTGCTGCTGGCGCTGAAGATGGTGGCCTATGTCGGGCTCGCGCCCTTCGCCGAGAGCGTGCTGGCGCATCTGCCGCGCAAGCGGGCGATGGTGCTGCTGGATTTCGGGCGCATGCTTCTGCTGCTGCCGATGGTCTTCGTGACGCAGACCTGGCAGATCGCGGCGCTGGCCTTCCTGTTCTTCGTTCTCGCCTCGGGGTTCACGCCGCTGTTCCAGTCGGTGATCCCGGACGTGCTGCCCGAGGAGGAGCACTACACCAAGGCGCTGGCCTGGTCGCGCATCGCCTACACGCTGGAATCGGTGCTGAGCCCGGTGATCGCGGCAGTGGTGCTGAAGATCGTGGCCCCCGAGGCGCTGTTTCTCTGCGCCGCGCTGGCCTTCGTGGGCTCGGTCGGCTTCCTGCTGGCCACGCGCTTCCCGGATCGCGGGCAAGTGGCGCGCAAGGGGCCGTTCCTGAAACGCGCTTTCCGGGGCATGACGATCTATGCCCGCACGCCGCGGCTACGCGGGCTGTTCCTGCTGAACTTCGCGCTGTCGCTGGTGATGGCGTGGGTGCTGGTCAACACCGTGGTCTATGCCGGTGCGCGGCTCGGCGATGCCGACGGGCTCTACCCGGTGCTGATGGCGGGCTACGGGTTTGGCGCCGCGCTCGGCGCGATCACCGTGCCGCGCCTGCTGCGCCGCATCGAGGAACGCAGCGCCATGCTGGCGGGGGTGTTCGTCTTCGCGTCTCTGGCAGCGGGCTTCGCGCTGGTGCCGCCGCCGCCGCTGGCGCTGCTTTTGCCGATCTGGGCGGGCTTCGGCCTCGCCTCGTCGCTGGTGCTGACGCCCGGCGGGCTGGTGATCACCCGCTCTGCCGCACGACAGGACCGCGCCGCGGTCTTTGCCGCGCAGTTCTCGCTCAGCCACGCTGGCTGGCTGGTGGCCTACCCGCTGGCGGGCTGGCTTGCCAGTTCCGCCGGGCTCGAGCACGCGCTGCTCGTGCTGGCGCTGGCGGGGGCCGTGGTGGCGCTCGTCGCGACCCGCGTCTGGCCGGCGCATGACCCGCTCGAAAGGCCGCACAGCCACCCCGAGCTGCCCGCGGATCACCCGCATCTGCGAGACAATCCGGGCCATGGTCTGGCGCATCGCCATGCCCATGCCTACCACATCGACGATCTGCATCCGATTTGGTCCAAGGCGCCGAATTGATGCTGAACCGAAACACCTTTTTCTACTAGGATGATTCGTATGCAAACGAACGACCGCTCTCCGATCGACGCTCAGGGCCTGGATGTGCTGGAAGCCCGTCTGCGCGAGGATCTCGACTTCCTGTGCTACCCTGGCAAGGACTGGGTGCCGGCACAGGAGGGCGTGAGCGATGTCGTCATCATCGGCGGCGGCATGTGCGGCATGGTGGCCTGGCTCGGGCTGACCACCGGCGGGGTGCAGAACATCCGCGTGCTCGACCGCAACCCGGCGGGGCTCGAGGGGCCGTGGCTCAACTATGCCCGCATGGAGACTCTGCGCTCGCCCAAGACGCTGACCGGCCCGGCCTTCGGCCACGGCGCGCTGACCTTCCAGGCGTGGTACCGTGCCCAGCACGGGCGCGAGGCCTGGGAAAAGATGGACAAGATCCCGCGGCCGATGTGGATGGAGTACCTGCGCTGGTATCGCAAGGCGCTGAACGTGCCGGTGGAGAACGGCGTCTCGGTCGACAAGGTCGAGCCCGAGGGCGATCTGCTGCGGCTCACCGTCTCCGGCGCGACGGAACGCACCATCCTGACCCGCAAGCTGGTCTTTGCCACGGGCCGTGACGGCACCGGCGGCCCGAACATCCCGGGCTTCATCAAGGACCTGCCGCGCCGCTTCTGGGCGCATAGCGCCGACGAGATCGATTTCGATGCCCTCAAGGGCAAGCGCGTGGCGGTGATCGGCGTCGGCGCATCGGCGGTCGACAACGCTGCCGAAGCGCTCGAGCACGGCGCGGGCGAAGTGCGGCATCTGATCCGCCGCGCGGAAATGCCGACGATCAACAAGATGATGGGCATCGGCAGCTACGGCTTCACCGCAGGCTTCTCCGAACTGCCCGACGAATGGCGCTGGCGCTTCATGCAGTACAGCTTCACCACCCAGACGCCGCCGCCGCATGGCTCGACGCTACGGGTGAGCCGCCACCCGAACGCGCATTTCCACTTTGGCAAGGCCACGCAGCGCATCGAGGAGCGCGGCGACGCGGTCGAGGTGTTCTTCGCCGACGGCACCTCCTACGTGGCGGATTTCGTCATCCTCGGCACCGGTTTCACCATCGATCCGATGGCGCGCACCGAGTTCGGCGAAGTGGCGGGCAAGATCCTGCTCTGGGAAGACGTCTACACTCCGCCCAAGGGCGAGGAGCAGGCCGATCTGGGCCGGTTCCCCTATCTCAACCCCGATTTCACCTTCCGCGAGAAGGTGCCGGGCGAGGTGCCGTGGCTCAGCAAGGTCTATTGCTTCAACTACGGCGCCTCGGCGAGCCTCGGCAAGGTGAGTGGCGACATTCCCGGCGTCTCGGAAGGCGCGGCTTGGCTGGCGAAGTCAATGGCGGCAACGCTTTACGCCGAAGACCTGGAAACCCACTGGCAGGCGATGCTGGATTATGAGACCCCGGAGCTCGACGGCAGCGAATGGCAGCCGAGCGAGCTGACACCGGCAAAGGAAGGGCAGGTGGCATGACCATCTTCGACAGCACCACACTGAGCGCCGCGGGCATCACCGCGGGCAGCGCCACGGGCGCGGCGGCAGAGACCCGCAGCAACATCATCGAGGCCACGCAGGCTGCCGAGGACGCGGTCCTCACGCCCAAGGACGCAGGCGCGTTCCCGCACGCGCTGCGCGCGGCGCTGGCGGCGCGGATCGCCAACGAGGCGGGCGAGAACGACCTTGCCGACCGCTATCTCGCGGGCGCGGGCGACATGGCCGGGCTGGCCGATCCCTCGCAGGACGGCGAGACCGAGGGGCTGGCGCATGTGGTGGCCTTTGCCGACAAGGCGGCGAACCACACCCGCGAGATCCTCGCCGAGGATATCTCGACCCTGCAGGCCGCGGGCGTCGGGGATGCCGACATCGTGCGGCTTTGCGAACTGGTCGCCTTCGTGGCCTACCAGCTGCGCGTGGTCGCCGGGCTGCGCCTGATGAAGGGAGCCGCCGCATGAGCCGCATCGTTCACAAGTTCACCCGCACCGTCCCGCAATGGCAGCCGCGCGTCACGCCGGTGGATCTGCAGGAGGCGACTGAGGAGCAGCTCGACGCGCTTTCGGTGACACCGTCGAACACCAAGGTCTCGGCCTATGTGCTGACGCTGGCGCATGACGTGGAAAGCCTCAAGGTGCGCTCGCCGCTGTTCAACGCGATCATGTACGACCCGGGCGGCATGTCCCGCGCCGAGCGCGAGCTGGGCGCCATCGGCGCCAGCATGGTCAACCGCTGCATCTATTGCGCTGCGGTCCATGCGGACCGTCACGCCAAGCTCGAAAAGGATGCCGCGGTCACCGACGAGCTTTTCGCAAAGGGTGAGAAAGCGGATCTAAACCCCCGCAACCGTGCGATTTTCGACTTTGCGCGCAAGCTGTCGGAAAGCCCCGTGGCGGCGGATGAGGCCGACATGGCCAAGCTGCGCGAGGCCGGTCTCAACGACGAGGAGATCCTCGACCTGATCCTGTCGACCTCGCTCTTCGGCTGGGCGAACCGGCTGATGCACGTGCTGGGCGATCCGGTGCGCGAGGAGGTGTCGGCATGAGCTGCAAGGTCGGAATCGCCGGCGCCGGCTCCATCGCCTTCGGCAGCGCCGCGCTGCTGCAGCAGAACGGTCACGAGCCGATGCTGTGGTCGCCTTCGGGGGCGTCCACCAAGGCGCTCGAGGACGGCCCGCTCGAGGCCTCCGGCGCCGTCGAGACGGTCTTCGCCCCGCGCGTCGCGACCTCGGCGCAGGAGCTGGCCGAGCAGAACGACGCCATCCTGATCGCGCTGCCGGGCTATGGCCACAAGGCGGTGTTCGACGCGCTGGCGCCCTATATCCGCGACGGCCAGCACGTCATCATCAGCAGCCACGCCTCGCTGGGCGCGGTCTACCTGATGCAGAAACTGGCCGAGCGCGGCGTCGATGCGGCGATCACCGCATGGGGCACCACCGTGGTGACCGGGCGGCGCGGCGAGGGGGCCAGCGTCAAGGTCAACACCGTGCGCAAGAAGGTCGATCTCTGCACCGTGCCCGAGACCCGCTCGGATTGCGCGCTCGCGGTCTGCACCAAGCTTTTCGGCGATGTCTTCGTGCCGCGTGACGGTCTGCTGGCGATCTCGCTGTCGAACCTCAACCCGCAGAACCACCTCGGCATCGCGCTTGGCAACATCACCCGGATGGAGCGCGGCGAGACCTGGAGCCAGGGCCAGAACGTGACGCCGAAGGTCGGCGCGCTGCTCGAGGCGCTGGACGCCGAGCGGCTCGAGATCGTCGCGGCGCTGGGTCTGCAGACGAAGACCATCTTCGAGCATTTCAGCCAGAGCTTCCACGTGCCGATCTCGACCATCTCCGAGATGAACCAGCAGATGCACGCGCAGGGCAATGGCGGCACCGGGCCGGCGACGGCCGATAGCCGCTATGTCACCGAGGATGTGCCCTACGGTCTTCAGCTGACCGCCGTGTTGGGCCGCCTGGTCGGCAAGCCGGCCGAGCTGCACGAGGCGGGGATCAAGATCTTCTCGGCCATGTATGGCCGCGATTTTGCCGCCGAGAACGAATTGCTGAATGCGCTGGAGCTTGACGGCTACAGCCTCGACGATCTGCGGCAGGCCGCCCGTACCGGGCTGCTGCGGAAGATGCCGGAACCGGCGTCCTGACGATAAAAACGATACGGATACCAACCCTCAGGGAGACGACCCCATGACCAAACTCATTCTCAACCGCCGGAAGTTCCTCAACACCGCGGCCATGACCGGCGCCGCTCTCGCCAGCCCCGCCTATCTGCGCCGTGCCCACGCGCAGGGCGGCGAGGTCAACATCTGGACCTACAACGACTTCGTTCCGGAAGCGTTCAAGGAACAGTTCGAATCCGAGACCGGCATCAAGGTGAACGTCCGCCTCGTCGACGACCAGGGCAAGCAGTTCAACCTGCTGGCCGCCGAAGCACCGAACCCGTCCGTGGACATCATGACCGTGGCCGGCCACCGCTTCCTGCAGTTCATCGACAGCGACCTGCTGGCGCCGCTCGACACCGACCGTCTGAGCAACTGGGGCAACATCAACCCGACCTTCTCCGAGTCCGACTGGTCGACGATCAACGGCGAGAAGTGGGGCGCCCCGATCCTGTCGGGCATGGAGGTTCTGGCCTACAACACCGACTATGTCTCGCCGGAAGAGGCCGAGACCTGGGACACGCTCTTCAGCGAGAAATACTCGGGTCAGACCGCCTATATCATCCAGGACATGATGTCGATCATCATGCTGAAGATGGGCTATGACGGCAACATGGTCGCCTACATGGACGATCCGGAGAAGGCCGCGGCCATCGTCGAGGAGGCCAAGAACTTCCTGATCGAGCACAAGCCGCTGGTGCGCAAGTACTATGACGGCGGCGCCGAATTCCAGCAGATGATGGTCAACCAGGACATCCTGCTCGGCCACTCGTGGAACGGCCCGGCGGCAGCCCTGATCAACGACGGCTTCCCGCTTGGCATGGCGATCCCGAAGGAAGGCTCCTACGGCTTCGTCTACACCTACAACATCGCCAAGAACTGCCCGAACCCGGACAACGCCTACACCTTCCTCAACGCGATCCTCGCATCGCCCGAGATCGGTGCCGCGATGACCAAGGCTTCGGGCTTCATCTCGACCTACAAGGACGCGTCGAACCACCTGACCGATCTCGAGAAGAAGTCGACCTCCTTCCCGGACGAGCAGCTGGCCAACCTGCAGTTCTTCCGCGCCGAAGCGAACGAGATGAAGTACGGCCTCGTCGATCCGGCCGTCGAAGCGATCAAGGCCGCGTAAGCACGCACGGAGCCTTAAGACCTGTCCGCCGGTCCCGTGGCCGGTGGGCGGGCCCCTCATACGACCCGCCGTCGTTCCTCTCGAAAGGAAGACCCAATGACCTATGACGCATCCGCGCGCGAAGAACGCGGGGCCGTCGCGGAGAGCGCCTCCGACCGCACCTTCTGGGGACGCCTGTCGAGCTGGGCGCCGTACCAGTGGCTTGCAACCTTCGCCACCGCTTCGCCGCGCCGCCAGTTCCTGATCCTCGCCGTGTTCCCGATCCTGTGGGTGCTGACCCAGCATCTCGGGCCGATGCTGCAGATGCTGCGCGTGTCGCTGACCGATGCCTACCCGGTCGCGCCCGGCGTCGAGCAGCATTTCACCTTCGACAACTACCTGAGCTTCTTCGGAGACAGCATCTTCTGGATGCCGTTCTTCCGGACGCTGATCTTTGCCGGGGTGTTCACCTTCTGCACGCTGATCATCACTTACCCGGTGGCCTATTTCCTGGCCCGGCACGTGAGCCCCAAGAACCGGATGCTGCTGCTCCTGCTGCTGCTTATCCCGTTCTGGGTCGGCGAGATCGTGCGGACCTATGCCATCATGATCCTGCTCGGCAACACCGGCGCGGTGAACATGGTGCTGCGCTTCTTCGGCCTGATCGACCGGCCGATCCCGTTCATGTACACGAGCTTTTCCATGGGGGTGGGCATCGTCTACCTGACCGCGCTCTACATGCTGCTGCCGCTCTACTCCTCGCTCGAGAAGCTGCCGAAGTCGATGAACGAGGCCGCCGCCGACCTCGGCGCGGGCGCCTGGACCCGGTTCCGTCGCATCACCCTGCCGATGACCCTCGAAGGGATCTCGTCGGGCTGCACGCTGGTGTTCCTGATCTCGACCGGTTTCTACGCCACGCCGGTGCTGCTGGGCGGGCCGTCGACGACGGTGTTTGCCGAGACCATCGCGGGCTTCTTCCACGTTGCCGGTGACCAATGGCCCACGGGGGCGGCCTTTGCCGTCATCATGTTCCTCGCGGCGCTCGCCATCACCGCGGCCTTCCAGCGGCTGATGACCGCGCTGCGCAAGGGAGACACCAAATGACCCGTCACAACCGCATCCTGCTCTCCTGCGTCTACTGGGCCTTCGTGGCCTATGTGTTCGTGCCGCTGATCCTGATGGTGCTGATGGGTTTCAAGGACAGCAACTTCATCGGCTTCCCGATCCGCTCCTGGACGCTCGACTGGTACACCGGCGTCTTCGCCGACACCGAGACGCTGGCCGCCTTCGGTTACTCGGTGGCCATCGCGGTGCTCTCGACGGTGTTCTCGGTGATCGTCGGGACCTGGATCGCGGTGCTGCTCGAGGGGCGCAAGTTCTGGGGCCGCGCGGCGATCTTCGGCATGACCGTGCTGCCGGCGCTGATCCCGGGCATCATCTCGGCCATCGCCTTCCGGATCTACGCCCGCTATCTCGGAATCGAGCCGGGCATGGGCGCCATCGTCTGGAGCCACGCGGTGCACAACGTGCCCTTCGTGGTGCTGGTGGTGATGGCGCGGCTCTCGACCCTGCCGAAGAGCCAGATCGAGGCCGCCCGCGACCTCGGTGCCGACCCGCTGATCGCCTTCCTGCGCATCACCTTTCCCTATCTCGTGCCGGCCATCATGGGCGCGAGCATCTTCTGTCTTCTCCTCAGCTTCGACGATTTCGTGCGCTCGTTCTTCCTGGGTGGCTACGAGCCGACCCTGCCGGTGCTGATCTTCGCCAAGCTGAAATCGGGCATGTCGCCCGAGATCAACGCCATCGCGACCGTGGCGCTGGTCCTGACCGCCGTGATCGGCGTCTGGGCCGAGCGTTTCACCCGCCGCATGAACAAGGATAGCTGATCCATGTCTTCTGATCCTCTCGTCCGCCTCGAAGGCGTGACCAAGCGCTTCGGCGACACCGTGGCGCTCGACAACCTGACGCTCGACATTGCGCAGGGCGAGTTCGTCACCTTCCTCGGCCCGTCGGGCTGCGGCAAGTCGACCACGCTGCGCATCCTCGGCGGCTTCGAGCAGCCGACCAGCGGCCGGGTGCTGCTGCGCGGCGATGATGTGACCAAGCGCCCGCCGGAGAAGCGCAACGTCAACATGGTGTTCCAGGACTACGCGCTGTTCCCGCACATGACGGTGCGCCAGAACATCGGCTTCGGGCTCGAGCTCAAGGGCATGGGCAAGTCCGAGATCGCAAAGCGGCAGGACGAGATCATGTCCTTTCTCGAGCTGACCGCTTATGGCGACCGCTACCCGGCGCAGCTCTCGGGCGGTCAGCGGCAGCGCGTGGCGCTGGCCCGCGCCCTGGCACCCGATCCGGCGCTGCTGCTGCTCGACGAGCCTTTGGGCGCGCTCGACGCCAAGCTGCGTGGACAGGTGCAGCAGGAGCTGAAATCGATCCAGCGCCGCACCAACAAGACCTTCTTCTTCGTCACCCACGATCAGGAAGAGGCGCTGACCATGTCGGACCGCATCGTGGTCATGAACAAGGGCCACGTGGAGCAGGACGGCACGCCGGAAGAGCTCTACTTCCACCCGGCCTCGCGCTTCGTGGCCGAGTTCATCGGCGAGACCAACCTGCTGACCGGCGAACTGCGCGGCACCGAGGGCAACGCGGTTGTGATGGACTGGTTCGGCAACACCCTGCGCGGCCACGCGCCGGGCGGCGTGCCGCAGGCCGGTGAGGCGATCACCGCCTCGGTGCGCCTCGAGCGGCTGGGCTTCCACGCCGAGCGCCCGACCACCGCCAACGCGGTGCAGGGCAGGGTGGTCGGCAAGACCTTCCTCGGCAGCCGCATGGCGCTCGACCTGATGGTCGAGGAGGCCAATGGCGCCACGCTCAAGGCCTATGTCGATGCCGATACCGGCCAGTCCGTGGGCGAGGCCCCGGTCTGGATCGGCTGGGACGAGAGCAGCATGGCCGTGCTGCGGGACTGAGATACGGGGCGATGCCCTGGAGACGGAAGAGGCGGGCCGGGTGGTCCGCCTTTTTCTTTTGGAGCCTTGTGGCTGCATCTGAGCGAAGCCTGCGCGGAATCAAGGCCGAAGGCCGCCGCGCCATCGCCTGCCCGCCCCCCGGGCTGGCGATCTGGTGAGGGCAGCAAGAGGTTGAGAGATCCTTCGGACTTGGCCGGGATAAATCGAGAGGGTCGCAGGTTGGATCGCCACCCCGCGGGCAGGCGATGGCGCGGCAGGTCGCTCGGTTTACTCAGTGTCACAAAGGCAAAAAAGCGGACCCGAGGGTCCGCTTTTCCGTGTCTCTGTCGAGAAGGGCCGGTTCAGCTGGCGCGGCGCTCGTCGAAGCTCAGCGCGATGAACTCGGGCATGTGATCGCCCATCCCCACCACGTTGTTGTCGGACTTGGACCCACGGCCCCGGCCCTTGTCGGAGCGGCCACGATCCGAGCGCGGCTTGTCGGCGCCGCTCTTCTGCGCCGGGGCCTTGCTCTCCTTGGTGTCCTTGCTCTCCTCGGGCGCCTCGACGGGGGCCTCGGTGGCAGGGGCTTCCGCGGCAGTCGCCTCGGCAGGGGCGTTGACCTTGTCGGACTTGTCGGACTTGCGCGACCGCGAGCGGGTGCGCTTGGGCTTCGCGTCGGTCTTCTCTTCGTCGGCGGTGGCCTCCGCCTTCGCGGGCGCTTTCACGCCGGGCAGCTCGACGCGCGGAATCTCCTTCTGCAGGAGTTTCTCCACATCCTCGAAGTTCTTCTCGTCGCGCGGCACCACGATGGTGAAGGCCTTGCCTTCGCGCCCGGCACGGCCGGTGCGGCCGATGCGGTGCACGTAATCCTCGGCATGGCCCGGCACGTCGAAGTTGAACACGTGGCTCACGCTCGGCACGTCGAGGCCGCGGGCCGCCACGTCGGAGGCGATCAGCAGGCGGATCGAGCCTTCGCGGAACCCTTCGAGGGTGCGCGTGCGCTGCGACTGGTCGAGGTCACCGTGGATCGGCTCGGCGTTGTAGCCGTACTTCTTCAGCGACTTGGCGACGATGTCGACATCGACCTTGCGGTTGCAGAAGACGATGGCGTTGGTGCATTTCTCGCCCTCGCGATCGATCAGCTGGCGCAGCACCGTGCGCTTCTCCGAGCCCTCGCGGTCCTTCCGCGATCCCTTGAAGAAGACGGCACCCTGCTCGATCGTTTCGGACGCGGTGGCCTGACGGGCCACTTCGATGCGCTCGGGGTTCGACAGGAAGGTGTTGGTGATGCGCTCGATCTCGGGGGCCATGGTGGCCGAGAAGAACAGCGTCTGGCGGGTGAAGGGCGTGAGCGAGAAGATCCGCTCGATATCCGGAATGAAGCCCATGTCGAGCATCCGGTCGGCCTCGTCCACCACCATGACCTTCACATCGGTGAGGATCAGCTTGCCGCGCTCGAAATGGTCGAGCAGACGGCCGGGGGTGGCGATCAGCACGTCGACGCCCTTGTCGATGAGCTGTTCCTGTTCCTTGAAGCTCACGCCGCCGATCAGCAGCGCCTTGGTGAGCTTCACGTATTTCGCGTAGGTGTCGAAGTTCTCGGCCACCTGTGCGGCCAGCTCGCGCGTGGGGCACAGCACGAGGCTGCGCGGCATCCGGGCGCGGGCGCGGCCACGCGCCAGCGAGGTGATCATCGGCAGCGTGAAGCTGGCGGTCTTGCCGGTGCCGGTCTGGGCGATGCCCAGCACGTCCTTGCCCTCGAGCGCGTGGGGGATGGCGCCGGCCTGGATCGGCGTCGGCGTCTCGTAGCCCGCTTCTTCGATGGCCTTGAGAACCTTGGGGTTCAGGTTGAGATCAGAAAACTTTGTCATGCGTGTCCGTTTTGGGGTGCGGACACTGAGACTTGGCCCGCGCGAATGGTCCTGGATCGGGCCCGGTTGGCCCCATACGTGATGGCTGATGCGATCCCAATGTGGCGCCTTGTACCGGAATCACCGGGGAAACGTCAATCAGCGCGGCATTTTGGGGGTGAAATCGTGGGCTCGAAGGGACAGTCGCGCAAGGGTTGTTCTGAGAACGGCGACAGGTTCGCGTCGCCGTTGGCGTCTTTGTCGCTGATCGCGGCTCAGGCGCCGGGGAAATGACGTTGGCGCAGGGCGGTGAGATCCATGCAGCGGCGGCGCAGCAAGCCGCGCGCGGAAAGCTGGTCGAGCAGCGCGGGCCGTGCGGTGCAGACCTCGTCGTAGAACAGCCGCAGCGCCTCTTCGCCGCCCGCGCCTTCGATCATCTCGAAGAGGGTGTGAAGGTTGACAGCCCCTTCACCGCGCGCCTGCGGCTTCAGCTCGGCCCGGTACGACCCCTGCGCCAGCCGGAAGCGGTAGAGACGGAGGAAATGCTCCCTGTCGGCGGCGTGGAAATGGCCGAGTTCGATGCCGGAGAGTTCGACCTGCCCGGGGTTGGTCTGGCCATCCAGCTCGACATTGTGGATGCGGATCTGAAGCCCCTTGGTGCCGGGGCGGAAGAACAGCTTTCCCGCAACGTGGCTCAGGAACCCGCCCGACAGATGACGCCCCCATGTGGGAAAGCAGGCCTCCGCCGCCTCCTGCCGGGCGCGCTGGTCGAGGGGGAAGGCCTTGAAGACGGTCTCTGCACCCGCCTCGAGCGGCGCCAGCGCCTCGACCGGACGCACGCGGGCGCAGAGGCAGCTCTCGGGCAGGGCGGCCAGCTCCTCGGCCACGGGGCGCGAGGGCAGCAGGAACTCGTCGGTGTCGATATGGGCGAGCCAGTCGACCTCGGGTTTGCGATTGTTGGCGTGGCGGGCGTTGGCGCTCTGCCGGACCTGATGCTTTTTCGGCCGCCCGTTGCGCTTGGCCCACCAGGCATCATCGGTGCGAAAGACCCGGATCTTGGGGTGGGCGGCCAGCCTCTCCTCCGCCTCTGGCATGGCATCGTCGAGATAGAGGTAAAGCCGGTGCGCCCCGAGCTCGAGATGCCAGGCGGCGAAGTCGAGGATCTCGGGCAGGGCGGCGTTGGTGGTGGTGACGGTGCCCCAGCGGATCATGGCAGCGCCCCGAAGATCCGCGCCACAGCCGCATCTGGATCGAAGGCGCGGGTCAGCAGCATGTCATGCGCGGCAAGGCGTGCGCGCAGCTCGGGGGTGTCGGCGCAGACCTCGTCGAAGAGCATCCGCAGCCCGTCCTCGCCCTCTTCCCCTGCAAGAAAGGCGATCAGGTTGGCCTGTCCCATCTCTTTCCGCTCGGAGCGCGCCCGGTAGGAGCCCTGCGTGCGGCGGAAGGCGAGGTGGTCGCGGAAGTGCTGCCAGCTGGGTGCGTGCAGGTGGACGAGGTGGATGCCTTCGAGCTTGGCGCGGTTGCTGGCATCCTCGCCGCGGTATTTCAGCGTGTGGATGCCGAGACGGGTCTCGGGGATGCCGGTGCGGGCAAAGACCTTGCCGGAGGTGTGGCTCAGGAAACCGCCATAAAGATGCATGCCGAAGGTCGGGTAGATCTCTTGCAGCACCGCCTTCTTCTGCCCGGCGTGGTGATGGGTGCGCTTGAAATGCACCGGCCAGCCCGCGTCGTTTGCCAGCGCTTCCACCGGCGCCACGCGGGCCAGCGCGTGGCCGCGCGAGACCTCGGAGAGCAGCTCGGCCACCGGGCGGTCGCTGAGCAGGAACTCGTCGGCATCGATATGGCCGAGCCAGTCGAGCTCATCGTGCACAGCGCGCAGGCAGCGGGTGGCGTTGTGGGCCTGCCTCAGCTGGTGCGCCTCGGGGCGGGGCTTGCCGGTTGCCTGCCACCACGCGTCGTCGCAGCGGGTGACGTGGATCCTCGGGTGGCGTTCGAGAAAGGCGGCGGTCTCGGCCTCGGGGGCGTCGAGATAGATGTGCAGCGCCTGGGCGCCGAGCTCGAGATGATGGGCGGCGAACCGCGCAATGACGGGCAGAGGCGCACGGATCGTCGAGACCAGCCCCCAGCGCAGGGTCTCGGGCGTGAGAGACGCAGTCTCGGCAGGCACCGGGGCGGGGTTGCCGGGGCGCTTGCCGGGGGCGGGCTCGGGCGTCTGGCGGGCCTTGCGGTTGCGCATGACCATCAGCCGGCGGAACAGCGTGCGATCATCGTGGATCAGCAGATCGAGCAGGTGGTGGGCGAGGGGGGCGATCACCGGGTCCGCCTCGGCCTCCATCCAGAGCCGCCCGATCATGTTCACGTCGAGCCCGCCATTGACGATGGAATAGGCGTCCATGTTCAGCGGCAGCTTGCCGCCTGCCTTGCGGTCGAGCGCAAAGGGTCGGTCGGCGGGCTGGCCCGAATAGAGCCGCTCGGTTTCGTAGAGCTTCATGGTGCCGAAGAGCACGGTCAGCGCCAGCCCGACCGAGCGTTGCGTGGCGGTCAGCCCGTGATCGCCGAAGGTGGTGACGGCCGAAACCAGCCAGCGCGGATCGAGGGTGTCGAGCAGATGCGCGCCCTGTTCGGCCCAGAGCCGATGGAAGAGCGCGGGCAGGTGCGTGGGGAAGTCGCGCTTGCGCAGATGGGCGATGAGCAGGCCGTTGAGAAACACCAGCTCGCTCTGGCCCTGCAGCTCTCGGCGCAGGTCGAAACGCTTGCGATGATAGCTGGAGCGGAAGGGGCGGTCCTCGGACGGATCATCTTCGGGGTCGGCGACGATCTGCAAGGCCAGCGGGGCGAGGTCGAGATCGGCGGGCGGCGGGGCCTCGCCTCTAGCATAGGTGATGGCGTCGCGCCGGCCCTCCATCTGGGTCAGCACCGCATCGATGCCGCCGGGCCAGGTGGGCCGATTGCTCTTGCTTGTCTCGTCGCTGGGGTCGTCGCTGCTCATGGCGCGGAGAGTGGCGCGGGATCGCGCGCCGCGCAATCGTGGCGGCGCGCTTTCCGGGCGTGGTGGTGCAGCGGGGACGCGGGCGTCAGAGACGCTCGTAATCGCCCAGCATGGTCGGGCAGCGGCGATGGGCGTTGGTGAGACCGGCCGCCGCGCCGTTGCGGATCAGGTGCCACGTGGGCTTGTAGCCCGGCACCTGCGCCCGCGAATACGAACAGCCGCCGGGAGTGACATAGACCTGGCCCTGGTAGGATGCGCCGGGATGGGGGTTCGCGTTGTTGGCGCGCAGCGTCTTCTGGCTGGGGCCGAAGGCGGTGTTGGCGGCTTGCGCCGCGGGGGTGAGCGAGATCATGGCAACAGCGAAGGCAAGCGCGAAGGGTCGGTTCATGCAGGGAAAACTCCGTTCCGTTGGGTGTCAGGGCAGGATCGGGCACAGGTGTAAACGCGACCTATAAATTTACAATGCGCGGCGTTTCCTGACGTTGCGCTGCGGCGGCAGGGGCGCTGTGCCGATGCTGCGGGCTTGGCAAAGCCTGCGCTTTGGGGCAGAGCAGAGGCATGAGCACCACCTCCTTCACCCTCCACGCCACCGACGGCAAGGCGCGCACCGGCGTGATCTCGACCCCGCGTGGCGAGATCCGCACCCCGGCCTTCATGCCGGTGGGCACCGCTGCCACCGTCAAGGCGATGCTGCCCGAGCAGGTCCGCTCCACCGGGGCCGACATCCTGCTGGGCAACACCTATCACCTGATGCTGCGCCCCACCGCCGAGCGCATCGCGCGGCTGGGCGGGCTGCACCAGTTCATGAATTGGGACCGGCCGATCCTGACCGACTCGGGCGGGTTCCAGGTGATGAGCCTCGCGGATCTGCGCAAGCTCACCGAGGAGGGGGTCAGCTTCCGCAGCCATATCGACGGCTCCAAGCACATGCTTACCCCCGAGCGCTCGATGGAGATCCAGCGCCTGCTGGGCTCGGACATCGTGATGTGTTTCGACGAATGCCCGGCACTGCCAGCCGACCGCAAGCGGCTCGAGGAGAGCATGCGCCTGTCGATGCGCTGGGCACAGCGCTCGCGCGATGCCTTCGGCGACCGGCCCGGGCACATGCTCTTCGGCATCCAGCAGGGCGGGCTCGAGCCGGACCTGCGCGAGGAGAGCGCCAAGGCGCTGACACAGATCGGCTTTGACGGCTACGCCGTGGGCGGGCTCGCGGTGGGCGAGGGGCAGGAGGCGATGTTCGGCTGTCTCGATCACGCGCCGGACACCTTGCCGGTGGACAAGCCGCGCTACCTGATGGGCGTTGGCAAGCCCGACGACATCGTCGGCGCGGTCAAGCGCGGCATCGACATGATGGACTGCGTGCTGCCGACCCGCTCGGGGCGCACCGGGCAGGCCTTCACCCGGCGCGGCGTGGTCAACATCAAGAACGCCCGCCACGCCGATGATCCGCGGCCGCTGGACGAACACTGTTCCTGCCCGGCCTGCACCGGCTATTCGCGCGCCTACCTGCACCACGTGTTCCGCTCGCACGAGATGATTTCGGGGATGCTGCTGACCTGGCACAACCTGCAATATTTCCAGGACATCATGGACGGGATGCGTGGGGCCATCGCCGAGGGCCGGTTCGATGCCTGGGAGGCTGTGTTCCACGCCGGCCGTGCCGAGGGCGATATCGAGCGCCTCTGAGAGCGCGCCCATCGGCGCCGAGCGCGCCGTGGGGCATGGAACCGCCGTGCCGGGGCCGCGAGCGGAACCCGGGCACGGTCCTCCGCATTGAGATCCTGACACGCAAGTTACAGGAGGCCCCATGCGCCACATCACTCTTCCCGCCCTCTCCCTGATCCTTATGACCGGCGCCGCCGCGGCGCAGAGCGTCGACATGTCCAACCTCTACAGCGTCGATGACGCGGACGTGATGGGCCCCGATGGCAACAAGATCGGCGAGATCGAGGAGATCCTCGTCGATGTCACCGGCATCCCGGTGGCAGCCGTGGTCGAGGCCGGCGGGTTCCTCGATATCGGAGACGAGGACATCGTCGTCTCGCTCGAGGACCTGACCTTCGACGCCGGAAACTACAGCACGCTGCTGACCGAGGAAGAGCTCGAAGACCTTCCGGAATGGGACGACTGACGCGTTCCGTCCAGGAGAACCATGTTTGCGGCGCGCCTCACGAGGGCGCGCCGTTCTTCTGTCGATGATGGTTCGGTGTGCGGTTTCAGAACACCCCTGCACGGGTGAACAGCCCATGTGCATGCTGCAACGCGGCCCTGCGTTGTCGCGGCGCAGAAAGCACCTATGTCCTGCCTCCGAACCAAGGGGGGCCCGCTTCCGGGCCCGAGCGCGAAAGGACATGACCATGACCGAAGCCCTGTTCAGCAAGTTTACCGCCGGTGGCATCGCGATGAGCAATCGCATCGTGATGGCGCCGCTGACCCGCAACCGTGCCGACGATGAGGACGGCACCGTCAACGACCTGCATGTGGAGTATTACCGCCAGCGCGCCGGCGCCGGCCTGATCATCACCGAGGCGACGCAGATCTCGCCCGCCGGCAAGGGCTATATCCAGACGCCGGGCATCCACACCGAGGCGCAGGCCGCGGCGTGGAAGCGCGTGACCGACGCGGTGCACGAGGCCGGCGGCAAGATCGTCGTGCAGCTCTGGCATGTGGGCCGCATCTCGCACACCTCGCTGCAGCCGGACGGGCAGGCGCCGGTGGCGCCCTCGGCGATTGCCGCAGGCGTGCAGACCTTCACGCAGAACGGCTTTGAGGACACGTCCGAGCCGCGCGCCCTGACCGAGGCCGAGATCAGGGCCACGGTCGAGGATTACCGCAAGGCTGCCGCGCTGGCGATCAAGGCCGGGTTCGACGGGGTCGAGGTGCACGGCGCCAATGGCTACCTGATCGACCAGTTCCTCAAGACCGGCGCCAACCGGCGTGACGACGCCTATGGCGGCGCGATCGAGAACCGCGCCCGCTTCCTCTTCGAGGTGCTCGATGCAGTGACCGACGAGATCGGCGGCGACCGCACCGGCCTGCGCCTGTCGCCCTTCTCGCCGGCGAACGGCATCGACGATGCCGATCCTCAGGCGGATTTCGAATACGTGGTGCCCAAGCTCAACGCCTATGGCCTCGCCTATCTGCACATGGTCGAAGGCGCCACCGGCGGCTCGCGCGAGCTCGAGGAAGGCCAGAGCATCGACGCCCTGCGCAAGCTCTTCGAGGGACCCTACATGGGCAACAACGGCTATGATCGCGAAATGGCGGTCAGTGCCGTGGCCGAGGGCAAGGCGGATCTGGTGGCCTTCGGACGGCCGTTCATCGCGAACCCGGATCTGGTCGACCGCCTGCGCCGGGAGGCGCCGCTCAACGAGGGTGACCAGAGCACCTTCTACGGTGGTGGCGCCGAGGGCCTGATCGACTATCCGACGCTGGAAGACGAGGCGGCCTGATCCGGTTATGCTTGTGCGGGCCCGCGCCTTGCGGCATGAGACGGGCCTGCACTCGCGGCAAGGAGCCGGAACATGGATTACTCGAAATCGGGCGGCGCGCGCCCGGGCAGCAACGCCCCGCGCTACGACCGCCACAAGGACGCGCCCAAGGGCAAGGTCGCCACTGCCGGCAAGGCAGGCAAGGCCGAGCTTCTGGCGCGGATGAAAGCCGCACAGTCGCAGGGCAAGGACGCGCCCGAGACCTGAGCGAACCGGCGGATGCGGCCCTGACGGGCCGCATCCGTTCCTCCTTGTGCAGCCGTGCGGCGTGGTGCCGGTTCGGGTCCGCGTTTTCGCCACCGTCACGCAAAAGTCGCCTTGCAGCCGCTGGCCCGCTTCGTCATGCTGCGTCGACCGGAGGGTGGCGCGGTTGATTTCCGAAGGGCACGACCCCACCTTAAAGCTCCGAGACAGGGGATGGCGGGAGCCGCCGGAGAACCGGGGCCGGGCCATCCTGCCAAGACGAAGGAATGCTAATGCAACAGCCTCTCAATTCCTCCTATCCCGTGCTGCCGCTGCGCGACATCGTCGTGTTCCCGCACATGATCGTGCCGCTCTTCGTGGGGCGCGAGAAGTCGGTGAAGGCACTCGAGGAGGTCATGGCCGACGACAAGCAGATCCTGCTTGCCGCCCAGATCGACCCCGCGGTCGACGACCCGACCAGCGACGGCATCTACCGCGCCGGCGTGCTGGCCAACGTGCTGCAGCTGCTCAAGCTGCCCGACGGCACCGTCAAGGTGCTGGTCGAGGGCCAGAGCCGCGTGAAGATCACCGAGTATCTCGAGAACGAGGAGTTCTTCGAGGCCAAGGCCGAGCACGTGTCCGAGATGCCCGGCGATCCCGCCGCCATCCAGGCGCTTGTGCGCACCGTCGGTGAAGAGTTCGAGCGCTACGCGAAGGTCAAGAAGAACATCCCCGAAGAGGCGCTCTCGGCGGTCTCCGAGACCACCGAGCCGGCGAAGCTGGCCGACCTCGTCGCGGGCCATCTCGGCATCGAGGTGGAGCAGAAGCAGGAGCTTCTGGAGACGCTGCCGATCAGCGAGCGGCTGGAGAAGGTCTATGGCCTGATGCAGGGTGAGCTGTCGGTTCTGCAGGTCGAGAAAAAGATCAAGACCCGCGTCAAGAGCCAGATGGAGAAGACCCAGCGCGAGTACTACCTGAATGAGCAGATGAAGGCCATTCAGAAGGAACTCGGCGATGGCGAGGATGGCCAGAACGAGGTCAACGAACTGGCCGAGCGCATCGAGGCCACGAAGCTGTCGAAAGAGGCCCGCGAGAAGGCCGATGCCGAGCTCAAGAAGCTGCGCAACATGTCGCCCATGTCGGCCGAGGCCACCGTGGTGCGCAACTATCTCGACTGGATGCTGTCGATCCCGTGGGGCACCAAGTCGCGCGTGAAGAAGGATCTGGGCCGGGCGCAGGACGTGCTCGATCACGATCACTACAGCCTCGAGAAGGTCAAGGAACGCATCGTCGAGTATCTCGCGGTGCAGGCGCGCAGCCAGAAGCTCAAGGGCCCGATCCTCTGTCTCGTCGGCCCTCCGGGTGTCGGTAAGACCTCGCTCGGCAAGTCGATGGCCAAGGCCACCGGGCGCGAGTTCATCCGCATCTCGCTGGGTGGCGTGCGCGACGAGTCCGAGATCCGCGGTCACCGCCGGACCTATATCGGCTCGATGCCGGGCAAGATCATCCAGGCGCTGAAGAAGGCCAAGACCACGAACCCGCTCATCCTGCTCGACGAGATCGACAAGATGGGGCAGGACTTCCGTGGCGACCCGGCCTCGGCAATGCTGGAAGTGCTCGACCCCGAGCAGAACGGCACCTTCGTCGATCACTATCTCGAAGTGGAGTACGACCTTTCGAACGTGATGTTCGTCACCACGTCGAACTCGTACAACATGCCGGGGCCGCTGCTTGACCGGATGGAGATCATCCCGCTCTCGGGCTACACCGAGGACGAGAAGACCGAGATCGCCAAGCGCCACCTGCTGAGCAAGCAGATCAAGGCCCACGGGCTCAAGAAGGGCGAGTTCACGCTCACCGACGAAGCGCTGACCGACATTGTGCGCTACTACACCCGCGAGGCCGGGGTGCGGAACCTCGAGCGCGAAATCGCGCGCCTGGCCCGCAAGGCGGTGACCAAGATCGTCAAGAAGGAGACCGAAGAGGTCACGGTGACGCCGGAGAACCTCGACGATTTCCTCGGCGTTCGGAAGTACCGCTACGGCCTGGCCGAGGACGAGAGCCAGATCGGCGTTGTGACGGGGCTTGCCTACACCTCCGTGGGGGGCGACCTGCTGCACATCGAGGCGCTGAAGCTGCCCGGCAAGGGGCGCATGAAGACCACCGGTAAACTCGGCGACGTGATGAAGGAGAGCATCGAGGCCGCGTCCTCCTATGTGCGCTCCATCGCGCCGCAGATCGGGGTCAAGCCGCCGCGCTTCGACAAGTGGGACATCCACGTGCACGTGCCCGATGGCGCGACGCCCAAGGATGGCCCCTCGGCCGGTCTTGCGATGGTGACGGCGATCGTCTCGGTGCTCACCGGGCTGCCGGTCCGCAAGGACATCGCCATGACCGGCGAGGTCACGCTGCGGGGCAACGCCTCGGCCATCGGGGGCCTGAAAGAGAAGCTGCTCGCGGCGCTGCGCGGCGGGATCAAGACCGTTCTCATTCCCGAAGAGAACGAGAAGGATCTGGCCGAGCTGCCCGACAACGTGAAGGAGGGGCTCGAGATCATCCCCGTCAAGCACGTGTCGGAAGTGCTCGAGATTGCGCTGATCGGCAAGCCCGAGCCCATCGAGTGGGACGAGGAGGCCGAAGAGGCCGCCGCGGCCCTGGCCAAGGGCGAAGACACGGCCGCGGGCGCGACCGCGCACTGAGGCTGGTCCCAACCGGAAAATGAGGCGGCGCCGCAAGCGATTGCGGCGCCGTTTTCGTGTTCGCGACTGGCTGTCCGGATGAGCGCAGCATGCCGCATCTCGGTGGCGCAAAAGAAAACGCCGGGCGCGGGGCCCGGCGTTTCGAATGACCTTCGGAGGGGAGAGCTTAGCTGCCCTGACCCTGCGGAGCTGCCGGTGCCTGCTGCTGGGCCGGTGCTGCCGCCGGGGCGGGGGCGCCTTTGCCGCGGGACGACAGCGGGTCGTCCTGACGCTGCACGGAGCCTTCGAAATGCGCGCCGCTCTCGATCGCGATGGTCTTGTGGATGATGTCGCCCTCGACCCGCGCGGTGGCGGTGAGGCGGACCTTGAGGCCACGCACGCGGCCGACGATGCGGCCGTTGATGACGACGTCGTCGGCGACGACTTCGCCCTTGATGGTGGCGCTCTCGCCGATGGTCAGCAGGTGGGCGCGGATGTCGCCCTCGACCGTGCCTTCGACCTGGATGTCGCCGGTGGTCTTGAGGTTGCCGGTGATGTGAAGATCGCTCGACAGCACCGATGCCGGCGGCTTCGCCTTCGGCGGGGTCGACGGCTTGAAGTCGCCGCTGGGCGCGCGCGGAGCTTCGGCGGCCGGCTTCGGTGCGTTGTCCTCGGCCTTGGGGCCGGGCTCGTTGATCTTGCTCTTAGAAAACATCGTTTGCAGCCTTGATGTAGATCATGGGGTTCACAGGTTCGCCTCCGACGCGGACCTCGTAATGAAGATGCGTCCCGGTCGACCGTCCGGTATTTCCCATATCACCAACACGGTCCCCGCGCGAGACCCTTTGGCCGACCTTCACGCGGATTTTGGACATGTGCGCGTAGCGGGTCTCGATTCCGAACTCGTGCTTGATCTTTACCAGCCGGCCATAGCCCGACATCCAGCCCGCATGGGTCACGACGCCATCGGCGGTCGAGTAGATCGGCGTGCCATGCGGCGCGGCGAAATCGGTGCCCGCGTGCAGGCGGCCCCAGCGGCGGCCGAAGCCCGAGGTGAAGCGGAAGGGATCCTTCAGCGGCGTGGCGAAGGGCGCCTTCTCGGCGGCGATGCGGTAGAGGTTGAGCTTGTCCATCTCGCCGAGGATGCGGTTGGCACGCTCCATGTCGGCGGAGGGTTCCTCGCCGCGGGTCGAGAAGGTCAGCGGGGTCAGAGGGCCTCCCTGGCCGGAATAGCCGCGGCGAACCTGGCTGATGATGCGGTCGGGGTCCATCCCGGCATCGGAGAACATCTTGTCGAGCGGCTTGACCGAGACGGTCATCGCCTCTTCGAGCTGGCGGAAGATGCGGTCGTTCTTCTCTTCCATCAGGCGCAGCTCGGTGGCGATCTCGTCGGCGCGCACCAGCGCGTCCTGCGCATCGGCGACCACCTGGTCGCGCTCCTCGGCGGTCCGGGCCAGTGCCTCGGCCAGCAGGTCGAGCGTGCCATCCGCCTCGTTGCCGCCAGCGACGGCCACGTCGCCCCCCTCGATCTGGGTCTCGAGTGCGGCGAGGCGGTCATTGACATCCTCGCGCTCTTTCATGGTCTCGCGCAGCGTGGCCTGGATCACATCGATGCCGGTCTCGAGCTCGCGCCGGCGGGCCTCGCTGTCGAGCAGCTTGCCCTGCATCGCCGAAACCTGCTCGAGCGCTGTGCTGAAGCGTTCCTGCGCGGCGAGCGATTCCGCCGTGCGGGTGTCACGCTCTTGCGAGAGCTCGTTGAGCCGGCGCTGGTAGGTGATCTGGTCGCGCTTGGCCTGTTCCCGGAAGTTCCCGGCGCTGATGCTGTCCATCAGCAGGATCGCAGTGGCGACGATGGTCCAGGCGACCACCAGGCCCGCTCCGAGAGCGGCCACGGCCTGCGTCTCCGAGCGCAGCCGGATGAAGCGTGTGTCGGTGTCCGATTTCAGAAACACCCGACGTTCTGGAAAAACGCGCTCTAGCAGCGCATGGGTTCTGATCGCGAAACGCGTTCTCACCGTATTTGTCCCCTGTTCCCGTCCAAGTTCCAATGCGCCGGTTCCCCACCCGACGTCTTGGCAAGGGGGTAAAGAGGCAGCGACAAAATCGCAACAATTTTGGGCTTGCCGTGGTTTTGCCGCGGCGGAATCGCGCTTGGGTGGCGAAAAACCGCCGACACCAAGGGGTTCCGGGCGCTCAATATTTCGTCATTGTTGCCCGGGACGTTCGCCTGCAAGCGATTATTCCTCGGCCAGAGGCCAGTAGAAATCCAGCGGCAGACCCGCTTCGGCGCGCTTCTCGTCGTTGAAGGGCGGCTTCAGCGTGCTGTGGAAATAGCGCCGCACGAGATCGTGGAACACGTCCTTGGGGTCGAGCTCGTGGCGGCCGCAGAGGAAGTGGAACCACTTTGAGCCATAGGCCACGTGGCCGACCTCTTCGGCGTAGATGGTCTCGAGCGCGGCCACGGCATCGTCGGCGCCTGCGCGGCGGAACAGGTCTATCATGCCGGGCGTCACGTCGAGCCCGCGCGCCTCGAGTACCATTGGAACCACGGCAAGGCGGCCCAGCAGGTCCTCGGCGGTGTCTTCGGCGGCGCGCCACATGCCGGCATGGGCGGGCAGGGCACCGTAGAAGCTGCCCTGCGCCTCGAGACAGTCGCACATCAGGTTAAAATGCTTGGACTCCTCGTCCGCCGCGCGCACCCAGTCGTCGTAGAAGCCGAGCGGGAAGCGCGTGTCGGTGAAGCGGGCGATGATGTCCCAGTGCAGGTCGACGGCGTTGAGCTCGATATGCGCCACCGCGTGCAGCAGCGCGATGCGGCCCTTTTCCGAGCCGGGCTTGCGCTTGGGCACGTCGCGCGGATCGAGAAGCTCGGGCTTTTCGGGGCGTGACGGGCGCAGCGGCGGCGCGGCCTTTCCCAACGGGATCGGCGTGCCGGCCTCGCGCGCGGCGCGCCATGCGTTCGCATGTGCATGGCTCAACGCTGTCTTGGCGCGCCCGTCGGCGGTGGTGAGCACCTCCACCGCCATCTCGCTCAGGGTCTTGGTCATGCCGGCCTGTCCTTTCGCGTCCGCCATCCGTCTCTCAGAGCGCCTTGGCGGCCTCGAGCACCTCGGCGGCATGGCCCGGCACCTTCACCTTGCGCCATTCCTTGGCGATCTTGCCCTCGGCGTCGATTACGAAGGTGCTGCGCTCGATCCCCATGAAGGTCTTGCCGTACATCTTTTTCTCCTTCCAGACGTCGTAGGCCTCGCAGACCTCGGAGCCTTCGTCGGAGAGCAGCGGCACGGTCAGCGCCTTCTTCTTCATGAATTTCTCGTGGCTGGCGAGGCTGTCCTTCGACAGGCCGAAGACCTTGATCCCCGCGGCCTCGAACTCCGGCAGCAGGGCGCTGAACTCCTCGTTCTCCTTGGTGCAGCCCGAGGTGTCGTCGCGCGGGTAGAAGAACAGCACCACGGGGGCGGGGCGCAGGGCCGAAAGGGTGACGTCGGCGCCCTCGGTCGAGGGCAGGGTGAAGTCGGGGGCGATGTCGCTCATGTCGAAGGCTCCGGTCTTGCTGTTTCTCAATTCCTGACCTTCGGTGTAGAACGCCGTGAACACAAAGCAAAGCAACGGGCCGCATCACCAGTGACCACAGAGGACCACGAGACGCCGGAACCTGCCGCGCCGCCGGCGCGCAAGCGGCGTCGCGGCCTGCGCCTGCTGGCCGGGGGGCTCCTGGTCGTCATGGTGCTGGCGCTGATCGCGGGGGGCGCGGCGCTGGTGCTGGTGGGCCGGCCCCTTTCGGCCCCGGACTGGCTGCGAGAGAGCATCGAAGCGCGACTCGACGAGGCGCTACCGGGCCTGACCATCGATTTCGGCGACGTGTCGGTTCTGGTCGAGCGGGACGGTCTGGCCCGGGTGGTGCTTTCGGATGTGGACCTGCAGACCAGCGACGGCGTGCCGGTGGCAACGCTGGCGGATCTGCGCGCCGGGCTCGATCCGCTGCCGCTGCTGCGTGGCGAGCTGCAGCTCGGCCGGGTGAGCCTTGCCGGGGCCAGCATGAGCCTGCGCCGCGACCGGGAGGGCAGGGTCGGGCTGGCGCTTGGCGATGCGTTCTCCTCCGACACCAAGGCCCCGGACATCCCGACGATTATCGCGCAGATCGACGCGGCGCTGTCGGATCCGCGGTTCGACAGCCTGCGCCGCATCGAGGCCGAGGCGCTGACCATTCGCTACGAGGACGCCCGCGCGGGGCGCGGCTGGACCGCGGATGGCGGCCGGCTGAGCCTGACACGCGAGGACGGCACGCTGCGGCTCGCGGGGGATGTGGCGTTGCTTGGGGCCGGCGATGTCGCGGCGACGCTGGCGCTCAACGCGGAGAGCGTGATCGGTGAGCAATCGGCGCAGTTCGGCATGAACCTCAGCGCGCTGCCGGCGCAGGACATCGCGACCCAGAGCCCGGCGCTGGTCTGGCTAAGCGGCCTCAGGGCACCGATCTCGGGGGCGCTGCGCGGCACCATGACCGAGACCGGCGAGCTTGGCGCGCTGAACGCGACGCTGCAGATCGGCGCAGGCGTTCTGCAGCCCAACCCCCGCACCCAGCCGATCCCGTTCGGGCTGGCGCGCACCTATTTCTCCTATGATCCGGCCAGTCAGGCGCTGAGCTTCGACGAGATCACCGTCCAGAGCGCCGTCGGCACGGTGATCTCGGACGGGCGTGCGGTGCTGCACGGCGCCGAGACCGGCTGGCCCGACGGCATGACCGGCCAGTTCCGGGTAAGCCGCTTCGAGGCCGATGCGGAGGGCATCTTCGACACGCCCTTCACGCTCGACGGGGCCGAGCTTGACTGGCGGCTGGGCTTTGCGCCGTTCCGCTTCGAGCTTGGTCGCTTCCGCAGCAGCGACCCGGCCCTGCCACTGCGGCTTTCCGGCGAGCTGAGCGCCGAGAGCGAGGGCTGGCGGCTGGCGCTCGACGGACAGATCGCGCAGATGGATCACGAGACGCTGCTGTCCTACTGGCCGGAACGGATCCAGGACAAGCCGCGCAAATGGGTGGCCGACAACGTCCATGCCGGCGGCATCGAGGATGGCATCTTCTCGGTGCGCAAGGCGCCGGGAGAGAAGCCGGAAACCTATATCGACGCGCGCATCACCGGGGGCGAGCTGACCTACGCGCGCAACCTGCCGCGGCTCACCGGGGCCGAGGGGCAGCTCACGATCTACGACCACCGGCTCGCAGTCACCGTCGAGGCCGGCAAGGTGATCCCGCCCGAGGGCGGAGAGATTGAAGGGGCGGGAAGCCGCTTCGTGATCCGCGACATGCGCGAGAAGCCCGCCACCGGCGAGTTGACGCTTTCGGCGCGTGGTCCTCTGGTGGCGGCGCTCTCGTACATCGACAGCCCCAAGCTCGAGATCATGCAGAAGGCCCGCAGGCCGGTGGCGTTGGGAGATGGCGATGTCGAGATCGGCGGCACCATCTTGATGCCCTTGATGAAGGGCGTGAAGCGCGAGGACATGACGATCGACATCACCGGCACGCTGAGCGACGTCTCGAGCGACCAGGTGGTGGCGGGCAAGACGCTGGCTGCCGAGCGGCTGGCGCTGGCGGTCGATGATGACCGGGTGACGATCTCGGGCGCGGTGGATTTCGACGGCGTGCCCTTCGAGGGCGGCTGGTCGCAATCGCTCGAGCCCGGTGCCGGCAGCTCGGTCGAGGGCGGGATCGTGCTGTCCGAGCCGGTGGCGCAGGCGCTGGGGCTGACGCTGGCGCCGGGGACGATCTCGGGGCAGGGACGCGCGGCGCTGAGCATCGATCTCGCGCCGGGCGAGACGCCGCGCTTTGCGCTGAACTCGTCGCTGGCCGGGGTGGGCCTGTCGCTGCCGCAGCTCGGCTGGCGACTCTCGCAGCAGCAGACCGGCGCGCTCGAGGTGACCGGGGCGCTTGGGCAACCGGTGCAGATCGAGCGGCTGGCGCTGTCGGGCGCGGGGCTCGAGGCGGAGGGGCGGGTGCGGCTCAACCCCGATGGCAGCTTCGGACGGCTGGAATTGCCGCGGCTGCGGGTCGGGGGCTGGCTCGACAGTTCCGTGGTGCTGACGGCGCAGGGGCGCGGGGCGCCGCCGGCGATCACCCTGAACGGCGGTCGGGTCGACATGCGCAGCGCGCCGTTCGGGCAGGGTGGCGGAAGCGGGGGCGCGGCGACGGGGCCGATGCAGATCAGCCTCGACCGGCTTCAGGTCTCGGACAGCATCGCGGTCACCGGCTTCGAGGGACGATTCCGCGATGCCGGCGGGCTGACCGGGGATTTCACCGCCGATCTCGGCCGGGCCGAGATCAACGGGGCGTTGGTGCCGCAGAACGGCGGCAGCGCCATCCGCATCCGCGCCCGCGATGCCGGCGACGTGCTGGCCGGCGCCGGGGTGTTCAACAACGTCAAGGACGGCACCTTCGATCTCACGCTGGTGCCAGTGCGCGGGCAGGACGGCACCTATGACGGCAATCTCGTGATCCGCGAGACCCGGCTGCAGGACGCGCCCGCCATCACCGGGCTGCTTGACGCGATCTCGGTGGTGGGGCTGCTCGACGAGCTGAACGGATCGGGGATCTATTTCACCGAGGTCGAGGCGCGCTTCCGCCTGAGCCCGCGGCAGGTGGTGCTGACCCGGTCGAGCGCCATCGGCCCCTCGATGGGGATCTCGATGGACGGGTTCTACAGCCTCGCCGACAAGCGGATGGACATGCAGGGCGTGCTGTCGCCGATCTATATCCTCAACGGCATCGGCCAGCTCTTTGCCCGCAAGGGCGAGGGCCTGATCGGCTTCAACTTCAACCTGCGCGGCGCGGCCAGCGATCCGCAGGTCTCGGTGAACCCGCTTTCGGCCTTCACCCCGGGCATCTTCCGTGACATCTTCCGCCGCCCGCCCCCCAGCGTCAGCCAGTAAGACCACCCCCGACCCGAGAGGCCCCATGCACCTGAGCGATTTCGATTTCGATCTGCCCGATGAGCTGATCGCGACCCGCCCCGCCAACCCACGCTCGTCGGCGCGGCTGCTGGTGGCCGAGGGTGACACGATCACCGACGCGGTGGTGCGCGACCTGACGCAATGGCTGCGGCCCGGCGACCGGCTGGTGCTGAACGACACCAAGGTGATCCCGGCGCGGCTTTCGGGGGCGCGCACGCGCGAGAGCGCGCAGGGCGTGACGCAGGCGCAGATCGAGATCACGCTGCTCGAGCCGCGCCCGGGCGGGCTTTGGGCGGCGCTGGTCAAGCCGCTGAAGAAGCTGCGCGAAGGCGAGACGGTGGTGTTCTCCGAGGCGCTGTCGGCCACGCTCGAGGCGCGCGAGGACGGGCAGGGGCTCTTGCGCTTCAATCTCGAGGGCGAGGATTTCGACGCGGCACTGGCCGAGGCGGGCGCCATGCCGCTGCCGCCCTACATCGCCGCCAAGCGCGCCGCCGACGCGCAGGACAAGACCGACTACCAGACCGTCTGGGCCGAGCGCACGGGCGCGGTGGCCGCGCCCACCGCCAGCCTGCATTTCGACGCAGGCCTGCTGGCCGCGCTCGAGGCGCATGGCGTCGCTTTCACCAAGGTGACGCTGCATGTGGGGGCGGGCACCTTCCTGCCGGTCAAGGTCGACGACGTGACCACCCACAAGATGCACGGAGAGTGGGGCGAGGTGAGCGAGAGCGCCGCCGCCGAGATCGCCGCCACCAAGGCGGCGGGCGGGCGGGTGATCCCGGTGGGCACCACGGCGCTGCGGCTGCTGGAGACGGCGGCGCGCGACAGCGGCGCCATCGCGGCGTGGCAGGGTGTGACCGATATCTTCATCTATCCGGGCTTCGCGTTCCGCGTCACCGATGCGCTGATGACCAACTTCCACCTCCCCAAATCGACGCTGATGATGCTGGTCTCGGCGCTGATGGGGCGCGAGCGGATGATGGGCATTTACGAACATGCCATCTCGGAGCGCTATCGTTTCTTCTCCTACGGCGATTCATCTTTGCTGATTCCTTAGGCGCTCTGTGCTTGCGTTTGGCAGTGCCTGATGCCACGGCTCTGGCGAAACGGAATCGCCGCCGCACTGCGTGGGCAAGACGCAAGACGACGCACCAAGGAGAGCCGCCATGCTCGACGTGTTCAAACATTCCTGGGCCCTGCTTCTGGGGATGTTGCTGCTGATGCTGGGCAACGGCCTGCAGGGCTCGCTTCTTGGTGTGCGCGGCAGCGGCGAGGGCTTCTCGGCCTTCTCGATGTCGGTGGTCATGTCGGCCTATTTCGCCGGCTTCCTGATCGCGTCGATGGTGACGCCGGGGATGATCCGCCGCGTCGGGCACGTGCGGGTCTTCGCCGCGCTGGGCTCGTTCATCTCGGCGGTGCTGATCCTCTACCCGTCCTTCCCGCATCCCGCGGCTTGGACCATCGAGCGCATGATCATCGGGTTCTGCTATTGCGGCGTCTACGTCACCGCCGAAAGCTGGCTCAACAACTCGACCTCGAATGAAAGCCGCGGGCAGGCGCTCTCGGCCTACATGATGGTGCAGATGCTGGGCATCATCGCGGCGCAGGCGATGCTGCTGGTGCCGGACCCCTCGGGCTTCCTGCTCTTCGTCATTCCCTCGGTGCTGGTTTCCATCGCGTTTGCGCCGATTCTGCTCTCGGTCAGCCCGACCCCTGCCTTCGCGACCACCAAGCGGATGAGCCTTCGTGAGCTCTACGGCGTGTCTCCGCTGGGCTTTGTCGGCATCTTCCTGCTGGGCGGCGTGTTTGCCGCGCAGTTCGGCATGGCGGCGGTGTTCGCCGCCGAGGCCGGGCTGCGGCTGAGCCAGATCTCGATGTTCGTGGCCTCGTTCTATGTCGGGGCGCTGGTCACGCAATATCCGCTGGGCTGGCTCTCGGACCGGATGGACCGCCGCCGTCTGGTCGCCATCGTGGCGTTGCTGGGCGGTGTCGCCGCGGTGTTCGCGACCGCAATGACCGGCCAGTTCATGGTGCTTCTGGGCGCGGCATTCGTGATCGGCGGGGCGTCCAACCCGCTCTATTCGCTGCTGATTGCCTACACCAACGACTATCTCGACCATGACGACATGGCGGCGGCCTCGGCCGGCCTTCTCTTCGTCAACGGGGTGGGCGCCATCGCCGGCCCGATCATCACCGGTTACGCCATGCAGGTCTTTGGGCCCGGGGCTTACTTTGCCCTGATCGCGGTGCTGCTGTTGAGCCTCACCGCCTATGCCTTCTTCCGCATGACCGTGCGTGCGGCACCCTCGGTGGACGACACCAGCGCCTACACCGCAGTGTCGCCAAGCTCGTCTCCGGTGGCCGTCGCGGTGGCGCAGGAACTGGCGATCGAGACCGCCGAGGCCGAGGCTGAAGCCGAAGCCGAGGCTCTGCGCGAGGCCTCCTGAGGGTCCTCGCACTGCCGGAATGTCGTAATTGACAGAATATTTTACTTTTGCTCCGTTCGAAGTGGAATGTAACCTCTACATGACGCTCGAACAGGGGCGAGGCGAGAAGGAGCATGTGGCCATGAAGGGGCCCGAGGAGATACTGACATTCTGGCTCGACGAGGTCGGAGAAGAGCGCTGGTATGCGCAGGACGAGGCACTTGACGCCCGCGTGCGCGACCAGTTCGAAGAGACCTGGGAGGCGGCGATGGAGGGCCGGTTCGGCCTGTGGCTGACCTACCCGAGCGGGGCACTGGCCTATATCGTGCTGCTCGACCAGTTCCCGCGCAACATGTTCCGGGGCGACGGACGCGCCTTCGCCTCCGACGAGATCGCGATGGCGGCGGCGAAGCAGGCGATCTGGCGCGGCTGGGATCTCAAGATCGACGAGCCGGCGCGGCAGTTCTTCTACCTGCCGCTGATGCATTCCGAGAACCTGTGCGATCAGGACCGCTGCATCCGCCTGATGAAGGAGCGCATGCCCGAGACCGGGGCCTCGAACCTGCTTCACGCCCGTGCCCATCGCGAGGTGATCCGCGATTTCGGCCGCTTCCCGACCCGCAATGCGGCGCTCGAGCGCGCCTCGACCGCGGCAGAGAAGGCCTATGTCGAGGCGGGCGGCTACGGTACGACCATCCGTAAGCTGCAGGCGGAGGCGGCCTGATCCACTGCGCCGTTAGCGGCCGACAATCAAGGCTTTTCATTTCGGCAGGGCCCGTGCGAAGGTGATCGCACGGGCCCTTTCGCTTTGCCCTTTCCGGGGCAAAGTCGGGGCGAGGGAGAGGAAACCCGCCGCCCGAGATTGCTTTGCGTTGAAGCATTCCGGGAAATGGTTTAATGCCAAACTAATTTGACACGGACGGAGAGAGCCATGGCTTCGCAAAGCTTCGACATGATCGTGATTGGCGCGGGACCGGGCGGCTATGTCGCCGCGATCCGCGGCGCCCAGCTCGGGCTCAAGGTGGCCTGCGTGGAGCGCGAGCATATGGGGGGCATCTGCCTCAACTGGGGCTGCATCCCGACGAAGGCGCTGCTGCGGTCTTCCGAGATCTTCCACTACATGCACCGCGCCAAGGAATACGGCCTTTCGGCCGAGAAGATCGGCTTCGATCTCGACGCGGTGGTCAAGCGCTCGCGCGGCGTGGCCAAGCAGCTCAACTCGGGCGTCACCCATCTTCTGAAGAAGAACAAGGTGACCTCGATCATGGGCGACGCCACGATTACCGCCAAGGGCAAGGTCTCGGTCAAGACCGAGAAGGGCACCGAGGAACTTACCGCCAAGAACATCGTCGTGGCCACCGGCGCGCGAGCGCGCGAGCTGCCCGGCCTCGAGGCGGATGGCGATCTGGTCTGGACCTACAAGGCGGCGCTGCAGCCCAAGCGCATGCCGAAGAAGCTGCTGGTGATCGGCTCGGGCGCCATCGGCATCGAGTTCGCCAGCTTCTACCACACGCTCGGCGCCGACACGACGGTGGTCGAGGTGATGGACCGAATCCTGCCGGTGGAGGACGAGGAAATCTCGAAATTCGCCAAGAAGCAGTTCGAGAAGCAGGGCCTCAAGATCCGCGAGAAGACCATGGTCAAGAAGCTCGACCGTGGCCAGGGCAAGGTCACCGCGCATATCGAGCAGAACGGCAAGACCACGACCGAGGAGTTCGACACGGTGATCTCCGCCGTGGGCATCGTCGGCAACGTCGAGGGGCTGGGGCTCGAAGAGCTGGGCGTGAAGGTCGAGCGCACCCACGTGGTGACCGACAAGCACTGCCGCACCGGCATCGAGGGCGTCTATGCCATCGGCGACGTGGCCGGCGCGCCGTGGCTGGCGCATAAGGCAAGCCACGAGGGTGTCATGGTGGCGGAGTTGATCGCCGGAGGTCATCCGCACGCGGTCGATCCCGACAGCATCGCGGGCTGCACCTATTGCCACCCGCAGGTGGCAAGCGTGGGCCTCACCGAGGCGCAGGCCAAGGAGGCCGGCTACAAGATCAAGGTGGGCCGCTTCCCGTTCATCGGCAACGGCAAGGCGATCGCGCTCGGCGAGCCCGAGGGCATGGTCAAGACCGTGTTCGACGAGAAGACCGGCGCGCTGCTGGGCGCTCACATGGTCGGCGCGGAAGTCACCGAGCTGATCCAGGGTTACGTGGTGGGCCGCCAGCTCGAGACCACCGAAGAAGACCTGATGAACACGGTCTTCCCGCACCCGACCCTATCGGAGATGATGCACGAGAGCGTGCTCGACGCCTGGGGACGGGCGATCCACTACTGATGACGCGGCTGAAGATTTTTCGTACGAAAAATCTTCGCGCATCGCAGGACACCACCGGCCAAGACTTTTCGGACGAAAAGTCTTGGCCTTTTTCGTGCTGTGTCAGCGTCTGGAAAAGAAGGCTTTGACGCGCGGCGCCAGCCAGTCCCAGAGCGCCGGGGCGCCGTGGCGGATCTTCGGTCCCATGCGGGCCTCGAACACGTCATGGGTGACGTTGTAATCGTCCCAGCTGCCGCCACCGGACGCGAGGTTGAGGTTGGGCGGCTGGAAACGGTCGAGCGACTTGGCGAAGCGGGCGTCCGGCGTCTCGTTGGCCTCGAACTCGTGCCAGAGTGCCAGAAGATCCGCGCCCTGCGCTTGCGGCAGCATCCCGAAGAGCCGTTCCGCCGCTGCGGTTTCCTCGGCGGTTTTCGCCGCTTCATCGACCTCGCCGAAGAATGGCACGTCGCCGGCGTCGATCTCGACCAGGTCGTGGATCAGAAGCATGCGGATCACCCGCTCGACCGAGATGCCTTCGGGCGCGTGTTCGCCCAGCACCAAGGCGAAGAGTGCGAGGTGCCAGCTGTGCTCGGCCGAGTTCTCGAACCGGCCGTCATGGTTGCGGGTGGCGCGGGTGATCGCCTTGAGCCGGTCGGCCTCCATCAGGAAGGCCATCTGGGCGTCGAGGCGGGCGGATTCGCTCTGGGATGGAGTCATCAGGCCGGTCTCCGTCGGTCATGGTGGGATCGACCGGCGGGCCCGTTCAGGCGCCCTTGTCGCGGGCGATCTCGGAGAGCCGGTCGGTGATGAAGCGCCGAGCGCGCTGCTCGGCGAGGCGTACGCGCACAGAGGTGAGGAAGGCCTCCTCGAGCGTCGTCGAGGAGGCGCCGATGACCTTGGCCACTTCCATGTAGAAGCGCTCGTCTCCAGTGGCCTTCATCACCTTGAAGGTGTCTTCGGCCAGCTTGTCGGCAAGCTCCTGGGTCAGGGACATCGGCAGAGCCTCCTCAGCGGGTGCTTTCGGTCAGGCGGCGCTTCACGTAGCCAGTCACACCGTCGATCATGGTCTCCATGTGCGGCTCTTCAAAGAAGTGCCCGGAGCCCTCGATCTCCTCGTGGGTGATGGTGATGCCCTTCTGCTCCTTGAGCTTGCTCACCAGCGACGTGGTGTCAGCGGGCGGTGCCACGCGATCGGCGGTGCCGTTGATGATCAGGCCCGAGGCCGGGCAGGGCGCGAGGAACGAGAAATCGTACATGTTGGCCGGCGGCGAGACCGAGACGAAGCCGGTGATCTCGGGGCGGCGCATCAGCAGCTGCATGCCGATCCAGGCGCCGAAGGAGAAGCCTGCAACCCAGCAGTGCTTGGAGTTGTTGTTCATCGACTGCAGGTAGTCGAGCGCCGAGGCGGCATCCGACAGCTCGCCCACGCCCTGGTCGTACTCGCCCTGGCTGCGGCCGACGCCGCGGAAGTTGAAGCGCAGCACCGTGAAGCCCATATTGTAGAAGGCGTAGTGCAGGTTGTAGACGACCTTGTTGTTCATCGTCCCGCCGAATTGCGGATGCGGATGCAGCACGATGGCAATCGGCGCGTCGCTTTCCTTCTGCGGGTGGTAGCGGCCTTCAAGACGGCCTTCGGGTCCGGGAAAAATCACCTCGGGCATAGGTGCAATCTGCTCCTCAACACGCACCCGGCTTTCTTGACGAAACTGCTCAGGCACCTTAGAACGGTTCTAACTCCGGAGTGCGCTCCGGGTTGTCTTCGTTTGCAGATATGCAATTGGTCTGGCAAGGTCAATCTTTGCCAGTGTGATGCGGGGTTGGCGCAGGATGCGCGAGACAGACGATAGGGAGGCGGTGGCGTGAAGCTGAGTACCAAGGGGCGCTACGCGATGGTCGCGCTGACCGACATCGCGATGCAGCCGGACGGCGTTCTGGTGACGCTGGGCGATATCTCAAAGCGGCAGGACGTGTCGCTGCCCTATCTCGAGCAGCTCTTCGTCAAGCTGCGCCGGGCGGGGCTGGTCGAGTCGGTGCGCGGCCCGGGTGGCGGCTACCGCCTGGCGCGCCCGGCCTCGGAAATCCGCGTGGTCGATATCCTCGGCGCCGTGGACGAGACGGTGGACGCCATGCACAAGGGGGCGGGAGCGTCGGGCGCGACCTCGGGCAGCCGCGCGCAATCGCTGAACAACCGGCTGTGGCAAAGCCTCTCGGCGCATGTCTACGTCTTTCTGCACCAGACCCGGCTGTCGGACGTGGTCGGCAACTCGCTGGCGCCATGCCCGGCGGTGCCCTCGCTGTTTGCGGTGGTCGACGAGGCCTGATCCTGTCGCGTCCGGGGAGGTGAGGGGGCGCTGCCCCCGTCCGCGCGAGCGCGGACTCCCCCGAGGTATTTTTGACCCAGAGAAGACAATGGGCCGGACAAGCGGCCCGGCAAGGAGCTTGACGTGACGCGCGCCTATCTCGATTGGAACGCCACTGCGCCGCTGCGGGCGGAGGCTCGCGCGGCGATGATCGCCGCCATGGACGTGATGGGCAACCCTTCGTCTGTCCATGCGGAGGGCCGCGCGGCCAAGGGGCTCCTCGAGCGGGCCCGCGGGCAGGTGGCGGCGGCCTTCGGGGCCGACGGGGCGGAGGTGATCTTTGTCTCCGGCGCCACCGAGGCCGCGGCGCTGGCCTGCGCCGGGCGGGGCCTCGTGGGCGCGCCGGTGGAGCATGACGCGGTGGCGGCGTGGATCGATCCGGTGCTGACGGTCGATGGGCGCGGGCAGGTGCAGGTGGACGCGCCCGGGCGCACCGCGCTGCAGGCGGCGAATTCCGAGACCGGAGTGGTGCAGGAGCTGCCGCAGGGGCTCGCGGTGGTGGACGCCACGCAGGTCTTCGGCAAGATCCCCTTTGCCTTCAACTGGGCCGGCTGTACCGCCGCGCTGGTTTCGGCCCACAAGCTGGGCGGACCGAAGGGCATCGGCGCGCTGGTGCTACGGCGTGGCACCGATCTGGAGGCGCAGCTCAGGGGCGGTGGGCAGGAGATGGGCCGGCGCGCGGGCACCGAGAACCTGCTCGGCGTGGCGGGCTTCGGGGCCGCTGCCGAGGCCGCAGCGCGGGATCTCGAGCAGGGCGTCTGGGCGCGGGTCGAGAAACTTAGAAACATTCTAGAGAATGTGATTGCAGATAGCGCGGAAGAGACTATTTTTGTCGGAAATGACGCTCCGCGTCTGCCCAATACATCCTGCTTCGCGATGCCGGGCTGGAAGGGGGAGACGCAGGTGATGCAGATGGACCTTGCGGGCTACGCGGTCAGTGCCGGTTCGGCCTGTTCCAGCGGCAAGCTGCGTCCGAGCCACGTGCTGCAGGCCATGGGTCATGACGAGGAGGCGGCGCGCTGCGCCATCCGCGTCAGCCTCGGGCCGCAGTCGACCGAGGAAGAGGTGCTGGGCTTTGCCGAGGCCTGGCTGAAACAATACCGGCGGCGGACCGGCTGAGCGCCGCGAAAGTGGCGCTCCGGGCTGCAGGAGGGGGCGAGGGTCCCTATATGTGCCGCAAGTGCCGGAGGAGGCCGCGCTGAGACGCGCAGGGATTAGACCGCGCCGCGGGGCGTAGGGATTTAACCGCGCCCTCGGGCGCGAGACGAGAACAGGCGGCGCCCGCAGCGCCGGTGGAAGCACGAGACGCGCGCATGTCGCGCGATGACAGGAGAGAACGCATGGCAGCCTTTGACAACGTGACGGTCAAGGAAGGTGTCGAGAAGGAGACCGTGGACGCGGTCGAAGCCGTCTCGACCTACAAGTACGGCTGGGAAACCGAGATCGAGATGGAATACGCCCCGATGGGCCTCGACGAGGACATCGTGCGGCTGATCTCGAGCAAGAACGGCGAGCCGGAGTGGATGACCGAATGGCGCCTCGAGGCCTATCGGCGCTGGCTGACCAAGAAAGAGCCCGACTGGGCGATGGTCGAGTATCCGGAAATCGACTTCCAGAAGCAGTATTACTACGCCCGCCCCAAGAGCATGGAGACCAAGCCCAAGTCGCTGGACGAGGTCGATCCGAAGCTTCTGGCGACCTATGAGAAGCTCGGCATCCCGCTCAAGGAGCAGATGGTTCTGGCCGGGGTGGAGGGCGCCGAGGATGCCCCCGCGGATGCCAACGCGCCCGAGCGCAAGGTGGCCGTCGATGCCGTCTTCGACAGCGTCTCGGTGGGCACCACCTTCCAGAAGGAGCTTGAGAAGGCCGGCGTGATCTTCTGCTCGATCTCCGAGGCGATCGAAAAGCACCCGGAGCTGGTGAAGAAGTATCTCGGCTCGGTCGTTCCGGTGTCGGACAACTTCTATGCCACGCTCAACAGCGCCGTATTCTCGGATGGCTCCTTCGTCTACGTGCCGCCGGGCGTGCGCTGCCCGATGGAGCTTTCGACCTATTTCCGCATCAATGCGGAGAACACCGGCCAGTTCGAGCGCACGCTGATCATCGCCGACAAGGGCTCTTACGTGAGCTACCTTGAAGGCTGCACCGCGCCCAAGCGCGACACCGCGCAGCTGCACGCCGCCGTGGTCGAGATCATCGTCGAGGAAGACGCCGAGGTGAAGTATTCCACGGTGCAGAACTGGTTCCCCGGCGACGAAGAGGGCAAGGGCGGCATCTACAACTTCGTCACCAAGCGCGCGGATTGCCGCGGCGACCGGGCGAAGATCATGTGGACCCAGGTCGAGACCGGCTCGGCGGTGACGTGGAAATACCCGTCCTGCATCCTGCGTGGCAACGAGAGCCAGGGCGAGTTCTACTCGATCGCCATCGCCAACAACCACCAGCAGGCCGACACCGGCACCAAGATGATCCACCTCGGCAAGGACACCAAGAGCCGGATTGTCTCGAAGGGCATCTCGGCCGGCGTGGCGCAGAACACCTATCGCGGTCTCGTCTCGATGCACCCCAAGGCCAAGAACTCGCGCAACTACACCCAGTGCGACAGCCTGCTCATCGGCGACAAGTGCGGCGCCCACACGGTTCCGTATATCGAGGTGAAGAACAACTCCTCGCGCTGCGAGCACGAGGCGACGACCTCGAAGGTCGATGACGATCAGCTGTTCTACTGCCGCCAGCGCGGCATGGACGAGGAAGAGGCCGTGGCTCTCGTGGTGAACGGCTTCTGCAAGGAAGTGCTGCAGGCGCTGCCGATGGAGTTTGCCATGGAAGCGCAGGCGCTGGTCGCCATCTCGCTCGAAGGCTCGGTGGGCTGACGCACGGCACGGGTGGGCGGCAAGCCCGCCCCCTCGGGAGAGACCGGACATGATCCAACAACTTGCCATCCAGTCGCTCGGCACCGGCATTGGCGTCTTCCTCGGCGTGCTGATCGGGCTTGGCATCCGCAAGCGCAAGGGCAAGACAGAGGGGCTGCTTGGCGGCTCGGTCCTGCTCACCGCAAGTGCGGCGGCGGGGCTCGCCATGCTTGTCATGATGACGATGAAGTACTTTACCGCCGTCTGAGGTTCGTCCCGTAAGGGGTTGGAGAGAAACGATGATCGTGACCACGACCAACAGCATCGAGGGCCATCGCATCACCGCCTTAAGGGGCGTGGTGGTCGGCAACTCGATGCTCATGGTCTCGGCCTCTGGCGCGGCGGTGCTGATCGGGTGACCGGAGCCGCGCCCATAACGCGCCCGGAGCTCACGATGCCCGAGGCCGAGTCCGCGCTGCTGCGCGAGACCTATGGCCGGGCCGGGGTGGTCCTCGAATACGGCACCGGCGGCTCGACCGTGGTGGCCTCAGAACTGCCGGGGCGCACCGTCTTCGCGGTCGAGAGTGACCGGGACTGGGCGCAGATGATGCGCGGCTGGTTCGATCAGAACCCGCCAGCCGAGGGCACCCAGGTCGACGTGATCTGGTCCGATATCGGTGCCACCAAAGAGTGGGGCCATCCGGTCGACGACGGCGAGTGGCGGCGCTGGTCACGCTATCCGCTCGAGGTCTGGGAGTTGCCCGAGTTCCGTCAGCCCGACGTGGTGCTGGTGGACGGGCGCTTTCGCGAGGGCTGCGCGCTGGCGGCGGCCTTCCTTGCCGAGAAACCGCTGACGCTGCTCTTCGACGATTACGCGCAGCGCAAGCAATACCACAAGGTCGAGGAGTTCCTCGGCCACCCCGAAATGACCGGCCGCATGGCCCGGTTCGAGATCACCCCGCAGCCGGTCCCGGCGAAGCGCCTGCTGCGGATCATGCAATTGACGATGCGGCCCTGAGGCCGGAAAGAGGAAGATCGGCCCGCGGCCGACAGGAGAAAAACATGCTGGAAATCAAAAACCTGCAAGTGAAACTTGAAGAAGAGGACAAGCAGATCCTCAAGGGCGTCGACCTCACCGTCGAGGCCGGCAAGGTGCACGCGATCATGGGCCCGAACGGCTCGGGCAAATCGACCCTGTCCTACGTGCTCTCGGGCAAGGACGGCTACGAGGTCACTGACGGGTCTGCCGAGCTGCTCGGCGAGGACCTGCTCGACATGGACGCCGAAGAGCGCGCCGCGGCAGGCCTGTTCCTGGCCTTCCAGTACCCGGTGGAGATCCCCGGCGTCGGCAACATGACCTTCCTGCGCACCGCGGTGAACAGCCAGCGCAAGGCGCGCGGCGAGGAAGAGATGAGCTCGACCGAGTTCCTCAAGGTCGTGCGCGAGAAGGCCAAGAGCCTCAAGATCGACGCCGAGATGCTGAAGCGCCCGGTCAATGTGGGCTTCTCCGGCGGTGAGAAGAAGCGCAACGAGATCCTGCAGATGGCGATGCTCGAGCCCAAGCTCTGCATCCTCGACGAGACCGACTCCGGCCTCGACGTGGACGCAATGAAACTGGTGGCCGATGGCGTCAACGCGCTGCGTGACGAAGGCCGTGGCTTCCTCGTGATCACCCACTACCAGCGCCTTCTCGACCACATCAAGCCGGACGTGGTGCACATCATGCACGATGGCCGCATCATCAAGACCGGCGGCCCCGAACTGGCCCTCGAGGTCGAGAACGAAGGCTATGCCCACCTGATCGAAGAGGAGGCGTAAATGGCTCTTCCGCAACCGAAACTGGACGCGACCGAGGCGCGCATCGCCGCGCTCGAGCTGCCCGAGGGCGGCTGGTCGGCCCCGGCGCGCAAGGACGCGCTGGCCCGTCTGCGCGCGATGGGTCTGCCCCACGCGCGTGACGAGTACTGGAAATACACCCGTCCCGAGACGCTGGTCAGCGCCGAGGCGCCCAAGGCCTCCGTGTTCGAGGCCGATGAGGCGCCGATCTTCGGTGAGCGCGACCGTCTGAAGATCGTCTTCGTGGACGGCGTGTTCGATGCCGAGGCCTCGGACGAGCTGGCGCTCGAGGGGGTCGAGATCGCCCGTCTTGCGGATGCGACCGACATCCACTGGGCCAAGGATCTCTACGGCACGCTGGAAGCCAACGGCCAGACCCCGGTGGAGCGCCCGCTGGCGGCGCTCAACACCGCCTTCGCCACCGACGGCATCCTGATGCGCGTCACTGGCAAGGTGTCGAAGCCGATCAACCTGATCTATCACCACAAGTCGGACAGCTCCGATGCGATCCTGCACCACGTGGTCAAGGTCGAGCAGGGCGGCGACGTCACCATCCTCGAGAACGGCCCGGCGGCGGCACGGTTCAACAAGGTGATGGAAGTGGACGTGGCGGACCGGTCGGGCTTCCACCACGTGCGCACGCAGGGCCGGGATGACGAGCGCCGCGCGGCGACGTACATCTTCGGCCGTCTGGGCACCGAGAGCACCTTCAAAACCTTCACCCTCACGGTGAACGGCGTGATGACCCGCAACGAGTGCGTGCTCGAGCTCAACGGCGACGATGCCGTGGCTCATGTCGCGGGCGCCTGCATGGGCGATGGCGATTTCCATCACGACGACACGGTGTTTATCACCCATGACGCGGTGAACTGTGAAAGCCGCCAGGTGTTCAAGAAGGTGCTGCGCAACGGCGCCACCGGCGTGTTCCAGGGCAAGATCCTCGTCAAGCCGGACGCCCAGAAGACCGACGGCTACCAGATCTCGCAGTCGCTCCTGCTCGACGATGACAGCCAGTTCCTCGCCAAGCCCGAGCTCGAGATCTACGCCGACGACGTGGCCTGCTCGCACGGCTCCACCTCCGGTGCGATCGACGAGGACGGCCTGTTCTACCTGCGCGCCCGCGGCCTGCCGCGCGGCATCGCCGAGGATCTGCTGACCATCGCCTTCATCGCGGAAGCGGTGCAGGAGGTCGAGGACGAGGGCCTGCAGGAAGAGATCGTCGAGCGCGTCGAAGCCTGGCTGCTGCGGCGCCGCGGCTGATGTCGCTCTCGCGCGAAATCCTGGCCACCTACCGGGGGCCGGGCAAGGTTGTCGCGCGGCTCCTCTCGCAGGGGCCGCGCGAAGACCGTGCGCTGATGCTCGTCATGGCGGCCTGCGCGTTGTTCTTCATCGCGCAGATGCCGGCCCTGTCGCGGCAGGCGCATTTGGAAGAAACGGAGCTGAATCCGCTTTTGGGTGGAGCGCTTCTTGCGTGGCTCGTGCTGGCGCCGCTGCTGTTCTACCTCGTCGCCTTCCTGAGCCACCTCGTCGCCAAGCTGTTCGGCGGCAAGGGCAGCGCCTATGGTGCGCGGCTGGCGCTGTTCTGGGCGCTTCTGGCGGCGACGCCACTGGTGCTTCTGAACGGGCTCGTGGCCGGGCTGATGGGGCCGGGGCTCGAGCTCACGCTGGTGGGGCTGGTCTGGTTCGCGGTGTTCCTGTGGTTCTGGCTCTCGGGCCTCGCCGCGGCGCAGAAGGCGGCGCCCGCATGAGCCCGGTCGCGTTTGTCCGACTGGCGTGGCAGACCGTCACCGCCCCGCGCGAGGTGGCGCAGCTGCTCATCGCAGCAAGGCTCAGCCACGAGGCCATCCTGACCGCAATGGCGCTGGTCGTGGCACTCAACGCGCTGGTCATGGGCATCCTGCAGGTCTCGATGGGCGCCGGCGCGCTGCCCTTCGTGATGAGCCCGGTGCTCTTCGGCGCGCTGCTCGCGGCGATGCTGGTGGTGTCGGTCATGGTGCTGACCGGCGTCGGTCGGATGCTGGGCGGGACCGCCCGGGCCGAGGATCTGGCCGTTCTGCTGGCCTGGCTGCAGGCGGTGCGCATTCTCTGGCAGGTCATCGTCGCCGTCGCGGCGCTTCTGACCCCGGCGCTGGCCTCGATCCTCGCGGTGCTTGGCTTCCTCGCCGGCATCTACATTTTCCTGAATTTTCTCGACGTGGCTCATGGCTTCGGAAACCTGCTGCGGGCGCTCGCCGTGCTCGTGATCGGCGGGCTTGTCCTTGTCATGGCGATGAGCCTGCTCGTATCCCTGATGGGCATAAGCCCCAACGCGATGGCGATCTGATGTATGACGTGACCGAAATCCGCAAAGACTTCCCGATCCTCTCCCGGGAGGTGAACGGCAAGCCGCTGGTCTATCTCGACAACGGCGCCTCGGCGCAGAAGCCGCAGGTGGTGATCGACGCGGTGACCCGCGGCTATGCCGAGGAATACGCCAACGTCCATCGCGGCCTGCACTACCTGTCGAACCTCGCCACCGAGAAATACGAGGGCACGCGCGGCATCATCGCCCGCTTCCTCGGCGCCAAGGACGAGGAGGAGGTGGTGTTCACCTCCGGCACCACCGAGGGCATCAACCTCGTGGCCTATGGCTGGGCCATGCCGCGCTTTGAGCCCGGCGACGAGATCGTGCTGTCGGTGATGGAGCACCACGCCAATATCGTGCCGTGGCACTTCCTGCGCGAGCGGCAGGGCGTGGTGATCAAGTGGGTCGATGTCGACGAGACCGGCGCGCTCGATCCGCAGAAGGTGATCGACGCCATCGGCCCGAAGACCAAGCTCGTTGCGATCACCCAGCTGTCGAACGTGCTGGGCACCGTGGTCGACGTGAAGACGATCTGTTCCGCGGCCCGCGAGCGGGGTGTAGCGGTGCTGGTCGACGGCTCGCAGGGCGCCGTGCACATGCCGGTGAATGTCGAAGAGCTCGGCTGCGACTTCTACGCCATCACCGGCCATAAGCTCTACGGTCCCTCGGGCTCGGGCGCGATCTGGATCCGCAAGGAGCGGATGGCCGAGATGCAGCCGTTCATGGGGGGCGGCGACATGATCCGGGAAGTCCACAAGGACGTCGTGACCTATGCCGACCCGCCGATGAAGTTTGAGGCCGGCACGCCCGGCATCGTGCAGCAGATCGGCCTTGGCGTCGCGCTCGAGTACATGATGGACCTCGGGATGGAGAACGTCGCGGCCCACGAGGCGCGCATCGCGGCTTATGCGATGGAGCGGCTCGCCGGTCTCAACTGGCTGCAGGTGCAGGGTCACGCGCCCGGGAAGGCGGCCATCTTCTCGTTCACGCTCGACGGTGCGGCGCACGCGCATGACATCTCGACCATTCTCGACAAGAAGGGCGTCGCGGTGCGCGCCGGCCATCACTGCGCCGGTCCGCTGATGGATCACCTTGGCGTCTCGGCCACCTGCCGCGCCTCGTTTGCGCTCTACAACACCGAGGCCGAGGTCGACACGCTGATCGACGCGCTGGAACTGGCGCACGAGCTTTTTGCCTGAGACGTGACGTTTCCGGTCCGAAACCGACGTGATATGTCGGTTTCGGGCAATCCTTCTGGACACGCCGCGCCCCCCTGATAGCCTCGCCGCACCATCGACAAGCGGGAGAGATGCATGGGGCCGGTCACGGACGCCGACGAGATTTCGCGAATTGCCTTCGGGTTCATGGGGTCACAGGCGCTGTTCACTGCGCTGGATCATGGCCTCTTTACCGTGCTCGCCGAGGGCGCGCTTGATGCAGAGGCGCTGGCAGACCGCACCGGCCTGCATCGCGATCGCGCCGAGACGCTGCTGACCGCGCTGGCAGGGCTGGGGCTGGTGACGGTCTCGGACGGGCGCTTTGCGAATTCACCGGCCGCCGAGGCCTTTCTGGTGAAGGGCGCGAAATACGATTTCGGCGATTACCTGCGGCTTCAGGTCGGCAAGCAGATGTACGGGCTCATGGGCCAGCTCGGTGACGCAGTCTCGGGGGCGCTGGGTGAGGGGGCCACGGCCTCCTACGAGCAATGGTTCTCCGACCCAGAGCAGGCGCGGCTCTATTCCGAGAGCCAGCATGCGGGCTCGCTCGGCCCGGCGCGCCAGCTCGCCAAGCGCATCGACCTGTCGGGGGCGCGCCAGCTGCTCGACGTGGGCGGCGGAACTGGCGCCTTCGCGATCACGCTGTGCAAGGCCTTCCCGGAGCTCTCGGCCACCATCGTCGATTTCCCCAATGTCGCGGCGCTCGGCCGCCGCCATGTCGCCGAGGCAGGTTTGTCGGACCGGATCGCGTATGTCGAGGGGAACGCGCTCGAAACCGACTGGCCGGGCGGGCAGGACGTGGTGCTGATGTCCTACCTGTTCTCCGGCGTGCCTGGATCGGCGCATGAGGGGCTGCTCCGCGCCGCCCATGATCGGCTGATGCCGGGCGGACGGCTGTTGATCCACGATTTCGTGGTCCATGCCGACCGCAGCGGCCCGCCGCTGGCGGCGCTCTGGCAGCTCCAGCACACCGCCTTCACGCCCGAGGCGCGCTCGGTCGATGCCGAAGGGCTGGCGAGGGATCTGTGGGCGGCGGGCTTTGCCGAGGTGACGGTCTCCGAGATGATCCCGCAGATGACGATGCTGGCCGAAGCGCGCCGACCGGAGTGAGTGCAGGAAAGCGGCGCGGAACGGGAATTCCCGATTGCGGGCCGCTTTGCTTTGCACTATCACCCCGGCGCAGGCACCCGTAGCTCAGCTGGATAGAGCGCTGCCCTCCGAAGGCAGAGGCCATAGGTTCGAATCCTATCGGGTGCGCCATACTTATTCCTCTATTTGCAAGCGGTTTGCGCTTAGAGAGGAACGCGGCGAAAAACCACTGAAAAGCAACTTGGCACACTCTGGGCACACCAAGAGGAGCTAAGACATGGCTGCCATCAGAAATCGCAATGGTAAGTGGCATGCGCAGGTCCGTATCAAGGGGCATGCATCGCAAACCAAGTCCTTTACGACCAAGCGCGATGCCGAACGCTGGGCCAAGCAGACAGAAGCAGAACTTCAGGCCTCGGCACTAAGGATTGACATACGTGTTCTGGACCGGGTCACCGTACGCGACCTCTTGGAGCGCTACCGAAGAGAAGTAACAGCTACCAAACGTGGCGCTGCATCTGAGAGCAAGCGGATCGATGGTTTTCTTCGGCAGACATGGGTTGACCGAACTCTCTCGAAGGTGACGCCACAGGTCTTCAGTCGCTACAGAGACGAACGCCTCCGCACTGTAAGGCCGGGTACCGTTATTCGCGACTTGGGATTGCTCAGATCGATCTTTGAGGTTGCGCGGCTAGAGTGGGATGTGCCGCTGCAGAATAATCCGCTTGCGAACGTGCGCAAACCAAAAGCGCCTGATCCGAGGGAGCGGCGCCTACGCCCCGGCGAGCTTGATCTTCTGCTGACAGCCTGTCAGTCCTATAGAAACGACTGGCTTCGTGCCGGGATCGTGCTCGCAATCGAAACGGGGATGCGCCGAGGGGAAATACTTTCGATAAGGTGGTGTGATGTTTCAATGGATACATCCACTTTGACGATCCGAGAGACAAAGAACGGCCATGCTAGGCGTATCCCACTGACCGCCGTTGCAGTTGATGTGTTGCGAGATATGTTGGAAGTCTGTGATGACAGTTCGGTTAGAATATTCCCTGTTTCAGCGAACGCATTTAGGCAATGCTGGCAGCGCTGTAAGGGCAAAGTAGCCGAAGACTATAAGCAAATTGAGAGCCTACGTTTTCATGATCTTCGGCATGAAGCAGTCAGCCGCTTCTTTGAGATGGGTTTGTCGGTCCCCGAAGTTGCACTTATAAGTGGGCACCGAGACCCGAGAATGCTGTTCCGATATACTCACCTACGTGCAGAAAATATTGTTTTGAAGTTCAATAAGGCAGGCTCTGCGGCATGAAAGGTCTATTGTTTGCTGTGGCGGTTTTGGCTTCTTTGCAGCCCAGAATGGCACGCGCTCAGCACATCGAATTAACTTGCGAGATGCACAAGGCTTATTCTGGCGCAGGATTGGATCGTCTCTCCAGTAAGGAATCTAACGGGCATTCGTGGCGTGTTATTCGGGTTGACGGGAGTTATGAAGTCCAAATGCGTACTGCGAACGGCGAGTGGGCGATGTCCGTCGGTCCATACTTCTTAGTAGAGCCAGACGGATTTATGGTCTTTTCTCACACACCGAAGGTTCCACTTCTGGACCATATGTCGATCTTCACTATCCACCTTGAAACCGGAGTTGCGTCGATGGTTACACATCAGCGCTACTACTCTTCAGGTCCATATTTTGTGCCGCGTGGTACGGAGACGTATGAAGCAGCAGTGATCAGTGGAAAGTGCTTTCGGAAAACCGAGAAGGACAGCAGCGAGGATAGAGTTGAGTAAGCATCCTTCTAAGTAAGTATCTGTGGCTTAGGGTTCAGTTATCGGTGCTCACTCTGTGTTTTGCCTGATCACAGTCCGTCAAAAGGTACTTCCGGAACGGGAAGTGTGCTTCTAAATTTCTATTTAAAAACAAATGGATGCTGGAAACTCCTTCCATCCTCCTGACGAACTGCTCACATATAGACAAGAACGGAGCGCCACGAAATGGCACACCTGAAGTCATCGGCGCAATTTCCTAAAAGATACCCATAGAAAAATACGCCGTTTTACATTTGAAATCACCTGACCCGCCTCACGGCGGGTTTTCTTTTGTGGAGAGAAACTTGAACTATGAACAGATATTCCATGCGGCCTGCCAAACTCAGAGCGCATGGTGAGGTCCCAGGTCGTGGTGTAGCTTTCGGTGGCCATCGGGTTTCTCGGTAGGGTCGGGTTGCTGACACCAACCTGAACCGAGGGATGCCCCCGATGACCAAACCCATGATGGACCTGCGTGCGCTGGTAGAGAAGAGCGCCGATGCCGACCTGCTTCGCGAGATGATCGGCTTTGCTGCCGAACGGCTGATGGAGTTGGAGGTCGGCGCCAAGACCGGTGCTGACTATGGTGAGAAGACCAGCGAGCGCCTGGCGCAGCGCAACGGGTATCGCGATCGGGACTGGCAGACCCGGGCCGGCAGCGTCGAACTGCGCATCCCGCGCCTGCGCACCGGCTCCTATTTCCCCTCGTTCCTCGAGCCGCGGCGCTCTGTTGAGAAGGCCCTGACGGCCGTGATCCAGGAGGCCTATGTCCACGGCGTCTCAACGCGATCGATGGACGACCTGGTGCAGGCCATGGGTGGCACCGGGGTGTCGAAGAGCCAGGTCAGCCGACTGTGCGAGGAGATCGACGAGCGCGTGGATGCCTTTCTGACACGGCCGATCGAGGGCGAATGGCCCTACCTCTGGATCGATGCCACCTATCTCAAGGTGCGCCAGGGCGGCCGGATCGTATCGGTTGCGGTCACGCTCGCGGTGGGCGTCAACACCGACGGCAGGCGCGAAGTGCTGGGCATGGCGATCGGGGCCTCCGAGGCCGAACCCTTTTGGACCGAGTTCCTGCGTGATCTCGTCCGCCGTGGCCTCAGCGGCGTGAAGCTTGTGATCAGCGATGCGCATGAGGGCATCAAGGCCGCCACCGCCCGGGTCCTGTCCACGACCTGGCAGCGCTGCCGCGTCCACTTCCAGCGCAATGCGCTCGCCCATGCCGGCAAGAACAGCCGCCGGGTGGTCTCGGCATTCATCGCCACGGCCTTTGCCCAGCCCGACCACGCGGCGGCGAAGGCCCAGTGGCGTCTCGTGGCGGACCAGATGCGCGGCAAGCTCCCCAAGCTGGCCACGCTCATGGACACGGCCGAGGAGGACGTCCTGGCCTATATGACCTTCCCGGCCCAGCATCGCACCAAGCTGCACAGCACCAATCCGATCGAGCGGCTGAACGGCGAGATCAAGCGACGCACGGACGTCGTCGGCATCTTTCCGAACGAGGCTTCGATCCGGCGCCTCGTCGGCGCGATCCTCATGGAGCAGACCGAGGAATGGACAGTCCAGCGCGCCAGATACATGACGCTGGAAACGCTCGCGCCCGTCTGCGATGATCTCGGTGTCAGTCTGCCTGCAGCGCAGAGCGACTGACCAGCTCGGCCCGCTCGAAAGCGCGAGGCCCATGAGGAGCTACACCACTTCCCGGGACATCATCGAGCGCAGTTTGCGGAAAGCCAACCCCCTTTGGCATGAAGTCCAATCGAGCACTCTTCGATGCTGCCTTGAGCACTGTGAAACAAGCAGATTCGGATCGTAAAAACTCTGTCCCGAAGCTGGTTTGTTCTGAGACTGGGAGTGGAAAGACAACCTTCTGCACTGCGCTTATCGCTACTTGGACCATCTACGCGAAGAATTACTCAGCGGCCTATGTCGTCGCCACTATAAATGAAGCGCAAAAGGTATATGATCTTATTTCGCCTTTGCTCCCGGACGGCGAGCTTTCAATCTATACTTCGGCTCATGCTAGCATAGAGGCCGCGCAAAGGATTGGAGACAGAGTGGAGGAACATGTGAACACCAACGGTCCAAGCCAGAAGGCAGCTCTAAGGAAGTGTAGGGTCGTTATCTGCACACATGAACTTTACTTTAGTGAAGCTGATACAGAATGTGATTATGGAATTCGAAAATATGATGGTTCGCCGCGTACTCATGTGTTTCTAGATGAGTTCCCGGACACATTGCATAGGCGTTGTTGGACAAATCAGCTGGTGACCGCAGTCCCCCTTTCCCCAGACACACCTATCCTGCGGCCACGGTCATCGGGATGCCGAGAGCCGTGAAGCGGTTCATGACCGCCGCGCGGATCTGGACCTCTGCCACTTGGCGGTCGAAGTCCCGTGACATCAGCCGCTGGCCGAGCTGCTTCACGCAGTTCATTTTCGTTTCGACCCGGCTGCGGCGGTGGTACCCGCTCCAATTCCGCCAGAGCGCCCTGCCCAGGTGCTTTGACGCCCGCAGGATTTCGTTGCGCGCCCGGGCTCCGGCAGTGTCCGGCTCCCATGGCCTCGCGGTCCGCCTCGGCGGAATGACCGCTGCCGCGTCACGGGCGGCGATGGCATCGTGGCAGGCGCGCGTGTCGTAGGCGCCGTCGGCCGTCACCGTGGCGATCTCCTCCTCCGCCGGAATCTGGGCGAGCAGATCTGGCAGCATCGGCGCATCGCCGACATTGCTGGACGTGACCTCGATGGCCCGGATCTCCAATGTTTGCTCGTCGATCCCGAGGTGGATCTTGCGCCACACACGCCGTTTCGAGCCGCCATGCTTGCGCGTGTGCCACTCGCCTTCGCCCTCCACCTTGATGCCGGTGCTGTCTACTAGCAGGTGAAGCGCCCCCTTGGAGCCGCGATACGGGATGCTGACGTCCAAGGTCTTCTGACGACGTAACAGCGTGCTGAAGTCAGGAACGGACCACCCCAGCCCGGACAGTTCCAGCAGGCTCGCCACGAACCCCGTCGTCTGGCGGAGCGGCAGCCCGAGGAGGACCTTGAGGGTGAGACAGGCCTGGATTGCGGCGTCGCTATAGGTTTGCTGGCGACCGCGCCGCCCGGACGGCGCCGCTTTCCATTGCATCAAGGGATCGAACCAGACGGTCAGCGATCCGCGCCGCCTCAGCGCCTGATTGTAGCTGCGCCAGTTGGTGGTCTTGTAGGTCGGCTTCGGAGGTCTGCTCATGCTGCCCGGCTAGCATGCTGGATTCACGAGATGAATCCCCTAGATTTGCGCAACAACGCCCATTGCATATATCAGAGATTTCACCGTCGGATGTCGACGAACTCGCCGATCAGCTTGAGCGCTTTCCCAATTATCAGACTGCATCGAAAGTGATCCGTGAGGCGGCTAGAGCATTTAGAGCGCAGTGCGGTGCGAAACGCTCAAGCTTTTCAGTTCCAGATTTAGTCGCTCCGGGAGATTTATCCCTTCTGAAGGCTGTCGATCTAACTCGTCTGAACGACGTCGATAATCTGCATAATTTGGAAAATACAATGAATGGTGTCATTTCTAGCGCAAATGGAGGGGCGTTTCTTTCACGCGCCAAAGCACGCCGTTCGGGAGAAGCGAATGGCCAGAAAAACTTAGTGACCTTTCATAATCGGTTTCAAAGTCACCCTGGTCTCGTCATCCTAGATGCAACGGCCGGATATTCACCTTTGGTTCAAGCGGGGAAGCCATTTCAACGATATAGCGGCGGGACAGTTTCATATCGGAATCTGGATCCTTTCCATATCAATCAGCCGCCTGAATTTAAACTTGCGTCCAGCCGGTCGGCATCTTCCGATACCATACGAGGGTATGCTTCTTGGGTAAAGCGCACCGTCAGAGCGGAGTCAACAATAGATGAAAGTGTTTTGATTGTGGTGCCAAAGAGGGTCCGTGACTATTTGGATGCGATGAATCCGATACCGGGCCGAAAGGTCAAAGTGGCGAATTGGGGTATGGGTGTAGGTTCAAACGAATACCGAGGCTGTAGCGTCATTTTCTTGTTCGCAGAATTTCACCAGCCTCGGCATATCTACCTCGCTCGGAGCCTTGCAGCACGAGGGCTTACAGTGTCTCATGACGAATTGTCCCAAGCAAATGGAAGTCATTGCACAGGCGCGGTTTCTGATGTGTCCAAAGCACATAGATTGCGGCATTTTAAGCAGATGGCCAGCCGTGGAAGCGTACGCCTGATCGATGAACGTGGATTTGCGAATTCAATGCGTCTTTATACCACGATGGATCGAGGGCTTTTTACGGAAAGTTACGACTCAATATTTCCCGGAGCAGCTGCTCCTTCATACATCGACGACCATTCAAGTTCTCAGAATACCAAGGGTAAAAGACTCTTTGGCCTGTTGGCTTCAGCTATGGCTGGAAAGCGGCCGATAACGTTAAATGCGTCGGATGTTGAGAGCGAAACCGAAATTGCGAGCAAAGACTTGAAGCGTGTATTCGGGTCGAAACAGTGCAAGCCGCTTCATACACGAGGGTGGCGCTTTGTTCCTGGCTGCGGGCGTACGGCCAAACCTGTGCTCCGCTATGAACCTGTTACGGCTGATGTGAAGGGATTCAGATGTGTGATCCTCTGAGCACAAAATCAAAATCTATTACCCGTGAAGAGGCCGCCCAGTGCGGCCTTTCGCGTTTCAATACGGGAAAGCCCTGCAAGTCTGGGCATTTTGCGGAGCGCTATGTCAGTAACGGGCAGTGCATTCAATGCAATGCAGAGAAGGCACGGGAACGGGAGCGGCGGAGGTCCGCGGCTGATCCATCATTCAGAATGTATCGATCCGTGCAGCGAAGGTCGGGGCAGGTGTTGCGTGGGAGGGTAAGTCCTGTCGAAGCGCTGGGTTGCGATCGTAGAAGATTGAAGCAATACATCACTGCTCAATTTAGCGAGGGGATGGCCTGGCCGAGATACGGTCAATGGGAAATCGATCATGTCATACCGTTGTCGGCAGCGAGCACCGTCGAAGACTTGGCGAAGCTTTGTCACTACACGAATCTGCAGCCCTTGTGGAAGCGGGATAACCAGATGAAGGGCGGGGCCTAAGCCTCGCCCTTGTTTTCGGTATCTGTTTGTTTTCTATGTATTAAAACGCGCACTACGAAGCGGCGGGAAGGTGGGTGGCACTCAATTTCCAGATTGTGTGGCCGTTCTCAGGATAGCAAGCATTAATCTTTTCCTGGCGCGTGCCATCTAAAAATGCGACCCAGAGTTGCGCGACGGGCGGAGAGACGCCGTTCGCTGCGTCCAGGATGAACAGCAGCGAAGCACAGGTAGCCGACATAGCGAAGGTACGACCAGTGGTCGCCCTTCATGACGTGACTTGGACAATGCTGCCATCCGACCTGCCGAGCGCGATGTCTGCTTTAGAGAATGTGAATGTACTGCACTAGAAGGCATCACTGAACATAAGCGCATTGCCGCAGCAGCGGCCAGCCAAGCAGAAACGCCACATCGACAGCTTGGCGCAATAAACTGGCAACACTAGGCAGCTCCTAGATTCGGGCGCGTTGCCAACCTGTAAAGCACACGATATTCTATTTTGCTAATACTTCCATGCGAAAACAGGTGTAAAATTGATCGAAAAACTCGCATTGAGTCTTGACGAATTGGCGCGTGAAGAAGTCCTAGTGCAAGCATGGAAGAAAGCTTCCGCACATATCCGATATCACAATTGGTTCTCTGATACACTCGAATTAGACTTGACGGCAGTAAATCTCCAGACTTTCATCTCAAACCTTTCAATGAAAATCCGATCGGGAAACGCATCATCCAGTGATCCCTTGAGGATGGTGCCAGCTCCAAAGAGCCAAGAGTGGGGCGTCTTTGGAAATGGGAAATGGGCCCCGATGGAGGCATCAGGGGCATCCGCTCGCTTGCGGCCATTAGCCCACGTTTCGATCGAAGATCAGGTGGTAACGACGGCATTGATGCTACTGCTGGCGGATCGCGTGGAGACTGCACAGGGTGATCCAAGAAACCCCATCACGGATTTACCGGTCGATCGAGTGGTTTCATACGGGAATCGGCTATTTTGTGACAGAGAGGGTAGCGAGCTAAGGCATCGCTGGGGATCTGCAAAGTTATATAGAGGTTACTTCCAGGATTATCGATCATTTCTAGAACGTCCTGACGCCATAGCTGAAGCCCTTCCTCAATCCGACTCGAAAGTTGTCATTCTGCAGTCAGATCTCAGACAGTTCTATGATCGAGTGGCTCCAGAGCTGCTCCATAGCTCGCTTAGAAAATTTCAGAAAAACATATCTGAGATGGAGTTCTTTGATTTCGCTTGTGGTTATCTAGATTGGCGCTGGCATAAAGATGATAATGATCTAGTAAGTGAATACAAAAGACAGGCTTCTCTCGATAGTTTTGATAGAGTGTGCCTTCCGCAGGGCCTTGTGGCGTCGGGATTTTTGGCAAATACCGTACTTCTCAGTTTCGATGAAGCAATGGTGGGGTCGATAAATACCTACATAATGCCTGGAGTAAAATTGATGGACTGCGCTAGGTATGTTGATGACATACGCCTAGTTCTAATTGTCGAAAACGAAACGGGCATCGATAAAGTAGAGGGGGAGCTTTCCAGATGGTTAAATGATCTCTTGAACGACGCAGCGCCCGGCCTTACAACCTCAAGGGAGAAAACTGTTGCCGCGGTATTCCGTGGCGAAGAACGGCCTGTCGTTAGGCAGAGCCAAAAGATGCGCAGAATTCAGTCCGCTGTCTCTGGAGGTTTTGATGCCACAGGAGGTAGCGAAATACTATCATCAATACTTGGACTAATCGGTGCTCAGAAAAGACTCGGTGCTAGGGAATCTGCGACTTCCAGCCTAGAGTTCTTGCCCGTCCCTGACGTGAAGGACGAAACGGTCGATCGCTTCGCCGCCGCGAGGTTTCGAAGCACATACCGCTCTTTGCGTCCGTTGCTTTACTTTGAGAGCAACCAAGACGATGTGGATTTGGCAACTTCGCGGTTCGGCTCCGACTTGACGAGGCAAGAGCTGGATGAAGAAGCAAGAGCCTTTGCGTATGAAATGGTTTCAAAGTGGATCCAAGATCCATCTAATGTGCGGTTGCTACGAATTGGGTTAGATGTTTGGCCCGAATTCCATCTGCTGAGGCGAATTCTCGACCTGCTAATGGGGGCGATCAATGATCACGAGCCTAACTCTCTGGAGGTGCTTGTTTCTTCGTACTGCCTAGCGGAAGTCTTCCGCGCAGGAGCTGTTGAGACAGCTTTTGTCGATGATGATGAGAAGCTTCCATCGCGGCTTGATATCAATAAATTCAGAAGCGAACTGTACGGGCGAGCCAGCGCCTTGCTTCAAGGCAGTTCAATTGCGCTACCCTGGTACCTAGTGCAGCAAGCGCACCTTCTCTTGGCCACAAGTGGAGACCCGATAGTACTCGCAGAGCCAGCTGTCGTCGGCAGACATTACGGCAAACTTCAGAATTTTCTTTCGGGAAATTTTGAAAACCTTACAGATGAAGAATTCGCCACATACTCTGTTCTGACCAGAAGATCGTTTCGGAGCATCGAACAGACACGATCGATAGTATCAACAAACATTACTGCGGCAAGGGCGAATAAAATCGCCAGATTGGATCCCGACTTCGGTGCGGAGATGGCGGAATTTGATCCCTCGATGCTTGAAATGTTCTATGGCGCTTCAAAATCCAGCTTGAGCTATAAGAAATCTAGAGGCCGGAAGCGTGAACTACAGCTGGCCGACCTGGTCCTATCTAAGGAAACTAGGGAGATACTCCGAAACGAATACTCTTTGATCAGTTTTGCCTCTGCTTTTCTCGTGGAACTTTCAGAATGCAAAGTTCACGACTATATTTCACCATCGGATGTGTACGTTTCGTTGTCTGAAAGCGATACGAGAAGGCATACGGTGGATTCGGTGCGAATAGAGAGTTCCGGGAAAGGCTCTGGGTCTTTGTATTCACCCCCGGACTGGTGCCACGACGACGAGAAATGGCGTTTTCAGCTAGGCTACCTGCTAAGGTTTATTTTAACGGCGCGCCGGGATTTCACTAAGCCTGTCAAGACTTCATACTGGAAAGAATCCGATACCATCTACCGCCCCGCTACGAGTCATTGGTACCAAAGGTTCTACGGCCTCTACAGCGGACACTCCGCCTTTGGTGACGATTGGTTGCCTATTTCTGATTGGACGGAGAACTTGCTGTTTGAACTACTAAAGTGGCCCGGCTGCCCGGAAGTAGAAGGAAGATTCGATCTTAGTAACTCATCTGACCACCTGCTTCGATCGCTTAGGGAAAGGTCGGCCCTACTTGAAGGCTTTCACGGTAAAAGTGTCGATGTTCTGCCTATTAATCTTCCACGTTCATATTCCGGGAATTCCACGCAGCCAATTCGTGCTTGTGTTGTGCAAACAGTGATCCCCGGAGAAAAAGAAGATTTTCAGAAATCTGATCTCACAATGTCTGATAAGAGCATACGCGTTCGCCATCGAAGACATCTCTCGGCAGCTCTATCGGCAGTCATTAAGTCTTTGGAATTGCGAGAAACGCACAAGGACCAGAATGGTCGATTGGATCTCCTTATCCTACCGGAGCTAGCGGTTCACCCTGCAGACGTTGGTACTCATATTGTCCCCTTCATGCGTAAGTATCGCACTACGGTGGTTACAGGTTTGACATATGATGAAGTCGAGAAGGGCAAACCTCTTGTTAATAGCGCACTTTGGATTCTTCCGATGCAAGACGCCACCGGTGGATTTCGCGTTCAAATCAGACGGCAGGGTAAAGGAAATCTGGCACCTGAAGAGAGCAAGCTTAATAGTCCAGTTACTTTGATACGCCCATTCCGGCCATGTCAGTGGCTAGTCGGCTACCAATGGACCAATGAACCTGGGCATGATCCCCTGTGGCTAACCGCGTCGATCTGCTACGACGCTACCGATCTGAGTCTGGCAGCTGATTTGAGAGATCATTCTGACGTCTACTTGATACCTGCGCTGAACAAGGACGTGGGTACATTCGATCAAATGGCGCAGGCGCTTCATTACCATATGTTTCAGATGGTCCTTGTTGCAAACAATGGGTTGTACGGAGGAAGCAACGCATATGCTCCGTTTACGAAGCCTTACAAGCGACAAATTTTCCACATGCATGGCCAACCTCAAGCGTCGATTGCATTTCTCGAGATTGATCGCATCGCGGATTTCAAGAGCCGGCATATTCAGGATTCCCAAGACGGTGGCGACGACCAAAAAACTGTTCCGAAGAGCACTTCGAAGCCTTTCAAATCCCCTCCCGCCCACTCAGTTATGCCGCAAAAGAAGTGGACGGATTACTAGAATGACGTCAGTTGAGGGTGTACGTCAAACGTTCTCTGGTTTGGTTCTACTCAGTTCAAGCGTAGGACAGCAAAATCAATACCTATGGTGTCCGGAGTTTTTGTTCCGAACATTAAATCGCACCGAAGGAACATAAAACAGTTTCTCAAAACCGTCCTTCCCCGCGTTTCCCATTTGGCCGAGCGCGCCTGTGAAGTGAGGCGCCCTTGCTCGACAGGGTGCGTCCGCTGCCTGCGCTCTCCCGACCTTCGATCGTTCAAAATGCTGCGGCCAGGAGGAATGGCCGCTTCTGTGACACTGCGGTGGGGCGTCTTGGCAGTGGGCCAAGGTCAGCTCTGGGCCGTCCACGCCCTGCGGCAGGCTCACCTGAGCGAGGAGCCTGCCGCGCTGCCGCATGGCCGCTTGGAGCCCTTCTTGCAGATTTTCTGCATCGCAGCAAATGGCAGATTCCTAGCGGTGTGAAGTGTCGGGCCAAAACTATCATGAAAAATGTTGATCGCGTCCAGTCGGCTATAATTTCGGTGGACCTAAAAGTCACTGAAGTCTAAGTTGACCAACGGTCGCGCCAAGGGGATACTGTTTGCTTCGGCATATTCAATAACTGAGACCGCGAACCGGCGTTGTTGCGCAAATCTAGGGGATTCATCTCGTGAATCCAGCATGCTAGCCGGGCAGCATGAGCAGACCTCCGAAGCCGACCTACAAGACCACCAACTGGCGCAGCTACAATCAGGCGCTGAGGCGGCGCGGATCGCTGACCGTCTGGTTCGATCCCTTGATGCAATGGAAAGCGGCGCCGTCCGGGCGGCGCGGTCGCCAGCAAACCTATAGCGACGCCGCAATCCAGGCC
>NZ_DS022276.1:3930769-3952528 GCF_000153725.1 Salipiger bermudensis HTCC2601 | reverse complement strand
CTGCTGAACTGTCCGGGCTGGGGTGGTCCGTCCTGACTTCAGCACGCTGTCACGTCGTCAGAAGACTTGGACGTCAGCATCCCGTATCGCGGCTCCAAGGGGCGCTTCACTGCTAGTAGACAGCACCGGCATCAAGGTGGAGGGCGAAGGCGAGTGGCACACGCGCAAGCATGGCGGCTCGAAACGGCGTGTGTGGCGCAAGATCCACCTCGGGATCGACGAGCAAACATTGGAGATCCGGGCCATCGAGGTCACGTCCAGCAATGTCGGCGATGCGCCGATGCTGCCAGATCTGCTCGCCCAGATTCCGGCGGAGGAGGAGATCGCCACGGTGACGGCCGACGGCGCCTACGACACGCGCGCCTGCCACGATGCCATCGCCGCCCGTGACGCGGCAGCGGTCATTCCGCCGAGGCGGACCGCGAGGCCATGGGAGCCGGACACTGCCGGAGCCCGGGCGCGCAACGAAATCCTGCGGGCGTCAAAGCACCTGGGCAGGGCGCTCTGGCGGAATTGGAGCGGGTACCACCGCCGCAGCCGGGTCGAAACGAAAATGAACTGCGTGAAGCAGCTCGGCCAGCGGCTGATGTCACGGGACTTCGACCGCCAAGTGGCAGAGGTCCAGATCCGCGCGGCGGTCATGAACCGCTTCACGGCTCTCGGCATCCCGATGACCGTGGCCGCAGGATAGGTGTGTCTGGGGAAAGGGGGACTGCGGTCACCAGCTGATTTGTCCAACAACGCCATCGTTGCATCAGAGGTGACGAGCAAACGGCGGCTGTGGCACGCTTCCGATCGATCCCGGCGTCGGCACAGCTTCGCGTGGTCGGCCATGCCATAGGCTAGCCCGGTCAACTCGCTCAGGTTCGCAACAGATCGACGGTGAGGCGGAGTTGGTTTAAGTTGGTTGTCCCACTGCGCAGTACGAGAAAAACGTCGCAATTTTTCGAGCGGCCAATCATAGAATGGGCGGTGCTAAGTTCCCCCTTGCACGTCCGTCTTGGCACGAAACTGGCACACTAGGCACTTTAATGCCGCAAGTTTAAGAGCATTGACACCTCAGAACCCGATCGCTACCAATGACGCGTACCTAGTTGTTAAACAGTGGTATTCGCCGGTGTGGGCGCTTTTGGTGGGGCTGTGAACTAACGAGGTAACGCTCGGTTAAGCTGCCCTCCGAAGGCAGAGGCCAAAGGTTCGAATCCTTTCGGGTGCGCCATTTTTCTTTCGGTGTCAGAGTTTTGCAGAGCTGGTGCGTCGTGGCCACGGTCTGCTCGCCTAGCGGCTTCGTTGCGCCAAGGCTCAGCGAGGGACGTATCTGGTAGATCATCGGTATAGCTGGGAGGCCGTCGCAAGGCCTTTCCGTCGAGCACCCAAATCAAAAACCTGCAGGCCTGCAACGGTGCGCTGACGCAACGCGGTGCTCCTGGACCGCCTTGCCCCGGCGCCGGCCGAGATCGACGAGGGGCTCTCGGACCTCTCCGTCTTCCGCCATGCGCCCGAGGGGATCGTGCGGCTCACGACCTTGCACCGGATCGCGTCGACCTTCCTTGCGCAGCGCCTGCCGGTTTTCCTTGCGGCGCATCCGGGGATTACCGTGCAGGTCACCGTCGATGACAAGCTGCAGGACATCGTGGCCGACGGGTTCGACGCCGGGCTGCGCTTTGGCGAGGACGTGGAAAAGGACACGGTCGCCGTCCGCGTCGGCCCGCCGTTTCGGCATCTCGTGGTGGCCGCGCCTGACTACTAAGAGCGCCATGGCCGCCCGATCCATCCCCGGGACCTGAAGCAGCACAGCTGTGTCGCTTATCACAATCTCAGCAGTGGCAGGATCAGCCCGTGGGAGTTCGAGAAAGAGGGGCGTGAGCTGCGGTAGCGGGTCGAGGGTGGGCTGATCTGCATCTCGGTCGATCTCGCGCTGGCGCTCGTGCGCGATGGCAGGACCGTCAGCCTGCACATGGAAGAGGATGTGGCCGCCGATATCGCCTCAGGAAAGCTGGAAGCGGTGCTGGAGGACTGGACGCCGCCCTTCGACGCTGTCTGCCTTTTTCACCCCAGTGGCCGCCAGACCCCGCCCGCGCTGCGGGCGCTGATTAATTTCTTGAAACGATAGACTTTTGGTGGATCCTCAGCGCCTGAAGAAGCGGATGGCACCGGTGTAAGAGACAGTGTCTGGCAGTCAATGCAGTCCGGGCAATTGACGCGATTCAGCGCCAGGCCCGACGCGAGGGATGCGGTTGCGCGCAGGAGCGCCGTCACAAAACCAGACGAGATGGCCCGATCGCGCTGACGACGCGGGGATCTCAAACTGGCATAGTTTTCGATGCGGGCGCAGTTCGCAGACTGACCCCCAGGCTTTCCGTTTTGGCAAACGGCCCTTCAGGCTGCGCTCGCACCTTGCCTCACCGGCAAGCTTCATCCGATCCCATCCCACCCCACCCCATCCCATGCCGAAGCCCGGCGTCCGAGCTAGGCCCCGGGCACGCAGTCTCGGGGTGGGGCCGGGTGCAGGGCCAGCAATTCCGTGAGCCCGCAATTGCCGCGCACCAGATCGTCGAGCGTGACGAGGTCGAGCTCGTGGTAGAACGCCTCGAGCGCGCGCCGGATGTAGCTTCGCAGGCGGCAGGTGCCGACAAGCGGGCAACTGTTGGTGTCTGCGTCGAAGCACTCGGCGAAGGGAATCTCTGATTCGAACAGGCGGAACACCGCCCCGATCGACACCTGCGGCACCGCACGCGCCAGCCGAATGCCGCCGGCGCGCCCACGCTGCGCCTCGAGATAGCCTTCGGCATGCAGGCGCTGGACCACGTGGGCGGCGTGGTTGGTCGAGCAATTGCACAGGTCGGCGATTTCGGCCGTGCGGAGCCGCCGGTCGGGGTTCACCGCGCAGGCCATCAGGATCCGGGCCGCAAGGTTCGTACGGGTGGTGAGCCGCATGACGTCCTCCTTCGTCACGGTGCCTATCTTGTGATCAGAATGCAGAATTTCCTTGAGCCAGATCAAGTACGGCGGGCCCTGAGGGCGATAAATCCGCATCTCGAATACGGATTATACCTATGACCACCTCCGCCAGCCCGTCTTCCCGTCCTGCCACGTACAAGGCCGAAACGCTCGGCGTCCGGCTGGCGCTGCTGCCTGCGCTGGTCTGGCCGCTGCAGGCGGCGGTGGTGGCGTGGGTGCTGGGCGGTCTTCTGACCGATCCGGCGCAGGTTCCCGCGCTCGCGGCGGCAGGCGCATTTCTTGCCATGGCCGCGCTGCGCGCCGTGCTCGACGGGGTGGCCCAGCGGGCGCTCTCGGAGGCCGCAGACGCCCGGATCGTCGCGCTGCGCGAGGAGATCGTGACACGTGAGGCGAGCGCTGCCGATGCCGCGCGCCTTGGCGGGGCCGGGGCTCTGGCGGCGCTGGCGGGAGAGAAGCTCGAGGCGCTGCGACCCTACCTGATGCGCTACCGCCCGGCGCGGCTGCGCGCCACCGTCATGCCGCTGGTGATCCTCGCCATTGCGCTCTGGCACAGCTGGGCCGTGGCGCTGATCCTGCTGCTGGCCGGCCCTCTGATCCCGGTCTTCATGGCGCTCGTCGGGTGGGCGGCGAAATCCGCGAGCGAGCGCCAGATGGTCGAGATCGGTACGCTCAGCGACCTGCTTGTCGACCGGCTGGCGGCGCTCTCGGAGCTGCGCCTGATCGGTGCCGGGGGGCCACTGGTGGCGGGGTTCGCAGAGGCCTCGGACGGCCTGCGCCAGCGCAGCATGGCGGTGTTGCGCATCGCGTTCCTGTCGTCGACCGTGCTCGAGCTGTTCTCGGCGCTTGGCGTGGCGATGGTGGCGATCTGGGTCGGCTTCACGCTGTTGGGAGAGCTGGGCTGGGGCGGCTGGGGCGCCGGGCTGTCGCCCGCGTCGGGGATCTTCCTGCTGCTTCTGGCGCCGGACTTCTTCCAGCCGCTGCGCGACCTTGCCGCCGCCTGGCACGACAAGGCAGGCGCTGACGCGGTGCTGGCCGAGATCGACGCGTGGCGGGACGAAACGCGTCTTGCTCGGCTCGGTCGCGGAGCGGTGATGCCGTCGGCGAGGCCGCTGCCGGTGTTGCGGCTGAGCGGGCTGCGCCACCGCGGCATCGACTATCCCGAGCTCGAGGTCGCGCCCGGGGAGACTGTGGCGATCACGGGCCCGAGCGGGGTGGGCAAGTCCACTCTCCTGCGCCTGATGGCAGGGCTGGAGCGCCCCGACGAGGGTGCGATCACGCTCGATGGCGCACCGCTCGATGCGGCCAGCGCCGACGCATGGCGCGGCGGCATCGGCTGGATGCCGCAGGCGCCGCATTTCCTCGGGCGCAGCCTGCGCCACAATATCGGCTTCGGCGCGCCGGTGGCACCCGACGCGCTCGAGGCGGCGCAGCTCGGGTCAGTGCTTGACACCCTGCCGCGCGGGCTTGGCACGGTGCTGGGCGAACGCGGCGCGGGGCTGTCCGGCGGCGAAGCGCGGCGGGTGACGTTGGCGCGGGCCTTGCAGGGCACGCCGGGGCTGATCCTCGCCGACGAACCGACCGCCGATCTCGATGCGCAGACGGCGGCCGCGATCACCGGAGCACTGCTGGATTTCGCCAGAACCGGCGGCACGCTGGTCATCGCGACCCACGATCCGGCCCTCGCCGCGCGGCTGTCGCGCGAGGTGACGATTGCTGCCGGAATCGGAGGTAATGCATGAGGTCTTTCGTGCAAATTATTGTCATCATTTTGAAAAGTGAGAGGAAGTCCTTCCTTCTTGGCCTGCTTCTGACGGTCGCGGTTCTGGCAATGGGCGTCGGACTTCTGGGGCTGTCGGGCTGGTTCATCACCGGCTCGGCTGCCGCCGGGATGGCTGGGCTTGGCATCCTGTTCAACGTCTTCGCGCCGTCCGCCATGGTCCGCTTTCTGGCCCTCGGGCGCACCGCCTCGCGCTATGGCGAGCGGGTGTTGACCCACGATGCCACGCTGCGGGCGCTCTCGGATCTGCGCATCCGGTTGCTCGAGGGGCTGCTCACCAGGCCGCATCGCGAGCTTGAGAAGCTGCGCGCCAACGCGTTTCTCAACCGCGTCACCGCAGACATCGATGCGCTCGACGGCGCGCTGTTGCGGCTGGTGCTGCCGGCGCTGGCGGGCTGGACGGTGATCGCGCTGTCCGGGCTGCTGCTCTGGTGGCTGGTACACCCCTCGGTGGCGCTGGTGGTGGGGCTGGGCTATCTGATCCTGCCGACGCTGGTGTTCCTGATCGGGCAGCGCATCGCGCGCAAGCCCTCTCGGCAGGTCGAGGCGGCGATGATGGCCTGCCGGACCCGGCTCATCGATCTGGTCGCCGGGCGCGACGACCTCACCATGTATGGCCGGCTCGAGGCGATGGCGGCGCATGTGCACGGCGCGATCTTGCGCCATTCTCATGCCACGCGGAGACTCGACCGGATCCAGCGGGGCACCGGCCTCGGGCTCGACCTGATCGGGGCGGCGCTGACCGCTGCAGCGCTCGGGCTTGGCGTGAGACTGGTGCAGACGGGCGAGATCAGCGCGGCGCAGGCGGCAATCGGGGTCTTTTCAGCGCTGGCGCTGGCCGAGACCGTGGCCCCGGTGCGCCGGGCGCTGGCCGAGATCGGCGGCATGGTTCAGGCCGCGCGGCGGGTGCTGCCCGCGGTCTCGGCGCAGGCCTCGAAGGAGCGCGGCGCAGAGGGCGTGCCGGGCGCCGCGGTGCTCGAGATGAGAGGCGTCGGCTATCGCCGTGGCGGCTCGGGGGCTGCGCTGTTTGCGCCGGTCGACCTGAGCGTGGCGCCGGGCGAGACGCTGGCGCTGGCAGGGCCGAGCGGCAGCGGCAAGAGCACGCTGCTGTTGCTGGCCGCCGGGGCGTTGGAGCCCTCAGAGGGCGGCGTGTCATGGGGCGGGCGACCCGTCGGCGCGTGGTCGCAAGACAGCCTTGGGCGCAGTATCGCGCTGGTGCCGCAGCGCCATGCATTGATCGCGGGCAGCGTGGCCGAGAACCTGCGCCTTGCTGCGCCCGAGGCCAGTGACGAGACGCTTTGGCAAGCGCTGGAACAGGTCTGTCTCGCCGGGACCATCCGGGGGCGTGGCGGGCTCGCGTTGCGGCTCGGATTCCGCGGCGCCGGGCTTTCGGGCGGCGAGGCGCGGCGGCTGGTTCTGGCCCGCGCGCTGCTGAGGCGCCCGCAGCTGCTGCTGCTCGATGAGCCGACCGAGGGGCTCGACGATGCCACCGCCCGCGCGGTGATGGCGGGGATCCGCGCCGCCTTGCCGGAGGCCGCGATCCTGATGGCGGCGCATCGCGCGGCGGAACTGTCCTGCGCCGACAGCTGTCTGCAGCTCACGCCTGCGACGGCCTGACGCGGCTGGGATCCCGGATCCGTGATGCGGAACTTGATCGGGATCAAATACGGATCTGAGATGCGGAATATAACGGCAGATAATTCGCATCTTGGATGCGGAATAACTGCCAAGGAGTCCAATTATGGAGATCGGGCTGGTCGAGCTGTCGCGCCTGCAATTCGCGCTGACAGCCATGTATCACTTTCTCTTCGTGCCGCTGACGCTGGGTCTGTCGATCCTCGTGGCAATCATGGAAACCGTCTACGTCATGACGAACCGCCCCATCTGGCGGCAGATGACGAAATTCTGGGGCACGCTGTTCGGGATCAACTTCGTTCTCGGCGTCGCCACCGGCATCACCATGGAATTCCAGTTCGGCATGAACTGGTCCTATTACTCGCACTATGTCGGCGACATTTTCGGTGCGCCGCTCGCCATCGAGGGGCTGATGGCCTTTTTCCTCGAGGCGACCTTCGTGGGCCTGTTCTTCTTCGGTTGGGACAAGCTCAGCAAGGTGGCCCATTGCATCGTGGCCTGGCTTGTGGCCATCGGCTCGAACTTCTCGGCGCTGTGGATCCTGATCGCCAATGGCTGGATGCAGAACCCGGTGGGGGCGGAGTTCAACCCCGACACCATGCGCATGGAGATGACCTCGTTCTTCGAGGTGCTGTTCAACGAGGTGGCGCAGGCCAAGTTCGTGCACACGGTCTCGGCCGGTTACGTCACCGCCTCGGTCTTCGTGCTGGGCGTCTCGGCGCTCTACCTTATCCAGGACCGACACAAGGATCTCGCCCGCCGCTCGATCGCGGTGGCCGCGTCCTTCGGTCTGGCCGCAGCGCTCTCGGTCGTGGTGCTGGGCGACGAGTCCGGCTACTCGGCCAGCCACACCCAGAAGATGAAGCTCGCCGCCATTGAGGCGATGTGGGAGACCCACGAGGCCCCCGCACCCTTCACCGCCATCGGCTTTCCCGACCAGGAGGCGCGCGAGACCCATTATGCCATCGAGATCCCCTGGGTCATGGGGCTGATCGGCACGCGCAGCCTGACCACCGAGATCCCCGGCATCAACGAGCTCGAGGCGCGCTCGGAAGAGATGATCCGCGAGGGGCTCATCGCCTATGACGCGCTGATGACCATCCGCGAGCAGCGCGACGCCACGCCGCCGGAGGTGCGCGAGACCTTCGAGGCGCATTCCGACACGCTGGGTTATGCCATGCTGCTCAAGCGCTATGTCGACGACCCGCGCGACGCCACCGAGGACCAGATCGCCATGGCGGCGGAGGATACCATTCCCGGCGTCGCGCCGCTGTTCTGGGCCTTCCGCCTGATGGTGGCGCTCGGCTTCAGCTTCATCGCGGTGATGGTGTTCTTCTTCATCCGGGCGTCGTTCTACCGGATGCGCTTTCCGCGCTGGTCGCTCTATGCCGCCGTCGCGATCATCCCGACGCCGTGGATCGCCGCCGAGCTGGGCTGGTTCGTGGCCGAGTTCGGACGCCAGCCCTGGACGGTCGACGGCGTTCTGCCGACGGCGCTCAGCGCCTCGCACCTGAGCATCGCCGATCTGCTGATCACGCTGGCGGGCTTCCTGATCTTCTACTCGATGCTCTTCGTCATCGAGATGGGCCTGATGGTGAAATACATCCGCAAGGGCCCGTTCCAGGACGTGCCCGAGACCGAGGCCTGGCAGGCGCGCCACGAACACCGGCTGCGGACCCATGACGGGCAGGGCCCCTTTGCCACCAACCCCGCGGAGTAAGCGACATGATCCTCTATGAACTGATCGATTTCGACACGCTGCGCGTGATCTGGTGGGCGCTTCTGGGCGTGCTGCTGATCGGCTTCGCGCTCACCGACGGGTTCGACATGGGCGTGGGCGCACTCTTGCCCTTCGTCGCCCGCTCGGACGTCGAGCGCCGCGTGGCGATCAACACCGTGGGCCCGGTCTGGGAGGGCAACCAAGTCTGGTTCATCCTCGGCGGCGGCGCCATCTTCGCCGCCTGGCCGCCGCTCTACGCGGTGAGCTTCTCTGGCTTCTACCTCGCGATGTTCGTGGTGCTGGCCGCCTTCATCGTGCGCCCGGTGGCGTTCAAGTACCGCTCCAAGCGCGATAGCGCGACCTGGCGGACGTGCTGGGACTGGGCGCTCTTTGCCGGCGGCGCGGTGCCGGCACTGCTCTTCGGCGTGGCGGTGGGCAACGTCCTTCTGGGCGTGCCGTTCCACCTGACGCCGGACCTGATGCCGATGTATGACGGCAACTTCGCGATGAAGTTCCTCGGGCTCCTGCGCCCCTTCGCGCTGCTCTCGGGCGTGGTGTCGCTGTCGATGCTGCTGATGCATGGCGCGGCCTGGCTGACGCTCAAGACCGACGGCATGGTCGCGATCCGTGCCCGCGCCATTGGCACCGTGGCCGGCATGGTCGCGGCGGGCGCCTATGCGCTGGCGGGGCTGTGGCTGGCCTTCGGGGTCGATGGCTTCGCGTTCACGAGCGAGGTTGTCGCCAATGGCCCGTCCAATCCGCTCTATTCCGAGGTCGCGCGCGGCGGCAGCTGGCTTTCTGCCTATGCCGAACGCCCGTGGATTGCCATCGCGCCGCTGATGGGCTTTGTCGGCATCGCCATGGCGGTGCGGGGCCTGCGCGAAGGGTTCGAGGTCTCGACTTTGCTGTGGTCGAAGCTCGGGATCTTCGGGATCATCGCCTCGGTGGGGCTGACCATGTTCCCGTTCATCCTGCCCTCGACCGTCGATCCAGACAGCTCGCTCACCGTGTGGGATGCGTCGAGCTCGCACCGCACGCTCTTCATCATGCTGGTGGTCACCGCGATCTTCATGCCGCTGATCCTCGCCTACACCTCGTGGGTCTACAAGGTGCTCTGGGGCAAGGTCACCGAGGACGACGTCACCGCCAATTCGCACAGCGTCTACTGAGAAAGGGAGACACGACATGTGGTATTTCGCCTGGCTTCTGGGGCTTCCGCTGGCCGCGCTCTTCGCGGTGCTGAACGCAATGTGGCTCGAGCTACGCTCGGACGCCTGCCTCGCCGAGGAGGGCGACTGCCCGATGGGCGAGCACGAGCACTGAGACATGCGGGGCATCGTCCCGCCCCGCATGAAGGCGGGATCCGGGCGCTGGTCGTCCGGGTCCCGCGACGAAACGCAGACGTCCTTCGGGAGGAGGGCGGCATCGCTGCGCTAACGATGGCCAGTTCCCGAGCTTGGACGGCGGTGCGGCGCTTGCCAACCGGCCGGTAAGATCACCCTCGTCACCTCGCGCTCTACGCATCTCTGGCGTCGCGCCCGGCTGCGGATCTCCGGGTCTGTCGCGGAGCGTTTCCCGACACGGAACGGGTTGTCATCCGCTCGGATTGCGCGATGCTGCGACCGAGGCCCCGGACGACAGGAGGACGCATGGCCGAGAGCTTGCCGGAACGGCCGCACATGGCCGACATCCTTGCCGCCGCGCAGCGCATCCGCGGGCAGGCGGACGCGACGCCTTTGCTGCCTTCCGCGCTGACGGAGCGGCTCGGGCATCCGTTGTGGCTGAAGCTCGAGACCTGCCAGCCGATGGGGGCTTTCAAGCTGCGCGGTGCGCTCAATGCGCTCGCGCAATTGCCTGATTCCACGCGGGGCGTGACCTGCTGTTCCACCGGCAACCACGGGCGGGCGGTGGCCTACGCCGCCCGCGCGCGTGGACTGCGGGCAGTGATCTGCATGTCGGAGCTGGTGCCGGCCACCAAGGTCGAGGGCATCCGCGCGCTCGGCGCGGAGGTGCGGCTGATCGGTCGCAGCCAGGATGACGCGCAGCTCAAGGCGACGCGGCTGGTGCGCGAGGAGGGCTTCACCGACATCCCGCCCTTCGACCATCCGCAGGTCATCGCCGGGCAGGGCACCATCGGGCTCGAGATCCTGCAGGCGCTGCCCGATCTCGACACGCTGATCATCCCGCTCTCGGGCGGGGGGCTGGCCGCCGGGGTGGCGCTGGCGGCGCGGACCCTCAGCCCGGGGCTGCGGATTGTCGGCGTCTCGATGGAGCGCGGCGCGGCGATGCAGGCTTCGCTGGAGGCCGGGCGGCCAGTGCCGGTCGAGGAGGTCGAGAGCCTCGCGGACAGCCTTGGCGGTGGCATCGGGCTGGAGAACCGCCACAGTTTCGCGCTCTGCCGGGCGCTGCTCGACGAGGTGGTGCTTTTGAGCGAGGCGGAGATTTATCGCGCCATGCAGGCGCTGTACTTCGAGGATCGGCTGGTCGCGGAGGGCGGCGCGGCGGTGGGGGTCGGGGCGCTGCTGGCGGGGCGCATCGCCGCGCCGGGACGCACGGCGACGATCGTCACCGGACGCAATGTCGATATGGCTCAGTTCACGCAGGTGGTGACGGGCCAGGCGGTGACACTTGGCGACGTGACCGTGCCGGGACAGGTCTGGCGCTGACCGGGCCTCGCAGGGCCCGGCTTCCCCGTGCAAAGCGGAACGCCGCCCCGAGAGGGCGGCGTTTCAGGTCTCGGTCACGCTGGGCGCGGGCTTCAGCCCTTGTCCTCGGGTGGGTCCTCGGGTGGGCGCGGCGCATCCGGATCGGGCTGGCCGACGCCCTTGAAGATGAACTTGAACGGCAACGCCCAGAGAAAGCCGAGCACCACGTAGACCAGCAGCTCGACCACGATGGAGGGGCGGTCGAGCGCGTTGACGATGCTGACCGCCGCCACGATGTAGAGCGGCAGCCAGACCACCAGAAGCAGCAGCGACAGGCGCTTGCGGGTCTTGTGGGAAAGCGCCATCAGTCCTCGAACGGGTCGGTGACGAGGATGGTGTCCTCGCGCTCGGGCGAGGTCGAGAGCATGGCGACCGGGCAGCCGATCAGTTCCTCGATGCGGCGCACGTACTTGATCGCCTGACCGGGCAGGTCGTTCCACGAGCGCGCGCCCTCGGTCGACTCGCTCCAGCCATCCATCTCTTCGTAGATCGGCGTGCAGCGGGCCTGCTGGTCGGCGGCGATCGGCAGGTGGTCGAGCACCTCGCCATCGAGCTCGTAGCCGGTGCAGATCTTGATCTTCTCGAACCCGTCGAGCACGTCGAGCTTGGTCAGCGAGATGCCGTTGACGCCCGAGGTGGCGCAGGTCTGGCGCACCAGGACCGCATCGAACCAGCCGCAGCGGCGCTTGCGCCCGGTGACGGTGCCGAACTCGTGGCCACGCGTGCCGAGGCGGTTGCCGTCCTCGTCGTCAAGCTCGGTCGGGAACGGGCCTTCGCCGACGCGGGTGGTGTAGGCCTTGACGATGCCGAGCACGAAGTCGATGGCGCCCGGGCCGATGCCGGTGCCGGTGGCCGCTTGCCCCGCGATCACGTTCGACGAGGTCACGAAGGGATAGGTGCCGAAATCGATGTCGAGCAGCGCGCCCTGGGCGCCCTCGAAGAGGATGCGCTTGCCGGAGCGGCGCTTCTCGTTGAGCACCTTCCACACCGGGCCGGCATATTGCAGCACCTCGGGGGCGATCTCGAGCAGCTGCTCGATCAGCGCCTCGCGGTCGACCGGCTCCATGCCGAGGCCCTTGCGCAGCGCGTCGTGATGGGTCAGCGCGCGATCGACGCGGCTTTCCAGCGTGGCGCGGTCGGCGAGATCCGCCACCCGCACCGAGCGCCGGCCGACCTTGTCCTCGTAGGCCGGGCCGATGCCGCGACCGGTGGTGCCGATCTTGGCGCCCTTGGCGGCGGCCTCTTCGCGGGCGCGGTCGAGCTCACCGTGGATCGGCAGGATCAGCGGCGTGTTCTCCGCGATCATCAGCGTCTCGGGGGTGATTTCGACACCCTGCTCGCGGATCGTCGCGATCTCTTTCACGAGGTGCCACGGATCGAGCACCACGCCATTGCCGATCACCGACATCTTACCGCCCCGCACCACGCCCGAAGGCAGCGCGTTGAGCTTGAAGACGGTGCCGTCGATCACCAGGGTATGGCCGGCGTTGTGGCCCCCCTGGAAACGGGCGATCACATCGGCCCGGCTCGACAGCCAGTCCACGATCTTGCCCTTGCCCTCGTCGCCCCACTGGGCGCCCACGACGACCACGTTTGCCATAGCTCACCTGTCCTTTTGGAGATCCAAAACGGGCTCCGTATAGCGAAGGGCGTGGGCGGGCGAAACCATCAAATTGGCGGTCCGCCCGGCGGTGCGGGCATGTTCGCCGCCCGGGCCCGCGCGCCTTGCGCTTGGGCAGATCGGCCCGGTTGCCGGGCAGGTCCCTGCGCAAACATCATTTTTTGATCTAAAGCATTGCCTGCACTCGCCTCTCGGGTCGAGAAGGGCAGCAAGGCACCGCGCGACGTGCCGATTGCGAGAGGACAGGACCATGACCGGCACGGTGTTCGGACTGGGAGAAGTGGCGCAGGCCACCATAGCGCTGGCGCTGGCCGGGGTGATGGGGCTGCTCCTCGGCAAGCTCAACATCCGCGGCGTCGGGCTTGGCATCGGAGGGGTGCTGTTCGCGGGCATCGCGCTTGGCGACATCGCCTCGCGGACCGGGGTTCATTTCAACCCCGAGATGATGGAGTTCGTGCGCGAGTTCGGCCTGATCCTCTTCGTCTTCACCATCGGCATCGAGGTCGGACCGGGCTTCTTCGCCTCGTTGCGCAAGTCGGGCCTTCAGCTCAACACGCTGGCGGCCTCGATCGTGCTGCTGGGCGTGGCGGTGACGGTGGCGCTGCATTACGCCTTCGACATTCCCGTGCCGGCGCTGGTGGGCATCATGTCGGGCGCGGTGACCAACACGCCGGGGCTTGGCGCTGCAACGCAGGCGCTGGCGGACATGGGGGCCGGGGCCGATGCGGTGGCCACGCCCTCGCTGGGCTACGCGGTGGCCTATCCGTTCGGCATCGTGGGCATCCTGCTGGCGATGCTGCTGGTGCGCTTCGCAGCCGGGGTCGACATCCCCGCCGAGGCCCGCGCCTACGATGCCCATCGCCGCAAGGGATCGGGCACGCTGCCCTCGCTCGACGTGGTGGTGCGCAACGAGAACCTTGACGGGCTGACGCTGGGCGAGGTGCCTGGGCTGTTCGATGCCGGCGTGGTGCGCTCGCGGATGCGCAAGAGCGGCGAGCTAATGGTGCCGCAGCGCGACACGGTGCTGGCGGTGGGCAACATCCTCCACCTCGTGGGCCCGGCCGAGAAGCTGCAGGCGATGCGGCTGGTGCTCGGCGTCGAATCGGAGACCAAGCTTTCGACCCAGGGCACCGAGCTGTCCTGGGCGCGCATCCTCGTCACCGACAACGCCGCCTCGGGGCACCGGCTGCGCTCGCTGCGGCTCGAGGAAAGCTACGGCGTCTCGGTGTCGCGGATCATGCGGGCCGGTCTGGAGATCCCGGCGCAGGGCGACGGCACGCTCGAGTTCGGCGACATCGTCACCGTGGTCGGTCCGCGCGACATGATCCAGAAGGTGCGCGGCATCCTCGGCGACGAGAAACGTCGGCTCGACCGGGTGGATTTCCCGGGCGTCTTCCTCGGCATCGTGCTGGGGGTGATCCTCGGCAGCATCCCGATCGCCGTACCGGGCCTGCCGGCGCCGCTGAAGCTCGGGCTTGCCGGGGGCCCGCTGGTGGTGGCGATCCTGCTCGGGCGGCTGGGCAGCTGGGGGCCGTTCACCTGGGTGATGCCGCCGGCCGCCAACCATGCCCTGCGCGAGTTCGGCATCATCCTGTTCCTCGCTGTCGTCGGGCTGAAGGCAGGTGACCGTTTCCTCGACACGCTGATCACCGGGGATGGCCTGTCCTGGGTGCTCTACGGCGCGACGATCACGCTGGTGCCGCTGATCGCGGTGGGCGTGATCGGGCGCTTCGTGCTGGGGCTCAACTACCTGTCGCTCTGCGGCGTGCTGGCGGGATCGATGACCGATCCGCCGGCGCTGGCCTTTGCCAATGCGCAGAACGAGTCGCCGGCGGCCTCGGTGGCCTATGCCACGGTCTACCCGCTGGTCATGGGGCTGCGGATCTTCGCGCCGCAGCTGCTGGTGCTGCTGCTGCTCTGAGCGCGGCGCCTGTCGCGCTGCCGGATCAGTTCCGCGCGCCCACCACGAGCGCAACGCCCGCGACCAGAAGCACCAGCCCGAGGATCTGGGCCGGGGCCACGGTGGTTCCGCGCAGCGTGTCGAAGCCCAGCCCCGCCACCACCTGAGAGGCAACCAGCGCCGAGATCGTCAGCGTGGCGCCCACCTGCGCATAGCCCGTCAGGCTCGCGAAGACGAAGAGCGTGCCGAGAAGCCCCGGCACGAGGAACAGCCACCAGCGGCCTGTGGCCAGCCGGGCAAAGGCCTCGGGCCCGTCGACCGCAAGCGCGGTGACGCTCAGCACCACGAGGCCCACTGCAGAGTTCAGCCACAGTGCCACCCAGATCGAGCCCGAGACGGTGCGCGCCTCGAGCATCAACGCGTTCTGCAGCACAAGCGCGGTGCCGGCGGTGGCCAGCAGCAGCAGCGTCACGAGCAGGGTCATTCCGGCACCTCCCGCGCGTCGAGCGCCAGCTGCATGAAGGTGAGGTCGAGCCAGCGGCCGAACTTGCAGCCGACCTGCGGCATCTCTGCGGTAACGGTGAAGCCCAGCCTGCGGTGCAGCGCGAGGGAGGCGGCGTTGCCGCTCTCGATGCCGGCCACCATGACGTGCTTGCTGGCCTCCCGGGCTCGTTCGATCAGTGCCGTCATAAGCCCCCGGGCCACGCCGCGCCCGCGCGCCGAGGGATGGATGTAGACCGAATGCTCGACGGTGTGGCGGAAGCCCTCGAAGGGGCGCCAGTCGCCGAAGCTGGCATAGCCCAGCACGGCGCCATCGGCGTCGCGCGCCACCAGAACCGGGTAGCCCTGCGCCCGCCGCGCCTGCCACCAGTCAAGGCGATTGGCGAGATCGACCGGCGTCTCGTTCCAGATCGCCAGCGTGTGGTGCACGGCGTCGTTGTAGATCTCGAGAATGCCCGGCAGGTCCGCCTCTGAGGCGTCGTCGATTTGCGGGGCGGCGGAGGAAAGGCTTGGATCGGGAAGCATTTGTCTAATATATTAGACGCCATGAGCACAGGTCTAGCCCGAAAGATACAGGATGAGCGAAAGCGGCGCGATTGGTCGCTGACCGAGCTTGCGGAGCGGGCAGGCGTGTCGCGCGCAATGATCCATCGCATCGAGGCCGACGAGAGCAGCCCCACGGCGGCGGTGATCGGACGGCTTGCGGGCGCTTTCGGTATGACCATGTCGGAGATGCTCGCCGAGCCGGTGACTGGCGGCTCGCGCCTGTCGCGGGCGCAGGACCGCGAGGTCTGGCAGGACCCCGAGACCGGCTATGTCCGCGAGGTTCTCACACCGCGGGCCGAGCCCGGGCGGCGCAAGCTCGAGATCGTCAAGGTGACGCTTCCGGCGGGCGCGCGGGTGAGCTTTCCGCCGCAGAGCTTCGGCTTCCTGATGGAGAGCATCTGGGTGCAGTCGGGCGAGCTGACCTTCGAGGAGGGCAAGGAGGTGTGGCGGCTGGGCCCGGACGATTGCCTGACGCTGGGCGCGCCACGGCGGTGCAGCTTCGTCAACGAGAGCGACGCGCCCTGCAGCTACGCGGTGGTGGTGGCGCGGATCTGACCCGGCCCGCCGCCTGCGCGCGACGGACCGAGGCGGATCGGATTAGCGCACCACCAGCACGGTCTGCGGTGCGTGGCGCACGACGCGCGCCGCGTTGGGGCCGACGAGGTAGTCCTTCAGCGCCGGGCGGTGGGCGCCAACCACGATGACCTCGGCGCTCAGCTCCTGAGCCGCCTTGATGATCTCGTGATAGATCGTGCCCTGCGTGACCTTCAGCTTGCCAAGCAGGTATTCCGGGATCGCCTCCTTCGCCCACGCGGTGAGCTTGTCGCGGGCCTCGGTCTTGATGGCGTTGGCCTGCTCGGGCCCGAGAAAGGAGCCCACCATCGCCATCCCCGACCCGGGGATGACGTTGACCACGTGCAGCGTCGCGCCTTCTTCCCTGGCCATGCGCACCGCCGCCTCGGCCACGTGGCCGGATTCGGGCAGATCGTTGACGTCTACCGCCAGCAGGATTGTCTGGTACATTGCCTCTCCTCCTCAGAAGGCCGGTTGCGTGGCGCGCGGGCGCTGGATCATCACCACCCCCGCCAGCAGCAGCAGCGCCGGAATGAAGAACCATTCCTTTGCGATGCGCTCGTTCTCGACCTCGACCGCCGAGATCACCACCGGGTTGTCGCCGTAGTAGTCGTACTCGGTCCCGAGCTGGTCAAAGAGCGGCGTGCCGGGGAAGGGCTCGTCGAGCAGCAGGCGGCCATCCTCTTCCATCACCGTCAGGCCCTGGTCGGACAACGCCGTTTCGCCATCGCCCGCGACCGCCGGGATCACCACGGTGGTCGGGCGCATCTGGCCGGTGTCGAAATCGGGGCCCTCGATCATCACCCGGATGTCCGCGCCGTTGGGCTCCTGAGACATCAGCTCGATCGCGGCGCCGCCGGAGGCCGAGACATAGGGCTCCTCGACCATGTCGAGGAAAAAGCCCGGCCGGAACAGCATGAAGGCGATGAAGAGCAGCACCACGCTCTCCCAGATCCGCGACTTGGCGATGAAATAGCCCTGCGTCGCGGCGGCGAAGAGCAACATCGCCAGAAGCGATATGAAGAACACGAAGATTGCGTGACCGAAGCTCACGTCGATCAGCAACAGGTCGGTGTTGAAGATGAACAGGAACGGCAGCAGCGCGGTGCGGATGTCGTAGCCGAAGCCCTGAAGGCCGGTCTTGATCGGGTCCCCGCGCGAGATCGCCGCCGCCGCATAGGCGGCCAGGCCCACCGGTGGCGTGTCGTCTGCGAGAATGCCGAAATAGAACACGAACATGTGGACCGCGATCAGCGGCACCACGAGGCCGACCTGCGCGCCGACGCTGATGATCACCGGCGCCATCAGCGACGAGACCACGATGTAGTTCGCGGTGGTCGGAAGCCCCATGCCGAGGATCAGCGAGAGCACCGCCACGAGGATCAGCAGCACCATCAGATTGCCGCCCGAGATCACCTCGATCACCGTGCCGATCACCTGGTGCGCGCCGGTCAGCGAGATGGTGCCCACGATGATGCCGGCGGCGCCCGTGGCGACGCCGATGCCGATCATGTTGCGCGCGCCGAGGATCAGGCCCTGCACGAAATCGGCCCAGCCCGCACGCGCCTCGGAGCCCACGTCATGGCCGCGGAAGGCTGCCTTGATCGGGCGGTGGGTGAGCGCGATGATGATCATGAAGAAGGTGGCCCAGAAGGCCGAGAGCGCCGGCGACAGCCGATCGAGCGTGTCGGTGCGCACCATCAGGTTCCAGACCAGGATGAAGATCGGGATGGCGAAGTAAAGCCCGCCGATCAGCGTCGGCGTCAGCCGCGGTGCGGTCGGCGGCGCGTCGGTGTCCTTGTCTTCCTTGATCTCGGGGAAACTGGCCGAGATCTTCAGCAGCACGAGGTAGAGCACTGCCACCAGAGCCACGGCGGCATAAATCGAGTTGCCCATGATCGGCTCGAGCAGGGTGCGCAGTCCGATCATCAGGAAGGTCAGCACGCCGAGCAGGATGAAGCCCGACAGGAACAGGATCATGATCATCAGCACGCCGATGCGCCGGCCCGGTTTGTCGAGCCCCTTGAGACCCATCTTCAGGCTCTCGAGATGCACGATGTAGAGCAACGCGATGTAGGAGATCACCGCCGGCAGGAAGGCGTGCTTGACCACGTCGATATACGGAATGTTGACGTATTCGACCATCAGGAAGGCGGCCGCGCCCATCACCGGCGGGGTCAGCTGGCCGTTGGTCGACGAGGCGACCTCGACCGCGCCGGCCTTCTCGGCCGGGAAGCCGATGCGCTTCATCAGGGGGATGGTGAAGGTCCCGGTGGTCACGGTGTTGGCGATCGACGAGCCAGAGATCATGCCGGTCATCATCGAGGACAGGACCGAGGCCTTGGCCGGGCCGCCGCGCAGAGCGCCAAGCAGCGCGATGGCGACCTGGATGAACCAGTTGCCGCCGCCGGCGCGGTCGAGCAGGGCGCCGAACAGCACGAAGAGGAAGATCATCGCGGTCGAGACGCCGAGCGCCACGCCGAACACGCCTTCGGTCTGCATCCAGTAATGCCCGAGCGCCTTGCTCAGTGACGATCCGCCGTAATTGGTGATGTTGCGCGCCCATTCCGAGTAGCCGCCGAAGAAGGCGAAGGCCACGAAGATGCAGGCAATGATCACCAGCGGCAGGCCGAGCGAACGGTAAACCGCGATCATCAGGCAGATCATGCCGATGGCCGACATGGTGATGTCGGTGGTGCTCCAGAGGCCGGGGCGGCTGGCGATCTCGAAACGGAAGACCACGAGGTAGAGACAGGCCGACACGCCGAGCACCAGCAGCGCCCAGTCATAGGCGGGTATGCGGTCGCGCGGGGCGGACTTGGTCAGCGGGAAGGCCATGGTGGCGAGCGCCAGCGCGAAGGCGAGGTGCACGAAGCGGGCCTGCGCCACGATGTTGGCAAAGATGCTCAGGCCGGTGGCCTGCGCCAGCATGCCGGGGATACGCGAGGCGATGTAGAGCTGGAACAGCGACCAGGCGATGCAGGTGCCGATAATGAGCGTGCCCTGCCAGTTGACCGGGTTGCGCGCGCCGGTATCGGCCTCCGCCACCATGTCGTCGGCAGTGCGTTCCGTTGACGGCTGATCGACCATCGCCTGTCCCCCTGTTGAAAGGATATGTTGTTTTATGAGAGGCGGTTGCGCTGTTTTCTTCGCGCAACTTCAAAGCTTTTCGCGGGCGCCCGAAAGAGGGCGCCCGCAGGGAAAGATCCCCTTATTCCATCAGGCCCAGTTCCTGATAGGCCTTTTCCGCACCGGGGTGCAGCGGTGCCGACAGGCCGTCCTGGACCATCTGCGCCGGGTCGAGGTTTGCGAAGGCCGGGTGCAGCTGCTGGAAGTCCGAGATGTTTTCCATCACCGCCTTGGAGACCACGTAGACCACGTCTTCCGGCACCTCGGAGGAGGTCACGAAGGTCGCGCCCACGCCGAAGGTGGTGGTGTCCTCGTCATTGCCCGCATACATGCCGCCGGGGATGGTGGCGACGCGGTAATAGGGGTTGTCGGCCACGAGCGTGTCGATCGGCTCGCCGACCACGTCCACGAGCTTCACGTCACAGGTGGTGGTGGCTTCCTGGATCGCCGCCGCCGGGTGACCCACGGTGTAGATCATCGCGTCGATGTTGCCGTCGCAGAGCTGCTGGGCCATCTCGGAGCCCTTGTACTCGGTGGCGAGCGCGAGGTCGTCCATGGAGATGCCGAAGGCGTCCATGACCACTTCCATGGTGGCGCGCTGGCCGGAGCCCGGGTTGCCCACGTTCACACGCTTGCCGGCGATGTCCTCGAACTTCTCGACGCCGGCATCGGCGCGGGCGAGCAGGGTGAAGGGCTCGGGGTGGACCGAGAACACCGCGCGCAGTTCGGGGAACGGGTTGTCGGAGAACTGCGAGCTGCCGTTATAGGCGTGGTACTGCCAGTCGGACTGGGCCACGCCGAACTCGAGCTCGCCGGCCTTGATGGTGTTGATGTTGTACACCGAACCGCCGGTCGACTCGACCGCGCAGCGGATGCCGTGCTCCTTGCGGTCGCGGTTCACCAGACGGCAGATCGCACCACCGGTCGGGTAGTACACGCCGGTCACGCCGCCGGTGCCGATGGAGATGAACTGCTGGTCCTGCGCGCTGGCAGCCGCGCCCATGACGAGCGCGCCGGTGACAACGGCGCCGAAGAGGGTGGTTTTCATCAGATCGTTCTCCCTGTGATCTTGATTGAAATTGTGCTGATGATAGTGCCCAGATCTGCGCGCGGATGCAAACAGGGCAAGATTGCCGATGGCTTACCACGCGTCATGCATGAGGATGATCAGCTATGTCGCATATTTTCCCGCGTCACACGAAATCCCTGCCGCCGATGGTCTCGCATGGCGAGGGTGCCTACCTCTATGACTGTGATGGCAAGGCCTATCTCGACGGATCCGGCGGGGCGGCGGTGTCCTGTCTCGGGCACAGCGATTCGAAGGTGGTCGCCGCGATGCAGGCACAGCTCGGGCAAGTGGCCTTTGCGCACACCGGTTTTTTCACCTCCGAGCCGGCGGAGCGCCTCGCAGATAGGCTGATTTCTCTGGCACCGGAAGGGCTTGACCGGGTCTACGTGGTCGCTGGCGGCTCCGAGGCGATGGAATCGGCGCTCAAGCTTGCGCGGCAGTATTATCTCGAGAAGGGCGAGCCCAAGCGCCGCCACATCATCGCGCGGCGGCAGAGCTACCATGGCAACACGCTGGGCGCGTTGGCGACCGGCGGCAACATCTGGCGCCGCGAGCCCTTCGCGCCGCTGCTGATCGACGTGCACCACGTCTCGCCCTGCTACGCCTATCGCGGCAAGCACCCGGGCGAGACCGAAGAGCAGTACGGCGAACGGCTGGCGCTCGAGATCGAGGAGAAGATCGCCGAGCTGGGCGCCGAGAACGTCATGGCCTTCGTGGCCGAGCCGGTGGTCGGCGCGACGGCGGGGGCGGTGCCCTCGGTGCCCGGTTATTTCAGGCGCATCCGCGAGATCTGCGACGCGAACGGCATCCTTCTGATCCTAGACGAAGTCATGTGCGGCATGGGCCGGACGGGAACGCTGTTTGCCTGTGAGCAGGACGGCGTGGCGCCCGATATCTGCGCCATCGCCAAGGGCTTGGGGGCGGGCTATGCGCCGATCGGGGCGATGCTGTGCTCGGCCGAGATCTATGCCGCGATCGAGAACGGCTCGGGCTTCTTCCAGCACGGCCACACCTATCTTGGCCACCCGACCTCCTGCGCCGGGGCCAACGCGGTGCTTGACCGGCTGGTCGATGACAAGCTGGTCGAGCGGGTGGCGCCCGTGGGCGCGATGCTGCGCGGCGCGCTCGAAGAGCGCTTCGGCCAACACGCCAATGTCGGCGACATCCGCGGCCGGGGTCTTTTCCTCGGCATCGAACTGGTGTCGGACCGCGACACCAAGGCGCCGCTCGACCCGTCGAGGGGCGTGGCCGGAAAGCTCAAGAAGGCAGCCTTTGCCGAGGGGCTGATTTGCTACCCGATGAGCGGCACCATCGACGGCGCCAATGGCGATCACATCCTTCTCGCGCCGCCCTTCATCCTCAGCGACGATCAGGTGGGCGAGCTGGTCGACAAGCTCGAGGCCGCGATGAAGACGGTTCTGGGCTGACAGGCGACCTCGCCGGCCCCGCCTGAGACGGGCAGGGCGCGCTCGCGCTCTGCCGGGGCCGCCTCAGTTCAGATCTTCGAGCAGGCGGCCGTGCTTGCGGGTCTCCTCGAGCACGTCGCCGAAGGTCGTCATGCCGCGGGCCTGCAGCATCGGCAGCATCATCACCAGCACTTGCGCGGTGGCGTGGGCGTCGCC
>NZ_DS022276.1:3900225-3930738 GCF_000153725.1 Salipiger bermudensis HTCC2601 | reverse complement strand
AAGCTGGCCCGACAGCACCGCCGAGAGCAGCACCGTGTCGAGGATCGGGTGATCCCACTCGACCCCCATGCGATTGCGGTGGCGGCGGAGGAAGGCCATGTCGAAGGGCGCGTTATGCGCCACGATCACCGAACCCTTGGCGAAGCGGTGAAAGCGCCGCCCGGCCTCGGCGATGTCGGGCTGCCCGCGCACCATGGCGTCGCTCACCTGATGCACCTTGGTCGAGCTGGGCGGGATCGGGATGCCGGGATCGACAAGTTGATCCATCACCTCGCCGGGCACGATGCGCCCGTTCAGCACCCGTACCGCACCGATCTGCACCACCTCGTCCTTGTGCGGCAGGAGCCCCGTGGTTTCGGTGTCGAACACGGTATAGCTGAGCGCCGCGAGCGGCGTCTCCTCGACCGCCTCGGGGGCGTCATGGGTGAGCAGGTCGAAATCATAGACCAGCGGGCGCTCGGCCTCGGGGGCCATGTGGGTCTGGGCGCCGTCGATCACCATCATGTAGCCGCCGCCCTCCATCGGCTTGAGCCGTGCCGAGTAGCTCTGTGCCCCGTCGACGCCCTCGGCCACGAAGCTGACCTCGTGGCCGGTCTTGTGCAGCTGCTTCACCGCCGCGTTGAGCCCCTTGGCCTCGAAGAAATCGGTGAGCGGCGCGTTGAGGCGCGGCACGTGCAGCTGCGCCAGCACCTCCGCTGCCTGACCGTCATAGAGCACGATCTGGCCCCGCGGGTTCACCAGGATCATCGCCACCGGGATCTCGGTCAGAAGCGCGGTGAGGCGCTCCTTCTCATGCGCCAGCCGTTCGGTCTCGAGCGCGATCTTCTGCGCGGTGTCCATGGTGCTGTCGGTGAGCCGCTCCGAGACCGCGTGGGCGGCATGGGCGAGATCGCCGAGATAGCGGGCGGAGGCAAGATCGACCTCGCGGACGACGCCGGCATGGGCGCGCACCCGCATCTCGGCGGCGAGCTTCTCGATCGGCTTGGCGACGTTTTCGTCGAACAGCAGCCAGATCGCGGCGGTCAGCGCGAGCAGGGCCAGCGCCGACAGGATGCCGGCAAAGACGAAGCCGTTGGCCGGGGTGGTGTCGAGCGCGCGGGCGTAGCCGAACCACAGCGCGCCGCCCACCGCCACGCTGCCGCCGAGCCCCAGCAGCACGAAGAACAGGAAGATCCGCAGCCGCAGGCTCAGGGTGGTGATCATGCGGTGCCCTCCGGCGCGGTGCAGACCGCTTTGACAATGGGATCGTCGGCACCGGCCTCGCGCCAGACCGGGTCGCCGCCATCGCCGCCCGCGGGATCGGCGCGGCGGTGGTTGACGCAATCCACCATCATCTCGACCGACTGCACCGGCTGCCAGCGGGCGAAGAAGTAGAGATCGGCGATATACAGCCCCTCGGTCTCGCTATTGGCACGGCGGGTGCCGTGATCGACGGCGATGAAGCGGTCGACCATCGGCGCGGCATAGGTCCAGGGCCGGTAGAAGGCGCGGGCCTCGTGCACCGAGGCTACGGTGAAGCCCTCGGGCAGCGCCTCGGCGGTGCGCCCGTACCAGCCATATTCGCTCGAGATCGTGGTGGCGATCATCGCGACGCCCGCGGCCACCGGCGCCAGCCAGCGCGGCAGGCGGCCGCCGAAGACCTTGTTGAGCAGCATGATGGCCCCGGCACCGGCAAAGCCGGCGACGAAGACCGCGATCAGTTCCAGAAACATCTGTCCTCCTCCCAGAGAGCGGGCCCTAGCCCAGCATGCCGCGCCCGTGCCCGAGGGCCGATTGCAGCGACTTTATCACCACGAAGGCATCCCGCAGATGACTTCGCTCAAAATCCGACAGGTCGGCGGGGGCGAGGTAATTGTCCGGCGCCTCGCCGCGCTTCACCTGTGCCGCCTGATGCTCGAGGCGGGTCTCGGCGATCAGGTCGTAGGCGTCGAGCAGATCCTGCCCGCCCGAGCCCGAGAGCTTGCCCGCCGCTACCGCCGCCTCGAGCCGGGCGCGGGTGTTGACCTCTGCAAGCTGGCCCTGCAGCGCGTAGACCCGTGCCAGATCGACCACCGGCACCACGCCGTTATGCTTGAGATCGACCGTGTTCTTGTGCTCGCCCGAGCGGATCGTGGCAAAGCCGCGCAGCAGGCCCAGCGGCGGTGTATGCTTGAGCGAGTTCGAGATCATGTGCGCCACGAAGATCGAGTTCTTCGCCGCCGCCGCCAGCGTCTCGGCCTGCAGTTCCTCGTAGAGCGATTTGGTGCCGCCGATGGGGCGCAGGTCGAACATCACCGAGGCCAGCATCTGCGCCTTGGGGTCGGGCTTCTTGATCCAGTTGGTGAAATACTGCCGCCAGGTGCCGATGCGCTGGCACCATTGCGGGTTGGTCGCCATCATGTCGCCGGGGCAATAGTAATAGCCCGCCACGTCGAGCCCGTCGCTGACGAATTTCGCCAGCTCGGCGAAGTAGCGCATGTCGTCCTCGGTGGCGGCGTTGTCGAGGAACAGGCAGTTGTCCTGATCCGAGATGCCGGTCTGCTCCTGCCGCCCCTGCGAGCCGCAGGCCAGCCACAGATAGGGCACCGGGGCGGCGCCAAGCGTCTCTTCCCCAAGCGCCAGCAACCGGCGGGTGGCGGTGTCGGCGATGTCGGTGATCAGCCGCGTCACCACCTCGTGTCGGTTGCCGCTGGCCACGAGCTGCGCCAGCAGCTGCGGGATGCGCGCGGTGATCTCGGCCATGCGGGCGGGGTTCTCGGCACGGGCGATCTCGGCCACCAGCTCGGCGGAGCTGACCGCCTGGAAGCGGGTGAGGTCAGTCTGGGTGACCATGCCCACGAGCCTTCCGCCCTCGCTCACCGGCACGTGGCCGACATTGCGCTCCATCATCATGTGCAGCACGTCCGAGCCGATGGCCGAAGGCGGCAGGGTCATGGGATCGGCGGTCATCACCTGGGCGAGCGGCGTGTCGAAGGGCAGGCCGGCGCCCACCACCTTGCCCGAGACGTCGCGGATGGTGAGGATGCCGAGCAGCCGCTCGCCCTCGGTCACGCAGACCGAGGAGACATGGCGCTCGGCCATCGCCTTGGCGGCCTGCTGCACCGTGGCAGAGGGGGGCAGGGTGAGTGGCTTCGGCGCCATCAGCGTCTCGACCCGGCTGTGGGCGAGGTCGGTCTTGCGCGGCTTGGCCCCGCGCGAGCGGTCGAAGAAGCGCTTCGAGGCTGGGTGCTCTCGCACCAGCTCGTTGAAGGCATAGACCGGCAGCATGAAGAGCAGCGTCTCCTCGACCGTGCGGGCCGAGGTGGCGGCGATGCCGTCGCGCGCCAGCCCGCGCTCGCCGAAGGAGTTGCGCGGCCCGAGCAGCGAGACAACGACGTCGTTCTCGTCGCGGATCTCCACTTGGCCGGAATGGATCAGGTAGAGCCCCTCGAGCGGGTGGCCGTAGGCATAGATCGGCTCGCCCGCCGGAAGGCGGCGCTGCACGAATTGCGGCACCAGGCTTTCCAGCGCATCGGCCTCGAGCGCGTCATACGGGGGGACGCCGCTGAGGAAGCGGAGCAGCTCTTCGGGTGCGATCGGCATGGCGGCTCTCCCGGTCAGGCGGAACGGTGGAAACGAAAATCCCGCCCCGGAGTAGCGCGGGACGGGATGAAAGGGTAGGGGAAAGGCCGCCTCGCGGCCTGACCCGTGCAGCTTAGTGGTCCTGGGCTGCGCCCGCGCCACGCGGCACGCGCACGCTTTCCACCAGCTCGCTGATCTCCTGCGGGATAGGTGCGGTCATCTTCGACACGGTGAAGGCCACCGCGAAGTTGATCATCGCGCCCACCGCGCCGAACGAGGTCGACTTGATGGTGCCGAGCAGCGGATCCGCATCGGTGAAGGAGTTGGTGCCCGAGATGAAGAACCAGCCCTTGTGCAGGAAGATGTAGACCAGGGTCACGATGAGGCCTGCCAGCATGCCGGCCACGGCGCCCTTGTTGTTCACCTTGGTGAAGATGCCCATCATCAGGACCGGGAAGATCGACGCCGCCGCGAGGCCGAAGGCCAGAGCCACGGTCTGCGCCGCGAAGCCCGGCGGGTTGAGGCCCAGATAGGTCGCCACCGCGATGGCCACGGCCATTGCGACACGTGCCGACATCAGTTCGCCCTTTTCCGAGATGTTCGGATTGAACTGGCCCTTGATGAGGTCGTGGCTGACCGCCGAGGAAATGGCGAGCAGAAGACCGGCAGCGGTGGAGAGCGCGGCGGCAAGGCCACCGGCGGCCACCAGGCCGATCACCCAGCCCGGAAGGTTGGCGATCTCGGGGTTGGCAAGCACGAGGATGTCACGGTTGAAGTTGGTAAGCTCGTTGCCTTCCCAGCCTTCTGCCGCGGCACGCTCGGCCATCGCGTCGGAGGCATCGTTGTAGTACTGGATGCGGCCGTCGCCGTTCTTGTCTTCCCAGCCCAGAAGGCCGGTCTGCTGCCAGGTCTGCATCCAGTCATAGGTTGCATCGCTTTCGATCTGCTCGAGCGACACGGCCTGACCCTCGACACCTTCCGGCCAGAACTGCTGGGTGATGTTGAGGCGCGCCATGGCACCCACCGCCGGGGCGGTCAGGTAGAGCAGGGCGATGAAGACCAGCGCCCAGCCGGCGGACCAGCGTGCGTCGGCCACCTTCGGCACGGTGAAGAAGCGCATGATAACGTGCGGCAGACCGGCGGTGCCGATCATCAGCGACAGGGTGAAGAGCACCATGTTGAAGGTGTCACCATTGTGCGCGGTATACTCGGCAAAGCCGAGATCGGTCACGATTCCGTCGAGGGTCGCCAGCAGCGGCTCGCCCGAGGAGGTGTCGCCGAACAGGCCGAGGGCCGGGATCGGGTTGCCGGTGAGCTGCAGCGAGATGAAGATCGCCGGGATGGTGTAGGCGAGGATCAGCACGCAGTACTGCGCCACCTGGGTGTAGGTCACGCCCTTCATGCCGCCGAACACCGCGTAGGCGAAGACGATCACGGCACCGATCAGCAGGCCGGTGGTGCTGTCGACCTCGAGGAAGCGGCCGAAGGCAACGCCCACGCCGGTCATCTGGCCGATCACGTAGGTGGTCGAGGCGATGATCAGGCAGATCACGGCCACCAGGCGCGCGGTCGGGCTGTAGAAGCGGTCGCCGATGAACTCCGAAACGGTGAACTTGCCGAACTTGCGCAGGTAGGGCGCAAGCAGCAACGCCAGCAGCACGTAGCCGCCGGTCCAGCCCATCAGGAAGGAAGAGTTGTCATAGCCGACGAAGGCGATGAGGCCCGCCATCGAGATGAACGAGGCTGCCGACATCCAGTCGGCGGCGGTCGCCATGCCGTTGGTGACCGGGTGCACGCCGCGGCCGGCGGCGTAGAATTCCGACGTGGAGCCCGCGCGGGCCCAGATCGCGATGCCGATGTAGAGCGCAAAGGACGCGCCCACGAACAGCAGGTTGATGGTAAACTGATCCATGAGCCTTACTCCTCGTCCACGCCGTGCTCTTTATCGAGCTTGTTCATCCGGAAGGCGTAGAAGAAGATCAGCGCCAGGAAGACCAGGATGCTGCCCTGCTGGGCAAACCAGAAGCCCAGGTCGGTGCCGCCCACCGTGATGCCCGAGAGCATCGGGCGCAGCAGGATGCCGAAGCCGAACGAGCAGATCGCCCAGATGATGAGGCTTACGATGATGATGCGCAGGTTGGCCTTCCAATAGGCCTCGCCGCTCGATGTATGATCCGCCATGAGCGGGTCCCTCCTCTCCTTGATATCTTGTGGCCGCCCCCGTCCCGAGGCGCGGCCCTGCGGCGGCCCTCAGCGGGCCGTCGCGTCCTCCACGATCGCGCCGAGATCGGCGGCGATCTTGTCGATGGCACCCATCGCGTCGATCCGCGTGAGTGCGCCTTTCTCCTCGTAATAGCCGATCAGCGGCGCGGTCTGGGCGTGATACGCCTCGAGCCGGCTGGCCACGGTCTCTGCCTTGTCGTCGGCGCGCCGCTTCATCTCGGTGCCGCCGCACTTGTCGCAGACACCGGCCATGGCGGGCTGCTTGAAGCTGTCGTGATAGCCCTCGCCGCAATTGCCGCAGGTGTAGCGGCCCGAGATCCGGGTCACCATCGCGGCGTCGTCCACCTCGAGGCTGATCGCGGCGTCGATCTGCTGGTTGCTCTCGGCGAGCAGCCGGTCGAGCGCCTCGGCCTGGACCGTGGTGCGCGGAAAGCCGTCGAGGATCACGCCCTTGGCGCAATCGGGCTCGGCGAGCCGGTCGCGCAGGATGGCGATGACGATCTCGTCCGAGACCAGCCCCCCGGCCTCCATGACGGCCTTGGCCTGCTTGCCGGCCTCGGTGCCCTGCGCCACCGCGGCGCGGAGCAGGTCACCGGTCGAGAGCTGCACGAGGCCGAACGTATCCTCGAGCATGCGCGCCTGCGTGCCTTTCCCGGCCCCCGGAGGGCCGAGAAGGATGAGCACGGGGGCGGCGGTGATGGTTTGTCCGTCCATCTCAGATCATCCCTTGTTCGCGCGGTTTTCGATGAGGTCGTCGACGACGGAGGGGTCGGCGAGTGTGGAGGTGTCGCCGAGGGCGCCGTAGTCGTTCTCGGCGATCTTGCGCAGGATGCGGCGCATGATCTTGCCCGAGCGCGTCTTGGGCAGGCCCGGCGCCCACTGGATCAGGTCCGGCGAGGCGATCGGGCCGATCTCGGTGCGGACCCAGGTGCGCAGCTCCTTCTTGAGCTCCTCGGACGGCTCGACCTCGTTCATCAGCGTGACGTAGCAGTAGATGCCCTGGCCCTTCACCGGGTGCGGGTAGCCCACCACCGCCGCCTCGGCGACCTTGGCATGGGCGACCAGCGCCGATTCGACTTCCGCCGTGCCCATGCGGTGGCCCGAGACGTTGATCACGTCGTCGACGCGGCCGGTGATCCAGTAATCGCCACCCTCGTCGACGCGGCAGCCGTCGCCGGAGAAATAGTAGCCTTTATATTGCTGGAAATAGGTCTGCTCGAAGCGCTCGTGATCGCCCCAGACGGTGCGCATCTGCCCCGGCCAGCTGTCGGCGATCGCCAGAACGCCCTCGGTCGGGACGTCGTGGATCTCCTCTCCGGAGCTGGGCTCGAGCACCACCGGCTTGACGCCGAAGAACGGCTTCATCGCCGAGCCGGGCTTGAGCGCGTGGGCGCCGGGCAGGGGGGTCATCAGGTGGCCGCCGGTCTCGGTCTGCCACCAGGTGTCGACGATCGGGCATTTTCCCTTGCCGATCTTGTCATTGTACCAGTTCCAGGCCTCGGGGTTGATGGGCTCGCCGACGGTGCCGAGCAGCTTGAGAGAGCTCAGGTCGCACTTGTCGACGAAGCCGTCGCCCTGGCCCATCAGCGCCCGCAGCGCGGTCGGCGCCGTGTAGAACTGGTTGACCTTGTGCTTGTCGCAAACCTCCCAGAAGCGGCTGGCGTCGGGATAGGTCGGCACGCCCTCGAACATCAGCGTGGTGGCGCCGTTGGCAAGCGGCCCGTAGACGATGTAGCTGTGGCCGGTGACCCAGCCCACGTCGGCGGTGCACCAGTAGACGTCGCCGTCGTGGTAATCGAACACAACCTCGTGGGTGAGGGCGGCGTAAACCAGATATCCACCACTTGCGTGCACAACCCCCTTGGGCTTTCCGGTGGAGCCCGAGGTGTAGAGGATGAAGAGCGGGTCTTCGGCGTTCATCGGGCGCGGCGGGCAGTCGGGGGCGGCGTGCTCCATGAGGTAGTTGAGGTCGACATCGCGGCCCTGGATCCAGCTGGTCTGGTCGCCGGTATGCTTGACCACCAGGCAGCGGACCTTGTCCGAGCAGTGCAGGAGGGCTGCGTCGGTGTTGGACTTGAGCGCGGTCTTGCGGCCGCCGCGGGGGGCGGTGTCGGCGGTGATGACGATCTTGGCGCCGCAATCGTTGATGCGGTTGGCCAGCGCGTCGGGCGAGAAGCCGGCGAAGACGATGGAATGGATGGCGCCGATGCGGGCGCAGGCCAGCATGGCATAGGCGGCCTCTGGGATCATCGGCAGGTAGATCACCACGCGGTCGCCGCGCATCACGCCCTGGCTGAGCAGGACGTTGGCCATGCGGTTCACCTTGTCGTAGAGCTCGGCATAGGTGATGTGCTGGGCGGGATCCTCGGGGTTGTCGGGCTCGAAGATGATCGCGGTCTGGTTGGCGCGGGTCTTCAGGTGGCGGTCGACGCAGTTATAGGCGACGTTGAGCACGCCGTCCTCGAACCACTTGATATCGACGCGGCCGAACTCGAAGCTGGTGTTCTTGATCCTGGTCGGCCGGGCCATCCAGTCGAGCCGCTGTGCCTCGTCGGCCCAGAACCCCTCCGGGTCGCTGATCGAGCGGGCATACATCTCGTCATACTTGGCAGCGTCCACATGTGCGTTTCTGACGAAGTCGGGCGAAGGCGGGTAGGTGCCGGCAGCGGCGGTTTGGGCATCGTCTTTCATGGAGATCCTCCCTAGATCCGTATTTCCAGAACGCCGCACTGCGGCATTTCCCATCCCTGTGCCGATCATACGCGAGACCGAAAAGAAATAAATAAGTAACAGAAAACACAGCTTTTATTTGTAAAATATTTTCGTTAGCGCGAGGCTTGCTGTAAATTACTTCGCAAAACTCAAGGAATTTGCCCTAGTTTCAACGGGCTCGTGTTGACCCTATGTAAAGCATGTTTCAGCAAGAGCGCGCCGGATCGGTTCGCCCATAGGGTGTGACAAATTGTTCCTGTATGCCTTTGCATACAGATCTGGACCGGAAGCCGGGGCCACAGCGCACGGATCGAGTCGGCCAATCGGCTTGCGTCATGCGCTTGATGCTCTAACCTCCCGCGCCAAGGCGGCTGGAGGGCCGCCGACCAACGGGAGGAAAATACCAAATGAAGAAGACCACGATGACGCTGTGCGTCTCCGCGCTGACCCTTGCCTTCGCCACCGAGGCGATGGCGACCGAATGGAACGTGTCGGTCTGGGGCAAGCGCCGCGCCTTCACCGAGCATCTGCACAAGCTTGCAGAGCTGGTCGAGGAGAAGACGAACGGCGAGTTCACCATGAACATCTCGTATGGCGGCCTGTCCAAGAACACCGAAAATCTCGACGGCATCTCGATCGGCGCCTTCGAGGTTGCCCAGTTCTGCGCCGGCTACCACGCTGATAAGAACCGCGCGATCACCGTTCTCGAGCTTCCCTTCCTCGGTGTCTCCAATCTCGACGAGGAGGTGGCGGTGAGCCACGCGGTCTACGACCATCCGGCGGTGGCCGACGAGATGGCGCAGTGGAACGCGCGCATGCTGATGACCAGCCCCATGCCGCAATACAACCTCGTCGGCACCGGCGAGCCGCGCGACGAGCTTTCGAAGTTCGACGGCATGCGTGTGCGCGCCACCGGCGGGCTGGGCCGCGCCTTCGAAGCGGTGGGCGGCGTGCCCACCTCGGTGACCTCGTCCGAGGCCTACCAGGCGATGGAATCCGGCGTCGTCGACACCGTGGCCTTCGCGCAGCACGCGCATCTTTCGTTCGGCACTATCAACGAGGCCGACTGGTGGACCGCCAACCTCAACCCCGGCACGGTGAACTGCCCGGTGGTGGTGAACATCGACGCCTATGACGCACTCTCGGATGAAGAACGCGAGGCGCTCGACAGCTCGGTGCCGGAGGCCATCGACTATTATCTCGAGAACTACGGCGAGCTGCTGGCGCGCTGGGACGAGGTGCTGGCCGAGAAAGACGTCGAGAAGGTGATGATCTCGGACGCGCAACTGGCCGAGTTCAAGGAGGTCGCCATGCCGATCCACCAGCAGTGGATCGACGATATGACCTCGCAGGGCCTGCCTGGGCAGGAGCTCTATGATCTGGTGAACGACACGCTCGAAGGAGACGCGCGCGTCGAACTGAGCCGATCCGCCCGTCGGACGGGGTGATCCTGTCGCCCCCGATCGCGATCCCGGGGCCTCTCACTCTGAAAGGTGCTGCGATGGCTGGTTCCTCCGCCGTGCTGAGCGACACATCACGCTCAGCCGTCTCGACCGCGGATTGCTGAAGCTCGAAACGGTGTTTGCCTTCCTCTCGGGCCTTGGGGCCTTTGCTCTGATGATGCTCGCCGTGGTCTCGGTGAGCGGGCGCAATCTCTTCAACGAGCCGCTGCGCGGCTATGTCGACTGGATCGAGACGGCGATGCCGCTGATCGCGATCCTCGGCATTTCCTACGTGCAGCGGCAGGGCGGTCACATCCGCATGGATATTGTCGTGGGCAAGCTCAGGGGCAGGGCGCTCTGGGCCGCGGAATGGCTGACTACCTTCGGGATCCTTGTGCTGATCGTGGCGCTGGTCTGGGGCTCCTGGGCGCATTTCGACCGCAGCTTCGACATGACGCGGCCAATGTGGTCGCGCGACAGCACCATCGACATCGGCCTCCCGCTGTGGCCGGCCAAGCTGATCGTGCCGGTGGCGTTTACCGTGATGAGCCTGCGGCTGCTGCTGCAACTCTGGGGCTACACACGGGCGCTGGTGATGGGGCTCGAGCATCCGGTGGCGGTGCCGCTGGTGCAGAGCGTCGCTGAACAGGCGGCCGAGGAAGCCGCGCATATCCAGGGGCATGACGACTGATGGACACGATTGAAATCGGCCTGTGGGTCACCGGTGGGATGCTGGTGATGGTGGTGCTGGGCATGCGCGTGGCCTTTGCCGCGGGGCTTGCCGGGCTTGTGGGGCTGGTCTGGATCTTCTGGGACAAGCGCAGCTACGATCCCGAGATGCTGGGCTGGGCGATCGGCGTTGCGGTCAAGACCGCCGGGCAGATCCCGCATGGCAAGGTCGCCAACCAGGCGCTGAGCCTGATCCCGACCTTCATCCTGATCGGCTACCTGGCCTATTACGCCGGGCTCACCAAGGCGCTCTTCGAAGCGGCCAAGCGCTGGATGGCCTGGGTGCCGGGCGGTCTCGCGGTCTCGACCGTGTTCGCCACGGCGGGCTTCGCGGCGGTGTCCGGCGCCTCGGTCGCGACCTCGGCGGTCTTCGCCCGCATCGCGATCCCCGAGATGCTCAAGATCGGCTACGACAAGCGCTTCGCGGCGGGCGTGGTGGCGGCCGGCGGCACGCTGGCCTCGCTGATCCCGCCCTCGGCAATCCTTGTCATCTACGCCATCATCGTCGAGCAGGATGTGGGCAAGCTGCTGCTGGCGGGCTTCATCCCCGGCGCCTTCTCGGCGGTGGTCTACGGCACGCTGATCATCGGCCTCGCGCTGACCATCAAGGGATTCGGGCCGCCGGTGCGGGGCTTCACATGGGGGCAGCGCTTTGCCGCGCTGCCGCCGGCGCTGCCCATCGTGGCGGTGGTCGTGATCATCATCTTCTTCGTGTACAACCCGTTCGGCGACGCTTGGGGCACGCCGACCGAGGGCGGCGCGGTGGGAGCGTTCATCGTCTTCCTGATGGCGCTGCTGCACGGCATGCGGGGGGCCGAGCTGAAGGACGCGCTGATCGAGACGGCGAAGCTGTCGATCATGATCTTCACCATCATCTGGGGGGTGCTGATCTACGTGCGCTTCCTCGGCTTCGCGGACCTGCCTTCGGCCTTCGCCGACTGGATCTCGTCGCTGCAATACCCGCCGATGATGATCCTGATCTGCATCCTGCTGGCCTACGCGGTGCTGGGCATGTTCATGGATGCCATCGGCATGCTGCTGCTGACCCTGCCGGTCGTCTACCCGGCGGTGATGGCGCTCAATGGCGGCGAGACCGTCTCGGCGGCAGAGAGCACCTTCGGCATGTCGGGCGAGATGTGCGCGATCTGGTTTGGCATTCTCGTGGTGAAGATGGCAGAGTTCTGCCTCATCACGCCGCCCATCGGGCTCAACTGCTTCGTGGTGGCGGGGGTGCGGCCCGATCTCAGCGTGCAGGACGTGTTCCGGGGCGTGACGCCGTTCTTCATCGCCGACGCGGTGACCATCGGGCTGCTGGTGGCCTTCCCGTCCATCGTGCTCTGGCTGCCCTCGCTGGCATGAAGCGCTCCGCGCGCGGCCCCATCCGCCCGCACGGATGTCTTCGGAAATGAGAGCGGCGCCGCCCGGGAGGTCCGGGCGGCGCCGTTTTCCTTGGCCGGGTTCGGAAGAGGCGGCCTGAAGGGATCTGCCCCAAGGGAAGGGCTGACCTCAGCTTGGGCGATCCGGGTCCGGTAGGGAATTCTTAAGTTCTAAGAGCGCGTGCCGCAGTGCGCGGTGCCGCGGCGGAACCATTTTCATCAATTGCGCGTTAACCGTGCAGAATGACCGGACGGCACCGCCTCCGGAGACAACAGACCAGTGGAAGACCTGATCTCTCGGAGCGGTGTGCTCCGGCGGAGGCCCTGCGGCGCCGCTCAGGTGGATTGTGTCTTCCGCACCCGATACGCAAAGGAGACTTCATCATGGAATTCGCAGGCATTGGCGGCTTCATCATCCTCGTGCTCGACATCTGGGCCATCGTCTCGATCCTCAGCTCGGGCGCCAGCACCGGCTCGAAAGTGTTGTGGACGCTGCTCGTTCTCATCCTGCCGGTCCTCGGCTTCATCATCTGGCTGATCGCCGGCCCGAAATCGTCGCGCGCCACGGTTTGATCGCCACGCTTTAATCTTCACGTAACCGACTGACATCCCATCGGAGGAACCTGTCATGCTTTACTGGGCCATTTTGTTCTTCGTCGTCGCCATCGTTGCCGCCGTGTTCGGCTTCGGGGGCATCGCATCCGCATCCGCGGGCATCGCACAGGTGCTGTTCTTCATCTTCCTCGTGCTGTTCGTCGTCGCGCTTATCATGAAGTTCGTCCGCAAGGCCTGACGCTTCTGCGCAGACAGCAGCCGGACACGACGATCGCCGCCGTGCCTCCCACGGGCGCGGCGGCTTTTTGCGGCCCGCAGCCGAGGAGCCTTCGGGCGGGCAGGGTGCCAGACAAAGAAAGCGCGCCACGAGGGCGCGCTTTCGACAAGGCCGGAGAGAGACGTGAGAGGCGTCAGGCCTTGAGCGTTTCGGTCGACGAGAAGAACATCGCCTGGCTGACCGCCGAACGGACCTGATCTTCGGAATAGGGTTTGGAGATCAGGAAGGCCGGCTCGGGCCGCTCGCCGGTGAGGAGACGTTCGGGGAAGGCGGTGATGAAGATCACCGGGCGCTCGCCCAGCTCCTTGAGGATGTCGTTGACCGCGTCGATGCCCGACGAGTTGTCGGCCAGCTGGATGTCGGCCAGCACCAGGTCGGGAACTTCCTGCTTGGCAAGGTCGATGGCGGCGTCGCGGGTGCGCGCCACTCCGGTCACGCGGTGGCCCAGATCGGCAACGATGCTCTCGAGGTCCATTGCGATGATTGCCTCGTCTTCGATGATCAGCACGCGGCCGGACACCGCGTCGGCCATCTCCTGGCGCGCCAGAACCACGAGCTGCTCCGCCTCGCTGGTCTCGATCTGCATGATCTCGGCCAGTTCGGAGATCGAGAATTCCTCGATCGTGTGCAGCAGAAGCGCCTCGCGGCTGTTGGTGGTCAGCTTCGACAGGCGGTCATGCGCCTTCGCGAGGGCGCCGGTGTTCTCTTCGACAACCGGTGCGCCGGTGCTGACCCAGATGCCGTGGAACACCTTGAACAGTCCGACCTTGGGCGAGCTGGCATCAGAGGCGGCACTGCGATCGGTCAGGATTGCCTCGAGCGTGGCGGCGGCATAGTTGTCGCCGGTGGTCTGGCTGCCGGTCAGCGCGCGCGCGTAGCGGCGAAGATAAGGAAGCGCTGCTCCGATGGCCTGGCTCAGGTCGCCTTTTGACATATCGAACGTCCTTTTTTTCGATTTTTTCGGGAACCAAACGCCTGATTGCTGCATTGGTTCCAGCAAGAGCTTAAAATAATGCACGGCGCGTCAGAGAAAAAAGAGCAAGGATCAAATGGGTCATACGCGGAGAAACGACAAAGAGGCCGAGGTCATCGACGAGAATTTGCGTCGGGTCTACCAGGACATGCTGGACGAGAAGGTTCCGGACCGTTTCCTTGACCTCATCGCACAGCTAAAGTCACAGGACGATGACGGAAGCGCCACCGGCGGAGACGCTAAATGAGCGATGATCCCCGGGACGAGCTCGTTGAGCACCTGCCCGCCCTCAGGGCGTTTGCCCTGTCGCTGACGCGCAATGGTGCGGTCGCTGACGACATGGTTCAGGACACGCTGGTCAAGGCGTGGTCCAACATTTCCAGCTTCGAGCCCGGCACGAACATGCGGGCGTGGCTGTTTACCATCCTGCGCAACACGTATTACTCGAACCGGCGCAAGGCCGGGCGCGAGGTCTCGGACGCGGAGGGTGTCTTCACCGAGAGTCTGTCGGAGAAGCCTGCCCATGACGGTCGCCTCCAGATGGCGGATTTCCGACGCGCCTTCGTGCAACTGACCGACGAACAGCGCGAGGCGCTGATCCTTGTCGGCGCCCAAGGTTTCTCCTACGAAGACGCGGCAGAAACCTGCGGCGTTGCCGTCGGCACCATCAAGAGCCGCGTCAACCGTGCCCGTGCCCGACTTGGCGAATTGCTCAAGCTCGATGATGACGACAATCTCGAGATGACCGACCAGGCAACGATGGCGGTGGTGACGGGCGCGCGCCCCGCTGCGCGATAAACCGATAATCTCCCGGCCGGAGAGTTCTGGCCGGGGCAGACGACGAAAGACGAACGGGCAGGAATGATCGACAAAGCCTCGCCGCGCCTGCGCCCGATGGGTCTCGCAGCGCGCATGATCCTGTTTCTGTCGCTGGCGCTGGTGCCGATTGGCGTCGTGGCCTATTTTCAGACCGCGAAGTTGCAGGAAGAAACCCGGCTGCGTTCGCAGCTGTCGCTCGTGGCCCTGACCGAGGCCGGTGCGCTTGCCGAGCGCCAGACCGTGCTGCGTGCCCAGGGCGGCGCGCAGGCGCTTGGTGCCACGATGGGCCAAGAGGCGATGCTGGGCGGTGACCCGGCGACCTGCTCGGCGCGTCTGTCGTCCTACCTTGCCGCCTCGCCGGGATATTCCTTCGGGCTCGTGTTGACCGTGGATGGCAATGTACCGTGTCGCTCGGGTGATCAGGATATCGACATCGCAGATTTCCCGCGCCTGCAGGCCATCGTCGAAAACCCCGGCTCACGCGCCTGGCTGAACCCGAACGGTCCGATGAGCCGGCGTCCGGTGATTGTCGTGGCCGAGCCGTTCTTCCTTGGCGGAGAGCTTGCCGGCCACGTGTTGCTGTCGGTGCCCTCGGCGCTGTTCGCCGGCGACAGGGCGGGCGACGCGACCGGGCCCAGCGGTTTCGAGGACATCGTCACCTTCAACCAGGACGGCGAGCTCCTGACGGCGCGCAACGGTGTGTTGCAGGCCGCCGAGCACCTGCCCGCCGATCTGGACCTTGCGTCTCTGGCCGGGGCCAAGCCGCAGAGCTTCGCGGCGCGCAGCGTCGACGGAGAGACCCGGGTGTTCGCGGCGGCGCCTTTGGTGCCCGGCGTGGTCTATGCGCTTGGCATCTGGAGCTCGACGAATGCCGAAGCCGAGGCGATCACCGTCACCGGCATTGCCAAGGCATTGCCGCTTCTGATGTGGGCGGCCTCGGTGATCGTGGCTTTCCTCGCGGTGAACCGGCTGGTGATCCGTCACATCAAGCGGCTGTCGCGCCGGATGCGGATCTTTGCCCGCACCCGCCGCATCCCCGAGCATCGCACGCATCTCGAGATGCCGGCGGAACTGGCCGAGATGGAGGACGATTTCCTGGACATGGCCGACGCGATCCTGCGCGACGAGGCGCAGCAGGAGAACGCGCTGCGCGAAAAGACCATCCTGCTGAAGGAGGTTCACCACCGGGTGAAGAACAACCTCCAGCTCATTTCGTCGATCATGAACATGCAGATCCGCCAGTCGCGCGAACCCGAGACCAAGTTCGTGCTGCAGCGTCTTCAGGACCGCATCCGCAGCCTCGCCACGATCCACCGCAATCTGTACCAGACCGAGGATCTCGGCCATGTGGACGCGGGCGCGCTGCTGGTGGATCTGGTCGGGCAGATGACCGACATGACCGAGGTCGCGGGAGAGTCGATCAAGGTGACCACCGATCTCGAGCATATCGAGACCGTGCCGGACCAGGCGGTGCCGCTGTCGCTGCTGACCGCCGAGGCGCTGACCAACGCGATGAAATACGCCTCGCCGCCAGCGGGTCTGAGCCAGGCCGAGGTGTCCGTGCGCTTCCGCTACGAGGGCGGCGGCCGCGCGATGCTCGAGATCAGCAACAGCGTCGCGCCCGAAGGCCCGTCGGAACCCGAGATGCGGGTGGAACCGGCGGGGCTGGGCTCGCGTTTGATCCAGGCCTTCACCACGCAACTCGGCGGCTCTCTCACGCAGGAACGCCAGGCCGATGTCTACCGCGTCCACGTGGCCTTTGCGCTGAAGGATTTCGAAGCCGACGAGACCGTCCCGACCAAGGTGCCCAATGTCCCTGACTTCTGAGACCCCGCCCGAGCTGATCCCGCTGCCCCAGCCCTGCAATGCGTCGGGCGAGCCGCGCCGGGTCGGCGTCGAGGTGGAGTTCTCGGGGCTGACCGAGGAAAAGGCGGCGCGGGTGCTCGCGGATACGCTCGGCGGCGCCGCGAGCGAGGAGAAGCCGGGCAAGTGGTCGGTCACGGGAACTGGGCTCGGCGACTTCGAGTGCTATCTCGACAGCGCGCCGCTCAACAAGATGGACCGCGACGGCATCGGCAAATCGCTGCGCGAGCTGGCCCGCACCGTGGTCCCGGTCGAGATCGTCACCGATCCCATCGAAATCGACCAGATCCCGGCGCTCGACGAGGCGCTGGAGGCGCTGGCGAAGGCCGGCGCCACCGGCACGACCGGCGGCGTGCTGCTGGGGTTCGGTGTGCATTTCAATCCCGAGGCCGCGGCGCTGACCTTTGAGGCCATCGCGCCGGTGCTCACCGCCTATGCGCTGCTGGAGGATCACCTGCGCCGCAGCGCCGGCATCGACCTGTCGCGCCGGATGCTGCCCTGGGTCGATCCCTATCCGCGCAGCCTGATCGACCGGCTTGCGGCGGATGACGGGCCCTCTGACATGCGCGGGTTGATCGACACCTATCTCGAGCTTGCGCCGTCGCGCAATCACGGGCTCGACATGCTCTGCCTCTTCGCGCAGATCGACAAGGCCCGCGTCGCGCGGGTCATGGACATGGAGCAGATCCAGCCCCGTCCCACATATCACTGGCGCCTGCCGGACTGCCGCATCGACGAGCCGGGCTGGTCGCTTGCGCTCGAGTGGAACCGCTGGGCGCTGGTCGAGCGCGTTGCCGCCGACCGGGCGCTGCTGCAGCGGCTCAAGGTCGCGTGGCGCGAGCACCGCGACTCGCTGACCTCGATCCGCTCGGACTGGGCGCGTCGTGTCGCCATCATGCTCGAGAGCGCTGCACCTTGAGGCCGTTGATCGGTGTCACCGTCTCGCGCCGCTCGGGCTGGCGCGTGTTCCCGTTGATGGCGCTGGCGATCTGGCTCGCTGGCGGGCGCGCGCTGCGCTGGCAGGCGGGGTTTCGCAACGTTGATCTCGACGCGGTGCATGGCGTTGTGATCGGCGGCGGCGACGACATCGCGCCCACGCTCTACGGCGGCGAGCTTCGCCTTGGCGTGCGTCTCGACCCGGCGCGCGACGAGCTCGAATCCGGTGTGCTGCGCGGCGCCTTCGAGCGCCGGTTGCCGATCCTCGGCATCTGCCGCGGCTCGCAGATGCTCAATATCGTGCTGGGCGGAACGCTGCATCAGGACGCGTACCAAGTCTACGACTCGCGCCAGATCCGCACCATCCTGCCGCGCAAGAAGGTCGAGATCGGTGCCGACACGCTTCTGGCACGCTCGGCCAAGGCGCAGTGTCTCTATGTCAACGCCCTGCACAGTCAGGCTGTCGACCGTCTTGGCGAGGGGTTGCAGGTGGCTGCGCGCGACGATGGCGGCATGGTGCAGGCGATCGAGCGAATGAGCGATCCGTTCGCGCTGGGGGTGCAGTGGCACCCCGAGCACCTGATCTATCGGCGTGCCCACCGCCGACTGTTCCGCTCGCTCGTGGCAGCGGCCAAGGCAGGACGCGGCAAGGACGCGCAGGTCGCCGCGGCCGAGAAGGAGGCGCGCGAGGCCGCCGAACCGCTCTGGGGCGGCGCGGAATAGCGACCGCGAAAGCGGTCTGCGGCGCGCGTCAGGCGCGCGCCGGCTCCAGCAGATCCTCGGGCGAGGGCGCAGTGACAAGGTCGTGCTCGGCGAGATCAAGCACAAGATGCCCGCCCTTCGCCCCCGGAGCCCGGTGTGCCAGCGCCGAGAAGGGCAGCGCGTACTTCTTTCCTCCGAAGAACTTGCCGTCATCGACCACGAGATAGTCGATGCGGTTCGCCTCCGGATCGTAAAGCATGTCTCGCAGCGTGCCGATCTCGGCGTCGCGAGTGAACACCGTCCGGTCGCGCCAGCGGCTGAAGCGCTGGTGGCGGTCGATCACGGCCTCGGCGCGGGGATCGGTCTCGGTGCCGTCGGCGCGGGTGCCGAGGAAACCGCCAAGCGCGAGTGGCGCATGGGTCGCGCCGAACGGTCCAATCACCAGCGGCGGCATGGCGGTGAGCAGGGCGTCGAGATCCCGCGCATCGCCGCGCCAATGCGGCGCCTGCGCGAGCTCTTCGTCGCTGATCGCCACCGTCAGCCTGCGGTTCTCCGGGTCGGGCATTTCGAGCCTCGACGCCGCGGCGAGAGCCGAGCCGTCCTTGTCCGCCCGGGTGTGCAGCGCAAGGTGAGTGAGGTGGCGGGTCGCAGGATCGAACAAAACGTCGCTCAGGGTCCCGGTCTGGTCACCGGTCTGCACGGGCCAGGAGAGCAGGTCGGTCAGACTGTAGAGCATGGTGCCTCCGCATCGGCTACAATTTGCCTAAACAACCCGTGAGACGCCGGAATAGTTCCGGAACCGACTCCTCGCGTAACGGGTTGATGACCTGAACATCGAATGGAGATAGCCATGACCGCCGATATCTTTGTCGCGGGGTTGGCCGGTCTCACGGTGATAGCGGTATTGATCTACGCGCTCACAAGTGCGCGGGATCGCGACAGGGACACGCGCTAATCAGCGGACCGGTCCATCCTGCAGGGCGGAGCAGCCGGAAAACCGGCGCTCCGCCCTTTCCATGTACACCGCCACGCCTGCCGCAGAGTGCCTTCTCGGTGTCCAACCTCCCGCCGGACCGAGAAAAAATTGCGCCTTCGGAAAGCCGACTTAAATTGTCGGATTGACTTATCCGATTCTTTTGCTCAGAAAAGATCACATCCAGCCACCCTGCCTCTGTGTCGGGGCAGCCCGATAGCAAAGCGACATACGGAGGCTGAGAATGTCCGAGACCCGAACCCGCGCGGAGGCAGCCGCCCCGCGCCAAGACAGCAAGGATCTGATTTCCCTGGTGATAGGGGGGCTCTGGCCTGCGGAAGCAAGCCTCGAGTCGCTGCTCGACCGGATCGAAACGAGGGAGATCGCCAGATGATGGAAACGAAGTTCAACGCCGAGTCCGCCGTGCCCGCCCTGCCGCGTCACGTGGCCCGGGCCCTTACCGCAGGTGGCAACATCGCCGAGATCGAGCTTGACGGGCAGGTCTACACGCTGCGGATCACCAAGGCCGGCAAGCTGATCCTGACCAAGTAAGCCATCGTAAGCCAACAAGAAACCGTCTCAAAAACGACACGCCAACGAGGACAGACCATGAAGTTCACCACCTCCACCGCGCTCGCGCTGCTGCTCGCCGCGCCGGCCTTTGCCGCGACCGAGAAATCCGCCGTGCTCGACACCTATGCGGACATCGCCCATGCCGGCTACGAGGACAGCCTGATCACCGCGCAGGCTCTGCAAGAGGCCGTCGACGCGCTGATCGCCGAGCCGTCGGAAGAGACGCTGACCGCCGCCCGCGAGGCGTGGCTCGCATCGCGCAACCCCTACCAGCAGACCGAGGTCTACCGTTTCGGGAACGCCATCGTCGACGATTGGGAAGGCAAGGTGAACGCGTGGCCGCTCGATGAGGGCCTGATCGACTATGTCGATGACTCCTATGGCGGCGCGACCGACGAAAACGAGTACGCCGCGCTCAACATCATCGCCAACCCGAGCGTGACGCTGGCGGGGCAGGAGGTCGACGCCTCCGAGATCACGCCCACGCTCATCGCCGACACGCTGAACGAGGCCGACGGCATCGAGACCAACGTGGCGCGCGGCTATCACGCCATCGAGTTCCTGCTCTGGGGACAGGACCTCAATGGCACCGAGCCCGGGGCCGGCGAGCGCCCCTATACGGACTACGTGACCGGCGAAGAGTGCACCGGCGGCAATTGCGACCGCCGCGCCGATTACCTCAAGGCGGCCACCGATCTGCTGGTCTCGGACCTCGAGGAGATGGTCGCGGCCTGGGGCGAAGGCGGCGAGGCCCGCGAGACGGTCATGGAAGATGAGAATGCGGGCATCGTGGCGATGCTGACCGGCATGGGCTCTCTCTCCTATGGCGAGCAGGCCGGTGAGCGGATGCGCCTTGGCCTGATGCTCAACGACCCCGAGGAAGAGCATGACTGCTTTTCGGACAACACCCACAACTCGCATTACTACGACGGCAAGGGCATCCAGAACGTCTATCTGGGCTCCTACACCCGTGTCGACGGCTCGACCGTCGAGGGGGCGTCGCTGTCGGATCTCGTGGCCGAGACCGATGCCGCGCTCGACGAGGAGATGAAGGCCAAGCTCGACACCACCATGGCGGCGCTCGGCGCCATCAAGGAGGCGGCCGAGGGCGGCTTTGCCTATGACCAGATGCTCGCGCTTGGTGACGAGAAGGGCGAAGAGCTGATCATGGGCGGCGTCAACGGTCTCATCGACCAGACCCGCAGCATCGAGCGTGTCGTCTCGACGCTGGATCTGTCGGACGTCGCCTTCGAGGGCTCGGACAGCCTCGACGACCCCAACGCCGTCTTCCAGTAACAGGACCCCTCACGATGATCGTCTGCAGCTGTCAGGGTATCTCGGATCGCGACATCCATGCCGCCATCGACTGGATGCGCGCCGCCGACGCGCGGACGATCATCACCCCCGGCAAGATTTATCATGCCCTCGGAAAAGCGGCCGATTGCGGAGGCTGCATGCCGCTTTTCTTGCAAACCATGCGCGCAAACGACAATCTCGAAGTACCCATGGAACTTCGTGGGCTGAGAAGCCGCGGACAAACAAAGGAAAAGCGCAATGAAGGGCGACGAAAAGGTCATCGAGTACCTTAACAAGGCACTCCGCTCCGAGCTTACCGCCGTCAGCCAATACTGGCTGCATTACCGTCTTCAGGAGGACTGGGGCCTTGGCCACATGGCCAAGAAGAGCCGCGAGGAAAGCATCGAAGAGATGCACCACGCGGACAAGCTGATCACCCGGATCATCTTTCTCGGCGGTCACCCGAACCTGCAGAAGCTCGATCCGCTTCGCATCGGGCAGGACCCGAAAGAGACGCTCGAGGCGGATCTGGCCGCCGAGCACGAGGCCCGCACGCTCTATATCGAGGCGCGCGAGCACTGCGAGAAGGTCGGCGACTATGTCAGCAAGAACCTCTTCGAGGAGTTGATCGCCGACGAGGAAGGCCATATCGACTTCCTTGAAACACAACTTGAACTTTATGAACGGGTCGGTGACGAACGCTATGCGGTCATCAATGCGATGCCAATGGACGAGGCCGAGTAAGCTCGCCCTCTGCGCCGCCCTGGTCTGGGGCGGCGCTTCCCTTTCCGCCGAGACGCCGCTGCATGGTCTTGGCGATCCCCATCTCTCCCTCATTCCCCGCTCTGATGACGAGCGCGCCCGCGTCGCCGATGCGACCGCGCTGCCGCGCGATTTCGCCACTTCAGAGCCTTACGAGGCGCTGCCTGCGGGCGCGGGCACGGTGCCGGTGCGCCGCGACGATCGCGGCTTTGCGCAGCCGGCGACGAACCTGCCAGAGGCGCGGCTGATGGAGTTCACACTTGGCGATGCGCTTTTCCAGAAGCTCTGGACCTCGTCGCCGTCCTCGACGCTGGCCTCCGACGGGCTGGGGCCGCTCTACAACGCCCGCAGCTGCGAGGCCTGCCACGTGCGTGACGGGCGCGGCCATGCGCCGGAGGGGCCTGGCGACACCGCCGTGTCGATGTTCCTGCGCGTCTCGGTGCCCGCCGATCCCGGGGACGAGATGCCCGCCATCGCCGACTGGATCGCCACCGCGCCGGACCCGGTCTATGGCGAGCAGTTGCAGGACATCGCGACCGTCGGGCATCCGGCGGAATACCGGCTCGATGTGAGCTACGAGGAAATCGAGGTGCCGCTCGCGGGCGGTGAGACCGCGTCGCTGCGCAAGCCCACCTACAGGGCGACGGATCTGGGCTATGGCCCTCTGGGCGAGGGCGCGATGCTGAGCCCGCGGGTGGCGCCGCAAATGATCGGGCTCGGCCTGCTCGAGGCGATCCCGGTCGAAGACATCCTTGCCAATGCCGATCCCGAGGACGCCGACGGCGACGGCATCTCGGGCCGACCGGCGATCGTCTGGTCGCGCGAGCATGACCGCGCGATGCTGGGTCGGTTCGGCTGGAAGGGCGGCGAGCCCACGGTGCGCGAGCAGAGCGCCTCGGCCTTTGCCGGCGATATCGGCATCGCGACGCCGCTGCGCCCCGAGCTCTGGGGCGATTGCACCGAGGCGCAGCGCGCCTGTCGCCGTGCCCCGCATGGCGGTGACATGGACGGGTTTGAGATCTCGGCCGAGGCCTTTGACACGGTGGTCTACTACACCGCCAATCTCGGCGTGCCGGCGCGGCGCGATATCGACGATCCGCAGGTGCTGTCTGGCAAGCAGGTGTTCCACGACAGCGGCTGCGCCAGTTGCCACAGGCCGAAATTCGTCACCGCCCGGCTCGAGGATCGGCCCGAGCACAGCTTCCAGTTGATCTGGCCCCATACCGACCTGCTGCTGCACGACATGGGCGAGGGGCTCGCCGATCACCGCCCCGAGGGCCGCGCCACGGGGCGCGAGTGGAAGACGCCACCGCTCTGGGGCATCGGCTTGACCGAGAGGATCTCGGGGCATACCACCTTTCTGCATGACGGGCGCGCCCGGTCGCTTCTCGAGGCCATCCTCTGGCACGGGGGCGAGGCCCAGGCCGCCCGCGATGCGGTCGTCTCGCTGGCGCCCGCCGCCCGCGCCGACCTGATCCGCTACCTGGAAAGTCTCTGAATGCGTTATTCCCTGCTGTGTTGCGCCCTTTTCTCCGCCAGCCAAGCCGTGGCCGGGGTCGAGGAGGCGCTGAGCGACCATATCCTGCCCGGCTACGCGGGCTTTGCCGAGGCGGCGGAGGTGCTGGCGGTGACCGCCGAGGCCGATTGCACGCCCGCGGCGCTGCGCGATCCGTGGAACGCCGCCTTCGACGCCTGGACCGAGATCGGCGACGTTCGCATGGGCCCGTCCGAGACCGGGGCGCTGTCGGTGGCCTTCTGGCCCGACACGCGAGGTTTCACGCCCAAGACCTTGTCGCGGCTTATTTCTTCGCAAGAAGAGGTTGGCACAGATCCGACCGATTTTGCCGAAGTCTCGATCGCCGCGCGCGGGCTCTTCGCGCTTGAGCGGATGCTCTATGACGACCAGTTCGCCGGCTACGAAGCGGACAGCTACGCCTGTACGCTTGTGCAGACCATCAGCGCCGATCTCGCCAACCAGGCGCAGGCGCTCGAGGCCGGCTGGCGCGAGGGCTATGCCGAGGTGCTGCGGAGCGCCGGGCAGGAGGGCAACGCCACCTATCTCAGCGAAGACGAGGCGCTGACGGCGCTTTACACGCAGGTGCTCTCGAGCCTCGAGTTCACCGCCGACAGCCGGCTTGGCCGTCCGCTCGGGACCTTCGAGCGCCCGCGCCCGACCCGGGCCGAGGCGTGGCGATCGGAGCGCGCGCTGCGCAACGTCCGGCTCTATGCCGACGCGGCAAGTGCCTTCGCGCATACGCTGGCCGATTGGGAGTTGCCGCTCACCGAGGATGCGCTGGCGCGGCTGCACGACGTGGCAGACCGCGTCGAGGATCCGGCGCTGCAGGACATCGACGACCCCTCCGCGCGGCTGCGGCTGGAAATCGTGCAGCAGCACGTGCGCGCCCTGCACGACGCCATCGAGCAGGAGATCGGCGTGCCGCTCGGGCTGACGCCGGGCTTCAACTCGCAAGACGGAGACTGACCCATGACCACCCGCCGCACGTTTCTCGCCAGCCTGCTTGCCGCTTCGGCCACGCCCGCGGTGGGCTGGGCGGCGGTGGGCGATCCGACCTACCTCGCCGCCGCCAAGCTGGCCAATGGCAGCTACATGCTGGCCGGGCTGCGCGAGGACGGCTCGACCGCCTTCAGCGTGCCATTGCCGGCCCGTGGTCACGCCGCCAGCGCCCATCCCAAGCGCGCCGAGGCGGTGGGCTTCGCGCGCCGGCCCGGCACCTATGCGCTGGTGGTCGATTGCCGCGATGGCGAGGTGCTGCACCGTCTGGCACCGCCCGCCGACCGGCAGTTCAATGGCCACGGCACCTTCTCGCCCGATGGCAGCCTGCTTTACACCGTCGAGCAGGCGGTGGAGGACAGCGCCGGCCATATCGGCATCTGGGACGCGGCTGCGGGTTACGCGCGCATCGGCGAATTCGCCAGCCACGGAGTCGGCCCGCATGACCTGCGGGTGATGCCGGATCATCAGACGCTGGTGATCGCCAATGGAGGCATCCAGACCGACAAGTGGGACCGCGCCAAGCTCAACACCGACACCATGCGCCCGAACCTTGTCTACACCGCGCTCGACGGGACATTGCTGGAAAGCCGCGAACTGCCGGACTTCCACCAGAACTCGATCCGCCATCTGGCGCTGCGCGACGACGGCCTCGTGGGCTTTGCGATGCAGTGGGAAGGCGAGCCGGGCATGGCGCCGCCGCTGCTGGCGCTGCACCGGCGCGGCGAAGAGCTGGTGATCTGCGAAGCGCCGCTCGGGGACGAGCTGGGGATGGACGGCTATGCCGGGTCGGTGGCGTTCTCGGGCGATGGCTCGGAGATCGCCATCACCTCGCCGCGCGGCGGCCGGATCCACCGGTTTTCGGACAGCGGGCGCTTTCTCGGCGCGGTGTCGCGCGCCGATGTCTGCGGCATCGCCTCCCACGCCGGCGGCTACATGGCGAGCGACGGGCTGGGCGGCGTGCTGCTGGTCGGCCCGGAGGGCGCGCGCCCATTGGCGCGGGCAGAGGCGGCCTGGGACAACCACCTGGTGCCGATCGCTGTCTAGCTTGGCGGGCAACGGGGCAGGGGCGCTGCCCCTCTTGCCCCGGACTTTGTCCGGGGCAATTCACCCCGAGGTATTTTTGAACCAGAGAAGAGGCGGGCCTTGGCGCGGGCGCCGTCAGTCCGCGAGGTAGGCTTCGAGGGTCTTTTGCACGCTGTCGGCCCAGAGGCGGTCGAGCCAGCCGCCGAACAGCGCGGCGAAGTGCGGGTTCGTCGCGAGATCGCCGTAAACCGTGCGTTGCTCGAGCCAGGCTGCCGGGCGGGTCTTGGCCTCGGCCGAGAGCGCGACCAGACGGTCCCAGTCGGGATCGTTCGGGGCGATCTCGCTGCCATCCTCGAAATGCCCGGCACAGTAGCGGCACCAGAGCGCGGACTCGAGCGCCAGCCCGGTGACGGAGGCGCCCGATTTCAGCCCGTCGAGGATCGAGGGCACGATGAACTTTGGCTGCCGGTTCGAGCCGTCGAGGCAGAGTCGCCGCGTTGTGTCCTTCACCGCAGGGTTGGAGAAGCGCTCGTCGATCAGCTCGAGATATTCGGCGGGCGTGAAGTCGGGCACCGGGTGCACATGCGGCAGCACCTCTTGCTCCTCGACCTTGCGCAGGAAGGCGTGCACCAGCGGATGGGCCATGGCCTCGTCGACCAGGTCGCAGCCCAGGAGCGCGCCGGCATAGGCGATGATGGCATGACCGCCATTGAGGATGCGGATCTTCATCCGTTCGTATTCGTGCACCTTGTCGGTGAACGTCACGCCGACCTCCTCCAGCGCCGGGCGGCCCTGCGGGAAATTGTCCTCGAGCACCCATTGCCGGAACGGCTCGCAGGTCACCGGGACCGGATCCTCGAGGCCGAACTCGGCGGCCAGCGCGCGCTCGGCCTCGCCGGTGGCGGGGGTGATGCGGTCGACCATCGAGTTGGGGAAGGCCACGTTGGCGGCGATCCAGTCGGCGAGCGCCGGGTCGGAGCGGCGGGCGGTGCCGGTGACCGCGTCGCGGGTCACGTCGCCATTGCCGGGGATGTTGTCGCAGCTCATCACCGTGAAGGGGGGCTGGCCGGCCGCGCGCCGCGCCTTTAGGGCGGCGACGATGGCGCCGAAGACCGTCTTCGGGGCTTCGGGGCTCTCACCATCGGCGACGATGTCGGGATGGCTCGGGTCGAAGGTCGCGGTGGTGGGATCGACGTAATAGCCGCCCTCGGTCACGGTGAGCGACACGATGCGGGTGGCCGGATCGGTCATCTTGGCGATCAGCGGCGCGTTGGCCGGGTCGACCTCGACGAAATCGATCATCGCGCCGATGATGCGCGGGCGATCGCCGGCGGGCGAGCGCTCGATCACCGTCGAGAGACAGTCCTGTGCCTTGAGCGCCTCGCGCATCCGCCCGTCCGGAGCGCGGACCCCGGCCCCGGTGATGGCCCAGTCGTGATCGCGGCCCGTGGCGAAGAGATCGTCGAGATAGACCGCCTGATGGGCGCGGTGAAAGTTGCCAAGGCCCACATGCACGATGCCGTGGCTGAGCGCGCTGCGGTCATAGCCGGGGCAGGCGACACGCTGGTCGAGCGTGCCGAGGGTTTCGGTGTCGAGTTTCATTTTGATCGCCTCCGTCAGCTCATCCACTGACCGCCGTCCACGTTGTAGCACTGGGCGACGATGTACTCGGCCTCGTCCGAGGCCAGGAAAATTGCCATGCCCGTCAGGTCCTCGGCGGTGCCCATCCGGCCATAGGGGACGGCCGCGCCGACCTCCTGCTTCTTCTGCCCCGGCGCCTTGCCCTCGTGCTTGGCGAAGAAGGCGTCGACCCCGTCCCAGTGCTCGCCATCGACGACGCCGGGGGCAATCGCGTTGACGTTGATGCCGTGCTCGATGAGGTTGAGCCCGGCGCTCTGGGTGAGCGAGATCACCGCCGCCTTGGTGGCGCAGTAGACCGCCACCAGCGGCTCGCCGCGGCGCCCGGCCTGCGAGGCCATGTTGATGATCCGGCCCTGGACGCCCTGCGCGATCATGTGGCGCGCCACCGCCTGCAGGGTGAAGAGCGTGCCGCCGACATTGATGTCGAAGACGCGGATGTAGTCCTCTCGGGTGATCTCGGTGATCGGCGCCGCAGTGAACAGCGCGGCGTTGTTGACCAGGATGTCGATCCGGCCGAGCCGCGCCACGGTCTCGGCCACGGTCTCGGCCACGGCAGCGTCGATGCTCTCCTGTCGGGTGACGTCCATCTCGACCGCGATGGCGGCCTCACCGAGCGCGGCGGCGGTCTCGCGGGCGCGCTCGATATTGATGTCGGCAATCGCCACCTTGGCGCCCTCGGCGATGTAGGCCTTGGCGAAGGCGGCCCCGATGCCGCGGGCGGCGCCGGTGATCAGCGCGCATTTGCCGGCAAGACGGGTCATGCCCGCAGGCCCTGCTCGTTGAAGCGGTGGATCTTGTCCGCTTCCGGCGTCAGGAAGATCCGGTCGCCATGCTTGACCGGAAGCTCGCCATCGACGCGCACGGTGACGGTGTCGGCAAGGCCGGTCTGGTGCACGTGCAGGAAGGTGTCGGAGCCCAGATGTTCGGCCACGCCGACCACGCCCTCCCAGGTGCCGGCCTCGGTCGAGGCAGAAATGTGCTCGGGGCGGACGCCGATCTTGGCGGCCCCGTGCTGCTGGGCCGGGTTGCCGCCGAAGATGTTCATCTTGGGGCTGCCGATGAAGCCCGCCACGAACTCGTTTCGCGGTTCGCGGTAGAGCTCCAGCGGGCTGCCCACCTGCTCGATATTGCCGGCGCGCAGCACCACGATCTTGTCGGCCATGGTCATCGCCTCGACCTGGTCGTGGGTGACGTAGATCATCGTGGTGGCGAGGCGCTTGTGCAGCTCCATGATCTCGAGCCGCATGCCCACCCGCAGAGCCGCGTCGAGGTTCGACAGCGGCTCGTCGAACAGGAAGGCCGAGGGCTCGCGCACGATGGCGCGTCCGATGGCGACGCGCTGGCGCTGGCCGCCCGAGAGCTGGCCAGGGCGGCGGTCGAGATAGTCGGTGAGGTTGAGCGCCTTGGCAGCACTGTCGATGCGGCGCTTCTGCTCGTCCTCGGGGATGCCCGCCATCTTCATCGGGAAGGCGATGTTCTTGCGCACCGACATGTGCGGATAGAGCGCGTAGCTCTGGAACACCATCGCCAGCCGGCGCTGCGCCGGGGGCATCCGCGTGGCGTCGTCGCCGTCGATGCGAATCTGGCCGGAGGTGACATCCTCGAGCCCGGCGATCAGCCGCAGCAGTGTGGACTTGCCGCAGCCCGAGGGGCCGACGAAGACCACGAACTCGCCATCATTGATGGTCAGGTCGAGCGGCGGGATGACGTTCACTTCACCGAAGCTCTTGGTCACCTTGTCGAGTGTGATGCGTCCCATGAGAGGTCCTCCCGTTTTCTTATTTCACCGCGCCGAAGGTCAGGCCGCGGACGAGTTGTTTCTGGCTGAACCAGCCCATGATGAGGATCGGCGCGATGGCCATTGTGGAAGCCGCCGAGAGCTTGGCGTAGAACAAGCCCTCGGGGCTGGAGTAGGACGCTATGAAGGCCGTGAGTGGTGCTGCCTTGGCGGCAGTGAGGTTGAGCGTCCAGAAGGCTTCGTTCCAGGCGAGGATGAAGTTGAGCAGCAGGGTCGAGGCGATGCCCGGGACCGCCATCGGGGTCAGGACATAGAGGATCTCGTCCCGCAGCGAGGCGCCATCCATGCGGGCCGCTTCAAGGATCTCGCCGGGGATTTCCCGAAAGTAGGTGTAGAGCATCCATACGATGATCGGCAGGTTGATCAGCATCAGCACGAGGGTCAGGCCGATCTTGGTGTCGAGCAGGCCCAGCCGGATGAACAGCAGGTAGATCGGGTAGAGCACGCCCACCGCCGGCAGCATCTTGGTGCTGAGCATCCACAGCAGGATGTCCTTGGTGCGCGGCGAGGGCACGAAGGCCATCGACCAGGCCGCCGGGATCGCCACGATCAGGCCAAGCAGGGTGGAGCCGCCGGCGATGAAGATCGAGTTCCACAGGAACTGTGCGTAATCCGAACGCTGCATCACGGCGGCGTAGTTCTCGGTGGTCCAATCGAAGAACAGGAAGACCGGCGGATCGGCGATGGCGGTGGCCTCGGTCTTGAAACTGGTCAGGATGGTCCACAGGATCGGGAAGAAGATCAGCAGACCGACGGTCCATGCGGCGACGGTGTTGAGCGCCTTGCGTTGGGTGGTGACTGCGCGTGCCATGTCTGGTCCCTCCTCAGGCGTCCAGGTTCTTGCCGACGATCCGCATCAGGAAGATCGCGATGATGTTTGCGAGGATCACGGCGTAGATGCCGCCGGCGCTGCCAAGGCCCACGTTCTGGCTCTCGAGGACGCGCTGGTAGATCAGGTAGGTGAGGGTGCGGGTTCCGAAGCTGCCTTGGGTGGTGACGAAGATCTCGGCGAAGATGCCCAGCAGGAAGATCGTCTGGATCAGCAGCACGATGGTGATCGCCCGGCTCAGGTGCGGCAGGATGATGTAGATGAAGCGCGAGCGCCACGGCGCGCCGTCCATCTCGGCGGCTTCGATCTGCTCGCTGTCGAGCGACTGGATCGCGGTCAGCAGGATCAGCGTGGCGAAGGGCAGCCACTGCCACGACACGATCATGATGATCGAGGGCAGGGAGGCCTGGCTCAGCCACTGGATCGGCTCGGCGCCGAAGAATTGCCAAAGATGAGCGAAGAGGCCGTTCACCGGGTCCATGAACATGTTCTTCCAGACCAGCGCCGAGACGGTGGGCATGACGAAGAACGGCGCGATCACGAGGATGCGGACGATGCCCTGTCCCCACATCGGCTGGTCGAGCAGCAGCGCCAGGGCGATGCCGAAGGCGATGGTGATGACGAGAACCCCGCCTACGATGATCAGCGTCGCCCAGATGCTGGGCCAGAAGGCCGAGGAGGTGACGAAGCGGATGTAGTTCTCGAAGCCGACCCATCCGAGGTCACCGCCGCGCAGCGGCAGGTATTTCTTGAACGAGAAGACCAGTGTCATGGTCAGCGGCACCAGCATCCAGCCGAGCAGCAGGATCACGGCGGGCGCCAACATCAATCGGGCGGCAGATCGAGCGTGCTGGGTCGCCATGGCATACCTCCTTGGAGCGCGGACAGCGGGTCCGCCGGGGCGGGACGCGACAGCAGCTGCCGGTCACGCGGTCTTGGTTGGGGAAAGTGGGAGG
>NZ_DS022276.1:3745590-3900125 GCF_000153725.1 Salipiger bermudensis HTCC2601 | reverse complement strand
AGTAGCCGGCAGCTTCCATCTCGTCGGTGGTGATCGCCTGCGCGTTCTCGAGCGCCTGCTCGACCGATTGCTGGCCTGCGAGGGCCGCCGAGAATTCCTGACCGACCTGGGTGCCGATGCCCGCGAACTCGGGGATCGCGACGAACTGCACGCCGGTATAGGGCACCGGATCGACGGTGGGCTGGTTCGGGTCAGCCTCGTTGATGCTGTTGAGGGTCATCTCCGCGAACGGCACCTTCTGGTACTCCTCGTTCTCGTAGAGCGAGGTGCGGGTGCCCGGGGGCACGTTGGCCCACCCCTCTTTCTCGGCCACGAGCTGGGTGTATTCCTTCGAGGTCGCCCAGGCGACGAAGGTCTTGGCCGCATCCTCGGCATCGGTGCCGGCGGGGATGCCCAGCGACCAGGCCCAGAGCCAGTTGCCGCGCTTGCCAAGGCCGTTGTCGGGCGCAAGGGCGAAGCCCACCTGGTCCGCCACGGAGGAGTCGTTGGGGTTGGTCACGAAGGAGGCCGCCACGGTGGCGTCGATCCACATGCCGCACTTGCCCTGCTGGAACAGCGAGAGGTTCTCGTTGAAGCCGTTGGTCGAGGCGCCCGGGGGGCCGTAGTTGGTCATCAGGTCCATGTAGGTGTTGATGGTGTTCGCCCAGGCCTCGCTGTCGAATTGCGGGGTCCAGTTCTCGTCGAACCAGCGCGCGCCGAACGAGTTCGACATGGCGGTCAGGAAGGCCATGTTCTCGCCCCAGCCAGCCTTGCCGCGCAGGCAGATGCCGTAGATTTCGTTGTCCTTGTCGGTCATCGCCTCGGCGGCCGCGGCGATGTCGTCCCAGGTCGGCGCCTCGGGCATCTCCATGCCAGCGGCTTCCATCAGGTCCTTGCGGTACATCACCATCGAGCTTTCGCCGTAGAACGGCGCCGCATAGAGCTCGCCGTCGACGGTCAGGCCGCCGCGGATCGCGGGCAGGATGTCATCCGCGTCCCACTCGGCGGGCAGGTCGTTCAGCGATACCAGCCAGCCCTGTGCGCCCCAGATCGGAACCTCGTAGGTGCCGATGGTCATGACGTCGAACTGGCCGCCCTTGGCCGCCACATCCTGGGTCACGCGCTGGCGCAGCACGTTCTCCTCGAGGGTCACCCACTCGACTTCGATGTCGGGGTACTCGGCGTTGAACTCATCCATCAGCCCCTGCATCCGGATCATGTCGCCGTTGTTCACGGTCGCAACTGTGATCGTCTCCGCCGATGCGGCGGTTGCAAGCGCACCAATGGCGCACGCGCCCATCAGGGCACGGATCGAATTAGACATGGTGGTCCTCCCAAACCTTCACACTGAGCATATGCTCAAGAAGTGAGTAAAAGCTCACATGAGGGCGCGAGTCTTGTCAAGCCTGATTTGCGTGCAACGCATGGCTCAGCTGCCGAGCAAAGCGGCGGCGGTGTGTTCGTCCGTGATCAGGCCTTGGATGAGCCGGCCCTTGAGAGCAGCCCGCAACGCCTTGATCTTGCTGGGACCACCGGCGATGCAGATCACCGGATTGTCGTTCACGGGCACGCGCGAGCCGACCATGAAGTTGTTGACGGGATGGTCGATATAGTGGCCGTTCGAATCGAAGATATGGCCGCAGATCTCGCCCGCCGCGCCGGCCTCCTGCACCGCGTGAAGCTCGTCGGCGGTGATGAACCCGTCGACATAGAGCGGCGCGTCCTCGGCCATCTGGCCGATTCCCACGATGGTCAGGTCGGCCTGCGCCCCGAGCGCGCGCGAGCTTTTGACGTGGGGCAGGCTGCGGTAGATCTCGAAATGCTCGGCATCGCGGGCCATCACCGGCACTGACATCGGGTAGTGCGGCGCGCCGGTCTTGTCGGCAATGCGCATGATGACCTCGTAGAACGAGGCCGAACCGTCGGGAGAGACGTTTCCGATCAGCGAGACCACCCGGTGGTGGCTGGCGGGGAGCACCTGCATTTCCTCGATCACCGCGCGCAGCATCCGCCCGGTGCCAAGCGCGACGAGCTTGGGCTCGGGGTCTCGGAACACGCGCTCGAGCTCGGGCGCGGCGAAGGGGGCGATGGCGCGCGGCGCATCCTGCCCGGAGCCGATCCCCGGCGCGACGCGCACCCGATCGAGCCCATACTGGCGGCGCAGCGCGCGCTCCAGTTCGAGGCAGTCGGCGATCGGATGGTCGATACGCACCCGCACCAGACCCTCGGCCATGGCGCGGGCCACCATGCGCTGGGCGCGCTGGCGCGAGATGCCCAGCTCCTGCGCGATCTGGTCCTGCCGCAGGCCGCCGACGTAGTAGAGCCAGCCGGCGCGGGCCGCGATGTCGTCGGCGGATGCCTCGCTGTCGTCACTCATGCGCCGGTCCCTTCGTCTGTGCCGCTGTCAGAAGCTGCGGGGCAAGATGCGCGAGCTCGGAGAATTTGGCAAATGCTTGATGCGGCAGGGCATCCGGTGCCGAAGGCGGCACCATGCCCGCGAAATGGCTGCCGCCGGTGAATTGCCAGACCTGCATTCCCGCCGCGAGGCCGGCGCGGATCCCGGCCAGTGAATCCTCGATCAGTAGGCAGTTTTCCGGCGCGATTCCGGCCTTCTCTGCCGCCCTGAGCGGCAGGTCTGGGGCCGGCTTGCCATGCGTCACCTCGGCGGCGGTGGTGATGCGCCCGTCGAAAAATCGCGTCAGGCCCACGATCTCCATCGACTGCGCCACCCGCGCCGGGCTCGAGCTGGTGGCAATGCCATAGGGCACGCGGAGCGCCTCGAGCGTTTCGGTCAGCCCTGGCATCACGCGCAGCCCGTCGCGGAAGGCCGCGACCAGCCGGGCGCGGTAATCGGCCTCGAATCCCCGGGGCAGGGTGATCGCGAACTCGCGCCGGATCTGCTCGAGCACCACCGGGTAGCTGCGCCCGAGGAAGTGCTGCGCCACGTAGGGCAGGTCGATGCTGACGCCATACTCGGCCAGCTCAGCCACCAGCATCCGGGCACTGATGACCTCGCTGTCGACGACGACACCGTCGAAGTCGAAGATGACGAGTTGGATCTCTGGCATGTGGCTCCCCCTTGGCCTCGGTGTAGCCGAGCGCCGCTGGCGGCACCAGAGCGGGCGACGACGGCATCTTTCCTCTGCCCCATCCGCCGCGCCCTGTTCAGTGGGGTCTGAATTGGTTAATATTCTCATATGGAGAGTTTTCTGGGCGGGTCGCCCTCAACCGGAACTGGATCGCCATGACATACAGCAGCAAGGCGCAGCGCAGCGCATCCGTGGCCACCGCGACCGAGGCGTGCGACGCCGAGGAGGCGGACGTCGTGCCATCCCTCGAGACCGTACCGGATGATCCCGACGCAGCACCCGATGCGTCGGTCGGTGGCGCGGCGTCCGGGGAACTCGACAAGAAGGAGCTGGTCGACCGGGTGGTGGCGCGCTGCGGGGTCAAGAAGCGCGAGGCAAAGCCATCGGTCGAGGCGGCGCTGGCGATTCTCGGCGAGGCGCTGGCCGAGGGCCGAGAGCTGCGGCTGGAGCCCTTCGGCAAACTCAAGGTCAGCAACATCAAGACCCGGGGCGAGAAGCGCGTGATCAACGCGCGGCTGCGTCAGAACGCGCCACAGCGACCCGGCAGTGCCGGCGAGGGCCCCGAAGCCGCTGAAGACTAAGCCCCGGGGGCTGCCGCAACGGCAGCGCGCGGGGGGGGGCAGAGATTTCGCGGAAAATCCTGCGATTGCCCTCTTGCACCTCTCGGCGGCTTCTCTTATTAGACCCGCTACCGGGTGATTAGCTCAGTGGTAGAGCGCTTCGTTCACATCGAAGATGTCAGGAGTTCAAATCTCTTATCACCCACCATTCTTCTGAAGGGCGCGCTCTCCAACCGGATCGAGCGCGCCCTTTTTCGTTCTGGCCCAAGGTTTTCCTGCGCAACGCGCCCGGTCCGGGCGCTGTCCTCGAGTCCCGACAGGCAAAGCGCGTCGCGGCGGGCGGAGCGCTGAAGAGCGTGGCGCGGTTTGGCTGGCTGCGTCGCGTGGCTCACCACCGTTCAGGCGGCCGTGGCGGGTCCAGTGGCTCGGGGTGTGTTGTCAGCCCGATATCGCGGACCAGGGCCGGGCTGCGGCGCAGCTGTGCCAGCCGCTTGCGGGCATGGCGGGCGCGCAGCCATGCCCGCAAGGGGCCAAGCAGGCGCAGACGGATCGGGCGCAGGCCGATGATGCGGATTGGGGTCGACATGGGCGGGTCTCCTTGCAGATTCGGTCGATATCGGCCAACCTGCTTCCTCAAGCTCACTTGAGGTCAAGCGCTCATGTCTCTCCCTGCTTCCCGCCGCGGCGCGCCGGTGCGCCCCAACGACCTTTCGGTCGGAGAGATGGCTGCCCGCGCCGGCGTCGCGGTCTCGACGCTGCATTTCTACGAATCCGAGGGCCTGATCGAGAGCTGGCGCACGCCCGCCAATCACCGCCGCTACGACCGTCGCGAGCTGCGCCGGGTGGCGGTGATCCGGGTGGCGCAATCGCTGGGCATCCCTCTGGCGGAGATCCGCGCCATGCTGGCGCGGCTGCCGAAGGGCCGGGCGCCGAACAAGGCGGAGTGGCAGGCCGTGTCCGAGGACTGGAGTCGCGAGCTCGACGCCCGCATTGCCCGGCTTGAGGCGCTTCGCGACGATCTCGATGGCTGCATCGGCTGTGGCTGCCTGTCCATGGAGACCTGCCCGCTCTATAACCCCGATGACAGGAAGGGCCGGGAGGGGCCGGGACCGCGCACCTGGATCGCACGTGAGCGCCGGCTGCGCAAAGCGACTTGAACTGCGCCGCGCGCTTGGCTAAACCGCGCGCACCGGGTGATTAGCTCAGTTGGTAGAGCGCTTCGTTTACACCGAAGATGTCGGGAGTTCGAGTCTCTCATCACCCACCATTCCCTTCGATGCACCGCCCCCTGACGTGCGCCTTTTTGGATCGCATCAGGCGAGATGGATAGGGCGTGCCCCTTCGCAGACGCACGGGGCGCAAAGGGACGCTGAGCACGTAGCGCGACCTGTGAAGGCGCATTATTGCTTGGCGCAGGGCCATATCGGCCATCGGACCTATCAGCGGCCAGCGTATACGCGCGTGCCAGCCAATGAGCCCGAAGCGGCGCGGGACGCGACCGGCTCACTCCATTGCGAGGATCATGTTGCGCACCACCGGGTAGATCTCGTTCTCCCAGCGGCGGCCGTTGAACACGCCGTAATGGCCGACATTGGCCTGCAGGTGGTGGCGCTTGAGGTGCGGCCTCAGCGTCGAGCACAGATCATGCGCCGCGGTGGTCTGGCCGAGCCCGCAGATGTCGTCGCGTCCGCCCTCGACGGTCAGCAGCGCGGTGTTGCGGATCTTCGACGGGTCGACCTTGCGGCCGCGAAAGCTGAAATCGCCTGTGGCGAGCTCGGCGCGCTGGAACACCCGGTCGATGGTCTCGATGTAGAACTCCTCGGTGAGGTCCAGCACTGCGAAATACTCGTCATAGAACGCCTTGATCCGGCCTGCTTCCGTGTCCTCTCCGGCGGCGAGATGATCGTAGAGCTTGCGGTGCTGCGCCTGGTGCCGCTCCATGTTCATCGACATGAAGGCGGTGAGCTGCACGAAACCGGGATAGACCCGCCGCCCGGCGCCCGGATAGCGGAACGGCACCGTCGAGATCACGTTGCGCTCGAACCAGCCGAGCGGCTTGTCCTGCGCCAGCTCGTTCACCGTGGTCGGGCTCTCGCGCACGTCCACCGGGCCCGCCATCAGCGTCATCGAGCGCGGCGTCGCCGGGTTGCGGTCCTCGGACATCACCGCCACCGCCGCGAGGGCCTGCACGCAGGGCTGGCAGACCGCGAGCACGTGACCGCCGGGGCCGATCTGTTCCATGAAGCGGATCACGTAGTCGACGTAATCCTCGACGCCAAACTCACCGGCATCGCGCGGCACGTCGCGGGCGTTCTTCCAGTCGGTGATATAGACATCGTGGTCGCGCAGCAGGGTCTTCACCGTGCCCGCCAGCAGGGTGGCGAAATGGCCCGAGAGCGGCGCCGTCACCAGCACCTTGGGCTGGGCGGTGTCGATGTCCTTGCGGAAGCGCAGAAGATTGCCGAAGGGCAGGTCGAGCACCACCTCCTCGGTCACCGGCACGTCGCGGTTCTCGACCCGCACCGAGGAGATGCCAAAGCCCGGTCGCTCGTGGGTCAGCTGGAAGCGCGAGATCATCTCGGCCAGCGCGGCGTTCTTGCGGATCAGGTCGGCGAAGGGGCCGGGGCCTCTTGGGGCGAAGGCCATCGCGGTAAGCGCGGCGGTTCGAAAAGGGGCGATTAAATCATCAAACCCCTGGTAGGTGGCGTACAGCACGGTGTCGAAACCCTCCCTTGCTGTGAAAACGCTAGCCAGAACCCGGGGGCCATGCGACAAAAATCATGTCGCAGTGCAGCATCACGTCAGCAACGGGGGGAGCATGGCCAAGGCAACGCTCACGATTTCATCGAAGAACTACTCGTCCTGGTCGCTGCGGGGCTGGCTTCTGTGCAAGATGTCCGGGCTCGATTTCGACGAGGCGCCGGTCGATCCTTCCGATGCCGAGATGCGCCAGGAACTGCTGCTGCTGTCGCCCACGGTGCGTGTGCCGCGCCTGACCCACGGCAAGGTGCAGGTCTGGGACACGCTGGCCATCGCCGAGTATCTCAACGAGGCCTTCCCCGATGCCGGGCTCTACCCGAAGGACGTGGCGCGGCGCGCCCATTGCCGCGCGATCTCGGGCGAGATGCATTCGGGGTTCTACAACCTGCGCTCTGCGCTGCCGATGAATCTCAAAGCCCGTCAGGAGCGCTTCAAGATCTTCTCGGGTGCGCGCCCAGACGTGGAGCGGGTCAAGACAATCTGGCACGATTGCCTCGACACCTATGACGGGCCGTTCCTGTTCGGCCGGCCCACCGTGGCCGATGCCATGTACGCGCCGGTCTGCACCCGCTTCCGCACCTACGCGGTGACTCTCGACGACCGGCTCGAGGCCTATATCGACACGGTGCTCGACTGGGCCCCGATGCAGGACTGGATCTCCGGCGCGCTGGCCGAGCCGGAAGAGATCGAGGAGCTCGAGGTCGAGTTCTAGGCCTCGGGCCGCGGGGTCTCAGGCCACCGGCGCCAGCCGCCGCGCCAGCGCCAGCGCGCCGTCGAGCGCGCTGCCTTCGGCGGGCCGCAGCGCTTCCGCCATCTCCTTGGGCAGCCAGTCGGCATAGGCGCCCGCGACGCCGCCGATCAGGCAGATCGGCTCTTCCGGGCGCCAGCCGAGCGCGTTGAGACCGGTCGCCACATAGGCTGTGCCGCGCCGCATCTGCAGCGCCGCCGCGGGATCGTCGGGCGCCTGCGTGATCCGCGGCGCGAGCTGGCCGAAGCGTTCCGGCGTGGCGCTCGCGGCGAAGGCGATGACACCGGGCGCGCCGCCCAGATCATCGAGCAGCGCCTTGCTCACCGGGGTGTGTGCCTCGAGCCGGTCATGGGCGCGCAACGTATAGATCAGAAGTTCGCGGCCGAGCCACGCCGCCGAGGCCTCGTCGCCGAGCACCAGGCCATAGCCGCCGATGCTGCGGAAGTTGTCGCCATCCTGCCGTGCGAGGAAGCTGCCGGTGCCAAGCCCGGCCACGCAGCCGGTCACGCGCCCCAGCGCACCCACCACCGCGGCGCGGCGATCCTCTTCGACCACCGCGTGGTTGAGGGGCAGGGCGCGTGCCACTGTGTCGGCCAGCGCCGGGCCGGTGACCCCGGCAAGCCCGAGATAGGCCGGGCAGGCGCGCAGCGCCTCCGGGCTCAGCCCGGCCGCCTGCGACACCGCCTGAATACCTTCGGTGATGCGCGCCACGGCGCCGTCGAAATCGCTGGTCACGTTGGCGGCACCAAGGCTGACCACGTGGCGGCTGCCGGCGTGCTCCAGCGCCACCCGGCAGGTCGAGCCGCCGCCATCCACCGCGAGGATCATCGCGACAGCTCCTTCATGCCGCGCTCGATCCCGTCCAGTGTCATAGGCACCATGCGGTCGTCAAAGATCTCGCGGATCATGCCGATGCTCTGGGTATAGGGCCAGTGCCGCTCGGGCACCGGGTTGATCCACAGGTGGTCCGGCCATTGCGCTCGGGCGCGCTCGAGCCAGACCTGACCGGCCTCCTGGTTCCAGTGCTCGTTGGCGCCGCCCGGATAGGCGATCTCGTAGGGGCTCATCGAGGCGTCGCCGACGAAGATGCACTTGTAGTCCGAGCCGTAGGTGTTGAGCACGTCCCAGGTCGCGGTCTGCTGGTCCCAGCGCCGCCGGTTGTCGCGCCACAGGCCCTCGTAGAGGCAGTTGTGGAAGTAGTAGTGCTCGAGATGCTTGAACTCCGAGCGCGCCGCCGAGAACAGCTCTTCGACCACCTTGATATGCGGATCCATCGAGCCGCCGATGTCGAAGAACAGGAGCAGCTTCACCGCGTTGCGGCGCTCGGGCCTTGTCTTGACGTCGAGATAGCCGTGCTCGGCGGTGGCACGGATGGTGCCGTCGAGATCGAGCTCGTCCTGCGCCCCGTCGCGGGCCCAGCGGCGCAGCCGTTTCAGCGCCACCTTGATGTTGCGGGTGCCAAGCTCGACGCTGTCGTCGAGGTTCCTGAACTCGCGCTTGTCCCAGACCTTGACCGCGCGCTGGTGCCGGCTCTCCTTCTGACCGATGCGCACGCCCTCGGGGTTGTAGCCGTAGGCACCGAAGGGCGAGGTGCCGGCGGTGCCGACCCACTTGTTGCCGCCCTGGTGCCGGCCCTGCTGCTCCTTGAGACGCTCCTGCAGCGTTTCCATGAGCTTGTCGAAACCGCCAAGCGCCTCGATCTCGCGCTTCTCTTCTTCGGTGAGGTGCTTCTCGGCCATCTTGCGCAGCCAGTCTTCGGGCAGCTCCACCGCTTCGAGCATCTGCTCCAGCCCGATCTTTTCGAGCCCCTTGAAACTGTGGGCAAAGGCCTGGTCGAAGCGGTCGAGATGGCGCTCGTCCTTCACCATGGCGCTGCGTGCGAGGTAGTAGAACCCCTCCACGTCATAGGTCGCCAGACCTGCGCGCATGGCCTCGAGAAAGGTCAGATACTCGCGAAGCGAGACCGGCACCTGAGCGGCGCGAAGGGTTTCGAAGAAGGGTACGAACATGCGGGCTCCGCTGGGGATGCGCTCATCCTACGCAAAGCGGCCCCGGTCGCAACCACCACGACGCCGGCCCCGCGGAAAAACGCGCCCGACGTTTCCCGCCCACCGCGCTGCCTCCGAAACGGCGCGCGGCCCTTGTTCTTCTTCTGGCCGGAAATATCCCTGGGTGAATGGCGCCGCAGGCGCCAGAGGGGCAGCGCCCCTGCCTGCTCTACGGCCTGCGACGCAGGCCTCTCGGCTCAGGTCGCGAGTTTCTCGATCACGATGGTCGCGATCAGCCCGGCCAGCCCGAAGGCGATGGCATAGACCACCACGAACTGCGCGATATCGGCAAGATCGCCCTTGCGGCGCTTGGCGGTCAGCCCGCCGATGATGGCCCCGATGAGAACCCCAGCGATCACGATCATCCTGCGCCCCTGCCTCCCTTGAGCGGATTGAGCGAGCCGATCTCGCGCGCCTTGGCGCGCACGGCCCAGTCCGGGCCGAAGCCGTATCGTGCCCAGCCCAGGGAGTCCAGCTTGACCAGCCGGCTTTCCGAGGCCCGCCCGGCCAGGTCGAGCGCCTCGCTGCGCAAGAGGAGCAGCGTCGAGAGCAGCGCCGCGTTCTCGTGTCGCATGGCGGTGTCGAGATGCGGCGCGGTCAGCGCCAGCGCCGCCTCGGGGCGGTTGGCGTGGATCTCGTATGCGGCGAGCTGTGCGGCCACGTAGGCCTGGTGGAGTGCCGTATCCGGCGCGTGCTCAAAGGTGTCCCGGGCACGCAGGAAGGCGCGCCGTGCTGCCTCGGCGTCGCTGCCCTGCAAGAGCCGGCCCATGGCGTAGTGGGAAAAGCCCAGCCGGTGGTCGTGCCAGCCCTCGCGCTCGGCAATCCCCAGTGCCGTGGAAGCGGCCTTCAGCCGCGCGTCGTAATCCGTGCCGGGGCCGAGCGCGGTCTGCACCGCCGCGCTCCAGTCCCGTGGTGTGGCGGGCAGACGGCGCGCCTGGTGCAGGCTGCCCTCGGGATTGATCCGGGCGAGGATCGCCGGCAGCCGCGCCGCGACCTCGTCTCGGCGCATCCCCGAGCGCAGGGTGCGGTCGTAGAAAACCCGCAGCACCGTCATGTCATAGCCGGTCAGCACAGTGTGGACGTTGTCGTCGTTGAACACGCTGTCGCCCAGCCGGTAGAGATCGTTGAGCGGTCCCAGCGCCTGGGCGATCTCTTCGTGCAGGCAGTCGCGCAGCTCCTGCGGCGCGGCATCGGCGGGCAGGAAGATCGCCACGCGCTCGCGCCGCGTGACGCTGGTCCAGCTCACCCGCCGGCTCTTGCGCGCGGAGAGATATTCCTGCAGCGAACTGACATTGGGCACAACGAAGCAGGCGGCCTGAGGCAGGTGGCGGCGGATCTCGTCGCGCGGAACCGCAACGAGGGTGATATTGGCCTCGGCGGCGCTGACGCGCGAAATGTCGATCCCCGCCTCGCGTCTCAGGCGCTGCAGCAGCCGGTCGAGATCCGGTCCCATGGACGGCGGCGCCTTGCCCTGCACCGTGACGGTGACCGGCGTCTCGAAACGCGAGAACTGCTCGAGCGCGCGGCCCGATTCCAGCGCGAAGGCCAGGTCCAGCACGTCGCGGAAGAGATCGGCATTCGAGATGGCGGGCGGCGCGGGATGTGCTTGGGCGAAGCTCTTCATCGCCGGCAGCGGGCCGAGATCGCCCAGCGAGGCGGCGGCGCGACTCGCCGTCTCCGGAGAGGCGACCGGCATGCAGGAGGCCAGCCACATCAGCACCGGAAACAGCAGCCGGCGCATCAGGCCCTCTGGTACTTTATGAAGGGGGTCAGGGTCCCGATCCGGTCGTAAAGCTGCCGGGCGGTGTGGTTGAAATCCTGTGTCAGCCAGTAGACATTCGGCGATCCGGCCTCGTCGGCCTTGGCATAGACCGCCTCGATCAGCGCCCGGCCAACGCCCTTGCCGCGCGCCTCGGGCGCGGCGAAGAGATCCTGCAGGTAGCAGACATTCTCGACCCGCCAGCAGTGACGGTGGAAGAGGTAGTGCACGAGGCCAATCAATTCGCCGTCGCTTTCGGCCACCAGCGCGTGGAATTCGTGGTCGTCACCGTCGAGCAGGCGCCCAAAGGTGGTCTGGTAGACCTCCTCGCTCACCGAGGACTCGTAAAAGGTGAGGTAGCCGGTCCAGAGCTTGCGCCAGCTCTCTTCGTCTGCCGCCCGGAGCGGGCGCACGGTAACCGTGTCTTGGGTCATCTGTGGGTCTTGCCTGTCTTGCCATCGCTGCTCGGGGGCGGGTCTCGCGCCCGGATTGTTGCGAGTATAGGCACAAAGCGGCGCGCGACCCAACGCCCTTCCGCGAGGCCGGCGGATTTCGCCGCTCAGGCGGGGCGTTGGCGCAAGGTGAAAGGCGACGTCGGCGCCATGGGCCTCGACCCGGTCACTGGCTCGACCGTCGAACGTCGCAAGATTTTTCGGACGAAAAATCTTCGATGCGCGGGGGGGCGAAAAATCTTCCTGCGAAGATTTTTCGGGCACGGGGATCAGCCGCCGGTGTGGCTCATGTGGCGTGACACGCGGCCGTCGACGCTCTGGCGCGAGTAGTCGAAATCATGGCCCTCGGGCTTGCGCTCGATGGCGGCACGGATCGCCGCCTCGAGCGGCGCGTCGCTGCCCGGGTGGTTGCGCAACGCACTGCGCAGGTCGGCATTGTCTTCTTGCCCCAGGCACATGAAGAGCTCGCCGGTGCAGGTGAGACGCACGCGGTTGCAGCTTTCGCAGAAATTATGCGTGAGCGGCGTGATGAAGCCGATCTTCTGCCCGGTCTCCTCAAGGCGCACGTAGCGGGCCGGACCGCCGGTGCTCTCGGGCAGGTCGGTGAGCGTGTACTGCTCGGCCAGCCGCGCCCGCAGGTCGGTCAGTTTCCAGTACTGGTCGAGCCGGTCCTCGTTGCCGATGTCGCCCATCGGCATGACCTCGATCCAGGTCAGGTCCATGTCACGCTCGGCGCACCATTCGGTCATCGAGAACAGTTCGTCCTCGTTGAAGCCCTTGAGCGCCACAGCGTTCAGCTTGACCCGCATCCCGGCCTGCTGCGCCGCGTCGATGCCACGCAGCACCTGGGGCAGGCGGCCCCAGCGGGTGATCTCGGCGAACTTTTCCTCGTTGAGGGTGTCGGCGGAGATGTTCACCCGGCGCACGCCGGCCTCGTAGAGCGGCTTGGCGAATTTCTCGAGCTGCGAGCCGTTGGTGGTCAGCGTCAGCTCGCGCAGGGCGCCCGAATCGAGATGCCGGGTCATCGATTGGAAGAACTTGAGGATGTCGCGCCGCACCAGGGGCTCGCCGCCGGTGATGCGCAGCTTTTCGACCCCCATGCCGATGAAGGTCGAGCACAGCCTGTCGAGCTCTTCCAGCGTCAGCAGCTCTTTCTTGGGCAGGAAGCTCATGTTCTCGGACATGCAGTAGACGCAGCGGAAGTCGCAGCGGTCGGTGACCGAGACCCGCAGGTAGGAGATCGGGCGCGCGAAGGGATCGATGAGCTTTTCCATCCGCGAAATCTAGGCGCGATTGCGCCGCTCGGCAAGGACGGACGCGATTGTCAGCCCCGGATATTGGTCCTAGGCTGCCGGCATGAAAGCGTATTCCCTTCTCCCCGTCTTGCTGCTCGCCGCCTGTGGCCAGGTCATGTCGCCGGCCCAGCAGGAAGAGCCCGTCGCCACCGCGACCGCCGCCACCTCGACCGAGGCCGCGCGCCCCGAAGCGCGGCCTGCCAGCGGCATCGCCCCGCCCGTCGGTGCCCGCACCGAGGAAGAGTTCGACACCACCAGCGCCGAGGAGCGCGCCGCCGCGGCGGCACCGTCCGCGGGCGGTGAGAGCCGGCTCGGGACCACCGTGGTGTCGCTCGGAGACCCCTCGAAGCCGGGCTTCTGGCTCGAGACGCCTCTGGTCAGCGCCGAACGCCAAGGCCGCGTGGTGTTCCCGGCGACCGGCAAATCCGCGCAGGTGACGCTGACCCCCATCGACGGGCCCGCCACCGGCGGCAGTCGCATCTCGCTTGCCGCGATGCGCCTGATCGAGGCACCTCTGACGGATCTGCCCACAGTCGAGGTCTACGCCGGAGGCTGATCGCGCGCCAGGAGCGCAAGCCCCGGGCAGATTTGACGAATCCGCTTGGCAGCGATGAGGCCATTGTCCATGCTGCCGGCAAATGGCCGGATCCCCTTTTCGGGACCGGCCGGAGACACGCCACTGGTCTTAGCCATTGGTCTTATATGCGCCCCACGGCCAACGTGTACTGTGGGGCCCGGAGAGGAAGGGAGGACCCCCACCATGCACATGAGCGACACGCGCGAGATCAAGGCGCCCCGCGAGGTCGTCTGGGCCGCGATCCTGGACCCGGAGGTTCTCAAGCAATGCGTGCCCGGCTGCACCGAGATGACCGGGTCGCCGGAAGAGGGCTTCGAGGCCACCGTGGTTCAGAAAGTCGGCCCGGTGAAGGCGACCTTCAAGGGACAGGTCGCGCTGTCGAACCGCAACGAGCCCGAGAGCCTGACGCTGTCGGGCGAGGGCAAGGGCGGTGCCGCGGGCTTCGCCAAGGGCGGTGCCGACGTGACGCTGACCGACAAGGGCGACGGCATCACCGAGCTGCATTACGAGGTCGAGGCCAAGGTCGGCGGCAAGCTGGCACAGCTCGGCAGCCGCATCATCGACGGTTTCGCAAAGAAGATGGCGGACCAGTTCTTCACCAACCTTCAGGACGCGGTCGAAGGACCGGCGGATCCCGAGGACGCGCCGGAAGCCGAAGGCGAGGCGGCCGAAGAGGGCAAGAAGAAGGGCTGGTTCAAGCGCATGGTCTCGAACTGAGGCCCATTGCCTGAAGCGCATTCGACAAGATCCCGCGGGCAGGCAAGGAGCCCGCGACCACCAAAGGACAACAGACAGGGACACCCAGGGAGGACTTGATGACCAAGGTGACGATGACGGTGAATGGCAAGGCCGTCTCGAAAGAGGTCTCGGGCAACACGCTCATGACCGAATTTCTGCGCGACGAGCTGCACCTGACGGGCACCCATGTGGGCTGTGACACCAGCCAGTGCGGTGCCTGCGTGATTCACGTGGACGGCCAGAGCGTAAAGGCCTGCACCATGTTCGCCGGCGAGGCCGAGGGCGCCTCGGTGACGACGATCGAGGGTATGGCCAATGCGGATGGCTCGCTTTCGGTGATCCAGCAGGCGTTTCAGGACCATCACGGGCTTCAGTGCGGCTTCTGCACCCCGGGCATGGTGATGACCGCGGCGGCGCTGCTCAAGGAGAACCCCAAGCCCAGCGAGCACGAGGTGCGCGATTACCTTGAGGGCAATATCTGCCGCTGCACCGGCTACCACAACATCGTCAAGGCGATCCTGGCGGCGAGCGGGCAGGACGTGAGCGGCATCGCCGCCGAGTGAGTTAGCGACGAACCGGAACGGCCGGATCGGCGGGTGGAGGACCCGCCGGATCGCGGCGTCCGGGAGGGATTTGCCAAGGCGGGGGCTGCCCGCCACACCCAGGGAGGAGTTTTCATGCCCAAGGATCATGGCATCGGAGCCTCGCAGAAACGCCGCGAAGACGTGCGTTTCCTGACAGGCGCCGGTCAGTACACCGACGACATCAGCACCTACGGCCAGACCTATTGCGTGTTCCTGCGCTCGGACGTGGCGCATGGCACCATCAACAATCTCGACACCAGCGATGCCGAGGCGATGCCCGGCGTGGTGCGGATCTTCACCGGGAAGGATTTCGAGGGCATCGGCGGTCTGCCCTGCGGCTGGCAGGTGACCGACAAGAACGGCGAGCCGATGAAGGAGCCGGCGCACCCGGTTCTGGCGCAGGGCAAGGTGCGCCATGTGGGCGATCCCATCGCCGCGGTCGTGGCAGAGAGCCTGGAGGAGGCGCGCAACGCCGCCGAGGCCATCGTCTACGACATCGACGAGCTTCCGGCGGTGGTCGACATGAAGGCCGCGCTCGAGGCCGGTGCCGCCAAGGTGCACGACGATCTCGACGACAACCTCTGCTACGACTGGCAGTTCGGCTCCGATCAGGCGGCGATCGACGAGGCCTTCTCGAACGCCGCGCATGTGACGACGCTGGATCTGATCAACAACCGCCTCGTGGCCAACCCGATGGAGCCGCGCGTCGCGCTGGGCGAGTACAACCGCGCCAACGACGAGAGCACGCTCTACACCACCTCGCAGAACCCGCACGTGATCCGTCTGCTGATGGGCGCCTTCGTGCTCGGCATCCCCGAGCACAAGCTGCGGGTGGTGGCCCCGGATGTGGGCGGCGGCTTCGGCACCAAGATCTTCCACTACGCCGAGGAGGCCTTCGTCACCTTCGCGTCGCGGCAGATCAATCGCCCGGTCAAGTGGACCTCGACCCGCTCCGAGGCGTTCATGTCCGACGCCCATGGTCGCGACCACGTGACCAAGATCGAGCTGGCGCTCGATGCCGACAACAACTTCATCGGCCTGCGCACCGATACGCTGGCCAACATGGGCGCGTATCTGTCGACCTTCTCGTCGTCGGTGCCGACCTGGCTGCACGGCACGCTGATGGCGGGCAACTACAAGACCCCGGCGATCCAGGTGAACGTGAAGGCCGTCTTCACCAACACCGTCCCGGTCGATGCCTATCGCGGCGCCTGCCGCCCGGAGGCCACGTTCCAGCTTGAGCGGCTGGTCGACAAGGCGGCACGCGAGCTCGGCGTCGATCCGATCGCGCTGCGCCGGCAGAACTTCATCGACAGCTTCCCCTACTCGACCCCGGTGGCCGTCGAATACGACACCGGCGATTACACCGCGACGATGGACAAGCTCGAGGAGATGATCGATCGCGAGGGCTTTGAGCCCGCCGCAAGGAGAGCGAGGCCAATGGCAAGCTGCGCGGGCTCGGCATCAACTGCTATATCGAGGCCTGCGGCATTGCGCCGTCGAACCTCGTGGGTCAGCTCGGCGCGCGCGCCGGTCTCTATGACGCCGCCACGGTGCGGGTGAATGCGACCGGATCGATCTCGGTCATGGTGGGTGCCCATTCGCACGGGCAGGGCCACGAGACCGCCTTCCCGCAGGTGGTGGCCGAGATGCTCGGCATCGACGAGAGCATGATCGACATCGTGCACGGCGACACCTCGAAGATCCCCTTCGGCATGGGCACCTATGGCTCGCGCAGCCTCGCGGTCTGCGGCTCGGCCATGGTGCGCGCCACCGAGAAGATCATCAACAAGGCCAAGAAGATCGCCGGCCACCTGCTCGAGGCCTCGGATGCCGACATCGAGCTCAAGGACGGCCAGTTCACCGTGGCGGGCACCGACAAGTCGGTGGCCTGGGGCGACGTGACGCTGGCCGCCTACGTGCCGCACAACTACCCGCTCGAGGATATCGAGCCGGGGCTGGAGGAGACGGCGTTCTACGATCCGGCGAACTTCACCTATCCCTCGGGCGCCTATGCCTGCGAGCTCGAGCTCGACCCCGAGACCGGCCGCGTCACCATCGAGCGCTTTGCCGCCGCCGACGATTTCGGCAACGTGGTGAACCCGATGATCGTGGAAGGGCAGGTGCATGGCGGTCTGGCGCAGGGCATCGGGCAGGCGCTGCTCGAGAGCTGCGTCTATGACGAGAACGGCCAGCTTCTGTCGGCCTCCTACATGGACTACGCCATGCCGCGGGCCGAGGACGTGCCGTTCTACCAGGTGGACCATTCCTGTGCCACGCCTTGCACCCACAACCCGCTCGGGGTGAAGGGCTGCGGCGAGGCCGGCGCCATCGGCTCGCCGCCGGCGGTGGTCAACGCGGTGATCGACGCGCTGCATTCGGGCGGCTACACGCAGGTCGATCACATCGACATGCCGGTTTCGCCGCACCGTGTGTGGAAAGCGATGCAGGGCTGAGCCTCTTTCCGGCGGCATCGCTTGACGGCGCCGCCGGATCGTTGAGTATTTGGAACGTGAAGAAGGGCAGGGCGCTGCGCCCGGAGACCCTTCGACAGGAGGATAGAAGATGTACAGCTTCGAGATCGAAAGCCCGACAAGCGTCGCCGACGCGGTGGCGGCGCTGGGCAAGGAAGAGGCGCAGGCGCTGGGCGGCGGTCAGACGCTGATTCCGTCGCTGAAGGCGCGCCTCGCCGCGCCGTCGGTGCTGGTGAGCCTGAAGAATATCGACGAGATCAAGGGCGTCTCCATCAATGGGGACACCGTCACCATCGGCGGCGGCACCACCCATGCGACGGTGGCGGCCGAGGTGGGCAGCGCCTATCCGGCGCTGGCCGACCTGGCGGTGAACATCGGGGACCCGGCGGTGCGCAACCGCGGTACCATCGGCGGCAGCCTCGCCAACAACGACCCCTCCGCCTGTTACCCGGCGGCGGCGCTGGCCTCGGGCGCGACCATCGTCACCAACACCCGCGAGATTGCGGCGGACGACTATTTCGAGGGCATGTTCACCACCGCGCTCGAAGAGGGCGAGATCGTCACCGCGGTCAAGTTTCCGGTGCCGGAGGCCGCGGCCTATATCAAGTTCGAGCAGCCCGCATCGCGCTTCGCGCTGGTGGGGGTGTTCGTGGCGAAATACGCCGACGGCGTGCGCGTTGCGGTGACCGGCGCCTCCGAGGATGGCGTGTTCCGCTGGTCCGAGGCCGAGTCCGCGCTGTCGTCGAATTTCGGGGCCGACGCGCTCGACGGTCTGTCGCTCTCGGGCGACGGCATGATCTCGGACCTGCACGGCTCGGGCGATTACCGCGCCCACCTGATCGCGGTTCTGACCAAGCGCGCGGTGAAGGCCGCCGCCTAAGGCGCGACAAGCAATCGTGAATTGGCCCTCGGTCTGGAAAGATCGGGGGCCTTTGCATCTTCAAGACAAAACGTGCATGCCTATATGCGGGAGGACGACGCAGCAGAAAGGCCGGCCATGATCCCCGCATCCGTTCTCGATCTCTCCATGGTGTCCGAAGGCGGCACCGTGGCCGACGCCCTGAGCAACACGCTCGATCTGGCGCGCCACGTGGAGCGGCTGGGCTATCACCGCTTCTGGTTGGCCGAACATCACAACATGGTGGGCATCGCCTCGGCGGCGACCTCGGTGGTGATCGGGCAGGTGGCCGCCGCCACCAGCAAGATTCGTGTCGGCGCGGGCGGCATCATGCTGCCCAACCACTCGCCGCTGGTGATCGCCGAGCAGTTCGGCACGCTGGCCACGCTGTTCCCGGACCGCATCGACCTCGGGCTCGGGCGGGCGCCGGGCTCGGACCAGATCACCGCCATGGCGCTGCGCCGCAACCACACCTCCTCGGATCGCTTCCCCGAGGACGTGGTCGAGCTCATCGGCCTGTTTCAGGAGGCCAGCGAGGGTCAGCCGGTGCGCGCGGTGCCGGGCGAGGGCACGCATGTGCCGGTGTGGATCCTCGGCTCGTCGCTCTATGGTGCGCAGCTCGCGGCGCATCTGGGGCTGCCCTATGCCTTCGCTTCGCATTTCGCCCCCGACGCGCTGGATCAGGCTGTCGAGATCTACCGCGACCGCTTCCAGCCCGGCATCACCGACAAGCCGCGCTTCATGCTGGCGGCCAATGTCTGGGCGGCCGAGACCGAGGCCGAGGCGCTGCGGCTGAAGACCTCGCAGCAGCAGGCCTTCATCAACCTGCGCAGCGGTCGGCCCGGCAAGCTGCCGCACCCGGTGGATAATATTCACGACGTCGCCGACCCGCGCTACGTGGCGATTGTCGAGCAGGCGCTGAGCGTGAGCGCCACCGGCGATCCGGCGCAGGTCTCTGCGGGGCTGTCGAGGCTGATCGAGCGCTACCGTCCCGACGAGCTGATCCTGTCGAGCGCGATGCACGATCCCAAGGCGCGTCAGCGGAGCTACGCCATCGCGATGGATGCGCTGCAGGGGCTGGACGCGCGCGCGGCGTAAAATTGCGCGCCTGTTCAGTCTCTGGAAAGGTCTGTCGAGGTATCTGCTCCGTCAGGAACCGCCTGAAGGAGCGCTGGGATGTGGTTTTCCCGCAAGTCGAAGCAAGACAGTCAGCACGAAGTGACCGGCGATGAGGCGATCCTGCAGATCGTCGAACGCACGCAGGCCGTGATCCATTTCGCGCCCGACGGCACGATCCTGCGCGCCAACGAGAATTTTCTCGCGGCGCTCGGCTATCCGGACGAGAGCGAGGTCATCGGCAAGCATCACAGCATCTTCGTGCAGAAGAAGTACCGCCAATCCGAGGCCTACAGGCAATTCTGGGAGGATCTGCGGGCCGGGAAGTTCTTCTCGGACGAGTTTCCGCGCATCACCAGAGATGACAAGGTGATCTGGATCTCCGCCACCTATGCGCCGGTCTATGACGAGGCTGGTGACGTGGTGCGCATCACCAAGATCGCGACCGAGATCACCGGCCAGCGCCAGGCGATCCGCGCCATCGCCGACGGGCTCGAGGCGTTGAGCTCGGGTGACCTGTCGCATCGCGTGACGCTCACCGCGCAGGATCGTCTGCGCGAGCTGGCCGATGCGTTCAACGCCGCGGCCGAGCACATCTCGGGGCTGATCCGCCAGGTGCAGAGCGTCTCGGGCGAGATCGACAGCGTGGCCTCCGAAATCGGCGACAATTCCGACGAGCTGTCGCAGCGCACAGAAACCCAGGCGGCGACACTGGAAGAGACCGCCGCGGCGGTCGAAGAGCTTAATTCCAATGCCAAGTCTGCCGCCGAATACGCCACCGAGGTCGGGCGAGAGGCGGAGGAGACCAAGAGCGCTGCCGAAGGCAGCAGCAAGGTGGTCGAAGACGTCACCGAGGCGATGAAGCGCATCGAGACCTCGTCGGATTCGATCTCGCAGATCATCTCGGTGATTGACGACATCGCCTTCCAGACCAACCTGCTCGCGCTCAATGCCGGGGTCGAGGCGGCGCGCGCAGGCGAGGCCGGGCGCGGCTTTGCGGTGGTGGCCTCCGAGGTCCGCACCCTGGCGCAGCGGTCGGCGGAATCGGCGCAGGAGATCAAGGCGCTGATCAGCGAAAGCGGCATCCACGTCAAGGCCGGGGTCGAACTTGTCGGCCGCGCCAGCGGCGAGCTCGGCAGCATCTTTTCAGGCGTCGATCGGATCTCGGACCGGATCCGCGAAGTGGTGCACGGGCTCAACGAGCAGACCATGACGCTGGGCGAGATCAACACCGCCATCTCGCAGCTCGACACGGTCACGCAGCAGAACGCGGCCATGGTCAACCAGACCGCCAGCGCCATCCGGAGCCTGACGCAAAACAGCCGGACACTTTCGGACGGTGTCCGGGTGTTCCGTATCGATGGCCTCGGGGCAGAGCCGGCGTTGCAACACGATCCAGAGCCGCGCGTGGCGAATGCCGGATGGTAATCCCGAACCCGCGCGAGGTCGTCCTGCCGGTCTCCGCCGCGAACACTTGCTAGCGCGTATCGCCCAGAGGCGCGTTTCTGGCCGAACAGGGGAGGGAAGAGGGACGGCAATCAAGGCGCTGGCGCAGACCCTGTTGGCGCGGCGCTTGGTGAGTTCGGTCTGGTAGGCCCGGCAGGACTTGAACCCGCAACCAAGGCGTTATGAGCGCCCTGCTCTAACCAATTGAGCTACAGGCCCACCGTGACGCTCTCCGTAGCATTCCCGCCACCGGGGTCAAGCGTTTCGCGCCTCGGGCGGCGATGCCGGCTGGCTCAGCGCGGAGTGCGCAGCACCATCAACTCGCCCACGTTCTCGCGCGTGATGTAGCCCAGCACCCGCGCATCGGGATCGACCACCGCCACCGAGGGGGCCTCGCTCAGCGCGTCGAGCGCGGCATCCAGCGGGGTGTCGAGCGACACCTGCGGCACGTCCTCCATCACCGCACCGATCTCGAGCGTGTTCTGCCCCTCGGCCACCGCGTGAAACAGCGCCGTGCGCGTGAGGAAGCCAGCGAGCTTTCCATCCTCGCCGAGCACCGGGAATTCGTGCTGCGTGGTGCGGATCAGGGTCTGCGCGGCCACATGGATCGGATCGGCGGGGCTCAGGCTCTCGAAGCTGGTGATCATCGCATCGCGCGCCATCAGCCCCTTGGCCACCGCGCGCGAGCTGACATCCTGGCTCTCGGCCTGGCCGGCGAAGAACACGAAGATGGCGATCAGAAGCAGCATGAAATTGCCCGAGGCCAGCCCCCAGAACGCAAACAGGAACGCCATGAGCTGGCCCGCCGTGGCGGCGGCGCGGGTGGCGTGGACGCGGTCCATGCGGGTGGCGAGTGCCGCGCGCAGGACGCGTCCGCCATCCATCGGGAAGGCGGGCAGCAGATTGAACAATGCGAGGAACAGGTTCACCGCCGCGAGCTGGCCAAGGAAGGCGCCGGGCGCGTTGCCAAGCGCGATCAGCTCGTCGAGATGGGTGTTGGCCCCGAAGAGCAGAAGCACCGCCCAGATCACGATGTTTACCGCCGGACCTGCCAGCGCCACGATGATCTCGTGACGCGGATTTTCCGGCATCCGCTCAAGCCGGGCGAGGCCGCCGATCGGCAGGAGCGTGATGTCGGGGGTCTTGATGCCGTAGCGCCGCGCGGTCAGCGCGTGGCCGAACTCGTGCGCCACCACGCAGGCGAAGAGCGCCAGCACGAAGGCCACGTTCTGCAGTGCCGCCGCCGGCCCGCCATAGGACCAGGCCGAGACCGCGATCCAGGCCAGCAGCAGGAAGAAGGTGGCGTGCACCCGCAGCTCCGAGCCGAACAGCCGACCGATGGGAAAGGACCAGCCCATGACAAAATCTCCTCGCTTTGCCCGCAGCATGGCGCCGCCACGCCGCAGCGGCAAGGGCTCAGCGGCGGCTCAGAGCGTGAACTCTGCCGCCACCGCGCCGGTCAGCTGGGGGAGCAGGTGCGCGTCGAGTGCAAAGACGTGGCGCGGCGTGCCGGCGGCGGCCCAGATGGTGGTGAAGTCGAGCAGGCGCGGATCAATCCACGCCCGGATCGGGTTGAGATGACCCACCGGCGAGACGCCTCCGATGGCAAAGCCGGTCTGGCTGCGGATCAGCGTCGCATCGGCCTTGCCCAGCGGCTCGCCTGCCAGCGCCGAGGCCTTCTCGGCGCAGACCTTGTTGCCGCCGGCGGTCAGAAACAGCACCGCCTCGCCGCTGTCCTCGGCGCGGAAGATGATCGACTTGGCGATCTGGTCGATTTCGCAGTCGACGCTGTCGGCGGCCTCTTGCGCGGTGCGGGCCTGGCCCACCTCGCGGATCTCCGGGGTCAGCCCTGCGTCTTCCAGCGCCGCTCGGACGCGTTTGAGGCTCTTGCTCATCGTGGTCTCCTGTTCTTGCCGGCCCGGTTAGAGCGCGTCGCGTGCCCGGCTGCAAGCGCAGCCCATTGCGCAATGCCGCCGCGCTCCGCCATATAGGCGGCATGAGCTTTGCATCCCGCACCACCCGCCTGCCGCGCCCCTTCGAGCCAGACCTCGGCGCCGAGGCGCTTGCCGCCACGCCCTGGGCCGAGGGCGATGTCGCCACGCTGATCGAGGGCACCGGCGGCACCAGCCCCTATCTTCAGGGCCTGATCCGCAAGGAGGCCGACTGGCTGCACGCCGCGCTCGACGATCCCGACGCCGCGCTGCCAGCGCTTTTTGCCGAGCTCGACGCCGGCGCACCCGACGAGGTCGACGTGGCGCTTCGGCAGGCCAAGCGTCGCGTGGCGTTGTTGGCCGGACTGTCGGACCTTGCGGGCGTCTGGACGCTCGAGGAGGTCACCGGCGCGCTCACCCGCTTTGCCGATCTCGCGGTGCAGAAAGCGCTGCAGGCCGCCATCGCGCGCGAGATCCGCCGCGGCAAGCTGCCCGGCGCGACCGAGGACGACATCGCGACCGCCGGCGGCATGGTGGTGCTGGCAATGGGCAAGATGGGCGCGTTCGAGCTCAACTACAGCTCGGATATCGACCTGATCTGCCTGTTCGACGAAACCCGCTTCGACCGCGATGATTTCCACGAGGCCCGCAGCGCCTTTGTCCGCGCCACCCGGCGCATGTCGGGCAGTCTCGGCGATCTGACCGGGGAGGGCTACGTGTTCCGCACCGATCTGCGGCTGCGTCCCGATCCGGCCGTGACGCCGGTCTGCATCTCGATGGAGGCGGCAGAGCGCTACTACGAGAGCCTCGGCCGGGCCTGGGAGCGCGCCGCCTATATCAAGGCGCGGCCCTGCGCCGGCGATGTCGAGGCCGGCGAGCGTTTCCTCGAGACGTTGCGCCCCTTCGTCTGGCGCCGGCATCTGGATTTCGCCGCCATCCAGGACGCGCACGACATGCGGTTGCGCTACCGCGACAAGCACGGACACGGGGCCATCACCCTGCCGGGGCACGACATGAAGCTGGGCCGCGGGGGCATCCGCGAGATCGAGTTCTTCACCCAGACCCGCCAGATCATCGCCGGCGGGCGCGACCCGGAGTTGCGGGTGCGCGGCACGGTCGACGGGCTGCGGGTGCTGACCCGGACCGGCTGGGTGCCGCAAGGCGTGACCGAGAAGCTCACCGAGCATTACCGCGCCCATCGCGAGATCGAGCACCGGGTGCAGATGCTGCGCGACGCGCAGACCCACCAGCTGCCAAGCTCGGATCCCGAGTTCGACCGGCTGGCGGCGCTTTGCGGGCGCGACCGCGCCGAGCTCGAGCAGGATCTGAAGCGCCGTCTGGAAGAGGTGCACGAGCTGACCGAGGGCTTCTTCGCCCCCGACGCGCCCTGCGAGACCGACGTGCCCGACGAGATCGAGCGCAGCGAGCTGGTGGCGCGCTGGCCGAACTACCCGGCGCTGCGCTCGGGCCGGGCGGTGGAGATCTTCAAGCGCCTGAAGCCCGAGATTCTCGGACGGCTCGCCAAGGCCGCGAAGCCGCAGGAGGCGCTTGCGGCTTTCGACGGTTTTCTTGCCGGGCTGCCGGCGGGGGTGCAGCTGTTCTCGCTCTTCGAGGCCAACCCGCAGCTCATCGACCTGCTGATCGACATCGTCTCGACCTCGCCGGATCTGGCGCGGCACCTGTCGCGCAATTCCAGCGTCTTCGATGCGGTGATCGGCGGCGATTTCTTCAGCCCTTGGCCAGGGGCCGCCGCGCTCACCGCCGAGCTGAAGGAGATCCTTGCGCGCGAGGGGGACTACGAGACCCGGCTCGACATGGCGCGGCGCTGGCAGAAGGAATGGCACTTCCGGGCCGGGGTGCACCTGCTGCGCGGCCTCAGCGAGCCGGAGGAGGCGGGCGAGCATTATGCCGACCTCGCCGAGGCGTCTCTGGCCGCCGTCCTGCCGGTGGTTCAGGAGGAATTCGCCCGCAAGCATGGGTCCGCCCCGGGGCGCGGCGCGGTTGTGGTGGGCATGGGGTCTCTGGGCGCGCGAAGGCTGCACGCGCTCTCGGATCTCGATCTGATCTCGATCTATGACCCCGACGGGGTCGAGGCGTCCGACGGGCGCCGCCCGCTGCCCGCGCGGCAATACTACGCCCGGCTGACCCAGGCCGCGATCACCGCGATGACGGCACCGATGGCGGAAGGAAAGCTCTACGAGATCGACATGCGCCTGCGGCCCTCGGGCAATCAGGGGCCGGTGGCGACCTCGCTGGCCTCGTTCCGCAGCTACCAGAGCGAGCAGGCTTGGGTCTGGGAACATCTCGCGCTGACTCGCGCCCGCGTCGTGGCGGGCCCTGCGCCGCTGGCCGAAGATGTCGAGGCGCTGCGCGCCACGCTGCTCGCCAGCCCGCCGCCGCGAGACAAGGTGCTGGGCGAGCTTGCGACCATGCGGGCGCGCATCGCTGCCGCAAAGGGGCAGGGCGCGGTCTGGGATCCCAAGATCGGGCGCGGCCGGATGCAGGATATCGAGCTCACCGCGCAGGCCGGCGCGCTGCTCTCCGGGCAGGCGCCGCGGCGCACCACGCGCGGGCTCGCCATGGCGGCGCGCGAAGGCTGGCTGAGCAAGGCGGATGCCGATCACCTCGCCGCCACCTACCGGCTGTGCTGGAGCCTGCAGATCGGCGCCCGCCTGATTGCCGAGGGCGCGCTCGACCCAACCGAACTCGGCGCCGGGGGCTGTGCCTTCCTGACCCGCCTGACCGGGACCGACGGCCCCGACGAGCTGCGCGAAAAGCTCTCCGAGATGACCGCCCGCGCGGCCGATATCATCGACGCTGCCCTGCCGCCGCCCGAGACATGAAGGAGCCTGACCCATGAAGAAGGGAACCCCCGAGGACCCAAAGGGCCTGATCGCCGAGGCCTACCGCATCGACGGCATAACGGACGCGGAATGCCGCTCGATCTTTCTCGACTGGGCGCTGTCGCTGCCCGGGGATGCCGAAGCGCGCCCGCTGATCGAGGTACTGCTTGCGCGTCATCGCGAGGAGGGCCACCCGATGACCGCGGTGCTGCGCGAGGGGATGGCGCGGGGCGGCGCGCCGCGACGGCGCGGAGGGGCATCCGGCCGGCGCAACTGACCGGCCCCCGCGACCAAGGAAGCACTTGCCCCGCGTCTTGCGATGCGGTTCGCTGGCCCGACCCGGAGGAGAGGAGACCGGCGCCCGCGCGCTGCCGGCAGGAACAGAGGCCTGATGCCCGAATACGTCCCCATCGCGATCCCCGACAACCCGAGGCTCGCGCAGAACATCATCCATTTCGCCCGCGCCCTGCGGCGCGCGGGTCTGCCGGTGGGGCCGGGCCGGGTCATCGATGCAATCCGCGCGGTGGCGGCGGCGGGCTTCACCGACCGGATGGATTTCTACTGGACCCTGCATGCCTGCTTCGTGAACCGACCCGAGCATCGCGTGGTGTTCGCGCAGGTCTTCCGGCTCTACTGGCGCGATCCGCGCTATCTCGAGCACATGATGTCGATGATGCTGCCTGCGGTGCGCGGCGTGCAGGAGGAGAAGGTCGCCCAATCTGCCGAGAAGCGCGCGGCGCAGGCGCTTCTGGGCGACCAGATGCCCGAGATCCCGCAGCCCGAAGGAGAGGAGGAGGCCACCAAGATCGAGGTCGACAGCTCCTTCACCCTCTCGGCGGAGGAAAAGCTCAAGACGCTCGATTTCGAGCAGATGTCGACCGACGAGATCGCCGAGGCCAAGCGCATGATCGCACGGCTCACCCTGCCGGTGAAGCCGATCCCCTCGCGGCGCGGCATGGCGGCGCATGGTGGGCGGCGCATCGACTGGCGCCGCACCCTGCGCGGCTCGATGCGGCAGGGGGGAGAGCTGCGCGAGCTCGCCCATCTCAAGCCGCGCCCGCGCTGGCCCAATCTCGTGGTGCTCTGCGACATCTCGGGCTCGATGTCGCAATATTCCCGCATGGTGCTGCATTTCTTGCACGCGGTGGCCAACGAGAAGGGCGCCGGCTGGGCCAAGGTGCATGCCTTCACCTTCGGCACGCGGCTCACCAACATCACCCGCCACCTTGCCACGCGCGATGTCGATGCCGCGCTGAAATCCGCCGGGGCCGAGGCGCAGGACTGGCAGGGCGGCACCCGCATCGGACAGTGCCTGCATGACTTCAACCGCGACTGGTCGCGTCGGGTCATGGGGCAGGGCGCGGTGGTGCTGCTGATCACCGACGGTCTCGACCGGGACGATGCGGGGGCTCTGGCGAAAGAGATGGAGCGGCTGCACCTCTCGGCGCGGCGTCTGATCTGGCTGAACCCGCTGCTCCGCTGGGACGGCTTCGCACCGAAGGCCGCGGGCATCCGCGCCATGCTCCCGCATGTCGACAGCTTCCGCGCCGGCCATTCCATCCGCACGCTCGAGGAGCTGGCCGAGGCGATCTCGCGTCCCGACGATGCCGGCGAGAAGGCGCGGCTGATGGCGGCGCTCTGAGCGGCGACTGCCCGGATCGGCGGCGTTTTGCCTGCTCTTTGAACAAAACCTGTCTGGCCGCGTTGTGTCCTTCAAACCGCCTCTTCTGACGGCGGTCCGGAGGAAAGGACGCACAATGACCATGACCAAACCGTTTCTGAGAACCACCACCGCGCTGGTGATGATGGCCAGCATGACACTGCCCGCAGTGGCGCAGGGGCTCGACGGGATGACGCCGAAGGACATTCTCAAGGGTGCCCGTGATGGATCGCTCGATGTGGGGTTCGAGACGGACGGCATGAATCGCAAGCAGCTGGTTGCCGAGCTTGCGCGTCTGCAGGCGCTCTGCGAGGCCGGAGAAGCCTCGGAGGGTGTGAACTGCGACCGGATCGTGGAACTGCCCGACGCGGCGGCGCTGGCGGGCGGCAATGGTGCGCTCGGCGCGGCCGTCGAGGACGCGCAGGCGGAAGGCAACGGCCAGACGCAGGAGATGAGCGCCGAGGTGGACGCCACCGCCGAGGCCGAGGCACAGGATGCCCCCGCCGAAGCGTCGGCGGCCGAGGCGGAGACTGCCGAGAGCGAAGGCACCGACGAGCTGCGCGAAGCGCTCGAGGAGGCGGAAGCGCAGGACGCGCCAAGCGAAGCGCCTGCCGCCGAGGCGCGAACTGCCCAGACCGAAGAGGCGGGCGCGCCGAGCGAAGCGCCCGAGGAAGTCGAAGCGTCGGATGCCCCCGCCGAAGCGCCGGTCACGGAAGCCGAGACTGCCGGGACCGAAGGCACCGACGAACTGCGCGAAGCGCTGGAGGAGGCCGAGGCGCAGGACGCCCCTGCCGAAGCACCGGTCGCCGAGGCCGAGACCCCCGCCACGGAGGGCAACGAACCCCCCGAGGACGCCGAGGCACAGGAGGCCCCGGCGCAGGAGCCGGTCGCGGCGGCGGAGCCGCAGACCGATACCGCTTCCGATGAGAATACCGAGGTTCAGGCCGAGGCCGAGACCGAGGAGCCCAGCCTGCAGTCCGAGCCCGAGGAGGTCTCGGACCAGGAGCAGGCCGACGCCGCCGCGCGCCTGTCGCAGCAACTCGGGGCCGCCGCCGCAGCGCTTGGCCTCGCAGAGGCCGGCGAGCCCGAGGTGGTCGAGGAAGAAGTCTCCGATGCCGACGTGCGCAGTTCCGACGAGGATTTCGGCACCCGCATCGGGGAGGCGCTGCAGCAGGCGCGGGACGGTGTCGCCGAGCGTGATCGCGACAGCGCCGACGACAATGACCGCAATGACACGCTGCGCAATCTGGGCACCGCTGCGATCGCCGGCCTCGGGGCCGTGGCGTTGAGCAAGTTCCTCTCGGACGATGCGAGGGTGGTCGAAAATACGGGCGACCGTCTGGTGGTCGAAGAAAACGGCCAGTACCGCGTGTTGCGCAATGATGACGTGCTGCTGCGTCGCCCCGGCTCGGACGTGACAACCTATCGCTACGATGACGGCTCGACCCGCACCGTGGTGCAATACGAGAACGGCAACGCGGTCGAGACCGTGAAGGCCGCGGATGGCCGCGTGCTGCGCCGCATCCGCACCCTGCCGGATGGCGAGCAGATCGTGCTCTTCGACGACACCCAGGCCGAGCAGCAGGTGGTGGTCAACGACCTGCCGCAAACGCAGGAGACCCCGCGCCGCATGAACATCCGCGAGGTCGACGAGGCCGAGCTGGCGGCGGCGCTGGCGGCCGAGAACGGCACGGATGTGGGCCGCACCTTCTCTCTGAACCAGATCCGCAACATCGACACGGTGCGCCATCTCGTGCCCGAGATCAGCGTCGACTCGATCAACTTCGAGACCGGCTCCGCGGCGATCCGCCCGCAGGAGGCGCAGGCGCTCGCCGCGCTCGGCAATGCGATGAAGCGGGTGATCTCCGACAACCCGGGAGAGGTCTTTCTGATCGAGGGCCACACCGATGCGACCGGCGGCTGGGGCTACAACCTCGCGCTTTCGGATCGTCGCGCGGAATCGGTGGCGCTGGCGCTGACCGAGTATTTCGACGTGCCGCCGGAAAACATGGTGCTTCAGGGCTATGGTGAGAGTGATCTGGCGATCGAGACCCAGACCTCCGAACGCGCCAACCGCCGCGCCGCGGTGCGCCGCATCACGCCGCTGCTTCAGGGCAGCTGAGCCATCCCGGCCAGGCCATTCGGCCCCTGACAAACGGATCGCGGCGCGCCTCGGGCGCGCCGCGATTGTCTTGTGCGCTGCCGGTCAGTCGCCGCTCTCGGCGTCGCGCTCGGCAATCACGTCCTTGGCGACACCAAGCGCGTTGAGCGCGGCGGGAAAACCGGCATAGACCGCCATCTGCATCATCACCTCGACGATCTCTTCGCGTGTCACGCCGACATTCAGCGCGCCATGCACATGGACGCCCAGTTGCTTCGGGGCGGTTCCCATCGCCGAAAGCGCCGCCACGGTGGCAATCTCGCGGTCGCGCAGCGACAGCCCGTCCCGCGCGTAGATGTCGCCGAAGGGGAATTCGAACAGCAGCTCGGCAAAGTCCGGGGCAATGTCCTGCAGGCCGGCGATCACCGCCTTTCCGGCGGCGCCGTCGATCTCATTCAGCAGCCTGCGGCCGCGTTCCCCTCTGGTCTCGGTGGTCTGGTGCAGCATGGTCAGGTCCTTTCGCGTCTGACATCATCGCCTCGTAGGTGGCGATCTTGGTGTCGAGAACGGAGAGGCACTCCTGCAGGTTTGCCACGCGGGCAGCGACCTCGGCCCGATGCTGGCGCAGCATCTCCGCGCGCTCGGGGGCGGTGGCATCGCCCTCGGCCCGTGCCCTCGCATAGGCCAGCATCTCGGAGATCGACATGCCGGTCGTTCTGAGCCTGTGCAGGAATTCCGCCCAGCGCAGTTCGGCGTCGCCATAGACCCGGTGCCCGGCGCTGTCGCGCAGCGGCGGGTCGATGAGACCGATCTTTTCGTAATAGCGCAGCGTATCCACCGGGAAACCGGTGGCCCGCGCGAACTCGGCGATCCGCATGATCCGGGCTCCTCTCCGTTCGACGCTTCCCTTGCTAGGGGGTGGAGCGCGCTCCAGGTCAAGCGGAAAGTTCTGTGGAGAGGAGGTTGCGCGTGGAGGCGGGCAGGGCTCCGCGCGTGATCCCCTCAATCTCTCCCCCGGAGAGATTGCCAGGCCCAGAGGGCCCGGACCGGCAGGAGGCTCCGCCCGTAAACGCCTCAAACGCTCCCCCCGAGCGTTTGCCGGGCCCCGACGGGCCCGGACCGGCGTTTACACCATCATTTCTTTGGTGGCCGAGAGGGTGATGTCGGGATAGTCGCGCACCACGCGGTCGATATCCCATTGCAGGCGGGTCATGTAGACCACGTCACCGTCATTGTCGTGGGCGATGTGCTGCTTGTTGGCGTTGACGAATTTCTCCACCGCCGCCTTGTCGCCATGCACCCAGCGCGCCGAGGTGAACTGCGACGCCTCGAAGCGCACCGGCAGGCCGTATTCCTGCTCGATCCGCGCGCCCAGCACCTCGAACTGCAGGGCACCGACGACGCCGACGATGTAGCCCGAGCCGATATTCGGCTTGAAGACCTTGGCCGCGCCTTCTTCGGCGAACTGGAACAGCGCCTTCTCGAGATGCTTGGCCTTCATCGGGTCGCCCGCGCGCACGCCCTGCAGCAGCTCCGGCGCGAAGGAGGGGATGCCGGTCACTTTGAGCGCCTCGCCCTCGGTCAGCGTATCGCCGATCCGCAGCTGGCCGTGGTTCGGGATGCCGATGATATCGCCGGCCCAGGCCTCCTCGGCCAACTCGCGGTCGGAGGCGAGGAACAGCACCGGCGCGGTGATGCTCATCGGCTTCTTGGTGCGCACATGGGTGAGCTTCATGCCGCGGTTGAAATGGCCCGAGCTGAGCCGGACAAACGCCACCCGGTCGCGGTGCTTGGGGTCCATGTTGGCCTGCACCTTGAAGACGAAGCCCGAGACCTTCTTCTCCTCCGGCGCAATCTGGCGCGGCTCGGCGCTGGTGGGCTGGGGCTCAGGCGCGAGGTTGCCGATGCCGTCCATCAGCTCCTTCACCCCGAACGAGTTGATCGCAGAGCCGAACCAGATCGGCGTCATGTGGCCTTCGAGCACCGCCTGCGGGTCGAGTTCGGGCAGCAGCTCGCGCGCCATCTCGATCTCTTCCTTGAGCTGTTCGAGTAGCTCGTCCGGCACGTGCTCGGCAAGCTTTGGGTCGTCGAGCCCGTCGATCTTGATCGATTCCGCCACCTTGTTGCGGTCGGCCCGGTCCATCAGCTCGAGCCGGTTGCGCAGCATGTCGTAGCAGCCGACGAACTCGCGTCCCATGCCGATCGGCCAGGAGGCCGGCGTCACGTCGATGGCGAGGTTCTCCTGGATCTCGTCGATGATCTCGAAGACGTCGCGCGCCTCGCGGTCCATCTTGTTGCAGAAGGTCAGAATCGGCAGATCGCGCAGGCGGCAGACCTCGAAGAGCTTCTGGGTCTGGCTTTCCACGCCCTTGGCGCCGTCGATCACCATGATCGCCGCGTCCACCGCGGTCAGCGTGCGGTAGGTGTCTTCCGAGAAGTCCGAGTGGCCGGGCGTGTCGACGAGGTTGTAGCGGAAATTGCCGTAGTCGAAAGACATGGCCGAGGCCGAGACCGAGATCCCGCGCTCCTGCTCCATCTTCATGAAGTCCGAGCGCGTGCGCCGCGCCTCGCCCTTGGCGCGCACCTGTCCGGCCATCTGGATGGCACCGCCATAGAGCAGGAATTTCTCCGTCAGCGTCGTCTTGCCGGCATCCGGGTGCGAGATGATCGCAAAGGTGCGGCGGCGGGCGATTTCCGCGGGAAGGTCGGGGCGGTTGGTGGGCGTGTCCAGCATGAGCGCGCATATAACGCCGGCCATGCGCCAAGGGAAGAGCGGCCTGCGCGGAACCGGGGCCTTGCTTCGCGGGTTCTGACCACGACACAGGAGGACCGATCATGGCCAACCCGAGCCTGAAGAACGAGAAACTCTACGAGGACCTGCGCGAGGACGGCATGTCCAAGGAGAAGGCCGCGCGCATCTCGAACGCGCAGGCCAACAAGGACATGCACCCCTCCGAGAAGGGCGGCAAGGCCCCGCCCTACGAGGACTGGACCAAGGACGATCTCTATGCCCGGGCTCAGGAGATCGGCATCGATGGCCGCTCCGACATGACCAAGGACGAGCTCATCGACGCGCTGCGCAACCACTGAGCGCCCCGTCTCTCGGTGCCGGTCGGGACCTCGGGGTCGGCGGCCCGAGCAAAGATCAGGCCTGACACCCGGCCGCGAAGGACGGCCTGCCTCCGGCGGGAGTATTTTTGACGAAGAGAAGCCAGGGGCGCAGCGCTTCTGGCTTCTTTGGTTCAAAAATACCTCGGGGGTGAATTGGCGCACAGCGCCAAGAGGGGGCAGCGCCCCCCTCCCTCCGATTAAAGGCGCAGCTCGGCTGCGACAGGCGGCAGCGACCCGTGGAGCACTGCGCGTCTTCCGGTCGCGCCATGCGTCGAGAGGCATCGAGGCTGCCACGCCGGCGCTGATTTCTTCACCAATGTCGCGAAGGACGCGTCCCGTGACGCAGCGATGCTCGCGGATCGCGCCGGCCTGTTGCATGGATCGGGGAATTCCCGGCCGGCGATACGAGGGGCCCCGCATGATTTCCGTTCTCGGCAGCGTCTGGGCGCTGCTTCTTGGCACGCTTCTGATCATGCTCGGCAACGGCATGCAGTTCACGCTCATCGGTCTGCGCGGCGATATCGAGGGCTTCTCCGCCGGCGCGCTGGCTGTCATCACCTCGGGCTACTACATCGGTTTCTTGTCCGGGGCCCGCGTGACCCCGATCCTGATTCGCCGCGTCGGCCATGTGCGGGTCTTCGCCGCGCTCGGCAGCTTCATGTCCGCCGGGCTCATCGCGTTCCCGCTGATCACCGAAACCTGGGCCTGGACCCCGCTGCGCCTGATCCTCGGCTTCTGCATGTCCGGCGTCTATGTCGCTGCCGAAAGCTGGCTCAACCACGCCGCCACCAACGACACCCGCGGCAAGATCCTCTCGGCTTACATGATCGCCCAGACCCTGGGCGTGATCGGCGCGCAATGGCTGCTGACCTTCGGAGACGCCGCCACATCGGTGCTGTTCATCGTCGCCTCGATCCTCGTGTCGCTGTCCTTCGGGCCGATCCTGCTCTCGGCCACGCCGACCCCCGCGGTCAGCGTGGCGCGGCCGATGTCGCTGCGCCAGCTGTTCGGGATCGCGCCGCTGGCGACCGTGGGCACGTTCTTTCTCGGCAGCATCTACGCCACGCAATCGGGCATGGGCGCGGTGTTTGGCACGCAGATCGGCCTCCCGACGCCGCAGATCGCGTTCTTCGTCGCCATGCTTTTCGCCGGCGCCCTGTTCCTGCAATACCCGATCGGCTGGCTGTCCGACGTGCTCGACCGCCGCAAGCTGATCTTTGCCGCCGCCGCGATGGGCGCGGGCGCCTGCGCCCTCGGGCTGATGACCGATGGGCGCTCCGAGATGCTCTTCGTGGCCGCCTTCCTCGCCGGGGGCGTGACCACGCCGCTCTATTCGCTGTTTCTCGCCTACGCCAATGACGATCTGCCCGCCGATGACATGCCCGCCGCATCCGGGGGCCTTGTCTTCATCTTCGGCCTTGGCGCGATCGCCGGCCCGCTGCTGAGCGGCTGGGCGATGCAGTCGCTGGGGCCGCATGGCTTCTGGCTGGTGCTGACGCTGACCTTTGCCGGGATCGCGCTCTACGCGCTTTACCGCATGACGCAGCGCCCGGCGATCCAGGTCGAGGATACCGACAGCTACCTCACCGTCCTGCCGACCACCTCTCCGGTGGCGGTCGAGGTCGCGACGAGCTGGGCGGTCGAACAGGCGGAAGCATCACAGGATGATCCGCCCGCCGAGTGACGCCGGCTCAGCCGCTCGAGGACTTGCGCAGCAGCTCCGCCAGGTCCGGCCGGTCGAGCAACGCCTCCTGCACCTCGAGCGCGCGGTGATCGCTGCGGCTGTGTCCTGGTAGAAGCTCCGAGAGCCGCTGGTGCAGCTCGTCGGGCAGAGCGGCATGGGTGCGGGTGTCGATCAGCATCGATTCCGCCGCGATGCCCTCGGCATAGATGATCTGGTGATGATCGAAGAGCATCTGGTAATAGTCCACGAAGCCGCCCTGCATTCGGCGGATGCTGTCGCCGTTGACCAGGTGACGCGCCTTGACGAGCAACTCCGAGCGCCCGACGCCGATCTGGTCGCGACGCTGGTAGATGAACAGGCGGTGATCCGGGCTCACCAGCAGGTCGCCGGAATTGTTCAGCACACCCTCGCGGATCAGGATCGGGGCGAACTCGCCCACCGCGCGCACCGTGTGATGCCCCAGCCAGCGGATCTCCTGCGGGCCGTCGTCGCGGGTCAGGACCCGGTCGCCCACCGCGAGCTCTTCCACCGGGCGCTGCGCGCCGGAGGCCATGGTGATCATCGTGCCCCGGGTGAAGGAGACGCAGGCCGATTGCGCAAATTTCTGCAGTGCGCCGTCTCGGGTGATGCCCACCAGCGCAAGGTCCTGGCGGGGATCGAGCGCGGCCAGCGGCAGGAACAGGATCGCCGCCACGTCGCCGCCCGCGTCGGTCTCGACCAGCACCAGCCCCTCGGTGGTGTGGCCGTCGCCCGACATGAAGGTGAGCACGCAATCGAGATGCAGATCCGCTCCCGGCGTGCCGATCTCGCTGTCGGCCGCGATGCGGAACGGCGATTCGGAGGCCGGGTAGAGGCTCAGGCGATGCTGCGCCGCGACCGGAGACAGCCGGTAGATGTCATCCGGCACCAGTTCCTCGGCAAAGCTCAGCCCGTCGCCGAGATTCGCGCCGTTGATGACGCGGATCTGGTCCGCGCGGTAGACGGTGACGCCATGCGCGACGCGTACGCCTTCAGCCTCGGTCATGTCGGGTCGGCCCCTGCCTGTTCTGTCGTTTTCCGTGGTCTTCTGCGGTCTTCTGCGGTCCGGCCCGCCACCGGCCGGCGCACGCCGGCCGCGCCGGATGTGGATCATGCCATTGTATGCCAAACCATTGTGGCATCAAATGGGATCTCGGCCGGTCTTTTTCCCGGCCCGCCCGGGCGCGACCCGGGCCACAGAAGGAGACTGACGACATGGATCTTGGAATTTCCGGCAAGCGCGCGCTGGTCTGCGCCTCCTCGAAGGGGTTGGGGCGCGGCTGTGCCGAGGCGCTGGCCGAGGCCGGCTGCACGCTGGTGATGAACGCCCGCAGCGCTGGTCCGCTCGAGCAGGCCTCGGGCGAGATCAGCGAGGCCTACGGCGTCGAGGTCACCGCCATCGCAGGCGACATCACCGATCCCGAGGGCCGCGCCGAGGTGCTGGACGCCGCGGGTCCCTGCGACATCCTGGTGACCAATGCGGGCGGCCCGCCCCCGGGCTACTGGACCGACTGGGACCGTGGCGATTTCATCGATGCGCTCGACGGCTCGATGCTGTCGCCGATCGCGCTGATGCAGGCGCTGGTGCCCGGCATGATGGAGCGCGGCTGGGGCCGGGTGGTCAACATCACCTCGCGTTCGGTCAAGGCGCCGCTGCTGCCGCTGGGCCTGTCGAACGCCGCCCGCTCCGGGCTCACCGGCTTCGTTGCAGGCACCTCCCGCCAGATCGCCGACAAGGGCGTCACCATCAACAACCTGCTGCCCGGCGTGCACGACACCGCCCGCATCGACCAGATGGACGACGTCATGGCCGCTCAGAAGGGCATCAGCCGCGACGAGGCCCGCAAGATCCGCGCCGCCGGCATCCCCGCCGGCCGCTACGGCGATCCGGCCGAGTTCGGCAAGATGTGCGCCTTCCTGTGCTCCACCCATGCCGGCTACATCGTCGGCCAGAACATCGTGCTCGACGGGGGCGAGACCTTTGCCACCATCTGAGATGCCCACAGCTTCTTCTGGCCGGAAATATCCCGGGGGAGTCGCCCGGAACGGGCGGCGGGGGCAGCGCCCCCAAACCCGCGACGCCCATGGCCCGCGGTCCTGACGGCAAGGGCGGCGGCGCGGGGTTCTCCCTCGCCGACCAGCTCTTCAACGCCGACAGCGCCGCGGCACTGGCGCAGGAATTCTCCGTGCTGCCCGGCTTCGAGGCTGGGCGCTTCCTCGATCAGGTCCTGCCGCGCTTTGAGGGGCTCGGTGTGCATGCAAGGCTCGAGGTTCTCGCGGATGGGCTGGAGGCGAAACTCCCCAACGATTTCAATGCCATGGCTGAATCTCTTGAGGCATCGCTTCCAGAGCCGCTCGACCCTGCGCGCAAGGATGACGACTTCGGTCGCTTCATTCACGCGGTGCATGGCGTGCTCGCAGCGAGGCACGGGATCGACCATCCAGAGCGCGCGCTTGATTTGATCCACGCCGCGACCCAGCGCTTCTCGATGGAATACGCCATCCGGCCGTTCCTCAACCGCTGGCCCGATCTGGTGCTCGCGCGGATGCAGGGCTGGGCCCGTGATCCGCATTACCACGTGCGCCGGCTGGTCTCCGAGGGCACGCGGCCCAAGCTGCCTTGGGGCATCGGCATCACGCTTGATCCGCGCGCACCGCTTCCGCTGCTCGACGTGCTACATGCCGACGACACCCGCTTCGTGACGCGCTCGGTGGCCAATCATCTCAACGATCTGAGCAAGACCCATCCCGACGCGGTGCTCGACCGGCTGGCCGCGTGGCGGTCGAGCCAGGCGCAAACCCCGCGCGAGCGCGACTGGATCACACGACACGCCCTGCGCACCGCGGTCAAGCGCGGCGAGCCCGGGGCGCTTGGGCTGCTGGGCTACCGGCCGGACCTGCCGGTCACCGCGCGGCTCGACATCCAGCCCGAGCTGCGGATCGGCGAGGTTCTGACCATCGCCGCCAGCCTCGAGAGCCCGGAGGCCGGGCCGGTGCTGGTCGACTACCGGCTGCGCTTTGCGCGGCCCACGGGCAGCGCCGAGAAGGTCTTCAAGCTGAAGGCCGCCGAACTCGCCCCGGGCAAGCCCCTGACACTCACCAAGCGCCACCGGATGAAGGGCGATGCCACCACCTTTCGGCTGCACCCGGGGGTGCACGCGGTGATCCTGCAGGTCAACGGACGAGACGTCGCCGAGGCGGAATTTACCTTGCTCGCGTGATGGTCTCGCGGCAACGCATTTCGGGCCGTGAGACCCGCGCAGGGGGGCGCCGATCAGGCTGGCGTTGGTCGAAGAAATGCGCGGCGACGGTGCAGGCCCGGCGAGGGGTCGCCGAGATTCGCCGCCAGTCTCACTCCGCCGCCTTCAGAGCGTCCTCGCCGCCGGTCGCGTCGGGCGTGCGTGAGGGGCGGGACGGGAAGGGCGGCACCTCTTCCCAGAGGATGGTCGGCGCCTTCACCCGCCGCGCCGCACGCGCCAGCGCCCAGTCCTGCGCCGCGCGGCTGCCGCGGCCCAGCGACAGCGCCGCCAAGGCCCGGGCGATCCAGCCGAGATAGGTGTTGAACCAGACCCGTAGCGCCAGCATCGCCGGCGTGAAGACCAGAGTCAGCACCGTGGCGATGGCGAGGCCGAAGACCACCGCCGTGGCCAGCGGCTTCCACCACAGCGAGGTCGGGCTGTCGATGGCATAGCCGCCGCCGAAGAAATCGAGGCTGAGGCCGATCATCATCGGGAACAGCCCGGCGATGGTGGTGATGGTGGTGAGCAGGACGGGGCGGATGCGGTCTTCGGCGGTGCGGATGATCGCCTCGATCCGCGGCATGTAGCGCGAATACTCCTGAAAGGTGTCGATCAGCACGATGTTGTTGTTCACCACGATCCCGGCGAGCGCCACCACGCCGGTGCCGGTCATGATGATCGAGAAGGTCTGGTCCATCACGATCATCCCGAGGAACACGCCGGCGGTCGAGAGCACAACCGCCAGCAGCACCAGCACCGCGTTGTAGAAGCTGTTGAACTGCGCCAGCAGGATGATGAACATCAGCGCCAGCGCCGCCGAGAAGGCCTGGCTGAGGAAGGCCTGGCTGTCGGCCTCCTCCTCCTGGTCCCCGGTCCATTCCCAGCTCACCCCCTGCGGGAGCGGGTCGGTCTCGAGCCACGCGGTCAGCGCCGCGATGCGCTCGTTGGCATTAACCGGCACCAGCTGCAACGCGCCGTTTTCGGCCAGAGCCGCCGGGTCGGCATCTCCCTCGACCTGCGTCAGATCATAGGCGTTGCCGCGCAGGCTGAGGTCTCCGGGGCCGGACGCGGCCTCTGTCCCGTAGCCGACGGTCGCGCCGTCGCTCACGAATTTCACCAGCCCCTCGCGCACCCCGGCCTTGATGTCGAAATGGCGCTTCTGGTCGACGCGGTTGATCTCGGCGAGTTTCTCCACCGGCTGGCGGGTGATGAAATTCGACAGCGGCACCAGCCCGTCCTGCGTGCGCACCTTGAGGCTGTCCAGCGTCGAGAGCACCCGATCCGCCTCGGGCAGGCGCACGCGGATGTCGATCTCCTCGTCCGAGCTGTCGACCCGCATGGTGTCGAGCGTCAGCCCACGGGTGACGAGCTGCACCATGGCGCCCACCGTGGCCACGTCGGCGCCGTAGCGGCCGGCCTTCTCGACATCGACATCGATCTGCCAGTCGATGCCGGGCAGGGGGCGGGTGTCCTCGATCTGGCGCAGCCCGGCCATGGCGTCGAACTGCGCGCGCGCGGCCCCCGTGGCGGCGAGCAGAGCGTCCCAATCGTCGGATTTCAGCCGCAGGTGCACCGGCTTGGCCGAGGCCGGCCCCATGGCAAGGTCGAGGATCTCGATCTGGATGCCGGGCAAGGCCCGCATCGCCTGGGTCAGCTCGGCCAGCACCAGATCGCCGTCGAGTTCGGGCCGGTCGCGGCGGTTCTCCCACGGCACGATCTCGAGCTGGATCTGCCCGATCGTGTCCTTGGGTGGCTCGGCCCCGCCGGTGTTGGAGCTGAGCCCGCCATCGCCGGAGAAGGCGAAGGCGGTCTCGATGCCGGGATGGGCCAGCACGATTTGCTCGGCGCGTCGGACGAGCGCATCCTTCTCGGCCAGCGAGAGGTTGCCGCGGGCGCGGACGTAGACGATGGCCTGCTCGGGCTCGCTCTCGGTGAAGAACTGGGTGCCGTTGTTGTTCTCGCCGTAATAGCCGAAGACCGAGATCACGAAGAACACCACCGCGCCGATGGTCACCACCGGCATCACCGGGTTGGCGGTGATCAGCTGGATCAGCCAGCCGAAAGGCGTGCGGCGGTACTGCGCCTTGATGCGCTTGCGCCGGTGCTCGATGCGCGCGGCATCCAGCGTGATCGATGCCATCACCGCGAAGGCGAGGAAGACCGCGACGCCCGGCAGGCGCGCGCCGTAGCCGGTGAAGGGCGAATGGAACAGGAAGTCCGGGTTCAGCACCATCATGGCGCCCACGAACATGCCCAGCAGCGCCATCGGCACCAGTGCCGCGCGCGCCCACCAGTTCGGCAGGCGGCGGCGCAGCCGCGCGCCCTTGCGGTGCAGCCCGCGCGAGAATCGCCCCGAGACGCCGCCCATCACCGGCAGGTAGATCAGCGCCACCACCAGCGAGGCCGAGAGCACGAAGATCAGCGTCACCGGCAGCATGCCCATGAACTGACCCGCCACGCCGGGCCAGAACAGCATCGGCAGGAAGGCGCAGAGCGTGGTCGCGGTCGAGCTCACCACCGGCCAGAACATGCGCTTGGCTGCCTCGACATAGGCGTGCATCGGCCCGGTTCCCTGCGCGATGCGCTTGTCGGCGTACTCGACGACGACGATGGCGCCGTCGACCAGCATCCCCACCGCGAGGATCAGCCCGAACATGACGATGTTCGACACCGTGATGCCCATGCCGAGCAGCAGCAGGAAGCAGAGCAGGAAGCTCGTCGGGATCGCAAAGCCCACCAGCAGCGCCGCGCGGGTGCCGAGCGCCGCCAGCACCACGATCATCACCAGCGCGATCGCGGTCAGCACCGAGCCCTCGAGCTGCTTGACCATGCTGTCGACGATGCGGCTCTGGTCATTGCTGGCCGAGACCGTGACCGCGGCGCGCAGCTCGGGCGGCCAGTCGGCCTCGGCCTGTGCCACGACGGCGCGCACCTCGGTCGCCGTGTCGATCAGGTTGAACCCCTTGCGCTTGACCACCTGCAGCGCCACCGTGCTGTCGCCGTTGAAGCGCGCGGTGCCTTCGCGATCCTCGAAGGTCAGGCTGATGGTGGCCAGCTCGCCCAGCGTCACCACCCGGTCGCCATTGACCTTCACCGGCAGGTCGTAGATGTCGCGCGGCTCGTCGAAGCTCGAGGGGATCTTGACCGAGAAGGCGCCGGTCTCGGTCTCGACCTCGCCTGCGGCGACCAGCAGGTTGTTGTTCTGCACCACGTTGATCAGCTCGCTGGCGGTGACGTTGTAGCTCTCGAGCCGCAGCGGGTCGATGATCACCTCGACCATCTCGTCGCGATTGCCGGCGATGCCCGCCTCGAGCACCGAGTCGAGCGCCTCGACCCGGTCCTGCAGGTCCTTGACCACCTGCGCCATGGTGCGCTCGGGCACCGGGCCGGTGAGCGAGATGATCAGGATGGGGAATTCCGAGAAGTTGATCTCGTTGATCGAGTAGCTCTCGGCACCATCGGGAAAGCTGCCCTCGGCGGTGTTCATGGCGTCGCGCACGTCGGCCATGGTCTCGGACTTGTTCCAGCCGAACTCGAACTCGAGCGCCACGCCGGCATAGCCCTCGGAGGCCACGCCCGAGAGCGTCTTGAGCCCGTCGAGATCGGCCAGCTCGGTCTCCATCGGCTTGACCAGAAGCTTCTCGGCATCCTCGGCCGAGATGCCGGGGAAGGGGACCGAGATGAACAGCGCCGGGATCTCGATATCCGGCTCGCCCTCCTTGGGCAGCGTGGCGTAGGCATAGGCGCCGGCGACCAGCGACAGGAAGATGAAGGCCATCACCATGCGGGCGCGCTCGGCGGCCCAGTCGACGAGGCCGGTCACTGCACGACCTCCTCGAAGCTGGGCCGGACAGGCACGCCGTCGGTGACGTATTCCTGGCCCACGGTGATCACGTCGACGCGCTCGGGCAGGCCCGAGACCCAGATGCCGCTGCGGGTGTCGCGCAGCACGCTCACCGGCAGGAACTGCGCCGCGCCGTCGGCGGCGACCGAGCGAATGCCGAGCCTGCCGTCATCGTCGAGGGTGAGCGCCGATTGCGGCAGCAGATGCGCCATGGCGCCGTCGGCTTCGATGGCGATCTCGGCGGTCTGGCCGGCGCGGATCGCCAGATCCGGGTTTGGCAGGGTGATGTCGACGCGGAAGGTGCGGGTGGTCTCGTCGGCACGGCGGGCGATGAAGGTGACCTTGCCCATCACCTGCTGCTCGCCGACCAGCCGCGCGCCGGCGTTGGCTCCGGGGATCACGCGGGAGACATCGGCCTCGGGCACGTAGCCCACCAACCGGATCGGATCGAGCTGCAGCACCGTGGCGCAGCGCGTGCCCACGGTCATCAGCGCGCCGAGCTCGGCGGTGTCGTCCTCGAGCACGCCGGCGAAGGGCGCGGTGATCGAGAGGTTCTCGACCTCGGTGCGGGCGCGGGCGACGGCGGCGCGGGCGCTTTCGATCTGGGCCTCGAGGCTGTCGATGCCGCTGTCGGCGGATTTCAGCCCGGCCTCGGCGCTGCGCACCCCGGCTTCGGCGGCGCGCTGCCCGGCGCGGGCCGAGGCCAGCGTCGTGCGCGAGGAGTAGCCGCTCTCCGACAGTTTCTCGGCGGCGGTCAGGGTGATCTGCGCCTCTTCGAGCTGGGCCTCGGCCTGCGCCAGCGCTGCCTGCGCCTCGGGCACGCGCGCTTCGACCTGCGGGCGCTGCGCCTGTGCCTCGGCAAGCGCTGCCTCGGCCTCGGCCAGCGACGCGCCGGAGGTGCCGGGATCAAGCTCGCAGAGCAACTGCCCGGCCGTGACCGCGCTGCCCTTGGGCAGGGGCTCCGAGATCACCCGGCCGGTGGCCTCGGAGAGCACGTCGACCTCGCGGAAGGCCTGACTCTGGCCACGCAGCAGCACCGCGTCGTCGATCTCCTGCGCGGTGGAGTGCCGCGCAATGACCGCGACGGCCCCGTCTTCGGAGGGCATCGATGCCGCAGCGGGATCAGTCGCGGTCACGTCCGTCGCTTGTGGGCCGTCCGCGGACGCGGGCCCGTCGGACGCGGCGGCGCTCTCCGCCGGGGCGATGTCGCGGGCAAAACCGAGCAGGCGATCGCGCTCGATCACCACGCCATAGAGCACGGCCATCACGACGAGCGCCGTCAGGATCGAAATGATACGCATGGTTCGGGGCTTCCCACTCGGCTCGGGTCTACGGGGCAAGGGATAACGCGAAACGGTGCCGCCGCAATGCGACCATTTCGATAACGGGTCTTGAATGTTCCCGGGTCTGAACTGACCCGTTCAGATTACCCGCCTTGGCCCGCCCGATCAAGCGGCGCGGGGCGATCGCCGCCGCGGTCCCGGCGGCGGATCCGGAGATGCCTTGGCAGTGCCCTCCGGGGCCTGTAAGAGGGGGCCGACAAAGACTTGTGAGGCCGCCCTTGAGCAATCCCGACAGTTTCATCGACGAAGTCACCGAAGAGGTCCGCCGCGACCGGCTCTTCGCCGCCATGAAGCGCTATGGCTGGATCGCCGTGCTGCTGGTCATCCTGCTGGTCGGCGGGGCCGCGTGGCGCGAGTACAGCAACGCCCAGAGCCGTTCGGCGGCACAGGCGCTCGGCGACGAGATCCTTGCCGCGCTCGAGGCCGACGAGGCGCAGGCCCGTGTCGCCGCTCTATCCGAGATCGATGCGCCGACGCCCGGCGCCGAGGCGCTGATCGCCATGCTGACCGCCTCCGAGGCGGCCCGCGCCGAGGACATGGAGGCCGCTGCGCTGAGCCTCGAATCCGTCGCTGCCAATGGCGAGGTGCCCGAGATCTACCGCGAGATCGCCAGCTACAAGGCGATGAGCCAGGCCGGCTCCGGCCTGTCGATCGACGAGCGCCGCGCCGGGCTCGAGTCGCTGGCCGTCCCCGGCAAGCCGCTGCGCCTGCTGGCCGAAGAGCAGCTCGCGCTGCTCGATATTGAGGCTGGTGACCGGCTCGCGGCCGAGGAGCGGCTGCGTCGCATCGTCGAGGATTCCGAGGCCACCGCCGGCTTGCGCCAGCGCGCTTCACAGATGATCATCGCCCTTGGCGGCGCACTGGATGCCAGCTAAACCGGTGCAAACACAACGGGTCTGACCGGCGCGCCGGGCAGATCGAAGCGTGACAGGCGAAAGACGGGGGCAGTGGATTTGCGCATCACCACCATCACGGCGGGGCTTCTCGGGCTGACCATGCTGTCGGCCTGCTCGGAGCCAGAGGTCATCCTTCCCGGCGAGCGCTTCGGCACCCGCGAGGTGCTTCAGAACGGCGGCCCGGCCGAGGTCACGCCGCCAAACACCTCCCGCGCGCTGTCGCTCGCGGCCAGCACCGTCAATGCCGGCTGGGCACAAAGCCCGGTCTCGCCCTTCGCGCGGGTCGACAACGCGGCGCTGAACCGCGCGCTGACCCCGGTCTTCTCGGTCGATATCGGCGCAGGCGACGGACGTCGCCAGCGCATCAACGTGGACCCGGTGGTCTCGGGCGGTCGGATCTACACGATGGATTCCGAGCATCTGGTCAGCGCCGTGAGCAGCGCCGGCCAGATTCTCTGGCAGAAAAGCATGGTCCCCGCACGCGAACGCTCCGGTCAGGCGCAGGGCGGCGGGCTCGCCGTCGCCGACGGGCGGCTCTACGTCGCCTCGGGTTATGGCCGCCTCACCGCGCTCGACGCCGCCAGCGGTGCCGAGATCTGGGAACAGCGCCTTGGCAACACCGCCACCGGCGCGCCCACGGCGGCCGGCGGGCTGGTCTACCTCACCTCCGGCGACAGCCGCGCCTGGGCGCTCGAGGCTGAGAGCGGTCGCATCCGCTGGCAGATCGACGCGCCGGAAAACACGACCAACGTGGCCGGGGCGCCTGCGCCGGCCCTGAGCGAGAAGGCGGTGATCTTCGCCTTCGGCAACGGCGCGGTGCAGTCGGCCTTCCGAGAGGGCGGCATGCGTCTGTGGAGCGCCGACGTGGTCGGCAGCCGCATCGGCTCGGCACTGGCGCAGGTCGGCGACATCACCGGCGGGCCGGTGATCGCGGGTGACCGGGTCTATGTGGGCAACCATTCGGGCCGCGTCGTGGCCTTTGGCCTCGGCAATGGCGAACGGCTCTGGACCGCGCGCATGGGCGCCCGCGGGCCGGTCTGGCCGGCTGGCGATTCGGTGTTCCTCGTCTCGGACAAGAACCAGCTCGTGCGGCTCGACGCCGCCAGCGGGGCGCAGATCTGGGCTGTCGACCTGCCGGGTTACGAGCCGGTGCGCCGGCCGCAGCGCCGCCGTGACAGCGCCTTCGCGCATTACGGCCCGGTGATGGCCGGGGGCCGGCTTGTGCTGGCCTCCTCGGACGGTCTGCTGCGCAGCTTCGACCCGGCCTCCGGCGCGCTGATCGCCGCCACCGAGGTGGCCGGCGGCGCCACCACCGCGCCGGCGATCGCCAACGGCACGCTCTACGTGGTGACCAAGAAGGGCCAGCTGGTCGGCTATCGCTGAGCTGGCAAGACGAACGTGACAGGGGCGCGCGGGGACGATCCGTCGCCCCTTTCGCCGTGCCCGCAAATGCGCTATCGGGGCGGCTTGTGATCTGGGAGTCAGGACATGACCTTCTCGCTGGCCATCGTGGGCCGCCCCAATGTGGGGAAATCGACGCTGTTCAACCGGCTGGTGGGCCGGCGCCTTGCCCTGGTCGACGACCAGCCCGGCGTGACCCGCGACCTGCGCGAGGGCGAGGGCAAGCTCGGTGACCTGCGCTTCACGGTGATCGACACCGCGGGGCTCGAGGATGCCACCGATGACAGCCTGCCGGGCCGCATGCGGCGCCTGACCGAGCGCGCGGTCGACATGGCCGATGTCTGCCTGTTCATGATCGACGCCCGCGTCGGCGTGACCCCGACCGATGAGATCTTCGCCGAGATCCTGCGCAAGCGCGCCAAGCACGTGATCCTCGGGGCCAACAAGTCCGAGGGCTCGGCGGCGGATGCCGGGGTGCTCGAGGCCTACGCGCTGGGTCTGGGCGAGCCGTTGCGGATCTCTGCCGAGCATGGCGAGGGCATGCCCGACCTCTACGGCGCGCTGCAGCCGCTGGCCGACGGCTTTGCCGAGCGCGCCGCCGAGGAGGCGCCCGAAACGGATGTGAGCGTCGACGAGGAGGTCTCGGAGGAGGCCGACGAGTCGCTGCCGGAGATCACCGCGACGAAGCCGCTGCAGATCGCCGTGGTGGGCCGTCCAAACGCCGGCAAGTCGACGCTGGTCAACAAGATCATCGGCGAGGAGCGTCTCCTGACCGGTCCCGAGGCCGGCATCACCCGCGACGCCATCTCGGTGCGCACCGAGTGGGGCGGGGTGCCGATGCGGATCTTCGACACCGCCGGCATGCGCAAGAAGGCGCGGGTGCAGGAGAAGCTCGAGAAGCTGTCGGTCTCCGACGGCCTTCGCGCGGTCAAGTTCGCCGAAGTCGTGGTGGTGCTGCTCGACGCGGCGATCCCCTTCGAGCAGCAGGACCTGCGCATCGCCGATCTTGCCGAGCGCGAGGGCCGCGCGGTGGTGATCGCGGTGAACAAGTGGGACATCGAGGACGAGAAGCAGGAGAAGCTGCGCGACCTCAAGGAATCCTTCGAGCGGCTGCTGCCGCAGCTGCGCGGCGCGCCGCTGGTCACCGTCTCGGCCAAGACCGGGCGCGGGCTCGACCGGCTGCAGGCGGCGATCATGAAGGCGTGGGAGGTGTGGAACCGTCGCATCTCCACAGGCCAACTCAACCGCTGGCTCGAGGGCATGGTGTCGAGCCACCCGCCGCCCGCGCCTCAGGGCCGCCGCATCAAGCTGCGCTACATGACCCAGGCCAAGACCCGGCCGCCGGGCTTCGTGGTGATGTGCTCGCGCCCGCAGGACATGCCCGACAGCTACACGCGCTACCTCGTGAACGGCCTGCGCGAGAGCTTCGACATGCCCGGCACGCCGATCCGGCTCTACATGCGCGGGCAGGGCGACAAGAACCCCTACAAGGGCCGTCGCGAGAAGAACGCCGGCGCCCTGAAGAAACACCTCGGCAAGAAGAAAGGCTGACACCAAGCGGTGCCGCTGCGCGGCGCTGTTTTGTTGGTGCAGGGGGCGCTGCCCCCTCTTGGCGCTGTGCGCCAATTCACCCCCGAGGTATTTTTGAACCAAAGAAGCCAGGAGCGCTGCGCCCCTGGCTTCTCTTCGTCAAAAATACTCCCGCCGGAGGCAGGCCGGTGCGTGCGGCCGGGAGGTGGTTTCAGGGCTGGTGTGCCGCGCTCAGTCCATCGCCCCGCCGGCCGGCAGGGCCTTGAGATAGGCCGCGACGGCCTCGCGGTCGGCCGGGTCCAGCTTCGCAAAGTTCTCCACCACCGCCACCATGTGGCCGCCGGCACTGTCGTAGTCCGGGGTGAAGCCGCTTTCGAGGTAATAGGCGATGGAGCCCGCGTCCCAGTCGAGCCGGTCTGGCGTCAGGCCCGGGATCGAGCCCCTGCCATTGGGGTTCGGCGCGCCGGTGAGCCAGGCGGAGGTGTCGAGCCCGCCGAGCCCGTCGCGGGGCGTGTGGCACTCGCCGCAATGGGCCAGCGCCTCGACGAGATAGCGGCCGCGCTCTAGCTGCGCGTCGGGCACATCGCTCATCACCCAGTCGTCGCTCATGTAGAGCAGCTTCCACGCGCCCACGCCGCGGCGGATGTTGAAGGGGAAGCCGACCTCGTGGGGCGGGCTCGGCGTTTCGGAGGCAGGCAGTGTCAGCAGGTAGGCCCAGAGATCCACCACATCCTTGTCGCGCATGTGGGCGTAGGCGGTGTAGGGGAAGGCCGGGTAGAGATGCTGGCCCGAGGGCGAGACGCCGCGCATCACGGCGTTGGCAAAGTCCGCAAGGCCCCAGTCGCCGATGCCGTTCTCGGGATCTGGCGAGATGTTGGGGGCCACGAAGGTGCCGTAGTCGGAGGCGAAGCGCTGTCCGCCGGACAGCACCAGCTTGTCCTCGCCCGACGCGTCGGGCGCATGGTGACAGGAGGCGCAGCCGGCGGCGGTGAAGACCCGCTCGCCCGCTGCGGGGTCTCCGGTCATGCCGGTGAAGCGCGCCTCGGGCAGCCGCTTTGGCGCGGTCAGCACCCATCCGGCCCCGGCGGCGGCGATCGCCGCCAGGACCACGATCCCGATCGCCTTGCGCATGGATCAGTTCCGCGGCGCGCGGTAGCTGTCGTGGCAGGCCTTGCAGGCGCCGCCAAGAGCGCCCATCGCAGGCCCGATCGCCTCGGCGCCGCCGGCGGCCGCCGTCTGCATGGCGGTGGCGGCCTCGCCGAGCGCCGACCATTTGGAGCCGAAATCTTCCCAGTCGTCCCAGATCTCGGCCTTGGCGCGGGTGCCATCCATGTCCATCTCGGACGAGCCCTCGGGCCACAGCGGCCCCTGGTGGATCATCGAGACAGCGACCAGCGAGTCGGCGGCTGCCTGCGCCGCCTCGGCATCGTACTCGGTCTTGCCCTGGGCCATGTCGCCCAATGTGCCGAGGTTGATCGCGAGGATGCGGAACTGGCCCTGGCGGGCTTTCAGCTGGCCGGAGTAATCCTGTGCGATCGCGGCGCCCGAAAGGCCAAGCGATAGGGCGGTGACGGCGGTCAGAAGGCGGGTCATCGAAAACTCCCTGTGGGTGATGTAATTTCTACCTATGGGTGCCATGAGAACTAGACCGGCAACCCGGCCTTGGCAAACCTAGCCTTGTCGCTCGACAGTGCTGTGACAACCGGAGAGTTTGCGAATCGATCGCGATACTCTGCGCGAGGACAAACTCGTGATCGGCATGTCCGTTCTGGAATTACATTTTAAATCAGATTGCTAAGTGCGGTTATTCATGTCGTCTATGAGCCGTCAGGAACCCCGTCCTGACCGTGCCTGACATGTCGCTCGCCAAACCGTGATCGGCCTTGGCTCAGGGGCTCACCCGCATCGGCGCGCGCAGGCGCTCTGCGGTCAGCGCGTCGGGCCAGCCGATCCAGCGCTCGACCGCGTAGAGCGCGAGGCACAGGGCCACCACCGCCAGAACCAGCCTGACGCGGTCCGACGATGGCGGGTTCCGGACCCATCGCGCCATCCGCAGCAGCCAGTGAGGGTTCATCCTACGCCTCCGGGAAACGCACCTTGCCGATGAACGGCAGGTTCCTGTTCCTCTGCGCGAAGTCGATGCCGTAACCCACGACAAACTCGTCGGGAATCTCGAATCCCGTCCAGTCCGCCTTGAGCGCGACCTCGCGTCGCGCGGGCTTGTCGAGCAGAGCGATGGTGCGCAGCTTGCGCGGCTCGCGCGAACTCAGCAGCTTCAGAACGTGGTGCAGGGTGAAGCCGGTATCCACGATGTCCTCGACCACCAGCACGTCGCGTCCCTCGATCGGTGAGCGCAGATCCTTGAGGATGCGCACCTCGCGGCTCGACTGCATGGCGTCGCCATAGGAGGAGGCCTCGAGGAAATCGACTTCGACCGGCAGGTCGAGCTCGCGCACCAGATCGGCGATGAACACGAAGCTGCCGCGCAGAAGGCCCACCACCACCAGCTTCTCGGTGTCGGCATATTCGCGCCCGATCTCGCGCGCGAGGTCTTCGATGCGCGCGGCGATGGTCTTGGCCGAGATCATCTCGTCTACGACATATGGCCGCTCTGTCATGGCATTCCCCTTGCAAAGACGGCCACAGCATATGAAGAAACCCCCGACCATTGTCACGCGATAAAGGGGCGCTAGAAAGACCGTCATGCCGACCCACTCCGAGACCAAGCACCTGCCTTACAGCGCCCAACAGATGTATGATCTGGTGGCCGATGTCGGTAGCTATCCCGAGTTCCTGCCGTGGACCGCCGCGGCGCGCATCCGTTCGACCGAGGACAAGGGGGATCACACCGTGATGCTTGCGGACCTCGTGATCTCGTTCAAGGTCTTCCGCGAGCGCTTCGGCAGCCGCGTGACGCTGTATCCCGAGCCCAAGAAGATCGACACGGAATACCTCGACGGCCCGTTCAAGCACATGATTTCCAAGTGGCATTTCGAGGACAAGCCGGAGGGCGGCGTCGATGTGCACTTCTTCGTCGATTTCGAGTTCAAGAACCGCATCCTGCAGGGGGCCGCGGGGATGTTCTTTTACGAGGCGATGCAGCGCATCGTGCGCGCCTTCGAGCGCCGCGCGGCAGAGCTTTACGGCCCGCAGGGCTGAGGCGGGTCAGTCCTCGCTCAGCGCGTCCTGCAGCAGCTCGAGCGCGTGATGGGTGGCCGCCTCGCGCACATTTCCGCGCCCGAGTGCGCCGAACTCGACTGTTTCGCTGATCGTGTCGGTGGCGCTGGCCAGAGCGAAGCAGACCATGCCCTCGGGTTTGAGCTCCGATCCGCCGGGGCCCGCAACGCCCGAGATCGCCACGGCGAAATCCGCCTCGGCGGCCACGCGGGCGCCCTCGGCCATCTCGCGCACGACTTGCTCGGATACCGCGCCATGCAGCGAGAGCGTCTCGCCCCGCACGCCAAGCAGATCCTGCTTGGCGGCGTTGGAGTACGTGACGAAGCCGCGGTGGAAGATGTCGGAAGAGCCTGCCACGTCGGTGATCGCCGCCGAGACCTTGCCGCCGGTGCAGCTTTCGGCGGTGGTGATCGTGGCGCCGCGTTCGCGGGCCAGCATCAGGATGTCTCGGGCAAGAACTTCGGTCACATCAGCACTCCATGGGCAAGCGCGGCAAGCGCGATGCTGACGATAGCAGAAAATACGCCGGCGATCACGTCATCGAGCATGACGCCCATCGCGTCGCCCCGACGGTCGGCCTTGCCGACCAGCCACGGCTTCCAGATGTCGAACAGGCGGAAGAACACGAAGGCCGAGACCCAGCCCGGCCAGAGCCGCCAGATGTCGACCGACATCATCATCGCGCCGTAGCCCACCGGGAACAGCGCGATCCACTGGCCGACCACCTCGTCGATGACGATCCAGGAGGGATCGTGGTCGGTGGCGTTGCTGGTCATCCGTTCGGTCGCGACGAGGCCCAGAACGAAGGCTGCGACGGTGGCGGCGGCGAGCAGCCAGAAGCCGCCGGCGAGCAACAGCGCGTAGGCCACGGGCAGGGCGGCGAGCGAGCCCCAGGTGCCGGGGGCGGGCTTCAGGAAGCCGACGTAGAAGAAGGAGGCAATGGCTTTCATGATTTCACCAGCGTGGCAGTTGCAATGGCGGCGATGCCCTCTTCGCGACCGGTGAAGCCCAGCCGTTCCGAGGTGGTGGCCTTGATCGAGACCCGGTCGGCCTCCATGCCCATGATGCGGCACATCTCGGCGATCATGGCGGGGGCGTGGGGGCCGATCTTGGGGCGCTCGCAAATCAGTGTGAGGTCGATATTGGAGATGGTGAATCCCTTGAAGCCGGCCAGATCGACCGCGTGGCGCAGGAAGATCTCGCTCGCGGCGCCTTTCCACTGCGGATCGCTCGGCGGGAAGTGACGACCGATATCGCCCTCGGCCATGGCACCGTAGAGCGCGTCGGTGACCGCGTGCATGCCGACATCGGCGTCGGAATGGCCCTGCAGGCTGCGCCCGTGCGGCACCTTGATGCCGCAGAGCACCACGTGGTCGCCCTCGCCGAAGCGGTGCACGTCATAGCCGTTGCCCAGTCGGATATCCATTCTCTCGGTCTCCTTCAGCAGTGCCTCGGCGCGGGCAAAATCGTCCGGGCCGGTGATCTTGAGATTGCGTTCCTCGCCCGGAACGATGGCGACGTCCAGACCGGCGGCGCGTGCCACCTCGACATCGTCGGCGGCGCCGCCGGGATGCGCCGCGTGGGCCTGCACGATGGCGTCATAGCGGAAGCCCTGAGGCGTCTGGGCGCGGTAGAGCCCGTTCCGGTCGCGGGTCCCGGTGACGCGGATCCCGTCGCCGGTCCAGAGCGCGTCGGTCACCGCAAGCGCCGGTGCCGCACCCGGCGTGGTGGCGAGCGCGGCAATCACCGCCTCTATCAATTTCCGGGAGGCGCAGGGCCGTGCCACGTCGTGGATCAGCACCCGCTCTGGTGGATCACCGGCAAGCGCCTCCAGCCCGGCACGGACCGAGCCGGCTCGGTCCGCGGCGCCATGCACAAGCGTGACGGGAAAACCCTCGCAAAGCGCCTCGGCGCGGGGCCGGTCATCGGGGTGAATCACCAGCACGAGGCGGGGCAGGTGGGCGAAGGCGCGCAGGGTCCAGAGCGCCACCGGCGCACCGGCGATCTCGCGCCATTGCTTGGGCAGCGCGCCCCCGGCGCGGGTGCCGCGCCCGGCGGCGACGATGATGGCGGCGGTGGTCATATCAGGCGTCCTTCCCGCCGCCTTCTCTAGGCGCTGCCCCGGCGCTGCGCAATGCGACCAGAAGGGGCGATCAAAAATTAGGCAAGCTGCGATGAGATGGGGCGATAAACCCTTTGGGCAATTGAATGTCGCGACATCACAGGTTACCTCACAAGCATCTGCACAAGGAATAGGCGCTTGAGTATCCTCCTCGGAGACAGGTCGATCACTCCCCCCGTCCTGCTGGCCCCGCTGGCGGGAATCACCGATCTGCCCTTCCGCACCCTCGTGTCGCGATGGGGCGCGGGGCTTGTCGTGTCCGAAATGATCGCCAGCGGCGAGTTCCTCACCGCACGCCCCGGCACCCGCGAAAAGGCCGAGCTGGGCGCCGCGATCGAGAACACCTCGGTCCAGATCGCCGGCCGCGCCCCCGAGCCGATGGCAGAGGCGGCGCGCATGGTCGCCGACATGGGCGCGCGGGTGATCGACATCAACATGGGCTGCCCGGCCAAGAAGGTCACCGGTGGCTACTCTGGGTCCGCGCTGATGCGCGATCCCGACCACGCCCTCCGGTTGATCGAGGCCGTGGTCGCGGCAGTGGATCTGCCGGTGACGCTCAAGACCCGGCTGGGCTGGGACGATGGCAGCCTGAACGCGCCCGAACTTGCGGCGCGGGCCGAGGCGGCGGGCATCCGGATGATCGTGATCCACGGCCGCACCCGCTGCCAGTTCTACAAGGGCCGCGCCGACTGGGCGGCCATCCGCAAGGTGAAAGAGGCGGTCAGTGTGCCGCTGGTCGCCAATGGCGACATCACCGACGCGGCAAGCGCCCGCGAGGCGCTGCGCCTGTCGGGCGCTGATGGCGTGATGGTCGGGCGCGGGGCGCAGGGGGCGCCGTGGCGCCTGGCCGAAATCGCCCACGCGCTCTACGGAGCGCCGCTGCCCGAGATCCCCGAGGGTGCGGCTCTGACCGATCTGGTGCGCGAGCACTATGATCGGATGATCGATTTCTACGGCCCCGAGCTTGGCGTGCGCTGCGCGCGCAAGCATCTGGGCTGGTACATGGACGCCGCCGGTACCGATGCCGCGATGCGCCGCAAGGTGCTGACCGAGCGCGACCCCTCCCGGGTCGGTGCATTGCTCAAGCCGGCGCTTGAAGAGGCCCTCGAGGAGGCCGCATGAACACCGAGATCCAAGGCCAGCTCTGGTCCTCCCTGCCGATCCCGGCGATCCTTCTGGACGCCGAGGAGCGCATCGCCGACATGAATCCGGCCGCCGAAGGCTTCATGAACAACTCGGCCAAGTGGCTGATCGGGCAGCCGATCTGGGATCGGCTTGCGGTCGACGCGCCGCTCGAGGAAAGCCTTGCCCGGGCGCGCGAGAATGGCACGCCGCTCTTCGTCAACGATGTCGACGTGGGCACCGGGGCGCGCCCGCCGCTGGTCTGCAACCTGCAGATCGCGCCGGTCCAGAGCCATCCCGGCTGGTTCATCATGCTGATCTCCCCGCGCGAGCTTGCCGGGCGGATGACCCAGAGCCATTCGGTGAAATCGGCGGCCAAATCGGCCATCGGCATGGCCGAGATGCTGGCGCACGAGATCAAGAACCCGCTCGCCGGCATCGCCGGCGCGGCGCAGCTCCTGAGCATGAGCCTCAGCAAGGACGACCTCGAGCTCACCGACCTCATCGTTGCCGAGACGCGCCGCATCGTGAAGCTGCTCGAACAGGTCGAGCAGTTCGGCAACCTTTCGGCCCCCGAGAAGAAGCCCGTGAACATCCACGACGTGCTCGACCGGGCGCGGCGCTCGACCCAGCTCGGTGCCGGGGCGCACATGAAATTCATCGAGGAATACGACCCCTCGCTGCCGCTCGCCTACGGCGATCCAGACCAGCTTCTGCAGGTGGTTCTGAACCTGCTGAAGAACTCGGCCGAGGCGGCGGACCAGAAGGCCGGCGGCACGATCCGCCTGCGCACCTTCTACGAGCATTCCTTCCGCATGCGCCGGGCCGATGGCTCGACCCAGAAGCTGCCGCTGCAGATCGAGGTGATCGACGACGGCCCCGGCCTGCCGGACGACATCAAGGGCGACGTGTTCGACCCGTTCGTCTCGGGCAAGGAGAACGGCACCGGCCTCGGCCTCGCGCTGGTGTCCAAGATCATATCCGACCATGACGGCTGGATCTCGGTGGACTCCGTCCCCGGCCGCACGGTCTTTCGCATTTCGCTTCCGCGCGCCCCGCGCGAGACTGAGGAGAAGAGCTAATGGACGGCACCGTTCTTGTCGCAGATGACGACCGCACCATCCGCACGGTCCTGACCCAGGCCCTGACCCGGGCCGGTTGCAAGGTGCACGCGACCTCGTCGCTGACCACGCTGATGCGCTGGGTCGGCGAAGGGAAGGGCGACGTGGTGATCTCGGACGTGGTCATGCCCGATGGCAACGGGCTCGAGATGCTGCCGAAGATCCATCAGGACCGGCCCGAGCTGCCGGTGATCGTGATCTCGGCGCAGAACACCATCATGACCGCGATCCAGGCCGCCGAGGCCGAGGCCTATGATTACCTGCCCAAGCCTTTCGACCTGCCGGACCTGATGAAGCGCACCGCCAAGGCGCTCGACAATCGCAACCGCACGCCGAAGCGCGAAGAGGTGGCGACGATCGGTGCCGACGGCCCGGACGAGCTGCCGCTGGTCGGCAAGACCCCGGCGATGCAGGCGCTCTACCGCCTCGTGGCGCGGGTGATGAACACCGATCTGCCCGTCCTGATCTCGGGCGAGAGCGGCACCGGCAAGAGCCTGATCGCGCGGGCGATCCACGATTTCTCCGACCGCCGCACGCTGCCCTTCGTCACCGTCACCGGGGCCGACCTGTCGGATCTCGAGGGGCCGGCGCGGGTGCTCGCGCGGGTCAAGGGCGGGACTCTGCTGATCGACGAGATCACCGACATCCCCGACGAGATCCAGGCCCGCGTCGTGCGGATGATGGATATCCCCGGCGAACACGTGCCGCGCTTCATGGCGACCTCGCAGGGCGATCTGGCGCAGGCGATGGAAGAGGGTCATGTGCGTCAGGATCTCTACTATCGCCTCTCGGGCGCGACCATCAACGTGCCGAGCCTGCGCGAGCGGGTCGAGGACATCGCGCTGCTCACCGACCACTTCCTCGCCCGAGCCGAGCGTGAGGGCGCGCCCAAGCGCTGGCTCTCGGCGGATGCGGCCGAGCTCTTCCGCGCCTATAGCTGGCCGGGCAACGTGCGCCAGCTCGAGAACTCCGTGCGCCGCCTGAGCCTGACCAGCCGCGCCGAAGAGATCAGCCGCCCCGAGGTCGAGGCGGTGCTGGGCAACCAGCCCGACACCGGCCCGATCCTGCGCGGCGGAGATGCCGAGAAGCTCGGCACATCGGTGGCCCGCCACTTGCGCCGCTATTTCGACCTGCACGGCAACATGCTGCCGCCTCCGGGGCTTTACGCGCGCATCCTCAAGGAGGTCGAGGCGCCCCTGATCGAGATCGCGCTAGAGGCGACCGGCGGCAATCAGGCGAAATGTGCCGATCTTTTGGGAATCAACAGAAATACGCTGAGAAAGAAGATCACCGACCTCGATATTCGCGTGACACGCCGCCGCAAACTGATGTAAAACCGCCACAGAGATGTGGCCGCGCTGCTTCGCTTTCGGCGAAAGTGGCGAAGAAGCCACAAGATATGGCGGTTCGCTGCATCGAGCAGCACATCAGGATGAGGTCGGCCTGTGGCCATCCGGGCACGGAAATCAGTCTCGCGCAGCGCGGCGTGGTCAAAGCTGGCCCGTCTGCGGCGTCAGCGCATGGTACAGAACATCGCGGCCCTGGGTCTCGTGATCCTCGGCCCGCTGCTGGCGCTGATGACCTTCATCGCGCTTGGCCCGCTCGACAAGGGCAGCGGGCCGGAACTGAGCCTCAGCCTCGTCCTTCTGGCCGATCTGATCTACGTCCTGCTTCTGGCGACGCTGGTCCTGGCCCGCGTCGCCCGGATGATCGCCGACCGCCGGGCGCAATCCGCGGGCTCGCGCCTGCACCTGCGCCTGACCGGGGTGTTCGCGCTGATGGCGCTGCTGCCCACGGTGACGGTCGCGGTCTTCGCCGTGCTCACCATCAATATCGGCCTCGAAACCTGGTTCTCGAGCCGGGTGCAGAACGTCGTCGGTGCCTCGCTCGCCGCTGCCGAGGCCTATGAGGAAGAGCAGCGCCGCGGCCTGGCCGAGGACGTCGACGCGCTGGCGCGCTTCGTCGACAACGCCCGCCGTGCCAACTTCGCCTTCGATGACGGCGACATCCGGCAGATCCTCGCGCAGGGGCAGGGGCAGGTGCAACGCGGCCTGCGCGAAGCCTACGTGATCGACGGCGCCGGCGAGATCCGCGCCCGGGGCGAACGCTCCTACCTCTTCGACTACGAACAGCCCACCATCGCCCAGTTCGCGCTTGCCGAGGAAGAGGGCGTGGTGATGATCCCCGACTGGGACAATCACGAGCTGCGCGCGCTCACCCCGCTGGATGCCTATGCCGACCGCTATCTGTATGTCAGCCGCGCCGTCGACGGTAACCTTCTGAACCTGCTGGATGAAACCCAGGCCACGGCACAGTTCTACCAGCAGCAGGAAAGCGAGCGCGGGCGCCGCCTGTTCGACTTCGCGCTGCTCTATCTCGGCTTCGCCGTGCTGCTGATCCTTGCCGCCACATGGCTCGGCCTGTGGTTCGCCGAGCGCCTGTCGCGCCCGGTCGGCCGCCTGACCGGCGCCGCGCAGCGCGTTGGCGCGGGCGATCTTGACGTGCAGGTGAAGGAAGAAGAGGGCGACGACGAGATCTCGATGCTCGGACGCTACTTCAACCAGATGACCCGCCAGCTCAAGGCGCAGCGCGAGACCCTGCTCGAGAACACCCGCCAGATCGAGCGCCGCCAGCGGCTTTTCGACAGCGTGCTCTACTCGGTCACCTCTGGCGTGGTCGGGCTCGATGACAGTGGCCGCGTCACCTTCGTGAACCGCTCCGCCGAGCGCCTGCTGGGATGGCACGAAACCAAGTCCGAAGTGCCGATCACCGTCGCCGTGCCCGAGTTCGGGGCGCTGTTCGACAAGCTGATGGCGACCGGGCAGGAGACCGCGCAGGAAGAGGTCAAGGTCAGCCGCGAGGGCCGGCTCGAGCACTTGCTGGTGCGCATGTCGCTGCGCCGCCGCGACGACGGCTCGCTCGAGGGCTACGTGGTCGCCTTCGATGACGTGACCGATCTGGTCAGTGCGCAGCGTATGGCCGCGTGGGGCGACGTGGCGCGCCGCATCGCCCACGAGATCAAGAACCCGCTGACCCCGATCCGGCTCTCGGCAGAGCGCATCAAGCGCAAGTTCGGCCGCCAGATGCAGGGCGAGGATGCCGAGAAGCTGGACCAGATGACCGAGGTCATCGTGCGCCAGACCGAGGACCTGCGCCGCATCGTCGACGAGTTCTCCAAGTTCGCCCGCATGCCCGAGCCCGAGCGCCGCCCCGAGGACGTGGTGACGCTGCTGCGCGGTGCGGCGCTGCTGCAGGAGACCGGCCAGCCCGACGTGCGCTTCGTCATCGACCTGCCGGAGGCCGAGATGCCTGCCGAGCTTGATGCGACGATGATCGGGCAGGCGCTGACCAACATCATCAAGAACGCCGGCGAGGCGATCGAGTCGCGTGTCGAAGGCGGCGCGCCGGAGGGGTACGCCCCGGAGATCCGCGTCAGCCTCACCGAAGAGGACGGCCGCGCGCTGATCCGGGTGATGGACAACGGCATCGGCTTGCCGGAGGACCGGGCGCGGCTCTTCGAGCCCTACGTCACCACCCGCGACAAGGGCACCGGCCTCGGCCTGCCCATCGTGAAGAAAATCATCGAGGAGCATGGCGGCAGCCTCGCCCTCGAGGACGCGCCGCTATTCGACGGCGACACCCATGCCGGGGCGATGGCGGTGATCCGCCTGCCGCTCGGGTCGATGCCGGCGGATCCGGCGCAGAAGCAGAAGATCATTGCAGAGTTAGAGGGGCAGACATGAGTGACATCCTGATCGTCGACGACGAGCGCGACATCCGCGAGCTGATCGGGGACATCCTCGAGGACGAGGGCTTCAGCACCCGGCTGGCGGCCAACAGCTCCGAGGCGATGACCGAGGTCAACGCCGAGCCGCCCGGGCTGATGATCCTCGACATCTGGCTGAAGGACAGCAAGATGGACGGCATCGACATCCTCAAGACCGTCAAGCGCGACAACCCCGATATCCCGATCATCATCATCTCGGGGCACGGCAATATCGAGATCGCCGTGGCGGCGATCAAGCAGGGCGCCTATGACTTCATCGAGAAGCCGTTCAACATCGACCAGCTGCTGGTGGTGATCCGCCGCGCTATGGAGACCTCGCGCCTGCGCCGCGAGAACCAGAAGCTCAAGCGCCGCGAGACCGAGGTGGCGCAGATGGTCGGCGACAGCGCCGCCTTCCGGGCGCTGGTGAGCCAGCTCGACAAGGTGACCAAGTCCAACGGTCGGGTGATGCTCACCGGCCCCGCGGGATCGGGCAAGGAGGTGGCGGCGCGCTACATCCATGCCAATTCAGGCCGCGCGCAGGCGCCCTTCGTGACGGTCAACTGCGCCGGGGTCGAGCCCGAGACCATGGAAGAGGTGCTGTTCGGACGGGAAAGCCCCGAGCGCGGCATCGAGCCGGGCCTCCTGGAGCAGGCGCATGGCGGGGTGATCTATTTCGACGAGGTTGCCGACATGCCCGGCGGCACCCAGTCCAAGATCCTGCGCGTGCTGGTGGACCAGTCCTTCACCCGGGTCGGCGGCTCCGACAAGGTGCGCGTCGATCTGCGGGTGATCTCCTCCACCAACCGCGATCTCGACGCCGAGATCGACGCCGGCCGCTTCCGGCAGGAACTCTACCACCGGCTCAACGTGGTGCCGATCGCGGTGCCGAGCCTCGAGGACCGGCGCGAGGACATCCCGATGCTGGCGGCGCATTTCATCGAGGCCTGCAACAAGAGCCAGGGCCTGCCGGTGCGCCCGCTCTCCGAGGACGCGGTGGCGTTGATGCAGACCATGGTCTGGCCCGGCAACGTGCGCCAGCTCAAGAACCTCGTCGAGCGGGTGCTGATCCTCGGCGAGGGCACCGGCCCGATCGAGGCCCGCGAACTGCCGCAGGATGCGCCCTCGGGCGTCGAGGAGGAGGGCCGCGTGGTGCTCTCGGGCACGCTGGCGACGCTGCCGCTGCGCGAGGCCCGCGAGGCCTTCGAGCGCGAGTACCTGCTGACCCAGATCAACCGCTTCGGCGGCAACATCTCCCGCACCGCCGCCTTCGTCGGCATGGAGCGCTCGGCGCTGCACCGCAAGCTGAAGTCGCTGGGCGTGGTGACCGGCTCGAAATCCGGCGGCCGCATGGCCTATGTGGACGAGGACCATGTCCAGCAGGCAGGCTGACGCGGCGCTGCTCGCGCTGGCGCTGTTGCTCGCAGGCTGCGGCGCAACGGTGTCGACAAAAGGCAGCGTAACCGCGCCGCCCGCCGCCGCCACCGAGGCCCGCGAGGCACGGATCGCCGAGGTCACCCGGGCGCTGCTGGCGCTCGGCCCTTCGGTCGATCCCGCCGAGGCGGCCCGCGCCGCCCGCATCGCGGTCGAGGTGCCGCTCGCGCGCGCCCGCGACTGGCAGGTGACCGACCCGCCGCTGGTGCACAATTTCAAGGTCGTCAACGGGCTGCGCGACAAGGGCGTGTGCCAGGATTTCGCCGACGCGCTCGAGATCGCGCTGGCCGGCGAACGGTTCCGCACCCTCGAGTTGCACAGGGCCATCGCAAATGCCCGCAACCTCAAGCTCGAGCATGCCACGGTGATCGTCACCGCCAGCGGCGCGCCGATGGAAAGCGGGCTGGTGCTCGATCCCTGGCGCACGGGGCAGGGCCGTCTCTGGGTCGGCCGCGTCACCGAAGATCCCGACTACCACTGGGAGTCCCGCGCCGCCGTGCGCGCGTGGCACGCCGCGTGGAAAGCCCGCACCAAGGCCGGGACCTGACGCCGGCAGGTCTTCTTCTGGCTCGAAATATCCCGGGGAGTTTGAGGGGCAGCGCCCCTCATCGGCCCACCACGTGCCACGCCGCGAGGCATCGGCCCAAGCGCGCTCGGACCGCCTTCAAAGGCCGCAGTCCCGCGCGTCCGGCGGGCCCTGAGGGCAACCGCCCGTTGACGCTCTGGCGCGCCCGTGTCATGCCAACGAGACGTCTTGGGCCAACCACGAGGAACGGATGAAGGTCATCATTTGCGGGGCGGGGCAGGTCGGATGGCAGATCGCCCGGCACCTCTCGGGCGAGCGCAACGACGTCACCGTCGTCGACAGCAACCCCGATCTCGTCCGCCGTGCCACCGATACGCTCGACGTGCAGGGTATCGCGGGCTTCGCCTCCTACCCGGACGTGCTCGAAAAGGCCGGTGCGCGCGATGCCGACATGATCATCGCCGCCACCCATTCCGACGAGGTCAACATGGTCACCTGCCAGGTGGCCCACTCGGTCTTCGCGATCCCGCGCAAGGTGGCGCGGCTGCGCTCGCAATCCTATCTCACGGCGATCTATTCCGATCTCTACCGTCGCGATCACATGCCGATCGACGTGGTAATCAGCCCCGAGCGCGAGGTCGCCGAGGCGGCGCAGCAGCGCCTCTCGGCGCCGGCGGCCTTCGACACCGAGCGCTTCCTGCAGGGCGATGCCCAGCTGCTGGGTCTGACCATCGACGATGACTGCCCGATCGTGAACACGCCGCTGCGCCAGCTCTCCGACCTGTTCTCGACCCTGCGTGCGGTGGTGGTGGGCGTGCGCCGCGAGGGCACGCTTTTCGCGCCCGAGCCGGGCGACCAGCTTTTCGCAGGCGATTCCTGCTACGTGGTGGTGCATCACGAGGATATCCGCCGCACCCTCGAGATCTTCGGAAAGTCGCTGCGCAAGCAGGAGCGGGTGGTGGTGATCGGCGGCGGCAACGTGGGCCTTGCCGTGGCCAGCGCGCTCGAGAAACGCACCGAGCGCATCCGCGCCAAGGTGATCGAGCGCGACCGCAGGCGGGCCGAGCGCGCGGCCGATGCGCTCGAGCGGACCATCGTGCTGCATGGCGACGGGCTCGACGCGGCGCTGCTGGCCGAGGCCGGCATCGACCGAGCCGACGCGGTGCTCTGCGTCACCGACGACGACAAGACCAACATGCTGGCGGCGGTGCGCGCCAAGGCGGCGGGCTGCCCGATGGCCATTGCGCTGGTCAACGACCCCACCATGGTGCCGCTGATGGAGCCGCTGGGCGTCGACGCCTATATCAACCCCCGCGCCACCACGGTGAGCTCGATCCTGCGCCACATCCGCCACGGGCGGGTGCGTTCGGTCTACTCGATCGGCGATGCCGAGGCCGAGGTGATCGAGGCCGAGGTGCTCTCGACCTCGTCGCTGGCGGGCAAGATGATCCGCGAGATCGACTTTCCCGAGGGCGTGCTGGTGGGCGCGGTGCGCAAGGGAGACAAGGTGGTCAAGATCACCGGCGACCTGCGCATCGAGGATGGCGACCGCGTGGTGATCTTCGCGCTGGCCAAGGACGTGGCGCAGGTCGAGCGGCTGCTCCAGGTCTCGATCGATTTCTTCTAGGCCGATGCGCGCGCTGTCCCGAACGCCGCTGCTGCTCCTGCTGACCGGGATCGTCTGCGCCTCGATGATCCTGCCGGCGGCGGTGTCGCTCTCCGAGGGCGAGTATCACGACGCGCGCAGCTTCTTCTACGCCGCCATCGTGGGGCTGGTGCTCACCGTGCTGATCGCCATCGCCCAGGCCACACGGCGGCACAACCGGAACGCCTCGCGCCAGCTGCTGGCGCTGATGACCGCGTTCATCGTGCTGCCGGCGGTGATGGCGGTGCCATTCCACGAGGCGGTGCGCACGACCAGTTTCCTCAACGCCTTCTTCGAGATGGTCTCGAGCTTCACCACCACCGGTGCGACCCTGTTCGACGCGCCGCGCCTGTCCTCGGCCGAGCATCTCTGGCGCGCCCAGGTCGGCTGGCTCGGCGGTCTGCTGATGTGGGTGGCGGCGGCGGCGATCCTCGCACCGCTGACGCTTGGCGGTTTCGAGATCACCGCCCGTGGCGAGCCGGGCCAGAGCGTCGATGCCGGGGCCACCTTGCGCGACCTGTCGGACCCGGCCGAGCGGCTGTCGGTCACTGCGCGCATGCTGGTGCCGATCTATTGCGGGCTGACGCTGGCGCTGTGGATCATGCTGATGATCGCGGGCGACCCGCCGTTGCTGGCGGTCAGCCACGCCATGTCGACGATGGCAACCTCCGGCATCTCGCCGCTTTCGGCACCGCTCAGGGCGCCTTCGGGCATCGCGGGCGAGATGATCGTGTTCTGCTTCCTGTTCTTCGCGCTGTCGCGGCTGACCTTCTCGGGCGACACCGGCGCCTCGTACCGGCCCGGCCTGCGCGAGGATCCCGAGTTCCGCATGGGCCTGGCGCTCGTCATCGTGGTGCCGGCGCTGCTGTTCCTGCGTCACTGGATCGCCGCCTTCGACGTCGGCGAAGAGCAGAACCTCCTGCAGGGGCTGCGGGCGCTGTGGGGCGGCATCTTCACCGCGCTGTCCTTCCTGTCGACCACCGGGTTCGTGAGCGCCGACTGGGCCGAGGCGCGCAGCTGGTCCGGGCTCGAGACCCCGGGGCTGATGCTGATGGGGCTGGCGATCATTGGCGGCGGCGTCGCCACCACCGCGGGCGGCGTGAAGCTGCTGCGCATCTACGCGCTCTTCCTCGCCGGCAAACGCGAGCTTGAGCGGCTGGTGCATCCGCATTCGGTCGGCCATTCCGGCGTCATGGCGCGGCGGATGCGGCGGCAGGGCGCGTTCATCGCCTGGGTGTTCTTCATGATGTTCGCGATGTCGATCGCCGCGTTCTCTCTGGTCTTCAGCCTGTTCGGGCTGGATTTCGAGAACGCCATGACGGTCACCATCGCGGGGCTGACCAATTGCGGCCCGCTGCTGCGCGCGGCGGCCGAGATGCCGGTCGATCTGGCGGGACTGAGCGGCGGCGCCAAGCTGACCTTCGCGGCGGCGATGGTGCTGGGCCGGCTCGAGCTGCTGGCGATCATCGTGCTTCTCACGCCGGGGTTGTGGCGCGACTGAAGTGCTGTCCCATGCCGCATCGGGCCGGTGCCGTGGGCGCATTCCGTGGCGTCACGGGCGGCGGGGCTCCGCGGCCCACACCTGCATCTGTGTGAGGCAGAGGGCTTGCGGGCACCGCTGATCGGGGCTACGGGCCTATTTTTACACTGGAAGTTCCGCTGTACGCGATACATACTCGGCAAAACGAGGGAAGGCCGCAAAGCGGCAAAGAGCAAGAATAAAGGCAATTTCAATGGCTTCGGACAGACAGAACCTGCAGGACGCATTCCTTAATCACGTCCGCAAAACCAAGGTTCCGGTGACGGTTTTTCTGATCAACGGCGTCAAACTTCAGGGGGTTATCACCTGGTTTGACAATTTCTGCGTGCTGCTGCGCCGTGATGGCCAGTCCCAGCTTGTCTACAAGCATGCGATCTCGACCATCATGCCGTCGCAGCCGATCAACCTCTATGACGGCGACGGCAACGATTGAAAGAACACGCAACGCATGTGACCCGCGCGTGGGTCCTGCATCCTGACATCCGGTCGGACCGGGATCGGCGCGACGCGGATATGGCCCTCGAGGAAGCGGTGGCTCTGGCCGCGGCGCTTCCCGACCTCGAGATCGTCGGCAGCGCCGTCGTGCCGCTGCGCGATCCCCATCCCGGACATCTCTTCGGCACCGGCAAGATCGAGGAGCTGCGCGAGCAGATCCACGATGCCGAGGTCGAGCTGGTGCTCGTCGATGGCCCGGTGTCGCCGGTGCAGCAACGCAACCTCGAGAAGGAATGGAAGGTCAAGCTGCTCGACCGCACCGGCCTGATTCTCGAGATCTTCTCCGACCGCGCCGCCACCCGCGAGGGTGTTCTGCAGGTCGAGATGGCGGCGCTGAGCTACCAGCGCACCCGGCTAGTGCGGGCCTGGACCCACCTTGAACGGCAGCGCGGCGGGCTCGGCTTCGTCGGCGGCCCCGGCGAAACCCAGATCGAGGCCGACCGGCGCGCGATTGACGAGCAACTCGTGCGGCTGCGCCGTCAGCTCGAGCGCGTGGTCAAGACCCGCGACCTGCACCGCAAGGCGCGGGCCAAGGTGCCGTTCCCGATCGTGGCGCTGGTGGGCTACACCAACGCCGGCAAGTCGACGCTTTTCAACCGGCTCACCGGGGCCGAGGTGATGGCCAAGGACATGCTCTTTGCCACGCTCGACCCGACCATGCGGGCGGTGAAGCTGCCCACGGGCATCGATGTGATCCTGTCGGACACGGTGGGCTTCATCTCGGACCTTCCCACCGAACTGGTCGCGGCCTTCCGCGCCACGCTCGAAGAGGTGCTGGCCGCGGATATCATCGTGCATGTGCGCGACATCTCGCACCCCAACACCGAGGAGCAGGCCGCGGACGTGGCCGCGATCCTCGACAGTCTCGGGGTCGACGAGGAAGTGCCGCTGGTCGAGCTGTGGAACAAGACCGACCGTCTTGCGCCGGATGTTCACGAGGGCGTGCTGCAGCGTGCGGCGCGTGAAGAGAACATCTTCGCGGTGTCTGCGCTCACCGGCGAGGGACTCGACACCATGCTCGAGGCCATCACCGAGCGGCTGCAGGGCGAGACCCTCGAGGAAGAGCTTCGCCTTGCCTTCGACGACGGCAAGCGCCGCTCGTGGCTGTTCAAGAAGGGGCTGGTGCAGGGCGAGGCGCAGGACGAGGACGGTTTCGTGCTTCAGGTGCGCTGGTCCGCCAAGGACCGCGCCCAGTTCGAGACGCTCTGATCTCACGCGGGGATGGCGCGCCGGTCGCGGCGTGCTAGCCTGCGCCGCGACAGTCCCAGAAAGAGACCCCTGCCATGGCCGAGCACAGCCGAGTGACCTCGTGGTTCATCGACGGGCCGCGCAAGATGGGCTGGTCCGACGTCGGCATCATGATGCTGGCGGTGGGCGTGCCGCCGTTGGTGGCGGTGCTGGCCTTCGGACCGATCGGTATGGCGGCCTTCGCCGCGTCGATGCCGGCGCATCTGGCCGCGCGCGAGGGCGGGGCGCCGGTGGCGCTGCTGGCCACGATGGTCACCGGGCTCGGTGGCATGGTGGCGATCGCCGATCCGGTGATGGCGCTGATGGTGGCGGGATGCCTTGCGGCGATGACCGCCATCGCGGCGCATCACCGGCTGGCGCGCCCGGCGATGCGGGCATTGCTGACGTGGACGCTGTTCACCTCGCCGCTGATCCCCTCCGACAACCTGCCGCAGCTCTTGGCGATCTACCTCGCCGGCATGGTGTGGAGCATCTCCGTCACCTCGCTGGCCAGCAGGGTCGGCGTGCCCGAACCGCCGAAGCCGGTGAGCCGCGTCTACAGCTTCACCTTCGGGGTGATCTTCGGTGTCGGGCTGGTGAGCGCGGTCTGGCTCGGCCAGCGCGCCTTCGGTACGCATGGCTTCTGGCTGCCGCTGACCTTCGTGATCCTGTCGATGCCGCCCTATGGCACGCTGTTCTCGCGCAGCCTGATCCGCACGCTGGCGACGCTGCTCGGCGCGGCTGCCTCGGTGGCGCTGACGCTTCTCGCGCCCCCGCAATGGCTGACCATCGCGCTGGCGCTGCTCTGCTTCCCCGTCGCGTTCCGCTTCATCCCACGCAGCTCTTTCGTCGGCACCGCGCTGCTGACGTTCACCATCCTCGAGATGCTGTCGCTGATCTCGGATATCGACGTGCTCGCGGTGGAGCGGGTCGAGACGGTGATCCTCGCCAGCCTGATGACGCTGGGGCTCGGGCTGGTGGCGGCGGGTGCGCTCTGGGTCCTGAAGCGCGACGCCCTGCACGAGATCGTCGGCCGCGATCAGGGCTGAGCGGGGCGCTCAGCTGGCGAAGAGCGCGCGATCGGTCGCGATGATCTGCCGCGCCGCAAGATAGCGCGCTCCCTGCCGCCGCGACGGCTCGGGCGGGGTGTTGGCCCAGACCCCGAGCGCGAACATCCGCTGCAGGAAGACCGCCGCTTCGGGCGTGCTTCCGACCGGGCCGTAGCCCTTGGAGAGCGCCGCGGCGTGCCGATCAAGCGCTTCGGCATCATCCGAGAGCGCCACCGCGTCGATCAGCAGCGAGACCAGATCCCGCAGCGGCTCGTCGGGTTTGGCGTTTTCGAAATCGAGCCCCACCAGCCCCCCGCGCGTCGCAATGAGATTGGCGAGATGCAGGTCGCGATGGGTGACCGCGCGCTGCGAGGGCGTGCCGCGCACGGCGCGGAACATCGCCTCGAGCCGCGCCACCTCGGCGCGGAACGCGTCGATTTCGGGGATCGTGCGTTCGCCGCTGTCATGTTGCTCCAGCAGCCGGTGCAGCCAGGCGATCTGCCCCTTGGGGCGGAACGGGTGCGCCTCGCGGGTCAGCCCGTGAAACCGCCCGAGCCACTGCCCCGCGGCCTCGAGCTGCCGTGCGGCGTTCTCCTGGGCGAGCTTCGGCACCACCGCCGCAAGGCTCGGCCCGTCCGCATACGTCATGCCCAGCACCAGCCGCGCGGCGTCGAAGAACAGCACCGCGGGGGCGCCGTCTGGCCACGCCTCGGCAAGGGCGCGCTGACGCGCCGCCTGCGCGCGGGCCTTCTCGGCGGACGCGGGCGCGTAGACCTTCACCACAAGCCGCTCATCGGGGGAGGCAGCGCAGAACACCTGCGCGCGCTGCGCCTTGTCGGTGTTCTTCAGGCAGCCAAGCCCGAACGCCGTGCCGGGCCGCTGCTCTGCCAGTGCCGCACGGGCAATCGCGCGCGCCTCCGCAGGAGCAAGATGCGTCTCGCCCGGCCGCTTTCCGCTCATTCCGGGATCAGCCGCGTGACCCCGATCGAGGCGGCGCGTGCGAGTTCCGCATCCAGCGACATCGGAATGTACTCCCCGCGGCGCCACAGCGTGCCGAGATCGTCGTAATGGCGCGACAGGAAGTGCCCCGACTGGCCGGTCGACGAGATGAAGACCGACGAGTCCGGGTCGGCGAAATCATAGACCCCGCGATAGGTCGCTGCGTGGATGTTGAGGAACGGCTCCGGGTCGCGCCCGGAGGTGCGGCCGCGCTCCAGCGTGAAATCGCCGCCGCTGGTGTTCTGGCGGATGTTCACGAAGTGGCGCAGCACCGGGATCTCGCCCAACACCGCATGTGCGTGCAGCGCCTGGTGCGCGTCGCCCCAGCGCAGGCTCTCGAGCGAGCCGCCGTAGGTCTCGGCGATCCACACCAGCGCATCGTCGAGCGATTGCCGCGCGATGTCGCTGCAGGTCTCGACCATCACCGAGCGGATCACGTCGCACCAGACCGCCGCGCCATCGACATTGCGGAACACCCGCTCGATAAACAACGGCTCCACGTGGTTGAAGCGCTCGGCCAGCGGCCCGAGCTCGTCGCGGATCAGCCGTTCCTGCAGTGCCCGCACCCAGGCGGCATAGATCAGCGGCTCCGGCAGGTGCTCATTCATCTCGCCGTTCCAGTTGGCAAGCAGGTCGAGCGCTTGCTGGCGGCGGCGCTCGGGCGTGCCGTCAGGCGCCGCTTCGCCGGTGTACCACAGGTCGCGCCCGATCAGCGGCAGCAGCGTGCGCGCCGTCGGCGAGACGGTGTCGAGCTGCGCCTCGATAAAGCTGTCGCGGGTGTGCACCTGACGACCCTGCATCAACTGGGTCCAGCGCATCACGCGCTGGCTGTCGCCCCAGTCGAAGCTCACATGCATCGGGAAGGGGCGGTCGATGATCTTGTTGTTGGTGTTGCCGACGATGCCGCCGTCGGGATCGGTCCAGACCGGGTTGGCGCTGTCGGGCAGCATGCCCTGCCAGCGGTTGGCCTCGATCCAGCCGGGCGAGGGCAGGCGGCCCTGGCTCTGATGCGCCGGATCGCGGGCCGGCATCGCGCCAATGAGCTTCATCGCGATGCTGTCGCGGTCGATCAGCGTCAGCATCTGCGACGGCGCCACGAACCGTCCGCTGCTCTCCAGCGCCTCCTCGACGCTGCCGGCGCGCATCAGCCCGATGGCGGCGCTCATCGAGCTGTCGTCTTCGGCAAGCGCCGTCCAGTTGAGGCTCACCACGTGGCCCGGGGGCGTGATGGTCTCGAGATCGAAGCGGGTGCGCGGCAGCACCGGGCCGTTCTCGGTCCAGCGCAGGGTGACGGTGACCGGCGTGTCGTCCTTGATCTCGATGATCGAGCGCCGGGTGCGGAACCGCGCCCAGCCCTCAGGCGTGCGGTATTGCTCGGAATTCTCCGGGTTCAGCTCCTCGATATGCAGGTCCTGGTCGTCGAGATAGGATGAGGTCAGCCCCCAGGCGAGATCCTGCGAGCGCCCGAGCATCACCGCGGGCACGCCCGGGATGGTGCCGCCGATGACGCCGCCCGAGGAGAGCTGCAGCCGCGCCAGATACCAGGTCGAGGGCGCGGTGAGGCCGAGATGCGGATCATTGGCCAGCAGCGTGCCGCCACCGGCCGAGCGGTCCGGCGCGGCGGCGAAGGCGTTCGATGCGCCCGCCAGCCCACGCTCGGGCACCGGCGAGAGCGGGTCGCGCGGGCCTTCGCTCGAGGCGGCAAAGCGCGGCATGTCCCGGTTCGGGAACAGGCCGGCGTAGTCGGGCAGGGCGGCGGTGCCGTCTCCGGGCATGTCGGGCAGGATGTCGGCCAGCCGGTTCGGGTCGGGCAGCAGCAGCGAGGTGCGGGCGCGCAGGATCTCGTCGCGGAACTGGCCCGAGAGCTGCAGCGCCATCAGCTTGACGATCGCGAGCGAATCCGCCGGCTGCCACGGCGCAACCGGGGCGTTGAACAGGAAGAACTCCGGCGCGCCACGCCCGAGGCTCTGGTCGTTGATCTCGGCGATGCGGGCGTTGACCCCGGCGGCATAGGCGCGCAGCGCCTGCGTGGTGGTCGCGTCCTGTGCGTCCACCGAACGCGTTGCGGCGGTGTAGAGATCGAGCCGGCGCATCAGGATGTCGGTGTCGAGCGTGCGCCGTCCGAACACCTCCGACAGACGCCCCTGTGCGGTGCGCCGCATCAGCACCATCTGCCAGATGCGGTCCTGCGCATGGGCATAGCCGAGGCCGAAATAGGCATCCCGGTCGCTCCGGGCGAAGATATGCGGCACCGCCGCGTTGTCGCGCACGATCTCGATCTCGGCAGCCGCGCCCGCGACGGCAAGGTCCTTGTCGTATTCGGGCAGCGAGCGCGAGGCGAGGTAGTAGACAAGCAGCACCACGATCACCGACAGCATGATCGCCATCGAGGCAAATCTCAGGAGCCATCGAAAGAGTGTCGCCATTGGGAAAACCCCCGCTGTCCGGTTTTCCGGGGCTTAGCGCGCCGCCGCCCCCTTGCCAAGGGGCGGGGCAGCGGCGACAAAGTGCAAAGCACAGCGATAACGGGAGGTTTACCCATGGCGAAATGCGCGTTCCTGGGTCTTGGGGTGATGGGATACCCGATGGCCGGCCACATGGCGGCGGGTCACGAGGTCACGGTCTACAACCGCAGCACCGCCAAGGCGGAGAAATGGGTGGCAGAGCATGGCGGCGCCATGGCCGCGACCCCGCGCGAGGCCGTGGCGGGGGCCGAGTTCGTCATGGCCTGCGTCGGCAACGATGACGACCTGCGCTCGGTCTGCCTTGGCGAAGACGGCGCTTTTGCCGGCATGGGCGAGGGCGCGCTCTTCGTCGACCACACCACGGTCAGCTCGATGGTGACCCTCGAGCTCTACGCCATCGCGAAAGAGCAGGGCGCAGGGTTCGTCGACGCGCCGGTCTCGGGCGGTCAGGCCGGGGCCGAGACCGGCCAGCTGGTGGTGATGTGCGGCGGAGATCAGGCCGATTACGACCGCGCCGCGCCGGTGATCGACGCCTATGCCAAGCTCTGCAAGCGCATCGGCGACAGCGGCGCCGGGCAGAAATGCAAGATGGTCAACCAGATCTGCATCGCGGGTCTCGTGCAGGGGCTGTCCGAGGGGCTGGCATTCGCCGAGAAGGCGGGCATCGACGGTCGCGCCGTGGTAGACGTGATCGGCGGCGGCGCCGCGGGGTCATGGCAGATGGTGAACCGCTACGAGACCATGCTCGACGATCAGTTCGAGCATGGCTTCGCGGTCGACTGGATGCGCAAGGATCTGGCCATCTGCCTCGCAACCGGCGAAGAGATCGGCGCTGCCCTGCCGGTCACGGCGCTGGTCGACCAGTTCTACAAGGACGTGCAGCAGATGGGCGGCGGGCGCTGGGACACCTCCTCGCTCGTCAAGCGCCTCAAGGCGTTCGGCTGACGTCACCGTCGGAGGCCTCCGGCGGGGATATTTAAGGCCAGAAGAAACCAAGAGCGCTTCGCCCCTGATTTCTTCTGGCCACAAATATCCCGGGGGTGAGCGCGCCCCGGCGCGCGAAGGGGGCAGCGCCCCCTCCGTCCCTGAGCGTCACGCCAGTGTGGCGTCCATGGTGATCTCGGTATCGAGGAGCTTCGAGATCGGGCAATTGGCCTTGGCGGTCTCGGCGGCCTTGGCAAAGTCCTCCGCCGTCGCGTCCGGCACCTTTGCGGTAACGGTCAGGTGGCTCTTGGTGATGGCAAAGCCGTCATCCTTCTTCTCCAGCGACACCACCGCCTTGGTGGAAATGTCGTCAGCCGTGAAGCCGGCGTCGCCGAGGATCATGCTCAGCGCCATTGAGAAACAGCTCGCGTGGGCGGCGGCGACCAGTTCTTCGGGGTTCGAGCCCGGCTCGCCCTCGAAACGCTTCTTGAAGCCGTAATTCACCTCGTCGAGCACGCCGGACTCGGTCGAGATCGTGCCGGTGCCGTCTTGCAGGCCGCCTTTCCAGTTCGCCGATGCGGATTTGTTGATCATCTGCCGTTCCTTTCCGTCTGTCTTTCAAGAGGCCCGTTTCCGGGCATTCGAGGGTCCAACGCGGGGGCGGCGGGGAAGTTGCATGGCCTGTCGCAGCCGGGGCCCGCCATCTCCGCCCACGCTCACATTCCATATTGTCTTTTCCACACCCCATCCTCTATGCTGACCGACAGGCCGATGCTGGACATTGGCCAACAGAGTTTCGCTGCGACGGCGCGTCCCCGACAAAGGACCCGGCGCAGACCGATCGGGCCGCAAGGCCAACCGAAGACCGCCCGGACCGCTCATCGGCGACGGGCCGCAAACAGGCGCCGGACGCGACACGCGGACGAGCGTCGGAGAAGAACCGCGATGACGCGTGCGACGCAGACGAGGCACCCGGGTGAAGGCAGATTGCCTTCCCGTGCCTGCGCGCCGCAACTCGCCCAGACAAGCCACGCCGCAACCCGTCTCCACCCGCCAGGGAGGAGCGAGCTTGCGCCGTGCAGACGGACAACATGGCAAAGAAGATGCTCATCGACGCCACCCACGCGGAGGAAACCCGCGTCGTGGTGGTGGACGGAAACAAGGTCGAGGAATTCGACTTTGAATCGGAGAACAAGCGGCAACTCGCCGGCAATATCTATCTCGCGAAGGTCACCCGCGTAGAGCCCTCGCTTCAGGCGGCCTTCGTGGATTACGGCGGCAACCGCCACGGGTTCCTCGCGTTCTCCGAGATCCACCCCGATTACTACCAGATCCCGGTCGCCGACCGTCAGGCCCTCATGGAAGAAGAGGCGGCGCTCGCCGCCGAGGCCGAGGAGGAGGAAGACCAGCCCAAATCCAAGCGTTCGCGGTCGCGGCGCTCGCGCTCCCGCACCTCGTCCAAGGCCGAGAAGGCCCGCTCGGAGGACAAGACCGCCAGCGCCGATCCGTCCGAGATCAAGGGCATGGAGACCATCGACCTCGGCGAGGACGAGATCCCCGACGAGGACGCACCGTCCTCGCTGGCGGAAACCGTGAGCGCCGATGCGACCGACACCGTCGCCGCGGCGGATGCACCCGTCTCCGACGAGCCTGCGCAAGCGGGCGAGGAGGCCGTGGCCAAGCCCGCCGAGCAGGACACTTCCGCTCCGGCCGCCGAAGAGACCGTGTCGCAAGACACGTCCGACGACGACGCGGATGACAGCGACGACGATGACACCGATGACGGCGACGACCATGCCGGCACCGAGGACAGCATCGAGTCGGTGGCCGATGACGACACCGAGGAAGAGATCCGGCCCAAGCGCAAGCCGCGCCCACGCAAGTACAAGATCCAGGAAGTCATCAAGGTCCGCCAGATCATGCTGGTGCAGGTGGTCAAGGAAGAGCGCGGCAACAAGGGCGCGGCGCTGACAACCTACCTGTCGCTGGCCGGTCGCTACTGCGTGCTGATGCCCAATACCGCCCGTGGCGGCGGCATCTCGCGCAAGATCACCAACGCCGCCGACCGCTCCAAGCTCAAGCAGATCGCCACCGAGATCGATGTGCCCAAGGGCGCTGGCCTGATCATCCGGACCGCCGGTGCCAAGCGCACCAAGACCGAGATCAAGCGCGACTACGAATACCTGCAACGCCTTTGGGAGCAGATCCGCGCCCTCACGCTGCAGAGCGTCGCGCCGGCCAAGATCTACGAGGAAGGTGACCTCATCAAGCGCTCGATCCGCGATCTGTACAACCGCGAGATCGACGAGGTTCACGTGGAAGGCGACCGCGGCTACCGCATCGCCAAGGACTTCATGAAGATGATCATGCCGTCCCACGCCAAGAACGTGAAGCACTACGTCGACCCGATGCCGCTTTTCGCGCGCTATCAGGTCGAGAGCTACCTGAGCTCGATGTTCAACCCCACCGTGCAGCTCAAGTCCGGTGGTTACATCGTCATCGGTGTGACCGAGGCGCTGGTGGCGATCGACGTCAACTCCGGCCGTGCCACCAAGGAAGGCTCGATCGAGGAGACCGCGCTCAAGACCAACCTCGAGGCCGCCGAAGAGGTGGCGCGCCAGCTGCGCCTGCGCGATCTCGCCGGTCTGATCGTGATCGACTTCATCGACATGGAAGAGCGCAAGAACAACGCCGCCGTCGAGAAGAAGATCAAGGACAAGCTCAAGACCGATCGCGCCCGCATCCAGGTTGGCCGGATCTCCGGCTTCGGCCTGCTGGAGATGTCGCGCCAGCGTCTGCGCCCCGGCATGATCGAGGCGACGACCCAGCCCTGCCACGCTTGCCACGGCACCGGCCTCGTGCGCTCGGACGACAACATGGCGCTGAACATCCTGCGCCAGGTCGAGGAAGAGGGCACGCGCCGCCGCTCGCGCGAGGTGCTGCTGAAGGTGCCGGTGGGCATCGCCAACTACCTGATGAACCAGAAGCGTGAGCATGTCGCGATGATCGAGGCGCGTTACGGCATGGCCGTGCGCATCGAGGGCGACCTGCACCTGGTCTCGCCGGACTTCACCATGGAGAAGTTCAAGACCGCCACGCGCAACGTCGCCGAAGTTCTGGCGCCGGTGGTGTCGGTCGATACCTCGCTGATGGACCAGATCGACGAGGATGCGCTCGCCGAGGAAGACGAGGACGAGAGCACCGAGGACAGCGGCTCGACCGGCTCCGAGACCGAGAATGGCGCGGAGAACAACAGCGACAGCGGCGAAAACGGTGACAATGGTGACGACGAGGGCAAGCCCAAGAAACGCCGCCGTCGCCGCCGCCGCTCGCGGTCCAAGAAGTCGAACGGCGAGGGCGAGAACGGCTCCGAGAACGGCGCTGACAACGACTCGGGCAAGGGCGATAGCGACAATGGTGAGTCCGGCACGGACACGCCGTCCGACGCGGCGACCGAAACGACCGGCGAAGCAACGACCGAAGAGGTCGCTGCGGCCGAGACCGACGACGCTCCGGCCAAGCCCAAGCGGACCCGCACTCGGTCGCGCTCGCGCAAGCCCAAGGCTGACGTGGTGACCGAAACCACAGACGCCATCGAAACCGAGGCTGCACCCGCCGAGGCAGAGACCAGTGGCGCCGCCGTGGTCGAGGCCTCCGAGCCGGCACCTGCCGCCGAAGACGTGGCCGCGCCCGCACCGGAAGCCGAGGGCGCCGCGGTGTCCGAAGCCCAGCCCGAGGCAGAGGTTGCCGAGGTTCCCGAGACGGTCGAGGCCGAAGCGCCTGCACCGGTCGAGGCCGAGCGCCAACCCGCGCCCGAGGCAGAGCCTGCCGCGGAGGCACCGACACAGGCACCGGAGCCGGCCGAGGAGGCTGCGTCCGTGGTCGAGGAGGCGTCCGAGGAGGTCGCTCCCGCGGCCCCCGAGGCAGAGCCTGCGCCCGAGCCCGCTCCGGAGCCGGAAACGGTCTCCGAGACAGCCGAGCCCGAGGCTGCCAATGCAGAGGCTGACGACAAGCCGAAGCGCCGCGGCTGGTGGTCGATCGGGCGCTGAGCCCGACCCGCAGGACCGATGTTGCAAACGGCCCCGGAGATCCTCCGGGGCCGTTTTCCGTTGCGCGGCCGGGGCCACGTTTCAACGCGCCTACGGGGATGTGACCCTGCGCCGCGTGACGCGGGCCGGGTTATCTTCTATCGAAGGCATATGTTCGGAATCGACCTCATCGACGCCAGCCTCTTGCCGGCCATGTTCGTGGCGCTCGCCGCGGGGATCATCTCTTTCCTGAGCCCCTGCGTGCTGCCCATCGTGCCGCCGTATCTCGCCTTCATGTCCGGCGTCTCGATCGCCGAGATGGAGGCGGGGGGCCGCGCACGCTTGCGCGCCTTCACCGCCGCGCTGTTCTTCGTGCTGGGGCTCAGCACGGTCTTCGTGCTGCTCGGTTTCACCGCGTCGTGGCTGGGGATGTTTTTCCTGCAGAACCAGATCCTGCTGGCCCGGATCTCGGGCGTGGTGGTGATCGTCTTCGGGCTGCATTTCCTGCATGTCTTCCGCATTCCCTTCCTCGACCGCGAGGCGCGGATCGAGACCGGCGATGCCGGCGGCTCGGCCTTCGGCGCCTACATTCTCGGGCTGGCCTTTGCCTTCGGCTGGACGCCCTGCATCGGTCCGCAGCTTGGCGCGATCCTGTCGATGGCCGCCTCCGAGGCCTCGGTGGCGCGCGGCACGGCGCTGCTCGCGGTCTATGCCGCCGGTCTCGGCCTGCCGTTCCTGCTGGCGGCGGTGTTCCTGAGCCGCGCCATGGGGGTGATGAACCGGCTCAAGCGCCACATGGGGCTGATCGAAAAGGTCATGGGCGTGCTGCTCATCGCCGTCGGTCTCGCGCTGCTCACCGGGGCCTTCTCGGCCTTCTCCTTCTGGCTGCTCGAGACCTTCCCGGCGCTTGGCGAACTGGGCTGAGGCGGCCAAGATCCGGCCTTAGTCTTGCCCTCGCGGTCTGTTAGCGACAGGATCGCGAAAAGAGGGCAGGGATGATGGGCAACGACCCGCAGGCAGAAGCCGCGCCAGAGGCGGCGCAGGAGGTGCGGCGCCGCCGCTTGTTCTACATCCCGGGGTACGATCCTATCCATCCCCGCCGCTACCGCGAGCTCTATCGCAAGGAAGGCGCCGAGCAGGCGCGGATCTCGGGCTACGAGATTGCGCTGACGCCCGGCGCTGGCGGCGGGCATTACGGCTGGCAGGTCGCGGCGCGCATCGACGGCGCGGAGGTCGCGGCAGAGGTCGAAGTTCTGGTCTGGTCCGATATCGTGCGGGACAGCATGTCGACCAGCATCCCCGCCACCTATCTCCAGCTGATCCGCACCGCGTGGGAGTACATCGCCACCGGCGCACTCAGGCGGCTGATGCGGCTGCGCAAGGGGCCGGTGATCGCGGCGCTCTACCCCGTGGGGATGCTGCTTGGCCAGCTTGTGCTGGCGCTGCTGCTGCTCTGGGCGATGGTCTCGGCGGCGGGGCTCCTCCGCCCGTGGCTGGGCGTCCTCGCCGATATCGGTGGGCTGGTCGCGGGGGCCGCGGCGGCGGTCTGGCTGCTGCGCTGGTTCAAGGCCAGGGACGGCAAGCTCTTCGCCTATTACCTGATGCACGACTACGCCTATTCGGCGCAGCATCGCGGCGCCAACCCGCCCGAGCTCGAGGCGCGCATGGCCAGCTTCGCCGATGCGATTGCCGACGCGCTGAGCGATGACGTGGACGAGGTTCTGGTGGTCGGCCACAGCTCGGGCGCGCATCTGGCGGTTTCCATCCTGTCGGACCTGTTCCGGGACGGGCGGGTGCCCGACCACGGCCCGAGACTGGCCTTCCTGAGCCTCGGGCAGGTGGTGCCGATGGTCTCCTTCCTGCGCGACGCGTGGCGGCTGCGCGCCGATCTCGCCTTCCTGTCGGCCCGGGACGAGTTCACCTGGGTCGACGTCACCGCCCCGGGCGACGGCTGCGCCTTCGCGCTTTGCGATCCGGTCTCGGTCTCGGGCGTGGCACCAGAAAACAAGCGCTGGCCGCTGGTGTTCTCGGCCCAGTTCACCCGCGCGCTCAGCCCCGAACGCTGGAAGGCGCTGCGCTGGCGCTTTTTCCGGCTGCATTTCCAGTATCTCTGCGCCTTCGATGCGCCGCGCGACTACGATTATTTCCAGATCACCGCCGGGCCGCTCAGCCTCGCCAGCCGCTACGCCGGACGTCCGCCCTCGGCCAGCCGCATCGACGTGGCGGTGTCGAAATTCACCTCGACCGCGCCATGACCCTGCCGCCGAAACCCGCCTCGCGCCCCGACAAGGTCTCGCTCTGGCGCTACCTCAAATTGTTCCGGCAGGATCTGCTTTCGGCGCAACCCGAACGGCTCTACCGGGCGTGGATGGCCGAGTTCCGCACGCCGTTCTTCCGCTCCTACCTCGTCAACCAGCCCGATCTGGTGAAGACGGTGCTGAAGGACCGGCCGCTCGACTTCCCCAAGTCGGAACGGATCTCGGAAGGCTTGCGGCCTCTGCTGGGAGAGTCGGTCTTCCTGACCAACGGCGCGCAGTGGCAGCGTCAGCGCCGCATCATCGACCCGGCCTTCGAGGGAGGGCGCCTGCGCGAGACCTATCCGGCGATGTGGGCGGCGAGCCGAGCGGCGCTGGCGCGGCTTTCGGCACGCGCCGGCGAGACGGTCGAGATCGAGGAGCAGACCAGCCACGCCGCCGCCGACATCATCTTTCGCACGCTGTTCTCGATCCCCATCGAGGACGACCTCGCGGCGCAGGTCTTTCACGAGTTCCGCGCCTACCAGCGGACCCAGCCGATCCTCAACCTCGCGGCCTTCCTGCCACTGCCGCGCTGGATGCCGCGCTTCTTCCGGCCTGACACCAAGACCGCGGCCAAGCGCATCCGCGGGCTGATCACCGCGCTTTGCGAGCGCCGCCGCGCCGAGATCGAAGCCGGCACCGCGCCGGATGACCTTGCCACCAAGATCATGACCACCGCCGATCCCGAGACCGGCGAGACCTTTTCGACCGAGGAGATGGTCGATCAGGTGGCGATCTTCTTCCTCGCCGGGCACGAGACCTCGGCCTCGGCGCTGGCCTGGGCGCTCTACCTCGTGGCAACCCATCCCGACTGGCAGGAGCGGCTGGCCGAAGAGGCGCAGCTTCTGGGCGAGGTGCCGGACTTTGCCGACATCGCCAGGCTCAGGCTCTCGCGCGATGTCTTCCGCGAAACGCTGCGGCTCTACCCGCCGGTGCCGATGATGGTGCGCGAGACGACCTGCCCGGAGCGGTTCCGCGACCGCGATCTGTCAAAGGGCGCGCAGATCGTGCTGAGCCCGTGGCACCAGCACCGCCACGCACGGCTCTGGGACAATCCCGACGGGTTTGACCCGTCGCGCTGGGGCACGGAAAATGGCCGCAGCTGCGCGCGCGAGGCCTACATGCCGTTCTCCGCCGGGGCGCGGGTCTGCACCGGGGCGGGCTTTGCGATGGTCGAGGGCGTGCTGATGCTGTCGCTCATCCTGCGCGATCTCAAACTCACCGCGCTGCCCGGGAAGACGCCCGAGCCGGTGGCCTTCCTGACCGTGCGGGCCCGCGACGGCATCCACCTGCGGGTGGAGCGCCGCTAGCGGATGACGTTAACGACGGACGTTAGCGTTAAACCTCTGTCTTTCGCCTACCCATCGCAAATCCCTTGCGATATGCCTTTGGCAACAAGGATTTTTCAGCATGGGAGAGGGTTCCTCATGAGCGTTTTCGAAGAGCAGAAGACAAAGATGTCGACCGGCCAGGGCTTTATCGCGGCGCTGGACCAGTCGGGCGGGTCCACCCCCAAGGCGCTGCTGCAATACGGTGTCGAAGAGAGCGAATATGACGGCGAAGCCGAGATGTTCGGCGAGATCCACAAGATGCGCACCCGCATCATCACCGCGCCGGACTTCACCGACGGCAAGGTGCTTGGCGCGATCCTCTTCGAGCGCACCATGCGTGGCGAGATCGACGGCATCCCGACGGCGCAGTACCTGTGGGAAAAGCGCGGCGTGGTTCCGTTCCTGAAGATCGACAAGGGCCTCGCCGACAAGGAAAACGGCGTCCAGCTGATGAAGCCGATGCCGGGCATCGAGGACCTGCTCAAGGAAGCCAAGGAGAGCTTCGGCATCTTCGGCACCAAGGAGCGCTCGGTGATCCACGAGGCCAATGCCGAGGGCATCAAGGCCGTGGTCGACCAGCAGTTCGAGCTTGGCAAGACCGTGGTCGCCGCCGGTCTCGTGCCGATCATCGAGCCCGAGGTCGACATCAACTCGGCCACCAAGGCCGAGGCCGAGGAGATCCTGAAGGCCGAGATTGCCAAGCATCTCGACGCGCTGCCCGAAGGCGATGACGTCATGCTGAAGCTGACCATCCCCAGCGTCGATGGCCTCTATGACGAGCTTGCCGACCACCCGCGCGTGGTGCGCGTCGTGGCGCTTTCGGGCGGCTACTCGACCGACGTGGCCTGCGAGAAGCTTGCCAAGCAGCCGAAGATGATCGCGTCGTTCAGCCGCGCGCTGGCCGAGGGCCTGTCGAAGAAGCAGTCGGACGGCGATTTCAACGCGCTGCTCGGCAGCAACATCGACAAGATCTATCAGGCCTCGCTCTGAGCGACGCCGGCAGCCCCTCCCTCTGGGGCATCGGAAACGAAAAACGCGCCGGAGCAGTCCGGCGCGTTTTTTCTTGCCTCGAAGGCGGGATCAGGAGCGCGCGATATAGCGGTCGCGGCGATGGTTCACGGTGATCAGGATGTTGAGCACCACGGCACCCAGCAGCGACCAGAGCACGCGCTCCCAGTCGAACAGGAACAGCGCCAGCAGGAAGACGCAGAGGTCGAAGCCAAGCTGCACGTGGCCGGCCTTGATGCCCTTGGTGTCCTGCGCCCAGAGCGCCACGATGCCGACGCCGCCGAGCGTGGCACCGTGCCGGAACAGCATCAGCAGGCCGACGCCCGCCAGCATCCCCGACAGCGTCGCCCCGAGCGCCGGGTGCAGGTGATTGATCGTCAGCACCAGCGGCAGCGTCTCGGCGATGGTCGACATCAGCGCCACCGACAGGAAGCTCTTGATGGTGAAGCGCCAGCCCAGCTGCTTGATCGCCAGCAGGTAGAAGGGCAGGTTGAGCAGGAAGAAGATCGCGCCAAAGGGAAGTCCGCTGGGATAGGACAGCACCAGCGACAGGCCGGCGATCTGGCCGGTGAAGAGCTCGGAGGCGCGCAGGAACTGGATCGACAGCGCCACGAGGGTGGTGCCGACGAGGATGGCCTGCAGGTCTTCCCAGAGAGTGTGACGGTCGGGCGGGGGCGATTGAAGCAGCAGCATGGGTTTGCCATGCCGTCACGCGGCGGTGAGGTCAAGACGCGTGCGGCGGCGACCTGACGTTCCAAGCCGGGGCCGCCCGTTTCGCGGGCGGCGGCGGGGCCGATGCCGGCTCAGAAGCCGCATTGCTCGAGCACCGCGAGCCGGAACGCACCGGTGCCCTTCGCATTGGTCCGTGCGATCTCGCGGTTGTCGATGTCGAAGCCAAGCGAGGCCGCCTGCTGCAGGTGCTCTAGAACCAGCGACGAGGTCATCAGCGTGACGCTCAGGGCGCGGTCGCGGGCCATCACGTCCATCGGCTGCCGGTCGTTGCGTCCGTCGGGCAGGGTGATCCAGATCATCGCACCGCGGGCCGGTTGCGGCCACGGATCGAAGGAGACCTGCAGCTGGTCGGGCCGCGAGCGGGTGCAGAAGAAGGTGATCTTCACCGGCCCGGCCTGCTGCGACATCGCGGCACTGCCATTGCCCTGTGAGAGCGCCCAGTCGGCCCTCGCGGGAGCGGTGGAAAACATGGTGAGCAGCGCCAGCGCGCCGGAGAGCAGAATGGATCGCATGAGAAAGACCTGAGACAAGGAAATGCCGGCTCAGGCTCTCACGGCTCCGGGCGTCCGGTCAAACGAAAGCCGGCCCCCGTGCGGGGCCGGCGATCTCTTCTTGCCTGCAGCGTTCAGAGCGTGCCAAGCGCCTTGTTGAGATTCTCGTCGACCTTTTCGAGGAAGCCCATGGTGGTGAGCCATTTCTGGTCGGGCCCGACCAGCAGCGCGAGGTCCTTGGTCATCCAGCCCGATTCCACGGTCTCGACCACCACCTTCTCGAGCGTGGTCGCAAAGGCCATCAGCGCGGTGTTGCCGTCGAGCTTGGCGCGGTGCTTGAGGCCGCCGGTCCAAGCGTAGATCGAGGCGATGGAGTTGGTCGAGGTCGCCTGTCCGGCCTGGTGCTGGCGATAGTGGCGGGTGACCGTGCCATGCGCCGCCTCGGCCTCGACGATCTGGCCGTCCGGTGTCATCAGCTGCGAGGTCATCAGGCCGAGCGAGCCGAAGCCCTGCGCCACGGTGTCGGACTGCACATCGCCATCGTAGTTCTTGCAGGCCCAGACGAAGCCGCCGTTCCACTTCATGCAGCAGGCGACCATGTCGTCGATCAAACGGTGCTCGTACCAGATGCCCTTGGCCTTGAACTGCTCCTCGAACTCTTCCTCGAAGACCTTCTGGAACAGATCCTTGAAGCGGCCGTCATAGGCCTTGAGGATGGTGTTCTTGGTCGAGAGATAGACCGGCCAGCCCAGCGACAGACCGTAGTTGAACGAGGCGCGGGCGAAGTCGATGATCGAGGCGTCGAGGTTGTACATCGCCTGGTAGACGCCGGCCGAGGGGGCGTCATAGACCTCCTTCTCGATCACCGTGCCGTCTTCGCCGACGAATTTCATCGTCAGCTTGCCGGCGCCGGGGAAGTGGAAATCGGTGGCCTTGTACTGGTCGCCGAAGGCATGGCGGCCGATGACGATGGGCCGGGTCCAGCCGGGCACGAGGCGCGGCACGTTGCGGCAGATGATCGGCTGGCGGAACACCACGCCGCCAAGGATGTTGCGGATCGTGCCGTTGGGCGAGCGCCACATCTGCTTGAGGCCGAACTCCTCGACCCGGGCCTCGTCGGGCGTGATGGTGGCGCACTTGACGGCGCAGCCGATCTCCTTGGTCTTCTCGGCGGCGTCGATGGTGATCTGGTCGTTGGTCTCGTCCCGGCTCTCGATGCCGAGATCGTAATAGAGCAGGTCGAGATCCAGATAGGGCAGGATCAGCTTTGTCTTGATGAAGTCCCAGATGATGCGGGTCATCTCGTCGCCGTCCATCTCGACGATCGGGTTGTCTACCTTGATCTTCGACATGCAGGTCCCTTTCCGTTGTGCGCGTGCAGCATGATGCGGCCTTAGCCCAGATTCGCAACTTTGGGAAGTATGGTATGCATCGGTATACAAAATGTGACGCCCATTGCAGGAAATTTGGGCGGCGATAAGGGAATGGAAAGAACTCGGCTGCTAGATGCGCGCATGTTTGCCTCGCCTCGCCTTGTTCTCGATGCCGCTCTGCTTGTCTTTCTCCTGCTCGCCGGGGGCGGTGTCACGCTGGCCTCGGCGCTCGGCCCCGCGCCACGCGAGGGCGCGCCGGTGCTGGTCATCGCGCCGCCCTGGTCCGACGGGGCAGGCTCCATGATCGCGAAGACCGGGGGGCGGGCGATCGGGCCGGGGGCCGCGTCCTTCGGCGCGCTGGCGGTGTTCGACGGCGCGGCCCCGGTGACGCAGCTGCGCGCGCTCGGCGCCTGGTCGGTGCGCGATGCCCGCGCGCTGGCCTCACTGTGCGGAGGACTCACATGATGACCAAGCTGCTCTCACGGGTTCGCGGGTTGAGCGAGCCGGCGCTGGTGGTCCTGCTGGGACTGATGCTCCTGCCGGTCTTCCTGGCGACCGACCTCTATCTCGGGCGGACGACGATGCCCGGCACGCTCGCCGCCTCGGCGCTGATGGCGGTGGCGCTGCTGTCGCTGCGGCTACGCTCGGGGCTGCGGGACTACGTTCTCGCCACCGCGGTGCTGGCCGAGGTGATGGTGCTGACCGCAGACTACCAGATGCACCCGTGGCAGATCGACACCCACATGGTCTATTTCGTCATGCTGGCGGGGGTCTCGGTGCTGGGCCGGGTGGGCGTGATGCTCTACGCGGCGGGGATCGTGGCGGTACATCACGTGTCGCTGACGCTGCTGTTGCCGGCGGCGGTCTACCCCTCGACCGACCTGATCGAGAACATCATGCGCACCGCGCTGCACGCCGGCATCGTGGTGATGGAGACGGCGATCCTCACCATGGCGATCCTGCAGCGCAACGCCTTCACACGAAGTATCGAGGAAAGCCGCGAGCTGCTCGCGGATGAAAGCCACAAGGCCGCCGCCGCACAGGCCCGGGCCGAGGCCGCGGCGCAGGAAACCCGCGACGTGGTGGCGCAGTTCAACCACCATCTGCACCGGCTCGCGGATCGCGATCTGGCCTGCGCCATCGACGCGCCGATGCCCGAGGCGTTCGAGACGCTGCGACATGATTTCAACCGCGCGGTGCGCCAGCTCGAAGAGGCGCTGCGCAGCGCCGGCAGCAAGGCGGTCAGCTTCGAGGAGGAGGCGCAGGCGCTCGAGGCGGTGACCGGCGATCTCTCGTCGCGCAGCGAGCGGCAGGCGCACGAGCTCAGTGCCGCGACCCACAGCATGAGCGATATCACCCAGGCCCTGAACGCCACCGCCGATCAGGCCAGCACCGCCTCGGAGCGCGCCAGCGTCGCGCGGCAGAGCGCCGAGCAGGGCGGCGCAGTCACCAACGAGGCGATCCAGGCAATGAACCTGATCGAGCAGAGCTCGTCCGAGGTCGGCAAGATCATCGACCTGATCGACGACATCTCGTTCCAGACCAATCTTCTCGCCCTCAACGCCGGGGTCGAGGCCGCCCGCGCTGGCGAAAGCGGCAAGGGCTTCGCGGTGGTCGCCGCCGAGGTCCGGCAGCTGGCGCAGCGCACCTCCGAGGCCGCTGCCGGGGTCAAGACGCTGATCCTCGACAGCGAGGCGCAGGTGACCAATGGCGCGCGGCTGGTGAACGAGGCCGGAGCGCGCCTGTCGAGCATCGTCGACGAGGTCAGCGCGGTCAGCGGCATGATCTCGGAGATCCGAGACGAAAGCCGCGGCCAGTCCGGCGGCATGTCGGATTTGTCTCAGACGCTGGCGCGGCTCGATTCCGAGACGCAGGATACCGCAGGACTCAGCGAGGAGATGGCCGCGATGGGGCTGCGGTTGCGCAGCCACGCGCGCGAGCTGCTGGCCGAGATGGGGGCCTTCAACCTCGAAGGCGAGGACACGCCCGCAGCCAGCCATCGAAAGAGCGCGTGAGCGAACGGGCCGTCGCCGCCCGGGGCGGGTCAGGCCGCCTCGGCCGCCTCCGCGCGCAGCAGCCAGCGCATCAGCAACAGCGCCAGGATCGCCTCGACGAAGATCCCCGCCGCCAACGGCACCGGGGTGCCATCGAACATCAGCCCGTTCGGCACCGCGATCAGCACACCGGCCACCGTCGCCACCGCTCCGATCACCGACGCGGCGAGCCCGGCGATGTGCCCGACCGGTTCCATGGCGATGGCGTTGATGTTGCCCACGGTCAGACCCATCTGGAAGAACACCGAGAGCTGCCAGACCAGGAACAGCGCAAAGCCCAGCGTGCCGGACAGGCCGAAGGCAAAGAGCGCAAGGGTGATACCGGCCATGACCACCTGCACCGCCAACATCGCGGTGATCAGGAAGCGCATCCCCAGCCGCATCACCAGCGCCGCGTTCAGCACGCTGGCCGAGGCGGCGAGGATCGCCACGCCGCCGAACCAGATCGGGAAGCTGTCGGCGCGCCCGAAGCTGATGTCGTAGATCTGCTGCACGGTGGAGATCATCGAGAACAGCATCGCGAAGATCAGCGCCTGCACGCCGATCGAAATCAGCACCACCCGGTGGCTGAACAGCTCGGCCAAAGACGCGCGAAAGGCCTCGAGCCGGAACGGGCGGCGGTTCTCGCGCGGGTGGGTCTCGGGCAGGCGGACCATCAGCCAGATCGAGGCGATGCTTGAAAACAGCACGAAGGCCCAGAAGATGCCGCGCCAGCTGGTGGCGTCGATGATCACCGCGCCGATCGAGGGGGCCAGCGCCGGGAACAGGGTGAAGACCATCATCACGAAGGACATGATCCGCGCCATCTCGCGCCCCGAGTAGAGGTCGCGCACGATGGCGAGCGCCACCACCCGCGGCCCTGCCGCGCCCAGCCCCTGCATCAGGCGGGCCGCCAGCAGCAGCTCGAGCGTCTCGGCATAGGCGGCGAGGATCGAGGCCACGACATAGAGCGCGGCGCCGCCCAGCAGCACCGGCTTGCGCCCGAACGCGTCCGAAAGCGGCCCGGTGAAGAAGGTGCCGATACCCATGCCGAAGACGAAGCTGGTTACCACCAGCTGCGCGCGGTTGATCGCGTCGGGCGTCAGGTCGGCGCCGATCTCGGGCAGGGCCGGGAGCATGGCGTCGATGGAGAAGGCGATGGTGGCGAAGAGCATCGCGAGAAGCGCGATGAACTCGACCCGTCCGGGAACAGACCGCATGTGACCTCTGAGTTTTGCAGGGCCACGCCGGTGCAGCATCCGCTGCCGGCGGCGGGCCGGTTTACCGCTATCGCCGGGCTAGCGGAAAACGGTATACCGGCACAACCGCGGATCTGTCGGAAACACGCGCAACCCGGCCATGCGCCGCCCGCATGAGCCGTCGCTCGGCGGCCTCTCGCCGGTGTGCCGCCGCGGGCGCGGCCGGTTCAGGCGGCGCCTTCGCGGATCTCCGCGATGACCTTGGACCAGAGCTCGGTGGGCTGCGCGCCGGGCACCGCGTGCTGGCCGGCGACCACGAAGGTCGGCACCGAGGTCACGCCCATGCCGCGCGCCGTGGCATCCATCTCGACGATCTCGCGCCGGTCCGCGTCGGAGGCCAGCAGGCGCTGGATCAGGCTGGCATCGAGCCCGCACCCGTCGGCGATGTCGGCCAGCACCTCGCGGTCGCCGATGTCGCGGCCATCGACGAAATAGGCCCGGAACAGCGACGAGACCACGGCGGTCTGAACACCCTCGATGCCGGCCCAGTGGATCAGGCGGTGGGCGTCAACGGTCGAGGGGGTGGTCTCGATGGCGTCGAGGTTCAGCGTCAGCCCTGCCTTGGTGGCATGCTCGGCCACCGGCATGTAGGCCTGCACCGCCCCCTCCTTGCCGCCGAACTTAGCCTCGAGATAGGCGCGCCGGTCCATGCCCTCGGCGGGCATGTCTGGGTTCAGCATGAAGGGCCGCCAGCGGATGGTGAACGGGTGATCCGGCTCGTCGAGCAGGGCGCGGTCGAGGAGGGCTTTGCCGATGTAGCACCAGGGGCAGATCGGGTCGGAAAAGATGTCGAGCGTGACCATGTACCATGTCCTTTTGGGGCTCTTCTAACAGGGCCCGCGCCGGGAATCGACAGCGGAACGACGCGCGCCTCAACCGGTGGCGGCGGCGATGGCGCGCAGGGTATCACGGTCGAGCAGGCGCACCGCGCCACGGTCAAGCGCCACGATGCCGCGCCGCGCCAGCGCGTCGAGCCGGCGCGACACCACCTCGCGGGCGGAGCCGATCATCGTGGCGATCTCGGCATGGGTGGCGTGCAGAATGTCGCCCTCAGCCTGGGCAAGGAGCGCCTCGGCGAGACGGCACTCCACCCGCTGAAACGCCACTTTTTCAAGTAGATGCATCATGCTCTGCATGCGCTGCGCGAAGGCCGAGAAGACGAATTCCCGGAACCCGGCCTCCTCGGCCATCAGCCGCAGGAACAGCGCGCGGGGGATCAGCACCAGCCGGCTGTCGCCGCGGGTCACGGCCTCGCCGGAGTAGTCCTCGCCCCCCAAGAGCCCGAGGGTGGATTGCACGCAGCTCTGGCCCGGTTCGACCGCGTAGAGCAGGATGTCGCGCCCGGTGGGGCCGGTGAGGCAGACATCGACGCGCCCGGCAAGCACGATGACGAACCCGCGCACCGCCTCGCCGGGGCGGAACAGCACGGTGCCGCGCGGCGCCTCGAACGGCGACAGCTGCGCCAGCGCGGCGCGGCCCTCGGGCGAAAGCGCGGCGATCTGCGGGGGAATCTCGGTCCAGCTCATGGCGCGCAGAATGGCGCGAAAGCCCGGTTGCGGAAAGAGGGGCGCGATGCCGCGCCCCCGTGCGATGGCCTAGCCGCGACCACGCTTCTCGAAGCGCGGCAGCATGGCGGAGAAATCGCGCCCCGTGCCGCCCTCGTCCTCGACGAAGGCGCGGTAGAGCTCGAGCGCACGCTGGCCCATGGGCGTGTCGGCATCCGCCGCCTCGGCGGCCTGCTGCGACAGGCCCAGATCCTTGAGCATCAGCTCGGCAGCGAAGCCGGGTTTGTAGCCGTTGTCGGCGGGGGATTGCGGCCCGACGCCCGGCGCCGGGCAATAGGCGTTCATCGACCACGAATAACCCGACGAGGTCGAGACCACGTCGAACATCGCCTCTCGCGACAGGCCGAGCTTGTCGGCCAGCGCAAAGGCCTCGCAGGTGGCAATCATGGTGACACCGAGGATCATGTTGTTGCAGATCTTCGCCGCCTGGCCATTGCCCGAGGGGCCGCAATGCACCGCCTTCTGGCCCATGATGTCGAAGAGCGGCCTGGCCTTGGCAAAAGCCTCGTCCGAGCCGCCCACCATGAAGGTCAGCGTGCCACCCGAGGCGCCGCCGATGCCGCCCGAGACCGGCGCGTCGAGCGCGCCGAGACCGGCCTCGGCGGCCTGGTCCGCCACCGCGCGGGCGCTCTCGACATCGACGGTCGAGCAGTCGAGCAGCACCGCGCCGGGCGACATGGCCGGGATCACCTCCGCGGCGACGCTGCGCAGGATCTGGCCGTTGGGCAGCATGGTGATGACGACGTCGGCGCCGGTCGCCGCTTCGGGGCCGGAGGCGGCGGTGCCCACGCCCTCCGCCGTGGCACCGGCCACGTCGAAGCCGGTGACCTCGTGGCCGGCCTTGGACAGGTTGGCGGCCATCGGCGCGCCCATGTTGCCGAGCCCGATAAATGCGATCTTCATGGTGTCTCTCCTCCCTCGCGCAGCGCCTCTCAGAGCGCCAGTTCTGCGTCTCCGAGCGGCGCCAGCATGGCGGCAATCCGATCCTCCGTCACCTCTTCGATGGAGAGGCGCCAGCGCGGGTTGCGGTCCTTGTCGATGATCTGCGCCCGCACGCCCTCGAGGAACTCGCCCTCCTCGACGATGCGGTGCGAGACCCGGAATTCCTGCTTGAGCGCGCTGCGGATGTCGGCGTCTGCGGCGCGCAGCCGCGCCAGCATCGCCAGCGTCAGGGCCATCGAGAGCGGCGCGTTGCGGTCCACCGCCTTGGCGGCGCGCTCGGCGATCTCGCCTTGCGCGCCGTCCAGCGCCGCCTTGATCTCGGGCAGGCTGTCGGAGGCGAAGAGCTGGTCAATCTCGCTTTGAGCTGTGGCCAGCGGGCTTTCGGGCGCGGGCTGCGCCTCGGCGTCGAGCGCGGCGATGCTGCCGGTCTTGGCCAGCTCGGACTTGAGCGCCTCCCAGCGCGCCTCGGGAACGAAGAGATCGGCAAAGCCCGCGTGGAGCGCATCACCCGGACCCATGCGCGCAGCGGTGAGGCCGAGATAGGCGCCGAGCCGGCCCGGGGCGCGGGCCAGCAGCAGCGAGCCGCCGACATCGGGCACGAAGCCGATGCCGCATTCCGGCATGGCGATCTGGGCGCTCTCGCCGATCACCCGGTGCGACACGTGCCCGCCAAGCCCGACGCCGCCGCCCATGACGAAACCGTGCAGGAAGCTGACGATGGGCTTGGGATACTCCGAGAGCTTGGCGTTCATCCGGTACTCATCGCGCCAGAAGGTGCGGCCGGCATCGAACGCGCCCTTCAGTCCGGCGCGGTAGATCTCGGCGATGTCGCCGCCGGCGCAGAACGCCTTCTCGCCCTCGGCATCAAGGATCACCAGCGCGACCGCTTCGTCGTCGCGCCAGGCGTCGAGCGCGGCCTCGATCTCCATGCACATGTCATAGCTCAGCGCGTTCAGCGCCTTGGGCCGGGTGAGGGTGATGTGGCCGGCGCGGCCATGGGTGCGGATGTGGGTGTCGCTCATGGGGCTCCTCGGCAGGTCGGGGCATTGTGGGCGGCTGGCCCCTCGCGGGACCTGCCAGAGCGCGGCGTGAGTGGTGCCTTGCGCGTGTGTTCGGTCAGGACGAGATCAGGCTTCGCGCCACGATCATGCGCATGATCTCGTTGGTTCCCTCGAGGATCTGGTGCACCCGCAGGTCGCGGACAATCTTTTCGATGCCGTAATCCGCGAGATAGCCGTAACCGCCATGCAGCTGCAGGCACTGGTCGGCGATCTTCGAGCCCGCCTCGGTGACGAATTTCTTCGCCATGGCGCAGAACTTGGTGGCATCCGGCGCGCCGGTGTCGAGCTTCCACGCGGCCTGGCGCAGGAAGGTGCGGGCGGCCTGCAACTCGATCTCCATGTCGGCAAGGCGGAACTGCAGTGCCTGGAACTGGTCGATGCTCTGGCCGAAGGCGCGACGCTCGGCCATGTAGGCCAGGGTCGCGTCCAGCGCCGCCTGCGCCGCGCCGAGCGAGCAGGCCGAGATGTTGAGGCGTCCGCCGTCGAGCCCGGCCATGGCGTAGCGAAAGCCCTTGCCCTCTTCGCCCAGCAGGTTGCCGGCGGGAACCGGGCAGCCGTCCATCTGGACCTGCCGCGTGGGCTGCGCCTTCCAGCCCATCTTGGCCTCGAGCCCGCCAAAGCTCAGCCCCTCGGTGCCGTCGTCGACCACCAGCGCCGAGATGCCGCGCGGGCCGGCCTCGCCGGTGCGGGCCATGACGATATAGGCGTCGGAATACCCGCCGCCGGAGATGAAGGCCTTGGTGCCGGTAAGGCTGTAGCCGTTCCCGGACGCCTCGGCGCGGGTGGCGAGCGCGGCCGCGTCCGAGCCCGAGCCGGGCTCGGTCAGGCAGTAGGAGAGCACCGTCTCCATGGTCAGCGCCTTCGGCAGGTAGCGCGCGCGCAGATCGTCGGAGCCGTAGCGGTCGATCATCTTGGCGCACATGTTGTGGATCGACAGGAAGGCCGCCACCGCAGGGCAGGCCATGCTGAGCGCCTCGAAGACCAGCGTGGCGTCGAGACGGCTCAGCCCCGAGCCGCCGTTCTCCTCGCTGACATAGATGCCGCCGAGGCCAAGCTGGCCGATCTCGGTCCAGAGCTCTTTCGGGATCGTGCCCTCGGCTTCCCAGGCCATGGCGTTGGGCGCTACGTGTTCCTGGCCGAAGCCGTAGGCCATGTCGAAGATCGCCGTCTGCTCCTCGCTCAGCGCGAAATCCATGTCGGGCCCTCCCTGCCGTTATGGAAATGAACAAGTGTTCATAATCTGGCCGGAAGCGGATCGGGATGCAAGCGATTGCTGCGGCGCGGGTGGAGAGGCTGATTGGGGGCGCTGCCCCCGCCGCGGCTTCGCCACGACTCCCCCGAGGTATTTTCGAACCAGAGAAGATGAGGGCGCGGCGCCCCTGTCTTCTTCTGGCCCAAAATATCCCCGCCGGAGGCAGGCAGGCCCCTGCGGCCGGGCGGTGCGTTTGGGGAATGGGCGCTCAGGCGAGGGTGTCGCGGATGATGCGCTCGACCTTTTCCAGTAGGACGGCGTTGTCGAACCGGGCGACGGCGGTGTCGCGGGCGGCGCGGGTCATGGCGGAGCGGTCCTCCATGTCCAGAAGCTGCGCGATGCGTGCAGCAAAGCCATCTTCGTCCCATTCGGGCACCAGCAGGCCGTTGACGCCATCCTCCACCGCCTCGGGGATGCCGGCGTGGATGGTCGAGAGAGTGATGCAGCCGCAGGCCAGGGCTTCCTGGATCGCGGTTGGCAGGCCCTCGGTGTTGCCGTTCTTGGCGGTGACCGAGTGCTGAAGGAAGATTTCGGTACCCATGAGGTGCTGGCGCACCTCGTCATGGGGCAGGGCGCCGGTGAAGGTGACCTGCGGGCCCACGCCGAGCTCAGTGGCCATCGCCTTGCAGGTCTCGAGCAGGGGGCCGTCGCCGATGAAGGTGAGATGCGCGTCGCGGCCCCTGGCGGCGCTTGCGAAGGCGCGCAGCGTCACCTGAGGGGCCTTCTTCTCGACCATGCGGCCCACCGCGAGGAACGAGCCCGGGGTCTTCTCGGCCGGGGTGAAGCGGCGAATGTCGACGCCCGAGGGCACCACATGGGCGTTGGGATGGCTGACGCCGTGGCGGGCGAGGTTGTCGAGCAGGAATTGCGAGACCGAGAACACGCCGGCGAGCCGCGGCATCATGTGCTTGTAGGCGCGCACGGTCTTGTTCGAGCGCAGCGCGAAGCTGGCATCGGTGCCGCGGAAATAGGTGAAGCAGGGCAGGTCCATTTCCTGTGCCAGCTTGGCCACCACCAGCGCCTGGGTGCCGAACTCGGCGAGGATCACCTCGACCTCCTGAGCGCGCAGCCAGTCGCGCAGGCGCGCCTTGTTGTCACCGAAGGGAAGGCGGCCGGTGCTCTCGGTGAGCGCGTTCCAGCCCATGGCAAAGGGCGCGCGCAGGCGATCAGCCGTCGAGAGCGGCGCGCGGCGCTCGAAGATCGGCTTGCCGAGCGGATCGGTGCCGTTGAAGCGCCCGGTGAGCACGCAGGTCTCGCCGCCGAAGATGTGCTCGATATGGCGGTTGATGAAGGTCTCGCCCGGGACGAAGAAGTCGGACGTGGCGATGCAGGTCTTCATGGGGCACTCCGAAGGTTGCGGCGCGGTCCTTGTGCCCCTCCCGACCGCGCCGCGCAAGTGGGGCGCCCGTCTGCCGGGCGCCCCGATGTCGCTCAGCCGAGCACGCTGGCCACCGCGTCGCGGGTGACCGAGACGATCTCGTCGGCCTCGGCGCGGCTCAGGCAGAGCGGCGGGGCGAAGCCCAGAATGTCGCCCTGCGGCATGGCCCGCGCGATCACGCCGCGTTCGAGCATGGCGGACACGACCTTGGCGCCCTTGCCCTCGGAGGCGTCGAAGAAACGGCGCCCGTCGCGGTCTTTCACCAGTTCCACCGCACAGAGCATACCCTCGCCGCGGACCTCGCCCACATGGGCATGATCGCCAAGGGCGGCGCGCATGGTCTCGGTCAGGTAAGCGCCGGTTTCTGCGGCGTTCCGCACCAGGTTCAGCTCGTCGATCAGCTGCAGGTTGGCGATGCCGGCAGCGGCGCCGATCGGGTGGGCCGAGTAGGTCCAGCCATGGCCCAGCACGCCGTACTCGTCGGTGCCCTGGCACAGCACGTCCCACATGCGCTGGCCGACGATGGTGGCCGAGAGCGGCGCGTAGGCCGAGGTCAGCCCCTTGGCCGAGGTGATCAGGTCGGGCTTCATGCCGTAGTGATCCGAGCCGAACATCGAGCCGAGTCGTCCGAAGCCGGTCACCACCTCGTCGGCGATGAGCAGGATGTCGTGGCGGTCGAGCACCTCCTGGATCGCCGGCCAGTAGCCCGCGGGCGGCGGCACGATGCCACCGGTGCCCAGCACCGGCTCGCCGATGAAGGCGGCGATGGTGTCGGCGCCCTCTGCGGCGATCAGCTCCTCGAGCTTGGCCACGCAATGTGCGACGAACTCCGCCTCGCTCTCGATGCCCTCGGGCCGGCGGTAGTAATAGGGCGCCTCGGTATGTACCACCTGCGCCAGCGGCAGGTCGAACTTCTTGTGGAACAGCTCGAGCCCGGTGAGCGAGCCGGTCATCAGGCCCGACCCGTGATAGCCGCGCCAGCGCGAGATGATCTTCTTCTTCTCGGGGCGGCCAAGGATGTTGTTGTAGTACCAGACCAGCTTGATGTTGGTCTCGTTGGCATCCGAGCCGCCAAGTCCGAAATAGACCCGCGCCATGTGATCCGGCGCCCGGTCCATGACCATCTTGGCCAGCGTGATCGAGGCCTCGGAGCCGTGGCCGGCATAGGCGTGGTAATAGGCCAGCTCATGCGCCTGCTTGGCGATCGCCTCGGAGATCTGGGTGCGGCCATAGCCCACGTTCACGCAGTAGAGCCCGGCGAAACCGTCGAGCAGGCGGTTGCCGTCGCGGTCGGTGATGTAGACGCCTTCGCCGCCGGTGACGATACGCTGGGGCGCCTCGCCGCGGGCGAACTGGCCGAGATGGGTGGAGGGGTGGAAAAAGCTCTCGCGGTCCCACTTGCCCAGTTGGTCATTCGTCAGCATGGATCGTTCCTTCTTGGTGTTCTTCAGGCGCGCGGGGCTCAGCCCCAGTCGCGGCAGACGTATTTGATGTCGGTGAAGGCCTCGAGGCCCTGCCGGGCGCCCTCGCGGCCAAGCCCGGACTGCTTGGTGCCGCCGAACGGGATCGGCGCGCCGGTGACCTTGGTGCGGTTGACCGCGACCATGCCGAATTGCAGCGCCCTCGTGAGGCGGTAGATGCGGCGCGGGTCGAGGCTGTGGACATAGGCCACGAGCCCGTACTCGGTGTTGTTGGCGCGGGCGATCACCTCGGCCTCGTCGTCGAAGACGATGAGCGGCGCAACGGGGCCGAAATTCTCCTCCGACATGATCGCGGCGCTGTCGGGCACGTCGGCGAGCACCGTGGGCGCGAAGAACAGCGGGCCGTGGCTTTCGGAGACTTTGCCCCCGGCGAGCAGCCTGGCGCCCTTCTCGACGGCGTCGGCGACCTGCGCCTGCTGCTTTTCGATGGCGCGCTCGTGGATCAGCGGGCCGATCTCGGGATCGTCCATGCCGTGGCCCAAGGTGAGCGCCTCCACCGCCTTGGTGAAGCGGGCGCAGAAGTCGTCATAGACGGCGCGCTGGATGTAGAACCGGTTGGCGCCGAGGCAGTCCTGACCGGACGTGGCGAACTTGGCCTTCACCGCCTCGGTGACGGCGCGGTCGAGGTCGGCGTCGTCGAAGACGATGAAGGGGGCGTGGCCGCCAAGCTCCAGCACCAGCCGCTTCACCGTGTCGGCGGATTGCCGGTAGAGCAGCCGCCCGACCTCGGTCGACCCGGTGAACGAGAGCGCACGGACGCGGGTGTCGGCGGTCCATTCGCCGACAATGGCGGCGGCGTCGCCGATCACCGTGTTGACCACACCTTCAGGGAAGCCCGCGCGGCGGGCCAGCTCGGCCAGTGCCAGCGCCGAGAGCGGGGTCTCGGCAGAGGGGTGAATGACCACGGTGCAGCCGGCGGCAAGCGCCGCGGCGGCCTTGCGGGTGATCATCGCGCAGGGGAAGTTCCACGGGGTGACGAGGGCGGCCACACCCACCGGCTCGCGCCAGAGCTCCATCTCGGCATCCGGCAGGTGGCTGGTGACCCCCTCGATATTGGGGCGCAGCGCCTCTTCGGCGTAGAATTGCACGAAGCTCGCAGCGTAGTCGATCTCGCCACGGGCCTCGCTGATCGGCTTGCCCTGTTCGGCGGTCATGATGCGGGCGAGGTCTTCCTGGGCCTCGACGATCAGCGCGTGCCAGCGGTGCAGGATCGCGGCGCGGTCCTGTGGCAGGGTCAGCGCCCAATCGGCAAAGGCAGCATGGGCGGCATCAACGGCGGCACGGGCGCCATCGGCCTCGCTCATCGCCACCTTGGCGACAAGCTGCCCGGTGGCCGGGTCGCGCACGGCAAGACGGCCTCCACCGGGGAAATCGCCGGCATTGGGCATGAGGGCGGGATCGGCAAGGCCGAGGGTCGGGCTGTTCGAGAGATCGGTCATGGGCAACACCTCCTGAGTGTCCTCAGGATACATCGGACGGGGGAGAGGATTTCTCCGGAGTTTCTCGCGGGTGAAGAAATTTTCTCTCCGTTTTCGCTGCAGTGCGGAGAGGAATTCTCTGGTCGTCTGGCTGGGCGCCATCGAAGGCGCTGCCGGTGCAGCGCAGGGCGACAGGCGGTCACCGGCTTGGCGACGAGGTCGCTGGACGAGCGCCGAGGGCAGGCGCGGCTTGGTCGCGGAAGGCCGGTCGGCACCCTTGGGATTGGGGCCGCGCGGCCTCCGATGAGCGGAGAGAAACTCTCTGCCTGTCTCGCGCCGCGCTCAGGGGGCGCCGCGCAACAGCCCCATGGCAGGGGGATCGGCCTTTACCGGCTTGGTGACGATGTAGCTGTAATAGCGCCGCACCCCGGCGCGGCTCTCCAGCAGCCCGTCCATCATCTCCTGGAAGGTCGCGACATCGGTTGTGACCACCTGCATGAGGTAGTCATAGCCGCCGCCGATCGCCCAGCAGCCGGTGATCTGGTCCATCCGGGCCACTGTGCGCTCGAAGAGCTGGAAGCTCTCGGCCTTGTGGCTCTCGAGCTCGACGGTCACGAAGACCTGCACATGGGCCCCGAGCGCGGCAAGGTCGATCTCGGCCCGGTAGCCGGTGATGTAGCCGGCCTTTTCGAGCCGCTTCATGCGTTCCCAGCAGGGGGTGGGCGAGAGGTTCACCCGCGCCGCCAGTTCGGTCTTGGCGATACGGCCCTCGCGGCTGAGCGTGGCGAGGATGGCGATGTCTCTGTGATCGAGGCGGGTGGACTGCATCCCTCGCTTGTTCCGGGATGGGCGCGGTTTGTCAATCTGGACCGCGGGGCATGGTCGCCAAGCCGGGGTGCGGCGCTGGACATGGCGGCGCATTCGCGGGACGCTCGGGCAACAGCGGACTGACGGAGGACCCATGAGCGACATTCGCATCCTGCACGAACCGGAGCTGCGCGCGCATGTGCATCTCGACATCACCATCGTCGACGTGATCGAGACTGCCTTCGCCACGCTGGCGCGCGGCGGGGTGCAGATGCCGCCGATCCTGTCGATGCACATGCCGCAGGTGAATGGAGAGGTGGATGTGAAGACCGCCTACGTGCCGGGGCTGCCGGGCTTCGCGGTGAAGATCTCGCCCGGGTTCTTCGACAATCCCGCCAAGGGGTTGCCCTCGACCTCCGGGCTCATGGTGGTGCTCTCGACCGAGACCGGACGCGTGCAGGCGGTGTTGCTCGACAATGGCTATCTCACCGACATCCGCACCGCCGCCGCCGGGGGCGTGGCGGCCCGACATCTCGCGCCGACCGATGCACGCCGGGCGGCGATTTTCGGGGCGGGGCTTCAGGCGCGGCTACAGCTTCAGGCGTTGCGCCTCGTGCGCCCGATCCGCAAGGCGGTGATCTGGGCCCGCGATCCCGCCAAGGCACAGGCGCTGGCAGCGGATCTCTCGGACGACGCGCTGAACGTGCGCGCCTCTGCCGATCCCGCGGAGGCGGCGGGCTTTGCCGACGTGATCGTCACCACCACGCCCGCGACCGAGCCGATCCTCAGGGCAGAGTGGCTGCGCGCCGGGCAGCATGTCACCGCCATGGGGAGCGATCAGGCCGGCAAGGCCGAGCTGGAGCCCGCCTGTCTGGCGCGGGCCGATCTCTATGTTGCCGACCGTGTGAGCCAGACCAGGCTGATGGGAGAGTTGCGCGGCGCGCTCGAGGCCGGTGTGCTGGCCGACGGTGCGAACCTCCCTGAGCTCGGGCAGGTGATCACAGGGGCCCATCCCGGGCGCACCGATCCGGAGCAGATCACCATCGCCGATCTCACCGGCACCGGAATACAGGACACCGCCATCGCGAGCCATGTGCTGGCGCTGATCTGAAACGCCATGCGCGGCGCGCATGGGGGCAGTTGCATCCATCGTTGGGGGTAGGGCGCGGGGGGATGTAGCGTCTTTGGACAGTGCTTTCCGACAGACGAAGGAGTCTCTCCCCGATGCTCACCGAACCGCTTTCCGCCCTCACCGCGCGCACCTTGCAGGCCTGCGGCGCCACCACGTCGCTCGATGTTGCCGGCGGCATGGAGGTGGTCTCTCCGCTCACCGGCGAGACCGTGGCCTCGGTCACCCCCCAGAGCGCCGCCGATGCCGAGGCGGCGGTGAGCCGTGCCGCAGTGGCCTTCCGTCACTGGCGCATGGTGCCCGGCCCGCGCCGGGGCGAGCTGGTGCGCCTGTTCGCCGAAGAGCTGCGCGCCTCGAAGGAGGATCTCGGACGGATGGTGTCTATCGAGGCGGGGAAGTCACCCTCGGAAGGGGCCGGCGAGGTACAGGAGATGATCGACATCTGCGATTTCGCCGTCGGCCTGTCGCGCCAGCTCTACGGCCTCACCATCGCCACCGAGCGGCCGGGGCACCGTATGATGGAGACATGGCACCCGCTGGGCGTGGTGGGCATCATCACCGCGTTCAACTTCCCCTGCGCGCCGTGGTGCTGGAACGCGGCGCTGGCGCTGGTCTGCGGCGACCCGGTGGTCTGGAAGCCCTCCGAGAAGACCCCGCTGACCGCGCTGGCCTGCCAGGCGGTCTTCGAGCGGGCAGTGGAACGTTTTGGCGACGACGCGCCCGAGGGGCTCTCGCAGGTACTCGTAGGCGGCCCGGCGCTGGGCGAGGTGCTGACCGACAGCCCCTCCGTCGCGCTGATCTCGGCCACCGGCTCGACCCGCATGGGCCGCATCGTCGGCCCGCGCGTGGCGGAACGCTTCGGGCGCTGCATCCTCGAGCTTGGCGGCAACAATGCCGGCATCGTCTGCCCCTCGGCAGATCTCGACATGGCACTGCGGGCCATCGCCTTCGGGGCCATGGGCACCGCCGGGCAGCGTTGCACCACCATGCGCCGGCTCTTCGTGCATGAAAACATCTATGACCAGATCGTGCCGGCGCTGCAAAAGGCGTATGCCTCGGTCTCCGTCGGCAACCCGCTCGAGACGCAGGCGCTTGTCGGCCCTCTGATCGATGGCGCCGCCTTCGAGGCGATGCAGGACGCGCTGGGCGAGGCCCGGGCGCTGGGCGGCCGGGTCCACGGCGGCGCTCGTGAAAGCGTCGGACCGGAGAGCGCCTTCTACGTCAAGCCGGCGCTGGTCGAGATGCCCGAGCAGGCCGGCCCGGTGCTGCGCGAGACCTTCGCGCCGATTCTCTACGTGATGACCTATTCCGATTTCGACGACGTACTCGAGGCGCACAACGCGGTGGGCGGCGGGCTGTCGTCGTCGATCTTCACCACCGACCTGCGCGAGATGGAGCTGTTCCTCTCGGCGCGTGGCTCGGATTGCGGCATCGCCAACGTCAATATCGGCACCTCGGGGGCCGAGATCGGCGGTGCCTTCGGAGGCGAGAAGGAAACCGGCGGTGGCCGCGAGAGCGGCTCGGACGCGTGGCGCGCCTACATGCGGCGGGCCACCAACACCATCAACTACTCGCGCGAGCTGCCGCTGGCGCAGGGGGTGGTGTTCGACATCGACTGACCGGCAAGCGCCCGTCGCCACCAAAGACCATACACCCCCGCGGGCAGCGCTCGCGGGGGTGTATCTGTTCTTTCGGTTTCAATGCGTTGCGGCGTTCTTCTCAGCTGTCGCTGCAGGCGCTCACATCGAGAAGCTGGTGCCGCAGCCGCAGGAACTGGTGGCGTTCGGGTTCTCGATCACGAAGCGCGCGCCGATCAGCTCCTCGGAGAAATCGATCACCGCGTTGGTGAGGAACGGCAGCGAGACCTCGTCGATCACCACCTGTTCACCGGAGCCTTCGAGCACCAGATCGTCGTCGGCCGGATCGTCGAGCTTGATCTCGTACTGGAAGCCCGAGCAGCCGCCACCCTCAATGGCCACGCGCAGGGCCTTTCCCTGGGCATGGGCGCCGATCTCGTGAAGGCGGGCAAAGGCACGGTCTGTGACTTTGGGGGGCAGATTCATGGCAAGACTCCCAACGGTTTATCTTGGCGGACTTGTCGAATATAGGGATCTCAAGGACAGGCGGCAACCGGGCGAAACGATCCGGCCCGCGACAGACATGAAGGCGAACGCGCATGGCGATCTACGCTTGCGATCCACAGCACGCTCGCGGACGACGCGTGCCCGAGGAAGAGAGCGCGTTCCGCTCCTGCTTCCAGCGCGACCGGGATCGCATCATCCACTCCTCGGCCTTCCGCCGGCTCAAGCACAAGACGCAGGTCTTCGTCGAGCACGAGGGCGATTTCTTCCGCACGCGGCTGACCCACTCGATCGAGGTGGCGCAGGTGGCGCGCACCATGTCGAACGCGCTGGGGCTCAACACCGATCTCACCGAGGCGGTGGCTCTGGCGCACGACCTTGGCCACACGCCCTTCGGCCACACCGGAGAGGACGCGCTGCACGAACTGATGGCGCCCTATGGCGGCTTCGATCACAACGCACAGGCGCTGCATATCGTCAGCTCGCTCGAGCGTCACTATGCTGAATTCGACGGTCTCAACCTCACGTGGGACACGCTCGAGGGCATTGCAAAGCACAACGGCCCGCTGCTGCCGCTGGCCGAGGGCGAGGATCTGCCGGTGACGCTGGCCGAGTACAACGCCCGCCACGATCTCGAGCTGCACACCCATGCCAGCGGCGAGGCGCAGGTGGCGGCGCTGTCGGATGACATCGCCTACAACAACCACGATTTGCAGGACGGGCTGCGCGCCGGCCTGTTCACCGAGGCCGAAATCGCCGAGCTGGCGCTGATCGGCCCGGCCTATGCCGAGGTCGACCGGCTCTATCCCGGTCTCGACGCCTATCGCCGCCGCCACGAGGCGCTGCGGAGGGTGTTCGGCTACATGGTCTCGGACGTGATCGACACCAGCCGCGCCCGGCTCGAGGCCGCCGCGCCGGACGGGCCGCAGGCGATCCGCGATCTTGGCCGCCCGGTGATCGCGTTCTCCGATGACATGTGGGTGCAACTCAAGGAGATCCGCAGCTTCCTGTTCCGCCGCATGTACCGCGCGCCCTCGGTGATGGAGATCCGCACCAAGGTCACGCAGGTGGTCTATGACCTCTTTCCGCTGTTCATGGCGACGCCGTCGCTGCTGCCCGAGCGCTGGCATGCCGAGATCGCGGCGGCCGAGGACGAGACCGCGCTGGCGCGGCTGGTCTGCGACTACATCGCCGGCATGACCGACCGCTATGCGCTGCAGGCCCATTCGCGGCTGATGGGCGTGGACATCCTGCACGACGTGCGCTGAGCCGGCGCCGCGTCGCCGGATTCACTGGACAGCACCGCCTTTCGACACATCTGATGGTGTCCGGCGCGCGGGCCTCTGCCTGCGCGCCCTTGCGTGTGCCCGTCAGGGTGGCGTTCGAGTGAAAGGAAGACGATGGCAGTGGCTGAAACCGCGGGTCTCGACCCGGTGATTGGATTTGCGCTTGTGGGCGCGCTCGGCGTCGGCTCGCAATGGCTGGCGTGGCGGCTCAGGATGCCCGCCATCGTGCTGATGCTGGTGGCGGGCCTCGCGATCGGGCCGGGGCTGGGGGTGCTCAACCCGTCCGAGGATTTCGGCACGCTGATGCAGCCGATGCTGGCCATCGCCGTGGCGATCATCCTCTTCGAGGGCGGCATGACGCTGAACTTCCAGTCGCTCAGCGATGCCGCAACGGGCGTGCGACGACTGGTTCTGGTCGGCGGGCCGCTGGGCTGGGCGGCCTCGACGGCGGCGCTGCACTGGGCCGCGGGGCTGTCATGGGAAGTCTCGGCGGTGTTCGGCGGCATCATGATCGTCACCGGCCCCACGGTGATCGCGCCGCTCCTGCGACAGGCCCGGCTCAAGCGCCGCCCGGCGGCGCTGCTGCAATGGGAGGCCATCGTCAACGACCCCGTGGGCGCGCTGGCGGCGGTGCTGGCCTTCGAGGTGGTGATCGTTCTCAACAACGCCGAGACCGCGGGCGACGCGGTGCTGCAGATGGTGCTGGGCGTGGCGGTGGCGATCGCTCTGGGTGTCGCCGGCGGCTGGGGGCTGGCGCGCGCCTTCCGCAACGCCTTGGTGCCGGAATACATGAAGGTGCCGGTGCTCTTCGTGCTGCTGCTCGGGGTGTTCGCGCTCTCCGACAGCTTGCTGCACGAGAGCGGCCTGCTGGCGGTGACCGTGATGGGGCTGTGGATCGCCAACGCCAACCTTCCGAGCTACGAGGAGCTGCGCCGCTTCAAGGAGCACGCCACGATCCTGCTGGTCTCGGGGGTCTTTATCCTGCTCGCCGCCAACATGAGCCGCGAGACGCTGCTGTCGCTCGACTGGAGCGCGGCGCTCTTCGTGGCGGTGGTCATCCTGATCGCGCGCCCGATCCCGGTGCTGGCGGCCCTGGGCTTCTCCAACATCCCGTGGCGCGAGCGCCTGCTGGTGGCCTTCACCGGCCCGCGCGGCGTGGTGCTGGTGGCGGTGGCCGGGCTCTTCGGCGAGCGCCTCGCCTCGCTGGGCGTGGCCGATGCCGAGCGCATCGCGCCACTGGCCTTCGCGCTGGTGGCGGCAACCGTGGTGCTGCACGGCTTCACGCTGACGCCGATGGCGCGGCTGCTGGGCCTGACCGCCACCGAGACACCGGGCGTCCTGATCGTCGGCGGCTCGCGCTGGTCGGTTGCGCTGGGGATGGCGTTCAAGAAGCTCGACCTGCCGGTGCTGGTGGCCGATCCCAACCGCGCCCACCTGCGCAGCGCCCGCGAGGCGGGGCTCGAGACCTTCTGGGGCGACATCCTGTCCGAGGCCGCAGAGCACAAGCTCGATTTCGTCAGCTACGACAAGATCATCGCCGCCACCGACAACGATGCCTACAACACGCTGGTGGCCACCGACCTCGCGCCGGAGTTCGGTCGCGAGCACGTGTTCCAGCTCAAGCGCGTGCGCGAGACCTCGGCCCGCCACGCCCTGCCGGCGACGCTCGGAGGGCAGAAATTCGCCGCCGACGAGACCTTCTTCGAGGCCAATGCGCGGCTTGCCGAGGGCTGGGAGTTCCGCGTCACCAAGCTGTCGGCGGAATTTACGCTGGCGCAATGGCGCGAGACCAACCCCGAAGCGGTACCGGTCGCCGATCTCGGCCCGAACGGAACGCTGCGCCTGCTCGGGCCCGAGACCAAGGTCAAGGAGACCGAGGGCACGCGGCTGCTCTTCCTCGCGCCGAAGCGTCAGGAGCGCAAGGAAGACCGCCGCGACGAGAACGGGCAGGACACCATGAAGGCCGGCTGACGCGGGCGCGCCGTCCGCGGCGGATCTCCCGGTCGCACTGGCCGGCCTGCCTCCGGCGGGAGTATTTTTGACGAAGAGAAGCCCGAAGAGAAGACAGGGGGGCTGCGCTCCTGTCTTCTTCTGGCCGAAAATATCCCGGGGGAGGCAGCGCGCAGCGCGGGCGGGGGCAGAGCCCCCCGGAGACGCGCGCGTGGCGGGCGCGGCGCAGGCCATTTGACCCTGCCCGCCGAAGTGGTAGAGGGAACGCCGACCGTATGGAGACGCTGACATGAACCTCTTCACCGATATTCGCGCGCTTGTCCTGCAGGCGATCGAGGCGCTGCAGGCCGAGGGCGCACTGCCCGAGGGCCTCGCCACAGCCGCCGTCACGGTGGAGCCGCCGCGAGACCCGCTGCATGGCGACATGGCGACCAATGCCGCGATGGTGCTGGCCAAGCCCGCCAAGGCCAAGCCGCGCGACATCGCCGAGGCGCTGGCCGCGAAGATCGCCGCCGACGACCGCGTCGACCACGCCGAGGTGGCGGGGCCGGGCTTTCTCAACCTGCGGCTCGCGCCGTCGGTCTGGCAGGCGCTGCCGCAGGGCGTGCTGGCCGCCGGCACCGATTTCGGACGCTCGCAGATGGGGCAGGGCGCGAAGGTCAATGTCGAGTATGTCTCGGCCAACCCGACCGGCCCGCTGCACGTGGGCCACACCCGTGGCGCGGTGTTCGGCGACGCACTCGCGAGCCTGCTGGATTTCGCTGGCTACGACGTCACCCGCGAATACTACATCAACGACGGCGGCGCGCAGGTCGACGTGCTCGCCCGGTCGGTCTACCTGCGCTACCTTGAGGCGCAGGGTCACGAGGTCGAGTTCGCCGACGGGACCTATCCGGGCGACTACCTGATCCCCGTCGGCGAAAAGCTGAAGGAGCAGGTCGGCGACCGGTATGTCGGCCAGCCCGAAGAGGTCTGGCTCGAGGAGGTGCGCAACTTCGCCACCGACGAGATGATGGCGCTGATCCGCGAGGATCTGAAGATGCTCGGCGTCGAGATGGACCAGTTCTTCTCGGAGAAGTCGCTCTACGGCACCGGCCGCATCGAGGCCGCGATCGAGAGCCTTGACGCCAAGGGCCTGATCTATCGCGGCGTGCTGGAGCCGCCGAAGGGCAAGAAGCCCGAGGACTGGGAGCCGCGCGAGCAGACCCTGTTCAAGTCGACCGAGCACGGCGATGATGTCGACCGGCCGATCATGAAATCCGATGGCGCCTGGACCTATTTCGCCCCCGATATCGCCTATCACTACGACAAGGTGAGCCGCGGCTACGACCAGCTCATCGACGTGTTCGGCGCCGATCACGGCGGGTACGTCAAGCGCATGAAGGCGGCGGTCTCGGCGCTGTCGGACGGCAAGACCCCGCTCGACATCAAGCTGATCCAGCTGGTCAAGCTGTACAAGAACGGCGAGCCGTTCAAGATGTCGAAGCGCGCCGGCACCTTCGTCACCCTGCGCGACGTGGTCGAGGAGGTGGGCCCCGACGTGACCCGCTTCGTCATGCTGACCCGAAAGAACGACGCCTCGCTCGATTTCGACTTCGCCAAGGCGGTGGAGCAGTCGAAGGAAAATCCGGTGTTCTACGTGCAATACGCCCATGCCCGGATCTGCTCGGTGATGCGCAAGGCAACCGAGGCCGGCGTCGACGTGTCGGACGCCGCGCTGGCCGGGGCCGATGTGTCGGTTCTGAGCCACGAGGCCGAGCTCGGTCTGATGAAGAAACTGGCCGAATGGCCGCGCCTGGTGGAGATCGCCGCCAAGGGGCACGAGCCCCACAAGGTCGCGATCTGGCTCAATGAATTGGCCTCGGACCTGCACGCGTTGTGGAACAAGGGCCACGATGAGCCCGCGCTGCGCTTCCTTCAGGACGACGCCGCTCTGAGCCAGAGCAAAATCGCGCTGGCGCGGGCGGTCGCGGTTGTCATTTCCGCGGGCCTTGGTATCTTGGGCGTGACCCCGGTGGAAGAAATGCGCTGAGCCAGAACGCCGCGCCGCCCCGGGAGCACGGGCAGAGCAGAACACCCGCGGGGCGGCAAGGCCGCGGCGGGGCAGCGAGGCAGAATGGCGGATTTCACCTATGACGCGCCTGCGGATGAGCAGGCGCCGAGCGGGAACAGGATCGCGACGCTAACCAACTGGGCTGGCGCGGCGGTCTCGCTGGCGCTGATCGCAGGCGTCGGCGTCTGGGGCTACAAGCTGGTGATGCGCGACGTCACCGGCGTTCCGGTGGTACAGGCGATGGATGGGCCGATGCGCATCGCGCCCGAGGATCCGGGCGGCACGCTCGCCGACCACCAGGGACTTGCGGTGAACGACGTGGCCGGCACCGGCCTCGCGGCGCCGGTTCCCGACCAGCTTCTGTTGGCACCGCAGCCCGCCGGGCTCAGCGACGAGGATCTGCCCGTGGCAGAGCTTCCGAAACCGGTGCGCCGGGCCCAGGATCGTGCTGCACCGGCGGTGCTGACCGACGACGAGGGCGGCACACTGGCCGAGACCGCGCCCGCCGCTGAGGGCAGTGACATGATCCGCGCACTGGCCGATCAGATTGCCGCCGACGCCCAGCCGCTCAGCGCATTGTCAGAGGGCGAGGATGCCGAGGTGCAGACCGCGCTCGGCGACGCCGATGCCGAGGAGGGGGCAGACGCCTCCGAGCAGGTTGCCGCCGTCGCGGGCCCGCCCGGCGCGTTGGTGCGTTCTCTGCGACCGTCCAGCCGGCCCGCCGCGCTCAACACCTCCGGCCCGTCGCCGGAGGCGACCTTGGCCGCAGCGCTCGAGGCCCAGCAGGGCCCCAGCGAGATCGACCCGACGACGCTGCCCGCCGGCACCCGTCTGGCGCAGCTCGGTGCCTATGACAGCCCCGAGACCGCGCGCAGCGAGTGGCAGCGCTTCTCGTCCCGCTTCGGCGAGTTCATGGACGGCAAGTCGCGGGTCATCGAACGCGCCACCTCGGGCGGGAGGATCTTCTATCGCCTGCGCGCACACGGCTTCGCCGACCTCTCGGACGCGCGCCGCTTCTGCGCCGCCTTCGTGGCGGAGAACGCCGATTGCATCCCGGTGACCACACGGTGAGCGGCCAGCGTTTCGGAGCGGCGATCCTCGGGCCCGAGGGCCTGCGTCTTTCAGCCGAGGAGCGCGGCTTCTTCGCCCGGACCGATCCGTTTGGCTTCATCCTCTTCGCCCGCAACCTCGACAGCCGCGCACAGATCCGCGCCCTCACCGCCGAGTTGCGGGACGCCGTGGGCCGCGATGCGCCGATCTTCATCGATCAGGAGGGTGGCCGGGTGCAGCGCCTGCGCCCGCCGTTGGCGACCGAGTGGCTGCCGCCGCTCGATGACGTGGCGCGCTTCGGCAACAGCGCCGCCGAGGCGATGCGGCTGCGCTTCCTGATCACCGCACTCGAGCTGCGCGGTCTTGGCATCGACGGCAACTGCGCGCCGATGCTCGACGTTGCCCGCGCCGCGACCCATCCCTTCCTGCGCAACCGCTGCTATGGCGAGACCCCCGAACGCGTGGCCGAGATCGGCCGCGCCGTGGCCCAGGGCCTCCTGCAGGGCGGTGTGCTGCCGGTGATCAAGCACCTGCCGGGCCACGGGCTTGCGCAGCTCGACAGTCATCTCGACCTGCCGCGCATCTCCGCCCCGCGCGAGGAGCTCGAAGCGATCGACTTCGCCGCCTTCCGCCCGTTCCACGATCTGCCGCTCGGAATGACCGCGCATCTGGTCTTCGAGGGGCTCAACACCGCGCCTGCCACCGTCGATCCCGCGATGATCCGGCTGATCCGCGACGAGATCGGCTTTGACGGCTTCCTGATGACCGACGATATTTCGATGCAGGCGCTGTCGGGAACCGTGCCCGAGCGGGGCGCTGCCTCGCTGGCCGCCGGCTGCGATTGCGTACTGCATTGCAACGGCGACATGGCCGAGATGGCGCCGCTGATGGAGGTTGCCGGCCGGATGAGCCCAGAGGCACAGGCCCGCGCCGAGGCGGCGCTAGGCGCCCGCACCGCGCCGGCCGCGCTTGACATCGACGCGCTCAAGGCCGAGCGTGAGGCGCTTCTGCCCGAGACCGCCTGATGTCAGACGAGGATTTTGACAGCACTGTCGAGACGCTGAGCGTCGCCGAGCGGCTTGCCGCAGAGGCGCTGATCGTCGATGTCGACGGGTTCGAGGGCCCGCTCGACCTGCTTCTGACGCTGTCGCGGACCCAGAAGGTCGACCTGCGCAAGATCTCGGTGCTCGAGCTCGCGCGGCAATATCTCGCCTTTGTCGACCGGGCCAAGGCACTGCGCATCGAGCTGGCCGCCGATTATCTCGTCATGGCCGCTTGGCTCGCCTTTCTGAAATCGCGCCTGCTGCTGCCCCCCGATCCCACCGAGGACGGCCCCTCGGGCGAGGAACTGGCGGCGCATCTGGCGTTCCAGCTCGAGCGCCTGCAGGCGATGCGCGATGCCGCCGCGCGGCTGATGGCGCGCGATCGTCTGGGGCGCGATTTCTTCGCCCGTGGTCTGCCCGAGGACATGGAGCGCGTCCGCCGGGTGCGCTACACCGCCACGCTGATGGACCTGATGCAGGGCTATGCGCGGATCCGCACCCGCGACGAGTTCCGCCCCTTCGTGATGGACCGCGAGAGCGTCTACACCATGGAGCAGGCGCTCGACCGGATGCGCGGGCTGCTGGGCTTTGCCGGGCAGTGGACCGACATCTCCTCCTGGCTGCCCGACGGCTGGGAGGCCGACCCGGTCAAGTGGCGCTCGGCCACCGCCGCCACCTTCGCCGCCTCGCTCGAGCTGGTGAAGGAAGGCCATGCCGAGATCCGCCAATCCGAGACCTTCGCGCCGATCCAGCTGCGCAAACGGGAGACCCGCCATGACCGAGACTGACGCCACCGCCAGCGGCGGACCGGGCGCGGCCGAAGAGGAGGGCGCCCGGGCGCCCGAAGCGACCGAGGCCCCCGAAGACCTTCCGGAAAACGCGGGCGGGGACACGACCGCAAGACCGCGGGACACCCTCTTCGAGGCCCCGCCACTGGCCGAGCAGGAGCGCATGGTCGAGGCCATCCTCTTCGCCTCGGCCGAGCCGGTGACGGTGCGCGAGCTCGAGGCGCGGATGCCGCATGGCTCCGACCCCGCCGAGGCGCTGGTGCGACTGCGCAGGCATTACGAGGATCGTGGCGTGAGAGTGGTGCGCGTGGGCGATGCCTGGGCCATTCGCACCGCGCCGGATCTCGGCTTCCTGATGCAGAAGGAAACCGTCGAGACCCGCAAGCTCAGCCGGGCTGCCATCGAGACGCTTGCGATCATCGCCTATCACCAGCCGGTGACCCGGGCCGAGATCGAGGAGATCCGCGGCGTCAGCGTGTCGCGCGGCACCGTCGACCAGCTGCTCGAGATGGAGTGGATCCGCTTCGGGCGCCGCAAGATGACGCCGGGCCGCCCGGTGACCTTCGTGGTGACGCAGGATTTCCTCGACGAGTTCGGCCTCGAGAGCGCCCGCGATCTGCCGGGGCTGAAGGAGCTGCGCTCTGCCGGCCTGCTCGACAACCGCCCGCCGCCGGGCACCATCCCGCTGCCGGGCGACAGCGCCGGAGACGAGGGCGAGGACGAGGCGCCCGGTCAGAGCGAACTGTTCGAGGACTGATCCGGCCCCGGAAGGCCGCGCGGCGCAGTTGCCGGACTGTCGTCGTGCCCTGAGAACGCGATCTCGGGTGAGGGCGCGTGCTCATGTGGCTCCGGGATGCGCGCGCAGATCGGCTCAATCTTAGCGGTTTCTTTCACGATTGCTCAATGGCTTTGGCTTTAGAATTGGCATTCTCGGTTCCATTCGGGAAATGCCTCAAAGCCTTGCAGGAGCATGAAATCATGTCAGTTGTCCGGTCCTCCGTCTTCTCCTTTCAGCGCGGAAACAGCCGGGCCAGCGGCATCCCGGCCAGCCACACGACTCTGCGCGGCGTGATCTGGCTCCGCTGGGCCGCGCTCAGCGTCGTGGCGTTCCTGTGCCTCATGGCGATTGAAGGGCATGTCTACGCAATCCCCGGCCTCTATGCCCCGGTGGGCGCCGCCGTCTTCTCGATCCCGACCGTGCTCGCTACGCTGCTGGCGCTCGCGGCGACCTTGATGCAGACGCCGCTGCGCACTGTGTCCCGGCTCGAGGCGGTGCTCTGGGGCATGGTCATTGCCGTCGCCGTCGGGGCGCAGGTCCTGCACGCCCAGGGGCTCAGTTTCGGCGCTGGCGAGATGGGGCAGAACACCGCCTTGTCGTTCATCCTGCTCGCGCTCGGACAGCTCTGCTTTGGACGCCTGCGCGAGGCGCCCTTCGGGCTCACGATGATGGCCATGGCGCTGCCTTTTCTGGGCCTGTGCGGCTATCTCTTCGCCCAGCCGCAGATGTTTGGTGCCATGTCGCTGCCCACCAGCGTGATGCTGCTGGGGCTCGGCACCGCCGGGATGTTGCGATTCATGCGGCGGCCGCTGCTGCGCTCGGCGATCGGCAACTCTCCGGTCGGTCGGGCGGCACGCCGGCTGCTGCTGCTCTGGGTCGGCTGGCTGGCGATCTCGGCCGTGATCCTGAGGTTCGTCGAGCCGGCGTTTCAGTCGCTGACCATGTTCTTCGTGATGGTGCTGTCCTCGGTGGGGGTGTTCACGCTGGTGCTCTACCTCGCCATGCTGGCCGAGTCGCGCCACAAGCTCTATGCGCATCGCAAGGGCGCGGTGGCGCAGGCGCTGCTGCGCGATCCGGAAAGCGGCCTTTGCGGGTCCGAGATGGCGCGGCTCTTCATGGCGACCTTCGGCGCATCCGCGCCGGTCGGAATCGTGCTGGTCGGGTTCGAAACCGCCGGTGGCGACCGCGACAAGATGTGCCCCGAGCTGCGAGGTTCGACGCTGAAGACGCTTGCGGCGCGCCTGCGCGAGGTGCTGCGCCCGGAAGAGCTGCTCACGCGGGGTACGGATGACAGGTTGATGATCCTGATCCGCGATGTTTCCGGGGAAGAGATCGAGCCGCGCGCCGCACGTCTACTGAATGCGGCGCGCGGGCTCGAACAAAACCTGCAGGGGGTGTCGGTCTCGGTCGGGGCTGCCTGCTCGCGCCGCGGCGACACCGCCTTCGGCCCGGCGCTGAGCCGCGCGCAGGGCGCCCTGAGCGAGGCCGAGCGCGCGGGCTGCAACCGCGTGGTGCTGGCCCGCGCCGCCTGAGCGCCACCGGCTGGCGCTTGCCTTGTCAGGAAGCTTGCCGCGCCGCTCTCAGCCACCGCGGCGGCGTCAAAACGGGTGCCCGGCCTGTCAGCTTAGACAGCCCTGGTCCGTCGCTGCGGTCAGGTGCGGAAATGCTTCGAGAGCTTCAGGCCCTGGCCCTGGTAGTTCGAGGCGATGCCGGCGCCGTAGAGCTGCTCGGGCAGTTCATCCATCCGCTCATAGACCAGACGGCCCACCACCTGCCCGTGCTCGAGCACGAAAGGCGCCTCGTGGCAGCGCACCTCGAGCACCCCGCGCGAACCGGTGCCGCCGGCGCCCGCGTGGCCGAAGCCCGGATCGAAGAAGCCGGCGTAATGCACCCGGAACTCGCCCACCATGGCCAGGTAGGGCGCCATCTCGGCGGCATAGGCGGGTGGGATATGCACCGCCTCGCGGCTCACGAGGATGTAGAAGGCATCCGGATCGAGGATCAGCTGGCCGCGATCGGAATGCAGCGGATCCCAGAACTCGGCCGGGTCGTAATGGCCCAGCAGGTCGAGATCGATCACCCCGGTATGCGGCTTGGCGCGCCAGCCGACCAGCGTGCCCTCCTGTGGCCTCAGATCGACGGAAAAGCCCAGCCCCTCGCGGATCACAGCCGGGCCACCGGTTACCAGCGTGTCGCTGGCATGCAGCGCGGTGAGCTCGGCATCGTCGAGCACCGACTGCCCGTTGCGGAAGCGGATCTGGTTCAGGCGCATCCCCGTCCGCGCCAGCACCGAGAAGCTGCGCGGGCAGATCTCGGCATAGAGCGGACCGGCATAGCCTGCGCTCACGCGGTCGAACTCGGTGCCGCCATCGGTGATGGTACGAGTCAGCAGATCGAGCCGCCCGGTCGAGCTCTTGGCGTTGGCCACGGCGTTGACGCCCTCGGGCAGAGACAGCTCTTCGAGCAGCGGCACGACGTAGACGCAGCCCTTTTCGAGCACCGCGCCGGCGGTCAGATCGACCCGGTGCATCTCGAATTCCGACAGCCGCTCGGCGACGCTGCGGCCACCGCCGGCGAGGAACGACGCGCGCACGCGGATCGCCTCGGTGCCGAGCCGCAGGTCGAGGCTCGCGGGCTGGATCTGCCCCTCGGCCATCGGCTGCGACAGGCGGATCGCGCCCTCGGCGATCATGGTTTCGATCTGCTGGCTGGCGAGCACCCCGGTCATGCCTGTCCCCTTGTTGCGTCTGCTGTCCTTAGCAAGCGGCGGCAGGCGAGGGAACGACAAAAACCCGCCGTCCGAGGCGGTAAGGCCTTGGAACATGCGGGGTTCTGTATGCGGGGTATTTTGGTCGGGCTAGCAGGACTCGAACCTGCGACCTTCCGTCCCCCAGACGGACGCGCTACCAGGCTGCGCCATAGCCCGACTTGGTGTGCGGTTCATACCGGTTTTGACGGCAGGGGCAAGCCGATTCTGCACGAAAAATCGGCGTGCCCTTCGATCAGTGCCGTGCCGCCCGGTCCGCCCGGTCGAGCCAGTTGCGCAGCGCCGCAACCGGGGCTGTGAGCGCCGCAGCCTCGGAGGCGCCGATCCGGTCGAGCCGTGCCAGATGGCGCAGCGCGCCGGCAGGCGGGACGGGCAGGGCTGCGAGATCGGGAAGATCCGGGAGCGCGCGGCTGGCGGGCAGAGGCGACTCGGGGAGCGGAGCGGGATCGGCCCCGAAGACGTTCTCTGCCGAGACCTGCGGCGCGTCCGAGGCCGTGGGCGACTCACTTGCCACGGCGGGCGCCTCGGGCTCGGCGGCCGGCTCCGGATGTGCGCCGTAAGGCTGCTCGGGCAGGGCCGCGAAGGCAGGGGCGGCCTCCTCGGACGGGTCGGGCGCTGCGGTGTCGGCCGGCGTTCCGTCCTGCCGTTCTTCGAGGGAATGCGCGAGGAAGTCCGGCACCGGGCTATCCTGTTCGGCGATCGTCGGACCTTCGTCTTCCGCGTCCGGCGATGCGCCGGCAAGATCGCTCTGCGCCTCGGCGGGCGCGGCGTCGGCCGACAGTTCCGCAGCATCGCTGAACTCGGCACCGGGCGCGTCCAGCGGCGTCTCTTCGGGCGCGTTGGCCACGGTCTCCGACCCCACTTCTGCGGGTGGCGCGACTGTGTCATCCGGGGTGGTCTCGGGCACATGAGACGGGGCCTCGCCGGGCTCGGCCGCAGAGACGGGCGCCTCGGCGTCCTTCTGGGCCGTCACCGGCGCGAAGGGCAGGACCGTGCCGCTTTCGGGTTGGGCCTCGACGTAAGGCGCGTCCTCGACGGTCTCAGCCCCAACGTCCTCGGCCTCGGCCTCGTCAAGCTGTAGCGGGGCCAGCGCGGCGACGTGTTTCACGCCCTGTTCGCGCAAGACCTTCTGCACGCCCTTGATGGTCAGGCCGTCGTCGTAGAGCAGCGTCCTTATACCCGAGAGCAACGAGATGTCGCCGGGGCGGTAGTAACGCCGCCCGCCGGCACGTTTCACCGGCTTCACCTGCGTGAACTTGCTTTCCCAGAAACGCAGGACATGCGCGGGCGTGTCCAGAAGGTCCGCGACCTCACTGATGGTGCGGAACGCGTCGCGGGACTTGCTCATGCGATGTTACCTCTTGTTGCCTTCGGCGACCTGCTCTTTCATCAGGTGCGAGGGCCGGAAGGTCAGCACGCGGCGCGGCTGGATCGGCACCTCTTCGCCGGTCTTCGGGTTGCGGCCGACGCGCGCCGCCTTGTCCCGCACCGAGAAGGTGCCGAAGGACGAGATCTTCACCTGCTCGCCGCGCACCAGCGCGTCGGACATGTGTTGAAGCACCGATTCCACAAGCTCGGCGCTTTCGTTCCGCGACAGTCCGACCTCGCGGAACACCGCTTCGCTCAGATCCATGCGCGTTAGGGTCTTTTCGCTCATACCCATCCCTCCCGGTTTCGCCCAAGCATGGGGGCGGGAAATTTCCGAGTCAATATCAAGCACTTGAAAGCGCGGTGTCAGGCGTGAAAAGAGCGTTAATTCGTATCTACCAGCGTAGGGCGACCGCGCCCCAGGCCAGACCGCCGCCAATCGCCTCGGTGATCACCAGATCGCCCGGTTTGAACTTGCCCTCGGAATTCGCCACCGATAGCGCCAGCGGGATCGAGGCGGCAGAGGTGTTGCCATGGTCCTGAACGGTCACCACGACCTTTTCCATCGGCAGGCCGAGCTTCTTGGCGGTGCCGGCGATGATGCGGATGTTGGCCTGATGCGGCACCACCCAGTCGATATCGGAGGCGTCGAGCCCGGCCTTGCCGAGCGCGGCTTCGGCGGTGGCGGCGAGCTTGCTCACAGCGTGGCGGAAGACCTCTTTGCCCTCCATCCGCAGATGCCCGATCGAGTTGGTGCTGACGCCGCCATCGACATAGAGCAGGTCGCGGTAGCGGCCGTCGGAATGCAGGTCGACGGCGAGGATGCCGCGATCGTCCGAGCTGCCGGCGGCCTCCTGCGCCTCGAGGATCAGCGCGCCCGCGCCGTCGCCGAAGAGCACGCAGGTGGCGCGGTCTTCCCAGTCGAGGATGCGCGAGAAGGTCTCGGCGCCGATCACCATCACCCGGCGGACGGTGCCCGAGGTGATCAGCGCGTTGGCGTTGGTGAGCGCGTAGACGAAGCCGGCGCAGACCGCCTGCACGTCGAAGGCGAAGCCGGCCTGCATGCCGAGCTTGGCCTGCACCATGGTGGCGGCAGAGGGGAAGGTCAGGTCCGGTGTCGACGTGGCGACGATCAGCGCGTCGATATCGGCGGCGACAAGCCCGGCATCGGCCAGAGCCGCCTGCGCGGCGCGGCTGGCGAGATCCGAGGTGGTCTCGCCGTCGGCGGCAAAGTGGCGGCGCTCGATCCCCGACCGCGTCCGGATCCATTCATCCGAGGTGTCGAGGGTCTGTTCGAACTCGGCATTGGGGACAATGCGTTCGGGCAGGTAATGCCCGACCCCCGCCACCTGCGCGCGTATGGTCATGGATCCGTTCCGTCTTTTTCCTGCTCGGCGCCAGCCTGGGCGGCGCTCTCCTCGGCGCTGCTCGCCGCCGATGCGATGCGGGCGGCGAGTCGGTCGCCAAAGCCCGATTGCGCCAGATCGTAGGCCAGTTCGACGGCGGCTGCCACACCGGTTGCGTCGGCAGCGCCGTGACTCTTCACAACGGTGCCGTTCAGCCCGAGGAACACGCCGCCATTCTTGCGGCGCGGGTCGATGCGCGCCTGCAGGCGCTTGAGCGAGGTCAGAGCGAGCAGGGCGGCCACACGCGACAGCGGCGAATAGGCAAACGCCTCGCGCAGGAACTGCCCGATCAGCGAGGCGGTGCCTTCACCGGTCTTGAGCGCGATATTGCCGGTGAAGCCGTCGGTGACGATCACGTCGCAGCGATCGCCGGGGATGTCGCCGCCTTCGGCGAAGCCGACGAACTCGAAATTGTTGCCCTCGGCGGCCTCGGAAATCAGCTCATGCGCCTGCTTGAGCTCGGCGCGGCCTTTATGCTCCTCGGTGCCCACGTTGAGCAGCCCGACGCGCGGACGCTCGAGCGACAGCCCGTTGCGGGCGTAGGAGGCGCCCATGAGGGCGTATTTGAGCAGGTCATCCGCATCGGCGCGGATATCCGCGCCAACGTCGAGCATGACGTTGAACCCCTGCGGGTTCTTCGATGGCCAGAGCACGGCAATGGCAGGACGGTTGACGCCGGGCAGCTTGCGCAGGCGCACCATCGACAGCAGCATCAGCGCGCCGGTATTGCCACAGGACACCGCGACCGTCGCCTCTCCATTGCGCACCGAATCGAGCGTGGACCACATCGAGGTGTCCTGCCCGTTGCGCATCACGTGGCTCGGCTTGTCCTCCATCGAGACAACACCCTGAGCGTCGCGGATCTCGACCCGCTTGCCCAGCTTGCGCTTCTCGACCAGCTGGGTGAGCTGATCGGCGGGACCGTGCAGGATGAAACGCGCCTGCTTGTTCCGCTGCGCAAAGGCGGCGAGGCCGGCAACGATGGTTGCCGGCCCGCGATCTCCGCCCATGGCGTCGATGGATAGGACGATCGGTCCGCGTGCCTGCGATTTATCCTGTTCGGAGGTCATGCGGCACGGGCCTTCAGACGGTTTCAGGCTGCGTCTTCGTCCAGCTCGATCTCGTCGGCCATGGCCACGACCTCGCGCTCACCGTAGTGGCCGCAGGAGGGGCAGACATGGTGCGGGCGCTTGAGTTCGCCGCAGTTGTCGCACTCGTTGGGGTTCGCCGCAGTGAGGGCGTCATGCGCCCGGCGGTTGTTGCGGCGCGATTTGGATACTTTGTTCTGTTGGACAGCCATGTCTCAACCTCGATCTTTCGCGTGTGGGGGCAATTCGTTGCCCGTTCCGTTCGGGCGTGCCCGGCCTCATAGTCGCATAGACCCGGAGATGGCAACCCAGAATTCCGATGAAGGCGCGAAAATAGGAAATTCCTGCGAAACCGCAAGCGTTATTTCGCGCGCAAAGAGGGGTGCTTAGCGGTTTTCACCGCCCTCGCCATCATCGGCATCGCTCTCCATGCGGGCGCGCAGGCCCGAAAGTGCCGCGAAGGGATTCGGCCGTTCGTCCTCGGGAGCGGGGGCAGCCTGCTCCTCGAGCGCCTCGGCCGCCGCCTCTGCGCCCTCGGCATGGGGGTAGAGCGGCAAGGCCAGCGACAGCGCCTCGGCCATCACCGCGCCAAGGTCGATGACATCGGGCAGGGGGTCGGTCTCGTCGTCGGTCATCTCGACCTCGGCGCCTTCGGGAATCGAGGCGAACTCTTCCTCCGGGCGCCAGAACCGCGAAACCGGCTCGTCGATGCGCGTGGTCACCGGGGCAAGGGTGACCACGCAGGGCTGGGTCACGGTGGCGCCGATGGTGGCCTCGAGGCGCCACGCATCGCGCCCCTCGGGCCGGATCTCGCCGGCGAGGCGCAGTTTCTTCAACCCGAGCAGGCCGAGCTCCTCGGCCAGTGCGCCGCGGCGCGCCTCGTCTGGTCTCAGGTCGAACGGGGTTGGCTGGTTGTTGCGCAGCGCGGCCACGCGCAGCCGTTCGGAGGTGGAACCGGATTGGCTCATATGGCTGCCTTTCCTTTGCTTGAAGGGCTTGGCTCGGTTATGTAATCGGGGATAGAAACCCGCAAGGGCCAAGACAACAGGCAAGGCGCAGCAGATGGCAAAACCCGCAATTCCGGCGATCGTGGCAATGGTGGCCGTTCTCGGGCTGTCCGCGTGCAGCGCGCAGTACCGGACGCATGGCTATGTGCCCTCGGAAGAGGATCTGCAGGAGATCGTGCCGGGAATCGACACCCGCGGCACCGTGGAAGACGTGATCGGCGTGCCTTCGGCCTCGGGCGTGGCCAATGATGGCGGGTTCTACTACATCGAATCCGAGATGCGCCATTTCGCCTGGCAGGCCCCCGAGGAGATCAACCGCGAGGTGCTGGCGGTCAGCTTCGATTCCGACGGCGTGGTCGACAACATCACCCGCTACGGGCTCGAGGATGGCAACGTGGTGCCGCTCACGCGCCGCGTCACCAAGACCACCGATGGCGAGCTGAGCTTCATCCGCAAGCTCTTCGGCAATATCGGCGGCATCTCTCTCGACCAGTTCACCCAGCAGTAACGGGCGGGCGCCGTGGCAACCTTCGGGGAGAGCGACGGCGCGGCGGAGGACAGCGGCGACGTCCTGTTGCAGCGCGGGCGCTACCGGGTGCGGCTGGCCTCGGGTCCAGAGGATCTGGCCCGGGCGCAGGCGCTGCGCGGGCGGGCGTTCCTTGGCCCGGACGGCCCTGCCGATGTCGATGCGTTCGACCCTCTCTGCCGGCACGTGCTGATCGAGGAGGTGGGTGACGGCACGCTCTTTGCCTGTTTCCGCTATTTCTGGCTCGACGATGGCGCCGCCATCGGGACAAGCTATTCCGCCCAGTATTACGACCTGTCGCGTCTCGAGGGCTTCGGCGGGCCGATGCTCGAGCTGGGGCGGTTCTGCCTGCGCCCGGGATCCGGCGATCCGGATGTGCTGCGGTTGGCCTGGGGCGCGATCACCGGGCTGGTGGATGCGGGCGGCGCGCGCCTGCTCTTCGGCTGCGCGAGCTTTGCCGGCACCGATCCTTCGCCCTTTGCGCCGGCCTTTGCCCATCTCGCCGCACGGCATCTGGCGCCGGCGCGCTGGCAGATCCGGCGACGGGCGGAGGAGACGGTGGGGTTTCCGCAGCAGGGTGCCGATGCGCGGCGGGCGATGTCGCTGATGCCGCCGCTGTTGCGCACCTATCTGGGCATGGGCGGTTGGGTCAGCGATCACGCGGTGATCGACCGCGCGATGAACACGCTGCATGTCTTCACCGGCGTCGAGGTGGCCGCGATCCCGCCGGCCCGCGCCAAGGCGCTCCGCGCGATCGCGGGCTGAGGCCGCTCAGGCCTCGGCGGCGACCTGTTCGTCCTGAGCGTCCTGTTCCTGCGCACGCATGGTACGCAGCGCGTCGAGGCGGCGGCGGAAGCGCGGCGCATCCATCCTTTGGGTGACGTTCTCGCAGAGCCGCTCGGCCAGCGCCATGCGCCCGTCGCCCTCGAGCCGCATCAGCAGCTTGCGCAGGTAGGGCGTGTGGTCGCGCCGGGCGCGCATCATCCGGGCAAAGCTCAGCCGGTCGAGCCGGTCTTCGGCGGCGGCAGTGAGCAGCGGCACCAGCAGCTCGAGATCGAGCAGGTCGCCCTGCAGTGCGCTGCCCATGAAGGGCAGGCGGAAGCGGTCGACATTGGGCCGCGCGAAGAGCGCCGAATGCATCGCATCGAAGCGCTCGCGCGGATCGTAGAGCACGTAGCCGCGCTGCGCCGCGTCAAGCATGTCGGGGGCGTAGCCGAAGCGCGAGGTGAAATCGGTGCGGCGCATCTCGACGAAGCGCTCGTCCCATTCGGTGACCCGCGGATCGAGCGTGGCCTGCGGTTGCAGCATCACCACCCGGGCGCCGGGCGCGGTGACCGAATAGGCCGCGGCGGCATAGCCACAGGGGCCGGCGCCGTAGAACAGCACGGTTTCGAAATCGTCGAAGAACCCGTCATCAAGCAGCTGGTCGAAGAAGGTGTAGACCGCCTCGTCGCGGAACCAGGTGTCGGCGGTGCAGAGCACCGAGAGCGTCGACCAGTCGCATTCGCGTGCCATTTCCCAGCCAAGCGGCGTTGCGGTCTCGGACAGCGCGTCGATGCCGGGAACGGACTCGAAGCTCACCAGAAGCGTGTCGCCGCGTTCGACAAAGACCGCATGGTGCTGTGCCCCGAGCGGTTCGGTGAAGCCGTCGGTATCGCCGATCTCGGAGATCTGGCGGATCCACTGCTTGCGTTCGAGCCCGCTGAGATCGACCGCGGAGAGGTCTGTCTGATCCTGCATCTGTGCCTGCCATGTATCTGGAAACCGCAGTGTCGCGGGTGTTCTGGTTGGAGGAAACAGTGTTCTGCGTTTTTGGCGGAAATATGCTTAATTCGCGGTAACATTGGCGCCCGACGTTGCCTCAAAAGTAGCAGTTTTTGCGGAGACGGTCGCTTCCGGAGTTTACGCACCGTCCTCGGCCGCCCGGGCGCGCTGCGCGAAATGGTGCAGCACCGAGGCGGTCTGGGGCGCCAGGGGCTGGCTCGGCGGCGTCATCAGGAGCCGCCCGAGCAGCGCCCGGTAGGGCTCCTGCAGCATCAGCGCCTCGAAGCGCGCCTGCCGCCATGCCACCGCCGCCGCGTGCAGGCGGTTCAGCTCGGCATCGCCGGCCAGCGCCACGCGCCGCTCGGCCACCTTGGGCGCCAGAGCGAGGATCGAGCGGTCCTCGTCGGTGTTGAAGTTGCGCTCGACCCAGTAGTCGAGGCCCAGCAGGTGGTCGGAATGCACCGCCCGCCCGCGATCTGCCTTGAGCAGGTAGCTCTCCATCGCACCGAGCGGGTAGTGGTTGAGCTGTGCCAGACCGTAGTTCGAGCGCCCATAATTGGAGAAGATCCGCCTTGTGCGAAACTGCGCGTCGAGCTCGCGGCCTTCGCCATCGAACCAGCGCGCTGCGTCCGCGCGGTCTGGATCGGGGTTGCGCGGACGGTGGACGCCGAGTTTCCGGTAGGTGCCATCATTGCGGTAGAGCGTCTTGAACATCGCCGAGCGCCACGGCCAGACCATCGCCACCGGCGCGGCGCGGGTGAACTGCTCGGGCACCGGGCGGTCGGCGTAGCGCAGCTGGCCTGCATTGCCAAAGAGCCGCCAGGTCAGGGTGATGGCATCCGCGTCGGGCAGGGCGGCGATCAGGTCGGGCAGGCTGCGTTCGCCGACATGAACGTTGACGAACTCGTCCACGTCGAGCGCCAGCAGCCAGTCGGCCTCGCGCACCGCGGCGCTCTTGTCGGCCAGCTTCAGCCCGGAGAACTGGATGCCGCCCTTGTCATAGGGGCCGTCATTGCGGATGTGGGTGACGTGGCCGAGCGCGTCCAGCCGGTCGAGGAGCGCGTCCGTCCCGTCATCGCAATCGTTCGACAGCGCCACCACGTGGGTGATGCCGCAGGCCAGGTGATGCGCCAGCCAGTCGAGCAGGAAGGCGCCCTCGTTGCGGACGCAGAGAACCGCGGTGATCTTCACGCGCTCACCAGCCTTTCCGGAAGGTCACGACCTTGGCCTCCGAAGCCTTCGGGAAATAGGTGAGCCCGGCGCGCTGCATGGCGTCGAACACCGCCTGAACGCCGCTCTGGCCGATCCATTGCGGGTGCAGCTCGATGATGGCGCAGCGCAGACCGGACCAGTCGCCCGCGGGCAGGAGATCGGCCTCGGCGCCCTCGATGTCGCAGACCAGCACGTCGGGTCTGACCTCTTCGAGCACGTCCGACAGCCGATGCTGGTCGATCTGCACGGTCTCGGTGATGCTTTCGGGGTCGGCCTCGCGATCCATCGATGAGGCAAGGAAGTTGCGCCGGACATGGAACGCCACCGGATCGCCGCCATCCGCCGTCAGCAGCGCGTTGCGCACCTCGACGTTCTTCACCTCGTTGGCGGCATGAACGCTCGCGATATAGGGGATCAGCGCCGGGTTGGCCTCGTAGCTCACCACCTGCGCCACCTTGCGCTTCACCGAAAGAAGCGTCGACATGTAGCCGATGCCACCGCCCAGCTCGAGCACCCGGTCGCCCTCGTGCACCACGCGCGAGACCGCGTCGCATTCCTTGCGCTCGTAGGTCTCTTCCCGGATCGCGCCGCGCACACGGCCCGTGGTGATCTGCGGATGCTTGGGGATCTTAAGCCCGCGCGAGCGCAGGAAGGGGTTCTTGGGACCGTCGCCATCCATGGCTCAGCTCTCCAGGTCGAGGGCGAGCGCATAGGCCACCCGCTCGGTTTCGGTCAGGCGCAGGGTTAGGGCCTGCTGGTAGAGCTCTTCGAACTCCGGGGTATTGTGCAGCTCTTCCGCCTTGGCCTTGTGCCAGGCGAGGCCGGCTTCGTGCAGGCGCCTGAGCTCGGGATCGGCGAGCAGCCGGTCGATTTCGGCCCGCAGGCGCGGCAGGTTGCGCTTGATGGTCAGGTCGCGCGCGCCGCCCCAGTCCATGCGGATCCAGTAGTTCAGCCCGATCGAGCGGTCCACATGCAGCGCGCGCCCGCGCTGCCGCTTGATCAGGAAGCTCTCGGCGCTGCGCAGGGCGTAATGGTTGAGCTGCACGAGGTCGTAGCCGATGGTCTTCTTGGAATTGCGCCAGCCGTTGCGGAGCGCCTCGCGGGTCATGTCGGCGCCGGAGCCGTTGACCCATTTCACCTTGTCTTCGAAGCCCTCGGCGAGCTTGTTGGGCCTATGGCAAGAGATCTTGCCATAGGCGCCGATGTTGCGGAACAGCGTCTTGAAGCCCCAGACCGTGTGCGGCTTGGGGCAGAATTTCGGGGCACAGGTGTCGAACTGGTCGATCACCGGGCGATCCTCGAGCCGCGTCACGCCGTTATGGCCGAAGAGCCGCCAGGTCATGGCGATGTTGCTGGCGTCGGGGACATGCTCGAAAAGGTCGGCGAGGGTGCCGTTGCCGCAGCGGATGTTGACGAACTCGTCGACGTCGATATGCGCGATCCAGTCGGCCTCTTGCAGCACCGGCTCCTTGAGCGAGCGGTCGAGCGCGTGCTGTTGCGGCGACTTGCCTGCCCAGTTGTCGTTGTCGCGATGCTGGAGCACGCCCATCGCCTGCAGCCGGTCGAGGATCTGCGCGGTCCCGTCCTCGCAGCCATTGCTGTAGATCAGGAAGTTATCGAATCCCACGGCGCGATGATAGGCGACCCATTCGACGATATAGGGCGCCTCGTTCTTCATGCAGCCGACGATGATATTGCCGGTGCTGCCCTTGGGGCTTTGGCGCGGTGCCGGGGTGTAGGGTGCGGGCTCGGCCTCTTCCTTGACGCGCCCGAGTCGGTTGTGCGGCCGGAAGGGCGAGCGCTGAAGTTTCGCGACGTTTTGCCGGGCCAGATCGGGCAGGTAGCGCTCGGCCCAGGGCGAGAGCTTGGGCATCGCGGGGGCCGGCGCAGGCGCGGAGGGCGCCTCGGCAATGGCTGCGATCTCGGGGGCCTTTTCGGCCTCCGCCTCCTTGCTGGCCTGCGCGATGCGCCAGCGGAAGGCCATCAGATACTGCGTCGCGCGGAAGCCGAGGGTCGGGTCCGCCTCCTGCCACGGCGTGGCTTTCGGCGCGGGGGCAAGCCGGGCGGGATCGAGGCCGGGATGCGCTGCGGCGAGCGTGGCGAGGTCGTGTTCAAAGCGTTCGGAGACCGCGTGCAGGCTGCCCGGGTCGATGGGCGCGCCGTGCACCTTGATCTCACCCAGCATCTTGCGCCAAAGTTGGCGCGGCAGGATGGTCTCGCGCAGCGCCAGGAGGCGCAGCAGAACGTCGTTCATCTGGCGGCAGCGCGCCATCCACGCCGCAGAGGGCAGCGCCGGCGCACGCTCTGGTTCGGCCTTGCCGATGGTCTCGGTGATGCCGAAGGCGGCGCGGATCTCTTCGGTAGCGGCCTCGGAATAGAGCAGAGGCAGATCGAGCGACCGGAAGCGCAGCCGGCCCGCACCGAACACCGCCTCCCACTCTTGTTGCAGGCGCTTGAAATCAAGCCAATGCACCGCACCCTGCACCTCGGAAAAGCGCCCGGCCTGCAGGTCAGGCGCGGGATGGGTGGCGCGTGCCGCGTCCCACCAGCTCTCTTCCGACAGCAGCCCAAGCTCGAGATCGAGCGGACGGCTGCGCCCCTCGAGCAGCTGTGCTGTATAGCGACCGACAAGCATCCGGGCCGGATCATCGATATGGGCGACGATCTCGATCTCTTCGGAAAGTGGTGAAAGAAGGTCTCTCAGGTATCTGATTTCACTTGAATATGTTGGATTTGAACCAAGTTGATGCGCTGACAGGATCAGCGTCTCGGGCCGGCTCTGGGCCACTTCATTGGCCAGCTGTTGTGCAACCTCGGCACGCAGTGCCGCCTGTTTCTCGGGGGTGATGAAGCCCCGGTTGAAGCGCAGCGTATCGACCGCGTCCGGCGCGCTCACCGCCATGAAGAGCCGGGTGTGGTTCTTGGCGCCCGGGGTGCGGGCATAGAGCACGCCCTTGGATTTCAGCTGGTCGCGCTTGGCGTGCAGCACCCGTTGCAGCCGGTCGGTCGCGGGGCCATCGGGGCCAATATGCACGATGATTTTCATTCCGCGCCCTCCGGGCGCATCGACCTGTTTTCGTTGGCCTTTCCCCACCATGGCAGGTCAATACCCAGATGCGCCGAAAGCAACTCGGACGCGTCCGGATCGTCGATGTCATACTCGAGGAAGCGCGGGTCTCCGGCAAAGATCGTGCGCAGGAAGGCGTAGTGCTGCGCCACCCATTGCGCGCGCTGCAGACGGGTCTCGCCATAGCCGCGCGGCAGTCCGGGGATGTTCCCGTTCGGCATGCGGTCGCTGCCAAGGTCTGACCAGCGCAGCATCGAATGCGCGGTGGCGTCGGGGTCGCGGTACGAGGCCACGAAGCGAAGCTCCGAGTAACGCTCGCGCAGACTCTGGATAAGTCCAAAATCTGTTTGAGGCCAGAGGCATAGATCGCGATTTAAAACCGATATCTCAGTGAGTGCATCGAAGACGCCGAGCTTCTCCAGCGGATCGCCCGAGCCGTAATAGCCATCATAGAGCTGCCGCGCGACGAAGCTGCCGGCGATGCTCTTGTCCGGGCAGGACCTACGCCGCAGCTTGAAATCCGCCACCCGGAGACCGGCATGTTCGAGTGCCACGCCCAGCGTGGTTGTCCCGGTCTTCGGCAGGCCGAGATTGATCACCCGCACGCTCATGACACCATCCCGAGCGCGCGCATCAGCTCGAGCTCTCCGGGCGGCAGCGTCGGCAGGGCCCTCAGATGCGTGCACATCTCGGCATAGGCGGGCTGCGCCATCAGATCGTCGCACTTGGCGCGGTGACGGCGCACCGCCTCGTCGTGCAGGGCCCCAAGCGGACCGACCTTCATCTCGTGCAAGGTCGCTGCGAGCGCCGGCAGGTGGCGCTGGATCGACCGGTCCTCAAAGGCGGGATCGTTGCGCTCGCGCCAGTAGGTGTCGTCGAAGGCGCGGCCCTCGCGGTTGACGTCTCCGCGGTCGTTCTTGACGAGGTAGCTGTCGAGCGAGCGCAGCGCGTAGTGGTTCAGTGTGGCATGGCGGCGGGCGCCGGCGGCTGGAAACTTGCGGATGCGGCGGGTGTTCGCCGCCACAAGGAATTTCTGCGGCACCGGGCGGCCGGAGCCATCGGTCCAGCAAGGTTGCTCGCCGCCTTCGGTCACGCGGTGAAAGGGCCGGTGGGCGCCAAAGTAGTGCAGGGGGAAATCGTTTCGCACCAATGTCTTGACCTCGATCGCGCTCTCGGCGCACCAGAGATCGGGATTGTGCGAGCGGCTGAACTGTTCGATCACCGGACGGTCCTCGAAGCGCTCGACGCCATCATTTGCGAAGAACTGGAAGCTGACCGAGATCGCCTGCGGATCGCCGCAGGCCTCGATCAGCGCCGGGATCGTGTGGTCGCCCGCGTGGATGTTGAGGAACTCGTCCACATCCGCCACCCAGACCCAGTCCGCCTGCCGCACGACCTCGTGCTTCTGGGCGTGCTTCAGTGCCTCCATCTGGTAGTTGCGGCCCTTGCGGGATTGGGCAGGTGCACCACGCCCCAAGGCGCCAGCGCGTCGAGCAGCGCATCGGTGCCGTCGCTGCAATCGTTGGAATAGATCAGGAAGTCGGTGACCCCGAGAAGGCGGTTGTAGGCCACCCATTCCAGCAGGAACGGGCCCTCGTTCTTCACGCATGTCACGGCGGTTATGCGCATCCCTGCGCCCCCGCTTGTCTGTCACTCATGGGCCTGCCCGGTCCGAAATTGCCCGGAGGTATGCTCCCCCGTGGCCTTACCCTCACCATGAGACAATCGCAGCTTGCCCCGGTCCGGTCAACGCTGGCGGTGCCGCGCGGGCGGCGCTGTGGCTGCACGGTTCCAACGCGCCTGCGACCTTCGGGGGATTGACCGCGCCCTTCGAGGCGGGCACTTCGGAGGGTAGGAGGAGGCCCCGCATGAACAATCCCGCTACCATCGACGACGTCCAGAAACTGCTGTCCGAGGCAGGTTATGTCTGCGGGCGGCCGCTCGCGACGGTCGTCTTCCTGTCGCTGAAGCTCGGGCGGCCTCTGTTTCTCGAGGGCGAGGCCGGCGTCGGCAAGACCGAGATTGCCAAGGCGCTGGCTTTGATGCTGGGGCGGCGGCTGATCCGGCTGCAATGTTATGAAGGGCTCGATGCGGCGAGCGCGGTCTACGAGTGGAACTTCCCGGCGCAGATGATCGCGATCCGCACCGCCGAGGCGCAGGGCAACGCCGACCGCGAGGTGCTTCAGCGCGAGCTCTTCGGCCCCGATTACCTCGTCGAGCGGCCGCTCTTGCAGGCGATGCGGCCTGACGAGCACGGTGCGCCGGTGCTGCTGATCGACGAGCTCGACCGCACCGACGAGCCGTTCGAGGCGTTCCTCCTTGAGGCGCTGTCGGATTTCCAGGTGACGATCCCCGAGCTTGGCACCATCAAGGCGCCCGAGCCGCCGATCGTAATCCTGACCTCGAACCGCACCCGCGAGGTGCATGATGCGCTCAAGCGCCGCTGCCTCTACCACTGGGTCGATTACCCGGACTTCGCCCGCGAGGTCGAGATCCTGCACGCCCGCGAGCCCGGCGTGGCCGAGACGTTGAGCCGCGAGATCGTGGCCTTCGTGCAGGCACTGCGCACCGAGGACATCTTCAAGAAGCCGGGCGTGGCCGAGACCATCGACTGGGCCAAGTGCCTGCTGGCGCTCGACGTGGTCGATCTCAGCCCCGAGGTGATCTCGGACACGTTGGGCGCGATCCTGAAATACCAGGACGACATCGCGAAGATTCAGGGCTCCGAGGCGGCGCGGCTGCTCAAAGATGCGAAAGCGACGTTGGAACCGGGCTGAGAAACTTGCACAATGGCCGCAAGACGGGCATGTCGCCCCGGCATCTGAAGAAAGACGATACCGGCCATGGCAAAGAAGCCGACAGGAAAGAACACCTCGGGGCGCGGTCAGCGCGACCTGAAGGTCAAGGTGAAGTCGGCGCGCGGGCGCACGACCTCCTCGACGCGCTGGCTGCAGCGCCAGCTCAACGATCCTTATGTGAAGCGCGCCAAGGACGAGGGCTATCGCGGCCGCGCCGCCTTCAAGATCCTCGAGCTCGACGAGAAATACCGCTTTCTCGTTCCGGGGGCCCGCGTGGTCGATCTTGGCTGCGCGCCGGGCGGCTGGTGCCAGGTGGCGGTGCCGCGGGTCAACGCGCTTGGCGAGCGGTCGGGCAAGGCGCAGGGCTTCGTGCTTGGCGTCGATCTGCAGGAGGTGCTGCCGATCCCGGGCGCCGAGATCCACCAGCTCGACTTCATGGAAGAGGGCGCCGACGACAAGGTCAAGGCATGGCTTGGCGGCAAGGCGGACGTGGTGATGTCGGACATGGCGGCGTCGTCCTCGGGGCATAAGCAGACCGATCACCTTCGCATCATCTCGCTTTGCGAGGCGGCGGCGGAGCTGGCCTTTGACGTGCTTGAGGAGGGCGGCACCTTCGTCGCCAAGGTTCTGGCGGGCGGCGCAGAGCAGGGCCTGCAGGCGCTGCTCAAGAAGCGCTTCGACAAGGTGGCAAACGTCAAGCCGCCGGCGAGCCGGTCGGATTCGTCCGAGAAATTCGTCGTGGCGACCGGCTTCCGGGGCTGAAGGCTCAGCTTGGCGGCGGCCGGAACGACCGCTCTGCGCGGTTCAGGAAGGCGCGCGCGACCCCGGGCGTGAGAACGCTCTCCTCGGCAACCCGCTCTGCAAGAGGCGGTTTGCGCAGCGTCACGGCCAGAAGCGAGCGCAGTGGCCAACGGAGCCGCCTTGCCGCAGCGCCAAGCTTGGCCCGGGCTAGACCGTGGTCGTTTGACGTCGTGCCGGACATGGGTTGCGAGACCTCCTTGAGCAAGGATGCGACCCGTGCCTTACCCGTTCGCTAAGACGGCGCGTCGCGCGAGCGCTTGCGGACGGGGAAGGCTCTTGTGCCCAGCCGCGCGCTGGCGCAGCCTGCGGCGATGAGCGCGTCTTGGAGAGGTGTCATGCAAAGGACCAAAGCTGCGGCCGGGCGCGTGATCGTGCTGGCCTGTCTCGTGCTCTCGGGCTGTGCGCCGGCGCCAGAGCTGCCCCGGGCCCCGATCCCGCTGCGCAACCCCACGGCCCCCGTGGCAAGCCAGGCCAACGCGACCTTGGAACGGCTGCAAGGGCGCTGGATCGTGGTGCAGGGCGCGGGCCTGACACCCGGCGCGGAGCTTGCGTTTGCCGGCGACCGCGTGACGATCGACGGCGCAGCGCTGCCGGTCCGCGATCTCTCTGCCGGGCGGTTCAGCCTGGCGGGCGAAGAGCTCTGGGTGCACTGGCTCGATGCCGATGACCGCACCGCCGCCATCGGTGATCCGGGCGGCGCGCGGGTCTGGATCATGGACCGGACCGGAGCACCGCGCGAGCGTCTCGACGCGGCGCGCGGGATCCTCGACTGGTATGGCTATGATCTTGGACGACTTTCCGGCAGTTAGGCGCGACTTTACAATCTTACGCTGAAATATGACGCATCTCGGTTGTGATTTGGCATCGAGCTGCGGAAAACGGTCGCAACCTCCTGCATCTTCACGCAAAATTAACTAAATGACGTGGTGAAACGCGTCCGGGAGGAGTTTCGAAAGGTCGATGGCGAGAGATTTCTCACGATTTCTGAGACCGAGATCGGTGGCGCTGGTCGGGCCGGAGGCATGGTGCGGCGATGTCATCGCGAAGCTGCGCGAGATGGGCTATGTCTGGGACATCTGGCCGGTGGTTCCGGGCGCCCACCTCGTGGCGGGCATCCGGGCCTTCGCCACGATCGAGCGGCTGCCCGCAGGGCCGGATCTCGCGTTCATCGGACAGGACGGAGCGCAGGCGGTCGAGATCGTGGCCGCGCTGGCGCAGCGCGGCGCCGGTGGCGCGATCTGCCAGGGCGAGGCGATCCCGGCCGATCTTGGGCGGGCCGCGGGCGACATGCCGCTGCTGGGGCCGGGGTGTCGCGGCGTGATCAACGCGCTCGAACGTGCCCCGGTCTGGGATGGCGTGCACGGTCTCAAGCACGTCAAGCGCGGCGTGGCGATCATCGCCCGCAGCGCCAGCCTCGCGCAGAGCCTTTCGATGCATCGCCGTGGCCTGCCCATCGCCGTGCTCGCGGTGGCTGAGCCGGGCCGGGCGCAGACCGGGCTGGCGCTGCTGGGCGAGGCGCTGCTGCGCGACGAACGGATTTCCGCGCTCGGCATCCAGGCCGAGGATCTGGGCGATCCCGAGGCGCTGATCGAGATGGCGCAGACCGCCGAGCGGCTGGGAAAATCCGTGGTCATCCTGCGGGCCGGGCAGGAGCCGGGCGCGCGGGCCCTGTTCGAGCGGGCCGGCATGGCGCAAGTGCGAAGCCCTGAAGCCCTGCTCGAGACGCTGAAGATCCTGCACGTCACCGGGGCATTGCCGGCCAACACGTTCGCGGGGCTGTGCTGCACCGGCGGCACGAGCGCGCTGCTGCGCGATCTGGCGCAGGCCGAGGGGCTGGAGTTTCCAGCCTTCTCGGAGGTGCAGCGCCAGGCTTTGGAGCGCGACCTCGGCCCCGGCGTTGCGCTCGAGAACCCGCTGGATTGCAGCAGCGCGGTGCAGCGCTCGGTGCCGCGACTGACCCGGATCTTCTCCGAGGCGATGACCGGCAGGGCGGTGCTGACCTTGCTGGTGCTGGATTGCGCCCGTGAGGATCACGGCTCCGATGCCGCGTGGGACCGGGTGGCCGAGGCGGCCGCCGCGGCGCGCGGGCGGGTCGGGATGCCGCTGGCGCTGCTGACGACTCTGCCGGAGGGCCTGCCCGAGGATCGCGCCGAAGCTCTGCTCGAAAACCGCCTGATCCCGCTTTGTGGGCTGCCTGCGGCGCTCGAGGCGCTCGCCGCCTGCGTGGCGCTCGGCGGTCCGCTGCGCCGCCCGGCACCGCTCTTTATGCCGGCGCCGGATGCCGGCATCGGCGCGAGCATGTCGGATCAGGCCGAGGCGCGCAGCATGCTGGCGGCACAGGGGCTTCACCTGACCCCGGCCGAGACGCCGCCGGCGGAGGGACCGGAGCTGCAGCTGCATCTCTGCGCCGAGCCTTCCTATGGCTATGTCCTGCGCATCCGCCAGGGGGGCGCCGAGGTTGCGGGCCTGCTGCCGCTGCGCCCGGGAGAGGCGCAGCGCCTGCTCGAGGAGCTGGGCTGCGCGGTGGCAGAGATCGAGGCGGTTGTCCCGGCGCTGCTCTCGGTGCAGGATTACGTCATTGCGCAAGAGGGGATGGTGGCCGAGTTCGAGCTCGTGTTCCGTCCCGGCACGCGCGGACCGGCGCTGGCCAGCGGGCTGAAAATCCGCGCCGCGAGCGCCTGAAAACCGACAGGCGAGGGGCACAGAGTTGATGCAGGACGAACGGGCGTTTCTTACCGGGCTATTCGAGGCCGCGGTCGCCGCCGCCGATCCGGAGCGCGCGCTGCGCGCGGCTCTGCCGGAGAAGCCCAAGGGGCGCACTGTCGTCATCGGCCTCGGCAAGGGGGCGGCGCAGCTCGCCGCCGCTTTCGAGCGGCTCTGGGGTGACCCGGTCGAGGGCGTCGTGGTGACGCGCTACGGATATGCCGCGCCCTGCCAGCATCTGCGTGTCATGGAAGCGGCCCACCCTGTGCCCGATGCGGCCGGGCTCGAGGCCAGTGCGGCGCTGTTCGAGGCGGTCTCGCGGCTGGGACCCGACGATCTTGTGGTGGCGCTGGTCTGCGGCGGCGGCTCGGCCCTGCTGCCGGCCCCGCCCGACGGGCTGACGCTCGAAGACGAGCAGGCGCTGAACCGCGCGCTTCTGGGCTCGGGCGCGCCGATCGGGGTGATGAACGCGATCCGAAAACATGCCAGCCGGATCAAGGGCGGGCGGCTCGCCGCCGCCTGCGCGCCGGCTAGGGTGGTGAGCCTGATCGTCTCGGACGTGCCGGGTGACGATCCCGCACAGGTGGCCTCGGGGCCGACGGTGCCGGACCGCGTCGATGCGAAGGCGGCCCTGGGGATGATCGAGGCGTGGAACATCGCGCTGCCCGACACCATCCTGGCGCACATCCGCAGCGCCGCCTCCGCCGCCCCGATGCCTGACGATCCCTGTTTCAGCGGCAACGAGGTGCACGTGGTGGCTTCGGCGCGGCTGTCGCTTGAAGCGGCGGCGCGCAAGGCCGAGGAGGCCGGGCTCTCAGCGGCAATACTGTCGGATTCGGTCGAGGGCGAGGCCCGCGACGTGGGCTATGTGCACGCCGCCATCGCCCGAGAGGTCGCGACGCACGGCCGTCCCTTCGCGCCGCCGGTGGTGCTGCTCTCGGGCGGCGAGACCACGGTGACGCTGCGCGGCGATGGCGGGCGCGGCGGCCGCAACACCGAGTTCCTGCTGGCCTTTGCCCACGCCATTGACGGGCAGGACGGCATTCATGCGCTGGCCGCCGATACCGACGGCATCGATGGCACCGAGGACAACGCCGGGGCGTTCGCCGACGGCACCACCGCGGCCTCGCTGCGCGACAGTGGCGAGGACGCGATGACGCTACTCTCGCGCAACGACGCATGGGGCGCGTTCGAGCGCGCGGGCGGGCTTTTCGTGCCGGGGCCGACCGGAACCAATGTCAACGATTTCCGGGCAATTCTGGTGACGGCTGCAGGCTGAGAAGGCCGACCGCGCCAGTTGTGCGGCTATCACAGTTTGCGGGCTCAAGCCGTGCGCGAAGTACGACCCGGCGGCAGGTCTGTCTTGTCCGAAGTGACTATTCAGCCGCCTGCTGCGCCGCTTCCCACTCCTGCCAGGCCTCCGGCGTATCGAGATCGATCAGCGCACGGGCACCGGGAAGGGGAAAGTCGCGAACCCGGTGGATATTTGCCGTCAGCACCGCCTTGGCACCGAAATCTCCGCTCAGCGCCTGCAGCGCCGGAAAGCAGTCGGACGGGAACAGCACCGGGTGGCCCGGCGTGCCGTCCTCGGCGGTGGCGCGCTGGATCGTGGGGTGCGGAACCGCGCGGAAGGCCGCGATCAGCTGCGACATGTCGGCGGCGGTGATTTCGGGCATGTCGGCGGGCAGGATCATCACACCCTCGAGTCCGCGGGGCAGCAGGCTGACCGCGCGGCGCAACGAGGAGGACATGCCAAGCTCGGCATCCGGCACCTCGACGATCTGCACCGGCAGGCCACGCAGTGCCTCGGCGCGCGGGTGATCATGCGCCGGTAAGGCCACCGCGACATGATCCCCGGCTTCGAGCGCCGCGAGCGCCTGACGGCGCAGCAACGGCACGCCCCTGACCTGCATCAGAAGCTTGTCGGACCCGCGCATCCGGCGGCTGGCACCGGCAGCGGGAATCAAGATCGCGATTCCTCCCATGCGGGCCTTATACCGGATGTTGCATGTTAGCGGTGCGTTTTTTGGTGAAGATTTCATTACGTGGGGGCAATGGGACGTTAATCAAAAAAAACGTCGGCCAGGAGCAGGGGGCGCCACCGGTCGTATACCGCGCAAAATCCCGCCTCGCGCGTCGCAAAGCGCGGTTGACCCTCCGCGCCATTGCAATAAGGTGCCTCGCCGGAGTCACTTGAGGGAACAAGCCCAAGATGGTGTTAGCGCCCAAACACGAAGATGAGGACGAGCGCCTCGCCGAGCTGGAAAGCTACGGCGTGCTCGACAGCGCGCGCGACCCCGCTTTCGACGAGGTGGTCGATCTTCTGGCGACCATGCTCGACATGCCCGTGGCGCTGATCAGCCTCGTGGACGAGGACCGGCAGTGGTTCCGCGCACGCCATGGCTTCGAGCCCTCCGAGACGCCGCTCGAGCAGTCGATCTGCGCCCATGCCATCCTCGGCGACGACATCCTCGAGATCGAGGACACGCTGGATGACGCGCGCACCGCCGACAACCCGCTCTGCTGCGGCGTGCTGGCCGAGATGCGTTACTATGCCGGTGCACCGCTCATCACCCGCAGCGGCCATAGCATCGGCTCGCTCTGCGTGCTCGACACCAAGCCGCGCAAGCTCACGCCGGCGCAACGTCAGCTGCTGATGGTGATGTCGCGCCAGGTGATCCGCCAGCTCGATCTTCAGCGCGCACTGAAGAACAAGGAGATGCTGCGCGAGGAAATCGATCATCGGGTCAAGAACTCGCTGCAGACCGTCGCCTCGACCGTGCGGCTCTACCGCTCACGCATCACCAATGCCGAGGCGCAGGACGCGCTTGACGCGATCGGGCGGCGCGTCGATGCCATCGCGCAGCTTCATGCCGAGCTCAACCTGACCTCAAAGATGCATCACGTCCGGCTCGACAGCTATCTCGAGCGGGTGGCGCAGCTCTTGCAGCGCAACGCTCTGACCGGCACGCGGGTCGAGATCGAGGGCGCGACCCGCATCGAGGTCGATTCCCGGGTCGCCGCGGCGCTTGGCGTGATCGCCAACGAATTCGCCGCCAACGCCGCGAAATACGCCGAGCCCGAGAGCGGCGACGAGGTCGTGATCCGTTTCCGCCTCGAGCGTACCGGCCCCAACCGCATGCAACTGATCTGCAGCGACAATGGCCGGATGCGCAGCGCAGAGCCGGTGGTCGACTCGCTGTCGTCGACCTCTCTCGGGGCACGTCTGATGGAGGCTGCGGCCACCCAGATCGGCGGCACGCTGAGCGAGGGCCGCGTCGAGGGCGGGTTCGAGCTTTGCGCCGACCTGCCCATCGACATGCACCGAAGCGAGAGCGACCGGGTCGGCCGGGTCAGCCAGACACCGGCTCGAGGGGCCGCACGCGCAGCCGAGTGACGCGGTTGTGCTCGCGCTCCATCACCTCGAAGCGGAAGCCGTGGAAGGTGAAGCGCTGGCCGACGGTGGGGATCATCTGCGCCTCGTGAATGACGAGGCCCGCGATGGTGTTGGCCTCGTCGTCGGGCAGTGACCAGTCGGTGGCGCGGTTGAGATCGCGGATCGTCATCGCGCCGTCGAGCCAGAACCAGCCATCGTCGCCCGCCTTCACCTGGTGCTCGGCATCGGGGTCGTGCTCGTCGGTGATCTCGCCGACGATCTCCTCGAGGATGTCCTCGAGCGTCAGCAGCCCCTCGAGCGAGCCGTACTCGTCGACCACCAGCGCGAAGTGGGTGTGCTTGCGCAGGAAGTTGCGCATCTGGTCGGCAAGCGTCGTGGTGTCGGGCACGAAATAGGGCTTCATCATCACCTCGGTGATGTTGAACTCCTCCAGGGCCTCGGCGGCGCGGTCGCCCGCATTGGCGATGGTCTCGTACATGGCGCGCATCAGGTCCTTGGCATGGGCCACACCGATGATGTTCTCGGGATCGTCGCGATAGACCGGCAAACGGGTGTAGTTGCTCTCGAGGCACTGCTTGAGGATCTCGCGCGGGCTGCTCGAGGCGTCGATCATCTCGATATTCGAGCGGTGCAGCATGATCTCCTCGACGGTGCGCTCGGCGAGATCGAGCGCACCGAGGATGCGGTCACGGTCTTCCTTTTCCACTACGCCCTCGGAATGACCGAGCTGCAGAGCACCGGCGATTTCCTCGCGCACCGCAAGAATCTGGCTGTCGGGATCGGTCTGCACGCCAACGGCGCGCAGCAGCAGCCGCACGATGGCACGGATGGCGCTCACGATGGGCGAGAACACCAGGATGATCAGCGAGATTGGCCGCGCGACGCTCGAGGCCGCGCTCTCGGGATTGGTGATGGCGTAGGTCTTGGGCAGCACCTCGGCGAAGATCAGCACGAGGAGCGTCATCACCAGCGTCGCCATCGCCACGCCGCTGTCGCCGAAGAGGCCGGTGAACAGCGTGGTGGCCAGCGAGGTGGCGAGGATGTTGACGAGGTTGTTGCCCAGCAGCACCGAGCCGATCAGGCGCTCGTTGTCCTCGGTGATCTTGAGCGCGGTGTCGGCGCCCTTGGAACCGCGATCCTGCGCCGCGCGCAGCTTGCCGCGCGAGGCCGCGGTCAGCGCCGTCTCGGAGCCCGAGAAGAAGGCCGACATCAGGATCAGCAGGGCGATGGCCCCGGCGGTGATCCAGAGGGTGAGATCGGTGCCGGAGGCGGCGGCGGTGGTGGCGTCCATTGGGGGGCGTCTCTTGCTGGGTCTGTCCGGTGGTCCGGGACGTTATGGGGTGCGCACGGGTGCGGTTCAAGGCCGGCGCCGGCGCAGTGGCAATAGGGCCGGGGGCGGGCGCGCGTTTTTCAGGCCGCCTGAGCTTTCCTTGCACGGCGTCGGCGGCAAGTGTCCCGGCGGGTCACTCGCGGGCGAGCGGGTGATGATCGAGCACCAGCTCGCGCAGCCGCTCCTCGAGCACGTGGGTGTAGATCTCGGTGGTGGCCACGTCGGCATGGCCGAGGAAGGTCTGGATGGCGCGCAGGTCGGCGCCGTTCTGCAGCAGGTGGGTGGCGAAGGCGTGGCGCAGGGTGTGCGGGGTGACCTTCGCGGGCGACACGCCGGCGCGCACCGCCATGTCCTTGATCTGCAGATAGAAGGCGTGGCGGGTCAGGTGCCCGGCCTTGCCGCGCGAAGGGAACAGATGCGGCGAGCCCGGCTTGCCCTTGGCGCGCCCGGCCTCGTCCTGGGCATCGCGGCAGGCGAGCCACGCCGCCAGCGCTTCGCGCGCCGGGGGCGAGAGCGGCACCATGCGCTCCTTGCCGCCCTTGCCACGGATCAGCAGCATGCGCGGATCGCCGCGCGCCGCCGAAGCGGCAGGTGACGAGCTCGGTCACCCGCATGCCCGTGGCGTAGAGCAGCTGCATCAGGCAGGTGTGCGCCGCCGTCATCCTCGGTGCGGCCGTGCTCGGTGGCCGCTTGCAGCAGCCGGTCGACCTCTTCGATCGACAGCGTCTTGGGCAGGCGCTTGCTCTTGCCGGGGCCCGAGATCTGTACCGCCGGGTTGTCCTCGCGCAGGCCTTCCTCGAAGGCGAAGCGGTAGAGCTGCTTGATCGAGGACAGCCGCCGCGCCCGGGTCGAGACGGCGAGCCCCTGTGCCTCGCACTCGATCAGGTAGGCTTCCACATCGGCGCGCTGCGCGGTGTCGAGCCCGTGCCCGCGTGCCGCCAGCCAGCCGGTGAAATCGTTGAGGTCGCGGGCATAGGCGGCGGTCGTGTTGTCGGCGGCACCGCGTTCCGCGGCCTGTGCCTCGAGAAAGGCGCCGGTCCAGTTGGCGGCGCTCATCGCAGCGCGCCCTCTTCCTCGAGGATCAGCAGCTCGATGGCGGCCCGGCGTGCGGTGTCCTCGAGCCCGACGGCGCGCAGGGTGGCCAGTGCCTCGGTCAGGTCTTGGTGATTGCCGGCGGCGCCGGTCTCGAACAGCGCCATGCTGCGCAGCACCACCTCGCCGAGCTTGCCCTGCTGCAGCCGCCGCGCCAGCTCGGCCGGCGGGGTTGGATCGTCCCAGGCGCGCGCCACGGCGGCCTCGAAGGCGGCCTCGGGCAGCGGATCGGGAGCCTGACCGGATGCGATGGTCGCGGAAAGGCCGAGCCGGCCGCCTGTCTCGTCTAGCGCGCGTGCGGCGGTCTCGTAGCCCGGCGACAACAGCGCGGCGCGGCGCGCCAGCCGACCTGCGCGCCCCTCGAGCGTATGCTCGCTCAGCCGCTCGCCGAAAAGCTCGGAGAACGGCACCAGCAGGCCCGCGCTGCGCATCTGGCCCCAGGCCGAAACCAGCGCCGGCCCGATCAGGTCCTCGCGGCCCTCGTTCAGCGCCGCATCGAGCGCCTGCACCGCGGCGACGCGGTCCCAGACGCCGCCCGACGCGGCGGGCCTGCGCTCGGAGTAGAGCCCCAGCAGACGGTTGGCCGACAGCGCGCCATGCGCGGCCAGCCGTTCGGCGGCCAGAAGCTGCGCCCGCCAGCCGCTGGTGCCGCTGAGATCGGCGGCAGCGAAGGCGCGGGGCAGGGGTTGCGTGGGCAGGGTCTCGCCCACCGCCTCGAACAGGCGGAATTGCAGCGGTGTGGGTTGTGCCGGCGGCGGCACCGGGTTGCCCTCGTCAACCAGCCCGGGCTCGACGAAGCGGAGCAGCAGCTCGGCATCGCGGTCGTTGATCTGGTCGAGCGCGTCGGCGGTGCCCAGCACCGTCACTGCATGATCCCAGCGTCCGTTGCGAGCATCGCAGAACACCCGCGTGGCCAGATCGTCGGACAGCTGCGGCTGGCGCTGCAGCACCCGGCAGGCTGCGTCGGGACTGTCGGCCAGCAGCGCGAGGTCGAACCAGCGCGCGAAGAGATCGGCGCTGGTGGCGCCGCCGGCGCGCTCGATCAGCGCGAGGCCGGGATCGACCGCGCCTTCCTCGATCAGCCGGTCGAGCCGGGCCGCAAGCAGCGGTGCGCCCTCGCCGGAGCCGATGGGCGCATCGGCCTCGGCCAGCAGCAGGGTGAAAAGCAGGGCCGAGAGCGCCGGCACCGCCGGGTCGACCTCCTCGATGAGCTCGGCGAGGGTGTCGACCTCGCTGCTTCGCCAGAGGTTGCGCGGCAGGCCGGTGACGGACATCGGCAACAGCCCCACCGCCTCGGCGGTGGGTTCGCCAAGCGGCGCGCTCTCGACCTCGGGGCGCTGCACTGAGCTGGCCACCGGCGGTTCGTCGAGCGGCACGCCGAAGGGCTGCGGATTGCGCAGCGGCGAGGGGCGCAGCACCGCTGGCGCGTTGCTGTCGCCGCCATCGAGCCAGTCGATGGCCGACATCGGCCGCTGCGCGTCCTGCGCGACAGTCGCCGAGGCCACGCCCAGCCCGAGCGCAAGTGTCAGGATCCTAGTTCGCATCAAGCTCCACGGGCTCGCGAATCTCGGTTTGCGGCGGTGAGAAATCGGCGCCGAAGAACGGCCCGATATAGGCATATCCCACCAGCGCGATCCCGCCGAGGATCAGTAGGATGAAAAGCCATTTGATGATACGTCCCATGCGATCGGTCGTCCTGCCTCGTGTCTTTTTCCGAACTTATACCTAGCCTTTTCGGCAAACTCACGTCATTCACGGCCTCGAAAGGTAACATTGGCGATGGATGGCCGAGATACAAGCGTGCAGGCACTGAAGCTTCGAAAGACCGTGGTTCTCGTGGGGATGATGGGGGCTGGAAAAACCGCCGTGGGCAAGGCACTTGCGGCAGCGCTGCATGTTCCTTTCCGGGATTCGGACGCCGAGATCGAGCTTGCCGCCAACATGACCATCGCCGAGATCTTCTCACGCGATGGTGAGCCGTTCTTCCGCCAGAAGGAAAGCCAGGTGATCTCGCGGCTGCTCGATGGCACGCCTTCCGTGCTCTCGACCGGGGGCGGTGCCTACATGAGCGCCGCGAACCGCAAGATGATCACCGAACGCGGCGTGGCCGTCTGGCTCGATGCCGCGCTGCCGGTGCTGTGGAACCGCGTGAAGCACAAGAACACGCGTCCGCTGCTGCGCACCCCCGATCCGCACGCCACGCTGCGCGAGATCTACGAGCAGCGCGTGCCGGTCTATGCGATGGCCGACGTGACCGTGACCTCCGAGCAGGCCAAGACGGTCGAGGCGATGGCCGGGCGGGTGATCGAGGCGCTGAAGGCGCGTTCGGATGTATTGCAAGAGGACAAGACGGAATGAGCGGAACGGTGCATGTGGCGCTTGGCGAGCGGGCCTATGACGTACGGATCGGTGAGGGGCTTCTGGCCCGCGCCGGGGCGGAGATCGCGCCGCTCTTGCGCCGCCCGCGCGTTGTCGTGGTGAGCGACGCCACCGTCGCGGCCGCCCATCTCGAGACCCTGCGCGGCGCGCTCGCCGCCGAGGGCATCGCCTGCGAGGCGCTGTCGCTGCCGCCCGGAGAGGCGACGAAGTGCTGGCGCGAGCTCGAGCACGTCACCGAGTGGCTGCTTGCGCAGAAGGTCGAGCGCCGCGACGTGGTGGTGGCACTTGGCGGTGGTGTGATCGGCGACCTCGTCGGATTTGCCGCCGCGATCCTGCGCCGCGGCGTGCGTTTCGTGCAGATCCCGACCTCGCTTCTGGCGCAGGTCGACAGCTCGGTCGGCGGCAAGACCGGGATCAATTCGCCCTCCGGCAAGAACCTGATCGGCGCATTCCACCAGCCCTCGCTGGTGCTGGCCGATATCGGCGTGCTGGACACCCTGACGACCCGCGATTTCCTCGCCGGCTATGGTGAGGTGGTGAAATACGGCCTGCTGGGCGATGCCGCCTTCTTCGAGTGGCTCGAGGCCAACGCCGCAGGGGTCGCCTCGCGCGACCGGGCCGCATTGACCCGCGCGGTGACGCGCTCGGTCGAGATGAAGGCCGAGATCGTGGTGCGCGACGAGACCGAGCAGGGTGATCGTGCGCTGCTCAATCTCGGCCACACCTTCTGCCACGCGCTCGAGGCCGCCACCGGCTATTCCGACCGGCTGCTGCATGGCGAAGGCGTGGCGATCGGCTGCGCTCTGGCCTTCGAGCTGTCGTCCCGGCTGGGGCTTTGCCCGCAGGAGGATCCCTCGCGGCTGCGCGCCCATCTCAAGGCGATGGGGATGAAGGCGGATCTGGCCGACATCCCGGGAGAGCTTCCCGGCGCCGAGGCGCTCTACGATCTCATGGGGCAGGACAAGAAGGTGGTCGACGGCGCCATCCGCTTCATCCTTGCCCGAGGCATCGGACAGGCCTTCGTGACCGCCGACGCCCCGCGCGAGACGGTGCTCAAGGTTCTGTCGGACGGGCTGGCCGGGCGCTGAGCCCGACCCTGCCGCCGGCTGCTTTAACCCTCGATTAACCGTTTCAGCTCCTTCCGTCGCAGGATCGTGCCCGAATCGTCATGGAATCGATTCTTGACGCGGCTAGCGTCCGCCCTGAGCCGCGCCGGGGGTGGTGCGGCGCTGCCTCGTCCGCGTCACTGGAGGGATCCGTCATGATGGTCATCGACCCGTTCCGCTTCGTCCTTGCCTGCTGCTTCCTGCCGGCCCGCAACGGCATGCTTGCCCAACTGATCCGCGGCAAGCGGTTCTGAAGATCGGCACGCCCGGGGCGCCCGGGCGGCTGACCTCTCGCGCCTGTGCGAGATGCGAGAGACGGCGTCGCGACCGGGACGGGCCTGCGGTCTCGATGTCGAACGGACTTCGCGGCGGCATGTTCGCGGGGTCAGCCTCATACGACCCGCCGGCCCAGGCCACGGCACACGCGGGCAGATCCGGGCACATTGCGTGCCGCTCTGGCAATCTCGATGTCGGAGAACTGGAGCGGGTGAAGGGAATCGAACCCTCGTCGTCAGCTTGGGAAGCTGCTGCTCTACCATTGAGCTACACCCGCGACAGGCGATTGCTTACTGCACCGGCCAAGCCTAGGCAAGCGGGATATGCGCCGACGCGCGCGGCGGGCCGCCATTGCCGCGCCGCGGCAGGCGAATCCGCCTTGCACGCATGGGCCGGGACGCATAGAAGACCGCAAATTCGACAGAGACGAGCGGCTTTGAAGAACGGGGCCGCGCAAGAACCAAGGAAGATGGTATGCAGGTCACCGAGACGCTGAATGAAGGTCTGAAACGCGCCTATGAGCTGATCCTCACCGCCGAGGAGCTGGACGCAAAGGTCAACGCAAAGCTGGCCGAGGCACAGCCCGAAATCGAGATGAAGGGTTTCCGCAAGGGCAAGGTTCCGATGCCGCTGCTGAAGAAGCAGTTCGGCCAGCGCCTGATGGGCGAGTCCATGCAGGAAGCGATTGACGAAGCCATGTCGAAGCATTTCGAGGACAGCGGCGACCGCCCGGCGCTTCAGCCCGAGGTCAAGATGACCAACGAGGACTGGAAAGAGGGCGAGGACGTCAACGTGGCGATGAGCTACGAGAAGCTCCCCGAGGTTCCCGAGGTCGACCTTTCCGGCGTCGAGATCGAAAAGCTCGTGGTCAAGGCCGATGACGCGGCCGTCGACGAGGCGCTGGCTTCGCTCGCCGAGACCGCGCAGGATTTCAACGACCGGGCCGAGGGCGCCGAGGCGCAGGACGGCGATCAGGTCGTGATCGATTTCGTCGGCAAGGTCGATGGCGAAGCCTTCGAAGGCGGCGCTGCCGAGGATTACCCGCTGGTGCTGGGCTCGGGCTCGTTCATCCCGGGCTTCGAAGAGCAGCTGACCGGCGTGAAGGCCGGTGACGAGAAGGCCGTGGAAGTGAACTTCCCGGAAGAGTACGGCGCAGAGAACCTCGCCGGCAAAGCCGCCGTGTTCGACGTGACCGTCAAGGCCGTCAAGGAGCCGGTCGCCGCCGAGATCGACGACGAGCTGGCCAAGAAGTTCGGTGCCGAGGATCTCGAGGGTCTCAAGGGCCAGATCCGCGAGCGCCTTGAGGCCGAGTATGCCGGTGCCGCCCGTCAGGTGATGAAGCGCGGCCTGCTCGACAAGCTCGACACTCTGGTCACCTTCGACCTGCCGCCGAGCCTGGTCGAGGCCGAGGCCAAGCAGATCGCGCACCAGCTCTACCACGAAGAGCACCCGGAAGATCACGGCCACGACCACGGCGAGATCGAGCCCACCGAGGAGCACAACAGCCTCGCCGAGCGCCGCGTGCGTCTTGGCCTGCTGCTCGCAGAGATGGGTCAAAAGGCCGAAGTCGAAGTGACCGATGCCGAGATGACCCAGGCGATCATGAACCAGGCTCGCCAGTACCCGGGCCAGGAACGTGCCTTCTTCGACTTCGTGCGCCAGAACGCGCAGATGCAGCAGCAGCTGCGCGCACCGATCTTCGAGGACAAGGTCATCGACCACATCGCCGAGCAGGCCAAGGTGTCCGAGAAAGAGGTCACCAAGGAAGAGCTTCAGACCGCGGTCGAAGCGCTCGACGAAGAGTGATCCAAGGTTCGGCTGGCGGGGTGCGTCAGCACCCCGTCGCCCGAAGAGGCTGTTCCGCTTGCGGGGCAGCCTTTTTCTTTGCCTGCGTGCCCTGTGCCATGGTCCGCAGCAGCTCGATCACCGCGTTGCGCTGTTCCGGCGCGAGCGGACGCAGCAGGGTCGCGGCAGTGCGGACGTCGTCGAACACCGCCTGTTCCTGCTCGGACACGGGCATGTCCGCGTCGATGAAGAACTGATCGAGAGGCATGTCCAGCGCCTGAGAGATCAGCCAGAGCTGTGCCGCGGGAATCCGCCCCGCGCCCGTCTCATATCGATAGATCTGCTGGACATGCGCGCCGATGCGCTTGGCAAGTTCGTTCTGAGTGAGGCCGGCGCTGCGCCGGTAAAGCCTCAGCTGCGCACGGATGCGCTCTTCCAAAGTCACGTGTCTTTTCCTCTGTCTTCCCCCGACCGGGCGACGCCCCTGGCGTGTCCCGGCGTATCGCCTGTCTGACATTCCGAGACTGAAGGCAACGAAAACCACAGAGTTTTATCTATATTTGATAGTTTGTTTATTGGGCCGCTGATTTGAGCCATTCATAGCGTGATATTGTTTCTTTCGAATATGACGCCTGTTTGAGTAATGGCGGGGGCGGAGACACGCCCAAAAGAAAAACCGCGCCGGAGGACCGGCGCGGTTTCGACATTCACGGCGATGGGCCGAGCCGGATGGCTCAGTCTTCGCGAGCCTCTTCGGCCTGACCCTCGGGGGTCTCGACCAGGTCGCCATCGTCCGAGGTGGCGGCGCCGAGATCGTCGAACAGTTCCGAGATCTCGAATTCGGCCTGGGCCTCTTCCTCGGCCGCCAGTTCCTGGATCGACTTGCCCGATGCCTGCAGCTCGGCCTCTTCGGGCGAACGTGCGACGTTGAGCTCGATCACGCACATGACCTCGGGGTGCAGGTGCACCTCGACTTCGTGCAGACCCAGTTCCTTGATCGGCAGGCGGATGATGACCTGCTTGCGGTCGATCGAGAAGCCTTCCTCGGTGGCGACATCTGCGGCGTCACGGGTGGTGACCGAGCCGTAGAGGTTGCCGCCATCGGAGGCGGAGCGAATCACGACGAACTGCTGGCCGTCGAGCTTTTCTGCCAGCGCCTCGGCTTCTTTCTTGGTCTCGAGGTTACGGGCCTCGAGCTGAGCCTTCTGGGCTTCGAAATGCGCGATGTTCTCTTTCGAGGCGGTCAGCGCCTTGCCCTGCAGCAGCAGGTAGTTGCGGGCGAAGCCGGGCTTGACGTCGACGACGTCGCCCATCTGGCCGAGCTTGGCCACGCGCTCAAGAAGAATGACTTGCATGCGAGTGCCTCCTTATTTCACGACGTAGGGCAGCAGGGCGAGGAAGCGGGCGCGCTTGATGGCGCGGGCCAGTTCACGCTGCTTCTTGGCGGACACTGCGGTGATGCGCGACGGCACGATCTTGCCGCGCTCCGAGATGTAGCGCTGCAGCAGCTTGGTGTCCTTGTAGTCGATCTTGGGTGCATTGTCGCCCGAGAAGGGGCAGACCTTGCGGCGGCGGAAAAACGGTTTTGCAGCCATGGTTTAACTCCTCTTTCTCAGGGTATCAGTTGCGGCGGTCGCGACGGTTGTCACGCTCGTCACGCTTCTGCATCTGGACCGACGGGCCCTCGGCGTGCTCGTCGACCTTGATGGTCAGGACGCGCATCACGTCGTCATGCAGGCGCATCAGGCGTTCCATTTCCTGAACCGCGGTCGCCGGAGCGTCGGTCTTCAGGAAGGCGTAGTGGCCCTTGCGGTTCTTGTTGATCTTGTAGGCCATCGTCTTGACGCCCCAGTACTCGGATTCGACGACCTTGCCGCCGTTGTCCGAGAGGACGGTGCCAAAATGTTCGACGAGGCCTTCGGCCTGCGCGTTGGACAGATCCTGACGCGCAATAAAGACATGCTCGTAAAGCGGCATGTGAGCTCCATTTCTATCAAGGCGCATTTCATAGGGCAGGCATCCTCTCCACTCCTGCCCACGAGAGACTGCGCGGTTCATACGGTCTCGCGGAGGGATGCGCCCGTATACACCTATCGGCGGGGGGATCAAGGGCCAAGACGGGCAGGGCGGAGGATCGCTGGATGGCCCCAACTGCCGCGCCACTGGTTCGCGGATCCAGAAGCCAAGCAAGCTCCGCGCCGCCGGGACGGGGACGCCCCAGTGGATGCCGGCGGAGCCCCGCGCATCAGGCGCCCCGTCGGCGGGCCCTCGCACGAATGCACGGTGCCGCTGTTCATTTTTCAACAGACTCTGTGGGAGGAGCTGCAGTTGCGGCGGCGCAGCATTGCCCCAATCTTTCTGTCATCGAAAACACGCACCCAACCAGTGGAGCCCATCGTATGAAATCCCTTCTTCTCGCCGGCCTCGTCGCCGCAGCACCGATCGCCGCCGCCGCCGCCCCCGAGGCCTACGAGATCGACTCGAGCCACGCCCAGATCGTGTTCAGCTACAACCACCTCGGCTTCTCGACCGGCTACGGCATGTTCTCGGGCTTTGAGGGCGATATCTCCTACGACGCCGAAGATCCGGCGGCCTCCTCGGTGGAAGTGTCCTTCCCGGTGCGCTCGATGATCACTGGCTGGGAAGCCCGCTTCGAGCACTTCATGAGCGACGATTTCTTCGGCGCGACCGACGAGGACATGGTGACCTTCACCTCCACCGGAATCGAAGTGACCGGCGACAACACCGCGCTGATCACCGGCGACCTGACCCTGAACGGCGTGACCAAGGAAGTCGTGCTCGACACCACCCTGACCCAGGCGGGCGAGCACCCGATGGAAGGCAAGCCCTGGCTCGGTTTCGTGGCCACCACCACCCTGGTCCGCTCGGACTACAATGTCGGCGCTTTCGCACCCTACGTCAGCGACGAGGTCGAGCTCGAGATCTCGCTCGAGGCGATGAAGGCCGAGTAAGGCTGGACCTGCTCCTTAGCGAGTAACCTGTTTCCCCGTGGGACCCCCGGTTTGCATCTGCTGCCGGGGGTCTTTTTCTGCCGCAACCGTTTCGGCCGGGCGTTCGTTCGGGCGGAACCGGCGGAACCAGGCCTCGAGCGTGCGGAAACTGATCTCGGCCATGGCCCATGACCCGAGTGAATAGGCGATGAGCAGCAGCCAGAGGGCCGGGCCCTCGCCAATGATGCCCGGAATGCCGAGGCCGAGACCGAGGCGCGCCGTCAGGTCGAGCGCGATCAGGTGGTAGAGGTAGATGCCGTAGCTCACCTGTCCGATCCGCATGAGGGGCTGGCGGGCCAGCACATCCTGCAGCGCGCCGCGCTCGCGGACCACCAGAGCCATCAGCGTCAGCGTCATCAGAAGATGGATCGCGAGGTTCTGCAGTCCGCGCATGTCGAACGGGGCGAATTGCATGATCAGCGCCATCAGGGCGAGCGCGGCCAGCGGTGTCGCGCGATGGGCGCAAAGCGGGCGCAGCCGGTCATAACTGCCGGGCCGGTGCAGCAGGATCGCGGCAAGCGAGCCGAGGATGATCGGCGCGTAGGTCGCGTTGAACATGCGGAAGACCAGCGGTCCCGCGGTGAGTGGCGGGTCGGCGGGCGGCATCATCACCACGCCCACGTTCAGCGCCACCAGCGCCAGCGCCACCGGCACCCAGAACCGGCTCGGCAGCAGCATCAGCAGCAGCGGCCAGATCAGGTAATACTGTTCCTCGACCGAAAGCGACCAGGTGATCGACAACGTCGGCACGTGCTCGGTAAGGAAATTCGACAGGAAGAGATAGTAGAACGGCACCGCCTGCAGGTACTCGGTCTCGCCCTTCACGAGGATGTAGTAGGCGCAGAGCGCCGTCACCACGAAGCCATAGACCGGCAAGATGCGCAGCGCCCGGCGGATGTAGAAGTTGCGCAGCGAGAACCTCCCTCTCCGTGCGCGCTCGCGCAGAAGCAGGGTGGTGATCAGAAAGCCGCTCAGCACGAAGAAGAAGTCGACGCCAAGGAAACCCCGGTCGAGGATTTGCCAGTCCGGATCGCGCACCGGCTGGGCGTGATGCCAGAGCACCATCGCGATGCAGAGAAAACGCAGACCGTCGAGGCAGCGGAAATGGCTGCGGGCGCGGTAGGCGGCATGGCCGGTGGCATCACTCATCACGTCTGCACTTCAATCCCTGCGGCGCCCGGCCCGGTTTCCCGGAGACTGGCGCCGGTCGCGTTGCCCCCGTGCCATGCTTAACAGCGCAAACGGGGGCGAGTCATGGCAGAGCTGCGGCAAGACGCGGGAATTTCGCGCCCCGTGCGTCGTGCGTCACGGTTTGCGGCCCTCGTAATCGGCCAGCCGCTTGCCGGGCTCGTCGACGAAGAGGCCGGGCAGGGGCGTGAGCGCGGTGATCCTGTCGAGCCGCAGGCTGTCGAACGCGCCCGTGGTTTCGTTCCACGCCACGCAGGTCCAGATCCGGCCCCAGTAGTCCAGCCGCAGCGGACGGATCTCGAGCGCGCTTCCGTCGCCCATCAGAGTGATGCGCAGCCGCTGCCGCGCCCGGATCGCGGCGCGCACCGCGGGCATGTGGCGAAAGCCCTCGGCGGCCTCGTGGAACGGGTAGCTGGCGAACCCGAAGGCGCCGGGCTCGGGGGCACCCTCCTCGGGCAGAACCGCATCGATCTTGGCCGAGAGGCTCTGCGCCGCCTGGGCCAGCTCGGGCATTTCGCCGGCGCCGGCGCCGATGGCGGCGAGGCCCAGATGCAGCACCTCGAGCTCGGTCTCGGTGAGGGTCAGCGGTGGCAGTGTGAAGCCGCCGCGCGCGGTGTAGCCGCGCCCGCGCTCACCCTCGATCGGCACGCCCGAGGCCATGAGCACGTCCATGTCGCGGTAGATCGTGCGCACCGAGACGCCGAAGCGCTCGGCGAGCGCCTCGGCAGTGTGAAGGCGCCCGTCCTTGAGCTGCTCCATCAGGGCATAAAGCCTGTCGGTCTTTTTCATCGCGCTCTCCTCGGTGCCGCGCGGGGCGGATCTAAGGTCACTGTGCCCTCCTGACATAATAGTGTCAAAGTGCTTCGCATATTTCTGCGCTCAACGCCGCGCAAACGCGCCCGGCCGCTTCCGGCGCCCCGCGCGAGGCCGTAGAGATCGGGTCAGAGAGTTTACCGGACGCCCTTGAGGGCGCCCGCCACTGGAGAGAAGACAATGCTCAACAACATCGGCCTTCCGGGCCTTCTTCTGATCGCCGTCGTCGTGCTCGTGCTCTTCGGCCGCGGCAAGATTTCCAGCCTCATGGGCGAAGTCGGCAAGGGCATCACCGCCTTCAAGAAGGGCGTCGACGACGGCAAGAAAGAGCTCGAGGACGAAAAGGCGGACAGCGCCAAGGATGTCACGCCCGCCGAAGACGAAAAAGACAAGGTGTAATCCCAGATGCTGGATCTTGGTTGGTCCGAGCTTCTGGTCATCGGCATCGTTGCCCTGATCGTGGTGGGTCCGAAGGACCTGCCGGTGCTGTTCCGCAACGTGGGCCGCTTCATGGGCAAGGCCCGCGGCATGGCGCGCGAGTTCACTCGCGCGATGAACGATGCCGCAGATGAAAGCGGCGTGCGCGATGTCGCCAAGACCTTCAAGACCGCGACCAACCCGATGGGATCGGCGATGGACGGGGTGAAGGATGCGGCGCGCGCGATGACCGACCCGACGCCGGAAAAGAAGAAAGAGGGCCTCAAGGAGGACCCGAACGCGCTCGATCCCGAGCGCGAAGCGGCGAAGAAGCGCATCGAGGCAAGTGCCGCACGCTCTGCCGCAGACCGCCAGCGCCGCGAGGCCGAGGCGGCGCAGAAGCGCGCCGAGGAATCCGCCGCCAAGGCGGCGGAGCTGGAAGCGTCTCTCAAGAAAGACGGTGAGGAATGAGTCACACGGACCAAGATGAGATCGAGGACAGCTCGGCGCCGCTGATCGAGCATCTGGCGGAACTGCGCACGCGGCTGATCCGCTCGGTGATCGCCTTCATCATCGGCATCGTGCTGGCCTTCACAGTGGCCGAGCCGATCCTGCAGTTCCTACTCGGGCCGATCGAGGCGACGCTGCGCCAGCTCGGTGATCCGTCGCCGACGATGCAGTATACCAGCCCGCAGGAATACCTGTTCACGCTGTTCCGCATCTCGATGGTGTTCGGCTTCGGGCTGGCCTTCCCGGTGATCTCCCACCAGCTCTGGCGCTTTGTGGCGCCCGGGCTCTACAAGTCCGAGAAGGGCGCCTTCCTGCCGTTCCTCATCGCCTCGCCGGTGATGTTCCTGCTCGGTGCGAGCTTTGCGCATTTCGTCGTCACACCGCTGGCCATGGCCTTCTTCCTCGGCTTTGCCGACGTGTCGTCGATCTTTGCCAACCTGCTGTCGAATGCCGCCACCAGCGTCAGCGACGGCGTGGCCGGTGTCCCCGCCGCCTCCGAGCCGGCGGTGGTCCCCGAGACCGCCGATGGCATCCGCATCACCTTCTTCGGCAAGGTCAACGAGAGCCTCGATATCACGCTCAAGTTCATCGTCGCCTTCGGGCTGTGCTTCCAGCTTCCGGTTCTGCTCACGCTGATGGGCAAGGCCGGGCTGGTCTCGGCGCAGGGCCTTGGCAGCGTGCGGAAATACGCCATGGTGGCGATCCTTGTGCTGGCCGCGCTGGTAACCCCGCCGGATGTGACCACGCAGGTGATCCTGTTCACCGTGGTCTACGGGCTCTACGAGGTCTCGATCTTCCTCGTCCGCATCGTCGAGCGCAAGCGTGAGAAAGAGCTCAAGGAACAGGGTCTGTGGTTCGAGGACGAGCCGGACACCGAGAACGATCCGATGTTCAAGGAGTTCGACGAGGACGACGACGAACCGGATGACGATACGTCCAGGAACAAGGACAAGACGTGACCGATACGGATCTTTCCCGCATCGCGGCGGCGCTGGAGCGCATGGCTCCGGCGCCGCTCGCCGCCCCTGATTTCGATCTTGCCGAGGCTTATGTCTGGCATGTCGATCCAGACCGGCTCGAGCCGGTCGCCAAGGTCAACCGCGTGCCGCTCGACCTGCTTCTGGGCATCGAGCGCACCCGCGACACCCTGCTTGCCAACACCGCCCAGTTCGCGCGCGGTCTGCCGGCCAACAACGCCCTGCTCTGGGGCGCGCGCGGCATGGGCAAGTCGAGCCTCGTGAAAGCCGTCTGCGCCGCCGTGCGCGACGCCGGCGAGGACGTGAAGCTGGTGGAGCTTCAGCGCGAGGATCTGGGCTCGGTGGCGCGGCTGCTGAACCTCCTGCGCGCCTCTGACAAGCGTTTCGTGCTGTTTTGCGACGACCTGTCGTTCAGTCATGACGACCAGCATTACAAGAGCCTCAAGGCGGTGCTGGACGGTGGCATCGAGGGCCGCCCCGAGAACGTGCTGTTCTATGCCACCTCGAACCGGCGCCACCTGATGCCGCGCGACATGATCGAGAACGAGCGTGGCTCGGCGATCAACCCGTCCGAGGCGGTGGAAGAGAAGGTCTCGCTTTCGGACCGGTTCGGTCTGTGGCTGGGCTTCCACCCGTGCTCGCAGGACGAGTATCTCGCGATGATCCGCGGCTATTGCGACGCATATGGCGTGGCGGTCGAGGAAGCGGAGCTGCGCGCCGAGGCGATCGAGTGGCAGGCCACCCGTGGCGCGCGCTCGGGCCGGGTGGCGTGGCAGTTCTTCACCGATCTTGCAGGACGCCGGGGCGTGGCGCTTTAGAAAGATTTTTCCTGCGAAAAATCTTCCGGGCGTCGCGGACGTGCCAGGGGCGAAGACTTTTCGTACGAAAAGTCTTCGCCTTTCGCATTTCAGCGCAGGTAGGTCATCGGGTCGACGCTGTCGAAGCCCTTGCGCACCTCGAAATGCAGGAAGCTGGGATCGCCCGGACGCACCTTGCCGATGCTCTGGCCGCGGCTCACCGCATCGCCCTTCGAGACGGTCAGGTTGTCGAGATGGGTGTAGATCGACAGCAGCTCGTCCGGGTGGCGGATCACCACGATCTGCACGTTGTCGGTGTTGGTGGTGATCGCCGCCACGGTGCCGCTGGCCGCGGCCTTCACCGCGGTGCCCACCGGGGCCGAGATGTCGATGCCCTGGTTGTTGGCCGAGTACTCGCGGATGATGCTGCCGCTCACCGGCATCTGCATGGCGGCAGAGGCGCTGGTGCTGGCGGCGGCCTGGCTCTGGCCGATATCGGCGACCGGTTTCGGCGCGGTGGCTGCGGCTGCCGCGGGCGCGCTTGCGGCGCCGGCGACGTTGGTCGTGGCGAGCGACGGCTGGTCATCGGGCAGGGGCTGCGCTGCCGAGGGCGGCTGCGGCGTCGGCGAGCCGGTGCCCGGCGCGGTGGTGACCGACGTGGGCGCCGGCGCGGCGCTCTGCTCGACCACGGGGATCAGCAGGTACTGGCCTTCGCGCAGCGTGTAGTTGCTGTCGAGCCCGTTCCAGTCCGCCAGGGTGCGCGGGGTCACGTTGTAGAGCCGCGCCACGGTATAGGCGGTCTCGCCGCGCTCGACCTTGTGACGGATCGGCTCGACTCCGGAACTGCCCGACGGTGCCGTTTGCGTCGTGGCGGGGCGGGAGGAGGCCGGGGCATTGTCGATGGCGCTGCTGGCCAGCGTCGTGATGTCGACCTCGCCCGCAGGCCGGATCGGGCCGGTGGTCGGAGCGCCCGTGGCCGGCGACGGCTCAGAGACGCGGCGGGGCAGGGCGATGACCTCTCCGGCGCGCAGGGGATCGTTGATCTCGATGCCGTTGTAGCGCGCGAGCTCGCCGGCGGGGAGGCCAACCCGGTTGGCAACATCCGCCAGCCGGTCGCCGTTGCGCGCGACCGCGACCTGGTAGTTGGGATAGGAGATCACGCCGCGATTGTCGGCCTGCGGGCGGTCGCCGACAGCGGCGAGCGCGGCTTCGCTGGTGTCGATCTGGCCGCCCATACGCCCGCGCATGTCGTAGTCGAGCGGCTGCGAACAGGCGCCGAGCGCGGCCACGAGCGCCAGCGGCGCGGCAATCCGGATCTGCGGGAAGCGGAGGGTGCTGTCCATCTCGATGTCCTCGTATGCGCCCCTTGTCGCCGGGACGTCATGGATGTGAAGCCGGGCGGCCTAGCTGTCCTTTGCCAGACCTTCCACCAGCGGTACAAAACGCACGGGGCGCAGCTCGTCATACTCGTAGCCCTGCTCGGTCCGGGTGACGCGGATCAGGTGCTGCACGGTATCCGACTGGCCCACGGGCAATACCATGATACCGCCAATCCGCAACTGGGCCAAGAGCGGGCCGGGCGGATCCTCGGCGGCCGCGGTCACAAGAATGCGCTCGAAAGGTGCCTGATCCGGCAGGCCGAAGCTGCCATCTGCGGTGAAGGCGGTGATGTTCGACAGGTCGAGCGCCTCGAACACCTTGCGCGCGTCGGCCACCAGCCGCCGATGCCGGTCGACGGTGTAGACCCGGCGGGCCAGCTGGCTCAGCACCGCCGCCTGGTAGCCAGAGCCGGTGCCGACCTCGAGGACCTTCTCGCGACCCGTGAGACGCAGCGCCTGGGTCATCAGCCCGACGACCGAGGGCTGCGAGATGGTCTGCCCGCAGGGGATCGGCAGCGGCATGTCCTCGTAGGCGCGCTCGTTGAAATAGCCTTTGACGAAGGCGCCGCGGTCGATCTTCTCCATCGCCTGCAACACGCTCTGGTCGGTGACCCCGTGCGAGCGCAGCGCGAAGAGGAACTGCATCTTGGCGTCGGCGTCGAAGCTCATGCGAAGGTGCCTTCGAACCTGGCGAGCGCGGCATGATCGGTCAGGTCGGCGCGCATCGGTGTCACCGAGATGTGGCCGCCCAGGTTGACGTCGGCATCGCTGCCGGGTGTGGCAGCGACGCGCTGATCGCCGCCCCGGATCCACAGGAAGCGGCGGCCCGAGGGCGACAGGTGCGGCTCGGTCGAGAAACCGGTGCCGTCGCGGCGGCCCTGCGGCGCGAGCCGCACGCCCTGGACCTTGGCCGCCGGGACGGGCGGGAAGTTGACGTTCCAGAACAGCCGGTAATCGCTGCCGCCGGTCTCCTGCGCCGAAAGGATCTGACGCACCACCGCGGCACCGTGGGTGGCGGCCGCCTCGAAGGGGTTCTCGAGATCGCGGGTCTCGGGCCCGAGATACTGCGACAGCGCGATCGCCGGCAGCCCTTGCAGCGAGGCCTCGAGCGCGCCCCCGAGCGTGCCGGAATAGAGCACGTTCTCGGCCGAGTTGTTGCCGCGGTTGACACCGGACAGGACGAGATCCGGGGGCGTGTCCTTGAGCACGTCATGCACGCCGGCGAGCACGCAATCGGCGGGGCTGCCTTCGGCGGCAAAGCGGCGCGGGCCCATCTCTGCGATCATCATCGGGCGGGTATAGCTGATGCAATGCGCGACGCCCGATTGCTCGAAGGCCGGGGCCACGGTCCAGACTTCACCGTCCGGTCCCGCGATCTCGCCTGCGATGGCCTCGAGCACGGCGAGCCCCGGCGCGTTGATGCCGTCGTCATTGGTGATGAGAATGCGCATGGAACCCCCTGTCTTTCGGCCTGAATAGGCAATGTGACAAAAGGGGGCAAGCGCCCGGGCACGATCCCTGGCCGAGTGTGGCGCGCACCGCGCGGTCTTCGATCGATCCCGCGTGTCGGGAGGCCGAGGGGGCGCTGCCCCCTCTTGGCGCTGTGCGCCAATTCACCCCCGAGGTATTTCGAAACCAGAGAAGACAGACGTCCTGCGCCCCTGGCTTCTCTTCGTCAAAAATACTCCCGCCGGAGGCAGGCCGGACGGGGGGGCGCGCAGCCGTAGAGCCGCCTCCGAAGCAGCGCCGCGTCAGCGCGCGACGAGGATGATCGCGGCGTAGTGGCTGGCGGCGGCGGCGAGCACATGGCCGTGCCAGATCGCGCGCGCATAGGGGATGCGGTTGGAATGGTGGAAGATCGTGCCGACCGTGTAGACCAGCCCTCCGGCGACCAGCAGGATCAGGGCCTCGGGCGACAACGCCTTGAGGAAGGGCCAGGCGGCGATGCCGCCGAGCCAGCCCTGGGCGAGGTAGAGCGCAAAACCGAGCCGGGCCCAGCGGTGGATCGAGCGCAGTTTCAGCGTGATGCCGACGGCCGAGATCGTCCAGGACGCTGCGGTCAGCGCCAGCCCCTCGGTGCCGCCGATGCCGAGCAGGGCCATCGGCGTGTAGGTGCCCGAGATCAGCAGGTAGATCGCCGCGTGATCGAAGCGGCGCAGCACCGCCCGTGTGGGCGCGTGCAGGGTCAGGTTGTAAGCCGCCGAGAAGCCGAAGCTGCCGATCAGCCCGAGCGCGTAGGGCACCAGCGGCCACATCGCCCCGGGGGCGCCTTCAAGGGTTGCCCAGACGAACAGCGCCGAGACCGCTGCGACCGCGAAACACACGCCCAGCACCAGCACGACACCATCTGCGATCTGTTCGGCCAACGTGTGGGGGAGGGTGTATCGGGTCATGCGTATCGTCTCGGACTTGTCTCCGGCTTTCCTGTTGGAGCGGCCGCGACGGCGGTCTCGGAGCAGGCTGCCGAAACCCGTTGGCCGACGGTGAAAGGCGCATAAAGCGAGGGAAGAACAAGATGATACGGAAATGTGGCTAAAATGTGGCAGCGCTCTGTCGCCGCGTGGGCGCGCGGCGAGAGCACGCACCTGGCCCCCCGGGCGAGGCTTGGTGCGCCCGGGCGGAAGAAGGCCCGTATGCGGGCCTCGCGATGGGTGTCAGGCGAGCCGCGCAAGCGGGGTCACCGTGGCCCGGCTGCCTTCGGCGATGCGCTCGAGCGCCCTTCGGAACGCCTGCGTGTGCGGCGCCTGCATATGGGCGTCGTAGGCCTCTGGGGTCTCATATTCGGCCATGAGCAACACACTGCCGCCTTTCTCGGTGAGAGCCTCGAAGCGGATGTTTCCGGGCTCCACGCGGGCGGCCTCGGCCAGTCGGGTGGCGAGGGTCTTGAGTCGGGTATCCTGTCCGGGCCGGGGAATGGCGCGGACCATGACGGAACAAGTCATCTGTCTCTCCGTGAATCTGCTGTTGAAAACGCTTTGCGCCGCGCTGCGGCGTGTGTCGCTAACATAGGCGTGATCTCGCGGATTGCACGGTCGGGGCGCATCAAGAAAACGTGTCGGGACGCCCCCGAAGGGGCGTCCCACCTGCGTTTCGCGATCAGGCCGCGGCCTCCTGCGGTGCGCCGAAGCGCTCGTAGAAGCCCTCGCCGTCCTCTCCCATGTCGCGCAGCAGCGCCGGGCACGCGAAGCGGTCGCCATAGGCCTCTGCCAGCTGGTCGCAGCGCTCGGCGGCATAGGGCGTCCCGAGGATGTCGAGCCAGGAGAACGGCCCGCCGGACCACGGTGCGAAGCCCCAGCCGAGGATGGCGCCCACGTCGCCTTCGCGGATGTCCTCGAGCACGCCTTCCTCGAGCGCGCGCACCGCCTCGAGCACCTGCACGAAGAGCAAGCGGTGCTGCACCTCGGTGAGCGAGGGCTGCGCGTCCGCGACCGGATACTTCGCGGCGAGCCCGTCCCAGAGCAGCTGGCGCTTGCCCTTGTCGTCGTAGTCGTAGAAGCCGGCCTTCGCCTTGCGTCCCAGACGACCCTCGTCGGCCATCCAGAACACCACCTCGTCGACCGCGCCGTCGGGATAGGCGTCGCCCATCGCCGCCTTCGTCGCCTTGGCGATCTTCACGCCGAGATCGATCGAGGTCTCGTCGACCAGCTGCAGCGGTCCCAGCGGCATGCCCACGAGCTTGGCGGCGTTCTCGATCAGCGCCGGCTCGACACCCTCGGCCACCATGCGGATGCCCTCGTTGATATAGGGGATGATGCAGCGGTTGGCGTAGAAGAAGCGCGCGTCGTTGACCACGATCGGGGTCTTGCGGATCTGGCGCACGAAATCGAGCGCCTTGGCCACGGCACGGGTGCCCGTCGGCTTGCCCTTGATGATCTCCACCAGCATCATCTTCTCGACCGGCGAGAAGAAGTGGATGCCGATGAACTGCTCGGGATTGCTCGCGGCCTTCGCCAGCTCGGTGATCGGCAGGGTCGAGGTATTGGTGGCGAAGATGCAGTCCTCGCCCACGTGCTCGAGCACCTTTTGCGTCACCTCGGCCTTGACCTTGGGGTCCTCAAACACCGCCTCGACGATCAGGTCGCAGCCCGCAAGCTGGGCGTAATCGTCGGTCGCGGTGATGAGGGAGAGCGCGGCGTCCTTCTTCTCCGGCGTGGCCTTTTTCCGGGCGATGCCCTTGTCCATGTAGGAGGCGGTGTAGGCTTTACCCTTCTCAGCCGCCTCGAGCGACTGGTCGAGCAGCACCACCTCGATCCCGGCCATGGCCGAGACCAGCGTGATGCCGGCGCCCATCATACCCGCGCCGAGCACACCGACCGTCTTCACCTTCTGGTCCGGCACGTCGGGGCGGTTGGCGCCCTTCTCGAGTGCCTCCTTGTTGATGAAGAGCGAGCGGATCATCGCGCTCGACGACGGGTTCAGCAGCACGTTGGTGAACCAGCGCGCCTCGATCTTGAGCGCCGTGTCGAAGGGCACGAGCGCCCCCTCGTAGACCGCCGAGAGCATCGCCTTGGCCGCCGGGTAGACGCCCTTGGTCTTGCCGTTCACCATGGCCGAGGCGCCGACGAAGGTCATGAATCCCGCCGGGTGATAGGGCGCGCCGCCGGGCATCTTGTAGCCCTTCGCGTCCCACGGCTTGACGATGTCGGCGGGGCTGGCCGCCAGCACCCAGGCCTTGGCGTCGGCCAGCGGATCCTCGGACACCTCGTCGATCAGCCCGGCGCTCTTGGCCTTCTTCGGGTCCGAGAGCTTGCCCTCGAGCAGGAAGGGCGAGGCCGCCATGGCGCCAAGCTTGCGCGACAGCCGCGTGGTGCCGCCGGCCCCGGGGAAAATGCCGACCATGATCTCGGGCAGGCCGATCTTGGCCTTGGGGTTGTCGGCGGCAAAGATCCGGTGGCAGGCCAGCGGGATCTCGAAGCCGATGCCGAGCGCGGTGCCGGGCAGAACGCAGGCGATCGGCTTGCCGCCCTTGTTCTTGTCATCCATGCCGGCGCGCTCGATCTTCCGCAGGATCGCGTGGATCTGCATGATGCCGTCGAAGATGCTCGAAGCGGGATCGTCGCCGCCGTCCTCGCGCATCTTGGCGATCACGTTGAGATCCATGCCGCCGGCAAAGCTGCCGTCCTTGCCAGAGGTCAGCACGATGCCCTTCACGGCCTCGTCGGCGAGGGCCTCGTCGATCAGCGTGTCGAGCTGCTGGAAGCCCTCGATGCTCATCACGTTCATGCTCTTGCCCGGGGTGTCCCAGGTGATGGTGGCGACGCCCTCGGCGTCGGTCTGCAGGGTGAAATCCTGGCTCATGATCTGGTGTCCTCCCGTCACACGCGTTCGATGATGGTGGCCGCGCCCATGCCCGAGGCGACGCAGAGTGTGGCGAGCCCGGTGCTCTTGCCGCTGCGCTCGAGTTCGTCGAGCAGGGTGCCGATGATGATCGCGCCGGTGGCGCCGAGCGGGTGGCCCATGGCGATGGCGCCGCCGTTCACGTTGACGCGGTCATGATCCACGTCGAAGGCCTGCATGAAGCGCAGCACCACGCTGGCGAAGGCTTCGTTGACCTCGAAGAGGTCGATGTCCGAGATCGCCATGCCGCTGTCGGCGAGGATCTTCTCGGTTACCGGCACCGGGCCGGTCAGCATGATGGTCGGATCGGTGCCGATCTTGGCGGTGGCGCGGATGCGGGCGCGCGGCTTGAGTCCGTGCGCCTCGCCGAACGCCTTGGAGCCGATCAGAACCGCGGCGGAGCCGTCGACGATGCCGCTCGAGTTGCCGGCATGGTGCACGTGCTCGATCTTTTCGAGATGCGGGTATTTCATCAGCGCCAGCTGATCGAAGCCCGGCATCACCTCGCCCATCTCCTTGAACGAGGGCTTGAGCCCGCCCAGCGACTGCATGTCGGTGCCCGGGCGCATGTACTCGTCACGGTCCAGCATGGCGACGCCGTTCTGGTCGCGCACGGTGATCACCGAGCGCGAGAAGCGGTCGTCGCCCCAGGCCTCGGCGGCGCGGCGCTGGCTTTCGACGGCAAAGGAGTCGGCATCGTCGCGCGAGAAACCGTACTCGGTGGCGATGATATCGGCCGAGATGCCCTGCGGCACGAAATAGGTCTTCATGGCGAGGCTCGGGTCGACCGCGATGGCGGCACCGTCGCTGCCCATGGCAACGCGGCCCATCATCTCGACCCCGCCTGCGATGTAGCCCTCGCCGGCGCCGCCGCGCACCTGGTTGGCGGCGAGGTTCACCGCCTCCATGCCGGAGGCGCAGAAGCGGTTGATCGACAGGCCCGGGATGCGCTCGTCAAGATCCGAGGCCAGCACCGCCGAGCGCGCCAGGCAGCCGCCCTGTTCGGCCACCTGCGTGGCATTGCCCCAGATCACGTCCTCGACGGCGTGACCCTCGAGCCCGTTGCGCTCCTTCAGCGCGTTCAGCGTCAGCGCCGACAGCCGCAGCGAGGTGACCTCGTGCAGGGCGCCGTCCTTGCGGCCCTTGCCGCGCGGGGTGCGCACGGCGTCGTAAATATAGGCGTCAGTCATTCTGCTCCTCCTCTCAGGCCCGGTCCGCTGGGGAGCCGGGCATCAGGTCGTATGGGTGTTTCCAGCCGTCGAGTGCCTCGATGTTCGACAGCCAGCGATCGATCTCCGGCCAGTCGCCGCGGGCGAAGCCGAAGGGTTCGGGGTAAAACAGGTAGCCGCAGCAGGAGAAATCGGCATGGGTCGGGCCGTCTCCCACGATCCAGTCGCGCCCCGCGAGATGGGCGTCGAGAACCTGGTAGGCGGCCTTCAGGCGTCCCTGGGTGAAGGCGATGACCTCGGCCGGGCGCTTGTCCTGCGGCAGGAAGTTCATCAGGAAACGCGTCATGCCGGCCTGGCTCGAGAGCTTGTGGTTGTCCCAGAACACCCAGCGCATCACCTCGCGCGCCTCCTCGAGGGTCGCGCCGCCGAAGCGACCGGTCCTCTCGGTGATGTACATCTGGATCACGCCGGACTGGGTCAGCCTGACGTCGCCATCCACGAGCACGGGGGCTTCGCCCATCGCGTTGACCCGCGCGCGATACTCGGGGCTGCGGGTCTCGCCGTTGAAGAAGTCGACCTTCACCGGCGCCCAGTCGAGCCCGGAGAGCGCGAGGGGCAGGGCGGCCTTGTAGGCATTGCCGGATTCACCGAAGCAATAGAGTTTAATGGTCATTCAGTCGTCCTTTCGGCTGCGCCTTTGGGCGGGCCGGAGCGG
>NZ_DS022276.1:3706242-3745471 GCF_000153725.1 Salipiger bermudensis HTCC2601 | reverse complement strand
ACCCCCGGTCCTTCGCGCGGGATCGGCGCAGAGGATGGATCCGTGGCCGGATCAGTGGCGATCATGCTGCGCATTGGCCCTCCCTGCCGCCGCGGCTCTTCTGAGATCTCTCGTGTCTAGCGCTTGCGCGCCTCCAGCTCGGCGTTGAACAGCCGCAGCCGGTGCGCCAGCGTCTCGCTGTCGGTGACGCTGTCGAAATGCTCGAAGAGGAAGGACAGCGCCTCGCCCTCGTCGAGCCCGGCCTCCCCGGCAAAGCGCCGCAGGCCGCGATAGCCGTCCTCGGTCATGGCGACCGACAGGCGGCGGGTCAGGCGGAAGCGTTTCGGCAAGGTCTCTCTCCTTCGGTCAGGGCGGATGGGCGGGGCCCGAGACCCCGCCGCCACCCTCGCGTCAGAAGCTTTCGACGTCCAGCGCCATCACCGGCTCGGCGCCGCTCTCGATCCGCGCCAGGTGGGTGCGGGTCGCGGGCAGCTGGCGCGCCATGTAGTAGCGCCCGGTGGCCATCTTGGCGTTGAGGAAGGCGCGGTCGGCGCCGTCCCCGGCCAGGGCAGCCTTCGCCGCCACCGCCATGCGCGCCCACATCAGGCCCAGGCAGACATGGCCGAAGAGGTGCATGAAGTCATACGACCCCGACAGCGCCTCGTTGGGGGTCTTCATGCCGTTCTGCATGAAGAACATGCCGGCCTGCTGCAAATCCTTCGACGCGGCCTTGAGCGGCTCGAGGAACTGCGCGTCGAACGCCTCGTCCTGTCCCTTGTGCTCGGCGATGAAGCGCTTGACCATGTCGAAGAAGGCCATGACGTGCTTGCCGCCATCCTGCGCCAGCTTGCGGCCCACCAGGTCCAGCGACTGGATGCCGTTGGTGCCCTCGTAGATCATCGTGATCCGCGCATCGCGGACGAACTGCTCGAGCCCCCATTCCCGGGTGAAGCCCGAGCCGCCCAGCGTCTGCTGCGCCAGAACTGCCGTCTCGAACCCCTTGTCGGTGAGGAAGCCCTTGATCACCGGGGTCAGCAGCGAGATCAGCCCTTCGGCGTCCTTGTCGCCCGAGCGATGCGCCTGGTCGATCAGCGACGCGCCCCAGAAGACGAAGGCCCGCGCGCCCTCGGTCAGCGCCTTCTGGTCCATCAGGTTGCGGCGCACATCCGGGTGCACCATGATCGAGTCCGCCGGCCCCTCGGGGTTCTTGGCGCCGGTCACGTCGCGGCCCTGCAGCCGGTCCTTGGCGAAGCCGAGCGCGTTCTGGTAGGCCACAGCCCCCTGCGCATAGCCCTGCAGGCCGACGCCGAGCCGGGCCTCATTCATCATGGTGAACATCGCCCGCATGCCCTTGTGCGCCTCGCCCACGAGGAAGCCGGTGGCGCCGTCGTAGTTCATCACGCAGGTGGCGTTGCCGTGGATCCCCATCTTGTGCTCGAGACCGCCGCAGCTCACGGCGTTGCGGTCGCCCCGCGAGCCATCCGCGTTGACCATGAATTTCGGCACGATGAACAGCGAGATGCCCTTCACCCCCTCGGGGCCCCCGGGGATCTTGGCCAGCACCAAGTGGATGATGTTGTCGACCATGTCGTGCTCACCGGCCGAGATCCAGATCTTGGAGCCGGTGATCTTGTAGGTCCCGTCCTCCTGCGGCTCGGCCTTGGTCTTGATCAGGCCGAGATCGGTGCCGCAATGGGGCTCGGTGAGGTTCATCGTCCCGCCCCACTCGCAGCTCACCATCTTGGGCAGGTAGGTGGCCTTCTGCTCCTCGGAGCCATGCGCATGGATGGCGTTGTAGGCGCCATGGGTCAGACCCTGGTACATGTTGAAGGCCATGTTGGCGGAGGAGAACATCTCGCCCACCGCGGTGGAGACGAGATAGGGCAGGCCCTGGCCGCCATACTCGGGATCGCAATCCAGCGCCGGCCAGCCGCCCTCGCGCATCTGGTTGAAGGCATCGTGAAAGCCCTCGGGGGTGCGCACCACGCCGTTCTCCAGCGTGCAGCCCTGCGCGTCACCCACCGGGTTCAGGGGCGCGAGCACGTTCTCGGCGAGTTTCGCCGCCTCGTCGAGGATCGCCGCGGTGGTGTCGCGGTCGAGCTCGTCATAGCCCGGAATGCCGGTGCTGCTGACGTCGAGGACGTCGTGCAGCACGAACTGCATGTCCTTCACGGGGGCGGTGTAGCTCGGCATATGTCTCCTCCTTCATGCCTCCGGCTGACAGGTCAGCCGGCCTTTTTCTGCTGCAGCTGCTGGAGCATCCTCTCGCCCCATGCCAGCTGGTCCTTCAGGTCGCTGATCGCGGCATCGAGCTCGTCGCGCTGCTTGTGCAGGTCGTCGAGCCGCTGCTGGGCGATCTCGTAGGTGCGGGCGATCTGCGTGTGCTGCTGGTCGCCCATGTCGTACAGGTCGAGCAGCTGCCGGATCTCCTCGAGGCTGAAGCCGAAGCGCTTGCCGCGCAGGATCAGCTTGAGCCGGGCGCGGTCGCGCCGGGTGAAGAGCCGTTTCTGACCTTCCCGCACCGGGAAGAGCAGCTCCTTCTGCTCGTAGAAACGCAGGGTCCGGGGGGTGACGTCGAACATGTCGCACATTTCCCGGATCGTCATCATCTGCTCGTCGCTCATTGGTTTTGCTCCCCTCACGTAGCGTTAAGATGCCGGGTGAGGTGCGCCTTCGAGCCGAGTCTTACAATGGCTAATTTGGTTGACGTAACCGAGACGCCACGTCACTTCCAAGTTGACGTAACTTCCTTTCGCGTCACCCGCATTTCGGGGACATTTCGTTACGTAAAGCAGGCGCTCCGCGAAACCGAATTCGGAGCGTGCTCAGGCGCCGCGCCGGGGATTTGCCAAAGCGCTTGCGGCCGTTCCTCATCGGAGCGGAAAAAGCGGCCACGCAGGGCAGACCGTGACGAGATTCGGCCGGAAGGGCTCAGCCCTCCAGCGATTTCGCGGTGTCGTCCCGAAGCGCTTTGAGCTCGGCCATGGCCTCGTCGAGCTGGCGCTTCTGCTCGGCCAGCTCCAGCATCTGCCGGTCGGCCATCTCGAGCCAGGCCTGCATCTGCGCCTGGCTGCCCTGCTGCTCGCGCATCTCCAGCCATTGCCGGATGTCCTCGAGCTGGAAGCCGAAGCGGCGGCCGCGCAGGATCAGCACCATGCGCGCCACCTCGCGGGGGCCGTAATAGCGCGAGCGGCCCTCCCGGTCGGGGGAGAGCAGTTCGATATACTCGTAGTATCGCAGGGTGCGCGGCGTCACTTCGAAGCGCTCGCACATCTCCTTGAAGCTGAGACGGGTCTCGCTCATCTGCTCCTCCTTGATCGTGAGGCTGAACCTAGTGCGCCGGACGCTGCGGCGCAACACGATCGGCAGAGCCTTGCGAAGCCCCTGTCGCGCCCGCATAAAGGCGCCGACAGTCACGGAGGCGTCGGATGCAAGTCGACAAGACCGAGCTCGCGCGCGAGTTCATCAACCTGGTGCCGCAGGCGCGGGCGCTGCAGCTCGAAATCACCGAGATCCACGACGGCATCGCGGTGATCCGCATGCCCTACGATCCGGCGCTGGTGGGCGATCCCGACACCGGGGTGATCCACGGCGGCGCGGTTTCGACGCTGATGGACACCTGCGGCGGCGCGGCCACCATGTCGCATCCGAGCAATCCCGGCGGCACCGCCACGATCAGCCTGCGCATCGACTACCTGCGCGCCGCGACCCCCGGCCAGGCCATCGTGGCGCGGGCCGAGTGCCACCACGTGACGCGCTCGGTGGCCTTCGTGCGCGCCACCGCCCATGACGACGACCCCGACAACCCGGTGGCGACCGCCACCGGCACCTTCACCGTGGAGGGCGCGACATGAACCGCCGTCCCCCCGAACCGGTGCAGGTGGTCAAGCAACGCCGCGACGCGGCGCTCACGGCGCTGGCCGGCCGGGTGCCCTATATCCGCTTCCTGAACATTTCCTTCGACCGCCGCGGCGACGAGCTCACCGGTGTGCTGAACTACGACGACAAGCTGATCGGCAACCCGGAGCTCCCGGCGCTGCATGGCGGCGTCACAGCCGCCTTTCTCGAGGTCACCGCCATCATCACCCTGAGCTGGGGCCTGCTCTGGGAGGACGTGGAGAGCGGTGTGCTGACCCTCGACGCGCTCGAGGCCGGAGAGCTGCCGCGCCTGCCCAAGACCATCGACTTCACCGTCGACTACCTGCGTTCGGGTCTGCCGCGCGATGCCTATGCCCGCGCCCATGTCACCCGCTCGGGCCGTCGCTATGCCAGCGTCCGCGCCGAGGCCTGGCAGGACAACCACGACCGCCCCATCGCCCAGGCCCACGCGCATTTCCTGATGCCCCGCAAGGAGGGCTGACCCCACCGCCCGCAGCCCGCGTCCCCGGCTTCTTTACGTCAAAAATACTCCGGGGGAGTCCGCGCTTGCGCGGACGGGGGCAGCGCCCCCTCCGGCCTTCCCACACCGAGCCGAGCCATGTCCGATACATCCGCCACGCCGATCACCCATTCCCGCGTTCTCAGGATCGCCATTCCGATCCTGCTGTCGAACGTGACGATCCCGATCCTCGGCGCCGTCGATACCGGCGTGGTGGGCCAGATCCCGCAGCCCGAGCCCATCGCCGCGGTCGGCGTCGGCGCCATCGTGCTTTCGGCGATCTACTGGGTGTTCGGCTTTCTCCGCATGGGCACCGTGGGGCTTGCGGCGCAGGCTGCCGGGGCCGGTGACCGGGCCGAGGTTGCCGCGCTCCTGACCCGGGCGCTGCTCATCGGCATCGGCGCAGGCGTGCTGCTGATCGCGGTGCAATGGGGCATCTTCGCCGCCGCCTTCGCGGTCTCGCCGGCCTCTCCCGAGGTCGAGGCGATGGCACGAAGCTACATGCAGATCCGCATCTGGTCGGCACCGGCGGCCATCGCCATCTACGGCATCACCGGCTGGCTGATCGCGCAGGAGCGCACGCGCGGGGTGTTTGTCCTTCAGCTTTGGATGAACGCCATCAATGTCGGTCTCGATCTGCTCTTCGTGCTGGGCTTCGGCTGGGGCGTCGAGGGGGTGGCCATTGCCACCTTCATCGCCGAGTGGTCCGGTCTCGCCATGGGGCTGTGGCTGTGCCGCGCCACTCTGGGCCTGCCCTCGGCGCGCGACTGGTCCCGGGTCTTCGACAAGCTGCGCCTCAAGCGCATGGCGGTGGTCAACACCGATATCCTGATCCGCTCGCTGCTGCTCGAGGCGATCTTCGTTTCCTTCCTGCTGGTCGGCGGCAAGTTCGGCGATGTCACGCTCGCCGCCAACCAGGTGCTGCTGCAGTTCCTGATGATCACCGGCCACGCGCTTGACGGCTTTGCCTTTGCCGCCGAGGCGCTGGTGGGCCGGGCCTTCGGGGCCGGGCAGGTGCATCTCCTGCGGCGCGGCGCGGTCCTGACCAGCGCCTGGGCGACCGCGTCTGCCGCGCTCATGGCGCTGTGTTTCTGGCTCGCCGGCCCGGTGATCATCGACATCATGGCCACCGATCCCGGGGTCCGCGCCGAGGCGCGCAGCTACCTGCCGTGGATGGTGCTGGCACCGCTGACGCAGCTCGGGCTCACCATGTTCGACGGCATTTTCATCGGTGCCACCCGGTCGCGCGACATGCGCAACATGATGATCGTCTCGGCGGCGCTCTATTGCGTGGCGCTGGCAGTGTTCCTCGGGCCGCTGGAAAATCATGGGCTGTGGCTGGCGATGCAGATCTCTTTCGTGGCGCGCGGGCTCACCCTGGCGCTGCGCTACCCGGCGCTCGAACGTGCCGCCCATGCGGCGGCTGGACCTCTGCCGCGCGCCGCCTAGCTTGAGCCGGGATGACAGCAAGGAGACGGCAATGACACGCATTCTGGGATTGTCGGGCAGCCTGCGCCGCAAGAGCTTCAACACAGGGCTGCTGCACGCCGCCGCGGCACACGCGCCGGACGGTGTCGAAATCGACGCCCGCACGATCCACGGCGTGCCGCTCTACGATGCTGATCTCGAGGCCGAGGGCACGCCGCAGCCGGTGCTCGACCTGCGCGCCGCACTTGCAGAGGCCGACGGGCTGCTGATGTTCACGCCGGAGTACAACAACAGCGTTCCCGGCGTGTTCAAGAACGCTATCGACTGGATGAGCTCGGGCGACGGCGCGGCGCTCTTCAAGGGCAAGTCGGTGGCGCTGATCGGGGCCTCTCCCGGAGGTTTCGGAACCATCCTGTCGCAGAACGCCTGGCTGCCGGTGCTGCGAACCCTCGGCACCCGGCCATGGTTCGAAGGGCGGTTGCTTGTTTCGAAAGCCGCGGGGCTGTTCGATGACGAGGGCCGGCTCTCCGACGCGGCCACACGGGACCGGTTGGTGACCTTCGTCCGCGGATTCGCGGAGCAGATCGCGAAGGGCTAGGGGCCCGCGCCGACCCTCACGCGACGAAAATGGGTAAAACTTAAATTTCATCACGTTTCATCAGGTCGACGCGGATCGACGCGGTCCGCGCTATGGTTGAGTGTGTGCCGGCGGATTATTGCTCATGCGGCGGCCTCAAGCGCCGTCATCTGCAAAATTTGTGCGAAAGCCGCGAAATTGGATCGCGGGACTTGCGCGAAGGCAGCGCTCGTCACAAAAATGATGTGTGAAATTATGATTTCAGAACGGTTATTCTTATGTTTCTTGCCCGCGTTCGAGCGCAACTTCCCGATTTGCATCGTGCCGAGTACAAGCTCGGCTGCTTCCTTCTAGAGTTTCCAGGCGACCTTGCCTCCTATGACGCGCAGGAGTTGGCGCGGCTTTGCGGCGTGTCCAAGGCGACGGTGTCGCGCTTCGTGCGGCGGCTGGGGTTCGAGAATTACGACGCCGCGCGGCGCGCCGCCCGCGACGAGCGCCAGCAATGCAACGGACAGATCAGCGTGCGGCCACGCCTGCGGACGGGCACGACCGAGATCTCGGAAACCGTGCGAGATGAGATCGACAACCTGATCTGGACCTACCAGCAGGTCGATACCGACGACCTAGAGAGCCTTGCGGATGCGGTGGTGTCGTCACGCCGCGTCTGGCTGGTGGGTTTCCGGCTGTGCCGGGTGTTCGCGGATTACCTGCAGACCCAACTGGTACAGGTGGCGCCGACATGCGCCAGCATTCCGCAGCCCGGTGTCAGTCTTGGCGAATACGTCACCGAGATTGCTCCCGATGATCTGGTGATCTGCATGGCGCTCGGGCGCCGAGAGGGCCGTACCGAGGCGCTGCTCGACGAGCTGCGCCGCAGCGGTGTGCCGATCGCGCTGATCGGCGACGAGGAGGCCGGGCTCGCCGCCGGGGTGCGCTGGCAGTTCCGCTGCCGGACCGAGACCTCCGAGGCACAGGAAAGCCACGCGGCGGTGTTGTCGCTGTGTAGCCAGATCGGGGCGCGCGCGACCCAGCGCGCCGGTGCCATCGCGCGCTCGCGGCTGCGCCGGATCGACGAGGTCAACGCGCGGCTCGGCGAGGTCTGACCGGCGGCGCTCAGGCGGTCGCGTCGAGCGGCAGGACGCGCAGCGACCGCCCACCGAGATCGCGGAAGGCGCGCTGCCGGCAGGTGAGCACGAGGATCTGCAGGTCCGCCGCCTGACGATGCAGCGCGTTGAACATGCGCTCGATGCGGTCGTCGTCGGTGAACACCAGCGCATCGTCAAGGATCACCGGCGCCGCGCGGCCCGCCGCCTGCAGCATCCGCGCGAAGGCCAGCCGCACCAGCAGCGCCACCTGTTCCTGCGTCCCGCCCGAAAGGATATCCAGCGGCTCGGCCTGGCCGTGACGAACGAGGCCGTCGGGCAGCAGAGAATCCTCGGCCCAGGTGAGCTCGGCATCCTGCCACAGAAGGTTGAGGAGCGGGCGCAACTCCTTGGCGACCGGTTCAAAATAGCGCTCCCTGGCTTCGGTGCGCGCCGCGGTAAGCGCCTGTTCGAGCCGCGTGAGCGCTGCGACCTCGTGGCTGATGCGCGCGAGGTCGGCCTCGGCCCCGGCCAGCATCTCCTCGGTCTCTGCGAGACGCTCCTCGACCGCGTCCCCGGCGGCGCGGGCGATCCGCTCCTCGAGGCGGGCGAGCTCGGGTCGCAGGGTCTCGATCTCCTGTCGGGCCTGATCCTCGACCGATTGCGCCCGCGCCAGCGCCGCCTCGGCGCCGGCGAGATCGGGCGCGCTCTGAAGCTTCTCCGCATGGGCTGCCTCGGCGAGGTGCAGCTGCTGCCGCGCGGTCTCGGCCTGCGCCGCGAGCGCCGCCTCGTCGCTCTCCGCGCCCTCGAGCGCGGCGCGGGCGCGGGCGAGCCGGTCCGTGACCTGCGCGAGCAGCGTCTCGGTGCGGGTCTTCTCGGACAGCGCCTGCGACAGCCGTTCGGCGGCGCTGGCGAGGCTCGCGCGCGCGCGCTTCTCGGCCTCGCGCGCGGCCTCATGGGCGGCAATGGCAATGGCGAGATCCGGGGCGTCCTCGGCCTCTTCGGCCTTGGGCAGGGCGGCGAGCTGCTGTCGCAGCGCGTCGAGCCCCTCGGGCGCGAGCGAGGCCAGAACCGCGCGCGCCTCGCCATGGGTCTGCTCGGCGCGGCTGCGGGCGGCGGCCATGCTGCGGGCGTCGTCGAGGCGCTCGGCGCCGATCTCGGCGAGGGCTGCGCGCAGGGCGGCGCGGGCCGCCTCGACCGGGTCGCTGCCGCCAATCTCGGGCGGGCGGATCTCGAGCCTGCCGATGCCGTCGATCTCGAGCTGCGCGGCGCGGGTCAGGGGCAGGGCGCCGCCTTCTTCGAGCGCGCGGCCCTCGAGCCGGACCTGCGCGGTGGCGCCCTCGGCGTAGCGCATCAGAACTTGGGTGGCGCGGGCATCGCGGGCGGCCTCGGTGGCGGTGAGATCGGCGGCGCGAGCCTCGATGCGCTGCAGGGCCTTGGCATCAGGGCCCTGTATCGCCGCCTTGGCGCGCTCCATCTCGGTGCGGGCGCGGTCGGCCTCGGTGAGGCGGGTCTCGAGATCCTTGCGCCGGTCGGCGCTGTCGCGCGCCGCCTGCGCGCGCTCGGCGCGGCGACGGTCGGTCTCGGACCGGTCGAGCGCCTCGGCGGCGCCCTGCAGGGCGGTCTGGGCCTGCGCATGGACCTCGACGGCCTCGGCATGGGTGGCGCGCGCCTGCGTGGCGGCGGCCTCTGTTTCGGTGCCGAGGGTCGTGGCCTCGGCAAGCTCGGCCAGCGCCTTGCGCAGCCCGTCGAGCCGCGCCTGCGCGTTCGAGGCGGTGAGCCGCGCCATGTCGGTCTTGCGGGCCAGCGCTTCGGCCTCCTCGGCGTGGCGGGTGGCGGCCTGATGGGCGGCGCGGGCGGCCTCGAGCCGGCTGCGGCGGCTCTCGATCGCGTCACTGGCGGTGAGCTCGGCCAGCGTGCGGCGGGCGCGGTTGCGCGCCGCCAGCGCACCGTGAAGGTCCTGCGTGAGCCCCGCCAGCCTGTCGCGGTCCGACGTGAGGGCCTCGACCCGGTCCTGCGCCGCCTTCCACGGCCCGCCGGTGCGCGGTCGGCCGGTGCCGGTGGCGTAAAGCCCCAGCTCCTCGCGGCAGCGCCGCAACGCCGCGTCCATGCGCCGCCCGCCGGTCATCGCCTCGACCTCCTCGCTGACCGAAGAGAGCAGGTCGCGCCGCGCCTCGAGCGCCGCGTCCTTCTCCTTTTTCGAACCATCTGTCAGCGCGGTGAGGCCCTGCCGCACCCAGATCAGCCCCGACGGCCCGCCGGCGTCCTGACCGAGGGCGCGGGCGATCCACGCCTCGGCGGCATCGGCCTGCGCGATCAGGCGGCCGTCCTGATGCACCGTGGCGGAGGACTTCTGCAGCCAGCGCTTGGCGACGGTGAAGGTGCCCTCCGGGATCTCCAGATCGACGCGGATCTCGGGGGCGCCGCCGGCATGGGGGCGGAGCGCCTTGGTCTCCTTGTCGGCGCTGCCGTGGGGCTTGAAGAACAGCGCCTGCAGCGCGTCGAACAGCGTCGACTTGCCGGCCTCGTTGGGTTCGCTCAGCACGTTCAGACCGTCGCCGATGCCGTCGATGCGGACTGGCGAGGTGAACTGACGGACGTTGTGCAGCTCGATGGCGCGCAGCTTCATTCCGCACCCTTCCGCACATAGGCATAGAGCCGGGCCAGCGCATCAGCGGCGGCGGCGCGCTCCTCCGGGGAGAGTGTGTCGGCTTCGGCATCGGCCATCAGCGCCTCGGCGGCAATGCGCAGGGCGCCGCCGCCATGGTCGATCTGGTCGAGATCGGCGGCGTCGTACTGGGTGCCGAGCGCCTCGGCGCGCAGCTCGAAATGGGCGAATTCCGGTCCCAGACGGGCGATCGTTTCGTCAAGCTGCGCCCGGTCCGCGAGCCCGGCCCAGCCCGAAGCGTTGACGCGCACCAGCACGTCGCGCCGCCCCGAAGGCGGCAGCGCGGCGGCGAGGGCGGCGGCGGCGTCCTGACGGGGGTGAAGCGGCAGCGGGATCTCGGTCCAGAGGAACTGGCCGGTCTCGACCTCCTCGACCTGCGACGGCGCACCGGGGGCGGTGAGGCTGACGCAGAGGCAGACGCCGCGGGCGCCGTGCTTGAAGCGGTCCTGTTCGGGGCTGCCGGGATAGTGCACGCGCGGCGAGACCGCCATGCGGCCGTGCCAGTCGCCGAGGGCTAAGTAGTCGAGCCGCGCGCTGCGGTCGCGGTCGGGCGCGATGACCTCGCCGCTCTCGGTGAAATCGGTGACGCCGCCATGGGCGAGCCCGATGCGCAGGTGGCCCTCTGGGCTGTCCATGCCCACCATCGCCTCGGTGGGATCGCTGCCGCCGGCCCGGTAGGCGACGGGACAGGGCAGGAGGGTGGCATGGTCGTCGAGGGCTGTGGGCGCGGCTTCGGTCACTGCTTTGACATTTGCGGGCGCTGTCTCGCGGATGCTGTCCCAGAGCGGCTCGGCATCGCGCAGATTGTCGTGGTTGCCCGGCAGCAGCCACCAGGTCACGCCCTCGGCCTCGCCCATGGCGGCAAGCGCCTGGCGCACCACCGCCGGAGAGGGCGTGGCGGTGTCGAACGTGTCGCCGGCGAGGAGGATATGCGCCGCGCCCTTGTCTTTGGCGACCTGCGCGAGGCGGGCAATGGCGCCGTGGCGGGCCTCCATCAGCCGGCCGCGGATGTTGCCATCGGCGGGCTGGGGGATGTTGGCGAACTTCCGGCCGATATGCAGGTCGGAGGCGTGCAGAAAGCGCAGGGTCATCGAGGCTCCCGGGGTCTTCGGATCGTTGGCGCCGCGCGGAAAAGGGGGGCGTTGCGGAGGCGGCGCGCTCTTGCCGAGACTGAAACGGGAACATCACCCGGTTGCAAGGGCTTTCCCGCCTGTCGCTCTCTTCTCTCCGCCGCGACGCGATGCGCGGTCCCGCTCAGGCGCTGTGCCAGCTCCCCAAGCAGCAGCTTGCCGATGGCGACGACCATGGTGTGAGACCTGCCAGCTGACCGCTCCGAAGTGCGCCAGAAGCAAAAGCCTTTTGACCAAAGGATGGAGCTGGAATCGAGCCGTCGGTGCGAGGCAAGGCTTCGGGTTCTCTTGCGTCGGCGGAGCCGGTCAGGCGTGGTTGGGCTCGGGAGGTGGCATTCTCTTCGCTAACATCTTCGGACGGGCATATGTCAAGCCGCTGACATGTCCGGGACTTTCGGCGTTCTCGGATTGGCGCGGTCATGGCAATCTCAGGACGTTGATTGTCGAAATATGAAGGACTTTTTTCCCTTCGCTTTATTGCAGGTAGGTTTTCCTCGGTGGTGCTGCAGATTGTTCCCGCTTCGGGCTGCAGTGCCGCCATCATCCATCCCGACGTCCGGGGCCGGCGTCCGAACCATATCGGGCACCTGTCATCCGGACAGCCTTCTTTCCTCGCGAGGGGAGGTGCGTGATCTATCGGCTCGCAAGTGCGTCCGGTGCAGGTGTGTGGGTGTGTGCTGGGCCGTCGTGGCCCGTTGGTTCGGGCGCAGGTCTTCGGGACTGCGTCCGGGCCGGTCCTGCTTCTTGAGCCAGTCCGGCGCCTCACGTCGATCTTTCAGAGAAAATCCTTGTGTCGTCCCGCCGCCGCACTTGACGGTTGTGCCGTGTGCCGTCACGCTCGCCTCAAAGCATCTAAACATAATTTAATTTTGATCGTCCACCCGGACGAGCTCCGACACGGAGCGTTGAGGGAGAGGGAGACGGGCATGGCACCCCCGCCAGTCAGCAATGCCGCGCCGATGACGCGCCGCGGCTTTCTGAAAACCGCATCCGGGATCATCGGGCTGAGCGTGCTGGGACTGCCGGGTCGCGGGCAGGGCGCGGGTGCGGGTGTCTCCACACCGCTCGGCCCGGTGCCCGGGGTGGCCGCACAGCGCATTGAGGGGCTGGCCAAGGTCACCGGCCAGAAGATCTACGCCCGCGATTTTCGAGCCGGCGACATGGCGGGCTGGCCGGATCACCAGTGGCACGCGCTCTACCTGCGCGCCCGCACCACGCAGGAGGCCTTTCTCGGGCTGGACCTTGCGCCTCTGCCGCCAGAGGCCGCGCCGACGCGGGTGATCCTCGGCAGCGATCTCGACCCGAGGCTCTTCGACGCGCCGGTGCAGTTCGAGCGCGATCTACACGTGGATGACCTCCTGTCGGCCAAGGCCGCAGAGCAGGAGAAGGCGGCCAAGGACGGCAGCTTCAACCTGCCGGATGGGCTGAGCTTCGACCTTCTGGTGATGCCGGGCACGACGCCGAACTTCCTCGGGCAGGCTGTGGCGCTTTTGCTTTTCGACAGCCTCGCAGCCTATCGAGCGGCGCGCCGCTTCCTCGCCGGGGATGACGGCATCGTGCAGCACTACGGGCCCGGCGAAGGCCCTGACGGCACGCCGCTGCCGGATCACCCGTTCGATCCGCGCACGCTCTACGTCAAGGATCCGGGCTTCGATTATGCCGGCACTGACGCCGAGACCTATGCGCGCGAGGCGCCGGGCGTGCAGGCGCGCATCCGCAAGGCGCTGGACGAGGCGACCGGGCTGATCCGCCAGCCGATCCGCGCCGAGATGCGGGCGATGGACCCGATGTTCATGGAGCCCGAGGCTGGCCTTGCCTGGATCGACCCGGCACGCCGGGAGATGCAGCTGGTTCTCGGCACCCAGTCGCCCGATGGCGACCTGCGCAACATCGCCAGCATGTTCGGCAGCGCCGGCTCTCCGGTCCCGGAGTTGAGCCATGTGACGCTGCACAGCTGTTACCCGGGCGGGGGCTTTGGCGGGCGCGACAGTTCGCCGTTTTCGCTGATGCTGGCGCTGGCGGTGGCCTTTGCCGACGGCAACCCGGTCCGCCTCGCCTATGACCGGTTCGAGCAGTTCCGCGTCGGGCTCAAGCGCCACGCCACGACGGCAGAGGGCACGCTCTATGCCCATGACGACATGCGGCTCGAGGCGGTCCAGCTCTCGATGAGCTTCGATGGCGGCGGGCGGCGCAACCTGTCGCCCTACGTGGCCTCGTTGGGAGCGCTCTGCGCGGGAGGCAGCTATCGCCTGCCGGTGGCGGACATCCACGCCGAGGCCCTGCACACCGAGAACATCTCTGGCGGCTCGCAGCGCGGCTTCGGCGGCCCGCAGGCCTATTTCGCCATCGAGACGGCGCTAGACGATCTCGCCGCGGCGCAGGGTTGGGACCCGATGGCGCTGCGCCGGGCCAACCTGATCGCCGAGGGCGACACCACGGTCACCGGCGGCCCCATCGAGCAATCGCTGAGCCTGCCCGAAATGCTCGACATCGCCGCGGCGCACCCGCTCTGGGCCGAGCGCGCCGAGATCCGGGCCGCGCACGAGGCCGAGGGGCGGACCTACGGCACCGGGCTCGCCATGTCGTTGCAGGCCTACGGCACCTCGGGCGACGGCATGGTCGCGGCGGTGCATCTCGAGCGCGACGGCACGCTGACAGTGCAGTCCGATGCGGTGGACATGGGCAACGGCTCGGCCACGACGCTGGGGGTCACCATCGGGCCGATCCTCGGGGCCAATGCGACCCGCGTCGAGATGGGCGGCTACACGCTCTTCCCGCAGACCGGGCTGAGCGACGACAGCGACAACCCAGACCGCTGGGACGATCCGATGTGGACCCAGAAGGGCACCGGCTCGTCCTCGGCCTGCCTGACCGGGCTGCATCAGGTCAACACCGTGCAACAGACGGCGCAGGCCTTGCTGCGCGGCTCGCTGCTGGTCGCGGCGGCAAGGCTCTGGGGCGGTGGTCCGCTGTCGCCCGAGGATGTGGTCTGGGACGCCGGCGCGCTGCGGCCTGCGGGCGGGATTGGCGCGCCGCTGACGCTGGCGGCGCTGGCCGAGGTGGTCCATGAAATGGGCCTGCCCACCGGCGCGCTGGGGCATGCCTATTTCCAGAACGTCTGGGTCGAGGCCGATTTCGACACGCCCGGCGGCGCGCTGCGCCTGCAGCTCGACGGGCTGGCCTATTACCACGGCAGCAAGACCGCGCCGCAGCCGATCCCGCGCCGCGACGGCAGCTACCCCGCGCCCGAGACCGCGCGCTATTCGCGCTATGTCTGGGCCCCTTGTGTCAACGTGGTCGGGCTGACGCTCGACCGCGCGAGCGGACGCGTGCAGGTCGAGAATGTGCTGAGCGTGCTCAATGCCGGGCACATCCACGTGCCCGAGCTGGTCTCGGGGCAGAGTCAGGGCGGCGTCGCGATGGCGATCAGTTACAGCCTGCTCGAGGACATGCCGCCGGGCATGGAGGGCCCCGCCGACGGGCGCTGGAACCTCAACCGCTACCACGTGGCGCGCGCCGGCGACGTGCCTCTGGGCGACCGCTACGTGCCCGGTGCACGGGCGCAGGAGTTGATCACCCTGCCGCCGCCGCCAGACAGCCCGCGGGTCGGACGCGGCATCGCCGAGGCGGTGATGTGCTCGATCCCGCCGGCGATCTCCAACGCGCTGCGCGATGCCACCGGCGTGCGCTTCGCCTCGCTGCCGATGACACCGGACAAGATCCTCGGGGGGCTCGCGCCATGACCATCCGCTTTACAGTCAATGGCGTGGACTTCGAGTTGCCCGACAGCCGCGGCCAGGAAACGCTGCTCGATTTCCTGCATCACGAGCTGAACCTCACCGGCACCAAGCTCTGCTGCGGTATCGGCGTCTGCCGTGCCTGCACCGTGCAGGTGGTCAAGCCGCCGAGCCCGGCGCCCTCGCCGACGATCAGCTGCTCCACCGCGCTGGCAACGCTCGACGGCACACAGGTCTCGACAATCGAGAGCGTCGCCCGCGGAGGCCGGCCCGATCCGGTGCAACAGGCCTTCCTCGACCAGTTCGCCTTCCAGTGCGGCTATTGCGCACCGGGCTTCGTGATGGCGGCGCGGATGTTCCTGAGCGGGCTGCAGGCGCAGCCGGTGCCGCCCGACCAGCTCGAGGCCGCGATGATGGAGGCCATCGGCAGCCATATCTGCCGCTGCACCGGCTACGTGCGCTACTTCGAGGCGCTGCGCTCGCTGGCCGAGGCGGTCAATGCCGGGGAGGCGATCGAGCTATGAGAGCCCGCGTTATAGCCTCCGCCATAACGCTGGCTGTGCTCGCTCCGCCGGCAGACGCCCAATCGCCGCACGAGGTCTACGGCGCGGCCTGCGCCGCCGCCATCGCGCCGATCCCGGGCTTCGACTGCGCCGAGGGCGTCACCGTGCCGATCACCGTCGACGGCGCCCGGATCACCGACCGCGCGCCCGAAACCTGTGACCGGCCGGGGCTGCTCGACAACGGGCCGGGCTCGGACGGGCAATGCGTGCCGTTCTCGCGCATCCTGAACCTCTCGACCGAGACCGCGCAGGTCTCGGTCATGTGCCGCCAGAAGCGCTTGCGCAGCGCCGACAGCACGGAGTTCGACGAGATCGACGTGATCGCGCATAACCCGGCCACCGGCGCGACCTGCTGGTTTCAGGCCAAGGGCCCCGGGGGCGCGCCGGTCAGCGGCGCGGCGGTGCCGTCGCCGACCGATCCGGGTGCCGAAGGCTTCTGGGCGCCGCCCGAGACCGTCGTCGCGGATGACTGCGGTAGTTGCCACGACAATGACCCGTTCATGTACTCGCCCTTCGTCGGGCAGGTCTGGGGCCACGTGCCGACCAATCCGCTCGGGCCCTATGCGCATGTCGATGCGGGCTTCGGCTTTGCCGACTGGCCGACCCACGAGATGCTGCCGCGCGACAACACCTGTCTCGGCTGCCACCGCATCGGCACCGGGCGCCTCAGCCCGCAGGACCCGTCAGCGGAAAAGCCCGGCTCCTGCGGTCAGCTGGCCTCCTGGATGACCGGCGCGCCGGTGCACGGCGCCGACGAGGCGGCGCAGAGCTATCCGCTCAGCCATGCCATGCCGCCCTATTTCGGGCTCTCGGAGGAGGCGTGGGAAGAGATCTACGGCGCATCTGTCGCAGCGGTTCAGTCTTGTTGTGCCGACCCGACCCAGCCAGTCTGCAACATGCGCAAGATCCGCTCTTATCTGGAGGACCGGTCGAATCCATGAAGAATGCAGTGGCGTTTCCGCATTTGCTGAGAGCCAGGATTCTCTCGGACCTGCCGGCGGAGGACAAGGCGGACTTCCTGAACCGGTGCGAGGCGCGGACCTGCGAATTCCCCGAGGTGCTGCTCGAGCAGGACGTGGTGCCGCCGGGCCTGTTTCTAGTGGCGCATGGCCGCGTCGACGTGGTGCTGACCGGAGAGCGCGGCGAGCAGACGCTGCTGGCGCATATCGGCCCCGGCGAAACGGTGGGCGAGATCGAGTGCATCTCGCGCGAGACCTGCATCGCGTGGTGCCGCACCCAGCCGCTCACCACGCTGCTCTTCTGCCCGACGGCAGTGGTCTACGAGTTCCTGCGTACGCCGGTCTTCATCCGCAACGTCGCCTCGGTGTTCCGCAGCCGCATGGCACATGACAACGCGGTCAAGGCGCTCGATCAGCACGGCTCGCTCGAGCAGCGGCTGTTCCTGCGGCTGCTCACCATGTGCGACGGACGCGACCGGGTCCGCGCCAACCAGGCGGAGTTGGCCGAGATCCTCGGCTGCTCGCGGCAGAGCGTGAACAAGGCCCTCGGACGCTTGCGCTCGGAGGGGATCATCGACGTTTCCAAGGGGCAGGTTGTTATTCTCGATCCCGACCCGTCTCTCGACGAGCTGGGGGCTGGCTCTCGCGACGCCGCGCTGCTCAAGCGGGGCTGAAACGGTGCTGGCTGGCAAACGTGGCACCGGCCCGATCTCCGACCCGAGATGGCCGTGCCGTAGGGGGCGCTGCCCCCGTCCGCGCAGGGCGCGCGGACTCCCCCGGGATATTTTCAGCCAGAAGAAGACAGAAGCGCTGCGCCCGCATCTTCTCTTCGTCGAAAATACTCCCGCCGGAGGCAGGCCGGCCCCTGCGGCCGGGCCCGGATACGGGACGATTTCGGAACGCTCAGGCGCGCTCGACGGGGCCACCGGCGCGCTGCCAGTGGGCCAGGCCCCCGATATTGTGCACGTCTTCGTAGCCGAAGCGTTTCAGCATGCCCTTGGCCATCCCGGAGCGGGCCCCGCTGGCGCAGTAGACCGCGATGGGCTTGCCGGATCCGAGTTCCGGCAGGCGTTCGGGGCTGCGCGGGTCGCAGCGCATCCCGAAGGCAGCCATCGGAACGTGCAGTGCGCCGCGGGCCTTGCCGCTCGCCGCGAGCTCGGACCCATCGCGAATGTCGATCAGGACAAGCTCGCCCGTGGCGGTCTTCGCCACCGCCTCGGCGGCGGTCATCTCGCGGCTGCGAAAGGCGTTGCGGAAGGCGAACATCGCGGATCTCCTGCTTTGGTTGCCCATGCTATATTCATTCATTTATGTGAATGTAAAGGTTGCGCGGTAACGTTCCTGAAATGTTCTCGCTTTGGGATTGGCCAAGCCGGCGCTTTCGCCTATGTAACGGGCAATCCCGTCCCGGAGGTCTCATGCCAGAGCTGAAGCAGATCGAGGTTCGCGGCGCGCGCGAACACAATCTGAAATCCATCGATGTCGACATTCCCCGCGACGAGCTGGTGGTGATCACCGGCCTGTCGGGCTCGGGCAAGTCCTCGCTTGCCTTCGACACCATCTATGCCGAAGGGCAGCGCCGCTATGTCGAGAGCCTCTCGGCCTATGCGCGGCAGTTCCTCGACATGATGGAAAAGCCCGATGTCGACCATATCGCGGGGCTGAGCCCGGCGATCTCCATCGAGCAGAAGACCACGTCGAAGAACCCGCGCTCCACCGTCGGCACGGTGACCGAGATCTACGACTATCTTCGCCTGCTCTTCGCCCGCGTCGGCACGCCCTATTCGCCCGCCACCGGCATGCCCATCGAGGCGCAGCAGGTGCAGGACATGGTCGACCGCGTGATGGCGATGGAGGAGGGCACGCGCGGCTACCTGCTGGCGCCGATCATCCGCGACCGCAAGGGTGAGTATCGCAAGGAATTCCTCGAGCTGCGCAAGCAGGGCTTCCAGCGCGTCAAGGTCGACGGCCAGTTCTACGAGCTCGACGAGCCGCCGACGCTGGACAAGAAGTTCCGCCATGACATCGACGTGGTCGTCGACCGCATCGTGGTGCGCGAGGGGCTCGAGACCCGGCTGGCCGACAGTTTCCGCACCGCGCTGGATCTGGCTTCCGGCATCGCCATCCTCGAAACCGCGCCGAAGGAGGGCGAGCCCGAGCGCATCACCTTCTCGGAGAACTTCGCCTGTCCGGTGAGCGGCTTCACCATCCCCGAGATCGAGCCGCGGCTGTTCTCGTTCAATGCCCCGTTCGGCGCCTGCCCGGAATGCGACGGGCTCGGGGTAGAGCTGTTCTTCGACGAGCGGCTGGTGGTGCCGGACACGACGCTCAAGATCTCGGACGGGGCCATCGCGCCGTGGCGCAAGGGCAAGTCGCCCTATTTCCTGCAGACCATCGAGTCGATCGCCAAGCATTACGAGTTCAACAAGAACGAGCGCTGGAAGGACCTTCCGGCGCATGTGCAGCAGGTCTTCCTGCACGGCTCGGGCGACGAGGAAATCCAGTTCCGCTATGACGAGGGCGGCCGGGTTTACCAGGTCGCCCGCGTGTTCGAGGGCGTCATCCCCAACATGGAGCGGCGCTACCGCGAGACCGACAGCAACTGGATCCGCGAAGAGTTCGAGCGCTACCAGAACAACCGCTCTTGCGGCACTTGCGGCGGCTACCGTCTGCGCGAAGAGGCGCTGGCGGTGAAGATCGGCAGCCCGGGCAACCTTTTGCATATCGGCCACGTGGTCGAGATGTCGATCAAGGAGGCCTATGCCTGGATCGAGACGGTGCCGGGCAACCTCACCGGCCAGAAGAACGAGATCGCCCGCGCCATCCTCAAGGAGATCCGCGAGCGGCTCGGCTTCCTCAACAACGTGGGCCTCGAATACCTGACCATGAGCCGTGCCGCGGGCACGCTTTCGGGCGGTGAGAGTCAGCGCATCCGGCTCGCGAGCCAGATCGGCAGCGGGCTGACGGGGGTGCTCTACGTGCTCGACGAGCCGTCCATCGGTCTGCACCAGCGCGACAATGACCGGCTGATCGGCACCCTGAAATCGCTGCGCGATCAGGGCAACACGGTGATCGTGGTCGAGCATGACGAGGACATGATCCGTCAGGCGGATTACGTCTTCGACATCGGCCCCGGCGCAGGGGTGCATGGCGGGCAGGTGGTGAGCCACGGCAAGCCCGAGGAGATCGCCGCCGATGCTGGCAGCCTCACCGGCCAGTACCTTGCCGGCACGCGCGAGATCGCGGTGCCCAAGACGCGGCGCAAGGGCAACAAGAAGAAGCTCAAGGTGGTCAAGGCGACGGGCAACAACCTCAAGGAGGTCACCGCCGAGTTCCCGCTGGGCAAGTTCGTCTGCGTCACCGGTGTGTCCGGTGGCGGCAAGTCGACCCTGACCATCGAGACGCTCTACAAGAACGCCGCGATGAAGCTCAACGGCGCGCGCGAGACGCCGGCGCCTTGCGAAACCATCAAGGGGTTCGAGCATCTCGACAAGGTCATCGACATCGACCAGCGCCCGATCGGGCGCACGCCGCGCTCGAACCCGGCCACCTATACCGGTGCCTTCACCCCGATCCGAGACTGGTTCGCCGGGCTCCCCGAGGCCAAGGCGCGCGGCTACAAGCCGGGGCGCTTCTCGTTCAACGTCAAGGGCGGGCGTTGCGAGGCGTGTCAGGGCGACGGCGTCATCAAGATCGAGATGCACTTCCTGCCGGACGTCTATGTCGAGTGTGAGACCTGCAAGGGCAAGCGCTACAATCGCGAGACGCTTGAGATCAAGTTCAAGGGCAAGAGCATCGCCGATGTGCTTGATATGACTGTGGAAGAAGCGCAGGAGTTCTTCACCGCGGTACCTTCGATCCGCGAGAAGATGGATGCGCTGATGCGCGTGGGTCTGGGGTACGTCAAGGTCGGCCAGCAGGCCACCACGCTTTCGGGCGGCGAGGCGCAGCGGGTGAAGCTGTCGAAGGAGCTGGCGAAGCGCTCGACCGGGCGCACGCTCTACATCCTCGACGAGCCGACCACCGGCCTGCACTTCGAGGACGTTCGCAAGCTCTTGGAAGTGCTGCATGAACTGGTTGAAGCAGGGAATACGGTGGTGGTGATCGAGCACAATCTCGACGTCATCAAGACCGCCGATCACATCATCGATATCGGCCCCGAGGGTGGCGATGGCGGCGGCGAGATCGTCGCCACCGGCACGCCCGAGCAGGTGGCAGAGGTCGAGCGCTCGCACACGGGGCACTATCTCAAGCCGATGCTCAAGCCCGGCAAGGGGGCGGTGGCCGCCGAGTGAGTGCTTTGCGTGTGAGAAGCGTGGCTTCTGTCTTGGCGTGGTACAGTAAGATCGGGTTGCAAATAGCTGGATGAAAATAGAAAACCGCGCCTTTGTGGGTGCGGTTTTCTGCGGTTTGGGGCAGGGCGGTGTCAGTCGGCCAAGGCGGCGATCGCCCCGATGACGTTCAGCACCTTCCGGGTTTCGGGGTCGACGCGATAGACCACGTCGTCGTTGCGGTAATAGGTGCCGTTCGGCAGCCCGTAGCGATCCGGATTGCGCAGTATGATGACGTCGCCGTCTATGCGATCGCCGGCGCGGTAACGATAGCGGTGATCATCGTCGCGGTCCCGGTCGCCATAGCCCTTCACCTGACCCGGCGGGTTGCAGCCATTGTGCTTCTTGGCAAGGCCCGGCGGGCAGCCCTTCGGAGCCGCGCTGGCGGCGATGGGCAGGCTCAGGGCGCCGGCGGACATGGCGGCGAGGACGAGGGTGCGGAACATGGCGTATCTCCTTTTTCTTGAGGATATAACGCAATTCGCAGCAGGATCCGTTCCCCCTCGCCGCAGCGTGAGCGGGGGACCGCTCACCGGCACGCCGTCACTTCTTCATCGGGCAGGTGTTCACCCCGATCAGCGAATAGATCGGGCAGGTCCCGAGCAATCCGGTCACCAGCGGGATGATGCCGAGCAGGTAGAGCGGGCTGTAGGGACCATCGGTAAGGAAGAAGGCGAGCACCAGAAGCGCGCCGACGACGATGCGCAGGGTCTTGTCGAGTCCACCGACATTCTTGGCAAACATGGGTCATGTCCTTTCGTGACAGAGGCGTCCTGACCCGTGATCGCGCATCCGGCGGCGGCTGTCTGTGACATGGTCACCAAGCGCCGTCTATTGCGTCCAGTCCGGTGAGCGTTTCTCGAGAAAGGCCGCGATGCCTTCCTCGGTGTCGCGCCAGAGCATGTTTTCGACCATCACCTGCCCGGCATGGGCATAGGCCTCGTCGATCCCCATCTGCGCCTGCGCGTAGAACGCCTCCTTGCCGATCTTCACCGCCGCGCCGAGCTTGCCGGCGACGGTCTCGGCGAGCTCTGCCGTGGCGTCTGCCAGTTGCGCGCCCGGCACCACGCGGTTGATCAGCCCCATCTGCCGGGCCTCCTCGGCCTCGACGAAACGCCCGGTCGAGAGCATTTCGAAGGCCTGCTTGCGGGGGATGTTGCGGGTCAGGGCCACCATCGGCGTGGAACAGAACAGGCCGATATTCACGCCATTGACGCCAAACCGCGTGCCCTCGGCCGCCACCGCGAGATCGCAGGAGGCGACGAGCTGGCAGCCCGCGGCGGTGGCGATGCCGTGGACCTGCGCGATGACTGGCTGGGGCAGGCGCTGCAGCCCGGTCATCACCTCGGTGCAGCGGGCGAAGAGGGCGGCAAAGTAGGCCTTGCCGCCATCCTCGGTCTGCCGGCCCTGCTGCATTTGCTTGAGATCATGCCCGGCGCAGAACGCCTTGCCCTCGCCCGAGATCACCACCGCGCGGATCGTGCGATCCTCCCCCAGCGCGTCGATCTGCGCCTTGAGCGCGGCGAGCATCTCGTCCGAAAGCGCGTTCAGCCGTTCGGGCGCGCTCATGCGCAGGTGCGCGACCGCCCCGGTGTCGTGACGTTCCAGCAGAGCCATCTTGTCCTCTCCCTCTGTTTGCGCTGAGGTTAGCCCTGCTGCGAGAGGGAGGACAAGCATGGCGCTGGCAATGACGATCGAGGAGGTCGAGAGCTACCTCTCGGAGGTGTTTCCGCAGGTCGACGGGATGTTCGGCATCGACCGGCTGGACGAGGATCTCCTGGTGATGCGCCTTCATGTCTCCGACGCGCACCTGCGCCCGGGCGGGACGGTGTCGGGACCGTCGATGTTCTCGCTCGCCGATGTCGCGGCCTATGTGGCGACGCTGGCGCGGATCGGCCGGCAGGCGCTGACCGTGACGACCCACTGCTCGATCGATTTCATGCGCAAGCCCGAGGCAGGCAAGGATCTGCTGGCCGAGGCGCGGCTGCTGAAGCTCGGTCGGACCCTGAGCGTCACCGACGTGCTGCTGTTCTCGGAAGGCTCGGACAAGCCGGTGGCGCATGCCTCGCTGACCTATTCGATCCCGCCCGCACCCGTGGGGTAGGTCACGAGGTAAGGCGCATGCACGATCTGTGCGGCCTGATGGCGCGGCTGCGTCTTCGAACAGGGCTGGGATCGCGCAACAAAAAAGGCGCGAGGAATGCCTCGCGCCCAGGGGAAGAGGTTCTGGCGGGTCCGGGGATCAGCCCTGCCAGAACATGCGGCGTGCCTCCTTGTAGGCGACGTGCCGTTCCAGGCCGACATCCCGCAGCAAATGATCGTCGAGCTGGGCAAGCGCCTTTCGGGTGCGCTGGCGCTCGGACCATTTGGCCAGCACCACCGCGGTGCGCAGCGCGATTGCCGAGAGCAGCGGCAGCGGGCGCTGCGCGTCGAGATAGGCAAGGAGCGGGGCGTGGGCGATGTTGGTCATGGGATGTCTCCGTTAGTTGTATTGATACAATATCCTTGATTTCCGTGAATATTTGATACATTGTGCCAATATGGGCGTCGAGAAAAACATTGTGACCGATACAATATCCGGGCTGTTTGAAGCACAGTCCGGTGGGCCGAAATATCGCGCGCTGTCTGCCGCGCTCCGGCAGGGCATTGCCGGCAAGCAGCTTGGCAATGGCACGCAGCTGCCGCCGGTGCGCGATCTCGCCTGGCGGCTCGGCATGACGCCGGGCACCGTGGCGCGGGCCTACACCATGCTCACCGATGAAGGACTTCTGGTCGCCGAAGTGGGGCGCGGCACCTTTGTCAGCGGCGCGCCGGAACCGCGCCCGCCGCTCTATATCAGCCTGCCGCAGGAGGCGACGCCCGAGGGCGCCGAGATGGTCAGCCTGTTCACCGCGCGGCTTCCAGATCTCGGGCAGCTTGCGCTGATCCGTGAGGGATTTCAGCGCATTGCCAGTCAGGACGGGCGGGAGCTCCTGGACTACCCCTCGGCGCTCTCCTTTGCCCCGGCGCGGCAGGCGGTGGTCGACTGGCTGGCCGGGGTTCCGCTGGGCGGGCTGCATCACGAGGACGTGGTGCTGTCGCATGGTGCCCAGAGCGGCATCTCTCTGGTGATGCAGGCGGTGCTGCGTGGGCGGCGCCCGGTGGTTCTGGTCGAGGAGCTGGCCTATCCCGGCTTCCGGCGGGCGGCCGAGCTGATGCGGGCCGAGATTGTATCGGTCCCGATGGATGAGCACGGGATTGTACCATCCGCTCTCGCCGATCTGGCGCGACGGCATGAGGCGCAGCTGCTTTGTACCTCTCCCGAACTGCACAATCCGACGGTCACGATCACCCCGCAGGAGCGCCGGCGCGAAATCGCCGCGGTGGCGCGAAGCTGCGGTTTCGACATTCTCGAGGATGACAGCACCTTCCTCGGCGAGAGCCGCGCCGAGAGCTACCGGGCGCTGCTGCCGGAGCAGGGCTGGTACGTGTCCTCGATCTCGAAGACCCTGACACCGGCGCTGCGCATCGGCTTTGCCGTCGCGCCGCAGCGCAGCCGCACGGCGCTGCGCCGGGTGGCCGAGAACGGCTTTTTCGGGCTGGCGCGGCCGCTGGCCGATCTGACGCGGGATCTGCTCACCCGCGAGGAAACCCGCGAGATCGTGCGCTCGGTGCGCAACCGAAACGCGGTCTACGTGCGCAGTACGGTGAACGCCCTCGGCGGGTTCGACCTGAGCTGGCACGAGGACTCGCCCTTCGTCTGGCTGCAACTGCCTGCGGGGTGGCGCGCCGCCGCCTTCTGTCTCGCCGCCGAGCAGCAGGGGGTGCAGGTGCGCCCGGCGGAGGATTTCGCGCCGCGCAACGGCTTTGCGCCGCACGCGGTCCGCATCGGCATGAACGCCCAAGTGGCGATGGCGGATTTCGAGGCGGCGCTGGCGCGGCTGCGCCAGCTGCTCGACAATCCGCCGGAGCAGATTCTGGTCTGAAATTATGGGGTATTATTATACCATAATTTTAAGCACATGTTTTTGCTTGGTAAATTTGGGTTTTGTCCGCTTGACTGCGATTTTCGGACGCGTATAACCCGGCAATCGGAATTCGGACCCTCCACGGGGTCCTCTCAAGACAAGCTCCAAGACAAGCTCAAGGGCAACACGATGAAAACCTTCTCTGCAACTCCGGCAGACATCGAGAAGAAATGGATCGTGATCGACGCGGAAGGCGTCGTTCTCGGCCGTCTCGCATCGATCGTCGCCATGCGCCTTCGTGGCAAGCACAAGGCAACCTTCACGCCGCACATGGATATGGGCGACAATGTCATCGTCATCAACGCCGACAAGGTGCAGATGACCGGCAAGAAGCGTGAAGAGAACTTCTACTGGCACACCGGCCACCCGGGCGGCATCAAGTCGCGCACCAAGGCGCAGATCCTCGAGGGTGCGCACCCCGAGCGCGTGGTGTTCCAGGCCGTCAAGCGCATGCTGCCGGGCAACCGCCTGTCGCGCGCGCAGCTGACCAACCTGCGCATTTACGCCGGCGCCGAGCATCCGCACGAGGCGCAAGCGCCCGAAGCGCTCGACGTCAAGTCGATGAACAAGAAGAACACCCGGGTGTAATCATGGCTGAACAGATCAATTCCCTGGAAGAACTGGGCGCCGCAGCCGGTGTGGACGCAGCCCCGGAAATCGAAGAAGCGCCGCGCGAGCCCGTCCGTGACGAGTTCGGCCGCTCCTATGCCACCGGCAAGCGGAAGGACGCGGTCGCCCGTGTCTGGCTCAAGCCGGGTTCCGGCAAGGTGTCGGTGAACGGCAAGGAGCTGAACACCTACTTCGCCCGTCCGGTGCTGCAGATGATCCTGCGCCAGCCGTTCTCGGTTGCCGGTGTCGAAGACCAGTTCGACGTCTATGCCACCGTCAAGGGTGGTGGCCTCTCCGGTCAGGCCGGCGCGGTCAAGCACGGCATCTCGAAGGCGCTGCAGCTCTACGATCCGTCGCTGCGTTCGGCTCTGAAAGCCGCAGGCTTCCTGACCCGCGACAGCCGCGTCGTCGAGCGTAAGAAGTTCGGTAAGCGCAAGGCACGCCGCAGCTTCCAGTTCTCGAAGCGCTGATCAGCTTCTTCTCGCAGATTTCAAGGGCAGCCGGAGCACCTCCGGCTGCCTTTTTGCTGTAAAAGGGCAGGGCATGGAGAGGGAACGTTTCGAGGCGCAGGGGTTCGTCGTTCTCATTTGCTGCGACTCGAATTTCTTCGAATTGGCGCAAGTCTTCGAACGCAATCTACTGCGCGTCCAAGGCAGTTATCCGGTGATCGGTGATCTCGGCCTGACCGAGGCGCAGCGTGCTGCGCTCCGTTCGGAGCTGATCGACCTGCGTAGCGACGGCAGCTTCCGCGAGACCAGTGAGGCTGGCTATATCCTGACCACCCACAAGCCCGCTGCCATCCGTGAGGTCATCCGACGGTTCGGTCTGCCGTGCCTTGCGCTCGATGCGGACATGCTGTTGACCGCGCGCCTACAAGCTGGCGAGTGCGGCGGCGCCGATATCGCGGTGACGCCGCGCATGCGCCGCAGAGCGAAGCGGTTCGAGGATCATCGCAATGGCTACCTCAACGCGGGATTCTTCTATGCCGCTGCCACGCCGGAAGCCGATGCCTTTCTAGCGGACTGGCAGCGCCGCTGCGAGGGCGGCGACAAGTCCGACCAGCTGATCCTGTCGGAGATGACGCAGGATTGGAAAGGTGACCCGCTGGGGGCATGCATCGCCCGCGGAGGGCTGCGCCTCGTGAAGTTGCCGCCCCGGATCTACAACGACACCCGGCACTATCGCGGCAAGGTCATCCATTTCAAGACGCTCGGCCGTGGTGGCAAGAGCCGCCTCAAGTGGGAGCGCATCGCAGGACGGATGCAGCGCGCGCCGCGTCTGCACGGGGCGCTCCTTGCGCTTCTGCGGCGTTTGGCCGAGCCTTTCCTGCGCTGATCACCACACGGCATTGCCGGTCTTCTCGAGGCTGTCCCAGCCAGTCAGTGGAACCGAGCGGGGCCCGAGGAAGCTGGCGTTCTCCTCGCGCATCTTGGACAGCATGGCGTTTATGCGCAGGTAATCCTTGTTGCCCTTGGAATAGCCGCCCGCCTGCGGAGCCCATTCCAGCTTGCGCAGCATCGCGGGCGTGTAGCGGTAGTGCAGCAGCGGCAGCAGGATGCGATGACTCAGGGCGAGGGTGGTGCGGTGGCTGCTGTAGAACGCCTGGCCCGACCGCCATTTCTGGATCAGCGGCTTCACCAGCGTGCCCGAGGGGGCCTTGCGGGCTCCCAGCAGGCGCAGCTTCAACCGGTTCTTCATACCGATGTCCTCCTTGCCGGCGTAGGCCACGTCGAGCCGGTGGCGCACTCCAACGTAGCGATGGCGTGGAGGCTTGCCCGCACGCAGTGAGAAGTGCCGCACCCCGTCGAAGAACCATTCCGCCGCGGGCCAGGTGAAGCCGCTTTCGGGATAGATCGCAAGATCGGCGATGTTGCGGGGATAGAGGTCGATCATCCCGGCCCATGCCCCGTTCGCGCCCTCGGCCTCGAGCCGGGCGATGACGTCACTCAGGGTCTTGCCGTCGGGCAGCAGCAGGAACTCGTCGATGTCGCATTGCAGCGCCCACTGATTCATGCAGAAGCGGTCCATGAGCTCGGTTCGCCAGACATGGATCATGCGCAGATCGCCCTTGTTGCGGACGATCCCGGGGCGTCGCTCTTCGGGCGGAATGTCACCGTAGCGGCTGGTCGAGGACAGCAGGCAGACGTCGGGTTGGTCCAGCAGGTAGTCGGGCGTTCCATCATCTGAGGCATCGTCTAGGATGAAGAAGCGCTTCACCCCGAGCGCGCGGTAGTGTTTCAGGAAATCCGGTAGGAACGGGCGCTCGTTGCGCACAACGAGGATCAATGGCAGGCCGGGCGCGTTTGACAGGTCGTTGTTCCGGACCGAAACGTCTGGGGCGGGCAACTGGTCGGTCATGGGAACTCCTTCAACTGTCGGGTACCGGACGTTGTACCGGGCAGCACGGTGGCGGCAACCCCTAGCACCACGGTGTCCGATATCGTAGTGAGGACCGACGCTTGATCCGAGGACCTTATGACGCGCCCCCTGAACATCTTGTTTCCCTATACCGGTGACAGTGTCGGCGGGTCGCATATCTCGTCGTTGCTCTTGGCGCGCGCGCTACGCGAGGCCGGGCACGAGGTGACGCTGGGTCTGCATCGCAGGGCGGGGGCGCTGGTCGATCATCTCGCCGCCGAGAACGAGCCTTGGGTGCCCTTGCCGGACGTCGAGGCGCCGAAGCTGCGTGCCGCCTGGCGCTCGGCGCTGGCACGGCGGCGCACGCGGCGCGGGCTGGCAGAGTGGCTCGGCGCGCATCGCTTCGATATCGTCCACACCCACGACATGCGCAATCACCTGATCTGGAGCGCTGCGGACGGTCCCGCCCATGTCTGGCATCAGCGGACGCCTGCCTCCGGCAAGCATATGGCGCGCTGGGGTCTGGGTGCCGCGGCCTTCATCGCCGTGTCCCGCTTCACGCTGCAGAGCCTCCCCGTTGCGCTGCAAGGTCATGCCAGGATGATCTACAACCCTTTCCTGCCGCAGCAGCCCGCGAGCGAAGAGGCGCGTGCCGCGCTGTGTGCCGCGCTCGGCGTCGCACCGGGAACGGCGGTGGTCGGCTATGTCGCAAATTTCTCGGATCGCAAGCGCCCTGAGCTGTTCGTCGAGATCGCCGCGCGGGTTCGAGCGGCCCATTCGGGGCCGCTGGTCTTTCCGATGTACGGGGCATTGCACCAGCCGTTTCTGGAACGCGTCGAAGCGCGCATCGCGAAGCTCGGGCTTGGCGATGCCGTGCGGTTGGTCGGGCCTCAATCGCCCTTCGGCCCGGTGATGGCAGGCTTCTCGGCGCTCGTCGCCCCAGCGCGGAACGAAGCTCTGGGGCGCACACTGATCGAGGCAGGGCTTGCTGGTGTGCCGCTGATCGCCACCCGCGAGGGTGGCAACACCGAGATCGTCGAGGACGGCGTGACGGGCCACCTTGTGGCGCCCGACGATGTCGAGGGGTTCGCGCAGGCGGTGCTGGAGGTGCTGTCCGATCCCGAGAGTTCCGCCGCGCGCTGCGCCGCCGCCCAGACGCGCTGCGAGAGGCTGTTCTCGCTTGGCGCCCATGTGTCCGCCATCGAGGCGATTTACGACGAGATCACCTGACCCTCAATCTGGCGGGATCAGTCCGAGCCCGCGCAGGTAGATGCCGATGCCGCTCTCGAGCAGCGCCTCGGGCGGGAAGGGCGACTGGGTGCCCGGAGAGTTGCGCGCGAAGAGCTCGACAACCCCATGCGAGAACGCCCAGACATGGGCCGAGACCATCGAGGGCGGCGGGCGCTTCTCGGGCGGGATGTGCTGCGACAGTTCGGCGGCGGCGCGCTCGGGGATGCCGCGGGCGCGGGCCGAGAGGGCGGCGAGCTCGGGCGAGTGGTTGACCGAGATGCCGCTTTCGAACATCGCGATGTAGTGCCCGGGATGCTTGCGCGCGAAGGCGAGATAGGCGCGGCCTGTGGCCTCGAAGGCGGCCAGCGCCGAGGGACGGCCATCGTCATAGGCATAGGCCATCAGGTCGGCAAAGATCTCGTAGCCCTGGCGGGCGGCCTCGGCGATCAGGTCCTCGCGGCCGTCGAAATGCCGGTAGACCGCCGCCGGCGTCACCCCGGCACGCTTGGCCGCCTCCGACAGCGTGAAGCCGGTCGGACCCTTTTCCTCGATCAGCTCGAGCGCCGCGTCGACGAGGGCCTGACGCAGGTTGCCGTGATGATAGCCGCGCTTAGGCATCAGGCGTCCCAGATCTCCGGCCCGCCGGCGATCTTCGGATCGGGGGCGCCGACGGCGCGGGCATCTTTCCGGGCATAGTCGAGATGGCTCAGCACGTGCCGGATCGCCGCGAGCCGGGCGCGCTTCTTGTCGTCGGAGCGGATCACCGTCCAGGGCGCGGCGGCGCTGTGGCTGCGCGACAGCGTCTCCTGGATCGCGGCGCTGTACTCATCCCAGCGCTTGAGCCCCTCGACATCGATCCAGCTCAGCTTCCATTGCTTGAGAGGGTCTTCCTCGCGCTTGAGGAAGCGGCGCAGCTGCTCGGCGCGGCCGACATTGAGCCAGAACTTGAACACCAGAATGCCTTCCTCGACCAGCATCGACTCGAAATCCGGAACCTGGGCAAAGAAATGCTCGCGCTCGGCTTCGGTGCAAAAGCCGAAGACCTTCTCGACCACGCCGCGATTGTACCAGGAGCGGTCGAAGAACACGATTTCGCCGCCGGCTGGAAGGTGCTCGATATAGCGCTGGAAATACCATTGCGTCGCCTCGGTGTCCGAGGGCTTGGAGAGCGCCACCACGCGGGCGCCGCGCGGGTTGAGGTTCTCGCGGAAGCGCTTGATCGTGCCGCCCTTTCCGGCGGCGTCGCGGCCCTCGAAGACGCAGGCGATGCGCTGGCCGGTGGCCTTGGCCCAGCTCTGCATCTTCACCAGCTCGATCTGCAGCGCGTCCATCTCGCGCTGGTAGGCCTTGCCCTTCATTTCCTCGGAATAGGGGTAGGAACTCGACAGGATCTCATCCTTGTCGGCGCGCTTGAGCGCCTTGCGGATGGCGTCGGGGGCATCGTCGTTGAAGTAGCTGCTGATGGCGCCGTCGAAGGGAGTGGTCAAGGCGGGTGTCCTGCTGGTTGCCGTGCGGGGCAATATGGAATGTAAATCGCCTTAACGCAAACCCGCACGGGCGGCGACGCGGTCGATGGCGGCATACATTTGCGGCGCGGCGGCGTGTTGCGCCGCGTGGCCGATGCCCGGCAGAACCACGAGATTGGCGCCTGGGATCTGCCGCGACGTGGGCACCGAGTGGATCTGCAGGCCGACGGTGGTGTCGGCATCGCCGTGCAGGATCTCGACCGGCAAATCGAGCTGGCCGTAGCGCGGCAGCATCCGCGCGATCTCGGATTTCAGCGAGGCGCGCTGCAGGGCGTTTTCGCGCAGGCTCGCGGGGCGCAGCGACAGCTGGGCGCCGATATGCTCGGCATAGCCCGGCGGCACCGGCTGCGGCGCGAAGACGCCGGCGATGGCGTCGAGCACCCGGTCCTCTCCGGCCAGCGCCGAGATCGCCGGGTTGGCGATGCCGGCCAGCGGCCCGGAGGTCAGGCGGTAGAAGAACGGCACGCCGGTGTCCCAGGTCTGCGAGGCGGCCGAGACCAGCACCAGCCCCGAGGCGCGCTCGGGATGCTCCACCCCCCAGGCCAGCGCCACCGCGCCGCCGTAGCTGTGGCCAAGCACGATCGGGCGCTCGGCCCCGAGCTGGCGGCTCGCAGCGCTGAGCAGTGCGGCCTGTTGCTGAATCGAGGCGCCGTTGCTGTCGATGCGCGGCGTGTATCCCATGCCGGGCCGGTCGAAGGCGATGACGCGGTAGCGCCGCGACAGCTGGTCAACCGCCCGGTAGGTCCAGTCGCGCAGGTTGCCGCTGGCACCGTGGATCAGCACAAGCGGCGGGCCGCTGCCTTTCTCGACGTAATGCACCCGCTCTCCCGAGACCTCGAGAAACCGGCCCTCGGGCGGATAGGCCTCGAGCGCCGCCGCGCTGCTGCTGTCGGAGGCCCGGTTCCCGGCGGTGCAGGCCGCGACGCCAAGGAACAGGAGGGAGAGCAGCGCGCGTCGTTTCATCTCAGGGTCCTTTACGTCCGCGCCAGTCGGTGCTTTCCAGCCCGATGCGGCGCATGTCGAATGCGGTGGTCTGATAGATCTCGTTGATCCAGTTGCCGTAGAGCAGGTGGGCGTGGCTGCGCCAGCGGTTCTGGGGCGTCTTTGTCGGATCGTCGTCGGGATAGTAGTTGGCGGGCACGTTGATCGGCTTTCCGGCCTCGACGTCGCGGTCGTACTCTTCCTTCAGCGTGCCGCTGTCATATTCGAGATGGTTGAAGATATAGAGCGCCCGGTGGCCCGGATCCTCGACCAGCGCCGGGCCGGTCTCGGGGCTGTCGATCAGCACGCGCAGCCCCGCCGCCTCGACCTCGTCGCGGCGCATCTCGGTCCAGCGTGACACCGGCATCACCATGTCGTCCGAGAAGCCGCGCAGATAGGGCGACGCGGGCGCGAGGTTCTGGTGCCGCACGCAGCCAAAGGCCTTGGCATCGAGGATGTGCTTGGGCACGCCGTGGAAATAGTTGATCATCGCCATGCCGCCCCAGCACACGCCGAACGTGGAATGCACATGGGTCTGGGTCCAGTCGAACACGCGGGTCAGTTCGTCCCAGTAGGTGACTTCCGCGAACGGCAGATGCTCGATCGGTGCGCCGGTGATCACCAGACCATCGAACTTCTCGCCCGTCGCCTCGACCTCGGCGAAGGGGCGGTAGAAGTTCTCCATGTGATCGGCGGCGGTGTTCTTGGTCTGGTGCTCGGACATCCGGATCAGCGAGAACTCGATCTGCAGCGGCGTCGCGCCGATCAGGCGGGCGAACTGGTTCTCGGTCTGGATCTTCTTCGGCATCAGGTTGAGCAGCGCGATGCGCAGCGGTCGGATGTCCTGACGCCCGGCGCTGTCCTCGTCCATGACCATGACGCCCTCGTTGGTGAGGACGTCATAGGCGGGCAGGTCGGAGGGCAGTTTGATGGGCATCGGGATCACTTCTTCTCGGATGGGACAGGTAGGGCGGCGCGCCGGGTTTTCCAAGCACCGCTTTGAAGGGGCGGGCGGGGCTCAGCCGGGGAGGGCGGCGGCGATGACCTGCGCGAAATCCGCCTCGTCGCGGACCGTGGCCATGTCGGCGGCCTCGACGGTGACGCCCCAGTTCTTCGCCATCGCCTCGTAGCGCGGCTGGCGGTGGGCGAGCGCGCGGGCGTAGGTCCAGCGGATGAAGGCGTCGGGATCGACGGAGGTTTCGGAAAGCCCGGTCTCGTCGAGATAGGCGCGCCAGGCGGCGGCGAGGAATTCGGACTGGTAGGCCATCGGCTTCGGCGCGCGGTCGAAGCGTTGGATGAGTTCCTCGGTATGGGCCTCGGTGCCGCGGATCCAGACCATCAGCGCGTGGCTCGAGAGCTCCGACAGGATCGGATCCCTGGGGTCTTCGGCATCCACCCATTCGCAGATCGAGCCGCCGGTATCGCAAACGAAATGCGGGTAGCCGTAGAGCTCTTCGGCGCGGTCGATGAAGTAGCCCGTGTCGAGCAGCGCCTGCTCCTCGGCCCGGCGGAACTGGTCCTGCCGAAGTTGGTATGCCTCCATCGGCAGGCCACCCTTGGCGGTGTCGCCTGGCTTGCCGAGATAGGTCGAGACCGGAGTCAGGTTGTCGAAGGTGATGTTCGACCCGATGTAGATCGAATCCGACATCAACAGTTCGCGCAGGAATGGCACCTTCATCGCCTCGCGCTTGGCGTTGTCGGCGATGTATTCGCCCATGTAGCGGGTGCCGATGCGGTAATCGATCGAGTAGTGGAACCAGTGCCCGGTCTGGCGCAGCATCGACGAGACATGGGTCTTGCCAAGCCCCGACATGGCGAACAGCACCACGCGCTTGTGCGGCGCGGCGCGCCAGTCGTTCGCGGTCGGGTAGTACATGGGCGGGCATCCTTCGAGTCGTTCGGACCACAGGTACTGAGGCCCGCGCATGGCGTCAAATGCCGCTGTTCCATGGGACTGAATGCAGACCGCCCGAGCGCCTTTCGGCGCCCGGGCGGGCCATCTTGCTGCTTGATTGTGGTGCCGTCAGAAGCGGTAGGCGACCTTGAGACCGACGCCCCAGGCGGAGTTGTCCTCGAAGTCGGCACGGGCGACGTCGGGCGTGCCGGTCTCGGGCTTCGCGTCGCCAAGCCAGAAATAGCTGACACCGCCAGAGACAGTGACGTCCTCGGTCACGTTGTAGGAGCCCGCGAGCCGAAGCTGGGTGTAGCCGGTCTTGGGCGCGAGCGGCGAGACAAGCTCGTCGCCGGAGGCTTCGTACGTGGCGCTGATCGCCGCCGAGAACTTCTCGTTGAAGCGGCGGCCGACGCCCAGCGTGTACGCGGTGCTGTCCTCGAGATCGATCAGGCCGTTGCCGACCACGGTTTCGAAGCTGTCGGGATCGACGCGGAATTGAGAGTGCTTCACGTAGCGGACGCCGCCGAAGAGCAGCGTGTCCTTGGCGATGCCGGTCTGGAACTCGAGGTTCCAGCTTTCCGGGGTCTTCACCTCGGTTTCGCCGCTGGCGTTGAGCAGCGGCAGGGCCGGGATCGGGCCGGGGCCGTCGGGATCGACCAGCGGCCCGGACTCGGTGGTGTCCATGTCGTGGGTGATCGACGAGTTGTAGGTCAGCGCCACGCGCAGCGCGATCTCGGGCACCTCGTAAGCGGCGCCGAGCACGTAGCCGATGCCATTGGTCTTGTCGAGATTGACCTCGTAGCCACTCACCGCGCCGTAGGCGGCCCCCTGAAGGTGGATGTCGCCCTGTGCCTGCTGGAACCGCAGGCCGCCGAACGCGCTCCAATTCTGGTTGAACTGGTATTTGGCAAGCGCGGTCAGGGTGTTGGTGTTCGCCTCTGCGGTGGTGCCCCCGAGGGGGATGTTGCCGCTCTCATAGGCAATGTCGGCGCCGAAGGGGCGATCGTAGATCAGCGCAAGGGCCAGCCGGTCGTTGACATCGTACTTGATGCTGAAGGACGGCAGCCAGAAGCCATCGCCCACGTCGTCAATGTCCTGCGCCGGGAACGGCGGCGAGATGTTCTTGCCCGAAAGCGACGGGTTGGCGTAGCCCAGCGAGAATTCCAGCACATTGCCGGTCTCGTACAGGATCATCGCCGATTGTTGTGTCCGCTCAATGCCGCCCGCGTGAAGCGCGGTCGCAGACAGGGCCAGCGCCGAAGCGCCGGTCAGCAAAAATTTCATGAGTTCCCTCTCCCTAAGGTATCTCCTCCACCTTCGACGCTAACGACGAGGTGGTTGAAGGGTCAATCAATGACCCAGCGTAAGTTGACGCGCCGCGCCGTAACGTCACTTTGACGAGGGGGCGGGCGGTCTAACGGGTTTCACGCAAGATATTGAAATAGTTGGCGCCAAAGATGATCGCGGCGCCAAGGAAGACGAAGGGATCCAGCGCTTCGGCATAGACCAGCATCCCCACCACGGCGACCAGCGGCAGGCGGGCGAAATCGATCGGCATGACCACCGGGGCCGGAGCGAGGCCCAGTGCCGTTGTGAGACAGAAATGCGCCACGAGCCCGGCGATGGCGATCAGCACCACCCAGGGCCAGGTCGAGGCGGCGGGCAGGGCGATGTCGCCGTCGATGCCGGCGCAGACGAGCCCGAAGACGGCCTGCATGACGGTCAGCCAGAACAGGATGCAGGCGGTCGACGCAGTGCGGGTCAGTCTGCGGGTGAACACCGCCGAGCCGGCAAAGCCGACGCCGGCCAGCAGCGCCGCGATTAGACCGGGGCTGAGGGTCTCGGGCGTCGGCCGTGCGACCACAAGGATGCCGACAAAGCCAATGCCTGCGGCGATGGCGCGGCTTGGCGTGATGCGCTCGCCCAAGACCAGTGGCGACAGCAGGATGACCCAGAGCGGCGAGGTGAACTCGAGCGCGAAAACCTGTGCCAGCGGGATCGTGGCCACGGCGAAGAACCAGCAGTTCTGGCCGGCGAAGTGGCTGATGTTGCGCGCCACGTGCAGGCCGAAACGGTCGCGGTTGATCTGCGAGAGCTTGCCCGTGGCCATGAGCACCGAGGTGACGATGATGGCGCCGATGATCGAGCGGTAGAGCATGATCTCGAACGTGTCGAGATCGAGGCTGACGGCACGACCCGCCACCGCCATCGAGGTGAAGGAGACGACCGCACCGGTCATCCACAGAACGGCCTGCAGGGTCTGGCTCATGCCTCGGTCACCTCGTAGTCGCGCGGGCAGCCCTCAGTGACGCGGGCCCACTCGCTCGCCCGCGTGCGGAGCTGATGCGCCTCGAAGGCGGTCCGGTCGATGAAGCGCTCTGCGACCGAGAACACGCCCGAAGCGGTCTCGGTGACCTCGAAGGCGAGGCAACCGGGCTCGGCGCGGGTCAGGCGGATGTGCTCGGGCAGCGCGGCGCGAATGTCGCGGGCGCGCTCCGGCGGGCAGGTCATGGTGCCGGTCAGGCGGATCTCGGGCATGGGGTCTCCTCGGCCGGGGCCGGCCTTTTCGACCGCCCGCGGGCGGCGCGACATTGGCCCGCGCCCCGGAAAGACACAAGCCCCGCATCGGACAATGCGGGGCTTGCGATTATCGTTCGTGTGCAATCGGTCACGCGCGGCGTGCGATCACTCGAGTTCGATGGTGCCCGGCGGCTTCGAGGTGCAGTCGTAGAACACCCGGTTGATGCCCTTCACCTCGTTGATGATCCGGGTCGAGGTCTCGCCGAGGAATTCGTGGGTGAACGGGTAGTAATCCGCCGTCATGCCGTCGACGCTGGTCACCGCGCGCAGCGCCAGAGCGTAGTCATAGGTGCGCCCGTCGCCCATCACGCCCACGGTGCGCATCGGCAGGATGGCTGCGAAGGCCTGCCAGATCTCGTCATAAAGCCCGTGCTTGCGGATCTGGTCGATATAGACCGCGTCCGCCTTGCGCAGGATCTCGAGCTTGTCGCGGGTGATCTCGCCGGGGCAGCGGATCGCGAGGCCCGGCCCGGGGAACGGGTGGCGGCCGATGAAGCTTGCGGGCAGGCCCAGCTCATGCCCCAGTGCGCGCACCTCGTCCTTGAACAGCTCGCGCAGGGGTTCGACCAGCTTGAGGCCCATCTTCTCGGGCAGGCCGCCCACGTTGTGGTGCGACTTGATGGTGACCGAGGGGCCGCCGGAGAACGAAACGCTCTCGATCACGTCGGGATAGAGGGTGCCCTGCGCGAGGAACTCGGCGCCCTCGATCTGGTCGGCGTATTTCTGGAACACGTCGATGAACAGCTTGCCGATGGTTTTGCGCTTGGTCTCGGGGTCCGAGACGCCCTCGAGCGCGCCAAGGAAGAGCTCGGACTCATCGGCATGGATGAGGTTGAGGTTGTAGTTGTCGCGGAACATCGACACCACCTGCTCGGCCTCGTTGAGGCGCAGCAGACCGTGATCGACGAAGACGCAGGTCAGCTGGTCGCCGATGGCCTCGTGCAGCAGGATGCCGGTGACCGAGCTGTCGACGCCGCCAGACAGCGCGCAGATCACCTGCTTGTCGCCGACCTGCTCGCGGATCTTGGCGATCATTTCTTCGCGGTAGGCGGTCATCGTCCAGTCGCCGGTGAAGCCCGCGATCTTGACGAAGTTCTCGTAGAGCGTCGCGCCGTTCGGGGTGTGATGCACCTCGGGGTGGAACTGAACCGCGTAGAAGCGGCGCTCGAGATCGGCGATCATCGCGAAGGGCGCGCCGGGCGAGGTGCCGTAGACGTCAAAGCCGGGGGCGATCTCGGCCACGTGGTCGCCGTGGCTCATCCAGACCTGCTCGCGCCCGGTGGCGTCGAGGAACCAGCCGTTGAAGAACTCGGTGCTGTGCTCGGTCGGCGTCACGTAGGCGCGGCCGAACTCGGCGGTGTGGCTTTCCCCCGCCTCGATGCGACCACCGAGGTCCTGCATCATCACCTGCTGGCCGTAGCAGATCCCGAGGATCGGCACGCCGAGCTCGTAGGCCGCCTTGGGCGGCCGCGGCGAGCCTTCGCGGGTGACGCTGTCCGGGCCGCCGGAGAAGATGATCGCCTTCGGGGCGAACTCCTTCAGGAAGGCGTCGGAGACGTTCTGATAGGGATGGATTTCGCAATAGACGTTCAGCTCGCGCAGGCGGCGCGCGATCAGCTGCGTCACCTGCGAGCCGAAATCGATGATGAGGAGGCGGTCATGCTGGGTCATGGCCACGCTTTAGAAGCGCTTTGCGCATTGCGCAAGAGGCCACTGGCTCAGTCGTGGAACGGATCCACCAGCACCATGCCCGCGAGCCAGACGACGCAGAGCGCCGCCACGGTGATTGGAAGCGACTGGGTCAGAACGAAGGCTGCGATGGCTGAACCGATCGACGCTTCCATGACGAAGTCGAACAGGGGGGCCGGCTGCGGGTCGTTCTGCGTAGAAGCTTCCATTTTTGAGATCCTCGGAAAGGGGTGATGCGACTCAAGATTGCAAAAATTTTGTGACACTCACCTTGATCTGGCGCAGCTTCTAGGCAGTTTTACCGATTCTGGGAAGAAAAAGTTAACCGCAGGGTTAACCCACAGAGTTAACCCATGGAGTCGGATTTCGCCCGACCGCGACGACGCGATCGCGCGAGGTCGTCGCGCTTGCTCCAGAGCGCGATGGCGCCGAACGCCAGCACGTAGAGCGCGCCCATGGCGGCGATCAGCTCACCGGGCAGCGGGCCGATATCGGCGCGGCGGATCGCCTCGTCGACGGAGGCAGCCGGGGTCGGATGCACGGCGATCTTGCCGGCAAAGGCAAGCGTCTGGATCAGCAGGATCCAGAAATAGTTGCGACGGATGCGGCGGCCCATCGCGACCATCAGCGGGACGTGGTAGCGCGGCCTCAGGTAGTCGTTGGCCAGAACGCGCTGCCAGTCCTCCTCGAGGTGAAGGTCGCCCTCGGCCAGCATCGGGGCGTAGAAATGTGTCTCCATCCAGCGCGCCCGGGCGCGCCAGACGTTGAAGTAGCGGTAGCGGCGCGCTTCGAGGAACAGGAAGAACACGATCAGGATGCCGACCAGCACGAGCGGGATCGGCGAGGCCTCGGGCGATGCAAACGAGATCGACAGGGCAACGCCGAGGGTGACCACCGCCCAGTTCGTCGTCGTGTCGAGGCGGGTGCGCCAGATGGTGCTGCGATAGACTTCACCGCGATAGAGGTGGGCGATGGCCCCCATCTCGGCGGCGTCGAGATCCTTTCGCGGCGTGGGCGCGCCGCTGGCCTTGCTGTCGATAGGTTGGTCCTCCGCTCCGCTCGGCGCTTGGGCGCCGCTCCCTGAGGAGGAGTTTTGCACTCGTGATCCGGCTGGTCAAACCCCCTCTCGGGACCCGAGGTCAGTAGACCGCATCCGGCAATGCCAGGTTGTGCTTGCGAAGACTTCGCCGGTCTTCGAGCGCGCTGTATATCGCCAGGGCGCAAAAGCTCGTCATGTAGAGCGCGCCTCCGGCGAAGATCGCTTCCCCCGGGATGCCCCCGACATCGGCCCGGTGCAGCGCCTCGTCAAACGAGGAGACCGGCGTGGGGTGGACGGCGATTTTGCCCAGAAAGGCGATCAGCTGGATCAGCATGATCCAGAGATAGCTGCGCCGGGTGCGGCGCCCCAGTGCGTGCAGGTAGGAGATGTGGAACACCGGGTGCATGTAGTCCTGCGCCATCATCTGCCGCCAGCAATGGCGGCTGCGCGTCTGCGCTGGATTGAGCATCGGCGCGTAGAAGTC
>NZ_DS022276.1:3686440-3706212 GCF_000153725.1 Salipiger bermudensis HTCC2601 | reverse complement strand
GCAGCTGTCGCAGTAGCGATAGCGGCGGGCTTCGAGCGTCAAAAAGAACAGGTTCAGGATGCCGATCAGGACCAGCGGCAGCGGCGAGGCATCGGGCGACGCGTAGGAGATCGACAGCGCCACGCCCAGCGTGACCACGGCCCAGTTGGTCGTGGTGTCGAGACGGGTGCGCCAGACGCTGCAGCGATAGACCTCGCTGCGATAGAGATGGGCGAGCGCCCCGATCTCGGCCGAGCTCAGCTCGGGAAGCGCATGAATTTGCACAATATCATCGCCGTTTTCTGCGTCATCCAGCCAGTCGGCCAGCGTTGCGAGCTGTTCTTTGCTCGGCATTTGTCCACCCTTAGCCCGGCGTCCTGCGCCGCCTTCGATGCGCCCCCGGCAAAAGCTATGTGCCAAATGTGTTAAAAGGTGGTGACCGGAGACGAGCGTGGCCGTGACGGTCCCGTGAGGACGCGTTTGTACCGGCGAGATGTCGCATTTCCACGCCATCCGCCGCAATCACGCATCCCTCGGCCCGGGCCGACGGGTAAGAAAAGGGAACCTTGGGCGCAGGGAGGCGCCCGGATTCACGCGGGGAAGAACATCATGGTCGAGGCGACGACGCGGAAACGGGGCAGAAGCGGCGGTGGTGCGGCGCGACGGGCGGCACGGGGCTCGGCGGTGGTCGAGACGGCGCGCTACATCGAGCGCAACATCCCCGATCTCGAGATCCTCAACGAGGAAGCGCTGCAGATCATCGAGCACAATGCCGAGACCGTGCTGGAAGAGATCGGCGTCAACTTCGTCAACAACCCCGGCGCGCTCGAGCGCTGGCGTCAGGCCGGGGCCGAGATCGACGGCGAGCGGGTGCGCATCCCGCGCGGGTTGGCGCGGAAGCTTTGCGCCACCGCGCCGTCGCGGTTCACCCAGGTCGCCCGCAACCCGGCGAAGACTGTCGAGATCGGTGGCCGTAACCTCGTGCTGGCCCCGGTCTACGGCCCGCCCTTCGTGCACGATGCCGAGGGCGGACGGCGCTATGCCACGATCGACGATTTCCGCAACTTCGTGAAGCTGGGCCAGATGTCACGCTGGCTGCATCATTCCGGCGGCACCGTTTGCGAGCCCACCGACGTTCCGGTGAACAAGCGTCATCTCGACATGTTGCACGCGCATATGACGCTCTCGGACAAGCCTTTCATGGGGTCTGTCACCGAACCGAGCCGGGCGCAGGACAGCGTCGACATGTGCGGCGTGCTCTTCGGCGAGCAGTTCGTGCAGGACAACACCGTGATGACCTCGCTGATCAACATCAACTCGCCGCTGACCTTCGACGACACGATGATGGGCGCGCTCGAGGTCTATGCCGCCAACAACCAGGCCTGCATCATCTCGCCGTTCATCGTCGGCGGGGCGATGGCGCCGGTTTCGGTGGCGGGCACGCTGACGCAGGTCCTTGCCGAGGGGCTCGCGGGCGTGGCCTATTCGCAGCTGGTGCGTCCCGGCGCGCCGGTGATCTTCGGGGCCTTCGTGACCTCGATCGACATGAACTCGGGCGCGCCCACCTTCGGCACCCCCGAGGCGGCGCAGATCACCTATGGCGCCGGGCAACTGGCACGGCGGCTGGGCCTGCCGTTCCGCTCGGCCGGGTCGTTCTGCGGCTCCAAGCTGCCCGACGCGCAGGCCGCCTACGAGACCGCGAACACGCTCAACAACGGGCTGCTCGCCGGGGTGAACTTCATGCTGCATGCCTGCGGCTGGCTGGAGGGTGGGCTGGTCGCGTCCTACGAGAAGTTCGTCATGGATGCCGACCAGCTCGGCGCGCTGCACAAGATGGCGGCGGGCGTTGCGGTCGACGAAAGCGCGCAGGCGATGGATGCGCTCCGTGAGGTCGGACCGGGCGGGCACTACCTTGGCTGTGCCCACACCCAGGCGCATTTCAAGACTGCGTTCTGGCGCTCCGAGCTGTTCGACTACAAGCCGTTCGAGACCTGGATCGAGGAAGGCGGACGCGACACGCTGACGCTGGCCTCTGAGCGGGTGCGCAAGCTTCTTGCCAGTTACGAGCAGCCCAGCATGGACCCGGCCACCGCCGAGGCGCTCGACGCCTTCGTGGCAGCCAAGAAGGCGAGCATGCCCGACAGCTTCATGTAAGGCGGTCTTCGGGCCGCGCCATAAGGCGCGCCTCGCCGATCACTGCGGCCAGCGTTTCCACATGGCGCGCGACGGAATAGGCCCCGTCGCGCGCCTTTCTGCGTTCGTCCATCAAGCCCTCGATCTCGAGAAGTTGCAGCAGCGCGGCGCCGCGATGTCCCGGCGTCGGCGCCCCGAGTACGCGCGCCAGATGCGGGTCGCGGCGATACTCCTCTGCGGCGATGCGTGCGGCCCGGATCAGCAGTCGGGGGCGGTGGAGGCTGTGCAGGAGGCTGGTGAGATCGTGCATCGGTCGGTCCTTCGGAAGTGGGAGGCCCAACCATGCCATGTGAAATCCGGGTGTTGCGGCACAACCAGAGCGGAAGGTCGCTCACTTAATAATTGTTTATGAATTGTGGATAATTTTTGATGTTCGGCAAAATTGTTAACGTTCAGGTAACTTGAGCGCGCTGAATTTGGGTCCGGTCTGGGGAAAAATCTGTGGATAAAATTAAGGACCGAGGGGACTTACCATGAACTTTTACAGTGGAGAAAAAGCTGTTGGACCGAGCTTTCCGGCATGGGTGCCGGACGATGCCAAGCACTATCTTGCCCACACAGTGGGCGGCGAGGCCATCCGCAAGCTGGCGCGGGATGCGGGGTGTCACGCCTCGACCGTCCTGCGGCAGGTCCGGCGGATGGAGACGCTCCGGGATGACCCGCTGGTGGATGGCGCGCTGCGCCGTCTCGGTGCGATGCGCTCCCCGGAAATGGCAGCACACGTCACGAAGGAGTTCGGGCCGATGAACGAAATGTCCGGCAACGAGCCGGCCCCGGACGAGGTCAAGCTGGCGCGCGAGGCACGTCGGGTGCTGCGCAGGCTCTGCGAAAGTGGCGCGGTGCTCGCCGTCGCGGCGGAAATGGACAAGGGCGTCGTGGTGCGCGACACCGGAGAGGGGGGCTCGACCAGAACGGCTGTGGTCGATGCGCCGATCGCCCAGGCCATGGCGCTGAAGGGCTGGATCGCGTGCGATGCGCCGGGGCGGATCTCGCGCTATCGCATCACCTCGGCCGGGCGCGCGGCGCTGGGGCGGCTGGTGGCCGAGCAGGAGACCAAGCTGCGCGGCTTTGCCGAGGCGCAGACCGGGTTCGACAGCGGCCGCGCCGCCGAGGCGGCGATGCAGGCCGAGGAAGACGACCCGAAGGCGCGCCGGCGCAACCTGATGCACGAGGCGCCGCTGGCGCTGCTGGCGCGGCGGCGCGACAAGGACGGCGCGCCGTTCCTGCAGGATGATCTGGTGCGCGCCGGTGAGCGCCTGCGCGAGGATTTCGAGCTGGCCCAGATGGGGCCGCGGGTGGCGCAGAACTGGGACCAGTTTCTGACCGCCGGCGTCGATCGGGGCGTGACGCGCGACGTGCCGCGTGGACCCGAGGCGGCGCGTGCAAGGCTTACCGCAGCGCTGCGCGAACTGGGGCCCGGCCTTGGCGACGTGGCGCTGCAATGCTGCTGCTATCTGGAAGGGCTCGAGGTGACCGAGAAGCGCATGGGCTGGTCGGCGCGCTCGGGCAAGATCGTGCTGCGCATCGCCCTGCAGCGGCTGCACCGATTCTATGACGATCTCAACGCCAGCGGTGGCGGCATGATCGGCTAGCAGATCGGGGTGGGCCGGTGCTTCGGCCCACCCTTGACGGCTTTGGCTTAGCTGCGCGGCAGGGCCGCGGCTTCGGCGGCCAGCGTGGTGATGCCGTCCCAGTCACCCGAGAGCATCTTGTCCTTGGGGGCGACCCAGCTTCCGCCGCAGCACAGAACGTTCGACAGGCCGAGATAGTCGGCGATGTTGCCCATGCTGATGCCGCCCGTGGGGCAGAACCGCACTTGCGGCAGCGGCGCGCCGATGGCCTTCAGCGCCTTGGCGCCGCCCGAGGCCTCGGCCGGAAAGAACTTCTGCACCGTGTAGCCGCGCTCGAGCAGGGCCATCGCCTCCGAAGCGCTGGCAGCCCCCGGCAGCAGCGGCAGGTCGGCCTCTTCGCAGGCGTCGAGCAGCTTGTCGGTGGCGCCCGGCGAGACACCGAACTTGGCGCCGGCATCGACCGCCTTCTTGACGTCGTCCGGGGTCAGCAGCGTGCCCGCGCCGACCACGCCGCCCTCGACCTTTGCCATCTCGGCGATGGCCTCGAGCGCGCAGGGGGTGCGCAGGGTCACTTCCAGCACCGGCAGGCCGCCCTTGACCAGCGCCTGAGCCAGCGGTGCGGCATGGGCGACATCGTCGATGACGAGCACCGGAATGACCGGGGCGAGGCGGCAGAGCTTCTCGGACTCGAGGCTGGCGGCGGCGGGGGTGATCATGGTCGGATCTCCTGGTTCCAAGGGCGTTGGCCACGCGTTAGCACGTTTCCCCGGCGGGGTGTAGAGCGCTAACATCACGCGGCGTCAGTCGCTGCCGTATTCTTCCTGATCCGCCGCCACCGCCGCCCGGAAATCGCTCAGCAGCGTCGGGTCGGCGGAATGCACGCGGTTCCAGGTCGGGATGAAGGGCGTCTCCTGCGGGTTCTCGATGAACAGCTGGCCGGCGCGGGTGATGTTCTCACCGAACATCTCGATGCTCTGCTCCTCGGCATGGCGGTCGATGGTCAGGCCGTTCATCTTGGCATCGGCCCAGTAGGCCTCGAGCAGGTCGAGCGCCGAGCGGTAATAGGTGGCCTTGAGCGTGCGGAACACGTGCGGGGTGAACACGGTGCCGTCGGCGGCGAGCTTGCGGTAGATCGCCTTGCAGATGTCGGTCGACATGCGCGACAGCCCCTGCGAGGCATCCTCGGCGGAAAGATCCTGGTGCTTGTGATCGTACTGGTCGGCGATCTCGACCTGGCAGACCTGGCGCGGTCCGAGGTTGCGCCACGCCTCCGAGAGCACCCCGATCTCGAGCCCCCAGTCCGAGGGGATACGCAGGTCGGGCAGCAGGCCGGTGCGCAGCGCCATCTCGCCCGAGAGCGGGTAGCGGAAGGCGCGCAGGTAGTCGATGTAGTCTCGGTCGCCGATGGTGCGCTTGAGCGCGATCAGCAGCGGTGAGACCAACAGCCGCGTCACCCGGCCGTTGAGCTTGTTGTTGCCGACCCGCGGGTAGAAGCCCTTGGAGAGCTGGTAGGGGAAGGTCGGGTTGGCCACCGGATAGACCAGCCGGTCGAGCATCTCGCGCTTGTAGGTGACGATGTCGCAGTCGTGGATCGCCATCACCGAACTGTCGGCGCAGGAGATCAGGTAGCCCATGCAGCCCCAGACGTTCTTGCCCTTGCCCGGCTCCTGCGGGGCGAGCCCCAGCGCCTCGAGCCGGCCCATGATCTGCAGCATGCGCGGGCTGTCGTTCCAGATCACGGTGGTCTGCTGCGGCAGCACCGAAAAGAACTGCCGCGCGTGGCGGTACTGCGCCTCATCGGCGCGGTCGAGGCCCACGATGATGCGATGCAGGTAGGTGACCTGCTTCAACTCCTGCAGGATGTTGGGCAGCGCATCGCCTTCGAGCTCGGAGAACAGCGAGGGCAGGATCAGAGAGATCTTGCGGCTTTGCGCGAAGGTCTCGAGCTCGTAGATCATCTCCTCGGTCGGGCGCGAGCGCAGGTTGTGGAACTGGGCGATGTTGCCGTTCTGCTGGAAGTCAGCCATGTCGGTCTGCTCTCTTGCTGTATCCGAGCCTGTCGAGAAGCGTCAGCACGCAGGCGTTCCAGCCTGCGGGTCCGGGCGCTTCGCTACGGATGATGGTGCCTGTGGTTTCCCCGGGCAGGGCGGGAATGCCCTGGCCGTGATCGTTGCGGATGATGACGCCGTAATCGGCGGTCTCCAGCATTTCGGTGTCATTGGGCGCGTCGCCGAGCGCGATGGCGGTGTCGCGGCCGAGATCGACCATGATCCCGGCCATCTGTTGCGCCTTGGTGCCGCCGAAAGAGAGCGTCAGGAAGCGCCCGCCGCGGCGCGCGGCGACGCCCCTGGTGTCGAGCGCCGCGAGGAAGGCGGTCAGGCCGGCTTCGTCTCCGCTCCACACGCCCGGCTCGGTGAAGTTGCGCAGACGCGCCAGCCGCGCGCCTTCGGGCGGCAGGCCGGTGATCTCCGCGACCTCCTGGTCGGTCATGTCTCCGAAGCCGCGATAGGACGCGCGCAACTCCGTTGGCAGCTCAAAGAGCACCCGGCGCAGCCGCTCGTAGGCGCTTCGGTCGTGCATGTTGGCCCCGGGGGTGACACGCTGGGCGCCGTTCTCGACGATGATCGGCCAGTCTCCGAGGCCCAGTTCCGCATGCAGCGGTGCGATCTCGGCGGCGGTCTTGGAGCTTGCGAGGATCAGGGGGATTTCTTGCGCCTGTAGCGCTTGCAGCGCGGGCATGGCGGCGCTGTAGCTGTAATCGCCGTGGTCCAGCAGCGTGCCGTCCAGATCCGTGAAAACGATTAGCCGCACCTGCCGATCATCCCTCGTCGTTTCTCCGGAGCGTAACCGGATTGCGACGGGAGAGGGAACAGCTGGCGCGACTTTCTTCGGTGAACTTTGTGTAAGAGGCGAATTAACCGCCTCTTTTCAAAGCGTTCCTGTGTCGTAGCGTCAGGGTGACGAAACAGCGCAGCATCAGACCCCGCGCTGGCGGCGCAACATTGGCAGCGATTGCGACAGGAGCTGCACGAAATCACCGTCGCGGTCGTCGGGATCGACGCGCTTCGGCCAGAGGCAAAGGACCAGCCCGACCCACCAGCTGATTCCGAGCAGCATGAACGGGATCGAGGCGGACAGGATCGCGATTTGCCGGGTGAGATCCTCGGACAGGCCGAGCGCCATCACCAGCCCCATGCACGGGACGATGAAGAGCAGCGGCAACAGCGCGTTGCCAAGCAGCACAGGAAGCAGGTCGATGACCGCCCCCGGTCGCGAGAACCGTTGTGACAGCCAGTGGGGCAGCAGCGTTGGCCGCGTGAGAACCGCGGCGGCGGCGATGGCGACGAGGGAAATGACAATGGGAATGATGACATGCCGCCCGGCCGCAACCTGCGACGGCACGCTGACGAGAAAGCCCAGCGTTGCGATCCCGGCATAAACGCCGGCGGTCCGGTGGGCGAGACGATAGAAATTCGAGAAAAATACACGCATTGGAAACACACTCCGTTGATACGGTGTGTGGTCTAACTTCTCAAATTGGCACGATTACGGCAGGTTGCCGGCAACATGCGGAACTGTTGCCGGCGACGATCATCTTTCCGCCGTCATGACCCGTCAGCCACGCCCGTCCGGGGCGTCTCAGGCGACGTGCTCGAGCTTGGTCTCGGGCGTGACGCCGAGCGCGAAGCAGACATCTCGGGTCAGCTCGGGGCGATTGAGCGTGTAGAAATGCAGCTTGTCGACCCCGCCGTCGAGCAGCTCCGAGCAGAGCTCGGTGCAGATCGAGGTGGCGAGCAGATCCTGACGGCCGTCGCGCTCGGCCTTCTCGAAGGCCTCGATCACCCAGGCGGGGATCTTGGTGCCGCAGGACTCGGCGAAGCGGCGCGCGCCCTTCCAGTTCTCGATCGGCAGGATGCCCGGCACGATCGGCTTGTCGATGCCGGCTTTCTCGCAGGCATCGCGGAAGCGGAAGAAGGTCTCGGCCTCGAAGAAGAACTGGGTCAGCGCCTCGGAGGCACCGGCATCGAGCTTGCGCTTGAGCCAGTCCACGTCGGCCTGACCCGAGGCGGCCTCGGGATGGATGTCGGGATAGGCGCCGACGCGGATGTTGAAATCGCCCGCCTCGCGCAGCGCCTCGATCAGTTCGACCGAGCTGGAAAAGCCATCTTCGTGCGGCGTGAAGCCGGTGGCGCCCTTCGGCGGGTCGCCGCGCAGGGCGACGATGTCGCTCACACCTGCGGCATTGAACTGCTCGGCGATGGCCAGCGTCTCGGACTTGGTGGCGTCGACGCAGGTCAGGTGCGCCGCGACCTTCAGGCCGGAATGCTTGTGCAGCGTGGCGACCACGTCGCGGGTCAGCTCACGGGTGGTGCCGCCGGCACCATAGGTGACCGAGACAAAGCGCGGGTCCAGCGGGGCCAGCGATTGAACCGTGTCCCACAGGCGGAAGGTCGCCTCGATGTTGCGGGGCGGAAAGAACTCGAATGAGATGTCGGGGCGTTGCATTGCCGGGATCCTCTTTTGTTGCGAGGCTTGTCGCACATACCGCAATGTGAGACAAACTCATAAATCTCAAGAACAACATGAGTGAAACGATAGGATGCACATTGAGTTCCGTCATCTCCGCACGATCAAGGCGGTGCATGAGGCGGGCAGTCTGGCCCGCGCGGCCGACCAGCTGAACATCACGCAATCGGCTTTGAGCCACCAGATCAAGGGCTTGGAAGAACAGGCCGGGATCGAGCTCTTCGTGCGGCGGTCAAAGCCCATGCGCCTGTCGGCGGCGGGGATGCGGCTGTTGCGGCTGGCCGAGCAGGTCCTGCCGCAGGTCGAGGCCGCGCAGGCCGAGTTCGCGGGGCTCAGGGCAGGGCGCTCGGGCCGGCTTCATATCGCCATCGAGTGTCACGCCTGTTTCGAATGGCTGTTCCCGGTGCTCGAGGCGTTTCGCAAGAGCTGGCCGGATGTCGATGTCGACATCCGACCAGGCCTCGCCTTTGACGCGCTGCCGGCGTTGCAGAAGGAGGATGTGGATGTGGTGATCTCCTCCGACCCGGAGGCTCTCCCCGACGTCACTTTCACGCCGCTCTTCGATTACAGCCCGGTCTTCGTGGCCGCGGCGTCGCACCCGCTGGCGGAAAAGCCCTTCATCGATGCGACGGATTTCCGCGGTGAGACGCTGATCACCTACCCGGTGGACCGGGCGCGGCTCGATATCTTCTCGCAACTGCTGAGCCCGGCCAAGGTCGAACCCGCCGCGATTCGTCAGGTTGAACTGACGGCGGTGATTCTCCTTTTGGTGGCGTCGAACCGCGGTGTCTCGGTGCTGCCCGACTGGGTCGTGCGCGAGGTGAAATACAACTCGGATTATGTCACGCGCCCGCTCACCGAGCATGGGCTGACCCGCACGCTCTATGCCGCGACCCGGAGCGATGATCTCGAAAAGCCATACATGGCCGACCTGATCCGACTGGCCGGACAGGAGGCACACAAGCTTCAGACGCAGTAGCTCCGCGTTTCGGAAACGCACCCGGCCCGCATCAGGGCCGAGGCGATATTTTATAGAAAAATCAGAGGGGTTTGAGGTCCGACGCCATCATGCGGCCGTCGCGTCCTTCCTTGAGATCGTAGCTCACCTTCTGGTTGTCCGCGAGTCCCGTGAGACCGGACCGCTCGACCGCTGAAATATGAACAAAAACGTCTTTTCCGCCCTCTTCCGGCGCAATGAAGCCGTAGCCTTTTGTCGTGTTAAACCATTTCACGGTGCCACTCGGCATGTTCCCGTGCTCCTTCCAGTCGTCAAATGTTGTTGCCCGGCCTGGCCCGGGCGCCCCGTCACATTCGCCTTTCAGGCCGAAAGTCAGCTTATAATGCCGTGCTTTCGGTGCTGATCATCGAAGGTCACGAAACAAAGCGTTGCACAGGTCTGACAAAAATCAAGCGAAACGCTTCGCTCTCGCAGCGATCGGCGATAATTTGTCGCCGCAAGACGAAGGAGAAGGCGAGATGCGGATCTACGGGCTGAAAAATTGCGACACCTGCCGGAAGGCGATGAAGGCTTTGCCGCAGGCCGAGTTGGTTGATGTGCGGGTCGATGGCGTGCCCGACGAGGTGATGGCGAAGGCGCATTCGCGGTTTGGCGACAAGCTGCTGAACACGCGGTCGACCACGTGGCGCGGGCTCTCTGAGGACGAGCGCGCGACGCCGCCGCTTGCGCTGCTCGCGGCCCATCCGGCGCTGATGAAGCGCCCGTTGATCGTCGACGGTGATCAGATGTATCTGGGCTTGGACAAGGCCACGCAGGGCGCGCTCGGCGTCAGCGCCTGAGGCTCATGCTGGTTGGGGAGGTGGGGCAAGGCGGCGCGCGACCAACCGGTCGAGCGCCAGCCAGCCGCCGCCCTTCAGCACCAGCGTGATGAGGAGCAGCATCCAGAACATCCTCTGGTCGAGGATCGGTGCGTCCGGGATGCGGTCGAACCACGCGCCCAGCGTTTCGGGATGCGCGATGCCGCCATGACCGTAAAGGTCGGTGAGGCTCTGCACGGAGACGAAACCGATCATGCCGAGCGCGGCGAGCCGCGTGGCAAGCCCCAGCACGATCAGGAGCGGCAGCAGGAATTCCGCCCACGTCCCGGCCACGGTGACGGCCCAGTGCAGCACTCCAAGCTGGCTGGCGTCATAGCCCACCGCCTCGAACTGGCGCGGCCAGATCTGCGCATAGGCGCCTGTCGAAGGTCTCAGGAAACCGAGCAGGCCGTCGCCCAGCTTGGTACGTGCCGAGGCCCAGAAATAGCCTACCAGCGTTGCAGCAAAGGTCAGGCGGGCGAGGAGTGGCAGCAAACCTTCGGTCAGTGGCTCGAGGTGGCTCGTGGCGCGATGGTAGAGCGGGATCAGCCGGGGCATGTCAGGATCTCCGTGATGGCGCCGTGACCCAGCAGCAGCGCGAGGCAGGGGGCGGGATCGAAGCCGGGTCCGCATTGGGTGACGGCGGCGCCGAGCGGCATGTTGGCCTGAAGCGCCGCGAGGAAGGCGTGACCCTGCGGGGGCAGCACGTGCGGCTCCGGGTCGTAATCCGGGCGCAGAACGGCGATCTCCTGCGCGCCGCTCGTCGGGGCGGCGCCGAGGCCAAGCGCAAAGGCGCGGATCTCGGCCACGGGCCAGCGCGATTTCACGATCTGGACGCTTGGCGCCAGCCGCAGCCGGGCAAGGCCGAGCCTGTCCTCGGGGATCGAGAGCAGGGCGTTGGGGGCGACGGGCGTGGCATCGGCAGCGTGATAGGCGCGGCGCAGCGCCAGCTCAAGCCGGGCGACATCCGACAGGAAGGGCAGTCGACCGAGCCCGTCGAGCCCGTCGAGAAAGGCCGGGAAAGCGGCGCCCCAGTGGATCATCAGCGGGCTTGCCGGCGGATGCTGGCGCAGGAAGCGCCCGGCGATGCGGCTCATGTTGTCCGCGCCAAGCAATGCCGCGCAGGCGGGAAAGCCGGTTATGAGCGCCTCGGTCAGCGAGACCGCGACATTGTTGCGATAGACCGCATAGCGCCGCCCGGCCGGGTGGCCCGCCCCGTCGGTAAGCCCGTCGGGCACCGGGCGCGCTGGATCGAGCAGCGCGTGGTGGAAGGCCTGCTGGCTCATGCGGCGACCGCCAGCCGGGCCAGCGCCTCCTCGGCCCTTCGGGCCTCCTCGGCCAGCACAGGCCAGGCCGGAACATCGGTGTCCCATTCGATCAGCAGAGGCTTCGGCCCGGAGCGTACCAGCGTGTGACTCAGAAGCGCCCAGACCGGGTCGGCAACCTCGCGGCCGTGGCTGTCGATCAGCAGCGGCGCGCCATGGTCGTCTTCGTCCTCGTCATGGCCGCCAAGATGGATCTCGCCGACCTGATCGAGCGCGAAGCCATCGATATAGGCCTGCGGCGTGAAGCCGAGATTGGTCGCCGAGACGAAGACGTTGTTGACGTCGAGCAGCAGGCCGCACCCGGTCCGCCTTGCGATCTCGCGCAGGAAGTCGGGCTCGTCCCATGTGCTCTCGGAGAAGGCGAGATAGCTCGACGGGTTCTCGAGCAGCATCTGCCGGCCAAGCGTGTCCTGCACCTCGTCGACATGCGCGACGACGCGGTCAAGCGTGGCGTTCGTGTAGGGCAGCGGCAGCAGATCGTTGAGAAAGGCGCTGTCATGGGTCGACCAGGCGAGATGCTCGGAAAAGCTGGCCGGGTTCAGCCAGCCCACGAGGTGCTTCAGCCGGGCGAGGTGCTCGGCGTCAAGGCGGCCCTCGCCGCCGATCGAAAGGCCGACCCCGTGCACCGAGATCGGAAAGCGCTCGGCCAGCGCGCGCAATTGCGCCAGCGGGCGGCCGCCATCGCCCATGTAGTTCTCGGCGTGGATCTCGAGCCAGCCGATCGGGCCGGCACCGGCGAGGATCTCGGCATAGTGCTGGGGCTTGTAGCCGACGCCGGGCGCGGCGGGCAGGGTGGTGAAGCTGTGCATGGGTCCCGTCCTTGTCCTGGGCCAGAGGTGCGGGGCGGGCAGGTGGCCCCGCCCCGGCGCGGCCTCACATCTCGGGCAGGTCGCGGTCGAGCGCCTCGAGCGAGCCCATGCGCTCGGAGCCGTCGGCCATCGCCGGCAGCATGACTTCCATGCAGGTGCCCTCGTCGACGAGGCTCCACGCGTTGCCCTGGTAGTCGACCTTGGATGTGCCGGCGCAGGTGGTGCCGGGTCCGGCGGCGCAATCGTTCTGACCGGCCAGCGCCACACCGAAGCACTTCTCCTTCTCCTGCGCCGCGGCCTGATGCGCGGTGAGGGTGACGGCGGTGGCGACGGCGCTGAGCAGGGCGGCGGTCTTGATGGTTTTCGACATGATCATTTTCCCTTGTTGGGTGTCCCGTTGGTGCCGGTCCGGGTGTCTCCCGGTGGCCTCTCAACAGTGCCGCGACATGCCGCCACGGCCCACTCACGGGCGCGTGGCTCACGTGTGTGTCAAGCGGCGTCAGCGCGCGGAGGATGTGTCACAAGACGTATCACTCTGGAATTTCGTGGTATTCCATTTGAGTGTTTCAGATGCCGTAACGGAAAGAGGGCCCGTGCTAGACCTTTGTTACAACGAAAGCGGCCCCCGCGATGATCGCGGGGGCCGTGCGTGAGATTTGTTACAGTTTAAACCAGGCCGCTCGGGGCCGGTCTGTCTGTTCAGCCGCGCAAATCCGGCGGCGTCGCCTCGACGCCCAGCTCCTGCGTGATCTCGGCCAGTGCCGCGACCTTGGTCTGCTTCTCGCCGAGGCGGCGCACGGTGACGGTGCGCTCCTCGACCTCGCGGTGGCCGACAGCGAGGATAACCGGCACCTTGCCGACCGAATGCTCGCGGACCTTGTAGTTGATCTTCTCGTTGCGGATGTCGGCCTCGGCGCGCACGCCTGCCGCTTTCAGTTCGGCCACGACCTCGTGCACGTAGTCATCGGCCTCCGAGGTGATCGAGGCCACCACCACCTGACGCGGGGCCAGCCAGAACGGCAGCTTGCCGGCGTGCTCCTCGATCAGGATACCGATGAAGCGCTCGAAGGAGCCAAGCACGGCGCGGTGCAGCATGACCGGACGATGTTTCTCGCCGTCCTGGCCGATATAGCTCGCATCGAGACGGTCGGGCAGGTTGGGGTCGACCTGCAGCGTGCCGCATTGCCATTCCCGCCCGATGGCGTCGGTCAGCGTGAACTCGAGCTTCGGGCCGTAGAAGGCGCCTTCGCCCTCCTGCAGCTCGAACCCGTAGCCAGCCGCCTTGCAGGCATCCCCGAGCGCCGCTTCTACGCGGTCCCAGCTCTCTTCCGAGCCGATGCGCTTCTCGGGGCGGGTCGAGAGCTTGATGGTCCAGTTGTGGAATCCGAGATCGGCATAGATGCCGGCTAGGAACTCGATGAACTTCTTGGTCTCGGCCTCGATCTGGTCATCGGTGCAGAAGATATGCGCGTCGTCCTGGGTGAAACCGCGCACCCGCATGATGCCGTGCAGCGCGCCCGAGGGCTCGTAGCGGTTGCACGAGCCGAACTCGGCCATGCGCAGCGGCAGGTCGCGGTAGGACTTGAGGCCCGAGTTGAAGATCTGCACGTGGCACGGGCAGTTCATCGGCTTCAGCGCGTTGATGCTCTTCTCGCGGGCATGCTCTTCATCGACCTCGACGATGAACATGTTCTCTTGGTAGTTGTCCCAGTGGCCCGAGGCTTCCCAGAGCTTGCGGTCGACCACCTGCGGCGTGTTCACCTCGACATAGCCGTCGCGGTGCTGCTGGCGGCGCATGTAATCCTGCAGCGAGGTGTAGATGGTCCAGCCGTTCGGGTGCCAGAAGATCTGGCCCGGCGCCTCGGGCTGCAGGTGGAACAGGTCCATTTCGCGGCCGAGCTTGCGGTGGTCGCGCTTGGCGGCCTCCTCGAGGAAGTTGAGGTAGCCCTGCAGATCCTTGCGGTTGCGGAAGGCCACGCCCTGGACGCGCTGGAGCATCGGGCGATTCACATCGCCGAACCAGTAGGCGCCCGAGACGCCCATCAGCTTGAACGAATCCGCCGGCAGCTGGCCGGTATGCTGCAGGTGCGGGCCTCGGCAGAGATCCTGCCACCCGCCATGCCAGTACATGCGGATCGGCGCGCCCTCGGGAATGCGGTCGACCAACTCGACCTTGTAGGGTTCGCCGTTCTCTTCATAGAAGGCGCGGGCGCGGTCGCGCTCCCAGATCTCGGTGGTGACCGGCTCGCGGGCGTTGATGATGTCCTTCATCTTGGCTTCGATCTGGCCGAGATCCTCCGGCGTGAAGGGCTCTGCGCGGTCGAAATCGTAGAACCAGCCATGCTCGGTGACCGGGCCGATGGTGACCTTGGTGTCGGGCCAGATCTCCTGCACGGCGCGCGCCATCACGTGGGCGAGGTCGTGGCGGATCAGCTCGAGCGCCGGGGCCTCGTCCTGCAGCGTGTTGATGGCGATCTGCGCGTCCTGCTCGATCGGCCACTGGAGATCCCAGTGTTGGCCGTCGACCATGGCGGAGATGGCCTTCTTCGAGAGCGATTTCGAGATCGACTCGGCGACCGCAGCGGGGGTTACGCCCTGCTCGTACTCGCGCTTATTGCCATCGGGAAAGGTGAGAGAGATCTGGGCCATAGCGGCTCTCCTCGTCGGTTTGGCGCCCACGGAACGCCCGGTTGCGGGTTATGTTGCGCGGGTCTTTTGGCCGGGCGAGGAGGGGGTGTCAAGGACAGTCGGCCGCGCCTGTGCAGCTACGCCGGACTGTCGGGCCCGGATCTCTCGCCGTGCCGGGGTGTCCACGGCCGAGCAGGGGGAACGTCTTTGTGATCGTGCGGATGCGTTCCTTCTCGGATAGGTGGTGCTAACCTGATCGCGTGGGATGACCATGGAGGACGCTATGACCGCAAAGAACTTCACCCCCATCCTCGCGCTTGCCTGCAGTCTTGGGGCTGCCGCTGCGGCCGCGCTTCCGACCGATGCAGCCACCACGGAGAGCCGCGCTGAAGCTGCGGCCCCCGTGACAACCGAGGCCCCGGTGCAGCTTGCCCTGACCTTCGGAGACCCGGTTCCGCTGACCCAAGGCGAAAAAGCCTCGATCCGATTCCTGATGCCCGATGTCGATCCCGAGGCCTTCCCGCCCGAGACATGGGGCGCGGTGCGGGGCGTCCTGCTGAGCAATGATTACGACTCCGAGAAGCGGCTCCAGTTGAAAGCCCTGCTTCCCTGACGGGTGATCAGCTCCGACCGACCGCCTCCCAGCGCGCCTCGAGCTTTTCCAGCGCGGCGATGCGCTCCTCGGTCTTCGGGTGCGACATCAGCCAGGCGGGCACGCCGCCGCGCGCGTTTGTCAGCGCCTCGAGCTTGGTAAAGAGCGTCTTCTGCGGCGCCACGCCGATGCCGGACTTGTGCAGCAGGGCCGCGGCATAGGCGTCGGCCTCGTACTCGTCGCCGCGCGACAGCCGCGCCGCCAGCAGCTTCATGGCCGCCGTGGCTAGATAGGGGCCGACGCCGGGCAGGAAGCGGCCCAGCACCATCGCCATGGCGGTGCGCAGCGCGTTCTGGCCCGAGAAATCGATCATCCGCCGCCGCGAATGCCCCAGCGCCACGTGGCCCAGCTCATGTGCGATCACCGAGGCCATCTCCTCGGCCGAGACCTCGCCGGCGCGATAGCGGTTGTAGAAACCGCGGGTGATGAAGATGCGCCCGTCCGGCGCCGCGAGGCCGTTGACCGGCTCGATCTCGTAGATGTTGACCCGGATGCGCGGCAGCTCGAGCGCCGCCGCCATGCGATCGGTCAATGCCTTCAGGCGCGGATCGGCCAGCTCGGTCGACTTCGCGTCGAGCTCTTTCGTGGTGCGCCAGACCGACACTCGGTACATGGCGAGCGCGTAGAGAATGGCGAGCAGGATCGGGGTGAACTTCAGCATACCCCGAATATGGGGCCGCCCGGCGCCCCCTCCAAGAGCAAAAAATGGCCGCCTCCCGCGAGCACGAGCCGGATCGCAAACCGCTCATGACGAACAGACCCGCAAGCCGCCCCCGTACCACGCCCTGATCTTCTCTACGTTCCAAATACTCAAAAAAACAAACCTCCCGGCCAGAACCCCGGCCGGGAGGTCAGAAACCACGGCGATTGCCGGAAAGCTCAGCCTTCCCCGGCCTCGCCCTCGTCCTCATCGCCCTGATCGGCGATCCAGGCCACCGAGACCACGGTCTCGCCCTCGCGGGTGTTGAACACCTTCACGCCGCCGGCGCTGCGCGAGCGGAACGAGATGCCCTCGACCGGGACGCGGATTGACTGGCCGGTGGAGGTGGCCAGCATGATCTGGTCTTCCATCTCGACCGGGAAGGAGGCGACGATCTCGCCGCCGCGCATGGATTTCTCCCACGCGGTGACGCCCATGCCGCCCCGGCCGCGGATCGGGTAGTCATGGCTAGACGACAGTTTGCCAAGACCCTTCGCGGTGATCGTCAGCAGCAGGTTCTCCGCCGCCGACATCTCGGCATAGCGCTCGGCCGAGAGCAGGCTGTCGGCATTGCCCTCGTCGTCATCCGAGGCCGCCTCGGCATCATCCGCGAGGCCGGCCATGGCGCGGCGCATCTTGAGATAGGAGGCGCGCTCGTCCGACTCGGCCTCGAAGTGCCGGATCACAGACATAGACACGACCTCGTCGCCGTTCGCGAGCTTGACGCCGCGCACGCCGGTGGAGTTGCGCGAGTTGAACACCCGCACGTCCGGCACCGGGAAGCGGATGGCACGGCCGGAATTGGTGACCAGCATCACGTCGTCGTCTTCCGAGCAGATCCGGGCGTTGATCAGGCGGGTCGCCTCGTCGTCGCCCTCGAACTTCATCGCGATCTTGCCGTTGCGCATGACGTTGGTGAAATCCGACAGCCGGTTGCGGCGCACCGAGCCCTTGGAGGTGGCGAAGACGATCTGCAGGTCGTCCCAGTCCTCCTCAGGGCGGTCGACCGGCATGATCGCCGCCACCGACACGCCCTGCGGGATCGGCAGGATGTTGACGATGGCCTTGCCCTTCGAGGTGCGTCCGCCCTGCGGGAGGCGCCAGCACTTGAGCTTGTAGACCATGCCCGCGGTGGTGAAGAACAGCAGCTGCGTGTGGGTGTTGGCCACGAAGAGCTGGGTGACGACGTCGTCTTCCTTGAGCCCGCCGCCCGACAGGCCCTTGCCGCCGCGCTTCTGCGAGCGGTAGTCGGCCAGAGGGGTCCGCTTGATGTAGCCCGACTGGGTGACGGTGACGACCATGTCCTCGCGCTCGATCAGGTCCTCGTCGTCCATGTCGCCGGCCCAGTCGACGATCTCGGTGCGGCGCGGCACCGCGAACTGGTCGCGGACGGCGGTCATCTCGTTCGAGATGATCTCCATGATGCGCTCGCGCGAGCCAAGGATCTCGAGGTATTCCTTGATCTTGCCGGCCAGCTCCTCGAGCTCGTCGGTGACCTCCTTGACGCCCAGCTGGGTGAGGCGCTGCAGGCGCAGTTCGAGGATGGCGCGGGCCTGCGTTTCCGACAGGTTGTAGGTGCCGTCCTCGTTCATCTTGTGGGTCGGGTCGTCGATCAACTGGATGTAGGGCGCGATCTCATGCGCCGGCCAGCGCCGGGTCATCAGCTTCTCGCGCGCCTCGGAGGCATCGACCGAGGCCCGGATGGTGGCCACCACCTCGTCGACATTGGCCACCGCCACGGCAAGGCCGCACAGGATGTGGCTGCGCTCGCGGGCCTTGCGCAGCAGGTAGGCGGTGCGCCGCGCCACCACGTCCTCGCGGAAATCGAGGAAGGCGGTGAGGAAGGTGCGCAGGGTGAGCTGCTCGGGCTTGCCGCCGTTCAGCGCCAGCATGTTGCAGCCGAAGCTGACCTGCATCGGCGTGAAGCGGTAGAGCTGGTTGAGCACCACCTCGGCGGTGGCGTCGCGCTTGAGCTCGATCACCACGCGCACGCCCGAGCGGTCGGATTCGTCCTGTACGTGGGCGATGCCCTCGATCTTCTTGTCGCGCACCGATTCCGCGATGCGCTCGATCATCGTCGCCTTGTTCACCTGGTAGGGAATCTCGTCGATGACGATGGCATAGCGATCGCGCTTGATCTCCTCGATGCGGGTCTTGGCACGGATGATCACCGAACCGCGGCCCTCGAGATAGGCCTTGCGGGCCCCGGACCGGCCGAGGATGACGCCGCCGGTGGGGAAATCCGGGGCGGGGATGTACTCGATCAGCTGCTCCGAGCTGAGATCGGGGTTCTCGATCAGCGCCAGCGTCGCGTCGATCACCTCGCCGAGGTTGTGCGGCGGGATGCGCGTGGCCATGCCGACCGCGATGCCCTCGGCGCCGTTGACCAGCACGTTGGGATAGCGGGCGGGCAGCACCACCGGCTCGTTGCGCTCGTTGGCGTAGTTCGGGACGAAATCGACCGTGTCCTTGTCGATATCCTCGAGCAGCGCCTCTGCAGTGCGCTCGAGCCGCGACTCGGTGTAACGGTAGGCGGCAGGCGGGTCGCCATCCATGGAACCGAAATTGCCCTGACCGTCGATCAGCGGCAGCGACATGGAGAAATCCTGCGCCATCCGGACCAGCGCGTCATAGACCGCCGAGTCGCCATGCGGGTGGTAGCGGCCCATGACGTCGCCCACGGCGGTGGCGCATTTGCGGTAGGGCTTGGACTTGGTCTGCCCGTTCTCCCAGAGCGTGTAGAGGATGCGTCGATGCACGGGCTTCAGCCCGTCGCGCAGATCCGGGATCGCGCGGCTCACGATCACGCTCATGGCGTAATCGAGATAGCTCGACTTCATCTCGTCGATGATGGAGATCGCGGGGCCACCGTAGGAGGGGCGCTCGGGTCCGCTCATTTCCTCATCGTTTTCAGGGGGTTCCGGCGTGTCGGTCACGATGCTCGCCTGTCCGTTATTATGCTATATCTTGTGAGAGAGGCTTATATCAGATGCAGGATATGGGGCGCAATGGCGCCGGCGCGACAAATCTGGCAGCCACTGCAATGACCTGCTAACAACCTGTTTTAATTGAAAAAAGATGAGTGTCGCGGCACGCTTTAAACACGGAAAAAAGCCGAGGTAAAGCGATGCAGGAAACACCGACCGAACTGATGCTCAAGGGCTATGGCCTGACCACCGCGGAAATCTTCTACCGCATGCCCGATTACCGGAACGTTCTCAACACGTTCCTCTGGCAGGAGTACGACCTCGCCCCCGATCATCCGCGGCTCTTCAAGTTCGTCGAGTTCTGGCAGGACGAGATCGAGGGCCCGCTGCACTCGATCCGCTTCACCCACCGCAAGATGCTGTCGTCGGGCGAGTGGCGGCAGGTTGTCGGGGAGTTCCATTACCACTGATGCAGCACGGCCTGGCTGGAGAGGGGAGGGGCGCTGCCCCTCTTCCACCGGCACGCCGGCGGAATTCACCCCGAGGTATTTGAAAACCAGAGAAGAGGCGGGCGCTGCGTTTTCCGGTCACCCCTCGCCACGAGGGACGAGGGGCTTCTCCGGTTGCGGTCATCGGCGCCTCCGCC
>NZ_DS022276.1:3581221-3686340 GCF_000153725.1 Salipiger bermudensis HTCC2601 | reverse complement strand
AATACGCCGGCCGCGTCCCAGGACATGAACATCGCGCTATACCGCGATCCCACCGGGCCGATCTTGGCCGCCGGCAGGGAGACTGATACCATCAACTACCTCGCCTCCGACGGCACCTATTACCTCAGGGTCATCTGGGCGCAGTATCCAGATGGCAACCATCCCGACGGGGCGACCTATACCTATTCGCTCGATGTCGACCTGCCCGAGGAGATGCCCTCCGACGGCAACGACACGCTCGAGACCGCCACGCCGATCACCGGCTCGGGCACCACGATCCACAGCGGCACCGGGGTCGACTGGTACCGGATCGATACCCTCTCCGGCGAGATGTCCTTCTCGGTGACCCCGACCGCGGGCCAGAACCTCAACTTCACGCTGCACAATGCCGATGGCACGATCCTGCGCGCGGGGCAGGACGCCGCCGAGGCGACGAAGGCGCTCGACTACCTCGCGGGCACCGACGACACCTATTATCTCAAGGTGTTCTGGGCGCGCTATCCCGACGGCGCCCCCAACGGCGTCACCATCGACTATTCGCTGAGCTTGCGCCCACTGGTCCAGCTGCGATGCCGGGATCAGGGAATGATGCGGGTGTATTTCGTACCTTCGAGCGTCGCACCGAGGCGCAGCCCGGACTGGCCGAAGATCACCGCGATCACCGGCGAGAGCGAGGTCGTCGTCTCGGCCGCCAGCGTGTCGCCGCGTTCCGGGGTCGCGTACTCGACATTCGCCCCGGCGGCCCAGCCCGGCGAGCGGCGGAAGTTGTTGAGCGCGTCGTCGGTCATGAAGAACAGCACGTGGGCGTATTGCTGGGCGCCGATCTGCAGTCCGCCGGAGCCGCGCACCATCGAGTAGTAGTCGACCGTTGCGCCGCCGACGCGCAACGCGCCGCGCCCGTAGGCGCCGCCGACGCCGAGCCCGGCCTCTGTCACCAGCGGCATCACCAGCATGCCGGCGGCCTTCTGGCCGAGGTCGATGGTGCCGGGGAACTGCGAGTACATCTGGCTCAGCGTGCTGTCCACGCGGGCGTCGATCGTGGCCGCGCCCGAGCCGCCAATGCCGTTGCCGCAGGCGGCGAGAAGCGGCAGCGCCGCCAGTCCGAGGGTGAAGCTGCGTCGGGTCATCATCATGGGTCTGCTGGTATCCTGTCTTGCCGATGCCTCTGGTCCGGCTGTCCCGCCGGTCTACTTGTCGAGGTTATACGCGTGAAATGCAGGGCTGTCACGACGCAAGCGCCCTGTGCCGGGGCGCTTGCGGCATTCCGCCTCTCAGCCGTTCAGAAGCCGGGCCGCTGCCGGGGCGAAATAGGTCAGCACCCCGTCACAGCCGGCGCGCTTGAACGCGATCAGGCTTTCGAGCATCACCCGGTCGTGGTCGAGCCAGCCGCGCTCGGCGGCGCCGGCCAGCATCGCGTATTCGCCCGACACCTGGTAGGCGAAGGTCGGCGCGCCGAACATCTCCTTGGCGCGGCGGCAGATGTCGAGATAGGGCATGCCGGGCTTGACCATCACCATGTCTGCCCCCTCCGAGAGGTCGCGCTCGATCAGCCGCATCGCCTCGTCGGAGTTGCCCGCCATCATCTGGTAGCTGCTCTTGTCGCCCTTGAGCGCTCCGGACGCCCCTACCGCGTCTCGGAACGGGCCATAGAAGGCCGAGGCGTACTTGGCGGAGTAGGACAGCAGCAGCGTATTGCGGAAGCCTTCTGCTTCCAGCGCCGCGCGCATCGCGCCGATGCGGCCGTCCATCATGTCCGAGGGGCCGATCATGTCGGCCCCGGCGCGGGCCTGGCTCAGCGCCTGCTTCACCAGCGCCTCGACGGTTTCGTCATTGACGATCTCGCCATCGCGTTCGAACCCGTCATGACCGCTGGCATTGTAGGGATCGAGCGCCACGTCGGTCATCACCGCCATCTCCGGCACCGCGTCCTTGATCGCCCGGGTGGCGCGGTTGGACAGGTTTTCGGGGTTCCAGGCCTCGGCGCAATCCTCGGTCTTCAGCGCCTCGGGGGTGTAGGGGAACAGGCAGATCGCCGGGATGCCAAGCGCATGGGCCTCGCGCGCCGCCTCGACCACCTTGTCGACCGAGAGGCGGTTGACCCCGGGCATCGAGCCGACTGGCTCGACCACCCCCTCGCCCTCGCGCACGAAGACCGGCCAGATGAAATCGGCCGGGCTTAGGGAGGTCTCCGCCGTCAGGGCGCGGATCGCCGCGGACTTGCGCAGCCGGCGCAGGCGGGTGGCGGGAAAGGGGGCCTGGGTGGGGAGCATGTCCGGTTCCTCGGTGTCGTTGGCGGCGTCTTCGGCGCGGTATCCCAGTCGAATGCACTCCCGGCGGGGGTCTTGTCCAGACCTGCCGGGGAGGACCCCGCGTCGCAGCCCGGCCCCCGGCGCGGCGCTGCGGGCACAGGCCGGGGCTTCGTTCCCCGGTGCGCGGGGCAGGCTCTGGGCAAGCGGGAGCAGGCGGGCTAGAAGGCGGAAAACGGGTTTTGCGAGGCACTCAGTGGATTGGTACCGGATCGTTCTTGAAACCATCGACATGCGCTCGTTCTCGAACATGTGGTTCTGGATCGCGCTGGCGGTGGTCTGGTCCACCGCGAGCCACTGGGTCCTCGGCGTGCCCTTCGACATGGTGATGCGCGCCCGCCGCCACGGCGGCCAGGCCGAGCGCGATCTCGAGGACATGGTCCGGATCAACGTCAACCGCATCCTCTTCATCACCGAGGAGGCCGGGGTCTGGGGCGTGGCGCTGGCCTCGGCGCTGCTGTCGATGCTGGCGGTCTCGGGCTTCGGCTACGCGATCGAGTTGTCGCAGGCGCTGTTCCTGCTGGCCTTCCCGATGTCTCTGGTCGGGCTGATGAGCATCGGCACCGCGGCAAGGATCCGCGACGAAGGGCTCTCCGGAGAGGTGCTGCGGCGCAAGCTTGCCTCGCACCGGTTCTGGGTCCAGGTGATCGGCCTGATCTCGATCCTGGTCACCGCGCTCTGGGGTATGGCGCAGAACATGTCCTTCACCGCGCTCTGAGCGCGACGGATCGCTTACCGCGCCGAAACGGCGACATGTCCCTCACCGCTCCGAAAGGGCGACATGTCCCTTACCGCGCCGAAACGGCGCGAGGCCGCGCTATGAGCGGTTGACGGCGGCGCGTGCGCGCGCCACATCCCATCCCCATGTCACAGTCCCGCATCATCATGGGCGGCGCGCCCGAAGGCTTCGACGCGAAGCTGATCCTGGCCGAGGTCGAGAAGGCCGACGGTCCCGTCATCCATGTCGCCCGTGACGACAAGCGCATGGCGGCGCTGCAGGAGGCGCTGGCCTTCTTCGCGCCCGACATGCCGGTGGTGAGTTTCCCGGCGTGGGACTGTCTGCCCTATGACCGGGTCTCGCCCAATCCCGACATCTCGGCGGCGCGCATGTCGACGCTGGCGGCGCTGGTTCACGCCATGCCGCAGCGCTTCGTGTTGCTGACCACGCTGTCGGCGGCGACGCAGTACATCCCCGCGCGCGAGCTGCTGCGCGATGCCGCCTTCTCGGCCCGGGTCGGCGACCGCATCGACGAGAAGGCGCTGCGCGACTTCCTCGTGCGAATGGGCTTCTCGCAGGCGCCCACGGTGACCGAGCCCGGCGATTACGCCATCAGAGGCGGCATCATCGACATCTTTCCGCCGGGCGAGGGCGGGCCGGTACGGCTCGACCTGTTCGGCGACGTGCTCGACGGCGCGCGGCGCTTCGATGCGGTCTCGCAGCGCACCACGGAAAAGCTTGACCTGGTCGAGCTGGCACCGGTCTCGGAGGTGATCCTCGACGAGGCGGCGATCACGCGGTTCCGGCAGAACTACCGCATCGAGTTCGGCGCCGGCGGCACCGATGATCCGCTCTACGAAGCGGTCAGCGCCGGGCGCAAGCAGCAGGGCATGGAGCACTGGCTGCCGTTCTTCCACGACCGGCTCGAGACGCTGTTCGACTACCTGCCGGGCGTGCCGCTGCTGATGGACGACCAGCTCACCCCGGCGCGTCTGGCGCGCTGGGAAAGCATCGAGGACCAGTACCAGACCCGCCGCCATGCCATGGCGCAGAAGGGCCGGATCGACTCGGTCTACAAGCCGGTGCCGCCGGGCCAGCTCTACCTTGACGACACAGCCTGGGAGATGGCCACCGAGGGCCGCCGCGTGGTGCAGTTCCATCCGCTGCCGCAGTCGAGCGGGCCGGGCGTGGTCGATGCCGGCGGGCGCATCGGGCGCAGTTTCGCGCCCGAGCGTCAGCAGGAAAACGTGAGCCTCTTCGGGGCTTTGGCCGATCACGTGAAAACCAAGCTGCAGGATGGACCGGTGCTCATCGCGTCGTGGTCCGAGGGCGCGCGCGAGCGCCTGACGGGCCTGATCGAGGATGAGGGATTGGCCGAGGCGATCCCGATCGGCAACGGCACGCGGATCGGCAAGCGCGGCCTTCATCTGGCGGTCTGGGCTCTTGAGAACGGCTTCGAGGCGCCGTGGGAACAGGCCGGCAAGGGTCAGCGCCTGACGGTGATCTCGGAGCAGGACGTGCTGGGCGACCGTCTGATCCGCGCGCCGAAGAAACGCAGGAAGGCCGAGAACTTCCTGACCGAGGCGCAATCCCTGACCCCGGGCAACCTTGTGGTGCACGTGGATCACGGCATCGGGCGCTATCAGGGCATGGAGGTGATTTCGGCCGCCGGAGCCGCGCATGAGTGCCTGCTGCTAGAATATGCCGAGGGCGCGCGGCTCTATCTCCCGGTCGAGAACATCGAGCTGCTGTCGCGCTATGGCCATGACGAGGGTCTGCTCGACAGGCTCGGCGGCGGCGCGTGGCAGGCCAAGAAGGCCCGCCTCAAGGAGCGCATACGCGAGATGGCGGACAAGCTCATCCGCGTCGCGGCCGAGCGCGCACTGCGCAAGGCGCCGATCATCGACCCGCCGCCCGGCGCGTGGGAGAGCTTCTGCGCACGCTTCCCCTATACCGAGACCGACGACCAGATCGGCGCCATCGAGGACGTGCTCGAGGACATGACCAGCGGCAACCCGATGGACCGGCTGATCTGCGGCGACGTGGGCTTCGGCAAGACCGAGGTCGCCATGCGCGCGGCCTTTGTCGCCGCCATGTCCGGAGTACAGGTGGCAGTGATCGCGCCCACCACGCTGTTGGCGCGGCAGCACTACAAGAGCTTTGCCGAGCGCTTCCGCGGCTTCCCGATCAACGTCGCGCCGCTGTCGCGTTTCGTCAGCTCGGGGCAGGCGGCCAAGACCCGCGACGGCATCACCAAGGGCACCGTGGACATCGCCGTGGGCACCCATGCGCTGCTGGCCAAGAACATCCGTTTCCAGAACCTCGGCCTGCTGATCATCGACGAGGAGCAGCATTTCGGCGTCGGCCACAAGGAGCGGCTCAAGCAGCTGCGCTCCGACATCCACGTGCTGACCCTGACCGCGACACCGATCCCGCGCACGCTGCAGCTGTCGCTCTCGGGCGTGCGGGACCTGTCGATCATCGGCACGCCGCCGGTGGACCGTCTCTCGATCCGCACCTATGTCTCCGAGTTCGACGCGGTGACCATCCGCGAGGCGCTCTTGCGCGAGCATTACCGCGGCGGCCAGAGCTTTTACGTGGTGCCGCGGATCTCGGACCTCGCCGAGATCGAGGAATTCCTGCGCGAGCAGGTGCCCGAGGTGTCCTATGTCGTGGCGCATGGCCAGATGGCGGCGGGCGAGCTCGACGAGCGCATGAACGCCTTCTACGACGGCAAGTTCGACGTGCTGCTGGCGACCACCATCGTGGAATCGGGGCTCGATATCCCGACCGCCAACACCATGGTGGTGCACCGCTCTGACATGTTCGGCCTGTCGCAGCTCTACCAGATCCGCGGCCGGGTCGGGCGGTCCAAGACCCGCGCCTATGCCTACCTTACCACCCAGCCGCGCGCCAAGCTCACGGACACCGCGCAGAAGCGCCTGCGCGTGCTGGGCTCGCTCGACACGCTGGGGGCGGGCTTCACGCTGGCCTCTCAGGATCTCGACATTCGCGGCGCCGGCAACCTGCTTGGCGAAGAGCAGTCGGGCCAGATGCGCGATGTGGGCTACGAGCTTTACCAGTCGATGCTCGAGGAGGCCATCGCCAAGATCAAATCCGGCGAGATGGAGGGGCTGCTTGACGATGACGGCCAATGGGCGCCGCAGATCAACCTCGGTGTGCCGGTGCTGATCCCCGAAGAGTATGTGCCCGATCTCGACGTGCGCCTCGGCCTCTACCGGCGCCTCTCGGAGCTGTCGACCAAGGTGGAGCTTGAGGGCTTTGCGGCCGAGCTTATCGACCGCTTCGGCAAGCTGCCGAAGGAGGTCAACACGCTGCTCCTGATCGTGCGCATCAAGAACATGTGCAAGCGCGCCGGCATCGCCAAGCTCGATGGCGGGCCCAAGGGCGCGACGATCCAGTTCCACAACGACAAGTTCGCCAAGCCCGAGGGGCTGGTCTCGTTCATCCAGGACCCGAACAACCACGCCAAGATCAAGGACAACAAGATCGTGGTGCGGCGCGACTGGGCCAAGGACAGCGACAAGATCAAGGGCGCCTATGCCATCGCCCGGGACTTGGCGGAAAAGGCAGGCGCCATCCGGCTGCGCAAGGACGCCTGAGCCGGGGCGCGCGGGCGCCGGGAGAGAGGAGGGGCGGATGCGGATCGCCTCGCTCAACATGCAGAACCTGCGGCTGCTGCCCGATGGCAGCGGCGGCCACCTGCATGGCGCGCGCGACCGTGACGATGCCGAGAGCCCCGCGCATGACGCGGCCGACCGGAGGCTGACCGCCGAACTTCTCGCCGCCACCGGGGCCGATGTTCTGGCGCTTCAGGAGGTGTTCGACGCCGAGAGCCTCGATGCGTTCCATGACCGGTATCTGGCGCAGGTCGCCGATCCGTACCCGCACCGGCTCTGCCTGCCGGGCAATGACGGGCGCGGGCTCGACGTGGCCCTGATGGCCCGGCGACGCTGGGAGGGGGCGTCAAGCCATGCCGAGCTGTTGCCGTCGGATCTGGGTCTGAGCCCGCTGCAAGGGATGCCGGAGGATCAGCCGGTGTTCCGGCGAGATTGCCTCGAGGCGCGGTTCGGGGCGCTGACGCTCTTCGTGCTGCACCTCAAGGCGCCATGGCCGGACCCGAAGCGCGCATGGGAGCTGCGGCGTCTTGAATCGCAGGCGGTGCTGCGGTTGTTGCCGCGGGATCCGGAGGCGCTGTGGCTGGTGATCGGCGATCTCAACGAGCCGCGCGGCGAGGGCGAACGCGCCATCGCACCGCTCGAGGCGGCGGGGGTGGATCTTGGCCTGCGGCTGCCCGAGGATCGTCGCTGGACCTATTACGAGCCGCATCTGCACAAGCACAATCGCCCCGACGTGATGATCGCCTCGCAGGCGCTGGCCGCGCGCTTTCCCGACGCGGTGCCGCGCGTGCTTTACCGTGGGCTCGGGCGTGAGGCCGGGCAGGGCGCGCGCCTGCCGGGCGTCGGTGAGCATCGCCCCCATGCCAGCGACCACGCCGCCCTGCTGATTGATCTGCCCGGGCTGTGACGGCCCTGCGGGGCGCCGGCAAGATGCCTTTCCGGGCACTCGTCCCGCATTGATCGCCCAGCAAAGCGCCGGACAGCTTTTCCCTTGTGAAAGCGGTTTGAACGGCTTAACCGAAAAGGGAAGCGTCCTGTTGCACCTCGCGCGTAGGGGAGCCCGTCCCGTTCCGCATGTGTGCCAGCGGCCCCTGCCAGATCAGGAGACCAAGGGATTTCATGACCGAGAGCAATTTCAGCGCCAGACTTTCCTCGCTGCTTCATTTCATCTACCCAGACGTGGATTCCCACATTCTCGGCAGTCAGGTCGTCGAGGCCTTCTGGCCCGAGGACACCCATCGCCGCCGTCAGCCGCGCAAGCCGGGCAACAATCTCTGGACCCAGAACGACGCCGTGCTGATCACCTATGGCGACAGCCTGATCGACGGCTATCACAAGCCGCTCGACCTGATGCACGACTTCCTGCTGAACCACATGAAGGGCGTGGTGAACGGGGTGCACATCCTGCCGTTCTTCCCCTTCACCTCGGATGACGGCTTTGCGGTGACCGATTACCGCAAGGTGAACCCGCAGCTTGGCGAATGGGCCGACATCACCCGCATCGGTAGCGAGTTCCACCTGATGTCGGACCTGGTGCTGAACCACGTCTCGAGCCAGGGGGTCTGGTTCAACGCCTACCGTCAGGGCCAGAAGCCCTATGACAAGTTCTTCTTCGAGGCCGACCCTTCGGACGATGTTTCGATGGTGACGCGCCCGCGCACCACGCCGCTCCTGCAGGAGGTCGAGACCGCCATGGGCACGCGCCATGTCTGGTGCACCTTCAGCCACGACCAGATCGATCTCGATTTCCGCAACCCGGACGTCCTGCTCGAGATCGTGCGCATCATCCGGCTGCATATCGACATGGGCGTGCGGATCATCCGGCTCGATGCGGTGGCCTTCCTGTGGAAAGAGCTTGGCACCAACTGCATCCACCTGCCGCAGACCCATGCGGTGATCCAGCTCATGCGCCTTTTGATGGACTACGCCACCGAGACGGTGATCCTGCTGACCGAGACCAACGTGCCCAAGGCCGAGAACCTGAGCTATTTCGGCCGCCGCAACGAGGCGCACGTGGTCTACAACTTCCCGCTGCCGCCGCTGACGCTGCACGCGATGATGTCGGGATCGGCGCGCTATCTCAACGACTGGCAGCGCACCATGCCGCCGGCGCCGTTGGGCTGCGCCTACCTGAACTTCACCGCCAGCCATGACGGCATCGGCATGCGCCCCGCCGAAGGTCTGCTGCCGCCGCCAGAGATCGGCCAGATCATCGACACCATCCACGAGATCGGCGGCAAGGTCTCGATGCGCTCGCTGCCCGGCGGGGGCGAGGCGCCCTACGAGCTCAACTGTACCTTCTTCGAAGCCATGGGGCGCACCTTCAAGGGCACCGATGATCTGCATTTCGACCGCTTTCTGTGTTCACAGACCATCCCGATGTCGCTCGAGGGCATTCCGGCCTTCTACATCCACTCGATGCTGGCCACGCCCAACGATCTTGAGGCGGTGGAACGGCGCGGCATGAACCGGGCGATCAACCGGCACCGCTGGGACTATCCCGAGCTTCAGGAAAAGCTCGCCGACCCCGAGACCATCCACGCCCGCGTTCTGGCGGCGTTGTCGGAGCGGCTGAAGATCCGGGCGCAACAGCCCGGCTTCCACCCGAACGCCACCCAGTTCACGCTGAACGTCGATGACCGCATCTTCGGTCTCTGGCGGCAGTCCCTGGACCGGGCGCAGTCGATCTTTGCGCTGCACAATGTCAGTGACGAGACCATCGAGATCCCGCAGGCGGATCTGAACCTGATCGCCGACGAGAGCTGGGTCGACTTGCTGAGCGGCGAAACCATCAAGGCCGGCCCGGTCGAGATGGCCCCCTATCAGTGCCGCTGGATCACCAACCTCGTCTGATCGTGCCGAGAATGAGGCGCGGGCGCGGCAGAGGCCGGCTCGCGCCCGTTTTACAGGAGGCCCGGCGCGGGTCGCGGCCCGATCATGGCCGCAATTTACCCGAGTATGACCGATTGATTCGGGGATGAGCTTGGATAAATTGCCGAAAATTGCGCGCAATCCGGCTTTTTCAGTCAAATTGACCACGCAACGCGAACAGGGCGCGCCACATTTGTGACCAGATTTGTCGTCGCGGGGCAACCGCGCCCCGTTCGATGAATTGTTGCCTCAGGTTGCACAGTCCGCCGACTGCGATCAGGCAATGATTGCTAAACTGCTTGTGTTTCTTGTGATCTGGCCGGCCAGACCTGATCGACGCGGAAACGATAGTCAACTCAAAGATGTGTGAAGTTGCCCCTAAGTCGCCTTTATGTGTCAACTCTGTGTCGGAAGTTGCCCAGATCACGCCATTTTTTCGTTTGAGGCGATTACCGGGCGCGGTTAAAAGATCGTAAGCCCGACTGGGGGGTGAAGACTAAAAGGCCACGGGGGCGGCCGCTGAACTGTGAAGCATCCGCAAGGGTGCGAGGGATGCGAATGGAGGTTATGCCTCCGCCGCCGATTGCCGTTCTTCGTCCACACCGAGAATGTGGGCGCTTCTGGCAGAGTTTCCCTTCGCGAACTTGCAGGCATGACGAGCAAAATGATGTTGTCGACGGTCTTCGTCGGCACCGTGTTTGCGGTTCCGGGTGCGCCCCGGTCTGTAAGGTTATGAGGGTCGAAAACAATGGCTGATCTGGTTCTGGATTGGAGCGCGCTGGGTGCCTATGGCACCTATCTCGAGAACACTGCGTCTGACGGCGTGACCGCGACCGTGGAGACCGGCGGTGTCGCCGTCGACATCACGTACACCGCGCAGGATCAGGGGGCGCAGGCCTTCACGGTGAACTTCACCGGCTACGTGCCGGAGGGGTCCGACACCGACCCGAACTCGCACCTCAAGCTGCTGGGGCTCGGTGGCGACGGCGACGGTACCGTGAGCGCGACCGCGACCACCGTGCTGAACTTCAGCTCGAGCAACGAGATCTACGGCGACGAGGTCCAGAACGTCTCGTTCCTGCTCAATGACGTCGATGCGGGGCCGGGCGGCGACTTCAGTGACCTGCTGGAAAACGCATCGGGATCTGAGGGCAGCTTCGAGGACAACGTGACCGTTCTTGCCTACGACGCCGAGGGCAACCCGGTCGACGTGACCCTGACTGTCGTGTCGGGCGGTGCGAGCGTTGACGGCGCCACCGCCACGGGCACCGAAACCACCGAGTTCGCCGATCCGGACGGCACGCTGCAGGTCTCCATCGAGGGCCCGGTCTCGCGGATCGAGATCGCCTATGCCAATGGCGGCGATCAGGACCAGGGCGTCCTGATCTCGGATATCGACTTCTCGACCACCGATGCCATCGACGGCCTGCCGGTCGCCGAGGATGACACGGTGACGACGGACGAAGACGTGGCGGTCGTGGTCGACGTGCTCTCGAATGACAGCGATCCCGACGGCGACACGCTGACCGTGACCGAGGCCACCGCCAGCAACGGCACCGTGACGATCAACGAAGACGGCACTCTGACCTACGCCCCCGATGCCGATTACAACGGCTCGGACGAGATCAGCTACACCATCTCCGATCCGGACGGGAACACCGACAGCGCGCTGGTCGATGTCACCGTGAACCCGGTGAACGACGATCCGGTTGCCAATGACGACACCGTCGGGACCGAGCAGGACGATCCGATCACCTTCGATCCGACCGACAACGACACCGATGTCGATGGCGACGATCTGGTGGTCTCCGAGATCGGCGACCCGGAGAACGGCACCGTCACGATCAACGAGGACGGCACCGTCACCTACACGCCGAATGAGGATTTCTTCGGCGAGGACACGATCTCCTACACGGTCGACGACGGCAATGGCGGCGAGGATGATGGTGTCATCACCGTCAACGTGACCGTGCCCACCGATCCGAACGACGGCGAATCGAACCGCGCGCCCGTTGCGGTCGATGACATGATCACCGCGACCGCGACCGATCCCGAGACCTTCGACCCGTCGGCAAACGACACCGACGCCGATGGCGATGAACTGACCATCACCTCGGTTGGCGAGGCGCAGAACGGCAGCGTGACGCTGAACGCCGATGGCACGGTCACCTATGTCGCGGACGAGACCTTCAACGGCACCGACAGCTACGACTACACGATCGACGATGGCAATGGCGGCACCGACACCGGCACCGTCACCGTCGAGGTGCTGCCCTGCTTCACCCCGGGCACGCTGATCGCCACGCCGAAGGGCGAGCGCCTGGTGGAGGATCTCGAGGTCGGCGACCGCGTCATCACCCGCGACAACGGCATCCAGGAGATCCGCTGGATTGGTCGCAAGGAACTGACCGGCTTCCAGCTGGCCCGCAAGCCGCATCTCAAGCCCGTCCTGATCCAGCAGGGCGCTCTGGGCAAGAACCTGCCCGAGCACGACCTGCTCGTGTCGCCGAACCACCGCGTCCTGGTCGCCAACGACAAGACCGCACTCTATTTCGAAGAGCGCGAGGTCCTCGCGGCGGCGAAGCACCTGACCGGTCTCGACGGGGTCGACGAGGTCGATACGCTCGGCGTCACCTACATCCACATGATGTTCGACAACCACGAGGTGGTGCTGTCGAACGGTGCTTGGACCGAGAGCTTCCAGCCCGGCGACCTGTCGCTGCGCGGCATTGGCGACGAGCAGCGACAGGAGATCTTCGAGCTGTTCCCCGAACTCGAGCACGCCGAGGGCCTCAAGGCTTACGGTGCAGCCCGCCGCTCGCTGAAGAAGCACGAGGCGCAGCTGCTGACCGAGTAAGGCAGGGCGAGGCCGGAGACGTCGTTCGTTCCGGTGCACTTCGACCCTGTGCCGGAATGATCTACGGGGAACGGAGCGGTGAGAGCCGCTCCGTTTCTTTTTGCGCGGTGCCCGTGCGGGCAGGTCTTGCCGTTGGTCTGAAGCGCGGCTTCGCGCGGTCGCGGGCGGTCCTGCGTGGCGAGAATTGGGACAAGGTCGAGCGGGTGACCCGGCAGGCGGTGCATGCCTCTGGGCAAGAAGAAAGGCCGCGCCCGGAAGGGGCGCGGCCGTCTCTGTCTTTGGCGTCCTGCGACCCGGGCTTGGGTCAGTTGCCGTAGGCCACCGATGGCAGCCACGTGGTCAGTTGCGGGAACTCGAACACGATGAACAGGCCGATCAGCTGCAGCACCACGAAGGGGATGATGCCGCGGTAGATATGCGACAGCGACACCCCGGGCGGGCAGACCCCCTTGAGGTAGAACAGCGCAAAGCCCACCGGTGGTGTCAGGAACGAGGTCTGCAAGGTCACCGCCACGAGGATGGCGAACCAAACGACCTGCGGGTCGCGCACCTGGTCATAGCCCGGCACCGCCAGCTCGAGCCCCTGGATGATCGGCAGCATCAGCGGCATGATGATGATGGTGATCTCGATCCAGTCGAGCAGGAAACCCAGGCAGAACACGATGAACAGGATGAAGGCCACGGTCCAGTAGGGGCTGTCGAAGGCCGAGAGCACCAGCTCCTGCACGATCTCGTCGCCGCCGTAGCGCCGCAGCACGTAGGCGAAGAAGTTGGCCGCAAGGAAGATGCCGACGATGTAGCCCGACGTGTTGAGGGTCGAGCGCGCCACTTCGCGGAACACCTTCCAGTTCAGCTTGCGGGCAAACAGCGCCAGAAGCGTTGCGCCGAAGGCGCCGAGGCCAGAGGCTTCGGTGGGTGTCGCAAGGCCGACAAAGATCGATCCCAGCACCAGCAGGATCAGGAACATCGGCGGCACAACGGCGACCAGCACTTCCTTGACCTCGCTCCAGCCGATGCGCGCGGTGCGCTCGGGCGCCGGCATCGCATCGGGCGAGATGAAGCCGTAGATCACGATGAACAGGATGTAGAGCGCGCCGAGGATCAGGCCCGGGAACAGCGCCCCCATGAACAGGTCTCCGAGCGAGATCGCAAGCTGGTCCGACATGATCACCAGCATGATCGAGGGCGGGATCAGAATGCCCAGCGTGCCGGCGGAGGCGATGGTGCCGGTGGCGATGGGCTTGGAGTAGTTCTGCGCCATCATCGCGGGCAGGGCCATCACGCCCAGAAGCGTCACCGAGGCACCGATCACGCCGGTCGAGGCGGCGAGGATGATGCCGATCAGCAGCACCGTCAGCGACAGGCCGCCACGTAGCCCGCCGAACAGCTTCTGCATGGCGTGCATCATGCGTTGCGCCACGCCGGACTGATCGAGCATCAGGCCCATGTAGATGAACATCGGCAGCGCCACGAGCACCGGATTCTTGATCGTGTTGCCGAAGATCCGCCCCGACAGCGCCTGCAGCTTGCGATAGTCGATGCCGGTGCGGTCAAAGGCCATGATCTCGCCCCAGAAGCGGCGATACGGGTCAAGCCCGATCTCGGCGATCAGCACGAAGACGAGGCTCACGCCGACAAGGGCAAAGGCCACCGGGATGCCGCGGAACAGCATCCAGATGAAGGTGGCGAACATCGCCGCGACGGCGATTTCGTTGATGGTCAGCCACTCCATGTCAGGCGTCCTTGCGGTCGAAGAGGCGCGCCACGACGATGGCGACCACGGTCAGAATGAGGGCGATGAGGATGGTCCAGCGCATCTCGTGCTGGCCGAACTCCCATTCGCCGAAGATCGGCAGGCGTCCCACGTCGCGGGCGCTCATCTCGGGATCGCGCGTGGCGTAGGCGACGCCGAAGATCGCGTAGTAGCAGATGAGGTTGATGGCATAGGCCACCGACGGGAACGCGAAGAGCAGCTGCTTCCACAGCGCCGGGCGCGTGAGCTTGGAGAGCAGGCGCACATAGGTCGACCACACCGCAATCGCGATGAAGATGAAAGCGACGTTCATGAAGCTCTTCATGATCCAGAGGTTGTGCAGCCCGTTGGGGCTGTCCGAGCCCTCGTCGGCGCGGATCGAGGTCAGCGCGTAGTCGAGCGTCACGTCCCAGCACAGGATGATGAAGGGCAGGAACAGCCACGCCAGCCCGAGGATGTCGGTGCGGATGCGCTTCCGCTTCTCGAAATTGTCGTAGAAGATATCGACGCGCACATGGCTGTTTGTGGTCACCGCGTAGCCGATCCCCATCAGCACCGCGGCGCCGTAGAGCCACCATTGCAGATCGTCGAGCCAGGCCTGGTTGTGGCCCATCTGGCGCAGCACCACCTGGGCACAGATCGCGATCATCAGGATCGGGAACAGCCACGCGGCCAGGTTCGAGACCTGGATGACGAAACGATCGCCACGATTATGGTCTGCGCGCCCGATCTCTCCCGGATCGGAGATCGCGGCCACGACCTCGGTTTGCTCGGTCATCGAGCCTGCCTCCCTCAAGCATGCGTGGCCGGGGCAGAGATGCCGCCCCGGCCTTGGTCTTTATGGATGAAATCCGGCTTACTGGTCGGCGACCGACGTGTAGGGGCGCGGCAGGTAGATGTTGTTCGACCAGAGCTTGTAGTCCTGGCGGAACTGCTGCAGGTCGTCCCAGACTTCCTGGAAGAACGGGTCTTCGGCGCCAAGCTCGCCGGCAACCTCGAGCCACGCGCTCTCGAACTGCTGGAGCTGCTCCTCGTTCCAGTTCTTGATCTCGACGCCGTGCTCTTCGACGTTTTCCTTCATCGCCGGGAAGTTCTTGGCTTCACCCTCGGCGAAGTTGTCGGCGAGGTTGGCCATGCAGGCGATCTCGATCTGGTTCTGGGCGATTTCGTCCAGTTCTTCCCAGCGGTCCTTGTTGATCAGCAGCTCGAACATGGTCGAAGGCTGGTGCCAGCCGGGGAAGTAGTTGTATTTCGCGATGTTGTAGAAGCCGAGGTTGGCGTCGACGAGCGGCATCGAGAACTCGGTCGCGTCGATCGCGCCGCGCTCGAGGGCCGGGAAGATGTCGCCACCCGCAAGCAGCGATGTCGACACGCCGAGCTTCTGCATGACTTCCGCGCCGAGGCCGAAGAAGCGCATGTTGAGGCCCTGCAGGTCCTCCATCGAGTTGATTTCCTTCTTGAACCAACCCGAGGTTTCCGGCGCGTACATGCCGCAGAGGATGACCTTCACGTTGTAGCCGTTGTCGTCATACATCTGCTGGAAATACTTCATGCCGTCGTCATAGAGCATCCATGCCAGCATCTCACCCGGTTCGGGGCCAAAGGGCACGGCGGCGAAGAGACCGGCGGCGTTCATCTTGCCCTGCCAGTATCCGGAGGTCGAATAGGCCGCGTCCACCGAGCCGTTCGAGGTCGCGTCGAGCATCTCGAGCGCCGGCACCAGCTCGCCGGGGTTGAAGTGCTCGAATTCCACCTCGGTCGAGATCGAGTTGATCTTGTCGACGAAGTTGACCGAGGCCGTGCCGAGGATCGGCAGGTTGTTGGCGTAGCCGCTGGTCATCTCGAACAGTTCCTGCGCCGAACCGGCGCCGGTCATGACGAAAGAGGCCGCTACCGCGGCCGCGAAGGTCTTTTTCATTGGGTGTCCTCCCTGTAATTCCGTCGCCCTCTCCCGTGGGCGTTCGGCAGTCTCCATCTGCCGGGTTCAAACGCTAACGGACCCGTGATGCGCTGTGAATACCCAATACTGCGGAGATGCGTGGATTTGCATGTGTGTCATCGCAAGCACCGCTTGGCCGCGCTTGCTCCGGCCCTTGGGGCGACCGTCGAGAGAGCCGACATGACGTTGCGTCTCATGTGCCGGTCCGCCCGCAAGGCCGGACTCGGGCGCTTGCGGGGCTTGCGGGCGGCGTCCGAAATCCCGTTATCTGCGCGCAGGACAGATTGCGAAGGACAGGATGATGCACGCGGTCGCGGATACGGAGCGTCTGGTGACAGACGGGATCATCACCCCGGCACAGGCTGGCGAGATCGAGGCCCGGGCGCGCGAGGCGATGATCGGGCTGGCGGTGAACGCGGTGCTGGTCTTCGGCATCCTGGCCGCCACCGGCGGGCTGATCCTCTGGCTCGCGAGCCCGCTCGCGGTGGCGATCGGCGGCTCGCTCACGCTGATCTGCGGCCTGCTGGTGCTGTTCCGGGGCGGCGCGATGCTGCGCATGTTCGGCAATGCCGCGACGCTGATCGGGGCGGGCATGCTGCTTGGCGGCGGCGCAGTGGAACTGCTCGACAAATATCCCGAGATGGCCGGCGGGCCGATGGCGCTGGCGGGGGCGGCGATTGCCGTGCCGGCGACGCTGGCGCTGCGCCGCGCGGGCGAGGTCGCGCGCTTTGCCACCGCTGCGATCCTGCTCATGGGGCTGGCGCTGCATCTTGGCGGGCTGGCCTATCTGATGGGCCGCAACGAGGTCTCGGGCCTGCCGATTTCGCTCTACTACCTCTACACCGCGGCGGTGCTCGCGTGGGGCGGATGGCGGATCGATCTGCGGCTGGTCACGGCGCTGGCCATCGTGCCCTTCGCGCAGATGCTCGACACCTCGACCTTCTATTTCCACGCGGCCTACGTGTTCTATTCGCCCGAGCCGACGCTCTCGATCCTGCAGATGGGTCTGCTGATCTCGGGCTGCCTCGCGCTGGCGGCCCGCAGCAACGATCGGGGCGCGCGGCACGCGCGGGTGCTGATGGTGCTGGCCTTCGTGGTAGCCAATCTCTGCGCTCTGGTGGGCTCGCTCTGGGGGGACGTGGTGGGCGAGCACATCTGGGGACCGGGGCGCTATCGCTTTGGCGAGATGTCCTACGAAGAGTTCATCGCGCTGCGCGAGGGCTTCCGGGCGTCGACGCTGGTGATCTCGCACCATGTGTTCACGGTGCTCTGGGCGCTGGCGCTGATCGCGATGATGGTCTGGGCGGGTATCCGAAACCAGCGCGGCCTGTTCAACGCGGCGCTGACCTTCGCCGCGATCCACGCCTACACGCAGCTTTTCGAGAGTTTCTGGGACGAGCCGCTGGCCTACGTCATCGCGGGCCTCACCGCGATCCCTCTGGCATGGGGAACGTGGCGTCTGAATCTCTGGCTCAGGAGCCGGGCCGCGCCGCCGCCTTCGCCGCGCGCCGCGCCATGACCGCGCCGGCCAGATCGATGGTGTAACGCTCGAGCGCCGTGAGTGCTGCGTCGCAGGCGGCCGCGTCCTGCGCCTCGAGTGCATCCGCCACCGCCGCGTGCAGCGCCACGATGCGGGCACGGTCGCGGGCGGTGAAGGTGATCATGTTCATCAGCGGCTGCATCGCCTCGACCGCCCCGGCGAGCTGATAGGACAGCACCGGGTTGGCGGCGGCATCGACCAGAGCCCGGTGGAAGGCCACGTCGGAGGCGCAGAACGCTTCATCGCTGAGCCGGGCGTCTGACTGGTTGGCAAGCTCGGCGCGCATGGTCGCGAGATGCGCCGCCTCGCGCCGCGCACAGGCCAGCGGCGCGCAGGCGCGCTCCATGGCGAAGCGGGCCTCGCAGGCGGTCTCGAAGGCGATGGCGTTCATCGACAGCAGCAGTGTCGAGGTGGTGATCTGCTGGCCATGCGCCGCCTCGTAGGAGAGGTGGTTGACGAAGGCGCCGCCGGTGGCACCGCGCTGGGTGCGGATCAGCGACTGCGCGGCAAGCCGCTTCAGCGCCTCGCGCACCGTCGGGCGCGACACGCCGTATTGCTCGGCGAGCTCTGCCTCGGAGGGCAGCCGGTCTCCGACCAGCAATCTGCCCGTGACGATGGCATCGCGCAGGGCGCTGGCGATCTCGGTGGAGCGATCGGTCTTCGGGGTGCTTGCAGGCGACATGAGGGGCTGTTTAATTGTCAGACAATTGGCTGTCCAGCGCCGAGTCGCCCTTGTGGCGCTTGGTGCGCCGAACGAAGGAGCCGGCTGCGATGCTGTCCCCGGATTACGTGCTGAGCATGGCACGCTACAATGCATGGCAGAACCGCCAGATGAAGGCGGCGCTCGAGGCGTTGCCCGAGGCCGAGCTGCGCCGCGACCGGGGCGCGTTCTTCGGCTCGATCTTTGCCACGGTGAACCACCTGCTTTGGGCCGATGCCATGTGGATGAGCCGCTTCGCGGACTGGCCGAAGCCTGATGCGGGCATCGACGACAGCACCACGCTGGTGCCGACGCTTGCGGTCTGGGGGGCCGAGCGGTTCCGCGCCGATGCGCGGATCCTGCTCTGGGCCGAGCGACTGGGCGCACTGGATCTCACCGGCGATCTGCGCTGGTCTTCCGGTGCCACGGGGCGCGTGCAGGTCAGGCCGCTGGGCCAGTGCCTGGCGCATATGTTCAACCACCAGACCCATCATCGCGGGCAGGTGCACGCGATGGCGACGGCCGCCGGAGGAGAGGGCTGGGTCAGCGATCTCGCCTTCATGCCGGGCGAGGGGCCTTGGTTGTGAGCGTCGGGGCAGGGAGGGGCGCTGCCCCTCTGCCGCCCGATCGGCGGCATTCACCCCGAGGTATTTGAGAACCAGAGAAGGAGCCTGCCGAGGTGCAGGCGGAGAGGTGAGACGAGATGTTCAAGGCGCTTGTGGTCGAGAAAGACGCGGAGAGCGGCAAGACTTCCGCAGCGGTGCGCGAGATCGGGCTGGAGGATCTGCCCGAGGGAGAGGTCACCGTGGCGGTGGAGTATTCCACGCTGAACTACAAGGACGGGCTCTGCATCGGGCCGGGCGGCGGGCTGGTGCGGACTTACCCGCACGTACCGGGGATCGACTTCGCCGGTACGGTCGAGCGCTCGGAGGACGCGCGCTACAAGCCCGGCGACAAGGTCGTGCTGACCGGCTGGCGCGTCGGCGAAGCGCATTGGGGCGGCTACGCGCAGAAGGCGCGGGTCAAGGCCGATTGGCTGGTGCCGCTGCCCGAGGGGCTCGACACTCGCGCGGCAATGGCGGTGGGAACCGCCGGATTCACCGCGATGTTGGCGGTCATGGCGCTCGAGGATCACGGTGTGAGCCCGGCCAAGGGGCCGGTGCTGGTAACCGGCGCCGCGGGCGGCGTGGGCTCGGTGGCGACGGCGGTGTTGGCGCATCTGGGTTACGAGGTGGCGGCGGTCACCGGGCGGCCCGAGCAGGAGGATTACCTGCGCGGGCTCGGGGCGGCGCGCATCGTGCCTCGCGCGGAACTGGCGGAGACCGTGAAGCGCCCGCTGGAGAGCGAAAGCTGGGCCGGCTGCGTCGATGCGGTGGGCGGGGCGATGCTGGCGCGCGTGCTGGGCCAGATCAGCTATGGCGGCTCGGTCGCGGCGGTGGGGCTGGCGGGCGGCGCGCAGCTTCCGGCCACGGTGATCCCGTTCCTGCTGCGGGGGGTGAACCTCCTGGGCATCGACAGCGTGATGCAGCCCTTCGACAACCGCCTGCGGGCCTGGCGCCGGGTGGCGCGAGATCTGCCGATGGACAAGCTCGACGCGATGGTGGTGCCGGCGACGCTCGAGGATCTTCCGCAGCTTGGTGCCGACATCCTCGAAGGCCAGGTTAAGGGCCGAGTCGTTGTCGACATGGCGGGATGATCAACCGAAACGGGAGCAATACAGGTCGCATTTGCGAATAAATGTCGCTTTTGGACATTTATGCGCCTTGTCCCTTTTTGCCTTAGCCGTTAGGTGCGCTACCCTGCGTCATCGGCGATGTCTTGCCACATCGCCGTAATCACGGGCCGGCGCCGCGCTTTCGCGCCCCTTGCGAGGGCGGGCGGCGGCCGAAAAGCCGGGATCAACCCGGGTAACCTGGACACAGGAGGGACACGTGTTCGAACGCATCATGGTGCCGGTCGACCTGACCCATGCCGAACGGCTCGAGAAGGCGCTGCTTTGCGCCGCCGACCTTGCCGCGCATTACGGCGCGACGGTGATTTACGTCGGCGTGACGACGGAACAGCCGTCGGCGATCGCCCACACGCCGAAGGAATATGCCGAGAAGCTCTCTGCCTTCGCCGCCGACCAGGCCGCGCTGCGCGGCATCTCCACCGAGGCCAAGGCCTATGCCAGCCACGATCCGAGCATCGATCTCGACCCCACGCTGCTCAAGGCCGTGGGCGAGGTGAATGCCGATCTCGTGGTGATGGCGAGCCATATCCCGAATATCGCCGACCACTGGTGGCCCGCGAATGGCGGCAGCATTGCCACAGAAGCCAAGATCTCGGTGATGCTGGTGCGCTGACGGCGCAGGCAGGAGACCGGACAACAACAACAAGAGGGAGTTTCGTGCCATGAGTGACACGAGCGACGACCAGGGTATCCCCGCGCCAGAAGGCAGCGCGGATATCATCGAGACCGATTACGTCATCGGTCAGGACAATATCGAGAAACAGATCGGGCCGTTCGGCCTCGACATCCACAACCCCGTCTTCGCCATCTCCGGCCTCGCCGTCATCGTCTTCGTGTTCTACACGCTGGCGCTGCCCGAGCAGGCGGGATCGGTGTTCAGCTGGCTCTTCGACAGCGTGACCAAGGGCTTTGACTGGTTCTTCCTCGGCGCGGCGAACATCTTCGTGATCTTCTGCCTGCTGCTCATCGTAACCCCTGTGGGCTCGGTGCGGCTTGGCGGTGCGGATGCGACGCCGGATTACACCTATGCCGGCTGGTTCGCGATGCTGTTCGCCGCGGGCATGGGCATCGGCCTGATGTTCTACGGCGTGTCCGAGCCGATGAGCCACTTCTCCTCCTCCATCGGCGGTGTCGCCATGGGCGAGAACGGCGTTCGGACCGACTGGGCACCGCTTGGCGGTGCAGAGGGCAACGAGGAGGCCGCGACCCGGCTCGCCTTTGCCGCCACGATCTTCCACTGGGGCCTGCACCCGTGGGCGATCTACGCGGTGGTGGCGCTGGCGCTGGCGCTGTTCTCCTACAACAAGGGCCTTCCGCTCACCATCCGTTCGGCCTTCTACCCGATCCTCGGCGAGCGCGTCTGGGGCTGGCCGGGTCACATCATCGACGTGCTGGCGGTGTTCGCCACGCTGTTCGGTCTTGCCACCTCGCTGGGCTTCGGCGCGACGCAGGCCAATGCCGGTCTGAACGAACTCTTCGGCATCCCGGTGAGCTCCACCACCGAGGTCATCCTGATCTCGGCGATCACCGCCGTGGCGCTGGTCTCGGTGCTGCGCGGCCTCGACGGCGGCGTGAAGGTGCTCTCCGAGATCAACATGGGCCTGGCCTTCCTGCTGCTGGTCTTCGTTCTGCTGACGGGCCACACCATCGCGCTGCTGACCGGCTTCGTGGACTATCTCGGCGCCTACCTGCAGTATCTGCCGGCGTTGTCGAACCCGGTCGGTCGTGAAGACGTCAACTTCATGCAGGGCTGGACCTCGTTCTACTGGGCGTGGTGGATCTCCTGGTCGCCGTTCGTGGGCATGTTCATCGCCCGCGTCAGCCGTGGCCGCACCGTGCGCGAGTTCATCGTCTGCGTGCTGCTGATCCCGAGCCTCGTCTGCGTGCTGTGGATGAGCGTCTTCGGTGGCAATGCCATCCAGCAGGTGCTCAACGACGGCTACACCGCTGCGCAGGACGCGGACCTTCCCGTCAAGCTCTTCAAGATGCTCGACGTGATGCCGCTGGCGTCGATCACGTCGCTGATCGGCATCGTGCTGGTGATCGTGTTCTTCGTGACCTCGTCGGACTCCGGTTCGCTGGTGATCGACACCATCACCGCGGGCGGCAAGGTCGATGCGCCGGTGCCTCAGCGTGTGTTCTGGTGCGTCTTCGAGGGCGCCGTGGCCATCGTGCTGCTGCTCTCGGCGGGCGGTCTGTCCTCGCTGCAATCCATGGTGATCTCGACGGGTCTCCCGTTCACCATCGTGCTGCTGATCATGTGCTGGGCGATCTGGCGCGGCCTGACGGCAGAGCGCCGCAACACCTGATTGTCCGGGGCGATCCCGAGACGATGAGAACGCGGGCCTTCGGGCCCGCGTTTTTCATTTCGGAGGGGGGAGAAACTTGGCGACCGTCGGCCCCAATTCCGCGCGGGCCAGGAGCCCAGAACGAGACTGTCTGAAGCGCCCCTGACCGAGGTCGAACCTGCCAAGATCGTTCGCTTCCCAGGCACCAGTCGCCTTAGCGGGTCTTTGCCAAACCGCCCCCACATCCAGACGTTGCATTGCCTCGGAGCGATCGCATTTTCCCGCCAACCACACCCTCCGCATCGCCTTGACGCTCCGTCTCGCAGCCGGTTTGTTGCAGCACAAATTACGGGAGTCGCGATCATGCTGGATCTGGAGTTCGTGCGCGGGCAGTTTCCCGCCTTTGCCGAGCCGTCGCTCGAGGGCTGGGCCTTCTTCGAGAATGCCGGGGGCTCCTACACGTGCCAGCCGGTGATCGACAGGCTCACGCGGTTCTACCACCAGCGCAAGGTGCAGCCCTACGCGCCATTCCCGGCCTCCGAGGCCGCCGGTGCCGAGATGGACGAGGCGCGCATGCGTCTTGCCGCGCTTCTGGGTGTGGAAACGGAAGAGCTGAGCTTCGGCCCCTCGACCACCCAAAACACCTATGTGCTGGCGCAGGCGTTCCGCAAATTCATGCAGCCGGGCGAAGCCATCGTGGTGACCAACCAGGACCACGAGGCCAATTCCGGTCCGTGGCGGCGACTGGCCGAGGAGGGCATCGAGATCCGCGAATGGAAGGTCGATCCCGAGACCGGCCATCTCGATCCCGCCGCGCTGGAAAAGCTCCTCGACGAGAAGGTCCGGCTGGTCTGCTTCCCGCACTGTTCCAACGTGGTGGGCGAGATCAACCCGGTCGCCGAGATCACCGCGCTGGCCCATGCCGCCGGGGCCTTTGCCTGCGTCGACGGCGTGAGCTTTGCGCCGCACGGGTTTCCGGATGTGGGCGAGCTGGGCTGCGACATCTATCTGTTCTCGGCTTACAAGACCTTCGGTCCGCATCAGGGGATCATGGTCATGCGTCGCGCGCTGGCCGAGGCGCTGCCGAACCAGGCCCATTTCTTCAACGGCGACACGCTGTACAAGAAGTTCACCCCTGCGGGGCCAGATCACGCTCAGGTCGCCGCTTGCGCCGGCATGGTCGATTATGTCGAGGCGCTGGCGGCACATCAGGGCGTCGCACCGGGTGCTGTGGCCGGGCTGATGCATGCCCACGAGGTGCAGCTCATGCAGCCCTTGCTGGATTTCCTCGGGTCGCGAAATTCTGTCCGGCTGCTCGGTCCCAAGAGCGCCGAGAACCGCGCGCCGACGGTGGCCGTGGCCCTGCAGGGGCCGGCGGAGCCGGTCGCGCGGCGGTTGGCGAACCACAAGGTGATGGCCGGGGGGAGCAATTTCTACGCCGTGCGGCCGCTTCAGGCGATGGGCATCGACCCCGATGACGGGGTGCTGCGACTGTCCTTCACGCACTACACCTCGCCCGAGGAGGTTGACCAGTTGATCGCCGCGCTTGATCGGGAGCTGTAAAGCCGCCGCGCCGAGCGGCAATGCGGTTGACCCTTGGCGCGGGGCGCTATCTTCCTCGCGGAACCACGCGAGGACAGAATGAGCGACACGAGCCCCATCATCGTCTGGATCCGCCGCGACCTGCGGCTGAGCGATCACGCCACCCTGCACGAGGCGGGCAAGTCCGGCCGCCCGGTGATCCCGGTGTTCATACGCGACCACACGGTCGACCAGCTGGGCGCGGCGCCGAAATGGCGGCTCGGGCTCGGGCTCGGTTGCTTTGGCGAGGCGCTGGCCGAGAAGGGCAGTCGGCTGATCCTGAGGGCAGGGCCCGCGCGCGAGGTGCTCGACGCGCTGATCGACGAGACCGGCGCCGGTGCGGTCTGGTGGCAACGCGCCTATGATCCGGCCTCGGTGGAGCGCGACACCGCGGTCAAGTCGGCGCTCAAGGACCGCGAGATCGACGCCCGGAGTTTTGCCGGCCACCTGCTCTTCGAGCCGTGGACGGTCGAGACCAAGCAGGGCGGTTTCTACAAGGTCTACACGCCCTTCTGGCGCGCGGTCTGCGACCGGGATGTGCCCGAGCCTCTGCCCGCGCCATCGAAGCTGGCCGCGCCGGAGAGCTGGCCAGAGAGCGATGCCCTCGACGATTGGGGGCTGGGCGATGCGATGCGGCGCGGTGCGGCGGTGGTGGAGCCATACGTGCAGCTTGGCGAGCGGGCGGCGCAGGCACGGCTGGGCGCGTTCACCTCCGGCAAGATCGCAGACTATGACAAGGGCCGGAACCTCGTGGCCGAGGATGGTTGCTCGACCCTGTCGGAGAACCTCGCGCTTGGTGAGATCAGCCCGGCGCAGTGCTGGCACGCGGCGATGCGGGCCAAGGACGCGGGCAAGGAGGGCGCCGAAACCTGGGCAAAGGAGCTGGTCTGGCGCGAGTTCGCCTACCACCTCCTGTGGCACACCCCGCATCTGGCCGAGAGCAACTGGCGCGAGGAATGGGCGGCCTTTCCGTGGAACGAGGACGAACGCCGCAAGGAGGTGATCGCGTGGAAGCGCGCGCGCACCGGCATTCCCTTCGTCGATGCGGCGCTGCGCGAGATGTACGTAACGGGCCGCATGCACAACCGCGCCCGGATGATCGTCGCGAGCTACCTCACCAAGCACCTGATGTGCCACTGGAAGATCGGCATGGACTGGTTCGAGGACTGCCTGATCGACTGGGATCCGGCCTCGAACGCGCTTGGCTGGCAGTGGAGCGCCGGCAGCGGCCCGGATGCGACGCCATATTTCCGGGTCTTCAATCCGATCACCCAGCGCGAGAAATTCGACCCCGACAAGGTCTATGTGGACCGCTGGATCGCCGAGGGGCAGAGCAATCCGCCGAAGACCGCGCTGAGCTATTTCGACGCCATCCCCGAGAGCTGGGCGATGACGCCGGACGACGCCTATCCCGAGCCGATCGTGAGCGCCGAGGACGGGCGCAAGGCGGCGCTCGATGCCTATCAGAACCGGGATTTCTGAGCTCGGGCCCGGCTCGCCGGTTGTCTCGATTTCGACACATCGGGTTCCTTGCATCCGGGAAAGCCCGGGCTTCGGCTTGCCAGCCGGGCCGGGGCGTGGCTTATCTTGCGGGCAATCCCTAGGTTGACCGGATGAAAGGCCCGCGCCGATGTGTACAGCTGCCCGCCTGATCGCCGCCCTGTGCATGGCGGGGGCCGCCTATTTCACCTCGGAATACGCCAAGGGCCTCTTCGACGAGGTGCAGAACTTCGGCGTCTTCAGCTATATCAACACCGCCATCGGGTTCCTCTGCGGCTGGATCATCATCGGGCCTCGCGCCGGGCGCGGGATGTCCGCCGCGATCTCGCATTGCATCACCGGCGCCGCCGCGCTCGTGTTCTGGTGCCTGATGCTCTACTCGCTCAAGCAGATGTGGGACCTTGCCCTGCGCCGGCGCTACGACGGCGCCATGGAGGCCGCTGCCGGGGTGTTCGAGATCGCGATCGTCTACGGCGAGCGCCTGCTCAACACCGGATTTTTCATGATGCTTATCATCGGCGCTCTGGTGACCGCCGTGCTTTCCGAGACCGCCTCGCGCCACTGGCGCTGAAGGAGCCCCCGTGCCCGATCTGTTCGTCTACGGCACCCTGTGCCACCGGCCCGTGCTGGCCGAAATCCTTGGCCGCGACGCACAAGCCGTGCCGGCCATGCTGCCCGACCTGTCGGTCTACTACGCCAATACCAAGGGCGTGCCCGAAGCCGCGCTTTGCATCGCGCCGGGCACCGCAGCCGAGGGGCTGTTGCTTCAGGGGCTTTCCGACGAGGACATGGCACGGCTGGCATTCTTCTCGGGCGGGTTCGGCGAGGGGCTGCAGGAGCGCGAGGCGCTGACCGGAACCGGTGCGCGGCTGCCGGTGCTGGTCGCGTGCAGCGCCTGCCCGCCGCAGGAGTGCGGTCCGCTCTTCCACCTCTCGGAATGGGCGGCGGACTGGGGCGAACTGGCAAGGCGCACGGCGCGCGAGATCATGCGGCAATACGGGCGCGCGAGTTCTGCCGAGATCGCCGGGCGGCGGCCGTTCCTGGCGGCGCGCGCCTGGGCCCGGATCCTTGCGCGGGGTGGCGCCCCGCACGAGCTGCGCTCGGGACGCGGCCGCGAGATCGTCGAGATCGTGCAGGACCACGCGGGCTTCGAGGGCTTCTTTCGCACCCGCGCCTTCGAATTGCGCCACCAGCGCTTTGACGGGAGCATGACCGAGACCTTCTCGCGCGAGTGCTTCGTGGCCTATGATGCGGCGCTGGTGCTGCCCTACGATCCGGCGACCGACCGGGTGATGCTGATCGAGCAGCTCCGCTACGGCCCTCTGTTCCGTGGGGATCCGCAGTTGACCGTGCTCGAACCGGCCGCCGGGCTGGTCGACGCCGGCGAGAGCCCCGAGGCCTGCGCGCTGCGCGAGGCGCAGGAGGAAGCCGGGCTCGACATCCGCGAGCTGCGCCCGATGATGAAGGTCTATGCCGCGCCGGGCTACAGCACCGAGTTCTACCATTGCTTCCTCGGGCTGTGCGCGCTCTCGGAGGCCGACAACGGCATGGGCGGGCTCGAAGAGGAGCACGAAGACATCCGCAATCATGTGATTCCGTTCGACGAGGCGCTCGCGCTTTGCGACAGCGGCGAGGTCAATGTCGGCCCGCTGGCAATGATGCTCTACTGGCTGGCACGTCATCGTGAGGAGTTGCGTTCGAGCGCTTGAGTTCCCCGGGGGCGCGCCCTACACCTGTCCCCCAGACCGAGACAAAGGGGAGGCGCCCATGCGGGTTGCACAGGATCTTGCGCATCTGATCGGACACACGCCGCTCATCAAGCTGCGCAAAGCCAGCGAGATGACCGGCTGCACCATTCTGGGCAAGGCGGAATTCGCCAACCCCGGCCAGTCGGTCAAGGACCGCGCGGCGCTCTACATCATCCGTGACGCGGTCGAGAAGGGCCTTCTCGAGCCCGGCGGCACCATCGTCGAGGGCACCGCCGGCAACACCGGCATCGGGCTGGCGCTGGTCGGCGCCTCGATGGGCTTCCGCACGGTGATCGTGATTCCCGAGACCCAGTCGCAGGAAAAGAAGGATATGATCCGTCTTGCCGGCGCCGAGCTCGTGCAGGTGCCCGCGGCGCCCTACAAGAATCCCAACAACTACGTGCGCTACTCGGGCCGTCTGGCCGAGGAGATGGCGCGCACAGCCGAGCATGGTGCGATCTGGGCCAACCAGTTCGACAACGTCGCCAACCGGCAGGCCCATATCGAGACCACCGGCCCCGAGATCTGGGAGCAGACCGGCGGCAAGGTCGACGGCTTCATCTGCGCCGTGGGCTCGGGCGGGACACTCGCGGGCGTGGCGCAGGCGCTGCAGCCCAAGGGCGTGAAGATCGGCCTCGCCGATCCGGCGGGCGCCGGGCTCTACAAGATCTATACCGGGCAGGAGAACCCCGGCGACTCGATCACCGAGGGCATCGGGCAGGGCCGCATCACCGCCAATCTCGAGGGCTTCACCCCCGATTTCACCTGCCGCGTCCCCGACGAGGAGGCGCTGCCGGTGGTCTATGACATGCTGGCCGAAGAAGGCCTCTGCCTTGGCGGCTCGTCGGGCGTGAACGTCGCCGGTGCGATCAAGATGGCGAAAGAGCTCGGCCCTGGCCACACCATCGTCACCGTGCTGTGCGACTTCGGCAACCGCTACCAGTCGAAGCTGTTCAACCCGGACTTCCTGAAAGGCAAGGGTCTGCCGGTGCCGTCGTGGCTTGATCGCGCGCCGGCCTCGATTCCCGGTGTCTTCGAGGACGGGTGATCCCGATGTTGCGCTGGCTTCGCGTCGCGGCGCTCTGGCTGGTCCTCGCGCTGAGCGCAGGGCTGGCCGGTGCGCAGGAAGAGGGCACCGATTACGAGAGCTGGAGCGAAGTCGCCAGCCGCGCCGAGGAGGCCGTCGCCAGCGAGCGGGCCTCGACCGAGGCCTTCGAGGAGTTGCGCAGCACCCTTGCGGGCTGGCGCGACACCTTCCTGCAGGCTGAAAGCACCAACGCGAGCCGCATCCAGACGCTGCAATCGCAGCTCGACGCGCTGGGGCCGCCACCGGCCGAGGGCGAGAGCGAGCCCGAGTCGATCGCCCTGCGGCGCAGCCAGCTCAATGACGAACTGCAACGCCTGCAGGCTCCGGCGCGACGAGCGCAGGAGGCCCATACCCAGGCCGACGGGCTGATCCGCGAGATCGACGGCATCGTGCGGACCCGGCAGGCCAATGCGCTGCTGTCTCTGGGGCCCTCGCCGCTCAACCCTGCGCTCTGGTCCGAGACGGCCGCGGCGCTGATGCAGTCGGGGCAGAGCCTGGTCGGGGAGCTGCGCGAAGGCATCCTGTCGGACGTCAAGCGCTCGGAGGCCTGGCGCAACCTGCCGGTCATCGCTCTGCTGCTGCTGCTGGCGCTGCTGCTGGTGGCGCGCGGGCCGGTCTGGGTCGACAAGTTCATCGAGTGGCTGCGCTCCACGACCCGGCGCGGCTCGGGGGTGTGGAGCTTCATCGCCTCGATCATCCGCATCATCCTGCCCTTCCTGGGGCTGGTGATGCTGGTCGCCGCCGTGCGAACCACCAGTTTCGCCGGCGTGAACCTGCAGCGCGTGCTCGAGATGATTCCGGTCTGGGGCGCGGCGCTGCTGATCGTGCGCTGGCTCGCCGATCAGAGTTTCAACCGCAACGACGACATCGCCACGCTGCCGCTGCCGCCCAAGCAGCGCGTCGAGGCGCGCTATTATGCCAACCTGCTGGCGATCCTGCTTGTGCTGCGCTCGGCCGGGGAGACCATCGGCGCCATCTTCTCTTATCCCGACGAGGTGCAGGTGGTGCTCGACTATCCTGTGCTGCTGCTCTGCGCGCTGATGCTGTGGCGGCTCGGGCATATCCTGACCACACTCAACGACGAGACGGATTCCGACGGCACCCTGCTCGAAGGCTCGACCTTCCGCTGCGCATCGCCCGCGCCATCGGGCGGATCACCATCTTCGTCGCGATCATCGCGCCGATCATGTCCGGGATCGGCTATGACGCGGTCGGTCAGGGGCTGATCTATCCGACCATCCGAACCCTCGCGGTGCTGGCCTTGGTGCTGGTGCTGCAGCGGTTCGTGAACGATCTTTACGAACTGGTCACCGGGCGCGACCCGCAGGCCTCGGACAGCCTCATCCCGGTTCTGGCAGGCTTCCTGCTGATGGTTCTGCAGCTGCCGGTGCTGGCGCTGATCTGGGGCGCTCGCGTGGCCGACCTGACCGAGCTCTGGACACGCTTCAAGGAAGGCGTTCAGATCGGCGAAACGCGGATTTCACCAAGCGATTTCCTCACCTTCGCGATCGTCTTCGCGATCGGCTACACGGTCACCCGCATGATGCAGAGCGGGTTGCGCAGCACCATTCTACCGAAGACCAGGATCGATGTCGGGGGCCAGAACGCGCTGGTCGCGGGGCTGGGGTATCTCGGCGTCTTCGTGGCGGCGCTGATCGCGGTGACGGCCGCCGGTCTCGACCTGTCCTCGCTGGCCATCGTCGCCGGTGCGCTGTCGGTCGGGATCGGTTTCGGCCTGCAGACCATCGTGTCGAACTTCGTCTCGGGCATCATCCTGCTGATTGAACGCCCGATCTCCGAAGGCGACTGGATCGAGGTCAACGGCAACCACGGCATCGTCAAGGACATCTCTGTGCGCTCGACCCGTATCGAGACCTTCGACCGCACCGACCTGATCGTCCCGAACTCGGATTTCGTCTCTGGCACGGTGACCAACTACACGCGCGGCAACATCATCGGCCGGGTGGTGATGACCGTGGGCGTGGCCTATGGCAGCGACACCCGCAAGGTTCAGGACATCCTGCTGCGCATCGTGCGCCAGCACGACCTCGTCCTGCTCAACCCGGAGCCGATGGTCACCTTCGAGGAGTTCGGTGCGGACTCGCTGAACTTCGTGATCCGCGCGATCATCCGCGATGTCGGTCAGATGCTGATCGTGACCTCCGACTTCCACCACGAGATCGCGCAGCGCTTTGCCGAAGAAGGCATCGAGATCCCGTTTGCGCAGCGCGATGTCTGGCTGCGCAACCCCGAGGTCCTGTACCCGGACCGGGGCACCTCCGCGCCGCGCGCGCCCGAGGCCGGTTCGACGGCGGAGGACAAGGTGGCGCATGACCGCGCGGCGGCGGAGCAGTCGTCCCACTCGGGCATCGTGCCCGCAGGACGCGAGGGCGATGCCGATGGCGACGGTGGCGGCGGCGAGGGCGGCGGAGAAGGCGGAGACGGCGGCCGATGACGAAGGCGCTGTTTCGCGAGGATGCCTATCTTCGCGATGCCACCGGCGTGGTGCGTGCGCACACGCAAGAAGGCGGCATCGTGCTCGATCGGACGGTGTTCTTTCCCAGGGGCGGTGGCCAGCCGGGAGACAGCGGGCGGCTCGACTGGCATGGGCGCAGCCTGAGCATCGCCACGGCGGTTCAGGGCGAGCGCGACGCGGTGATCCTCGTGCCCGCCGAGCCGCTGCCGCTGCCTGCACCCGGCACCGTCGTGAGCCAGCGCCTCGACTGGGAGCGGCGGCACCGGCACATGCGCGTGCACAGCGCGCTGCACCTGCTGTCTGTCGTGGTGCCACTGCCTGTCACCGGCGGCAATATCAGCGCCGGACACGGGCGGCTCGATTTCGCGACCCCCGATCTTCCCGACAGTCGCGAGGCGATCGAGGAGATGCTCAACGGCTTTGTCGAGCGGGATCTGGCGATCAGCGCCGACTGGGTCGAGGAGGCCGTGCTCGACGCCAACCCGGCGCTGGTCAGGACCATGACCGTGCAGCCTCCGCGCGGGCAGGGCGCGGTGCGGCTGGTGCGCATTGGCACAGGCGAGGAGCAGATCGACCTGCAGCCTTGCGGTGGCACCCACGTGGCGCGCACCGGCGAGATCGGGCGCATCCGCATCGGCAAGATCGAGAACAAGGGCCGGCAGAACCGCCGCGTCAACATTCAGCTCGACTGAGACTCGGGCTGCCGCTTCAACGAGGGTGGCGGCCCGGGCTGCGGCTCAGGCAGCTTCGGGCGCGGCCCGCCGGCGCTGCGGCAGCAGGATATAGAGCGCGAGGCTCGCCAGCACGATGGCGCCGCCTGCAAGCATCCGCGCCGTTGGCGCCTCGCCTAGCCCGATCCACACCCAGAGTGGTCCCAGCACGGTCTCGAGCAGCATCAGCAGGCTGACATTGGCGGCCTGGGTGTAGCGCGAGGCCTGCGACAGGGAGAAGAACGAGGCCGGCAGGATCAGCAGCGCGGTGACGAGGATCGCCGCGACATTGCCGTCGCCGATGCGTCCGGGCCCGGCCACGAGCAGGCCGGTGAGCCCGGCCAGCAGCGCACCGGTGCCAAGCGCAGGCAGCAGTGGCAGCTCAGGCGCGCGGCGCAGGCTGACGAAGGTGGTGGCAAGGCTCAGCGCCACGCCGAGGCCGCAGAGCGCGCCGGTGAGCGCGGCCCGGTTCAGTGCCAGATCGCCATGGCCAGAGACCGCGATGCCGATGCCCGCCAGCACGGCAACGATGGTGGCCCATGTAGCACGGCTTGTGGGTTCCCCGAGCGCCAGCCACGACAACAGCGCCGCCCAGACCGGCACCGTTGCGACCGCGAGCAGCACCACTGCCACCGGGGCGGCGGCGATGGCCATCGGGAACAGCAGTGCGTTGAAATATTGCGCCACGATCAGCACCAGCCCGGCCGGGCGCAGCAGACGATGCAACGGCGCCTCGCGCCTGGCAAGGATGAGCCATGCCAGCCAGAACATCGCGCCGACGCCAAAGCCGCGCCAGGCCAGCATCTGCCAGCCGTCGAGCCCCGAGATCCGCATGAACAGCGCGTCCGGTGTCAGCACGAGCGCGCCGAAGGCGGCGAGCGCGATACCATAGCGGGACGAGCGCGGCATGGGGGTCTCCTTCCTCTGAGCAAAACCTCTGGGCAAAAACCAACCCCGCCCGGCGGACGCCGGACGGGGCGGAACTCTGCGGGCAGAGTGGCTCAGGAATAGAGCGGCTGCAATCCCATCTGCATGTGCAGCTGGTTGACCACCAGCTCCGAAAGCCCCATCGCCTTGGCCAGCCGGTCGAGATACTCGGCCTCGGCATCGGTATCGACCCGGATCGTCATCAGCGAGGCGGCATAGACCTGCGCCTTCTGCGCCTCCGGGGTCTCGGCAGCGAGCGTTTCGGGATCGACCGGTGCCGAAAGCTGGGTCTTCACGAAGGCGAGGTCCTCGGCAGAGGCATCCTCGCCGACTGTCTCGAGGATCTTGGCTTGCTCCGCCTTGTCGATACCGCCATCAGACTTGGCCGCCTGGATCATCGCGCGCAGCATCAGCCCGGCGGCCTGCTCGGCCTCGGGCGGGGTGCCGGCAGTGCTGACCTGATCGAGCATCGCGCCCACCCCCTTGCCGCTCATCGCGGCGGCCCCGCCGGCTGCCGCGAACATTGCGGGCAGCCCGGCCCCGCCTTCACCCGAGAGCGCCGAGAGCAGCCCGCCCTTTGGGCTGCCCGCATCCGAGGGCGCAAGTCCCGCCGCGCCGAACATCGCGCCGAAGCCGCCTTCCTGCATCTTGCTCATCATCTCCTGCAGGGGATTGGCGGCGCCGGTCTCCTGGAACTTGGCCATCATCTCCTGCAACGGCGTGGCGGCATCGCCGGACCACATCTTGCCCATCTGCGCCTGTAGATCGGTGCCGGGCTCGCTGCCCTTGACCTGCGCCCCGCCACCAAGCAGCGCGCCGAGACCGGCCCCTCCGGACAGCTTGTCGACGCCGCGCGCCGCGGCATAGCCGATGGCGAGCTTCGCCAGCGTTCCCATCAGTGACATGGTTTCCTCCTCCCGGAATTGTCTCTGTTGGCCTCACCTTGGCAGAAAGCCCCCGCGGCGGGGAAGGAAAAACGCGCGCTTCCCGGGCGGCCAACCCGGGCGGGCAATTGCTTGACGCCCCGCGCGGTTCGGTGTTCAGCCGTGGCATGACACTTCGCAAGTCCATGGATCTCGCCGGCGCGGCGGGACTGATCGGGTTCTCGACGCTGCTCGCGTTCAACCAGGTCGTCGTGAAACTCACCAATGACGGCATTTCGCCGGTGCTGTCGGCCGGGCTGCGCTCGGCCATCGGCGTGCTCGTGCTGGGGCTCTGGATCGCCTGGCGCCGCCCCGGCGCGCTCTCGGGGATGGCGCAGGCCAAGGCGGGCGGGCTGCTGCTCGGGCTGCTGTTCTCGGCCGAGTTCGTGGCGCTGTTCACCGCGCTCGACTACACCACCGTGTCGCGCGGCTCGATCGTGTTCTACTCGATGCCGGTCTGGCTGGCACTGGCGGCGCATCTCTGGCTGCCGGGAGAGCGGCTGACCCGCGGCCGACTGCTTGGGCTCGTGCTGGCGATGGCAGGCGTCGGCTGGGCACTGTGGGATCCACAGAGCCGCAGCGCCGGAGACTGGCGCGGCGATGCGCTGGCGCTGATCGCGGCGCTGCTCTGGGCCGGGATCGTGCTCACCGTGCGGCTGGGGCAATCCGAGCGCCTGAGCGCCGAGGCGCAGCTGATGTGGCAGGTGGCGGTCTCGGCGCTGCTCCTGCCGCTGCTGGCGCCGCTCTTCGGCCCCGTGCTGCGGGCGCCCACGGCGCTGCACTGGGGCGGCGTGCTGTTCCAAGGCGTGGTGGTGGTGGGCGTGGGCTTCACCTTCTGGATGGGCGTGATGAAGCGCTACCGCGCCTCTGACGTGGCCGCCTTCAGCTTCCTGTCGCCGGTGCTGGCGGTCGGCATGGGCTGGCTGCTGCTGGGCGAGCCGGTGGGGCCAAACTTCCTTGGCGCGCTGGTGCTGGTGGCGGCGGGGATCGTGTTGATCAACCGCCGCTGAGCCGCGCCCTCAGGTGCCGCAGAAGGTGGCCGGAACGATCTCGTCCTCGGTCGGCGGGTGGCGCAGCTCCTCGGCCTCTGGTTGCTCCTCATAGGGGCGCGCCAGCACCGCATTCAGGTGATGGAAATAGCGGTCGTCGCCCTCGACCGCGGCGGCGATCATCTGCTCGACGCGGTGGTTGCGCGGGATGAAGGCCGGGTTGCTGCGCCGCATCAGCCCCTCCGGATCTCGCTCGTTCTGGATGCGCTCGCGCCAGCGCGCCTCCCAGCCGTCAAACGCCTCACGGTCGGTGAACTGGTCGCGCGCATCATCTTCCAGCAGCGCCCGGAAGGTGTTGGTGAAATCCGCCTGGCCCTTGTGCATCAGATCGAGCAGCTCGCCGATCAGCGCCGCATCGCCGGGCTGCGGATCGGCAAGGCCGATCTTGGCGCCAAAGCGCTTGAGCCACTCGGCGCGCAGCAGGTCTGCCATGCCATGCACGATCTCGGTGAAGACCTTCACGCCGTCATCGGCATCGGGCATCAGCGCTACCAGCGCGGTGGCGAGCTGCGCCATGTTCCAGACGATGATGTCGGGCTGGGCCGAGTAGGCGTAGCGCCCGTAGCGGTCGATCGAAGAGAACACCTGGTTGGGATCGTAGCGGTCCATGAAGGCGCAGGGGCCATAGTCGATGGTCTCGCCCGAGAGCGTGCAATTGTCGGTGTTCATCACACCGTGGATGAAGCCGAGGCTCAGCCACTGCGCCACCAGCGCGGCCTGCCGCTCGCAGACCCTAGCGAGCAACGCGTCGGGGCTTTTCACGCCGGGATAGTGGCGGGCGACGGTATAGTCGTAGAGCGTTTGCAGATCGTCATATTGTCCGCGCGACGAGAACAACTGGAACGTGCCGACACGGATATGGCTTTGTGCCACGCGGGTCAGCACGGCGCCGGGCAGGGGCCGTTCGCGCAGGATATCCTCTCCGGTCCGCACCGCCGCCAGCGCCCGGGTGGTGGGCACGCCGAGCGCGTGCATCGCCTCGCTGACCACGTATTCGCGCAGCACCGGCCCGAGCCAGGCGCGCCCGTCGCCGCGGCGCGAATAGGGCGTGGGGCCAGAGCCCTTGAGCTGGATATCGCGCCGGATGCCGCGCTGGTCGACCACTTCCCCCAGCAGGTGCGCGCGCCCGTCGCCCAGCTGCGGCGAGAAGCCTCCGAACTGGTGCCCGGCATAGATCTGCGCCAGTGGGTCGGCGCCCTCGGGCAGCACGTTGCCGGCAAAGACCGGCGCGAGGCGCGGGTCGTCGGCGCCGGTGATGCCCAGCTCGCCGGCCAGCGCCTCGTTGAAGGCGATGAGCGTCGGCTGCGCCACGGTGGCGGGCTTGAGCTTGGTGTAGAAGGCGCCGGGCAGGCGGGCGTAGCTGTTGTCGAAGGGAATGTGCAGGGTCATGGCCCAGAGATAACCGCTCGCGCGCGGAAAGAAAGACCCCATCCTCCCGCACCACCCGGCGCGCCCTTTGGGGAGGGCACAGTCCACATCTTCTCTACGTCCCAAATACTCACGGCCCCACGCCGACCAGAGGCGCTCAAATGGTCAGACGCGCTGTCCGCCCAGCCGCACCATGCTGCGCTTGCACCGGGACCGGACCGCAGCTCTCTTCTTCTCTACGTTCCAAGTACTCACGGCCCCACGCCGACCACCGGCGCCCCAATGGTCAGACGCACCGCCGGCCCAACGGCGCCAAGCCGGGCCACCGCCGGAGCCGGCGCGCAACTCCCATCTTCTCTACGTTCCAAATACTCACGGCGCAGCACCGGCCACCGGACAGACCTCCATCAAGCGCGCGCCCGCTCAAACTGTCCGCGCGAATTCGCACATAAAGAGCGCTTATATCGGCCTATCGTGCGCCGAAGGTCGCGCTATCTTATCCTCATCACCCCGAGAGGAGACACGACATGAGCTGGAACCCCGCACTCGACCCGCATTGCCCGACCGGAGACGAGGTCGACGCCATCGACACGCTGATCGTCCCGCGGGCCCGCGATCTCGGCGGCTTCGAGGTGCGCCGCGCGCTGCCTGCACCCAAGCGGCAGATGGTCGGCCCTTTCATCTTCTTCGACCAGATGGGGCCGGCGGAGTTCCTGCCGACGCGCGGTCTCGACGTGCGGCCGCATCCGCATATCGGGCTGGCAACGATCTCCTACCTGTTCCGCGGTCGGATGCATCACCGCGACAGCCTCGGCACCGATGCCTGGATCGAGCCGGGCGCGGTGAACTGGATGGTGGCGGGCCAGGGCATCACCCACTCCGAGCGTACCGATGACGAGACCCAGGTCGATCCGATGCCGTTCTTCGGCATCCAGACCTGGGTGGCGCTGCCCAAGGATCACGAGGATCGGGCGCCGCTGTTCCAGCACGCTGCCGCCGACGCGCTGCCCTATCTGGAGGGCGAGGGAAAGTCGGTCCGGCTGATCCTCGGCGATGCCTGGGGCGAGCACGCGCCGGTCGAGACGGCGTCCGAGATGTTCTATGCCGATGCGGTGCTCGAGGCCGGTGCGGCGATCCCGATGCCCGACGATCACGAGGATCGTGGCGTCTACGTGGTCGACGGGTCTGTGGAGCAGGCCGGCACCACCTTCGAGGCAGGCCAGATGATGGTGTTCCGCCCCGGTGACCGGGTGTCGCTGAGGGCAGGCCCGCGCGGCGCGCGGGTGATGCTGCTGGGCGGCGAGACACTGGAAGGGCCGCGCTATATCTGGTGGAACTTCGTCGCCTCCTCGAAGGAGCGCATCGAGGAAGCCAAGGAGGCGTGGCGCCGGGGCGACTGGGAAAACGGGCGCTTCCACCTGCCGCCGGGGGATGACGCGGAGTTCATCCCTCTGCCGTGACGGGCCGATGGCGCGGGCTCAGAAGACCCGCGTCATCGCCACGCTGCGCTCGCGCGGTTTGAACCGGGCGCGGCGGTAGAAGCCCTGAAGGCGTTCGTCGTCGCGGTCGATCTCGAGATGCAGGGCCGCGACGCCGCTGTCGCGCAGTCCGTTCGACAGTGCGTGCAGGGCCTCGCCCCCCATGCCGCGCCGACGCACGGCGGGGCGGATGTAGAGCTCGTCGACGCGGGCGTCGAGCCCGCCGAACTCGATGCTCCAGCCGAAGCTCACCACGACGTAGCCCACCGGCGACTTGCGCGGACCGATCAGCCAGATGGCGCCGTGCGGCTGGCCATCGAGGATCGGCACCAGCGCCGCCTGCACGTGCTGCGCGTCGGTGCCGTAGCCCTGCTCGGCGTGGAAGGCCGCGACCAGCGGCATGAGCCGGGCAAGATCGTCCGGGCCAGCCAGATGCAGTGATTTCATAGCCGCCCCAAGCGTTCCGTCAGAAGGGTGAAGAAGCCGTCCGCGTCGATGTCGCGGATGAAGGTGGCGTTGGGGGCGCGGTCGGTCACATCCCACCAGTCGGCCACGGTCATGCCGCGGGTGAGCTCGGACACGGTCTCGATCTCGACATTGATGAAGCGGCCCGAGAACAGGTCCCGGTTCAGCAGGTACGCGGTCACGCATGGGTCGTGCAGCGGCGCGCCGTCGGAGCCGTATTTCTCGCGGTCGAAGCGCTCGAAGAAATCCGTCATCTCGGCCACGGCCACGCCAACCTTGGTGCCGAGGGCGCGGAAGGCCTCGTTGCGCGGCGGCGTGACAAGAGCCTTGTGGGTGGCGTCGAGCGGCAGCACGGTGATCGGTACGCCCGAGCGGAACACGAGTTCGGCCGCTTCGGGATCGACATAGATGTTGAACTCGGCCGCCGGTGTGATGTTGCCGACCTCGAAATAGGCGCCGCCCATCAACACGATCTCCTTCACCCGCGCGGCGATCTCGGGGGCGCGCTGGAAGGCGGTGGCGATGTTGGTGAGCGGCCCGAGCGGGCAGAGCGTGACCGTGCCCTCGGGCTCGGCGCGCAGCGTCTCGATGATGAAGTCGACACCGTGCTGTTCCTGCAGCGGCATGGTCGGATCCGGCAGATCGGGGCCGTCGAGCCCGGTCTTTCCGTGGACATGCTCGGCGGTGACAAGATCATGCGCCAAGGGCCGGTCGCAGCCGGCGAACACCTTGATGTCGGGCCGGTCCGCCAGTTCGCAGACGATGCGCGCGTTCTTCGCGGTCAGCTCGAGCGGCACGTTTCCGGCGACGGCGGTGATGCCCAGCACCTCGAGCTCCTCCGGCGAGGCCAGCGCCAGCAGGATGGCAACCGCGTCGTCCTGCCCGGGATCGGTGTCGATGATGATTTTCTGGGGCATGCTCGTCCTCGGTTCGATTTCGCAAGACAGGTCGCACGAGGGCCTCCTGCGTTCAAGGACCAAGCGCTTTCGCAGGCAATTCGCTGCCGTGCAGAAAATTTGTCCCATCAACGTTGCTGTTACCCAATGCGGTGTTAGACTCGCAGCGCATATTGGGATAGGGAGTGAGCGCGGTTAGCGCTAACGATCAGCAATGCAAAGAATCGGAGACACACCCGAAATGGTTTCCCGCGTCATTCCCGTCGAGCCTTTTGATCTCATCATTTTCGGGGGCACCGGTGATCTTGCCCGCCGCAAGATTCTGCCGGCGCTGTTCCGGCGCTACTGCTCCGGCCAGATGCCCGAGAGCAGCCGCGTGATCGGCGCGGCGCGCTCCGAGATGGACGATGCCGCTTACCGCGATTTCATCCGCGAGGCGCTGGTCGAGTTCGGCAAGTCGCAGGCCGACAATGCCGAGGCCATCGAGGGGTTCCTCGCGCATCTGCATTATGTGCCGGTCGATGCCAAGGGCGAGGGTGGCTGGAGCGCGCTCAAGGACCTGCTGCGCGACGATGAGAACGTCGTGCGCGCCTACTACTTCTCGGTCGGGCCGAGCCTGTTCGCCGATCTTGCCGGTCAGGTGCGCAACCGTGGCCTGTCGAACCGCGACACCCGCATCGTCGTCGAGAAACCCTTCGGTCATGATCTGGAAAGCGCGCGCGCCCTGAACGAGGAGCTGGCGCAGTATTTCCACGAGGATCAGATCTACCGCATCGACCACTATCTCGGGAAAGAGACGGTGCAGAACCTGATGGCGGTGCGCTTCGGCAACATGCTGTTCGAGCCGCTGTGGAATGCCCAGTATGTCGACCACATCCAGATCACCGTGGCCGAGACCGTGGGCGTCGGCGGGCGCGGCTCCTACTATGACAAGTCGGGTGCGATGCGCGACATGGTGCAGAACCACCTGATGCAGCTTTTGTGCCTGATCGCGATGGAGCCGCCGGCGCGGTTCGAGGCGGACGCGGTGCGCGACGAGAAGCTCAAGGTGATCCGGGCGCTCGATCCCGTCGATCCCGACCAGATCGTGCGCGGGCAGTATACCTCGGACGGCGAGATGCCGTCCTACCGCGAGGATGCCGAGAACCCCACCTCCAAGACCGAGAGCTTCATCGCGCTGAAGTGCTACGTGTCGAACTGGCGGTGGGCCAACACGCCGTTCTACCTGCGCACCGGCAAGCGCCTGTCGTCGCGGGCCTCCGAGATCGCGGTGGTCTTCAAGGAGACGCCGCACTCGATCTTCGGCATCGATAGCGGCCGCCATCGCAACGTGCTGTCGATCCGCCTGCAGCCCAACGAGGGCATGACGCTGGGCGTCACCATCAAGGAGCCGGGGCCGGGCGGCATGCGGCTTGTCGACGTGCCGCTCGACATGTCCTTCGCCGAGGCTTTGGGGCCGGAGGCCGAGGAGGTCACCGATGCCTACGAGCGGCTGATCATGGACGTGATCCGCGGCAACCAGACGCTGTTCATGCGCGGCGACGAGGTCGAGGCCGCCTGGTCCTGGACCGATCCGCTGATCGAGGGCTGGGAGCGCCGTGGCGACTCGCCCAAGCCCTATGACGCCGGCAGCGCAGGGCCGGATGATGCCGCCTTCCTCATCAATCGCGACGGGCGCCGCTGGCGCGGGATCAAGTCATGACCTACGAATTCAAGGAATACCCAGACCGCGAGATGCTGGCGATGGACCTCGCCAACCAGATCGCCGGAGAGCTGCGTGCCGCGCTGAGCCATCAAGAACGCGCCGCGCTGGCGGTTCCCGGCGGCACCTCGCCGGGGCCGGTCTTCGACGCGCTCTGCGCCGCCGATCTCGACTGGGCGCGGGTCGACGTGATGCTGACCGACGAGCGCTGGGTGCCGGAAAGCTCCGAGCGCTCCAACACCCGGCTTCTGCGCGAGCGGTTGCTGACCAACCGCGCGAGCGCCGCGCGCCTGCTGCCACTCTATGCCGAGGCCGACACCCCCGAAGAGCGGCTGGCCGGGCTGGCGGACGACATCGCGCCGGCGCTGCCGCTGGCGGTGGTGCTGCTGGGCATGGGCGCCGACATGCACACCGCCTCGATCTTTCCCGAGGCAGACAAGCTGGAGGAAGCACTGTCGAACGATGCGCCGATCCTGCTGCCGATGCGGGCGCCGGGCGCGCCCGAGCCGCGCATCACGCTGAGCGCGCATGTGCTCGACGGTGCGCTCAAGAAGCATATCGTGATCTATGGTGCCGAGAAGCGCGAAGTGCTTGAAAAGGCGCGCGGTCTGGCGCCGCTCGAGGCGCCGATCAATGCCGTGCTCGACGAGGCCGTCGTGCACTGGGCCGAATAGATTTCTGCCGATTAGAACAGAGTGAGATTTGACATGTGGGATGACCTCAAGAGCCTCGCCGCGACACGCGACGGGACCCGTATCGATGCGCTGTTCGCGCAGGACGCCGCGCGCGCCGAGACCTTTTCGGTGCGCCATGACGGGATGCTGTTCGATTACTCCAAGACCTTGATCGACGCCGATATCCGCGCCGCGCTGATCGCGGTGGCCGAGGGCGCGGGGCTGGCCGAGCGCCGCGATGCCATGTTCTCGGGCGCCAAGATCAACGAGACCGAGGGCCGCGCCGTGCTGCACACCGCGCTGCGCAATCTCGACGGCGCTCCGGTTGAGGTCGATGGCGCCGACGTGATGCCCGAGGTGCTGGACACGCTGTCGCGCATGGAGGCGCTGGCCGACGAGATCCGCAGCTCCGAGATCACCGACGTGGTCAATATCGGCATCGGCGGATCGGATCTCGGCCCCAAGATGGGTTATATCGCGCTGTCGCCATATGCCGACGGGCCGCGCTGCCATTTCGTCTCGAACGTCGATGGCGCCGACATTGCGGACACGCTCAAACTCTGCAAGCCCGAAACCACGCTGTTCGTCATCGCTTCGAAGACCTTCACCACCATCGAGACCATGACCAACGCCAAGAGCGCCTGGGCCTGGCTCGAAGAGAAGGGCGTTTCGACAGAGGGGAAATTCGTGGCGCTGTCCTCGAACAAGGCGGCTGCTGGCGAATGGGGCATCCCCGAAGCCCGGGTCTTCGGCTTCGAGGACTGGGTCGGCGGGCGCTATTCGATGTGGGGGCCGATCGGCCTGTCGCTGATGATCGGCGTCGGCCCCGCGAATTTCCGCGCCTTTCTGAAGGGTGGCATGGAGATGGACACCCATTTCCGCACCGCGCCGCTCGAGCAGAACATGCCGGTGATGCTGGCGCTGGTGGGCATGTGGCACAACCAGGTGCTGGGTCAAGCCACCCGCGCGGTGCTCCCCTATGACAACCGGCTGAGCCGGCTGCCGGCCTATCTCCAGCAGCTCGAGATGGAGAGCAACGGCAAGGGCGTGAGCATGGACGGCGCCAATCTGGCCTGCAATTCCGGCCCGGTGGTCTGGGGCGAGCCCGGCACCAACGGCCAGCACGCCTTCTACCAGTTGATCCATCAGGGCACCCGGGTGGTGCCGTGCGAGTTCATGGTGGCGGCGCAGGGCCACGAGCCCGAGCTCGCGCATCACCATTCGCTGCTGATCGCCAACTGCCTCGCTCAGTCCGAGGCGCTGATGCGCGGCCGCGATCTCGACGAGGCGCGTGGCAAGGTGGCCGGCAAGTTCGGGGGTGACGAGCTCGAGCGGCAGGCGCGGCACCGGGTGTTCCCGGGCAACCGTCCATCGACCACGCTGGTCTATCCCAAGCTCGATCCCGAGACGCTGGGCCGCATCGTGGCGCTCTACGAGCATCGCGTCTTTGTCGAGGGTGTGATCCTGAACATCAACTCGTTCGACCAGTGGGGCGTCGAGCTCGGCAAGGAGCTTGCAACCGCGCTCGGGCCGATGGTCACGGGAGAGCAGGCGGCAGACGGGAAGGATGGCTCGACGCGTCAGTTGCTCGCATTCGTTCACAAGAATGCGAGATAAAGTTCCGTAAAAAACATGTTATTGGCGGATGTTTGCCCGGGTGGAACGACCCGGGCAACTGCGTGTTGTGAGGTCAGACGTCGCGACGCAGCGACGACCACACACACGGAGGAAACACCATGAAACGTCTTACGATGACCGTCGCAGCCATTGCCCTCAGCGCTGGTGGTGCCATTGCACAGACTGCCACCGATGAGAACAACATGGAGCAGGCCGAGACCAACATGGAGCAGGCCGGCGAGAACATCGAACAGGCAGCCGAGAACACCGGTGAGGCCATCGAGAACAGCGCCGAGAATGCCGGTCAGGAGATCGAGCAGGCCACGGACGAAGCTGGTCAAGAGATCGAGCAGGCCACCGACGAAGCCGGTCAGGAGATCCAGAACGCTGCCAACGAAGCCAACCAGGAGCTTGACCAGGCAGCCGCCGAGACCGGCCAGACCATGGAAGAGATCTTCGGCATGGACGAAGATGGTCTGATCCGCAGCCGCGACATCACCGGTGGCGCCGTCTACGCGGTCAACGAAGATGCCGCGATGGGTGAAGCCGAGGTTGCCGAAGGTGACGCGACCATGGAAACCGAGGGTGAAACCGAGATGGCCGGCACCGATGCCGACGCCGAGATGAACGCCGAGACCGACATGGCGTCGAACGGCGGCATGGGCTCGTACACCGAGATCGGTGACAACTGGCAGAACGTCGGCGAGATCGAAGACATCGTCTTCACCGCCGATGGCAAGATCGAAGGCATCGTTGCCGAAGTGGGTGGTTTCCTCGACATCGGTGACAAGCACGTGCACATCTCGCTGAGCGACGTGCAGCTGATGCCGATCGACGATGGCTCCTATGCCCTGGTGACCAACTACACCAAGGACCAGCTGATGGAGATGCCCGACGTTGACGAGTCGGCAATGAACTAAGTCGCGTCTCTCGCACAGCATTCCAAGGCCGGGGTTTTCGCCCCGGCCTTTTTCTGTGTCCGCAGTCAGGAAAGGCGGTCAGGGAATATCGACGCCCGGCGCGGCGAGCTCGAAACCCTCGAAGCGGAATCCGGGCGAGACGGTGCAGCTCACCAGCGTCCAGTCCCCGTGGCTTCGCGCCGCCTGCCAGTGCTGCGCTGGCACGATGATCTGCGGCCGCTCCTGCCCGAGCAGATCCGGGCCGAGCCGGTGATCCAAGCGCGGGCCCGTGTCATTGGCAGAGATCGACAACTCCAGCGGCGCCCCGGCGTGCCAGAGCCAGATTTCATCGGCATCGACGCGGTGCCAATGGCTGCGCTCTCCGGCCTTCAGCAGGAAATAGATGCAGGTCCCCGAAGGCCGCGCGCCGGGCGCGGTCTCGGCCACCCAGGTCTGGCGGTAGTGGCCGCCCTCTGGATGCGGCTCGAGCCTCAGCAGGGCGATGATGTCCTCGGCGGTGGGGGTGGCGGTCATGCGGGCTCCGTGCGCTGCGGTCATCTCTCGTTCACCCGGATCTGGCCGGATGTGACGGGAGGGAACCAGCCTTCGCGGCGAAAGGGAACCCTCCCGGTTCCGTTGCCCAGAAAAGGAGGCCCGCCATGACCGTGACCCCCCGCATCCGCCAGATGGCCGACGAGATCGTCCAGCGAGAGGGCGGCTACGTCAACGACCCCGACGATCCCGGGGGCGCCACGAAATTCGGTGTGACCATCCACACGCTCAGACGGCTGGGGATGGATCTTGACCGCGATGGCGATGTCGATGCGGCCGACGTGCGGTTGCTGAACCGCGAGCAGGCGGTAGAGATCTTTCTGAAGCACTATTTCCATCGCCCGCGAATTGCCGAACTGCCCCAGGCGCTGCAGGCCTCGGTCTTCGACATGTACGTGAATGCCGGCGCCAACGCGGTGAAGATCCTGCAGCGGCTGCTCTGCGAAATGGGGCAGGGCGTGACGGTGGACGGTGTGCTCGGCCCGCGCAGCCTCGCCGCCTGCGCCCGCGCCGCTGAGGCGGCGCCGGAGCACATCGCCGACGCCTACGGCATCGCGCGGCGGAACTACTACTTCGCGCTGGCCGATGCCCGCCCGGCGAGCCGCAAATACGCCCGTTCCCGCGCGGGAGGCAAAGGCGGCTGGATCCGCCGCGCCGAGGAGTTCATCGCGCCGCGCTACCACATGACGGAGGCCGAGTTCCGCGCCCGGGTGGCCTCATGGGGCTGATCGACCGCGCGATGGGGGTGCTCTTCGGCTCGGGGCGCAACGTGGTGGCCGAGACCGCCGAGGTCTTCCGGGTCAATGCCGAGGCGCGGGATGCGCGCGAGGCGGGGCTGCGCGGGGAGGCTCTGGCGCAGTTCGGCGCGGAGTTCGCCAAGGCGCGCCGCTCTCGCTTCGACCGGCTGATGGACGGGCTCAACCGCCTGCCGCGCCCGGCGCTGGCGCTTGGCACGCTGGGGCTGTTCATCAGCGCGATGTGGGATCCCGAGTGGTTCGGCGCGCGGATGCAGGGGCTGTCGCTGGTGCCCGAGCCGATGTGGTGGCTGCTGACCGCCATCGTGGGGTTCTATTTCGGCGCGCGGCACCAGACCAAGGGGCAGGAGTTCCGCCGCGAGATCGCAGCGGTGGTCGCGGCGGCGCCGGCGGTGCGGACGGTCGCGCCTGTCGAGCGCGACGCTGGTGAAAATCCGGCGCTGTCGGACTGGCGGGAGAGCACGGAGCGGTGAAATCGTGCTGATCTCGGCGTGAGCATCGTTTGAGCGTTGGCCGCGCGGAACCGAGGCCGGAGGCCGCCGCACATCGGTCATGCTGAAAGCATGCCTCCGGCATGACCCGCTCCCCCCAGACCGGCGATTTGTCCACGACTGCGCCGAGCTGAGAGATGCTTCGGGCTTGGCCCGGATACCTCAAGGGATCCAACCCTCGGATCGCCAATCCGCTGACCGACGATGCGCGGCGCGTCCCGGTCTTTCGGCGCATCTCTTGGACGATGCCACGTTTCGATACGTCTTGCGTCCTCAAGAGCACGTCAAGTCAGTCCCGGCGGTAGTCCGGTCCGGGCCCTTGGTCCCTCCCGACATGCGATTGCGACAATGTGAACGCCGGTCAAAAGGGATTTTCGTTGGCCGGTCGGGCGCCCTTTCGTATACACGGGGCATCATGATTACCGAGCTCGGACACTTCGCCCTCATCCTCGCCGCTCTCGTCGCCTGTGTTCAGGCGGTGGTTCCCATGATCGGCGCCCATAAACGCTGGCCCGGCTGGATGGCCGTCGCCGAACCCGCCGCGACAGCCCAGTTCCTGCTGGTGCTGATCAGCTTCGCGGCGCTGACCCACGCCTTCGTCACCTCCGACTTCTCGCTGCGCCTCGTGGTGATGAACAGCCATTCGGCCAAGCCGATGCTCTACAAGATCAGTGGCGTCTGGGGGAACCACGAGGGCTCGATGCTGCTCTGGGTGCTGATCCTCGCGCTGTTCGGCGCGCTGGCGGCCTGGTTCGGGGGCAACCTGCCGCCGACGCTGCGGGCCCGCGTGCTGGGCGTGCAGGCGATGGTCGGCGTCGCCTTCTTCGCCTTCATCCTGCTGACCTCGAACCCGTTCCTGCGCATGGCGGTGCCGCCCTTCGACGGTCAGGACCTCAACCCGCTGCTGCAAGACCCCGGGCTCGCCTTCCACCCGCCGTTTCTCTACCTCGGCTATGTCGGCCTCTCGATCTGCTTCAGCTTCGCCGTTGCGGCGCTGATCGAGGGCAGGGTCGACGCCGCCTGGGGCCGCTGGGTGCGGCCCTGGACGCTGCTGAGCTGGATGTTCCTCACCATCGGCATCGCGCTTGGCTCGTGGTGGGCCTATTACGAGCTGGGCTGGGGCGGTTTCTGGTTCTGGGACCCGGTCGAGAACGCTTCCTTCATGCCGTGGCTGCTGGCCGCCGCGCTGCTGCACAGCGCCATCGTGGTCGAGAAACGCGAGGCGCTGAAAAGCTGGACCATCCTGCTCGCCATCCTCGCCTTCGGCTTCTCGCTCATGGGCACCTTCATCGTGCGCTCGGGCCTGCTGACCTCGGTGCACGCCTTCGCCACCGATCCCGAGCGCGGCGTGTTCATTCTCGGCATCCTGGTGACCTTCACCGGCGGCGCGCTGACGCTCTTCGCTGCCCGCGCCGGGGCGATGCAGGCCAAGGGCGTGTTCGGCATCGTCAGCCGTGAATCCGCGCTGGTGGCCAACAACATCCTGCTCGCCGTGGCTTGCTTCGTGGTCTTCGTCGGCACGCTCTGGCCGCTGGTGGCCGAGATGCTGTTCGGCCGGAAGCTCTCGGTCGGCGCGCCGTTCTTCAACATGGCCTTCACACCCTTCATGGTGATGCTGGGCCTGCTGCTGCCCATCGGCGCCATGCTGAGCTGGAAGCGCGCCAAGGTCGACCGGGTCCTGCGCCAGTTGGCGCCGGCCCTCGGTCTCGCCATTGCCGTCGCCGGCCTGTTCTGGACCATCCAGACCGGGCGCAGCCTGCTCGGGCCCGTGGGCCTGTTCCTCGGCACCTGGCTGGTGGCCGGCGCGATCACCGACCTGCTCAGCCGGATCGGCAAGAGCCGCGACTACTCCCGCCTGCTGCGCCTGCCGCGCGCCGACTGGGGCAAGGCCGTGGCCCATGCCGGGCTCGGCATCACCATGGCCGGCATCGCCGGGCTGATGGCCTGGCAACAGGAGGACATCCGCGTGGCCGAGCTCAACCAGCCCTTCGAGCTTGGCAACTACGAGTTCGAACTGCTGGGCGTCGAACGGGTGCGCGGGCCCAATTACTTCTCCACCATGGGCGAGGTTGCGGTGCGTCAGGACGGGGCCGAGATCGCGCATCTCTACCCGGAAAAGCGCGACTACCCGGTCGCCAAGATGCCCACCACCGAGGCCGCCATCGACTACCGCTTCCTGCGCGACATCTACGTGGTGATCGGCGATCCTCAGACCGGCGGGGGCTGGACCATGCGGGTCTATATCAAGCCGCTGGCGAACTGGATCTGGGCCGGCTGCATTCTGATGGCGATCGGCGGCATCCTGAGCCTCACCGACCGGCGCTTCCGCGTCGCTGCCGGCGCGCGCAAGGGCGCCCCCGCCAAGGGAGTGCCCGCGGAATGATGCGCTCGCTGTTTGCCTTGGCCTTCGTGCTGATCGCCACCGTCGCGCAGGCGGTGCAGCCCGACGAGATCCTCGACGACCCGGCGCTCGAAGCGCGGGCCCGCGAGATCTCGCAGGGGCTGCGCTGTCTGGTCTGCCAGAACGAGAATATCGACGATTCCAACGCCTCGCTCGCGCGCGACCTGCGCCTGCTGGTCCGCGAACGGCTGCTCGAGGGCGACAGCAACGAGGAGACGGTCGACTATATCGTCGATCGCTACGGCGAATACGTGCTGCTCAAGCCCACCACCGGCGGCTGGAACTGGCTGCTCTGGGCGGCAGGGCCGCTGCTCTTCGTCTTCGCGTTGCTCACTGGCGCGGTCTACATCCGCGGCCGTTCACGCGCCGCGGCGCCGGCCGAGGCGGGGCTCAGCGAGGATGAAAAGGCGCGGCTCGAGCAGATCCTGCGCGACTGATCCGAAAGCGTGCAGCGCGGCGTCGATGTGACGCCGCGTTTGCCTTTGCCAAGCGCGTCGGCTGCCTGTCTTATGGCGCCCGAAGCAGAGAGGCGCGAGGAGGCAGGAGGCACCCCATGCAGTACGAGACCATCACCTACGAGATCGCCGAGGACGTTGCGGTCATCACCCTGTCACGGGCCGACGTGATGAACGCGCTCAACACCCAGATGCGCGCCGAGATCACCCACGCGGTGCAGGAGGCGGGCCGCGCTGCGCGGGTCGTGGTGCTCACCGGCACCGGCCGGGCGTTCTGCTCGGGGCAGGATCTCGGCGACCGCGAGACCGCCGCCAACATGGATCTCGAGCGCGTGCTGCGCGACGAGTACGAGCCGATGCTCAACGCCATCACCGACTGCCCGGTGCCGACCATCGCGGCGGTGAACGGCGCGGCGGCGGGCGCGGGCGCCAATCTGGCGCTGGTGCATGACGTGGTGATCGCCACCGAGAGCGCCTTCTTCATGCAGGCCTTCACGCGCATCGGCCTCATTCCCGATGCCGGCGGCACCTGGGCGCTGCCGCGTCAGATGGGCCTCGCCAAGGCGATGGGCGCGGCGCTCTTTGCCGACCGCATCTCGGCCCGGCAGGCCGACGAGATGGGCATGATCTGGGAAGCGGTTCCCGACGCCGAATTCGAGGCCGTCTGGCAGGCCCGTGCGGCCTATCTCGCCAAGGGCCCGACCGAGGCCTATGCCCGCATCAAGACCGCGCTGCGCGGCGCCTTCGAGTGCGATCTCGCGGCCCAGCTCCGCGTCGAGTCCCGCCTGCAGGGCGAATGCGGCAAGACCCGCGACTTCAAGGAAGGCATCGTCGCCTTCCTCGAAAAGCGCCCGCCTCATTTCGAAGGCCGCTGACCGCCAGTCCGCCCCACAGATGCCCCCAGGGTGCGCCGCCGCCAGCCGGCGCCCCTGTCTTCTTCTGGCCAAAAATATCCCCGCCGGAGGCCTGCCACAGCGACCACAACCGCGCGACGCCGGACCAAACGCCACGACGCAGGCAAAGCTCCTTCAACACCGCCTCGGACAGCGCACCAACCTCCAACCCGGCGCCCCTGACTTCTCTTCGTTAAAAATACTCCCGCCGGAGGCATCCCGCCCGCGCCACAGCGCATGCCGCCGGGCAAGCCTCCCACGCCCACACGAAAAAAGCCGCCCCTGGGGGCGGCTTTCTCGTCTCACGCAAGACCGCTTGTTCAGCGGGTCTCGATGTCGGTGTAGTCGCGTGCCGTGCTGCCGAGGTAGAGCTGGCGCGGACGACCGATCTTGTGCTGCGGATCGGCGAGCTGTTCTTTCCACTGCGACACCCAGCCCACGGTCCGCGACAGGGCGAAGATCGGGGTGAACATCGAGGTCGGGAAGCCCATCGCCTCGAGGATGATGCCCGAGTAGAAATCGACGTTCGGGAACAGCTTCTTCTCGGCGAAGTAGGGATCGGCGAGCGCCTGCTTTTCGAGTTCCTTCGCAGTGGCGAGGATCGGGTTGTTCTCGACGCCGAGCAGGTCGAGCACCTCGTCGGCGGACTGCTTCATCACCGTCGCGCGCGGGTCGAAGTTCTTGTAGACGCGGTGGCCGAAGCCCATCAGGCGGAACGGGTCGTTCTTGTCCTTGGCGCGGGCGATGTACTCGGGGATCTTGTCGGGCGAGCCGATCTGCTTGAGCATCTCGAGGCAGGCCTGGTTGGCGCCGCCATGGGCCGGACCCCAGAGGCAGGCGATGCCGGCCGCGATGCAGGCGAACGGGTTGGCACCCGAGGACGAGGCCAGGCGCACGGTCGAGGTCGAGGCGTTCTGCTCGTGATCGGCGTGCAGGGTGAAGATCCGGTCCATCGCGCGGCTCAGGATCGGGTTCACCTGGTAGGGTTCGGCCGGCACGCTGAAGCACATGTGCAGGAAGTTCGCCGCATAGCTCAGGTCGTTGCGCGGGTACACGAAGGGCTGGCCGATCGAGTACTTGTAGGCCCAGGCCGCGATGGTCGGCATCTTGGCGATCAGGCGGTGCGAGGCGATCTCGCGCTGCTTGGGGTCCTTGATGTCGGTGCTGTCGTGGTAGAAGGCCGACATGGCGCCGACGACGCCGACCATGGTCGCCATCGGGTGCGCGTCACGACGGAAGCCGCGGAAGAAATACTGCATCTGCTCGTGCAGCATGGTGTGCCGGGTGATGGTGTTCTCGAACTTTTCGAGCTCGGCCGCCGAGGGCAGCTCGCCGTAGAGCAGCAGGTAGCAGACCTCGAGGTAATGCGACTTCTCGGCCAGCTGGTCGATCGGGTAGCCACGGTGCAGCAGCTCGCCCTTGTCGCCGTCGATGAAGGTGATGGTGCTGTCGCAGCTCGCGGTCGAGGTGAAGCCCGGGTCGTAGGTGAAGACACCGGCCTGCGCATAGAGCTTGCGGATATCCAGAACGTCCGGGCCCGCGGTGGGCGAGTACATCGGCAGATCGTAGGACTGGTCGTCGATCGTCAGCGTCGCATTCTTCGTCGGAGTTTCAGCCATGCTTCGTCGTTCCTTTCGAAAGGGCCCCGGCGCCTGGCGCGCCCGGGGCGATATAGTCTCACATGGCCTTGGCGAGCCGTTTGTCGAAACGCTCCCTTCAGGCCGTCACCCCGTCTCAGAGGTGGCTGCGTGCCCGATGCGGCGGAGGCTTTCCTCCTTGCCGAGCACCAGCATCATGTCAAAAACGCTCGGGGTCACGGCGCGTCCTGCCAGCGCGGCACGGAGGGGGGCGGCAAGCTTGCCGAACTTGGTCCCCTGTGCCTCTGCGAAAGCGCCCATCTCCCCTTCGAGTTCTTCCCGCGACCAGCTAGCATTTTGCAGCTGCGGCGTCAACGCAGCCAGTATACCACGGGATACTGCATCCAGTGCCTTGGCCGCTTTCTCGTCCGGCTCGAGCGGCGTATCTGCCAGGATGAAATGTGCCTTTTCAAGCAGTTCCGGGAAGGTCTTGGCACGGTCCTTGAGGCAGTACATGCCGCGCAGCAATCCGTCGCGCTGCGCTTCCGTCAGGGCAAGCTTTCCCGCCGCGTCGAGATACGCCTCGATTTCTTGCAGCAGTGCAGCATCGTCGGCGATGGCGATGTGCTGGCCGCAGAGATTCTCCAGCTTCTTGAAATCGAACCGGGCCGCGGACTTGCCGATTCCCGACAGGTCGAACCACTCGATGGCCTGAGCATCGGTGAAGAACTCGTCGTCGCCGTGGCTCCAGCCGAGCCTTGCGAGGTAGTTGCGCATGCCCGCCGAGGGGTAGCCGATCTTCTGGTATTCGTCGACGCCGAGCGCACCGTGGCGTTTCGACAGCTTCTTGCCGTCGGGGCCGTGGATCAGCGGGATATGGGCGTAGACCGGCAGCGGCCAACCCATCGCCGTGTAGATGCCCATCTGACGCGCCGCGTTGTTCAGGTGATCGTCCCCCCGGATCACATGGGTCACCCCCATGTCGTGGTCGTCGACGACGACCGCCAGCATGTAGACCGGGGTGCCATCCGAGCGTAACAGGATCATGTCGTCGAGCTGATCGTTGCGGATCGTGACGCGGCCCTGCACCTCGTCCTCGATCACCGTCTCGCCTTCGGTCGGGGTCTTCAGCCGCACGGCATAGGGGGCGTCGGGATGGCTCGCCGGATCGGCGTCGCGCCACGGGCTCTGGAACAGGGTCGAGCGGCCCGCCTCCTTTGCCTCTTCGCGGAAGGCGGTGATCTCCTCCTGGGTCGAGAAGCACTTGTAGGCCGCGCCCTTGGCGAGCAGCTCGCGGGCGACCTCGGCGTGACGGTCGGCACGCTCGAACTGGCTCACCACCTCGCCGTCATGGCCGAGCCCGAGCCAGTCGAGCCCCTTGAGGATCGCGGCGGTGGCCTCCGGGGTCGAGCGGGCGCGGTCGGTGTCCTCGATGCGCAGCAGGAACTTGCCGCCCCGGCCGCGGGCATAGAGCCAGTTGAACAGCGCCGTGCGTGCGCCGCCAATGTGCAGGTAGCCGGTGGGCGACGGCGCGAAACGGGTGACGACGGTCATGGGTATTAACCTCTCGGTAACCAAGGGGGGCGTAGGGTTTTCTCGGTTCCTTAACCAGCGGACGGGTCAGGGGCAAGTATGGGGCGGATCGGGGATCGGCTGACGTCGGCGCTGACCGGGCAGCGGGGTCACCTGTTTCCGTGGTGCGCGGTGGCGCTGGCAGGCGGCATCGCAACCTACTTCGCTCTGCCAGATGAGCCGCCGGTCTGGAGTCTCGTGTCGGCGGCCTGTGCGGGAGTCACGCTGCTGACAATCTCGCGGCGGCTTCCCATGTGGCTCGCACCACTGGCCGTCGCACTCGCCCTCGCGGTGCTGGGGATTGCACTGGCGGGGGGGCGCGCGCATCTGGTGTCCGGGCCACAGCTCGGTTTCCGCTACTACGGCCCGATCGAGGGGCGGGTCGTCGGGATCGATCGCTCGGCATCGGATGCGCTGCGCCTGACACTCGACCGGGTCGTGCTGGCCCGCATGGCCCCGCACGAAACCCCGCGTCGCGTCCGGGTCTCGCTGCACGGATCGCAGGGCAATCCGCCGCCGCGGCCCGGCGATGTGGCGATCCTGACCGGGCATCTCTCGGGCCCTGCCGGCGCGGCCGAACCCGGCGGATTCGACTTCCGCCGTCATGCCTGGTTCCTGCGGCTCGGCGCGGTCGGCTACACCCGGACCCCGGTGCTGCGCCTCGTCCCGGCACAGCGCGACACGCCCGTTCTGCGCCTGCGGCTCAAGATCGCGGAGCGCGTGCGCGCGGTGCTGCCCGGCGAGACCGGCGCCTTCGCAGCGGCCATCATGACCGGAGACCGGTCCGCCATCGGCCTGCAGACCCTCCAGGCGCTTCGGCACAGCAATCTCGCGCATCTGCTGGCGATTTCGGGGCTGCACATGGGGCTGCTCGCGGGGGTCGTCTTCACCGCCACGCGCCTCGTGCTTCTGCTGCCGCGACATACGCGCCACAACTGGCCCGGCAAGAAGATCGCCGCCGGGGTGGCGCTGGTCGCGGCGGCCGGATACCTCGCGCTTTCGGGCGGCAATGTCGCCACCCAGCGCGCCTTCGTCATGGTGGCGGTGATGCTGGTTGCGCTGCTCTGCAACCGCCGGGCACTCTCGTTGCGGAGCGTGGCGCTGGCGGCGCTCATCGTGCTCGTGCTGCGCCCCGAAGCGCTGCTCGGCCCGGGCTTCCAGATGAGCTTTGCGGCTACGCTGGCGCTGGTCGCAGTGTTCGGCGCGATGCGCGACCTCGCAATCGAACGCGGCTTGCCGCGGCTGGCACGGCCTCTGCTGACGCTGGTGGTCTCATCGGTCACCGCCTCGCTCGCCACGGCGCCGGTGTCGATGGCGCATTTCAACATCGTCTCGCATTACGGGCTTGTCGCGAACCTCGTGGCGGTGCCGGTCATGGGGCTGATCGTGGTGCCGATGGCCGTCGTCACGGCATTGCTGATGCCGCTGGGGCTCGAGGCTACGGCGTTGTGGGTCATGGCCCTGGGGCTCGACTGGATCCTGACGGTGGCCGGCACGGTCACGGGCTGGGACGGCGCGCTGGGGCAGGTGCGGGCGCCCGGCGCTTGGGTGCTGCCACTGCTGGCCTCCGGCGGGCTGATCCTGTGCCTGTGGCAGGGGCGTGGACGATGGGCAGGCCTGCTGCCGCTTTCGCTCGCCGTGACGCTCTGGGCCAGCGGCGGGCGTCCTGCGCTGCTGATTTCCGACAGCGGGACGCTGGTCGGGGCGATGACCCCAGAGGGCCGGGCGCTCTCGCGCGAGCGCGGCGCCGGGTTCGTGGCCGCGGTCTGGCTGGAGAATGACGGTCAGGCCGGCGGGCAGGCCGTGGCGGCGGCCCTGTGGCCCGAGCATGAGCAGCCGAGGGTCGCGCGCATTTCTGTCGCCGGCGCGATGGTAACGCATTTCCAGGGCAAGCGCGCCGCCGCCGGGTTTCGCGGCTGTGGCGCGCGGGAGCTCGTGGTGTCGAGCACCGATCTTCCGGACTGGCCAGGATGCGAGATCTTCGATCCGGAGCGGCTCGCCCGCACCGGCGCCGTGGCGATCTGGCAGACCCCGACCGGCCCGCGCATCGAGACTGCGGCGGGCCGAAGGCTCTGGCACCGCGGCAAAGATCGCTAGAAGCGGATCAGTAGGTCCGGATCAGACCGACGAGGCGGCCCTGCACCTTGACCGCGCCCAGCGGCAGCACGCGCGGCTCGTAGGCGGCGTTCTCGGCCTCGAGTACGATGGTGTCCCCCTGGCGGCGGAAGCGCTTCAGCGTCGCCTCGTACCCTTCGATCTGGGCCACGACGATGTCGCCGTTGCTGGCCGAGGAGGTCTCGCGGATGATGACGACGTCACCGTCGTGAATGCCGGCCTCGATCATCGAGTCGCCCTTGACCTCGAGCGCGTAGTGATGGGCGTTGCTCGACAGCATGGCGCCGGGGACCGCGATGTTGGGCGGATTGTCGGCGATCGACTGGATCGGCTCACCGGCGGCGATGCGGCCGAGCAGCGGCAGCTCCAGCGCCTCGGCATTGCTGACCGGCTGCGCCTTGGCGGGCCGGCTGTCCGGGCGGTCGCCATCGATCACCTGCGGGGTGAAGCCCGCGGGCTTGCCACCAAGGCTCTCGGGCAGCTTGACGATCTCGATGGCGCGGGCGCGATGCGCGAGGCGGCGGATGAAGCCGCGCTCTTCCAGCGCGGTGATCAGGCGGTGGATGCCGGATTTCGATCGCAGGTCGAGCGCATCCTTCATCTCGTCGAAACTGGGTGGAACGCCATCGCGTTGCAGCCGTTTGTTGATGAAATCCAGAAGGTCGAGCTGTTTCTTGGTCAGCATGCCGCGGTCTCCGCCGTTTGTCTGCCCTTTGTTCTACGCATGTTCTTGTTTTGTGTCAACATGCTGTGGCAAACATCGTCAGAGACGCACGATTTCCACCAGATCCCCGGCGGCGCGCGGGCCGTCCTTCGGCGGGCGCACCACCAGCACGTCCGACGCGCCAAGCACGCTCAGCAGCGAACTGTCCTGACGGCAGAACACGGTGACCCGGCCATCCGGCTCCGAGCGGCCGCGCATGTAATGCTCTCGCGGGCCGTTCGAGCCGATTTCCGCCGCAAGCTGCGCAGTTTCGCGGGGGGCGGGCTCGGCGGGCAATCCCTGCATCGCGCGGATCACGGGTTTCACGAAGATTTCACCGCAAACCATTGCCGACACGGGATTTCCCGGCAGACCAATCATCATCGCATCGCCCAGCCGGCCAGACATCAATGGCTTGCCCGGGCGCATGGCGACCTTGTGGAACGCGCGCTCAAGCCCAAGCTGTGCGGCCACCTTCGCCACGAGATCGTGATCGCCCACCGAGGCGCCGCCGATGGTGATCACCAGATCGGCGTCGTCGACCAGCCCGAGCACGGTCGCGAGCGCCGCTTCGGTATCGTGGGCGATGGGCAGGATCCGGGGCTCGGCACCGGCCTGGGTGAGCATGGCGTGGAGACCGAAGGTGTTCGAGACGATGATCTGGTCGGGACCGGGCGTTTCGCCGGGCATGACGAGCTCGTCACCGGTGGAGATCAGCGCGACGCGCGGGCGCCGGGCGACCCGTACCGTGGGGATGTTCATGGCGGCCAGAAGGGCGATGTCCTGCGGGCCGAGGAGGCGCGGCGCAGGGATCGTCTCTCCGACGCGGAAATCGCCGCCGAGGGGGCGGATATTCGTGCCAGAGCCGAGCCGGTCGGTGATCAGGATCGTGTCGCCATCGCGGTCCACATCCTCCTGGATCACCACGGTGGTGACGCCCTCGGGGACCGGAGCGCCGGTAAAGATCCGCACGGCGTCTGCGTCGCCGACAGGGCCTTCAAAAGATGATCCTGCAGCGGATTCCCCAATGACGTTCAGTCTCTTGCCGGGCGCTGCTTCGGTAACGGCGTAACCATCCATGGCCGAGGCGTTGAAGGGCGGCTGATCGCGGCGCGCCGTCACAGGCTCTACCATCACGCGCCCGACGGCCCGGTGAAGCGGGACCGTTTCCGCGGAGAGCGGCGCGGCGAGCGAGAACAGCCGGTCCAGCGCTTCGGACACTGATATCATGTCGCCTCGTAACGCCCTGATTTTCCGCCATCCTTCAGGATGACGCGGATACCACCAATCTGCATCGCCTTGTCGACCGCCTTGGCCATGTCATAGACCGTGAGCGCCGCGGTCGAGACGGCGGTCAGAGCCTCCATCTCGACTCCGGTCTGGCCGGTGGTCTTCACGGTGGCCTCGATGCGCAGGCCCGGGAGCGCGGCATCGGGCGTGATCTCGACCGACACCTTGGTCACCGGCAGCGGGTGGCAGAGCGGGATCAGCTCGGGCGTCTTCTTGGACCCCATGATCCCCGCCAGACGCGCCACGCCGATCACGTCGCCTTTCTTGGCGCGTCCCTCGGTGATGATGTCAAAAGTCTCGGGGGCCATCTTCACCCAGCCCTCGGCGGTGGCGACGCGCGCCGTCACCGCCTTCTCGGAGACGTCGACCATGTGGGCGTCGCCCTTGGCATCGAAATGGGTCAAGCCGCTCATGCCGGCACCGGATCTGCAAGCAGCGTGCGGGTTGCGTCCTCGACGTTCTCCTGCCGCATGAGGCTCTCACCGATGAGGAAGCTGCGGGCGCCGTAGCTCGCCATGTCGGCAAGATCGGCGGGGGTGTAGAGACCGCTTTCGCAGACCAGAATGCGATCCTCGGGCACCCGCTTCGACAGCTCGCGCGTCGTGTCAAGTGTCAACTCGAAGGTCTTGAGATTTCGGTTATTAATTCCGATGAGCGGCGACTTCAGCTTGAGCGCGCGGTCAAGCTCTTCGGCGTTGTGCACCTCGATCAGAGCATCCATGCCCCAGTCGAAGGCAGCGTCTTCCAGCTCGGCGGCGAGCGTGTCGGAGACGCTGGCCATGATGATCAGGATGCAGTCGGCGCCGAGCGCGCGGGCTTCGGCGACCTGATAGGGATCGTACATGAAATCCTTGCGCAGCGCCGGCAGAGAGGTCGCCGCGCGGGCCTCGGTCAGGAAGGATTTCGCGCCCTGGAAGGACGGGGTATCGGTCAGGACCGACAGGCAGGTGGCCCCGCCGTTCTCGTAGGCAGCGGCCAGGGTGGCGGGGTGAAAATCCTCTCGGATCAGCCCCTTGGAGGGCGAAGCTTTCTTGACCTCTGCAATCAGCCCGTAGCCGGTCTCGGACGCCTTGCGCAGGGCTGCGCCGAAGGGGCGCACAGGGTCTGCGGCGCGGGCCTCGGCCTCGATCTCGGAGAGCGGCCTGACGGCCTTGTCGGCGGCCACTTCCTCGAGCTTGTAGTGCTTGATCTTGTCGAGAATGGTGATGGTCATGCGGGCGCCTCCGGCGTCGTCCAGTTGATCGGCGTGTCGCCCCGAGCAATAAGCCAGTCGTTGACACGGGAAAAGGGGCGCGAGCCGAAAAAGCCGCGCCGCGCCGAGAGCGGCGAGGGATGGGCGGAGCGCAGGATCAGGTGGTCTCCGCCAGTGATGTGCTTGGCGAAGCCCTGCGCGTGGTTCCCCCAGAGGATGAAGGCACGTGGCGTTTCGGACAGCGTTTCAAGGACTTGCTCGGTCAGCCTCGACCAGCCGAGCTTGGCATGGGCGCCGGCGCTGCCCGCGGGCACGGTGAGCGCAGTGTTCAGCAGAAGAACGCCCTGCGCCGCCCAGAACCGCAGGTCGGCAGTCGGCGGGCAAGCCCCGAACTCGGCCTCGAGCTCCTTGTAGATATTGCCGAGCGAGCGCGGCAGCGGGCGCACCTCGGGCTCTGCCGAGAAGGCAAGCCCGTGGGCGTGGCCCGGCGTCGGGTAGGGATCCTGTCCCAGGATCACCACCCGCACATCCTCGGGTGCGCAGGCGTCAAGCGCGGCAAAGACCTGCGGCGCGGGTGGCAGGATCTGCCGCGTCTCGGCCGCCAGGGCGGCTTCTATGCGCGGCAGGTCGTCGTGGAAGAAGGGCAGTTCGGCCCAGGCCTCGGGCGGTCTCATGCGGCCTTTTGCGTGGCCTCTGCCAGCGCCGTGATCTTGGCCTTGGCGGCGCCGCTGTCGATGCTCTCACGCGCCTGTGCGACGCCCTCTCGCAGGTCTGCGGCCTTACCGGCCACCACCAGCGCCGCGGCGGAATTCAGCAGCACCGCGTCACGATAGGCGGTCTGGGCGCCGCCCAGAAGCGCGCGGAAGGCTTCGGCGTTTTCGGCCGGGGTGCCCCCGACGATCTCTTCGAACGGGTGCTCCGGAAGGCCCGCATCCTCGGGGTGCAGCTCGACCTCTCGCACCGAGCCGTCTTCCTCGAGCGCCGCGACCCAGCTCTTGCCCGAGATCGCAAGCTCGTCGGTGCCATCGGAACCGTGCACGAGCCAGGCGCGCTCGGAGCCGAGCTTGCCCAGCGTCTCGGCCATCGGGCGGATCAGTTCGCGCGAGAAGGCGCCGGTCAGCTGGCGCTTGACCCCGGCGGGGTTGGTGAGCGGCCCGAGGATGTTGAAGATCGTGCGGGTGCCGAGCTCGGTGCGGACCGGCGCGACATGCTTCATCGCCGGATGGTGCATCGGCGCCATCATGAAACAGATGCCGACGCTCTCGAGGATCGGCGCGATGGCGGCGGCGGGCAGCATCACCTGGATGCCCATTTCGGCGAGCGCATCGGCGGAGCCGGATTTCGACGAGAGGTTGCGGTTGCCGTGCTTGGCCACGGTGACACCGGCGCCGGCCACCACGAAGGCGGTCGCGGTCGAGATGTTGAGCGTGCCCTTGCCGTCACCGCCGGTGCCGACGATGTCGATGGCGCCTTCGGGCGCGATCACCGCGTTGCGCTTGGCGCGCATCACGCCGGCGGCGGCGGTGTACTCGTCGACCGTCTCGCCCCGGGTGCGCAGCGCCATCAGGAAGCCGCCCATCTGGGCCGGCGTGGCCTCGCCTTCGAACAGGACCTCGAAGGCGGCCTCCGCCTCCTCCTGCGTCAGCGGACGGGTGGCGGCGGTGCCGATCAACGGCTTGAGGCGGTCGCTCATGCGGGGACCTTCATCGTGTCGAGGAAATTCTTGAGCAGCTGGTGCCCGTGTTCGGAGGCGATGCTCTCGGGGTGGAACTGCACGCCGTGGATCGGCAGATCGCGGTGACGCAGCCCCATGATGGTGCCGTCCTCGAGCCAGGCGTTGACGATCAGCTCCTCGGGGAGCGTGTCGCGATCGACCACGAGGCTGTGGTAACGCGTCGCCTCGAAGGGCGAGGGCAGGGTGCTGAACACGCCGGTGCCGTCGTGATGCATGGTGCCCATCTTGCCGTGCACGATCTCGGAGTGCTGCCTGACGGTGCCGCCGAAGGCCTGGCCGATGGTCTGGTGCCCGAGGCAGACGCCGAAAAGCGGCGTGCCGGTTTCGGCCGCCGCCTCGGTCAGCGCGAGGCAGATGCCCGCCTGGTCAGGGTCGCATGGGCCGGGGCTCAGCAGGATGCCGGCAGGTTTCAGCGCCATGGCCTGCTGCACGTCGAGCGCATCGTTGCGCCAGACCTGCGTTTCGACACCAAGCTCGCCCACGTAATGCACGAGGTTGTAGGTAAAGCTGTCATAGTTGTCGATGAGCAGAAGCATGAGGCATTCTCGGTCTGGAGACGGGTCTTGGTCGGGGCTATACATGCGCCCCAAGATGGTGCAGCGTCAAGGGCATGCGCCACGACAACGGCCCGGGCACGGGGCCGGGGGCGCAGCGGGCGAAGAGGGCAGAAGCGATGGCACGAGGGTTTCTCGCGGGGGCGATCATCGGCACGGTGGTGTCGGGCGTGGCATTGGGCACGGTCTCGGTGCTGACGGGCCCACCGCAGCGGGGGCGCGCCGCGCTGCCGCCCGAGGCAGAGGCGCCGGTATCGGAGACCGCGGCACCTGAGACCGTCGAGACGCCAGAGCCCGAGGCGCCCGAGCAGCCACAGCTAGGTGTCGAGGTCGCATCTGACGACGTGTCCGCAGAGCCCGCAGAGCCTGCAGAGCGCGATGTCGACGAAGTGGTGCCCGAGGCAGAAACCGATCCCGAGATGGCGCCGGGCGAGCCCGATCCCGAGTTTGCCGAACCGGCCGCCCCCGAGGTCGCCGAGGTGCCGGAGCCTGTCGTCGAATCCGAGACCGTGCCGATGGCCGAGGAGATGCCAGCCCGCGCCGCGGACGAAGCCGACTCCAGTGATATCGCTGACAGCCCTGCGGCACCTGCGATCGACCCGGCTCCCGAGCCCACGCTGCAGGACAACGCCCCACAGACCAGCCCCGAGGATGGTGTCGAGACCGTCACCCCCGCCGCCGGCCTGGCCCCTGACGAGCCTGCAGGCGCCGAAACGGTCGCGCGCCCCGGCCAGCCCGGCGAGGTGACCGCCGCGGCGCCCGAGCCTGCCTCCGAGATCAGCGTCGCCACCGACATCCCGCCCGAGGCCGAGACGGCTCTGGACGCGCCCGCGCCTCCTGCCACGCCCGACATCGACACCCCGTCGATGGAGATGGCGAGCGCCGACAGTCCGGCCCGCCGCGACAGCGTCTTGCCCGACGCGCCGCAGGACGAGGCCGCCCCAGAGGTCTCCACCCAGACGCCGACACCGCCGCTGCCGGCGCCGCTGGTGCCGGGAGAGGATGCGCTGCCCCGCGTGAGCACGCTGCCGGGCAGCCCAACGTCCGAGACTGCCGGGGCCGGCAGGCCCGCCATCGGCACCCCGGCCGGCTCGCTTGCCGATCGCGGGGCTGGCGAAAGCGCAAGCCGTCTGCCCTCGATCGGAGAGGCGGCCCCGGCAGAGCCGACCCCCGCGCCCGAAGCCGCGCCGTCCGAGTTGTCGCCGCTCGAGCGCTACGCCGTGCCCACCGAGGCCGAGGACGACGCCCCGCGCATGGCGATCGTGCTGATCGACGACGGGACGGGCCCGCTCGGCCCCGACACGGTCGGCGAGTTTCCCTTCGCGGTAAGCTTTGCGATTCCCGCCTCGCATCCCGACGCGGCCGCCACGGCGCAGGGCTATCGCGACGCGGGGTTCGAGGTGCTTGCCATCGCGGGCGTGCCCGAAGGGGCTCAGGCCACCGACGTGGAGGTCACGCTCGAGGGCAGCCTCGGGGCCGTGCCCGAGGCGGTGGCGGTGATGGAGGCGCCCGGCGACGGCCTTCAGGCGACCCGCGCGATCTCCGAGCAGGCGGCGCAATATCTCGGTGCCTCCGGTCACGGGCTGCTGATGCAGCCCAAGGGGCTGAACACCGGCGAGGCGCTGGCCCGCCGCGAAGCGGTGCCCACGGTCACGGTGTTCCGGGATTTCGATGGCGAGGGGCAGGATCCGCGGGTCATGCGCCGCTTCCTAGATCAGGCGGCCTTCAAGGCGCGCCAGGAGGGCGCGGTGGTGATGCTTGGCCGCCTGCGCGCGGACACGGTCTCGGCCCTGCTGCTCTGGGGCCTGCAGGACCGCGCCAGCAGCGTCGCCCTTGTGCCGATCTCCCTCGTTCTCCGCGAGAGCCCGACGGACAACTGAGCTGACCGAGCGCGACAACGCCCCTGTCTTCTTTACGTTCGGAAATACTCCGGGGGAGGCCCGGCCCCGCCGGGACGGGGGCAGAGCCCCCTCACTTTGCGCTGGTCATCCTGTGCATGACGGGGGATAGCCCCCTCACTCAAGGCTCTTCATGCTGTGCAGAGCCAGAGCGGCACGCGTCACCCAGCCGCGGCCCACCGCGCCATCGCGGTTTCGAGATCGCCATAGCCCGTCAGGCGTCGTTCGAACTGCAGCCCGAGCCGCTCTGCGTGCGACCTGGCCAGATCCGTGAGGGTCGGATCGTCGGTCTGTGCCTGATAAACCAGTGTCTCGTAGTGACCGAAATACATGTCGCGCAGCTCCGGGTGCCGGTCGAGGCCGAGCGGGGTCCAGACGAAGGCATCGAACTGGCGCACGAGGAAATCGGTCAGGTAGAAGCTGGTGATCTCGTCGAGCCCCTCGAATCGCGTCAGTCCTTCGTAGAAGGCATAGCAGTGCGGCCCCGCGATCATCTCGACGCCGAGCTCGGCGCAAGCGGTCTGCAAGGTGCCGCCGGTGCCGCAATCGGCATAGGCCACGAAGATGCGGTCGTGGCTGGTGCGGTGGCGCGCCACGGCCTCGCGGACGGCATCGGTGATCTTCTCGGGATGATTGTGCAGGATCGCGGGCAAGCAGGTGAGATCGATGTGATCCCAACCATGGCGCGCGCGAAGGGCGAGGATCTCGCGCGCCAGAGCGCCGCAGGCGATGATCAGGACCTTGCCGTGTCCGGTCGGCGCGAGCCCGGCCGCGGTCAGCGTGGCATCGTTCGGCGCGGCGCTGGCGCGGGTGTCGCTGTCAGGCGTGCCCGTCATCGGGCGCGACCGGGGTCATGGCCCATCGCACGGCCAACGCCACGGCGAGAAGCAGCGGGATCATGGTGCCCGCGCCCCAGGACAGAAACGCCCAGATCGTGAGCCCCGCCGATGCCAGAACCGCGACAAGAAGCGTGACCAGATGTGTCACAGGCATGATCGTCTCCCTTACCTCTTGTCAAAGATAGGCTGTCAGGGGCGCGATTCAAAGGGAAAACCTCCGCAAGGCGCCCGCCTGCCATGGGATCGTCCGTGGGGCGGGCGGTAGAGGGACGGCTGTGCCGCTGCCTCGGCGACGCGCGCCGGGGCAGCAGGACGGGGGTGGATCAGCCCGCGGCGCGCTGGTTGTGGCGACGGGCGATCAGGTCTTTGGCGGTTTCAACCGCCACGGCGGCGTCGCGGCAATAGGCGTCGGCGCCGATGGCCTTGCCGAACTCTTCGTTCAGCGGCGCGCCGCCCACCAGCACGAGATAGTCGTCGCGAATGCCCTCGGCGACCATCGTGTCGATCACCACCTTCATGTAGGGCATGGTGGTGGTCAGCAGCGCCGACATGCCGATGATGTCAGGCTTTTCCGCCGCCGCCGCCTCAAGATAATTCTCGACCGGGTTGTTGATGCCGAGGTCGACCACCTCGAATCCTGCGCCTTCCATCATCATCGCGACGAGGTTCTTGCCGATGTCGTGGATGTCGCCCTTGACGGTGCCGATCACCATCTTGCCGATGGTCGGAGCGCCGGTCTCGGCCAGCAGCGGCTTGAGGATCGCCATGCCCCCCTTCATCGCATTGGCGGCCAGCAGCACCTCGGGCACGAAGAGGATGCCGTCGCGGAAGTCCTCGCCGACGATCTTCATGCCGCCGACAAGCGCCTCGGTCAGGATGCGGTAGGGCGCCCAGCCACGGTCGAGCAGAATGTGAACCGCGTCTTCGATCTCGTCCTTCATGCCGTCGTACAGATCGTCGAACATCTGTTCGACCAGCTCTTCGTCATTGAGATCGGCGAGGATGATGTCGTCGTCTTCGTCGGCCATGGGCAGGATCCGTGCTTGGGGCGTGGCGGGCCACGCGGGCGATTTGGGTGCTCCGAGCCTGCGGTGCATGGCCGCAGCGCGCTTTGACATTTGCGACACGCGCGGTTGCGGCTGCGACTTCAGACGCCGTGGCCTTGCGAATGTTCGCTTAATGTTCCATGATTTGCGAATGAGCGAGAGCAAGCGCCAGATCGACAAGGAGCGCCGTCCGGGACGCGGTGCGGCCAGCCGCGAGACCGGCCGGTTCGAGCGGCTGCGCTACGAGGATGCCCATGACGGTTGGGAGATCGATGAGGATCTGCCCAAGCTGTGCACCGAGGTGAGCGACGAGCGGCCGCGCAGCCTGATCAACTACGTCTCCTCGCCGGATATTCCCTTCGACCGCACCATCAACCCGTATCGTGGCTGCGAGCATGGCTGCATCTATTGTTTCGCGCGGCCGACCCATGCCTATCTCGGCCTGTCGCCGGGGCTGGATTTCGAGACGCGGCTCGTCGCGCGCCCGGATGCGCCGGAGGTGCTGGCCCGCGAGTTGCGGTCGAAGCGCTACCGCGTGGCCACGCTCGCCATCGGCACCAACACCGATCCCTACCAGCCGCTCGAGCGTGACCGGGGGATCATGCGCGCCTGTCTCGAGGTGCTGCGCGATCATCGCCACCCGGTGGCGATCGTCACCAAGGGTGCGCTGATCGAGCGCGACATCGACATCCTGTCGGAGATGGCGGCGATGGGGCTGGCGCGGGTGGGCGTGTCGGTCACCACGCTGGACGCCGATCTGTCGCGCCGGATGGAGCCGAGAGTGCCGGCACCAAAGCGGCGACTGGCGACGATCCGGCGTCTTGCGGAGGCCGGGATCGAGACCCGGATCATGGTCTCGCCGGTGGTGCCGGCGCTGACCGACCCGGAGCTCGAGGCGATCCTCGCCGCCGGCGCCGAGGCAGGCGCTGCGGCGGCGAGCTGGATCATGCTGCGCCTGCCGCTCGAGGTGGCGCCGCTCTGGAAAGCCTGGCTCGAGGAGCATTACCCCGGCCGGGCCGGCCGGGTGATGGCGCGGCTGCGCGAGATGCATGGCGGCGAGGAGTATTCCGCGCAGTGGCACCGGCGGATGCGGGGCGAAGGGCAGTATGCGCAGCTGATCGCGCAACGCTTCGACAAGGCGGCGCGACGGCTGGGGCTGGACCGCACGCTCGGGCCGCTGCGGAGCGACCTGTTCCGCGTGCCGGCGCGGGCCGGAGACCAGCTAAGCCTGTTCTGAGTGTGGGACAGTCGTTCGCCTTGGCCGGAGGTGTTGGCCCAAGGCGCGGTGCCTTTGCCGGAGGCCGGCAAGGCGGCACGGGCCGGCCTGCCTCCGGCGGGAGTATTTTTGACGAAGAGAAGACGGGGGCTTCGGTCCCGGGTGTCAGCTGCGGCGGCGGCCGCGGCGTTCGCGTTTCGGCGCGGGGGTGTCGCCGGTGCCGTCGCTGTCGGAGCTGAAGCCTCCCAGCGCTGCAGCGATCTGCTCGAGCGTCGGGCGCGGGCCGGTGGGGCGGGTCTCGAGGGCCTCGCGCATGGCGCGCAGGTGCTCGGGCATGGTGCCGCAGCAGCCGCCGATGATGCGGGCGCCGGCGTTGCGCGCCAGCACCGCGTACTCGGCCATCAGTTCGGGCGTGCCGTTGTAGTGGATGTGGCCATCCTCGTAGCGCGGGATGCCGGCATTGCCCTTGGCGATGATCGGGCGCTCGGTGCCGGTGGCGGCAAAGCCCAGCACGGTGCGCATCAGGTCCGAGGCACCGACGCCGCAATTGGCGCCGAAGGCCAGCGGCGGGTTGGGCAGCGCGTCGACCTGCCGTACGAAGTCATCCGAGGTCACGCCCATCATGGTGCGCCCGGCGGTGTCGAAGCTCATGGTGCCACACCACGGCATGCCCACATTCGCGAAGGCCTCGGCGGCGGCGGCGAACTCCTCTGGGGCCGAGATGGTCTCGACCCAGAGCACGTCGGCGCCGCCCTCCTTGAGCCCGGCGGCGGTTTCCTCGAACATCTCGACCGCGGTCTCGTGGCTCAGCGTGCCGACCGTGCCCATGATCTCGCCGGTGGGGCCGACGGAGCCCGCGACCACCACCTTGCGGCCTGCGGCGTCCGCCACGTCGCGGCCCAGCGCGGCGGCGAGGCGCGACAGCTCGAAGGCGCGGGAGGCCGCATCGTGCAGCTTGAGCCGCGAGGCGTTGGCCCCGAAGGAGTTGGTGAGGAAGATGTCAGAGCCCGCCTCGACCGCGTTGCGGTACAGCGTGCGGATGCGCTCGGGGTGGTCGATGTTCCAGAACTCCGGCGCATCGCCCGAGGCCAGCCCCATGTTGAACAGGTTGGTGCCGGTGGCGCCGTCGGCCATGAGCCAGTCGCGGGTGGAGAGCAGCTCGGTCAGTGCGTCGGTCATGTCATGCCTTGGGGTCTGGTCGTGAAGCGGGGTCTGATCTTGAAGCGGGACCCGGGCCGTTGCGAGGGATCGCGGCCCGGGCCTCGGGAGTGTAACGCGGCGAGTGTTGCGGAAAGCCTTGACCGGCGCAATGGCCGTTCAGGCCCGCCTGCGGCGTCCTCCGCCACGTCGCCCGCCACGGGCGGCGGCGGGTTCGCCGGTCTCGGCTTCCTTGTTGAAGGCGATCCAGGCGCCGCCATGCGGGTCCTGGTTCATCAGCAGGTTGGCGGCGCGGATCGCGGCCATCTCGGAGCCGGGCTTCGAGCGGGTCGAGCCCATGCCGAAGAGGGTCACGAAGGTCTCGTCATCCATGTCCTCGGGCAGGATGATGCCGGCCGCGGCGACCTCGGCCTTCTTGGCTGCGATCTTGGTCTGGGTGACGGGCAGGGCGACCGGGTTCATGATCGCCGAGGTCATGCCCGCGCCCATCGCCATTGGCAGGAAGGCGTTGTTGATGCCGTGCCGGTTGGGCAGGCCGAAGGAGATGTTGGACGCACCGCAGGTGGTGTTGACGCCGAGCTCGTCGCGCAAGCGGCGCACGAGGGCAAAGACCTGCTGGCCGGCGGTGGCCATGGCACCGATCGGCATCACCAGCGGGTCGACCACGATGTCATGCGCCGGGATGCCGAAATCGGCGGCGCGTTCGACGATCTTCTTCGCGACCGCAAAGCGCACGTCGGGATCCTCGGAGATGCCGGTGTCGTCGTTCGAGATCGCCACCACCGGCACGTTGTATTTCTTCACCAAGGGCAGCACCAGCTCGAGCCGGTCTTCCTCGCCGGTGACCGAGTTCAGCAACGGCCGACCCTCGGCGGCCTCGAGCCCGGCCTCGAGCGCGCCCGGCACCGAGCTGTCGATGCAGAGCGGCAGGTCCACCAGCCCCTGCACCAGCTCGACGATCTGGCGCATCAGCGGCGGTTCGGTCTCGTTGGGGTTGGGGTTGGAGTTGTAGACCACGCCCGCGTTGATATCGAGAATGGCGGCACCGGCGGCGGCCTGCGCCAGCGCGTCCTTTTCCACTGTCGAGAAATCCCCGGCCTCGAGTTCGGCGGCGAGCTTCTTGCGCCCCGTGGGGTTGATGCGCTCGCCGATCACGCAGAACGGTTCATCGAACCCGAGCGTGGCGGTGCGGGTCTTCGACTCGACAACGGTTCTCGTCATGGAATGTGTTCTCCTCTCAAACGGTCCAGAAGCGTGGGCAGGGTGGCGTCGGTGTAATCGGCAATGGTGGCCTGGGCCCCGGCCTCGCAGAGGCGGTCATGGCTGAGCCCCGAGCGCACGCCGATGGCATAGGCCCCGGAGCGCGCGGCGGCGCGCATGCCGCTCTGGCTGTCCTCGAAAGCGAGGCAGTGATGCGGCTCGGCACCAAGCTGGCGCATTGCGGCGAGGTAGGGCTCGGGGTCGGGCTTGGCGCGGGCGCATTCGTCGCCGATGATCAGCAGCTCGAAGCGGTCGCTGAGGCCGATGGCCCTGAGCATGTGCTCGCCGTTCTCGCGCGGGGCATTGGTCACCACAGCCAGGCGCCATCCTTCGCGGTCGGCCTGGTCGAGCAGCGCCACCGCGCCGGGCATCGGGGCGGCGCCGTCGCCGAGGCGCTCGCGGAAGCGGCGTTCCTTCTCGTCCGAGAGCGCCTGCGCGTCGCAGCCCGGGAAGAGCTTGGGGAACATCTCGAGATTGTGGTGCCCGTGGATGCGGTTTTCATAGATCTCCGGGGTGAGCTCCTTGCCGTGCTCGGCAAAGATTTCCGCGAAGACCGCGTAGTGAAGCGGGTCGGAGACGAGCAGTGTGCCGTCCAGATCGAAGAGGAGAGCTTTGGTCATGCCCGTCCCGATACAGCGTCTCAGATCGCGCGTCGAGCGGGGCGCGTGGCCTCGCCGCCGTGGGTCGCGGCCCACTCGGCGCAGGTCTTGATGCCGCCGAGCGGAAAGAGATGCGCCTGTTCGATGGGAAAGCCGGGATCGGCGGCCTTGCGCGCGGCCAGCTCGGCGGTGAGCTCGGTGGGCTCGTAGGGCAGCAGAAGCTTGCTGACGTCGAGCGCGCGCTTTTGCAGGACCCGCAGCGACGGGCCGACGCCGCAGGCGATGGCGAACTTGATCATGGTCTGCAGCTTGGCCGGGCCGGCAAGGCCGATATGGATCGGCAGGTCGACACCGTTTGCGCGCAGCCGGCTGGCCCAGTCGAGGATCGGCTCCGCCTCGAAGGCGAACTGCGTGACCATCGCCATCCGCGCGTCGCTGCGCTCGGAGAAGTCCTGCTTCCAGCGCGCGGCGGCCATGACCTCGGCCTCGCCACCATCGGCGTCGATGTCGCGGTTGCCCTCGGGGTGGCCCGCCACGTGCAGGCGGGTGAAGCCGGCCTTGTCGAAGAGCCCGGTCTCGAGCAGCTGCATCGAGCTGTGGAAATCGCCCTTCGGCTCGGAGACACCGCCGGCGAGGATCAGGCCTTGCGTGATGCCGGCCTCGCCCTGATAGCGGGCGATCCAATCGGCCAGCGTGGCCCTGTCGGCGATGATGCGGGACGGGAAATGCGGCATGACGTCGAAGCCTTCGCCGGCGATGCGGCGGGCGGTGGCGACCATGTCCTCGATGGGGGTGCCGTCGATATGGGCGATGTAGACGCGGGTGCCCTCGGGCAGAAGGGCGCGGAAATCCTCGACCTTGGCGGCGGTGCGCGGCATCACCTCGATGGAATAGCCCCTCAGAAATCCGCCGAGCCCCGTGGTCGGGGGAGTGGCCTTGGGCTTGCGGAAATTCAGTAGGGACATCCAGCGGCTCCTTAGGGTCATCAGGGGGGGCGTCAGGGGGTTGCCGGGCCGGGGGCCCAGCCGTCATTGGCGATCAGGGCCCGAAGACGGGCATCGTCGTAATCATGCTCGAGGCGGGCGGCGGTGGCCTCGGCCAGCGCCTGCGGCTCGCCATCAGCCTCGCCACCGGAGGCGCGCCGCCACTCGGCGAGATAGGCATCGGTGTCGGACGCGCCCACCTTCATCGCGGCCCGGTCGATCGCCTGCTCGAAGCGCTCCGGCAGCGGCGCCTTGGCGCCGCGGCGACCGCGGCCCACAAGCACCTGCGCCGGGATGTCGCGCCAGTAGACGATGGTGATCTCGGGCATGTCGGGCGATTCCCTTCCTCCTGTTCCTTTTTGTTTAGCGGCGCCGCCTGCTGCGCCGGGGTCGGTTTTCGACACTCACCGTCCCGTGTGCGACGTCGGGTCGGTCGCCCGTTCGGTCAGGGTTGCAACCAGAAGGCGGGTGGACCTCCAAAAACTATCCTTTTGACATATTTTTGCTGCGCTTTTACGGCAGGCTTGCTGTGATGTCGGCGCGCGGGCGCAGCTGCCTGCGGCTACGAAGGGTAGGGAAAGCGATGGTCATCGCGGTGAAAGCGCACAGGATTGCCTACATGGCGCTGCCCAAGGCGGGCTGCTCCACCGTGAAGGCCGCGCTGGCGCAGGTCGATCCCGACACGGCCGTGCCCGAGGGCGAAGCCGCGGACGTGATGACCTGGCACCGGCTCTACCCGACCATGCGCTTCCGCCCGCACCGCTGGAAGGCGTATGACGACTGGTGGCGCTTTTGCGTGGTGCGCGATCCGCTCAAACGGCTGCTCTCGGTCTACACCAACCGGGTGGTCGGCATGCGCGAGCTGCACAATTGCCGCAAGATCCTGCGCGGCAGGGTTGACCTGCCGATGGATCCCGATCCGGACTTCTTCTTTCAGAACCTGCGCGCCTATGTCGAGGCAGCCTCGGTGATCAAGCACCACGCGCTGCCCGCGTGGCTTTTCCTCGGGCCGGATCTCGGGCGCTACGACCGGATCTACCGCACCTCCGAACTCGCGCTGTTCGGAGAGGAACTGGCCGAGCGCACCGGCTGCCGCGTGACCATCGCGCGCGAGAACCGCAGCGAGACGCGGCTGGGGCCTGACGATCTCGCGCCCGAGACGCGCTCGGTGCTGCGCGACCATCTCGAAGAGGAATACGGCTATCTGGCCGAGTTCTATGAAAATCCCTTTGGTCCGCGCCTGCATCGCGCTTGCACGGGAACCGCGCGCCGCGTATCGTGACGCCAACTTAAAATTCGGAAAGGCGCACAGTCATGGCGCCAAGGCGTCCCAAAGGTGCGGGCGCTTTCCCGAGACCGGTAGAGAGCCCCGCGCCGCAACCGCCTGATCCTAGTGCGCTTTATGCCGCTCTGGATCTGGGCACGAACAGTTGCCGCATGCTGATTGCCCAACCCAAGGGCAGCCAGTTCCATGTGGTCGACAGCTTCTCCAAATCCGTCCAGCTCGGGCAGGGGCTCGAGCGGACGGGGCGGCTTTCGCGTGCCTCGATGAATCGCACCATCGGGGCGATCCGCGTCTGCCAGCAGAAGATCAAGCGCCACAAGGTCGAACGTATGCGGCTGGTCGCCACCGAGGCCTGCCGCCGGGCGCAGAATGCGCGCGAGTTCATCCGGCAGGTTCGGCGCGAGACGGGTCTGCAGCTCGAGATCATCCAGCCCGAGGAAGAGGCGCGTCTCGCGGTGATCTCCTGCGCGCCGCTGGTTTCGACCCGCACCGAGCAGCTTCTGGTCGTGGATATCGGCGGCGGCTCGACCGAGTTGGTGTGGATCGACCTTTCCTCGGTGCCGCGGCGCGACCGGCCGGCGGCGATCATGCGGCTGCATGCCGGCTTCCACCCGCCCGAGAGCCCGTTTCCCGCGGCCAAGGTGGTCGACTGGATCTCGGTGCCGCTGGGGGTGGCGACGCTGCGCGACCAGTTCAACGACGTCGAGGATGACGCCGCGCGCTATGCTTTAATGAGCTGGTATTTCGAGGAGAACCTCTCGGAGTTCGCGCCCTACAAGGATGCCCAGTCGCGCGAAGGTTTCCAGATCGTCGGCACCTCCGGCACGGTGACCACGGTGGCGGCCTCGCATCTGGGGCTGCGGCGGTACGACCGGACGAAGGTCGACGGCCTGCGCATGACCTCGGATCAGATCGAGGCCGTGATCGGACGATATCTTGAGATGGGCCCGGCTGGCCGCCGCCGCGATCCGCGCATCGGGCAGGACCGGCAGGCGCTGATCATGTCGGGTGCGGCGATCCTGCAGGCGCTGCTGCGGCTGTGGCCCACCGATCGCCTGTCGGTCGCCGACCGTGGTCTGCGCGAAGGGCTGCTCTACGCACAGATGTCTGCCGATGGGGTGCTGGAGGACGGGCCGCTCTGAGGCCGCTGAGCTTCTAGGCGGCAGGCGTCTGCCTGTGGAGCGGCGCTCCTGACCTCGACGACTTTCGGGTTCCGATCCCCGCGCTGATCTGCCCGGAACAGGCCGAAGGCGCCGGGCGAGCGCCTGCCCGTCCCGGCGGGCTGGCGCTTTGTCATCTTTGCGCTCTGGATTGAGGTCGTCCGGACTTGGCGGGGATACATCGACGACCTCGGAGGCGGCAAGCGCCACCCCACGGGCAGGCGCCGGCCCGGCTCGTATCGCAGATTTTGGCGCGTCGGCTCGATCTTGCCGCGCCTGAAAAAAGCCCGGCGCTCCGAGGAGCACCGGGCCTTCTCAAATCCGCCAGTGGCGCGATCTTAGAACGGGATCTCGTCGTCGAGATCGCGCGAGGGAGCACGGCCACCGCCGCCGCCCGAGCCGCTGCCGTAATCGTCGCGGCCACCGCCATAGCCGCCACCGCCGCCGCCACCACCGTAGCCGCCGCCGGAACCGCCGAAGTCACCGCCGCCGCCGCCACCTTGGCGGCTGTCGAGCAGGGTCAGCTCGCCGCGATAGGGGCGCAGCACGACCTCGGTCGAGTAGCGATCCTGGCCGGACTGGTCCTGCCATTTGCGGGTCTCGAGCTGGCCTTCGAGATAGACCTTCGAGCCCTTGCGCAGATACTGCTCGGCGATCCGCGCCAGCGGTTCCGAGAAGATCGCGACCGAGTGCCACTCGGTGCGCTCGCGGCGCTCGCCGGTGTTGCGGTCCTTCCAGTTCTCCGAGGTGGCGATCCGCAGGTTGCACACCTTGCCGCCGTTCTGGAAGGTGCGGGTCTCGGGATCGGCCCCGAGATTGCCCACCAGGATCACCTTGTTCACTGAGCCGGCCATGTCATCCTCACGCGTTGTTCCGATTCTTCTCCCCCGGAGGGGTTTCAAGGAGCCTTACACAGCCATGCCGCACCATGCCACCGGATCGTTGTGGAAAACCCCGGCGCGCGCCCGCCCGCCGGGAACAGTGCCTGATACACCGGCCACGGTTAATGAACCGTTCGGGATTGGTTAACGAAAGATTGGCGGGAACCTGCGCGCCGGCGGTCGCAGGGGTAGCGAAATCCTGCGTGATCCGTATAGTCGGCGCGGGATTTGAGGGGCGCAACGTCGCCCCCGTGGACATTGGGACAGAACAGGGTGGTTCATGCGAGTACTGCCACGTAAGGCGTTGCCGGCGCTGCTTTGCGCCGCCATTTCCGCCACGGCCGTCCAGGCCGAGACCATTTCGACCAAGAACCGGAACATGCTGTTTCGCAAGCAGACCTCCGTGCTCGACAACCGTGCGGCGGAGCAATACCGCAGCTCGGTGCGGCTCAAGCCGGCCTCGGTGATCACCCCGACAAAATGGGGCCCGATGGGCGGCGACGAGGACAGCACGCCGGTCTATCGCGGGCGCTACAACGGTCAGTATGCCGACATGGCGCGCACCGCCGCGCGCCGTCACGGCGTGCCCGAAGACCTGTTCCTGCGGCTGGTGAAGCAAGAGTCGAACTTCAATCCGAAGGCGCTGTCGCACAAGGGCGCCATCGGCCTCGCGCAACTCATGCCCTTCACCGCCAAGCGGCTCGGGGTGAACCCGCACGACCCGGCGCAGAACCTCGAGGGCGGGGCGCGCTATCTCAAGCAGCAATTCGTCACCTTCGGCTCATGGCGGCTGGCGCTGGCGGCCTACAATGCCGGCCCCGGTGCGGTCGAGAAACATGGCGGGGTGCCGCCCTACCGCGAAACCCGGAATTACGTGAAGATTATCTGGGGCAGCTGAGCGGACCGGGACATCTTGTCCTAGGGAAATGCTCGGGAATTGACCTCTCCGGCGCTTGGGTCTAGGCACGGGACCATTGTCTCGTGCTCAGTGGATGCGCCCGATGAAGACCGCCCCGATCCTCAGCCTGACCGTTGCCGCCGCGCTCGCGGCGGGCCTTGCTGCCAGCGCCCTGCGCGCCACGCCGCCGGACGTCCCGGACAGTCTCGAGGCGCTTGGCGAGGCGCTGTTCTTCGATCCCAACCTGTCGCGGAACCGCACCCAGAGCTGCGCCACCTGTCACGATCCGGCCTATGCCTTTGCCGATCCGCGCGGCGCGGCGTCGCCCGGTGACGATGGCAGCTCGCTCGGCGATCGCAACGCACCGACCGCGACCTATGCCGCCTTCGTGCCGCCCTTCGGAAAGAACGAGGAGGGTGAGTGGTGGGGCGGGCTGTTCCATGACGGCCGCGCCGGCACGCTCGAGGCGCAGGCTGGCGGCCCGCCGCTGAACCCGGTCGAGATGGGCATGGCCGACGAGGCCGCCGTGGTGGCGCGTCTGCGCGGGGATCCGATCTATGCTCAGGCCTTCCCGAAGCTCTTCGGGGCCGGGGTTCTCGACGCGCCGAAGGCCGGATACGAGGCCATGACCCGCGCCATCGCCGCCTTTGAGCGCGGGCCGGAATTCGCGCCGTTCGACTCGAAATATGACCGCTTCCTGCGCGGCGAGGCCGAACTGACCCGGCAGGAGGAGCTGGGGCGGCTGCTGTTCTTCTCGCAGCAATTCACCAACTGCAACCAGTGCCACCAGCTGCGCCGCAGCGCCGTGGACCCGGAGGAGACTTTCTCGGATTACCGTTTCCACAATATCGGTGTGCCCGAGAACAGCGATCTGCGGGCGATGAACGGCATCACCACCGCCGATCTCGGGCTGCATGGCAATCCGGGGGTCGAGGCGGCCGCCGACAGCGAGGGCCGCTATCGCACACCGACGCTGCGCAATGTCGCGGTGACGGCGCCCTACATGCACAACGGCGTCTTCGAGGATCTGCGCACGGTCATCCTGTTCTACAACACCTACAACACGCGGTCCGAGGCGCGGAAGATCAACCCCGAGACTGGCGCGCCGTTCGGGCCGCCGGAAGTGGCCGAGAACATCGCGATGGACGAGCTGACCCATGGGCCGGCGCTCGAGGACCAGCGCATCGACGCGCTGGTGGCCTTTCTCGAGACGCTGACGGATCAGCGCTACGAGCACCTTCTGGGGGAATAGGGAAGAGGCGCGCTCAGCCCTGCGAGAGGCCGAGCTTGTAGAGGTGGATCTCGAAAGAGGGATGCATCTCGGCCCCGATGACGCCCGGACGATAGTGGCGGTAGAGCGAGCGCCAGTAGGGCTGCACGATCACCGCATCGTCCTGCAACAGCCGCTCGATCCGGGCCATGACGTCGCGCCGCGCCGCGTTGTCGGCGATGGCCAGCGCCTCCGCCACCAGAGCGTCGAACTCGGGATTGGCATAGCCGGTTTCGTTCCACGATTCACCCGAGCGATAGGCCAGCGCCAGCACCTGGATGCCCAAAGGGCGGTGGTTCCACTCGGTGATCGACAGCGGATAGCTCTTCCACTCGCTCCAGAAGCGCGAGCCGGGCAGGACCGTTCGGGTGACCTTGATCCCCGCATCCTTGAGCAGGGCCTCGGCCGCGTCTCCGGTGCGCATGGTCAGGCCGTCATCGAGCGTGACGAGATCGTGCTCGAAATCCAGCATTCCGGCCTCTTCGAGCAGGGCCACGGCGGCCTCGGGGTCATAGGGCGTGTGGCCCACATCGGCGTAGTCGGGATGGACCGGCGCGACATGGTGGTTCTCGGCCACCACGCCGAGGTCGGAATGGCCGTATTCAAGGCAGAAAGCGTTGTCGATGGCGAGTTGCAGCGCCCGTCGCACGCGCTGGTCTGCATAGGGCGCCTTGCCCTCGACGAGCGCCGTCTGGTTGCCGCGCAGCACCACGGTGGAGCCGGTCACCACCTGCGAGCGCTCCCAGCCGAGCGCATCGCCGAGAGCGATGAAATCGCCGATATTCTCGTAGAGCATGTCGACCTCGCCGGCCTCTGCGGCGGCGAGCCAGGCGGCCGGGTCGGTGCCGTAATCGAGGAACTCGATGCGTTCGAGCGTGGCACCGCCGAAGCCTTCGGCGCGATCGCCCCACCAGTCGTGATCGCGGTTGCGGACCAGCACCGCCCGCTCGCCCGGGACCAGGCTTGCGGGCAGGTAGGGCCCTGTGCCCACGGGGGCCGAGAGCATCTCTTCGGGGTCGTGGCTGGCGTGAACCACGGCGGCGGGGTAGTCGGCGAGCCCGACGATCAGCGCCACGTCGGGCATCGGCAGCGCGAGGCGGACGGTGAGCGGGTCGAGCTCGGTCACGGCGCCCTCGTGAAGCTTGCCGGTCTCGCGATCCACCAACGTGGTGAGACGGCCCGCCATCGAATTGCCCTCGATCTCGCGGTCGCACCAGTAATGGAAAAGGCGTACCACGTCCGAGGCGGTGAAGGGCTCGCCGGTGGTCCATGTCACGCCGGGGCGGACGTGCAGCACGTATTCGGTGGCGTCGTCGTTGACGTCCCAGCCCTCGAGCAACATGCCGCGGACCGAGCCGTCGCGATTGTACTCGACGAGGTATTCCAGCCAGCCGCGGGTGATGTTGGTGATCTCGGACCAGTCGGCGGTGCGGGGGTCCTTGAGCGGCCGCACCTCCATCTGGATGCGCAGGCCGGGCAACGCCTCTCCGGCGCCTTGCGGTGGTTCCTGGGCCTGGGCGGGCGTGCCCAGACCGCCCAGCGCATAGGCGGCACCGACGCCGAGACCGAGCCCCGTGACGCGGGTCAGGAACTCGCGCCGGCCGATCAGGCCCTGCGCCAGCTCTCGCGCGTAAAGCTGTGCCGCGGGATGCGTCGCCCGGGGCTCACCGGTCTTGGTCATGTCGGTCCTTTCCTGCCGCGCGGCAGAGTCCTTCGCCGCAGATCAAACCCCATATCCGCCCGCAGGGGCAAGGATTTTCCCGCATCAGACGGCTAGTGACGCAGCCCGGGGCGGGCGCCGTGCCGGCCACGGCGGATCTCGGTCGGAGAGTGGCCGGTATGGCTGCGGATGAAGCGGGTGAAATAGGGCGCGCTGTGGAAGCCAAGGCTCTCGGCGATGCGGTTCACCGGCGGGTCCGGCTGGGCCAGCAGCCGCTGCGCCTCGTGCAGCTTGCGCTCGGCCAGCATCGTCGCGGCGGTTCGGTCGCAGGCAGCGCGCGCGGTGCGCGTCAGGTGCGTGGGCGTCACACCGAGCGCGGCGGCATAGTCCGATACGCCCCGGTCGCTGCGGAAGCCGGCGCTGAGCGCGCAGGCATAGAGCCGCATCAGCCGCCGCGCCGCGTTGGGCTTGCCATCGTCCTGCGGCGCGGCTTCGCCCTGACGGTGCAGCCAGACGGAGACGAGGCTGGCATGGGCGCCAAGGGCCTGAGCCAAGTGCCCGCGCTGCTGGCTCTGTTCGCGCATCATCGCATCAAGCAGGGCGGTGAGCTCCGCCTGTGCGGCGCCTTCGCGGATGCGCAGGTGCCACGGCGCCCCGGGCCAGAGATCGCCACCGACGGGGCTATGCAGCACCAGCCCGAGGCTCTGCAGCCCCGGCTCGAGCGCGAAGAGCGTGCCCGCCGGGATGAACAGCGCATTGTGCGGCCCGAGCCCGCGCCGCAGGCCCTCGACGGTGGCGCGGCCCTGTCCGCGGGTGAGCCAGATCAGCGTGTGCTCGGGGCGGTCATGCAGCAGGCGGTACTGCCAGCCGGGTTGCTGCCCCAAAGACGCGACCCGGACGGGCGCGGTCCCCGCGGCAGCGGCGCTCATGCGCCGGCCCCGGCGGGGGCGATCTGCGGCCAGTCGCGCATCCGCGCGCGGAACCAGCTGCGCTGGCGCTTGGCAAACTGGCGCGTGAGGACGGTGGCCCGGTGCGCGGCCTCCCCGAGAGAGATCTCACCGCGCAGATGCGCCATCAGCTCGGCGGCACCGATCGCCTTGGCCGAGGGCAGGTCGGGTGACCAGGTGGCGAGGTTGGCGCGGGCCTCAATGAGCGCGCCTTCGCGGATCATCTTGTCGAACCGCGACTCGATGCGCGGGGTGAGCCAGTCCTTGGGCGCGTCGAAGAGGATCGGCTGGCAGCGTTCGAGCGGCAGCATCGGGGCAGGGGTCTCGTCCTGCCAGTCGGCAAGTCCGCGACCTGTGGCGCGCAGGACCTCCCAGGCGCGCTGCACCCGCATGGGGTTCATGGTGTCGATGCGGGCGCGGGTCTCTGGGTCGAGCTCGGCTACCATCGCCGCAAGCGCGCCAGCTGCCAGCCGCGCCATGGCCTCGGCGCGAATCTCCGGCGGTGTCGCCGGGATCTCGGCCAGCCCCTCGGTCAGGGCGGTGAAGTAGAGACCGGTGCCGCCGACGATGATCGGCCGTTCGGCGCCCCCGAGAATCGGCGCCAGATCCCTCAGCCATTCGCCCACCGAATAGGCTTGGGCGCCCGGGATGTGACCATAGAGCCGGTGCGGGGCCTGCGCCTCTTCTTCAAGAGACGGCCTTGCGGTCAGCACCCGCCAGTCGGAAAACACCTGGATCGCATCGGCGTTGACGATGACCCCACCCTGCCGGGCAGCGATCTCCAGCGCCAGCGCGGACTTGCCGCTGGCGGTCGGTCCGGCGATCAGGACCGGGCGCTCCGGGTCCGGCGCGAGACGCGCAAGTCTGTCTGCCAGGCCGGCCTCGCTCACCATGTGTTCCCCTATCCTGCGCCATTGCAGCGGCGCCGGTTTTCCGCCACATATGGCGCCGATCCTATCCCCTCTCAGCGACGGAGTTCAACATGGCCGAGGCACCGCAGACCACCTTCAAACGCGTCCTGCTGAAAATCTCCGGGGAGGCGTTGATGGGAGAGCAGGGCTACGGCCTGAACCCGCCGACCGTCGAGCGCATCGCCCGCGAGGTGAAGAGCGTGCACGACATGGGCGTCGAGATCTGCATGGTGATCGGCGGCGGCAACATCTTCCGCGGCCTTGCGGGCTCGGCTCAGGGCATGGAACGCACCACCGCCGACTACATGGGGATGCTCGCCACGGTGATGAACGCGCTTGCGATGCAGTCGGCGCTCGAGGAGTTGGGGGTGTTCACCCGGGTGATCTCGGCCATCCGCATGGACGAGGTCGCCGAGCCCTATATCCGCCGCCGCGCCGTGCGCCACCTCGAGAAGAAGCGGGTGTGCATCTTCGCGGCCGGCACCGGCAACCCCTACTTCACCACCGACACCGCCGCCACGCTGCGCGCCAACGAGATGGCCTGCGAGGCGATCTTCAAGGGCACCAAGGTCGACGGCGTCTACGATAAGGATCCGGTCAAGCACGACGACGCGGTGCGCTACGACAATGTCAGCTATGACGACGTGCTGGTGAAGAACCTCAAGGTGATGGACGCCTCGGCCATTGCGCTGGCCCGCGACAACAGCCTGCCGATCATCGTCTTCTCGCTCGACGAGCCGGGCGGCTTCCGCGGCATCCTTGCCGGGCAGGGCACCTATACCCGGGTCAGCGGCTGACGCTTGTCTGCCGTGCCCTCGCTCCGAGCGCGGCACCGGCGGCACGGCCGGACGCCTCCGGCGGGAGTATTTTTGACGAAGAGAAGCCAGGGGCGCAGCGCTTCTGGCTTCTTTGGTTCAAAAATACCTCGGGGGTGAATTGGCGCACGGCGCCAAGAGGGGGCTGGCCCCCCGCCGCGCCTGCCGGGAAGGGCCGCGCCGGGACAGGGCGCGGCGCAATCGTTCACCCCAGATGGATCCGGCCCTCGGGAAAGCGGACCCGGGGGACTGAGCGGGTGGCGAGGAAATAGCCCAGCGTCAAAGGGCCCACGCGGCCGATGAACATGATCGCCATGATGACCACGCGTCCCGGTTCGGTCAGCTCTCCGGTGAAGCCGCGCGACAGACCGACCGTGCCGAAGGCCGAGGCGACCTCGAAGCAGACGTCGAGGAAATGGCCCTCCTGGGTGGCGCTCAGGATGAACACGCCGATGAACACCAGCACCACGCTGATCGCGGTGAGCGCCATGACCTTGAGCACCTCCGGCAGGCCGATCGAGCGTCCGAAGGCGTTGAGCTGGGTACGGCGCTGGAAGAAGGCCACGGTGGCGAGGCACATTACCACGAAGGTGGTCACCTTGATTCCGCCCGCGGTGGAGGTCGGACCGCCACCGATCAGCATCAGCGAGATCACCATCAGCGCGGTGCTGTCATGCATGCCGGCCACGTCGACGGTGTTGAAGCCGGCGGTGCGCGGCGTTACGCCCTGGAACCACGCTACCATGATCCGCAGCCACGGGCTGTCGAACTGCCCCAGCGTCTCGGGGTTGTGCCATTCGAGCGCCGCGAAGGCGCCCCAGCCCCAGAGGATCAGCGCGGCGCTGCCGGTCAGCATGATCTTGGTGTGGAGCGAGAACCGCGACCAGCGGCGCAGCCGGGCGATGTCGTCGATCACCACGTAGCCGATGCCGCCGACGATGAAGAGCAGCGGGATCACGACGTTCACCACCGGGTCGCCGGCGAAGGGCTCGAGGCCGGAGGAGAAGGTCGAGAAACCGGCATTGTTGAAGGCCGAGACCGAGTGGAACAGCGCCACCCAGAGGCCGCGCCCGAGCCCCAGCATCGGCACGAAGCTCACTGCCAAGAGCGCCGCGCCCAGCAGCTCGCAGATCAGCACCACCTGGAAGATCCGCTTCACCAGCCGCATCAGCCGGTGGAGCGAGCTCTGGTTCAGTTCCTCGCGCAGGTAGATCTGCCCTGTGAGCCCAACCGGCACGCGCAGCGCAGCAAGCACCAGCACGGCGAAGGTCATCAGACCCAAGCCGCCGAGCTGGATCAGCACCATCAGCACCGCCTCGCCGAACATGGTGAACGCGCCCACCGGATCGACGACCGACAGCCCGGTCACCGTCACCGCCGACGTGGCGGTGAAGAAGGCCTCGGACCATGTCATCGGCACCAGAGTGGCGCCGGGCAGCTTGAAGCTCAGCGCCCCCAGCACGGTGAAGACGAAATAGAGCGCCGCGAGGCTCAGCGGCGGCGAGACATGCAGCAGCCGGCGCGCAAGGCGCTGCCGCGAGACGCTGAGGCCGAACGCCACCGGGATCAGAGCTCTTCGCCGAAGGCCCGCAGGTCTCCGCGCTTGCCCAGGACCAGAAGCCGGTCGTCCTTCTGCAAGGTCGCGGCCGGGTTGCTGCAGTCGCGGAACTCGGTGCCGCGCATCACCCCCAGAAGCCGCAGGTCGGGGCGTTCAGTGAGCGTCAGATCCGAAATCGCCGCCCCGTCGAGCCGCTCGGGCAGCAGGATGTTGACCACGCTGTAGCCATTGCCGAGGCTGACATAGTCCTTCATCGCCGGGTTGTTCAGCATCTGCGCCGTGTGGCGGCCCATCTCCTGCTCGGGCAGGATCACCCGGTCGGCGCCCAGTTTCGACAGGATCCGGTGGTGGGTGCGGTTGGCCGCCTTGACCCAGATCCGGTCGAGCCCGAGCAACCGCAGGTTCATCGTGGTCAGGATGCTCGACTGGATGTCGGACCCGATGGCGCAGAGCGCCACGTCGTACTGGTCGATTCCCGCCTCCCGCATGGCGGTCTCGTCGGTGGTGTCGAGAATCGCCGTGGCGGTGAGTGTATCGGCCATCCGGGCGACCAGTTTCTCGTCGGAATCGACGCCCATGACATGGTTTCCGAAACGGGCGAGTTCCTGCGCGACGGTGCTGCCAAAGGCGCCGAGACCGATCACGACAAAGGTGGAGTGGGAGCGAGGCAAGCGGCTCTCCTTCGTATGGGCGCTGTCCTGACGCGGGACGGTTTCACCGGGTCGTGGCCAAGTCAAGAGAGCCGGACCGAGCACCGGGGTCGCACCGCAAACCGCTATACATCCGGGGTTTCCTGCCTTAGAAAGCGGTCGGAACGAAAAACACCTGAGCGGGCAGACCAACATGTCAGAAGATTTCGAACTCGATACCGACGATCTGAAGCGCCGCATGGATGGCGCCATGGCGAACCTGCGCACCGAATTCGCATCGCTCCGTACCGGCCGCGCCTCGGCCTCGATGCTCGAGCCGGTGCAGGTCGAAGCCTATGGCCAGATGACGCCGATCAACCAGGTCGGCACGGTGAACGTGCCCGAGCCGCGCATGGTCACCATCAATGTCTGGGACAAGGGCCTGGTGAACAAGGTCGAGAAGGCGATCCGCGAGTCGGGCCTTGGGATCAACCCCCAGATGAACGGCACCATCATCATGCTGCCGATCCCCGAGCTCAACGAGGAACGCCGCCGCGAGCTGGGCAAGGTTGCGGGCCAATATGCCGAGCACGCCCGCGTGGCGGTGCGCAACGTGCGCCGCGACGGCATGGACCAGATCAAGAAGGCCAAGGCCGACGGCATGTCCGAAGACGACCAGAAGTTCTGGGAGACCGAGGTTCAGGAGCTGACCGACGCCTACATCAAGAAGGTCGATCAGTCGCTCGAGACCAAGCAGGAAGAGATCATGCAGGTCTGAGCCCGACCGGCGGCGCCAGAGGCAAAGGGAGGGGCCTTACATGCCCAAACCGATCCGCGATGGCGCCGGTCCGCGTCATGTGGCGATCATCATGGACGGCAACGGTCGCTGGGCACAGCGCCGGGGTCGTCCGCGGCTCTTTGGCCACCATGCCGGGGCCAAGCGTGTCCGGGAGATCGTCGAGGCCTGCCCGGATCTGGGCGTGGGCTACGTGACGATCTTCGCCTTCTCCACCGAGAACTGGAAACGCACCCAGTCCGAGGTCGCGGGCCTGATGAGCCTGTTCCGGCGCTACATCACCAAGGAGGCGCGCTCGCTTCTGGGCGAGAACGTGCGGGTGCGCTTCATCGGTGATCGGGTGCGACTCGATAGCAAGCTGGTGACGCTCATGGACGAGCTCGAGCAGCTGACCGCCGGTTGCACCGGGGTGAACCTCACCATCGCGATCAACTACGGTGGCCGTGACGAGGTGGCCCGCGCCACCAAGCGCCTTGCCGAGGACGTCGCGGCGGGCCGGCTCGATCCGGCAAGCGTCGACGAGGAGACGCTGCCGAAATACCTCGATACCTGCGTGCTGCCCGATCCCGATCTGGTGATCCGCACCAGCGGCGAGGCGCGAATCTCGAACTTCCTGCTCTGGCAATCGGCCTATGCGGAGTACGAGTTCGTCGACACGCTCTGGCCCGATTTCAGCGCCGATGAGTTCGGCTCTCTGGTGAGTGCCTACGGCTCACGCGAACGCCGTTACGGAGGCGTGAAGGCATGACCAGCTCAAGATGGACCGACCTCAAGCCCCGGGTGCTCTCGGCGGCGGTGCTGATTGCCTTGGCGCTGGCCGCGGTGTGGATCGGCGGGATCGCCTGGCGGGCCTTCATCTCGCTCGCCTGCGGCATCATGGTCTGGGAGCTTGTGCGCATGGTCGACACTGCGCGCGACAAGTCTGCCAACATCCTCGGCGTTCTGGCGGGGCTCTGCGCCCTGGCCACGCCCTACCTGCCGCCTGCCTTCGCGTTGCCGCTGCTGCTGCTGCCGTCGATGGCGGGGTTCGGTCGGATGGAGCGCGGCGGCGTGACCTTTGCCGTCTTCACCGCGATGATATTGCTCGCGGGTTACGGATTTATGAAGCTGCGCAGCGATTTCGGGCTGATCTGGATGCTCTGGCTGGTCTGCGTCGTGGTGATCACCGATATCGGCGGCTACTTCGCCGGGCGCTCGATCGGCGGGCCGAAGCTCTGGCCGCGTGTCAGCCCCAAGAAGACCTGGTCCGGCGCCATCGCCGGCTGGGTCGGCGCAGCGGTCGTCGGGCTGATCTTTGCCGGCACCACCCATGCCGGGCTTGGCCTCATGGGCATCTCCATCGCGATCTCGATGGCGAGCCAGATCGGCGACATGGCCGAGAGCACGATCAAGCGCCGGGCCGGGGTTAAGGACAGCTCGAACCTGCTGCCGGGCCATGGCGGCCTTCTCGATCGCTTCGACGGGATGCTGGGCGCGGCGCTGTTCCTGCTGATCGCGGGCCAGATCGTGGACTTTCCGCCGGGGCTTGAATGAGACGGATCTCGATTTTCGGAGCCACCGGCTCCATCGGGCAGAACACCATCGACCTGATCAAGCGCGACCCCGAGGCCTACCACGTGGTGGCACTGAGCGGCGGGCGCAATATCGCGCAGCTGGCCGAGGACGCCCGCGCGCTGAAGGCCGAAATTGCCGTTACCGCCGATCCGTCGCTGCTGCCTGAACTGCGCGAGCGGCTGGCGGGCAGCGGTGTCGAAGCCGCGGCTGGTGAGACCGCGCTGGTCGAGGCGGCACACCGCCCGGCCGATTGGGTGATGTCGGCCATCGTCGGCGCGGCGGGGCTGCCGCCCGGGCTGGCCGCACTCGAGCAGGGTGCGTCTCTGGCGCTTGCCAACAAGGAAAGCATGGTCTGCGCGGGCCCGCTGGTGATGCAGACGGCGCGCGCCCATGGCGGCGCGGTGCTGCCGGTGGACAGCGAGCATTCGGCGGTGTTCCAGGCGCTGATCGGCGAGGATCTGAGCGCCGTCGAGCGGGTGATCATCACCGCCAGCGGCGGCGCCTTTCGCGACTGGCCGCTCGAGAAGCTGGCGACGGCGACGCCCGAGCAGGCCGCGACCCATCCCAACTGGGACATGGGGCAGCGCATCACCATCGACAGCGCCTCGATGTTCAACAAGGCGCTCGAGCTGATCGAGACCAAGGAATTCTTCGACATCGACCCGGGGCTCATCGAGGTGCTGGTGCACCCTGAATCGATGATCCATGCGCTGGTCGGTTTCAACGACGGCGCGCTGATGGCGCATGTGGGTCCGCCCGACATGCGCCATGCCATCGGCTTCGCGCTGCACCATCCGCGTCGGCTGGCGCTGCCGGTCGAGCGGCTCGATCTGGTCAAGATGGGGCAGTTCACGTTCCGCGAGGCCTGCGAGATCCGGTGGCCGGCGCTGCGTCTGGCGCGCGAGGTGATGCAGGCGGGTGGGCTTTCGGGCGCGGTGTTCAACGCCGCCAAGGAGCGCGCCCTCGACGCCTTCATCGCAAAGCGCATCGGTTTCCAGCAGATGGCCGAGGTGGTCGAGGAAACACTTCAGCGTGTGTCTGCCCAAAGTGGCCTTATTGCGGCCCGTATCGATCTTGATAACGTGCTTGCGGCTGACCATCTCGCCCGTAGGACCGCGGACGAGATAATGAAAATAAGTGAGAGGTAGAGCTTTTGGACCTAGCGCAGCTGATCCCGCAATTCGGAGGCGTGATATATACGCTCGTCGCCTTCGTCGTGGCGCTTTCGGTGATCGTGGCCATCCATGAATACGGCCATTACATCGTCGGGCGCTGGTCCGGGATCGATGCGGATGTGTTCTCGCTCGGCTTCGGGCCTGTGATCTACTCCCGCTACGACAAGCGCGGCACCAAGTGGCAGATCGCCGCGCTGCCCTTCGGCGGCTACGTCAAGTTCAAGGGTGACGCCAATGCCAGCGGCGGGGCCGATCTCGACAGCCTCGCGCACATGTCCGAGGCCGAGCGCCGGCGGACCATGAACGGCGCACCGCTCTGGGCCCGGGCCGCAACCGTGGCCGCCGGTCCGGTGTTCAACTTCGCACTGACGATCCTGATTTTTACCGGGCTCTTCATGGTGCAGGGCAGGGTGACCGAGCCCTTCACCGTGGGGGATCTGCGGGCGCTGCCGGTGGCGCAGGAATTGCGCGAGGGCGACGAGATCCTCGCCATCAACGGTGCGCCGATGCCGTCCTTCGACGATGCCGAGGGCTTCGAGACTTTCATGCAGGGCCTCCCGCACGAGCCGGTGCTGCCCTATACCGTCTCGCGCGACGGCCAGCAGCTCGAGGTCGACGGGCCGTACGTCTATCCGCCGCTGGCGACCCAAATCGTGCCGCGCTCCGCTGCAAACGAGGCCGGGCTCGAGCCGGGGGACATTATCCTCAACATCGACGGCGAACCCGCTTTCGCCTTCGAGCAGCTGAAGCAAAAGGTCGAGGGCTCCGAGGGTGCTCCGCTTGCTCTGACGGTGTGGCGCGAGGGCGAGACGCTCGAACTCGAGATGACTCCCAAGCGCACCGACGAGCCGCTGCCCGAGGGGGGCTATCACACCGTCTATCGCATCGGCATCGTCGGCGGTCTGGCCTTCGAGCCGGCGACCAGCATGATCGGCCCGGTCGATGCCTTCCTCGGTGGCGTGGAGCGCACCGGCAACATCATCTCGGGCTCGCTCTCGGGGCTGTGGAACATGGTGATCGGCAACATCTCGTCGTGCAACCTGTCGGGGCCGATCGGCATCGCCCAGACCAGTGGCGCGATGGCGAGCCAGGGCGGCCAGAGCTTCATCACCTTCATCGCGGTGCTGTCTACTGCGGTGGGCCTGCTGAACCTGTTCCCGGTGCCGGTGCTCGACGGCGGCCACCTCGTGTTCCACGCCTGGGAAGCGGTGACCGGCAAGCCGCCTTCGGACAAGGCGCTGAACGTGCTGATGTCCATCGGCCTGGTCCTGATTCTGTCGCTGATGACCTTTGCGCTGACCAACGATCTCTTCTGTCCCTGAGGGACAGTCTCCCGCACGGAAACCGACGCCGCGTTTTCGTGCGGGCTATGCCGCAAAACAGCCGCAATGGGGGGCTAGGAACGGTTCGGAAACCAATTTCTGGAAACCGGCTGGACCACCATGCACACGCTTCAAACCGGATATCGCGGCCTCGGCCTGCTCGTCATGATCAACCTGGATCGCGTTCTCAGCGTCCTCGCGATTGCGGGCGCGTTGTATTTGGGCGCCTTTCTGGGATCGCTCTGAAAACGGGCCGTTTCGGCTTTTGACAAGGTACTTCAATCCCGATACTCACGTTGAAAAATAAAGGCGGAGTGGATTGAAGGATGACCCAAGGGCTTTCAGGGGCCAGCCTCCTGCGTGGCGCGCGCAATCTTAAAATTGGCAGCTCGCTAGCGGCGCTTTCTGTCGCAATATCAGTGGCTTTCACGGCGCTCCCGGTGCCGTCCCAAGCCCAGACCTTCTCTTTCAGCAACGTCTCGATCGAGGGCAACCAGCGGATCGAGGCCGGCACCATCCTCAGCTATGCGGGCATCGCGCGCGGGGCACAGGTTTCGGGCGGCGAGCTGAACGCGGCGTATCAGCGGATCGTCGCCTCCGGCCTGTTCGAGACGGTCGAGATCGTGCCGCAGGGCAACACGCTGGTGATCCGCGTCACCGAATATCCGACGATCAACCGCATCGCCTTTGAAGGCAACCGCCGGATCAAGGACGAGGATCTCGCGGCCATCGTCGCCACGCAGCCGCGCCGGGTCTACAGCCCGAGTGCCGCCGAGCAGGACGCCAATGCCATTGCCGAGGCCTACACCCAGCAGGGTCGCATCGCAGCACGGGTGACGCCCAAGCTGATCCGGCGTTCGGACAACCGCGTTGATCTGGTCTACGAGATCTTCGAAGGCGGCGTCACCGAGGTCGAGCGCATCTCCTTTGTCGGCAACACCGAGTTCAGCGACCGCCGTCTGCGCCGCGTGCTCGAGACCAAGCAGGCTGGCCTGCTGCGCGCGATCATCACTGCGGACACCTTCATCGCCGACCGGATCGAGTTCGACCGCCAGCTGCTGCAGGATTTCTACGCCTCGCGCGGCTATGTCGACTTCCGCATCACCGGTGTGAATACCGAGCTGGCCTCGGAGCGCGACGCGTATTTCGTGACCTTCAACATCGAGGAAGGGCAGCAGTTCGATATCGGCGAGATCAGCGTGCAGTCCGATCTGCCCGAGGTCGATACCCTGCTGTTCCGCGACGCCATCAAGATGAAGTCGGGCCAGACCTACTCTCCGTCCACGATCGAGAACGAGATTGCGCGTCTCGAGCGGCTCGGCGTGCAGGAAGGGCTGACCTTTGTGCGGGTCAATCCGCGCATCACCCGCAACGATCGCACCCAGACCCTCGACGTGGCCTTCGAGATGACCCGCGGCGAGCGAATCTTCGTCGAGCGCATCGACATCGAGGGCAACACGACCACGCTCGACCGCGTCGTGCGGCGGCAGTTCGACACGGTCGAAGGCGATCCGTTCAATCCGCGCGCCATCCGCCAATCCGCCGAGCGCATCCGCGCGCTGGGATTTTTCTCCGAGGCGGATGTGAATGCCCGCGAAGGCACCACGCCGCAGCAGGTGATCATCGACGTCAACGTCGAGGAACAGCCGACCGGCTCGATCGGTTTCGGCGGCTCCTACTCGACCTCGAACGGTCTGGGCCTGTCGCTGTCCTTCAGCGAACGCAACTTCCTTGGCCGCGGGCAGCGTCTGTCCGCCGGGGTCAGCACCGCCTCGACCAACAACAACTACTCGTTCAACTTCGTCGAGCCGCGCTTCCTCGGCCGTGACCTGACCTTTGGCCTCGGCGCCAGCTACTCCGCGACCGAGCAGGAATATGCCGAGTTCGACACCGGCCGCGGCGTCTTCCGTCCGAGCATCGGCTTCCCGGTTTCTGATTTCGGCCGTCTCAGCCTGCGCTACACGCTGGAATACAGCGACATCCTCAACACCGACGACGGCGATGCCGGCCAGATCATCCGCGCCGAGGAAGACCTCGGCGAGCGCTGGGACAGCAGCCTCGGCTACACGTTCAGCTGGGACACACGGCGCGACGGCCTTGATCCGAACGCCGGTGTTCTGCTTGAGTTCGGGCAGGATTTCGGCGGGCTCGGCGGCGATACCAGCTTTATTGAGACCAACCTCCGTGCCGTTGCGCAGCAACGCGTCTGGAACGAGGAAGTCACCCTGAGGGCCACCTTCGAGGCCGGGGCGCTGAACTACACCAGCGGCCGCAGCCGAGTCACCGACCGCTTCCGTCTGAACGACTCCACGCTCCGTGGCTTTGAGTACGGCGGCATCGGGCCGCGGGAATTCAACGACGCAGAGGACGTGGACGACTCGCTGGGCGGCAACTACTTCGCCGTGATGCGGCTCGAAGCGGAATTCCCCATCGGTCTGCCGGATGAATACGGCATCACCGGCGGCCTGTTCTACGACATGGGATCGGTCTGGGGGCTTGATGACGCGACCACGTCGACGACAACGAACGACATCCTCTACGAGGATTTCAGCCTGCGTCACGTGATCGGCTTCTCGGTGTTCTGGGACTCCGCGCTCGGGCCGCTCCGGCTGAACTTCTCGCGTCCCCTGGTCAAGGAAGACGAGGACCGCGAACAGAACTTCAGCCTGACCGTCTCGACAGAGTTCTGAGATGATCCGGGCCCTGAGGCATCTCGTCCTCGCGCTCGGCCTCGGATTGGCCGCAGGGGCCGCGTCCGCACAGGGCGCGGATCCCGGCATCGTCGAAAGCGACTTTCTCACGATCGAGTTCGACCGGCTGTTCGCCGAGAGCGCGTATGGCGAGCGGGTGGCCGAGAGGCTCGAGCAGGAGGGGACCGAGATCGCCGCCGAGAACCGCCGCATCGAGGCCGAGCTTACGTCGGAGGAGCGCGAGCTTACCGAGAAGCGCGCAACACTCGACCCGATGGAGTTCCGTGCGCTCGCGGATGCGTTCGATCAGAAGGTGCAGGGGCTGCGCCGTGAACAGGACGCCAAGGCCCGTGCGGTCGGCGAACTCTCCGAACGGCTTCGCCGCGAGTTCATCACGGCCTCTGAGCCGGTGATCGAACAGATCATGCGCGAGGCCGGTGCCGTGGTGATCCTCGAGAAGCGCTCGCTGTTTCTCTCGGCCGACGTGATCGACATCACCGACGCGGCCATCGCCCGCATCGACGCCGAGATCGGCGATGGGTCCGAGGCGTCCGAGGCTCCGGCTCAGCCCTGATCTGGCCTCGACGCTTGCCCCGTCACGCCGCTGTTGCTAGGGACGGGGCGACAGATCGACAGGAAAACACCATGACCGACACGTTGCTCACCGCGGATATCCAGCTGATCCAGCGCATTCTGCCGCACCGTTACCCGTTCCTCCTGGTTGACCGGGTGGTCGAGATCGACGGCTACAAGTCGGCGGTCGGCATCAAGAATGTGACCATGAACGAGCCGCATTTCCAGGGCCACTTTCCGGGCCAGCCGATCATGCCGGGCGTGACCATCGCCGAGGCCATGGCGCAGACCGCCGCCGTGATGGTGGGCACCGCGCTCGATCTCGCGGACAAGGACCTGAAGGTCTATTTCATGGCCATCGACAAGTGCAAGTTCCGCCGCATGGTGGTGCCGGGCGACCAACTGCGCATGAACCTCACCACGCTGCGCGGCAAGCCCGGCGGCAAGGTCTGGAAATTCGGCGGCGTGGCCGAGGTCGAGGGCGAAATGGCCTGCGAGGTCGAGTTCACCGCGATGATGGACCTGCCGACGTGACCGAGACACAGATCCATCCCGGCGCCATCGTCGAGGACGGGGCGCAGATCGGCGAGGGCTGCATCATCGGCCCGTTCTGCCATGTCGGCCCCGAGGTCGTTCTCGGCCCGCGCGTCGAGCTGAAATCACACGTCGTGGTCACCGGCAAGACCGAGATCGGAGAGGAGACCGTGGTGTTTCCCTTCGCGGTGATCGGCGAGATCCCGCAGGACCTCAAGTTCCGCGGCGAGAGCACCAGTCTTGTGATCGGCAAGCGCAACCGCATCCGCGAGCATGTCACGATGAATTCCGGCACCGAGGGCGGTGGCGGGGTGACCAGCGTCGGCGATGACGGTCTGTTCATGGCCGGCTGCCACGTCGCGCATGACGTGCAGGTTGGCGACCGGGTGATCCTGGTCAACAACTCCGCCGTGGCCGGGCATTGCGTGATCGCCGATGATGTCATCGTCGGCGGGCTTTCGGGCGTGCACCAGTGGGTGCGCATCGGGCAGGGCGCGATCATCGGCGCGGTGACCATGGTCACCAACGACGTGATCCCCTACGGCCTCGTGCAGGCGCCGCGCGGCAAGCTCGACGGGCTCAACCTCGTGGGGCTCAAGCGCCGCGGCGTGAGCCGGGCCGACATCACCGCACTGCGCGCCGCGTTCCAGATGCTTGCGCAGGGCGAGGGGGCGTTTGCCGACCGCGCCAAGCGGCTCGGTGACGAGACCCAAAGCGAGCATGTGCGCGAGATCGTCGATTTCATCCTCGGCGACAGTGATCGTCATTTCCTGACCCCGGGCTGAGCGCATGCTGGCGCTGATCGCAGGGCAGGGCGCCTTGCCCCGCGCGGTGGCCGACGCCTGCCCGGAGCGCCCTCTGATCTGCGCGCTCGAGCCGCATATGCCCGAGGGGCTTGCGGTCGACCGCAGCTTCCGGATCGAGACGCTGGGCAGCTTCCTGCACTGGCTACGAAAGCGCGGCGTGACCCGGATCTGCATGGTCGGCCGCGTTGCGCGTCCCGAGATCCGGCTGACCCAGCTCGATTGGCGCACTGTGCTGATGCTGCCGGCCTTTCGTCGTGCGTTGAAGCGCGGCGACGATGGGGCGCTGCGAATTGTCATCGGTCTGCTCGAGGGCGCGGGGTTCGAGGTCGTGGGGGCGCACGAGGCCGCCCCTGACCTGCTGCCACCTTCAGGCGTTCTGACGCAGGTGCAGCCCGGGGCCGCCGACATCGGCGCGGCACGGCTGGGCGATCAGGTCAGTCGCGAGCAGGGCGCACGCGATTTCGGGCAGGCCTGCGTGATCCGAGACGGCGCGGTGCTGGCCCGCGAGGACGAGGCCGGCACCGATGCGATGATCGACTCGCTCGAGGCCGCCGCTGGCGGCGTGCTCTACAAGGCCGAGAAGCCGGGGCAGGACCATCGCGCCGATCTGCCGGTGGTCGGCCCCCGCACGGCTGAGGGTGCCGTCCGGGCGGGGCTCTCGGGCATCGTGCTTTCAGCAGGCGGCGTGATGACGGTCGACCGGCCCGCGATGATCGAGGCGCTCGACGCCGCCGGGCTGTTTCTCTGGGTGCGGGAGCGCGACGCATGAAGGTTTATATCACGGCAGGCGAGCCCTCGGGCGACAAGCTCGGCGCGTCGCTGATGGAGGGTCTCAAGGCCAGGGTGCCCGAGGTCCAGTTCACCGGTATCGGCGGCGAGCGGATGATCGGGCAGGGACTCGAGAGCCTGTTTCCCATGGACGAGATCTCGGTCATGGGGATCACCGAGATCCTGCGCCAGTACGGCAAGCTCAAGGCCCGCATCCGCGAGACCGCCGAGGCGATCATCGCCGCCAAGCCGGACGTGCTGATCACCGTCGACCTGCCGGAATTCTCGCTGCGGGTGGCCGAGCTCGTCAAGGCGCGCTCCGACATCCGCGTGGTGCATTACGTGGCGCCCACGGTCTGGGCGTGGCGTCCGAAGCGCGCCACCAAGATGGCGCGCCATGTCGATCAGGTGCTGGCGCTGCTGCCCTTCGAGCCGCCCTACATGGAAGCCGCCGGGATGCGCTGCGATTTTGTCGGCCACCCGGTGGTGACCGAGCCGCAGGCCGGCGACGATGACGTTGCGGCCTTCCGCCAGCGCCACGATCTTGGAGACGCGCCCGTCGCGCTGATCCTGCCTGGCTCGCGCCGCTCCGAGGTGTCGCGCCTCGCGCCGGTCTTCGGGGACGTGGTCGCTCGGTTGCAGCAGGAACGCCCGGATCTGCGCTTCGTCCTGCCCGCCGCAGCCCCGGTGGCACCGATGGTCGAAGAGCTCTGCGCAGGCTGGGCGGAGCCGCCGCTGGTCCTCGACCCGCGCAAGCTGGGTGAGGATATGGCCGCCGAGAAGCGCGCTGCCTTCGCCGCCTCCGACGTAGCGCTCGCGGCGTCTGGCACGGTCTCGCTCGAGCTGGCCGCGGCCGGCACGCCGATGGTGGTGGCCTATGACATGGGCTGGCTCTCGCGCGAGATCATCGGGCGGATGCTGCTAGTCGACACGGTGACGTTGGTCAACCTCGTGTCCGAGACCCGCGCCGTCCCTGAGTTCATCGGAAAGGCATGCCGTCCCGCCCCGATCGCCGATGCGCTGCTGTCCGTGCTCGAGGCGCCGCAGGCGCAGGTCGAAGCGATGGCGCTGACCATGGAGCGGCTGGGCCGCGGTGGCCCGCACCCGGGCGACCGCGCTGCGCAGGCGGTGCTGGAGGGGCTGGGGCGGGGCTGAGCCGCCCGGCCGGGGCTCATGAAAATGGCCGCGGGATGTTCCCGCGGCCCTTTTGTTTCTGGTCCGTGTCAGGTCGCGCTTACTGGCGCAGCTCGGAGGTCTCGTCGAAGCCCGCGGTGAAGCCCGACAGCGACATCTCGAGCTCGACGCGCTGGTCGGGTGCCAGCGCGGGCACGATGGCGACCGTTGCGGCGCTGCCGGCCTTGAAGCGGGCGATGTCGTCGGCGGTGAAGCCCACGCGCGCATAGCAGCCAACCTGCGTGCAGAACGAGAAATCGTAGCGCTTGGCCTGACCGCCATCGACGGAGATGGAGAGCTTTTGGGTCAGCAGCGTCTCGAGCGGCACGACAAAGGTGCCGCCGGCGACGACCTGGCCACCGTTTTGCAGGCGGAACACGCTGACTTCGGCCACGTCACCACCGTTCTCGTCCTTGAGAAGCTGGTACATCTGGCAGGGGTCCTCGGCGTTGGTGCCCTCGGGCACGCGCAGGCACTGCACGTCCCAGTCGCCGTGGGTCGACTTGGTGTAGGTCTCGGCCTGCGGGTTGCCGGGGGTGGCGTCAGCGTCGGATTCCCCCATGCTCAGCGCACCGCCGATGGGGCTCTGCGACTGTTCAGCGGGCTGTTCTGCTGGCTGCTCGGAGGACTGCGCGCTGTCCTGGGCAAATGCCGGTGCGGCAGAGAGGCCGGCCACGAGCGGCAGGGCCCACAGGGCGGAAAGCAGTCTGGTCATGGAAACTCCCTCGGAATGGTCATGAGTCCTCGTCCGAGTATCACGGCGCCGACGCGGTGTCAGGCCGGAATTGCCGCGCCCCGGACACAATGGCGGGAAGCCGCAAGCCGGTGGAACAAAAGAGAAAAGGGACCAGATGGTCCCTTCCCCCTTGCTCCCTGCCGGACCGGCCGGCTTTGTCATTGGCCGAACGCTACGAAACTCTCATGAGGCGGTCAACAGGGTTTCTCACGTCAGCGCGATCACAACTGCATAAAAAGGCCGCGCCCGAGAGCGCGGCCAGTCTGACAGGGAGGAAGTCTGCCCGAAGCAGGAGAGGACATGATGCCCCGGGCAAAAAAGATACTGGCCTCAAAAGGTTAAGATTGTATGGTCGAGGCGCACGCGCGTGGAGGTCCGGCATGGAGAGTGGCGTTTTTTTAGGCGGTGGCGGAGAGGGCTACGGCGACAAGCAGCATCTGGCGCTGAAATACGCAAATCGGCACGGGCTGATCGCGGGCGCCACCGGCACCGGCAAGACGGTGACGCTGCAGATCCTCGCCGAAGGCTTCTCGGCCGCCGGCGTTCCGGTCTTCCTTGCCGATGTGAAGGGGGATCTCTCGGGGCTGTGCAAAGCCGGCAGCGCGGAGGGCGAGCTGCATGAGGCCTTTGCCAAGCGCAATGCCACGATCGGTTTCGACGACTTCACCTATGCCGCCTTCCCGGCGGTGTTCTGGGACCTGTTCGGCGCGCAGGGCCACCCGGTGCGCACCACCGTGGCCGAGATGGGGCCGCTCTTGCTGGCGCGACTGCTCGAGCTGACCGATGCGCAGGAGGGCGTGCTCAACATCGCCTTCCGGCTATCGGACGAGCAGGGGCTCCCGCTTCTGGATCTCAAGGACCTGCAGGCGCTTTTGGTCTGGGTCGGCGAGAACGCGAAAGAGCTGTCGCTTCGCTATGGCAACGTCTCGACCGCCTCGATCGGTGCGATCCAGCGCCGGCTCCTGGTGCTCGAGAACCAGGGCGGCGACAGGCTCTTCGGCGAGCCGGCGCTGGCGCTGGCGGACTTGATGCGTTGCGCCCCGGACGGGCGTGGCCACGTCAACATCCTTGCCGCCGACGCGCTGATGGGCGCCCCCAGGCTCTACGCCACGTTCCTGCTGTGGTTGCTGTCGGAGCTTTTCGAGGAGCTGCCCGAGGTCGGCAATCCCGACAAGCCGAAGCTGGTGTTCTTCTTCGACGAGGCGCATCTTTTGTTCGACGACGCACCAAAGGCGCTGGTCGACAAGGTCGAGCAGGTGGCGCGGCTGATCCGCTCCAAGGGGGTGGGGGTGTATTTCATCACCCAGAACCCCGACGACATCCCCGAGGACATTCTCGGGCAACTCGGCAACCGGGTGCAGCACGCGCTGCGCGCCTTCACCGCACGCGACAAGAAGGCCCTGCGGCAGGCGGCCGAGACCTATCGCCCGAACCCCGCCTTCGACACCGAGGTGGCGATCCGTGAGGTCGGCACCGGAGAGGCGGTGACCTCGATGCTGCAGGAGAAGGGCGTGCCGGGCATCGTGCAGCGGACCCTGATCCGACCGCCCTCGTCGCAGCTTGGGCCGATCACGGCTGAGGAGCGCGCGGCGGTGCTGGCGGCCTCGCCAATGGGCAAGACATACGACACGCCGCTCGACCGGCATTCGGCCTACGAGATCCTCAAGGCACGGGCCGATGAGGCGGCGCAGGCAGCGGAGGAGGCAGAGCGCGCCGCAGCGGACCGGCCAGAGACCGGGGACGCCGGCGACATGATCCGCGAGTACAACCGCGCGCGGCGCTACGATCCCACCCCGCGTGCCAAGCCGATGCGCAAGACCGCGAGCAAAGCGCGCTCCAGCCGCTACAGCGCGCCGAACTCCATCGGTGAGGCGCTGGGGCAGGCGGTGCTCAAGGAGCTTTCGGGCACCACCGGCAAGCGGCTTGTGCGCGGCATTCTCGGCGGACTTTTCAAGGCACGCTGAACGCCGCTCACTCCGCCGCCAGCGTGCCGCGCACCACCGCGTCGAAGAACCGGCCCAGCCGGTGCCGGTCGACCGGCTTCGACAAGAGCTCGATCTGAAGGGCCGCGCAGGCCTCGCGCAGCGCCTCCGACCGGTCCGCCGAGACGATGGCGCAGGGCAGGCGGCCCATGCGGGTGGTGATCTCGCCGAAGAGCTGTGTGCCGGACATGCCGGCGCCGAGTTGGTAGTCGAGCAGCAGCGCATCCGGCACGATCTCGAGATCCGCCAGCAGGTCGAGCGCGCTGACCGCATCCTCGGCCTCGATCACGTTCACCCCCCAGCTCTCCATCAGCACCGTCATCGCGCGGCGCAGCTGCGGATCGTTCTCCACCAGCAGCACGATCAGCCCCGCCTGAGCCAGGCCCTGCGGGCGTGCCGGCCCAAGCGCCGCGGGCCGCGCCGGCGCGCTGCTGCCCACGACCGGCAGGCTCACCATGAAGCACGAGCCGCGCCCGGGCTCGGACCAGAGGCCCAGCGGGTGCCCCAGCCTTGCGCAGGCGCGCTCGACGATGGCGAGGCCGAGCCCCAGGCCGTCATTGCTCGAGGCTCGTGTGTCGAGGCGGCGGAACTCTTCGAAGATCGCCGACTGGTCCTCCTCTGCGATGCCCGGCCCGGTGTCCCAGACCTCGATCCGGGCGGTGCCGCCGCGGCGGCGCACACCGATCACCACGCGTCCGGTTTCGGTGTAGCGGATGGCGTTGGCCACGAGGTTCTGCACCACCCGGCGCAGGTAGGCCGGGTCGGTCTCGACGGTCAGGTCGCTGTCTATCATCCGCAATTTCAGTCCCTTGCGGGCGGCCAGAACCTCCATCTCGTCGCGCAGACGCGAGAAGATCTCGCGCAGCGCCACCGGGCGGATGTCGAACTTCAGCCCGTCGGATTCCAGCTTGGAGATGTCGAGCAGCGCGTCGATCAGCTGTTCCGCCGAGGTCAGCGCCGACTCCGCCTTGTCGAGCACCGCCTTGTCGCCGGCATCTGCGCTTTTCTCCGAGAGCGACGAGATGAACAGCTTGGCCGCAGAGAGCGGCTGCAGGAGATCGTGGCTCGCCGCCGCCACGAAGCGCGACTTCGAGGCGTTGGCGCGCTCGGCGGCCGAGAGCGCGTCTTCGAGCTCGAGCGTGCGCTCCATCACGCGCTGCTCGAGCATCTCGTTGACCTCGGTCAGGCGGCGCGCGGCCTCGCGCTCGGCGGTGACGTCGGTGCAGGAGAACAGGAAACCGCCATCGGGCATACCGCGCCCGAAGAAGCGCAGCACGATGCCGCCGTCGCGGCTGAGCTCGAAGCTGATCGGACCACGACGGCCGCCGCGCTCGGTCCAGCTTCGGAACAGGTCGCGGTCGCTCTCCTGTGAGAAGCGGAAATTCTGCTCGACCTGTTCCATCAGCCCGTCGAAGGAGGCGCCCAGATGCAGCCGCCGTGCGGGCAGGTTCATCAAGGTCCCGATCTTCTCGTTCCACGCCACCAGATGCGCGCCCTCGTCGAAGATGCAGACCCCCTGGTCGAGATGATCGAGCGTGGCGCGGATCATCCGCGTCTGCTTGTCCTTGAGTTTGAGCCGTTCCTGCCGCTCGAGCCGGATGATGTCGGTCACGTCGGTCTGCAGGATCACCGTGCCGCCATTGGCGGTGCGGTGTTCCGAGACCTGCAGCCAGCGGTCCTGTCCGTGGCGCACGTTGAACATGACCCGCCGGTCGGTATGCTTGCGCATCCGGTCCGCCGCCCAGGCGTCGGGCGACAGCCCCTCGGGCAGTGACAGGTGCCGCGAGCGGCTGACATGGCGCACGTAGCCCTCGAAGGACAGCCCCGGGCGCAGATCGCGCACGGTGTCGCGGAAATCGCGGCAGAAGCGCGAGTTGCACATCACCAGCACGTCGTCGCCGTCGAACAGGGCGAAGCCCTCCGAGATCGTCTCGATGGCGTCGGCGAGGTTGCGCCGCGCGGTCTCGGTCTCCTCGTGGGCCTGGGCAAGCTGGGCGTTCGAATCGTGCAGCAGGTTGAGCGTGCGCTCAAGCTCGAGCGTGCGCTCGCGGACCCGCTTTTCCAGCAGGGCGGCGCGTTCGAACTGGGCATAGGCCTCGCCGGACTGGCCATTGCCATGCTCGACATGGTTCATCAGCGTCTCGACGATCCGCAGCAACTTCTGGTTCTGCCGTTCCAGGCTGTCATCGGGATTGATCAGCGACATCAGGGCCGATCCTCGTCCTCGGCGGGGTAGAACGCCACCGCGGTGAAGGTCTGGTTCACGTGCAGCGCGCCGATCTGCTCACCATAAGTGTTGAACCCCACCACGTTGTGCCGCGTGAGCACGTCCGAGACCGCGCGGGTCTCCTGGAACTGGCCGGCCTCGAGGCGACGCAGCAGGCAGTCGCACCCGAGGATCTGCTCCGGGGCTTCCGTCTCCGAGAGCGCGCCCAGAGCCTGATCGAGATGGCTGGCCATGTCCTGTCGTTCTGCGAGGGTCAGAACCATGCCCTCGTTGATCGCCGAGAAGAACACCAGCTCGCCCTTGTCTCCGACCTTCTGGATCGAGCGCACGTGGTGGCTGTCGCCCAGCCGGACGACGACCGGGTGGGTGGCGAAGGTGAAGGTGTCGAGCTGCTCGGGCCGCATGCCGAGCAGCCGGGCATATTCCTGCGCCGCGGGTTCGGCGTTGATCTCCTGCACGGTGCGGTGATCTGGCGCGGCGCGGGTCACCACCATGCGTGTCGTCGTGGGAACGAGGTGATCGATGCTGAACACCTTCACCGGACAGCGGCTGCGCACCAGCGCCAAAAGCGCCGCGTTGCTGCGGATCTTGCCGTTGTAGGACAGCCAGGTCGCGCCGAAATCGGTGCCGTCGCCGGTGGAGCCACCGAAGAGCGGCATCTGGCCCATCGCCGAGGCGAGGATCGTGGCGACGTTCTCTTCCTGGAGCGACAGCCCGTCGACCATCAGGAACGCAAACTCGTAGGGCTTGTCCGGCGCGTCGACATTGAGCGCCATGCGCCGCTGCATCAGCTGGTCGATGACCTGCCTGTCGTCGAGCGCGTCGAGCCCGTCGATGGCCAGCGCATCGACCGCGAACAGCGCGGAGGGGAAGGCGATGGCAATGATCTGGCCTTCCTCGTAGCCGGCCCGGCCGATTTCGCCGGCGGTGGTGCAGGCAAACACGTCGGCCCCGCCGAACGCGCCGATGGCGGCGTCGTTCAGCGCAATGAAATCCGCTTCGGGAGAGGCGAAAAGACAGACCAACTCGAACGGGCCACCGCCAAGCTCAGCTGCAATCGCCGCAATCGGATCCTCTGCGGTGCTTTCGACCTGCGCCACGCGCAGGGCCCCGGCCGGGTCCGTTCCCCTCCCTGCGGAGCGCGTCTGTGCTCCGTCCACGACATCACCTCCCCTTGCGATGTGCACGGCAGGTTACGGCGCGGCCCCTTCGCTTGGCAAGACCCGGTTGAAGTTGGCCTCCTGCGCGATCAGCACCGCCTGGGTGCGGCTGTGCACCCCGAGCTTGCGCATGATCGCGGTAACATGCGCCTTCACCGTGGTCTCGGCGATGGTGAGGTCGTAGGCGATCTGCTTGTTGAGCTTGCCCTCGCAGATCAGAGACAAGATGCGCGCCTGCTGGTTCGTCAGAGTCGCGAGCCGTGCCAGCGCGTCGTCGGGGCCCGCGCCGCTCTCGGGCTCGCGGGGGTCGATGTAGCCATCCGGCACGAAAGGCTCGCCACGGCCCACCGCCTCGAAGGCGCGGCGGAACACCGAGCGCTGCGAGTGCTTGGGCACGAAGCCGTTGGCCCCGGCCTTGAGCGCGTGGCTGATCATGCGATTGTCGGCCATCGACGAGGCGATGAGGATGGCGGCGCGCGGTGCGGCATTGCGCATCCGCACCAGACCGTCGAGCCCGTGCACGTCGGGCAGGTTGAGGTCGAGAATCACCAGATCCGGCGCCTCTCCCTGCGCAGTGATCTCCAGCGCCTTCTCCAGCGTGCCGGCGCTGCGGATCTCTTCGAAATCCGAGATCGACTGCAGGGTCAGGGTCAGCGCGTCGCAAAACAGCGGGTGGTCATCGACAACCAGTGCCCGGATCGGTCGGCTCTCGCTCAAAAGCTCCACGCGGTCGCTCATCCTCTATCTCCTCTGCCCGTGGCTCAGGTTAGACCGGGGCGAGGCGCACGGGAACGTGCCAAAAGGTCGGATAGCGCGATCAGAACCAGCTTTCGACGGTACGCGCCCCGTTCGAGATATCCTGTCCGACGCCATCAATGGTGGCGCAGCCGCCAAGGGTGACCGCCAGTGCGGTGATGAGAAGTGCCCGTTTCATTGTTCTGCTCGTGGTTTGTTCTTGTTGGTCTTGCTAATGTCCGGGTTCGATCGCCCGGTCGGGCGCAAGTCTACACGGGTTTCACTGGTCCTGCCACCACCAGGCGTTCGGCATCCAGTCGATCCAGTCGCCATAGACGGGGGTGGTCTCGGAAAAGGTCAGTTCCTTGGCATGGGCAATGCGCGAGATGTTCCACTGGTAGATCGGGATCACGTAGCGCCCGGTGGTCAGGACCCGGTCGAGCGCGCGCGACGCAGCGACGAAATCCTCGCGGCTGGTGGCGTTGAGCAGCGTGTCGATCATCGCGTCCGCCGCCGGAGACTGCATGCCCATCAGGTTGCGAGAGCCCTCCTGCGTCGCCGCGTCCGAGCCCCAGTAGAGACGCTGTTCGTTGCCCGGGCTGAGCGAGATGCCGCGGCGGAAGAAGGTCATGTCGAAATCGAAGCGGTTGACGCGCTCGTTGTACTGCGCCGAGTCGATCACCGTGACGCGCGGCGCGATGCCCATGCGCTGCAGCGCCTGCACGTAGATGTCGATGATCGACTGCTCTTCGCCGGCACCTTGGTTGAGCACCACCTCGAAGCTGAAGGGCTGACCGTCGGCGTTCTTCATCACGCCGTCCTGCACCGTCCAGCCGGCCTCTTCCATCAGACCCATCGCGGCGCGGATGTTGCGCCGGTTGCGGGCGCTGCCGTCACCTTCGGGCAGGGCATAGCCCTCGAGCGCACCGGGCAGCAGGTCGTCGGCGAAGGGCTCCAGCAGCTCGCGCACCCGGCCCTCGGCCGGCCCGGCGCTCATCGCGAGGTCGGAGTTGGAGAAATACGAGGTGATGCGCGGCTGGCGCGAGCCGGTCATGGTCTCGTTGATGTATTCGAAGTTGAAGGCGTGGATCATCGCCGCACGCACGCGCCAGTCGGCAAAGACGCCGTGGCGGGTGTTCATCACGAACCCGGTCATGCCGGTGGGGCGGCCATGGGGGATCTCGGATTTCACCACATCGCCGCGCTGCACGGCCGGGAAATCGTACTGGGTTTCCCATTTCTCGGCGTTGTTCTCGCGCAGGGCGTTGAGCGCGCCGGCCTTGAAGGCCTCGAACTGCACCGTGCCGTCGCCGAAGAACTCCATGCGGATCTCGTCGAGATTGGCCTGGCCGGTCATGAAGGGCAGGTCCTTGCCCCAGTAATCGGGGTTGCGCTTGAGCGAGACGAAGCGGCCGGCCTCGAAATCGTCGATGACGTAAGGCGCCGAGGTGATCGGCACCACGTCGAGCCCGCTGGAGGCGAAATCGCGGCCCTCCCACTGCGCCTTTTTCAGGATCGGGCGCATGCCGATGATCAGCGCCAGCTCGCGGTCGTCGGTGGCGAAGGTGAAGCGGATCTTGTTCGGGCCGGTCTGCTCCATGCTCTCGACCTGGCTCCAGGCGCCACGGTAGCGCGGGTGGCCCTCAGTGCCGAGTGTCTCGTAGCTCCACATCACGTCCTCGACGGTGACCGGGCTGCCATCCGAGAAGCGAGCCTCGTCGCGTAGCGTGAATTCCACCCAGTCACGATTCGGACCGGTCTCGATGGTCTCGGCAAGCAGACCGTAGAGCGAGAACGGCTCGTCCCAGCTGCGGCCCATCAGGCTCTCATAGGCGAGGAAGCGGAGTTGCCACGGCACCGAGCCCTTCAGGATGTGCGGATTGAGGCTGTCGAAACTGCCGGTCTCGCCGGTGACCAGTCGGCCGCCTTTGGGTGCGTCGGGGTTGGCGTAGGGCAGGTGATGAAAATCTGGGGGCAGGGCAGGCGCGCCATACATAGCGATGCCATGGGCGGGCTCGGCGGAGGCGATTCCACCGCAGGCCAGAATCGCCCCGAGCGCCAATGCGCCGACCGTGCGGCGCGCGAAATAATCGGCCATCATTGCTGAAACAATCCTTCACTGCCCTTGTTTTCTTGGCCCCGGAGGGTACCGGGGCTTTCACGTCTTTTCAAACTTTTAGCTTGGACTCCAGCGGTAAAGCGCGTATAACAAGGGCACTGCTCGATAGGTTTCTTGCCTGTATGAAACCTGCCTCAATGACTGAACGCCGGCCTTGTGCCGGCGTTTTTTTTGGTCTGTAGCCGAACTGGTGCGGCGCTTTTGCGGCCTGTTCGCGTCGAGCGCAAGGCAGTTCTTGTCGCGAAACCGTGAAGCCGAGATTGCGGAACCGGCAGATCCCGAATTCGCTTATCTTGCAGGTGCAGCATTGCTATGCTGCCACTGAGAAAAGCGAGGAGTTTCACATGTCTCTCAAGGGCAAGACCGCAATCATCACCGGCTCGAACTCGGGCATCGGGCTTGGCGTCGCGCGCGAACTGGCGCGGGCCGGCGCCTCGGTGGTGCTGAATTCCTTCACCGACAACGCCGAGGACCACAAGCTCGCCGAAGATCTCGGCAAGGAGTTCGGCGTCGAGGCCCGCTACATCCAGGCGGACATGTCCAAGGGCGACGAGTGCCGCGCGCTCATCGAGACAGCCGGTGCCTGCGACATCCTGGTGAACAATGCCGGCATCCAGCACGTCTCGCCGATCGACGAGTTCCCGGTCGAGAAATGGGACGCGATCATCGCCATCAACATGAGTTCGGCCTATCACTGTACTGCCGCGGCGCTGCCGATGATGCGGCAGGCAGGCTGGGGCCGGGTGGTCAACATCGCCTCGGCGCATGGGCTGACCGCCTCGCCCTACAAGTCGGCCTACGTGGCGGCCAAGCATGGCGTGGTGGGCATGACCAAGGTGGTGGCGCTGGAGACCGCGAAGGAACCGATCACCGCAAACGCGATCTGCCCGGGCTACGTCAAGACGCCGCTGGTCGAGGCGCAGATCCCGGACACGGCGAAGAAATACGACATGACCGAGGACGAGGTGATCGAGAAGGTGATCCTCGAGCGCCAGCCCTCGAAGGAGTTTGCCACCACCGAGCAGATCGGCGGCACGGCTGTGTTCCTGTGCTCGGACGCGGCAGCACAGATCACTGGCACGACGATCTCGGTCGATGGCGGCTGGACGGCGCTCTGAGGCGGCGAGCCCCGGGCGACCGTAGGCGACGGGCCGGGAGGGGCGCTGCCCCTCTTGGCCTTTGGCCAATTCACCCCGGGATATTTCTGGCCAGAAGAAACACGGGCGTATTGAAAAGGGGATGGCGATGACACGGCGGATCAACCTCGCGCTGCAAGGCGGTGGTGCGCATGGTGCCTTCACCTGGGGGGTGCTCGACCGCTGCTCGAGGAAGACGACCTCGAGATCGCCGGGATCTCGGGGGCCTCGGCGGGGGCGCTCAATGGCGCGGCGCTGAAGGCGGGACTGGTGCGCGGCGGGCGCGAGGGCGCACGCGAGACGCTGGACTGGCTCTGGCACGAGGTCGCGGGGCTGCGCGACATCTCGATCCCGGAATGGATGCATGCCTGGCTGCCGCATCCGGGCACCGTCAGCAGCGCGGTACAGTATTCGCTGCCCTTTGCCGCCGGAGAGAGCGTGGGGCGGATGCTGTCGCCCTATGCCTGGGGGCCGCTCTATCGCAACCCGCTCGAGGACATCCTGCGGCGCATGGAGTTTGCCGATATCTGCGCCGATGCAGGGCCTGAGTTCTTCGTCTCGGCCACCGCGGTGCGCGACGGCAAGGTGCGGGTGTTCGAGGGCGACACCCTCTGCCCCGAGGCAATCCTCGCCTCCGCCTGCCTGCCGACGCTGTTCCAGGCGGTGGATCTGACCGATCCCGAAACCGGCGTCACCGAGGCGTTCTGGGATGGCGGCTATTCCGGCAACCCGGCGCTGTTCCCGCTGTTCAAGCCGGGCCTGCCGGACGATCTTGTGATCGTGAACATCAACCCGATCGTGCGCGAGGCCGTGCCGGTGACGCCGCCGGAGATCCAGAACCGGATCAACGAGATCAGCTTCAACGCGGCGCTTCTGCGCGAGCTGCGCGCCATCGAGTTCGTGCAGCGCCTGATCGAGGCGGGCTCGGTCCGCGAGGGCGCGATGAAGAAGCTGCGGGTCCACATGATCGCCGACGACAGCCTGATGAACGCGCTGTCCGTGGCGACCAAGATGGTGCCGCTGCCCGGCGTGGTGGCGCAGCTCAAGGCCGCCGGCCGGCGCGCGGCAGGAAGCTTTCTCGGCGAGCATGGCGACGCGCTCGGGGTGCGGCAGACCGCCGATCTGCGCGAGATGTTCTCGTCGCCGATGCGGGCGTGACACGCGAAATTCTTCGCGACGCGCGCCCGGAGGCGTTGAAACCGGGCCGCGGGCTGCCTTAATGTAGCAAAGCACCGGGGAAGCCCCCCGGATCGATGGAGACTTGATGCTGGAGATTGCGGGCAACCGCGCGATCCGTTTCGCGGATCGCTGAACCCAAACGCTTCGTTCGCGCGGTGGCCGGACGGGGCGATGCTTTGCGTTCAATCCACGGGCATCCCCATGAACATTTCCAAACACGAACAGCGCGTGCTTCACGTGCTGGCACAGGGTGGCGCGATCCGGTTCGACCGCGCCGAGAACGGCAAGGTGCACACCGTGAGCTGCATCACCCGCGACGGCTTTGTCCTGACCGACTGCACGCTTCCGGTGTTCGAGCGGCTGCGACGACGACGTCTGATCCGCTCGCGCGGAGGCCAGCCCTACCGCATCACCCGCGACGGGCTGGCGCGCGTGCGCGCCCAGCTTGACAACCGCTGACCGGGCGGGCCCGGCGACGCGCTGCGTGTCGCCGGGCCTAGTCCGCGAGCCCCCAGAATTGCGCGATACGACGCACGGCGCAGACGCCGCCGTCGGTGATGTACTCGGCTTCGAAGCCGCAGCTTTCCGGCGTGCCATCGGTGTCGACCGGCACCGCGTGGGGAAACCCCTCGAGGCTCCAGCTTTCGATCCGGGTCTCGCCCTGGTCATCGCGATAGAGGTTGCGGGTGGCACGTCCGAAACGCTCGGTGGCATCGGGCAGGGCGTCGATGCCGATCACGGCGGTCCATTGCTCGGTGAGTTCCTGAAGATTCGCGGGATCGACGGTCTCGTCGCCGAGGCCCTGCCAGATCGAGATCAACGGCCAGTCCTCGGGCTCTGCGTCGATGACCTCGTGGACGTAGCTGGCCCAGTCCTCGGCATCGCGGTCGGTGGCGCTGAAGAAGCGCGTGATGCCACAGGCATAGCTGGCATCGGCGCCATCCTGCGCGAAGATGTTGTAGTGCAACGTGTACCAGTTGAAATCGAAGACCCCGGCGGGGCGGTTGCAGCCGTAGGGCAGCCCGGCGATGATCGCGCCGCCCGCCAACCGGTGCGGATAATTGGCGAGCAGCACCGCGCTCATGGCGCCACCCGCCGACAGGCCCATGACATAGACGCGGGCCGGATCGGCGCCTTCGCTGGCCAGTGCCTGGTCGATCATCTGCAGGATCGAGGCGCTCTCGCCCTCGCCGGGCTGGTTGTCGTCGTCGTCGTGCCAGCGGAAGCAGCCGCGCTCCATGTTGGCCTCGCGCTGCTGCGGCAGCAGGAGCACCGCGCCCAGATCGTCTGCCAGCGCGGTGAGACCGGTCTCGTCGTCGAAGCCCGCGGCGCTCATCAGGCAGCCATGCAGCGCCACGATCAGCGGCGCCGGAGCGCTCAGGCCGTCCGGGCGGTAGAGAAATGCGTCAAGCGCGCCGGGGTTGTCACCGAAATCGGCGAGCGGCTCGAGCGCGAGGGCCGGGCCTTGCAGCAGCGCAAGCGCGGAGAGGACGGGCAGGGTGAGACGCGGGAGGGGAAATCCCATGGGAGCATCCTTTGGAAAATGGGTCAACGCAATGCGGACACTCTTCCATAGGTTGCGACCACAAACCAGAGCGCGGCGCATCCCCAAAGATCGGGCGCACGCGCTTTGCCTGCACTCGCGCCGGATGGCGCGGGATTTGGCGCTCAGGACGCCTTGCGCACCGGTTCGACGCGGGGTTTCGCGCCC
>NZ_DS022276.1:3515358-3581121 GCF_000153725.1 Salipiger bermudensis HTCC2601 | reverse complement strand
GGAGCCCGAGGTCGGGTTCGGCGTGGTCGGCACGAAGACCGACATCAGCCCGCCCATGGTCTCGGCACGGTCCAAGACCTCGCCCTTGGCCTGCGTCGAAATGAAGCCGATGGCCCAGATGCCCTTGCGCGGGTACTGCACGAGGCAGGCTTTCTCGAAGCTGCGCTCGGACTGGGCAAAGACCGTCTCGGCGATCTGCTTGATGCCGGAATAGATCGTGCGCACCACCGGGGTGCGCTCGACAAGGGTTTCGGCGAAGCGGATCAGCGAGCGCCCGATCAGCCCCTTTGCGACCCAGCCCACGAGGATGGTGAAGACCAGGAAGAAGATCACGCCGAGGCCGCGCAGGTTGATGCCGATATAGGCTTCGGGGTTGAACTGGTCGGGGATCAGCGGCAGCACGAAGCCGTCAACCCAGCCGAACATGGTCCAGATGAGCCAGATCGTCAGGCCGATGGGGGCGATGACCACCAGACCCGTCAGGAAGCTCGCGCGCAGGGAGGCCAGCAGGCCCGGCCTGCGCGGTTTGTCGTCGAAGGGGGTGTTCATTGTCCGTCCAGAAGCCGAGTGCCAGAGCGAAGGTAAGCGCTCGGGATCAGGTCTACAATGATGCTGCGCGAGCGAAAGCTCAATTTCGGGGCAGGGCGCTCATTTCCTTGGCGATGCGTGCCCCCAGCCGCGCATTGTTCAGGACCAGCGCGATGTTGGACTCGAGCGAGCGGCCCTCGGTCAGCTCGAAGATCCGCTGCAGCAGGTACGGCGTGAGGTCCTTGCCACGGATGCCGTGGGTCTCGGCATCGGCATTGGCACGCTCGATCACCGGCGTCATCTCGGCGCGGGCGATCTCGGCCTCGGCGGGGATCGGGTTGGCCACGAGCTGGCCGCCGGGAAGCCCCAGCGCCGAGCGCATCGCCTGTGCCTCTGCGATGGCGCGCGGCGTGTCCATGCGCAGGGGCGCCCGCAGACCGGCCTCGCGCGACCAGAAGGCCGGCAACTGGTCCTGGCCATAGGCGATGACCGGCACACCAAGGGTTTCCAGCACTTCCAGCGTCTTGGGCAGGTCGAGAATGGCCTTGGCGCCGGCGCAAACCACGGTGACGGCGGTCTGGGCCAGTTCCTGAAGGTCTGCGGAGACGTCAAAGCTCTGCTCGGCGCCCCTGTGAACACCGCCGATGCCGCCGGTGGCAAAGGTCGAGATGCCGGCCTGCGCGGCGGCGATCATCGTGGCGGCCACGGTGGTGGCGCCAGTGCGGCCCTGAGCCATACAGACCGCGAGGTCGGCGCGGCTCAGCTTGGCGACACCGCGGGCCTGTGCCAGTGCCTCGAGCTGGTCATCCTCGAGCCCGACGCAGAGCTCTCCGTCGATCACCGCGATGGTCGCGGGCTCGGCACCTTCCTCGCGGATCACCGCCTCGACCTTGCGGGCCATCTCGAGGTTCTGGGGCCACGGCATGCCGTGGGTGATGATCGTCGATTCCAGCGCCACGACGGGGGCGCCCTTGGCGAGCGCGTCTGCGACGGCGGCGGAAAGTCTGATGAGGCTCATGAGGCGATGTCTCCGGAAACGTAGGCGGCTGCGGCATCCAGCGCGAGGCTCAGCGCCTCGGCCCGGGCCGCGCCGCGAAGCTCTGCCACAATATGCGCCGCCATGAAAGTGTCGCCGGCACCTGTGACCCGGGTGACCAGCACCTCCGGTGGCCGTTCCGCCACGAGCCCGTCGGCGGTGGCGTCGCAGGCGGCGTCTCCGCCATTGGTGACCACGGCGCGTGCCGCACCGCGTTCGATAAGCTTTGCAGCGGCTTCCGGGGCGCTCTTGAAGCTGTCCTGACAGAGCAGGCCGGCTTCCTCGAGATTGACGTAGAGCACGCCGCGACCGGCGCGGAGGAACGGCATCAGGCGCTCGGCCTTGCCGGGGCTCGCGGGGGCGATGCGCATGTCGGCCTTGGCGAAAGCCGCATCGCGGACGATCTCGTCGAGCAGGGTTTCCTTGAGGTTGCCGTCGAGCGCCACGGAGCCTGTGAACGGCGTCTGGGGCGTGCCCAGGGTGCCATCCGACAGCGGGCGCAGGATCCGCGACCCGGCGCGCTCGAGCGAGTGGGCATCCGCGATGGCGGCGATCAGCCCGTTTGCGCCTTCGACCGCCATGTAGCGATCGGTGGGCAAGTCCTCGGAGCGATAGAGAAACCGCGTGTCGCAGCCGAGCTTTTCGCAGGCCTCGGCCAACTCGTGGCCCTCGGGATCCTGTCCGACAGCCGAGAGCAGCGCCGGGCGCAGTCCGAAGCGCGCCAGCGTCATCGCGATGTTGAGTGCAACGCCGCCGGGAAGCCGGGTGATCCGGCCGGGCACGTCGGAGCCTTGCCGCATGTGGCTGGCGGAGCGGCCGATCACGTCCCAGAGGACGGAGCCGATGCAGAGAATGTCCGGTGTATCTGTCATGTCCGTGTTTTGACCGAGCCGGGCTGTTCCGACAAGAGCGGAGACCGTTTGGACCGGGCCAGACCGACAATCCTCCGGACTGCGCGGGGATTGATGCCTGGGAGCGGCGAAAAGCGCCGGTTTCCCGTTCCGTATCAAGGGCTCAGCGGCGATATATGTGAGATCGTACGGGGGCTCGGGCGCTGTGGCTGCAATGCCGAACCGGGCGCAGATACATCTTATAATCAGTATTATGTAAATATATGACCTACCTACGAACACGGAAGCCTTTGAAATATGGGCCCTGAGCCAACCCGCACGTCCCGCAGCATCGACAAACCCGCAAACCGGCTTGCACGATGGCGGCGAAACGGTGCACCTCAGCGTCGGTAATGGCGCTTATGGACAAGCGTGCGTTTCCGACGAACACTGCGCTCACTTATCCGAAGGTTTAACACGATGCCCGGCTTCCTCATTCTCAACGGTCCGAACCTGAACCTGCTCGGCTTTCGCCAGCCCGAGGTTTACGGCCGCACCACGCTGGCCGATGTCGAGGCCATGTGCCGCGCCCATGCCAAGGAGATCGGCGTCGAGGTCGAGTTCGAACAGAGCAATCACGAAGGCGCGCTGATCGACGCGATCCACGGCACCCGTGGACGGCTCGACGGGCTCATCCTCAACGCTGGCGCCTACACCCACACCTCGATCGCGCTGATGGATGCGATCAGCTCGGCCGAGGTTCCCGCAATCGAGCTGCACCTGTCGAATGTCCATGCCCGCGAGTCGTTCCGCCACCAGAGCTACATTGCCCGGGTCTCGGTCGGAGTGATCTGCGGCTTCGGGGCGCGTGGCTACACGCTGGCCATGGACGCGATGAAGAGCCATCTGGACGCTGCCTCATGACATTGCCCGTGACCCTGCGCAGCCGGCTTCTCGAAATGACCAATGCCGGCAGTGTCGAAGAGCTCTGGGCCATGCATCTCGAAAGCATGGCCGGCTTTGGCTTCGACCGGCTGATGTACGGGTTCACGCGCTACCGGACCTCGACCTCGCTCGGAGATCCGAACGATTTCGTGCTGCTGACCAACCACAGCGCTTCCTATACGGACGTGTTCGTCGGCCAAGGGCTCTATCATCATGCGCCCATGGTTCGGTGGGCCCTCGAGCATGAAGGCGCGTGTTCGTGGCGCGTGCTCGGCGAGATGTTGGCCCAGGGCAACCTGACCGAGGCCGAGCGCCGCGTCATCGCGTTCAACCTGTCGATGGACGTCCGCGCGGGCTACTCGGTGAGCTTCCGCTCGCTCTCGACCCGAGCCAAGGGCGCCATCGCGCTGACCGCGCGGCCCGGGATGCAGCAGCACGAGGTCGATGCGGTGTGGGACCGTTTCGGCGAGGACATCATGCTGCTGAACAACCTGCTGCACCTCAAGATCCTCACCCTGCCCTATATCCCGCCGAACCAGTCGCTCACCAAGCGCCAGCGCGAGGCGCTGGAATGGGTCGGCGACGGCAAGACCATGCAGGACATCGCGGCGATCATGGGGCTGACGCAGGCGACCATCGAGAAGCACCTTCGCCTTGCGCGCGAGGCTTTGAATGTTGAAACCACCGCACAGGCGGTGGCCAAGGCCGCATTCCAGAATCAGATGTTTGTAATCGACATCTGAACGGCGCACCAAATCAAAACTGAACGATCTAGTCGAGTCGTAATATACTTAAACGTGAGTTATGCGCCCGCAAATCTTGCATCACTTTTTGGATTGCTTCCGTAGAGATTAAGTAAAATCAAAACTAGATAGGCGAAATTCGCAGAAATCGCGAAAATATCGAGGGGTCAGGTTTCCCGGACTTCCCTGACGAAGCGTTAATTGCGATTGTACCAACGTTCCGTGAGTGGTGGCTTTGGCCATGGAACATGAGGACCTATCCCTCGCGATTTCGAGGGCCCTGCGTTCTCCCGGTGTAGACCGGAAGCTGAGAGGGGCTCGGGCAATTTTCGCAAGGGCCCCCTCGGCGCCCCCTGCCCGGTTCTCCAATCATCCCCAACCGTGCCGGAGAGCCGACCGCAGGAACCAAAAGGAGCCGCCCGTTGGGCGGCTCCTGTCTCTTCAAGCCTTCGAAAGTTTGCGTAAGGCTCAGCCCTGCGCGGCCTTCGCAACCTCGGCTGCGAAATCCTCTTTCTCTTTCTCGATGCCTTCGCCGACCTGCATGCGGACAAAGCCCACGATGGTGGCGCCGGCTTCTTCTGCGGCTTTCTCGACGGTAAGGTCCGGGTTGATGACGAACTGCTGGCCCAGCAGGGTCACTTCGCCGAGGAACTTCTTCATGCGGCCGACGATCATCTTCTCGATCACGGCGTCCGGCTTGCCGGATTCCTTCGCGATGTCGATCTGGACCTGACGCTCCTTCTCGACGACCGCCGGGTCGAGGTCGGCTTCCGACAGCGAGGCCGGGTTGGCCGCTGCGATGTGCATCGCGACCTGCTTGCCGAACGCGTCGTCGCCGCCCTTGAGCGCGACCAGCACGCCGATCTGGCCAAGGCCCGGAGCAGCTGCGTTGTGCACGTAGGTGGAGACCACGTCACCTTCGACCTTCGCCATGCGGCGCAGGGTCATGTTCTCGCCGATCTTGGCGATCTTGTCGGTGATGACGTCGGAGACCTTCTTGCCGCCGATCTCGGTCTCGGCCAGCGCCTCGACGCTGTCCACGCCGGTGGCAGCCTTGGCGATGTCCGACACCATGGTCTGGAACTCGGCGTTCTTGGCGACGAAGTCGGTTTCCGCGTTCACCTCGACGGCGACGCCGGTGCCACCGTTCACCTCGACGGCCACGAGGCCCTCGGCAGCGGTACGGCCCGATTTCTTGGCGGCCTTGGCGAGGCCCTTGGTGCGCAGCCAGTCGATGGCGGCTTCCATGTCGCCGTCGGTCTCGGTCAGCGCCTTCTTGGCATCCATCATGCCTGCGCCGGTCATCTCGCGCAGTTCTTTCACCTGTGCAGCAGTGATCGCCATGTGCTTGGCTCCCTCTCGAATGGTCTTGTGCGGCAGGCCCTGCCCCGGGCCTCGCCGCTCATGTCATGCTTGCGTGACGCTTTCGCGACAGCGCCGGATCAGTTCTGGCCGGCGCCGGCCAGCAGCTCTTCTGCCGGTGCGTCTTCCAGGGCGCCGAGGTCGACGCCTGCAGCTTCCATCTGGCCGGTCATGCCGTCGAGGGCTGCGCGGCTGACGAGGTCGCAGTAGAGCGCGATGGCGCGGGCGGCGTCATCGTTGCCGGGGATGATGTAGTCCACACCCTCGGGCGAGCAGTTGGTGTCGACGATGGCGACAACCGGGATGCCCAGCTTCTTGGCTTCGGCGATGGCGAGCTGCTCTTTCTTGACGTCGATGACGAAGAGCAGTTCCGGCAGGCCGCCCATTTCGCGGATGCCGCCGAGCGACGCCTGCAGTTTGGCCTGCTCGCGCTCCATGCCGAGGCGCTCTTTCTTGGTGAGGCCTTCGGCACCGGCTTCCATCTGCTCGTCGATCGCCTTGAGGCGGTTGATCGACTGCGAAACGGTCTGCCAGTTGGTCAGCGTGCCGCCGAGCCAGCGGTGGTTCATGTAGTACTGGGCGCACTTTTCGGCGGCTTCGGCGATCGGCTGCGCTGCCTGACGCTTGGTGCCGACGAAGAGCACGCGGCCGCCCTTGGCGACGGTCTCGCGGATGACGTTCAGCGCCGCGTCGAGCATCGGCACGGTCTGGGTCAGGTCGAGAATGTGGATGCCGTTGCGCGCACCGTAGATGAACTCGCCCATGCGGGGGTTCCAGCGCTGCGTCTGGTGGCCAAAGTGCACGCCTGCTTCAAGCAGCTGGCGCATGGAGAACTCGGGAAGAGCCATGTCCTATATCCTTTCCGGTTTCATATCCTCGGCGGGGGCTTGACCCGAAATGGGGCAACCGGTGGACGCTGTGGGGATGTCTCCCCCATAGGCCCGACCCCGCCTGCGGGGTTCGTGAGCGCGCCTATAAGCGCTCGGCGCGACAAGCGCAAGCCCTGACGGAACCTTGTGGACAAGCCGGCGGTTTCTGACGCATCGTCACCGGCATTGCCTGACATCACCGCGTTCCTACCAGCTGGAGAGAGATTTGACAGACCTGACTTCCGTCCGTGGCATCGGACCCGCCCTTGCGGCGCAACTCCGCGAGCTTGGCATCGACAGCGCCGAGGCGCTGGCCGGGGCCGAGCCTGCGCGCCTCACCGCCCTGCCCCGGACCCGGCTGGCCCGGGCGCAGAGCCTTGTCGCGGCGGCGGTCGACAGCCTGGCCACCGACCCGGCCCCCGCGCCGCGCACGGCCGAGACCGAGGCCGCACCGGCGCCCGGGACGCCCGGAGACGACAAGGTCGAGGAGCCCGAGATCCCTGCCGAGGCGCCGCGCATGATGCCCGAGCCCGACCCGGACAGCCCCCTGGCGGTCAACGAGCCGCTGCCCGAGCCCGGCAGCGGCAAGGCCAAGGGAGAGAAGAAAGGCAAGTCGGCCAAGAAAGACGCCAAGCCGAAGAAGAAAGACACGGACAAGGGCAAGGGCGACAAGGACGCGAAGAAGTCCAAGGGCACGAAGAGCAAGAAGGCGGAAAAGGCTGAGCTGAACAAGGCTGCGGCCAAGAAACAGAAGAAGAAGGCAAAGGCCGCAGAGGCGCTCAAGGCCGAGAAGACATCCAAAAAGAAGAAGAAAAAGAAGAGCTGACCATAGCACCTGACGGGCGGGCCGAAGCCCGCCTGTCAGGGGAAACCGTCAGCCGAGCGCGTAGCCCGCGCCGCGCACGGTGCGCAGCGGATCGCCACCGCCATAGATGCCGAGAGCCTTGCGAAGCCGCCCGATATGGACGTCGACGGTGCGCGTGTCGACATAGATGTCGCGGCCCCAGACCCGGTCGAGCAGCTGCTCGCGCGACCACACGCGGCCGGGCTTTTCCATGAAGGTCGAGAGCAGGCGGAACTCGGTCGGACCGAGCTTCAGCTCCTGCCCGTCGCGGGTTACCCGGTGGGTCTCGGCGTCGAGGATGATGTCGTCATACTCGAGCCGCAGACCCGCCGCGGCCGGGCGGGCCCGGCGCAGCTGCGCCTTCACCCGCGCCATCAGCTCGCGCAGGCTGTAGGGCTTGACGACGTAATCGTCGGCCCCGGTCTCGAGCCCGCGCACCCGGTCGATCTCTTCCGACCGGGCCGAGAGCATGATGACCGGCACGCCCCGGGTCTCGGGGCGGGTCTTGATCTGGCGGCAGACCTCGATGCCCGAGAGGTTCGGCAACATCCAGTCGAGCACGATCACATCGGGCTCTTCCTCGTCCAGCATGACGAGGGCTTCCTCGCCATTGCCGGCCGCGGCGACGCGGAAGCCCTCGGCTTCCAGATTGTAGCGCAGAACTTCGCGCTGCGAGGCTTCGTCCTCGACGACCAGAACGGTGGGCTGATCTGCCGACATGGTCTTTCTCCGATTAGAGGTCGGCGCTCAGCGCCGGATCGCTCGATGTGCGGTCTTCCTTGACGCGCACGCCCTCGGGCTTCTCGCCGCTGGCGAGGAAGATCACCTGCTCGGCGATCGCCGTCACGTGGTCGCCCATGCGCTCGATGTTCTTGGCGATGAAATGCAGGTGCATGCACGAGGTGATGTTGCGCGGATCTTCCAGCATGAAGGTCAGGAACTCGCGGAACAGCGTGTTGTACATCTGGTCGACATCGGCATCACGCTCGATCACGTCGCGGGCCAGTGCCTCGTCGCGCTTGATATAGGCGTCGAGCGCGTCCTTGAGCATCATCTCGACGTCGCGCGCCATGCGGCGCAGCGCCGTGGTCGAGCCGTTGATCTGCGTCATCTGGGCCAGCACCGTGGTGCGCTTGGCCATGTTCTTGGACAGGTCGCCGATGCGCTCGAGGTTGGCCGACATGCGCATCACCGAGAGCACCACCCGCAGGTCGCTTGCTGCGGGCTGGCGCAGCGCGATGACGCGGGCGGCTTCCTCGTTGAGGCTTTCTTCCATCTCGTCGATGGCAAGGTCGCCCTTGCGGACCTGCTCGGCCAGCTCTTCGTCGCGGGTCTCGAGCGACTTGGCGGAATCGTGGATCGCCGCCTCGACGAGCCCGCCCATCTTGAGGATCTGGGCCTGGATGCCTTCGAGATCGCGGTCGAACGCGGTGGCAATGTGATGCTTGAGATCGCTCATGACTTATCCGATCCGTCCGGTGATGTAGGACTCGGTGCGCGAGTCCACGGGGTTGGTGAAGATCTGGCTGGTCTCGCCGTACTCCACGAGGTTGCCGAGGTGGAAGAACGCGGTCTTCTGGCTGACCCGCGCGGCCTGCTGCATGGAGTGCGTCACGATGACCACCGAGTAGTTGGTGCGCAGCTCGTCGATCAGCTCCTCGACCTGCGCCGTGGCGATCGGGTCGAGCGCCGAGCAGGGCTCGTCCATCAGCAGCACTTCGGGCTCGGTGGCGACGGCGCGGGCGATGCACAGACGCTGCTGCTGACCACCCGAGAGCCCGGTGCCGGGCGCGTGCAGCCGGTCCTTCACCTCGTTCCAGATGGCGCCGCGACGCAGCGCCTTCTCGACGATGTCGTCGAGCTCGGCCTTGTTCTTGGCAAGGCCGTGGATGCGCGGGCCGTAGGCCACGTTGTCGTAGATCGACTTGGGGAACGGGTTCGGCTTCTGGAACACCATGCCCACCTTGGCGCGCAGCTGCACCGGGTCGACGCGCTTGTCGTAGATGTCCTCGCCGTCGAGCGCGATCAGGCCCTCGACCCGGCACACGTCGATGGTGTCGTTCATCCGGTTCAGGCAGCGCAGAAAGGTCGACTTGCCGCAGCCCGAAGGCCCGATGAAGGCCGTGACGGTCTTGTCCTGAAGCTCGACGGACACGTCCTTGATGGCGTGGTTGTCGCCGTAAAAGACTTGCACGTCCTTGGCGGAGATCTTGATTTCGTTGGCTTCCACGTCGGTCTTCCTCAACGGTGCGTCATACATGGGTTCTATCCCCCTTACCGAGATTGTCGCTCATCGTCACCACCGGCGCTCGAACTTGCGGCGCAGGACGATGGCGATCACGTTCATGACCAGCAGGAACACGAGCAGGATGATGATACCGCCCCAGGCGCGTTCGTAGTAGGCCGGGTCGGCGCGCTTGGCCCATTCGTAGATCTGCGCGGGCATCGCCGAGTTCGGCGACATGAAGCCCGAGATGACCCCTTCCGGGTAGTTGGTCGCGATGTAGCCGACCATGCCGATCAGCAGCAGCGGCGCGGTCTCGCCAAGCGCCTGCGCGAGGCCGATGATGGTGCCGGTCAGGATGCCGGGCATGGCCAGCGGCAGCACGTGGTGGAACACCGACTGCATCTTCGAGGCGCCAACCCCGAGGGCAGCGTCGCGGATCGACGGCGGCACCGCCTTGAGCGAGGCGCGGGTCGAGATCACGATGGTCGGCAGGGTCATCAGCGTCAGCGTCAGGCCGCCCACCAGCGGCGCCGATTGCGGCAGGTGCGCGAACTGGATGAAGGCCGCCAGACCGAGGATACCGAACACGATCGAGGGCACCGCGGCAAGGTTGGAGATGTTCACCTCGATGAAGTCGGTGAACTTGTTCTGCGGTGCGAACTCCTCGAGGTAGATCGAGGCCGCCACACCGATCGGCAGGGCGAGGAAGAGCACCACCAGCATCATGAAGAACGAGCCCAGCATCGACACGCCGAGGCCGGCCTGTTCGGGACGGCTCTCCGAGGCGTCGGCGCCGGTGATGAAGGCGAAGTTGAAGCTCTTGTGAACGGTGCCGTCCTCGCGCAGCGCATCAACAATATCGAGGTGGCCCGCGTCGATGTTGCGGTCCTGGGTGATGCTGTCACGGCCCACACGGCCCTTGAGATAGCCGTCGACCCGGCTCGAGGCGAGGATCTGGAAATCCACCGTCTCGCCGATCAGGTCGGGATTGGCGATCACGCGGTCGCGCAGCTGCGCCGCGGCAGAGGCCGAGATCAGCGCCTTCATGTCGCCGGCGTCTTCGTAGTCGGTGGCGATGCCCTTGTCCTGCACCTGTTCGAACACGGCGTTCTGGATCAGCGGGTTGTAGCCGAAGGTCGAGACCTTCGAAATGTCCGCAGGGTCACGATTGCCGTTCGGGTCCAGAGCCTCGGGATCGAGATAGACCGGCACCTCGATGAAGGTCTGCATGAAGGCTGTGCTGCCATTCGAGATGATCGAGGTCAGCAGCACGACAAGGAAGAACAGGCCGGTGCCGATGGCCGCGAGACCGTAGGCCCGGAACCGCTTTTCGGAGGCGTTGCGCTTCTTGGTGCGGCTGTCGGCGGCGGTCAGGCGGGTGGACGGGCCGGACGGACGGGCGCCGCCCTGAGAGGTCGCGTCGGTCATTCGTACTGCTCCCGGTATTTGCGCACGATGTAGAGGGCGAAGACGTTCAGCCCCAGCGTGATGATGAAGAGCGTCATGCCAAGGGCGAAGGCCACCAGCGCCTCGGGCGAGGCGAAGTCGGCATCGCCGGTCAGCTGGCTGACGATCTTGGCGGTGACGGTGGTCATGGCGTCGAACGGGTTGAGCGAGAGCCGCGCCGCGGCCCCTGCCCCGAAGACCACGATCATGGTCTCGCCGATGGCGCGCGAGGCGGCCAGCAGCACGGCGCCGACGATGCCCGGCAGCGCTGCCGGCAGGATCACCTGCTTGATGGTCTCGGATTGCGTCGCGCCCAGCCCGTAGGAGCCGTCACGCAGCGACTGCGGCACCGAGTTGATGATGTCGTCCGACAGCGAGCTGACGAAGGGGATCAGCATGATGCCCATCACCAGACCGGCGGTCATCACCGCGGTGCCGGCCTGCATCCAGCCCAGCCCGTCGCGGCCGAACACGCTGAGCAGCAGCGGGCCGACGGTGAGCAGCGCAAACAGACCGTAGACGATGGTCGGGATGCCTGCGAGCACCTCGAGCAGCGGCTTGGCCCAGGCGCGCATCCGCGGACCGGCATATTCCGACAGGTAAACCGCAGCGAAGAGGCCGATCGGCACTGCGACGATCAGGGCGATGATCGAGATGTAGAGCGTGCCCCAGAGCAGCGGCCAGATGCCAAGCTCGGACCCGCCCCCGAACGAGGGCGACCAGGTGAACGAGCCGAAGAACTTCGAGGCCGGATAGATCTGGAAGAAATGCCAGGTGTTGCCGACCAGCGAGAGCACGATACCGATGGTGGTCAGGATCGCCAGCATCGCCGCCGAGAGCAGGATGATGCGGACGCCGGTTTCGACGGAGTTGCGGGCGCGGAAGCTGCCATGCGACTGCGTGATGCCCCACGCAAGGCCTCCGACGGCCAGCAGGATCACGACGGTGCTCATCCAGAAATTGCCGGTCGCGTTGAGCGTCCGGTAGGTCTGCGCGGCACTCAGCACCTCGGAGCTCACGTTCGAGCCCAAGGCCACGCCGGCCTCGCCGAGGCGGTCCCGCACGTCGGTGAACTCGGTGCGGATCGAGTTCGCCTCCTCGCTGGTCATGAGGCCTTGCGCCACCGTCGCGTCGAGCCCGTCGGCGACACGGCGTACATCGGACATCACCAGCCCGATGGTCGAGCCCTCGGGCACGGCGCGGTCGCCGAGCATGCCGACGACCTGGCTGTTGACCAGGAAAGGTTGCGCCAGCAGCCAGACAACCAGCGCAAGGTAGGCCGGGACCATCACCTTCATGGCGACGTTCCAGCCGTAGTAGTTCGGAAGGGAATGCGGGCGCTTACCGCCGGCAGAGGTCACGCGCATGCGGCCGGCGATGAAGCCGATGGCCGCGAGCGCGAGCACGATCAGAAAGAGCCAGAGTACCGGCATGTCGCCCCCAGAGGTCGTTTCGAATTTGCAAATGGCCTAAGAGAAGACGGGGCGGCGCGCAAACGGCACCGCCCCGAAGCAATCGGGAAATATCCGATTACATGTTCGAGCCCATGGTCTCTTCGTTGGAAACCTTGGACTGGGTGTCGGCGAGCTCCGGGTCGGAAACGAGGCCGTAGTTGGCGAGCGGGCCGTTCGGGCCTGCGATCTCGTTGGCGACGAAGAACTCGGCGTATTCCTTGAGGCCGGGGATCACGCCGATGTGGGCTTTCTTCACGTAGAAGAACAGCGGACGCGACACCGGGTACTCGCCTTCGGCGATGGTCTCGGTGGTCGGCTGGACGCCGGACATGGTCGCGACCTTCAGCTTGTCGGTGTTGTTCTCGTAGAACGCCAGGCCGAAGACGCCGATGCCGTTCGGGTTGCTGTCGATGCGGGCGAGGGTCTCGGTGTAATCGCCGTCGATGTCGACGGACTTGCCGTCGGTGCGGACCGCCATGCAGGCGTCCTCGGCGTCGTCTTCCGACATGCCGCCCGCGACCATCGCTTCCATCGCGCCGGTGTCTTCGCAGCCCTGCAGCAGGACCTTCTCTTCAAAGACTTCGCGGGTGCCGTGCTTGGTGCCCGGGATGAAGGCGGCGATTTCGACGTCCGGCAGGTCGCCGTTGAAGTCGGCCCAGGTGGTGTGCGGGTTGGCGACCAGCTCGCCGTCGACCAGCACCTGCTCGGCCAGCGCGTTGTAGAGATCCGACGGCTCGAACGCGGTGAACTCGGGGCCGGTCTGCTGCGAGGCAAACACGATGCCGTCATAGCCGATGCGGACTTCGATGATGTCGGTCACGCCGTTGGCGGCACAGGTTTCGACTTCGCCTGCGCGGATGGCGCGCGATGCGTTGGCGATGTCGATGGTGTTCTCGCCGACGCCTTCACAGAAGCGCTTGAGGCCAGCCGAGGAACCGCCCGATTCCACAACCGGGGTCGGGAAGTCGAAGTTTTCGCCGAAGGCTTCTGCCACGATCGAGGCGTAGGGCAGAACGGTGGACGAGCCGGCGACCTGCACGTTGTCACGGGCGGCAGCGGCGGAAGCCGAGACGGCGGCGATGGCCAGAGCCGATGCGGCGAGTTTGACGGATTGCATATGCATGCTCCTGTAACTTTGGTTCTGGTCCCCTCCCCTGGGGAACCTCGGGGGCAGCCCTAGGCGTCCCGCGCGATGCTTTTGTGACGCTTACGTAACAGTTTGATGACGGCGCGCGAAATATCGCATACACGAGCGGCGATCCGTGGAATTCGGCCGGCCGGTGATCGCACCGGCGCGGTGCCCAAGTTCCCTCCCGTGCCACGGTTGTTTGATCTGGGATGAAGCAAGCGCATGAAACAAAGACATTTTGTTCTCGAAGCCGGGGAGCGGGCGGTGGTCTGGATCAGTCCTCGCAAGGTCACCCGTCAATTCGGCACGAAGTGGCCTGTCGGGAGAGCGCGGATCAGGAAACTGCACCGCTTTCTGCCCCGGCCCGCCGTGGACCTGGTGCGACCGGCGATCAAACGGGCCGAGCCGTTTACAATTCCGATACAGTTCTTCGGCGGCAAGCCCGCCGTAACCGACACGCATCGGTATCGTCTTCTCGAGGACCTCGTGGCCCACAGAAGCGATCTTCGCGCCAGTCTCTGGTTCCGCGAGCTCTCCGATGATCTCGGGTCCAAGGGCGCGACCAACTACAAGCGTCGCAGACTACACAGCGAAACCGAGATCCTGGAGTTCCTCGACACCTACGTGCTTGGCCTGATCGAGAGCATTCGCGAAAATGGCTTCGACGCCTCGAAGAGCGGCTACGAATCCACGGCAGTGATCGACTCCGAGGGCAACCTGATGAAGACAGGCTCGGGCAACCATCGCTTCTGCATCGCGGCGCTTCTCGACCTGCCGCGGTTTCCCTTGGTGGTCGTTGGCGCGCACGAGGATTGGGTGCGCCGAAACATCGACGGCCCTCTCGATGTCGAAAAGGTCGTCGCGCAGCTGCCCGCAGTCGAAGCGCACCACCAGCGCCCAGAGGGCGCAAGCGCGCGCTTACACCTCTCGGGGTAGCAGCACGCGGAAGGTGGTGCCCTTGCCCGGAGCGCTCTCGATCTTGAGCCGTCCGCGGTGTCGGTTGATGATGTGCTTGACGATGGCGAGGCCGAGCCCGGTGCCGCCCATCTCGCGCGCGCGGTGGCTGTCGACCCGGTAGAAGCGCTCGGTGAGGCGGGGAATGTGGATCGGGTTGATGCCCGGCCCGGTGTCGGTCACCGCCAGCTCCACGCCCTGCCCGCGCAGCCGCGGCTGGTAGGCCGGCTCGGCCAGGTGGACCCGGACCTCGGCGCCACGGCCGGAATATTTCACGCCGTTCTCGATCAGGTTCACCACCACCTGCCGAAGCTGGTCGGCGTCGCCGGGCACCTCGAGCACCGCCTCGGGGGCGTCGGTCTCGAGCGTGACACCAGCATCTTCGGCCAGAGGTGCGAGCCCGCGGATCGCCGAGCGCACGAGCCCGGCCAGATCGACCGGCTCGGTCGGGCGCACACGCTCTTCCGCCTCGACCCGGCTCAGCGACAGCAGATCGCCGACCAACCGCTCCATGCGCCCGGCCTCGTCCTCCATGATGCCGAGAAACCGGTCGCGCGCCGCGGCGTCCTCGCGCGCGGGCCCGCGCAGCGTCTCGATGAATCCCAGAAGCGCGGTCAGCGGCGTGCGCAGCTCATGGCTGACATTGGCGACGAAATCCCGCCTCATTTGGCCGGCCTGCTCGAGATGGGTGATGTCGGTGAAGGTCAGCAGCACACCCGGCTTGCCTTCGAGCGGCAAGGGGCGGACCGACACCTCGTAGGTGGTATCCTGCCGGCCGTCGCTGGCGAGGTAGCGGGTCAGCCGAGGCGCGGCGTCACGGAACGTGCCCTCGATGGCGTCGAGCAGCGACGGCTGCCGGAGCGCGGTAATGAAGTGCCGCCCCTCGAGCCCCTCGCCCAGAAGCGCCTTTGCCTCGGCATTGGCGGCCTCGACGCGCTCATCCCAGCGGATCAGGATCGCCGGAAGCGGAACTGCGGCGACGACATGTCTCGAATCGGTCTGCATCCGGATCCTTCCCTGCGACATCGCCTGCCGAGCCGCGATGAGCTGTCTTTTCTGCGGTGTTGCACGCGACGGCAACGGGGGCAAGAACCGACCGGCGCGCGTACTCCCGCGCAGGTTGCCGCGTGCCGGACCCGCGCGTGCCGCAATGCGGCATCAAAGTGAACGCCTCTAAGGCATTGGAATTCATATCATTCCGGTCCGAATGACGCCTTCAAATAGCAGAATGTGGCGGAGTTTCGGTACGGCGATCGGCAATATACCACCTATGGGTGTATACTTTTGCGATAATCGATTGCGTTCGCCTTGGTTTTGTCCTTTTATGGCTGTGTAGGTGGGGGCGCTTACAACCACAGGAACTCGTGCCATGCAGAACGATCCGATCGACATTCACTGCCCGCATTGTGGGCAGGTCGCTCAGTTCCACGAGCCGTTCCGTTTTACTTGTGTGATCCGTTACTCCGAAGTGCCTGAAAACGCGCACCTTTGGGGGCGTGTCGTGGTTGAAGAATTGTACCCGGAACAGTTTGGCTGGACACAACCCGAGGCCAAGAAACCGACGTTTCATCAGGACGGCGCGGAAGGGCCCGGCTATCGCCTCAATCATCGCGGGATGGTAGAGTGTGCCACTTGCAAGACGTTGGAAGCCGCGACGATCTCGTGGCCGGAGGACGCCTACTGGAAGTGGAGCATCGACGGCCATGACCTGGTCGCACGCAACCGCGACCATGCGCGGCAGATCCTCTCTTATCTGCGCGAGCGCAAGCGGGCCCCGAACCGCAAGCCGGCGCTGCGCAACATCCCGACCGTCATGCTGACCCGTCAGATGGCGCCGGTGGTGCAGTCCAAGGTCGAATACGCGCTCGAGCACGCCTCTTGAGCGGAAACAGGGTCTGACGCGTCAGAGCGCCGTCAGACCCGACTTGAACCGGCGCGCATTGGCCTGGTAGCCAAGCGCCGATTTTCTCAATCCTTCGATCGCGGCCGCGTCAAGCGCGCGCACGACCTTGCCCGGCATGCCCATCACGAGGCTGCCGTCGGGGATCTCCTTGCCCTCGGTGATCAGCGCGCCCGCGCCGATAAGGCAGTTGCGGCCGATCTTGGCGCCGTTGAGGATGGTGGCGCCCATGCCGATGAGGCTGTTGTCTCCGATCGTGCAGCCGTGCAGCATGACCTTGTGACCGATGGTGCAGCCCTGCCCGATCACCAGCGGATAGCCCATGTCGGTATGACAGACGACGTTCTCCTGCACGTTGCTGCCGGCTCCGACGCGGATCTCCTCGTTGTCGCCGCGCAGGGTGCAGCCAAACCAGACCGAGGCGTCCCCCTCGAGAACGACCTTGCCGATCAGGTTGGCATCCGGCGCCGCCCAGGCGCTGTCGGCGAGCTGCGGCGCGTGGCCGTCCAATGCGTAGAGCGTCATTCCTCTCCCTCCTCGAATTCCGCCTGAAGCTTGCGCACGTGATCAAGCAGGTGCGGCTGCTGGGTGCGTCGCAGGCGTGCGGCGGTGACAATGCTCTTGAGCCGCGCCTCCGTGGCGTCGAGATCCTCGTTCACCAGCACGAAATCATACGAGCCCCAGTGCGAGATCTCGTCCCAGCTCTTCTGCATCCGCCGGTCGATGACCTCCGGCCCGTCCTGCCCGCGCGATTCAAGCCGACGCTTGAGCTCGGCGATCGAGGGCGGCAGCAGGAAGATCGACAGCGTGTGCAGCGCCAGCTCGGAGTTGGTCATCTGCTGGGCGCCCTGCCAGTCGATGTCGAAGAGCACGTCCTTGCCGTCAATGATGGCATCGCGCACCGGGCCCTTGGGCGAGCCGTAGAAATTGCCGAACACATGCGCGTGCTCGAGCATCTCGCCATTGGCGACGGCCTTCTTGAACGCCGCCTCGGTCATGAAATGGTAATCCTCGCCATCGACCTCGCCGGTGCGCGGCGCCCGGGTGGTCGCCGAGACCGAGAAGATCACTGACGGATCCCATTCCCGCAGCCGCTTGGCCAGTGTCGATTTGCCCGCGCCCGAGGGCGAGGACAGGATGATGAGAAGACCTCTTCGGTTCATCGGATCACTCCACGTTCTGGACCTGCTCGCGCATCTGGTCGATCACCGTCTTGAGCGTCAGACCGATCTGGGTCAACGCAGAAGATCCGGATTTCGAGCAGAGCGTGTTGGCCTCGCGATTGAATTCCTGCATCAGGAAGTCGAGCTTGCGCCCAACGGCGCCCTCGTCCTGCAGCAGAGCCCGCGCCGCGGCAACATGCGCGCTCAGCCGGTCGAGCTCTTCGGTGATATCGGATTTGACGGCGATCAGCGCGAGCTCCTGCGCCACGCGGGCCTCGTCGGCACCCTCGGTGGCCTCCATGACGCGCGCCAGCGCCGCGCGCAGCTTCTCGGCCTGCTCGTCCCGGCGGCTCTCGACCGCATCGGCGGCCTGCGCAACCAGCGTCTCGATTTCGTCGAGCTGGCCGCTCAGGACGGCCATCAGGGCCTGTCCCTCGCGACTGCGCATCTCGGCAAACTCCGCCAGAGCAGCGTCGAATTCCGTCATCAGCGCCGCACGCAGTGCCGGAATGTCGCGCTGGCTCTGGCCGGTCGCCATGACGCCGCGGAGGGCTATGATCTGCGCGGCGCTGGAGCGCTCGAGCGGCAGATCACGCCCGCCGGCGGCATCCTCGATGCGCGCGATGGCGTCGAGCACCCGCGCCAGCGCCGCCTCGTCAAGCTCGGCCGCCTCTTCGTCGCTGCCACCGATGACGCGGAGCGAGATCTGCACATTGCCACGCGCGAGCTTCGCCTGCGCGGCCTTGCGGACCAGCGGCTCGAGCCCCTCGATCCAGTCGGGCAGTCGAAGCCGCAGCTCGAGACCCTTGCCGTTGACGCCACGCAACTCCCAGCCCCAGCGGAGCCCGTCGAGTTCGCCGCTGCGGGAGGCAAAGCCGGTCATCGATTGCCGCATTCTCGCCGCTCCATGTTAAGGCCGGGTTGCCCGCAGGGAAATTGCGGGGTTTCATCGGCCTACCCTCTGAGTCCGGGCATGGCAAGCGGTGCGTTGAGGGCCAAAGCGTTAACCTTTCAGCCAGAATTGGGGCGGAAATCTGCCCGATTTGAGATAAGTTGAGACTCAAGATGACACAAATGGCCGGCAACATGGAACGGGGGCTCCGACGTTGCTGGCGACTGGACTGGAAGGAGCCCGAAACATGTTCGGCAATGGCGGCAAAGGCAGGGGCATCGTCTCGATGACCGATCGTGAAAGAGAAAAAAGGCTGGAGCCTCTGCGGGTTGTGGAGAGCTATTGGCACGACCTCGCAACCACGCGGGGCGAAGTTCCCCTACGCAGCGAGATCGACCCGCGCAGCATCGAAAACGCGCTCGAATATGCCTTTCTTGCCGAACGGATCGCGCCAGGGCTCGCAAAGCTGCGGGTCGCTGGGGCCCATCTTAACGACCTGATGGGGATGGAGACCTCCGGCATGCCTCTGTCGACCCTGTTCACCCCCGCCGCACGCGATGTGCTGGCCGATGCGGTGACCCGGGTGTTTGCCGAAGGTGTCATGGTCAAGATCCGCCTCACGGGCGAAGAAGGGTTTGGACGCAATGGCTTGCAGGGCGATCTTCTGCTTCTTCCCCTGCGCTCTGACATGGGCGACATGACGCGGATGATCGGCGCTCTGGTCACCACGGGTCGGATCGGCCGCACTCCGCGCCGGTTCAACATCGAAAGCGTCTCGGTGCAGGCGGCGACCCTGACCCGGACTACGCCTGATGCAGAGACCGCGCCCACCCGGACCGCGCCTGAAACGCCACCGGTCCCGGGCCTCGCCGAAGAGGCCGCACCTTTCGAGGCGACGCCGTCGTCAGACGCCAAGAGGCCGCCCTATCTGCGCCTGATCGTGTCGAATGATTGAGGGATTTATTCAAGCAAAGATAGCTTTTTAACCGGCGAACTTGATGTTCTGATCAAAGCTGATCACGCAAAGTAAGAGCCCCCGCGCGATAGGCTCGCGCGGGGGCTTTCTTGTCTCCAACCTTCTGATAGGAAGGCTTACTCGGCTGCGAGTTGCATGCTGCCGTGCTCTTCCAGCACCGGATGAAACTCCTCGTTCTGACCCGCATAGGCCAGCGTGGCGCGCAGCATGCCCGCCTTCGAGCCACAGTCGAAACGCTGGCCGCTGAACCGGAAGCCCGACAGCCCCACACGCTCGACACCCTTGGCGATGGCGTCGGTGAGCTGGATCTCGCCGCCAAGGCCCGGCTTCTGGTTGCGCAGGTCATCAAAGATCGAGGCGTCGAGCACGTAGCGGCCAACCACCGCGTGCAGCGAAGGGGCCTCTTCCGGCTCGGGCTTTTCGACCATGCCGGAGGCCGGCACCATCTGGCCAACCGGAGTGCCCTTCGGGTCGAGCACGCCATAGGCTTTCACCTCGTCACGGGCGACCTCCATCGTCGCCACCATGTGGCCCGCGGCACCCGTCTCGTAGGCTTCGATCATCTCGCTGAGACAGCCTTTCTGGCCCATGATCAGGTCATCGGGCAGGATGACGGCAACCGGTCCCGGCAGGCACTCGTCGACGGCGCAAAGCACCGCGTGGCCCAGACCGAGGGGCTCGGGCTGCATCACGAAATGCGCCTGTTCCTCTTCGGGATCGATGGCATTCTCGTCGAGCGCGTCGGCGATGCCGTGCTTGCCCTTCTCGCGCAGCTGCTTGCAGAGCTTCTCGTCCTGATGGACGTAGCGCTCGATCGCGCCCTTGGAGGGGTGCGACACGAAAACCATGCGCTCGATGCCCGCAGCCCGGGCTTCGTCCATGGCAAACTGAAGAAGAGGACGGTCGAGCACGGGCAGAAGCTCCTTGGGCGTGGCCTTGGTCGCCGGAAGGAACCGCGTTCCGAGCCCTGCCACCGGGAAGATCGCGGTGCGCACTTTCTGGCGGGCAGTCGGGCTGGTGTTGGTCACGTCGGTATCTCCTTGTGTCGCTGATCGCTGTCGCCGCATCGCGGCAATTGCGTAAGAGCCTATGCCCTTTTGATGTTACGACCAACTAACGTCATCCGGGAAGAAAAGTTCCGGCAGAGAATTGCCTGATTTTATTGGCGATCGGCAAAGGCCCGTTTTTTCAATCTGTTGCGGGGCGCTGCGCCTGCGACCGCGAGAAAATGCAGTAATCGCGTCGAAATTGAATCAATGCCGCCCAGCCGGAGCGCATCAAGCGGCTTTTTGTGCGCAAAAACCGGGCAAACCGCGACTGCGCTTCGCTCCTGCAGAAAAAACGCCCCCTGCGCTTGGTTCGATGGAACCCAGCGCCTAGTCTAGCGTTATCAGCTTAGGACAGAATGGAGTGAGCCAAATCGGCCTGAGGTTCCCAACGTTGAGGGTGATTTCAGGCACAGCATTATGGACGGACTGACATTGAACATCCCGCCCGCGCGCGACACCGGCGACATGCCAAGACGCGCTGAACCTTACGCCCGCCTCGCCGTTATCGGTATGGGAAGCTGGGGCACCGCCCTCGCCGCAGTCGCGGCATCGGCCGGATGCGACACCCGGCTCTGGGGCCGCCGCGACGCCCTCGCGCAAGCGATGGCCGAGACCCGGCAGAACCCCGAGCATCTTCCCGGTATCGATCTTCCCGCAACCCTGACACCGACCTCGGACCTCGCCACTGCCCTGAACGGCGTCGAGGCCGTGCTTCTCGTGACGCCATCGCACACGCTGCGCGACATGGCGCGCAAGATGAAGCCGCACCTGCCCGAGGGCGTCCCGATTGCACTCTGCTGCAAAGGCATCGAGCGCGGGACCGGGTTTCTGCTCAGCCACGTCGTCGAGGAAGAGCTCCCGGGCCACCCGGTCGGTGCACTCTCGGGCCCGACCTTCGCTCGCGAGACGGCGCTCGGTCATCCGACCGCTGCCACCGTGGCGTTCAATTTCCGCCACCACGACCGCATCGCCCCCGAGCGTGCGCCCGCCGCGCGCCTCGCGCTGACGATGCAGACACAGGCCTTCCGGCCCTACGTCTCCGACGACCTGATCGGCGTCGAGGTCGGTGGCGCGGTGAAGAACGTGGTCGCTATTGCCTGCGGCATGATGACTGGCGCCGGCTTTGCCGAGAACACCCGCGCCGCGCTGATCACCCGCGGCATGGACGAGATGAAGGCGTTGGCCGAGGCACTCGGCGGCAAGCGCGAGACGGTGACCGGCCTTGCCGGCGCCGGAGATCTGACGCTGACCTGCTCGTCCACAACCTCGCGAAACATGTCGCTGGGTACGCAGCTTGGCCAGGGGATCCCGCGAGAAGCATGTTTCGACGGCAAGCCCACCGTGGTCGAGGGTGAGGTCAACGCGATCTCGGTGGTCGATCTTGCCCGCCGGGTCGGTGTCGAGATGCCGATCTGCGAGGCGGTTCACGCCATCCTGCACGAGGGCGCCCCTCTGGCAGAGACCTTTCAGGCGCTGTGGTCCCGCCCGATCGAGGGCGAGCCGCGTGCGCTCGACATCACGCTTCACCCCTACGAGGGAGACCCCGCATGAGCTTTGATCACCCCCACAACCGTGACATCGCCGGCTGCCGCTTCGTACTGGCGACCGATCTCGACGGCACCTTCCTTGGCGGCTCGGAAGAGGACCGCGCGAAGCTTTACCAGTGGATCGAGGACAACCGTGACACCATCGGCCTGATCTTCGTCACCGGTCGCGATCCCAAGTTCATCGGCGAGCTCTGCGATGGCGGCGTGCCGTGGCCGGAATACGTGGTCGGTGACGTGGGCACCACCATCGCCCGGGTCGAGGATGGCAAGATCCACCCGATCGAGCCGCTTGAGGTCGAGATCGCCGAGACATGGGGCAACGCCGGAGACACGGTGCGCTCGGCGCTTGAGGGCCATCCCGGGCTGACGCTGCAGGCGACCGAGTTCCGCTACAGGGTGAGCTATGATCTCGACGCGGAGAATTTTGACGACAGCGCGCATGACATCGTGCGCGACATGGGCCACGATCCGCTGGTCTCGGACAACCGCTACTTCGACGTGCTGCCGCGCGGCATCTCGAAAGGTCCGTCCCTGCGCCGCCTCGTGACCCATCTTGGCATCGAGGAGAGCCGCGTGCTCGCCGCCGGTGACACGCTGAACGACTTGTCGATGCTGGAATGCGGGCTTCAGGCCGTCGCCGTGGGCGGCGCCGAGCAGGCCCTGCTCGATCGGGTCTCCCGCCTGCCCCATGTCCATACCGCCGAAGCGATCGGCGCGGCGGGCATTCTCGAGGCGGTCGAGGCCTTCAACCTGCATCCCCTCCCGAAAGGAGCGTAACTCTCATGTCCAGCGATCTGGTAATTGTCTATCACCGCCAGCCCTACGAAGAGGTCGAGGTCGATGGCAAGATCGAGTACCGCGCCAACAAGAGCCCCAATGGCATCGTCCCGACCCTGAAGAGCTTCTTCGGCAAGGTCGACAACGGCGCCTGGGTGGCCTGGAAAGAGGCGGAGGACACGTCTGATCCGGGCTTCGAGCGCGTGGTCCATATCGAGGACACGTTCGGCAAGTACACCGTCTCGCGTCTGCCGTTGACCGCGGCGCAGGTGAAGAGCTTCTACCACGTCACCTCGAAAGAGGCGTTCTGGCCGATCCTGCACGGGTTCAAGGAAAAGTATAACTACGATCCCGTCGACTGGCCGACTTTCAAGGAGGTCAACTGGGCCTTCGCGGAGGCCGCCGCATCGGAGGCCGCCGAGGGCGCGAGCGTCTGGGTGCACGACTACAACCTCTGGCTCGTGCCCGGCTACCTGCGCCAGATGCGCCCCGATGTGCGGATCTCGTTCTACCACCACACGCCCTTCCCTGCGGCGGACATGTTCAACGTGCTGCCGTGGCGCGGCGAGATCATCGACTCGCTGCTGTGCTGCGACGTGGTCGGCTTCCACATCCCGCGTTACGCCTCGAACTTCGTCTCCTGCGTGCGCTCGCTGCGCGACGTGGGCAACGTGCCGCGGATCAAGGTCGAGAACGACATGATGTCGGAAGGCTCTGCGCTCTCGGACCGCACCGTGCCAACCGAGATCCACACCGACGACCGCGTCGTGCAGCTTGGCGTGACGCCGGTGGGCGTGGATGTCGAGTACATCAAGTCGCTGGCCGCCTCCGAGAAGACCGACACCCTCGCCGCGCGGTTCCGCGAAGAGATCGGCGACAGCCGCGTTCTGCTTTCGGTGGGACGCACCGACTACACCAAGGGCGGGGCCGACCAGCTTCTGGCCTTCGAGCGCCTGCTCGAGCGCCGGCCGGACCTGCGCGGCGTGGTGCGCCTGCTGCACGTCTCGGTGCCCGCCAACCGCAACATGACGGTTTACGAGCCGATCCAGAAAGAGCTGGAAGAGATCGCCGGCCGCATCAACGGGCGCTTCGGCACCTTCACCTTCCAGCCCGTTGCGCTGATCTCGCGCGCCATTCCCTTTGAGGAACTGGTGGCGTGGTACCAAGTGGCCGATGTGGCGTGGATCACCCCGCTTGCAGACGGCATGAACCTCGTCTGCAAGGAATACGTGGCCGCCCGCAAGGATGGCGACGGCGTGCTGGTGCTGTCGGAATTCGCCGGTGCGGCGGTCGAGATGGGGGCTGCCGTTCTGGCCAACCCGTTCTCCAGCCGCGCCATGGATTTCGCCATCGACATGGCGCTGGACATGCCGGAGGACGAACGCAAAGCGCGCATGGAGCTGCTGCGCGCCTCGGTCGAAAAGCGCGACACGCAGCATTGGGCCGAGGATCAGCTCGCCCTGCTCTCGCCGAAGGATTTCGGGGACGCGAGCCAGAGCGAAGAAACCGAACTGGCCTGAGGAAGGCTTGGTTTGACCCGGATCTGATGCTCAGGTCCGGGTCACGCAGACAAGGGGCAAGCAGCGCTGCTTGCCCCTTTTTTTTTTGTTCGGTTGGTCAGTGGCATGGCGTCCTGGACGCCCTCAGTCGCGCATCTCGTTGCGGCGCATGGGCATGCGATCGATCACTGCGAAAAGCTCTTCGGGCGCCAGCACCGCGTCCTGCTCGAGCTTCACGCCACCATCCTTGCCCACCAGCACCAGCTTGAACCCGCCGGGCTGAAAGCCCTGCCGGAGCGGCGACGGCGTGCGGTCGTCGAGATCGCTCAGCACCACGATGTCGCGCTCGGCGAGCGCCGCCTGCGCCTCGCGCAGCATTTCGATCTGGCGGGCATAGTCGGGATGATCCTTCGACGGTGCAAAGAGCAGCACCGGTCGCTTGTCCCAGCGCATCCCGTCGAGGTCACGGGCGTCCGCGGGCAGGCTCTGGAACAGGTCGGGCGCGCCGACCGCCTGCGTGGCGGCAATCGCCCCCGCAATGACAGCAACACCAAGCTTGGTCTTCATGCGAATGCGGCCCATTGGGATCTCCTGTCTGAATGGGTTTGATCCCTACGCATGAGCGCCCCGATGGGTTCCGCGAGAATGTCGCAGCGCACGATGATCGGTCGATTCATGCTGCCGCGAACGCAAAACGGCCGCCCCTAAGGACGGCCGTTTGCAAGATCCGGACTGACCTGGATCAGCCGTGCGCAACCTGCGGCTGGTCATCGCGCAGCGAGGTCAGCTCCTCGGCCACGAGGAAGGCCAACTCGAGCGATTGCGACGCGTTCAGACGCGGATCGCACGCGGTGTGGTAACGGTCGCTGAGGTTCTCGTCCGAGACCGCGAAGACGCCGCCAGTGCATTCGGTCACGTCCTGGCCGGTCATCTCGAAATGCACACCACCCGGGACGGTGCCCTGGTCGCGATGCACGGCGAAGAAATCGCGCACCTCGCGCAGCACCGAGTCGAACGGACGCGTCTTGTAGCCGCTGGCCGACTTGATGGTGTTGCCGTGCATCGGGTCGCAGACCCAGACCACGTTCGCCCCTTCGCTGCGCACCGTCTCGATCAGGCGCGGCAGGTGCTCGGCGGCCTTGCCGGCACCGAAGCGGGTGATCAGGGTCAGGCGGCCGGCCTCGTTCTCGGGGTTCAGCTTGGCCATCAGGACCTTGAGATCCTCGGAGGTCATCGACGGGCCGCACTTGAGACCGATCGGGTTCATCACACCGCTGGCGAATTCCACATGCGCGCCGTCAGGCTGACGGGTGCGGTCACCGATCCAGATCATGTGGCCGGAGCCTGCGAGCCACTTGCCGGAGGTCGAGTCGATCCGGGTCAGCGCCTCTTCGTACTCAAGCAGCAGCGACTCGTGAGAGGTGTAGAAGTTCACCTGGTGCAGCGCCGCCGAGCGGTGGCTGTCGACGCCCGCCGCCTTCATGAAATCGAGCGTATCGCCGATGCGGTTGGCCATGTCGCGGTAGCGCGCGGCCTTCTCGCCCTCGGTGAAGCCCAGCGTCCACTGGTGCACCTGGTGCACGTCGGCATAGCCGCCGGTCGAGAAGGCACGCAGCAGGTTCAGCGTTGCCGCCGCCTGGGTGTAGGCCTGCAGCATCTTCTGCGGGTTCGGCTTGCGCGCCTCGGGGGTGAAGGCAAGCTCGTTGATGATGTCGCCGCGGAAGCTCGGCAGCTCGATGCCATCCACGGTCTCGGTCGGGGCCGAGCGCGGCTTGGCGAACTGGCCGGCCATGCGGCCCACCTTCACCACCGGCACCTTGGCGCCGTAGGTGAGGATCATCGCCATCTGCAGCATCACCTTGAAGGTGTCGCGGATCGCGTTGGCCGAGAACTGGTCGAAGGCCTCGGCGCAATCGCCGCCCTGCAGCAGGAAGGCCTCGCCGCGCGATGCCTTGCCCAGCTCGTCGCGAAGACGGCGGGCCTCGCCTGCAAATACCAGCGGCGGATAGTTCGACAGCTGCGCCTCGACGGCCTCCAGCTCGGCCTGATCCTGATACTCAGGCATCTGGATCCGGGGCTTGGTTCTCCAGCTCGATTTGGTCCACTCACTCATGGCTATCTCCCACGCGGTCTCCGTTAGCGAAAACGTCTGGAGGCTCTACCAAAGCGAGCGAAAGAAGGCCATAGGAAATGCAGGTGATCTCTTGACGGGTTTTTGCCTTTCTGCCCATGTGACCTGATCCGCCAGAGCGCCGTAAACGCGTTCTTGAGGATGCGACCCGTAATGGTTGCACGACCTAAATCGCCGCGAGGGATAGATGCCGGTGCAGAACAAAGCTTTCGAAGCCGATACGCAGGCGAAGCCGCGCCGGTTTGTGTTTGTCCTTCTGCCGGAGTTCACCCTGCTGAGTTTTGCCGCCGCGCTCGAGGCGCTGCGCATCGCCAACCGCATGGCCGGCGCGCCGATCTACAGCTGGGTTCTGACCTCCGAGGGCGGCGAAACCGCGCGCTGTTCGGCGGGCACCGAGTTCAAGCTCGATTGCGATCTGCCCGAGCTGACCCGCGACGATGTCGTGCTGCTCTGCGGTGGGCTCGACATCGCCGAGGCGACCACCAAGCGGCTGATGAACTGGCTGCGGCGCGAGGCCCGGCGCGGGCTTTCCATGGGCGGGCTCTGCACCGCCAGCTGGACGCTGGCCGAGGCCGGGCTGCTCGACGGCAAGCGCGCCACGATCCACTGGGAAAACCAGGACGGGTTCGAAGAGGAGTTCCCCGAGGTAGAGCTGACCAAGTCGGTCTTCGTGGTCGACGGCAACCGGCTTTCGACCGCCGGCGGCACGGCCTCGATCGACCTGATGCTCAAGCTGATCGCCGACGATCACGGCGAAGACCTCGCCAACGCGGTGGCCGACCAGCTGATCTATTCCTCGATCCGCACCGATCAGGACACCCAGCGGCTCTCGACGCCGACCCGCATCGGTGTGCGCCATCCCAAGCTGGCGCAGGTCATCAAGATGATGGAAGCCAATATCGAGGAGCCGATCTCGCCGGCACTTCTGGCCAAGGATGTCGGCATGTCGACGCGCCAGCTCGAACGGTTGTTCCGGCGCTACCTCAACCGCTCGCCCAAGCGCTACTACATGGAACTGCGCCTCCAGAAGGCCCGCAATCTGCTGATGCAGACCGACATGAGCGTGATCAACGTCGCGCTGGCCTGCGGCTTCGCCAGCCCCTCGCATTTCTCGAAATGCTACCGTGCGCACTACCAGACCACGCCCTATCGCGAACGCGGCACCCTCGCCGCCAAACCCGGGCGCGAGGACGCCTGAGCCCCGTCAGGGCCGCGATCCGCGGTAGAGCGTGCCGTTGACCTCGCTGAGGAACCAGATCGCGCCATCAGGCCCTTGATCGACATCGCGCACCCGCAGCGTTGCCTCGCTCTCGAGCTGTTCGACCTCGCGCATCGGAGTGCCGGACAGCCGGGCGATGTAGTTGAACTTGAGCGAGCCCACGAGCGCGTCGCCGTCCCAGCGCCCGCCCTCGAGAAACACGATGTCAGATGGCGCATTGGATGGATCCCAATAGAAGACCGGTTGCTCCATGCCCGGCTTTGACGTGCCTTCGCCGATCCTGGCGCCGGAATAGTGCTCACCGTAGGAGATCACCGGCCAGCCGTAATTGGCGCCCTTCTCGATCCGGTTGACCTCGTCCCCGCCCTGCGCGCCGTGCTCGACGGCCCAGAGCCGGCCGCGCCCGTCGAAGCCGAGCCCCTGCGGGTTGCGGTGGCCGTAGCTCCAGATCTCGGGCTGCGCGCCATCCTGCCCGACAAAAGGATTGTCACGCGGCACCGCGCCGTCGCGGGTGATGCGGATCACAGAACCATTGTGGCGCGCGAGATCCTGTGCCGACGGCCGGTCGCCGCGTTCGCCGATGGTGACGAAGAGATGCCCGTCCGGCGCCTCCACGATGCGCGAGCCGAAATGCCGCCCGCCGCTCGAGCCCGGCGCCATCTCGAAGATCGTCTCGGCCTGCTCCAGGCGGCTGCCATCCTGCGACAGTCGCGCCTTCAGCACCGCCGTGCCGGCGCCGCCCTGCTGGCGCTTGGAATAGGTCAGGAAGATCTCGCGGCTGGTGGCGAAATCGCGTGGCACAATCACGTCGAGCAGACCGCCCTGCCCGCGTGTGTAGATCTCGGGCAGGCCCGAGAGCCGCTGCGCGCGGCCGTCGCGCACTGCCAGCAAATCGCCGCCGCGCTCGGTGATCAGGATGGTGCCGTCAGGCAGGAAATCAAAGCTCCACGGCGTGTCGAGCCCCCGCACCACCGGGCTGACCAAAAGGGTCCCGGCGCTGCTCGGAATGTCCTGCGCCAGCGCTGATCCTGCGGGGACAAGCGCAAGTACTGCTGCGAAAATCGCGTGTTTCATGTCGGGCACCTCCAGCCCGTCGATATGGGGCCAGGCCGCGCGCGGACAAGCCGGTTGCCCGTGCGGCAGCCACGCCCGTGGCCCCTTTTCTTTTGTCAAGGGCTTGCATAGGCTCCCGCCCGGACAATGCGTTCCAGCAAGGGAGATCCTGATATGAAAAAGTGGCTTCTGGCCTCCGCCGCCACCACGCTGCTTGCCGCAGGCGCCGCGCAGGCCCAAGACGCCAAGGTCGGCGTCATTCTCGGCTTCACCGGCCCGATTGAATCGCTGACCCCCTCCATGGGCGCGAGCGCCGAGCTTGCCCTGACCGAGGTCAACGACAGCGGCAAGTTCCTCGAGGGCGTCACGCTGAGCCCGGTGCGCGCCGACTCGACCTGCATCGACAGCGCCGCCGCGACGGCCGCCGCGGAACGTCTCATCACCACCGACGGCGTGGTCGCCATCATGGGCGCCGACTGTTCGGGCGTGACGGGCGCCATCCTGTCGAACGTCGCGGTGCCCAACGGCGTGCCGATGATCTCGCCCTCCGCCACTTCGCCGGCGCTGTCGAACGCCGAAGACAACGGCCTGTTCTTCCGCACCTCGCCGTCAGACGCGCGCCAGGGCGAAGTGCTGGCCAGCATCCTGGCCGAGCGCGACGTGTCCTCGGTCGCGGTGACCTACACCAACAACGACTACGGCAAGGGCTTTGCCGACAGCTTCGCGGCGGCCTTCGAAGCCGAGGGCGGGGAGATCACGCTTTCCACGCCGCACGAGGACGGCAAGGGCGACTACTCCGCTGAAATCGGGGCCCTGGCCTCGGCCGGCGGTGACGTGCTCGTGGTCCTGGGCTACTCCGACCAGGGCGGCAAGGGCATGATCCAGGCCGCGCTCGACACCGGCGCCTTCGACACCTTCGCCATGGGCGACGGCATGTACTCCGACGCGCTGCTGGCCGATCTTGGCGGCGACATCGAAGGCAGCTTCGGCTCGGTGCCGTGGGCCGAGGGCGAAGGCACCGAGGCCTTCACCACGCTCGCAACCGAGGCCGGCATCAACGCCGAGAGTTCCTACACCCGCGAGAGCTATGACGCGGCAGCCCTGATCGCTCTGGCGATGATGAAGGGTGGCGAGGTCTCCTCCGCGGCGGTTGCGGCCAACGTGCTCGATGTGGCCAACGCACCGGGCGAGCCGATCCTGCCGGGCGAGCTTGGCAAGGCGATGGAAATCCTTGCCGAGGGCGGCGAGGTGGATTACGTCGGCGCCACAAACGTGGAACTCGTCGGACCGGGCGAAGCCGCGGGCACCTACCGCTATTACGAGATCAAGGACGGTGACTTCAGCACCGTTTCGTTCAAGTAATCTCGCCGCACTGGCGAATACGGACAGCCCGGGGTCAGTTCCCGGGCTGTTTCCAATAACAAGACAGGCGCAGCAAACCGCGCCGGAGGGGACGAAGCATTGATCCGGGTGGACAACCTGCACCGCCATTTCGGCGGCTTCCGCGCCGTTGACGGCGCCTCGCTCGAGATTGCCGACGGCTCGATCACCGGGCTGGTGGGCCCGAACGGGGCCGGCAAGTCGACGCTCTTCAACGTCATCGCCGGCGCCCTGCCGCCGACCTCCGGAACGGTCTGGATGGATGGCGAGGACATCACCGGCCTGCCGCCGCACGCGCTTTTCCACAAGGGCCTGCTGCGCACCTTCCAGATCGCGCACGAGTTCTCGTCGATGAGCTGCCGCGAGAACCTGATGATGGTGCCGGGCGAACAGGCCGGCGAGAGCCTGTGGAACGCCTGGTTCGGGCGCGGCCGCATCGCCCAGGAAGAGGCCGCACTTCTGAAGAAGGCCGACGAGGTGCTCGACTTCCTCACCATCTCGCATCTGAAGGACGAGAAGGCCGGCAATCTTTCCGGCGGGCAGAAGAAGCTGCTCGAGCTCGGCCGCACGATGATGGTGGATGCCAAGATCGTGTTCCTCGACGAGGTCGGTGCGGGCGTGAACCGCACGCTTCTGAACACCATCGCCGACACCATCGTGAAGCTCAACCGCGAGCGCGGCTACACCTTCTGCGTGATCGAGCACGACATGGATTTCATCGGCCGCATCTGCGACCCGGTCATCGTCATGGCCGAGGGCAAGAAGCTGGCCCAGGGCACGCTCGACGAGATCAAGGCCAACGACGCCGTGATCGAGGCCTATCTCGGCACCGGGCTCAAGAACAAGGAGGCGGCGGGATGAGATCGGCGCTGCGCGGTGGGGGCGCTGCCCCCACACCCCCGAGGTATTTTCGAACCAAAGAAGAGGGGGCCTGGTCATGAGCGGCGGCCCCTATGACGACCGTGGCAACCACGACGCCAGCATCACCAACCCGTGCGGCATGGCCGAGGACGATCCCGTGCACGCGGGCGGCCACGAGCACCCTGCCCCCGGCGGGCCGTTCCTGATCGGCGAGGCGATGACCGGCGGCTATGGCCGAGGCGCGGATATCCTGCACAGCTGCACCATCGCGGTGGATCGCGGCGAGATCGCCGTCATCGTCGGGCCCAACGGTGCCGGCAAGTCGACGGCGATGAAGGCGGTGTTCGGCATGCTGAGCCTGCGCGAGGGCATGGTGCGGCTCGACGGCGAGGACATCACCGAGCTGTCTCCGCAGGCGCGGGTGCGCAAGGGCATGGGCTTCGTGCCGCAGACCCACAACATCTTCACCTCGATGACGGTCGAGGAAAACCTCGAGATGGGTGCCTTCATCCGGCGCGACGACATCTCGGGCACCATGGAGCAGGTCTTTGATCTGTTCCCGATCCTCAAGGACAAGCGCCGCCAGGCCGCGGGCGAGCTCTCGGGCGGCCAGCGCCAGCAGGTGGCCGTGGGCCGTGCGCTGATGACCAAGCCCAAGGTGCTGATGCTCGACGAGCCCACCGCCGGCGTCAGCCCGATCGTCATGGACGAGCTCTTCGACCGCATCATCGAGGTCGCCCGCACCGGGCTGCCGGTGCTGATGGTCGAGCAGAACGCCCGCCAGGCGCTGGCCATCGCCGACAAGGGCTACGTGCTTGTTCAGGGCCGCAACGCCCATACCGGCACCGGCAAGGCGTTGCTCGCGGATGACGAGGTCCGCCGCAGCTTCCTGGGGGGCTGAGACATGACCCGTTTTCACACAAGACCAAGAATAACCGGGGAGCACCCGTGATGGATTTCCTCAACGCATTGGTCGCGCTGGCCAATTTCGTTTTCATTCCGGCCATTGCCTATGGCAGCCAGCTGGCGCTGGGGGCGCTGGGCGTGACGCTGATCTACGGCATCCTGCGGTTCTCCAACTTCGCCCATGGCGACACCATGGCGATCGGCACCATGTTCACCATCCTGGTGACCTGGGGGTTGCAGGCGCTGGGTGTGAGCTTCGGCCCGCTGCCCACGGCGCTGCTGGCCATTCCCTTCGGCATCGTGCTGACCTCGCTCCTGGTGCTGGGCACCGACCGGCTGGTCTATCGTTTCTACCGGGAGCAGAAGGCCAAGCCGGTGATCCTCGTGATCGTGTCGATGGGGGTGATGTTCATCTATAACGGCCTCACGCGCCTGATCATCGGCCCCGGCGACCAGAACTTCGCCGATGGTGAGCGCTTCCTGATCTCGGCGCGCGACTTCAAGACGATGACCGGGCTCGACGAGGGGCTGGCGCTGAAATCGACGCAGGCGATCACGGTAGTTGTGGCGATCCTCGTCGTGGCGCTGCTGTTCTGGTTCCTCAACCACACCCGCACCGGAAAATCGATGCGCGCCTATTCCGACAACGAGGATCTGGCGCTGCTATCGGGCATCAACCCCGAGCGCGTGGTGATGGTCACCTGGATCATCGTCGCGGCGCTGGCGGTGGTGGCGGGCACGCTCTACGGGCTCGACAAGAGCTTCAAGCCTTTCACCTACTTCCAGATCCTGCTGCCGATCTTCGCCAGCGCCATCGTCGGCGGGCTTGGCTCGCCGCTGGGGGCCATCGCAGGCGGCTTCATCATCGCCTTCTCCGAGGTCGGCATCACCTATGCCTGGAAAAAGGTGCTCACCTACATGCTGCCCGAAAGCCTCGAGCCATCGGGGCTCGTGCAGCTCCTGTCCACCGACTACAAGTTCGCCGTCAGCTTCGTGATCCTGATCATCGTGCTGCTGTTCCGGCCGACAGGTCTGTTCAAGGGGAAATCGGTATGAGGACGCTCGCTCTCTTCGCGCTCGTCGCGGCGCTGATCCTTGGCACCGGAGTCCTGCAGAGCTGGAACTCCGCCCTGATCATCCTCAACATGGGACTGGTGAGCGCCATCATGGCGCTTGGGGTCAACCTGCAATGGGGGCTTGCCGGGCTGTTCAACGTCGGTGTCATGGGCTTCGTCGCGCTTGGCGGGCTGGCCGTGGTGCTGACCTCGGTGACGCCCGTGCCCGAGGCCTGGGCCGCGGGTGGCTGGCGTGTGCTCGGGGCCATCGCCTTTGCGCTTGCCGCCATCGCGGGCGCCGTCTTCGCCTGGAAGACCCTGCCCCGCAAGACCCGTGGCTGGGCCGTTGCCGCCATCGCCGTGGTTGGGTTCTTCCTCTATCGCGCCATCCTCGACCCGGCGGTGTCGGCCATCGAGTCGGTCGACCCGGCCGCCACCGGCTTCCTCGGCGGGCTCGGTCTGCCGGTGCTGCTGGCTTGGCCTGTGGGCGGTCTGCTCGCCGCGGGCGTTGCGTGGGTCATCGGCAAGACCGCGCTCGGGCTGCGCTCGGACTACCTCGCCATCGCAACGTTGGGCATCGCCGAGATCATCATCGCGCTCTTGAAAAACGAGGACTGGCTGACCCGCGGCGTCAAGAACGTCATCGGCCTGCCGCGCCCCGTTCCCTACGAGATCGACCTGCAGAATGACGCGGGCTTCGTCGAGACCGCCGCGGGCATCGGGCTCGACCCGACCACCGCCTCGACGATCTACGTCAAACTCGGCTACTCGGTGCTTTTCGCCGTGGTGCTGGTGGTGCTTCTGGTGCTGGCACAGCTGGCGCTGAACTCGCCCTGGGGGCGGATGATGCGCGCGGTCCGCGACAACGAGGAAGCCGCCGAGGCGATGGGCAAGGATGTCACCGCGCGGCACCTGCAGATCTTCATCCTCGGCTCGGCGCTCTGCGGCATTGCCGGTGCCATGATGACCACGCTCGACGGTCAGCTCACGCCCTCGAGCTACCAGCCGCTGCGCTACACCTTCCTGATCTGGGTGATGGTGATCGTCGGCGGCTCGGGCAACAACCTCGGCGCGGTGCTGGGCGGGTTCCTGATCTGGTTCCTCTGGGTCCAGGTGGAGCCGATGGGCCAATGGCTGATGGGCGTGATCACCGCTGGCATGGCGGATGGCTCGGCGCTCAAGGCGCACCTGCTGGGCAGCGTGCAGCACATGCGGCTTCTGACCATGGGGGTGATCCTGCTGCTGGTGCTGCGCTTTGCCCCGCGCGGGTTGTTGCCCGAGCGCTGATAACAGACGCTTAATCTCTGGTGCCGCAAGATGGCCCCGGTGACCGCGCCGGGGCCTTTTTCTTGCGAGGGTGTTTCGCAAGGATCCGCCGACGGCGCGGTGCACCACGACAGCCCTTGGAACGCAGAGCATGAGTGGACGTTGCCCCGGTATGAGACAGATGGAATGGACCCGCATCACCCGGAACTGGAACCAGGCCGCAGGCCGCCTTCGGCAGCGCTTTCCGCATGTCGATGACGCAGCGCTCAGCGATGCGCCGCCGCAGGTCGACGAGGTCGCGCGCCACGTGGCCGATCGGCACGATCTGACGCTGCACGAGGCGCGGCGCGAGGTCGAGGATCTGCTGTTCCCGGTCCGCTTGCCGGAACCGCTGCAGCGCGCGGCGGGCTGATCCCGGCAGGCGCGAATTCATCCTCCGGGGGCGGAACCCGGACAGCTCAGGCGGCGTTTCTCGAACAGGTATAGGAGGCTGCGCCGATGCTCGATTTCTTCTTCCGCCCGAAACGTCCCATCGCCCCCGGAACGCCCTCCCGGCCCGTAACGGTGCCGGCACGCGAGGTGCCGAAAGACGCCGCACCGCAGATCAACACGGCACAGCCCGAGGATCTGGCGTGCCGAGGACGAGCTTGCCAAGCTCGCCGCGCTGGCTCGCGGAAGCTGATCTGACGCGGTAACGCTGTTGCAGAGGCCCGGCCGTCAGGCGCGACGCTCAGCCCAGCGAGGTAATCCAGAGGATCGTCGCATCCTCCGGGCTTACCGAAACCACGTTGTGGCCCATGCTGGCATCGTAATAGGCGCTGTCGCCGCGGCGCATCTCGATCGGCTCGTAGAACTCGGTGTAGAGCGTGACCACACCGGTGAGCACGTAGAGGAACTCCTCGCCGTCGTGGCGCACCCAGCCATCGAACTCGTCCATGTTCCGGGCGCGCACGCGGGCGCGGTAGGGCAGCATCTTCTTCTTGGTCATGGCTTTCGGCAGCAGCTCGTGCTCATAGGTCACCGTGGCCTGGTGCAGGCCCAGTCCCTCGCGCGTGTGCACCATCCGGCCCGAGACCTGCTCCTTCTTCGGCGGCGTAAAAAGCTGCGGCACTCCGATCCCGAGACCGACCGCAAGCTTCTTCAGCGCGTCATAGGTTGGCGACATCTGCCCGTTCTCGATCTTCGACAGCGTCGAGCGTGCCAGCCCGGCCTCGCGGGCCGCCTGCTCCAGAGTCCAGTCGCGGGCCTTGCGCAGCTCGCGCACGCGCGCCCCGAGGTCGAGCGGTTCGGCAGAGGCCTCTTCGCCGGTTTCCCGCGCCAGGCGGATCAAGGTCTTCGGGTCGCGGGTCATGGCTCTTCCTATAGGGCCGCCACGGGAGCCTTGCAACAAATCCGGAGCGGCCCTAAGCCAATGGCATGGTCTCGCTTTTCGATGAAGGCGCCTATGCGCCCTGCCCCGCGCCGTTCAACCTCGCCGCCCACGTGCTGGAGGCAGGCCACGCCACGCCCGACAAGATCGCGCTGGCCATCGTCAAGCCCACTGGCGCGGAGCGCTGGTCCTATCACCGGCTGATCGCCGCGGTCCGAGGCACCGCCACCGGCCTGCTCGAGGCGGGGCTCGCGCCGGGGGACATCGTGCTCATGCGGCTCGGAAACACCGTCGATTTCCCGATCGCCTATCTCGGTGCCATCGCCGCCGGGCTTGTGCCGGTGCCGACGTCGTCGCAGCTCACCGCACGCGAGGTGGCGCCGATGCTGGACCACCTGAAGCCCGCTGCCATCCTGCGGGGCGAGGGCGTCGCCAGCCCCGACACCGAGATCCCGGTCTTTGGCCCCGAGAGTTTCGAGGCGTGGCACGCGCTGCCGCCCGCGCCCTGGCACGTGGGCGATCCCGAGCGGCTGGCCTATATCATCTACACCTCCGGCACCTCCGGCTTTCCGCGTGCCGTGGGCCATGCCCATCGGGCGATCTGGGCGCGTCAGATGATGATGGAGGGCTGGTACGGCCTGCATCCGAGCGACCGGCTGCTGCATGCCGGTGCCTTCAACTGGACCTACACGCTGGGCACGGGGCTCATGGATCCGTGGACGATGGGGGCGACAGCGCTGATCCCGGCGGCGGGCATCGATCCGGCGCAGCTGCCGCTGCTGCTCAAGCGCAACGATGCGACGATCTTCGCCGCCGCCCCGGGCGTCTATCGCAAGCTGCTGAAATACCCGCTGCCGCCGATGCCAAAGCTGCGCCACGGACTGGCCGCAGGTGAAAAGCTCACCGCCACCACCCGCGACGCCTGGCGCGAGGCTACCGGCAACGAGATCTACGAGGCCTTCGGCATGTCCGAATGCTCGACCTTCATCTCATCCGCCCCCGCGCATCCTTGCGATGCCGACATGCTGGGCCGTCCGCAGGCCGGGCGCCGCGTGGCAATCCTTGGCGAGGATGGCGCGCCCGTGCCGTTGAACGAGCCCGGCACCATCGCCGTGCATCGCTCCGATCCGGGACTGATGCTGGGCTATGTCGGCGCGCCGGAGGATACCGCGCAGCGGTTTATCGGCGACTGGTTCCTCACCGGCGATCAGGGCTGCATGGATGAGGATGGCCAGATCCGCTATCTCGGGCGCGGCGACGACATGATGAACGCCGGTGGCTACCGGGTCTCACCGATCGAGGTCGAGGCGGCGCTGGCCGACTTGCCGGGCATCACCGAAATCGGCGTCACGGACGTGGCGGTGAAAGAGGGCGTCAGCGTGATCGCGGCCTTCTACGTGGCCGAGGAAGAGCTCGACGAGACCATGCTCGCCGCCCGCGCTGCCGAGCGTCTTGCGCGCTACAAGCAGCCTCGCGCCTATCTGCGGATCGATGCCCTGCCGCGCAATGCAAACGGCAAGCTCATCCGCAAGGCGCTGAAGGACCACGCGATTTCCTGAGCCGGGCCGGTCAAGCCGCGAACAGCACCACCAGGATCCCCACGGTCGCCGCGCCGATTACCGTCGACAGCACCACCGACGAGGAGGCCAGCCGCTCGGCCCGGTGCCGGGCGGCGAAGATGACGTAGAGGGTGAACATCGGCATTGCCGCGAACAGCGTGGCGCCGCGGATTTCGTCCTCGCTCATCGCGGTGAACAGCGACAGGGCCACGAAGACCAGCACGGGATGCAGCAGAAGCTTCGCCCCGGCAACAAGGAAGACCGGCGGGTCGACCTCGTCGAGCCGCGAGCGCGCGACGTTGCCGCCGACGAGGAACAGCGAGATCAGCGGCGCCGCCGCGACGATCATGCTCCGGGTCTTGTCCAGCGGCTCGGCCAGCACCAGCCCGGTTGCCCCGAAGGCGAGCCCCGCCAAGAGGCCGAGCACGGTCGGGTTCTGCAGCGTCGTCTTCGCGGTGTGCAGCATCGCCTGCGAGGCCGGTAGCCCACGCTGCCGGCTCAGCACGTCGCCAAGCGTCAGGGCCAGCGGGATGACGACCATGTTCTCCACGACCATGATCCACGCGAACAGCCGGTCTGCCACGTCCGGCAGGACGATCATCGTGATGGGGTAGCCGAGAAACACCGAGTTCGGCACCGACGAGCCGAGCGCGGCCACCCAGCTCTGCCCCGGCCCGTACCCAAAGAGCTTGTTCAGCGCGAACCGTACCAGCGTCAGCGTGGCAAGCGAGGCCAGCGCGTAGACAAGGATGAACCGCCAGTTGAACTGGCTCAGGTCGCCGGCACTGGACACGGCCGAGAAGATCAGCACCGGGACGCACACGATCAGCATGAAGCGGCTGAGCTGCGGCAGGGCGTCCGGCGCAACGAGCTTGCTCTTGATGACGCCGAACCCCAGCAGGATCAGAAGGTAGATCGGCAACAGCGTAAGAAGGGGTGCGAGCATGGGATGCCTTTTTGTATGTGCACTTTCTAACCACTGTGAGGCGCCTTGCAAAGACGCGGCCGCCGCGAGGGCAGCCAAATGGCAGGCTGGACGCAGGCCGCGCCCAGAGCTTAGGCTCGATGGATATTACCCACGCTGCGGAGCACCCTTCGCGCGCAACCAGTGCTTTCAATCTGAGGAATTGCCATGAAACACGTTCTGACCGTGCTCGCCTTGTGCCTTTGCGCCGCCGGGGGCAGCGCCTCCGCCCAATCCTGCTCCGAGATCCGCTTCGCCAGCGGAGCCTCGTCGGGCGAGGTCTCGGGGCGCGTCACCGACAATGCACCGCTCTGCTTTGTCTTCGGCACCGGCGCGGGCCAAAGCGCCCGGCTGCAGCTGCTTGGCAGCGACAACACCTGCTTCACCATTCCCGGCGTGACCGACTGCCAGGACGATTTCAGCTTCCGCACCAGCGCCGGAACCTACCGCGTCAATGTCTTCCAGCTGTTCCGGGCCCCTGCCTACGAGCAGTTCACCCTGCGGCTCACGATCCGCTAAGCAACCTGTGCGCCAAGAAAAAAGGGCCCCGCGAGGAGGCCCTTCAAAGGTTCGCTGACGGGGCTCGGTATTCTTACCGCTCGTTGTCTTCTGCCTGCGGCCCCGACCGCGCAGGGTGACCTCGGCCCCCCCGGATATCCGGCAGGGCACATGCGCGCCCTGCCCTGATCTCTCAGCTGCAGCCGCTGGTCGAGCCGCAGGTGTTGCACTTCATGCAGGTGCCGTTGCGCACCAGCGTGTAGTTGCCGCATTCGCCGCACGGATCGCCCTCGTAACCCTGCATCCGGGCCTTGGCGCGGGCGTCCATCGCCACGGCGGAGGTCGAGGTGCTGAGCGTCGCAACCGTGCTCTGCACCGCCTCTGCGTTCATCGCTCCGTGCGAGGCCACCGGGCCGGTCCCGGTCCGCTGGCCGCCCTGCAGCACCACCAGTTCCTGCGGCAGGCGCTTGCGGAGATAGCCGGTCGAGGAGATCTGCTTGAGCATCTCCAGCGAGCGCGCCGCGGTGTTCTCGGACAATTCCTCGACATTCGACACGCTCTCTTCCTCGCCGCGGCCGAGATCGTCGAAGGTCGCGCCAGAGGGCTTCACATGCGCCAGATCGGTGCGGTCGAGATAGGAGACCGCCAGTTCGCGGAAGATGTAGTCGAGGATCGAGGTGGCGTTCTTGATGCTGTCATTGCCCTGCACCATACCAGCGGGCTCGAACTTGGTGAAGGTGAAGGCGTCGACGAACTCCTCCAGCGGCACCCCGTATTGCAGGCCGACCGAGACCGCGATGGCGAAGTTGTTCATCATGGCGCGGAAGCCGGCGCCTTCCTTGTGCATGTCGATGAAGATCTCGCCGAGGTTGCCGTCCTCGTATTCCCCGGTGCGGAGATAGACCTTGTGGCCGCCGACGATGGCCTTCTGGGTATAGCCCTTGCGGCGCTCGGGCATCTTGGTGCGCCCGGCGCGGATGACCTCCTTGACCACCACCTTCTCGACGATCTTCTCGGCGATAACCTGCGCCTTCTCCTGCGGCGTGCCGCTCTCGAGGGTTTCGAGCGCGTCGTCGTCATCCTCGACCAGCGCCGAGGCCAGCGGCTGGCTCAGCTTGGAGCCGTCGCGGTAGAGCGCATTGGCTTTTACCCCCAGCGACCAGGACAGTTCATAGGCCTTCTGGCAATCCTCGACCGTGGCCGCGTTGGGCATGTTGATGGTCTTGGAAATCGCCCCGGAAATAAAGCTTTGCGCGGCGGCCATCATGTGGATGTGGCTGTTGACCGAGAGGTAGCGCTTGCCCTTTTTTCCACAGGGATTTGCACAGTCGAAGATCGACAGGTGCTCGGATTTCAGATGCGGCGCGCCCTCAAGGGTCATGGTGCCGCAGACATGGTCGTTGGCAGCCTCGATGTCGGCCTTGGTGAAGCCGAGATGCTTCAGCAGGTCAAAGGTCGGGTCCGAAAGCTTGTCGGCCGGAATGTTCAGACCGTCGCGGCAGAACGCCTCGCCCAGCGTCCACTGGTTGAACACGAAGCGGATGTCGAAGGCAGTGCCGAGGGCGCGCTCGACCTTCTCGATCTGCGCAGGGCCGAAGCCCATGCCGATCAGCGCGGTGTGGTTGATGCCGGGGGCATTGCCCAGCGTGCCGTGACCGACCGCGTAGCCCACGATCTCCTCGATCTGGCTCGAGCTGTAGCCCAGCTTCTCGAGCGCCGAGGGCACCGAGCGGTTGATGATCTTGAAGTAGCCGCCACCGGCGAGCTTCTTGAACTTCACCAGCGCGAAGTCGGGCTCGATGCCGGTGGTGTCGCAATCCATCACGAGGCCGATGGTGCCGGTGGGCGCGATCACCGAGACCTGCGCGTTGCGGTAGCCATGCTGCTCGCCCAGACGCAGTGCCTCGTCCCAGGCAGATTTCGCCAGTGCCACGAGCGCCTGATCGGGGCAGTTGCCGTGATCGAGGGCCACCGGCTTGACCGAGAGCCCCTCGTATCCGTCCGTCCTGCCATAGGCGGCGGTGCGATGGTTGCGGATGACTCGCAGCATGTGCTCGGCGTTGCGCTCGTAGCCCGGGAAGGCGCCAAGCTCGCCGGCGATCTCGGCCGAAGTGGCATAGCTCACGCCAGTCATCAGCGCGGTCAGCGCACCGCAGAGCGCGCGGCCCTCGTCGCTGTCATAGCTGAACCCCATGTTCATCAGCAGGCCGCCGATATTGGCGTAGCCGAGGCCGAGGGTGCGGAAGTCATAGGAAAGCTGGGCAATTTCCTTCGAGGGGAACTGCGCCATCAGCACCGAGATTTCCAGCGTCAGCGTCCACAGGCGCGTGGCGTGCATGTAGCTCTCGGCATCGAACTGGCCGTCCTTGAGGAAGGTCAGCAGGTTCATCGAGGCAAGGTTGCAAGCAGTGTCGTCGAGGAACATGTATTCCGAGCACGGGTTCGAGCCGCGGATCTCGCCATCCGCCGGGCAGGTGTGCCAGGCGTTCACGGTGTCGTGGAACTGGATGCCCGGATCGGCGCAGGCCCAGGCGGCGTGGCCGATCTGTTCCCACAGCTCCTTGGCGTCGACGGTCTTGGCGACCGAGCCGTCTGTGCGGCGGATCAGCTCCCACGGCCGGCCCTCGCGGACCGCCTCGAGGAAGGCATCGGTGACGCGGATCGAGTTGTTCGAGTTCTGGCCCGAGACGGTGGCATAGGCCTCGCTGTCCCAGTCGGTGTCATAGGTCGGGAACTCGATCGAGGCATAGCCCTGCCGCGCGTAATCGAGCACGCGCTTGATATAGGTTTCGGGGATCGCGACCTTCTTGGCCTCGCGGATCGCGGTCTTCAGCGCGGTGTTGGCGTTGGCCTCATAGGCATCGCTCTCGAGCCCGTCCCACGCGCGGATCGCGTCGAAGATGGCGTTGAGCATCTTCTCGTGCATCTTCGAGCCGGCGACGATGCTCGCGACCTTCTGCTCTTCCTTGACCTTCCAGTTGATGAAATCCTCGATATCGGGGTGATCGGCATCGACGATGACCATCTTGGCCGCGCGGCGCGTGGTGCCGCCCGACTTGATCGCGCCGGCAGCGCGGTCGCCGATCTTGAGAAAGCCCATCAGGCCCGAGGACTTGCCGCCGCCCGAGAGACGCTCGTTCTCGGCGCGCAGGCTCGAGAAGTTGGTGCCGGTGCCGGAGCCGTACTTGAACAGGCGCGCCTCGCGCACCCAGAGATCCATGATGCCGCCATCGCCCACCAGATCGTCGGCCACGGACTGGATGAAGCAGGCATGCGGCTGCGGGTGCTCATAGGCCGATTTCGACTTGGTCAGCTTGCCGGACTTGTGATCGACATAGTAATGGCCCTGCCCCGGACCATCGATGCCATAAGCCCAGTGCAGGCCGGTGTTGAACCATTGCGGGCTGTTCGGCGCCGCGGTCTGGCTCGCCAGCATGTGGCGCATCTCGTCGTAATAGGCCTGCGCGTCGTCCTCAGAGGTGAAGTAGCCGCCCTTCCAGCCCCAGTAGGCCCAGGCGCCGGCGAGCCGGTCGAAGACCTGCTTGGCCGAGGTCTCTCCGCCACGCGGCGCGTCCTTGTCGGCAGGCACCGAGCGCCACAGGAACTCGGGCACGTCCTTTTCTGCGACCTTCTTCAGGGTCGCGGGCACGCCGGCCTTGCGAAAATATTTCTGCGCGATGACGTCAGAGGCCACTTGGCTCCACTTTGCGGGAACTTCGAGTTCGTCGAGCTTGAAAACGGTGGAGCCGTCAGGGTTGCGGATCTCCGAGGTCGTGGTGACGAACTCGATGCCCGCATATGCGTCCTGGCCGGCCTGCGTGTACTTTCTCTCGATCTTCATCGCTGTTCTGCCCTCAGCTGCCCAAATCTTTTGCCGGTCGGCAGAGACAGCCTCTCCGGGCAGCGACGGAAGCAAAGCCGTCCCTGTCAGGTATTCCTGTCTAACTGCTGTCTCGGTCTGTCCCCGCCGGGAACCACAACATGTTGTGATCTTGCCTCCGGCCCCCACAAACTGACGCAAGTGACCGGACTGGGTCAACGGGTTTTTCTGGACTGTCACATATATTTTGCGTTGTGCGCCGGGCCCCATACTAGGGCTATGGGTTGTTCCAAAGTCATCCACACCCGGAGCCAAAACCGCCTCGGGCCGCTGGACAAGGGAAATCCCCGCCTGCGAGGCGGTTTATCCACAGCTGTTGAGAACTGCCCTGAGCATATCTCCCAGAGTGTCATGACATTCCTGCAACAGCGGTGTTTCCGGAAGCGACAGCGAATGTCTGCCGAAAAACCGGGCAGCACGTGCTGATGACGCGATCACTCGCGCGACCAGGACGGCAAGGGCCTGGAATCACGCGGCATTGATGACGATGTGAGGAAAGTGGTCGGGGCGGCGAGATTCGAACTCACGACCTTCTGTACCCAAAACAGACGCGCTACCAGGCTGCGCTACGCCCCGACAGGCTCCGCATAAAGCGAAGCCGGAGGATTGAAAAGGGCCAATCCGCGCGGCGTGCTACTCGCAGGGCCAGACCGGATCGCCGGAAATGGCCGGATGCATCATTTCGCTGCCTTCAGCGATGCCAAGCTGTGCCGCCATGCCGCCATTGATTTCGAGCACGTATTGCACCGGCTCGCCGCTCGGGATCGGCGTTTCGTCATGCGGGATCGCCATCGGGTGAACCTTGACCACCCGTCCCTGCGCATCGGCAAAAATCATGTCGAGCGGAATGAGTGTGTTCTTCATCCAGAACGCGGTCGGGCGCTCTGCCTCGTAGACGAAAAGCATCCCAGCGCCCGGCGGCATCTGCTCGACATGCATCAGCCCTTGTGCGCGTTCCGCCGCATCGTCGGCCACCTCGACGCTCAGGCGCACACTGCCCCAGTCGCCGCGGAGCCAGATGGCATCATCGCGGCAGGACTGTGCAGCAAGCGGGCCGCCCGCGAGGGCGGCAGCCAGCAGTGTCAGGAGGGAGAAATTGCAGCTTCCCATGCATTTACCTCGGTGGCCATCTGCCCACGCTTGCCGTTAATCACGCGGATTGCAAGCGCTTCCCCGGGCTGAAGGTCCGCGAGGCCGGAGCGCCGCAACACTTCGATGTGAATGAACACGTCATCCGAGCGGCCGAACACGTTGGCAAAGCCGAAGCCCTTGGCCTTGTCGAACCATTTGACCCGTGCGGGCTCGAGCGGAGCCGATCGCATGATCTCGGGATCGACATCCTCGAAATCTGCCAGCGGAGCGCCGGACGGCGCTTCGGGCGGTTCGATCCTGCGCACTTCTGTCGCCTGAATTCCACGTTCTGTCCGTTGCGCGCTGACCTCGATTCGGGCCCCGTCGGCCACTGAGCTCTGGCCGAAATTGCGCAGGACATTGGCATGAAGCAGGATATCGGGCCCACCTTCATCGGCGATTACAAAGCCAAATCCCTTTACGGGATCGAACCACTTTACCTTCCCGAGAACGTCGAACGTCTCTTCGTCATGCTGTGTCAACTGTGCTTCCATTGGTCGTCATGCGTATCCCCGCTTCCCTCTTGCGACAGGCAGGGCAGCAAATGCAAGCCCACTCAACTTATATTTGCAAGCCTGTGCAGTTCACGTGACGTGAAATTCACGGGTTCAGCCGGTCCACGTTCCATGGGTCGGCAATGGACCGCCGACGCCACACGAAACGGTCATGCAACCGGAAGGCGCCATCCGCCCAGAACTCGATCTCCAATGGGGCGATCCGAAACCCACCCCAGAATGGCGGACGTTTCGGCGTCGCGCCATGGGTTGCGGTGATTTTCGCCACGTCAGCCATCAAAGACGCGCGCGAAGACAGGGGTTGCGACTGCCGCGACGCCCATGCTCCGAGACGGGATTTCAGAGAGCGGCTGTTGTAATAGGCGTCGGCTTGCGGTCCGTCTTCGCGGGTCACCGTTCCGCGCACCCGCACCTGACGGCGTAACGATTTCCAATGCATCACGAAGCCGGCCTTGCCGCTTTCTGAAAGTTCCTGCCCCTTCGCACTCTCGTAATTGGTGTAGAACACGAAGGCATCCGGCTCGATCTCCTTGAGCAGCACCATGCGCACATTGGGCAGACCATCCGGGTCGACCGTGGCCAGCGCGATGGCGTTGGGATCGTTGATCTCGGTCTTCTCGGCCTCGGCCAGCCAGCTGCGGGCGATCGCGAACGGGTCGTCCCCCGCGAAGATGCCTGTGCGGTCGGACATATCGGTTCTCCTTCACCTGCGATGACAGCGCAAACCCTTGAAGCCGTTCCGGGCTTGCCCTAAAGGGTTTCGAACACAGAAATGCCGGGCGGAGATAGGAAATGTCAAACACTCTGATGGCGGGCAGCGCGGCCTGATCATGGGCCTCGCCAACGACAAATCAATCGCCTGGGGCATCGCCAAGGCACTTCGCGACGCCGGCGCCGAGCTCGCCTTCTCCTATCAGGGCGACGCCCTGAAGAAGCGCGTCGATCCGCTGGCCGCTCAACTTGGAAGCGACATCGTGCTGCCCTGCGACGTGGGCGACGAGGCCTCGATCGACGGGCTGTTCGACGGGCTGAAAGAGCGCTGGGACAACCTCGACTTCATCGTCCACGCCATCGGCTTTTCGGACAAGAGCGAGCTGCGGGGCCGCTATGTCGATACCAGCCGCGACAACTTCAAGCTGACCATGGACATCTCGGTCTACTCGTTCACCGCCGTCATGCAGCGGGCCGAGAAGATGATGACCAAGGGCGGCTCCGCCCTCACCCTCACCTATTACGGTGCCGAGCGCATCATGCCGCATTACAACGTCATGGGCGTGGCCAAGGCGGCGCTCGAGGCGTCGGTGCGCTATCTCGCCGAGGATCTCGGCCGCGACGGCATCCGCGTGAACGCGATCTCCGCCGGTCCGATCAAGACGCTGGCCGCCTCGGGCATCGGCGATTTCCGCTACATCATGAAGTGGAACGAGTACAACTCGCCTCTGCGCCGCAACGTGACCATCGACGATGTCGGCGGCTCGGCGCTCTACCTGCTGTCGGATCTCGGCGCGGGCGTCACCGGCGAGACCCATCACGTCGATGCAGGCTATCACATCGTCGGCATGAAGGCGCCTGACGCGCCTGATATCACCAAGGGCTGAGGAGGAGCTCGCATGACCAACGACCTTCTGCCGCATGAAAAGGGCTTTCACGTCAGCTGGGACCAGCTGCACCGCGACGCGCGGGCGCTGGCCTGGCGGCTTCAGGGCCACGGGCCCGAAGATGGCGGCTGGAAGGCAGTGGTGGCAATCACCCGGGGCGGCATGGCCCCGGCGATGATCATCGCCCGCGAGCTCGACATCCGCACCGTCGACACGATCAGCGTCAAGAGCTACCACTCGGGCGGCGGAAAGGCCGACCAGCGGCGTGAGGCGCAGGTGCTGAAATCGCCCGACGCAGAGCTTGTCGGCGATGGCGACGGCATCCTGATCATCGACGACCTGGTCGACAGCGGCAAGACGCTCGAACTGGTGCGCAGCCTCTACCCCAAGGCCCATGTGGCGACGGTCTATGCCAAGCCGATGGGAAAGCCGATGGTCGACAGCTACATCACGGAAGTCAGCCAGGACACCTGGATCTTCTTCCCGTGGGACATGGCGCTGCAATACGTAAAGCCCTATCGCGGCGATTCCGACTGAGCGCCAAAATTTTTCGTACGAAAAATTTGCCGCCCCGCGCCGGATCAAGGCGCGGGGCGTCTTACGTTTAGAGCGCCGCGGCCAGCGTGTCGCGCCACGGCGTCGTCGGGCGACCGAGCAGGGTCGAGAGCGTCTTGTCCTCGCTGTAGAGACCGCCCTGCGCGGCGCCCTTCTCGCTGTCGGCCAGCATCTCGGCCACCGGTGCCGGCAGGCCCGCTCCGATCAGCGCCGCCTGGTAGGCCTCGGGGGGCATGTCGGTGTAGCCGATCTCCTTGCCCGAGAGCTCCGAGAGCGCAGCTGCGAAGTCCGGCAGGCTGTAGGAGGTGTCACCGGCCAGCTCGTAGACCGTGCCCGAGGCCGGCAGATCGCCGCTCAGCACGATGGCCGCCGCTTCGGCATAGTCGGCGCGCGTGGCGCTCGAGACCCGGCCGTCTCCGATGGTGCCGATCATGCCGCCATGCTCCAGCGCCGTCGGCACGCCCATGGTGTAGTTCTCGGTGTACCAGCCATTGCGCAGCAGCGCGTGAGGTAGGCCCGAGGCCGCCAGCGCCTGCTCTGTCGCCATGTGCTCCGCCGGCAGCACGGTCAGCGGCGAGCTGTCGGCGCCGAGGATGGAGGTGTAGGCGATGAACCCGACGCCCGCGCTCTTGGCGGAGTCGATCACGTTGCCATGCTGCGCCGCGCGCTTGCCCACCTCGCTCGACGACACCAGCAGCAGGCGCTCGACGCCCGCGAAGGCTGCGGTCAGCGCCGCCGGATCGTCATAGGAGGCCACGCGGACGCTCACGCCCTTGGCTTCCAGCGGGGCCACCGCCTCGGGGCGGCGCACCAGCGCGCCGACCTCGCCTGCCGGCACGCGGGCCAGAAGCGCGTCGATGACGAGGCCGCCAAGCTGTCCGGAGGCGCCGGTGACAAGGTATTTGAGCGTGTCAGACATGGGATTTTCCTTTCGTGCGAATTTGGTCTATAACCGTGATATGGTCTCGGATGTAGACCGAATGTAGGGCGCTGTGAAGGAGGCACTTTATCATGACCAGGGAACATGCGGGTAACCCGGACGGCATCGAGATCCTGCGCCAGCTTGCGTCCTTCGACGGCGCGCCGGACGATCCCGGCGTCTGCCCGGTGCGCGATGTGCTCGACCGGGTGGGCCAGAAGTGGACGCTGCTGCTGCTGATCGCCCTCACCACCGGTCCGAAGCGCTTTTCGGCGCTACAACGTCAGGTCGGCGACATCTCCAAGCGGATGCTGACCCAGAGCCTGCGCCAGCTCGAGCGCGACGGGCTGATCTCGCGGCAGGTCTTTCCGACCAAGCCGCCATCGGTAGAATACGCCCTGACCGAGCTTGGTCATTCCGCGCTCGAGCCCATTGCCATCCTGACCGACTGGGCCGACCGCAACCACGGCCGCATCCGCGCCGCGCGCGCGTCCTTCGACACCGCGGACGCCTGAGCGAAGCGCCCGCCACGGCGGGCCTTTCCCCGCCCGGAGCGGCCTGATAGCGTGCGCCGAAATCACGCCGGATCCGACAAAATGACCCAACTCAGCCGCACGCAATCCACCTTCACACCGCCGGTCCCCGAGGCCAAGCGCTGGATCGAGGGCGTGTCCTTTCCCGCCGACCGACCGCTGATCAACGTGAGCCAGGCCGCGCCCGTGGATCCGCCGCCCGCCGCCCTGCGCCGCGCCATGGCCGAGGCGATGGAGCAGCCCGAGACCCATCTCTACGGCCCGGTCCTCGGCCTGCCGGCGCTGCGCATCGCGCTGGCCCGCGACTGGAGCGCGCATTACGACGCCGAGGTGAGCGCCGATCAGGTCGCGATCACCGCGGGCTGCAACCAGGCCTTCGCCGCCACCATGGCCGCCATCGCCGGCGAGGGCGACGAGGTGCTGCTGCCGACGCCGTGGTACTTCAATCACAAGATGTGGCTCGACATGCAGGGCGTGCGCACCGTGCCGCTGCCCACTGGCGACGACCTGCTGCCCGGGGCCGAGGATGCCCGCGCCCTGATCAGCCCGAAGACCCGCGCCATCGTGCTGGTCTCGCCCAACAATCCCGGCGGCGTCGAGTATCCGGCCGAGACCCTGCGGGCGCTCTACGACCTTGCCCGTGAGTATGGCATCAAGCTGATCGTCGACGAAACCTACAAAGACTTCGACAGCCGCTCCGGTGCGCCGCACGATCTGCTGCGCCAGCCGGGCCACGAGGACACGCTGATCCAGCTCTACAGCTTCTCCAAGGCCTACCGTCTCACCGGCCATCGCGTGGGCGCGATCATCGCAGCGCCGGGCCTGCTCGAGGAGGTCGAGAAGTTCCAGGACACGGTGGCGATCTGCGCACCGCAGCTCGGCCAGATCGCGGCGCTCTGGGGGCTCGAGAACCTGAGCCAGTGGGTCGCCGGCGAGCGTGACGAGATCCTCGCGCGCCGCGAGGCGATCACCGCGCAGTTCCCGCGGCTCGAGGCGCGTGGCTGGCGCCTCAAGGGCCTGGGCGCCTATTTCGCGTATGTCGAACATCCCTTCGCCGAAGGCTCCGACGTATTGGGGCGCAAGCTGGTGCACGAGGCCGGCATCCTCGCCCTGCCCGGCACCATGTTCGTGCCGCCAGAGGACCCTGCCGGCGCGCGGCATTTCCGCTTCGCCTTCGCCAATCTCGACGCGGACGCGATCACGGTGCTGTTCGACCGGCTCGACGCGCTGGACTGGCCCCTTGCGGGGACCGACAGCCCGTCATAGACACGGGCGCCAGAACCATAAGGGGAAGAGGCAGTCATGGCGCGCGGAAAAGCCGGCATCACCAAGTACATCGTCTGGGCGATCCTGATCGCCTCGTTCGTCGGTTTCGGCGCCTTCGGCACGGTGAATTTCTCCGGCGGGGTCGGCAATATCGGCTCGGTCGGCGACACCACGATCTCGACCAGCGACTATGCCCGCGCGCTGCAATCCGAGCTGCGCGCCCAGCAGGCCCAGACCGGCCGGGCGATCACGGTCGAGCAGGCGCGCCAGTCCGGCCTCACCGATCAGGTGCTGGCGCAGGTCGTGACCAATGCCGCACTCGAGGACGAGACCACCCGGATCGGCCTTTCGGTCGGGGACGAGCGCGTTGCCGAGGATCTGAGCAATGTCGAGGCCTTCAACGGCCCGGACGGCAATTTCGACCGCAGCGCCTATGCCTACGCGCTGCAGAATGCCGGCCTCAACGAAGGCGAGTTCGAGGAAAACCTGCGCCGCGACGCCGCGCGCTCGATCCTCAGCGCCGCGGTGATCTCGGGCACCACCCTGCCCGACGCCTATGTCGACACGCTGCTCGAGTATATCGGCGAGAGCCGCGCCTTCACCTGGGCCACGCTTGAGCGCGACGCGCTCAACACAGGCCTGCCGGTGCCGTCAGAGGACGAGTTGCAGGCGTGGTACGATGACAATATCGACCTCTTCACCCTGCCCGAGACCAAGGTCATCACCTTCGCCTGGCTGACGCCGGACATGATCGTCGACACCGTCGAGGTCGAGGAAGACGCCCTGCGCGCCGCCTATGACGAGCGCGCCGAGGAGTTCAACCTGCCCGAGCGGCGCCTGATCGAGCGGCTGGTGTTCAGCACCGAGGCCGAGGCCCAGGCCGCCGCCGACCGCATCGCCTCGGTCGAGGCGGATTTCGAGACCGTGGTCGACGAGCGCGGCCTGGCGCTGATCGACACCGACATGGGCGATGTGACCCGCGACACGCTGGGCGACGCCGCCGAGCCGGTGTTCTCGGCCGAGGTCGGCGATGTCGTGGGCCCGGCGCCCTCCTCCTTCGGCCCGGCACTCTACCGCGTCAACGGCGTGCTGCCGGCGCAGGAAACCCCCTATGAAGAGGCGGTGCCGGATCTGCGTGACGCACTGGTGCTCGACCGGGCCCGCCGGGTGATCGAGGGCATGGCCTCGAGCATCGACGACGAGCTTGCCGGCGGCGCGACGCTGGAAGAGCTGGCGCAGGACACCGACATGGAGCTTGGCCAGATCGACTGGACCGCCAGCACCGACACCGGCATCGCCGGCTACCAGTCCTTCCGCGAGGCGGCCTCCGCCGTGGCCGAGGGAGACTACCCGGCAATCGCCGAGCTTGGCGACGGCGGCATCTTCGCGCTCCGCCTCGACGAGCTTCGCGCCCCAGCGCCTGCCCCGTTCGAGGATGTGCGCGACCGGGTCGAGCAGCTCTGGGAGCAGGAGCAGGCCACCGACGCGCTGCTGACACAGGCCGAAGAGATCGCGACCCGTATCTCCGAGGACCAGAGCTTTGGAGAGAACGGGCTCGATGCCAGCGCAGAGAGCGGCCTGACCCGCGAGTCGCGCATTCAGGGTCTGCCGGCGGCGGTGCTCGAGGCGGTGTTCGACATGGCCGCAGGCGAGGCCCGCGCGGTGCGCGGCGACGGTGCGGCGCTGATCGTGCGGCTCGATGACGTCACCCCGGTCAACATGGAAGACCCGCAGATCCAGCAGCTTGGCAACGCGCTGCGCGACCAGGCAGCGGGCAGCGTCTCGCAGGACCTGTTCCGCGCACTCAATGCCGACATCCAGTCGCGTGCCGGCATCAGCATCGACCAGTCCGCGGTGAACTCCGTGCTCAGCACCCTGCAGTAAGGCCCATCATGGCGACGCTCATTCCCGCTTTCGAAGACTTCGCGCCGGCCTACGAGGGCGGCAGGAACCAGGTGGTCTACGCGCGCCTTGCCGCCGATCTCGACACGCCGGTCTCGCTGATGCTCAAGCTGACCGGCGCCGCCAAGGATGCCTTCATGCTCGAGTCGGTGACCGGCGGCGAGGTGCGCGGGCGCTACTCGATCATCGGCATGAAGCCCGACGTGGTGTGGAAGTGTCACGGCGAGACGTCGCAGATCAACCGGCAGGCGCGCTTCGACCCAGAGGCCTTCGCGCCGGTCGAGAGCGATCCGCTCACCGCGCTGCGCGAGCTCATCGCGGAAAGCCGGATCGAGCTCCCCGAGGATCTGCCGCAGGCCTCCGCCGGGCTGTTCGGCTATCTCGGCTATGACATGATCCGGCTGGTCGAGCACCTGCCGAACGTCAATCCCGATCCGCTCGGCCTGCCCGACGCATTGATGCTGCGCCCTTCGGTCGTCGCCGTGCTCGACGGGGTCAAGGGCGAGGTCACCGTGGTGGCGCCGGCTTGGGTGCAGGACGGGGTGTCCGCCCGCGCCGCCTATGCCCGTGCCGCCGAGCGCGTGATGGATGCGGTGCGCGATCTCGAACGCGCGCTGCCGCAAGCGAGCCGCGATCTCGGCGAGGCGCACGAGGCCGGCGAGCCGGTGTCGAACTTCACCCGCGATAGCTACAAGGCCGCGGTCGAGACCGCCAAGGATTACATCCGCAAGGGCGACATCTTCCAGGTCGTGCCGGCGCAGCGCTGGACCCAGACCTTCCCGCTGCCGCCCTTCGCACTCTACCGCTCGCTGCGGCGGACCAACCCGTCGCCCTTCATGTTCTATTTCAACTTCGGCGGCTTCCAGGTGATCGGTGCCTCTCCCGAGATCCTCGTTCGGGTCTTTGGTCGAGAGGTGACGATCCGGCCCATCGCCGGCACCCGTCCGCGCGGCGCCACGCCCGAGGAGGATCGCGCACTCGAAGCCGATCTTCTGGCCGACAAGAAGGAGCTGGCCGAGCACCTCATGCTGCTCGACCTGGGCCGCAACGACACCGGCAAGGTGTCGAAGATCGGCACCGTCCGCCCCACCGAGAAGTTCATCATCGAGCGCTACAGCCACGTGATGCACATCGTCTCCAATGTCGTGGGCGAGCTGGCCGATGATCAGGACGCGCTGTCGGCCTTTTTCGCCGGGATGCCTGCGGGCACCGTCTCGGGCGCGCCCAAGGTCCGCGCGATGGAGATCATCGACGAGCTCGAGCCCGAGAAGCGCGGCGTCTATGGCGGCGGCGTGGGGTATTTCAGCGCCGGCGGCGACATGGATATGTGCATCGCGCTGCGCACCGCGATCGTGAAGGATGAGAAGCTCTACATCCAGGCTGGCGGCGGCGTGGTCTATGACAGCGACCCCGAGGCCGAGTACATGGAGACGGTGCACAAATCCAACGCCATTCGCCGCGCGGCGGCGGACGCGGCGCGGTTCACCTCCTCCGGCAACAGCTGAGACACGGGCCCGCTTGGGCCCGTTTTCCTTCAGCGCCCCCTCCGATCCCTCTGCCAAATCCGTCCCTCGACGCCCGCCGCGCCATCGGCGGCCCGCGGGATGGCGATCCTTGCTCAGAATCCCTCGTTTTATCCCAGCCATATCCGAAGGACCTCGCAGCGAAGCGCCTGCGGCCCCAGATCGCCGGCCCGTCCGGGCGGGCCGACGATGGCGCGGCGGCCTGCGGCCTTGATTCCGCGCTGGGGCGTGTTCGACCGCCCCGCTTTGTACTCTTAAGGTCGACCGCGAGGCGAGACAGACAGCGTCTCCCCAACCCTCAGAGCAAGTCTGCGAGAACCCCCGGCAGCGCTTCTGGCAGATCCTCGGCGATCAGCCCCGGCCCGAAGGCCCGCGCCGCCTCGACATGCAGCCACGCCCCCGCACCGGCCGCCTCGAAGGGCGCCAGACCGCGCGCCATCAGCCCGCAGATCAGCCCCGCCAGCACGTCGCCCGCGCCCGCCGTCGCCAGCCATGGCGCCGCGCGCGCACCGACACCGGCATTGACCGCGCAGCGCCCATCCGGCGCCGCGATCACCGTATCTGGCCCCTTGAGCAGCACCACGCAGCCCGCCCGCCGTGCCGCCTCGCGTGCCGCATCGACCCGGCTGTACGCCGGGCCGGCCTCGGCGACCTCGCGCAGCCGCGCCGCGAGATCGGGAAACAATCGCGCGAACTCGCCGCCATGCGGGGTCAGTACGCAGCCCTTGTGCAGCAGCCCGAAAAGCTCTGCCGGGTCGTCGGCAAAGGCGGAGAGCGCATCGGCATCGAGCAGCGTCGGACGTTCTGCCTCAAGTGCCACCGGCGCCAGTTCGAGCGAACGCTCGAGCCCCAGCCCCGGCCCGAGACAGAGCGCGTTGAGCCGGTCATCCTCGAGCAGTTCCGAGAGCTCTTCCGCGCCTTCGATCCGGCGCAGCATCAGCGCTGTGATCTGCGCCGCGATCTCCATCTGCGCCGCGCCCGGCGCGCCAAGCGTCACCAGCCCTGCGCCCGCGCGCAGCGCCGCGCGTGCCGAGAGCCGGGCGGCACCGGTGCGCCCGAAGCCACCCGACAGAACCAGCGCATGGCCGTGGCTGAACTTGTGCCCACCCGCCTTGGCCAGCCCCGCGGGCGCCGTCACCTCGGCCACCCGCTCGCTACGCGGCGCGCGCGAGCGGCGCGGCTCCAGGCCGATCGGCACCACGACCACGGTGCCGCAGAGCTCGGGCCCTTCGTCCAGCACGTGGCCAAGCTTGCGGGCGTGGAAGGTCACGGTCAGGTCCGCCGCCGCGGAGGCCGCCTCGAGCACCTCCGGCAGGCCCACGAAATGCTCATCGCGCAGCACCCGGCCGCTGTCGCTGCAAAGCCCGCTCGGCAGATCGACGGCGACGATCAGCGGGGTCCAGTCCGGGCGTTCGCCGGCGCTCAGCGCCGCTCCCTCGCCGCGCAGTTCCGCAAGATCCAGAAGCGTCGCGCCAAGATCAGCGATGGGGCGGCTCAGGCCGGTGCCGAACAGCGCATCGACCACCAGCGCCGCGCGCCGGCTCGAGGCCTCGAAACCGGGCTCAAGCGGCAGGATCTGGCCGATTTCCTGCCAGCGTTCGGCGTTGCGCCGCGCATCGGGCGGCAGCCGATCGAGCACGCCGTAGAGGTAGAGCTCTACCTCCCACCCGCGCGCGACCAGCAGCCGCGCGATGACGAATCCGTCGCCGCCATTGTTTCCCGGCCCGCACAGCACCACGGCCCGGTGCGCGCGTCGTGCAAGCTCGGGCCAGTGCTTGAAAACTGCCTCCACCACGCCCGTTCCGGCCCGTTCCATCAGCTCCAGACCGGACACCTCGCCCGAGTTCATTGCCGCCGTCTCCACCGCGCGCATCTGCGCTGCCGTCAGGAGATCTGCCATGTCTTCCACCTCAAGTTTTCATTTCGCCCATTCTGAAGGCATGTTGCGCAAAATTCGCGCGGTCGATACAAATCGCTCTATGCACCCCCTGCCCCCGTAGGCTATCCGATTGTGGCCGCCGGGCAGAAATGATCTGGCAGGGTCCGACACGGGATTACGAGGAGAGATAGACCATGAAAAAGGTCGAGGCGATCATCAAGCCGTTCAAGCTCGACGAGGTCAAGGAGGCGCTTCAGGATGCTGGCATCCAGGGCCTCTCGGTTCTCGAAGTGAAGGGCTTTGGCCGCCAGAAAGGCCATACCGAGCTGTATCGCGGCGCGGAATATGTGGTCGATTTTCTGCCCAAGGTGAAGATCGAGGTCGTCCTGGACGACGAGCTCGTCGACGCCGCCATCGAGGCAATCATCTCTGCCGCCAAGACCGACAAGATCGGCGACGGCAAGATCTTCGTGAGCCCGATCGAACAGGCCATCCGGATCCGCACCGGCGAATCCGGCTCCGACGCGCTCTGAGCGCGGCACGAGCGGCCGAACAATAATCATACCGGACCCAAAAGTCACAGAAAGGGAAGAAGGGAATGAGCATCAAAGACGTTCTCAAGCTGATGAAGGACGAGGAGGTCGCTTACGTCGACATCCGCTTCACCGATCCGCGCGGCAAGCTGCAGCACGTGACGGTGATTGCCGATGAGGTCGACGAGGATTTCCTCGAAGAAGGCTTCATGTTCGACGGTTCCTCCATCGCAGGCTGGAAGTCGATCGAAGCATCCGACATGAAGCTGATGCCCGACCCGGACAGCGTCTACATCGATCCGTTCTACGCCGAGAAGACCCTCTGCGTGCACTGCTCGGTGGTCGAGCCCGACACCGGCGAAGCCTACGATCGTGACCCGCGCGGCACCGCCCAGAAGGCCGAGGCCTACCTCAAGGCATCCGGCATCGGCGACACCGCGTTCATGGGCCCGGAAGCGGAATTCTTCCTGTTCGACGACGTGAAATTCTCGGTTGCGATGAACAAGGTCTCCTACGAGGTCGACGCGCTCGACGCATCGTGGAACACCGACACCGACTACGAGATGGGCAACACCGGTCACCGTCCGGGCGTCAAGGGCGGCTACTTCCCGGTCAACCCGATCGACGACGCGCAGGACCTGCGCTCCGAGATGCTCTCGACCATGAAGCGCATCGGCATGAAGGTCGACAAGCACCACCACGAGGTGGCGTCGTGCCAGCACGAGCTTGGCCTGATCTTCGGCACTGTCACCAAGCAGGCTGACGAGCTTCAGAAGTACAAGTACATCATCCACAACGTGGCTCAGGCCTACGGCAAGTCGGCAACCTTCATGCCGAAGCCGATCGCCGGCGACAACGGCACCGGCATGCACGTGAACATGTCGATCTGGAAGGACGGCAAGCCGCTCTTCGCAGGTGACAAGTACGCCGACCTGTCGCAGGAAGCCCTGTGGTACATCGGTGGCCTGCTCAAGCACGCCAAGGCGCTCAACGCCTTCACCAACCCGTCGACCAACTCCTACAAGCGTCTGGTCCCGGGCTTCGAGGCCCCCGTCCTGCGCGCCTACTCGGCCCGCAACCGCTCGGGCTGCGTTCGTATTCCGTGGGCGGAATCGCCGAAGGCAAAGCGTGTGGAAGCCCGCTTCCCCGACCCGTCGTCGAACCCCTACCTGTGCTTCGCAGCGCTCCTGATGGCCGGCCTCGACGGCATCAAGAACAAGATCGATCCGGGCGAAGCCATGGACAAGAACCTCTACGACCTGCCGCCGGAGGAGCTCGAGGGCATCCCGACCGTCTGCGGCTCGCTGCGTGAGGCTCTGGACGAGCTGAAGGCCGACATGGACTTCCTGCTGGCCGGTGACGTGTTCACCAAGGACCAGATCGAAGGCTACATCGACCTGAAGATGGAAGAGCTCGAGCAGTACGAAATGACCCCGCACCCGGTCGAGTTCAAGCTGTACTACAGCTGCTGATCCTCGCGGACGTATTCGGGAAAGGGCGCCTTCGGGCGCCCTTTTTCGTTGTGCGGTGGCCGGCTTTCGCGACCCAAGCAGTCTGACGAGAGCGCCTCTCTGAGGTGGTCGAATATGCGGCCCAATGACCCTTAGGTGGTCAGAATGTTGACGGTCCACCGCGATTCGTGGTCCGCATTTGGCCCTACCGTTTCCGATAGGGCGTCAGCGAATGAAAATTCCCAGGATTGTCCAAAGTGATCGCCGTGACTGCAGCGGGTTCCCAAAGAAAACCTCTCAAATTGATGTTCCAAATACGGTCAGGCTGACGCGCGTTAGCGTCACCCCTTATGGATAGGTTGAGACAATTTCGGACTAAAATCTCGCAGACGCATCAAATCATGGCTGAAGCGCCTCAGTTCATTGAGATTGCGGCGGTTTCGCCCTGAACTCGGACGCAATCTGGGCAGGCCGGGCCATTCGCCTCCTCAGACGGGCCAGATTCTCACCCCAATCGGGACCAAGAGTGAGTGTCGTAGGGAAATGGAATACCAAGAAAAACACTGTTCAGGAGTTCAAGATGACCCAAGGTTTCACGAGTACAGCCCGTCTTGTCTTCGCCGCCCGTTCGATCGTGGTTCTCGACGAGATCCAGCAGATCATGCGCGATGCCCTGACACATAACGATTTTTCCGTCGCCGATTGCGACCGTACAGATACCGTCACGCTGCGCTTTGCCACCTGCACAGGCGACTGGACGGTCAGCGTCCATCACGAGGCTGACGAGGCCATGCTGCATGTCTCGGCCCCGAGCGACGAGCAAGCTGTGCTCACGCCGCTGGCCCACGTGCTCTTCGCGCTTGTCGAAGCACTTCCGGTGTCGCACGTGATCTGGGCCGGCACCGACCTCCGCCTGCCGCGTGACCGCTTCATCACCGAACTCAAGCCCGCCTGCGCCGCGCAGGGACCGGTGGCGCCCGCCGAGCCCGAGCGCCTGCGTCCGCGCCGCGTCCGCCTCGAGCATGGCCACGCTCGCACCGAGCGCCTGACCCAGAAGGACGTGCTGGCCCGCACCTTGCCCGTGGCCAAGAAATCCCGCCGCCAGCCCACCACGCAGCACAAGCGGAAGGAGGCGCACTACCAGGCCTATGACCGCCGCCTGCGCAGCGCATTGCTGGCACCGGTGCAGAAGGCCGAGATGGCCGATCTGCCGCGCGAAGTGCCGGAAACCGCGGAGGCTGCCAGTGCCTCGAGCTGGGCGCTTTCGGTGGGCGTTGCCACGATCTCGCTGCCTCTGGCCGTGCCGCTTCTCGCCTACAATGCCACCAGCGCCTTCCCGCAGCAGCGCCGCATGCTGGCCACCGGGATCGCCGGTCTCTTCGTGGCCCTCGACGCCACCGGCGTCGCGGCCGGCCTGCTTGGCACCTACTGATCCCCGTCTTGCGGCGCCGGGCCCCTGGTTTGGGGCTCGGCCCAAGGAGGCCGTCCTATCGGCGGTTTTCCGGCATAGGCATGGCGCTGGGACATTTCTGTTTGCCCCTTTTCGGGGCTGAGCTACCGTCATCTCCAACTCAGAGAGAATTGGAGAACCTAGAATGTTCCGCCGGGTATTCAGACTTGCCGCAGCCGTCACCCTCGGGCTCGCCACGGCAGGCACGGTGCAGGCCGCCACATGCGGCAACAACGCCAGTGGCTTCAACGCGTGGAAGCAGGCGTTCGCGGCCGAGGCGCAGCGCGCCGGCGTTGGCCAACGCGGCATCCAGGCGCTGATGAACGCGCAGTATTCCACCACCACCATCTCGGCGGACCGCAATCAGAAGGGTGTGAAATACGCGCTCAACGATTTCATCCGGATCCGCCTCGGCTCGCTCGACGGGTTTGCCGCCACCGGGCGCAAACGGATCCAGCGCAACCCGCAATTCTACGCCGCGGTCGAGCAGCGCTACGGCGTCCCTGCGGGCATCCTCGTGGCGATCCACGGCATGGAGACCGGCTTTGGCCGCACCATGGGCAACGTGCCGGTGGTCTCGTCGATCAGCACCGTGGCCTATGATTGCCGCCGGTCCTCGTTCTTCACCCCGCACGCACTCGCGGCGCTTCAGATGGTCGATCGAGGAATGCTGTCGCCGACCCAGAAAGGCGCCGCCCATGGCGAGCTCGGCCACACCCAGTTCCTGCCGGGCAATGCCATGCGCTACGGCGTCGACGGCAATGGCGACGGCCGTGTCGATTTCTACAACGAGTGGGACGCGCTGGCCTCGACCGCCAACTTCCTGCGCCAGAAAGGCTGGCGCCCAGGCCAGCCCTACCAGCAGGGCACCGCAAACTTCCGCGTGCTGAACGAGTGGAACGCGGCGACGGTCTACCAGCAGGCAATCGCCCTCGCGGCCGAGCGGATCGACCGCTGAGCAGCGACGAGCTGCAACCAGAGGAAGATCGGCGGACGGGGTGACGATGGTTAATGTCGTATTAACGCCATCGCCCCGTCCCCGATATGCCAGATTTGCTATATAATTTCCAAATCGTAATCACTGAACGAGTTCAGGGAGTCCGACGGTTTGGACCACATCGAGACACCGCACGCGGGCATTTTTCTGACCCACGACATCGCGCTGAACGACCGGCAGTTGCTCAGCGATGCGGCGCAGGTGTTGCGACGTCTCGATTCCGCATCTGGCCGAGCGATCCGGCGGTCCAAGAAACGGGCGGCGCTGATGGCCGACCATTTCGGCGTGGCGGTAAGGGTCCAGCGCATTCCCGACGACGCGCCCTACCTGTCGGTCCGCATTCTGCATCGCAAGGACGAGAGAGGCGACGACACGCTCGCCCGCCGGATCTTGGCGCAAACCGTCCGCGGCATGCTCTCGCATATCCCGGTCGAGACAATCGACTGGTACGATTGCGAGACCCTGATCGAACCCGATGACTTTCGCGAGATGTTCGCCCCTCAGGTGGCCGAGAGCGCCTACAGCCCGTCTCAGCCGCCCCACATGGACTTCGCCCTGTCCGAGCACCTGCGCGACATGATGGAGCTCGACGACGCGCCCGAACCCGTTGAACCGCAACCCGCCGCTGTCGTCGCTCCTGTCGTCGAACGCAGGCAGGCACCCGAAAGAGCCTCGACCCGCTCGCCGTCCAAACGGCGCAAGCTCGGGCTTGGGGTCGTGCTTGTACCGCTGCGCGCGCCGCGTCTGCTCTGGAGCCTGTGGCGTCGCATGGATCTGCGTATCATCGCACAGGTCACGGCGGTCGTGGCGCTGCTGGTCGCCCTTCAGAACACCGAGTTCCTGCGCGACATCCTCTATCAGGTCATGCGCTGAGCGCGAGCGCCCGCGCGCGCTCCATCACATAGGTGTGGATCGAGAACACCACGGCGCGCGTTTCGGGCAGGCGGACGAGGCACTGGCGCTCGGAACGGAAGTAGGCAGCGGTGCTCGGGTCCGAGCGATCGTCGTTGTCGCGTCGGGGCCCCGGCTGGAACAGCGTCGGATCGTCATACCAGAGGCGGTTGAAACGCATCAACGGGCGTCCGGGCTGCACCCCGTCGAACAGGCGCTGCACCCGCGCGGCAATGGCGTCGTCATACTCGGGGATCGGCACGTGGATCTCGACCAGCGGGCGCATCACCTTCTGCGCCAGCCGCCAGCCGGCGGGAAAGCACAGCACCGCCCCGGTCAGCACGTGCTCGGCCTCGCCCTCTGCCTTCTCGAGCAGGCAGAGATCCTCCTGCACCAGTCGTCCCAGCGTCCCCATCGGGTCAGCACGATCAAGCGTCACCTGGCCTCCGTCCGGGCGCGTGACGCGCTCGCCGTCGCGGCAAAAGCCCTCCGGCAGATGCGAGAGCACGAAACCCAGCAGCTCGTCCGCCGCCGGGCGGGCGCGTTCCGAAAGTGCGAGCACCGCGTCGCGATTGGTGTCGAGCAGATGCTCGCGGGTCGCCATCTGCCCGGCGTAGGCTTCGTCGACGAGCAGCCAGTCGGACATGGCGACCGGGCCGATATTGGGCAGCGGCCGCGAGGTGGAGAGATCGAAGGGAACGCGCTCTTGCAGGGTCATGGCAAAGGGCTAGCGCCACCGCAAGGGCACCGCAAGATGCGGCAGCGTCGCGGTCAACGAAAAGCGGCGCGGGAAGCCCCCGCGCCGCTTGATTTGCTTTCCTCTGAGGCGAAGGCTCAGCCGCGGGCGCGGCCCATGGCCTTCCAGGCCAGCGGCAGGATCAGCGCGGCCAGCGCCAGCTTCACCGCGTCACCGACGAGGAACGGGGTCAGGCCCCACTCGAGGATCGGCTTGTCCCAGCCGTAGAGCATGCCGAGCCAGATCAGGCCGGGCACGTAGATCAGGGCGTTGCCGAGCAGCATTGCACCCGCCATCTTGGGGGCCGAGCGGTCCCAGCCGGCGCGCGCCAGCGTGCCGAGCAGCAGCACCGCCATGACATAGCCCACGAGGTAGCCGCCGGTGCCGCCCATCATGTAGGCAAAGCCGTTGAGCTCGGCCGTGCTCCCGGCGAAAACGTCGAAGCCGAGCGCGCCCACCAGCATGTAGCCGAGGATGGTCACCAGGCCGAGCCGCGCGCCGTAGGCGGCGCCGAGGGTCAGCACGCCGAAGGTGCCCATGGTGATCGGCACCGGCCACATCGGCACCTTGATCTTGGCCATGATCGCCAGGAAGGCGATGCCGGCCACCACGAGGGCGGCCTGCTTGAGGCGCAGGGCGGTGCCTTCCGTGGCACCGAAGCTTTCCACCAGAACGGAGCGGTTCTGTGCGATGGTCATCGGGTGTCCCCCTTGTTTCATCTCCATTGCCTCAGGTTTTGCACCAAGGTGATGCACACCGCAAGCCGTCACGAAGCCGTCATGCACGCTTAATTTGCAAACTCGTGCTTTGCAGCCGCAAAGCGCCTGCCCTGCCCGGCGCCCGATCTCTGCGTTCGATCTTTGCGCCCGGGCCCTGCGTCTGTCGTCCCGGCCGGGCTTGCCCCGGACGTCTCGCGGTGTCAGGTCTTGTGCGGTCCATAGCTCAGCGCGAGGCGCAGATGTCCACGCCGGTTTCCTCCATCCGCAATCTCGGCCCCGCCGTCGAGGCGGCCTGCGCCCGCGCTGGCATTCCCGATGCCGAAACGCTGCGCGAGCTCGGGGCGCATGACGCCTACGGCCGGATGCTGCGCACCGGCACCAGGCCGCATTTCATCAGCTACTACGTGCTGCACATGGCGCTTCAGGGCCGGCCCTGGAACGATTGCCGGGGCAAGGAGAAAGACGATCTGAGGGCGCGGTTCGATGCGCTCTGCGCCGAGGTTTCGGGCCGTAGCGAGGCGCTTTTGGGGATCGAGGCGGTGCTTGACGAGATCGGCGTCATTGCGCGGCGCAAGGACGGCTGAGGCGGCCTCTCGTCCGCCCAAGCGGACGCTGCTGCCGGCCCGGGGCGGAACCCGCGACGGGGTATTCACGTTAATTGGCCAAACGTAACACGCAACGGAGGCCCGTCCCCATGGACCTTATCCGCATCATCGTCGCCATCCTCCTGCCGCCGCTCGGCGTCTTCCTGCAGGTGGGTCTTGGCAAGCACTTCTGGATCAACATCCTGCTTACGCTTCTGGGCTATATCCCCGGCATCGTCCACGCCGTCTGGATCATCGCCCGGACGCCCGAGCACGCGTGATCGCCATGTCGCGTCGTGACACCTTTGAACGGGTCGAGCGCGTCGAGCGCTATGCACGCCGCCTCGACCGGGCTTTCCGCCTGCCCTTCACCGGGATCCGGCTGGGATGGGATTCGATCATCGGCCTCGTTCCGGGCATCGGCGACACGCTGGCGCTGGCACCGGCGGTCTGGATCGTCAACGAGGCCCGAGAGCTCGGTGCGCCCAAGTCGCTGGTTGTGCAGATGGGGTGGAACGTGGCCGTGGACTGGGCCATTGGCCTGTTGCCGCTGATCGGCGACATTATGGACATCGGCTACAAGGCCAATATGCGCAACGCAGCGCTGCTGCGCCGCTGGGCGGAGGAATACCACCGAACCGCCGGAGAAGGCCGGGCCGAGGCACCCGACTATCAAGGGGCCGAGCTGGCCTGAGATCTGCCGGACTCTGCCGGAAGGCAAAAAGAAAACGGGCGCCCCTCTGGGCGCCCGTTTCGCGTCTTGTGACGGATCCGAAAGGACGGCTTAGCCGACCAGTTCGAGGCCCGAGAAGAAGTAGGCGATCTCTTCCGCGGCGGTCTCCGGCGCGTCGGAGCCGTGCACCGAGTTCTCCCCGACCGACTCGGCGAACTCTGCGCGGATGGTGCCTTCTGCGGCGTCCGCCGGGTTGGTGGCGCCCATCACTTCGCGGTTCTTGGCGATCGCGCCTTCCCCTTCCAGCACCTGCACCACGACCGGCTCGGAAGCCATGAACTCGCAGAGTTCGTCGTAGAACGGACGCTCGGCGTGCACCTTGTAGAACTCGCCGGCCTGCGCCTTGGTCAGGTGGATGCGCTTCTGTGCGACGATGCGGAGGCCCGCCTCCTCGAACTTGGCATTGATCTTGCCGGTCAGGTTGCGGCGGGTGGCATCGGGCTTGATGATCGAAAAGGTCCGTTCGAGGGCCATGTCTGTCTCCATTGAAAGGCCGGGCATCTGGCCCGGCCGGTATTTTCTGATGTGGGCGTTACCATGCACGCGAGGTCTTGGAAAGACCCGAGCCACCCCGTGCGGCGGCAGGTTTCGGCCTGCGAGGGGCCAGCCCCTCGCGCTCCCCGGGATATTTCAAGCCAAGAGAAGATCATGGGGGATTTCCGTGCCGCTGCGCCTCTGCTAGAGCGCGGGCATGCTCAGGATCGATGACATTTCCTATTCCGTCGAGGGGCGGCCCCTGTTCGAGGGCGCCTCCGCGGTGATTCCCGCCGGCCACAAGGTCGGCCTCGTTGGCCCTAATGGCGCCGGCAAGACCACGCTGTTCCGGCTGATCCGCGGCGAGCTGACGCTCGACGGCGGCGAGATCGGCATGCCCGAGCGCGCCCGCATCGGCGGAGTGGCGCAGGAGGCGCCGGCCTCGGACATGTCGCTGATCGAGACGGTGCTGGCCGCCGATGTCGAGCGTGCGGCTCTGATGGCCGAGGCCGAGACCGCCACCGACGCGCATCGCATCGCCGAGGTGCAGACCCGGCTGGCCGATATCGATGCCTGGTCGGCAGAGGGCCGCGCGGCCTCGATCCTCAAGGGTCTGGGCTTCGACGAGGCCGACCAGCAACGCCCGAGCTCGGATTTTTCCGGCGGCTGGCGGATGCGGCTGGCGCTGGCCGGGGTGCTTTTTGCACAGCCCGACCTGCTCCTGCTCGACGAGCCGACGAACTATCTCGATCTCGAAGGCGCGTTGTGGCTCGAGAGCTATCTCACCCGCTATCCGCATACGGTGATCGTGATCTCGCACGACCGCGGGCTGCTGAACCGGGCGGTGGGCGCGATCCTGCATCTCGAGGACCGGCAGCTGACGCTGTACCAGGGCGGCTACGACACCTTCGCCCGCACCCGGGCAGAGCGCCGCGCGGTGCAGGCGGCCGCAGCGAAGAAGCAGGAGGAGCGCAAGGCCCACCTGCAGAGCTTCGTCGACCGGTTCCGCGCCAAGGCCTCGAAGGCCAAGCAGGCGCAGGCGCGTCTCAAGATGATCGCGCGGATGGACACCATCACCGCGCCCGAGGAGGCCGCCAAGCGGGTGTTCAGCTTCCCGCAGCCCGACCAGCTCTCACCGCCCATCGTGGCGCTTGAAGGCGGCGCCACGGGCTATGGCGATCGGCAGGTGCTGTCGCGGCTGAACCTGCGCATAGACCAGGACGACCGCATCGCGCTCTTGGGCCGCAACGGCCAGGGCAAGTCGACGCTATCGAAGCTTCTCGCAGATCGGCTGGTTCTGATGGACGGCAAGATGGTCCGCAGCTCAAAGCTGCGCATCGGCTATTTCGCCCAGCACCAGGTCGACGAGCTGCATCTCGACGAGACGCCTCTGCAGCACCTGCAGCGCGAGCGCCCCGAGGCCGCGCCGCCAAAGCTCCGCGCCCAGCTCGCGGGCTTCGGGCTGATGGCAGCGCAGGCAGAGACTGAGGTGGGCCGGCTCTCGGGCGGGCAGAAGGCGCGCCTGTCGCTGCTTCTCGCCACGCTCGACGCGCCGCACATGCTGATCCTCGACGAGCCGACCAACCACCTCGACATCGAGAGCCGTGAGGCGCTGGTCGAGGCGCTGACGGAATACTCCGGCGCGGTGATCCTGGTCAGCCACGACATGCACCTCCTGAGCCTTGTGGCCGACCGGCTGTGGCTGGTGAAGGACGGCACGGTGAAGCCCTACGAGGACGATCTCGACGCCTACCGGGCGCTGCTGCTGACGCAGGACAAGCCCGCGAAGCCCGAGAAGGCGAAAGCCGCCGCGCCCAAGGCACCGAAGCCCTCGCGGGACCAGATCCTGGCGCTGCGCTCGGAGGTACGCAAATGCGAGGCGCGGGTGGAGAAGATCGAGGAGATGCGCGAGAAGCTCGCCAAGAAGCTCGCCGACCCGGCGCTCTACGAGGCTGCCCGCGCCGGCGAGCTCGATACCTGGAACAAGAAATACGCCGAGGTCATGGACGGCTTGCATCGCGCCGAGGCGCTCTGGGAAGCGGCGCTGCAGAAGCTCGAGACCGCCGAAACCGCCTGAGCCCGACCGCGTCGCCTTCGGGCAGACCTCGGATGCCTCCGGCGGGAGTATTTTTGACGAAGAGAAGCCAAGAGCGCTGCGCCCCTGGCTTCTTTGGTTCAAAAATACCTCGGGGGTGAATTGGCCGCAGGCCAAGAGGGGGCAGCGCCCCCTGTTGCCCCCGTCGCCAGGTGCCGCGTCAGGCGGTGGCGCCGTCCTCCGAGGGCTCATCGACCGCCTCGGTGGTCTCCTTGGTCTCGGGGATCGCCAACGACAGGAGGATTGCCGAGAGCCCGGCCAGTGTGATCGGCGTTGCCACCACCTGTTTGAGGAAGGCCGGCAGGTTCTGCGTTGCCTCCGGCACCAGCGTCACCCCGAGGCCAAGACCGAAGCTTACCGCCATGATGTAGACCTTGCGACGGTCGATCTCCTGGGTGGCGAGGATGCGGATGCCGGCCACCGCGATGGTGCCGAAGAGCACCAGCGTCGCGCCGCCCAGCACCGGCTTCGGGATCAGCAGGAAGAGCTGGCCCACGAAGGGAAAGAACCCGAGCAGCACGAGGAATCCGCCGATATACATCCCCACGTGCCGTGACGCGACACCGGTCATCTGGATGACGCCGTTGTTCTGCGAAAACGTCGTATTGGGGAAAGTATTGAAAAGCGCCGCCAGCGCCGAGTTGACCCCGTCGGCGAGAATGCCGCCCTTGATCCGGCGCAGGTAGAGAGGCCCCTTGACCGGTTGGCCCGCGATCACCGAGTTGGCCGTCAGGTCGCCCGAGGTCTCGATCGCCGTCACGAGGAAGATGAAGGCGATGGGGAGGAACAGGCCGATGTCGAAATCGAGCCCGTATTTCAACGGTTGCGGGATGGCGATCAGCTCGCCCTCCCCGGCCCTCGAGAAATCCACCATGCCGAAGACCATCGACACGATGGTGCCGACCACGAGTCCGACCATGATCGCCGAGATGCGCAGCATCGGGCTGCCGGTGAAGGTCAGAACGAGA
>NZ_DS022276.1:3501712-3515258 GCF_000153725.1 Salipiger bermudensis HTCC2601 | reverse complement strand
CGCGGGGTCGAGGCGGTGACATGGCGGTCACCACCCTCTGTCCTGTGCGGCCCGAGCAGGGCGAAGGGATCGTCGTGCTGACCTTGGGTCAGGCGATGAAATTCCGAGGCGGGAGGATGATTTGCATCAGTCATGCCTCGAACTTTAGTGCGATTGACGCGAGCTGCAATGACTCGCGTCAACTCTTATCGCGTATCAGTCGAGAAGGCTCTTGGCGTCCCAGATATCCTTCATGTAGCCGCGGATCGTGCGGTCGGACGAGAACCAGCCCGAGCGTGCGGTGTTGAAGGCCGCCATCCGGGCCCAGCCCTGCTGGTCCTTGAAGGCCGCATCCACCTCGCGCTGCGCGCGCCAGTAATCGCTGAAGTCCGAGCAGACGAGGAAGTAATCCGCACCTTCGAGATTGCCGGTGATGTTGTGATAGCGCTCGGGCTCGGCGGGCGAGAAGCGGCCCTCGCGGATCACCTCGAGCGCGCGGGCAAGGCGCGGATCTGCAGCGATGGCCTTCTGGGCGTGGCTCTCGACCATGCGGCGCTCCATCACCTCCTCGGCGGTCATGCCGAAGAGGAAGAAGTTCTCGGCACCCACGTGATCTCGGATCTCGACATTGGCGCCGTCAAGCGTGCCCACGGTGGGCGCGCCGTTGAGCGCGAACTTCATGTTGCCGGTGCCCGAGGCTTCCTTGCCAGCGGTCGAGATCTGCTCCGACAGGTCGGCTGCCGGCACCAGCCGCTCGGCCAGCGTCACGTTGTAGTTCGGCAGGAAGGCGATCTTGAGATACTTGTTGGTCAGCGGATCCGCATTGATCACCGCCGCCGCATCATTGATCAGGCGGATGATGTCCTTGGCGAAGAAATAGCCCGGCGCCGCCTTGCCGGCGAAAAGCTTGAGCCGCGGCGTCCAGTCGGCATCCGGGTTGTCGCGGATCTCGAGCCAGTGGGCGATGGTCTCGAGGATGTTGAGATGCTGGCGCTTGTACTCGTGCAGGCGCTTGATCTGCACATCGAAGATCATGTCGGGATCGACATGGAAGCCATGCGCCTGGCCCATCCAGTTCGACAGCTCGACCTTGTTGTCGCGCTTGACCTTGCCGTAGCGGTCGAGCCAGCCGGCGTCCTCGATATAGGGTTCGAGCTTCTCGAGCTGCTCGAGATCGTCGACCCAGACCTCGCCGATCGACTCGGTGATCAGGCCGGCGAGGCGCGGGTTGCAGGCCAGCAGCCAGCGCCGCGGCGTGACGCCGTTGGTCTGGTTGACGATGCGGTCGGGGTGCAGGTTGTGCAGTTCCTCGAACACGGTGGTCTTCATCAGCTCGGTGTGCAGCGCCGAGACGCCGTTGACCTTGTGCGCCATGACGAAGGAGAGCTGGCCCATCTTGACCTGATGGTCGGCGCGCATCGACTGGGTCCGCGACGGGTTGCGGTTGGCGTGCTCGTTGTCGATCTGGTCGATGATCTGGATGTGACGCGGCAGCAGCCTGCCGAACAGCGCCTCGCCCCAGCTTTCCAGCGCCTCGGGCAGGAGCGTGTGGTTGGTGTAGCTGAGCGTGTTGCGGGCGATGTCCATCGACTCGTCGAAGGGAATGCCGCGCTCGTCATGCAGGATGCGGATCAGCTCGGGCCCGGCGATGGCCGGGTGAGTGTCGTTGAGCTGGATCGCCACCTTCGAGGGCAGCTTGCGCAGGTCGCCGAACTGGTTGTTGAAGCGGCGCAGGATGTCGCGCAGCGCAGCACCGGTCAGGAAGTACTCCTGTTTGAGGCGTAGCTCCTTACCCTGCTCGGTGGTGTCGTCCGGGTAGAGCACGCGGCTGATGGTCCGCGCCAGCGCCTCGGGGGCGGCGGCGGCGGCATAATCGCCGTGATTGAACGCGGCAAGGTCGAACGGATGGATCGCGCGGCCCGACCACAGGCGCAGGGTATTGGCCCAGCGGCCCTTCCATCCGACCACCGGCGTGTCGAACGCCTCGGCCTCGACCTCTTCGGCCGGGTGCCAGCGCACGGTCTCGCCGTGGTTGGTGACGTGGCCGCCAAAGCCGATGCGATAGCGCACCTCGGGGCGTTCGAATTCCCAGGCGTGGCGCTGACCGAGCCAGAGCTCGGGCTGTTCGACCTGGCGGCCGCCGACAAAGCTCTGCCTGAACAGGCCGTGCTCGTAGCGGATGCCGTAGCCATGCGCCGGGCAGCCGATGGTCGACAGGCTTTCGAGGAAACAGGCGGCAAGCCGGCCAAGCCCGCCATTGCCCAGCGCCGCATCCGGCTCGTCCGCCAGCACGTCGTTGTAATCCTTGGAGAACTCGGCCAGCGCCGATTTCGCCTCCTCGACCAGTTCGAGATTGACGATGCCATCCTCGAGCAGGCGCCCGATGAGGAATTCCATCGACAGGTAATACACCCGCTTGGCGCCGGTCTCATAGGTCTGGTGAGTGGCCTTGAACCACGCATCGACGATGCGGTCGCGCACCGCGTAGCTCAGCGCCATGCGCCAGTCTTCGAGAATGGCGTGCTCGGGATCCTTGCCGAAGGAATAGGTCAGATGGCGCAGGATCGAGTCGCGCAGGGAGGGCGTGGAAAGTTGCAGCATGGTCTTTTGGCTCGCTCGATAGGGTCAGAGGTGCTCCTGAGCGGAGTGTCCTGCTATCAATAGCGCTTCCGGTCAGAATACAAGGTTACCGTCTCAATGGTTCTGCAATTGCAGCTGTTCGGTCAGGTGACATGCACAACCCGTAAGCGCTGCGAAGTCATCGGTGACCAGATGCACCGGGAACTGATCCATGAAGGTGCTGAACCGGCCCTTGTCGCGGAATCCTTCCGTGAAACCGTTCTCGAGCAGGTAGGGGCCGAAATGCCGCGCCACGCCGCCGATCAGGTAGAGGCCGCCGAAGGGCAGGGTGATCAGCGCCAGATCGCCGCAGACCCGGCCCAGCAGCCGCGAGAAGGTCTCGACCGCCCGCGCGGCGCGCGGATCTCCCGCTTCCTTCAGCGCCATGATCTCGGCGGCCGGGATGTCGACCTTGGAGGCATCGGTGACACCGTCCTCCTCGCAGAGCCAGTGCCAGATCCGCTCGAAGCCGCGGCCCGAGAGGAAATGCTCGACGCCTGCGCCGTCATGCTTGCGCGAGACGTACTGGAACAGCCGCAACTCGTCATCCGAGCGCAGCGCAAGCGTGGCATGGCCGGCCTCGCCCGGCGGCACCAGCGTCTGCTCGCCAAGGCGATAGACCGGTGCGGCGTTCATGCCGGTGCCGACCCCCACCACCAGCCGCGCCGAATGCGGGCTGGCGGGCGCGCCCGTGTGCAGCGTGGTGAGGTTCTCGATGGGGATGTGCCCCAGCGCATGGCCCTGCGCCTGCATGTCGTTGAGCACCGCGAGGGTGCGGGCGCCGGTGGCGTCCTGCAAGATCTCGCGGTTCACCTCCCAATCGAGGTTGGTGAGCTTGCCGGCGCTGTCGCGCACCGGGCCCGCCATGGCGACGCAGGCGGCGTCGGGCGCGATCTCGGCGGCATCGAGATAGTCGCGCAGGACGGCGCCGATGCCGCTCCACTCGGCATTGCGATAGCGCTTGACGCTGGCCTCCTGCACCGTCGGGCCGGCTGCCAGCGCGACGCGGGTGTTGGTGCCGCCGATATCGGCAAGAACTGCGGTGATCGCGTGGCTCATGACTGGCCCTCCGTTAGCGCCCCCTTGAGCGCGTGGTAGGAGGCTTTGGGCAGGCGCGCAAGCGTGTCGAAATCCACATGCACCAGCCCGAAGCGCTTGTCGTATCCAAAGCTCCATTCGTAATTGTCGAGCAGCGACCAGCAGAAATAGCCCTTCACCGGCACGCCGCGCGCGATGGCACGCCGGACATCCGCCAGATGCGCCTCGATATAGGCGATGCGGTGCTCGTCCTGAACCTCGCCCGCGACGATGTCGTCATGCGCCGCCATGCCGTTCTCGGTGACGAAGATCGGCAACTCGCCGGTATATTCCCGTGCCGTGCGCTCAAGGAAGTTGAGCAGGCCCTCGGGATAGATCTCCCAGCCCATGTAGGTCTTGGGCAGGATGCCATCGACCTCCTTGAGCGAGGGCCAAGGGCTCTTGTCGGCGGTAATGAGCTTGCGGGTGTAGTAGTTGATGCCGCACCAGTCGATCGGCTGCGAGATCAGCGCCATGTCGTCCTGCCAGTTGGTCGGCATGTGCGGCTCGAGCCCGTCGAGCACGATCTGCGGGTACTCGCCCTTGAACACGCCGCCCATAAACCAGCGGTTGTAGATGCCGTCATAGCGCGCGGCGGCCTGATAGGCCTCTTCGCTGCTGTCGGCGGGTTCGGACCATTCGAGGTTGAACACGCCGCCGAGGTTCGACATGCCAAGCCCGCGCATCACCTCGATCGAGCGCCCATGCGCCAGAAGCACGTGGTGCATCGCGCGGGTGGCGGCGCGGATGTCCCTGAGGCCCGGTGCCTGGCCGCCAAGAAAATGGCTCAGCCACGCCACGCACCACGGCTCGTTGATCGGGGCCACGGTCTCCATGCGGTCGCCGAGCTTCGACATCACCACCTCAGTGAAATCGCCGAACCACTGCGCGATGTCGCGGTTGCGCCAGCCGCCGAGATCGGCCAGCGCCGAGGGCAGCTCCCAGTGGTAGAGCGTGGCGTAGGGCTTGAGCCCGCGCTCAAGCATGGCATCGGTGAGCCGGTCGTAGAAATCGAGCCCCTCGGCATTGACCTCGCCACGGCCCTCGGGCAGCACCCGCGCCCAGGAGATCGAGAAGCGGTAGGCGTCAAAACCGGCGGCGGCCACGAGATCGAGATCCTCGGCATAGCGGTGATAATGGTCGCAGGCCACGTCGCCATTCTCGGCCCGGACCACGTTGCCGGGCGTATCGGCGAAATCATCCCAATGGGTGCGGCCCGCGCCGCCGAACTTGTGGCCCTCGATCTGGTAGCTCGAGGTGGCTGTGCCGAAGGTGAAGCCTTCGGGGAAGTCCTTTCGGGTCAAGAGCATGAGTGCAAATCCTAAGTCGGTTTCGGGGCAGGGCCGGTGGACCCGCCGATGATCAGTTGTGCTTCGAGAAGATGGGTTTCGGGATCGCGCGCCGGTGCCGCGATGTGGCGCAGCAGCATCTCGGCTGCGAGCCGTCCGGCCTCGCGCACCGAGGAGCGGGTGGCGGTGAAGATCGGCATGTCGCGGCCATTGGCGAGGTAGCTCAGATCGTCGTCATGGGTGATCACCGACACGTCACGGCCCATCTCGAGCCCGGCCTCGTGGATCGCCCGGCGGATGCCGATGGCAGTGATCAGCGACGAGGTCAGGAAGGCGGTGGGCGGATGCGCGGCGGCCAGCAGTTCGGCGGCAGCGCGGTAGCCGAAGGGCTCGGTCATCTCCTCGCCGCGCATGAGGGCCGGATCCGGCGCGATGCCACGGTCGGTCAGCGCCTCTTCATAGCCGATGCGGCGGCGATAGGCGAAATCCATGAACTCGAGCCCGTTGAGCAGCGCGATCCGGGTATGGCCGAGATCGAGCAGGAACGAAGTCGCGCGCTTGAAGGCGCTGGTGTTGTTCATGTCGATCCAACTGTAGGGAATGTCGAGTTCGGAGGCGCGGCCATGCACCACGAAGGGCAGGTCGAGCCCGCGCAGGAAGGGGATGCGCCCGTCGGCCATCTTTGGTCCGTGCACGATGATGCCATCGACGTGACCCTTGGCCTTGAGCCGGCGGTAATTGTCGGCCTCGTCCTCGTCGCCCGAGAGCGACAGCGTCATGTCGTAGCCGGCCTTGAGATAGGCCTCCGACGCGCCGGCGATGAAATCCCCGAAGACCGGATTGACCATCTCGTGCTGGGTCGAGATCGGGATCACGTGCCCGATCGCCATGGCGCGGCCCGTCGCCAGCCCCTTGGCGCGGGCGTTGGGGGAATAGTTCAGCGCCCGCGCGGCCTCGGCCACGCGGATGCGCGTCTGTTCGCTGACCTCCGGATAGCCGTTGAGGGCGCGACTCACGGTCGTCTGCGACAGTCCGAGATGGGCGGCGAGTTGCTTCAGATTCATGGCACGGCCCTCCAAAGCGCTTCGGATGACCATCACCATAGACGCAAATCCAACACGACGAAAAGGGGTTTTGTTCAAGCCGCGGAAAGCTGCAGTGCAGCATGGAAACCTCAGAAAAAGAAGCTATATGGCGATTGACTTGCCGTTGGAAACACGCAACGCTCGGCCAACTTCAAAGCGCTTTGGGGTGACTCGCCTCAAAGCGGTGAACGCGCGAGCCGTATCTCGCGAAACCGTGGAGGACGATCACACATGAAGTATCTCTCGAAACCCTCGTTTCTAGGCAGTGCCGCAGTTCTCGCGCTGTCCGCCGGTGCCGCCTTTGCCCAGGACATGCCCTTCGAGGTGGGCGAGGGCGATTTCCAGTGGGACGGTTACGAGACCTTTGCCGAACAGCACGACCTCAGCGGCCAGACCGTCGAGATCACCGGCCCCTGGACAGGCAACGAGAAGGAAAAGGTGGACGTCGTCTTCCGCTACTTCGAAGAGGCCACCGGCGCCAACGTCAACTATTCCGGCTCCGACAGCTTCGAGCAGGATATCGTGATCTCGGCCCGCGCCGGCACCGCGCCCAATCTCGCGGTGTTCCCGCAGCCGGGCCTGGCCGCCGACATGGCGAGCCAGGGCCTGCTGACGCCGCTGCCCGACGACACCGCCGAGTGGGTGGCCGAGAACTTCTCTGCCGGGGACAGCTGGGTCGACCTGTCGACCTATGAGGGCGAGGACGGCGAGGAGCATGTCTACGGTCTGTTCTACCGCGTCGATCTCAAGAGTCTCGTGTGGTATTCGCCGATCGCTTTCGACGAAATGGGCTACGAGATCCCCGAGAGCATGGAAGAGCTCAAGGAGCTGACCGAGCAGATCGTCGATGACGGCGGCACGCCCTGGTGCATCGGGCTGGGGTCCGGTGCGGCCACCGGCTGGCCGGCAACCGACTGGGTCGAGGACCTGATGCTTCGGATGCACGCGCCGGAGGTCTACGATCAGTGGGTGACCAACGAGATCCCGTTCAACGACCCGCAGGTTGTCGAGAGCATCGACGAATTCGGCTGGTTCATCCGCAACGACGAGTACGTGCGCGGCGGCGCGCAGGCCGCGGCCACCACCGATTTCCGCGACAGCCCCTCGGGCCTCTTCGCGGTGCCGCCGACCTGCTACCTGCACCGTCAGGCGAGCTTCATCCCGGCCTTCTTCCCGGACAGCGCCGAGCTTGGCGACAACGTCGATTTCTTCTACTTCCCGTCCTACGAGGAGAAGGATCTCGGCAATCCGGTGCTGGGCGCCGGCACGCTGTTCTCGATCACCAACCCGTCCGAGGCGACGAACGTGATGCTCGAGTATCTCAAGCTGCCGATCGCGCATGAGCTGTGGATGGCGCAGGATGGGTTCCTCACCGCCCATGCCGGCGTCAACCCGGAGGTATATGCCACCGACGCGCAGCGCGCGATGGGCGAGATCCTCGCTGACGCGACCACCTTCCGCTTCGATGCCTCCGACCTGATGCCGGCCGAGATCGGCGCAGGCGCCTTCTGGACGGGCATGATCGACTACGTGGGCGGCGACGATGCCGAGAGCGTGGCCGAGACCATTCAGGACCGCTGGGACTCGATCCGCTGACCGGCTGACGCCACAACAAACCTCCCCCGTGCCGTCTTGGCGCGGGGGGCCGCCCACAAGGCTAACGCGAGGGGAGCACGCACGCCATGTCACCGATCCTTCAGGGCATTCTGACCATCATCATCGGGGTCGGCGGATGCGTGGGCTACTTCTACCTCTCCAACATCATTCTCGACCGCTTCGTCTTTCCGGCGCGCAAGGACGACCAGGGCCGCAACATCGCCCGCGCGACCGCGGTGCGGCCGTGGCTGTTCCTGATGCCGGCGATCCTCGCTCTGGGGCTCTACCTCGTCTATCCGGTTGTCGGCAGCTTCCTTCGCTCGCTCTACAACCGATCGGGCGACGAGTTCATCGGCCTCGGCAACTACGTGCAGATGTTCTCCGAGCACGGTTTCCGCGTGGCGCTGTTCAACAACTTCCTCTGGGTGCTCTTCGTGCCAGCCGCGGCGACCTTCTTCGGCCTGCTGGTGGCGCAGCTCACCGACCGGCTGAGATGGGGCTCCATCGCCAAGTCGCTGATCTTCATGCCGATGGCGATCAGCTTCGTCGGTGCCTCGCTGATCTGGAAATTCGTCTACGCGGTCGACCCGAACATCGGCATCATCAACGCCGTGCGCGACTATTTCGGCCTTGCCGCCATCGACCCGCTGCAGATCCCGTTCTGGAACAATTTCTTCGTCATGATCATCATGGTCTGGATGCAGACCGGCTTTGCCATGGTGATCCTCTCGGCGGCGCTGCGCGGCATCCCGGAAGAGACCATCGAGGCCGCGATCCTCGACGGGGCCAACCCGTTTCAGATCTTTTTCCGCATCAAGATCCCGCAGATCGCCGGCACCATCGCCGTGGTCTGGACCACCATCACCTTCCTGACGCTCAAGGTGTTCGACATCGTCTACACGATGACGGGCGGCAATTTCGATACCGAGATCCTGCCGAGCTACATGATGAGCTACATGTTCCGCGATGACGGGCGCGCCACGGCGGTCGCCTTCGTGATCATGCTGATCGTCACGCCGGTGATGATCTACAACATCCGCCAGGCGCGCAAGGAGCTGTAATCATGGACAATATTGCAGGCCACAAATCCTCGCTCAGCCTTGTAACCAATATCGCGGTGCTGTGTCTCGTGGTGATCTGGCTGATCCCCACGGTGGGGCTTCTGGTGTCGTCTTTCCGCGACCGCGAGCAGATCTCCGAGACCGGCTGGTGGGCCGCGATGTTCCCGGTCGAAAGCGCCGAGCGAATGCGCCCCGAGCCCGAGGGCGTAACGCAGGACGGCGACTATTACGTGCTCGAGGGCAATGTCTTCGAGGCCGGCTCGGGCAGCGTGTCGGGCTTCGGGCTGACCGGGCGCGACCCGGGCGCCGCCGAGGTGGGCCAGACCTACGCGTGGTTCGAGGTCGAGGTGACAGAAGAGGATGGCGAGATCGACGACGAGCGCATCGAGATCGCCTATCCCGCCGATGGCGAACCCGAGTTCCCCGAGGCCACCGAGGACGGGTTGCCGATCACGCCGGGCAGCGCGGTGCTGCAACGGTCGCTGACCGTTGCCGAAAACGGCGATTTCTCGTACGTGAATGACGGCGAGATCAGCCGCGCGCCCTCGCTCTATGTCATCACCAAGCAGCCACCGGATTTCGGCTGGCAGAACTACCGCCAGATCCTGACCTCCGATGGCATGGATCGTGCCTTCATCAATACCCTGACGGTGACGGTGCCCGCGACGGTCATTCCGATTCTGATCGCGGCCTTCGCGGCCTACGCGCTGGCGTGGATGGATTTTCCGGGGCGCGGCTGGCTCGTCGCGGCCGTGGTGGGCCTTCTGGTGGTGCCGTTGCAGCTGGCGCTGGTGCCGATGCTGACGCTGCACAACCAGATCGGCATCGGGCAGAGCTTCCTCGGCATCTGGCTCGCGCATACCGGCTTTGGCCTGCCACTCGCGGTCTACCTTCTGCGCAACTACATGATCGGCCTGCCACGTGACATCATCGAAAGCGCCAAGGTCGACGGCGCCACGGATTTCCAGGTCTTCACCAAGATCGTGCTCCCGCTGAGCTTCCCGGCGCTGGCCTCCTTCGCCATCTTCCAGTTCCTGTGGACATGGAACGACCTGCTCGTGGCCAAGGTCTTCCTGCCGTCCAACAGCGAGAGCTGGGTGATGACCGTCAAGATCGCCGACGACCTTCTGGGGTCGCGCGGGGGCGACTGGGGCATCCTCGCCGCCGCCGCCTTCGTGTCGATCGCGGTGCCGCTGGTGGTCTTCTTCGCAATGCAGAAATACCTCGTGCGCGGCCTGCTGGCCGGCTCGGTGAAATAAGGACGAATACACCCCATGACCGACACTCCGGACATGACCGCGCAACGCCACCTCAAGAAGGATCCCGACTGGTGGCGCGGCGCGGTGATCTACCAGATCTACCCGCGCAGCTATCAGGACAGCAACGGCGACGGGGTCGGCGACCTGCTGGGCATCGCCCAGCGGTTGCCCTATGTCGCCTCGCTCGGTGTGGACGCGATCTGGATCTCGCCGTTCTTCCGCTCGCCAATGCATGATTTCGGCTACGACGTCAGCGATTACTGCGACATCGACCCGATGTTCGGCACGCTGTCGGATTTCGACACGGTGATCGAGACCGCCCACGCGCTTGGCCTCAAGGTGCTGATGGACCTGGTGATCTCGCACAGCTCGATCGAGCATCCGTGGTTCAAGGAGAGCCGCAGCTCGAAGGACAACCCGCGCGCCAACTGGTATGTCTGGGCCGATGCCAAGCCCGACGGCACACCGCCCAACAACTGGCTGTCGATCTTTGGCGGCTCGTCCTGGCAATGGGATCCGACCCGCTGCCAGTACTACCTGCACAACTTCCTCACCGAGCAGCCCGACATGAACTTCCACGAGCCAGCGCTGCAGCAGGCGCTTCTCGACGTGACGAAGTTCTGGCTCGACCGGGGCGTCGATGGCTTCCGCCTCGATACGGTGAATTTCTACTTCCACGACGAGCAGCTGCGCGACAATCCGGCGTTGCCGCCAGAAGAGCGCAACCCGATCACCGCTCCGGCGGTGAATCCCTACACCTGGCAGAACCACCTCTACGACAAGACCCAGCCCGAGAATCTCGACTTCCTCGCGCGGCTGCGCACGCTGATGAACGAGTACGACGCCGCCGCCGTGGGCGAGGTCGGCGAGGATCAGCGCGGGCTCGAGGTACTGGGCGAGTACACGCGTGGCGACGATCACCTGCATATGTCCTACGCCTTCGAGCTGCTCTCGGACCACGCGCCCACCGCTGCCTTCATCAAGAAGGTGATGGACGACATGGAAGAGAAGGCGCCGGGCGGCTGGGCCTGCTGGGCGTTCTCGAACCACGACGTGGTGCGCCACATCACTCGCTGGAACATCCCCGAGGCGGCGGCCCGGCTCTACATCACGCTGATGATGTGCCTGCGCGGCTCGGCCTGCCTCTACCAGGGCGAGGAACTGGCGCTGCCAGAGGCAGAGGTCGCCTTCGAGGATCTTCAGGATCCCTATGGCAAGCGCTTCTGGCCCGCCTTCAAGGGCCGCGACGGCGCCCGCACGCCGATGGTCTGGGATCCCAACGAGCACAATGGCGGCTTCAGCAGTGCCATGCGCACCTGGCTGCCGGTGAGCCACGCCCATCTCAGCCGCACCGTCGCGGGAGAAGAGGCCGACCCGCTGGCGATGCTGCATCATTACCGCCGGGCGATCTCGTTCCGGCACAGCCACGAGGCGCTGAAGAAGGGCGACATCTCGGAGGTGCACTGCGACGGCACGGTGCTCAGTTTCCGCCGCTGCCTCGGTCGCGAAGAGCTGTTCTGCGCCTTCAACATCGGCGACGAACCCGTGACCATAAACGCGCCGGCGGGAACCTGGCACCAGATCGGAGCCGAGCTCGGATCGGCCGGACCGGCGCCCGACGGCAAGCTGCATTTCGGGCGCTGGCAGCCCGTGCTGGCGCTGAAATCTTGATCTCGGAGGGGGTACGCAAATGGCCGATCTGAAACTCACGGATGTTGGCAAGACCTATGGCGGCACCGTCGAGGTGCTCAAACACATCGATCTCGACATCAAGGCCGGCGAGCTGATCGTCTTCGTCGGGCCCTCGGGCTGCGGCAAGTCCACGCTGTTGCGGATGATCGCGGGGCTCGAGAAGATCACCGCCGGCACGCTCGAGATCGACGGCCAGCGGGTCAACGACGTGCCGCCGGCGCAGCGTGGCATCGCGATGGTGTTCCAGAGCTATGCACTCTATCCGCACATGACCGTGCGCGAGAACATGTCCTTCGCGCTGCAGATCGCCAAGAAGTCCAAGGACGAGATCCGCGAGTCGGTGGACCGTGCCGCAAAGATGCTTCAGCTCGAGCCCTATCTCGACCGCCTGCCCAAGGCGCTCTCGGGCGGCCAGCGCCAGCGCGTCGCCATTGGCCGCGCCATCGTGCGCGACCCCAAGGTCTTTCTCTTCGATGAGCCGCTCTCGAACCTCGACGCGGCGCTGCGCGTCGCCACCCGGATCGAGATCGCGCAACTCAAGGAGCAGATGCCCGACCGCACGATGATCTACGTCACCCACGACCAGGTCGAGGCGATGACGCTGGCCAGCCGCATCGTGGTGCTGGCCAACAAGGGCGTGGCGCAGGTCGGCTCGCCGCTCGAGCTTTACGAGACGCCGAATTCCGAGTTCGTGGCCCAGTTCATCGGCTCTCCGGCGATGAACCTGATGCCCGGCGAAGTGATCGCGACCGGCGAACGCACCACCGTGAGGCTGGACGCCGGCGGCAGCGCGGTCTCTACCGTGCCGACCACAGATGCCGATATGGGCCTGAAGGTGAACGTTGGCTTCCGGCCAGAGGATTTCGTGCTGGCGGAAGGCGAGGGGGCCTATACCGGCAAGGTGGCCCTGACCGAGGCGCTCGGCGAGGTGACGCTGTTGCACTTCGTCGATGACGGCGCCTCCAAGGAGCCGGTGATCGCCAAGCTGCCGGGCATCCACAAGGGGCTGCGCGGCTCCGAGGTGACGCTCTCCGCCGCGCCCGAAAAGGTGCATCTCTTCAGCGAGGGCGTGTCGCTGCTCTACCGCTGAGGCGCGGGTCCGGCCGTCATGACCACAGACGGGCAGGCGGTCCAACGTCTGCCCGTTTTACGTGCATGGCTTCAAGCGAACGCGCCGGGTTTGCGCGTTTGCCACGCCCGGCCCGCGCGGCCTGTCATGGAACCGTCAAAGAACTGGCCCGGCGCGCCCGATCTCCGAAAGCTTGTTGCGGGAGAGCCGGCGCGGCGCGTCTGACCCTTCCGGGGACACAGGATGGAGGGCGCCATGGCCACCGACACGCAAACGACCGGATCACTCATCTACACGCTCGAGGACAAGCCCGAGCCGCCCGCGGCGGCGCTGGCCGCGTTCCAGCACATCCTCGCCTCCATCGTCGGCATCGTGACGCCGACACTGGTGATAGGCGGGGTTCTGGGGCTGGGCGAGTACGTGCCCTATCTCATCGCGATGTCGCTGCTGGTCTCAGGCGTCGCCACCTTCATCCAGTGCAAGACCATCGGGCCGGTTGGCTCGGGGCTTCTGAGCGTGCAGGGCACGAGCTTCGCCTTCCTCGGGCCGATCCTCGCCGCGGGCTTCGCGGTCAAGAACAACGGCGGCACGCCCGAAGACATGCTGGCGATGATCTTCGGTCTCTGCCTCGCCGGTTGCGTGGTCGAGATCGTGCTGAGCCAGTTCATCGACAAGCTCGGCAAGATCATCACGCCCACGGTGACCGGCATCGTCATCACCGTGATCGGCCTGTCTCTGGTCAAGGTGGGCTTCACCGATTTCGCCGGCGGCGTCGGCGCGGGCGAGGACCTGGGCAAGCCGATCAACCTGATCATGGCTC
>NZ_DS022276.1:3477953-3501612 GCF_000153725.1 Salipiger bermudensis HTCC2601 | reverse complement strand
CAAGCAGATGTGGGCGGTGATCGGCTCAGACACCCACCCGCTCGATCCGCTTCCCGATGCGCCCGGAATCTTCCGTGGCAAGGTGCCGGGCGATGCGCCCTACCACCTGCGCGGTGCAGCCGGAGACGCGAGCTGGGATTTCGAGGATCCCTATCGTTTCGGCCCGGTCCTCGGCGAGATGGACGAATACCTGCTCGGCGAAGGCAGCCACCTGCGGATGTGGGAGGCGCTCGGCGCGCATGTCATGGAGCACGAGGGCTGCCACGGCACGCATTTCGCGGTCTGGGCGCCGAACGCCCGGCGCGTCTCGGTCGTTGGCGACTTCAACTGGTGGGACGGCCTGCGCCATACCATGCGCAAGCGCGGCGCCACCGGCGTGTGGGAGATCTTCATCCCGAATGTCGGAGATGGTGCATTCTACCGCTACGAGATCGTCGGCCCCGACGGCACCATACAGCCTCGCAAGGCCGACCCGGTGGGCTTCGGCTCCGAGCATCCCCCCGCAAACGCCTCGATCGTACGCGACATCCGCGAATACGGCTGGTCGGACGGCGACTGGATGACCAAGCGCGAGGCCATGCAAAGCCGCGAGGCGCCGATCTCGGTCTACGAGGTCCACCTGCCCTCGTGGCGCCGCAAGGACTGGGGCCGCCCGATCTCCTATATCGAGGCCTCTGACGAGCTCATCGCCTATGTCAAGGAGATGGGCTTCACCCATATCGAGCTGATGCCGATCAGCGAGTACCCGTTCGACGGCTCCTGGGGGTACCAGCCCATCGGCATGTTCGCGCCGACCATCCGCTGCGGCCTGCCGAACGAGTTCCGCGACCTGATGAACGCCGCCCACCGCGCAGGCGTCGGCGTGATCCTCGACTGGGTGCCGGGGCACTTCCCGTCCGACCCGCACGGGCTCGGCAAGTTTGACGGAACTTCGCTCTACGAACACGCGGACCCGCGCGAAGGCTTCCACAAGGACTGGAACACGCTGATCTACAATTACGGCCGCGCCGAGGTGTCGAACTTCCTCACCGCGAACGCGCTTTACTGGCTCGAGGAGTTCCACGCCGACGGCCTTCGCGTCGACGCGGTGGCCTCGATGCTCTACCGCGACTACTCGCGCAGCCCCGGCGAATGGGTGCCCAACAAGGATGGTGGGCGCGAGAACTACGAGGCCATCGCGGTGCTGCAGCGGATGAACACCGCCACCTACGGCGACAACCCCGGCATCATGACCGTGGCCGAGGAAAGCACCGCCTATCCGGGCGTGTCGCAGCCGGTTGATCAGGGCGGGCTTGGCTTTGGCTTCAAGTGGAACATGGGGTGGATGAACGACACCCTCGAATACATCAAGAAGGACCCGATCCACCGCTCGTATCACCACCACCAGATGACCTTCGGGCTGGTCTACGCCTTCTCGGAGAACTTCATTTTGCCGATCAGCCACGACGAGGTGGTGCACGGCAAGGGCTCGATGTTCGGCAAGATGCCGGGCAACGAGTGGGAGAAGTTTGCCAACCTGCGGAGCTATTACGGCTTCATGTGGGGCCATCCCGGTAAGAAGCTGCTGTTCATGGGCCAGGAACTGGCGCAGCGCAGCGAGTGGAACCACGACGCGCAGGTCGACTGGGAGTGCCTCTCGGACCCGAACCACGCTGGCATCCAGCGCCTCGTGCGCGATCTCAACCACCTCTACCGCGACACCCCGGCCCTGCACGCCAAGGACTGCTTCGAGGATGGCTTCCAGTGGATCAATGGTGGCGACTCGCAGAACTCGGTGTTCTCGTGGGTGCGGCGCGGCGGTCCGGATGATCCGGAGGTCGTGGTGGTCTGCAACTTCACGCCGCAGGAGCACGGCGCCTACCGCTTGGGGATGCCGGCCGCCGGCACCTGGCGCGAGGCGCTCAATTCCGACGCCGAGATCTACGGCGGCAGCAATCGCGGCAATTACGGATCTGTCGAGGCAAGCGACGGGGAATATCACGGTCAGCCGGCCCATGCCGACGTGACCATCCCCCCGCTCTCGGCCATTTACCTGGTGCGCGACACCTGAGTAGCTGACGGGGCATTTCAATCGGTCACCAAACCACGGGGGAGAGGCGACCGGAAAATTAGGAGGAATTGACATGCCTTTGACACACCAGAGGCTGTCGGGACGGAGTATGGCCTTCGTCCTGGCGGGAGGTCGTGGATCGCGACTGCACGAGCTGACCAACAGCCGGGTGAAACCGGCGGTGTATTTCGGCGGCAAGGCGCGGATCATCGACTTCGCGCTGTCCAACGCGCTGAATTCAGGCATCCGAAAGATCGCGCTGGCGACGCAATACAAGGCGCACAGCCTGATCCGGCATTGCCAGCGCGGCTGGAACTTCTTCCGCGCCGAGCGCAACGAGTTTCTCGACATCCTCCCCGCCTCGCAGCGGGTCTCAGAGGGCATGTGGTATCGCGGCACCGTGGATGCGGTGGCGCAGAATATCGACATCATCGACAGCTACGATATCGACTACATCGTCATCCTCGCCGGCGACCACATCTACAAGATGGATTACGAGGCGATGATCCGCCAGCATGTGGAAACCAGCGCCGAGGTCACCGTGGGCTGTCTCACCGTCGACCGTCCCGAGGCAAGTGCCTTTGGCTGCATGGCCGTCGACAGCCGCGACCGCATCACCTCGTTCCTCGAGAAGCCCGCCGACCCGCCGGGCCTGCCCGACGATCCGGAAAAGACGCTGGTGTCGATGGGCATCTACGTCTTCAACTGGCACTACCTGCGTGAGCGGCTGATGGAAGACATGGCCAACGAGGCCTCGAGCCACGATTTCGGCAATGACATGATCCCCGAGATCGTCGCCAAGGGCACCGCGCAGGCGCACCGTTTCGAGGATAGCTGTGTTCGGTCGCGCCCCGATGCGCCGGCCTATTGGCGCGATGTCGGCACCATCGACGCGTTCTGGAAGGCCAATATCGACCTGACGGACTTTTCACCCGATCTTGACCTGTGGGACCGAGACTGGCCGATCTGGACCTATTCCGAGCTGGTCCCGCCGGCCAAGTTCATTCATGACGAGGACGACCGGCGCGGCGCTGCCGTCAGCTCGATGATCTCGGGCGGGTGCATCGTCTCGGGCACCGAGATCCGCAACTCGCTGCTCTACACCATGTGCCACACCAACTCCTATGCCTCGCTGCAGGGGGTCGTGGCGCTTCCATACGTCAACGTGTCGCGCCATGCGCGGCTTACCAATGTTGTCATAAACCGTGGTGTACACATCCCCGAGGGGCTCGTCGTCGGCGAGGACCCCGAGGAAGACGCTAAGTGGTTCCGCGTCAGCCCCGGTGGCGTGACGCTCATCACCCAGCGGATGCTGGATCGGAGGGAAGCCGAGAAATGACCAGAGTGCTGTCCGTCACGTCGGAATGCGTGCCACTCATCAAGACCGGAGGGCTCGCGGACGTGGCGGGCGCGCTGCCCGGCGCGCTGGCCGCCGAGGGAGTCGAGATGCGCACCCTGCTGCCGGGCTATCCCAAGGTGATGGCCGAGGTCGGCCGGCGCCGCAAGGTGGCCGAATGGGATGACCTGTTCGGCGGCTTCGCGCGGGTCTACCGCGGCAAGCTTGGCGATCAGGTGCTCTACGCGCTCGACGCGCCGCATCTCTTTGACCGCGACGGCGGCCCCTATCTCGACAGCCACGGCCGCGACTATCCCGACAATGCCGAGCGCTTCGCCGCGCTCTCGGTGGCCGCGGCCATGCTCTGTGCAGAGGGAGTCGAGGGCTGGTTTCCGCACATCATGCACTGCCACGACTGGCAGGCCGGCTATGCGCCGCTCTATCTGCGCGAGCTTGGCGCCAGCGACCGGGTCGCGTCTCTGATGACCATCCACAACATTGCCTTCCAAGGCCTGTCGCCGGCTTCGATGATCTCGCGGCTGGGACTTCCGCGCTCGGAATTCAATGAGCGCGGATATGAGTACTGGAACAATATCAGCGCCTTGAAGGCCGGTCTTGTCTACGCGGACAAACTTTCCACCGTCTCGCCCACCTATGCCTCGGAGCTGATGACCGAGGAATATGGCATGGGGCTCGATGGCGTGCTGCGCGAGCGTCAGGAGGATCTTGTCGGCATCCTCAACGGCATCGACGAAGCGCTCTGGATGCCGCCCTACAAATCGCCCTCGGGCAAGGCCAAGCACCGCGCCGCGCTGCGCAAGGAGTTCGGCCTTCCGGAGTGGCCGGGCCCGGTCTGCGTGCTGGTCTCGCGCCTCACCGAGCAGAAGGGGATCGACATCCTGCTGCAGGCCCTGCCCGCGCTGCTCGACCGTGGCGGCCAGCTGGTGCTTCTGGGCAGCGGCAACCGCGACCTCGAGCGCGCCTTCCAGGACTATGCCGAAGCGCATTCCGGCGTTGCCGCCACAATAGGCTACGACGAGGCGCTGGCGCGGAGAATGATCGCCGGGGGCGATGCCATCCTCGTGCCCTCACGATTCGAGCCCTGCGGCCTCACCCAGCTCTACGGGCTGCGCCACGGTACCCTCCCGGTGGTCGGCCTGACCGGCGGGCTTGCCGACACGGTGATCAACGCATCGCCTGCAGGATTGGCAGCCGGTGCGGCAACCGGGCTTCAGTTCCACCCGCTGACCGCGCAGGCCCTTGCGCAGGCCCTGATGAAACTGGTCAATCTCTACCAGGATCGAGATACCTGGACGAAAATGATGAAGAACGCCATGGCCGCCCCCGTGGGCTGGGACCAATCCGCCGCCACCTATGCGGCGCTCTATGCCGAGATGGTCAGACCCGGATGAGCGCACCGGAAATGCTGGCAGGCCGCGCCGCGCCCCTCGGCGCGAGCTTCGACGGCGACGGGGTGAACTTCGCCGTGTTCTCCGAGCACGCCGAAGCCATCCACCTGTGTCTCTTTGACGAGCATGGCACCGAGACCGCGCGGCTTGCCATGCCCGAGCGTGACGGCGATATCTGGTACGGTCGGGTTCCCGGCCTGACACCGGGTCAACTCTACGGCTACCGCGTCGAGGGGCCCTTTGCCCCGCGAGAGGGCCACCGTTTCAACCCCGCCAAGCTGCTGCTCGACCCTTACGCGCGGCGGCTCACCGGCCACCCCACGTGGCACGCCGCGCTCTATGGCGGGTCCGAGGCGCCCGATCCGCATGACAGCGCCCGCTACATGCCGAAATGCGTGGTCGAGGACACCAGCTTTGACTGGGGCAGCCACAAGGCCCCCAACACACCGCTCGAGGAAAGCATCATCTACGAGGCCCATGTAAAGGGCCTGACAAAGAAATTCCCCGGTGCAGACCACCCGGGACATTTCCTTTCACTGGCTTCGGACGCGGTGCTCGAGCACCTGATCAAGCTCGGCATCACGGCAGTCGAGTTGCTGCCGGTGCATGCCTTTCTCAATGATCGCTTTCTGGTTAAGAAAGGCCTCGTAAACTACTGGGGTTACCAGACTTTGGGCTTCTTCGCTCCCGAGCCGCGCTATCTCAGCCACGGCCGCCTCTGGGAGTTCCAGTACATGGTCGCCCGGCTGCATTCGGTGGGCATCGAGGTGATCCTCGACGTGGTCTACAACCACACCTGCGAGGGCGATGAGAACGGCCCGACCTTTTCGTTCCGCGGGCTCGACAACCGCTCCTATTACCGGCTGCACGAGGACAAGCGCTTTTATCACAACGACACCGGCACCGGGAACACCGTCAATATCGAACACCCGATGGTGCTGCGCATGGTGCTGGACTCGCTGCGCTACTGGTCGACGACCATGGGCGTGGACGGCTTCCGCTTCGACCTCTGTTCGACGCTGGGGCGCACCGAGACCGGCTTCGACCCCAATGGCGCCTTCTTCAAGGCTGTCAGGCAAGACCCTGTTTTGGCGACGAAAAAGCTCATTGCAGAGCCGTGGGATATTGGCCCCGGTGGCTATCAGCTTGGCAACTACCCGCCGCCCTTCGCCGAGTGGAACGACCAGTATCGCGACGGTGTGCGGCGGTTCTGGCGCGGCGATCTCGGCCATGTGCCGGTGCTGGCCGACCGCATCACCGGCTCGGCCGGCCTGTTCGACCATTCGGGGCGCCACGCCACCTCCTCGGTCAACCTGCTCACCGCCCATGACGGTTTCACCCTGATGGACGTGGTGAGCTACACCGAGCGCCACAACGAGGCCAACGGCGAGAACAATCGCGACGGCCACGGCGAGAACTACTCGGACAATTTCGGTGTCGAGGGCCCGACCGCGGACGCCGAGATCGTCGAGAAGCGCGCACAGCGCCGCCGCAATATGATGGCGACGCTGCTGCTCAGCCAAGGCACGCCGATGATCCTGGCCGGCGACGAGCTCGGCAACTCGCAAAACGGCAACAACAACGCCTACGCTCAGGACAACGACACCACCTGGATCGACTGGGAGGCCGCCGACGAGGCGTTCCTCGCGTTCACGCGCTGGCTCATCAGCTTCCGCAAGGCGCACCCGATCCTGCGGCAGAAACGCTTCCTGCACTCGATCCCGCGCAAGGTCGACGGCGTCACAGACCTGTTCTGGTGGCGCCCCGATGGCGCCGAAATGACCCGCGCCGACTGGACCAACGGCCATATGACGGTGCTCTGCGCCGAGTTTCGCATGGCCAGCGGCACCCCGAAATACGCGCAGCGCGAGGAGGCGATCTATCTTGCCTTCAATTCCGGCGATGCCACTGCACTGACCCTGCCCAAGCTCCCCGACGGCTTCTGCTGGGTCCGCCATGTCGACACCGCAAGCCCCGATCTCGGCGCCGAGCGCGTCGGAACCACCATTCAGATGGCCGCAAATTCGGTGATCGCCCTTGTCGAGGAACCGGTATGAGTGACAGCATGAACGACCGCGCAGTAAAGGCTGGAATTATATCTGAATTCCGCGACTTGTACGGAGATATTCAGGTCGCAAGTGAGGAGACGAAGGCGGCCCTTCTGGCCGCGATGGGGCTCGAGGATGCGCCCGACCGGCCAGAGACTGTCCTGCCGCGCTGGCATGTCTGTGAGCCGGGCGAGCCGGTGGGTCTCGTGCCCGCGGGCGCCTGGCAACTGACCCGCGAGGACGGCAGCCAAACCGAGGGCCGCGGCGCGCTCCCCGAGTTGCCGCTGGGCCGGCACCGGCTCGAAAGCGGCGGAGAGCGCTGCTGGCTGCTCTGCGCACCCGCGCGCCTGCCGCTGCCGCGCAAGCTCTGGGGTCTCATGGCGCCGCTCGCTTGCCTGCGCAGCGAGACCGAGGGCGGGATCGGCAGCTACGAGGATCTCGCGCGGCTCGCCGAAGGGCTCGGTCCCACTGGCGCGGCTTTCCTCGGCATCAACCCGATCCACGCGGGCTTCCTGACAAATCCCGAGGGCTTCAGCCCCTACACGCCCTCGCACCGCCGCCGCGTCGCACCGCTCTACCTGCCGACCGCGGCCCGGGCCGAGACCCCCGGCCCGGTGCTGATCCTGCCCGAGGAGCTGCCGGCCCGTCTTGCCGCGCTCGAGGAAGAGTTTCGCGCCGCGCCGCCCGGGCCCGGCTTCGACGAGTATCTGCGCCACGAGGGGGCCTCGCTGCATCGCTTCGCCACTCACCAGGCACTGTCGGAGAAATTCGGCGCCTTCTGGGACAGCTGGCCCGCGGCCTATCATGACCCTGACAGCCCGGAGGTTGCTCAGGCTGCGCATGATCTCGCCGACCGCGTGCGCTTTCATGCCTGGCTGCAATACAGCGCCGAGGGGGCGCTGTCGGAGACCCAGCGGCGGGCGCAGGCGGCAGGGCTCGAGCTCGGGCTCTATCTCGACCTTGCCGTGGGCACCCACCCGCACGGCGCCGAGACCTGGGAGGACCGCGAGAGCTTTGCCTTCGGCGCCAGCCTCGGCGCGCCGCCGGACGCCTTCGCGCCACAGGGCCAGAACTGGCACCTCGCGCCGTTCAACCCGGTGCACCTGATCGACACCGGCTTCGCGGCGCTGGCCGCCACGCTGCGCCAGCAGCTGCGCTTCTCGGGTGCGCTGCGCATCGACCATATCCTCGGCTTCGAGCGCGCCTACTGGGTGCCCGATGGCGACCTGCCCGGCGCCTATGTCACGATGCCACGCGAGGCATGCTGGCGGTGGCGCGCATGGAGGCGGCGCGGGCCGGCGCGGTGATCGTCGGTGAGGATCTGGGCGTCATTCCCGACGGGCTGCAGCACGCGCTGAAGGACAGCGGCATCCTCGGCTGCCGGCTGATGTGCTTCGAGCACACCGGCGATCCGCCCTGGTACAAGGCACCGCAAGAGTATGACGAGGGCGTCATCGCCAGCTTCTCCTCGCATGATCTGCCGACCTGGAAAGGCTGGCGCGAGGGCCGCGAGATCGCGCTGCGCCGCGACATGGGGATCATTCCCGCCGAGCATACCGAGGGCATGTTCGGCTTCCGAGGCCGCGAGGTCGAGGGCATGGACGGCGCCACCGCGCCCTACCGCAATGGCTACGCCCCCGAGAGCCCCGAGGCGATGGCGGCGCTGCTGGCCGAAACCGCCTCTTGCATGGTGGCGTTACAGGTCGAGGATATGCTCGAGATGGAGAGCCAGCCCAACATGCCGGGAACGGTATGGGAGTACCCGAACTGGCGTCAGCGGCTGCCCGCTGGCGTCGACGAGATCGCGGCAAGCCCGGTGCTTGCAAACGCCGCCCGGATCATGAAACGTGCCGGGCGATAGGAGACAGGAATTATGACCAGCATTCGTACCATCCCGACCGAGCCGATCGAGGGCCAGAAGCCGGGCACCTCCGGCCTGCGCAAGAAAACCGAGGTGTTCCAGACACATCACTACCTCGAGAACTTCATCCAGAGCATCTGGAACGGCATTGGCGGCGTCGAGGGCAAGACGCTGGTGCTTGGCGGCGACGGGCGCCACTTCAACTCGCAGGCCGCGCAGGTGGTGCTGCGCATGGCCGCGGCCAGCGGCGCCAAGAAGGTCATCGTCGGCAAGCGGGCGCTGCTGTCGACCCCCGCCGCCTCCAACCTGATCCGCAAGCGCGGCGCCGATGGCGGCATCATCCTGTCGGCCAGCCACAACCCCGGCGGCCCGAAGGGCGATTTCGGTGTCAAGTTCAACGCCGCCAACGGCGGCCCCGCCGCCGAGGGCATCACCGGAAAGATCTTCGACGCCACGAAGGAGATCGCCGAGTTCCACATCGCCGAGAGCCAGGATATCGGACTGCGCATGACCGACACGGTGATGCTGGGCGAGATGGAAATCGAGATCGTCGACCCGGTGGACGACTATGCCGAACTGATGGCCGAGCTGTTCGATTTCGATGCCATCCGAGCGCTCTTCAAGTCGGGTTTCCGCATGCGCTTCGACGCGATGCACGCGGTCACGGGCCCCTATGCGACGCGGGTTCTGGAAGAGACGCTGGGGGCCTCGCCCGGCACCGTGTTCAATGCCATCCCGCTGCCGGATTTCGGCGAGGGCCACCCCGATCCGAACCCGACCTGGGCCAAGCAACTCTGGGACGAGATGATGTCGGACAGCGGCCCCGATTTCGGCGCCGCCTCCGATGGCGACGGCGACCGCAACATGGTGGTAGGCCGGCATTGCTACGTCTCGCCCTCCGACAGCCTCGCCGTCCTTGCCGCCAACGCCACGTTGGTGCCGGGCTACAAGGACGGGCTCAAGGGCGTCGCGCGCTCGATGCCGACCTCGCAGGCGGTGGACCGCGTGGCCGAGAAGCTGGGCATCGACTGCTACGAGACCCCGACCGGCTGGAAGTTCTTCGGCAACCTGCTCGATGCCGGCCGCGCGACTCTCTGTGGCGAGGAAAGCTTCGGCACCGGTTCCGACCATGTGCGCGAAAAGGACGGGCTCTGGGCGGTGCTGTTCTGGCTCAACATCCTCGCGGTGAAGAAATGCTCCGTCGCCGAGCTGATGGAGTCGCACTGGGCCGCGTATGGCCGCAACTACTATTCGCGCCACGACTACGAGGCGGTGGACAGCGACGCTGCGGCGGGCGTGATGGAGCATGTGCGCTCCCAGCTCACCACCCTGCCCGGCACCAGCTTCGGCAGCCTGACCGTCGCAGCGGCCGACGAGTTCGCCTATGACGATCCGGTCGACGGCTCGCGCGCCGAGGGCCAGGGCCTGCGGGTTCTGTTCGAAGGCGGCGGACGCCTCGTGCTGCGCCTCTCGGGCACCGGCACAGAGGGCGCGACGCTGCGCGTCTATCTTGAGAAGGTCGAGACCGATCCCGCTGCCTTCGGGCTCGATCCGCAGGAGGCGCTGGCCGAGGTCATCGCCGCCGCCGAGACCATCGCCGAGATCACGTCCCGCACCGGTCGCGACGCGCCCGACGTCATCACCTGATCCAAGGTGGACATGTTACGCGCCATCGCGCTGATGGTGGCCGGCATGGCGTTGCTGGCCGCCAGCGACGCCTTTCTCAAACTCGCCTCCCAGACCGCCCCCGTGGGTCAGGTAATGGTGATGCTGAGCATCGGGGCCACCGCGCTGTTCCTTGTGCTCGCCGCGCTCCGCGGCGTGCGGCTGAGCCTGTCCGAAGCCTTCGAGCCCAAGGTGATGCTGCGCAATCTCTTCGAGATGATCGGCGCTCTGGGCATGATCGTGGGGTTGTCGAAGATCCCGCTGGCCCTGATGGCGGCAATCATGCAGACCGCGCCGCTGGTGGTCACGCTCGGCGCGGCGCTGTTCCTGCACGAGCCGGTGGGCTGGCGGCGCTGGCTGGCGATCGGCGTGGGGCTCGTGGGCATGCTGATGGTGATCCGCCCCGGCGGCGCGGCGTTCACCGGCTGGGAGATCTTCCCCGTCGTCGGCGTCACCGGACTGGCCGCGCGTGATCTCGTGACCCGGCTCCTGCCGGCGCGCATCCCCTCGCTCGCGGTGTCGGCCTACGGCTTTGCCGCCGTGCTGCCGGTCGGTCTCGTGGTGCTGCTGATAACCGGCGCGCCGTTCTCGGGCGAGCGAGAGACCTTCGGCTACATGACCGGCGCCGTTGTGGTGACGGCGGCCGGCTACCTTGCCGTGACGATGGCGATGCGCATGGCGCCGGTCTCCTCCGTGGCCCCCTTCCGCTACACGCGGCTGGTGTTCACCGCAGGGCTCGGCATGGCGATCTTCGGTGAGCGTCCGGACGGCTGGACGTGGGCCGGCGCCGCGCTGATCCTCGCCGCCGGGCTCTACAGCTTCCTGCGAGAGAACCGGCTGGCGCGGCAGCAGGCCGCTGTTCTTCGGCCTTGAAACCGCCTCCCGGCCGCCAGGAGCGGCCTGCCTCCGGCGGGAGTATTTTTGACGAAGAGAAGCCAAGGGCACAGCGCTGCTGGCTTCTTCTGGCTGAAAATATCCCGGGGGAGTCCGCGCGCATCGCGCGGGCGGGGCAGCGCCCCCCATACGTCCCTATCCGCCCACGACCTCGATCCCTGCCGGCATCGGACGGTTTCCGCCATCCACCGAGACCGTCTCACGGGTGCGCGGCAGCGCCTCGGGCATCTCCTTCTGGATCCACGTGATCAGCTCCTCGCGGATCTCGCAGCGCAGGTCATAGGTGCGCGGCGCGTTGCGGGCCGAGGCCAGTACCCGCACCTCCATCACCCGCTCGCGGAAATCGTTGACCTGCACGTGGCAGACATTGCCGTCCCAGAGGGTCGAGTTGCGACAGACCTCCTCGGTCTTTGCGCGCAGTCGCTTGATGTCGGCGCAGTGGTCGAGATAGAGCAGCACGCCGCCAATCAGCGAGGAGCTGTCGCGGGTCCAGTTCTGGAACGGCTGCTCGATGAAGTAGCTCAGCGGCACCACGAGCCGGCGCCAGTCCCAGATCTTGATCACCACGTAGGTGCCGGTGATCTCCTCGACCCAGCCCCATTCGCCCTCGACGATCACCGCGTCGTCGATGCGGATCGGCTGGGTAACGGCGAGCTGGATGCCGGCGATCAGGTTCTTCAGCACTGGCTGGAACGCGAAGCCAACCACGATCCCGGCGGCACCACCGGCCGCCAGCAGCGACACGCCCCATTGCCGCACCCCCTCGAAGGTCATCAGGATCGCCGCCGTGGCGACGATGACGATCACCCAGCCCGCCAGCCGCACCATGATGCGGCTCTGGGTGACGTGCTTGCGGGCGAGGTAATTGTCCTCCGCATCCAGCGTGAACTTGCGCAAATGCACCGTGGTCCAGATGTGCAGCGCCGTGTGCAGCGTCCAGGCGACCAGCACCATGAAGGCGATGAGCAGCGCGTGCTGGCCGAAATCGGTCTGCTCCGGACCGAGCGGCGCCACCGCCACTCCGATGAATAGCGACGCCACCACCGACGCCAGCCGCAGCGGACGGCGCGTGCGCGCCACGAGGCTGCGCCAGAACAGGTCCTTGCCGGCCACCGCACGGTTGAGGATGGCATAGACCAGCCGGAACACCAGCAGCCCGAGAAAGAAGAACGCCACCACCACCGCCACCGGCATGACCCAGTCCGGCAGGACGGGAATGACCGCCTCGATATCGGTCGTGATCTCGGCCACCTGCTGCTCGATCTGATCCAGCTCTTCTTCCATGCGTGCTCCTTGCCGGTGCACGCCTCCTCTCGCGCCCGCGTTCGTTGCCTGTTGCCTCCCTGTCTCAACAAACAATAGCTGCGCCGCGGCATTTGGCAAAACCCCGACCTCGCGGCGAGAAATGTTAGCGATATCGCGCCACCTAGCCATCTGTTAGCGCTGCGCAAGTTTACTTTCGCGCACCGGCTGTTATAGCTCGCTCAAACCCAATTGGAGGCGAGGGACGCACCCATGAGCACCATCATCGACATTCACGCCCGCGAGATCCTCGACAGCCGTGGCAACCCCACGGTCGAGGTCGACGTCATGCTGGAAGACGGCACGCTGGGCCGCGCCGCCGTGCCCTCGGGTGCCTCGACCGGCGTGCACGAGGCGCATGAGCGCCGCGACGGCGACAAGGGCCGCTACATGGGCAAGGGCGTGCTCGATGCCGTGGCCGCGGTCAACGGCGAGATCGCCGAGGCGCTGGTGGGCTTCGACGCCACCGAGCAGGAAGCCATCGACGGCGCGATGATCGAGCTCGACGGCACCGACAACAAGGGCCGTCTCGGCGCCAACGCCATTCTCGGCGTCAGCCTCGCCACCGCCAAGGCCGCGGCCGAGTTCACCGCCCAGCCGCTCTATCGCTACGTTGGCGGCACCGCCGCCCGCGTCCTCCCGGTGCCGATGATGAACATCATCAATGGCGGCGAGCACGCGGACAACCCGATCGACATCCAGGAATTCATGATCATGCCGGTCAGCGCGGAAAACATCCGCGAGGCGGTGCGCATGGGCTCGGAAGTCTTCCACACCCTGAAGAAAGAGCTCTCGGCGGCGGGCATGTCGACCGGTCTCGGCGACGAGGGCGGCTTCGCCCCCGAGCTCGGCGGCACCCGCGAGGCGCTGGACTTCATCCTCAAGTCGATCGAGAAGGCCGGCTACAAGCCTGGCGAGGACATCTACCTCGCGCTCGATGCCGCCTCGACCGAGTATTACAAGGACGGCAAGTACGAGATGAAGGGCGAAGGCCTCTCGCTCTCCTCGGCCGAGAATGTCGACTACCTTGCGAAGCTCTGTGCCGACTACCCGATCATCTCGATCGAGGATGGCTGCGCCGAGGATGACTGGGAGGGCTGGAAGCTGCTCACCGAGAAGCTGGGCGACAGCGTGCAGCTGGTGGGCGACGATCTCTTCGTGACCAACCCCGCGCGCCTGTCGATGGGCATCGAGCAGGGCGTGGCGAACTCCATGCTGGTCAAGGTGAACCAGATCGGCTCGCTCTCCGAGACCCTGCGGGCGGTCGAGATGGCCCACCGCGCGCGCTACACCAACGTGATGTCGCACCGCTCGGGCGAGACCGAGGACGCCACCATCGCCGACCTTGCCGTGGCTACCAACTGCGGCCAGATCAAGACCGGCTCGCTGGCGCGCTCGGACCGGCTCGCGAAGTACAACCAGCTGATCCGCATCGAGGAGATGCTGGGCGACACGGCCATCTACGCCGGCCGCTCGATCCTGCGCTGAGGGCTTGGCGCTCCTGCGGGGGCGTTTTGTAGAGATTGTGGAGGGGCGGTGACCTGCGGTCGCCGCCCTTTTTCTGGACCATTAAGGTCCATGCGAGTTCGAAATAAGAGTGACGACCGCTTTCACTCACCCCAAGCGGGCCGCACACACCGCTGATCGCAAGAAGAGTCTGGTCTGTTTCATGAACGCTGTGCTCTGTGACGGAGTTGCGCACTCCTCACCGTGGCCCAGGTGGTGCTTCGACAGCTTTTGATAATTCCGTATCACCATTTCTTCTCTAGGGGTTGCGACGGCGGGCACACAGGCTCGGGAACACAGTTCAGCGCGTTCACATTGCGCAGGTGGTGCCCTTTAAATCGTGCAAAACTTGTGCCTTTTCGAAGCAGTCTCATGACTGTTTCAGAGATATTTTTCGGTTCTTTTTGCATCAAATCAGAAACTATTCTGCGCAGGCCACGTGAGTAGTTGGTGTGACCCATGATGAAAGAGGAGATCACCAATGGCACATCTGGCTTCGTCTTACAGCTCGTTCGAAACGTTTCTTTCACGCGCAGACGCGTTCTGGACGGTCGACTTCAACGCGCTAAACAGTTCCGGTGTGAACGCGACTGCGATCATTGCCATGGAGACCGAGGAGGATGGTTCGTCCTACCTCAATGTGGCCATCGCGGGCAACGGCCTTACTCCATCGCAGACCCATGCGCAGCATGTGCACGGGCTTTTTGACGAGGATGGCAATCCCATCGATTCGACAGCCCCGACACTGGCGGATGACGCTGATCTCGACGGCATGGTCGAGGTTCTGGAGGGGCTGGGAAAGTACGGTGACGTGCTGTTGCCGCTGGTCTCTCCCGAGGGGGGGGCGATGCCAATGGCTGACGAGACGGGTGCGATCTCATTCGTTCAGAGCTACGATCTGACCGACGACAGCAACTTCTTCAGCCCGGTCTCGATGGCCGACTATACTGCCGAAGACCTCATGCCCCTCACGCTGCGCGAGATCGTGATCCATGGTGTGGATGTCCCCGATGGCATCGGTGAGGGCACCGGAGGTGAGGTCGATGGCGGCGAGAACGGCTATACCGGCATTCTGCCCGCGGCCGCTGGCGACATTGAAGCGGCGACATTCGAAGAGGCCATGGCTCTATTGAGCGAGCAGCGCTCTCTGGCATCGACGACGACGATGCTTGGAGACGGCGACGACAGGTATGACGCCGGTCTCGGAGACGACAAGGTTAATGGTCAAGCCGGCGACGACAGCATCAACGGCGGCGCGGACAATGATACGCTCATCGGCGAAGCTGGACGGGACGTCCTCTATGGCGCCGGCGGCGATGATGATCTCCGGGCCGGAACGATGGACCAAAATCAGCAGGATGCTGCGGATGACGGTGCATCCGGAGCGTTGATGCTTGGCGATTATGACAACGGCTACGCCGGCGGCGCAGGCGATGACATTATCCACGGCGGCGCTGGCGACGACATCATCACCGGCGATGACGACAGCCGGGTGTCCGACGCGATCGGCACGACGTTCGACGCGTCTGCGGATGGCGCAGACACGATCTATGGCGGCGCCGGCAACGACGAGATCCATACCGGCACCTGGGCGGATGGTGATCAGGGCCTCAGCAATGCCTCGACGGGCATGACGGGCGACTGGGCGTCCGGCGGCATGGGCGATGATATCCTGCGCGGTGCAGGTGGTGACGATACGTTGTTCGGGGATCGCGGCGCAGACAATATTGGCGGCGGCGGCGGCGATGACATGATCTACGGGGATTTCGAGAACAGCGCGAGCCTCGAGGTCGAGACTGCCCAGATCTTCCGCCTCTACCAGACCGCCTTCGACCGCGATCCGGACAAGGGGGGGCTGAGCCGCTGGGTCGAGGACTACGCGACCGGCGAGCTGACGCAGCTCGGCGTTGCCAGTGGCTTCGTCGGCAGCGCGGAGTTCAATGAGATCTACGGCAACACCTCGAATGGGGAATATGTGACGGCTCTCTACGAGAATGCGCTCGATCGTGACCCCGACGCGCAGGGCCTGGCAAACTGGACAGCCCGCCTTGACGAGGGCGCTTCGCGCGCCGAGATCCTGATCGGCTTCGCACAAAGCCCGGAGTTCAGTGCGAAGACCGTGAGCGACATGAACGCCTGGGTTATGGCTCAGGATACAGACGACGTTCTGATGGGCAATGGCGGCGACAACACCCTCTCGGGCGGCGTCCTTTCGGATCGCTTCGTATTCTCAACGGATACCGACAGCTCCCACACTGTCACTGACCTCGAATCCTGGGACGTGCTCGACTTCACCGCGTTCGGATATGACAGCACCGATGACGTCATCGCGAACATGACTGAAGAGAACGGTGGTGTGGTCTTTGAAGACATGGATGTCACCGTCGTTCTAAACGATACCGGGCTGGCCGATCTTGACAGCGACATGATCATGGTTTGACCTCGCAATCTCTCACGGATCCGGCCCGAGGGCCGGATCCGTTCTTTAACGTTGGCGCTCGGCGCATGTGGTCAAAGTGGACAGTTTACCGGTTTGAGGCATTCTTGAATGCCTCCTAGTTTCGTGACCGCTCCCTGCGCATCTTAGTCATACAAGACTTGACCTCCTGCATGTCTTTGAGACTGGGTGCAAAAATCTCCGAAGGGATCGGAGTGGCGCTTTTAGGCAAGTTCAGCCCCACAGGGTCTACGAGGCGGTCACCAAAATCGACCTCCTCTTTCTCAGCTCGAACTCCAAGCAGCCCTCAGCCCGCCGCCTTGGCCTCGATCTCCTCGGCCACCGCCTCGGCGCGCGCCGCGAGTTCGGCCAGGGTATCAGACACGCTCGCCGGGATCACCGGGACCTCGACCTTCTCGGGCTCCGGCAAGGGCCGTTCGCGCAGCTCACGCAGCTCCTCGGCCATCTCGCCCAGCTTGTCCTCGGCCTCGCGCAGCCGGTCCTCGAGACCGGCGGTCTTGTCGGCCAGCATCAGCCCTGACATCAGCAGCATCCGCGCCTCGGGCATGCGGCCGATCTGGTCCACGAGCACCGAGGCCTCGGTGTCGAGCATGCGCGCGGCGGTGAGCAGGTATTGCTCCTCGCCCTCCTGGCAGGCGACGTCGAAGGTCCGGCCACCGATGTTGATCTGTACTTCGATCTGCTGGCTCATTGCGCCGCCTCCTCTTCGCCTGCAGCCTGCGCCAGCACCGGCTCGAGCGCGCCGAGCACCGCCCGCGCCTCGGCCACCTCGACCACGCGAGCCGCGCGCAGCGCCTCGAGTTCGGCCAACATCGCCTGGTTGATCAGATGCGGCTCGCCGAGGTTCTCGGCCAGCGCCTCGCGCATCTCGGTGCAGCTTTTCAGCAGCGCGTCATTGGCCTGACGCAGGCGTTGCAGCTCGCCGTCGAGCGCTTGCATGCCCTCGCGCTGCGCCGCGATCTGCTCCTGCAGCGCGGCGTCGGGCTCGGGGGCCTCCGGGGTCTCGGGCTGCGCCTCAATCTGGTCGTGCAGCGACTTGACCCGTGCCTCGAGCTGGGCATTGGCCATCTGCTCGTCCTCGAGCGCCGCGCTCAGGCGGGCGATCTCTTCGGCGGAGCCGTCATCCACAGGCTCCGGCGCGGGAGGCTCCATCGCGGACAGCGTCTCGACCCCTTTCGAGATGCGGTCGAGTGCCCGCGTCATCCGTGACTGCAACTCGTCAATCTGGCTCATCTTGCCCTCTCTCGATCTGCCTTCGGGACCTGTCGCGTCGATCGTTGCGAATCGAACCCGCCCCGTTTCGCATCAGTTTATCAAGCGCTCACGGAAAATGCGCCCCATATGTCCCAAGTGGTTACGGGCGGGAGTTCACCCACCGGCGGCGCATTGCCGGCGCTAACGCTTGATCTTCGGCCCCACACTGCTATTAGCCCCGAAACGGCTCTGGGATAGAGAGGACTGCCCGTGGATATCAATGCCCTTCGAGACGCACATCCCGACCACTGGATGCGTGCCACCGCCATCCGTGCCCTGACGCTCGACGCGGTCGCGGCAGCCAATTCGGGCCACTCCGGCATGCCCATCGGCATGGCCGACGTGGCGACCGTGCTGTGGTCGAAGCACCTGAAATTCGACGCGAAGACACCGACCTGGGCGGATCGCGACCGCTTCATCCTGTCGGCGGGCCACGGCTCGATGCTGCTCTATGCGCTGCTCTATCTCAGCGGCGATGAGCAGATCACCCTCGAGCAGGTGAAGAACTTCCGCCAGTGGGGCTCGCGCACCGCCGGCCACCCCGAGAACTTCCACGCCGACGCCATCGAGATGACCACCGGTCCGCTCGGCCAGGGCATCGCGCATTCGGTCGGCTTCGCCATGGCCGAGGAAATCCTGCGCGCCCGCTTCGGCAAGGCCGCGATGAACCACCACACCTACGTCATCGCCGGTGACGGCTGCCTGATGGAAGGCGTGAGCCAGGAGGCCCTCGGCCTCGCCGGGCGCTACGAGCTCGGCCGCCTGATCGTGATGTGGGACAACAACGACATCACCATCGACGGCAAGGTGTCGCTGTCGGACCGCACCGACCAGGTGGCGCGCTTCAAGGCGTCGGGCTGGCACGTGCAGGAGATCGACGGCCACGACCCCGAGGCCATCGACGCGGCCATCACCGCGGCCAAAAAGGTCACCGACAAGCCGTCGATGATCGCCTGCAAGACCCACATCGCACTGGGTCATGCCGCGCAGGACACCTCCAAGGGTCACGGCGCACTGACCAATGCCGAGCAGAACGCCGACGCCAAAGCCGGCTGGGGCTGGACCACCGGCCCGTTCGAGGTGCCCGCCGAGATCAAGAGCTGGTGGGAAGAGATCGGCACCCGCGGTGCCGCCGAGCGTGAGGCCTGGGGCGGCCGGATCGCGTCGATGTCGGACCGCAAGCAGGCCGAGTTCGCCCGCACCATGGCCGGCGACGCTCCCAAGAAACTGTCCTCGGTGATCCGCGCGCTGAAGAAGCAGAGCACCGAAACCGAACCCAAGGTCGCGACCCGGAAGGCCTCGGAGATGGTGCTCGAGGTGATCAACCCGGTGATGCCAGAGACCGTGGGCGGCTCGGCCGACCTCACCGGCTCGAACAACACCAAGACCGGCGACATGGGCGTGTTCGACACCGACAACCGCGGTGGCCGTTACGTCTACTGGGGCATCCGCGAGCACGGCATGTCCTCGGCGATGAACGGCATGGGCCTGCATGGTGGCATCCGCCCCTATGGCGGCACCTTCATGGCATTCACCGATTATGCCCGCCCGGCGATGCGCCTGGCCGCGCTGCAACAGACCCCGACGGTCTTCGTCATGACCCATGACAGCATCGGCCTTGGCGAGGACGGCCCGACGCACCAGCCGATCGAGCATCTCGCGATCTCGCGCGCGACGCCGAACACCCTCGTGTTCCGCCCCGCCGACGTGGTCGAGACCGCCGAGGCGTGGGAGATCGCTCTGACCCAGAAGACCACGCCCTCGGTGCTGTCGCTGACGCGTCAGAACGTGCCGACCGTGCGCACCCAGCACAAGACCAACAACCTCGTCGAAAAGGGCGCCTACGTCCTCGCCGATGCCGAGGGCAAGCGTCAGGTGATCCTGATGGCCACCGGCTCCGAGGTCGCGATCGCGCTCGAAGCGCGCGATCTGCTGCAGGCCGAGGGCATCGGGACCCGCGTGGTCTCCATGCCCTGCTTCGAGCTCTTCGAGGCGCAGGACGAAGCCTACCGCAAGCGCGTGCTCCCGGGTGGCCCGGTGCGCGTCGCCGTGGAAGCCGCGACCCGCTTCGGCTGGGACAAGTGGCTGCTGGGCGAACGTGGCCGCGAGGCCAAGGCGGGCTTCGTGGGCATGGACGGCTTCGGCGCCTCGGCCCCGGCCGAGACGCTTTACGAGCAGTTCGGCATCACCGCCGAGGGCGTGGCTGCGAAGGCGAAGTCGCTGCTCTGAGCCCTGCCCTTCGGTTTGAAATAAGAAAGCGCGCCGCATCTGCGGCGCGCTTTTTTCGTCTGGCCCTATGACACGAGCGTAAAGCGCAGCTGCGTCTGTAACCCGTTCAGGCGTCAATGCGCCTCTTTCGCGCCCCCGAAGAGCGGCATGACCAGCTTGGTGACGATCGGCACCAGCACCAGCCCCCAGGCCAGGCCAACAACGAAATCCATCGCAGCCGTGGCCAGCCAGAGCACCGCCGCCTGCCATTGCTCGCTCACCGCGTGCTCGGCGATTACCGCGTAGTGGTGGATGAACTCCTCGGGCGCGTGCCAGCCGATCTGCGCCAGCGAGTGGATGATGATCGAGCCGCCGACCCAGAGCATCGCCGCGGTGCCGACGATGGACAGCAGCTTCATCACATAGGGCATGCCCTTGACGATGCCGCGGCCCACGGCGCGAGTGACCGAGAGCTTGCCCACCTGCGTGAGCCACAGGCCCACATCATCCATCTTCACGATCAGCGCCACGGCGCCGTAGACCAGCGCCGTGATGCCAATGGCCACCAGCGCCAGCACCACCGCCTGGATCCAGACCTCGGGCGCCTCGATGGTCGAGAGCGCCAGCGTCATGATCTCGGCCGAGAGGATGAAGTCGGTCTTGATCGCGCCCTTGACCTTGGTCTCTTCGAGATGCGCCGGGTCGCCGATATCGTGGCTGCCATCCGGTCCACCGGAGTGGTCGTCATGTGGCAACACCACGTGGGCAACCTTCTCAGCGCCCTCGAAGCAGAGATAGGACCCGCCGAGCACAAGCAGGTACGGCACCAGCCATGGCGCGAAGGCCGCCATCAGCAGCGCCGCTGGCAACAGGATGATGAGCTTGTTGAAGATCGACCCTCGAGCGATCTTCCAGATGATCGGCAACTCGCGCGAGGCTTCGAACCCGTGCACGTATTTCGGCGTCACCGCCGCGTCGTCGATCACCACGCCCACGGCTTTGGAACCAGCCTTGGCGGCGTGGGCCGAGATGTCGTCGACAGAAGCCGCCGCGATCTTGGCGATGCCCGCCACGTCGTCGAGTAGCGCCAGAAGCCCGCTCATGTCTGTCTCCGTCCGTTCGTTTCGCTCAACCTAGCGGACGCCCTGCCCGGTTCAAGCGCCGTTCTCTTCAGACCCGCGCCTGGCGTGGCCGGAGGAGCGTTACCGCAACCGTGCCAGTTGCCATGGCGGCAGGCTCAAAAATGTTAGCGCAACCCACATGTTTATCGCTAACATATTGTCTTTTATGCATAATTAGGATTGAGCGCGTGGTGTACATACGTATACAGATCAGGAAATTCCGAGCCATAGCCAAGAGGACATCGCCCCATGACCGTCACCGTCGGGATCAACGGATTCGGCCGCATTGGCCGCTGCACGCTGGCCCATATCGCCGAGAGCGCCCGCAACGACGTGCAGGTGGTGAAGATCAACGCCACCGGCCCGATCGAAACCTCCGCCCACTTGCTGCGCTACGACAGCGTGCACGGCCGTTTCGGCGGCGAGGTGAAGGTGGTGAACGGCAACGCTCTGGATCTGGGCCGCGGTCCGATCGACGTCATGTCGACCTACGAGATGGGCGAGCTCGACTGGAACGGCTGCGACGTGGTGCTCGAGTGCACCGGCAAGTTCAACGATGGCGACAAGGCGGTGCAGCACATTCACCAGGGCGCCAAATCGGTGCTGATCTCGGCCCCCGCCAAGAACGTTCAGAAGACCATCGTCTACGGCGTCAACCACCGCGAGCTTGTGCAGGGCGACGTGATGATCTCGAACGGCTCCTGCACCACAAACGGCCTCGCGCCGCTGGCCAAGGTGCTCGACGAGGCCATCGGTATCGAAAGCGGCGTGATGACCACGATTCACAGCTATACCGGCGACCAGCCGACGCTGGACCGTCGCCACAACGACCTCTATCGCGCCCGTGCCGCGGCCATGGCGATGATCCCCACCTCGACCGGTGCCGCGAAGGCACTTGGAGAAGTATTGCCAAATTTGAAGGGAAAGCTTGACGGATCGGCCATTCGTGTGCCAACTCCTAACGTCTCGGCCGTGGACCTGACCTTTCAGGCCTCCAAGGACGTGACCGTCGAGGATGTGAACGAGATCGTGCGCGAAGCCGCGTCTGGCCGGATGGGAATGGTCCTGTCCTATGACCCGGAACCCAAGGTCTCGGTTGATTTCAACCACACGACGGCCAGCTCGATCTTTGCACCCGAGCAGACCAAGGTCGTCGGCAAGCGCACGGTGCGTGTGCTCGCGTGGTATGACAACGAGTGGGGCTTTTCCGCCCGTATGGCGGATGTGGCCGCAGCAATGGGTCGCCTTCATCACTGATGGAGCGACCTCGGTCCTGACCCCACATCGAGGGGCGGCGGAGGGGAGACCGCCGCCCCTTTTTGCGCCTTGCGCAATGCCGAGCGCCTCTATCGGCGCCCGCCTGCTCCGCCTCAGGTCAGCTTCTCGATCCACGCCGCGAAGGCCTGCATGAAGCCTTTCAGGAAGTCCTTCGTGCCCTCGTTGGTCAGCCGCCCTTCCTCATCGAAGAGCTTGGCGATATTGCCGATATAGGCCTCGGGCTGCTGCATCGGTGCGGCGTTGAGGAACACCAGGCTCTGGCGGAGGTGGTGGTTGGCGCCAAAGCCGCCGATGCCACCCGGCGAGCCGGTGACGATGGCCGAAGGCTTGCCGTCCCAGACGCTCTCGCCCATCGGGCGCGACCCCACGTCGAGCGCGTTCTTGAGGTTGGCGGGCACCGAGCGGTTGTACTCGGGCGTCACGAAGAGGATGGCATCGCTGCGGCCGACGCAGCGGCGGAAGCTCTGCCACGCCTCGGGCGGCGTCCCCTCGTCGAGATCAGGGTTGTAGAGCGGCAGCTCTCCGGTGCGCACGAAGCTGAACTCAAGCCCCTCGGGGGCGAGCTCGGTGAGGGTGCAGGCGAGCTTGCGGTTATAGGACCCCTCGCGGAGGGATCCGACAATGACGGTGACGTGTTTGGACATGATGGTCTCCAATGTTCGGTGACCAAAAGGTAAGCGCTTCGAGCGACTTACTTTAGGGGCCGAAACGCACCGCCGCTGTTCATGGATTGACGGAACGTCAGACCGGGCCGCGACCAGAAGAGGCGTACGGCGCCGGGCTCAGGCCCGGCGCAACGCGAGCACCGCGTTCAATCCGCCGAAGGCGAAGGCGTTCGACAGCACCACCGAGACATCCGCCTCCCGGGCCTCGTTCGGCACCACGTCGAGGGCGCATTCCGGGTCTGGTTCTTCGTAGCCGATGGTCGGTGCGATGATACCGTCGCGCAGCGCCATGATGCAGGCCAGAAGCTCGATCGCCCCGGTGCCGCCGATGCAGTGGCCGTGCATCGCCTTGGTCGAGGAGATCATCACCCGGTCCGCCTGACCGCCGAGCGCATCCGCAACGGCGGCGCATTCGGTCTTGTCGTTGGCAGCGGTGCCGGTGCCGTGGGCGTTGATATAGCCGACCTCGGAGGCGTTTATGCCGCCGTCGCGCAGCGCGCCGGTAATGGCTCGCGCCGCGCCCTGCTTGGAGGGCATCACGATGTCGGAGGCATCCGAGGTCATGGCAAAGCCCACCACCTCGGCGAGGATCTCGGCGCCGCGC
>NZ_DS022276.1:3473563-3477687 GCF_000153725.1 Salipiger bermudensis HTCC2601 | reverse complement strand
AGGCCTTCACCCCGCCAAAGCAGAGCATGCTCTCGGAGCCGCCGGTGAGCATCACCGAGCAGCTGCCGCCGCGCACCATGTGATAGGCCAGCCCCATGGCGTGGTTCGACGAGGCACAGGCGGTGGCGACGGTGAAGGTCGGACCGCGCAGGTTCATCTCCATGCTGACATGGGAGGCGGCGGCATTGTTCATCAGCTTCGGCACGACGAAGGGATGAACGCGGTTCTTGCCCTCCTCGTAGACCGAGCGGTAATTCTCGTCCTGCGTGGTCAGACCGCCGCCGGACGTGCCCAGCACCACGCCCGAGCAATCCGCCAGGGCGCCGGTGAAATCGAGCCCGGACTGTGCCACCGCCTGCCTTGCGGCGAGAAGCGCGAACTGGGTGAAGCGGTCATAGAGCGACATCTGCTGGCGATTGAAGGAGCTCTCGGGCTCGTAGCCCTTGATCTGGCCGCCGATGCGGATCGCCAGCCGCTCCACATCGCGGAACTCGAGCTCGGAGATACCGCAGCGGCCTTCGCGCATCGCTTCGAGGGTTTCCGGCACGTCGCGCCCGAGAGCATTGATCGTGCCGGCGCCGGTAATGACGACGCGTTTCACTTCTTCTGCTCGGCGATCAGCGCTTCGATGCCGGCCACGATGCTGGCGACCGACGAGATGTCGAAATCGCTCTTCTCGGGCTCGTTGGCGTTGAAGGGGACTGAAATGTCGAACTCTTCCTCGATGGCGAAGATGCTTTCGACGAGGCCGAGGCTGTCGATGCCCAGATCCTCGAGCGTGCTCTCCATCGTGACATCGGACGGTTCCAACACGGCCTGTTCGGCGATGATCGCGATCACGCGGTCCTTAACACTCATGGGCGGCGCTCCCTATTCGTCGCAGAGTCCCGGCTCGTCTACTCATTCCCCGTCAGCTTGGAAACCGCTTTCTTCAGCTCCGCGACATCGCGGAACAGCCGTGGCAGGCGGCGCATCCCCTTGTAGCTTTCCACGTGCTGATCCATCTTGATCGCCGGGTAGCCGAGCATGGCGCGGCCGGCAGGCACATTGGCCAAGACCTTGGCGCCGGCGCCGATCACCACGTTGTCGCCGACGAAGACGTTGTCGACGAGCCCGCTCTGACCGGCCATCACAACGTTGTTGCCAACCTTGGCCGAGCCGGCGATCCCGGACAGACCGCAGAGCAGGCAATTCTCGCCCACGATGGTGTTGTGGCCGACCTGCACAAGGTTGTCGATCTTGGTGCCCGCGCCGATCATCGTGTCGCGCACGGTGCCGCGGTCGATACAGGCATTCGCGCCCACCTCGACATCGTCGGCGATGGTCACGCCGCCCAGCGAGTGGATGCGGGCCCAGGCCTGCGCCTCGCCTCCGGCCTCCTTGCCGAGGCTCTCGCGCACCTTCTCGACCCCCGAGGGCTCGGGCGTCACGAAGGAGAAGCCGTCGCCACCGATCACCGCGTTGGGCTGGGCAATGAAGCGCGCGCCGATGGTGCAGCGCGCGCCGATCCTAGCGCCGGCATGGATCAGCGCGCTCGCGCCGATCGTGGTGTTCCAGCCGATATTGACCTGCGGCCCGATCACCGAACCCGCCCCGATGCTGACACCGGCCCCGATCACCGTGAATGGCCCGACCGAGACCCCTTCGCCAAGCCGCGCCGAGGGGTCGATCACCGCCATCGGGTGGATCCCCTCGTGATAGCCCTGACCGGGATCCATCATCGCCGAGACGCCGGACAGAGTATGGCGCGGGCGCTTCGGCAGCAGCACCGCGCTCAACCCCATGGCCTGCCAGTCAGCGCCCTCCCAGAGCAGCGCGGCGCGCGCCCTGCCCTCGGAAAGCTGCTCGGCGTATTCCGGCTTCATCGCGAGCGCGAGGTGCTCCTCGCTCGCCATCGCAGGCTCGGCCACGCCGCTGACGCGGATATCGGTGTCGCCAAGCGCCTCGAGCCCGAGGGCAGCGGCAATGTCGGAAATGCTGTAGGTCGGCATCGGATCCTCCGGGATGTCTCCCCGAAGGACTTAACTCTCCACGCCGCCCAGTGCCACCCCTGCTGCCGCGAGGGCGTCCCAGATCTTGGCGTCACGCCCGTAGACATCGGCGCGGTAATTGACCCGGCCCTTCGCCTGCGTGAACGCGGTGCGGTAGATCAGGTGCACCGGCACCGGCTGCTCGAGATTGACCCGGCTCTCCGAGCCGCCTCGCAGACGCGACGCGAAGAAACCCTCGGGATCATCGGTCTGCAGCGCCAGCAGCGCATAGGCGAAATCCTTGGGATCGCCGAGCCGGATGCAGCCGTGCGAAAAGGTCCGCTGGCCACGCGCGAACAGGTGCTTCGACGGCGTGTCATGCAGGTAGATGTTGTACTTGTTCGGGAACATGAACTTCACCTGCCCGAGCGCGTTCTTCGGGCCCGGGGGCTGGCGCATGGCAAACGGGAAGCTTGCGGCAGAGTACTGGGCAAAGCCGTTGCCGCGATTGACCCGTCGCCCTCGGCTGTCGGTGATCACCAGATGGCTCACCGCACCCGGGTTTCGGCGCAGCAGCGGCAGGTACTCGTTCACCACGATCGAGCGCGGCACGTACCACGACGGGTTGATCACCATGAACTCCATCACGTCCGAGAACTCGGGCGTACGGCGGTCAGGGTCCTGATGGCCCACCACCGAGCGCGTCTCGAAGGTGACCTTGCCGTCATCGATGATGCGGGCGTGGAAATCGACGATGTTCACCAACACATGACGCTCACCCAGACCGTCGGCGAAGTTGATCCAGCGTTCGCGCTCCATCGCCACGATCACCGATTTCAGGCGCTCGGTCGCAGGCACGTTCACGGCGCTCAGGGTCGAGGAGCCGGCCACCCCGTCCGCTTCGAGCCCATGGTCACCCTGAAAAGCCAGCACAGCGTCGCGCAGCGCATCATCATAGCGCGCAGACAGCGTCGGCTTGAGGTAGCCCATCTCGATCAGCCGGTCGCGCAGGATCACCACGCCGGGGCCGCTGTCGCCGGGATCGAGCTTTCCCACAGTCACCGGCGCGCCCCAGCCGCCGCGGGCGATGACCCGCTCGAGGCTCAGCTTCTCGCGCATCAGGCGCGTGTACTCGGGCGTTTTCGGCGCGAGATCGCGGAACACCGCGCGCGGCTCGCCCGTCGCGAGCGCCTCGAGCAGATCCTCCGAGCCGCGGCGAGCGGGCTCGCGCTTGATGCCGCTGTCGATGCGGCGGCCATCGAGCGCACCGCCGCTGAGATCGCGGGCGAATTGCAGATAGGCGCGCGACAGCTCGATCTCGAGCTGCCCCCGGTCACCTTCACTGCGGACCGCGCGCATCCGGGCCAAAAGCGACACCGGATCGTAGCGACGGGCCGGCAACCCATGCTGGCCAGCACTCGAAAGCGCCTGGATCAGCGCCGCGCGCCGCGCCGTGGCAGCCTCATCCGCAGAGGTCCAGATCGGCTCGAAACCGCGAGCCCGGTAGAACGCCGCCATGCCTTCGTCTTCCGAGAGCGACTCGGCCACTGCCTGTTTGTACCCGGTCAGCGCGAGGCTCTGGGCCTGCGCCGCCTGTGGCGCGGCGGCACACATCCAGCCAGCGGCCATCCCGGCCACGAGACCGAGTTTCAGAGCGGTGGAAAGCTGCCTGCGTGAATTTGTCATAGTGATCCCTGAACTCGAACGGCCTGCTACAAAACTAGTGTTGGACGTCAGTATCCTACACTGTCCACTCACATTTCCCGAAGGCGTGATAATTCCGCCGCAGCGCGGCAGCGCTGCACCGGTCATGCGTGTCGGCGCGTTCCGGCCACAAGATGTACGCTATTTGCGCAGGATCTTGCCGAAAACGGCTCAATCTCTCCGACCTACCGAAAACCGCCTTCTCAGAATTTTTACTCTGTGGCATATAATCCACGCATCTGGGGATAGATGGCAGGTGTCGTCCAACGAGGCGACGCAAACAGGTACAGCGACTTAACGGGACAGGCGCTTTCACATGACAAAATCAACTGCAGGCGGCCTTACACGCCGCGGCCTTCTTGGCGCATTTGGCGCTACACTCGTCACAGCAGCTCCGACATACGCAAACGCGGCAGGGTTCCTGCGCGGCGCTGGCGATATTCGCCGGCT
>NZ_DS022276.1:3450014-3473066 GCF_000153725.1 Salipiger bermudensis HTCC2601 | reverse complement strand
ATTCATGACTTTTTCACGGGCCACGCGCCTCGGCTGCGCGCCGCCTGCCCCAAGTCGCCCAGAAATCGGAAAGCGCCCCGCGATGGGGGCGCTTCCGGAACGGGATTTCAGGTAAGCCTGCGTGCGGATCAGGCCATGCGACGCAGGTAGGTCCAGGTCGGCACCTTCGCGTTGCGTGCCACTGAAAAGGCCTCGGCATCGCCGATATACTCGAAGCCGCAATTCGTCAGCACCCGCGCCGAGGCCGGGTTGTCCTGAAACACGCTGGCGAACATGGTCGCCGAGCCGAAGGGGTTCGCCTCGATCAGCGCACGCAGCGCCTCGGAGGCGTGTCCGGTGTTCCAGTATTGCGGCGCCACCCAGTAGCCGATTTCGCTCTGGTTGCCCTCGAGCCGCTCGAGCGAGATGACACCCATGACCTCAGGGCCCTCCTGCGCCGAGGCGTCCAGGACCCAGATATCCTCTGCCCGGTCCTCGGCGGTGCCGCGCGCGATGAACGCCTCGGTGGCGCCGGGCGGCAGCGGGTGCGGGATCGAAGTGGTCATGCGGGCGACGCGCTCATCCGACGAATAGAGCGAGATCAGCCCAGCGTCCGAGCGCCGCAGCGGGCGCAGGACAAAGCGCTCCGTCGGGATCTCGGGCTGCAGAACGACGGGCTTGGGCCGCGTCGGCATTTTCAGTTGGTCCAGACTCATGTGCATACTCCTCAATGCACGTTCCGGTGGATCGGCGCCCCCTCCTCAAGAAACGCCGAAGGGGACCGGCTTTCGCCGATCCCCCTGATTTTCACATCCTGTGGATCGGCTTACTCGGCAGCCTCGGCCACCGGCAGGACGGATACGAAGGTGCGGCCCTTCAGGCCCTTGTGGAAGGTCACGGAACCGGCTTCGGTTGCAAAGATGGTGTGATCCTTGCCCATGCCGACGCCGTTGCCCGGCCAGAACTTGGTGCCGCGCTGACGGATGATGATGCTGCCCGGAGCCGCGTCCTGACCGCCATAGAGTTTGACGCCAAGACGGCGGCCAGCGGAGTCGCGGCCGTTACGGGACGAACCGCCTGCTTTTTTATGTGCCATGGGTTAGTCTCCTTGTTCTCAGGCGAGGGTCTTGGCCTGCTCGACCCACTCGGGCTTCACCTTGGTGGCCTCGAAGGTCTCGGGGTTCACTGCGGCGAGCTCGGCGTAGGTGGTGATGCCGGCCTCGTTGAGCTTCTTGGCGGCGGCGGGGCCGACACCGGTGATTGCGGTCAGGTCGTCACCTGCGGCAGCGGCCGGAGCAGCAGCCTTCGGTGCGGCAGCAGCAGCCGGAGCGGCCACGGAGCCTGCGCCAGCGGCAGCCTTGACGCCCGATGCGTCGGCGCCCGAAGCGAGGATCTCGGTCACGCGGACGAGGGTCAGCTTCTGGCGGTGGCCCTTGGTACGCTGCGAGCTGTGCTTGCGGCGACGCTTGACGAAGTGGATGACCTTGTCACCCTTGATCTGGTCGATCACCTCGGCCTGCACGGCGGCACCAGCCACCAGCGGCGCGCCGACGGTGACGCTTTCGCCGCCCAGCATGAGGATATCGTTGAACTGCACGGTTTCACCCGCGTCTGCGGCCAGCTTTTCCACGCGGAGCACGTCGCCCGCCTGGACCTTGTATTGCTTGCCGCCGGTTTTCATCACCGCGAACATCTGCATCTTCCTTCGTTTCCCGCGTCCTATGGTGCCCTTGCGGGTCTTTCCCGAGCCTTAAGGCCCACCTCGGACAGCGCGCCCTCTTGGGGCTGTCATTGATATAAGAATCGAAACCGGGGCCGCAATAGCCCCGATCCGAGCCGCGCTTATGCGAGGATACTGCCGCCTTGTCAACCCGCACGGGTGACGAGCGGGAGAAAAGCCTTACAGCTCTTGCGCCTGCATCTGCTTGGCCGCCGCAAGGCCGAGCGCGTAGGAGATATTGTCGTACATCGTGTTGAAGCCCGCAAACAGCGCGCGGTTCATCGCCTTGCCCTCGGGGCTGGACGACAGATCCACATAGGCCTCGAGATCGCCCTCCGGCAGAGGCTCGTAGGCCATCAGCAGGTAGGCGTAGAGCCATTCGCGGCTGTCAGCCCGGGTCTCTGGCTCCTGCGACCAGACCTCGTCGAGGATCTCGCGCTCGGTCATCTCGAGCGCGCCACCATCCACCAGCCCGGCATAGAACTGGAAGCTGGCGTTGAGCGCGCCGGTCACGTTGGCTTCGACCAGATCGTTGGCCTGCACGAAATCGGTCACCAGCCCGAGCCGCTCGTCCGATGAACCATCGAGCCCACGAAACACCTCGCGCGCGGCGGCCTCGACGCCGTCGTCGATCAACGCGCGCCGCGCCGAGAGCTCGACCTCGACCACCCGCTCGCCGGTCTCGCTGCCGAAGAAGCGCAGCAGCGGCGTGGCATCGGTGTCTCCAAAGCTCTCCTGAAACTCGGCCCGGACGACCTCTTCCATGGCGTCGGTGTCGTAGATCCGTGCAACGGAGGCCTGCCACCCCTGTGTTGCGCCCCCCGGAATCAGGTCGCGCGCCATCTCGGTGCCGTAGCCGATGCCTTCCTCGCGCATGATCTGAACGATCTCGGGAAGGCCCAGACGGTCGAGCAGCGCATCCGCCGGGCGCGCCGGATCGGCGATCACCGGCGAGGCCAGGGTTGCGGACAGAAGGCAGGCGACGAAGCGCAGGGCCATGTGAAAGATTCTCCGGTCATCGGGTCGGGGCGAGACTAGGCTCGGACACGAGGTTTTCCAAGGCCGCACGGGCTGACGGACCAACTTCGACAAGTTCTGCACGGTTCCGCAAATTTCCCTGTTGCACCCCGTCGCGCATCTCGTTAAACGGCCCTCCACGACCCCCGCGGAGAGGTGCCGGAGTGGTCGAACGGGGCGGTCTCGAAAACCGTTGACCCTTCACGGGGTCCCAGGGTTCGAATCCCTGTCTCTCCGCCACTTACCTTTGTTTTCAAAGGTGAAACGGCAGTTCGCGGCACACCCGATGGTGCCCGCGCTATGCAGATTACCCTTGATCACGTCAGGTTCCACTACCCCGGCAGGGGTAGCGCGCGCCATTGGCGTCGCGACCACCCGCGAGGCCGGTTCGGTGCTCTGCGCAGGCGCAGGTCCCCCTTTCGACAAGGCGGCGTGAAGCTTTGTGACGGTGCGAACCCCTTGCGGCATCGTCGGGATTATTCATCGCCGCCGAAGCGAAGACGTGCACCCCTTACAGGAACACGAAGTTTCGCGCCGCGTTCACGTCGGCGATGCGCAGGTCGCCCTGCAGAAGAAGGCTGCCCTCCGAGCCGAAGCGAACGGTGATGCCGTCCTCGCCCGCGACGAAGGAGACATCCGACAGACCGGCGATCCCGGGCAGATCGACCTCGATCACGTCCTCGCCAGGCGTGAAATCCGTCACCACGTCGCCGCCCGTGAGATCGCCCTCCGAGAGAGCGAAGATGTCCGCCCCGAACCAGCCGGTCACGGTGTCGGCCCCCGGCCCGCCGACGACGCTGTCGTCGCCCACCATGCCGTTGAGTTCGTCGTCGTCCTCTGCCCCGTTCAGGGTGTCGTTGCCCAAGCTGCCGACCAGCGTGTCATCGCCCTGGTTGCCCGAGATCTGGTCGTCGCCGTCGGCGCCCTTGAGGTAATCGGCGCCGCCCCAGCCCCGCAGCCGGTCGTCGCCCTCGCCGCCAAGCACCCGGTCGTCGCCCTTGGCTCCGGTGAGCGTGTCGTCCCCGGCCAGACCGTCTAGCGTGTCGTCGCCATCGCCACCGGTGAGCGTGTCGGCCCCGGGCGTGCCGGTGACCGTCAGGCCTTCGGGCGCCTCGGGCTCGGGCGACGGTGCGTCGATGCCGGTGGTGTCGAAGGTGATTTCGATCACCTCGAAGGGGCGCAGCGTGACCGGCACCGTCGTGCCGTCGATCTCGAGATCGGTGAGCGCGGCGCGCACGTCGTTCTCGTTGATGTAGTAGCGCTGGCCGTCGATCAGCAGGCTCTCGGCCTCCTGATAGCCCTCGCCCGGCACGAAATGCACGCCATCGCTGGAATTGGTCGAGAAATCAGCGCTGATCCGGATCGCCGAGGCCTCGACGTACTCGGGCACCAGCTCCGACAGATCCAGATCCAGGTCCAGCGTGTCCGTCGCGCGCGAGGCGACGTAGACCACGGTACTGTCCTCGCCCTGCCAGGCGTGGAAGGTGAAGCTGCCGTCTTCCAGCGACAACTCGGTGTCGAGCGCCTCGAGCCCCACGAGGCTCGACGACATCAGGTCGAAGGCCGCGCCGTTGATGGTGTTGATCACCCGCCCCTCGGCATCCGTGATCACGTCTTCCTGCTGCTTGCCGGCAAGCTCCGTCGGCGTGTTGTGCTGCACCGGCCAGACATGCGCCGCGTCGACGCCCAGATCGCTCATGTTCGAAGTCATCTCGAGCATCACCGAAGCCGAGCGCAGCCCGGTCTCGGAGGTGGTCGAGGTGCGCACGTTCCACTCGGTGATGTAGAGGTCGAGCTCCTTGTCGAAGGCCTCGTCCCAGGTCGAGAAGTCGCGGCTGATGAAGTTGACCTCGCCGGTGGTGCCTTCGAACCCCAGCACCTGCTTGTCGAAATAGTAGTGCTCCACGACGCCGTCGATGGCATCGCGCGCGTCGTCGCCGAGCTGGTCGATGATGGTCTGGTTGGCAAGGTCGACGCGCTGCGCGAAGGGCCGGTCATCGATCGAGACGTGGAATTCCGAGCCCGCGAAGGGCGAGGCCATCTGCACGAGGATCGCCGCCTGATCGTCGTCCTCGACCCCCGCCGCCTCCATGCCCCGCGCCAGAGCGCCGGCGGCGACATCGGCCTTGGATCCGTAGGCCGTCTCGCCCATGCTCCAGTATTCGTTGCCGATCTCGAAGGCCTCGACCACGTCGGCGTAATCGCGCACCACCGCCTCTGCGAAGCGCTCTATGTCCTCGTCGAGCCCTTCGTACTCGGCCACGGTATAGTTCTTGGTGGGTAGCACCAGCGTGAGCTGGGCATCATTCTCGCGCGCCCATTCCAGAGCCGAGACCAACTCGTCGCGCAGCTCGTATTCGCCGTCGGCGCCCTGCTCCATGACGAGGATGTTGAGGAAGCCCTCGCCGTCCACCTCGAGATCGCCCGCGTCGCCCTGCCCCGCCGGAAAGCGCAGATGCGAGATGTCGAGCGCCTCGGCGGCGGGGCCGAAGGTCGGCTTCGGAACGCCGTCGATGGTGTTGACGCTGAACACCATGTTGCCGCCGAAATAGGCCTCGTTCATGACCTCTCCGGTCCCGCTGGACGACAGCACCGTGATCTCGGTTGCCGCTGGCGGAGGTGGCGCCGCCGCCAGAGGAGTGGCCGGCCCGAGATTGCCGAGCCAGTCCGAAGGCGGGCCCATGTCATCGGGCGCGATGCCCTCGACCACCGCGATGACCGTGCCGTTGAACACCAGCGCCGTGCCGCTGCCATCCTCGGCCTCGGTTACGGCCCCACCCGCCACGGCCTCGGCGGCAGAGAGCGGCGTGCCGTCGGCGGTGACCAGCGTGATGGTCTCGCGACCGCCCTCGTTGCCCTGAAGATCGTAGGTGTAGATCCGCATCGGCTCGAAATCGCCCTCGCCGTCGGGCACCACCAGCTCGTAGCGGTCATTGCCGAGCCCACCGGCCAGCGCGTCGCCTTCGTCACCGCGCAGCGTGTCGTCGCCGCCATTGCCGACCAATGTGTCGCCCACGGTCTCGGCGCCGGGTCCGTCGACGCCGATGATGACATCGTCATCCGCCTGACCGTCGAGATAGTCGCCGCCGCCGAGGCCGACCAGCGTGTCCATGCCGTTGCCGCCGAACAGCTCGTCGCGCCCCTCGGTGCCGGTCAGGTCGTCGTCGCCATCGTAGAATCCGGTGAGCGCTGGAGAGAAGTTGCCGACCCAGATGGTGTCGTAAAACAGCTCTTCGGCGCTGTAGCCCTCGATGATCGCGATGGTGTCGTTGCCGTTGACCACGAAGGACCCGCTGCCATCTGCCATATCGCCGATACCGACCGCCAGGCTGCCATCGAAGAAGGCCGAGCGCGGGATCAGCTCGCCTTCGGGGGTGACAAAGACCACCCGGTCGGGCATATCCTGATCGGTGAAGCGGGTGAAGTCGAGATCGGTGATGGTGACCGGATCCGCCCCTTCATCGCCGATCGGGACCACGAAGATATCCGCGTGCGCGCCGCCGGTCAGCGTGTCGCCATCATCGCCCCAAAGGATGTCGTTACCGTCACCGCCATCGACCACATCCGGCGCGCCTTGCATCTCGTCGGTGAACATCATCAGGTCGAGGCCGGCCCCGCCGCTCGCCGTGTCGGACCCCTGATCGTCGACGAGGACGTCGCGCCCCTCACCACCCTCGAGCACGTCGTTGCCGCCACCGCCGGTCAGCGCATCGTCACCGGCCAGCCCGGCGAGTGTATCGTCGCCATCGCCGCCCTCGAGCGTGTCATCGCCGTCGGTTCCGAGCAGAAAGTCGCCCTCACCGGAACGCGGGCTCTCGCGGTCATCGAGATCGTCCTCATCCTCGATCTCGTCTTCGAGATCCGCAGCACCTGACCCGGAACTGCTCGTGCTGGCGAGAACGCCCCCGAACAGCAGCATGAAGAGTACGAAGGGGGTCATCAAAACCTCCGGGAAGACGAATCGACAGAAAAAACAAACCGGCGCGAACAAACGTGACGAAAACGTTAATGCCATTTTTCAGCCACAGTTGAAGATGTTTTTCGAAACAGACTGTTCCCGACCCGCCCGGCGAGCGGTCGTTCGAGGTCCACCACAAGCGTGGGTCTCGCGCGTCGCTCGGCAGGACCGGCGAGAAATATGCTCGATAAAGTTGTCGGACCTTCGCAGACTTCGCCCAAGCGGCTAGACTGCCACGAGCAAAGCGATTTCAGACCAATGGATTGCGAGGGGGATGCGCATGGATCAGGTCGGCATGACGACACTCGGATATTTCACCATCAGCGCGAGCGTGCTCTGCGTCATAACCGTCGCAAGCCTGTGCTGGGTGGCGGCAGGCCCTGCGCGGATGCCCCGCGCTCTGCGCGCACTGTCACTGCTGGCGCTGGCGGTTTCGGCCGTGCCCGCGGTTCTAACGCTGGCACTGACGCCGCTGCTGGCCGGGGCGCTGACCGGCACTCCCGCTGCCGAAGACGTCGCCACGCTCTACAGCCTGCCGCTCGACCTTGGCCCCATCCTGCCGGCTGGAGCCGCGGTCATGATCGCGCCGAAGCATCTGGTCTGGCCGCACGTGCTCGGCCTGCTGATTGGCCTCGTGCTCTATGCCATCGCGGCCATCGCGACCCCGCGTGAGGCGCTGGAAGCCGCACCCCGCAAGGCGCGGCTCCCGATGTCCAAGCACCACTAGGCCGGTGCGGCCCGGCGCCGGTCAGAGGTAGTCGGCACGCTGCAGGCCGTACTTGGCCATCTTCTCGTTCAGCGTCCGGCGCGGCAGGCAAAGCTCGTCCATCACCGCCGAGATCGAGCCCTTGTGACGGCGCATGGTGTTGTCGATCAGCATGCGCTCGAACGCCTCGACATATTCCTTGAGCGGCTTGCCCTCGGTGGTCATCACCGGCTGCATGTCCTCGTGATCGTTCATCAGGAGCGAGGCGATGGTGCCCTGCCCCCGCCGCGATTGCAGCACCGCGCGCTCGGCAAGGTTGATGAGCTGGCGCACGTTGCCGGGCCACGGCGCCTGAAGGAGTTGCGCCGCTTCCTGCGCCGAGACCTTGGGTGCGTCGCAGCCATACTCGTCGGCGAAGCCCTCGGAGAGCCGGGTAAAAAGCGTCAGGATATCTTCGCCGCGGGCGCGCAGCGGCGGCACGGTGATCTTCAGCGCCGCGAGGCGGTAATAGAGATCCGGGCGCAGCGCGCTCTCGCAGGTGCGGCCCTCGTCCTGAAGATTGCAGATCGCCACGATGCGGGTTTCCGGCGGGGTGCCCTGATCGTTGATCACCGACAGCAGCCGGGCCTGCGCCGAATCCGACAGCGACTCGACATCCTCGAGCACCAGCGTTCCGCCGCGCGCCTCTTCCATCGCCGGCAGCCGGGTCTCGTCGGGCTGCATCGGGCCGAAGAGCCGGCGCATCAGCGCGTCCTCGTCCATCGCCGCGCAGGAGAGCAGCACGAATTTCTTGCCGGCGCGCGAACCCACCGCGTGCAGCGCGTGGGCGATCAGCGTCTTGCCGGTGCCGGTCTCGCCCTCGATCAGCACGTGGCCGTCGGCCTGGCCGAGATCGAGCACGTCCTCGCGCAGGCGCTCCATCGCCGGGCTCTGACCGATCAACTTGCTCATCAGTTGGCCGCCATCCGAGAGCTCACGGCGCAGCGCGCGGTTGTCGAGGGTCAGGCGGCGTGCGTTGGTGGCCTTTTTGGCAAGCTCCGACATGCGGTCGGGGTTGAACGGCTTTTCGAGAAAGTCGAAGGCGCCGATGCGCATCGCCTCGACCGCCATCGGCACGTCGCCGTGACCGGTGATCATTATGACAGGCAGCGCGCTGTCAGCGCCCATCAGCTTCTTGAGAAACTGGATCCCGTCCATGCCGGGCATCTTGATGTCCGAGATCACGATGCCGGGGTAATCGGTGCCGAGCGCGCCGAGCGCCTCTTCGGCGCTGCCAAAGGCTTCGGTGTCGTACCCCGACAGCGCCAGCCACTGGCTGATCGACTGCCGCATGTCCTTTTCGTCGTCGACGATGGCGATCTTCATGGCTTTTGTCATTCTGGTCTTGCGCCTTTTCTGCCTGCGTCTTTCCCGCTGCCAACTACTCGGCGGCGCGGGTGGTTTCATTCAAGATAGGAAGCTGCATCTCGAAAACAGCCCCACCGTCGACCCCGTTTCGGGCCGTCAGGCGCCCGCCGAGATCGGCCACGATGCCGGAACTGATGGCAAGGCCAAGCCCGGTGCCGTCGCCGGGCTGCTTGGTGGTGTAGAACGGCTCGAACAATGCATCCATGTCCTCGATGCCGTGGCCGTTGTCGCGCACCGACAGCGTCGCGGTCTCGCCGCTGGCGAGGATGATCTCCAGCTCGGGCTGGGCCACGGATTTTGTCGCGTCGATGGCGTTGCGCAGCAGGTTCACCAGAACCTGCTCGATGCGCATCCGGTCGCCCATCACCCGCACCGGCTCATCCGGCAGGATCTTCGAGATCCGCACCCGCCGCGCCTTAAGCTGCGGCTCCATCATCGACAGCGACGAGGCCAGCGCCTCGGCCATGTCAACGGGAGAGAGCTGCTCCTGCCCCTTGCGGGCATAGGATTTGAGTTGCCGGGTGATCGCGCCCATGCGCTCGATCAGATCGTCGATGCGGTGGAAGGCGGTCATCGCCTCGTCGGGACGGTTGCGCCGCAGCAGCAGCCGCGCGCCGGCAAGGTAAGTCTTCATTGCCGCCAGCGGCTGGTTGAGTTCGTGGCTGACCGCCGCCGACATCTCACCAAGGGCGGCGAGCTTGGAGCTCTGCTCGAGGGTCTGCTCGGCGGAGGCGAGGTCTTTCTGGACCTTCTCGCGTTCGGAAATCTCGCGCTGGAGGCGCGCATTGAGGCGGCGCAGCTCGGCGGATTCGCGCTGGAACAGGGCCATGCGCAGCGCCGTGCGGCGGCTCAGCGCGTAGAAGGCCAGCGCCGCCAGAAGCGCGAAGCCCATGATCTCGAGCGCCAGCACCGCGTTCACCTTCTCGCGCACCGAGGCGTAGGTGGTGAAGGTCGCCATGGTCCAGCCGCGGAACGGGATGCGCCCGTCGACCCGCATCACCGCCTCGCCCTGCAGGTAGGCATCGGGCGGCAGCGCGGTCCAGTCGGCGGTGGCCTTGATGGCGCGCTCGATGGCGCTTTCGGGCGACTGGCGCACCAGCGCCTCGTCCATGGTGCGTCCGCGCCAGCGTGGCTCGGTGGCGAGAATGATGGTGCCTTCCGAGTTCAGCACCGCCACCGCGTCGGTGATCCCGGCCCAGGCGCGTTCGAACTTCGCCAGATCGACCTCGACCATGATCACGCCGACGACGCTGTTCTGGCTCTCGACGCGGCGCGAGTAGGTGAAGGTGTAGCCCCCCGCCTCGCGTTCCTGCGTGGTGAAGACGGTGGTGTTCGAGCGCAGCGCCTCGACGAAATGCGGCGCGTTGCGGTGCTGCTCGCCCAGACGGTTGCGGTCGGTCGCGGCGACGGTGCGGCCGTCGCGGTCGAGCAGCATCAGCGAGGCGGCGCCGATCTCGTCGACATAGGAGATCAGGCGCTGCGACGACTGGCTGAAATCACCGGAGTTCAGCGCCCCGATCAGCGCCGGGTCGCGCGCCAATAGCTGTGGCACGATGGCGTTGCTGCGCAGTTCCGACAGGATGTTGCCGGAATAGAGCGCCAGCCGCAGCTCGGCCCGGTTGCGGGTCGATTCCGTGAACCGGTCGGTGAGCATCATGTTGGTGACCCAGACGGTCACCACGGCCAACACGACCAGAAGGACGAGCGCGACCCGCACCCGCCATCCCAGTGGCCCCGAGCGCCTTGCGCGCCGGGCCTTGTCCTTGGCCGTCCCTGACATGGGCGGCAGAGTACGCTCCCGGGCTCAGGCTCTCAAGTCAGGCTTCCGCGAGGGCGGCGGTCAGATGGGCGAAAAGACGCGCACCGTCCTCGTTGCCCTGCGCGGGATCGCAGGCCCGCTCGGGGTGCGGCATCATTCCCAGCACCCGGCGGTTCGACGACAGGATGCCGGCGATGTCGCGGTCCGAGCCGTTGGGGTTGTCGGTGTAGCGGAACGCCACCCGGTCCTCGGCCTCGAGCGCATCGAGGGTCGCGGCATCGGCAGTGTAGTTGCCGTCATGATGCGCGATCGGGATGCGGATGGTCTCGCCGACCTCGTAGCCTTGGGTGAAGACCGACTGGCTCTCGGCCACGTCGAGCCCCACGGTGCGGCAGATATACTTGAGGTTGGCGTTGCGCAGCAGCGCGCCCGGCAGGATCTTGGTCTCGGTCAGCACCTGGAAGCCGTTGCAGATGCCGATGGCATAGCCGCCACGCTCGGCATGGGCCTTGACCTCGTGGCAGATCGGCGAGTTCGCGGCGATGGCGCCGCAGCGCAGGTAGTCACCGAACGAAAAGCCGCCCGGGATGCCGACGATGTCGATGCCCGAGGGCAGCGCCGTGTCCTTGTGCCACACCATCTGCACGTCGAGGCCCGCCTTGCGGAAGCCCTCGGCAAGATCGCGATCGCAGTTCGATCCGGGAAAGACGATGACGGCAGCTTTCATGGCGGGCTCGCTTGGCATTGGTGGGGTCAGATTGCGCTCCGCATAGCGGCTTTTGCATCCCGGCGCAATCGCGTGGAGGCCCCCCGGCGAGATGCCGGGGCGCCCTGCCCTTCACGCGCCGCGGCGCTCAGCTGTGGAAGTCGGTGATCACCGCCACGCCCGGCGGCGTCGGCCCGTTGAAAGCGGCGAGCTCGGCGCTTGCGCCGCTGAGCGGTACCTCGCGGGCAATGAGCGGCGACAGATCGACCTTGTCGCGGGTGATCAGGCCCAGCAACGACGGGTAGCGATGCGCCGGCATCCCTCGCGTGCCGTAGAGCGCAAGGTTGCCCTGATAGACCGCCGACATGTCGACATCCATATGCGCGGTGTGGCCCACCGGCATGCCCACCTGCACGTGCCGCCCCAAGGGGCGCAGGCAGCGGATCGACGCGTTCACGGTCTGCGGGATCCCCAGCGCCTCGATGCTGACATGCACGCCGCCGCCGGTGATCTCGCGGATCTGCTCGGCGGCATCGCCCTCTTCGGCGTTGACGGCTGCGTCCATGCCCAGCGATAGCGCGTGGTCAAGCTTGTCCTGCACCACGTCGACGACGATGACATGCGCGCCGAGCGCCCGGCCCAGAAGTGCCGCCGAAAGCCCGACACCGCCGGTGCCATGCACCGCCAGCCACTCGCCGCCCTGCAGTGCCGCGCGTCCGGTCAGCGCGTGCCACGCGGTGGTCACCCGGCAGCCGAGCCCCGCCGCAAGCGTCGGCGACATGCCCTCCGGCAGGCGCGCAAGGTTGAAATCGCGCGGCACGGGGACGTATTCGGCGAAGGCGCCCGGCTCGATGAAGCCCGGCAGGCGCTGGTCGGCGCAGACGGTCTGCTGGCCAGCGCGGCAGCTCGGGCAAGTGCCGCAGGACAGGATGAACGGCGCCACCAGCACGTCGCCTGTGGCCCATTGCGAGTTCGGCCCCGCAGCGACCACGCGGCCGCAATATTCGTGCCCCTGGATCTGGCCCGGCTTGACCCGGGGATGCTCGCCGACCCAGCCGTGCCAGTCCGAGCGGCAAACGCCACAGGCAAGCACCTCGAGAACGACGCCGTCGTCCGGGCAGTCCGGATCGGGCACCGTCTCGAGCGACAGATCCTCGTTGTACTCTCTCAGCACCGCTGCGCGCATGGCTCTCTCCTCCCTCTTCTCGCGAGGAGGTGACGCCAATTCGCGCCAGAACGCAAGCGGGGCGCCGAAGCGCCCCCTCATGGCAGGCCGTGGCCCGCCGAACCCAAGAGAGCCCACCGGCGCGGCGCGCCGGCCCGGGCTCAGGCCATCTCGATCGAGTAGCTCTCGATCACGGTGTTGGCGAGCAGCTTCTCGCACATCTCGCGCACCGCGTCCTCGCCGGTGCCGTCCTCGAGGTCGAGCTCGATCACCTTGCCCTGACGCACGCCGCCGACGCCATCAAAGCCCATCCCGTGCAGGGCATGCTTCACCGCTTCGCCCTGCGGGTCGAGCACGCCGTCCTTGAGCATCACATGCACCCGTGCCTTCATGGCGTCTTCTCCGTCTGTTGCGGGAGGCGCGGCCTCCCGTCCTTGAAATCACCGCGCCGGAAGCGCGCGCCCGGCTCAGTTGATGAGCTTGGGCTTGGAAATATGCGTCGCCTGCTTGGGCATCACGCCGAGCCGTTCGGCCACTTCGGTATAGGCATCGGTCAGCGAGCCGAGGTCGCGGCGGAACACGTCCTTGTCGAGCTTCTGGCCGGTCTGCAGGTCCCAAAGGCGGCAGCTGTCCGGCGAGATCTCGTCGGCCACGACGAGGCGCTGGAAGTCGCCGTCATAGACGCGGCCGATCTCGATCTTGAAGTCGACGAGACGAATGCCGACGCCGTACATCAGGCCCGACAGGTAATCGTTCACCCGCAGCGCGAGGCTGAGGATGTCGTCCATGTCCTGTTGGCTGGCCCAGCCGAACGCGGCGATGTGCTCCTCGGTGACCAGCGGGTCGCCCAGCTTGTCGTCCTTGTAGCAGTACTCGACGATCGGGCGCGGCAGCGGCGTGCCTTCCTCGAGCCCCAGACGCTTGGCCAACGATCCGGCGGCGAAGTTGCGCACGATGACCTCGAGCGGAATGATCTCGCAGGAGCGCACCAGCTGCTCGCGCATGTTGAGGCGCTTCAGGAAGTGGGTCGGAACGCCGATGTTGTTCAGACCGGTCATGAAGAACTCGGACAGGCGGTTGTTGAGCACACCCTTGCCTTCGATCACGTCCTTCTTCTGGGCGTTGAAGGCGGTCGCGTCGTCCTTGAAATACTGCACGATGGTCCCGGGCTCGGGGCCTTCGTAGAGAATCTTTGCCTTGCCTTCGTAGATCTTTTTGCGGCGTGCCATGGGATTCCTTTCCAAGCGGGACACAGAGGGCGCTTCTGCGTCCTGCGTGGCCCTATAAATCATGCCTTCTCGCCTCGCAAGCGGGCGCTTGGACTTGCACGGTTCTGCGGGTGTGAAATACTCGGCCATGAGGACGAGAGACATAGGGGAGCGAGACTCATGACCACCTTCGACGAACGCGAATCCGCGTTTGAAAACAAGTTCGCACATGATGAGGAGATGGCGTTCCGCGCAGAGGCCCGCTGCAACAAGCTGCTCGGGCTCTGGGCTGCCGAAATGCTGGGCAAGAGCGGCGATGCCGCCGAGGCCTATGCGCGCGAGGTGATCAAGGCGGATTTCGAAGAGGCCGGCCACGAGGACGTGGTGCGCAAGGTCGCCGGCGACCTCGGCGACAAGGCCGATGCCGACGCTATCCGGCAGAAGCGCGCCGAACTGCTAGTCGAGGCGAAGGGCCAGATCCTGCTCGAGGGCTGAGCTCCCCCGCCTGCGGCGCAGGCGATACCAGTGACAAGCGGCGGCCCGACCATGGGATCGCGCCGTCGCTCGCCTGTCTGATCGGCTTGATCGGCCGGAGCGTCACCGGGGCCGAGGTCACCGAGGCCGAGGTGTCACGGTCTGGAATCCCGGAGCGTCGGCCCGCGCCCCGGTCGTCGGCTGCGTCACACGGCCCACGCCGGCACGGGACCCGGTGCCAGCCCTTACCAACACGCGCGACGGGACTGCTCAGCGCAGCCCTGCCCGCGACGATGCGCTTTGGAATGCCCCCCTCAGCGCGCGATCACGATATCCGCCCGCAACCCGCCCAGTGTCTCGCTTTCGCCCAGCCGCAGCACACCGCCATGGGCCCGCGCGATGTCGGCGGCGATCGCAAGCCCCAGCCCCACGCCCGGCCCCTTGTCCTGATTGCGCGCCGGATCGAGCCGGACAAAGGGCCGCTGCGCATCCTCGCGCCGCTCGGGCGGGATCCCCGGCCCGTCATCCTCGACCCGAAGCCGCAGGCTCTTGTCGCTGAGCGTGACCGACACCTCGCAGCAGCTGCCATAGCGCACCGCGTTGTTCACGAGGTTCTCCAGCGCGCGGCGCATGGCCAGCGGGCGCAGCGACACCTGCCCCTCGCCCTCGACCGACACCAGCGCCACGTTGCGCCCGGCGCGCTGCGCATCGTCGACGACGCTCTCGACGATATCCACCGGGTCGACCGGCTCTGCCGCGGCCGCCAGCGCATCGCCGCGCGCGAAGTCGAGGAAGGCGTCGATCAGCCGCTGCATGTCCTCGACATCGCGCTCCAGCGGCTCGCGATCCTCGTCGTCGAGCATCGACAGGCCAAGCCGCAGCCGGGTCAGCGGGGTCCGCAGATCGTGGCTCACCCCCGAGAGCATCATGGTGCGCTGCTCGATCTGCCGCTCAATCCGGTTGCGCATGTCGAGAAAGGCGTGCCCGGCGGCCCTGACCTCGACCGCGCCGGCCGGTGAGTACGACTCGTGCCGTCCCCGACCGAAAGCCTCCGCCGCCTGTGCGAGCCGGGTGATCGGGCGCAACTGGTTGCGCAGGTAGAGAAATGCGATCAGCGTCATCAGCACGCCGAACACCATCATGTTGACGAAAAGCTGGTGCGCGTTGGTCGGCGAGGCACGCCGGCGCGGCACCTCCACCCGGGTCAGCCCGTCCTGCCCGCGCACAAAGAGCACGACGTCGAAATCGTCGGGCAGCAGGATGCGCTCGAGCCCGGGCACGGCGCGCTCCAGCGTCTGGGTCACCACGAGCCCCGAGAAATCGAACCAGCGCCGCTGGCTTTCCGCCGGCAAGGCGCTCTCACCCACCGGGCTCAGGGTCAGATCCAGCGCCGGTGCGAGCTCGGGATGTTCGAGCACCAGCTTGACCTCGCGCGCAAGATCGCGGCTCATCTGGTTCGACACGCCTTCGAAATGGCGCTGCACGAAGACCACCGAGACCACAAGTTGCAGCGTCACCACCGGCAGGATCAGGATCAGCGCCGCGCGCCCGTAAAGACCGCGGGGCACATAGCGTTTGAGCCATTGGAAGGACATGGGTTACCTCTGGTGCGACTGACAGCCAGAAAGCCCCGAAAGATGCAGGACCCGCAACCGGATTTTCAGCCCCTCGCCGGCGCGCCCGAGACCCTCGCCCCCGGCCTGCGCCGGATCGTGGCGCCGAACGCTTCGCCGATGACCTATCGCGGCACCAACACCTACCTCGTCGGCAGACGCGGCCTCGCGGTGATCGACCCCGGCCCGATGCTCGAGGCCCATCTCGACGCGATCCTCGCCGCTGTCACGCTGGGTCAGCGCATCACCCACATCCTCGTGACCCATGCGCATCTCGATCACTCTCCCCTCGCCCGGCCGCTCTCCGAGGCCACCGGCGCGCCGGTGCTGGCCTTCGGGGACGCCGCGTCGGGTCGCTCGGAGGCGATGCAGGCGCTGGCCGAAAGCGGTATGGTCGGGGGCGGCGAAGGCGTCGACGCAGGTTTTGCGCCCGACCAGTGTCTGGCCGATGGCGCGCGGGTCGCGGGCGACGGCTGGCAACTCGAGGCGCTGCACACGCCCGGCCATTTCGGCAACCATCTGAGCTTCGCGTGGGACGATATGCTGTTCTCGGGCGACGTGGTGATGGGCTGGGCGAGTTCGCTGGTCTCGCCCCCCGACGGTGACCTGACCGCCTTCATGACCTCGCTGTCGCGGCTGGCCGAGCGGCGCTGGTCCCGCTTTCACCCCGGCCATGGCGCCCCGGTTGACGCTCCCGCAGAGCGGCTGTCGGACTTGCGTGATCACCGCCTGATGCGCGAGGCCCAGATCCTCTCGGCACTGGGGTCCGGCGCGTCCGATGCGACCAGCCTCGCGGCGCGGATCTATACCGACACCCCGGCAGCGCTGCTGCCCGCAGCGACCCGCAACGTGCTGGCGCATCTGCTTGATCTGCAAGCCTCGGGCCGCGCCCGCGTGCTCACCGCCCTGTCGGAAAAGGCAATGTTTGAAGTGACTTAACGGAATCGCAAAAAAATCCCGAAAATCTCAAAATCCCTCTGGACGCCCGGAGTCGCGATTGCTATACGCCCCACACACCGCAGGACGCGGCGCCCCGGGCAACGGGGCAAGGCGCTCCAAAGCAAAAGTTCCGGCGTAGCTCAGCGGTAGAGCAGTTGACTGTTAATCAATTGGTCGTAGGTTCGATCCCTACCGCCGGAGCCAAATTCCCACTAAAGGGTTTGGAAATAAACGATTTAGCGCTCCGTTCGGGGCGCTTTTGTCGTTCTGGGCACATTCTCTGTCACATCCGATTACACAAACCCCTCGCGGGAGTCGGAGCATTGAGAAGACCAATAACATGCCTGCATCTGGAGCGCCGTGCCTCCTCTTTTTACTGGCGACGTCGCCTTCCCAAGACCTTTTCTGAAGACCAATCAAACCCGTTTCTGACTTTCTCGCTCCGGACTCACTTGCTTCGCGAGGCCGAGGTGCTGGCCGGTCGCCTGACGTGGCTCAGCACCTGTGCCTTCGACTACGCGAAGGGTGCGACGAACATGGAAACTGGGTTGATGCAACGGCTGTTGTCCGAACTGGTGCGATTTGAGATCGCGGCCGCCGGTCATGCGCGTGCCATTGCACCCGAACGAACCCGCGTAGAAGCACAGTTGGCCCTCCAGCGTGAGCAGGCTTTGCAGGAGACCCTGCGCGATGCGCTGTTCCTGGGCAATCGTGAGGTCGCACGCGCCCCTCTGCGTGCGACTGCGGAGCGCCTTGGGGTCCAGCTCGAAGAGCACACCAACGATTGGATGACGCTCGCGTATGAGGCCACGCGCGTATTGCTGGATCTCAGCATGGAGCGAGCACGGCGTGACCAAGGCTTCTATTCCGCACCCAGCCCGTTCTTTCAGGCCGCGATAGCGAGTGAAACAATGCCCGCATCCGTGGCACCGCATGTCCTGCCGATGACCCCTGCCACGCCGGCACACCCGGGACCGGCCACGACGGCGACTGCCGCAGCGGAGGGTCTGACGCCCAAAGTAATGCAGCCCACTGCAGCGGCCATTGATGGACCGCCAGCACCGAAAGCAGTAAGGCGGACGGCCATTACGCTTTCTGAGGCCTTCGAACAATATGGGGAGGTCCGGTCGCAAGGCAAAGCAGGCAAAGATGTGGATGAAACCGCCGTCCCGATCAAAGGCGTCTCCTACGCGCGCAACTCACTTGCGAACTTGCAATCCACCGCCAAGCTGATCGTCGCGATCATCGGAGACAAGCCGGTTTCGGAATTGAACAAGGCAGATTTCACCGAGGCATTTTCGATCCTTCAAAAAGTACCCGCAAATCACGGAAAATCATCGACCGAGACCCGCTCGATCCGTAAAATCGTCCAAGAAACCGACCTGAAAGAGCAGGCGAACAAAGCCCGCGTTCGCGCAGAGCTGGAAAAAGCGGGGGCGAGTAACGGCAACATCGAAGCTGCGGAGCATCAGGAGAGCATCGCGCGGCTGCGCGTCAACACCGTCTATCGGCATATGCAGGACACTCAGCGCGTTCTTCGGTATCTGATTGCCCATTGCTACGTGAACGAAAATTTCATGAAGGGCGTGATCTGGCCCAAACGTGAGCTGGAACGTCTCGAGATCCTACAGGAGGACAATAGCCGCAAGATCTGGGGCGATGAGCTGCCCAAGCTGTTCCGGACACCGGTCTTCCAGGGTCAAACCACAGATATTGGTAATCCAATGTTCTGGGCGCCTCTCATTTCAGTCCATCACTCGCTGCGGGAAGAAGAAGCGTTGCAACTTCGGGCTGCAGACGTTGCATGCGAAAACGGTATCCATTTCTTTGATATCAAAGTCGGCGCACCTTGGCAGCGACTAAAGTCGAAGGCAGCGACGCGTCGCATCCCGATCCACCCGAACCTTATTGTGCTCGGCTTCCTCGATTTTGTCGCTATGCGGCGGCGTGAAGGTGAAGATCGCTTGTTCCCCCATCTCACCCGCGGCAAAAACCGACAGACGCTGTCGGAAAACTTCACCAAGGACTTCACCCGCTACCGCAAATCGCACGGTGTCTACGACAAGCGGATCGACTTCCACAGCTTCCGCACGCAGTTCAACGTGGAACTGATCAAGGCCCGCACTGATAGCGAACTGCGGCACATCCTAATGGGCCATGAGATGGAAACTGTTAATCTCAAGCACTACGGCGGCGATGGCCATGATCTGGCGTACCTTCACGAGGTCATCCAGCGTGTACAGATCGACGTTTCGATGATCCAAAGCCCGTTTGCAACGGCCAAGAAGACAAAGGTCTCTGACCTTCAAGCTGCGCAGACTCGGCTTCGAGTAGTTTAAGGCCCTCAAGCCTCTGAGAAGGAAAATTCACCATACCTCTGCATGCGGCCTGTTTCCGTAGGAGGCGGCAACGGGCGGGCTTGTACATGAGCAAAGGAGTACTGTTCTTCTAAGAAAAAACCCTGCACCCGTCATTTCTGGATTTCTGGATTTCAAATATTCAAGATTTCTGAATAATATTACATATACAAATCAGCCATTTACATCACCTGATTTGCTAGGAAAGCAGGCACAGCAGGCCACGCGACAGCGAGAGATCTTACTTTAGCAGACACCCCGGAGAATAAGCAGGTCACGATGCATAAATGCAGAAAAGTTCCCTGACCCTTTTGTCCATATCGACGATGCACCCACGTCCTTCCTGTCAGGAAAGGATTTCAAGGTGACTACAGGTAATTCTAAGTTTCGCATCTCCGCCTACATCGCCGAGATCATCAAAATGTCGCGCTTCTCCGCCCCGGCAGCCAAGCTTCTTTTTGCCCTGATCTATCTTCAAGAACAGACTGAAGAAGCATGGCCGACCATTCTAATTGAGTACCACACCCCGCAAGACCACTTTTGTCTCGTTTCTCAGCTTCGCGAACTCGGCTTTCCCGCAAAGACAAAATCGAGCCGATTTCTGCGTAAACCCGTGGCAGAACTTTCAGGTGATTCAGCAGTGTTCGATCAGCTCGATATCTCGTCGAACGGCCGCTATTTGACATGGCGCTTTGCCGAAGGGTTCTTTGATGCCATGGCAAACATGAATGTCTATGCGCTTATCGATTCAAGCGAGATCGCTTTGTGCCAACGAAACTTCGATGGCGCCCTCCTCGCACAAATTCCGTTGCACCGCCGGAAACGCGTGCCGGAATTCAGGCTGATAGGCCCGAACCGGGGCTATGGATCCCCTATAGGCTACGTCCCTCCGAAGCTCACCCCAAGCCAGGTCGAACGGCGTCTCCGTCCGTCACTGCAAAGTTGGGCAGGATGATGTCCCGGGAAGTGGTGTAGCTCCTCATGGGCCTCGCGCTTTCGAGCGGGCCGAGCTGGTCAGTCGCTCTGCGCTGCAGGCAGACTGACACCGAGATCATCGCAGACGGGCGCGAGCGTTTCCAGCGTCATGTATCTGGCGCGCTGGACTGTCCATTCCTCGGTCTGCTCCATGAGGATCGCGCCGACGAGGCGCCGGATCGAAGCCTCGTTCGGAAAGATGCCGACGACGTCCGTGCGTCGCTTGATCTCGCCGTTCAGCCGCTCGATCGGATTGGTGCTGTGCAGCTTGGTGCGATGCTGGGCCGGGAAGGTCATATAGGCCAGGACGTCCTCCTCGGCCGTGTCCATGAGCGTGGCCAGCTTGGGGAGCTTGCCGCGCATCTGGTCCGCCACGAGACGCCACTGGGCCTTCGCCGCCGCGTGGTCGGGCTGGGCAAAGGCCGTGGCGATGAATGCCGAGACCACCCGGCGGCTGTTCTTGCCGGCATGGGCGAGCGCATTGCGCTGGAAGTGGACGCGGCAGCGCTGCCAGGTCGTGGACAGGACCCGGGCGGTGGCGGCCTTGATGCCCTCATGCGCATCGCTGATCACAAGCTTCACGCCGCTGAGGCCACGGCGGACGAGATCACGCAGGAACTCGGTCCAAAAGGGTTCGGCCTCGGAGGCCCCGATCGCCATGCCCAGCACTTCGCGCCTGCCGTCGGTGTTGACGCCCACCGCGAGCGTGACCGCAACCGATACGATCCGGCCGCCCTGGCGCACCTTGAGATAGGTGGCATCGATCCAGAGGTAGGGCCATTCGCCCTCGATCGGCCGTGTCAGAAAGGCATCCACGCGCTCGTCGATCTCCTCGCACAGTCGGCTGACCTGGCTCTTCGACACCCCGGTGCCACCCATGGCCTGCACCAGGTCGTCCATCGATCGCGTTGAGACGCCGTGGACATAGGCCTCCTGGATCACGGCCGTCAGGGCCTTCTCAACAGAGCGCCGCGGCTCGAGGAACGAGGGGAAATAGGAGCCGGTGCGCAGGCGCGGGATGCGCAGTTCGACGCTGCCGGCCCGGGTCTGCCAGTCCCGATCGCGATACCCGTTGCGCTGCGCCAGGCGCTCGCTGGTCTTCTCACCATAGTCAGCACCGGTCTTGGCGCCGACCTCCAACTCCATCAGCCGTTCGGCAGCAAAGCCGATCATCTCGCGAAGCAGGTCGGCATCGGCGCTCTTCTCTACCAGCGCACGCAGGTCCATCATGGGTTTGGTCATCGGGGGCATCCCTCGGTTCAGGTTGGTGTCAGCAACCCGACCCTACCGAGAAACCCGATGGCCACCGAAAGCTACACCACGACCTGGGACCTCACCGTTGTCGAGGATGGCGTGCCTTTCAAGGTGGATATCTACAAACTCGAAGTTGGGGACGGCTGGTCTCTGGAAGTCGTTACCGCAGACGGGACGTCCATTGTTTGGGATGATCTCTTCGAAGACGACCAAGCTGCATTCGAGGAGGCAATTAATACCATTCGCAGTGAAGGTGCAGTTGCCTTCGCCAACGGTGGTTCGAACATCATTCCGTTCCGGCAGTAGCGATCGGCCCAAAGCCGACCTGCCGCCTTGGATCAAAATGCTGTAGCACAGTCGGGCAAAGCTGCCGTTCGCCGCAATTGCAAACCCGGGCGGGGTCCCAAGCTCTGCTGAGCGGATAACGCGCGATTTCGCCACGGCTCAGGCGAACGGCCGTTTGGGCCTGAAGCAAATAATGCATTGTGACGGGAAGATAGAAGCCATCCAGAATACAGTATACCTGCCCCAACACCTGAGCCGTGTTGAATCACGTATCTATAAGAGTTAAATCTTCTAGCAAGATAGGAATTTAAGCACCTTCTATTCGGCGCGGTGACGCCCGTGCCATTTCACGGTTTTTTATCAGCTCAGCAGTGGCTCGGACCTTCAACTTATTGTACTTATCATTGCCAAGCTTTTTCTTGAATTCGCTATCTAGAAGCGATAGCCTTCCATGCGTTTCCCAGTTCGGCTCCTCTGTGCCGGATTTCAAATAGTTGTGCCACCAGTAGATAAATATCGAGGCAAATAGATCCGTTGATAGATTTATCTCTATTCGTTCATATTTGTGATGAAGAGATAGCCGCTCGTAGAATTCCGTCACCCGAAAGACGCTGTTCATGTACTCGCCCTCCGGGCCGTAGTGTAATTCACGGAAATGTACTCCGGTTCGCTCCATGAGAAAACGATCAGCGATATCGCGCGCCTTCAACATTTCCTCGCCGAAAAATTCGTCATGCAACTTGAATGCAGTAGCGCTGCGCTGTTCGGCACGCATTTCTGCATACTCACGGGCCGCATTATCCTTCTGAGCGATAAAAAAGTAAATAGATAAGAAAAACGCTAGGACGGCGACGACTCCGGCCGCGCCGGATATAATTTCGCCGGTTCCTAATGCGTCCATCGACTGTTTCGCAATCATTGTGTTGATCGCGATGATGAGCTCTGCCGCTTGCTCCTCGGTCATGGCTATACCCTCTAGAGAATTAAAAGTCATTTTGAAAATAAGCATCTTGCATACCGAATTCTCGACACGATGTACAGAGGATGCCGAAACGAACGCCTTCCGCATTGGGCGATCAATCATTTTGGGCTCATACCCGTCATGCGGCGGCGCATCGAGCCGAGCACCTGGCGGTCCGTAGCCATCGTCGCTCCCGGCCCATTTCGGACGTTCAACGATCTTGCTGGCGCCGCGGAGCAGCGCCTCAAAGCGGTCGTTGTGGCGCCCGCGCGGCATCGAACAACCCGCGGAGGTCGGCAGAGCGGGACTTAGCTGCCCTTGCGAAGCAGATGATTTTTCAGACCGCTCGGGTACAGTTCTGCTCCGCCATCCAAGTCCAAGTCGTCGAGATCAAACCATCTTGCGATGCAAGCACCGCCATGCGCTTCTCTGAACTCGATACTGTCACGCCCCTCGAACGCGCCCTCTGAAAAGGACACATCGAATACGGCGATGATCTCTGTGCAGCGACACCGCTGGTGAAACAGCGCGACATCGCAGGGGTGACTTTTGGGGGAAGCGGAAGCCGG
>NZ_DS022276.1:3403344-3448549 GCF_000153725.1 Salipiger bermudensis HTCC2601 | reverse complement strand
ACAAGGAGGGTTGGCCGGCCGAACGCTTGTTGGCGGCGCTGTGCGAGCTGGAGCTGAGCGAGCGGGAACAGGGGCCGCCCACCCAACGCCATCTTGCCGCTGCAAGGCTGCCACAAGGGAAAACGCTCGACGCCTTCGACTTCCTGGCGGTACCCACCTTGAGCCAGGCCCGCGTCAGAGCGCTGGTCGAAGGCGACAGCTGGCTGCAGGCAGGGCACAATTTGCTGGCCTTCGGCCCGCCCGGCTCGGGCAAGACGCACCTCGCGGGGGCCATCGGATACGAACTCATCCAACGAGGGTACCGTGTGCTTATGGCAAGGACGTCGGACCTGGTCCAACGCCTGCAAGTGGCGCGGCAGGACCTGGCGCTCACTCAGGAGATCGCGAAGCTCGACAAGTTCGACCTGCTCATCCTCGACGACCTGTCGTACGTGCGAAAGGATCAGGCCGAGACCAGCGCCCTCTTCGAGCTCATCTCCGCACGATACGAGCGGCGCTCTATCATGATCACGGCCAATCAGCCGTTCAGTGGTTGGGACGCCATCTTCCCCGACAGGGCGATGACCATCGCCGCCATCGATCGGCTCGTTCACCATGCAACAATCTTCGAGATGAACGTCGAAAGCTACCGACGCCGTGCCGCCTATGCCGCCGCGACATCGCTCAGCGACATCGAAGATGACCGCGACAAACAACAGCCCGAAAAGGAGATCGCCACAGCGAAGGACAACTCGCGGCCAGCGACATTGAGCAGCGAGATCGAAACTTGATCTGACGGCCGCAAACCGGCACCGTCAAAAAACGTCACCGTCATCCACCTGCGATGTCGCCCAGCACTCAACTGCGATGTCGCGCCACAGATCTCGTGACCCCGAGCCCCCTCATGGAGATAGTGGTTCTCGAAAAAGAACGGGGAGCCGCTTGGTGTGACGTGAATTCCCAGCTCCTCATCAAACTCCCGGATCACGGCAGTTTCCAAGGTCTCGCCGAACTCAACGCTGCCTCCAAGCGGGCGCACGCCCTTAACCCGGCCTTCGTCATCGAGTACTTCTGCCGCCAGCAACCGTCCGTCACGCCAGTGCAGTCCGATTGCCTTGAGGCGAATTTCTTGAGGTGGACGCCATATAGTCATGGAGTGCTGCCTATCTTGACAAGGAACGGCCAACAAGGGCTCGGAGCGGGCTTGCGGCGGCGCGGCGTGCTGGCCGCCCTGGTGAGTGGGGCTGACCGGCGGAGACGGCCCTGAGCCGACCTTTGGTTAGAACGGTAATGCCGCAATGCAGCTTTCCGATAGCGGACATCTACGCTAACGCTGCCACAAACAAACGGGAGCACAAGATGAAAAGCAGAGTATTTGGCAGCCTCACAGGAGGCGTGATTGGCTTCTTTGCCGGTGCTGGCACCGGTATCGTTGGCGGAGTATTCGGAGCGATCGCTGGAGTATTGGTTTTCACCGCAATCGGTGCCGCCTGGGGATGGAGCGCCGGACCAGACGTCATGCGCGCAGTTCAACGGTGGCGAGCCAAGTGATGGCCCATTGATTTCATTCAACTCCGATGAAGCGGACGGCCGGCGCTAAATCCAGCTACTTCTTTGTATGCTGCTGTGGCACGGTTCATCTCCGAGGTCGCGTGGGGTAGTTTAAATGCACAATCCGCCAATCACAGCTCTATAGCGTATTCCTCATCTGACTTGACTTTTTGAAGTAAATCTACGCTTTTCAGGGACCATTTCCGGACCTTGCTGTTCTTCCCAGGTCCGGTTTTGATTTGGCAATGATATGAGTTATCAGATGACCGAAGGTCTACCCCCGTCTCATCCTTGACCCGGTTGACAAGCTTATTCGCTCCAGACCAGTGATTAAATCCAAGCCGCTGGCTACTTGAGTTATTGAGCGGATGCGTATGGTTTGGATTATTAGTTATCGCGATCCCAAGAAGGTTAGGAAGCTCGGAATCCTGATCCGCAACCCTCTCAAGCACATCGTAATCCACTTCGACACTGCCAGTGGGAATATCATGACGAATAAGCTTCATTGTTCTTGCGGCCAGTGCGCGAACTAGCTTCGGGTTTACAGATGTCAAAGCTGATTGGCTCTTCAGCGCCTCGAAGACCCACTGGAAGTTTTGCGCGTAGACCGCATTAATGCGAAATTCCTTGCCATCGACCGAAAAGACCGCCTGTTCAGGAGGGTTCTTGGGAAGATCTTCCACCCAGATGACTTGATATACGTTATCAATAAGGCCAGTATCGTCAGCGACGAGTTCACCAATGTCTCGCAAGATTTCTTTGACGTTTGGATCCCCAAGCCCATAACCGAAAATGAAAACGGGGTGCTCCGCGAAGTAGGTCAGAAGCTTAGCGGAGATATACTTTTTCTTGTCTTTCCATTCCTCATAATCCTCACGCGTCAAAACAATAGAGGATGGCTCACTGACATCACCGTGGATGTGAAATATTTCACCGAAGCTATTGGTGTTGTAGCGGATTATTGTCTGCCCAGTCACTGGGACGTATCCCTCAAAGATCACCTCGAGAGAGTGATCGTAATTTGTTGTAATGATCGCATGTGGCCTGATATCTGACAGCGCAGCCACCTCTTTTGGAAGTATGCTGAAGTCTTCCCGCTTCCCGGGTGTTACTTTCGAAAGGTGATCGCAAACCAAGCTTTTCAGAAAGCAGTCCTTGCTCATGCCGGCTTCAAAGAGTGCCTCTGGAAATGAGGCTTTACCAGCGCCCCACGCCCACTCGAAAACCAAGTCCGACAACTCTGACCCTATCGCGATCGGATCTCCAGAGTGTTTTTGATAGTAGTACTCGAATTTTCCGTGATGTACTGGCATTCCATCCAGAACTATCCTCAGAAGTTCCAGCCAGCTTGGTGCTTCAAAGTAGCGCTTGGGAATCCCGCTCCCCATGAACAGTATCGGCTGGCATTCAAACTCAAGAAGAACGTCTCTAATTTTTGCATCCATGCGCTGAGAGTAGCTCGGCACAGCAGCGGGTTTTGCTTCAGTCAAACTTCGGCCCTTCAATTTTTTGAGGTGATGCAGATGGGCATAGGATATCTGTGGTTTAATGAGCGATACATATCGTTGCAGAGGCAACTTTGTCAGCGCCAAATCTGACTTTTTCAGCACGTCCCTATATTGTCAAACACAGAGCAAGGCTGTCGGGAGATCGTCACCCCTAGCGGCTATGGCTTTGCTGAGGTTGCTCTCGACGTGTTACGGCCACTCATGCTTGGCGCAGCGAACTTCCGCTCTCCGCCCAGAGCGACCGATCCGGAGGCCGTGAGGCTGCTCGACCCGGGCTACTTGCTATTATCTGCCCTGCGCGGCGAACTTCTCGCTGATCATCTGAGTTCGACCGGTATTCTCCACGCTGCTCCTTGAGTGCTTCACCTTACGACAAGAAGTCAGGTGGAGGCAGAAGCTCGTAGTCCTTTCCGTTCGCGCTTTTCAAACGCAACACTCTGAATGGATCCCGTTCATTGACCATGGTCACACCGTGTGGCACAGATCCTTACACATCCGGAGTCGATGGAGATATTCGGAGCGAAAACCGTTTATTTTCGGTGGTGTCAGTCGGGCGATGCGCCCCCTACCGCCGGAGCCATTTACAGCGCAAGGCACTGTGAAGACTGGATTTAGTAAATCCACCCCGACGGTGCTGCGATGTTCTTGGCAGTTTGGTTACACCTCCGGTTACATCAAGCCCAGCATGGTTTTCTTGATCTTTCGGTTATGGGTCCTGAACGGGGACCACACCATGACGACCTGCCAATACCTTCACCGACGCGCTGACGACCTTTACTTCCGGCGCCGGATTCCGGGGTTCTCCCGAAAAAATCGCCCCATCATGCTTCGCCTGCCGATGCGGGACGAAAAATTCGCGCATACGTCGATAGAAATCCTCTCCCGGGAGTTCATCACGTTGTTCGAGTCCTTTGTCTGCCTGCAGCCACCTCTGCCCGACACTCTGGTCCACGCGTATATCCACGCGACGCTCTCCGAGTCGCTGGAGACGATCCGCAGGCAGCACCGCATGACGCGCATGTCCGGCCGCGTTCGCCCTGAAGACGGAATGCGGCGCGATGCCCTGCTGGTCGCGATCGAAAGCCTCGTCGAGGATGGGCTGCAGAAGACATTTCCTCCCTCCGCAATCAATCCGGATTGGTCTCCCGCCTGCCTTGAGGCCGTGGTTCACCAGCATGCGACGGAGCGCGACGCCATCCTGTCCCCGCAACGGACCGAACAGCTGTGCGAGACGTTCCGGACGATTTCCGGTTTCGCACCTTACGGTCTGGAGCACATCGGCCAGATCCGCGAGGCTTTCCTCATGGCGCGCGCAAACGCGCTGAGATCTCTGACGAGCCAGCTTGCGACACAGAAAGAGGCAGCAGGCCATGGTAACCATTCCGGTCGTTTGCCGAAGCGGCAGGCCGAAGAGCACCTTGATGATCAGACAGAACTGGATGGCGGCGTCGGAGAAGACCGGCGGACGTCCGGGCTTGCCTGCGTTCGGCGCAAGCCAGTCCATGTCCCGGTCTAGCCAGACGAGCAGAGGTCCGCGCCGCTTCAGCGCGTCGTTATAAGATTTCCGGTTGGTCGTACGGTAGGGGGCAGGTTCGAGCTTGCTCATGGCAGGCTCTTAACCCACCGGATTCACGCAGTTAATCCCGGAGGCTGATGAGTTCTGCAACAACGCCCATCGACCTGCCCGACCGCCCCGAGAATCCTCTGCGCCTCCTCGTAGAACAGCCGACCGTTGTCGGTCAGCGACATCGACCGCGTCGACCGGGTCAGGAGGCTGGCGGCAAGGCTTTGCTCGAGCAGTTTCACCTCGCGGCTCAGCAAAGCCGGCGACACGCCGAGGTCCTCCGCCGCGCGGGCAAAGCTGCCGCGTTCGACGATGCGACAGAAAGCGTTCATGACCGAGAGCTTGTCCATGCCCCATCCAAAGCACGATCCCTGCGCGAGCGAAACCGGCGAAGCGTTGATCGCGCAGAGATCCCGGCACGCCGCAGTCCAAACGGCGCGCGCTCGCGGAGGGCGATCCGGCGCGGCGGGAAGGCGGCGACGGGCGGCCCCTTTCCTCCTGCGCCCGCGCGCCCCAACAGGTGAACACTGCGCTGGACAGGCCGGGCGCGCCGTCCTACCCCTGAGCCATGGACAGCGCCTTTCTCATCACCGCCTTCGCCACGCTTTTCGTGGTGATCGACCCGATCGGGCTCACCCCGATCTTCATCGCGCTGACCTCCGGTGCGGACAGCCGGCACCGTCGCATCCTCGCTCTGCGCTCCTGCGGCATCGCCATCGCGATCCTGATGCTCTTCACCTTCTTCGGCGAGCAGGTACTGGGCTTCATCGGCATCTCGATGCCCGCATTTCGCATCGCCGGCGGCATCCTGCTCTTCCTGACCGCGCTCGACATGCTGTTCGAGCGCCGCTCCAAGCGGCGAGAGGACAAGGCCGGGGAGGAAGACGCCCTGCCCGACCCGTCGGTCTTTCCCATCGCAATCCCGCTGATTGCCGGCCCCGGCGCCATCGCCACGATGATCCTGCTCGTGGGGCAGACCGGCTCAGCGCTCGAGATGGCGGCGGTGATCGGCGTGATGATCTCGGTGCTGCTGATCGTGCTGATGATGTTTCTCGCGGCCCCCATCATCGAGCGCCTGCTCGGGCATACCGGCATCGTCGTGGTCACGCGGCTGCTGGGGATGTTGCTCGCAGCGCTCTCGGTGCAGTTCGTCATCGACGGGCTGCGCAACATCGGTGCGGTCGGATAAACCCTGTTATCCTGCGCCGGAGCCTCTACATTGAGGGAAACGCCCCGCCACGGATGAGACCATGACAGGACACGAATACGGACGTCTGGCCTATCTCGGCCTGCTCGCACTGGCGCTGGTCCTGTGGTTCTTCTTCCGCGACCGCACCCGGCTCGGCCTCAAGCTGCAATATCTGGGCGTCTGGGCGCTGATCCTGCTCGGCGCCATTGCGGCGGTCGGGCTCTGGGGCGACATCCGGCAGACAGTCATGCCGCAGCAGGCGGTGTTCGCCGAGGACGGTCGCGTCGCGCTGCCCCGCGCGCCCGACGGGCACTATTACGTCTCGCTCGATCTCAACGGCGTGCCCACGCGCTTCGTGGTCGACACCGGCGCCACCGGCATGGTGCTGTCGCGCAACGATGCCGAGCGCGCCGGGCTGACGCCGGATCAGCTGATCTTTCGCGGCCAGGCCAACACCGCCAACGGCATGGTGCGCACCGCGCCGGTGCGGCTCGAGAGCGTGGGTCTGGGGCCTTTCACCGACCGCAACGTCCGCGCCTATGTCAACGAGGGCGAGATGCGGACCTCGCTTCTGGGCATGAGCTACCTGCAGCGCTTCGACCGGCTGGAAATCTCGAACGGACAGCTGATCCTCGAGCGCTGAACCGGGCGATCCGGAACGACCGGGCAGGCAGCGACGCGATGGCGGCGCCGCTCAGGCCTCGGCCTTTTTCTCCCAGCGGCCGCTCTCTTCCGACCAGTATTGCGCCTTGCACCCGGCGCCCGTGAGCGCCCGCCACTGGCCGCGCGCCGCGTCGAGCGCCATGCCGTCATGGCCATCGAAGAGGATGCAAACCCGCTCGAGCCGGTTGACCTCCTCGGGCGCCACGCCCGCACCGTCCACCGCCATCAGGCAGGCGGGATCGTTGGGCAGCGCCTCCTGCACCGTCAGCAGCACCGGCTGTAAGGCGTCGTGCTTTCCGCCGGCCTGCCCATGCGGCAGAAATCCGTCCTCGGGCCCCATCCAGAGCCTCTGGTCGAGCCAGTCGATGCGCCCGGGATCGGTGCCGCGCACCGCCACGCGCCAGCCCGCCGCCAACGACTTCTCCAGAAGCAGCGGCAGCGTCGCCTCGAGCGGGCGCTGGGTCAGGTGGTAGAAATAGGCCGCCCCCATCTCAGCCTCCCGCGATCACGAGGCTCAGGGCGCGGCCGGCCAAAGCGGCGGCCATGGGCTCAGCCCTCCTTGGTCTCGAAGCCCTCGCGGACCAGCCGGTCGAGCGCCATGACGCCCCAGCCGGTGGCGCCCTTCGGTGCAAAGGTGCTCTCGGACTTGAGCGAGGCGACCCCGGCAATGTCGAGGTGGATCCACGGCATCTCGTCCTTGACGAAGCGCTTGAGAAACTGGGCCGCGGTGATCGAGCCGCCCGGGCGTCCGCCGACGTTCTTCATGTCGGCAATGGGGGATTTCAGCATGTCGTCATAGGCCTTGCCCAGCGGCATCCGCCAGGCGCCCTCGCCCTCGGTCTCGGCGGCCTTGAGGAAGCCCGCGGCGAAGCGCTCATCGTTGGAGTAGACCGCGGCGTTCTCGTGCCCCAGCGCCACGATGCAGGCGCCCGTGAGGGTGGCGAGATCGACCATCGCGGCGGGCGTCTCGAATTCCTGCGCGTACCAGAGCACGTCGCTCAGAACGAGCCGGCCCTCGGCATCGGTGTTGATGACCTCGATGGTGTCGCCCTTCATCGAGGTGACCACGTCGCCCGGGCGCACGGCATTGCCCGAGGGCATGTTCTCGACCAGCCCGACGAGCCCGGTGACGTTGGCCTTGGCCTTGCGCAGCGCCAGCGCCTTCATAACGCCCGAGACCACGCCCGCGCCGCCCATGTCCATCGTCATGTCTTCCATGCCGCCAGCAGGCTTCAGAGAGATGCCGCCGGTGTCAAAGACCACGCCCTTGCCGACCAGCGCCAGCGGCGCGCCCTCGCCGCCCTTCCAGCGCATGATCACCAGCTTCGAGGGCGACACCGAGCCCTGCCCGACACAGAGCAGCGCGCCCATGCCAAGCTCTTCCATGCGGTCCTCGTCGATCACCTCGACCTCGACACCCAGCTCGCGCAGCCCCTCGAGCCGAGCGGCGAACTCGGTGGTGGTGAGCACGTTGGCAGGCTCGCTGACCAGATCGCGGGTGAAGAACACCCCGCCGGCCACCGCCAGCATCGGCGCCACGGCCGCCTCGATCTCGGCCGGCTTCGAGCAGAACACATGCGCCGGGGCCAGAGCCGTGCCCTTGTCGCTCTTGTGGTCGGTGAAGGTGTAGCCGCGCAGCGCAAGGCCGAGCAACGCCTGCTCGAGCCCAATCTGGCTCTCGCCCAGCACCGTGACCGGACGCGATCCCGCCGCCTTGGCGATGGCGGCGCCCGCCTTGCGCGCATCGGCGACATCCGGCCGGCGCTCGAGCTTCACGATATCGACCGCCTCGGCTTCCATGCCGGAAGGATAGGAGAGGCTCACCACGCTGCCGGCGGGCTTTTTCGCCCACCCCTCATCGGCCACGGCGCGGGCCACCGCACCCTTGGTCAGCCGGTTCAGCCGCCGCGCGCCGCGTCCGAGCTTTCCCGCGCTGTCGATGAAGACGGCGACGCGGCCTTCCGCGCCCGCCACGGCGTCGAGATCGGTTTCGGCAAAGGTGAACTCGCGCAGATCGGTCATCATGCTCTCCTGTTGTCTATCCCTCAGAGTCGTAGAGCCGCGTGACGGCATTGACCAGAGGCAGCTTTTCCAGCACATACCAATCCGATAGCTTGGACCGCAGCACAGGATCTGGAGGGCACATACGCGTGCAGAGATTCGACAGATACATGCTGTCGCAACTCATGGTGGTGTTTGGGTTTTTCGCCCTGGTGCTCGTCATGGTCTATTGGGTCAACGCGTCGGTCAGCCTGTTCGACGAGCTGATCACCGATGGCCACTCGGCCCGCATCTTCCTCGAGTTCAGCCTGCTCAGCCTGCCCGGCGTCATCGCGCTGGTGCTGCCGATGGCAGCCTTCGGGGCGGCGGTCTACGTGACCAACCGCATGTCCAACGAATCCGAGATGACGGTACTGCAGGCCGGCGGGCTGTCGCCGTGGCGGCTGGGCCGCCCGGTGCTGGTCTTCGGAGTGCTGATCGCTCTGATGATGTCGGTGCTGACCCATGCGCTGGTGCCCGCCTCGGTGGCGCAGCTGCGCGATCGCGAGAGCGAGATCTCCGAGTCGGTGGCCGCACGGCTGCTGCACGAGGGCACCTTCCTGCACCCGGCCCGCGGGGTGACCTTCTACATCCGCGAGATCACCGACGATGGCGAGCTGCGCGATGTCTATCTCAGCGACCGCCGCAACGACCAGCGCACCGTGACCTATACCGCCGAGACCGCCTACGTCACCCGTGACGACGGCGGGCCGAAGCTGACCATGCGCAGCGGGTTGGCGCAGGAGGTTCAGACAAAGGACCTGACCCTTTCGACGACCAATTTCACCGATCTGACCTATGACATCAGCGGGCTGATCACCTCAGGCGGCTCCGAGCGGCGCCGGGCGCGGCAGATCCCGACGCTGGAGCTGCTGACCCAAACCGAGGCGGTGGCCGAGGAGGTCAATGACAGCATCGGCGAGGTGCTCGAAGAGGCGCATAACCGCTTCCAGATGCCGCTGCTCTGCGTGGTCGCCGCGCTGATCGGCTATGCCGCGCTGATGACCGGCACGTTCTCGCGCTTCGGAGTCACCAAGCAGATCGTCGGCGCGATCTTCCTGCTGGTTCTGGTCAAGCTGGTCGAGAGCGCCATCACCGAACCCGTGCGCTCGACCCCGGCGTTCTGGCCACTGGTCTACCTTCCCAGCCTCGTGGGTTTCGCGCTGGCCGCCGTGCTGCTCTGGCGCGCGGCGCGGCCGTTCCGCCCCGAGCGCCGGCGCGGGCAAGATGCCGAGGTTGCCGCATGATCCTGCACCGGTATTTCGCCCGCCGCTTCCTGACCATGTTCCTGTCGATCCTGACAGTTTTCGCGCTGTTTCTCGCACTGCTCGATCTGGTCGATCAGCTGCGCCGCTTCGGCAGCGACGTGAGTTTCGGGCAGGTCGTCTACCTGACGCTTCTGAACCTGCCCTCCGGTCTCTACGAGATCCTGCCGCTGGTGATGATCCTCGCCACCGCCGCACTGTTCCTGATGATGGCACGCAGCTCCGAGCTGGTGGTGGTGCGCGCCGCCGGGCGCTCGGGCCTGACGGCTCTCGCCGGCCCGGTGGCAGTGGCGCTGGTGATCAGCGGCGTGTCGGTCGCCATTCTGAACCCGATCGTCGCGGCGACCTCGCGGCAGTCTTCGGATCTCACCGAGAGTTACAAGAGCAACGGGGCCTCGACGATCTCGATCGGGCGCGAGGGGCTGTGGCTGCGCCAGGGCGGCGACGAAGGCGATACGGTGATCCGTGCCGCGCGCGCCAACCCCGACGCCACCGTGCTCTACGAGGTGAGCTTCGTCGAATACGAGGCCGAGAGCGGCCCGCTGCGCCGCATCGAGGCCGAGGAAGCGGCGCTTCAGGACGGTGCCTGGGTGCTGCGCGACGCCAAGGCCTGGCCGCTGCAAAGCGGGCGTTCGCCCGAGGGCATGTCGGAGCGGTTCGAGCGCCTCGAGCTACCGTCGGACCTCACTCAGGACGGTATCCGCGACCGCTTCGGCAAGCCGTCCTCGGTGGCGATCTGGGACCTGCCGGAGTTCATCGAAGGGCTCGAGATGGCCGGCTTCTCGGCCCGGCGCCATGTCGTCTGGCTGCAGATGGAGCTGGCGCGGCCGGTCTTCCTCGTGGCGATGGTGTTGGTCGCCGCGGGCTTTACCATGCGCCCCGCCCGGCTTGGCCGCACCGGCTTGCACGTGCTGGCGGCGGTGCTTCTGGGCTTCGGCCTCTACTACGTGCGGAACTTCGCGCAGATCATGGGCGAGAACGGCCAGCTGCCGCCGATCCTCGCCGCGTGGATTCCGCCCATTGCCTCGCTGCTGCTCGCGCTGGGGCTTGTCCTGCAGATGGAGGACGGCTGATGAAGACCGCCCGCGCCGCGTGGCTCGCCGCCCTGCTGGCGATGACCGCCCCTGCGCCGCTCTTGGCGCAGACCGTGACCGTGGCCGCCGATGCCTCCGACGAAGGTTCCGAGCCGGCGCTGCTCGTCGCCGACCAGGTGTTCGTCGAGGACGGCTCGCGGCTTGTCGCCACCGGCAATGTCGAGGCGCTGCATGACGGCATACGCCTGAGCGCGACCCGCATCCTGTTCGATCAGGACGCCGGCCTGCTGACCATCGAGGGCCCGATCCGCATCACCGACGAGGCCGGAAACCAGCTGCTCGCCGATGCCGCCGAAATGGAGGAAGGTCTGCGCAACGGCCTGCTCAGCGGCGCGCGGATGGTGATGGACGACCAGCTTCAGCTTGCCGCCGTCGAAGCGCAGCGGGTCGGCGGGCGCTACACCCAGCTCAGCCGCGTCGCGGTGACCTCCTGCCAAGTCTGCGGCCGCAACGAGACGCCGCTCTGGCAGATCCGCGCCGACCGGGTGATCCACGATCAGGACGCGCGCCAGCTCTACTTCGAGGGCGCCCAACTGCGGGTGCTCGACGTGCCGATCCTGTGGGTGCCGCAGCTGCGGCTGCCCGATCCCACCCTCGAGCGCGCCCGCGGCTTCCTGACCCCGACGCTCCGCAGCACCTCCCTGCTGGGCACCGGTCTGCGCCTTCCCTATTTCATCCCGATCGGCGACCATCAGGACCTGACCCTGACCCCGTACCTGTCGAGCGAGACCCGCACCCTCGAGGCGCGCTACCGCCGCGCCTTCACCTATGGCAACATCGAGCTCAACGGTGCGATCACCAAGGACTCGCTGCTGCCCGGCGACACCCGCGGCTACTTCTTTGCCGCGGGCGAATTCGCGCTGCGCAACGGGTTCCGCTTCGATTTCGACATCGAGACCGTCTCGGACGACTCGTATTTCAACGACTACGACTACGGCGACAACGAGCGCCTCGACAGCGCCTTCACCCTCAGCCGCGCCCGGCGGGACGATTTCTTCTCGACCGACCTGATCTACTACGAGACGCTGCGCGCCGCCGAAGACGACGAGACCCAGCCCTCGGTGATGGTGAACACCGAGTACGAGCGACGGTTCTTCCCCGATCGCATCGGCGGCGAGTTCCGGCTCGGGGCGATCCTGCACGGCCATTACCGGCGCTCGGATCTCGACATCGACAGCGATGACGAGGACAGCGTGGTCGACGGGCGCGACATGGCGCGTCTCAGCGCCGAGGCCAGCTGGCGGCGGCGCTGGACGCTGGCGGGCGGCCTCCGGCTTGGCGTGCTGGGGCAGCTCTGGGCCGACCGCTACGCGGTCTGGGACGATGCCAGCGCCGATGCCGAGGCGTCGCAGCTCACGCCGGGGGCCTCGGTGGAGCTGCGCTGGCCGCTGGTCAACAGGCAAGCCTTCGGCGGCCGTTCTCTGCTCGAGCCGGTGGCTCAGGTCGGCTGGATCGGCGGCGACCGACCCAACATTCCCAATGACGAGAGCACCCGCGTCGAGTTCGACGAGGCCAACCTGCTGTCGCTCAGCCGCTTCCCCGCGAGCGACCGCCACGAGCGCGGTCTCGTGGGGGCGGCCGGGCTGCGCTGGCAGCACCAGGCACCCACCGGCTGGACCGCGGGCGTCACCGTCGGACGGGTCTGGCGCGAGCAGGTCGACGACGATTTCGGCCGCTCTTCCGGTCTCGATGGCAAGACCTCGGACTGGCTGATCTCGGGGGGGTTCGCCAACCCGCTCGGGCTCAGCCTCTCGGCCCGCGGCCTGCTCGACTCGAACGGCGAGTTCGACAAGGGCGAGGCCCGCGCGAGCTGGTTCAACGACCGCACCGAGCTCGACGCCTCCTACCTTCTGCTCCTTGCCGACCCGCTCGAGGACCGTGACGAGAGCCAGGCGGAGTGGCGCTTCGAAGGCCGCTACCGGATCAGCCGCCACTGGACCGGCTCGGGAGAGTGGCGCTACGATCTCGCGGACCGCCGGGTTGACCGCGCCGGTCTGGGGCTGCAATACCGCAACGAATGCGTTCAGGTGGAAGCGTCGGTCTTGCGCCGTTTCGCTTCCTCGACCAACCTCGAACCGTCCACGGAGTTCGACCTCACGGTCGCCCTGACAGGCTTCGGCACCGCCGCAAGCGACAAGGAGTATCGACGCACATGCAAATGACCCCTGCCCGCCTTCTTCGCGCCCTCACCCTGACGGCCGGGCTGGCGCTGACCGTGACGCCGGGCACGGCACCGGCGCAGAACCTCTTCGCCCCCGCCATCACCGTCGACGAGATGGTGATCACCGGCTACGAGATCGAGCAGCGGCGCCGCATGATGACCCTGCTGAACGCCCCGGGCAACGTCAACGAGCTGTCGCGTGAGCAGCTGATCGACGACCGGCTGCGGCTCAAGGCGGCGCGCGCGGCCGGCATCGAGCCCTCCGAACAGGACATCCTCGACGGCATGGACGAGTTCGCCGGCCGCGCTGACCTCAGTCGCGAGCAATTCGTCGCGGTGCTCAACCAGGGCGGCGTCGACGAAGAGACATTCCGCGATTTCGTCCGCGCCGGCACCGCCTGGCGCGATCTGGTGCGGGCGCAGTTCGCCTCGCGCACCCAGGTCACCCCCGAAGAGGTCGACCGGGCGCTGGCCAGCGGCGGCGGAAGTTCCGACGTGCGGGTCCTGCTCTCCGAGATCATCATGCCGATCAACGCCCAGAACGCCGAGTCCGTGCAGGCCCGTGCCGAGCGCATTTCGCAGATGACTTCGACCGCGGATTTCTCTGCACAGGCACGGCAGTATTCCGCCACAGCGACGCGCGACAATGGCGGCCGTCTGCCGTGGCGCGATCTCACCGAACTGCCGCCGCAGATCCGCTCGCTGGTGCTTGGGCTGGCGCCGGGCGAGGTCACCGACCCGCTGCCGATCCAGGGCGCGGTGGCGCTGTTCCAGCTGCGCGACATCGAAGAGACCGGCTATACCCGCCCGGACTACGCAGCCATCGATTACGCCGCCTACTACATGGCAGGCGGCCGGTCGCCCGAGACCCTCGCCCAGGCGCGGGTGCTGGCCGAACGGATTGACCGCTGCGACGATCTCTATGCCGTCGCCAAGGGCCAGCCCGAGGAGGTGCTCGACCGTGGCGCCCTGCCGCCCGCCGAGATCCCGACCGACATCGCCTACGAGCTCTCCAAGCTCGATCCCGGCGAGGTCTCGACCGCGCTGACGCGCGCCGAAGGCCAGACGCTGGTGTTCCTGATGCTCTGCGGCCGCACCGCCGCGGTGGCCGAGGATGCCGATCGCAGCCAGGTCGAGATCGGCCTGCGCAACCGCCGCCTGAGCGAGGTCTCCGACAGCTACCTCGCGCAGCTGCGCGCCAACGCGCGCATCGTCGAGCAATGAGCCCCCGGCCCGCCCCCGTGGCGATGAGCTGCGGGGAGCCCTCGGGCATCGGCCCGGAGCTCGCGGAAGCCGCCTGGAAAGCGCTCGGCGCGGCGCTGCCCTTCGTCTATCTCGGCGCACCGGAGCATCTGCCCGGCACCGTTCCCCACATCGTGGTGGAGCGCGCCGAGGAGGCGGCGCAGGCCGCCAAGGACGGCCTGCCGGTTCTGGCGCTCGACATCCCCGGCCCGCGCGTGCCGGGCACGCCGCAGCCGACCCAGGCCGCAGGGGTCATCGCCTCGATTGCCCGCGGTGTCGGGCTGGTGCAGGAGGGAGCGTGCTCGGCACTCTGCACCCTGCCGATCTCCAAGCAGGCGCTGGCCGAGGGCGCGGGCTTCGCCTATCCCGGCCATACCGAGTATCTCGCCGCCCTCGGCGGGGTCGACGAGGTGGTGATGATGCTGGCCTCTGAGGAGCTGCGGGTGGTGCCGGCCACGATCCACATCCCGGTCTCCCAGGTGCCCTCGGCGCTCACCCCCGCGCTGCTCGAGAAACGCCTGCGCATCACCCATGCGGCGCTGATCGAGCGCTTCGGCATCAGCGCGCCGCGCATCGCCGTGGCCGGCCTCAACCCGCATGCAGGCGAAGGCGGGCGCATGGGCCGCGAGGAGATCGAGCTGATCTCGCCGGTGCTCGACAAATTGCGCACCGAGGGCATGGATCTGATCGGTCCGCTGCCCGGCGACACCATGTTCCACGCCGAGGCGCGGGCAGGCTATGACGCGGCGGTGGCGATGTATCACGACCAAGCGCTGATCCCGATCAAGACGCTGGCCTTCGACCGTGGTGTCAACGTCACGCTCGGCCTGCCCTTCATCCGCACCTCGCCTGATCACGGCACCGCCTTCGGCATCGCAGGACAGGGCGTGGCCAACCCGACCTCGACCATCGAGGCGCTGCGCATGGCGTGGCGGATGGCCGGGGGAGAGCTGGAGGGCGCCGCGTGAGCGGGGCGGTCGTTGCGGGGGCGCTGCCCCCGTCCGCCGGGGGCGGACTCCCCCGAGGTATTTTGGAACCAGAGAAGACATGAGCGCCATCGACGGGCTTCCACCGCTGCGCGAGGTGATCGCCTCGCATGATCTGTCGGCGAAAAAATCGCTTGGGCAGAACTTCCTGCTCGACCTGAACCTGACCGCCAAGATCGCGCGGCAGGCGGGCGACCTGTCGGGCATGGACGTGCTCGAGATCGGGCCGGGCCCGGGCGGGCTGACCCGCGGGCTGCTGGCCGAGGGCGCGCGCAAGGTGCTGGCGATCGAGAAGGACACCCGCTGCCTCCCGGCGCTGGCAGAGATCGCCGGGGCCTATCCTGACCGGCTCGAGGTGATCTCGGGCGATGCGCTGCAGATCGACCCTCTGGCGCATCTGACACCCCCGATCGCGATCTGCGCCAACCTGCCCTACAATGTCGGCACCGAGCTTCTGGTGCGCTGGCTGACCCCGGAGGACTGGCCGCCGTTCTGGCAGACCCTGACGCTGATGTTCCAGCGCGAGGTGGCCGAGCGCATCGTGGCGCAGCCGGGATCCAAGGCCTATGGCCGGCTGGCGGTGCTGGCACAGTGGCGCACCGAGGCGCGCATCGTGCTCAGCCTGCCGCCCGGCGCCTTCACCCCGCCCCCCAAGGTCTCCTCGGCGGTGATGCATCTGCGCGCCCTGCCCGAGCCGCGCTTCCCGGCCGAGCGCGCCGCGCTTGAGCGCGTGGTGGCCGCGGCCTTCAACCAGCGCCGCAAGATGCTGCGCGCCGCGCTGAAAGGGCTGGCGCCGGATATCGAAGACCGGCTCGAGGCTGCGGGCATCGCCCCCACCGAGCGCGCCGAGCAGGTCTCGCTCGAGCAGTTCTGCGCCCTGGCCCGGGCGCTGGCCTGACACCCGCGAGCCGCGTCACGCACCAGAAAAGAAAAGACGCCATCTCCACGGCTGGAGATGGCGTCTTTTTCGTCTCGAAGGTGGCGTGCCTTACTCGGCGGCGTCGGGCGTCGGCGCCTCGTCGCTGCTGGCCGGCTTGCGGCTGCGACTGGTCTTCTTCGCAGGCTTTTCGCTGGCCTCGGCCGGCTCGCCCTCGGCAGAGGGCTCTGCCTTCTTGCGCGGGCTGCGACGGGTGCGCTTGGGCTTGTCCTCGGTCGGCGCAGGCGATGGGGCCGAGCGGTTCTCGGGGGTCTCGACCAGGCCGGACTCAGTGCCCTCGCTCGTGTCGATCACGTCGTCCTGAGCGGCAGGCTTCGGCTCGGACCGCTGCTCTGCCCGCGGCGCCGGCTGCGGTTGTTCGCCATTGCCATTGCCATTGCCACCGTCGGACTGGCCCTGGTTGCTGTCGCGATCTTCGCGCTCGGCGCTCTTCTGCGCGTCGCGCTCGGCACGCTCCTTGTCGCGCTGCGCCTGACGCTCGCGGTTCTCGCGCTCCTGCTGCTCGCGCTTGGCGTCGACCTCGCGCTGCGCTTCGGAGAGCATGCGCAGGTAATGCTCGGCGTGCTGCTGGAAGTTTTCCGCCGCCACCCGGTCATTGCCAAGCGCCGCATCACGGGCCAGCTGGTTGTACTTGTCGATGATCTGCTGCGGCGTGCCGCGCACCTTGCCCTCGGGGCCATTGCTGTCGAACACACGGTTGACGACGTTGCCCAGCGAGTTGCGGTTGCGGTTGTTCTTCGACCGCGAACGGGATTTCGAGGATCGCATCTGTTCTGCTATCAGCCTTGTGTCTGACTGTCCCTGTGACCCTGCGGCGCCTCTGGCGCCATCGTGTGCGGGGTCACATCAATGTTGGGTTGAAGTCGGGCGGGACCGCCGAAGGCATCCACCGCACCGAACCCCTCCTGCTAACCATGTCGGGGCCGCGGAAACAAGGGAAAATGTGGAAACAGCAGAGAAAACCGCTGAAAGTTGCGACGATCCGCGGCTCAGACCGCGGCGACTCGCCCGACCACGACCCGGTCGCGCCCGTCGAGATCGGTGATCACCGCCACCTCTTGAAGCCCCGCGGAGCGGAACAGATCCGCCACGGCGGCGCCCTGGCTGGGGCCGATCTCGACCATCAGCCGCCCGCCCGGGAGCAGGTGCGAGGGCGCACCGGCGGCGATCATGCGATAGGCGGTCAGGCCGTCGCCCTCGTCGGTGAGCGCCATGCGCGGCTCGTGGTCGCGCACCTCGGGGGACAGGTCGTCCATCTCGTCGAGGGCGATATAGGGCGGGTTCGAGACGATCAGGTCAAAACGCTCGCGGTCGTCCTCTCCCAGCGCGCCGAACCAGCTGCCGCGGGCCAACGCCGCGCGGGCCTCGAGCCTGAGCGCGTTGCGGTTCCAGAACGCCACCTCGAGCGCCTCTTCCGACAGATCGGTGCCGATGCCGGTGGCCCCCTCGCGCTCGCAGAGCAGGGTCAGCAGGATGCAGCCCGAGCCGGTGCCGAGATCGAGCACGCGGGAAAACGGCCCGGCCAGCGCCGCCTCGATCAGGATCTCGGTCTCGGGGCGCGGGTCGAGCACCTCGGGGGTGACGAGGAACTCGCGGCCGTAGAACTGGCGCCGCCCTGTGATATGCGAGACCGGAACATGCGCGGCGCGGCTCTCGATAACCGCGTTGAAGAGCAGCGCGTGCTCGCTTTCCACCGGATCCGGCAGGAACAGCGTCAGCCGCCCCGGCGGCACCTTGAGCACGTGCGCCAGCAGGCGCCGCGCGTCGCGGCCGGGATCGGGGATACCCGCCTCGGCCAGCCGCCGCGTGGCCTGCGCGAGCAGCGCCGAGCCGGTCATCGGGCCAGCGCTCACGCGCCCATCTCCGCCAGCTGCGCGGCCTGCGCGTCGGCGGTGAGCGCGTCGATGATCTCGTCGAGGTCACCGGCGAGGATCTGTTCGAGCCGGTAGAGCGTCAGGCCGATGCGGTGATCGGTCATACGGCCCTGCGGGAAGTTGTAGGTGCGGATGCGCTCGGAGCGGTCGCCGGAGCCGACCTGCGCCTTGCGGTCCGAGGCCCGCGCATCGGCGGCCTTCTGACGCTCGAGGTCGAAGAGCCGCGTGCGCAGCACGTTCATCGCGATCTCGCGGTTGCGGTGCTGGGATTTCTCCGAGCTGGTCACCACGATGCCGGTGGGAATGTGGGTGATGCGCACGGCCGAGTCGGTGGTGTTGACGTGCTGGCCACCGGCGCCCGAGGCGCGCATCGTGTCGATGCGGATGTCGGCGGCGGCAATGTCGATATCCACTGCCTCGGCCTCGGGCAGCACCGCCACGGTGGCGGCAGAGGTGTGGATGCGACCGCCGCTCTCGGTCTCGGGCACGCGCTGGACGCGGTGCACGCCGGATTCGTATTTCAGCCGGGCGAAGACGTTGTCACCCTCGATCCGCACCACCAACTCCCGCAATCCGCCAAGCTCGGTGGGCTGTTCCTCGATCACCTCCCAGCGCCAGCCACGCGCCTCGGCATAGCGCTGGTACATGCGCGCGAGGTCGCCGGCGAAGAGTGCCGCCTCCTCGCCGCCGGTGCCGGGGCGGATCTCGAGCATGGCGGGCCGCGCATCGGCGGCATCCTTGGGCAGCAGCGCCAGTTGCAGCGCCTTTTCGGCCTCCGGCAACCGCGCACGCAGACCGGGAAGCTCTTCCTCGGCCAATTCCTTCATCTCGGGATCGTCGAGCATCGCCTCGGCCTCGGCGAGATCGGCCTGCAGGCTGGTCCAGTCGTGGATCTGGTCGACCACGGGCCGGAGCTCGGCATATTCGCGGCCTAGCGCGGCAATATCGCCCGATCCCTCGGCCATGCGGGCCTCGAGATACTCGAAACGTTCACGAATTTGCTGAAGACGGTCAGAGGGGATCATGGCGCCACTGTCTTCCCCGAAACCACCGGCGGGTCAAGTGCGGGCCCGACGCCAGACGCGAGATTTCCGCCGCCGGCCCCTCCGAGACGAGGCTCACTCCGCGGTGTCGAGCTGCGCCAGCCAGCCGTCGACGCGCGCCTTGTTGGTGCCCATGTCGGACTGGCCAAAGCGCTGCCGGCCATAGAGCTCGAGGAAACCGTCGTTGAACTGCGCAGTGGTGTAGTCGGGAAAGCCCATCCACTGCGACCGGGTGATATAGGTCACGCGACCGTCATCGGGGCTGCCGGCAAGCACCTCGGTGCGCGGGGTCTCGAGGATGGTGCGGTGGAGCATGGCGAACATCGCCTCGTTGCCCGGCACCCGGCGGCGCACGCCGTGAGCGAGGTCCTGGTCAGCCGAAACCTTGGGATCGACGTGCCATACCTCGGGGTCAGAGGGGGCGAGCCGGATCCAGGCCAGACCGCCGATGACGACAAGCACGATGAGCCAGAAAATCTTACGCACGGAGACCGGTCCTTTCGGGTCTTGCGGTTGGGTCGGAACAGATCCCGGACCGCGCGCGGCGACCGGCACACTCGGCACGGACCGTCCAACACACGGACGGCCCTGTGTTCCCATGATTCCGGCGGCAGGAAAAGGCCGACGGTCTCACGTTCGCGGTATCCCGCGCAGCATGGCTCAGCGGCGGGTCCAGCCCCAGAGGCAGAGCAGTTCAGTGGCCACGTGGGCGCCGGCGATGGCAGTGGCGCCGGTGGTGTCGAAAGGCGGTGAGACCTCGACCACGTCGCCGCCCTTGAGGTCGATCCCGGCAAGCCCGCGCAGCATCACCGCCGCCTGATGACTGGTCAGCCCGCCCCAGACAGGCGTTCCGGTGCCCGGCGCGAAGGCCGGGTCGAGCGCATCGATGTCGAAGCTCAGGTAGACCGGGTGATCGCCTACGATCGCCTTGGCCTGCGCCACGATCGCCTCGGGCCCCTGCCCGTGCACCGCGCGCGCATCGAGGATGTGAAAGCCAAGCGTGTCGGGATTGTCGGTGCGGATGCCGATCTGAACCGAGCGCGTGGGATCCACCAATCCGAGCTTCACCGCCTTGTACATGAAGGTGCCGTGGTCGATGCGGTCGAAATCGTCATCCGCCCATGTGTCGGTGTGGGCGTCGAACTGGATCACGCTCAACGGGCCGTACTTGGCCGCATGGGCCTTCAGCAGCGGCAGGGTGATCGAGTGATCGCCGCCCAGCGTGACCATCGCCGCGCCCTGCTCGAGGATTCCCTTGGCATGCGCCTCGAGCGTCGCCGGGAAGGCCGGGACGTTGGCATAGTCGAAGGCCAGATCACCATAATCTGCGATGGCGAACTCGCTCAGCACGTCATAGCCCCAGCCATAGGGCGCATCGCAGGGCTGCAGGAGCGAGGCCTCGCGGATCGCCCGAGGCCCGAGCCGGGTGCCGCTACGGTTGGTCACCGCCTGATCGAAGGGCACGCCGGTGACCGCCACGTCGACCCCGCGCAGGTCCTTGGTATACTTGCGCCGCAGAACGAGGCGGCGCCGCCGAACACGTTCTCGAAGCTCGGCCCCTTCAGCTCCTCGCGAGTGAAGCGTGATCGATCTGGGTCTTTGCGTCTTCCAGTGCCATGCTGTCCCTCGGTATTCTTCTGTCAGCTCTTGAGCGGCAGCGCGGTCTCGATCAGCCGCGCGAAGAAGCTCGCGCCGATCGGCGCGATCGCGTCGTTGAAATCGTATTGCGGGTGGTGGCAGTTCGGCGTGTCGCCCTGCCCGAGAAACAGGTAGGCGCCCGGGCGCGCCTCGAGCATGTAGGAGAAATCCTCCGCCGGCATGATCGGGTCGATGTCGTCGCGCACGTTCTCGGGCCCCACCACCTCGCGCGCCACCTGCGCGGCAAAGCGCGTCTGCTCGGCGTGGTTGACCGTGGGCGGATAGCCACGCTCGTAGGTCACGGTCGCCGTGCAGCCATAGACCTGCGCCTGCATCTCGGCGATCTCGCGCAACCGTTTCTCGGCAAGGTCGCGGATCTCGGGCCGGAAGCTGCGCACGGTGCCGGCGAGGAAGGCGGTGCCGGGGATGATATTATGCGCGGTGCCGGCGTGGATCTGCGTCACCGAGACCACCAGCTTGTCGATCGCCGAGACGTTGCGGCTGACGATGCTCTGGAGCGCCTGCACCATGGCCGAGGCCGCCGGGATCGGGTCGACGCTTTCCTGCGGTTCGGCGCCGTGGCCGCCGACGCCCTCGATATCGATGCGGAACTCGTCCGCCGAGGCCATCAGCGGGCCCGGTGCGGTAACGATATGGCCCTCGGGCTCGCCCGGTGCGTTGTGGATGCCGTAGACCTCTTCGATGTCGAAGCGGTCCATGATACCCTCGTCCACCATCACCTTGCCACCGCCGCCGCCCTCTTCGGCGGGCTGGAACAGCAGCGCCACGCGGCCGGCGAAGTTGCGCGTCTCCGCGAGGTACTTGGCCGCGCCCAGCAGCATCGTGGTGTGACCGTCATGGCCGCAGGTATGCGCCATGCCGGGGATCTTCGAGGCGTGCTCGGTGCCCGAAAGATCCTCCATCGGCAGCGCATCCATGTCGGCGCGCAGCCCGATGGTGCGGCCGGGCTTGCGCCCCTCGATGATCGCCACCACGCCGGTTTTCGCGATGCCGGTATGGATCTCGGAAATGCCGAGGCTCTCGAGCTGCTTGACCACGAACGCGGCGGTCTTGACGCAATCGAAAAGCAGCTCCGGCTGCTGGTGCAGGTGCCGGCGCCACGCGGTCAGCGTGTCGGCCTCGGCGGCAATGGAATTGATCACTGGCATGTCGCTCTCCCTAGCGGGGTCCCCGAACCCGCTTTTGATATCGAACCTCAAGCGCTCAGCGCTGCAGGGCTGCCGGGCCTCGACCAGCTTGACGAAGAAGCTCGCCCCGATCGGCGCCGCCTCGTCGTTGAAATCAAACTTCGGATGGTGGCAGAACGGCCCCTCGCCCTGTCCGAGATAGAGGAAGGCACCGGGCCGCGCCTCGAGCATGTAGGAAAAATCCTCGGCCCCCATCGAGGGCACGCTGTCATCGACCACCTCGGCCACCACCTCGCGGGCGACCTCGACGGCAAAGGCGGTCTGCTCGGCGTGGTTGATGGTCGGCGGGTAGTTGCGCTGGTAGTCGAGCTCGGCGGTGACGCCATAGGCCATCGCCTGCCCGGCAACGATCTCGCGGATGCGTTTCTCCGCCATGTCGCGGATGCCGGGATCGAAGCTGCGCACGGTCCCCGCCAGATAGGCGGTCTCGGGGATCACGTTGGTGGCCGAGCCGGTCTGCACCACGGTGAGCGAGACCACGAGCGATTCCAGCGGGTCGGTGTTGCGCGCGGGCACGGTCTGCAGCGCCTGCCCGATGGCCAGCGCGCAGGGGATCGGATCGATGCAGGTGTCGGGATGCGCCGCGTGTCCGCCGCGCCCGGTCAGCCGCAGCTCGAAATCGTCCACCGCCGCCATCAGCGGGCCGGGCCGTGTGGCGATCTCGCCCAAGGGACGCGACGGATCGGTGTGCAGCGCGTAGACCTGCTCGATGCCGAAGCGCTCCATGATGCCTTCCTCGACCATGATGCGGCCGCCGCCGATGGTCTCTTCCGCCGGCTGGAAGATCAGCGCCACCTTGCCCGAGAAGTTGCGCGTCTCGGCGAGGTACTTCGCCGTGCCCAGCAGCATCGTCGTGTGGCCGTCATGGCCGCAGGCATGCATCTTGCCCGGCACCTCCGAGGCGTAGTCCGCGCCGGTCTCCTCGTCCATCGGCAGTGCGTCCATGTCGGCGCGCAGACCGGTGACCGGCCCCGCGCCCTGCCCCTCGACAATCGCCACCACGCCGCTTGTCGCGATGCCGGTGTGAATATCGGTGATGCCGAAATCGCGCAGCCGTTCGACCACGAAGGCGGCGGTCTCGTGACACTCGAGGCTGAGCTCGGGATTGCGATGCAGGTGCCGGCGCCAGGTCTTCATCTCCTCGGCGTAATCGGCGATGCGGTTGACGATGGGCATGGGTGGACTCCGGGACTTCCTTGGCGCAGGACTGCACCCAATACCGAAACGCGGGGGAAGTCCATGAGCGACACGCAGAGCGACGCAGCGGCGCATGACCTGATCCACGATCCGCAAGGCGGCATGCCGCGCCTGCTCGAGATCATGCGCCGGCTGCGCGATCCCGAGACCGGCTGTCCGTGGGACGTGGCACAGGATTTCGCCACCATCGCGCCCTACACCATCGAGGAGGCCTACGAGGTCGCCGACGCCATCGAGCGCGAGGCCTGGGGCGAGCTGAAGGGCGAGCTCGGCGACCTGCTGTTCCAGTCGGTGTTCCACGCCCAGATGGCCAGCGAGCGCGGGCTCTTCACCTTCGACGAGGTGGCCGACACCATGTCGGACAAGATGGTGGCACGGCACCCGCATGTGTTCGGCGACGAGTCGAACGCCAAGTCGCCCGACCAGCAGGTCTCGGATTGGGAGGCGATCAAGGCCGAGGAGCGCGCCGCGCGGGCCGAAAAGGGCGTGCTCGACGGCGTCGCTCTGGGACTGCCGGCGCTGCTGCGCGCGGTCAAGCTGCAGAAGCGCGCCGCGCGGGTGGGCTTCGACTGGCCCTCCACCGACGAGGTCATCGACAAGATCGTCGAGGAGGCGCAGGAGCTGCGCGAGGCCACCGACCCGACACATGTCGAAGAAGAGTTCGGCGACCTGCTCTTTGTCATGGCCAACCTCGCCCGGCACCTGAAGATCGACCCGGAAGCGGCCCTTCGCGCGGCCAACGCCAAGTTCACCCGCCGTTTCGAGGCGATCGAGGCCGGGCTGGCGGAGCGCGGCAAGCGCCCCGAGGACAGCGACCTTGCCGAGATGGACGCGCTCTGGGACGCGGCCAAGGCGCGGGAGAAGTCCGAAAAATCCTGAGGGGAACAGTCGGTCATTGACCTGACCAAAACCATCAGGTTATGTCGCGCCATCTGCAATCCGCACCGATGGGAGACCGATATATGCGCCTTGCAACCACTGCCCTTGCCCTGATCGCCGCCACGAGCCCGGCGCTGGCCGAAGAGGTAAATCTCTATTCCTACCGCCAGCCTGAACTTCTGGCGCCGCTGACCGACGCCTTCACCGAGGCCACCGGCATCGACGTCAACGTGGCCTTCCTCGACAAGGGCATGGTCGAACGCCTGCAGGCCGAGGGCGACCGCTCGCCCGCCGACCTGGTGTTCACCGTGGACATCTCGCGCCTGTCGGCGGTGGTCAATGCCGGGCTGACGCAGCCGGTGGAGAGCGACGTGCTGAACGAGAACGTGCCCGAGCAGTATCGCGACCCCGAGGGCCACTGGTTTGGCCTGACCACCCGCGCGCGCATCGTCTACGCCTCCAAGGACCGCGTCGATCCGTCCGAGGTGACGAGCTACGAGGATCTTGCCGATCCCAAGTGGGAAGGCCGCATCTGTACCCGCTCCGGCACCCACCCCTACAACGTGGCGCTGGTCTCGGCGATGCTGCACCACCACGGCGAGGAAGAGACCAAGACCTGGCTCGAGGGCGTGAAGTCCAACCTCGCGCGCAAGCCGCAAGGCAATGACCGCGCCCAGGTCAAGGCGATCTGGTCCGGCGAATGCGACATCTCGCTCGGCAACACCTATTACATGGGTAAGATGCTCGAGGATGACGAGCAGACCGCCTGGGCCGAGTCGGTCAACGTGCTGTTCCCCGAGTTCGAAGGCGCCGGCACCCACGTGAACATCTCCGGCGTGGCGATGACCAAATCCGCTCCGAACCGCGAGAACGCGCTGAAGATGATGGAATTCCTGACCCAGCCCGAGGCGCAGGAAATCTATGCCCACGCCAACTACGAATACCCCATCGCGCCCGGCACCGAGGCCGACGCGCTCGTGCAGGGCTGGGGCAGCTTCGAGGCCGACGACGTCAACCTGATGACGCTGGCCGATCTCCGCGCCGACGCGCTGCGGATCATCGAAGAGGTCGATTTCGACGGCTGACCCGCCGTCCTCTCACGGACCGACCTCAGGCGCGGCGCCCTTCGGGGCCCGCGCCTTTTTCATGGCCGGCCGGTGTGCGCTGTCCCGGGACCCGCGCCCGGCCGCGATCCACGGCCAGCCTCCGGCGGGAGTATTTTTGACGAAGAGAAGCCAGGGGTGCAGCACCCTTGTCTTCTTCTGGCGGAAAATATCCCGGGGGAGTCCGCGCGCCTTGCGCGGACGGGGGCAGCGCCCCCAACGGCCCGACAGCACGGACGCGGCGCGGCGCCGGGCAGATACGAGCGCCCGTCCAAAACGAAAACGGCGCCCCAAGGGGACGCCGCTTGATAACTTCCGGTCGGTCCGGAGGCGTCGCTTACGACGCTTCCTTGATGAACTTGACCGCGTCGCCGAAGGTCTGGATGGTCTCGGCGGCGTCGTCCGGGATCTCGATGCCGAACTCTTCTTCGAAGGCCATGACCAGCTCGACGGTGTCGAGGCTGTCTGCGCCCAGATCGTCGATGAACGAGGCGCTCTCGGTCACCTTGTCTTCTTCAACGCCGAGATGCTCGACAACGATCTTGCGCACGCGATCAGGGATATCGCTCATGTTTCCGTCCTCACATTTGTCCGGGCCCTGCGGCCCTCTCTGCCCTTGCCCCACCGGGGTGGCGGCTCAACTTCGCCCGTAGCGGGCGCCTCATCCCGGGATGGTCCGGGTCCGGCCTTGCAGTGCGACATATCGCACCCCCCGGCCTCGTTCATTGCGCGCCTATATCATAAGGGACCGGGTTGGCAAATGCTTTCCGCCCCTGATGAAACACGCTTTTACAGCATCGCCATGCCGCCGTTCACATGCAGCGTTGCACCGGTCACGTAGCCTGCTTCGGGGCTCGCGAGGTAGAGCACCGCCGAGGCGATCTCGTCGGCGCTGCCCATGCGTCCCGCGGGGATCTGGCCGAGGATGCCGGCCTTTTGGTCGTCGTTCAGCTTGTCGGTCATCGCGGTCTCGATGAAACCCGGCGCCACCGCGTTGACGGTGATCCCGCGCGACGCGACCTCGTAGGCCAGCGACTTCGACATGCCCACCATGCCGGCCTTGGCGGCGGCGTAGTTGCCCTGCCCCGGGTTGCCGGTGGCGCCGACCACCGAGGAGATGTTCACGATGCGGCCCCAGCGGGATTTCATCATGCCGCGCAGCACGCCCTTGCAGAGCTTGAAGGTGGCGGTGAGGTTGACGTCGAGCACCGACTGCCACTCCTCGTCCGACATCCGCATGAACAGGTTGTCGCGGGTAATGCCGGCATTGTTGACGAGGATGTCGACGCTGCCCATGGCCTCGGCCGCCTGTTTCGGCAGCGCCGCCACGGCCTCGGGGTCGGACAGGTTGCAGGGCAGCACGAACGCGCGCTCACCCAGTTCATCGGCCAGCGCCTGCAGCGGCGCCTCGCGGGTGCCCGAGAGCCCCACCGTCGCGCCCGCCTCGTGCAGCGCCTTGGCGATGGCACCGCCGATGCCCCCGGAAGCCCCGGTGATCAGCGCGCATTTTCCAGTCAGATCGAACATGGCTCGGCTTGCCTCTCTATCTCTTGTCAGTTCTGTCAGGTCTCAGTGCTTGCCGTCGCGTATCGCACCGGCCCGCCCCTAGGGCAAGGGCGAGAGCGCCGCGCGGCGCCCTCCCTCGCGCGGCCGGGCGCGCCTTATTCGGCCGCTTCCAGCACCTTGGCGACGTCCTCGGGCGTGCCAACGGTCTGAACGCCCGCGGGGCGGTGAATGCGGCGCACCATGCCGGTCAACGCCTTGCCAGCGCCGATCTCCCAGAACGCGGTGACGCCCTGCGCCACCATGTATTCCACCGACTCGCGCCAACGCACCGAACCCGTCACCTGCTCGACCAGAAGCGCGCGGATCTCCGTCGGATCGGTGACGGCGCTGGCGCGCACGTTGGCGACCAGCGGCACGCTCGGCGCGGCGATCTCGACCGCGGCCAGCGCCTCGGCCATGACCTCGGCCGCGGGCGCCATCAGCTCGCAATGGAACGGCGCGCTCACCGGCAGCATCACGGCGCGCTTGGCGCCCTTCTCCTTGGCGATCTCGACGGCGCGCTCGACCGCGTCCTTGCTGCCCGAGATCACCACCTGCGCGGGATCGTTGTCATTGGCCGCGGCGCAGACGCCGCCGCCCTCCGCGGCCTCGGCGGCCACCGCCTGCGCGGTGGCGAGGTCGAGCCCGAGCAGCGCCGCCATGGCGCCCTCGCCCACCGGCACCGCCTGCTGCATGGCGCGCCCGCGGGTGCGCAGCAGCCGCGCTGCATCGGCGACGCTGAGCGCGCCGGCAGCGGTGAGGGCCGAATATTCCCCCAGCGAGTGCCCGGCCACGAAGCTGGCCGCGCCGACGGCGATGCCCTCGGCCTCGAGCGCCCGCATCGCCGCCAGCGAGGTCGCCATCAGCGCCGGCTGGGCGTTCTCGGTCAGGGTCAGCGTCTCGGCCTCGCCCTCCCAGATCAGCGTCGAGAGCTTCTCGCCGAGCGCCTCGTCGACCTCCTCGAACACCGCGCGCGCCGCCGGGTAGGCCTCGGCCAGCGCCTTGCCCATGCCGATCGCCTGTGCGCCCTGGCCGGGGAAAATGAATGCTCGGGACATCTGCGGTCCTCCCAACTGTTGCAGTTTGCGCACGTCTGCCGTGCCGATGGAGGCCTCCCTTAGCGCCGTTGCCACGGCTTCGCAACGCTGACGCACGAGACCTGTGCGCGGCTCCGCAATTGCGCTGCGGCGCAGCAAGGCTAGGTTTGCCGGCATATCAACCACTCCCGACAGGAGCCCCGGATGCCCCTCTCCAACACCGCCACCTCCTACGGCAGCCTCGCGCGGACCTTCCATTGGCTGATCGCGCTCGGCATCCTGATCATGATCCCGCTGGGCTGGATCGCGCATCTCGCGCCGATGCAGGACGCAGGCCAAATCGCGCTCAAGACGGCGCTGTTCTCGGCCCACAAGACGCTTGGCGTGGCGATCTTCCTGCTGGCGCTGGGGCGCATCTTCTGGGCCATCGTGCAGCCGCGCCCGGTGCCGCTGCATCCCGACCGCCGCGCCGAGACCACGCTGGCCGACACCGTGCACTGGGCGCTCTACGCAGCGCTGGTGATCGTGCCGCTGTCGGGCTGGATCGAGCACGCCGCAACCGACGGCTTCGCGCCAATCTGGTGGCCCTTCGGCCAAGACCTGCCCTTCGTGCCCAATTCGCCGGAGCTGGCGGAGACCATGGCGACGGTGCATTTCCTCGCGCAGTGGCTGCTGGTGGGGGCGCTGGTGCTGCATGTGGCGGGCGCCATCAAGCACGCCGCGGTCGACCGCGACGCCACCCTGCGCCGCATGGCCCGCGGCGAACCCGCCGGCCAGCCCGGCGGGCGCCACGGCGGTGCAGCCCCTGCGGCGCTGGCGCTGGCAGCCTGGATCGCAGTGATTGGCGGCGGCGCGGCAGCCGGGTACTTCACCAACGACGAAAGCAGCGACGCGCCGGCGCTCGAAGCCGCGGCCTCGGACTGGGAGGTGCAGGAGGGCACGCTCTCGATCAGCCTCGTGCAGATGGGCTCCGAGGTCACCGGCAGCTTCGCCGACTGGACCGCGGCGATCGCCTTCGAGCCGCAGGACGCGCCCGGCAAGGCCGGCGAGGTCGATGTGACGATCTCGATCCCCTCGCTGACGCTCGGTTCGGTCACCAGCCAGGCACTGGGAGCGGATTTCTTTGCCGCCAGCGAGTTTCCCACGGCCAGCTTCCGCGCCGACCTCATGAACGTGGCCGACGGCTACGAGGCACAGGGCACGCTGTCCCTGAAGGGCGCCGAGATGCCTGTCACCCTGCCCTTCACACTGACCCTCGACGGCGACACCGCCGAGATGCAGGGCCGCACCACGCTCGACCGTCGCAACTACGGCATCGGCGACAACATGGCCGACCCCGGGCAGTTGAGCTTCGAGGTCGAGGTGCTGATCGATCTGACCGCCACCCGCAGCGGCGGCACCTGAGGCGGCACCAGGCCCCACCGACCGGCCTGCCTCCGGCGGGAGTATTTTTGACGAAGAGAAGCCAGGGGCGCAGCGCTTCTGGCTTCTTTGGTTCAAAAATACCTCGGGGGTGAATTGGCCGTAGGCCAAGAGGGGGCAGCGCCCCCTCCTTTCTTTCGAAGGCACACCTCCGGCGTGACAGGTGCAGCGTCTCTTGACCGCCCGGTCCCCAGGCACCGCATCGAGGTGGGGCGCTCCGGGCGCTTCCCGCTGGCCCAGATCCGCGCCGCGTGCTATCGGCTCGGCCATGACCCAGATCACCCTGCGACGCCCCGACGACTGGCACCTGCATCTGCGCGATGGCGCGATGCTGCGCGCCGTGACCCCCGAGACCGCGCGCCATTTCGGCCGCGCCATCATCATGCCCAACCTCGTGCCCCCGGTGGTGACCGGCGCGCAGGCGGCGGACTATCGCGAGCGCATCCGCGCCGCCATTCCCGAGGGCAGCGGCTTCACCCCGCTGATGACGCTCTATCTCACCGAGGAGACCGATCCGGCGGACGTCGCGAAGGCCAAGGCCGAGGGCATCATCACCGCGGTCAAGCTTTACCCGGCGGGCGCGACGACCAACTCGGCCTCGGGCGTGCGCGATTTCGACAAGGTCCGTCCGGTGCTCGAGACCATGGCCGAGCACGGCATTCCGCTCTGCGTGCATGGCGAGGTGGTCGATGGCGATGTCGACATCTTCGACCGCGAGGCGGTGTTCATCGACCGCGTGCTCGACCCGATCCGCCGCGCCACGCCTGGTCTCCGCGTCGTCATGGAACACATCACCACCAAGGACGGCGCCGACTACGCCCGTGCGGGCGGCGACGATCTTGGCGCCACGATCACCACGCATCACCTGGTGATCAACCGCAACCACATCCTCGTCGGCGGCATCAAGCCGCATTACTACTGCCTGCCGGTGGCCAAACGCGAAACCCATCGCCAGGCCCTGCTCGAGGCGGCGACGTGCGGAGACAAGAGCTTTTTCCTCGGCACCGACAGCGCGCCGCATACCGATCCCAACAAGGAAAGCGCCTGCGGCTGCGCCGGTTGCTTCACCGCCACCAACACCATGTCCGTTCTGGCGGAGGTGTTCGAGCAGGCCGGCGCGCTCGACCGGCTCGAGGGATTCACCTCGCTCAACGGTCCGGCCTTCTACGGGCTGGAGCCGAACGAGGCGCGGATCACGCTCGAGAAAGGCAACGCGGTGCGCTATCCCGAGAAGATCGAGACCGGCGACGGCCCGGTCACCGTGTTCGATCCGGGCTTCCCGCTGCACTGGCGGGTGCTCTGAGGCGAACCGCGCACCGGAAACCTTTGGCACCGGCCGCTCGGCCGGTGCGAGGGGCGCTGCCCCTCTGCCGCGCGGGGCGCGGCATTCACCCCGAGGTATTTGTCGAACCAGAGAAGATGCAGGGCCTTCCCTGCGGGGGCGGTTTCGGGCTAGAGGGACGGCGTCTTTCAGCCTGGAGTGCGCCCGATGATCCCCTCGTCCTATCCCTCGTCCGAAGAAATGGCCCGCCTCACCGCGCGCATGCTGTGGGAGATCGGCGCGGTGCATTTCATGGAGAACGGCGCGCCGTTCAAGCTGGCCTCCGGCCTGCCCTCGCCGGTCTATATCGACTGCCGCAAGCCGAACTCGTTCCCGCGCGTGCGCTCGACGCTGATGGATTTCCTCACCGTCACCGTGATGCGCAATGCCGGTTTCGAGGCCTTCGACAACATCGCCGGCGGTGAGACCGCGGGCATCCCCTTTGCCGCCATGGTGGCCGAGCGCATGGCGCTGCCGATGACCTATGTGCGCAAGAAGCCCAAGGGCTATGGCCGCAACGCCCGCATCGAGGGCGTGATGACCGAAGGCCAGCGCGTGCTGCTGGTCGAGGATCTCACCACCGATGGCGGCTCGAAGCTGAGCTTCGTCGACGCGATCCGCGAGACCGGCGCCAGCTGTGCCCACACCGCCGTCATCTTCTATTACGGCATCTTCCCCGAGACCACCAAGACGCTCGGCGATCACGGTGTCGAGCTGCACTATCTCTGCACCTGGCACGACGTGCTGGCCGAGGCCAAGGCGCGCGGCGGCTTTGACGCCGACACCCTCGCGCAGGTCGAGGCGTTCCTCGCCGACCCGCGTAAATGGCAGGCGGAAAACGGCGCATAGGCCAGTTTTCAAGCCGGGCGACGCGCCGTGGAGAATCGCGACAGGTTCTCTAAATGTTGCGATACTTCCCGGCCGTGATACGATATGAAGATGGTCGCGGGCGCTGCTCGCGATCTCCACCGGCTTATCCGCCGGTTGTCCACAAACATATCCCGATTGGTGTTTGCGCCGTCATTGGCTATCACGCACGAACCACCTGGGCAGTGGGATAACAGGGCAGAGACAGGCAAGGACAGGGCAGAGCAATGAACGATCACAGCGTGTTCAATCCGACCGGCGTCGAGGTCGAGCAGCCGGAAACGATGCCGCATTCGATCGAGGCCGAGCAGCAGCTGCTGGGCGCGATCCTGACCAACAACGACATCTACGACCGGGTCGCTGCGATCCTCAGCGCGCACCATTTCTTCGAGCCGGTGCACGCCCGCATCTACGAGATCGCCGCCGCGCGCATCGCCAAGAACAACCTCGCCTCCCCGGTGACGCTGAAGGCGTTCATGGAGGATGACGAGGGCCTGAAAGAGCTCGGCGGGCCGGCATATCTTGCGCGTCTCGCCGGCGCCGCGGTCTCGAGCTTCGCGGTCCGCGATTACGCCCAGATGATCTATGATCTCGCGGTGCGCCGCGACCTGATCCAGCTGGGCCGTGACATCGCCTCGAAGGCCGCCAAGGTCGACGTGAAATCCGAGCCCAAGGAACAGATCGTCGAGGCCGAACAGGCGCTCTACAAGCTGGCCGAACAGGGCCAGACCGAGGGCGGCTTCCAGTCCTTCCTGCGCGCCGTGACCGAGGCCGTGAACGTGGCCAACGCCGCCTACCAGCGCGAGGGCGGACTGGCCGGCATTTCGACGGGGCTCATCGACATGGACAAGAAGCTCGGCGGGCTGCACCCGTCGGACCTTCTGATCCTCGCCGGGCGCCCCTCGATGGGCAAGACGTCGCTCGCCACCAACATCGCCTTCAACATCGCCAAGGCCTACAAGCGCGGCCAGAAGCATGACGGCTCCGAGGGCGCCATCGACGGCGGCGTCGTGGGCTTCTTCAGCCTCGAGATGAGCGCCGAACAGCTCGCCGGCCGGATCCTCGCCGAGGCCTCGGAGATCTCGAGCCACAAGATCCGCCAGGGCGACATGGACGAGAAGGAGTTCCGCCGCTTCGTCGAGGCCGCGAAGGAGCTCGAGGCCTGCCCGCTCTTCATCGACGACACCCCGGCCCTGCCGATCAGCCAAGTCGCCGCGCGCTCGCGCCGGCTGAAGCGGACCCACGGGCTCGACCTGATCATCGTCGACTACCTGCAGCTGTTGCGCGGCACCGCCGACAACCGCGTGCAGGAGATCGCCGAGATCTCGATGGGCCTGAAGGCCATCGCCAAGGAGCTCAACATCCCGGTGATCGCGCTGTCGCAGCTGTCGCGCCAGGTGGAAAGCCGCGACGACAAGCGGCCGCAGCTCTCGGACCTGCGCGAATCGGGCTCGATCGAGCAGGACGCCGACGTGGTGATGTTCGTGTTCCGCGAGGAATACTATGTCGAGCGCGAGAAGCCCTCGGACGACCGTCTCGACGAGATGGCCGCGTGGCAGGAGCGCATGAGCCGTCTGCACGCCAAGGCCGAGGTGATCATCGGCAAACAGCGTCACGGCCCCATCGGCACCGTCGAGCTGTCCTTCGAGAGCCAGTTCACCCGCTTCGGAAACCTCGTCAAACCGTGGCAGCAGGACGGCGACGGCTTCTGAGCCGCCGCCCGCGACCGCTTTCCCACTTGACGCCCCTGCGGGGTTGGATTTCAAGCAAGGCATGGCACAGGCACAGCTTTCTATCGACCTCGCCGCGATCCGCGCCAACTGGCGCGCGCTCGCAGATCTCACCACCGGCGAGGCCGGGGCCGTCGTCAAGGCGGATGCCTACGGGCTGGGGGTCGACAAGGTCGCCCCGGTGCTGGCCGACGCCGGCGCCAAGCGCTTCTTCGTCGCCATCGCCTCGGAAGGCGTGACCCTGCGCCGGGTGCTTGGCGAGGGGCCCGAGATCTGCGTGTTCTCCGGCCACATGAAGGGCGATGCCGAGGCGCTGCGCGCCGCGAACCTCGTGCCGATGATCAATTCGATCGACCAGATGCTGCGCCATGTCGAGGCCCTGCCCGGCCATCCGTTCGGCATCCAACTCGACAGCGGCATGAACCGACTTGGCATGGAGCCGTCGGAATGGGCGGCGCTGCGCGAGATTGCACTGGCGCAGAAGCCGCGGCTGGTGATGTCGCACCTGGCCTGCGCCGACGAGCCCGAGCATGGCATGAACGCGCTGCAGCTGCGCACTTTCCGCGAGATGACCGACGACATCGATGCGCCGCGCTCGCTTTCGGCCACCGGCGGCATCCTGATGGGCCCGGACTACCATTTCGAGCTCACCCGCCCCGGCATCGGGATCTATGGCGGTCTGCCCTTCGCGGATGCGACACCCGTGGTCGAACTCATGCTGCCGGTGATCCAGACCCGCGAGGTCACGCCGGGCGAGTCGGTGGGCTATGGCAACGCTTGGGTGGCGCGCGTGCCCACCAAGGTCGCCACGATTGCTGCAGGCTATGCCGACGGCATCCACCGGGCGCTGGCCAAGAAGGGCTATGTCTGGGCTGGAAACACGCGCTGCAAGATCCTCGGCCGGGTCTCGATGGACCTGATCACCATCGACGTCACCACGCTCAAGGAGGTGCCCGAGCAGGTCGAGCTTCTGGGCCAGAAGCAAAGCGTCGACACCGTGGCCGACGCCATCGGCACCATCGGCTACGAGGTTCTGACCTCGCTCGGCAACCGCTACGCCCGGACCTATACCGGGGCATGAGCCTCGCCACGCCACTGGCGCTGATCGGCCGCGCGGCTCTTGGGTTGCTTGCCGCCATCGGGCGCGTCGCACTTTTTGCGTGTGCTGCGATCAGCCATGTGGTGCGCCCGCCGGTCTACGGCCGCGAGTTCCTCAACGCGCTGTTGCAGATCGGCTGGCTGTCGCTGCCGGTGGTGGGGCTGACGGCGGTGTTCACCGGCGGCGCGCTGGCGCTGCAGATCTATTCCGGCGGCGCCCGCTTCAATGCCGAGGCGGTGGTGCCGCAGATCGTCGCCATCGGCATGGTGCGCGAGCTCGGGCCGGTGCTGGTGGGGCTGATGATCGCCGCGCGGGTGACCTCGAGCATCGCCGCCGAGATCGCCACGATGAAGGTGACCGAGCAGATCGACGCGCTCGTGACGCTCTCGACCCACCCGATGAAATACCTCGTCGTCCCGCGCCTCCTCGCGGCGCTGATCGTGGTGCCGCTGTTGGTGGCGGTCGGCGACGTGATCGGCATCTTCGGCGGCTATTTCGTCGCCACCGGCTCGCTCGGCTTCAACCCGGCGGCCTATCTCGAGAACACCGTCGATTTCCTCGAGCCCCTCGACATCGTGTCGTCGCTGGTCAAGGGCTGCGCCTTCGGCGGCATCGCGGCGCTGATGGGGTGCTTCTACGGCATGCAGTCCGGTCGCGGCGCGCAGGGCGTGGGCCGCGCCACCAAGGGCTCGGTCGAAGCGGCAGCGGTGCTGATCCTTGCGGCGAATTTCCTGCTCACGGGGGTGTTCTTCTCGATATGACCGACGCGCTGCCCCCGATGATCGAGATGCGCCACGTGGCCAAGGCCTTCGGCGACAAGACCGTGCTGCGCGACGTGCATCTGAGCATCCCGCGCGGCACCTCGATGGTGATCATCGGCGGCTCGGGCTCCGGCAAATCGGTGACGCTGAAATGCATCCTCGGGCTGATCGAGCCCGATGCCGGGCAGATCTTCGTCGATGGCCATGACATGCACGAGGGCGACCGCGACGCCTTTCTCGCCCGCTTCGGAATGCTGTTCCAGGGGGGCGCGCTCTTCGACTCGCTGCCGGTCTGGCAGAACGTCGCCTTCCGCCTGCTGCGCGGCGCGCTGAAGCGCCCCAAACGCGAGGCGCGCGAGATCGCCATCGAGAAGCTGCGCCGCGTCGGGCTGACCCCGGACGTGGCCGATGCCTTCCCGGCCGAGCTCTCGGGCGGGATGCAGAAGCGCGTGGGCCTCGCCCGCGCCATCGCCGCCGACCCCGAGATCATCTTCTTCGACGAGCCCACCACCGGGCTCGACCCGATCATGGCCGGCGTGATCAACGATCTGATCCGCGAGATCGTCACCGAGATGGGGGCCACCGCGATGACCATCACCCATGACATGAGCTCGGTGCGCGCCATCGCCGATGACGTGGCGATGCTGCATGACGGCGTCATCAAGTGGACTGGCCCTGTGGCCGAGATGGACCGCGCCGCCGACCCCTATCTGCAACAATTCATCCACGGGCGCGCCGAGGGCCCGATCGAGGCCGTGAGGTAAACCATGCTAGAGCCCACTCCCATCCTGCTTGCCTTCCTGATCTTCAAGCGCTTCATCTTCCTCGAGCTTGTCGCCGCGCTGGCGCTGGCCCGCGCGATGCGCGCCGCCGGCCCGTCCCGTGGGGCGGCGGTGGTGGCGCTGGTGCTGGCGGTGTTCGGGGCCATCGTGCTCCTTGCCCCGGTGGCCGGGCTGACCGGGGGCGCCGTGGCCGGAGCGGCGGCGCGGTTCATGGCTATGGGCGGCGGCATCCTGCCTTTGCTGATCCCCTCGCTCGTCCTGGCCGCCAGCGCCTACCTGCCCGGCAGCCGCGGACGGGGGCTCGACATCGCGCATGTGGTTCTGCTGATCCTCCTTTTTGGCCTCTGGCTCGCCACGCGTCTGGTCTGAGGCGATGGCCGCCCCGCGCCTGACCGTACCGGTGCTGAAAGCCGCGAATCTCGCGCTTCTCGTGCTCTATCCGGTGGCTTGGGCGGCGCCGCTGGTGCGCGCGGGTTTCCTGCCGCTCTTCGGGCTGGACGAGATCAGCGTGCTGTCCGGGCTTCAGGCGCTGTGGGACAGCGACATCTTTCTCGCGCTCATTGTCACGGTCTTTGCGCTCTTCGCGCCGTGGCTCAAGACACTGGGCCTTGCACTCATCCAGTTCGGCCTGCTCGACCGGCGCGCCCTGCCCGCCGTCAACATCCTCGGCAAGCTGGCAATGGCCGATATCTTCCTCATCGCGGTCTATATCACGCTGGCCAAGGGCATCGGCGTGGGCCGGATCGAGACCGCTTGGGGGCTCTACCTGTTCACCGGCTGCATCCTCGCATCGCTCCTGATTTCGTTGGCGGAATCCCGGGATAAAACACGCCACAGTTGACCTGTATCAGGAAACAGTTCTCTGATTCGGTTAAGAATTACCTAACCTCGACCGGGTTGCTCTCGCCGCCTTCAAAAAAAATCTAGGTGAAATTGCAACCTTCGGCGTATTCTTGCCGTTGTCGATTTATGCAATTCATAATTTTCCCGGGGGCATAGACCCATGATGACGCAGATGCGTGCCACGGCCCTACTCATCCAATATCTCATGCAGCGGGTCTCCTTCCTGCTGATCCTCTCCCTTGGACTTGGCCTTGGCGCATATTCTGCCGCCGCCGCGCTCGGTTACGCCGAGTGGCTGACCATGCCGCTCACCTTCGGAGATCAGGTCGTGCCGCAGGCCGGCATCTACATCCAGCTCGGCCTTACCGCGCTGGCGTTGGGGCTGATGTTCTTCCTGCCCTCCAACGCCCGCATCATGACGCTGGAAAACTCGCACCGGCGCTTTCACATGACCATGCGCGACGTTGCCCGCGCCTATGCCGCTTCGCACCGGGCCGACCGCGAGGGTGTGTTCACCATGTCTTCGGAGTTCGATTCGGTGCGCGAGCGCATCGCCTTCCTGCGCGATCATCCCGATCTCGGCGATCTGGAGCCGTCGGTGCTCGAGGTGGCGGCCCAGATGAGCCACGTCTCGCACGAGCTGGCCGAGGTCTATTCCGACAGCAAGGTGCAGCGCGCTCGCGATTTCCTCACCGCGCGCCAGCAGGAGATCGAGGATTTCAACATCCGCCTCGAAGAGGCCAAGCGCGTCGCCAACGAGATCCACAACTGGCACATGCGCGTCGAGCTCGAAGAGGACGTGGCCGAGGCCCAGCTGACACGGCTCTGCGAACAGCTCGAAGGCATCCTGCCCGAGATCAACGTGTCCGAACACCAGGAGCCGGCGCAGAATGTCGCCACGCTGAGCAACGTGCAGTCCGGCTGGGTCACGGGGCCGGATCACTACGAGGACGACGAACACGAGACCGCCCATCCCGAGCCGGTGGTGGCGATGCTGGCGCGGCGCGCGGCGGAATAACTCTCGCCGCGTTCCGAGGTGCTTGCACCTCACCGGCCGCTGCGCCAAAGAGGCGGCATGGCGCGTGCATCCACCAATTTTGTCTGCCAGTCCTGCGGCAACACCACCTCGAAATGGTCGGGGCGCTGTGAAGCCTGCGGCGAATGGAACACCATCGTCGAGGAGGCGCCGCTGTCGAGCGGCCCTTCCGGCAAGACCCTCGGCAACGCGCGTGGCCGCGCTGCCAAGCTGACCGACCTGTCGCATCCCGAAGCGCCGCCGCCACGCACCGCCTGCGCCATCGGCGAGCTCGACCGGGTGCTGGGTGGCGGGCTGGTCCCGGGCTCGGCGATCCTCGTGGGCGGCGATCCGGGCATCGGCAAATCGACGCTGCTGCTTCAGGCCGCTGCCGCCTTCGCGCAGGCCGGGCTCAAGGTGATCTATGCCAGCGGCGAAGAGGCCAGCGCGCAGGTGCGGATGCGGGCGCAGCGGCTGGGTCTCGAACAGGCGCCGGTCAAGCTCGCCGCCGAGACCAACCTGCGCGACATCCTGACCACGCTCGAGGAAGAGCGCCCGACGCTGGCGATCATCGACTCGATCCAGACCATGTGGGCCGACAACGTGGGCTCGGCGCCGGGCTCGGTGGCGCAGGTGCGTGCCGCCGCGCATGAGCTCACGACCTTCGCCAAGAGCCGCAACACCAGCGTCATCATGGTCGGCCACGTGACCAAGGACGGCCAGATCGCCGGCCCTCGCGTGGTCGAGCACATGGTCGACACGGTGCTGTATTTCGAGGGCGAGCGCGGCCACCAGTTCCGCATCCTGCGCAGCGTCAAGAACCGCTTCGGCCCGGCTGACGAGATCGGCGTCTTCGAGATGACCGGCGCGGGGCTTTCGGAGGTGGCAAACCCCTCGGCGCTGTTCCTGTCCGAGCGCGGCAAGCCGGCCCCCGGATCGGTGGTGTTTTCGGGCATCGAGGGCACCCGCCCTGTTCTGGTCGAGTTCCAGGCGCTGGTCGCGCCCACGCCGCAGGCCAACCCGCGCCGCACGGTGGTGGGCTGGGACGGCAGCCGGCTGGCGATGATCCTCGCGGTGCTCGAGGCGCGGTGTGGCATCCCCTTCGCCGGGCTCGACGTCTATCTCAACGTGGCGGGTGGCATGAAGGTAAGCGAGCCGGCCGCCGATCTCGCCGTTGCCGCAGCCCTTCTGTCGGCGCGCGAGGATGTGGCAGTTCCGCCCGAGACGGTGGTTTTCGGAGAAATCAGCCTCTCTGGCGCGCTGCGTCCGGTGGGTCAGACCGAAAACCGGTTGAAAGAGGCGCAGAAACTTGGTTTCTCCACAGCCATTCTGCCGCGCGGCGGCAAGGCCAAGGGTTCCGGGATGGAGCTGACCGAAATGGCGGATCTCGCCAGCGTGGTTGGCGAGGTCTTCGGCGCCGGTTAAGAGGGCCCGCACAGACCGGGACGACAAGGGACAGGATCGGATGGAAGGTTTCACTGTAGTTGATGGCGTCGTTGCCGTCGTCATCGTGCTGTCGGCGCTGCTGGCCTATTCCCGCGGCCTCGTCCGCGAGGCCCTGGCGATCGCCGGCTGGATTGCCGCCGCCATCCTGGCCTACATGTTCGCGCCTCAGGTGCAGCCGCTGGTGCAGGAAGCGCCGGTGATCGGCGAGTTCCTCACCGACAGCTGCGAGCTGTCGCTGATCGCAGCCTTCGCCGCGGTGCTGGCGCTGGCGCTGGTGATCATCTCGCTGTTCACCCCGGTGTTCTCGAGCCTGGTGCAGCGCTCGGCGCTTGGCGGGCTCGATCAGGGGCTTGGCTTCATGTTCGGCGTCGCACGCGGCATCCTGCTCGTGGCGATCGGCTTCTTCGTCTACCAGACGGTGATCACCGCGCAGGGCATCCCGATGATCGACGACTCGCGCTCGGCGGCGGTTTTCGCCCAGTTCACCGACCGCATCGAGGACCAGAACCCCGAGGCCGCGCTCGGCTGGGTGACCCGCCAATACGAAGAACTGGTCGCAGTCTGCCAGGCGCCGGGCCCGAACGACGCCTGAGCCAAATAGGCTTCCCGGAATGCAAAGCGCGCGGCCTTCTCGGCCGCGCGTTTTCGTTTCCAGAGACGCTTGCGACCTCTCGACCCGCCGCGCCGTCGCCGGCCTGCGGGGTGGCGAATGACAAATCGAATTTCTCGATTTATCTCGGCCGAGTCCGAAGGACCTCGAAGCTGAGTACCCAGCCCCACCATATCACCAGCCCGGGGGCGGGTCATGCCGGAGGCATGCTTTCAGCATGACCGATGGCGCGGCGGCCTACGGCCTTGATTCCGCGCCCCACATCGCTCGGACCTCGCCGCAAACGGCTGACCCGGCGATGCGCAGGGCCATTGGCGCCGATCCCGCGCGTGCCTTGAGCGAGGGGCCGCCCGAAAGCTGCAGCATCAGCCCCTCGCCTTGCACAGCGCGCACCTAATTGCCCGCCCCTACAGCAGCACGACCCGGATCGCGTAGGCCACCGCCCCGACCGCGGCGAGCCCGCACAAATACAGCAGCACGAACCACCCGACCCTGCGCAGCCGCGCCGCCATCAGTGATAGCCCTCGCCGAGCTGAAGCTTGCCGCGAAACACCCAGTAGGCGTAGATGGTGTAGGCAAGGATGATCGGCACCAGCACCACCGCGCCCACGAACATGAAGAGCTGCGAACTCTCTGGCGCGGCGGCCTGTTCGAGCGTCACAGAGGGCGGGATCACATAGGGCCACATCGACACGCCAAGCCCCGCGAAGCACAGCAGGAACAGACCCAGCGCCAGCACGAAGGGAAGCCAGTCCGGCCCCTTGCCGGAGGTCAGCGACCGCGCCAGCCACAACGTCAGCACACCAACCAGCACCGGCACGATGGCCACCTCGAGAATGCCTGGCCAGGCCAGCCAACGCTCGAAGTAAGCGGTCTCGAGGAAGGGGGTCGCCGCGCTCACCGCGACGATGCCGGCGACGGTCAGCAGCCCGGCGATCCGCGCCATCCAGCGCGAGCGTTCCTGGATCTCGCCCTCGGTTTTGAGGTTGAGCCAGCAGGCGCCCAGCAGCGCGTAGCCCGCCACCACAGCGACCCCGCAGAGCAGCGTGAACGGCGTCAGCCAGTCCCACCAGCCGCCGGCGTAGGCGCGGCCCTCGACGGTGATGCCCTGCAAGAGCGTTCCCAGCGTCATGCCCTGCGCCAGCGCCGCCACGGTCGAGCCGCCCATGAAGGCCATGTCCCAGCTCCAGCGCGAGAACCGGCTGGTCGAGCGCCAGCGGAACTCGAAGGCCACCCCGCGGAAGACCAGCGCAAGCAGCATGGCGATGATCAGCGGGTAGGTCGCCGGCAGAATGATGGCATAGGCCAGTGGAAAGGCCGCGAAGAGCCCGCCTCCGCCCAGCACCAGCCACGTCTCGTTGCCGTCCCAGACCGGGGCGACGGTGTTCATCATCAGGTCGCGGTCGTCCTTCTTGGGGAAGAACGGGTAAAGGATGCCGAGCCCGAGGTCGAAACCGTCGAGCACCACGTAGACGAAGACGGCGAAGGCCAGCAGCAGCGCCCATGCGGTGGTCAGATCGAGTGCCATTGCGCGTTCCTCCGGCTCATTCCGCCGGGGCCGCGCGGCCCCGGTCCATCTGTTGCTGGGGCGTGATGCCGGCGGCGCGGGTCGGACCGGGCTCGGCGTCCGCATCGTCCTCGCCCGTGTCGGGCTCGCGATGCATGAGCCGCAGGATGTAGAGCACCCCTGCCCCGAACACCGCGAAATAGATCACGATGAAGGCGATCAGCGACCAGCCCACCGCGCTCGCCCCCAGCGGCGAGACCGCGTCGGCGGTACGAAGCTGGTTGTAGACGACATAGGGCTGCCGTCCGACCTCGGTGGTGATCCAGCCGGCGATCACCGCCACCAGCCCCGACGGCCCCATCGCCACCATCGCCCGCCAGAGCCAGGGCGAGGCGTAGAGATGCCCGCGCCAGCGCGCATACAGCCCCCAGAGACCGGCGCCCACCATCAGGAAGCCGAGGCCGACCATGACGCGGAACGACCAGAAGATCACCGCCACCGGCGGCTCCTCTTCGTCGGGCACCACGTCGAGCCCCTCCATCGCCCCGTTCCAGCCCAGCCCGAAGATCACCGAGCTCAGATGCGGGATCGAAAGCTCGTAGCGCATCTCGCCCGCCTCCTGGTCCGGCAGGCCGAAGAGGATCAGCGGCGCGCCGTCCTCGTGGCTGTGGAAATGCCCCTCCATCGCGGCGATCTTCACCGGTTGATGCTCGAGCGTGTTAAGCCCGTGCTCGTGGCCCACCATGACCTGCAGCGGCGCGGTCACAACGATCATCCACATCGCCATCGAGAACATCCGCCGCGCTGCGGCGTTGTGTGCCCGCCCCCGCAGCAACTGCCAGCCGCCGACGCCGCCAACGATGAAGGCGGTGGTGAGGTAGGCGGCGGTGAGCGTGTGCGCCAACCGATACGGGAACGAGGGCGTGAAGACGATGGCCCACCAGTCCTCGGGAATGAACTGACCGTCGGCGTTCATGCCGAACCCCTGCGGCGTCTGCATCCACGAGTTCACCGACAGGATCCAAGTGGCCGAGATCGCCGTGCCCACCGCGACCATGGCGGTCGCGAACATGTGCAGACCCGGCCCCACCTTGTCGCGGCCGAAGAGCATGATGCCGAGGAAGCCGGCTTCGAGAAAGAACGCCGTCAGCACCTCGTAGGCCATGAGCGGTCCGACCACGGGCCCTGCCAGATCCGAGAACACCGACCAGTTGGTGCCAAACTGGTAGGACATGACGATGCCCGAGACCACGCCCATGCCGAAGGCGATGGCAAAGATCTTGACCCAGAAGTTGAACACCCGGAGGTACACTTCATCCCGCGTCCAAAGATACAACCCGTTCAGCACCGCGAGGTAACTCGCGAGGCCGATGCTGATCGACGGGAAGATGAAGTGGAACGACACCGTAAAGCCGAACTGGATGCGTGCCAGCAGCGTTGCGTCGAGGCCGAGGAATGTGTCCATGCCGAGGTCTCCAAATGCGGTCGCAGCATCACCTAGAGCGGATTTCTGCACGTGCCAGTGGCAGATCGCGGCAATGCGTCGCGCCTGCGCGGCGTCGACTCGCGCTGTGATTGCGCGAACCCAGAGTTTTATGATCCTTCCGTGACATGTATCGCGGATGCGATTATGTGGGGGCCATCTCTCCCCAATACCGGATTCGGAGCTGCCCTTGTCCGAGCGCCATATGCCCCCCGCCCATCCCTTTGATTTCGATGCCGTCGACGGCGACACGCTGCACGAGGAATGCGGGGTCTTCGGAATGATCGGCGTCACCGACGCCGCCAATTTCGTCGCCCTCGGCCTTCATGCCCTGCAACATCGCGGTCAGGAAGCCGGTGGGATCGTCTCCTACCACCCCGAGCACGGCTTCAATTCGGCACGCCGCTTCGGCTATGTCCGCGACAACTTCACCAAGCAGTCGCTGATGGAAACCCTGCCCGGCGCGCTGGCCATCGGCCATGTGCGCTACTCCACCGCCGGCTCCAAGGGCGCGCAGATCCGCGACGTCCAGCCCTTCTTCGGCGAGTTCTCGATGGGCGGCGCGGCGATTGCCCATAACGGCAACATCACCAATGCCGAGGCCCTGCGCCGCGAGCTGATCGAGCGCGGCTCGATCTTCCAGAGCTCGTCGGACAGCGAATGCATCATCCACCTGATGGCGCGCTCGCTGCAGCGCGACATCCCGGCCCGGATGGAAGACGCGCTGCGCCGTGTCGAGGGCGCCTTCTCGGTCGTCGCCATGACCCGGACCAAGCTGATCGGCGTGCGCGATGCGCTCGGTGTGCGGCCGCTGGTGCTGGGCAAGGTTGGCGACGGCTGGTGCCTCTCGTCCGAGACCTGCGCGCTCGACATCATCGGCGCCGAGTACGTGCGCGAGATCGAGCCCGGCGAGATGGTGGTGATCACCGAGAAGGGGGTCGAAAGCACGCATCCCTTCCGCAGCCGCAACTCGCGCTTCTGCATCTTCGAACACGTCTATTTCTCGCGCCCCGATTCGATCATCGGCGGCCGCTCGGTCTACGAGACCCGCCGCCAGATCGGCGTCGAGCTGGCCCGCGAGGCCCCGATCGAGGCCGACCTCGTCTGCCCGGTGCCCGACAGCGGCACCCCGGCGGCGATCGGCTACGCCCACGAGAGCGGCATTCCCTATGGCATGGGGATCATCCGCAACCAGTACATGGGCCGGACCTTCATCGAGCCCACCGAGCAGATCCGCAACATGGGGGTGCGCCTCAAGCTCAACGTCAACCGCGCCCTGATCCGCGGCAAGCGCGTGGTGCTGGTCGACGACTCGGTGGTGCGCGGCACCACCTCGCGCAAGATCAAGGAAATGATCCTCGATGCCGGCGCCGCCGAGGTGCATTTCCGCATCGCCTCGCCGCCGACCGCGTGGCCCTGCTTCTACGGCGTCGACACGCCCCAGCGCGAGAAGCTGCTGGCCGCGACCATGTCCGAGGACGAGATGTGCGAGCACCTTGGCGTCGACTCGCTGAAATTCATCTCTCTTGACGGTCTCTACCGCGCCGCAGGCGAATCCGAGGGCCGCAACAACAGCTGCCCGCAATATTGCGATGCCTGCTTCTCGGGCGAGTACCCGGTCGAACCGGCCGACATGATCGAGAAGGGCTTCAAGCTCAAGGCGGCGGAATAATCGCCGCATCGGCGCGCCCTTGCCGGCGCGCCGGCTCCTTCCCGCCAATTTTCCGCCAAGGCTGCCCCGAACTCACGGCGGCGTGACGGCACCCCGTCTTTCCTGTCCGGTCCACCGGCTTTATCCAGCCGTCCATCCCAAGGGGACCAGACAGGAGGATGGCCAGAATGGCTCAGCAACAAACCCCGAGACAGGTCGCAGAACGCGCCACTGAATCCGTTGATATGCCGCGCACCGGCCCGATGCTGCTTGGCGTGTTCGGCAACGAGACCGCCCCGGAAGCGCTCGTGCGTCTGCCCAACGGGCGGCTCGACACGGTGGCGCTTGGCGATCGGGTGAACGGCCGCCAGGTGGTGGCAATCGATACCGGTCGCATCGCGCTGGCGCGGGGCGGCAAGGCCTACTGGCTCGAGCAGCTCGGCGGACGTTGACAAACCCCGCCGAGCGGGCCAATGGGGCAGGCATGACCGACCAGATTGCCATCGTCACCGGCGCCTCGCGCGGCCTGGGCTTCGCCCTCGCCGAGGCGCTCGCGCCCCGCTACCACGTCGTCGCCGTCGCCCGCACCGTGGGCGGGCTCGAGGATCTCGACGACCGCATCAAGGCTCGCGGCGGCAGCGCCACGCTGGCCCCCATGGACATCACCAAGCGCGACGCCATGGCGCAGCTCTGCCGCTCGGTCTACGACCGCTGGGGCGGTGCCGCGCTCTGGGTCCACACGGCGATCCACGCCGCGCCGCTGGCGCCGGCGAGCCTCATGGAGCCCAAGGACTTCCAGAAGGCGCTCGACATCAACGTGGCACCGATGGGCTATCTCGTGCCCTACATGGCACCGCTGCTGGGCGAGACCGGCCAGGCGCTGTTCTTCGACGACCCGCATGCGGGCGCGCGCTTTTACGGCAATTACGGAGCGACCAAGGCCGCCCAGATCGCCCTCGCGCGGT
>NZ_DS022276.1:3390065-3402922 GCF_000153725.1 Salipiger bermudensis HTCC2601 | reverse complement strand
TCCCGCACGATCCGCGGCCCGGTGGCGCATCTTGCCCCTTAACACCGGCCTCGCGATCCCCTATCTGCCCCTTCATGACACAGAGATTGCATATCGTCGGCGGCGGCATGGCCGGTTCGGAAGCCGCCTGGCAGGCCGCGGAGGCCGGCATTCCCGTGGTGATCCACGAAATGCGCCCCAAGGTTGAAACCTTCGCTCACCGCACCGGCGACCTCGCCGAGATGGTCTGCTCGAATTCGTTCCGCTCGGACGATCACGAGCAAAACGCCGTGGGCCTCCTGCACTGGGAGATGCTGCAGGCCGGCGGGCTGGTGATGCGGCAGGCCTATACCCACCGCCTGCCCGCGGGCGGTGCGCTCGCGGTCGACCGCGATGCGTTCTCGGCCGGTGTCACCCAGGTGCTGCGCGACCACCCCAATGTCTCGGTCTCCGATGAAGAGATCACCGAGCTGCCCGAGGACGGCCAGTGGATCTTTGCCACCGGCCCGCTGACCTCGTCCGCGCTCGGCGCGGCCATCGCCCGCGAGACCGGCGCCGACGCGCTCGCCTTCTTCGATGCCATCGCGCCCATCGTCTATTTCGACAGCATCGACATGGACGTGGCCTGGCTGCAGTCGCGCTATGACAAGGGCGAGACCGAGGAAGAGCGCAAGGCCTACATCAACTGTCCGATGACCAAGCCGCAATACGAGGCCTTCATCGACGCGCTGCTCGCCGCCGACAAGACCGCCTTCCACGAGGGCGAAACCGCGGGCTATTTCGACGGCTGCCTGCCCATCGAGGTGATGGCCGAGCGCGGCCGCGAGACCCTGCGCCATGGCCCGATGAAGCCCATTGGCCTCACCAACAGCCACAAGCCCGAGGAAAAGGCCTATGCGGTGGTGCAGCTGCGCCGAGACAACGCGCTCGGCACGCTCTACAACATCGTCGGCTTCCAGACCAAGATGAAGTACGGCGCCCAGACCGAGGTGTTCCGGATGATCCCGGGCCTCGAGGAGGCCAAGTTCGCGCGGCTCGGCGGCATTCACCGCAACACGTTCCTCAACTCGCCCACCCTGCTCGATGCCCAGATGCGCCTGCGCTCGAAGCCCAATATCCGCTTCGCCGGCCAGATCACCGGCGTCGAGGGCTACGTTGAGTCCTCGGCCATGGGCCTTGCCGCGGGCCGCATGGCCGCCGCCGAGATCCTCGGCCGTCCGCTCCCCGAGATCCCGCAGGACACCGCCCATGGCGCGCTGATCCACCACATCACCGGCGGCGCCGAGGCCAAGACCTTCCAGCCGATGAACGTCAATTTCGGCCTGTTCCGCCCGGTCGACGGGCTCAAGGGCGGGCGCCGCGGCCGCAAGGACCGCTATAAGGCCTACACCGACCGCGCCAAGGCGGAATGGACCGGCTGGCTCGCGACGCAGGAGGTGCCCGCATGAATTACGTCCTCGCGCTGCTGCTGCCGCCGCTGTCGATCCTGTTAACCGGGCGGCCGATCCTGTCGATCGTGGTGTTTCTCGTCTGGGTGCCGGCGATCATCTTCTCGGGCGGACTGACCCACCCGATGTTCATCCTGCTCGCCTGGATCCTGATCTACCAGTCCGGCGAAGAGCGCCGCACCCGTCGCATCGAGCGCGCCTGGCGCGACGAGGACTGAGCGAGACAACACACGAGGGCGGCCCGCAAGGCCGCCCTGTCTTTTCTGGCCGCAGCTCAGCGCCCGTAGGTGCCGCTCAGAACCGCCTTGTCGAGCGCCTTGGCATTGACGGTGAAGCCGATCACCGCCTTCGAGGCGCCCTCCATCGGGCCAAGCGCCTCGGGCAGCGCGTAGAGCGTGATGTTGTAGCGATGCGCGCCGTCGCCTTCGGGCGGGCACGGGCCGCCCCAGCTCTCGGCACCGAAATCATTGGCGATCACCGTAACGCCCTCGGGCATACCCTTGGCGCTGGCGTTCTGCCCGAGCCCGTCGGTGTCGGCGGGGATGTCGAGCACGATCCAGTGCCAGAAGCCCGCACCACCGGTCGGCGCGTCCGGGTCGTGCACCATCAGCGCATAGGACGCCGTGCCCTCCGGAGCACCGGACCAGGCCAGCTCCGGCGACACATTCTGGCCCGGACAGCCCCAGCCATCGAAGACGAACCTCTCGTCGATGGTTGCGCCATCGCCGATATCGGGGCTGGTCAGATCGAGGGCAAAGGCCGGTGTGCCGGCGCAGAGCGCGGCAAGACAAAAGACAAATCTCTTCATCTGAACTCTCCATTGCAAAGAAACAGGACAACTCAAAAATGCATCTTGCGAGTCGCCTGCACCCATAGAGTGCCAAACGCGCAAGAACGTAAAGGCCCGCACGCCCTGCCCCCGCATGCCTTGCCATTGTGTCGCAGGCGCTTGCCGCCGCGCGAGGCTCCGCCTAGGGTCGCGCGCCATGATCACCCGCTTCGCCCCCTCGCCCACCGGTCCGCTGCATCTCGGCCACGCCTACTCGGCGCTGCTCAATTTCGACATGGCCACGGCGGCGGGCGGCACCTTCCTGCTGCGCATCGACGATCTCGACCGCAGCCGCGCCCGCCCGGAATGGGAGGCGCAGCTCAAGGACGACCTGCGCTGGCTGGGCCTCGACTGGCCCGCGCCCTGCCGGCGCGAATCCGAGCATCTCGACGCCTACGAGGCCGCGCTCGATCGGCTGTGGGAGAGCGGCTTGCTCTACCCCTGCCACTGCACCCGCCGCGACATCCGCGAGGCGCTCTCGGCGCCGCAGGAAGGCACGTCCCTCACCGGGCCGGACGGGCTGATCTACCCCAGCACCTGCCGCCCGGCGGTGCCGCCCACGGGCCCACGCCCAGCCGACACGACGCTGCGGCTCGACATGGCCCGCGCCTGCGCGACCCTCGCCCGGCCGCTGCACTTCGTGGAAACCGGCGCTGGTCCCGACGGCCAGACCGGAGCGATCGAGACCTCGGCGCACGAGATGATCACCACCATCGGCGACGTCGTGCTGGCGCGCCGAGAGATGGGCGCCGCCTACCACCTTGCGGTGGTGATCGACGACGCGGCGCAAGGCGTCACCGACGTGGTCCGCGGCCGCGACCTTTTCGAGGCCACGCGCATCCACGCGCTTCTCCAGGGCCTTTTGGACCTGACAACCCCGCGCTACCACCACCACCGCCTGATCCGCGACGAGAGCGGCAAGCGTCTCGCCAAACGCGACGACGCCCGCGCCATCGCTCTCTACCGCAGCGAAGGCCGCACCCCGCAAGAGATCCGCAGCATGGTCGGCCTATGAGCCCCACGCCCCGATCTTCTCTGGTTCAAAAATACCTCGGGGGAGTCGCGGCAAAGCCGCGACGGGGGCAGCGCCCCCGGACTGCCGCTGTAATCTCGCCAATAGGACGGCGGACAGAGCGCCCGGCTCACTCCGCCATCGGCTCCATGATCTCGACCTCGTCCCCGTCGCGCAGCGCGGTATAGAAACACGAGCGCCGGTTCGTGTGGCAGGCCGGTCCGGTCTGGCGCACCAGCGCGAGCAGGCAGTCGCGATCGCAATCGACACGCAGCTCCACCAGTTCCTGCAGGTGGCCCGAGCTCTCGCCCTTGACCCAGAACGATGCGCGCGAGCGCGACCAATACGTTACCCGGCCGGTCTCCAGCGTACGTGCCACCGCATCAGCGTTCATCCACGCCATCATCAGCACCTCGCCGGTCTCGGCCTCCTGCGCGATGCAGGGGATGAGGCCCTTGGCATCGTAGACCAAAGTCTCGGGATCGAAGCTCATGGGGCAAAAATCCTTTTGCAGCCGGGAAATCCGCCCCTATTTAGGAGACAAGACCGGAAAGGGAAAGCCATGTCCGCCGAGACCGACCTCATCAAACTCTATTCGCAGCGCATCCTCGCCCTCGCGGCAGACATCCCGCGCACCGGCCGGCTCGAGGCGCCCGATGCCAGCGTCAAGAAACGCTCGCCGCTCTGCGGCTCGACGGTGACGGTCGACCTGACCATGCGCGATGGCGTGGTGTCGGATTACGCGCAGGACGTGAAGGCCTGCGCGCTTGGCCAGGCCTCTGCGGCGGTGGTGGGCGACGCCATCGTCGGGCGCACCCCGGAAGAGATCGCCGCGGCGCGCGACGCGCTGCGCGCGATGCTGAAGGAAGACGGCCCGACCCCACCGGCGCCGTTCCAGGAGCTCGAGGTGCTGCGTCCGGCGCAGGCCTACAAGAACCGCCACGCCTCGATCCTGCTGGCGCTCGACGCCGCCACCGAGGCCGCAAGCCAGGCCGCCGAAGCGCAAAGCGCCTGAGGCCTCGGCGGCCCGCCCGCACCCCTCGCAAACTCCCTTAGCACATAAAAAACCGCCGCGCTCCGGGGGACATGGAGGCGGCGGTCAGTGGCGTGTCTTATCAAAGGTCGGACCGGCCATCACTCCCAGGCAGTGGAGCATCAGGCGGGGACAGCCGCCGCGCATCGGGGACAGATGACGCGCGGACCGGACCGACCGGAAAGACCGCAGGCAGAAACTGTCAGAAACCGGGCAGGTGAAGCGCCCCCATCAGGATGACGACCAGAGAGACGCCGCCGATCATATCGTGGATCAGCGTGTTGTCGGTGCGCGAAAGAACCTTGCGAAGCGTATCAATCATGGTGTCGATCCCTGTTCTCAACTTTGTTGCCACTTTGTTCTCACAGGGGGAACGGTCTGTAAAGAACTTTTTGAGAACATATGTGAACACGAAGAGGAACATGCGGACAGATCGCTGCTAAGATATTGATTTTCCGTAGATCGCGGGTATGAACAAAATAAGAACATTCAAGCGCAGAACGGGGCTACCCGACCGAGATCAGCCGGATCGCCTCGTCCTGCCGCATCAGCCAGAGCAACATCTTCGCGGCCCGCCCGCGCGAGCTCTCGAGCGTCGGGTCGTCGGCCAGCAGCTTGCGCGCGTCGCTCTGCGCCATCGCCATCAGGCCGGACTGGTGCTCGAGATCGGCCACCTTGAAGCGTGGCAGGCCCGATTGCGCCGTGCCGATCAGGTCACCCGCGCCGCGCATCTCGAGGTCGACCTCCGAGATACGGAACCCGTCCTCGGTCTCGCGGAGGGTCTTGAGGCGCTTCATGCCCGCCTCACCCAAGGGGGGCTGGTACATCAGCAGGCAGGTGCTGTCGCCCTCGCCCCGACCCACGCGGCCGCGCAGCTGGTGCAGCTGCGCCAGACCGAACCATTCGGCGCGCTCGATCACCATGATCGTGGCGTTTGGCACGTTGACGCCAACCTCGATCACCGTGGTCGCCACGAGGACCTGAGTCTCGCCCGCAACGAAGCGTGCCATGGCGGCGTCCTTCTCCGCCGGTGGCATCTGACCGTGAACAAGGCCGACCACGCCCTCGCCCAGGACCGCGCGGAGCCGTTTGAACCGCTCCTCGGCCGCGGTCAGGTCGACCGCCTCGCTCTCCTCGACCAGCGGACAGACCCAATAGGCCTGCCGCCCCTCGGCCACCGCCTGCACGAGATGCTCCACCACCTCCTGCATGCGCTCGGCCGAGACCAGCGCGGTGCGGATCGGCTTGCGCCCCGGCGGCTTCTCGTCGAGCACCGAGACATCCATGTCGCCGTATTGTGCCAGCGCGAGGCTCCGCGGGATCGGCGTCGCGGTCATCACCAGAACATCCGCGCCGGCTCCCTTGCGCCCCAGCTCGAGCCGCTGCCGCACGCCGAAACGATGCTGTTCGTCGACGATGGCGAGGCGCAGGTCACGGAACGCAACGTCGGCCTGAAACACCGCGTGCGTGCCCACGAGGATCTGGATGTCGCCGCGCTCCAGCGCCGCCAGCTTGGCCTTGCGCTCACTGCCCTTGTCGCGCCCGGTGAGGATCTCGACCACCACGCCGGCGCTCTCGGCAAGGGGTCGCAGCCCCTCGAGATGCTGCCGCGCGAGGATCTCGGTGGGGGCCATCATCACGCCCTGCCCCCCGGCCTCGACCGCAACCAGCAGCGCCATGAAGGCCACCAGCGTCTTGCCGGCGCCCACGTCGCCCTGCAGCAGGCGGTTCATGCGCTCACCGCCCGCCATGTCCTCGGCGATCTCGTCCATCGCCCGCATCTGCGCGCCTGTGGGCCGGAACGGCAGCGCCGCCAGCACCTTGCGCCGGAGCGCCCCGTCACCGCGCGTGGACCGCCCCCTGCCCTTTCGACGATGCACCCGAGCCAACGCGAGGGTGAGCTGATGCGCCAGCAACTCGTCATAGGCCAGCCTTGCCCGCGCAGGCGCCGCCGGGGACAGAGCGTCGGCGCCATAGGGGGCGTGTGCCGCCTCCAGCGCCGCGCGCCAGTCCGGCCAGCCCTCGCGCGCCTTCAATGGCCCGTCGATCCATTCGTCGAGCTCCGGCGCCTTGGCCAGTGCATCCGCGCTGGCCCGTGCCATGAGCTTCTGCGTCACCCCGCCGGTAAGCGGGTAGACCGGCTCGAAAGCGGGCAGGCTCGCGGCCTCCTCGGGCGGCAGGATGTGGTCCGGGTGGACCATCTGCGCCATACCGTCGAAGAGCTCGACCCGCCCGGACACGATGCGCCGCGATCCCTCAGGCAATACCCGTCCGAGATAGTCCGAGCGGCCGTGGAAGAACACCAGCTGGAAGCCGGTCTGCGCGTCCTCGACATGAATTCGATAGGGCCGGCCCTTCTGCGCCGGCTTCATGTGCCGCCCGACCGTGACCTCGACCGTGACCACGCCCGGAAGGTTCGCATCCTGCACACTGTCGCGCGGGCGGCGGTCGATCACCCCGTGCGGCAGAGTGAAAAGCAGATCACGCGGCGCGACGATGTCGAGACCCTCGAGCGCCTGCGCGGTCTTCGGCCCGACCCCGTCCAGCGTCTTGAGCTCGGCGAAGAGCGCCCAGAGGGCTTCGGGCCTCTGGCTCATCGGCTCAGCCTCCGATCAGCGCCAGCCAGGCGTCCTCGTCCATCAGCTCGACCCCCAGTTCGCGCGCCTTGGCCTCCTTCGACCCCGCGCCCGGGCCCGCCACGACGATGTCGGTCTTCTTGCTCACCGAGCCCGAGACCTTGGCGCCGAGCGCCTCGGCCCGCGCCTTGGCTTCGGCGCGGGTCATCTTTTCGAGGCTGCCGGTGAAGACCACGGTCTTTCCGGCGACAGGGCTGCCGTCGGTGGCTGGCCGCTCGGCATCCTGAATGTCGAGCTGAGCCACCAGCCGGTCGATCGAGGCGCGTTCTGTGGGCTGGCCCATGGACGTGACCAGCGAAACCGCAACCGTCTGGCCGATGCCGTCGACACCGACGAGATCGTCCCACGCGGCGCGCGCCTCGGTCGAGACCGCCGGGTCTTCGGCCCAGGCGGCATCGCGGATCTCCTTGAGCCGGGCACGGCGGCCCTCGGACTTGGCCGCCACGCGCTCGGCCTCGACCGCCTGCTCTGCACGCCGATAGCGCTCGGCGGCGGGGCGCGCCGCGTCGATGGCGGCGATCATCGCGGACCAGCTCAGGTAGTGGCGCGCGAGATCGTTGGCGACCACCTCGCCCACGTGGCGGATCCCGAGCGAGAAAAGCACGCGACCGAGTTCGATTTTCCTCTTCTCATCAATGGCATCAAAGAGGTTGTTCGCGCTCTTCTCCCCCCAGCCCTCGCGGTTCTTGAGCTGCTGCAACCCCGAGCCGTAACGCTCTCGCAACGTGAAGATTTCCGCCGGTTCAGAAATCCAGCCGTCACGGTAGAACTGCTCGACCTGCTTGGCCCCGAGCCCCTCGATATCGAAGGCGGATCGAGACACGAAATGCTTCATCTTTTCCACCGCTTGCGCTGGACAGATAAGACCACCCGAGCAGCGGCGTACGGCGTCGCCCTCCTCGCGGATCGCCTCGGAGCCGCATTCCGGGCAGGTCTCGGGGAAGGCGTAGGGCTCGGCCCCGTCGGGGCGCTTCGACAGATCGACATCGGCGATCTTCGGGATCACGTCGCCTGCGCGATAGACCTGCACCCAATCGCCGACGCGGATGTCCTTGCCGTCGCGGATCGGGTTGCCGCTGGCGTCGCGCCCGGCGATGTAATCCTCGTTGTGCAGCGTGGCGTTCGACACCACGACACCGCCCACCGTCACCGGCGTGAGCCGCGCCACCGGCGAGAGGGCGCCGGTGCGGCCGACCTGAATGTCGATGGCCTCGAGCCGGGTCCATGCGAGCTCGGCGGGAAACTTGTGGGCGATGGCCCAGCGGGGTGTCGTCGAGCGAAAGCCGAGCCGCGCCTGCAGCGCAAGATCGTTGACCTTGTAGACCACGCCGTCGATGTCATAGCCCAGCGTCGCGCGCTGCTCCTCGATCTGGGCGTAGTGATCCAGCATCTCCTGCGGGCCATCGCAAAGCCGGGTCAGCGGGTTGGTCTGGAAGCCGAGCTGGGCCAGACGCTCGATGGCGTCCATCTGGGTCTCGGCCAGCGGCGCGGAGAGCTCCCCCCAGGCATAGGCGAAGAATTTCAGCGGGCGCGCACGGGTGATCTCGGGATCGAGCTGCCGCAGCGAGCCGGCAGCAGCATTGCGCGGGTTGGCGAAGGGTTTGCCGCCGCGCGCCTCCTGCCGTTCGTTCAGCGCCTCGAAATCGGCGTGGCTCATGTAGACCTCGCCGCGCACCTCGAGCAGCTCAGGCGCACCCTCGAGCTGTTGCGGAATGTCGTCGATGGTGCGGGCATTGGCGGTAACGTTCTCGCCCGTGGCCCCGTCTCCGCGGGTCGCGGCCTGGATCAGGGCACCGTTCTCGTAGCGCAGCGACAGCGACAGCCCGTCGATCTTGGGCTCGGCGGTGAAGGGCAGCGGCGCGTCCTCGGCAAGCCCGAGGTAGCGGCGGATCCCCCGATCGAAATCGCGCACCTCGTCGTCATCGAAGGCATTCGACAGCGACATCATACGCTGCGCGTGACGGATCTTGCCGAACCCCTCGGCCAGCGCGGCGCCGACCTGCTCGCTTGGGCTGTCCTCGCGCTTGAGCTCGGGGAATCGCTCTTCGATCGCGACGTTCCGACGCTTCAGCGCATCGTAGTCGGCATCGCTGATCTCGGGCGCGTCCTCGGTATGATAGGCGAGGTTTGCCTGCGCCAGAAGCCCCGCCAGCCGCTCAAGCTCGGCCCGCGCCTGATCTTCGCTCAGGGCCTCGACGTCAATCTCGCCCGCGGTTTCGCCTGTCGCCTGCTCTGCCATCTCGGGGCCCCCGTCTTTCAGCCGTCTGGCGGAAGGTTTAGGGCGCGGGAGCGGCGGCGTCCAGCCGACAGCTCAGGCAGAGGCGGCCATCGCGGGCGGCTCATCCGATCGCGGCTCGGGATCGCGCAGCACGTAGCCCCGGCCCCAGACGGTTTCGATGTAGTTCTCGTCTCCCGTCGCTTCGCTCAGCTTCTTGCGGAGTTTGCAGATGAACACATCGATGATCTTGAGCTCGGGCTCATCCATGCCGCCATAGAGGTGGTTGAGGATAGCGTGGAAAACGCAGCAAGAACAACGGAACTGCGCCAAACGTTTCAATAGACAAACCGAAAACAGATCATGAATCTTGAAACGCGCTCAGGCCACAGAGAAATCCCATCAGCCCGTCCCCGCCGGCCCAACTGACCAGCCGAGCTGCACCTATTCCGGGCGTCCGCCACTCCTGCAGCTCGAAAACCTGAGGCGAGCCAGGGCCGGAGGCATCGATGTGCCAATAGTGACAAATATCTATCGAGTGGGTGGCTCCGTATATCGGTGGTCGCGTGCACTAAGCCCCTCGGTGGGCGATGAGTGTCGCCGCGACCCTGACTTCCCTCGATTAGCAAGTGGACCATTGGAAAAGACAGCTATAGCTACAGCTGCCACAGCAAGGATAGCCACCCCCTGTACGACGCCAGCAAATATCTCAACAAACACCTGAATGCCTCCGTTTCTCGAACATACTCACCACGATTACTCGCATCGAACACGTTAGATACGCCGAAGCGGTCACCAGCGGCGCAGCGCCATAAACGTGGGTTGCCCGTCTCTATTGGAGAAGAAAGCTTGAACAAGACGCATGCAAGATCAGCGACATAACCTAGCGTCAACGTGTGCCAAAGATGCAATAACATTGAAAGAACCCGTTTAGCGACAACATGCTAGGGGCAATAGAAGTGCCCCACCGACGGCATCAGCCCACCCTCTTGCGCTCGCCACAGGCAATGACGCGTCCAGGAACCTCGGACGCCCTGATATTCACTTCCGCACCTTGCGTCGGCAAGCTTGCCTTTCCAGATATCTGATGCCTGGAAGACAATCTGCCCGGGGGAGCAATCGAGATGACGGAAACTTGGATACCGCTGTTTGGCGGCTTGATCCTCTTAGTAGCGGGCGGAGAGCTGTTGGTAAGGGGTGCCGTTCAGGCGGCAGAGCGCCTGGGCATCTCACCCTTGGTGATCGGCCTCACCCTCGTCGGCTTCGGCACCTCAATGCCGGAACTGGTCACCTCTGTTCAGGCCGGGCTGAACGGCTCGCCGGGCATCGCCTATGGTAACGTGGTGGGCTCCAACATCGCCAACATCCTATTGATCGCCGGTGTCTCGGCGCTGATCTGTCCGATCATCGTGGCACGGTCGGCGCTGCGCCGGGATGCGACCGTGATGCTGGCAGTGGCCGCCGGCTTCGCGGTCCTGGCATGGACGGTGCCCCTGGGGCGCTTGGCCGGCCTGGGGCTGGTCGCCCTGCTGATTGGCTACATCGCCTTTGTCGTCCGGCAGGAGCGCGGGGCGGCCGATGGCGGCGCACTGCATGACAAGACCCAGGCACTCGCCCTGGCCGATCCGGGGCTCGCGCCACCCCACGCCCCGGGGCGGCTGGCGCTGCCGCTGCTGATCGCCTTTGCAGGCCTGGCCCTAGTGGTTCTGGGCGGGTCCTTCCTGGTCAGTGGTGCGGTGGCGTTGGCCCGTGGCTTTGATGTGTCCGAGACCGTGATCGGCCTTACGATCGTCGCGGTCGGCACCTCCATGCCCGAACTTGTCACTTCGATCATTGCAGCGCTGAAACGGCAGGGGGACGTGGCCTTCGGCAATGTCGTCGGATCGAACATCTACAACCTGCTGGGCATCGGCGGGGCGACGGCGCTGATCGCGCCGTCGCGCGTGCCAGCCGAGATCGTGGTCTTCGACGCACCCCTCATGGTAGGCGTGTCGTTGCTACTGGTGCTTTTCGCAGCAAGCGGCCTGCGGATTGGACGGCGGGAAGGAGTGGTGTTGCTAGGTGGCTATGCCGCCTACCTCGGGTTGCTGTGGCCATGAGAAGGGGCTGGCCTGAATGCGGTGAGAGGTCGTTGGCGATCCCGGCAGGAGTGAAAATTTAATTGTATTGGAACGATTATTTCCGCCTTTCGGAGACTTTCGGCGCTTATATGGATCAATGGCCTACAGAGAACTGGAAACACGGAAATCTGGCGTTTCCGCAGGCGACCTGAACTTCATTCGGACGCCCTACCCGCCCGCAGCTCCAGGATCTTAGACGGGCGTGCACCGAACACCCCATCACCCAGCTGCTCGTATCACAATGAAAAGTGCGGGAGATCGGACTGAATCCAAAGTTTGATTTGATTGGTAAATTCGACATAGCCCCTTCCTAGTTGTCTTGTTCCTTTTTTTTTGCAGGGGTCCGCGAAATGTTACTTACACTCGAAGCGCGTGATGGTCGGGTCTGGCAACACGTCGATGAGCGAAGTGAGCCGCTCCCGAAGAGCGCTGCGGCAGGCGACTCTGGCGACCTGCTTGGGCCCCTCCCGCTTCTTCACAATTGGACGCAGCACTACGCAGAAGCCGTGGAGCGCGGCGATCAGAATAGTGTCCTGATTATTGGCCGCGCGATGTTGGCATGGCTCAACCATGACGGAACACTTTCTGGCTGGCTTTCCAACGCTCGGCGCGAACTCGATGTCCTCGGAACCGGCGACTGCGCGATCTCTGACGCGCTTCTCGCCGCGCCTTGGGAGGTGCTGGCCGACGACGCTGGCTTTCTCGCCGAAGATCGTATGCGGCTCTTTCTGCCACTGCGCAGGCTCGCCCCGCGTGCTCTTGGCATTGCCCCCGACCACTCCGACCTGGCGATGCTGTTCATGGCGGCTGCGCCCGAGGGCCAGCATGAGCTAGACTACGAGGCGGAAGAGGCTGCTATCCTCGAGGCAACCCGCAGCCGGGTAACAGGGCAGCCACTGCTGCACCTGACCGTCGAGGAGAGCGGAGAACTCGAGATCTTGGCAGAACGCCACAATAGCGACGGTCCTTTCGATATCCTGCACCTCTCCTGTCATGGCGACATTCAACATACGGGCGACGCGGCGCGTCATGTGCTGTTCCTAGAAACCGAGGAGGGCAAGGGCGACGCGGTCACACCGGACCGGTTGCTTGACGCGCTTGGCGAGCGGTTACCGCCGCTCCTGTTCCTCTCCGCTTGCCGGACTGGTCAGCGTGGCTTGGCCACCAGTGGCTCTCGATCGGAAGGCCGCCGCGAGGGTCTTGCAGAGGCCCCCGGAGAGATCTCTGAAGCGCCACGGCGAGAGGCCGGACCAGCTGCGGCGCCTGAGCTAGCTGAACCATTGGCGCGGCAGATGGCGGCTGGTGTCCCGCACGTGCTGGGCTGGGATGGGTCGGTCTACGATGCCGATGCTGCGACCTTCGCCGAGGCACTTTATGCCGGGCTAGCCCGAGGCGAGACGGTGGCCTACGCTGCAGCGCGCGCCCGTCATGCGGTGATGACACCAACGGACCTTGGGGCGCCGGGCCAGCACTGGCATCTGGCGCGCGTCTATCTGGGACCCGGCGGCGGTGGTCCGCTCTGCAGCAGCGCTAGACCCGCGCGTTCGGCGTCGCTGCCTGCCTTCTCCCAGGTTTCTCGATGCGG
>NZ_DS022276.1:3377141-3389571 GCF_000153725.1 Salipiger bermudensis HTCC2601 | reverse complement strand
CAGGCGCTAGAGGATTTGGTGCCGGGCCAGACCATGCCGGCGCCCCGTCCGGCTTTGCGTCCCGCGCTCGGCGCGCTCATTGGGGCATTCAATGCACATCAAGGGACTTCGCGGCTTCTAATCACCAGCCGCTACGACTTCACTGCGCCAGACGGTGCCGGAGGCGACTCAGCGGCGGGACTGATCCGGGTGCCCCTGGTGGGCATGCGCCGCAGCGAGCAAGAGAAACAATGGAGGGCAAAGGCGCGAGCGCAAAGCGCGGAGGCCGTGGTCAACAGCGATACTGCAAAACTCGTTGCGGCAGCGCTTGAGGCCGCAGCGGGCAACCCGGGCTTGCAGAACGTTCTGACCGGCCCAGTATTGAAGGGCGAGGAGGCAGCGGCCCGAGCGGCGGTCAATGCTGTGACCACCTGGCGCGAGACCGGCACCGCACCTGAAGACAGCAACGAAGCGCTCGCCTTTTTCACCCAGATGAGCTTTGACACCTATATCGCGGCCCTGACGGAAGCCGAACGGAAGGTGCTCGCGGCGGCCTGCCTCTTTGACGCGAAAGTCCCGGTACCACGCGACGCGGTGGCGGCTGCTGCCCGGGCGCTGGGAGTATCCGACCCGGAAGCGGGGCTAGGCCGGCTCCTCGCGCTTGGGCTTCTTGACGATTTCGGAGCGATGGCGGGTTGGCCCGGCCTGGAGGAGCTCCCGCACTTGGCTGCTAACCCGCTGGCCCGACCGTTGGCGCCCCGCCTGCACGATGATTTGAGAGCGTCGGCGGCAGATGTCGCACTGCCAGAGCTGGCACGCGCTTGGCGCGACGCGAAGGGGAATTTCGCCCGAGACCAGCGCGCCACCGCCGCCTGCCGCCTAGCCCTGCACGCGACGGCGCCTGAGCCGGAGGTTTTAGAAGCGGCGACGGTAGCTGCCGCGGACTATCTGTTCAACCGGCTCGGCTTGGCTTGCTCCGCGCTTAGGCTAGCGAAGCCTGCCCTGGATCGCTTGACGGATGCACGACATGACCCCAGTCACCCGCTCAGCGGCCTCCTAATTAATGCGGCTCGACAAGCCGGTGATATCGCCATGCAGGCCCGGCTTCTGGAGCAAGCGCTTCAATCAAATACGCTTGACAGTGGCTGGCGCGCTTTTTTTCTCGGCCTAAGAGCAGATTTTCTGCATGATCGGGGCGACTTAGAACAGGCACTGCGGATCTACACCGATGAGGTAATCCCGATCCATGAATCTCTCAGAAACGAGCTGTCTCTAGCGGTGTCGAAGGGAAGGGTCGCAGATCTGCTCGAGGCGCGCGGCGATCTCGACGATGCCTTGCGCATACGCCACGAGGAGGAGCTACCGGTTTACGAGGCACTCGGGGACAGGCGGTCGGTGGCGATGACGAAGCTAAAGATCGCCGATGTACTCGAGGCTCGTGGCGATCTCGACGAGGCTTTGCGCATACTCAAAGAAGAGGTTCTTCCTGTATTGGAAATGGTCGGAGACAGGCGAGAACAAGCCGTGACGCATGGCAGGATCGCAGGCATACTTGAAGTCCGCGGAAATCTTGATGAGGCACTGCGTATCCGCACAGAAGAACAGTTGCCGATCTTCGTGGCGCTCAATGACAAGCGGTCGTTTGCGTATACGAAGCTCAGAATAGCGGATTGTCTCGAAAACCATGGCGATTTCGACGAGGCCTTGCGGATCCGCGCGGAGGAGGCCCTACCGCTGCTCGAAGCAATCGGCGACCAGCGGGCGATCGCGGTGACAAAGGGTAAAATCTCAGATGTTTACGAGGTTCGCGGCGATCTCGAAGAGGCTATGCGTCTACGCTCCGAGGAAGTCCTGCCGGCGTTCGAAGCGCTCGAGGACAGGCGATCGGTGGCGATAACGAAGGGACGGATCGCGGATTTACTCAAGATCCGTGGCGATCTCGAAGGGGCATTGCGCATCCGCATAGAGGAGGAACTACCGGTCTTTCAGGCGCTTGAAGACAAGCGTGAGCAGGCTATTACGCTGGGCAAGATCGCGGATATTCTAATCGCCTGCGGCGATTTCGATGAAGCACTGAGAATCCTCACAGAGGAGGCGCTGCCGATCGTTGCGGCCCTTGGCGACAAGCGGGAGCAGGCCGTGACGCACGGCAAGATCGCAGATGTGCTCGAAGCCCGCGGCGATCTCGACGAGGGCCTGCGCATTCGCCTCGAGGAGGAGCTGCCAGTCTTCGATGAGCTGAGAGACAAGCCCCAGCAGGACGTGACGAAGGGTAAGATCGCGGAGGTACTCGGCGCCAAGGGAAAAATTGGCGCGGCGCTCGACATGCATCTGTCACGTCTCACTGATGCAGAGGCCATGGGGATGCTCGACAGCCTCAACCACATACGCCTCAGCTGCGCGCGCCTACGCCTGCAACGCGGCGACCACCATATAGGTGGGCTAAAGACCATTGCTGATGAATTGAGCATGGCTTGGGCCGGAGCGAATCAAATAGGCCGCCCAGATGTCGTCGGCGAAGTCGGCTCACTGTTCGGACCGGTTCTGGCAATGGGCGGATCACGCGATCAGGCCCTCGAGGTCCTGGCCGCTGCCGCATCGGCTTGGGACATGTTCGGGGACACCGAACGGGCGGCCGATTGTCGGCAGATCATAGCCTCAATCAAGGGAAAGACTCGTGAGTCGTCCTGACCGGCCTTGTCGCCCTGGAAGCGCGCGGCGCCGGGCACCATGGTCTTTTGTGTCATTTCAAATCCTCTCCCGGCGCAACGCGTCGTTGAATTTGCCGCCCCCAAGGGGGCCGAAACCCGACAGGACTAGGAGACCACGACTTGAGAAATATTCGGAAATCAGCCGCGATCGCGGCCGTGCTCGCCCTCGGTGCGCTCGCCGGCTGCGCCCAGGACTTCTTAAAGCTCGGCAATATCGAGCCGGGCGCAGATCCCGGCACCTATCGCTGGCGCACCTATGGCGACATGGCCACGCCGCATGACAGCGAGCAGGCGGAGGAATTGCGCATGACCGCACTCGCCCGCCTCATGCGCGAAACACCGGGGTGCGCCGATGGATACCGGATCACCGATCGCAAGGCGTTGCTGCGACAGGTGACCGTGATCGGCGCCGAGATGCACGACATCTATTATTCGATCGACTGCCGCTAGGCCCGATCGAAGGATCTCGCATCATGCGCCGCGCGGACGAGCCGCTGTACTGGCAGCTCGGCCTCGCCCGTGTCCTGCCATTCCCGAATTGCTTGGATTGCCGCCTCGATGATCGCTTTGCGCTCCTAACCCTTGGCCAAGCGGATTCTCACGATCGTCGCGCGATCGGTCTTCGCCTCCCCCGTGTTCCTGTCGCTCTGACTTGGCAGCCCGGCCGACCAGCCGAACCGGATCTCTGCCGGCGGGCCGCGCCAGCCGCAGCATTGGCATTTGAGACGGGCGAGCGCGGCATCGGTCATCACCCAGCCGGTCGCGTCGCGATCAGCGCGCGGCAGATCGGCCATCATCAAGATGGTTTGGCGCCCGCAGGCGCAGGTAATGGAGGCGAAATGTCCGCGGCGCATGCGGCCGCACTATCGCCAGGCTCAGGAACTTTCCACCCTCGAGGCCACGTCACGCAATAGCCGATGCCGTATTCCGCGCGGATCTGCACTGGCCACCCCGCGCGTACCAAGGCCTGCCTCGCCGCCTTGACGGCGCCGCGCACGGCCTCCTCGGTCGGATCATATCCGATCACTTGCGCGAGACGATCCGCGACATGATCGGGGGAATAGACCCAGCCATTGCGCTGCAGAAACAGCACCAGCACGACAAGGGCCATGCGCCGAGTCCTGAAGCCCAGGCATTGCCTCAGGCGCACCAGGTCCTCAGTCATCCGAGCAGCGAGAGAAGGGCCTGACCGGCGTCGCGCCCGTTCTGCTGCATGCCGTGCGCGTCGTAATGCGGATCGTCCGCGTTGCTCAGCTCATTGCCGGTTTCGGGTGTGACCACGCGGAACCGCTCAATCGCCCGGGCGTCGCCGCTGTCTTTATCGAGGAGGAGCTGCGCCGCAAGCATCGCCGCGCCGCGGCCATCATAGGGGGAAGGCTCGTAGTGCTGCCCGACTGACCAGAGCACCATCGGCACGTCAGCCAGGTCTGCGCGAACATCCGAGACGAACTGCACCATCTGATCGACCCACTGGCCCGGGGCGGTGTAGCCCGCGCCGGTCAGATCGTTGGCGCCCATGCTCCACACGGCCCCGATGATCTCGTGAGCCGGACCAAGAGCCTCGACCGCCGCTTTCATCGCCAGCATTTCGTCGAACATCTGAGGCTGGCCCGGGTCCGGGACTACGTCCCTGCCCCACACGCCTTTCGATCCTTGCAGGCCGGAGCCGGGATCACCCAGGGCCATGACCAGGAGAGGCCGGCCACGCGCCTTGCACCACTCGACCAGTTCACCGGCCACCGCATGGACAGGCGACATGCGCCGCGCCTCAACGGCAGCCACTGGCTCGATACACGGCTGCGGGACGTGACGGGTGCTGTCTGTGGTCGGGTAATTTCCGGTTGCGAGCAGGACCGGCAGATACCAGATTGCCGGGTCGAAGGGCGTTTCGCGCGCCGACATCGGGATCTCGTCGCCGAAGCGCTGCGAGGTGGCATTGGCGCTGTTGCTGTCACCACCGACGAGCAGCACGTAGCAGGGCACATCGTTCGGGTCGACCGTGGAGAGATCGTAGGCCTGAATGTCATCGACGGAGCCGGCGTAGTCCGCTGTCGGCTGCAGGTCGATCCGCGTGGCCGCATAGGCTGAGTCACCAGAGGTGATATACTCGAAATCCATGTGTGTGTCGGTGAGCTGTCGGCTCGGCGACAGGCCCGGCGAGGCAAAGCGCATCCGCAGCGCGCCGGCGGTCGGCTGGTGGTCAGCATGGATGAAAAGAGCGTGACCGGGCGTCATAGCCTCGGCCAGCGACAGCCGCGCGGCCTGCCCGGCATCAGCGCCAGTGCAGACGAGGCGCCCGCTCTGCACCTCCCAATTGCCCCGGAAGTCGATATGCGCCGTGTCGGTGAAGGCGCTCTGCGCCGTGGTGAACAGGTTCGGCGGTGTTGCCAACGGGTCGACCGCAGGCGGAGGCACGGGAGCGGAGCCTCTGCGCGGCCGGCCAAACCGGGCAGAGCTAAAACTGCGAAGGGACTCACGCATAGCTGACCTTCAATTCGACTGCGTGATCGCCTGTCGGCCAGATCCAGACGCGCACGACGCCCGGCACGCCAGGGAACAGATCTGACAGCGCCTCATTGAGGATCACACCCTTGCCCTCGAGCAGAATGCCGCCCGAGGTGTCCACCGGCGGCGTGGCGTCTGCCGTGCCGATGACCTCGACGGCCGCGCTCGAGCGATTTTGCACAAAGATCGCCGCCGCGTCTGCAGCCGTGATCAGGTTCGGTTGCCCAGGGAGGGCGGCAAAACGGTCATCAGAAGGCATCTCGGCACCTCGTTGCAAAAACAGGAAGGGGCGCCCGCGTGCCGACCAAAGCACGCGGGCGGGGACAGACGAGCCACCAGCAGGCAGCTGTCTCTGCGATCCGGTTCGGATCTGGGATCCGGGAAAAGTGGAATGTGGCGGCCCGGCCCGCCCACCGCCGGCACCGCGCCGGCAGATGATCACGACTGTGTTTCAGCCGCTAATACTTGCTTCTCGGAATCGTTTCTTCTGTGCAATCTCTGCGCTGTTCCGTGAGTGTGTCGCTGTACAGCAGGAACGGCCGGGTCCTGTATTGGTCCAGGAAACCCGGCCACTTGGCGCGATCTTCAGCTCAGTTGATGATCGGAATCCCGACGCCGACTCTCTCCATCGCCTCGCGGTAGTAGCGCAGCGCCAATCGGTCGAGGACGCCGTCGCCGGGCACCAAGCGCTCGATCGCATCCGGGACGGACTGCTGAGCATGGAAGATCGCGTGGGCCTTGATCTCGTCGAGGCCCGCTTCAGGACCTCGCGCGAGAGCCGCCTCGATGCCGCTCCTGATCGCCGAGTGCAGCGCCTCGCGCGCCTCACGCTCGATTGCGATGCCCGTGGCCGCCGTGAAAGCGCCGGCTGCGCGGTTGATGATGATCGTCAGGAGGATGCCGAACAGGCCCAAAAGTGCCTCCTGCAGCCCCGCATCGGCGAGGATCGACGTCAGGATGTCCATGAGTGTGTCCTTTCATGGGGAAGCGGCACAGCGCCGCAGAGAGGACCAGCGCGATGCGCCAGTCGGTGATGGGGAATGCGGCGGTCAGCAGCTGCGCCATTCGCCGTCCTGCAGCCAGCCGTGCCAGTGGCCTACCCAGTTGACGGAAGGGCTCAGTTCGGGCGCTGTGGTGCTGCCATTCCAGCACCAGCTGGGCCCGAGCTTCGGCTTGAAGCCGTTGCCGATGCGCAAGACGGATTTCACCTCACAGCCGCAGGGGCAGAAGAAAAGGAAGCTCTGGATCCCGTCGTCATCGGGATCTCCGATCCAGAACGAACCGGCGACCCGGTCGGCCAGGAAGGAATTTCGGTCGCGGTAGAGGGTGGCCTTTGTCACAGCGTGGCCCTCTGGAAATGCATCGCATCTCCACCCCAGAGGCGGATCGCGGGCAGCCACTGGTGGGCCTCCATGATGTCTAGAAAATCCCGATAGTCGGGGCCGCAGAACAACGCCTGCGGACAGTTCATGCGCAGCGCGTTCGGCGCAGCGTAGAAGTCGATCGCGCAGCCGTAGGCGTGCATGGACCAACTCGAGCCGCCCCGCATCCGCCGGTGGTTGTAGGCGCCTGCGTATCGGTCGATCCCAAGATCTCGCATCGCCTCGATGCCGTAGTGATCATGCACCTCGATGAGCGCGGCGCGCAGCTGCGGGGCGCACTTCTCGTGTACGGTGATGACGCTCACGCTCTGCTCGAGGTTCCAGTCGATCCGCAGACGGAACGGCAGCTCGATCTTCGTCAGCTGGCGCTGCACGTCGGTCCCGGGTGAGCCGTAATAGGCCGCGCAGTCGCCCTGACGGGGAATGTCGGAAGGCCATTCCTTTTCGGTCTCGTAGGAGCGATCAACCTCAGAGCTGACCCCCATCTTGGCGCTCAGCCACTCTGTCAGAGCTTCGCCGGTGTTATGGCCGTCGTACCCATCGATGACACCGGCCTCGTAGCCCTGCGCGTTCAAGATACGCTGTGCTGCCGCAATGAGACGGCGCTCGGTCGACCAGCCCGCAGACGAACCCCCAGCGTTCCGCTCTGTGATTGCAACGCCGGCAAGGGTCTTTGGGCCGACGACTCCGTCTATTGCGCCCGCGTAATAGCAAGCCTCGGCCAGCAGCATCTGGACATGCTTGTTGTCCATGATCTTCTCCCATGAAAAAGCCCGGCGCGATGGCCGGGCGGTGCAGTTGTCGGTGGTGTCGGGGATCACCAGAAATGGGTGCGGGTCAGGTATCGCTCGCCGCGGTAGCAGGCATGCAGGACGTCAGCGAAGGTCTGGTCGATCATGAACTCAGGAATCGGGACGTAGAGACGGGTCCATTCCTGCCGCCCCTCTCCGCGCTTGCGCGGCCTGTCCTTGAAATGCGCTCCGGGGATCCGCACCCCATTGCCTCGGGCGCCGAGAAAGACCTGTATCCCTCGATACTCGCAGCCGCCGCGCAGCTTGACCGCACCGCCCGCCAATTCGCTCGCAGCGCCGTCTTGGACGGATGCAATAGCTGTCCGCTCGAACGGCGTCGTCACCGGCCAGAACCGGGTCTCCGCCAGAGGCGCGACAAGGTAGGCCAGCCCGAGCAATAGAAATGCCCCCACCAGCCCTCGATACTGCCTGATAGCCGCTTGCGTATTGGTCATTTCCCGAGACGCTCCCTGATGATGCTTTTGATGAACTCCCGATCGGCCAGCACGGCGGCAACGATGTCGAGGAGCATGTATCCGAACGCGGTAAGCACCATGACGACGAGCGTCTCGCTGCGACCGGTCCAAAGCGCGACCTCAGGCGTCTGGCTATAGCCGATGCCCGCGCTGATCGCGGCTATGAAGACGCGCCCGACAAACGGTCGCGCCCTGTTTCTCTCGATGACGATCAAGGCCCCGGCGGCAAGCGCGACCCAGAATTCCAGTGGTTTGCCGAGCACGTTGCCTCCGGTCATAAAAAAGCCCGCCAGCGGCGGGTTGTGTCGTTCTAGCGGTAGCGCCAGAGGCTCACGGCGAGCCACATGACCAATCGCCTTATCAGGCTGATGTCCTGCGTTCGCAGGATCTCATGGAACACGGCCCCGGCGGTCACACGGTCCCATCGCTCGATGAGCAGCCGGTCGTGAACAGCCGAGGCCTTGAGATATGCGGGATCGCTCGGATCGAAGACCCATCGCGCCCCGGGTGGTATCGAGACGTCGAACACGAAGCCCGCCGGCACGGTAATCAGTGCGCCGGATCCTTCGCGGCCAACTTCCCAGATCAGCTCCTCGACAACGACGAAGCGACGATCAGGAAGACCAGTAAACCGTGTCATCGAAATCCTCCGGGATGTCGCCGGCATCCTTGATCGCCCAGCTCGACTGCATGACGGCCTGCACCCAAGCCATGCCGGCCTCGGCCAGTTCGACGGCCTGCTCACCTGTGAGCAGGTGGTCCGTGTTGTCGTCATCGCGGAACAGGATGTCGGCAGTAGTGTCGCTCGCCGCCACCCGTGCGGCCCCACGCTGGAGGAGCGAGAGCATCACGGTCTGATCGAAGGGCGACCCGCGCAGAGGCACGTCGCCAATGCCGGTGACGACCACCGTGGTGCCGGCAGCGATGAGCCGGTCGCGGTGAGCGTGCAGGGCAGCTTTGCGGTCTCTCTGGATCAACTCGGCCTGCTGCGCCTCGCTTATATCGCCCACGTTTGCCAGAGCGATGGCGGTCGCTTGCGTGCTGTTTCCGGGCGCACAGAACACTCGGACCCGCTCGCTCGGCGCAGTTTCGACAAGCCACTCCGTGCCGGATACGAGAGTGGCGCTGGGGGAAAATTGTGTTTCAGTCGGCATGATGTTGCGTCTCCTTAGAGCCAACCGATACGGATGGCGCGCGACGATCCGCTCCGGTTCTCGATTTGAAGATTTCCGTTCTGGGGTAGGAAAATGGTGAGGTTCCCGTCCAATCCTGACGTTCCAGTGGCAGGATCGCCGGACGACACGCTTGTGTCCAAGTAGGTTCCAGCGTGGAGCGTAATGATGCCGTTGGTCGCTCCGGCGTCGATCAGGAATACACCAGACTCACTCAAAGTCGGGAAGCCGCTACCCTTGACCGGGAAGCTGATGATCGAAACGAGCCCTCCTGCACGCGGGGGGACAAACTCGCCAAAGCCATCATCTGCAATGACAAGGTAATCCCAGACCGCATCGGTTCCGAGGCCGAACGCGCCCACCCCCATGAGCGCACCTGCCGTGCCGTCGTACTCGTCAGTCTGCTGGTCTTTCTCCTGAAGAACGCGATCCCACTCCCCCCATGTGGAGTCCAGTCCGCGGAAATACATCTCGCTCTTGCCAGCGCCTCCCGCGCCTTGGCTTTTCATGAGGAGTTCGGCGCCACGTCCCGGCCCAGGGATGGTACGGAAGCCAGCGAGGCCAGTTGTCACAGGCCCATTGGCTGGCATAGACGAACCGCTAGTGTTGCCATGAAACATAGAGATGTTGTCGAGAGCGTTATAGTCACCCGAAGAGTTGAGCGCCAAGCCACTCCCACCGAGACCGAATGCCCCCACCTTCATTATGGTAGAGGGGTCAGTGTCGAAGCTGTTATCTTGGATAGCCCCTCCGACGATAGGAACGTCCACCGTCAACGCGGATGTCGTGAGCAGCATCCGGCGCACACCGTTGGTCACGAACCCAAGCTGGTTCGCCGCGACGCGATAGAGACCCATCGCCGTGTTGCTGGCGAAGCTGATGCCCGGCGCACCGACCGTGCCATTCCCGAACCGGCCCGACAGCGCGCCGTCAACGTAGCTCTGCACTGTCGAGATCAGCGAGGCCATCTGCTGGGCGGCAACCAGCGGATAACCCTTGACCGGGACGATGCGGTAGACCTGCCCGCTCTGCGTCGTGCCGAGATAGTTCGGGGAAATCGTGAGGCTCGTGTCGCTGTTGATCGAGACGATCTCATAGAGCTGCCCATCGGGCAGCCAGATCCCCTCGCTCGCCTGCGCATTTGCGACCCACGCGGTGCCGCTCCCGGTGACCGTCGCGCTGCCATTCGTGACACTGACCGTGCCGGCCGAATACCATGCCATCTGATTTGCTCCTTACTCCGGCTTCGCCGGCCAGTTGATGTTTTCGGGGAACCCGGGTTGATCGGGGATGTCGCGAAGGGCCTGCCGGTAGGCGGCCCAGGCGGAGGACTCGACAGGTGCATCTGCGACCTGCGTCCAGTCGGAGGCGGCGAGGAGCGCGGCCCGACGGGCCCGCGCCTCACGCGCGAGCGCCTCAGGCTCCGGCGGTAGCTCCACCAGTTCGCCATCGACATAGCCGAGGCCAAGAGGGTCGATCCCATCCGGGATTTCGGCCACATGAAGACCGGCGGGCGTCTCGCCTTGAGATGCCCAGCTGCGGATCCTGCCCGCTTCGTCGTAGAAGATTTTCATCGTTTTCTCGCTAGAGCCCAGACGTTGGAGGAGAGGATGCCTTTGCCGCCCATGTTGCGGATCCGCAGGATCACCTCGGGGTTGCTCGCAGTGATCCCGACGCGGGACAGCGGCATGTTGATGACGCGCGCAGTCGGATCCGCCTGCGCTGACGAATAGACGTACTCCGCGACCTTCACGCCGCCGATAAAGGCATTGATCTCGAACCCGCTCGGGAAGTTGCCGGCCACATCGTCGAGCCTGATCTGGGCCGCCCCGAGAACGCCAAGCCCTGTGACCACGTCTGTCGCCAGCGTGAAGTTGACGACTTCGGTTGCGGTCGCGGAATTGTTCGTCACCGCGCCAGACCCGCCGATGCCGTAGACCGTGGCCGCATCCGCTTGGATCTTCCCAGTCTGCACCGAGCCATCAGCGTAGTTGATCGTCCCGACCGTCAGGTTATTGATGAACGCGCTCTCGGTCGTGAGGCTCTGCAGCACCGCGCTGTCGATCTGAGCGATGCCGGTGATCTGCACATAGTCGGCAGCGATCTTGAAGGTCGAGACCGGCCCGCCGGTCCCATACTGAACGCTAACCAGCTCGAGCAGGCTCTGCCCGTTGACCTTCCAGACATAGCCCGCCGCAATCCCGTCGAGACCAGCCTCGGCAAAGGCGGTCGCGGAGGCCAGCGCTTCAAGATCCCCATATTCGGCGCTGATCCGCTGCTCGACGGCAGAGATCGCTCCGTTGGCGTCGACATAGCTGCCCTCGATCGTCTCGATCCGCGCCCTGGCATCCAGCTCGGTCTGCGACATGCGCTCGACACGCGCTTCCGCGACATACAGCGAGCCGGTCCAGCTGCCTACGCGGCGAAGGAAGGTCCGCATCCGTGAGGCGCCGGCCGGGGCTGTGATGACCTGCGCAGGAGGACGTGACCATGTGGAGCTGTTGACCGTCATTCCGCGCGCCTGCTGGGAGACGAGGCCACCATCGGCGTCGCGGAATTCGAGCAGCACATCGACGGTGCCGTTGGCCCCCGAGGCCGCCGCCGCCTCGATCTCGATGGAGAAGCGGTTGCCCTCCGCAACCGAGAAGACTTTGTCGACCCGCACTTGGTAGAGGCTCGAGCCAGCCGCCATCTCCAACAGGTAGAGACGCGGCGCGGTGCTGCCGACCGTTCCGCCGACGCTACTCTTGTTGACGACCGAGAGCTCCGCTGCTGCCGCCGTCCAGCCGGTCAGGTCACCCGTCGCGAACGCGCCGTTCGGGATCAGCTGCTCGGCCCCGAGCCCGACTTCGAACACATCCGCCCGACCCGCCAGCGCGGAAATGTCGCCCTCGGTCGCATCGACACGAGACACGGCGCCGGAGATCGCGCTGGCGTTTGCGCTGATGTCGCTCTCGGTGTCCGTGACCCGGTTCGACAGCGTCGTGACCGCGCTCGAAATCGACGAGATGTCACCGTCGTTCGAGGTCACGCGCGTGTCGAGCGTCGAGATCGCACTGGCGTTCCCAGAGACCCCGCTTTCGAGATCCGACACATCGCTCTGCAGCGACGTGATCGCCTGCCCCTGCGAGGTAATCGTGCCCTCGGCGCTGGTTACCCGCGTATCAAGGCCGGAGATCGCGCCCCCGTTCGCGCTGATTTTGCCCTCCGCCGTCGACAGGTCGGATTGCAGAGTCGTCACATCCTGCGAGATCGACGTGATGCTGCCCTCTGCAGAGGTGACACGGGTCGTCAGGTTCGAGAGGCCGCTCGCGTTGGCGCTGATGTCGCCCTCCGCGTCGCTCAGACCACTTTGCAGCGAGGAGATCGCCGACCCCTGCGAAATGATCGTGCCTTCGGCGCTATCGACCCGCG
>NZ_DS022276.1:3367088-3377023 GCF_000153725.1 Salipiger bermudensis HTCC2601 | reverse complement strand
CAACGACCGCGTTTACCGCGACGCAGTCGGCCCAGGCGATCGAGGTGCTCGCCAAGAACGGCCTCGACGTGACAACGATCCTGGGCGGGGCGCTCGACTCCTCGATCTCGCTCGCCGGGGCGCTCGGGTCCGAGGTGGCGCCGGCGGCCGACCTGGTCACCGACCTGATGCAGCAATTCGGCCTCGAGGCCGACAAGCTGCCCGAGATCGTCGATCGTGTCACCGGTGCCGCCTTCACCTCGAAATTCGGCTTCGACGATCTGCGCCTGGCGATCGCCCAGGCCGGCGGCGTCGCCGGCACCACCGGCGTCGAGATCGAGGAGTTTCTCACCGTCCTGTCGGCGACCGCCTCGAGCTTCGCCAGCGGCTCGGATGCGGGCACGAGCTTCAAGACCTTCCTGCAGCGGCTGACGCCGGAGTCGGCCAAGGCCGCCGGGGTCATGAAAGATCTCGACCTTCAGTTCTTCGATGCGCAGGGCAACATGCGCACGATGGCCGAGATCGCCCAGGAGCTGCAGGACGGCCTCGCGGGCCTGTCCGAGGAGGCTCGCAACGAGGCGCTCAAGACGGTGTTCGGCACCGATGCGATCCGCACCGCGGCTGCGCTGGCAAAGCAGGGTGCCGAGGGGATCCGAGATCTCTCGAGCGCGATCGGCGAGATCTCCGCCCAGGAACAGGCCGAGGTGCGCCTGCGCGGCCTCGACGGGGCGCTGAAAGAGCTGGCGGCCGCCTGGGAGGCGCTGAACCTAGAGGCGGTCGAGAATGGCGGCCTTGACCTCGCCGAGGAGGCGGTGCGGCGGGTGACCGACGCGCTGCGCTACCTCACCGAGAATTTCGAGCTGGTCGAGGAGGTGGTCGAGCGCGTGGCAAACGCCTTGACCGTCTACCTGGTCGGCCGTGGCATGACGCTGGTGGTCGCCAAGGCGGTCGCTGTTCGCGCCGCGCTGATCGAGATCGCCGGGGCCGCGAGCGGGGTCGGCACGGCGGCTGGCCGTGCGGCCGCCCCCATGATGCGCTTCGGGGTCGCGGCGCGGGCGCTGACCGGGATCATGGGCGGCCCGCTGTCGCTGGCGATCACCGCCGGCTCGCTGATCGCCTTCGGCATCGACACCGATGTCGCGGCGGATGCGGTCGAGCGGGCCGAAACCGCCGCGACACGCGCCGCAAGCGCGCTCGATGCCTACCAGGAAGCCAGCCGGCGCGCGGCCGAGGAACAGAGGGGCCTTGGGGGGCAGGTCTCCGAGACGACCCAAAACATGCTGAACCAGAGCCGCGCGGCGCTCGAGCAGGCGCGTGCGGATCTCGAGCAGACCTATGGCGAGGCGCGAGGCGCCATGGCCGGCAGCTTCTGGGATGGCGACGGCATCGACGATTTCGTGGGGTCGCTCGAGCGCTATCGCCCGAAAGATGGGGTCGCTGACTACCTGCAGCCGCTCGCCGACGAATTGCGCAACGATTTCCTCGCGAGCCTGGCGGAGGTCGGTGAGGCCTTCCAGGCCGGGACTATGAGGGCGAATGACTTTCTCGAGGAGTTCGATCGGCTGCGGGGTGTCGGGAGCAACCTCGAGCCGGTACGCGATCGGTTGATCGAGATCCGCGAGAACGGATCCGCGCTTGTCGGCAACGGCATGGTTTCGGAGCTGGCAGAGGCTGCGCGGGAGGCCGGTCTCTTTGGCGAACAGCTCGCGGCGATCGAGGCTGCCTCGAGCGAGGCCGAAATGTCGAGCGCGGTTGACGACCTGGTGCGCGCTCTGACCGAGGCGCTCGAGGCCGGCAAGGTGCTGCGCGACGAGGGGCTGTCGGGCTTTCGCGAAAACATCACCGAACTGGCGGGCGTCGAGGAGCAGCTGGGGCTGATCCACGATCAGCTGAGCGCCAACCATGAGATGGCCGAGGATCTGAAAGCCGATCGACCGTTCGACGAGACCGGCGACAGCGCTCGCGTGGCGGCTGAGGAGATCGAGCGCCTGAACCGGGTTTACGGGGAGTATCAGGCGGGTCGGGCTGCAGCGCCAAAGCCGGTCGATATGCGGCCCTGGGAACAGCCGCGCTCCCAGTTCGATCCGACCAACATGGATCCGGCGACGGTGCGCGCGCTTGCCGTGCTCGAGCAGGCCTCGGTAAAGACTTTCAATATTACTTCCGACTACCGATCGCCGGACGAGAATGACGCCGCCGGCGGAGCAAAGAAGTCGCAGCACATGCATGGGCGTGCCTTCGACATCGACGTGTCGGATATGTCGATCGACGAGCGGCTCGAGCTGATCAAGCTCGCGCGCAGCGTGGCCGGTTTTGGCGGCGTCGGGGTCTACAGCAACTCGCTGCATTTCGACACCGGGGCCGAGCGCGCCTGGGGGCCCGATTACACCTCGGGCTCGGTTCCGGCCTGGGCGGCAGAGGCGGTGGGCATGTATGGCCGGGGATCCAGCGCTGGCGCCACCACGACAGACGATCTCGATGCGCAGGCCGAGGCGCTCGAGCGCGTGGTCGCGATCGGTCGCGATCAGCTCGAGCAGCTGCGCCTCGAGGCCGACCTCGCCGGTCGGACGGTCGAGGAACAGGCGCGGCTGACCTTCCAATATGAGGCGGTTAAGCGCGCGAAAGAGGCTGGGATCGAGCCGGAGACCGCGCTCGCGGAAGACGGCCGCCGGCTGATCGAGGTGATCGACGAGCAGGCCGCTGCCTATGGCCGGCTCATGGCCGCGCGAGAGCAGGAGGAAGCCACGGCCGAGGGCATCGCGCGCTCGACGGAACAGGCCGCCGCCGATGTCGAGGCCTGGAAGGGTCAGATCTCGGGCGCGTTCGACAATCTCAAGCCCGGCGGCGCCGGCGTGGAGGCGTTCTGGGATGATCTGACCTCGATGATCCTCGACAAGCTCTGGTCGCTCGCGCTCGACCCGATCTGGGATCAGCTGGCGCAGCTCATGGATCAGGCCTTCTCGGGCTTCGGTGGCGGGATCTCGTTTGGCGCCGCTGCCGGTGGCGCTGCGACGGGGGGCTACAGCGCCTCGGCCAGCGCGATGACCTCGGGCGGGCTCTATCGCAACGGCGGCCTGATGCTGCCCAAGCGCGCCGAGGGTGGCGGGTTTCGCGACGTGCCCCGGGCCCAGGGCAAGCTCGAGGGGCTCGGAGGAAAGCGCCAGGATAACCTGCTGTTCTGGGGGTCGCGCGGCGAGTTCATGCAGCCTGCAGACGCGGTCGATCACTACGGCGTCGAGTTCATGGAGGCCATTCGCACCATGCGCCTGCCCAAGCGGGCTGATGGCGGCGGCTTTGTGGATGCGCCCAGCTCTGCCGGCGGCGGGCGCTCGTCGCCCGCGAGCGCGCCAGAGATCACGATCAACAATTACGGCGCCAAGGTCTCGACCCGTCGCACCAGCGGCGGCGGCCTCGACCTAGATGTCGAGCAGGCGATCGACGATTACTTCGACAGCGGCCGCGGAAACAAGGCCATGCGCCGAAACTACGCCATCCGCCCGACGCCGAAAGGTTCCTGACATGCCCGCATGGCCCTCTGAGCTGCCGTTCTTTACGAGCCGGTCGGGATACAATCTCGACGGCCCCGATGGGCATATCCTGCGATCCGAGATGGAGGTCGGGCCGGCAAAGCGGCGGCGTCGCACGAGCACCGCGCCGCAGGCCTTTTCGGGCAAGATCGAGCGCCTGACGCTGTCGCAGCTGGAAACGTTCAAAGAGTTCTACCGGACCACCTTGGGCGACGGGGCGCTGTCGTTCGATGCGACCGATCCGCTGACCGGCGAAACGCACAGCTATGCCTTTAACGGCCCGTACTCGGTCGGGGTGCACCGCAACAAGATCGACGCCACGCTGTCGGCAACGCTCGAGATCCTGCCATGAGAAACCTCTCCGACCGCCTGCTCGCCGCGACCTACGCCCAGGAGAGCGCCGAGGTCTTCGTGCCGATCGTCAAGCTCACGCACTCCGATTGGGCCGACTCGGTGCGCTGGGTGCGCGACACGGTTGCGCTTGTGCATGGTGGCGAGACCTATTCGCCGTTTCCGTTCGATCTCGCGCTGCCCGAGGACAAGGACGAGGGTTTCCCGGTCCTTCGGTTCTCGGCCCAGAACGTCACCCGCGAGATCATCGGTCAGATGCGGAAGGTCCGAAACGAGGTGCTCGGCGAGGTCAGCTGGGTGCTGGCCGCCACGCCCGATGTTGTCGAGATGGGCCCGTTCGAGGTGCAGATCACCGGCATCGAATACGACGCGCTGAGCATCGACGGCGTGATGACGATCGAGCCGATCCTCGAGGAACAGTTCGGGTTTCTCGAGATGACGCCGAGCGTCTGCCCTGGCCTGTTCTGATGTGGTCTGACGATTGGGTTGGCCTGCCTTACGCCGAGCTGGCGCGGGGCCCGGGCGCCTATGACTGCCTCGGCTTGTTCCTGGCCCTGCATCGCGTGCGCTTCGGTCGGGATCTGCCTGACCCGGGCTGCACCGTTCGCGAGGCTGTCCGGGAGGATGCCGTCGACACCTACCGCCCGCGCTATGAGCGGGTGAGCGCCGCGCAGGAGGGTGACGCGCTCCTGTTCCGCATGGCCGGGCGCCCCCTGCACCTCGGCTATGCGCTCGACAACACCGACATGCTGCATATCGACGCCGTGGCCGACAGCCGGGTCGAATGCTGGCGCCGCGCTTCCTGGCTCGGCAAGCTCGAAGGAATCTACCGAATTGCCTAAAGACCTGGCTCATATCGAAGCGGTCGGACAGCGCCACCCGATCCGTCACGACGTGGTCGCGCCCGAGATGCCAGTGGGCAGCACGATCGCGGAGATCGTGCGCGCTATGGATCTCGACAGCGAACGATATGGCTTGCCGGTGGTGACGATGATCCGCGGCGGCGAGATCTCGGTGGTGCCGCTCGATATGTGGGGCAAGACGCGCCCGAAGATCGGCACGCGGGTCGAGGTGGCATTCCCGGTGCGCGACCCCGGCTCGATCGCCCTGATCGCGTCTCTGGCGATCCCGCAGGCGGCAACCTGGGTGGCTGGCACGGTGCTGGGCCTGACCGGGCTCGGCTATGCGCTTGTCGTCGGCGCGATTACGATCGTCGGCACGCTGCTCGTGCAGTCGCTGATCCCGCCGGCAAAAACCGAGGGCGGCGCGGGGATCCAGAATTACGCGATCACCGGCACCTCGAACGCGGCCAATCCCTACGGCGTGTTTCCGACCGTGCTCGGCCGTCACCGGATCTATCCGCCGCTGACCGCGACCGGCTTCTCGGAAAACGCGGGTCAGGATGTCTACTATTACGGGCGGATGACCTTCGGCTATGGGCCGCTCGCGCTGGAAGATCTGCGCATCGGCACCACCCCGATCACCGAATTTGCCGCGGCGGAGGTGGAGCTTGAGTTTCGCAACGTCGATCGAGATCTGACCCTTGCGGCCATGCCGGGGCTTGCCCCCTTCGTGGTCGACCGAACCGGCGAGGAGAATAAGCCGCGCTTCAAGCTGACCGAGGTTGGCAAGATGTGGACCTTCGCGCCGCGGGCGGCGGCCGATCAGGTGACGCTCGAGATCAATGTGTCGGCGCAGGACAAGGTGTCGGGCTATACCTTCACCGTGGAAGAAGCGGTCGCGGGCTCTGGCTCATGGGCGCAGGTCGCGAGCTTCACGCTCCAGGACCCGGTGACCAATCACGACCCGCTCAGCGGCCTGCAGGAAACCCGCACCTTCACCTCGGCCAGCTACTCGGATGGGGTGGAGCGCGAATACCGCGTGACGCTGACCGGCTCGACGCCTCGCACAGGTGACTATACCGACAACTGGCTCACGTTCTTCAGTGGCAATGGCGTCGATGCCGTCACGATCACCAAGGCGACGGCGACATACCACGAGGTGCAACCGGGCTGGCGCTACGGCACCGACTCGATGTTCCTCTATCCCGAGGACATCACGCAGGACGACGAGAACGCCCTGCCGGAGCCCGGTGCGCCGGTCGTGCGCTACACCCGCGAAGCGTCGAGCGCGGCTTCAGTCGACATCTCGTTCTCGCGTGGCCTCTACGATGGGACGGATGACGGCCTCGAGTCTCACGACGCCAGCTTCGCGATCTATTACCAGCCCGTTGCCGGCGGCATCGTCGAGGAAGACTGGGTGCTCGTCGCCAGCCCAACCTATGAGGCGAAATCGACCACGGCGCTGCGCTACACGGTGCCGATGTCGTTCCCGGAGCCGGGGCAGTATGCGATCAAGGTCGAGCGGACATCGGGGATCGACTACAGCACGCGCGACCAGAACCGCGCTTGGGTCACCGCGATCCGCAGCATGAGCGGCGAGCCGCTGCCCAGCCCGGAGGGCATCGCCGAGGTCGCATTCAAGATCAAGGCCAGCGACCAGCTCAACGGGCGGCTCGACAGCCTGAACGGCATCGTGCAGCAGCTGGCCCCGGTCTGGGACGGCAGCGCATGGACCGGCCCGCAGCCGGTGCGCCATCCCGCATGGCTCTACGCGCAGGCGCTGCGCGGGCCACAGCAGCGCCGCCCGGTGGCCGACAGCCGTCTCGACCTCGATGCGATCAAGGCGTGGGCCGACCAGGAGCCGCACTGGACCTGCGACTATGTGATCGACACGCCGACGCAGACCGCCGAGGTGCTCGACGTGATCTGCGCCGCCGGCCGTGCGCGCCGCACCCTGTCCGATTTCCGCTGGTCGGTGATCCGGGACGGTGCCGCCGGGCCGGTGCGCCAGACCTTCACGCCTCGCAACTCATGGGGATACAAGGCTCAGCTGGCGTTCCCGCGCGAGATCCACGGCTTCCGCGTCAAGGCGCGTTCCGAGCGGCTCGAGTGGGAGGAGGACGAGATCCTTGTCCTGAAGGACGGCTTCACCCGCGAGACCGCGACCGAGCTTGAGACCCTGCAGCTGGCCGGCACGGTGGTGACTGCAGACGACGAGGACGAGGGCAACGCCTACCGCCTCGGGCGCTATCACCTCGCCGTGGCCGAGAACCGCCCGGAGACGCACACCTTCTTCGCCGACTGGGAGCACATCCGCGTGCAACGGGGCGACAAGATCCGCTTCGTGCATGACGTGCCGCTGATTGGTGTCGGCGCGGCGCGGATCAAGGCGATCACCGAGGACGGGTCTGGCAACGTCGTGACGATCACGCTCGACGAACTGTTCGATTTCGAGCGCGACAGCTTCCGCCTTTCCGTGCGCAACGTGCAGGGCGAGGTGATCTTCCAGGCCCTCTCCCCGGAAGATCCCAGCGCGCGGGTCTGGACGCCAGAGGTGCTGGTCTCGGCTGCCGACATTGCGGTGGGCGATCTGGTGGCGGTCGAGGAGACCGAGCAGGTCAGCGCCGAGATGCTCGTGACCGGGATCTATCCGCGCAAGGATGAGAGCGCGAAGATCACCTGTGTCGACGCGGTGCCTGCGATCCTGCAGGCCGCTACCGGCCCGATCCCGACCTACAGCCCTGTCGTGACGAACCCCCGCGAGCGCGCGGACTATGGCCTGCCTCCGGCGCCGGCGGTGATCTCGGCCTTTTCGGACAGCACCACCCAGATGATCCTGCCCGATCTCTCGGTGAGGCCGCGCATCGCCGTGCAGCTCGCGCCCTACGCGACGCGCTCGGCAAGCGAAGGTCTCACCACGCAACTGCGCTGGCGCGAGGCCGGGTCCGCGTCCGTCTACACCTATGGCGAGGCGCTGGCGGGGGCAGAGTATTCGCTGCTCACGGGTGCGCTCGAAGAGGGGCTGACCTACGAGGGGCAGGTGCGGATTGTCGCTCCGGACGGCCAGACCCGGGGCTGGAAGGACTGGCCGAACACGGTTCTCGCCTCCATCGCCGCCCCGGCGCCGCCGGCGATCGCCGCCACCGTGACCGCTTCGAGCGTTCCCGACGCCGCAGGCAACGGGCGTCGTCCGGCGATCGAGCTGGCTTGGACCCCGTCGGTCAACCGCACCCTGCGCGCGACGTGGGAGGTGCGTGTTGCCGCAACCGGCGCGGTGGTGCAGCGCGGGCTGTTCGCCGAGGCGTCCTCGTCGAGCGTGCTGATCGCGGACGGGATCCTGCCGGCGACCGCCTACGAGGTTCACGCGAGCTTCGTCACCGCGATTGCGGATCAGCGGACATGGAGCGCATGGCTGCCCGTGACGACCAGCGACCTGCGGCTGACACCCGCTGACCTGTCGGACGATCTGGCCGGCTCGATCGACGCGGCCCTCTCGCGCCACGACGATGCGCTCGACGATGCGGAGGGCGCGGTGGGAGATCTCCGCGACCGGATCCTCGCGAGCCTGTCAGGCGTGCCGACCTTCGACGTGCTCGATGCCTATCTCGACGGGATCGGGGCCGAGTCGCTCATCGGGGCGATCGAAACCTCGCTCGGGCCGCTGTCGGCGCCGACCTCGCTTTCGAGCCAGATCGTAACCGAGCGCGAGCGGCTCGATCTTCTGTTGCCGCGGATCTCAGATGCCGAGGAGGTCACGTCCGACATTGCTGGTCTCCTGGCGCAGTTCGGGGCGGCCCTCTTTGCGACCGACAAGCGGATCTCTGACGCGGGGATCTACGTCGACCCGGAAAGCGGGACGGTCAAGATCGCCGCCTATGAGTACCTCGAGGGGCAGGTCTCGGACGTGTCGATCGAGCTGAACGCAGCGCGTGCACAGATCGACCTGAAAGCCTCGGTCGCCTACGTGAACCAGGCGCTGTCTGACCTTGTTCTCGACCCGACGCAGATCCCGCTTCTCGATGACCTAGACCTTCGGATCTCCACGGCAGAGCAGACCCTCGACGCCGTGGAGGGCACCGTCACCAGCCTGACCGAGACGCTGACGGTCGAGGGCAGGCTCGTCACCATGACCACGGTCACGGAGACGCTGGACAGCCTACAGGGGCAGATCACCGACCGTGTCACCTCGGCAACCTTCGACGCGGCCGAGGCGCGGCTTACTGCGGCTGAGCAGACAATCTCTGCCTTCCCCGACAATGCCGAGGTCAGCAGCGCGGTGGAGGCGAGCCGCGTCCTGCCGGGTGAGCTGTCGGACGCCTCCGCGCTCATGGTGCAGGAGATGGGCGAACGGTTCGCGAGCGATCAGGCGATCCGCGTCGCCGAGGCGCAGGCCCGTGAGGATCTCCGGGCCTACATCGACGAGCAGGACGGAGCTGTCGCGGAGAACGTGATCCAACTCAGGTCGCAGGTCGATTCCAGCGTGGCGCAGATCGAAGACACCCTGCGCACCCGCGCGACCGAGGCCGAGGCCACGGCGGAGGCGGTGACGCAGCTGCAGACCGACATCGAAAGCGCAGATGGCGAGCGAGCGGCGCAGGCCGACGCGATCGACGATCTGACCACCCGCGTCACGGACACGGAGGATGGTCTCGAGTCCGAGAGCGCGCGGCAGACGATCCTGACCGCATCCGTGCGCGCCATCGGGGATGACGCGACCGATCTGGCCGAGCTTGCGATCACCGAAATGTGGAACGAGTTCCGCGCCTCCGAAGATCTGCGCGCCGGGATTGCGGTCGCTGCGTCTGAGCTACACACCTACGTGGAGGAGGGGCAGCTGGCCGAGGCGTCCGAGCGGCTGCAGCTCGGCGCCGCGCTCGAGGATGCGGTGGCCGAGATCCAGACCGAACGTCTCGCGCGGGTTTCTGAGGATGAGGCGCTCGCGCAGCAGATTGTGGATCTCGAAGCGGCACTCGATGGCGGCAGTTCCTCCGCGATCGAGGAGTTGGTGGTTCGAGTCACCGATGCCGAGGATGGTATCGACTCGCTGGCTCAGCGTGCAACGACGCTTGAGGCCGATGTCGCGAGCCTTGAGACTGGTCAGGCCGGGAACGCGACGGCGATCTCCAACCTGACCACGCGCGTCACGACCAACGAGAACGGTATCACCTCGATCTCTCAGGACGTGGTGCAGCTGCAGTCGGATCTGTCGAGCGCCGAAGCGACATCACGGCAAACG
>NZ_DS022276.1:3340030-3366287 GCF_000153725.1 Salipiger bermudensis HTCC2601 | reverse complement strand
TGTCGGCCTCAAGCGGCGCCGGCTCGCCGCGATCGGTCTCGAGGCCGCCCCAGCCGGTGCCGAAGCGCAAGAGCAGCAGCTTGACCAGGTGCCGCGCGGCCTGACCGCGCAGCGCCTCCTCGTGCTCGGGCGGCAGATCCTCGTCGTCGATCGAGGCCGCGTCGAAGGCCCGCGTTGCCGGCAGGGTCTCGCGAGCAAGGCGCAAGGCGGTGGATTCCGCCTCGCGCAGGTCGGCATAGGTGAAGGCCCGGTGCGTGACCGTGACGCCATACCCCAACTCGATTGTGCGGCCCTCGGTGAGGCCGCGCACCAGGCGCAAGACCATCAGCTGGCGTTTGCGTAGTTTTCGGTCGCGTTGGTGAGCGTGACCTCGATCAGCTCTGCGCCGGTCGCCGGGCGGTTGGCGCGCCAGTTGTAGTCCTGGGCGATCAGCCCGCGGCCGGTGATCGGCACGCCGGTGCGCTCGAGCAGCAGCGAGGGCACGTTGATCGACAGGCTGTAATTGGCGCTGAGCTGCCAGGCCATCGTCAGCGCGAAGGCCGTGCCAGCGTCGGCGAGGTCATAGAGCTGGGCGTCACGGAACCGGGCACCGAGCGTGCCGCCCAGATCCCAGACCCCATCGGAGATCTCGGCCGCCGTGGCGGCGCCGTTCATGGTCTCCTGATCCGCTTCGCGGCCGGTGTTGAGGGTCAGCCCGACCGAGGTCACGCCGGCCACCTCGCTGCCGTCGATGCTCAGCGCACCCTGGAAGCTCACCGGAACCGGATCGGCTGCGTACTCGACCGGGGTCGCGTCGAGCGTCGCGCCGGCCTTCACTTCCTCGCGGCCGGTGGCGTTGAAGGTCACGCGCTGGCGGGTGCCATTCTTCTGCGCGCTGATCTCCATGCCGGTGGTCGCGAGCGTGTCCTGGGTGAAGTGCTGGCCGACGCCGCCGTGGCTGATCCCGTGCGTCGCGAGCAGGATCGAGGGCTGGGCTGCGGCGGCAAAGGTATGAACGTAGGGCCCGGTGCCCGTGGTCGTCGGCAGGCCCAGGATCTGCGCCAGGTGCCAGCCGATGCTGTCGAGGCCCATCGGGACCTCGAAACTGCCGGCGAGATTGCGGAGGCCCTGGACCACCTCGCCCGGAAAGGCGTCGCCATAGATCGCCTCGTCATTCGCCAGCTCACCGGTCGGCGAGACGCTGTAGCTGTAATAAGGCAGCGTGTAGAACGCGCCATCGGCGGCGGCCTCGGCTGCGCCGAACGTCGACTGGCGCCGTGCCAGCAGTTTCGCCTGATCTCCGCGTGCGTTGGGCATCGGTCAATTCTCCATCGAGTTTTCGGGGGTTTCGTAAAACAGGGCGACGGACAGCACCGACCCCTTGAGGCTCTCCGCCCCCGGCATGGGAACGGCCTCGCTTTCCTCCGGCGCACCAGGCACCAGGAAATCGACGGCACCGCCGAGGGTGCGATCGGCCATCAGCAGCGCTGCCGCCGAGGTCAGCACCGCGTCGATCGCCGCGTCGCGCGTGGCGGCGTCAGCGCCTTGCACCACGCATTCCAGCTCGACGCCGCGCTGCCATTCGCGCACGCCGGTGCCGAGCCGCACGCCCATTTCCTGCGGATCGCCCGGGACGATGTTGATCAGCCCCTCGGGCGGGCAGTCCTCGGGCAGATCATGCTCGCGGAAGATCGCGGCCTCATGCGCCTCGAGCTGCCCCTGCAGCGCGACGATCGCGGCCTCGTGTTTGCTCGGCATTATCGCAGCCTCCGGCGGCGGGTTGTCTTGAATGCGGCGTCGATGTCGCCGGCGAGGCCAGCGGCCACCGTGCGGGTGACCGCGCCCACGTTGAGACGCCGGCGCAGGCGCGCCTGCGGGATCAGCCAGAACATCGGCACCGTCGACAGCCCGTTGCCGCTGCTCAGCGCGCGCTTGCTGCGCGAGAGGGTGTAGTTTCCGGCCTTGGTCTGGCGCTGGTTGTCGACCACCAGGAGGGAGGCCCCTTGCGGGCGGTAGACGAAGCGCAGCGGCCCAAAGCGATGCTCGGGAAAATTCGACGGGTTGATCCGCTTGCGACCCATGCCGCGCTTTGGCGCAGAGGGCGTCGGGATCGCGAGCCAGAAGCCGTCGCGCGACTTGATCGTCACACCGGCGTCGAAGGCTTCGATCAGCGTCTCGGCCTTGGTGTAGACGTAGGCGGCCGCGCCCAGCGACGCGCCGTGCGTCGGGTAATTCTTCGACTGCCAGCTGCGCGCGACGCGCCGGCCGAGCCCGCCAGAAATCACGTCCTGGCGCAGCGCGGCCTTGAGACGATCGGCGCGGCCATGCACGCCGCTGGTCACCGCGCGCTCGGTGAGATCCAGCTCCTCGGCCATGAAGTCGACGAGGTTGCCCTCGAGCGCTGCCTCGAGACGGTCCCTCATAGCGGCACCGTGTTCAGCTGCACCTTGAAGCGGCGGGGATCGCGCATCTGGGTGTGTTTCACGCGCCGGCGCTCGCCGCCGATCTCGAGCGTCGCGCCGCGATCGTGGCCGGCGAAAGCGCTGGCGAGGATCTCGAACACGCCACCGGGCTCCTGGATCTGCATCGAGCCAAAATCGGCGATGTCGTCGCCACGCATCGGCAATAGCCGCACCGACAGGGCAGCGCCATCGGGATCGAGGGTGGCCTCAATCCCGTGCTGCTCGAACGCGGTCTCGACCGCCCGCAGAAACGGATCCATCGGGCTCAGCCGGTGGCGCCGTCGCCAGATGCGGGCGCGCCGCCCTGGGCCTGGCCGCCAGTCGCCGCCGGGTCGGTTGCGCCAGCCGTTGCCGCCGGCGCGGTGGTCGCGGCCTTGGTCGATTTCTTCGCGGCCTTGGGTTTCTCGGCGGCCTTAGGCTTCTGGATCTTGCCCTTGCCGGCCTTCTCGATTTCGGCGCCGATCGCGGCCGGCACCGGGCCCGACCAGCCCTCGGGAAGGGTGCGGCGCGTCGAGGCCCCGGTCTTGTAAGTATGCGCGCCGGTCATCTTGACGGTCACGGTCTCGTCGGTGGTCTTGCGGGTCGCCATGGTAGCGGTCTCCTCATGTCAGGGGGCCCGGCGCCTCAGGCGCCGGGCCGGTCAGCGGCTCAGCCTCAGTTCGAACTGTGGCCGCGCACCAGGACGCCAGGACGCAGGCACATGGGCAGCGTCTCCATCATCGCCTCGACATCGGCGAAGCGGTCTTCCTGGCGGTCGGGGAACAGCGCCGAGTAGAACTCCTCGCCCGGCAGGTTGGTCATGCCGAGGTAATCGGCCGAGCCGTTGAACTGCCGGAAGGTCTGGCGGGTGCCGACCGGGAAGAAGGACACTTCACCCTGCGGGATGAAGCTTCGGGTCACCACGGTCCCATCTTCCTGCGGGACCGGACCCTCGCCCTGGTATTCCTTCCACCAGATGCCCTCGAACTCGAAGCCCTGCGAAGTCTCATCGCGAAGAGGGTCGGTGCCGGTCTTGTTGGTGAAATACTTGTAGCGTTCCTTGAAATCGGAATGCCCCATCATCCGGTCCGTGAACTCGGGTTCCATCAGGCCCATGACGCCGGTCATCACGTCGCCGAGCAGGTTGGTGCGGATGTGACGCTTGACCTCGCGCGCCTTGGCGCCGAGGTCGGTGGTCGCGGTGCCATAGACAAAGTCGACCGACTTCTTGGTGATGCCGAAGGTCTGGTGCAGGTCGACGATCACCGAGCCATCGGCGTCGAGCACCTGGCCCTGCAGCGCGCCCGCGCGGAGGTATTCGCGGGTGATGTCGATCGAGCCGCGCAGCTCCTCCTGGCGGTCGAGCACCTCGCCGAGCACCTGCTTGAGCTCGGTCTCGGACCCGAAGGCGCGGATCCCGTCGATGTCATCGGCGGTGATGCGCGACTTGAGGCCGAAGCGCGAGGTGCGGAAGTCGAGCAGGTCGCGCTTGCTGCGGGCCTGGCCGGGCAGCGAGGTGCCGCGCGCGGAGGATTGCACCAGCTGCAGCACGCCGTTCTTCTTCTCGATCGAGAACTTGGTGCCGCGGATCGGTTTCGGGCTGAACAGCCCCAGGTTGCCGATCAAACCCCACTGGTTCGGGATGATGCGGATCGCTTCGCCAAGCGCCATGGCCCGGAAAGCGTCGTTCTTGAAAATATCCATATGGGCCATGACAGCGGCTCCTCTTTTCGGTTTCGGGTGCGCCGGTCAGGCGCGGAAGGACAGGCCGCCGGGCGAGGCCGGCGACCCGGGTCAGCTCACCACGATGCCAAGGGCTTCCAGCTCGGCGCAGGCTGCGTCGCGCTTGGCCTCGGTGTCATAGGAGGCATCGAAGGTCAGGCCGAAGCGGCGCACGCGGGCGTGACGCTTGAGCACCACCGCGGTCACGTCAGCCTCGGCGGCGGCCGCCGGGGTCAGCAGAACGGCCGCGGCCGCCTCGGACCCGTCCGCACCGGCCTCGTCGCTGGCGACGTATTTCTCGGTCGCGGTCACCATGCCCAGGACGGTGCCGGGCTCGAGATCCGCGCCGGCGGCGATCGTCACCTCCTCGCGGCTGTAGTGGTCCTGTTCCTCGAACAGGAGGAAGTCACCGGGCGTCTTGCCCTCGGTCAGTGTCGGCATGTCCATCACTCCTATGTTGCTGGACGGTCAGGGGATGCCGGCCCGGAGGCCGGCGCTCAGTTTGCGTGACGGGCCCGCGCGAGATCGGCAGCGGTTGCGGTCTCGGGCCCGGTCGCGGCCGGCGCGTCGAGGTCGGTGTCCTCGGCCTGCATGACCGCACTCAGGCTCTGGCCGGCGCCCTGTTTCGGGGCGGCGGCAAGGTGCTTCGCTGCATCCTCGGCGCTCATGTCACTCTCGAAAGCGAAGCTCTTGGCGAGATCCTCGCGCCCCTTCGCCTCGGGGTGGTTCAGGATCGCCGAGATCCGGCTGCGCTCGTCGGATGCGCTCGGGCCAGCGGGGGTCGGGGCGGCGGGCGCCTCGGGTACCGTGGCGGTCGGTGCCGGGGTCGGCTGCTCGGGCGTGCTCGCCTCGGGCGCTGGCTGCGCGGGTGCGCTGGCGGTCGGCGCCGCCGGCGCCGGGGTGGTCGCGGTCTTGTCGGTCATGGTCTCAGCTCCTTGCTTGCTGGCTGTGCTGGGCGCCGGTGCCGGCCGCCCATTGATCTGCGCGACGAAGCGCTCGAAAGCTGCGCGCGGGTTGTCGACCTCGTCGGCGAGGCCAGCCTCGACCGCCTGGGCGCCAATGAAAGTGCGGGCCTCGGTGGCAAGCGCGGCCTCTAGGGTCAGCCGATCGCCGCGCCCCTCGGCGACGGTCTCGGCGAACAGCTGGCGGAGATCCTCGCATTCGCGCTGCAGATCTTCGCGCACCGCCTCGGGCAGCGGCTCGTAAGGGTTGCCGTCGCCCTTGTGGGCGCCGGCCGAGATCACGGTCACCCGCACCCCGTTGGCCTCGAGCCGCTCGCTCTGATCGGCATGCATGCAGATGACGCCGATCGAGCCAGCGCCGCCCGAGCGCGGGATGATGATGCGATCGGCCTGCGAGGCGATCGCGTAGGCGGCCGAGAAGGCATGCGCCGAGATGAACGCCCAGACCGGTTTCTGCGCGCTCAGCGCGCGGATCTCGTCGGCCAGCTCGAAACAGCCCGCGACCTCCCCGCCGAAGCTGTCGATCTCGAGCGCGACCCCGCGCACCATCGGGCTCTCGGCCGCGGCGGTGAGCTGCGCCGAGATCCCCTCATAGGTCTGGTTCCCGGAGAAGGATTCGCCGATGTAGCTGCCGCGATGGATCAGCGAGCCGGTGATCGGGATCACCGCGACCCCGTCGATGCTGCGGAACGGTGAGCGCCGGCCGGCGCGGATCTCGTCCTCGAGGCGCTCGTCGAGCACCGAGGCGACCGGGCGCGAGCGCGCCTCTTTCGTGGCCTCCGCGCCCTCGATCGTGACGGGCCCGCCGAACAGGCGGGGGCCCAAGCCAGCGACGAAGGCCGCGGCCTTCGCCGGCGCAGCCATCAACGGCGTGTGAAACACACGCTGCGCAATCTGCGGATAATCCATGATGTCAGTCCTCGGGGGTCATCTGCGGCCCGCCATTGTGGCCGAGCAGCTTGGCGAAACTTTCCTGCATCGGGTGCAGCGTGCCGTCAGGCATGGCGGCGATCTCGCCTTTGATCTGTTCCATGTTGTCGGCGTAGTCGGTGCCGGTCAGCTCGGCCGCCTCCTCCTCGAGGGTCGACAGCCCGAGGGCGACACGCATCGCCGCCGCCTGGGCTTCCTTGACCGGATCGACAAAGCCCTTGCCGGGCCCGATCCACTTCGCCCGCGCATAGGCCGGCCAGAAGGCGTGGAAATCCGGCGCGCCGGAGGGTAGCGCGATATGGCCGTCGAGGATCTTCTCCTCGAGCCAGGCCATGAAGAACGGTTGACAGAAGCCCTGAGCAAAGGCGGTGCGGCGGGCGCTCCACCCGCGCCAGATCTCGATCATCGCGGCGCGCGCGCTCGAGTAGTTGGTCTTTGACCAGTCCGAGGCGAGCTGCTCATAGCTGATCCCCAGGCCCGAGGCGATGTTGCGCAGGACCGCGCTCTCGAAATCCGCGTATTGCGCCGCCGGCCGGGCGGTCTGCACCATGCCGATCTCGTCATTCGGATAGAGCGCCTGCACCCGCGCGCCGCCGACCTTCACGCCGCCGGAATTGCCATAGAAGCCCTGGCGCGCCTCCTGATACTTCAGGAAGCCCTCGCCGCCGCCCTCGGCGAACAGCTCGTCGATGACATCAGGCCCCATGGGCGACTTGATGAAGGCGGCCAGCACCGCGTTGATCACCGCCGCCTGCAGCTCGACCCGGCTGTAATGGTCCTCCATGCGCAGCCGCTCAACGATCGGCGCCAGACGCGAGATCCCGCGGGTCTGCCCGTCGCGGGTCTTGTCGAAGAAGTGCAGCACCTGCGGCCGGCCGTGCGGCGTCTCGCGGGCGATGCGCTTCCAGGCCCAGCGATCGGCGGTGTCGACCCAGATGGTCTCGGCGTGCGCTTGGCGGAAGTGATAGGCCTTTGCGATGCCGTCGCGGCTGATCTCGATCCCGCCGCGCAGCTGGGCCCGATCGGGCATGTCCTGCGGGTTGCAGAGCAGATCCGGGTCGACCAGGCGCATGGTCGTCTTGGTCGGCCGGGCCCGGCGCCAGTTGACCAGGGCGATCGCCTCGCCCTCGACCAGGTAGGTCCGATAGGCGGTGCCAAACATCTGCGGCACGGTCTGCGCCCGGGTCGTGTCGGCGAGAAAGCGGGGATCCTGGGCATAGCTGCGCCAGTGCCCCTCGACCTCCTCCTTGAAGGCGCGGGCCCATTCGGCGCTGAGCCCCAGGGCGCGCCAGTCGGGCTTGAGCAGCGGCCGGAAGTTCGCGCCGATGACGCTGTCGACCTCTTTCGAGACTGCGCCGGCAGCCCAGCCATTATTGCGCACCAGGTCGCGGGCCCGGGCCGTTGCCCGATCGCGGTTCGGCAGGATCTCCGCGTCGACCGCGCGGTTTGACGGCAGGAACCCCGACATGGTGTCGATCGTCGGGTCGGCGGCGGTGTAGGGCGTGGTCCCGGAAAAGCCCGCGTCGCGGGCGACGGCGCCCGACTTGCGCGGCACTAGGGGCACGCGGGTCAGATCACGCCCCATCAGAACACCACCCGGCGAGACATGCGGCCTGCGGGGGCCTGGCCGAGCTTGCGTTTCAGCTCCTGGACGTAGCGCCGCAGTTTGCCCTCGTCGGCCGGCTTGAACTCCGTCCGGTGGCCGTCATAGCTGACCACGGTCACGGTCTGGCCGAGCAGCAGCTTATGCAGCGCGTTCTCCGCCTCGGTCAGACGGGCCTCGAGGGTCGCGGTCTCAATCGGCATCGGGCCTCAACACGTTCAAGAGACGCTTTGCAGCGTCGGTTTCGGGTTTCTGCGCCGCGCCCGCCCGGGATCCCGTGGCGGCCGCGAGCGGCAGCTCGGCGTCGAACAGATCGCCTTGCTGATCCGGCGGGGCGATCGACCGCTCGGCGGTCAGGGCGTCCCACTGGTCATCGGTCATCGAGTGCCAGCCGCGGCGCATCGCGGCGCCCTCGGCGTAATTCATCGTGTCGAGCGCCTCGTTGCGCCGGGTCGGCTCGACCAGGTTCCAGCTCGAGGTCATGACCCCTTGCGCGTTGCGCTTCACCACGCGGGTCTCCGAGGCGAGCATCCGGTAATACTCATTTCCCAGGGCACGGGCGAAACGGGTGTGACCCCGATCGCTCGGATCTTCCTTGCCGAGATGCGCGTAGAGCCCCGCCTTGAGCGACGACACATTGAGGTTGAAGGCGCGTTTCTGCGCCCGTTTGGCCTTGCCATCCTTGCGCCGCTCGAACCGCTGCAGCGACATCAGCGGGCCGTTCTGCGTCGAGGCGCCTTTCACGATGATGACGCGCGACCAGGGATGCGAGCGCGCCCAGCTCCACACGTCATCGGTATAGGCGCCGCCGTCGATCGCGAGCATGTCGATCGAGATCTGCAGGCCCAGCTCGGTTTTCCAGCTCTGGCGCAACAGCGCGTTGAGCGCCGCGCGCCCCTCATCGTCGCCGATATGGTGCGGGATCACCTTGTAGTCGATGACCCAGCGCCGGCGGTTACGCCCGAAGGCGACCAGCTGCACCTCGAGGCGATCGTCCTGGCAGTCGACGCCGGCGCCGAAGATAAACCCGGTGGCCGGCAGCACGCCGCGCTCGAGGATCTCGCCGGGCTCGGCGTTCTCCGTCCGGTCGCGCAACGCTTCCCAATCCGGCGCGTCTGTGGCCTGCTCGTAGGGCAGGCCCAACACGTCATTCCAGAACACCTGCTCGACAGCCGCGCTGACCGCGGTCGGCGCCGCGGGTTTCTTGCCGCCCTGGGCCTCGAGCCGGGTCCAGCCCATGACCTGGGCGTATTCGACCGCGATCGAGGCCCAATCCCGTTGCGGCGCGTAAGCGCGCCAAAGGTGGAACCCCGGGTGACTGCCGCCCGGGTTCTGTTTCACCCACCGCCCGAGGCGAACCATCTTTTCCTTGTCGCCGTGGCGGATCGGCTCGCCGCAGCTCTCGCAGCGGAAATGCGCCGCTGCCAGGTTCTCCGGGTCGATCTGCGCCCGGAAGTTCTCCCAGGTCAGCGGCTGCTCATGCCCGCAGCTCGGGCAGGGAACGTGATAGAGCCGCTGATCGCTGCGATCATAGGCGGCGGTGATCCGGCAGGTGCCCTTGATCATCGCGGTGCTGACCCTGGCGATCTTCGCATCTTCGAACCCCGAGGCCCGGCTTTCCGCGAGCTTTTCGGGGTCGCCCTTTTCCGAGGGCTCGAATTTCGACAGGTCATCCATGATGACCAGGCGCCGGCTGGTGCCGGTGAGATCCGCGGGCGAGCCAGCCGAGGCGACTTTCAGCGAGCCGTTCCGGTCGAGGGTCTCTTGGTTGAACGTATTGTCGCGGTTCTCACCTTTGCCCGCGCCGAACACCCTCAGCAGCCCCGGCGCCTGGCGGCGCATGGGCATCCACTTGTTGTTGACCCACTCGGTTGCCGCGCTCGAGGTCGGATGCACGATCAGCGAGTCGAGCGGGGTGTACTCGTGCCACTCCGCCAGGGTCGGCTGAATGATCGAGACCGTCTTGCCCCATTGCGCCGAGCCGCGGATCGTCACCTCGCGCGCCGCGTGCTCCGGTGACAGCACCTCGTGGATCTCGCGCAGGAACGCGAAACGGTTGATGTCGAACGGGCCCGGCATCGGCGAGCGGGCGTCGAAGACGATATTTTCCTCGCACCACCGCGTGATGTCGGGCGGCGGCGGCGGGTCGATGGCCTGGGAGATCGCCCTGGCGATTACCTCCTCGGCCGAGATCAAGAATCCCACGGGCTTAGAAATCCTCGGCCTGTTCGTCGTCGGTCAGCTCGGCCGCCTCGGCCTCCTCGGCCTTCACCGCGGCGCGGCCGGTGCGATACTCGCGCCAGACCTCGGTCAGGATCACCCGGGCCTCGCGGAAGTCGACGCCCAGCTCGTCGGCGATGCGTCTGGCACCGGTGCGGATCACCGAGCTTTCGATCTGGGCGATCTCCTGCGCCATTTGCCGCATGGTTTCATTCGCGACCACGCTTGCCAGCACCAACGTGCCCTCGGCCTCGCTGTTGCGGCGGCGCGCGGTTCGGGCGTCCTCCTCGGCCTTGAGGGTCTTCGCCAGCTCATAGCGGCTCGGATCCCGGCTCGGCAGCTCGGTTGCCCCGAGCCCGGCCGGCGCCGGGGCGGGATCTTGGGGCGGGCTCGGCGCGGGATCCGCTGCTGGGATCCGTGCCAGGGCCTCCGAGGTCTTGGCCCCGTTGCCGAGCATCTGGCCGGGATCGAGGCGACGCCCGAGCGCGGCGGCGACCTTGGCGAGATCGAAACGACGATGTCGCCCGTCGCCGCTGTAGCACCCCGTGAGCTGCCCGCCGCTCACCAGCTGGGAGATCCGGCCCTTGGAGAGATCCAGGACGCCGGCCAATTCCGTCGCGGTCAGCTGCCGTGTCATGCGTTCCTTTCCGAGGCGCCCGCGCAGCGCCGGCCGATCGCCGCGCTGCACCCGCTCGCCAAATCTGACCCCCGCTAAATCGCTAAACCCCCGCAAGGTTTAGGCTTTGGTTTCGGTTTAGTGAGTTAAAACATATGCGCTAAGCCGCCCCGTATACCGGCGGAGCCTGGGGAGGGACCCGCCGTTTTGGGATGCCGCGCCCTACCCTGCATTCGGACTCCGCTCGATTCAGCCGTTCGACCTCATGCACCGGCCTTTCGCCGCGCCGTCCAAGACCTATTGAATCTGCGACAACCGACAAAGTTGCACTGAGCATACTGACGCTGAGCTGACGTTCCGCATCAGCTTAGATTGGCCGTATCCGCCATCCTCAGGTCCACACCCTTGCGCCGTCGTGATGGAATCGGCGAAACTCTCGGTACGATCCATCAACTCCATTCTCGCGCTCACTGTAGTCGCGAGGATGTCCAGCCAAGAAACGGAGGGCGAGATGTTGAAGGAATGGACCAACATGCAGGTCGTTGAGTGCGAGACAGTCGACGGCGGAACGGTGACAGTATTCAAGCAAACCGACGGCGAGCATCGTCGCTATGTCCTGGGAAATGGCCGCGAAGTAATGAACAACGCTGACGGAACTTTCACGATCCCAGAGACCGCCACTGATCTCACTGTGGTGAGCATCTGAAACGAGAAGCGCCCGAAAGCATCTCTGCTCCGGGCGCGGTTCGGTTCGATGGCAAGATGTCAACGTAGTGACTTTCGGTCAAGCCTCTTTCTTCCACGGAGAACGAGGCGGCATCTCCCGCGTCACCACGAATCCGGTCAGGTCGCAGCGAATTTCAAAGGTTGTCTGCAGCTCGAGCAGCGCGCCCCACCACGCCAACCACTCGCGCCGGCGCGCGGCGCGCTCTGAGGCCAGACCGCTGAATACGACCCGGCAGGCGTAACCGTCTGACTTCCCGAGCTGGGGCGTCGGCCAGCGGCCCGGCCCCGTCCAAATCTCGCGCTCAGCATAGCGGCCGTACTTGCACTGTCGCCATGCCACTGGCTGGCAACTAGGCGAGACCCCCTGCCCCCAATCCGGAGTGCGCCCCTGTCGCGCGAGATCAGCAATCCAGATCGCCATTCGACGCCCACCGCAGCCCTCGGGCAGGCACGACACAGCCGAAGCCACGAGGTCCGCATCTGGGTGCGGCTCAGAGCGCCCGCCGCCATCGATCGCGCAGCCGAGGTTAGCCCGCTGCATCATCACCCATTCCATCGACACTCCGGGCCGCTCGCCCGCGGCGCTGGCGAGCTCATCGAAGTCCAGCGACACACGCTCCGACTGGAAGGCCCAGACCAGCAGATCCCAGATGGCGACCGGCGTCTTACCGGCCCGACCCGGACGCACGCGGGGAATCTGGAATTGCGCACCCATCACGCTCATGCCGCGCCCTTTCCTTGCTCAGGCAGCAGGGCCATCGCCCGCGCCTCGAGCTTGGCGTACCAAGCCAGCCACTGCCGATCATCATGATCATCAACACCGCGGCGCACCCGATCCTCGCGCACCCGCTTGTTGCTGTCGTGCTCGGCGGCGCGCTCCCGAATCCGGCGCCAGTCGCCATCGTGAAGCGGGGGACGCTTGAGCGCGGTCAGGAACTGGAACTCTGCGACCAGCGTACCCTCTTCCAGCGCCTGAGGCCCGCGCGCCGATCCGAACCAGCTGGCGATGACCGGGACCTCTTCGAGCGGGCGCGGCGCCACAGCCTCGGCCAGAGGCGAGATCGTCGCCATGCGCGGCCAGCCCCGCTTGTCGCCGCCCTCACCCTTCGTCTTCAGGAACTCGCGCAGCCGCTCGAGCTGCTCGTCGTTGAGGTAGGCCAGCCCGTCCGCCAGATCGATGAGGAACTTGGCATGCTTCTCCTGGGTCACATTCCCCGGCTTTCGGAAGCCCCACTCGGTCAGGGGATGGATCAGCACCCGGCGCACTCGGTCACGCTTGGTCTCGACCTTCGTCGTCTGCTCAACCGTCATTGCAAGCGCCCTTCTCAGCAAAAATCCGACTTATCCACAGGCTGCGCGGTCGGAATGAAGTGCGACGGTTTTCTCCTGTCTTTCTCTTTCTCATTTCTTTCTCCTTTCCTCTCATGCAGCCGACAGAATGTCGGCGGTTCTGTCCATATTCCGTCCCAAACTGTCACGCGGACAGAACTGGACAGAACCGGACAGAAGTTCAGACGCGCCAGGCAGTGACGCCGAGCGCCTCCATTCCTTCCATGATCCGAGCGACCGTGCGGTTGCCTGTCGGGTAGCTGTCGTTGAGCCAGTGGTGCAGCTGGACGATGAAGCGCGGATTTCCCGACAGCCGCTCGTCACCGAGGTCGGCCACGCTCTTGCGAAGGCGCGAGAGTGCCGTCCGCTCACGTTCGGCGGCGGCCCGGTCAGCGCTTTTGTCGCGCGCGTCGATCGCGTCTAGTACGACCTCGACCACCACGTCGTGCATCAGCCTGACCTCACCGGTCCCGGGGATGCGGCACAGATGCCACCCGTAGAGCGGAGAGATGTCGCGCCTGGACCACCCTTGCCAGGTTTCGACCGACATGCCGATCAAACCCGCCAGCAGAGCGTCGTCGTTCGGCAGAGTTCCGATCGGGTTCTGATATCGCGACTTGCACCAGAGCGCCTGCGCGATCGCGAGGACAGCCCATTCATTGCGCTGCGTTGCGCGCGTGAAGAAATCGCTGTTCAGCCAGCGGTCATAGTGGAACTTGAAGTAGGAGTGCGCCTCCAGGCGCGTTCCGGACGGCAGCGGGTATTCCGGCAGGTCTGTGTTGTCCCGCGCAAGCGTGATCGTAGCCGTCGTCATGCCTTCCCCACTTCATCGAAGGACCGGATCGCGCGCCCAGCCCAGTAGCGCGCCAGCTCTCGCCACAAGCGCATCTTGGCGTCATCGAAAGCCGCAACGTCGCCATCCAGGCGCGCATCGCACAGCGCTCGACCGGCACCCGCGACCTCGTGCAGATCGTCATCCGGCGCGCCGCCGATCGACCGCAGGACGGCGTCGAGGCGCGCCAACAGGTCCGGGCACAGATCCATGCCGCCCCGGAACAGGACGACGGCCGTTGCAGTCGTCACGAGCCGCGCGCGTGGCCCCGGAGCGCCCCTCATGCCGCACCTCCGACGTCTTCCCGGAAGCGCCGAAGGGCAGAGAGCGCGATCTCCATGTCGGCGATGAAGGCCTCGAGCGCCGGGCCGTCGAGCGCGCCGTTGACCACCGGCCGGGTCTCCGCCGGCTGAAACCCACCCGGGCGCAGCGACCAGCCGCGCGTGCCGCATTCAAGCTGGTGCAGCCGCAGGTCGAGATGCCCGAACGGCACCGTCACCGAATGCACGATCGGCACTCGCTTTGCGCCTGAGCCGCTCATGCTGCCCTCCCGCGCCGCATCGCCTGAACTTCACGCTCAGCCACCAGTTTCATGACGGCAGCCCTGATGCGCTCCTGAGCGACGGGGTTCCGGCGCCTCAGCGCCTGCGACACATATCCTGCCCAGCCGAAACCAAGCTGCCGACTGGCCTCAGCGCAGGACGGGAAGCTCACCCCGTAGAGCGTGACCGGCTTCAGGCGCGGCAGCGGCGGCGGCACTTTCCTGGCGACCCGATCCGGATCCCCCATGTCAATCGCCGCCCATACCGTGTGGGAGGAGACCCCGAAATGTTCTGCCGCCGCACGCGCGTCGGGAAAGTCCACTCCGCGAATCCGCACCGGCATGGGCTCACGCCCGACCCGCCCGGTTCCGACGCGGTGCAGCGTCCCGCGCTTGGCTGCGATACGGACTGCGTCCGAAGACACGCCGAGCGCCTCCGCCGCAGCAGCGGCGGTCTTGTATGTCACGCCCCTGATCTCGAGGTCGCGATATCTGGTCTCACCCATTGCGCCCTCCCACAGCCTTTCACCATAGCACCGGCATCCCGCCATCGCGGTTATAGGGCTTGAGGCACAGGCTATACGGCAGTCCTGGTCGGTGCATCGCTGCACGAACTTCGTGTCGCCGTCCCGGAAGCGCTTGAACGCGCCCGCGATCGAGGACCGCGTCCGTCCGGTGCGTTCGGCGATCTCAGCGAAGGTCAGGCCGTGCTCGTCTCTCAGATCGAGCAGATGCAGAAGGCCTTCGTCATCAGCCCGGCTTGTCTCTGCCGACGCCATGTCAGACCTCCCCCATGAAAGACCCCGGCGCCGCAAAAGACACCGGGGCAAGGTCCAACAGGGAGGTGCGCCGGGTCCCCGCGGCGCTCGGGATGGAAAAGGGTACGCGAGGTATTCTAGCCAAAATGGAGGAGAAGGCCAGATCGGGGACAGCCCCGCGCACCAGTTGGCAAGGTTGGACCCCCGCCAGGCAGGCCCGAACAGGTCGGGCATTCGTATTCTGAAGGGAGCGCGTCACGGCGACACCTCCCAAGGCGCCGCCGCCATCGTGACCGGCGCGGTCAGGGCAACGCTGCTGTTCGTGGTGGCGTAGGGCACATGCGCGATCGTCAGCCCGTCGCGGGTCTCACGCGCAAGCGGCTTGCGGTCCTCGCGCGGGCCGCGCGCGAACGGGCGCATCACCGGCGGGCGGCCGAGGAGATCGGACGCGGCGCTCATGCGACCCTCCGCTCATCTGCGGCCACATAGGTTCCGAGGTGGTCGAGGAAACCTGAGCACTCGAGCACCGCGATCATCACCTTGTCGGCGGTCGGGCGGCTGGTGGCATTCCACCAGTTCCACGCGGTGCTGTTGCGCACCCCGAAGAAGCTCGCAACATCCTCAGGCCGACGGAACTCCGCGTGCAGCCAGTCCGACCAGATCTCGGCAGCGATGACCTGCATCCTGTAGCGGTCCAGTTCTTTGGACCGGGACGCGGGACGACCTGCCGAGTCACGCTCCGAGCATGACCCGTTTGATACGATCAGCTTCAGATGAGCGCTCATGCCGCGTCCTCCTGCGGGGGATGCCCGGCCATGTAGTCACGCAAACGATCCACCCGAGCCATGGTCGGGCTCGACTTCCCGGCCTTCCACGACTCCCACTCTTTCCAGCCCGCACCGATGGCATCGCGCAACACCGCCTGCGGCTTCCGGTCAACGGAGGCGGCGTAGGCCTCCACGTCTGCGATCAACTGCTCCATGCTCGCAGTTATGGGGTATTGATACCCCATGTTGCAAGGGTATTTCTCACCCCTACCGCCAAAGTCCGGCATGGCAGAGAAAATAGTCATGCCCCGGACCTTCATTGAAGCATTCCAACACGCCCTTGCCACGACAGGGCGCTCTGTCCGAAGTATATCTTTGGCAACCGGTGTTCCTTATGAACGCCTCAAGCAAGTTGCGCGCGGGCGAAGCGCGACGACGAACGCAGACGATGCCTACCTAATTGCTCGAGCGTTCGGCGGAACTTACGAAGACTTCATGCAAGGCAATGTCTCCGCGAAACCGACAATCGCCATCGCCGGCAAGGTTGGCGCCGGCGCCCACGTTCCCGTTTTCGACGCTTACGAAAAGGGAGATGGCCCCCAAGTCGAATGCCCACCCGGCCTGTCATATAACGGCGTGGTTGCGGTCGAGGTCGAGGGGGACAGTATGGAGCCGGTCTTCAGCGCGGGCGACCTACTGTTCTACACCCGAGACACCCACGATGGTGTGCCGGACGACGTCATTGGCCACCGCTGCGTGGTGGAAGATGCCTCCGGCATGGGCTGGGTGAAGCAGGTGAAGCTCGGCAGCGAACCAGGCCTGTTCAACCTCATCTCCCTAAACCCATCCGCCGACAACATGCACGACGTCAAATTGAATTGGGCGGCCCGTGTGCGCCTGCACTGGCCAGCCGAGCTCGCCAGGAAAACCTAACGTCATTGAAGATGATCAATATCCAGGCGCCAACATTATACGAGCAGAAATTATGTCCGAACAAGCATTTACACTCTACTTTGATATCAAGAAAGACCACAGCCCAACTCTAGGTGCGGTTGCGCGAGCCGCCTTGGCTATCGAGAAAATGGCGGGCGAAACCCTATACCTGTCTGAACCCGGCGTTTCATTTGAAGTACTATTCGACCGCTCCGCCCCCGGGAGTCTGCGGATTATATCAACCCTGAAAGGGGCCGTAACCAAGGAGCGCCTGAAGCAACTCGCCTTTATGCTTGCAACCCTGATAACCACCAACACAATTACCTACTTTCAGACCAGGGGCCTGGACCACCTCACAGAGGCAATCTCAGCAGAAGATGAAAGTCTAACACCTGAAGAAGCCGCACACATCGCAGAACAAGTAGCACCCCTAGTCGAACGAAGCCTGGCAAACCGCAACGTTGTCGACGCCCGAAGAGACCTGTTCAGCGCGGCAAACGCCGACCCAGCTGTAGACGGCGTTGGGATGCGGGCGGACGATCGCGACCACAAACCAGCGCAGATCGTCCCGCGCAGTGATTTCGCAGATTACCTAGAGGACATCAGCGAAGTCCTAGAAGAACCTGGAGAAGCTAAACGCGAAAGGACGGTCCGGGAGGAAGTGGTCCTAGATCGCCCCATTCTATCTGGATCCCACAGAAAATGGGGCTTCTTTGGGAGCACAGGGAAGTTCTCAGCGTACATGGAAGACGCCAAATTTCTGGAAGACCTGACCAGCGGGAAAATTGACCTCAATCTCTCGGGAGGAATAATCCTCGACGTTACCCGCTCGATCAAAGAGGAGAAGGAGGGCTCTATCTGGGATATCAAGAAGGACGCGATCACTGAAGTCCATTCCTGGCGTCGCGATATGACCCAAGCTGACTTCATCCTATCTCATAAGAGCGATGATAATGACGACGACCAATAGCGCCATCAATAGAAAGGGCACGACGGTCACAAATCCGAAGTGAACAATCGCTCCTTGTATCAAGGCCGCCACGCATGCGAACGCTGACAGTTCAAGGACAACTTTTGCAACACGCTTCCAGTAAGGCATGGCCACGACCTAACGAGAAGGTAACGGCGGCGCTAGATGCCAAATCGTATCAACCCACTTAAGTGCCAATTTATCCCAATCCGGCCCCATGCCGGGCCTCTTGCTGCGCACCGGACCGCCCCAGCACGTGCCTCCAGAGGGACATGACTCAACGGCCCGGGCAACTTTTATGGGGTATGAATACCCTTTTCTGTTGACATGGGGTATTCATACCCCGCACATTGCCCTCATCAACCGATGGAGGCACCCATGCCGAACAAGTACGTTCTCCCCGAAGAGGCGGCCTTCCTGACAGACCCGGAAGCCGCCGCCGCTGATCGCGTGACCCGCCAGGATTTCTGGTTTCATGCGAAGCAGCGTCAGGGACACCCGATTTGCAATGAGGCAGGCAACCGCCTGCACGACCTCGAGGCCCGCATTTCCGGGCGCCCAACCTTGGTGCACGTCATCACGGAAACCGATCCCGACCCGCAGCCCCCCGCTCCGGCGCTGACCGACGTGGAGGCTGGCCGCCAGCGCGCCATGCCCGCGATCCGCGAGGCAGTGGCGAAGTTCGGGCGCGGCGGAGACGCAGCATGATGGATCGCTCCCACCTCGGCCGCCAGTGCGACACCTTCGAGCCCCATACCGACGACGATCTCATCTGGCGCCCGCCGCTGCTGATCGTCATCGCCTCGATCCTGGTCTGGGTATGGATCATTTTCGAGATCCACCAAGTCATCGATGCGCCGCCAGCGCCAGACACAGCCCCCGGGCTTTTCGAATGACAGCGCACGCCATCACTCACGGACCCGCGCCTGTCCCGCTGCCGGGCGACCAATTGTGGTACGCCCGGCAGCTCCGCGCCCTGCCCGGCTGGCAGCTTGGCGATATCTCGGATGAGGTGATGCTCGAGGCCTGCAGCACGGTGATCGCACTGGCGCGAGAGCCGGACGGGATTGCCTCTGCCCATAAGCCTTCCGCTTTCGACGCGGGCGGCTCCCCACCAGCGCCAGGAGCTCGTGCCCTCCAGATACAGGTTGAGGATGAAATAGCACCCCAGCCAACGGCCGCAAAAATACTGAACCAATCACTAGATACTAAACGACCACTCGTGACTACGCGGTCGCCAGCTGGAATGCATGAAGAGGATGAACGAGCTCGAAGACATCATCAACAAGGCTCACCCAGTGCGTGTCAGGACTTCCAAGCGCTGCAATCTAAGCGGCATCTTTTGACAACGCTTCGCCACATTCGCCCACAAATAGACACCTTTTCCTCAAATTCGACACATATCGCGTTCGGGCGTACGGACATCTCCGAATCGACTTCCCACCTCACGTCTGACTCCATCGGAATTGGCGTGGTCGAACTGTGGAGCATGTCGTGATGCTCGAGACCTGCAGCACGGTGATCGCGCTGTCGGACGACGCAACCGAGATCACCTCGGCGCACGCGCTCACCGCCCTACTGCTTGGATCGATGGCCAGCGCCGGAGGTGAGCATGACAGCCTCTGACACTCCGCTCGCGCAGCGCGCCGGCATCCTCTGCAACGACGCGCGGTTCCAGCGCTTCGCCGCGGCGCGCTCAGGCTTCGATGGCGGCCAGTTCTGCGCCAGCGCCGCCGCCGAGTTCCTGCGCACCTTCTGCCGCGTCGAGAGCCGCCGCGCGCTCGACACCGACGAGAGGGCCCGCGCCCGCTTCAACGTCCTGACCACCGAGTTCGACGCCTGGACCGGTAGGATCGCGACCCACCGATAACCGAATGCCGGGCATTCCGCCCGCATCCCCCGCCGCAACAGCAATTCTCAGGAATGGCCGTGCCGAACCCGCGGCGGGGGCAACAATTTCAAGGAGAGGCCGATGGCCAGAGAAGAGCTGAACTTCCTCGAATTCATGCAGAGCTTTCGCCGCGGCGAGCTTCTGCGCGAGGCCGATGACCGCATGAGCGAGGTCCTCGCCGCCATCCAAGAGACCGGCAACAGCGGCGAGGTCACCGTCAAGCTGCCCTTCAAGGTCAACAAGGCCGGGCAGATCGAGTGCATCCCGCAGGTGACCGCCAAGAAGCCCAAGCGCGAGCTCGGCGCCGGCATCTACTTCCTGAACGACGATGCCCGCCTGACCCGCCGCGACCCGAACCAGCAGGACTGGGTCGACGAGTTCGAAACCCGGCGCGACCGCGCCGCCGAGTAACTCTCCAACAGAAGGACCACCCACATGACCGAACAGACCGAGCTTCTGGAAATCGACCCGCCCTATGATCCGCGCTCCGCACTCGAGGTCGCGCTGACCAGCGCCCGCCTCGCCGATCCGGTGATCGAAGGCGATCACGGCCAGCGCTTTGCATTGGCACCGAAGGACTTCAGCCTCACGCCGATCCCCTCTCCGCACGCCCTTCCGCCGCACATCATCCAGCGCGTGACCGTTGACGATGCGGACTCGCTGATCCGCTACGCCAACCGCTTCAGTTCCGACGCATCGGTCCTGATCGCCGATATCGACGCGCTCACCGTGCACGCCTGCCTCGACTGGCACGGCCACAACCAGGCGAAAGCTGATGCAATGCTGGCCCCCGGCGCCCGGAAGCACACCGCCATGCTCAAGCTTCGCGAGAGCGAGGAGTTCAAGCGCTGGAATGAGCTCGAGGGACACATGGTCGATCAGATGGCCTTCGCCGAGTTCCTGGACGAGAACGCCTCTGACATCGTGACGCCAGACCCAGCCACCATGATCGAGATCGCCCGCGACCTCGAGGCGACGCAGGGCGTGAACTTCAAGTCGAGCACCCGGCTGCAGACCGGCGAGCGCAGCATCGTCTACGAGACCGAGACCCACACCAAGGGCGAGATGAAGGTGCCGACCCAGTTCACCCTGCAGATCCCGCTCTTCGCTGGCGAGGAGCCGATCGAGATCACAGCCAGCTTCCGCTTCCGGCCGCGACCCGATGGCCTAAAGCTCGGCTTCGTCTGGCGCCGGGTCGAGTATCGCCGCCTGGCTGAGTTCCAGCAGATCGCCTTCCGCGCTTCCGAGGGCACCGGCCTCGCCCTGATGTTTGGGCGCGCACCCGACCTCTGATGCCCATGTCAGCGCCCCAGTGATGGGGCGTTGCGATGGACACCAGACCGCTTGAGGAGCACACCGTTGAAGAACAAGCTCACCGATCTCAACAATCATCTGTTCGCACAGCTTGAGCGCCTCTCCGATGATGACCTCGACGCAGAGATGATCGAGCGCGAGGTGAAGCGCACGGAAGCCATCGTGAAAGTTGCCGATCAGATCACCGGCAATGCCGACCTGCAGCTCAAGGCCGCGAAACTCTTTGCCGAGCACGGCGCCGGCGTACTCCCGATGCTGCCCCAGATCGGTACCGGTAAGGCGTCAGAGCGATGAAAGGGCACCATATCGAATACAGCGACGCTGAACTGTTCTGGATCCACGACAATCACAAGCGCCCGCGCCGCGAAGCGCACGCTGAGTTTGTCGACCTGTGGAACCGCCCGGACGTGTCGCTCTCCAACTTCACCAGCCTCTGCAAGCGCAAGGGTTGGATGACCGGACGCACCGGCTGCTTCAAGAAAGGCCAAGTGCCGCCGAACAAGGGCCGGAAGGGATACTGCGCCCCGGGCAGCGAGAAAGGCTGGTTCAAGAAAGGCGAGCGCCGCGGCGTTGCTGTGGAGCTCTACAAGCCGATCGGCACCGAACGGGTCAGCAAGGACGGCTACATCGAGCGCAAGATCCATGACGGCATGCCGCTGCAGTCGCGTTGGCGTGCCGTTCACCTGATCCGTTGGGAGGAAGCGAACGGCCCCCTGCCCGACGGTCACTGCCTGAAGTGCCTGGACGGCGACAAGGCGAACACCGCCCCCGACAACTGGGAGGCCATCCCTCGCGCGCTCCTACCGCGCCTCAGCGGCGGCCGCTGGTATCGCGGTTACGACACGCTGGAGCCCGAGCTGCGCCCCACCGCGCTGGCCATCGCGAAACTCGAGCACAAGGCAAGGAAGATGGACGAATGATGCCCTCCACCGCAAATGCCGCACAGCCTCTCAAGGGCGCAGAACTTCGTAAGGCGGTAGCTGAGTGGGCAGGCCTCGGATGCGCGGTCAAAATTGGCTCGGATGGCACGATCGAAGTGACCCCACCCTCGCGCGATAGCGCTGAGCCAGACCTCGTAAACTGGAGCCGCAAATGAAGCGGAACCTCCCCGCATACGTCTACGCCAAGGGAAAGCGCGGCTATCTCTACTTCATCCGCTCCGGCGTCTGCCAGCGCATCCACAGCGAGCCGGGAACACCAGAATTCGCAGCCGACTACGCCATACTCATGCGCGGCCGAGTTGTCGCACCGAAGCGCAACATCGGCAAGCTCATTGAGCTTTTCATGCGTTCTCCGAAATGGGCCAACTATGCCCACAACACGCGGCGAGGATATGAGCGCCACCTCACATACTTGCGCGACACGGCAGGGAATATTGATCCTGCCAAGCTTCGCACCGTCCATGTTTATGAGATGCGGGACGCCTTGGCCGACAAACCGACCGATGCGAACCGGAAGATCGACACCCTCGTGGCGCTACTGAACTACGGCATCCAGATCGGCTGGATCGACCGAAACCCAGCGCACGGCGTCGAGCGCCTGAAAGCGACAGGGAGGAAGCGGAAGCCGTGGCCGGTCGATCTGATCGACGCATTCCGGGCCGAAGCCGATGGCCGAACGCTGCTCATTTTCGAGATGCTGCTCGGCACCGGGCAGCGCATCAATGACGTGCTCGCGCTTCGCTGGTCAGATATGGATGGCGACGGCTTCCAGCTTACGCAGGGCAAGACCAAGGCCGAACTCTACATCCCCCTGACAGACCGCCTCCGAGCTGTGCTGGCGTCTCAGAGGCGCCGCGGCATGTTCATCATCTGTCACGAGGACGGCACCAAGATCAGCTATCAGCTTGCCCATAAGGACGTGATGACGGTGCGGAAGAAGATCGGCGCGGATGAGTACGACATTCACGCGCTGCGCTATGCCGCCGCGTCCGAGATCGCCGCAATCCCCGGCATGACCCGCGACCACATCCAGGCAATTACCGGCCATGCCGATGCTGCCATGATCCGCCGCTATGCCGGTGCCGCGGTTCAGAAGATCCGGGCGACCGAGGCACAGAAGGCGCGCGCGGACAGAACGAATACGAAACGCGAACATTGAAACGTATTTGAAACGCAAGAAACGCGGTCAATGTTTTCAATATCTTATCAGTCAATATAGGTGCTTGAGGAACATCTCCTTGGTGAGCGTGGTGCCCTTGCGCAGCGAGAGCAGCTCGAGCATCTGGTATTCCTTGCCGGTAAGGTGCACCGATTTGCCGCCCACCTCGACGGTCTTGGCGTCGAGATTGACGGAGATCTTTCCGGTGCGGATCACCGACTGGGAATGCCCTTTAGAGCGGCGGATGATCGCATGGATGCGCGCCACCAGTTCGTCGCGATGAAACGGTTTGGTGAGATAATCGTCGGCGCCAAAGCCGAAGCCCTTGATCTTGCTGTCCGTATCATCGGCCCCGGACAGGATCAGTATCGGCGTGCTGATCCGCGCCATGCGCAGCTGGCGCAGCACCTCATGCCCGTCGATGTCAGGTAGATTGAGATCGAGCAGGATCAGGTCGTAGTCGTAGAGCTTGGCCAGATCGATCCCCTCTTCCCCGAGATCGGTGGCGTACACGTTCAGATTGGCATGGGTCAGCATCAGTTCGATGCTCTTCGAGGTGGTCGGATCATCTTCCACAAGGAGGATTCGCATTGAAGGTTCTCCGCTTGTTCTGTCCTGTCGATCCGACCCTGAGGCAAATAAGTTAATGCTTCTTTACTGTAGACATCCGGATTTTCTTTTCAATCATCGGTTGCGATTTCAGGAGAAACGAGATCAGGGATCGGACGGTTCGGCGCCCGGCGCGCGAAAGCGCTGCACCAGCGTTGCCTTCAGCGCCTCTTCGCCGTGATGGGCCACCGCGCGCACCCATTCGCCAAGCTCCTCCGCGCTCAGCCCGTAGCGATCCATCGCCTGGTTTTCCGAAAGCAGCCCGTATGTTACCGCCTTGACCACCGCGGCCTTGCGGGAGGCGACCCAGCGGCGCGTCTCGGCCGGGGGCAGATCGGCGCGGGTCATGATGGTGCCGTCAGGGAGCGTCACTGCGCGCGGGCCTTTGATCTTCTTGAGGTACATCCCGTTTCCGTTCCGCTCTGTTCTGTCCCGCTGTTTCCGGCTGGACGCTATTTGAGCGCGGTGGATTTAACGCGGTCTAAAAACCGCCCCTTGAGAGTGCAAAGCATTTTCCTATATTCGCGACCTGTTCCCAGGAGACCGCCATGCCCCTCGATGCCCCGACCCTCAATTCGCTCGGCCTGCCCAAGCCGCCGTCCGAGACGCGTGTCGTGGTCGCCATGTCCGGCGGCGTCGACAGCTCCGTGGTGGCCGCGATGCTGGCCGAGGAAGGCTATGACGTCGTCGGCGTCACCCTGCAGCTCTATGATCACGGCGCGGCGCTGGCCAAGAAGGGCGCCTGCTGCGCCGGCATCGACATCCACGATGCCCGTCGCGTCGCCGAGCAGATGGGCTTTCCGCATTACGTTCTCGATTACGAGAACATCTTCCGCGACGCGGTTATCGACGAATTCGCCGAGAGCTATCTCGGCGGCGCCACGCCGGTGCCCTGCATCCGCTGCAACGAGCGGGTGAAGTTCAAGGACCTGCTCGAGACCGCCAAGGATCTCGACGCCGACTGCATGGCGACCGGGCATTACATCCAGCGCATGGTCGGAGACCAAGGCGCCGAGCTGCACTCGGCGGCGGATGCCAACCGCGATCAGAGCTATTTCCTGTTCTCGACCACGCCCGAGCAGCTCGACTACCTGCGCTTCCCGCTCGGGCACCTCAAGAGCAAGGCCGAGACCCGCGAGCTGGCAGCGAAATACGGGCTGAGCGTGGCCGACAAGCCGGACAGCCAGGACATCTGCTTCGTGCCCGACGGCAATTACGCGAGCGTGATCGAGAAGCTGCGCCCGGGCGCCGCCGAGCCGGGCGAAATCGTGCACGCGGACGGCCGCGTGCTGGGAGAGCATCGCGGCGTGATCCATTACACCATCGGCCAGCGCCGAGGCCTCGGGATCGGCGGCCTGACGGAGCCGCTTTACGTGGTCAAGCTCGACGTCGACAACAAGCAGGTGATCGTGGGTCCGAAAGAGATGCTGGCGACCCGCAAGGTGCCGGTGCGCGAGATCAACTGGCTGGGCGACGCGCCGTTCACCTCGCGCGAGGAATGGCATCTCTCGGTCAAGGTGCGCTCGACGCGCCCCCCGCGGGAGGCCATCGTGCGGCCGATCTCGGAAACCGAGGCCGAGGTCGAACTGGTGGTCGCCGAGGAAGGCGTCTCGCCCGGCCAGGCCTGCGTCTTCTATGATCCGGACAGCAGCCGGATCTTCGGCGGCGGCTGGATCTGGCGCGGGTATTGAGGGCGTCGGTGGCGCATTTAGCGTAGCATCTCCCCAAGATCCCATGAGCGGCCCTAAGATGCCGCCGCGCATCGCCGGTCCGCGGAGTAGCGATCTTACTTCGGACTCCCTCGATTTGTCCCGGCTACGTCCGAAGGACCTCGAAGCTGTGCGCCCAGCGTCCCAAAGTCACCGGCCCGGGGGGCAGGTCATGCCGCAGGCATGCTTTCAGCATGACCGATGCGCGGCGGCCTTTGGCCTTGATTTCGCGCGGGTGGTTCGCGCGCGGATCGTAGCGCAACGTCCACCTCACCGTGGCGAGCGTGAACGGCCTTGGCCCGCTACCGCCCCTGCTCGCGCCGGCTGAGGACGGTGTGCAGCAGCGCCCCCTCGGCCAGCCTCAGCAGCAGCGACAGCGGCACCGTCATGGCGGCGACGTAGAGCGAATTCCCGAAGCAGCTCACGAAGCGGCCCCGGTCGAGGGCGCGCAGCGCCTCCTCGGGCATCCAGAAGAACCCGTACCACGTGGTGATGAAGCCGCGCCACTCGGTCAACGAGGGCGGCGAAATGTCGTTGAAGGACGACAGGATCATCGGCAATAGCGGCAGGACCATGAACACGGTTCGTATTCATAGCTGTGACCAAGTGGTAACAAGCGGATGACGGCTGGCAATGGGTTGATCCACTTATGGGCAATCTTGACCCCACGTCGTTCAAGGCAGCATGCCACCGACGGCAGCGCCCGGAGCAGGCGGTTCCGACAGGGCTGGCCCTCGGGCGCGATCCGGTCCATGAGTGGCCACCACCGCCGGAGTTTCGCCATGACCTACGTGATCCTCGCCTTCGCCGTGCTTGCCGAGACCATCGGCACCGCCGCTCTGCAGGCCAGCCAGCAATTCACCCGCCCCCTGCCCTCGGTGCTGGTGGTGATCTCCTACGCGCTGGCCTTCTGGCTGCTCTCGATCGTGCTGCGCAGCTTCCCTGTCGGCATCGCCTATGCGCTTTGGTCCGGGCTCGGCATCGTGTTCATCGCGATCATCGGGCTGGTGGTGTTCGGGCAGCGGCTCGACTGGCCGGCGATCATCGGCATCGGGCTGATCCTTGCGGGGATCGTGGTGATCAACCTGTTTTCCGCGACCACGGGGCATTGAGGGCAGCGAGACGACCCGCCCCTCCGGCAGGGCACGAGACTGTGCGCCGTAGACATCGGGGGGACTTCGGTCCCGCTCGACCAAGCCCAAATGCCATCGCTCTCGCCAAAGCCCCAGAAAACCATGAGCAACCGCGGGACGCCGCCGCGCCATCGCCGGCCAGCGGGATGGCGCGGCAGCGTCCCGCGGTTGC
>NZ_DS022276.1:3284535-3339930 GCF_000153725.1 Salipiger bermudensis HTCC2601 | reverse complement strand
CCCCCCCGCCCCCTCGATTTATCCATGCCAAATCCGAAGAACCTCAAAACGCGGCGCTGACGTCACCAAATCGCCAGCCCGATGGGGCGGGCCATGCCGGAGGCGCGCTTCCAGCATGACGTTGGCGCGGCGGCTTCGCCTCGATTCCGCGCCAGGGCAACGACCGACCCGCGCGTCGGCGGTCCCGGCACGCACCGCGCGGCAGGCGACCCAACCTCCCTCGACGCCCCGCCCAAACCCGCGCCCACGCGGAAACGCATCGCCAGTATATGAAGGCGCAACGGGCAAGCGGCTTGCCTTTTGCGGGGTTCCCCGGTAGGGGGCGCGCAACCCTCCCCTTTAAAGGCTCTCCTTATGGACCTGCGCAATATCGCAATCATCGCTCACGTGGACCACGGCAAGACCACGCTTGTCGACGAATTGCTGAAACAATCCGGCGCATTCCGCGAAAACCAGGCCGTCGCCGAGCGCGCGATGGACAGCAACGACCTCGAGCGCGAGCGCGGCATCACGATCTTTGCCAAGCCGACCTCGGTCGAGTGGAAGAACACCCGCATCAACATCGTCGACACCCCCGGTCACGCCGATTTCGGCGGCGAGGTGGAGCGCATCCTGAGCATGGTCGACGGTGTCGTCCTGCTGGTCGATGCCGCCGAAGGCCCGATGCCGCAGACCAAGTTCGTGACCTCCAAGGCGCTGGCGCTGGGCCTGCGCCCGATCGTGGTGCTCAACAAGGTCGACAAGCCCGACGCCGAGCCCGACCGCGCGCTCGACGAGTGCTTCGACCTCTTTGCCTCGCTCGACGCCGACGAAGACCAGCTCGATTTCCAGCACATGTACGCCTCGGGCCGCAACGGCTGGGCGGATGCCGAGCTTGACGGTCCGCGCAAGGACCTGTCGGCGCTGTTCAACCTGATCGTGAACCACGTGCCTGCGCCGAAGCAGATCAAGCATTACGACGACGATTTCCGCATGCTGGCTACCACGCTGGGCTCCGACCCGTTCGTCGGCCGCCTGCTGACCGGCCGCATCGAGACCGGCCGCGTCAAGGTCGGCCAGACGGTGCAGGCGATCTCGCGCATCGGCCAGAAGATCGAGCAGTTCCGCGTCACCCGCGTGCAGGCCTTCCGCGGCCTCGCGCAGGCCGACATCGAAGAGGGCCTCGCGGGCGACATCGTCAGCCTCGCCGGCATGTCCAAGGCCACCGTGGCCGACACGATCTGTGCGCTGGCAGTGGACGAGCCGCTCGACGCCCAGCCGATCGATCCGCCGACCATCACCGTGACCTTCGGCATCAACGACAGCCCGCTGGCGGGCCGTGACGGCAAGAAGGTGCAGTCCCGCGTGATCCGCGAGCGCCTGATGAAGGAAGCCGAGGGCAACGTCGCGATCAAGATCCAAGACACCCCCGGCGGCGAGGCCTTCGAGGTCTCGGGCCGCGGCGAACTGCAGATGGGCGTCCTCATCGAGAACATGCGCCGCGAGGGCTTCGAGCTCAGCATCTCGCGCCCGCAGGTGATCATGAAGGAAGAAGACGGCCAGCTCATGGAGCCGGTCGAGGAAGCCACCATCGACGTCGATGACGAATACTCGGGCGCGGTGATCGAAAAGCTCACCGGCAACCGCAAGGGCGAGCTGGTCGAGATGCGCCCCGCCGGCGCCGGCAAGACCCGCATCATCGCGCATGTGCCCTCGCGCGGCCTGATCGGCTATCACGGCGAGTTCCTCACCGACACCCGCGGCACCGGCGTTCTGAACCGCGTGTTCCACGGCTGGACCGCGCATAAGGGCTCGATCCCCGGCCGCCGCGCCGGCGTGCTGATCTCGATGGAGAACGGCGAGACCGTGGCCTACGCGCTGTGGAACCTCGAGGACCGCGGCAAGATGTTCCTCGGTGCCCAGGCCCCCGTCTACCAGGGCATGATCATCGGCGAGCACTCGCGCGAGAACGATCTCGAGGTGAACCCGCTCAAGGGCAAGAAGCTCACCAACGTCCGCGCCTCGGGCACGGATGAGGCGGTGCGCCTGACCACGCCGGTCACCCTGTCGCTGGAAGAGGCCATCGCCTATATCAACGACGACGAGCTGGTGGAAGTGACGCCGAACGCCATCCGCCTGCGCAAGCGCTATCTCGACCCGCACGAGCGCAAGCGCATGTCGAAGAGCCAGTAAGCAAGCACCCCTTCGAGGCGGGCCCATCGCGGCCCGCCTCAGTTCTTTGCGCTCCCGAAGCGGTGCGGCTGTGCTACTCTCGCGCCATGCGCCTGCCGTTTCAGCTCTTCGCCCTGGTCCTCGCCCTGCCCGTCGCCGCCGAGACGCGCTGCGAGGGCACGCCGGTCAGTATTGCCGCCCCGCCGCTCCATGCCGAGCGCCTCTGCACCGCTGTGCAGGCGGCGCTGCCGAAGCTCGCGGCCTGCGGGCTGGCACTTGAAACCCCGGTCTCGATCACCCTCGCCGACCGCCTGCCGGGCGACTGCCTCGGCCTCTACCATTGCGGCGAACAGCGCATCGAGCTGCTGGCCCCGGACGCGCTCTCCGAGACGCGCCATGCCGACGGTGTCTTTGCCGGTCTGTCGGACGACCACTTTTTCGACAGCGTCGTGATGCACGAGCTGGCCCACGCCGCCCACGACGCCCGGCCCTGCCCGAGCGGCCTCTGCCTCGCCACCAGCGAGTACCTCGCCTACAATTTCCAGATCATGGGCCTCGCCGCCGAGGACCGCGCCCGCGTCGAGGCCGCGCTCGACATGCAGAGCCCGGTCTCCCATGACGCGGTCAACAAGGTGATCCTGCTCTTCGCCCCCAACGCCTTCGCCGCCCGTGCCTGGGCCCATCTCAACCAGCGCGACGATCCCTGCGACTACCTGCGCCACGTCGCCGCCGGCGACTTCACCTTCGACCGCCCCGCCCGCTGAGCCCCGACGCGCCAGGCCGACCATTGGCGCCGCGCCCTGCTCTTCTCTGGTTCTGAAATACCTCGGGGAGCGCGAGGGGCAGCGCCCCTCGCACCGGGCGACGGCCCGAAGGGCCGGCGCAATCCCTCAGGTCACGGGCGCGGCCTCAGAACCCGCACTTGTCGCGCAGGAACGCCAGAGCCACCGACAGCCCGTCCGGCGCGATTCCGTGGGCGGTGCCTTTCTGGATATGGGCAAAGACCTCTTTCCAGCCTGCACCTTGCAGCGCCTCGGCGGCGGCGGGCAGCGACTCGGGCGGCACCACGTCGTCCTGATCACCATGCACCAGCAGCACCGGCGGGCGCGAGACCACCTCGTCCTCGAGCAACTCCGGCTGCAGCAGACGGCCCGAGAACGCCACCAGCCCCGCGACCTCGTCCTCGCGGCGCGGCGCCACGTGCAGCGCCATCATGGTGCCCTGCGAGAATCCGAACAGCGCCACCTGCTCCGGCAGAAGGTCCTCGTCGACCATCAGCGCGTCTAGAAAGGCGTTGAGATCGTCGACCGCGCGGCTCATGCCCTGCATCGCTTCCTCTTCGGAGGAATCGTCGATCCACGGGATCGGAAACCACTGGAAGCCCATCGGCGCGCCGGCACATGCCTCGGGCGCGTCGGGCGCCACGAAGAGCGTGTCGGGCAGGTGCTCGCCCAGCGGATCGGCCAGGCCAAGCAGGTCGGCGCCGTTGGCGCCGTAGCCGTGCAGGAACACCACGCAGGAGCGTGTTTCGCCCGAGACGGGCTCCTTGCGGCCGGTTTGCAGAACGCGCGTCATACGATCCCCTCTCGCTGTTTTGCCACATGGTAGTAGGCCCACAGCGCCCCGCGCCGCAACCGATCTCCATGGGCTCCAGGCCTCGGCCATCCGGCGCAGGTCGCGCTCCCTGGGGCGCGCTTCAAGCGCGAAGAGCAGCCGCGCCGCCTCCTGCAGCGCCAGATCGCCCGGCGCGAAGACATCCGCCCGTCCAAGCGAGAACATGGCGTAGATCTCCGCCGTCCAGATCCCGATGCCCTTCACCGCCACCAGCGTCTTGACCACCTCCTCGGTGGGGGCCGTGCGCAGGGCCTCAAAATCGATCCCCGCCTCGGACAGCGCCAGAGCGTAGCTCGCCTTCTGCCGCGACAGGCCGAGGGCGCGCAGCCCGGCCTCGTCCGTGGCGAGAATCGCCTCGGGCGTGGTCATCCCCGCCGCCTCGAGCCGGGCCCAGATCGCCCGCGCCGAGGCCACGCTGACCTGCTGGCTGACGATCGCCGACAAGAGCTGCGCGAAGCCGTCGGGGCGGCGCCGCAGCGGCAGCGGCCCGGTCAGTTCGACCGCCTCGGCAAAGCGCGGCTCGGCGGCACAGAGCCAGTCGACCCCTTCGGCCACGCAGGCCTCCGTCTCGATGATGCGTCCGACCATGTCGTCCTCCCTGTCTGCCGCCGTTCCGGCCAGTGCGCCACAGCGCCAACCTGCCACACCGCCTGCCCCTTGCCCTATCAGCCAACTCCCCCTACCGCTATGGCGCATGGAGAGCACTCAAGACAGCCGCGCGAAGCGCAACGTGATCGTGTTGGTGATGGCGCAGGCCATCCTCGGCGCGCAGATGCCGATGATCTTCACCATCGGCGGACTCGCCGGCCAGTCGCTGGCCAGCAATGCCTGCTTCGCCACCCTGCCGATCTCGCTGATCGTGCTCGGATCGATGTGTGCCGCGACCCCGGTCTCGGCCTTCATGCAACGCTTCGGTCGCCGCGCGGGCTTTGCGCTCGGTGCCCTCGGCGGTGCGCTCGGCGGCGCGGTGGGCGCCTACGGGCTCTACACCGCCTCCTTCCCGATCTTCCTCGCCGGCAGCTTCCTCACCGGCATCTACATGTCGGCGCAGGGCTTCTACCGTTTCGCCGCCGCCGACACCGCCTCCGAGGCGTTTCGCCCCAAGGCGATCTCCTACGTCATGGCCGGCGGGCTGCTGGCGGCGGTGCTGGGCCCGCAACTGGTGAAATGGACCGCCGACGCCTTCGTGATCCCCTTCCTCGGCACCTATGCCGCGGTGATCGCGATCAACCTCGTGGGCGCGCTGGTCTTCCTGTTCCTCGACATCCCCAAGCCCCCGGTGCCCTCCGAGGACGCCCCCAAGGGCCGCACCCGGCGCGAGCTTCTGGCCACCCCGCGGATCGCCGTGGCGGTGATCTGCGCCGCGGTCAGCTACGCGCTGATGAACCTCGTGATGACCTCGACGCCGCTCGCCGTGGTCGGCTGCGGCTTCGAGACCGCCGATGCTGCCAATATCGTCACCGCGCACGTGCTGGCGATGTACATCCCGTCCTTCTTCACCGGCCACATGATCGCGCACTTCGGCGTCGAGAAGATCGTGGCGCTTGGGCTGGTCATCCTCGCCGGGGCCGGTGGCGTGGCGCTCACCGGCGTCGAGCTCGAGCAGTTCTTCGTCGCGCTGGTGCTGCTGGGCGTGGGCTGGAATTTCGGCTTCATCGGGGCCACCACCATGCTCGCCGGTGCGCATGAGCCGCATGAGCGCGGCCGCATGCAGGGCCTGAACGACCTGCTGGTCTTCGGCGCGGTGACCAGCGCCTCGCTGGCCTCGGGCGGGCTGATGAACTGCTCGGGCGGCAACCCGCAGGAGGGTTGGACCGCGGTCAACATGGCGATGGCACCGTTCCTGATGCTGGCCGGCGGCGCGCTGATCTGGCTGATCCTGAGCCCGCGCGCGCAGGCGGCCGAATGACGCCCCGCTTCAGATCCGTCCGGTCAGCGCCGCCCGCATGAGCCCGGTGCGGCGCCTGAACTCCGAGAGCTGCAGCATCCCTTCCGCCACCCGCTGCGGCGCCTGAACCGCCTGTTTCAGCAGCGGCCCCGCCTGCCAGCCCGCCAGCAAAGCCGCCCGCGCCGGTGTGTCGACCTCGCCCAGCCGCGCCCGCGCCCGGTCCAGCCGCGCCAGGCCTTCTTTCGCCAGAGCGACCACCGCCTCGGGACGCCCATCCACCAGCGGCACCCGCCCCTTGTCCTCAAGCTCCGGCACCGCGCGCAGGAACTGCGCCAGCCCGGACGCGTAGCCCGCATCGAGCGCGACATCCTCCGGCATCTCGCCAAGAGCGCGTCCCGCCGCCAGCACCAGTTCGCCCGAGGTCTCCTCGAGATAGCGGGTGAAATGGGCCTCATCCTCGAAGGCATCGCGGTAGATGTCCCATCGCCGCGCGCCCACCAGCCGGTCGAGCCGCCCGGCGCTGTCGGCATCGAGCACGTGCGCCAGCGGCGTCACCACCTCGTGCCGGCGCACCAGGCCGCCCGCCCGGATCTCCTCGAGCGCATCGCGCCACCATTGCAGGCGCATCTCGGCGATCATGCTCTCCTGCGTGAGCCACGGCGCCCGCGCCACCTCGAGATTGAAGGCATAGAGCGGGAACAGCACGGCCCGCGCGCGCACCGGCGCCGCCATCGCGGCGGCGAAGCGGTCTGGGTCGCCGCGCTCGACAAGCTGGGCGCAGGCGGTGAGATCGTCATCGAAGTCCATGCGGCTGACCTAGGCCGCGCGGGCCGGAAAGGAAAGCCTCAGTCGGGCCGCGCCAGCACCAGCTCATAGGCGATGCGGTCCGGCGCCTGCCGCCAGAGCGCGCCCTCGCGCTCGGAGGCGTCGAGCACCTCAGCCATCGCCGGGCTCGCCCCCGGGCGCAGTGCCGCGATCTCGCGTGTCACGCTGCCGTAATAGGCCTCCCATGGCGCGCCGATGAGCAGCCGCGTGTCGAGGATCTCGTAGCCGGCCTCCGCCACCTGTGCCCGCAGCCCCTCGCGGTCGGTGAGCGCCGGTTCGGGGGCCCAGAAGTCGCGCACCGCCTGCGGCTCGTCGCCGCCAAGGAAGACCCCTTGCGAGAAGGCCACGACGCCCCCCGGCGCCAGCGCCGCGCGCCAGGCCCGCAGCCCCTCGGTCACGCCGAGGAAATAGATCGCACCCGCCGACCAGATCAGGTCATAGGGCCCTGTGAGCGCGCCCATGTCGCCGAGCCGCAGCGCGGCATTGGGCAGATCCGCCACCCGCGCCTGCCCGGCCTCGATGAAGGCCGGCACCGCGTCGAGCCCCTCGACCTGCGCCTCTGGCAGCGCCCGCGCCAGCGTCACGCTGTCCGCCCCGGTGCCGCAGCCCGCGTCGCAGACCTGCAGCGGGCCCGACAGCCCAAGCCGCCCCAACGCCCAGAGCACGTCCTCGGGCGTCCCGGGGCCCTGCCGGTCGAGCCGGCTGTAGAGCGTCAGGAACTCAGGCGGCAGGTCCATCGCGCCCGTCCTCTCCGCAATCGCGAATGAGCTTCCAGCGCACCGCGTCGAGCAGCGCCTCGAAGGAGGCGTCGACTATGTTGGCGCTCACCCCCACGGTCTGCCAGCGCCGGCCCGAGCCGTCCTGGCTGTCGATGATGACCCGCGTCACCGCCTCGGTGCCGCCCTGGGTGATGCGCACCTTGAAATCCACCAGCCGCATGTCGTCGATCACCGACTGGTACGGCCCCAGGTCCTTGGCCAGCGCCTTGGCGAGCGCGTTGACCGGGCCGCGGTCGAAGCCGGCATTGTCGAGACTGTCCGAGACCGAGAGCTTCTTCTCGCCGTCGACCTTCACGACCACCACCGCTTCCGAGAGCGAGACCATCTGGTCGTACTTGTTCTTGCGCCGCTCGATGGTGACCCGGTAGCGCTTGACCTCGAAGAAATCCGGGCAGCGGCCCAGCTCGTCCCGCGCAAGCATCTCGAAGCTCGCCTGCGCGGTGTCGTAGGTGTAGCCCTCGGCCTCGCGCGCCTTGATCCGTTCGAGGATGCGGGCCAGCGCCGGATCCCCCTTCTCGACCTCGAGTCCCGCCTCGGCGAGGCGCCGGCGCAAGTTCGACTGCCCGGCCTGGTTCGACATCGGGATCACCCGGCGGTTGCCCACCTGCCCGGGCTCGATATGCTCGTAGGTCGACGGATCCTTGAGGATCGCGCTGGCATGCAGCCCCGCCTTGTGGGCAAAGGCCGAGGAGCCCACGTAGGGCGCCTGCCGCATCGGCACGCGGTTGAGGATCTCGTCGAGCATACGGCTGGTCTGGGTCAGCCCCTCGAGCCCCTCGCGGCTGACGCCGATCTCATAGGCGCTGGCATAGGGTTCCTTCAGCAGCAGCGTCGGGATGAGCGAGGTCAGGTTGGCATTGCCGCAGCGCTCGCCAAGGCCGTTCAGCGTGCCCTGGATCTGCCGCGCCCCGGCATCCACCGCCGCCAGCGTGGTGGCCACCGCGGTCTCGGTGTCATTGTGGGTGTGGATGCCCAGCCGGTCGCCGGGAATGCCGCCCTCGATCACCGCGCGCACGATGCCGTGCGCCTCATGCGGCAGCGTGCCGCCATTGGTGTCGCAGAGCACGATCCAGCGCGCGCCGGCCTCGAGCGCCGCGCGCAGGCACGAAAGCGCATAGTCCGGGTTGGCCTTCCAGCCGTCGAAGAAGTGCTCCGCGTCGAACAGCGCCTCACGGCCTTGCGCCACGATATGCGCCACCGAGGCGCGGATGTTCTCGACATTCTCCGCAAGCTCGATCCCCAGCGCCGCGGTGACGTGGTAATCATGGGTCTTGCCGACAAGGCAGACCGCCTGCGTGCCAGCATTCAGCACCGCCGCCAGCACGTCGTCATTCTCCGCCGAGCGCCCGGCCCGCTTGGTCATGCCAAAGGCGGTCATCACCGCCCGCGTCGTGCCGACCTCGTCGAAAAAGGCCGAGTCCGTCGGGTTCGCCCCGGGCCAGCCGCCCTCAATGTAATCCACGCCCAAATCATCCAGCGCCTCGGCGATGCGCAGCTTCTCGGCGGTGGAGAACTGCACCCCCTGCGTCTGCTGCCCGTCGCGCAACGTGGTGTCGTAAAGATACAGCTTCTCCGCCATCACCGCGCCCCCGCTTCTTCTGGCTCGAAATATCCTCGGGGGGGCTCGGCTTGCCCGAGCGGGGGGCAGACAGCCCCCCTCCCGCGCGTATCACAAGCGCATACGCACATGGTCATCACAGCCCCTCCAGCTTGGCCGCGTCGAACCCGGCCCCGGGCAGAAGCTCCACCCCGGCCTTCGACATGCGCACCTCGACCCCGGCCTCGAGCAGCGCGGCCTTCATGCGGTCGACCTCCGAGAAATCCTTGCTCTCCATCGCCGCGCCGCGCACCGCCGCGAGCTTGTCCGCGAGCTCCGAGAGATCGAAATCAGGACCTCTCGCCCAGTCTGGTATCCCGTGATCCAAGAAACCCAAGAGCTTTAGACTTGCGCGAAGCGATGGTGTATCCCCCGCCAAGGAAAGCTGATGCATCTCAGCGATGGCCTTTGCTGTATTGAGGTCATCCGCCAATGCGTTCACGACTCCAACGTAGGGAACTTCGTTGTCGAGCGCTTCGGTAATCTGTGCGTACCACTTTTTGAGGGTTGCCTCGGCCTGAGAGGCTTTCTCCGCCGTCCAGTCCATCGGTTTGCGATAGTGCGTCGAGAGCATCACGAAGCGGATCACCTCGCCCGGGACCCCCGCCTGCCCGTCACGCCCCTCGAGCAGGTCATGCACGGTGAAGAAGTTGCCCAGCGACTTGGACATCTTCTTGCCCTCGACCTGCAGCATCTCGTTGTGCAGCCAGACCTTGGCAAAGCCGCCCTCGGGATGGGCGCAGCAGCTCTGGGCGATCTCGTTTTCGTGGTGCGGGAACATCAGGTCGTTGCCGCCGCCGTGGATGTCGAAGCTCGCGCCCAGAAGCTCGTAGCTCATCGCCGAGCACTCGATATGCCAGCCGGGACGGCCCCGGCCCCACGGGCTCTCCCAGCCCGGCAGCTCGGGCTCCGACGGCTTCCACAGCACGAAATCCATCGGGTTGCGCTTGTAGGGCGCCACCTCGACCCGGGCGCCGGCGATCATGTCGTCGACCGACCGGCCCGAGAGCCCGCCATAGGCCTTGTAGCTCTCGACCGCGAACAGCACGTGACCCTCCGCCTCGTAGGCGTGGCCCTTCTCGATCAGGTCCGCGATCATCGCGATCATCTGGTCGATGAACTCGGTGGCGCGCGGCATGTGGGTGGGCTCCATGACGCCCACGGCCGCCATGTCGTCCAGATACCATTGCGTGGTCTCGGCGGTGATTTCACCGATGCTGCGGCCGCTGGCCTGGGCGCGGGCGTTGATCTTGTCGTCCACGTCGGTGAAGTTGCGCACGTAGGTCACGTGCTCCGGCCCGTAGACCTGCCGCATCAGCCGGAACAGTACGTCGAAGACGATGGCCGGGCGCGCGTTGCCAAGATGCGCGCGGTCATAGACCGTCGGGCCGCAGACATAGATCCGCACGTTGTCCGGATCGATTGGCTCGAAGAGCTCCTTCTTCCGGGTCCGGGAATTGGTCAGCCAGATAGGGACGTCCATGGCGCGCTCCTTCGCACGAAGATCGCGGCGGGAGTAGCAACTTCATTTCTGGATTGGAATAGAAGACCGGCCCGCCGAAGAATTCAGCAGGTAATGCAGCAGATCCGAATAAGGGGTGCTTGCGTGGTCATGCCCCGCTCATACGCCGATGCGCGGCGTGCGTCCAGCCCTTCCGCCGAACGCACGCCCCGGTGTCTTCAAAGAGCCGTCAGCCGTAGCTCACCACCTCGTATTCCACCCCGTCGGGGCCGTCGAAATAGAACCGCCGTCCCGGCTCGTAATCGGCATGGTTGTGCGGCGCAAAGCCCGCAGCCCGCACACGGGCCTCTGTGGCGTCGAGATCCTCGACCACCAGCCCGATATGGTTGAGCCCACCCTGTCGGGCGTAACGCTCGGGATCGGTGAGAGTCTTGTCCGCGGGGCGGTAGAGCGCGAGGTAGTCGTCCTCGCCGCCCACATGCACCGACCAGCCGTCGCCGATGGCGGGCCCCTGCCAGCGGATGTGCCAGCCGAACAGCTCGCAGAGCAGCGCGGCGGTGGCGTCGGGATCGGGGACGGCGATGTTCACGTGTTCCAGTCGGGCGGTCATGTCGGGCTCCTTGCTGCCTCTTGATCTGATGGCAGGCAGGATCCGACCTCGAGTGCGGTTGAGGTCAAACGGAAAGTTCTATGCAGAACCGGCCACTTGCAAGCTTCGAGGCGCAGCAGCGCCAGCCCCTACACCCGAACGCCACCCGCCCTGCGCCCGCGCCCGACCGGCCAGACCTCGAGCAGCCCCGCGGCTACGACCATGCCGCCGCCAATGATCTCCAGCGTGGCCAGATGCTCGCCCGCCAGCAGCGCCGCCGAGACCGCGCCGACGATCACCTCGGTCTGCATCAGGATGCCGACGCGGGCCGGGTCGAGCCGCATGGTGGCCCACATCAGCGCCGCCAGCGACACGCCCCACCACAGGACCCCGGTGGCCAGTGCGAGGCTCAGAAGGCCGACGCCGTTGTCGTGCAGCGAAAGCGTGGGAAAGGGCTCGAAGAACGGCGCAAGGGCCAGCCCGGCAAGTGTCGCGCCGATTGCGAACACGAAGGTCGCCGGGATCACGCCGAGATCGGATCGCACCCGGATGCCGGTGGTGCCCACGGCCCACAGGATCCCCGCGATCAGCGACATCCACTCGCCCACACCGCGCGGCATCGGCAGCGTGCCACCGGCGCTCAGCATCACCAGCAGCCCGGCGATGCCGATGAAGATCGCGACGATGCGCAGCGCCGGGGTGTGCCAGCCCATGACGTAGCGCGCGATCAGCACGCTCCAGACCGGGGTGAGGAAGTACAGAAGGATGATGATCGCCACCCGGCCATAGACCAGCCCGATGGAGTAGAGCGTGAAGGCCGCGCCCCCCGCCGCGACCGAGAGCAGCCCGACCTTGTCGGCCCGCAGCAACGCCCGCCAGCGCAGCGCGACCAGTGGCGCCAGCACGATCGCCGCCGTCACCGTGGCCAGCACCGTGCCCCAAGCCCCTGGCAAGCCGTGGTCGACCATCGCCCGCACCGGCATCCAGTAGAACCCCCAGAGCAGTCCGAACCCGGCCACCACCAGCGTGGCGATTGCGTTGATGCGATCCTGTGTCATGCGCTCACTCTTGCAAGGCCCCGCCCCGGCGCCAAGCCTGCGACGAGAAAACGGGCGGGACCGATGCTCCAGCCCCGCCCGCTTGGCGATTTACGATGCGGTTCCGGGCAGATGCGCCCGTCGCCGGCTACTGGTTGGCGCGCTCCGCCTCGAGCCGGCGATAGGCCGCCACGTTGGAATTGTGCTCATCCAGCGTTGTCGCGAAATTGTGCCCGTCCGCCGGATCGAGCGTCTTGGCGACGAAGTAGAGATAGTCGCTCTCGTCCGGGTTCAGAGCCGCCTCGATGCTGGCGCGACCCGGGTTGGCAATCGGGGTCGGCGGCAGGCCGGGGATGACGTAGGTGTTGTAGGGCGTCTCGGCGCGCAGCTCGGACTGGCGGATGCCACGCCCCAGCACACCCTGCCCGTTGGTGATGCCATAGATCACCGTCGGGTCGGTCTGCAGCCGCATGCCGCGCTCGAGCCGGTTGACGAAGACGCTCGCCACCAGCGGACGCTCCTCGGCGCCGCCGGTCTCCTTCTCGACGATCGAGGCCATGGTCAGCGCCTGCATCGGATCGTCGTAAGGCAGATCGTCGGCACGGTTTTGCCAGGCGGCCTCGAGGATCACCTGCTGGGCGTCTTCCATGCGGTCGATCAGGTCCGCGCGGCTGTCGCCCTTGGAGATCTCGTAGCTGTCCGGCGCCAGCGAGCCCTCGGCCGGGATCTCGGCAACCTCGCCTTCGAGGATGTCGACCTGCCCGAGCTCCTGCACCACCTGCCAGCTGGTCACGCCCTCGGCCAGCGCAACACGGAAGCGGGTGCCGACATCATCGCGGAAGCCGGCATAGTCCGCTGGCGCCGCCTCGGCCGGGTCGAACTCGAGCACTTCCTCGTAGCGGCCCGCCGCCGGGTCGAGCTCGCGCACCTGCACCTCGGCACTGTTGACGCCGATGCGGTAGACCACCTCGGTGCCGCAGGTCGAAGCACCGCCACGGGTGACGATATCGACGATCTCGGTCATCGAGGCATGCTCGGGCACGAGGAACGAGCCGGCCTTCAGCTGGCTCGTCTTGTCGGTATACTCGGCCCCGAGACGGAAGATCGTACCCGACGAAATCGCCCCCTGCGCCTCGAGATCGCCCGAGACACGGGTGAAATTGCTGCCACTGCGGACCTGCAGGCAGATAGGCGCGTCAAGCGGACCCTCGGCGGCGTACTCGTTCTGCGCCCAGAGCAGCACGCCGCCCATGAGGAAGACGAGCACGACCAGGAAGGTCAGCGCGTTGGAGGCGATGTTTCGCCACATGTCAGTCGACCTTTCCGAAGATCACGCTCGCGTTGGTGCCGCCGAAGCCGAAGGAGTTCGACAGCGCGTAACTCACCTTGCGCTCACGCTTGGCATTGGGCGCGAGGTCGATCGGGGTCTCGACGGCCGGGTTGTCGAGGTTGATCGTCGGTGGCGCGACCTGATCGCGGATCGCGAGGATCGAGAAGATCGCCTCGATGGCGCCGGCGGCGCCCAGCAGGTGGCCGGTGGCCGACTTGGTCGAGGACATGGTCACGTTGGAAGCATGGTCACCAAGCAGCTTCTCGACTGCGCCAAGCTCGATCGTGTCGGCCATGGTCGAGGTGCCGTGGGCGTTGATGTAGTCGATCTGGTTCGCGTCGAGACCGGCGGATTTCAGCGCCGCCCCCATCGAGCGCAGCGCGCCGTCGCCATCCTCGGACGGCGCGGTGATGTGATAGGCGTCGCCCGAGAGGCCATAGCCCAGAACCTCGGCATAGATCTTCGCGCCCCGGGCCTTGGCGTGCTCGTATTCCTCGAGCACCACGATGCCCGCGCCCTCGCCCATGACGAACCCGTCGCGGTCCGCGTCATAAGGGCGGCTGGCCTTCTGCGGATCGTCGGCGCGCTTCGTCGAGAGCGCCTTGCAGGCGTTGAAGCCCGCGATGCCGATCTTGCAGATCGCCGCCTCAGCGCCGCCGGCAACCATCACGTCGGCATCGCCGTACTTGATCAGGCGCATCGCGTCGCCGATGGCGTGGGCGCCGGTCGAGCACGCGGTGACCACCGAGTGGTTCGGGCCCTTGAAGCCGTACTTGATCGAGACCTGGCCCGAGATCAGGTTGATCAGGGCGCCGGGCACGAAGAACGGCGACACGCGGCGCGGGCCCTTCTGCTCCATCATGACGGCGGTGTTGGCGATCGAGTTGAGGCCACCGATGCCCGAGCCGATCAGAACGCCGGTGCGCTCGAGATCTTCCTTGTCGGTCGGGGTCCAGCCGGAATCCTCGACCGCCTGCTGGGCCGCTGCGAGACCAAAGAGGATGAAGGTGTCGACCTTGCGCTGTTCCTTCGGCTCCATATAGGCATTGGCGTTGAACTCGCCCTCGCCCTCGCCCAGCGGCACTTCGCAGGCATAGGTGGTTGCCAGCCCCTCGGGATCGAACCCGGTGATCCGACCGGCGCCCGACTGACCGTCGAGAATCCGTTCCCAGCTCTTTTCGACACCATCGGCCAGCGGCGTCACAAGCCCCAGCCCGGTAACCACAACGCGACGCATTGCTTGCCCCTTCCTCAGAATTCTTTCGTGGCCACGCTCTTACCCCGCCCGCCGGGGCGTCGGCAAGGGCATGAGGCCGGTTCAGGCCCAGTCCGGGCCGAGATCCGCCTTCGCCCGGTCGATCCAGTGCTCGCGCAGCCAGTCGCAGGGCTTGGAGTGGCGGATGAAGCTGCCGTTCCAGCCCTCGAGCGCATCGGTCATCTTTGGGCGGCCGTGGAAGCAGACCACGCGGGCATCCTCAGGAAGCCGCGGCGCGTGCATCCAATTGCCCGGGAAAGGGTTGCAGTCATACTTGAAAGACACCACCCAAGGCTCTGGAATGTATTTGAAACAGTCACGCTCCATCGCCTTGTGGCTGGTGTAGCGCTGCTCGGATCCGCGCGCCGCCTCGACCTCGCGATAGGCGTTCTTGGCGATGTCCTCGTAGAGGAACCCGTGCAAGGCGGGATCGAAGCGGAACACCGAGCCATGGCCGGTGGGCCGGCCCTTGCGCTTCTCGGTCCAGTCCTGGCGCATCGCCACCATGCCCGGCGCCATGTCGTGAATTTCGTCGAGGCTGCCGGTGATAACAACATCGAGATCGAAGCCCAGGAACGGCCCCTCGAGATCCGGCACAAGCCCGGGGCGGAACAGCGAGACCTTGCGCATCGCGCCCTGCCTGTTGGCCACCGCAAGCGCCGAGGCCATACGGTCGGCAAAGGGCTCCACCGGCAGCGGCAGCACCTCGATATCCGGGTGCAGCCCCTCGGCGTGCTCGGTCATGCAGAAGAAGCGCACGGGGCGTGAGATGTTGCGGCGGACGCCGGAATACAGCCGGTTGACGTACTCCGGGCCAAAGAGCGTGCCCCACTTGATGCAGATGATGTTGGCGCGTTCGGTCACGGACCCCTCCTGTGCGGGTTTGCCCGCGCTTTAGCTCAAACCTCGCCCCGGTGCCATCCCGTTGAGCGCGCGACCGCGCGGACGACCCCCTGCGTCGCGGTGACCGCCAAGCCGAAGGCGAAGGCCGCCAGCCCTGCGGACCGGCAGGATCGCGCTGGAAACCGAATGAGGGATTGGCATTCGCTCACAAGCCATATACACGGTGAGGGCTTACGTTTTTCTATGTCGACCACTGTCTCCCTTACACGGCGCTCAGTCTATCGATCCGGACGGACATTGCCACGCTACCGCATCCTGCGGGTAGAATTTTTAGAGGAGACCACGGATATGGCCACTGGCACCGTGAAATGGTTCAACACCACCAAAGGTTTCGGCTTCATCGCACCCGACGCGGGCGGCAAAGATGTGTTCGTGCACATCTCGGCTGTCGAGCGCGCTGGCCTCACCGGCCTGTCGGACGACCAGAAAGTGACTTACGACGTCGAAGCTGGCCGTGACGGCCGCGAGTCGGCATCGAACCTCGCCCTCGCCTAATCGGCGCAGCGACACGAAAAAAGAACGCGGTCCTCTTCGGAGGGCCGCGTTTTTTTGTGCCTTCAAGGTCGTGCAGAAGGTCGGACGCGCCCTGCCGTCGGCAAGGCGCGCAACAAAGGGTCAGGCGGCGGGCATCCGGCGCTCGACAATCTCTGCCCACCACGAGCAGCCCGCCGGGATCACCTCGTCGTTGAAGTTGTATTCCGGGTTGTGCACATCGGCGCTGTCGCCGTTGCCCACGAGGATATAGGCGCCGGGGCGCTCCTCGAGCATGTAGGCGAAATCCTCGCCGCCCATGGTGATCGGCGCGTCGCGGTCGCAGGCCCCCGCGACCGCCTCGGCCACGTCGGCGGCGAACTCGGTCTGCGCCTCGCTGTTGACCATCGCCGGGTAGCCCGGCAGCCACGTGATCTCGGCCTCACAGCCAAAGGCCGTCGCGGTGGCGGCGACCAGCGCCTTGATGCGCTCCTCGCCGAGCTCGCGGTTGGTCTTGGACATGGTGCGCATGGTGCCGCGGAACATCACCGAGGCCGGGATCACGTTGAACGCCTTCGACGAGCTCTCGATGCCGGTGACCGAGATGACCATCTGGTCGTCGGGGTCGGAGTTGCGGCTGACGATGCTTTGCAGTGCGGTGACGATATGGGAGGCCGTGACCAGCGGGTCGATGGCCTGATGCGGCTTGGCGCCGTGACCACCTTTGCCCTTCACGTTGATCTCGAACTGGTCGGTGGCCGCGAAGAACGCCCCCGGACGGATACCGAAGCTGCCCGCGGGCATCCCCGGCCAGTTGTGCATGCCATAGACTTCCTGGATGCCCCAACGCTCCATCATGCCGTCTTCGCACATCTCGCGACCGCCGCCGCCACCCTCTTCGGCGGGTTGAAAGATCACCACAACAGTGCCGTCGAAGTTACGGGTTTCGCTCAGATATTGCGCTGCGCCGAGCAGCATCGCGGTGTGGCCGTCATGGCCGCAGGCGTGCATCGCGCCCGGCGTCTTGGAGGCATAGTCGAGCCCGGTCACCTCGTGGATCGGCAGAGCGTCCATGTCGGCGCGTAGGCCGATCACCTTGCCGGCGCTGTCGCTCTTGCCCTTGATGATGCCCACCACACCGGTGCGGCCGATGCCCTCGACCACCTCGTCGCAGCCGAAGGCGCGCAGCTTCTCTGCCACGATGCCCGAGGTGCGGTGGGTTTCGAACAGGATTTCGGGGTGCTCGTGCAGGTCACGGCGCCAGGCGGTGATGTCCTGATGCAGTTCGGCGAAGCGGTTCTTAACGGGCATTCTTGGGAAGCTCCCTATTATTTGATCATTTTCCGAGACCCTGCCACCGCGCGACGGGCCCTGCAAGCGGACCGCGGCGGAAGCCGGCGTCCCCCGGCGAACCGAGCCAGTGAAAGACCCGGAACTTGTTGGACATAAGGCTTTATGAACAGCCACTTGTCATGACTTCTTCATACCATATGAGAGCATCACCTTTGGCCGAACACGCTCAGAGGTTGGGCCCGGTGACCAGTTTCGAGCCGTCCGAGAAGCGCGACAGCCGGAACCGACTGAGATCGTGCCCGGGGTCCGTGCCCTGCGCAAGCGCCACCGCGATGCGCCCGAAGGCCGGGCCGATGCCGAAGCCGTGGCCGCACATGCCGGTCACCACGGTGAGGCCCGGCAGCGCTTCGCAGCGGTCGACCACCGGCACCACGTCGATCATGCCGGCCCAGCTCGCCTGCAACGGCGCTTCGCCCATCTGCGGGAAATGCTGGCCAAAACGCGCACGGCAGTCGGCAACCTTGGCGGCGTTGGGTTGGGGCGACAGGATGCGCATGCGCTCGAACGGCGTTTCCTCGTCGTCGGACCAGCGCCGCGGCGTGCCCCATGCATCCGGGTAGCCCGCCGGCGCCATGGTCTTGAGGCGCACGTCGAACTCGCCAGAGACCGCCAGCGGCAGGTAGGTGCGCAGCGCACGGAACGCGTCAGGCCCGATGAAGAGCTCGGAAAACGCCGCCGGCGCAAGGGTGTAGCCGCCGTCGGCGCGGGGCCGGAAGGCCAGCTTGTCGTCGACGGCGGCGGTGTTGACGCTTTGCGGCAGGCGTTCGGTCGCCATCGCGGTCGAGCGCACAGAGAGCTGCGGGATCTTCACACCGTGCCGACGCAGGAAGAGCGAGGACCACGCGCCGCCAGCCAGCACCGCACGGCTGCAGCGGATGCGGCCGGACTCGGTGATGACGCCGGCGACTTCGCCGCCCTGCATGTCGAGCCCGCGCACCGCGCAGCGCTCGCGGATCACCGCCCCGCTCGCCACCGCCAGCCGCGCCAGCTCCGGCACCGCGACCCAGGGCTCGCCCTTCATGTCGGTGGGCGTGTGCAGCGCCCCGACCCACGGGCTGTCCTCGGCGCCAAGCAACGCCTTGGTGGCCGCCGCGTCGAGGAGTTCCGAGGATACGCCAAGCGGCTTGGCCTCGTCGAGCCAGCCAGCGAATCCCTGCATGTCTTTTTCGGAGCGGGCGAGATAGCTCACGCCCACCGTCCGGACACCGAGCTTGCCGCCGCATTCCGCATCCAGGTCCGGCCAGAGCCGCTGTGCCTCCAAGGCGATCGGGATCTCGGCCATGTCGCGGCCCTGTACCCGGATCCAGCCCCAGTTGCGCGAGCTCTGCTCTGCCGCCACGCGGCCCTTCTCGAGCAGAACCACCGACAGACCTGCGCGGGCTGCATACAGTGCTGTGGACACGCCGACGACGCCGCCGCCGATCACGACCAGGTCGCAGGCCTCGGGCAGAGCGCCGTCATGCTCGACCGGACCCTCGTCACGGAACGGGAAGACCACGCTCATGCCAGCCGCTCCAGCAGGCGCTCCATGAAGGCCTGTCCCGCGTCGAGCTGGGCAATCTCGATATATTCATCGGGCTTGTGGGCGATGGCGATGTCCGAGGGACCGCAGACCACGGCGTCGTAGCCAGCCGCCTGGAAATGACTGGCCTCGGTGCCGTAGCTCACCTGCATCACGCCGTTGTCGCCAGTGACCTGCCGCACCAGCTCTTCGGCGCTGTTGTTCTGCACCGGCACAAGCGGCGGCAGTTCGAAGAGCGTCTCAACCTCGATCCACGCCTCTGGGCAAACCGCCTGCATCTGCGCCTCGATCTCGGCGACCTTGTCCATCAAGCGCCGCTCCCAGTGCTTCGGATCTTCGCCCGGCACGACACGGAACCCGAAGCCGAACTCGCAATCCTTGGCGGTGATATTGTGCGCGGTGCCGCCCTGGATCTGGCCAACATGCAGGTTGGTATAGGGCGGGTCGAACAGTGCCGCGATCTCATCGGGCGTGGCGGCGGCGTTCTCGGCGTTCACGTCGTTGGCCCACTCGATCAACTTGGCGCCATACATGATCGCCGACACGCCTGTATGCAGGATCGAGCTGTGCACCTCGACGCCATGCACATGCACCCAGAAGGTCAGCCCGCCCTTGTGGCCGGTCACGGCCTTCATCTCGGTCGGCTCGCCGACGATCACCGAGGCGGCCTTGGGCAGCGCCGCACGCATCGCCTCGGCCACGTCCTTGCCGCCCATGCAGCCGATCTCCTCGTCGTAGCTCAGGGCGATCTGCAATGGCGTCGTCACCCCGCGATGCTGCGCCTCGACCATGGCCCAGACCGCAAGCGCGTCGAAGCCCTTCATGTCGGTCGAACCGCGCCCGTAAAGCTTGCCGTCGCGCTCGGTGAGCACCCACGGATCCGAGCTCCACGCCTGCCCGTCCACCGGCACCACGTCGGTATGGCCCGACAGGATGACGCCGCCGTCGACCTCGGGGCCCACATGGGCGAAGAGAGCCGCCTTCAGGTCCGGCTCGGCCGGCTTGGCGTGGCGCTGGCTGTCGATGCCGTGGCTGGCAAGGTAGTCCGAGACCCAGTCGATCAGCGGCAGGTTGCTGTCGCGGCTGACGGTCGGAAAGCTCACCAGTTTCTCGAGGATCTCGCGGGGCGAAAGGCGGGTCGGCATCGGGGCTCCTTCGTTTGTCTGCAAATGGCCTACGCTGCCCGGGACCGACGGGCAAGTGGGGCGCGCGCGAGGCAGGCTCCGGCCCCGCGCCCTGCCCGCTTTCGCAGCGTTCAGGGCCGCGCGAGATCGAGCACCACGGGATGATGGTCCGCGGGCCAGACGCCGTCCACCCGGATCTGCGGCACGTGCGGGCCACCCACGCCGCGCAGCCCGGGGCTGTGGCCGATATGGTCGATGGCCGGCAGCAGGTGCAGGCCACGGTCCAGGTGATAGGTTGCGCCAGGCACCTTCGGAAACCGCAGCCCGGCGGCTTCGAGGCTCTCCATGACCTCCCAGCCCGCGAGGGCGTTGAAATCGCCGGCAAGCACCACCGGCGTGCCGGAGTCGATCACCGGGCGTAAGCGGTCCGCGATCAGCTCGGCCGACAGCCGCCGGTTGCTGGCGCTGCGATATTCGAGATGCACATTCATCACCCGAAAGACATCGCCCCCGCCGCGCTGTCGGAACGCGGCCCAGGAGGCAAAGGCCGGCCAGGAGCCGTCGAAGGTCCGCGAATAGATCACGTCGGGCGTGTCGGAGAAGAAGAACCAGCCCTGATCCACCAGTTCCAGCTTGCCGGTGCGATAGAAGATCGGCTGGGTCGAGGGAAACGTCCGCCAATCGCCGATCGCCGCCGCCTCATAGCCGCTCAGCCGGTCGAGCAGGTAGCGGCGGGCGAGGTTGTCGGTATCGGCATTACCGCCGCGAAAGCTCTCCATCTCCTGAAACGCGATGACATCGGCCTCGAGCGCCTCGACCGCCGCACCGAGCGCCGGCTTGCGCCGCTCCCAGCCGGCGCGGCTCCAGCGCCCCTCGCCCTGCCCACGCAGGTCGATGTAATGCACGTTGAGCGTTGCAATCCGCAGCGCGTCCTCGGGCGGTGGCGGCAGCGCATCGCCCTCGCTGAGGCGGATCTGCTGGGCGCAGGCGACGAGCGCAATCAACGCCAACGCCGCCAGAAGCCCCTTGCCGATGCTCCGCACCACACGCATGGCCAGCGTCAGTGCCGGTACTGCGGCTCTTCGGCGTCGAGCTGACGGCGGATCGCGGCGAGGTGCAGGCGCGCGGAATCCTCGTCACCCTCGCGCATCTGCTCGTAGGCGGCCTGCGCCACGTCATGCGGCACCGGCAGCACCTTGCGCCCCGTCGACATGGCGAGCGTCTGCACCTCGGCGGCACGCTCGAGATAGTAGAGATCGTCCCACGCCTCGGCGATGCTTGGCGCCAGAACCATGACGCCGTGATGCTTCATGAAGACGATATCGGCCTCGCCCACGGACCCGGCGATGCGCGCACCCTCGTCGTTGTCGAGCGCGAGCCCGTTGTAATCCTCGTCCACCGCGGTGCGCCCATAGAACTTGAGCGCGGTCTGGCCAGCCCAGATCAGCGGGTCGCCCTCGGTCATCGACAGCGCCGTGGCATAGGGCATGTGGGTGTGGAAGGCGACCTTGGCACGCGGCAGGCGGCGGTGCATCTCGGCATGGATATAGAAGGCCGTCGCCTCGGGCTGGCCCGCGCCCTCGACCACGTTGCCCTCGAAATCGCAGATCAGCAGCGACGAGGCGGTGATCTCGCGGAAGGCAAAGCCGTAGGGGTTCACGAGGAACAAGTCCTCATGCCCCGGCACCACCGCCGAGAAATGGTTGCAGATGCCTTCCTCGAAGCCGTAGCGCGCCGCCATGCGGAAGCAGGCCGCAAGATCCTCGCGCGCCGTGCGGATCGCGTCGGTGGCAAGGTCGGGCCGGTTGCTGAGCGCCGGAGCGGCCTGTGTCGCGGTGGTGAGGCTGTGGGCCATGGGTCGTCCTGTTGGTTCGGTCTTTGGTTGCGTGACAGGACAGGCTCCCCCCGCCTCGCCGCCGCGAGGCCCTGCGCGTGCCGCTCGGTCAGTAGCCGCTGTCAGAGGTCAGCACGAGATGCCCGGGCGAAACCTCGCGGTAGGTGTTGGGCTCGGGCTCGTAGCCCACCGGGTGGATGGGCGACGGGATCGGCTTGAAGTTGAGGTCCTTCTCGGACTTGCGCCGGTGCGGATCGGCCACCGGCACCGCCTTCATCAGCGCCTGCGTGTAGGGGTGCTGAGGATTCTCGAACACCGCCGCGCGCGGGCCGATCTCGACGATGCGGCCAAGATACATGACGCCCACGTTGTGACTCACGCGTTCGACCACCGCCATGTCGTGGCTGATGAAGAGATAGGACAGCCCCAGTTCGGCCTGCAGCTCCATCATCAGGTTCACCACCTGCGCCTGCACCGACACGTCGAGCGCCGAGACCGCCTCGTCGGCGACGATGAGCTTGGGGTTGAGCGCCAGCGCGCGGGCGATGGCGATGCGCTGACGCTGGCCGCCCGAAAGCTCGTGCGGATAGCGGCGCATGAAGCTGCGCGGCAGCTCGACCCGATCGAACAGCATCTCGACGCGGTCCATCATCTCGGAGCCGGCGTGGCTGCCGAAATTGCGCATCGGCTCGGCGACCTGGTCGGCGAGCTGCATCTGCGGGTTCAGCGAGGCGAAGGGATCCTGGAAGATCATCTGCATCTGCCGGCGCTCATCGCGCAGCATGTTGGGGCCGAGCCCCATCACATCGACCCCGTCAAGCGAGATCCGGCCGCGCATCGGCTCAACCAGACGAAGAATCGAACGCCCTGCCGTGGATTTCCCACATCCCGATTCGCCCACGAGGCTGAGCGTCTGCCCCTTGTTCAGGGTGAAGCTAACATCCTCAACCGCATGCACATTTGCCACAGTCCGGCGGAAAAATCCGCCTTTGACCGGGAACCGCGTCGTGAGGTTTTCAACCTGGAGCAGAGGCTGATCCGTGCCCGTGATGGGTTTGATCTCGTCCTGCTCGTGCCCGAGCAGCTTCATCGGCTCGGGCAGCGGCTTGCCCTTCATCTCGCCGAGCTTCGGAACGGCGGCCAGCAGCGCCTTGGTATAGGGGTGCTGCGGGTTCTCGAAGATCTCTTCGACGGTGCCTTCCTCGACCTTTCTGCCGCGGAACATCACCACCACGCGGTCGGCCATCTGCGCCACAACCGCCATGTCGTGGGTGATGAACATCACCGCTGTGCCCGTCTCGCGCTTGAGCCGGTCCATCAGGGCGAGGATTTCGGCCTGGATCGTCACGTCGAGTGCGGTCGTCGGCTCGTCCGCGATCAGCAGGCGCGGCTTGCAGGCCAGCGCCATGGCGATCACCACACGCTGGCGCATACCGCCCGAAAGCTCGTGCGGGTACTGCTTGAGCCGGCGCTCCGGCTCGGGGATGCGCACCTGCTGCATCAGTTCAAGCGCGCGCGCCTGCGCCTGTTCCTTGCTCATGTCGCGGTGCACGCGCAGTCCCTCGGTGAGCTGGCGCTCGATGGTGAAGACCGGGTTCAAGGCGGTCATCGGCTCCTGGAAGATCATGCCGATCTCGTTGCCGCGGATGTCGCGCATCAGATCCTGATCGGCCTTGGCCAGATCGAGCTCGTCGCCGTCCTTGCGGTCAAAAATGAGGCGCCCGTTGGCGATCTCGCCTCCGCCGAACTCGATCAGACGCATCAGCGAGAGCGACGAAACCGACTTTCCCGAGCCCGACTCGCCGACGATACAGACGGTTTCCCCCGGCCCGACGTCGAAGCTGACGTCTTCCACGCCGGCAACGGTGCCGTCTTTCGTCTCAAATTCGACCCGAAGTTTCTCGATCCGGGCGATGGCGTTGTCGAGCATCCATTTTCTCCTGAGATGGCGGATGCCAAAGCTAAGGGCAGGTTTTGGACGGTGTCAAACCCTGCTGTCAGGTTCCGCCAAGGCAGTGCTTGCATTTTCATCTCGTTCTGTTTTCGATACCGGTCATGATCGGGATGGACGAGGGACCCGGCGATCGGTGACGATCGTTCGTGTCCAAACGGACTCCGCTTTCAGACAAAACCAAAAAGCCGGCCAAAGCGCCGGCGTCCAACGAGGAGAACCCCATGACGCTCAAGACCCTATTGCTAGGGGCTGTCGCCACCGGTGCACTTGCCCCCGCAGCCTTCGCCGAGCGCGGCGAGGACGGGCACGTCAACATCATCTATTGGCAGGCGCCGTCCATCATGACGCCTTACCTGTCGAGCGGCACCAAGGACATCGAAGCCTCGTCGCTCGTGCTCGAGCCGCTGGGCCGCTACACCGAGACCGGCGAGCTGGTCCCCTACCTTGCGGAAGAGATCCCCACCGTCGAGAACGGCGGCGTGTCCGAGGATCTCAAGTCGATCACATGGAAGCTGAAAGAGGGCCTGCTGTGGTCCGACGGCAGCCCGGTGACCTCGGCCGACGTGAAATTCACCGCCGACTACTGCATGGATCCCGAAGGCGGCTGCGCGCAGCTGGCCAAGTTCGACCACATTGCGTCGATCGACACCCCCGATGACCTGACCGTCGTGGTGAACTTCGACGAGGCCATGCCGAACCCCTACGGCCCCTTCATGGGCGGCCAGTCTCCGATCCTGCAGAAGGCACAGTTCGAGAGCTGCACGGGCGCTGCGGCGTCGACCTGCACCGAAGCCAACTTCAACCCGATCGGCACCGGCCCCTTCGTCGTCGACGAGTTCAAGCCGAACGACGTGATCTCGCTCTCGGCCAACCCCAACTACCGTGACCCGGCGAAGCCGGCCTTCGCGACCGCCACGCTGAAAGGCGGCGGCGACGCGGAAGCGGCTGCGCGTGCGGTGCTGCAGACGGGCGAGTTCGACTATGCCTGGAACCTGCAGCTTGCGCCCGACGTGCTCGCCTCCATGGCAGAAGGCGGCCAAGGCACCCCGGTTTCGGCCTTCGGCACCCTGGTCGAGCGCCTCGAGATGAACATGACCGATCCGTCGCCGGACCTGCCGGAAGGCGAACGCTCGACGGTCGCGCATCCGCACCCGATCCTGTCCGACTTCAACGTCCGCAAGGCGCTGTCGATGGCCATCGACCGTGGGCTGCTGACCGAGATCGGCTATGGTCAGGCCGGCCGTCCGACCTGTAACCTCGTTCCCGCGCCGGCGCTCTACGCCTCGGACAACGAGGAATGCCTGACCCAGGATCTCGAAGGCGCCAAGGCGCTGCTCGAGGAAGCCGGCTGGACTGACAGCGATGGCGACGGTGTGCGCGAGAAGGACGGCATGAAGCTGTCGCTGCTCTACCAGACCTCGACCAATGCCGTGCGTCAGGATTTCCAGGCCCTGATCAAGGACTGGTGGAACCAGATCGGCGTCGAGACCGAGCTGCGCAACGTCGACTCGTCGGTGTTCTTCGGCGGTGACCCGGGCTCGCCCGACACCTTCCAGAAGTTCTATGCGGACGTCGAGATGTACGCCAACAACTTCGACGGCACCGACCCGCAGTCCTATCTGCAAATGTACCGCTGCGGCAACGAGCCGAAGCCGTCCTCGCAGTGGCAGGGTGAGAACATCAACCGCTTCTGCAACGAAGAGTACGATGCCCTTCTCGACGAGTTGGCGAAGACCGGCGAGCTGAGCAAGCGCGGCGAGATTGCCAAGCAGCTGAACGACATCATCACCAAGGAAACGATGACGATCGTTCCGCTGGTCGACCGTGGTCGTGTCTCGGCGCACTCCAACACGCTTGGTGGCGTGGTCCTGAACACCTGGGACAGCGAGCTGTGGAACGCGGCCGACTGGTACCGCATCGACGGCTGATCCTGTGACAAGCACGCCTCCGCCCTGCGCGGGGGCGTGCCCCTTTTTGGAAGGTCTGCTAATGACCTCACCTCTCGGGAGCCCCGATCTCGGCCCGCGCGGCCGGTTCCCCTTTTCGGCCGCTGTCGCCGCATGGTGTCAGCCGCTGCCGCTGCACGGGCCCAACAACAAAGACACGGAATTCATGACGCATACAGCCCGCATCCATGATCGGTGCCGGACGCTGCCGCTGCAATCGCAGCGGCGCCGCGCCAGCGCCCCCGCCAGCGAGGTCCGCCCATGCTGACCTATGCGATCCGCCGCCTCGTCCTTTCGGTGCCCACGCTGCTGTTCATCAGCTTCGTGATCTTCATGCTGCTGCAGCTCGCGCCGGGGGATCCCATGGCGCAGGTGCCGCTGACGGTGCCGCCCGAGGTCAAGCAGAAGATGCGCGAGGCCCTCGGCGTCGGGGAGCCCGCACTGGTGCAATACTGGAAATGGCTGGTGCAGGTTTTCTGGACCGAGCCCAAGGTGTTCATCGACTGGCTGACCCGAGACAGTTTCCTGCTCGGCTGGCTGCCCGACACGAACCTTTACCAGGGCGAGCTGCGGGTCATCTCGTGGCAGACCCGGTCGCCGGTGATGGACATCGTGCTGCAGCGCATCCCGCAGACCCTCTGGGTCGTGGGCCTGAGCTACGTGGTAGGTGTGCTGATCGCGCTGCCGATCGGCATCTACTCGGCCTACCGGCAGTATTCGGTCTTCGACCAGGCGGGTACCTTCGTCACCATGGTCGGCTTCTCGATCCCGCCGTTCTTCACCGGCCCTCTGCTGATCGTGATCTTCTCGGTCTACCTTGGCTGGTTCCCGTCGATCTACGACACGACCCACGTCGTGAACGACTGGGAGAGCTTCAAGTACCAGCTCAGCCAGATGATCATGCCGGTGATGGTGCTGGCGCTGCAGACAACGGCGCAGCTGAGCCGTTACATGCGCGCCTCGATGCTCGACAACCTCAACCAGGACTACGTGCGCACCGCGCGCGCCAAGGGCCTGAGCGAGGCGGTCGTTGTGATGGTGCACGTGCTGCGCAACTCGATGATCCCGGTGATCACGGTGATCGCGCTTGGGGTTCCGGCAATCTTCGGCGGCGCCATCATCACCGAGAACGTCTTCAAGGTGAACGGCATCGGCCAGTTGCTGATCACGGCGCTCTTCGCCAACGACCTTCCCATGGTCATGACGCTGACCTTCATCTTTGCGTTCCTGATCGTGATGTTCAACCTGATCGCCGATATCCTCTACGGCCTTCTCGACCCGAGGATCCGCTATGACTGACAGCCCGCAAGACGACGTGATCCTCGCCGAGGGCGCCAAGGCCGCGCCGATCGAGGCACTAAAGGACAAGGGCCCGATGGCGCCGCCGCGCTCCAAGTGGCGCGACGTGTGGGAGCAGTTCCGCAAGCACAAGGGTGCGATGATGGGGGCGTTCTTCCTCTTCTTCATCACCTTCGGCGTGCTCATCGGCCCCTACCTCTGGACCCTCGATCCGCAGGCGCTCGACATCCGCAACAAGGACATGCGGCCGATCTACACCGCGATCTGGAACAGCGAGGCCGATGTCGGCTGGAACCACCCGCTGGGCTCGGATCAGCTTGGCCGCGACAACCTCTCGCAGCTGATCGCCGGCGGTCGGGCATCGATGGCGGTGGGCTGGGCGGCGATGCTGCTGTCGCTGATCATCGGCACCGGCGTGGGCGTGATGGCGGGCTTCTTCAAGAAGCTCGACGGCCCGCTGATGCGCCTCACGGACCTGTTCCTGTCGCTGCCGATCCTGCCGCTCCTGCTGGTCGCGGTGACGCTGTTCCGGCAACCGCTGCGCGCCAATTTCGGACCCGAGGGCGGCATGTTCATCCTGATCGTGACGGTGGTCGGCATCACCTCGTGGATGCCCACGGCGCGCATCGTGCGCGGCGACGTGCTCGCCCTCAAGGAGCGGGAATTCGTGCTCGCGGCGCGCTCCATCGGCACCCAGCCGTTCAAGATCATCAAGCGGCACCTTCTGCCCAACGTGCTGTCGCCGATCATGGTCTCGGCGACGCTGGGCCTTGCCACCGCGATCATTACGGAATCGGCGCTGAGCTTCCTCGGCGTGGGCTTCCCGTCGGACTTCCCCACCTGGGGCAAGATGCTGGCCGACGCGGTGGCGCGGATGGAGGACTTCCCCGAGCGGGTGTTGCTGCCAGGCGTGGCGATCTCGCTGACGGTGCTGGGTGTGAACTATCTCGGCGACGGCCTGCGCGACGCGCTCGACCCGCGCATCCGCGGCCGCTGACGCGAAACACCATCCAAGATCATAAGGGGGCGGGAGATCATCTCCCGCCCCTTTTTCTTTGCTCATCGTGATAGGCTGGTGCGATGCCCGCGGCCGTTCGAACGGACAGAATGCAGCGCTGAGACCCTGCCCCCAAGCAGCCGAAGACCGCGCCATCCCTTCTCTGTATTGCGCAGGCCCCGACTTGTTCAGGCCCATTGACCTGACAGGTATCTCTGGCTGGGAACGCTCGGGGTGATCGCACAGGGATGCGGACCCGCCCCGATCGGTGTGGCGGCGCCTACAGCTCCTCGCGGGGCTCGAGCTGCCCCAGAGACAGCACCGGGCCGGTTGCCGCGCCGGTCGGAGACCCGCCGAGCGGTTCTTCCGAGATCGCGACGGTGGCGCCCGGAAGCTGGGCCGCGATCTCGTCGGAAACCGGAATCTCGGTCAGCTGCTCGCGGTCCACCAGACCGATGGAGACCGGTGGACTCTCGGGATCGGCGATCAGCCAGATCTCGAAGGACCGGTCGTCGGGGTAGTCACCCGCATCGCGGCGCACCATGAAGGTCTGGCTGTCGGGCGCGTAATGCGCCAGCATCACCAGCCCGCGCGACGGCGTCTCGAGATCGGCCCAGAGATCGGGCTCGTCGCTCGATTGCAGGAGCCCGCCGAACATCGCCATCCAGGCAATGGCCGCGGCGGCCACGGCGCCAAGGAAATACGGCAGGATCTGTTGCCAGAGCGGCGCGCGCGGCTTTCCGAAGAGCTGTGCCTCGGTGCGGCGCAGGATTTGCGGCGGCGGCGCGACTTCTTCGATGTCATCGGTGAAGGCGGCGAAATACGCCTCCCACGCCTCGACATCCTGCTGCAGCGCCTGATCCTGGACAAGCTGCGACTCGAAGGCGCGCAGTTCGTCCTCCGGCAGCAGCCCGAGGACATACTCCGCCGCCGCGGCTTCCCAGCCGCCCGGTAGATCCGTATCCTCAGGCCCGCTCATCGGCTCAGGCACTCCCTCAGTTGCATCAGGCTGCGGCGCAGCCAGGTTCGTACAGTGTTGAGCTTGACGCCGGTGGCATCGGACAGCTCGTTATAGGTTGCGCCTTCGAGATAGGCGCGACGCACCATCTCGGCGCGCTCGGGCGGCAGCTCGGCCATGCAGCCGAACAGGGCTTCTGCCTCGGCCCGCGACTGCAGCTGTTGCGCCGGCCCGGGACCCGGATCGGCGATCATCTCGGCCGCATCGATCGGATCCTGCTTGCGCCGCTCGCCTGCATCGCGCTTGCGACGGCGGTCGATCGCAGCATTGCGCGCCAGCGTGATCAGCCAAGTCATCGGGGAAAACCCGTTGACCCGGTACTGGCCAGCCCGCGCCCAGATCTTGCAATAAACGTCCTGCAGCGCCTCTTCAGCCAGCGCCCTGTCATTCAAGACACGCAGGCAAACGCCAAAGAGTTTCGCCGCTGTCCGATCATAAAGTGACCGGAACGCCGCGCGGTCGCCCATGGCGATCCGGGCGATCAGGTCTTCAATCTCGGCTTGCGGGGTGGTCACGTGCTGCGGTGCCTGGCTTGGGTCGTTTCTTGCCGGCAGCCTAACGAGATGGCGCAGCGTTGCAATCCCTATCCGCGCCGCTCTGCCGCTCTTGCCACTGCCGGAGATATGGGGCACCACGGGGCAAAGCGTTTTACAGATCCGACAGAGGCCCGCCATGAGCAGTGATATCGACGTCAATGCGAAACCGACCGAGGAGATCGAGGTCCGTGAGGTCTTCGGCATCGACACCGACATGGTGGTGCACGGCTTCCCCGAGCGCACCGACCGGGTGCCGGACATCGACAGCACCTACAAGTTCGACCCCGACACCACGATGGCCATCCTTGCGGGCTTCCGCAACAACCGCCGGGTGATGATCCAGGGCTACCACGGCACCGGCAAGTCGACCCATATCGAGCAGGTCGCGGCGCGGCTCAACTGGCCCTGCGTGCGCGTCAACCTCGACAGCCACATCTCCCGGATCGACCTGATCGGCAAGGACGCGATCAAGCTGGTCGACGGCAAACAGACCACCCAGTTCCAGGAAGGCATTCTTCCTTGGGCGCTGCGCAACCCCACCGCCATTGTGTTCGACGAATACGATGCGGGCCGTGCCGACGTGATGTTTGTCATCCAGCGGGTGCTCGAGACCGACGGCAAACTGACCCTGCTTGACCAGAACCAGGTCATCACCCCGCACAAGCATTTCCGCATTTTCGCCACCGCCAACACCGTTGGCCTTGGCGATACCACGGGCCTGTACCACGGCACCCAGCAGATCAACCAGGGCCAGATGGACCGCTGGTCGCTGGTGGCGACGCTGAACTATCTCAGCATCGATGCCGAGACCAACATCGTTCTCAGCAAGGCGCCGCATTACAACACCGAGAAGGGCCGCAAGACCGTGCGCCAGATGGTGACGGTGGCCGATTTCACCCGTCGCGCCTTCATGAACGGCGAGCTCTCGACGGTGATGTCGCCGCGGACCGTGATCGCGTGGGCCACCAATGCCGAGATCTTCCGCAACATCGGCTACGCCTTCCGCCTCTCCTTCCTCAACAAGTGCGACGAGCTCGAGCGCCAGACCGTGGCCGAGTTCTACCAGCGCTGCTTTGACGAGGAACTCCCGGAAAGCGCCGCGAGCCTCAGCCTCGCCTGATCCGCGTCTGCGAAAGACATGAACGGGCCGCGCTTCTGACCGGAGGCGCGGCCTTTGTCTTGCGCAGGCGTTGCGGCCTCCGGCCCCCCTGATTTTTTGACCATCGGGTCAGAAACTCCAAGATTCCGCTAGGTGGGATTAATCAGTTTGCGCTAATGTTCAAAACATGGGCGCTTTGAAAACATTTCTCTGCGGCGCTCTCGTCGCCCTCGCGACGGCTTCCGCATCGGAAGCCGTCCCGGCGCAGACGGCCGAACGCGTCCGTCTTTTCGCCAGTTGCGCTGGCCGCCTCTCTGCCACCATCGAACATGGCTGGCTCATCGACCGCAGCGACGGTAGCACCGCACAGCGCCAGCGCCGAGGCTTCGAGGAGCTGATCGCCGCCATCCTGCCGGACGCGAGGGCAGCCGGGCTCGACGGGCCGCGCATCCTGCACCAGCGCATCGCCGCGAAATTCGCGCAGGCGCGGCTGCTGCAGACCGCCAGCTTCCACCGCGACACGCGGCGCGCCGCCCGTGCCCGAATGCTGGCCGAGCAGGAGTTGGCACGCTGCACTTCCATCCTGCCCGGCTGAGCGGCGATTTTTGCCCCTTGCCAATCGCTTCCCAGAGCGCGAAACCTGTGCCCATGGCGCGCAATGACGACAACCCCGCAGATCCGTTCAAGAAGGCCCTGGCCGAGGCAACCAAGGTCATGGCCGACGATTCCGACCTCACGGTGAACTACACCGTCGACCCTGCCGGGGTCTCGGGCGACATCATGCGCCTGCCGCAGGTCAGCCGCCGCATGACCCGCGACGAGGTATTGCTGGCCCGCGGCACCGCCGACGCGCTGGCGCTCTATCGCCGCTACCACGATGCCGGCACCCACGCGCGCTACGCGCCCCCAGGCGACATCGCGCGCGAGCTCTATGAGGCGATGGAGACCGCCCGTTGCGAGGCCATGGGCGCCCGCGACATGCCCGGCACAGCCGGCAATATCGACGCCAAGATCGGCCACGAGGCCGCGCGCCGCGGCTATGGCCAGATCACCCAGCCCTCCGAGGCACCGCTGCCGGTGGCCGCGGGCTATCTGATCCGTCACCTCGCCACCGGGCGCGAGTTGCCCAAGGATGCCGATCACGTCATGCAGCTGTGGCGCGGCTTCATCGAGGACCAGGCCGGCGGCACGCTGGACGGGCTCGAGGAGACGCTTGCCGATCAGGCCGCCTTTGCTCGCTTCGCGCGCAAGATGATCACCGATCTCGGATATGGCGACCAGCTTGGCGAAGACCCCGACCAGATCGACGACGAGGACGAGGCCGAGGCTGAACCCGAGGGCGCCGACGAGGAGCAGCCCGACAGCACCGGTCAGGACGAGGACCAGCAGGACGAGGCCGAAGCCTCGCCCGAGCAGAGCCAGGACGAGACGCAGGACGCCTCCCAGGCGCAGGTCTCGGCCGACGACATGGCCGATCAGGAGATGGGCGAGGAAACAGAGATGCCCGAGGGCGAGGCGCCGATGGAGCCGCCCGCCCCCGCGCCCGCCTCGGAGGCCGACCCGCAATACCGCGTCTTCGACACCTCGCATGACGAGGAAATCGCCGCCGAGGAACTGGCCGAGGCGCAGGAACTCGAGCGTTTGCGCGCCTATCTCGATCAGCAGCTCGAGCCGCTCAAGGGCGCGGTCTCGCGGCTGGCGAACAAGCTTCAGCGCCGCCTGCAAGCGCAGCAGAACCGCAGCTGGGAGTTCGACCTCGAGGAAGGCATTCTCGATGCCGGCCGCCTCGCCCGCGTGGTCGCCAACCCGACCACCCCGCTGAGCTTCAAGGTCGAAAAGGACACCGAGTTCCGCGACACGGTGGTGACATTGCTGCTCGACAATTCCGGCTCGATGCGCGGCCGCCCGATCTCGATCGCGGCGATCTGCGCCGACGTGCTGGCGCGCACGCTCGAGCGCTGCAACGTCAAGGTCGAGATCCTCGGCTTCACCACCCGCGCGTGGAAAGGCGGGCTCGCCCGCGAGAAATGGCTCAACGAGGGCCGCGAGCAACAGCCCGGCCGCCTCAACGACCTGCGCCACATCATCTACAAGCGCGCCGATGCGCCGTGGCGCCGGGTGCGCGACAATCTGGGCCTGATGATGAAGGAAGGCCTGCTGAAAGAGAACATCGACGGCGAAGCGCTGGAATGGGCGCATCGCCGCATGGCCGCCCGTCCCGAGGCGCGCAAGATCCTGATGGTGATTTCCGATGGCGCGCCGGTGGACGACTCGACGCTCTCGGTGAACCCGGCCAACTATCTCGAGAAGCACCTGCGCGACGTGATCGCCATGGTCGAGCGCAAGAAGCAGGTGGAATTGCTGGCCATCGGCATCGGCCACGACGTGACACGCTACTACGACCGCGCGGTGACCATCACCGATGTCGAGCAGCTTGCCGGGGCGATGACCGAGCAACTCGCGGCGCTGTTCGACAGCGACCCGCGCGCCCGCGCCCGCTTCATGGGCATCAAGCGCGCAGGCTAGCCTTGGTCGGCGCCCGCGCCGCTAGGGGATGCGGGCGCGCTCTGCTATCCTGATCCGGCATTTCGAGATCAGGAGCATTGTCATGAAGCTATTCACGGGCCTCGCGCTCGCCCTGTGCTGCGCGACCTCGCTGCAAGCACAGAGCATTGTGCCGCCGCGCGGCGAGATCATCACCGACACCGGCTGCCTCGTCACGGGGCTCGACTCCAACGGCGACGGCTTTCTCGCGCTGTGCGCCGGCCCCGGCTCGGGCTACGCGCAGATCGGCAGCCTGCACAATGGCGACGCCGCCTACCTCCGCGCCTGCGACGGCAAATGGTGCTTCGTCCGGAACGGTGCCCTGAACGGCCGCGAAGCCCGGTTCGAGGGCTGGGTCTACACCGCGTGGTGCGACTTCTACCCGTGAGCCGCCTGCCCCTCCGGGCCTGACGGCTGCGGCATCCGCCAGATCACGTCACGGCACTGCCGGGCGACAAGTCGGGTCACAAGACCTGCGACACTGCAGGGCCGCGCGATGCGAAGCAGTTGAGCAAATTCGAAGGGTGAGACCATCAGCGCCCCGAGCGCTCTGGCCCCGCTCACGGCGCGTCTCCGCCCCCCACGGCCGCCTTGAACAAGTGCCCCGGTGTCGCGCCCCGGCCGACGCAGTTGCCACTGGCACCCGGGCGCAGGCCTGATAGGGTCCGCGAAAAAGGAGGCCGCGCCATGTTTCAGACCTTTCAGGAGACCGCCCGCCCCGAGCAGGGCCCGCCGCGCCTGGCCAGCCTGCGCGACGAGCTCGCCCGCGAAGGGCTCGACGGGTTCATCGTGCCGCGTGCCGATGCGCATCAGGGCGAATACGTCGCCCCCCGCGACGACCGGCTGGCCTGGCTCACCGGCTTCACCGGCTCGGCCGGGTTCTGCGTGGCGCTGACCGAGGAGGCCGGCGTCTTCATCGACGGCCGCTACCGGGTGCAGGTCAAGGCGCAGGTGGCAAAGGACTTCACCCCGGTCGACTGGCCGGAAACCAGCCTCGCCGACTGGATTGCCCGAAAGCTGCCCGAGGGCGGCCGGATCGGCATCGACCCGTGGCTATTCTCGGTCGACCAGCTGCGCGGGCTTGAGGCCAAGCTCGAAAGCCACGGTTTCATCCGCACCGACAACCTCGTCGACCGGATCTGGCCCGACCAGCCCAGCCCCCCGCAGGGCGCCGTCTTCGCCCAGCCGCTGGCGCTCACCGGCGAGCCGCACGCCGACAAGATCGACCGGCTGGCGCGCGATCTCAAGGCCGCGACCTGCGTCATCACCCTGCCCGACAGCATCGCCTGGCTGCTCAACATCCGCGGCTCCGACATCCCGCGCAACCCGGTGCCACACGGCTTCGCCCTGCTCAACGAGGACGGCACGGTCGAGCTCTTCATCGACGCCGCCAAGCTCGAGGGCCTGGGCGATCATCTCGGGCCAAAGGTCAAGGTGCTGCCGCCCGAGGGCTTCCTTGCCGCGGTCGCCACGCTGGGCGGCAAGGTGCAGATCGACCCGGCCAGCTGCCCGGTCGCGGTGGCCGACGCGCTCGCCACGGCCGAGATCGTCGAGGCCCCCGATCCCTGCGTGCTGCCCAAGGCGCGCAAGAATGCCGCCGAACTCGAGGGCGCCCGCGCGGCACATCTGCGCGACGGCGCCGCGATGGTGCGCTTCCTCGCCTGGCTCGACCGCCAGGCCCCGGGCAGCCTCACCGAGATCGGTGTCGTCACCACGCTCGAGGCCGAGCGCCGGGCCACCAACGCGCTGCGCGACATCTCCTTCGAGACCATCGCCGGCGCCGGCCCGAACGGCGCCATCGTGCATTACCGCGTCACCGAGGCCACGGATCGCCGTGTCGGCGAGGGCGAGCTGCTGCTGGTCGACAGCGGCGGGCAATACGTGGACGGCACCACCGACATCACCCGCACCATTGCCATCGGCGACGTGGGCGAGGAGGAATGCGCGAATTTCACGCGCGTGCTCAAGGGCATGATCGCGCTGTCGCGGCTGCGCTTCCCGGCGGGTCTGGCCGGGCGCGACATCGACGTGCTGGCCCGCGCGGCACTCTGGGAGGAAGGGCTCGACTATGGCCACGGCACCGGCCACGGCGTCGGCGCCTATCTCAGCGTGCACGAGGGGCCTGCGCGCATCGCCCGCACCGGCGTGGTGCCGCTCGAGCCGGGAATGATCCTGTCGAACGAGCCGGGCTTTTACCGCGAGGGCGCCTATGGTATCCGGATCGAGAACCTCATCGCCGTGGAGACCGCTGACGCCCTGCCGGGCCAGACAGTGCCACGGATGTTGCGCTTCGAGACCCTGACATGGGTGCCGATCGACCGGCGGCTGGTGGTGCCGGCGCTGCTGACGCAGGCCGAGCGCAGCTGGCTCGACGCCTATCACGAAGAAGTGCTGGCCCGCATCGGTCCGCTCGTCGAGGGCGCCGACGCGGAATGGCTGGCAGCGGCCTGCGCGCCGCTTTGACACAGGACTGTCGCAAGACGGCTGGTATATGATCCGCGAGGAAACGGGGAGAAAACGACATGATGAACCACATCACCATCCGCCCGACCGAGGGCACCTGGGTGATCCGCGCCGGCGGCGCGGTGCTGGGCGAAAGCAACCGGACGCTGGAACTGACCGAGGGCGACATGCCCGGCGTGATCTTCTTCCCGCGCGAGGACATCGCCATGGCCTTCCTCGAGCCGTCCGACTACCGCACCATCAACCAGCATATCGGCGAGGCAACCCATTTCACCATCGCCTCCAAGAGCCGCAGCTACGAGAATGCTGTGCTGTCCTATGAAAGCCCGAGGGACGAAGCGGCGCCGCTCGCCGGCTACCTCGCCTTCCAGGTCCAGGACGGCGTCGCGGTCGAGCAAGTCTGATCTTCCGACCATCCACCAAAACCGAAAAAGGCAGGCTCCGCGCCTGCCTTTTCTCATTGCAGGCGCCACCCGTCCCGAAAACGCCCCCGCCTTCTCAGCGCCGCCCCCGTCCCCTCAGCGCCCCTGTCTTCTCTTCGTCAAAAATACTCCCGCCGGAGGCAGGCCGCCCCAAGCGTCCAGGCGCTACGCCCGAAAAAGGCGTCAGCTCTCCACCCACGCCCCGAGACCGCGGCCCGAGGGCCGCGGGCGAGACGACCAGCGCGCGCCCAAGGCGCGCACCACATTGCAGGGAAAGACTTACTGGACCCGGCTGGGATAGATGAAACCGTTGATCGGGTAGACCTTGCCGAAGCTGCCCGGGTTGCTCTCGACGCGCACTTCCGACCAGTCATTGGCCGCCGAGACGTCCTGGACCGTCATGCCCAGCGTCACCTTGTTGCGCTTCCAGTTGGCGTGATCGATCCGAACCTCACGCGGCGACAGGATGTCGGAGACCACGGCGACGTGGCCCATCGGCATCCCACCGGTGGCCGCGAACGCCATCACGGCGCCCTCGACGGGTTGCACGCCGCGCTCGTAAAGCCCATGTGCCTTGCCCCACCAGGTGTTGGCGTTGCCGCGGATCTCGACTCCGCTGGCGTTGCGGGCGAAGGGCACGCACCAGACGCGGCGGCCGGCATCCTGCAGCTGGCGCACCTCGCGCAGCGCCATGGCGCGGCGCTCGAGATCGATGCCGCTCGAGCTGTAGGCGATGTCGGGCGCCTTGGTCGAACAGGCCGCGGTGGCCAGAAGAATTGCACATAGGATGGGCAGGCCAAATCTGGCCTTGCGGGCGCCGGTAACGCTCATTCGTCCCTCGAACGGTTGTTTCTGCTCGGCCGCCTGTTTCCGGCAGCTCGCGGATATCCTTTTACCAACCGTAAACTTTTGCAAAGTCCGGTGATGTGGGTTCGGCAGAAATCCGCGCATGTTCGGGCAACGTTCCGCAGCCCCGCCGCGGCTCGGAGGGACACCACGCTCCAGCGCCTAAAATTTAGTCACATCCCGACGAAAGCGCCGCGGAGTCACGAATGCTCTTCCGCCGCGGTGGCGGCAAGCGCGCGATTGTAGGCCTTGAGCGCGTCGACATGGAACAGCGCCCCCTGCAGCACCGGCGTCTGCGCCGCGCCCTCAAGCGTCACCACCGGCAGGTAGGCAACGCCGGACTTCTCGAAGCGCGGCAACGCGGTCTCGAGCGTCGCGCCCTGTTGCACGTAGAGCCCCTGCTCGATCATCCGCAGGCAGGCTTCCTCGTCCGCCGCCCCCGGATCGCCCGGCTTGCGCATCACCCCCGCCACGCGGAACATCGCCAGAAGGTAGGCCTGCGGCCCGGCGGCAAGATGCACGTTGCGCCGTTCGAGCTGGCTCAGGAAGAAGCTTCGGTCGACCAGCCGCGACGCCACTGCCGTGGACATCGAGACCGAGACCATCACCGCAAGCCCGGTCTGCCAGTCTCCGGTCAGTTCGAACACGATCAGCGTCGTCGAGATCGGCGCGCCCAGCACCGCCGCCGCCACCGCGCCCATGCCCGCCAGCGCATAAAGCGTGAAGGCCGAGCTCTGCTCGGGGAACAGCCCGGTGGCGATATGGGCGAAGGTCAGCCCGGTCAGTGCGCCGACCATCAGCGAGGGCGAGAACACGCCGCCGCCCATGCGCCCGGCCATGGTGATCGACACCGCCGCCACCTTGACGATGGTGAACAGCAACGCCTCGCGCAGGCCGAGCCCGCCGGTCAGGGCCAGCGAGGTGGTCTCGTAGCCCACGCCGATGATATGCGGGAACTCGATGGCGATGGCGCCGAGCAGCAGCCCCGTCACCGCCGGGCGCAGCCAGATCGGCAACCCCATGCGCTTCTGCATCCGGTTGCCAAGATCGTCGGACCAGAAGATCGCCCGCATCATCACCACCGCCACCAGCCCGCAGACCAGCCCCATCAGGAAGAAGGCGGGCAGCTCGAGGTAGAACTCGACCGTGGTGGTGCCGGGCAGCAGGAACTCGGTGACGTCGCCAAAGGCCAGCCGGTTGATCACCGTGCCGGCGGCGCTGGCCACCACGATCGGGGCAAAGGCGTGCAGGGCGAAATGGCGCAGCACCACCTCGAGCCCGAACAGCGCCCCGGCGATTGGCGCGTTGAAGCTCGCCGAGACCGCCGCCGCCACCGCGCAGCCTAGAAGGTCGCGCCCGGTGATCCCGTCGACCCGCAACAGGTTCGACACCCAAGAAGAGATCATCGCCGCAATGTGCACCACCGGCCCCTCGCGTCCCGTCGAGCCGCCGGTCGAAAGGGTGATCCACGAACACAGCGCAGATGCGATGCCGGCCTTCTTCTCGACCCGGCCATCGTTGAGCGCCGCGCCCTCGATCACGTCCGAGACCGAGCGCACGCGGCCATCCGGTGTCAGGAACTGGATGATGAGGCCGACCACGATGCCGCCGCCGAGCGGGATCAGCAGCACCCAGAGCCAGTGCAGCTCGCTGGCGAAGCTGGCCAGCGTGTTGACGTCCTCGGTGCCATAAAGCGCAGCCTGAAGGCGATTGATCGCAGAGCGGAACAGGATGGCGGCAAAGCCCGCCGCGGCGCCGACCACCAGCGCGATGAGCCAGAAGGTCACCTGCCCCGGTGCCTTGTGCCTCAGCGTGTCCCAGCCGCGCCCGCAGGTGGCGCGCATTTCGTGCCACTGGCGGGCAACCTCGCGCAACATTCCCTCTCCCCTTTGGCTTTCGCCGGGCCCCTTTGGCTTTCGCCGGCCCCTTTGGCTTTCGCCGGGCGAGCGGCATCGCTATGGTCCCCGCGATTTCCCCGGAGGTTACCAATGCCCAAAGACGCCGCCCTTGATGCTCTCGCCTCTCTCCTAGGCGAACGGCTCAGCCGGTCCAAGCCCGATCTGGCCGAACACGGCCGATCCGAGTCCCATTTCCCGACCACGCCGCCCGACGCGGTGGCCTATCCCGAAAGCACCGAGGAGGTGCAGGCTCTGGTGAAGATCTGCGCCGAGCACGATTGCCCGGTGATCGGCTGGGGGGCCGGCACCTCGCTCGAGGGCCACGGGCTCGCGGTGCAGGGCGGCGTGGTGGTGGATTTCTCGCGCATGAACAAGGTGATCGAGATCCGGCTCGACGACATGGACGTGACCGTGCAGCCCGGCGTCACCCGCGAGGCGTTGAACGAGGAACTGCGCGCCACCGGCCTGTTCTTCCCGGTCGATCCCGGCGCCAACGCGAGCCTCGGCGGCATGGCGATGACCCGCGCCTCGGGCACCACCACCGTGCGTTACGGCACCATGCGCGACAACGTGCTGGGTCTGACCGTTGTGCTGGCCGATGGCCGGGTGATCCGCACCGGAACCCGCGCCCGCAAGAGTGCCGCCGGTTTCGATCTGACCGCGCTGATGGTGGGCTCGGAGGGCACGCTGGGGCTCGTGACGGAGCTGACCCTGCGGCTGCACGGCATCCCCGAGGCCACCAGCGCCGGGATCTGCGCCTTCCCCGACATGGGCTCGGCGGTCACGGCGGTGATGGAGACCATCCAGATGGGCATCCCGATGGCGCGGATCGAGTTCGTCGACGCGGCCACCGCGCAAGCCTTCACGGCCTATTCCGGCATGGAGATGTCGCAGGCGCCGCACCTTCTCGTAGAGTTCCACGGCTCGCCCGAGAGCGTGGCGCAGGATGCCGAGCGCTTTGGCGAGATCGTCGCCGAACACGGCGCCTCGCCTTTCCAGTGGTCGGCCCGAGAAGAGGAGCGCCGGGCGCTCTGGGCGCTGCGCCACAACGGCTATTACGCCATCCTCGCCTCGCGCAAGGGCGCGCGGGCGGTGGTGACCGACATGTGTGTGCCGATCTCCCGGCTTGCCAGCGCGGTCGAGGAAACACAGGCCGACATCGCGCAAAGCTGCGTGCCCGGCCCGATCCTCGGCCATGTGGGCGACGGCAATTTCCACGCCATCCTGCTGATCGACCCCGAGAAACCGGAAGAGCTCGACGAAGCCAAGCGCCTGTCCCACCGCATGGCCGAGCGCGCGCTGGCGCTTGGCGGCACCTGCACCGGCGAGCACGGCGTCGGCCTCGGCAAGATGGCCTACATGGAGGCCGAGCACGGTGACGGCTGGCAGGTCATGGGCCAGATCAAGCAGGCGCTCGACCCCAAGGGCATCATGAACCCCGGCAAGCTGGTGCCGCAGGGCTGAGACTGCCAATCCTTCGGGCGCCGGGCTCTCCCGGCGCCCGTCGCCTGTTCACAGGCTCTTCCATCCCAGCCCAACGCTGTTACACCTCTGTCACGGGACGGATTTCGGGACCTCCGGAGGCGGCGAATCCGGCGACCTAGGACGGACAAGATGACAGCTTCGCAACACGGCAATCTCTGGCGCGCCTCCAGCAAGGAGGCGCTCTCGGCCGGCCCGCTCGATCGCGCCCTCAGCGTCGATCTGGCGGTGATCGGTGGCGGCTTCAGCGGCAGCGCGGCGGCGCTTCAGGCCGCGCGGAGCGGTGCCTCGGTGGCGCTGCTCGAGGCCCGGACCATCGGTCACGGCGGCTCGGGGCGCAATGTGGGCTTGGCCAATGCCGGGCTGTGGCTCAAGCCCGACGAGATCCTCGCCGAGCTTGGCGAAGACGCGGGCCGCGCGCTGATCGCCCGTCTCGGGGCGGCCCCCGATCTGGTCTACGGGATCATCGAGCGCGAGGAAATCTCCTGCGAGGCCACCCGCAACGGCACCCTGCATTGCGCCCACGCCCCATCCGGCATGGATGACCTGCGCGCCCGCTTCCGGCAGGGCAATGCCCATGGCGCGCCGTTGCAACTGCTCGACGCCGCCGAGGCACAGGAACGCGTCGGCAGCGCGTCGGTGCATGGCGCGCTCTTCGATCCGCGCGCCGGGACGGTGCAGCCCCTGGCCTATTGCCGCGGGCTGGCGCGCGCAGCAACGCGCGCCGGGGCTCGGATCTTCGAAGACAGCCCGGTGACGAACATCACCCGCGCGGGCGACAGCTGGCGTGTCACCTGCAACGGCCAGACCGTGCAGGCGGGCGCCCTGCTGATGGCGACCAATGCCTACCATGCACCGCTCGCGGGCGCACAGCCGCCAGCCTACACGCCGGTGCATTTCGGCCAGTTCGCCACTGCCCCGATGCCCGCCTCCGCCCGCGCCCGCATCCTCGCCCGCGGCGAAGGCTGCTGGGACACCGCGCTGGTCATGTCGTCCTTCCGCACCGATCAGGCTGGGCGAATGATCCTCGGCGGGATGGGCAATCTCGACGGCCCCGGCGGCGGCATTCATGCCGGGTGGGCCCGGCGCAAGCTGCGCCAGCTCTTCCCCGAGATCGCCGATCTGCCCTTTGAGCATGCCTGGTGCGGGCGCATCGCCATGACCTCGGACCATATCCCGAAAATCGTCGAGATCGGCCCCAACGCGCTGTCGTGCTTCGGCTATTCCGGGCGCGGCATCGGCCCCGGCACGGTGTTCGGCACGGCCAGCGCCGAGGCACTGCTTTCGGGCGATCTCTCGGGCCTGCCGCTGGTCCCTGTGAAAGGCCACGATGAAAGCCTCACGGCGCTCAAGGGCAGCTACTACGAGTTCGGCGCGACGCTGATGCACGCGGCCGGAGCACGCTGAGCGCCGATGAGCCTGCAGCGCCGCCACCTGCCCGACCTGCGCGTGCTCCAGACCTTCGAGCAGGCCGCGCGGCACGGCAATTTCACCCGCGCCGCCGAGGAGCTGGCGCTGACCCAGAGCGCCGTCAGCCGCCAGATCCGCGAGCTCGAGGAGCAGATCGGCAAACCGCTGTTCGAGCGCGCGCCGGGCCGCGTGGTGCTCACCCGCGCGGGTGAAGACCTGCTGCCCGAGGCGCAACGCCTGCTGCGGCTGGCCGAGCGCGCCCTGCGTCACGCCGGGGCTGGCGGGGCCCAGGAGACGGTCCTCTCGATCAACGCGCTGCCGACCTTTGCCGCGCGCTGGCTGATGCCGCGACTGCCCGGCTACCTTGCGCAGCATCCCGGGTTGCGCATCGATCTCAGCACCCGAAAGGGCGTGTTCGACTTCAATGACAGCCCCTGCGATCTGGCCATTCATTACGGCCAGCCCAACTGGCCGGGCGGGATCTGCAGCTACCTTTGCTCCGAGATCATGGTGCCGGTGATCGGCGGCGGCGCCCCGCAGTTTCCCTCCGCTCCGGCCGAGCTCGCCCCTCTGCCCCGCATCCACCTCTCCGAGCGGCCCGGTCTCTGGCCCGACTGGTTCGCCCATCACGGCGTCGCCGTCGAGCGCGCCGGCGAAGGCCACTGGGTTGACCAGATCTCGCTCGCCATCGAGGCGGTGAAGGCGGGCATGGGCTGCGCGCTGCTGCCGCGCTACCTGATCGAACGCGAGCTTGCCGACGGGCTGCTGCGCGTGGCGCTCGACGCGCCCTACTCGACCGAAAAAGCCTATTACCTCGTCACGCCCGAGGGGCGCTCGGAACAGGTGGCCGCGTTTCGCGACTGGCTGATCGGCGAGGTCTCGTTCCGGCCGCTCGCGGACTGAGCCATGCTCAGGTCAGCAGAAGCACCAGCCCCGGAAACGCGGTGAGCAGCGCCACGCGCAGCACGTCCATCGCGACGAAGGGCGCGAGCCCGCCGAAAATCGTGCCGAGCCGCACATCGGGCACCACCGAGCGCAGCACGAAGGCGTTCATCCCCACTGGCGGCGTGATGTAGGAGATCTCGGTCACCATCACCACGAAGATGCCGAACCAGATCAGATCGATGCCCTGCGCCGCCACGATGGGGTAGAAAACCGGCACGGTCAGCATGATCATCGACAGGCTTTCGAGCACGCAGCCCAAGACAAGGTAGATGCAGAGCATCACGAGAATGGTCATCATCGGCGTGTCGCCGAAGACGCTTAGCGCCGCCTGGATGTCGCGGGTCATGCCCGACATGTTGACGTAGTTGGTGAAGGTCAGCGCGCCGAACAGGATGAAGAACATCATCGAGGTGGTCTTCATGGTGTCGTAGAGCACCGCGATCATCTTCTCGCGGCTGAACCGTCCCGAGAGCAGCACCAGCAGGAACGCTCCGCCCGCCCCCATGCCGGCGCTTTCGGTGGGGGTGAAGACGCCGAGATAGATGCCGCCCATCACGAAGACGAAGAGGATCAGCGCGCCGGCGGTGCCCTTGAGCGCACGGATACGGTCAAGGAAAGGCAGCTTGGGCTCGACCGGCAGATCGATCTTCTGGGTCACCAGCGTGATGCGCACGGCGATGGTGTAGCCGATGATGCCGATCAAGCCGGGGATCAGCCCCGCGAGGAACAGCTTGCCTATGTCCTGCTGGGTCATGATGCCGTAGAACACGAGGATCACCGAGGGCGGGATCAGGATGCCCAGCGTGCCGCCGGCGGCGATCGAGGCGGTGGAGAGCCGGTCGGGATAGCCGTAGCGCCGCATCGAGGGCAGCGCGATGCGGGTCATCGTGGCCGCCGTGGCCATCGACGAGCCGCAGACCGAGCTGAACGCACCGCAGGCGATGACGGTGGCCGTGGCGAGCCCGCCCTTGCGGTGGCGCAGCCAGGCGTAAGCAGATTTGTAGAGCTCCTCCGCGATGCCCGACTGCACCACGAAATTGCCCATCATCAGAAAGAGCGGCAGCACCGAGAGCGAGTAGTCGCGCCCGTTGTCGAAGAAGGCCGAGCCCAGCAGCGACAGCGCCGGGGTCCACCCGATGATCGAGGCCACGCCCACGAGCCCCACCCCCGCGAGGGCCATCGAGATCGGCACGCCCACGAGAAGCAGCACGCCGAGAATGGCCATGCCGACCGGCCAGCTTTCCATGATGTCAGTGTCCTTTCAGATGCCGGATCAGCGCATGCGCCGGCACGAGCGCGGTCAGGAGCGCACCAAAGCCGGTGCAGACCGCACAGAAATAGCCCAAGGGGGCGATCGGGATCGCCAGCGTCGTCGTGGTGCCGCCATAGCCGCCGATCTGCGCCGCGTAGACCCAGACCCGCCACGCCACCACCGCCAGAACCACCGCCGAGAACAGCCCCGTCGCTGCGCCCCGCCACGGCTTCACCGCCGCCGGCATCCGGTCGGTCACCAGATCCACCGTCACGTGTTCATCGGCCAGCGCCACCGCTGGCAGACCAAGAAAGACGACGGCGGCGAGAAGCAGCTCGGTGAGTTCGGTGGCGCCCCGGAGCGGCGCGTTGAAGAGATAGCGCCCGATCACGTCGGTCACCGTCATCCCCATCAGCGCCATCAGCAGCACGCCGCCCAGCACCGCAAGCGCCGCGCGCAGGCCAAAGGCCCCGCGCGGGCGCGTCGTCTCGGGCAGGGCCTCGGGCATTACTCGGCGGCTTCCTTGGCGATCTCGGCCTTCAGCATGTCAAACGCCGCCTCCGCGTCGACGCCAGTCTCGGCCGCCTCGTCGAGCTTTGCCTGCACCAGCGGTGTCAGCGCGCCTTCCCAGGCCGAGAGCTGCGCCTCGGTGGCCGGGGTGATGGCGATCTCGCCCTCCATAGCGGCTTTGCCCGCGGCGTCGGCGGCATCCCACATCTGGCCCGCCATGCGCGCCAGCGCCTCTCCGGTGACGGTGTCGATGGCGTCCTGCTGCTCGGGGTCGAGGCTCTCCCACTTGGCCTTGTTCATCACGATGTAGAACGAGGTGTTGTAGAGCCCGCCCGGCACCGAGATCGCCTCGTCGAGCTGCGGGATCAGCTTGAAGAAGTTGACCGACTCGTAGGGAAACAGGATGCCGTCGGCGACGCCCTGGCTCAGCAGCTCGTAGGCCTTGGACGACGGCCCCTCGACCGGCACCGCACCAAGCGCCGAGGCGACCTCGTGCACGATGCCGCCGCCGACGCGCAGCTTGACGCCCTGCAGCACGTCGGGCTCGGAGACCTCACCGGACTTGAGGAAGATCTCGCCGGGCCCGTGGCTGAACACCGCGAGCACCTTCACGTCGTCATATTCGCCCGCGTCACGCAGCATCTCGTCGAACACGCGCCAGTAGGCCACCGAGATATTCTCGGCGCTGTCACCGAGGAACGGCAGTTCGACGATGTTGGTGGTCTTGAAGCGGCCCGGGTTGTAGCCCTGCACGCCGAAGGTGATGTCGGCCACGCCGTTGACGGCAAAATCGAAATGCGCCTGCGGCGGCCCCAGAGGCGCGGGCAGGATATTGGCAGTCACCTCGCCGCCGGTGGCCTCGGCGATCTGTTCGGTCATCGGCACGATCAGCTCGGAGACCAGCGGGTGCGACGGCGGCAGCCAGTTGGCAACGGTGAGCACGGTCTGGGCGGAGGCGGCTCCGGCAAGGCTGCAGACAAGCGCGGTGGCGGTCAGGAGATGTTTCATGGGCTGTCCCTGTCAATTGCTCTTCGGCCGGTCCGACCGCCACGCGGGGCCCGTTGCCGTTGCGCTATCTGTTCCGCATGGGGCTACGGGGCGCAAGAGGGGCGCGGCAAAATATGCCGTGCCGCCCGCGACCGCGGCGCGTTGTTGGGCAGCGGGTCGCCCTGCCCTCGCCGCCTTCTCCGGGCGCCGCCCTACTCCGACATCTCGATCTCGAGCTGGACAGCCCCGTACCAGTCGGCCACGGCGCGGATCTCTTCATCGGTCATGTCGGCGGCGATGTCCGACATGATCTCGTGCGTCCGCCTGCCAGTGCGGAACGCCTTGAGCTGGGTATCGATATAGATGTTCACTTCTCCCGCGAGGTTGGGCGCGTCGAGCAACTCGGAGAGTCCGGTCGCCCCGTGGCACGAGACGCAGGCCGCCGGTGCATCCTCTACGCTCACGCCCTCCGGCAGCGTCGCGCGGGCCTCGTGCGAGGCGTACCACGCCGCCACATCCGAGATCTGCTGCGCGCTCAGCCCGGCTGCCACCACCGACATCATCTCATGCTCGCGCGCGCCGGTCTTGAAGGCCATGAGCTGCGCCTCGAGATACTCTTCCGGCTCGCCGCCGATATGCGGCGCGATGGGGATCTGCGCCAGCCCGTCGAGCCCGTGACAGGTGCGGCACATATTGGCCACCTTGCGACCGGCGGCGGGATCATCCGCCACCGCCGACCCTGCCCCGGCGAGCATCAGCCCGCCGAGGAGAACAGCCGCCAGCTTCATTCGCTGGCCGGGGCCGGGTTGTAGGCGATGCGCCAGATCGCGCCGGCGAAATCGTCCGAGACCAGCATCGAGCCGTCCTTGAGGAACGCCACGTCCATCGGGCGACCGCGATACTCTCCGGTGGACTCGTCGAGCCAGCCATCGGCGAAGACCTCGGTGCCGGCGGCGTTGCCTTCTTCATCGAGCGCGGTGAACATCACCCTCGCGCCCACCGGCGTGGTGCGGTTCCACGAGCCGTGCTGGGCCGAGAAGATGCCGCCCTGGTACTTCTCCGGGAAGGACGATCCCTGATAGAAGCTCATGCCCAGATCCGCCGCATGGGCCTGCATCTCGACCTGCGGCTCGACGAACGCGACCCCCTCCGGGCGCTCCACGTCCTTGTAATCGGGGATCTCGACCCGCGCATTGGTCCAAGGAAAGCCGAAATGCTGGCCTGCCTCAGTCTGCCGGTTGAGCTCGCCTGGCGGGATGTCGTCGCCCATGCCGTCGACCTGGTTGTCGGTGAACCACAGATCGCCATTGGCCGGGTTGAAATCATGCCCCACCGAGTTGCGGATGCCACGGGTGTAGACCTCGCGGCCCGAGCCGTCGGTGTTCATCCGGATGATGCCGCCGATGCCGATCTGGTCGTACATCTCGAGCTTGTCGACGGGCTGCACGTTGTGCGGCTGGCCGAGCGAGATGTAGAGCTTGCCGTCTGGCCCGACGCGACAGACCCGCGCGGTGTGGTTGAAGCTCTCCTCTTCCGCCGGCACCAGCTCGCCCTTTGCGACCACAGTGCCCACCGCCGGGTCCGGACCCTCGAAGAAGAACTCCGCCGCCGGGAAGGTCAGCACCCGGTTGCGCTCGGCGATGTAGAGGAAGCCGTCCGGCGAGAAACACGGGCCGTTCGGCACGTCGAAGGTGATCGACGGCGCGAAGTCGAAGACCTCGTCGGCCACCCGGTCTCGGTCGCGGTCGACCACCGACCAGACCTTGTCCTTGCGGGTGCCCACGAAGGTTACCGTGCCCTGCGGCGCCACCGCCATCGAGCGCGCGTCCGGCACCACCGCGTAAAGGCTCACCTCGAACCCGTCCGGCACGTTGATGTGCTCGAGAATTCCTGTCAGCGCGTCGGCGCGGTCGCCGCTCTGGTCGATATTGGTGAATGTCGCGTCGGTACGCTGCATGTTGGACAGCTTGTCCATATTGTCCTGCGCCACCGCCGGCACAGCAAGGACGGTTCCGAGCACGAGGCCCGGAAGCAATGTCGTCTTGGTCATGATCTTCCTCCCTAAACCGGTTCCCCACGCAATTTCCGATTGCGATCCTCCCGGAGAACTCAGCCTGAGGATTCAAAATTTATCCGAGACCTGTCAAATCTTTTATCCAATTTTGCGAATTTATCCACGCTGCACCAAACCGCTCAGGAGAACTGACCGCCACTCAGCCCTTTGCCTGCCGCCTCCCGCACAACGAAAACGGCCGCCCGGGATACTCCCACGCGGCCGTCGAAATGCGATTTATCTGCCCGAAGGCAGGCGGCGCTCAGCCCAGGTCCTGGCCCAGGTGCTTGGCGACGGCGAAGATGTCCTTGTCGCCGCGACCGCACATGTTCATCACGAGGATGTGGTCCTTTGGCAGGGTCGGCGCGATCTTCATCACATGCGCCAGCGCGTGGCTGGGCTCGAGCGCCGGGATGATGCCCTCGGTGCGGCAGGAGAACTGGAACGCCTCCAGCGCCTCCTTGTCGGTGATCGAGACATACTCGGCGCGGCCGCTGTCGTGCAGCCAGGCGTGCTCGGGCCCGATGCCCGGGTAGTCGAGCCCCGCGGAGATCGAGAAGCCCTCGAGGATCTGGCCATCGTCGTCCTGCAGCAGGTAGGTGCGGTTGCCGTGCAGCACGCCCGGTCGGCCGCCGGTGAGCGAGGCGCAGTGCTCCATCTTCTCGTTCACGCCCTTGCCCCCGGCCTCGACACCGATGATCTTGACGGTCGGGTCGTCGAGGAACGGGTGGAACAGGCCCATGGCGTTGGAGCCGCCGCCGATCGCCGCGATGACGCTGTCGGGCAGACGGCCCTCGCCCTCCTGCTCGGCCAGCTGCCAGCGCACTTCCTTGCCGATGACGGCCTGGAAATCGCGCACCATGGCCGGGTACGGGTGCGGGCCCGCCACCGTACCGATGCAGTAGAACGTGTCGCGCACATTGGTCACCCAGTCGCGCAGCGCGTCGTTCATGGCGTCCTTGAGCGTGCCGCGACCGGAGGTGACCGGCACCACCTCGGCGCCCAGCAGGCGCATGCGAAAGACGTTGGGCTGCTGGCGCTCGACGTCATGCGCGCCCATGTAGACGACGCATTTCAGCCCGAACTTGGCGCAGACCGTGGCGGTGGCCACGCCGTGCTGGCCGGCGCCGGTCTCGGCGATGATGCGGGTCTTGCCCATGCGCTTGGCGAGGATGATCTGGCCCAGCACGTTGTTGATCTTGTGCGCGCCGGTGTGGTTCAGCTCGTCGCGCTTGAGGTAGATCTTGGCGCCGCCAAGCTCCTCGGTCATGCGCTGCGCGTAATACAGCGGCGACGGTCGGCCGACATAGTTCTTCCAGAGATCATCCATCCCGGCCCAGAAGCTGTCATCGGTCTTGGCCCGCTCGTACTGCTCCTCGAGCTCGAGGATCAGCGGCATCAGGGTCTCGGACACGAAGCGTCCGCCATAGATGCCGAAGCGGCCCTTCTCATCGGGGCCGTTCATGAAGGAATTGAACAGATCGTCCATCGCGCCTCTCCGTCTGTCAGTTGGCCTTGTCTAAGGCATATCCCCGCCGCTTGACCAGCCCCGCCTCGCATCTTCCCGTGACAGGGTCGCGCGGACTGGCCCGGCCTTGCGCTGGTGGCGCTGTCGAACGCCTCCGGCGGGAGTATTTTTGACGAAGAGAAGCCAGGGGCGCAGCGCTCTTGGCTTCTTTGGTTCAAAAATACCTCGGGGGTGAATTGGCGCACAGCGCCAAGAGGGGGCAGCGCCCCTTCCTGTCGGTCGCCCGTCAAACGCAAGAGGGCGGCACCGTCCGGCACCGCCCACACGATCTACCAACAGAGGACGATCAGAAGAACGCCTGGATGCCGGTCTGTGCCCGGCCGAGGATCAGCGCGTGCACGTCATGGGTGCCCTCGTAGGTGTTCACCGTCTCGAGGTTGGCCGCATGGCGCATCACGCCGTACTCGATCTGGATGCCGTTGCCGCCATGCATGTCACGCGCCATGCGGGCGATATCGAGCGCCTTGCCACAGTTGTTGCGCTTGATCAGCGAGATCATCTCGGGCGCTGCCTGGGCACTGTCCATCAGGCGCCCCACGCGCAGCGCCGCCTGCAGGCCGAGCGCGATCTCGGTCTGCATGTCGGCGAGCTTCTTCTGGAACAGCTGGGTGCCGGCCAGCGGCTTGTCGAACTGCTTGCGGTCGAGGCCATACTGGCGCGCCTGCATCCAGCAGGCCTCCGCCGCGCCCATCACGCCCCAGGCGATGCCGTAGCGTGCCCGGTTGAGACAGCCGAACGGTCCCTTGAGCCCTTCGACATTGGGCAGCAGAGCGTCTTCACCCACCTCTACGTCATCCATGACGATCTCGCCGGTGATCGAGGCGCGCAAGGACAGCTTGCCGCCGATCTTCGGCGCGGAAAGCCCCTTCATGCCCTTCTCGAGCACGAAGCCGCGGATCTTGCCACCATGCGCCTCGGACTTGGCCCAGACCACGAAGACATCTGCGATCGGAGCGTTCGAGATCCACATCTTGGCCCCCTTCAGGCGATAGCCGCCCTCGGTCTTGATGGCCCGGGTCTTCATGCCTGCGGGATCGGAGCCGGCATCGGGCTCGGTCAGGCCAAAGCAGCCGATCCACTCGCCCGAGGCCAGCTTGGGCAGGTATTTCTGCCGCTGCGCTTCGGAGCCGTAGGCGTAGATCGGGTACATCACCAGGCTCGACTGCACCGACATCATCGAGCGGTAGCCCGAATCCACCCGCTCGACCTCGCGCGCGACAAGGCCATAGCTCACATACCCCGCGCCGATGCCGCCATACTGCTCGGGCACGGTGACCCCGAGCAGGCCCTGCGCGCCCATCTCGGCAAAGATCTCGGGATCGGTATGTTCTTCCATGTAGGCGTGCTCGACTCGCGGCAGCAGCTTGTCCTGCGCGAAGGCGCGGGCGCTTTCGCCGATCATCCGCTCATCTTCCTCGAGCTGGGCGTCGAACAGGAACGGATCCTCCCACGAGAATCCGGCGAGTGCGGGGTTATCCTTGGGACGAAGGTTGGGGGCGTCGGCCATGGTCGGAATCCTTTTCGCGTTTTGACGCGCACCCTACGCCCGCGCGGGCCCGGATGGAAACGATTTAATTTGCGCAAGGAATGAGAATTTCTCATAAACCAGCCCATCACCGTTTGTCCCGGAGCCCCGATGCGCAAAGCCTATATCCCGTCCGTCGCCGAGCTCGAGGCGTTCACCGCCTGCGCCCGTCGCGGCACCACCACCATGGCCGCCGACAGCCTCGGCCTGACGCAGAGCGCGATCTCGCGCTCGCTGGCCTCGCTCGAGGACCGGCTGGGCGTGGCGCTGTTCAATCGCGTGCGGCAAAGGCTGGTGCTCTCGCCCGCAGGCCATGCGTTCCTAGACCGCGCCGAGGAGCTGCTCGCAGAGCTCGACGCGGCGGCGATGGGTGTGATGGCCTTCGGTGGGCGCGATGCGGTCCTGCGCATGGCGGTGCTGCCGAGCTTTGCGCGGATCTGGCTGATCCCGCGGCTCGCGCGCTTTGCTCAGGTCGCCCCGGAGATCAGCCTTGACCTCTCGGCGCGCCTGCTGCCGGTGGATTTCGGTCGCGAGCCATTCGACCTCGCCATTATGCGCAGCCGGCATGATATGCCCGGGGTCAGCACCGAGCCGGTGATTCCGGAAACGATGGTGATCGTGGCCGCGCCGACGCTCCTGGCCGGGCAGGATGCACTCAGCGATGCCGACCTCCTGGAACTGCCGCTGCTGCAGCAATCGACCCGCCCCACGCTCTGGCTCGACTGGTTCCGCGGCTCAGATACCGACCCCCGCCGCATCCTGCGCGGTGCGCGGCTGGACCATTTCGACATGATCGTCGATGCGGCCATCGCCGGGCTCGGCGTCGGCATCGTGCCCGAGATCGTCGCCCGCCCTGCGCTCGAGCGTGGCGCGCTTGCGCTGGCCGCGCCACGGCGTTTCGAGACCGGTGAGCACTACGCGCTGATCCTGCCGGAGCCGGCACTGGCGAGCCCGCACGTGCAACGCTTCCGGGGCTGGCTGCTCGACGAGATCCGGCGCTGATCCCACCGCACATCGCTCGCCACCTCGGGGCACTCTGCTTGGACAGCCCCCAAGCCATCTTGTAAGCCCTCATGGCGGCTTCGCCCGCGCTGGCCGGGATACATCAAGCGCGACAAGGCCGTATTCGAGCAACACACTCACGCGAAACGACATTTGCGCACCAACGAACCGACAGCACGCAGCCTCTTGAAAATATCCAATATTCGTATTTCTTGACTCGCCACTCAACCGCCAAGGCCACGCAAGCCCGCGTTTTTTCCGAAGAATCCCCGACCGCAGCGGGTCTTTTCCAATGGTAAAAAACATTTCAATGATATATCTTTTCGGTAGGCCGCTTCTCATTTAAGCGGATCCTGGGGGCGCCGAAATGCGACCGACGGAATGAGGAAGGGCTGCGTCCTCACCGTCGGCAGGAGGAGGAAAAGGAGCGATCCGCGTGCAACCGCCGCACCGGCCGATCTATCAACTTGGAACTGTTAGATCGGGCGCGCACCTTTGACCAAGAATTAAGGAGCAACCCCTTGGGGCTGAATTCGAAGACCGACGACGACACCCGCACGCCCGACTCCGCGAAGACTCATGCCATTCGGGCCGCAACGCTCTCGGGTATCCTGATTGTCCTGCTGCAATCGCACGCGGCGATCTGTGGCGCGTTCGACTGCAATCGCGACTACGTCATTCTGGGCTTCGGCCTGATCGTGCTGGCCGCCTGGCTCTATGGCTGGAGGTCGATCCCCTACCTTCTCCCGGGCATCGCACTTCAGGCGATACTGGAAGGATACGCGCCGGCCGAGATTCTGAGCTCCGCAGACGGCCACGCGCTCATGGTAACGCTCTGCGCCCCGTTCGCCTTCACCACGATGCGCTGGGCCGGGATCGACACCGAGGTCGACCTGACCGGCGGGCGCCGGGTCTGGAAGATCATCCTGCTCGCCGGGGTCAAGGCGTCGGCATTCGCGCTCATCCTGCGCAGCCTGCTCGACGACCTCTTTCCGACCCACACGCTCTCTTTCTCGATCGCCTACCCCACAGTGCTCAGCGACATCGCCGGCCTGGCGGTATTCATGCTCATTTTGATCGGAATTTTCAGACTTATGCAGCGATCTGAATAGATTGTCACAATCACAAGTCTGCCTTTGCACAAACCGGTATTGCGCCAAATCTTCTGAAAATTTATCATGGCGATACTTTAGGTCGATTTGGACATACAAGATGAGCGCGCTATCCGGCATCGCAAAGCTACGAGCTGCCCTGTGGCAGATGGAGAAAGACCTCGGACTCGAGGATCTGAACCGCAATGAGCGCGACCTGCTATACGCGTTTCACGCCATTGCCGCGCAAGGCGATGGGACGACCGACATTTCCTCTGACCAGGTGCGTCGCGCGACGGCGGTCGAGGAGATGAAGCACGCCACCTTTCACCGTGCCATGAAGCGACTGATCGAGCTTGGCTACATCGAGCATTCGCCGAACCACAAGACCAAGGTCTACAGGCTGGGAGCCAACGCCCAGTCTCTCTGATCGTGAGGGGCGGTATCGCCCCGACAGGCACGAAATTGCCTCAACATCGCACCGCAGACATCATTCCGCCCCAATCTCGCCCAACTCCATAAATATCAATTTGATATAAACATGGAGGAACGGGGTGATGTCACAGTCAAAGCTTCGAGACCGTGCGGCACGCGCCTGGCGCGATGAGGCTGGCAGCGCGACGGTCGAGTTCGCGATCCTGTTTCCGGTCTTCATGGCGATCCTCACCGGCATGGCGTGGCTCGCCCTCTACCTACTCACCATCGCCAACGTTCAGCAGCTTACCCACGAGGTCGCGCGGCAATCCCTGCAGCATCACGGTGGCGCCCTGAGCCGCGCCGAGTTGTGCGCGACCATCGAGCAGAGCCTGGTGACGGATCTGACCGAGACCTTCGTCATGATCTCTCCCGAGCGCCTCGGCTCGGTGCACTGCAGTGCCGGGACCCGCGCCGGCTGGAGCGAGATCACCCTGACGTATGACGCCTCCTTCATGGGCTTCAACTCGGTGTTCCGGCGCCTGAATGACGGCTCGGACCAGATCACCGCCAAGGCCATCGTGATGGGAGGCTGAGGTGATGCTGCGCGACGAGTCCGGCTCGGTGACTGCCGCGACCGCGGTCCTGCTACCCGGCATTCTGATCGGCATGGCGATGCTGTTCGACCTGCTCTGGCTCAACAACCATCGCAGCCACCTTCAGGCGCAGGCCGACATGGCCGCGCTCGAGGCCGCGCGCTACACCGGCGAACGCCCCTCGGCGGTCCGACAGGCGCGCGTCTCGGTCGCCGTGAACGACAGCTTTCGGGCCGAACGGCTCGCCTCTCGCCAGATCGAGCTCGGCCGCTGGCAGGATGGCAGCTTCAGCGACATGGATGCCTCCGATCCGCGCCGCCCGAATGCCGCGCGCGTCACCGTGCGCTCGGAGGCCAAGACCAACCTCACCGCCCTGCTCCGGCGCGGCTTCGATGCGCCGTTCGAACGCAAGGCCGTGGCGCGCGCGCAGGAGCGCGTGAGCTTCACGCTCTCGAACTGCCTCGCCTCGCTCGATCTGTTTCAGGGCGCCCTGCGCCCACTGCTCGGAAGCGCCGCCGACCTGCTGTGCTCCGACGGGGCTCTCAGCCTGCGTGCCGACCTGCTGCTTGAAACTCTCGCCCTCGATCTCGAGGCGCCGCTGACCTATGGCGACGTGCTCGACGCCGAGATCGGGCTCGCCCGGCTCTGGGCGCTGGCGCTTGGCGCGGATGTACCGGCACCGCCGGGCACCATCCGCCTTGGCGATGCACTCCAGCTCGACGAGGCCAATCGCGGCCTCCTGCTGGGCGCGGGCCTGCCCGCGGGCCGCGTTTCCCGCGCGGACCTGATCTTTGCCTCGCTCGAGCTGCTCGACAACCACCTGATCGATCTGAATTTCGAAGCCGACCTCGGACCATTCGCCCGGATCCCGGTTTCGCTCACCGTGCTCGAGCCGCGCCGGATCGTCCTCGACGCCGAACCCGGCAGCGCCGAGGCCTATGCCGAGACCGCGCAGATCCGTCTTGGCGTCGATGGGCTCAACCTGCTTGGCCTTGTCGAGCTCGACCTCGCGCTCGAGTTGGCGCAGGCCTCGGCGCAACTCGGCACAGGCGGCTCGGTCTGCCGGCCCGTCGGCCCGCACCCGGCGGCGGCCTTCACCCCGGTCGAGGCCGGGCTCGCCACGCTCGACATCGGCCTGAGTGCGCTCGGCCTGACGGTACGGGATCGCATCCCGCTGGTGCAAAGCGGCGCGCAGACGCTGTCCTTCAGCGCTGAAGACGTGCGCGACGGCGTGTCGAAATCGCTGTCGCCGCGCCTCGAAGGGGCGCTGGACCAGGCGAGCCGCAACGCGACAGAGCTGCTTGGGCAGATCGATCCGACAGACTTGTCCGGGCTGGCAGGCGGGCTTCTCGCGGCCGCGTCCTCTCTCACCGCGCCGCTGGAGGCCGCTCTGGCCAGCGTGGTGCACGACTTCGTCGGACTGGCCATTGCGCCGGCATCACTCACGGTCCTTGAAGGGACCTGCAAGGTCCGACTGGTCCAATAACAAAGTCCACCACTCACGCAAGACTGGGGCGGCCACGGCCGCCCCCTTTTTATTTCATTTCGATACTTGGCAAAATTCAACCCCGAAAAAGGAGAACGAATCGAAGCGACCATAGGACGCGATTGCGGCAAATCATCACCCCATCGGAAACAGTAAATTACAACACATTCTTTTGGACCAGTAGAGCGAACAATAGACCGAGCCACCGCTGACCCCTAGCCCAAATTAAGTATCATTTAGATATTATTGTTGCGTTCGGAGCCCTCCTTCCCGCAGCCTGATCCCATCGAGGTCGCGCCCGCCACGGGCACGCATCAGAGGAGGAAGACACATGGGATTTCTAAGCGGACTGTCACGA
>NZ_DS022276.1:3271043-3284249 GCF_000153725.1 Salipiger bermudensis HTCC2601 | reverse complement strand
GCAGTTCGCCGTGGGCGCCGTGGCGGCGCTGGTGCATGACGTGCTGCTGACCATCGGGGTGTTCTCGGAAGTGGGCATCAAGTTCGACCTTGCGATCATCGCGGCGCTGCTGACCATCGTCGGCTACTCGCTCAACGATACGGTGGTGGTGTTCGACCGGGTGCGCGAGAACCTGATCAAGTACAAGAAGCGCCCGCTGAAAGAGGTGCTCGTGGTGTCGATCAACGAAACGCTGAGCCGCACCATCATGACCTCGCTGACCACGCTTCTGGCGCTGTTTGCGCTGTTCGCGCTTGGCGGCGACGTGATCCGCGGCTTCGTCTTCGCAATGATCTGGGGCGTCTTCGTCGGCACCTACTCGTCGATCTTCGTGGCCTCGGCCATCCTGCTCTGGCTCGGGGTCAAGCGCGACTGGTCGAAGCCGGAAGCGGAAGGCGACGCCAAGAAGGCCGCCGGCGGCGCGAGTGTCTGACATCCTTGCCCAGAGCCTCGCCATACCGGGGCTCTGGGTGATGCTGGCCACCTGCTTCATCGCTGGGTTGGTCTACGGCTTTGCCGGCTTCGGCGCGGCGCTGGTCTTCATGCCGGTGGGGACGATCTTCTTGCCGGTCGAGGCCGCCATCGCTTCGTTCAACCTTGCCACCATCGTCTCGATCTTCACGGTGCTGCCGCGCGCGTTGCCGCTGGTCGATCGGCGCGGCACCGCCACGATGGTGCTCTGCGCGCTGCCGATGGTGGCGCTGGGGATCTGGGTGCTGAAGCAGGCCGACGTGACGCTGCTTCGCTGGGCAGTGATCGCGGTCGCCGCGGTCACGCTTGTGGCGCTGGTGAGCGGGCTACGCTACCGCACGACGCCCGGACCCGCGACGCGGGCGGCAGTGGCCGGGGTCACCGGCTTCGTCGGCGGCTCGACCGGGCTTCTGGGGCCGGTTCTGATCCTTTTCCAGTTGGCCGGGCAGGACAGCGTGGCCCGCTCGCGCGCCACCATCCTTGTCTTTCTCACCATCACCTCGACGCTGCTTCTGCCGCTGATGGCGCTGCAGGGCGCGCTGAGCCCCTCGGCCATCCCGCTTGGATTTCTCATGTTTTTGCCATATGGTCTGGGCACGAAGGTTGGTCAGGCCTTGTTCGATCCGGCGCGGGAAGGGGAATACCGCACCGTATCCTACCTGATCATCGCAGCGGCGATCCTTCTTGGGCTGCCGGTATGGGACTAGGGGAAATACCATGCAGATGAATGATGTGAGCTTCGGCGCCGCGACGCCGGTGGATGGCTACGGCCCGGGTTTCTTCCGCATCGGCGGCCAGCCGCTCGACGGGGCGCTCTGCGTCTCGATCGAAGGTGCGCGCAGCTGGGGCGGCCTCGAGGACGAGGCGGCTCTGCTTGATCTGGCCTCCGACATCGACGTGCTCTTCGTCGGCACCGGGGGCGAACTGGTGCCGCTGCCCAAGGCGCTCACGGCCAGGCTCGAGGCTGCGGGCGTCGGCGTCGAGGTGATGAGCACACCGTCTGCCTGCCGCACCTACAATGTGCTGCTGGGCGAGGGGCGTCGCGTGGCGCTCGCGGTGCTGCCGGTCTGAGCGCCACTCTGCGCAGGGCGCGGCCGCACAGGCACCAGCCCGCGCGGTTTTGACGCTTCCGCTCCGGCGATCCCTGCGCTACTCCCGTTTCCATGATGCTGAGCGTGACCGATCTTGCGGTGTCCCGAGGCGGGGTGCCGGTGCTCGAAGGGGTGAGCTTTGCGCTGGCCCCGGGCCGCGCGCTGGTGCTGCGCGGGCCGAACGGCTCGGGCAAGACCACGCTGCTTCGCACCATCGCCGGGCTGCAGCCTCCCTATGCCGGCACCGTCGAGGGCGCCGGAGAGCGCATCGCCTATGCGGCGCATTCCGACGGCCTCAAGGCGATGCTGAGCGTCACCGAGAACCTGCGCTTCTGGGCGCAGGTCTTTGGCACCACGGATATTTCCGCCGCCCTGCGCGATTTTGACCTGGAACGGCTCGAGGACCTGCTGGCGGGCAATCTTTCCGCCGGGCAGAAGCGCCGGCTGGGGCTGGCCCGGATGATGGTCACGGGCCGCCCGGTCTGGGTTCTGGATGAGCCCACCGTGTCGCTCGACACCGCCTCCGTGGCGCTCTTCGCGCAGGCGGTGCGGCGTCATCTTCAGGGCGGTGGTTCGGCGCTTATGGCGACCCATATCGATCTCGGCATTCCCGAGGCGGAGGTGTTCGACGTGACCCCGTTCAAGGCCAGCCCGCGGGCGGCGCTGCAGGACGAGGCTTTCCTGTGATCGCGCTGCTGACACGGGACCTGCGGCTCGCGGTGCGGGCGGGCGGCGGCTTCGGCCTCGGCCTTGCCTTCTTCCTCATCGTCACGGTGCTGGTGCCTTTCGGGGTCGGTCCCGAGACCGGGCTGCTGTCACGCATCGCCCCGGGCGTGCTGTGGATCGGGGCGCTGCTGGCCTGCCTGCTGTCGCTCGACAGGATCTTCGCGCTCGACTGGGAAGACGGCTCGCTCGACCTGCTGGCCACCGCGCCGCTGCCGATGGAGGGCATCGTCTCGATCAAGGCCTTGGCGCACTGGCTCACCACCGGGCTGCCGCTGGTTCTTGCCGCGCCGGTGCTGGGGGTGCTGCTGAGCCTGCCGCTCGAGGGCTATCTCTGGGTGCTGGTCTCGCTTGCTGCAGGCACGCCGGCGCTGTCGGTGATCGGCACCTTCGGGGCGGCGCTGACGGTGGGCCTGAAGCGCGGCGGGCTGCTGCTGTCGCTGCTGGTGCTGCCGCTCTACGTCCCGACCCTGATCTTCGGCGCGGAGGTGGCGCGGCGCGGGGCAGAGGGTCTGGCGGTGCAGACGCCGCTGCTGATGCTGGCCGGGATCAGCGCCGGGGTGATCGCGCTGCTGCCGTTTGCGAGTGCGGCGGTGCTGCGCATCAATCTGCGCTGAGGCTCTCAGATCAATGCCTTCGCCTGACATCCGAGCAATGCTAGCGCGGAATCAAGGCGAAGCCGCCGCGCCATCGTCATGCTGGAAGCATGCCTCCGGCATGACCCGCCCCCCGGGCTGGCGATTTGGTGACGCTTGGCGCAGCGTGTTGAGGTCCTTCGGATGTGGCAGGGATAAACCAAGAGGATCAATGATCCGGTCGCCATCCCGCGGGCCGGCGATGGCGCGGCGGCGCCCGGCGTCTCGAGTGACAGGCAGACGCCGGTTTTCAAAGATAGCCCAATCCGTCGATCAACCCTCGCGCGTATCCCCTGCGGAGCGAGGCCCGCGCCGACCCCGCCCAGCAGCCCCTGCGGCGCCACGACCCTTGCCCCTGACGGAAAATTCAGGTGAAACACTGCGACACTTGCGCTACGGGGAGAGCCATGTCGATCTGGGAATACGCCAACCCTGTCAAATTCATCCGCACCACCGACAAGGTCCTGCCATGGATCTCGGTCGGAGCGGTGCTGTGCCTGGTGACCGGGCTCGTCTGGGGCTTCTTCTTCACGCCGGATGACTTCCGGCAGGGCTCGACCGTCAAGATCTTCTACCTGCACGTCCCCGCCGCCATGATGGCGATCAACGCCTGGGTGATGATGCTGGTGGCCTCGCTGGTCTGGATCATCCGCCGCCACCACGTCTCGGCGCTCGCCGCCCGCGCGGCGGCGCCCGTGGGCGCCACCTTCACGATCATCGCGCTGGCCACCGGCGCGCTCTGGGGGCAGCCCATGTGGGGTACGTGGTGGGCGTGGGATCCGCGCCTGACGTCGTTCCTCGTGCTGTTCCTGTTCTATCTCGGCTACATGGCGCTCTGGGCCGCGATCGAGAATGACGACACCGCTGCCGACCTGACCTCGATCCTCTGCCTTGTGGGCTCGGTCTTCGCCATCCTGTCGCGCTACGCGGTGCTGTTCTGGAACCAGGGCCTGCACCAGGGCGCGTCGCTGTCGCTCGACAAGGAAGAGAACGTGGCCGACGTGTTCTGGTATCCGGCGCTGGTCTGCATCGCGGGCTTCGTGCTGCTGTTCATCGCGCTGGTCTTCCTGCGCACCCAGACGGAAATCCGCGCGCGCCGCGCCCGCGCGCTCATGGCACGGGAGCGTCAGGCATGATCCCGGATCTTGGAAAATACGCCTTCGCGGTGCTCGCCTCCTACGGCGTCGGGCTGGGGCTTCTCGCCGTGCTGGTCATCGCCAGCATCGCCCGCTCGCGCCGCGTGCGCGCCGAGCTGGAACAGATCGAAGAGCGGAGCAAACGCCCCCATGGCTGAGACCAATCCCGAAACCCGCAAGCGGCGCATCTCGCCGCTCATGATCCTGCCGCCGCTGATCTTCGCGGCCTTCGCGGTGATGGCCTTTTTCGGCATGCAGCGCGGCGATACGACAACGCTGCCCTCGACCTTCCTCGGCCAGCCCGCACCGGGCCTGCCCGAGACGACGCTCGAGGGCTTTCCCGGCGTGAGCGATGCCGCTCTGCGCTCGGGCGAGGTGACGGTGGTGAACTTCTGGGCCTCGTGGTGCCCGCCGTGCCGGGCCGAGCATCCGCGCCTGCTCGAACTGCAGGACGAGGGCGTGCGCATCGTCGGCGTCAACTTCAAGGACAAGGCGGGGGCAGCGGCGGGCTACCTGACGGAAGAGCGCTCGCCGTTCATCGGTGTGCCCTTCGATCCGCAGGGCCGCGCGGCGATCAACTGGGGGGTCACCGGTCCGCCCGAGACCTTCATCGTCGCGGGCGACGGCACGGTGCTGCACAAGCACGTGGGCCCGCTTGCCGGCACGCTCTATACCGATGTGTTCCTGCCCAAGCTCTATGAGGCGCTCGGGCGCTGAACAACACGAGAGGGGCGCGGTCGGAACCGCGCCCTGATGCTATGAGGCTCTGCAATCACAGATCGCAGGGCGTGCTCATGTCGAGGCTGCTGCAGCTCGGCTGGACCGGCTGCGGATGGCCCTGCGCCGCGAAGGCGCCGAAGATGGCCAGCAGCGCAAGCGCCCCGGCCTGAATGATCGTGATTGTCCTGACTTTCCTGCTCTTGTTCATGGGTCTGCCTGCGGTTTGTTTTTTTCTTGTAGGTAAAGAAGAAAGCGCAGACGGCCCCGTTTTCAAGCACCGTGTCTGAGGGTTTGTCCGGATAAGCTGCCGGTGTGGCAAGCTTTCGCTGGTTTCCCGCGCGGAACGACGCAGAGGCGCCGAGGGGCGCGACAAACCGTAATGTTTCGTGAGACTCAACTGCCCGCGAAACGGGCAAATAGGACACCTTGAGCGGGCAAGGCCCGCCCGATGTGGCTACAGCTGTTCAGGTCCTCGTCAGCGGACGACGATCTCGTCCGAACGCATAACGCCCAGCACATCGCGCGCCTGCTGGTCGAGCAGGTCGAGATCGAGGTAATCGTCCGACAGGCGGCGGGTGAGGTTCTCCATCCGGGCGACCTCTCCCTCGAGCGACTTGAGTTCGCCGGCGAGCCGGTCGCCCTCGACCTCGATCTCGGCGCGACGGAACAGGCCGAAATCGCCCTGCACCGCGGCAAAGACGAAATAGCCCGAGAGGCTCAGGGTGATGGCCGTGTAGATCACGACACCGAATGCGGGTTTGCGCCTTGCGCTCATGTCTGCGCTCTTGCTCTGCCTTGGGAGGCACCTCTGACGGGTGCGTTAGGAGCAGTATGGCACAGGCGATTCGGGATGGGAATCCCTCGTGTCAGGCGAGGGGCATAATTCCTCGTGAGGCAGAGGGCATTGCCGCGTCGCGTGGCATGTCGCAGGCCGCGCGGAAGCGCGTGGTGAGCATGTGCTTGGCGTTTTGCACCGCGCGCTCGATGTCCAGATGTTGCGCGAGCCCGCCCGCGATGACGGAGGCGAGCTGACAGCCGGTGCCGCGCAGTGTGCCGTCGAGGCGCGGGGCGTGGAACTCTGCCACCGGCGCCGAGGCGCGATAGAGCCAGTCGGTGGCAACCTCCGGCGTCGCATCGTGGCCACCCTTGACCAGCACCGCGCGGCATCCTCTGTCCTGTAGCAGGCCAATCGCCTTCTCGGAGGAGGCGCCAAGCGCCGCCGCGAGGGTGTCGAGCTCTGGCAGGTTCGGGGTCATGAGCGTGACGCGCGGCACGAGACGGCCGAGCAACGCGGCGATGCCGTCATCGTCAAGAAGCGACCGGCCCGAGGTCGAAACCAGCACCGGGTCGAGCACCAGTGGCCGGTCGGGCAGGGCGCTCGCGACGGCATCGACAAGGGCGGCGTGGCCCAGCATGCCGATCTTCACCGCATCCACCGGCCCCTCGCAGGCTGCGGCGATCTGGCTTGCGACCAGCGCAGGCGGCATGACCTGTACCTCCCGCACGGCGGCGTCGCTCTGCGCGGTCACGGCGGTGACTGCGGCGCAGCTCTCCAGACCCATCGCGGCGAGGGTGGCGGCATCGCGCAGCAATCCGGCGCCGCCGCTGGAATCGATCCCGCCGATGCAGAGCACGCGCGCGCTCATGTGGCGAGGATTGCCGCGATGCCACCCGCCGCGCGCAGGTCCTGCGCCGCGCGCCAGGCCCGGAGGCCGGTGGCGCAGGCGAAGACCACGCGCTGGCCGCTCTCGCCGTTCAATTCGGAAAGCCCGCCCTCCGGCAGCCTTTGCGCCTTCGGCGTCGCGGGCACGGGCGCCTCTTCGCGAGACCGCAGGTCGATAACGCGGTCTGAAGGCAACAGCTGCGAGGCCGCGAGGATCTCGGGGCCGTTCGTTTCCGGCTCGGGCGCCGTGTCGAAGCGGAACCCGCCGATGCGCCAGCTTGCGAGATCGAGCGTCAGCATCTGGCCCAGCGGCGAGGGCGCCAGCCCGAGCAGCGCTGAGAGCGCCATCTGCGCCTGCAGAGCGCCCAGGGTCGCCACGGCGGGCCCCATCACCCCGGCGGCATCGCAGCTCGTGAGCGTGGGCGGCATGTCCGGGAACACCGCACGATAGCTCGGCGCGCCGCCGCAGAACCCGCCGACATGGCCCGCCCGCCCGGTCACGGCGGCGCTGATGAAGGGCAGGTTCGCGGCGTGGCATAGGTCCGACAGCGCGTAGGTCGCGGTGACCCGGTCGGCTGCATCCATCACCAGATCGGCCTTGGCAAGGGCAGCAGCGGCACTGTCGGAGAGCAGCGGTTCAGCTCGTGGCGCAATGTGGCAATCGGGGTTCAGCCCGGCCAGCGTCTCGGCCGCGACCTCGGCCTTGGGGCGGTCAAGGTCGGACATGCGGTAGAGTGTCTGCCGGTGCAGGTTGCTCTCGGCCACGGTATCGGGATCGTAGAGCGTGATGTGCCCGACGCCCGCGCCTGCAAGAAGCGGCAGTAGGGCCGCGCCGAGCCCGCCGGCACCGGCCACCAGCACCCGGGACTGCGCCAGACGCGCCTGGCCCTCGGGGCCGATTTCGGGCAGGCGCATCTGTCGGTCGTAACGGCTCATGCGGGCACCCGCGTCGCTGCGATCCACTCGCGGCAGCGCGCCTCTGGGCTTGCCGCCTGCTGGATGTCGGTCACCACTGCCGCGCTGTCGGCGCCGGCCTCGAAGAGCCCGGGCAGGCGCTCGGGCGTCAGCCCGCCGATCCCCACCAAAGGCTTGTCTCCCACCAGTCGTTTCCAGCGCCGGACCTTCTCGAGCCCCTGCGGCGCCCATTTCATCTTCTTTAGACGCGTCGGATAGACCGGCCCCAGCGCCACGTAGTCCGGGGCGCAGGCCAGCGCGCGGTCGAGCTCGGCCTCGTCATGGGTCGACACACCGATGCGGACGCCCGCCCGGCGCAGAGCGTCGAAATCGGCGCCGTCCATGTCCTCCTGACCGAGATGGACGAAGGTGCAATTCAGGTCGAGCGCGAGCCGCCAGTGGTCATTAACCACGAGCTGCGCCCCGTGCACGGCGCAGATGTCGCGGGCGCGGGCGATCTGGCGGCGCAGCTCGGCCTCGGGCAGATCCTTGAGCCGGAGCTGCACAAGCCGAACCCCCTGCGGCACCAGAAGCTCGAGACGGCCGACATGGCCGGTGATCAGGTAAAAACGATCGAGCCAACCCATCATGCCAACTCCGCCATGCCGAAAACCGGGGTCGAGGCCGTGGCCATGTCGCGGCAGGGCATCAGCCCGGCGTCGTGCGCCGTGCGCCCCGCTTCCACCGCCGCGCCGAAGGCGCGGGCCATGCCGACCGGGTCCAACGCCTTGGCCACCGCGGTGTTGAGCAGCACCGCGTCAAAGCCCATCTCCATCGCCGCCATGGCCTGCGACGGCGCGCCGATGCCGGCGTCGATCACCAGAGGCACATCGGGAAAATGTGCGCGCATGGTGCGCAGCGCGTCGCGATGGCGCAGCCCCTGACCGGAGCCGATCGGCGCGCCCCAGGGCATCAGCACCCGGCAGCCAGCCTCGATGAGCCGCTCGCCCACGATCAGGTCCTCGGTGGTGTAGGGGAACACGTCGAAGCCGTCCTCGGTGAGGATGCGTGCCGCCTCGACCAGCGCGAACGGGTCGGGCTGCAGCGTGTCCGCATGTCCGATCACCTCGAGCTTGATCCAGCTGGTGCCGAACAGTTCGCGCGCCATCTGCGCCGTGGTCACAGCCTCGCGCACGGAGTGACACCCGGCAGTGTTGGGCAGGATGCGGCAGCCGCTCTGGCGCAGGATCTCGCGGAAGGCGTCTCCCTCGCTGCCCTCGCGCCGCAGTGACACGGTGATCACCTCGGCGCCTGAGGCGGCGATCGCCTCGCGCAGCACCTGCGGCGAGGGATATTGCGCGGTGCCCAGCATCAGGCGGCTTTTCAGGTCGGTTCCGTAGAACATCGGCTTAGCCTCCCTGCATCGGTGAAAGCACTTCGACCCGCGCCCCCTCGGAGAGCGTTGCAGTCCCGCGGGCGGTGCGGGGGATGAAGCTGCCGTTCACCGCGGTGGCGACGGCGGCGTCGGCAAAGCCGTGCTCCTCGATCAGGTCTTGCAGGGTGCGGGCGCGGGTCTCGATCGACGCGCCGTTGAGGTCAATGCGCATGGGTGAGGTCCTTGGAAGATGGCGATGGGAGCGCCTCGGCCAGCTCCTCCGCCAGCACCGGGGCCATGAGAAAGCCGTGCCGGTAGAGGCCGTTGAGGTGGGTTCGGTCGGGCGCATGGCGCAGCGCCGGAATGTTGTCTGGGAAGGCGGGGCGCAGGCCCGCACCTGTGGCGATCACCTCGGCCTCGGCAAAGCCGGGGTGCAACGTGTAGGCGGCGGAGAGCAGCTCCATCACCGCGCGGGCGGTGACCGGGCCGGGCCGGGCGCTTTCGACCATGGTGGCGCCGATCATGTAGCGGCCGCCGCCGCGCGGCACCACGTAGCAGGGAAAGCGCGGGTGCAGCAGCCGCACGGGGCGCGTGAGCTGCACGTCGGGCGCGCAAAGCTCCAGCATCTCGCCCCGCACGGCGCGCAGGTCGGGCAGGTGGCTTGCCGCGGCCAGCCCCCGGCAGTCGACGATGCCGCCGCGCGGTCCACCCTCCCGGAAAGCGACGCCCTGCGCCACGAGCCGCTCGCGCAGATGGGCGAGCGCCGCGCGCGGGTCCATGTGGGCCTCCTCCGGAAAGTGCAGCCCACGGGCGAAGCGACCGGCCAGTTCCGGCTCGAGATCGGCAGGCGACACCGCTCGGTGGCCTTGGGTGGCGCGGGCGAAGCGGTCGAGCTCGGCGGCGTCGCGCGGCGGCGCCACGACCAGCGTGCCGCGACGCACCACGCCGGGCATTCGCGCCGCCCACCAGCCAAGCGCCGCCTGACCTTTCGATACCACGACCGCCGGCGCGGACTCGCCCTCGCAGAACGGCGCCAGCATCCCGCCCGCAAGCAGAGAGGCGGGCGCGGGCGCGTCTTCGGGCGCGATCACCTCGACCGGCAGCCCGCGCTCGGTAAGCGCGGTGGCGGCGCAAAGCCCCGCCACCCCGGTGCCCAGAACCGAGATCATTCCGAGGGCTCGGCGGGCACGTAGAGCGCGCCGCCCTCGCGGAACTTCTCGGCCATCTTCTCCATGCCCTCCTGCTTTTCGGCTTCGGCTCGGATGTCGTGGCTGATCTTCATGGAGCAGAATTTCGGCCCGCACATGGAGCAGAAATGCGCCACCTTGTGGGCCTCGGCGGGCATCGTCTCGTCATGCATCTCGCGCGCGGTGTCGGGATCGAGGCCGATGTTGAACTGGTCGATCCAGCGGAACTCGAACCGTGCCCGGCTGATGGCGTCGTCGCGCAGCTGCGCGCCGGGGTGGCCCTTGGCAAGATCGGCGGCGTGGGCGGCGAGCTTGTAGGTGATCACGCCGGTTTTCACGTCGTCGCGGTCGGGCAGGCCGAGATGCTCCTTCGGCGTTACGTAGCAGAGCATCGCGGTGCCAAACCAGCCGATCATCGCCGCCCCGATGGCCGAGGTGATGTGGTCGTAGCCCGGCGCGATATCGGTGGTGAGCGGCCCGAGCGTGTAGAACGGCGCCTCGTGGCAGTGCTTGAGCTGCTCTTCCATGTTCTCCTTGATCTTGTGCATCGGCACGTGGCCGGGGCCCTCGATCATCACCTGGCAGTCCTTGGCCCAGGCGATCTTGGTCAGCTCGCCCAGCGTGCGCAGCTCGGCGAACTGCGCCTCGTCATTGGCGTCGGCGATGGAGCCCGGACGCAGCCCGTCGCCAAGGCTGAACGAGACGTCGTAGCGGCGACAGATGTCGCAGATCTCGTCGAAATGCTCGTAGAGAAAGCTCTCGCGGTGATGGTGCAGGCACCACTTGGCCATGATCGAGCCGCCGCGGCTGACGATACCGGTGACGCGCTTTGCGGTCATCGGGATCATGTGCAGTCGCACCCCGGCATGGATGGTGAAGTAATCGACGCCTTGCTCGGCTTGCTCGATCAGCGTGTCGCGGAAGATCTCCCATGTCAGGTCCTCGGCGATGCCGCCGACCTTCTCGAGCGCCTGGTAGAGCGGCACCGTGCCGATCGGCACCGGCGCGTTGCGGATGATCCAGTCGCGGATGTTGTGGATGTTGCGCCCGGTCGAGAGGTCCATCACCGTGTCACCGCCCCAGCGGATCGCCCAGACCATCTTTTCGACCTCTTCCTCCATCGAGGAGGTGACCGCCGAGTTGCCGATATTGGCGTTGATCTTGACCTTGAAGTTGCGCCCGATGATCATCGGCTCGAGCTCGCGGTGGTTGATGTTGGCGGGGATGATGGCGCGCCCGGCGGCGATCTCGTCGCGCACGAAGTCCGGCGTCACGAGGTCCGGCAGGTTGGCGCCCATCGGCGCGCCGTCGCGGGTATGCGCGGCACGCCGGCCTTCGTTTTCGCGGATCGCGACGAACTCCATCTCGGGGGTGACGATCCCGGCGCGGGCATAGGCCAGCTGGGTCACGGCCCGGTCGCCGGTGGCGCGCAACGGCTTGCGCTGCTCCGGGAAGCCCGGCACCAGCCGGTCGCCCTTGGCAAAGCCGTTATCGGCGTCGGTGACGCCGCGGCCCTCGTATTCCTCGACGTCGCCACGGGCATGCAGCCAGCCGCCGCGCACCTCGGGCAGGCCCTTGGCGATGTCGATCTCGATCGCCGGATCAGTATAGGGGCCGGAGCTGTCATAGACCCGCAGCGGCGCCTCGTCTGTGAGGGCGATCTCGCGCAGGGGGACGCGGAGCTCGTGGGTCTCGCCATGGACGTAAACCTTGGTCGAGGCGGGCAGCGCGCCCGTGGTGATGGTGGGGATGGTGTCTTTCATTTCGGTCTCCTCTCGCGATGAGACCCAAGTGAAACGTAGTGCAGAAAGGGGCCGGACAGCCCAGGTTGCGGCAATGCGCAACAGGGCCATGCGGCCCGAAAAGGCCGCCCCTCGAGATGCGATGGGGGAATGCCCTTCGGTCTTCCTACGCCAGCGTCAACTGGGTCAGGTTCGAAGGGTCGCGTCACCCCGGCATCAATGTGCCGGTGTCAGCCTCTCAGTCCCCTCTGGCGGGACTCCCCTGACGTGTCGGCAGGATAGGAAATCACGCTTTGCGGTCAAGCGGCGAAAGTGCCCGGGGAGGATATTTCTTGTTCAGATCTAAAATTGTGCATTTAGTACAGTGTAGTGGCAGCATTAGGTGATGCAATACATGAGCATCCGTCCGGAGCTGAAGATGTGAATACGGGGACCGGGCCTCTGGCCCGATCCCCTGCTGTCGCTCCCGTTGGTCTGCTTCAAGGGGGAGAGGGAGTTAGCCGAACAGGCCCGACAGCAATCCGTCATCGTGATCCTCGTCGCCGCTCTCGTGATGCGGGTCATGCTCCGAGCTGTCGTCGCTCCAGTCGCCAAGAAGGTGGCGTACCGCATCGCCGACGTCGAATGCCTCGGACCCCAGAAGCTCGTCCACGGTGCCGCCATCGCCAAGAAGGTCCTCGACCACGCCATCGGTCTCGCTGTGATCGGGGTGGTTGTCGCCGGTGAGCAGGTCATCGACGGTGCCGCCATCGCCAAGCAGCTCGTCCACTGTGCCACCTTCGTCCAGAAGATCAGCCACGACGCCGTCGGTCTCGCTGTGATCGGGCTTGTTGTCGCCGGTGAGCAGGTCATCGACGGTGCCGCCATCGCCAAGCAGCTCGTCCACGGTGCCACCTTCGCCAAGAAGATCGTCCACCAGCCCGTGGGTCTCACTGCCATCGGCCATGTCGTCGCCGGTGAGCAGGGCATCGACCGTCCCGCCGTCGCCCAGGAGGTCGTCGATCGGCCCGTCTTCCTCCAGAAGCCCGGCCTGGTCGTGATCCGCACCGCCGATGTTGATATCGACCAGGCCATCGTCGAGGAGATCATCGGTGGTGCCGCCGTCGCCGAGGACTTCGTCAAGCGTCCCGCCCTCGGCCAGCAGCCCGTCGATCACGCCCTCGGTGGTCGAGTTGTCTGCCTGTTCGTCGCCGGTGAGCAGGTCATCGACCGTCCCGCCGTCGCCGAGCAGCTCATCGACCAGACCGCCCTCCGCCAGAAGGTCGTCGACCAGACCATCGGTTTCGCTGCCATCTGCCATGTCGTCGCCGGTGAGGATGCGGTCGAGCACGCCGGCATCGCCCGCGAGTTCATCGAGGATGCCGCCCTCGCCGGCGAGATCGTCGCCAAGACCGTCTGTCTCGCTGCCATCAGGGCCATCGTGGTTGCCCAGCAGCGTGTCGCCCGCGCCACCGTCGCCGGCAAGGTCGTCGACAAGACCGTCTTCGTCGAAGAGCGAGATCACCGAGTGGTCCTCCTCCGGCGCGGATG
>NZ_DS022276.1:3258744-3270667 GCF_000153725.1 Salipiger bermudensis HTCC2601 | reverse complement strand
GCGTCTTCCCAGTCTCAGATGGCGCATGTCAGATCTCCAGCGTCTTGGGGCGGCGGCGTTCGAACCACATCACGATCAGCAGGCGGGTCACCCAGATCGCGGTGAACACCGAGGTCACGATGCCGATGCCGAGCGTGATGGCGAAGCCGCGCACCGGACCCGAGCCCATGACGTAAAGAATGATGGCGGTGATCACCGTGGTGATGTTGGCGTCGACGATGGCCGACAGCGCCTTCGAATAGCCGAGCTCGATGGCGCGGGCCGGGCCGCGGGCGGATTTGATCTCTTCGCGGATGCGCTCGAAGATCAGCACGTTGGCGTCGACCGCCATGCCGACGGTGAGCACGATGCCGGCGATGCCGGGCAGTGTCAGCGTGGCGCCGATGGCCGAGAGGATGCCCATGATCAGGCCGATGTTGAGGATCAGCGCCACGTTGGCGAAGAGCCCGAACAGGCCGTAGCTGAGGAACATGAAGATCAGCACCGCGGCGAAGGCCACGCCGGTGGCAAGCTTGCCCGCGTCGATGCTGTCCTGACCGAGCTCGGGCCCGATGGTGCGCTCCTCGAGGAATTCCATCCCCGCCGGTAGCGCGCCAGCGCGCAGCAGCACCGCGAGGTTGGTGGACTCGGCGATGTCGAAATTGCCGGTGATGATGCCCGAGCCGCCGGGAATGTGGCTCTGGATCACCGGCGCCGAGATCACCTCGTCGTCGAGCACGATGGCGAAGGGCGAGCCGATGTTCTCGGCGGTGTAGTCGCCGAATTTGCGCGCACCGCTCGGGTTGAAGCGGAAGTTGACCGCCGGGCGGCCGTTCTGGTCGTAGCTCGGCTGCGCGTCGACCAGCTCTTCGCCGGTGACAACGGGGGCCGTCTCGAGGATGTAGAAGACGCCCTCTTCGTTCAGGGAGGGCAGCACCTCGTTGCCGACGCCGGCGCTTTCGCCGGCGCTCGAGGCACGGCCGACGACCGGCTGGAAGGTCAGCTGCGCCGTGGTGCCGATGATCTCCTTGAGCTCGGCGGCCGAGCCGATGCCCGGCACCTGGATCAGGATCCGGTCGGAGCCCTGGCGCTGGATCGTCGGCTCGCGGGTGCCGACCTCGTCGATGCGGCGGCGGATGATCTCGAGCGACTGCTGCATGGTGCGCTCGTCGGTGGCGCGCTGTTCGGCCTCCGAGAGCGTCACGATGATGTCGCTGCCATCGCCCGCAACCTGCAGGTCGGTGGCGCCGGCCCCGGTCAGCGAGACCACCGGCTGCGCCAGTCCGCGCACCAGCTCGAGCGCGCGGGCCATGCCGTCGGGGTTGGAGATCCGCACCCGGAGGATGCCGGGATCGGAGGGCTGAAGCCGGATCGTGCCGACCTCGTCGCGGGCGTCGCGAAGCACGTCGCGCACCTCGGGCCAGAGCGCCTCCATGCGCGCGGCATAGACATCCGAGAGCCGAACCTCGGCCAGCAGATGCGCACCGCCGCGCAGGTCGAGGCCGAGGTTCACGAGGTCCGAGGGCAGCCATGTCGGCCAGACCGAGGCCTGCGCCTCGCGCTCGGCCGTGCTGCCCTGCGCCTCGCGCTCGGCCGTGCTGCCCTGCGCCTCGATGGCCTTCACGGCATCGTTGTGCGATTCAACGCGATTATAGAAGAGGTTCGGCGCCGCCAGCACCAGCCCCGCCACCACCAGCGCCCAGATGAGGACGCGTTTCCAGGTATCGATCTGCAGCATGTCGGCGCCTAGGGGCTCAGCTCTCGGCCGGCTCGGTCTTGGACAGGACCTGCGTGACGGTGTTCTGCACCACGCGGACCTTCACGCCCTCGGCGATCTCGACGTCGATCTCGTTGTTGTCCTTGACCTTGGCCACCTTGCCGATGATGCCGCCCTGGGTGACGACCTGGTCGCCCCGGCGCAGCGCCGCGACCATCTTCTGGTGCTCCTTCATCTTCTTCTGCTGCGGACGGATGAGCAGGAAGTACATGATCGCGAAGATCAGGATGAGCGGAAGGAATTGTCCAAGCGCGGCTGGGTCCATGGGCGGGCTCCTCAGATGGAATGAATGCGGGGGAAGCCCCCGGTCAGGTCGCGCGGAACCTATGTGCGAACGGCAAGGGATGCAAGGAGCGTCACGGGGCCTTGCCCGGGACGTGAGATGCAAGGGGCGGATGCCGTCGGGTGAGCCGCGCAAAGACGGCCCCGGCGCGCGCTCGAGACCTGCCTCCCCCGTGTTCGATCAGCGCCGCATCGATGCCAAACACCGATCGCGTGCCCCTGCGCCCTTGCCGCAACGTCCCCTCGGCGCCTAGGCTGAGGCGAGAGCCCGCTTTCCGGGCGCAAGAAAAGGTTGAGCCCAAATGCGTTTGTTCCTGATCCTCGCCCTTGCGGGCACCGCGCTTGCCGGATGCGAGCGCTGCAGCCCCAAACCCAGCGCCAATGTGAATGTCGGCGTCGGCACCGACGGCGTGCGCACCGGCGTCAATGTCGGGCAACGCTGCGGCCCCCTTTATGTCGGCATGAGCGCCGGGGAGTATTACCACCCCAACTGGTGGTGACCCTCGGCCGCGCCGCCCGAACGCTCGTCACGCTGCTGGCCCTTGCCCTGCCCGGCCCTCTCGCCGCGCAGGATCCCGAGACCCGCATGATGACCCCGCGCGAGGGCGAACTGCCCGCCGTGGCCCGGAACCGGCTCTCCGACTGGGAGGCGGTCGGACGGCTCAACACCCGCGGCGTCAGCCGGCTCGGCATGTGCAGCGCGGCGCTCGTCGCGCCCGACACGCTGCTCACCGCCGCGCATTGCGTCGCCGGCCCCGACGGCAACCCGACCGCGCCCGAGATGCTGCATTTCGCCGCCGGCTGGTACGGCGGCGATCATGCCGCCGACAGCCCCGTCGCCTCCTACGAGGTCCATCCGCAGGCCTATGCGCAGGTCCAGCTCGACGTGGAACATGACATCGCGCTGGTCTACCTTGCCGAGCCGATCACCGAGGTCACGCCCCTCAAGATCGGTAGCACGTTCGCGCCGCCCTATGCGCTGGCGGGCTATCACGATCACCGCCCGCACCGGCTCTCGGCCCGGTTCGACTGCGACGGGAGACCGGTCCACCAGCTGCTTTTTGTCGACTGCCCGGTGCGCCCGGGCAATTCCGGCGGCCCGGCGCTCAGCGGCGGGCCGGACTGGCAGGTGATCGGCGTGGTCTCCGCCTCGGCGCGCGGCAATGCGCTGGTGGTTCCGGTCGATGAATGGGTGCGCGGACGCCTGTTGCAGGGCGCCCCCTACACCTCCGAGTGAAAAGAGGGCATAACCGCCCCGACTCGCACCCGAAAAGAAGGACAAGGGACGATGCACGACATCCGCGCCATCCGAGAAAACCCCGCCGCATTCGACGCGGCGCTGTCTCGCCGCGGGATGGAGCCGCAATCGCCCTCGATCCTGAAGATCGACGAAGAGCGCCGCGCCGCGATCCACGCCGCCGAGACCGCGCAGGCGGATCAGAAGAAGGCCGCCAAGGACGTGGGCGCCGCCAAGGCCTCGGGCAACGAGGCAGAGTTCGAACGGCTGCGCGCGCTCGTAGGCGCCAAGAAGGCCGAGGTCTCCGAGATGCAGGACCGCGCCAAGGCGCTCGACGCGCAGCTCGACGAGCTGCTGATGGGCCTGCCCAACCTGCCCTTCGATGACGTGCCGGACGGTGCCGACGAAGACGACAATGTCGAGATCCACCGCTGGGGCACCCCGGCCACGTTCGATTTCGCGCCGAAGGAGCACTACCAGCTCGCGGCCGTGCAGAAGGGTATGGATTTCGAGACCGCGGCCAAGCTCTCCGGCTCGCGCTTCGTGGTGCTCTCCGGTGGCGTCGTCCGCATCCACCGGGCGCTGGCGCAGTTCATGCTCGACACCCATGTCGAGGAGAACGGCCTCACCGAGACCTGGACCCCGGTGCTGGTGCGCGAAGAGATGATGTACGGCACCGGGCAGCTGCCGAAATTCGGCGAGGACAGCTACCAGACCCGCGAGGGCTGGTGGCTGGTGCCCACCGCCGAGGTCACGCTGACCAACATCGTCAACGGCGAGACCGTCGAGGAAAGCTACCTGCCGCGCCGCTACGTGGCGCACACCCAGTGTTTCCGCTCCGAGGCGGGCTCCGCCGGGCGCGACACCTCGGGTATGCTGCGCCAGCACCAGTTCGAGAAGGTCGAGATGGTCTCGGTCACCCACCCCGACAAATCCCGCGAGGAGCTCGACCGGATGACCGCCTGCGCGCAGGGCATCCTCGAGAAGCTCGGCCTGCCCTACCGCACCGTGGTGCTCTGCACCGGCGACATCGGATTCGGTGCGCGGCGTACCCATGACATCGAGGTCTGGCTGCCGGGACAGAACACCTACCGCGAGATCTCGTCGGTCTCGGTCTGCGGTGATTTCCAGGCCCGCCGGATGAACGCCCGCTTCAAGCCCGCGGGCGGCGGCAAGCCGGATTACGTGCACACGCTGAACGGCTCGGGCCTCGCGGTCGGGCGCTGCCTGATCGCAGTGCTGGAGAACGGCCAGCAGGAAGACGGCTCGGTCAAGCTGCCCGAGGCGCTGCATCCGTGGCTCGGCGGCAAGACCACTCTCACCGCCGACGGCGAGCTGGTCTGATCATGCAGGTGCTCTGGGCGGTTCTGGTGTTTCTGGCCGCGGTGGTCTTCGCCGCCGGGCCGGTGCTGTTTCCCGGCTTCAGCGGGTTCGACCCGAGCGCCTTTCCCGTGCCGCAGGACAACCCGCCGGTGCAGCCGGCGGGCTATGCGTTCGCGATCTGGGGCCTGATCTATCTCTGGCTCATCGCCGGCACCGGCTTTGGCCTGTTCCGCCGCTCCGACGACCCCGACTGGCAGCCGCACCGCCAGCCGCTCTTCATCAGCCTCGCCGTCGGCGTGGTCTGGCTGCCGGTGGCGCAGCTCTCGCCGATCGCCGCCACCGCGATGATCTGGGTGATGCTGGTCACCGCGCTGGTGGCGCTGTTCCGCACCGGCGACATGGACCGCTGGCTGCAGGTCTCGCCGCTGGCCGTCTACGCCGGCTGGCTGACCGCCGCCTCCTCGGTGTCCATCGGCTTGCTGCTGGCCGGCTACGGGCTGCTTGGGCCGACGCCCTCGGCGCTGGTGGCGCTGGCCATCGCTCTGGGCATAGCGCTGGTGGTGCAATACCGCCTGCACCGCGCGCCGCTTTACGGCATCACGGTGATCTGGGCGCTGGTGGCGGTGATCGTCGCGAACTCCTCGCCGCTCAATATCGCGGTGGTCGGGCTGTCCGTGGTCGGCATCTTCGCCATCCTCGCGCTGCGCGGCACCGACACCGAGTGAGGCCGGCAACTTCGCGCTTGCGCGGCGCGCCGGTTTCGCCACTCTGACCCAGCACCTCCCTGACCGTTCCGCGACGGCATGGCGATGCGACGGAACTTGCACCGCCCCGCCGCCGTTACTGGCAGACGGAACCTCCCGGGTCAGGACCCTCAGATGCAGATCTTTCAGTGCCCCAATTGCGGCGCCCCGCTCTATTTCCACAACACCGGCTGCACCTGCGGCCAGCAGGTGAGATTCGATCCAGATGCGCAGCGCATGCTGCCGCTGAGCGAGCCCTGCGCGAATCGCGACCTCATCGGCTGCAACTGGATGGCCGAGAACGGCGAGCTCTGCCGTTCCTGCGCCATGACCGAGATGCTTCCCGACCTGCGCGAGAACGGAAACCGTCCGCTCTGGGAGACCTCGGAGCTCTCCAAGCGCTGGATGCTCGCCAACCTCGCGCGCTGGGGCTGGTTCACGCCAAGCGATCCCGGCGCCCGGCCGGTGTTCAAGCTGCTCTCGGAGCAGACCGCCGCCGGACAGGCCGACATCATCATGGGCCATGCCAACGGGCTCATCACCATCAACGTGACCGAAGCCAGCGACGCGGTGCTGGCCAAGCGGCAGGAAGAGCTCGGCGAGCTCTACCGCACCATGCTGGGTCACATGCGACACGAGACGGCACATTTCCTGCACCTGCGCCTCTCCGAGTCCCCCGAGTTCCTAGCGCAGTTCCGCGCCCTGTTCGGCGACGAGCGTGCCGACTACGGCGCTGCGCTCGAGCGTCACTACGCCGACCCGCAACCGGCTGACGAGACCCACATCACCAGCTACGCCACCGCGCACCCGCACGAGGACTGGGCCGAGACCATCGCCCACCTGCTGCACCTGATCGACCTCGTCGACAGCGCCGCCGCCGCCCGGCTGGCGCTCCCGGGGGGCCCGCCCGCGGGACACGATGCCTATGCCGCCTCCGATACCGAGGCAGAGATCACCATGGCCATCGACCTTTCGATCGCGATGAACCACGTCAACCGCGCGATGGATCTGCCTGATCTCTACCCGTTCGTTCTGGCCCAAGGGGTGCGGGACAAGCTCGCCTTTGCGCATGGCTGGCTGCGCCGCAACGGACACGGCTGACCGAGCGCCCGACCGCGATGGTCGGCCTGCCTCCGGCGGGAGCATTTTTGACGAAGAGAAGCCAGGGGCGCAGCGCTCCTGGCTTCATTGGTTCAAAAATACCTCGGGGGTGAATTGGCGCACAGCGCCAAGAGGGGCAGCGCCCCCTGTCGCCCGGCCAAACCGCGACCTGAGCTTTAGAAACGCCTCGCAACAGCCTGATTTTTCTAGGAAATCAAGCGACGGCAGCAGTGGCTTGAATGCGCTCCACCATGGCCCGCAGCCCGTTGGAGCGCTGCGCCGAGAGGTGCTCGTTCAATCCCAGCCGGCCAAGCTCGGCGCGTGCGTCCAGCTTCGAGACCTCGCCCACGGGCAGCCCGTCATAGAGCTTGTGCAGGACGGCGATCAGGCCGCGCACGATCATCGCGTCGCTGTCGCCCTCGAAATGGAACACCCCGGCCTCGATCTGAGGATGCAGCCAGACTTGGCTGGCGCAGCCCTCGACCTTGGTGGCGGGCACCTTCAGCGCCTCGGGCAGCGGCGCCATCGCCTTGCCCATCTCGATCACCATCCGGTAGCGGTCTTCCCAGTCCTCGAGAAACTCGAAATCCTCGACCACCTCTTCGAACGCTGCCTGTGCCATGAACCATCTCCTGCTGTCGCCCCACAGGTAGGCAGCACAGGCGCAAAGGTCCAGCCCCGGAACGCGGCGCTTTTCAAGTTCCGCACAATGCGATAACCCCTTTGCCAAGGCAGGCAAGGGGCAGAAACGCCATGAAGAAAACTCTTTCCGTTGTGATCGTCGCGGGCCTCGTCCTGACCGGCTGCAGCAGCAGCTGGAACCCGGTCAACTGGTTCGGTCAGAGCGAATCTGTGCCGGTCAACGTCGACCCCAGCGCCACCGGCGCCACCAACCCGCTGATCCCCGCCCGGCGCGCCTCGATCTTCCGCAGCAATACCGCAGAACTCTACCTCGGCAGCCCGATCGAGACCATCTCCGAGCTGCTGATCGAGCGCCGTCCCGGCGGCGCGATCATCCGCGTCACCGGCACCGCCAACCGCGCCGGTCCGTTCGAGGTTCGCCTGATCCCCGACGAAACGCAGACCGACGGCGACACCCTCGCCTACACCATGAACGCCCTGCAATCCGCCGGTCCGGTCAATGTCGACGCCGATGCGCGCAGTGTCACCGCGGCGGTCTGGCTCACAGAGCAGGAGCTCTTCGGCATCCGCGAGGTTCGCGTGGCGGGCCGCAGCAACGTGCTGGTCTCGCGCCGCTGAGGCGCCCGCGCCGCACCCCGCCCAGCCACGGTCCTGAAACGAAACAACGCCCATCGCGGGGCGTTGCATGGGGACGTGAGGGCAAGTGCCTGCGCCGTCCTCAGATCTCGATGACCTCGACGTCGCGCCCCTTCACCGCGAGGCCGATGCGGCCCTCGCAAAGACGCAGCGCATCCTCGCCGAATACCTCGCGACGCCAGCCGGTCAGCGCCTTCACGTCGCGCTGGCCCGCTGCCATGGCGTCGAGATCCGCCGCCGGAGCGATCAGCCGTGCTGCCACGCCGGAGGCCTCGGTGCGCGCTTTCAGAAGCACCCGCAGAAGATCGGCCAGAGCCGGGTTCACCTGCAGCTGGTCCTTGCTGGTGTCGGGCTTGGGCAACGCGTCCTTGGGGCATTCCATCCCGGCCTTGATCGCGGCGAGGATACCATCGGCGATCGGCCCCTTGCGGGCCTCGCGCAGCAGCAGGCGCGAGCGGCCGAGATCCTCCATCGTCACCGGCTTGGTCGAGGCCAGCTCGGTCAGCGCGTCATCCTTGAACACCCGGTTGCGAGGGATGTTGCGCGACTGGGCGTAGTCCTCGCGGAACGCCGCCAGTTCGCGCACGATGGCGAGGAAGCGCGGGCTCGAGGAACGCGTCTTGACCCGCTGCCAGGCGTCCTGAGGGCGGGTGATGTAGGTCTCGGGATCGGTCAGAACACCCAGTTCCTCGGCGACCCAGCGAGCACGTCCGGTGCGCTCGAGCTCGGCGGCGAGGTATTCGTAGATCACCCGCAGGTGGGTCACGTCGGCGAGCGCGTATTTCTTCTGCGCGTCGGTCAGCGGACGGCGCGACCAGTCGGTAAAGCGCGAGGACTTGTCGAGCCCCTGCTTTGCGATCCGCTTGACCAGCGTCTCGTAGCCGACCTGCTCGCCGAAGCCGCAGACCATCGCCGCGACCTGGGTGTCGAAGAGCGGGTCGGGGATCACCCCGTGATCGATGAAGAAGATCTCGAGATCCTGCCGCGCGGCATGGAACACCTTGACCACGTTCGTGTTACGGAACAGCTCGAGCAGCGGCTCGAGCGACAACTCACCGGCCAGCGGATCGACCAGCACCGCATTCTCGTCTCCCTGCCCCGGATAGGCCAGCTGGATCAGGCAGAGCTTCGAGTAATAGGTGCGCTCGCGCAGGAATTCCGTGTCGACCGTGACATAGGGTGCCGTGGCTGCCTCGCTGCAGAAGGCGGCGAGATCTTCGGTCGAGGTGATGGTCTTCATGCGGGCTCCGGGCGCTTTGTGATCTTGTTGCTTCGCTCTTGCGGGTTGGCCTGTCCTACACCCGCCACGGCGCGGAGCAAAGCCCCCGGACCAGAAAGCGTCGCCGGCATGACCGCCCCGCGTCCACGCTGCATCATTCCATCACGTTTCGTGAAGGTGCCAGCGTCAAACATTCATTTCAAAGATGGTCGCGCAGGGGCTACCTCTGGCTCATCCCAAAGCCAACCCGGAGTTCCAGACATGACCTGCCTCGACACAACGCCCCTGCCCGCGCGCCGCGCCGCCCAGATCCCGCTCGCACCGCTCGCCGCAGCACTCGCCCTGCTTCTCGTGATGGGGGTTCCGGCGCTGCTGGCGCCACCGGCCACGCTCAACCCGGGCGACTGGCACGGCAATGCCGCGCCGTCACTGGTCACTCGGCGCTGAGCCGCAGCGTCTCGCGGTTGCCCTCGGCAAAGCGCCGCAGCACCGCCGGGTAAAGCCTGTGCTCCTGCACCAGCACCCGGGCCGCCAGATCGTCGGGCGTGTCGCCCGCGCGCACCGGGACCACCGCCTGGCCGAGGATCGGCCCCTCGTCGAGCTCGGGGGTCACCTCGTGCACGGTGCAGCCATGCTCTGCGTCGCCCGCCTCGAGGGCACGGGCATGGGTGTGCAACCCGCGATACTTGGGCAAGAGCGAGGGGTGGATGTTGAGCATCCGCCCCTGCCAGTTTTGCACGAAGCTCGCGGTCAGCACCCGCATGAAACCGGCCAGGCACAGAATGTCCGGCGCGGCCTTCACCAGCTCCGCCTGCAACGCCTCCTGGAAGGCCTCGCGGTCGCCCTTGAACGGACGGTGATCGACCACCGCCGTCGGGACACCCATCTCGGCGGCCTTGGCGAGGCCACCCGCCCCGGCATTGTTCGACAACACCAGCACCGGGCGCGCCGGGTGATCGCCGGTCATGCTCTCGACCAGCTTCACCATGTTCGAGCCGCCGCCCGAGATGAAGATGGCGACCCGTTTCAAGACAGCGTGCCCTCGTAGGACATGCCAGCCTCTCCGGTGACGGTGCCAAGCATGTAGACGGTCTCGCCCTCGCCGCGCAGCAGCTCGGCGATCGCCTCGGCGCGGGACGCATCCACCGCCAGCACCATGCCGACGCCGCAGTTGAAGGTCTTGAGCATCTCGGCGGGCGCGATGCCGCCGGTCTCGGCCATCCACTTGAACACCGGGGGCAGGTCCCAGGCGTCGAGGCTGATCTCGGCGCCCATGCCCTCGGGCAGAACGCGCGGCAGGTTCTCGGTGAGGCCGCCGCCGGTGATGTGGGCCAGCGCATGCACGCCGCCGGCACGCACCGCCGCAAGCGCCTGCTTCACGTATAGCCGGGTCGGCGTCAGGAGCGCGGCGCCGAGCGATCCCTCGGCCCAGGGGCAATCGGCGTCCCAGCCGAGGCCAGAGACCTCGACCAGCTTGCGCACGAGACTGTAGCCGTTGGAATGCACGCCGTCCGAGGCGAGACCAAGCAGCACATCGCCCTCGGTGACGCCGGCGGGCAGGTCGCTGCCGCGTTCCATGGCGCCGACGGCAAAGCCCGCGAGGTCGAAATCGCCCGCCGGGTACATGCCGGGCATCTCGGCGGTCTCACCGCCGATCAGAGCCGCACCCGAGCGCACGCAGCCCTCGGCAATGCCCTCGATGACGCGTGCCGCGCTCTCGGTGTCGAGCTTGCCGGTGGCGAAGTAGTCCAGGAAGAACAGAGGCTCGGCGCCCTGGCAGACCAGGTCGTTGACGCACATCGCCACGAGATCGATGCCGACGCCATCAAGGTGCCCGGTGTCGATGGCGATGCGCAGCTTGGTGCCCACGCCGTCGGTCGCGGCAACCAGCACCGGGTCGGTATAGCCCGCCGCCTTGAGGTCGAAGAGCGCGCCGAAGCCGCCGAGGCCGGACATGGTGCCGGCCCGGTTGGTGCGCTTTGCCGCCGGTTTGATGCGGTCCACAAGGGCATTGCCCGCGTCGATGTCCACGCCCGCATCCGCGTAGGTAATGCCGTTCTTGCCGTCGCTCATATCGCCCTCCGGGTTCGTTGCGCGCGGGCTTAGCGCAAGCGCGCCGCGAAGAAAAGCGCCAAGCAGCAGCAGCTTTCCGCCTCCTTGAACCGCTCGCATCTTCTCTTCGTCAAAAATACTCCCGCCGGAGGCGTGTCCCGCCCTCTCGGACCGCGCGACGCAGGAAATTTCGCATCGCCCGGCTGCACCCCCTTTGAATCCGCCCGCAACCTGCCTATATTCAGATCGTTCCCTCGGGAACTATGGGCATAAACGCGCATGTAATAAGCGGATCGGACCCGGGGGCGGTACCCGGCGGCTCCACCAAATCACCCTTCGTTGGGGGGAGGCATGGGGCCGAAACAGGATCGACGAACGTGTAAAGATGTAGCTTTGTCCCGGTGAGATACCACCGTTATCGGTTCACATTGCATAATTGCCAACGACAATCGTGCTCCGGTCGCTCTGGCTGCGTAAGCAGTCCGAAAGATCGAAATCTAAGTCCTTTCGCCTAGCAGCGTAAGGCGGGGTTCGCAGGCACCTGGCAACAGAAGCCTGCACTTTCAGACATCTTGCGGATCGCTCCTCACCTCCTACAAGAGGCGCATTCACCGCGATTGACCCGGCACCGGCCTGCTGCCAGCATCGCGCCATGCTGCGCGCCTTGCCCCTTTGCCTTTCGCTTCTCGCCCCGTGCTCGGCATCGGCCTGCGAGACCGCGCTGCTTCTGGCGATGGACGTGTCGAACTCCGTTGACGTGGCCGAGTACCGCATTCAGGCCGAGGGCCTCGCCTTCGCGCTCACGGATCCGCTGATCGCCGAGATCCTCGTGCAGGACCGGGTCGCCATCGCGGTGATGCAGTGGGCCGGCGAAGACCGACAGCAGCTCAGCATCGGCTGGACCCGGATGACCGCCCCCGCGGCCGTGGCCG
>NZ_DS022276.1:3248348-3258602 GCF_000153725.1 Salipiger bermudensis HTCC2601 | reverse complement strand
ACCGCTCCCGGCCTGCCTGCACGCCGCGATCGATGCCTTTGCCGGCGCGCCTGACTGCCGCCGCAAGGTGATCGACGTTTCGGGCGACGGCACCCCCGAATTCCGGCGGGTCGCCCGCCGCCGCGCGGCAGCGCGCCGAGCGCGCGGGAATCACCGTCAACGCGCTGGCGATCGAGGCGCCGGGCCACGGGCTCGCGGTGAGCAATTTCTTTCGCCGCGCACTGATCACCCGCGATGGCTTTGTCATGACCGCGCGCGGCCACCGCGCTTATGCCGAGACGCTGCGCCGCAAGATCCTGCGCGAGATCTCCCGCGTGACCGGCTGAGACGGATCGCCCGGATGCGTCATGACACCGTTACAAAGCCCGGTCAAAGCACGCCCATGCCTACGTTCTCCCGTCTCTTCAGCGCGTTCGGCCGGATCGGCCTGCTCAGCTTCGGCGGCCCCGCCGCGCAGATCGGTCTCATGCATCGCGTCCTCGTCGAAGAGCGCGGCTGGCTCACCGAGAAGCAGTTCCTCTCGGCGCTGAGCTTTTGCATGCTGCTGCCGGGGCCGGAAGCCATGCAGCTGGCCACCTATGCCGGCTGGCGCCTGCGCGGCACGCCGGGCGGACTGCTTGCCGGGGCGCTTTTCGTACTGCCCGGCGCGCTGGTGATCGCGGCGCTGGCGGCGCTCTACGCCGCGTTCGGGACCGCGCCGCAAACCGAGGCGCTGTTGCTCGGCGTGAAGGCCACGGTGATCGTGATCGTGGTGCAGGCGCTGATGCGGCTCTGGGCCAAGGCGCTTTCGGGGCGCGCCGCGATGGGTCTCGCCGGGTTCGCCTTCGCTGCGCTCTACCTCTTTGCCACGCCGTTCCCGGTGGTCATCGCGGCAGCCGGGCTCTGGGGCTGGCTTACCGGTCGGGCCGCGGCAGAGGAGTCCGCTCCGCCGCCCGCACATGCCGCGCCACCCCTGCCCCGGATCGCGCTCTGGGGCGCGCTCTGGCTGCTGCCTTTGCCGCTGCTATGGCTGGCGGGCGAGACCCTGCTCTTCGAGCTTGGCGTGTTCTTCGCCAAGCTCGCGGTGGTCTCCTTTGGTGGCGCCTACGCGGTGCTGGCATGGATGGCGCAGGAGGTGGTGCAGATTCGCGGCTGGCTGACGCCCGAGCAGATGGTCGACGCGCTGGGGCTTGCCGAGACCACGCCGGGGCCGCTGATTCTCGTCACCCAATTCACCGGGCAGCTGATCGGGCACGAGGCGGGCGGCTGGGGGCTGGCGCTGGCGGCGTCCCTGCTGACCCTTTGGATGACCTTCCTGCCCTGCTTCCTGTGGATCTTCGCCTTTGCCCCGCATCTCGAGCGGCTTCTGGCCCGGCCGCGCCTGCAGGGCGCGCTTTCGGCGATCACCGCCGCGGTGCTCGGCGTCATCGCCAACCTGTCGCTTTGGTTCGCCCTGCACGTCCTGTTTTCCGACACGGTCACCGCACCCGCACCGCTCACCGCGACACTGCCGCTCCCCTCGAGCCTGCGCCCCGAGGCGGTTTTTCTCGTCGCCCTCGCCGCGCTGCTGATGCTGAAACTCAAGCGCTCCGTGCCGCTCACGCTGGCGCTCACCGCCCTTGCGGGCTGGGCCCTCGGCCAGCTGCTGCCCTGACGTACAGCGCCGCTGCAGAGCGGGCGCCAGCGTTGCAACTCGGAACACCTGCTTGCATTTTCCTGCCGCAGAGGCTTTTCCTCGCTGCCAGATCGAATAAGGTACCCAGAAAGACCACAAGGAATTGTGCCATGTCCGGCGGCATCGACTACGGCAATCTCATGCATCGCGCCATGCGCGGCCTGATTCACGACGTCCTCACGGATGTCGCCGAGCGAGGGCTTCCCGGCGAACATCATTTCTTCATCACCTTCGACACCCAGTACCCGGATGTCGAACTGGCCGACTGGCTGTCGGACCGCTATCCCGGCGAGATGACCGTGGTGCTGCAGCACCGCTTCGACGATCTCGAGGTCGGCGAGGATGGCTTTGCCGTGACGCTGAGCTTCGGCGAGGCGCCCGAGCGACTCTATATCCCCTATCACGCGATCAAGACCTTCGTGGATCCGTCCGTCGAGTTTGGCCTGCGTTTCGAGACCCAGGAGGATTCGGACGAGGATGACGAGGACGAGGATGATCCGACCCCGCCCGAGGGCGGCCCGGAGCGTCCCTCGGATGGGCAGCATGACGCCGAGGTCGTGCGACTCGATTCCTTCCGCAAGCAGTGATCCCGGCGGCCGGGTCCGCTCGCGACCCGGATGTTAACGGTATCCCTTGGTATGCAGCCTTGCCTTTCCCGAGCCACGGGGTAAGAGATTGCGCGACCGCGTTCCAAAGGAGGTTCCCGTGACCCAGACCCGCACCGAAACCGACAGCTTCGGCCCGCTCGAGGTTCCCGCAGACAAGTACTGGGGCGCGCAGACCCAGCGCTCGATCATGAACTTCCCGATCGGCTGGGAAAAGCAGCCGGTGCCGATCATCCGCGCGCTCGGCGTGGTGAAGAAGGCCTGCGCCATGGCCAACAAAGCCAACGGCGCGATGGAGGCCGAGATCGCCGACGCCATCATCGCCGCCGCCGGCGAGGTGATCGACGGCAAGTTCGACGACAACTTCCCTCTCGTTGTCTGGCAGACCGGCTCGGGCACCCAGTCGAACATGAACGCCAACGAGGTGATCTCGAACCGTGCCATCGAGATGCTGGGCGGCGAGATGGGCTCGAAAAAGCCCGTCCACCCGAACGATCACTGCAACATGGGCCAGTCGTCGAACGACACTTTCCCGACGGCCATGCATGTGGGCATCGCCATGCAGGCGCGCGACGTGCTGCTGCCGGGGCTGGAGAAGCTCGCCGCCGCGCTGGAAGCCAAGCGAGACGCGTTCCAAGACATCATCAAGATCGGCCGCACCCACACCCAGGACGCTACGCCGCTGACCCTGGGCCAGGAGTTCTCGGGCTACGCGCACCAGGTCCGCAAGGGCATCGCCCGCATCGAGGCCTGCCTGCCCGACATCTACGAGCTGGCGCAGGGCGGCACCGCCGTGGGCACCGGGCTCAACACCAAGAAGGGCTGGGGCGAGGCCGTCGCCGCGAACATGGCCGAGATCACCGGCCTGCCCTTCGTCACCGCGCCCAACAAGTTCGAAGCCCTCGCCGCGCATGACGCCATGGTGATGTTCTCGGGCGCGCTCAAGACCGTGGCCGCGTCGCTGTTCAAGATCGCCAACGACATCCGTCTGCTGGGCTCCGGCCCGCGCTCGGGCCTTGGTGAGCTGATCCTGCCGGAGAACGAGCCCGGCTCCTCGATCATGCCCGGCAAGGTGAACCCGACCCAGGCCGAGGCTCTGACCATGGTCTGCGCCCATGTCATGGGCAACGACGCCGCCGTCGGCATGGCAGGCTCGCAAGGCCACTTCGAGCTCAACGTCTACAACCCGATGATGAGCTACAACGTGCTGCAATCGATGCAGCTTCTGGGCGACAGCGCCTCGGCCTTCACCGACAACATGGTGGTGGGCATCCAGGCCAACGAGGCCCGGATCGAGAAGCTGATGAAGGAATCGCTGATGCTGGTGACGGCACTGGCGCCGACCATCGGCTACGACAACGCCACCAAGGTCGCCAAGACCGCGCACAAGAACGGCACCACCCTGCGCGAGGAGGCCATCAACCTGGGCTTCGTCGACGAGGAGACCTTCGACCGCGTGGTGCGTCCCGAGCAGATGATCGGCCCCAAAGACTGATCCTCGGCAGCAGCCAAGACACTATTGAAGAGCGGGCTCCCGGGCCCGCTTTTTTCGTGCGCGCCACGGCACCGACCGAGGCGCAAAAATTTTATCTAAAATTTTTCCCCACCTAGCGACGGGAGGCGCGCGTCCCCGCGTATCACCTGTGAGGCGCGCCCCACCAGACCATCGGCATCACCCTGAAGGCCACCACTCACGGACGCGTCCCGCCGCGCTCCCGCCACGACCTGTCCCCTTGGAGTGGCGGGAGCTGGCAAATTCCCCCCGAAGTTGCAGGATCGGCCGTTGCGAAACGCACGTGCCGCGCTAAGTTTCGCAGCATGAGCAAAGTGATAAACCTCAACAAGGCCCGCAAGGCCCGTGACAAGGCCGACAAGCGCGCGACGGCGGACCGCAACGCCGCGCTGCACGGTCGCAGCAAGGCCGACAAGGCGCTCGACAAGAGCGTGACGGAGAGAGCCGAGCGGGATCTGGACGGGCACAGGCGCGACGAATGACCGGACGGCCGATCAAGCATTCGCTCAGCCTGCGCGGTCACCGCACCTCGGTTTCCCTTGAAGAGGCGTTCTGGAACGAATTCCGCGCCATCGCAAAGGCCGAGGGCAAGGCGCTCAACGCGCTCGCCGCCGAGATCGACGAGACCCGTGGACTGGAGGCCGGGTTGGCCTCGGCAATCCGGGTCTACGTGTTGAAATACGTGAAAGCCCGCACCAACGGATGAGCTGGGCAAATTTCTTAGTATAAGAAATTTGTGACGGTGAGACAGTTGCCGCCGTGGAAGACGAAGAAGGGCGCTCGATATCGGAGCGCCCTTTTCCATTACACCGATCGTTTGTGCGCCGGTCAGGCCTCCGCCAGCTTGCGCTCGCGCGCCTCGCGCAGCCGCGCGAAGTCGTCACCGGCGTGGTAGCTCGAGCGGGTCAGCGGCGTGGCAGAGACCATCAGGAAGCCCTTGCCATAGGCGTTCTTCTCGTAGGTCGCGAACTCGTCGGGCGTGACAAAACGATCGACCGCGTGGTGCTTTGGCGTCGGCTGCAGGTATTGGCCGATGGTCAGAAAATCGACGTCGGCCGCGCGCATGTCGTCCATCACCTGCCGCACGGACTGCGCGTCCTCGCCAAGGCCCACCATGATCCCCGACTTGGTGAAGATCGACGGGTCGATCTCCTTCACCCGCTGCAAGAGCCGCAGCGAATGGAAATACCGCGCGCCCGGGCGAACCTCGGGATAGAGCCCCGGAACGGTCTCGAGATTGTGGTTGAACACGTCCGGCTTGGCGCGCACCACCGTCTCGAGCACCTCGGGGGCGCATTTCAGGAAGTCCGGCGTCAGGATCTCGATCGTGGTGGCGGGCGAGCGGTGGCGGATCGCGCGAATGGTCTGGGCGAAATGCTCCGCCCCGCCATCCGCGAGATCGTCACGGTCGACCGAGGTGATCACCACGTGGTTCAGTCCCAGTTTCTGCACCGCATCGGCCACGCGCCCCGGTTCGAACACGTCGAGCGCGTCGGGCCGGCCGGTGGCGATGTTGCAGAACGAACAGCCACGGGTGCAGATATCCCCCATGATCATCATGGTCGCATGGCCCTGGTTCCAGCATTCGCCAGCATTCGGACATCCCGCCTCTTCGCAGACCGTGACGAGCTTGTGCTCGCGCATGATGCGATGGGTTTCCTGGTAGCCCTTGCCGGTCGGTGCCTTGACGCGGATCCAGTCCGGTTTCTTGGGCTGCGGATTGTCCTTGCGGTGCGCCTTTTCCGGGTGACGCTCGGTCGGGATCTTGATGTCGCGCAACGGTTCTTCCCCGCAATATCTTAAGACTTGTCGGGCAACATACAGCACTGCAGGGGGAGTTGCCAGTGCAGCCGGCGCACGCGCCGGTCTCGTATCCCCCTAGGTGCCGAGTGTTCCCCCTGCACCCCTGTGTCGTCGCGCGACCGGACAACGCGATTTCGGGCTGGACGGGCTTCGCGGCCTTGGATAGATCGGATCTCAGTGCGGGCGTGGCGGAATGGTAGACGCGTCGGATTCAAAATCCGATTTCCGAGAGGAAGTGTGGGTTCGAGCCCCACCGCCCGTACCACCTCTCTTACGATCACCTTCGGCGATCACCTCGCCAAAACGTGACAGCGCTTGTCCCGCCACGACGCCCTGCCGAACGGTGAAAAACGCGCCCCGAAAGGCGCGCCTGACCGGCCAGATGCCTACTCGCTGGTCTCGACGATCAGCAGTTCGCGCTCCGAGGCGCCGCGCGCATGGCTCAGCGCTTCCTGGTAGTCCGGCGAGTGGTAGCATGCCTCGGCGGCTTCGACGCTGTCGAACCTCGCCACCACGTTGCGCGGGCGCTCCTTGCCCTCGAGCTGGACGTAGCGGCCCGCACGGGCGATGAATTGCCCGCCGTGCTTGGCGATGGCCGGCCCGGCGAGCTTGGCATAGCGGCCATAGGCCTCTTCATCGGTGACCGTCACATGCGCGATCCACAGTGCAGGCATCTCAGACTCCTTCGACGATGACCACATCCCGCGTCGACGCCCGAAGGGCGATCGGCAGGATGCGCTGATATTCCGGAGAGTTGAACCAGCGCTCGGCGGCAGCGCGGCTCGGGAACTCGACGATGACATGGCGGCTCGGCGCCTCGCCCTCGATCACCTCCTGCGGTCCGCCCTTGACCAGGAACCGCCCGCCGAATTTCTCGGCGAGCGCCACGGTCTGGCCGGCATAGATCGCGTATTCCTCGGGATCGGTGACGTCGATGCGGGCGATCATGTAAGCGCTCATGCGATCACCCCACCAGCACGGCTTCCGCCGCCTTGATCGCCGCATCGGCCTCGGAGGCATCCTTTGCCCCGCCCTGCGCCATGTCGGGCCGGCCACCGCCGCCCTTGCCGCCAAGCGCCTCGACCGCCGCCTTCACCAGGTCGACCGCCGAATGGCTGCCGGTGAGGTCCTCGGTGACGCCGGCCGCCACGGCGACCTTGCCACCGGTATCGGCGATCAGCAGCACCGCGCCGGAGCCGAGCCGCGCCTTGTGCTCATCGATCAGCGGCGGCAGGTCCTTGCCCGAGACGCCGCTCAGCACCTGCGCCACGAAGGAGACACCGCCCACCTCGCGGGCCTCGGCCCCACCGCCCTGCCCGGCGCCGCCGGCCATGGCGAGATCCCGCCGCAGTTGTGCCACCTCGTTCTCGAGCTTGCGGCGCTCGTCGAGCAGCGCACCAACGCGCGAGACAGCCTCGGCGCCATGCGCCTTGAGCAACCCCTCGATCTCGCCAAGCGCCTTGTCGCGGCCTCGCAGCTCGGCCATCGCGGCCTCGCCGGTCAGCGCCTCGATCCGGCGCACGCCGGCCGCCGAGGCGGTTTCCGAGGTCAGCGCGAAGGTGCCGATATCGCCGGTCTGCGCCACGTGGGTGCCGCCGCAAAGCTCGATTGAGTAGGTCTGCCCATCGCCACCCTTGCCGGAGCCTGCCTCGGTGCCCATCGACACCACCCGAACCTCGTCGCCATACTTCTCGCCGAAGAGCGCCTGGGCGCCGAGAGCGCGGGCATCGTCAGGCGTCATGATGCGGGTGTTGACCGCCGAGTTCTGCCGGATGAAGGCGTTCACCTCGCGCTCGACCCGCGAGATCTCCTCGGGCGTCAGCGCCTTGGCATGGCTGAAGTCGAAGCGCAGCCGCTCCGGCGCGTTCAGCGAGCCGCGCTGAGCGACGTGATCGCCAAGCGCCCGGCGCAGCGCCTCGTGCAGCAGGTGCGTGGCCGAGTGGTTGGCGCGGATCTTGCCGCGGCGCGCGTGATCCACCTCGAGCGCCACCGCCTCGCCCTTGGCAAAACGGCCCTGCTTGATGGTGACCTGGTGGGCGAAAACCTTGCCGCCGCCCATCTTCTGGGTGTCGGTGACCTCGGCGAGGTCATGCTCGTCCTCGAGCCGGCGCATCCAGCCACTGTCGCCGACCTGGCCGCCGCTCTCACCGTAGAACGGCGTCTGGTTCATCACCACCCAACCGCTCTCACCGGCCTCGAGCGCCTCGACCTCGGCGCCATCCTTGACCAGCGCCAGCATCTGGCCCTCGGCGGTCTCGGTGTCGTAGCCGAGGAAATCCGTGGCGCCGTTGGCGTCGGCGATCTCGAACCAGATCGCAAGGTCCGCCGCCTCGCCCGAGCCCGACCACGCGGCGCGCGCCTTGGCCTTCTGCTCGGCCATGGCCTCGTCGAAACCGCCGGTGTCGACCTCGCGACCGCGCTCGCGCAGCGCATCCTGCGTCAGGTCGAGAGGGAAGCCATAGGTGTCGTAGAGCTTGAACGCCGCCTGACCGGGCAGCTTGGCGCCCTCGCCCAGCCCCACCAGCTCGTCATCGAGCAGCTTGAGGCCGCGATCGAGGGTCTGCTTGAAACGCGTCTCCTCGAGCTTCAACGTCTCCTCGATCAGCGGCTGGGCACGCACCAGCTCTGGGTAGGCCTGCCCCATCTGGCGCACCAGCGCCGGCACCAGCCGGTGCATGACTGGGTCCTTGGCACCCAGCATGTGGGCATGGCGCATGGCGCGGCGCATGATCCGGCGCAGCACGTAGCCGCGGCCATCGTTCGAGGGCATCACGCCGTCGGCGATCAGGAACGAGGTCGAACGCAGGTGGTCTGCGATGACCCGGTGATGGGTCTTGCCCGGCCCGTCAGGATCGCTCGAGGTGGCGTCGGCGGAGGCCTCGATCAACGCCCGGATCAGGTCGGTGGAATAATTGTCGTTGGTGCCCTGCAGCAGCGCCGCGACCCGCTCGATGCCCATGCCGGTGTCGATCGACTGCATGTCGAGCGCCCGCATCGAGCCGTCCTCGAACTGCTCGTTCTGCATGAAGACGAGGTTCCAGATCTCGACGAAGCGGTCGCCATCCTCTTCCGGCGAGCCCGGAGGGCCACCCCAGTACTTGTCGCCGTGATCGAAGAAGATCTCGGTGCAGGGGCCACAGGGGCCGGTCGGACCCATCATCCAGAAGTTGTCGGTGGTGTCGATGCGGATGATCCGGTCGTCCGGGACACCGGTCTTCTTCCAGATCTCGGCCGCCTCGTCGTCGGTGTGGTAGATCGTCACCAAGAGCCGCTCGGCGGGAATGTCGAGCTCGCGCGTCACCAGTTCCCAGGCAAAGGGGATGGCTTCCTTCTTGAAGTAATCCCCGAAGGAGAAGTTCCCCATCATCTCGAAGAAGGTGTGGTGGCGGGCGGTGTAGCCCACGTTGTCGAGATCGTTGTGCTTGCCGCCCGCACGGACGCATTTCTGCGCCGTGGTGGCGCGCTTGTAGTCGCGCGTCTCGACGCCGGTGAAGAGGTTCTTGAACTGCACCATGCCCGAGTTGGTAAACATGAGCGTGGGGTCGTTGCGCGGCACGAGCGGGCTCGAGGGCACCACCTGGTGGCCCTGCTTCTCGAAATAGCCCAGAAAGGTTGAGCGGATATCGTTCAGGCTCGGCATGGTCGTCCTTGTCTGGCTGGCATCTCAGAGGTTCGCGCAGGTGTATCGCCACGCCCGCCCCCTGTCCATAAGCCGCGACAGAAAAGCCGCCACCCCGCCCCGACCATCGCCTTCCGCCCCCCACGCGCCGGCCACCGCCTCCCGTCCCGGGCGCGCCGCCCCTCTCTCCCGCACCGCGCCCCCATCTTCTCCGGTTCGAAAAATACCTCGGGGTGAATGCCGCGCGCCCCGCGCGGCAGAGGGGCAGCGCCCCTCATCACAAACACAAAAAGAGGCGCTCCCGCAGGAGCGCCCCCGTTTGAAAACCGCATGCCCGAGGGCATGTGCCTGACCTCAGCTTTCCATCACGTCGTCGCCACCGTCCTCTTCGGACATGTGGAAATCGAGCCCGTGGGCGGCGCGGATCTTGTCCTCGATCTCGAGCGAAACGCGGCTGTTCTCGCGCAGGAAGGTCTTGGCGTTCTCGCGCCCCTGCCCGATGCGCTCGTCGCCGTAAGAGTACCAGGCGCCGGACTTGTCGACCACGCCAGCCTTGACGCCGAGGTCGAGCAGCTCGCCCATCTTCGAGATGCCCTCGCCATACATGATGTCGAACTCGACCTGCTTGAACGGCGGCGCCACCTTGTTCTTCACCACCTTGACGCGGGTCTGGTTGCCGACCACCTCGTCGCGGTCCTTGATGGCGCCGATGCGGCGGATGTCGAGGCGCACCGAGCTGTAGAACTTCAGCGCGTTGCCGCCGGTGGTGGTTTCCGGCGAGCCGAACATCACGCCGATCTTCATCCGGATCTGGTTGATGAAGATCACCATGCAGTTCGAGCGGCTGATCGAGCCGGTGAGCTTGCGCATCGCCTGACTCATCAGGCGGGCCTGCACGCCGACATTCGAATCTCCCATGTCGCCCTCGAGCTCGGATTTCGGCGTCAGTGCTGCCACCGAGTCGACCACCACCAAGCTGACCGCGCCCGAGCGCACAGCGTGTCGGTGATTTCGAGCGCCTGCTCGCAGTGTCGGGCTGCGAGATCAGCAGCTCGTCGAG
>NZ_DS022276.1:3245367-3247931 GCF_000153725.1 Salipiger bermudensis HTCC2601 | reverse complement strand
CCCGTGCGAGGGCGGCAATCGCTGCTTTGTTCGCCTCTTGTTCTCATGTTGTTATGAGACCAAAAGTAGAACATTTCAAGATCTTTTCCGTGGACCACTCTTCTCTCTCAAGGTTAAAGAGTGGTTTACAGGCAGAAGATCCGGGGAGATTTCATCGATGCTGGTATTCTGGAAGGCGCGGCTGGTGCTGCTGGCGGTGCCCAAGACGGGCAGCTCGGCCTACGAATCCGCGCTGGCGCCGCATGCCTCGATGACGGTGCTCGACCCGCCCGAGCTCAAGCATGCGCCGGTCTATCGCTACAATCGCTTCTTTCGACCGATGTTCGAGAAGATGGGCACCCCGCACATGGAGCTGATGGCGGTGATCCGCGAGCCGGTCTCTTGGCTTGGCTCGTGGTATCGCTACCGCCAGCGCGGCTTTCTCGACGGCAAGCCGACCTCGACCCGCGGGATCAGTTTCGACGAATTCGTGGAGGCTTACACGCGCGGCGAGCGTCCGCCCTTCGCCAATGTCGGCAGCCAGGCCAAGTTCGTGGAGCCGCGGCCCAACGGCACCGACGTGAGCCAGCTCTTCCGCTACGAGAACCAGTCCGGCATCATCGCCTTCCTCGAGGATCGGCTCGGCGTCGCGCTCGACCTGCCGCGCGAGAATGTCTCGCCCCGCGGCGATCTCGCGCTGTCGCCCGAACTCGAGACCAAGCTGCGCCGCAAATGCGCCGCCGACTTCGAGGTCTGGGAGCGCGCCCAGGGCTGAGCCGGCCAGGGTTGAGCCGGCCAATTAGGCCAACTGGCGGTTCACCGTCTCGGTGAGTTCGGTCAGCGAGAACGGCTTGGGCAGGAACACCGAGTTCGGCACCACCTCCCCGCCTTCGGCAAAAACGTCCTCGGCATAGCCCGAGACGAAGATCACCGGGGTGTCGGGCCGTGCGCGACGCGCCTCGCGGACCCAGCTCGGACCGTCCAGTCCGGGCATCACCACGTCGGTGACGATGATGTCGACCGCCATCGTATCATCCGACAGCAGGGTCAGCGCCTCTTCCCCGTTGCCCGCCTCGGTGACGCTGTAGCCGCGCATCTCGAGCGCGCGCGCCGCGAAGGCCCGTACCGGCGCCTCGTCCTCGACCAGCAGCACAACTCCCGAGCCGCCATCCGGCAGTGCCCGCGCCGGCGGCTCGCGCGGCCCCTCCACCACCGGTTCGGGGGCCTCGTAGGACGGGAACATCAGCGTAAAGCAGCTGCCCTCGCCCTGCACGCTGTCGACAAAGATGAAGCCTCCGGTCTGCTTGACGATGCCATAGACAGTGGACAGGCCAAGCCCGGTGCCCTCGCCGGTGCGCTTGGTGGTGAAGAACGGCTCGAACACCTTTTGCAGCTTGTCCGTCGGAATGCCCCGACCGCGATCCCTGACCCGGACCGCGGCGTATTCCCCAGGCTCGACCAGCGCCCGTTCGCGCTGAAGCGGCTCCATCAGGGCGATGCGTTCGGTCTCGATGCGGATCTCTCCGCCGTCAGGCATGGCGTCGCGGGCATTGACCACAAGGTTCATCATCACCTGTTCAAGCTGCCGCCGGTCCCCCCGGATCTTCGGCAGAACCGGATCGTGCTGCAGCACAAGCTCGACCCGCTCGCCCACCAGCCTGTTCAGCAGGTGGGTCAGATCCGACAGCGTCTCGCGCAGGTCGAGCAGCTCGGGCCGCAGGGTCTGCTTGCGCGAGAACGCCAGCAGCTGACTGACCAGCGCGGCCGCCCGGTTGGCGTTCTGGCTGATCTGCACAAGATCGCTGTAATCGGGATCGCCCTGATCGTGGCGCAGCATCAGCAGGTCGCAATGACCCGAGATCGCGGTCAGCAAGTTGTTGAAATCATGCGCGACGCCGCCGGCGAGCTGGCCGATGGCCTGCATCTTCTGGCTCTGCACGAACTGCGCCTCGAGCGTCTTGAGTTCGGTCGCGTCGTTCAGCACCGCCACCAGTTCGGTCGCACCCGAGACCCGCACCCGGTTGAGCGTGACCTGCACGAAGATCTCCCGGTCCGGGCGGATCAGGCGCAGGAATTCGGATCGGTGCAGCCCGCGGCCGGCCGCCGCCTCGCTGATCCAGAGCCGGATCGATCGCCCGAGCCCCTCCATGAATTCCGCGAGGTTCCGCCCATCCGCACGCTCGGTGTCGAGCAGCTTGCAGGCCGAGGCGTTGGCGCGCAGAATTCGCCCGTCCGGCGCGAGGCGCAGCAGGGGAACCGGCAGGTCATCGACACCGTCCGGCGCGGCCCCCTCGGACAGGGCGGAGTCTTCGATCGTGTGTAGCACCACCTCGCGCCGGCCGATGCCGGCATCGACGCAGCGCACCTCGAAACTTTCAGGCCCCTCGGGCGTGAGCACCCGCTGGATCGCGCCGGGCCTGAGCGGCGGATCCTCGAGCGCGTCGTCGATGCGCTTGACGCGCCGCCCAAGCACGGCCCGCGCACGGGTGTTCATGTAGAGGACAGCGCCGCTGCGCCCCAGCGTCAGCACCGGCGGGTCCTCGGATCCGGACCCGGCATGGGCACTCACCTCGGACTCGGGGCGG
>NZ_DS022276.1:3205497-3245173 GCF_000153725.1 Salipiger bermudensis HTCC2601 | reverse complement strand
GCATAGATCAGGCGCAGCGCCGGATCGGTGACGAGAATGGGAGCCGGGTCGCCTTCGGCAAAGGCGCAGACCGCGGCAAAGCTGCGCGCGTCGCGGCGCCGCCCGAGCGCATAGCTCACCAGCGCCAGCCCGGCGGTGGTGGCAAAGGCTGCGGCGGCGGCCAGCATGCCGGTCCGCAGCACCGGCTGCGCGCTCAGAAGCGCGGCAAGTCCGCTGGCCAATGCCAGCGCGACCAGAACCCCGGTGCTGCGCAAGATGCTGCGCGCCCCGCGCGCCTTCAGCCGCTCTGCCGCCGTGCCCTCGGTCACCTGGCCCCCTTTCGCCGGTCGCGGCACCCCGTCCGGGAGGCCTCGCAACCGGTCTTAGTCACCGGGCATTAACCAAAGGTAAACCAGGCCCCGGAGACACCCCCCCGGTTGCACAGCTTGCCGGGGAACACGCTCCCGCGTCAAGCGGGCCAGGTCAGTCCGGCGCGGTGAGGCAGGCGACGTAGAACCCGTCCCCGCCGTCGGAGGGCAGGAACTGTCGCTCCCGGGCCAGGCTCCAGCCGGGATGACCGGCGAGGAATGCCGCCACCCGCGCGCCGTTCTCGGTCGCAAGCATCGAACAGGTGGCATAGGCCAGCGTGCCGCCGCGGGCGACAAGCGGGGCCACGGTGTCGAGGATCCGGCCCTGGATGGCGGTGAGCTCGGCCAGACCGTCTGCGGTCAGGCGCCACTTCCCCTCCGGCGCGCGTCGCCATGAGCCGCTGCCGGAACAGGGCACGTCGCAGAGGACAAGATCATACGGGCCGCGTGGCTCTTGCGTGATCGCGATCTCGGCTCCGGCTCGGATCGCGCGCGCAGGCAGATCGGACATGCGGGCGGGGTTGGCGTCATGCGCCTCGACCAGCCCCGAGAGCCGGGACGCCATGGCCAGCGCCTTGCCGCCGCCGCCAGCGCAATAATCGAGCACGCGCTGCCCCGGGGCCAACGGCAGCGCCGCGACCACGGCCTGGCTGGCAGCATCCTGCAGCTCGACGAGGCCATCCGTGAAGGCCTTCGAGCGCGCCACCTTGCGGGCGCCCTCGATGACCTCCAGCGCGGTGTCGGCCAGAGGCGCGGGCCGCGTGGCGATCCCGTCCGCGGAGAGCGCCGCGATGGCCGCGGCCTGGGTTGCGCGCAGGGTGTTGATGCGCAGGAAGACCGGCGCCCGATGGCGCAATTGCTCGGCTGTCGCCGCCGCCTCCGCGCCGAGGCTCGCCTGCCAGTCGGACCAGAGCCAGTCGGGCAGATCAAGCGCCTCGGCCCCCTCCGGCACCCGGCCCGCGGCGCGCTCGGCGTCGCCGAGCGGCTTGGGCGCATGGCCCTGTCCGGTGAACAGCGTGTCGGGATCGGTGCCTTGCTGGCGCAGCAGGCCAAGCATCCGTGCGCGCCCGCTCTCGCCGCCGCCCGAGGCCGCGGTCGAGCGCCAGCGGCGCATCACGTCGAAGACATGGTCGCGCACCGCGGCACGATCCTTGGAGCCCGCGAAGCGCGAGGCCCGTGACCAGCCGAGCAGAGCCTGCTCGGCCGGTGTGCCCGCGGCGATGCGGTCGAGGACCTCCGCCGCGGCCTGTACCCGTGCCGCCGGCGTCATCCGATGCGGTAGTTCGGGCTTTCGCGGGTGATCTGCACGTCGTGCACGTGGCTCTCGCTGAGGCCCGCATTGGTGATCTTCACGAAATTGCAGTTCTTGCGCATCTCGTCGACGGTGCCGTTGCCGGTATAGCCCATCGCCGCGCGCAGGCCGCCCACCAGCTGGTGGATCACTGCGCCGGCCGAGCCCTTGTAGGGCACCTGACCCTCGATGCCCTCGGGCACCAGCTTGTCCGAGGCCGCGTCCTTCTGGAAGTAGCGGTCGGCGGAGCCGCGCGCCATGGCGCCGAGCGAGCCCATGCCGCGATAGGCCTTGAACGAGCGGCCCTGGTAGAGGATCACCTCGCCCGGGCTTTCGTCGGTGCCGGCGATCATGCTGCCCACCATGGCGCAGGAGGCCCCCGCTGCGATCGCCTTGGCGAAATCGCCCGAGAACTTGATGCCGCCATCGGCGATCACCGGGACGTCGCCTGCGGCCTTGGCGCAATCCATCACCGCGGTGAGCTGCGGCACGCCGACGCCCGCGACCATGCGGGTGGTGCAGATCGAGCCCGGCCCGATGCCGACCTTGACCGCATCGGCCCCGGCCTCGATCAGCGCGCGGGTGGCATCGGCGGTGGCCACGTTGCCGGCAATCACCTGCAGCTCGTTCGAGAGTTGCTTGGCACGGGACACGGCCTCGAGCACGCCCTGCGAATGGCCGTGGGCCGTGTCGATCACCACGATGTCGACGCCGGCATCGACCAGCGCCTCGGTGCGCTCGAAGCCGGACTCGCCGACACCGCTGGCCGCGGCGCAGAGCAGACGGCCGAGCCGGTCCTTGCTGGCCGAGGGGTTGACCACGGCCTTCTCGGTGTCCTTGAGCGTCAGAAGACCGGTGAGCTTTCCGGCAGCGTCGGTGACCAGAAGCTTCTCGATGCGGCGCGCGCGCATCAGGCTGATCGCCTCGTCGCGGTCGGCCGGTTCCTGCAGGATGGCGAGGTTCTCGGAGGTCATCATGACCCGAACGGGCGTGTCGTCCTTCTGGGCGAAGCGCATGTCGCGGTTGGTCACGATACCGACCACGTGCTTCTTCTCGTCGACCACCGGGAAGCCGGTAAAGCCGTAGCGCTCGGTGAGCGCCTTGGCGTCGGCCAGCGTCTGGTCCGGCGTCAGGGTCACCGGGTTGTAGACGATGCCGCTCTCGAAGCGCTTGACGCGGCGCACCTGCTGGGCCTGCTCCTCGACGGTGAGGTTCTTGTGGATCACCCCGATGCCGCCGGCCTGCGCCATGGTAATGGCCATGCGGGCCTCGGTCACGGTGTCCATGGCCGAGCTCAAGAGCGGGATGTTGAGGGCGATGGATTTGGTCACGCGGGTGCGGGTGTCAGCGGTGCTGGGCAGCACGCTGGACGCCGCGGGAACGAGAAGAACGTCGTCGAAGGTGAGCGCCTCGCGAATCTCCATGGGGTGGCTCCTTGGGAGGGGATCGGTTGGCACGTCCCTATTGCACGGATGCGCGGGAGGCGAAAGCCCCCTTCCTCGGGTCCGGCGACATCCGCCGGCCCGGCCCTGCGCCGGCATGATGGGCGTAGTAGGACACTGCGCCTTTGTTCACAGCGCCGGTCTTTCGGTCCCGGCCTCTCATGAGCGGAGGCAGGAAGGGCCCGCGCTCAGTTGCCGGTCGGCTTGACTGGAGGATGGGCCGACAGGACGCCGCTGGAGGCAGGCCGCTCGGCCCCCTTCCCCGAGCTATCGCAGAGCGACCAAACCTTGCCTGCCTGGAGCCGCTGACCGATCTCCGCCCGGCCCGAGCATCGGCCTGCGCCTTGCCCGTCGCGCCGCGGCACGTTGCAGCGGCCATTGGTGCGCTGCCGGGTTTGGGGTCAGAAAGGCCATGCCGCGTCGACCCCAGGCCGGGGTTCGGCCTTGGCCCGCCGTCGTATCCGCCGGATCGCGTGGCCAAACAGACCACATTGCGCTGCACGTCGAGCGTCGCCCCTGGCGCGCTCGGGAGCGCGGACGTTCAGCCCGCCAAGGGCAAACCTTGGTGTTGCGCCTCTTTCGGGCGCTCTGGTTCTTCGGTAAGCACTTATTGTATATATACATTCGATATAATCCTGCCTCCGTCATGACGTGAAGAGACGATCCGAGGCCGGAGGGTGTCAATCGGCAGGCAATCTTGGGTCCGACCCAATTTCTGTGACGCCTTGAACTGATGCGGTGGATGCCCCCACCAACGGCATCTCATATGCCATGATGGTTCCATTGGAACCGAACGGAGGGCACATCGATGACGACGAATATCAGCATGCTGGCGATCGACCTTGCGAAGGGTAGCTTCCAGGTCTGCGCCATCGGGCCGGAGGGGGCGGTTCTATACAACCGAAGTATGTCGCGGACGCGGCTTGCGTCCCTTCTTGCCGAGCAGCCAGCTTGCATCGTGGCGATGGAGGCCTGCGCCACGTCGCACCATTGGGGCCGGGTGGCGCAACTGCACGGCCACGAGGCTCGGCTTGTTCCGGCGACCTACGTGAAGCCGTTCGTAAAGCGCCAGAAGAATGATCGCGCGGACGCGGAAGCCATCGCGGAGGCGGCCTTGCGCTCGACTATGCGCTTCGTGGCGGTCAAGAGCGCCGAGACCCAGGCGCGCGCGGTCGCATTCCGGACACACCAATGCCTGGTCCGGCAACGCACGCAGCTTATCAACGGGCTACGAGGACATCTGGCCGAGTTCGGACTCGTGGCGCCGAAGGGCCCGGCGAGCCTGAACGCGCTGGACGACGAGGCCACGGACCTGCCAAGCCCGGTTCGTGAGATGGGCGCGATTTACCTCGACCAAATCGCGCGCCTCACTGCGGTGATCGAACAACTGGCGGACGAACTCCAGGCGGCATCGAAGGCAGATGCACAGCTGCGACGATTGTGTACCATCCCCGGGATCGGCCCGGTCACCGCTGGCGCGGTCTCGGCATTTGCACCGGACCTCGATACATTTGACAGCGGACGAAACTTCGCAGCGTGGCTCGGCCTGGTACCCCGGCAGAGGTCCACCGGCGGCAAGACGAGGCTCGGCTCGGTCAGCAAGATGGGCCAAACTGACATCCGCCGCCTTCTGATTGTCGGCGCCATGAGCGTGATCCGTTGGGTGGTTCGCAAGGGCGGCAGTGCGAACCGCTGGCTGGCTGCGCTGGTGGCGCGCAAGCCCAGGATGGTCGCGGCCGTCGCGTTGGCGAATAAGATGGCTCGCATAATCTGGGCCATGACAACGAAGAAAGAGGATTATCGAATGCCGTGATCTGGGCCCGAGCAGGGCCTGAACACGGCATGGCCGCAGGGCCGGGGTGAGCGATCGACGAGGAGTAGGCGACACGGACTTCGAAGTTCAAGGCGGGAGATTCAGTCCCGGGGCTCGAGCGCTTGCAGCTCTCTGAACCGATGTGAACCCAGCCTTCCGAACAGCATACCGGCCCGTGGCGTCATGGAAGGCCACGCTCAGAGGCCTGACACACGTCCGATCGAAGACCCCGCCGACAAATCGAAGATCATGCTTGCCAAACAGGGGGCATCCACACACGACGCCAAATGTAGGGCCTAGGCCGCAAAACATCACACGATGTGCGTCAGAGCCATCTGGCGGCGCCGATTGACATGTTGCACGCTTTTCGCCGAACAGCCTGCCTGCCCGATGGCGATTCAGGCTTGCAGCCTTTCGCATCGCCGGACTTGGGTTGCCCGGTCCCATCCTCCTGAGCTTCCATTGGCCCTCCTGCGTATGCCAAACCGTTCGCCGCTTGCCAGACGCGCCACAAAGACGATGCCTCCCATCCAACCGGAGTCGTCCCAGGGAAAGTGCAATACAAGGGCAGAACAGAGGGGCGCTGCCCCCTCTTGGCGCTGTGCGCCAATTCACCCCCGAGGTATTTTGGAACCAGAGAAGACAGGAGCGCAGCATCCCTGGCTTCTCTTCGTCAAAAATACTCCCGCCGGAGGCGTCCTGCCTTTGCCACGAGCCGAGGCGCACGGAGGGCGGCCGCAGCGCTCGGCAATTGCGTCGGGTGCCGCGCTGGCGCAGGGTGGCGCCAAGATCGAGCGAGATGGAGACAACCTTGGCACATGGATACGAGAGCGGCCGGCTGAACCTGCCCTTCACCGGCATCTGCACCTTTGCGAAAAAGCCCTTCGTTGCGGACTGGAGGGCCATCGACGCCGATGCCGCCATCCTCGGCGCGCCCTATGACGCCGGCACCCAGTGGCGGGCCGGGGCGCGGTTCGGGCCGCGCGGCGTACGCGAGGCCTCGACGCTGTTTTCCTTCGGCCATGCAGGGGCCTATGACCACGAGGACGACGTCACCTACCTTGGCGAGGAGGTGCGCATCGTCGACATGGGCGACGCCGACATCGTGCACACTGACACGATCGCCAGCCATGCCAACATTCGTGAAGGCGTCGAGGCTGCGCTGGCGGCCGGCGCGCTGCCGGTGGTGATCGGCGGCGACCACTCGGTCAACATCCCCTGCATCGAGGCCTACAAGGGTCACGCCCCGTTCCACATCCTGCAAATCGACGCGCATCTCGATTTCGTCGACGAGCGCCACGGCGTCACCCGCGGCCACGGCAACCCGATGCGCAGGGCCGCGGAAAAGGACTGGGTCAGCGGGCTCACGCAGGTCGGCATCCGCAATGTCAGTTCCACCGCCAAGGAAGGCTATGACGCCGCCCGCGCCATGGGCTCCGACATCCTGTCGGTGCGGCAGGCGCGCGGGCTTGGCGCGCCGGGCGTGGCGCAGCGCATCCCGGAGGGCGTTCCGGTCTACATCACCATCGACATCGACGGCTTCTGCCCCTCGATCGCGCCGGGCACCGGCACCCCGAGCCATGGCGGCTTTCTCTATTACGAAGTGCTCGAGATCCTGCAGCAGGTCGCCAACCGCCACGACATCGTCGGCATCGATCTCGTCGAGGTGGCGCCCGATTACGATCCCACCGGCTCGACCTCGATCCTCGCCGCACAGATCCTGATGAACCTGCTGGGCTTCGTGTTCCACGCCCGCGGCAAGCGGATGCCTGCCGGATAGGCAGCCCGCCTCATCTAGGCCGAACAATGGCCCGGAAACTGCGGCACGCAGGAAACAACCTGCGCGTGAAACAGGCAGAGTCGAGCGCATCGGCGCGGAACCGCTTGCGGGAAAGCCGAAGCTGCGGAAAGCTCGAGGGGAGCAGAAAAACAACATGAGAGCCAAAGGCCCATGCCCCTCCCCCTCAACGGCGTCACCATCGTCGATTTCAGCCGCATCCTCTCCGGGCCCTACGCCACGATGATCCTTGCCGATCTCGGTGCCGCGGTGATCAAGGTCGAGCGCCCCGGCAAGGGCGACGACGCCCGCCGGCTTCCGCCGCTCAAGGATGGCAAGAGCGCCTATTTCGCCGCCGTGAACCGTGGAAAGCGCTCGATCGCGCTGGATCTCGATGTCGAGGCAGACCGCGCCCTGCTTGACCGCATCCTCGCCCGCGCCGATGTTCTGGTGGAGAACTTCCGCCCCGGGGTAATGGCGCGGCACGGGCTCGACTGGGACACCCTTCACGGCCGCTTCCCGCAGATGCACTACGCCTCGGTGAGCGGCTACGGCCAGACCGGCCCCGACGCCAAGCGGCCCGCCTATGACACCGTGGTGCAGGCGCGCGGCGGGCTGATGGGGCTCACCGGCACGCCGGACGAGCCGCGCCGGGCGGGCAGCTCGGTGGGGGATCTGGCGGGGGGCATGTTCCTCGTGCAGGGCATTCTCGCGGCGCTCTACGCCCGGCAGGCCGACGGCACGGGGCGGCGCATCGACGTGGGCCAGCTCGACGCGCAGGTGGCGCTGATGGACCAGGCCATCGCGCAGGCGGCCCTGAACGACACGGCCCCGAGCAACGCCACGCGGCACCCCTCGATCGCGCCCTGCGAGGCGGTGGCCGCCTCGGATGGCCCCTTCGTTCTGGCCGCGGGCACCGACGCGCAGTTCGAGAAGCTCTGCCTGACGCTTCAGCTGCCGCTCGCCGACGATCCGCGCTTTGCCGACAATGCCGCGCGCCTGACCCATGCGCGGCTTCTCAAACGCCTGATCGAGGCGGTGACGCTGGAATTCCCGCGGTCCCACTGGCTGGCCAAGCTCACCGCCGCCGGCATCCCCTGCGCGCCGATCCAGAGCATGGAGCAGGTGATGAAGGACCCGCAGCTGCTGGCACGCAACATGATCGTCGATGTGCTCGACCGCTATGGCCGTGCCACCTTCAAGGCCGCCGGCAACCCGATCAAGATCTCGGGCATGGAGGACCGCCCCGCGCGCCCCGCCCCGCCCGAGCTCGACGGCAACCGCGCCGATATCCTGCGCTGGCTCGACACCGACTGACGCGCAGCTGCCGCGCGGTGTCGCATCCGGGCAGTCGCGTGCCGGCCCCGGGGCTATGCTGAGGGGGCGCAACAGGCAGGCCGGACCATGACCCAAGACCCCCTCGTCGTCTTCACCCCCTCGGGCAAGCGCGGCCGCGTTCCGGCAGGCACGCCGGTTCTGGCGGCAGCACGACAGCTTGGGGTCGATCTCGATTCGGTCTGCGGCGGGCGCGGCATCTGCTCGAAATGCCAGGTCGCGCCGGCCTTCGGAGACTTTGCCAAGCACGGCATCCACTCGGAGCCCGGCGCGCTGTCTGAATGGAACAAGGTCGAGGCGCGCTATCACGAGAAGCGCGGGCTGGCGGAGGGGCGTCGCCTCGGCTGCCAGGCACAGATCATGGGCGACGTGGTCATTGACGTGCCCGCCGGAAGCCAGGTGCACCGGCAGGTGGTGCGCAAGGACGCCACCGCGCGGGCCATCGCCATGGACCCGGCGACCCGGCTGCACTTCGTCGAGGTCGGGGCGCCCGACATGCACGAGCCCACCGGCGATCTCGAGCGGCTCGAACGGGCGCTGAAGGCGCAATGGGGCATCGCCGGGATCCGGGCCGCACTGCCGCTGCTCGCGCAGCTCCAGCCAGCTCTGCGCAAGGGCGATTGGCGCGTCACCGTGGCGCTGCACCGGCGCGCGGCGGACGCGGTGCCCGAGCTGGTGGCGATCTGGCCGGGGCTGCACGAGGACGGCATATTCGGACTCGCCATCGATCTCGGCTCGACCACCATCGCGGCGCATCTCACGGATCTGGACACCGGGGCGGTGGTGGCCTCGGCAGGGATCATGAACCCGCAGATCCGTTTCGGCGAAGACCTGATGAGCCGGGTTTCCTACGCCATGATGACCCCGGGCGGCGCGCTCGAGATGACCCGCTCGGTGCGCGAGGCGCTGTCGACCCTGATCAGCGAGATCGCGCACGAGGCCAAGATCGACCCGGCGCTGATTCTCGAAGCCACCTTCGTCTGCAACCCGGTGATGCACCACCTTTTGTTGGGCATCGACCCGGTGGAGCTGGGCCAGGCGCCTTTCGCGCTGGCGACCTCCTCGGCCCTCGATCTTGGCGCCGATGAGCTGGGTCTGACCTCCCTGCCCGCTTGCGCGCAGGTCTACCTGCTGCCCTGCATCGCAGGCCACGTCGGAGCCGACGCCGCGGCGGTGGCGCTGTCCGAGCAGCCGGGCCAGTCGGAGGATCTGGTGCTGGTGGTCGATGTCGGCACCAATGCCGAAATCCTGCTTGGTGACCGCGAGCGCGTTCTGGCCTGCTCCTCGCCCACCGGGCCGGCCTTCGAGGGGGCGCAGATCAGCTCGGGCCAGCGCGCCGCGCCCGGCGCCATCGAGGCGGTGCGCATCGATCCCGGGACAAAGGAGCCGCGCCTGCGCGTCATCGGCTGCCCGCTCTGGTCCGACGAGCCGGGCTTTGCCGAAGCCACCGCGGCAAGCGGCATCACCGGGATCTGCGGCTCGGGCATCATCGAGGCGGTGGCAGAGATGCGCATCGCGGGACTGCTGGATGCGGGAGGGCTGATCGGCTCCGCCGAGCAGACGGGCAGCGCGCGCAGCATCCCGGAGGGCCGCACCCATGCCTACGTGCTGCATGACGGCCGTGCCGATGGCGGGCCGCTGGTCACGGTCACCCAGGGTGACATCCGGGCAATCCAGCTTGCCAAGTCGGCACTCTATGCCGGCGCGCGCCTGTTGATGGATACGCGCGGCGTGGATCGCGTCGACCGGGTGGTGCTCGCAGGGGCCTTCGGGGCGCATATCTCGCCGCTGCACGCGATGGTGCTGGGAATGATTCCCGACGTGCCGCTCGACAAGGTCAGCTCGGCCGGCAACGCCGCCGGCACCGGAGCGCGCATCGCGCTCTGCAGCCTCGCGGCGCGGCGCCAGATCGAGCGCGACGTGCACGCGATCACCAAGGTCGAGACCGCCATCGAGCCACGTTTCCAGGAGCATTTCGTGGCCGCAAACGCGATCCCGCACGCTTCCGACCCGTTCCCGGAGCTGTCCAGGCACGTCACCCTGCCCGACACCCGCTTCAACGCCCATGCAGAGGGCGGCGGCCGGCGCAGGCGACGGCGCGGCTGACCCCGGTTTCCGCCTCCGCGAAGAGCGCTGTGTCACCCGCAGGACGCGATCCAGCCGGCAACACGCTTTCGTCTGTTGCGTGGCGCGCGCGGGCATGGTTCCTCGGTCGAGGACAAACGGAGATCGCCCATGCTGCGCCGCCTTTACGACTGGACCATGTCGCTGGCCGACCACCCCAAAGCGCTCTGGGCGCTTGCCCTCGTCTCGTTCATCGAGGCCTCGGTGTTTCCGATCCCGCCCGACGTGCTGATGATCCCGATGGTGCTCGCCGCGCCGCGCAAGGCCTGGCTCATCGCGCTGGTGGCGACGGTCTCGTCGGTGCTCGGCGGTCTCGCGGGCTACGGCATCGGGCATTTCTTCTTCGAAAGCATCGGCCGCCCGATCCTCGAGTCGATGGGCAAGGCCGACCAGATGGCCGCCTTCAACGAACGCTTCAACGGCGTCGGGTTCTGGGCCGTGCTGATCGCCGGCGTGACGCCCTTCCCGTTCAAGGTCATAACGATTATGTCGGGCTGGACGGCGATGCCGCTCGGAACCTTCATCGTCACCTCGATCGTGGCGCGCGCCCTGCGCTTCTTCGTGGTCGCAGGTCTGCTCTGGGGGTTCGGCCAGCCGATCCGGCACTTCATCGAGCGCCGCCTCGGGATCGTCTTCACGCTCTTCGTGCTGCTGCTCGTCGGCGGCTTCTATATCGTGAGATACCTATGACACCGACCCGCAACCTTCTCATCCTGCTGGCCGCCGCCGGCTCTGTCGCTGTGCTGCTGGGGGCGCTCGGCTTCCAGTACCTGGGCGATCTGCCGCCCTGCAAGCTGTGCATCTACCAGCGCTGGCCGCATGTCGCCGCCGTGGTGATCGCGCTCGGCGCCCTGGCCACCCGCGGCCCGGCGCTGCCGAGCCTCGGTGCGCTTGCGGCGCTGAGCACCGCCGGCATCGGCTTCTACCACACCGGCGTCGAGCGCGGCTGGTGGGAAGGCCCGACCAGCTGCACCGCCTCCGGCTCGGTCACCGGCATCAGTGCCGACGACCTTCTCAACCAGATCATGAGCGCCGAGATCCAGCGCTGCGACGACGTGCTCTGGGATCTTTTCGGCCTGTCCATGGCCAGCTGGAACACCATCGCCAGCCTCGTCTTCATGGCGCTCTGGATCTGGGCCGCCCTTAAAAGCAAGGCCTGAACCAAAGTTGCAGAGGCCCGGATCTGCATCCTTTGATGCATGGTCCAGGCCCGCCGAGGCTGACATCTCCTGTCCACGAGGCGCCGGATCCCCCGGCCCCGTCCATCCTCGACAGGAGACCCCCATGATCAAATCCATCGCCGCCGCCCTGACCGCCCTCGCCCTTGCCGGACCGGCCTTCGCCTCGCCTGACGTCGACGCCGCCACCCAGAGCCAGATCCGAGGGAAGCTCACCGCAGAGGGCTACGAGGTCCGCAAGATCGACAACGAGGACGGCATGATCGAGGTCTATGCCCTCAAGAACGGCGAGCGGTTCGAACTCTATCTTGACGCCGATCTGAACGTCGTGCGCAGCAAGACCGAAGACTGAGCCGCCGCCCGGCGCGGCCCGTCGTCTGTCCCCCCGGATGTTTCCCCGGGCCGCGCCCCCTCTTTCGGGAGCCCCCCATGACACGCCATTACATATGGGACCCGCTGCTGCGGCTGTTCCACTGGAGCCTCGCGGGCTTCTTCATCGCCAACGCCCTGCTCACCGATCCCGAGAGCCAGCTGCACGAGACCATCGGCTACGCCATCGCGGCGCTGCTGGTGATCCGACTGATCTGGGGCGTCGTCGGACCGCACTCGGCGCGCTTCTCGAGCTTCCTGCCAAGCCGCTCCGGCATCCGTGGCCAACTGACAGACATGGCCACCGGGCGGCGCCGGGTGCATCTGATGCACACGCCGCTCGGGGCGCTGATGATCTTCAACCTGCTGCTCACCCTCGCCGCCATCGTGGCGACCGGCTACATGATGACGACCAACGCCTTCTGGGGCGTCGACTGGGTCGAGGAGACCCACGAGGCGCTGGTCACATGGGCGGAGATCTCGGTCTTCCTGCATGTCGGCGCGGTGGTCTTCGACAGCCTGCGCACCGGGGTCAATCTGCCGCGGGCGATGATCACAGGTACCAAATCCGTGCCGGAGGGTGCAAAGATCGAGCCATGACGGATCGAGTCCTGCCCGCCTCCGAGCGCGCCTCTCCGATGATGGCGCTGATCGCCGTGCAGAGCCTCTGCGCGGCGTTCTTCCTTGCCGACGTCGCCAGCGACGGCCTCGAGATCGGCTGGCCCCCCTTCACCCACTGGCATTTCATGATCGAGTTCGCAGCCGCGCTCAGCCTGATCGCCGCCGTGGCCGTCGAGATCCGCTGGCTGATGGCCCTGCTGCGGCGCAAGGCCCATCTCGAGCGGCAACTGTCGCTGGCCTCGGGCGCCTTTCACGACATCGTCGCGGCGCAGTTTCGCGGCTGGGGCCTGACCCCGTCGGAAGAGGACGTGGCGATGTTCACTCTCAAGGGCCTGTCGATCCCCGAGATCGCCGAGCTGCGCGGGTCTGCGGAGGGCACGGTGAAATCCCATCTCAACGGCATCTATCGGAAAGCCGGCGTCAACGGGCGCGGCGCCTTTCTCAGCCTGTTCATCGAGGAACTGATGACCACCGCCCCCGGCAGCGCGCCAGATCGCGCGTGACAGCCCGCGCGCGCTCTGGCATCAGGCTCGTCATGACCAATCGGATCGCCATATGGATCGGGCTGCTGATCCTCGCTGCGCTGGCCGCGGACACCCTGATCTGGGGCTCGGAGCATTTGGTGTTTCTGGGGCGTAAGTTCTTCGCATTGCTGGATTGGATGGCCTTCTGGCGCTAATCGCTCTGCCGCCTCCCGGGGCAGGTTGACTTAGCGGCGGCAACCTGATGACCTGCGCCCAACCTTCAGTATTTCGATAGCAAGGAGATACCCATGACCGTCAAAGTCGCAATCAACGGCTTCGGGCGCATTGGCCGGAACGTGCTGCGTGCCATCATCGAGTCGGGGCGCACCGACATCGAGGTCATCGCGATCAACGATCTCGGCCCGGTCGAGACCAACGCCCACCTGCTGCAGTTCGACAGCGTCCATGGCCGCTTCCCGCAGGAAGTGACCGTCTCCGGCGACACCATCGACGTCGGCCGCGGCCCGATCAAGGTCAGCGCCGAGCGCAACCCCGCCGACCTGCCCTGGGGCGATGTCGACGCGGTGCTGGAATGCACCGGCATCTTCACCGCCCGCGACAAGGCGGCCCTGCACCTCGAGAACGGTGCCAAGCGGGTGCTGGTCTCGGCCCCGGCGGCGGGCGCCGACAAGACCATCGTCTACGGCGTCAATGACAGCGTGCTGACCAAGGACGACATCGTCGTGTCGAACGCGTCCTGCACCACCAACTGCCTGTCGCCGGTGGCCAAGGTTCTCAACGATGCCATCGGCATCGAAAAGGGCTTCATGACCACGATCCACTCCTATACCGGCGACCAGCCGACGCTGGACACCATGCACAAGGATCTCTACCGCGCCCGCGCCGCGGCGCTGTCGATGATCCCGACGTCGACCGGCGCCGCAAAGGCCGTGGGCCTCGTGCTGCCGGAACTCAACGGCAAGCTCGACGGTGTCGCGATCCGCGTGCCGACCCCGAACGTCTCGGTCGTCGATCTGACCTTCGAGGCCAAGAAGACCACCACCGTGGACGAGATCAACGACGCCATCCGCGCCGCGGCAGACGGCCCGCTCAAGGGCGTGCTGGGCTACACCGACAAGGCCAATGTCTCGATCGACTTCAACCACGATCCGCATTCGTCGATCTTCCACACCGACCAGACCAAGGTCATGGAAGGCACCATGTGCCGCATCCTGACCTGGTACGACAACGAGTGGGGCTTCTCGAACCGCATGTCGGATACCGCCGTTGCCATGGGCAAGCTGATCTGATCCTGCGGATCTGATCGCGGCCCGGGACCGCCATGAAAGCCTTCAGGGCGGGGTCGGAAACGGCCCCGCCCTTTCTCTTGCCTGTCTGTTTCTTGCCTCTCTTTCAGCCTGCCCTGTCTTTCAGCCTGCCTGCATGCCTGTCCTTGGACCTGCCTGTCTTCAAACCTGTGTGCCTGCCTTCCCCCCTGCCTGACGGTCACTCGTTCTGCATCCGCCGCGCCACCGCATAGCCATGCCGCGCGCTGCGAGGCTGCACACCCGGCGCGACAATGGGATCCGACATCGCCAGGCCCGGCGGCGGCGCGTCGCCGGCCCGTGCGGTGCCCTGAACCGTGCCTGATGTGCGTGGGCGCGACGGCGCGGCCTGCGGCAGCCGACGCGTCGGGCGTGCCCCGAAGGATCGGATATCCATGCGATCACCTCCTGATCATTGGCTGTCTCGATGCCGTTAACCCTACGCACGGAAGGTTAAGATCTTCCTGACGGCGCCGTCTGACGACATCGCCTCGCACCGCGCCATGCAAAAATTGCAGGACGGGGTTGGAATTTCGGAAATTGTGCTGCGCCGCAGCGAACCCTAGGTTAGCGCCAACAGCAACGAAGGGGGGAGCTACGGAGACACCGCATGACCCGCCTTATCGCAACGCTCAGAACCCGTCTTGATCAGCGCGCCCGGTACAAGCGCACCCTGCGCGAACTGCGCCGGATGTCGCTCGACACCGCGCTCGATCTGGACATCTACCGCGGCGACCTGCGCCGCATCGCATCAGAGGCCGTCTACGGTCAGGCCCGCGCCTGACTGCCGGCCCCAAGACACACGAAGGACCGTGACCATGACCGTACTGAACAACATCTACCGCCGCTACGCCTATCGCCGCACGCTCTACACGCTGCGCAACCTGCCCGAGCGCACGCGCATGGACTGCGACATTGCCGGGCACGAGAACGAGATTGCCCGCCGCGCGGTCTACGGCGCCTAAGCTCCGTCGAAGCGCTTCACGAGCGCTTCGTGCACCGGTGGCGTGACGAATTTGCTCACGTCGCCGCCGAGACGCGCGATCTCCTTGACCAACTTCGAGGCAATGGCCTGATGCCGGGCTTCGGCCATCAGGAACACCGTCTCGACGCTGTCATCAAGCGACCGGTTCATCCCGACCATCTGGAATTCATACTCGAAATCCGCGACCGCGCGCAGGCCGCGGACGATGATCTGCGCGCCGACATCGTGGGCGCAATCGATCAGCAGATTCTCGAACGGGTGGGCGACGATCTCGGTGCCGGTCTCTTCGGAGAGGGCCCGGCATTCCGACTCGATCATCGCGACGCGCGTCTCGAGATCGAAGAGCGGCCCCTTGTCGCGGTTGATCGCGACGCCGATCACCAGTCGATCCACCAACGCCGCAGCGCGGCGGATGATGTCGATATGGCCAAGCGTGATTGGGTCGAAGGTGCCGGGATATAGGCCGATGCGCATAGGGCTGCCCCTGATCTGTCAGTTTCAGGCACGCAACAATATTGCGCCCCTGAATGCAACCCCTTGACCGCTGTCGGGCCCGCCGTCAGTGCCCCATGATCATGCCCTGAAGCGCCTCTTTCTCCATCGAAAGCTCGGCAATCTGTGCCGCCACGAGGTCGCCGATCGAGATCATTCCGACCATGACACCCTCCTCGACCACGGGCATGTGGCGGAACCGGCCCTCCGTCATCCGCGCCAGAACCACGTTGCTGTCCTCGTCGCGGGTGCAGGTCTGAAGGTTGGTGGTCATCAGCGCGTCGACCGTGGCCGTGAGCACATCGGCACCCTGCGCCGACAGCACCCGCACGATATCGCGCTCCGACAGGATCCCCAGCGGGGTCTGGCCATCTTCCGAAATCACCACGCCGCCGATGCGCCGTTCCGCCAGCATTCGTACCGCCTCGGCCACCGTGGTGGCCGGTGGCACGGTGACGACGCCGTCATCCGCCTTGTCCTTGAGAATCTGCTGCACCTGCATCCGGCTCTCCTCCATGCCTTCTCTGCGCGTGCATCCAGCGTCCGGCGCCTGCGACAATCTGTCAAGTCAGACCTTCGAGCAGGGTAAGTTCTTTGCGAATCCCCTGCGCCAGCGCCTCGGCAAAGGCGTTGAGCCGCCCTAGGCGGCGATCGTCCTCGTGGCGCACGAGATAGAAACTGCGGGTGATCTCGACCTCCTCCGCCAGCACCTTGCGCAGCCCCGGCGCCGCCGGCAGCGCGAAATCGTGCACGATCCCGAGCCCGGCGTGCTGGCGCAGCCAGTGGAACTGCACCGAGACGCTGTTCGAGGCCAGCCGCACGCGATCGACGCCAAGATCGGCGAGATAATCGAGCTCCTTGTCGAAGATCATGTCGGGGATGTAGCCGACGACGCGGTGCTCGCGCAGATCGGCGCGGCTGCGGATCGGCGGATGCTCCGCGAGATACGTCTCGGAGGCGGCTAGGTGCAGCTTGTAGTCGGCGAGCTTCTGCACCACCAGCCGCCCGGCGGTGGGCGCCGAGACGCCGATGGCGATGTCGGCCTCGCGCCGCGACAGGTTCACGATCCGCGGCAGGGCGACGATCTGGATCTCGAGATCGGGGTTCTGCGCGCCGATCTCGGCGCAGACCTGCGGCAAAAGGAAATTGGCGCAGCCGTCGGGCGCGCCGATGCGGATCTGCCCCGACATGCCTTCGCCCGCGCCGCGCACCGCCTCGGCGCCCTGTCCGAGCGCCTGCTCGGCCTCCTCGGCATGGGACAGCAGCCGCGCCCCGGCCTCGGTCAGCGCGTAGCCCTGCGGGCTCTTGGCAAAAAGCGGCTGGCCCAGCGTTTCCTCGAGCCGCCCGATGCGCCGTCCCACCGTGGCCGGGTCCATGCGCAGCACGCGGCCGGCGCCCGAGAGGCTGTCTCCCCGCGCCACGGCAAGGAAAATCCGCAAATCATCCCAGTTCCCGCGCATCCACGAACCTCTATTTTTGCAAAACCCTTTTGCCCGATTACCTCTGTCGCCTGCATTTGCGCAAGACTAAGGTGTCGCCAAACCCGACCAGCAGGAGGCGCGATCATGAAAGAACTGACGCATTTCATCAACGGACAGCACGTGAAGGGCACGTCTGGCCGCTTCACCGAGGTGTTCAACCCGGCCACCGGCGAAGCCATCGCCAAGACGCCGCTCGCCACCGTGGACGAGCTCAACGACGCGGTCGCCAAGGCCGCCGAGGCGCAGAAGGCCTGGGGCGCGACCAACCCGCAGCGCCGCGCCCGCGTGATGATGAAGTTCGGCGCCCTGATCAACGAGCACATGGACGAGCTGGCCGAGATGCTCTCGATGGAGCACGGCAAGACCCTGCCCGACGCCCGCGGCGACGTGCAGCGCGGTCTCGAGGTGGTCGAGGTCTGCATGGGCGCACCGCACATGCTCAAGGGGGAGTACACCGACGATGGCGGCCCCGGCATCGACCTCTACTCGATGCGCCAGCCGCTCGGCGTGGTGGCCGGCATCACCCCGTTCAACTTCCCCGCCATGATCCCGCTGTGGAAGATGGCCCCGGCGCTGGCCTGCGGCAACGCCATGATCCTCAAGCCGTCCGAGCGCGTGCCCTCGACCTCGCTGCGTCTGGCCGAGCTGATCATCGAGGCCGGCCTGCCCGAGGGCGTGCTGCAGGTGGTCAACGGTGACAAGGAAGTGGTCGACGCGATCCTCGACAACGAGGAAATCGCGGCGGTGGGCTTCGTCGGCTCGACGCCGATCGCGCAGTACATCTATGGCCGCGCCGCCACCAACGGCAAGCGCGCCCAGTGCTTCGGCGGCGCCAAGAACCACATGATCATCATGCCCGACGCCGATCTCGACAAGGCCGCCGACGCACTTGTGGGCGCCGGGTTCGGCGCCGCTGGCGAGCGTTGCATGGCGATCTCGGTGGCCGTTCCGGTGGGTCAGGAAACCGCCGATGCGCTGGTCGAGAAGCTGGTGCCGCGCATCGAGAAGCTCAAGGTCGGCCCCTACACCGCCGGCGAGGACGTCGATTATGGCCCCGTCATCACCGGCGCCGCCAAGAGCCGCATCGAGGGGCTGATCAGCTCGGGTGTGGATCAGGGCGCCAAGCTGGTGGTCGACGGACGCGACTTCACGCTGCAGGGCTACGAGAACGGCTTCTTCGTGGGCCCGTCGCTGTTCGACAACGTCACGCCGGACATGGACATCTACAAGGAAGAGATCTTCGGCCCGGTGCTGAGCCAGGTCCGCGCGGGATCGTATGACGAGGCGCTCGAGCTGGTGATCGACAACCCTTATGGCAACGGTACGGCGATCTACACCGCCGACGGCGACACCGCGCGCGACTTTGCGCACCGGGTCAACGTGGGCATGGTCGGCATCAACTTCCCGATCCCGGTGCCGCTCTCGTACCACACCTTTGGTGGCTGGAAGAAATCCGCCTTCGGCGATCTCAACCAGTACGGCCCCGACGCCTTCCGCTTCTACACCAAGACCAAGACCGTCACCGCACGCTGGTTCTCGGGGATCAAGGAAGGCGGCGAGTTCAACTTCAAGGCCATGGACTGACGCACAGCCCATCTCGCCGACGCCAAGACGCGCCCCGGACCGGCCAGGTCCGGGGCATTTTTTGTGCAGGATGTGTTCTGCGACGTGTCTTGCCGGTTGCGATTTTCGTCAGTCTTGCGAGCCAGACTTGCGCCACCGTGGAGGTCAAGGCATACCGCACGGTATGAGGAGGGTCCGCAGAGTCAGCGGACGGCCGGCCTCCGATTAAATGAGTACTTTTTTATCAAACAGTTGGTGAGCCTCCGTATGCCTGTCGCTTTCCGAATCCTGCCCCGGTCGGGACTTGTCTACACGCGGTTCGAGGACCGCATCCTGATCGACGAGATCATTTCTACCTTCCGCGAGTACAGCCGGCATCCCGATGCACATCCGGCTCAGAAGCATCTTGTCGACCTATCACGTGTCAGCGCCATCTCGTGGGACTACGTGAAACTCATGCAGCTTCAGGCCCTCAAGGCCGGCTTCTTCTGCGGCGGGGGCAGCCAGACGCTCAAGGTCTATTACTGCCCGACCAAGCTGTCGCTCTCCGTCTCCAAGATGATCCTGCGCTCCTGGGACGGGGTCGGCTCCGTGGTTCCGATCCTGCAACAGCACCAGGACGACGCTCTGTCGGTGCTCGGGCTCCAGCAGGAGCGCTTCTCCAATCTTCTGGCAGATCACGGCTGAGACCGACCGCCGGGCTTGCCCGGCGGCGTCTGCTCTGCTTTCCTCGGTGAACGCCATCGAAGGGAGGGGCCGATGCAGACGCCGGAGTTCAGCCTCGGGATCGAGGAGGAATACCTTCTCGTCGACCGCGACACGCTGGCGCTCAGCGAGGCGCCCAAGCGCCTTCTCGAGGCCTGCAGCGAAGAGCTCGAGGGGCAGGTCAGCCCGGAATACCTGCAATGCCAGATCGAGATCGGCACCCTGCCCTGTGCCGATATCGCCACCGCGCGCGAGGATCTCAGGCGGCTGCGGGCGGCGATCTCGAAACACGCGGCGCGCTACAACCTCGCGCCGATCGCCGCCTCGTGCCACCCGCTGGCGCATTGGAAGAACCAGCACCACACCGACAAGGAGCGCTACCGCGACCTGCGGCGCGATCTCGGCGGCGTGGTGCAGCGCATGCTGATCTGCGGCATGCACGTGCATGTGGGTCTCGGCGACGACCAGCTGCGCGCCGACCTGATGCGGCAGGCCGGTTACTTCCTGCCCCACCTGCTGGCGCTCTCGACCTCCTCGCCGTTCTGGCAGGGCATCGACACCGGGCTGGCGAGCTACCGCATCTCGGTTTTCGACAACCTGCCACGCACCGGACTTCCGCCCCATTTCACCAACTGGCAGGACTACCAGCGCTCGGTGCAGGCGCTGGTCGATCTCGGCATCATCGAGGACAGCTCGAAGATCTGGTGGGACCTGCGCCCCTCGGCCCGCTTCCCCACGCTGGAAACCCGCATCATGGACGTGCAGCCCCGGCTCGAGGACGCGCTGATGCTGGCGGCGATCAACCAGTGCATCCTGCGGATGCTCTGGCGGCTGCGGCGGCAGAACCTGCGCTGGCGGATCTATGAGAACTTCCTGATTGGCGAGAACCGCTGGCGGGCGCAGCGCTACGGCATCACCGAGGGTCTGATCGATTTCGGCGCCGCGCAGATCACCCCCTTCGAGGATCTCACCGAGGAGCTGATCTTGCTCATCGCCGAGGATGCCGAGGCGCTCGGCTGCGTGGCCGAAGTCGAGCGCTGCCGCAAGATCGTGGCCGAGGGCAACTCCTCGTCGCGGCAGCGTGCGGTGGCTGCGGCCCATCCCGAGGATGGGGAAGAGCAGATGCGCGCCGTGGTCAGCCATCTCATCGAGGAATTCCACGAAGGTCTCTGACAACCGGCGGGCGGCGGCTGACGCGAAACCGGGCAGATCCGCAAAAGAATTCGCCCTGCGAGCGTGTCGCGGGGAGGTAATCGGGTTGCGGAAACCCTAGATATGCCATGAGGATAGAGCGGCACCTGAACGCCGCAACTGAACAGAGGCCCGCCACACCGAAATGCACCCATGATGGTCACCCTGAGACAAACCACCTACCTGCTCGCGCTGCTCATCATGATCGGCTACCTGTTGCATATCGGCAAGCCGGTGCTGCTGCCGGTACTGATCGCGGTGATCTCGGTCTACATCCTGTTCGACGTGACCGCGCGGCTCGGACAGGTGCCGGTGATCGGCCTGCTGCCGTCGATCCTGCGGCGGATCCTCGTTCTGCTGGCCTTCACCGTCGTGCTGGTGGCGCTGTTCACCTACGTGCTCGACACCTTCACTCAGGTCGCCGCCGTGCTGCCGAGCTACAAGGCCAATCTCGACAGCCTGATGACCCATGTGGCGCAGCTCGTCGGGGTGGATGATGAGCCGAGCTGGGCCAAGCTGCGGTCGATGACCTTCGACCGGCTCGAGATCCAGCCCTTCATCGGCCCGGTGATCCTGTCGATCCGCGGGCTTGGCGGCACGCTGTTCCTCGTGGTGCTCTACGCCTCGTTCCTGACGGCGGAACGTGCCGGCATGGCGCGCAAGCTCAACCTCGCGCTCGAGGGCAATGCCGATGCCGAGAACCGCACCATCGCGCTGATCAACCGCATCAACACCCGGATCGGCGACTACCTGTCGGTGAAGACGGTGGTGAACATCATCCTCGGGGCGCTGTCCTACGGGGTCATGCTGCTCTTCGGCATCGACTTCGCGCTGTTCTGGGCCATCCTCATCGCGCTGCTCAACTACATCCCCTATATCGGCTCGCTGATCGGGGTGATCTTCCCGGTGCTGCTGAGCCTCGCGCAGTTCGGCTCCTTCACCGTGGCCTCGCTGGTGGCGGTGTCGCTGACCGCGGCGCAGATGTTCGTGGCCGGCTATCTCGAGCCACGGATGCTGGGCCGGGCGTTCAACCTCAGCCCCTTTGTCGTGCTCTTCGCTCTGGCGTTCTGGAGCGCGCTCTGGGGGCTGCCCGGCGCGGTGCTGGCAGTGCCGCTCACCGCGAGCCTGATCATCGTCATGGCCGAGATCGACGTCACCCGCCCCTTCGCCATCCTGCTTTCGGCCTCCGGCAAGGTCTGACGCCCCGCCCGCGTGTTCCGCGCAAATATCTCACTCCACGTCACATTTTCGGGAACCGCGACGCGCTGTCGCAGGTTGCGCCTCCGTAGGGACCGAATTTGACGGGGCAGGCGGTTGCGGCGAGGCATTCTTCTGATCATTCCGGCGCTGCTCGCGGGCTGCGACGGGCGCCACAACTGGCTGGCCTCCGCCGGTGCCGAGGCGCAGCGCGTCGAAGAGCTGTTCTGGGTGCTGCTGCTCGGCGCCGCGGTGATCTGGAGCCTTGTGATCGGCGCCGCTGTCTACGCCCATCGCCGACAGGTCGATCCCTCCCTCGAGACGCAGGCGCGGCGCTTCATCCTTTGGGGCGGCGCGGTGTTTCCGACGGTGGTCGTGGGTGCTCTGCTGGTTTGGGGGCTTGTCATCCTGCGCGACATCACCTCCGACGAGGGCGACCTCACCGTGCGTGTCGACGGTGAGCGCTGGTGGTGGCGGGTGATCTACGAGACGCCAGAGGGCGACGTGGTGACGGCCAACGAGATCCGGCTTCCCGTCGACCGCACTGCGCTTTTCCGGCTCACCGCCGATGACGTGATACATTCCTTCTGGGTGCCGGCGCTTGGCGGCAAGATGGACATGATCCCGGGGCGCGAGACCACGCTGGCGCTGACCCCGATCCAGACCGGCAACTGGGGCGGGCTCTGCGCAGAGTATTGCGGCGGCGCCCACGCCCTGATGCGCTTCGATGCCATCGTGATGGAGCAGGACGCCTTCGACACCTGGCTTGCCGCGGAGGCAGAGGCGGCGCAGGTCGCTGGCGACGACCGTGGTTTCGAAATCTTCCAGGAGGAGGGCTGCGGCGCCTGCCACACCATCCGCGGCACCGACGCGCAAGGCCCCGTGGGCCCCGACCTCACCCATCTTGCCGCCCGCGAAAAGCTGGGCGCGGGGATCTACGACATGACGCCCGAGACCATGGCGCGCTGGATCACCGACACGCACGAGATGAAGCCCGATATCGACATGCCCCCCTATCCCGACCTGCAGGGTGACCGGCTCGACCGGCTCGTCGCCTTCCTGATGAGCCTGGACTGACACGCCCATGACCGACGAGATCGACCTGTCCCGCCTGCCCCCGCCCGAGCCTTACGACGAGGCCCGCGACACCGCGCAGCGCAAGCGCCTGATGGAGGCGTGGCGCGAGCCGCCGGGCTGGAAGATCGTCACGGCGGTCAACAACTCCTACATCGGCAAGTGGTACCTGCTGACCTCGTTCGGCTTCTTCGTCTTCGCGGGCATCCTTGCGCTGATGATCCGGGCGCAGCTCGCGGTGCCGGGCAACGATCTGTTCTCGCAACAGCTCTACAACCAGCTCTTCACCCTGCACGGCACGGCGATGATGTTCCTCTTCGCGGTGCCGATCTTCGAGGCGGTGGCGATCATCATCCTGCCCGAAATCCTCGGTGCCCGCGACCTGCCCTTTCCACGGCTCTCGGCCTTCGGCTTCTGGTGCTTCGTGATCGGCGGCATCTTCGTCTGCGGCTCGATCTTTTTCGGCGTGGCCCCCGATGGCGGCTGGTTCATGTACACGCCGCTGTCGTCGGACCCGGCCTATAGCGGCCTTGGCACCGACATCTGGCTGCTGGGCCTCTCGTTCATCGAGGTGAGCTCGATCGCCGCCGCGGTCGAGCTGATCGTGGGCGTGCTGAAATCGCGCCCGCCGGGGATGCGGCTGAACCTGATGCCGCTTTACTGCTGGTACGTGCTGGTGGTGGCGGGGATGATCCTCTTCGCCTTCCCGCCGCTGATCGCCGGCGACCTGCTGCTCGAGATGGAACGCGCCTTCGGCTGGGCCTTCTTCGATCCCGACCGCGGCGGCGACCCGCTGCTGTGGCAGCACCTGTTCTGGATCTTCGGCCACCCGGAGGTCTACATCATCTTCCTGCCCTCGATCGCGCTCATCGCCACCATGCTGCCGACCTTCGCGGGCCGTCCGATGGTGGGGCATTCGTGGATCGTGCTGAGCGCCGTGGGCGTCGCCTTCCTGAGCTTCGGGCTCTGGGTGCACCACATGTTCACCACCGGCCTGCCCGAGATCTCGCTGAGTTTCTTCTCCGCCGCCTCCGAGGCGGTGGCGGTGCCAACGGGCATTCAGATCTTCTGCTTCATTGCCACCATGCTGGTGAGCAAAATGCGCCCCTCGGTGCCGATGCTGTTTGCCGGCGGCGCGCTGGCGATCTTCGTCTTTGGCGGGCTGACCGGCGTGATGGTGGCGCTGGTGCCCTTCGACTGGCAGGCGCATGATAGCTATTTCATCGTCGCCCACCTGCATTACACGCTGATCGGCGGCATGCTCTTCCCGCTCTTCGCGGGCATCCACTACTGGTATCCCTTCGTCACCCAGAAGAACCTCAGCGCCCGCGCCGGCAAGTGGAGCTTCTGGCTGATGTTCGGCGGTTTCAACGTGGCGTTCCTGCCGATGCACTGGACCGGCATCATGGGGATGCCGCGCCGGGTCTGGACCTATGACCTCTCGGATGGCTGGGCGGTGCTCAACATGGTCTCGACCATCGGCGCATTCGTCTTCGCGGCGGGCTTCGCGGTGCTGGCGTTGAACGTGCTCTGGCCGCGCGGCAAGGCGCCGCTGGTGAAACGCAACCTTTGGAACGCCGGGACGATGGAGTGGGCGGCGGAAGTGCCTGACAAGCCGTGGGGCGTGCGCTCGATCCCCTATATCCATACCCGCTACCCGCTTTGGGAGCAGGAGGGGCTGGTGGACCAGATCGACCGGGGCGAGTGGTTCCTGCCCGACGCCGAGGAAGGCAAGCGCGAGCTCATCGTGACCGACATCCTCGACGCGCGGCCGCTCTTTGTGCAGCGCGTCGGCGGTCCGAGCTTCCTGACCCTTGGCGCGGCCTTCTGCCTCGGCGCGGTGTTCATTCTCGCGACCTTCCACCTCTGGGCCATCACCCTGATCTTCGGCGCGGGTTTCGTCGGCTTCACGCTCTGGTGGCTCTGGACCGGCACCTCTCTGATCCCGGAAAAGCCCGAGAAATACGCCGGGCGCGGGCTCACCCTGCCGACCTATGCGCAGGGCAACAGGTCCCCGGGCTGGTGGGCCGTGTTCATCACCATGACCGGCGACATGACCGCCTTCATGGGGCTGGTGTTCTCTTACTTCTTCTACTGGACCGCCCTGCCCGATTTCCTGCCCTCCGCCGCGCATCTGCCGGGCTTCGGCTGGCTGCTGCTGGGGCTGGCGCTGCTGATCGGCACCTGGGCGATGACCACCGCCGCGCGCGAGACGCTGGGCCATGGACAGCGCGGGCTCGCCATGGCGCTGCTGATCGGCGCGCTGCCGGTGGGCGCGCTTGGGATCGGGGCGTGGTGCTGGTCCGCCTATTCCAAGGGGCTCGACCCGACGGTGCAGAGCTTCGACGCCATGGTCTGGATGTTGATCCTGTGGATGGGGCTGCACCTGCTGCTGAACTGGGTGATGCACCTTTACGTCGCGGCACGGGTGAAATTCGGCCATTGCACGCCGGAGTACCGCGCCGACCTGATGAACCTCACCCTGTTCTCCCACTTCCTCGCGCTCACGGCGGTGACGATCTTCGCCCTGCTGGCGCTGTTCCCGCTCCTGATGGGGGTTGGCCCATGAGACACGGCTCCGACAAGCAACCACGCCACTTCAGCGCGCCCGGGGACGCGCCCCGCGTGATCGATCAGGGCTCGGTCTGGATCCTCGTGGCCGCGCCCTCGATCTGGGCGGCGCATTTCCTGCTCAGCTACTGGGTCGCGGCGATCTGGTGCGCCAAGACCGGCCCGATGGCATCGCTGTTCGAGCCGCGCTGGATCATCGTGGCTTTGGGCCTGATTTGCACCGCGCTGATCGCGTGGCTCGGGGTGATCGCGGTGCGGCGCTATGGCGGGGTCTTCGTGATCTTCGAGGAGATCACCGACAGCTCCGAGCGCGGCCGCGACCGGTTCATCGGCCACGTGGCGCTGCTGCTCTGCGTGCTCTCGGTTGTGGCGATCGGCTTCACCGTGATCCCCGGGCTGGTCTTCGCCACATGCTGAGCTCGTGCCGCCTCCTCGCGCTGTCGCTGCTCGCCGCGCTCTGGCTCTCGCCGCTGCCGGGGCTGGCGACCGGCTCGATGGTGCTGCACATGGTGCTGCATCTTGGCGTGACCGCGGTGGTGCCGGCGCTCTACGCGCCCAAACTCCGCCTGCCCGCGGGCGCCATGGCGCTGACGCTGGGCGCAGTGGCCGAGATGCTGGTGGTCTGGGCCTGGCACCTCCCCTCGCTGCATCTCTGGGCGCGGCTGACCACGACCGGCTTCATCCTCGAACAGGCGAGCTTTCTCGGCGCCGGAATGCTGCTTTGGGCCACGGTACGCGCCGCAGGCGGCTTCGGCGGCGCCGTGGTGCTGCTCGCCACCACCATGCACATGACACTTCTGGGCGCGCTGATCGGCCTGTCGCCGCGCGATCTCTACGGCGACATCTGCGCCGGGTATCTCGGTCTCAGCGCGCTGCAGGAACAGCAGGTTGCGGGCGCGATGATGGCCGGTGCGGGCGGCGCAATCTATCTCGTCGCGGCGCTGCGCCGGCTCGGACTGGCGCTGAAACTGACGGAGGCCACCACATGAGGCGCTACATTCTCGCAAGCCTCGCGGCGCTTGCAGTCGCCGGCGCCGCGTTCTTCTTCCTCGCACCTTACAACATCGCCGCCTCGGTGCCGCACCTGCCGGGCGTGGCCAACATCCTGCACGGTTATCTCGGCAATGCCGTGGCGATCCGTGCCGTCTCGCTCGAGGTGCCACGGCAGGTCGATCTCGAAGATCCCGGCCTGATCCGCCTCGGTGCGGGGCACTTCGCCACCGGCTGCCTGACCTGCCACGGCGGCCCCGGCATCCCGCGCAACCCGGTGGTCGAGGGCATGCGTCCGGCGCCGCCGATGCTCACCTCGGAGGATTACGACGCCAAGGAGTTCTTCTGGATCGCGCGGCACGGCTTCAAGTACACCGGCATGCCTGCCTGGCCCGGCAAAGAGCGTGATGACGAGCCCTGGGCGCTCGCCGCATTCCTGAAGCAGTATGACAGCTTCGACCGGGAAAGCTTTGAAATTGCTGCCTACGGCGAGGCCGGAGGCTATAACAGCGCCGGTGTCCGCTTCGGCGGCCTGCCCGGCGCGATCAAGCCGGAGCTTGCCTGCGCGCGCTGCCATGGCGAGGACGGTCTGGGCCGCGAGGGCACCGCGCCGAAGCTCGCCGGCCAGTCCGAGGCGTGGCTGACCACGGTGCTCACAGCCTATGCCGAGGGCCACCGCGAGAGCGGCTTCATGGAGCCGCTCGCCGCCCCGCTGGGCGACGCGGCCATCTCCGGGATCGCCGCGCGCTATGCCGGGATGAGCGCCACTTGGCAGGGCAACCCGCTCGCCTTCGGCGACCCCGAGCGCGGCCGTGAACTGGCCGCGCAAGGCAGCGAGCACGACGACATTCCCAGTTGCGCCTCCTGCCACGAGGGCGCCGGCGCGGACGGGCTGGCCCCCAAGCGCCCCGACACCCCGCGCATCGCCGGCCAGGATGGCTACTGGATCTACAATTGGCTCAAGATGTATCGCGACGGCCCGGTGCCTTCGAGCCCCCGCGCCCACCTGATGGAGGCCGCCGCCAAACCGCTCAGCGACGAGGACATTGCCGATCTCGCGGCGTGGTACGCGGCCCGTCAGGACGGTTGAGCGACCATACCATCGGCAAATTTGCCTAGACGACGGGCAGTGACGATCGCTTGGGTTTTCGTGATCGCCCGCCCTGGCGTGACCGCAAACAGATACAGGGCTTGCCGCTACGGCAAGCGCGCCTTTCAAAATGACCATATTTCATGGAGCAATCGGGCCCTTGCCACCGCCTGAACCGCGCGAGGCCCAGACCCCCACGCACCCTCCCCGATAAAAAATTTCTTCCGCGTCACAAAAGTTTTGAATTGGACGCAACGACAGCCGCTTGCCTCACTTCGCTGCACTCAGACCGCTGAACGCCGGAGGCCAGACCGCTGCAACATCGCGCCGCCCTGCACCGCAAGCCGCCTCGCGCTGTCCTGTCAGGACGACAGCGCCGACTGCAGGCGCGGCATCAGGGCGAGGTGGCGCTCGACCACGGCAAGCGCCCGTGCCTCGTCATGAACCGAGAGCGCCGCGATCATCTCGCGATGCTCTTCCTCGATCACCTCGGTCTTGCCGAAACCCTGCTGCAGCGACACCATCGCGACCCGCGACAGCGGCGCCTGCAACCCGTCGAACACGTCGACCAGCACGCGGTTGCCCGCCGCCGCCACCAGCGCCTGGTGAAACAGCCGGTTGATCTCGACACAGCCCAGCAGGTCCTCCGCCGGCATCGCCTCATGCGCCTCGCAGAGCCGCAGCAGCTCCTCGGGCAGCGCCCGCCTCTCGCGGCAGATCTTGCGCACCGCGTGGGTCTCGACCATCAGCCGCACCTCGTAGAGATCGCGCAGCTCGGTGGCCGAAAGCGCCCGCACCATGGCGCCACGCCGCCGGTGCAGTTCGAGATAGCCCTCCGCCGCCAGCCGGTTCAGCGCCTCTCGCACCGGCGAGCGCGACACCCCCGTCACCTCGCAGGCCATGGCCTCCTCGATGAAGCTGCCCGGCGGAAAGTCTCCCTTCAGAATGCCCGCCCGGACACCCTGATACGCCCGATCCCGCGCCGAAAGCCCTTCCAAAGCGCCATTATTGCCCGTATCCACAATCATGTGACTGCTCATTCATCAATCTTTCACAAATATCCGCCGGATGTTTCCATTCAGGCAAAACAAGGCTGGACAGAATCGATCTCACTTTCTTGTATACATGACGTACACGCCAAGAGGACAAGACTTCGATGATGGACGGATCGCAAGGCATCACCCCAGCAGGCACATGGCGCGTCGGCGTTGATTCCGGCGGCACGTTCACCGACGTATGCCTCTTCGACGAGGCCAGCGGCCGCATCGAGGTATGGAAGGTCTCCTCCACCCCGGATGACCCGTCGCGCGGCATCGCGCAGGGTGTCGAGGAAGGCATGAAGGAACACGCGGAGGGCAGCGAGAGCGATCCTGCCGCCGCCATCGCCTATCTCGGCCACGGCACCACCGTCGCCACCAACGCGCTGATCACCCATCGTGGCGCCAAGGTCGGCCTGCTGACCACCGAAGGCTTCCGCGACCTGCTCGAGATCGGCCGCCAGAAGCGGCCCGACCTCTACGATCTCTTTGCCGAGAAGCCGCAGACGCTGGTCCCTCGCGCGCTGCGCTTCGAGCTGCCCGAGCGCATGCTGCGCACCGGTGAGATCGACAAACCGCTCGATGAGGAGGCCGTGCGCAAGGCCGCCCGCGCGATGAAGGAGGCCGGGGTCGAGGCCGTGGCGATCTGCTTCCTTTATGCCTTCGTGAACCCGGTGCACGAGCAGGCCGCGCGCCGCATCGTCGAGGAGGAGATGCCCGGCGTCTTCCTCTGCGCCAGCCACGAGATCGCCCCCGAGTTCCGCGAGTTCGAGCGCCTCTCGACGGCGACGGTCAATTCCTATCTCGGCCCGATCATGCACCGCTATATCAGCCGGCTGACCCCGCGCCTGCAGGATCTCGGCCTGCCGGTGGCACCGCACCTGACGCAGTCCAACGGCGGCGTCGTGCGCTTCGAGGCCGCGGCACAGACCCCGGTGCGGGCGGTGCTCTCGGGCCCCTCCACCGGCGTGGTCGCGGCGCAGGCCATCGGCGCCCGCGCGGGCTTTGACGATATCATCACCTTCGACGTCGGCGGCACCTCCTCGGACGTGGCGCTCATGGCCGGCGGTGAGACCGCGCAGACCAATGAAAGCGTCGTGCATGGCTACCCGATCAAGGCGCCGATGCTCGACATCCACACCGTGGGCGCCGGCGGCGGCTCGATCGCGTCGATCGACTCGGGCGGCCTGCTGAAGGTCGGCCCGGAAAGCGCCGGCGCCGATCCCGGCCCGGTCTGCTATGGCCGCGGCGCCACCGATCCCACTGTCACCGATGCCAATATCGTGCTGCAGATCCTCAACCCGGTCGAGATCCTCGGCGGCCGCATGAAGGTGCGCCGCGATCTCGCGGTCGAGGCCATCGCCAAGCTCGGCGAGCGGCTGGGCATGGAGACCATGGATGTGGCGCAGGGCATCATCTCGGTGGTGACGGCGAACATGGCCAAGGCGATCCGGGTCATCTCGGTGCAGCGCGGCCACGACCCGCGCAACTACGCGCTGATGGCCTTTGGCGGCGCGGGTCCCCTGCATGCGGTGCGGCTGGCGCAGGAACTGGGCATGACCACGGTGATCGTGCCGCGCAGCCCGGGCATCCTCTGCGCCATGGGCCTGCTGCTCACCGATCTGCGTGCGGATTTCTCCGCCACCCGCCTGACCGCGCTCGAGCCCGCCAATCTCGGCATCATCGCCGAGACCGTGGCCTCGGTCGAGGCCGAGGCCTCCGGCTGGTTCGACGCCGAGGCGATCCCCGCCGACAAGCGCCGCCTCACCCGCCGCATCGACATGCGCTACGATGGCCAGAACTACGAGCTGTCGATCCCGCTGCCCGACGGCCCGGTGACCGAGGCCACGCTGGAGGTGCTCAAGCAGGGCTTCACCGAGGCGCATGAGCGGCTCTACGGCTTTGCCGTGCCCGAAGAGCGCATCCTTTGCGTGACCTTCCGCGCCGAGGCGATGGGCCTGGTGCAGAAGGCCGAGCTGCCCGAGCGCGCGCTCGGCGATCCCGATCCCAGCGAAGCGGTCATCGGAAGCCGCGAGGTCTGGTATCCCGAGACCGGCGCGTTCACCGAGACCACGCTCTATGCCCGCGAGAAGCTTGCCCCCGGCATGGCCTTCGCCGGCCCCGCCATCGTCGAGCAGATGGACACCACAACGCTGGTGCCCCCCGGGGTCACCGCCACCGTGGACAAGATCGACAACCTCATCCTGGAGCTCAGCGCATGACCGGCCAAACCACCACTCACGCACTCGACCCGATCACGGTCGAGGTCATCGGTGCCGCGCTCTCCTCGATCGTGGAGGAGACCGGCGAAGCGCTGGTCCGCGCCTCCTACTCGACCAACATCAAGGAACGCCGCGATTGTTCTACGGCGCTCTTTGACCGGCAGGGCCGCACGCTCTGTCAGGCCGAGCATATCCCGATCCACCTCGGCAGCTTCCTCGATTTCATCCCGATGCTGCTGGCGGATCACGACGAGAAGGACCTGCGCCCGGGCGATGTCTTCGTCGGCAACGACGCCTATCGCGGCGGCGGCACCCACCTGCCCGACATCGTTCTGGCCGAGCCGATCTTCGTCGACGACCAGCTCGTGGCGTGGACGGTGAACCTCGCGCACCACTCGGATTTCGTCGACCGGGCGCATGCCCATATCTACCAGGAAGGCCTGCGCATCCCGCCGGTGCGGCTCTACAAGGCCGGTGAGCTGCAGAAGGACATCCAGGAGCTGATCCTGCTGAACTGCCAGGTCCCGCGCGAGCGCCTGTCGGACCTGCGCGCCCAAATGGCCGCCAACCGGGTCGGCGTGCAACGCTTCCAGGAGCTCTGCGCGCGCCACGGCCCGGATGTGGTGCTGGCCTCGGGCGAGGCGCTGCTCGACTATGCCGAGCGCAAGATGCGCGCCGGCATCGCCGCCCTGCCCGATGGCAGCTGGCGCTTCGAGGACGTGTTCGACAATCTCGATTTCGATGACCCGATCCCCTTCGCGGTGACGGTAACCGTCGCGGGCGACGCGCTGTCGCTTGATTTCGAGGCGCCCGAGCAGATCCGCGCCCCGATCAACATGACCCGCACGGCGCTGCTGGCGACGGTCTATTACATCGTGAAATCGGTGATCGACCCGACGGTGCTGCCCAACGCGGGCCTTGCCCGTCCGATCACCGTCAACGCGCCGCACGGCTCGATCCTCAACTGCAAGCACCCGGCCGCGGTCAACGGCCGGGTGCAGACCTGCCAGCGCGTCGCCGACCTGATCCTCGGCGCCCTGGCGCAAGCGGTGCCCGAGCGGGTCTCGGCCTGCACCAACTCCACATGCTCGGTTGCGGTGTTCTCGGGCACCCGCCAGAGCGGGCCGGACGCGGGCACCTACTGGGTCTATCTCGAGACCATCGGTGGCGGCGGCGGCGCCCGCCCTCAGGCGGACGGGCTCGATGGCATCCACGTTCACGCCACCAACACCTCGAACCTGCCTGTCGAGGCGCTGGAGGGCGAATACCCCCTGATCCTCGAGCGCTACGAGCTGGTCGACGGCTCCGGCGGGGCCGGCAAGCACCGTGGCGGCATGGGCCTGCGCCGGGTCTACCGCGCCACCGAGGAGTGCATGGTCCGCGTCGACGTCTCGCGCAACAAGTCGCGGTCCTGGGGCCTCGAAGGCGGCGGCGAAGGCGGCCATGGCAGCTATGCCACCAGCCCCGGCTGCGCCCCGTTCGAGCGTGGCTACGGCACCCTGCGCGCCGGCGAATGGCTCGAGGTCATCACCCCCGGGGGCGGTGGCTACGGCACGCCGGATGAGACCAGCGAAACACAGATCGCGGCGGAATGATCCGCCCGGCACAATTCAACAGGGCCAGGAAGAGCCCGCCACAACCCGACAAGGAGACACCTTCAATGACTACGCGAATGAACCGTCGCGGCTTTCTCGCCACCACCGGCGCCGCCGCAGGCGCACTGAGCTTCCTCGGCCCCAAGGCCCTGCACGCGCAGGACGGCGGCACGCTGCGCTTCGGCCTCTCGACCTACCCGCCGAGCCTCGATGCCTGGGCCTCGAACGGCACCGCCGCCGGCACCATCAAGCTGATGATCCATCGCGGCCTGCTGGGCTACGGCCCCGATGGCACGATGCGCGGCGAACTGGCCGAAAGCTGGGAGGTCGACGACGAGGGCGCCTGGGTCTTCACCCTGCGCGACGCCACCTGGCATGACGGCACCCCCGTTACCTCCGAGGATATCGCCTGGAACGTGCTCGAGGCGCAGAAGCCCGACAGCGCCGCCTACCTGCAGGGCCAGCTCGCCGCCATCACTTCGGTCGAGACTCCGGACGAGAAGACCGTGCGCATGGTCACCGACGAGCCGCTGGCGGTTCTGCCGGGCTGGTTCGCGCATTTCAACATGCCGATGATCAAGAAGGGCGAAGCCCGCGACACCACCATGGGCTCGGGTCCGTTCCTCTATGACAGCGCCGATCGCGGCGTGTCGATCTCGCTCTCTGCGTGGGATGGCTACTACAAGGACGAGATGCCGAAGGTCTCCAATATCGAGGCCATCGTCTATGCCGACGAGAACCTGCGCGTGGCGGCGCTCGAGGCCGGCGACGTCGACCTGGTCGAATACGTGCCGTGGCAGGCGATGGACCAGATCGAAGCGAATGACGAGCTGGCACTGCAGGCCACCGACGGTCCGTTCATGTACCTGACCTTCAATGCCTCGCGTCCGCCCTTCGACAACCCGAAGGTCCGTCAGGCCGTGGCCCACGCCATCAAGCGCGAAGACATCGCGGCGGCGGCGTTCTACGGTCGCGGCGGCGCGCTCGAGCACCTGCCGATCGCCGAGGGCTCCGAGTTCTACAACCCGGAACTGGCCAACTCGTGGAACTACGACCCCGAGAAGGCTCAGGCGCTGCTGGCCGAGGCCGGCTACCCGGACGGCTTCGACTGCGTGATGCTGTCGACCGCGCAATACGGCATGCACCAGTCCACCGCAGAGGTCTGCCAGGCGTATCTGTCGATGATCGGCATCAACGTGCAGCTTGACCTGCCGGAATGGTCGACCCGGGTGAAGAAGGGCAACGAGGGCACCTATGACCTTGCCGTGATGGGCACCGCCGCGATGAACAACGACCCCGACGGCCTCGCCACCGTGGTCGACGGTTCGCTCTCCCCGAGCTTCGTGCGCAGCTTCGGCATGGAAACCCCGGAGATCTCAGAGCTTTTCGCTCGTGGCCGCGCCACCTTCGACACCGAGGAGCGCAAGGCAATCTACAAGGAGCTGGAAGAGATCGCCATCGACACGGTTCCGGTCGTCGGTCTGTCCTGGCGCTCGCAGGGCTACGGCATGCGCGCCAACGCCGAAGGGTTCACCGTGATGCCCGGCCAGCTTGTCTTCTATTCCGGCATGACGCTGGAAGAAACCGTGCTGGGCTGAAGCTGACCCCATGCTGAGATATATTGCTACCAGAAGCCTCGTGGCGCTGTTCCTCGTCTGGATCGTCGTCTCGGTGGTGTTCCTCCTCCTGCACCTCATTCCGGGCGATCCGGCGGAGCTGCTGCTCAGTCAGGGCAATGTCGCCGCCGATCCTCAGGCCGTCGCTGCGCTGCGCGAGCAGATGGGGCTCAACGCCCCTCTCTGGCAGCAATATATCGACCACATGACCGGTGTGCTCACCGGTGATCTCGGCGCGTCGTTCCGCGACGGCGCGCCGGTGATCGAGCAGATCGCCCTGCGCCTGCCGCGCACCCTCGAGGTGATCCTCGCGGCCTCGCTGATCGCCACCGGCATCGGCGTGCCGCTGGGCACCTATGCGGCGATCCGCGCCGACGGCAAGGCCGATGCGGTGATCTCCTTCTTCGCCTCGGCCTCGCTCTCGACGCCGGTCTTCGTGGTGGGCTCGGTGGTGATCCTGATCTTTGCGCAGAAGCTGCAATGGCTTCCCGCCGGCGGCTTCACGCCGTTCTCCGAGGACCCGCTCGAACACCTGCAGCTGCTGCTGCTGCCCGCCTGCACCGTGGCGCTGTCGCTGCTGGCGGTGATCACCCGGATGAGCCGCGCCTCTGTGCTCGAGGTGCTGCAACGCGACTACGTGCGCACAGCCCGCGCCAAGGGCCTGCCCCGCAACCCGATCCTGCGCCGCCACGTGGTGCGCAACGCGCTGATCCCGGTGCTGACGGTGCTCGGCCTCGAGATGGGCACGCTGATCGGCGGCACGGTGCTGGTCGAGTTCGTGTTCAACTGGCCGGGCCTCTCGGGCTACCTCGTCGCCGCCGTCGATGCGCGCGACTATCCCGAAGTGGTCGGCATCGTGATGACGATCTCGGTCCTCTTCGTCTTTCTCAATCTCGTCGTGGATGTGGTGAACGCCCTGCTCGACCCCCGAATTTCCCTGGTGCGCTGAATGAGCCGGTCTACCCGCAAGCTGATCCTGCCCGGCACAATCGCCGCGCTGATCGTCGCCACCGTGCTGCTCGCCCCGCTCCTGCCCCTGCAGGACGTGCGCGGCATGGACATCCCCAACCGCTTCGCCGGCCCCTCCGCCGGACACTGGCTCGGCCAGGACGATTTCGGCCGCGACGTGCTCTCGCGCCTGATCTGGGGCGGCCGCGCCTCGCTGTTCATCGCCGTGGGCTCGGCGATCTTCGCCGCCATCATCGGCACCGCGCTCGGCCTGCTCGGCGGCTATTTCCGCGGCGCCGTCGAGCTCGTCACGGTGCGCGCCGCTGAGATCATCCTCTGCCTGCCGCCGCTGCTGCTTGCGCTGCTGGTGGTGACCATCCTCGGCGCGGGCACATGGCCGCTCGTGCTGGCACTGACCATCCTCTACACGCCCAACTACACGCGGGTGGTCTATGCCGCGACGCAGCAGGTGCGCGGGCTCGACTTCGTCACCGCGCAGCGGTCGATGGGCACGCACCCGATGAAGATCCTCGTCCGCACGATCCTGCCCAACGTGCTGCCGCCGCTGCTGGTGCAGATGTCGCTGGTGGTGGCCTCGGCCATGGTAATCGAGAGCGGGCTGTCCTTCCTCGGTCTCGGCGTCGTGCCGCCGACACCCTCCTGGGGCCTGATGATCCGATCGGCGCGCGGTGCCATGGAGGTCGCGCCGCTGCTGCTGGTCTGGCCGTCGCTGGCGCTTGCCGGCACCATCCTGACCTTCAACCTGCTCTGCGATCGTCTTCAATCGGCGCTCGATCCCCGCGCCGTCACCGCCGGTGGCGCGCTCTGGCTGCGGCCGCGCTCTGCCGCCGCGAAGAAACCCGCCACCCCGGTCGAGGCCGATGCCGACGCCCCGCTGCTCGAGATCCGCGACATGTCGATCGCCGTGCGTGACATGGAGCTGGTGCGCCGCGTGTCGCTGACCGTCCGCCCCGGCGAGACCGTGGCGCTGGTCGGCGAGAGCGGCTCGGGCAAGACCCTGACCGGCCTTGCGATGACCGGCCTGCTGCCCGACACGCTGCGGGTCACCGGCGGCACCGCACACTACACCACCCGCGAGGGCAAGGCGGTCGATCTCGCCAAGCTCGACGAGGAAGGCATCCGCGCGTTGCGCGGTGACGAGGTCTCGATGGTGTTCCAGGATGCCGCCGCGGCGCTCAATCCGGTGCTGCGCATCGGCGAGCAGGTGGCCGAAGCGATCCGCGCCCATCACGACCTTGAGGGCGACGCTCTGCAGACCCGCGTGGTGGAGCTGCTGCGCCATGTCGGCATCCCCGACCCCGAGCAGCGGGTGCGGGCCTACCCGCACGAGCTTTCTGGAGGCCAGCGCCAGCGCGCGATGATCGCCGTCGCCGTGGCCAACAACCCGCGCCTGCTGATTGCCGACGAGCCGACCACCGCGCTCGACCCGACGATCCAGGCGCAGATCCTGCAGCTCTTCGCGCAGCTCAAGCGCGACACGCCGGGCATGGGCATGATCTTCGTCACCCACGATCTTGCCGTGGTGGCCGAGATCGCCGACCGGGTGACGGTGATGTATGCGGGAGAGGTGGTCGAGGAAGGCCCGGTGGCCGAGGTCTTCGAGCGCCCGCGCCACCCCTACACCGCCGCGCTGATCGCCTCGGTGCCCGAGGGCGGCGCCGAGCGGCTGACCGCGATCCCCGGCTCGGTGCCCTCGCCGCGCCAGATGCCCAGCGGCTGCCGCTTCGCGCCCCGCTGCGCCTTCGCCACCGAGCGCTGCACCGCCAATCCCCCCAAGGCGGAGCACCCGGCCCCGGGCCGCGTGACCCGCTGCTTCCACTGGGAGACCGTCACATGAGCGAGCTTGACACCTCCGCGCCGCTGGTCGTGGCCGAAAATCTCGGCCGCAACTTCCCCACCCGCCACGGGCTTCTGGGCCGAGCGCACGATGTCTGGGCGGTGCGGGATGTGAGCCTGACCATCGCCCGGGGCGAGACCGTCGGCATCGTCGGCGAGTCGGGCTGCGGCAAGTCCACGCTGGGACGCATGATGATGGGGCTCGACCTGCCCACCACCGGCTCCATGAGCTTTGACGGGCGCGACCTGTCGGCGCTCTCCAACCCCGAGATGCGCAAGCTCTCGCGCCGAATGCAGATGGTGTTCCAGGACCCGTTCGGCTCACTCGATCCCCGCCGCAGCATCGGCGCCCAGATCGCCGACGGGCTCAGAACCCACAACATCGTGCCCGGCTCCGAGGTCAAGGCCGAGGTGGCGCGGCTGCTAGAACAGGTCGGCCTGCCGACCTCCGCGGCGCAGCGCCGCCCGCACGAGTTTTCGGGTGGCCAGCGCCAGCGCATCGCGGTGGCGCGCGCCCTCTCGACCCGGCCCGATTTCATCGTCGCCGACGAGCCGGTCTCGGCGCTCGACGTGTCGATCCAGGCGCAGGTGGTGAACCTGCTCGAGGATCTGCGCCGCGATCTCGACCTTGCCATGCTGTTCATCAGCCACGACCTGCACGTGGTACGCCATCTCTGCACCCGCATCGTGGTGATGTATCTCGGCCGCATCGTCGAGGAAGGCCCGGCCGAGAAGGTCTTTGGCTCGCCCGCCCATCCCTACACGCGCGCCCTGCTCGCCGCGACGCCATCGCTGCACCCGGGCGACGGCTCGGATGGCGACCGCATTCTGAAGGGGGAGCTGCCGAGCCCGGCGAATCCGCCCTCGGGCTGCCCGTTCCGCACCCGCTGCCCGATCGCCGAGGAAGCCTGCGCCAGAGCCGTGCCACCGCTCGATCCGGTCGGAGAAGGCTGGAACGTGCGCTGCATCAAAGGCGGCCCGGTGACACCCGCGACAGCGCAGGAGGTACACGCATGAGCGAGGCCCCCGTCGCGATGATCACCGGGGCGAGCCGCGGCATCGGCGCGGCGATCGCCCACGCACTGGCCGGGCGCGGCTACGCCCTGTCGCTTGGCCTGCGCGATCCGTCCTCGCTGCCCGACAGCTTGGAGCAATACGATCCGCTGATCGTGCCCTACGACGCTGCCAAAGCCGAAGATGCCCGCGCGTTCGTCGAGGCCACCGAGGCGCGCTTCGGGCGCATCGACGCGCTGGTGAACAACGCGGGGATCGCAGGGCCGCTCGAGCTGATGCCGGCAGAGCCGCAACCCGATGACGAAATGGAAGAGATGCTCGACGCGCTCCTTTCGATCAACGTCAAGGCGCCCTTCCGCCTGACCCGGGCAGCGCTGCCGGCGCTATGCCGCAGTGGTGCCGGCCGGGTGATCGTGCTGGCCTCGGCCTCTGGCAAACGCGTGCTGGGGCTTAATGCCGGTTACCAGATGACCAAGCACGCCGCCGTGGCGCTCTCCCACGCCGCGCGGCGGGCGGGCTGGGACGACGGCGTGCGCGCCTGCGTCGTCTGTCCCGGCTTCGTTGCCACCGATCTCACCCTGCGGCACGACCTGCCGCGCCACGAGATCACCCAGCCTGAAGACCTCGGCAAGCTCGTGGCAGACGTCGTCACCTTGCCAAACACAGCCAGCGTGTCCGAACTGGTGGTCAACTGGCGCTACGAGCCGGGGCTGTGATGAGACCCTATGTCGACACCGTCGAAGGCGATGCCGCGCTGCCCGGCGAGGTCGACCTCGCCATCATCGGCGGCGGCATCGTCGGCTGCGCGGCCGCGTTCTGGGCCGCCGAACAGGGCTTTCGCGTCGCACTGATCGAGAAGGGCCGCGTCGCCGGCGAACAGTCGAGCCGCAACTGGGGCTGGGTCCGCCGCATGGGCCGCGACGCCGCCGAGTATCCCCTGGGCATCGAGAGCCTGCGGATCTGGGACACGCTGCAGCAGCGCACCGGCCATGACACCGGCTTTCGCCGCACCGGCATCGTCTACACCGCACAGACCGACGCCGAGATGGCGTGGATCGAGAGCGTTGCGCAGGATGCCGAGACCTTCGGCATCGGCGCGCGCCGCCTGACCGAGGCGCAGTTGCAGGCGCAGTTCCCCGGCGGCACGGTTCCGGCCCGCGCCGGCCTTCTGACCGCCGATGATGGCCGCGCGGAACCGGCGCTCGCCGCCCCGGCGCTGGCAAAGGGCGCCCGCGCCAAGGGCGCTGCAATCCTCACCAATTGCGCCGTGCGTGACATCGAAACCAAGGGCGGGCGCGTCTCTGCGGTGCTGACCGAGCGCGGTCGCATCCCCTGCGGTGCGGCGATCCTCGCCGGCGGCGCGTGGTCCCGGCTGTTTCTCGGCAATCTCGGCGTGTCGCTGCCCCAGCTCAGGGTGCGCGGCTCGGTGATGCGCACCGAACCGCTCGAGGGCGGGCCGAAATACGCGCTCGGAAACGGCCAGTTCGGCATCCGCCCCCGGCTCGACGGCGGCTACACGATTTCGCGCCGGGGCCGCGCCAAGGTGCAGATCACCCCCGACAGCTTCCGCCTGCTGCCGCATTTCATGAAGAGCCTGAAGGAGCATCGCGGCGAGGTCTCGCTGACCCTCGATCGCGGCCTCTGGGACGGGCTCATCACGCCACGGCGCTGGAGCGCCGACAGCGTGACGCCGTTCGAGAAGTGCCGCGTGCTCGATCCCGAACCGCAGCACGCCATGCTCGACCAGGCGCTGCGCGCAGTGACGAAGGTCTTCCCGGCCTTCAGGGATGTGAAGATTGCTGAAAAATGGGGCGGTATCATCGACGTGACCCCGGACGCGGTTCCGGTGATCGACCACGCCGCCGCGATCCCCGGGTCTGGTGATCGCCACAGGTTTCTCAGGCACGGCTTCGGCATCGGCCCCGCCGCCGGCCAGCTGGCCTCGGAAATGGCTTTGAATCA
>NZ_DS022276.1:3198100-3205397 GCF_000153725.1 Salipiger bermudensis HTCC2601 | reverse complement strand
CGCGCGGGCGGACCGTGCGCGAGTTCGTCTTCGGCGTGCTCATGGCGCCGTCGCTCTTCACCCTGATATGGTTCGCAATCTTCGGCTGGCAGTCGATGGAATTCGACGGCCTTGGCCTCGCCGCCCGTGAGGCAATGGGCGACAGCGCCGGTGCGATCAGCAGCGCGGTGGCCGAAAGCGTGCCGCTGGCCATGTTCGCCTTCTTCGAACAGTTCCCTTTCACCCAGTTTATCCAGGGCTTCGCGGTGGTGATCGTGGCGATCTTCTTCGCCACCTCCTCGGACTCGGCCTCGCTGGTGGTCGACATGCTCTGCACCGGCAAGGCGACACCCGGTCCGACGCATCAGCGGGTGTTCTGGGGCGTGGCCGAAGGGCTCGTCGCGGCGATGCTGATCCTGCTGGCGGGCGAGGCGGGGCTGACGGCGCTGCAACAGGTGATCACCGTGGTGGGCCTGCCGATCTTTGTCCTGGTCAGCACGATGATCCCGTCGATCATCCGTGGATTCGCCGCAGAGGATATCGACCACATCACCATCGGCACGCGGCCCGAGCTGGAAGAGTTCGGCCACGGCCCGGCGAGCGAGGAAAGCACCTCGGGTGGCCTGCGCGAGCAGCCAGGCCCGGCGGAATGAAAAACGGCGCGGCCTAGCGGGGCCGCGCCGTCATCAAGATTTCGACCGGCGGCCGGGGCAGCGCATCGAGCGCGATCAGCCACCGCCGGATCAAGAGCGCGCCGGGCAGGGAAACCGCCCGGCGTCTTGTCTTAGTAGCCGCGCGACGCATCGGCGAGATCGGCGCAGGTGCCGGTCTCCTCGAAGGTCTTGAGGTTGGCGGCGATGATCCGCCCGCCGGTGGCGGCGTCGATCTGCGAGGCCACGTGCGGGGTCACGGTGATGCCCGGCGTGGTCCAGAACGGGTTGTCGGTCGGCAGAGGCTCCTGGTGGAACACGTCGAGCGTGGCCTGCTTGATCTGACCGCTCTCGAGCGCCGCCAGCAGGTCCCCATCCACGAGGTGCGGTCCGCGGGCGCAGTTGATCACGCAGGCACCCTCGGCGAGCTTGCCGAACAGATCCGCGTTGAGGATGCCGGTGGTGTGCTCGGTCAGAGGCAGCAGGTTCACGAGGATCTCGCAGCCGTCGAGGAAGGCGTCCATCTGCTCGGGGCCGGTGAAGGTCTCGACGCCCTCGATCGACTTGGGCGACTTCGACCAGCCGCGGGTGTTGAAGCCCAGCATCGACAGCGTCTGCGCCGCGGCGGCGCCGAGATTGCCGAGGCCCATGACGCCCACGGTGCGGTTCGGGGCCACCGGAACCACGATGGCGTGCCAGTCGAGCTCGGCCTGGGCCTGCAGCTGGCGCGGCATGTCGCGGTGATGGCGCAGCACGTGCAGCGCCACGTATTCGCGCATGCGCTGGGTCAGGTCATCGCCCACGGTGCGGATGATCGGCACGCCCTGCGGCAACTCCTCGTCGTTCAAAACGTGGTCGATGCCCGCTCCGATTGAGACGATGGCCTTGAGATTGCTGAATTTTGCGAGATCGCCTGTACGCGGCCGCCAGACCACGGCATAGGTGACGGCGTCAGGGTCGGTGATGTCATCCAGCGCGGCGATGTCCCAGCCGGGCATCAGCTCCTGCAGCATCTCTACCCACCACTGGGCCTTGTCTGCGAGGGGAAGGTAGACGGCGACGGTCATGTTTGCTCCTTTGGGTCGGTCATCTTTGGGGAATGGAAATGAATCTCAAGCAGCTCGAGGCCTTCTACTGGCTGAGCCAGTTCGGAAAACACCGGCAGACGGCCGAATATCTCGGGCTGACTCAGCCCGCGGTTTCGGCGCGCATCACGGCGCTTGAGAAGGATCTTGGCAAGACCCTGATCGACCGCGAGGCCGACGGCTTCGTGCTCACCGATCAGGGGCTGGAAGTTGCGGAATTCGCGGTTCAGTTCCTGAACCTGCGCGAGGCCATGCTGGGCCGGTTGCAGGACCGGCACAAGCGCGGCGTGAGCCTTGGCCTTGTGGGTATGGCTGCGCTGACCTGGGGCCCGCGCCTGCGCGAGGCGCTGCTGGCCGAATTGCCGGAGATGACGATCGACATCTACCTCGGCTCTGATCTGCAATTGCGCCGTCTGGTCGAGGCAGGCACGCTGGACGCGGCTTTCACCGCGTCCGGCGACCGGGCGCGGGGCGCGGATTTCGGGGTCGAGTATCAAGTCGGCTGGGTGTCGCGCGGAGATGTCATCGAGGGCCTTCCTCAGCCGATGAGTCCGGACGATCTGCGGGCGCTGCCGCTGGTCCACTACCCGAAGACCTCGCCGCTGTTCAATCCGGTGGCCGACTATGTCGACGACATGGCGGAACGCACTGCGCCGCGCCATTACGGCAATTCGCTCTCGGCGATCTGCGAGATGGTCCGGCTGGGCTACGGTGCCTCGGCGCTGCCGCTGGCGGCGCTCGAGAACGAGATCGCCAGCGGCAAGGTTGTCGAGATCGCGGCCACCGAAGGGCTGGCGCCGCTGCATGTCGCCTGCACCCACGCCAACCGCGCCCGCCGAAAGCAGGTGGGCCAAGTGCTCGAGCTTGCGCGCGAGGCGGCGAGGGCGTGGTGCAGGGACCATGGGCGGTACAGCTCCTTCGAGGACCTCTAGGCCTCAGCCCTTGGTCTTCTCCTCGACCATCTTGGTGGCACCGGACATCTCGCCGAGATGGGTGCCGCCGGTGACCTTGGCCTCGTTGACGCGGCCGCGCTCGGTGAGGAACTCGCCGCGCTCGATCACGTCGTCGAGGTCTTCCGGCGCGATGAACAGCACGCCGCAATCATCGGCGAGCACAGCGTAGCCCGGCAGCACAGCCGCGCCGCCGATCGAGACCGGCACGTTGAAGCCGCCGCCGGTGTTGTAGAGGCGGGTGGTGACCGGCGAGGCGCCGCGCGACCACATGGCGAAGTCCTGCTCGGCGATCTCGGCGGTGTCGGTGTGGGGGCCGTCGACGCAGCCGCCCTCGAGGCCGATCATTGCCGCCATGCGGGTCACGCCGCCGCCCCAGCAGGCGTACTTGGTGTCGCCGAGGCGATCCACGGCGAGGAAGTAGCCCGGTCCGCACTGGCTCAGGCAGTGGTGCAGCAGCGTCGAGTCGAGGCCCGGGATTGCCAGCGTCGCCAGCGTGCCGACAACGACCTTGCCCGGCAGCACCGGCTGGATCGCCGGGGCGGCGAAGCCGTAGTGGTAAAAGTGGCCGATGGTGGCGGTCTCGAGCTTGGCGAGACGGTCGAGCTTCTCCTGCGGGATCTTCTCGGGCATCGGGTTGAGCTTGTAGACGAGGTTGGACATGTGAGGTCCCTTCTTTTGTCGTTATGTCAGGAGATCAGTTCTGCGGCCCGAGGATCAGGTCCGGCAGAAAGGTCACGGTCTGCGGCACGTAGGTGAGCAGCAGCAGCACGGCGACCAGCGGGATCAGCATCGGCAGCACCGCCATCGTCACCTTCTCGAAGCGGACACGGCCCACCTCGGCGACGATGTAGAGGCCGATGCCCATCGGGGGCGTGGCGATGCCGAGCAGCAGGCCAAGCTGGATGATGATGCCGAAATGCACCCGGTCGATGCCGTAGGCGTCGATCAGCGGCAGCAGCGTCGGCACCAGGATCAGCTTGGCCGGCACCCCCTCGACGACGCAGCCGACGAGGATGATGAAGATCAGCAGCAGGCCAAGGAAGACGTTCTTGTTCTCGGTGAAGGAGAAGGTGAAGTCTGCCAGCTTCTGCGGCGTCTGGTCGATGGCCAGCAGCCAGCCCATCGCGATCGAGAAGGCGATGATGATCATGATCACGGCGGTCATCATGGCGGTGTCGCTGAGCGCAGCAAAGAAGGCGCGGAAGGTGAGTTCCTTGTACCAGATGCCGATCAGGATGCAGTAGATGCAGGCCAGCACGCCCGCCTCGGTGGCGGTGACGAAGCCGAACATGATCGAGCCAAGGATGATCGCCGGAGCGACGAGCGCCAGAAAGCCGTGCTTGGCGGTGCCCGCCACCTCGCGCACCGTGGCGCGCGGCTGGGTCGGGAACTCCTCGAACTGGGCGCGGAAGCGCACGTAGAGCATCAGCGACAGGCCGACCAGGATGCCCGGGATCAGGCCCGCGAGGAACATCCGCTCGACCGACTGCTGTGCCAGGAAGGCGTAGAGCACGAGGCCGATCGACGGCGGGATCAGCGGCCCGATCACCGAGGAGGCAACGGTGATCGCGGCGGCGAAATCAGGCTTGTAGCCGCGCTCGCGCATGGCCTTGATCTCGATGGCGCCGAGGCCGGCGCAGTCCGCCACGGCGGCGCCCGAGATGCCAGCAAAGATCATCGAAGACAGGATGTTGACCTGTGCGAGGCCGGCCTTGAGATGGCCCACCAGCGAGTTGGCGAAGGCAAAGATGCGCTCGGTCACGCCGGTCGCGTTCATCAGGTTGCCGGCCATGATGAAGAACGGCACTGCGGTGAGCGAGGCCTTGTTGACGCCCTCGAGCATCTGCTGCGGGATGATCTGCAGCGCGGTCGAGAAGTCCGAGGTCAGGAAGGTGAGAACCGTCGCCGTGCCGATGGCGATGGAGATGGGCACGCGCATGAGGATCAGCGCGATGAAGGTGCCGAAGAGGATCCAGGCCATAGGTCAGACTTCCGGGTGATGGTCGGTGACGTTCTCGGGCATGCCTGCCGCGAGCTTGACGATGTCGAGCACGGCGGTCAGCGCGACGAGCACCGTCGAGATGAAGAGGGGAACCGAGAGCGCGAGGCGTGGCAGCTCGAACCCGGCGGGCAGGATGGCCCCGTCATAGACCCCGTTCGAGGTGGCGATCACCTTGGGGATCTGCAGGATCAGCACGCCGGTGACCACGAGTGTCGCGGCATCCGAGACGATGCGCGTGATGACCATGCCCGACGGTCCGAGGCGCTCGGCGACGAAATCGATGCGCACGTCCTTGAGCCGGGCGTAGAGCGCGAAGAAGCCGAAGAAGCTCAGCCAGATGAAGAACACCATCGTCCACGGCCACATCCAATAGGGGGCCATGCTCATCGGGCGCAGGATGATGGTTGCGGTGGTGAGGCCCAGCATCACCAGCAGGCAGATATTGGAGATCCACAGGAAGGCCCCGCCGAGCGACCAGTTGAGCCGGTCGATGCGGTTGAGGGCCCGCTGAAGCGGGCCCTCCGGTTGATAGTCGAGCGGTGTCACTGGGTGGGAGTCCGTGCTGCTTCGACCGCCTCGAGGAAGCCTTCCGGCAGCTCGCCGGATTCGGCCATGTCGGCGTAGAAGGTGGCCATCTTCTCGACCAGCGGCGAGATGTCGATCTCGGTATAGGTGGCGCCATCGGCCACCATGCGCTCGATGCTCTCGTCGGCGACCGAGAACATGATCTCCTGCGACAGTTCACCGGCCTCGGCATAGGCTTTCAGCAGGCCGTCGCGGGTGTCTTCGTCAAGCGCTTCGAGGGCGCTTTCGTTGACCATGAAGCCGACCGACTGCCAGTACTCGTCCATGCGGGTGATATACGGCGCGACCTCGTTGAAGCGCATCGATTCAACCAGCGCGATGGGCGAGTTCACCGCCTGCACGATGCCCTTCGAGATCGACTGGTAGACCTCGGTCCAAGGCAGGGTGATGACTTCTGCGCCGAGATTGTCCCAGGTGTCGATCGCCACCTTGTTCTCGTGCATGCGCATCTTCAGGCCTTCGTAATCGGCCGCGCTCTCGACCGGCACGTTCGACACGGTGACGCGGAACGGGCCGCGCAGCACCAGAGTCGGGTCGCCGAGCGGGCGCACGCCGGATTCCGCAGCGGCGTTGTCGAACCAGCCCTTGACGGTGTCGGAGTTCATGAAGCGCTGCCAGTGGGCGAAATCGTCGAAGGCGTAGGGCCCTGCGAGCCAGCCGAGCGCCGGCTCCCACTTCTTCATGTAGCCGAAGCCCTCGGCGTAGATCTGCACGATGTTGGCCTGAAGCTGCTCGAGAACCGCGTTCTCCTTGCCGAGCTGCTCGTTGGGATAGACGGTGATCTTGAGCTCGCCGTCGGTGTATTCCTCGGTCAGTTCGGCGAACTTTTCGAAGACCTGGCCCTCGGGGCTGTCGACCGGCATCTTGGTCGCCATCTTCCAGGTGGTCTCGGCGTGGGCGGCACCGCCCAGGATCATCGCAAGGCCCGTGGCCATGCTGAGAAGTGTCTTGGTTTTCATTGGGATAAACCTCGATGTTGATAGGTGGGTTTGCCGGTTTGGTCGCCGGTCTTGGTGATGGATCAGTCGTGCAGGCCCTTGGCGACATGGTCGCGGACCAGGCCGGCACCGATGGCAGCAAGGCGCTTGACCAGCACGTCGCCGGTCTCGGCCGAGCACAGGGTGGGATCGCAGCCATAGGCGCCGGTCTCGGTCGCCTCGAGCGCTTCGATGGGCGCCTGGATCTTGGCGCCGTCATAGACCACCGACGAGAAGCCGCCGATCTTCATGCCCTTGATCTCGCTGCCGGTCGGGGCGGGCTTGATCATGTCGGCACGTATCAGGTCGGGGTAGAAGTGCAGGCCGACCGAGGTCAGCGGGTCGCCGCCATGGCCCGAGCTCGCCTTGGCCTTGTCGGCCCCGATGAGGGCGGGCAGTTCGCCATAAGCGACCTGCCAGAGATACATCGACGGGATGAAGAGCCCGGCTTTCTGACGCCAGCGCAGCGCCACTTCGGTGATCGCGGGAACGTTGCCGCCATGACCGTTGACGATCATCAGCTTGCGGATGCCGTGGCGCTCGAGGCAGCCGAACATGTCGTCGAGGATGCCGCAAAGCGTTGCGTGCGAGATCGAGATGCCGCCGTGGCTCGACTCGAAATAGTCCTTGCCGCCGAAGGGGATGACGGGCGCAACGAAGGTGGGGACGCCATCCTCGCGGGCCGCCTTGGCGATCTCCATCGCCATCAGGTCGGCAGCCATATAATCGCCCATCGGCGCGTGGATGCCCTGATCCTCGAGCGAGCCCATGGGCAGCAGAACCACCGCCTCGGACGTGAGTTCCTGGCGCGCCTCTTCCGAGGTCAGTTCCGCGATCCGGATCTTTTCGATCATGCTGTCATGTCCTTGTCATCTTGTCCGCCAGAGTTGACGGGTAGTGAACGGGGCTCAGCCCCTAGGGTCCAATTCAATCGGTTTGCGGGCCGATAAACGGAATTTTTCAGTCGCTCATTCCGCCGCTGCCGCTGGGGCTGCGGCGCCCGCAAGCGCCCCGAAGCGGGACAGGCGGAACGGGGTCGGGTCGACCGTAAGAGGTGATCAAAGCC
>NZ_DS022276.1:3138659-3198000 GCF_000153725.1 Salipiger bermudensis HTCC2601 | reverse complement strand
CAGGGCCCGCGACGTGAGCGCGGTGACCCGCGCGGTCGAGGATCACCTGGCCAGCTTGCAGACGACATTGCCGCTGCCCTCGAAGCCGAGGCGGCGGCCGCAGACCAGGAGGACGAGACATGAAACTGATGCGAGTGGGCCCGCAGGGGCAGGAACGGCCGGTGGTGCTGGACAGCCAGGGAGAGATGCGCGACCTGAGCGGCGTTGTCCCGGATCTTGCAGGTAACGGCGTCTCGCTCGAGGCGCTGGAGGCGATCCGCGCCATCGACCTCGCGACGCTGCCGGTGCTGCCCGAAGGCGCGCGCATCGGCGCCTGCCTTGGCGGTGTGCCGAACTTCCTCTGCGTCGGGCTGAACTACGCCAAGCACGCCGCCGAGACCGGAGCCAAGCCCCCGAAGGAGCCGATCCTGTTCTCCAAGGCGGCCTCAGCGCTCGCCGGGCCCAATGATGCGGTGATGCTGCCGCCGGGGTCGGAGAAATCCGACTGGGAGGTCGAGCTCGGCGTGGTGATCGGCAAGCCGTGCTGGCAGGTCTCGGAGGCCGAGGCGCTGGATCACGTGGCGGGCTATTGCGTGGTCAACGACCTGTCGGAGCGGGCCTGGCAGATGGAACATGGCGGGCAGTGGATCAAGGGCAAGTCGGCGCCGGGATATGGCCCCTGCGGGCCGCATCTGGTGAGCGCCGACGAGGTGCCCGACCCGCAGGCGCTGCGCCTGTCGCTGGCCCTGAACGGCGAGACGGTGCAGGACAGCGATACCTCCGACATGATCTTCGGCGTGGCCGAGATTATCTCCTACATGAGCCGCTTCATGGCGCTGGTGCCGGGTGATCTGATCGCGACCGGCACGCCTTCGGGTGTCGGGCTCGGGATGACCCCGCCGCGCTTCCTGCGCGCCGGCGACGTGATGGAGCTGAGCGTCGAGGGGCTGGGCACCCAGCGGCAGGAGGTGGTCGCGGGGTAGGGCGGCTTATCGACGGTCGATCAGCGCCCGCGCGGCGGACGCCACCCTTGCGATGCCCCCGAACATGAGAAGGCCGCGCCAGAGCGCGGCCTTTTCGTTTGTCCAGCGGTGTGCCGAGGCGTCACGCGCCCCGGCGCTCAGCCGATCAGAAGTGCACCGAGCGGGTGGTCTCGGGGGTCGCGGTCGGCGGGGCGAACTTGGTCAGGTTGATGCCGTCCACCGCGCTCTTGTACTCGTCGGCATTCGGCGTGCGGCCGAGGATTGCCGAAAGCACCACCACCGGGGTCGAGGCGAGCAGCGACTCGCCCTTCTTCTCGGTCGAGTCCTCCACCACGCGGCCCTGGAACAGGCGGGTCGAGGTGGCGAGCACCGTGTCACCCTTGGCGGCCTTCTCCTGGTTGCCCATGCAGAGGTTGCAGCCCGGACGCTCGAGATAGAGGATGTTCTCGTACTCCTTGCGCGCCTGGGTCTTCGGGAACATGTCGTCGAACTCGAAGCCCGAGTATTTCTGCAGGATCTCCCAGTCGCCCTCGGCCTTGAGCTCGTCGATGATGTTGTAGGTCGGCGCGGCCACCACGAGAGGCGCCTTGAACTCGACCTTGCCGTTGGCCTTCTCGAGGTTCTTCAGCATCTGCGCGACGATCTTCATGTCGCCCTTGTGCACCATGCACGAGCCCACGAAGCCCAGATCGACCTTCTTCTCGCCGCCGTAATAGGAGACGGGGCGGATGGTGTCGTGAGTGTAGCGGCGCGAGGCGTCGGCGTTGTTGACATCCGGGTCGGCGATCATCGGCTCGTCGATCTTGTCGAGATCCACGACCACCTCGGCGAAGTACTTGGCGCTCGCGTCCGGGGTCAGCGCGGGCTTCTCGCCCGAGCGGATCTCGGCGATGCGCTTGTCGGCCTTGTCGATCAGGCCCTGCAGCGTCTGCGCGGCATTGTCCATGCCCTTGTCGATCATCACCTGGATGCGCGACTTGGCAAGCTCGAGCGAGCCGATCAGGGTCTCGTCGTTGGAGATGCAGATCGAGGCCTTGGCCTTCATCTCCGCGGTCCAGTCGGTGAAGGTGAAGGCCTGGTCGGCCAGCAGCGTGCCGATATGCACCTCGATCACGCGGCCCTGGAAGACGTTGTCGCCGAACTGTTCGAGCATCTGCAACTGGGTGGCGTGCACCACGTCGCGGAAATCCATGTAATCGGCCATCTTGCCCTTGAAGGTGACCTTCACGGACTCGGGGATCGGCATGGTCGCCTCGCCGGTCGCAAGCGCCAGCGCCACGGTGCCGCTGTCGGCGCCGAAGGCCACGCCTTTCGACATGCGGGTGTGGCTGTCGCCGCCGATGATGATGTCCCAGTCATCCACGGTGATGTCGTTGAGCACCTTGTGGATCACGTCGGTCATGGCGTGGTATTCGCCCTTGGGATCGCGCGCGGTGATCAGCCCGAAATCGTTCATGAACTTCATCAGGCGCGGGATGTTGGCCTCGGCCTTCTTGTCCCAGACCGATGCGGTGTGACAGCCCGACTGGTAGGCGCCGTCCACGGTCGGCGAGATGACGGTGGCCGCCATCGCCTCGAGCTCCTGGCTGGTCATCAGGCCGGTGGTGTCCTGGCTGCCCACGATGTTGACCTTGACGCGCACGTCCGAGCCCGCGTGCAGGGTCTTGCCCGGAGTGGTGCCGAGCGCGTTCTTGTTGAAGATCTTCTCGACCGCGGTCAGGCCCTGGCCCTCGACCGACACTTCCTTCGAGGGTGCAAACACCGGGGTCGGCTCGACGCCGAGGGTCTCGGCGGCAAAGGTCTGCAGCTTCTTGCCGAACACGATGGCATAGGAGCTGCCGGCCTTCATGAACTCGACCTTCTGCGGCGTGAATGCGGAGGAGACGTCGACCAGCTCCTTGCCGTCCTCGTCCGTGAGTTTCATCGCCTTGGTGTCGATCTTGAGCACGGTACCGGTGGCCACCGAGTATTTCTGCTCGAGCACCGGGTTGCCGTCATTGTTGAGGATCGGCTTGCCGTCGGCGTCGACCTTCTTGACCCAGTTCTTCAGGTCAAGCCCGATGCCGCCGGTCACGCCCACGGTGGTCAGGAAGATCGGCGAGATGCCGTTGGTGCCGGCCACGACCGGGGCGAAGTTCACGAAGGGAACGTAAGGCGAGGTCGGCTTGCCGGTCCACAGCGCCACGTTGTTGACGCCCGACATCCGCGACGAGCCCACGCCCATGGTGCCCTTCTCGGCGATCAGCATCACGCGCTTGCCCGGGTGCTGCAGCTTCAGCGCCTCGATTTCCTTCTGCGCCGCCTCGGAGATCATGCACTTGCCGTGCAGCTCGCGGTCCGAACGCGAATGCGCCTGGTTGCCGGGCGACAGCAGGTCGGTCGAGATGTCGCCTTCGGCGGCGATGTAGGTCACCAGCTCGATCTCTTCGTCGATATCGGGCAGCTTGGTGAAGAACTCGGCCTTGGCGTAGCTCTCGAGGATATCCTTGGCGATGGCGCTGCCCTCGGCATGGGCCTTGGCAAGGCGGTCCATGTCGGCCTCGTAGAGGAAGACCTGGGTCTTGAGCACCTCTGCGGCCTGCTGCGCGATCTCGCCGTCCTGGTTGAGTGCGAGGTCGAGCAGAACCTCGACCGACGGCCCGCCCTTCATGTGCGACAGCAGCTCGAAGGCGAAGGCCGGGGTGATCTCGTCGACCTTGGCGTCGCCGAGGATGATCTTCTTGAGGAAGGCGGCCTTCACGCCGGCGGCGGAGGTGGTGCCGGGCAGGGTGTTGTAGATGAAGAATTGCAGGGAGTCGTCGCGGTACTGGTTGCCGGTGTCCTCGATCTGCGCGATCAGCTCGGCCACCAGCGCGCCATCGTCGATGGGCTTGGGGTGCAGCCCCTCTGCCTTGCGCGTTTCGATCTCGGTTAGGTAGTCTGTGTACAAGCTCATGACGGTCCCTGCGGTTCAGTTTGGGCGAAGCTGGAGCAGCGGGTCGCGGCAGCGTCGGACGGGCCGCGGCGCGCTTATTGTATGCGGCAGTATACGAATACCGAATCCGTGGCAAGGCCTTCGACAGCGGCCTTCCGCTGCAGCTGCATCATGTCATAGGATGTGCGCATAGGACAGGCGTCACTTGGCGTATGACATCCGTGCAGGCGAGGTCGCATGGACGGTCGCGGGCGTGGCGTGGTTCATAGCGCGCAGATGCGTCCGGCGCGCCGCCCGTCGGGCGGTGACGTCCGGTCGGACGAGCCTGTCATTTGACATGTGATTATGGCGGAGACGAAGGGATTCGAACCCTCGAGACGGTTTCCCGCCTACTCCCTTAGCAGGGGAGCGCCTTCGACCACTCGGCCACGTCTCCGCGGATCCGTATATGGATCAAGCCACGGGGAAACAAGGCCTTTTTACAGGGTCTTGCCGCTTTTTTCCAAGATCCTGTTTTTGCAGGATTTCGCAGGATTTCGCAGGTTTTTACCCCGGTTTTCCGTGCAATCCGTGCAAAATCCGTGCAGCCTGTTCTCTTTTGTTCTCACGGCAGGGCAAATTACCGTTTGCAACGCACATAATTTTGTGCAACCTAGACGCAGGAAGGCCCCCCATCTTCCCTAGATCGGCCACTCACGGAATGCCCGGCGCCCCCAGCGCCGGGCATTTTCTTTGCCCCGACTACCCGCCCCAGGATCAGCGCCACTGCCACCCGCCGCGCCGCCACCTCGAGTGCCGGGATCTCGCCGCCGTTCCACAGGTAGAGATCGGCGTCGCCCGGGTTCAGCTCCATCGAAACCGGATGCTCCGGCGGCACGCGATCGCCACCGTCGACCCAGATCACCGCGTCGAACAGGTGACGCACCGCCTCGAACTCGACCCGCGACCGCATGCCGACACAGATCCCGTGGCCCTCGGCGAGCAGCTGGTCGACGGGGGCAGGGGCCGGCGCCAGGTTGCACGAGCTGCGCCAGGACAACCCGAGCAACTCGGCGAGGATCCCGGCGGCGGTGCCCTTGCCCGCCCGATCGCGCCCGATCACCAGGAGGCGCAGCGGCTCAGAAGGGGATCTCATCGTCGATCCCTCGATCCGGGCCGCCGCCCTGGCCCCCGTTCGTGCCGCCCGAGGACCCCGCGCGATCATAGCCCCCTGCAGACCCGCCCCCGGATCCACCACCTTGCCCGCCAGGGCGATCGAGCAGCGTCAACTCGCCGCGATAAGGCCGCAGCACCACCTCCGTCGAATAGCGATCCTGCCCCGACTGATCCTGCCATTTCCGGGTTTCGAGCTGGCCCTCGATATAGACCTTGGATCCCTTGCGCAGGTAACGCTCTGCAATGCTGCAAAGCCCCTCATTAAGGATCGAGACGCGATGCCACTCGGTACGCTCGCGCCGATCGCCGGTGTTGCGATCCTTCCAGGTCTCCGAGGTCGCCAGCGAGAAGTTGCAGACCTTGCCGCCATTCTGGAAGGTGCGCAGCTCGGGATCCGCCCCGAGGTGCCCGACCAGAATCACCTTGTTTACCGACCCCGCCATCAGCGCCGGCCCGCGGCGCCGGGCGCCATCGTCTTGCGTGTCATGTCAGATCCTTTCCCGGCGCAACGCGCCGTTGAATTTGTCGCGGTCTGCGCCCAGGGTGCCTAAACCCGACAGGACCAGGAGACCACGACTTGAGAATTATTCGGAAATCAGCCGCGATCGCGGCCGCGCTGGCCCTCGGCGCGCTCGCCGGCTGCGCCCAGGACTTCCTGAGCGCCGGCAATATCGAACCGGGCGCAGAGCCCGGCACCTATCGCTGGCGCACCTATGGCGACATCGCGACGCCGCATGACAGCGACCAGGCGGAGGAATTGCGCCTGACCGCGCTCGCCCGCCTCATGCGCGAGACGCCAGGCTGCGCCGATGGATACCGCATCACCGATCGCGAGGCGTTGCTGCGACAGGTGACCGTTGTCGGCGCCGAGGTTCACGACATCTATTATTCGATCGACTGCCGTTAGGCCCGATCGGGAGATGTCGCATCATGCACCGCACGGGCGAGCCGCTGCATCGGCAGCTCAGCCTCGCCCGTGTCCTGCCATTCCCGAATGGCCCGGATCGCCGCCTCGGTAATCGCTTTGCGCTCCTGGCCCTTGGCCGAGCGGATCCGCTCGATCGCCGCTCGATCGGTCATCGCCTCACCCCTTGTTTCTGTCGCTTTGACTTGGCAGCCCGGCCGACCAGCCGAACCGGATCTCTGCCGGTCGGCCGCGACGGCCGCAGCGTTGGCATTTGAGGCGGGCGAGGGCGGCGTCGGTCATCACCCAGCCGGTCGCATCGCGATCGGCTCGCGGGAGATCCGCCATCATCAAGACGGTTTGGCGCCCGCAGGCGCAGGTGAGGGAGGCGAAATGTCCGCGGCGCATGCGGCCGCACTATCGCCAGGCTCAGGAACTTTCCACCCTCGAGGCCACGTCACGCTGTAGCCGATGCCGTATTCCGCGCGGATCTGCACAGGCCACCCCGCGCGCACGAGGGCCCGCCTCGCCGCTTTGACCGCGCCGCGCACGGCCTCCTCGGTCGGGTCATATCCGATCACTTGCGCGAGACGATCCGCGACATGATCAGGCGAATACACCCAGCCATTGCGCCGCAGAAACAGCACCAGCACGACGAGGGCCATTCGCCGGGTCCTGAAGCCCAGGCACTGCCTCAGGCGCACCAGGTCCTCATTCATCCGAGCAGAGAGAGAAGGGCCTGACCGGCATCGCGCCCGTTTTGCTGCATGCCGTGCGCGTCGTAATGCGGATCATCCGCATTGCTCAGCTCGTTGCCGGTTTCGGGTGTGACCACGCGGAATCGCTCGATTGCTCGAGCGTCGCCGCTGTCCTTATCGAGGAGGAGCTGCGCCGCAAGCATCGCCGCGCCGCGGCCATCGTAGGGGGAAGGCTCGTAGTGCTCGCCGACCGACCAGAGCACCATCGGCACATCCGCGAGGTCTGCACGAACATCCGCGACGAAATCCACCATCTGATCGACCCACTGGCCCGGGGCGGTGTAGCCGGCGCCGGTCAGATCGTTGGCGCCCATGCTCCACACGGCCCCGATGATCTCGTGAGCCGGGCCGAGCGCCTCGACCGCCGCTTTCATCGCCAGCATCTCGTCGAACATCTGCGGCTGACCCGGGTCCGGGACCACATCCTTGCCCCACACACCTTTCGACCCCTGCAGACCAGAGCCGGGATCACCCAGGGCCATGACCAAGAGAGGCCGGCCACGCGCCTTGCACCACTCGACCAGCTCTCCGGCCACGGCATGAACCGGCGACATGCGCCGAGCCTCGACCGCGGCGACCGGCTCGATGCAGGGCTGCGGGACATGGCGGACGCTGTCTGTGGTCGGGTAATTTCCGGTTGCGAGCAGGAGCGGCAGATACCAGATCGCAGGGTCGAAGGGCGTTTCGCGCGCCGACATGGGGATCTCGTCGCCGAAGCGCTGCGAGGTGGCGTTGGCACTGTTGCTGTCGCCCCCGACGAGCAGCACGTAACATGGCACATCGTTCGGGTCGACGGTCGAGAGATCGTAGGCCTGGATGTCATCGACCGAGCCGGCATAGTCCGTTGTCGGCTGCAGGTCGATCCGCGTGGCCGCATAGGCCGATTCACCGGACGTGATATACTCGAAATCCATGTGCGTGTCGGTGAGCTGCCGGCTCGGCGACAGGCCGGGCGAGGCAAAGCGCATCCGCAGCGCGCCGGCGGTCGGCTCGTGGTCTGCATGGATGAATAGAGCGTGACCTGGCGTCATGGCCTCGGCCAGCGACAGGCGCGCAGCCTGCCCGGCATTACCGCCAGTGCAGACGAGGCGCCCGCTCTGCACCTCCCAATTGCCCCGGAAGTCGATATGAGCCGTGTCGGTGAAGGCGCTCTGCGCCGAGGTGAACAGGTTCGGCGGGGATCCCAGAGGATCGACGGCAGGCGGAGGCACGGGGGCAGCGCCCCTGCGCGGCCGGCCAAACCGGGCGGCGCTAAAGCTGCGAAGGGACTCACGCATAGCTGACCTTCAATTCGACCGCGTGATCGCCTGTCGGCCAGATCCAGACGCGCACGACGCCAGGCACGCCAGGAAATAGATCGGACAGCGCCTCATTGAGGATGACGCCCTTGCCCTCGAGCAGAATGCCGCCCGAGGTGTCGACCGGCGGCGTGGCGTCTGCCGTGCCGATGACCTCGACGGCCGCGCTCGAGCGATTTTGCACAAAGATCGCCGCCGCATCTGCAGCCGTGATCAAGTTCGGCTGCCCAGGAAGGGCGGTAAAACGGTCATCAGAAGGCATCTCGGCACCTCGTTTCAAAACAGGAAGGGTCGCCCGCACGCCGACCAAAGCGCGCGGGCAGGGGACAGACGAGCCGCAGTTGACGGCTGTCTCTGCGATCCGGTTCGGATCTGGTATCCGGGAAAAGTGGAATGTGGCGACCCGGCCCGCCCACCGCCGGCACCGCGCCGGCGGATCTCGTCACCAGCTGCAGTGCCGCCGGCCGTATTCGTTCTCGACTCGGATCTGCTTCACATCCTCCCGGTCGGTCTTGAGCATCTGGGGCGCGGTCTCGGTCGCCTCGAAACGCTTCTCGAACGGCACGACATCGCAGAAGTCGCCCGGCACGGCGCAGGCGCTAAGGCTCAGAAATGCCGCGCAGCAGATCATCGTCCGTTTCATCGGAGATCTCCCGGTTGAGGTTGAGGACATCCCGGCAGGTGTCGAGCCGGGCAGCGGCGTCCTGCGCTCGGCTCAGCTGGAACCAGAGCACGGCGCAGAGGGCCATGAGGGCCGCGCAGAGCGCGATCAGAAGTTTGCTCAGCATTGTCACACCTGCCGCAGGTTGTTGACGACGACAGCCGCATAGACCGCATTCAGCACCCAGATCAGCAGCACAGCGCCGGCCCACCAGATCAGCGCTGCAGCGCCGGCGGCCAGGAGGATCTTGGGCACCCACCAGAACCGCCCGAAGCGGTCCATGAGCTTCGCGACGAAAGGGTTCCGCTCGTAGCCACCTGCCTCGAGCACGCGGATGGTGCTCAGCACGTCGCAGACCTGCAGCAGAGCGAGGATGATCAGCGCAAGGGTCATGCCACACCTACCATGCACAAGCGCCGCTCATCGGTGCGGCGGTTGACCAAGCCGCGCAACACGCGCCCGCCGGCCTTGTTCCACCACGTCAGCGCCTCGCACCCTCCGGGCACATCCCCGGCGTTGAGGCGGCGCGTGGCGGTGCTCTTGCCCGCGGCCGAGACGCCGACGTTATAGGCGAGGCTCGAATAGGCGGCGTCCCTGGTCGGCGGCAGGCGCCGCGCCCGGGTGTCGGCTGTGAAATGCCGGTGCAGCCCGGCGCGGTATTCGAGGATCCGGCGGCCGAGCATCTCGGCGCACTGCTCGGCGGTGTACTGGTCACCCGGCTGCACGCCCTGCGTTTCGCCATAGCAGACGGTCCAGATCCCGACAGGGTCGCGGTAGGCCTCGGTCTCGAGCCCCTCCCATTTCGACACCAGCGGGATCGCCACGTCGAGAAATGCCGCCTCTGCCGCTTGGGCTTGCGAAACGGCCGGCGCGACAGGCGCAGGATCATGGGCTCGCTGCCCGGTCGCCAACGCCCCGCCTGCGACCAGCACCAGCGCCAGGACGCCGATCAGCGGCGCGCTGCGCACCGTGGTCCGGTCGATGCCTTGGTCCTTCAGCCGCCCAATCATCCCGTAGATCCACGCGGCGAAGGCGGCGACCCACCAGATCCTCGGGTTGGTGTCGATCCCGGCCACGACCCAGATCAGGTCGGGCAGGATCAGGAACACGCCGGTGAGGTAGAAGCCCCACATGCTGTGCGATCGGCGCGCGACGGCGCCGGCATTTTCGATCAGTCGCATAGTCATTCCTCCAAGAAAAAGCCCGGCGCGATGGCCGGGCGATGCAGGTGTCGGTGGTGTCGGGGATCACCAAAAATGGGTGCGGGTCAGGTATCGCTCGCCGCGGTAACAGGCCGAGAGCACATCCGCGAAGGTCTGCTCGATCATGAACTCGGGAACCGGGATGTAGAGGCGCTCCCAGGACTGCACGCCCTCGCCGCGCTCTTGAGGCCGGTCCTTGAAATGCGCTCCGGGGATCCTCACCCCATTGCCCCGAGCGCCGAGAAAGACCTCGATCCCTCGATACTTGCAGCCGCCGCGCAGCTTGACCGCGCTTCCCTGCAGCTCGACTGCCGCGCCGTCTTGAACAGAGCGAACGGCCGTCCGCTCGAACGGCGTCGTCACCGGCCAGAACCGGGTCTCCGCCAGAGGCGCGACAAGGTAGGCCAGCCCGAGCAACAGAAAGACTCCGACCAGCCCGCGATACTGCAGCAGTGCTGCGCGTGTATGGGTCATTTTCCCAGCCGCTCCCGAATGATGGATTTGACGAACTCCCGATCGGCCAGAACCGCTGCGACGATGTCGAGGAGCATGTATCCGAACGCGGTCAGCACCATGACGACGAGCGTCTCGCTGCGACCGGTCCAAAGCGCGACCTCGGGCGTCTGGCTGTAGCCGATGCCCGCGCTGATCGCGGCGATGAAGACGCGCCCGACGAACGGTCGCGCCCTGTTTCTTTCGATGACGATTAAGGCCCCGGCGGCAAGCGCGACCCAGAATTCCAATGGTTTGCCGAGCACGTTGCCTCCGGTCATAAAAAAGCCCGCCGGCGGCGGGTCGTGTGGTTCTAGCGGTAGCGCCAGAGGCTCACGGCGCCTCCTCAGGCCTGATCGCCCGAGATCCCGTCCTCGAATGCCTCGAGCGCCGCGGCGATCTCAGGTGCGGCCTCGGCGCCTCTGATCGCCGCCGCTGCGGTCAGTCGCGGGCGCTCCATCGCGGCAGCCAGATCACTCCACTGATCGTCCATCTCGAGCCACAACGCGGCAAGGTCTTCGGCGGTCGCCGCCGAAACCCCGACCTCATCGGCGAGGAACTTGAACCCAGCCGCCTTCAGATCGGTCGGCACCTCAGTGAGCCCGACGAACCGCTTTGCCTCCTCGGCCTTGCGCAGATAGAGCATTTCCTGCCCCGGAATGTCGGTGAGCAGCGGCGCCCGCGCCTTCGCGGTGATGGCATTCACCCGCTCGAGCGCCCAGGCGCGATAGGCCTCGAGATCCACCTCACTCGCGGGCAGGTGATCCACCAGCGGCATAGGTTCCGGCCAGGGGAGATCGGCCTCGAGGTTGAGCGCAACCACGGCCGGCACCTCATACTCCGCCAGGACCGCCTCGCGCTCTGTACCGCTCAGCGTTTTGAGCGCGTTGATCGCGATGGCAACAGCGCGATCCTCCTCGCCCTTGTTCACACCGGCGACGGCAAGCGCCATCTTGAGCGGCACAAGAGGCCATTTTACGCTAGGCTCGGACAGCTCGGCATAGTGGTTCTCGAGCGCTTGCTCGAGGATTGATAGGGGGCGAAGGCGTTGCATCTTGGTCCTTTCGGGATCAGGTTTTGACCTCGGCCGGCCGTGTCGGCCAAGTCACCGAGCTGGGGAAACCGCCCTGCTGCGGCACGTCGCGCAGGCTCTGGCGGTAGGTGGCAAAGTCGCTCTTGCAGGCGGCGGTGAGGTCCACATCGTCGAGCTGCGTCCAATCGCACTCATCGAGGCGAGCGTTACGGTCCGCGCGAACCTCCTCGGCAGGCGATCCCTCGCCGGCGGGCGGGACACCTCCACTGAGGTGGCCAAAGCCGATCCGGTCATTGCTCAGCCAATAGGCCTCGAAATACGCCCCGCCATCCGTCTCGGGGTAGCGGTAGGGGTAACCGCTGGTTTCCAGCTCACTCAGGAATGCATCGAAATCCGCTTCGGTCGGGAACGCAACATCCTCGCCGACGCCAGCCGCCGGCGTTGTGCCTGTGGGGGTGTAGCCCCACCCGACAATCACCCGGTAGCCGCTTGTCTCGAAAACGATATAGGCATCGCTCGCCATGATTACCTCTTGTATTGCGTGGCCCGCATCCAGGGCATGATGATTTGCGGGGTCTTGTCATTGCGGGTGCTCGAGATCCTGATCGCCTGGATCGCATAGCGCACGACGCCGCCGCTTCTGTCGTTATCCTGAACGGTGAATGAGAACGTGCTTCGGGAACCCTTGAAGCCCGAGCAATGCGCGAGGTTCTGCGCGATCACCACGCCATTGCGGATCACCCGGAAACCGGCAACAGCCCCATCGCCGAACCGAACAAAGGGCGGAATGCCCGCGAGCTGGCCGCCAAAGGAAACCTGTGTTGGTAGGCCCGCGACCCGCTCGATATTGACATAGGCAACCCCCGACACCCATGTGCTGAAGCTCGAGATCTGCGTCACACTCCCGAACTGCGCATGCACTGGCACCACCACGGCATTGCCGGCGATCTGCAGGGTATCAACCTGCGCATCGCCGATATTGGCTTTCTGCACCGCCGCTTCGCCGAGGATGCCCGAGGCCGCGGTGATGCTACCGGCCCGCATGTGGCGAGTGTCCACGGTGTCGGAAATCAATTGCCCGCCGTCGATGAAGGTTGCCCCGCCGGGGCTGTATGGCGTGATTTCGGTGGCGTTGGGCACCGTCTCGCAAAGCATCGGCTTGTGCAGGAACAGATAGCTATCGGATTGCCCCGCATTCGTTGGCAGCTTGCGAATGTGGAGCTGCGCGCGGGCGGCGTTGCTAGGCGCGACCCCGCGTTTGACGATGCGCTGCCAGGTGTTGGGGTTGTTGCTGCTCCCGCTACCAACGGGAATATCCTCATGCCCGGTGTAGCTGATCGTATTCCCGTCGCCGTCTATCCACTTGATGCGCAACTCACCCGAGCATCGGTGCATCGAGGCAAAGATCGAAGCCTCATAGGTCTGCCCCGGCGTAATTGGGACACCCGACGCCCCGGCGCCGCTCTCATCATTGACCGGCGAATGCACAAGATCAGAGTAACCGCTCGCCTCACTTCCCTGCTGGCGCATGAAAAGCGTCGGGTAAACGTCGCCCGCGAAGCTCGCACCCTTGGGGCGCACGGCATACACCGTCTCAGCACCCGCCGCGCCGACTGCCCCCATCGACCAGTCGCGCAGCCCGGCCCAAAATCCGGTATTGGTGAGCAGATTGCCCCCATATCCAACCGCGAGCTTTCCGGTGGTGAGCGTGCCGTCGACCAGGACGCTATCGGCGCGAAGCTGGATCAGCGAGCCGCCGCTGCCATCGGGATCAGCGAAACTCGTCTGTCGGATCTCCGAGACATAGCTGTTGCCGCCAGAGGTGGCGGTGACCGCGATGCCTTTGGCGGCCTGCGCCTTGCCGTCAAGCGTGGCAAGCGTCTGCGTATCCTCATCGACGGTGGCCGCCACCTCGAGGAACTCAGTCTCATCCGCCCGCGCGGGGCGGATCTGAAAACGATGAACCTTGAGGTGCTTGCGCTCCCGGGCCCCGAGGCTCGAGTAGCTCGACATGAACCAAACATCGTGATTGGTGAAGTTGCCAGGGAAACCCGCCGGCCGCTTGAATACCTTGGAGGCATAGCACACCTGGCCCGCGCGCAGCGTCCCGTTGATCATGCTCTCGAGCGAAAATTGCGTGCGGCTCTCGCCGCTGTCGTGGTTCCAGTCGATCAGAACGCCAGCACCACCGAGGCCCGTGCCGCCGACAAAGGTAAAGACCACCTCCACGACATAGGCCGGCTCGTTGACCGGCCCCGACCAGCCGTTGCCGTTTGTGAGCACAAGCCCCTCGTTGAGCGTGTAGTCGGTGCGATTGAACGTGAGGGTTTTGCCGCTCGGGAAAATCTCGTTGGCGCTCTCGCTCGTCGGACCATTCACGAATGCGCCCCAGGTGCTACCGGCCTCACCGAACAGGGCGAATAGAGGATCTTCGATGCAGCCCATGCCCTGCGCGGTGATCCGTGCGGCCGTCTGCTCGCTTACAGCCGCGGCAACGGCACTATCGGCCGCCGCATCCGCGCTGCCACCAGCCGCGTCCCGGCTGGCCGCATCCGCGCTGCCACCAGCCGCGTCCCGGCTGGCCGCAGCCTCATTGCGATAGGTGAGCGCATCACCGGCTCGCGTGGTCGCCGTGTTGGCCGAACTTGAGGCGCTCGAGGCGGAGCTGCTCGCGCTGTCGCGATAGCTTTGCGCGCTCGAGGCGCTCACGCTGGCGGCCTCTGCGCTATCGGCGGCGCTTTCCTCCTCGGTCACATCCCGGCATTGCACATCATAGACGACAATGCTGCCGCCATCGGTCAGATCGAAACCAGGTGCCAGCTCTTGCGTGTCATGGCTTACCTCGATGATCTCCTCGTAAAAGGCCCACCCGGCATTTGCCGGGAATTCCACGGCCCCCACCGAGTTGACGGCGTTTCCCCCGGTGGTGCTCCCCCGAAGGGCGAAACGCGAGATCGCAGCCGTTCCGGTGGTCCGCACCCACGCGCTCATCTTCCACTTGCGGCCGTTGAAGTTGCCGCGATAGTGCGGATCGACCCGCGCGCCATCGTTCAACCTGATAGAGAGATCCCCGGCCGCCGCAGCGCTCGGAACGCTCGCATTCGTGTTGGGCCCGCCAGCGCCGCAGGTCCAGAGGTCTACGCCATCATTCCCATCGGGCTGCAGAACCAGGTTGCGCGTGCCCGAGCTTTTCTGCGTGATCGCCGCAATCCGCTCCGAGGCCGACGCACTGTTGGCGGCGCTGGCGGCACTCGAGGCACTATTCGCCGCGGCCGTCGCCGAGGAGGAGGCGTTGCCGGCGCTGGTGCTCGCGTTGCTCGCCGAGGTTTGCGCCGCCGAGGCCGATTGGCTCGCGGCACTCTCGCTCGCTGCCGCGCTGCTCTGGCTCGTGCTCGCGGCCGCCGCGGATTGCGCCGCCTCGTGCTCCGAGGTGATATCCTCGAAAGCGAGATAGGCGATATCGACGTTTCCGCTGGTGCCGTCATAGCCGCCCGCCCAGAAGGCAAAGCCGCACATATACGGCGAGAGGGCATCGCCATCGGTAAACTCGGCGGTGAATGTCTCAAACACGTTGAGCGCCGAGAAACGGCATGCGGTGGTCCAGCTATCCCCGTTTGAAGTGTAGTCCGAGGAGATGCGGCGGAACTGCAAGTGAAGCGGGGCATTCGCATCCTGATCCCCGAATGCACCCGTATGTCGCGCAATTATCGTCAAGCGGAAGCGCCGACCCGGCGAGGTGCGGAGGTAGTATTTCGGCACGCAATGCCTGTTGCCGGTTTCAGACACCGCGACATAGGCGGCCCGGCCCTCATCGGTATCACGAAATCCCACCATGAGATCGCCCTTGAGCGCCGGATCTCCGGTGATCGCGTGAGAGAAAAACTTGCCATCCTCATCGAAGCCGACCGGGTGAGCGTTTTCCGCCACGGTGCGCGCCGCAACGGTCTCGGAGATCTGCGCCGCCGTTGCCGATCCTGCTGCGCTGCTCTCCGAGGCCGCGGCGTTGCTCGCGCTGGTGCTGGCTTCCCCAGCCTTGGTGCTGGCTGTGTTGGCGCTCGAGCTTGCCGCGCTCGCGCTCTGGCTCGCCCCGCTGGCGCTGGTGCTGGCCGCGCTCGCGCTGCTGCTGGCCGCGTCTGCGCTATCCCCCGCATCGCTGGCGCTGTTGGCCGCGGCCGTGGCGAAGTTGCTCGCGCTGTTGGCCGAGCCCGCCGCGTTGCTGGCGCTGGTGCTAGCCTGGCCTGCACTGGTGCTGGCCTCGCCGGCGCTGGTGGCCGCGTTCGTCGCGCTGGTGTTCGCCGCGCTCGCGCTCTGGCTCGCATCGCTGGCGCTGGTGCTGGCCGCGCTCGCGCTGGTGCTGGCCGCGTCAGCGCTATCGCCCGCATCACTGGCGCTGTTTGCCGCGACCCCGGCACTGCTGCTAGCGGCCGAGGCTGAACCCGCCGCGTTGGTTTCAGATGCCGATGCCTGTTGCGCACTGGTGCTGGCCTGGCCAGCGCTGGTGGCCGCATTGGTCGCACTGGTGTTCGCCGCGCTCGCGCTCTGGCTCGCGCCGGTTGCGCTGCTAGACGCCGCCGAGGCACTGCTCGCTGCTGCGTCGGCACTGTCGCCCGCGTCATTCGCGGCCGAAGTGGCTGTATCGGCGGCCGTCACGGCCGTTGATGCAGATCCTGCAGCGCTGCTTTCGCTCGCGGCCGCGTCCGTGGCGCTGGTGGATGCGTTTCCGGCGGAGGTGGAGGCACTCACCGAGGCGCTTTGCGCCGCGCTCGCGCTTTCGCCCGCGTCATCGGCATAGGCGCTGGCCTCGGCCTCGCTGGTGGCCGCTGCCGAGGCAGATTGGCCGGCGTTGTATTCCTCGGTAACATCTTCGACCAGGAACCGCCGCACCTGCAGCTCGGCCCCGGCCGCCACGTCACCCGATGCCACATAGACAAAGGGATGCGCATATTCGTAAACCGTCGAACCGGTATAGGTGAACTCGACCACGCCTTGCGACCACTCGCCAGCCACTGGAAAGGTCAGATTGCTCGCCGTGATCGGGCTCCCCCCAGAGAAATCGGCGTTGACCCCACGCCATTGCATGCGGAGCAAATCGGCACCGCCAAACCCGGTGAGCCGCGCCGTAATGGTCATGCGATAGCGCCGCCCCTCGGTGAGCGGCACATAGTCATAGGGCCCAAGGTGGCGGTTGGCCCCCGTCGCCGAGGTCCAGGCCACGAACACGCCATCGGCGGCCTGCTTGAAGCTCCAGGAGTTGCCAAAGCCGCCCGCACTCGGGTCACCGCTCAGGCTGTGCTTCCAGTAGACGCCGCCATCCTTGAAGGTCGAAGGGAGCAGCCCCCGAGCAACCGACACCGTGAGGTTGTACTGCTCAGCGCTTAGGGTCGCCGCCGCCTGCGCATCGCCCTCAGCGCTCTCGGCCGCGATCCGGGCACTGTCGGCCAACTGTCGCGCAGTCTCGGCATCTGCAGCGTCAACCGCCGCACTGTCGCCTGCAAGCTCGGCCGCCTGCTGCGCATCCTCGGCCAGCCCTTGCGCCGCTTCCGCGTTCGCAAGATGCGCCGCCGCGCTGTCGCGGGCGAGCTGCGCCGCATCGCGCGCGGCCTCAGCGTCATCCGCCGCCTGCTCAGCCGCTGTGTAATCGCCAGTGAGATCGAGCACCGCTTGATCGAGATTGCCCTGCACCACCGCAGCATCCTGCGCCGCCGCCGCGGCATCGAGCAGCGCCTGATTGGCATCTGCCTCAGCCTCATCAAGCCTGGCGCTCAGAGCCGCCGAGAGGCGGGCCTCATCGATCGCACCGTTGGCGATATCTGCCGCACCAAGCCGCACATCACTTGTGGTGATTGTCTGCCAATCGCCCCACTCGTAGGCGCCGGCACCTGTAAGGAAGCTCGCGCGGCACTCATAGGTCGCGAGCGGCAAGATCCCCGCGCTGATAGACGCGGCCCCCTCGGCCACGTCGAGCGCCTTGCCTGCAATGGCTTCGCGACCAGGTACGCGCACCTGCCACGCCACCGCGCGCACACCTTGAGACACGGGAAGCCATGTCAGGGAGATGGCCGGCCGGCGCGCGGCTCCGCTCTCGTCTGAGATGGCCGTTGCCGAAAACGTCGCATCGATCTTCGGCGGATTAGGCGCGTCTGATGCCGCGATCACCAGCCCGGCCGAGACCCAGCCGCGCCCGCGACCCGTTGCCGAGGTCGCGACAACCTGCACCTCGTACTCGGCGCCCTCGATAAGCCCACCCGTGAGGATCGTTTGGGCCCCGAGATCCACGCGCTCACCGTAGGCCCACGCTGCACCGGCCACGCTCTCGCGCCACCGCATTTGCACGCCGGCGCCAGACAGGTTTTGCCGGGCGAGCACCGGAGCGAATTGCACCGAGATCCGAGGCGTGACCGCGCCGTTTTGCTCTATGCTCTGCGTTGTCCTGTCGGAATATGCCGAGATCACCACCGGCGCGGGCGGCAGGCCATAATCCGCCCGCTCGCGGGGGTTCGTGACAATCGGCGAGTAGGTCGGGATCGTCCCGGTATCGGCCTGAAGGATCGCCGGCACCGCATCGACACAGGTGATCTTCGCGCTCTCGTCCTTTCGCGGGTAGATCCCGGTCACGAGCATCTCGGCGCTGACCTGCTCGGTCTCCTCGATCGCCACCAGATCACCCACCGCAATGTCGGCAGCCAAGACCTGCACCTCGGGCGTCCAGACGCGGGTGCGCGGATCCTCTGGCGAGAGGGCCTGGAAGACCACCTCGGCCTGCACGTTGCGCACCGCAAGCCGGAAGCTGTCGCGCTCGAAATCGAACAGCTCGTCGAGCGTGATGGTCGCGACGTTGCCCGACCCATCCTCGGTGATCGCCTTGATCCGCGCTGCACCGACCCCGATCAGCGGCACGTCATGCACCAGCCTGATCTTGTCGCCGCGCTGCACGCGAATGTGCTCCCAATCGGCGAAGAAGGTGTGCGTCTCCGGGCGGTTCTCGGCGACGGCGAGGTGATAGCGCCCGAGGCGGTAGGCGTTGCCCTCGTCCTCGTCGTCGGCCGTCACCACCGTTCCGGCCAGCTGCAGCGTCTCAAGCTCGGTCGCGGTCTCGCGGGTGAAACCGTCCTTCAGGACAAGGATCTCGTCCTCCTCCCACTCGAGCCGCTCGGAGCGCGCCTTGACGCGGAAGCCGTGGATCTCGCGCGGGAACGCCAGCTGAGCCTTGTAGCCCCACGAGTTGCGCGGCGTGAAGGTCTGGCGCACCGGCCCGGCGGCGCCGTCCCGGATCACCGACCAGCGGAAATCGGACAGGGTGCGGCGGGCACGGCCGGCGGCGCAGATCACGTCGAGCACCTCGGCGGTCTGCGTGGGCGTGTCGATCACGTAGTCGCAGGTCCAGTGCGGCTCCTGGTCGGCCCATGCCTTGATCGCATCGAGGTCGAGACGGCTGTCGGCCACCGGGCGGCGTTGTTGCGGCCCGCGCAGCGCCTGCGCGTAAAGCCATGCAGGATGGCGCACCGGCTGCGGGTCGGTCCATGCGCTGCCGTCCCAGACCGGGGCCAGCTGCTGCACGATGCCGTTGAGGCTGTCGAGCCGCCCGTTGAGCTGGTCGCTGGCTTTGATCTTGAATGCGACCTCGGCAATGCCTTCCGGGCTGGGCAGGGGCTCGCCGGTCATGCTGCGGATCGCGGTGACCCAAGCGCGGTTCTGGTCGCGCGTGCTGTAGTCGATCCCCGATGTCCGCTCGATTTTGATCGCATACTGCGCCGGCTCCGGGAACGACATCGGCACCGTGTAGCGCAGCGCCGTGGTCGATTTCGCCTCGTAGGTGGGGCTGGCGACGAGCACCCAGTCTTCCTCGACGATGCCGCCGGCGACAGGCTGGTAATAGATCGCGAAGCTGGCGTCGTGAGACTCGAGACCGTCATCCGTGCCATCGTAGAGGCCGCGCGAGAACGAGATGTCGACGGAGGCCGCGCTCGACGCTTCACGGGTGTAGCGCACCACCGGCGCGCCCGGCTCGGGCAGAGCGTTCTCGTCGTCCTGCGTGATGTCCTCGGGATAGAGGAACATCGAGTCGGTGCCATAGCGCCAGCCGGGCTGCACCTCGTGATATGTCGCCGTCGCCTTGGTGATCGTGACGGCATCGACACCCTTGCCACTGAAGAACGTGAGCCAGTTGTCAGTGTATTCACCTGTGCGCGGGGTCGAGCCGGTGAGCGTCACGCGGTATTCGCGCTCCACCCCGTCCGAGTAGCTGGCCGAGGTGAAGGTGCGGGTTTCCTGCAGGCCGCTGAGCGGGTCGTGATTGGTCACCGGGTCCTGGAGCGTGAAGCTGGCGACCTGCGCCCATGTGCCAGAGCCTGCGACCGCCTCCTCCACGATGAAGGTGTAGCCCGAGATCTTGTCCTGCGCCGACACGTTGAACTCGATCGTCACCTGATCGGCCACCGCGCGCGGCGCGTAGGTCCAGGTCTTGCCGACCTCGGTCAGCTTGAAGCGCGGCTTGTTCTCCTCGCCGGTTCGGTCGACCACGAAGGGGGCAAGTCCCGGCATGGCCGCAAGGGTCAGATCCCGATCCACGTTGCGGAACTCGAGCTCCACCTCAGCCGCGGCAAATTCGGTGATCGGGGTGGTGCCGATGCGCAGATCTTCCAACGCGAGCGGCCCATAGCCGAAGGTCATCCGCCCGTAATAGTAGACATCCTGACCGGCGTTTTCAGAAAAGCCGGTCGCGGTCAGCGGCGGATAGATCCGGTGACGGCCAAGCACGGTCGGAAACACGCCATAAGGGTTGGCCGCGTTCGCCGTGCCGGTGATCGCGTAGTTCTGGACCCCCGAGGCGCCCTCGGTCTTCGCCGGCGGGATCAGGGCTTGGACCAGCAGAGTGCCGACGATGGTCACCGCGGCGACGACCAGCGAATAAGCCAGAGATCCCACCGTCAGTCCAAGCGCCGCCGAGCCAGCAATCGCCGTTGCCGCCTGCGGAATCGCCAGAGACGCGATCAGCGCGATCGAGCCGGGGTCGCGCTTCGGGAACGTCACCTGAATATCCGTCCCGAGTTTCGGGCGCGTCTTGCCCCACATATTGAGCGGAACCACGGACATTTCACCGCCGCGGACCATCGTCACCATCGGGATGCCATAGCGCTCCGTCTCGAGGTCGAGCTTCTGCACGATCTCGGTGATCGTGCAGCCCTCGGGCATCTGGATGTTGATCATCTCGTGCTTGAGCGGGTGGCGCTGTCCGACCGCTTCGATATGAGCCAGGTCTTTAGGCAATGCGGTAAATTCCTTCGAGCTTGCCGAGCCACGAGGCACGGCGCCAGCACTCGACCCGGCTGTCGGCCACGGCGTCGATGTGCAGCATGTCGGTGTTGTCGATCGCATATCCGAGGTGCAGGGGGCGCCCGGCCATGCGAAACAGGAGGGCATCCCCCTCCTGCGCGGTGCTCACCCGCTCATAGCGCGGGCGGTAGGTGTCGACGGCGCCCTGCCGAACAGCATCGCGAATGCTCAATTCTGGGTCAGGCAGATCCCGCCCGAAGCGCACGCGGTGAAGGGCCAGGAACAGCCCGAGGCAGTCGTAGGCCTCCGGACCCCGCGCCAGCTCGGCGTAAGGCAGGCCCACCCAATCATCGGACCACATCAGAACAGGCCGGGGCAGACGCTCGGGGTCATCTCGAGAAACCCGAACTGTTCCTCGAGGATCGGCTCGATCGTCATCACGCCGTTGATCGTCAGCGCATCGTATTCGATGCCGGTGATCTGGACCTCGAACGGGCCCATCTCGACGACATCTGGCGTGGCGGCCAGCACCCAGCTGACCTCGCCGAGCACCTCGTTTCGGACCTTTCGCAGCTGGCCGATGATCTCGCGGGTGACGTTCTGGGCCGAGAACCGCAGGACCGGGAACCCCTCGTCCTTGTCCTCGGGCAGCGCGAGATCAAACGGAAACGGCGAATAGGTCTCGCCGCCATGCACAAGCGCAACCGTGTCGCGCACCCAGCGCACCGACTCCGTCCAATCGGAGTGCGTGAGCTTGACGATCGGCACGAAGACCTCGGCGCTCTCTTGGGCGTAGGTCGCGGCGAGCAGGCGGTCGGAGAGGTTTCTCATGGCAGGATCTCGAGCGTTGCCGACAGCGTGGCGTCGACCTTGTTTCGATGCACTCCGACCGAGTACGGGCCGTTAAAGGCATAGCTGTGCGTCTCGCCGGTCAGCGGATCGGTCGCATCGAAGGACAGCGCCCCGTCGCCCAGGGTGGTGCGGTAGAACTCTATGAACGTTTCCAGCTGCGACAGCGTCAGGCGCTCGATCTTGCCCGAGAAGGCCTGCGGCGCGGTACTCGTGCGACGCCGCCGCTTTGCCGGCCCCACCTCCATCTCGGATCGCAGGATATGCCCATCGGGGCCGTCGAGATTGTATCCCGACCGGCTCGAAAAGAACGGCAGCTCAGAGGGCCATGCGGGCATGTCATTTGCCTTTCGGGGTTGCGCGCAGGCTATAGTTGCGCTTCATCGCGCGGTTTCCGCGACCGCTGTCAAAGTAATCGTCGATCGCCTGCTCAACATCGATGTCGAGACCGCCGCCGCTGGTGCGACGGGTCGAGACCTTGGCGCCGTAGTTGTTGATTGTGATCTCTGGTGCGCTCGCGGGCGACGAGCGCCCGCCGCCCGCCGAGCTGGGCGCATCCGCAAAGCCGCCGCCATCAGCCCGCTTGGGCAGGCGCATGGTGCGAACGGCCTCCATGAACTCGACGCCGTAGTGATCGACCGCGTCTGCGGGCTGCATGAACTCGCCGCGCGAGCCCCAGAAAAGCAGGTTATCCTGGCGCTTTCCTCCGAGACCCTCGAGCTTGCCCTGGGCCCGGGGCACGTCGCGGAACCCGCCGCCCTCGGCGCGCTTTGGCAGCATCAGGCCGCCGTTGCGATAGAGCCCGCCCGAGGTCATCGCCCCGGCCGAGGCGCTGTAGCCTCCTGTCGCAGCGCCACCGGCGGCCGCGCCAAACGAGATCCCGCCACCGAAGCCCGAGAAGGCCTGATCCATGAGCTGCGCCAGCTGATCCCAGATCGGATCGAGGGCGAGCGACCAGAGCTTGTCGAGGATCATCGAGGTCAGATCATCCCAGAACGCCTCCACGCCTGCGCCGCCGGGCTTGAGATTGTCGAAGGCGCCCGAGATCTGGCCCTTCCAGGCCTCGACATCGGCGGCCGCCTGTTCCGTCGAGCGCGCGATGCCCTCGGCCGTGGCTTCCTCCTGCTCTCGCGCGGCCATGAGCCGGCCATAGGCAGCAGCCTGTTCGTCGATCACCTCGATCAGCCGGCGGCCATTGTCCGCGAGCGCAGTCTCGGGGTCGATCCCGGCCTCTTTCGCGCGCTTCACCGCCTCATATTGGAAGGTCAGCCGCGCCTGTTCCTCGACCGTCCGACCGGCGAGCTCGGCCTCGAGGCGCAGCTGCTCGAGCTGATCGCGACCGATCGCGACCACGCGCTCGAGCGCCTCGGCCTGCGCGTCGAGATCGTCGGTCGTGGTGGTGCCAGCGCTGGATCCCCGGCCGTACATGCCCACCGCTTCTGCCGCCCATGCCGGAACCGAGCCCGAGGTGTAATCGGGCCCCCAGGCGCGCTCGGCCCCGGTGTCGAAGTGCAGAGAGTTGCTGTAGACCCCGACGCCGCCGAAACCGGCCACGCTGCGCGCCAGCTTGATCAGCTCGAGCCGCTCGTCGATCGACATATCCGACACGTCGATGTCGAAGGCGCGCCCCTGCATGTGCTGCGACTTCTTGGCCCCGCCGGCGGCGTCATTCTCGTCTGGCGATCGGTAGTCGGAAGAAATCTTGAAGGTCTTTCCCGAGGCCTGCTCGAGCACGGCGAGGGCGCGCACCGTCGCCGGGTCCATGTTGGTCGGATCGAACTGCGAGCGCGGCTGTTCCCAGGGCCGCATATCGACCGGCTTTGGCGCTGCAGCCCGGCCGGCCTGATACTCCCCGTAAACCCGGCTCAGGCGCTCGATCTCCTCGGCCGCCGCTCGGGCGCTGTCGCCGGTCTCGTCGAACGGTCGATCAGCTTTCAGATCCTCGGCCATCTCATGGTTGGCGCTCAGCTGGTCATGGATCAGCCCCAGCTGTTCCTCGACGCCCGCCAGCTCGGTGATGTTTTCGCGAAAGCCCGACAGCCCCTCGTCGCGCAGCACCTTGCCGGCCTCGAGTGCCTCGGTCAGCGCGCGCGCCAGGTCGTCGACCGCGCTCGCCATTTCGGCCTCACTCGAGGCGGCCTCGAGCGCGGCGATCTCATCGGCAAAAAGCCCCGCCTCGCGCGCCGCGCCGGCCAGCTCGGAAACCATGTCATTGCCGACCAGCCGATCGCCGCTGTCGAGAATCTCGATCAGCCGATCGCGCACCGGCTCGAGGCTGGCGCCGACCGCGCGGATCGCGTCGAACTCGGCGACAAAATCCGCAACCGCCATCTTTCCCGACTCGACCGCCGAGGATGCCTCGGCCATCCGCGCAAGAAAATCGTTCTTCGCATCCTCGGGCCAGAGGACGCGCTCGAGATCGCTCCGATCGGACCCCTCGAGCTGGGCCAGCCCCGCGATGCGACCACGGAAATCGTCGATGCCGTCACCATCCCAGAAACTGCCGCTCAGGGCGCCGCGGGCCTCTGCATAGGTCCGCTCGAGATCCGCGCGCGCCTGCTCGAGCGCCGCGCGGCTCTGGTTCAGCATGTTTTGGGTCGTCTCGGAAACCTGCCCCCCAAGGCCCTTCTGTTCCTCTGCCGCGCGCCGGCTGGCCTCCTGGTAGGCATCGAGCGCGCTTGCGGCGCGCGTCGCGGCGGTCTCGGCCCGCTCGACCGCATCCGCCGCGACATCGGTATCTAGACCGAAGGCGATCAGCGAGCCGGCGGTGATCGCCAGCGACAGCGGGCCACCCAAGATCCCGGTCAGCGCCCGCGCCGCGACCCCGAAGCGCATCATGGGCGCGGCCGCACGGCCCGCGGCGGTGCCGACACCGCTCGCGGCCCCGGCGATCTCGATCAGCGCGGCGCGAACAGCGACCGCTTTCGCGATCACCAGCGTCATGCCCCGGCCGACCAGGTAGACGGTCAAGGCGTTCGCCACGCGCTCGACCACCTCCTCGACCAGCTCGAAATTTTCGGTCAGGTAGCGCAGCGCGTCGGTCACCCGCCGCACCGCCTCCTCGGCGAGGTCAAGGCCGCCATTCTCGGCCGCCTCGAGGTTCAGCGCCTCCCAGGCGGCCGCCAGCTCCTTCAACGCCCCGTCGAGGCCGCGCAGCCGCACCTCGGCCTGTTCCTGGGCGGAGATCTCGCCGATCGCGCTCGAGAGATCTCGGATCCCCTCGGCGCCCTGCTTTGCCAGCGCAGCCGCGGTGCGGATCGCGTCGGTGCCGAACACGGTTTTCAGCGCCTCGTTGCGGGCCTCCTCGGACAGGCCCGCGAGGCCGTCCTGCAGCTCCTGGGCAATCTCGGCCATCGTGCGCATGTTGCCCTGCGCATCGAAGAACTGAAGGTCGAGATCTTTCATGACCCCGGCCGCCTTCGCCGATTCCGGCGTCAGCCGCTGCAGGAAGGTCTTGAAGCTCGTACCCGCATCCGAGCCGCTGGCGAAGCTCGAGGCGGTCGCCGACAGGACGGTGAGAAACTCCTCGATCTCGACGCCGGTGGTGCCGGCGACGCCGCCGGCCTGGGCGATCGCCAGGCGCAGATCATCGAAGCCAAATTTCGAGGTGAAGGCGGCACCGGTGACACGATCGACGATCTCGGGCAGCTTGTCGGCCTCGAGGCCGAATTGCTGCATCAGGTCGGTGACCAGGTCGGCCGCCGGCGCCACCTCGGACCCGAGCGCCCCGGCGAGCGAGATCGAGGAGTCGAGCGCCCCGCCCAGGATCGTTGTCACGTCGAGGCCGTTCTTGGCAAGCACCTCGATCGCCTGGGCCGACTGCGTTGCGGTGAACGCGGTCGTTGCGCCGAGATCCTTCGCGGCGGCGGACAGCTGCGCGATCTCCGCCTCGCTCGCCTTGGTGGCCGCCTCGACGCGCTGCATCATCGCCTGGAACTCGCGCCCGGCATTGAGCGCACTGCGGCCGAAGGCCACCAGACCGCCGGCAAGGGCGGTGGTGCCCATGAACCGGGCAACGCGCTGCAGCGCCGGCAGCTCGGCCGAGATCGCCCCGAGCGAGCCGCGCAGCTCGCGCGCCGCGCGGTCGGTCTCGCGCATGCCGGTCGAGGCCGGTCGAGCGGCGCCCTGGATCCGGCGCAGGCTGCGCTCGCCGGAGGCCCCCAGCGACTTGAGATCCTGCTCGAGCTGGCGGTGCCCCGCAGCCGACAGGCGGATCGTGTAATTCCGCGCGGTGTTGCTCATTCGGTCCCGTCCTGGTCACGCATGCGGGCGCCGGCCTCGATCAGGCCCGCCTCCCAATGCGGTAGCAAAAGCGATGCGATTTTTTCGGGGATGCCCTGCGCCTCGAGCAGCGCAAGGCAAGCCGCGAAGTCGAGGCCGACATAGCCTCGGGCGCCGATCCGGCGCTGGTGCAGGATCTGGCTGCCAAGGGCCGCGATCGCGCGCCCCTCGACCGATTGCGGCATGTGCAAGTCTTCCGGGCACGCGCCCTCACCGCCGAACCGTGCGCAGGAATACCCGGGCATCGCCCGGCAGTCCTGGCAATGGCTCAGCCCCCCGCTGTAGCGGTAGAGGGCGAGGGCGCGTAGCCGTTTCCCTCCCGTTCCAATTCATGCCAGGGCGACAGCAGCTGCCCGTGAAGGGCAGAGGCGACGCCGGGGAACAGATCAAGGAACAGGTCGATGCTTTCGGCCTCAAGCGGCGCCGGCTCGCCGCGATCGGTCTCGAGGCCGCCCCATCCGGTGCCGAAGCGCAAGAGCAGCAGCTTGACCAAGTGCCGCGCGGCCTGACCGCGCAGCGCCTCCTCGTGCTCGGGCGGCAGATCCTCGTCGTCGATCGAGGCCGCGTCGAAGGCCCGCGTTGCCGGCAGGGTTTCGCGAGCAAGGCGCAAGGCGGTGGATTCCGCCTCGCGCAGGTCGGCATAGGTGAAGGCCCGATGCGTGACCGTGACGCCATACCCCAACTCGATTGTGCGGCCCTCGGTGAGGCCGCGCACCAGGCGCAAGACCATCAGCTGGCGTTTGCGTAGTTTTCGGTCGCGTTGGTGAGCGTGACCTCGATCAGCTCGGCGCCGGTCGCCGGCCGGTTGGCGCGCCAGTTGTAGTCCTGGGCGATCAAGCCGCGGCCGGTGATCGGCACACCGGTGCGCTCGAGCAGCAGCGAGGGCACGTTGATCGACAGGCTGTAATTGGCGCTGATCTGCCAGGCCATCGTCAGCGCGAAGGCCGTGCCGGCGTCGGCCAGGTCATAGAGCTGGGCGTCGCGGAACCGGGCACCGAGCGTGCCGCCCAGATCCCAGACCCCATCGGAGATCTCGGCCGCCGTGGCGGCGCCGTTCATGGTTTCCTGATCCGCTTCGCGGCCGGTGTTGAGGGTCAGCCCGACCGAGGTCACGCCGGCCACCTCGCTGCCGTCGATGCTCAGCGAGCCCTGGAAGCTCACCGGAACCGGATCGGCCGCATATTCGACCGGGGTCGCGTCGAGCGTCGCGCCGGCCTTCACTTCCTCGCGGCCGGTCGCGTTGAAGGTCACGCGCTGGCGGGTGCCGTTCTTCTGCGCGCTGATTTCCATGCCGGTCGTCGCGAGCGTGTCCTGGGTGAAGTGCTGCGACACGCCGCCGTGGCTGATCCCGTGCGTCGCGAGCAGGATCGAGGGCTGAGCCGCAGCCGCAAAGGTATGAACGTAGGGACCGGTGCCCGTGGTCGTCGGTAGCCCCAGGATCTGCGCCAGGTGCCAGCCGATGCTGTCGAGCCCCATCGGGACCTCGAAGCTGCCGGCGAGATTGCGAAGGCCCTGGACCACCTCGCCCGGGAAGGCGTCGCCATAGATCGCCTCGTCATTCGCCAGCTCACCGGTCGGCGAGACGCTGTAGCTGTAGTAAGGCAGCGTGTAGAACGCGCCATCGGCGGCGGCCTCGGCCGCGCCGAACGTCGACTGGCGCCGTGCCAGCAGTTTCGCCTGATCTCCGCGTGCGTTGGGCATCGGTCAATTCTCCATCGGGTTTTCGGGGGTTTCGTAAAACAGGGCGACGGACAGCACCGACCCCTTGAGGCTCTCCGCCCCCGGCATGGGAACGGCCTCGCTCTCCTCCGGCGCGCCAGGCACCAAGAAATCGACGGCACCGCCGAGGGTGCGATCGGCCATCAGCAGCGCCGCCGCCGAGGTCAGCACCGCGTCGATCGCCGCGTCGCGCGTGGCGGCATCAGCGCCTTGCACCACGCATTCCAGCTCGACGCCGCGCTGCCATTCGCGCACGCCGGTCCCGAGCCGCACGCCCATTTCCTGCGGGTCGCCCGGGACGATGTTGATCAGCCCCTCGGGCGGGCAGTCCTCGGGCAGATCATGCTCGCGGAAGATCGCGGCCTCATGCGCCTCGAGCTGCCCCTGCAGCGCGACGATCGCGGCCTCATGTTTGCTCGGCATTATCGCAGCCTCCGGCGGCGGGTTGTCTTGAACGCGGCGTCAATGTCGCCGGCGAGGCCAGCGGCCACGGTGCGGGTGACCGCACCCACGTTGAGACGCCGGCGCAGGCGCGCCTGCGGGATCAGCCAGAACATCGGCACCGTCGACAGCCCGTTGCCGCTGCTGAGCGCGCGCTTGCTGCGCGAGAGGGTGTAGTTTCCGGCCTTGGTCTGGCGCTGGTTGTCGACCACCAGGAGGGAGGCCCCTTGCGGGCGGTAGACGAAGCGCAACGGCCCGAAGCGATGCTCGGGAAAATTCGATGGGTTGATCCGCTTGCGACCCATGCCGCGCTTTGGCGCTGAGGGCGTCGGGATCGCGAGCCAGAAGCCATCGCGCGACTTGATCGTCACGCCGGCGTCGAAGGCTTCGATCAGCGTCTCGGCCTTGGTATAGACGTAGGCGGCCGCGCCCAGCGACGCGCCGTGCGTCGGATAATTCTTCGACTGCCAGCTGCGCGCGACGCGCCGGCCGAGCCCACCGGAAATCACGTCCTGGCGCAGCGCGGCCTTGAGGCGATCGGCGCGGCCATGCACGCCGCTGGTCACCGCGCGCTCGGTGAGATCCAGTTCCTCGGCCATGAAGTCGACGAGGTTGCCCTCGAGCGCTGCCTCGAGCCGGTCCCTCATAGCGGCACCGTGTTCAGCTGCACCTTGAAGCGGCGGGGATCGCGCACCTGGGTGTGTTTCACGCGCCGGCGCTCGCCGCCGATCTCGAGCGTCGCGCCTCGATCGTGGCCGGCGAAAGCGCTGGCAAGGATCTCGAACACGCCACCGGGCTCCTGGATCTGCATCGAGCCAAAATCGGCGATGTCGTCGCCACGCATCGGCAAGAGCCGCACGGCCAGGGCGGCGCCATCGGGATCGAGGGTGGCCTCGATCCCGTGCTGCTCGAACGCGGTCTCGACAGACCGCAGAAACGGATCCATCGGGCTCAGCCGGTGGCGCCGTCGCCGGATCCAGCCGCGCCGCCCTGGGCCTGGCCGCCAGTCTCCGCCGGGGCGGTTGCGCCAGCCGGGGCCGCCGGCGCGCTGGTCGCGGCCTTGGTCGGTTTCTTCGCGGCCTTGGTCTTGTCGGCGGCCTTGGGCTTCTGGATCTTGCCCTTGCCGGCCTTCTCGATCTCGGCGCCGATCGCGGCCGGCACCGGGCCCGACCAGCCCTCGGGAAGGGTGCGGCGCGTCGAGGCCCCGGTCTTGTAGGTATGCGCGCCGGTCATCTTGACGGTCACGGTCTCGTCGGTGGTCTTGCGGGTCGCCATGGTAGCGGTCTCCTCATGTCAGGGGGCCCGGCGCCCCAGGCGCCGGGCCGGTCAGCGGCTCAGCCTCAGTTCGAGCTGTGGCCGCGCACCAGGACGGCAGGACGGAGGCACATGGGCAGCGTCTGCATCATCGCCTCGACATCGGCGAAGCGATCTTCCTGGCGGTCGGGGAACAGCGCCGAGTAGAACTCCTCGCCCGGAAGGTTGGTCATGCCGAGGTAATCGGCCGAGCCGTTGAACTGCCGGAAGGTCTGGCGGGTGCCGACCGGGAAGAAGGACACTTCGCCCGAGGGGATGAAGCTGCGCGTCACAACGGTGCCATCTTCCTGCGGCACCGGGCCTTCGCCCTGGTATTCCTTCCAGCGGATGCCCTGGAAGTCGAAGCCGGCCGAGGTATCGTCGCGCAGCGGGTCGCCGCCGTTCTGGTTCTGATAGTGCTTGTAGCGCTCCTTGAAGTCGGCATGCGCCATCAGCTTGTCGGTGAACTCCGGATGCATCAGGCCCATGACGCCGGTCATCACGTCGCCGAGCAGGTTGGTGCGGATGTGACGGGTCACCTGGCGCGCCTTGCTGCCAAGGTCGGTGGTTCCGGTGCCGAGCACGAAATCGACCGATTTCTTGGAGATCCCGAAGGCCTGGTGCAGGTCGACGAGCACCGAGCCATCGGCATCGAGCACCTGGCCCTGCAGCGCGCCGGCGCGCAGGTATTCGCGGGTGATGTCGATCGAGCCGCGCAGCTCCTCCTGGCGGTCGAGCACCTCGCCGAGCACCTGCTTGAGCTCGGTCTCGGACCCGAAGGCACGGATCCCGTCGATGTCATCGGCGGTGATGCGCGACTTGAGGCCGAAGCGCTCGGTGCGGAAATCGAGCATCGCGCGCTTGCTGCGGGCCTGGCCGGGCAGAGAGGTGCCCCGCTCGGAGGACTGCACCAGCTGCAGCACGCCGTTCTTCTTCTCGATCGAGAACTTGGTGCCGCGGATCGGCTTGGCGCCGAACAGCCCGAGGCCGCCGATCAGGCCCCACTGGTTCGGGATGATGCGGATCGCTTCGCCAAGCGCCATGGCCCGGAAAGCGTCGTTCTTGAAAATATCCATATGGGCCATGAAAGCGGCTCCTCTTTTCGGTTTCGGGTGCGCCGGTCAGGCGCGGAAGGACAGGCCGCCGGGCGAGGCCGGCGACCCGGGTCAGCTCACCACGATGCCAAGGGCTTCCAGCTCGGCGCAGGCTGCGTCGCGCTTGGCCTCGGTGTCATAGGAGGGATCGAAGGTGAGACCGAAGCGGCGCACGCGGGCGTGACGCTTGAGCACCACGGCGGTCACGTCTGCGGAAGCGGCGGCCGCCGGGGTCAGCAGCACGGCCGCGGCCGCCTCGGACCCGTCCGCACCGGCCTCGTCGCTGGCGACGTATTTCTCGGTCGCGGTGACCATGCCCAGAACGGTGCCGGGCTCGAGATCCGCGCCGGCGGCGATCGTCACCTCCTCGCGGCTGTAGTGGTCCTGTTCCTCGAACAGGAGGAAGTCACCGGGCGTCTTGCCCTCAGTCAGTGTCGGCATGTCCATCACTCCTATGTTGCTGGACGGTCAGGGGATGCCGGCCCGGAGGCCGGCGCTCAGTTTGCGTGACGGGCCCGCGCGAGATCGGCAGCGGTTGCGGTCTCGGGCCCGGCCGTGGCCGGCGCGTCGAGGTCGGTGTCCTCGGCCTGCATGACCGCACTCAGGCTCTGGCCGGCGCCCTGTTTCGGGGCGGCGGCAAGGTGCTTCGCTGCATCCTCGGCGCTCATGTCGCTCTCGAAAGCGAAGCTCTTGGCGAGATCGTCGCGACCCTTCGCTTCGGGGTGGTTCAGGATCGCCGAGATCCGGCTGCGCTCGTCAGATGCGCTCGGGCCTGCGGGGGTCGGGGCGGCGGGCGCCTCGGGCGCCGTGGCGGTCGGCGCCGGGGTCGGCTGCTCGGGCGTGCTCGCCTCGGGCGCCGGCTGCGCGGGTGCGCTGGCGGTCGGTGCCGCCGGCGCCGGGGTGGTCGCGGTCTTGTCGGTCATGGTCTCAGCTCCTTGCTTGCTGGCTGTGCTGGGCGCCGGTGCCGGCCGCCCATTGATCTGCGCGACGAAGCGCTCGAAAGCTGCGCGCGGGTTGTCGACCTCATCGGCGAGGCCGGCCTCGACCGCCTGGGCGCCAATGAAGGTCCGGGCCTCTGTGGCAAGCGCGGCCTCGAGGGTCAGACGATCGCCGCGCCCCTCGGCAACCGTCTCGGCGAACAGCTGGCGCAGATCCTCGCATTCGCGCTGCAGATCCTCGCGCACCGCCTCGGGCAGCGGCTCGTAAGGGTTGCCGTCGCCCTTGTGGGCGCCGGCCGAGATCACGGTCACCCGCACCCCGTTGGCCTCGAGCCGCTCGCTCTGATCGGCATGCATGCAGATGACGCCGATCGAGCCGGCGCCGCCCGAGCGCGGGATGATGATGCGATCGGCCTGCGAGGCGATCGCGTAGGCGGCCGAGAAGGCATGCGCCGAGATGAAGGCCCAGACCGGTTTCTGCGCGCTCAGCGCGCGGATCTCGTCGGCCAGCTCGAAACAGCCCGCGACCTCGCCGCCGAAGCTGTCGATCTCGAGCGCGACTCCGCGCACCATCGGGCTCTCGGCCGCGGCGGTGAGCTGCGCCGAAATCCCCTCATAGGTCTGGTTGCCGGAGAAGGATTCGCCGATGTAGCTGCCGCGATGTATCAGCGAGCCGGTGATCGGGATGACCGCGACGCCGTCGATGCTGCGGAACGGCGAGCGCCGGCCGGCGCGGATCTCGTCCTCGAGGCGCTCGTCGAGCACCGAAGCGACCGGGCGCGAGCGCGCCTCTTTGGTGGCCTCTGCGCCCTCGATCGTGACAGGCCCACCGAACAGGCGGGGGCCCAGGCCGGCGACGAAGGCCGCGGCCTTCGCCGGCGCAGCCATCAGCGGCGTGTGAAACACACGCTGCGCAATCTGCGGATAATCCATGATGTCAGTCCTCGGGGGTCATCTGCGGCCCGCCATTGTGGCCGAGCAGCTTGGCGAAACTTTCCTGCATCGGGTGCAGCGTGCCCTCGGGCATGGCGGCGATCTCGCCTTTGATCTGTTCCATGTTGTCGGCGTAGTCGGTGCCGGTCAGCTCAGCCGCCTCCTCCTCGAGGGTCGACAGACCCAGGGCGACACGCATCGCCGCCGCCTTGGCTTCCTTGACCGGATCGACAAAGCCCTTGCCGGGCCCGATCCACTTCGCCCGCGCATAGGCCGGCCAGAAGGCGTGGAAATCCGGTGCGCCGGAGGGCAGCGCGATATGACCGTCGAGGATCTTCTCCTCGAGCCAGGCCATGAAGAACGGTTGACAGAAGCCCTGGGCAAAGGCGGTGCGGCGGGCGCTCCATCCGCGCCAGATCTCGATCATCGCGGCGCGCGCGCTCGAGTAGTTGGTCTTTGACCAGTCCGAGGCGAGCTGCTCGTAGCTGATCCCCAGGCCCGAGGCGATGTTGCGCAGGACCGCGCTCTCGAAATCCGCATACTGCGCCGCCGGCCGAGCCGTCTGCACCATGCCGATCTCGTCATTCGGATAGAGCGCCTGCACCCGTGCGCCGCCGACCTTCACGCCGCCGGAATTGCCATAGAAGCCCTGCCGCGCCTCCTGGTACTTGAGAAATCCCTCGCCGCCGCCCTCGGCGAACAGCTCGTCGATGACATCAGGCCCCATGGGCGACTTGATGAAGGCGGCCAGCACCGCATTGATCACCGCCGCCTGCAGCTCGACCCGGCTGTAATGATCCTCCATCCGCAGCCGCTCGACGATCGGCGCCAGGCGCGAGATCCCGCGGGTCTGCCCGTCGCGAGTCTTGTCGAAGAAGTGGATCACCTGCGGCCGGCCGTGCGGCGTCTCGCGGGCGATGCGCTTCCAGGCCCAGCGATCGGCGATGTCGACCCAAGTGGTTTCGGCATGCGCCTGGCGGAAATGATAGGCCTTCGCGATGCCGTCGCGGCTGATCTCGATCCCGCCGCGCAGCTGGGCCCGATCGGGCATGTCCTGCGGGTTGCAAAGCAGATCCGGGTCGACCAGGCGCATGGTCGTCTTGGTCGGCCGGGCCCGGCGCCAGTTGACCAGGGCGATCGCTTCACCCTCGACCAGATAGGTCCGATAGGCGGTCCCGAACATCTGGGGCACGGTCTGCGCCCTGGTCGTGTCGGCGAGAAAGCGGGGATCCTGGGCGTAGCTGCGCCAGTGCCCCTCGACCTCCTCCTTGAACTCGCGGGCCCATTCGGCGCTTAGACCGAGGGCGCGCCAGTCGGGCTTGAGCAGCGGCCGGAAGTTCGCGCCGATGACGCTGTCGACCTCTTTCGAGACCGCGCCGGCCGCCCAGCCGTTATTGCGCACCAGGTCGCGAGCCCGGGCGGTCGCCCGATCGCGGTTCGGCAGGATCTCCGCGTCGACCGCACGATTTGACGGCAGGAAGCCCGACATGGTGTCGATCGTCGGGTCGGCGGCGGTGTAGGGCGTGGTCCCGGAAAAGCCGGCATCGCGGGCAGCGGCGCCCGACTTGCGCGGCACCAGAGGAACGCGGGTCAGATCACGCCCCATCAGAACACCACCCGGCGAGACATGCGGCCTGCGGGGGCTTGGCCGAGCTTGCGTTTAAGCTCCTGGACATAGCGCCGCAGCTTGCCCTCGTCGGCCGGCTTGAACTCCGTCCGGTGGCCGTCATAGCTGACCACGGTCACGGTCTGGCCGAGCAGCAGCTTGTGCAGCGCGTTCTCCGCCTCGGTCAGACGGGCCTCGAGGGTCGCGGTCTCAATCGGCATCGGGCCTCAACACGTTCAAGAGACGCTTTGCAGCGTCGGTTTCGGGTTTCTGCGCCGCGCCCGCCCGGGATCCCGTGGCGGCCGCGAGCGGCAGCTCGGCGTCGAACAGATCGCCTTGCTGATCCGGCGGGGCGATCGACCGCTCGGCGGTCAGGGCGTCCCACTGGTCATCGGTCATCGAGTGCCAGCCGCGGCGCATCGCGGCGCCCTCGGCGTAATTCATCGTGTCGAGCGCCTCGTTGCGCCGGGTCGGCTCGACCAGGTTCCAGCTCGAGGTCATGACCCCTTGCGCGTTGCGCTTCACCACGCGGGTCTCCGAGGCGAGCATCCGGTAATACTCATCGCCCAGGGCGCGGGCGAAGCGGGTGTGCCCGCGATCGCTCGGATCTTCCTTGCCGAGATGCGCGTAAAGCCCCGCCTTGAGCGACGACACATTGAGGTTGAAGGCGCGTTTCTGCGCCCGCTTGGCCTTGCCATCCTTGCGCCGCTCGAACCGCTGCAGCGACATCAGCGGGCCGTTCTGCGTCGAGGCGCCTTTCACGATGATGACGCGCGACCAGGGATGCGAGCGGGCCCAGCTCCACACGTCATCGGTATAAGCGCCGCCGTCGATCGCGAGCATGTCGATCGAGACCTGCAGGCCCAGCTCGGTTTTCCAGCTCTGGCGCAACAGCGCGTTGAGCGCCGCGCGCCCCTCGTCGTCGCCGATATGGTGCGGGATCACCTTGTAATCGATGACCCAGCGCCGGCGGTTGCGCCCGAAGGCGACCAGCTGCACCTCGAGGCGATCGTCCTGGCAGTCGACGCCGGCCCCGAAGATAAACCCGGTGGCCGGCAGCACGCCGCGCTCGAGGATCTCGCCGGGCTCGGCGTTCTCCGTCCGATCGCGAAGCGCCTCCCAATCCGGCGCGTCGGTCGCCTGCTCATAGGGCAGGCCCAACACGTCATTCCAGAACACCTGCTCGACAGCTGCGCTGACCGCGGTCGGCGCCGCGGGTTTCTTGCCGCCCTGGGCCTCGAGCCGGGTCCAGCCCATGACCTGGGCGTATTCGACCGCGATCGAGGCCCAATCCCGTTGCGGCGCATAGGCGCGCCAGAGGTGGAAGCCCGGGTGACTGCCGCCCGGGTTCTGTTTCACCCACCGCCCGAGGCGAACGATCTTTTCCTTGTCGCCGTGGCGGATCGGCTCGCCGCAGCTCTCGCAGCGGAAATGCGCCGCCGCCAGGTTCTCCGGGTCGATCTGCGCCCGGAAGTTCTCCCAGGTCAGCGGCTGCTCATGCCCGCAGCTCGGGCAGGGAACGTGATAGAGCCGCTGGTCGCTGCGATCATAGGCGGCGGTGATCCGGCAGGTGCCCTTGATCATCGCGGTGCTGACCCGCGCGATCTTCGCATCTTCAAACCCCGAGGCCCGGCTTTCCGCGAGCTTTTCGGGGTCGCCCTTTTCCGAGGGCTCGAATTTCGACAGGTCATCCATGATGACCAGGCGACGGCTGGTGCCGGTGAGATCCGCGGGCGAGCCGGCCGAGGCGACTTTCAGCGAGCCGTTGCGGTCGAGGGTCTCCTGATTGAACGTGTTGTCGCGGTTCTCACCCTTGCCCGCGCCGAACACCCGCAGCAGGCCGGGCGCCTGGCGGCGCATGGGCATCCACTTGTTGTTGACCCACTCGGTCGCCGCGCTCGAGGTCGGATGCACGATCAGCGAGTCGAGCGGGGTGTACTCGTGCCATTCCGCCAGGGTCGGCTGAATGATCGAGACCGTCTTGCCCCACTGCGCCGAGCCTCGGATCGTCACCTCGCGCGCCGCGTGCTCCGGTGACAGCACCTCGTGGATCTCGCGCAGGAAGGCGAAACGGTTGATGTCGAACGGGCCCGGCATTGGCGAGCGGGCGTCGAAGACGATATTTTCCTCGCACCACCGGGTGATGTCGGGCGGCGGCGGCGGGTCGATGGCCTGGGCGATCGCCCTGGCGATCACCTCCTCGGCCGAGATCAGGAATCCCACGGGCTCAGAAATCCTCGGCCTGTTCGTCGTCGGTCAGCTCGGCCGCCTCGGCCTCCTCGGCCTTCACCGCGGCGCGGCCGGTGCGATACTCGCGCCAGACCTCGGTCAGGATCACCCGGGCCTCGCGGAAGTCGACGCCCAGCTCGTCGGCGATGCGCCTGGCACCGGTGCGGATCACCGAGCTTTCGATCTGGGCGATCTCCTGCGCCATCTGCCGCATTGTCTCATTCGCGACCACGCTTGCCAGCACCAGCGTGCCCTCGGCCTCGCTGTTGCGGCGTCGGGCGGTTCGGGCGTCCTCCTCGGCCTTGAGGGTCTTCGCCAACTCGTAGCGGCTCGGATCCCGGCTCGGCAGCTCGGTCGCCCCGAGCCCGGTCGGCGGTGGCGCCGGGGCGGGGTCCTGGGGCGGGCTTGGCGCGGGATCCGCTGCCGGGATCCGCGCCAGGGCCTCCGAGGTCTTGGCCCCGTTGCCGAGCATCTGGCCGGGATCGAGGCGACGCCCGAGCGCCGCGGCGACCTTGGCGAGATCGAAACGACGATGTCGCCCGTCGCCGCTGTAGCAACCCTTGAGCTGCCCGCCGCTCACCAGCTGGGAGATCCGGCCCTTGGAGAGATCCAGGACGCCGGCCAATTCCGTCGCGGTCAGCTGCCGTGTCATGCGTTCCTTTCCGAGGCGCCCGCGCAGCCCCGGCCGATCGCCGCGCTGCACCCGCTCGCTAAATCTGACCCCCGCTAAATCGCTAAACCCCCCGCAAGGTTTAGGCTTTGGTTTCGGTTTAGTGAGTTAAAACATATGCGCTAAGCCGCCCCGTATACGGCCGGCGGGGCAGGAGGGACCCGCCGATTTCGCCGGCCGCCAGTGACAGGGAGGAAAACTCGGCCGGGGCCGTCGCGCACCCCTTCGCCGATGTCTGATTCGGTATTCGACGCTGACCTTAGCGGTCAAGCCCCGCGATCACGCGACGCCGATCGCAGCCCGGGTCACGTCGAGCAGCTCGAGCAGCTCGAGGGCCAGCGCCTTGCGCAATCTCGAGTGCGGCGACCAGCCATGCGAGACCAGGATCTCGCGCATGTCGCGGCCATCGACACAGACCGCGCAGAGCAACTCGAACGCCTTTATATCCTGGGCCTTCCCGCGCCGCCGACGCACCGGCAGCACCACGCGCTCGACCCGCCGATCGACCACTCCGGTGACCGGGTGAGGCGCCCAGCCGTTGACCGCGTCGCGCACCCTGTTGAACCGCGCCGCATGCTTGATTTTTGTCGTCACCCCGCCATCGGAGACCCCGCCCTTATGGTCACCGCCCTGCAGATCCACGCCCTTGACCGAATCAATCCGCTCGATCGTCGCGGCGAACATGGTCGCGGCCCGAAGCCGTGGATCCTGCGGGGCGAGCGCGGCTAGGACCGGAGGCAGCGCAGCCCGGGCGGTCTTGTATCCGACCGGCGTCTCGGCCGGCACCCCCAAGCGCGCCGGGTCCCAGACCACGCCCAGCGATCGGCGCGCCTGACCAAGCCCGGCAGGCGAGCGCGCCCCGGATGACTTGCCCGCGCCTTGCCGCCGCTCAGCCGCCGCCCCCAGGATCTTGCGGGTCAGCCCCTCGACCACCATCCGGGCCTTGCCCTGGTCAGGGCAGCGCGTTGCCTGTCTCTCCTGCATCTCTCTATTCCTCCATATACGGTGGCCATCTTTCTATCTTACCCAATATCTAGAAAATCTACGGGATCGACCGCTCTTAGATGGGATTGAAACGGGACCGAAACGGGATCGACACATATCTCGCAAGGAATTGAAATCGTGGAATAAACGCCAGATTGCGGGATCGACGGGATCGAAATCGCCGCGCGCTACATGAGGGCGATCTCCTCACCCCCGCACCCCTCATGTGTAATATAGGAAGCCCTCAAACTCGGTCCCGTCGATCCCGTCCGTCCCGCGAGAGATGGCAAGCGGTTGGTTTGCCGCGACTTTTTTGCCGCCGCCTTGCCTTTCGTCAGTCCCGCGCAGCGGGATCGACGGGACCGACCCGCGATTTATGGGAGGGTATGGGAGGGGAGAGGGGGAGGGTGCGAGGCGGCCAGACAGCGCAGACCTCGAGCGCCGCGCCTGTTGGAAAGGCGGCACAATGCGGCGCCGCCCGTGCCGGGCGGCCCTTTGTCATGCGCCGCTGTCGCGGCTTTACCTGTCGAAAAGGGAGGGTTGCGCGGCCGGCGCCTGGGCGGTTGTGCGGGCCTCGCGCGGGCTCAGGCCGAGTCCTCGATCGCGACGCGCCTCGGCCGCCTGGCGGCAGGAGAGGCACGCCCACAACGGCCGCTCGCCCGGCCGTTGCGCAGCGCGGCCGCCTGGGCGCTGATAGCCGTATGGGGCGCGCTCGGCGCCGCAGAGATCGCAGCAGCGCGGGGGAGGAGGAGGCGGCGGCGCGGGCATGATCAGCCCTTGCGCGCCGCGGCCTGGCGGATCTGGTCGCCGTATTTCGCGATCAGGTTCCGGGTAGTCTCCTTGATCCTGATCCCGGAATAGCCGGTATCGGATCTCTTGACCGGCCGGAATTGCTCCCCGTTCGGCCCCTTCACCACGCCGGCGCGGTCCTTCAGAGCCCGCGCGATCGTGCGGCTACCCCATGCCGCGTCGCCCAGGTCGAGCAGCCATCCGTTGAAAGCGTCGCGCAGCTCGCTCGATTTCTCGAAATGATCGGGCAGGCCGGTGATCTCGCACTCAGATTGCAGGAACATGCGCAGCTTGTCCGACTCCTGGCGATACTCGTCGGTCGCCTGGCGCACGGCGTCGGGGATCGAGAGACCGCCCTCGGCCCAGGCTAGATAGCCCTGCACCGCCCAGGCGAGAATGCCGGGCGCCTCGGCCCAGAGCTTGTCGGGCAGGGTCGGGTCGACCTCCTCCTCTGGGATCTGCTCGAGCCAGGGCACCAGGAGGACGCGCCGCCAGATCCCATCGTCGCTGCCCCTGATCTCGGGCTTGTGGTTCCCGCTGATCATCAGCTTGAACTCGGGGGTGACCTCGACAAACTCCTGCATCATGCGCCGGATCATGATCGCCTCGCCGCCGGTCAGCGCCTTGATCATTGCCTCTTTCATGCGCGTGCCCTGTTCGGGCTCGGAGGCCCGCACGAAGCGCGCGCCAGGCAGACGCACGAGGTCAGGCGTTGCATCCGACCCTTTGCGTTGCTCTGCGCCTGTCAGGGTCTCGATCGGCACCGTGGTGCCGTAGTCGGCGAAGATCTTCGCCAGCGTGTCGACGAATGTCGATTTGCCGTTGCGACCGCCGCCATAGTTGAACACGAGCTTTTGCTCGGTCGTCTTGCCGGTCAGGCAATAGCCGACATAACGCTGCAAAAAGACCTGCATGTCGCGGCTTGGCTGCACCCGGTCGAGGAAGGCCTGCCAATGCGGGCACTTCGCGTCTGGGTCATACTCGACCGGAATCAGCTTCGAGATCCGGTCCTCGCGCCGATGCTTCTCCAGGGTGACCTTCCAGCTTGGCCCCACGTCTCCCCACTCCGCATCGTGCGGGTCGAGATCCAGGCGGAATTTCAAAGTGCCGTTCTTGACGTTGACCGCCAGAGGATCTGCGTTGAGATCCCCGATCAGGCAGGCGACCTCGGGCTTGGCCTCGAGCAGCATGTTGGTGATCTTCGACGAGTTGCCCGAAGCGCGCGCATGTGCCTTGTGAGCCTTCTTTCGGGCAGCCTGGCGGTCCAGGATCTCGCTCGCCTGGTTCGAATATTGCAGCAGCGCGCGCCTGCGATCGCGGTCCTCCTGGCTGAGATCCGCCGGCTTCCTGCGCTCCAGCTCACGCAGCTGCCCGGCGGTATCTCGCGCCAGCTGCACCCGCTCCTCCTCCCAAGGCTCGAGGGTGAGATACTCGATCTCGGCAAGGATCCGCGCCGAGATCTTCTGGGCATCCCGGCGCACCGTCAGCTCGTCCTCGTCGGCGAGCCAGCGATTGCCCTGCCAGCGATACCAACCGAGCCGCGGGACAAAGAGAACATCCTCGCCGTAATAGTGCAGCAGGCGCTGCCCGTTGCCGTGGTCATGAAGCGGAAAATGCGCCGCCTCGGCCTCGAGCGGCCGATCGAGATAGATCGGCCCGCCGCCATCGCCGCCGCGATCGGCGCCCTGATCCCGATCCCAATCGGGCCCCGGTGATCCGGGATCCTCTGGGCCTTGTTCGGCCGGCGTCACTTGTTCCGAACGCTCGAAAGCGCCGCGAATATCGTCTGCCCCATCCATCTTTTTTCGTTCCTTCTACCCCATGCGCGGCGCCGGCCCCTCCGGCGCCGCCCGCCTCAACTCAGGCCCTGCGCCAGGCCGATCGCGACCAGGCCCGCCACAAGCGCGGCGCCGACAAGCCAGACCGGGCCGGGCCACGGGCTGGCGCCCTGCAGATCGGCTGCGCGCGAGACCGGATCCGGCCGCGCGAAATCCGGCGGCAACAGCGGGCGGTTGTCATTGCTCGGTGTCATCGTCGTGATCCCCCTTGAGAACATCGTTGAAATCCTTCCCCTCGGGCGCGGCGACGATCTCGGCGCGCAGCTGGGGGTTGTGAGCCATGGCGCGGCGCAGACCGGCCTCGAGCTTCGCCCGCGTTGCCTTGGGGTCGCTGTCGCCGTCTTGCAGGAAGATCAGCCGGCCGAGATCCGGCGGCGGCAGGAAGGCCTCGAGATCCTCGAGATCCGGCTCGCCGGAATAGCGCTTGCCGGGCCGCTTGATCTGGCGGCCGGCCATGTTGCCGAGATCGACGCCGGCCCAATAGGAGGCGCCCTCGATCGGCGCGACGACCATCGCCGAGGCGGTGGTCTCGATCCCTTCGCCGACGACCAGGCAGCCACCGGCAGGCGGTTGAGGCCCAAGGCGGATCGCGCCGCCCTTCTTCGACCCCCGCACCAGCTTGGCCGGCAGAGCCGCGCCATCGCCGTCCAGGATCTCGGCTTTCGACCCGGGCCGGGCCGGGTCGATCCACGTCTGATGCACGGCGCAAATGCTGCGATTTGGCGCCTGCACCGCCGCGATCATCGCTGGCCCGCGGTGATATTCCTGATACTGCCCGCCGAGCTTGCGCACATAGCGGTGCGCCGGCAGGCAACGCAGGGTCGGCGGCCAGCTCGCGAAGCGGATCCCGCGGCCGTCGAGATAGGCCCGCACCGGCTCGAGGTCGCAGCCCTCGGCCGAAGCCCAGATCGCGCGCGCATCCTCGATCGCCTTGGCGCGCGCCTTGGCCGCATACTCGGCCTGTCGCTGCTCGTCGGCTTCGCGCTTCTTGCGCCGGCGCTCCTTTTCGGCGGGGTCGATCTCGACATCTGCGGCGCCGACCAGGAAGTCGAGCGCCTGCGGGAAATCGCAGCCAAGCGCCACCGTCACCAGCTTGATGCCATCGCCCCCGCCGCAACTGCGGCAGTTGTAGACCTGCTTTTGCGTGTTGATCGAAAACCGATCGGTGCCGCCGCAGGCCGGGCAGGGCCCGCATTTCTCGACGGCCGAGATCCGCCTCAGGGTCAGGCCGAGCCGGGTCGCGACCTCGTCGATCGGGATCGCCTGGGCCTCATGCAGACGGTCGTCGCTACGCATCGGCCGCCCCCGTGAAGGAAAACCCCTCCGGGGCTGTGAGCCGATAGCCCATGCCCGGCCAGGCGTGGATCCGTGCCGGAAGCGACAGCCGGGCCAGCTCGGCGCGGATGGATCCGAGCCGGGCGTAGACCGTGCGCGGGTCCGACCACTCCTCGAGCGGGCGATCGCCCATTGCGGCGGCGTGCAGAGCCTGCAGCGAAACCAGCTGCCCGCGGCGTCGATCGAGGGCGTGCAGGATCCGCGCCTCTTGTCCTGTGACACGTAGGCCGAGCGAAACGAGCCCGTCATAGAACACAGGCTTTGGGTCGAGATAGAAGGCGAGCAGGCCCAGGGCATAGCTCAGGCGCTCGCCCTCAGGCTGGGCCATCACCTCGGCCTCGAGCCGCGCGGCGCTCATTGCGCAACCTTTCGAGACCAGCGATCGCAGCTGGCGGCCGAGGTGTTGGCACGGCGCAATAGCCCGTCGATCGCGCATTTCGCGGGCTCGGCAGACCGCAGCTTTCCCGCGAAATGCGCGCAGGTTCCGCAGGCTCGGCGCAGATGCCAGGGACAATGCGGGTACTCTGGATTGACGGACGAGTCGCGACGCTGAACCACGCTGATGCTCATTTGTCCGCCCTCCGCCGGGCGCCGGCGGCCAAGGGGGCCAGCGGGTTGCGGGGCAGGGCGCCGGGCGCCTCGCGCAGCAGACGGACATAGGCGGCGACGATCTCGGGGATCAGCGTCTCGGCCGGCACCCCCTCGGAGATCGCGATCGACTGCACGTCGCGCCGGATCCCCGGCTCAAGCGCAGCGAGGGGATCGGAGTGATCAGGCATCGGCACCCCCGATCGGCTCGGCTGGCAACAGCTGCCGCGGGAGCGGGTCGAGGACGACGCCCTCGACCGCGGCGCGCGCGACCAGGTCGCGCGCCAGAAGTGAGGCGGTGCCGAGGTTGAGATCTCGGCCCGGCTTGCTCAGGAAATGCGACAGGGTGTTCTTTCCAAGCCCGAGGGCAGGTCCGTATCCGGTCGGTCGCAGCTTGAGCGCGAGCAGCGCATCCGCGAGCCATGCCCGAAATTCAGCCGGTTCTGGGAGGGTGTCGGGGTGCGTTTTCCGCGTCATGCCGCCTTGCCTGCCTCTTTTCATCGGTTTGCCACTCGTGCGGTGACTCTCTGGCAAGGCTTCGCACACAATAACGTGCAAGGCAAAAGAAAAAACGCCGTGATGCAAGCGGGTGCCGTTGCATTTTTTAACAACAGTTCACATTTTAATGTGCAGGGGGCATTTTAAGGCAATGATTTTCGGAGACTCACAGGATGCTTGATGCGCCCATGACAACAACGTCACCCCTAGACCAGCGGCTCGACATTGCCCGAAATAATATACGAATGGCAGCCGCCCTCAGAAACATGAACTTTGCAGAGATCGCGCGCGCGGCCGGATTAAGCCGCAACGCAGTTTCTCAATTTGTCGCAGGACGCACATCGCTGTCCTATCAGAACATGCTGCGCGTTTGCGACGTGCTGGGTGTGCCGATCGGCCTCATGCACCAGGCCGATAGCATCACCGAGGCAAGGATCCGCCTTCACAAAGCCTTGACGAGCCTGCCCGAGCACTTGGCCTCTGAGGCCTTTGCCGCCGTGGCAGAGGCGCGCCCGAGACGACGCGAGAGCGATCCCGACGACTGAGGCGCTTTCGCCTCGCGCGCCGCGATCGCTTCGATCCTGGCCGCGAGGCGGTCGAGATCCGCCTCCGGCCAATCGCGCGTTTCAAGATGGATTTTTTCGATGTCGGTTCGATGCATAGCAGATCCCCCAGAAGTGCAGAGCAGCGTGGCGCGGAATCGCGCCGGTTGCAGATCAATAATCGTTAACCTTTTCTCTTTGTTCCGTGCAAGTGTTCGCTGTAGTTGACGCAGCACATTTTAGTGTGCAATGCCTTTCGTGTGAAAAGCGAAAGGGAATCGCATGCCCAAATTTTCAGACGATCCGACCGTCGAGCGCATCGCGTGCCAGATTGACCTGCTCTGCCGCACTGTCAGTGTTGTCAGCGGCGCCGTGTTTGTCGTCTCCCTCGTGGTCAAGGTGCTGCTATGAGACGGCCTCCGATCGAGATCCTCGACCACGCACGCGGGTTCAGCGACCGCATGGCGCGGCACGACATCTGCGAACGCGCCGGCAACGCCGAGGCCGGCACGATCCTGGCGCTGATCCGGGACCGGGGCGGCCGCATCACGCCGTCGATCGACCAGGCCGCCCGGATCCAGATCGCCCGGATCGCGTTTGCCGGCATCGAAGGCGAGGGGCCGGGCCTTCTCGGCGCAGCAAGGGACTGGCGGCGCAAGGCCGCGGCCAGCCTGCGGCCATGAGCGCCCCGGCCGAGCCCGATCGGCTGCTCTCGACGCAGGAGGCGGTCGACTATCTCGCCGAGCGCGGGGTGCAGATTTCGCGCCGTCTGCTCGACCAGCTGCGCGCCGAGGAGGCGCTGCCCTGGATCCAGGCGCGCGGGCGCGTGCGGATCCTGTATCGCCCGGCCGATCTCATGGCCGCTGTCACCGAGGAGGGAAGCCGATGCCGCTCAAGAAATTCCGCCGGGGTTCGGGCGTCTACTACATCCGCGGCACCGTCGCGGGATGCAGCATTTACGAAAGCACTGGAACACGCGACGCGGCGCGGGCAGACGCCATCCGCATCCGCCGCGAGGCGGAACTCCTCGACCGTCACGCCTATGGCAAAGCGGCGACGCTGACCTTCGCCGAGGCCGCGCTTGCCTACATGAAGGCCGGCGGCGAGACCCGGTTCCTGGCGAAGATCCTCGAGCACTTTGGACCCGATACGCTTCTTAGCGACATCGACAACGCCGCAATCGTCGAGGCCGAGGCGGCGCTCTACCCGGAGGCCGCCGCCTCGACGGTCAATCGCCAGCTCATCGTGCCGATCTCGGCGGTGGTCACCATGGCCGCCGACGAAGGCCTGACCGAGCCGCGCCGATTCAAGCGCCGCAAGGGCGACCGGGTCCGCACGCGCTGGCTCACCCCGGAGGAGGCTGAGCAGCTGATCGAGGCGGCCGCCGAGGGCGCGCCGCATATCTTGCCGGCGATCGGGCTGATGCTCGGGGCCGGGCTTCGCTCGAGCGAGGCCCTCGGCGTCGACATGGCGCATTTCTATCCCGCCACCGGCGAGGCCTGGATCCCCAAGACGAAGAACGGCGAGCCGCGCATGGTGCGCCTGCCATCGCGCGCCCTTGACCTGATCCGCTCGCGCCCCTTGCCCGATGCCGGCGCGATCTGTCGCTCCCCCAAGGGCCGCGCCTATGTGCAGCGCGAAAATGGTGGCGGCCAGATCTCCACCGCCTTCGCCAATGCCGTGACCCGCGCCGGGCTCGATCGAAACGAGGTCACCCCGCATGTGCTGCGCCATACCTGGGCGACCTGGTACTACGCCCAGACCCATGATTTCGGCGGTCTGCTCGATATTGGCGGGTGGAAAAAATCGGACATGGCGCAACGCTATCGCAAGATCGCCCCGGCCGATCTCCCCGATCGCCTGCAGGCGCATGGCTGGGGCTTTGGCGCGACGATCCGTGAGGAGCAGCCCAAGGCCGCACCGATCCGACAGGCGAGCGGGGGCCGTCCGACGCTGCGCGTCGTCAAGTGACGGCACCGCCCGCGTCAAACTTTCCCGCCTCGTCGCCCCAGGTTGACCAGCCCGGCCGCGAGCTGCGCGAGAAAACCTCGATCCGCCGCGCCTGGGGCATCAGGGCCTCGGCCGCCGAATAGGCCTCCTCCGGCTTCCTTGAGTGCTCTCGCAGCTCCGCCTCGATCGTGATCGCGGTTTTCCCCACCTCCTCGACCGTCTGAGCCGCGCCGGCATAGCTGGCGACCGTTGACCGCGTCGACCGCGTGACCTTTGGCGCCCCTCGAGTGCCGAGCAGGAACGGCTCGTTCGAGCTGCGCAGCAGATAGCCGGTGCCGAAAGCGTCGCGCCCGTGTTTGGTGCGTTTGACCCAGGTCCCGGCGGTCTTGAAGGTGAAGCCCCAGGCGCCCAGCACCTCGAGCGCCTGGGGAAGCATGGGGTTGATCGCCCAGAGCCAGAGCAGGCAATCGCGCGCGGCGATCTCGCCCACCGGCATGCGCGCGATCGCGTCGAGATCCATGCAGGAGTAATGCGCCTGGGGCGCCTTTGCCTCGCCGGCGCTCGAGCGGGTGATGAAACGCCAGGGCGGGTCTACCATGATCAAACCGAACCCGCCGGCAGGACGCATCGCCCGCAGATCCGAGAAATCCTGCGCGATCGGGAGAGGGCTCGGGGCGGCCATACCGTCGAACAGGTCAGCCATCGGCGGAGATCTCGGCCTCGACCGCTTCGAGCGCCTCGAGGGTTGGCGCATAGTGATGCGCATACCGGCCGCGCATCCGGCCCGACATCTCGCGATAGAAATCAATCCAGGCGCCCAGGTCGCCGATCGGGAAGCGGCTGCGATAGGCCTCGCCCTCGAGGAGGATCTCGCCCCCGTCGCGCCGCGCGATCACAGCTTGCCTCCGAGGCTCTCGCGCAGCCAGGCGTTGACCTCGTGCGCCGGGATCTCGCAAAGGCTCTCGACCGGCGCCCGGCGCCCCTGGCGAGCAGGGCGCACGGGCTTTGCGTCAGCCTTGTCCTGCCAGTAGCGCTCACGGGCGGCGAGGATCTCGGCGCGCAGCTGGGCCTTGGTGGCCGGCGCGGCAGCCGGGTCGGAATACTTCGCCGGGATCCGCGCGAGCATGGCCTCGAGATCGGGCTTTTTCACCGTGTCGACGAGCGGCGGCAAGAGCCAGTGAGCCTCCGCCCGGGCCGCGATCGCGGCAGGGCTCGGGGTCGGTCGTTTCGGGGATCTGTTCATGTCTCGGCCTCCTGAGGATCTGCGCGAGACAGACAGTAGGCGAGCCGAACGCGAGCCGTAAACGGCAAAGCACAGAAAAACGTGCATTAGGTGTTTACAGTGGGGGCGACTGCCCCTATATCTATTTGCACAGGGGCACGGCGCCCCGCTCAACATCAGGAGAGACCACGATGACCTTTTCGACCTGGATCGACACGTTTGCCGCAGAAAAAGGCCTCGACCTCGAGCGCCTGATCGAAGTCGAGGGCCCCTCTGGCACCAACTTCATGCCGGCCGAGATCGTGATCGAGGCGATGAAATCCGCACCCGCGAGCGAACAGCGCCAGCTCCGCGCGACGATCGTGCGGCTCGATTTCGCCGCCGCACCGATCGAGCCTTTCCTCGATCACCTCGCCCAAGCCCTCGCAATCTGACCAATCGGCCCGGCGCAAGCCGGGCCCCAAACACAGGACCCGAACACCATGGCAAAGATCTTGATCGGATGCGAAACCTCCGGCGTTGTCCGCAACGCCTTCCTCGCTGCAGGGCACGACACCTGGTCCTGCGACATCCTGCCGAGCGATGACGGGTCGAACCGGCATATTCAGGATGACGTGCGCAGCGTCATGAAGATGGACAATTGGGACCTCATGGCGGTGATGCACCCGCCCTGCACCCGCCTTTGCAATTCCGGCGTGCGCTGGCTCGACAAGCCGGCCAAGAACCCGATTGCGGATCTCACCCCGCAGGAGGCGGCAGACTGGCCCCATATGTCCGAAAAGGAAAAGCTCGCCCTCACATGGCGCAAGCTCGAGGACGGCGCGGCACTGTTCGATGCGTGCTGGAATGCCGACATCCCGAATATCGCGATCGAAAACCCGGTGATGCATCGGCACGCGAAGGCGCTGATCTCGAACTTCGAGGACGAGGCCAAGCGCCGCTCGAGCTATCAGCCCTGGCAATTCGGCACCGAGGAGGCCGGGCCCGACAACGTGCGCAAGCGGATCTGTTTCTGGAAGCGCGGCCTGCCGGCGCTGACCCGCACCGGCACACTCGACGGCAGCACCGCGCGCGCCGAGATCCACCTCGCATCGCCGGGAAAAGACCGGTGGAAAATTCGATCGAAGTTTTTCCCCGGCATCGCGGAGGCCATGGCGCAGCAATGGGGCGACCACGCGGCCGCGGCCTATGCGCACCGCGCGGCTTGACCAAGATGCACAAAAAAATGTGCTGCGCCCCTTTACAGTGGGGGCGATAGCCCCTATATCTATTTGTGCAGGGGCACGGCGCCCCGCTCAACATCAGGAGACAGCACGATGACCACCGCATTCGAAGCCGGCAAGACCTACTGGACCCGCAGCATCTGCGACCATGACACGATCTTTCAGATCACCGTCGAGCGCCGCACCGCCAAGACCATCGTCACCACCGAGGGCAAGCGCCTGCGGATCAGCCTCTACCAGGGCGTAGAGCAGGTCGCCCCGCACGGCCGTTACAGCATGTGCGCGATCATCGGCGCCGATCGCTTCCTCGAGGAGGAAGCCCCGCGCGACACCTGGGCCGAGGCAAACGCCGCCCAGGCGGCCCGCCAGGAGGTCCAGGACGCCACCGCGACGGCCCAGGCGCCCGAGGCCAGCAACGTGATCGACTTCGCCGCCTACCGCGCCCGCCGCGTCGCCTGACCAGCGCGCCCGGCCTAGGCCGGGCGTCACCCCTCAAACACAGGATCTCAGACCATGACCGCGACCACCTATCAACTCGACCTCACCCGCAGCGCCGGCGACGCAACCAACATTCAACAGGCGATTGCGATCGAACTCGCCATCGGCGGCAGCCTCGGATCTGATTTCGCAGCCTGGCCTGCAGGGCTCGCGAACGAATGGAACGCCGCTGCAGAGGCCGGGACCTTTGCCACGTCGCGCACCTTGGGCGACATGGCCCGCGCCTTCCTCGGCCACCGCCTGACCAGGATCCCCATCGATCACGCGGCGGCGCCGGCCGCCTGACCAGTGCGCCCGGCTCGAGGGCCGGGCATCACCCCCACACAGAAGGAATTGACCCATGTCCAAGACGATGACCCCCGCCGAGATCCGCGAGGCGCGCGAGCTGCTCGGGCTCACCCAGGCCGAGCTTGGGAGGCTGCTAGAAACGGACGGGCAGACCGTGCGCCGGATGGAAATGGACCCCGGCGCCAGCACGTTCCGCAAGCCCGCGCCGCGCATGGTGCGGCTGATCGAGGCCTACCTGCAGGGCTACCACCCGGCCGACTGGCCCGGGGATCCCGAGGACCCGCTCGACGTGATCGAGCGCAACTTCACCCAGGAGGCGGGCACCTTGCCGGGATATGTCGAAACCAGCGAGCGCGCGTTGCCGAGCGTCTGGCAGGATTTCGAGGATCTCTCGAACGGCCCGACCCGCGAGATCCACACGATCGGCCGCCACCCGGTGACCGGCGCGCCAGTGGCCGAGCGGATCATCTATCATGTCAAGTGAGCGGCCGTCGCCCGGCGGCGATCGCCAGACATGACAAAGCCGCGCCTGGCGATAGTCAGGCGCGGCTTTCTGGTTTCCGGGGATCCGCCGGGATTGTTGGACTTAGGAGAATTCGTTGGTCGCCCAGTCGTGCCAGTTGAAGTCGCACCCGCAAGACCACTTTGTGAACCAGCCGCCTTTGCCGTCTGGTAGGTCGCCCATATCGTGCGGCGTCTCATGGCAGTGTGGGCATTCGGGAAGCAAGACGGTGACCACCGTCCCAGGCGGGAAGGTCCGCGCCGCCAGCATCAATGTCCCTTCGGTGCCGACGGGGCCCTCACCGTCCATGTCTCCCTCGTCCGAACCGATCCAGCGCGGTTCGTGCTGGTCGCAGTTCGGGCCGGAGTAAACGTCGGGCGCGTGGCGCGCTCTCATCGTCTCGCGTAGTTGCATCTGGGCCTCCGGTTCAGTTGGACTTGAAAAGGTGGGGGTGGATCTGGCGCGCTGATCGTTCGACCCATGGGGCGCGGTGCGTTACGCATACATTCCAAAGTTGCCAACGTATGAAGTTGGCGCCTCGGAATTTGGCCCAATATGGCTGCCGGTTGTAACCGCCCATCTCAATCGAGATCAGCTTTGCCTTTGGCAGCTTCTTTCTCACGCTTCTGGGGATCATATGGCCTCCGGGGGGTCAGTTGGACTATTCCTCGCCCCAATATGAGACGTCGCTCTCGGCGCACGCCTCGGGGCCTTCTTCGCGGTAGAGTGGGTCTGCGTGATAGCTTGCCGCGACTCCCTTGCAGTAATCCTCGACGGACTGTCCGTCATCGAAGGTGTCGAAACCTGCCAGGCGTTTGGCCTCTGCCGTGAACCGGCGCGTAAACTCTTCAAGGCCCATGGTGCCTCCGGGGGTCAGTTGGACTTGTCTTGGGTTGGGTAATGTTCCGCCACGGCAGAAACTATGTCGGCCGCGGCGCAGCGGTGGCCGCGTGTGAACAGAGGCTTCGAGCCTTCGCCCTGTATGTAACAGCGCGGCGATGGATCGTAGGCGATCCGGCGTGGGTTCAGTTGCATGTATCTGCGCAGGTCGTGGCTGGCCTGCTGGATCGACATGCGAAACGCTCGCGCGATGTCGCTGCGCTGGATCTGACCTTCCTCATCGATCAGGTCATCAATCCACATGAGGCGGACTACAGTGGCGAAGGGGTCGGTCATGCTGCCCTCGGGGTCAGTTGGACGCTGCTTCGTCGGCGTCCCAGTATTCCATGTCTTCGTCTGCCAGTTCTTCGGGGTCGGAAAGGTCTTCATGGCCGAACGGCAGTTGTAGGCTGCGCAGATAATCCAGTGCGCAGTCGTGGGCGTCGTGCAGCGTCAGGTCGCGGCATCTCGCTATGTAGCGGTCGGCCATCCTGCGCACGAAGCGGTTCATTCGCAGGTCGCCATCCTTGGCAGCCGCTGCTGTCCAGACCAGCTCTTGCCGGTAGCCCGACCTTCCTTCGCCCGCTTCGTGGCACGGAACCATGACGTATCGCCGGGGGCGTTCGCCGACCTTTGCCCAGCAGTGCCCGCAGACCCACACACCAAGGATCATGTCGCCTTGCTTCTGATGATCGCACGGTTGTTTCGGTGCTGGCATGGTGCCTCCGGGGATTGTTGGATTCAGTTGATCTTGGCGTCAGGCCAGAAGTCGGCCACACAAGCCTTCGCGTGATCCCACATCGCGGCGCGCGCCCGTTCTGGGTCTCCACCTGACTTCACGGCCATCAGGACGAAGGCGCACATCAGGTCTGCGGCTGCGGTCGCGTTATCGCCGCCGTGGTTTCTTGCGTTCATCTGCGCCTGCATCGCGCAAGCCTCGATACGCCGCTTTATGATGGTGGGTTCGTCGGTCATAGTGCCTCCGGGGTTAGTTGGATTGCGGCTCGGGGACCAATTCCCCGAGTTCCGCTAGTTTCGTTTTGAGCGCCTCTATTCGCTTCGGGTAGGCCACCGTCCGTCCGTAGTTTGTGAGGCCCCATTGGCTCGGGATGCCGCTGTCGATTACAAAGCAATACGAGCCGTCACCGTGGACCCTAATCCAACGCCACTCTTTGCCGTCCGCGAATTTTGCGGTGCCCGCCAAAAGCTGACCGGCGGCGTTCCGCGTCTCAGGGATGATTTCGTTTACTCGCATCGGTGCCTCCGGGGTTTTTAGGACAGGGCCAGCAGCGGGCAGTGCGAGGGGTCGCACCATTCCATGCCGCTGGTGTTTTCTTCGTGCTCACAGATGCGGCCTTGGCCTTCATCATCGCGATCTGGGTTGCGGTGCTCGCACACCGATTGGCAGTGATCCCATGCCGCCTTGACGGCGTGTAGGGCTTCGACGGTTTCGGCGCTGACGGTCATCGACGGGCCTCCGGGGTCAGTTGGACTCGGTCGCAGCAGCGACCATCTGGTTGATCTGGTGGGTGCTCCACCCGCGCGCTGCGGCGAGGTTCCAGAGCGCGCTGATCCGCGCCGCCGCTGCGACCTTCTCGGCATCGGTCAGCGCGTAGCTGTAGGCGGTCGTGGCCAGTCCGCGATCTCGCCCGCCCGCCGAAACGCGCACGCTCCTATGCCCGTCCCATGCAGCCTTCATGTGCTCGAGCGGGCGGTTATCGCCGCCGCGCTTGGCGACCAGCGCCGCTTCCTCTTTCTCGCGAATGGTGCTCATTGGGGCCTCGGGGTCAGTTGGACTGTTCGGGGAGGCGGGTCTGCATCCCGTACTTCACCGAGGTCCGGTTGAATTTCCGGGCGACCGCTTCGCTGAGGTCGATGCCCATCTTGGCCGCCAGCAAGTCGAGGGCGATCACCGCGTCGGCCATCTCATCCGCAACATCCTCGGGTGCGCAGATGCTGCCCTTGATGCCGCGCTCATGCCGCAGGTATTTCTTCACCGCCTCGGCTACCTCGCCGAATTCTCCGGCGACCTCGATCGCTCGGAAGGCCACGTCGGCCTTGTCGTTTCCGGGCCATTCCGTCTGGCGGGTGTTGTTCGCCTGGCGCAGCGCGCCAAAGGTCAGAGTGCTCATGCGGTTTCCTCTTGGGCTCGGGGTCAGTTGGACTTGTCTTCGGTGGGGTAATGTTCCGCCACGGCCGAAACTATGTCGGCCGCCGCGCATCGGTGGCCGCGTGTAAACAGAGGCTTCGAGCCTTCGACCTGTATGTAACAGCGCGGCGATGGATCGTAGGCGATCCGGCGTGGGTTCAGTTGCATGTATCTGCGCAGGTCGTGGCTGGCCCGCTGGATCGACATGCGAAACGCCTGCGCGATGTCGCTGCGCTGGATCTGCCCTTCCTCATCGATCAGATCATCAATCCACATGAGGCGGACTACAGTGGCGAAGGGGTCGGTCATGCTGCCCTCGGGGGTTATTCGGACTCTGCTTTTGCCGGAACGTATTCGTGGTTCCGGCTGGCGGCGAATTGGAAGCCGGTGAAGGTCAGGCTGTGCTTCTCCTGCCAAGCGTCCATGGCTGCGCGAACCATCTTCTCAAGATCGGCGCGCACCTCTGGCTTCAAATCAAAGACCAGAATGTCGCCTTCGGGATCGCCGTGGCATTCTGCGGCGTCATCTTCGGCGCTCTCCACGAACAAGTGGGCATCGAAAAAGCGGCTAATCTCGATGTTGGCGGGCTTCATCGCCTCAACGATGTGCCCGCCTTCCTGCTCCTCAGTTGCGATGTAGACCGCTTCTTCGCGCGTTTCGCATTCGGTGTGGAATCGTTCGTCGTCGTGGCCGACCCACCATTTCCAGTTCTCTTGTTCGCTCATCTCTCCGGCCCTCCTTCGGCCTTCGTGAGATTGTAGGATCAGTAGCTTAGAAGGCCGAGATCACGGGCTTCGGCCCGCGCCTCGCCATGGATACGGCGGCCAGATTCATCCGGTGTTTCTGGCATCGGAGGGTGATCGGTGAAGTGGGTGTGATACCCCGGCCAGTGGCTGTCATTGGGTGTGCCGATCCATGCGGGTTCGCCCAGCCATTCGCCATCTGGGCCAAGCGCCCACCACGTCTTGTTTCCCATATCTTCGTGCCAGCTTTCGAGGGGTCGAGCGGTCATAGGGCCTCCGGGGTCAGTTGGACTGATCCGCGATCCACTCAAACATGTCGATCGTATCGCGGCATCTTGGTTCGGTTTGGGGTTCGGTCGTGAAAGCAGTGCACTGCGGAGCACCGCCATTGGTGAAGCTCCATTCCGCCGGGTACTCCGGCTCATCAACCCGGTGCGCCAGGGCGCGAAGTTGGATCATGCACCCATCGCCCTCGTGGTCAGCAAGTGCACACTTGTCGCACCATTGGGCCATGAAGATGTCGCCCTCTGTGCCGTTGCTGGGCCGGTAGGGCCGGTATATTCCACCTTGCGCCATAGTTCCTCCGTGGTCGGTCGCGCTCAGCGCTCAGTTGCGCGCCGGCCGTGGCCTCGGCCGCGGGATCCGGCCGAGGGTGAGCACGTAGTCGGCGCCCTCGATCTCGGTCACGATCGCCACCGTCTCGGCGTCGACCAGGATCACCTCTTGCGGCAACACGCCGGAGTCGAGCACCGCTAGGGCGCGATCGGCCCGCTGAGGTGTAGGAACCCGCGTTGGAGATCATCCACATAGGGATCCCAACCGTCGAGAACCCCGTGAGCCCCGATCGCTTCACGCACGGCCTCACGGTTGTGGGATTTTCCGCAGCAGGGCGGGCCGTGGACCACCACCGGCCGACCCTCGGCGATCGCGGCGCGGGCGGCATCGAGAACCGGCGTCTCCGGCTTCACCGCGCTCATGATCTGGGCCCCCGGCCTTTGGCCGCGAGGCGGGCATATTGCCGGCGCAGCTGGCGGGTGAGGGGCTGGGGATCCTGGGCGGGCATCTGGGCCGCGCGGCGCTGCCGGGCGGCGCTGCGGGTCGGCCGGATCTGGTCGGCCCGCTCCGGCGCACCGGCGAGCAGAGCGACGGCACGCCCGGCCTGGGCGGCGAGGCTGCCCATCATGCCGGCGAAATGCAGATGCGACATCCTCATGCGACACCCCCGATCGAGGGGCCGAAGCCGAAGGCGGCGCGGGCGGTGGGAAAATCTTGCGCCGCGCGCCGGTCCAGGCTGGGCTCGGGGTCGGCCGCGGCGCGGCGCGAGATCTCGGCGCGGATCCGGTCGAAGGCGGCGGCATCGCCCCAGGTGACGGCCGACTGCCAGGCATCCTTGAGCAGCGCATCGGAGGCTTTTCGCAGGTTGCCCGGCAGGGCGTCATGCGCGGGGATCTGGCGAGCCGGCCGGCCCAGTCGTCGGACGGTCACATAGGTCATGCGGCACCGCCGATCGTCTTCTCGAGGCCGAGCGCGTCGCGCAGCTTGGCCTGGGCGCCGGCGACGCCGACCTGCTCGCCGAGGATGGCGCGGCGGTTGAGGATCGGCACCAGCCAGACCAGGAGGCGGCGGGCCTGTTCCTTGGTCTCGGCGATGCGGGCGGGGATGAACAGCACCGGATCGCCCTCGACATCATAGGCATGCCAGCCCGATTGCGTGACCTGGGGGCTTTCCTCGGCGCCGGGATCCTCGGCCGCTCTGAGGGTGATTTCGTCGGTGTGCAACATCATGGGGTGACCTCCTGTCCATGCTGCACGTTTTATTGTGCAATGCATGGTCTCCGGTCAACAAAAAACCGGGCCCGAGAGGACCCGTGCAAAATCCGTGCAGGCCCTTTGTCGGGGTGCGGATTTATATAATGATTTCAGGGGGTTTAGGGAGTTTTGCGCGTCCCTTAGCAGGGGAGCGCCTTCGACCACTCGGCCACGTCTCCGTCGACGCGTATAGCCAAGCGAAAGCGGGGAGTACAAGGCGAAATGTTGGAGGATACGAAATCTTTTCCTGAAGGCGCGTCTGCCGGGGCGGAGGGGCCTCGGGGCAAGGAGGCGCGGCTGCCCGGATCTGGGCGAGGGGGCCTGCATGGTGTGGCGGTGCGGCGCTTGCGCAGCAGTCGGCGAGAAGCACGGGCTGCAGCAGACCGCACCGTTGTTTGGCGCCGCGCGCCGGGCCATATCCGGAGCACAGCCCGCCCGCGCCGGCCTCCCTCGGCCCGCAGCGGTGCCCTTGCACGGAGACCCGCCCGATGTTCGATCCCGTCCGTCCCTTCGGAGCCCCCGGCAGCCATGTCGCGCAAGGCGGCAAGGCGATCTACGGCGCGCCGCTTGGCATCCTGATGCTCGAGGCGCGTTTCCCGCGCGTGCATGGAGACATGGGCAACGCCACGACCTGGCCGTTCCCGGTGCTCTACCACGTGGTGCGCGGGGCCAGCCCGGCCAAGGTGGTCTGCGACCGGGCCGAGGGGCTGCTTGAGCCCTTCATCGCGGCCGCGCGGGATCTCGTCGATCTTGGCGCCGAGGGCATCACCACCAATTGCGGCTTCCTGTCGATCTACCAGCGCCAGCTCGCCGACGCCGTGCAGGTGCCGGTGGCGACCTCGTCGATGATGCAGGTGCCCTGGGTGCAGGCAACGCTGCCGCCGGGCCAGCGGGTGGGGATCGTCACGATCAACGCGGCCGGTATCACGCCGGCGCATCTCGAGGGCATCAATGTGCCGCTCGACACGCCGATTGCGGGCTGCGAGGGCGGCGACGAGCTGTTCCCGGTCATCATCAACGCCGCGCGGCCGCAGCTCGATCTCGCGAAGGCCTGTGCCGATGTGGTGGCGGCGGCGCAGGCCCTCGTCGCACGGCACCCGGAGCTTGGCGCGATCGTGCTGGAATGCACCAACATGGCGCCCTACAGTGCTGCGGTGCGCGCCGCCACCGGGTTGCCGGTCTACGACATCTACTCGATGACCACCTGGTTCCAGGCCGGGCTGCAGCCGCGCCGCTTCTGAGCCTGTGAGCTTGTGATCCGGGCTCAGCCCATCCAGCGGCGCACCGGCGCGTTTGCCTCCTCGAGCGGCTGCGTCACGACATCGACCAGCGTCGGGCCGTCATGCGCGACCGCCTCGGCCAGCACCCGGTCGAGCTCGGCCGGGTCCTCGACGCGCCAGGATTTCAACCCATAGGCCGAGGCCACGGCGGCCTGATCGACGCGATTGAAGTCAACATTGTAGTAGCGGCTGCCCTTGTCGGCCATCTGGCTGGCCTTGATCCAGCCGAAATTCGCGTTCGAGAACACCACGAAGGTGATCGGCGCGCGGGCCCGGCAGACGGTCTCCAGTTCGCCAACGGTGAAGCCGAAGGAGCCGTCGCCCATCAATGCCACGGTTTTGCTCTGGGGCCGCCCATACCACGCGCCCAGCGAGGCCGAGAGCGAATAGCCAAGCGCTCCGTGGGCGCGGTTGGTGATGAAATAGCGCCCCGCCAGCGCCTGCCGATAATAGGCCGAGGCGTAGGGGCAGGAGGTGCCGGGATCGGACACCACGGTGGCGTCGGGCGGCAGGACCTTCATCAGCGCGGCGATGACACGCTCGGGGCGGATCGGGTGGTCGGTCTCGGCGGCGATGTGGTCGAAGATCTCGAACTTGCGGCGCTTGATGTCGGCCACCGCCGCGGCGCCCCCGAAGGTGGAGGCTCCGTGGTCGCGGCGGTCGAGCTCGGCATTGACCATCTCGAGCGCGAGCCGCAGGTCGCCCACCACGCCGACCTCGGTGGGCAGGTTGGCCCCGATCACCATCGGGTCGACGTCGAAATGCACGATGCGGGTGCCGGGGCTCGGGGCCTCCCAGCGCGAGGTCGTGGTGGAGCCGGCGCGGCAGCCCATGAACACCACCAGATCGGCGGCTTCCATCATCTCCCAGGTCTGGTCGGTGCCGCCGTTCGAGCCCACCACTCCAAGCGCGTTGGGGTGGCTGTCGGCGAGCGACCCTTGCCCCGAGATCGAGGTGGCGACGGCCACGTCGAGACGCGTGGCGAGGCGGTCGAGCGCGGCCATGGCGCCCGAGACCACGACGCCGCCGCCGCAGACGATGAGCGGGGTTTTCGCCGAGAGGATCGCGTCGACCGCCGCCTCGACCGCCGCCGGGTCGGGGCCGGTGCGGTAGGCGGGGTAGGTGGCGAGCGCGGGATCGGCCCAGATCTCGGTCGGGTCGACCTGATCGTACTGGATGTCATAGGGCAGGCCCAGATGGGCGGCACCCGAGCGCCCGGTGGTCATGGCGCGGAAGGCGGCGCGGACCATGCGCGGGATGTGATCGGCGCGCTTGATCACGGTGTTCCACTTGGTCAGCGGGCGCATCAGCGCCTCCTGGTCGACCTCGGTGAGCGGGTATTTCCCGTAGCTCGCCACCGAGATATCGGTGGTGATGCCGAGCACCGCGTAGGAGCTTTCCGAGGCCTCGATCAGGCCCGGCAGAATGTAGGTGGCGCCGCCGCCCGAGGGGCCTTCGCAGACACCGGGCCGACCGGTGACGCGGGAATAGCCGTCGGCCATGTAGGTGGCGCTGCGCTCGTCGCGGGTGAGCACGTGCTCGATCTTGTGATCGAGCAGATGCATGGCATCGTAGAAGGGCAGGGTGGTGTCGCCGCAAAGCCCGAAGATGTGCCGCACGCCCTGCGCCTCGAGCATCCGCACCATCGCCTCGGCACCGTTCAGTCTGTTGTCCATGATCTGTCTCCTTGGTGGGCTGTGGCGCGGTTGTCGCTATGTATTCCGCTCTGTATACAGGTCTGCCTGCCCACCGGCAACGCGTGGTGGGGTCAGCTGCGGGCGCTGGTATAGACGTGCCCGTAGGCGGCCTTGACCGCGGCGAGGATGTCCTCCTTGCGATGGAGAATATGCACCCGCATGGCGGCCATCGCGGCCTCGGCATCGCGATCGCGCAGGTGGGCGAGCATGTCGCGGTGCTGGGCCTGGGTCTGGTCGCGGCGGCCCTCCATGGCGATCCAGCGGATCAGGTGCAGCCGGTCGTTGAGATTGGCGAGCATCTGGCGCAGCACTGCATTGCCGGACAGCGTGGCGATGCGGTCGTGGAAGCCGATATCGAGTTCGATCAGCCGGTCGACCGAGGCGTCTGGAGATTCCGCGCTGCTCTCGTCAAGGAAGGCGGCCAGTTCGTCGACCCCGGCATCGTCGACCCGCGCACAGGCGAGGCGGATGGTGGCGCATTCGATTTCGAGCCGGGCCTCGAACAGGTCGAAGACCCGCTCGGGATCAAGCGGCGGCGCGGCGAAGCCCCGGTCGAGATGGAGCAGAAGCCCTTCGGCGGTCAGCCGGTTCAGCGCCTCGCGCAGGGGCGTTCTGCTGAGCGCGAGTTCGGCCGCCAGCGCCACCTCGTTGAGCTTTTCCCCCGGCAGGAAGGTGGCGCGCAACAGCCGCTCGCGAAGCTCGGTATAAGCACGCTGCGAAGAACTGGCGGGGGCGGGTTGCGGATGCATGGGGGGGTCCTGACTGCTTATCTGTATGCAGGAAGGTATCCAGCGCATCGCGGCCAGGTCAACGGCTCGCCAGTGAGGATAAAATTCCCGTAAAGATTGTGCGGAACCAATTCAAAGCACGCCTGTTGGAGTAAAGTGACAGTGCAAAATACACAGAGGCTTGATCCTTGGAACAGCTTGCCCGCCGCCTCGGCCTGAGAACCGATCCGACGATATTTTTCGTCTCCGCAGGGTTCACGGTCGTCTTCGTCCTCGCCCTGATCCTGTTTCCCGAACCGATCGGAGATGCCTTTGCCGTCGGGCGAAGTTGGATCGTCACCAACCTTGGCTGGTTCTTCGTGCTCGGGGTCAATGTCTGGCTGGGCTTCCTGATCTGGGCTGCCATGTCGCGCCACGGCCATATCCGGCTGGGCCGCAAGGGCGAGCGCCCGGTCTATTCCAACCTGTCGTGGTTCACCATGCTGTTTGCCGGCGGCATCGGCACGGTGCTGATGTTCTGGGGCGTGGCCGAGCCGATCAGCCATTTCTCGAACCCGCCGCTGCCCGGCGTCGATCCGTTCACCGAGGATGCGGCCAAGGATGCGATCTCGGTCGCGATCTATCACCTCGGCCTGCACACCTGGACGATCTTCACCTTGCCGGGCCTCGCCTTCGCCTATTTCATCAACCGCTACGACCTGCCGGTGCGGGTGAGCTCGGTGTTCTACCCGCTGCTGGGCGAGGGCATCCACGGCCCCGTCGGCAAGGCCATCGACATCGCCTCGATCCTCGGCACGCTGTTCGGCGTGGCTGTTTCGCTGGGCCTCGGCTCGAGCCAGATCGCCGCCGGGCTCGACGCGCTCTTCGGCACCGGCTCCGGTGCCTGGGTTCAGGTTGCCATCCTTGCGGTGCTGACGGCGGTGGCCGTGGGCTCCATCGTCGCGGGCCTGGACAAGGGCGTGAAGCTCTTGTCGAATCTGAATATCGGCATGGCGGTCGCGTTGATGATCTTCGTGCTGGTCTGCGGCTCGACGCTGTTCCTGCTGCGCGGGGTGGTCGAGACCTTCGGGCTCTATTTCGGCAACCTGCCGCGGC
>NZ_DS022276.1:3133401-3138572 GCF_000153725.1 Salipiger bermudensis HTCC2601 | reverse complement strand
GCGCGCGCGCCACAGCCGCGCGAGATAGCGGTTGTGGGTCTGCGCCAGTGCGGCGTTGTGGGCCGCCTGCGCGATGCGACCGTGAAAGCTCATGTCAAGCTCGAAGGCGTCGAGCGCACCAAGCTGGTCGTAGCTACCGGCGATGCGCCGGTGCAGATCCTCGATCTCGTCAAGGTCGACCTCGGTCGCCGCCTCGCAGGCCAACCGCGCCGAGAGCTGTTCAAGCGTCTGCAGCACAACCACCTGGTCGCGGACCTCCTTGATAGAGGGCCGCGCCACCACCGGGCTGCGCGCCGGACGCAGCACCACCAGCCCCTCCTTGGCAAGGATGCGGATCGCCTCGCGCATGGGCGTGCGGCTCACCCCCATGGCGGCGGCGGTGTCGCGCTCCTTGATCGGCGCATCGGGCGGCAGGGTGCCGAACAGGATCGCCCGGCGCAGCTGCGCGGCGATCTGCTCGGCCAGCGTGTCCTGCGGCGTGTCCATGCCGGCTCAGCCCCGCCCGATATAGGGCATCTTGGTCGCCATCACCGTCATGAACTGGACGTTGGCATCCAGCGGCAGCTTGGCCATGTGCAGCACGGAGGTCGCCACGTGCTCTGCGTCCATCACGGCTTCCGGGGCGATCTCGCCGTTGGCCTGTTTGACGCCGACGGCCATCGGCGCGGCCATCTCGGTGAGGGCGTTGCCGATATCGATCTGGCTGCAGGCAATGTCGAACGGCCGCCCGTCAAGGCTGATCGAGCGGGTCAGCCCCGTGATTGCGTGTTTCGATGTGGTATAGGGCGACGAGCCCGGACGCGGCACATGCGCAGAGATCGAGCCGTTGTTGATGATCCGCCCGCCCTGCGGGTTCTGCCGCCGCATCTGGCCAAAGGCCGCGCGGGCGCAGAGGAACATGCCGGTGATGTTGACGGCGCTGAGCTGCATCCAGTCCTCGACCGGGATCTCGTCAATCGGCGCGCCCTTGGTGAAGATGCCGGCATTGTTGAACAGTGCGTCGATGCGGCCCCAGTCCCGCGCGACCTGCGCGAAGCCCTGCTCCACGGCCTCCGGCTGCGACACGTCGAACGGCAGCACCAGCGCGTTGGCATCGCCGTTCGCGGTCTCGCGCAAAGGCGCTTCGCGGCGGCCCACCAGCGCCACGCGCCAGCCGTCCTCCAGAAATGCCTGCGCGGTGACGCGGCCGATGCCGCTGCCCGCGCCGGTGATGACGATGCTCCGGGTCATGACCCCTCCTCCCACGATGCGCTGTCCCGCGCCCTCCGTCCTGCCGGTTGGGGCACGGCCCCTCCGCCAGTTGCTTGCCACAGTGTCACTGGCTGGTATACCGAATGCAAGCGCATTCCCCCGGCGCAGGAGACCACCAAGATGACTGCATTCGACGCGCTCGGGCACCTACTCGGCCCGCGCTTTTCCACCACCCTTGCCGCCCGCAAGCAGAACGCCGGAAATGAGGCCCATTACGACGAGGTCCTGCCCGACGCGGTGGCCTTCCCCGAGAGCACCGAAGAGGTCGCCGAGATCGTGCGGATCTGCGCCGCGCATGGCGTGCCCATCGTGGCGTTCGGCACCGGCACCTCGCTCGAGGGTCAGCATCTGGCGGTCAACGGCGGAATCAGCCTCGATTTCTCGCGCATGGACAAGGTGCTCGAGGTGCATGCCGAGGATATGAACGTGGTCGTCCAGCCCGGCGTGACCCGCAAGCAGCTCAACGAGGAGTTGCGCGCAACGGGGCTGTTCTTCCCGGTCGATCCCGGTGCCGACGCCTCGCTCGGCGGCATGGCCGCGACGCGCGCCTCGGGGACCACGGCGGTGCGCTACGGCACCATGCGCGAGAATGTCCTGGCGCTCGAGGCGGTGATGGCGGACGGCTCGGTGATCCGCACCGGCAGCGAAGCGCGCAAGTCCTCGGCCGGGTACGACCTGACCCACCTGCTGGTGGGCTCGGAGGGCACGCTCGGGCTGATCACCGAGCTGACCCTGAAACTGCACGGCCAGCCCGAGGCGGTGGCGGCGGCGACCTGCCGCTTCGACGACGTGGCGGCGGCGGTGGATTGCGTGATCCTGACCATCCAGAGCGGCATCCCGATGGCGCGGATCGAGCTGGTCGACGAGATGATGGTGCGCGGATTCAACCTGCACAGCGGCACGACCATGCCGGAAAAACCGCATCTTTTCCTCGAGTTCCACGGCGCACCTGATGCAGTGCGCGAACAGGTTTCGAGCTTCCGGGAGATCGCTTCGGATGCCGGCGCCCAAGGCTGGCAAGAGGCCGAGACCACCGAAGCGCGCACCGCGCTCTGGAGCTTGCGCCACGGTGCGCTGCCTGCGATCGGCGCGCTCGATCCGCGCCCCGGCAAGCGCACCTACTCGACCGATGTCTGCGTGCCGATCTCGCAGCTGGCCGAGGCCATCGCCGCGGCCCGCGCCGAAGCCGAGACCCGCGCGCTCACCTGCACCATCGTCGGCCATGTGGGCGACGGCAATTTCCATTGCGGGCTGCGCTTCGACCCCGCCGACCCGGCCGAGATCGCGGAAGTGCTCGCGTTTTCCGGCGCGCTCGCCAAGGTGGCGCTGCGGCTTGGCGGCACGGTGACAGGCGAGCACGGCATCGGCCTTGGCAAGCAGGGTTACATGGACGCCGAGCACGGTGCGGCTGTGGCCATCATGCGCCGGGTCAAGACGGCCTTCGATCCGCAGGCTATCCTCAACCCCGGCAAACTGTTACCGCCGGAAAGCTGACGGGCGCCCTGCCCGCGCATCCGGAGACGAAGGAGTGACGCAATGAGCGCCTTTCTCGCCATTGGCGAATGCATGGTCGAACTGTCCGAGGCCGGCGACGGGCTCTATCGCCGCGGCTTCGCCGGCGACACGTTCAACACCGCCTGGTACATGCGCCGGATGCTGCCGGAAAGCTGGGGCGTCGGCTACGCCACCTGCGTCGGCGAGGACGCGATCAGCCACGAGATGCTGGCCTACATGGAGGGCGAACGCATCGACACCTCGGCGGTGCGCCGGCTGCCGGATGCGACGGTGGGGCTCTACATGATCTCGATCGAGGATGGCGAGCGCAGCTTCTCCTACTGGCGCGGACAGTCGGCTGCCAAGCGCATGGGGCAGGATCTGAAATGGCTCGACGCGGCGCTCAAGGGCCGCGACATGATCCACTTCTCGGCCATCACGCTGGCCATCCTGCCGCCCAAGGAGCGCGAGTATTTCTGCGGCGCGCTGGCGCGGGCACGGGCGCGCGGGGCCATTGTGGCCTTCGACACCAACCTGCGCCCCAAGCTCTGGGAGAGCCCCGAGGCGATGCGCGCGGGGCTGATGATGGGGGCGCGGACCTCGGACATCGTGCTGCCCTCCTTCGACGAGGAGCAGGTGCTGTTCGGCGACGAGGACCCGGAACAGAGCCTCGAGCGCTATCGCACCCAGGGGGCCGATCTGGTCGCGGTCAAGCAGGGCCCGGGCGACCTGCTGCTCTGGCAGCGCGACAGCGGCGCGCGGGTGATCCCGGCGACCAAGGTCGAGACCGTGGTCGACACCACCGCCGCCGGCGACAGCTTTGCCGCGGGGCTTCTCGCCGGTCTTGCGCGTGGCAAGACGCTGGAGGACTCGGCACGCGGCGCAATGGCGCTGGCGGGACAGGTGATCCAGGGCCGCGGCGCGCTCGTGGCCGAGGCAGTGAGCAAGGCGGGACTCGAGCCCGCCTAGGGCCCGTCGAGCGCGGCGCGGAGCGGGGCCAGCCAGCCGAGCCCCGCGCGCGTGTCACCGCCGCGCGGGCGGTACTCGGCGCCGACGGCACCGCGATATCCGGCCTCCCGGAAGGCGCGCAGCAGGCGCGCATGGCAAAGCTCGCCACCATCGGGCTCGCCACGATCCGGAACTGCGGCGATCTGCACATGTCCGATCAATGGCAGATGGTCCGCAAAGCGCCGCGTCAGGTCACCCTGCAGGATCTGCAGGTGGTAGCAATCGAACATGATCTTCAGGTTGTCGCGCCCGAGCGCGGCGATGGTTCCGGCGGCCTGCTCGAGCGAGGTCAGGTGGTAGCCCGGCACGTCGCGCGTGTTGATCGGTTCGATCAGGATAGACATGCCGTGCGGCGCCGCAAGATCGCAGGCATGGGCCAGCGTGTCTCGAAAGGCTTCTTCCGAACCGGCCCCAGCATGGCTTCGCCCCGCCATCACATGCACCGCACCCGCCCCGATCGCCGCGCCATAGGACACCGCCTGCGCCACCGCGTCCCGCGCCTCCCCGCTCCGGCCCGGAAGGGCCGCAAGCCCGAATTCGCCCAGTTCGAGATCGCCCGGACGGGTGTTGAGCGCCAGCATCGGCAGGCCGGTGGCCTCGAGGGCCCCGCGGATCTCGGAGGGGTCATGCGCGTAGGGGAAATGGCACTCCACGGCGTCGAAGCCGTCGCGTGCGGCGGCAAGGATGCGCGCCGGGAGCGGCAGGTCCGTGTAGAGCAGGCCCAGATTGGCGGAGATCCGCATCAGCGAAGCTCGCGCCTGCCGGGGGCGCCGGGAACGAGGGGCGCTGCCCCTCGCGCTCCCCGGGGTATTTTCGGCCAGAAGAAGATGCAGGGCTCCTTCAAGGGCGCGTGGCTCAGGTGTTGAAGAGGAAGTGCAGGACGTCGCCGTCCTTGACCATGTAAGTCTTGCCCTCGGCGCGCATCTTGCCCGCTTCCTTGGCGGGTTGTTCACCGCCCAGGGTCACGAAATCATCGTAGGCGATGGTCTCGGCCCGGATGAAGCCCTTCTCGAAATCGCCGTGGATGACGCCGGCGGCCTGCGGTGCCAGCGTGCCCTTGCGGATGGTCCATGCACGGGCCTCCTTGGGGCCAACGGTGAAGTAGGTCTCGAGGTGCAGAAGCTCGTAGCCGGCGCGGATCAGGCGGTCGAGACCGGCTTCCTCGAGCCCAAGCTCGGAGAGGAACATCTCGGCTTCCTCGCCGTCGAGCTGGGAGATCTCCTCCTCGATCTTGGCAGAGATCACCACGTGGGCGTTGCCCTGCTCGGCGGCCATCTTCGCCACCGCCTCGGAGAGCGCGTTGCCGGTGGCAGCCTCGTCCTCGTCGACATTGCAGACATAGAGCACCGGCTTGGCGCTGAGCAGCTGCAGCATAGTCCACTGCTTGCGGTCCTCGGCATCGACCTCGACCATGCGGC
>NZ_DS022276.1:3130192-3133371 GCF_000153725.1 Salipiger bermudensis HTCC2601 | reverse complement strand
ACGGGCTCGAGATCCGGCAGTACGATCCGACCTTCTACGTGTCCTACGAGATCACCCGCGGCGTCGAGATCGCCGCCCCCTGCCGTGCCGAGATCGAAAAGCCCGACCGTGCCGCAGCCGATGCCTATGTGCAAAAAGAGCTTCAGAGCGTGCCAGAGGACCAGTTCGAGGTGCTCGAGATCGGCGAGCAATATGCCGACAGGATCAGTCTGACATGCGAACCGTCCTCCTGATCGCCGCCGCTACGGTGGCGGCGCTGGCGGTCTGGCTCTGGGGCTTCGGCGGCGCGGCCTGGGTCGAAGCCAGCGCGGCGCAGGGCCAGCGCGAGGCGCAGGTGGCGATGGCCGGCGGGCTGCGGGCGCTGCGCGCGGGCGAGCCCGGGGCGCTGATGGCGCTGCTTGGCCTGTGCTTCGCCTACGGGTTCTTCCACGCCGCCGGTCCGGGGCATGGCAAGCTGCTGATCGGTGGCTACGGCGTTGGGCGCCGCGTCCCGGTGCTGCGGCTGTCGACGCTGGCGCTGCTCTCGAGCCTTGCACAGGCGGCGAGCGCGGTGGGGCTGGTCTATGCCGGCATCTGGGCGCTTGGCTGGGGGCGCGAGCAGCTGACCGATGCCGCCGAGGACTGGTTCGCCCCGGCTAGCTACGTCGCCATCGGCCTGATCGGGCTCTGGTTGGTGCTGAGGGGCGGGCGCAAGCTGCTGACGCGGCCCGAGGCCGGGCACGCGCATGAGCACGCGCATCACGGCCACCACCACCATCACGCGCCCGGCGAGGTCTGCCCGAGCTGCGGACACGCCCACGGCCCGAGCCTCGAGCAGGTCGAGCAGGTCCACTCGCTGCGCGATGCGCTGGTTCTCATCGGGGCCATCGCGCTCCGCCCCTGCACCGGGGCGCTGTTCCTGCTGATCCTGACCTGGCGCATGGGCATCGTCTCTGCCGGCATCCTCGGCACCTTCGCCATGGGCCTGGGCACCGCGACGGTCACGGTGGCGGTGGCGCTGGCCTCGGTCACGCTGCGTGAGGGCGCGCTCAGCCGGCTTGCCACGGGGCCGGCCGCGCTGCGGGTCATGGGCGCCATCGAGGCCGCTGCCGGGGCGGTGATCGCAATCCTTGCCGCGCAAGTGGTGTTGCACGCGCTCTAGGGGCGAACCCCAGTTTCAGGGTTCTCTCAAGGCGGGACTTGCTTGAACAGGAAACGCCCTCTAAAGCGCAAATCATGAGCACTGGAAAAACATATCTGGCCCATGCGCGGGAGATTCTGCTCCTCGGGTTGCCGCTGATCGGCGGCCACCTGGCGCAGCTTGCGATCATGTTCACCGACACCGCGATGATCGGGCGCTACGGCGTGGCCGAGCTCGCGGCGCTGACGCTGGCCAGCACGGTGTTCTCGCTGTTCTTCCTGTTCGGGTCGGGCTTTGCCTGGGCGGTGATGCCGATGGTGGCCTGCTTCGATGCCGGCAACGACCATCCGCAGATCCGCCGTGCCACCCGCATGGGGCTGTGGCTCTCGGCAGGGTTCTTCGCGCTGGTCATGCCGCTGCTGTGGTACTCAGGGAGCCTGCTGCTGGCGCTGGGGCAGGTGCCTCAGGTCGCAGCCGACGCGCAGACCTATTTGCGCATCGCCGGCTGGGGCCTGCTGCCGGCGCTCGGCGTGATGGTGTTCAAGAGCTTCCTCGCCGCGCTCGAGCACACCCGCGTGGTGTTCTGGATCACCGTCGCCGCCGCGATCGCCAATGCCATCGCCAATTACGCGCTGATCTTCGGCAACTGGGGCGCGCCCGAACTTGGCATCCGCGGTGCCGCGGTGGCCTCTCTGGTCGCGCATGGCTGCTCGCTGATCGGGGTTGTGGCCTATGCCCGGCTGCGCCTGCCGCATTACTCGCTCTGGCGCCGGTTCTGGCGCCCCGATGTCGAGATGCTGCGCGAGGTCTTTGCCCTCGGCTGGCCGATCGGCCTCACCACCCTGGCCGAGGTCGGCCTGTTCGCCGCCACTGCCATCCTGATCGGCTGGATCGGACCGGCGCCGCTGGCCGCGCATGGCATCGCGCTGCAGCTCTCGGGCCTCACCTTCATGGTACATCTCGGCCTTGCCAACGTCGCCACGGTGCGGGCCGGGCAGGCGCGGGGACGCGGCGATACCGAGCTGTTGATGCGCGACGCCCACATGCTCTTCGCGCTCTCCCTTGCCACTGTCGTGCTCACCGTGATCGCCTTCGTGACCATCCCCGAGCTGCTGATCGGCGTGTTCCTCTCTCCGGATGATCCGCAGCGGGCCGAGATCATCGCCATCGGCGTCCTGCTGCTGCTGGTCGCCGCGCTGTTCCAGCTGGTCGACGCGATGCAGGTGATCTCTCTCGGCATCCTGCGCGGCCTGCACGACACCCGCGCGCCGATGATCATCGCGGGACTGTCCTACTGGGGGCTCGGCCTGCCGGCAGCCTATATTCTCGGTTTCCCGGCGGGCTTCGGCTTTGTCGGTGTCTGGTTCGGGCTGGTGATCGGGTTGGGCATGGCCGCCATCCTGCTGATGCACCGCTTCTTCACGCGCGCGACCCCGGGCCCGGCGGCCCGGCTCGCCTGAGACGCCGCCCGAGCCACCACCTGCGGCGCTCTCTTGCGCTTGCACCGATCCGCGCCTAGAAGGCGCCCAACCAAAGCCAGAGGAGCCGCAAGATGGGATTTCGCATGGGGATCGTGGGTCTGCCCAACGTGGGCAAGTCGACCCTGTTCAACGCGCTGACCAGGACCGCCGCGGCGCAGGCGGCGAACTTCCCGTTCTGCACCATCGAGCCCAATGTGGGCGACGTGGCGGTGCCCGATGCGCGGCTCGACAAGCTCGCTGCCATCGCGAAGTCGCAGAACATCATCCCCACCCGCATGACCTTCGTCGACATTGCGGGCCTTGTGAAGGGCGCCTCGAAGGGCGAGGGCCTCGGCAACCAGTTCCTCGCGAACATCCGCGAGACCGACGCCATCGCCCACGTGCTGCGCTGCTTCGAGGATGACGACGTCACCCATGTGGACGGCCGCGTCGATCCTGTCTCTGACGCCGAGACCATCGAGACCGAGCTGATCATCGCCGACATGGAGAGCCTCGAGAAGCGTCTCCAGAACATCGTGCGCAAGGTGCGCGGCGGCGACAAGGAGGCGATCCAGCAGGAGCGCCTGATGAAGGCGCGC
>NZ_DS022276.1:3116115-3129783 GCF_000153725.1 Salipiger bermudensis HTCC2601 | reverse complement strand
TGTCATGCCCTTCGGACTAGCCGCGGTGATGGCGCTTGGCAAGGTTCCATGGCGTCACGTCGGCGGAGCTGTGCTAAGATGACGTGTTACGTACGAGTCATTTTGTTTTCGAAGATTGGAGTCGCGCGATGACCGCGCAGATTGAGCTGACCCATTTTGCCCCCCAGACCCGGCGTTTTCTGATCGATCTCGCCGCGAACAACAACCGAGACTGGTTCCGCAGGAACAAGCTGCGCTACGACAGCGAGGTGAGGCGACCGGCCGAGAGGCTTGTCGACCGCCTCTCGGAGCGGCTGGCCGCGGCCACCGGGCGCCCGGTGCGTGGCAAGCTCTTCCGCCCCCATCGCGACGTGCGGTTCTCCGACGACAAGACGCCGTTCTACACCCATCTTCATGCCGCCTGGACCCTGCCGGGCGGGCGCAGCTGGTACTTCGGGCTCTCGGCGGATTACGCCACCGCCGGCGCCGGAGTCATGACGTTCGACGAAGACCAGACCGTCGCGTGGCGGCACTCGGTCGCGGGCGTCTCCGGCGAGGCTCTCGCGGCCCTGCTCGAGAGGCTGGATGCCCGGCTCGACCCGGCGACGCTGGACGAGGTGCCCGCTCCCTACCCGGCGACGCATCCGCGCGCGGACCTGCTGCGCCGGTGCGGTTGCGTGGCGTGGTACGACGAACTTTTCGAGGCGCTGGCGGAGGATCCCGAAGCCACGCTCACGCAGACCTTCGAGCGCCTCTCACCGTTGCAGGACTGGCTCGCCAGGCACCTCTGAGGCGCGCCACTCAGCCCCCGGCCCTGCGGGTGCCCGGGTGCAGCGCGGTGCCAAGGATGTGGTCCGAGCGATGGATCACATGCGCCGCGCCGCCGACGATCAGCGGATCCGCCGGCTTGGCGATGTGGCGGTCCTTGCCGGGGTAGTCCAGCGTCGACAGGAAATGCCGCATGCAGTTGAGCCGCGCGCGCTTCTTGTCGTCCGACTTGACCACCACCCAGGGCGCATCGGCGGTATCGGTGTAGAAGAACATCGCCTCCTTGGCCTCGGTATAATCGTCCCACTTTCCAAGGCTTGCCTTGTCGATCGGCGACAGTTTCCACTGCTTGAGCGGATCGGTCTCGCGGCTCTTGAAGCGGCGGCGCTGCTCGTCCCGCGTGACCGAGAACCAGTACTTGAACAGCTTGATCCCCGAGCGCACGAGCATGCGCTCGAGATCCGGCGTCTGGCGCATGAACTCGAGATACTCGTTGGGCTCGCAGAACCCCATCACCCGCTCCACGCCGGCGCGGTTGTACCATGAGCGGTCGTAGAGCACGATCTCCCCCGCGGTGGGCAGATGCTCGATATAGCGCTGGAAATACCACTGCCCCTTTTCCAGGTCGGAGGGCTTGTTGAGTGCCACCACGCGGGCATGGCGCGGGTTGAGATGCTCGGTGAAGCGCTTGATCGTGCCCCCCTTGCCGGCGGCATCGCGGCCCTCGAACAGCAGCACCGCCTTCTGGCCGGTCTGCTGGAACCACAGCTGCACCTTGAGGAGCTCGGCCTGGAGCTGCGCCTTCTGGTGCTCGTAGCTCTTGGTCGACATCTTGGTGTCGTAGGGATAGGCGCCGGTCTCGAAGGCGAGCCGGATCTCGTCCGGCGTCGGTGCCACGCGGCGTGCGCTGCGCGGCGCGGCAGCGGCGGCGCCGTCCTGCGCCGGGGCGTCGGTGCCCGGCTCTGTCGGGATATGTGCGGCGGTGTCGGTCTCGGGTGGCGTTGCGCTCATCGGATGCCTTTCCTCTCGGTCCTGCTCACAGCCCTATCCCGCCAAGGCTGTGCCCGGCCTTGACCGGTGTCAAGAAACCGCCCCCTTCGCGGTGCGCAGCTTATTGATTTTCGCCCGTCATTCCGGCAGACCTGCCGCGACCATCAGGGAAGGACCGCCATGACCCGCATCGACGCAAAATTCGCCGCGCTCCGCGCAGAGGGCAAGAAGGCCTTTGTCGCCTATGTCATGGCCGGCGATCCCGACTACGACCGCTCGCTCGAGCTGGTGAAGGGGCTGCCCGCCGCCGGCGTCGACATCATCGAGCTCGGCCAGCCCTTCACCGACCCGATGGCCGACGGCCCGACCATCCAGCTCGCCGGTCAGCGCGCCCTCGAGGCGGGCCAGACGCTGGAGCGCACGCTGCAGATGGTGCGCGATTTCCGCGCCGGCGACGATACCACCCCGATCGTGCTGATGGGCTACTACAACCCGATCTACAACCACGGCGTCGAGCGGTTCCTCGAGGACGCGAACGAGGCCGGCATCGACGGGCTGATCGTGGTCGACCTGCCTCCCGAGGAAGACGAGGAGCTCTGCATCCCGGCGCAGAAGGCGGGCCTCAACTTCATCCGTCTCGCCACCCCCACCACCGATGACAAGCGCCTGCCAAAGGTGCTGCAGAACACGTCCGGCTTCGTCTATTACGTCTCGATCACCGGCATCACCGGCGCCGCCGCCGCGCAGGCCGCCGATGTCGCCCCGGAAGTGGCGCGCATCAAGGCCAAGACCGATTTGCCGGTCATCGTGGGCTTCGGCATCCGGACCCCCGAAACGTCAGAGAGCATCGCCGGTGTCGCCGATGGTTGCGTCGTGGGCTCGGCCATCGTTGCTGCCCAGGCCGAGGGCAAGCCCACCGAGGAGGTGCTGGCCTTCGTGAAATCCCTCGCCGACGGCGCCCACCGCGCCTGAGCCGAGAGACGACCAACGACGAAGGGGCGCCCGGCCGGACGCCCCTTTTTTCTTGCCGGCCCCACCCCTCTTGGCGGACCCGCATCTTCTCTGGTTTCAAAATACCTCGGGGGTGAATGGGCCGCAGGCCCAGAGGGGGCAGCGCCCCCTTCCTCGCATTAATGGCGCACCTTCGGTCCGACGGGGACAGCGCCCCCTGCTTCGCCCGTAACGAGGCGCAACGCCGCCTACTCGGCCGCCCGCGCCTCCGGCCCTTCGAGCCCGGCGCCCTCGTCGACCCCGAGCATGATGTTGAGGTTCTGCACCGCGGCCCCGGACGCGCCCTTGCCGAGATTGTCGAGCACCGCGACCAGCACCGCCGCGCCGCTCGACGCATTGCCATGCACCGAGAGCTCGAGCCGGTTGGTCCCGTTCAGGCGCTGCGGCATCACCCGCGGCTCGTGCACCGATGCCGCGACCACCGAGACGAAGCGCTCGCCCTCGTAGGCCGCGCGCAGCGCCGCCTCCGCCGCGGCAATGCCCTCCGCGCCCAGGCCCGGCAGTTGCACCGCCACCGCCATGCCCTGCGCGTAGTGCCCGACGGACGGAACAAAGACCGGCGCGGCACTCAGCAGGCCGTGCTTGGAGATCTCCGGAAGGTGCTTGTGGCCCTGCGACACGCCGTAGAGGAAGGCGCCGTCGGTCTCGCCGGCCTCGAACTCGGCGATCATCGCCTTGCCGCCGCCAGTATAGCCCGACACGCCCGAGATCGCCGGCCCCGCATCCGCTGCCAAGATCCCGGCCTCGACCAGCGGCCGGATCAGCGCAATGGCGCAGGTCGACCAGCAGCCCGGGTTCGAGACGTATTGCGCCCGGGCAATCGCCTCGCGCTGCCCCTTGGCCATCTCCGCGAACCCGAAGACCCAGTCATCGGCCACCCGGTGTGCGGTCGAGGCGTCGATGATCCGGGTGCCGTGCGGCACTGCCAGCTCGACGGTCTCGCGCGCGGCATCATCGGGCAGGCAGAGGATCGCCACATCGGCTTCCGCAAGGGCCTCGGAGCGCGCATCACGGTCCTTTCGGCGCTCATGGGCGACCTGGACCAGGGCAATATCGGCGCGCGCCTCGAGACGCTCGCGGATCTGCAATCCCGTGGTACCGGCTTCGCCGTCGATGAACACCTTGTGGGCCATGTCGTGCCTCCTTTGTTGCGAGGCCCGCCTATAGCAGAGCGCCGGTGAAAAGGAAACGGCGGGAGGATGCCCGCGCGCGCGGAGGCGAGGCTCCAAGAGCCGATGCGCGCTCGCGCCGCCTCAGCCCAGTGTCACGTCGAGGAACATCATCAGGATCAGCCCCACAAGCAGCCCCGTCGTGGCGCGGTTCTGATGGCCGTGACGGTGCGTCTCGGGGATGATCTCGTGGCTGATGATGAAGAGCATGGCACCGGCGGCAAAGGTCAGCCCCACCGGCAGCACGTAGACCGAGACCGACACCGCAGCCACGCCGATGAGGCCGCCGATCGGTTCGACCAACCCGGTGAGGGTCGCATACCACACGCTGCGCAACCGGCCATAGCCCTGCCCGCGCAGCGCCACCGCCACCGCAAGCCCCTCGGGCGCGTTCTGAAGCCCGATGCCGGTCGCGAGCGACATGCCGTTGGTCACGTCGCCGCCGCCGAAGCCAATGCCCACCGCCATGCCCTCGGGGAAGTTGTGGATGGTGATCGCGAGGATGAACAGCCACAGCTTCGACAGCGCGCCGGGATCCGCGCCCTCGGGGCCGGTGACGAAATGCTCGTGCGGCACCCAGCGGTTGATCCCGGCGACCGCGAGCGCGCCTAGCGCGATGCCCGTCGCCGCCAGCAGCGCCGCCGCGACGGTCGTGCCGTAGATCGCCTCGCCTTCCTCGATGCCCGGCAGGATCAGCGAGAAGAACGAGGCCGAGATCATCACCCCCGCCGCGAAGCCCAGCATCATGTCATTGGTCCGGCGCGTGATCTCGCGCCCGAACAGCACCGGCAGCGCCCCCACACCGGTCATCAGTCCGGCGCCGAGACTGGCCAGAAAGCCCCATAGGATCATCGCATCGCCTCCTGCTGGCACGCACTGTCCTCCCATGCCGTCACTAACCCGGCATGGCGGGGAAATGTCCAGACCGAGAGATTGCGCAAACTGTCGCGGATTGGTAATCAAACCTGACCGCATCGCCCGGAAGGACCGCCCCATGCCCCACATCACCGAGATCGAGGACCTCAAGCGGATCTACCGCCGCCGTGTCCCCAAGATGTTTTACGACTATTGCGAATCCGGCAGCTGGAGCGAGCAGACCTTCCGCGAGAACAGCTCGGATTTCGACGACATCTACCTGCGCCAGCGCGTCGCCATCGACATGACCGGCCGGTCCACCGCCACGAAGCTCATCGGGCAGGACGTGGCGATGCCGGTGGCGCTCGCGCCGGTGGGCCTGACCGGGATGCAGCATGCCGATGGCGAGATCCACGCCGCCCGCGCCGCCGAGAAATTCGGCGTGCCCTATTGCCTGTCGACCATGTCGATCTGCTCGATCGAGGACGTGGCCGAGAACACCTCGGCGCCGTTCTGGATGCAGGTCTACACGCTCAAGGACGACGATTTCATGCAGCGCCTGTTCGACCGCGCCAAGGCGGCGAACTGCTCGGCGGCGGTGATCACCGTCGACCTGCAACTGCTGGGCCAGCGCCACAAGGACATCAAGAACGGCCTCTCCGCCCCGCCCAAGCTGACGCCGAAATCCGTGGCCAACATGATGACCAAGGTGCAGTGGGGGCTCGAGATGCTGCAGACCAAGCGGCGCTTCTTCGGCAATATCGTGGGCCACGCCAAGGGGGTCGACGACCCCTCGAGCCTGTCGACCTGGACAGCCGAGAGCTTCGACCAGGCGCTGAACTGGGACCGCATCCGCGAGTTCCGCAAGATGTGGGACGGGCCGCTGATCATCAAGGGCATCATCGATCCGCGCGACGCGCTCGAGGCCTGCAATGTCGGCGCCGACGCCATCGTGGTCAGCAACCACGGCGGCCGCCAGCTCGACGGCGCGCTGAGCTCGATCCGGGCGCTGGCGCCGATCATGGACGCCGTGGGCGACAAGATCGAGGTGCATCTCGACAGCGGCATCCGCTCGGGACAGGACGTGCTCAAGGCGGTGGCCATGGGCGCAAAGGGCTGCTGGATCGGCCGCGCCTATGTCTACGGGCTGGGGGCGATGGGCGAGAAGGGCGTGTCGGAAGCGCTGCGGGTGATCCACAAGGAGCTCGACAGCTCGATGGGTCTCTGCGGGCGCACCGACATCGGCGAGGTCGACCGCGACATCCTGATGATCCCGAAAGGGTTCTCGGGCGACTGGGAGGCGTGAGGGCGGAGGTCCCGTCCGACTGACGCCACACCGTGTTGAAGGAAAGGGAGGGGGCGCTGCCCCCTCTTGGCCTGCGGCCAATTCACCCTCGAGGTATTTTTGAACCAGAGAATATCCGGGGTCAGGCCGGCGTGGATCGGCGCATCCAGGGGATGAGGGCGAGCGGGATCAGCAGCAGGATGAGCGCGACCATGGCGAAAGCGGCGGCGAGCCCGATGCCGCCCGAGACCAGCCCCATCAGCGGCGGCCCGAGGAAGAAGCCGGCATAGCCGATCACCGAAAGGCGCGAGATCGCCTGTGCGCGGCGCTCGGCCGGGCAGCGGGCGGCGACGAAGGCGAAGGCCATGGGGACGATCACCGAGGCGCCGAGCCCAAGGACGGCGAAGCCCGCATAGGCGATCCAGAGGCTGTCCGCGAGCGCGGCCAGCAGCGCCCCGCAGGCCGAGACCGCCGCACCGATGCGGATCACCGTGGGCTCGGCGAAGCGTTGCGCCAGCCCCTGCCCGAACAGCCGCCCCACGGTCATGGTGATGCCGAGCAAGGCCGGGCCGACCGCACCTGCGGCAGCCCCCGCGCCGAGGTTGCGCTCGAGATGCAGGGCCGACCAGCCTTCGGTGGCCTGCTCGGACAGGAAGCCGATCAGCACCACGAGGCCCGCCGGCAGGATCAGCCGCCACGGCGTGGCACCGCGCGGCGTCCTGCCGTCGCCATGGGCAGAGGCGGTGGGGGCCGAGCCCATCACCGCCACGAGAAGCAGCGCCGCCAGTCCAAGCCCGGCGAAGGCGACCAGCGGCGACGCACCCAGCTCGCGCGCCAGACCAGTGGCAAGCGCCGAGACCGCGTAGACCAGCGAGTAGACCGCGTGGTTGAGATTCATCAGCGGCCTTCGGATCGACGCCTCGAGCCCCGCCACTTGCGCGTTCATCACCACGTCGAGCAACCCGGCCGCGCCGGCGGCGGCCAGCATCGCCAGCGCGAAGCCCTGCCAGCCGGTGGCGACCCCCGGCAGCAGGAAGGCGCCGGCCAGCAGCACCGAGAGCACCGGCAGGGCCAGCGCCCCGAGCCGCCGCTCGGCAACCGGTGCCAGCCACATGGCAAGCACCGCGCCGCAGGTCGAGACCAGCATCGCCAGCCCGAAGCCCTCGTCCGAGAGCCCGGCCTGCGGCTTCAGCGCCGGCACCAAGGCGGCGAACCCGCCCCAGTAGAGGCCCATGACGGCAAACGCCGCGGCGGGGCCACGGCTGGCCAGAAGATCGTGCTTGAATCCCATGCCAGCGCCCTGCCACGCCGGCGCGGCGGCGTCCAGAGCGCCCGGCGCAACGGCGGCAGAGCGGCGCGGGACAAAAAGAGGCTTGAGAAACCGGGCGATCCGGTCTATCGGAGCGGCTCTTACGCGGGGTGACAGCCTTGGAGGCACCCTGCCCTTATTTATGGAGATATCAACATGGCTGGTGAGATTCCTGATCTCGTGGCTCTGGAACGTACGGGGACAGGCAAGGGCGCCGCTCGTCAAGTCCGTCGCGACGGCATGGTTCCGGGCATTGTTTTCGGTGGCGATGCAGAGCCGCTGGCAATCCAATTGCCCTTCAACGAGCTGCTCAAGCGCCTGAAGGCAGGCCGCTTCAAGTCGACCCTGTTCAACCTCAAGGTTGACGGTCACGACGATGTCCGCGTCATCTGCCGCGACGTGCAGCGCGATGTCGTGAAGGACCTTCCGACCCATTTCGACCTGATGCGCCTGCGCCGCACCAGCCGGATCAACCTCTTCATCCACGTGGACTTCATCAATGAAGAAACCGCGCCGGGCCTGAAGAAGGGTGGCGTGCTGACCATCGTGCGCCAGGAAGTCGAGCTCGAAGTGCTCGCCGGCGACATCCCGGACCACATCACCGTGGACCTGGCGGACAAGCAGATCGGCGACGTCATCCACATCTCGGACGTGACGCTGCCGGACGGCGCAAAGCCGACCATCGACCGTGACTTCGTGATCGCCAACATCTCGGCTCCGCGCGGCCTGCGCGCCGATGACGGCGACGAAGGCGAAGAGGAGGCCGCAGAGGAATAAGTCCTCCGCAGCTTCGACAGATCGCGAGACGGCCCTGCCCCACGGCAGGGCCGTTTTCGTTCCGGCCCAGCGGTCGCAGCGGAAGCAGGGGCGCCGATGATTCGCCTTGGTCGCAACCACCGGGTGGGATCCGCAGCCCGCGGCGGCGCCCGGCGCGCTTCGGTCAACGATCGGGAACACGGCCCCGCGCACTCACCTTCTGCGTGTCGCGACAACAAGGCGTCGCTGGCACGCGGCGCGCCGTCATCGCCAAAGAGGCAAGGCGCGCGGCCAAATTGAACAGAGCAATGCTGACGTTGCGTGAAAATCTCGGAAGACCGCTTCGATACACGCTTGAAGCGTATAAAGAAAACGCCTCGGCGACCGAAGTCACCGAGGCTATACTGATCTAAATACAAGACGGCGGCACCACTCACGGAACGTCGTCTTGAACATATTACCACGTCGCGAAGAGGGCTTCCAATGCTTTATCATTGTGATAAACATGCAACCGAGGCGCAGTTTCCTATGGTTGAGGAACGAGCCATGCGCCTAACGGGATCCAAGACATGGACAAGCTGACTCCGATCTTCGAACTGCGCGACATGCTGAGGCAGCTTGAGCGCGATGTCGGGCTCGACGATCTCAGCCGCACCGAGCGCGATGTGCTACTGGCCGCGCACAGCCTTACGGCCCGCGTCGGCGACGCGATCAGCACGGAACAGATGCGCAACCATGCGCTGCTCGAGCCGGTGGCGCAGGCCACGCTCTACCGTGCCATCCGCACCCTGCTGGGCCACGGGCTTCTCGAACGGGCCGGACAGAGCAAGGCGCGCAATTATGTTGTGCGCAGCGATCTTGTCGGCAAGGATCTTCAGCAGAGCTGATCCGCAACCGACACATCAGGCATACCGCGCGGTCGAGGCCGCACGCGACCGGATGAGAAAGACCCGTTACCAATGCAAATCCGATATTTCGGTGTGACCGTCGTGGCCTATATCCTCGCCCACGGTCTGACCGCCATGCTGATAACCCCGCTTCAGGCGCGGCTGCTGCCCGATGTCACCAGCTTTGCCAGCCTGCTCTATCTTCCGCACGGGGTGCGGGTTCTGGCGACATGGCTGCTCGGCCGCGTTGCGATCCTGCCGCTCTGCGTCGGCGCCTTCCTGTCTGAATGGATGTTCGCCGGTGCCGGGATCGGCTCGGTGACCGAACCGGTGATCCTGATCTCGATCCTCGTCGGCGCGGCCTCCGCGGCGGTGGCCTTCGAGCTGATGCGCGCCTTCGGGCTCAACCTATACGCCACGGAGCGTCTCCGGGTGCACTGGAAATGGCTGCTGCTGGTCGGGACGCTGGCCTCGGTGCTGAATTCGGTCGGCCAGTCGCTGGTATTCTCCGGCGCGATCCTGCCGGAATGGTCGGTGGTGGTGCTGGTGGTCTATGCGGTGGGCGACCTTCTCGGCCTGATCGCCACGACCTTCATCCTGATGCTGGTGTTCCGCTGGTTGCGCGCGGAACGGGCGCACGGCTGAGGCCGGCGCCCGCGATCCTCACGCCTCGAGACCGAGACCCGACACCTCGACCAGCGCGGTATGGGCGCTGCAACCCTGCCCCAGCTTCGACGTACCGATATCGGCGGTGAGCACGTTCGGGTTGCCATGCGGATCGAGATTTTCGCCGGGATCGCCGAACCACGCGCCTGTCGGCAGCGCCACCACGCCGGGGCGGATCTCGTCGCTGACCCGGGCCCGCGCCCGTACCGCGCCGCGCGTGTTGAACACTCGCACCAGATCACCGCTCGCGATCCCGCGCGCGGCGGCATCCCCGGGATTCATCACCAGCGTCTCGGGACGCGCGCCGGGGCGATCGGCCAGCGCCGCCTCGAGCTGGCTGTGCAGTTTGTCGCCCGGCTGCGGCGAGACGAGGTGCAGCGGCGCCTCTCGCCGAGCCGCGCCGAGCCATTCCGAGGGCGGCAGCCAGACCGGGTGGCCCGGGCAATCGGCGTAGCCGAAGCCGTCGATGGTCTCGGAAAAGATCTCGAGCCGCCCCGAGGGCGTGCCAAGCGGCGCGCCATCCGGATCCTCGCGGAAACGGCGCAGGAAGCTCGGGTTCGGCCCCTCGTAGGTGATCGGCAGCTTGAGCCAGTTGACCTCGCGCAGCCCGGCGAGATCCGGCACCTCTATGCCGTCCTCGGCGGCAAACTGGCGATAGCCCTCGTAGAGCGTCTCGATCCACTGGGTGCTGCTCTTGCCCTCGGTATAAGCCTCGGTCGCGCCCATGCGGGCGGCGAGGCCGGCGAAGATGTCGTAATCGTCGCGCGCGTCGCCCACCGGCGGAATCATCGCCGGCATATGAAAGAGGTAGTCGTCGAGCGGCGAACGGCCGATATCCTCGCGCTCGTAGGGCGTTGTCGCCGGTAAGACGATGTCGGCGCGCTTGGCCGTGGGGGTCCACCACGGCTCGTTGACGAGGATGGTCTCGGGCTGCTGCCACGCCTCGTGGAAGGCGTTGAGATCCTGATGGTGGTGGAACGGGTTGCCGCCGGCCCAGTAGACAAGGCGAATGTCGGGATAGGGCTCGCGGTTGCCGTTGAAATCATAGGGCTGCCCGGGGTTGCGCAGCATGTCGGCGATGCGCGCCACCGGGATCACCTTGTCCACCGGATTGACGCCCTGCGGCAGGGTCATGCCGCGCATCCGGCGAAACGCGTGGCCGACGCCACCGATGGCGCCGTAGCCATACCCCACGCCGCCGCCCGGCAGGCCGATCTGACCGAGCATCGCCGCCAGCACCGCCGACATCCAGTAGGGCTGCTCGCCATGCTCGCCGCGCTGCAACGACCACGCCACGGTGATCATCGTGCGGGTCAAGGCCATGCGCCGGGCAAGCTCGCGGATGGTCTGCGGGTCGGCCCCGCAAAGCGGCGCAGCCCATTCAGGCGTCTTGGGCTGGCCGTCGCTCTCCCCCAGCAGATAGGGGCGGAAGCGCTCGTAGCCGGTGGTGTAGCGCTCAAGGAAGGCGTGATCCGCCAGACCCTCGGTTTCGAGCACGTAGGCCAGCGCCAGCATCAGGGCGGTGTCCGAACCCGGTTTCACCGGCAGCCACTCGCAGCCCTCGGGCGCGTCGCCGCGCTGCGGTCCGATATTGAGGCAGTACATGCCCTTGGCGAGGAATTTTCCGATCCAGCCCTTGGTGCCATGCTCGGTCACGCCGCCCATGCTGACCTGGCTGTTCTTTGGGTTGATGCCGCCGAACATCACCAGCGTTTCGGTCTCTGCCTCCAGCGTCTGCCAGTTTTCCTGATGGTCGTAGAGATGCGAGATGAAGTTGTGACCAAAGACATGCGGCATGATCGCCTGCGCGCAGCCCGTCGAATAGCTCCCGAAGGAAGCGACATAGCCGCCAACGCTGTTGAGGAACCGGTGCACCTGGCTCTGGGCATGGTGGAAACGCCCGGCAGAGGACCAGCCGTAGGAGCCGCCGAAGATCGCCTCGTTGCCATGCGCGCGCCGGACCCGGTCGATCTCTTGCGCGGCAATGTCGAGCGCCTCGTCCCACGGCAGTTCGACGAAGGGCTCGCTGCCGCGCCCGCCGCGCTTGCGGCCCTCGAGCCAGCCCTTGCGGATCGAGGGGCGCGCCACCCGGCTGCGGTGATGCACGGCGGCGGGGATCGCCTGCGGGATCTCGGGCGGGGTGGGATCGGCACCAAAGGGCCGCGCGGCGACGATGCGATCGCCCTCGACATCAAGCTCGAAAGCGCCCCAGTGGCTGGAGGTGACCCGTGTGCTCTGAGGTCCGGACATCCGTCACTCCCGATTTGAGAAAATTTTACATCTAACCGAGCGCCGGCGAGACAGACTCATTTTCCCAGAAAAAGAGGCGCGGGATCAAGGGCCTGAAAGCGACCAGATCAGCAGGCGGCCCCTGCCCCGGCCGGTACGCAACGATCACCCGCCAAATCCATTACATGCACTTTGACATATATCATGGTTTTCGAATGCAACTTCATGGCCTAATTGCCGAGGGACAGCATGGGGGGAGACTGCAAGCAGGCGAGAACCAAGGCCGTCCCGGGAGGAGCCTTTTGGAGACGGTACGATGGCACTTTACAGCTCGGCCCTGCACGTCTTTTCGGTCGATGACCTGACAGCAACGTTCAGTGGCCTTCAATTCCCCGATTACCCCGAGATGCTCGACACCGCAGGCGCGGTGGTCGAACCCTATGTAAGCCACGCGGGCAACATCCTGTATGGCATCGACAATGAATTCGGCTTCCACGTGACCGACTTCATCGGTGCCGAGGAGAAGGAGCTCGACGGTGACTATGCCGAAGGCTTCGCGGGCAATATCTATGGCGAAGGCGGCGAAATCGTCGGCATCGCCGTGCGCAACGCGGAAACCGATCTGTTTCTCTCCGGCGCTCCCTTCGGCACATGGTCCCTTGGCCTTGGCGGCTCGACCGTGAAAGCATCGACAGAGCATTACACCACCATGCAGGCGCTGCTCTCGGATCAGGCCTATCCCGGTGACGAAAACGCCATCGGCGGGCTCGACGACGACCTCAAGATGGCCGATCTCTATGTCGCCGAGGATGGCAGCCTGACCGAAGGTCCGCTCAACGACTTCTACGTGAAGGAGACCGTGGCGGCGCTTCAGACCGCGATGGACAGCCCCGACCCGGCGCTCGACACCGTGCTGACGGATGTCGATTTCGACCGCGACGGCACGCTCGACACCTACCGCCTGACCAAGACCACCGTCGACTATGACAGCGACGGCGACGGCGTGACCGAAGCGATCACCGTGGGCGCCGTGGACATCGGCAACGACGGCACGCTCGACGTGGTCGACAGCTTCCTCAACGGCTATGGCGGCGAGGCCGATCTGACCGACCTGCTCGAGCCCAACGAGTCCAGCGTCACCTACAACATCGCCTACGGGCAGGACTACTCGGTGACCCTGAAGGACGACGGCAAGCTGCTCTATCGCTGGGGCGAGGCGGTGAAACGGCCCAATGACATCCGCATGGAGGTCAATATCGACCTGCCGGAAGAGTGGACCGTCGACGAGGATGGCAATGGCATTGCCGACAGTCTCGAGGACGGCTCGAATGGCTTCGTCGTGACCAAGGCCGAACTGATCGTGACCCACACGATCACCAACAACCCCAACGACCAGATCCGCCCGGAAGACTATGAGAACGAGGCCGCCATCGGCCGGCTTCCGTCCTACTACATCGTCACCGATCCGGATGACGCGGCCAACACGCTCTGGGTCTCGCCGGTCGACACGTATAACGGTCTGGGCGACGCGCTGCCGAGCTACTTCGTGCTCGACGAGGCCGGCCAGATCGACATGAGCGTGGTCGGCGGCACCGCGGTCTACAACCCTGATGGCGAGCTAGTTGGCTATCGCAACGAGGATGCCGAGGGCAACGCGGTCGGCACCGTGCTGCGTGACATGTCTCTCGTGGCGGCCGCCGCGGCGGCGGATCTCGACTTCAGCACCGAGGACCTTGCCGAGGGCTTCACCGACTCGTGGTACAC
>NZ_DS022276.1:3113303-3116012 GCF_000153725.1 Salipiger bermudensis HTCC2601 | reverse complement strand
GGCATCCTGCGCGCAGGTGTTGCAGTGGCCGTCGCGGAAAAAGCCCGTCAGCGGCGCCATTGAGCAGGGCGAGAGCGGCCCGCCCAGAACGTTGATCGACTGATCTTTCTGCATCATTGCGCGTCTCCCTCGCGGGCAGCGTGGCAAACCGGCGGCGGCCTGTCCAGCGCCGCGCGGTCACGGCGCCGTCAGGCAGCCTCAGCGGAACTTGTCGGCGAGCTTCTGCAGCGGCGAGCGGTCGTCCGGCTGCGGGTCTTGCGCGGCCTTTGCTTCGGGGTCTTTCTTTGGCGCCGGTTTGCCGGAAGCGGGCTCTGGCTTCTCCTGCTTGCCGCCCGAGGAACGCGGCGGGTTGACCCGCAGCGCCACGGCGTTCTGGAACTTGCCGGTATCTCCGCGCGCCAGCTCGCCCGCGCCGTCGGAGATGCCGCGCAGCAGGTCGTCGAGCCAATCCTCGTCGGCCTTGTGGAAATCGTGCAGCACGTAGGCCGCCACCAGATCCTTGCGGCCGGGATGGCCGATGCCCAGCCGCACCCGGTGATAGGTCTCGCCGATATGGGCGTGGATCGAGCGCAGCCCGTTATGGCCGGCATGGCCACCGCCGGTCTTCACCCGGCACTTGCCCGGCGCGAGGTCGAGCTCGTCGTGGAACACCGTCACGTCGTCCGGCTCGAGCTTGAAGAAGCGCATCGCCTCGCCGACCGCCTGGCCGGAGAGGTTCATGAAGGTGCCGGGCTTGAGCAGCAGCACCTTGTCGCCGCCGAGCCGGCCCTCGCTGACCTCGGCCTGAAACCGCGCGCGCCACGGACCGAAGCCGTGATCCTCGGCGATCCGGTCGAGCGCCATAAAGCCGATGTTGTGCCGGTTTCGGGCATATTTGCCGCCGGGATTGCCCAGCCCCACGAAGATCTGCAAGCTCGCCTCCATCTGTTCCGCCCCTAGATAGGGCGGAGAGGGGGAATTCCACAACCCGCAAGGAGACCGCGATGTACCTGACGATGAACCGCTTCAAGGTGGTGCCCGATCGGGCCGCCGAGTTCGAGGCCATGTGGCAGGCCCGCGACAGTCATCTCAAGCAGGTGCCGGGCTTCGTCAGTTTCGCGCTGATGAAGGGGGCGGAGCAGGGCGATCACGTGCTCTATGCCTCGCATACGCTCTGGGCCGACGAGGAGAGCTTCAAGGGCTGGACCCGGAGCGAGGCCTTTCGCGCCGCGCACAAGGGGGCCAAGAGTTCCGACGGCATATATCTCGGCCCGCCGGTGCTTGAATGCTTCGACGCGGTGCAGGTGCTGGACTGAGCCTGCGGACACGGAAAGGGGCGGCGCACGCGCGCCGCCCCTTTTTTTCGCACCGACCAGATGTCAGACGAAGACGATGTCGTCGACATAGGCCTCGCCGGTGAGCAATCCCTCGCTCCCGAACGCGATGCCGCTCGCGATCTCGGCAATGTGTGTGGTTTCGTCGTCCAAGCTCATCTCTTCGCTCGCGATGAACTGCGCAGTTGCGACGATGCCGTCATCCGTCATATCTGCGAGGCGCAGATTGGCGGGGTCCGGACCGTAGAAGCTGCTCAGTCCGCCGGACACGATCGGGTCGAGGCCGAGCTCCTCGGCGAAGACGAATGCCGTCGGCTGATCGCTCACGGTTCTATCGGTGGAAAAGGCCTGCGAGGCGATCCCGTTCCAATCGACCAGACCGTCGGCAGATGCCGCGTCGAACGCAGCGTAGCCAATGATCTCATGCGGGTGCAGGCCATCTTGGCTTTCGGCTTCCTGAACTGTATAGCTGAAGCCGGTCTCGCTGACTTCTCCGACACGCGCGATGATCCAGTCAGGACCGTTGTCGGATTGGATCTGTAGCATGACCACCGGCGCTTCGTCGAATGCGGCGCCGAATTCCACGTTGTGGAATTCGTTCGTCGCACCTCCCGAGAAGACGGTTGTACCTACCTGAAGCAGGCTGCCGTCATCGAGCTCCCAGACGCCGGATTCAAAGGCCGTCAGGCTGACATCTTCAGCAATGTGCATCTGGTCGTAGCCTTCGGGCTCATCAAGATGAAAAGTCGCGCTGGTCGACGTGATCTCGCTGAACCTGACGGTTGCCGCATCCGGCCCGTTCATCGTCACCGGGCTGGCGAAGACGACGGCGTTGTCGAAGGATGCATTCTGGAACGCAGCGTAGCGATCCGTATGGGTCACATTGCTGACTTGCTGAACCGAGCCGATGACATCGTCCCAAGATTCGACGTATTCGACGACAAGCTGCATGTCGTAGAGATCGGCCGCGTCCTGACGGTCGCCCTTCACGTAGATCGCCGTGTCGAAGACGTTCTGCTCGAGAACCGTGCCGTTCGGCGTCACCGCCGACAGGATCAGGCCCGTGGGCATCGCGTCGCCGGCGCCGAGAGTGCCGTTGACGGCGCTCCAGCCGGCGTCGATCACGCCATCTGCATCGAGATCAAGCCGGGTCGGGTCGATCACCATCCAGCCCTCGCTGGTGGCCAGCGGCGACTCGCCTTCCCAGTCGAGAAGGTTGATCGTGGTCGTGGTCAGCTCGCCGTGTCGTACTTGATGTTGTCCGACTGGACGGCGGTTCGCTGTTGGGCTCGAGCGGGATCTCGAGGCCCGGAAGGTCCTGGCCGACTTGTTCGCGTCAGCGCAGCGCGGACCGGAGACGAGGCTGTCCTCGTAGTACCCCTCTGCGGCCGCGGTT
>NZ_DS022276.1:3071093-3113203 GCF_000153725.1 Salipiger bermudensis HTCC2601 | reverse complement strand
GGCGAGTTTCTTGCCTATTCCGCCTATGTCGGCAATGACCTGTCGACGCCCCGCCCCGAGTTTCACTTCCCCGGCCTCAAGCCCGGCGACCCGTGGTGCCTCTGCGCTGCGCGCTTCTTGCAGGCGCATGACGAGGGCTGCGCCCCCAAGGTCTCGCTCGAGGCGACCCATATGCGCGCGCTCGAGATCGTGCCGCTCGAGGTGCTGCAAGGCCACGCCGCCTGAGCACCCGACCCAATCCCTTTCGCTCAAAACGCAACCGCCCCGCAGCGGCTTGGCGCTGCGGGGCGGGATAGATCTTTCTCAGATGATCAGGCGTTGGCCGAGCTGCGGCGCTCCTGTGTCACCGCCTCGTCGAAGATCAGCCACAGGCCCGAGCCGACCACCAGCGTGACGCCCAGCATGGTGCCCACGGCGGGAATCTCGCCGAAGCCGAACCAGCCGATCACAACCATCCAGACGAATTGCAGGTTCATCAGCGGCGTTGCCACGTAAGCCGGCAGCAGCCGCAGCGCCTCGACCGAGAGCCAGCGGGCCGCGAAGAGGAACACCGCGTAGGTCACGACCCAGCCCAGATCCGCCAGCGGCATCGGTTGCCAGACGAACGGCAGCGCCACGGCCATGCTCAGCATCAGCGCGAGGTTCGGCCAGAACACCTGCGCCAGCGGCACGCGCTCGATGCGGGCGATGTAGCGCGCGGCGATCATCGAGCCGGTGCCGGTGAAGGCGGCGAACAACGCCCAGAGGTGGCCCGGATCGAGCGAAAGCTCGCCTGCCGGCATCACGAAGAGCAGCCCGCCCGCGCCGAGCAGCAGCGCCATCCAGACCGCCGGGCGCACCGGCTCGCCGAGCGCGGGGCCCGACATCGCGGCGGCGATCAGCGGCACCAGCGCGATGAACAGGAAGACATCGGCGAAGGGCAGCAGGCGGAAGGCCTGAAAGAAGCTCAGCGCCGAAACCACGGTGAGCAACGCGCGCAACGCCATGGCGCCGCGGCAGGTGGTGCGCAGCGTCTCGCCGTTCTTGCGCGACGCGCCGAGGGACATCAGCAGCACGAGCCCCGCCGACAGCGCGAAGAGCTGCGGCGCGGCGTAGCCACCGGCGATGAGCTTGGTGATGCCGTCCGCCGCAGCGATGGCACCGGTGTAGAGCGCGACAAGGGCAGCGCCCACGATGGCTGTGCGTGTCCCGTTCATGCGTTACCTGCCCGGGCAAAGCCCTCAAAGAATGCGTCGAAGCGCGGGGAATGATCGGCAAGCTGGTCGACCACATCGAGGGTCTGCGGCGACAGCCGCGCCCCCATGCGCTCGCGCATCCCGGCCCAGTCGGCGCTGCGGGCAGAGCCTTCGGCGAAGAGCGCTTCCGACAGTTCGCGCAGCGGCGCGACGCGCTGTGCCCGCTGGAAGCGCATCCGCCCGCCCTCCAGCGGCTTGTGGAACGGCTTGCCGCCGATCACCGAGGCGTGCCAGTTGCAGACGAGGAAGTCGTGGTAATCATCGGCGACCGAGACGGTCTCGCCACTCTCCACGGTAAACAGATGGGTCTCGCGGTCGAGCCAGATCGTCCAAAGCGGCGGCGGCACCTCGCGGGCATAGCGCAGGGCGATGCAGATCTCGGCCAGCAGGTCGGAGTTCTGGTCCAGATAGGCCAGGTTGCCGGCGAAGTAGAGGCTGTTGATCGCCTCCTCGTCAAGGCCGGGATCCTGACGGCCGTATTCGCTGAGGTAGAACACGATGTGGGTCAGCTCGTAGGCGGCCTTCTTGTTCGGCAGAGCGAAGGTCTGCGAACGGGCGCAGAAGGCGCGCAGGCGGTCGGCCAGCCCCTCGTCATCCTCGCTCACATGGCCGCGGCGGGCCAGAAGGCGGCGGGCTTCCATGCGCTGCAGGTCCGAAAGCTCGGCATCGGCAAAGCCGTGGCGCGCGGCGCGCTCGGTGAGCTTGGCGCCGGTGTCGCCCTCCATGCCCAGATCCTCGAGATCGAGGGTGAGCGAGAGCAGGAAGCGGTAGTATTGCGGGAAGAAGGCCATGCGGTCTTCCACCGATTTGTAGAACCCGCGCAGCGGCGCCAGCGCGGCCCGGGGCACGTAGGTCCCGGTGCATTCCAGGATGTTGAGAAGCTCTGCGTTTTCCTTCAGCCAGAACACGTCATCCTCTCGCCGCCGGCTGGTGGCAAAGCTCTTCACGAGCGCTGCAACTCCGGCATCCTGCGACGCGACGGGGGCCTTCGGGCGAAGTGCGATAACGTTGGTCATGACTGATTTCCCTGTGTCTTTCTGTTTCCGGCCGCACGCGGGCGTCTCATCCCCATAAGACGCCCGCAGCGATGGCATCCTGGCTTATGCGCAGGAGGTGAAGGAGCCGGTGACTTCACCGTTGACGGCACGGCTGTCGCGGGGAGCCGCGCAGGAAGTGACCATCTCGACAGCGTCGCCGGTCAGGGCCTCGGAGGCCTTCGGCTCGGCGCAGGAGGTGAACAGGCCGGTCACGTCGCCTGCGTCAGCCGAACTGGTGGTCGGGGTCGCGCAGGAGGTGAACATCTCGACCGCGTCGCCGGCATCGGCCGAGCTGGTGGTCGGAGCGGCGCAGGAGGTGACCATCTCGACGGCATCGCCGGTCAGGGTCTCGGACGCTTTCGGCTCGGCGCAGGAGGTGAACAGGCCGGTGGCTTCGCCGGTCGCGGTCGAGCCGGTGGTCGGGGTGGCACACGAAGTGAACAGGCCCACGACATCGCCGGTCGCGGTCGAGCTGGTGGTCGGCGCGGCGCAGGAGGTGAACATTTCCACCGCGTCGCCGGTCAGGGCCTCGGAAGCCTTGGGCTCGGCGCAGGACGTGAACAGGCCGGTGGCTTCGCCGGTCGCGGTCGAGCCGGTCAGCGGCGTGGCGCAGGACGTGTAGAGGCCGGTTGCCTCACCTGTGGCAGCGGAGCCGGTCACCGGTGCGGCGCAAGAGGTAAACATATCCACAGCCTCGCCGGTCAGTGCGCTGCCGAAGCTTTCGGGTGCGGCGCAGGAGGTGAACATCGAGGCACCTTCCCCACCGAACATGTCGCCGCCGAAGTCGTTGGCGAATTCTTCAATGATTTCATGCTTGAGTTGTGCAGACATGGGGTAACCCTTCCTGGTGTAGCGTTTGCGTTTTGGCACGCTCAGGGTTTCCTCCAATGCATGTTTCTGGCAATATAGTTTCTTGTTAGGGTTGAATTATACACGAGTTATCCACATGCACATTAAGACCTAAAAGACACAGAAAAAACACAATTCAAAGTTGTCCACAGGGGAATCTTTTCTGTGGATAAGTTTTTGCGACTTGTTGAAACCTGCTTTTCACCCCGGAAACGGCCCCGAATCGTCGGCTGAAAACCGCGCTGGGCTTGCCCCTGAGCTCCGCTTCGGCGATAGCTTGCTCAAATTTCGGAGGGCCAAATGAAGATCGCCACCTTCAACATCAACGGCATCAAGGCGCGCATCGGCGCCCTCACCGACTGGCTCGACGAGGCGCAGCCCGACGTCGCGCTGCTGCAGGAGATCAAGTCTGTCGATGAGGCCTTCCCCCGCGAGCATTTCGAGGAGCGCGGCTGGCAAGTCGAAACCCACGGCCAGAAGAGCTTCAACGGCGTCGCCATCCTGTCGAAGCTGCCGCTCGAGGATGTCACCCGCGGCCTGCCCGGCGATGACGAGGACGAACAGGCGCGCTGGATCGAGGCCACGGTGATAGGCGAGAGCCACGCGGTGCGGCTCTGCGGGCTCTACCTGCCCAACGGCAACCCGGTGCCTGGGCCGAAATACGACTACAAGCTTGCGTGGATGAAACGGCTCGAGGCCCGCGCCCGCGAACTTCTGGCCAGCGAGATGCCAGCGGTGATGGCGGGCGACTACAATGTCATCCCTCAAGCCGAGGACGCCGCCAAGCCCCAGGCCTGGATCGAGGACGCACTCTACCTCCCCGAGACCCGCGCCGCCTTCCGCCGCATCCTGAACCTCGGCTTCACCGAGGCCTTCCGCGCCCGCACTCAGGGCCCCGGCCACTATTCCTTCTGGGATTATCAGGCCGGCGCTTGGCAGCGGAACAATGGCATCCGCATCGACCACCTGCTGCTGACCCCGCAGGCGGCAGACCTGATGACCGACGTGCAGATCGACCGCGACATCCGCGGCCGCGACAAGCCGTCCGATCACGTGCCGGTCTGGATCGACCTCGCCGCCTGATCCGGCCCGTGCCCGGCCAAGCGCCTGCTTGCACCCGCTTCGCACGGAGCTTACATCTTGGGGGAACGGACGACAGCGGAGACACGCCCCAATGGCCATTGAAGCGACGGAAATCGAACAGCTCATCCGAGCCGAGTTTCCCGATGCCCAGATCACCATCACCGATCTTGCCGGTGACGGAAACCACTACGCCGCCGAGGTGATCGACGAGAGCTTCCGTGGCAAGAACCGCGTCCAGCAGCAGCGCGCCGTCTATGCCGCCCTCAAGGGCAAGATGGACGGGGCGCATGGCGAACTGCACGCGCTGGCGCTGACCACCAAGGCGCCGGACTGACCACGGACTGACGCCCGCGCCCGGATCGTCGGCGGCACGCCGCGATGATCCGGTCCGGGTTCTGGAAAATACCGGCCCCGCTCCGCGCGGGGCCAGCCGGTGCCAAGGCACCGCGCAGATAGGAGAGAGATATGACCGACGCGAAGACGATGATCGACGAGACGGTGAAGTCCAACACCGTGGTGCTCTACATGAAGGGCACCAAGACCATGCCGCAATGCGGCTTCTCGAGCCGCGTGGCCGGGGTGTTGAACTACATGGGCGTGGATTTCCACGACGTGAACGTGCTGGCCGATGACGCGATCCGCCAGGGCATCAAGGACTATTCCGACTGGCCGACCATCCCGCAGCTCTACGTCAAGGGCGAGTTCGTGGGCGGCTGCGACATCATCACCGAGATGACCCTCTCGGGCGAGCTCGACCAGCTCTTCGAACAGAGCGGGGTCGAGTACAACAAGGATGCCGCCGACAAGATCCGCGAAGCCAACGCGTGATCCGGTCTTCTTGGTAAGACTTGGAAAGGCGGGCCCTCGGGCCCGCCTTTTTCTTTTGGCGGGCGGTCTCTTGCGGCGTTTCGCGCATCAACGCCGCCACGCATCGCCGAGCCGCGGGACACCGCGCTGCCTGTGTAGCCTGTGACGGGGCATGGAACGGAAGGTCCGAAGGCGCTCTACGCTCCGCACCGAGCGCTTTTAAATCGCAGGAAGCTCCGAACTCGGACGCCGCCGCGCATCGCCGGTCCGCGGGGTGGCGATCCTTCCGTGGAATCCCGCGATTTATATCAGCCAAGTCCGAAGAACCTCGAAGCTGTGCACCCGGCACAACCAAATCGCCGGCCCGGGGGCGGGTCATGCCGAAGGCATGCTTCCAGCATGACCGATGCGCGGCGGCCTTCGGCCTTGATTCCGCGCCGCGAACGTTCGCGCGTCTGCACAAAACGCACCCATCTCGACAGCGCGCCCCTAGCCTCAGCTGTTGGGATCCTGGTAGACGCCCTGCTCCTTCAGCGCGTCCATGACCTCTTTCGGCATGTATGTCTCGTCGTGCTTGGCGAGGATCTCGGAGGCCACGAAGACCCCCTCGACATAGCGCCCGGTGCCCACCATGCCCTGGTTCTCGGCAAAGAGATCGGGCAGCACGCCGGCGAACACCACCGGTACCGAGGCGCCCCCATCGGTGACGCTGAAGCGGATCTCGTGGCCCTCGCCACGGATCAGCGTCCCACCCTCGACAAGGCCGCCGATGCGGAAGGTCTCGTTCGGCGCGGGCGGCTCCTCCATCACCTGGCTGGGGGAGCGGAAGAAGTTGATGCCGTCGCGCATTGCGTAGCCAATCAGCACCGTCGAGACCACCAGCGCGACCGCAGCCAGCGCGACCACCTGGATACGGCGCTGCTTCTTGAGCGATTTGAGCGACATGGTTTCTCCTCTTCCGACCGGACGGCGCCAGCCTGCCCGATGCGTTCCGCGCTGTCAGCCTAGACTATATGGCATTCAAGGGCGCGCATGTAAGTGTTGCAGATCAAATTGCGGCGAGCGGACGCGGTTTTGCGGTGCGGGTCACGCCGCCTCGAAGGTGATCTCGCGGCGCAGGAAGCGCGTCGCGTGGCCCGAGACCTTGCGCGGATCGCCGGTGGTCAGGAACCGGCTCGTGGTACCGGTGCCGATCATCCCCGGATGGCGCTGCAGGTAATCGGCCAGCGACTCGGCCACGAGGTTGGCCTGCGAATAGACCGCGACATCCTCTCCCAGCGCCTCCTGGAAGGTCTCCTGCATCAGCGGGTAATGGGTGCAGCCGAGGATCGCCGCCTGCGGCGAGGGCATCTTGCGCTTGAGCGCATCGACATGGCTTCGCACCAGCGCCTCGGCCAGGATCATGTCGCCCTCCTCGATGGCATCGACGAGCCCGCCGCAGGCCTGCGCCTCGACATCGACGCCGATGGCGCGGAAGGCCAGCTCGCGCTGAAAGGCGCGGCTGCGCACGGTGGCCGGCGTGGCGAACAGCGCCACGTGCTGCACCGCGACCTCGCGCGGAGGCGAGTTGTCGCCCCACTGGCGCTCGGTCATTGCCTCGATCAAGGGAACGAAGACGCCCAGTACCCGCTTGTCGCGCGGGATCCAGCTTTCCTGCATCCGGCGCAACGCGGCGGCCGAGGCCGTATTGCAGGCGAGGATGACGAGATCGCAGCCCGCCTCCCAGAGACGTTCGACCGCAGCGGTGGTCAGGTTGTAGATATCGTCGGCATCGCGCACGCCGTAGGGCGCGTGGGCGCTGTCGGCGAAGTAAACGAAGGGCACCTCGGGCAAGCGCTTGCTCACCGCGTCCAGCACCGTGAGCCCGCCAAGCCCGGAATCGAATACGCCAACCGCCATCGGCCTGTCTCCTGCCGCCACTGCCCAAGCCCGCGACTCGTTGCGCGGTATTGTCTGCTCTTACGGCGGTTCGGCGCGAAAATCCATTGCGACCGTAGACCTAGGCCGAACGGTGCCGGCGGCGGATCACTCCGCCGCCCGTGCCATCGCCCCTCCGCCGTCGCGGATCACCGCCAGCAACTCCTCGCGGCGCTTGGCCGCCTCGCGCTCGTTGGCCTCCTTGACCGGGCCGAAGCCGCGGATCTTCAGCGGCAGCTCCGCCAGCGCCACGATTGCGTCATGGGTCTCGGGGGTGAGCTTGGGCAGGACCTCGTCCATGTCGCGCTCGTACTGCGCGATCAAGGCCCGCTCCATCTTACGCTCGGCAGTCCGCCCGAAGGGATCGAACGGCGTGCCGCGCAGCCCCTTGAGCTTGGCCAGCAGGCGGAAGTTGCGCAGCATCCCCTCGCCGAACGCCTTCTTCACCGGGCGGCCATCGGAGCCGGTCTTCGACAGCAGCGGCGGCGCGAGGTGGAAGCTCATCTTGAAATCGCCGTCGAACTGCGCCCGCGCCTTGGCCTCGGTGTCGAGATGCAGCCGCGCGACCTCGTACTCATCCTTGTAGGCCAGCAGCTTGTGATAGCCCTTGGCGATGGCCTCGCGCAGGCGCTCATCGTCCGCCCGGTCGACCATGCGGCGATAGCGCTTGGCCAGGCGCGTGTTCTGGTAGGCCGTCAGATGCGCCTCGCGGAAGGCGATCTTCTCCTCGAGCGTCTTGGGCTTCTCGATCACCGTGGGGCTCAGGAGCTTTGCGGCCGCCTCTGGATGCAGCATCGCCCAGCGTCCGATCTCGAAGGCGCGCAGGTTCTTCTCGACCGCCGCACCGTTGAGGCGCAGCGCCTCGGCGATGGCGTCATGCGGCAGCGGCACGAGCCCCTGCTGCCACGCGGCCCCGAGGATCATCATGTTGGAGAAGATCGAGTCCCCGAGCGTCGCCTTGGCCAGCTCGGTGGCATCGAAGAGCTTGGCGCGCTCCTGCATCCGCGCCTCGATGGCCAGCTTCAGCCGGTCATTCGGTAAGGCAAACTCCGTGTCGCGGGTGAACTCGCCGGTGACGATCTCGTGGCTGTTCACCACCGCGCCGGTGCGACCCGAGGCGGTCAGCCCCAGTGTCTTGGCCCCGGCGCTGACCACGAGGTCACCGCCGATCAGCGCATGGGCCTCGCCGATCGCCACGCGCACCGCCGAGATATCCTCGGGGCGGTTGGCAAGCCGCAGGTGGATATGCACCGCGCCGCCCTTCTGGGCCAGCCCCGCCATCTCCATCATCCCCGCGCCAAGGCCTGCGATCTGCGCCGCCTGCGCCAGCACCGCGCCGATGGTCACCACGCCGGTGCCGCCAACGCCTGTGATCACCACGTTGTGGGTGCCGTCGATCCGCGGCAGCGCCGGCTCGGGCATGTCGGGCAGCGCAAGCTCGGTGGTCGCGCCCTTGCGGACCTTGGCGCCCTCGAGCGTCACGAAAGACGGGCAGAAGCCCTTGAGGCAGGAGAAATCCTTGTTGCAGCTCGACTGGTCGATGACGCGCTTGCGGCCAAGCTCGGTCTCTTCCGGCACGATGGCGACGCAGTTCGACTGCACGCCGCAATCGCCGCAGCCCTCGCAGACATCGGTGTTGATGAACACGCGCTTGTCCGGATCCGGGAACAGGCCGCGCTTGCGCCGGCGGCGCTTCTCGGCGGCGCAGGTCTGGATGTAGAGGATGACCGAGACGCCCTCGACCTCGCGCATCTGTTTCTGCACCGCCTCCATCTCGGCGCGCACGTGCTTCTCGATGCCCTGCGGGAAGAGGTCGAAATTCACGTCCTCCTTCTCGTCATAGACCACGGCGATGTGCTGCACCCCCATCGCGACGAGCTCGCGGGCGATGCGGTCGGCGGTGAGCCCGCCCTCGTTGGCCTGCCCGCCGGTCATCGCAACGGCGTCGTTGTAGAGGATCTTGTAGGTGATGTTGGTGTTTGCCGCGAGGGCCGCGCGGATCGCCTGCACGCCCGAGTGGTTGTAGGTGCCGTCTCCGAGGTTCTGGAACACGTGCGGGCGCTTGGAGAACGGCGCCTCGCCGATCCAGTTGGCGCCTTCGCCGCCCATGTGGGTGAAGCCGGTGGTCTCGCGGTCCATCCACTGCACCATGTAGTGGCAGCCGATACCGGCATAGGCGCGGCTGCCCTCGGGCACCTTGGTCGAGGTGTTGTGCGGGCAGCCGGCGCAGTAATAGGGAAGCCGCGCCGCGATATCCTCGGCATTGTCGGATTTCCGCGCATCCGCAAGGGTTTGCAGCGCAGCCTTGAGGCGCTCGGTGTCGCGGCCCTCGTCGATCAGGATGGTGCCGAGGCGTTCGGCGATCATGACCGGATCAAGCGCGCCCTGCGTCGGGAACAGCTCGGGCCCGTGCATCGAGCCGGCGCCGCCGCCCTTGTGCCAGCCATAGACCCGGCGGCCGCGGCGGTCGTCAAAGATCGCCTCCTTGACCTGCACCTCGATCAGCTTGCGCTTCTCCTCGACCACGACGATCAGGTCGAGCCCCTCGGCCCAGTCGTGAAAGCCCAGCATGTCGAGCGGGAAAGTCTGGCCGACCTTGTAGGTGGTGATCCCCAACCGCTCCGCCTCGGCCTCGTCGACGCCCAGCAGCGACAGCGCGTGCACCAGATCGAGCCAGTTCTTGCCCGCCGCGACGAAACCGATCTTGGCGCCGGGCTTGCCCCACATGCGCTTGTCCATCTTGTTGGCGTGCGAGAAGGCCTCCGCCGCAAAGCGCTTGTAATCGATGATGCGCTTTTCCTGCTCGTGCGGCGTGTCGCCGAGCCGGATGTTGAGCCCGCCCGGCGGCATCTCGAATTCGGGCGTGACCAGCGACATGCGGTCTGGGCGGCCATCGACCACCGCGGTGGCCTCGACCGTGTCCTTCATGGTCTTGAGCCCCACCCAGACGCCGGCGAAGCGCGACAGCGCATAGGCATAGACGCCGTAATCAAGGATCTCCTGCACGCCTGCCGGCGAGACCACCGGCATGTAGGCGTCGACCATCGCCCATTCCGACTGGTGCAGCACGGTCGAGCTCTCGCCCGTGTGGTCGTCGCCCATTGCCATGATGACACCGCCATGCGGCGAGGTCCCGGCCATGTTGGCATGGCGCATCACGTCACCGGAGCGGTCGACCCCAGGCCCCTTGCCGTACCAGAGCCCGAACACGCCGTCATATTTGCCCTCGCCGCGCAGCTCGGCCTGCTGGCTGCCCCAGAGCGCCGTCGCGGCGAGATCCTCGTTCAGCCCCTCCTGAAAGGTGACGTCGGCGGCGGCGAGATATTTCCCGGCCCGCTGCATCTGCAGGTCCACCGCGCCGAGCGGCGAGCCGCGATAGCCGGTAACGTAGCCGGCCGTGTCGAGGCCCGCGGCGACGTCGCGCGCCTTCTGGATCAGCATGAGACGCACGAGCGCCTGGGTGCCGTTGAGCAGCACCGGGCTCTTCTCGAGGTCAAATCGGTCTTGGAGTGAGATCTCTTGCTTCGTCATGCGCGCCTCCCAACGCTCATCCCGTGGCATATCCCCCACATAATAGGTCAAAATCGCTGACCTTGATATCATTTTTTTCGTGTTTTCAGGCTGTCCTGAAAGGATAGGTTCCTATTTATGATATCTGTCGTATACAGGCGCCGCGAGCAGGCATGGGTACCGAAATGGACTGGGACAAGCTAAGAATCTTTCACGCGGTTGCGGATGCGGGCAGCCTGACACATGCGGGCGATGCGCTGCATCTGTCTCAATCCGCGGTGTCGCGGCAGATCCGCTCTCTGGAGGAGTCGCTGAATACGACCCTGTTCCACCGACATGCCCGCGGGCTGATTCTCACCGAACAGGGCGAATTGCTCTTCGATGCCACGGCCTCGATGGTGAAGCGCATCGATGCCGCCACCGCGCGCATCCGCGACAGCGAGGAAGAGGTGTTCGGTGAACTGAAGGTCACCACCACCCATGGCTTCGGCGTTCTCTGGCTCGCTCCCCGCCTGACCAAGCTCTATGAGAAGTTCCCCGATCTGAAGATCGACCTCATGCTCGAGGAACGCGTGCTCGACCTGCCGATGCGCGAAGCTGATGTCGCCATCCGCATGAAAGAGCCGAGCCAGGCCGATCTGATCCGCAAGCGGCTGATGTCGATCCGGATGCGCATGTATGCCTCGCCCGAGTATCTCGCCGATCGTGGCGTGCCCGGCTCGCTCGACGAGCTGTCGCAGCACCGCCTGATCTGCCAGAATCCCGCCTCCTCGCAGGTCGCCGCGGGCAAGCTGCTGGTGCAGGAGCTGCTGACCTACGACATCCAGACAGCGCTTACGGTCAACAACTATTTCGGCGTGTTGCAGGCCGTGGTCGCAAATCTCGGCATCGGGGTTCTGCCCGACTACATCATCGAAGATTTCCCCTCGGTGGTCCGCGTGCTCCCGGAAATCGAGAGCAACGAGGTGCCGGTGTTCCTCGCATACCCGGAAGAGTTGCGCCATTCCAAGCGTGTAGCGGCCTTCCGCGACTTCGTGCAGGAAGAAATCTTTGCCCACCGCCGTCAGCTTCGGGCTATGGGAGCGGACTAAACTCGCCCTAAAAGTGTGAGCTATGCGCCACATTCATGGCGGCAATGCTGCGCCTGCGGCGTCTTCTCCCTTGATCGACTCAGAACTGATAACATATTCGGCAGATGAAGCTTGAAGCGCCCTAGCGCGCATCATCTTCATACCTCCCTGTTGGACTTCGGCCGAGCTTTGTGCTCGGCCTTTTTTTTGGCCGCGCCCATCCGGATTCCTGGGTAGGCTCGCAGCAAGGGAGCGCAAACATGACCGACAGCATGACAGACGGGCCGAACGCGGGGCAGCAGGCCTTCTGGACCACCGGCCCCGGCCAGCACTGGGTGCGGCTGCACCTCGAGCTCGATACCCTGCACGCGCGGCTCAGCGACATCCTGCTCGACGCCGCCGCTCCGCGCCCCGGCGAGCGGGTGATCGACATCGGCTGCGGCGCGGGGGCCGTGGCCATCGCCGCCGGACAGCAAGTCGGGACCGAGGGCCACGTGCTGGGGCTGGATATCTCGGCCCCGTTGATCGAGGTCGGGCGTGACCGCGCCGAAGGGCTGACCTGCGCGCCGGACTTCCTCGTGGCCGACGCCCAGACCTGGGCACATGAGGGCGCGCCCTTCGATCTCTGCGTGTCGCGGATGGGGCTGATGTTCTTCGCCGACCCGGTGGCCGGTTTCGCCAACATCCAGCGCCACCTGCGCCCCGGCGGGCGGCTGGTATTCGCCGCCTGGGCGGCGGCCGAGCACAACCCGTGGTTCGACCTCGCCAAGCGCGCCGCGGCAGAGCGACTCGGCCCCTCCGAGCCCGGTGATCCCCACGCCCCCGGCCCCACCGCCTTTGCCGACGCCGCGCGGGTCCGGGCGCTGCTCTCGCAGGCCGGCTTCGACACCCCGCAGGCGCGAGTGGTCGACACAACGCTCGAGATGCCCGGCGGCAGCGCCGAGGCGGCGGAGCTGACACAGTATATTGGCCCGATCTCGGCCCAGCTTCGCTCCAAGAACGGCAGTGAGGCCGACCGCGCAGCGCTTCTCGAACACATGCGCACCGCCTTCGCCGCCTATGACGACGCTGACGGCTGCCATATCCCCGCCCGCATCAACCTTTTCTCAGCAACCCGGCCCTGAGCGGCCCTCAGCCCCCTTCCCACTGCGTCACCCTTGCCTTAAAGAGCGCGCAGGATTGCCAGAGGGGTATGAGCATGCAGGAACCGGCCATCACCGAAGAGCTGATCGAGGCGCACGGCATCAAGCCGGATGAGTACGCACGCATCCTTCAGATCCTCAATCGCGAGCCGACCTTTACAGAGCTCGGCATCTTCTCGGCGATGTGGAACGAGCACTGCTCCTACAAGTCGTCGAAGATCCACCTGAAGACCCTTCCCACCTCCGGCCCGCAGGTGATCTGCGGCCCCGGCGAGAACGCCGGCGTGGTCGATATCGGCGATGGTCAGGCGGTGGTCTTCAAGATGGAGAGCCACAACCACCCCTCTTATATCGAGCCCTATCAGGGCGCGGCCACCGGTGTCGGCGGCATCCTGCGCGACGTGTTCACCATGGGTGCCCGCCCGATCGCCGCGATGAACTCGTTGAGCTTCGGCGAGAAGGACCATCCCAAGACCCGCCGCCTCGTGCATGGCGTGGTCGAAGGCGTGGGCGGCTACGGCAACTGCTTCGGCGTACCGACCGCCGGCGGCGAAGTCCGCTTCCACTCGGCATATAATGGCAACTGCCTGGTCAACGCCTTCGCGGCGGGCCTCGCCGATGCCGACAAGATCTTCTACTCCGCCGCCTCGGGCATCGGCATGCCGGTGGTCTATCTCGGCGCCAAGACCGGCCGCGACGGCGTCGGCGGCGCGACCATGGCTTCGGCCGAGTTCGACGAGACGATCGAGGAAAAGCGCCCCACCGTTCAGGTCGGCGACCCGTTCACCGAAAAGCGCCTGATGGAGGCCACGCTCGAGCTGATGCAGACCGGCGCGGTGATCTCGATCCAGGACATGGGCGCGGCGGGCCTGACCTGCTCGGCCGTGGAGATGGGCGACAAGGGCGGTCTCGGCGTGCGGCTCGACCTCGAGAAGGTGCCGCAGCGCGAAAAGAACATGACCGCCTACGAGATGATGCTCTCGGAAAGCCAGGAGCGCATGCTCATGGTGCTCGACCCCTCCAAGGAGGCCGAGGCCAAGGCGGTGTTCGACAAGTGGGATCTGGACTTCGCCATCGTCGGCGAAACCATCGAGGAAGACCGCTTCCTCATCGTCCACAACGGCGAGGTGAAAGCCGACATGCCGCTGTCGCGGCTGTCCTCGTCCGCCCCCGAATACGACCGCCCGTGGGAGCCCTCCGAGCCGGCAGCCGAGCTCGCCGACGTGCCGCAGATCGATCCGATCGACGGGCTGAAGGCGCTGATCGCCTCGCCCAACTACTGCTCGCGCGAATGGGTCTACGAACAGTATGACAGCCAGGTCATGGCCGACACCATGCGCATCCCCGGCTTCGGCTCGGGCGTGATCCGCGTGCATGGCACCGACAAGAAGCTCGCCTTCACCTCGGATGTGACCCCGCGCTACGTCAAGGCCAACCCGGTCGAGGGCGGCAAGCAGGCAGTGGCCGAGGCCTATCGCAACCTGACCGCCGTTGGCGCTCTGCCGCTGGCGACCACCGACAACCTCAACTTCGGCAACCCCGAGAAGCCCGAGATCATGGGCCAGTTCGTCGAGGCCCTGCGCGGCATCGGCGCGGCCTGCTCGGCGCTCGACATGCCGATCGTGTCGGGCAACGTCTCGCTCTACAACGAGACCGACGGACAGGGCATCCTGCCGACCCCGACCATCGGCGCAGTTGGCCTGATCGCAGCCGACGAGGAGCCGATCCTGGGCTATGCCCGCGACGGCCACGTGCTGCTCATGGTTGGCCAGACCGGCAGCCATCTCGGCCAGTCCGCCCTGCTGGCAGAGGTCTTCAACCGTGAGGACGGCGACGCGCCGGCGGTCGATCTGGCCGAGGAGAAGCGCAACGGCGAGTTCATCCGCGCCAACCGCGAGTGGATCAAGTGCTGCACCGATCTCAGCGACGGCGGGCTTGCGCTGGCGGCCTTCGAGATGGCCGAGGCCTCGGGCGTCGGCGTCCAGCTCGACGGCGCCGATACCGCCGCGCTGTTCGGCGAGGACCAGGGCCGCTACCTGATCGCCTGCAGCTTCGATGCCGCCGAAGCGCTGATGATTGCCGCCGGCCAGGCCGGTGTCACCATCGAGACCGTCGGCCGCTTCCACGGCGACAGCGTCAAGCTCGGCGGCAGCGAGGCGCCGCTGTCGGAGCTCTCCGAGATCTTCCGCAGCAGCTTTGGCGCCGTGTTCGGCTGACCGCTCAAGAGGAGCGATCAGAAAGACCTCCCGGCTAACGGGAATTATGATTGCGATAAAGCCACGCCCGTCGCTCCATCAGGAGCGGCGGGCGTTTCACTTTGATAAACTCTTGCCCGCAATCAAGACCTTAGCGCCCTTGCAGATATGTAATGGCACTATTGCAAAAACAAATTACGCATCTTAAAGACGTGTTTAGTAGATAGTCTGGTATCGATTCCGACAGCGCCGAGCCGATGCCCCTGTCTGTCTCCGCCCGCATATCCTTGCGGTTAATGATCCACCTGTTTCTGTAGGGTTCCGAGCAGACGACAATGAACAACTGGGACGATCTGCGCTTTCTGGTAGCGCTATCGAAGACCGGCACTATGACCGCGGCAGCCAAGAGCCTCGGCACCAACACCGCGACGGTGTCGCGCCGGATCGAACGACTCTCCGAAACCCTCGGGATGCCAGCCTTCGTCAAGACCTCTGACGGTTGGCGCCCGTCCGAGGCCGTGGCCTCGCTGATCACCTTGGCACAGAGCTTCGACGGCGAGTTGCAGGCAGCACTGAACACGCAGGCCGCCAACACAGACTCCGAGCCGGTGACGATCAATGTCGGCAGCCTGCCCGCGCTGTCCTCGTTGGTGCTGTTCCCCGGCCTGACGAAGCACGCCGAAATGCTTGATGGCGTGCGGCTGAACTTCTCCGACCGGATCTTCCGCGAGGGGCTCGGCGACCACGACCTCGTGCTGCAATACAACCGTCCCGACCAGGGCCGGATCATCGCCCGCAAGGTCGGCGAAATGAATTTCCGTTTCTATCGCTTCGCGGAGGCGCCCGCGGGCGAGGATTGGGCCGGGCTCGGAGAGGCCCATGACGACAATCCGCTGATGCAATACGGGCAGAACCAGTTCGGCCGTGAGCCGAAGCTGCGGGTCGACAGCCTGATGGCGCTGCACCGTCTGATGAAGGTGACCGAGTTGCCCGGACCGCTTCCCGACCTGATCGCGCAGCGCGACCCCGATCTTGTGCCGCTGTTTCCCGACTCGCCGGTGCGTACCGAGAATTGCTGGCTGTTCTACCACGAGAGCCGCCGCAACGATCCCGGGATGCGCCGCGCGGTCGACTGGATCATTCGCTGCTTCGAAGACATCGACGGCACCGAAGCGGACGCAAGCGCGTCCTGACCATCCGCCACGGCACATGATGTGCCACCCGCGGCGCGTCTCATTCGCGCGCCGCGCAGAGGCCTCTGTCAAGCCCGTAGATCGCCCCGAACTTCGCTTCGAGGTAATCCAGCAGCGCGGTCTCCGACGGTGCCCCGCCGCAGGCGCGGGTGATGACCTCGCGCGGCTCGTAGAGCCCGCCATATTGCTGCACGTTCTCGGCCAGCCAGCCGGTCGCCGCGCGCAGATCGCCCTGTGAGAGCTGTGTGTCCAGATCCGGCACAGCCTGCCGCAGCGACGCGTGCAGACAGCCAGCATAGACATTGCCGAGCGAATAGGTCGGGAAGTAACCGAATAGCCCCGCAGACCAGTGCACATCCTGCAGCACGCCATCCGAAGGCTTGTCGACCTCGTAGCCGAAGTCCGCGAGGAAGCGCTCGTTCCACGCCGCCTCGAGATCGTCGACCTCGAGATCGCCGGCGATCAGCGCGCGCTCCAGATCGAAGCGCAGCAGGACGTGGAGGTTGTACTGCACCTCGTCCGCCTCGGTGCGGATATAGCCGTTCTGCACCCGGTTCACCGCCGCGTAGAACGCCTCCGGTCCGTCGAGCCCGAGATCGCCGTAGGCCTCGGTCATGCGCTCGAAGAGCCAGCCGGTGAAAGCCCGCGAGCGGCCGAGCTGGTTCTCGTAGATCCGGCTCTGGCTTTCGTGCACACCCATCGACACGCCCGCCCCGAGCGGCGTGAAGCGGTAGGCCTGCCGTACGTTCTGCTCGTAGCAGGCGTGACCGACCTCGTGGATCGTCGAGTAGAGGCAGTTGAACGGGTCGAGCGCGTTGGTGCGCGTGGTGATGCGCACATCGTCGCCAGAGCCCGAGCTGAAAGGGTGCACCGACTTGTCGAGCCGCCCGCGCGACATCTCGTAGCCAAAGGTCTTGGCCACGGTCTGCGCCAGCGTCATCTGCGCCTGCTCATCGAACGGGCCGCGCAGAGCCCGGGGCTGCGGCTTCTCGAGCACCGCCTGCCGCAGCGCCACGAGGCGCGGGCGCAGGGCGCCGAACATCCCGGCCAGCTGCGCAGCGGTGGCACCGGGCTCGTAATCCTCGAGCATCGCGTCATAGACATCGCCCCCCGCCGCCAGCGCCGCGCCTTCCTCTCGCTTGAGGCTCACCACCTCGCGCAGCACCGGCGCGAAGGCGGCGAAATTGTCGTCGGCCCGGGCCTCCGCCCAGACCCGGTGCGCCCGGCTGGTCAGACGTGCGAGATCGGAGGCCAGCTTGGCCGGCACCCGCAAGGTGCGCTCGTAGGAGCGGCGGATGTGGCGCAGCTGCGCCCTGCCCTCGTCGTCCAGCGCCCCGGCGTCGATGGCGTCGAGCCACTCCCCGACACGGGGATCGGTGCGGCGGGCATGCAGAACCGACTCCATCGCGGCGATCTCGTCCGAGCGCTGCTCTCCGGCGCCGCGCGGCATGATGGTCTCCTGATCCCAGCCCAGTCGGCCGGCGACCTGCGCCAGCGCGCCGGTCTCGCGCTGGAAGTTCATCAGGGTCTCGAAGGCGGTCATGCGGCGGTCCCCCGGATGGATTGAGCCTTGGGATATTGTGCTCCGAAGCGGGCACGGATGATCAGCACCCAGAGCACCACGGCGCCGATCTGGTGGGTGATCGCGATGTGCATCTGCGCCACGTAGAGCACCGTGACGATGCCCAGCACCACCTGCACCAGCATCATCGCCATCACCGCGTTGAAGCGGAAGCGGGTGTCGGGGTTGGCGGATTTGCGCGCCCTGAGCCAAGTCACGATTCCGAAGACGAAGAGCAGGTATCCCGCCATGCGGTGCATGAACTGAACCAGTCCGGGGTCCTCGAAGAAGTTGCGCCAGACGGGCTCGATGTCGAAGGGCTGCGGCGGGAAGAACCCGCCCGCCATCAGCGGCCAGTCGGTGTAGCTGCGCCCGGCGTCGATCCCAGCCACCAGCGCGCCCAGCAGAATCTGCAGGAAGGCGAAGTGCATCAGGCCCGTGCCCATGGAAAAGAGCTTGGCCTCGCGCCCGCGCCGCGCCTGCATCAGCTCACGCTCGGGCCGCTTCAGCGCGAAGGTGTACCAGGCAATGAAGCCGAGGATGACGAAGGCGAGGCCCAGGTGGGTCGCCAGCCGGTAGGAGGCGACCGAGACCATCTCGCCCACGAGCCCCGAGGCCACCATCCACCAGCCGATCGCGCCCTGCAGCCCGCCGAGCGCGCCCAGCAGAAGCAGCCGCCCGGTCCAGCCGGTGGGGATTTTCTTCGTCACGAGGAAGCCGAGGAATCCCAGCGCCCAGACCAGCCCGATCACCCGGCCCAACTGGCGGTGGCCCCACTCCCACCAGTAGATGCTCTTGAACTCCTCGAGCGTCATCTGGTTGTTCATGATGCGGTATTGCGGGCTCTGCTGGTAGAGCTCGAACTCTTCCTGCCAGTGGGCGGCGTCGAGCGGCGGCATGGCGCCGGTGACCGGCTTCCACTCGGTGATCGACAACCCGCTGTCGGTGAGCCGGGTCATGCCGCCAACCACGATCATCGCCATGACCAGCGCAAAGAGCAGCATCAGCCAGACGCGGATGGCGCCGCGCGCGCCGCCGCGCCCCCTGTCGATCATGCCGCCCGCGGGCTGCGCCTTCGGCGTCTCCGCGCCGACCTCCTCGAAGAGCTTTCGCTGTCCGGCCATGCCTCACCTCTCCTTGATGTGGAGCGGACGATAGGGCCGCCCCGGTCTTGCTTCAACCTGCGCGCGCCATTGTGACGCAACGCTCCGGCAGGCGGCGTCAGCCGCGTTCCTTCCAGCGCACCATCTGGCGCAGGATGCCGTGCAGGGTGCGCACGTCCTCGCTGGTCAGCGGCATGCGCGACCAGAGATTGCGCAGCGTGAGCTTCATCGCCGGCGCCTTGTGATCGGGGAAGAAGAAGCCCGCCTCCTCGAGCCGCTGCTCGTAATGCTCGGCGAGCTTCTCGACCTCGATGCCGCTGGCCCAGGCCGCGCCGGCCATCTCGTCGCGCCGCGCCTCGATCTCGGCGCTGGCCCGGCGCCACTCGTAGCCGCAGAGCAGCACGCATTGCGCGAGGTTGAGCGACGGGAACTCGGGGTTCACTGGCACCGAGATGATGGCATTGGCCTGCGCCACGTCGGCGTTCTCGAGGCCGGCGCGCTCGGGGCCGAACATCACCGCGACGCGGCCACCCTGGGCGATGCGCTCGGCCGCGGCCCGCATTGCCTCTTCCGGCGAGTAGACCGGCTTGGTCATGCCGCGCTGGCGGGCGGTGGTCGCGAAGACCAGGTCGCAATCGCCCACCGCGCCGGCCACGTCCTCGCTGAGCACCGCGTCGTCGAGCAGCCGTCCCGCCCCCGAGGCCATGGCCACCGACGACGGGTTGGGCCAGCCGTCGCGCGGGCTTACCAGCCGCATGCGATCGAGCCCGAAATTCCACATGGCGCGCGCGGCGGCACCGATATTCTCGCCCATCTGCGGGCGCACCAGCACGAAGGCGGGCTGTTTCACATCGCTCGGCATGGCCTCTCCTTTGTCTCGCGCGCATCCCTAAGCGCCCCGCAAAACAAGGGCAAGCCGGCATCGGCCACGGCGCCCCCCGTCCCTGTCCGCAACCTCAAGAAACGTCCCACCCCACCGTCCCGACGCGCCCGCCGGACGCGCTCCCCCGACATCGCCACCGGCACCATGCCGGGCACCCACCGAACCGCCACCGCCACGTCGCACCCATCTTCTCTTCGTCAAAAATACTCCCGCCGGAGGCATCCCACGCTGCCCCCCACCGAACGGCCACCACAAGGCAGCCCCTTGGCACCGCTCCGTCACTCGGTGTATGGACGCCGGAGCTTTCCGGAGAATACCCCCATGGCCGAGACCGACACCGATCTGCCCCAGCTCTACCTGATCACCCCGCCGGAGTTCGATCTCTCCGCCTTCCCGGCGCAGCTCGACGCGGTGCTGCAGGCGGCGCCGATCGCCTGCATCCGCCTGGCGCTGACGACCCGCGACGAGGACCGCATCATGCGCGCCGCCGATGCCGTGCGCGAGGTGGCGCATGCCCATGACGTGGCGCTGGTGATCGACACCCACGTGGTGCTGGCGCAACGGCTGGGCCTCGACGGGGTGCACCTGACCGACGGCGCGCGCTCGGTGCGCCATGCCCGCAAGGAGCTCGGCCCCGACGCCATCGTCGGCGCCTTCTGTTCGGCCTCGCGCCATGACGGCATGACCGCCGGGGAGACCGGCGCCGATTACGTCTCGTTCGGCCCGGTGGGCGGCGCCTCCCTCGGCGACGGCACGCTGGCCGAGCCCGAGCTCTTCGAATGGTGGTCGCAGATGATCGAGCTGCCGGTGGTGGCCGAGGGCGGGCTTACCCCCGAGCTGGTCGCCACGCTGACCCCGCTGACCGATTTCTTCGGCATCGGCGAGGAGATCTGGTCGCAAGACGATCCCGCCGCCGCGCTGAAAGACCTCATCGCCGCGATGGGCTGAGGGCGCCACGCGCACACGCGTTCGTCGGGAAACGCACCCGAGCCACAGGCCGCGCGCCGCGCCAGCGGCGCCCCCCCCCGGCGACGCGGACGCAGTCCGCGGCGCAATCCCTCTGGCATGACAGCGAAGACCCGGGTCAGTGCCCCATCGGATGGGCGCTGCGCACCTGCGCCTCGAGATGGGCCGCCAGTGTCTTGCGATTGGGATGATCGTCGACCCGCACCGGCGGGTGATAGACCAGCGCCACCCGGCCCTGCCGCCGCGCGCCCAGCACCTTGAGCAGATGCGGCCCGAAGCCCATATCGCCCCACCAGCCATAGAACCGCGGATCCTCCCCGGCTGGCGCGTGCCAGATCACCGTCACCGCCTGCAGCGCCATCTGGTGGCGCAGGGGGTCTCCGAAAAAGGCGGCGAACAGCGTTGGCTTGAACGGCAGCACGCGCTGTCCGTCGGTCGAGGTGCCCTCGGGGAAGAACAGCAGCCGGTGACCGTGCAGCAGTCGCTCTTCGAAGACCCGCTTCTGTTCAACTGCGGCGCGCGGGTCGCGGGTGATGAACACCGTCCCCGCCAGCCGCGCCAGGAAGCCGATCCCGGGCCAGCCCGAGACCTCGGCCTTGGAGACGAAATAAAGGTTGCGCCTTGCGTTCAGCGCGAAAATGTCGAGCCAGCTCGCATGGTTGGCCACCAGCGCCCCGGCGCCCTGCAGCCGCGGCCCTCGCGTGTCCAGCCCGATCCCGAGGATCACGAGCGCCAGCCGTGAGACGCCTTGCGTGATCCACGGCGTCACCGGGCGGCGCTGGCCGCAAAGCGGGCGCTCGATCAGCCGCAGTGGCAGCTTCACCAGAACGCCCAGCACGATCAGCAGGACCAGCGCGGGCCCGCGCAGCGTCACCCGCGCCCAGTCTCCGGCGGAGAGCCGCACCTCTTCCGGTGCGTCTCCGCGCCAGGTCGGGCCGCTCATCCGCGGCCCCGCGTGTAAATCCCCGCCGCCTTCTCGTTGAGCCGCGCGGTGTCCATCACCAGGCAGATATCGGTGGTGTTGAACGCATGATCCACGAAGGCCCCTTCGCCGACCACGCCGCCCAGCCTCAGGTAGCCCTTGATCAGCGCCGGCACGTCGCGCATGGCGAGGCGGCGGTCGATGGCATCTTCGGGCAGTAGGTCCATGCTCTGGAAGTGCTTCGAGCGCACCCGCAGCGCTTCGGGCGCGAGATGCCGATGATGCAGCAGTGACAGGGGCTGCGCCAGCTCCGCCACGTCGGTGCCGTGGAACGAGGCGGTGCCGAACAGGATCTCGATCCCGTGCGCGCGCACGTAACCGGCGAGCGCGTTCCACAGGTGCATCATCGCGGTGCCGCCGCGGTAGTCGGGATGCAGGCAGGAGCGTCCGAGCTCGAGCAGCCGCCGGCCCGAGGCGCGCAGCGGCGCCAGATCGTACTCGTCCTCGGAATAGAACTGCCCCGCCGCCTCGGCCTGATCGTCGCGCAGCAGCCGGTAGACGCCCACGACCGCGTCGTCCCGACACGCATCGGTCAGGATCAGATGATCGAAGAACGGATCGAAACGGTCGCGCTCGAGCCGGGCGTCGTGATCGACCATCGCCCCGCCACCGCCGAGCTCGGCCACGAAGACCTCGTAGCGCAGGCGTTGCGCGGCCCGAAGATCGGCCTCGTCGCTGGCCAGCCGCACGGTGAAATCAGCGTCGTCCAGAGCCATCCGCGCCCCTCTACCCATTCTCCGCCCGTTCATAATCCGGGCCACAACAAAGGAAAACCGGTTTCGCCTCGCCAAGTGCGGCGCGGTGGCTTTAACTTCTCGTTAAGACGACCTGTCCTAAAGAGAATGGCCTATTCAGTCTCCGAAGACCGGCAGCAGGGTGACGCGGCTGCCATCGATCACCACCTTGCCCTCTTCGCGGAAATTCACCGTGATGCGGCCACCGATATTGGACTGCACCTGTCCGACACCCCAGTCGGGCTGCTCCGGGTGAGAGACCAGCATCCCGGGCTCGAGTAATGCGTTGAGTTCGTCCATGATGCCTATGTCCACCCTGTCATGCTGTGAGGAACCTCTTATGAGCAACGATAGCGCGCGGATCGCCGGTCTGGTAGGGTCGCGCATCTGTCACGATCTGGTGAGCCCGGTCGGCGCGATCTCGAACGGGCTCGAGCTGATCGCGCTGGCGGGCCAGCCCGGCCCCGAAGAAATGGCGCTGATATCGCAGAGCTGCAGCTCCGCCACCGCCCGCATCAACCTCTTTCGCATGGCGTTCGGCGCAGCCTCGGCGGATCAGCAGATCGGCGGGGCCGAGGCGCGCAAGCTGCTTGCGGGCTACTGCGCCGGAGGCCGGCTCAGCATCGACTGGCTGCCCTCCGGCGATGCCGAGCGCCAGGACATGCAGCTTGCCATGCTCGCAGCGCTGTGCTGCGAGAGTGCCCTGCCGCTTGGCGGAAAGGTCGCCGTCGCCGAAGACGGCGGCGGCTGGCGTGTCACAGGAACCGGGCCGCGGCTCAACATAGAGGCCGCTGCCTGGGCCATGCTCTCGGGCGGCGCCCTGCCCGACGACTTGCCGCCGGCGCGGGTGCATTTCGCGCTGCTCGGGGCGCTTGCGCCCGAGCGCGGGCGCAAGCTTGATGTCAGTACCGGGGAGGCGGCGGTGTCGGTGGCCATCTCCTGACCACCATCCCGACGACCTGACCCGACACCCTGCCCTGACGGTCAGGAGCGCAGCGCGCCGTCGGCACGGACCACGTATTTGAACGAGGTCAGCTGCTCGGCGCCCACCGGGCCACGGGCATGCATCTTCCCGGTGGCAATGCCGATCTCGGCCCCCATGCCGAACTCGCCTCCATCGGCGAACTGGGTCGAGGCGTTGACCATCACGATCGCGCTGTCGACGCGCTCGATGAAGCGCTGGGCCGCCGCCGGGTCCTCGGCGAGGATGCAGTCGGTGTGATGCGAGCCGAAATCGCGGATATGGGCGATGGCGGCATCCTCGTCCTCGACCACCTTCGCGGCGATGATGCTGTCGAGATACTCGCGGCCCCAGTCCTCTTCGCTGGCCGCCGAAGTACCCTCGATGGCCTGAAGCGCCGCATCGGCACGCACCTCGACCCCGGCCTCGATCAGGGCGCGGATCACCCCCTGCCCGATGGTGTCGACCGCGTCGCGGTGGATCAGCAGGCACTCGGCAGCGCCGCAGATGCCGGTGCGCCGGGTCTTGGCGTTGAGCACCACCGCCAACGCCTTCACCGGGTCCGCCGAGGCATCGATGTAGATGTGCACGATGCCCTCGAGATGGGCAAAGACCGGCACCCGCGCCTCGCGCTGCACGAGGCCGACAAGCCCCTTGCCACCGCGCGGCACGATGACGTCGACGTAGTCGGTCATCTGCAAAAGCTCGGTCACCGCACCGCGGTCACGGGTCGGCACGAGCTGGATCGCATCCTCCGGCAGGCCGGCCTTGACCAGACCCTCGACGAGGCAGGCATGGATGGCGCGCGAGGAATGGAAGCTCTCGGAGCCACCGCGCAGGATCACCGCGTTGCCCGATTTCAGGCACAGCGCACCCGCATCGGCGGTCACATTGGGGCGCGATTCGTAGATCACCCCCACAACGCCCAGCGGCGTGCGCACACGCTCGATCTGCAGCCCGCTGGGCTGCTCCCACTGTGCGATGACCTTGCCCACGGGATCGTCCTGCCCGGCAATGGCGCGCAGGCCGTCGACGATGCCCCTGATGCGGCCCTCGTCGAGCAGCAGGCGGTCCATCATCGCGTCGGTCAGCCCCTTGTCGCGGCCGAATTGCAGATCCTGCGCATTGGCATCGATAATCTGCGCGCGGTTGGCCCAGACCGCGTCGGCGGCGGCCTCGAGCGCCGCGGTCTTGCGGGCTGGCGGGGTGAAGGCGAGCTCGGCTGCGGCCGCTTTCGCACGACGGCCGATTTCGGTCATGACGGCGGGAATGTCGCTCATGTCGTTCATCGCTGTTCACCCTTCGGGTTCCGGTTTCAGAGGGCTCCCCTATAGCGCCTCGCGCGGGCGGGGCCTAGGGGAAGTTGGGAGCCCCGGAGAGATCGCCGCGATGATCCCGGCGGCGCGCGGTCTGAGCCCGGGCGCAAGGAGGGGGCGCTGCCCCCGTCGCAGCAGGGCTGCGACTCCCCCGAGGTATTTTCGAACCAGAGAAGAACGGGCGGGCGCGCGGGCGGCACGCGTCTCGCATCGGGGTTTCGGAGGGCGATCCGCGTGGCAGGGCCAGGCGGGCCGTGGGTCAGAGCGCCATGTCGTCGCGGTGAATCAGCACGGCGCGGCCGGGATAACCAAGCGCCTCCTCCATCTCCCAAGAGTGGCGGCCGGTGATCAGCCGGGCCTCGTCGGAGGTGTAGCGGGTGAGCCCGTGCCCCAGCGTGACACCGCGGGCATCAAGAAGCGCCACCGGATCGCCGCGGCCGAACTCGCCCACCGCCGAGGTCACCCCCACCGGCAGCAGCGAGCGGCCCTCGCCGAGCGCCTTTGCTGCGCCATCGTCGACGATCACCGCACCGCAGGGCTTCATCGACGCGATCCAGCGCTTGCGCGCCGCGTGCGGATCGAGCCGCGAGGTGAACCACGTGGCGTTGGCGCCGGTCTCGAGCGCCGAGAGCGGGTGCAGCACCGAGCCCTCGGTGATCGCCATGGCGCAGCCCGCCGCGGTGGCGGTCTTGGCCGCCAGAAGCTTGGTCTTCATGCCGCCCTTCGACAGTCCCGAGCCGGCATCGCCGGCCATCGCCTCGATCCCGGGGGTGATCTCGTCGATCACCTCGTAGCGATGCGCGGTCGGGTCCTGTGCCGGGTTGGCGGAGTAGAAGCCATCGACATCCGACAGCAGGATCAGCTGGTCGGCGCCCACGGTGACGGCGACCTGCGCCGCGAGGCGGTCATTGTCGCCATAGCGGATCTCGTCGGTGGCGATGGTGTCGTTCTCGTTGACGATCGGCACAACGCCGAAGCCCAGCAGCGTCTCCATGGTGGCGCGCTGGTTGAGGTAGCGACGGCGATCGGCGCTGTCCTCGAGGGTCACAAGGACCTGGCCAGTGACCACCCCGTGCGGCGCCAGCGCGTCTTCCCATTCGCGCGCCAGCCGGATCTGGCCGACCGCGGCGGCGGCCTGGCTCTGTTCGAGCGGCAGCGCCACCGGGGGCAGCTTGAGGATGCCGCGCCCCAGCGCGATAGAGCCCGACGAGACCAAGATCACGTCGGTGCCGCGGGCCTTGATCCGGGCAATGTCCTCGGCGATGGAGTGCAGCCAGTCACCGCGGAAGGCGCCGGTCTGCTTGTCGACCAGCAGCGCCGAGCCGATCTTGACGACCAGCCGGCGCGCCTCGCTCAGGGCCGCCATTCGCTGTCATCCTCGGGGGCCTCGCGGAGGCGTTTCTCGTCGATGAAGGCGCGCAGGGCCCGCAGCACCTCGGTGGTGCCCTCGCCCGAGGCGCCGGACATCAGCAGCACCTTGCCACCCGAGCGGGCCTCGAGTTCCTCGCGCAGGAAGGCGCGCTCCTCGTCATCCATGGTGTCGATCTTGTTGAGCACGGTGACGCGCGGCTTGTCATCGAGGCCGGCGCCATATTGCTCGATCTCGTTGATGATGGTGTCGTAATCCTCGAGCAGCGTGCCCGAGCTGCCATCGACCAGGTGCAACAGCACCGCGCAGCGCTCGACATGGCCGAGGAAGAGGTCGCCGAGACCGCGGCCCTCGTGGGCGCCCTCGATCAGGCCGGGGATGTCGGCCACGACGAATTCCTTGCCATCAACGCCGACCACGCCGAGATTCGGGTGCAGCGTGGTAAACGGATAATCGGCGATCTTCGGCCGCGCGTTCGAGGTCGCGGCGAGGAAGGTCGACTTGCCGGCATTGGGCAGGCCGAGAAGACCGACATCGGCGATCAGCTTCAGGCGCAGCCAGACCGTGCGCTCGACACCGGGCTGGCCCGGGTTGGCGCGGCGCGGGGCCTGGTTGGTGGAGGTCTTGAAATGCAGGTTGCCCCAGCCGCCATTGCCGCCCTTGCACAGCAGCACGCGCTGGCCAAGCTCGGTCATGTCGGCAATCACCGTCTCCTCGTCCTCGTCGAGGATTTCCGTCCCCACAGGGACCCGCAGCACGATGTCATCGCCATCCTTGCCGGTCCGCTGCCGGCCCATGCCGGGACGGCCATTGTCGGCAAAGAAATGTTGCTGGTAGCGGAAGTCGATCAGCGTGTTGAGCCCGTCCACGGTTTCCGCCCAGACATCGCCGCCGCCGCCGCCATCGCCGCCATCGGGGCCACCGAATTCGATGTACTTCTCGCGCCGGAACGAGATGCAGCCGTTCCCGCCGCTGCCGGAGCGGAGATAGACCTTGGCAAGATCGAGAAATTTCATGTGTCTGGTCCGTTCGGGAATGAGGGCGCGATCCGGCGCGGTTTAACCTGCGTGACGGCGTTTCTCAAGCGGTGCGCGCGTGGGGGTGCGTGCCGAAGGGGCGCTGCCCCTCTTGGCGCGCAGGCGCGCCAATTCACCCCGGAGTATTTGACGACGTAGAGAAGATCGTGAGCGAACGCCCGGTGCCCCCGGTGGGGGTGATTTTTCTCGTCCATCGTGGGTGGGGAAAGTGGCGCGGTTGACGGGGCTCGAACCCGCGACCCCCGGCGTGACAGGCCGGTACTCTAACCAACTGAGCTACAACCGCGCTTTCCGCGGGGCGGCATCTTAGGGGGCAGTGGTGGCGCGGTTGACGGGGCTCGAACCCGCGACCCCCGGCGTGACAGGCCGGTACTCTAACCATCTGAGCTACAACCGCTCACTGCCCTCCGAGGAGTGCCTCCCCGAACGTGGAGGCCCTTCTAGGCGGAGGTCCGGATGCCGTCAAGCGGTTTCGGCGAGGGAAATGTGCATTTTCTCAGAAAAGCCGGGAGCCCCGCTTCCCGGCCCCTGCCCCACGAGCTTGGATCGCCATATTTTCTTGGGTTAACAGATATTTGCCACGAGGCGCCGGACCCGCGCGGGCGCCGGGGACGCCCCGCCCTCGGCGCTGCCCCATGGTCATGAGCGCGACTTGATGCACGGCAGGGACCGGGCCGCCCCTCGCGAAATGATCCTGTGCCGTCAGAGAGCCACGTGGGTGCGCGCCCCCGGCCGGCACATGCCCTGACCAAGCGTACCACGCCTCCCCCTATGGCTTGCGTCACCGCCCGTGGAGCGCCTTGATTTCCCTGACAATCGCATGCATTTCTGAGCCAGGCGCAGTTGAGCCGGATATTTTGACGTGCATGATTTTCTTCGAACCAATCTGAACCTGCGGGCCACCACGCTGGAGCCAATCGACCTGAGCATCCGGCAATTCCTGGCGCTGTTCGAACATCGCCTGACGTGGATCTATCTTGGATTCGTGCTGGTGATTCTGCTGGTCTCCGATCCGAGTCACTTGTTCGCGTCGGTGCCGCTGGGACTCTATGCGATTGCCTGGGTGGCGGCCTTCATCCTCTACATCTGCGTTCACGCCGCGATCATGCTCGGGCTGGCGGCGCTGCGCTACCTCAGCGGGCGCACCGAGCCCGCGATCTATTGGCCTGTGGTCAGCCTTCTGGCGTTTGCCCCGACCCTCGTGGCGATGGAGACGAGCCTGAGCTGGGCCGCAGGCGACGCGCTGCGCCCGCTGCTTCTGAAACGCATCTGGTATGTCGCGGTGACGGTGATCATGTTCGAGACCATCTTCACGCGTTTCGTGCTGCCGAGGGTGGCCTCTTCCGCGACCACGCCGGACCGCGCGGCCGCGCCGGCCCCGGCGCCCCAGAACGCGGCAAGCGCCGAGCCCGGTTTCGCCGAGCCTGCCCCCGACTCGGAAGACCGCAAGATACACATCGGATCGCAGCCGATTTCCCTCGGCGAGGTCTCGGTCATCGAGGCGCGCGAGCATCACGTCCACGTGCGCATGCATCACGGCACCCTGAGCCAACGCGCGCGACTTTCGGATATCGTCGCCCAGACCCGGGACGAGGACGGCATCCAGCCGCACCGCTCCTGGTGGGTGCCTCGGCACTCGGTGCGCGAGCTCGGGCGGGACGCCGGCAAACCGGTGCTGCGCCTCACCGACGAGAGCGTTATCCCGGTGGCACGCGGCCGGCTCGAGACGGTGCGGCACTGGATCGCCACGCACGTGCTGTGAGCGGCTCCGCACAGGCGGCACATGCGGTTGCGGCCTTTACCCTCCCGGTCTGATTTCCTATATAATCCCTCAGGAAAGCAGACAAAGGACAGGCCATGGATGACGCACCGCTCGAAGGCGCCCCGCTGATCGCGCCCTCCTCGACCGAGCACCCGCTGCACGAGGCATGCGTCGAAGCGTGCCGTTCGGTCTATGACCCGGAGATTCCGGTCAACATCTTCGATCTCGGCCTGATCTACACGATCGAGATCGACGCCGAGAACGCCGTGAAGGTCATCATGACCCTGACCGCGCCGGGTTGCCCCGTCGCCGGCGAGATGCCGGGCTGGGTGCAGGATGCGGTCGGCGCCGTCCCCGGCGTGAAGGAGGTCGATGTCGAGATGGTGTTCGACCCGCCCTGGGGCATGGACATGATGAGCGACGAGGCCCGCCTCGAGCTCGGCTTCATGTAAACCGCCCGCCGGCCCCGCCAGAGGCCGGCGGTTTTATTTTACCACAAACGGGAACGAACCGGCCGCATTCGCCGTTTGATCGCGATGCTGCAGCTTGTCCGTACCCTCCTCCCCGCCCTCTGCGCGCTGACCGTGCTGCTCCTGCAGGCGCCCGGCGCGCACGCGCAGGAGCAAAGCGGCCTCGACTCTTGGTATCGTGTCACCGAGGTGAATCCCGGCCTCGGCGCGCCGCCCGGCAATATCGACCGCACCACGCCGCGCTCGAGCCTCGAGAGTTTCCTGTTCCGGGCCGACGCCGAGGAGTGGGGCCAGGCGGCGCACATGCTCGACCTCTCGGCGATCCCGCCCGACGAGCAGGCCAAGGTCGGCCCAGAACGCGCCGAGCAGTTCGCCACTCTGCTCGATCGCCGCATCATCATCGACTGGTACGACCTGCGCGACAGGCCCGACGCCGTCGATGCACGTACCACCGACGCGCCGATGGCGGGCGAGCCGCGGCGCTCGCTGCTGCTTTGGTACGTCAAGCTTGGCGACCGTCCGGTGCCAATCCGCATCAATCGAATCAAGCCTGCGGTCGGCGAGCCGGTCTGGCTGGTGTCGCGGCAGACCGTGATGTCGCTTCCGGCGCTGGCCGAGGCCTACGGACCGACCGAGTTCGAGCTCATGCTGCCCGAGCCCTTGCGCCAGAAGGCCTTTTGGGGCCTGCGCTGGTACGAGGTGGGCGCCTTCCCGCTGGTGGTTCTGATCACCACGCTGGTGGGCTTCCTGTTCAACAAGGCGATGTCCAAGGGGCTCGGCCGCACCCATCGCGACTCGCCGACCTCGATGCTGGTGGCCACCCGCGGTCCGCTGACGCTGGCCGTGGTGACGCTGACCATGTCGGTGCTGACCAGCAAGGTCTTCGTGTTCTCCGGCCGCATCGATACCGTCCTGTCGCCGCTGATCATCCTCGGCTTCGTGGTCGCCACGCTCTGGCTCATCGTCAACGTCGCCGACGTGATCCTGTCGCGGCTGGTGAACTTCGACGACGAGGAACTCGCCGCCATGGGCGACGGCATGGAGCAGCGCCGCAACGTCGCCACGCGGATCTCGGCAGCGCGTCGCGCGGTGATCGTCATCGTGGTGCTAGTCGGGGCCGGCATCACCATCAACGAGGCCAGCGTGATGCGCTCGCTCGGGGTGTCGCTGCTGGCCGGTGCCGGTACGGCGACCATCATTCTCGCCTATGCCGGGCGAAACGTGCTCACCAATATCATGGCGTCGCTCCAGATCGCCCTGAACCAGTCGGCCCGAATCGGCGACAAGGTGATCTACCAGGGTCGCTTCTGCACCGTGGAGCGCATCCACTTCACCTTCGTGCAGCTGCGCGTCTGGACCGGTTCGCGGCTGGTGGTGCCGGTGGTGGACTTCGTTTCCGAGCCGTTCGAGAACTGGACCATGAAGGAGCATTTCCTGATCGAACAGGTGGTGCTGCGGTTGTCGCACAAGGCCGATATCGAAGCGCTGCGCAGGAAATACGAACAGATCCTCGACGACATGGACGTTCCCGAGGACCGCGCCGAGGACCGCGGCGTCTACGTCAAGGGCCACGACGTGTTCGGGCAGGAGGTGGTCTTCCTCGTGCCGACCCCCGATCCCAACCTCGCCTGGACCATGGCCTGCGAGGTGCGCGAGGCGCTGCTCAAGGAGGCGCGCAAGCTTGACGACGAGGCGCAGGCGATCTTCCCCGAGGCCACGCCCGCCGAGGCCGCCTGAGCGTCGCCATTGCGCCCTGCCCCGGGCTTTGACAGGCTCGGGGTCTCGCAGCGGCGGAGGGCGGCATGACAACCGAGAAGCAGAAGATGATGGCCGGCGATCTCTATGATCCCGGTGATCCCGAGCTTGCCGCCGACCGCAAGCGCGCACAGAGGCTTATGTCGGAGTACAACGCCACCATCTACGGCGATGATGCCCGGCCGGGATTGTTGCGGCAGCTCCTCGGAACCTGCCCCGAGGCGGTGGCGCTCAGGGCACCGTTCCACGTCGATTACGGCTACAACATTCACCTCGCAGAGGGCGTGTTCTTCAATTACGGCTGTGTCTGCCTCGACGTCTGCCCGATCCGCATCGGCGCCAAGACCCAGATCGGCCCCTACGTCCAGATCCTCACCGCCGATCACCCGCGCGACGGCGCCACCCGCGACGCGGGGCTCGAATGCGGGCGGGCCATCACCATCGGCGCAAACGTCTGGATCGGCGGCGGCGCGATCCTCCTGCCCGGCGTCCGCATCGGCGATGACGCGGTGATCGGCGCCGGCGCTGTGGTGACGCGCGACGTGGCCCCGGGCGCCACCGTGGCCGGAAACCCGGCAAGACCGCTGCGCGCTGCTGCGAAAGAGACCTGAGCGCTGGCGCACAAGGACGCCCCCCGCCGCCCCCTTGTGACGGCAGGGCTGGCATATTACCTTGGCTGGTGAATAAGGAGACGCGAAATGTTCGGCATTCCAGGCAAACAGGCTGTCACCATGACCACTGCCGCAGTGACGCAGGTGCGCAAGCTGATGGAGCGCGACGGGCGCGCCGGGCTGCGCATCGGTGTCAAGAAGGGCGGCTGCGCCGGCATGGAATACACCATGGAGTTCGTCGACACCGCCGACGGCAATGACGAGGTCGTTGAACAGGACGGCGCCCGCGTGATGATCGCGCCGATGGCGCAGATGTTCCTCTTCGGCACCGAGATCGACTACCAGGTCTCGCTGCTCGAGTCGGGCTTTCAGTTCAACAACCCCAACGTCGCCGACGCCTGCGGCTGCGGCGAATCGATCAAGTTCAAGGATCTCGACGAGCTCGAGGCCGACCGTCAGGCCAACTGATGCTCCGGGGCTGGCCGGACCCTTGCAAAATCAGGCCCCTGCGTCATTTCTCCCCGGGCGGCGCCCTTGACGCCGCCGCCCCGCCCCCGATGATGGGCGCACACCGAATAAGGGAGAGACCATGCGCACGAAACTCGCCGCCGGCAACTGGAAGATGAACGGTCTGAAAGCCTCGCTTTCGGAACTCGAGGGCATGGCGGAGGCCGCCAAGGGCGCCTCCGAGGTGCTGATCTGCCCGCCGGCCACGCTGGTCGCCGCCGCTTCCGGAGCCGCCTCCGGGGACATCGCCATCGGCGGTCAGGATTGCCACGCGAGCGCCTCCGGCGCCCATACCGGCGACGTGTCAGCCGGAATGCTGAAGGATGCCGGCGCGACCTACGTGATCCTCGGCCATTCCGAGCGCCGCACCGACCATGACGAACACGACGAGGACGTGCGCGCGAAGTGCGAGGCGGCTTGGGAGGCCGGGCTGATGGTTGTGCTCTGCGTGGGCGAGAGCCTCGAGGAGCGCGAAGCGTCGAACACGCTCGACATCATCGGCGGCCAGCTCGCCAAGTCGGTGCCCGACGGCGCCACCGGCCACAATCTCGTCATCGCCTACGAGCCGATCTGGGCCATCGGCACCGGCAAGGTGCCCACCACCGACCAGATCGGCGAGGTGCATGACTTCATGCGCGCCCGGCTCGAGAAACGCTTCGGCGAGGGCGTGGGCCGCTCGGTGCGGCTTCTCTACGGCGGCTCGGTCAAGGCGTCGAACGCCGAGGAGATCTTCGCGGTCTCCAATGTCGACGGCGCGCTGGTGGGCGGCGCCTCGTTGAAGGCCGCGGATTTCGTGCCGATCATCGAGGCCCTGAACGCCGCAGCAAGCTGACAGCTTCGGATTTTGAGTATTTAGAAACGTAGAGAAGCAGGGGTGTGGTGCGCTGCCCCCTGCTTCTTCATGTTGGCAAATACTCCCGCCGGAGGCGATCCCGCCCTCTCCACGCAAAACGGCGCCCCGAAGCAGGGCGCCGTTTCTCGTTTCAGCGATCTCGTCCCCGGATCAGCGGGTGATGATCTCCGGCCCCATGAAGGTGGTCGGCAACCAGGTCGACAGGATCGGGATGTAGGTCACCATGATCAGGAACACGAAGAGCACCGCGAGGAAGGGAAGTGCGGCGCGCACCACGCTCATCATCGGCATGCCGGCAACGCCCGAGGTCACGAAGAGGTTCAGGCCGACCGGCGGGGTGATCATGCCGATCTCCATGTTGACCACCATGATGATGCCGAGATGGATCGGGTCGATGCCGAGCTCGATGGCGATCGGGAACACCAGCGGCGCGACGATCACCAAGAGGCCCGAGGGCTCCATGAACTGGCCACCGATCAGCAGGATCACGTTGACGATCACCAGGAACATCACCGGGCCGAGGCCAGCGTCGAGCATCGCCGCCGCGATCTGCTGCGGGATCTGCTCGTCGGTCAGCACGTGCTTGAGGATCAGCGCGTTGGCGATGATGAACATCAGCGTGATCGTCAGCTTTCCGGCGTCGAACAGCGTGTCGCGGGTGTCGCGGTGGAAGAACGCGGTCACCAGCGCGATCGGCTTGCGCAGCAGCGTGAGGTTGCGCTCGCCGTCCCGGCCCGCCAGCGGGCCCATGTCGCGGTAGACGAAGTTGGCGATGAAGAAGGCGTAGACCGCCGCCACCGCAGCCGCCTCGGTCGGCGTGAAGATGCCGCCATAGATGCCGCCCAGGATGATCACGATCAGGAACAGGCCCCAGAGCGCGTCCCGGCCCGAGGACAGCACCTCGCCCCAGCCCAGCCACTCGCCCTTGGGCAGGTTCTTGACCCGCGCGATGGCGTAGATGGTGATCATCAGCATGGTGCCGGCCATCAGGCCCGGGATCACCCCGGCGAGGAACATCCGGCCCACCGAGACGTCGGTCGCGGAGGCGTAGACCACCATAACGATCGACGGCGGGATCAGGATGCCCAGCGTGCCCGCGTTGGCGATGACGCCGGCTGCGAAGTCCTTGGTGTAACCCACCTGGCGCATGCCGGCGATGACGATGGAGCCGATGGCCACCACGGTCGCGGGCGAGCTGCCCGAGAGCGCGGCGAAGAGCATGCAGGCGAAGACGCCGGCAATGGCGAGGCCGCCATGCATGTGGCCCACCAGCGCGATCGAGAAGCGGATGATCCGCCGTGCCACGCCGCCCGTGGACATGAAGCTCGAGGCCAGGATGAAGAACGGGATCGCCAGCAGGGTGTAGTGCCCGGCCATGGCCTGGAAGAAGCTCTGCGCCACCGAGGCCAGGGACGTGTCCGACAGCACCAGCAGGAAGACGATCGACGACAGGCCGAGCGACACGGCGATCGGCACGCCGATCAGCATCAGGCCGATGACGGAAACGAAGAGAAGAAGAACGTCCATCAGATCAGTCCTCGCGGTTCATGTGGGCCACGTCGTCGACCGCGTCTTCGGCCTCGTGGCTGACGATCAGGCTCTGCTGGTCCCCGCGCCAGATCCGCGCTCCGGCCTGGATGAAGCGGAACAGCAGCAGCGCGGCGCCGAAGGGCAGGATCGCGTAGGGGATGAAGCGGGGCAGCTTCTCGTAAGCATCGCCGTAGTTGATCCACGGCTCGATGAAGCGCAGCCAATCGGGCATCGGGATGTCGACCACCTCGTACCACGAGCGGTAGGAGGTCCGTTTCATCTCCTCGAAGCCGGTGGGGAAAAAGCGCCCTGTGGTCTGTGGCAGGTTGGCGAAGTTGGCCCAGTAGTCCCAGGCACCCTTGAGCAGCAGCGCCGCGTAGACGATGCAGATCACCGCCGCGATCAGCGCCAGCACCCGGCGCACCGCCGGCGGGACCAGGTTGATGACCGCGTCGACGCCAAGATGCGCGGTGACCTTCACCGCGTAGCTGATGCCGAACAGCACCAGCCAGGCGAAGAGGATGGTCACCGCTTCGAGGCCCCAGATCAGGCCGGTGTTGAAGCCGTAGCGCAGCACGACGTTGACGAAGGTGATGAGTGTCATGAGCCCGAGGATCACCGCGATGGCGGTCTCCTCGATCTCGTTGACGAAGCGGCCAAACGCGCTCTGGCCTTGATAATGACTGGACATGCCGTCCCCCATTCCGCGTCCGGGCCCCGGCCCCGGCGCCATCTGTCCGTTGTTCAGGATGGTATGAAAAAGGGGACGGCCTCGCGTCCCCTGATCCCCTCCCGGCCCCTGTCTCCAAGGGCCGGTCGGGTGCCGTGGCTGGTGATCAGCCCTGGACTTCGGAGTTGAACGCCTGCGCGGCGTCGATGTTCTCCTGGCCGACATCGTCGGTAAACTGCTCCCAGACCGGCTTCATTGCGTTGACCCAGGCTTCACGCTGCTCCGGGGTCAGTTCGCGGATCTCACCGCCGGCATCCAGAACCGCCTGGCGGTTCTCGGCGTCGACCTCGGCGATCGCCGCGTTGCGGGTCTCGGTCACTTCGTTGACGATGGTCTCGAGCTGGCTGCGCACGTCCTCGTCGAGGCTGTCCCACCAGTCGGCGGAGGTCACGACCATGTAGTCGAGCACACCGTGGTTGGTCTCGGTGGTGCCGTCCTGCACTTCGAAGAACTTCTGGCCATAGACGTTGGACCAGGTGTTCTCCTGGCCGTCGACCACGCCGGTCTGCAGCGCGCCGTAGACTTCCGAGAAGGCCATCGGCTGCGGGCTGGCGTCAAGCGCCTCGAACTGCGCCTTGAGCACTTCGGAGGGCTGCACGCGGAACTTCAGCCCGGCAGCGTCCTCGGGCATCATCAGCGGCTTGTTGGCCGACATCTGCTTCATGCCGTTGTGCCAGAAACCAAGGCCGAGCAGTCCGCGACGGACCATCGATTCCTTCATCTCCTGGCCGGTTTCCGAGTTCTGGAACGCGTCGACGGCCTCCATGTTCAAGAACATGAACGGCAGGTCGAAGATGCGGAACACCTTGGTGAACTGTTCGAACTTGGACAGCGAGGGGGCGGCCATCTGGACGTCGCCGTTCAGCATCGCCTCGAGCACCTGGTCATCGTTGTAAAGCGTGGAGTTCGGGTAGACCTCCATGCAGGCCTTGCCGTTCATTTCCTCGTTCACGCGCTCTTGCAGCAGCGAGGCGGCGATGCCTTTGGGGTGCTTGTCGGTGTTGGTGACGTGGCTGAACTTGATGACGATTTCGCCATCGTCGCAAGCCGCCATCGCGCCGGTGGCGCCGGTGGTGAGGGCCGCAGCGGCCACGGCGGTCATCAGAAACTTCTTCATCGGTATCCTCCCGAGATGATGATGAGCGAGGGCCCGCTCCCCTGCCGGCCCTTCGCTAGGCACAAGACAGCCATGCGCCAGACGCATCAGGGATTGCTCAAACGCGAGTCGATTCCGATATTTTTCATTTAAACGGATACTTAACCGGTGATACCCAACCTTGCGACTGCGCGCGCTACATGTGCGAAATCCGCACGTCTTCGACACGGCTTGTGCGGAATCCGCACAAATCCGATTCGCAGCCGTGTCGCCCGTGATCGCCAAGGAAAGTTCGACGCGCCCGAGAGGCTCAGCGGACTCTTCCGGCTTCAGCCCGTATTTCGCCAGCTTGTCGTAGAAGGTCTTGCGCGGCAGCTTGAGCATCTCGGCCGCCGCGCTGGCCTGACCGCCGGTGCGCTTGAGCGCATCGGCCAGCAGCGAGCGCTCGACCTGCGCCAGCCGCTCGGTGAGCCCCAGCCCCTCGCCAGCGGCGTCCTCGTCGCCCAGTCCCAGCACGAAGCGCATCGCCGCCGACATCAGCGCCCGCGCATTGCCCGGCCAGTCGCGCGCGATCAGCCCGGCGATGACCTCCTCACCGATCTCGGGCGGTGTCAGGCCAGACTGCTCCGCCGCCTGCGCGACGTAATGGCGAAACAGCACGGGGATGTCCTCCGGCCGCTCCGCCAGCGCCGGAATGCGCAGCTGCATCACCTCGAGCCGGTAATAGAGCTCGGCCGAGAACCGCCCCTCGTCCGCCGCCTGCCCCAGATCCTCGACGCTTCCGGCGATCAGCCGCGCGCCGCCCGCCTCGAGCCGGTCCTGCAGCGCCAGCTGGGTGTCGAGCGGCAGCTGCGCGATCTCGTCGAGAAACAGCGTGCCGCCGGCGCAGCCCTGCCAGACCGCCTCGAGCCCCTCGCGCCCGAGACCAGCCGCCGAGCGCTTCTCGAACGGCCCCTTGGCCCGGGTCGAGCACAGGTGCACCACCTCGGCCACCTTCGAGATGCCCGAGCCACGGGCGCCCCGGATCAGCACATCGGTGCCGGCACGGGCGGCGGCGCGGGCCTGTGCACGCAGGGTCTCGGACTGCGGCGAGATCCCGAAGATCATCCGCGCCGCCGGGTCGCCGGTTTCGAGCTGGGCCTTGAGGCGCCGGTTCTCGAGCACCAGACCGCGGGTGCGCAGCGCGCGCTCGATGACCGAGATCAGGTCCTGCGGCGCGCAGGGTTTCTCGAGGAAGTCGAAGGCCCCCGCCGACATGGCCCGCACCGCCATCGGGATGTCGCCCTCTCCGGTGAGCAGGATCACCGGCAGCTCGGCATCCTGCTCGTGGGCGTAATCGAGCAGGTGGAACCCGTCGCGCCCCGGCATCCGGATGTCCGAGACGATCACCCCCTCGAATTGCGCCGCGATGCGGTCCTTGGCCTCGACGAAGGAGCCCGCGGTGATCGCGTCGAACTCGGCCAGCTCCAAGGTCTGGCCCAGCGCCTCGCGCACTGCCGCGTCATCATCGACCAGAAGCACCCTGCGCACGTTCATGCCATCTCCTTCGCCTGCAGCAGTTCGACGGTGAAACAGGCCCCGCCCGAGACGTTCTCGCCGCGCAGGCGTCCGCCGAACCCCTCCACGATGCCATAGGAGATCGACAGCCCGAGGCCCATCCCCTCTTCGGCACCGACTTCCTTGGTGGAGTAGAACGGATCGAAGATGCGCGACGGATCGACAATCCCCGGACCAGTGTCTCTCACACTGAGCATCACGCGCCCGCCGTCATCGTCGCGCGTGACGCGGATGGTGATGGCGCGGGTCTCGCTGTCGGCCATGGCATCCATCGCGTTCGAGAGCAGGTTGATGACAACCTGCCCCAGCCGCACCTCCCCCGCCATCACCACCGTTGTGGTCTCGGGGCGTTGCCAGTCGATCACCGTTCCGGTCTCGGCGATGCGCGGCGCCAGCACCTCGAGCGCGCTTTCCACCACCGCCGCCAGCCCGACCCGGCGGGCGGGCTCGGGCTCGGCCTTGGCGAAGGCGCGCAGGTTCTTGATGATCCGCCCCATGCGGTTCGCCATGTCCGAGATGCGCCCGAGGTTTTCCGCCGCGCGCTCCTGCTTGCCGCGATCCAGGAAGGCCGTCCCGTTCTCGGCAAAGGACCGGATTGCCATCAGCGGCTGGTTCAGCTCGTGGCTGATCCCGGCGCTCATCTTGCCCAGCGCGCTCAGCTTCGAGGCCTGCACCAGCTCGGCCTGCGCGCGCTTGAGCGCGGCCTCTGCCTCCTGTCGCTCGGCGATCTCGCGACGCAGGGCGATGTTGGATTGCTGCAGCGCCCGGGTGCGGGCCGAGACCCGCTCCTCGAGCACCACGTTGGCCTCGGCCAGCGCGCGCCGTCGTTCGAGCGCCAGCCAGAGCAGCGCGCCGAAGAACAGCACCACCGAAGCCACGACCGCCGCCTGCAGCCCGGCAAGACGCGTGGCCGGGGCGGTGTCCATCAGCAGCACGCCGGTCATGTCAATCACCGGCAACTCACTCTCGAGCCGAAGCGCATGGGCCGGCACATAGGGCGAGAAGCGCTGCTGCCAGACGATATGCCCACCGGGATCACGCAACGTGACCTCGCGCCGTGTGCCGTCGGCGGTGACCACCTCGGTCGGGCCGGTGCGGCGCCAGCCCAGAAGCTCGGAGCGGTTGGTGGCAAAGATCTCGCCGCCGCTATCGGTGAAGAACACCGCCGGCAGCGAGCCGCGCCAATCCTGCTCCAGCCGCGCGATGTCGACCACCACGATCAGCGCCCCGCGCACCCGCCCGTCGATGCCAAAGCTCGGTGCGGCGAAATAGAAGGCCCGGTCGATGCCTTCCGGTCCCGCGCCATGCGCGATGCCCAGCGCCCCGTCGAGCGCGCGGTTGAAGGGCTCTCCCTGCAGCACCCACTCGGGCAGACCCGGCTCGGAGGCCGCAAGAATTCGGCCCGTGGCATCGACATAGGCCGCCAGCGCCGCACCGGAGCGATCGGCCCCCCGCAGCAGGGTCGCCTCGGCGGCACGGCGCGAGCCGAAATGGTGCAGCCCGCTCAGCGCCGGATGATCGGCGCTCAGCACGGCGAACTCGCGGAAGCGCTGCAGCTGGGTGACAAGGCGCTCGGAGGCAAGCTCGAGATCGCTTTGCCCGCGCGCGGCAAGCGGGCCCAGCGCCTGCACGTACCCATAGTGCCAGACCGCCCCCGAGAGCGCGGCGGTGGTGATGAGGGCAAGCGCCAGCAGCGCGCCGCGACTGTGATACAGGGTCCGCGTCATCGTCGTGACATAGCAAGCGCCGTCTTGTCAGGGAAGCGGCGCGGAGGCAGGGTCGCGCCCATGCAGCGCTTCTCCCACGCCCCGACCGATCCCGCCTTCGTGCAAGACCCCTACCCGTTCTACGACCGCCTGCGCGCAGCGGGCGATCTGGCGTGGTGGGACGACTACGGCATGGTCTGTGCCGCCTCGCATCGCGCGGTGCATGCGCTTTTGCGCGACCGCCGCTTCGGGCGCGAGATCCCTTCCGAGATGGCCCAGCCCGTACCCGAGCATCTTGCGCCATTCTACGCGGTCGAGAACCATTCCATGCTCGAGCTTGAGGCGCCACGCCACACCCGGTTGCGCGGGCTGGTGCTGCGCGCCTTCACCTCGCGTCGCATCGCCTCTCTGGGCCCGGAGATCGAGGCACTGGCGCACGAGCTGATCGATGCCTTCCCCGCGGGCGAGTTCGATCTGCTGCCCGCCTTCTGCCAGCCCATTCCGGTGATCGTGATCGCGCGGCTGCTGAGGGTGCCCGACAGAATGGCGCCGCAACTGCTCGATTGGTCGAACGCGATGGTGGCGATGTATCAGGCAAGGCGCACGCGCGAGACCGAAGAGGCGGCCTCGCGTGCGGCCTCCGAGTTCTCGGCCTTCCTGACCGAGTATATCGATGCCCGACGCAGCGATCCGCGCGACGACCTTCTGTCGCAGCTGATTGCCGCCGAGGAGGCGGGTGAGAAACTCTCGACCGAAGAGCTGATCACCACCTGCATCCTGCTGCTCAATGCCGGTCACGAAGCAACGGTGCACACCATGGGCAACGGCATCAAGACGCTGCTCGAGACCGGCAGGTCGATCTCTCAGGCCGATGCAGCGCCGGTCTGCGAGGAGATCATGCGCCACGACCCGCCGCTGCATCTGTTCATGCGTTACGCCTATGAGGAGGTCGAGCTGTTCGGGCACCGCTTCCGGCGCGGTGAGCAGGTCGGTCTTCTGCTGGGGGCCGCCGGGCGTGATCCGGAGGTCTATGCCGATCCACGGCGCTTCGACCCTAGGCGCGAGGCGCCTGCGCATCACGCCTTCGGCGGCGGTCCGCATTTCTGCGTCGGGGCACCGTTGGCGCGGCTGGAGCTGCAGGTGGCGCTGCCGATCCTGTTTGCGCGCTTCCCGGGGCTGCGGCTGGCGGAGACGCCGCGCTACGCAGACCTCTACCCGTTCCACGGGCTGGAGCGGTTGGTGGTGGCGCGGTGAGGCGGCGCCTCGCGCTGTTCGTGTGTTTCCGTATCGCCTGAGCCGCGTGCCCGCGCGGAATCAAGGCCGCAGACCGCCGCGCATCGCCGGGCCGCCCCCCGGACCGGCGATCTAGTGACGCCAGCTGATCAGCTTCGCGGTCCTTCGCATGTGGCCGGGAGAAATCGAGGGATTCGATGCGAAGATCGCCAATCCGCGGCCCGACGCTGCGCCGCTTCCTCTCCTAATGCAATCGAAACGGGCGCCCTGCGCTCCCCCTCACACCGGCAGTGCCGTGGTGTTCTTGATCTCCTCCATCGACAGCAGCGCGGTGACGTTGTGCACCTTCACCTCCGAGATCAGCGCCTGGTAGAACACGTCATAGGCCCGGGGGTTCTGCACCCGCACCTTGAGGATGTAGTCGATATCGCCCGCCAGCCGGTGCGCCTCCATCACCTCGGGGCGCGAGCGCACCGCGTGCAGGAACCGCCCCTGCCAGTCGGCATCGTGCTCCGAGGTCCGCACCAGCACGAAGAAACAGGCCTCGAAACCCAGCTTGTCGGCGTCGGCGATCACCACCTGAGGACCGATCACGCCGCCCTCGCGCATCTTGCGAATCCGGTTCCACACAGGGGTCTTGGACGAGCCCACCGCGCGGGCGATCTCGTCGAGCGAACGCCCCGCATCGAGCTGCAGTTCGCGAAGGATTTTCCGGTCGGTGCCATCGAGCTGCATGGGTTTTCCTCTTTCCTGTCCATCCGTAGACGATGTTTCATAGCACCGCCGCTCATGAGAACAAAGTTCTTTAAAACTGCCCCCTCCTAGCGATACAGGGGGACGATGTTCTATATTTGCACAAGCAAAACACTCACAGCGGACTGATCCAGATGGCACATCCTTCCCAGACCCCGCCGCGCGGGCACGTGGCCTTCGTCGGCGCCGGCCCCGGCGACCCGGAGCTTCTGACGGTCCGTGCCATGCGCGAGATCCAGTCCGCCGAGGTCATCCTGCACGACCAGCTGGTGCCCGAAGCAATCCTGTCGCTGGCCTCCGAGGGCGCCACGCTCCTGCCCGTAGGCAAAAAGGGCTTCGGTCCGTCGATGAAGCAGGACGACATCAACGCGCTGATCATCGCCCACGCCTCGAGCGGTGCCCGCACCGTCCGCCTCAAGGCGGGCGACCCGGGCGTGTTCGGCCGGCTCGACGAGGAGACCGAAGCGCTCGACGCCGCCGGCGTCCCCTACCATGTCACGCCGGGCCTGACCGCCTCGACCGCCGCGGCCGCAAGCCTCGGCGTCTCGCTGACCAAGCGCGGGCGCAATCCGACCTGCGGCTGCTGACCGGGCATGA
>NZ_DS022276.1:3021543-3071030 GCF_000153725.1 Salipiger bermudensis HTCC2601 | reverse complement strand
CGCCGATCTCGACGGCCCCGCCGTTCTTCTTCTGGGGCTCGCCCCGCGCGCCGCACGCGCCATCGCATTTGCAAGACAGGAGGTTTCCTGATGCCCAAGGCCTTTACCCCGAAAGTCGTCACCGCCAACGCCCTGCTCGAGGGCGACGTGATCTACCTCGCCTCCGATGACCGCTGGGTGCGGCGCCTCGACGAGGCCGAGATCATCACCGACGAGGCCATCGCGCAGCTCCGCCTGCTTGACGCGCAGGCCCGCGCCTCCGAGGCGGTCGGCGTCTACCTCGCCGACATGGCCCCCACCGAGGACGGCCCCCAGCCCAAGCATTTCCGCGAGGAGTTCCGCGCCACCGGACCGTCCAACTACCACCACGGCAAGCAGGCCGCCGGCTGAGGCCGCGCCGCACCTTCTCGAAGACATTTGCGGGGTCCACGCGTACCCCCCGCGGGAGAGACTGACAGATGTACAGCTACACAGAGTTCGACACAGCCTTCGTTGCAGAGCGCAACCGCCAGTTCCGTCAGCAGGTGGAGCGCCGCATCTCCGGGGCACTGACCGAGGACGAGTTCAAGCCGCTGCGCCTTATGAACGGCCTCTATCTCCAGCTGCACGCCTACATGCTGCGCGTGGCGATCCCCTACGGCACGCTCAACGGCGCGCAGATGGACCAGCTCGCGCTGCTGGCCGAGAAGTGGGACAAGGGCTACGGCCACTTCACCACCCGGCAGAACATCCAGTACAACTGGCCCGAGCTGCGTGATGTGCCAGACATGCTCGACGCTCTGGCCGAGGTCGGGATGCACGCCATCCAGACCAGCGGCAACACCATCCGCAACGTGACCGCGGACCACTTCGCCGGCGCCGCCGCCGACGAGGTCGCCGATCCGCGCCCCGTGGCCGAGCTGCTGCGCCAGTGGTCGACTGACCATCCGGAATTCCAGTTCCTGCCGCGCAAGTTCAAGATCGCCGTCACCGGCGCCGAGAACGACCGCGCCGTGATCAAGGCGCATGACATCGGTATCCAGGTCGTCGAGCATGGTGGCGAGATCGGCTACCGCGTCCTCGTTGGAGGCGGGCTTGGCCGCACCCCGATGATCGGCAAGGAGCTGGCCCCCTTCGTGCCGCAGGAAGACCTGCTGCCGTATGTCGAGGCCGTGGTCTCGGTCTGGAACCTGCTCGGCCGCCGCGACAACAAGTACAAGGCACGCATCAAGATCACCGTGCACGAGCACGGCATCGACGAGATCCGCGAGCGTGTCGCGTCGCGCTTCGCCGAGACCAAGGCGGCGTTCAACGGCGCCGATCTCGCGCTCTTCGACGAGATCGCGGCTCAGTTCGCCCCGCCCGCCTTCCGCAACGCCCCGACCGAGGCGTTCGATGCCGCCTACGAGGCCGATCCGGTGTTCCGCGCCTGGACCGACAGCAACCTCACCGCGCACAAGGCCGGCGGTTATGCCATCGCGCAGATCAGCCTCAAGGCCCATGGCGAGACGCCGGGCGATGCCACCGCCGAGCAGATGCGCGTGATGGCCGACCTCGCCCGCCGCTTCGGTCATGACGAGCTGCGCATCACCCACGAGCAGAACGTGGTTCTGCCGCATGTCCACAAGTCCGACCTGCCCCAGATCCACAAGATCCTGAAGGCGCACGGTCTGGCGACCGCCAATATCGGCATGATCTCGGATATCATCGCCTGCCCCGGCATGGATTACTGCGCGCTGGCCACCGCCCGCTCGATCCCGATCGCTCAGGAGATCGCCACCCGCTTCGACGAGCTGAAGATCGAGAACGAGATCGGCGAGCTGAAGATCAAGATCTCCGGTTGCATCAACGCCTGCGGCCATCACCACGTGGGTCATATCGGCATCCTCGGCCTTGATCGTGCCGGCGTCGAGAACTACCAGATCACCCTCGGCGGCGATGCCACCGAGACCGCGAGCCTTGGCGAACGCACCGGGCCGGGCTTCCCGGCCGAAGAGGTGGTGCCCGCGATCGAACGCATCGTGGGGGCCTACATGGACCATCGAGAAGGACCCGAGGAAAGCTTCCTGCAGACCTATCGCCGTCTCGGCATGGCGCCCTTCAAGCTGGCGCTCTACGGCGAGGACACGGGCAAGCGGTCCCGGGCTGCGTGATCGCATGAGCTTTCAATCTCTCCCTGACACGCAGGCGTCCGGCGCGCCCGCGCTTGGTGCCGATGCGCTGGCGGATCTGCGCCAGCGGGTCGCGGCGCTGAACGCGCGCTACCGCCATCACGGTGCCGTCGCGGTGCTCGAGGGCGCTCTGCGCGACCCCGAGGCCGGCGACATCGCGATGGTGTCGTCCTTCGGGGCCGAGTCGATCGCGCTGCTTCATCTCGTGGCGATGATCGACCGCAAGACGCCGGTGCTGTTCATCGACACGCGGCTGCTCTTTGCCGAGACGCTGGTCTACCAGCAGGACGTGGCCGAGCGGCTGCATCTCGAGGACGTGCGGGTGATCCGCACCGACGAGGCCCTGCTGGCGCAGCGCGATCCTGACGACGACCTGCGCAATCACAGCACCGACGCCTGCTGCGCCCTGCGCAAGACGGTGCCGCTCGAGCAGGCGCTGTCGGGCTTCGATGGCTGGATCACCGGCCGCAAGCGCTTCCAGTCGGCCACGCGTCAGACGCTCGAGTTCTTCGAGCTCGAGGACGCCACCGGGCGCATCAAGGTCAACCCGCTGGCGCATTGGGCGCCGGAGGACGTGCGCGCCTACATGGACGAGAATCGCCTGCCCCGGCATCCGCTGGTGGCACAGGGCTACCCGTCGATCGGCTGCGCCCCCTGCACCTCGCCGGTGGCCGAGGGCGAGGACCCGCGCTCCGGGCGCTGGCGCGGCGAAGAGAAAGTGGAATGCGGCATTCATTTCGCCAATGGCCGCATGGTGAGACAAGGACCGAGCACATGAGCATCATCGTCACCGACGCGGGCTTCGCGCCCGATGACTGGAGCGCCGGCTTCGAGACCGAGACCGCGCTCGACCTGCCCTCCGACACCGATCCCGAGGCGCTCGAATTCGATGCGGATACGCAGATGATCCGCGTCGACTTCCCGAGCTTTGCCGACGGGCGCGGCTTCACGCTGGCCCGCCTGCTGCGCCTGCGCGGCTACAAGGGCCGTCTGCGCGCCAAGGGCCACGTGATCTCGGACCAGTACGCCATGGCGCGGCGCTCCGGCTTCGACGAGGTCGAGATCTCGGACGAGCTTGCCGCGCGCCAGCCCGAGGCCGAGTGGCTGTTCCGCTCAAATTGGCAGCAGCACGACTACCAGAGCCGCATGCGCGGTTGAGTCATCTTCCAATCCATACGACAACGCTCTAGAAAGGGACTCGAGGTTCGTTTGCCTACAAACGATTTTTGCGCTATGCAGTCGCAACGGACCTTGATGTGAACACCATGACCGAGATGAGCCCCGTGACCGACACCAACGCGACCAAAGCCGCAGACGACGCGCCGAAGAAGATGGTGCTGCCCGACGCCCAGACCGTGACCGAGGTCAAGCACTGGACGGACCGCCTGTTCTCGTTCCGGGTGTCGCGCCCGGCGAGCCTCCGCTTCCGCTCTGGCGAGTTCGTGATGATCGGCCTGATGGGCGATCCGCACCCCGAGACCGGCAAGCAGAAACCGCTTCTGCGCGCCTACTCGATCGCCTCGCCGTCCTGGGACGAGGAGCTCGAGTTCTACTCGATCAAGGTGCAGGACGGCCCGCTGACCTCGAAGCTTCAGCACATCCAGCCCGGCGACGAGATCATCCTGCGGCCCAAGCCCGTGGGCACGCTGGTGCATGACGCGCTGCTGCCCGGCAAGCGCATCTGGTTCTTCGCCACCGGCACCGGCTTTGCGCCCTTCGCCTCGCTGCTGCGCGAGCCGCAGACCTACGCGGATTACGACGAGGTCATCATCACCCACACCTGCCGCGAGGCCGGTGAGCTGAAATATGGCGCCGACCTGATCGAGAGCCTGAAGACCGACGAGCTGCTCAACGAGGTGATCGGCGAGGGCTTCTGGAAGAAGATCAAGTATTACCCGACCACCACACGCGAAGAGAGCCCGAAGATGGGCCGCATCACCGACCTGATGCGCTCGGGCGAGGCCTTTGCCGATCTCGGCGTCGAGCCGCTCAACCCCGAGACCGACCGTGCGATGATCTGCGGCAACCTCGCCTTCAACCTCGAGCTCAAGGAGATGTTCGAGGAATACGGGCTCGAGGAAGGCGCGAACTCCGATCCCAAGCACTACGTGGTCGAGAAGGCGTTCCTCGACTGACCTCTGGTCAGACGTGCCGACACAGACAGTTTCAGGACCCCTGCCTCGCGGCGGGGGTCTTTTGCTTTGATCTTGTCATGGGGTGATCTTCTGATGAGCCGGGGCCTGCCATCCTCGGGGCCGTGCGCCGGCCTCAAGGCAAGGCGGGCACGCTCAGTCGCAATCGGAAACGGCGGGCGCGGCGGGCTCAAGCGAGTCGAGCTTCAGAAGATGGGCCACGAAGAACAAGGCCAGCGCCAGAGCGGTGAAGATCGACATGCCCGACAGCAGCGCCTTTCCGAAAACGGCCCCGGGCACGAAGGAGTTGCCAAGGATGATGGCACTCAGCCCCGAGAGGCCGACGATGGCGACCGCCCCGCTGAGGCGGCGTGTCCGGTGCGCGCCTGCCAGCCAGATCGTGGCGCAGGCGACGATGATGCCAAGCGCCGTGCCCGGCGACATGCGGTCTTCGGGCCGGATGACCGCGTCGAACAGCCAGTGATCGATATCCACCCGCCCGGCGAGCGAGAGCAGCAGATTGGCGGCGGCAATGGCCAGCGCAACCGAAGTCAGCCTGCGGCTGACCAGCACCGATCGCTGGTTGCCGTCCTCGAACTCCATCATAGCGACAAACAGGAAGGCGATGCCGATCGCGGTGCTGGGAACCGTGCTGGCGCGATGCGCAGCGATGCGCGAAAGTTCTTCGGAGCCCGTGAGCCAGCCCACCAGGATGACACACATCCAAAGTGCCCCGAGCGACACCAAGATCTGAGAGAGTCGGCCGCTTTGCATCGCCAAGAAACCTGTTCTGAAAGAATCCGAAACGGTCTTACAGAATTAGCCCAGCCTCGCGATTCACGCAATCGCGCCGTTGCGCCTCCGCGCCGTCGACCCGACATTTTCGGCAGCGCAGCCCATGGCGTCGCAACCAGAGGCGGACTGCCCCGAGGCTTGCGCGGCCAATGCGGAGAATCGGCTCTGGCGCCGAGCGCGCCGGTCGGGCTCGCCCCTCAATCCGTTACCGCCAACAACGAGGCCCGCTGCGCCACTCGGCCCGGCCCCTGCCCGGATCGCGGCGCGGCCGGTCGCGGGATTGCCGCAACGGGCCGGATTAAGCGCTTGAAACAACGCTGGCGCAGGACTATTTTGCGCCACCAAAGTATTCACGGTAAAAGGACCGATACCATAGCTCGCAGACCTCACAACGCGCCCCCAACGCGCGACACCGGCCCCCGCGTCAACGATCGCATCCGGGCCCCTGAAATCCGTCTGATCGGCGCCGAAGGCGAGAACCTGGGCGTCCAGCCCCCCCGACGCGCGATGGAGCTGGCCGAGCAGGCCGGGCTCGATCTCGTCGAGATCTCGCCCAATGCCAATCCGCCGGTCTGCAAGATCATGGACTTCGGCAAGTTCAAGTACGAACAGCAGAAGCGCGAATCCGAAGCTCGCAAGAAGCAGAAGATCATCGAAGTCAAAGAGGTGAAGTTCCGTCCCGGGACCGACATCCACGACTACGACGTCAAGATGCGCAATGTGCTGAAGTTCCTCGAGAAGGGCGACAAGGTGAAGATCACCCTGCGCTTCCGCGGCCGCGAAATGGCGCACCAGAACCTTGGCCGCGAGCTGCTCGAGCGGGTGGCCGAAGACGTCAAGGAACTCGGCAAGGTCGAGAACATGCCGAAGATGGAAGGCCGCCAGATGATCATGATGATCGGACCGGTCGCCAAGTAAGGCGCCCGACAGAGCGACAGAGCAACCCGCCGCGTTCCGGCGGGTTTTTCTTTGCCCGGAGCTGGGCCGTGCGGCATCTCGCTGCCGGTCGGGGGCTGGCAGGGGGCGCTGCCCCCGTCCGCGCGAGGCGCGGCCTCCCCCTGGATATTTTCGGCCAGAAGAAGATGCGGGCGCCGCGCGTCAGGATTCGCGCGGGCGCGGCCGGGAGGGCGGCTCCTTGAGCAGACCGCCGACACCCATGGCGCTGATTTCCCGAGGGCTGACCTCGATGCCGCAGAGCATGCGTTCAAGCACCCAGTCGGCACCGTTGAGCGCAGGCGAGCGGGCGCAGCCCGGCAGGCCGATGACCGGACGCTCCCCGAGCTTGCCGAAGAACAGCAGGTTGCCGGGATCGACCGGCATTCCGAAATGGGTGACCTCGCCACCGGCGGCACGCAGCGCTTCGGGAGCGGTGTCGTAGAGGTCGGAGGTGGCCGAGCCGGTGAGGATCAGGATGACCTCGGCCTCGCTTTGGGAAATGGCGGTCGCGAGCGGCGCGATGTCGTGCGGAACCGCGACGTCAGGCAGCATCGGGACGCCCATGCGCTGCAGCCGGCCAGCGACGGCGCGGCGGCCTTTCTGCGGCGCGCCATCCCCGATCACCGTCTCGATGAGCTGGGCACTCCTGCGGGTCACCGGGCGAAGGATCAGCGCGCCAGGCGCTGCGGCGCAGGCCGCCTCCAGTGCGTCGCCGGGCACAGCGTAGGAGATGATCTTGATCGTCGCCGCCATGCCGCGCTCGGGCAGACTCTGCCACGGGCGCACGGTGGCCACGGTGATCATCGGGTGCACCGCATTGATGGCGTCGATGCGCGCGGCATCGACCTCGACCAGGCCAATATGCGTGGCGTGCAAATTGACCCGGCCGGTGGCTGCCTTGCCGATGCGCAGCCCCGAGGCCTCCGGCTCGGGCAGCATCGCGTGCGCCAGCCGCGCCGCCGCGTCGTCCTCGGCCACGTCGCCGGGTTCCAGCCGAGCCACCACCACCTCGGGCAGGCCCGCCGCCTCGAGGGAGGCGAGATTGGCCGGGCTCAGCACCGTGCCCTTGCGCAGGCGGCCCGAGGGCAGCGCCTCGGAATGGGCCAGGATGTGGCCCGCCGCCTCGGCCACCGGGACGGGGCCGAACTTCACGCGCCTTTCCTCAGCACGCCTGTCATCTCGGCCAGGATCGAGACCGCGATCTCGGACGGGCCGGCGGCGCCGATGTCGAGCCCGACTGGGCCGTGGATGCGGGCGATCTCGGCCTCGGAGAAGCCCGCCTCCTGCATCCGCGCCACGCGCTTGGCATGGGTCCGGGTGGACCCGAGTGCGCCGATGTAGAAGCAGCCCGAGCGCAGCGCCAGCGTCAGCGCCGGATCGTCGAGCTTGGGATCGTGGGTCAGCAGCACCAGCGCGGTGCGGCTGTCGAGGCCGAGCTGTTCCACCGCCTCGTCGGGCCAGTCGTTGAGCAGCGTCTCTCCGGGAAAACGCGCCTGCGCGCCGAAGGTCTCGCGCGGGTCGACGATCGCCGGGTCGTAGCCGGCAATGCGCGCCATCGGCACCAGCGCCTGGGCGATATGCACCGCGCCCACCACGATGAGCCGCAGCGGCGGGTTGTGGATGGCCACGAAGGTCCGGCTGTCTTCCTCGAAGCCCGAGCGGTCCATGCGGAAGCGGGTCTCAAAGCCATCACGCTCGAGGCGGCGCGCACCGGTGTCGAGATCGACCACGTAGGCCACGGGCGCCCGCGCAGCGCGGGCGGCGCAGAGATCGGCCAGCAGCGCTTCGGGCAGCACGCTGCCCACCGGCTCGACCAGCACCCGGATGGTGCCGCCGCAGGCCAGCCCCACGGCGAAGGCGTCGCCGTCGGAGACACCGAATTCAAGCTCGCGCGCGGCCCCCTCCTCGAGCGCCTCAAGCGCCTCGACGATCACCGCGCCCTCGACGCAACCACCCGAGACCGAGCCCTCGATCTCGCCTGCCCCCGAGATCGCCAGCTGCGCGCCGACGCGCCGCGGCGCCGAGCCCCAGGTCTCGATCACCGTGGCAAGCACGGCGCCCTTGCCCTCGCGGTGCCAGCCAAGCGCGGTTTCGGGAATGCTGTCGCTAAGATCACTGCCGGTCATCTGTCTCTCCCCCGGTGTCGTCTGTCCAGTCTGGCACGGGGCGGCGCGGGCCGCCCTCCTCCAAAGGTGTGATGCCGCGGCTCAGCCCCGCTGATGCACTGCCGAAACCTCGGCGCGGATGATACGGGCGATCTGGGCGCAGTCATCAACGCTGAAGGTCAGCGGAAGGCGCATGTCCAAGAGACCCGCCAGCACCCGGTCGGTGCGCGGCAGCGGCACGCTCTCGGCGTAGCGCCAGCTGTCGTAGCGCGAGGTGAACGCCACCGGCTCGGCCCCGCCGAACCACTTCAGCTCGACCCCACGGGCGGCGCAGCGGCGCAGCACCTCCTGCACCGCCTCCGCCGCCCAGTCGAGCAGCAGAAGCTGGATCGAGGAGCCGACATAGCGCTCGGGCGCGGGGCGGTCGATCACCGTCAGGCCGGGCACGTCGCGGAGACCGTCTTCGACCGCGCGGTAACGGTCATTCCAGCGTTCGACCTGCGTGTCCAGATCACGCAGCTGCGGGCGCAGAATGGCCGCGCGCAGGTTGTCCATGCGACCAGAGACGTTGGGCGTGTGGTATTTGACGCGCTCGAACACCTCCGGGCCCGGGGCCGCAAGGTGGCGCTCGTAGAGCATGTAGGAGCCCGACAGGATCACCGCGCGGGCGGCGATCTCTTCGTCATCGGTGACGAGGAAACCGCCCTCGCCCGAGTTGACGTGCTTGTAGGTCTGGGTCGAGTAGCAGCCCACCGCGCCGTGCCGGCCGGACGGCACGCCGTTCCAGGCCGCCCCCATGGTATGAGCGCAATCCTCGATCACCGTGACGCCGGCGGCATCGCAGAGCGCCATCAGCCGGTCCATGTCGCACAGGTGCCCGCGCATGTGGCTGAGCATCAGCACGCGGGCCTGAGCCAGCTTGGTGGCCAGATCGTCGAGATCGATCACCAGATCCTCGGTGACGCCGACAAAGACCGGCGTCGCGCCGACCGACGCGATGGCCCCGGGGACCGGCGCGAGGGTGAAGGCGTTGGTCAGCACCGTGTCGCCCGGCTGCACGCCCACGGCGCGCAGGGCACAGCCAAGCGCGTAGCCGCCGGAGGCCACCGCGAGCGCATAGCGCGCGCCCGTCATGGCGGCGACCTCCTGCTCGAGCAGCGCGGTCTCCGACAGCTCATCGGGAGCGGTGTTGTAGCGATGCAGGCGGCCATGGCGCAGAACCGCGAGCGCGGCTTCGATGCCGTCCTCGGGGATCGGCTCCTGCTGGGTGAAACTTCCGGTAAAGCGCTCTGTCATGCGCCGTTTCTGCGCCCCGCCGGCCGCCACGTCAATCACCCCACGGTTCAAGATTTTTCGTTCGAAAAATCTTCGCCTCCGGACCCGATCCCGAAAATCTTTCGCATGAAAGATTTTCTCCGGAGATTTCCCACGTGCCGAGCGCGCTCAGGAGACCAGCCGGGCCACCTCGCCATGCAGCTCGTCGAAATGGCCGATAAGGCCCTCGGGACCGAGATCGCGCACCGCCTCGCCATCCGGTCCGAAGGTCACGAGGATACAGGGCACCTTGGCCGCGGCGGCGGTCTTGCGATCGGTGTCGGTGTCGCCGATGAGACAGCTCCGGCCCACGTCGCCGCCGAGCCGCGCCACCACCTCGGTATAGGGCAGCGGGTCGGGCTTGCGCACCGGCAGCGTATCAGCACCGATCAGTGCGCCAAAAAGATCCCGCACACCCAACCGCTGCAGCAGGGTCTCGGCCAGCCCCTCGGGCTTGTTGGTGCAAATGCCGACGCGCCAGCCGTCATTGCGCAGCGCCGCGACCGCCTCGACCGCGCCCGGGTAGAGCTGCGTGTGTACGTCGATCGCCTCGCCATAGGCGGCGAGCAGCTGTGGATACCAGCGCTCGACCGTCCCAGCCTCATAGGCGCCCGCCCGCTCAAGCCCCAGTTTCAACATCGCCCGCGCGCCGCGGAAGGCGGTCGACGCATCGTCCACCGGGTCGAGGCGCGCCTCCGATCCCATTTCCGAAAAACACCAGTTGGCGGCGGCGATCAGGTCGCCGCTGGTATCTGCCAGCGTGCCGTCGAGATCGAAGATGACCGTGCGCATGGGGAATCCTCCGGCTGACACATCACGACATTCAACGTGATGGATGCGATCTTGCTCCTGCCCCCTGAGCCGATAGAACGGGCGAAGACAGAACACAAACGGGAAACCGGCATGAGCATCGCCCTGATCATCCTTGCTGCGGGCAAGGGCACCCGCATGGAGTCCGACCTGCCCAAGGTGCTGCACCGCATCGCCCACGCGCCGATGCTGTGGCACGCCATGCGCGCCGGACAGAGCCTCGAGCCTGCGCGCAGCATCGTTGTCGCCGGCCACGAGGCCGAGCATGTTGCCGCCTCGGCGCAGGCGTTCGACCCCGAGGCGCGGGTGGTGATCCAGTCCGAACAGCTCGGTACCGCGCATGCTGCTCTGCAGGCTGGTCCCGAGCTGGAGGGCTTTGATGGCGACGCCATCGTGCTCTACGGCGACACCCCCTTCATCAGCCAGGACACGCTCGAAGACATGGCCCGCGCCCGGGCCGAGCACGACGTGGTGGTGCTGGGCTTCGAGGCCGCGGACCCGGGCCGTTACGGTCGCCTCGTGACCGAAGGTGACGCGCTGATCCGCATCGTCGAATACAAGGATGCGACGGATGAAGAGCGCGCCATAAGCCTTTGCAATTCCGGCGTTGTTGCCGCCGACGCCGCGACCCTGCAAAGCCTGCTCGCGGAGGTGAAGAACGACAACGCGGCGGGCGAATACTACCTGCCCGACATCGTCGAGATTGCCCGCGCCCGTGGTCTCTCGGCGGGCGTGGTGCATTGCGCCGAGGCAGAGACGCTGGGGGTGAACTCCCGCGCCGAGCTCGCCGGTGCCGAGGCGTCTTTCCAGCAGGCGATCCGCGCCCGGCTGATGGCCGACGGCGTCACCTTGCAGGCCCCCGAGACCTGTTGGTTCGCGTGGGACACAGTGATTGGCCGCGATGCCGAGATCGAGCCCAACGTGATCTTCGGCCCCGGTGCCACCATCGAGAGCGGCGCCCGCATCCGTGCCTTCAGCCATCTCGAGGGCTGCCACGTGAGCCGCGGCGCCATCGTCGGCCCCTTCGCACGTCTGCGCCCCGGCGCCGAGCTGGCCGAGCACACCCATGTGGGCAATTTCGTCGAGATCAAGAACGCCTACCTCGGCGAGGGCGCCAAGGCCAACCACCTGACCTATCTCGGCGATGCCGATATCGGCGAGGGCAGCAATATCGGCGCCGGCACCATAACCTGCAACTATGACGGCGTGTTCAAGCACCGCACCACCATCGGGCGCAACGCCTTCATCGGCTCCGACACCATGCTGGTCGCCCCGGTCACCATCGGCGACGGGGCGATGACCGGTTCGGGCTCGGTGATCACCGACGATGTCGCCCCGGGCGCGCTGGCGCTGGGGCGTGCCAAGCAGGTCGAGAAAGCCGGCTTCGCAACCCGGCTCTTCGACATGCTGAAGGCCAAGAAAGCAAAACAGAACAAAGGGTAACGGGCATGTGTGGAATCGTCGGAGTGCTGGGCAGTCACGAGGCCTCGCCGATCCTGGTCGAGGCGCTGCGACGGCTCGAATATCGCGGCTATGACAGCGCCGGCATCGCCACGGTGAACGAGGGCAAGCTCGACCGTCGCCGCGCGGTGGGCAAGCTGGTCAATCTCAGCGACCGGCTGGTGCACGAACCGCTGCCCGGAAAGGCCGGCATCGGCCACACCCGCTGGGCCACCCATGGCGAACCCAACGAGAAGAACGCCCATCCGCACAAGGCGGGACCGGTGGCAGTGGTCCATAACGGCATTATCGAGAACTTCCGCGAGCTGCGCGCCATCCTCGCCCAGGCCGGTTACCAGCCCGAGACCGACACCGACACCGAGACCGTGGCGATGCTGACGCAGATGCATCTCGACGCCGGCAAGAGCCCCGTCGAGGCGGCGCAGGCCACCATCGCGCAGCTCGAGGGCGCCTTTGCGCTTGCCTTCCTGTTCGACGGCGAGGAAGACCTGATGATCGCCGCCCGCAAGGGCTCGCCGCTGGCCATCGGGCATGGCGAGAACGAGATGTTCATCGGCTCGGATGCCATCGCGCTGGCGCCGATGACCGACACGCTGACCTATCTCGAGGAAGGCGACTGGGCGGTGATCACCCGCAAGGGTGCCGAGATCTTCGACATGGAGAATCGGCGCGTGAACCGCGAGGCGCGCAAGATCCGCATGGATGCCGCCCGCGTCGACAAGGCCGGCTACAAGCACTTCATGGCCAAGGAGATCGCCGAGCAGCCCACCGTTCTGGCCGACGCGCTCAGCGCCTATCTCGACGGTGACCGCATCGAGATCCCCGCGACGGCGCTGGATTTCACCAAGGTCGACCGGCTGGTGCTGGTGGCCTGCGGCACCGCCTATTACGCCTGCCTGACGGCGAAATACTGGTTTGAAAAGCTCGCCCGCCTGCCCGTCGAGGTCGATGTCGCCTCCGAGTTCCGCTACCGCGAACCGCCGGTTCTGCCGGGCACCGTGGCGCTCTTCGTCAGCCAGTCGGGCGAGACCGCCGACACGCTCGCCGCGCTGCGCTACTGCCGTGACAAGGCCGACAGCATCGTCTCGGTGGTCAATGTCGAGACCAGCTCGATCGCCCGCGAGAGCGACCTCGCGCTGCCGATCCATGCCGGTGTCGAGATCGGTGTGGCCTCGACCAAGGCCTTCACCTGTCAGCTCAACGTACTGCTGCTTCTGGCCATCAAGGCGGCCTCAGAGCGCGGCCACATGGATGCCGCCGACAAGGCCGCGCTGCTAACTCAGCTGCGCGCGCTGCCGGGGCTGTTCAACGCCACGCTCGACCGCGACGGCACCATGGAGGCCGCGGCGCAGAAGATCGCCGAGGCCCGCGACGTGCTCTTCCTTGGCCGCGGCCTGATGTATCCAATCGCCTATGAGGGCGCTCTTAAACTAAAGGAAATCAGCTACATACACGCTGAAGCTTATGCATCGGGAGAACTCAAGCACGGCCCCATCGCGCTGATCGACAAGACCGTTCCGGTGATCGTCATGGCGCCGCATGACGGGCTCTTCGACAAGACCGTGTCGAACATGCAGGAGGTGATGGCGCGCGGTGGCAAGATCTGCCTCGTCACCGATGCGCGCGGCGCCGCCGAGGCAGGAGAAGGCGTCTGGCAGGTCATCACCCTGCCGGAGGTCGACGACCGCCTCGCGCCGCTGCTTTACGCCCTGCCGGCGCAGCTGCTGGCCTATCACGCGGCGGTCGCCAAGGGCACCGACGTGGACCAGCCGCGCAACCTCGCGAAATCGGTAACGGTGGAGTAACCGCCGCCATTGCCGGTTTTGCTGGCTCCACGCTGCCCGGAGCGTACCCTGCACCCGAGCCGTTCGGAGGGCTTTCTCATGGCAAACCGATTCGATGCGCGCTGCGGCGGCCTCCGCCCGGCGCCACGCAACCGCCGCCCCACCGGCACAAAGGACCACGACAGATGACCGCCGACGAGGCCCTTGCCGAGATCGCGCGCCACGCCGAGCCCGGTCGCGCGGAAGGCATGCGCGCCTATCACAAGATCGACCGCCCCTATCTTGGCGTGCCGAACCCTGCACTGAACGACATCACCCGCGGCTGGCGTCAGACCCTCCCGGTCGAGGACCGCGTGGCGCTGGCGCGCGATCTGTGGCTGACGGACGTGTTCGAGGCACGGCTGGCGGCGGCCAAGCTGCTGACACAGGCCCGCATCCGCCCCGATGACGCGGCGTGGCGGCTGATCTGCGACTGGGTGCCCCAGTTCGACAGCTGGGCCATCGCCGATCACGCCTGCATGGCCGGGCAGCGTCGGCTCACCGCCGATCCGTCGCGCCTCGAGACCGTGGCGCACTGGACCGAGAGCCCGCATATGTGGACCCGCCGCGCGGCGCTGGTCATCACCCTGCCCTGGGCCAAGATGAACTTTCCCTCCGAGCAGGATCTGGCGATCCGCGACCGGGTGCTTGGCTGGGCTGCAAGCTATGCCGAGGATCGCGACTGGTTCATCCAGAAGGCGGTCGGCTGGTGGATCCGCGATCTCTCGAAGCATGACCGCGCCCGCGCCGAGAGCTTCCTCGAGGCGCATGGCGCTCGGCTCAAGCCCTTCGCCCGGCGCGAAGCCGGAAAATACCTCTGAGCGTCAGAGCCTGCGTTTCAGATGGGCCACACCCGCGCGGATCTCGTCGCGGATCGGCCCCTCGCGCGGCGCATCCCGCAAGGTGGTGAGCAGCTCGGGGCCCGGCCGCCCCTTGCGCGACCATGTCAGACCCGCCAGCAGCGCACGCGCCTCTTGCGTCAGCTCGTCGGGAAGCTCCTGCCCCGACAGCATTGCCCAGACCCCGGCCCAGCAGCGCGCCACGCTCCACGGATTGTACCCGCCGCCGCCCGAAGTCACGAGCCGTGGCGCCAGATCAAACAGCGCCCGAACCGCGCGGAGATGACTGTTGTTCGACAGCTCGAGCCGCGACAGCGGATCCTCGGTCAGCGCATCCGCGCCGCATTGCAGGAACACCGCGTCAGGCCGGAACGCCGCGACTGCGGGCAGGATCATCTCGTCCAGGACGCAGGCGAACTCTGTATCGTTGAAGCCGCGCGGCACCGGCAGGTTGAAGGCCGCCCCGCCGCCTTCGTCCTCCAGCGCCCCGGTGAAGGGCCAGCGCCGGTCCTCGTGCACCGAAATCACCCGGACGTCCTCGGCGCCATGAAAGGCGAGCTCCACGCCGTCGCCATGATGCGCGTCGATATCGACATAGACCACCCGCCGCGCCCCCAGCCGCTGCAGGTGCAGGATGGTCAGCACGGGCTCGTTGAGAAAGCAGAACCCCGCCGCCTGCCCGGCCAGCGCGTGATGGGTGCCACCCCCGGCATTGTGCACCGCCCGCACCGCACCCGACATCACCATCTCGGCTGCCAGGAGCCCGCCGCCCACCGCCGTCGCCGGGCGGCGATACATCTCGGGAAAGACCGGGTTCGACAGCGTGCCAAGGCCGTAGCGCGCCCGGGTCTCGTCGCTGACCGCACCCTCGGCCTCCGCCGCCTGCAACGCGGCGATGTAATCGGCCGTGTGGAACGCCGCCAGCGCCTCGAGCTTGGCACGCGGACTGGTGCGGTAGAGGCTGCGCGGCAACAGCCCCAGCGAGGCGGCGAGATCGGTGGCAGCGGGCACCCGTTCGATCGAGAGCGGATGCCGGGTGCCGTATTTCGATCCGCGATAGATCTCTGAGCCGATGAAGAGTGCGCGCTGCATGGGCCGAGATCTAGGGCAGAGGCGCCGCCTCGGAAAGCGCAAGCCGCGCCCCACGTTGCACTTTCCCTGCCTCTGGGGTTAGGTCGCGCCATGCAAGGCACCACCCTCACCCTCCGGATGATCGTTCTCACAGCGGCGTTGCTGGCGCTTGGCGGGCTTGGCGGCCTCTTGGCGCAGTTCCTGCGTCTGCCGATGCCCTTCATGCTGGGCAGTCTCGCCAGTGCGGCGCTGGCGGTGGCGTTGTTCCAGCATGGCGCGCTGCGCGACTACCGCTTCCCGATGCGCTTCCGCACCGGCTTCATCGGGCTGATCGGAGTGATGATCGGCACGCAGGTGGAACCGGAGCTGCTGCGCGAGGCCGGCGACCTGATCCTGACGCTCTCGGCGCTGGCGGTGTTCGTGGTGCTGGCGCATTTCGGCAACTACATGATCTTCCGCCGTCTCGGCGGCTACAAGAAAGCGACCGCCTATTTCGCGGGCATGCCGGGCGGGCTGATGGAGAGCCTGGTGATGGGCGAGCGCGCCGGGGCCGAGCTGCCGCTGCTCACCGCGCAGCAATTCCTGCGCATCATCATCGTCATCACCTTCGTTCCGCTGGGCCTGTCGCTCTGGCTCGGCCACCCGGTGGGCAGCGCCGCTGGCCTGACGCCAAGCGCGCCGGAGCCGGTGACCCCGCTGGCGCTGCTGCTGATCGGGCTCGCCGCCGCTGGAGGTCTTGGCATCGCGAAGGTGATCCGCCTGCCAGCCGGTCAGATCACCGGGCCGCTGCTGCTTGCCGGCGCGGTGACGCTGACCGGAGCGGTCGACCTGCATCTGCCGTTCTGGCTGATCGCGGTGGCGCAGGTGGTGGTGGGCTGCTCGCTGGGGCTGCGCTTTTCCGGCATGACCGGCGCCATGCTGCGGCGCTGCGCCGGGCTGAGCGTGATCTCGGTGTTGTGGATGCTGATCCTCGGCGCGGGCTTTGCCGCCGGGCTCAGCCTCGCCACCGGTCTGCCCTTCCTGCAGCTGATGATCTCCTACTCGCCCGGCGGGGTGACCGAGATGTCGGTGATCGCGCTGAGCCTTGCCGCCAACCCGGCGCTGGTCAGCCTGCACCACGTGGTGCGCATCCTGTTCACCGTGGTCTTCATGGGCCTCGCGGAACGCCGTCTCGACCTGAGCCGCGACTGACCCCGCCACGCGGCCGCGTCGGTCAGCCGGCGGCCTCGGCCTTTTCCTCGAGCTCGAGCCACTCTTCCTCGGCCGCCGAGAGCTTGTCCTGCCGCTCGGTCAGGGCCTCGGTGGCCTTGCGGAACTTCACCGGCTCACTGGTGAAGAGCTCGGGATCCGCGAGCAGCTGCTCGAGCTTGCCAATCTCGGCCTCAAGCCGCGCGATGACCTCGGGAAGCTCTTCGAGCCGGTGCTTCTCGGTGAAGCTCAGCCCCGCCTGCTGCGGCTTGGGCTTGGACGCCTCGCGCGTCTCCTTGGCGGGCTTCGCCGTCTTTTCGGCGGGCGCCGTGGCGGCGGCGGTCTCGGCCCGCTGGGCGCGGTAATCGCTCCAGCCACCGGCATAGACAACCGCCTGGCCGTTGCCCTCCATCGCCACGGTGGTGGTGGCAATGCGATCAAGGAAATCGCGGTCGTGGCTGACGATCAGCACGGTGCCGTCATACTCGCCCAGCAGGTCCTGCAGCAGGTCGAGCGTCTCGACATCGAGATCGTTGGTCGGCTCGTCCATCACCAGCAGGTTCGATTCCTTCGCCATCAACTTGGCCAGCAGCAGCCGCGCCTTCTCGCCGCCGGAGAGCGAGGCGACCTTGGCCCGCGCCTGGCGCTCGTCGAACAGGAACTCCTTGAGATAGCCCACCACGTGCTTGGGCTGGCCGCGCACCAGCACCTGGTCGGCCTTGCCCGAGACCCGCATGTCCTTGTCGCCGGTGAGGCTTTCCCAGAGGCTCATCTCGGGGTCGAGCTGCGACCGGGTCTGATCGAACAGCGCGATCTCGAGATTGGTGCCGAGCTTGACCCGGCCCTCATCGGGTTCGATCTCGCCGGTCAGCATGCGGATCAGCGTCGTCTTGCCGGTGCCGTTGGGGCCGACAAAGGCCACCCGGTCGCCGCGCTGCACGGTCAGCGAGAAATTCTTCACGATGGTCTTGTCGCCGAAGATCTTGGTCAGGCCCTCGGCCTCGATCACCTTCTTGCCCGAGACCGGCGCCGAGGCCAGCTCCATCGCCGCGGTGCCCTGCCGGCGGATCATGTTCGAGCGTTCCTGCCGCAGCGCCTTGAGCGCCCGCACCCGGCCCTGGTTGCGCGTGCGCCGGGCCGAGATGCCCTCGACCGCCCATTTCGCCTCGGCCTTGATCTTGCGGTCGAGCTTGTGCCGGGCCTCATCCTCCTCGGCCCAGATCTTGTCGCGCCAGTCCTCGAACCCTTTGAAGCCCTGCTCCTGCCGTCGCACCGCGCCGCGATCGATCCACAGGGTGGCGCGGGTCAGCTCCTCGAGGAAGCGGCGGTCGTGGCTGATCAGGACAAAGGCCTTGCGGGTGCGCTTGAGCTCGGCCTCGAGCCACTGAATCGCGGCGATGTCGAGGTGGTTGGTGGGCTCGTCGAGCAGCATCACGTCGGGATCCTGCGCCATCAGGCGCGCCAGCGCGGCGCGGCGCCGCTCCCCGCCCGAGGCGGTGGCGACCGGACGCTCGGGATCGAAGCCCAGCCCTTCGCCCGCGGCTTCCACGAGATACATCTCCGCCGGTCCGAGCCCTTGGGCGGCATACTCGCCCAGTGTCTCGAAGCCGCTCAGATCGGGCTCCTGCTCCATGTATCCCACGGAGGTGCCCGCCGGCACCACGCGGGTGCCCGTGTCGGGCTCGACCATGCCTGCCATGACCTTCATGAGCGTGGACTTGCCCGAACCGTTGCGCCCCACGAGCGCCACCCGGTCGCCGGGCTGAACGATGAGCGAGAGATTTGCGAAGACGGGCTCGCCCCCGAAGGTCAGCGAGATGTCGGAGAGCTGGAGAAGCGGTGCCTGTGCCATGCCCCCGCGCTATGTGGCGGCGCGTACGGCGTCAAGGGGGCACGCGCTTGTCCTCGGCGTGACCGAGGCGCTTGCGGAGGGGGGTAAGGGGCGCTGCCCCCTCTTGGCGCTGTGCGCCAATTCACCCCCGAGGTATTTAGAAACCAAAGAAGCCAGGAGCGCCGCGCCCCTGGCTTCTCTTCGTCAAAAATACTCCCGCCGGAGGCAGGCCGGACGGTGACGCGGGCGCTGTGTCCCAAGGTCCGGGCCGCCGGTCACACCCGGCTGATGCGCCCTCCGCTCACCGGCGCAGCGACCCCCGTCGTGCCCGGCGCGGAGGTCGGCAGGCCACGCGCCACGCGCACCGCGAGATAGGCGAAGGCCTGCGCCTCGAGCATGTCGCCATCGAGCCCGACCGCCTCGACCGGCTCGACCGGGCAGTCGATCCCGGCGGCCAGCATCGCCATCATCACCGGGTTGTGGCGCCCGCCTCCCGTGACCAGCAGACGCTCGGGCGCCTGTGGGCAGTGTTCAAGCCCGAGCATAACCGCGGTGGCTGCCATCGCCGTCATCGTCGCCGCGGCATCGGCATCGTCCAGCTCGCGCACGAGGTCCAACATCAGCGAGAAGTCGTCCCGGTCCAAGGACTTGGGCGGCATCTTTCGGAAGTATGCCTCGTCGAGGAAGAGCTCGAGTGCGCCATCCACGACCTCGCCCTGCGCCGCCAGAGCACCGTCGCGGTCGCAGTCCCAGCCGCGCCGCTCGGCCACGAGATCGTTGAGAGGCGCGTTGGCCGGCCCCGTGTCGAAGGCCAGCAGCGCGCCCGGTGCTTCAGGTGTCGCGCGCGTGGGATCGACCCATGTCAGATTGCCGACCCCGCCGAGGTTCAGGAAGGCCACCGGCGCGGTCGCCCCCGTCCACTGCGCGCAGGCGAAGTGGAAAAACGGCGCCAGCGGCGCCCCCTCGCCCCCCAGCGCCACGTCGGCCGAGCGGAAATCCCACACCACGTCGCGCCCCAGCGCCGCGGCCAGCGCGTCGCCATCGCCGAGCTGGTGCGTGCCCCGCCCGCGTGGCTCGTGCGCCAGCGTCTGGCCGTGGAACCCCACCAGTTCCGCCTGCGGAAACCCCGCCAGAAGCTCCGCGTGGGCACGCTGAACCACCTCGCCCGCCGCTGCCAGATCGTCCCCCGGCCAGCGTCCCAGCGCTGCGCGCAGCACGGCACGCTCCTCGCCCGTATAGGCGCGGTAGCCGCTTTCTCCGAATGCCAGGATCTGCCGTCCATCCGTCTGCACCAGCGCCGCGTCGACCCCGTCGAGCGATGTCCCCGACATCGCCCCAAGCGCCCACACCGGCGCCGCCTTCAACTTGTCCTTCAACTCTGCTCGCCCCGCCCTTATAGGAACGTGCGGACTATAAGAGGGAAGCCCCATGACCTACCATCCCAAATCGGACTTCATGCGCGTCATGATCGAGCGCGGCTATCTGGCCGACTGCACCGATTACCAGGGCCTCGACGAGGCGCTGAGCAAGGGGGTGGTCACCGCCTATATCGGCTATGACGCCACGGCGAAGTCGCTGCACGTGGGCCACCTGCTCAACATCATGATGCTGCGCTGGCTGCAGAAGACCGGCCACCAGCCGATCACCCTGATGGGCGGCGGCACCACCAAGGTGGGCGATCCCTCCTTCCGCGCCGACGAGCGCCCGCTGCTGACGCCCGGTCAGATCGACGACAATATCGAGGGCATGAAGCAGGTCTTCGCCAAGTATCTCGACTACGACCGCGCCGAGACGCCGGCGCTGATGCTCAACAATGCCGAATGGCTCGACGGGCTCAACTATCTCGAGTTCCTGCGCGACATCGGCCGGCATTTCTCGGTCAACCGGATGCTAAGCTTCGAGTCGGTGAAATCCCGCCTCGACCGGGAGCAGTCGCTGAGCTTCCTCGAGTTCAACTACATGATCCTGCAGGCCTATGACTTCCTCGAGCTCAACCGGCGCTACGGCTGCCTGCTGCAGATGGGCGGCTCGGACCAGTGGGGCAACATCGTCAACGGCATCGACCTGACACGCCGGGTGCTCGACAACGAGATCTACGGTCTGACCTCGCCGCTGCTGACAACCTCGGATGGGCGCAAGATGGGCAAGAGCCAGGGCGGTGCCATGTGGCTCAACGCCGACATGCTCTCGCCCTACGAGTTCTGGCAGTTCTGGCGCAACAGCACCGACGCCGATGTCGGCCGCTTCCTCAAGCTCTACACCGAGCTGCCGGTCGAGGAATGCGACCGTCTCGGCGCGCTCTCGGGCTCCGAGATCAACGCTGCCAAGATCATCCTAGCCAACGAGGTCACCACGCTCTGCCACGGGGCCGAGGCCGCGACCGCCGCCGAGGCCACCGCGCGCGAGGTCTTCGAGAAGGGCGGCGTGGGCGACGACCTGCCGACGCTGGAGCTCTCTGCCGAGGAGCTGGGCGGCGAGGGCATCTCCATCGTGCAGCTGATCGTGCGCGCCGGCCTGGCGAAATCCGGCAAGGAGGCCAAGCGCCTGATCGCCGAGAACGGCGCCCGCATCGACGACGCGCCGCTGACCGATGCCGGGCTCATGCTCGATGCGGCAGCGCTGGCGAGCCCGGTGAAGCTGTCGGCGGGCAAGAAGCGCCACGCCCTGGTCAAGCTCGGCTAAGCGCGCCGCCGCGCAGCGTCACGACCTTTGGAGAGCCGGCATCGCGCCGGCCCTTTTTCGTTGCCCGCCCGACGCGTCAGAAAACCGCCTGCAACAGCGCCAGCGCCGCGAAAGGCAACGACAGGCCGGTGGCGAGCAGCAGGGCCGCGGCGAGCGTGGGCCGCGGTGCCGAAGCCACCACGGCGATCGAACGGGGCGCCTCGCGACGCGGGGGAAATCTCTGTGCCATGGCCCGAGTTAACCACGGATTCACTTTCCAAGTCCTTAATCCAGATCATGATCGCCCCCGTCCTGCCGCTGCAGCAGTCGCCGGAATATGCCCGCACCCTGCGCGCGCTCGGCCTTGGGCTGCGCTGTGGCGAGGGGCACGGAATGCGTTGGCTCCTGCAAACCCGCCGCCTGCCGCTCGTGGGCACGGTCTCGCTGATCTCCCGCGGCCCGATCCTCGGCGCCGCCGCGCTGCCGCCTGACTGGCTCGCCCTCTGCCGCGAGGGGAGCCGCGGCCCGCTTCTGCTCAACGCAGATGGGCTACCGCCCGACAGGCTGCGCGCCGAAGGCTTCTGGCCGCTGCTCACCCCGGCCACGCTGGCGATGCTTCCGCTCTCGACAGAGACAGAGATGCGCGCCGCGATGCTCGGGAAATGGCGCAACCGCCTGAACCGCAGCGCCGCGCACGGGCTGCAGATCCGCCGCCTGCCGTTCAGCGCCAGCCATTGGCTGCTGTCGGCCGAAGCGCAGCAGGCACGCCGCAAACGCTACCGCGCCCTGCCCCCGGCCCTCGTCGCCGCCTTCGCAAAGGCCAATCCCGGCGCCGCGCAGATCTGGGAAGCCCGCCACGAGGGCCAGCCCGCCGCCGCCATCGCGATCCTGCGCCATGGCCCCACCGCGACCTGGCAGATCGGCGTCTCACACGCCCAAGGCCGCGCTTGCAGCGCCATGAATGCCCTGCTCTGGGCCGCCATGCGCTGGCTCGCCCGCAAGGGTCACACCACGCTCGATCTCGGCATGCTGAATTGCGACGCCGCCCCCGGCCTCACCCGCTTCAAGCTCGGCACCGGCGCAAAGCCGCACCGGCTCGGCGGCACCTGGCTGCACCACCCGATGCTCGCGCCGCTGGCACGCCGCTTGCCGGACCGGCTATCACGCTGAGCCCGCCGCTTCTTCTGGCCAGAAATATCCCGGGAGGTGAATTGCCCCGGCCTGCCGGGGCAAGAGGAGGGCAGCGCCCTCCTGAACCGCCGGCCTGCGCCAGAGGCGCGGGCCGGCTTCAGCCAGCGCGCGCCCCAGGGGGCGCGCACCGCAAGAGATCACTCGGTCACGGTGACCGTCGCCATCTGGTCCGGCTGGCCCACAACGGCGCCATTGCGCCCGGTGCCACGCTTGATCGCCTCGACCACGTCCATGCCCGAGGTCACCTCGCCCACCACCGTGTACTGGCCATTGAGATGCGGCGCCGGCGCGAACATGATGAAGAACTGCGAGTTGGCCGAGTTCGGATTCTGCGATCGGGCCATGCCGACCACGCCGCGACCGAAGTCGCGATCCGAGAATTCCGCCGCGAGATCCGGCCGGTCCGAGCCGCCCATGCCCGCCATGCGCATGTCCGAGCCCATCTTGCCGTGCTGCACGTCGCCGGTCTGGGCCATGAAGCCGTCGATCACCCGGTGGAAGGCGACGCCGTCATAGGCGCCCTCTTCCGCCAGAGCGGTGATCTGGGCCACATGGTTCGGCGCCACGTCCTCGAACAGGTCGATATGGAAGGTGCCGTTGGCGCCCTCGCCCGACACGGTCACGTCGAGCCCCGCCGCCGAGAGCGGTGCCGCGAGGGTGCAAAGCGCCGCTGCGATCAGGTTACGCATCGGCAGCCACCTTGACGCTGACCATCTTGTCGGGATCCGCGGGCGGCTCGCCGCGGGTGATGGCATCCACATGCGCCATGCCGTCGATGACACGGCCATAGACGGTGTACTGGCCGTTGAGGAAATGGTTGTCCTTGAAATTGATGAAGAACTGCGAGTTGGCCGAGTTCGGGTTCTGCGACCGGGCCGCGCCCAGCGTGCCGCGGTCATGCGGCAGCTTGGAGAATTCCGCCGGCAGGTCGGGCAGATCGGAGCCGCCGGTGCCGGCACGGCCCATGTTGAAGCCATTGTCCTTGTTGCCGTGCTGCACGTCGCCGGTCTGGGCCATGAAGCCCTCAATCACGCGGTGGAACACCACGCCATCATAGGCGCCCGACCGCGCCAGTTCCTTCATCCGCTCCACGTGCTTGGGTGCCACGTCGGGCAGCAGTTCGATGGTCACGGTGCCGTCTTTCAGCTCCATGAGGATGGTGTTTTCGGGGTCCTTGATCTCGGCCATGTCGCATCACTCCCTGCGCATCATATCACGCCCCGAGACTTAATCCGCGCCTGCGCGAATGCCAAGGGACGCGCGCACATTGACCCCGCCGACGCTTCGGGGCAGACCTTGGGCAACGCTTTGACAGGAGGACAAGATGGCCTGGAAGACCCTCGACGACATGGAACTGGACGGCAAGCGCGTGCTGACCCGTGTCGACATCAACGTGCCGGTGGAAAACGGCGAGGTCACCGATGCCACCCGCATCGAGCGCGTCTGCGCCACGGTGCAGGACATTCTCGCGCGCGGAGGCACCCCGGTGCTGCTGGCGCATTTCGGCCGCCCCAAGGGCAAGGTGGTGCCCGAGATGTCGCTGAAGATGCTGCTGCCGGCGCTCGAGGCGGCCTTCGGCACCAAGGTGCATTTCGCCACGCTTGACGAGGCCGAGGGCGTGATCGAGGCCTGCGACAAGGGCCACGTGGTCCTGCTCGAGAACACCCGCTTCGAGCCGGGCGAAGAAAAGAACGACCCTGAGCTTGCCAAGACCTATGCCAAGCTCGGCGATGTCTATTGCAACGACGCCTTCTCGGCGGCGCACCGGGCGCATGCTTCGACCGAAGCCCTGGCGCACCTGCTGCCGGCCTGTGCCGGCCGGCTGATGCAGGCCGAGCTCGAGGCGCTGGAAGCGGCGCTCGGCACGCCCAAGCGCCCGGTGCTGGCGGTGGTCGGCGGCGCCAAGGTCTCGACCAAGCTCGAACTGCTCGGCAACCTCGTCGAAAAGGTCGATATTCTCGTGATCGGCGGCGGCATGGCCAACACCTTCCTCGCGGCACAGGGCCTCGACGTGGGCAAATCGCTTTGCGAGCATGACATGACCGGCACCGCCAAGGAGATCGCCGAGAAGGCCGCCTCGACCGGCTGCGAGATCCTGCTGCCGCGCGACGTGGTCGTCGCCCGCGAGTTCCGCGAGAACGCGCCGTCCGAGGTCGTGAAGGCCGAGGAGTGCCCGGCGGACGCGATGATCCTCGACGCGGGCCCCGACAGCGTGGCGCATGTGGAGCAGGCCATCGACCGGGCCGAGACTCTCATCTGGAACGGCCCGCTCGGCGCTTTCGAGATCGCCCCCTTCGATACCGCGACCAACGCCGCCGCCGCCCACGCGGCGAAGGCGACGGCCTCGGGCAAGCTGGTCTCGGTCGCCGGTGGCGGCGACACCGTGGCCGCGCTGAACAAGGCCGGCGCGTCGGACGATTTCACCTACATCTCCACCGCCGGCGGCGCCTTCCTCGAATGGATGGAAGGCAAGGTCCTGCCGGGCGTCGCGGCGCTCGGCTGAGCCCGAGCGAACAGGATGTGGAAAGGGCCGCCCCTCGGGGCGGCCCTTTTTCTATCGCAACGGTCGTATCTGCCCGGTCTGCTGCGCGTGACCGCGCGGAATCAAGGCCGCAGGCCGCCGCGCCATCGTCATGCTGAAAGCATGCCTCTGGCATGACCCGCCCCTCCCCCCGGGCTGGCGATGGCGCGTCGGGCGTCACCGTCGTCACGATAGTCCGCAGTCACGCTTGTTCGCACTTATCGGCCTGCGGCTTGGGTCCGCACCCGACGGGCTCAGCCCCAGCAACAGCATCTGCCAATCTTCAAGCAAACCGACAAGCAAGAGGCGCAGCGCTCCGCGCACCGCGCCTCTCGAAAGCATCCGTCTGGTCGCGCCCTAAAGCACCGCGCCGATCTTCCACGGCACGAACTCGTTGTCGCCGTAGCCGAACTCTTCCGACATGGTCTTCTTGCCCGAGGCGGTGTCGAGCAGCAGGTCGTAGATCCGCTGGCCCATCTCGGTCAGCGACACGCCCAGCTCGACCACGCCGCCGCAATCGATGTCGATATCCTCGGGCATCGAGCGCGCCAGATCCGAGTTCGAAGCCAGCTTGATCGACGGCGCGGGCTTGGCGCCGAAGCACGAGCCGCGCCCTGTGGTGAAGGCGATGAGGTTCGCCCCCGAGGCCACCTGCCCGGTCGCCGCCACCGGATCGTAGCCGGGGCTGTCCATGTAGACAAAGCCGTGCCGGTCGATTTTCTCGGAATAGGCATAAGCCCCGGCCAAAGGCGCGAGACCGCCCTTGGCCACGGCGCCCAGCGATTTCTCGAGAATGGTCGTCAGACCGCCCTTCTTGTTGCCGGGGCTGGGGTTGTTGTCGAGCGAGGCGCCGTTCTTGGTGGCGTAGTCGCGCCACCACGCGATCATGCCCTCGATCTTCCGGCCGGTCTCGTCCTCGGCACGTGCGATCAGCAGATGCTCGGCACCGTAGATCTCCGGCGTCTCCGACAGGATCGAGGTGCCCCCCGCGGCGACGAGCATGTCCGAGGCCACGCCGAGCGCCGGGTTGGCGGTGATCCCCGAGAACCCGTCAGAGCCCCCGCATTGCATCCCGAGCGTCAGGGCCGAAACCGGCTGCTCGCTGCGCGTATCCTCGTTGGCCATCGCGGCAATCGGCTCGAGCAGTTCCAGCGCCCGCTTCACCGCCGAGCGCGACCCACCGACCTCCTGGATGTTGAAGGTCTTGAAGCGCTCCTTGGTCCACTCGGTCGGCTTGTAGAGCGTCAGCTGGTTGACCTCGCAGCCAAGGCCGATGATCAGCACGCCGCCGAAATTCGGATGGTCGCGATACCCCTTGAGGGTGCGGACAAGCGCGTCGAACCCCTCGCCCTGGTTGGCCATGCCGCAGCCCTGATCGTGCACGATGGGCGCGAAGCCATCGACGTTGGGGAATTTCGGCAGCAACGTGCGGTTGGCCTCGGCGGCGATGGCGTCGCAGACCGTGGTCGAGCAGTTCACCGAGGCGATCACCCCGATATAGTTGCGCGTGCCCACCCGCCCGTCGGGGCGGGCGAAGCCCTGGAAGGTGGTGCGCGCCGGTGCTTCCGGCAGCCGCGCCTGCACGGCGCTGACGCCGTGACTTCCCTCGGGCAGCGCGCAGTTCTGCACGTGCACATGGTCGCCCACGGCGATGTCGCGGCTCGCCACCGCCATCACCTGCCCGTATTTCAGAACCGGCTCACCGGCGGCCATCGCCTTGCGGGCGATCTTGTGGCCGCGCGGGATCGGCTCCTGCGCGGTGAGGCCATCGCGGGTCTCACCGGCCTCCATGTCGGAAAGCACGACGGCCACGGTATCCGTGGGGTCGAGCACCATGATCGTGGGAGCCGCCATGTCAGGCCTCCTCGCGCGCACAAAGCGCATCGAGCGTGGGCGCGGCATAGTCAGGCTGCACCTCGCGCACCCATGCGAGGAACGCGCCGATGCGGCGCTCGAGTTTCTGGCCGTGGTTCTGCGCGATGTCGGCGATGCGATGGTCGAGGAACGGGTTGGCGAAGCGCTCCAGCGTCACCGCCAGATAGCCCTCGGCCTTGTCGCCCAGTCCGCGCAGGGCAAAGCCCGGCAGCACTTCCGTCTTCATCACGTCTTTCACCTGCTCGCCGACCTCGCCCGCAAGCAGATCGCGCACGATGGCGTCGGGATCGGCCTCCCCGGCCATCCAGAACGCGGCCATCGCGGTGTGGCCGAGGTTGAGGATATGCAGCTTCAGCCGCTCGATCTCCTCGAGATCCTCGACCAGCTGCACCGAGGGGTGTACCACTGGCAGCTCGAGCCCGTCCTGCGCCTCGATGGCCCAGAGCGCATACGGCTCGGCCACCGCGCCCACCGGATCGATGGGTTCGGAGACGATGCGGTCCACGAGGCTGTTCACCCACAGACAGGCGTTCAGCCATTCGATCAGCAGCGGGTCGGCTTTCTGGCCGGCGGCGATCTCGAGCACGCGCGCCTTCAGGACCTTGCCGTTGTTGGGGATCAGCTCCATCGGGAAGACCGTGAGCGGCTTGCCCCCGCCCGCGTGGCGCGCCGCCAGCAGGTGGAACAGCTTGGCCGGGTAGGACATCGCCTGGTCCGGCCGCGCCTGATCATCGGCGGGCTTGGGCTCATAGCCCGAGTCGCCGGTGTTCGACAGGATGGCCTCGGCCTCCTCGGTGACAACGCGCGACAGCTCGGCCCAGTCGGAGGCTGTCGAGAGCGTGCGCCTGACCGAGGTCACGCGGCGCTCTTCGTCGACGACCTTGCCGTCCTGCTGGCCGCGCACACGCACCGGGAAACCGCCCTCGGCGGCCAGCGCTCCGAGCCGCGCGGCGCGGGCGGGATCGCCCGAGCTCTGCACCACGGTGATGGCGCGCGCGGGCGTGCCTTCGGAGAAAAACAGATCGGCGTGCGCCTGCAGGAAGCGCGACGTGCCGAACTGCACGATGGGGGTTTTCACGTCGCTCATGCAGTCACCTCGATCAGCGCCTTGACCACGCTGCCCCGGTCCTCGGCCCATTTCGGCAGGTCCTCGACCGCGCCCTCGATGGTGGTGCGGTGGGTGCCGATCTTGTCAACCGGGACCAGCCCCTTGGCCATGCAGTCCATGACATGCTCGAAATCGACCTTTAGCGCGTTGCGGCTGGCGAAGAGCGTGGTCTCGCGCTTGTGGAATTCCGGGTCGGCAAAGCTCAGGTCGCCCTTCACCACCGAGAGCAGCACGTAGTTGCCGCCATGGGCGAGATAGGTCAGCCCGGCATTCATCGCGCCGATATTGCCGGTGGCGTCGAAGACGTTGTCATAGAGCGCGTCGGCCATCTCCGAGACCAGCTCGGTCTTGGCGGCCGGGATGATCTCCTTGGCCAGCGCCAGCCGGTCCGGCGAGGTGTCGCGCAGGGTGACCTCGGCGCCGGCGATGTGGGCGAAGAGCCCTGCCCCCACGCCGATCGGGCCAGCCCCGACGATCAGCGCGGTCACGCCCTCACCCAGCCCCGAGCGGCGCACGCCGTGCGCGCCGATGGCGAGGAACTCGACCATGGCCGCCGCCTGCGGGCTCAGGTCGCCGGCCGGGTAGAGGTTGCCTTCGGGCACCACGATCTCCTCGCACATGCCGCCATCGGTGTGCACGCCGAGCACCGCGATGTTCTCGCAGCAATTGGGCTTGCCGATGGTGCAGGCGCGGCACTTGCCGCAGGTGAGATAGGGGTTCACGACCACGAGGTCGCCTTCCTTGATGCGGCCATCGGCGCTGTCGGCCATGGCGCGGGCCGAGAGCTCGTGACCCATGACGCGCGGGTATTGCAGGAAGGGCTGGTTGCCGCCGTAGATGTGGTAATCGGTGCCGCAGATGCCGATGGCCTCGATGCGGATGCGCAGATGGCCCGGCTTGTCCTCGGGACGCGGGCGGGTCACGCAGGTCAGTTTGCCCGGCTCGTCGCAGAGCAGAGCCTTCATTTCGGTCGCGGTCATGGGAATCCTCCGTCGGCTGAAGGCGCGCGGAAGCGATCAGGGAGTCGCGCGCCCCTTTACGGTTTTTTATAAATAAAATACATTCAGCTCAAGTTGAAATACGGATCATCCGGGAAGGCGCGCAAGATGTCGCGACAAAACCAGACCTTCAAGGCCGCCACCAACCAGGCGATGGACCTGTTTTCCGGGCTTGAGCCGGGCAGCGAGCTTGGCACCGAGGCCGAGCTCTGCGAGCAGCTCGCGATCTCGCGCACCACCGCGCGCAACGTGCTGTCGCATCTGGCAGGCCTCGGGATTCTCGAATGGGAGGGGCGCCGCAAGGTGCTTCTGAGGGCACCCACCGTGGCCGACCGTTTCCCGCCCGAAGACGTGGCGCTGCCGGCCGAGCGCGCCGAGCATCAGTTCCACGAATGGATCCTGCGCACCGATCTGCCGCCCAATGCGCAGATCCACGAAAGCGAGCTGGCGCGACAGCTTGGCATCTCGGTGGCGCTGGTGCGCGACCTGCTGCAGAACTTCCGCGTCAGCGGGCTGTCGAGAGAACCCCAACAAACACTGGACGTTTCGCGGTTCACCCGCGACTACGCGCTCGAGATGTGCGACATGCGCGAGCTGATCGAGCGCGAGGCGATGCGCCGGCTCTGTGCCGACCCCGACCATCCCGCCCTGCCCCGCATGATCGAGATGGAGCGGCTGCACATCAATCTTCTCGCCCGCGACGATTCGGCGATGACCGAGTTTCCCGCGCTCGACGCGCGGTTTCACCGGCTGGTCTGCGCCGCCGCGCGCAACCGCTTCTACGATGAGTTCGCGCACCGGATCTCGATCATCGTCCACTACCATTACCAGTGGAACAAGCGCGACGAGACGGTGCGGAACCGCGAGGCGATCCGCGAGCATCTCGCTGTCATTCAAGCGGTTTTGCAGGGCCGCAGCGACGAGGCGCGCGAGGCGTTCGACCAGCATCTGCAGACCGCACGAGAGACCCTGCTTGCCTCGGTCAACTGGTCCTGACCTCCCCGTGATGTTTGCGCAAACAAGATTATGACCGCTTGACGACGCTTTTTCTGTGGCCCTATGGTCCAACCAAAGTCACGATCTGTGGGAGGAGCAGGTGGCCAAATCGACAGTGGAGGAGATACGCGACGTTCTGCGCCGCGAGATTGCCGAAGGCTATCGGCCCGGCGATCTCATGCCCAACGAGCGCGAGCTCGCGGAGCGGTTCGACGTGTCGCGCAACACCATCCGCGAGACCATGATCCACCTCGAAGCCCTTTCCCTGATCGAAAAGACCAAGCGCGGCGCCAAGGTGCGGACGCCGGATTTCGGCATCATGTTCCAGGAACTGACCGATTATTTTGACACCTCGGCGCGCAGCTTCACCGACGTGCTGAACTTCCGCCGCATCAACGAGACCGGCGCGGCGCCGCTGATGATCTGCCATGTCACGCCAGACCAGCTCGCCGCGATCCGCGCCGCCAACGACCGGATGGTCGGCGCGCTGACCGCCGCCGAAGCCGCGCAGGCGGATTACGATTTCCATTACGGACTGGTAAAGGCCGCCGGCAACACGGTGCTGAGCCGCATGTACGACGTGCTCTCGGTGCCGCTGAAATACTACCTCGAGGTCGGCAAGTCGCAGGAGCTCAACACCGCGACCGCCAAGGCTCAGCACGACCGCATCATCGCGGCGCTCGAAGCCCATGACACCGCGGCACTCAGCGCAGCACTTTCCGACCATTTCCAGCATTCCGGCGAGGTTCTGGCCAGTTGGCTGACCTCCCGCGAGCAGCGTTCCGAACCGATCACCATCTGGCCGGTTCAGCGCACCCCCCATCCGACCCAACAACCGTGATACGGAGGAGACCCATGAAAACTCTCACCAAGGCCCTGCTTGGCGCCACCACCGCGATGATGCTGGCAATGCCGGCGCTGGCGGAAACCACCGTGCGCATCGCCTACGAGAACAACCCGGGCGAGCCCGCGGACCTCGTGATGAACCGCTGGAAAGAGCTCGTGGCCGAGGCTTCCGACGGCGAAGTGGTGCTCGAGCTCTACCCCTCCTCGCAGCTCGGCGCCAAGAAGGACGTGATCGAACAGGGCATGCTCGGCGTCAACGTCATCACCATCGCCGACGTGGGCTTCCTGACCGACTATGACCCCGATCTCGGCATCCTCTTCGGACCGTACCTCACCGAGGACGCGCAGAGCCTGTTCGACATCTACGAATCCGACTGGTTCAAGGAAAAAGAGGCCGCACTGCAGGAGCAGGGCATCCACATCGTGATCAAGAACTACCTCTATGGCACGCGCCAGCTGCTCTCGACCAAGAAGGTCGAGACGCCGGCGGACCTCGAGGGCATGAAGATCCGCACGCCCAACAACATCATGCAGATCCGCGCCATCGAGGCGATGGGCGGCACGCCGACCCCGATGCCGCTCGGCGATGTCTACCCGGCGCTGACCCAGGGCGTGATCGACGGTGTCGAGAACCCGCTCCCGGTGCTGTTCGGCCAGAAGCTGCACGAGCAGGCCAAGGAGCTGTCGATGATCTCCTACCTGCAGAACACGTCGCTGTGGCTCGGCGGTCAGGCCTATTTCGACACGCTCGACCCGGAAGTCGTCGAGATGCTGCACGAGACCGGCTACGAGGCAGGCCTCTACAGCCAGGAACTCGCCGCGGAAGCCGACGAGCAGATCCTCGCCGACATGGAAGCCGCCGGCGTGACCGTGACCTACCCCGACACGGCACCGTTCAAGGAAAAGGCCATGGCGGTCTACGACCAGTTCCCCGAGTGGTCCGAGGGTCTCTATGAAGAGATCCAGGAGCAACTCGGCCAGTAATCCAATCCCGGCCCGCGCGATTTCTGTCGCGCGGGCCGCCCCTATTCCGAAGGTCCCTCGTGAAGCTTTCCTACAAACTCGTCTCGGCGCTGGCCGGCCTGCTGGTCTTCGCGCTGATCGCGATCACCGCCGCCGCCGTGATCGCCCGCTACCTGCTTGGCAATCCGATCCAGTGGACCGAGGAGATGTCCGCGTTCCTGCTGATCTGGATCGTGTTCCTCGGCGCCATCGCCTGCGAGATCGAGGACCATCACCTCAAGATCGACGTCGTTACCATGATGCTGCCCGAGACGCTCAACCGCTGGCTCGGCATCGTCGTCGGGCTCGCCTCGGTGGGCCTGCTTGGCTACATGGCATGGCTCGGCTACCGGCTGGCCGACAGTGCCGCGCTGAAGAAGACGCAGATCCTGCGCATGTCGTGGTACTGGATCGACATCGCCGTGACCGTGGGCGCCATCGGCATCGCGCTCGTGATGCTGTGGAAGGTCGGGATGCTGATCCTGAATCGCCCCGTCACGCCCGTCGACGACACTTCCGAAGATCTGGGCTGAGGCGCGCGACATGGACTGGTTCATCATCATCCCCATCATGTTCTTGCTGTTTGCCCTGAACATGCGGATCTACCTCGCGATGTTCGCGGCGATCCTCGGCTATTTCCTGTTCTTCCAGCAGATCCCGATCCAGATCGCGGTGCAGCGGCTGATCGCGCCGACGCAGAACCCGTCGCTGCTGGCGATCCCGTTCTTCATCCTGCTGGGCACGCTTCTGGGCACCACCGGCATCGCCTCGCGGCTGCTGAAGGTCGCCGACCTGCTGGTCGGCAAGCTCACCGGCGGGCTCGGCCACACCAACATCATGCTCTCGACCCTGATGGGCGGGCTCTCGGCCTCGAACCTCGCGGATGCCGCGATGATGTGCCGGATGCTGGTGCCGGACATGCTCAAGGCCGGCTACAACCGCGGCACCGCCGCCGCCATCACCGCGGCCTCGGCGCTGATCACCCCGATCCTGCCGCCGGGCATCGCGCTGATCATCTACGGGCTGGTGGCGGATGTCTCGATCGGCTCGATGTTCGTCGCCGGCATCCTGCCCGGCCTGCTCTGTGCCGCGCTGCTGATCGCTGCGACCTACTGGGTCGCCAAGAAAGAGGGCTACAAGCCCTCGCGCACCAGCTGGCCCACCGCCAAGGAGACGACCAGCACGCTGGCCAGTGCCTGGCCCGCCTTCCTGCTGATCCTGGTGATCATCGGCGGCATCCGGATGGCGATCTTCACCCCGACCGAGGCCGGCGCCATCGCCACCGTGGTGACCATCGTGATCGGTCTCTTCGTCTATCGCGAGATGAAGCTCCGCGACCTGACCGACGCCTTCAGCCAGACCGCGCGGCAGACCGCAGCGGTGCTGCTGGTGATCATGATGTCCTCGGCGCTGGGCTGGATCTTCTCGCTCGAGCAGGCCGGCGTGGCGCTGGCCGAGTGGATCATGTCGCTGACCCAGAACCCGTGGCTGTTCCTGCTCATCGTCAACGTGATCCTGCTGATGCTGGGCATGTTCATCGAGGGCAACGCGCTGCTCATCATCCTCGTGCCGCTGCTGAAGCCGGTGGTGATGCAGCTCGGGATCGACCCGGTGCATTTCGGCATCGTGATGATCCTCAACCTCGCGCTCGGCACGCTGACCCCGCCGGTCGGCACGGTGATGCTGCTGGTCTGCAACCTGACCGAGACACCGTTTGCCGAGTTCGTCAAACGCGGCTGGCCGTTCCTGCTGGCCCTGCTGGTCGCGCTGATGATGGTCACGTTCATCCCCGCGCTCTCCCTCGCGCTGGTCTGATCTCCTCCCCGAGACCGGCCGCCGACGCCCGCATCCCCCTCCTCGGGATGCGGGCGTTTTCATGTCCGGAGCCCATCTGCGACGAGATGCGATTTTGCGCGAGGCCGACGCCCTGCTATACTCCCTCCGTACTGGATCCGAACTCAGGGAGGAGACGATGCAGTCAGAACTGATGACCCGACGCCGGGTCCTGCGCCTCACATATGAGCGCTATCTCGAGGCAGACCGCGCCTGGGCGCTTGCCCTTTCGGACATGAAGCGATGGTTCCCGACCGGGGCGCGGCCCTACCGCGCAGCGATCGGCGATCCCGGATCGCGGATGCGCGAACTCTACGAGACCCGGGCCCGCGCGCTTGTCCGGCTCGAGGCCGCGCGGGTTAAGTTCGCCACCGCCAAGCAGCGGCTGGCCGAACGCCAGCGACCCGCACCGGTGCAGCTCTACCTGATCACGGCCTGACCCGACAGGCGGCCCGCTGACTGGCCGCAAGACAGCCGACCGGCGCCGCGCCGCGGCTCACGCAAACGTGCGCCCTGACACGGGGTCGAAGCGCACATCGTTCACACATCAAAACAGTCACTTAGCTCCGTTCGCCTGAGTTTGCTGACCGCGGGCCCGGGTCTTGTGTGAACCACACATCTCGATACATCTAAAGTCACGATATATCGAATTCAGTCTGCCATGGACCCCATGCGATGAAACGCAAACCCTCCGGGCCTGCCCGCCCTCATGCCAAGCCCTCATCCGAGCGCCACAAGGGACCAGCGAAACGCGGCCCGAGGCGGCTGTTCGAATATGGCGAGCTGCGGTTGCTGATCCTCGCGATGATCGCCCAGAGCCCGCGCCACGGCTACGAGATCATCAAGGCCATCGAAGAGCGTTTCAACGGCGGCTACTGCCCCAGCCCCGGCGTGATCTACCCGAGCCTGTCGTGGCTCGAGGAGATGGGCTACATCGCCGTGGAACCCGACGAGAACGCCCGCAAGCTGTCGCGCATCACTGCCGAGGGCGCGGCCTTCATCGAGGCCAACCGCACCGCCGCCGACGAGCTGCTGACTCGGACCATTCCGCCCAATCACCGCGCCAACGCACCCGAGGAGATCGTGGCCGCGATGGACGACATCAAGCTGGCGCTGCGCCAGCGCCTCGCGGCCTGCGGCAACGACGCCTCGGTGATCGAGGCCCTGACCGAGACGCTGCGCAAGACCGCGCAGGAGATTGCCAGCGGCGCGAACTAGACGCCGCAAGCCCCCATTCAGACACAGGAATTCCCATGGACCAAATCATCACGAGGCACCGCCACGAGCTCAAACGCCGCACCCTCACGGTGCGCGAGACAGGCTACCTCACGCCGCACATGATCCGCATGGTGCTGCACAGCGAGGAGCTTTCCGATTTCACCAGCCTCGGGGCGGACGACCACATCAAGCTGATCTTCCCCGGCACCGACGAGAAACCCGAGATGCGCGAATACACCCCGCGCCGCTTCGACACCGAGCGCTGCGAGCTGGTGCTCGATTTTGCCGTGCACGATGCCGGTCCGGCGACGGACTGGGCGATCAAGGCCGCGCCCGGCGACACGCTCAACATCGGTGGGCCGCGCGGCTCGGCGGTGATCGCCCCGGTCTTCGACTGGTGGCTGCTGATCGGAGATGAGACCGCCCTGCCCGCCATCGGACGCCGCGTCGAGGAAACGCCCGCCGGGCCCCGGATCATCACGCTTGCCGCCGTCCCCGACGCCGAGGACGAGCAGCGCTTCGAGACCGGCGCCGCGCTGCAGAGCCACTGGGTGCACCGCCCGATCGCCGAGGCCCATGAGGCCGCCACCCTGCTCGACGCCGTCCGGGCGCTCGACCTGCCCGAGGGCAAGGGCTTTGTCTGGATCGCCGCCGAGGCTCAGGTTGCGCGGACGCTCAAGCAGCACTTCCTAAAGGAGCGCGGTCATCCGGCGCAGCATCTCAAGGCCGCCGGTTACTGGGTCCGTGGTGACGCCGGCGGCAGCGACAAGGCGCTCGACTGAGGTTCAGGCCTCACTCGCAGCCAGCGGCCGCCCAGGTCTGCAGCTTGCGCTTGAACGCGCCGCCGAGGGGGTGCTTCTTTTGAAGCGCCTCCTCTCCCGCGCCGACATAGGTCTGCGCCTGAGTGCAGATGCGTTCCTGCGTCCAGTTGTGGCAATTGCCGCAGCTTTGCCCCTTCCAGAACTCCTCGGGCAGATCCTCGATTGGCGGAAACAACGGCGTCGCCTCGATGAGATTGGCAATCGAGCGGCCGTTGAGTGCAGGGTCGTCGGAAATCAGGGCGCTGGTAAAGGTGATGGTCTCGTTCTCGGGCACCCCCGCCGCCACGGGTGGCGCTTCGCTCACCGGCTCGGGCTGAACCGGCCCATCGCCATCCGGATCGAGCCCCGAGGCGTCGCGCAGGGCCGCAATCTCGCCAGTGGCGAACTCGGCGAAAGTACCGTTCGGAAACGCCGCGAGGTAGCGCTCGTAGGCCGCGACCGTGCCCGCCGCCTGCGCCGCCTCGAACAGGGCCTGCTCGTCGGCTGGCGGTTCCTCGGGGGCGGCCTCGGGCTGGGCCGAGGTGACGCCCGCGAGCTCCTCTTCCATGACCGTGGTCAGCAGTCCGCGCGCCTCGCCGGCAAAGGCGGTGTCGCCGTAGCCGCGCAGGAACAGCATGATCTGCACCGGGTCACGGCTGTCCTTGATCGACTCCCAGAACTGCTGCGCCTCGAGGTCGCGCGCGGTCAGTTTCTCGCCCTCGGCAAAGGAAAAATCTCCGACCAGGGACGAGCTGTCCCACGGCGTCTGCAGGCCGCCGGTCTCGCGCAGCACCTCGACACGGACCTGCTTGAACATCTGCTCGATGGGCAGGCCCGGGGTCGGCATCAGGTCCGCCATGGCGCGGGTGAATGGGCTGTTTTCGCCGCCGCCATCCATCGCCACCGCGCCGGGTGCCGTGGCATAGGCCAGGAAAGTGCCGGTGGGCGCCTTCATCTCGGCAAGGCCATTGTCGTTGAATTCCGGGATGTTGCTGAACGGATTGTTGCGGCAGGCGTCGAGGATCATGATGTTGGTGCGGTTGCCGGCCGAGAACATCTGCCGCAGAACCGACTGCACCTCGACCGCCACGAGGCTGAGATCGGCGGCATCGCTGAGCTCGGCGCTGACCGGCAGGAGGTAGTTTAACCCAAACGACTGCACCCCGTGCCCGGCGTAGTAGAACAGCCCCGTGGCCTCGGGCCCGGCCTGTCGCAGCGCCCGCCCGAACTGCGCGATGCCACGGGTGAGCTCTTCGCGGTCGGCATCGATCAGGTCGTGGACGTCGAAGCCGAGCCCGCTCAGGGTCGAGGCGATCAGCGCCGCGTCGTTCGAGGCGTTGTCGAGTGATGACACCGATTGATACTCGGAATTGCCAACAACCAGCGCGATGCGGCTCTCGGCGTGGAGCGCCCCGGTCATCGTGATGAGCAGCGTGACAATCGGGAAAACGAGCGTGCGTAGGACCATGCAGTCATCTCTGTGTCTGGTGCCGCTCACGCATGATCGCACCTGCCCCGCGCGGTGTGATTTGAGAGGTCCGAAAGCTCGCGAGATGCGAAAGTGAAGGGCTTCCGATAACCGTTGTTGCCTGAGCGACCAATATTCAGGATAATAATCTTATTCGCTAACCGACCCTATACTAGCATTCATATCGTCACGCAGGGAAGGTCATTACTATGTTTCGTACCAAAACCCGTTTGTTTCGCCTCGATTTTCTTGTTTACGTGGCCGCTCTGCTTTTTCTTGCGACCCTCGCCACGCCCCAGACCATCGACCCGTTCGAGAACGGCTGGACCCTCGATGCCGAAGGCTCCGAGCTGAATTTCATGTCGATCAAGAAGGGCGACGTGGCCGAGGACAGCCGCTTTGCCACCCTGTCGGGCCTGATCACCGAGGATGGAAAGGCACAGATCCGGGTGCTGATGGACTCGGTCGACACCCATGTCGACCTGCGCAACGTGCGCATGCGCTTCCTGTTCTTCGAATCCTTCAAGTACCCCGAGGCATTGATCACCGCCCAGCTCGATCCCGCGACCCTGCAGGATCTGCACCAGACCCGGCGCAAGATGGTCGAGGTGCCGTTCACTCTCGATCTGCACGGCGTCACCGTGGAGCGCAGCGCCGAGGTCGCCGTCGCCCTGATCGACAACGACCGGGTCAATGTCTCGACCACCAAGCCGATCGCGCTGAAGCTCGCGGATTTCAACCTCGAAGAGGGCCGGCAGAAGCTGCAGGAAGCCGCCGAGGTCACCATCGTGCCGGTGGGCATGGTCAGCTTCGACTTCGTCTTCAACCGCTCGAGCCCCGGCACCCGGGTGGCGACGGCGGAGGTCACGCGGGTTGCTGCCGGCGGCGGCGCCTCTGCGGCGCTCGAGACCAAGGGCGCGTTCGACCGCGAGGCCTGCATCGGACGCTTCGAAATCCTGAGCCGGGCGGGCAACATCTATTTCGGCGCCGGCAGCGCCCGGCTCAGCGCCGAGAGCGTTCCCCTGCTCGAGAACCTTTACGACGTGGTCAGCCGTTGCCCCGACCTGAAGATCGAGATTGCCGGCCACACCGACAGCGACGGCAGCGATGCCGCCAACCTGCGGCTGAGCGAGCTGCGCGCGGCATCTGTGAAGGAGTACCTGCAGGGCAAGGGCATTCCCGAGAGCCGCATGCTGGTGGTGGGCTACGGCGAGGCGCAGCCGCTGCTTGAAAACACCAGCGCCGCCAACAAGGCGCGCAACCGGCGCATCGAGTTCAGCGCGCTGAACTGAGCGTCGCGGCCCGGTCATGCGGGCCGCGCAAGACACCTCCGGGCGCGGCGGCCCCTCACACCGCCCGATGCGCGCCCAACCGCCTCCTCGGAGCCCCCGAGGGCAGAAGACGATTGAAGACCGACTGATTTTTGCATGTTCTGACAACGGAGCCTGAGGGCGACTTGGAGATTTACCGACAACTCCCCTGCGAAGCGGACTTCACCATGGGACAGGACCCGGCGGGCCGGGACCACCTGTCGCTCGTGGTGAAGCGGACCTTCGATTTCCCCGACACCGCGGGCGGCGCCCCGGTGCCCAGCAAGACGCAGGCACCGCTGGTCCATGCCGACCAGTATCACGGCGAGCCGGGGCTTTCTGCCTGCCGCTGGGAGACCGATTTCGCCTTCCGCAAGACCCGCTGCGACGTCATCGTGAACGGCGCCGCCCATGCCCCGCGCGGCGAGGTCGCGACCAAGCTGCGCGTCGGCATCCGGCTGGGACAGTGGTCGAAATCCTTCGATGTCTTCGGGGAGCGGCACTGGATGGCGGTGGGGCCTGCCTTCGTCGCCACCGATCCGGCGCCGTTCCGCCGCCACCCGATCAGCTATGACCACGCCTTCGGCGGCACCGACAGGCTCGACCCCGAGGATCCCGAGCCCGGCGCCTATGACGACAACCCCGTGGGCACCGGCTGGGCGGCGCGGCGCAACCACCTGCGGATCAACGGCATGAGGCTGCCCCATACGCAGGCCTCCGACGAGGACATCACCTCGCCCTTCGGCAGCTACACCCCCATGGCGCTTGGCCCCTATGGCCGCGGCTGGCCTCAGCGTCGGCGCTACGCCGGCACCTACGATCAGGCATGGCAGGACAACGTCTTCCCATTCCTGCCCAAGGATTTCGACGAGCGCTACTACCAGAGCGCGCCGCCCGACCAGCAGGTTCCTCCGCCGCGCTCGGGCACCGAGGTCATCCTGCTCAACCTCACCGATCGCGGGCGCGAGTCCTTCCGGCTCATCGACTGCGAGCTGCCGCTCACGATCTTTCGTGGCGCCCGGCCAGCGCTCGACCGCGAGGTGCTGCCCGACACCGTGCTGTTCGACACCGATGCGCGCAAGTTCGCGCTGGTCTGGCGCGTCGATCTGCCGATGCGGCGCGGTTTCCTCGAGTTTTCCGAGGCCTGGGTCGGCCCGCCCACCGAGGCCATGGCGCGCGCCAAGCGCGAGGGCCGTCGCTATATCCGCGCCGTGGGCTCCGGCGATGGCGCGGAGGCCTCCGAATGAGCGGCGCGCTGCAGATCCTGACCTCGGGCATGGTGACGGCGGTCGGGCTCGACGCGCCCTCCTCCTGCGCCGCGCTGCGTGCCCGGCTCGACGGCTTCCAGGAGACCCGATTCCCGCGTGGTGGCGGCGAGTGGCTGGTCGGCGCGCCTGTGCCGATGCCGCGCAACTGGATGGGCACCAAGCGGCTGGCCCACATGTGCGCGGCGGCGATCTGCGAGGTCTTCGAGCGCGTGCCAGAGGCCGCGGACACGACCGACCTGATCCTCTGCCTCGCCGAGGACAGCCGGCAGGGCCGACTGGTCAACGACGGTGCCGCCTTCGTGCGGATGATCGCGGAGATCGTGCGCCTGTCCGACCGCCAGCGCGTGCGGCTGGTTCCGCATGGCCGTCCCTCGGGCTTCGTGGCTCTGCAGACCGCGCGGCGGATGCTGTCGGACGGCTCGGACTACGTGATGATCCTCGGCGTCGACAGCTACCTCAGCGCGCCCGCGGTCGGCCAGTACCGCTCGCAGTCGCGGCTGCTCACCCCCACCACCCCCGACGGCTTCATCCCCGGCGAGGCGGCGGCGGCGGTGCTGTGTTCGGCCCGCCATCCGGGCGGACTGGCGATCACCGGGCTCGGCCTCTCGCGCGAGCCGGCGCCGATCTACAATGGCAAGGACAGCGACGGGTTCGACCTGCCGCTGCGCGGCGACGGCATGGTGCGCGCCTATACCGACGCCTTCGCCGAGGCGGGGCTCGCGCATTCCGACATCGTGCTCAAGATCGGCGACCTGCCGGGCGAAAGCTTCTGGTTCCGCCAGACCGCGCTGGCGATGATGCGCACCCAGCGCGCGCGCAGCGCGGTGCAGCCAATCTGGGCGGTGGGTGCGAGCCTCGGCAATATCGGCGCGGCAGTGGTGCCCCTGATGCTGGGCTGGGCGCTGGCAGCGGCCGAAAAGCGCTACGGACCGCAGGGCCCGGTGCTGATCGAGGCCTCTGGAGATGACGGTGCCTGTGGCGCACTTGTGGCGAGGGCAGCGGCATGACGGTCTTCGCGAACTGCCTGGAAATCTCGGCCAAGGCGCAGGGCTGCAAGATCATCGCCGCCTTCCCCGACACCTGCTTCACGCCGCCGCAGACCCCGGCCACACCGCCGGGCGTTCCGATCCCCTACCCCAATTTCGGCATGGACAGCGACCTCACCTCCGGCACCGGCACGGTGAAGATCGGCGGCAAGGAGATCAGCCAGGAAAACAGCTCGAAATACTCCAAGATCTCGGGCGACGAGGCCGGCTGCGCGCCGAAGAAGGGCATCATCACCTCGAAGAACATGGGCAAGGCCTATGCCCAGAAGTGGTCGATGGACGTCAAGGCCGAGGGCAAGGGCGTGGTGCGCTTCACCGACCTCGCCACCACCAACCACCAGAGCAACACCGGCAACGATGCGCCCTGGCTGATCGTCGGCAAGCCGGGGATGCCGGGCTTTCGCGACACCGACAATTGCCTGGTGGGCAGCTACGGCGAGATCAAGGACAAGTGCAACGAGCGCGGCGGCGAGGCCCACCACATCATTCCGGACGAATATCTCCGGGACGGCACCCGCGACGAGTCGAAGCCCGCCCACGAGAGCTTCCCGCCCATCGACGATGCCTGCGCGATCTGCGTCGGCGGCAAGTCGAGCGGCAAGTCGCAGGCCGAGCGACAGAGCGACACCGGAAAGAAGATCGCCAAGAAGGCCGACGAATACGCCGCCGACAAGAAGGTCAAGTCGCTCAGCACCGGGCGCGGCCACGGCTACATGCACTATTTCTTTGACGCCAGTTTCGGCAACAACGCCCGCCCGATCGGCGACGCCGTCGATATCGCAAAGCAGGCGCTGACCAACTGCGCCGCCTACCAGTCGGCGGTGGTCGACACGGAATGCGCCGAGGCTGGGAAGGAATGCGTCGAGAAGCAGTTCGAGAATGCCTGCGCCAAGGATCCGCAGCCCACCTGCAAGGCCAACACCCGCAAATCGAACGAACGCTTCGACAACGCCAAGGAACGGCTGAGCCGCGATGGCAAGCTGAACCAGAACCTGATGCCGACCCGCCATTCCTCGCTGACCTGAGCCGGGCACCCGCCCGGATGGAGACCGCCCATGTACGCCCTGCCCGTCACCGACACGCTGGTTCTCGCCATCGATGATTCCGAGGACGAGGACTGGGTCTTTCATTTCGTGGAGTTCGACCCGACGGCTCATCACAGCTATCGCACGCCGCATGGCGGGCAGGTGCTGGCGATGACGGTGAACCCCAAGAGCCATGCGGCGTGGATCGTCGCCGCCGGGCAGCTCTATGCCTCCTCGCGCGAGATGGAGATCGCGGTGCCGCTGCCGCTGCCGGTCGAGGGCATGGTGCCCTTCGACGTGACGCTGATCGGCGATCGCTACTATGTCTGCGGCAATGCCTCCAACATCTGGTACTACGATGTCCCACGCGAGGAGTGGGTGCCGCTGTTGGTGCCCGAGCCGCGCCCCGAGCTGCCGCCACGGCAGGGCGGCGAGACCGCCGAGAGCTATACCCGCCGCACCAGCCCTCGGATGTACGACCACGCCCGGCGATTTCCGGACATGTACCGCGCATTCCCGGTCGGACAGGAGAGCTATTTCTGCGGCGCGCTGGGGCGGGTCATCCGCCTGAAGGACGGCGCCACCGACGAGCAGTGGCTCGAGACCGGCGCGCGGCTGGTACATGGCTTCGACGAGGACGGCGCGGCGGTGCTGTGCGGCGACGATCCCGTCGCCGGGATCTATCGCGGCACCATCGACGAGGGCTTCGAGCAGCTGTTTCAGGACGACAACCCGGCGCTGCACCTGACCGCGCGGCATGGCGGTACGCGCTATATCGGCGCCGGGCTCGATCCCGACCACGAGGGCCCTTGCCTGTTCACTCTGGAGGATGGCGAGCTTGCGCCGGTTGAGACCGGCTGTGAGCGCGAGCCCGAGCATCTCACCCATCTCAAGGTCACGGGCTCGGTGCTCTGGGCCACGGATCTGGAGGGCATCTTCCGGCTCAAGGATGGGCGCTGGCGGCTGACCGAGATCGCCGATCTCGCCTGATCACAGACCGGCCTCACGCCGGCAGCGAGCCCAGCAGGAAGGCGCGCACCTTGTCGAGATCAAGCGCCGCCACGGTCAGGCCGGCGGCGCTTGGCTGCAGCATCCGCACCACGAAGAGCTCGCCCGCCTCCGGGTACTCGATATAGCGCTCCTCGGCGACCTTCAGCCCTTCGGAGCCCGCCACCCTCAGCCCGTCGATATGCGCCTCGAGCCGTTCGAGCAGCCGCTCGATGCGCTCGGCATCCATGTCGGGATTGTCGTCGGGGTTGAGCAGCGCGTGATCGTAGACCGCCCACAGGAACGCGGCCTGCTCGGCGTGCTGACGCAGCATTTCGGGCAGGACCGGTGCGGGCATCAGTTCAGGTTCACCGATCCGCCGCGGATGCGGTTCGAGGCCGAAGCATGGCTGACAAGATAGGTGCCCCGGATGGTGATGTGGCCGTCCTTCTCCATCACGATGGAGGATTTGCCGCAGCGCAGTTCGATGCGCTCGTTGGCGGTGATCTTCACCCGCTCGCCGTCCCGTACAACTTCGGGCGCGTCCTCGCGCAGGCGCGGCTCGACGATCTTGCCGACGATCAGTGGACGCGCGCTGTCGCCATCCTCGTAGAGCAGCGCCACCTCGGATCCGACATCGTCGGGTCCAAGATGGGCAAGGCTGCGCGCCGGCACCGCCCGGTCTTCGGGATTGCCGGCGAAGACCACCAGCGGCAGGCCGTCCTCGAAGCCGAGCAGCAGCCCGATGATCACGCCCTGAATGCGCTCCGATACCTGCATCTGTCCGACCTCCCTGTCGGCTCCGGTGTGGTGACGCGGGCGGCGGTCGATGCCCCGCCCGCGCGAAATCCTCAGCTCAGCGCCTGGAACTCGACGCGGCGGTTCTCGTCGGCGCGCGGGTTGGCCTCGTTGAACGGGAAGCGCTCGCCCATGCCCACGGTCTCGAGCCGCGACGGCGGCAGGCCGCATTCCTCGATCAGGTTGCGCGCGACTTCCTTGGCGCGAAGCACCGAGAGCGTCTCGTTATAGGCATCGGAACCGGCGGAATCTGTGTGGCCGACGATGCGAATCTTGCCGACATCGGCCGCCATCAGCGCCATGCAGACCGTCTGCAGCTTGGGCTTCTGGTCGTCCGAGATCGCGGCGCTGTCGAAGCCGAACTCGATATGCAGGTTGACCTGCAGCTCGGGCGCGAGCTGGCCGAACACCATCGGCGCGTCGCTGGCCGCCGCCAGAAGCGGCCTGTTGGGATCGGCGGGGCGCTGCGGGGCGCTGTCGCTCGAGGCGGAGATCGACACGCCCTGCCCGCTGCCCGACGGTGCGGCAAGCTCCGGCGCGGTGGTCGCCACCTGCGGCGCGGTCTGCTGCAGCTCGGGCGCAGAAGGAGCCGCCGGCTCCGTCGCGGCCACTTCGGGCGCCGCACTCTCGGCGGTGACATCCTGCACGGTGATCAGCTTGAGACCGCGGGTCTGGCCGAGGCCGCTGGTCTCGGCCTCTTCGAAGACCTGCTTCTGGCGCTGGAAGATCTCGGTCAGTTCGTCGACGGAAAGCTCATCCTGCGCGAGCGCCGGCATCGCCAGCGTGCAGAGACAGGACATGGAAAACAAAGTCGTTCTCAAAAGCATATTCACCTCCCTTGGAAAAAGGTTTTTCGAATGCTGAAAAAAGAGTAGCATGGCGATTGTTTGAATACAGCTATTTTCGGGGGAAAGGCGGGGCAGGTAAACCCGCATTGACGCCGAGCCCCACCGGCATTGATCGAGGCGCGCATGTCCACGCCCCAGACCCGAAATCCTGTCCTGAGACCTTTGCCGGTGCCCAGCTTCCAAGGGGCTGGCCTCACCCATACGGGCTGTGTCCGCGAAGAGAACGAGGACAGCATCCTCACCGATCCCGCGGGCCTTCTCTGGGCGGTGGCCGATGGCATGGGCGGCTACGGCCACGGCGCGATGGCCTCGGACATGGTGATCGACCAGGTCACGCTGGTGAGCGATTTCGCCCCGCCCGTCCCGACCATCCGCGCCCGCCTGCAGCAGGCCAACCGCGCCATCCACGCAAAGGCCCAGAGCCCCGGGATCGGCCAGATGGGCGCCACCGCCGTGGTCATGCTGATCCAGAACTCCACCGCCCATATTGCCTGGGCCGGCGATTGCCGCGCCTACCTGATGCGTGCCGGGCAGCTGCGGCTTCTGACCCGCGATCACACCGTGGTGCAAGAGATGGTCGATCAGGGCCTTCTGAAGGACGGCGACCGCAACCGCCACCCGCAACGCCACGTGGTCACCCGCGCCGTGGGCGCAGAGCCCGATCTCGAGGTCGACGACACCGCCGTGCCGCTGGTGCCCGGCGACCGGATCCTGCTCTGCAGCGACGGGCTTACCGCCGGGCTCGCCGACCAGACCATCGCCAACCTCATGCATCTTGACGCCCCCCCGCGCGAGATCTGCGCCGAGCTGGTGCGCGCCTGCATCGAGGCCGGCGCACCGGACAATGTCTCGGTGATCTGCGTCTTCGCCTCGGAGGGCTGAGCGATGCGGGACGGCGCCTTCATCGGCCCCATCATCATTGCCATCGGGTTGATCGTTGCGGCGATCTGCTTTGCCGTGGTCGGCGCCCTTCTGCAGACCGCCGACGGCCGCACCGAGTTGCGGCTCGAGCGCGCCGAGGCCGAGATCTCGCAGCTGCGCAGCGGGCTCGACACGCTGCGCTCGGAGCTGCGCGACGCCGAGGCCGAGACCGAGCGGCTCGAGGAGGAGATCGCCCTCGCCGCCAGCCGCGCCCCCGCCGCGAGCCCCGCACTTGCCGTGCCCGAGGTCGTGCCCGGCGCGGCAGAGGTCATCGGCGCCGCCGAGGATCTGCCCGGGACCGAGGAGATGACCGAGGAGATGCGCACCGCCAAGTCGCGCTTCAACATGGGCATCACCCAGCCCGGCAACCGCGTGATGCTGGAGATCCTCGGTCACCCGCGCAGCACCTATTCGACCACCTGCCAGGCGGTGACCCAGCCCAAGCTCAAGGCACTGATGGAGACCCGGCAGGTCGGTCCGATCCGGGTCACCATGATCCGCCCGGCGCTCGACAGTCTGCAGCGCATCGTCGACAAGCTCGAGGCGCAGGAGCCCGACATCTACGCCGCGCTCGGCACCGCGGGCGCGATCTGCGCCCGGCTGATCCGCGGCTCACGAAGCTCGGTCTCGAACCACAGCTGGGGCACCGCGATCGACCTCAAGCTGCAGGGCCAGCTCGACGGCTTTGCCGATGGCGGCACCCAGTTCGGCCTGCTGCTGCTGGCCGAGCTCTTCAACGAGGAAGGCTGGTACTGGGGCGCGGGGTACCGGCGCGAGGACTCGATGCATTTCGAGGTCGGGGTCGAGACCCTGCGCAAATGGCAGGCCGAGGGCCTGCTCTGACAGATGGCACCGTCCCCGCTCAGACAGACCGCCGGGCCGGTGCTCCGCTTCATCGAGGGGCTCGACGCCAGACATGGCGAGCGCCGCATCATCGACGAGGCCGCGCCGCTCCTCGACGGGTTCGAAACAGCCGCGCAACGGGCCCGCGTCGCGCCGGTTGCGATCAAGCCCGCCCGCTATGCGCTGGCGATGCTGATCGACCAGCGCGCACGCCAGCTCAAGGGCATCACCTTGGGCACCTGGTCGGTGCTGGCCCGGCGTACGCTCTTCGAGGGGCGAGACATCCCGATGGCCCGGATCCGCGAATTTCGCGACACCGCCCGGCGCAACGACATGGACGATCTCGAGGCGTTTCTTGGCGAGATGCTGGAGCGGGCCGAGACCCTGCGCGCCGGGCCGCAGCGCCGCCACGGCGGCGGCTGGGGCTGGAAGGCAGCGGCCTTCGCGTTGCTGCTGGTCGGCGGTCTGGCCGCTTATGCCGGGGTACTCGAGTACCATTTCCAGCGCCAGATCGGCGCGGATTTCGAGGCCGAGGCGCTCAATATCGGGCTCGACCGCCCGCAGGAGGGGGCTGAACTGGTGCGCCGTCTCGACGCGCTGCGCGCCGCCGCCGACCGGGTCGTGCAGGTCGAGCAGCGCGCGCCGCTGCGCCGCGTGGTAAGGCTGCCCGTTGTCGACAGCGAGACCCGCGCCGAGGCCGCCTATGCCGAGGCTGCGCGCCGTCAGGTGCCGCCGGAGCTGGCGCGCGGGTTAGAGCAGTTCCTTGCCACCGAGGGCGACGGGCTGGCGCTTTACGACACGCTGCGCGCCTGGTCGGTGCTGACCGGCGATCAGGGCTGGCAGCCCGGCTACCTTGCCGGCTGGCTCGAGGATCACGGCGCTTCGGTCGGGCTCGACGGTCTGGCGCGGCATGTGGCGCCGCTCGAGGGGCCGTTGGCGCTGCAACCGCAGGACACCCAGATCATGGACCAGGCGCGCGAGTTTGCCGCCGAGGTGCCGGAACCCGCGCGCGCCTGGCTCGAGCTTCTGCGCTCGGACGAGATGCGCGCCCTGCCCGACTGGGTCGCCCCCAAGGCGGTGCCCGGGGTCGAGACAGTGCTGCTGCGCCGCTCCGGTGCGCCAATCTCGCAGGGCATCCCCGGCCTTTTCACGACCCAGGGCTGGCAGGCGGCGCGCAGCACCGGCGTGGGCCTCGCGGTGCAGAAGGCCCGCGCCGTGGCGCCCGACATCACCGGCGTGGCGCTGCCGCCCGAGAACAGCTCGCCCGACCTGCTGCTCGATCGGCTGCACCGCGAGACGGCGGCGGCGTGGAAGGACTGGCTGGCAGATCTGCGTGTGCAGCCCTTCGCCGACCGCGAAACCGCCATCATGGTCTCTGGACAGCTGGCGCAGGCAGAGAACCCCCTCACCCGCCTGCTGCGCGATGTCTGGGAGCAGAGCGGCGGCAATGACCGCAGCCGCAGCCACGAGCAGCAACTCCTGCTCGCGCGAGAGTTCGGGCCGATGATCCAGTATGTCGAACAGGGCCGCATGGCCGAAATCGCGCGGCTCTTTTCGACCCTCAACGTGGCACTCGGCGCGGTCGATATCGACGCCCGCCGCGCCAGCCGGCGGCTGATGACCTTTCAGGACCGCTCGCGCTCCATCGCGGCGCTGAAAAGCGCGCCACGCATCGTAGTGCAGATCGCCGAGGACGTGCTGGCGCAATCCGCCCGCCCCGCTGCCGAGGACGCGGCGCAATATCCCATTGCGCGGCAATGGCAGCAGCAGGTCTTCCCGCTCTGTCGCAACACCGTGAGCGGGCGCTACCCGTTCCAGAATGGGGCCGATGCGAGCCTTGCCGAGCTCGCCTCCCTGCTTGGCCCGCAGGGCACGCTGACCACCTTCCTCGCGACCTATGCCCAGCCGATGCTCGAGACCGGCGAAAGCCCGTGGCGCTGGAAGCCCGAGGCGCGCTTTGCCGGGATGCAGCCGGAAAGCGCCGAGTTCCTCGAGCGCGCGGCACAGATCTCGCAGGCGCTGTTCACCGCCGACGGCCGGCTCTCGCACAGCCTGACGCTTGCGGCACTGGCCGAGCGCGGCCAGACCCTCGTGGCGATCGGAGGCAGCGCCGCCCCGGTGCGCGCCAGCGGCGCGCCCGCGACGCTCGACTGGCCGGGCCCCCGCCCCGAGGCCGGGGTCGAGGTGGCGTTTCGCGAAAGCACCGACGCGGCGCGTCTGATCGAGACCGGCCCTTGGGGGCTCTACCGCCTGATCGACGGCACAAGGCTGCGGCTGCGCGATGACGGCGCGCGCGCCCTTCTCGACCTGCGCAACAGCGAGGGGCGGGTGTTTCTGGAGCTCGGATTTCCGGCGCCGCTCAACCCGGTGTCGATCCGACCGGTCCTGCGAGCCTTCGACTGCCCCGCGAGCTTGTGAAGTTTACAACCCACGAGGTCGGGAATCCCTGTATAGTCAACAGTGATTACAGCTTGTTATTTTGATCCGACCATTCCCGATAGAGGGGACGCGCGATATGACCGACCGAATTGCCGAACTGACGACCCCGATCAATATCGGCGGCGCCGGCGACCTGACCTTCTCGCGGATGAGCGGGCACGATGCGATCAGCAGCTGCTTCCGCTACGAGGTGATTGCGATCAGCGAGGATCCCGACATCCCGGCCAGCGAGCTGCTCGGTCAGGTCTGCAACGTCGCGGCCCACACGAACACGCTCGACGACACCCAGATCCGCCACTTCAGCGGCATCGTCGACCAGTTCGCCTTTCTCGGCACGGAGAGCGATGCCTTCGACGTCGTCTACGGCTACCGACTGGTGCTGCGCCCAGCGCTCTGGCTGCTCTCGAAAGCCAGCGACAACCGCATCTTCCAGGAGATGACGGTGCCCGAGATCATCAGCCAGATCCTCGACGAGAACGGTTTCTCGGATTACGAGCTGCGACTGAGCGGCAGCTACGATCCCCGGATATACTGCGTACAATACGGCGAGAGCACGCTGGATTTCCTGCAGCGCCTGATGGAGCATGAGGGGATCTTCTACTTTCACGAATTCGACGAGTTGCGGCACACGCTGATCATCGCCGACAGGCTCGACGATCTCATGCCGCAGGCCGATCTGCCGGTGTTGCGCTTCGAGCCCGACACAACCGACGCGCAGCGCGGCCCCGGCGTGATCACCAGCTGGCGGCGGCAGGCCACCGTGGTGACCGGCACCCATACCCAGACCGATTACGATTTCGAAAAGCCCTCCGCCGATCTCAGCACCAAGCTCTCGGATCCCAAGAAGCACAGTGAAAGCGAGATGGAGCGCTACGATTATCCCGGCGTCTACACAGAGATCGGCGGCGGTCAGCGGCTCACCGATATCCGCCTCGAGGCCGATCAGGGCAGCCATTTCGAGATGGACGCCGACAGCACGGCGAGCCTGCTCTGGTCCGGCAACAGCTTCGATTTCATCGACTTCCCGCGG
>NZ_DS022276.1:2943983-3020491 GCF_000153725.1 Salipiger bermudensis HTCC2601 | reverse complement strand
GTCTCGGTGGGCAAAGACCTCACCATCGACGCCAAGGACAGCATCAGCTGACATGCGGCAAGGCCAGCATCGTGATGAAGAAGGACGGCTCGATCACCATCAAGGGCAAGGACATCAGCATCGACGGCTCTGGCAAGATCACCGCCAAGGCCAGCAGCGACATGACCCTCAAGGGATCGAAGATCAACCAGAACTGACGAGCCGCTCCAGCGCCTCGGGGCCGCGCGGGATGCGCCCGGGCGCCCAGACCAGCGGCGGGCGCAGCGCCGCGCCCCCCGCCTTCGGGAGCGAGCGGCGCGAGCGCTGCGGCAAGTTCGTCTGCCCCGGCCTCTCCGGCCACCGCGCGGTCGAGATGCGGCAGCACCTTCCCTCCCCAGCGCTCGGCCGCGTCCTGCGCCACGGACGCCACCGCAGAGACCGCCGCCAGCGGAAATGCCCGCCCAGCCGCGTCGACGCTGGGCACCACCAGCAGTAGGAGCACGTCCTCGCGGGTGCCCTCGAGCAGCGCCATCAGCCCTTGCGACGGCCAGCGTTCCGGGTGTGCCGAGAAGGCGCCAAGGTGACGCGTCAGCCACTGGTCGACGCGCGCCCGCTGCCCCGGCCCGAGGCCGCGGGTGAGGAAGTCCCCCGCCAGAGGCAGCTTTCCGAACAGTCCGGTGGCCACGCTCAGAACCCGCGCGGACAGGTGAAGCCCGAGAACATCTCGAGATCGAACGGGTTCTCCACCGAGTTGGCGCGCAGGTTGAAGCTCGCCGAAAAGCCGCGCGCCCCGAGCCGGAGGCCGAACACCTCGGGCAGCGCCGTGGCCGAGAGCGCGCCCTTGCGCAGCATCCGCAGGATCGCCCAGCTTCCGGTTTCTGAGGTGATGACCTCGCCGCTGCCGTCCACCGGCGCGAAGCTCAGGGTGATCATGTTGGTCTGGTCAGGCCCCGGCCAGGTCATCGGCACCGGGCGTGCGGCGGCGTTGAAGTACGACAGCACCTGCCCGTCGACATTCAGCGTCACCCGGCTTGCATTGGGCGACAGGTCGCGCGGCTCGAGACTGAAGGCCATGACCGGCCCGGCGCCGCCGGGGAACAGCGCGTCGCGCATCGATCGGGCATTCTCGAACGGGGCGAGCACCGAAGGCTCGAGCCCGAAATCCGCGCGCCACTGCCAGGGCCGCACGGTGGTGTCGATATAAGCGCCGAGATGCGTTTCGATGAAGGCGTCGATCAGCCCGCCGCGCCCGAAGAGCCGGGCGAAATCGAGCGTGTTCACGTCGATGGCCGAGCTCTGGTCGAACGGGTAGCGCCCAGCCGTGGCGGAGACGCAGAACGGCAGCACGTCGGCCCGCCAGCGGGCGTTGAGCTGCGCCAGAACCGCCTCGCGTGTGACGCTGATCGCGTCGCCGGCAATGCCCGAGATCCAGTCGTCGATCGGATCGGGCAGCGCCGCCGCCTCGTTCGCGATGGCCCCGGTGAGCTTTGGCAGACCGCCGCGCGCCAGAAGCGCCGCCTGCGGGTCGGGGCTGGCCGAGACGGTCTGCAGCTCGTTCGACAGCGCGGTGAGCGCCGCGACCGCATCGCCCAGCAGCGGCGGCTGGCCATCGACCTCCTCGACGGTGGCGCGGATCGGCGCGAAATGGTCCGAGACCGGGGTGCCCGGCGGATCGGGCTCGACCGTCTCCGAGCCGCCGCCCGCCCTGGCGATGCGGGTGCCGGTCTTGACCAGCTTGCCCAGCTTGCCGAGCTTGGAGAGCGCCTTGGTGCCCTCGCGCTGCGCGGCGGAGTTGTTGGCGAGCCCTCCGCCGCCCGCATCCTCGGGCCGCGCCAGATGGGTCTCGGTCACGACCGAGGTCAACAGCCGCTTCAGCGCGCTGTCCGCCGAGGCAAGGTCCTTGAGGTTCTGCCGCGCCTGCTCGAGATCCGAGATCGGGGTCAGCCGGATGTCGCGCAGGAAGCCGTCCCACTGGGCGATGAAATCGTCGTAGTAGAGCTTGAGCACGTCCGCTTCGAGCGTGTCGACCGAGGCCTCTGCGCTCTCGTTGCAGCCGCCGGCGAACACCGCCCGGTCGAGTTGCGCCTGCGCCGCCACCTCGGGCACCAGCGGCAGCACGGTCTCGTGGAAGCCCGCAAAGGTGAAGGCGCCGGGCAGACCGACGCGCAGAGATTTCTCCGACAGCCGGGTCAACACGCGTGCACCATTGGGCCCCGCGACCTCGGCGGGCACCCATTCGGGCAGCGAAGCCACCGCCGGGTCGCTGCGCAGGCTGCGGTAGGCGCGCACCGCCAGCGGGATGGTGCAGATGCTCTCGAGCGCGGTCGAGATCAGCGCCGCGTCGGGTTCGATCTTCTGCTCCTCGCCGCCCATGCGTTGCAGCGCGGAGATCTGGTGGTCGATGCTTTCCTCGGTCGGGAACACGTCGATGGGCGCGAACTCGGGCAGCACGGTCTGCCACCAGACATTGAGAAAGGCGGCATCGTAGGGCGCCTGACCGGTCAGCATCTGGTAGGCCTTGAGCCCGCCGAGCAGGAATTCAGGGTCGCGCGCATGGCGCCACATGGTCGCCTCGAGCAGCGCCACCATGCGCGGCTCGAGCACGTTCCGGAGCGTATGGTCATAGGCGATCTCGTGCACCCGGGCGAGCTCGGGCTCGGCGGTGGGGCCGAGCACGGTGAGCGGCGACGGCGGCAGCGTGGTGGCGGCGTTGACCGTCTCGTTGGCGGCGTCGAGCGCGAGGTCGAGATCGAGCGGATCGGTGGGCGCCTGCCGGGAGGCAACATTGGCCAGTCGCGCCGACAGCGTCGCGAGCTGGCGCTCCTGATCGGCGAGCGCCCCGTTGTAGCGCAGGTAGGAGAACAGGAAGGCGGTGCCCAGCAGCGCCGTCACCAGCACCGCCGCCGCCAGCGTGCCACGCCAAGCCCAGCGCCGGCGATCCTCGGCGCGCGGATCGAAACGGCCAAGCCCGGCCTCGGGGAAGATCAGTTCGCTCAGCAGGTTGCGCAAAAAGAAGCTGCGGGTCTCGCGATGCGCGCGCCGCTCGGGGCGCGGTGCATCCATGCCCAGCGCCGCGGCGGTGCCCGCCACCAGCCGGTCGATGGGCGAGCCCTCCTGGGTGGCCGAGCTGAAATAGACGCCGCGCAGCCACGGGCTGTCCTCGTAGCGGCTTTCACCGAACACCGCCTCGACCAGCACCTTGAGCGGCCGCGTCAGCGCCTCGACCTGCGCCGGGAAGCGGAAGATCTCGGCCCGTTCCTCGAGCGGCAGATCCTCGGCGATGCGCCCGTCAAGACGCGCCTCGAGCGATTCCTGAAGCACCTTCATCTCGCGCTCGACGGTGATCGCGTCGACCCGGTCGGCCGTGCCCAGCGTGGCGCCCCAGACCTGCTCGCGCTCGCGGGTGTTGAGATCGCCGAAGAAGCTTTCGAAGCCCGGGATCAGGTCGGCCTTGGTGATCATCAGGTAGACCGGCAGCTTCAGGCCGGTCTGCGCCGAGAGCTCCGCGAGACGATTGCGGATCTCGCGCCCATGCTCGCGGATCGCGGTGTCGTCGCCGGTCAGCTCGCGGGTCGAAAGCGTCAGGATCACGCCGTTGAGCGCCCGCCGTCCGCGGTGCTTGACCAGAAGCTCGACAAACCCCTTCCACTCGGCGGCGTCGACCTCCGGGTCGGACTGCTGCTGCACGTAGCGCCCGGCGGTGTCGATCAGCACCGCGTCCTCGGTGAAGAACCAGTCGCAATTGCGGGTGCCGCCGATGCCCTTGAGATCATCCGACAGGTCGATCGGGAAATGCAGCCCCGACTGGCGCAGCGCCGTGGTCTTGCCGGTGCCCGGCGGGCCGATGAAAACGTACCACGGCATGTCGCGCAGGAACTTGCGGCCGCCAAGCTTGGAGCGCTTCATCTGCTCGAGCACGCTCTGGAACTTGGCGCTGACCTCGGCGAGGTTCTCCTCGCCCGGGGCCATCGCGGTCTCGGGCGGCGGTGCGGCCAGTTCCGACACGAAGGCGCGGTTGGCCTTGGCGGCGCGGATCTGGCGGATCAGCATGGACAGAAGCCACAGGATCAGGATCACCCCGATCACGATGACCCGCACCAGTTCCCCGGCGAGCGGCTGCGCCGAACCGATGCTGACCAGCGGACCGTAGAACCAGATCAGCGTGCAGAGCACCGCAATGCCGATCAGCGTCCACAGGAAGCGGGAGAACAGGAAGCGGAAGATCGCCTTGAGCACACCCATCGCCTCACACCTTCTTCTGCAGGATGACTTCGACGCGGCGGTTGCGCGCGCGCCCGTCGCGGGTGCCGTTGTCGGCGATCGGATCCTCGGCGGCGCGCCCCTCGGAGCTCACCAGCTCCGCCGGCACGCCCTGCGCGCGCAACATGTCGGCGATGGTCTTGGCGCGCGCCTCGCTCAGCCCCTGATTGGAGCGGAACGGGTTCGAGGTCTGCACCGGGATGCTGTCGGTATGCCCGACCACACGCACCGCGCCGATGAACTCGATATTGTCCCGGATAACCTGCGCGATGGAGCCCACCAGCGGGCTGTAGACATCGTTGATGTCGGCCTTGGCCGAGCGGAACACCTCGGGTTGGGTCGCCTGGATCACCACCACGGCGAGCGACACGTCCTCGCGCCCGCTGAGCGCCCCGCCGGTGTCCGAGGGCGCGGCCTCGGCGAAGAGCGGCAGCAGTTCGAGCACCACAGGCTCGGCCACGAATTGCGGGCTCTCGACGGTCTCGATCACCGGGCGGAAGATCTCGGCCCGCTCGGTCGGCGGCAGCAGCCCCGCCACCGAGAACAGCTGCTCGCCCCGCTTCGACAGGCTCATGCCCAACGCCACGTAGATGCCCACGACAAGCGCCACCGCGATGAGCCCGATGGACCAGAGCGGCACGATAAAGCCGCGATCCTCGTCCTCGGCACGGACCCCCTGCCAATGCGGCGAGAGCGGCGCGTCCTCGCTGTCACGGTCGCGCAGGATACGGGCCATCTGGCCACGCAGCTGACCCAAAGCCGCCTCCCCCGCACCCGGCTCGAGCCGGTGCTTGCCGCGAAAGCCCAGCGACAGGCAGAGAAACGCCAGCTCGAGCAGCTCCGGGTCGCGCTCGGGGTAGCGCACCAGCCCCTCGGCCAGCTCGAAGAAGCGCTCCCCCGCGTCGATGTCGCCATACATCTGCACCACCAGCGGATGGCGCGGCCAGCCGCTTGCCCCGCCCCATGGCGTGTTGAGCGCGATGTCGTCCAGCAGCGCAGCCACGAACCACGCCCCCTGATCGGCACGGGTCAGCGTGACCCCCGCGGTCACCGCAGCGTCGCGCGCGTAGGTGAGGTTCTCGTGCAGGCGCAGGCGCAGAAGATCCGGGTTCTCGGGCGGCACCGCGCGCTCGAGTTCGGGCGCGAAACCCAGCAGTGCGGCGTAGGAATTGACCAGAGGGTTGTCGCTCGCCCGTCCACCGCGCAGCCGCACCGAGCCGCCGCCCTCGGGCATGACCACGTGATCGTGCCGCGGCGTGCTCTGGTTCTGCCGGGCAGCGGGGCGCGGCCGGATGCGGGTGCGCCCGGCGTCGTTCTCCAGCCCGAATGGATCTTCGTCACTCATGTCACCGGCTCACCGCATAGCAATCAATCTCGGGCTCGCGCTCCAGCTTGCCCGCCACCCCCACCACGAAGCCCGGCGCCTCTGCCAGCGAAGCCCAGTGGTTCGAGCTGCGGTCGAGCTCGAGGCAGAGCCGCTCGCCATCATAGGGGATCTCGCGCGGCTGCGAGCCGAGCGGCTTGAGCGGGATGCCGGTCAGTCGCGACTTCCACAACGCGTCGAAATCGTCGGCGGCGCCCACCGTTGCCTGGTCGACGAACATCTTGCGCAAGAGCGCCTCCGAAAGGTCGCCCCCCACCCGCAGCACGATGCGGCTGGTCCGGATGATCTCGGGGTTGTCGATGCGCACGGTCCAGATGTTCTCGGAATGGCGCGTCACCCGCAGGGCGCGGCTCTTGGGCTCGACATGGCGCAGCGACAGCACGAGCGAGCGCAGCGTGTCGGCAAGCTCGCCGAAGCCCGGCTGCGGATCGGTGTGGTCATAGGGCGGCATCTCTCCGAGGCGCCGCGCCGAGGCGCCGTAGGTCGCCAGCCGCCCGGCGATGGCGGCCAGCTCCATGTAAAGCTCGGAGGGATGGAAGTTGTCCTGCGCCAGCATGTGCGCCAGCCGCTGCCGCGCGCTGTTGGCCGCCTCGAGGATCAGCAGGTTCTCCATAGAGGCGCCGGTGCCGCCCAGCACCATGCCGCCATGGGCGTCGGCCACGCGGTCGATGCCGGTCACCAGCTCCTTGAGCAACCGCCCGTACCACGGCACCGCCCCGGTGTTCAGCGCCGGCGGCAGGAAGCCCGCGTCAAGCAGCACCGAGCCATCCGCGCTCAGCCCCTCGAGCCGGGCAATGGGCAGCGTGGCGTAGCCGCGGGTCTCGTCCTCGGGCAAAAGCAGCTTCGGCGCCAGCTGCGCCACTTCGAGCTCGACCGGGTCCGAGCCTTCGCGGATCTCGTCGCGCACCGTGACCATGCGCCCGCGATAGCGGGTGCCCGAGGCCGGAGCGTGGGCCGGGTCGATCTGCGGCGCGTCGGCGGCCACCGCCGGCACTGCAAGGTGCACCAGCCCTGCCCCCGATTGCGAGACAACGCCCACCGGCTCGATCTCGGCGGTGTCATGCGGGATCGAGAAGAACGTGCCGTCCGGCATCACGCCCTGCGCCTCGGCGATGGCGATCTGCCCGGTTTCCAGCGCCACCGGGTCAAGCGCGAGCTTGGTGAAGCCGAAGCTCTGCAGCGGCATCGCCTCGAGCGCCTGCCACAGCTGCCACGCCGCGTGCCGGTCCTGCTGCTGCAGGTGCTGGGTCCGAAGGAAGAGCCCCTCGGACCAGACGACCTTGTTCCTGTTTGCCATGCGGGTCCTTTCGTTCAGGCGGTGGTCACGCTCAGGCCGCCGCTGCCGACCGAGATCATCAGGCCGATGTCCTCGGCGGGGGCGGCGATCTTGCGGCGCACGATCTTGCCCGCGGGGTCGCGGAAGCCGGCGGTGACGCCGATGGTGGTGACGCCGGTCTGCAGCGTGATGTCGCGGGTGGCGCTGGCGCCGGGGGCGAGCACGATCTGGTCGGACCTGATCAGTTCGCCGCCGAGCGCCGTGGCGGGGTCCTGCAGCGCGAAGACATCCGCCGCGTCGAAGGCGCTGGAGCCCGAGAGCTGCAGCACGCTCACGGTGACCGGACGGTCGGCGCCGTCGGGGCCGGGGTTCATCCCGGCGGCACCCGAGACGCGCACGGTCATCACCGGTGCTGCGGTCTCCATGCAGCCCGCGAGCGCCAGCCCGCAGCCCCCGATGATCAGGAAATTGCGACGATGGATAAGCATGTCAGTCCCTCCTCTGGTTTTCATAGGCCTCGCGGAAATCCGCCCCGACCTCGCCGAGGAACTGCTCCTCGGCGGAGCGCGCGATTTCGCGGTAGCGTTCCTCGTAAAGCTGCCACAGCTTGGCGCTGCGCCCCCCGGCGATCAGGCTCTCGAGCCGGCCGACATCCTCCATCTCGCGCGAGATCTCGGCTGGATCGAACTTGTCGACCATGCGGCGCAGCGCGGTCTGCAACGCGGACCAGGTACGCACCTGGTGGTCGGTGAGATCGCGGAAGGCCTCGGCCAGCGCCGGCTCGGGGGCAAGGTAGCCGCGCCCACGCGGGCGGATCAGCGCCTCCAGCGCCTCCTCGGAGGTGGCGAGAAATTTCAACGGATTGACGTCCTGACTGGCGATGATGGTCTGGGCCACGCGCACCTTCTGGCGCTCCTTGGCGCGGGTGCGCAGAAGCAGCATGACCCCCTCGACCATGGCGCGCATGGAGGCGCCAATGCGCTCGATCTCCTCGTCGCTCCATGTCTCGCGGCCCTCGGGGTCGAGCCCCATGCCCCGGAACAGCGCCTCGAGCCGGTCGCCCTGCCCGCTCGCCGGCGGCGGGTCGCCGGCTGCGGGCTGCTGGGGTGGGACCGACGGCCCGGAGGCTTCGGGCGGCGGGGCCTGAGGCTCAGGGGCGCCGCGCACGGGCTGCGCGACGGCGGCCACGGGCGGTTCGGGGCCGCGCTCTGGCTCGGGCGCGGTCTCCTGCCCTGGCTCTGGCTCCGGCTTGGGTGGCGGGCCGAAGGAAAAATCCGCCGACAGGATCGGCGTCTCGTCTTCGTCCGGTTCCTCGGGCGCCTCGACCTCCGCCACGGGCGGCGCAAGCCCCGCCGAGAGATCCGCGAACAGGTCGGAACGGCGCGGCGGGGCCTGCTCCGGTTCGGGTTTGGGCTCGCCCACAGGCTCCGAGCCACGCAAAGCGGTCGCATCCTCGTCGAAGAAATAGCCCCGTCCGGGCCGTTCGCGCTGGCGCGGCGTCGCGTCGTCACGGCGCGCCACACCTGAGGGCGCGTCCTCGCCGCGCGGCGCGCTCCGGGCCGACCCACGCAGGTCGAGCTCGAACGGATCGGCCTGATCCAGCGGCCTCGGCGGCTTGGGCTCTTCCTTCTCCCAGCTCAGCGCCTCCCCGCCATCGCGGCGCAGGCCGAACGGATCGGGCAGCGAGGCCGGGCGCTCGGGCGGCGGGGCGACCTCCTCGGGCGGGCCGAAATCGAAACCGCCCGACTGCACCCGCGCCGGCGTCACGGTGCCGCCGCCGGGTTCGGCCGGAGCGGCGCTGGCAGACTCCACCCGCAGGGTGAAATCCCCCAGTCGCAGCCGCATCCCCGGCTCCAGCGGCACCGCGTTGCCGGCGCCCACCGGGTTGGCCGCGTTGTCGATGAACAGCCCGCCGGAAGACGCATCGGTGACCATCACCCGTCCGTCCTCGTCCGACAGCACGCAATGCCGGCGCGAGACGAACATCTCGGGATCGTCGAGCTGCCAGTCCGCATCATCGCTGCGCCCGATGCTGAGCCGCCCGCCCTCGAAGACCATCTCGGTCACCGCCTGCGGCCGCGGGGCCGCCTCGATCACCAGTCGCAAACTCATGATGCCCCTCCCGCCGCAGCGCCGGTGCTCTCGGTGAGGCTGCCAAAGCAGAGCTCGTCGCCATCGCGCCCGGCGACCGGGTCGAGCCACAGCGTCTGCCCCAGCCGGCCCTTGCCGATGCGGGCCTCGGGGACCTCGTCGGCGCGCAGCACGAGGCGCAGGCCGAAATCGAGGTCGCGCCCCATGGCAAAGACGACCGCATGGCGCAGCCGGTCCCACGCCTCTGCATCGTCGAGGAAGGTGGTGAACTGCGTGAGCGTCAGCGGCCCGAGCCGGATCTCGGCGCGGGACTGCCGGTCATAGCTGCGCGCCCCCACCACCGCCCCGGTGCCAAGGCCACAATATTGCTGCCCCACGCGGGTCTGCAGCGGTTCGGGGATCTCGATCCAGTGGCCGGAGAACTCGTCGATGCTCACCGGCATCTCGAGCACCGTCTCGAGGAAGCGCGCCAGCCGCTCGGGGCTGCGCACCTCCTGCGCCAGCGAGGTGGCGTGGTGCAGCTTGGAGCCGTCGAGGCGGCGGTCGCCGGTCATCTCTCCGGGCAGCCCGATCCCCGCCAAGGCGCGCAGCATCGCGGTGATGCGCTCGCCATCGCCATGGGCGATGTGGATCTCGGGCCGGGTGTCGGCCCAGGCGCGCCAGTAGAGCGCCATCATCCTGTGCTGCAACAGGTTGGCGAACTCGAGGAAGGAGGTGTCGGCGGTGACGCCCTCGCTCTCGCCCGAGAACCAGCGGTTCGACAGGCGCTGCAGGATCCAGCGCGTCATGTGCAGCGGCATCGGGCCCTCGGGTCCGATCAGCCCCAGCACGTTGACCGTGACCTGCGCCGGGTGCGCGCCCCTGGCCGGTGTGAAGGCGGCGAGATCGGAGGTGGCAAAGCTCATGCGTGCCGACTGGCCCAGCCGGGCCGGCTCGCGCCCGGCATCACCAGAGCGTCCGAAGCGGCGGTCCTCGGTCTCGAGCTGGCGCAGCAGCTCGAAGAAATCCATCTCGGCGATCTCCTCCGCCGAGGGGGGCGCGGCGCTCAGATCAGCGCGCGTGTGCCCGGCGTCATCGGCCATGTCACCTCCGTCTGCTGATGGGTCAGTTTCGTACGGGTCCGGATGAAGGAATTGATCGCCGCGTGCCGTGCGAAGAGCCGCGAGAGCAGCGCCGAGAGCAGCAGGTCGCTGCCGCCCGAGAGCATCTGGTCGTTGACCAGCAAGGTGATCTCGGTGCCGCGGCCAAAGCAGATCGGCCCCGAGCGCTGCAACCGCTCGACGATCGAGCGCGCCTCGATGCCCTCAACGCTTTCGCCGTGGCGGCGCAGGCTCGGGTCGCCGCGATCGGCATAGAGCGAGATCAGCGCCTGCAGCGGCTCGGCACCGTCGCGGCTCTCGGTCAGCGAGATGTGGTTGAGGCTGAGCTGGCTGATCCAACGCCATGTAAGGTGATCGAGCTGGCCCTCGCCGCCAGCGCCGTGCGGCAGGCTCGAGCGCAACGACGGGCGCGGCCGGCGCATGTTGCGCAGCAGGCGGATCTCCTGCACCGGATCGCCGGTCTCGAGGGTGAGCTTGGGCATGTCGTCGAGGAGCGGCAGATCGCGGTTGGTGCAGAGCGCCCGCACATCGAGCCGGCGCAGCGGCTTTGTCGCCTCGCCGCCCGCCGGGCGACCGATGGAGACGTAGAAATCGTCGCCCGAATAGCTCGAGCGGGTCTGGCCACGGCGCACCTCCTCGGTGTCGGGCAGGCGCGGGCGGCGCTCGGCGGAATAGACCGCGCCGCTGTCGGCGCTGACCTCGGTCGAGAACAGCGGCTTGACCCGCGCCTGCGGACCGTCGGCCTCGGCATCCTCGACCCGCAGCAGGCGGTAGATCTCGTAATCCTTGGGGCGGGTGCGGTCGGCCTGCACGATATGGGCCGAGCGGTTGCGCCGCAGCTCCACGAGGTTGCACTCGTGCTCGAAGAGGTTGACGACCGGGCTCACGAACAGGCTCAGGTCCTGCGCCGAGGTGCTGGCAAGGTCGCCGCGCTCCTCGGTCAGCAGCACCACGATCTCGGCCTTGCCCTTGTCGCAGGCGCGGATCACCGGGGCGAGTCCGTCGAGCCGGAGGTAGTGGAAGCGCTCGGGCATCAGGAAGTACTCGCGCAGCAGGCGGTACCCCTCGAACGAGGGCCGCACGCGCGGCAGCAGCGCCTCTGTGTCGCTGATCCCCACCATCTGCGGTGCGTCGATGCGGCGGAACGGGGTGCGCCCGTCGGCGGGCCGTGCCGCGGCCCCTGCCCCGAAGCCGAACACCGCGTCGAACAGCGCGCCGCCGCGCGCGCCGGTGCCGAGATAGACATCGAGCCGGTCGAGCGACAGCTCAGACAGCGCGCCCGCCCCTTGCCGCTCGATCTCGAACAGCAGCCCGGCCGAGGCCTCGCGGGTCAGCGCCTGACTCACGCCTGCCTGCGCCAGCGCGCCGCGATCCGGCAGGTAGCGCACCGCGCCAAGCTTGATCGGCCAGAGATGCACCTCCTGCGCGGTGGTATACGTACAGCGGGTCTGAAGCCCCTCGCGCAACCCCGAGACAAGCCGCGTCCCGCGCTTCATGCGGTAGCCGTCGAGCATCCGCTCGACCTGCGGACCGGGCCCCATGCGCGCCATCGACATCGCCGGCGACGGCCCGGCGAGATCGGGATAGAGCATGTCGAGCAGGTTGCGCACGTAACGGCTGGCCTCGGCATCGACCTTGAGCCGCGTGCGCGCGGCCAGGAAGGCCACGCCCTCGAGCAGCCGCTCGACGTAAGGATCGGGACACGGCACCGCGTCGAGCGCGAGGTTGCGCGCGACGTTGGGGTGCAGGGCGGCAAATTCCTGCGCCAGCCCGCGGATATGGCCGAGCTCTTCTTCGTAGTAATCAAGGAAGACCGCGTCCATCAGCGCTCCTCCAGCGTCGTGCGGGCGTTGCCGTTGTCGAGGTCGATGGTTGTCGACAGGCGCATCCGTTCGGGCACCGGTGAGAGCAGCAACGTGCCTTCGATCTGGATCACCAGCCCGGCCTTGGCGGAGCGCTCGACCTTGACCTTGACGCTGTCGCGCTTGAGCCGGGGCTCGAAGGTGTTCATCACCAGCTTCAGCTCACGCGCCAGCGCGTCCGCGTCGAAATCCAGCCCGTTCCGCCCAGAGAAGGACGGCACGCCGTAATTGAGCACGCTGCGCCGCACCTCGGGAAACTCCGAGAGGAGATCCCCGGGGCTCTCGTGGTCCAGCATTTCGCGCTCGGTCAGCAAGAAGTCCGCCTCCAGCCGCTCGGTATTGAACAATATCTCGATGTCGCGCCGCACCGCTTCGCGCAGCACGTCCGCGGTGACCACGATGCCGCTGTCCTCGAGCATCTTCTGCCGGGCGCGCAGCCCGAACAGACGCCGCGCGAGGATGCGGGTCTCGTCGTCGAGGCCGTCGCGGCGTTCGATGCCGCGCAGGCCGCCCTCGAGCAGCACGCCGACCTCCTCGGCGGAGCCAAGCGCCACCGCCAGATCGCGGGACAGCGCGTCGGCCTCGGCCGAAAGCCCCGGCAGGTCGTTGACCAACCGGTCCCAGAGGGACGGCTGGACAACTTCCTGCCGGGAGACAGCCTGCGACTTGCTACTTTCGGGCATCAGGGGTGCTCATCGGCGCGCCTCAGGCCCCCATGGCGATGTCGAACTCGACCTCGTGCTCGTCGCCGGCGGAGTGATCCTCCTCCTGGACGATGTACTTGATCTTGATGTTCTCGAACGCGAAGCCGATCGACTCCTGCAGCTCCTGACCTTCACGCTCCTTGCCCTCGGAATCGGTGATCCGCCCGACGCCATTGACCTCGTATCTCGAGATGATCGTGTTGGTCATGGTGATGGTGAGGTAGTCGAGATGGGCATCGCCCGAGTCCCGCCGCACCGTCACGATCACGTCCTTGAAGCTCTTGGCCTGCATCGCGGCGAGCGCGATGTAGGGCGAGGAGGCATCGTAGACCTTCTTGCAGTAGAGCGACGAGACCTCGGCGCGCGAGCGCGCCCGGCCGCGGCCGGTCTGCGCAGTGGCGGCCTGCTCGACCGACCACATGATGTCGGTGATGTCGATCTCTTCCTCATGCTCGGCGCGCTGCGACTCGCCGTCGATATCCGGGATTTTCAGATAGCCGGTAAATGCCATTCTACCTCTCCATTTGCTTCAAAGTCAGTGCTACGATTTCACGGAGGGCAGCTCGGAGACGAGCCTCAGGCTCGCATTGATCCCCTCCAGCTGGTAGTGCGGCCGAAGGTAGAAACGGGCGTTGTAATACCCGGGACGTCCCTCGACACTGTCCACCTGCACCTCAGCGGCGGCAAGCGGTCTTCGGGCCTTGGCCTTGTCATCGGCCATGGCCGGATTGGCGAGGACGTAGCGGTTAATCCACTCTCCCAGCCAAACCTGCATATCGGCGCGTTCCTTGAAACTTCCGACTTTGTCGCGCGCGATGGCTTTGAGGTAATGGGCGAACCGGCTGACCGGAAACAGGTAGGGAAGGTTCGCCGACAGGCGTTCGTTCGCCTGCGCATCGGGATCGACCAGCTTGCCGGCCCGCGTTTCGTCATCCTGCAGCGAGTGGGCACCGATGAAGGCGGCCACGTCGGTATTCTTGCGGTGCAGGATGGGCATCATGCCGAGCTTGGCCAGTTCCGCCTCGCGCCGGTCGTCGATGGCGATCTCGGTGGGGCATTTCATCGCCACCGAGCCGTCATCCGTGGGGAAGGTGTGCACCGGCAGGTTCATCACCGTGCCGCCGGATTCCACGCCCCGGATCTGCGTACCCCAGCCCGAGATCTTGTGGCTGCGGTTGATGTTCACGCCCATGGCGAAGGCCGCGTTCATCCAGACGTAATGGTCGTGCTGACCGTCGAGCTCTTCCTCGAAATCGAAGCCCTTCACCGGCACCGTCTCGGCGCCGTAGGGCAGACGCCCGAGCACGCGCGGCATGGTCAGGCCGATATAGCGCGCATCCTCGGATTCGCGCAGCGACTGCCAGCTGGCATATTCCGGGCTCGAGACGATCTGCTCGAGGTCCTGCGGATTGGGCAGTTCCTGCCAGCTTTCCATGCGGAACAGCTGCGGCGCGGCGGCAGCGATGAACGGCGCGTGTGCCGAGGCGCAGATGCCGCTGAGATTGCGCAGCATGCCCACGTCCTTGGGCTTGTGGCTGAACTCGTAGGCGCCGACGATGGCACCGAAGGGCTCGCCGCCGAACATCGAGTACTCGTCCGAGTAGATCTTCTTGAAGACCGCCGACTGGTCCCACATCTGGCCCTCGTAATCCTCGAGGTGGTCGGCCAGTTCGTCCTTCTTCATGTTCATCACCCGGATCTTCAGCTTCTGATCCGTTTCGGTGTTGTTCACGAGGTAATGCAGGCCGCGCCAGGTGCCCTCGATCTCGCGCACCTCGGGAGCGTGCAGGATCTCGTTCATCTGTTTCGACAGCATCTGGTCGATGCCGGCGATCAGCGACTTGATCGACTTCACCGCGTTGCCCGAGATCGTCGCGGTGCCCGACTTCTCCTTCGCCGCAACCGCGAGGTTGGCGACCAGCGACTGCAACTTGTCGCTCTCGGCGTCCTTGACCCGGAAATCCTTCTCGAGCAGCGAGGAGAACTCCCCGAGGTCGAGCGCTTCGGCCTCGGCTGCGCCGCCGGCGTCCGTCTTCTGTTCTTCAGCCATGCGTCAGTCCTCCTTGCTGTCGGCCTGCGCGGCCATCGCCTGCTCTGCGGCCTGTGCCAGCAGCGGCTCATTGTTGAGAAGCTGGGCGATGCGCTTCTCCGCATCGACCTTGCCGTCCATATAGCTGAGCAGCTCCTCGAGCTTGCGGCGCATGCCGAGCAGCTCGTTGAGCGCCGGCACCTGCTCGGCGACCTTGTCGGGGGCGAAATCGCTCATGCTCTTGAAGCTGAGATCGACGAACATCTCCTCGTCCGCCTCCTCGCCCTCTTCCGCCGGCAGGGTGTTCTTGACCCGCGCCTTCACCCGCGGTGCCAGCGCTTCCATGAACTTGTTGAAGCGCCCGGCATCGGTCTCGACGAAATTGCGGTCGCCGATCGGCTTCTTCGCCTCGGGCGTCTCGGAGGCACCGGAGAGGTCCGCCATCACCCCCATCACGAAGGGCAGTTCAATGGTCGTGGGGCTGCCGTAATGCTCCACGTCATAGGCGATCTGAACCCGGGGGGCCCGGTTTCGTTCAATGACTTTCTGCTTGCTGTCGGCCATCCGAATACCTTTCCTGTGTCCCTATTTCTTCTTGTCGTCGACCCCGGCGATGTTGCGGAACTCCTTCAGTCCCGAGGGCGCGATCTCTTCCATTAGCTCCAAGAAATCCATCGCCACCATGCGCCGCATCCGCCGGGCGAGATGCGGGATCGGAGACGAGGGCTCGGTGCGCTCGTAGAACTCGACGATGCGGTCGAGCGAATTCTCGACATCGGCGCGGTTGCGGATCGCGCCATCGACCGCCGGCACCGCCGGTGCGGCAGCGGCGGGCGCGGCCCCGGCGGCGGGCGCTGCGGCCGCGCCGTCCGGTGCAGGCGCGGCGGCCTGTGTCTCGGGCGCGGCGGCCCCGGCCACGGCAGCGCGGCCCATCTCGAGGCTGGCGCGACAGCGCTCGAGGAACTCGAGCAGCTCGGGCAGGATCAGTCCCTGCCCCTCCGGCAGCCCGGCGCCCTGATCGAAAGCGGCGCACAGCGCCTTTATGCCCGCCTCGCAGGCCATCAGATCCGCGATCATCGCGTCGGCGCGCTCGGTCTCCTCGGTGGCGAGCGCCCGCGTCGCCGCGTTCACCCGGTTGACCCGCTGGCCGTGCTTCGAGACCAGCGCGTCCTTCTCGCCCTGGCTCAGACCCGAAGCGGCGCGGTTGAGCATCTCGAAATCGCTCAACCCAGCCTTCGCAAGGTCATCGCCGCTGATCGGACCGATGCCGCGCGGGGTCAGCACAAAGCCCCAGCGCAAATCGCCCAGCAGACCGTTGTCGTCGTTCTCGAGCTGGCGCAACGCGTTGGAGCGCGGCAGCACCGCCATCTTCGGATCGGGCCGGTCGCGCAGCGCCGGGTGCAGGCTGTCCCAGTAGTCGGCCAGCGTCTTGGTCAGAAGCTCGAGCCCGTGGCGCAGCCCCTCGAAGCCCTCGCTGCCGTAGCCGGCCCGCACGAGGATCACCAGGAGTCGCAGATCGCGACCATCGGCAGAGAGCGCCCGGCCCTCGTCCATGATCTCCTGCCACGGCACCGCAGCCGCCGCCTCGTTGATCGTTCCATCATCCTTAAGGCGAACGCTGCTGTCGGCAGCCTCGAGCAGACGCTCGATGGCGTGAAACCTCCCATCATTTCTCAACTCGACACCGGAAGGCTGATCGCCTTCCACAGGCGCCAGGAGCGAAACGATCTCCATCAGAAATGGCCTCTAAAAAATGACTTAACGAAACAAAGTGTTACAGACAGCGTCGATTCGGGCAACGATCTTGAAGGTAAGGTATTCAATGCCCAAAACGCAGGCTCGCGAGAAAATGATCGCGACGCTACGTCAAGATTCTCCTAATAGTTGCAACATATTACCAAAAACCGAGCGACGACCGCGCCCGTTTCCGCCGCACCGGCCTAATCGAACGCGTAACCGAACCCCTCGGGACCGCCGGTCACCGTGACCCTGTGCAGCGCCTTCTTCTCCAGTTGATAGGACAGGATTCGCCGGCTCAGCTCTGGCAGCAGCGTGTTGGTCAGAATGGCGTCGATCATCCGGCCGCCGCTCTCGATCTCGGTACAGCGATCCTTGATGACCTGCATCGCGCCGTCGCCCATCACCAGCTCGGCGCCATAGCCCTCGCCCAGCCGCTTGGCGATGCCCCGCAGCTTGTGGCCGGCGATGGCCTCGATCATCGTGTCCGAGAGCGGGTAGTACGGGATCGTCACCACCCGCCCCAGCAGCGCCGCCGGGAAGACGTTGAGCAGCGGCGGGCGCAGAGCGTCCGAGAGCACCTGCTCCTCGACCGCTTCGGTGCCGTCCTTCGTCAGCCGCATGATCTCGTCCGAACCGACATTCGAGGTCAGCAGGATCAGCGTGTTCTTGAAGTCGATCCGGCGGCCCTCGCTGTCGTCCATCATCCCCTTGTCGAAGACCTGGAAAAAGATCTCGTGCACGTCCGGGTGCGCCTTCTCGACCTCATCGAGCAGCACCACCGAATAGGGCCGGCGCCGCACCGCCTCGGTCAGCACCCCGCCCTTGCCGTAGCCAACATAGCCCGGAGGCGCGCCCTTCAGCGTCGAGACAGTGTGGGCCTCCTGGTATTCGCTCATGTTGATCGAGATGAGGTTGTCCTCGCCGCCATACATCAGCTCGGCCAGCGCCAGCGCGGTCTCGGTCTTGCCGACGCCAGAGGGGCCGCAGAGCAGGAACACGCCCACCGGCTTCTCGGGCGCCTTGAGCCCGGCGGCAGAGGTCTGGATGCGGTTGGCGATCATCTCCATGGCGTGGTCCTGCCCGACCACCCGCTCGGCGAGGTTGCTCGCCAGCGACAGCGCGCGCTCGGTCTGGCTTGCCAGCATCCGCCCCATGGGAATGCCGGTCCAGTCCTGCACCACCGCGGCCACCGCCATGGCATCGACCGCCGGCAGGATCAGCGGCGTCTCGCCCTGCGCCGCGCTCAGCGCCGCCATGCGCTCGCGCAGGCTGTCGAGCGCCGCGGCGCGGTCGAAGCTCTCGGTCACGGGCTCGGTCTGAACCGGGGCCTCGGCCACGGCAACGTCGCCTTCGGCCACCTCCCACTCGGGCGGCGGCGCGTCGCCGATCTCGCCGGTCTCGTCGAGCTTGGCCCCGGCGCCGCGCAGCTGGGCACGCAGGTCGAGGATCTCGGCCACGATGGCCTTTTCCTCCTCCCAGCGCGCATTGGCGCGGTCGAGACAGGCCTTCGCATCGGCAAGCTGGGCTGCCACCTCGGCGGCGCGCGCGTCGACCTCGATGCCAATCGCCTCCTCGCGTTCGATGATGCCGGACTCGATCTCGAGCGCCGCCAGACGCCGCTCGCAATCCTCGACCTCGGCAGGGGTGGCATGCTGGCTCACCGCGACGCGGGCGCAGGCAGTGTCGAGCAGGCTGATGGCCTTGTCGGGCAACTGCCGCGCCGGGATGTAGCGATGCGACAGCTTCACCGCCGCCTCGATGCTCTCGTCCAGCAGCTCGACCTTGTGGTGCTTCTCGAGCACGCCGGCCACGCCCCGGCACATCAGCACAGCCTTCTCCTCGTCGGGCTCGTCGACGATCACCGTCTGGAAGCGCCGGGTCAGCGCCGGGTCGGGCTCGATATGCTGCTTGTACTCCGCCCATGTCGTGGCCGCGATGGTGCGCAGCTCGCCACGCGCCAGCGGTGGCTTCAGCAGGTTGGCCGCATCGCCGGTGCCGGCGGCACCGCCCGCCCCGATCAGGGTGTGAGCCTCGTCGATGAACAGGATGATCGGCGTGTCCGAACTCTGCACCTCCTCGATCACCGCCTTGAGGCGCTTCTCGAACTCGCCCTTCACCGAGGCACCAGCCTGCATCAGGCCGATGTCGAGCATGTGCAGATCGACATTGCGCAGCTGCGGCGGCACGTCGCCGCGCGCCAGCCGCTGGGCGAAGCCCTCGACCACCGCGGTCTTGCCGACCCCGGCCTCGCCGGTGAGGATCGGGTTGTTCTGCTTGCGCCGCAACAGGATGTCGACGATCTGCCGGATCTCGGGGTCGCGGCCCACCACCGGGTCCATCTTGCCCGCCTTGGCGCGCTCGGTGAGGTTGGTGGCGTATTGCGCCAGCGCCGACTTGCCGCCCGGCGTGGGCTTGGCCTTGGGCGCCTCCTCCGGCGCGGTGGCCGGGCGCTCGATGCTGTCGACCAGCAGCGTGTCGAGCTGGTCGGCCACGGCGTTGGGGTCGATCTTGTCGAACTCGAGACTGATCTTGTAGAGCAGCCCCTCGAGCACCGGCACCTTCAGCGCCGCGATCAGCAAGTAGGCCGAGCGCACCGTGTCATCGCCGTAATCGAGCGAGGCGAGGCTCCAGGCCTCCTGGATGGCGCGGAAGATGTGGTCGGAGAACTCCTCGACCGCGCTCGCGCCATGCGGCAGCGCGTCTGTCGCCTTGAGGATGTCGCCGTCGAAACGGTGCCGGTCGACCCCGGCGGTATCAAAGAGAATCGCAACATCCGAATACTCGGTGTCCGCGAGCGCCGTGACGAAGTGGACAAGTTCCACATAAGGGTTGCCGCGCCGTTTCGCGGCCTGTGCAGCCTCGGAAAATGCCTTGAGGCAGGTGGGGTTGAGCTTGCCGACAAGCTCCTTGCGCTTGATCGTTTCCTGCGAGCCGCGAGTGGCCATCTTTGAGTATCTCCGGCGAAAAATATTGTCCGGCAGAGCCGGTAATGAAATAATCGGTCTCGTATTATGCTTTCAGACTAACCTAATTTCGCTTTCAAATCGACCGCTTTGGCGCTCGCCGGCCACGAGGAACAGATCGTGCTCAAGGACCCGCTCGCGACGGACATCTTTTCCAAGGGCCAGGTGCTCAACAATACATACGAGGTGCTTGGCGTGCTCGGGCGCGGCGGAACCGGCGAGGTCTACCTCGCCCGAAACCAGATTTCCGAGCGCAACGTGGCGATCAAGGCGCTCAACGCGCAGTTCTCGGGCCAGTCCGAATATGTCGAGCTGATGAAGCGCGAAGAGCAGATGCGCAGCATCCTCAACGACGCGGTGGTGCGCTATTCCGACTGCTCACGCTCGGATGACGGCCACGTCTTCCTCGTGATGGATTACGTCGACGGCATATCGCTCAGCGACCTGATGGAGCAGCGCCGGCTCGAGGATCGCGAGCTGCTGATCGTGGCGCACCGCGTGCTCGAGGGGCTGGTGGCGACCCATGCGCAGGGCATCGTCCATCGGGATCTCTCACCCGACAACATCATCCTGCGCGCCGGCGAGCCCGAGCAGGCGACGATCATCGACTTCGGCATCGCCAAGGACACCGCCGCCGGCGCGCGCACCATCGTCGGCAAGCAGTTCGCGGGTAAATACGAATACGCCGCCCCCGAGCAGCTCGACGGTGACGCGGATTTCCGCGCCGACCTCTATGCGCTCGGCGCCTCTCTGCTGGCAGTGAAGCGGCGCGAAGTGCCGGAGGTGGGCACCAATCCCGGCGAGGTGGTGCGCTTCAAGGCGCGTCCGCTCGACACCTCGGGGCTGGAATCGCCGCTGAAAGATCTGATCGAATGGCTCGCCGCCCCCGATCTGCGCAACCGTCCGCGCGATGCGACCGAGGCGCTGGAGAAGCTCGACAGCTGGCTGAAGCCGTTCTCGGGCAAGGCGGCCGGAAAGCAGAAAGAGAAGACGGGCGGCCGCGGCGGGATGATCGCAGCCGGGCTCTTGGTGGCGGTGGCCGCCGGCGGCGTCTCGCTGTGGCAGGGCGGCGCGTTTGATGCGCTGTTCCCGCCGCCCCTGCCCCATGCCGAACCCTACCGGCTGAGCGCCGGCAAGAACGGCGCCACCCCGCACCTGAGCGGCAACGCCCCCGACGAGGCGGCGGCGCAGACGCTGAGCGCCGCCTTCGGCGAGGCCGCGGGCGGTGCCGCGCCCGAGGGCGCGTTGACGCTCGCCACAGGCCTGCCCTTCGAGGGCTGGACCGAGGAGGTCGCGACCTTGCTCACCAGCCTCTCGCCACTCGAGAGCTGGGACCTCGAGGTCAGCGGCAACACCGCCCGGCTCACCGGCCTCGCCCCCAGCACACCGGCGCGCGACGCGCTCCGCGATGCCATCTCGGGGCGCGACAGCGCGCTCGCGGTCAGCGCCGAACTGCTGGCAGGGCCCGAGCGGCTGCAGGCCTCCGCGCTCGACCGGGTGCTCGCCGGCCACGCCGATTGCGGCCCGCTCGAGCAGCTCGACGGCGATGGCGTGACCTATGCGCTGTTCGAAACCGTCACCATCACCGGCGACATCTCGGACGAAGCGGTGGCCGAGGCGATGCGCGCCGACCTGAGCCCGGCCATCGGCGACCGCAAGCTGCGTATCGAAACCCGCACCCTGAACGAGGATCTCTGCGCCATCCGCTCGGTGATGCCCAACACGCCCGCCGGGCCGGTGTCGATCTGGCTCGGCGACGGCGGCACCGGCAAGCCGGTGCTCACCGGTGTCTACCGCACAGGCGAGAACCCGGTGGCCGAGATCCAGCTGCCCGCCGACGTGGCCGACGCCTCGCTCTGGGTGATGGTGGTCGACAACACCGGCAAGGTCTTCCACATCCTGCCCAACATGAATGCCGAAGAAACCTCGGTCGACGCACTCGGCGTGGTCGAGAACGGCATTCGCAAGATCCGCGTGCTGTGGCCGATCTCGTCGCTGACCGAGGACCCGACGCGGCTGGCGGTGCAGGTGACCGAAGGCGATTACGGCAAGTCCGAGGTGGTGGCGATCCTGTCGCGCGAACCTCTCTTCGACATCCGCCGCCCGCGCGACGAGAGCGTGGCCTCGGTGGCCGAGGCCCTGGCCGAGACGCTCGAGGGCCGCGAGGGCGTGGTGCTTGGCGTCGCGTCGCGGATCATCGACGCACGGCCCTGAGCGAATGACAACATGGCGCGGGGCCGGCGCTGCGCGAGGAGCGTCTTGTTCTGACGGGATCGGCAGGGAGCCGCGGCCCGGCTCTGGGCCACGCCCGCAACTCCTGGGCCCGACGGCGTTATTCCGCGGCTTCAGTGGCGGCGTCGGCCTCTGCCTCGATCTGCGCCGCCTTCTTCTCGACCTCCTCGACGATGTGGTCGATCATCTGGTCGTTGCTCATCTTGTGGCTGGCCTTCCCCGCGAGATAGACCATGCCGCTGCCGGCGCCGCCGCCGGTAAAGCCCACATCGGTCATCAGCGCCTCGCCGGGGCCGTTCACCACGCAGCCGATGATCGACAGCGACATCGGCGTCTTGATGTGCTCGAGCCGCTCTTCCAGCGCCTCGACGGTCTTGATCACGTCAAAGCCCTGACGGGCGCAGGACGGGCAGGAGATAATGTTGACGCCGCGATGGCGCAGGCCGAGAGACTTGAGGATCTCGTAGCCGACCTTGATCTCCTCCACCGGATCGGCGGACAGCGAGACGCGCAGCGTGTCGCCGATGCCCATCCAGAGCAACTGGCCGAGGCCGATGGCGCTCTTGATCGTGCCCGAGGTCAGGCCGCCCGCCTCGGTGATGCCGAGGTGGATCGGCTTGTCGGTCACGTCGGCAAGCCCCATGTAGGCGGCGGAGGACAGGAACACGTCCGAAGCCTTCACCGAGATCTTGAACTCGTGGAAATCGTTGTCCTCGAGGATGCGGATGTGATCGAGCGCGCTCTCGACCATCGCCTCGGGGCATGGCTCGCCGTATTTCTCCAGCAGGTGTTTCTCGAGCGAGCCGCCATTCACCCCGATGCGCATCGAGCAGCCATGATCGCGGGCAGCGGCAATGACCTCGCGCACGCGGGCCTCGCTGCCGATGTTGCCGGGATTGATGCGCAGGCAGGCGGCGCCGGCCTCGGCGGCCTCGATGCCGCGCTTGTAGTGGAAATGGATGTCGGCGACGATCGGCACCGGGCTTTCGCGCACGATCTCCTTCAGAGCTTTCGCACTGTCCTCGTCGGGGACCGAGACGCGCACGATATCGGCCCCGGCCTCGGCGGCGCGCTGGACCTGCTCCACCGTCGCCTTCACGTCGGTGGTGATCGTGTTGGTCATGGTCTGGACCGAGATCGGGGCGTCGCCGCCCACCGGCACGTTGCCGACCATGATCCGGCGCGACTTGCGCCGCTCGATGTTGCGCCAGGGACGGATCGGATTGTGGCTCATGCCGCAAGGCTCCTCGAGACAGGTGGTTCGCGTGCGGCCATACCTAATGCCGCGAGCGCCACGAGACCAGAGACGATTGCGTGACACCCGGGCCGGGAACCGGACGGAAACCGAGGCGCGGATCAGTCGGTGACGGTTACGCCGCTGTTGAGCTCGGCGACCACCCGCTCGAGATCGGCGTCACGCGCGATGTCGGCGACCTGGTAGCTCGAGGTCAGGTTGTCGACCGAGAGCGCAAGGTTCGAGGTCACCGCGCCGGTGTCGCCGGCCGGGCCGTAGGTCTGGCCGTTGACGGCGAAATAGACCGCGCCGGATTCGCCCACCCGCAGGGTCGCCGGATCCTCGGTGCTGGGCAGCTCGAACGTGTCGCCCGCGCGCATGGTCGCCTCGTAGATCACCGAACCGTCGGCAGCGCGGACCCGCACCCAAGCGGTGCGTACGGCGATCATCGTCACGCCGGGGGCGCTGTCCTCGAGCACCTTGGGCTGGCCGGGCTCGCCCTGCGGCTGCGCCGCTGCGAACTGGGTCAGGTCGTCCATCACGCGCTGCAGATCGGTGTCGCGCGTGGCGTCGGCCGGGGTGTAGGCGGCGGCGATCAGCTCGGGTTGAAGCGACAGGTCGCGGGTCACCGTGCCGGTGGGACCGGCCGGGCCGTAGGTCTGGCCGTTCACCGCGAAATAGACCGCGCCGGACTCGCCCACGTTGAGCTTGGGATCGGTCTGCCCTGCCGGCACCGCCCAGGTCTCTCCGGCATCCATCACGCGTTCGAACAGCACGCTGCCATCGTCGCCGCGCACGCGCACCCAGGCCGGGCGCACTGCGACCAGCGTCATCTGATCGCCGGTGCCGAGCTGCGGCGCCACCGGCTGCAGCTGCGCAAGCTGACGCTCGGAACCATCGGGGGCGGCAACCGGCGCCGGCGGCACGGTGCCGCGCTGCGCGAAGACGCCGACCGTGGCCGGATCGAGCGAGGAAATCGGCGCGTCGCGGGCCACCAGCACCGGCACGTCGAGCGCTTGCGGGCGATAGAGACGGTCGAGCGCCTCGGCGCCCGGGGGCGAGAAGGCGCCAACGCCATCGGCCTGCGCCACCACATCATCGGTGGTGCCCTCTTCCGCGACCGGCGCGACAGCGCCATCGAGCGGGTCGAGCTCGCTCAGCACCACCGGGGTCTGGTCGACCGGGGCAAGCTGCACACGCTGCACCTCGCGCAGGACCGCCCAGCCGCCATAGCCGATGCCGCCGATCAGCGCGACCAGCACCAGCATCGAGGCCACCGCCCCGGGCTCGATCCGCGACAGCAGGCTGTCGCCGGCGGGCACGAAGGGCATCCGCGGCTCGGCGAAGGGATCGCGCGCTGCGGGGCGCGGCGCTTCGGACTTGGTGTAGTTCGGCTTGCGGATGGTCGAGGCGTTCTCGGACATGCCGTGCGCGACGGAGAATCCGCTCTCGGCGCAGAATTCCTGGAAGCACTCGTCCGGATCCATGCCGAGATAGCGCGCATAGGAGCGCACGTAGCCGGCGATGAAGCCCGGGGTATCGAAGGCGGAGGGATCGCAGTTCTCGATCGCGGCGATGTAGCTTGCCTTGATCCTCAGCTCGCGCTGGACGTCGAGCAGCGATTTGCCCATGGTCGCGCGTTCACCGCGCATGACATCGCCAAGCCGCAGTGCAAAATCATCAAATCCGCGCGGGCCATCATCTTCGACGACCTCGTCCGGCCTACGTGAGGATTTCCGCCCGATCATGCGTTCAACCTAAAAATGGTGCTGTCCCAGCTCGCCTGCCCAATCACGCTTTCGCGATTCGCGTCGCGCGTTTTATTAGGGCCACGTTAGCACATCACAACTGCTTTTACAGAGATTCGGCAGGCTATGAGCGTCGTTCTGCGCAAGCCCGCCCGTACATCGTGCACTTGGCCCAACGAAGCGGGCCGCGCCGAAGTTCCTCTATCTGTTCACGAATCCCATCGGCTGGATTCTCGTCCGGCGCGATGTGATCCTGCACCGAATTGGTAAAAAGATAGATAAACCCTCCCGGTCCATGCGGACGGGAGGGTTGGCAAGACACTCAGCGCTCCGGGACCGGAGCGTGATCGGATCAGGCGCTGAGTTCCTGACGGTTCAGGGCGCAATGCGACCACAGCGCATCAAGCGCGTGCACCAGTTTGTCCATCTCGTCGGGGCCGTGCACTGGCGAGGGCGTGAAGCGCAGACGCTCGGTGCCGCGCGGCACAGTGGGGAAGTTGATCGGCTGGACGTAGATGCCGTAGCCATCGAGCAGCATGTCCGAGAGCTGCTTGGTGTGCACAGGGTCACCGACGATCACCGGAACGATGTGGCTGCCGTGGTCGATGATCGGCAGCCCCATGCCCTTGAGCCGGGTCTTGAGGATCCGCGCCTGGGTCTGGTGCCTGTCACGCAGCCCCAGGTCCTGCTTGAGATGAGCGATCGAGGCCGCCGCACCGGCCGCCACCGCCGGCGGGATCGAGGTCGTGAAGATGAAGCCCGGCGCGTAGGAGCGCACAGCGTCGCACATCTTTTCGCTCGCCGCGATGTAGCCGCCGAACACGCCGAAGGCCTTCCCCAGCGTGCCGTTGATGATGTCGATGCGATGCGCCAGCCGGTCGCGCTCGGCCACGCCGCCGCCGCGCGGGCCGTACATGCCGACGGCGTGCACCTCGTCGAGATAGGTCAGCGCGCCGACCTCCTCTGCCAGATCGCAGATCTCGGCGATGGGGCCGAAATCGCCATCCATCGAGTAGACCGATTCAAACGCGATGAGCTTCGGCGCACGCGGGTCGTCGGCGGCGATCAGTTCGCGCAGGTGATCGACATCATTGTGACGGAAGATCCGCTTGGCGCCGCCGTTGCGCTTGATGCCCTCGATCATCGAGGCATGGTTCAGCTCGTCGGAATAGATGATCAGTCCGGGGAACAGCTTAGGCAGGGTCGAGAGCGTGGCGTCATTGGCGATATAGGCGGAGGAGAAGACCAGCGCCGCTTCCTTGCCGTGCAGATCCGCCAGCTCGGCCTCGAGCCGCTTGTGATAAACCGTGGTGCCCGAGATGTTGCGCGTGCCGCCCGAGCCTGCGCCGGTGGCGTCGATCGCCTCGTGCATCGCGCCCAGCACCGCCGGGTGCTGGCCCATGCCGAGATAGTCGTTGCCGCACCACACGGTGATCGGTTGCTCCGAGCCATCGGCCTTGCGCCATGTGGCGTGCGGGAACTGGCCCTTCTTGCGCTCGATGTCGATGAAGGTGCGGTAGCGGCCTTCGTCGTGCAGTCGGTTCAGGGCTTCGTCGAGCTTCGCGGCGTAATCCACCGGTATCTCCTCCTTCGCTTTGGCCACGTCGTTGCTGGCTGCGCGGCGTCTCGTCGGCGGTTCTACCCGCATTCACGTTCGTGAATGGATAACGCTCACAGTGCATCCTGTCCACGGTTTAGAAAGAGACTAAGAGTCGCGGCCTTGATTTGCATCAAGACTTTCGGATCGTGTTCCGGCGCCGTCTCTCGGGGCGCATCGGGATCTGGCGCATAGATACCGTCCGAATACAGCAATTCAAGCGCGTTCCCCTGCCCTCCCGCAAGCGTGAGCGCTGCCGGCACGCGTCGGGACATCATGCCACGGCGACATTACATTCAAAAAATGATATGTTAAGAATTGCACCGCAGGTGCCATCCGAGACAATGAGAGGAGAGAGCAGCATGAAGCAGTTCGCGACACTGGCCCTTGCCGTCATCGCCCTGACCGGCAGCGCCAGCACCCTTGCCGCTGGCCACGCCAACCCGTGGACCGACGACCTGAGCGAAGTCAGGGAGAAGAACCACGACAGCAATCAGGCCAAGAGCACCGACACGCCCGGCGAAGACGAGATGCGCGGCGTCATGAGCCGCAACGCCCATGGCAAGACCAGCGGCACCGCCGCCGGGGCTGGCAGCGGCAGCGACGGCAGCGGGTCGCGCGAGGCATCCGGTGGCCGCGGCGCCGGAAAGCGCTGAGCGCTGCCGGTCGGGGCATTGCTCAACTGTCCCGGCCTCCCTGACGAAGGGTAAGGTTTATCGTACTCGCCAGACAACTCTGGCGCGTGCATCGTGATGACATTGAAAACACCCGTGGACGCCACCCCGGTGGTGCCACACCCGATTTGATAGTGGATTTTCAAAGGTCATTTCATGTGGAGCCTGTCCCTCCCGGCCCTTTCCGCGCCCACGCTGGTGCTTGGCACCGCGGCTGGCTACGCGCTGGCCACCGTCGGCATGAAGCTCTCGGCGCAGGGCCACATGGCGACCGGCCTCGCCCTCGCGATCGCGGGGTTCCTGGCTGCCTTCGCGGCAGAGATCCTGCTGATGCGTCGAGCCGAGCTCTCGGTGGTCTATCTCGCCATCATCGCCGCCGAGACGCTGCTGGTGCTCGGCTATGCCAGCTGGATCGGCGAAGGGCTGAGCCTGCGGCAGGCGCTCGGTGCCGGGATGGTGCTGGCCGGGCTCGCGGTGGTGGCGGTCTGAGCGCCTGCTCTGGACAGTGCCCACGGCGCTGGTAGGGTCGCGGCGAACCCAATCTCCCCACAGCCACAGGAGCACATGGCATGTCCCTCGACGCCGTTCTCGCCCGCATCGACAGCGATCTCCCCGCCGCAACCGATCGTCTGCTCGAGCTTCTCCGCATCCAGTCGATCTCGACCGACCCAGCCTACAAGGCCGAGTGCGACAAGGCCGCCGACTGGCTGGTGGCGGATCTGCAGTCGCTTGGCGTCAGCGCCGAGAAACGCGCCACGCCGGGCCACCCGATGGTGGTGGGCCATGTCGATGGCCCCGGCCCGCACGTACTGTTCTACGGCCATTATGATGTGCAGCCGGTCGATCCGCTGAACCTGTGGGACCGCGACCCGTTCGACCCGGCCATCGAGGAGACGCCCAAGGGCAAGGTGATCCGCGGCCGCGGCAGCTCGGACGACAAGGGCCAGCTGATGACCTTCATCGAGGCCTGTCGGGCGTGGAAGGCCGAGCACGGCGCGCTGCCCTGCAAGATCACCTTCTTCCTCGAGGGCGAGGAAGAGAGCGGCTCGCCCTCGCTGGTGCCGTTCATGAAGGAGAACGCGGAGGAGCTGAAAGCCGAGATCGCGCTGATCTGCGACACCGGCCTGTTTCAGTCGAAGACCCCGGCGATCATGACCATGCTCCGCGGCCTGCTCGGCGAGGAGCTGACCATTACCGGCCCCGACAAGGATCTGCACTCGGGCATGTATGGCGGCATCGCCATGAACCCCGCCCGCGTTCTGACCAAGATCCTCGGCGGGCTCTTCGATGAGAACGGCGTGATCCAGGTGCCCGAGCTTTATGAAGGCGTGCCGGAGCTGTCGGACGAGCTCAAGGCCCAGTGGGAGGGCTTGGGCTTCGATGCCAAGGGCTTCCTCGGCGATGTCGGGCTGTCGGTCCCCGCGGGTGAAAACAGCGTCACCCCGCTCGAGATGATCTGGGCCCGCCCCACCGCCGAGATCAACGGCATCTGGTCGGGCTATACCGGCGACGGCTTCAAGACCGTGCTGCCCTCCGAGGCCCATGCCAAGATCAGCTTCCGCCTCGTCGGCACACAGGACCCGCAGGCAATCCGCAAGAACTTCCGTGCCTGGGTCGAGGCGCAACTGCCCGCCGACTGCAAGATCGCCTGGACCGACCACAGCTGCTCGCCCGCCTCGCAGATGTCGACCGAGCATCCGGGCTTCGAGGCGGCGCGCAAGGCGCTGTCCGACGAGTGGCCCGACCCGGCGGCCTATGCGGGCTGCGGCGGCTCGATCCCGATCGCCGGCTACTTCAAGACCATCCTCGACATGGACGCCATGCTGGTAGGCTGGGGCAAGGATGACGACCAGATCCACTCGCCCAACGAGAAGTACGATCTCGAAAGCTATCACAAGGGCATTCGCAGCTGGGCGCGGATCCTCGATGCAATGTCAGCCTGACGACAGATGAACAACCTGAGGGGGACTCTTGAGAATCAAGTTTCCCCCTCAGAGACCCCCAGAAAGACTTCAGAGTGGGAAAAGTGTCAGGAAGCGCATCTAATCGCCATAAAGTTGTCACGTTCCGCCTAATTCCCCCAAAGATACCGAAAAACTTCGAGAAATTTCCGTTTTCAAATCCCGTTGCAGCCGTAATCGGCGCACAAATCCGCCATGATTGCTTCCTAGCCTACCCTTAAGGATAGGAAAGGCCCCCATGGGGATCAGCCTTCTCCCAAAAAGACGATCTGAAGGGTCGAAGGGTCAAGGAACGGATCATGAGAAACTACACGTTTCGCAAGATGACGCAGCAGGACTTCAAAGCACGGGTCAGCCGCATTGACCCCGAATTCTCGCGCCATGGCGAGGTGAAGAAGTCCTTCTCTTCCCCCGCACGTCCGATCATGTCGCTGATCATGGGCTTCGGCTGGGCCTACCTGGTGATCTCGGTCGCCCGCAACCGCGGCCATATCGAGAACAGCCTGCTTCAGGGCAATCTGCCCGCCGAATACCACGACTACGTGTTCTTCATGCTGGCCGCCCTGCTCGCGGTTTCCGCGGTGATGCTCGGCATCCACCTGTTCCGCTTCCTGATGGCGCGCCGCGCCAGCACCGACAAGCGCAACTCCGGGGGCCTTCTGGCCGGTGCCCTCGCCGCCGGCGCGCTGGTCTACACCCCGGCAAGCGTCTTCGACGCGGGCCTCGGGATGATCGATCAGAACTCTCGTTCGCTGATCGTCGCCGCTTCGAGCACCGCCAATATCGATCTCGCCTCGATCGCCTTCGTGTCCTCGAACGGCCTGAACTGATCCCTGTGACCTGATCCCATCGTGACGCGCCGACCGATCGCGCCCCCCTCACGCATCGGAAAAGCCCACGCGCCCTGACCGCCGCTTGCGGCGGTCATCGGTGTTTCTGCCAGGAGGCAGGCATACCGCCAACGCCCCACCTCCCGCACCGCTTGCTCAGAACAGCCCGCTGAACCGCTCGGGCAGCAGGTATTGCTGGTCATACTCGGGCCGGTCGAACTGCCAGTAGCCGGTCTCGCCCCGCGCCTTCCAACTCCGCTTCATGCGCTTGCGCACCCAGGCGAGGTCGAACCCCTCCTGCATCGGCAACGCCGCAAAGCCCTCGAAGAGCGCGCGGTCCTCGCCCCGCGCCTCTGCGAACCAGTGGCGCCCGATCGCGGCCTCCTTCACGCCCACGCCGATCTCTTCGGTGACGGCGTTGCGCCGGTCCATCGCCTCGACATAGGTGCCGAAGTCGCAGAACTTCAGGTGGAAAAGGTACAGCGGATCCGGCGTAAAAAGCTTCGAGGCCTGGGTGAAATGCCCGCCGCGCGCAATCTTGGTGCCGAGCGAGAGCACGCAGGGCTTGGAGTAATGCGGCGCCAGCCGCACGTGACGGCGCGGCCCGAGGATCTGCCCCTCGATCGCCTGCTCTTCAAGATCGATGCGATGGATCACCTCGAGCCCCAGAGGCGTCAGCACCCGCCGCAGCGGCTGCTCGGCAAGATAGTCCACCAGCCCGCGCCCCTCCTCTGGGTCGAGCACGACCAGCTCGTCCACATCGCCCACGATGACATGTTTGTAATAGCTGCGCAGCCCCGCCACGACACCGTTCAGCAGCCGCCAGCGCTTCATGTCGAAATTCGGATGCGGATCGCCCGGGATGCCGATCACGTTGCAGCCCTCGGCCAGCGTCGCGACCTCCTCGCCGCGCCCGTGGTTGACGATGTAGCAGTTCTCGCGCCCCAGCATCTCGCCGTAATGGCGCAGCCACGCCTTCAGGAAGAACGCGTCGTCCCGCACCATCGTCACCGCCGCCACGACCGATTGCATCCGCCCCATCCCTTTCTTGCCAGCTGCCCCGGCAATAGCCTATCGGCATGTCACTCTAAAGAGAATCGCCATTGCCAGCCCGGCCCGCCAGCGTTGCGGGCATATCACGCGAGGCCCGTCCGCATGATCCCCGACGACTTCCCCGAGACCGGCCTGCATTTTGCCCTGACCGGAGCGAAGATCACCCGCTACCAGGTCTTCGGCGAGCGGTCCTCTGGCACCAATTACGTCAAGCGCCTGATCGGGCGGAACACCGCGCTGGCCCCGAGCGACGATTTCGGCTGGAAGCACGGCTTCCCGCACATGACCGCGATCCCCGCCGATCTCGCGGTGATCTGCGTCATCCGCCACGCCGCCGAATGGGCGCTGTCGATGCACTCGAAACCCTGGCACTGCCCGCCCGCGATGCAGCGCCTGCCCTTCGCCGCGTTCCTGCGCGCCGAGTGGGCCACCATCGCCGACCGGCCGCGCTACTTCCCGCAGGTGCAGGCGCATGGCGGCAGCGGCGAGGCGCTGCAACTCGACCGCCATCCGCTGACAGGGGCGCCCTTCGCCAATCTCTTCGCCCTGCGCCGCGCCAAGCTCGAGGGGCTGCTGGGCTTTCTCAACCGCGGCTGCTCGGTCATCTTCTGCCGGCTGGAAACCGTGCAAGGAGATCCCCAGGGCTTTTTGAAAACGCTGGAGAAACGGCTTACTCTGCCGCCCGCGCCGCAAACCTATCGCCCGGTGGTCAAGCGCCTCGGCTCGCGTTTCCTGCCCTCGGTCGAAGAGCGCCCCTCGACGCCGGACCTGCTCTCGCCGGAGGATCTCACCTTCCTGCAAAGCCAGCTCGATCTCGGGCGCGAGGCGGATCTCGGCTACCGCTATTCGTGAGCCTCGCCGCCCTCGACCTTGGCGCGGATGCGCCTGAGCCCGAGCCAGACCGCCAGCACCACCGGCGGCACCACCAGCGCTGTCATCATGCCCTTGCTGAGCCCCGCCATCCCCGCAAGCGGGTAAAGCAGGTAGGCCACCAGCGACACCGCGTAATAGCTGATCGCCACGACCGAAAGCCCCTCGACCGTGTGCTGCAGCCGCAGCTGCAACCCGGCGCGCCGGTCCATGCTCTCGAGCAGGTCCTGATTCTGTGCCGAGCGTTTGACCTCGACCCGCGTGCGCAGCAGATCGCCTGCCCGCATCGCCCGCGCCGACATCGCCTCGAGCCGTTTCTCGGCGCTCTTCACAGTGCGCATGGCCGGATCGAAGCGCCGCGCCATGAACTCGCGGAAGGTCTGACGCCCCTCGAAGCGCTCCTCCCGCAGCACGGCGATGCGCTGCGTCACCAGCGCTTCATAGGCACCGGTCGCCGAGAGCCGGAACGCGGTCTGCGCCGACAGGGTCTCGAGCTCGGAGGACACCCTTAGCAATGCCTGCAGCGTCTCTTCCTCGGGCGCGTCGCTATGGGTCATGGCGGTCATCAGCCGGGTCAGCTCCTCGTCGATCTCGGTCATCCGCGGCTGGATTGCCCGCACCCGGGTGAACCCCAGCATTGACAGCGCCTTGTAGGTCTCGATCTCGCAGAGCCGCTGCACGATGCGCCCGACCCTGCGCACCCCGACATCGCTGCGCGGGAACACCGCAAAGCGCAGATGGCCGCCCTCGTCGATGCGGAAGTCGCCCGCCACCACGACGGCATCGTCGATCACCCGGCTCACCGCGAGGCTGTCGGCCACCATCCAGTCCCGCGTCATATCGTTGATCCGATCCTCGTCCTCGGGGCGCTCGCAGATCCGCAGCATCGCCGAGGTCACCCGCACGCCCGGCGCATCGCGCAGCCAGTCATCCGGAAACACCTCGAAATCTGCCGGATCGTAGGGCCGCTCGCCAAGCCCGTTGAGAAACACCGTGTAGGTGACGAACTCGGTATGCTGCTCCCATTTCAGCACGTGCTTGCCGATGGCGGCGGTGAAATGCGTCGCTCCGGGCTGCGGATGCTGGGTGCCGTAGCGGTCGAGCAGGTCGAGCAGGTGATCGAGATCCTCCGAGCGGTCGCGCGAGGCCGCGTCCTGCGCCTTCTTGATGGCAAGGTAGACCGCCCGCGCCGGCGCCTGCAGCGCGGGAAACGGGCGGGCGTGCAGCTCGTTGGCGAGCTGGTAGCGCAGCGGGTGGTCCTCGATCGGGGGCATGGGGCGTCCTCGGGCAGTCATCTGCCGAAACCTACAAGGCCCCCGCCCGAAGTAAAGAAAATTTCACCAGCCGTTTCAGCGCCTTAGCGGGATACAAACGTATACCCGGGCACAAGCCACGGAAATCTCACTGCTTTGACGGCCCCACCGGCAGGTAGCGCGAGACCATGACATAGTCCTTGCGGGGCCCCCGCACCTGCCAGCGCGCCTGCCACTCCGGCCAGCGGCTGAAATCGTAATGCACGTCGTACTGGTCGGGATCGCACCAATGCGCCGCAGCGCCCCCCTCCTCGGGGACCTGGTGAAAGAACCGCCCGTCATCGAAGAACACCCGCAGGTCGCGGTCCCAGAGATAGCGCCGCTCGGCCGCGAAGCGCCCCTGCCCCATCATGAGCTCGCCACGCTCGACATAGACCGCGCCCTCGCCCTCGGGCCGCCATTCGGCCACCCCTTCGAACCGCGCAGAGCTGCCATCGCCGTGCGAGATCTCCCGCTCAAGCTGCCATGTCCCGAGAAACCCCTCCAACCCGCGCATCGCCTTGTCCTTCTCTACGTCCAAAATACTCCGGGGGAGTCGCAGCTCCGCTGCGGCGGGGGCAGCGCCCCCTCTTGCCCCGGCGTCGCGGCTCGGGCGACCATCGGACAGCGCCCTCTTGCGCGCCCCGCCTGCCGCAAAGGCAGCCGACCCTTGCCGCCCAGCCCCTCACGCCCTATGACGCGCGCAATCCGCACGCAACCCCGAGGACAGCCGATGATCCCCCGTTATGCCCGCCCCGAGATGACCGCGATCTGGGAGCCCGCCACCAAGTTCCGCATCTGGTACGAGATCGAGGCCCATGCCTGCGACGCGCAGGCCAAGCTTGGCGTGATCCCGCAGGAAAACGCTGACGCCGTCTGGAAAGCCAAGGATGTCGAGTTCGACGTCGCCCGCATCGACGAGATCGAAGCCGTCACCAAGCATGACGTCATCGCCTTCCTGACCCACCTCGCCGAGCATGTGGGCTCCGACGAGGCGCGCTTCGTGCACCAGGGCATGACCAGCTCCGACGTGCTCGACACCTGCCTCAACGTGCAGCTGGTCCGCGCCGCAGACATCCTGCTCGAGGGCGTCGACAAGGTGCTCGCGGCGCTGAAGAAGCGTGCGCTCGAGCACAAGATGACGGTCCGCGTCGGCCGCAGCCACGGCATCCACGCCGAGCCGACCACCATGGGCCTGACCTTCGCGCGGTTCTACGCCGAGATGGACCGCAACAAGAACCGTCTCGAGAAGGCCAAGTGGGAGATCGCAACCGGCGCGATCTCTGGCGCCGTCGGCACCTTCGCCAACATCGACCCGGCGGTGGAGGAGCATGTCTGTGAAAAGCTCGGCCTGCGCGCCGAGCCGATCTCGACCCAGGTGATCCCGCGTGACCGTCACGCCATGTTCTTCGCCACGCTTGGCGTGATCGCCTCCTCGATCGAGAACATCGCCATCGAGATCCGCCACATGCAGCGCACCGAGGTGCTGGAAGGCGCCGAGTTCTTCTCGATGGGCCAGAAGGGCTCCTCGGCGATGCCGCACAAGAAGAACCCGGTGCTGACCGAGAACCTCACCGGCCTCGCCCGCCTCGTGCGGATGACGGTGATCCCGGCGATGGAGAACGTGGCGCTGTGGCACGAGCGCGACATCTCGCACAGCTCGGTCGAGCGCGGCATCGGTCCTGACGCCACCATCACCCTCGACTTCGCGCTGAACCGCCTCGCGGGCGTGGTCGACAAGATGATCATCTACCCGCAGAACATGCTCGACAACATGAACAAGTTCCCCGGGCTGGTGATGTCGCAGCGCGTGCTGCTGGCGCTGACCCAGGCCGGCGTGAGCCGCGAGGATGCTTATTCCATGGTCCAGCGCAACGCGCTCAAGGTCTGGGAAGAGCGCCTCGATTTCCGCGAGCTGCTGCTGGCGGACGAAGAGGTCGTGGCCGCCCTCGGTGTCGACGGCATCAACGAGAAGTTCGACATGGGCTACCACACCAAGCACGTGGACACGATCTTCAAGCGCGTCTTCGGCGAATAAGCCGCGCCTTGCCCATAGCCTCCGGCCGGACGTGCAGCGTGCCCGGCCGGAGGCGCACCACCACGGTGGTGCATCGCCGGCGACAGCCGGCGTTTTGCCGAAGCTCTCCCCGTCACGGCGATGTGAAACCGACATCCGCGCGGTTTCTTTTTGCCGCCACGTCAACCCGTGCTAGCCTTCCCGTATTCCAACAGGAGGACGCAAGATGACGATCAAGACCCTACTGACCGCCGCTGCCCTCGCCGTGGCCCCCTTCGCCGCCACCGCAGCCTGCACCGGCCATAGCGAGGCCAAGGTGAGCTGCGCCGCCGGCACGGTGTTTGACGCCGCCACCGGCACCTGCAAGGTCATCTCCGGCTGACACATCGCTCACGGAGCTGGATCGAGGCGGCCCAACGGGTCGCCTTTTTTCGTCGCGGCCCGCAAGCCGTCATTTGATGAGGCTTCGTTAACCCCGACGCGCTACCTCTTCGGATGTCCCATCCCAAGCGGTGTCCATGTCCCACGCTTCCTCTCTCGCCGCCCTTCCCGGCCCCTCCTCCGGTCGCGGTCCGCTGACCCGGCGCGCCAAGGCCGCCATCGTGGTGCAGTTCCTGCTCAACGAGGGTGCCGACATTCCGCTCTCCGCCCTGCCGGACGATCTCCAGGCCGAGCTCACGGCGCAGCTCGGCCGCATGCGCTATATCGACCGGGAAACGCTGAACAGCGTGATCGAGGAATTCACCAACGAGCTCGAACAGATCGGCATGTCCTTCCCCGGCGACATGGCCGGCGCGCTCTCGGCGCTCGACGGGCGCATCAGCCACCGCACCGCCGCGCGCCTGCGCAAGGAGGCCGGGGTGCGCCAGACCGGCGACCCGTGGGAACGGATCAACGGGCTCGAAGAAGAGCGGCTCGAGACGCTGGTTCTGGGCGAATCGACCGAGGTCGCGGCAGTCATGATGTCCAAGATCGAGACCGCGAAGGCCGCCAAGGTGCTCGCCCGTTTGCCCGGTGATCGTGCCCGGCGCATCAGCTACGCCATCTCGATGACCGCCGGCGTCAGCCCCGAGGCGGTCGATCGCATCGGCCTCAGCATCGCCGCCCAGCTCGATGCCGAACCGCCCCGCGCCTTCGAGAAAAAGCCCAACGAACGGGTCGGCGCGATCCTCAACTATGCCGCCAGCGCCAAGCGCGACGAGGTGCTCGAAGGGCTGGAAGAGACCGACAAGGACTTCGCCGAGGCGGTGCGCAAGGCGATCTTCACCTTCGCCAACATCCCCGAGCGGTTGAAGCCCGAGGATGTGCCCAAGATCACGCGCGACGTGCCCGGCGATGTGCTGACCATGGCCATCGCCGCCTCTAGCAGCGAGGACGATCTCAAGGCGGTCGAGTTCATCCTCGAGAACGTGTCCAAGCGCATGTCGGGCTCGCTGCGCGAGGATGCCGCCGGGATGAGCGTCAACGCCAAGAAGGGCGAGGCCGCGATGAACGAGGTGGTCTCGGCGATCCGCGACCTCGTCAATACCGGAGAGATCGAGCTGCGCGATCCCGACGGCGACGACGACTGAGCGTCGGCGGTGAAACACGATGGCCCAACCCGGCGCAAGGCCTCCGCGCGCAGCCCCCTTCCGGGACCTGGCGCTTGTGCCGCGCGGCCGCCCGGCCTATCTCTTCGCCCGCAACGACAGGAGCGGACGCTTGGGCAAGAGCAAGGACACACCGCGCGGCGGCTGGGCCGATTGGATGGCGGACCGCGCCCTGCGCGGCCTGATCGCGCTGGCGCTCACCCTGCCCCTGCGCAGCCGTCTGCGGATCATGGGCTGGGCCGTGCGCCGGGTCATCGCGCCGCTCGCCGGCTACCGGACCCGCGTGCTCGACAACCTCGCCCATGTCTGGCCCGACCTGCCCGAGCCCGAGCGCCAGCGCATCGCCGACGAGGTGACCGAGAATGCCGGCCGCACGATGATCGAGAATTACGACGTCGCCGGCCTGCTCGAGCGCATGAAGGATGCCCCGGTCTCCGGAGACGGCCTGCCCGAGATAGAGCGCGCCCGCGCCGAGGGCCGCCCCGTGCTTTTCGTCACCGGCCATTACGGCAATTTCGAAGCCCCGCGCGCGGCGTTGGTGGCGCGTGGCTGGCGCATCGGCGGGCTCTACCGTCCAATGGCCAACCCGTTCTTCAACGAGCATTACGCCGCCAACATGCACGCGCTGTCGGACCCGGTCTTCGAACAGGGCCGGCGCGGGACCATGGGCCTGTTGAAGCACATCCGCGGCGGCGGCATGGGCGTGCTGCTCTTCGATGTCTACAGCAGCGACGGCACGCCGATCGACTTCCTCGGCCAGCCCGCCCCCACCCTGACCTCGAGCGCGGAGATCGCGGTCAAGACCGACGCGCTCTTCGTGCCGTTCTTCGGCATCCGGCAGCCCGACGGCGTGTCCTTCGAGGCGGTGTTCGAGGCGCCGATCCCGCATGGTGATCCGGTCGAGATGATGCGCGCGGCGACCCGCCGGCTCGAGGCGCGGATCGAGGCGGATCCCGGTCAGTGGTTCTGGATTCACCGACGCTGGAAACCGAAACGGCAGGCCAAGCGTCAGCGCAAGCGCGCGGCGGCGAGAATGGCGCCGTAATCCTTCTCCTGAAGCATCACGACCACCGGGTCGGATCCCTCAAGCGCGACGTTCATCTCGAGATCGGCATCGCCGTTCCAGACGCCCAACACCTGCCAGCCATGCGCCACATGGGTATAGGTGATTTCACGCCCGGCGTTTTCGCCATCCAGGATGTCGACGCGTTCGCGCGGGGAATAGCGCACCATTTGCACCACGGTTTCCGGCAGCGCCGACAGCGGCTGAGCGGTGATCTGAAGCGTGTCGCCGTCGCGGCTCAGACTGACCCGCGCCTGCGCCGGCTTCTCGCTGGCGTGGCGGATCGCGTCGACAACCTTCATCGGGCGTGAGCCGACCACGTCGTAGACCCCGCCCACCATCATCTGGGGCGTGTAGATCGACCGCCGACCGGCGGACCGGGCATAGCCCTTCTGCCGCTTGGTGAAGACCGGATCGGCGAAATTGTCCTTCCAGCCGATGTAGTCCCAGTAATCGACATGCAGCGCCAGCGGGATCACGTTCTCCTGCTCGCCGAGCTCGGCCAGGATCGCATCCGCCGCCGGGCACGAGGCACAGCCCTGCGAGGTGAACAGTTCGACCACCACGGGATGCTCGTCCGCGCCGGCCACCGTCGCCGAAACGGCAAGACAGGCAGCGGCGATCCAGTGGCTCCATCGGCTTTGTCGAAGCATCGGTGGTCTTTTCCCTGTTTTTCCCCCGATCCGGGGTATCCAAACGCGCTTGAAATAACCAATCAAGGTTTTGCGAGAGCAGGTGAAGCGCGCCAGCCGTGGCACGAATGCAAAACATTTGGTATTCTACGGTATACAATTTGGCGCAAAGCCCTTGAAGACTAGATGTTCATGCGCCAGTTATTTGAGAAGCACACGCTTTTCTCCAGCCTTCATGCAAGGGAGCCAGACATGCCTATCACGGTCGGACACGACACATCCAAGACGCGCAAGACGCTTGAGGTGAACGGCAAGAGCTATGCCTATTATTCCATCCCCGCCGCCGAGGCGGCCGGGCTCGGCGATTTCTCCAAGCTGCCCGCGGCGCTGAAGGTCGTGCTCGAGAACATGCTCCGCTTCGAGGATGGCAAGACCGTCTCGGTGGATGACATCAAGGCGTTCTCCGACTGGGCCAAGGACGGCGGCAAGGGCAACCGCGAGCTCGCCTATCGCCCTGCCCGCGTATTGATGCAGGACTTCACCGGCGTGCCGGCGGTGGTCGACCTTGCCGCGATGCGCGACGGCATCAAGGCGCTTGGCGGCGACGCCCAGAAGATCAACCCGCTGAACCCGGTCGATCTGGTGATCGACCACTCTGTGATGATCGACGAGTTCGGCAACCCGCGCGCCTTCCAGATGAACGTGGATCGCGAATACGAGCGCAACATCGAGCGCTACGAGTTCCTCAAGTGGGGCCAGTCGGCGTTCAACAACTTCCGCGTCGTGCCCCCGGGCACCGGCATTTGCCACCAGGTGAACCTCGAATACCTCGCCCAGACGGTCTGGACCGACGAGGATCAGGACGGCCAGGAGGTCGCCTATCCCGATACGCTGGTGGGCACCGACAGCCACACCACCATGGTCAACGGCGCCGCCGTGCTGGGCTGGGGCGTGGGCGGCATCGAGGCCGAGGCCGCGATGCTCGGCCAGCCGATCTCGATGCTGATCCCCGAGGTGGTGGGCTTCAAGCTCACCGGCGAGATGATGGAAGGCACCACCGGCACCGACCTCGTGCTCAAGGTCGTCGAGATGCTGCGCGAGAAGGGCGTGGTCGGCAAGTTCGTGGAGTTCTACGGCTCCGGCCTCGACAACCTGCCGCTGGCGCAGCGCGCCACGATCGCCAACATGGCCCCCGAATACGGCGCCACCTGCGGCTTCTTCCCGATCGACGCCGAGACCATCCGCTATCTCGAGCAGACCGGCCGCGAGAAGGACCGCATCGCGCTGGTCGAGGCCTATGCCAAGGAGAACGGTTTCTGGCGCACCCCCGATTACGATCCGGTCTACACCGATACGCTCGAGCTCGACATGGGCACCATCGTGCCCGCGATCTCCGGGCCCAAACGCCCGCAGGATTACATCGCGCTTGACGGCGCGGCCCCGGCCTTTGCCAAGTTCGTCGAGGACCAGCGCGCCGGCAAGGATGCCTCCGAGAGCTCGGAAGCCCGCTGGGAAGCCGAGGGCGGCGCACCGGAGCCGGCGGACATCCCCGGCGATCAGGGCCACCACAGGAAGGGCTGGTACAAGACCGACGACGGCGCCTACCAGCTGCATGACGGCTCGATCGTGATCGCCTCGATCACGTCCTGCACCAACACCTCGAACCCCTACGTGATGATCGGCGCCGGCCTCGTCGCCCGCAAGGCGCGCGAGCTCGGCCTGAACCGCAAGCCGTGGGTCAAGACCTCGCTGGCCCCGGGCTCCAAGGTCGTCTCCGACTATCTCGAGGCCGCCGGCCTGCAGGAGGATCTCGACGCGGTGGGCTTCAACCTCGTGGGCTATGGCTGCACCACCTGCATCGGCAACTCCGGCCCGCTCGATGAGCCGATCTCGAAGGCGATCAACGACTATGACCTGATCGCCACCTCGGTGCTGTCGGGCAACCGCAACTTCGAGGGCCGGATCTCGCCCGACGTGCGTGCAAACTACCTCGCTTCGCCGCCGCTGGTGGTGGCCTATGCGCTGGTGGGCGACATGAACGTCAACATCGCCACCGATCCGATCGGCACCGACAAGGATGGCAACGATGTCTATCTCAAGGACATCTGGCCCTCGAATGCCGAGATCGCCGAGCTGGTCGAGAAGACCGTGACCCGCGAGTCGTTCCAGTCGAAATATGCCGACGTGTTCAAGGGCGACGAGAAGTGGCAGTCCGTGGAGGTGAACGGCGGCGAGACCTATGACTGGCCGGCGAGCTCGACCTACGTGCAGAACCCGCCCTACTTCCAGGGCATGTCCAAGGAGCCGGGCGAGATCACCAATATCGAGGGCGCCAAGGTGCTGGCCCTGCTGGGTGACATGATCACCACCGACCACATCTCGCCCGCCGGCTCGTTCAAGGAAAGCACCCCGGCCGGCCAGTACCTGATCGAGCGTCAGGTGCCCGTGCGCGAGTTCAACTCCTACGGCTCGCGGCGCGGCAACCACGAGGTGATGATGCGCGGCACCTTTGCCAACATCCGCATCAAGAACGAGATGCTGGACGGCGTCGAGGGCGGCTACACCAAGGGCCCCGACGGCGAGCAGACCTCGATCTACGATGCCTCGATGGCACATCAGGAGCAGGGCACTCCGCTGGTGATCTTCGGTGGCGAGCAATACGGCGCCGGGTCCTCGCGCGACTGGGCCGCCAAGGGCACGGCGCTGCTGGGCGTCAAGGCGGTGATCGCCGAGAGCTTCGAGCGCATCCACCGCTCGAACCTCGTGGGCATGGGCGTGATCCCGTTCGAGTTCACCGGCGGCGATACCCGCAAGACGCTGGAACTGACCGGCGAGGAGACCGTCTCGATCACTGGGCTCGACACCATCACCCCGCTGGCCGAGGTGCCCTGCTCGATCACCTATGCGGATGGCTCCACCAAGGAGATCACCCTCAAGTGCCGCATCGATACGGCGATCGAGAAGGAATATGTCGAGCACGGCGGCGTACTCCACTACGTGCTGCGCGATCTCGCCGCCGCTTGATATCTGATCGTGCCACCCGCGCGCTGGCGCGGGTGGCACGATCACAAGAACGTAGAAACCCGCCGGTCTGACCGGCGGTTTTTTTCGAACGTTCCCATCGTCTCACCACGACGCGGAGCCTGCCGCGCCATCGCCGGTCCGTGGGATGGCGATCTTTCGATTTGATCCTCTCGATTTATCCCGACCAAATCCGAAGGACCTCGCAACTCAGCGCCCAGACCAGACAAATCGCCAGCCCGGGGGGCGGGCCATGCCAGAGGCATGCTTCCAGCATGACGATGGCGCGGCAGCCTTCAGCCTTGTTCCGCGCCGGGGAAGCGCTCACCCAAAGAGCCGCTTCGCCTCTTCCGCCGAGTACCGCCCGAGCCGCACGTCCTCGTCGACCAGTGTCCGGTCACGAGTCGCCGGATCGCCATAGCCGCCACCGCCGGGGGTCTTCACCCGCACCCGGTCGCCCGCCACCAGCGAGATGTCCTGCGCCTTCGACAGGTGCGCCGGCGTGAAGGTCTCGCCGCCGCGCGTCACCGCCACCTCGTTGACCGCGCCGTCGCCGCCGCCGAGCGCCCCCTGCGGGCCGAAGCGACCATGATCCATAACAAAGCTCGCCCGCGCCTGCCCCTTGAGGATCTCGACCTCGTAGTCGAGCCCGAACCCGCCGCGCTGCGCGCCCGCCCCGCCCGAGCCCTCGCGCAGGGCATAGCGGTGGTAGAGCACCGGGAATTGCTGCTCCATGATCTCCACCGGGGGGGCCTTGGAGATGCCGATGGTCGAGCAGCCGTTGGAGATGCCGTCGCCGCCCGCGTAGCCGCCATAGCCGCCGCCCGAGATCTGGTACATGACGTAGCTCTGCCCGGTCTCGGGCACCTCGCCGCCCAGCGCGAAATTGCCCGAGGAGCCCGCGGGGGCCGCGCTCACCTTGCCCGGCAGCGCCTCGACCAGAGCCGCGAACACCGCCTCGGCGATGCGCTGGCTGACCTCCGCCGCGCAGCCCGAGACCGGGCGCGGGTATTGCGCGTCGAGGAAGGTGCCCTCGGGGCGCTTGACGGTGAGCGGCTCGAAAGCGCCGGCGCTGATCGGCACATCGGGAAAGATGTGCCGCATGGCAAGGTAGACCGAGCTCAGCGTGGTGGCGATGACCGAGTTCATCGGCCCTTGGCAGGGCGGGCTGGAGCCCGCGAAATCGAAGCTCAGCCCTTCGCCATCGGCGGTCACCGCGAGCTTGATCTCGAGCGGTTCGTTCACCACGCCATCGCTGTCGATATAGGCGGTGGAGCGGTAGGTGCCGGGCGGGATCTGCGCGATCTGCGCCCGCATCTGCTCGGCGGCGCGGCTGCGCAGCTCGCGGATGGCCTCGCGCACGGTGTCGTCTCCGTAGCGGTCGAGCAGCCGGGTGAGCCGCGCCTCACCCACGTAGAGCGCCGCCGCCTGCGCCTTGACGTCGCCGATGCGCTGGTCCGCGACTCGAATGTTGGAGCAGATGATGGCGTAAATCTCGGGGTCGAGCTCGCCGTTCTTGAACAGGCGCACGGGTGGCAACCGCAGCCCCTCCTGCTCGACCGCCGTGGCCGAGGCCGAGAACCCGCCGGGCACCGCGCCGCCGGTATCGGGCCAGTGACCGGTGTTGGACAGCCAGCAGAAGATCTCGCCATTGCGCCAGACCGGCATTGCAAAACGCACGTCCATCAGGTGGGTGCCGCCGAGATAGGGATCGTTGACGATGTAGATGTCGCCGGGCTTCGGCGCGATCACCTTGCCCTCTTCGATCATCCTGATCAGCGTCGCGGTGGAATACTGCATCACGCCGACGAAGACCGGCAGGCCCTGGGAGCCTTGTGCGATCAGGCTGCCATCCTCGGCGGAATAGATCCCGTCCGAGCGGTCGTTGGCTTCGGCGATCACAGGCGAGAAGGCGGCGCGGGAGAAGGACAGATCCATCTCGTCGCAGACCTGCTGCAGGCCGGACTGGATGACCGTGAGGGTGATGGGATCGAGCGTCATGTCAGACCTCCGAAGACAGCAAGGGCGGGAAGGGAGGATGCCTCCGGCGGGAGTATTTTTGACGAAGAGAAGACAGGGGCGCCGCTCCCGGCTTCTTTACGTTGCAAATACTCCACGGGGGGCGGATGGGCGTCCCGGAAAGCGTCCGGGGGACGGTTTCGCCCTGACGTGGGCGGAGCCCAGGGTGCGGGGTGTGAAACCCACACTCCGGCGCCGGAGCTCTTGATGCCGCCGGTCATGTGCGTGGCCCCACGGTCACGATGAGATTGCCATCGGTATCCTGCGTGGCCACGTCGCCGGGCTCGAGCACCAGGGTGCAGTCCATCTGCTCGACGATGGCCGGCCCCGAAAGCGTGGCTTCCGCCGGCAGGTGGTCGCGCCAGTAGATCGGGGTGTCGATCCAGGCGTCGAAGAACACCGGGCGGGTGCCGGTGCGGGCCTCGTCCAGCGTCGCCTTGCGGCCCGCGGGGTCGATCAGCGCCGAGAGGTCGATCTCGGGGCGGCGGCCGATGACAGAGGTGTTGACGTTGACCAGCGCCGGGCGGATTTCCGGCAGCTTGACCTGGAAGCGCTTGAAATAGGCCTCCTCGAACAGCGCCTGAAGTGCCTCGCGCGTGGGCGTCGCCGAGGGCAGAGGCACGCGCAGCAGGTGGGTCTGGCCGATGAAGCGCATCTCGACCGAGAAGGAGATCTTCTCCTCGGCGATCTCGACCCGCTCGCGCCCGATGGCGGCGCGGCCCTCCTCGACCTGGCGGGCGAAGAGCGCGTGCACCTCCTCCATGTCACAGGCATCCAGCGGCTGGTTCACCGTGGCCACGTAATCGTGGCGCAGGTCGGCCACCACGCAGCCCAGCGCGTTGGTGATGCCGGGCCGCGCCGGTACCAGCACCCGCGGCACGCCGAGCTCGCGCGCGATGGCGCAGGCGTGCAGCGGTCCGGCCCCACCAAAGGCGAAGAGCGCGAAGTCGCGCGGGTCCTCGCCGAGCGAAATCGACACCATGCGCACCGCGTCGGCCATCTTGGCCGTGGCGATGCGCAGCACCGCCGCTGCCGCCTCGGTGGCGTCCAGCCCCAGCGCATCGCCGAGCCGTGACTGGAAGGCGGCGCGGATGGTTTCGAGCGAGACATCGCCGGAGATGGTGTTGAGCTTGCCCGGATCCATCCGGCCCAGCGCCATGTTGGCATCCGAGATGGTGGGCTCGAGGCCGCCCTTGCCGTAGCAGATCGGCCCCGGCACCGAGCCGGCGCTGTCGGGCCCCACCTGCAAGAGCCCCGCCGCGTCAACCCGCGCGATGGAGCCGCCACCCGCCCCCACGGTGCGCACGTCGACCATCGGCACGTGGATCGGCATGGCATACTCGATCTCGATCTCGTGCGAGACCGCCGGATCGGCACCGCGGATCATCGCCACATCCGTGGAGGTGCCGCCCATGTCATAGGTCAGAAGATCGGGGATGCCGGCGCGCCGCCCGGTATAGGCGGCGGCCATGACACCTGACGCCGGACCGGACATCACCGTCTTGGCGGCCTCCTCGGCCACCACTCGGGCCGAGACCATGCCACCATTGCCGTTCATCACCAAGAGGTCACGCTCATAGCCGCGCTCCGACAGCCGGTCGGCCAGCCGCTCGACATAGCGGCGCAACAGCGGCTGCACCGAGGCATTGACCGCCGCGGTCACGCCGCGTTCGAACTCGCGGCTTTCCGAGATCAGCGCGTGGCCGAGGGTGATGTTGCCGTTGGGCCAGATCTCGCGGGCGATCTCGCCGCCGCGGATCTCGTGGGCGGGGTTGGCATAGGCATGCAGGAAGTGGATCACCAGCGCCTCGCAGCCCTTGTCGAGCAGCTCCGCAAGCGCGGCGCGCAGCGCGTCCTCGTCGAGGGCCGCGTATTCCGAGCCGTCCGCCAGCATGCGCTCGGGGATCTCGAGCCGCAGGTCGCGCGGAATGATCGGGCGGAACTGGCCGGTCATGCCATAGGCGTGCGGGCGCGTCCGGCGGCCAAGCTCGAGCACGTCGCGGAAGCCCAGTGTCGTCACCAGCCCGGTCTTGCAGAGCTGACGCTCGAGTACCGCGTTGGTGGTGGTGGTGGTGCCGTGCACGATGAGATCAAGCGCCGCGGCGTCCACCGCCGCCGCATCGAGCGCCGCAAGCACCCCCTTCGACTGGTTGTCGAGCGTGGTGGGCACCTTGGCGAGCTTCACCGCCCGCGCCTTGCTGTCGTAGAACACCAGGTCGGTGAAGGTGCCGCCCACGTCAATCCCGGCGAAGCGTCCGGTGAGGGTCTTGTCGGTCATCTCGGGGGCCTTTCCTGCGGCATCTGCCGGGGTCTTTTGGTCGAGCATCACGCGCCCTTGCCTGAGGCGAGGATCGCCACGCGCACCGTGTCGGGCGTGGCGGGAAGGTGGTGGACGCGGGCGCCGGTGGCGTGCGCGATGGCATTGAGCACCGCAGGCGCAGTGGGGATCAGGCAGTGCTCGCCGAGGCCCTTGGCGCCATAGGGGCCGTGAGCATCGCCGCTCTCGATGATCAGGCTCTCGATCGGGGGCACGTCGCCGATGGTGGGGATGAGATAGTCGTGCAGGTTCTCGGTGCGGCCGGGAAGGAACTCTTCCATCAGCGCGAGGCCAATGCCCTGCGCCACGCCGCCCTCGATCTGGCCCTCGACCAGCAGCGGGTTGATTGCGCGGCCAACGTCATGCGCCGCCACGATGCGCAAGAGCTTGACCGTGCCCAGCGCCATGTCGACCTCGAGCTCGCAGATCTGGGCCGCGGTGCCGAAGACGGCGTAGGGATCGCCCTGCCCGTTCTCATCCAGCGGCGTGGTGGGCGGGTCGTAGCTCTCGACTGCCTCTATGGCGTAGCCCTCGGAGGGCTCGAGCAAGACACGCACCTTTGTGCCCGCGTCCGAAAGCGTGATGCCGCCATCCTCGAGTGTGATCGTCGCTGCCTCGGAGACATTGCCTTGACGCAGGATCTTGGCCCGGAGTGCGGCACCGCAGAGGCGGGCGGCGTTGCCCGAGATATAGGTCTGGCGGCTGGCAGACGTCTTGCCGGCATCAGGCGTAATGTCTGTGTCGGGGCCGAGGATGGTGATCTGGCCCACCGGCACGCCCAGCGCCTCGGCGAAGATCTGGGTGATGACGGTGTTGGCCCCCTGCCCGATATCGACCGCGCCCTGGTGCAGGCAGAGCGTGCCTTCGGGCGTGATGCCGGCGCGGATCGTCGAGGGGTTCGAGATCGAGGTGTTGCCGCAGCCATACCAGCCCGCCGCGATGCCGACGCCGCGCTTTCTGGCCTTGTTCGAAGCGTTGAACGTCTCGGCCTCGGCCAGCGCCTTGTCCCAATGCGGCTTGAGCGCATCGAAGCAGGCGTCGATGCCCATGCCGGCCTCGAAGACCTGCCCGGTCACGGTCGGATCGCCATTGCCGAGGCAGTTGAGGCGCCGGAAGTCGAGCCGGTCCATGCCCAGCTTCTCGGCGAGCAGATCGTAGAGCTGCTCCTGCGCCACCGCCGATTGCGGCACGCCGAAGCCGCGGAAGGCCCCTGCGGGGGCGGTGTTGGTGTGGATGCCGGCGCTTTTCGCCTCGTAATTCGGGGTCTTGTAGGGGCCGGAGGCGTGGATCGGCACACGGTTGGCCACCGTCGGCCCCCAGCTGGCATAGGCGCCGGTGTTGAACACCCCGTCGAAGCGCACCGCGCTGATCCGACCCTCCGCATCCGCGCCGACCTCCATGTGGACCTGGCTCGGATGCCGCTTGGTCGAGGTCGCGATGGATTCGGTGCGGGTGTAGGCGATGCGCACCGGGCGGTTCAGAACCCACGCCGCCAGCGCCACGTAGGGCTGCGCGGTGAGGTCGAGCTTGGAGCCGAAGCCGCCGCCCGTGGCCGTGGGCAGGATGCGCACCTGTTCCAGCGCCAGCCCCATGATCCCGGCGATGCCGTCGCGGTTCATGAACGGCGCCTGCGTGCAGCATTGCACCTCGATGCGGTCGCCCACGCGCCGCGCCGAGGCGGCCTCGGGCTCGATATAGCCATGCTCGATGAAGCCGGTGGAGAATTCGCCCGAAACCACATGCGCGGCCTTGCTCATCGCCTCGGCGGCATTGCCGCGCGCGACATAGCCGCGGCACATGACGTTGTCGGCGCGGTCCCCATGCAGCAGCACGGCGGTGTCGGCCCCCTCCGGGGTCAGCACCGACGCCAGCTCTTCCCATGCGACGGGAAACGGCTCCATCCCCGCCAGCGCCTCGGGCGTGCCGACCACGGCGGCCACCGCCTCGCCCTTGAAGCGGGTCTCACCTTCGGCAAAGACCGGCTGGTCCTCGAAGCCGGGGATTACGCCGAAACGGTTCTCGCCGGGGATATCGGCGGAGGTGAGGATCAGCTCGAGGGCGTTCTCCTCGCGGAAGGTCTCGAGATCGCCGAAGCTGAAGCTTGCCCGGTGGAACGGCGACCGGATCACCTGCACGGTGAGCGCATCCGCCGGCGCCACGTCATCGCCGAAGCGCTCGCTGCCATTGACCTTCTGCCAGCCGTCAAGCCGCGCAATGGGCGCGCCGACGCCGCCTTCCGCCAGGGGGGCCGCCGTCGAGGCGTCGAGCACGGCGGCGATGATCTTGCGATACCCCGTGCAGCGGCAGAGCACACCACCCAATGCGTCCGAGACGCTCTCTTCGGTCAGGTCCTCGCCCGAGCGCAGCAGCGCGACGGCCGAGACCATCATGCCCGGGGTGCAGATGCCGCACTGCGCCGCCTGATGGCGCTGGAAGCTCTGCGCCAGACGCTCGGCGTCGCGGTCGCCCGCCACCAGCCCGGCCTGCGTCTCGATCTCGCAACCTTGCGCCTGCCCGGCGGCGATCATGCAGGCGCAGACCGGCGCGCCGTCGAGCAGCACCGTGCAGGCGCCGCAATCGCCGGCATTGCAGCCGACCTTGACGTCACGCGCCCCGGCACTCTCGCGCAGCACCTCCGAGAGACGCGCGGTGGGATCGGCGGGCACGGTGATCTCGGACCCGTTGAGGGTGAAGCCGATATGGCCCTGCGGCGCATCAAGCGACATGGGGCACCTCCTTGTCGGTGAGAGCGGCCTGCGAAAGCGCACGGGCCACCAGCGTGGCAACGGCCTCCCGACGGTAGCCAGCGCCGGCACGCACGTCGTCGATGGGGCTGAGCTCGGGGTAGCCGTAGTCCAGCGCGGCCTGCTCGGCCTGCGCTATGCTCTTGCCGGCGAGCGTCGCCTCCAGTGTCGGAAGCCGCCGCGCCACCGGGGAGCAGGCACCCACGGCGAGGCGCGCGCTCTTGACGGTGTCGCCCTCCATCTCGACCACCGCAGAGACCATGGCGATGGAGATCACCAGGTAGCGCCGCGCGCCGAGCTTGAGGAAGGCGCCCTGCCCCGTGGCCTCTGGGATGAAGAGCGCGGTGAGGATCTCGCCCGGCACCAGCTTCGTGGCGCGCGGGCCGGTGATGAAGTCGCTCAGCGGCATCCGCCGCATCCCCGAGGGCGCGGCCAGTTCGACCTGCGCATCGAGCGCCAGCAGCGCCGGCACGCCATCGGCCGCCGGAGAGGCGTTGCAGAGGTTGCCGGCCACGGTCCCGGCGTTCTGGATCTGCACCGAGCCGACCTCGCGCGCGGCGGCCTTGAGCCCGTCGAAGAGCGGCGGCAGCTCGGCCTTCACCACCTGCGTCCACGTGGTTGCCCCGCCGATGCGCCAGCCATCCCCGCTGCGAGAGATGCCGCGCAGCCCGTCGATTCGCGTGAGGTCCACCATCTCCGGCGGCGGTGTGCCGTCGCGCAGCGCCGGGTAAAGGTCGGTGCCGCCGCCAAGGACGACCGCCCTGCCGCCCTGCAGAAGCTCGAGCGCAGCGTCGAGCGATTCGGGGCGATGCAGTGGCATTGGGCTTTCTCCTTGCTGGTCGCTGGGTTGGTCGGTCTGCGCCGCCTTTTCCGCCGCACTTCATTCGTGTGCGAACGATTTGAGAGCGAGCGTAGGGGCGGTTTCCGATTTCTGTCAATCGCCTTCATCGCGCCCATCGCCCGCATCTGGCAGAATGCTGAAAAACGCGACACAGGTCCATCTCGCCCCGCGCCGTCACACCATGCCGCTTGACAGAGTGGCCGGGGCCATGCGTTCGTATACAAACGAATTACGACGCAATGACGCCACATGGCCAGCCAAGGAGCCCGCACGTGACCGTTGAGACGCCCCCGGTAAAACGCAAGCGAGCGGACAAGCCCGAAAAGATTCGCTGCGATGCCTGCCCGGTGATGTGCTATATCGCCGAGGGCCGCGCCGGGGCCTGCGACCGCTACGCCAACGAGGGCGGCGAATTGGTGCGTCTGGACCCGCTGACCATCCTGGAGAACCGCGAGGACGTGGCGCTGGTGCCCTTCCTCGACCGCGAGTGGGATGGCGACATCGTCTCGGGCGACGAAGCCTTCCTCACCGCCGTGGGCTCGGGCACCACCTATCCCGATTACAAGCCCGCACCGTTCATCGTCGCATCAACGGCGGCGGATGCCGACATGATCACCGTGGTGACCGAGGGGATCTTTTCCTATTGCGGCGCCAAGGTGAAGATCGACACCGATCGCCACCTCGGCTCCGAATGCGCCTGGGTGCGCGCCGAGGGCGAGGTCATCGGCCACGTGACGACCTCGGAATACGGCTCGCAGATGCTGTCGTTGGGCGGGGTGAATCACCTTACCGGCGGATCCAAGAAAGAGGGTCGCGCCACCTGCTCTGCGCTGCTGGCGCTGTGCAACGGCGAGAGCGTGGCACTCACCATCGACAATGGCGTCGATCTCGAGATCACCGCCGGACAGGCTCCGATCGTCAACGGCCAGGCGGAAGAGCGCATGCGCGTCGGCTGCGGCTCGGCCACCGTCGGCATGTTCGCGGCGCAATGGCAGGGGCTGGTCGACGAGGTGGTGGTGGTCGACGACCACATCACCGGCGTCATGTCCGAGCACCAGGCCGGCAAGGTCATCGGCTGGAAGCCCACCGGCATCAAGATCAAGGGCCGCCGCTCGACCCCCGGGCGCTACTTTCAGGTCGCCGAGCCCGGCACCGGATGGGGCGGCACCGACCTCTCGGATCCGCTGGCGATCCTCGATACATTCAAACCCGAGGCCTGGCCGGGGCTGTCGATCCTCATGGTTTCGACCACCGGCGAGCACGCCGCCTATTACGAGCTCAACGACGACCTCGTGCCGGTGCAGAAGGAGATGCCCGCGCGGCTGTTGCCGTCGGTGCAACGCATCGAGGAGAATTGCGAGCCCTCGATGGCCTCGGTGCTGTTCATGGCCGGCGCTGGCGGCTCATTGCGCTCTGGCGTGACCGAGAACCCGGTCTCGCTTACCCGGTCCGTACAGTCGCGGCTCACCCGCGTCACCTGCGGCGGCGCGCCGGTGATGATGTGGCCCGGCGGCGGCATCACCTTCATGTCGGACGTCACGCAGATGCCGAAGAACGCCTTCGGCTACGTGCCCACCCCGGCGCTGGTCGCTCCGATCGAGTTCACCATGTCGCGCGCCGACTACCAGGCGCTTGGCGGTCACATGGATTACGTGATGCCGCTCGAGGATGCGCTCAAGGGCGTGCATCCGCGGCAGAGCGATCACCGCCTGTCGGGCCAGCGCTCGGAGAGCCGCAAGAGCGGCGCGCCCTGGCCGGTTGGCAAGGAGCCGTTGAAATGAGCTTTCGCGAGGGCCCCGTGGTGCGCTTTGCCCGCGATGGGCGGATGCGGCTGACCCACGGCCCCATCGACCTAATCGTGACCGCGAAGGGCGTGCCCGAGGCCGCGAAATCCGCCCTGCGCCGCGCCCACGAAGCGTTCGAGCCGGTGCTGCCCACACTCTGCCAGGAGCTGCCCCGCCTGCGCGCGCCACGCGGCGCCCAGCCGATGGGCCCGGTGGCAAACCGCATGGTGTCAGCCGCCGCCCCCTTCAGCGAAACCTTCGTCACGCCAATGGCGGCGGTGGCTGGCTCGGTGGCCGATCACGTGCTCGCCGCGATGCTGGTGCCCGGCCACGGGCTCGACAGCGCGCATGTGAACAACGGCGGCGACATCGCGCTCTGGACCGGTCAGAGCCCGCTGCGGCTGGCGATCTGCGAAGACCCGATCATCCGTGCCCCCGGCGGCCGCGCCGTCATCGGCCCCGGCGACGGCATCGGCGGTGTCGCCACCAGCGGCTGGCGCGGGCGCTCGCAGTCGATGGGCATCGCCGACGCGGTCACCGTACTGGCCCGCGATGCTGCCACCGCCGATGTGGCCGCCACGCTGATTGCCAATGCCGTCGATCTGCCCGGCCACCCCGCCATCGCGCGCGTGCCCGCCAGAGACCTCGCCCCGGACAGCGATCTCGGCGCGCGGTACGTCACCACAAATGTCGGTCCGCTTGCCCCCGATGAGGCGCGACAGGCGCTGGACGCCGGGCACGCGCTGGCACAAGACTACATCCGCCGCGGCCTGATCCGCGCCGCCTGCCTTGCCGTGGCAGGCCAGCGCACGGCCATCGGCGATGCCATTTCCCAGGAGGAGCCTGAATATGCCTGAGGTGAAGGTCCGCAAGACGCTGGTCCAGGTCGAAACCATCTTCCACGAGGGCGGCCCTGCCCCCGAGGCGCCGCAGAAGCGCGCCGCCGCCATAGCGGTGATCGAGAATCCCTATGCCGGCGCCTATGTCGAGGACATCCTGCCCTTCATGAAAGATCTCGAACCGCTCGGCGCCGAGATGGCCAAGATGTGCATCGACGCGCTCGGCGGCGATGCCTCCGTGGTGGAAGGCTACGGCAAGGGGGCCATCGTCGGCGTCAATGGCGAGATCGAGCATGGCGCGCTCTGGCACGTGCCCGGCGGCTACGCCATGCGCGACGCCATCGCGGAGAGCATGGCCATCGTGCCCTCGACCAAGAAGGTCGGTGCCGCCGGCACCCGCCTCGACGTGCCGGTGACCCACACCAATGCCTCCTACGTGCGCACCCATTACGATGCGGTCGAGGTCGGCGTGCCCGACGCGCCGCGCCCCAACGAGATCGCGCTGGTTCTGGTGATGACCACCGCGGGCCGCATCCATGCCCGCATCGGCGGTCTCACCAAGGATCAGGTCAAGGGCGAGGACGGTCTACGTTGAAGCTGCGCAAGATCATCACGCTGGTCGAGGAGACCCGCTCCGAGATGGGCCAGGCGGTGACGCCGCCCGCCCGCCGGGCACTCGCCGCCGCGGTGATCGAGAACCCTTTCGCCGGCACCTATGTCAAGGACCTCTCGGAGCTGATCGAGACCGGCGCAGAGCTCGGCACGCGCTTGGGCAACGAGGCGCTGGCCGCGCTCGGCTGCGCCCCGGACGACATCGAGGGCTACGGCAAGGCCGCGCTGGTGGGCGAGCTTGGCGAGCTGGAGCACGCCGCGGCGCTGCTGCACCCCAAGCTCGGCGCGCCGCTGCGCGCGGTGATCGGCGGCGGCAAGGCGCTGGTGCCCTCGTCAAAGGCCATCGGCCGCGCCGGCGAGATCCTCGACGTGCCGCTTGGCCACAAGGATGCCGCTTACGTGCGCAGCCATTTCGACGCCATGCGCCTGCGCCTGCCCGACGCGCCCCGCCCGCGCGAGATCGTTGTCGCGGTGGTGCTGCAACAATCCGGACGACCGCTGCCCCGGGTGGGCGGCCTGAGACAGGACGAGATCGAGGGCGCCGACGGATTGCGCTGAACGGAACAGGACTTCGCTGACGAACCGAGCGAGATTGCAAGGGAGCAAGACGATGACGAATTTCGTGAAGAACGCCTGGTATGTCGCTGGCTGGTCGACGGAAATCGACGACGAGCTGCGCCGCTTCACCATCCTCGGCGACAATGTCGTGATGTTTCGCAAGTCCGATGGCGCGGTCGCGGCGCTCGAGGATCGCTGCCCGCACCGCCTACTGCCGCTCTCCAAGGGCAAGCGCATCGGCGACACCGTGCAATGCGGCTATCATGGGCTGACCTTCGACTGCTCCGGCGCCTGCGTCCGGGTGCCCGGCCAGACCAACCTTCCGAAATCCGCCTACGTGATCTCCTACCCGATCGTCGAGAAGCACGGCATCGTCTGGATCTGGATGGGCGACCCCGAAAAAGCCGACGAAGCGCAGGTCTTCGACATGCCCGAGTTCTCCGACCCGGCCTGGGCCGCGCATCACGGCGACGCGCTGCATCTCAAGTCGAACTACCTCAACGTGGCCGAGAACCTCGTCGACCCGGCGCATGTGAGCTTCGTGCACCCCACCACGCTGGGCAACGCGGCGTCCGAGAACGTGCCGGTGCATGTGCAGACCGAGGGCGAGGCGATTGTCGCGTGGCGCTGGATTCGCGACGCCGAACCGATCGGCTTCTTCAAGGCCTTCGGCGGCTTTTCCGGCAATGTCGACCGCTGGCATTACTACTACCTCTACACGCCTTGCACGGCGGTGATCGATTTCGGCTCCATCGAGACCGAGAAGAAATGCGCCGAGGAGGATCGCGGCGAGGGCGTGCGCATCTTCGCGCTGCATTTCATGACGCCGGTCACCGAGACCTACACCATCGACCGCTGGATGCATCTGCGCAACACCGCCACCGACGACGCGGAGGCGGCCGAGCGCATGGACACCATGTTCCGCAAGGCCTTTGACGAGGACAAGGAGATCCTCGAGGCGGTGCAGGAGGAGGAGATGCGCCCGCAGACGCGCCGCCCGATCCGCATCGCCATCGACAAGGGCCCCCTTGTCTATCGCAAGCGCATCAACGAACTTCTGGAACTGGAACGCACCGAGGACCTCGCCGCCGATCCCTCGCCGGCGTTTGTCTACCACGATTAACCGGCGTAAGACCGGGATACCAAAAGTTGCCGCTAGGGCAACGCCACCAACAGGAGAGTATATCCCCATGAACTTTCTGAGACGCACCGTGCTTGCCACGGCCGCCGCCATGGCGCTGGTGCCCGCCGCGGGCTTCGCGCAGGAGACCATCAAGGTCGGCGAGATCAACCACTACAAGCGCATGGCCGCCTTCGCCGAGCCCTACAAGCTGGGCATCGAGCTGGCGCTGTCCGAGATCAACGAGGCCGGCGGCGTGCTGGGCCAGGAGCTCGAGTTCATCTTCCGCGACGACCAGGGCGACCCGGCCGAGGCGGTGAAGATCGCCGAAGAGCTGATGACCCGCGACGGCGCGGTGATGCTGACCGGCACCATCCTCAGCCACGTGGGTCTCGCGCTGTCGAGCTTCGCCGCCGAGAAGGGCTATCTCTACCTCGCCTCCGAGCCGCTGGCTGACAGCCTGGTGTGGAAGTCGGGCAACCCCTACACCTTCCGCCTGCGCGCCTCGACCTGGGTTCAGGCCGCGATGCTGGCCGAGGAGGCCGCAAAGACCGACGCAATCAAGTATGCCACGATCGCCCCGAACTATGCCTACGGGCAGGACGCGGTCGAGGCCTTCAAGGCCAACCTCAAGCGCCTGAAGCCCGAGGTCGAGTTCGTCGCCGAGCAGTGGCCGGCGCTGTTCAAGATCGATGCCGGCGCCGAGGTGCAGGCCATCGAGCGCGCCAAGCCCGACGCGATCTACAACGTCACCTTCGGCACCGACCTCGCCAAGTTCGTGCGCGACGGCGGCGACCGCGGCCTGTTCGACGGCCGCAATGTCTACGGCCTTCTCACCGGCGAGCCGGAATATCTCGAGCCGCTCGGCGACGAGGCCCCCGAGGGCTGGTTCGTCACCGGCTTCCCCTGGTATGGCTTCGAGGACGGCACCCCCGGCAAGACCTTCGTCGACGCCTATACCGAGGCCACAGGCGAGACCCCGAAGATCGGCAGCCTCGTGGGCTACATGACCGCCCAGTCGATCGCCGCCGGCATCGAGGCCGCCGGTGCCACCGACACCGAGTCGCTGGTCGCGGCCTTCGAGGGCCTCACGGTCGAGAACACCCCCATCGGCGAGCTGACCTACCGCGAGATCGACAACCAGTCGACGCTCGGCGCCTGGGTCGGCACCACCGCGCTCGAAGATGGCAAGGGCGTGATGGTGGACTGGGAATACAAGGACCCGGCCCCCTACATGCCCTCCGACGAGGACATCACCGCCATGCGTCCGGCCGAGTGACCGAGCGGGGGGGCGCCGCCCGTGCCGCGCCCCCTGCTTCTCTACGTCGACAAATACTCCGGGGGTGAATTGGCCCTACGGGCCCAAGGAGGGGCAGAGCCCCTCCCCCCTGCCTCATCCGCACCCGACCACGGGGCAGTGCGCAGCCGTCCTGCGCCCGCGACCCACTGCGCCCGAACGCCTGACAGGAAAGCACCACCCGGACCATGGCCTTCTTATTCGCCCAGTTCCTGACGGGGCTCGCCAATGCGGCGGCTCTGTTCCTCGTCGCCTCCGGGCTGTCGCTGATCTTCGGCGTCACCCGGATCGTCAACTTCGCGCATGGCTCGTTCTACATGCTCGGCGCCTTCATCGGCATCTACCTGATGGAGATCCTGCCCGGCGCGGTGGGCTTCTGGGGCGCCATCCTGCTCACCGGCATCGCGGTCGGACTGATCGGCGCCTTTGTCGAGATGGTGGTGCTGCGCCCGATCTACCGCGCGCCCGAGCTGTTCCAGCTTGTCGCCACCTTCGGCGTGATCCTCGTGATCCAGGATCTCGCGCTGATGATCTGGGGCGCCGAGGACCGGCTCGGGCCGCGCGCCCCGGGCCTGCGCGGCGTCTGGCGCATCTTCGGCGAGCCGGTGCCCAAGTACGACATCATCCTGATCGCCATCACCCCCTTCATCCTCTTCGCGCTCTGGTATCTCATCACCAAGACCCGGCTCGGCGTGCTGGTGCGCGCCGCCACGCAGGACCGCGAGATGGTCGGCGCGCTCGGCGTCAACCAGGCCTGGCTCTTCACCGGCGTCTTCGCCCTCGGCTCGGCGCTCGCCGGCTGGGGCGGCGCGCTGCAGCTGCCCAAGGGCGGCGCCGATCTGCTGATGGATTTCAACATCATCGGCGCGGTCTTCGTGGTGGTGGTGATCGGCGGCATGGGCTCCCTGCCCGGCGCCTTCATCGCCTCGGTGCTGATCTCGGTCCTGAACGTCTTCGGCGTCACCTACCTGCCGCAATCGACGCTGGTCTTGATGTTCGTCGTCATGGCCGTGGTGCTGATCATCCGCCCCTACGGCCTTCTGGGCCGGGAGGAAGTCGCCGGCGAGCACGGGCAGGTCGGCGCGCCGGAAACCCCGATCCGCCCCTATGGCCCGATGGGTCAGGCGCTGATCGCGGCGCTGCTGCTTGGCCTCGCGCTGCTGCCGCTCTTTGTCGACCAGTTCATGCTGATCCTGACCATCGACATGGTGATCTTCGCGCTCTTTGCCGCCTCGCTGCATTTCATCCTCGGCTCCGGCGGACTGGTGAGCTTCGGCCATGCCGCCTTCTTCGGCGGCGGCGCCTATGCCGCGGCGCTCTTGGTGTTCCACACCGACACGCCGATGGAGCTGGCCTTCCTCTTCGCGCCGCTGGCCGCAGGCCTGCTGGCGCTTGGCATCGGCTGGTTCTGCATCCGCCTCACCGGGGTCTATTTCGCCATGCTGACGCTGGCCTTCAGCCAGCTGGTCTGGAGCCTTGCCTTCCAGTGGCGCGCGGTGACGCGCGGCGATGACGGGCTGGTCAACATCTGGCCCTCCGAGTGGCTCTCGGGCACCGAGACCTACTACTATTTCGCCCTGATCCTCGGCGTCGGCGGCATCCTGTTCCTGCGCCACGTCATCCATTCGCCCTTCGGCTATGCCCTGCGCGCCGGGCGCGACAGCCCGCGCCAGGCCGAGGCCACCGGCATCGACGTCAAGCGCGTGCAGTTCGTGGCCTTCGCCCTCGCCGGCGCCATGGCCGGTCTGGCGGGCGGCATCTTCGTCTTCGCCAAGGGCTCGGTCTTTCCCACCGAGTTGGAGATCGCCAAGAGCTTCGACGCGCTGATCGTGGTCTTCCTCGGCGGTGTGAAGACGCTGGCCGGCGGGGTCGTCGGCGCAGGCTTCATGACCGTGGTCGAGGACTGGCTGACCCGCCTCGAATACTGGCGCCTGCTGTTGGGTCTGGTGATCATCGCCGTGGTGATCGTGATGCCCGAGGGCATCGTCGGCACCCTGCGCACGCTCTGGCGCCGCATCCGCAACACCGATGAGGAGACGGTCTGATGTCCGAGATCCTTAGAGTCGAGACCCTCAAGAAGAGCTATGACGGCTTTCTCGCGGTCAACGGCGTGTCCTTTAGCGTCGCCAAGGGCGAGCTGAAGGCGCTGATCGGCCCCAACGGCGCCGGCAAGTCGACCTGCTTCAACATGCTGATGGGGCAGCTCAAACCCACCGAAGGCGAGGTCTTCTTCGAGGGCGAGCGGATCACCGGCCACAAGCCCCGCGACATCTGGCGCCGGGGCGTGGGACGGACCTTCCAGATCACCGGCACCTACCAGTCGATGACGGTGATCGAGAACGTGCAGATGGCGCTGATGAGCCATCACCGCAAGATCTTCTCGTTCGGGTCCCGGGCGTGGAAGCTCTACCGCGAGGAGGCGTTCGAGTTCCTCGAGACCGTGTCGATGCAGGATCAGGCCGACCGACCCTGCTCGATCCTCGCCTATGGCGATCTCAAGCGGCTCGAGCTGGCCATCGCGCTCTGCCACCGGCCGCGCCTGCTGCTGATGGACGAGCCTACCGCCGGCATGGCCCCGAGCGCCCGCGTCGAGCTGATGCAGCTCGTCGCCGACATCGTCCGCGACCAGGGCGTCTCGGTGCTGTTTACCGAGCACGACATGGACGTGGTCTTCGCCCATTCCCATCACATCATGGTGCTGAACCGCGGCGAGCTGATCGCCGATGGCGACGCCACCGCCGTGCGCAACAACCCGCAGGTCCAGGAGGTCTATCTGGGCGGCGGGACGCTCTTCAAGGAGGAGTCCCATGCTTAGCGTCGAGCGCATCCACAGCTATTACGGCAAGGCACACATTCTCAACGACCTGAGCTTCGAGGTGCGGCGCGGCGAAGTGGTGGCACTTCTGGGCCGCAACGGCGCCGGCAAGTCCACCACGATGAAATCGGTGATGCAGCTTGTCCGCCCGAAGCAGGGACAGGTGGTGTTTCAGGGCGAAAACCTCATCGGCCAACCGGCCTTCCGGGTCGCCAAGGACGGCATCGGCTACGTCCCCGAGGACCGGCGGATCTTCACCGACCTGACGGTGATCGAGAACCTCGAGGTCGGGCGCCAGCCCAGGCGCCAGGACGCGCCGCACTGGACCGTCGAGCAACTCTTCGAGATCTTTCCCAACCTCTCCGAGCGCCGCGCCAACCGCGGCAAGCACATGTCGGGCGGCGAGCAGCAGATGCTGACCATTGCGCGTACGCTGATGGGCAACCCCTCCCTGCTGCTGCTCGATGAGCCCTCCGAGGGCATCGCGCCGGTGATCGTCGAGCAGATGGCGGCGACGATCCTGAAGCTCAAGGCCGAGGGTCTGACGGTGATGATCTCCGAGCAGAACCTGCATTTCGCCCGCGCGGTGGCTGATCGAGCCATCATCATCGAAGGCGGAGAGAAGAAGTTCGACGGCAGTTTCAAGGAGTTGGAGGCACATCCCGAGATCCGCGACGCCTATCTTTCCGTCTGAGCCACAAGCGCCTATACTGCACTGCAGCATAATCGCCAAAGGGGCGCTCTTTTTGCAAGGATGGAGCGCCAGACAGGAGGTCCGATTTCTTGGAAGACACGCCGAAAGCCCGCACCAGCGCCGAACATGGCTACGTGCTCGACGAACAGATCGGGTTCCTGCTCCGCAAGGCCTACCAGCGCAACTCGAACATCTTCGCCGAAAGCGTGCCGGGAAAACTGACGCCCACGCAGTTCTCGGTGATGCACCGGCTGGCCGAGGACGGTCCGACCTCGCAGAACCTGCTGGGCCGCTCGGTGGCCATGGACGGGGCGACGACCAAGGGCGTGGTCGACCGGCTGATCGCGCGCGGCCTGCTGAAGACCGAAGCCGACCCGGTGGACCGCCGCCGCCATCTCGTCTCGCTCACCGCCGACGGCGTGGCGCTGATCGACGCGGCGGTGGATGCCGCCATCGCGGTGAGTGCCGAGACGCTGTCCCCCCTGCGCGAGCGCGAGAAGGAGACGCTGCTCCGCCTGCTCAAGAAGCTCGGCGGGGAGTGACAGGCAAGGGCCGCTTCACAAGGCGCCGCCCGCCCTCTCAGGCGCCGGAACCCGGGACATCTTACGCCCTCAGCGCCAGTCCAGCACCACCTTCCCCGAGAGCCCGCTGCGCATGATCTCGAACCCCTCGCGAAAGTCCGTTGCCGCGAAGCGGTGGGTGATCACCCGGCGCACGTCGAGCCCGTTCTCCAGCATCGCGATCATCTTGTACCAGGTCTCGAAGATCTCGCGGCCATAGATGCCCTTGAGCGTGATCGCCTTGAACACGATGCGCGACCAGTCGACCGGGCTCTTGCCCGGCGGAATGCCCAGCAGCGCGATGCGCCCGCCCATCACGAGGCTTTCGACCATCTGGTCGAGCGCCGCCTGATTGCCCGACATCTCGAGCCCGACGTCGAAGCCCTGCTTCATCTTCAGCCGCGCCGCCACGTCGCGCAGATCCTCCTGCGCCACGTTGACCGGCACCACGTCCGTCACCTGCGCCGCAAGCTCGAGCCGCGCCGGGTTGACGTCGGTGATGACGACGTGCCGCGCGCCCACGTGCCGTGCCACCGCCGCGGCCATGATGCCGATGGGGCCGGCGCCGGTGATCAGCACGTCCTCGCCCACCAGATCATAGCTCAGCGCCGTGTGCACCGCGTTGCCCAGCGGATCGAGGATCGCGCCGATCTCGTCGTCGACGGCATCGGGCAGCGGCACCACGTTGAAGGCCGGCAGGCGCAGATACTCGGCGAAGGCGCCCTGCTCGTTGACGCCGATGCCGCGGGTCTCGGGATCGAGGTGAAAGCGCCCGGCGCGGCTCTGGCGGCTCTGACGCCCGATCAGGTGTCCCTCGCCCGAACAGCGCTGGCCGATCTCGAGACCGGTCACGTCGCGGCCCAGCTCGACGATCTCGCCGGCGAATTCGTGGCCGGTGATCAGCGGCACCGGCACGGTGCGCTGCGCCCACTCGTCCCAGTTCCAGATATGGATGTCGGTACCGCAGATGCCGGTCTTGTTGATCCGGATCAGCACATCCTCGGGGCCGATCTCGGGCACCGGCGCCTCGACCTGCCAGAGACCCGGCTCCGGCTTCGACTTCTCCAATGCGATCATCTGGTTGGTCATGTCAGCACCCCTGTGTCGCGGCCGGCCCGGTCAAAGGCGGCGAGGGCCTCGTCAAGATCCGCGCGGGTCAGCGCGGCGTTCATCTGGGTGCGAATGCGGGCGCGGCCCTTGGGCACCACCGGGAAGAAGAACCCCGACACGTAGACGCCAAGCTCGTAGAGCCGCTGCGCCATCGCCTGCGCCTTGCGGGCATCATACAGCATCACCGGGATGATCGGGTGCTCACCCTCGAGAAGGTCGAACCCGATCTCGGTCAGCCCGTCGCGCCAGTAGCGGGAATTCTCGAAGAGCTGCGCCCGCAGGTCGTCGCCCTGCTCGACCAGATCGAGCGCCTTGAGCCCAGCGGCCACCACCGCCGGCGGCAGCGCATTGGAGAAGAGATAGGGCCGCGCGCGCTGGCGCAGCAGGTCGATCACCGGCTGCGGCCCGGCGATATAGCCGCCAAGCGCGCCGCCGAGCGCCTTGCCCAGCGTCCCGGTGAGGAGGTCTGCGCTGACCCCGCAATGGGCTGGCGTGCCCTCGCCCTTCGGCCCCATGAAGCCGGTCGCATGGCAATCGTCGACCATCAGCAGCGCGTCGTATTGATCGGCCAGTGCACGGATCTCGGGCAGCTTGGCAAGGTAGCCATCCATCGAGAACACCCCGTCGGTGGCGATCATGATATGGCGCGCGCCATCCGCCCGCGCCGCCTTCAGCTGCGCCTCGAGATCCGCCATGTCGGAATTGGCGTAGCGGTAGCGCTTGGCCTTGCAGAGCCGGATGCCGTCGATGATCGAGGCGTGGTTCAGCGCATCCGAGATCACCGCGTCCTCCGGCCCCAGAAGCGGCTCGAAGAGCGCGCCGTTGGCATCGAAGCAGGCGGCGAAGAGGATGCTGTCCTGCGTGCCGAGGAAGGCTGCCAGCCGCTGCTCGAGCTCGCGGTGCAGATCCTGAGTGCCGCAGATGAAGCGCACCGAGGCCATCCCATAGCCGTGATCGCGCATCGCTTCCGTCGCCGCCTCGACCAGCGCCGGGTGATCGGCGAGCCCGAGGTAGTTGTTGGCGCAGAGATTGATCAGCTCGCGCCCATCGACGCCGACGCGGGTGCCCTGCGGCGAGGTGATCAGCCGCTCGGTCTTCATCAGGCCTTCGGCCTCGATCCCCGCGAGCGTGTCGCGCATGTGGCTGAGAAAAGCATCGGACATGAGGGCACTCCTTCCGTTGGATTGCGCCCCTTTTCCGACATTACGGATTTTAGGTCAATATAAAAGATACGTTATCGCGGATTCAAATCCGCTATGACGTCACACACCACACCCTCATGGCGTCTCCACGATCAGGAAGCAGCGGGCGCCCTGCTCGCCGGCGCGGATCGCATGTGCGACATCGGCAGCGTAGCGCGCCGTGTCGCCCGGCGCGAGTGTCTCCTGCGCCTCGCCCGAAACCACGCTGAGACCGCCCTCGAGCACCGTCAGATGCTCGCGTGCGCCCTGCCCGTGCGGCCCGCTCTCGAGCGCACCGCCGGGATCGAAGCGGATGTCGTAGATCTCGTAGATGCCCACCTTCTCGGGCTCCGAGAGGATGGTGATGTGGCAGCCCTGCCCGTGGCCGGTGATCGTCGGCGCCTGTGCGGCGCGGATCACCTCGATGCCGCGCTCGGGCTGGCCGAGCTCCAGCAGCCCGGCGAAATCCACCTGCAACGCGCGGGTGAGGTTCCACAGCGTCGCCACCGTCGGGTTGCTTTCGCCGCGCTCGATCTGGCTGACCATCGAGCGGCTCACGCCCGACAGTTTCGCCACCGCGTCGAGCGACAGGCCACGGGCCTGCCGCGCCTCTTTCAGGCGTCCGGGAATGCGGCCGAGCACCGCCTCTGCGTCATGATCCGTCATGACGGATGGCATGGCGCAAGGCAGCGACCGCGTCAACGGTGTCGGCCGCCTCAGGAGAGGCGGCTGACCACGATGGTGACTTCCGGCTTCTTGCCGATCTCGTTCTGGGCGGTGTTGCGCACGATGCGGCGCATGCCCTCCTCGATCTTGTCGTCATCGGTGAGGGTCTTCTCGCCGGCACGGCCAAGGAACTGGCTCAGGTCCTCTTCCAGCACCTCGACCAGCGAGGCGTTGGATCGCCCGGTCTCGGGCAGGCCCTTCAGCTCGCACCACGGCTCGCCCAGCGGCTCGTCATCCTCGTCGAGGATCACCGTCACGATGACATGGCCGTTCAGCGCCATGCGGATGCGGTCGCGCACGATGCCGTCAAGCGCACCGATCTGCACCGAGCCGTCGAGATAGGTGCGGCCCGCGTCGATCCACTCGGCCACGGTGGGCTCGTTGCCGCTCAGGTCCATCATCATGCCGTTGACCGCCAGCACGCCGGCACGGCCCTTGGCCTTGGCAAGCTTGACGTGCTCGCGCAGGTGACGGTGTTCGCCATGCATCGGGATCACCAGCTGCGGCGACACGATCTCGTGCAGCCGCTCGAGATCGGGCCCATTGGCATGGCCCGAGACGTGATACTTGCCGGCGCTGTCATCGACCACGTCGACGCCCTTCTCCGACAGGTTGTTCATGATCCGGATCACGTCCTTCTCGTTGCCCGGGATGGTCTTGGAGGAGAACAGGAACATATCGCCCTCCTTCAGCTCGATGCCGTTGTACTTGCCGCGCGACAGCTGCGCGCTGGCGGCGCGGCGCTCGCCCTGGCTGCCGGTGACGATCAGCATGACGTTCTCGCGCGGGATCTGCACCGCGTCCTCGGGCCCGATCACCGGCGGGAAATCGGTCAGCACGCCGGTCTCGATGGCGGCCTCGATCATCCGCCGCATGGCGCGGCCCAGAAGGCAGATCGAGCGGCCCGCCTTGGAGCCCGCCTCGGCCAGCGTCTTAACCCGCGCCACGTTGGAGGCGAAGGTGGTGGCGACCACCATGTTGGGCGCGCCGGCGACCAGTTCCTCGATATTCGGCCCGACCTCGACCTCCGAGCGGCCCGGGTTGGGCGAGAACACGTTGGTCGAGTCGCAGATCAGCGCCTTGACGCCGCCCGCCGAGACCTCGGCGAAGAGCTCGGGATCGAAAGCTTCGCCCACGATCGGGGTCGGGTCGAGCTTGAAGTCGCCCGAGTGGATCAGCCGCCCGCCGGGCGTGTCGATGACCAGCGCCGAGCTTTCCGGGATCGAGTGCGAGATCGGCAGGAAGCCGACCTTGAACGGCCCCGCCTCGACGGTCTCGGGCCATTTCGAGCAGGTCTGCACCGTGTCCTCGGAATAGCCGTACTCGGCCAGCTTCTGGCGCGCCAGGTTGGCGGTGAAGGCGCGGGCGTGGATCCGGACGCCGAGCCGCTCGAAGCAATGGCCCACGGCGCCGATATGGTCCTCGTGGGCGTGGGTGATGAACACCGCCTCGATGCGGTCGCGGTTCTGCTCCAGCCAGGCGATGTCGGCGAAGATGATGTCGACGCCGGGGCTGCTGTCCATGTCGGGGAAGGCGACGCCCAGATCGACGACGATCAGACGCTCCTTGCCCGGTTCGCCATATCCGTAGACATAGCAGTTCATGCCGATCTCGCCGGCGCCCCCCAGCGGGAGGTAGATGATACGCTCGTTACTCATGCAGTTTCCTGCCTCTTGTTGTAGCTGTGTATGACGGTCAGACCATGCATGGTGAGTTCATCCACCCACTCGTCGAACAGGTCCTCGGATTGCTGGAAAAGAGGCGCCAGCCCGCCTGTTGAGATGACCCTCATCGGCCGATCACGTTCGGCCTTGATGCGGTCGCAAATTTCACGGACGAGGCCGACATAGCCCCAGAACACGCCCGATTGCATGCAGGCCACGGTGTTTGTGCCCACCACGCGCTGCGGCTTGGTGATGTCCACATGCGGCAACGCGGCGGCGGCCTGGTGCAGCGCCTCGAGGCTGAGGTTCACGCCCGGCGCGATCACGCCGCCGACGTAAGCCCCGTCGCCTGCCACCACGTCGAAGGTGGTGGCGGTGCCGAAGTCCACCACGATCAGGTCGCCGCCATATAGATCGTAACCCGCCACCGTGTTTACAAGACGGTCCGGCCCCACCGCGGTGCCCGCATCGACGCGCACATCCACCGGCAGCCGGCAATCGGGCTTGCCGACCACGTAGGGCCGCGTGTTGAAATAACGGTCGGCCAGGACGCGCAGGTTGAACACCACCCGCGGCACGGTCGACGAGATGATCATGTCGGTGATGTCGGCCTCGATGCCCTGGAACTCCATCAGGGTCGAGAGCCAGACATAATACTGGTCGGCGGTGCGCTGATGCTCGGTCGAGGTCCGCCAGGTGGCGAGGAAGCGCTCGCCGTCCCAGATCGAGAAGACCGTGTTGGTGTTGCCGCAGTCGATGGCGAGAAGCATCAGTGCCTCCTCCCTCAGAAAAACACGTCCGCCGCGGCGATCGCCTGCCGCCCGGCGCTGCTCTTCAACACCAGATTTCCGCCGGCGTCCACGGTCTCGAAGGTGCCTGTGATCTCGGCCGTGCCGGTGCGCGCCGTGATCACCTCGCCCAGCCGCGCGGCGCGCGCCAGCCAGGCCTCGCGCAGCGGCGCGAAGCCATAGGTCACGAACCGGGCCTCGTGCTCGGCATAGGCGCTGGCCAGCAGCTCGAGAAACGCCTCGGGCTCCACGTGCACCCCGGTCTCCGACAAGAGCGACACCGGACGCAGCGCACCGGGCTCGACCTCGTCGGCGCCGGGTGCGGCCACGAGGTTGACCCCGATGCCGATCGCCAGATGCGCCACGCCGCGGCGCTGGCCGAGGCTCTCGAGCAGGATGCCCGCCACCTTGCCGCCATTGAGCAGCACGTCGTTGGGCCATTTCAGCGCCAGCCCGTCGACCCGGCCGGTGGCCGCGGAGAAGGCATCGAACAGCGCCAGAGAGGCCACGAAGCTGCGCAGCGCCACGAGCTGCGGCGCCTCTCGCGGCATGGTCACCAGCGTGGCGGCGAAATTGCCCTCGGGGTTGGCCCAGGCCCGCCCGCGCCGCCCGCGCCCGGCGGTCTGGCGCAGGGCGCAGATCCATTCGGGCCCCGCCAGCGTCCCCGCCAACCGCGCGGCTTCGGCATTGGTGCTGTCGATCTCCGCCAGCACCCGGCGGCCATATCCCGCGGGCCAGCTCACGCCCGCGCCCCGTTGTGTTTCTTCTGGCTCAAAATATCCCCGCCGGAGGCAAACCCGCCGCAGGCGGCACGAAAAAAGCGACGCGCCAGAGGCGCGTCACCGTTTGCAGGCATCTGGCGGTGCGGCTCAGTTGACAAGCGTCGCCGCCGCCGCGGCCGCGGCGCCCTCGACGCCGAAGAGGTTCACAACCCCCGCCACCATCAGGAAGGCCGAGACCATCAGGAAACCCCAGAGCACCGGGGACCCGCCGGTATCCAGCGCGTCCTCGCGCTCTTCACCGAAATACATGAAGTAGACGATGCGCAGGTAGTAGAAGGCGCTGATCACCGAGGCGATCACACCGGCCACCGCCAGCCATGCCAGCCCGCCGCCATAGGCCGCCTGCAGCACGTAGAGCTTGCCGAAGAAGCCCACCAGCGGCGGCACGCCCGCGAGGGAGAACAGCAGCACAAGCATCGCCAGCGCCTTGCCCGGTTCGCGCTTGGAATACATCCCCAGCGCGCCGATATCGGTCACCGGCTGGCCCTCGCGGCTCAGCGACAGGATGAAGGCGAAGGTGCCGACATTCATCGTGACGTAGATTGCCATGTAGACCAGCATCGCCTGCACGCCGAACTCGGTGCCCGCGGCCAGTCCCATCAGGGCAAAGCCCATATGGGTGATCGAGGAATAGGCCATCAGGCGCTTGATGTTGCGCTGGCCGATGGCGGCGATGGCGCCGAGGAACATCGACAGCAGCGACAGCAGCGCCACGACCTGGCTCCAGTCGGCGATGGCGCCGCCGAAGGCGTCGAAGAGCAGCCGTGCGAAGAGACCCATCGCGGCAACCTTCGGCGCGGTGGCAAAGAACGCGGTGACCGGGGTCGGCGAGCCTTCGTAGACGTCAGGCGTCCACATGTGGAACGGCACTGCCGAGACCTTGAACGCCAGGCCCGAGATCATCAGCACCAGGCCGATCAGAAGGCCGATCGACATGTGCCCCTCGGTGGCCGCCGCGATGACGCCGGAGAACAGCGTGGTGCCGGCGAAGCCGTAAACCAGCGAGGCGCCGTAGAGCAGCAGGCCCGAGCTCAGCGCGCCGAGCACGAAGTATTTCAGGCCGGCCTCGGTCGAACGCTCGCTGTCGCGGCGCAGCGAGGCCACGACGTAGAGCGCCAGAGATTGCAGCTCGAGCCCCATGTAGAGCGTCATCAGGTCACCGGCCGAAACCATGACCATCATGCCCACGACCGAGAGCAGCACCAGCACCGGGTACTCGAAGCGCAGGAGCCCGTGGCGCGACATGTAGCCTTCGGACATCAGCAGCACGACCGCCGCCGAGAGCAGGATCGCCACCTTGGCGAAGCGCGAGAAGGCATCGTCGGTGAACATGCCCCAGAACGCCGTCTGGTCCTGCCCGCCGGTGGTGCCGATCCAGAGCGCCATGACCAGCATCACCGCAGCGCTGGCCCAGACCAGCACCGGGGCGAGCTTGTCCTTGCCGGTATAGACCGCGCCGATCAGTGCCAGCATGGCAAAGACCGCCAGAACGATCTCCGGGAGGATGATGTTGAGATCAGCCGAGATCATGCCCCGCCCCCTTAGTGGTTCGCTTCGGCCACGGTCGGTCCGCCAAGATCGGCGGCCGCGACGGCCGTGTCATAATTGCCCACGAGCGCCTCGACCGAGGGCCCGATGATGTCCAGCGCCGCCGCCGGGTAGACCCCGAGCCAGAGCGTCATGACCACCAGAGGCGCGAAGATCCACTTCTCGCGCGAGGTCATGTCCTGGATGGTGCGCAGGCTCTCCTTGATCAGGTCTCCCAGCACCACGCGGCGGTAGAGCCAGAGCGCGTAGGCCGCCGAGAAGATCACCCCCGAGGCGGCCACGGCGGCGACCCAGGTGTTGACCTGGAAGATGCCCATCAGCGTCAGGAATTCGCCGATGAAGCCAGAGGTGCCCGGCAGGCCGACATTGGCCATGGTGAAGAGCATGAAGATCAGCGCGTAGGCCGGCATCCGGTTCACCAGGCCGCCATAGGCGTCGATCTCGCGGGTGTGCATCCGGTCGTAGATGACGCCAACGCAGAGGAACAGCGCGCCCGAGATGAAGCCGTGGCTGATCATCTGGAAGATGGCACCGTCGATGCCCTGCTGGTTGGCGGCAAAGATGCCCATGGTCACGTAGCCCATGTGAGCGACCGACGAATAGGCGATGAGCTTCTTCATGTCCTCCTGCACCAGCGCGACGAGCGAGGTGTAGACGATGGCGATGGCCGACATCCAGAACACCAGCGGTGCCATGACCTCGGAGCCCACCGGGAACATCGGCAGAGAGAAGCGCAGGAAGCCGTAGCCGCCCATCTTCAGCAGGATCGCCGCCAGCACGACCGAGCCCGCGGTGGGCGCCTGCACGTGCGCATCCGGCAGCCAGGTGTGCACCGGCCACATCGGCATCTTCACCGCGAAGCTGGCGAAGAAGGCGAGCCAAAGCATGGTCTGCAGGCCACCGACGATGTGGATACCCAGCACCTCGAAATCGGCGAAGGCGAACTCGTGCGCCAGCAGCGTCGGGATGTCGGTGGTGCCGGCATCGGCATACATCGCCACCATCGCCACCAGCATCAGGACCGAGCCGAGGAAGGTGTAGAGGAAGAACTTGAAGCTGGCATAGATGCGGTTCTTGCCGCCCCAGATGCCGATGATCAGGAACATCGGGATCAGGCCTGCCTCGAAGAACAGGTAGAACAGCACCAGGTCGAGCGCCATGAACACGCCGAGCATCAGCGTCTCGAGCAGCAGGAAGGCGATCATGTATTCCTTCACCCGCAGCTTGACGTCCCAGCTCGCGAGGATGGTCAGCGGCATCATGAAGGTGGTGAGCATGACGAACAGCACCGAGATACCGTCCACGCCCATCTTGTAGTTCATCCCCATGATCCAAGTCCCCTCTTCCACCATCTGGAAGCCGGTGTTCGAGGCATCGAACTGGAACAGGATGAACAGCGAGATCACGAAGGTCGCCGAGGTGGCGATCATCGCCAGCCACTTGGCGTTGCGGTCGGCGGCAGCATCCCCGCCGCGCAGGAACAGCGCCAGGATCAGCGCCGCCAGCGCGGGCAGGAAGGTGACGATGGACAGCAGGTTATCCATTAGTGGGCCCCTCCGAGGATCGACATCCAGGTCACCAGGATCGCGATCCCGATCACCATGGCGAAGGCGTAGGTGAAGATGTAGCCGGACTGCGCGCGTCCCGCGAGCTTGGTCAGGAAGGGGATGATCCCCATCGCGACGCCGTTGATGGTGCCATCGATGACGTTGCCGTCACCGCGCTTCCAGAAGAACAGGCCCACCGCCTTGGCGGGGCGGACGAAGAGGAAGTCATAGGCCTCGTCGAAATACCACTTGTTCAGCAGGAACAGGTACAGCGGACGCTGGTTCTCGGCGAGTTTGCGCGGCAGCGTCGGGTTCACGATGTAGAACCAGTAGGCCACCACGAAGCCCAGCACCATGGCGATGAAGGGCGAGAGCTTCACCCAGACCGGCGCGTGGTGCGCGTCGTCCATCACCGTGTTGTCCGGCGCCATGTAGATCGCGCCGTAGTCGAGCCCGGTGGCGGCGTGGGCAGTGTCGCCCTCCTCGCCATGCGCCGCGTCGGCGGCTGCGGTCTCTTCCGCGGGGGCCTCTTCGGCTGCGGGCGCAGCCTCCTCGCCGTGGCCGGCTTCCGCGGTCTCGGTGCCAGTCTCGCTGCCATGGCCGCCTTCGGAGGCCTCGGCGTGATGCGCGGGCATTCCGAAGAAGCTCAGCACCTTGTCATGGTCGCCAAAGAAGGACTTGTAGAACACCATGCCCGAGAACACCGCGCCGATGGCGAGAACGCCCAGCGGGATCAGCATCACCTTGGGGCTTTCATGTGCGTGCTCGTGGGTGTGCTTGTCGCCCCGCGCCTTGCCGAAGAAGGTCAGGAAGATCAGGCGCCAGCTGTAGAAGCTGGTGAACAGCGCCGCGATGACCAGCATCCAGAAGGCATAGCCCCCTGCGGTGCCGGCCCAGGCGCTCTCGATGATCGCGTCCTTGGAGACGAAGCCCGCGAAGCCGAACCAGCCGGTGAGCGGGATGCCGACGCCGGTGATCGCCAGCGTGCCGATCATCATCGCCCAGAAGGTCATCGGGATCTTGTTCTTGAGCGCGCCGTAATTGCGCATGTCCTGCTCGTGATGCATGGCGTGGATCACCGAGCCCGCCCCGAGGAACAGCATCGCCTTGAAGAAGGCGTGGGTCAGCAGGTGGAACATCGCCACCGAGTAGACGCCGACGCCGGCGGCCACGAACATGTAGCCGAGCTGCGAACAGGTCGAGTAGGCGATGACGCGCTTGATGTCGTTCTGCACGAGGCCGACGGTGGCGGCGAAGAACGCCGTGGTCGCGCCGAGGAAGGTGATGAAGGCGGTGGCCTCCGGCGCGAACTCCATCAGCGGCGACATGCGGCAGACGAGGAACACGCCCGCGGTCACCATGGTGGCGGCGTGGATCAGCGCCGAGACCGGCGTCGGGCCTTCCATCGCGTCGGGCAGCCAGGTGTGGAGAAGCAGTTGCGCCGACTTGCCCATCGCGCCGATGAACAGCAGGAAGGCGATCAGGTTGGCCGCGTTCCACTCGCGCCACAGGAAGTGGAGCTGGGTCTCGGCGATGTTCGGCACTTCGTTGAAGATGATGTCGAACTGGATGCTGTCGGTCAGGTAGAACAGCCCGAAGATCCCGAGCGCAAAGCCGAAATCGCCGACCCGGTTGACCACGAAGGCCTTCATCGCGGCGGCGTTGGCCGAGGGCTTCTTGTAGTAGAAGCCAATCAGCAGGTACGACGCCAGGCCCACGCCCTCCCAGCCGAAGAACATCTGCACGAGGTTGTCGGCGGTCACCAGCGACAGCATCGCGAAGGTAAAGAGCGAGAGATAGGCGAAGAAGCGCGCCTTGTAGGGCGTGTGCTCGAACTGAGGGTCATGAGCCATGTAGCCGAAGCTGTAGAGGTGCACGAGCGCCGAAACCGTGGTCACCACGATCAGCATGATCGCGGTCAGCCGGTCGACGCGGATCGCCCACTCGGTCGAGAGCGTGCCGCTCTCGATGAAGCGGAACAGCGATACCGTGTGCGCCTCGCCCAGCGTCAGGAACACGATCCACGACAACAGGCAGGCCAGGAACAGCAGGCCGGTGGTGGTCCACATCGCGGCGGTCTCGCCGATGATCTTCCAGCCGAAGCCACCGATGATGGCGCCCACGAGCGGCGCGAAGAGGATGATCGTCTCCATCTCGCTTTAGCCTTTCATCACGTTGACGTCTTCCACGGCGATCGAGCCGCGGTTGCGGAAGAAGCAGACGAGGATCGCAAGGCCGATCGCCGCCTCGGCTGCGGCCACGGTGAGCACGAAGAGCGTGAAGACCTGCCCCGCGAGATCGCCGAGATGCGCCGAGAAGGCCACGAAGTTGATGTTCACCGAGAGCAGGATGAGCTCGATGCTCATCAGCAGGATGATGACGTTCTTCCGGTTCAGGAAGATCCCGAAGATGCCGGTGACGAACAGCACCGCCGCCACTGTGAGGTAATGCTCGACTCCGATCATGTGCGCTCTCCGTTCCGGCGCCGCGACTGGCGCACCCCGAGGACGACGGGAACGAAGATTCCCGCGAAAAAGATGGCTATCCAACTGGCTACGCTCATCGCTGTCCCTCTTCCGCCCCTGTTGCGGAGCATTTGTCTTGCGTCGGGCCCGCGGGCCCCGTTCTGGTCGCTCGCCCGGGCGGGCGAGCCGGGCGGCGGCCTTAGAGCCCCTGCCCCGGTTTCACATCCCGAAGTTCCATCGCCTTCTTCGGATCGCGGTACATCTGCGCCAGCACGTTCTGGCGCTTGACGTCCTGGCGGTGGCGCAGGGTCAGCACGATGGCCCCGATCATCGCCACCAGCAGGATCAGGCCGGCGAGCTGGAACAGCAGGAAATAACGGTCATAAAGCAGCAGGCCGAGCGCCGCGGTGTTCTGGGTCTCGGTGGCCAGCGGCGTCGGGGCCGAGAGCTGCGAGGCGGCGATCTCGGAGACCTCCCACACGCCGAAGGCCATGCCGAGCTGCATCAGGAGGATGACGCCGATCAGCAGCGCCAGCGGCATGTATTTCGCCATCCCGGCCCGAAGCTCGGCGAAATCGACATCGAGCATCATCACCACGAAGAGGAACAGCACCGCCACCGCGCCCACGTAGACGATGATCAGCAGCATCGCCACGAACTCCGCCCCCAGCAGTACGAACAGCCCGGCCGAGCTGAGGAAGGCCAGGATCAGCCAGAGCACCGAGTGCACCGGGTTTCGGCTGATCACGGTGAACAGCCCGCCGACGATGGTGCAGAGCGCGAACAGGTAGAAGGCGAACACGGTCATTCTTCGTCATCCTTGTTGTCTTCCATCACCTCGCGCGCAAGCTCCATGGCGCGGGTCATGGCGGGTATGCCGGCGAACATCGACATGTGGGCGATGGTCTCGGCGATCTCGTCCTTGGTGGCGCCGGCCTCGATCAGGTGGCGCACGGTCATCCTGACCGGCGTATCGGCCTGCGCGCCCTGCATCGTCAACCCCGCCAGCGTCAGCAGAAGCCGGGTCTTGCTGTCGAGACCCTCCTTCGACATGCCGCGGCCGAACCAGAACTCCATGAAATCCTTGGGCATGGTCGGCCAGAGCTTTTCGTACTCGCGCGGCGAGAAGCTCTCGAGCGCGGGGTTGAAGGCCTTCGCCATCTCCTGCGCCTGCTGCATCATCAGCTCGAACGGGGTCTTTTCGGTCATGCCGTCAATCCTTGGTCAAGCGCACCGCCACACCGCCGCGCGAGGCGGCAGCGGCTTGCGGAAAGGGCGGTGCGGGTGGCGGTCATGGCGATCTCTCTCGGCTCAGCGGTAGGGCGCGTCCAGTTCGAGGTTGCGGGCGATCTCGGCTTCCCAGCGCTCGCCGTTCTCGAGCAGCTTCTGCTTGTCGTAGAACAGCTCTTCACGGGTGTCGGTGGCAAACTCGAAGTTCGGCCCCTCGACGATGGCGTCGACCGGGCAGGCCTCCTGGCAGAAGCCGCAATAGATGCACTTGGTCATGTCGATGTCGTAGCGCGTGGTGCGGCGGCTGCCGTCATCGCGCGGCTCGGCATCGATGGTGATGGCCTGGGCCGGGCAGATCGCCTCGCACAGCTTGCAGGCGATGCAGCGCTCTTCGCCGTTGGGATAGCGGCGCAGCGCGTGCTCGCCGCGGAAGCGCGGCGACAGCGGGCCCTTCTCGTGCGGGTAGTTGAGCGTGGGCTTGGGCGCGAAGAAGTATTTCAGCCCGAGGGCGAAGCCCTTGATGAAGTCGGTGAGCAGGAAATACTTGGCCGCGCGGCCGTAATCGATCTGAGTCATGAGCTAGCTTAACCTCCCGTGGTCCAGCGGGCGAAGATGCCCCAGAACCAGCCGAACTTGGCGGCAAAGGACACGAAGACCACCCACACGAGGCTGAACGGAAGGAACACCTTCCAGCCAAGACGCATGAGCTGGTCGTAGCGATAGCGGGGCGTGATCGCCTTCACCATCGCGAAGATGAAGAAGAAGAAGGCCATCTTGCCGACCATCCACAGCGCGCCGTCGGGCAGCCCCGGGATCGGCGACAGCCAGCCGCCGAAGAACAGCAGCGAGGTCAGCGCGCACATCAGGAAGATGGCGATGTATTCGCCGGCCATGAAGAGCAGGAACGGCGTGGCCGAGTATTCCACCTGGTACCCGGCGACGAGCTCGGATTCCGCTTCCGGCAGGTCGAAGGGCGGGCGGTTGGTCTCGGCCAGCGCCGAGATGAAGAACAGGAAGACCATCGGGAAATGCGGCAGCCAGTACCAGCCGAAGAAGCCCCAGCCGGTGTCCTGCGCCTGCACGATGTTGCCGAAGTTCATCGAGCCGGTCGAGATGATCACGCCGATGATGATCAGGCCGATCGACACCTCGTAAGAGATCATCTGCGCGGCAGAGCGCAGCGAGCCGAGGAACGGGTATTTCGAGTTCGACGCCCAGCCGCCCATGATCACGCCGTAGACCTCGAGCGAGGAGATCGCGAAGACGTAGAGGATGGCCACGTTGATGTCCGAGAGCACCCAGCCGTCCGAGAACGGGATCACCGCCCAGGCGATCATCGACATGACGAACGAGATCATCGGCGCGAGGATGAACACCGCCTTGTCGGAACCGGCGGGGATCACCACCTCCTTGAGCACGTATTTCAGCGCGTCGGCCACCGATTGCAGGATGCCGAAGGTGCCCACGACGTTCGGCCCGCGCCGCATCTGGACAGCGGCCCAGATCTTGCGGTCACCGTAGACCAGGAACAGCAGCGAGATCATCACGAAGCCGAGCACGGCCAGGCACTGGGCCAGGATGATCACGAAGGTTCCGAGTGGGGTTGAGAAGAAGTCTGCCATCAAGTGTCCCTCACACCATCGGTATTTCGTTCTCGGCGCAGGCTGACGCGACGACTTCCGCGTCGATCGTCTTCAGCCCTGCGGGCAACGCCGCCGAGATCGTGTAAACAGCATCTCCGCGCCAGAGGCCACCCTCTTGCGCGACATTCGTGCGCAGATGCCGCGCGAATCCGTAGCCGCGGATCAGCGCGTACTGCGCCGCGGCGCAACGGGCGTAATCCTCGACATCCGCCGCATCGCGGGCGCCGCGCATCTGCACGAAGAAATTCACCAGATCGCCGTCGAGCAGCCGAGTCTCCACCCCCTCGTAGACCGGCACGAACGGCGCATCGGGCTCCTGTGCCGTCTCGGCGCAGGAGGCCAGCGCCGTCAGCGCGAGGCAGGAGAGGGAGAGGCGCGCCCGCATGGTCATTCGGCGGCGAGCGGCTGGTCGCGGCGGGCCTTGGCGTTGGCCGACAGCTCGGCCATCAGCACGCTCGACCGCGCGATCGGGTTGCTCAGGTAGAAATCCTTGATCGCGTAGCGGAACGACGCTTTGCCCAGCGAGCCCGGCTCGGTGCTGGCCCAGGTGTTGCCCGGAACCTCGTCGATCTGCGCCAGGTGCGGCACCTCGGCGACCAGCTTCTGGCGCAGCTGCGGCAGGCTGTCCCACGGCAGCGTCGCGCCAAGCTCGGCCGAGAGGGCGCGCAGGATGGCCCAATTCTCCTTGGCTTCGCCCGGCGGGAAGCAGGCGCGCATGGCAAGCTGTGGACGGCCCTCGGTGTTGACGAAGAGCCCGTTCTCTTCCGTGTAGGCGGCGCCCGGCAGGATCACGTCGGCGCGGTGCGCGCCACGGTCGCCGTGGCTGCCCTGATAGATCACAAAGGGCCCCTCGGCGATCTCGAGCTCGTCGGCGCCGAGGTTCCAGATCACGTCGGCCCCGTCGATGGCGGCATCCATGCCGCCCTCGGTCACCGCGTTCACGTCGAGCGCGCCGACGCGGGCGGCGGCGGTGTGCAGCACCATGAACTTGGCAGAGGCGGCCTCGGCCAGCTTCATCGCGGTGGAAAGCACCGCGGCGCCATCGGCCTCCTGCAGCGCGCCCTGCCCGACGATGACCACAGCACCCTCGCCCGCCTCGGCGGCGGAGAGAGCGGCGCGATCGGCACCGAGATGCTCGTAATCATAGGTCAGATCCACCGCTTCGCCGATCAGCTTCACGGTGGCGCCGTGCAGCCAGGCCTTGCGGATGCGCGCGTTGAGCACGGGCGCTTCCTGCGCCGGGTTCGCGCCCACGAGGATGACCTCGCTTGCGACATCGAGGTCCTCGATCAGCGCGTTGCCGACATAGGCCGAGCGGTTGCCGGCGGGCAGCTTGGCGCCATCGGTGCGGCACTCGACCGAACCGCCCTGCCCCTCGATCAGGGTCTTGAGCGAGAACGCCGACTCGACGGAGGCGAGATCGCCCACCAGGCCGACCGGCTTCTTGGCGCCCTTCAGCGTCTCGGCGACCTTGGTCAGCGCCTCGGGCCAGGTGGCCGGGCGCAGCTTGCCGTTGTCGCGGATATAGGGCTTGTCGAGGCGCTGGCGGCGCAGGCCGTCCCAGACGAAGCGGGTTTTGTCCGAAATCCACTCCTCGTTCACGCCGTCATGGTTGCGCGGCAGGAAGCGCATCACTTCGCGGCCCTTGGTGTCGACCCGGATGTTGGAGCCGAGCGCATCCATCACGTCGATGCTCTCGGTCTTGGTCAGCTCCCACGGGCGGGCGGTAAAGGCGTAGGGCTTGGAGACCAGCGCGCCCACCGGGCACAAGTCGATGATGTTGCCTTGCAGGTTCGAATCCAGCGTCTGGTTCAGGTAGCTGGTGATCTCCGCATCCTCGCCGCGGCCGGTCTGGCCCATCTGCGCGATGCCCGCCACCTCGGTGGTGAAGCGCACGCAGCGGGTGCAGGAGATGCAGCGGGTCATGTGGGTCTCGACCAGCGGGCCGAGATCGAGATCGTCGACGGCGCGCTTGGGCTCGCGGAAGCGCGAGAAGTCGACGCCATAGGCCATCGCCTGGTCCTGCAGGTCGCATTCGCCGCCCTGGTCGCAGATCGGGCAATCGAGCGGGTGGTTGATGAGCAGGAACTCCATCACCCCCTCGCGCGCCTTCTTGACCATCGGCGAGTTGGTCTTGACCACCGGCGGCTGGCCCTCGGGCCCGGGGCGCAGGTCACGCACCTGCATGGCGCAGGAGGCCGCGGGCTTGGGCGGGCCGCCCACCACCTCGACAAGGCACATGCGGCAGTTGCCAGCGATCGACAGGCGCTCGTGGTAGCAGAAGCGCGGGATCTCGATCCCGGCCTGCTCACAGGCCTGGATCAGCGTCATGGCCGGATCGACCTCCAGCTCTTTCCCGTCGATGATGATCTTGCGCAGGTCACTCATTGGCATCTTCCCAGACAGAATTGTGCCTCGGCGCG
>NZ_DS022276.1:2857883-2943933 GCF_000153725.1 Salipiger bermudensis HTCC2601 | reverse complement strand
GCGCCGCATCCCGGGCCCTCAGGAGCGCGCCGATCTGCGAGCCCCTGCTGATTTCTTCGCGGCCAACGCGGCAGTAGCCGGCTTCCTGGCCCAGCGTCACGCCGCGGGCCTCGAGCCATGCCTCGCCCTTGGCGCGCATTTTCTTCTTCTCGTCCTTCGAGGTCACGTAGTCCTCGATCTCGTCCTCGCTGTAGCCCAGCGAACGCGCCCGCGACTTCAGCTTCGCGAGATAGGCGTAGGCAGTGATCATGCGGGCATCGATATCGCCGCACGTCTTGCGGATCTCGTCGGCGATGCCCACCGCCAGAAGGCCGTCGTTGATCTCCTTGACCTGACCCAGCGGCGCCTTGGCGGTGGCGGCGGCGGGCAGGCTCGCGACCGTGGTCGCGCAGGCCAGCAGAAGCGTCTTGATGATGCGCATGTCAGTCCTCCGATGCGGGGTTGCGGAGCGCGCGCGCGGGCGCACGTCTCCACATCCCGAGGTGGGGACCGCACGTTGCGTTATGCAATAACATGCGCGGCAGGCCGCTGATATGACGGCGAAACCTCTCACTCGACGCAGCGCCCCCGGAAGGTCACGCGGTTGTCGCTCAGATCAAGCTGCTGGCGCGGCGTGTCGGGGCCGACCTGCCACTCGATATCGGAGGTGCCGAGATAGTCGATGCAGTACTTGATGCCCTCGTAGTTCGCGCCGCCGATGGCACCGTCGAGCGAGGCACTGGCGGGACCTGCGGTCGAGACAAAGCTCGTCCGGTCGCCCTTCACCGGCTTGGCCTTGCCGGTAAAGGTGACGCCACCGTAATTGTAGTCGTTCTCGACGCCGCCACATCCCGCGAGGGCCAGCGCCGTCAGCGCCAGCGCCGCCCAAGTCCCGATGCCGTTTCGCTTGCTCACCTTGCCCATCCCGTCCTTCATAGTCTCGTCAGCACCCGACCCACCTCGGAGCCTTCGGCGATCTCGGCCTCACCCACGGCGCAGAGGCTGGCCGGCGCCTCCACCGACCCGCCGCGCGAGGCGAGATAGCTCTCGACCGCGGTCGTGGTGGTGTTGAAATCATGTCCCGCAAACACCGCGTCGAGCGCCGCGCGATCCTCGCCCGCGGCGACCATCTCCTCGGTGGCACGATGCACCGCACCGCCATAGGGCGACGGCGCGAGGTAGATCCCTTCCCCATAGCAGGCATCGGCGATACGCTCGGCCACCAGAAGCGTGACCACACGCCGCTCCCAGCGCGCCTCGAGCGAGCTTCCCGAGGGCAGCGCCGCTCCGCCGGTCGCGCCCGTGCCAACGCCCGTGCCGGGGGCACAGCCCGCGAGCAGCAGCGCCACGGCCGGCGCGAGGAGATATGCGGCGCGCAAAGTCATGCTCACTCTGCCGCCATCGCGCCCATGCGGCCGGTCTTCTTGGCCTTGATGCGGTCCTCGATCTCTTCGCGGAAATGCCGGATCAAGCCCTGGATCGGCCAGGCCGCCGCGTCGCCCAGGGCGCAGATGGTGTGGCCCTCGACCTGCTTGGTCACGTCGAGCAGCATGTCGATCTCTTCGACTTCGGCCTCGCCGCGCACCAGCCGGTCCATCACGCGCATCATCCAGCCGGTGCCCTCGCGGCATGGGGTGCACTGGCCGCAGCTCTCGTGCTTGAAGAACTTCGACAGGCGCCAGACCGCCTTCACCACGTCGGTGTTCTGATCCATCACGATCATGCAGCCGGTGCCGAAGCTCGACTTGTTCTCGCGCATCCAGTCGAAATCGAAGATCGCGTCTTCGAGCTTGTCCTTGGGCAGGATCGGACAGGAGGCGCCGCCGGGGATGATGGCCTTGAGGTTGTCCCAGCCGCCCCGGATGCCGCCGCCGTGCTTCTCGATGATCTCGCGCACCGAGAGCGACATCTCTTCCTCGAAGACCGAGGGCGTGTTGACGTGGCCGGTGAGGCCCATGAGCTTGGTGCCGGAGTTGTTCTTGCGACCGAAGCCCGAGAACCAGCTCGCGCCGCGGCGCAGGATGGTCGGCACGACGGCGATGCTCTCGACGTTGTTGACCGTGGTCGGGCAGCCGTAGAGGCCCGCGCCCGCCGGGAACGGCGGCTTCATGCGCGGCATACCCTTCTTGCCCTCGAGGCTTTCCAGCAGCGAGGTCTCCTCGCCGCAGATATACGCGCCGGCGCCGTGGTGCAGGTAAAGATCGAAATCCCAGCCCGAGCCGCAGGCGTTCTTGCCGATCATGCCGGCGTCATAAGCCTCGTCGATGGCCGCCTGAAGCGCCTCGCGCTCGCGGATATATTCGCCGCGGATGTAGATATAGGAGGTGTGCGCTCCCATGGCGAAGCTGGCGATCAGCGCGCCTTCGATCAGCGTGTGCGGATCGTGGCGCATGATCTCGCGGTCCTTGCAGGTCGCGGGCTCGGATTCGTCGGCGTTGATCACCAGATAGGCCGGGCGACCGTCGCTCTCCTTGGGCATGAAGGACCACTTGAGGCCGGTCGGGAAGCCCGCCCCGCCGCGGCCACGCAGCCCCGAGGCCTTCATCTCGTCGATGATCCAGTCGCGGCCCTTGCCGAGGATCCCGGCGGTTCCGTCCCAGTGGCCACGCTTCTTCGCACCCTGCAGCGTGCGGTCATGCATGCCGTAGAGATTGGTGAAAATGCGGTCCTCGTCCTTCAGCATCGCATCAGTCCTTGTTCTGCTGGCGCGCGCGCCAGAGCCCGTAAATCATCCAGATCGCCGTCCCGAACCCGGCGATCGCCGCCAGGTCGAAGAAGGCGCGTGTGCGCTGGGACCATCCCAGCGCCTCGCCGGCCAGCATGGCGGCGATCCAGGCCAGCCCGGTGCCGGCGATCACGAGCGCGATGATGCGCCCCTGCCGGTTGTGGCGGTCCCGGTCGGTCATGCTCTGGCCCTTTCCTTGGCCTTGGGGCCCCTGCGGCGCGCCCATCGCGCCACGCCCCTTTCGTGTGGTCTTCCGCCCCGGCACTTGCCCGGAGCGGGTCTTGATTGCCGGCCTCAGTAGACCTCGCCCTTGTCGACGCGGGTCGAGAAATCGGTCTCGCCCCCGGCGGCAAGGATCTTGGCCTGGCCGATCCAGTCGTCTCGCGACACCCGGCCGCGGAAGCCCTTGAGGTTGGCGTCCATCCAAGCGACCTCGGCGGCGCTCCAACCGGCGATCTGGTCGAAATGGTAGATCCCCAGCTCATGCAGCAAGGTCTCGAGCTTGGGACCGACGCCCTTGATCTCCTTCAGGTCGTCGGCGCCGCTCTCGCGCGGGGCGGAGAGGGCCTCGGGCTGGGTGCCCTCGCCTTCGGAGACGGGCGCGGCCTCGGCCTCGTATTTCCAGTCGCCCTTGCGCGACGCCAGCTCGGCCTGACCGGCGAGCGGCTTGCTCGGCTTGATCAGCGGCTCATCACGCGCGGGCTTGGCGACAGCCTCCTCGGATGCGGTCGGATCCTCCTCGACCTTGGCAGGCTTTGGCTCTGCCGCGGGGGCTGCCGGCTTCGGCGTCGCCGGTTGTGCCGGGGCGCTGGCCTTGCGGGCGCCGAGCTTCGGCACCGGGGAGCAGGTCAGCCAGACGAACAGGCTTCCGAGCAGCGCCGCCGCCAGGATGCCGAGCAGGATCGCCGCGACGAGCCCCCTGTGACCCCCGAGCGCAAACAGCGCCACGAGCACACCGATCACCGACGCTGCAATCCAGCAGTTGCGCTTGCAGGTCCCGTTCGTTGCCATGTCCGTCATTCCAATCCTCCCCTAAAAGGTCGTGTGGGTCCGCGTCAGTCTTCGCTGACGTCCCCCTTCTTAGCACGACCGGAGAATTCCGTCTCTCCACCGGAGGATAGGACTTTCGCCTGATCCACCCAGCCATCCCGGGTGACCCGGCCCTTGAAGCCCTGAAGGTTCGCATCGACCCAGGCGACCTCGTCCTCGGACCAGTTTGCGATCTGATCGAAATGAAAGAAGCCGAGGCTGTGGCACAGCTCCTCGAGCTTGGGCCCGACGCCCTTGATCTGCTTGAGATCGTCCGCCCCGCCTTCGCGCGGCCCCTCGAGCGCCTCGGGGCGGGTGCCCACCGCCTCGTCCTCGGCCGGGCTTTCGACCTTGGCGGCAGGCTCGACCGGCGCCTCGCGCTTGTCGACGCCGGTGTCGTCCGCCGGAACGTCCTCGGCGAGCTTCGGAGCATGGGTTTCGGGCTCGGCATCGCCCTTTTCATCCGAGCGGTCGCGCCACGGGGTGCGCAGCGGCACCTCGGTGCCATCGATGCGCTTGACCGTGTCGCCGATGGTCGTGGCAAGCTCGACCGAGGCGTTGTACTCCGCCCGGCCCTCGACATGCTCGGTCAGCACCACCGGCCCGCCCTTGGGCTCGGACGAATAGCGCCCGTTCTGCGGGCCCGGCACAGGCACCTTGCCGGCGGCGAGCTCGTCGAGGATCTCGGAGAGGCGCTCCGCGGTGAGATCCTCGTAGTAATCCTTGCCGATCTGCGCCATCGGCGCGTTGGCGCAGGACCCGAGACACTCGACCTCTTCCCACGAAAACTTGCCGTCGGCGGAGACCTCGTGTGCCTTCGGCGCGATCTTGTCCTTGCAGACCGCCATCAGATCCTCGGCACCGCAGATCATGCAGGTCGTGGTGCCGCAGATCTGCACATGTGCCACCGAGCCCACCGGCTGCAGCTGGAACATGAAGTAGAAGGTCGCGACCTCGAGCACCCGGATATAGGCCATGTCGAGCATCTCGGCCACGGCCTCGATCGCCGGACGGCTGAGCCAGCCCTCCTGCTCCTGCGCCCGCCACAGCAGCGGGATCACCGCGCTGGCCTGGCGACCGGCGGGATACTTGCTGATCTGCCCCTCGGCCCACGCCATGTTGGCTTGGGTGAAGGCGAAACTCTCGGGCTGGTCGGGATGAAGGCGGCGAAGCATCAGTCGGATGGCCTCTTGTTGAGGGTGTCTCTACCGGCGCCGGGCGCTCGGGAAGGGTATGGCGGCGAAGCCGGTCACCGGGCTCAGCCGGCGCTCGTCGGCGCGGGTGCGGGCTCGGCCTCGACCACCGGCGCCTCGGCGGTCGGCGTGCAGCTTCCCGTGGTCAGGCGGAACCCGCCGACCTCGGTGGATTCGCCCGCGCCCGCCGCGATGCGGTAGTTGGCGACCTGCTGGACCTGTTCGCGGGTCAGGCCAGTCTGCAGCTCGACCGGCAGGTAATCCGCCTCGTAATCGAGGTTGCAGCCGATCGAGGCCACCGCCTCATCGAAGGCCCGCAGCTGTGCGTCGTCGACGCTCTCGGGCGGCAGCGCAAGGCAGCCGGCGGTGGCGATGAGCGGCAGCAGCAGCCAGCTTTTCTTCAGCATGTCGTTCCCTCGTTCTCTTGTCTTTGGCGCGGCCCCCGGAGTCCTCCGAGAAACGCCGCTCGGCCGGGCACGCGCCGGTGCCCCGCCCGTCATCAGAAGTGCCGCCTCAGCGGTCGACCTCGCCGAACACGATGTCGAGCGAGCCGAGGATCGCCGCCACGTCGGCAAGCTGGTGGCCCTTGCAGATGTAATCCATCGCCTGCAGGTGCAGGAAGCCCGGCGCACGCAGCTTGGCGCGGTAAGGCTTGTTGCTGCCATCCGCCACCAGATAGACGCCGAACTCGCCCTTGGGCGCCTCGACGCAGGCATAGACCTCGCCCTCGGGCACGTGGAAGCCCTCGGTATAGAGCTTGAAGTGGTGGATGAGCGCCTCCATCGAGGTTTTCATCTCGGAGCGCTTCGGCGGCGTCACCTTGCCGCGCGCCAGCACATCGCCCTGGTTTTCCGGCAGGCGCAGCTTCTCGAGCGCCTGCTTCATGATCTTCACGCTCTCGCGCATCTCGGCCATGCGGCAGAGGTAGCGATCGTAGCAATCGCCGTTCTTGCCGACAGGGATCTGGAACTCGAACTCGTCGTAGCACTCGTAGGGCTGCGCGCGGCGCAGGTCCCATGCGAGGCCCGAGCCGCGTACGAGCACGCCGGAGAAGCCGTATTTCTGGATGTCGTCCTCGGTCACGACGCCGATATCGGCGTTGCGCTGCTTGAAAATCCGGTTCTCGGTCAGCAGGTCATCAATGTCCTGCAGCCGGGCCGGGAATTCGTCGCACCAGGTATCGAGGTCCTCGATCAGCTCGGGCGGCAGATCCTGATGCACACCACCGGGGCGGAAATAGGCCGCGTGCAGGCGCGCCCCGCAGGCGCGCTCGTAGAAGATCATCAGCTTCTCGCGCTCTTCGAAGCCCCAGAGCGGCGGCGTCAGCGCGCCCACGTCCATGGCCTGCGTGGTCACGTTCAGCAGGTGGTTCAGGATGCGCCCGATCTCGCAGTAGAGCACGCGGATGAGCTGCGCCCGGCGCGGCACCTCGACGCCGGTCAGGCGCTCGATTGCCAGGCACCAGGCATGTTCCTGGTTCATCGTGCCGACATAGTCGAGCCGGTCGAAATAGGGCAGGTTCTGCAGGTAGGTGCGGCTCTCCATCAGCTTCTCGGTGCCGCGGTGCAGCAGGCCGATATGCGGATCGCAGCGCTCGACGATTTCGCCGTCGAGTTCGAGCACGAGGCGCAGCACGCCGTGCGCCGCCGGGTGCTGCGGCCCGAAGTTGATGTTGAAGTTGCGGATCTGCTGCTCGCCCGACAGCGCGTCGGTGCTGCCGTCGTCGAATTTCGAGCCGTCCATCATGTCAACAGTCCTCTCATCGCGGGGGCGCGAAGACTTTTGGTCCTAAAAATCTTGGCCACTGACGTTGCGCGCATCACTTCGCCTCTGCCTTCTCGTCACCGGGCAGCACGTATTGCGCCCCTTCCCAGGGCGACATGAAGTCGAACTGGCGATACTCCTGCACCAGGCTCACCGGCTCGTAGACCACGCGCTTGAGCTCTTCGTCGTAGCGCACCTCGACATAGCCGGTGGTCGGGAAGTCCTTGCGCAGCGGATGGCCGCGGAAGCCGTAATCGGTAAGAATGCGGCGCAAGTCCGGGTGGCCCGAGAAGATGATGCCGAACATGTCGAACACCTCCCGCTCGAACCAGTCGGCGCTCGGGTGGGTGCCGGTGACCGACGGCACGACGTCATCCTCGCGCACCGCCACGCGCAGCCGGATACGCTGGTTCTGGTACATCGACAGGAAGTGGTAGACCACGTCGAAGCGCTTGGGCCGCTCGGGGTGATCGACCGCGGTGATATCGACCAGGGTCGAGAACCGGCAGGACGGATCGGTCTTGAGAAACTCAACGAAGCCCGGGATGTTGGCCGGGGTCACGTCGACGGTCAGCTCGTCAAAGGCCACGGACCAGCCGAGCACGCAGTCGGGGCGCCGGATCTCGAGATGGCCGCCGAGTTCTTTCATTGCTTGCGTCATAGCTCTCTCCCCGCCTCGCCTATCGCACGATCGTGCCGGTGCGGCGGATCTTCTTCTGAAGCGCCATCAGGCCGTAAAGCAGCGCCTCCGCGGTCGGCGGGCAGCCGGGCACGTAGACATCCACGGGCACGATGCGGTCGCAGCCGCGCACAACCGAGTAGCTGTAGTGGTAATACCCGCCGCCATTGGCGCAGGACCCCATGGAAATCACGTAGCGCGGCTCGGGCATCTGGTCGTAGACCTTGCGCAGCGCCGGGGCCATCTTGTTGGTCAGGGTGCCAGCGACGATCATCAGGTCAGACTGTCGCGGGCTGGCGCGCGGGGCACTGCCGAACCGCTCGAGATCGTAGCGCGGCATCGAGGTGTGCATCATCTCGATGGCGCAGCACGCCAGGCCAAAGGTCATCCAGTGCAGGCTGCCGGTGCGGGCCCAGTTGATCACGTCATCGACCGAGGTCAGCAGGAAGCCCTTGTCCGAGAGCTCGCGGTTCAGCGCCTGCGTGGCGACCTCCTGGTCTCCGCCGGCGCGGTAGGTGCCGTAGGCGACCGGGGAGGACGGGCCCGACTTGACCCTCGGACCCTGGCGTCCGTCGCCCTGTACGTCGGTCACCAGCGGTGTTTGCTCGTCGCTCACTCCCATTCCAGCGCCCCTTTCTTCCATTCATAGGCAAAGCCAGCGGTCAGCACGCCGAGGAACACCATCATCGACCAGAACCCCACCATGCTCACGTCCTTGAAGGCCACGGCCCAGGGGAACAGGAAGGCGATCTCGAGATCGAAGATGATGAACAGGATCGAGACCAGGTAGAAACGGACATCGAATTTCATGCGCGCGTCGTCGAACGCGTTGAAGCCGCATTCATACGCCGAGACCTTCTCGGGATCGGGATGACGAACGGCGAGCACGACGGCGGCGAGGATCAGGATGGCGCCGAGCGCGACCGCGATGCCCAGGAAAACGAGAATAGGGAGATACTCCCTCAGCATCTCTTCCACTTGCTGGCTCCTTTGCGAGGCGCGCCGAGCGACCGGCGCGGAGACCATGGCGATGTTGCCTTGCTATGAGTGACTTATCGCTCACACCCGGCGGGGTCAACAAGCCGCTCAAATATTCAGAATTGGTTAAAACACTGATTTTCTAGAAGGATAGCTTGTATTTTGTGCCCTCACCGCAAGGTCGCGACATTTTTATCGTCGACTCCTGCATACAATTGCCGCGCCGCCGGGGGCGCTCAGGCGGTAACGACAACCAGCGCCAGTCCCGCCAGCACCGCCTGGACCGGCGCCCAGCCGGCGCGCTCGGCGGACTTTCGCGACAAAAGGCTCAGCCCGGCAGAGGCGGCGTGCAGTGCCACCGTGATCCAGCCGGTCCAGCGCGGCCAGACAAGTCCCGGAAACCCCGCCGCCGAGATGATCGACAGCGCGGCGAACAGCATCAGGAAGGCGGTGAGACCGGCGAAGAGCCGGTCGCGATAGGGCAAGGCGCCCGCCTCGGTCGACCCCGGCGCGACCGCTGCCAGCGGCGCGCCAAAGATCAGCGCGATCTGGAAGAAGATCACGGCAAGGCAAAGCGTTGCATGGAAATGGGCGATCTGGATCAGGGCGCGGTCTCCTTGCGACAGGTCTCAGCCTGCCGCCCCCTTCGCCACGATGCAAGCGGCGGGGCCGGGATCACACACCCCCTGCCCGCGGGTCAGCCCCAGGGCGCCTTGCGCTTGTCGAGAAAGGCGCCGATGCCCTCGCGCGCCTCCTCGGTTTCCCAGCGCTTCGCCAGCGCCTCGATGGCAAAGTCGAGATCGGCCTCGCTCACCTGCCCCGCCAGCGCGTTGAGCAGCGCCTTCGCGTCGCGCACCGCGAAGGGCGCGCAGCCGAGGTAGGGCGCGATCTCGGCCTCGACCGCCGCGTCGAGCGCCTCCGGAGCGACCACCTTCGCGAGCAGGTTGAGTCGCATGGCCTCCGCGGCGTCGAACACTCGGCCCGACATGAACACCTCGCGCGCCCGCGTCGCGCCCATGCGCGCGATGGCATAGGGGCCGATATTGGCCGGGATCAGCCCGAGCCGTGTCTCGGTGAAGCCCATCTTCACCGCCTCCGTGCCGATCGCCACGTCGCAGACCGAGACCAGCCCGACGCCGCCGCCCAGCGCATTGCCCTGCACCCTGCCGATGAGCGGCTGCGGCAGCGCCGCCAGCGCCGCCAGTGCCGTGGCGATGCGCCGCGACTCGGCCTTGCGGGTCGCCGCGTCCATGCCGAACTGCGCGCGCATCCAGGCCAGGTCGCCCCCGGCGCAGAACGAGCGTCCCTCGGCGGCCAGCACCACCACGCGTACGTCGTCCTCGCGGGCCAGCCCCTTCGCCGCCGCCTCGAGCTCGGTCATCATCTGCGCCGAGAGCGCGTTGTGCTTCTCGGCCCGCGCCAGCGTCAGCACCGCCACCCCGCGCCCATCGCGCGTCACCTTGATCAACTCCATCGCCAGTCCTCCCTGTCCCGTTGTCCGTCACGGGGATCAGCCGCGCATTGCCCGCGCCATCCCGGCGGCCTCTTCAAGAACGCCCATGTCGAGCCCGTGCTCGTAACCCAGCGCCGAAAGCCGCGCCGCCACCGCCTCGGTGGCCACGTTGCCGGCCGCGCCCGGCGCATAGGGGCAGCCGCCCAGGCCCCCGACCGCGGCGTCAAAGACCCGCAGCCCGCGCCCCAGCGCCACCTCGATATTGTCGAGCGCCTGCCCGGAGGTGTCGTGGAAATGCCCCGCCAGCCGCGCCGCCGGCATCTCGCTCAGGACCGCCGCCAGCATCGCATCAACGGCCTCGGGCGTGCCGCGTCCGATGGTGTCGCCGAGCGAGACCTCGTAGCAGCCCATGTCGCGCAACGCCGCGACCACCCGCGCCACCGCCTCCGGCGCCACGGCCCCGTCATAGGGGCACTCGACGACGCAGGAGACATAGCCCCTGACCGGCACGCCGCGCGCGTTCGCCGCCTCGGCCACAGGCGCAAAACGCGCAAGGCTCTCTTGAATCGAGGCGTTGATATTGGCGCGGCTGAACCCTTCCGAGGCCGAGCCGAAAATCGCCACCTCGTCGGCCCCTGCCGCCATCGCCGCCTCGAAGCCCTTCATGTTGGGCGTGAGCGCCGCGTAGGACACCCCGTCTGCCCGGGTGATCCCCGCCAGCACTTCGCCGGAGCTCGCCATCTGCGGCACCCATTTCGGGCTCACGAAGCTGGCGCATTCGATACGCCGGAGGCCGGCCCGCGAAAGGCAATCCACGAGCGCGATCTTTTCCGCCGCCGGGATCTCCCGCGCCTCGTTCTGCAACCCGTCCCGAGGCCCGACCTCGAAGATCTCGACCCGCTCACCCATGCCGCGCCACTCCTGTTTTCTCTACGTTCCAAATACTCAAAGCCGCCCCTCGCGATCCGCGCCTCTGCCGGGCCAGGCGCGGCACGCCCTCCGACCTCGTCCTCCCGCAGCAGACACGTCGATCCCACAACCCCGATCTTCTCTACGTTCCAAATACTCAAATCCCGCCCGCGCCGTGCGAACATGGGCCGGGCACCGCGCCCCACGTCGCCACACCGCCCAAACCCGAGCCGCCTCCCGGGCGGCGAGACGACCTGCGCGCGCCGGCAAGGCGCGCTCCAGGTCCCTCAGCTCTCCCAGGCCGGGTAGAAGTCCTGCCCGTAGAGCCGCTCTTCCGGCCCCGGCAGGGATCTTGCGAACCCATCCCGACCGGTGATCCGCGCATACCAGGCGCTCAGCTCCGCAAAGCCCTCGATCTTCGCGAAATGCCGCGCCATGTAGACCGCCTGCCCGACCGCGATATCGACCGCCGAAAACCCCGAGGTCAGCAGATGGTCGCGCTTCTCCAGCGGCGGCGACAGCCGCGCCTCGAGCGCGGCATAGCATTTCTCAAGCCGCTTCGCCTCGAGCTGCATGATGATCGGCGAGCGCATCGCATCCTCGCGCAGCATGAGATGCTGCTGGGTCAGCGCCGCCGCGTGCTGGCTGATGGTCTCGGCGAAGTGCAGCCAGCTCAGCCAGCCCATGCGGTCGGGGCTGCCCGGCGCCCGGCCCAAGCCCGCCTCCGGGAAGCGCTCGCAGAGATATTGCATCATCGCGAGGCTCTCGAACATCCGCTCGCCCTCGATCTCCAGCGCCGGCACCCGGCCGGCGGGCGAGAGCGAAAGATAGTCCGGCCCGCGCAGCGACTTGTCGAAGGGCCGCAGCACCAGCTCGAAGGGCACACCCAGCTCGTAGAGCAGCCACAGCACCCGCATCGAGCGCGATTGCGGCACGTGATGCAGCCGGATCACGCCGCGTCCTCCGCCTCGTCCTCGAGCCGCATCAGCGCTGCGCCCGCCTCGACCTGCGCGCCGGCCGTGACCAGCACCTCGGCCACCACCCCGTCGCGCCAGGCGGTCAGCGTGTGCTCCATCTTCATCGCCTCGAGCACCGCCAGCCGATCGCCTGCGCTGACCGGCTGCCCGGCCTCCGCGTGCACCGAGACCACGCGCCCCGGCATCGGCGCCTCGATCAGGTTGCCACCCGAAGCCTCTGCCGCCCGCTCCAGCGGATCGACCAGCTCGAAGACCTGCCCGCCCTCGGCAAAGACGGTGATCTCTCCACCCTCGCGGAACAGCGCCGCCGCGGGTCGCCCGTCAAGCCGCCACGCACCGCCCATCCGCTCGGCCAGCACCCGGCTCTCCCCGAGCGCCACCTCGATCCTGTCGGGCGCCATGACCCGCAGCGTCGCGACGATCTCCTCGCCGGCATGGCGCAGGGTCACGCTGCGCGCCAGAGGCTCCCAGAGCGCAAAGCCCCGATGCGGCGCGTCGCCCTGCCACAGGCCCGCCGCCGACAGCGCCGCCTGCGCCAGCACCGCCGCCGGAGCCGCCGGCGCCTCGGTCAGCGCGGTGATATCGCGCCCGATCAGCCCGGTATCGACCTCGCCCCTGGCAAAGCCCGGGTGCCGCGCCAACGCGCCGAGGAAGGCGAGGTTGGTGACCGTGCCCGCCACCTGCGTCTGCGCCAGCCCGCGCGCCAGCTTGCGCAGCGCGATCTCGCGCGTCGGCCCGTGCACGATCAGCTTCGCGATCATCGGATCGTAATGCGGCGAGATCACATCGCCCGAGCGCACGCCGCTATCGGCCCGCACATCCGACGGGAAGGCGAGCCGCGCCAGCCGCCCGGTGGCCGGCAGGAACCCAGCCGGCACGTCCTCGGCATAGAGCCGCGCCTCAAAGGCATGGCCGGTGATGCCCAGCTCTTCCTGCGCCATCGGCAGCGGCTCGCCCGCGGCCACCCGCAGCTGCCATTCCACGAGGTCGATCCCTGTGATCGCCTCGGTCACCGGGTGCTCCACCTGCAGGCGGGTGTTCATCTCCATGAACCAGAACCCGTCCGGGCGCAGCCCGCGCGAGCCGTCGACGATAAACTCGATGGTGCCCGCGCCCTTATAGCCGATGGCCTCGGCCGCGCGCACCGCCGCAGCCCCCATGGCCTGGCGCATTTCCTGCGTCATGCCCGGTGCCGGCGCCTCCTCGATCACCTTCTGGTGCCGGCGCTGAAGAGAGCAGTCGCGCTCGAAAAGATGCACCGCCCGCGTGCCGTCGCCAAAGACCTGCACCTCGATATGGCGCGGCTTGGAGACAAACTTCTCGATCAGCACCGCCTCGTTGCCGAACGCCCCGCGCGCCTCGGCCTGCGCGCTCTTCAGAGCGTCGGCAAACGCCTCCGCCCGCTCGACCAGCCGCATTCCCTTGCCGCCGCCGCCCGCGACCGCCTTGATCAGCACCGGGTAGCCAATGGCCTCGGCCTCGCCAGCGAGGAAGCGCGCATCCTGCGCTTCCCCGTGATAGCCCGGCACCACCGGCACGCCGGCCTCGTGCATCAGCCGCTTGGCGGCATCCTTGAGCCCCATCGCCCGGATCGCCGCCGCGCCGGGGCCGACAAAGACCAACCCCGCCGCCTCCACCGCCTCGACGAAATCCGGGTTCTCCGACAGGAAGCCGTAGCCCGGGTGGATCGCCCCCGCCCCGGTGGCCAGCGCCGCCTCGATGATGCGCTCCCCGCGCAGGTAGCTCTCCGCCGGCGCAGCCCCACCGATGCAGACCGCCTCGTCCGCCATGGCAACGTGCTTTGCCCCCGCATCGGCCTCGGAATAGACCGCGACACAGCGCAGCCCCATCGCCCGTGCCGTCTCCATCACCCGGCAGGCGATCTCGCCCCGGTTGGCGATCAGTACCGTGTCAAACATCTCCGTCCTCCCAGACGCCCATGGCTTCTTCTGGCCTCAAATATCCCGGGGAGTCCGCGCTTGCGCGGACGGGGCAGAGCCCCTCGGCATGCTCACCATGCCGCACCCCCTCCAACCTCTCGAACCACTCCAATATCAACCGGCCGCGGCACCAGAGGTCCCGCCCCGGTGGCGGTGCGGGGTGGGCGGGCGGGAGCACCGCCACCGGGGCGGCCCGACGCCGGCACCGGGTCACATCCGGAACACGCCAAAGCGGGTCTCCTCGATCGGCGCGTTGAGGCTGGCCGAGAGCGACAGCGCCAGCACCTCGCGCGACTTGCGCGGATCGACGATGCCGTCATCCCAGAGCCGGGCCGACGCATAGAGCGGGTGCGACTGGCGCTCGAACATCTCGATGGTCGGGCGCTTGAACTCGGCCTCGTCCTCGGCAGACCAGTCGCCGCCGCCGCGCTCGATGGCGTCGCGCTTGACGGTGGCCAGCACGCCCGCCGCCTGCTCGCCGCCCATCACCGAGATCCGGCTGTTGGGCCAGCTCCAGAGAAAGCGCGGCTGGTAGGCCCGCCCCGCCATGCCGTAATTGCCGGCCCCGAAGGAGCCGCCCACCAGCATGGTGATCTTCGGCACGCTCGTCGTCGCCACCGCTGTCACCATCTTGGCACCGTGGCGGGCGATGCCCTCGTTCTCGTATTTCCGCCCCACCATGAAGCCGGTGATGTTCTGCAGGAAGATCAGCGGCGTACGGCGCTGCGAACAGAGCTCGATGAAATGCGCGCCCTTCTGCGCCGCCTCCGAGAACAGCACGCCGTTGTTGGCGATGATACCGACCGGCCAGCCATCCACATGGGCAAAGCCGGTCACCAGCGTCTCGCCGTAGCGCGGCTTGAACTCGTCGAAGCGCGAGCCGTCGACAAGCCGCGCGATGACCTCGCGGATGTCGTAGGGCGTGCGCAGATCGCCCGGCACCACGCCGAGGATCTCCTCGGGATCGTAGGCCGGCGCCTCCGGCGTCTCGCGCACCAGCCCGGCCCCCGCCATGCCGCCCAGCGAGCCCACCGCCCGCCGCGCCAAGGCCAGCGCGTGGGCATCGTCCTCTGCGAGGTAGTCGGCCACGCCCGAAAGCCGCGTGTGCACGTCGCCGCCGCCGAGATCCTCGGCGCTCACCACCTCGCCCGTCGCCGCCTTCACCAGCGGCGGACCGGCAAGGAAAATCGTGCCCTGCTCCTTCACGATGATGGTCACGTCCGACATCGCCGGCACGTAGGCGCCCCCGGCGGTGCAAGACCCCATCACGACGGCAATCTGAGGGATGTTCTTCGCGCTCATCCGCGCCTGGTTGTAGAAGATCCGGCCGAAATGGTCGCGGTCGGGGAAGACCTCGTCCTGGTTCGGCAGGTTGGCCCCGCCGCTGTCCACGAGGTAGACGCAGGGCAGCCGGTTCTCCTCCGCGATCTCCTGCGCCCTCAGGTGCTTCTTGACGCTCATCGGGTAGTAGGTGCCGCCCTTCACCGTGGCGTCGTTGCAGACCACCATGACCTCGCGGCCATTCACCCGCCCGATGCCGGCAATGACCCCCGCTGCCGGAGCCGCGCCGTCATACATGCCATGCGCGGCCGTCGCCCCGATCTCGAGGAAGGGCGAGCCGGGATCGAGCAGGTTGGCCACGCGCTCCCGCGGCAGCATCTTGCCGCGCGACAGGTGCCGCTCGCGCGACCGCGCGCCGCCACCTTCCGCGGCCAGCTCGGCCGCCGCGCGCACCGTCTCGAGCGCCTCGAGATGGGCGGCCCGGTTGGCGGTGAATCCCTCCGACGAGGGGATTGCCGTTGACGCCAGTTTCATGAAACCTCCCCGGCCGTCTCGGCCTCACATTCGGCGGCCGCGCGGGCCTTGAGTTGCTTGCGGATCACCTTGCCCGTCACCGTCATCGGCAACGCATCGAGAAATCCGATTTCCCTTGGATAGGAATAGCTTGCGAGCCGCTCTTTGACCCAGTCTTGAAGCTCTTCGGCGCTTGGATCATGGCCCGCCTTGCGCACCACGTAGGCCTTGACCAGCTCGGTGCGCAGCGCACAGGGTTTGCCCACCACACCGACCGTGGCGACGCCTGGATGGGTCAGCAGGCAATCCTCGATCTCCGCCGGGCCGATGCGGTAGCCGGCCGAGGTAATCACGTCATCCTCGCGCCCGACGAAGCGCAGAAAGCCATGCTCCCAGATCCCCCGATCGCCCGTCACCAGCCAGTCGCCGCGGAACTTTTCCGCCGTCGCCTCGGGGTTCTGCCAGTATTCCAGCATCATCGAGGCCGCCCCACGCTGGATCGCAACGTCGCCCTCACCGTCGGTCTCGAGCCCCTGATCGTCGATCACCCCGATCCGAACCCCCGGCGCCGGCTTGCCGATGCAGCCGGGCCGCGCCTCGAACAGCGCGTTACAGGAGGAGGCCACCATGTTGCACTCGGTCTGTCCGTAGAACTCGTTGATCTCGACACCAAAGGCGGCGCGCCCCCAGCCCAGCATCTCGGCCCCCAGCGGCTCGCCGCCGCTCGCCACCGAGCGCAGCCCGGGGATCTCCGCGCCCTCAGCTTTCAGCATCCGCAGCGCCGTGGGTGGGAAAAACACATTGCGCACAGAGGCTTCCCGGCAGATCCTCAGACACTCTTCAACACCGAACCTTGGCATTCGCGCCGCCACCACCGGCACACCGAGCGCCAGCCCCGGCATCAGCACATCGAAGAGCCCCCCGATCCACGCCCAGTCCGCCGGGGTCCAGAGCACGTCACCCGACTGACCCAGCAGGTCGTGGCTCATCTCGACCCCCGGCAGGTGGCCGGTCAGCACCCGGTGCCCGTGCAGCGCGCCCTTGGGCTTGCCGGTGGTGCCCGAGGTGTAGATCAACACCGCCGGATCTTCCGGCCTAGTCTCGACGGCGGGCCACACGCCCGGCTCCGGCAGAGCGTCTTCCGTAACGGTGGGCAGCCCGAAAGGCGCGACCATGTCCGCGCCCTCATCGTCGGTCACCACCGCACGCGCGCCGCTGTCACCCAGCCGCGAGGCAAGCGCGTCGTGCTTGAAGAGCTTGAACAGCGGCACCGAGATCGCCCCCATGCGCCAGGCGGCAATATGGGCCGCGGCGCAGAGCGGGCTTTGGCTCAGCAACACGCCCACGCGGTCGCCGCGGCCCACGCCCTGCCCGCGCAGCCAGGCCTCGACCCGGCGCGACAGCAGCTGCAGCGCGCCGTAGCTGCACAGCCGCATGTCGCCCGCGCGCATGTCGAGGATCGCGCCCCGCTCCGGCGCATCCGCGGCCCAGTCGTCGCAGACCTGTGCCGCCAGATTGAGCCGGTCCGGGAAACGCCACGCAAAGCCCTCGCAGAGCGCGGCATAGTCTGTGCCCCTCAGGGTCGGTTGCATCCTCTCCTCCCTCGACTGCCCTTGCGGCGCGGGGGGCCAAGAATTTTAGCTAAAATTCTTGGCCCGCCCGAAACCCCGATCTCGCGACGTTCGCCACCCCTCACCCCATGGCGGCCATCAGTTCCCGACCCACCAGCATGCGGCGGATCTCGGAGGTGCCGGCGCCGATCTCCATCAGCTTGGCATCGCGGAACAGCCGCGCCACCGGCGCATCGGCGAGGAAGCCTGCCCCGCCCATCGCCTGCACCGCCTGATGCGCCTGCACCATCGCCTGCTCGGAGGCGTAGAGGCAGCAGGCCGCCGCGTCCTGACGGGTCACGTCGCCCCGGTCGCAGGCCTTGGCAACCTCGTAGACATAGGCCCGGGCCGAGTTCATCGCCGTGTACATGTCGGCGATCTTGCCCTGCATCAGCTGGAAGCTCCCGATCGGCTGGCCGAACTGCTTGCGCTCGGCCATGTAGGGCATGATCTCGTCGAGACAGGCCGCCATGATCCCGGTGCCGATGCCCGCGAGCACCACGCGCTCGTAGTCGAGCCCCGACATCAGCACCCGCACGCCCTTGCCCTCCTCGCCGAGGATGTTCTCGAACGGCACCTCGACATCGTCGAAGATCAGCTCGGCGGTGTTCGACCCGCGCATCCCGAGCTTGTCGAAATGCGGGCTCGTCGTGAAGCCGGTCATCGACTTCTCGATCAGGAAGGCGGTGATGCCCTTGGAGCCCGCCTCCGGGTCGGTCTTGGCATAGACCACCAGCGTGTCGGCATCGGGTCCGTTGGTGATCCAGTACTTGTTGCCGTTCAGCACGAAGCGGTCGTTCTTCTTCTCGGCGCGCAGCTTCATGCTCACCACGTCCGAGCCGGCACCGGGCTCTGACATCGCCAGCGCGCCGACGTGTTGCCCCGAGACCAACCCGGGCAGGTATTTCGCCTTCTGCTCGGCCGAACCGTTCAGCTTGATCTGGTTGACGCAGAGGTTCGAATGCGCACCGTAGGACAGCGACACCGAAGCCGAGGCGCGGGCGATCTCCTCGACCGCGATGACATGGGCGAGATAGCCCATGCCGGCGCCGCCGAACTCTTCGGGCACGGTGATGCCGAGCAGGCCCAGCTCGCCCATCTCGGTCCACAGATCATTGGGAAAGGCGTTCGAGGCATCGACCTCGGCCGCCATCGGCTTCACCCGATCCTGGGCCCAGCGATGCACCATCTCGCGCAGCGCATTCACATCCTCGCCCAGATCAAAGCTCATGACCGCGTTGAACATTCCAGCCCTCCTCCCGGCGGTTATTGAACGCTTGTTCAAATCTATGCTTCCGATCACGCAGCCGTCAAGCCCCGTCATCGGATGCCGACGCGACGGCACGGAACGCCCGCCGCCCGACACGCGTTGAGGCGATGAACAACGACATAGGAGGGCATCATGTCCAAGGATCTCAAAGCCGAATTCTGGAGCCAACTGAAAGACGTGCGCGCCGGCCTGCTCGCCGCCGACGGAGAGCGCCCGGTTCCGATGTCGCCGCAGGGCGACCCGGATGAGAAAGCGATCTGGTTTATCACGGCAAGCGGCAGCGCAGCCGACCGCGCCGCCAAGAGCGGTGGCGAGGCCTCGTTCCACGTTGCCGATTCGAAAGCCCATCTCTACGCCAACGTGTTCGGCAAGCTGGCCGTGGTAAACGACAGCGACAAGCTCGACGAGCTGTGGAACGCCTTCGCCGCCGCGTGGTTCGAGGATGGCCGCGACGACAGTGCCGTGCAGCTGGTGAAATTCACCCCGCACGAGGCCGAGATCTGGTCCGGCGATGGCGGCGCAAGCTTCCTCTACGAGATCGCAAAGGCCAATATCACCGGTGACACGCCGGACGCTGGCGAGCATGGTCGCGTGGTCTTCTGAATCACCAACCGGGACCACACCATGAAATCGCTCCACCTCGCCGCCCTGCTCTGCCTGTCACCCCTGATGACCCAAGCCGAGCAGGTCGGCGAGGTCGGCGTCGACTGGACCGGCAACGACATCCTGATCGAGGCGGTCTCGGACCCCAAGGTCGAGGGCGTCACCTGCCACGTGGCCTATTTCGACCGCGGCCTGCTCGACCGGCTGTCGAAGGGCAACTGGTTCGAGGATCCCTCGAACGCTTCGATCGCGTGCCGTCAGACCGGCCCGATCACCATTGGTGACATCGATCGTGACGAGAATGGCGAGGACGTGTTCAGCGCCTCGCGCTCGATCATCTTCAAGAGCCTCCGGGTGAAGCGGATTTTCGACGAAGCCAACCAGACGCTGATCTACCTCGTGCATGCAAACGAACTCGTGGACGGATCGGCCAAGCTCGCGATATCGACCGTGCCACTGTACGGCTCGGGCAGCGAATAAGGGGGCCAGCCCCCTCTTGGCGCTGCGCGCCAATTCACCCCCGAGGTATTTAGAAACCAAAGAAGCCAGGAGCGCTGCGCCACTGGCTTCTCTTCGTCAAAAATACTCCCGCCGGAGGCGTCCCGACGCGTGCGGCCGGGCGCGGCACCGGGGGTAAGGAGCGACGTCAGCCGGTCGCGGCGGTCACGTCGTGCCCGTAGATCCAGTCGAACTGGTGGATCAGTCGATCGGGCGCGAGGCGACCGGCGAGCCCGAGGCCCAGATGCGCGGCGCTGCGGATCAGCGGATTGCGCAGATGGTATTTCCAGGCATTGCCATTGGCGGCCGCAACGATGCGTTCGCAGCGCGGGCGTCGTCTTTCCTGGTAGCGGCCCAGGGCCGTGCCAGTGTCGGGCTCAGTGTCCAGCAGCGACGCAAGGCACCACGCATCCTCGAGCGCCATGTTTGCCCCCTGCGCCATGAAGGGCAGCGTCGGATGGGCCGCATCGCCGAGCAGCGCCAGCCCGTCCCCGTACCAGTGCCGAGCCACCGGGTGGCGGAACAGGCCCCACAGCCCGACCCGCTCGACCGCGTTCAGCATCACCGGCACATCGCCGCCGAACCCCGCGAAGGCGGCGCGGAGATTGGCGGGCGCGTCCTCGTGAGCCCAGCCCTCCTCGGCCCAAGCCTCGCGCTCCTGCGCCGCCACGATATTGACGCTCAGACCGTCGCGCAGCGGGTAGCTGACAAGGTGCTGCCCCGGCCCCATGTGCACCTGCGCCTCGGGCGGGTGGCCGGTCAGGTTCGGGATCACCGTGCGCCAGGCCACTTGCCGGGTGAAAAAGGGCGCCGCGGCACCGTTCAGCGCACCCCGGATCACCGAGTGCAGCCCATCTGCGCCGATGACCAGATCGGCGCTCACCGTGTCGCCATTGGCCAGAGACAGCTCCGGTTTCGGCCCTGGCCTGACGCCGGCCACCTTCTGCAAGAGCCGGATCGTCACCCCCGCCTCGCGCGCCGCATCGGCGAGGAGCGCGATCAGATCGGCGCGATGCACGAAGTAATAGCCCTGCGACGACGGCAGGCGGTCGAGATCGAGCCGCGTCACCTCGGCGCCGTCACGGTAGTCGCGCAGTCGCACCGCGCGGCCGCGGCACGCGCGCGCGCGCAGTGCCTCGCCCAGTCCCAGCGCCTCGATCACCCGCAGCCCGTTCGGGCTCACCTGGATGCCGGCACCGACCTCGGTGATCGCACCGGCCTGCTCGAGCACGCGCACCTCCGCCCCGCGCTGGCGCAGCGCCAGAGCGGCCGCCAGCCCTCCGATGCCGCCGCCCGCGACGATGATCTGCCGGCCATCCAGCCCCATGCCGTCTCTCCTCTGGCGCCACCGGACCGTCGATCCGGGGCGAAGACGCAAAACGCCGAGGCAATCGCCCCGGCGCTCTGCGTATCGTGTCTTCCGCCGCAGCGGCCGGAAATTGGCCGCCCGCCGGTGTCAGTCGTCGCGATGCACCTTCTCGCGGCGCTCGTGGCGTTCCTGGGCCTCGAGGCTCATGGTCGCGATCGGGCGGGCGTCGAGGCGCTTGAGCGAGATCGGTTCGCCGGTGACCTCGCAATAGCCGTATTCCCCCTCGTCGATACGGCGCAGGGCCGAGTCGATCTTGGACACCAGCTTGCGCTGGCGATCCCGCGTGCGCAGCTCGAGCGCCCGGTCGGTCTCTTCGCTGGCGCGGTCGGTGACGTCGGGAATGTTTCGCGTGGCTTCCTGCAGGGCCTCGATGGTGTCGCGGCTTTCGGCAAGAATGTCGTTCTTCCAGGCAATCAGCTTGCGGCGGAAATACTCGAGCTGACGGTCGTTCATGAACGGCTCGTCCTCGGCGGGACGGTAGTCGTCCGGTAGGAAGGTTTCGGGCTTCATTTCTGCTCCCTCTGAAAAGCCGATCCACCGCTCCGGTTGACCCTGAACAGCGCCGGCACCCCTTGCGAGGCTGGAAGTATCCCAAGGCCGACAGGTTGTCACTACACAATCACGCGGCGCGGGGTTGAATCGCGCCATTCGCACACCAAGTGATCGCCGCCTCGCCTACGACGCTTTGACAATCTTGGGAGAGCCCCGCGATTGTGCTGATTTCGCTCGAAAAACCAACATGTACGATTGATATTCAAGATTGCGCCCCATGTGCCGCCTCCGACACCGAGCGGACGCGGCATTCGTTGCCGCCTGCCCGACCGCTGCGCCGGAAACAGGCTGCGGGGAGTGCCGCGGCCCAGCTTTCATGCCCGCATTGCGTGCATCGGCATCGCGCCGCCTGCTGCGTGCTTGCATGGCTGCAATCCGGTCTTTATCCCCTCTGGAGAAACCACTCCGGAGACCACGATGCGCTTTGACGGCACCGACGATTACGTCTCGACCGACGACCTGACCATGGCGGTGAACGCCGCGATCACGCTGGAGCGGCCGCTTCTGGTCAAGGGCGAGCCCGGCACCGGCAAGACCGAGCTGGCGCGGCAGGTGGCGCAGGCACTTGGGCTGCCGATGATCGAGTGGAACGTGAAATCGACCACCAAGGCGCAACAGGGGCTGTACGAGTACGACGCGGTGAGCCGGCTGCGCGACAGCCAGCTCGGCGACGAGAAAGTGAACGACGTCGCCAACTACATCCGCAAGGGCAAGCTCTGGCAGGCCTTCGAGGCCGACGGCAAGGTGGTGCTGCTGATCGACGAGGTCGACAAGGCGGATATCGAGTTCCCCAACGACCTGCTTCAGGAACTCGACAAGATGGAGTTCCACGTCTACGAGACCGGCGAGACCGTGAAGGCGCGCCAGCGACCCATCGTGATCATCACCTCGAACAACGAGAAGGAACTGCCCGACGCCTTCCTGCGCCGCTGCTTCTTTCACTACATCAAGTTCCCCGACCACGACACGCTGCGCAAGATCGTCGAGGTCCACCACCCCGACATCAAGCCTGCCCTCCTGACCTCTGCGCTGACCCAGTTCTATGAGCTGCGCGAACAGCCGGGACTGAAGAAGAAGCCGTCGACCTCGGAGGTGCTCGACTGGCTGAAGCTGCTGCTGGCCGAGGATCTCGATGCCGAGGACCTCAAGCGCGACGGCGCCAACGCCCTGCCGAAGCTGCATGGCGCGCTTCTGAAGAACGAACAGGACGTGCACCTCTTCGAGAGGCTCGCCTTCATGGCGCGGCGCCAGGGGCGCTGAGGCGGCTCAGGCGTTGAGCATGTCGCGCAGCTCGCGGCGCTGGCTGCGGCGGCGGATCTGTCGCGTCAGCACGTCCGAGGGCCGGAAGCGCATCTCCCCGTCGTCGCCGCGTTCGATCTCGTAGCGCTTGTAGCCGCCCGACATGCGGTGCGCCTGCTGCGAGGCCACCATCACCGTGAGCGTCACCGCGCGGCATTGCTCGAGCGACAGCTCCTCGCCGGTACGATGGGCGGCGCGCTGCACGATGCGGCGCAGCGAGCCGATGTCGAGCGCCTCGCCGCCGCCCAGCGGACCTTCGTTGGTCTTTTCCCGGAAGTCACCGCCAAGCGGGTCGTCATCCTCGACCCGGTCGGTGACCAGCGCCGAGCGGCTCTCCTCGCCGAAATCGAGGTCGATCTTGACCGCAAGCACATAGGCCGTGTCGGAGCCCATGTTGGTCACCAGGCACCGTCCGTCCCCGTCCCGCGCGGCGGCCAGTCCGATATGGATCACCGTGCGGTTCGAGCGCCGGAAGCTGACGAAGAACAGCTGCAGGTAAGCGATCCAGACCACCAGCATCGCGGCGTTCAGAACGGCGCTGAGCGCGCCCGAGTTTTGCGTGATCCAGTCCCACATCGGGCGCCTCCATCTGCCATACCATAGGTGTCAGCATCCCAACGCAGCCCCCTTGGTGGCGTTCCTGAAGGAGCGGAAATCTCCCGACGTGCCGGCGATCACCGCCTTGGGCGCGCCCGCCAGCCCGGAGAGATCGGAGCACCGCCAGCGCCGCGACGTCTCAGTCGAGGTCGCGGCGCATGGTCGCCATGCCGTTCTTCTCGCTCAGCACCTCATAGCCTGCGGCCTCGTAGATGCGCATGGCGGGGGCGTTGTCAGTCTCGCATTTCAGCGTGATGGTAAGCGCACCGAGATCGCGCGCCGCTTGCTCGATCCAGCTGGCCAGCAGGTGCCCGGTGCCACCGCGCATTTCCTCGGCGACGAAGACATAGGTCAGGTGGCGCACCTCGGGGCCGATGCCCACGCGGAGTGCGAAGAAGCCGACTTCGCTGCCATCGGCATCGACAAGGTAGAAATCCTCGTCATCCATTTCACCCAGCCATTTTTCCTGCCACTCCACCGGGTCGAAGGGCTGTTTGGCGTTGGGATTCACCAGCGTCAGCGCGTCGGGATCGGCGAGCAGCCGGGCCAGCGGGGCGAGGTCATTCTCGACATTGCGTCGTATCGTCAGATCGGTCATCGGCGTCCTCTCGGGCGGTATCTCGGTCATGACCCGCGCTGCAAACATATCCGCCGGGGGTGGTTCAACCCCCATTTCCCCGGTTTTTCCGGCCTCCTCCCCAAGCTTGACGCCTGCCTGCCGCCGGGTCAGGCTCGGAGCGGTATACCATTTCGGCGCATCATGTTTCAGATCCTCACCCACGACATCCTTCCGGTCTTTGCCATCCTCGCGCTTGGCTACGGGCTTGGCTGGCGCGGCACCTTCTCGCGCGCCGAGGCGGCGGTGGTGAACCGGGTGTCGCTGACGCTGCTGCAACCGGCGCTGATCTTCCCGCTCGTCGCCACCGTCCCCATTGCCGAGTTCGATGTCCGCGCGCTGGCGCTCTACGGGCTTTGCGAGGCGGTTGGCTTCGGCATCGCCTTCCTGATCGCCCGCCGCATGTTCAGGCGCGAGGCCGCCGAGGCGTGGATGCTGGCGATGGCCGTAGTCTTCGTCAACTCGCTGCTCTACATCTGGCCGATCTCGTTCCTGATCTATGGCGAGGCGGCGGCGCTACCTGTGACCGCACTGGTGGCGTGGGATGCCTCTCTGGTCTTCGGCATCTTCATCATTGGCGCCGAGCTGATCGCCAACCCTTCCGCCGGGCTCAGCAGCGCGGGGCGCCGCATCGCCACCAATCCGATCCTCCTTGCCATCGCCGCGGGCGCGGTGCTGAACATTTCCGGTCTGCCCCTGCCCGCGCCGCTGATCACCGCGGCGGAATTCGCCGGTGCCGCCGCAGCGCCGCTCACGCTCTTCGCGCTCGGGGTGATCCTGTCGCAACAGAGCCTGCGCCCGAGCCCCGTCGTGGCGGCAATCTCGGGGCTCAAGCTGCTGGCCTTCCCGGCGCTGGTGGCGGCGGCGTTGGGGATCGGCGGCGTCGAGGGGCGCTGGAACGACCTCTTCACCCTGACCGCCGCCGGGCCCTCGGGCGCCATGGCCTTCGCGCTGGCGCTGCTGCACGGGGTGCGCACCGACGCGGTCGCGCCGGTGATCATCTGGACCTCTGTCCTGTCGCTGATCTCGCTGGCGTGGCTCGCCTGAGCCCTTGCCTTAGCCCTTCACCGGGAAGACGAAGCAGCGGTTGCGCCGCACGGTGAGCCACATCGGCGTGCCGGGCTTGGGGATGAAGACGTTGGGCACCGTGACCTTCAGCACCTCGTCGTTGAAATCCATGCGGAACTCGACGAGGCTTTCCGATCCCATGAAGCGGGCCCGCTCGACCACGCCGCGTGCCGGTGTGCCGGCAAGCTCGGTCGGGTTGGGGCCGCGACCATTGCGGTCGAAGTCGATGCTGACATGCTGCGGGCGGAAGACGATATCCACTTGCCCGCCATCGGGCACGCCGGGGGCAAGGAACTGGCCAAACGGCGTCTGCGTGAGCGCGCCCTGAACTTCGCCGCGCAGAACGTTGATATCGCTGAAGAACGCAACCGCAGCCTTGTCGGCCGGGTTGTTGTAGATGTTGTAGGGCGCGCCGCGCTGCACGATGCGCCCGTCGCGCATCAGCGCGATCTCGTCGGCCATGCGCATCGCCTCTTCCGGCTCGTGCGTGACCAGCAGAACCGAAGCCCCCTCTTCCTTCAGGAGCGCCAGCGTCTCGTCGCGGATGCCGTCGCGCAGGCGGTTGTCGAGCCCCGAGAAAGGCTCATCCATCAGCATGATCTTGGGCCGCGGCGCCAGGGCGCGGGCCAGCGCCACGCGCTGCTGCTCACCACCCGAGAGCTGGTGCGGAAACTCGTCGATGTAATGTGACAGCCCCACCCGCTCGAGCAGCTCGCCCGCGCGCTTGCGCTTTTCGGCCTTGCTGCCCTTGAGCCCGAAGGCCACGTTGTCGCCCACCGAAAGATGCGGGAACAGCGCGAAATCCTGAAACATCAGCCCGATCTGCCGCCGCTCCGGCGGGATGCGGAAGACGGTGTCGCAGATCAGGGTGCCGTCGACATGGATCTCGCCCTCGTCCTGCATGTCGACGCCGGCGATCATCCGCAGCGTCGTCGACTTGCCGCAGCCCGAGGGGCCGAGCAGGCAGGTGACGTGGCCGGGCTGGATGGTCAGCGACACGTCGTCCACGACCCGGCGGCCCTCGAAGCGACGCACGAGATTTCGGATTTCCAGCCGGGGTGTCTGCAAGTGCCTGCCTTCCGTCTTTTCCGAGCGAAGATATCGGAATTCGGGCAGCGATTACCAGCGCCATCCGGTCGCGGCAAGCACAGGGGCCGCGTTAGCCCGCCTCGGCCGCCTTTTCCATCGCCTTGGCAAGCCGCGGCAGGCGCGCCTTCTTGAGCAGCGCCCGCATCGTCCAGTCCTCGCCAGAAAGCCGGCGCGCCTCGGCAAGTACGCTCTCGCAGGCCTCGCGCACGAGCCCCGGCTGCGCTTCGAAGAGACCGCGCAGGAAGCCGTCGGCATCGACGCGGGAAACGCCCTCCTCGGCCAGCACGCCACGCGGGAAGTCCTTGGCGTTCTCGGTGACGATGACATCGGCGCTGCCCGCCACCGCGGCGGCCAGCACGTGGATGTCATTGGCGTCGGGCAGCCAGAGGCGCTGCTCGAGCGACGGCTTCCAGCGCACTTCGGCTTTCGGCCAGGCCGCGCGCACCTGCGCGATCTCGCCCCGCGCCTGCACCTCGCCCGTGCGGCCGAGCTTGCGCGAGGCCAGCGCCCATTCCTCGAGGATGCGCGCCGACCACAGCGGCTCGAACACGCCTTTCGCCGCGACGCCCAGCAGCACCTCGCGCATCACCGTGGGGTAGATGACGCAGGTGTCGAGCAGCACCTTCACAGGCGGAAGACCAGCGCCTTGAGATAGCCGCTCTCGGCCAGTTGCGGCATCAGGGGATGATCCGGCCCGGCAAAGCCGGTGTGGATCAGCTGTGCGCGCCGCCCGGCCCGGCCGATCCCGCGCAGGCAGGCGCCGGTGAAGCTCGACAGGTCCGCCGCGTGCGAGCAGGAGCAAAGCACGAGATAGCAGCCCTCCTCCACAAGCGGCGCCGAGAACCGGGCCACCTTCTCGTAAGCGCGCAGCCCGGCCTCGAGGGCCGGCTTGGCGGGGGCAAAGGCCGGCGGGTCGCAGATCACGAGGCCGAAACGTTCGCCCTCCTCGCCAAGCGCGGTGAGGGTGTTGAAGGCATCACCCTGGCGGGTGGCGAAGCGCTCCGCCGCGCCCATGCGGCTTGCCCCGTCCTCGGCCAGCGCCAGCGCCGGCGCCGAGCCGTCGACCGACAGAGCCTCTGTGGCCCCGCCCGCGAGCGCCGCCAGCGCGAAGCCGCCCACGTGACTGAACACGTCGAGCACCCGCTGCCCCTGCGCCAAACGCGCGGCGAAGGCATGGTTCGGGCGCTGGTCGTAGAACAGGCCGGTCTTCTGCCCGCCGGTGAGATCGGCCATGTAGGTCGCGCCGTTCATCTCCACCGGCAGCGGCGCCTCGGGGGCGGCGCCCAGCAGCACCGCGTCGGCATCGTCGAGCCCCTCGAGCTGGCGCCCGCGCGAGCCGGCGTTCTTGAGGATGTTGACCACGCCGGTCACCTCGGCCAGTGCCTCGGTCAGCTCGGGCAGCAGCGCCTCGGCCCAGGCCGCGTTGGGCTGCACCACACAGGTGTCGCCGAAGCGGTCGATGATGACCCCGGGCAGACCGTCGGCCTCGGCATGGACCAGCCGGTAGTAGGGTGTCGCGAAGAGCCGCTCGCGCAGTTCCAGCGCGCGGGTCAGTTTCGCCACCAGCCAGTCGCGGCCGATCTCGATCTCGGTGTCGCGCTCGAGCATCCGCCCGGCGATCTTGGAGGCAGGCGTGACGCCGACCAGCCCAACCGGCTTGCGCTCGCCATCCTCAAGCACCGCGATGGTGCCGGGCGCGAGCCCCTTGGTGCGCCGGTCGAGCACAAGCTCGTTGGCATAGATCCACGGAAAGCCACGGCGGATGGCACGGGCATTGGCTTTGGGCGTCAGACGGACGACTGGCAGGGTATCAGAGCTCATGCCGCCCCTATAGCGCGCGCGGCCCGGCAAGGGGAAGCGCGGAAATCGGTGCTCTCCTGCCCGCGATCGGCGAACAGCGCGACAACTCTGGGCGTTTTCCCTGCGTGCGACCCCGTGTGCCCGTGCAACCGCATGAGCGCGCTTTACTGATAGCGCTAACCGCGTTACATGCTGACAGCAGCGATGTCTCGCCATCCGGGCGGGACGGCCAGTCAAAGGGAGAGCTTCCATGCCGCTCGACGCCACGATCGCGAAGGTTACCGAGGCCATCGAGGCCCGGTCCGAGACCCGCCGCGCCACCTATCTCGACCGCATGCGCCGCGCCGCCGACGAGGGCCCGCGACGGGCGCATCTGACCTGCGGCAACCAGGCCCATGCCTATGCTGCCATGGGCCAGGACCAGGGCGCGCTGGCCGAGGGCCGTGCCCCCAACCTCGGCATCGTGACGTCCTACAACGACATGCTGTCGGCACATCAGCCTTTCGAGCGTTTTCCCCAGATCATCCGCGATGCGGCCCGAGCCGGCGGCGGCACCGCACAGGTGGCCGGCGGCGTGCCGGCGATGTGCGACGGGGTCACGCAGGGCCAGGTCGGCATGGAGCTGTCGCTGTTCTCGCGCGATGTGATCGCGCTGGCGACCGGCGTGTCGCTGTCGCACAACACCTATGACGCGGCGATCTATCTCGGCGTCTGCGACAAGATCGTGCCGGGCCTGGTGATCGGCGCCGCCACTTTCGGCTACATCCCCGGCATCTTCCTGCCCGCCGGCCCGATGACCTCGGGCCTGCCGAATGACGAGAAATCCAAGGTGCGCCAGCAATACGCCACCGGCGAGGTCGGGCGCGACGCGCTGATGAAGGCCGAGATGGCCTCCTATCATGGCCCGGGCACCTGCACCTTCTACGGCACCGCGAACTCGAACCAGATGCTGATGGAGTTCATGGGGCTGCACCTGCCCGGCGCCTCCTTCATCAACCCCAACACGCCGCTGCGCGACGCGCTGACCGTGGCCGGCGCCGCCCGCGCGCTCGAGATCACCAAGCTCGGCAACGATTACCGCCCGGTCTGTGACATTCTCGACGCCAAGGCCTTCGTCAACGGCATGGTCGGCCTGATGGCCACCGGCGGCTCGACCAACCTGGTGCTGCACCTGCCGGCCATGGCGCGTGCGGCGGGTATCGAGCTCGAGCTCGAGGATTTCGAGGCGATCTCCTCGGTCACGCCACTGATGGCCAAGGTCTATCCCAACGGGCTGGCCGACGTGAACCATTTCCACGCCGCGGGTGGGCTGCAATACCTGATCGGCGAGCTGCTCGATGCGGGGCTGCTGCACGAGGATGTCTGCACCGTCGCCGGCGACGGGCTGTCGCGCTACACCCAAGAGCCCAAGCTGAAGGACGGCGCGGTGGTCTACGAGGACGCCCCGCGCGAGACCCAGAACGACAAGATCCTGCGCCCGGCCTTGGACGCGTTCCAGAAGACCGGCGGGCTCAAGCAGCTCACCGGCAATCTCGGCCACGGCATGATGAAGACCTCCGCCGTCGATGCCTCCCGGCACGTGATCGAGGCCAAGGCGCGGATCTTCCACGACCAGGAGTCGGTGAAGACCGCGTTCAAGGCCGGCGAGTTCACCGAGGACACCATCGTGGTAGTGCGCTTCCAGGGTCCCTCGGCCAACGGCATGCCCGAACTGCACGGGCTCACGCCCACGCTGGCGGTGCTGCAGGATCGGGGACTCAAGGTGGCGCTCGTCACCGACGGCCGCATGTCCGGCGCCTCTGGCAAGGTGCCGTCCGCGATCCACATCTCGCCCGAGGCTGCAAAGGGCGGCCCGCTGGCGCGACTGCGCGACGGCGACCTTGTGCGGGTCGACGCGGTGGCGGGCGAGATCACCTGCCTGGCGCAGGATTTCGAGGCCCGCGAGCCGGTGATGGCCGATCTTGAAGGCAATGGCCACGGCGTCGGACGCGAGCTCTTCGAGGCCTTCCGCCAGAATGTCGGCCTCGCCTCGAACGGCGCCGCCGTGGTGGTCTGAACCGCTCCGCCCCGACCGGACGGCGCACCCGGCCGCGCCGTCCGGCCTGCCTCCGGCGGGGATATTTGTCGCCAGAAGAAGACCTGCCGGCTCTTGACGACGTCCCTGCTTCTTCTGGCCGAAAATATCCCGGGGGGAGGCGCGGAACGCGACGGGGTGCAGCGCCCCCCTGCCGGCCCAGGACAGAAGTGATCCAAACGAGAAGAGCGGACCCGAGGGCCCGCTCTTTTTCTTTTGCCGGAGCTGACTTGATCAGTTCGGGATCAGGTCCGGAACGATCGTCACGATGCCCGGCAGGAACCACAGCAGTGCCAGCCCCGCCACCTGGATCGCCACGAAGGGCAGCACGCCGCGGTAGATGTGGCCGGTGGTCACGCTCGCAGGTGCCACGCCGCGCAGGTAGAACAGCGCGAAGCCGAAGGGCGGCGTGAGGAACGAGGTCTGCAGGTTCACCGCGATCATGATGGTCACCCATTTCGGATCGAACGAGCCGCCATAGATCACCGGCCCCACGATCGGCACCACGATGTAGATGATCTCGAGGAAGTCCAGCACGAAGCCCAGCACGAAGAGCACCAGCATCACCACGAGGAACACCTTGTGCTCGTTGTCGAAGCTCTGAAGGAACTGCTGGATGTAATGCTCGCCCCCGAAGGAGATCACCACGAGGTTCAGCAGCTGCGAGGCCACGAGGATGGTGAACACCATCGATGTGACCTTCGCCGTCTCGCGCACCGCCGGTCCCAAGACCCCGGCCTTGAACAGCACCCAGCAGGCGAAGAACAGGCCGAACAGCGCGTAGAGATACGCCGCCTGCGCCACGATGAAGGCAATCCAGCTCTCGGCGCTGACCTCCTCGGCATTGACCCGCAGGTCGAAGTTGGTGCCGACGAGGATCATGATGATCACCGCGAAGGTCGACCACAGGATGATCTTCGGCGAGCGGTCATCCTCGCGCAGCTTGCGATAGGCCGCGAGCATGATGGCACCGGCCGCCCCCAGCGCCGCGGCGGGCGTCGGGTTGGTGATGCCGCCGAGGATCGAGCCCAGCACCGCCACGATCAGCACCAGCGGCGGGAACACCACGCGGATCAGCTCGTTCTGCGACAGGCGCTGCGCCGCGTGCTTGCAGCCGTAGAGCGCCAGCAGCCACGGCACAGCCATCAGAACCACCGTCGCCCCCGAAGAGGTCGTGGGCGTGATGAACAGCGCGTCCATCACCAGCCCCAGCGCCAGACCGGCGGCGCCGATCTGCAGCGGCAGCGGCTCGGAGCTGGGCGACACCGCCCGGCCCCAGGCCAGGGTGATGCCGAGCAGCACCGTCAGGATCGCGATGCCGGTGCCGATGGGCGCGGCACCCGCGATCTTGGCCGCGGTTGCGGCGGCCCGCTCCTCTTCCGAGAGGCGGTGGCCGGTGTCGACGCCGCCCGCGGCCTCGATCTCGGCCTGCTCGGCAACGGCCTGGTCCCAGGCGCTCTGGCCGTGCAGCTCGATCATCGCCGCCTGGCACTGCTCACCGACATTGGTGCGCAGGCTGGCGGCCTGGCCGGCTTCGGAGAAGCTCGACACCACGGTCGACTGGCTGCCCACCACGTTGATCTGGCTGAAGCCGATGGTCGCCACGATCAGCAGCAGCGGCACACCGAGATACCAGGTGAAGGCCTCGCCGCGGGTCACCGGCTCGCCCATGCCGCCCGAGCCATGCACCGGCGGCGCCTTGGACGGGTTCAGCATCGCGAAGCCGAAGGCATAGAGCGCGTAGAGACCGGCGAGCAGGATGCCCGGCAGCAGCGCCGCCTGGAACAGCGTCCCGACCGAGACCACAGCAGGCTCACCGAGATAGGTCAGCGCGTCGGTGCAGCCCATGGACTGCGCCCGGGCCTCCTGCGCGGTGGAGTAGAGATCGCCCGCCAGCGTGCCCAGAAGCACGATCACGATGGATGGCGGGATGATCTGGCCCAGCGTGCCCGACGCGGCGATGACGCCGGTGGCAAGCTCGGGCGAGTAGTTGTTGCGCAGCATGGTCGGCAGGGCCAGCAGGCCCATGGTGACCACGGTGGCGCCGACGATGCCGGTGGAGGCGGCAAGGAAGGCACCCACAACCACGATCGACACCGCAAGGCCGCCAGGCAGCGGGCCGAACACCCGCGCCATGGTCTTGAGCAGGTCGTCGGCGATCTTGGACCGCTCGAGCACGATGCCCATCATCACGAACATCAGCACCGCCAGCAGCGTCTCGATGCTGGCGCCGGCGATGACGCGCTCGTTGATGCGGTTGACGATGAACGACACGTTGCGGTCGAGCGCGACCTCCCAGCCCCGCTCGAAAACCGGCATCGCGTAGCGTGGCAGGTCCGGGTAGCGGAAGATCGAGATCGAGTCCTCGCGCACGCCGGTCGCGACCAGTGCCCGGTAGGCATCGGAGCCGCTGTCGATGGCCTGGTGCACGAGCAGGCCGGCGCTGTCGAGCGCCGCGATGATGAAGAACGAGATCACCCCCGCGCCGCCGATGGCAAAGGCCACCGGGAAGCCCGAGAGGATCGCGGAGAAGAGCGTGAGAAAGACGATGATCAGGCCGATCTCGACGCCATCGAGTCCGAATAGCATTTACGTGGTCCTTCTCAGAATTCGGCGTGGTCGTAGGCTTCTTCGCCCTGCTCGACCCGGTCGTGATCGTGGTACTTGCCCTCGCTCTCCGGGCCTTCCTTCCACTCGAGGTAGGAGCGCCAGAAGAACGTCGCGGCCTGCAGGAAGATGAAGGCGCACATGGCGACGATGAGGATCTTGAAGAGGAAATAGGCCGAGAAGCCGTTCGGGCTGAAGGCGATGGTCTCGACGTTCCAGCGCAGCGCCCGGGCCTTCATCACGAGACGTTCAAGGGTCTCGGAGGCCGAGGGGTTGGGAACGATCAGGTGGCGCCACAGGAAGAACCACGAGTAGAGCCACATCAGCGTCGCCATCGGCATCATGAAGAACAGGCTTCCGAACATGTCGATGACCTTCTTGGTGCGGTACTTCACCGGCGCGTAGATCAGGTCGACGCGCACGTGCCCGCCCTGGATGAAGGTATAGGCCAGGCACAGCGTCACCACGATGGCGTTGTAGAGCTTGAGCTCTTCCGACCACCAGCTGACATCGAAGGTCACCGGCAGGCCGAAGCCGAACGAGATGTCGGGCCGCGCGAAGATGCGCTGCACGAAGATGATCACCACCTGCTGCAGCACCATGATCAGGCCCGCCCATGCGGCGATGCGGCCCACGGAGTTGCCGAAGGCCTCGCAGCCGCGCACCAGCGCCCACATGAAGTTGTGGCGCCACATGCCGATGCCGGTGAGCACCAGGAAAGTGGTGAGAACGATGAAGAAGAACTCGGTCGATCCGCCGTAGTAGACGAACCGCATGATCGCTTCCTTGTCCGACCAGTCCAGCCAGCTCGACGGATGCGTCAGCGCGTAGCCGAGATTGTAGAAGGACATGGCTATATTGCCGAAAAACCAGGCCAAGCCGCTCAGAATTGCACTGAACGCTCCGCCTGTGGCCGCCTCTTCCATGACCTGTGCCCCTGTCTTTTGCGGTGTCTTTTGCGGTGTGTCCGGTCCTGCGGGCCGCGTCTCCGTCCCGGGGAGCGCTGCGGCGCAGGTGCTTTGTTGAAAAGCGATGACGCCCCCGCGCGCGGCGGGAGCGTCGATCATGCTCTAGAGTCGTCTCAGAGACCCATGACGCGGTTACGCTGGGCCGAGAACGCGCCCTCGGAGCGGCTGCCCCAGTTGGCCGAGCTCTGCAGCGACGCCATGTAGCTGTCGTAGGTCTGCTTGTAGAGTTCGTCGCCCATCGGCTCTTCCATGACCTCCTTGGCGGCGGCGCCGAAGGCATCCCAGACGCTGTCGGGGAATTCCATCAGGGTGACGCCACCGGACTGCAGCCGCTGCAGCGCGGCCGAGTTGTTGGCCATGAACAGCGACATGCTCCAGAGGTTGGACGCGCGAGAGACCTGCTCGACGATCTTCTGCTGACCCGGGGTCAGGCTCTCGAAAACCTCGAGGTTCATCGTCAGGTTCAGGTTCGGGCCCGGCTCGTGGAAGCCAGCGGTGTAGTAGATCTTGGTGATCTCCTGGAAGCCGGCCTTCTCGTCGGCCCAGGGACCGATCCACTCGGTGCCGTCGATCGCGCCGGAGGACAGCGCCTGGTACACTTCCGCGCCGGGCAGGTTCTGCACCGAGGCGCCGAGCTTGCCAAGCACCTGGCCACCCTGACCCGGCATGCGGAACTTGAGGCCCTGGAAGTCTTCCGGCGAGCCGATCTCCTTGGAGAACCAGCCACCCGACTGCGGGCCGGTGTTGCCGGCGGGGAACGCCTTGAGGCCGAAGATCGAGTAGAGCTCGTCGCAGAGCTCGCGGCCGCCATCGTGGTAGAACCAGTTGGCGTATTCCATGAAGTTCATGCCGAACGGCACCTGGCTGAAGAAGCTCAGAGCCGGGTGCTGGCCGAGGAAGTAGTAGTCGACGCCGTGGTACATGTCGGCCTGACCGGCGGAGACCGCGTCGAACACCTCGAAGGCGCCCACGAGCTCACCGGCGGCCTTCAGCTCGACGGTCAGCTCGCCATCGGTGGCGGCAGTGATCTGGTCTGCGCAGTACTGTGCGCTGTCGTGAACGCCGGCGAGGCCACGGCCCCAGGTGGTCACGAGGGTGAGGGTGCGCTTGCCCTGCGCATAGGCCGGGGCGGCAAGTGCAGACGCGGCAGCGGCAGCGCCACCGGCAGTGGTGGCCCTCAGAAAGGAACGACGATCCATGAATATCCTCCCATGGTATTGTTGCGCACACCGCTCCTCCGGCACGCGCGGATCGTTTAAGTCCGGCCACACTAGTTCGTGAAATCCCGCGCGAAAATACCCATTGCTACGGAGACCGGCAGCAATCTTGCGCGAAAGCTCTGCAAAACGGCAGGTTTGAAACCTGCTGCCGTTGGGGAAGCCTGCGGTTTCGTGGTTTGATCAGACCCGAATCACCGACTATCGAAAGCCATGCCCTCGATTCTCGACCGCCTGCGCCCAAGCTACGGACAGAAACTGTTCCTGCTCGCCTCCGTGCCGCTGATCCTCGCCGCCGCGGCGATCGCGGCGGTGGTGGCGTGGCAGTCGCGCGCCGTGGCCGAGCGCGAGATCCGGGCGCTCGAGACCACGCTTATCGAGACCAAGAAGCAAGAGCTGCGCAACTACGTCACCCAGGCGCGAAACGGCTTCTACTTCATCTACGGCGTCGCGGCCCCCGATGACGAGCAGGCCAAGACCCGCGTGGCCCAGATCCTCGCGGCGATGATCTACGGCGAGGACGGCTCGTTCTTCGTCTACGATTACGACGGCACCAACCTGGTCTCGCCGCGCCGCACCTCGATGATCGGCAAGGACTGGTCGGGCCTGACCGACAGCGAGGGGACCCCGATCACGGACCGGCTGATCGAGATCGCCCGGCAGGGCTCGGGCTATCACACCTATCTCTGGCCCAAGCCCTCGACCGGCGAGGAGGCGCGGATGATCACCTTCGTGCTGGGCTTCCAGGACTGGCAATGGGCGGTGGGCACGGGCGTCTGGATCGACGACATCGTCGAGGAGGTGGCGCTTGCGCGCGCCGGGGTCGAGGCGCGGGTGCAACGCACCTTCCTCTATATCGGGGCGATCACGCTCATCGCCCTGCTCACCGTGTTCCTGTCCGGGCTGATGATGAACCTGCGCGAGCGGCGGCTGGCGGATGCCAAGCTCAAGGAGCTGACCCAGCGGGTCTTCGACGCACAGGAAGAAGAGCGCGGCCGGGTGGCGCGCGAACTGCACGACGGCATCAGCCAGATCCTCGTGGGGGTGAAATACGCGCTCGACATCGCGCGGCGCCGGCTCGCCACCGGAGACGCCCGCGCCGAGCAGGCGCTGGAGCGCGGGCAGGAGAACCTCTCGGGCGCCATTCAGGAGGTGCGCCGGATCAGCCGCGATCTGCGGCCGGGAATGCTCGACGATCTCGGGCTTGGCCCGGCGCTCAAGGCGCTGACCGAGGATTTCCACGCCCGCACCGGCATCGACACCCGCTTCGAGACCGTGGTGTTCCGCAACCGCATCGACCAGGAGGGCCGCATTGCGCTCTACCGCATTGCGCAGGAGGCGCTGACCAATATCGAGCGCCATTCCGGGGCCACCCGGGTCGAGATGGACCTGCGTGGCCATCGCCGTGGCGCCACGCTGCGGGTTTCCGACAACGGCTGCGGTATTGCCCCCGAGGAAGGCACCGGACGCCCGGGAATCGGGCTGCGCAACATGCAGGAGCGCATGGATCAGCTCGGCGGCAGCCTGCGCGTCTTGTCCTCGCGCTCGGGCACGGTTATCGAAGCCCAAATCCCCCTGTCCCACCTGCTGCCCCCCGAAGAGGGGGCCGCCAATCCGCCGAGGGCACGTGCATGACCCGTCCCACCCGTGTTGTCATCGTCGACGATCATCCGCTCGTGGCCGAAGGCATCGAGGCCATCCTCGAGAGCTACGACGACATCGAGGTTGCGGCCACGCTGTCAGGCGGACAAGAGGTGATCGACCGGCTCGAGGCGCTGGCCCCCGACGTGATCCTGATGGATCTCAACATGCCGGGTCTGAACGGTCTCTCGGCCACCGAGATGATCCTCGAGCAGCGCCCAGAGACCCGCATCCTCGTGCTGTCGATGCATGACACGCCGGAGTACATCTCGAACGCGCTCGGCCACGGGGCGATGGGCTACGTCCTCAAGGACGTGCCCACCGACGAGATCAAGCGCGCCATCGATGCGGTGATGTCCGGTGAGCGCTATCTCTGCACCGGCGCCGAGGGCGCGTTGCGCCCGGTGATGTCGGGCGGGCGCGAGCAGCTCACCAACCGCGAGCAGACGGTGCTGCTGCAGCTGGCGCAGGGCAAGTCGAACAAGGAGGTGGCGCTGGCACTGGATATTTCTGTGCGCACCGTCGAGACGCACCGCAAGAACATCAAGCGCAAGCTGGGGATCAGCTCCACCGCCGGGCTCACGCGCTACGCGCTCGAGCATGGCGTGCTGCAGGGCACCGGGGTGAATGTCTGAGAAATAGGTGACGACCGGCCACGCGAGGACCGGTCCGGCGCTTGATCCTGCGTCAGATCAGCGGACCAGCCTCGGCGTCTGCCGTTTCCGATGCGGCAATGGCCGGGATCACGTGCGGGTGAGCCTGCGCGTCACGCGCCACCTCGCCCTCGTCGATCTGCAGACTGCCCATGAGATGCACGAGCGCCAGCAGCGCCATCAGAATGCCGGCACGGAACATCGTGAAATCACGACCCGAGTTCAGGCGGTTCGCACAGTAAAAAGCCATGTCACTCTCCCTTCGGCATTATTGAACTGTTTGGTTCAGTGTGCCGGGATATCATGTTTCACGCAACTCACGAAGCCGCGCGGATCCGTGACCGCGTCAGGGGGTCGCGCTTGCGGCAGAGGGACCGGTGCCGATCTCCGGAAGGCTGCCTTGCGGTTGCTGCCCTCTCGCTGATGGGAACGCCTGACGCGACATCGCCGTCCCGCGCGGACGATCTGCCGCCCGATCCTCTTGATCCAGACCAGCCAAGTCCGAACGACCCCGAACCTCTGCGCCAGATCCGGCCCGATCGCCAGCCCCTCGGGTCGGGCAGACGATGACGCCGCGGCCTGCGGCCGTGTTCCGCGCAGGCGACGTGCTGAGCTTCCGAGCAGAGAGAATCCCTCTCGCTCGGCGCATGGTCGCAGCCATTCCCCGGAACGGATCAGCCCCCGCTCTCGGACCCGCGAAAAGGGTGAGCCCTCCTGCCCCATTTCGCATTGGGTCGAATTTCTTTCTGAAAATGTCCCAAATCACCCCCTCAAAGCAACTTCCGGAAAAATAATCTCACGCAACGCGCGCTTTTTGCCGGTTTGCGAGGTTGACGCCCCCTCCCCATCCTCCTAAGGTCCCGCGGCGCAATGAAGGAGTCCACGCCGTGGATCGTCTGGTACTTATCGTAGGAAAATGGCGCATGGGCCGGTAACTCGGAACCATAATGGTCCCCCATGCGCCCCCGAAATCCTCGGGGGCTTTTTTATGCGCAAGACAATGAATGACGTCGTAAACGGAGACACGCGATGACACGTCAGATGACCGGAGCGAAAATGGTGGTTCAGGCCCTCAAGGATCAGGGTGTGGACACGGTATTCGGCTATCCCGGCGGCGCCGTTCTACCGATTTATGACGAGATCTTTCAGCAGAACGACATCCAGCACATCCTTGTCCGCCACGAGCAGGCCGCGGTGCACGCCGCCGAAGGCTATGCCCGCTCGACCGGCAAGGTGGGTGTTGCGCTTGTCACCTCGGGCCCCGGCGCGACCAACGCGGTCACCGGTCTCACCGACGCGCTGATGGACTCGATCCCGATCGTGGTGCTCTCGGGCCAGGTGCCGACCTTCATGATCGGCTCCGATGCCTTCCAGGAGGCCGACACCGTCGGCATCACCCGCCCCTGCACCAAGCACAACTGGCTGGTGAAGGACACCAAGGACCTGTCCTCGGTGATCCATCAGGCGTTCCACGTCTCGGCCTCGGGCCGCCCGGGCCCGGTGCTGATCGACATCCCCAAGGACGTGCAGTTCGCCAGCAGCGAGTACACGCCGAAGCCCAAGGCGCCGGTCGGCCACTACCAGCCGCAGGTCAAGGGCGACATGGAGACCATCACCGCGCTGGTCGAGGCCATCGAGACGGCGGAACGCCCGGTGTTCTACACCGGCGGCGGCGTGATCAATTCCGGTCCGGCGGCGAGCCAGCTCCTGCGCGAACTGGTCGAGGCCACCGGCATTCCGATCACCTCGACCCTGATGGGCCTGGGCGCCTACCCGGCCTCGGGCAAGAACTGGCTCGGTATGCTGGGGATGCACGGCCTCTACGAGGCCAACCTCGCGATGCATGGCTGTGACCTGATGATCAACATCGGCGCCCGCTTCGACGACCGCATCACCGGCCGGCTCGACGCGTTCTCGCCGAAGTCGAAGAAGGCGCATATCGACATCGACCCGTCCTCGATCAACAAGGTCATCAAGACCGACCTGCCGATCGTCGGAGATGTGGGCCACGTGCTCGAGGACATGCTCAAGGTGTGGAAGGCCCGCGGCCGCAAGGTCAACCGCGAGGCGCTGGCCAAGTGGTGGCGCCAGATCGAGGAGTGGAAGCAGGTCAAGTGCCTGACCTACAAGACCTCCGAGACGACGATCAAACCGCAATACGCGCTCGAGCGCCTCGAGGCGCTGACCAAGGGCCGGGATCGCTACATCACCACCGAGGTCGGCCAGCACCAGATGTGGGCCGCGCAGTACCTCGGCTTCGAGGATCCCAACCGCTGGATGACCTCCGGCGGCCTCGGCACCATGGGCTACGGCTTCCCGTCCTCGGTGGGCGTGCAGGTCGCGCACCCGGAGGCGCTGGTGATCAACGTCGCGGGCGAGGCCTCGTGGCTGATGAACATGCAGGAGATGGGCACCGCGGTGCAGTACCGTCTGCCGGTTAAGCAGTTCATCCTCAACAACGAGCGCCTGGGCATGGTGCGCCAGTGGCAACAGCTGCTGCATGGCGAGCGCTATTCCTCGAGCTGGTCCGAGGCCCTGCCCGATTTCGTCAAGCTCGCCGAGGCATTCGGTGCCAAGGGCATCATCTGCAAGGATCCCGCCGATCTCGACGACGCGATCATGGAGATGCTGAACCACGACGGCCCGGTGATCTTCGACTGCCTCGTCGAGAAGCACGAGAACTGCTTCCCGATGATCCCGTCGGGCGAGCCGCACAACAAGATGCTGCTGGGCGACGCTCAGGCCACCAACGCCATCGCCGGCAAGGGCGCCGTGCTGGTCTGAGGACCGCACGGCCGGAGGGAGGCCAAGGTGAGCCCGGTCGCGACCGCAACGCGCAGCGATGCGCCCATCACCCCCACCGCAACGCGGGTGGCCTGGCTCGACCAGGCCAAGGGTGTGGGCATCGTGCTCGTGGTGGTCGGCCATTGCTGGCTGGGGCTCGCGGGATCGGGCATCCTGTCCGATCCCGGCACCATCGCGACCGTCGAGCAGCTGATCTACACCTTCCACATGCCGCTGTTCTTCCTGCTCTCGGGCTACACGTTCGAGGGCTGGGCGCGGCGACGGAGGCTGGGAGAGGCACTCAAGAGCCGGGTGCTGCGGCTGCTCTGGCCGCTGGTTCTGTGGACCTATGTCTTTGCCGGCTTCAAGATCGCTGCCGGAGCCGCCGCCAATTCGCCGGTCGGTCTCGAGGCTCTGATGGTGCTGCCGCTGCCGCCGCAGAACCACCTGTGGTTCCTCTGGGCGCTGTTCATCCTGCACGCGCTCGCCCTGCCGGTCTGCGCCCTGCCCCGGACGCCGCTGCCCACCGCGACGTGGTTCGGCCTGTTGCTCGCGGTGCTGGCGCTGGTGCTGTTCTCGGGTATCGATTTTGGCGTGCTGTTCAGCCCCGCCGCGATCCACGCCGCGGTGTTCGTGCTGGGGATCTGGCTGGCGCGCCTGCCGCTGCCGCGGATCGGCCTTGCCGCCGGCCTCGCCGCGGTCGCGCTCTTCGCCGCAATCGAGATGGCCGGCCTGACGGTGCCGGACCTGCCCGAGCGGCTTGGCCCCTACCTGGCGGCCTCCATTGCCCTGAGCCTGTGCCTGTGCGCGGCCCTGGCGGGGCTGGTTCCGGCGAAGAGTGCGCCGGGACGGCTGCTGGCCTGGCTGGGCGGGCTCTCGATGCCGATCTTCCTCGCGCACACGATCTTTTCCGCCGCCACCCGTGTGGCGCTGCAGCGCGTCAGCGATGACGCCACGCTGCACCTTGTCTCCGGCACCGCCATCGGCTTGGCGGGACCGATCCTGTTGAACGCGCTGCTGCGCAAATTCGCCGACCCGCGCCTTGCCGGGTTCTGACCAGAAAGGAACGACCATGTCCGCGCTACAGATCAAGAAAGGCTCGTCCAAGCATTCGGCCTACAACCTGCGCCCGACCTTCTCGGACGTGCAGGAGGCGCACACCATCACCGTGCTGGTCGAGAACGAGCCGGGCGTGCTGGCCCGCGTCATCGGCCTGTTCTCGGGGCGGGGCTACAACATCGACAGCCTGACCGTGGCCGAGGTCGATCACGAAGGTCACCTGTCGCGCATCACCATCGTCACCACCGGCACGCCGCAGGTGATCGAGCAGATCAAGGCCCAGCTCGGGCGCATCGTCTCGGTGCGCGACGTGCACGACCTGACAGCCGAGGGCAGCTCGGTCGAGCGCGAGCTGGCGCTGATGAAGGTCAATGGCAGCGGCGACAAGCGGGTCGAGGCGCTGCGCCTGGCTGATATCTTCCGCGCGCAGGTGGTCGACTCGACGCTGGAGAGCTTCATCTTCCAGCTCACCGGCGCGCCCGACAAGATCGACGCCTTCGCCGACCTGATGCGCCCGCTGGGCCTTGTGCAGGTGGCGCGTACCGGTGTCGCGGCGCTGTCGCGCGGCACTGACTGACCGCACGTCTCCGCACGCCAGTCACGGCCCGGGACGCTGCCTGCACGCGCGTCCCGGGCCTTTTCTTTGCGGCCATGCCCGACGCGCCCAAGTAGAAACGCCCGGCCTTTCGGGGGCCGGGCGCTTCAGCGTGAGTGTGGGTGTGAGTGGAAGCCGGGAAATCAGCTTGCGTGGATCGCGCGGAGCGGTCCGGTCGGATAAGCGGGAGTGCGACCCCGGAAAGGGATCACGTTCCCGGTCTCATTTGGCACCGTCGGGCCGGTGTTTCGGGATGCATCGGCGTGACGCAGTGCCTGAGCGAGACCGGGATAGTGATTCTGCGCCAGCCGTCGGGGATTTTGAGCCAGGCGCAGGTTCTCTTCCTGCTTGAGATCGAATTCGATGAGATCGCCTTCGTCGAGCGACACTCCGTCATGCACGCTCGCCTCGGCGTCGTGATAGAGGGCGAGATCTCCGTGATCCTCGCACCAAATGACAGCTTTCTGATCTTTGTGGTCCGCCCAGAGGACAACCCCGTACATCGTCTGCGACATTTTCACGTTCCCAACAATTCGATGTGAAACAAGGTGGAGCATTTCCCTGTCACATCACATTCCGCGAAACGTGTCTCCGGGTTGCAATTTGTGGCAAATTCGATAAAGCTTGATGCGAAGCAGCGTCACCTTAGACGCTACTTGGCGTCAATCGGGAATTTTGTGTGTGTTTTCGCCCATTTGACGACAAGGTTTAGCCACAATCTCCTGGCCCTTGGCGGCGATCCGGATACAACTCGAGACAGATAGACACATGAACCAGCGGAGTCCGGCCGAATTACGAAGCGTCTTTGGCGCGAATCTGCGTCAACTTGGGCAAACTGCGGCGTCCGTCTCGCAACTATGCCGCGACCTGGGCATCAACCGCACTCAATTTAACCGGTATCTTGCCGGGGAGAGTTTCCCGCGTCCAGATGTTCTTCACCGGATCTGCAAATTCTTCGGCGTTGATGCCCGAATTCTGCTCGAACCGGTCGATGAACTCGGCGGAGACCCGAAAGGGCTGCTACATCACCCCTATATCTCGGACTTCGTGGGCGGCGGCGTCGTCATTCCGATCGACGAGGCCGATTTCCCGTCGGGGTTCTACCGTTTTTCCCGCGCCTCTTTTACAGATCCCGACAGTTTCATCGTGGGACTGGTGCAGATCTCGCGGCGTGACAACTTCGCCTTCCTGCGCGGTTTCGAACCGAAAGCGGCGATGGAAATGCATGGCATGTCAACCGATGCGCCGACCCGCGAATTCCGCGGATTGGTCATGCCTCAGGCCGAAGGGCTGGCAATTCTCGTGAGCCGGCGGGACTCGGTGACCAGCTCGTTCAACTACCTCGCGCGGATTCCGGCGCTCGCCAAGATCTACTGGGTCGGCTACACGCTGCGCACCACGCCCGAGAGCCCGACCACGCGCCGCGCCGCGCGGCTGGTCTATGAGTATCTCGGCCATGACATGCACCAGGTGCTCGCGACGGCCCGCACCGCAGGCTACGTCACCGAGGACAAGCTTCCCACCTTCCACCGCAAGCAGCTGCGGATCGGCGAACCCTTCGTCTGAGGCCGACGCGGGTCCGCGTCAGGCCGCCACGGCGCCGCCGGTCGTCTCCGGGGCTGCGCCCGACTTGATCAGGTCATAGAGGTGCCAGGTGGCATGGCCGAGCAGCGGCAGCACGAGGAAGAGGCCAAGAAACGCCGGCAGCATCGCCAGGAAGGTCGCCACGGCGATGAACGCCGCCCATGCGAACATCACCACAGGGTGGGCCTGCACGTACTGGAACGAGGTGATCATCGCGGTGACGAAATCCACCTCGCGGTCGAGCAGCAGCGGCAGCGCCAGCACGGTGATCATGTAGAGCAGCGCCGCAAAGCCCGCCCCGACCACAGACCCCACACCCAGCATCGTCAGCCCTTCCATGCTCAGATAGACGTCGAAGCTCGATGAGACGTTGGTCATCACCGAAAGCCCGAGGAACAGCGCAAAGATCATGTGCGCGAGAAAGAACCAGAACAGGAAGACGATCACGATCACCGCGCAGATCGACGGCAGCTGACGCTTCGACTGGCGCAGGATGACGCTGAAGATCTGCATCCAGTCCATCGGCAGGCCGCGCTCGAGCCGGCGGCTCACGTCGTAGAACCCGACCGCCGCGAAGGGCCCCAGCAGCGGGAAGCCGATCGCCGCCAGCACCAGCCAGTAGCTCTGCCCGGTGGCCCAGGTGATCCAGCTCATCGCCAGGCCGGCCAGCACGTAGAAGCCTGCGAAGACCAGCGCAAAGCCCGGCGCACGCATCATGTCGAGGCCCCCGCGCCGCAGCGCTTCCTTCAGCGTGGCGAAGCTGACCTCTCCCAGCGGCGGCACCCCATGCTGCGGCGTCTCAGGCATCGCGAACCTCCCTCTGGCACGACCTCTCCTCCGAAGCCGAGTGTAACCCGGAACCCGTGGCCTCGCGCAAGATCTTTGCGCGCGGAAGACGTGCCACCGGGGCGCGAGGACAGGCCCGCAGTTTCGGTGCCAGAAACGCTCAGAGCTGCCCGCCGATCGGCAAGAGCGCGTAAACCCGGCTCATGAACGCCCGCCAGTGCGAGTCGATGGGCTCGCCACGGTGCAGCACCAGCGTCCTGGCATCGCGCCGCTCCTCCCAGAGCAGGTCGCCCTCGTCGTTCAGCGTGACACGATAGGCGTTTTCCACAAGTGTCTTGCGGAACAGCACTGTCGCTTCGGTTGCCAGCGCGGGACTGTCGATCAGGATGCCCATCTCGGTGTTGATCCAGACCGAGCGCGGATCCCAGTTGAACGAGCCCACGAACAGATGGCGCCGGTCGATGGCGAAGGCCTTGGTATGCAGAGAGGACTGGGACGCCCCCAGTCCGAGCCGATCCCGGTCGGGCCGCGCGCTGTCGGCGCGAAGCTCCCAGAGCGCCACGTCGCGGCGCAGCAGCGCATTGCGCCAGAGCGCGTAATGTCCATAGACCGAGAGCACGTCGGTCGAGTCCATCGAGTTGGTCAGCACCGTCACCTCGACCCCGCGATCCGCAAGGCCGCCAAGCAGGTCGACTCCCTGCCGGAGCGGCACGAAATAGGCCGAGGACACGAAGAGCTCCTCCTGCGCGCCGGTGATATAGGGCAGGATCTGCCCGGTAACCGTGTCGCTGCTGCGCGCCCGTCGGCTCGATTTCTCCACCGGATCCGCGATCACCCGCGCCGGAACCCAGTCGAGCCGGGTCTCCGCCCCGGGAAGGAACGCCTCCCGCCCTGCTTCAAGCGCCTCGCCGTAGGGCGTATGCAGCGCCGCCCGCATGCGGCGCTCGAGCCGCTCGCGCGCCGCCGCGAGCGACATCCCGTCGTCCGAGACCGCCGCCACCGGCACCGCCTTGTCGCTGTTCCAGTAGGCATCGAACTGCCGCGAGACCTCGGCGGCCACCGGCCCCGCCGCCAGCAGGTCGAGATCATTGTAGTTGCTCTCGTCCTTGGCGGCGAAGTACTCATCCCCGATATTGCGCCCGCCGACCAGCGTGACGACATTGTCGAAGGTCATCGACTTGTTGTGCATGCGCCGGTTCACCCGCAGGAACTCAAGCGCGGTCACCACCGGCCGCGCAAGCCCGCGCGGGAACGGGTTGAACAGGCGGATCTGCACGTTGGGATGCCGAGCCAGCGCGGTCAGGATGTCGTCATAGGCTGCCGCATCCATGTCATCGAGCAGCAGCCGCACGCGCACGCCGCGATCCGCCGCGCGCATCAGCTGGCCGACGAAGAGATGACCGGAGGGATCGTCATGCAGGAGGTAATACTGCGCGTCGATGCTGCGCTCGGCACGCCCTGTCAGTCCCAGCCGCAGCGACAGCGCAGTGGGGCCGTCGCTCACCAGCGCCACGCCGGAGCGTCCATCGCCCGGATCGCCAAGCGCCCGCACCTGCCGCGCGAGCCGGGTGTCCGCGCTCTGGGCGAATGCCACGCTGTGCTGCCTTGGATAGTCCGCACGCCATGGCGCTGCGCAGCCGGAAAGCAGCGCCAGAGCCACAAGGCCTGCCATCAGCCACAGACCGCGGCGCCCTGCCCCGGCCGCCCCCGCGGTCGCTGTCATGATCGTGTTGCCCATCGCCCTGCCCTGGCCGTTTTCCGGCAAGAGTAGCGGGCGCTCGACACCGCGGCAAGCGCCCGGGCGGGGCGCGATCCGTCCTTAGTCGGCCTGCGCGTCGGCGCGGCTCTTGCCCGCCGCCTTTTGGGCCAGCGTGGCCGCCATGAACGGATCGAGATCGCCGTCGAGCACGCCTTGGGTGTCCGAGGTCTCGTGGCTGGTGCGCAGGTCCTTCACCATCTGGTAGGGCTGCAGCACGTAGGAGCGGATCTGGTTGCCCCAGCCGGCATCGCCCTTGGCCTCGTGCTGGGCGTTGATCTCGGCGTTACGGCGGTCAAGCTCCATCTGGTAGAGCCGCGATTTCAGCGCCTTCATGGCGATGTCGCGGTTCTGGTGCTGCGACTTCTCCGAGCTGGTCACCACGATGCCGGTGGGCATGTGGGTGATCCGAACCGCCGAGTCGGTGGTGTTCACGTGCTGACCACCGGCGCCCGAGGAGCGGTAGGTGTCGACCCGGATATCCGACGGGTTCACGTCGATCTCGATGTTGTCGTCGACCACAGGGTAGACCCAGACCGACGCGAAAGAGGTTTCGCGCGTGCCCTTGCCGAAGGGCGAGATCCGCACCAGCCGGTGCACGCCGCTCTCGGATTTCAGCCAGCCATAGGCGTTGGTGCCGGAAATCTTGTAGGCCACCGACTTGATGCCCGCCTCGGCGCCCGCTTCCTCCGATTGCAGCTCGACCTCGTAGCCGCGCTTCTCGGCCCAGCGCACGTACATCCGCTGCAGCATCGCGGCCCAGTCGCAGGCCTCGGTGCCGCCCGCGCCGGCATTGATCTCGAGGAAGGTGTCGTTGCCATCGGCCTCGCCGTCGAGCAGCGCCTCGAGCTCTTTCTGGCCGGCCTTCTCTGCCAGTGCCTTGAGCGCGCCCTCGGCCTCGGAGACGACCTCGTCATCCTCTTCCATCTCGCCAAGCTCGATCAGCTCGACATTGTCCGACAGCTCCTGCTTGATCGAGGTATAGGTCTCCATCGCATCGACGAGGAACTGGCGGTCGCGCATCAGCTTCTGTGCCGCCTGCGGATCGTCCCAGAGGTTGGGATCCTCGACGCGGGCGTTGAATTCCTCGAGCCGGTGCGGCGCGGTCTCCCAGTCGAGCCGCTGGCCAAGCAGGTCGAGCGACTTCTCGATCTTTTCGACGGTCTTCTGGGTCTCGGCACGCATGGCGGTCTCTTTTCGGGAAAACTGTGGTCAGGGGGACATAAACCAGCGCCGCCTCCCCTTCAAGCGCCCGCCTCCCCTCGTTTGCGGGCAAGGCCTGCCAAGCCCCCCGGGCAAGGGGCGTCAGGACAAAACCGTCGAGCCCCGCACCAGCAGGTCCGGCTCGGGTGCATCGACGACCATCGCGCCGGCGCCGGTATCCAGCGCGCCGACAAGGCCCCGGGCCGCAAGCTCGGCAACCTGATCGAGATGCAGGTCGAGCGAGGTCAGCGCCGGGCTCTCGCTGCGCGCCCGGATGCCGTCGTAGCGGGTCGCGACGCACACATCGCCCGGCACCCTTAACCCGAGCTCCCTCAGTGCGGCCATGACACCGGTGGCCATGGCGTCGATGGGCACGAGCACCGCGTCCGGGGCACCGAACTCGGCCACGTGCGCGCGCAGCGCCGCCTGCGCGCCGCGCTCCGCCTCGGCCTCCGGCAGGACGATTTCCTGCCCCGGCAGACCGTGCGCCGTGCTGCGCTGGCTGAAGACCTCGCGAAAGGCAATGTTCGAGGCCCGTCCGCTCTGGCCGACGACCAGCAGGATATCCCGGGCGCCGACATCGTGCAGGTGGTCGAACAGCGTTTCGGCCATCCGGCGGTAGTCGATCCGCACCGCAAGGGGCTGGTCCTCGGTGGCAGGGCCGATGACCATGGTCGGCACGCCGCGCGCCGCCAGCAGCGACAGGTAGGGATCCTCGGTCTCGGGCTCCACGAGGATCGCGCCATCGAAGGCGATGGTGGAGAGCGCGCGAACCGGATCCTCGATCGGCGGCACCAGCAACAGGGCGGTGTTGCTCTCGAGCGCGGCAATCGCGGCGGAGGCGGCGATCTCCATCAGGAAGCCGAGCCGGGCTGCGCCTGCGGCGACGGCGGTCGGCATCGAGGAGAAGATCGCGATGGTGCCCGCCCGCCCGGTCCGCATGCCCCGTGCCGCGAGGTTGGGCACGTAACCCAGCCGCTCGATCGCCGCCGTGATCCGCGCCTGCGTCGCCGAATCGACCCGCCGCTTCCCGCTGAGCGCGTTGGAGACCGTGCCCGGAGACACCCCGGCCGCCTGCGCCACGTCCTTGATGGTTGCCCGTTTGCGGGGACCGTCTGCGCCCATCGCCATTCAAACTCCGCCTGTTTTTTCGTCGCTAGACGCTTGTTTCCGCCTGTTCGGTCGGCGTCATCAAGAAATCGCGCCTTTTGAGTTATTAAAACGTTTTAACAACACCCAGCGCAAGGCAATAGTGCATTAAAACGTTTTACAACACATGGAGACGGCAATGCTCGATACGACCAAAGGCACTTTCGACCCCGAACAGGCCAGCGCCGTGACGCTGGAGCGGCGCCGGCTCGGGCTGACCGCGCTCGACCGGGAAAAGAGCTTCGGCGGCTACACGCTCTATGCCCGCCAGACCGGCGGCGGCGTGGTCGACATGGTGGATCTCGAAGGCCGCATCGCGCATCAGTGGCAAATGCCGGTGCGCCCGGGCCGCGACGCGGTGCTGCTGCCCAATGGCAATCTCGGCTACAACGGCAGCCATGCCACCTCGGCCGCGCTCTACCCGGCATGGGATCTCTGGCATGGCGGCGATTTCTACGAGGCGACGCCCGAGGGCGAGATCGTCTGGCGCCATGAAGACATCTACCACCACCACGACGCCCAGTGGCTGCCCAACGGCGACTTGCTCTACACCGTGGCCGCCGAGCTCCCGGCGCACCTTGCCAAGCGCATCTGCGGCGGCGACCCGCGCAAGGACGGCGCTGACGGCATTTTCCAGTCCGACATCGTGCGGCAGGTGAACCGCAAGGGCGAGGTGGTCTGGGAATGGTGCATCTGGGACCACATCGACCCCGCCGACCTGCCGGTTCACCCGATCTTCGACCGCCGCCACTGGCCGATGATCAACGGTGTGTCCGAGACCGAGAGCGGGCTGATCCTGATGAGCCTGCGCACCACCTCGGGCGTGATCGCGGTCGAAAAGGCGAGCGGCCGCATCGTCTGGCACGCGGGCGCCGACCTCGTCGCCCAGCAGCACACGCCGATCATGATGGAGGGCGGCACGGTGCTGGTCTTCGACAACGGCAACCTGCGCATGGGCTCCTCGAACCCGTTCTCGCGTGCGCTGGAGTTCGATCCCGCGACCATGCAGGTCACATGGAGCTACACCGACCCCAACGCGCCGAGCTTCTTCTCGCCCTTCATGGGCAGCGCCGAGCGGCTGCCCAACGGCAACACCCTGATCTGCGAGAGCGCCTTTGGCCGGCTCTTCGAGGTGACGCCGGCAGGCGAGACCGTCTGGGAATTCGTGATCCCCGACTTCGCCGAGTACCCTGCCCCAGTGAACCAGTTCATCAAGGGTTCTCACAACGGCTGCTTCCGGGCGCATCGCTACAGCGCGGAGCAGGTGACATGGCTGTGACCGACATGAGCGAAGACCCGACCAAAGCACGCACATCGCCAAGGATCGCCCCCTTCCTGTCGCAAGGCGCGAAATGGGGCGCGAAGGCCGGGCTGCCGCTGATCTCCTTTGCCTTCATCCTCGGCATCTGGGCGCTGGTGGGCGCCTCGGGCATGGTCAAGGAGGCGATCTTTCCCGCGCCGTGGTCGGTCTGGTCCGCCACGGTCGAGATGTGGCAGAACGGCACGCTGCAGACAGACCTCGCGAAATCGCTGGGCCGGGCCGGCGTGGGCTTCGGCATCGGTGCCACGCTCGGCGTGGCACTGGGTCTGCTCACCGGCCGCGTGGCACTGGTGCGGACCCTGCTCAACCCGTTCCTCAACCTGCTGCGCCCGATCCCAGCCATCGCGCTGGTCCCGGTGGCCATCGTCTGGTTCGGCATCGGAGAGGGCTCGAAATACTTCGTGGTCAGCTACACCGTGTTCCTCACGGTCTGGTTCAACACCCATCACGGCATGGAATACGTCCCCGAAACCTACCTGCGCGCCTCGCGCTCGCTGGGGGCGTCGAGGATGCGCGAATTCCTCACCGTGGTGCTGCCCGCCGCCGCGCCGCACATCTTCGCCGGCATCCGGCTCGGCGTGGCGCTGGCCTTCCTGAGCCTCGTGGCGGCCGAACTGTCCGGCGCCTCGTCAGGCATCGGCTTCCGGCTTCAGGAAGCACGGCAATACGTGCGCACCGACCGGATGTTCTCGCTGCTGATCATCCTCGGCGTCCTCGGCGCGGTGGCGGACCTCATCGTCCACGCCATCGGCAAGAAACTCGTGCACTGGGAGCAGGGCTGATGGCTGAAGATCTCATGACCGACACTCACAAGACCGACACTCAGAAGGGCCGCGTCGAGATCGACGACGTGGTGATCCGCTTCAAGGGGCGGCAGGGGCCGGTGACGGCGCTCGCGCGCACCTCCCACGTGCTCGAGCCGGGCACATTCACCGCGCTGATCGGGCCTTCGGGCTGCGGCAAGTCCACGCTGATGAACGCCATCGCAGGCTTCGTGAAACCCTCCGAGGGCAGCCTGCGCCTCGACGGCAAGCCGATCGCGGGCCCTTCCCCCGAGGTTGGCGTGATCTTCCAGCAATACGCGCTGTTCCCTTGGTTCACCGCGCTCAACAACGTGCGCTACGGGCTCAAGCAGTTCGGCCTGCCCCAGGGCGAAGAGATCGACCGCGCCCGCGCCGCCCTCGCCGAGGTCGGGCTCGAGGCCCATGCCGACAAGTACCCGCAGCAGCTCTCGGGCGGCATGAAGCAGAGGGTCGCCATCGCGCGCACCTTCGCGGTCGGGCCCAAGGTGTTGCTGATGGACGAGCCCTTCGGCGCGCTCGACGCGCAGACCAGATTGGTGATGCACGAGCTTCTGCTCAATATCTGGCGCAAGCACCGCGCCACCGTGCTCTTCGTGACCCACGACGTGGACGAGGCGCTTCTGCTCTCGGACCACGTGCAGGTCATGAGCCAGGCGCCGGGGCGGCTGATCCGCCACTACCACCTGACCCAGCAGCGCCCGCGCGCCTTCAGCCGCTCGGGAAGCGACCTTCTGGAGATCCGGGACGAGATCCTCGACCTCCTTCACCCCAAGACAGACCTCGCAGACAGCCTCTAAGGGAGATTTACCGTGACCCACCTTTCCACACTGGCACTGGCCGCCGCGCTGCTCGCTCCGCTTGCGGCCAGCGCCGAGGAGCTGACCTTCGCCTGGACCCCGAACCCGCAGACGCCTCAGGTCGATGTGGCGATCCAGAACGGCTATTTCGAAGAGGCGGGGCTCGACATCGAGTTCGTCGCCTTCCGCACCGGCCGCGAAGGCTTCGAGGCGATGATCGGCGGTCAGGTCGACGTCACCTTCATGGCGGAATTCCCGGCCGCGGTCGGCGCCCTGACCGGGCAGGAGTTCGCCGTGATCGGCGATCTCGCGCGCTTCACCGGCTCCCGGGTGATCGTGAACACCGCCTCGGGCGCTGTCACCTCGCCAGCCGAGCTCGCCGGCAAGAAGATCGGCACCACCATCGGCACCAACGTCAATTTCTACCTCGACGAGATCCTCGCCGAAGCCGGTGTCGAGGCCGAGGTGATCGGCGCGGCACCGCCGGATCTGGTCCCGGCGCTGGCGCGCGGCGATCTCGATGCCATCGTGCCCTTCCCGACCTTCTACGGCGCCGCCGCCAACACGCTCGGCGAGGACTATGCCGAACTGCGGGTGCCCGGCTACGAGGTGCATTACATTCTCGCCGCCTCGCCCGAGATGACCGGCGACCGGTCCGCAACGCTCGAGGCCTTCATGGCCGCGCTGGCCAAGGCGGATGCCGATGTGAAGGCCGATCCGGCGGCGGCAATGGAGGCGGTCAGCGCCTCGATGCAGGGCGCGATGAGCCCCGAGGCGCTCGCCACCATGTGGCAGGATGTCGATGTCGGCCTCAAGCTCGACACCGCGCTCGCCGATCTGCTGGTGGCCGAAGCCGACTGGGTGCTGTCGAAAGGCGTGGTGAGGGGCGAGGCCGTCGACCGGGCCGAGATGCTGACGCATTTCGCCCCCGCCCCGCTCGAGAAAGCGGCGCCCGAGGCGGTCGACCTGCCCTGAGGCCCGCCCCCTCCGTCCAGAAAAGACCAAGCCCCGTCGCGCGCCGGCGGGGCTTTTCACGTCCCAAGTCCGGCTCTGATCCACCCCATCAAGCCACTCGGCCAACCCGCGAACGCGCCCGCCGCCTGTCCCGGCGCCCGACCCTTCTCTGGTTCGAAAATACCTCGGGGGGAACGCGCGCCCGGCGCGCGTGGGGGGCAGCGCCCCCCAAGCCTGTCCGCCCGCGCAGGCGGGCGGAAACCGCGCCTTGCGCTCAGTAAAGCCCGCCCGAGGACAGCGTGCCGAAGCTCGCCTTCGGTCCGACGGTCGCCTTGCGCCCGGTCGAGGTGGTGACTTCGCGCGCACGGGTGCTGCCATCGGGCTGGATCAGGTCGAAATTGCCAGACATCGCCCAGCCGCCATCGAGCTGGATCCCGAACATCGGCTCCTGACCACGGCGGAAGCACTCGGCCACCACGTTGGGGCCCGACGCATCCGGCCCGAGACGAGCGCCCGAGAAACGGTCGATATTGATGAACTCGCAAGCCTCGGGCACGTCGAAGGCACCGCCACCGTATTTCTGCACTGCCTCGGTCATGAAGCGCTGGAACACCGGGCCACACATCGAGGCCCCGTAGGCACCACGCCCCATCGGGCTGGGGTTGTCGTAGCCGATGTAGCAGCCCGCCACGATGTTCGAGGTGAAGCCGATGAACCACACGTCCTTCGCGTCGTTGGTGGTGCCGGTCTTGCCGGCGGTGGGCACACCCAGATCGACCACCCGCGCGGCGGTGCCGCGCTCGACCACGCCCTGCATCATCGAGGTCAGCTGATAGGCGGTGACCGCATCCATGATGCGCTCGCGGTTGTTGCGGATCGTGGGGCTCACCCCTGGCGGCAGGCTGTCCTCGGCGCAGTCGATGCAGACCCGCTCGTTGCCCTTGGCGCTTTCATGGTTGTAGATCGTGCGACCGTAGCGGTCCTGCACCCGGTCGACCAGCGTCGGCTCGACGCGCTCGCCACCATTGGCGAACATCGCATAGGCCGAGATCATCTTGTAGAGCGTGGTCTCGTCGGCACCGAGCGCGTTCGACAGGAAGCGGCCCAGGTGATCATAGACGCCGAACTTCTCGGCATAGCGGCCCACCGTGTCCATGCCGATCTCCTGCGCGAGACGGATGGTCATCAGGTTCCGCGACTGCTCGATGCCGGTGCGCAGCGGGGTCGGACCGTAATAGGTGTTGGACGAGTTCTTCGGACGCCACACGCCCTGCGGCGTGTCGATCTCGATCGGTGCGTCGATCACGATGGTCGAGGGCGCATAGCCCGAGTCGAGCGCCGAGGCGTAGACGAAGGGCTTGAAGGACGAGCCCGGCTGACGCTGCGCCTGAGTGGCGCGGTTGAACACCGAATCCTGGTACGAGAAGCCGCCCTGCATGGCGATCACCCGGCCGGTGTGCACGTCCATCGCCATGAAGGCGCCCTGTACCCGCGGCACCTGCCGCAGCGTCCAGCGGATGAAGCTGCCGTCATTGTCGGCGGTCATCTCGCGCACATGCACCACGTCGCCGCGCTCGAAATTGTCGCGGAAGCTGCCACGGACCCACGAGATGTCGTCGCGCGGGACCGACGTGCCGCGGGCGTCATCGGTCGCCACGCCCTCGATGCCGAGGCGCATGGCGCTGTCACCGACCTCGAGCACCACCGCCGGGAGCCACTCGCTCTCGAGGTCGATGTCGCGCGCCACAGAGGTGTTGGACAGCGCCTCGCGCCAGGCCTCTTCCGAGCCCAGCTGTTCCTCGGGAATGGTCTTGCCGGTGCCGCGCCAGCGGCCGAGGCTGCGGTCATAGTTCTCGAGCGAGATGCGCAGCGATTCCGCCGCCTTGGTCTGCATCTCGGGATCGAGCGTGGCGCGCACGCTGAAACCGCCCGAGAAGAACTCGCCCTCGCCGAAGTCGCGGGTCAGCTGACGGCGGATCTCGTCGGTGAAATAATCGCGCGGCGGCAGCGAGCGCTGGTAGGGCTCGAAATCGCCGTTCTGCACCGAACGCAGTGGCTGCGCGCGCTCCTGCTCGTAGACCTCGTCCGAGAGGTAGCCGTTGTCATGCATCTCGCGCAGGACGTAGTCGCGGCGCTGCAGTAGCCGCTCCTTGTTGCGCACCGGGTGATAGTCCGACGGCGCCTTCGGCATCGACGCGAGGAACGCCGCCTCGTGCGGTTCGAGCTCTGACAGGGTCTTGTTGAAATAGGTCTGGGCCGCAGCGGTCACGCCGTAGGAGTTCTGGCCGAGAAAGATCTCGTTGAGATAGAGCTCGAGGATCTTTTCCTTGCTCAGCGCCTGCTCGACGCGGGTGGCAAGGATGATCTCCTTGATCTTGCGCTCGGCGCGACGGTCGCCGTCGAGAAGGAAGTTCTTCATCACCTGCTGGGTGATGGTCGAGGCACCGCGCACGTCGCGGCCGCGGGATTTCACCGCATCGACCACCGCCGCGGCAATGCCGCGCGGATCATAGCCCTGGTGGGTGTAGAAGTTCTTGTCCTCGGCCGAGATGAACGCTTCTTTCACCAGGTCGGGGATCTGGTCCGCAGGGGTGAACAGCCGCCGCTCCTGCGCGAACTCGTCGATGATCCGGCCTTCCTGGCTGTAGATCCGGCTGATCGTCGGCGGGGTGTACTGCGCCAGGCTCTCGTGGCTGGGCAGGTCCTGGCCATAGATCCAGATCACCGCGCCCACCGTGAGCGCGAACATCATGATCCCCAGCGTGATGATGCTGAAGATGCCGCCGAAAAAGGAAAGAATGAACCGAGTCACTGAGGGCCGCCTCTGAAGATTGCCGTGTCCTTATACCCTGCATGGCCCGCGGTCAAAACACACGGGGGCGTGACGGCAGGGCACTGCCACCGGTCAGGCCGCGTCTATTGCCTGCGCAACCGTGCCAGCGCCGCATCCTCGAGCGCCCAGGCCGCGATGCCGTCGCGGATGCCCGCCGCCATGCCGGCGCGCCAGAACGTGTCCTGCAGGTTGTCGAGATCCTTGGCCGTGGACAGGAACCCGACCTCGACCAGCACCGAGGGAATGTCGGCCGCCTTGAGCACAGAGAAGCCCGCATGGCGCAGCGGCCGCTTGTGAACCGTGCCCACGGCGTTGCGGATGCGGTCGACGAGATGCTTCGCCAGCGCCGTGCTGCGCGGGGAATTGTCAAGCCGGGCGAGGTCGAGCAGCACGTCGGCGACCCGATCATCGGCCCCCGAGAGATCGAGCCCGGCGAGGATGTCGTCGCGGTCATGGCGCTCGGCCAGCGCCGCCGAGGCCGCGTCCGAGGCGTCGTCCGACAGGGTGTAGACGGTGGCGCCGTGGGCGATGCCCTCCTCGATGGCGTCCGCGTGCAAGGACACGAACAGGTCCGCGCCCGCCTGATGCGCCAGCGCCACGCGCGCCTCGAGCGAGACGAAGACATCTTCCTCGCGGGTCATCTCGACCACGTAGCCGGCACGGCGCAGCACGTCGCGCAGTTCGCGGGCGAAGGTGAGCATCAGGTCGGCTTCGCTGTGGCCGTCGCGCTGCGCGCCCGGATCGATGCCGCCATGCCCGGGATCGAGCATGATGCGCAGCGGCGCCGAGGGATCGCGCGGCGGCGCGGCAGTGGCGCGGGGCTCGGGCAGATCCCAACGCGGGTCACGCGGCGCGCCGGAGGCGGCGGCCATCTCCTCGGGGCTGGCGGGCTCGAGGCGCAGCGACAGCCGCGCCTCGCCGGTGGTCTCGGTGACGCGCATCCCTGCCCGCCCGATCACCATCGGCTCGGCGAGCTCGGCCACCAGTCGCGACCAGCCCGATCGGATGCGCCCGACGCGCAGCGCCTCGACCGTGTCGGACCGGCCCATGGCCGCGGGATCCGCCCCTTGCCAGTCGACCTCGCGGAAATCCACCACCAGTCGGGCCGGATCTGTCAGGGTGAAGGCGCGCCACGGCACCCCCTGGCTCAGGCCGAGGGTCAACTCGGTGCCGCCACGCCGGTCCTCAAGCGCGCCGCGCTCGAACAGAGCGCGCCCGCCAAGGTCCTGTGCCGCTGCGGCGGAGCCCAGAAAGAGCGCCGCCAGAAGAAGGAAGATCCTGCTCATCCGCCATCGATCATGTTGTTTTGCATCACGCTAGCACGCCCCAGCCGGATTTGCAGCCCGCGCGACGGCCAAGAATTTTCGTGCGAAAATTCTTCAGCCCAAGATTTTTAGTCCTAAAAATCTTCGGCTTACCCACGCGTCTTCATGAAATCCTGAAGCCGCGACAGCCCCTCCTCGATATCCGCCGTGCTGCGGGCATAGGAAAACCGCAGCGTGCCGTGGCCGCGCTCGGGATCGAAATCCAGCCCCGGCGTCACCGCCACCCCCGCCTTGTCGAGGATCTCGGCCGCGAAGGCGCGGCTGTCCTCGGTCAGGTGGCTGACATCGGCATAGACGTAGAAGGCCCCGTCCGGAGGCGCGATACGGTCGAAGCCGGCCTTGGGCAGCCCCTCGAGCATCAACTCCCGGTTGCGTGCATAGACCGCGAGGTTCTCCTGCAGCTCTTCTCCGCAATCCATCGCCGCCAGCGCCGCCACCTGCGCCGCGTGCGACGGGCAAATGAACAGGTTCTGCGCCAGCCGCTCGACCTGCCGCACCGAGCGCTCGGGCAGCACCAGCCAGCCGACGCGCCAGCCGGTCATCGAGAAATACTTCGAGAACGAGTTGATCACGCAGACATCGTCCGACAGCTCGAGCGCGGTCACCGCGCGCTTGTCATACTCGATGCCGTGATAGATCTCGTCCGACAGGAACGCCGCGCCCTGCGCCTGGCATGTCTCGATCATCGCCCCAAGCTCGGCACGGTCGAGCATCGTCCCGGTGGGGTTCGCCGGCGAGGCCATCATCAGCCCCTGATAGTCGACGCCCATCAGATCCCCGGGCACCAGCTGGTAGCCGTTCTCGGGCTTGGCGGGCACCTCCACGGGCACCAGATCGAGCGCCTTGAGGATCTGCCGGTAGGACGGGTAGCCCGGCATCCCCAGCGCCACCCGGTCTCCGGCGTCGAACATCGCGGTGAAGGCGAGGATGAAGCCCCCGGACGAGCCCGGCGTGACCACCACGCGGGCCGGGTCGAGATCGACGTTGTACCACTCGCCATAGAGCCGCGCGATGCGCTGGCGCAGCGCTGGCAGGCCGAGCGCCACGGTATAGCCCAGGGGATCGGATGTCATGGTCTCGGCCAGCACCGCGCGGGCATGGGCGGGCGCCGGAGACGAGGGCTGGCCCACCTCCATGTGAATGATGTGGCGTCCGGCTTCCTCGGCGGCGCGCGCCGCCTCCATCACATCCATCACGATGAAGGGATCGACCGCGCCGCGGCTTGAGTTTCGCATCCTGCTCTCCCATGGTGGCTCGGGATTGGGAGTATTGAGGATACCGGGGAGGGTCAATGTCCGCCGCCGTTGCACGACCGTTTGCCGCGCTGCTGCTCGTGGCCACCCTGCTCGTGGCTGCCCTGCCCGCGCGCGCCGTCACCCTGCTACGCGATGCCGATATCGAGCACGCTCTGGCGATGGTCGCGGCGCCAGTGCTGCGCGGCGCCGGGCTCAGCCCGTCTCAGGTCAAGGTGGTGATGGTCAGGGATGACAGCCTCAACGCCTTCATCGTCGACAACAGCACCATCTACATCCATTCCGGGCTGATCCTGAAGCTCGACACCCCGGCGCAGCTGCAAGCGGTGATCGCGCACGAGGCGGCGCATATCACCAACGGCCACATCGCCCGCCGGCTCGGCAACATGCGCAACGCCCGCACCGCCACGCTGCTCGGCATGGCGCTGGCTGCCGCCACCGGGGTCAGCACCGGCAGCGGAGATGCCGCCGCCGCGATCATGATGGGTTCGTCGGCCTCGGCAATGAACAAGTTCATGGCCCACACCCGCGCCGAGGAAAGCGCCGCGGACATCAGTTCGATCCGCAGCATGGTGAATGCCGGGCTCGACCCGCGCGGCGCCGTCGAGGTGCAGGAGATCTTCCGCGGGCAGGAGCTGCTCTCGGCGCCGCGGCAGGACCCTTACGTGCAGACCCACCCGCTCACCCGCGACCGCCTGCGCGCACTGCAGGGGCTGGTCGCCGCCTCGCCGGGACAGGGGGCCGCCGCCGATCCTTCAACCGTCTACTGGTTCGCCCGCGCCCGCGCCAAGCTCGCCGCCTTCCTGCGCGCGCCCAGCTGGACGCTGCGCCGGCTCGAGCGCCTGCCGAGCAAGGACATCGCGCTGATGGCCGAGGCCGTGGCGCAGCACCGGCAATCCGACCTGAGGCGCGCCCTGCGCGCCATCGACGGCGCCATCGCGCTGCGCCCCAACGATCCGTTCCTGCGCGACCTCAAGGGCGAGATCCTGCTCGAGAGCCGGCAGGCCGGGCCGGCTGTGCAGGTCTACGGACAGGCCCGTCAGCTCGCCCCGCGCAACGCCCAGATTCTCGCCGGGCTCGGTCGGGCACAGCTTGCCGCCGGGCAATACGGCGCCGCGCTGCGCACGCTGGAAGAGGCCCGAGACCGCGACTGGCGCGACAACCGGGTGCTGCGTGACCTCGCGGTGGCCTACGCCAAGACCGGCAACACCGGCATGGCGTCGGAGGCCACGGCACAGCGCTACGCGCTTCAGGGCCGCCTGCACGATGCCGGGATCCACGCCAATCGCGCGCTGGGGCTTCTGCCGCGCGGCTCCGCCCCCTATCGCCGGGCGCAGGACGTGGCCGATGCCGCCGCCCGCGCCGAAAAGAAACGCTGACACCGGACGATGCGACCGATACAGGTCTCTCAACGAACAAAGACAGGAGCTGCCATGCTGACCCGACTGACCCGCCCCGCCGCCGCGCTGACCCTCGCCGCCGGTCTCGCCGCCGCGCTGCCGGCGACAGCGCAGGACTTCGACTTCTCCGCCATGACACCCGAGCAGCGCGAGGCCTTCGGCACACAGGTGCGCGAGTACCTCCTCGAGAACCCGCAGGTCATCATGGAGGCGGTCAACGCGCTCGAGAACCGTCAGGCCGAGCAGCAGGCGGTGGCCGATCAGCAGATCGTGTCCGACAATGCCGACGCGCTGTTCCGCGACGGCTATTCCTATGTCGGCGGCAACCCCGACGGCGACATCACCATCGTCGAATTCTCGGACTACCGCTGCGGTTATTGCCGCCGTGCCTTTCCGGAAGTCGAGGAGCTGATTTCGAGCGATGGCAACATCCGCTTCATCATGAAGGAATTCCCGATCCTCGGCGAGGCCTCGGTCACCTCCTCGCGCTTCGCCATCGCGACGCTGATGGAGGCCGGCGACGAGGCCTACAAGGCGGTGCATGACGCGCTGATCACCCTCGAGGGCGAGCCCTCCGAACCGGTGCTGCGCCGTCTGGCCGATACGCTGGGGCTCGATGCCGAGGCGATCATCGCGCGGATGTCGGACGAGGAAGTGACGCGCCGCATCCAGGAGACCCGCGAACTGGCGACGCGGCTTCAGATCAACGGCACGCCGAGCTTCGTCTTCGGCGACCAGATGCTGCGCGGCTACGTGCCGCTCGACGGCATGCGCCAGCTGGTGGACCAGATCCGCTCCGAGGGCTGACACCTCCCGCGCCGCCCGCTCGCCCGCGCCGGGCGGCGCATCTCTTCGGACAAACGACAGCTCGGTCAGGCGCCTGCGCGCGCCGCATTGGCCCCTCGCCCGGGCCAAACGCCGCGATCTCTCGAACGGCCCTTCCGCGAGCCCCCGGCCTCTGGCAGGATGCCCGCGTTTGAGAGAGAGATTATTGTCATGTCCGACTGGTCCCGGGGCTATCCCGTCGATAGCGCCTATTTCGATACCATGCAGCCCGAGATCTCGCCCTTCCGCTGGCGTCCGGCGTTGCTCACCGCGCGCATCTCGGGCCCTTCGACCCGGCGCTTCCGCTTTCTCGAGCTTGGCTGCGGCTCGGCGCATACGCTGATCGCGCTGGCCGCCTGCTATCCCGAGGCCGAATTCCTCGGGATCGATTTCATGCCCGAACACGTGGTCCGTGCCCGCGCGTTGATCGCCGAGATCGGCCTCACCAACATCCGCGTCGAGGAGGCGGGCTTTGCCGATCTCGCGGCCCAGCGCCCCGAGGCCCGGTTCGACTATGCCGCCATGCACGGCGTCTGGAGCTGGGTCGACGCCGAGACCCGCGGCGACATCGTCGCGCTTCTGGGCGGCTGGCTGGCGCCCGGCGCGCTGGTCTACAACGGCTACAACTGCGCCGCCGGCTGGGCCGCTGCCGCACCGATCCGGCAGATCTTCCGCGAGGCGCCTGCGGGCGCGGGCGACACGCGATACGCAGCTGCACGCGAGGCCGTCGCGGCATGGCTTTCCTATGCCCAGAACCCGGCCCTCGATGCGCTCTGGCAGCGGCTCTCGAAACAGTCCGACGCCTTCCTCGCCCACGAGTTGGGCGCGGCGCATGGCAGCGCGGTCTGGTTTACCGACCTGGCCGAGGCGCTCGAGCCCGCAAAGCTCGGCTTCGCCTGCCCCTGCGAGCTGCACGAACAGTTCGACGCGCTGTTCCTCGACGGGGCCCGGCTCGACCTGATCCGGCGCGGCGGCGAGCAGGGCTGGGGCCAGACCGCGCGCGATCTCTCGTACAACCGCACCTTTCGCGCCGACCTGTTTCACCGCGGCGCGTTGCGGCTCACCACCTCGGAGATGATCGCCGAGCTGCGCGCGCTCAGGGTTCTGGGCTGGAGCCGCGAGGCGGGCTTCGGCCTGCTCGCCGACCTGCCGGTCAAAGACACACCCGTGGCCACGCCCGAGATCGAGGCGCGTGTGGCAGAGCTCGCCGCGGAAGGCGCGCATCCCATCGGCGAGATCGTCGACGGGCTCGACCTCGATCCCCAGAGGGCACTGCAGACGGTGCTGGTGCAGCTCATCAAGGGCAACCTGATGGCGGTGCGCGACGAGGCCGAGGTGGCCGCGGCGCGCGATGGCACCCGGGCCTTCAACACCGTGGCCAAACACCATCTCGAGGCTGGCCGGCGCATCCTGCCCGGCCTCGTTTCGCCCGAAACCGGTGGCGTGGTGATCGTGCCGAAGACGTTGCAGCGCGTGGGCTTCGGGCTCGAGGCGGGCGATCCGGCGCAGATCGACCGGATGCAGGCGCTGGGGCTCACGCTCTAGAGCCCGCCCCCCCCGTCCGCCACCAGATGGCCGTCACCGATGTCACGCAGCGGCAGCCGCGCCGGTGCATCTCCGATGACCCGGATCGGCGAGGGCATGTCGCCCACGGGCCGGGCATAGGGCCGCCCCTTGCGCGAGGGATCGGGCACCGGAACCGCGTCGAGCAGGCGCTGCGTGTAGGGATGGCGTGGGTTACCGAAGACCTGATCGCGGGTGCCCATCTCGACGATCTGGCCGAGATACATCACCGCCAGCCGGTCGACCACGTTCTCGACCACCGCCATGTCGTGGCTGATGAACAGGTAGGAGACCTCGGTCTCCTGCTGCAATTCCTCGAGCAGCTCCAGCACCCGCGCCTGCACCGAGACGTCAAGCGCCGAGACGCTCTCGTCGCAGATGATCAGCTTCGGGCGCAGCGCCAGTGCGCGGGCGACGCAGATGCGCTGCCGCTGACCACCGGAGAACTCGTGCGGGTAGCGGCTCATCTGCCCGGGGGTGAGGCCCACACGGCGGAACAGCTCCTCAGCGCGGGCGCGGCGCTCATCGGGGCTTCCGACGCCGTGAATCAGCAGCGGCTCGGCCACCGCCTCGCCCACCGTCATGCGCGGGTCGAGCGCCGCCATCGGATCCTGGAACACCATCTGCACGTCCCGGCAGATCTCCTTGCGGCCCTGCGCGGTCAGTGTGGCGAGGCGCTTGCCTGCAACCTCCACATGCCCCTCATGCGGCACCAGCCCGGCCAGCGCCTTGGCAATGGTGGACTTGCCGCAGCCGCTCTCGCCGACGAGGCCGAAGGTCTCGCCGGGGCGGATGTCGAAGCTCACCCCCTCGACCGCGTGCACGCGGTGGGTCGGGCGGCCGAAGAAATTCGCGCCGATGTCGAAATGCACCTGCGCCTCGACCAGCCGGGCCACCGGAACCGGTGCCTCGGGCGGCAGTGGCGCGGCGCGCTCGGCCCCTGCCCCGAGCCGCGGCACGGCGGCGAGCAGGTCACGGGTATAGGCCTCCTGCGGGGCGCGGAAGAGCGTCTCGACCGGGCCGGCCTCGACCATGCGCCCGGCCTTCATGACCACGGCGCGGTCGGCGCATTCGGCCACCACACCCATGTCATGGGTGATCAGGATGATCGCGGTGCCGGTGCTCTCCTGCAGGTCGCGCAGCAGGTCGAGCACCTCGCGCTGCACCGTCACGTCGAGCGCCGTAGTGGGCTCGTCAGCGATCAGCAGCGCCGGGCTCATCACCAGCGCCATGGCGATCATCACGCGCTGGCGCATCCCGCCCGACAGCTCGTGCGGGTACTGGCCCATGCGGCGCTCGGGCTCGGAGATACGCACCCGGCGCAGCGCCTCGACGGCGGCAGCGTGGGCCTCGCGCCGGGAGACCGGCTCGTGGGCGCGGATCGCCTCGACCAGCTGGCTGCCGACGCTGTGCACCGGGTTGAGCGAGGTCATCGGCTCTTGGAAGATCATCGCCACCTTCGCACCGCGATAGTCGCGCATCGAAGCCTCGGGCAGAGACGGCAGGTCGGTGCCGTCGAGCAGCGCCTGACCGGAGGTGACGGTGACGTTGTTGGGCAGCAGCCCCATCAGCGCCAGCGAGGTGATCGACTTGCCCGATCCGCTCTCTCCGGCGATGGCCAGCGTCTCACCGGCGCGCAGATCGAAGCTCAGCCCCTCGACCAGCGGGCGCGTCACGCCCCGGTCGCGCACCGACACGGTCAGCTCGCGCACCGAGAGCAACGGCGCGGCGGCCGCCCCCGTTGCGGGGACGGCAAGGGTCTGCGCCGCGGCCGTCATTCGAAGACCGCGCGAGGGAAGTAGAACGACACCACCCAGTTCGGCATGTCGACGATCTCGGAGATCCGCAGATCGCCGCAGGTCGAGACCAGCATGTAGGCATCGACCGGCGCCATGCCGTAGCGCGCCGAGAGCAGGTCGACCATGCCGGCCACCGCATCGCGGGCGCCGCTCATCAAGTCGGGTCCGACCCCGGTGGTGACCTCATAGCCCTTGGCATCGAGATGCCGGGTCACCGGCCCCGGCGTGGTGAAGCGCGGCATCTTCAGATTGGCGCCCTTCACCAGATCGAGGGTCAGCGTCACGTCCATCGGGCTTTCGATGGCAGTGCCGCAGACCTCGCCATCGCCCTGCGCCGCATGGGTGTCGCCCACCGAGAACAGCGCGCCGGCCACCTCGACCGGCAGGTAGAGCTCGGTCCCGGTGGCAATGTCGCGCACGTCGAGATTGCCGCCCGTGCGCCGCGGCGGCACGATCGAGTGCAGCCCCGGCTCGGCCTGCGCGACGCCGATGGTGCCGGTGAACGGCTTCAGCGGCACGCGGCCCTGCTCGCCCCAGAGCGCCGGCGCCATGGTGTCGGCGTCGAAGGTCCAGATGGTGAGCGCCGGGTCGGTGAACTGGTCCGCCAGCAGGCCGAAGCCCGGGATGTTGGCGGTCCAGCCCCATGCGGTGCCGTCACGCTTCTGCGGACTAAAGCCCTCGATGGTGATCTTGAGCGCGTCGCCCGGCTCGGCGCCGTCGATATAGACCGGCCCCGAGACCGGGTTGATCTTGCCAAAATCCAGCGCCTCGACATCGGCGACGGTGCTCGACGGGCCAAGCTGGCCCGCCGAAGAATCCATGCAATTGAAGAGGATTGTCGATCCCGGTGCCACCGTCAGGGCCGGGACAATGGAATTGTCCCAGCCGAAATGGTGCTGCGCGCCGTGGATCGTGTAGTCGCAGTGCTTGCACATGGGATCACTCGGTCACGTAGACGTAATCGTAGTTCACCGGGATCGAGACCGGGTCGACATAGAGCGCGTCGTCACCGCCCATGCGCTCGGACTTCATGGTGTAGCGCTGCTCGTTGAACACCGGCACCCACGGCGCCTCTTCCATCACCTTCATGTAGACGTCCGACCACATCTCGAGCCGCTCCGGCGCCGAGGGGTCGGTGAAGCTGTCGGCCTCGGTCGCCATCGCGTCGATGCTCTCGTCGCAGAACTTGGACCAGTTCCAGCCGCCCTCGCCCGCGCCGGCGCAGCCGAGGATCGGGCCGTAGAAGTTCGACGGATCCGGGAAGTCGGCGATCCATGCCATGCCGCCCGACCAGATCATCGGCGCCTCGCCGGCGCCACCGGCCTCGATCACGTTGGCCTGCGCGAGGGAGCGGATCTCGACATCGACGCCGATCGCCTTGAGGTCCTGCTGGATGGCCTGCGCGATGCGCGGGTTGGGATCCGTGTTCATCACGAAGAGCTCGGTCGAGAACCCGTCGCCCAGACCGGCCTCGGCGAGCTTGGCCTTGGCGGCCTCGGCGTCAAAGGCAAAGCCCTCGTAGCCGCCGGTGTAGCCCGGCATCGACGGCGGCAGCGGCTGGGTCGCCGGCACGGCGCGGCCGTTGATGATCTGGGTGATGCGCTCCTTGTTGATCGCCATGTTGATCGCCTCGCGCACCGGCAGCTGATCGAGCGGCTCGATGCCCACGTTCAGCGTGATGTAGCCGGTGTGCAGTTGGCCGCCCTCGACGACGCGGGCCGCCTGATCCGGATCCCCCATGACCTCCTGGAACTTCGCCGGCGGGATGCCGTCACCGGGCACGTCGACCTCGCCCTGCTGCAGACGCAGCAGCGCCACGATCGGTTCCTGCCCGACCTCGAAGGTCACGCCGTCGAGATAGGGCACGCCGTCACGCCAGTACTCGGCGTTCTTCTCGAACACGAGGCGCTGGCCAATGGTCCACTCGCCGAGCTTGAAGGCGCCGGTGCCGACCGGGTGCTTGCCGAAATCGGTGCCGTACTCATCGACCGCTTCCTTGGGCACGATGGAGGCGAAGTTCAGCGCCATCACGTGCAGGAAGGTGGCGTCGGGGCGCGACAGGGTGATTTTGACAGTCAGCGGATCGACCACCTCGACCCCCGAAAGCGTGTCGGCCTCGCCCGCGGAGATTTCATCAAAGCCGGCAATGGAGGCGAAGAAGCCCGCACCCGGCGACTGGGTCTCGGGGGTGGTGACGCGGTCGAGCGAATACTTCACGTCCTCGGCGGTCATCTCGCGTCCGTTGTGGAAGGAGACGCCCTCGCGCAGCGTGAAGGTGAAGACGGTGCCGTCCTCGCTGACCTCGTAGCTCTCGGCAAGACCGGGGCGCAGCTCGGTGGTGCCGGGCACGTAATCCATCAGACCGTCGAACAGCGACTTGATCATCGACCAGTTCTGCCAGTCATAGCCGATCGCCGGGTCGAGCGTGGCGACGTCATCCTTGTAGGTGACGGTGATCATGCCGCCGGGCGTGGCGTCGGGATCGGGGGTATAGCCCTGCGCAAGCGCCGGGATCGCTGAAGCGAGCAGGATCGCGGTGGAGGTGAGAAGTGCTTTCATTTTTTATTACTCCCTGTTGGATGGTGTGGCCGGGTCCGTGAGTGGTGGCTCTGGTCTTGGGTCGTGTGTCGTCCGTGGGTGGTGGCGTTGAGCCCCGGCAACGATGCCGGGACCGTTTGGAAACGGGGTCACCGCAGCTTGATGCGCGGATCGATGAGAGGGGTGACGAGATCGGCCAGCAGGTTGCCGAGCACGATGGCGGTGGCCGAGACCATGGTGACGCCCATGATCACGGGGATGTCGACGCGCTGGATCGCCTGCCATGCGAGTTGGCCGATGCCGGGCCAGCCGAACACGCTCTCGACCACGACGATGCCGCCCATGAAGATGCCGATGTCGATGCCGATCATGGCAATGATGGGCAGGATGGCGTTGGGCAGCGCGTGACGCAGCAGGATGCGGCCACGGGTCAGACCCTTGGCGCGGGCGGTGCGGATGTAGTCCTGCCGCAGCACCTCGACCATCGAAGAGCGCATCATGCGGCTGTACCAGCCCGATCCCATGATCCCGAGGGTGATCGCGGGCAGTACCAGATGTGCGAAGGTGCCGTAGCCCCCGATCGGGAACCAGCCGAGCTGCACCGCGAGAGGTAGAGAAGCAGCAGGCCGACCACGAATTGCGGCGCCGAGACCGCGACGAAGCTCGTCACCATCAGCCCCTGATCGAGCGGTCGGCCGCGGAACACCGCCGCGACGATGCCGAGCGTCAGGCCGATCAGGAGCTCGCAGACGATGCCCCCCGCCATCAGCAGCAGCGATGCCGGCAAACGCGCCGCGATCAGCGTCGCCACTTCGGTCTTCTGCAGGTAGCTGCGCCCCATGTCGCCCTGCACCAGCCCGGTGAGATAGCGCCAGTACTGGACCAGCAGCGGCTGATCGAGCCCGAGCTGATGGCGGATGTTCTCCACCGTCTGCGCGGTGGCCGAACGCCCGGCGATCTGGCGCACCGGGTCGGCGGGCAGCACGTAGAGCAGGATGAAGGTGATGAAGCTCACCCCCAGCAGAATCAGGGCGGACTGGATCAGGCGCCGGGTCAGGTAGCCGAGCATCAGTCGTTCCCCCTCTGGGTCGGGTCGAGCACGTCGCGCAGCGCGTCGCCCACGAGGTTGAAGGCCAGCGCCAGCAGCAGGATCGCCGCGCCGGGGATGAAGACCAGCCAGGGCGCGGCCTGGAAATAGGTCTGGTTCTCGAAGATGATGTTGCCCCAAGAGGGCGTCGGCGGCTGCACGCCCACACCGAGGAAGCTCAGCGTCGCCTCGAGCAGCACCGTCACCGAGATTCCGAGCGTGCCCCAGACGATCAGTGTCGGGATCAGGTGCGGCAGGATGTGACGGAACAGGATGCGCGACTGCGAGGCGCCGAGCGTCTTCTCGGCGGCGATGAACTCGCGCTCGGCAAGGCTGGTGGTCTCGGTATAGACCACGCGCGCAGTCTGCACCCAGTTGACCAGCGCGATCACCATCGCGACAATCCACAGCGAGGGCTGGAACAAGGCCGCAAGGCAGATCGCCAGCAACAGCGCCGGGAAGGCCATCATCAGGTCGGTGAAGCGCATCAGCGCAGCGCCGAACCAGCCGCGCACGAACCCTGCGAGCACCCCCACAAGCGTGCCGATCACCAGCGCCACCCCATTGGCCACCACGCCGATCACCAGCGAGGTCTGAGCGCCATAGAGCATCCGGGTGAACAGGTCGCGCCCCAAGAGGTCGGTGCCCATCAGGAACGGCCCGCCGGGCGGCATCGGCTCGCCGTAGAGGGACAGCCCCTCGAAGAGCTGCTCGTCGGGCTCGAACGGGGCGATCCATGGCGCGAAGACCGCGCCGCCGACCACCAGCGCGATGATGGCGAGGCCGAACAGTGCCAGCTTGCGGCGCATCAGGCGGCGCAGCGCGCCCGCCGGCGCTGCCGGGCGGGACTCGATGGGGGCGATGTCAGCCATGGTCGCTCTCGTCCTGATGCGTGGGTTTGGCAGCGGCGACGATGCGGTCGGCGGCGTCCTCGAAACTCACGCGCCACGCCATCGCCATGCCGCGCAGCTGCTCGTAGGCCTCGTTCTCGGTTTTGCCGCGCGCGGCGAGCACCGCCACCGCCTGCACCACCGTCTGGCGCTGGCCGAGCCGGCGCTTGAGGGCGTCGATCTCGTCGGCCAGTTCGACGCGCGCGTCGAAGGTGGCCCGCGCGATCAGCAGGGCCGAGTAGACCCCGCCATCGCCCACCGGTTTGAGGATCTGAGCATCGGCGCCGAAATTCATCAGCCACTCGATGCGGCCCGGCGCCTCGGAACCCACCAGCGCGATGGTCGGCAGCGGTGCCTCGCCCGGCTCCCACGGGAACTGGTCATCATAGGCGGTGTCGACATCGATGAAGAGATAATCCGCCGCCCGGGCCGACGCCGGCAGGTCGGGCCAGTGGCAATCCACCTCGAGCCCGATGGCCTGAAGCTGGCGCACCAGCGCGGTGACCGTGGCATGCGGGCGATGCAGGATCGCGGCACGCGCGCCGCCCAGATCCGGGATGCGCAGACGGCGTCTCATTTCACCACCCGAAGCGGCACCGGCGCGGGGTCGCGCTCGCGGGTGAGATAGGGATCGGCCTCGACCGGCGCCCCGGTGCGCAGCGGCACGAAAGCCCCTGCCCTGACCTGCGCGATGGCCACCGGCAGGCGGGTGTGGTGGGTGCGCGGGCTGATCCCGAGCTCGGCCGCGCGGCGCTGCGCCAGAAGCTCGGAGAGCGACAGCGCCTCGGCACCGGGCGCGCCGTTGAGCAGTTGCGCCAGCGTCATCACAGAGGCATGGGCCGCCGCCTCGAGCGACGAGCCGAAATCCTCGCGGCCGCCATTGCCCGGCAGCGCCGGGTGCAGACCGCGGAACCACGGCCCCGCCGAGATCACCCCCTCGGCCGATGGCCCGATGGCACCGAGCTCGCATTCGGTAAGGTTGCACGACAGCACCGGGCAATGGCCCTCGGCAAAGAACGGATCGCTTCGGCGCAGTTCGGCGATGGCGTCGAGGAAGGCATATTGCGATTTCCCGATCAGCTGGTTGAGCACGAAATCCGGCTTCAGCGCGGCGATCTCGTCGACAATGCGCGCCACCTCGGTGGTGCCCAGCGGCAGGTAGCGCTCGCCCAGCACCTCGCCTCCGGTGCGGCTGCCGATCTCGCGCGCCAGCCGGTTTATCTCCCAGCCCCAGATGTAGTTCGAGCCGGTCAGGTAGCTGCGCCGCCCGAACTGCGCGAAGGCATAGTCGAGCAGCGGCAGCAGGTGTTGGTTCGGGCAGGCATGGGCATAGACGATGCGGTCGGACGCCTCGAACCCCTCGTAGGGCGCCGGGTACCAGAGCGCCCCGTCCATGCGCTCGAGCGCCGGGATCACCTCCTTGCGGCTCCACGAGGTGGTGCAGCCGATCACGTGCCGCGCCCCGCTGTCGCGCAGGATCTCTTCGCAGAGCGGCGCATAGGCGTCGATATTGCCCTGCGGGTCGCGCTCCACCGGGTTGAACACGATATCAAGCGCGGGATCGGCGTTGACCTGCGCCACCGCCTTCAGCGCGCCGGTCCGCTTGGCCTCGCTGATCAGGCTGTAGGTTCCGGACCGGGAGAACAGGATTCCGAGGTCGATTTCGCGCGTCAAGACGCCCTCCAAAAACGAAAAAAGCCCCGCTGATCCCAGCCGTCTCGAGAGACGGACCGCAGGATCGCGAGGCGCTTTTGCCAGCTATGTTGATGTCACTATCGGCGCGCCGTGGACGCTGTGTCAACTTGGCCGGCCGGAAATGCGGCGCTCGCGGGGACCACTCCGGCCCCGGACGCACAGAAAACAGGCAGCCCCGCGCGGTGCGACCGCTGCCACACCTCCCGGAAAGGGCATCGCCGGCCCCGGCCTCTCGGTCAAAACGGGACATGCAGGGGCTTTGTGATGGCGCTCCCTCCCGGGTGGCCGCTACAACGACCCCCAACGAAAGCTGCAGGAACGGGAACGGACATGGCGGTGAAGACGGCGATCATCGGGCTGGGGATCATGGGGCGGCGGATGCTGGAGCACATGCTCCCGCATGAAGAGTTTGCCCCCGTGGCGATGTGGGATCCGGCCCCCGAGGCCTGTGCCGAGGCACAAATGCTTGCCCCCGGCGTGCCGCTTGCCGCCTCTGCCGAAGCGGCGATGGCCGCGGCCGATCTGGTCTACCTCGCCTGCCCGCCGGTGCCGCGCAAGGCCTACGCCCTCGCCGCCGCCCCTGCGGGCAAGGCAGTGTTCCTCGAAAAGCCGCTCGGGGTCGACCTCGGCGAGAGCGAGGCGCTGGTGGCGGCGCTCGAGGCCAGCGGCGTGCCGGCGGCGGTGAACTTCACGCAAGCCGCAGGCGAGGCGCTCGCCAACATCTCGGACGCAGCCTCCTCGGGCGCGATGGGCGAGATGGCGGGCGTCGACATGGTGGTAACCTACGCCGCCTGGCCGCGGGCATGGCAACAGGCGGCGGACTGGCTGCGCTTCCGCGCCGAGGGTGGCATGACCCGCGAGGTGCTGTCGCATTTCCTGTTCTTCACCCAGCGCATCCTCGGGCCGCTCTCGGTGGTCTGGGCGCAGCCCTCCTATCCCGCCGACACGGCGCTTTGCGAAACCGCGCTGCTGGCGCGGCTCGAGACCGTGGGCGGTGTGCCGGTGTCGATTCTCGCCAGTGTCGGCGGCGCGCAGCCCGACCGGCAGGAGTTCACCGTGAAGGGCAGCCTGGCCAGCCATCGCGTGTCGAACTTCTCGGACGAGTCGGTGTCGCGCGGGGGACCCTTCGAGCCGGTCTCCCCTACCCCCGCCGATCCGCGCGCGGTGGCGCTCCGCGCGCAGCTCGATGCGCTTGCGCTCTGCGTCGCGGGCCGACCGCACCCGCTCGCCACCCCGCGCGAGGCGCTCGACGTGCAGCGGCTGGTCGAAGAAATGCTGCGGGGCTCAGACCGCTAGCCGCGACGCGAAGGCAACCGCAGACCGGGGGAGATCCGTTTCAAGACCCCCGGCACCGCCGAGATCGTCCGGGTGACCTGACCTCGGCGAGGCAAGCGGCGCTCACGCCCAGGGCTGCGGCTCTGCAACGGCGCCGCCCTGAACGGACGCCCTGTTGGCTTGGGTGTCGTCACCGTTGCCGTCACCAAGGCCAACAAGAGCCCGGTGTTTCCAGACGCTGCGCCTGCCGAGCCTCGGGGCAGAATCGATCCACGCGGCGCAAGCTGTCAGGGAGGATACGACGTGTGTCCGACTGTCCTGCGCAGCCCCTCCGGTGTCACGGTGATCCCGGGTCTGTCGGCCTGGACCCGACGGCCTTACGCGCCTTCGCGTACAAGGTAGGTGCAGCGCCGTCCGCCACCGACGATATGCTCATCCCGTTCAATCCGGACGTTCGGGCCGAGCACGTTCTGGAACACGGCCTTCTCGGCGCGGCAGAAGCCCTGGCAGAAACTCGCCGCTGCGCAGATCGGGCAATGGTTCTCGACCAGCCGCAGCGTGCCATCGTCGTCCACTTCGACCTGCGCCATGTAGCCCTCGGCGCTGCGCATCTCGGCAAGCTTCTCGAGCCGGTCGCGGGTGTCGCTGCAGCCGGACATGGCGGTGCGGTACTTCTCGAGCGTCACCCCCTCGCGCTCGGCGATGATCCGGTCCAGCGCTTCCGGGCCCAGCACCTCGGAGATGCTTCGCAGGATGTCCACGGTCAGCGCGGCATGGGTGTCGGGAAACCGCGCCTGCGCCTTGTCGGTCAGGTGCCAGTAGACCGCGGGTCGCCCGCGCCCGGCGCTGCGCCGCTCTTCGCGCACCAGCCCATCCTCCTGCAGCTTGCCAAGCTGCTGGCGTGCGGCCTCACCAGTGATGCCCTGTCGCCGCCCGACGTCAGCCGACGTCTGGGCGCCATGCATCTTGAGCGTCATCAGCAGCCGCTCGGAAGGGGCGCGCGGGGACCACGCCCCTTTTTCCAAGTCATCGCCTGACATATTCGCTCCAATGTTTTTCAAAGCTGTTGCTTGCTTAAATAACCAAACGGGTCCCGGCGCGCAAGCGCTGGCTCGACAGGAGACCACAGATGACCTTCGAACTTCCCGCCCTGAACTACCCCCATTCCGCCCTTGCCGAGCGTGGCATGAGCCAGGAAACCCTTGAGCTCCACCATGACAAGCACCACCAGGCCTATGTCACCGCGCTCAACGGTTTCGTCGACGGCAACGCCGCCCTTCAGGGCAAGACCCTCGAGGAGATCGTCACGCTGAGCTACGCTGACGATGCGCTCGCGGGCGTGTTCAACCAGGCCGGTCAGCACTGGAACCACATCCACTTCTGGAACGCCCTGTCGCCCAATGGCGGTGGCATCCCCGGCACGCTCGAGGCAAAGCTGATCGACAGCTTCGGCTCGGTCGACGACTTCAAGGCCGCGTTCAAGACCGCCGCGACCACGCAGTTCGGCTCGGGTTGGGCCTGGCTGATCCAGAAGGCCGACGGCAGCCTCGGCGTCACCAAGACCGCCAATGGCGTCAACCCGCTGGCCACCGGCGAGGGCACCGCTCTGCTCGGTCTCGACGTGTGGGAGCACAGCTACTACGTCGATTTCCGCAACCGCCGTCCGGATTACGTGACCAACTTCCTCGACAATCTCGCGAGCTACGAGTTCGCCGAAGCCAACCTGGCCTGACGCCAAGCGGCCGGCCCCGACGCATGGGGCCGGCCAACCCGCCGCGTAGAAGGAGCCTACCGATGAAATCCCTCCCCTGGCGCGCCATCCCGGCCTGGCTGCTTGCAGCTTTCTTCCTGCTCGGCGGCACGCTCAACATGTTCGCCTCGCCCGAGATCCTCGCCGATTACGACCGCTGGGGCTACCCGAGCGGCTTCAACCGCCTCACCGGCCTTCTCGAATGGCTCGCGGCGCTCTTGATCCTGCTGCCGCGCACCCGCTTCGTCGGCAGCCTCCTGGGTGCGTCCGTCATGGCGGCGGCAGCGCTGACAGTGCTGCTGCACGGTGAATACGGGCACGCGGTGCCCCCGCTCATCGTGATGTCCGTCGCGCTGCTGACCGCCGCGCTGTGGCGCCCGGTACGCCGCCCGAAAGGCTTCCGCCCCGGCGGCTGACGCCCCTCACCTTTCTGCCCAAGACCTGACCCGCCTGCGGTGACAGCGCACCGGCCCTCCGACCGCGGAGGGCCGACCGGCGGCCCTTTCCCCGGAGTTCCGATATGTACCCGATCCCTCGGCCCGCGCGCCGTGCCGCCCTTCCCTTGCTTGCCGTTCTGGCGCTTGCTCCTGCTCCTGCCGGGGCGCAGGGCTATCCGCCGCCCTCGGTCGGTGTCATCGTCGCCGAACCGCAGCGCGTCGAGGTGGCCTCCGAGCTGCCGGGCCGCATCAGCCCCACCCGCGTCGCCGAGGTCCGCCCCCGCATCGGCGGCATCGTCGAGGCCCGCGTCTTCACGCAAGGAAGCACCGTCGAGGCGGGCGACGTGCTCTACGAGCTGGACCGCCAGCCCTACGAGGTCGCCGTCGACGCCGCCCGCGCCACCGTCGCACGGGCCGAGGCAGGAGTTGCCGACGCCCGCCAGACCGAAACGCGCCTGAGTTCCCTGCGGTCTCGCAATGTCGCGAGCCAAGCGGATCTCGATACCGCGCAGACCGCCGTGCTTCAGGCCAATGCCGCGCTGGCCGAAGCACAGGCGCAGCTGCGTGCCGCCGAGATCAATCTCGGATACGCAGAGGTGCGCGCGCCCATTGCCGGGCGCACCGGCCGGGCGCTGACCACCGAGGGCGCGCTGGTGAGCGCACAGGGCGAGGTGATGACCACGATCCAGGCGCTCGATACGGTCTATGCCGACATGCAGCAGCCGGTGTCGGAACTGCTGCGCCTGCGCCGCGCGATGGAAGCGGGCGAGATCACCGAGCTGGCCCCCGGTGCCGCGGAGGTGCAACTCTATCTCGACGACGGCTCGCTCTACCCGCACCCCGGCAAGCTGCTGTTCTCCGAGGCGTCGGTCGAGCGCTCCAGCGGGCAGGTGACGCTGCGCGCCGAGGTGCCCAACCCCGACGGCACATTGCTGCCCGGCATGTATGTGCGCGTGCGCGTGGCACAGGCGGTGCGCGAGGCGGCGCTGGTCGTCCCGGCGCAGGCGCTGCGGCGCGACGCCTCGGGTCAGGCGCAGCTGATGCTGGTCGCCGAAGACGGAACTGTCGCGCCCCGCCCCGTCTCGGAAGGGCGCAGCGACGACAACAGCCTCACCATCGAAGAGGGTCTTGCCCCCGGCGACATGGTGATCGTCGACGGGTTCCAGAAGATTGGCCCCGGGGCGCCGGTCACCCCGGTCTGCTGGACCGATCCCGCGGGCGCGGAGGATGCGCCCACCGACACCTGCAGCCGCGCCATCGACGCGCTGCAGCCCGCAGCCGCGAACTGAGGCCCGATCCATGGCACGTTTCTTCATCGACAACCCGGTGCTTGCCTGGGTCATCGCGATCTTCATCACGCTGGCGGGGGCGCTGTCGCTGCCGTCGCTGCCGGTGGCGCAATATCCCGATGTCGCCCCGCCGCAGGTCACCATCTCCACCCGTTTCGCCGGGGCCTCGCCCGAGGACCTCTATCAACAGGTCACCCGCCCCATCGAGGAAGAGCTGAACGGCATTCCGAACCTGCTTTACTTCGAGTCGACCTCCGAGGCGACGGGCGCGGTGACCATCACCGTCACCTTCGCCTCCGGCAGCAGCGTGTCGCAGGCCGTGGTGGAAACGCAGAACCGCCTGCGCCGGGTGGAATCCTCGCTGCCGCCGCAGGTGCAGCAGGAGGGGCTTCTGGTCGAGGAGGCGGGCAGCAGCTACCTGATGTTCGTCTCGCTCGCGGGCGCTCCGGGGTCGGGCTACGATTCCGTCGGTCTCGCCGATTACGCCACCCGCTTCGTGCTGAACGAAATCCGCCGGGTCGAGGGTGTCGGCAAGGCGCAGCTGTTCTCGGCCGAACGGGCGATGCGGGTCTGGATCGACCCGGCCAAGCTTGTCGGGCTCGATCTGTCGGTCACCGACATCACCGCCGCCATTTCGGAACAGAACGCGCAGGTCTCGGCGGGCTCCGTCGGCGTCGACCCCGCGCCCGAGGGCCAGCAGACACAGGCGACGCTTCTGGTCACCGGCCAGCTGCGCACCCCTGCGGAGTTCGGCCAGATCGTGCTGCGCGCGGGCGAGGACGGCTCCATCGTGCACCTGTCTGACGTGGCGCGCATCGAGATGGACGCCGAGTTCTATTCCTTCAAGGCCTATCTCAACGGCGAGGAAGCCGCGCAGATCGGCATTCAGCTCTCGCCCACCGGCAACGCGCTCGACACCGCCGAAGGCGTGCGGACCCTGCTCGACGAGCTGTCGGCGGGTTTCCCCGAAGGCGTCGAGGCGTCCATTCCCTATGACACCACGCCTTTCGTGTCGGCCTCCATCGAGAAGGTGGTGCACACGCTGCTCGAGGCGGTGGCGCTGGTCTTCGTGGTGATGCTGATCTTCCTGCAGAACCTGCGCTACACGCTGATCCCGATGCTGGTGGTGCCGATCGCGCTGGCGGGCACGCTGGCGGTGATGCTGGCGGCGGGCTTTTCGATCAACGTGCTGACCATGTTCGCGATGATCCTCGCCATCGGCATCCTCGTCGATGACGCCATCGTGGTGGTGGAAAACGTCGAGCGCATCATGTCCGAGGAAGGGCTCTCGCCCCGCGAGGCGTCGAAGAAGGCGATGGGCCAGATCTCGGGTGCCATCGTCGGCATCACGCTGGCGCTGATGGCGGTGTTCATTCCGCTGGCCTTCTTCCCCGGCTCGGTGGGCATCATCTACCAGCAGTTCTCGCTCACCATGGTGGTGTCGATCTTCTTCTCGGCCTTCCTCGCGCTGTCGCTGACACCGGCGCTCTGCGCGACCTTCCTCAAGCCGATCCCCAAGGGCCAAGGCCATGCCCGCAAGGGCCCGGCGGGCTGGTTCAACCGCAACTTCGACCGCGCCTCCAAAGGCTATGCCGGGGGCGTGCGGGGCCTCGTGCGCCGTTCGGGGCGGATGATGGTGATCTATGCCGCGCTGGTGGCGGGGCTTGGTTACGTCTACGTGCAGATCCCCGCCGCCTTCCTGCCGCAGGAGGATCAAGGCTATCTCATCGCGTCGATGCAATCGCCGCCCGAGGCGACCTCGTTCCGCATGCGCGAAGTGACCAAGCAGGCCGAGGCCTTCGCGATGGGCACCGAGGGCGTGGCCGACGTGGTGACGATCCAGGGCTTTTCCTTCTCGGGCCAGGGGCCGAACTCTGCCGTCAGCTTCGTGACGCTGGAGGACTGGGCCGAGCGTGAAAGCCCCGAGTTGGGCGCGGCCTCGCTTGCCGGGAAACTGTCGGGGATGCTGTTCTCGATCCGCGACAGCTTTGCCTTCGCCATCTCGCCGCCCCCCATTCAGGGCCTCGGGACCGGCTCGGGCTTCAGCTTCCGGCTCCAGGACCGCGCCAACCTCGGCAACGCCGCGCTGCAACAGGCAGCCGGCCAGATCATGGGCGCGGGTGCCGAAAGTCCGATCCTCGGGCAGATGTACATCGAAGGGCTGCAACCGGGGCCGCAGCTGCGTCTCGACGTGGACCGCGAGAAGGCCAATGCCTTCGGCGTCACCTTCGGCGAGATCAACCGCACCATCTCGGTCGCGCTCGGGTCGGGATACGTCAACGACTTCCCCAACGACGGCAAGATGCAAAGCGTCATTGTGCAGGCCGAGGCAGAGGCGCGCAGCAGTATCGAGGAGGTGCTGAAGCTCAACGTCCGCAACGTGCAGGGCGGGATGGTGCCGCTGTCGTCCTTTGCCAGCGCCGAGTGGGGCTTCGGCCCGTCGCAGATCGTCGGCTACAACGGCTACCCGTCGATCCGCATCAACGGCGAGGCCGCGCCGGGCTATTCCTCGGGCGAGGCGCTGGCCGAGATGCAGCGCATCGCGGCAGAGCTGCCTGCGGGCTTCGGCTACCAGTGGACCGGGCAATCCTTGCAGGAGATCGAGAGCGGCAGTCAGGCGCCGATCCTGATCGGGCTGTCGGTGCTCTTCGTCTTCCTCTGCCTCGCGGGGCTCTACGGAAGCTGGTCGATCCCGCTGGCGGTGATGCTGATCGTGCCGATGGGCGCCATCGGGGCGGTGGCGGCGGTGACGCTGACGGGGCTGTCGAACGACGTGTTCTTCACCGTGGGCCTCATCACCATCGTCGGGCTGTCGGCCAAGAACGCCATCCTGATCGTCGAGGTCGCCAAGGATCTCATCACCGAAGGCAAGGGCCTCATCGACGCCACGGTCGAGGCCTGCCGCCTGCGCTTCCGCCCGATCCTGATGACCTCGCTGGCCTTCACCATGGGGGTGATCCCGATGGCCATCGCCACCGGCCCCTCGGCGGCCAGCCAGAACGCCATCGGCATCAACGTGGTGGGCGGGATGATCTCGGCCACCGTTCTGGGGGTGATCTTCGCGCCGGTGTTCTTCGTCTTCGTGATGAAGCTCACCGGCACCCACAAGCGCCTCGGCACGCCTGCGCAGGACTGACCGCCCTGCCCGTCCTTTTCTGAAAGACAGACCATGATACGTTACGCCCTCCTTCCGGCCGTGCTGGCGCTCTGCGCCTGCACCGTCGGCCCCGATCATGAACCCCCGATCCAGCCGCTTGCGGCCACCTTTGCCGAAGGCGATGCGCAGCCGGTGGGCGATGCCGCACTGCAATCCTGGTGGCGCTCGTATGACGATGCGCTGTTGAGTGAACTCGTGCAGGCCGGCCTGCGCCAGAACCTCGACATCCGGACCGCGCTGAGCCGCGTGGCCGAGGCGCAGGCCGCCGCCCGCGCGACCGGCCTGCCGGCGCAGGTCAGCGGCGGCCTGACGGCGGACACCATCCGCGCCGGCGGCGAGGAGATCTCCGGCACCACCAACACCTCCGGCGCGATCTTCGCCCCGGCTTTGATGCTCGATCTCTTCGGCGGCGAGCGGCGGTCCCGCGAGGCGGCGCTCGCCGACCTGCAAGCGGCAGAGCTGGGCGTCGGCACCGCGCGGCTGGCGCTGCTTTCGGCGCTTGTCAGCAATTACATCGACCTGCGCTACTACCAGAACGCACTCGCGATCAGTCGCGAGACCGTGGCAACCCGGCGCGATACGCTCAGCCTCGTCCAGAGCCAGCGCGAGGCGGGCGCGGCCACCGCGCTGGACGAGGCACAGGCGCAAGCGGCGCTCGACGAGGCGCAGGCCACGCTGCCCGGTCTCGAACAGGGCTACTACGCCGCGACCTATGCCATCGCGACGCTTCTGGCGCAGCCCGCGCAGGGTCTCGAGGCCCGCCTGCAACGCGGCGCCGCCCAGCCCCGTCCCGGCAGCAGCGCCTCGGCGGGAGTTCCGGCGGATCTGCTGCGCAACCGCCCCGACCTGCGCGCGGCCGAGGCCGAGCTTGCCGCCGCAACGGCCCGCATCGGGGTCAGCGAGGCGCAGCTTTACCCGTCTCTGCGGCTTGGCGGAACGGTCTCCACTTTCGAAGGCGTGAACAGCTGGAGCTACGGGCCACAACTGTCGATCCCGGTGCTGAACCAAGGCGTGCTGCGCGCCAATCGCGACGCCGCCGTGGCGCAGGCGCAGCAAGCGGAACTCGGGTGGCGCGGCGCCGTCCTGGGCGCAGTCGAGGAGGTGCAGGCGGCGCAGAGCGACGTCCTGCGCGACCGCCGCGCGGTCGCCGGCTACCGGCGCAGCGTGGCTTCGTTCGAGCGGGCCGTGGCGCTGTCGCGCACGACTTACGAAGGAGGAACGACAACCCTGCTCGACTATCTCGAGGTCCAACGCTCTCTCGCCGCCGCCCGCCTGACGCTGGCATCCAGCGTGCGGGATCTCGCGGCAAGTTGGGCAAGACTGCAGGTCGCTGCGGGCAAGGGCTGGTCCCTTCCACCAACCTCCGGCGGCTGACCAGCACGTCCGGTCGTCCGCGGGGATGGCCGCCATGCGCGGCCATCCACACAAGAAACGGCACTGTCGGGAAAGGCGACACGTGATCCTGCCGGACCGGGCTCACACCTGCAATTCGGAAGTGTGATCGGGCGTGCACATGAACCAGAATGTTCGCGGCATGTCGGCGCAGGCCTGTGACCAGCCTGTCGCGATTTGCGGGACGCCGGCCGCCCTTCGTTTTCCGGGCGGCCGGCTTTCTCTCTGGTGGGGCGTCAGCCGGGTGCCTCGACGAGGATCTTCACATGAGATTTCTCCGCGACCAGTGCCTCGAAACCTTCGGTGACGATATCCTCCAAAGCGATGCGCTTCGTGACCAGCTGATCGGCGCTGAAATATCCTTGGGTCATCAGCGCCATCACCGCCGGATAGACGTTGCGATAGGCGATGGTGCCCTGCACCTGTCGCTCCTTGAGCACGACCGTGTTGGGCTGGAAGGAGGCCTCCTGTTCCCAGATTGAAACGACCAGAACCTGCCCTTCGTGGCGGGTCGCGTCGATGCACTGCGGCAGGACCTGAGGCACACCGGTCACTTCGAAGGCGACATGCACCCCACCCGTGGCGGCGCGGATGTCAGCCACGGCGTCGGTCGCCGTCGGATCGATCACCGATGTCGCGCCGAGATCCAGCGCCTTTTGTCGCCGAACGTGCGACGGTTCGACGACGTGGATTTCAGAGGCGCCGGCCACGCGCAGCGACTCCACCACCAGAAGCCCGATCGGGCCCGCGCCAAAGACGGCGGCCTTGTCACCGGCCTTGATCCTGGACAGGCGCACAGCGTGCAGTGCGACGGCCGCAGGCTCTACGAGCGCGCCTTGTTCCATCGACAGTCCTTCAGGCATCTTGTGGACCATGCGCGCGGGCACGACGCTGTGCGCGGCGAAACCACCATGTCCGCCGGACAGGCCGACAAAGCCAAGGCTGTCGCAAAGGTTGTACTTGCCCTCGAGGCAGGCCGGGCACGCCCCGCAGGCAAAGATCGGCTCGATCGCGACGCGGTCGCCGATCGCGAGGTCGGTGACGCCGTCGCCCAGCTCGGCGACCGTACCGCAATATTCGTGCCCCATGGTGATCGGCGCCTTGTCGTGGCTCAGGGGGTGGTCTTCGTCCACCGGCACAAAGATCGGCCCGGCCAGATACTCGTGCAGGTCGCTGCCGCAGATTCCGGTCCAGGCAACCTTGACTTTCACCTCGCCCTTACCGGGCTGCGGGTCTGCGATATCTTCGACGCGGATATCCTTCACGCCATGCCAACGTGCTGCTTTCATGTTTTTTCTCCGATGTCAGAAAGGATGCGCCCGGCGGGAGGACTGGCCGGGCGCGCGACGCGCCATCGCGGCGCGCCGGAGAGGGCATCACGACAGGTGATGCACCTCCTGCAGGCCGTAGACGGGGGTGTCGATGCCCTCCATCCGGGCCTTCAGTTGCAACGCGAGATACAGAGAGTAGTGCCGCGACTGGTGCAGGTTGCCGCCGTGAAACCACAGGTTCTCCTGCTGGGTCGGCTTCCACATGTTGCGCTGTTCGCCCTCCCAGGGGCCGGGATCCTTGGTGGTGTCGGAGCCAAGGCCCCAGACCTTGCCGACCTTGTCCGCCACCTCCTGATTGATGAGATCCGCGGCCCAGCCGTTCATGCTGCCGTAGCCCGTGGCCATCACCACGAGGTCGGCCTCGAGATGCGTCCCATCGGCCAGCACCACACCGGTCTCGTCGAAGCGTTCCACCTGCCCCTTCACCAGCTTCACCTCGCCATCGATGATAAGCTGGCTGGCGCCTACGTCGATGTAATATCCCGAACCGCGGCGCAGGTACTTCATGAACAGGCCCGAGCCGTCATCGCCCCAGTCGAGATCGAACCCGGCCTTCTCAAGCCCGGCATAGAACTCGGCGTCGCGTTCCTTCATCTGGTCGTAGAGCGGGATCTGGAACTCGTGCATGATCCGGTAGGGCAGCGAGGCAAAGACCATGTCCGCTTTCTCGGTCGTCATGCCGCTGGCCACCGCGTCCTCCGAGTAGAGCGCGCCGAGGCCGATCTCCATGAGCGTGTCCGAGCGCACGATATGGGTCGAGCTGCGCTGCACCATCGTCACGTCGGCATCGGCCTCCCAGAGCGCAGCGCAGATGTCGTGCGCCGAGTTGTTCGAGCCGACGACCACCACCTTCTTGCCGGTCCACGCGTCCGGCCCCTCGTGCTGCGAGGAATGCTGGATCGTGCCCTTGAAGCTCTCCATGCCCGGGAAGGAGGGGATGTTGGCCTTGCCCGACATGCCGGTCGCCAGAACCAGCTGGGTCGGGCGCAGCGTCACCTCCTCGCCGTCGCGATTGACCTTGACCTCCCATGTGTCGGTGGCCTCGTCATAGGCCGCCTTCTGCACCTCGGACCGGGTCCAGTAGTTGATCTCCATGACCTTGGTGTACATCTCGAGCCAGTCGCCGACCTTGTCCTTGGGCGTGAAGACCGGCCAGTTGTCGGGAAACTTGATATACGGCAGGTGATCGTACCAGATCGGATCGTGCAGGCAGAGCGACTTGTACCGCGACCGCCACTGGTCGCCCGGACGGTCATGCTTGTCGAGCACGATGGTCGGCACGCCGAGCTGCCGCAGCCGCGCGCCAAGCGCGATACCGCCCTGCCCGCCGCCGATGATGACGGTATAGGGCTGCTCGGTATAGCCGAGCTCGGACGCCTCCGCCTCGCGCTTTTCCTTCCACGACTTGCGGTTCTTCGCGGCACCGTGCTCGGCCCCCATCGGGCGGCGCTTGCCGCGGTTTTCCTCGAACCCCTTCAGCTCCTGCAGCGCTGTCAGCAACGTCCAGATGCGGCCGTCCTTCAGGCGCATCAGCCCCCAGCCCCGCCCGACGGCGGTCTCGAAGGTGATCCACGCGGTGATGACGCCGCCATCCTCTCCAGGGAGCTCTCCCTTCTGAATGGCAAAGCTGCGCGGCTTGGTGTGCTTGAGCTGGGCCGCGAGCATGTCCTGCACGCCGGCGGGCCCCTCCACGGTCTTCAGGTTCCAGGTGACGGCGATCAGGTCGCGCCAGTAGCTGTCGGTGGCAAAGAGTGCACTGGCAGCCTGCGCGTCGCCCTCCTCCAGGGCGGCGTTCAGGCTGTCGAGCATGTCCTGCACTTCGGCGGTGACGGTCGAGTCGAGCATTGCGTATCCTCCTCATAGGCAATGTGATGAGGAGAGTGTGGCGAGCCCTGCCGCCCTCGGGCCACGCGAATCCGACAATTTTGGCTGCCTCTCAGATTGCGGCATCGCAGCATGTTGCAAACGCAACGCCGCGCAACGCGTCAGTTCGGCGCGCGCAACCCTTCCTTGCGGATCCGGCGCAGAACCGTCGAGCGGTTCACCCCGAGCCGCCGTGCGGCGCGGGCCATGTTCCAATTGCAGGCGTCGAGCACCGCCTCGAGGCTCTGCTCCTCGGCGCAGGGCCGCGGCGGCTCGGGCAGATCCGGCAGGTCGATCACGCAGCCTTCGGCCAAGGCACAGGCCACGTCGAGAACATTGCCCAGCTCGCGCAGATTACCCGGCCAGTCGCGGGCCATCAGTTCCGCGCGGGCCGACGGCGTGAGACGCATCTCGCCGCCGGACCGCCGCCACAGCAGCCGCTCGATCAGCCAGCCAAGATCTTGCCGCTCGCGCAACGGCGGCAGCTCGAAGACAGCCCCGGCAAGTCGGTGATAGAGCGCGCACGGCAGGATCTCGTGCGAAAGAAGAGCACTTGGCGAGAGGCCGCTGGTTGCGATCGGTCGCAGGTCGGAATGCGCATCCAGAAGCCCGGGCAGCGCAAGCGCGGCTGTCTCGGAAAGGTCCTCGATGCGCCGAAGCAGCAGCGTCGCAGGTCGGGGCTGCACCTCGATCACCGAGGCCATCTCGTCGGCCTGCATCCCAGCGCAGTCCAGTGTAACGAATCCGCCCCGCCCTGAGGCCATGTGAACGGCGCGGGCGAGCTTTGTCTTGCCGCTGCCGCTCTCTCCGCAGAGCACCAGCGGAACCTCTGTCGGCGCGAGCCGTTCCACCCGCGACAAGAGGCGGTCCATGCCGGGATCACTGCCCGCGAGCCCGGTCAGGACGCCGCCGGAGCTGCGGGAGACCGTCGTCCCCGGTGGCCGGCGCGGAGCCTGTGGCGCGATCGCGTGACCGAAGACCGCACCGCCATCGCCAAGCGCCACGACACGCTCTTCGGTCGGGCGATCACGCATCAGGTCGGGAAGATCGTCGACGCTGATCCCGAGCAGACCGTCGATCTTTTCTCCGATCAACTGCCCCCCACGCGAGAGCATCCGTGTCGCGGCATGGGTTGCCCCGATCACCCGGCCCGAGCCGTCAAGAGCAACCGCGCACTCGGGGTCCACATCAAGGAACTCCGGGCTGGAGGAAAACCTCAAAACCCATTCGCGACGGCTCGCGGCCATCAGGTTGGCCATCTCGACCCGCCGCGCCGCCGCAGTCACCAGCGACATGGCAAGGTTCTGGCTGCTTTTCGGCGAGGGCGAGCGCAGCAAAGAGATGTCGAGCACCGCGGCCAGCTGGCCGAGGCTGTCGTAGATCGGCGCAGAGGTGCAGGAGAGCGCGGTGTGGGCATTTCCGAAATGGTCGTCCTGATGGACCGTGACCGGCTCGCCGGTCACGATGCAAGCTCCCACGCCGCAGGTTCCGGCAAGATCCTCGGACCAGTTCGAGCCGAGATAAAGCCCCGCCCCGCGCAGCTCGTCCGCGAAGAGGCTGTCACCGAAGAAGTCGACGCAGACGCCCTTGGCATCGGTCAGCAGCAGCACGTAATTCTGCCCCGCAACCTGCCGAAAGAGGCTCTGCAGGCTCGCGCGGGCTGCGCCGATCATCCAGTCAGCCTGATCACGATGGGCGCGGAACTCGGCTTCGGTGACAATATGGGCGGGCTCGCTGCGCTCGGGATCCATCCCGTAGAGTTCGACACAGCGCCGCCAGGACGCATCCACATAGCTGTCACGCCCGGTGGCAAGACCATCCAGGACCTGCGCGATCTCTTCGATATGCTTGCTCCCGATCATGCGTGCCCCTCCTCGACACCGACCCTACCACGGGCCAACGCAAACGCCGGATGAACTTTGGTCGATATCCGCGACACTCCGCCGACTAGGGCGAGCCGGCTTGCCGCAACGCGTCCATTCGGCTGACGGGTCGGGACGTGCCGGCACGCGCGGGCATTTCCTCCTCGCTCACGATGCTTGGCATCCGGCGTCTTCGGTCGAAGACGGCGCGCCATGGCGTCCGCATCAGCGTTGGCGGGCGCCGAACGGGCCGCCTGTCGCTGCGCGACCACGGGGCTTGCAGGCCGGTGGACTTGCGCAGGTTGCCGCCGCAACCCGCCCAGCCGCCGCCAAAGTAGATCGATCCAGCTCGAAACTGTGTTACCTTCGGCGCTCATCGAAATCGCGAGGAGGAGCGGGATTTTGTTGGAAGATGCCCTCGTGCGGGATGCCGAAGGCCGACGGATCCATCATGGCGGCGCGACGCGCTCGATGGATTGGGACGAGGTCGAGGCTTTCTGTCAGACGGTCTACATGCCCTATCAGGTCAGGCCCCTTGTTAGGCACGCACACCCGGATGCCACGATGATCTCGGCAAGAGCCGGGCGGGTGACCATGACCCGCTTTTCCTACGGCACGGGCATTCATCTTGACCGCTTCGACCCTGAGGCCGGGAACATCCTGGTGCTGAACACGCTCAAGGGCGCGCTCGACCACCAGACCGACGGCGGCTCGGTCCCCACCGGAGCTGGGGAGAGCTTCGTGGTGGACTGCTCACGCACCGATTACTGGCTCGAGGGCGACCCGGACCACATGCAGCTGAACCTCACCATCCCGCATCAGGTCATGGCAGACACCGCCGAGCGCTGGTACGGCTTCGTCCCCGATGACGATCTCTGGACCCGCCGGGTCAAGTTCGGCGGGCCGGGATCGGCCTGGCTGTCACTGCTTGATTACGCGGCGCGGACGCTGGTGCGTGCCGATGGCGGCTCGCACGAGACGGCGATGGCGCGCCATATCGAGGAAATCCTCTGCGTCGAGCTTCTGCGCCAATGGGCCGGCGCGGCGGGCCTGTCGCTGGAGACCGGCGCACGCTGTGCCGCTCCGGGATATGTCCGACGGGCGGAAGAGATCCTGACCGCCGAGGCGCGCGAGGCGCCGTCGATCGGCGATGTGGCAGCACGCGTCGGGGTCACCGCACGCACGCTCTCGGGAGGGTTCCGCAAGTTTCGCGGCCTGTCCCCGCGTGGCTTTCTCGCGGCGCGGCGGCTGGAGGGCTTCCGGCAGGACCTCGAAACCCTGCCCGAGGAGATGACCGTGACAGCGATCGCCAGCGCCTGGGGCTTCAGCAATTTCGGCGCGCTGGCGGGCCGATACCGCGCGCGCTTCGGCGAGACGCCCTCCCAGACCCGCAGGCGCAAGAGCGGCTGACGCGCGCAATTTGGCTTCCGAACGCGAACAGGCGCTGCCGTTCGATGACAGCGGCCGCCCTGGCGAGCAGGCATCCTGGTTCTCGCATGTTCAATGGGAGGACAAGATGAAGGACATCCATACCGAAGATCTCGCATCCGCGCTGGACGCGGTTCTGACCAAGGTGACCGAGGGATCGACCCGCGTTCCGGGCGTCGTCGCCATGGTGACCGACCGTGAGCGTGACATCTATTCCGGTGCCGCCGGAGACCGCCGCCTCGGTGACCACCCGATGACCGAGGACACCGTCTTTGCCATCTTCTCGACCACCAAGGCCATCGCGGGCACCTGCGCCCTGCAATGCGTCGAGGACGGTCTTCTGGACCTCGATGCGCCGGCCAGCGACTACGCGCCCTGGCTGGGCGAGGCGCAGGTGCTCGAAGGCTTCGATGCCGGAGGGCAGCCGCGCCTGCGCGCACCGAAGACCGAGATCACCACGCGGCAGCTGATGCTGCACACCGCGGGTTTCGGCTACGACTTCTTCAACGAGATGTACAAGTGCATGGCCGAAGAGCACGGTCAGCCCTCGGTGGTCACCGGGACGCGCGCGGCGCTGGAGACGCCTCTGCTCTTCGATCCGGGCGAAAAGTGGGAATACGGCACAAATATCGACTGGGTCGGCCAAGTGGTCGAGGGCATCCGGGGAAAGCGCCTTGGCGAGGTCATGCGCGAGCGGGTCTTCGATCCGCTGGACATGAACGAGATCGCCTTTACCCGCAGCGACGCGATGAAGGACCGGAGCGCGACCATCCACGCCCGTGGCGACGGCATGGCGCTCGACCCGATGGACGGCTTCGCCCTGCCCGACAACCCGGAGATCGACATGGGCGGGCATGGTCTCTACGGCACCGTGCCGGAATACATGAAGTTCATCCGCATGTGGCTGAACGACGGCGACGGCCCGAACGGGCGGGTGCTGAAGCCGGAGACCGTGGACTGGGCCGTCAAGGGCGCGCTGGTGCCGCCGCAGAAGGTGACGATGCTGCCCGGCGTCATCCCGTCCCTGTCGAATGACGCCGAGTTCTTCCCGGGCCTCGGCAAGGACTGGTCATACACGTTTATGGTCAACACCGAGGAGGCCCCGACCGGCCGCCCGGCCGGGGCCATCGGCTGGGCGGGGCTCGCCAACAGCTTCTACTGGATCGACCGGCACAACGGCATCGGCGGCTATTGGGCGACCCAGATCCTGCCCTTTGGCGATCCGATCTCCTTCCCCGGCTATCTCGCGTTCGAAACCGCCGTCTACGACGCGCTGCGCGCGACCTGAGCGGGGAGGATCGCCGAGCGGCGGGGGC
>NZ_DS022276.1:2714852-2857783 GCF_000153725.1 Salipiger bermudensis HTCC2601 | reverse complement strand
CCCCCGCCATGACACTGACGTTTCGCATGACTTTGGGAGGAGGATGCGATGACCGACCTGATCGATTTCGAGGCCCTGCCGACGCATGTGCCGGGCAAGGTGCTGCTGGCCAGCGACGGGCTGGGCTGGCGCGGCGTCGGCCTGCGCGCTTATCACTATGAGGGGCAGGACGTGATCGTCCCCGCGATGAAGGATTTCATGCTGGTGGGCTACCGCGACGGTGTCACGCCGATGCAGCGCCGTTTCGACGGGCGCTGGAGCCGGGAAACACTCGGTCCCGGCGCGGCGTCCCTGCTGACGCGGGCGCAACAGGCCTCCTGGTCGTGGGATGCGCCGATCGACGTCTGCCACGTCTATCTCTCGAGCGCGCTGGTCGCCGAAGTGGCGAGCGAGGTTCTGGATTGCTGCGTCACCGACGTGGCGCTGGCCGACGTGCTTCGGACTGACGACGAGGTGATGACCCACGCCATGAGCATGATCGCGGCGGAGGCGCGGGCCCAGGCCATCGGCGGTGCACTCTACGTCGACAGCGTGGCGCGGGGGCTGGTCGTGCACCTGCTGCGCCGCTACGCCGAAGCGCGGACCCCGGAGCGGTTCGAAGACGGGACGCTCAGCGCCGCACAGAAGGCCCGCGTTCTCGAGTTCATCGAGGCCCATCTTGGCGAAGCGCTGGATCTCAGGTGCATGGCCGAGGCGCTGGACCTGACACCTTGCCGCTTTGCCCGGCAGTTCCGGCGCAGCTTCGGCAAGCCGCCCTACGCCTTCGTCACCGCCCGCCGCCTCGAGAAGGCGCGCGAGAAGCTGGCCCGCAGCGCCGAGCCGATCAAGGCCATCGCCGCCGATTGCGGCTTTTCCGATCAGGCTCACCTGACACGGATGTTCTCGGCGGCCTTCGGAGAGACGCCCGCCGTTTTCCGACGGCGGGCGCAGTAGTTCACTCGGCGGCTTCGACCTCGTGGGCCTTGCTCATGGCGAAGCCCTCGTAGCCCTTGTCCGCCGCCTCCTGGCATTTTGCCCGGTAGGTGCCGACGCCGCCGGTGTAGCTCAGCACCCGGCGCGGCTTGCCCGGCACATTCGAGCCCGTGTACCAGCTGTTGGTCTTCGCGATCAGCGTCGCGTTGGCCGTCTCGTCGTGATGCTGCACCCAGGCCTCCTCGCCCTCGGCGGTGGGCTCGATCACCGTCGCCCCCTGCGCGCGCATCGCCTTGATGCAGTCGGTGATCCACTCGGTCTGCTGCTGCAGGCAGGTGGTCATGTTGCAAAGCGCGGCGGACGGCGCGAGCGGCGCGCCTGTCATGAAGAGGTTGGGGAAGCCGTATTTCTGCAGTCCGAGCGTGGTCCGGATCTCCTTGCCCCACTCGTCCTTCAGCTTGAGACCGTCTCGCCCGGTGATGTCGATCCGGCTCAGAGCCCCGGAGCCCGCATCGAAGCCGACCGCCATGATGATCACGTCAAGCGCGTGCACGGTGCCGTCCTCGAGCTTCACGCCCTCGGGAACGATTTCGGCGATGGGGTTCTCTTTCACCGACACGGCGGTGACGTTGTCCTGCAGGTAGACCTCGAGATAGTTGGTCTCCAGCGGCACGCGGTGGGTGCCGAACCCGTAGTCGCCCCGCTTTGGAACGAGGATGTCGATAAGCTTCGGATCCTTCAGCCGAGCCTCCATCTTCTCGCGGACGAACTGGCTGATCTCCTCCGAGACCGCTTCGTCGAAGAACATCTCGGCGAAGGACGCCAGCCACAGCTTCAGCGAGCCGTCAGCGTGGATCTCCTCGAGGATCGCGCGGCGCTGCTCGGGCGTGCAATCAGCCCATTTGTGCTCGAAATCGTATTCGAAGCCGGTGAAGGTGTGCGGCAGGTTGGTCGTCAGTTCGTCCCAGCGCGCCTTGTAGGCCGCGGCCTCGTCAGGCCCGTATTTCGGGTTCTTCATCGGCAGCACGTATTGCGGGGTGCGCACGAAGACCGTCATCGAGCCGACGATGGGCGCGATGGTCTGGATCACCTGGATCCCCGTGGCGCCGATGCCGATGACGCCAACACGCTTGCCTTCCAGATCAAGCCCGCCCTTCGGATATCGCCCGGTGTGAACGATCTCGCCCCGGAAGCTGTTCTGCCCCTTGAAGCGGTCGGTGAGCGGTGCCGAGAGCATCCCGGTGCAGCCGATCAGGAACTGGGTGTCGTAGGTCTCGCCGGTGTCGGTCGCGACATTCCAGCGGCCGGTGTCCTCGTTGAAATCCGCCTTCGTCACCCTCGCGGAGAAGGTGAAATCCTTGCGCAGGTCAAGCCGGTCGGCAACGTAGTGCATCCAGCGCTCGATCTCGGGCTGCGCCGGGAAGCGTTCGGACCAGGTCCAGTCCTTGTAGAGCTTTTCGTCGAACAGGTACTGGTAGATATAGCTCTCGCTGTCGAACTTGGCCCCGGGATAGCGGTTCCAGTACCACGTGCCGCCGAGGTCCGATCCCGCCTCGACCCCGTGCACGTCCATCCCCATCTCTCGAAGCTGGTGAAGCTGGTACAGCCCCGCCACGCCTGCGCCGATCACGAGGGCGTCAATCTTGCGCGTCATGTCTCTCTCCCTTCAGGTTTCCTAGCAGCAGGGGCGGTCTCCTATGCCGCCGAACCGGTGCTGGAGAACAAAGGTAATGACGGGCATGCGCCGGGGTATTGAACGTTCCTGAGCGACGCTTTGAACAAAATGGACATGACGGCTGAGCTGCGTCCCGCCAGCGGTTTCGACCTTTCAGGCCTGTTGCCTCGGGAGGCGCTGCACGCCCCCCCACGACCGCAGCGCACTGCGTGGCGCACGTTGTCGGCTTCCGCGCCGAATCCACTCCCCCCTTCGACCGACTGGATGACGCGACCGCCGGAGGTTGGCCTCCAGGGACCGGGGGATGGCGATGGACGTCTCTCCCACTCGAGCCCCCGAAACCCGTACGCCATCCGCACATTCCTTAGGCTCAGGCCCCATTGATTTTCCCTGAGCAGCGTGATTCAGCGTTCGGAAAACGAGCGGTGACATGTCTGATCTCTTCTGGCTGAACGACGCGCAGATGGCGCGTCTTGAACCCTATTTCCCGAAGTCCCACGGCAAGCCTCGCGTCGATGATAGACGTGTGCTGAGCGGGATTATCTTCATAAACCGTAATGGCTTACGCTGGCGGGATGCGCCGAAAGAGTATGGCCCTCATAAGACGCTCTACAATCGTTGGAAGCGATGGAGCGACAAAGGCATCTTTGCTCACATGATGGCCGGGTTGGCTGCCGAGCACGGCGAGAAGAAAACGGTGATGATTGATGCGACGTACCTGAAGGCACATCGCACCGCGTCCAGCCTGGGCGCGAAAAAGGGGGGCGTGGCCGCCTGATCGGTCGCACCAAGGGCGGCATGAACACCAAGCTGCATGCCATCTGCGACAGCAACGGCCGCCCGATCAGTTTCTTCGTCTCCGCTGGCCAAGTCAGTGATTACATCGGGGCGCGAGCGTTGCTCAGCAGCCTGCCCGATGTCGACTGGCTGCTCGGGGATCGCGGCTACGACGCCGATTGGTTCCGAGAAGCGTTGCAAGACAAAGGGATACGCGCCTGCATCCCGGGTCGGAAACAACGCAAGACAACCGTGAAATACCCCTCTTGATGGTGTGGACGCCCCCTCACGGCATCGCTGTGCCAAGGTAGCGGTGTCGAAATTCGCTACGAGGAGGAAGCGTCCATGGAGAAGGTTAGCATTGTAGGGCTGGATATTGCCAAGAGTTCGTTTCACGCGCATGGCGCGGCGGCAAATGGATCTAAGGTCTTTAGCAAGGCGTTGCCGCGAGGGCGGGTGCTAGAGTTTTCGGTCAGATTGAGCCTTGCACCATCGCTTTGGAGCTTGCGCGGGTGCGCATCACTGGAGCCGGGAGCTTTCCAGACTTGGCCACGATGTCAGGCTCATCGCCCCGCAATACGTCAAACCCTATGTGAAGCGGCAAAAGAACGATGCGAATGATGCCGAAGCCATCGCTGAAGCAGCGTCCCGACCGACCATGCGCTTTGTGACGACCAAGACAACCGAGCAACAAGGTCAGTCGATGGTACTCAAGACCCGCGATCTTTTGACAGGGCAACGTACCCAGGCGATCAACGCATTGCGAGGGCATCTGGCTGAACATGGGATTGTCGCGCCGAAAGGCCCTCAGCATCTGCCTCGGTTGGAAAAGGCTGTGGCTGAGAATGGAGAACGATTGCCGCCCGAAGTCACCGGCCTTTGCCAAATATTCTTCGATCTCATCGCCGGGCTAAGCGCGCGCATTGACGCGCTGACCCGGCAACTTCGACAGATTGCCCGACAGGACGATGTGGCGCGCAGGTTGATGACCATGCCGGGGATCGGCCCGGTGACGGCGGTATCGATTGCCGTGCTGGCGGCACCGCCAGAGATGTTCAGCAAGGGGCGCGACTTCGCAGCCTGGATCGGGCTGGCACCACGCCAGCATTCTACGGGCGGTAAAACAAGGCTGGGCAAGATATCAAAAATGGGTCAGCGCGACCTGCGGCGTTTGCTGATCATCGGTGCAATGTCCGCGATCCAAGCCGCGCAAAAACGCGGCGGCGCGCCAGATGGGTCGTGGCTGGCCCGTATGTTGGCTCGCAAACCTAAAATGCTGGTTGCAGTTGCGCTGGCAAACAAGATGGCGCGGATGGCCTGGGCGATCATGGCTCATGGCGGCGTCTACGAGACCCCTGCCAACGCCTGAGCGCGAAGGCAGGCTGGGGTGCGGTGGTTCTGAATGGAGGTCATGGCAAAGCGTCGACGAGATCAGGAATGGGAAAACCAGTAATGTCCCGAGTAGCTTGTACTACGGCCTCTCGTTTTGGACCTGTTCCTCGAACTCACCATGAGGGCCCGCGGCATTGAAGGTCGCAACCAGAGGCCGGATACACGAAGGAACTCGACCGCAATGCTGTTGCCAAAGTCAAAAAATCGCTTGCAGCCCCGGGGGCGTCCATACACGGGACATTGTTGCGCAATGCCCTGCCGGGCAAGGGACAAACGCCGCTACAAACGCCGGAACCGTATCGAGATCATGTTCGGCAGGCTCAAGGACTGGCGCCGTGTCGCGACCAGATATGACAGATGCCCAAAGGCCTTCTTCTCAGCCATCGCTCTCGCCGCAACTGTCATCTATTGGCTATGAGTCCTGAGCCTAGACCCCATGATCGCGGAGTGAGCCTGACTGGGCTGATGGCCTCTCCCGCGGCATTCTCCTTTCGAGGGTTGCGTCCGGTTGGCGGGCGCCGAGCCTCAGGAATGGGGGAGAGACCACATGCAGGGTAGCACGTTCATCGGAGTGGATGTCCATAAGGCGACGATTTCAGTCGCCGTTGCGATGGGAGAGCGCGGCGGAGAGGTCCGGCATTGGAGGACGGTGCCGCACCGCCCTGATCATGTCCGTAAGCTGGTGGACAAGCTGGCTGCGAGCGGAGGCCGGTGGTGTTCTGCTATGAGGCCGGGCCTTGCGGCTACGGCCTGCACCGGCAACTCGTCGAGATGGGGCATGACTGCATCGTGGTCGCACCATCGCTCATTCCGGTGAAGGCGGGCGATCGTGTGAAGACCGACCGCCGCGATGCAATGATGCTGGCCAAGCTGCATCGAGCAGACGAATTGACAGCTGTATGGATTCCGGACGCGGCACATGAGGCGATGCGCGATCTCGTTCGGGCACGGGCACGGGCGACCGCGATGCGGGTTCCGTGAAAGGCGCGCCAGCATTTGCAGGGGCTACTGCTGAGGCATGGTCGCATCTATCCCGGCGGTTCGGACCGGTCCGCGTCAGCGGCAACTCCTCCGGGGGAGGAGTTGAGGTCCGGACGGCTGGACAGTCGCCTACCGTCGCTGGCTAACCACGGTGCGCTTTGAGCACCCTGCCCAGCAGATCGTGTTCCAGGAGTATGTCGATGCTGTCTCCGACGCCGAGTCCCGTGTCGAGAGGCGCACGAAACAGATTTCCGACCTGCTCCCGAGTTGGTCGCTGGCCCCGGTGGTCGAGGCGGTGCAAGCGATGAGGGGCGTGGCCTTCAACGTCGCAGTTACCGTGGTGGCCGAGGTCGGCGATTTCCAGCGGTTCGACAATCCGCGTCAGCTGATGGCCTATCTCGAGCTCACGCCTTCGGAATATTCCAGCGGTGCCACCGTGCGCCGCGGAGGTATCACGAAAGCCGGCAGCGGCCTCGCCCGGCGGGCGCTGATCGAGGGAGCATGGAGTTACCGCATGCAGGCGCGTGTCAGCCGCAAACTCCACGACAGGTTCGAGGGCCTACCCAAAGCCGTGCGTGACATTGCGTGGAAAGGACAGTTGCGGATGTGCCAACGCTACCGACATCTGGTTGCGGCTGGAAAAGCGAAGGTTGTCGTCACCACGGCCATCGCGCGCGAGATGGTTGGTTTCATCTGGGCCATCGCCAGAGCTGTCACCTCACCACATGAAGTCGGAGCGCCCGCTCATAGCTGAGAAAGGCGTCCTGATCATGCCGATGCGCAAGGTTGGGGGCGGAACGCGGTGGGGAATCCTCGTGCCCTGTTATGAGCCGACACGGTCGACGCTCGTCCCTTAGAACGAGGCAGCCCCAAGACGAAACCACGGTCATGCGGTAGCCAACCCGCGTATGAGAGCTTGCTCAACCGTCGTCTCAGTTCCGTCTCCTACCTTGCACCTCTACACTACATTGCGCCCGGCCTCGCCGGATTATTTGACGTGAACCAAAGGGTTGACAGCGATCATGAGAAAAGGCCGCTGGAAAACCTTTCAGGTTGGAACGGTTTCCTTCTACGTGGCCCCTGCGTGGGGCCGGATCATGGGCTGGCAGTTCTTTCGCAGCCTTTCGCCTTCAGGCCGCCAGCAGTTTCGGCAGTCTCGCGAGGTTGCACGCCGCCATCGCCAGCGTGAAGGGGGCGCGCACGCGCTCGATGCCTCGATACATGGTCTGCGCCATGTCGCCGACGGCCTTGGCCCAGTGGAAAGGCTCCTCGATCTTCCTCCTGCGCCGCTGGGATTTGGCGTAGCCCGGGTGCCTGGTCGTCCGGCCATCAATGGCGGAATACCGGGATGTCTGCGCGACATGAGGTGTGACCACCATCTGGCGCAACTCGGCGACGAAGTCGGCGCTGTCATAGCCGCGATCCGCTGCCAAGGTCAGCCGCCTCGTCGATCCAGGCGAATGGCGATGGAGCATGTCGATGGCGGCACGGCGTTCGGCATGGCCATCCGCCTGCGCTAGCTCGGTTTGGGCGATCAGGCCGGAACGGTTCTCCATGAGGCTACGGCCCATGAAGCATAGCATGGCTCCGGCGCCGGGTGACTTCTTGAACAACCGGGCCTCGGCATCGGTCATCGACGCGTGGGGCGCGTTCGAGCGTCCATCGCCACGGAAGTCGACTTCGGCGTTGCGGCGGCTGCGTGTGGGGCGGGTCATCGGGTCGGGCTCGGCGGTGGATTGGTCAGGGGAGGATGTGGGCGGCGCATTGAAAGCTGGCGGATGCCCGGGCCCCTCGTCCCCGTCGGACGCAGCCCTTTCCTTCCTCTGGAAGCTCTTCATAGACGCCCAGGCCTTCACCAAGGTGCCGTCGACGGAGATATGATCGTCCGAGAGCAGCGGCGCCACCTCACGATGCGCCAGGATGGCGGCAATAATCTTGCGGGACATGCCCTTGGTCAGCAGCCGATCACGGTTCTTCGTGAAGACGGTTGGAACCCAGACCCCATCGTCGATGCCCAGTCCCACGAACCAACGGAACAGCAGGTTGTCGTCCATCTGTTCCATAAGTTGCCGCTCGGAGCGGATCGAGTAGAGGATCTGCAACAGGCTGGCTCGGATCAAACGTTCCGGCGCGATGGAGGGACGCCCCTCTCCAGCGTAGAGCCGATCAAACTCGGCATCCAGAGAGCGGAGCGCGTCATTCACAACAGTCCTGATCTTACGAAGGGGATGTCGCGCAGGGATGCGATCCTCGAGATCGACGTAGCTGAACAGCGATCCCGTCACCTCGTCCGATCCGCGCACCGCCACCTCCGAACATACCGTGATGGCGATGAATCATGTTCCGCTATGGGCGTCGAGGCCGGAGTTTTCAGCAGCCTGTTAGGGTAGCTATCCTTCTTGGTATGCTTTCGTATTTATCCATTACTTATACCTATTACCTAGCAGGCCGCTGAAAAGGTCTGCCTTGAGGAAGGGTTTCCCTTGAGCAGGAGCTCGATGCGGCCTGGTTTGCGAACCGGCAGTCCGAGTAGCCGCTTGCCGGCTCAGTTGGCGAGCAGTTTCGGCAGCCTCGCGAGGTTGCAGGCCGCCATCGCCAAGGTGAAGCGGGCCCGTACGCGCTCGATGCCGCGGTACAGGGGCTGCGCCATGCCACCGACGGTTTTGGTCCAGCCGAAAGGTTCCTCGATCTTCTTCCGGCGCCGCTGTGACTTGGCGTAGCCGGGGTGCCGGGTGGTTCTGCCGTCGATGGCGGAGTGTCGAGACTTCTGGGCGACATGCGGCGTGACCACCATTTGGCGCAGCTCGGCGACGAAGTCGGCGCTGTCGTAACCGCGGTCCGCTGCCAGGGTCAGGCGCCGGGTCGATCCCGGCGAGTGGCGGTGAAGCATGTCGATGGCAGCACGCCGCTCGGCGTGGCCGTCCGCCCGCGTCAGGTCGGCCTGTACGATCAGGCCGGAGCGGTTCTCCATCATGCTGTGCCCCATGAAGCACAGCATGGCGCCGGCGCCGGGGGGGCTTGAACAGCCGGGCCTCCGGATCGGTCATCGAAGCATGGGTCGCGTTCGACCGTCGTTCGCCACGGAAGTCGACTTCGGCGTTACGGTTGCGGCGTGTGGGGCGGGTCATCGGGTCGGGCTCGACGGTGGACTGGTCAGAGGAAGATGTGGGCGGCGCGCTGCCATCTGGCGGATCGCCGGAACCCTCGTCCCCGCCCAACGTCGCTCTTTCCTTCGGCTGGAAACTCTTCATCGACGCCCAGGCCTTCACAAGGGTGCCGTCGACCGAGAAATGGTCGTCCGACAGCAGCGGTGCCACCTCGCGATGCGCCAGAATGGCGGCCATGTTCTTGCGCGACATGTCCGTGGTCAGCAGCCGGTCGCGGTTCTTCGTGAACACGGTCGGGACCCAGACAACGTCATCGATCCCAAGGCCCACGAACCAGCGGAACAGCAAGTTGTAGTCCATCTGCTCCATGAGCTGCCGCTCGGACCGGATCGAGTAGAGGATTTGCAGCAGGCTGGCCCGGATCAATCGTTCCGGCGCGATCGAGGGGCGGCCCTCACCCGCGTAAAGCCGGTCGAACTCTGCATCCAGGGAGCGCAGTGCGTCGTTGACGACGGCCCTGATCTTGCGAAGCGGGTGTCGCACTGGAATGCGCTCCTCGAGATCAACGTAGCTGAACAGCGAGCCCGTCACCTGATCTGATCCACGCATCCCACACTCCGTCGCCATCGTAGTGGTTACGGTGAATCATGTTCCACGTCAGGCGTCGAGGCGAGAGTTTTTCAGCAGCCTGCTAGGTATCTCCCCTCCCTGATCTCCCCTCGAGAGGGGCTTCCAACGGAGCCTCCCCTCACCACTCAGCAGACGCACGAAAGCACGCCAGAAGAGCCCACAGGAACGGGGGCAGAAAGAGGGGCACTTCCCACGCTCGGGGAGCGGAGGTGCGCCTTGTAACGATGTCTTAGGAAGTACTGGCTGGGGTGGCAGGATTCGAACCTGCGGTACGCGGTACCAAAAACCGTTGCCTTACCACTTGGCTACACCCCAACCGTGGCGGCGGTATTACTGTAGGTGTTCGGGGGGCGCAAGACCTCAGAATGCAAAAAGTTCATCTCTTTTTCGCCTTACGTCGGGACAGCCCTCAGGCGGCCTCGGCGCGGTGAAAGGCGTGACGGCTGCGGCCCTCGCGTTTGGCCGCGTAAAGCGCTGAATCCGCCTGCGCCAAGAGCCCGGCGACTCCCGCAGGCGACGGATTGTCCGGATCGTGCAAAGAGATTCCGATGCTCGCCGAGACCTGGCAGGCGCCATCCTCGATCGGAACCGGCTCTTCGATTCGTGCAATCAGCTGGCGCGCCAGATCCGACAGCCGCTCGTGATCGGTCAGGCCCAGCGGCAGGATGACGAACTCGTCCCCGCCGATCCGCGCCACCAGATCATTCTTGCGCGTGAGATCCAGCATCGTCCGCGCGACCGCCTGCAGGACCCGGTCGCCAGCGGCATGGCCGCGGCTGTCGTTGACCTGTTTGAAGTGATCGAGGTCGAGATGCAGCACGGCGAACCGCTCACCGCCGCGGATCAGCCGCTGCAGGAGCTGATCCATCGCCCGCCGGTTGCCGAGACCGGTCAGAGGATCGGTGAAGGCCCGCTGCTCGGCGGCCTGCATGGCCCCCTGAAGCCGCCGGTTGAGCGTGCGCGACGATTCCATCGCCGCGCTCTTGGCCTCGACCAGGTAGAGCATGTCGATGGCAAGATCGGTGGCCGCGAAATCACTGCTCGTGAGCGCATGCCGGCGCACCGCCTCGACCACGCCGATTCCGAAGGAGAGATTGAGCACCGCGCCGCCGCGTCCGTCGGGCATCGCCAGCCCCTTCATGGCAAGCCCCGCCCGACCGCGAAGGCGAAGCTGCAACTTACGCCCCGCAAGCGACAGCAGCACGGGCAACGTGGCCACCGCGCGCGGACGGTAAATCTCGACCAACTGGGTGAAGGCCGCCCCCTCGCCCGCCCCTGGGCCGAGCACCTTGGCCAGCGTCGGGCCAAGCGACACGACCTGTCCATCGGCCCCGATCGCCATGTGAAGCGGCATCAGGGTCGCCATCGTCTCGGGCGGGAGGCTCACTGTCCCTCAACCGGCGAAGGCGGCGCGCCACCGAGGTCGAAACTCCGCCCGGCCGCGAAATCGGTCTGCACCACGGTGATCTCGATCCGCTCGCGACCTGCGCTCGCGCCCGAATGTCCAAGGATCACCAGCGCGCCGTAATCGTCGGCCATCGCCCGCAGCACGCCCACCAGCACGTGGCCGAGGCCGCGCGGATGGGTACTGCCCGCCCGGCAGATCAGATCGAACCCGCCACCCTCCCGGTCACAGAGTTCGAGCTCGGGAAGATCGAGATCCGCCACGGCGAGCCGCGCCCGGCCCGGCAGATCCTCGAGCGAATGCAGGAAATCGATGAAGTCGAGCCCGCCATAGCGCATCAGCCGGCGCAAACCCTCGTTGTTGTGGTGGCTGATGAGATAGGTGCCGATATCCTCGAGGATCGCCTCACCGGGCTTGTCGAGGCGCTGCACTGCGGCGGCCAGCACCCGCTCGACCGTGGCCGGCTCGTAATCGAGCATCGCCTCGAAATCGGGGCTGTCGAGATCGGCGCGACGGGCGATCTCGGCCCAAGTGCCCAGCCCGTAGGTATCCTGCAGGAAACACTGAAGTGTCCGCGCCAGAAGCCCGTGCATCCGCTTTATCCGCTCTCTTCGCTTGCCTGTCGTTTCAGGCAGTGTCGGAGGGGGATATTAATATTGGCACAACAATTCGAATTTGCCGGAGATTCCTGGCACAGCCCCTGCAAAGCTCCGGCCCGGGGCGCGGCTCAGATCGCCGTCAACCAACCCGGCAGATGGCCGACATCCGGCAGCACGGCATCGGCAAGCGGTGCGAGACTGTCGGCGGCGATCGGACCGGTCAGCACGGCCACGGTCTGCATCCCGGCAGCCCGCCCCGCCGTGAGGTCGTGCGGGCTGTCTCCGACCATGACGATGCGGCCCGGCGCGAGCCCCAGCCGGTCCGCAAACGCGAGCAGAGGCGCAGGGTCCGGCTTGGCGCCAAAGCCGCTGTCGAAGCCGGCGATGAAATCGAACACGCCGCGGATCCCCGCATGACCAAGATGCGCATGCGCGACGCTCTCGGCGTCATTGGTCATAACGCCCAGCGCCAGCCCGAGCGCCTCGAGCTGCGCCATCAGAGGCACCAATGGCGCGGCCTCTACCAAAGGCGCCTCGGCGCCGCTGATTTCGAGATAGGCCTCGACCTCCGATGCACTGCGCCCTGGCAGCACCGACGCGAGACAGGCCGCGGCCTCGCGGTTGGTTCCGGCCACCACGGGGCTGTCGGCCCGGAAGCTCTGGGTCTCGAGATCGAAGCGCGCGGCCTCGGCGAGCGCCAAGAGCGTCGCCTCGCAGCCCTCGGACAGGTGCTGCAGCGCCTCACGGCCCCAGGCATTCCACGTGGCTCCGAACTCGAACAGCGTGCCATCCTTGTCGAACAGCACCGCATCCGCGCGCAGCCTCATGTCCAGTTCACCTCGCCACCGCCCGGCAGCATGGCCCGGGCCATGCGCGGGGTCTCGTAGGACAGCGCCTGCGCGTCGCAGAAGCCGGAGATCCAAGCGTCGTCCATCAGGATGAAATCGAGAACCGCGCCTTGGAAGACCGGATCCTCCAGCGCCTCGCGGAAGTCCTCTTGCGAGGCCCCGGTCGCGCCGAGAAAAACCGGCAGAAGCTCGTCATTGGTGGCCAGCCAGGCCACGGCCTGAAGCCCGATCAGTTCAGCGCTGTCGCGGGAAAGTGCCATGGGGACGCCTAAAATCCGAAAGAGATTATTAACCATTGTACGGGAAGACTTCCCGCCACAGGACGCGGGCGCCCCGGTGCCTGCGTAGCGCATGGTGGAAAAGGCTGCAATGACGGGAAAGGTGCTTATCGCCGATGGTCTCGCGACCCATCGCATCTCGCTGGCGGCGGCGCTGGACCGGGCGTTCTATGACGTGATCGTCACCGGCAGCGGCGCCGAAGCCCTTCGCGCGATGCGTCGCGAGCGGCCCGACCTCGTGATCGCGTCGACGGCCCTGCCCGATCTGGATCCGACGCGGTTCTGCGCCCGGGCGCAGGCGCTCGCAGGTGGCGGGGACATGCCGCTCATCCTGCTTGGTGGCGCGCTCACGCGCCCCGAGCGTCTCGCCCTGCTCGCCGCCGGTGCCGATGACGTGCTGAGCGCGCCGGTCGATCGGAGCCTGCTTCTGGCAGGTCTGCGCAACCGACTGCGGGCGCGCGCCGCCGATGCCGAACTGACCCTGCGCGACGACACCCGGCTGGCGCTGGGACTGGCCGAGGCCGCCGGCACCGCGATCCAGTCTCCCGCGCGCGTGGCCCTGATCGAGATGTCGGCGGAGCACAACATCCCCCCGATGCTCGAACGCTTGCGGAGCCTTGTCCCGGACCGGATCGAGCTGCTTGCCGCCTCCGAGGCGCTACGCGCCACCGCCTCGCCGCCCGAGGCCTTCATCATCGTCGAGACCGGCAACCAGCTGCACGGCGGGCTGGCGCTGCTGACGCAGCTGCGCGCCAGTCCCAGCGCCCGCAACGCCGCCCTGCTATATGTCGGCCGCGCCTCCCGGCCAAGGCAAGCCGCGGCAGCGCTCGATCTCGGCGCCGACGACGTGCTCATGGGCGCGCTCGATCCCGACGAGCTGGCGTTGCGCCTGCCGCGTCAGATTGCACGAAAACGCAACCGCGACCGGCAACGGGCCAACCTCCGTGACGGGGCGCAGGCGGCCCTGATCGACCCTCTGACCGGGCTCTACAACCGCCGCTACGCGCTGCCGCACGTCGCACGCCTGCTGGAGCGGGCAACCGAGCGAAGCCGTGGCTTCGCGCTTCTGCTGGCCGATCTCGACCACTTCAAGCAGGTGAACGATCGCTTCGGCCACGCGGCCGGCGACGTCGTTCTGCGCGAGGTGGCGCGCCGCCTGAACAGCATCCTGCGACCGTCCGATCTGGTGGCCCGCATCGGCGGAGAGGAGTTCCTCGTCACCCTGCCGGATGCGACCGCCGAAACCGCCCATGCCGTAGCGCAGCGGCTGCGCGCGTCGGTGGCGGCCCGCCGTTTCGCCCTACCCGGCACGCCCACGCGGCTGCCGGTCACCCTGAGCATCGGTCTTGCCCTGTCCGGGAGCGGTGCGGCGCCCGGGGCCGACGCGCTGCTGGAGCGGGCCGACCGGGCGCTCTATGCCGCCAAGGATGCGGGACGCGACAGGGTCATGGCGTGGGCCGACCCGCACGACACCACGTGCCGGGCGGTCGGGGCCGCGCGCTGACCTTGCCCGCCTCTCAGGGCTTGTTCTTGCGGATACGCTTGCCGATCTCGCTGATCTTGTCTTCGAGCCGCTGGGCGTAGACCGCGCGCTGCTCCGGCGAGAGCCCCGCGACATACTCGACCAGCATCCGCTGCCCCTCTTCCTGCCGCCGCTCGGCACGGGCCCCCTGCCGGTCAAGCGTTGCGGCAAAGGCCGCCGGATCGAAGGGCTCGGTCCGCAATGTCTCGATCGCGGTCCGGTACTCGGCGAGGAAATCGCCCCGGGTGTCGCGCTGCCGCTCGATCCGGCCGCGCAGGCTGCGACCAAGCTCGCGGCGCTGATCCTCGTCGAGCGCATGGGTGTAAGGGAACACGAAATCGCGCCCGCGCGGCGGCCCGCCACGCTCCATGTCGGGGCGGTTGAAATAGAGCCCCGCAACCACACCAACAACAGCCAGGTTGGCGGCCAGCGAGGCAAAGAGCAGGATGCGCATCCCGGCGGTCATCTTCGGGGTCTTGGCGTCTTCGGTCATGGCTCAGAGTCCCAGCATCGCGACATCGAACCCGCTTGCCGGTTCGAAGGTGGTGTAACTGTCAGAGGCGGCGGCGGTGGCTGTCGCGGCGGTCCACTCGGTCAGCCCCGTCGGCGAGACCGCCCCGAACCAGACCCCGGCGGCGCAGGCCGCCGCCAGTCCGGCCACTGCCGGCCATCCGCCCAGCGCGGACATCAGATCGCGCAGCCGAACGCCGCGGCGCGCGCGCTCGGGGCTGACGGCAACCGCAGGCGCCTGCGGCGTGGGCTGCTCCTCGAGCGCCAACGCCTCCATGCGCGCCAGCCAGTCGCCCGACGGCGCCGGCGCCTCGGCGCGACCCGCGTCGAACCAGGGGCCCAGCCCCGCTTCCTCTGCCTTGCGCTTGTCACTCATCGTCATATCCCAGCTCTGCGCGTCGGGCCCCGAGCAGGCCCTCCAACGCCTTGCGGCCCCGCGCGGTCAGACTTTCGACCGCGCGCACGCCTATGTCCATGATCTCGGCAATCTCGGGGTTCGAAAGCCCCTCGAGATGGCGCAGGATCACCGCCTGTCTCTGCCGCTCAGGCAGCGTGTCGAGCGCCGCCTGAAGCGCCGCGCCGCGCGCCGTCTCCTGCAGTTCCTGCTCGGCCGAGCGCGCCGGATCGGGAGGTTCGGCCACCGCGTCGAGATCGACATGGCCGCCGCGCGCCTTGCGGATCCGGTCGATGCACAGGTTCGACACCACACGGTAAAGCCAGGTCGATACCTTTGCCTCGCCCGCGCGCCAGCCCGGCGCCGCGCGCCAAAGGCGCAGCAGCGCCTCCTGCGCCACGTCCTCGGCCTCGGCCCGGTCCTTCAGCATGCGCATCGCCACGCCGAAGGCCTTGGGCCCCAGACGCAGCGCAAGCGCCCGCGCCGCGGCAGGCTCGCCGGCCGCATAGGCCGCGAGCAGGTCCTCGTCACTGGTGTCGCTCATCGCGTCATATGGCATCCGGTCCATCCAATTGCGCTAGCCCGACCCGGGCCGCAACGCAACGGGCGCGGCGGCGGCACGGGGCCGCCGCCTGCCGTGTCAGTCCTGCGCCTCGGGCGCGGCTTCTGGCATCTGTGCCCCCGGACGCATCGGCGCCTGGCCGTCCGGGCCACCGCGTCCGCCGCCCTGATGCATCTGGTGCTGGTGCTTGCCGCCATAGCCGCCGGCGCGCATCTGATGCTTGCCGTCGCGACCGCCGCGATCGCGCATCTCCGAACGACGCTCCTGCATCTTCTGCAGCATCCGCTGCTGCGCCTCGGCCAGCTCCTCGAGGCTCACCTCGCCATTGCCGTCTGCATCGAGACGATCGAACATCTGCTGCGGTCCGCGCCGGGAGCCCGCCTCGATCTCTTCAAGGCTCAGCATGCCGTCGCCGTCGGTGTCGAGGCGCTCGACCATGCGCTGCTGCCGCCGCTCTTCGCGGGCACGCTCCTGCGCCGCGCGGAAGGCCGCCAGCTCGTCGCCATCAAGCATGCCGTCGCCATTGGCATCGGCCTCGGCGAAGGCCGCGGCGGGGCCAACTGCGGACAGTTCCTCGGCGGTCACGACACCATCACCATCGGCGTCGAGGCTGCGGAACATCTCGAGCATCATCGGTGCCCGAGCCTCGCGCGCGCCCCCCTGCTGACCGGGCTGGCCCTGGAAGGCCATCGCCAGGCTTGCGGACCCCATCACCGCAAGCGCGGCACCGGTAAGAAGTTTGCTCATGCGTGTCATTTTCTGCGATCTCCTGTTATCGCGGGTCGCCGGCGCCCCATCGGCCGCCGATCTGTTCCTTTCACGCGCTGGCGCAGAGATCCCGTCGCAGATTTTTCACGGCCAATGATTTTCGCGCCCCCAGAGCGATGCCCTCGGTGCGCTTCAGCCGATGCGGCCCGCCGGCCCGGCGAAGGCTTCGGCGAGGAAGTCGATGAAGCTACGGGTCCGCGAAGGCACATAGCGACGCGCCGGGTAGACAAGAAATATGTCGGCATTGTCGACGCTGTAATCCGGCAGCAGCTCCATCAGCCGGCCCTCTGCGAGATCCTCCTGCACATCCCAGATTGATTTTAGCACCACTCCCTCGCCATGCAGCGCCCAGCTCTGCGTGACCTCGCCGCTGTTGCTTGCCAGAGTCGCCGGCACGCTCACCGAGCGCATCACGCCATCGATCTCGAACATCCACTGATCGAGCAATTGGCCGTCGCGTATCAGCACGATGCCGCGATGCTCTGCGAGATCGTCGGGCACCTGCGGTGCGGCACGGTTCTCGAGGTAAAGTGGAGCGGCGCAGACCACGCGCCGCGCCTTGAGCAGGCGGCGCGTGATGAATTCGCCCTTGGTCGGGCGACCGACCCGCAGTGCGCAATCGTATTCGCGCCATAGCAAGTCATCGCTTTCGTCGGAGAGCGTGAGTTGCACCGAGATCTGGGGGTATTTCCTTCGAAAGGCGGTGACCAGTGGCGCGATCTGGCGGCGGCCGAAGGACAGTGGCGCCGCCACCCGCAGCGCTCCGTTCGGACCAAGGCGGCCGGTGCGGATCTCGTCCTCTGCGTCTTCGAGCTCGCTCACCAATGGCGCGCAGCGCTCAAGAAAGCGCTCGCCGTCGAGGGTCAGTCGGCACTGCCGGGTGGTCCGGGTGAAGAGCCGCACCTCAAGCCGAGCCTCAAGCGCGGCAATGGCACGGGTCACCGAGGCTGGCGATATCTGCAGCTTCCGTCCGGCGCCAGCAAAGCTGCCCTCCTCGGCAGTGGCAATGAAGATCTTCAGTTCGGTGCTGTCCATAGCGGCTCCCTCCGGGTTCCATCAAAATCGCGCTTTAAGCTGCAACGGAGCATTTCATAATCCGGCGTAGTCGAAATTCTGTGGCGACTATGTCTTTTGGCAAGCCCCGGGGATGGTCCCTGACGGGCGCAATCGAAAGGAAAATCACGATGAAGATGTTCTTCGCCACCGCCGCCACTGCAGCCGTTCTTGCCAGCCCGGTTCTTGCCGATCACCACATGGAAACCATCCCTGCCGTCGCGGAAGAGGCCGGCGACTTCACCACGCTGCTGGCCGCCGTCGAGGCCGCTGGCCTTGCCGAGACCCTCTCGGGAGAAGGCCCCTTCACCGTGCTCGCACCGACCGATGCAGCCTTCGAGGCGCTGCCCGAGGGCACCCTCGACGAACTGCTGATGCCCGAGAACAAAGACCAGCTGGTCGACATCCTGACCTACCACGTGATTGAGGGTGCGGTGATGTCGGGAGATCTCGACGATGGCATGACTGCCACCACGATCGAAGGCGGCGAAGTCACATTCGATCTTTCGAGCGAACCGATGGTCAACGACGCCACCATCGTGATGCCGGATGTGGAAGCCTCTAACGGCGTGATCCACGCCATCGACACCGTGCTGATGCCTGAGGGCTGATCGTCCCTCTGGCATCTCAAAAACCATACGAAGCGCCCGGTCGAGCCCCTCGGCCGGGCGTTTTGTCATGGCGGGTCGCCCTTCCCGTCCCACGGCACGGGTTGCAGCGCAAAGGTGCACGCTCCACACTGCTTTGCGACATGGCGCCGCAAGGACAGTCTGCGCACTTCTGTTAGCGTAGAGCTTTCGTCACGCTTCGGGGGAGGAGCGAGGGAGACCGATGCAAGACACGACCACGACCCGTGAGGACGCCGCAGAGCCGCCCTCGGACGTCAGGACCACCGACCCGGCCGCCGCGCCGCTGGATGGCGCGCCCGACACCAGCGCCGATGCCGGCGAAGAGCGCGACGCTTGGCCCGCGGTCTGGCGCGGCTTTCGCGGGCGCTGCCCGAATTGCGGCTCGGGGCCGCTCTTGCGCAGCTATCTCAAGGTGCGGGACCACTGCCCCGTCTGCCGCCAGGAGCTGCACCACAACCGTGCCGATGACGGCCCGGCCTATCTCACGATCCTGATCGTCGGCCACATCATGGCCCCGGCGCTGCACATCGTCTTCGTGACGTGGCGTCCCGAGCCGCTGATCCTGATCACCATATTCTCCATTGGCTGCATCGGCTTGTCCCTCTATCTTCTGCCCAGACTGAAAGGGGCGATCGTGGGCTTCCAATGGGCCCGCCGGATGTACGGGTTCTAGGCCCGAGGCACGGTCGGCCACACCGGCAGGAGACCAGATGACCCAGGACAAGACGGCAATCCGCAACGCGGCGACGGTGATCGTGATGCGCGACCGTGCCACTGCTCCGCGCATTCTCATGGGCCAGCGTGGCGCCAAGGCGGCCTTCATGCCGAACAAGTTCGTGTTCCCCGGAGGCGCCGTGGATGCCGAGGATGCGCAGGTGCCGCTGAGCCGCCCCCTGCCCGCGCTCTGCGAAACCCGGCTCGGCGAGGACAGCCCGGCGGGCCTCGCCCACCCGCTGGCCGTCGCGGCGATTCGCGAGCTCTGGGAAGAGACCGGGCTGATTCTCGGCGCGCGCGGAGACTGGGCCGAGCCGCCCGCCGACTGGCGCAGCTTCGCAGCCACCGGCCACGTGCCCGATGCCTCGGGGCTTCAGTTCGTGTTCCGCGCCATCACGCCTCCGGGCCGTCCCCGGCGCTTCGACGCGCGGTTCTTCCTCGTCGACGCCGAGGCGCTGGCCACCGATCCAGACGATTTCTCCGCCGCTTCGGACGAACTCAGCCACCTGCAATGGATCGGGCTCGACGCGCTGCGCAATTTCGACATGCCGTTCATCACCGAGGTGGTGCTGGCCGAGATCGCCGCCCGCGCCCACGAGGTCGGTCCGCCCGCCTCGGTGCCGTTCTTCCGCAACGATGACGAGGAAAGCCTGTTTCTGCGGCTCAACGGAACAGCGCTGCCGGACTGACCCGTCGCCTTGCCGTGCGCTCAGATAAAGCCGCGCCAGCGCAGCACGATCACCACCAGCGCGACCACGACGATGATCCCCGCCATGATGCTGGCGAGGACGCCGAGGATCCGCCCCTTGCGCTGATCGGCGAGATCGACCGCATTGAGATGACGCTCGAGCCGCCCCGCCGCGGCGCGGATCGACGGCGCATCGAGGGTGCGCGCGAGCTTGGGGTGGTCGGCAAAGCGCCGCGCCTCGAGGATCCGGGTCAGATCCTTGCGCAGCTTGTGCGGCAGACGGCGCCGCGCCTTGGCGGCACGGGCGTCGAAATCGCCCCGGGTGAGCTTGAGCCGGCTCTCGAAGAGCCGGTCGAGCCGCCCCACCGCGGCCTTGGTTTCCTGTGCGCCATCCATCGACATGGGCCACAGATCTCCTGATTTGGCACGGCGGCGCAAGGGGGCGCGGGCACGGAGCCGGGCAAACCGCGCGGATCGGCAACACGGGCATTCCCTTTGCCCCGCCGCTCTCCTAGAAACGGGCCATGCTGAACACCATCTTGCACGGCACCGAAGGTGCGAAACCGCCGCTTCTCATCGTTCACGGCCTCTACGGCTCGGGGCGCAACTGGGGCGTCATCGCCAAGCGGCTCTCGGACGAGCGGCAGGTGATCGCGGTCGACCAGCGCAACCACGGCGACTCGCCCTGGACCGAGCGCCACGGCTACGAGGACATGGCCGGCGATCTGGCCGAGGTGATCGAGGCGCATGGCGGCAAGGCCGACGTGCTTGGTCACTCGATGGGCGGCAAGGCGGCGATGGTGCTGGCCCTGACCCGGCCCGAGCTGGTCAACCGCCTGATCCTCGCCGACATCGCGCCGGTGGCCTACGATCACAGCCAGATCCAGTATATCGAGGCGATGCGCGCGGTGGATCTCGACGCGGTCGAGAAGCGTTCGGATGCCAATGACCAGCTTGCCCGACACGTGCCCGAGCCGACGCTGCGCTCGTTCTTCACCCAGTCGCTCGACATCAAGGAAAAGCGCTGGAAGCTGAACCTCGACCTGCTGGCCGAGGAGATGCCCAAGATCATCGGCTTCCCGGAGATCGAGGGCCGCTTCGACGGCCCCACCCTGTTCCTGTCCGGTGGCGAGAGCGACTACGTGACACCCGAGCACCGCCCCCGCATCAAGGCGCTGTTCCCCGAGTCGCGCTCTGCCAAGATCCCCGGCGCCGGCCATTGGCTACATGCCGAGAAACCGCGCGAATTCGAGGCGGCGGTGCGCGCCTATCTGGCAGCCACGGACTAACAGTTTCAGGAAAACCGAAACTGTGCGGGCCGTTTCTCAAATGCGCACGCGCAAGGGTTGATCCGTTCGGCATATGCGCCCTTTCTCCCGAGAGAAAGGAGTCCCGATGCCACCCGCGCTACTCTCCGACCAGAACGCGCAGATCGTCTTCGAGCCACGGCAGCTGGCGCAAGGCCGGTGCGATCACCAGCTCCGAGACCAGCTTGCGCATGGTGCGCGCCACGTCGCGCGGCACCCGGTCGCTCCAGTCGGCAGCAGCAAACAGCGAGATGGTGCGCGCGAACGGGCTGAAGGGCAGCGGGTGCGCCTCCATCTGGTCATGGAAGCGCCCGGCCCGCATGTAGCCCAGCGGTGTCGTGATGCCCCAGCCGACACCGCGCGCCACCAGCGTCATCAGCGACAGATGCGCGCCGATCTCGAAGCGCTCGGGGAAATCGAGCTTCTGGCGTTTCAGATGCGCCTCGATCTGCCGCCCGATGAGCTGGTCACGATCGTAGCGCAGCATCGGCAGCCCGCCCATCAGCGCATCCGCGCCGCCCGCCTCGGCCAGCGCGCCCCGGGCACAGACGAGGATGAAGGGATCGCGCACCAGCGGGTACTCGACGACACCGTCGGTGACTCCGCCGGCGCTGGCGGCGATGGCGATGTGGAGCTTGCGCTCGCCCATCGCCTCCGCGATCTCGTGGCTTGGCGCGGTGACCAGCTTGAAGCGGCAGCGCGTCATGCTCTCGGCGAGGATGGTGACCAGCTTCGGCGTCAGGTCGTTGTCGAAATCGTCGATCACCCCAAGGTTCAACGTGCTGAGATGGGTCAGGTCCATGACCGTCAGCTCGTTCTGCGCCAGCCGCAGCTGGCTCAGCACCGACTGGGTGCGCAACAGGAACGAGCGCCCGGCCTGCGTCAGCCGCATCGGGCGGCGGCCGTGATCGACCAGATCGGCGCCGAGCGCGCTCTCGAGGTTGCGCATCTGCTGGCTCACCGCGGGCTGGCTCAGCCCGGTCATCTCGGCCGCCTGCGCCACCGAGCCGGTCGCCGCCAGCGCCTCGAACACCTCGAGCCCGCGCAGCGTCACGCCCTTCATCACCATCGGTTCTCTCCCGCCCCGACGCGGCCGGACCGCGCCCCAGATATTCACCTTTTGTGAAACTCCCTCCCCTCAAGGTCAAGCGTTGCCGTCATGTCCCAAGCCCCCCAGATCAAGCAGCTGAAACCCGCCCCCGGCCTGCCGCCGCAGAGCGCCGCCGACATTTCCGACACCGTGGCGATCATGCTCGCCCGGCTGCGCACGGGGCGCGAGGATGCCGCGCGGGACTATGCCCGCCGGCTCGACAGAACTGACGGCCCCCCCGAGATCACGCCGGAGGCGCTGGTCACGGCGCAGCGCCGGCTGCCGGTGACGCTGGTTGAGGACATCGCCTATGCCCACGCCAATATCCGCGCCTTCGCCGAGGCACAGCGCGCCTCTGTCACCGAGTTCGAGACCGAGCTGCGCCCCGGGCTCTTCGCCGGACAGACGCTGATCCCGCTGGGCTGTGCCGGGGCCTACGTGCCCGGCGGGCGCTACGCCCATATCGCCTCGGCGCTGATGAGCCTGACCACCGCCCGCGCCGCCGGGGTCGAGAGCGTCATCGCCTGCACGCCCCCGGGCAAGGACGGGCCCCACCCGGCGATCCTGCACGCCATACACGTGGCCGGCGTGGACCGGGTGCTCGCCATGGGCGGGGTGCAGGGGATCGCGGCGATGGCGCTGGGGCTGTTCGACCTGCCCGAGGCCGACATCCTCGTCGGGCCCGGCAATGCCTTCGTGGCCGAGGCCAAGCGCCAGCTCTTCGGCCCGATCGGCATCGACATGGTGGCGGGCCCCACGGATTCGATGATCCTCGCCGACGCCACCGCCTCCGCGCAGACGGTGGCGCTCGATCTAGTCAGCCAGGCAGAGCATGGCGGCAATTCCCCGGTGTGGCTGGTCACGACCCACAGGCCGCTCGCCGAGGCGGTGCTGCGCGAGGTGCCCCGCATCATCGCCACCCTGCCCGAGCCCAACCGCAGCGCCGCCGCCGAGGCCTGGGCGGCGCTCGGCGAGGTCATGCTGGCCGAAAACCGCGAGGCGATGGCGGCGCAGGCGGATCTCTACGCGCCCGAGCACCTGCACGTGCAGGCCGCCGATCCCGACTGGTGGCGCGGGCGGCTGCGCGCCTATGGCTCGCTGTTTCTCGGGGCCGAGACCACGGTGGCCTTCGGCGACAAGGCGGCGGGTCCGAACCACGTGCTGCCCACCGGCCGCGCGGCGCGCTATACCGGCGGTCTCTCGGTGCACAAGTTCCTGAAATGCGTGACCTGGCAGCGGGTCGAGGACCAGGCCCTGCCGGATCTCGCAGGGGCCAGCGCCGGCATCGCCCGGGCCGAGGGCATGGAGGGCCACGCCCGCGCCGCCGAGGCACGGCTGCCACTCGGGCGCGCCCGCAGCCCGCGGGCGGCTGCTGGGGCGTAGGCTCCGAGCCACGACGATCAAGCGCGCGCGACGCCCCAAGACCAAAGCCGCGGCCAGCCCGGCCTGTCAGACGGGCGCGGCATGCTCGACGTTGATCGACCAACGCCGGGGCCGTGCATAAGCTGCTGCGGCGCCTCCCCGCTGGGGGGCGCCTCCCAGAGTAAGCTGTCCGTGGATCAGAGCCCGGTGCACATGCTCTCGGCGCGGTTCACAAAGGCGCTGTAGCGCTTCCAGAATTCCTCGTCGCGGGCGCGGTCCGACTGGCGCACCTCCTGTGCCTCGTGCGGATCGTCGTAGAAGCGCACCATGCGGCGCTGATCGCTGCCGCTCAGTTCGACATCCGCCGCCGCCTGGATACATCCGCACAGCTGGGGATTGCGGGCGCTGCGCTGCGAGCTGTTGCACGCATTGCTCACCGGTCCGCTGGCCATCCGCACGACACGGTAATCGTTGGACGATCCACCGCCGCCACCACAACCGGCCACGAGGGCCAGCGCCAAAACACAGGAAATCGCTTTCATCCGCCTGTCACCTTTTCCGCTCGGCGCTCCCCCGGGCTTGTCGCCCTGCTCTGTCGGGAGCTTTTGCGACAAGATGCCCGAAACCGTGCACGGTTTCAATTCACCAGCCCGTCAGAAGCGCCGTCGACCGGGTCGGCAGCCGCGCCCTGCTTCAGTCTGTGGCGGGGCAGCGCCAAAAGACCCGCCCAAGGCCCACAACTCACCTTGACCGGCCAGCGAAACACCCGCATATCCAGCAAATCATGACCGATCTCGCGCATATCCGTAACTTCTCCATCGTTGCCCATATCGACCACGGGAAATCCACCCTGGCCGACCGGCTGATCCAGCTCACCGGCACCGTCGCCGAACGCGACATGCAGGAGCAGCTTCTCGACTCGATGGATATCGAGCGGGAACGCGGCATCACCATCAAGGCCAACACCGTCCGCATCGAATACCCGGCGCAGGACGGGCAGACCTACGTGCTGAACCTGATCGACACGCCCGGCCACGTCGACTTCGCCTACGAAGTCGCGCGCTCGATGCACGCGGTCGAGGGCTCGCTGCTGGTGGTCGACGCGACACAAGGCGTCGAGGCCCAGACCCTGGCCAACGTCTATACCGCCATCGACGCCGATCACGAGATCGTGCCGGTGCTCAACAAGGTCGACCTGCCCGCGGCCGAGCCCGACCGCGTCAAGGAGCAGATCGAGGACGTCATCGGCATCGACAGCCAGGATGCCTGCCTGATCTCGGCCAAGACCGGCGTCGGCATCCCCGACGTGCTCGAGGCCATCGTCAAGCGCCTGCCCGCGCCCACCGAGGGCGACCGCGACAAGCCGCTCAAGGCGATGCTGGTGGATTCGAAATACGATCAGTATCTCGGCGTGATCTGTATCGTTCGCATCATCGACGGCGTCCTGAAAAAGGGCGACCGCATCCGCATGATGAAGACCGGCGGCACCTACGATGTCGACGATGTCGGCGTCTACCGCCCGGCGATGACCAACGTGAAAGAGCTCGGACCCGGCGAGATCGGCTATCTCAACGCCTCGATCAAGCAGGTCCGCGACACCCGCGTCGGCGACACCATCACCCACGAGAAAAAGCAATGCGCCGAGCCGCTGCCGGGCTTCAAGCCGTCGGTGCCGGTGGTGTTCTGCGGCCTGTTCCCGGTCGATGCCAACGACTTCGAGGACATGCGCGACGCCATCGAGAAGCTGGCGCTCAATGACGCCTCCTTCACCTTCGAGATGGAGACCTCGGCGGCGCTCGGCTTCGGCTTCCGCTGCGGCTTCCTCGGGCTTCTGCACCTCGAGGTGATCCGCGACCGCCTCGAGCGCGAGTACAACATCGAGCTGATCACCACCGCGCCGTCGGTGATCTATCACCTCTATACCAAGGACGGGGAGCGCCGCGACCTGCACAACCCCGCCGACATGCCCGACATGTCGACCGTCGACCATATCGAAGAGCCGCGGATCAAGGCCACCATCATGGTGCCCGACGAGTATCTCGGCGATGTACTCAAGCTCTGCCAGGAGCGCCGGGGCCTGCAGCTCGATCTGACCTATGTCGGCGGCCGGGCGATGACGGTCTATGACCTTCCGCTCAACGAGGTGGTGTTCGACTTCTACGACCGCCTGAAATCGGTGACCAAGGGCTATGCGTCCTTCGATTATGAGATGATCGGCTACCGCGAGGACAACCTCGTGAAGATGTCGATCCTCGTGAACGACGAGCCGGTCGACGCGCTGGCGATGATGGTTCACCGCGATCGCGCCGAGATGCGCGGCCGTGCGATGTGCGAAAAGCTCAAGGAGCTGATCCCGCGCCACATGTTCAAGATCCCGATCCAGGCGGCGATCGGCGGCAAGGTCATCGCGCGCGAGACGCTGTCTGCGATGCGCAAGGACGTGACGGCCAAGTGCTACGGCGGCGACGCCAGCCGGAAGAAGAAGCTTCTCGAGAAGCAGAAGGCCGGCAAGAAGAAGATGCGCCAGTTCGGCAAGGTCGAGATCCCGCAGGAAGCGTTCATCTCGGCGCTGAAGATGGACAGCTGAGGTCTTCGGCCCAGGTTTGGATTTGCGAAGGGGCGCCCACGGGGCGCCCCTTTCTCTTTGGCGACAGGAGCAATTGTCCTCAAGCGTGAGCGAACGGCTGTACGTCGTGCGCGCGGAATAAAGACCGCAGGCCAAGGCCCAATCGCTGCCCCGCCCACCACGATGGCGATCGCGCGGCTTCACAAATCATGTTGTGTGAAGCCAATGAAAAAGCCGCCCCGAGGGGCGGCTTTCCCTTTTGTCATACTGTCAGTCCCGGATCATTCCGTCATGGTCTCTGCGCCGCCCTGCTGGCGGGTCTGCAGCATCGCGAGGATACGCTCGTTGAGCTCGGGGTTGGTCTGGGCGGCCTGACCGATCTCGTTGTAGGTCTGCACGTCCATGCCCTCGGTCTCCTCGACCGCGTTGGCCATCTCCTGCTGTGCCTCCTGCACCAGCGCCTGGCGCTCGGCATCCTCGGGCGCGGCCTCGATCTGGGCCATGTAGTCCTGCTGCACCGCCTGCACTTCCATCGCCGCATCGACGAAGGAGGTCAGCTCGTACTCGCTGAAGCCTGTCGACGGGGTCTCGGGCATGGTTTCGGGCGCGGCCTGAGCCGGCGCCTCGGTGGCGGCAGGATCGTCCTGCATCGTCTGAGCCATCACCGGCGCGACGGGCGCGGCGACGAGGGCAGCAATGACGGTGGACTTGAGAAGCATACCGTTGAGTTTCATGACGTCTCCTTCCGGGGGTTCCGGTTGTCTGTGTCGTCGGGCGCAGGGGCATCCCGCGCCGTCTTCCCAGAGCTATGCAGCCTGCCCCGCCGCTTCAAAGGGGGAACGCACGCGCGCCACGGTAGACAGCGAGGTCTTGCCGGAACCGGCCCTTCGCGCTGGCGGCGCCCCGCGCACCCGGCTTGACGTTTCGACCTGCGACCCCACACGCGAGGAACGCCGCCCCCGGCCGCGTCGGACCGCCCCGCAAGGAAAGGTTCCGTTGACGTTGCGTGCGTTGAGCCAATCCTTGCCGGAGGCCGCTCACGCGCCGGCATGTTCCTGCAAACATGGCGAAAAACCCGCAAATCCGTCGCTGTTCCGCAACAGCAAAATCATGTGACCGGTGCGTGTGGAGCGGATCGCCCGCCCCATGGTTATGTCCCCAGTCGCCGCACCGGACCTCCCCCGGAACGGCGCGAGACACAAAAGCAATGGAGCAGAAGACATGACCTTCAAACCGCTCATCCTCGTCCCCTTCCTCGCCACCCCGGCCTTCGCGGGTTCTCTCGATCAGACCCCGGTCGAGCCCGCGCCGGTGGCGCCCGTCGCCCCCGTCGCGTCGCCGGTCACCGGCGACTGGACCGGTCCCTCGGTCGGTGTTCAGCTGGGCTACGGCTATGCCGATCCTGACGGCCCCGAAGACGAGACCTCCGACGGCGCGGTCTACGGCCTCAACGCCTATTACGACCACGATTTTGGCAACTGGATCGCCGGTGCCGGCGTGGAATATGAAGGCGCCGATATCGACCTCGGCGAGGCAGGTGACCTCGAGAGCATGGCGCGTGTCGGTGGCCGCGTCGGCTATGACCTCGGCACGACCATGGTCTACGGCCAGGGCGGCTATGCCCGCGCCATGACCGATGGTGGCAGCCTCGATGCCGGCGACTCCAACGGCTACTACGTGGGCGTCGGTGCCGAGACCTACGTGGCCGACAACGTCACCCTCAGCGGCGACGTGAAGTACAACGAGTTCAGCGATTTTGACGATGACGACCTCGAGATCGGCGCAACCACCGCGACCGTGGGCCTGAACTACCGCTTCTAAGCGCCCACGCGTCTGAAGCGCACATGAAAAGGGCCGCGTCCGGGATCCCCGGGCGCGGCCCAATGTTTTTCAGCTTCCCCGTCCGCCTTGCGACGGGCGGGCCGGTACGGCTCAGCTGTCGCCGGCGACGGTCGGCGTGGCGCTCGACGCGGCGGTCGGAACCGACCAGCCCTTGCCGGCAGCCACCTGAAGCGACGCCCAGCTGGTGGCGAGATCGCGCACGCTCGAGGCCAGCGTCAGGCGTGCGCTCGAGAGCGCGCGCTGCACGGTCAGCAGGTCGAGCAGGGTCGTGGTGCCGCCGCGATAGGTTTCGCGCGACAACTCGACCACGCGCTCGTTCGAAGCGACGCTGCGCTGGTAGCCCGCCACGGCGCGACGGTTGCGCAGATAGCTGGTCTGGGCGCTTTGCACCTCTTCCACGGCGTCAAGCACCGAGGAACGCCACTGCAACTCCGACTGCTCGGCCTGCGCGGCCTGCTGGTCACGCTGGGCGCGCAGCGCCGGCTGGTTCAGCACCGGCAGAACCACCGACGGGCCAAAGGTCCACGAGTTGAAGCCCTCGGTACGGGTGATCGTGCCGCCCAGCGTCAGCGACGGGTAAAGCGCCGCCTCGGCAATGCCGATCTCGGCGGTGGCGGCGGCGAGGTTGCGCTCGGCGGCGCGCACGTCGGGGCGGTTGCGCACCAGGTCCGCAGGTACGCCGACATCTGCGCCCGAAGCGGGACGCGGCTGCGCGGCACCACGCTCGAGGCGGTCCTCGATGCTCTGCACCGGCTGCGCCAGAAGCGTCGCGATGGCGTAGGTGGCCGAGTAGAACCCGGACTCCAGCCCCGGCAGCGACGCGAGGTCGGCATCGAGGCTGGCCTGAGCCTGCGCCTCGTCGAGTGCGGTGGCCGCCCCCGCCTCGCGCTGGCTCTGCACCAGCGACAGGGTCTCGCGCCGGGTCTCAATCGTCTGACGGTTGATCGCGAGCGCGTTCTGGAAGTAGCGCATGTCGATATAGTTGGTCACCAGCGACGACAGGTAGGCCAGCCGGGCGGTGCCGACGCTCAGCTCTGCCGATTGCAGCGAAACCAGCGCCGCTTCGCGCGAGCGCCGTTCGCCACCAAACAGGTCGAGCACGATCGCAGGGTTGAACGACCCCGAGTTGGTCGCGGTGTTGTCGATCATCTCATTGCCGGAAACGCTTCTCTGCGCCGAGAGGTTGCCGCTCACCAGGCTCGGAAGGCCCGTCGCCCGGGCCACGGCCTGTGCTTCCGCCACCGGCGCGACCGCGGTCTGGATGTCGAGGTCTGGTCGAGACCGGTCTGCACCAGCTCGTTCAGCATGTTGTCGTTGAAGGCACGCCACCAGTACTGCTGGGCCGCCTGCCCGATCGGCTGGGCGCTGCCTTCGGCAAAGGCCACGGCGAGGGTTTCGCTGGGGGCTTGATACTCGGGCCCGACGGTGCAGGCCGCGAGTCCCAATGTAAGGGAAAGTAGGGCTGTTTTTTTCGGGGTCATCTGCTCGATACTCTGGAACGCGTTGCCGACAGTATTTGCATGATTAAAGCATAAAAGGCAGGGACCAAGAAAATCCCGACGAAAGTTGAGGCAATCATGCCACCAATCACCCCGGTGCCGATGGCGTTTTGCGCCGCTGCCCCTGCCCCGCTGGCGGTTGCGAGCGGAACCACGCCGAGGATGAAGGTCAGCGCGGTCATCAGGATCGGCCTAAGGCGCAGGCGGGCCGCCTCGACCGCGGCCTCGGTGATCGAGCGGCCCTCGCGACGCAATTCCTCGGCGAATTCGACGATCAGGATGGCGTTTCGCGCCGCCAGACCGATGGTCGTCAACATGCCTACCTTGAAGTAGACATCGTTGGACTGGCCAAAGGCCCAGGCCGCAAGCAACGCCCCAAGAACCCCGACCGGCACAGCGAGCATCACCGAGAACGGAATCGACCAGCTCTCGTAGAGAGCCGCGAGGGCGAGGAAAATCACCAGCGCCGAGATGGCGTAGAGATACGGCGCCTGATCGCCGGACTGCCGCTCCTGGTAGCTGATTCCGGTCCAGGCGCTGCCGTAGCCGCCATCAAGGCTGGCGACCATCTCCTCCATCGCATCCATCGCCGCGCCGGAGCTGACGCCGTTCGCCGCCGAACCGGAGATCTCCAGCGCCGCGGTGCCGCCGTAGCGTTGCAGAGACGGTGCGACGGGCTCCCAGTCGGTGGTCATGAAGGCCGAAAACGGCACCATCTCTCCGCTGGCGTTGATCGCGTACCACTTCATGATGTCCTCGGGCTGCATCCGGTGCTCGGGCGCGGCCTGCACGATCACCGGGCGCAGCGAGGCGCCGAGGACGAAATCGTTCACGTCGGAGCCGGCGAAGATCACCGACAGCATGCTGTTCACCGCCGACAGCGAGACGCCGAAGCTCTCGGCCTTTTCCTGGTCGATGTCGATTCGCAGCGCGCTGTCCTCCTCGGTGCCGCGGGCATCAACATTGGTCACCAGCGCGTTCTCCTCGCCCAGCGCCACCAGCTGCTCCGCCGCGGTCTTGAGCGCCTCGGCGCCGTTGCCGGCTTGGTCGATGAGATACATCGAGAAGCCGCCGGTGTTGCCGAGGCCCGGGATCGCGGGAGGCTGCATGATCATCACCCGCCCCGCCCGGTGCCCGGCAAAGCGCGCGTTGGCGCGGGCCGAGACATTGGCGGCAGAGAGCGCGGGATCGTCCTGCCGCGCCTCGAAGTCGCGCAGCTTCACGAAGACCATCGCGCTGTTCTGTCCGCTGCCGCCGAAGCCGAAGCCCAGCGCCGCGAAGGTCGCCTCGACCGCCTCGCCCTCCTCTTCAAGCAGATAGGTCTCGACCTCCTTGACGGTTTCCAGGGTCTGCTGCGAGGTCGCGCCTTCCGAGAGCGACACCATGGTGATCAGGACGCCCTGATCCTCGGTCGGGATGAACGAGCTCTCGAGCCGCTCGTTGACCCACCACGCGCCGCCCAGCACCAGCGCCAGCAGCCCCAGCATCACAGCAGGCGCGCGCAGACTCGCCTTGACGCCCCCGCCATAGGCGTCAGTGACGCGGTCGAGGCTGCGGTTGAACCAGCGCGCCGGTGCGAAGCGGATCATCTCGTCGCGCGGGCGCAGCAGCTTGGCAGACATCGGCGGCGACAGGATGATCGCCACCAGAAGCGACAGGGTCATCGCCGTCACCATGGTGATCGAGAACTGCCGGTAGATCACACCGGTAGAGCCGCCGAAGAACGCCATCGGCAGGAACACCGCCGCCAGCACCACGTTGATGCCGAGAAGTGCCGAGGTGATCTGCCCCATGCTCTTCTTGGTGGCCTCCCGGGCCGAAAGCCCCTCCTCGTCCATGATGCGCTCGACGTTTTCGACCACCACGATGGCATCGTCGACCAGAAGGCCGATGGCCAGCACCATGGCGAACATGGTCAGCGTGTTGATGGTGAAGCCGGTGGCATAGAGCACCGCGAAAGTGCCCGAAAGCACCACAGGAACCGCGATCAGCGGGATCAGCGTGGCGCGCCAGCTTTGCAGGAAGACGATCAGCACGAGGAAGACCAGCACCACCGCCTCGATCAGGGTGTGATAGACCTGTTCAATCGACAGCTCGACGAAGGGCGAGGTGTCGTAGGAGATGCGGAACGCGACGCCCTCGGGCAGCGTGTTCTCGAGCCGCGCCATCGTCGCCTTGACCGCATTGGCGGTGTCGACGGCATTGGCGCCGGTCTCGAGGTTGACCCCGAAGCCCGCGGCGTTGAGTCCGTTGAAGCGCGAGTCGCCGCCGTAGCTCTCCTGCCCGATCTCCACATCGGCCACGTCGGCCAGCCGTACGGCGCCGCCATCCTCCTCGGTCTTGAGCAGAATCCGCTCGAACTGCTCGACGCCGGTAAGCTGGCTCTGCGCGGTGATGGTGGCGGTGAATTGCTGGCCCTGGACCGTGGGTTGCTCACCCAGCGAGCCGACCGAGACGGTGGTGTTCTGGTTCTGCACCGCCGCGACCACATCCGACGGGGTCAGCTGGTAGCGCGCCAGCGCCAGCGGCTTGAGCCAGATGCGCATGGCATAGCCCGAGCCGAAGACGTTGATGCCGCCCACGCCGTCGGTACGCTGAATCGGCCCCTCGACGGTCTCGCTCAGGATGTCGCCCAGTTCGAGCGTCGAATGCGCGCCATCGGTCGAGACCAGCGCACCGACCATCAGGATCGACGAGGTCGAGCGGCGGATGCTGACACCCTGGCTCTGCACCGCCGAGGGCAGCTGGCTCTCGACCTGGCTGACTTTGGTTTGCACCTCGTTCTGAGCATCGATCGGATCGACGCTGTCATCGAAGGTCAGCGACAACGAGGCCGAGCCCTGGGAGGAGCGCGCGGTCATGTAGATCATGCCCTCGAGCCCGGTCATCGAATCCTCGATCACCCGGGTGACGGAGTTCTCGACCGCCTCGGCGGTGGCGCCGGGATAGCTGGCCGAGACGCGCACGGTGGTGGGGGCGATATCGGGATACTGCGACACCGGCAGGGAGAGGAAGGACCACGCTCCGGCGAGCATGGTCATGAGCGCCAGCACCCAGGCAAAGACCGGGCGGCGAATAAAGAAGGTTCCCACTGTCTCAGCCCTCGTCCGCGCTGTCCTGGACCTCGGTCACGACCCCGTCCTCCGAGATCGTCACCGGCAGCGTGCTCACCGCCGCGCCGTCCTGCAGGTTGCTGAGCCCGTCGACGATCAGGCTCTCGCCGGCCTCGACACCCTCGGTCACCACCCAGGCATTGCGGTAGCTGCCCTGATCCTCGAGCACACGCTCCTCCGCAAGGCCGTCCACGGCCACGAAGGCGGTCAACTCGCCGTTCGAGGCGCGCGAGGTGGCGCCCTGCGGCACCAGCACCGCCTGAATCGTGCCGATCGTGATGTCGACCCGCAGGTACTGGCCCGGCATGATGCGGCGCTCGGCATTCTCGAAGCGCAGGCGCATCTCGGTGGTGCCGGTGGTGGTCGAGACGGTGGTGCCGGGCGACACCATTTCGCCCTCACCGGAATAGGTGTCGCCGGTCTCGAGCTCGAGATTGATCTCGAGCCGGTCGCCGCGCTGCAACGAGCCGGTGTCGAAACGGTTGCGGATCTCTCCGACGCGGCGGCTCGATTCGGCCACGTCGACATAGATCGGATCGAGCCGCGTGACCGTGGTAAGCGCATCGGTCTGGTTCTCGGTCACCAGCGCCCCCACCGAGACGGTCGGCACCGTGGCATAGCCCGAGATCGGCGAGGTGATCTCGGTGCGTTCGAGATCGAGCCGCGCCACCTCGAGAGCCGCCTGCGCCGAGCTGCGATCGGCCTCGGCCTGCTTGAGCGAGACGCGCGCGGTGGCCATATCTTCGGCGGTGACGCCGGTACCGAGCAGGTTCTCGTAGCGGGTCACCGTCTCCTGCGCCGCATCGACCGAGGCCTGCGCCAGATCGACGGCGGCCTGCGCCGAGGCGACATCGGCGCGGTAGGTGTCGTCCTCGATGCGAAAGAGCACGTCGCCCGCCGCGACAGGGCGACCCGACTCGTAGACGATCTCCGAGATCATCCCCCCGACCCGCGGCCGGATATCCACCTGCTGGTAGGCCACGGCGCGGCCCGGCACGGTGGTGGTGAAGGGCACCGGCTCGCGCTCCAACGTGATGACCCCGACCTCGGTCGCCCCTCCCCCCTGGGCGCCTCCGGCCTGTTGTGCGCTGCTGTCTCCTCCCCAAGACGACAAGATGACTGTCGCCATGGAAAATCCTGCAAGCCATGACGGGCGATAGACGCAAGCTCGGTGCATGAAACCTCTCGTTCGATTGTCTCGAGTTCTGCTCAACTGGTCTAACACGATGCAAAGGCCAGTTTCCGTCGCATGTTTCGAAAAGAATCCCGACACCGCAGCGCAAGCCTGCCCTCCGGTGGCGCACTGCTTGCAAAACCGGCCAATGCATTCCACATTAGAGATATAACGGTCTCGAGAGGCGCTTTGCGCTTGCCATCGGACCGATGTGAGATACCTTGCCTTCAAGAGGAAGGAGACTTCGCAATGCCCCGTTTGATCCGTCTGTACATCCTTCAGATCCTTGCCGGCTTCGGCCTGTCGACCGTATTCGTCGGCATCCTTCTCTGGCAGAACGTCGCGAATCTCTACCATCTCGTCACCCATACCGAGGCCGGCCTGCTGGCCGTCTTCCTGCTCTGGCTGTTCAACGGGCTGGTCTTTGCCGGTGTCCAGTTCGCCATCTCGGTGATGCGCATGCAGGACAACGGCACGCCCCCGTCCGGTGGCAAGCGCGACATGGTGCTCGACTACCAGCCGGTACGCGTGCCGGTGGATCAGGCGCCCCGCAACCAGCTGACGCGTCGCCGTCACTGAGCCTAAACGTCACGGTCCCGTTATCCGGAGACGGAAAAAGCGCCCCATGGGGCGCTTTTGTCTGTTCTGGCCATATGGCCTTGGGCTTAGACAGGAACAATGACAGTTTGGTAACGTTGTTTCATCCTACGGTGCCGGTGCGCGCGTCCTCGGATGCCGCCGGCCGCGGCCCGCACGGTGCGGCGACCGCAGCCGACAATCGACCGATCACAACGAAGAGGACCTCCTCCTTGCAAGCTCAGACGATTGCCTTCCTGATCATCGTGCCCTTCGCACTGGCCTTCCTCTACGCATGCATCCACGAATATCTGAGATACCGCACCGAGGGCCGCGCCAGCTACGGGCTGGTCTACAACGAAGAAACCGGCACCACGCATGTCACCGGGATCCCCGAGCACGAAGAAGCCTACGATCCCGTGGATTACGATCCCAACGACTACAATGACCCCGAGATCAACCGGTCGTCGGACGACGAAAAGACCTGAGATCGCCCCGCCGAACAGCATGAGGATCGCGCCGCAACGCTTTGAGGGAAAAGCCCTTCAGGCCTTGTGGGCGACACGCGCCCAACCGAACTTGGCACAGGCCGGTTTCCCTTCCGCCGATAGCGGACTCGCAGGCACATCGCGCCTGTCGATCAAGTGAGTGCTGTGGGATAGCGGCGGGAACCACACCAACCGTGGGGTTATCTCATTCCCGAGGACCTGTATATACAGGTGGGCGTCAGATAACCGGACCAGGGCCCGGACAGAGCCAACTCCCTCGGAATTGCTTAAGGCCACCGGAATGCAACCATGAACGAGAAGGGCAGAACCCGCCTGAGCGCGAGATAGTCGCGACCAGCCGGTTCGGCAAGGGCTTGCTGCGAATTCAGCCTTCTTCGACCGTCACGAAATTGTAACGCTCCAGCTCTTCCGGCAGCAGCAGGTAGATCTCGTCCGAGGGCGTGGTCAGAGCGTGGCTCATCACCAGCGGGTCGATGCCCATCTCCTCGAGATAGATCATCACTTCGCCCTGCCCGCGCTGGATGTCCTCGACCGCCACGAAGGCCGGGAGAATGGTGCTCTTGCCGAAGTAGTGCTGGTGCACGCCCACCGAGGCGCCCTCCTCGATGTCGCGGCGCGCACCGCCCGCAAGAAGATAGGGGCAGGCCGAATAGCAGATTTCGCCCCGCAACATCCGCGTCCCGATACCGGCCTCGCGCAGGTGCCGGCCAAGCTCGAGCGCATCGCCCACCGAGCCGCCGGGGCTTTGCAGAACCAGCGTCTCGACCGCCGGATCGGCCGCCTCGATCAGCCCGATCACGCGCGCGCCATCGCCCGGCGCGATGGCCCCCTCGAGCCGCCATTCCCCGCCGGTGCCGGTCTCCGTCAGCGTGAGCCGCTCGGGCAACTCACCGGCATCGCGCGCCGGGTCGAGCGGTGGACGCTGACGCGACGGATCGAAGACCCGGCGCTGATCGCCCGGGCGCACCGGCTCGGACAAGCGCGGCGCCGCGGGGGTCATGCTGGGCAGGCGAAAGCCGTTGGCGCGCATGTCGCCCAGAACGAGGAAGGCGCCGATGGTGATCTGGAAGGCGAGGATGCCGGTCAGCACCCGCCCGACCGTCAGCCCGCGCATCAGCTGCCCGCGCCCTTGAGCCGCGCCACATCCGCTTCGCGACGAGTGGGCGATGGGTCTGGCGACTCAGCCTCCTCCACCGCGGGCGAGATCGGCCGTGCGGTGCTCTCGGGCAGATCGCCGGGCGGATCCCCTGCCCGGTCGCGCACCTCAGGCATCCGCGACATGTCGGTTTCCACGTCGCGCAGCGCCGAGAGCGCCGAGCGCAGCTCGCTGAGCGTCATGGTGTCCTCGATGGCGGCATCCTCGCGGTTCTCGCGGATCGCCGCCTGCGTCACGGCGAGGATCAGCACCAGCACCGCCGGCAACAGGTCGATGGCGATGGCCCCGGCCCAGGAGGGCACGAAGTTGCGGGCGTAGAGGATCACCGCATCCGCCGCCGAGACCGGCGTGTAGGTCACCTCCGCCGCGGGCGTCATCGCCATGACCTCGCGCGCCGCCTGTTCCAGCGTCGCCGCCCGGCTGGCCAGCGCCTCGAGCACCGAGTCGATGGTGGCGGTCTGGTTGCCGCGGATTTCCTCGGTGCTGCCGTCGAGCTCTGGCAGCACCACGGACGCCGAGAGATCCTGCGCCGCGCGCTCCACCAGCGGTGCCACCGAGAGCTGCCGCAGCTGCGCGATCAGCCCCTGCAGCTGCACCGCCGCCTCGGAGAATTCGACCGAGCGCGCCTCGACCGGGCCGGGTTCGACCGTCAGCGCCCGCATCTGCGACAGGATGGTGTTGCCTTCGGTAAAGGCGGATTGCACCAGCGGCGTCTGACCCGCGATCTGGGTTTCGAGCGCCGAGAGCTCCGCCGCCTTCTGCCGCAGCACCCGGAACACCGCACCGCGCCCGGCAAGCCCCGAAAGCGTGCCCTGCGCCTCCTGCTCGGAGAGGTCCTCGAAGCTCTGGCGCACCCGCGACACGTCACGCTCCAGCGCCTGCGCCGAAAGCGCGATCTCATGGGTGCGCTCGAGCGAGGACTGGTAATCCTGCACGGTCTTGGCGAGATGCTGCTCGATGGCTGCCGAGCCCGCCAGCGCCGCGGCATTGAGCCACGAGGACATGGCCACGATGGCGAGGCTGCCGAGCCCCATCGCGCCCAGCAGGCCGATCCGCGCCCGCGCCGTGCGCACCGCCGGGAACAGTCGCATCAGGTAGGACCAGAACACGAAGATCCCGACCGAGACGGCGACGGAGTAAGCGATGGCGGCAAACACCGTCATCGCGCCGTTGTCGTCGAGCAGCGAGGACACGCCGAGATAGGTGTAGATCCCGGACGCCACCGCCAGCACGCCGAGCGCGGTGCCCGAAAACGTGTCGAGCCAGTTCAGGTGGTCCTGCAATTCGCGGGCATGGCGCACGCGCCGCGCCTGATGGCGGGGCATCCCCGTCTCGTCGCTCATCCTCTCGTCACTCATACGCGGGTCTCCCGTAAGCACATTTGTAAGAAGTTAGGGGCTTCCAGCGCTCAAGGAAGAGTGACGGGGCAGATGCTTGCGTTTGTTCACGGATTGTTCATACTTGCGCCATGACCCTTCAGTCCGATCCCGTCCTGATGCCCGGCCAGCTTCTGGCGCGCGGCGTGTGCCGTCACCTCTCGGGGGCGCATAACTTCGCCGTGGTCGAAGAGTTCGTGCCCGAGCGCGGCAAGCGCGTCGACGTGATGGCGCTGGGACCGAAGGGCGAGATCTGGGTGATCGAGTGCAAGAGCAGCCGCGCCGATTTCATGTCGGACGGCAAGTGGCAGGGCTATCTCGACTGGTGCGACCGCTATTTCTGGGCGGTGGACGAGGCGTTTCCGACCGATCTGCTGCCCGAGGGCACCGGGCTGATCATCGCCGATGCCTACGACGCGGAAATCCTGCGCATGGGCCCCGAGAGCAAGCTCGCGGGCGCCCGACGCAACGCGCTCACCCGGCGTTTCGCGATCCACGCGGCACGCCGGCTGCAGGCGTTGCGCGATCCCGGCGCGATGCTGGATGGCCGGATCGGCTAGGCCGGCTGCATTTCAAGGCCTTAGCGGCGGCCCTTCATCTTGCGCGCGGCGGCGGCGGCGGCGCGGATCTCTTCTGCGATTTCCTCGGCCTCTTCGGGTTCGAAATCCATCGGGATCTCGGCGTCTCCCGCGGCCACGAAGATCCGGACCATGGCCTGATCCGTCGGACCGATCTGCAGGTTGGCTTCGATGTCGCGTTCGGTGTTGATACCCATGGCCTCGTCCTCGTCTGGCCGCGCAACCCCGCGCGGCATCCCTGCGAGGTAGCCCCGGCGGGCTTGATTTGCAAGCCGCGCGGTGGAACCGTGGCGCCATGACTGCCATGACCCTGCCCGAGATCACCCCCTATACCAGCGCCGATCATGACTGGCTGGTCGAGGCCCATGGCCGCCTCTACGCCGCCGAGAACGGCTTCGATGCCAGCTTCCCGGTCGTGGTCGATGCGGTTCTGCGGGATTTCGAGACGGCTCACGACCCCACGTGCGAGCGCGGCTGGATCCTGCGCGACGGGGCGCGTCGGCTCGGCAGCATCTTCTGCGTTCGCGAGGACGACCGCACCGCGCGGCTGCGCCTGTTTCTGCTGGAACCGGAGGCGCGCGGCACTGGCCAAGGCCGACGCCTGCTCGAGACCTGCATGGGCTTCGCACGCGGGCATGGCTATCGCCAGATTGTTCTCGGCACCCATGAAAGCCACCGCGCGGCCTGTGCGCTCTATGCCCGGAACGGCTTTGCCTGCACGCGTTCGACACCGATCCGGAACTACGGCCAGGCCTTGGTCGAGCAGGTCTGGGAGCGCCCACTCTGATCGCCGGAACAAGGTCCGGATTTTGACTTGCAATCCTCCGGAGCCGACGGTATTTCCCCCCAACGTGCCGCCTTAGCTCAGTAGGTTAGAGCGCTTGATTGTGGATCAAGAGGTCTCCCGTTCGAACCGGGAAGGCGGTACCACCCTCCCCCTCCAAGATTTTGGTGCCTGATCGCGGGTTGCCGCGTCCCTGATCGACGGGCTCTGTCGCGCGCGGTGTGCCGCGAATCGTTGCGACGCCCCGGAGGGCGCCGGGCTTATTTCTTCAGAAGACGCACCGCGCTGGTGGCGGCAAAAAGCAGGGCCGCGGCGCTGATCATCGACGGGCCCGCCGGCGTGTCGAGCAGGAATGCCCCCCACAGCCCGGACAGCGCCGCCATTGCGCCGATGCCGGCGGCGATCAGCGCCATGCCCTCCGGGCTGCGCGCCAGCGGCCGGGCGGCGGCGGCGGGAATCAGCAGCATGGCGCTGACCAGCAGCGCCCCCACCACCTTGATCGCGACCGCCACGGTGAGCGCCAGCGCCAGCGTCAGGATGCGCTGCTCGCGCCGCGGGTCGAGCCCGCTGGCATAGGCCAGATCCGGCGAGACCGTGGCCGTCAGCAGCGCCTGCCAGCGCCACGCGATCAGCGCGATCACCGCGCCCGCCCCGGCCCAGATCACCGCGAGGTCGACCTTGGTCACCGCGAGGATGTCGCCGAAAAGATAGGCCGAGAGATCGAGTCGCACCCCGGGCACGAAGGTCACCGCCACGAGACCCAGGGCCAGCGCGCTATGGGCCAGCACCCCCAGCACCGTGTCCATCGCCAGCCCCCGGTCGGTGAGCGAGCCCACCAGAAAGGCCATCAGCAGCGCCACGACCATCGTGCCGATGACCACCGGCAGCGACAGGGCAAGCGACAGCGCCACGCCGAGGATGGCCGCATGGGCGGTGGCATCGCCGAAATAGGCCATGCGCCGCCACGCCACGAAACAGCCCAGCGGCGCCGCCGCGAGGGCAAGGCCCAGCCCCGCCAGCGCGGCACGCACGAGGAAATCGTCGAGCATTCAGCTTGCCTCCGAACGGGTATGCGCGTGGCCGTGATCGTGCGCGTGACCATGATCGTGATCGCAGGCCGCATCATGGCGATGGCTGTGCTCATGCCGATAGAGCGCCAGCGCGCCGGCGGTGCCGGTGCCGAAAAGCGCCCGGTACTCCGCCGCCTGCGCCACCACCTCCGGGTGGCCCTGACAGCAGACATGGCCATTCAGGCACACCACCCGGTCCGAGGCGCTCATCACCACGTGCAACTCGTGGCTGACCATCACCACGGCACAGCCCAGATGCTCGCGGATATGTTCGACCTGCCTATAGAACGCCGCCGAGCCGGGCTGGTCGAGCCCCTGCGTCGGCTCGTCGAGCAGCAACAGGTCGGGCTTTTCGAGCAGCGCGCGCGCCAGCAACACGCGCTGGAACTGCCCGCCCGAGAGCCCGGACATCGGCCGCTCGCCGAGCGTGCCCGCCCCAGCCTCGTCGAGCGCCGCCTGCCGCTCGGCCGCCGGTACGCGCTTCGGCAACGACAGGAAGCGCATCACGTTCATCGGCAGGGTCGGATCCATCATCAGCTTCTGCGGCACGTAGCCCAGCCGCAGGCCGGGCTTGCGGGTCACCTTGCCTGCATCCGGGCGCAGCGCGCCCAACAGCGTCCGCAAGAGGGTCGACTTGCCCGACCCGTTCGGGCCCACGATGGTGACGATCTCGCCCGGCGCGACGTGAAAGTCGACATGGCTCAGCACCTTGTGGCTGCCGAGCGTCACCTCGAGACGCTGCGCCTCGATCAGGTTCATGCCGCGGCCGTCCGGCAGTCTGGGCAGCGTCCCTCGGCCTCGATCACCATGCGCGCCACCTCGAAATCGAGCGTGCCGGCAGCCTTGCGCACCGCCTGCGCGATCTCGCGCGAAGGCATCTCGGCCACCGCGCCACAGTCCGAGCAGATCAGGAAGGCGGGGGCGTGGCGCTCGCCGGGATGGGCGCAGGCGACAAAGGCGTTCAGCCGCTCGATCTTGTGTGCAAAGCCGTTGCCCACGAGGAAATCCAGCGCCCGGTAGACCGTCGGCGGCTGCGCGCCGATCCCCTCGGCACGCAGCACGTCGAGCAGCTCGTAGGCGCCCATGGCGCGATGCTTCTCGAGCAGGATCTCGAGCACCCGGCGGCGCTGCGGGGTGAGCTGGAGCCCCTGCTCGGCGCAGGTTTCCTCGGCGGCGCTCATCGCCTGCGAGATGCAATGCTGGTGATCGTGGTGGGTGAACCCGAGCGCGTCCATGGCGGCCTCCATCAATTATGGGCTTGATATGTTATAGCGTGGCCAGTATCAAGCCCGCGATGTTATACTATAACGAGATGAAGACGATGCTGAAACCGCTCCTCCCCGCGCTCTTCCTGGCCAGCCCGCTTTGCGCCGAGGTGCCCAAGGTGGTCACCGACATCGCCCCCGTGCAGGGACTGGTGGCTTCGGTGATGGGCGATCTGGGGACGCCCGAACTGCTGGTGCCGCAAGGGGCCTCGCCGCATGATCACGCGCTGAGCCCGTCCGAGGCCCGCAACCTTCAGGATGCGGATCTGGTGGTCTGGATCGGCGCCGAACTGTCGCCGGGCATCGGCCGCAAGATCGACGCCATCGCCGGCAGCGCTGCCGAGCTGGCGCTGTTCGACGCCGAGGTCACCGCGCATCTCGCCACCCGCGACGGGGCATTATTCGAGCACGATCATGACCATGGGGACGACGGGCACGCGCATGGAGAGCATGCGCACGAAGACCACGACCACGACCACGACCACGACCACGACCACGACCACGACCACGACCACGACCACGACGATGATGACCATGATGATCACGATCATGAAGGCCATTCTGACGCGCATCACGACGACGACGATCACGCCGCGGACGCCCATGGCCACGATCACGGCCCGGAAGATCCGCATGTCTGGCTCTCGCCCGCCAATGCCCGCGCTTGGCTCGGCGTGATCGCCGACGCACTGGCCGAGGCCGACCGTGAGAATGCCGGCGCCTACCGTGCCAATGCCGAGGCGGCGCAAGCGGAGATCGATGCCGCCGTCACCACGGCGCGCGCGCAGCTGGACGCCGCTCGGGACAGCCGGTTCGTGGTGTTCCACGACGCCTACCAGTATTTCGAGGACACTTTCGGCCTCAACGTGCTCGGCGCCATCCAGCTCTCGGACGCCACCGCGCCGAGCCCTGCGCGCCTCTCGGAACTGCGCGATGCCATTGCCGAAACCGGTGCCACCTGTGTCTTTGCCGAGCCGCAGTTCGATTCGCGGCTGATCGATGCGGTCACCGAGGGCACGGAGGTAAAAGTCGCCGAGCTCGACCCGCTCGGCATGGCGCTCGAGCCCGGTGCGGGATTCTACCCTGCTCTGATCGGGGATCTGGCGACCCGCATCTCGGATTGCGCCGCCGACTGAGCGACGCTCGCAGAACCAAGATCACCAGAGGGGGCCGTGTGCCCCCTTTGTCATGCGCCGGGACGAGACCGCCGGCGCAGCCATCGCCAGAGGTAGAGCACCGGCCAGCGCAACACGCTCATCATCGCGAGCAAGACAACCAGCCCGATCCACGGGCCGCTCTCCCAGACCACGTAGCCGAGGATCGGCAGGCCGCTGGCGATCAGCAGATAGGCGCGGGTCCAGTGGTTGTCGCGCGAGGGCAGCATGGCGGCGAGATTGGCCACGATGCCCCAGGCGCAGGCCAGCAACAGCGAGACGGGCATGGGGCGGTCCTTTCGCGGTGACGACGTGGTTAGCCTGCCCCGCCGGCCTCCCCCCCGCAAGCGGAAGAAACAGGAATTTTCGTACGAAAATTCCTGTCAGGCGCAGGGTCGGACAAGATTTTTCGGACGAAAAATCTTCGCCGGCTCAGGCCTCGCGGCTCAGACGATCCGGCAGGTTGTTGGCCCAGCTCGAGATCGTGCCGGCGCCGAGGCAGACCACCATGTCGCCCGGGCGCGCCTGCTCGCGCACCAGCCGCTCGAGATCGTCCTCGTCGTGGATGGCGCGGGCATGGCGATGGCCGTGGCGGATCAGCCCGGCGACGAGATCGTCGCGGCTGGCGCCCTCGATCGGGTCCTCGCCAGCGCCGTAGACATCGCCGATTGCGACCACGTCTGCCTCGTTGAAGCAGGCGCAGAAATCGTCGAACAGCGTGTGCAGGCGCGAATAGCGGTGCGGCTGGTGCACCGCGATGACCCGGCCCTCGCTGGCCTGGCGCGCAGCCTTGAGCACCGCGGCGATCTCAACCGGGTGGTGGCCGTAATCGTCGATCACCGTCACCCCGTTGACCTCTCCCACGCGGGTGAAGCGGCGGTTGACGCCACCGAAGGCCGCGAGCGCCGCGCGGATCTCTTCGCGCGTCATGCCGAGATGGCGCGCCACCGCCACGGCGGCCAGCGCGTTCGACACGTTGTGATCGCCGGGCATCGGCAGGGTGCACTCCTCGATCTTGCTGTCCTCGCCCTGCAGCAGGATGTCGAAATGGGCGATGCCCTTCTCGTAGCGCAGGTTGACCGCGCGCACGTCGGCCTGGGCGTTGAAACCGTAGGTGGTCACCCGACGATCGCTGACCCGACCCACCAGCGCCTGCACCTCGGCATGGTCGGTGCAGCACACCGCCAGACCGTAGAACGGGATGTTCGAGACGAACTGGTAGAAGCCGTCGCGCAGGTTCTCGATCGAGCCCCAGTGCTCCATGTGCTCGGGGTCGATATTGGTGACGATGGCGATGGTCGCCGGCAGGCGGTTGAAAGTGCCGTCGCTCTCGTCGGCCTCGACCACCATCCACTCCCCAAGTCCGACGCGGGCGTTGGAGCCGTAGGCGTGGATAATGCCACCGTTGATCACAGTGGGGTCGAGCTGGCCCGCATCGAGCAGCGTCGCCACCATCGTCGTGGTGGTCGTCTTGCCATGCGTGCCGGCCACCGCGACGTTCGATTTCAGCCGCATGAGCTCGGCCAGCATCTCGGCCCGGCGCACCACCGGCAGGCCACGCCGCCGCGCCTCGTCGAGCTCGGGGTTGCCGGGCTTGATCGCCGAGGAGATCACCACCACCTCGGCGGCCTCGAGATTCTCGGCCCGCTGGCCCTCGAACACATGCGCGCCGAGGCTCTCCAGCCGTTCGGTGATCTTCGAGGCCTTCAGGTCCGAGCCCTGCACGGTGTAGCCATGGTTGAGCAGCACCTCCGCGATGCCCGACATGCCGATGCCGCCGATGCCGACGAAATGGATCGCCCCGACATCGCCGGGAAGTTTGGTTGCGGCGTTCATCATGCCCCCTGCGTCTGCGCGTTCGTGTTTCATGCCTGCCCGTCCTCTGCTGCCTGTTCCTGTCCCAATCCCGCGAGATGCTCCACCAGAACCGCGAGATGCTCTGCTGCGTTCGGTTTCGCCACCGACAGCGCCGCGCGCGACATCTGCAGCGCGCCCTCGGGATTGCCGAGCACGGCGGCGATGGCCTCGGCCATGCTGTCGACACTGAGCTTGCTCTCGGGCATGCGGATCGCGGCGCCCGCATCCACGAGCCCCTGCGCGTTCACCGTCTGGTGGTCGCCCGCCGCGACCGCGTACGGCACGAGGATCGAGGGCCGCCCGATCACCGAGATATCCGCCACCGACGAGGCGCCCGAGCGCGAGATCACCAGCTGCGCTTCGGACATGCGGGCGGGAATGTCGGTGAAGAACGGCTGCACGTCGGCGTCGATGCCGTGCTGGTGGTAGAACTCCGCGACCCGCTCGCCATCCTCGTCGCGCGCCTGATGACTGACACGGAGGTGGCGCAGGATCTCCATAGGCAGGCGCTCGATGGCGGGCGGCACGATGTCCGACAGGATGCGCGCGCCCTGGCTGCCGCCGATCACCAACAGCGACATGGGGTAGTCACCGGGCACGATGTAGCCCGCGCCGCCGCGCTCCTGCACCGCCATGCGGACCGGGTTGCCGGTGTGCACGCCCTCGATGCCTTCGGGCAGCTTGGTGGGCCAGGTGCCGCAGCAGACGCAGTCGACCTTCTTGGCAAAGATCTCGTTGACGCGGCCCAGCACGCCGTTCTGCTCGTGGATCATCCGCGGCAGCTTCATCAGGTGCGCCGCCCCCAGCGCCGGGATCGAGGGGTAGCCTCCGAACCCCACCACCACGTCGGGCCGGTCGCGACGGAAGCGCCGCATCATCGACAGCACGCCGCCGGCGATGCGGAACGGTACGCCGAGCTTGGACAGCGCCCCGCCCCGGGCGAAGGTGGCCGAGCTCACCTGCTCGATCTCGGTGGAATGGGGGAAGCCGCCGGTGTAGCGCGCGCCGCGCGCGTCGGTCGAGAGCTTCACCCGCCAGCCGCGCCGCAGCATGATCTCCGCCAGCGCCTGCGCCGGAAACATGTGCCCGCCGGTGCCGCCCGCCGCGATGACCAGTAGAGGGCGCCGGAACTGCTCTGCCATGATCCCGTGATCTCCCGTTCTTGTCCGCCGAAGCGCGGCTGAGCGCCGCGCCGGCTGTTGTTCATTGCCTGCAGGCCGCCCCTGCGGCCCGACGCCGCCTCAGAGCACAGGCGGCGGGGAAAACCCAGCCTAGCGGGCGCGCCCGCGCAGGATTTCGCCGATCTCGCCTTGCGGGCGGGTCCGGGTGAAGGCCAGCAGCATGCCAAGCGCAATGCCCCCGGCGATCAGCGACGAGCCGCCATAGCTCACGAAGGGCAGCGTCATGCCCTTGGCGGGCAGCAGCCGCACCGCCACGCCCATGTTGATCATCGCCTGCACGCCGAACATCGCGGCAAGGCCGGTCCCAGCGAGGCGGATGAACGGATCACGCTCGCGGATCAGGCGCATCATGGAGCGCACCACCACGGTGGTGTAGAGCGCGATGATCGCCAGCACGAGGATCAGGCCGTATTCCTCCGCCGCCACGGCGATGATGAAATCGGTATGGGCATCGGGCAGCGACCATTTCACCGTGCCCTCGCCCACGCCCACGCCGAAGAAGCCGCCTTCCTGGATGGCATTGGTGGCGTAGCCGAGCTGGGTGGTGGGATCGACCTCGGGGGTGAGGAAGCCGTCGATGCGGCGGGCAAAGTGCTCGGAGTTGTTATAGGCGACCATGCCGCCCAGCACCACGAGCGCGGCAAGCCCCACCAGCAGCAGCATCGGCGCCCCTGCCACGAACCACATCACGCCCCAGCCGAAGAGCACCAGGCAGGCCTGCCCGAAATCCGGCTGCAGCGCCAGCGTCAGCACGATGGTCACCGTGAGCCCGAAAGACCAGAGCTTGCCCGGCGGGCCGCCGATCTCCTGGCTGGCGGCCATCAGCCAGGCCACGACGATGACGAAGAGCGGCTTGAGGAACTCCGAGGGTTGCACGCTGGCAAAGCCCAGCGAGTACCAGCGCACCGCGCCCTTGCCGAAATCGGTGCCGAGGAAGGGCAGCCCCAGCAGCGCGATGAAGGCGCCGAGGAAGCCGATCACCGCGATCCGGCGCACCTGCACCGGCGTCATCATCGAGGTCAGAAGCATTGCGGTCAGCGCCAGCCCGCCAAAGAAGGCCTGCCGCTGCACGTAATGGAAATGGCCAAAGCCGTTGCGTTCGGCCAGCGGCGGAGACGCGGCCAGCCCCAGCAGGATGCCGACGCCGAAGAGCATGAGAATGCAGGACAATGCCCAGCGATCCACCGTCCGCCACCATTTGGGCAGAACGGGTTCGCCCTCGCGCACGGAGGACACCGTGCCGTAAACCATTTCCGTCATGGGATCACCGCTCGTGATGGCCGGCGCAGAGCCGGCAAACTGCCTGTATCGTCCGGGTTGTCCCGGATCTTGTGGAAAAAGCTTAGCAAAGCCCGGCCCGGTTGGGAAGCGCTGGTTGCGGCGCGTGTCGGCAGCCGGCAAAGCCCGCCCGCGCAGCCGGGGACAGCCCCAAGCCCTTGCGCGGCGCGGCGATCCGTGTTCCTGAGCGCCTCATGCAGATCGAAACGCTCATCCTCGGCGCCGGTGCCGCCGGCATGATGTGTGCCGCCCATGCCGGGCCCGGCACGCTGGTCATCGACCACGCCCGCGCCCCGGGCGAAAAGATCCGCATTTCCGGCGGTGGGCGCTGCAACTTCACCAATCTCGAGGTCGAACCGGCGCGCTTCCTCTCCGGGAACCCGCATTTCTGCAAATCCGCGCTGGCGCGCTACACACAGTGGGATTTCATCGAGCTGGTCAGCCGTCACGGCATCGCGTGGCACGAAAAGACCCTCGGCCAACTGTTCTGCGATGACAAGGCGACCCAGATCGTCGCCATGCTGCGCGCCGAGATGGAGACCGCGGGCGCCGAGCTCTGGCTCTCCACCGAGCTGGCCGAGCTCAGCCACGATGGCAGCTGCTTCATCGCGCGACTGACCCGCGAGGGCCGCTCGGAGACAGTGAAAGCGCACAACCTCGTGCTCGCCACCGGCGGCAAGTCGATCCCGAAGATGGGCGCCACCGGGCTGGCCTACGACATTGCCGCGCAGTTCGGTCTGCCGCTGGTGCCGACCCGCGCCGGGCTGGTGCCCTTCACCTTCCCCGACGGACGCTTCTCGACGCTCTCGGGCCTGTCGCTGCCGGTGCGGGCACGCGCCGGACAGGCGGCGTTCGACGAGGCGATGCTGTTCACCCATCGCGGGCTCTCCGGCCCGGCGATGCTGCAGGTCTCGAGCTACTGGCACGAGGGCGAGGACATCGCTGTCGACCTGCTGCCGGGACAGGATCTGGCGGCAGCGCTGAAAACCGCCCGCAGCGAGAACGGTCGCCGCGCCGTCACCACCGCGCTGGGGCACCTGCTGCCGCCGAAGCTGGTGGCGCATCTCTCCGAGAGCCTGCCGCTCGCGGGCAATCTCGCCGACCTGTCGGACCGCCGCATCGCCGAACTGGCCGAGGCGCTTCAGGGCTGGCACCTGCGCCCGCAGGGCACCGAGGGCTGGCGCACCGCCGAGGTCACGCTCGGCGGCATCTCGACCGCGGCGCTGTCGTCGAAGACCATGGAGGCCAAGTCCGTCCCCGGCCTCTTCGCCATCGGCGAGGCGGTCGACGTGACCGGCTGGCTTGGCGGCTACAATTTCCAGTGGGCGTGGTCTTCCGGCACCGCCTGCGGTCGCGAGATCGCCTCCCGCCGCGCCGCCTCTTGAAAACGAGATCGAAACGTTACATTTTCGTCGTCTGTTTGTTACGGAGACGAGCCGATGGCGTTCGCCGATCATCCCACGCTGCACCCGACGAACTGGATTCGCGACCTCAAGGCACAGGTGCCGCGCAAGCTCGTCCGCGATGCGTGGAACAAGGCACTTTACGGCGCTGAGGCGCCGCTGTCGGACGAGGCGATCTACATCGATCCGCTGGCGGTGCGGGAAACCTGCCGGACAATGCCGGGCGGCCCCCGCCTGCGCCGGCGCCAGAGCGGCATGGTCGTCGCAGGCGACTGGGACCTGTCGCGCACGACCTTCGGCGGCAACGTCAAGGTGGTGAGTTGCCGTATGCGCTATCTCGATGGCGTCGACTGGGAGCAGACCCCGCTCTTCGACAGCCTGATGGGCAAGATCGCCGCCGGCGAGCGACCCGACGAATGCGCCAGCCGCGACGACATCCTCAACCGCTACGAGTCGCTGGATCGGGTCTTCGAAGAGACCCGTCGCCGCGGGCGCCTCCTGAGCAAGGCCGAGCTGCCCGATTTCTTCCGCCGCGAGCATGGCGGCATCCTGATCCATATCGACCGCAACGGCGCTCCGCTGCGCGCGGCAAGCGGCGGCATCCACCGCCTCGCGATCGCGCAGATCCTCGAGCTCCCCGAAATCCCGGTTCAGATCGGCGCCGTGCACCGGGATGCCGTCAAAAAGGGGCTCTACGCGCCGCTGCGCCGGTCCCGGATCGGCACCGGCGCCTGAGCCTCAGCCCGCCAGCCGCGCCTTGACGCGGGCGGCGAAGTCGTCGCCGCGCTGCTCGAAATTGTCGTACTGGTCGAAGCTCGCCGCCGCCGGCGCCAGAAGCACCGTCTCCCCCGGCTCGGCATCGGCCATGGCACGCGCCACGGCGGTGTCCATGTCGGTGCAGACCTCGGCCTCGACCCCGGCAAGCCCGAGCGCAAAGCCCGCTGCCTCACGGCCGATGACATAGGCCTTGGCGACATGGTCGAAACCCGGCGCAAGCGCCTCGAGCCCGCCCTCTTTCATCAGCCCGCCGCAGATCCAGCGAATCCGAGGGAAGGCCTGCAGAGCCTTCAGCGCCGCGTCCACGTTGGTCGCCTTGCTGTCGTTGACATAGACCACGCCGCCGGCGTCGGCGACGATCTGGGACCGGTGAGGCAGCCCCTCGAAGGAGTGGAACGCCGCCTCGATCACCCGCGGCGCCACCCCCAGCGCGCGCGCCGCCGCGTAGGCCGCGCAGGCATTCTGGTGGTTGTGTGCGCCGGGAAGCCCACGCACCTGCCGCAGGTCGATCGAAGCCACCTGCCGCCCCTTGCGCCACTCGGTGAGGAAGCCCTTGCGGGCAAAGACATCCCAGCCGGGTCCGCTCAGCTTGCGCGCCGCCGAGACCCGGATGAGCCGGTCATCCACCGCCCCCTCGGCAAGCTGGTTCGCCAGGTACCGGCCTTCGGCCTCGTCGACGCCGATGACGCAGCGGTCCGGGCCGCCCTCGGCAAAGAGCCGGCGCTTGGCGGCGAAGTAGCCCCCGAGGCCGCCATGCCGGTCGAGATGATCCGGCGAGAGATTGGTGAACACCGCCACGTCCGGGGTCAGCGCGCGGGCGAGATCGGTCTGGTAGCTCGACAGCTCGAGCACGACCACGCCCCCCTCCTCCGGCGGCTCGATGTCAAGCACGCCGCGGCCGATATTGCCGGCAAGCTGGCTGCCGCGCCCGGCGCTCTGCAGGATGTGATGGATCAGCGCCGAGGTGGTCGACTTGCCATTGGACCCGGTGACCGCAACCACCTTGGGAGGTTGGTCGAACATCTCCCACGCGCCGCTGCCGAAGGAGCGGAAGAACAGGCCGATGTCATTGTCGACCGGCACGCCTGCCTCCCACGCCGCAGCGATGACCGGGTTCGGAGCAGGATAAAGATGCGGGATGCCGGGCGACACCACCAGCCGGGCGACGCCGTCAAAACCGCCCTGCGCGGAAAGATCGCGGGTCTCGAAACCCTCGGCCTCCGCCGCGGCTCGTGCCGCGGGGTTGTCGTCCCAGCACAGCGCCTGCGCCCCGCCCTCGCGCAGCGCCCGCGCCGCCGAGAGGCCGGAGCGCCCGAGCCCCAGCACCGCCACCGTCTGACCATTGAACCCGGTTACCGGAATCATTCGCCCTGCCCTCGCTCTCTCACATTCGCCCCAGCGCTACCGCAAGCGCCGCACCATGACCAGAGCAGCGAACGGCTCGAGCGCGGCGCGTGAGGGGGCCAGCCCCCTCTTGGCGCTGTGCGCCAATTCACCCCCGACGTATTTTTGAACCAAAGAAGCCAGGAGCGCCGCGCCCCTGGCTTCTCTTCGTCGAAAATACTCCCGCCGGAGGCAGGCCGTCCGGCGCAATCGGAACCGCTCGCGGCAAAGGCGTCACGCCCGCCAGAGCCGTGGAGACCGGGGCCACGCCCCCGGTCGACGTGACCTGTGCGCGGCCCGCGGACGCGCGCCGCCAAATCAGCGCAGCTTGAGCGTGGCGAGCCCGATCAGCGCGAGGATCAGCGAAATGATCCAGAACCGGATCACGATCTGCGGCTCGGCCCACCCCTTCTTCTCGTAATGGTGGTGGATCGGCGCCATCAGGAACACCCGCTTTCCCGTGCGCTTGAAGTAGAACACCTGAATGATGACCGAGAGCGCCTCGACCACGAAGAGCCCGCCGACGATGGCCAGCACGATCTCGTGCTTGGTGGCCACGGCGATCGCCCCCAGCGCGCCGCCGAGCGCCAGAGAGCCGGTATCGCCCATGAACACCGCTGCGGGCGGCGCGTTGTACCACAGGAACCCGAGCCCGCCTCCGATCAGGCCGGCGCAGAAGATCAGGATTTCGCCGGTGCCGGGCACGTAGTGCACGTCGAGATACTCGGTGAAGTCGGTGCGGCCCACCGCGTAGGCGATGATGCCCAGCGTGCCCGCGGCGATCATCACCGGCATGATGGCGAGCCCGTCGAGCCCGTCGGTGAGGTTCACCGCGTTTGCCGCCCCCACGATGACGATCATCGCGAAGGGCACGAAGAAAATCCCCAGATCCAGCAGCGCGTTCTTGAACACCGGGAAGGCCAACTCGCCGGTCAACTCGGCCGGGTGGTGCCATGCGGCCCATCCCGCGGCCAGACCGGCGATCAGAAAGCCCAGCAAAAGCCGGATCTTGCCGGAAACGCCTGCGGTGTTCTGCTTGGCCACCTTGGCGTAATCGTCGGCAAAGCCGATGGCGGCGTAGCCCATGGTCACGAAGAGCACCATCCACACGAAGGGATTGTCCAGCCGCGCCCAGAGCAGCGTCGAGGTCAGCAGCGCGCCCACGATCAGCAGCCCGCCCATGGTGGGCGTGCCGGCCTTGACGAAATGCCCCTCGGGGCCGTCGTTGCGGATCGGCTGGCCCTTGCCCTGCCGCTTGCGCAGCACGTCGATCAGCGGGCGTCCGAAGATGAAGCCGAAGATCAGAGCGGTCAGGAAGGCGCCGCCGGCGCGGAAGGTGATATAGCGGAACAGGTTGAACAGGTCGCCGCCGTCGCTCAGTTCGGTGAGCCAGTAAAGCATGCTGTGGTCCTCGTTACCCGTTGCCGCCCGCGGGGGATACGCCCATGCGCCGGATCGCGTCAACCACGCGCCCGAGCCCGGTGGAGAGCGAGCCCTTCACCAGCACGACATCGCCCGCATCCATATCATGCCGCACCCGCGCCGCCATGCCATCGGCGGTCTCGGTCCAGTGGCCGCGCTTGTGCTGCGGCAGCGCCTGCCACAGGGTGCGCATCAGCGGACCAACGCAATGCACGAGATCGATCCGTTCCATGGCCGGCAGATCTGCCACCGCGCGGTGCAATGCCGCCTCGGTGGCGCCGAGCTCTTTCATGTCCCCGAGATAGGCGATGCGCCGCCCATGCGAGACGCGCCCCACCCCGTCTCGGGTCTTTGCGCCCGCCAGCACCTCGAGCGAGGCGGCGAGCGAGGCCGGGTTGGCGTTGTAGGCGTCGTCGATCAGCTCGAGAGAGAGATGGGTCTCCACCGGGTCGAGCAGGATGGTCTCGCGCTGGCCGCGCCCGGCGCCAGCGGTCCACTGCCCCAGCGCGGTGACCGCCAGAGCCCGGTCTAGCCCTAGCGCATGCGCCACAGCCAGCACGCCCATGCCGTTGACCGCGAAATGCCGCCCCGGCACGGAGACCTTGAACAGCACTGGCGAGCGCCAGGCCCGGCCCTGCACCACCGTGGTGCTGTCGCCGATATCGACATGGGTGACACGGTGATGGTTGCCCTCGGCCTCGCCGAAGGTGATCACATGCGCGGCCCTCGCCTCCCCGGCCGCCACCAGCAGCGGCGAGACTGGCAGATCGCCGTTCACCACCGCCGTGCCGCCGGGCTCCAGCCCCTCGAAGATTGCCGCCTTCTCGCGCGCGATGCCCTCGAGGCTCTCGAACGCGGCAAGGTGCGCCGGCGCCACGATGGTGATCATCGCCACATCAGGGCGCGCCATGTCCGACAGAGGGGCGATTTCGCCGGGGTGATTCATGCCGATCTCGATGACTGCGAAATCCACATCCTCGGGCATCCGCGCCAGTGTCAGCGGCACGCCCCAGTGGTTGTTGTAGCTCTTCTCGGCGGCGTGCACGCGGCTCTGCGCGCCGAGCACCACGCGCAGCATATCCTTGGTCGAGGTCTTGCCGACCGAGCCGGTGACCGCCACGACCCTGGCCCGCGTGCGCGCCCGCGCGGCGCGGCCCAGCGCCTCGAGCCCGGCCTGCACGTCATCCACGATCAGCAGATTCGCCGGGTCCACGCCCTCCGGGATGCGGCTGACCAGCGCCGCGCTCGCACCGTTCTCCAGCGCCTGCGCCACGAAATCATGCCCGTCCCGCGCCGCCTTCAGCGCCACGAAGAGATCGCCCTTGGCGATCGTGCGGGTGTCGATGGAGACGCCGTTGGCCTCCCAGTCGCCCGCGACCTGCCCGCCGGTGGCGGCAGCCGCGTCCTTGGCCGTCCAGAGTGTCACAGGCCCCTCCCGTCCAGCGCCGCCACGGCCACGCTGGCCTGTTCGACATCGTCGAACGGATAGACCGTGTCGCCGACGATCTGCCCGGTCTCGTGGCCCTTGCCGCAGACCAGCAGCGCGTCGCCCGGCTGCAACAGATCGACACCGCGCAGGATCGCCTCGGCGCGGTCGCCCACCTCGGTGGCCTCGGGCGCCCCCTCGAGCACCTGCGCGCGGATCGCCGCCGGATCCTCGGAGCGCGGGTTGTCGTCGGTGACGATGACGAGATCAGCGTTCTCGGCGGCGGCGCGGCCCATCAGCGGGCGCTTGCCGGCGTCACGGTCGCCGCCGGCGCCGACGATGGCGATCAGCCGGCCCATGACATGCGGGCGCAGCGCCTTGATGGCGGTGGCCACCGCGTCGGGCGTGTGGGCGTAATCGACATAGACCGCCGCGCCGCTGTCGCGGGTCGCGGCGAGCTGCATCCGGCCATGCACCGTCTCGAGCCGGGGCAGCGCGCGGAACACGTCCTCGGCCTCGGCGCCGCAGGCGATCACGAGGCCCGCCGCGACCAGCGCGTTCTGCCCCTGGAAGCCGCCGATGAGGTTGAGGCGGAGCTGCTCGACCACGCCATGCCAGCTCAGGCGCAGCTCCTGCCCGGTGGCATCGAAGCGCTGGCCCAGCAGGCGCAGGTCGGCGCCTTCGCTCTCGCCCACGGTCAGCACCTCCTGCCCGCGGGCGCGTGCGATGGCGAGCATGTCGATGCCGCGGGCATCGTCGATATTGACCACCGCGGTGCCCTCTTCGGGCAACACGCGGGCGAAGAGACCGGCCTTGGCGGCAAAGTACTCTTCGAAGTCCGCGTGATAGTCGAGGTGGTCCTGGGTGAAGTTGGTAAAGCCCGCCGCAACCAGCTGCACGCCGTCGAGCCGGCGCTGGTCGAGCCCGTGCGAAGAGGCCTCCATCGCGGCGTGCTCGACGCCGGCGCTCGCGGCCTCGGCCAGTGCCTTGTGCAGGGTGATCGGCTCGGGCGTGGTGTGTCGCAGTGGCGCCTGCCAGTCGCCCTCGACCCCGGTGGTGCCGAGATTGACCGCGCGGTAGCCCAGCTCCTGCCAGAGCCGGCGCACGAAGCTCGCCACGCTGGTCTTGCCGTTGGTGCCCGTCACCGCGACCATCGTCGCCGGCTGCGCGCCGAAGAACAGCGCGCAGGCATAGGCCAGCGCCGCGCGCGGCTCGGCGGCGATCACCAGCGCCACGTCGCTCTCGGCCAGTGCCGCCTCGGCGAGGCGCGCCCCCTCGGCATCGGTCAGCACCGCCACGGCGCCCTGCGCCAGCGCAGTGTCGATGAAGGTTGCGCCGTGCACCTTGGTGCCCGGCATCGCCGCAAAGAGATGGCCCGGCATCACCGCGCGGCTGTCGACCGAAATGCCCGTGACCCGGGCGTCGCGGCCGCCGCGGGCCGTCAGGCCGAGATCCGACAGGCTCTTTTCCTCACCGCTCATATCTGCCCCCGAAGCGTTTGGTGGTTTAGGGAGGTCCGGATCCGGCGGGAGCCCGTGGCGGCGTCACTGCCGGACCAGCGTGACCTCTGCCACTTCTCCCATATCGTAATCCGGACGCAAGCCCAGAAGCGGCGCGATCCTGCCGATCATCTCGGCGGCCACCGGAACGGCGGTCCAGCCGGCGGTGCGGCGCGGCTTCGAGCCCGAGGTTTCGACCGGCTCGTCCAGCGTCACGATGAGCACGTATTTCGGATCATGCGCCGGGAACATCGCGGCGAAGGTGGCGATGACCTTGTCCTTGTAATAGCCACCGCCCTGCTCGCGCGGCTTGTCGGCGGTGCCGGTCTTGCCGCCCACGTGATAGCCCGGCACCTCGCCGAAGCTTGCCGTGCCGGTGCTCACCACCTTGCGCAGCATGTCGCGCGAGGCCGCCGCCACCTGCGGCGACATCACCCGGTCGCCGAACTGTGCGCCCTGCTGCTTGAGCAGCGTGGGCTTCACCAGCGTGCCGCCATTGGCGATGGCCGAATAGGCCGCCGCGAGGTGCAGCGGCGAGGACGACAGGCCGTGGCCATAGGAGATCGTCACCGAGGACAGATCGGTCCAGCGCGCCGGCAGCAGCGGCTTGCCGCCCGCCGCCTCGACGATCTCGAGCGGTGTCGGCTCGAAGAAGCCCAGCTTCTTGAGGAAGTCCTGCTGGCGGTCGATGCCGATGGCCAGCGCCATCTTGCCGGTGCCGCGGTTCGAGGACTTGATGATGATCTCCTCGACCGGGATCTCGCCGTAGTTGTGGCCCTCGAACTCGCCGATGCGGTGGCCGCCGACCTTGAACGGCGGGCGGGTGTCGATGATGGTGTCGGGCCGCACGAGGCCCAGGTCCATCGCCTGCGCCGCCGCGAAGATCTTGAAGGTCGACCCCAGCTCGTAGACCCCCTGCACAGCACGGTTGAACAGCGGGCTGTCCGAAGGGCTGCCCGAGGTCGGCGGGCGCGGGCGGTCGTTGGGGTCGAAATCCGGCAGCGACGCGATCGAGATCACCTCTCCGGTATGGACGTCCATCAGCACCGAAGCGGCGCCCTTGGCGTTGAGCAGTCGCATCCCGGCGTCGAGCACGCGCTCGCTCGCGGCCTGCACGGATAGGTCGATGGACAGCTCCAGCGGTGCCCCGCCACGAGCCGGGTCGCGCAGTTCGGCGTCGAAGAACTTCTCGATGCCGGCGGTGCCGATCACCTCTGCCGAGGCCACACCCTCGCGCCCGAAGCTGGCGCCGCCCATGACGTGCGAGGCCAGCGCGCCGTTGGGGTAGAGACGCATCTCGCGCGGGCCGAACAGCAGGCCCGGCTCGCCGATATCGTGCACCGCCTGCATCTGCTCGGGGCTGATTTTCTTCTTCACCCAAAGGAACTTGCGCTTGGGGTCGGTGAAATCCTTCACCAGGCGTTCTTCTTCGAGATCCGGGAAGATCGCCTTCAGCTCCTTGGCGGCGCGCAGCGGTTCGATCATCTGCTGCGGGTGGGCGTAGAGCGAGTGGGTCTCCATGTTGGTCGCGAGGATGCGGCCGTGCCGGTCGGTGATGTCGGCGCGGCTGGCGATGATCGAGGCGCCGCTGGCATGGGCGCGCGGCTCGGCCGGCTCGGAGGCGGCAAGCATGCCCATGCGGGCGCCGACCACGGCAAAGGCCACGAGGAACATCACGCTCATCACCAGCAGGCGGCCCTCGGCCCGGACCCGCGCCTTGTCGCGCATCTGCTCGTGGCGGATTCGCAGGTTCTCGCGTTCGATGGCGTCGGGGTTCTCGCCCTTCTGGCGAGCCTCGAGAATGCGGGCGAGCGGGCGGAGCGGCGTGCGGGTCATTGCGTTGCCCCCGCGCTCGAGACGTCGATCGGCTCCATCACCACCAGCGGCTGGGTCACCGGGTAGGAGACCTGATCGACGCGACCGAACTGGTCGGGCCGCATCGGCAGCAACTCGAGCCGGGGGAAGTTGATCTCGGCCAGATCCCGCAGCCGGTCGGGGCGGTTGAGATAGGCCCATTCCGCCTTGAGGATCGCCAGCCTCGCGCGCGCGTCGGCAATGTCACGGTGCAGGCGCTCGACATTGTCGAGCGCCGCCTTGGTCTCGTAATTCTCGCGATAGGCCCAGAAGGCGAGGCCGATCAGGCCGAGGAACGTGGTCACGTAGAGCAGCGTCCGCATCAGCGTTTCCCCTTGAGCTGAGGCATGTTGAGCTTGTCCGCGCCGATCTCGCCGGGCGCGGCGTCGGTGCGTTTTCCGATCCGCAGCCGGGCCGAGCGGGCGCGCGGATTGGCGGCGAGTTCCTCGTCATCAGGGCCGACGGCCTTGCGGGTGAGGAGCTCGAAGCGCGGCGCCTCGGTCTCGGTGACCGGGGCGTGGCGGCTGACGGTGTCGAGGCGGCCGGTGCGCGCCTGGAAGAAGCGCTTGACCATGCGGTCCTCGACGGAATGGAAGGTGACGACGCAGAGCCAGCCGCCGGGCTTCAGCGCCCGCTCGGCCGCCATCAGCCCGCGCCAGAGCGCGCCATACTCGTCGTTCACCGCGATGCGCAGCGCCTGGAAACTGCGGGTGGCCGGATGCGACTGGCCGGGCTTCGGACGCGGCAGGCAGGCCTCGACGATCGAAGACAGCCGCGCCGTGGTCTCGATCGGCTCCTGGTCGCGGGCCTTCACGATGGCCCGCGCGATGCGGCGCGAGGCGCGCTCTTCGCCATAGGTATAGAGAACGTCGGCCAGCGCCGTCTCGTCGAGCCGCTTGACCAGATCGGCGGCGCTCTCGCCCGACTGCTCCATGCGCATGTCGAGCGGACCGTCCTTCATGAACGAGAACCCGCGTTCGGCGATATCGAGCTGCATCGACGACACACCAAGGTCCAGCACCACCCCGTCGGCGCCGCTGATAACCTTGTCCATGTCGGCGAAATTGCCCTCGACCAGCTCGAGCCGGTCGCCATAGTCGCCGATCCAGGCCTGCGCCATCTGGTGTGCCAGCGGATCGCGGTCGATGCCGATCACCTTGTCGGCCCCGGCCTCGAGCAGACCGCGGGCGTAGCCCCCTGCCCCGAAGGTGCCGTCGACCCAGGTGCCGCTGACCGGCGCCACGGCCTTCAGAAGCGGCCGCAGGAGAACCGGGACATGCGGCGCGCCGTTATCTTGATCCGCCGCAGGTGCCATCTCAGATCTCCTCGTCCTCATCGTCTTCATCGAGCAGTTCCAGCGGGTCGCCGTCAAAATCGGCCAGTTCGTCCTCGGTCTCCTCGAGATCGGCCTCGTAGGCCGCGGGCTCCCAGATCTGGAAGGTGTCGACGGTGCCGATGAACTGCGCTTCGTTCTCGAGCGCGATCTTGTCGCGCAGCTTGACAGGAATCACGATCCGACCGGTGTCGTCAACGCTCGACGTGACCGACTGGCCCGAGATCAGCCGCTCGAGCAGGCGCCGCTTGCGCGAGCCACGCTTCATGTTGCTGATGCGGTCCTCGATGGCCTCGATTTCCTGGATGGTGAAGCATTCGAGATACTTGCGGCGCTGGTCGCCGTAGACGATCACGAAATTGGGGCTCAGACCTTCGGTCCAGTCGGGATCACCGGCTTCAAGCACACGGCGAAAAGAGGCCGGGATGGACACCCTGCCCTTGCTGTCGACCTTGTGCCGACTTTCGCCTCTGAACCTCAGCCTGCGGCCCACTGTCCCTACTCACGCCCCTTGAAACGAAATACGGCGGGTTGATCTGCTGCCACCGATCAACCCGCCGCCTTGACCCGCTGTGCGGGCTGGTCCAGCTGCGCGCGCCACCTGGGGGGGATGTCTGCTCGCTCGCGCGCCGGATCTCTGTGTTTCGATGAGGGCGGGTGCCTGTATGAACCTGCTCTTTTATTATTGTGGGTGTTTGCCGGGGCTTTGTTTTTTGCCCTCTGTCCCGTCCCTCATCGTGGTTAAAGGTATGTCATGGGAATTCATGGGAGGCAACGGGGAATTTCGGGAGAAAGCACAAGTTCTTGTCCACACCCCCTGTGGAAAACAACATGTAGAGGCCCATTCGACAAAATCTCACAAACATGTGGTAAGCGGGAACCTGCACGCAACTACATATAGTCACGCTGTCGTGAGGATGTCACGGGCCGCAAAATCCCAAAAATGTTTTCTTGCGAAACACACGAATTTAGGCCTCCTGAGATCAACCCGGATTCGGGCGCACCAGACCCGATGAATCACCTGAAAATCCGGCCGTGATGCGCGCTCTGACCCACGCGGGGGCAGTATTTCCCAAATCAGTTCCATGCAATCCCATGCGCGGTGCCATCCATTCCCATGCGGCCCCGAATCCACGCGCCCGGCGGCTGGCACCAAGGAAGCACTTGTGTGGTGCGACGCGCCGCATTAAGCGGAGCGGGCCTCGGTTCCGGGCCTTGTCCGGAGAATAGGGAACGCGGTGCAAACCCGCGACTGCCCCCGCAACTGTGAGCGGTGAGTGCGACCGGCATATGCCACTGGGCGAAACGCCCGGGAAGGCCCGCGTCGCGCGATGACCCGCAAGTCAGGAGACCTGCCAAGGTGATCACCCTCCCCATGCGCGGGGCTGCGCTTCGGGGTACGGTCTTTCCGTTCGTGGTGACATCCGCACCGTTCACGGGATCCGGACTCCGTCCTCTCTTTCCGCGAACACCACGACAGCCGCCCTTCTGCCTGAAGGGCCGACATGGAAAGGATGGACAGGGATGAAGCATGTCCTCACCTCCGCCTCGGTGCTCGCTCTGAGCACCACGCCCCTGCTCGCGCAGGATGCCGAGTATTACCAACTCCCGACGCTGACGCTCTATGCCAACAGCACGCCGTTCGAGCTCGGCCGCACCGGCACCTCGGTGTCGGTCCTCACCGAGCGCGATCTGGACGACAGCCCCGAGACCACGCTGGCCGATACGCTCGACACGCTGCCCGGCGTCAACGTCGTAACCAATGGCGGCCCCGGCACCAGCAGCGCGGTCAGCATCCGCGGCCTGCCCTCCTATTATGCGCCGGTCTATATCAACGGCATCGAAGTGACCGACAGTTCGTCGACGCAGAGCAGCTTCAACTTCGGCAACATCCTTCCCGGCGGCGTGAGCCGCGTCGAGGTGCTCAAAGGTGCTCAGTCGGCGCTCTACGGTGCAGATGCGGTCGCGGGGATCGTCGCGATCGACCTCGCCCGTGCGCCGGAAGAGCCCGGCCAGACCACGAAGGTGGGCGCCGAGGCCGGCACCTACAACACCAAGAGCGCGGCCCTGAGCTACGGCGCCGCGACCGAGCGTGCCGGTGTCGCGTTCAGCGCGACGCGCTTCGTGACCGACGGGTTCTCGGCGGTCGAGGCCGACGACTACGACGAGGATGATGGTTTTGCGGCGACCCAGCTGGCCTTCGACAGCTATTTCCAGGCGACACCGGATCTGCGCGTCGGCCTTTCGGGCTTCCGCTTCGACGCCGAGGGCGACTACGACTCCAACGACTGGACCGCCCCCGAGAGTGGCACGACCGACACCGAGAGCTATGGCCTGCGCGCCTATGCCCAGCTGCAGACCGGTGCCGTGGCGCACGAGCTAGCCTACTCGCGCTACCAGATCGACCGTGACACCGACGCCGCCGGCTGGAGTGACAGCTTCGGCTCGACCCGCGACAAGTGGACTTATAGCGGCACATGGGAATTCGCCGCCGGCCGCAGCCTGAGCTTCGGCGCCGATCACAGCCTCGAAGAGGCCGATTTCAGCGCTCCGGTCTATGATGCCTTCTTCTCGCGCGTCGGCACCGCGGAAAACAGCGAGTCGATCGACAACACCGGCGCCTATGCCGAGCTTGCCTGGGCCTTCACGCCGGATGTCGATGCCGTGGTCACCGTGCGCCACGACGATCATTCCGAGTTCGGCGGCGAATGGAGCGGTCGCGCGACCGTGTCCTGGCGTGCCACCGAGGCGCTGACGCTGCGCGGCGCCCTCGCCAAGGGCTATCGTGCCCCGTCGCTCTACGAGCTCTACAGCCCGTCCTACGGCAATGACGGCCTCGAGCCGGAAACCAGCCGCGGTGGCGAGATCGGCGCGGACTATGCCTTTGCAAATGGCGCCACGCTGGGCGCGACCTGGTTCTACACCGAGATCGACGACCTGATCCAATACGAGGGGACAGGCTACGCCCAGGTCTCCGGCACCTCCGTGTCGAAGGGCCTCGAGCTTGCCGGGAGCGTGCCGCTCGGCGACCGCTTCACGCTCTCGGGCAGCTACACCTACACCGATGCGCGCGACGACGACGATGATCCGCTGGCACGCGTGCCGCGCTACGATCTCGCCATGCGCCTCGATGCCGACATCACCGACCAGCTGCGCGCAGGCCTCAGCGTTGTGCACAAGGCCGACTATGCCGAAACCTGGGGCGTGACGGTTCAGGACGAAAGCGACGATCACACTGTGGTCAACGCGCAGGCGAGCTACGATTTCGGCAACGGCTTCGAGGGCTACGTCCGCATCGAGAACCTCTTTGACGAGGATTACCAGATCGTGCCGGACTACCAGACCACGGGCCGCGCCTACTACGCGGGGATCCGTGCGCGCTTCTAGGCCCACCACGCTCGCCGCCGCCCTGCTCCTCATGGCAGGCGCGGCGGCGGCCGACGACGCGGGCCCGGCCCGCGTCGTCTCTCTCAACGTCTGCACCGACCAGCTCGCGTTGCTGCTCGCGGCGCCCGGCCAGCTGATCTCGGTCTCGCCGCTCGCGCATGACCCGCGCAGTTCGGCGATGGCGCGCGAGGCCGGTGCCCTGCCCGCCAATCACGCCCATGCCGAGGAGATCGCCCTGCTCGAGCCCGATCTCGTTCTCGCCGGCAACTTCACCGCCCGCGCCGCCACCGACATGCTCGACCAGCTCGGCTACCGCGTCGAACGTTTCAACCCGGCCAACTCCCTCGAGGATGTGCGCGACAACATCCTGCGCATGGGCACCCTGCTCGGGCGCGAGACCGAGGCCGACGCCCTGCTCTCAAACTTCGACGCCCGCCTCGCCGAGCTGAGCGATGCCCCCGAGACACGCCCGGTCGTGGCCTACTACCTGCCCTTCAACGAGACCGCCGGGGTCCAGTCGCTCACCGGCGAGATCCTTGCCGCTGCCGGGATGGCGAACATCTCCGAGTCGCGCGGCCTGCCCTATGGCGGCCGGCTGCCGCTCGAGGAACTGGTGCTCGCGCAGCCCGACATGATCCTCGTGGGCCAGCCCTATGACAGCCCGGCGCAGGCCACAGCGCTGCTGCAGCACCCGGTACTGCGGTCCACCGGCACCCTGCACGAGATCCCCGACGGGCAGAACTGGATCTGTGGCACGCCCTTTGTTCTTGATGCGGTCGAAGCGATGCGCAACCTGCGCCGCGACTGGGAGGCCACCCGATGAAACTGGCCCTCGCGCTCTCGACCCTCGTGCTGGCTCTGCTGCTCGCCTCGCTGTCGCTGGGATATGCGCCGCTGCCGCTCTCCGCCGTGCTCGGCGGCGTTCTGGGCAATGGCGATCCGCTGCATGTCATGGTGATGCAGGAGATCCGCCTGCCGCGCACCGCACTCGCCGCGCTGGTGGGTGCCGCTCTCGGGCTCTCGGGCGCCGCGATGCAGGGCTACCTGCGCAATCCGCTGGCCGAACCGGGGCTGATCGGCGTCTCGGGTTCCGCGGCGCTCGGCGCGGTGCTCGCGCTGCAGACTGGCCTGTCGGCGGCCTTCGCGCTCGCCCTGCCGCTGATGGCGCTGCTCTTCGCGCTTGCCGCGGTGGCGCTGATCCTGCTGCTCGCCGGCCCGCGCGGCGGCTCGCTGACGCTGATCCTCGCAGGCATCGCGGTCTCGGCGCTGGCGGGCGCGCTGACGTCGCTGGCGCTGAACCTCTCGTCGAACCCCTATGCCACCTTCGAGATCGTGTTCTGGATGATGGGCTCGGTCGCCGACCGCTCGCTCAACCACCTCGCCCTTGCTGCGCCGTTGGTGGCGATCGGGGCCGCGGTGCTGCTGACGCTGGGCCGTGGGCTCGACGCGCTGACGCTGGGCGAGGACGGGGCGCAGGCGCTTGGCGTGTCGATGACGGCGCTGCGCCTGAAGCTGCTCTTCGGCACCGCCGCCGCCGTTGGCGCCGCGACGGCAGTGGCCGGTGCGATGGGCTTCGTCGGCCTCGTGGTGCCGCACCTGCTGCGCCCACTCTGCGGCGCACGGCCCTCCCGGCTGCTCTGGGCCTCGGCGCTCGGCGGCGCGGCGATGCTGCTCGCCGCCGACATCGCGGTGCGGCTGGTGCTGCCCGAGCGCGACCTCAAGCTCGGCGTGGTCATGGCGCTGATCGGCGCTCCGCTGTTTTTGCACCTGATCTACAAGACACGGAGGGGCGGATGAGCCTGCTGTCGCTCGAGGCGCTGACGGTCAAGCGCGGCCCCTGCCCGGTGGTCGACGGCGTCAGCCTGCAGATCGCGCCCGGTGAATGCGTCGGGCTGATCGGCCCCAACGGCGCCGGCAAGACCACCCTGATGCGCGCCGCCCTCGGCCTCATGAGGCACGAGGGCCGCTCCTCGCTCACCGACCTGCCCGCCCGCGAGCGCGCCCGCGCCGCCGCATGGCTGCCGCAGGCGCGCGAGATCGCCTGGCCGGTGACCGTCGAGACGCTGGTGGCGCTTGGCCGCCTGCCGCATGACAGCCGCGCCGGAGACCTGCGCGCCGAAGCCGTCCTGCGCGCCCTTGATCGCATGGGCCTCACCGCCTTCGCACAGCGCCGCGCCACCGAGCTCTCGGGCGGCGAGCAGGCTCGCGTGCTGATCGCCCGCGCCCTGGCGCAGGAGGCGCCGCTGCTGATGGCCGACGAGCCCATCGCCGGGCTCGACCCGGCGGCGCAGATCGCCACGCTGCGGGTCTTTCAGGACCTCGCAAAGGAGGGCCACGCGGTGCTCGTCTCGTTGCACGACCTGACGCTGGCGGCGCGCCATTGTACCCGGCTCATCCTGCTCGATCGCGGCCGCATCGCCGCCGACGGCCCGCCGCTCGAGGTGCTGAGCGAGGCCCGGCTGGCCGAGGTCTTCCACCTGCGCGGCCACATGCTGGACACCGCGGACGGCCCGCTGCTACAGGCGCTCGACGTGCTGGGCTGAGCCGCCTGCCCGCCGCGTGAGCGCCCCGCCCCGCAGCGCCAGCACGCCAGCCGCATCCGCTTGACCCTGCCGGCGCCATCCCCCACAACCGGCGCAAAGGACATGACCATGACCACTCCCCTGATCACCGACAGCCACTGTCACCTCGACTTCCCGGATTTCGACGCCGAGCGCCCGGACGTCATCGCCCGCGCCGTTGACGCCGGCGTGCACCGCATGGTGACAATCTGCACCCTCCTGCGCAACGAGCCGCAGGTGCGCGCCATCGCCGAGGCCAACGACCCGGTGTTCTACGCCGCCGGCACCCACCCGATGAGCGCCGCCGAAGAGCCGCTGGCGTCCGTGGGCGAACTGGTCGCCCTGTCGCAGCACCCGAAATTCGTCGGCATCGGCGAGACCGGTCTCGACTATCACTACACCGCCGAGAGCGCCGAGGTTCAGAAAACCTCGCTGCGCATTCATATCGAGGCGGCGCAGGAAACCGGCCTGCCGCTGATCATCCACGCGCGCGCCGCCGACGATGACATGGCGCAAATCCTCTCCGAGGCCTACCGCGCCAGGCCCTATGCTTGCGTGATGCATTGCTTCTCCTCTTCCCCGGAGCTCGCCAAAACGGCGCTCGATTGCGGCTTCTACCTGTCGATGTCCGGCATCGCGGCATTTCCGAAGTCGAAAGAGCTGCGCGAGATCTTCGCGAGCGCACCGCTCGAGCGCATCCTCGTGGAGACCGACAGTCCCTATCTCGCGCCGCCGCCCTATCGCGGCAAGCGCAACGAGCCCGGCTACACCGTGCACACCGCCAGGGTCGGCGCCGAGGCCTTCGGCCTGTCTTACGACGACTTCGCCCGCGCCACCGAAGCGAACTTCGAGCGCCTCTTCGCCAAGGCCGCCGCCTGGGCCCCGGAGACCGCATGAGCGAGTTGCGTTTCACCATCCTGGGCTGCGGCTCCTCGGGCGGCGTGCCGCGCCTTGGCGGCCACTGGGGCGAGTGCGACCCGGCCAACCCGCGAAACACACGGCGGCGCTGCTCGATGCTGGTCGAGCGCGACGGTGCCCAAGGCACCACGCGGGTGCTGATCGACACCACGCCAGACATGCGCCAGCAGCTGCTCGACGCCGGCATCGGCCATCTCGACGCGGTGGCCTGGACCCACAGCCATGCCGATCACACGCACGGGCTCGACGACCTGCGCCAGATCGTCTTCAACCGGCGCGACCGGCTGCCGGTCTGGGCCGATGGCGACACCCAGAACGCGCTCTTCGCGCGGTTCGGCTACGCCTTCGTGCAGCCCGAAGGCAGCCCCTACCCGCCGATCCTCGAGATGCACACGATCGGCGACGGGCCGTTCACAATCGAAGGCGCCGGCGGCCCGATCACGCTCACGCCCTTCGAGGTCGACCACGGCAGCATCGACGCGCTCGGCTTCCGCATCGCCGACGTCGCCTACCTGCCCGACGTGATCCGCATCCCCGAGGCCAGCTGGGCGCATCTTCAGGGGCTCGACTGCTGGATCCTCGACGCGCTGCGCCGCACCCCGCATCCGACCCACGCGCATCTCGACCTCGCGCTGGAATGGATCGCCAAGGCGCAGCCGAAAGAGGCTGTGCTCACCAACATGCATATCGATCTCGACCATGACATCGTCGCCGCCGAGACCCCGGATCACATCCGCCCGGCCTATGACGGCATGGTCCTGCGCTATGCGCTCTGAGACCGACCACGCCCGAAGCCCGCAGCCTCACAAGACCCGTCTCAGCAAACCTCGCCACCGGACCAGGAGCGTGCTCCCCCACGCTCACAAACCGCGCCGCCTTCGCCTCCCCGCGCCGCGTCCTGATCTTCTCTACGTCCCAAATACTCACATCCGCCCTCTCCGGCCCTCCCGCCGCCGGGACACCAGCGCGTCCCGACAAGCACGCCCCCCTCGCCGCCTCACGTCGCGCCACCATCTTCTCTACGTCGCAAATACTCAACTCCGCCCCGACCGGCCCTCCCGCCGCCGGGACCCGGGCGCAGCGCCAAACCGGCGCGCCCCCGGCGACGCGCGCAGCGCGGCGCAAAACCTCTTCGCAAGAGACTGACATGCAAGCTCTTTTCGACATCATTCTGCCGGTCTTCCTGGTCATCGGCGCCGGCTACCTCGCCAGCTGGCGCGGCCTGCTGCCCGACAATGCGGTCGACGGGCTGATGGGCTTCACCCAGACCATCGCCATTCCCTGCCTGCTCTTCACCGCGATCTGGCAGCTCGACCTCGGGACGAACTTTTCCCCGCCGATCCTGATCTCCTTCTATCTCGGGGCCGCCAGCGGCTTCGTCGCCGGTCTGCTCGGGGCGCGCTACATCTTTGGACGCGACTGGGAAGATTCCGTCGCCATCGGCTTTGCCTGCCTGTTCTCCAATTCACTGCTGCTCGGCCTGCCGATCACCGAGCGCGCCTACGGGCCGGATGCGCTCTCGGGCAATTACGCCATCATCGCCATGCATTCGCCGTTCTGCTACGCGCTCGGCATCACCGCGATGGAGATCGCCCGCGCCCGCGGAACGGAACTGCGCCATCTGCCGCTGACCGTCGGCCGCGCCATGTTCCGCAACGGGCTGGTGATCGGCATCATGATCGGCGTCGCCTTCAACCTCGGCAACGTCACCCTGCCCGCCCCGGTGATGCAGGCGCTCGACATGATCACCCGCACCGCCCTGCCGGCGGCGCTCTTCGCGCTCGGCGGCGTGCTGTTCCGCTACCGCCCCGAGGGCGACCTGCGGACCATCCTCTATGTCTGCGCGATCTCTCTGGCGCTGCACCCGGCGATCACCTTCGCGCTCGGCCACGGCTTCGGCCTCTCGACCGACTCGCTGCGCTCGGCGGTGATGACCGGGGCGATGGCACCAGGGGTGAACGCCTATGTCTTTGCCAACATGTATGGCCGGGCCAAGCGCGTCGCCGCGTCCTCGGTGCTGCTGGCCACCGGCCTGTGTCTCTTCACCAGCTGGGTGTGGTTGCACCTTCTGCCCTGAGCCAGCCTGACATCCTGAAATGACAAAGGGCCCCGTCCAGCCGGACGGGGCCCTTTCAATTCGTCACGCCTGGCGCGTCAGGATTTGCCGCGCTTCGGCGGCTGCATGCCGCCCTGGCGCGGCTTTCCCGGGCGCGCGCCCTTGGAGGCGCGGCCGGTCGGGTCGAAGCGCTGCGAGGTGTCGGCGGCATTGGCCGGACGCTTGGGCTTGTCACCCTGCGCCGCCGGACGCGCCGGACGCCCGCCCGGCTTGCCGCCGAAGCCCTTGGACGGGCCGTCACGGCCCTCGCCAGGGCGCTTGGACTTGAAGGGCTTGCCGCCGCCCTCGCCATCGCGCTTCGGTTTCCAGTCCTTGCCACCCTCGCCGCGGGGCTTGTCCCCCCAGGGCTTGTCGCTCTTCGGACGGTCACCACGCGGCTTGTCGCCCCAGGGCTTATCGCCGCGCGGCTTGTCGTACTTGGGCTTGTCGCCCTTGGGACGGTCGTCGCGCTTGAAGCTGCCCTTCGGCTTGTCGCCCTTGGCAGAGCCGCCCTTGGCCCCCCAGGCCTCGCCATCGGGACGCTTGCGCGCCGGCGCATCGCCCTCGGGGCGCGGCTTGCGCGGGCCGTCCTTGCGCGGGCGGTCATTGCGGGGACCGTCGGAGCGCGGGCCGTCGCGGCGCGGCGGGCGGCTGGCGAATTCCGGCGTGCCCTCGACGGCGCGTACAGTCACACCGTCCTCGAGCGTGCTGCCGTCGCCGAGACCGCCGAGGAAGCCCTCGACCACCGGCTCGGAGAGTTCCACGAAGGTCTCGCTGTCCTGCACCCGGATGGCGCCGATGGCATCCTTGTCGAGCCCGCCGGCACGGCACAGCAGCGGCAGCAGCCAGCGCGCCTCGGCACGGTCATCGCGGCCGACCGACAGGGCAACCCACCGGCTCGGGCCGAACGCCGCGCGCTCCTTGCGCTCGGGGCGCTCGGGGCGCGCATCCGGTGCCGAGAGCTCCTCGGGCGCCGAGTGGCGATCGCGGTAGAGGCGCAGATAGGCGGCAGCCACGGTCTCGGGCGACTGCTCGGCCAGCAGGCGCGCGGCGAACCCGGCCTCGTCCTCGGTGATCTCCTCGGACCAGGTGGGATCGGCCAGCAGGCGCTCCTCGTCGCGGCGCAGGATCTCCTCGGCGCTCGGCGCCTCGATCCATTCGGCGGTGACCTTGGCCCATTTCAGCAGGCGCTCGGCCTTCTTGGTGAGCTTCGGCGGCACCACGAGGGCCGAGATGCCCTTGCGCCCGGCCCGGCCTGTGCGGCCGGAGCGGTGCAGCAGGCCCTCGGTGTTCGAGGGCAGCTCGGCATGGATCACCAGCTCGAGGTTGGGAAGGTCGATGCCACGCGCCGCCACGTCGGTGGCGACGCAGACCTTGGCGCGGCCGTCCCGCATCGCCTGCAGCGCGTGGCTGCGCTCGGTCTGGCTGAGCTCGCCCGAAAGGCAGACCACCGCGAAGCCGCGGTTGCTGAAGCGCGCGGTCAGCCGGTTCACCGTGGCGCGGGTGTTGGCGAAGACGATGGCGTTCTGCGCATCGTGGTAGCGCAGCATGTTGATGATGGCGTTCTCGGCGTCATGCTGTGCCACGCGCAGCGCCTGATAGGTGATGTCGGCGTGCTGGCTGCGCTCGGAGATCGTGGTCACGCGCACGGCATCGCGCTGGTAAAGCTGCGCCAGCGTGGCGATCATCGGCGGCACGGTGGCCGAGAACAGCAGCGTGCGCCGCTCTTCCGGCGCCTCGCCCAGCATGAACTCGAGATCCTCGCGGAAGCCGAGGTCGAGCATCTCGTCGGCCTCGTCGAGCACGATGGCGCGCAGCGCGCTCATGTCGAAAGAGCCGCGCTGGATGTGGTCGACCAGGCGCCCCGGAGTACCGACGACGATATGCGCGCCACGCTCCAGCGCCCGGCGCTCGTCGCGCATGTCCATGCCACCGACGCAGGAGACGACGCGGGCGCCTGCCTTGGCATAGAGCCACTCGAGCTCGCGCTTGACCTGGAAGGCCAGCTCGCGCGTGGGCGCCACGATCAGCGCCAGCGGCAGGCTCGCCTCACCCAGCATCCCGGCCTCGTCGAGCAGGGTCGGCGCGATGGCGAGGCCGAAGCCCACGGTCTTGCCGGAGCCGGTCTGGGCCGAGACCAGAAGGTCGGAGGTCTGAAGGTCGGGGTTGGTGACCGCCTCCTGAACGGGGGTCAACGTGTCATAGCCACGCTCTGCGAGCGCATCGGAAAGGGTCTGAATCATGGGAGGCCGATCTGCGAGGAAGTGGGACGCGGAACGGGCCGACTCAAGAAGGGCGCATCGCGTCAGGAAGGCGCTCCTCTAACGCAGATGCGGGCGTTTGTATACGGGTTTCTTTGTGCCGCCCGCCCCAGGGCAATGCAGCAGACACATGGCGGGACTGTAAAATGAGCAGAGAAGGTGGCGTTAACACTCGCCGGTGTTCGCGTTAACGGAACATGCACAAGAGAAATATGTCCCGGACGCGAACGGATAAGAAAGAAAATGACTGACAGCACCGCCGAATTTGAAACGGCCGCCCCCGCGGGGCAGCCGGCGCTCAACTCTCCTGCCAAGGTTCTGCTCGCGAGCCTTGTGGGAACCACCATCGAATTTTTCGACTTCTACGTCTATGCCACGGCGGCAGTCCTGGTGTTTCCGGCGCTGTTCTTTTCCAACAGCGACCCGATGACGGCGCTGCTGGCCTCCTTTGCCACCTTCTCGATCGCCTTCTTCGCCCGTCCACTGGGGGCCATCGTGTTCGGCCATTTCGGCGACCGCATCGGCCGCAAGGCGACGCTGGTTGCGGCGCTGCTGACCATGGGCATCTCGACCGTGGTGATCGGCCTGCTGCCGACCTACGCCCAGATCGGCGTGGCGGCACCGGCGCTGTTGGCGCTCTGCCGTTTCGGTCAGGGCTTCGGCCTCGGCGGCGAATGGGGCGGCGCGGTGCTGATGGCGACCGAGAACGCACCCGAGGGCAAGAAGAATTGGTACGGCATGTTCCCGCAGCTCGGCGCGCCGGTGGGCCTGTTCCTGTCGTCGGGAATGTTCTGGCTGCTGCTGCAGTTCATGCCCGAGGAAACCCTGCTGAGCTGGGGCTGGCGGATCCCGTTCCTCGCCTCCATCCTGCTGATCATCGTCGGGCTCTGGGTGCGGCTTTCGATCACCGAGACGCCGGACTTCCAGAAGGCCATCGACAACGAGGAGCGCGTGGCGGTCCCGGTGATCGAGCTCTTTGCCAACCACAAGATCTCCATCGTGCTCGGCACCTTCGTGGCGCTGGCGACCTTCGTGCTGTTCTATCTCAGCACCGCCTACCTGCTGAGCTACAACGTCAAGGTCGTGCAGATCCCGTTCACCGACGCGCTGGCGATCCAGATCTGGGGTGCGATCGTCTTCGGCCTGTTCATCCCGGTGGCGGGCCTCACCGCCGAACGGCTGGGCCGCCGCCAGGTGCTGATCGGCACCACGCTGGCGATTGCAGCCTTCTCGTTCCTCGTGCCGGTGCTGATGGTCGAGAACGAGGCCCGCATCCTTGGTTTCGTGACGCTGGCGATGGCGCTGATGGGGATGACCTACGGCCTGATCGGTACCGCGCTGGCGGCGCCCTTCCCGACCCGTGTGCGCTATACCGGCTCGTCGATCACCTTCAACTTCGCGGGCATCGTGGGCGCCTCGCTCGCGCCCTACATCGCGACCTGGCTGCAGGGCACATACGGCATTGCCTATGTCGGCTACTACCTGCTGGCGGCAGCGCTGGTGACGCTGTTCTGCATCGTGGCAAGCGCCCGCGGCAAGGTCTGAGACAAGACGCCTTCCAGGACGCCAACGTCTGAAACGATACGGGGCCGGCAAGACTGCCGGCCCCGTTTTGCATTTGCAGAGATCTGAGGAAGCGCAAGGGCCTATTCGCCCTCCTGCTCCAGCCCGTAGCGCTTGAACAGGCTGCCTTGCGTCATGAAGAACAGGAACACCGCCGCGGTCAGGCCGAAGGTCTTGAAATAGACCCATGTCTCGGTGCTCATGGTGCGCCAGATCACCTCGTTGAGCAGCGCCAGCCCGAAGAAAAGCGCGGTGACGCGCTTGGTCAGGATCATCCAGCCCTCGTGGCGCAGCGGCATTAGGCCTTCCATCACCTTGCGCAGGTAGCTCTCGCCGCGCAGCAGGCCGATGCCCAGTGCCACGCCGAACATCAGATAGATCAAGGTGGGCTTCATCTTGAAGAAGCGCTCGTCATTGAGCCAGACCGAGAGCCCGCCGAAGACCACGATCAGCACCGCGGTGACGATCTGCATCGGGCTCAGGTGGCCGGTGAGCTTCCACAGCGCCGCGGTGCAGACAAGCATCAAGGGAATGAAGCCGGCGGTGACAAGGATGAAGCCCTGATAGTCAGTGCCGCCGATGGTGAAGACCCGGTCCTTCAGCAGCAGGTAGGCGGCGAAGAAGACGATGATCGGGCCGATCTCGAGCGCCGATTTGAGGAAGGGGTTGATCTGTTTCGCGCTCATGCGGCCTCCGGTTCTGTCGCCGCAGAGATAGCCCCTGCCCCGCCCCTTCACAATGGGAACCCGGACGCTTCACCGTGGGTTGAGCCCACACGTCAAAGCGGAGGGGACATGTTCGAGCAGATCCTAGACGAATTCACGGGCACCTTTTCTGCGGTGCCGCCCTCAGTGGCCTTCGCGCGTCTGCTGGCGGCGATCTTTCTGGCCGCGTGCATCGGCTTCGAACGCGAACGGCGTGGCAAGCCGGCCGGGCTGCGCACCCACATCCTCGTCTCGGTCGCCGCCTGCCTCTTCGTGATCCTCGGGCGCGAACTGGCAGCGATGGAGTTCGGCGGAGACGAGCAGCGCAACGATCCGCTGCGGATGATCGAGGCGGTGACCGCGGGCGTGGCCTTCCTTGCCGCCGGGATCATCTTCACCAGCGGCGGCAAGGTGCGCAACACCACCACCGGCGCGTCGCTGTGGCTCGCGGGCGCGGTGGGGCTTGGCTGCGGCGCAGGGCAGATGCCGCTTGCAGCCATGACGACGCTGATCGTCGTTGTGGTACTCACGATCGTGCGCGCCTTCGAGACATGGTTCTGGCCCGAGCAGGCGCGCGACGAGTGAGCGGCGAGGGCCGCTAACGCGGTCCTCGACAGACGTTCGGAAATCAGCCCGCGCTCAGCCCTGCTCAAGCCCGGTGAGCGCGGCGGCGAACTCCTCGGGGTCGAAGGGCGCCAGATCGTCGATCTGCTCGCCCACGCCGATGGCATGGATCGGCAGGCCGAACTTGTCTGCCAGCGCCACCAGAACGCCGCCCTTGGCGGTGCCGTCGAGCTTGGTCATCACCAGACCTGACACATCCGCGACCTGCCGGAAGATCTCGACCTGCGTCAGGGCGTTCTGACCGGTCGTGGCATCGAGCACGAGAAGCGTGTTGTGCGGCGCGTCGGGATCCTTCTTGCGGATCACCCGGACGATCTTGGCCAGCTCCTCCATCAGGTCCTGCCGGTTCTGCAACCGTCCGGCGGTGTCGATCATCAGAAGGTCCGCGCCCTCGGCCTGCGCCTTGGTCATCGCATCGAAGGCAAGGCTTGCCGGATCCGAGCCCTCGGGCGCGGTCAGCACCGGCACCCCGGCGCGATCGCCCCAGACCTGAAGCTGCTCGACCGCGGCGGCGCGGAAGGTGTCGCCCGCGGCGATCACCACCGACTTGCCGGCGGCGCGGAACTGCGAGGCGAGCTTGCCGATGGTGGTGGTCTTGCCGGAGCCGTTCACCCCGACCACCAGAACAACCTGAGGCTTCTTGGGATAGAGCGGCAGCGGCTTGGCCACCGGGTCCATCACCCGCGCCACCTCGGCGGCCAGCGCGGCCTTGATCTCCTGGGTGGAGACCCGCTTGCCGTAGCGGCCTTCGGCGATGTTGGCCGAGACCCGCAGGGCGGTGTCGACGCCCATGTCAGAGGCGATCAGCAGCTCTTCAAGACTTTCGAGCATGTCGTCGTCGAGCACCCGGCGCACCACCGGCGCGCTCGGCGTCTCGCGGCCGAAAAGCCGGCCCAGCAGGCCGGGCCGCGCGCTGGAGGGCGTCTGGGTCGGCGTCTCCTGCGGCGGTGCCACCGGCGTCGGATCGAGCGGCGCCGGCATCTCGAGCGGCGGGGCTGACGGGATCTCGGAGGGCGGCCCCGGGATCGGATCGGCGGGCGGCGTCACGTCGGGGCCCGGCTCCGGCGTCTCTGCCGGGTCGGGCAGCGGGCTCGGCGTCGGGTCGACCGGTGCGGGGGCCTCCTCTGGCGCCTCGGACGGGGCCTCGTCGGGCGCGACCGGCGGAGTCTCGGAGGGGCGCTCCGGCGTCTCGGCAGGCGGCGGCGGCACATCCGCCGGGGCCGGCGGCGCGGAGGGTGTCGGCTCCGGTGCGGACGGCGTCGGGGCCGGCGGTGCAGCGGGCTCCGGCGCGCTCGGTTCGGGCGCGTCTTCCGACCCGCCCTCCTGCACGATGGCGTCGAGCCCTTCCTCGAGCTTCGAGGACGACTTGAACAGCTTGCTCTTGAGCTTGCCGAAGAAGGACATGTGGCGGACCCCTTTTGTACCTGCTCCCCAAGTAATACGCCCGGGCGTCAGTGAAAAGTGTGAGTTGACCTGCGCAGGCCCGCGAGGCCAAGTGAACCACATGTGGCGTGTCGCGATCCTGTTCTCCCTTTTCTTCCTGACCGGCCCGCTCGCGGCCGATCAGACACCGCCACCGGACGAGCCCGGCACGCTCTGCTCGGCCGGTGCCTTCGGGCCGGTGCAGTGCATCCGTCCCAGCCATGCGGTGCACGACACCTGCCAGGCAATCGGCCATTTTGCCGCCCGTCACGGGCTCGACCCGGGCTTCTTCGCCCGGCTCCTCTGGCAGGAAAGCCGCTTCGATCCCAACGCGCTGAGCCATGCCAATGCGCAGGGGATCGCGCAGTTCATCCCCTCCACCGCCGAGCTGCGCGGGCTGGTCGATCCCTACAATCCCGCCGAAGCGATGGAATATTCCGCCGAGTATCTTGGCGAACTGGCCCGCCGCTTCGGCAATCCCGGCCTCGCGGCGGTGGCCTATAACGGCGGCGAGCGCCGGGCCGAGGCGCTGGTGGCCGACAGCACTGCCGCCCTGCCCCGCGAGACGGTGGACTATGTGCGCATCATCACCGGTGTCGCGGCGGAAGACTGGGCCGAGGACCCGCCCGAGGCCCACGATTACAGCCTGCAGCCCGGCAAGCCCTTCGCCGAGGCGTGCTTCGAGCTGGCGCGGGACCGCCGCCTCACCGCCTATCCCGAGCCCGAACCCCGCCTCGCGCCGTGGGGGGTGCAGCTGGCCTATGGCACCACGAAGACCCGCGCGCTGTCGCAATATCGCGACCGTACGCGGATCTGCCCCTCGCTCGTGCGGGGCGAGGAGCCCGACCTCGTCTGGCAGAAGAGCCGCGCCAGCCCCAAGGGCGGTTACTGGATGGCGCGGATCGGACGGCGCGACCGCGGCGAGGCGTTCCAGCTCTGCGCGCGGCTCAAGAAAAGCGGCTGCACCTGCGCCGTGTTCAGCAATTCCTGAGGCGTGACGGTTGAGAGGACGACAGATGGCGCGTTTCGCGTTCGCGACACTGACAATGGCGGCGCTCCTCGGCGCGACGATCGTCTCGAACGGGGCGTGGAGCGATGTCTGGGCGCTGGCGGCGCTGCTCGGGATCACCGTCGGGGTGTTCGCGCTGGACAAGCTGACCGCACTCGCGGCCCCGGACCATCCGGGTGAGGAATTTCCCGCCGGGGACGGGCTTGCCGTTGCGCTGGGGCTGCTGCACTTTCCGCTGCTCTACGGCGGGGTCTGGGCCATCTCCGGCGGCGGCGGGCACGACGCGACAGCCCGCGTGGCGCTGTTCTTCGCGCTGTCGCTGTTTCTCGGGCAGGTCGGCAACTCGAACGCCCACGAGCTGATCCACCGCCCAGACCGCCGGCTGCGCCGACTGGGCATCGCGGTCTATTCCTCGTTGCTTTTCGGCCACCACGTCTCGGCGCACCTGCGGGTGCATCACGTGCATGCGGCCACCGATGCCGACCCCAATTCGGCGCCGCTGGGACAGAGCTACTACGCCTTCGCGCCACGCGCCTGGATCGGCAGCTTCCGGCAGGGACTACGCGCCGAGACCGCGCTGCGCCGCCGCGCCTCATCGCGCCGAGGGCTTCATCCCTATGGGATCTATGCAGGTGGCGCGGTGCTGTCGCTGGGCCTGGCATGGTTGCTGGCGGGCGGCGCCGGGATGCTGGCGCTGTTCGGGCTTTGCGCCTACGCGCAGGCGCAGCTTCTGCTGTCGGATTACGTGCAGCACTACGGGCTGCGGCGGCGGGAGCTGGCCCCGGGGCGGCGTGAGCCGGTGGGGCCGCAGCACAGCTGGAACGCCCCGATGCCGGCCTCCTCGGCGCTGATGCTGAACGCCCCGCGCCATTCCGACCACCATGCCCGCCCGGCCCGCCCCTATCCGGGGCTCGAGATCGACCGGGATGCGATGCCGATCCTGCCGCACGCGCTGCCAGTCATGGCGGTGCTCGCCCTCATTCCGCCGGTCTGGCGGCGCCTGATGGATCGCCGCGCCCGGCGCTGGAGCGGCGCCTGAGGCCAAACGCAACGGGGCGGGCCGCGATGGCCCGCCCCGTTGCCGTATGTCATGAAAGGCGCTGCGGCCTCACTCGGCCGCAAAGCCGGTGGCGAACTTGCCGCACCAGTCGGTGGCATTGACCACCGGCCACAGGCCGCGGCTGTCGGGCTGGGTCTGGCTCACCGGCGGGTTGGCGCGGCACAGGCCCGCATCGTCGAGCGTGTGGGCATCGTTGGCGACGTGATCTTCGTAGAATGCACAGGTCTTGCAGGCTGCAGTGGCCATGGCTGGACTCCTTCCGGGGCAAAATCGGGAAAATCGCTGGCGGGCTGCGGACCGGGCGTTTCGCTGGGTGCGTGGCTGGCTGGCGTTGAGTGTTAGATAGGTGCTCCCGGCCAGACCGTCAAGATTTTTCTTCAATGAATTCATATGGTTGATAGAATTACTCAGCCTTCAAATCCCGAGTCTTTTGCTTGGCTCGGGCGCAGTCAAACCCGATATTTTCGCTCGGATTGGCCAACCTGATGGCGCATGCCCCTTCCCCGGGCGCGCAAGCTCTGGCAGGGTTGGACCATGCGCCAGATCCTCCTGCTCCTCCTCATGTGCCTGCCCCTGCCCGGCCTCGCCGCCGAGCCGATGAGCGGCGCCGAGTTCGAGCGCTACACCCTCGGCAAGACGCTGTATTTCGGGCTCGCCGGCAGCGCCTACGGGGTCGAGGAATACCTCCCCGACCGCCGCGTGCGCTGGTCCTTCCTTGACGGCAAGTGCAAGGACGGCCTCTGGTACGAGGACGCAGGACAGATCTGCTTCGTCTACGACGACCAACCGACCCCGCAATGCTGGAGCTTTTTCCGCGAGGGCTCGGGGCTCAGGGCGGTGTTCGAGAACGACCCCGAAAGCACGGTGCTCTACGAGGCGCGTCAGGACGAGGCCCCGATGATGTGCCTCGGCCCCGAGATCGGGGTCTGAGGGGGCGCTGCCCCCGTCCGCGCGAGCGCGGCCTCCCCCGAGGTATTTTTCAACCAGAGAAGACAGGGGCGCCGTGACCGGCCCTCGGGCTCAGAACAGGCTGCCTTGGTCCGGTGTGTCGGTGGGCTTGCGTTTCTGGCGCGCCGCGGCGGGTTTGGACCTGGCCGCAGAGGTCGGGGCGCTGGCCGGGGCGGAGGCCGCGCCCGGGGCGCCGAGCGACAGGCGGCCATCGGCGAACTCGATCTCGAGCGAGGCGGCAGCCTCGGCTGCGGACTTACGGGTCAGGATCTCGTTCTCGCCGCTGCGCACCACCGCGTAGCCGCGTTGCAGCGTGCCCTTGTAGCTCAGCGTCTCAAGCAAGCGCGTGAGCCCGTCGAGCGTGCCCCGCGGGGTCTCGAGGCGGCGGGTGCCGGCCTCGTCGAGGCGGCGGGTCAGCGTGGCGAGGCGCTCGCGGCCCTGGCGCATCTCGCGCTCGATGGGGCGCAGCGACAGGCGGTCGGTGCGGCGGCCCAAGGATTCGCGACCATGGGCGATAACCCGCGACAGAAGCGAGGGGCGCAGCGCGCCCGCCGCATCGGACAGGACGACGCGGCGCTGCTCGGTGCCGCGGATCAGGCCGCGCGGCAGGCGCTCGCCCAGCAGGTCGAGGCGCTGGCGCGGCTGATCGAGCAGGGTTTCGGCCCGCGGCAGCGCGCGGGAGAGATCGCGCAGGCGTTGGCTGCGCAGCTCGATGCGCTGGCCCATGGCACGGGTCATGCGGGCGCCGGCCTCGCCGGTCCAGCCCAGCAGCTCCATCCGCACCGGCACGGCAATCTCGGCGGCGGCGGACGGGGTCGGCGCACGGCGGTCCGAGACGTAATCGATCAGCGTGGTGTCGGTCTCGTGCCCCACGGCAGAGATCAGCGGGATGTCGGAGGCGGCGGCGGCGCGCGCCACGATCTCTTCGTTGAAGCCCCAGAGATCCTCCACCGAGCCTCCACCGCGGGCGACGATCAGCAGGTCGGGCCGCGGCATCGCACCACCCGGGCTGAGCGCGTTGAAGCCTTCGATGGCGCGGGCGACCTCGGGGGCGCAGGACTTGCCCTGCACCGCCACCGGCCAGATCAGCACCTTGCGCGGAAAGCGGTCGCGCAGACGATGCAGGATGTCGCGGATCACTGCGCCCGAGGGCGAGGTCACCACCCCGATGATCTCGGGCAGGTAAGGCAAGGGTTGTTTGCGGGCGGGATCGAAGAGACCTTCGGCCTGCAGTTGCGCCTTGCGCTTCTCGAGCATCGCCATCAGCGCGCCGAGCCCGGCCGGGCGGATGTCCTCGATGACGATCTGGTACTTGGACTGGCCCGGGAAGGTGGTGAGGCGCCCGGTGGCGACCACCTCCATGCCCTCCTCGGGCTGGGTCTCGAGCCGCGCCGACACGCCCTTCCAGACCACGCCGGAGATCACCGAGCGGTCATCCTTGAGGTCGAGGTAGATATGGCCCGAGCGCGGCCGCGACACCCGCCCGACCTCGCCCTTCACGCGAACATGGCCGAACTCGCCCTCGATCGTGCGTTTGACCGCCCCCGAGAGTTCGGAGACGGAAAATTCGGGGGTGTTGCCGGTGTCGTCGTCGAGAAGATCCATGTGGCGCAGACTAGCGGCGCGGCACGGGGAAGAAAATGCCTTCCAAGCGCGATTTCGCGCCCGCGAGGGGCGGTTTGCCGGCGCGCGCGGCGCCGCCGCGTCTTGCGCGCTTGCGGAGCCGGGGCTAGGACGGCGAAAGAACCAAGCGGAAGGGGTTTCGGACATGAACATTCTCATTCTCGGTGGCGGCGGACGGGAGCACGCGCTGGCCTGGGCGGTGATGCAGAACCCCAAATGCGACAAGCTGATCGTGGCGCCGGGCAATGCCGGCATCGCGCAGATCGCCGAATGCGCCTCGCTCGACATCGAGGATGGCGGCGCGGTGGTCGAGTTCTCCGGCGAGAACGCCATCGACCTGATCATCATCGGCCCCGAGGCGCCGCTGGCCGCCGGCGTGGCCGACGCGCTGCGCGACGCGGGCTTCCCGGTCTTCGGCCCCTCGAAGGCCGCCGCCGAGCTCGAGGCCTCGAAGAGCTTCACCAAGGAAATCTGCGACGCCGCGAAGGCGCCCACCGCGGCCTACGGGCATTTCACCGATGCGGAGGCCGCGAAGGCCTACGTGCGTGACCAAGGCGCGCCGATCGTGGTCAAGGCGGACGGGCTTGCCGCCGGCAAGGGCGTCATCATCGCCGAGACCGTGGAAGCGGCGGAGGCCGCCATCGACGACATGTTCGGCGGCGCCTTCGGGGGCGCCGGGGCCGAGGTGGTGATCGAGGAGTTCATGACCGGCGAGGAAGCCAGCTTCTTCCTGCTGGTCGATGGCGAGGACGTGCTGCCGATCGGCACCGCGCAGGACCACAAGCGCGTCGGCGAAGGCGATACCGGGCCGAACACCGGCGGCATGGGCGCCTACTCCCCTGCCCCGGTGCTGTCGGACGCAGTGGCCGAGAAGGCGCTCGAGGAGATCGTGAAGCCCACCATGCGCGAGATGGCGCGGCGCGGCACGCCCTATTCCGGCGTGCTCTATGCCGGGCTGATGATCGAGAACGGCCAGCCGCGGCTGGTCGAGTACAACGTCCGCTTCGGCGACCCGGAATGCCAGGTGCTGATGATGCGTCTGGGCGCGCAGGCGCTCGACCTGATCCATGCCTGCGCCGAGGGGCGTCTGGCGGAGGCGCAGGTGACCTGGGCCGACGATCACGCCATGACCGTGGTGCTGGCCGCCGAGGGCTACCCGGGATCCTACGAGAAGGGCACGGTGATCGGCGGGCTCGACGGGCTGACCGAGGACAGCTTCCACCAGATGTTCCACGCCGGGACCTCGAAGAAGGACGGCAAGGTGGTGGCCAGCGGCGGTCGAGTGCTCAACGCAACGGCGCGCGGCGCGACGCTGGCCGAAGCCGCGGAGCGCGCCTACGCGCTGGTGGACGGGGTCGACTGGCCGGAGGGGTTCTGCCGGCGCGACATCGGCTGGCGGGCGCTCTGAGGGCGCGCGCTTCGGGCTGAACTGCTCAGAGGTATGTCCCCGTCGCGTAGAGCTTGACGATCATGAAGCTCGGGGGCGCTGCCCCCGTCGCAGCAAAGCTGCGACTCCCCCGAGGTATTTTAGAACCAGAGAAGACGGGGGACGCGCTGGATGACGGCCTTCGGGCCCGGTGGCGGGCCGGCGCGCGCCGTCCTGCTGCATGGCAAAGGGCGCTCCGTTGCGGGAGCGCCCTTTTTTCAGTGCCGGACGGTTGGGCTCGCCGGGATCAGGCGGCCTTGGCGCTGTTCGAGCCGATGAACCAGGCGTCCTTCTCGGCGTTGCGGCTGACCTCGGTCAGAAGGTCGGCAGTGTCTTCATCGCCAGCCTCGTCGGCGGCTTCCATGGCTTGGCGCAGCTTCACGGTGTAGTCGTTGAAGCGGCTCACGAGGGCCTGAACGTGGTCCTCGACCGAAACCAGCTCGGTGGGATAGGGTTCGAGCGAGCTCTTCTCGGCCACGGTCTGGGTGGTGCCCTGCGCCAGACCGCCCATCATCGCCACGCGCTCGGCCATCATGTCCGATCCTTCGCGCAGGTGGGCAGTGACGTCGTCGAGCAGCTCGTGCACACCGATGAAACCGGTGCCCTTGAGGTTCCAGTGCGCCTGCTTCACCGCGTGCGACAGATCGATGGTGTCGGCAAGACGATCATTGAGGACGCCGATCATCTCGGTGCGGGCGTTTTCGCTCAGGAAGGGAACAAAATTCTGCGGCATATCTCTCACTCCTAGTCGTCAACAGGGGATGGCACCCGGGTGTGTGGAGGGGGCGCCCCCGGGCGGACCCGGGCTTCGGTCTGTCAACGTCGCGACCGCCGCGCGGGTTCCGTCAGATCGGAGAGATCACCTCGGTTTCGGTGACGATCAGGTCGAGCGGCTGGTCGAACGGATCGAGTGGCAGGGTCTCGGCTTCCTGCGCGCCGTAGGCGAAGCCGATCGCCAGTGCCGCGCCCTGCCCGCGCAGCCCCGCCAGCGTGCGGTCGTAGAAGCCGCCGCCATAGCCCAGGCGGGCGCCGGCACGGGTGAAGGCCACCAGCGGCACGATCAGGATCTCGGGGGTGACGAACTCGGGCGCCTCCGGGACCATGGCACCGAACGGACCCGGCACCAGCGGCATCTCAGGCTCCCAGAGCGCGAAGCGCAACGGCTGGCCGGCGGCCTCGATCACCGGCACCGCCACGGGCCCATAGGCCGAGGCCTCGGCCATCGCCGGGCGGGGATCGATCTCGCTGCGGATCGGCAGGTAGCCCGCCAGCGGCACGCCGCGATGGCCCGCCAAGAGCTCCGAGAGCCGCCCTGCCCCGGCGCCGGCATCGGCCTCATGCGCCGCCTTGCGCCGCGCGAAGGCGGCCTTGCGGGCCGCCGCCTTGACCTCGGCCAGAGCCGCCTCGCTCACAGCAGCACCGCCGACGCGAGGCCGAGGAAGGCGAAGAAGCCCACCACGTCGGTGACCGTGGTCACGAAGGTGCCCGAGGCAAGCGCCGGGTCGACACCGAAGCGTTCCAGCACCACCGGCACCCCGATGCCGGCCAACCCCGCGACGACCAGGTTGATGATCATCGCCACCGCGATCACGCCCCCGAGCACCGGCGAGCCGAACCAGAGCAGCGCCAGCACCCCCATGACCACAGCGAAACAGATCCCGTTCACCAGCCCCACCGACAGCTCGCGCAGGATGATGCGCCAGACGTTGCTGGAGGTCAGGTCCTTGGTGGCCAGCGAACGCACCGCCACCGTCAGCGCCTGCGTGCCCGCGTTGCCCCCCATGGAGGCCACGATCGGCATCAGCACCGCCAACGCCACCACCGTCGCCAGCACGTCCTCGAACTGCGCGATGACCAACGAGGCCAGCACCGCCGTCGCGAGGTTCACCGCGAGCCACGGCAGGCGCTGCCGCACCGTCTCGACCGTGCCGTCCGACAGCCGGCTCTCCTCGCCGACACCGGCGAGGCGCAGGATGTCCTCCTCGTGCTCTTCATCAAGAACCGACATGGCATCGTCGATGGTGATCACGCCGACCAGCCGCTCGCTCTCGTCGACCACCGGGGCCGAGATCAGGTGGTACTGGTTGAAGGCATAGGCGACCTCCCCCTCGGGCCGGGTCACCGGGAAGACGTGGAACGTCTCGGAGATCAGCGAGCGCAGCAACACCTCGCGGCGCGAGGCCATCAGCCGGCCCAGCCCGACATTGCCGATCGGGCGCAGCTTCGGGTCGACCAGCACGATGTGATAGAACTGCTCGGGCAGATCGTCGGTCGAGCGCAGGTAGTCGATCGCCTCGCCCACGTTCCAGTGCTCGGGGGCCATCACCACCTCGCGCTGCATCAAGCGGCCCGCGGAATATTCCGGATAGGTCAGCGACTGCTCGACGGCAACCCGGTCGCTGTCCTCGAGCACCTCGAGGATGGCTTCCTGCTGGGCCTCGTCGAGATCCTCGAGCAGGTCGACCACGTCATCCGACTCGAGCTCGCGCACCGCATCCGCCAGCACCTCTGGGTGCAGGGTGCGGATCACCTCCTCGCGGATCGACTCGTCGAGTTCCGACAGGATGTCGCCGTCGAACTCTTTGCCGTAGAGCTTGATCAAGCGCATCCGGTCGAAGGCGTTGATCTGCTCGAGAAGGTCGGCGATGTCGGCCGGGTGCAGCGGCTCCATCAGCTCGATGAGCTTTTCGCGCTCGCCGGTATCGACGGCAAAGAGGATTGCCGCGACGTTCTTCGGCTGCAGCGCGTAGGCGTCGTCCTCGCGCGCGTCGGTGTCCTCGACGGCCTGTTCCGGTTCCTGGGTCATCGCTGCTCCGCTGCCTGCCGTTTGGCCGCAGATTAGGGGATCGCGACGGCAAGCAACAGAGCACATTGCGCTTCGGCGCCCTCGCCGTCATGTTGCGGCGGGTTTGCATCGGAGACACCATGGCGACGCTACATCTGGGACAGGTCCTGAGCTTCGACGGCTCGCCCTTCGACGAGGGCCACGACGCCGTCTGGCATGAGCGCCGCGGCGCGCTGGCGGTCGAGGGCGATCGCATTCTCGCCGTCGGCCCCGCCGATGCGATGCGCGCGGCGCATCCCGCGGCCGAGGTCATCGACCACGGCGACGGGCTGATCGTGCCGGGCTTCGTCGATGCCCACGCCCATTACCCTCAGACCGGCATGATCGCGAGCTGGGGCAAGCGGCTGATCGACTGGCTGAACCACTATACCTTCCCCGAAGAGATGCGCTTTGCCGACCCTGCCCATGCCCGCGCGGTGGCCGGGCGCTACCTCGACCTGCTGCTCGACCACGGCACCACCTCTGTCTGCACCTACTGCACCATCCACCCTGCCTCGGTGGACGCCATCTTCGAGGCCGCAGAGGCGCGCGGGATGCGGGTCTTTGCCGGCAAGACCTGCATGGACCGCGACACCGCGCCCGAGGGCCTGCGCGACAGCGCGCAATCGGCGTATGACGACAGCAAGGCATTGCTTGAGCGCTGGCACGGCACCGGCCGCGCCTCCTACGTGATCACGCCGCGTTTCTCGCCCACCTCGACGGTGGCGCAGCTCGAGGCGCTGGGGGCGCTCTGGGGCGAGCACCCGGATTGCCTGATGCAGACCCACCTGAGCGAGCAGGTCGATGAGATCGCGTGGGTGAAATCGCTCTACCCCTCGGCACGGGACTACCTCGATACCTACGAGGCCCACGGCCTGCTGGGGGCCGGTGGCCTCTACGGCCATGCCATCCATCTGGAACCACGCGAGCGCGACCGGCTGCGCGAGGTTGGCGCCTCGCTGATCCATTGCCCGACCTCGAACACCTTCATCGGCTCGGGCCTGTTCGACATGGGCGGGCTGACGCGCGAAGGCCAGATCGTCGGGCTTGCAACCGATACCGGCGGCGGCTCGTCTTTCTCCATGCTGCGCACAATGGCCGCGGCCTACGAGATCGGCCAGCTCAGGCACCGCCCGCTGCACGCCTCGGAGCTGCTGTGGCTGGCGACGCAGGGCTCGGCGCGGGCGCTGCATGTCGACGACCGCATCGGCAACCTCGCCGCCGGAATGGAGGCGGATTTCATCGTGCTCGACCTGGCCTCGACACCCGCCATCGCGCAGCGCGTGGCGCAGGCGGGCGACATCTGGGAGGCGCTGTTCCCGACGATCATGATGGGCGACGACCGTGCCGTCACCTCGACATGGGTCGCGGGACGCAAGCGCTGAGGTCTGAGGTCTGAGGTCTGGTTTAGCCCTGCTGGCCGGTGATCAGCACCCAGTAATCCCCCGACCGTCCGATGCCGTAATCGCTGACATCGGTGCGGATCATGGTCTGGAGGTGCGACGGCGAGTCGGTCCAGCTCTCGAGCACGAAGTCGAAGCCGCACGGCGTCCAGCCGACATTCTCGTGCACGTGGCGCAGGGGGTAACCGGCTGCGCTGGCGCGCTGCCCGACCTTGCTGCCGTCAGAGCCCACATGTGTCACGGTCTGCAAGCGCGCCACGTCGCGTGCATGGGTCGCCGCCGCCGCTTCCAGCGCCGATGAGCGTCGCAACGCGGGCAATCCCCGCGCGGCGCGGTAGGCCGCAAAGCTCTGATCCGCGCTCTGGCCGCTGGCCGCGGGGCAGCCGGTGCCGCTGAAGACCGACTTCGTCGGCGCGTTCTCGCCCGCGCGGAGGCCGGGCGCCCCGGCGGTCTGAGCAGCCACGGCACCCGCCTCGGGTCGGGCTGCCGGCACATCATCGCGCACGTCGATTTCCACGCAGGCGGCGAGAGGGGCGAGCAGCAACAGGGGCGCGAGGAGCTTCATCGGATCACCTTTTGGCGGGCTGGTTGGCGGACTTGGCATTTGGCCTCCAGATAGCGCCGCGCCAAGCCAACGGCCACACCCTCCAGACGCCGTGTGCGGGAAAGCGCCGCCTAGCGCGGCGCCGCCAGAACCATGGCGTAGAAATCGCCCGCCCGGGCCAGACCGTATTGCGTGACATTGGTCTTGAGCATGTTCCTGCGGTGACCCGGAGAATTGATCCAGAGGCGCATGGCGTTGTCCATGCCTTGGTGTGTCTGCGCCACGTTCTCGGCCGCGGCGCGGTACCGATAGCCTTCACGCTCGAGCCGGTCGGTCATCTGGCTGCCGTCCGAGCCGGTATGGGTCATCAGGTCCATGGCCTGCATGTCACGCGCATGGGCCTCGGCAACGGCCTCGAGCGTGGCGGAGCGGGTCAGCGGACGCAGGCCATGCGACGCGCGGAACGCGTTGAGCGAGGGCACCGCTGCCGCCGGCTCCGGCTCGATCTGTGCGGTGGCGGCAGGCTCCATTGGCCCGCTCCGGCTGGCGATGTCAGGCGTTGGCGCGGCACAGCCCGCCGTGAGCAGCAGCGCGGCTGTGGTGATCATCCGTTTCAATGCGTCTTCCTTCGTACCGTCATCAGATCCTTGCCGGGAACTCCCTAATGTTTCGTTCACGGCTGTTCGGCCAGCCTCAGAGCCAGCGCGTCCTGATGCGCCAGAGTCGCGCCGAGGTCGATGGTGGTGAGCAGCCCGTCGCGCACCACCTGCCGTCCTTCGACGAACAGGTGGCGCACCCGTTGCGGACCGGCGAGCAACAGGGCCGCCTTGTCCCAGCTGCCGGCGCTGTCGATCCCCGTAACATCCCAGAGCGCCAGATCGGCGCGCTTGCCCGGCGCGATCTGGCCGCAATCGTGGCGGCCGAGCACCTCGGCCCCGCCCCGGGTCGCAAGCCGCAGCGCCTCGCGGGCGCTCATCGCGTCGGCCCCGCGCGACACCCTCTGCAAGAGCATCGCCTGCCGCGCCTCGGCGACGAGGTTGGAACTGTCGTTGCTGGCCGACCCGTCAACGCCGAGCCCCACCGGCACGCCCGCGTCGACCATGTCGCGGATCGGCGCGATGCCCGAGCCGAGCCGGCAGTTCGAGCACGGGCAATGCGCCACCCCGGTTCGAGATTGTGCAAAGAGATCAACCTCCTGCCCGTCGAGCTTCACGCAATGTGCGTGCCAGACATCAGGGCCGGTCCAGCCCAACTCCTCGGCGTATTGACCGGGCCGGCAGCCGAACTGCGCCTCGGAATAAGCGATGTCCTCGTCGTTCTCGGCAAGGTGCGTGTGCATCATCACTCCCTTGTCGCGGGCCAGAAGTGCCGCGTCGCGCATCAGCTCGCGGCTCACCGAAAACGGCGAGCACGGCGCCACGCCGACGCGCACCATCGCGCCCTCGCTCGGGTCGTGGAAGGCATCGATGACGCGAATGCAGTCCTCGAGAATGGCCTCCTCGCGCTCGACCAGCGCATCGGGCGGCAGGCCGCCGTCACTCTCGCCGATGCTCATGGCGCCGCGGGTGGCATGGAAGCGCAGCCCGATCTCGGTCGCGGCGTCGATCGTGTCATCGAGACGCGCACCGTTGGGATAAAGATACAGATGGTCCGAGGTGAGGGTGCAGCCCGAAAGTGCCAGCTCGGCCAGCCCGGTCAGCGCCGAGATGCGCATTTCCTCGGGTCCGAAGCGGGACCAGATCGGGTAGAGGGTCTGGAGCCAGCCGAAGAGCAGCGCGTCCTGACCGCCGGGCACCGCGCGGGTCAGGGTCTGGTAGAGGTGGTGATGCGTATTCACCAGCCCGGGCGTCACCACGCAATTCGCGGCCTCGACCACCTCGCCCGCGGTCGTGAGCCCCTCGCCGATCTGCACGATCACGCCGTCCCGGATCAGCACGTCGGCGCCGGCAAACTCGCTGCCGGCATCATCCATGGTGAGCACGCTATGGGCGTTGCGGATCAGGGTCTCGGACATGGTGAGGCACTCCTTGGGGTTTGCCCGGAGAGTGGCCGGTTCCGCACCGGAATGGAAGTTGCGACCTCACGATCCGGGCGGTTTCGCCCGTGACCGTGACCGTCTCCCGCTCAGCCCTGGAGCAGCGCCAGCGCCTCTGCGTGCAGCTCCGCGTTGGCGGCGGCGAGAACGCGCCCGCCCTCGTGCGCCGGGCCGCCCTCCCAGTCGGTGACGATGCCGCCCGCCGCCTCGATCACCGCGATCGGCGCCTGCACGTCATAAGGATAGAGCCCGGCTTCGACCACAAGGTCGATCTGCCCCGCCGCGAGCAGCGCGTAGGCGTAGCAATCCATGCCATAGCGGGTCAGCCGGGCGCGGTCCTTCACCCGCGTAAAGGCGGTGCGGTCGACATCTGTGCCGATCTCGGGGAAGGTGGTGAAGAGGATCGCCTCGTCGAGCCCACGCGGGCGGCGTGTCGAGAGCGCGAAGTCGCCCAGCGGGCCGCTCCACTCGGCGCGGCCAAGCCCGCCGCAAAACCGCTCGCCGGTATAAGGCTGGTCGATGATCCCGAGCCGCGGCCCGGTCTCGTCGGAAAGAGCGATCAGCACGCCCCAGGTGGGTGTGCCGCTCAGGAAGCCACGGGTGCCGTCGATGGGATCAAGCACCCAGGTCAGCCCGCTGCTGCCGCTGGTGATGCCAAGCTCTTCGCCGAGAATGCCATCCTCGGGCCGGCGCGCCGCGAGCAGGCCGCGCATCGCCTCTTCGGCAGCGCGGTCGGCGACGGTCACCGGGTCGAAGCCCTCGGCCTGCTTGTTCTCGGCATCAAGGCCGTGGGCCCGGAAATGCGGCAGGATCGCCGCACGCGCGGCATCAGCCAGCGCATGCGCCGTGTCCCAAAGCTCGTTGGCCAGATTTTCGGATATATCGGCCATCGCCGCCACCTCGCTGATTTTCTTGCAAATCAGCTAGCGCAGCGGCGACGCAGGCTCAAGCCACGTCGGACAGGACGCGGGCCAGTTCGAACAAGCGGCGGCGCTGGTTCTCGGGGATCGCGTAATAGGAGCGCACCAGGTCGAGCGCTTCCTTGTCGCCGAGGATGTCGGCCGGCATCGCTGCGGCCGGGGCGGCTGCCTCTTCCGGGGCCTCCTGCTCGGCGTCGATGCCTTCGAAGAAGAAACTCACCGGCACTTCAAGTGCGTCCGCGATATCCCAGAGGCGGGAGGCGCTGACGCGGTTGGCGCCGGTCTCGTACTTCTGGATCTGCTGGAACTTGATCCCGACCTGCTCGGCAAGTTGCTGTTGCGTCATCCCCACCAGCCAGCGGCGGTGACGGATGCGTTTGCCCACATGGACGTCCACGGGATGCGTCATTGGCGTTTCCTTCTACCACACCCCGTACCAGGGGCGACTAATTCTTCCTGCGCCACCGGCGCAACCTGCTCTGGGCACACACACACGCACCCAGCGATCTTTTTACCAGCCTGCGGACAGTACATCGTCAGAGGCGTTGTGATCAAGCACGACGCGCCTGATACGGTAAATACAGTCGACTATGTGCACCTAAAGGTTGCAGGAGCACGTACCACTTAAGCACATATGGGGGCGGATCGAGATTTGACAATTCAACAAAAGCACCATCACATTCACGATCACGATCCACGAGGCCCGTATGCTATCTTTTCTTCTCAGCTCGCATGAAAAGCAACCTACCCTAACGGATATAGACATTCCTGAATGCGCGTCAGGGCAGATCAGGCTGCGGATCGGGGCCTGTGGGCTCAATTTCGCGGATCTCCTGATGATTGAGGGGAAGTACCAGGATACGCCCAAGGTTCCGTTCACCATGGGCATGGAAGTGGCCGGCACGATCGACACCGTCGGCACCGGTGTGACCGGGTTTGCGCCGGGCGATCGCGTGGCGGTCTTCGGCGGAAAGGGCGGGCTGGCCGAGTATGGCGTGTTCGACGCCGCGCGCGCTGTGAAGATCCCCGACAGCATGAGTTTCGAAGACGCGGCCGCCTTCCAGATTGCGTATGGAACCAGTCACTTGGCGCTCGATCATCGTGCACGTCTCCAACCCGGTGAGACCCTCCTCGTGCTCGGCGCGGCGGGCGGTGTGGGGCTCACGGCGGTCGAGATCGGCAAGCTCATGGGAGCCACCGTGATCGCCTGCGCGCGGGGACCGGAAAAGCTCGAGGTCGCCCGTCAGGCGGGCGCGGATCACCTCATCGATGCCCGCACCGAGGACATCCGCGAGGCGGTGCTCGCGCTCGGCGGGTCGGACGTTGTCTACGACGCGGTCGGAGGCGACCAGTTCACTGCCGCGTTCCGCTCCTGCAAGCCCGAGGCGCGGATTTTGACCATCGGCTTTGCAAGCGGAGAGGTCCCGCAGATCAAGGCGAACCACCTATTGGTGAAGAATCTCACCGTCATGGGGCTCTACTGGGGCGGCTACCTGACCTTCCGGCCGGAGATTCTCACCGGATCTCTGGCACAGCTCTTCGCATGGTACGACCAGAAGAAGATTCGTCCGCATGTGAGTCACGTGCTTCCGCTGGAAGAGGTCGCCGACGGGCTCGCCCTGCTGCGCGACCGCAAGTCGACCGGCAAGGTTGTGATCCGCATCGACGGTTAGCGCCGGACATATTCCAATTTCCTGAAACTGAGACAGCTTACCGCAGCGCCGAAGCGCAGGGCGCGACAAAACGCCCTGAACCGCGCGCTCAAGTCAAGCTTTCGGTGCGAATGCCTACGCGGCGGCGATTTCGCGCCGACCGCGCAGCACGCCGAACTCTGCCCGCAGCGCCCCAAGAAGGGGCTCGATGAGCTGAGGGCGCGCGCTCGACGCGTAGAGACAGATCGACTGCTTGCCGAGTTCCGGCAACTCTCCCGGCGGGATCAGTTCGAAATGCGCCGGCGCGTGGCCCTCGAGGATCGGCGTCACCGCGAGATCGGCCGACACCGACACTTCGATGGTGCGGTCGCTCTCGCTGTCCACTGCCAGTTCCCAGTCGAACCCCTCGCGCTCCATCAGCGAGATCGCAACCGGGCGGAAACCGCAACGCCGTGAAAAGGCGATGCGCAGGGGCCGGGTCTTCCATGCGGTGCCGGTCGGCGCACCGTACCAGCGCAGCGGCACCTCGAGCAGCGGCTCGGCGCCGTCGCCGGGCTCGGTCTCGGTGGTCAGGATCACGTCGACCTCGCCCCGGGCGAACTGCTCCTTAAGCCCGGCGGTGTAGGAGCTGATCAGCTGTAGCCGCACCCGCGGGAAATCGCGCTGCATCTTCTTCATCACGCGCGGGATCACCGGGTAGACGATGTCATGCGGCACGCCGAGCACCAGCTCGCCCTCCCAGTCGGTCGCCGTCAGCCTTGCGTAGATCTCGTCATTCAGCTCGACCATGCGGCGCGCATATTTCAGCAGTTGCTCGCCCGCGGGCGTGAGACTGACCCCGCGCCCCGAGCGGTCGAGCAGCGCCAGCCCAAGAGACTCCTCCAGCCGCTTGAGCTGCATCGAGACCGCCGATTGCGTGAGGTTGAGGAACCCGGCGGCGCGGGTGACCCCGCCGGCCTCTGCGACAGCGAGGAAGGAACGGAGCGTGGTGATGTCTAGATTGCGCATGAATCGGATTTCGTGATGGGAGGGATCAGGGATATTCGTTTTACAGATGGGTTGGCCAAGAGCATACCGATCACATGAAGACATGAATACAGAAATCCACATCACATTTCGTGAAGGACACCATCATGCCCCGTGACACCGCCCTGCCCCGCGCCGCCTGCAAGCCGTCCGCGCAGCGCCGCCCCCTTCTGCACCGACTGCTCGACCTGCAGGCGCTGTGGCGCCAGCGCCGCCGCCTGGCCGAGCTCGACGACGCCGCGCTGCGCGACATGGGCATCAGCCGCGCCGATGCCCTGCACGAGGCCAGCCGCAAACCTTGGGACGCCCCCGCCCACTGGCGCGGCTAAGCCGCGAGCAGGCCGCAAAAGACGTATCGAAAGCACCGGTTTTCCGGTGCCTTCCATCTTGAAATGCCGCCCCGCTCTGCCAATATCGAAGGCAATAAATCCATCTCGATACCTGAGACACAGCTTGGAGGCATGAATGGCTGAATACAGAACAATCCGGACCGCTACCGGAAGCGCGAGCGCGGCCCAGATTGACGAGGGTCTGCGCGCCCACATGAACAAGGTCTACGGGACCATGTCCATTGGGATGCTGCTGACCTTCGCAGTCGCCTGGGCAGTGGGCACGAGCCCCGAACTGCTGGCCGTGTTCCGTGACCCCGCCACGCTGCAGCCGAACATCCTCGGCTGGATCGTCATGTTTGCTCCGCTGATCATGGCGTTTGCCTTCGGCGCGATCCTCAACCGCATCTCCGCCGCTGGCGCACAGCTGTTCTTCTTCGGCTTCGCCGCCGTGATGGGCCTGTCGCTGAGCTGGATCTTCGTGGCCTTCACCGGCTTCTCGATCGCGCAGGTGTTCCTCGTGACCTCGATCGCCTTCGCGGGCTTGTCGCTCTGGGGCTACACCACCAAGAAGGACATCTCCGGCTGGGGTTCGTTCCTGATCATGGGTGTGATCGGCATCCTCGTGGCCTCGATCATCAACATCTTCCTGGCATCGCCCGCGATCTACTTCGCGATCTCGATCCTGGGTGTGCTGATCTTCGCCGGCCTGACCGCCTACGACACGCAGAACATCAAGAACACCTACCTGCAGCACGCAGCGCATAGCGACAGCGAGTGGCTCGGCAAGGCCGCCATCATGGGCGCCCTGCAGCTCTACCTCGACTTCATCAACATGTTCATGTTCCTGCTGCAACTGCTTGGCAATCGCGAATAATCGCGCCGCCACCGGCACAAAATGACAAGGCCCCGGGCGATTGCCCGGGGCCTTTTTCGTAGCAAAGCCTCATGTGCGTATGCAGGTCAGCCCAGCGCAGAGCCCAGCCGCACCGGGATCAGCCCGCGCAGCGAATTCCCGATCCAGATGGTCTCGGCCCGCTCAAGATCCTCCATCCCCAGCACGGCCTCCTGCGCCTCGCCGCTCAGCAGCAGGCTCTCGCGCAGCACGCCGGGCAGCAGGCCGCATTCCGCGTGCGGCGTGAGGATACGCCCGCCCCGGCTCAGAAAGACGTTGGTATAGGCACCCTCGCAGAGCTCGTCATGCTGATTGAAGAACAGCACATCTGTGACGGCGCGCGGCTTCTGGCGCAGCGTCTCGTCATAGAGATGACGTCGGGTGGTCTTGAGCCTCAGGAACGGATCGTTGGCGTCGAGCCGGTGCGGCGAAATCGTCACCATGCCGTTTTCGGGAGACGAAGCGAGGTTGAAGGGCTGCTGGTCGAGCTCGATATCGCCCTTGCGCCCGACGGTCATGCGCAGCCGCAGCGGCGCGTCGCCCGAAATCCGCTCGATCCGCTGCCAGGCCGTCGCGCGGTCGAAGGCAAAGCCAAGCGCCACGCAGCTGCGTTCGGCGCGGGCCATGTGCATCCCGCCCCGGGTCACCCCTGAACCGGGCAGCCATAGCATGGTCTCGATCACTCTCAGCGCGGGATCAGACCGGTCACGAAGCGGGATTTCCACAGTGCTTCCTCGTACTCGTCATCGCACACACTGTCGTGCACGATACCACCTCCGACGCCCATTTGTGCGCGTCCCGTGCCGGTCACCGTCAGGCTGCGGATCGCGACGTTGAAATCGGCGCGGCCATCCGGCCCGGCCCAACCGATGGCGCCGCAATAGGCGCCCCGCTGCCAGCGCTCGAGCCGGTGGATCGCCTCCATGGCGGCGATCTTGGGCGCGCCGGTGATCGAGCCGCAGGGGAACAGCGCCCGCATCAGCTCGGGCAGTGACGGCGCTCCCTCGAGCTGCGCCTCGACCCGGCTCACCATCTGGTGCACCGTGGCGTAGGTTTCAACCTCGAGCAGCGCCGGCACGGTCACCGAGCCCACGCGCGAGAGGCGCGACAGGTCGTTGCGCATCAGGTCGACGATCATGATGTTCTCGGCGCGGTTCTTGGCGTCCTGCGCCAGCGCGTCGCGCAGGGCGGCGTCGCGCTCGGGATCAGCTGCGCGCGGGGCGGTGCCCTTCATCGGCGCCACCATGATGCGCCCGTCTGCTTCGAGCCGGAAGAATCGCTCCGGCGAGCGCGACAGGATCTGCGTGTCGCCCAGCGCGACATAGGCGCCGTGCCCTACCGGCTGGAAGCGCCGCATCGCCCCCCAGAGCCCGAGCGGCGCGCCGTTGAACCGCAGCGTCATCGGCATGGTGAGATTGACTTGGTAGAGATCGCCACGGGCGATCATCGCCTTGATCTCGTGGAATCGCTCGGCATAGGCGGCGCGATCCCAGAGCGGCGTCACCTCTGAAACCGTCACATCGGCGCTCTCGGCCTCGGCCTGCGCCAGCAGCGGCGCGGCATCGGAGGGCCGCTCGAAGATACCGAAGGTCAGGAGCGGGCCTTCACCCTGCGCCGCGAGCGCCGCAAGCTTTGGCTCGAGCGCATGGCCAAGTTCATAGGAGGCCACGCCGGCGATCCAGAAGCCCGCGCGCCGTGCCGCCTCGAGTCGCTCGAGCGCGGCCGCAGGGTCATCGCCCTGCCCGCAGGTGACGATCTCGAGCGGGTTGGAAAACAGCGCCGGCGCGCCGCAAGGTCCGGCCTCGACCAGAACGCCGCTGAACGCCTCTGTGCGCATCAAAGCCCCCGCGCCTGCCATGCCCCGGATAGAGAAAGACCGCGCGGGTGTTATCCCGCGCGGCCCAGATCACTGTCCCTTACGAGGTAAGGCTTACTTGATCTTGCCTTCTTTGTATTCGACATGCTTGCGCACGACCGGATCGTACTTACGCACGGTCATCTTCTCGGTCATGGTGCGGGCGTTCTTCTTGGTCACGTAGAAGTGGCCGGTGCCCGCGGTCGAGTTCAGGCGGATCTTGATTGTGGTAGGCTTCGCCATGGTTCTTCTCCTGCGACGGGCAAGCGCGCACCTTGGCCCGCGCCCCGTAGAAATCCTTGAAGCCCGCCTTTTACCCAAGCGGGCGTCCGAGTCAACCGGGAATGACCCGGAAAATTATGCGTGGAGGGCCTGTAAGCCGGATTCTGTTCAGAGCGGGTCTCCCCGCCCCTCGGCGACCATTCCTCTAGGCCCGCGGTTGCCCGCGCGCTCAAGCTGCCAACCCGGACCTCTCGGGCCGAAGCAGCCCTGCGGTGATATCCCGAAGGATCATGCCCGCGCGAGGTCCCTATTTGGCATTGCTCCCGGTGGGGCTTGCCATGCGGGTCCGGTTGCCCGTCCCCCGGTGGTCTCTTACTCCACCGTTTCACCCTTACCGCCCCGAAGGACGGCGGTCTGTTCTCTGTGGCGCTGTCCGTCAGGTTGCCCTGCCCGGGCGTTACCCGGCACCGGCGCTTCGGTGAGTCCGGACTTTCCTCCCCCGACGGGTCACCCCGAAGGCGGCGGCCGCCCAGCCCTCCACGCCGGCCCGACATAGGCGCGGGGGCATGGCGCGTCAATCGCCGATCGCGCGCTCAGCGCAGCAGCATCGGCGCGCCCATCCAGTCGCGGATCAGGTCGCTGAGCCGGTCAGGCGCCTCGAGCGGGAGCAGGTGCCCGGCCTCTTCGACCACCTCGAGCGTCGCGCCGGGAATCAGCTCGGCGAGGAAACTCTGGCGCTTCTCGGGATGCAGCGTGTCATGCGCACCGCAGAGCACCGTCACCGGCACCCGCAGCTTGCGCAGCGTGCCCTGCTGGTCACGCCGACGCTGCAACACCCGGACCTGCCGCACAAAGGTCTCCGGGCCGAGGGTCTGGGCCATGTCCATCAGCATGGCCTGGATCTCGAGCTTGTAGGGGCCCGGCGCGTAGCACTCCGACGGGATCAGGGCCTGCACGGCCTGATCGAGCCGCCCGGCGCGGGCCTTGATGATCAGCGCATCACGGTCTGCGGCCTGTTGCGGCGTGTCGGCCAAGGGCGTTGTGTTGATCAGCATGAGCCGCGCCACCCGGTCCGGCGCCCGGCGCTGCAACTCCATCGCGACGACACCGCCAAGGCCAAGCCCGGCCAGCGCAAACCTTCGCGGCAGCACGTCGAGCAGACCCGAGGCCACTTCCTCGACCCGCTCGCCGGTGTTGATCGGGGCGACCATGACGGCCATGTCTCGGGACAGATCGGCGATCTGCGGCCCGAAGAGCCGCGCGTCGCACATCAGTTCGGGCAGCAGAACGAGAGGTTCAGCCATTCCGTCCCCCGAAAATCCGGATCCGTCCCGCGCCGGAGACCAACATGCCCTGCCTCTTGGTTTTTTGGGTGTTTCATTGAATCCTAGCACGCAGGCGAGCGAGGAAAAGCGGGAAACCGCCGCACGGGCGGAGCGCCGCGCATGCGCCAGGAGCCTTACCCCTCGCCGTAGCCTTCCCAGCGAAACGCCCCATCCTCCGCGCGCAGCGGCGAAAACGGGTTGTGCGCGATCTCCCAGATATGGCCCTCGGGATCGGCGAAATAGCCGTGATAGCCGCCCCAGAACACCTCCTGCGCGGGCTTCAGGATCGTCGCCCCAGCGGTCTCGGCGCGAGCGAGAAGCGCGTCGACCTCCTCGCGGCTGCCAAGGTTGTGCGCCAGTGTCAGCGATCCATGGCCCAGCGTCTCCACGGGCACGCCAATATCCTTGGCAAGATCCTCGAGCCCGAACAGGCCCAGCGTCTGCCCCAGCAGGTCATAGGCGATGACCCCCTCGGGCCCGTTCGCGCGCTGCCATCCCAGCGCGTCGTAGAACGCCGCCTCGCGCGCCATGTCGCGCGCCCCCAGAGTGATGAGACTGATCCGTTGCTGCATGCGCGCTACTCCTCGAATTCCCGGTCGCGGCTGAACCGCTCCATCGGCACCCATCCCTCGAGCAGGCGCCAGTCCGGCAGCGCCACCCGCAAGACATTGCCACCGCCCGCAGGCTGATCATGGCTGCGTGCGATGGGCTCTTTCAACAGGTGCGCCCGCAGCAGCGCACCCACGCCGCCGTGCCCGATCACCGCGATGTTGCCGGGCCGGTCGTCCCGCGCCACCAGCCGCCGCAGCGCCGTCAGCACCCGCGCCTGCGCGTCGACCGCGCGCTCCCAGCCCTCGACGCTTTCCTCGGGCCGGGCAAAGAACGCATCTGCCATGCGCTCGAACGCCTCCGACGGCAGATAGCCCGTGGCCGACCGGTCATTCTCGTGCAGCGCGTCGATCACCTGCACATCGAGCTCGAGCAGCCCAGCCATCAGCTCGGCCCCCTCCCGCGCCTTGCGCTCATTGCTGCAATAGATCGAGGTCACCCCGGCGCAGCGCTCGGCGAAATTCGCGTGCCGGGCCCGCCCCTTGCGCGACAGATGCCAGTCAGGCACCGGCACCTTCGGGTCAATTTCGACCTCCGCATGCGAGACGTAGAACAGCTGCCTCACCCGCCGACCTCCACGATCGCCACCTCGATCATCGCGAGGTTCTCCGGCTCCGAGAACCGGTGATCCGCGCCCTTCACGAAGCACAGTTGCACATCGTCACCTTCGATGTGATCGAGCAGACGCAGCGCGGTCTCGCGGGTCACCGCCTCGTCCTCGGTCCCCTGCATCAGCCGCACCGGCACCGCCATCGGCAGCGGCGCGCGCAGCACGAGGTTCTCGCGCCCGTCCTCGATCAGCCGTTTGGTGACGGCGTAAGGATCGCCATAGGCCGAGGGCAGATAGGTCACCCCTTCGGTCATCACCTTCTCCCGCTCCTCGTCCGAGAAGCCGGCCCAGAAGCCGTCCTCGGTGAAATCCGGCGCCGCGGCGATGCCGACGAACCCCGCCAGCCGTGCCGACAGCCGCTTGGCGAGCAGGCAGGCGATCCAGCCCCCCATGGACGAGCCCACCAGCACCAGAGGCCCCTCGGTCACCGCCTCGATGACCGCCTGCGCGTCCTGCGCCCAGTCGCCGATGCAGCCCTCCTCAAAAACGCCACCGGACTGGCCATGGCCGGAATAGTCGAGCCGCAGGAAGGCGCGGCCACGCGCCTCGGCCCAGGCCTCGAGATGCACCGCCTTGGTGCCCTCCATGTCCGACTTGTAGCCCGACAGGAAGACCACGGTCGGCCCCTCTCCGGGCGTGTGGGCATAGGCCAGCCGGGCGTTCGGCCCGTCGAGATAGGCGGTCTCAGCCATGTTCGTCACCTCCGTGCGTGATTGCGCCGACTGTGACCCCGCCGCGTGGCGCGATGCAACCGGGTTTCGCGTCGCGCGCCGCCGGTCTCATCGCGATACGGATTTTCCGTTTGCCCACAGAGCCTTGCCAGGCACGGCACGCCATGGTCGACGACCGCATACAGCAACGCATTGATTTCAATGCATATCCGGCATTCCGGATTGAGCATTTCCCGCCTCGGCCGGACGTGAAATGCTGCACTGCAGAAACTCCTGCCGCCCTCCCCGCGGCGCCTCCTATCCGAACACATCCGAAGGATCGCTGATGAAAGCCCTCACCCTCGCGGCACTGATCGCCGCCGCCCCCGTCGCCAGCCTCGCCGACAGCCTCACCCTCGCCACCCCGCTCGCGGGCGGCACCGTGCGCGCCGCCGGCACCGACCTCTCGGCCTACTGGGTCGAGGATGGTGACGCCGCCGAGCTCGTGGCCTACTACACCACCGGCGGCGCGGCGCCGCAGCCGCTGCGCATGCGCCTGACCGAGGGCGACCGCGTGGTCTTCGGCCTGCCCGGCCAGAGCGGCGCCACCTGGAGCTTCGCCCACGAGGCCGGCGCCGTCACCATCACCGGTGAAGCCCTGCACAGCCAGCTGGCGATGAACTGAGCCGTTGGACGCGCTGAAAACACGAAGGCCCGGGAGGCGATACCTCCCGGGCCTTTCTCGTTCCGGTCAAACCGCGCGGCTCAGAGCTGCGCCATGACCTCGTCCGAGGCTTCGAAGTTGGTGGTGACGCGCTGCACGTCGTCGTCATCCTCGAGCGCATCGACCAGCTTCATCAGCGACTGCATCGAGTCCAGATCGAGCTCGGTGGTGGTGGTCGGCTTCCAGATCAGCTTGGTGCTTTCCGACTCGCCCAGCTCGGCCTCGAGTCCGGTCGCCACGTCGTTGAGATCGCTGTCGGCGCAGTAGATCACGTGGCCCTCATCCGAGCTTTCCACATCCTCGGCGCCAGCCTCGATCGCGGCCATCATCACCGTGTCGGCGTCGCCGGCGTCGGCCGGGTAGACGATCTCGCCCTTGCGCTCGAACATGAACGCCACCGAGCCGGTCTCGCCGAGGTTGCCGCCGTTCTTGGTGAAGGTCGAGCGCACGTTCGAGGCGGTGCGGTTGCGGTTGTCGGTCATCGCCTCGACGATCACCGCCACGCCGTTCGGGCCGTAGCCCTCGTAGCGGATCTCCTCGTAATCGTCGCCCTCGCCGCCGGACGCCTTCTTGATGGCGCGCTCGATGTTGTCCTTGGGCATGGACTGCGACTTGGCTTCCTTGATCGCGAGCCGCAGGCGCGGGTTCTTGTCGGGATCGGGATCGCCCATCTTGGCGGCGACGGTGATCTCCTTGGAGAATTTCGAGAACAGCTTAGCGCGCACCGCGTCCTGACGGCCCTTGCGGTGCTGGATGTTTGCCCATTTGGAATGGCCGGCCATGGATGCCCCTTGCCTTGTAAACGTGGTGTTGAAACTTCGCCCAGCGCTATAGCCCAGCACGCCCCGCCCCCGCAAGCCCGGCCACGGCGCACACGGCACGGGCAGATGCCTCCGGCGGGAGTATTTTTGACGAAGAGAAGCCAGGGGCGCAGCGCTCCTGCCTTCTCTGGTTCCAAAATACCTCGGGGGTAAATTGGCGCACAGCGCCAAGAGGGGGCAGCGCCCCCTTCTCTTCCCTCTCGAGGCGCACCTCCGGTGCGACAGGGGGCAGCGCCCCCTCGCCTCGCGATCCCCCGCGCCGCCTGACCCTGTGATGGGCCAAAGCCCTCGTCGTCTCAAACCGTGCCGCGGCGCCCCGGGAAGGTCTCGAGCGTCACGCCCGCCGCCTCAAGCGCGCGGCGCACGTGGCGCGCGATCTCCAGCGCGGTCTTGCCGTCGCCGTGCAGGCAGATCGTGTCCACCGCCGCGGGGATCTGCTTGCCGCTTTCGGTGATGATGGCGCCGGCCTGCACCATTGCCACCATCCTGCGTGCCGCGAGCTCGGCGTCGTGGATCACCGCGCCGGGCTGCGACCGGTCGACCAGCGTGGCGTCGTCGTTATAGGCCCGGTCGGCAAAGATCTCACCAGCCCAGCGGCACCCCAGCGCCTCGACGGCACGCTGCTGCGCCGTGGCCGCCAGCACCATCACGATGATCTCCGGGTCGACCGAGAGCGCCCCCTCGTAGGCCGCCCGCGCCATCGCCTCGTCGGCCGAGCACATGTTGGCCAGCGCGCCGTGCAGCTTCAGGTGCCGCACCTCGCCGCCGGCGGCATGGGCCATCGCCCGCGCCGCGCCGAACTGGTAGGCCACGAGGTTGCGCAGGCTGTCCTGCGAAAGCTGCATCTTGCGCCGTCCGAAGCCCTGCAGATCGGGAAAGCCCGGATGCGCGCCGATGCCGGTGCCGCGCGCCACCGCGGTCGCCATGGTCTGCGCCATCACGTCCGGGTCGCCGGCATGGAAGCCGCAGGCGATGTTGGCCGAGGTGATGACCTCGAGCAACTCTGCATCCTGCCCCATCACCCAGGGGCCGAAGCTTTCTCCCATATCCGCGTTGAGATCCACCGATGTCATATGAAAGCCTTTCTCAATGGTCGTGATGATCGCCGCTGGAGAACCCGCTCACCAGCTTGTGCGACAAAAGATCGGGCACGTCGCCCGGGTGCCGCACCACCGGCTCCACCTTTCGGTGCAGCTCGGCCATGTGGCGGCGATAGCCCGCCTCGACGCTCAGCGCCTCGTCCAGCGTGATCCAGCGGAAGGTGAGCCGCGCCCCTGCCGGGGCCTGCGCCACGCGCGGCAGGTCGGCGGGAATCACCGTGGCGAGCCGCGGATAGCCGCCGGTGGTCTGGCACTCGGCCATCAGCACGAAGGGCGCGCCGTCGCCGGTCATCTGGATGTCGCCGGGCGAGATCACCTCCGAGACCACCGAGAGCCCGCCCTCGACGCCGTAGCCCTCGCCGTCGGGATTGACCTTCACCCCCATGCGGTTGGCCCGGTTGTCGCGGGTGAAGCCCTCCTCTCCGAAGCGCGCCCGCTGCGCCTCCGAGAACATCGCCGTCTGCAGGCTCTCGACCACGCGCAGCGTGCCGCCGTTGAAGCGCTCCTCGACCGCGAGCTTGCACCCGGTCTCGCCGCCGCGGTCGGGCCCGACTGCCAGCCGCGCTCCCGAGGCGACCGGGGCGCCGAGCCCGGCGGTCAGATGCGCCGATTGCGCGCCGAGGATCTCCGGCTCCGCGAAACCGCCGCCTACGCTGAGATAGCCATAGGCGCCGCCCGTCACCGGCCCGATCTCCAGCACCGCCCCCTTGGGAAGAAGATGCGCGCCGTGCCAGAGCAGCGGCGCGCCGTCGAGCGTGGCGCGCATCGGCGCCCCGGTCAGCGCGATGCGCATGTCCTCGCTGGCCTCGAAGCGCCCGCCCATGCCGCCCATCTCCAGCGCCGTGCCCGGCGGCTGGCCCAGCAGCGCCGTGCCCTCGGCCAGCGCCAGCCGGTCCATCGCGCCCCCGCGCGACAGCCCATAGGTGATCCAGCCCGGACGGCCCTCGTCTTGCAGGCTGAGCGCCGGCCCGGCGCGGTGCACGATGAGCTCCCGGCTCATGCCAGCGCCTCCCAGCTTGCGCCACCGCCCGGCGCGCGGCGCAACGCCTCGAACTCCGCCTCGCTCACCGCCGGGAAGATCACCTCGTCGCCCGGCGCCAGCAGGAACGGTCGCTCATCGCCCAGCCGGAACAGCTCCGCCGCGGTCTGGCCCACGTGGCGCCAGCCGGTGGGCGCGGTCACGCCAAAGAGCACCAACTGCCGGATCGCCAGCACCAGCGCGCCCTTCGGCACCTTCGGCGTCAGCGCCGACTGGCGCGGGATGTTCCAGACCTCCGGCAGCAGCCCGAGATAGGGCTGCCCCGGCGCAAACCCCAGCGCCGTCACCCGCACCTGCGCCTCCGAGAGCATTTCCACCGCCTGCGCCTCCGAGAGGCCAGCCTCCGAGGCCGCCTCGCCAAGCTGCGGCGCCAGCGCGCCGCCATAGACCGTGGGAATCCGGTGCAGCCGCCGCCCCGCGGGCAGGTCCGCCTGCAACCAGTCGCGCGATGCCATCACCTCCCGCAACCGCGCCTCGAGATCAGCATGCGACAATGCCAGCGGATCGAAACGCAGGTAGCACGACACCAGCGAGGACGAGCTCTCCTGCACCCCCTCCCAGCCGGCGCGTTCGACCTCGGCGCGAAAGGCGATGGCGGCCCGGTTCGCCGCCTCGTCCAGCCGGTCGCCGAAGCTCACGAGCATGCCGTCGATGCCGGCGGTGCGGATGATCGGAAAGCCGGGCTGATCCAGCGCCATGACGGTCTGTCCTCCAAGGAAAAACTCATTCGAGTGTTAACAAACCCCGCGCCCGCCGCAAGCCACGCGCGCCCCTGACTTCTTCTGGCCAAAAATATCCCGGGGTGAATGCCGCCCCGGCGGCAGGGGGGCAGCGCCCCTCCCCGGGCCGCGCCAGCCTGCGCGACAAGGCGCATGGGCGCGGCGCACACCGCGTGCTACATGCCCCCCGGAGCAAGCCCGGAGCCCACGCGATGAAGACCCCAGCCCTGCCCCTCACCCGCGACCTCGTGCTGATCGGCGGCGGCCACAGCCACGCACTGGTGCTGCGCATGTGGGGCATGAACCCACTCCCCGGCGCCCGGCTGACCGTGATCAACCCCGGCCCCACAGCGCCCTATTCCGGCATGCTTCCGGGCTTCGCCGCCGGACATTACGACCGCGATGCGCTCGATATCGACCTCGTGCAACTCGCCCGTTTCTCCGGCGCGCGGGTGATCCTCGGCGCGGCCTCCGGCATCGACCGCACCGCGCGCGAAATCCACGTGCCCGGCCGTCCGCCGGTCGGCTACGACGTGGCCTCGATCGACATGGGCATCACCTCCGCCATGCCCGCCCTGCCGGGCTTCGCCGAACATGCCATTCCCGCCAAGCCCCTCGGCCCGTTCGCCGAAGCCTGGGACCGCTACCGCGCCAAGGACGGCCCCGCCTCGGTGGCGGTGATCGGCGGCGGCGTCGCCGGCGCCGAGCTGGCCGCGGCGATGGCCTTCGCGCTGCGAACGCGCGGCCGCGCGGCCCAGGTGCACCTCGTCGACAACGGCACCGCCCTCTCGGCTTTGCGCCCGCAAGCCGCGTCAAAGCTGCGTGCCGCGCTCACTGCGCAAGGCGTCACCCTGCACGAACACACGGAGATCGCGGAGGTGACCGCAGACGGGCTGCGCCTGGCCAACGGGCACGAGATCGACGCGAGCTTCATCACCGGGGCCGCCGGCGCCCGCCCGCACGGCTGGCTTGAGACAAGCGGCCTTGCGCTCACCGACGGCTTCGTCACCGTCTCGCCCACGCTGCAAAGCTCCGACCCGGACATCTTCGCCACCGGCGATTGCGCCCACATGGCCGAGACGCCGCGCCCCAAGGCCGGGGTCTATGCGGTGCGGCAGGCCCCGGTACTGTTCGACAACCTCCGCAAGCGCCTCTCCGGCGAGGGCACGCCCCGCCCCTACCGCCCGCAGCGCGACTACCTCAAACTGATCTCGCTGGGCGAGAAATCCGCCCTTGCCGACCGCTTCGGCCTTGCCCTGTCCGGGCCCGCCCTGTGGCGCTGGAAGGATCACATCGACCAGACCTTCATGCGCAAGTTCCGTGACCTGCCGCAGATGGCCCCGCCGCCGCTGCCGAGCCCCCGCGCCGCCGGCAGCCGAGAGGCGCTTGGCGACAAGCCGATGTGCGGCGGTTGCGGCGCCAAGGTCGGGCGCGATGCGCTCTCCGCCGCGCTCTCCCACCTGCCCGCACCCGTTCGGTCCGATGTCACCGCCTTGCCCGGCGACGACGCGGCTCTGCTGCTCACCGGGGGGACCCGCCAGGTCATGACCACCGATCACCTGCGCGCCTTCGTCGAGGACCCGGTGATCATGGCCCGCATCGCCACCGTGCACGCGCTTGGAGACATCTGGGCCATGGGCGCGGCCCCGCAGGCCGCCACAGCAAGCTTAACCCTGCCCCGGATGTCCGAGGAACTGGCGCAGCGCACCCTCACCGAGATCCTGACCGCCGCCTCTGAGATCCTGCGCGACACAGGCGCCGAGATCGTCGGCGGCCATTCCTCGATGGGCGACGAGATGACCATCGGCCTCACCCTCACCGGGCTTTGCGAGCGCGACCCGATCACCCTTGGCGGCGCGCAGATCGGCGACGATCTCGTGCTGACCAAGCCGCTGGGCTCCGGCGTGCTGATGGCGGCCGAGATGCAGGGTGCTGCGCGCGGCGACTGGGTGTCAGCCGCGCTTGCCAGCATGACCCGCCCACAGGGTGACGCGGCGAAGATCCTGCAAGACGCGCACGCAATGACCGACGTCACCGGATTCGGGCTCGCCGGCCACCTGCACGGCATCTGCATGGCCTCCAACGTCAGCGCCGAGCTGCATCTCGACGCCATCCCCCTGCTGCCCGGCGCCTTGCAGCTCTCAGGGCAAGGGATCCGCTCGACGCTCTACCCGAAGAACCGCGATGCCGTCCTCGGACTGAGGCTTGAGGGGGCGCGCGCCGACCTGCTCTTCGACCCGCAGACCGCAGGCGGCCTGCTTGCCGCGATCCCCGACGGCGCCGCCCACGTGGCCGAGCTGCGCGCGGCGGGCTACGAGGCGGCGGTGATCGGGCGCATCGACGGCGACTGGCCCGGTCAGATCTCCATCGTGTGAAACGCGTCGGCGATGCGGTCGGCCAGCGCGTCAAGACCGGCGGCGTCCAGCGTCGGCGTCTCGAAGCGCTGCAGCACCCGCGGCGTCATCGCCGACATGGATTTCTCGTAGGCCGGGTCGTAGTGATCGGCGGCCAGAGACCGGCAGAGCGCCAGCCGCTCGCCGGCATCGATCAGCGCTTCCCACTGGTCGATCAGCGCGTGGCCGCGATGGTAGCGCAGCGGCGCCAGCTGCGCCTTGAGCCGCGCCCCGTCCGAGAGAATGTCGTCATAGGCTTCGTCGAGATAGACCGCCCGCGCGTCGAGCGGCGCCGCGACCTCGATCCAGGGCGCCTGCTTCATGCCTTCCCAGAGCGACGGCGGCAGCAGGATCTGCCCGACCTTGCTGCTCTCCGCCTCGACCAGCACCGGGCGGTCCGGGTCGAGCTGCGACAGCTCCTGCGCAAGGCAGGTCTCGAACCATTTCTGGCTTGGCTGCCCGCCGGGCATGTCGCCCAGCAGCGAGCCACGATGCCGCGCCAGCCCTTCGAGGTCGATCACCTGCACCCCGCGCGCCGCCAGCCGCGGCAACAGCGCCGTCTTGGCGGTGCCGGTATAGCCGCCGAGTTGCACGAAGCGGTGCGGCAGCGGATCCTGATAGAGCGCCTTGGTGACGAGCCGCCTGAAGGTCTTGTAGCCCCCCTGCACCACCTCGGCCCGCCAGCCGATCTGCTGCAGCATCCAGCCGAACGAGCCCGAACGCTGTCCGCCGCGCCAGCAATAGACCAGCGGCCGCCAGCCCCCCTCGTGATGCGCCAGCGGCCCCTCGATATGGGCGGCGGCATTGCGGAACACCAGCGCCGCGCCAAGCTTGCGGGCAAGGAACGGGCTTTCCTGCTTGTAGATCGTGCCCACCCGGGCGCGCTCTTCGTTGTCGAGCACGGGCAGGCTGATCGCACCGGGCACGTGGTCCTCGGCGAATTCTGCAGGGCTGCGCACGTCGATGACGGTGTCGAAGCCGTGGTTGAGCATGTCGGGAAGGGATGAGAAGGCGCGCGTCATGGCCGCAGATGTAGCGCGCTCTTCCGGCGGAGAGAAGCCGCTTCAGGTTTTCTGCACGGCGAGGTGATTTTTTCGCCTTTGGCCTCTGGACACCACCATCCGCCTCGGCTATCTCGCCTCCACCCGAGGGGCAGCGCCCTTCACCCAGTGCCCGGGTAGCTCAGGGGTAGAGCAGTGGATTGAAAATCCTCGTGTCGGTGGTTCGATTCCGCCCCCGGGCACCACTTCCTCCAAGTGGTCATATGTCGCTCCGCGACGAGCCTCGCTCGCGTTGGGCCTAAAGCGTCGCCGCAATAGATACGCGCCGGACTGCCGCGTGCCTCGACGCCATCAGACCCTCGCGACCACGACCTGCCCAAACCGCGCACAACAGACGGCGGGACTTTGATCCGGCTGAGCGCGCAGCACATTGCGAGCCCCCGCGGAAGGAGACGTGGCGTTGCGGAACCTGGCTCAGGCCAGTCGCGCGGCTCCGAGGCCATTGGCAGTTTGATAGTCTGCACCTCCCCAGATTGCGAATTTCTCACGCGATTTCGAAGGAACAGGCAGGGCGTCCTGCCCCGACCTGTTCAGGCTGACCTACAAGCGATACGCTCGAAGGCTGGCACCGCCCTCTTCCTCGCCTCCACAAGGCTCAATGGTGCAACAGGCCATGATGACAAAGACCCAATGCGGTCCGGCTCCCACTCCGCCGGAGGTCAGCCCGGATCCATCGCAGCGACCGCAGACAGGCCGCAAATTGTCCAGTCGTTCAGGATGTGGACCCCGGTGGAGAGCCAGATGTTGCGCGTGATGATATAGGGCATCAGAAGCACGAGCCGCACCGGGATCAGCCCGATCGCCTGCACAAAGTTCCATTGATAGCTCGGCAGGTGAACAAGCCCGAAGATAACTGCCGCGACAAACGCCGCGAGGCACAGCGCGGGCTTTCGAGACACGAAGCGATACAGCAGCGACAAGCTGCAAAGGAAGGTCAGGACAGTGAAGATCTCTTCGCCCAGCAACTGGACGCCTGTCCAGCCGAAGAAAAGCACTCGATCTGCGCCTGAGGACGTGGCCACAAGCTCCCCGGCCGGGTTTGCCGCGGGTGGAACAGGCCGGTGATCAGCAAGCCAACGACCACGGTCACGATCGCGTTCAGGACAAAGAAGCCGAGGAGGATGGCGATGTCCCTGAAAACGAGCGCACGGAACAGGGCGCAAGGCGCTCGTGGCCCGGCGACTGCAGCCAGCGCGACAAGCGGGATGAGAACGAACAGCAGGGGCGGAATGAAACCGGCGGTGCCGCTGTGGAACAGTGGCTGGGCTTTGATAAACGCGGCGAAAGAGACGGCGACAGCTCAGATGACGACAAGCCAGCCAGCCGGGCTCAAGCCGTCCGAGCCGCCGCGATAATAAGGCAGATCATCCCCCACCCTCTCGAAAGAGAAGAAGGCGTCCCTATCGGCTCGCTGCTCGTTCACGGACATCGACGCCCCCTCGTTCCTTCCAAATGCCGCGGGCCTGCCCCTGACGGTCGTCGGGCGGCCGACGTCCCCGACCGAAGCTTATTCGACTGCCTCAAGTCGGGCTGTCCGAACTGCGCGGGCACGATCCGGATGGCGGGCGCAAGGTCGATTGTCCTTCCCGCGCGCGGCTCAAGGTCATGGAAGGCAGCTCGTGAAATCTGGCTCGGTAGGCCTGGGAGAAACGGCCCAGATGAGAGAAGCCACATTCGAGTGCGATCGTCGTTACCGACGCCCCGGCTCCGGCGAGAAGCCGTGCGCGCGCCTTCTCGAGGCGGAGCGCGGTCAGCTGTTGCCAGGGTGTCTGGCCCGTGATCAGGCGGAAGGCATCCTGAAGCCGACGGGTCGACACGCCGACCGCCTCGGCGATCGACGGCATTGTCATCGGTTCCGTGAGAAAGGCCGCCATGTAATCGACTGCTTGACGGACAAGCTCTGCCTGCGCCCGGTCCGCCATCGGAGCGGAACGACCCGTCGCCAACAGATGGCGCAGATGTTCGGCAACAAGCGCCGCGAACAGGTCTGATGCGGGTTTCTGGACAAGCGTCGGTGCGGGTGATGAAAGATCGGCGAAGAGATACCGCATCAGCCCGCGAAACCCTGCCAGCGCCTCGGACGCGATCGGCACGACCGGGTCGTCCATGAACGCCCGGATCATCATCGTCTGTCGCGCATGCTGCAGGTCGATCTTGGCGAGGTTGGCGCGGAAATCCCGATGCTCAAGACGGTCGACCTGCGTCCACCGCTCTGACGGACCAAGCCCAAGTGCGGAATTTTCCTCAATGATCTGCTCCTTGCGATCCATGCGCACCCGTGTGACGCCGTGCGTTGGGAGCATGATCGTGAGAAAGTTGTCATCGGCGAGTTCGATCTCATGGCCAGACGAGGCGACATCGATCAAACTGGTCCCGATCGCCGGAAAGCTGGCCGATGCGACCTTGAGGTGACGATCGCGCCCACGAGACATGGTGAAACGTTCGGGCGCGCTGAACAAAGTGGCTCTGAAATCGCCACGCAGGCTCACTTTTTCTTCCCAGTGCTTTTCGGCATAGTCCAACATCTTTGCGCGCGATCCCGGCTCATTCTCGCTACGAACAGACTATCAATCCTCTGACGGATGTCGCGCCCTTTCGCAGGTCCCTGAGGACGTTCGGTGCCATATGGAGACAAGGCCGGAGGACGCCTGTTTGCCGCCTGCCATGAAATGCAGGCCCTGCCTCCGTGAGGCGAAAGGTCGAAAGGGCCGCGTGGATAACCTTTCGCGCAATTCGGATAGCCGGTCAGCACATCGCCCGGTAGCGTTGACGGCAGGGATTCAACGTCACGCCCATTCAGGAAGGTGAAGCACGCATGACCGACTACTCTGGTCTTACCGCAACCATCGCCGCAGCCGTCGGCCTGTCTTTTGGCACGGCCATGGCCGTCGACGCGCAGGACACGAAAGCTGTCGGGCCCGACCAACTTGTCTTTTCGGTCGAGAACATGGACCCCAGCGTCGACCCTGCGGAAGACTTCTACCGCTACGCGTCCGGAGGCTGGCTAGACCGTATTGAACGTCCCGAGAAGCATCCAAAATACGGCATCTTCACCGTGACCGGAGAGCTTGTTCAGGCGCAGGTCTCCGAGATCTTCGCCCACGCTGCGGAGGAGGCGGACGAGGCGCCGGATGGCAGCCCGTCCCAGCTGGTCGGCGATTTCTATCGCGCCTACATGGATACTGCGGCAATCGACGCCCGCGGCATCGCCCCGATCGAGGCCGAGCTTGACCGCGTAGATGCCATGACAGGCCTTCCGGATCTGGTGCCCTTCTTGCTGCGCATGGACGAGATTGGCGTCGCCGGCGTCTTGCTTGGCTTCGGCCATACCGAGGGCGCACTCGACAACAGCCAATACGAGATTGCCTTCAGCAGCGGCGGCTTCGCGATCAATCCGCGCTTTGCCAGCGTTCTGGAAGAGCCCGACAACGGCGCTCGTCTGACCGCCTACCGGACCTTCCTGGCTCAAACGCTCATGGCTGCCGGATACCCCGCTGGCGACGCCAGCCGCATTGCTCACGATGCCGTCGACATCGAGCGCGTGCTGCATTCCGGAATGCTGTCGCCGGTCGAGCGCGCCAATCCCCAGATGCGCTACAACCCCATGACGCTGGCCGAGGTGCAGGCGCAGATCCCCGAGATCGACCTGACAGACCTGCTGGAGCAGGCGGGCTACCCGGAGGGCATCGAGGACGTCGTTCTTGTCTCCCCACGTTACCTGCCGGTCCTGTCCGAGCTCCTGCGCACGCGCCCCTTCGAGGAGATCAAGGACTACCTCAAGCTTCGGGTGATCCTGACCTTTGCGCCGGTGATGTCGACCGCGTTCGAGGAGGCGAACCAGGCGTTTAATGCAGCGCTTCTGGGCAGCACGGAAGCCCCCTCGCGCGAGGAGCGAGCCTTCGCGCTCATCGCCGACAGGCTCGCCCATCCGCTCGGACAGCTCTATGTCGAGGCAGTCCTGAGCGAAGATGCAAGGACAACCGCCGAGCAGATGTTCGCCCGCATCAAGGCGGTGTTCTCCGAGCGCATCCCGACGCGTGACTGGCTGAGCGAGGAGACCCGCGTGGAGGCGGCGGAGAAGCTCGACGCGCTGACCGCGAAGATGGGCGGGCCAGAGGAATGGATCGACTATTCCAGTGTCGAGATCGGCCCCGATCCGGTCGCCAACCTGATCGCGATCGCCGCATTCGAGCATGAGCGCTACATGGCGCAATACGGCGGCCCGGTGGTGCGCGAGGCTTTCAACAACTCTTCGACATGGCCGACCACCGTCAATGCCGCCTACAGCCCAGGCATCAACGGCTACGAGGTTCCGGCGGCGATCCTGCAGCCCCCTTTCTTCGAGCCGGAGAAAGACGCACCGGTCTGGTTCTGCCGGATGGGCGCCATCCTGGGACACGAGATGACACACGGGTTCGATTCCTCCGGTCGCCAGTATGATGCAGATGGAAACCTTCGGGATTGGTGGACCTTCGATGACAGCGTGCGCTTCGCCGAGAAGGCCGAAAAGCTGGTGGAACAGGCCAACAATTATGAGATCGCCCCCGGCCTGATGGCCAATGGCCCCCTCGAAGTCGGCGAAAACATGGCAGACTTGGGGGGCATCACGCTCGCGCACGAGGCGCTGCTCGATTATCTTGCCGAGCACCCGGAGGATAACGTCGAGATTGACGGTTTCACCCCGGAACAGCGCTGCTTCCTGTCCTGGGCGCAGACTTGGACCTCGAAATCGACCGAAGCCTACGACCGTCTGCTGGTCGCCGGAGACCCGCACGCCCCCTCTCCCTATCGGGCCATTGCCGCGCTCCAGCATTTGCCGGCGTTCTACGAGGCCTTCGGCATCGAGGAAGGCGATCCGATGTGGCTGCCGCCCGAGGAAAGGATCGCTGCCTGGTGATCCGCGCGCCGCTGACCGACGTCGGGACCGCCATCCGGGACCGAGTGAACCGGTTCCAAAGACACCAAATCCACGAGACGACTGGAATGACAGGAGTATCCAATGAAGTCACACCTCATCACTGCCACGGTCCTGCTGCTCTGTGCGGGCTGTGTTGAAGACACCGTGAGCGGAACCGGCGCGAACAGCAGCGGTGGCACCGCGTCGGGCACGCTCCGGGAGCGCTCGGATGGCAGCTACGCGCTCGGCGTGACGGTGGGAGACGGCGCCTTCTGCTCGGCGATCTACAGTTCGCCCGAGCCCAATGGCAGCGAGATCCGCCCGCTCTCCTGCACGGGCGGCCAAAGCGGCAACGCCACCGTCCTCTACGACGCGGCTGGCAACCCAAAGAGCGCAAGCTATGGCGGGCTCGAGATCGGCAGCGGAACCGTCCGGTTCTAAGCCGCTCCCCGGGCGCGTGTCGCTTGCCTCATGGGCGACACGCGCTTCTGGCCAGATCATGCCTTCATCGGCCCTTACCGGCGCAGATCAGTCAGCATTAGCGACCCAGCGTCAGCCAAACACCGCAGATCCGTCTTGGATACGGGCGATCACACCGATATTGATGCCCCCCAGCAAGATCGCCAAGGCGACGCCTGCAATCAGCAACAACCTTGCGAGGCGCGACAGAGAGCGATGAAGGCCCTGTTGTCTCTCGCCTCCACATGTCCCGATGTCGGACGACAGCGCGGCGACATGCCTCCCGACGCCATGAAGCAGAGCGGCAAGACCGAGGAAAATCGCGCCCACCAACGCGCTGACAAACGTGAACCGTGACGCGAGGACTGGACCCTCCGCGAGAAACACACTTGCGACGATCAGCGCTGCGAGCCCGGCACTCAGGGCCGCCGCCAGCAGGAACACGGCCCTGAAAATGAGGAGATACCGTCGGTCCATTTCGCTGCCTCATACTCCTGCGGCCTGACGATTACCGGCATTCCTATCGGCGCGCAAACGGCGCGAGCGGCACGCTCAGCACCGCCAAATCTGTCGCCACTCTCAGGCCGTCGCCACTCGGGGTGACGTCCGCTGCGACCTCGCTCTCCCCGTCCGACACCGAAAGATCACTACCATCGTAGCTGAGCAGCAGGCGATGGTTGTCCGGAAGGTAGACAAGCATGGCGCCAGTGACACCAGCGTCCCGCGCGACCCCGAACTCGCAACGGTCTGCCGCGCCGCCGAAGGGCTGACAGTCGAGCCGCCCGATCTCGTCGAAAAGCTCGGCTGCGGCGCGTCGCATCGCGGTCGCGACGGTCAGGTAGTCCGCAGCCGCCCAGCCCTCGGTGCCGCTGCTGTCGAGGAAGCGAACGCGACACCATAGGCGGTCGGGCCGATCCTCGCACCCCTCGCTCTGCATCACGCGCCCGAGAGAGGCACGGGCGCGCACACCGCTTTGCGTGCCGGGCTCGGCCCGGATGTTCAGCGCGGCATCCACACCGGTCACGATCACATAGGACGCCTCGCCCAGGTCGGGAGCGGGCTCCTGCGCCACGAGTGTGGCGGTTACACCGCCCCCGAGCAGCCGAAACCCATCCCCCTCTGGCTCGACGACCACCTCGCCCCCTAGAAGCTCGAGCAACCGTGCCTCCTGCTCCGACAGAGGCGCCGGACAGGCCATGCGTGTCGTCGCAAGCGGACCCGAGAGCGTCAGTCTGCCGTTCTCGATCTCTCCACTGCCCCAAATGCGGTTACATCCCGTGCTGCCGGAGAGCACACCCCGCTCGTCGAGACTGAGAACGGGGTCACCACTGGTCGGTGTTCCATTCAACGCGGTGATGCGCCAGCCTGTCGCGGCGGCGGGAGCAGCGGCAAGAGCAAGTAATATTGCAAGTCTTAGCATCCGAGCCCCTTCATGACATGATGACGAAGTCACGGCCCGAGCGCTGATCGGGGTGCAGCGGCAAGTCGGTGAACACAAGGATCATGCCGGGGTGGCTGTGATCCGCGACCAGCTTCGAGAACGCCTCGTCAGAACGCACACGGGTCAGGTCATGCTCCACGGTCGCGGCATCATCATAGGTCAGCGCCTGCCAGTGCGTCCCCCTCGTGCCGTCATCGGGCCCGTGCAGCATGTAGACATGCGGCCCCAGCGGACGTCCGTCCGAGAGAAGCGGACCTTCGGCGACTTCGCGGTCGTTCTCGATCAGAAGGACGCGCTCGTCATGCGACGACGCGATCAACGAGGTGATCGGATGCGCCTCGTCCAGATCCCAGTCGGAGGGATGCTTCCGGGCCTCGAGGGTCGATATGATGCTCTCGAATTCCTGCGCCTCATACGTCCCGAGAACAAGGCCCGGATGCACGACGCTTTCGGGAGCGCTGCCAGATCTCGCGATGATCACCGGCGTGCCCAGATGGGTCACGTCGAACAGCCGGGCTGAGAAATCCAGCGGCAGGCGAACGCAGCCATGGCTCGCGGGGTATCCGGGCAGATTGCCCGCATGAAGCGCGATGCCGTCCCATGTCAGGCGGTTCATATTGGGCATCGGCGCGTTGTTGTAGGTCGAGGAGCGGTGATCTCGATCCTTCTGCAACACCACGAAGACCCCGGTCGGGGTCTCGTGCCCCGGCTTGCCCGTCGAGCACGTCGAGACTGCGATCCGAATGCCGTTGCGATAGACATGCACCCGCTGCTCATCAAGCGAAACCACCACCGAGACCGGTCCGTAGGGCGAGCGCTCCGGATGCCATGTGAACTCGCCCGGTTGCAGCGCCGTGATCTCCTTGAAGACATGCTGGCCTGCCAGAGGCCCCGCCATCAATGACAGGCCACCAAGGGCAGCGCCCTTGGCGAACATGCGTCGGTTCAGCATCGTGTTTCGATCCTTTCTCTGGAATTTGGTCCTGATCGGCATCACGGGACCGGCGCCTCCCCGAGACCCGAAACATTTCCTGCGCTGTCTGACTGGCAGAGCCACTGGGTCTGAGCGCCCCGGGCGCTCATCCAAACACCCAGGCCCGCTTCGGAGCGGAGCACATAGTCGACGCGCGTGTCGTCAAGCGTCTGGCCGGTCTTTGACGCCAAGGCCGCACGGCAGGCAGCCTCGGCCAGCTGCGTGGCCTCGGATGATTGGTCATAGGCGGGCCGTTCGGCCGGCGCACTGTTCCAGTCGGCCTCTGGCTGGGCGTTCATGCAACCGGACAGACCGAGCAACGCGAGGCCCAAGACGGAGGTCTTCATGGTGCGAAATGTCATCCGGTCCTCCATCCGGTCACTGCATCCGGGCGACCCAGAGCTCAGACGAGATCAACTCCGCCTCCGAGCAACTGGAGCCCGCATTGATCCGCTGTTTCGCCGGGTTGAACAACACCGTGCAGCCCGATGACCAGCTTGCCTCGATCTCGCCCGAAGGCCTCACGTAGAGTGACGGCGCCACGGGGCTGTTGCTGGGGATGCTGACGCCGGGCTGGCCCGATGCCGCCGGCCCGGCGCTTTCGCGCAGGTAGGCCCCGGACACCCATCCGTCCTGGCCCCCGTCCGGTGTCTGAACATGACACCAACGCGCATCGCCGCTGCCCCGACAGCCAAGGTTGCGCAGGACCATGCCGTTGGGCGCGCGGGCGACGATGGTGTTCGCCGTGCCGGCCCCGGTGCGGATGTTCAGGTAATCGTTCGCCGGAACGCCCGTCACTTCCCAGAAATCCGGCCCCATGGCTGCGGTTTCCGTGCTGACCTGAGGTGCGCTGGCTTGCGCCGGACCACCGGATTCGGCAAGAAAACGACCCGCGGCCCACCCCGACAGAAGGCCATTCGGGGTCTCAACATGGCACCAGCGCGCATCGCCGCTGCCCCGGCATCCGAGGTTGCGCAGCACTTGCCCGTGGTTCGCGCGTCCGACCACCGCCCCGCCGGCAGACGGTCCCGAGCGGATATTCAGCCCGCTGGCAGTGACCTCCCAGAAATCGGGACCGCCAGCACTCCCGTCGGCAAAGTCCGGTTCGGGCGGGGTGATTGCGCCGCCGATATGGATCGAAAGCGCGTAGTCGGCGGTTTCCTCGCGCCGCGCCGCATTGCGCATCAGGAAAACCCGGATGGTGTAGTCGCCATTCGCGGGCAGAATGCCGTCGAAATGCGTGCCGTCCGAGGCGCCAACGAACAATGCGCTGTCCGCACCCGGAGCCATGATGTTGAAGTAGTTGCTGAGGTTCGAGGTGTTGAGGTCCACCACCATGCGCTGGCCCGCGCTGGCGCCCAGCTTGTAATCGATGCCCTCGTAGCCCGTGATGCTGTCCCGGATCACGGTGCCGGACGTGCCCGCGTCAAACTGCACCTGCCGGGTTTCCGTGGGCTGGCTCAGCGCCGGCGTTGCCAGCGTCGCCGCGAGGCACAGCGCCGCGAGCATCGGTCGAAAAGTCATTGATCGGGTCTCCTCATTCAGGAAGTGGCGCGGGCGAACTCCGCGCGGGAAATTACCGGGCCGCAATCCGGACAAGATGACCAGCCAGCCGCCGCGCGTCGTGTTATCCTTGATGGTCATCCGGTGGTGGGTCGGATGGGTCGGTGTCGATCATGTCATCCGCAGGCGGAATGTCTACCTCGAGTGTCTGGTCGTCATCGCCGGCGGGGGCCGGTGCATCGTCGAGCCCGACCAGTTGGGCGCCATCCACCCCATCCAGCGGAGGAGCACCCTCGGCAGGCACCCCGAGAGCGTCTGCGTAAGGATCCGTCGACGTATCGGGCAGCGGGTGTGTCTGCCCGGCTTCCGGCGGAGTCGCCGCCCCAATTGCGGTGAGATAGGGGTCAGTCGGATCCGACAGCGTCGCATAACCCTCGGGCACGTCGGGGTCGCCCTGGACAGACGGGGCATCCATGTGGTCATCCCCCTCCGCCCCACGGCCCTCGGACGTAAGCGTCTCCAAGGCTTCAGCATCGGCAGTCTCTGATCCGCGCTCGGCAACAGTGGTCACGTTGTCCGGTGTGATCGAAGCCTCCGGCGCATCGTCAAGCATCGTATCGCCCTGAGGCGCCGGGGCCGGCACGGCGGCGCCGAGATCCAACATCACGGGTTCTTCGAGCGCGGTCACTGTGACCGAGCCGTCCGGCCCGGTGCTCTCGACCTCCAGCGCCACATCGAAATCGCTGTTGTCTCCCGGCGGAAGCTGCGCCGTCATCGCATCGGTCGCCCATCCCGCGAGGTTGATCTCCTGAGCAGGTCCGCTGACCGTGACGGCGTTCGTCCCGTCGCTCACCACCGTTCCGGCAAGAAAGCCCGACACGACAACACCAGTGACGCGGTCGTCGGGATCGGTCGGTGTGCCTGGATCAATCTCCAGCTGCAACATCGCGCCCGGCGGCGGCACCGCAAGCCCCGTATCAACGGGCATCGTTCGCATGCTGAGACCACCAAACTCCGAGAGGCTGTGAATGCCCGCCGCATCGATGATCTGCCCGCCGACGCTGCGAACATCGACCAGCAGCCCATCCTCGACGCTCACTTGCGAGGCCAGCGGCCCGGCGGCGACCTGCCCGTCGCTCAGCTTGTGATCGACCATGGCAAGATTGAAGATATCGCCCTCGTAATGTTCGTGCGGGTAGAAGAATGGGCTGTCGGAGTTCACATGCTGCACCTTCCCGCCGACGATCAGGTAAAGGTCGGCGGGCATGGTTTCGCCTTGGTGATAGCCCCCCATGGTGGCGTTCAGGGCACCATTGTCGTAGAGGTTCAGATTGCCCGACAGGCTGTCCCACGTCAGCGTTATGCGGTGACTGTCCCCGTCCCCGAGGTTGAGACCCGTCGCATAGTTGTTCGCGCCGCCGACCTTCAGGTTGCCGGGGTTCCAAAGCGTCAGGAAGTTGTTCTGCCTGTCCGGGTTCGGGTTGCTCGGAGAGCCCATGTTGAACACCACGGGACCTTGGTAGTTCTTGGTGTCTGGGACCGGATCGGCAACGACCGTGAACTCGATGGTGAACTCGGGAACGGCGGCACCTTGCACCTGATCGATCTCGATGCGTCCCAGATCACTCGACGGGCCGGTGTTGATCACCTCCTGCTGCGCCGACAGAACCAGCCGCGGGGCGGTGCCGTCGGTCACCTCTGTGACATCGATCATCGCGGGCACCGTCACCTGCTCTGAACTGTCGCTGATCGTGACGCTTAGCGGCACGGCGTCTCGAGCGAAATCCGCCGCCGGGGTGAAGGTGAAGCTACCGTCGCCATTGTCCGTGACCGTGCCATGCGCGGCATCGACATTGACCCCCGCGATGGACAAGGCATCCCCGTCCGGATCGCTGGCGCTTGCGGCTTGCAACAGCTCGGCGGTGGTGAAGGTGCGCGGCAGGTCCTCTGGGGTGGTGCCAAGATCGGCGGGCGAGGCCACCGGCCCCATGTTGCTGCCCGCGATCGTCACGGTCAGGTCGTGCGGCGTGCCGTCAACGCTGGTGATCGTGACGCTGTCGGTCAGGCTGTCGCCCGAGCCGAGCCCCTGGATTGCCACCTGACCATTCAGCGCGCTGTAGGTCCAGCGGCCGTCGGCAGCCAGTGCGAAGCTGCCATAGCTTCCTGCTATGTCCGTTTGGGGCACGAAGGCGGCCTCGCCTGCGTCAGGATCAATGATGTCCAACTTGCCGAACGTGATCAGCGCGCCCTGGGTCACGTTCAGGTCTTCGGTCAAGGCACCGCTGTCGATGCCGGTGATAACCGGAGCGTCCTCGGTTCCCGAAATGGTCACGATGAGATCGTGCGACGTGCCGTCAGCACTGGTGACGGCGAGGCTGTCTTCGAGCGTTCGACCGGGCACCAGCGCCTGCACCTCCGGCAAGGGGCTATCAAGCTCGTAGCGCCACTGCCCTGTTTCCTCCAGGAAGAAGCGCCCGTAGCCGCCGGAGCCTGTTTCCCCAGACACTGGTGTGAACGTCGCTTCCCCGGTATCCGGGTCGCTCACGGTCAACTGTCCGGTTGCAATTGGCACCATATCTTCGGTCACGGCCCCTCTATCGGCACCTGCAATCAACGCGGGGTCACCGACAGGTTTCACATCCATGATGGCCGTCGCCGAAACGACTGCCCCATGGTTATCGCCGCCCTCGAAGGTGAAGGTCACCGGGCCGGCATAATCGGCGTCGGGTTGGAAGGTCCAGGAGCCGTCGACATTGGGGGACACTGTCCCATGATCCGCGATCGGAGTGGCTATGACATGCAGTCCATCACCTGCGTCCGGATCCTGCATCATCGCAAGAAGCTGGGTCGGGGTGATGATCCGCGCACTGTCCTCATACCCGTCAGGTAATGTTACCGCCCGCGACACGACAGGCTGATCATTCTGCCCAACAACCGTGATCTCGAGCATCGCGGACGCCTGCGCACCCTGCTCGTCGGTTACGCTGACCGGAATCTGCAAGAGCCGCTGATCGCCCTCACCAAGCGACTGATAGGCCGCGTCCGACGGGTCAAACCGCCAGCTCCCATCGGCCAACAAGGCAAAGCCAGCCGGCGCCGTGCCCTCGAGGCGGTAAGCGAGTGTCTTGCCGACGTCGATGTCCGATCCGGTCAGATGTCCGGTCACGACCGGCCCATCTTCGTATGCCTCCAAGGGGTCGGCTGTCAGGACAGGGCCATCATTGCTGCCGTGAATCATCACAGTCAGGTCGTGGGTCGTGCCGTCGACACTGCTAATCGTGACGCTGTCTGTCAGCCTATCGCCCACGCCAAGCGCCTGGATCGCGGCCTGACTGTTCAACGCACTGTAGGTCCAGCGCCCATCTGCGGCGAGCGCGAAGCTGCCGTAGGTGCCACTGAGATCCGTTTGCGGCACGAAGGCGGACCTACCTGCTTCAGGATCCCTTATGTCCAGCACGCCGAACGTGATCAGAGCGCCCTGGATCACGTCCAGATCTTCGGTCACGCTGCCACTGTCGGTGCCGGTGATCAGGGCCCCGTGACCCTCCGGGGCCACCTCCACATGTAGCAGAAGATCACTGCGCGCGATCTCTCCCGCGATCTCGGCGGTGGCCTCGATGAGGATATCGATTCGGCCGTTGAAGTCCGCCGGCGGCGTCACCTCAACCTGTCCAAGGGTCGTGGCCGGGACGTGCCAGGCGCCGTCCGGGCTCAGTGTCGCATTGGTCACCCGCGCGCCGGCTGGCAGCCCCGACAGCGTGAACGTCAGGATCTCGTTCGGGTCGGCGTCACCGAGGTGACCCGAAAGGTTGAGCGCGATCGGCTGATCCTCGACGGCGTCGATGGACAACTCGGAGAGTCCAGCCGTGACCGTCTCCGTGGATGTCTGCCCCGCCGCGACCGTCTGCACCGACAGCGTCGGTGCGTCGATTGCGCCTTCGATGGTGATCGTGACATCGCTGCGATGGCCGTCAACGGTGGTGACCTCGATCACGTCGGTCAGATGCTGATCAGGTCCAAGCGCCTGTATCGCTCCTTGGCTTTCGTGCGCGGCGTAGCGCCACTGGCCGTCGGCGGCAATCTCGAGCGTGCCATATCGTCCGTCGATCCGGTCCGCCTGAAAGCCCTGATCGCCAAAATCGGCATCGCGGATCGTGAGCTGGCCACTGATCTCGATGAATTCCGCCTCAGCCGCCGGAGTGTCGATCATGTCACCCAGCCGGGAGGCGGGCAGAGCTTGAGTGTCGACCAGCCCTTGTCCCATGGACGGATGATAGCCCAGGTCTTGCAGTTTCTGCAGGACGATATCGTTGATCGTGTCCGACCAGCGCGCAACGAACTTCGGCTCGAGGTCCGCAAGATGCATCGCTTGTCCCGGTGGTATACCGAAGTCCTTCGGGTTCTGCTGGATCTCCCAAAGCACCTCCTGCGCGACGGCTTCCTGCACCTGAGGTGGCACCTGTTGCAGGTGCAGACCCAAGTCCGGATTTCCAGCATCGGTGAGCCCGCCGATCAAGGCATCGACATTCGGATCGAGCTCGCTGATCGTCCCTGTCCCGCCGGTCACTACCGGCGCATCATCGGTGCCAAGGATGGTTACCGTGATGTCGTGAAATGTCCCGTCAACGCTGGACACGGTTACGGTATCGGTCAGCCTGTCGCCGGTTCCGAGCTGCTGTATCTGCGCGAGCGCGTTCTCGGCTTCGTAGGTCCATGAACCGTCGCCCAACAGCGTGAAGGTGCCGTAGGTGCCGGCCTGACCTGTAAGCGGCACGAATGCCGCCTGCCCGGGATCCGGATCCTGGAGCGTCAGCTGCCCACCAGTGACGAGCATACCGTGGACGACATCCGTATCCTCAGTCACCTGACCTGAGTCTTGTCCGCCGATCGCTGCTGGACGATCAGGCTGCGGCGTCGGCGTCCCTTGATCCATTGGTTGCGGCTGCGGCACGGGGCTGCCCTGCGGCAGCGGCTGAGGTTCCGGCGTCGGCGCTCCCTGATCCACCGGCTGGGGCTGCGGCACCGGGGTGCCCTGCGGCAACGGCTGAGGCTCTGGCGTCGGCGTTCCTTGGTCCACCGGCTGGGGCTGCGGCACGGGGGTGCCTTGCGGCAGCGGTTGAGGCTCTGGTGTCGGCGCTCCCTGATCCACCGGCTGGGATTGCGGCACCGGGGTGCCCTGCGGCAGCGGCTGAGGTTCCGGCGTTGGCGTCCCCTGATCCACTGGTTGCGGCTGCGGCACCGGGGTGCCTTGCGGCAACGGCTGAGGTTCCAGCGTCGGTGTTCCCCGCTCCACTGGCTGGGGCTGCGGCACCGGAGTGCCTTGCGGCAGCGGCTGAGGCTCTGCCGTCGGCTCTCCCTGATCCACCGGCTGGGGCTGCGGCACGGGGGTGCCCTGAGGCAGCGGCTGAGGTTCCGGCGTCGGCGTTCCCTGATCCACCGGCTGGGGCTGCGGCACAGGGGTGTCTTGCGGCGACGGCTGAGGTTCCGGCGTTGGCGTCCCTTGATCCACTGGTTGCGGCTGCGGCACAGGGGTGTCTTGCGGCAACGGCTGAGGCTCCGGCGTTGGCGTCCCTTGATCCACTGGTTGCGGCTGCGGCGCCGGGGTGCCCTGCGGCAGCGGTTGAGGCTCTGCCGTCGGTGTTCCCTGATCCACCGGCTGGGGCTGCGGCACCGGAGTGCCCTGAGGCAACGGCTGAGGCTCCGGCGTTGGCGTCCCTTGATCCACTGGTTGCGGCTGCGGCGCCGGGGTGCCCTGCGGCAGCGGTTGAGGTTCCGGCGTTGGCGCTCCCTGCTCCACCGGCTGGGGCTGCGGCACCGGGGTGTCTTGCGGCGACGGCTGAGGCTCTGGCGTCGGCGTTCCTTGGTCCACCGGCTGGGGCTGCGGCACGGGGGTGCCTTGCGGCAGCGGTTGAGGCTCTGGTGTCGGCGCTCCCTGATCCACCGGCTGGGATTGCGGCACCGGGGTGCCCTGCGGCAGCGGCTGAGGCTCCGGCGTCGGCGCTCCCTGGTCCACCGGCTGGGGCTGCGGCACCGGAGTGCCCTGAGGCAACGGCTGAGGTTCCAGCGTCGGTGTTCCCCGCTCCACTGGCTGGGGCTGCGGCACCGGAGTGCCTTGCGGCAGCGGCTGAGGCTCTGCCGTCGGCTCTCCCTGATCCACCGGCTGGGGCTGCGGCACGGGGGTGCCCTGAGGCAGCGGCTGAGGTTCCGGCGTCGGCGTTCCCTGATCCACCGGCTGGGGCTGCGGCACAGGGGTGTCTTGCGGCGACGGCTGAGGTTCCGGCGTTGGCGTCCCTTGATCCACTGGTTGCGGCTGCGGCACAGGGGTGTCTTGCGGCAACGGCTGAGGCTCCGGCGTTGGCGTCCCTTGATCCACTGGTTGCGGCTGCGGCGCCGGGGTGCCCTGCGGCAGCGGTTGAGGCTCTGCCGTCGGTGTTCCCTGATCCACCGGCTGGGGCTGCGGCACCGGAGTGCCCTGAGGCAACGGCTGAGGCTCCGGCGTTGGCGTCCCTTGATCCACTGGTTGCGGCTGCGGCGCCGGGGTGCCCTGCGGCAGCGGTTGAGGCTCTGGTGTCGGCGCTCCCTGATCCACCGGCTGGGATTGCGGCACCGGGGTGTCTTGCGGCGACGGCTGAGGCTCTGGCGTCGGCGTTCCTTGGTCCACCGGCTGGGGCTGCGGCACGGGGGTGCCTTGCGGCAGCGGTTGAGGCTCTGGTGTCGGCGCTCCCTGATCCACCGGCTGGGATTGCGGCACCGGGGTGCCCTGCGGCAGCGGCTGAGGCTCCGGCGTCGGCGCTCCCTGGTCCACCGGCTGGGGCTGCGGCACCGGAGTGCCCTGAGGCAACGGCTGAGGTTCCGGCGTTGGCGTCCCCTGATCCACTGGTTGCGGCTGCGGCACCGGGGTGCCTTGCGGCAACGGCTGAGGTTCCAGCGTCGGTGTTCCCCGCTCCACTGGCTGGGGCTGCGGCACCGGAGTGCCTTGCGGCAGCGGCTGAGGCTCTGCCGTCGGCTCTCCCTGATCCACCGGCTGGGGCTGCGGCACCGGGGTGCCCTGCGGCAACGGCTGAGGCTCCGGCGAGGGCATCCTTTGTGGGGTAAGTTGCGGGCCATCATCTGGCTCGAATGGTCTCGCCGGTGGAAATTGGGACTGTGGCGAAACTGTCGGCGTCTGCTGCGGCTCGGTTGTCCGAACCGCGGGGGCCTCTTGGGAAAGGCCGCCTTCTACCCGCGTGCCGCCAGCTTCCGGTGACCCGGCATCCGGAGAAACCGCCGGCGCGCCGCCCTCTGGCGCGGGCTCTTCCTCATCGCCAGTCTCAGGTGCCTCCTTTGTCTCGGTGCGCCAGCCGAACGCCTCCTCTGACTGGACGTGGCGCGGGTCCTTGGCTTCCTCCGGTGCCCCGGTGAGACGCGCCCAGAGCCGATGCAGCAAGCCCCGCGCGGCCCCGTCGTCCTCAGGCGATGATCCGGTCATGTCGTCCCCCTAGCGCTCGCTCAAGGCGAGATCGAGATTGGTGAATATCGGTTTCCAGAGATACGCGAACACGGTCTTGCTGCCCGTGGTGATGTCGGCCTCGGCGGTCATGCCCGGAAGCAGCGTGAAGCGCTGCGGATCATTCCCGAGGTAGTGCCGCGGCAACGCGACCAGGACCTTGTAGTGTGGCGCCCCCTGATCATCGAGCACGGTCGTCGGAGAGACTTCGGTGACCTTCCCCTCCAGCGCCCCGAAGCGGCTGAAGTCGAAAGCATCGACCTTGAGCCGCACCGGCTGGCCAATTGTGACGAAACCCACGTCGCGCGGGCTGATCTCCCCCTCGAAGCGCAGCTTCACGTCGCGCGGAACGATCTCAGCCACCAGCCCGCCTGGCTCGATAAAGCGACCGACAACCGTCTCCGGCAAGCTTTGCACGATCCCTGCAACGGGGGTCCTGAACTCGGTCTGAGCGAGGCGCCGGATCAGCCGGGCAATGCGCTCGGCCACTTCGAAGAGTTCGCTGTTCACTGCGGAAATCCGCGCGCTGGCGCTGTCTGCCTCCCCGACATCGACCTCGGCCAGGCGCTGCTCAAGCTCTGCAATCCGTGCCTGAAGGACGGCCGTGCGGCCGGTCAACTCGGAGAGTTGAAAATCGTAGTCGGCTTGGGTCTGGATCGCGTCCACCAAATCTGCGCGCGGCGCGAGACTGCGATCGACGAGATCCTGCAGCGTCTCGATGCGCTCGCTCGCCACCATGCGCTGACGTTGGACGGTTGGCCACTCGGACGCGATCGCGCCAAGTTCTGCGCGGGCGGAGCTCTCCTGTTGGCGCACAAGCTTGCGCGCGGTGTCGAGGTAGGCCTTGCGCGCCTCGAACACGGCGGTCTCCCGCGCGATTGCAGCGTCCACATCGTCCTCCGGAAGGCCGAGCGGCCTTTCACTGGGGACCTGCGGCAGAGATGGAAAATCCGGCGCAATGGCCCGGGATCGGATCGGCGTGAAATCCGGGACGCGTTCCTCGACGAGGGCGGTCAGGCGCTCGCTCTCCAGAGCCAGAGCAAAGGCATGACTACGCGCCTCTCGCAGTTGCGACACGAGCTCTGCTGCATTGAACTCGACGATCAGCTGTCCGGCCTCGACACTGTCGCCGAGGGTTACGTGAACCGCCCCGACCGCCCCACCGAACTCGCTTTGGAGACGCTGGGTCGAGCTTTCGGGCTGCACTTCCCCGCGGGCACGCACTATTTCGTCGACCGGCGTCACCACCATCCAGCCGATGAGAAGCGCGACGCAGAGCAACACCACAAGGCTTGCGATCCGCGCCAGCCGCGCCACCGGAGCGTCGTTCAGTTCGAACCGCTCGGACGGGTCGGGTTTCGGTCGGTCTGTCATGGATTCAGGCGGCCCCCTCTGTAGTGCCCTCGTCGTGACGGACGGGGCCAAAATGGCGCAGAAACCCCTCGTCGAGATAGATCGCGTTGTCCGCTGACTGGATCAGCGAGAGGTCGTGCGTGGAGAAGAAGACGGTCGCGCGTCCACGGGCGCGTCCCAAGAAGGCGAGAAACGCGTCTCGTTCTGCGGCATCGGCACAGCCGGTCGGATCGTCGAGCAGCACCAGCACCGGATCGTCCGATTGCTGAACGGCGCTTTCGCTCGTCGAGTGGTCCTGTCCGACCGCACCGGCAAGCACTGCATCGACGGAGGCCTTCGGAGACCAGCCGTCCGCTTCCGACGGTTCCCAGGGCACACTGTCACCTACTGATCCGCGATCGGGGAGTGCCGGCAGGATCTGAGAGACAAGCGCAAGCTCTGCGGGATCATATTGGCGCAGAGTGACACCGTCGAGGAGCACTCGACCGGACTGGGGCGGAAGGCTGCCTGCCAGAAGTCTCAGCAGCGTGGTCTTGCCTGCGCCGTTGGCTCCGACGATCGCGTTGACGCTCCCCGGCGCGGCGTTGAACGTCACATTGTTCAGGGCCGGCTCGGTCTCGGCGTCATAGCGGACCCAAGCCCCCTGCAACTCGACCTGCGGCGCGGTGCGTGGGGCCCTTCGAAATGCCGCTGCGGCCTGTCCCGGGGCATCTCTACCGAGCGGATCCTCAAGTTCCCGAAGGGCAAGCCGAATGGAGCGCAGGCGCGGCAGGCCGACAAAAAGCGCCTGCGCCGGTCCGGTGATCCGCCAAGTTAGCAGCATGGTCGCGACAAGCGCGCCGCTGCTGATCGTGCCGCCGATCGCCAGCCAGACACCGACTGCGAGCGTCGCCAGCGCCGCACCGGTCCCGAGAACGGCTCCCAGCGCAGTGACAGAAGCCGAACGCACACCTCTCGCATAGCTGGCGCGCGCGGCGTGAGCGGCCTGTTCAGCCAGCCGGCCCAACCAGACTGAGCCGAGCCGGCTTTCCATGATCTCCGGGGCTTTCGACCCAAGCTCGTGCAGCATGCCAGCGCGTTCACGCGCGGCCTGAGCCGACAACGGGTCCCCCCACGGGCGCTCCTTCGAGGTCAGAAAGGCGACCCCCAGCATGCTCAGCAGGTAGAGTGCCGGCACCAGCACCAGAACCCCACCGAGAAATCCGACCATGACAACGGACAGAACGATGAAAGGCGCATCAAAGACCGCTGCGGTGTTCGATGACGCAAAGAGATCCGCCCCGCGGCGCGCTGATTTGAGGCGTGCCTCGATACTCTCCTTGGATTGCGTGAGCACGGTTCGAAGGGGCAAGCTCAGAAGGCGTGCCTCGGCGGCAGCGGAGGCAAGTGCGGATAGCCTGGCGTGTTGGCCCGCGAAATAGCGCGCCCGCACCAGGCGCAGGATCGCGACGCAGCCGATCGAGATGACGGCACCGGACAGGATCGGCACCAAGGAGCGGCTCGCTCCTGCCCCCAGAACCCTGTCGAAGACCGCCATGATAAAAAGCGGCACGAGCAGTGCGAAGACATGGATGAAGAAGGACAGGACGAGCCCGGTTCGCAGCCCCCGGCGAAGACGTCGCATGAGCAAATCGCGCGTTGTCTGATCGCCGCCAGCATCACGACAACGATGAACGAACAGGACACGTCCGGTCTCTTTCAGGACCTTGCGGACATCGTCGGACGTGTGCTCCGGAGTTGACAGCATGACCTCGTGCCCATTGATCCGGACAATGGCGACCGCGTCGTCTCCACTGAGCGTCACGATCGCCCCATCCCCCCCGTCCTTCCAGACGCGAGGGGGCATGCTGGCGACCTCGCTGGCGAGGCCAAGGCCGGTCAGAAGCATCGACGCATCGTCCAATGTCTCAAGCGTGTCCTGCGCTGACAAAGCGCTGTCGAACACCGCCGGGTCGCGTTGCCAGCCCAACCGCGCGAGAGCCTCCGGAACCAGGTGCTCGAGCGCGCTTCGTCTACGGGTCGAGACCTCCGCCGGAGGGGTGCCGCCCCCCTGTGGCACGATGGTCTTTTCTGCCTCGTCAGCTCCGCTCAGGTTCATGCTGCCGCCTGCCCACCAATTGTGCCGTCTACGCCTTCCACAACAGACAGATCGCGATCCTCCCACTCTTCCTCGCGGGTGAGGACGACAATCGTCGTGGTCGAAGTCACCTGCCGCAAGACGGAAAACAGCCGGTCGACGCCGTCCTTGTCGAGCGCGTAGGCCGGATGGTTCAGCACCACCAAGCTGGGCCTGCCGGCGAGGGCCCGGACCAGTCCAATCCGCTTGATGGCACCACTCGAAAGCGGCGCTCCGAGCCTGATGCCAACCTCCGTCTGATAGCCCTTTGCCAAGCGCCCGACCGACCGCTGCAGACCGAGCGCCTCGCTGAGCTCCATAGCGACGTTGGTCCGGGATGGATCGAAACCGGTAATGTTGTCGAGGATCGTGCCGCGGAACAGGCTCGGCATCGCGCGCACCATGGCAATCCGCGACGCAAGCGCCTGCGGCGTGCCCTCATCCGCGGCACCCGAGCTCAGCGCGAACGTGTCAGCTGCGCCTTGCTCTGTCTCGTGCAGCGCGTCGTAGAACGCCGAGAAGGCAGCGTCCGCCGCGCCGAAATTCGGGAAGGTAACAACCGTCACGTGCCCCGGAGCGATCTCGACCCGGCGCCCGTCCGGCGCGACCCAAGACAGACCGAGAGGCGTGCGCGCGCCCTCATCTCTTGCAATGCTCCCGGATCCGGGTTTCGTCTCGGCCAGGGCCTCCTGCAGGCCCCGATACGCGGACGCAGCCGTCTGCCGACGGGCCAGCCCGGAGAATAGCCCGACCAGTCCAGCCACAGCGCGCTGGCCAAGGATGAGGCAGGCCGCCAGGGCTCCGACGGTCATGGAGCCCTCTAGCACCATCAGCGCACCAACGCCCAGCACCAGAACGGACGTTGCGAGGCTGGAAATCTGCGTCAGATCGATCAGTTTTCCGGTCTGCCGCTCGGAACGTTCGACGGCCTGCGCCTCCGAGATCGTCGCGCGGCGCAGACGGCCCATCAACTGACCGGGCAGCCCCTGTGTGCGGAAAAGCTCAGCGAAAGCGAAGCCCGCCGTTAGTAGGGAGGTCTTCGAAGATTGGGCCTCGAACCGATCAGCCACAGCCTGCTTGTTGAGCCGCGCGGCACGGCTTGCCAATGCCCCGATCACGACAATCACCGCCAAAGGCGCGAGCACGACCGCCCCTCCGAGGAACCAGACGAGAAGCAGGAAGACGATTGCGAAGGGCGCGTCGAACAGCCCCATGAGTGTCCGCCCTTCAAGTATGTCACGAGACAGTGTGACGGACGAGAACAGCCCGTCGATCCTCCCGATCCCCAGTCGACTGAACGCCGCGCGCGGCATTGTCAGCACATGGCGCGCCACCTGAAGCGACAGACGGTGCTCCTCGGCGCTACCGATGCGCGCCAAGATCGCCGAACGTGCAAAACGCGCGAGCCCGTCGAACAGCAAGGCGACGAGAACAGCTGAAAACAGCACCGCCGCAGTGCCGAGCCCCTGGTTCGGAAGGATCCGGTCATAGACCTGTATGAGCGTGAGCGGAAGGGCGAGCGCGAGGACGTTCGACAAGAGCGAAAGCGCTACAATCCATAAGCGTGACATGAACGACCTCCGCAACTCTTCCGCTCATACTACGCACTTAGAACCATGAGGCAATTCTTTGTGAATATGTTCTCGCAGGTGACTTTCTACTGGGAGAAGCGTCTGACGATGCACGTCTGCGCTGCCCCGTGATAGGCGCTGCCTGCCTTGTTCCAGTTCCAAACGTTTTCCGGGCTCAACCTGCGCGGCACAACGAAAAATCCGCCCGCAAAAGCGCCTTGGTTGCAGACTTAGGGAAGACGCACCGCATATCCACCTGCCTTGCTCCACCTTCAACCGGCGCATTTCATTATAAAGTCCAAGGATCCGACCAGGCCGTGAGCCGAGCCCCGGCATGCCCCTCAAGGAGACCCCCACCGCACCTAGGACTTCCTGCAACCACGCCCCGACGAGGACCCGCCCCGCGCCTTCTATCATCACGTCGAAGTCAACGAGATGAAGAGGTTCGACATGACCACCAGTCCCACCGCCCGCATGATCGCCGACGCCGTCGAGGCAAGCGGGAAGACGCTGCGGGAGATCGCCACCGAGATGGGCCTCGAGCGCGGCAACGTGATCTCCATGCTGAAATCCGGCGAGATGCGCATGCCAATCGAGCGTATCCCTGCCTTCGCCGCCGCCACGGGCATTGACCCGTTGGCGCTAACCCGTATCGCGATGTCCGAGTATATGCCGCAGACTTGGAACGTGCTCGCGCCGACCGCGGTCCCGGTGCACGAAGTTCAGCTCAACATCCGCGCGCCCAGCGCGGTCGTCGAGCGCTTCAAGGCGGTCTGCCAGACCGAGCGCCGCAACTACGGCGACATGCTTGGGCTCTTGCTCGACGTATGGGATGGCGACGTCGAGAAGATGGTCTGACCTGTCGAAAATCGGGCGCGCCGGCTCCGCGTTGGCGCCCTTCGGCACTCAGAATGCTCTGAGAGCCTTCAAAATCGCTGCCAATTAGGCACCTCGCCCCGGGAGCTACCCTAAGCGCCCTCTGGGTCAGACGCGCTTCAGCGGCCGATTTGAGGACCGGACCAAATAAGCTGATTTTGTCGTGTTTCCGCATACTTGTGCGGACCGGGATCGGATCATAGATGACCGGCTCCACAACGCACTGGACGCCATGCCGCACAGCTTCAAGATCCCGATCGAAATCAACCAAAAGCGCGTCGACGATGAAGCAGGCTTCAGAGACTTGTCTCTGCGCTACACTCTCAAGGACGCGCCGGCCGGTCAGCCCGTGACGCGTGGCAGGCTCATCGCGGAGCCGGTGATCGATTTGAATGACTATAGCTTTGAAGCCGGGATCGACTGGATCGCGGTGCAGGTCTCACTCGTAAGCTGGACGAGTTGGCGCGAGCTACGCACGATCATCAAGCCGGCGGTGCAGTGCGCTGGCAAAGGCGGAGTGTTCGTCTTCGGGCCGAAGTGGGAAGAGAACTACTCCGGCACCGACTTCATCATCAGGATGAACGACCCGACACAGGAGCGCATCCACAAGATGTTGCTTGCACTCTGGTCTAAGCTACAGGCCCCGCGCACCTTCATGCCGAAGCACCGCGTGGTGGGGCTCGAGGTCTTCGTCGACGTCTACCCGAAGAAGAGAGATGACGACACGCCGAGGGATCTCTGGGCGCGGCGTGCCGTCATGTCAGACGTGCTACGCAAACATGTCATTCTCGATGGTGAGTGGCTCAAGCACGAAGATTTCGGCGAGAAGGACGACTGGCCGCGGTTCGTGGAGACGCTGCAGAAGCCAGGGATGACGAAAGCGGAGAAGAAGACGCAGAAGCTGATCCGTCCGAAGCCGGGGACGCCGCCAGACCTCAGCAAGAAGATGGATGAGATCCGCTGGTGGGCACGAGATGTGAAGCAGCACTCGGCGGTGCCGCTGAGCGCCACGATGTATATCGGTGGCAAAAGCCGCACGCTGATGATCCGGCTGCAGGACAAGGTGCAAGATCAGAGGAAGGGGGAGACCGCGATCGATCTCGAACCCAGCCAGCGACGCTCGCGGATTGAGATCCAGATGAAAAACTCCGAGGAGCTGAACATCCTCGGCGGGCTGAAGATTGAGCGGGTGGAGGATCTTCGAACGTTCGAGTTCAAGAAGCTACGCAAGGCATTCTTCGGCTTCCAGCTGCCGACGATGGAAAGAGCCGCGACGGGCGCGCCGAAGGAAGAGGAGGTGGAGGTGATGAAGCGGAGCGGCTCGCTGGGGCTGGATCTCTATCAGCGGGGGCATTGGGACCATGCGAAGATCACGGGCGCAAGCGCCCGTCGAGAAGGTGGTCCTCGAAGGCTGGGCCGCAGAGGATACAGCTGCATGTGGTCGTCGTTGAACAAGAAGGTCGTCCTCGCTCTGAACGAGGTGACCCTCCAAGAGAAGCCTCACTGAGGCAGCGGCCCGGCCCGTATTCGGGTCCTTGCCTCAGGTAGAAGACGAGCCTGGGTAAGGATGCTGAAGAGTGATGGAGACGGGAGCACGGGAGGGGAAATAACCAGTCAATAAGGACTGACTGACAGCGGCGCTTGGTCACGGCATGCGCCAAACCCGTCCGCGCCATGCCTGCAAGGTCGAGATTGAGATCCCAGTTGACGGCCGCGCCGCGTCGGGCGCTGAGGATCCGAGACAAAAAGTTGCAAGCGCGTCGGTCTCGTGGGCGCCGCGCAGCGCATACAAGGCGTCGCCGCGGCCGTGGCGCAAGCAATGCGTCGGCCGCCGCCCAACATCCCAATCCTTGTAACTCGAGCAGCCGCCCCAGACCTGCGCCCCCTGCCCCGATCAGTCCTGCGAGAATGGGATGACATTGCTGCCGCGCATGAACGCGATCGGTCCTTCGCTCCGAATGGCCTCGAGCGCCGCGGTGCGTGCGTCCTTGTCGGAGCGGAACTGGTCGTCCCAGACGTGGCTTGTCCCGTCGCAGTCGACGACCTCGAGCGTCCACAAGCTCTCCGTCTCCAGGCGGTAGATCTCGACGGAGAAGGGATAACCGCTCAATGTGACGGTCTGGCACTTTCCCGACATCACGACATTCGGCTCGTCTTCTTCCATCTGCGCTCGCCCCTCTCGCTCTTAGACCATCTTGCTCGCATGCTTCAAGCGACGCGTCTAGGCTGAGAGGCGGGCAAGGCATGCTACCTCGATCCACAAGAGCCAATGCTCCCGCGTTTTCGATGCCGGGCGCTGTAACTCGCAGAACCGCGCGTAGGTGTGCGTTCCGCCTCGTCTGCCCCCTTTGCTCTAGATAGTCGCGCGGCACGCACCTGGCGCGCTTATGATGGCCCTAGCGCTACTCCTCGCCCCCGTCGTATCTCTTCAGTGCGCGAGACACGCTATCAGTTCGCCATAGCGTCCCGCGTGAGGTCCGTAGGCCCTCATCGTTTGCACGCGCCGCGATTTTCGCGAGCGTCGCGGTCTCGTCATCGCTTTCAATCGATGCCTTCACGCGCGACAATTGCTCGCCAGCCTTGTGCGAAGCTCGCCGCCTCGCTTTCGATGACGCTGTGGTCGCCAAAGCCGTTTGGTCGCGACGGTCTTCAAGGTCAAGTTGTGACCGCCGCCGCGGAGCGAGAGAGTAATCTGCTCGTAGCGCTCCCCGCACCAAGAGTTCCCTTTTCGCGCCTGTGACTTCTGACAAAGGCTTCATCAAACGCAGGTGGAGTATGGCCGAGTGATATGGAGACAACTCCTCCCACAATGCGCGCTGAGTGGCGGCATCAGGACAAGCCCGGAATAGCCGGCTGGCATCATCGATGATAATCGGTCCGCCTTGTTGGAGATAGTCACGAAGTCGCGGCAACGAATTCAGCCCACGCACCGAACGCGCGTAGTCAGCGATAAAGACCGTTCTGTGGGTCTCGATCTCTATATGCCGGCTCCATTGCTTGGCAAATGCCTCCAAGTTGGCGATCTGTTGGCGAACGGCCGGATGATCGCGGTGCAGGCCACGCCGTCCGTGTGTTGCTAGCAGGTATCCGGTGAAAGGTTTTTGCATTGACGTTTCGACTACGTTGACGCGATGCGCCAGCCTTGCCTCCGTATAAGATCTAGAATGGCAAATTCCTGTATAAGTTACGTTCAACAACTGTTCTAGATCGCATGCTCTCAGTCGCGCCGAGAGCGGCGAGGCAACAGCGCCAACGCCCTAATCGATATGGAAAAAATTCAGGTTGTGGCGTTTACGCCCGACGGACGCGCCCACGCAGGGTATAATGTAGTCATCAGCAACGAAGAAGAGGCCAAGATGCCCCAGACGATGACGAAAACCGTAACCGACGCCTGCGAGAGCTGGCTCAAGACCTGCGAACGCAATCAGCTCGAGCGGTCGACGCTGAAGGCTTACCGCAGCCACGCGCGCGTTCATATTGAACCGAAGATCGGTGATCTTCTGCTCGGCGATCTTTCCCGGGGTCAGGTGCGGGACTTCATGCACGAGCTGCTCGATGACGGCATCTCGCAAGCACTCGTGCGCAAGGTCATGGTCAGCCTCCGCGCCGTGCTGTCCGAAGCCGTCGAGCGGGAGTGGATCGAGCACGACGTCGCCACCGACGTGAAGATGCGCCGCCGGCGCCGCTCCGAAAGCGACGAGCGCGTCATCCCGACGAAAGACGAGATCAGGTTGATCGTCGAGAACGCGCCGGCTTCGCACCGCGCCATGTTCATCGCCGCGATCTTCACCGGCATGCGGATCTCGGAATTGCGCGGACTGACCTGGGACAATGTCGATCTCGACCGCGGCCTTGTGCATGTTCGCCAGCGCGCCGACGAGCACTGCGTGCTCGGCAAGCCCAAGAGCCGCGCCGGCCACCGTGACATCCCTATGACGCCGCTCGTGCGCGACACACTAGCGCAATGGCAAAGAACGGTGCCCGTGACAGTGCAGAACCTTGTATTCCCGAATGGCGCGGGCAAGATCCAGAACTATTCGAACATCTACAATCGCGTCTTCAAGCCGATGCTCGTCGCGAACGGCATCGTCGACGCAGCCGGTGAGCCGAAGTTCGGCCTCCATGCGCTGCGACACGCCGCTGCGTCGCTCTTCATCGAGCAGGGCTGGAACCCGAAGAAGATCCAGACGCTACTCGGCCACGCGTCGATCACGATGACGATGGACGTCTACGGGCACCTCTTCGAGAACGCTGAGGAGGATGTCTCGATGTTCGCGAAGCTCGAGAGTGATCTCCTCGCCGCATGATCCCAAGATCGCCAAGTCCAGACCGCACCAGAAGCTCGTTCGAGGTCAGGTTCAAGCCGGCGCGGCGCAAGAACCGCGCCGCGCTCACCCAGAGACGAGGCTCGCATGTGCATCGACGTCCGCTGCGGTCGGCATGCTTTCCTGGCTTCCTTTGCGAGCGCAGGTGAGGGACGCCGCCACCGCTGCGCGATGCATGGCATCCGCGAGAGGCAGGCCGCGATCGAGAGCGGCCGCGAAGGTGCCGACGAAGCAATCTCCGGCAGCCGTGGTATCCTGCACCTTGCAGGGGACTGCGGGAACCGAGACATGCTCGCCGCGCCAGGCTAGCTCTGCCCCATCGCTCCCGAGCGTGCGCAACACGCCGGTTCCGGTGGCCTCCGCGAGGGCCGCGGCAGTCTTGCCGCAGCCAAGCCAGCCGGCCATCGCCTCTGCCTCGTCCTCGTTGACGACCACAAGTCCGCAAAGCGAGAGCACTTCGGCATCGAGCCGATAGGCAGGCGCAAGGTTCAAAATGCTGAGGGTCTGTCTTTCATGGCATCGACGGATCAGTCGCGCGGTCTCTCGCGGGTCATTCTCCATCTGCAACAGGACAACGCTCGCCCGATCAAGCAGCGCGTCGTCCACGAGGTCCGACGAAACGGCGAGGTTCGCTCCGCCCGCCACGACGATCTCGTTCCCCCCGTCCAGGTCACGATGGATGGAGGCACAGCCCGTCGGTGCATCGAGACGCGCCACGAGGCTGACATCCACCGCCCGCCGCAGTCCTTGCAGCGCGATGTCGGCAAGGCCATCCTTGCCGACGGCACCCACCATGTGGACTTCCGCGCCACCCAGTGCTGCGGCAAGCGCCTGGTTGGCCCCCTTCCCACCTGGCTCGGTGTGGAGGCTCTTTGCCATCAAGGTCTGCCCTGCGGTCGGCAGGGTCTCGACATCGAAGATCAGGTCAGCGTTGATCGAGCCGAAGGTGACAATCATGCAGCCACCTCGCCAGCATCAACCATCACGAAATGGCCATCGCCCACCTCGCGGTAATGGCGTTTCGGCGGCACGAAATCGGCTGTTCGATAGGGGCTTCCAATTTCGTCAGCAGTCGCCAGACGCCGCTGACGGCGGGATGGATCGGCAATGGGCACCGCCGCGATGAGCTTGCGCGTGTAGGGGTGCTGAGGATTTTCGAAAACCGACGCACGCGGACCGATCTCGACAATCTCTCCAAGATACATCACCGCGACACGGTGGCTAATGCGCTCAACGACCGCCATGTCGTGACTGATGAAGAGATACCCCAGGCCATATTGCTCCTGAAGGTCCAGCATGAGGTTGATCACCTGCGCCTTCACAGAGACATCCAGAGCCGACACGGATTCATCGGCGATGATCAGCTTCGGCTCCAGGGACAGAGCGCGCGCGATACAGATCCTCTGACGTTGACCGCCCGAGAACTCGTGCGGAAAACGCGAGATCATGTCGCCCGACAACCCGACACGCTCGAGCAGATCGGTGACCTTGGCCTCGGCATCGCGGCGGGTGGCCAGTCCGTGAGTGACCATCGGCTCGGCGATCGCGTCGCCGATGCGAATCCGCGGATTGAGGCTTTCGAACGGATCCTGAAAGATCATCTGCACATCCCGCCGGATTTTCGTGAGATCCGAATGACCAGCGCCACGCACATCCTGACCGGCGACCGAAATCGCGCCGCCCGCAGGTTCCTCGAGCCGGATGAGAGAGCGCCCCGTGGTCGACTTGCCGCAGCCGGACTCGCCGACGAGCGACAAGGTCTCGCCTTGCCGCAATTCGAATGACAGGTCCTCCACCGCATGGATGCGGCCAACGACCCTGCGCAGGATCCCCTTGCGAACGGGAAACCGCGTCACGAGGTTGTCGACCTTGAGCACAGGCGGCGCGTCGGCGCGCACGGTGTCCGCCGTTGCAGGCGGCGACTGGATCTCTCCGGAAGACATGTCGACGCGTGGGAACCGCAGCGGCCTGTCGGTTCCAGTCATCGCGCCGAGTTGCGGAACCGCAGAGAGCAGAGCGCGCGAATAGGGGTGACGCGCCTCGCGGAATATCTCGGCGGTGGACGCAGTCTCGACCACGTCGCCGCGGAACATCACCACGGTGCGGTCCGAGATCTCGGCAACGACCCCCATGTCGTGCGTGATGAAGAGCACTGACATGCCCTCCTCTTCCTGCAGCGTCTTGATCAATTCGAGGATCTGGGCCTGGATTGTCACGTCGAGCGCGGTCGTCGGCTCGTCGGCGATCAGCAGCTTCGGCGAGCAGGCCAGCGCGATCGCAATCACGACCCGCTGCCGCATGCCGCCCGAGAAGTTCATCGGGTATTCGTTCAGACGCTGTTTCGCGGACGGTATCCGAACCCTGTCGAGCAAGCGCACCGCCTCGGCCTCTGCCTGCGCGCCGTCCATGCCGCGGTGCTGGCGCAGCACTTCGGTGATCTGCTCGCCAATCTTGAGCACCGGATTAAGCGACGTCATCGGCTCCTGAAAGATCATGCCGATGCGGTTGCCGCGGATCGACTGCATCGCATCGAGCGGCATGTCGAGAAGGTTCTTCCCCTCGAACTCGATACGTCCGGCACTGCGGGAATTCCCCGGCGAGAGCAGTCGCATGATCGACATGGCGGTGACGCTCTTGCCGGAGCCGGATTCACCCACGACGGCCACCGTCTCGCGCTCACCGATGTCGAAGTTCACGCCCCGCACCACGTCCCGCCATTGGGCGTCCACACGGAACGAGGTGGTAAGGTCCTGAACCGAAAGAATGGGGTTATTCATGATCAGCCCTCCCGGCGCGGATTGAGAATGTCGCGCAGCGAGTCACCGATGAGGTTGATCGCCACGATGAGGATCAGCAGCGCCACACCCGGGAAGAAGCTGATCCAGTAGTCGCCCGAGAGCATGTATTCGAACCCGTTCGACACAAGAAGTCCGAGCGACGGCTCAGTGACCGGCAAGCCGATGCCGAGAAAGCTCAGGGTCGCCTCGAGCATGATCGCGTAGGCCACGCGCATGGTTGCCACGACGATCAATGGCGCGAGACAATTCGGCAGGATGTGCCGGAACAGGATCCGGCGATCCGGCAGCGCCATCGACCGTGCCGCGTCGACGTAGGCGCGCTTGCGCTCGACCAGGGCAGAGCCCCGAATGGTGCGGGCATAGTATGCCCATTGCGTCACCACCAGCGCGAGAATGATCTTGTCGACCCCCTGCCCCAGCACCGCAAGCAGGATCAGCGCCACAAGGATCGCCGGAAAGCTAAGCTGGATGTCCACCACGCGCATCAGGAAGGCGTCGGTCCGCCCTCCGGCGTAGGCGCTCAGCAGGCCCACGGCGGCGCCGATCAGGAGAGCGATGGCCGCACTCGCGACACCGACGAGGATGCTCGTGCGCAACCCGTAAAGGATGGCACTGAAGAGGTCCCGGCCCTGATCATCGGTGCCGAGCAGGTAGGTCATGCCGGTGAAGCTCTCAGCGCCCGGCGCCAGCCGGCCGTCCATGATGTCGAGCTGCGCGAGATCATACGGATCTTGCGGCGCTATGACCGGAGCGAAGACCGCGGCGAGGACGAGGATCGAGACGATGACGAGCCCCGTGAGCGCGAGCGGATCGCGGACCAGTTTGCCCATGATGATACGGAAAGGCGAAACCGAGTGGCTTCTGCTCTTGTCGGTCTTGCCGCCGGTGTGAACCGAAGTGGTCTTAGAGAGGTCGGTCATATCAGTTGCCCTCCAGTCGGACGCGCGGGTCGACCACCGAGTAGAGGATGTCGACGGCGAGGTTGATGAGGCTGAACATCACGACGGTAATCATGAGGTAAGCGAGGATGACGGGCCGATCGAGCACCGCGATGGCGTCGATGATCAGCTTGCCCATTCCGGGCCAGGCGAAGATCGTCTCGGTCACGACCGCGAAGGCGATAAGCGAACCGAGTTCGAGACCGATGACGGTAATGAGCGGGATCAGAGTATTCTTGAGCACATGCACCGTGACGATGCGCTTTTCGGGCAGCCCCTTGGCCCGGGCAAAACGGACGAAATCAAGCTGCATGGTCTCGAGCACACCTGCACGGGTAATCCGGATCACCAAGGAGATCTTGAAGAGCGCCAGGTTGAAGGCGGGCAGCGCAAGGTGGGCGAGCCCATCCATTGTAAAGATGCTGACGGGCACTCCCAGCACATCCACCGTGTCCCCGCGTCCGGATGATGGCAGCCATCCGAGCTGCACGGCGAAGACCATGATCATCACCAGACCGATCCAGAAGGTCGGAAGTGAGAAGCCGAGGATCGAGAACGTCATGATCGACTTGGCGAACCAACCGTTAGGTTTGAGCCCGGCGTAAATGCCCAGCGGGATGCCCAGCACCAGCGCCATGAGCAAGGCAGCAGCAGCCAGCTCCAGAGTTGCCGGCATCCGCTGCAGGATCAGGTCCAGCGCAGGCTGGTTGAACACGAAGGAATTGCCGAGATTTCCGGTGAGCGCGTTCTTGAGGAAGATCCAGTATTGCTCCCACACGGGCCGGTCGAGGCCGAAGGACTTGATCACTTCAAGACGTTCCGCAGGTGTTGCGGTGGGGCTCAACAGCACGTCCACTGGGTTGCCCACCATGTGCAGGCCGCCGAAGACCAGCACCGACATGACGAACAGCGTCACGGCGGTCTGAAGTAGTCGGCTGAACAGGTATCCGCTCATTTTTTAGTCTCCTCCTGCGCGGTTCTCTCCGGCGCGGCGCCCAACGCCGCGATCCGGTCGACAACCAGCGCGATATAGCCCGGCTCGTTCACATCCGTCATGACGGTGGTTCGTGCCTGACTGTCATTGAAATCTGCGTAGGTGTGGCCGCTCGTGCTCCCGCCCACCTGGACCCCCACGGCTGCACGCCGCCCCGAGAAAAGCTCGGGCGCGACGAGCCAGGCAATTGTCATGGGATCGTGAAGCGGTCCTCCAGGGCGACCGTATTTTTCGGGATCGCTGCGGTCAAATTCGGTCAACAGGCGGGCCAGAGCGCATCCGGGCGCACCTCCCTGCTCCCGAAGCTCTTCGATATGCGTTGCCGTGAACAATGCCTGAAGAGTCACGTCGAGCGGGAACATCGTTATGGGAACGCCGGAACCCAAGACGATCTGCGCCGCGTGCGGATCCGCATAGACGTTGAATTCGGCCCATGGCGTGCGGTGACCGAGCGCACGAAATGCACCGCCCATGACGACGATCCGCTCGATGCCCTGGGCCACCTCGGGGTGCAGCCGCAAGGCCATGGCAACATTGGTCAAAGGCCCTATGGCACAGATCGTGACGGGACGGCCCTCTCGGGCGGCACCGCGTGCGGTTCGGGCGATAAAGGCCACGGCGTTCTCATCCGAAGATGTCATGCCGCTGTCGGGCACCAACGCTTTCGGAAAGGCGCCGATGGCGGCGTATTTCCCGAAGACCTGGTCACGCAGCAGTGGGCCCCGCGCCCCGGCCATGACCGGCACATCAGCACGTCCGGAGAGACCCACGATGCGGCAGGCGTTGGCATATGTCGCCTCGAGCGGCACGTTCCCGGCCACAGTTGTGACGCCCAGAAGCTCGATCTCGGGCGAGGCCAGTGCCAGCCAGATGGCCGCCGCATCGTCCACGCCGGGATCGGTGTCTATGATGATCCGCGTGACGGTCATGCAGCGCCGCGCTCCTCGTAGCGGGACATCAGGTCAAGGTAGAGGTCGATGACCCCCTGCGCATCCACCTTCGTCACGACATCGACATTCGCGGGCTCGCCCGATTTCCCATACCAGTCCGCCACGGTCTGTCCGAGGCAGAGAGGGCTTTCTGTTTCGACGAACACGCGGGCGGGCGCACTCTCGAAAAAGTTCGGGCTCAGCATCCAGGCCGTCACGAGCGGATCATGAAGCGGCCCCCCGCGGGACCCGTAACGGCGGACGTCGTTGCGGTCCCAGAATGCCATGAGTTCCGCCACGGTCTGCGAGATACGGCCGCTCTTCTGCGCGAACATCGCGACATGGTCCGGCAGCAGCATGACCTGATGGGTCGCGTCGAGTCCGAGTGTCGTCATTGGAACTCCTGCCGCGAACACGATCTGCGCGGCATGCGGATCGGCAAGCATGTTGAACTCCGAGGTGAGGGTCCGGTTGCCCGGCTCGCGAAAGGCCCCCCCCATCATCACGATCCGGTCGATGCCGCCGGCGATCTCAGGACAGATCCGCAACGCCAGCGCAAGATTAGTCAACGGACCAAGGCAGCACATCGTGATCTTGCTGCGCTCTCCGCGTGCTGCACGACCGAGGTGCGCAATCAGTGCCTCAACCGCCGTGGTCGGCTCGACCGTCTTGCTCGGATCGGGCAGCACGGTGCTCCCCAGACCCGTGGTGCCGTGGAACTGCCCGTGGATCGGCTCGCGGCACAAAGGGCGATGGCAGCCAGCATGAACCGGAATGTCGGCACGACCGCCCAGCTCGCAGATCTGCAGCGCGTTGCGCACGGTCCGATCAAGCGGCTGATTGCCGCAAACCGGCGTGATCGCGAGAATGTCGAGTTCGGGAGCGACGAATGCACCGAGCAAGGCGATGCTGTCGTCAATCCCCGGGTCGCAATCGAAGATGACGGGAGTGGATATTGTCATACTGGTTCCTTGGGAATCTCGTTGTCCGAGCCTGTGGGTCTACAGAGCCCCTAAGTCGCGCAACGCCGAAGCCACTTCATCGCGCGCGGCAGCGCCAAGCGGCTTCTGCGGGGCAACCGGATCACCGACCTCGAAGCCCTGCAGCTCCAGCGCGGCCTTGATGCATGCAGCCAGAGAATGGCGGGCGAAGAGTTCGTTGATCCGCCAAAGCGGTCTCTGCAACTCCATCGCGCGGCCCCAGTCGCCAGCTTTCGCGGCTTCGTAAAGCGCGATGCTCTGCTCCGGCACGATGCACGCCGGTCCCGCCATCCAGCCCTTGCCGCCGATCATCATGACACAAGTCGGAATATGGGCGGAGGCCGCGAAGACCTCGAGCCGACCTTTGGTCCGTTCCATGATCGACAGGAGACGACCTGTATTCGACGAAGCGTCCTTGATGTAGCGGATGTTCTCGAAATGGCTCAGTCGCTCGATCACAGGCAATGTCAAATCGGAGCGCTGAAAGTTCGGGTTGGTATAGAGCACGACCGGCAGCCCCTCGGCCGCCTCGGCAATCGCGGTGAAATAAGCCTCGACGCCATCCTCATCGATGGGGAAGTAAGCCTCGAGAATGGCAAGAATGCCGTCCGCCCCGGCCTCCACCATTGCACGGGTCTGAGAAACCGCGTCCGCGGTTGATGTCGAAGCCACGCCGGGAATGACCGGGACGCGTCCTCTCGAGGCCTTGATAACAGATTTCGCCACAGCCAACCGCTGGCGTCCATCGAGATAGGCGAACTCGCCGGTGCTGCCGAGCGGCGCCAGACCGTGGACGCCTGCCGTGATCAGGCGTTCGACCAGAGCTTCGATCACATCGCCCCGCACCTCGCCGCTCTGATTGAGCGGCGAGACCAGGTAAGGAAATACTCCTTCAAAGGACATCCGAACGGCTCCGGATCACTCGGGCCGCACGTCATAGGCCAACGTGTAGCCATCCGAGCGTCCAGGGTAGTCGATACCGTCTTCAAGTGCCCAGGTGTTTGCGAGGTAGAAGACCGGGATCACACCAAGGTCGGTCATGGCGATCTCTGTCGCATTCTCGAGAAGCTCGCGGCGCGTTTCTTCGTCAAGCGTCTGGCGCGCTTCCGAGAGAGCGCTGTCGAACTCGGGGTTGGAGTAGCGTCCGCGGTTGCCGCGACCGGCGCTCTCGCCATAGGTCTCGAGCAACGGCCCGAGAACGCCCGACGCCTCACCTGTCTCGACCGCGGCACCGCCCATGATGAAGCTGAACTCGAGGTTCGATGCCCGCGAAAAGTAGACGCTCGCTGGCAGCGTCTCGACCGAGGTGTCGATGCCGATGCGGCTGAAGAACTGCCCGATGGCCTGTGCAACTCGGCTGTCGTTGGGATAGCGGTCATTCGAGGCGTGGAAGGTCAGCTCGAAACCGTCGGGATAGCCCGCTTCGGTCAGCAGTTCCTTCGCCGCTTCGGGATCATACGGATCCGGCGCGATCTCGCTGTCATAGCCGAAGTAGCCTTCAGGGACGAGCTGACCCGCGGGGACCCCTTGCCCATCCATGATGCGATCGACGATGGCCTCGCGGTTCAGCGACAGCGACAGGGCACGGCGCACGCGCGGATCGCGCAGTGGGTTCTTGCCCTCGGCGTCGGTGGCAAAGGGAGATTCCTCACGCCCCTGGTCCATATGCAGATACATGACCCGGTTGCCCGCAACCGAGACGACTTCGACATCGTCAGCGTCCACAAGCCGACGCGTGTCGGCGGTGGGAATGCTCTCGATCATATCAACGTCGCCCGAGAGCATCGCAGCAACGCGGGCGCTGTTGTTCTTGAAGACCTTGAAAGTCACGTCTTCCCAAGCTGCGGGCTCGGCCCAGTAGGCGTCGTTGCGTTCAACCACGACTTCGCTGTCGGGCACCCAGGAGACGAACTGGAACGGCCCGGTGCCGATCACGCCCTCGCCCGAGTTCATCTGCTCGGTGGTAGTCTCGGCGGCCTCGGCCGGCAGGATTGCGATCCGGCTGAGGTTGTTCAGCAGGAGCGGCGTTGGCTCGTCGGTGGTGATGCGGACCGTCGACGGATCGACGGCTTGCACATCCGTGATCGCCTTGACGTAGGGCATAAAGGAGCTGGGACTGTTGGTCGACGCTTGGGGCACGCGGTTGATACTCGCCACCACATCCTCGGCGGTGAAGTCGCTCCCGTCGTGGAACGTGACACCTTCCCGCAACGTGAATTCCCATGTGGTGTCATCAACGACCTTCCAGGATGTCGCGAGAGCGGGCACGATCTGCTGGTTCTCGTCCTGGTTCACAAGCCCGTCAAAGATGTTCCGAGCCATGGCGCTGTTCGGACCAACGACGTAGAACTGCGGGTCCATCGACGTGGTCGATGCGGCAAGACCGACCGTCAGCTCCTGGGCTGACAGGGCGGCAGGCGCGAGCGCGGTGCTGGCCGCGAGCAGCGCGGCCAAGGCAACAGGTTTCATCAGGGAACTCCTCCGTTCGATTTTGTGCCCGCTTTCTCCCATCGGGCAAAACGCAAGCTAGCGGCCTTCACAGCTGCGATAAAATTGTATCTGATACTTACATCATGACCAAATGTTATACTGGAGCTCTAAGATGCATTTGAAGCACCGACAAGTTGAGGCGTTTCGCTGCGTTATGATGAGCGGAGGGATCACTGCTGCGGCAGACCTGATGCATGTGACCCAACCGGCTGTGAGTCGCCTGGTCCGGGATCTAGAAGAGACCCTTGCCCTGCAACTCTTCAGTCGTCGTGGGGCCCGTTTGGATCCGACCGCCGAAGCCCTCATGCTCTATCGCGAGGTCGAGAGACTGTATCTCGGCCTCGACCAGATCGCACAGGCGGCGGAAGACATTCGCGCGCACAAGAATATTGTCATCCGCATCGGCACGGTGACGTCGCTGGTGCGCCCCTATCTGCAGACCGCGATCCGAGAGGTCATCGGGGACCGCAAGGATGTCCCTCTGATCGTCGACGTCGAAAACAGCCGACACATCTGGGAGATGGTCGAGAAGGCACAGTATGACATCGGCTTCGTCTATCGGCGCCAGCGCATGAGTGATCGGGCCCTGAAGTTGCGACAGATGCCTGCTGTCGTCGCGGTGCCGCCGTCACATCCAATCGCAACCAAGGATGTCTGCACTCCCGATGACCTGATCGACGAACGGATCCTGATCCCCGGCCGCAATTCTCCGGTGCGCATCGCCTTCGACAGCGCGCTTTCGACAGCGATGAGTGCTCCCGCGAGCGTAATCGAAACATCGATGCTGAACTGTTGCCACTTTGCCGCGGAAGGCATGGGTGTCGCCATCGTGGACGAAATCTCTACGCGTGCTGCGAATGCTGGGCTGGTGACGATCCCCTTCTCGCCGAACATACCGGTCTCCTACTACGCAATCCGCCCGAGCGGCTCGCATCGCATTGCAATAATCGATGAGCTTGTGGATCGGGTGATGTTTCATCTGAATTCGGATGTTCCAGCCTGACGGCCGTTCCAAGCGTATCCGGAACGCCGTGACGCTTTGGAGGGAGCAACAGATTCATAGAAACAGGTCGGCCGCGAGATAGATCGAGGCACCTGCGCGCAGCCCTTTCGCGAAGGAAATGATGCGTCTGCGCTGCAACTCCGGACATGCCTGACACTGGCGAAGCCGACGCTGTCTTCGGGCAATAGCTGGCACGCTACCGGCAGTCAAAGTGCGCGAAAGCTCCCCCAACTCCGTCCGGAAGCGAACTTGCATTTACGTAGCTACACCGTTGATGCAAAGAACTCGATCAGACCGCAGCATGGATTGAAAATCCTCGTGTCGGTGGTTCGATTCCGCCCCCGGGCACCATTAAAACCCAACAAAAGCAAGGCGTTATGCCCTCTCGCTTGGGCTGTAGTGGCAGCGCGATTGGCTGTGGGTATCATTTGGGTAGCATTTACGAGCTAGACCTAAGGCCTTTGCAATCAGACGATGAAGATCCCTATCGGGTTATTACAGCGTTGACTCCCAAGCTTTCAACTCTGAGATCGCAACGACAAGCTGCCTTTGTGGAGATACGCTTCCATCTTCGGTGACGTAGGCTCAGGCCCCATTGATTTTCCCTGAGCAGCGTGATTCAGCGTTCGGAAAACGAGCGGTGACATGTCTGATCTCTTCTGGCTGAACGACGCGCAGATGGCGCGTCTTGAACCCTATTTCCCGAAGTCCCACGGCAAGCCTCGCGTCGATGATAGACGTGTGCTGAGCGGGATTATCTTCATAAACCGTAATGGCTTACGCTGGCGGGATGCGCCGGATGATGTCCCGGGAAGTGGTGTAGCTCCTCATGGGCCTCGCGCTTTCGAGCGGGCCGAGCTGGTCAGTCGCTCTGCGCTGCAGGCAGACTGACACCGAGATCATCGCAGACGGGCGCGAGCGTTTCCAGCGTCATGTATCTGGCGCGCTGGACTGTCCATTCCTCGGTCTGCTCCATGAGGATCGCGCCGACGAGGCGCCGGATCGAAGCCTCGTTCGGAAAGATGCCGACGACGTCCGTGCGTCGCTTGATCTCGCCGTTCAGCCGCTCGATCGGATTGGTGCTGTGCAGCTTGGTGCGATGCTGGGCCGGGAAGGTCATATAGGCCAGGACGTCCTCCTCGGCCGTGTCCATGAGCGTGGCCAGCTTGGGGAGCTTGCCGCGCATCTGGTCCGCCACGAGACGCCACTGGGCCTTCGCCGCCGCGTGGTCGGGCTGGGCAAAGGCCGTGGCGATGAATGCCGAGACCACCCGGCGGCTGTTCTTGCCGGCATGGGCGAGCGCATTGCGCTGGAAGTGGACGCGGCAGCGCTGCCAGGTCGTGGACAGGACCCGGGCGGTGGCGGCCTTGATGCCCTCATGCGCATCGCTGATCACAAGCTTCACGCCGCTGAGGCCACGGCGGACGAGATCACGCAGGAACTCGGTCCAAAAGGGTTCGGCCTCGGAGGCCCCGATCGCCATGCCCAGCACTTCGCGCCTGCCGTCGGTGTTGACGCCCACCGCGAGCGTGACCGCAACCGATACGATCCGGCCGCCCTGGCGCACCTTGAGATAGGTGGCATCGATCCAGAGGTAGGGCCATTCGCCCTCGATCGGCCGTGTCAGAAAGGCATCCACGCGCTCGTCGATCTCCTCGCACAGTCGGCTGACCTGGCTCTTCGACACCCCGGTGCCACCCATGGCCTGCACCAGGTCGTCCATCGATCGCGTTGAGACGCCGTGGACATAGGCCTCCTGGATCACGGCCGTCAGGGCCTTCTCAACAGAGCGCCGCGGCTCGAGGAACGAGGGGAAATAGGAGCCGGTGCGCAGGCGCGGGATGCGCAGTTCGACGCTGCCGGCCCGGGTCTGCCAGTCCCGATCGCGATACCCGTTGCGCTGCGCCAGGCGCTCGCTGGTCTTCTCACCATAGTCAGCACCGGTCTTGGCGCCGACCTCCAACTCCATCAGCCGTTCGGCAGCAAAGCCGATCATCTCGCGAAGCAGGTCGGCATCGGCGCTCTTCTCTACCAGCGCACGCAGGTCCATCATGGGTTTGGTCATCGGGGGCATCCCTCGGTTCAGGTTGGTGTCAGCAACCCGACCCTACCGAGAAACCCGATGGCCACCGAAAGCTACACCACGACCTGGGACCTCACCGTT
>NZ_DS022276.1:2629892-2714752 GCF_000153725.1 Salipiger bermudensis HTCC2601 | reverse complement strand
TCTTGAACCCTATTTCCCGAAGTCCCACGGCAAGCCTCGCGTCGATGATAGACGTGTGCTGAGCGGGATTATCTTCATAAACCGTAATGGCTTACGCTGGCGGGATGCGCCGAAAGAGTATGGCCCTCATAAGACGCTCTACAATCGTTGGAAGCGATGGAGCGACAAAGGCATCTTTGCTCACATGATGGCCGGGTTGGCTGCCGAGCACGGCGAGAAGAAAACGGTGATGATTGATGCGACGTACCTGAAGGCACATCGCACCGCGTCCAGCCTGGGCGCGAAAAAGGGGGGCGTGGCCGCCTGATCGGTCGCACCAAGGGCGGCATGAACACCAAGCTGCATGCCATCTGCGACAGCAACGGCCGCCCGATCAGTTTCTTCGTCTCCGCTGGCCAAGTCAGTGATTACATCGGGGCGCGAGCGTTGCTCAGCAGCCTGCCCGATGTCGACTGGCTGCTCGGGGATCGCGGCTACGACGCCGATTGGTTCCGAGAAGCGTTGCAAGACAAAGGGATACGCGCCTGCATCCCGGGTCGGAAACAACGCAAAACAACCGTGAAATACCCTCTTGATGGTGTGGACGCCCCCTCACGGCATCGCTGTGCCAAGGTAGCGGTGTCGAAATTCGCTACGAGGAGGAAGCGTCCATGGAGAAGGTTAGCATTGTAGGGCTGGATATTGCCAAGAGTTCGTTTCACGCGCATGGCGCGGCGGCAAATGGATCTAAGGTCTTTAGCAAGGCGTTGCCGCGAGGGCGGGTGCTAGAGTTTTTCGGTCAGATTGAGCCTTGCACCATCGCTTTGGAGGCTTGCGCGGGTGCGCATCACTGGAGCCGGGAGCTTTCCAGACTTGGCCACGATGTCAGGCTCATCGCCCCGCAATACGTCAAACCCTATGTGAAGCGGCAAAAGAACGATGCGAATGATGCCGAAGCCATCGCTGAAGCAGCGTCCCGACCGACCATGCGCTTTGTGACGACCAAGACAACCGAGCAACAAGGTCAGTCGATGGTACTCAAGACCCGCGATCTTTTGACAGGGCAACGTACCCAGGCGATCAACGCATTGCGAGGGCATCTGGCTGAACATGGGATTGTCGCGCCGAAAGGCCCTCAGCATCTGCCTCGGTTGGAAAAGGCTGTGGCTGAGAATGGAGAACGATTGCCGCCCGAAGTCACCGGCCTTTGCCAAATATTCTTCGATCTCATCGCCGGGCTAAGCGCGCGCATTGACGCGCTGACCCGGCAACTTCGACAGATTGCCCGACAGGACGATGTGGCGCGCAGGTTGATGACCATGCCGGGGATCGGCCCGGTGACGGCGGTATCGATTGCCGTGCTGGCGGCACCGCCAGAGATGTTCAGCAAGGGGCGCGACTTCGCAGCCTGGATCGGGCTGGCACCACGCCAGCATTCTACGGGCGGTAAAACAAGGCTGGGCAAGATATCAAAAATGGGTCAGCGCGACCTGCGGCGTTTGCTGATCATCGGTGCAATGTCCGCGATCCAAGCCGCGCAAAAACGCGGCGGCGCGCCAGATGGGTCGTGGCTGGCCCGTATGTTGGCTCGCAAACCTAAAATGCTGGTTGCAGTTGCGCTGGCAAACAAGATGGCGCGGATGGCCTGGGCGATCATGGCTCATGGCGCGTCTACGAGACCCTGCCAACGCTGAGCGCGAAGGCAGGCTGGGGTGCGGTGGTTCTGAATGGAGGTCATGGCAAAGCGTCGACGAGATCAGGAATGGGAAAACCAGTAATGTCCCGAGTAGCTTGTACTACGGCCTCTCGTTTTGGACCTGTTCCTCGAACTCACCATGAGGGCCCGCGGCATTGAAGGTCGCAACCAGAGGCCGGATACACGAAGGAACTCGACCGCAATGCTGTTGCCAAAGTCAAAAAATCGCTTGCAGCCCCGGGGGCGTCCATACACGGGACATTGTTGCGCAATGCCCTGCCGGGCAAGGGACAAACGCCGCTACAAACGCCGGAACCGTATCGAGATCATGTTCGGCAGGCTCAAGGACTGGCGCCGTGTCGCGACCAGATATGACAGATGCCCAAAGGCCTTCTTCTCAGCCATCGCTCTCGCCGCAACTGTCATCTATTGGCTATGAGTCCTGAGCCTAGCTTTTGAACTTGGGTGCTCTGGCTCTTGCTCGACGACTGGGATGCCGACGTCGAGAAGATGGTCTGACAACGAGAGAATGGTGCGCGCCGGCTCCGTGCTGGCGCTCTACGGCACTCAGAATGCTCTGACAGCCCTCAAATTCGCCACCTCATGGGCACCTTGTGCCAGGAGTTACACGAGGCATTCTCCGGCCCAGGCCGACTTCAGCGGCCAGTTTGAAGACCGCGCCAAGTAACCTGCTCTTGCCGCGTTTCCGGTCGCCCGAAAGACATGAGCGCGGCCGTGTCTGACCGCGCTCCAGAAATCCCTCCTGCATCCTTCGGCGATCAGACCATGATCATGTCGTCGGTGATCTCGGCCAGACGGGTGCTCTGGAAGGTGATCTCGACGCCCTGATCGGAGAACAGCACGTCGCTGCCCGACTGGCTCATGTGATCGAGCGCGGCGCTGGCCGAGCCGTAGCCGAACCCGTCGAGGGCGATGTAGTCCCAAGCCTCGAGATCCAGCACCAGATGGCTGCCGCCGTCCTCCTGCTCGAAGTCGAACACATCGGCAAACAGCCCGCCGGCCAGCGCGTTGTCGCCGGTCTCGCCGCTCAGCCAGTCGTGGTAGGGATCGCCGGCGTCGTGCTCGAGGCCGCGCATCCAGTCCTTGAAGTCCTCGGCGGTGGCGGCGACAAACTCGGCGCTCTGTGAGAACCCGCGCACCACTTCGGCCCGGCTGGTGCCGGCCGCAAGCTGCTGTGTCCAGACTCTGAGCCCGCCGGCATCGGCCTCGCGGTCCAGAACGTTCTGGTAGAGCAGCTCGACGAAGCCTTCGTCATCGAGCGCCCCGTAGGTGGCCTGGAACTCGGTGCTGTCCACGAAGCCATTGATCACCGCATCGAGCGCGCGGCCACCGGCAAGCTGGCCGCTCCAGTTGCTGAACCCGGTGATGTCGGGTGCGCGGTCGAGCGTGGCCTGGTAGACCCGGTAGACATCGTCGCCCCAGCCCGCCTGCGAGCTGGCATTGGCGAAGGCGCGGGCCTCGGCGGCGGTGGAGTCGGTGAACTCGGCGCTCTGAGAGAAGCCCAGCACCACTTCGGCCCGGCTCGTGCCGTCGGCAAGTTGGCCGGTCCAGTTGGCGAGACCGCCGGCATCGGCGGCGCGCCCCAGCACGTTCTGATAAAGCAGCTCGACGAAGCCTTCGTCATCGAGAGCGCCGTAGGTCGCCTGGAACTCGGCGCTGTTGACGAAGCCGGTGGCGACTTGCTGCAAGCCGCTCTCGCCGGTGAACAGCCGCTCGCTCCAGTTGGTCAGGCCCCTGAGGTCGGGCGCGCGGTCGAGCGTCGCCTGGTAGAGCCTGTAGACGGATGCCGCCTCGTCGGGGAATAGCCCGGGCCAGAAAGTATCACCGTAGAGATAATCGCTGCCTGCGCCCCCTTCCAACGTGTCGGGCCCCGCCAGGCCGATCAGCGTGTCATTGCCGCCCTCACCAACGATCAGGTTGCGGCCAACGTCGCCCTGCAGCAGTTCCCCGAGCTCTGTTCCGACGAGGTTATCCGCCGAGACGACATGCTGCGCGTAAATGTCGAGACCGTCTCCGCTGGGCAGTTGTGCGGTCCAGGTGGCGAGCACCTCGTTTCCGGGCAGCGTGGTCAGGGACAAGTCGGACGACGAGATGCCCCCGCTGTCGAAGAGCAACGTCTCACCGCCCTGCAGACTTCCGTCAGCGTTGAGTCGCTGGAGGTAGAACCCTGGCGGGTGTATACCATCGACGAAGCCGTGTGAGGACCACCCGATCAGCGCGCCGCCATCCTGCAAGGCCGTGATCTGTGGCGTGTAGGTTTCGTGCACGGTGGTGGTGCTGACCGCGATCTCGCCGCCGACCCGCGCGCCTGTGGCGTCATAGGCTTGACCGAAGATCCGTCCATCGCCACCGACAGCCTGTGTCCAGACGGCGATGAAGCCGCCGCCAGCAAGGCCCGCCACCTGAACCTGCCCCGGAGCTGCACGGTCTGTGGCGGTGTCGATGCGGAGCTCACTGCCGAGCATCGCCCCGCCTTCGGCAAAGCGCTGCGCGTAGATCCCGGCCGGCCCGTTCCAGGCAACCACGAACCCGCCGCCAGCCAGCGCGGCGACCTGAGGATGGTCCTGCGCACCGTCCGTCGTGGTGTTGACGAGGAACTCCGTCTCTTCGGCTCCGGGGCCGCCGACGATCCGCGCCGCGATGCCCGTCGAGGCAAAATTGCCCTCTATCGCCAAGCTTTCCCAGACCGCGACCATGCCACCGTCGCCGAGCGCTGCGGAGTCCGGGTTCCGGTGCAGGCTGGTCAGGGTGCTGAGTATCTCTCCCTCTCCTGACGGCATGCCGGTTCCGGTAACGCTCTGTGCTTCGATGAACAGACCAAACGGAGAGCTGCTGCGGGTTCCTTCCACTGCGGTCAAGCTGCCTCCGGTGACAAGCAGAGAGAACGGTGTCTGCGCCGATTGAAGATCGTCCATGACCTCGAATTCGGCGCCCTGGAGTTGATCGCGGCTGTCGAAGAATGCCCCGCGCAGCGTCACCGGGATAGTGGAATCGCCCGAATGCCACATGACGGCATAGCCGCCTCCGGCAAGGGCTACCGCCTGCGGTTCCTGTTGGGCTCCGATGGTGAGGGTATTCACCAGGATCGGCGTGCCGACCGGTGTGGATGAGGTAGGCATGGCAGACCTCCTTGACGACCAGACATCTCCGGCAGGGATGATCTCAGGCGGAGATCGGCGGCGTTGTTGGAAACGAAGAAGGGAACTGCTGGTGTCATTTGCCGCCCTTGATAGAGGATAGCACGTGACTGCGCTTTCTCAAAATTCCTGGTCGGATCGTGTCATGGTAAGATGTGGCCCCCCGGCCCCGCCGATGACGACCTTCAGCACTGGGATGGCGACGGCGAGAAGATGGTCTGACATCGAGAGAATGGAGCGTGGCAGCACGCGGCACGTTCTGTAAGCCCCGCAGGCGATCACCGTGTAACCGAACCAGACGGTATCGGTATGCTACGGTGAGATCGCAGATCTAACGTGTGAGACGAACGCACGTGATACCGTGTCGATCTCTGGAGCGATCAGGTGCTATCATCGAATCGGCTGATCAGATAGGGTCACCACACGATCAAATTTTTTCACGTCAAGTCTGCACGCCGAGACATTTCGCCGCTGTGACCGGGGCAAAGCCAAAGGCTGATCGAAGTTTATTTCGCCCCTCTCGATCACCGCAAAGCCGGGTCTCTCGCGTCGATTGGCGACCCGAGAAAGAGGCGCTCACTCGATTACCATTCCGGCCCGTCCGGCCTTTGGCACCTCCTGCGTGTCCGTAAATTTTACAAGTCAGGGAGAGTAACATGAACCTTGAGTTTTTTGGATCAGACGGGGATTTCTTCGAACTCGCCTTCCTCAATTCGAACACCGGAGATTTCAGCCCGACCATTCTCAGCAGCCAGTCAAACCGTATCGTCATTTCCAACCCGAGCACGGGGTATCAGTCCACCGCGAACGGGACCGGCTTCGACCTTTCAACTACACCTGCCAGCGGGACTATCACCAGCATCGAGGTCCGTGACAGCGGCCAGCGGCTTGTCGCGAACCTCACTGGCATTTCATGGGGTCTGCAGACCTTTTCGGATGCCGTCGACGACTATTTCGACGGCAACGCAGCCCCGCTCGGTGCGCTGCTCAGCCAGAGCCCCCTGACGATTGACGCAGGCCACTCGATCTTCGGCGCCAATTTCGACCTTCCGGATGTCAGTTCTAACATTACCTTCATTGGCAGCCCGCTGGAGGACCGCTTTGGCGGCGGGTCCGGCGATGACCACTTCACCCCCGGCCAATCCGACGACGGCGAACAGCTTCGCGGCTCGCCCGGAAACGACGTCTACGACTTCACCAATATTCCGGCCAGCACCTGGGTCGATCTCTCCTATTCTCGGCTCGGCAGCGGGATCACGCTGAACCTGAATGAGACTGCCAATACCGCCACGGTCAACAAGGGGCCGAACGGCACCGACACGATCCTGAACCCACGCGGTATCATGCTGGCCGATGGCCTCAACATCAGCGCCACCCGCAACGCCGACACCTTCAACATCACCACATCCCCGGCCGCCGGCTTCCTCGCAATCTCACCGCTCGATGGCAACGACACGATCAATGCAACTCTGCAAGACGGCACCCTGCGCCTCGACTACATGTGGTATGAGCCGATCTCGGGCATCGTCGCTAACCTTGCAAGCGGGGTCGTCTCCAATGACGGCTTCGGCAATCAGGACCAGCTCAACCTGACCCTCGACGGTGGCCGCCTCGAAATACGAGCGTCCAATCTCTCTGACAACATCGTTGGTTCGAGTGCTGATGAGCGCTTTATCCTTGGCGCGGGCAACGACGTCCTGAACGCGGCAGACGGGTGGGACACCTTGCGTTTTGACCGCTCGCGGGTGGAAGGCGGCGTGGTTGTCGATCTCTTGGCTGGCACCGCAACCGGTGTCTGGGACGGAATGAACTTCAACCACACGATCAGCGGTATTGAGGAAGTGCGCGGCTCCGACAACGGAGATGACACGATCCGCGGATCGGCGGCAAACGAATACTTCGAAGGCAATAACGGCAACGACCTTCTGGACGGTCGCAGCGGCGATGACGAACTGCGCGGGTATGATGGAAACGACACGCTCATCGGCGGCGATGGGCGCGATCGTCTCAGAGGCGGCGACGGCAATGACCGGCTCGACGGCTCGGGGGGCAGTGCCGAGACCCAAGGATATGGCGATGAATTTGTTCCGGGCCTCGGCTCCGACACCGTGATCGGGCACGCGGGTTTGTTCGCGACTGATGAGTCGGCAGATCTCGCGTATTGGGACGTTTCCGGCGTCGGTGGTCTGACCTTCAACATTGGCGCCAACGGCTCCGGCACCGTCGTCAGCGGCACCTCGGGTCTGGTCAATGACAGCTTCACCTATATTCGCTGGTTCACCGGCTCACAGGACGCAGACGTGTTCAACGGCTCCCACTTGGATGAGGGCTTTCAGGGCCGGCGCGGCGCTGACGTCTTCCACGGCAACGGCGGCTACGACCAGGTCATCTATGATGGAGAGCATTGGGACGGGGCGGTGCATGGCATCGTGGCGGACGTCGCCGCCGGAACCGTCATCGACGGCTTCGACTTTACCGACCGGTTCACCGGCATCGAGCGGATCCGCGGTTCGATCTTCGACGACGTGATGTCGGCCGAGGGCGCCGGGCAACGCATTCAATTCCGCGGCGACGACGGCAACGACTGGCTCGCAGGTAGCGCCCACAACGATGTACTGCGCGGGGAGAACGACGACGACATCCTGCTGGGCGACGGGTTCGAGGCAAGCTACGCCCCCGAGGAAGCAGGTGCCGTCTATCGCCTCTATCTCGCGACGCTCGCGCGCGAAGCCGACGCCACGGGCTACAACAACTGGACCGAGGCTCTGGCGATGGAAAGCCGGACGCTGCTGGAGGTCGCCAACGGGTTTGTGGCCTCCGCAGAGTTTCAGGCCACCTACGGCGCCCTCGACAACCCGGCCTTCGTCACATTGCTCTACAACAACGTGCTCGACAGGGATCCGGACGCGCAGGGCCTTGATAACTGGGTCACGAAGCTCGACGCGGGCATGTCGCGCGCGCAGGTCGTTCTCGGGTTCTCGCAGAGTTCCGAGTTCATCGCCGAAACCAGCAGTGCAGCAAACGCCTTCGAGACGAGCCATTCACAGGCCGCCTGGGGCGATGACGTCTACCGTCTCTACGTCACCACGCTCGACCGCGAACCGGACGTCACCGGTTACACCAACTGGACCGGACAATTGGCAGCCGGGGCAGAACTGACCAGCGTCATCGATGGCTATGTCCGCAGCCCCGAGTTTCAGGCCACCTACGGCGACCTCGACAACAGCGCCTTCGTCACCCTTCTCTACAACAACGTTCTCGACCGCGACCCGGATGCCAACGGGCTCGACACTTGGGTGACCCGTCTCGAGGAGGGGTGGACCCGCGCCGAAGTGGTGCGCGGATTCTCCCAGAGCACCGAGTTCGTCGAGAAGACAGCGTCTCCTTTCGCGGACTGGAACCGCGGCATCGACCACGGCACCGGCTGGGCGGAGCATGACTGGATCGTCGGTGGGAGCGGCTTCAACATCATGGCGGGCGGGCTGTTCTCGGACGGGTTCAGTTTCAATCAGGAGGACGACGGCAGCCATGTAGTGCTTGATCTCGAGCCCTTCGACTACATCCACTTCGACAATTTCGGCTACGGCGACTGGAGCGACGCGACCGCCCACATGACACAGGACGGCGCCGATGTCGTGTTTGCGGATCAGGGAACCGCGGTGAGGTTTCTCGACGCCCAACTCTCCGACATCACGGCAGAGATGATCTGGACGTGAGCGCATCAGGAAAAGTTTGCGTGTGCAGAACTTTAGCGTGACATAGACGCACTCAGACACGTCGCGATGTAGGAGACTTGGGCGACGCCGGCGGCGCACTCGACGCCGGAGGTCCAACTGAATATCCGCGCGCCCGTCACGGCTGTTGAGCGCTTCAAAGCTGTCTGCCAGACCAAGCGCCGCAACTACGGCGACATGTTTGGGCTCTTGCTCAACGTCTGGGATGGCAACGTCGAGAAGATGGTCTGACATCGCGCATGACAAAGACGTCCATTCCCACCGGCGGCGTGATCATGCCCAGCTCGATCACAATCATCGCTACGGGCCCGAACCTCGTGGGATCGATCCTCAAGCCGGTGAGCATCGGGAAGACAATCGGGAGTGTGATGACCAGCATCGACAAGCCAGCCCTGAACATGCCTAGAACGATATAGGTTAGAAGGATAACGATCAGCGTGCCATTCCCACCTGTGAAAGCGCACCGACGACAGCCGTCGCGCGCAGTTTCATCACCGGATGCGGCCGGAGGGATGCACGAAGACCTGCCCCTCCGGACGGACCTCCAGCGAGTGCTGTCGGAGCACGATGTCGAGCGTGACCCGCGGCAGAACGATCAGGCTGGCACCATCCTCCACGTCGACATTGGCTGGCACGGCCAGGTTGCGGCTGACGACGCAAGTGTCGCTCACGATCCAATCGCCAAAGGCCGGTGGGCCACATTCGGGATGCAACGCGCGATCGATGGCTCCGCGCAGGTTCGGCAGAGGCCCGATGTCGCGCGCATCCGCTGCCTGTGGCGTGGCCCCCGCTCGTAGCACCTCGCGCATCTCGATCGAGGTCAGCGGATCACCACCGGCCGCAAGCACCGCTCCCTGCACTGCCGCAGCCGCCCCGGCGACGATCGGCGTGGCGGAGGATGTGCCGCTGAAGTTTGCCGTGTAGGACTGTTGCAGCAGACCGGGACCGCTTGGTGGGCCGAGCCCATCGAACAATCCGCCATAACCGAGTGTCGTCACCCCACGCCCCCAACCCTGTAGGTCGATGCGGTCGCCGTAATTGGTGAAGCAGCTCGGCGCATGGGTGACCGGATCGCCCGCGCCCACGATGATGGCACCGGAGTCGCGGACCGTTCGATCGAACTGGCCGTTATAGACCGGATCATCCAGGTCACTGCCGCCGTTGCCCGCCGCCGCGACCACGATGACGCCATTCGCGGTCGCGGTCTGGATGGCGTCGAAATTGGCCTGCCAGAATTCGATCGGGATCGAGTCATCCTGCGCAGGAGTGGTGGCGGTTCCGGTGCACACGTTGCACCCTGGCAGGCAGGGCTGCCCATTGACGGGTCCGCGCCTCTGGATCTCGATGACGATGATGTCGCCATCCTCGACCAGCAGCGTTGCGACAAGCACAGCCTGGGCCATGGTTGCCGGGCCGAAATGGCTGACGAACCCCGCCTCGGCGCCATGAGCGATGCCCGTGACGCCATAGCCGTTCTCAGCCCCGACGAGCACGCCCATGACCGCGCTGCCATGATTGCTCGATTGCGGGTTCAGCGGACCGGTCTCGGCCACGAGAGGCGGGAGGTCTTCGTGGTCGGGCGTGATGCCCTGCTCGACATCGATAATCCTCACGCCGGCGCCTGTGCCGCCCGGGACCGTCCAGCCGTAGCGTGCATCGATACCACCCGGGGCGGAATCGAGGTAGCCTTGCTGAAACTCGAAGTCCGGCGTCGCGGGAGGAGCATCCGCCTGCGGATCAGTGCCGGGCGGAACCGCATAGCTGATTTCAACGATTGGCAATGCGTTCAGCGCCGCCACCAGCTCCGCGACCTCTGCGTAGACCGTGCCGCCGGGCAAGGCGAAGCTGTGATAGAGCGTCAGGTCGGCAAGCGCCTTGCCGCTGCGGCGCTCCCCGGTCTCGCGGAGACGCTGCAAGTCGTCCGGCGTGTTCGAGAAGACCGGGCTCGCATCCTCCAGGGTCACGTTTTGGGCTCCGCCGACAAGCCGGTCGAGATCCCGGAGCGCGGCCTCCATGTCACCGGCTGTGAGCCCGATCCTGCGCATGGCTTGCTCGTCGCGCGTGCTGCGCTCTCCGAGTGCAAATCGCGCCCCTTCCAGCCTTATAGCGCTCCCTTCGCGAAACTTGAGGATGATCGCGTCCACGGGCGCGTCGTCGGCTAGGATGTAGGCATCGGACGGAGGCACTGAACGCAGGTCCCCGATGGGTTGAGCGCTCGCGACATGTGCCGCAAGGAGCGCCGCGGCGGTGATGAGGCTTGATGTTCTCATGGTCGTTCTCCTGCTCTAGGCGGCTCAGCAATTGCCGATGCAGACGGCGCCATTGCGTTGGAGGCGTATGCGGGTTTCTCCGTTGGTGAAGAGCACCATGCCGTGGTTCGAGACCGTGCCGATCTCGGCCCGTTCGGCATTGGAGGAGCCGCGCGCCTGGACCGAAAGCGTGACGTCGTCCGTCGGCGCTTCCGCGACCATCCGCATCCGGGCGAAGCGCTCGTCCCGCACCACCACGTCAGCACCATCGTCATCGCCCTCGATCACCAGCTTCGCCGTAGGATTGAGCGTGTTGATCCCCAGGTTGCCCGAGACCGAGACGCTACCATCGAACTGTCCGGCCCGCCCGCCGCCACTATGCACAGCGCGCAGCGCCGCAGAGGTGCTTTCCCGGCTGAGGACGTTGGCAAAGACCGCATTCCCACGCCCAGTGGTCGTGGCCGAGAGCGCAGCCGCGATATTGCCGGCATTCTCTGTCCGGAAGAACCCGGCACGCCCGGGCCCCTCGTTCAAGACCGCGAGCTTGTCTTCGGGCGTTTCGACACCGATGCCGAGCTCTCCTTCGGCGTCCAGCACCAGCGCCGGACGGGAGGCGCCAGGCGGGGTCACGTGCAACGGGTCTTCATCGCCTTGCGCAGCGACGGCGAGGGCCGCTGCGGGCACGGAGGTGCCGACGCCGACCTGTCCGTCAGCGGCCACCACGAATGAGGTCACGCCGCCTGCGCGTGCGCGGATCGCCTCGTCGCCGGCCGGCGCGTTCACGGTGAGCCGCGCGCTGTCGCCGCTGATGCCGCCAAGGATGGTGCGCCCGTCCGGGGTGACACGCATAGCCTCGGTCGCACTGTCAGGGTCTTCGACGAGCATCGCTGCGCCTTCGTCGCCAGTATAGGCCACGTGCAGCCGGGCGCCGGGCTCTGTGTCGCCCACCGCCACCCGGTCGTTCGGGCTGGCCGTGCGCATCGCGCCGGTGCCCTCGCCGGTCCAGTCGTGGTCACCGATGTCAAGGGCGACCCAAATGCCGGGAAGCTGATCACAGGTCTGGTCCTGCTGCAGAGCGACGACGAAGCCGCCGCCCTCCTGCACGCAAAGCTGCAGCGCCTGTGCATGGCCCGCCACCGGAGCGGCGAAAGCAAGGCTGATGGCGAGGGCACTGCCGGGAAGACGGGGGGTCATCTGCGGTCTCCTTCCAAACTCGGTTGGCCGCACGCGGGGAGTGCGGCGAGGGGTAAACAGGCAGTGTGCGGACCGGGTGACCCCGGTCCGCACCTGTCTCAGGCCTCGGCGGTAATACGGTCGGGGCCGGTGATGCCCCCGGCGGCGTTCTTCTCGCGCCACTGGACCATGATGTTGGCCACGCGAAAGCGATCGACGGCCCGGCGCCGCACCGTCAGGCGGTTTTCCCCTTTCTTCAGGAAGCCCGAAGGGATCCGGTCCATCCAGAGGTTCCAGCCTTGCTGGTCGACCATGTCGAAGCTCGGCAGATGGCGGCCGTTGATAAGGATGCGATGGGTGATCGCGTCGCCCTCTTCGGTGCTGCCGACCCCAACGTCCTGCGCCTGGATCATGATGTAACCCTCGGCGCTCACCGACTGGCCGGAGCGGCTCGCGTCGACCGGGTCATCATCGATGACGAAGGTCCGGGTCGCCTCCTGGTTCGGCTGGGTAAACTCGGTATCGAAATTGAGCCATGCGAAATCGGAACGTGCCATATGTCTCTCTCCTTGCTGTTTCCGGCGGAATTGCCGGGCAGGAAGGAGGGTGCCACGCGGGGCGTTTGCTAAACGTTGGACGCAGTGTCGGGGCTCGGTTCCGCCGCGTCGCGCCGCGCCGCGCGCGCCGCCTGCGGGGCCGCGAAGCTCGTGCCGCGCACCTGCACCCGCGAGCCGCTGCGCGCGCCCGCCACGGTGAGCCAGGGCCAGGCCGGTGTGCCTTCTGCCAGAGCGACGGCATCCTCCCGTCCCGGCGCCGAGAATGCCGCAGGCAGCCGCGCACCGTCGGCAGCGGCCCGCAACCCGGCGACCATGCTGACGCTCTCACCTGCGGCAATAGCGTTGAAACTGCCCTCACGCAGGACCGGTCCGGGCCGGTCCGGGTCGTCAAGGACGATGCGACCCGAAGGATCGCGCCGGCGATAGTGATGATCCTCGAGCCAGGATTGCCGTCCGCGCCGCGGGTAGCCCGGCAGGGAATCGTCGCGCTGGACGTAGATGTCGAGCGGGTCGTCCGTCCTCGCCTGCGGCACGATCCGCCACCGTCCTGGCCGCACAAAGCCTCTGCCTGGCCCATCAGGCCGCGTGCGCTCGGCGGCGAGCACGAGGCATTCGCGGCCGGGGCCCCTTGGGTTCGGGTCCGGTTGCATTCCGTCGGTAGGGCCGTCGCGCGGCGCTTCGGGCCCGGGCACCCAGCGCCAGTAGCAGCGCATCACCGCATCGCCCGTGCCACCCCCGTGGGGCTCCAGGAAATCGGCAAAGCTGTCAAAATCCTCCGGCGCCGGGGCCGCGAGGGCCTCGGTGGAGCCCGGCGGCGTCACCGCGACACCAAGGCCCGGTCGCTCGGGCGGCTCCTGCATCACCGGACCCCAGATCTCGAGAAAGCTCGGGGTCGGATCGTCGGGCGGCAGGTGCCAGTAGAGCGCCTCGGCGGAGTTGGCCACTATCCGGGCGCGTGACTGGCTGAGCCGGGTGTTGCCTGCGGGAACGAAGAGCTGAGCCGGCCGGCGCCCCTCGGTGAGTTCGCCGAGCTTCGCCTCGATGTAGCGGCCAAGCAGCCCGGTGCCGTCCTTCGGGCCCGCGGTCAGCCCATAGCTCATGTTGAAGATCACCGGCACATCGAGCCTTGGATGCTTGGCGAGCAGCGCCTTGATCCGCTTGAACAGGGCGTGAAACGCCAGCAGTGCGAACATCGGGATGAAGGTGCCGGAGGTGTCATGCGTGACCCGCGGCGGCAGGCTGACCCAGAGCAGATGCGTGCGCCCGGGCGCCGCCGGATCGGGTCCGCGCGGTCCGGCCAGCAGATCGGCGACCGCCATGCCGTGGCTCATCCGCTGCGCCGCGCTCTGGGGCTCGTCGGCGGCCATGTCGATCAACCCGACCGCGCGGTAGAGACTGTCCTCGTCGATGGCGCCGGACCCGGTTCGGTGCGCGTCGATCAACGCGACGATCTCGCTGGCCTGCAATTCCCGCCCGCAGACCAGTTCGCTCTCGCCCGCAACCGGCGCGCCCATCATCCAGACCCAGCCCAGCCGCGTCCGCCCGCCTTCTATCCGAAACCGCTCATGCGCAAAGAATGCGCCGTCATCGATCACCGCCATGATGGCATCGCCAGGGTCGAGCCGGATCTGGAGCGGTTTGGGCGTGGGCGCTTCCGCATCGGGGTCGAGCGTTCGATTCAGCGCCCCCCTGTCCAGCAGCGCCGGCACTGCCGTGTTGAACGGAAAGGTCGCGACGATATCGGTGGTGCTCTGCGCCGGATCGGTCCTGAATTTCTCCATCCGCGAAAAACTGTCGAAGACGCCGGCCTGCAGGCTTGCATCAACGCCGCGCCGGTCCCGCTGCTCTTTGTGGCGCCACCAATGCGAATAGGGGTAGAATGGCTCATCGCCCCCGATCCGTAGCGGCGCGCTCCAGCTCAGTCCCATCTGGCGCTCCAATCCGCCTGCGCCTTGGCCATGAGCCAGGCGAGGCCGGGCTCTGCGGGCGGCACGAGAGGGTCCCCAGTTGAGGCAACAAGCCCATCTGCGCCCAATGCGCGCGCCATCTCGCCGAGATGGAAGTCGCGGTCGGCCCATCCGCCGGCATCGAAGAGCAGCGGGGTGACCGGCACGTCGAGCCCGGCGCGCGCCGCAAGATGATCGGCCAGCGCGAGCCCGAGCACCGCGCCTGCCGCGCTGTCGACCGGGAAATGCACCCCCGCGACCGTCCGGTTGATCGCGATCCGCGCCGCCAGGCGGAAGCGTGGGGCGTGATCGGCGAGAGCCGTCATGGGGTCCTCCCCCGCGACGTGGCTGAGCAGTGACGCCAACATAAAGGCCTCGGTGGCGTGGCCGCTCGGCAGAGTGCCATGGGGCGGCGTGTCGATCATCGGCTGCACCAGCGGCGAGAAGGTCGAGGGGCGCGGACAGCCCAGAACGTGCTTCACCCGGGCCTCGACCACATGGGTGAGCCGCAGCCCGAGATCCATGAGGTCGAAGATCCAGCGCGATCGGCTCGGCCGCAGATCGTCAATTGCAGCAAAAAACGACACAAGATCGGTGATCTGCACGAGGATTTCCGGCGTTCTCTCTGCCCGCAACTCGGCATAGCCCGCAAGGAAATCGAGCATCGTAGAGAAATCGGAATTGCTTGGACGAATGATCTCCGCGATTGGCGCGTATCTTCGCATGAACGTGCCGCCATCCGAGACGTCATCGCCCGCAATCTGGTGAATCTCCGCCGCGGAGCGCTCGTCCCGCGAGGTCCCGCGGACCACGAGACCGTCGAGCAGGCCCGAGAGAATGGCGGCCCCGCGCCATTCAGCGTCTAGGAGGTCGAGCCGCGCAGGCGCGTCGGCATCCGCATCCCGCGGCACGGTTACCGCCAGAGGCTCAGGCAATGCCTCGGTGCCGATAATCCCGTCCCGGCAGATATTTAGCGCAGATGCCAGAAGCCCTGACCGGGCGCCGCCCCGGCCGCTTCCCATCTGCCCCATTTGGCCCATTTGGCCCATCTGACCCATTTGGCCGGACATGCTCGAGATCGGCATTTGATCGCCTCCTGATGGATTTAATCGAAATAGAATCAATCTATGTGCCATATTGGCACAAAAGCAGCCGTCGACCCTGTCTTCTTTCCAAGGACGTCCCGACCATGACTGCCCCGCCCCTCATCCTCGATCTCGCTGGCCCGGTCAGGCTGCAGTCCTCCAAAGGGGAAGATCTCACGCCGAAGCTGACACGCTCGCGGGCCGTGCTGGCTCTGCTTGGCGCCAGTGAAGGTCATGTGCGCAGCCGGACCTGGATCCAGGACAAGCTCTGGAGTGACAAGCCCGGGCCCGAGGCTGCCGCGGCTTTGCGCTATGTGCTCTGGGACATTCGCAAGGCTTTGGGAAAGCATCGCAGCGGCATTGCATCGCGCAATGGCAACATCGCCCTCGACCGCGCGACCTTCGAGGTGCGTTGCCAGACGAGCGGCGGCGCCTGCGGGCGGGCCTTTGCCGAGGGCCTCGATGTGGATGACCCCGAATTCGAGGCATGGCTGCGCGATCAGCGCGCGATGGGCGCCGCTCGCTTGGAGGCGCCGCCAAGCCGTGGCGAGGGCGCGCGTCGCGACCTGCGCAGCATGGTGTGGCTGTGTCCGGACGGGGGCGACGACGACGCACTCCAAGGTCTCGCCCATTCGCTCGCGGTGAAGATCGCGGCACGTCTCAAGCGCTCGGCGGGCGCAATCGTCCGGATCGACGGGAACGACATCCGCCGCGAGACGGAGAGCGGCATAGGGCTGCGCTGCAATCTCAGGCTGTCGCGGCTGCGCGGGCGCATCCTCGCGCAGGTCTCGCTCACCAATCTGCGCAGCGGAATGCTTGCCTGGACCAATGACCGCGACCTGCCGAAAGCGCTCTCGGCGCAGGATCCGCTGAATCCATTCGCCAATCTCATGGCAGAACGGATCGCTCACGAGCTGGCCAGTGCCGGCCCGGATGCGACGGAGGATGAATGGGCGGCGTCGGCCTATTCCCGGGCGCTTCTGATGCCCCGCAGCTTTCGGGGCAGCGAATTGCAGCAGGCCGTCGAGACACTCGGCACCGTGGAGCTCGAAGAGGCGGCCGCCCTCTCCGCCGCCCGCCGGGCGCTTTACCTTGGTTGGATGGTGATCGAACGCCGCGTGGACTGCCCGCAAACGGCGCTTGAGACGGCGCGCAGCCTTAGCCGCCGCGCGATCGAGCTCGACCCCACGCTCTCGGAGGCTTTCGCGATCCGAGCGGAACTGGCGGATTTCGACCGCAACCCCGAGCTTGCATACGACCTCGCTCGCCACGCCGTGCAGCTCGATCCTTTCGATCCGATCGCTGTCGCGGCACTTGCCAAGGCCGAGGCCCGCGTGGGCAATGCGGAGGCCGCCTACAAGCGGGCGCTCTACGCCCAGCAGCTCGCACTGGGCTTTTCCAATCCGGCCTGGTGGGCAAGCCTCTGCTGCACGACCGCCCTGCAGCGGGGCGACGCGGAGCTGGCCCTGCGCCACGCGGAAACCGCCTGCGACCTTGCGCCGGGTTTCCTGCCACCCCTGCGGTTCCTGGCCGCCTTGCGCTTCATGAAGGACGATCTCGACGGATGCCGTGGCGTCCTGCTGACCCTTTCGGAGTTGGAGCACGGCTTCACCCCGGAGCACTTCACGGACCCGGACTACCCGGTGCGCTCAGTCGCGCCGGGCGTGCTGCGAGACCTGCGACAGGCGAAGCTTGTCTAGGCTCAGGACTCATAGCCAATAGATGACAGTTGCGGCGAGAGCGATGGCGGAGAAGAAGGCCTTTGGGCATCTGTCATATCTGGTCGCGACACGGCGCCAGTCCTTGAGCCTGCCGAACATGATCTCGATACGGTTCCGGCGTTTGTAGCGGCGTTTGTCGTATTTCACGGTTGTCTTGCGTTGTTTCCGACCCGGGATGCAGGCGCGTATCCCTTTGTCTTGCAACGCTTCTCGGAACCAATCGGCGTCGTAGCCGCGATCCCCGAGCAGCCAGTCGACATCGGGCAGGCTGCTGAGCAACGCTCGGGCCCCGATGTAATCACTGACTTGGCCAGCGGAGACGAAGAAACTGATCGGGCGGCCGTTGCTGTCGCAGATGGCATGCAGCTTGGTGTTCATGCCGCCCTTGGTGCGACCGATCAGGCGGCCACGCCCCCCTTTTTCGCGCCCAGGCTGGACGCGGTGCGATGTGCCTTCAGGTATGTCGCATCAATCATCACCGTTTTCTTCTCGCCGTGCTCGGCAGCCAACCCGGCCATCATGTGAGCAAAGATGCCTTTGTCGCTCCATCGCTTCCAACGATTGTAGAGCGTCTTATGAGGGCCATACTCTTTCGGCGCATCCCGCCAGCGTAAGCCATTACGGTTTATGAAGATAATCCCGCTCAGCACACGTCTATCATCGACGCGAGGCTTGCCGTGGGACTTCGGGAAATAGGGTTCAAGACGCGCCATCTGCGCGTCGTTCAGCCAGAAGAGATCAGACATGTCACCGCTCGTTTTCCGAACGCTGAATCACGCTGCTCAGGGAAAATCAATGGGGCCTGAGCCTAAGTGTCTGATTTGTAGAGATTTGTGCAGCCCGCCCCCGGGCACCACTTCCCAGATCGGCAGGAACTCTGGCGGCGTTGAACGCTGAGCGCGCATGCGCAGTCTGGCGCCTCTCTGCGGGTCTCTCGCCCCCGCCCGATCATGCCCCCCCCTCAGTCCCGATCTGACACGCCCACGGTCACCGTGCTCTGCCAGGCCCCGTCCGCGAGGACGTGGCGCACCGCGCCGATATAAGCATTGCCGTCAAAGCGCGTGCCGAGGCCTTTGAGCTCGAGCAGCTCTCCTGCCACCAGCCCGAGATTGCCCGGCAGGCATATCTCGCCGCGGAAACGGGACAGGCGGTTTTGCTGCATGATCGCGTTGGCCCAGACCTGCAGAGTGTCGGGATGCATGGCGGAGCCGCTGGAGATCCGGCGGGTAACGTCCAGAACCTTGCCAAGCGCATCGCCGGTAAGGTCTCCCTGCGGATTGACGGAGGGCTCCCCTCCCCGCGCGGCGATCCGGTCATGGCCCTCGGGATCGTAGGCCTCGATGACCACTGCGGCATCTTGCGTGGCGGCGTCCATCGTGAGCTCGAAGCTGATGACGTCGTCGCCGAAGGTCGCGCTCAGAGCCGGTGCCGCAAACGTCGGCGCCGCCATGGTGACCGTCCCGTTCGCGACCGTCACCACCAGCCCGTTCGCCGCGGCGATGCGCAGCATCACCTCCCATGCGGTGTCGGCCTGCCAGAGTTCGCGGGCCGACCTCCCGGGCATCGGGGCGATATCCTGCCCGAGCCCGGCGTCGCGAAAGAGTGCGGTGATCACGGCGTCGTCGGCCGTGCCCTCGTGCGGGTCCGGCACGGCGAGGCGCGCGAGCTTTTGCGCGATGTCGCCGCAGGTGACGATCAGGGCCGATCCACGCTCGGCTGCCATGCGGATGGTCTGGGCCAGGAGGATGCCCTGAAACGCATTGGCGTTCTGCCCGTCATAGCCAAGCCTCAGCACGATCTCGGCGCCCGGCACGAAGAGCGCCGAACTGCTATGCGCGAAGGTCTGGTCCGAGCGGCTGCCGTCTTCGATCTCGATGCGGAGAGAGGGCAGGCTATTGAGACCACGCTGAAGCTCGATCCGTCGGACGACGATATCGTCGCGAAGCGGGGTGCCGTCGATCAGGATCTCGAACGAGGCCAGAGCTGAATTGGGTGAGAGCACGGAACGGGACATCTGGCTTTCCTGTACATGCGACGAGACCAGCGTGAGCCCCGCGTCGCGGCGAAACCTGCGTGGCCGACGCGCCGGCCATCCTCTGCTGTCGACCATAGTGCGAAGCGACAGTGGCCATGGCAACATTCAAAGCTGCCGAAGCAACCCGGGTGCTGCACAGACTATTCAATCTCGCGATCCGGAGAGCGCGTGTCTGCGCAAGGCACAAAGAGGCGCGTCGCGTGCGAGGAGAGGAGAGGAGAGGAAAGGAGAGGAAACGGAGCACATCCCTCCCCCCTCCGTTCCATCGCGCATCCGAGGCCTGCAGCCAACCCGCACCTGCTCCGGCTATGCGCCAAAAGCCCAGCCGATACTAGCCGGTCGGCGCCGCCAGAGACATCTGCCAGAGCCGCAATGACCGGCGGGCTCAGTCGCGGAGGATGCGTTCCGCGACGACCTCGGTGCGCCCCGCCGAGCGCCTTGACGCCATCCGGTTCCTGCGGGATCGAGAAGGACCGGGTCAGCGCCTGCCTGTCATAGAGATGCACCTCCAGCGCGGTCGCCTTGCCCTGCGCCGGTGTAAGGGTTGAGCATCTCGGGGGCATCCGGCACTTACGAGTGAAGAAGGAGTGCCCGATGGCCAGAAAAGCCCTCAACAAGAAGAACCTCGTCGAACTCGGTGCGGACGCGTTGGCAGAGCTGCTGCTCGAGGCCGTGAAGGGCGACGCCGCGCGACAGCGGCGCGTGCGCATGGCGCTCTCGGCCGACCAAAGCCCGCAGGAGGCGGCGGCGGATGTTCGAAAGCGGTTTGCCTCGATCCGCCGATCCCAGAGTTTCATCTCATGGAAGACACAGAAGAAGTTTGCGAAAGAACTCACCGACCTTGTCACCTTGGTCGAAACTCGGATCGGCCCCGACAGCCCGGACCTCGCTTTCGAACTCCTTTGGGATCTGCTTTATCTCGCGCCAGGCATCCATGAGCGGACCGATGACAGCAACGGGGTGATCGGTGACGTCATGGATGATGCGATGGACGCCATCGCGCGCCTCTCCCCCAAGATCAGCAAGGAACCGATCGAACTCGCGGAGATGATTTTCGACGCGCTACGGGACAACGGCTATGGCGAATTCGATCATGTCGTGCCGGCTCTCGCCAAGCCACTCGGCGAAACAGGTCTCGAACGACTGAAGGCGCTCGCCGAAGAAATGTGTGCAATGCCACTGACCGACGCGCAGCTGGAAATCTATGACTTCGTCTCTGATCCCGACAGGCAGGAAGAGCTCGCTCGGGATCGCCGCGACCATACAGCGAAGATGATCCTTCAGGACGTCGCCGATCTTCAAGGCGACGCCGACGCATGGCTTGCGCGCTACACGGCCGAGCAGCTGACCTATCACACCATCGCCCCGGACGCTGCGGCGCGCCTGCTCAAGGCGGGGCGTGCGGAGGAGGCACTTCAGGTCGTGGAGAACGCGCTGAACCGCGACGCGCGTGACAGCTCATGGCTCGACACGCCGGAGCTGGACGAGGCTCACTTCGCTTGCCTTGAAGCTCTGGGACGAGAAGACCAGCTACGCCAGGCGCTCTGGGCTCGCTTCGAGCGGCGCCTTTGCCCCGATGCGCTTCGTCGTCTCCTGAAACGCCTACCGGACTTCGAGGATGTTGAGGTCGAAGACCGCGCCCGCGAGGTTGTCCTGGCATTCACCCCCATCGAGGCTGGCCTGGCGTTCTGCTTGTCCTGGCCGGACACGACGCTGGCGGCGCAATTGGTGCTCAGCCGATCCGACGAGATCGATGGGGACACCTACGAGATCCTCACCCCGACCGCCGAGGCGCTTTCCTCCGCCCACCCGCTGGCCGCAGTTCTGATCTGGCGCTCGATGATCGAGTTCGCACTGGAGCGCGCACGATCGACCCGCTATGGCCACGCCGCGCGCCATCTCGACGCCTGCGCCGCAGCCGACGCTGCAATATCCGACTATGAAGGCCGTCCCGAGCATGGTGCCTTCGTGGAGCAGCTGCGCGCTGCGCATGGGCGCAAGTCGGCCTTCTGGGACCGCGTCACACCGTCATAGGCACAGTCGCCCAACCCCACCGCCCGCATGATCACCGACGCCGTCGAGGGGAGCGGGAAGACCCTGCGAGAAATTGCCACCGAGATGGGCCTTGAGCCCGGAAACGTGATCTCCATGCTGAAATCCGGCGAGATGCGCATGCCGATCGAGAGGATCCCGGCCTTTGCCGTCGCCACGGGCATCGACGCGCTGTCACTGACGCGTGTCGCGATGTCGGAGTATATGCCGAAGACATGGGCCGTGCTCGCGGCACCCGCCGCTCCGGTGCAAGAGGCTCAGCTGAACATCCGCGCGCCCGGCGCGATCGTCGAAGCTTCAGGCGAGCTTTCCAAAGTTAACACCGCAACTCGACCGACAAACTCAGGCTCTTGCTCACCCCTATTGAGTGCTCTCCCCACGCGATGGGCCCGCCTTGCCTTACCCGACCGGGCGGTGGACCCGCACCAGAACGTCGGCGCGGCCGGAATGCGCCGGGCGCCCATGCTGATTGATCAGCTCGAAGCGGCGTCCGATGCGCCCCGTGTTGCCCGACGTCCCGAGCGACTTGTCGAGGATCGTGAGACGAAGATGCAAGGTGTCGCCGATATAGACAGGTTCGAGAAACTTCCATTCCGCCACGTCGAGCAGGGCCACCGCGCTGTCCTCGAAAATCCCGAGCGTATGCATCAGACCGATCCCCAGACCGATGCCGAACGCCCCGTGCATCAGTCGCTGGCCAAACTTCGTCGTCTTGGCGAATTCCGCGTCATTGTGCACCGGGTTCCAGTCCCCGGTGAGCATCGAGAACATCTGAAGGTCGGTCTCCGTCATCGTCCGGCCCTGACTGACAAAAACCTGTCCGGGCTCGAAGTCGCCGTAGAACATCGAGTGGCTCATGCGCTCTCTCCTGCGAGGCGGGCTTCAGCCATATCGCGCAGCCGCGCCTTCTGGATCTTCAGTCCGTTTGCGCTCTCGGTCGTCGGGAAGGCCTCGACCGGGACGATCATCAGCGGCACTTTGTAATGGGCAAGCCGGGCGTTGACATGCGCCAGCACCGCCTCGGGATCGGGGGCGTCCCCCTCCTCCGGCAGGATGAACGCCACGGGCCGGGTCCTGCCCTCATGGGCGACCCCCACCACCTGCGCCTTGGCAACGCCATCGGCGGCCTCGATCACCTCCTCGATCTCGGCGGGATCGGTCAGGAAGCCCGACAGGCGGATGAAGTCGCCGTTGCGTGCGAGGTAGACGAAGCTGCCGTCGCCGCGCAGTTGGCCGACATCGCCAGAGCGAAAGAACCCCTCGGCGTCGATCGCCCGCGCGGTGGCTTCGGGGTTGCGGTAGTAGCCCGAGAAGTTGGTGTCGGCCCGGATCTCGAGCACCCCGCTCTCGCCATCGGCGCAAAGCGCACCGGTCTCGGGATCGCGCACCCGGATCTCGGCCCCCGGGCCGGCCGCATATCCGCCCCCTTGAAGCCGCTGTGCAATCGGCGCCGTGGTCGACTGGATGGCGAAGATCGCGTTGACCTCGGAGGCGCCATAGACCCCGACCAGCGGCAGCCCGGCCTCGGCCATTTCTTGCAACGCACCGCCAAGCCCCGGGGTAAACGAGGCGTAGCCGCAGAGCCGCGCCCGGCTCAGTGCCACGCGATCCGCCTGCCACATCTGGCGAAACATCTCGTCCGAGCCACAGAAATGGGTGATCCCGGCGCGCCGACAGATCTCCAGGGCGGGACCGACTTTGAAGGCCGACATCAGGTGGATCGGCGCCCCGCCCGCGAGTGCCGCGAAGCTCGGATTGAGGCCGAAGACGCCGCAGAACGGCATCGCCGCGAGATAGGCCGCGCCCTCGCCATCGAAGCCATAGGCGCGGGCCGAGTTGCGCGCGTGACGGGCGAGACTGGCCTGCGTGTGCAGCACAAGCTTGGGCTTCGAGGTCGTTCCCGACGTGGTGAAGAGCAGCACGGGATCGGAGGCGCGCGCGCCCTGCGACGGCAGCGGCTCGAGATCGTCGAAGGCGCAATGCGCCACCTCCAGTCCCAGAACCGGCGCAAGCTCTCCGCTGCCGATGGCGGCCAGCGCCGCGAGTTCCGGCAGGGTCTCGCGGTCGAGCTCGGCGATCATGGCATGAAAATCCGCGTGGCGGTCAGCGCCTTCGAAGATCAGCAGCCGCGCACCGGAGCTTGCGAGGATGTGGTGCAACTCGGCGCTGCGGTAGCGTGTGTTGACCGCGGCGACGATGGCACCAATCCGCGCCGCGCCAAAGAGCAGCGCAAGCCATTGCGGGCGGTTCGAGAGCCAGATCGCGACGACATCCCCTGCCCCGATGCCCTGCCGCTGCAGCCACGCGGCCGCCTGCCCCACCATGCGCTCGAAGGCGTCGGGCAAGATTTCGAGGCCGCCCCCGGTCACCAGCACCGGACGCACCTCTGCGCGCGCCAGCCGTTCGGCGATCAGCCCGTCGAAGGTCGGATCGTCCTGCATCAGTAGAGCTCCATCAGCTTTTCGTTGTCCGAGAGTTCATCCGGACCGCCCTCCCAGATCATCTGTCCGGATTTCATCACCACCGCGCGGTCCGAGATCTTGAGCGCTTCACGCACGTTCTGCTCGACCAGCAGGATCGACAGCCCCTCGCGCTGCTGTAACGTCCGGATCGGCGCCAGCAGGTCCTGGAAGAGCTTCGGCGCAAGCCCGATCGAGGGCTCGTCCATCAGCAGGATCTTCGGCCGCGACAACAGCGCCCGTCCGATCGAGACCATCTGCTGCTGCCCGCCGGACAGGGTCGAGGCTGGGCGATGCATGAATTCACGGATCACCGGCAGGATGCCCAGCACCCAGTCGACGCGCTCCGCGCGCTCGGCCTTCGGCACCCCGGTTGCGTGCATCCCCAGCGCAAAAATCTCGGTCACAGTGAGCGAGGGGAAGACCCCGCGCCCCTCGGGCACCATGGCAACGCCCATCTCTGCAATCTCGCGGGGGGAGCGCCCCGAGACGGGCTCGCCATTGATCCGGACCTCGCCTGCCTCGGGCGCCATCAGCCCGAACATGGTCTTGAGCAGTGTCGACTTTCCAGCGCCGTTGTGGCCGATGAGGCAGAGAACCTCGGCCGGTTGCAGCGCAATGTCGATGCCGGTGATAACGGGCCGGCCGCCATATCCGGCGGCGACCTGACGGGTTTCAAGAACGGCACTCATTCCCGGTCTCCGAAATAGATCTTTGCCAGCTCGGGATCATTCATCACGGTGTGCGGATCCCCATCCGCAAGCAGACGCCCGCGGTCGAGAAAGGCGATCCGGTCCGAGATCCCGATGACGATGTCGAGGTTGTGTTCGATGATGCAGACGGTGACGCCTTCGGCCACGTCCTCACGCAGGATGGCCAGGAAGCGCTCGTAGGAGTTCGGGTCGAGCCCCGAGGCCGGCTCGTCAAGCAGCCAGAGCTTCGCCTCGGTCGCCATGATCCGCGCCATCGACAGGAACTTGCGCTCGGCATAGGCCAGATCAATGGCCCGCGTGTTGCGCTTATCGGCAAGGCAAGTGCGCTCAAGCACGCGCTCGATCCGCTCGCGTCGCGCGATGCGATGGGCGCGAGAGATCGGCACCGGAAAGGCGCCATGCTCGGTGGCGTTGAGGACGTTCTCCCAGACCGTCATGCCGTCGAACAATCGCAGGTCCTGGTAGGTGCGCCCCACGCCCGCCCGCGCGATGCGGTAGGGCTTCATGCCCGCGGTGTCGCGGCCGAGCCACGTCACCTGCCCGCCGTCGCGGGTCAGGTTTCCTGTGATGAGGTTGAAGAAGGTGGTCTTGCCGGCGCCGTTGGGCCCGACCAGCGTGGTGACGATCCCGGCGCGCAGATCCATCGAGACATCATCCACGGCCTTCACGCCGCCAAAGCTCTTGTCGAGGTTGCGGATCTGCATCAGCGGCGCATCGTTGGCGGACGCGGTCATGTTCATGCCTTGGCCCTCCGTCCCACGATGCCGCCGGGGCGGAAGATCATCAGCAAGGTCATGCCGAGTCCGTAGATGATCTGCTGCAGCGCACCGATCTCGGTCTGCGGCAGGAAGTCGAACCACGAGATCAGCGAGGGCAGCAGCATCAGCAGCGCCGCGCCCACGATAGGCCCGGCCACGGTTCCGGTGCCGCCAATGATGACCATCGCCATCACCAGGACCGAGGCGTCGAGCGTGAAGCTTTCGACATTTATGAAGCTCAGATAGCTGGCGTAGAGCGCTCCGGCGACCGCGGCGAGCGCCGCCGAGATCACCACCGAGATGGTCTTGATCATCGGCACGTTCTTCCCGAACGAGGCGGCGGCGCTTTCGCTGTCATGAATGGCGCGGAGGTTGCGCCCGAAGCTCGAGTGAACCAGCGCGTTGATCAGTGCCATGACGATGACCAGCGCGACCACCGACAGGATGGCGAAATGCGCCGGCTTGAACACCTCGATGCCGAACACGTTCGCCGGCGGGATCGCCAGCACGCCGCCGATGCCGCCCGTGAAGCTCTTCCATTCCGAGAAGATCGTCACGGCAAGCACCTGCAGCCCCAGCGAGGCGGCGACGAAATACTCGCCGCGCACCCTCAGCGCCGGCAGCGCCAGCAAAAGCGACAGCGCCGCCGCGGCCATCATCGCCGCCGGGATGGTAAGCAGGATCGACGGATGCACGTTCTGCGCCACCCACGCCGAGGTGTAGGCCCCCAGCCCGAAGAAAACCGCATGTGCCAGCGAGTAGATCCCGGCATAGCCCATGATGAAGTTGAGCGTGACCGCGAGGATCGCGTAGATCGCGATCAGGTTCACGAGGTTGAAGATATAGGCTTCCATCTGGCTCCTCCTCAGTGCGCCGTCGCCCGGCCAAGCAGGCCCGCGGGTCGGATGATGATGAAGGCGAAGAGGATCGCGAAGGTCACCGCTTCGGTCCACTGGCTGTCGACCACCAGCAGCGCGAGGCTCTCGGCGAGGCCCAGCAGCAGACCCGCCAGCATGGTGCCCGACACCGACCCGATGCCGCCGACGATGGTCGCCGCGAGCGAGATCAGCATCACGTGGTGGCCGATCGCCGGGTTGAGCCCGGTGGTCGCCGAGGTGATGATCGCCGCCGGCACCACCAGAACCGACCCCACGGCAAAGGCGGTCGCCGCGATCATCCGCGGGTTCAGCCCGAAGGTGCGCACCAGCTCGGGGTTGTCGGCCAGCGCCCGCAGCGCCATGCCGGTATGGGTGCGCCGCAGGAAGAACTGCAGCGCACCAAGGAAAATCGCCGTGCACAGGATGGCGATCCAGGCCAGCGGCGAAACATAAACCCCCGGGATCATCTCGACTGAACGTGAAAGCGGCGTGTTCACCGTCACGAAGCCGCGCCCGAACACCATGCCGATCAGGTTCTGCACCACGATGCCGACCCCGAAGGAGGCGACGAACACGGTGAAGAATGACCCCTCGTGGCGCTGGATCGGCGCGTAGACCAGACGGTCGAGCAGCACCCCGAAGGCGACCGCGCCCAGTCCCGCGGCGGCGATGCTCGGGAGCAGGCCGAGCCCCGCTCCGAACACGCCATAGAAGAAATAGGCCGCGATGACGAAGGTGGCGCCATGCGCGAAGTGGAAGATCCGCGTCGATCCGAAGATCAGCGAGAACCCCACCGCGGTGAGCGCATAGAGCGCGCCCGTCTGCAGCCCGGTGATGGCCAGTTGGATCGCCAGCATGTCGCCTACCTCAGTCGAAGGTCACGGAGGTCAGGGCATGGGCGGCGCCGTCACGGATCTCTTTCACCTGGATCGGGAAGAGCAGCGTGCCGTTGTCCTGGAAGGAGACGGTGCCGCCGACCAGATCGAAGCTCTCGGTGGCGCGCCGCGCCTCGAGCAGGGCCTCGCCGGTCACCTCTCCGCCTTCAGCCTCGATTGCGGCCGCAAGCGCGCCGTAGACAAGAACGGCGTTGTAATAGTTGACATTGTAAGCGGTGGGCGCGCGATCAAACTTGGCGGTGTAGTCCTCCACGAACCGCTTCGTCACCGCGTCTTCGCTGTCGAAATCGACGCCCTGCCCGGTGATGATCATGCCCTCGGATTCCGGCAGCGCCAGTGCGTCGGGCACGGCGTAGCCTGAATAGGCCACGAGCTGGGCATCGACCCCGTTGTCGCGCAGCTGCTTGACGATCTGGAGCTGTTGGTTGCCGTAGCTCGCGACATAGACCACGTCGGCCCCGGAGGCGCGCACCTGCGCCGCAACCCCGGAGAACTGTTGCGCCGTGGTCGGCACCGAGAAGCTGTCGACGAGCTCGCCGCCCACTTCCGGCAGAATCGTTTCGAGTTCCTCGTGCATGGCGTCGCCCAGCGGATCGTCGACATAGACCAGCGCAAAGCTCTTCAGGCCACGCTCCTCGACAAGGAACGGCACCACCGCGCGCATCTCGAGATTGGCGAGGGGAATGACGTTCCAGAAGTAATCGCCGAGCTCGGCGAGGTCCGGCCCCACGCCGCCACCGTTCACCCCGACGACCGAGTTGCGGGTGGCCAGCGTCGAGATCGCCTTCGAGACGCCGGTGAAAGCGGAAAGCGTGTAGGGCACGCCGGTCACGTTCACCAGCTTCGTCATCGCGACGACCGCAGGCTGCGGCAGGGCCTGGCTGTCCTCATAGGCAATCGACAGCGGCCCCGAGAGCACCCCGTCGGCGTTGATGTGCTCGACGGCAAGGTCAGCCCCCGACATGAAAACATCGCCGTAGACGGCGTTCGTTCCCGAGAGCGGGAAAATCGCGCCAATGGTGTGCTCCTCGGCCACGGCGGGCATCGCAAGACAGGCAAGCGAAACAATCGCGCCTGCAAGGGTGAAATGTCTGGTCATCGTGATCCTCCTCTCCGGCCCCGCTTTCCTGACGGGGCGATTGGGCGGGGATCAGTCTCCCCGGCCCGCTGCCGCGCAATTGCGCGTCGGGTCAAACCTTCGAACAGGCTTTGACGTCATGCGCAGGGCCAAGGCCTCGCGCGATGTCGCGTGTGCGTCGTCTGTCCCGCAAAGCTTGGCTTGCGGGCGCAACCACGCGCAAAGTGCAAATGGCTGTTTGTGTTAGATTGTCCTCCCTGGCAGGCGCGCCGATCTCGATTTCGGATGTCGTTTCCGATCAAGTGGCAACCCCTGCGCGAATCCGTTCTACATAAAGAATGGCATTTCACCAAGAGAAGATTTCGTGATTGGCCCATGCACACGCGTTGCGGAAAGCCCCGGAAACAGACCCGAAGTCGGGTGATGGCCTACGACCCGACCACGCAGCTTGCCCCCGCGCCAGATGCTCGAGGGGCGCGCCCGGCTCTGAAGGCAGAGACGGTCGGCGCTCTGGCGGCACCGCGGCAGAGTGCCGCGTCATGTGCCCAGACAAGCAGGGCGATCCGGGATTTGAGCGCCCAAGGTGAGCGCCCAAGGAAGGCTCAGGGCAGGTTTTCGCTGAAATAGATGTCGAGCTTCAGAGGCCGGGCGGTGGTGGCGGGGTCATTCAGGCACGCCACCGCCCGGTCGAGCAACGTGTCCGGATCCTGATCGAAGATCGCGTCCATCGTGCCTTCGAGCACCGCCTTCCTCGTGTCCTGCGTCAGCCCATGGCCGATGAAGATCACCTCCTGCCGGCCCTGCTCTCGCAGCGCCCGGGTGATGCCGCCGGAGGAGCCCCCGACGTTGTAGATCCCGACCAGATCGGGCACCTGATCGAGCAGGGCGAGCGTGTGCCGGTAGTTCTCGGCGGCATCGTCGTGCCCCTCACGCATGCCGTGGACGCGCATCTGGGGAAACAGCTCTTCCTGGATGCTGAGAAAGCCCGCCTCGCGCTCGGAATGGGCGCGGTAGTGCCGCGAGCCCGCCACCAGCGCGACGGCCCCTGCCCTGCCGCCCGAGAGCCGACCGATCAGCAGGCCCGCCGTGCGCCCCACCGCGCGATTGTCAAGCCCGACATGCGGTATGCCCGGGACCGAGCCGAGATCCGAGACGATCGACACGAGCCGCGTGCCCGTGGCAGCCACCTCCGCCGCGGCCTCGCGCACCACCGGATGCTCTATGGCGAAAAAGGCGATGCCGTCGGCCCAGCCGGCATTCCGGCGCAGCGCCTCGGCCAGCGCCTGCGCACTGAAGCTCTCGATGAAGAAGCAGCGCAGCGCCGGCCCATCCGCCCCGGTGCGCTCGAGCCGCGCGCGCAGACGCTCTCCCAGCAGCCGGAGATAGGGGTTCGAGCCCGCCGGCAGCAACACGACGATATTGAGCGGACGCGCGTTGCCGAGCCGCGCCTCCTCGGTCTCGCTCAGGAAGCCAAGCTCACGCGCCGCCTCGAGCACCCGCTGCCGGGTGCGCTCCTTCACCCCCTTGCGGCGGTTCAGCACCCGGTCAACGGTGGCCAATGACACGCCCGCCCGCGCCGCCACGTCGGCCTGCTGCGGCCGCTCGCTCGCGGGATATTCGCCGCCTGAGCCCATCAATACACCTCAAAACCCATCATCTTATTTGCTTTGACTGATGCTGGTGCAAAACGATAGCTTTCGTCAATAGCTACTCATTCGATGTAAAACTTGCGGACACATCGCGAGATACACATCAAAAAGCATCAAACCTTCAGGGAGGAGATCAGATGCAGACCACCAAAGGACTGTCCCGTCGCAGCCTGCTGCTCACCGGCGCCGGAGCGCTTGCGACGCCGTTCATCGCGCGCCCGGCCTTTGCCGCCAGAAGCCTGCGGTATGGCCACAACAACGAGGTCGCGTCGGTCGCCGGCGCGCAGGCCGACTGGTTCGCTGAGGCGCTCGGGCAGAGCTCGGGCGGCGATATCTCGGTGCAGGTCTTCCCGAACAGCCAGCTCGGCAAGCTGCAGGAGCTCGCCGAGGCGGTCTCGCTCGGCACCATCGCCTTCTCGCACAACACGGCGGGTGCGCTCGGCTCGCTCTACCAGCCGTTCGCGGCGCTCGACACGCCCTATCTCTACCGCGACGTCGACCACCTGATGAAGGTGACCGACGTGGACAGCCCAGTGATGCAGGAGCTCAACGAGGGGCTGATCGCCGCGGCCAATGTGCGCGTCATCTATGCGCACTATTTCGGCCGCCGGAACCTGACCTGCAACAAGGCGGTGATGTCGCCAGAGGACCTCGCGGGCACCAAGATCCGCGCCGTGCCGTTCCCGATCTACACCACCGCGGTCGAGGGCATGGGCGCCGTCGCCGTGCCGGTCGACTGGTCGGAAGTGCCGACCGCGCTCGCCACCGGCGTCGTGCAGGGGCAGGAGAACCCGGTCAACGTGGTGCTCAACGTCAAGCTCTACGAGGTGCAGTCGCACCTCATGCTGACCGGCCACATGTCGAACGCCGAGGTCGTCGTGATGAACGAAGACACCTGGCAGGGCATGTCCGGCGCCGAGCAGGACGCGGTGCGCGACGCCGCGCAGCAGACCCGCGAGAAGGCCACCAAGGCGATCCTCGACAACGAGGAGACCGAGACCCAGCAGCTGCGCGATCTCGGCATGACCGTGATCGGCGCCGAGGACGGGCTCGATCTCGAGGCCTTCCGCGCCTCGGTCAGCGCGCTGGTGGACGAGCGCTTCGGCGGCGAATACGGCGACCTCTACGCCAAGATTGCGGCGGTCGGCTGATGCCGGGCACGCCCCCGACCAAAGCCACGGGCCGCGCGTTTCTCGCGCGGCTCACCAACGCGGGCATCTGGCTCGGCATGGCGCTTCTGGCGCTGATGGCCACACTCGTGGTGCTGCAGGTGGCGGCGCGCAACTTCCTCGACCTGGGCCTGCCCTGGGCGGACGAACTGGCGCGCTTCGCCTGCATCGGCCTGGTGTTCGTCTCGGTCCCCGCGCTTGCGGGCCGGCAGGTCATGGTCGCGGTGACCATGCTGCCGGACATGTCGAAGCCCGGACCGCGCCGCGCCATGGTGCTGGTGGCCGACCTCGCCACGCTTGCCTTCGCCGGCCTGATGCTCTGGAGCTTTGCCGAGTTCCTGCCGCGCGCCGGCAAGTTCCTGACCCCGGCGCTGCGGGTGCCGAACTGGGTCTATTACAGCCTCGCGCTGACCGGCAGCCTCCTGCTCTTTGCGGTGGCCTGTCACAGGGTGCTCGGCGCCCTGCGCCGCCGCGACCCGAGCGCCGACTATCACGATCCCCGCGACGAGACCGGACAACCCACATGAGCCTGATCCTTCTGAGCATTTTCGCCGTGCTGCTTGCACTCGGCGCACCGATCGCCGTGTGCCTCGGCCTTTCGGCCGCCGTGGTCATCGTCACCGAAGGCCTGCCGGTCTCGGTGCTGGCCCAGCGCAGCCTGAACGCGCTCGACAGCTCGCCGCTGCTGGCGGTGCCGCTGTTCATCTTTGCCGCGGCGCTGCTCAACGCAACCGGCGTCACCACGCATCTCTTCGATCTCGTGCGGATGCTCTTCGGCCGCATCAGGGGCGCGGTGGCGCAGGTCAGCGTCTTCGTCTCGCTGATCTTCTCGGGCGTTTCGGGCGCGGCGCTGGCCGATATCGGCGCACTCGGCGCGATCCAGATCAACCAGATGACCGCGCAGGGCTACCGCAAGGAGTTTGCCGCCGGGCTGACCGTCGCCGCCGCCACCATCGGCCCGATCTTCCCGCCCTCGATCCCGATCATCATCTACGCCTCGGTCGCCAATGTCTCGGCGGTGAAGCTGCTGCTGGCGGGCATCGTGCCCGCGCTGCTGCTGACCGCGCTGCTGATGGCGCAGGTGGCGATCATCGCCCGGGTCAAGGGCCTGCCGCGCGACGAGGTCAGCGCCAAACCGCGCGAGATCGCGCAGAAGGCGGTGATCTCGTTCCCCGCGCTGATGGCGCCCGTGCTGCTCATCGGCGGCCTGATGAGCGGCTATTTCGGCCCCACCGAGGTGGCGGGCGTCACGGTAGCCTACGCGCTTTTCATCGGCTTCACGATCTATCGCAGCCTGAGCGGCCGCGCCGTGATCGGCGCCCTGCGCGAGACCGTCGAGGCCAGCGCCAACATCCTCTTCGTCGTCGCCACCGCCGCGCTCTTTGCCTGGGTCCTGACTCTCGACCAGGTGCCGATGAAGGTCTCGGCGCTGCTGCTTGGCGTCTCGGAGAACCCGGTCGTGCTGCTCCTGCTGGTCAACGTCCTGCTGCTGGTTGTCGGCATGGCGCTGGAGAGCATCGCGGCGATCCTGATCATCGCGCCGATCGTGGCGCCGGCGCTGACCGCCGCCGGGGTCGATCCGCTGCAGCTGGGCATTGTCTTCGTGCTGAACCTGATGATCGGCCTGCTGACCCCGCCCGTGGGCATGAGCCTCTACATGATTTCGATCATCTCGCGCATGCCGATCACCCAGGTGATCGCCGGGGTGATGCCGTTCTTCATTCCGCTGCTGCTGTCCCTGCTCGTGGTCTCCGCCGTCCCGGCGCTGTCCACATGGCTCCCCGAAACACTGATGAACTGAGGTTCCCAATGAGCACCCTTCTTGGCCCCATCCGCCAGCTCGGCTACGTCGTCGACGATATCGAGGCGGGCATGAAATACTGGTCCGAGACCATGGGCGTCGGCCCGTGGTTCTACAATCCGCAGGTTCCGATCGAGGACTATCTCTACGATGGCCAGAGCTACCAGCCGCACAACTCGGTCGCGCTGGCCAATTCCGGCGCCATGCAGGTCGAGCTGATCCAGACCCGCAACGACGTTCCGTCGATGTATCGCGACTACATGCAGAAAGGGCTTCGCGGGTTGCAGCACGTGGCCTTCTGGACCACGGATTACGAGACCGACCTGCAACGGATGCTGGAGCGCGGCTTCACCGTGAAGATGTCGGGCTGCGTCGGCCAGAACGGGCGTTTCGCCTATTTCGCCGAGGAGCATCATCCCGGCACCTGCATCGAACTTTCCGAGGTCCTGGGCCCCAAGGGCACCATGTTCGACATGATCCGCACCGCCTCCGAGGGCTGGGACGGCTCGGACCCGGTGCGCCCCTTCCCCGACCTGAGCAAGCTCTGAGGCCGGCATGGAACGGATCATCGCCGAATACCTGCTCGAAACCCCCTACCCGCTCGCCGACGTGGCGGCGATGATGGCGGGCGAGCAAAGCTCGGGCACCTTCGTGCGCGTCGCCGGAGAAACCGAAGAGCTGCGCGCCCGCGCCGCCGCCGAGGTGCTCTCGATCGAAGAGCTGGACCACGCGGATGCCCCGACGCTGCACTCGGCCTACATCGCGCGGAAGCAGCCTGCCGGGCCGTTCCGCCGCGCCCGCATTCGCATCGCCTTTCCGACCGGCAATATCGGGCGAAACCTGCCGACGCTGGCGGCGACAGTGTCAGGCAACCTCTTCGATATCGGCGAGATCACCGGGCTGAAGCTGCTCTCGCTCGAGATCCCGGCGGCCTATCGGACGCGTTTTGAACTCCCAGCACAGGGCATCGCCGGCACGCGCGAAAGCCTCGGCGTGACCGAGACACCGATCTTCGGCACGATCATCAAGCCCAATGTCGGGATGCGACCGGACGAGATCGCGGCGCTGGTCGATCAGCTTTGCGCTGCGGGCGTCGACTTCATCAAGGATGACGAGGTTTGCGCCAACCCCGACATCGCGCCGCTGGCCGAGCGGGTGCCCGCCGTGATGGCGGTGATCAACAAGTGGCAGGAGCGCACCGGGCGCAAGGTGATGATGGCGTTCAACATCACCGACGAGACCGACGCCATGCGCCGCCATGCCGATCTGGTGGCGCGCGAGGGCGGCTCCTGCGTCATGGCCAGCCTCAACTGGTGCGGCCTCTCGGGCATGGAAAGCCTGCGCACCCACACCCCGCTTGCGATCCATGCCCATCGCAACGGCTTTGGCGCCATGAGCCGCCATCCGCTGCTTGGGATGGGATTTCAGGCCTACCACGCACTGTTCAGGCTGACGGGGATCGACCACATGCACGTGCACGGCATCGGCGGCAAGTTCGTCGACACCGCCGAGGAAGTCACCGACGCCGCCCGCGCCTGCCTCGCAGCGCTCAGCAAGGACGGCCCCGATGACCGGGTCATGCCCGCGTTTTCATCGGGCCAGTGGGCTGGCACCCTGCCGCAGACGCTGGCGGCGGCGCAGTCCTCCGACCTGATGTTCATGTGTGGTGGCGGCATCCTCGCCCACCCGCAGGGGCCGGACGCAGGCATCGCCTCGCTCCGCGAGGCATATGACGTGCTCCGGTCGGGTGGATCGCTGGCCGAGGGCGCGGCCGCCCGCCCGGCGCTGGCCGCGGCGCTCGACTTCTTCGGATCGCCCTGAGATGGGCGCGCGGATCGTCTTCATCGGCGACGACTTCACAGGCGCGTCGGACAGCCTCGCGACCTATGAACGGGCCGGTATGCGCGCCCGCATGGTGCTGGGTGCCGCAGGCAACGACGGACTCGAGGCGCTCGGCCTGCCCACGGATCTGCGCTCTCTGGCGCCCGCGCCCGCCCGGGACGAGATCGACCGCCTCTGGCCACGGGTCGCGGCGGAGGCGCCGCAGGTGATCCACTTCAAGGTCTGCTCGACCTTCGACTCCGCACCCGAGGTCGGATCGATCGGCGCCGTGACGCAGGCGTTGATCGACCGCTTCTCGCCGGATGTAGTGGCGGTGATCGGCGGGCAGCCGAGCCTTGGTCGCCATTGCGCCTTCGGCACGCTCTTTGCCCGCGGACCCGACGGCGAGACCCATCGTATCGACCGCCATCCGATCATGAGCCGGCACCCGGTGACCCCGATGCGGGAGGCCGACCTGCGCCGACACCTTGCCGCGCAGGGACTGGAGGGGCTCGCCCTGATCTCGGTCTCGGATCTCCGCACCCCGGAGGACGTGGCAAAGACCCTGCGCGCCGGTCCGGCCCTGATCGACGCCACCCATGCGGACGACCTTCCGAGGATCGCCGAAGCCCTGCGCCTCGCCGGTGGACGGCAGCTTCTGGTTGGCGCGAGTTCCGTCGCCGAAATCCTCGGCGCCGGGACGCATCGGGAGCCCTCCAATGCGGTGCTCCCTCCTGCCTCGAACAACATTTTGCTCTTCGCCGGCAGCCGCTCTCAGACCACGGCGACGCAAGTCGCCGAAGCCAGCAGCTACGCGAAGCTGGCCCTCACGCCCGAGGCACTGCGGTCGGGGGCCTTGATCCCACCGGCCCGGGAGCTTCTGAGCGCCGGCACCCCGACGCTCGTGCATCTCTTGCCCGAAGCCGATTACGGGCTCTCCCCCGATGCGCTGGCCGACCAATGCGCCGCCTTCGTCGCAGCTTTGCTGGACCGCGCCGAGGTCGGGCATCTGGGCCTTGCCGGCGGCGACACCTCGAGCCGCATCTGCGCACAGCTCGGGTTCGACGCACTCGCTTTCGAACACACGCTTGCCCCGGGCGTCTGCATCTGCGTCGCCAGCCACGCCGCTCCGCAAAGGGATCGCATGCGGGTGATGCTCAAGGGCGGGCAGATGGGACCGCGGGACCTCTTCGACGCCTTCGAAGCGCGGCGCCTCCACGGCTGCTCGGCGTAAGGCCGGCCGCTCCAACGACATCCTGCCCACCCTGTCGGCCTGCTTGCAGCCATACCGGTCAGAGCCGCGATGCCTGCCGGGAAGCGGGAAAACCGGAGCGCTTCGCGGGGAAAACCAGACACCCTAGTGCGTCGACCTCTCAGTTTTGTGACGCAAGATGACGGACCGATGACAGCTTCCTGAAATCCCCTTAAACATATGAAATATTTGTAAATTAACGCATTTCACCTTCACGATTGCAATGGGTCCATGCCAACTGCCGCGGAAATGACTCTTTTCAATTGTGCATGATCACAGGGTGAGCAAGACAATGGCTTTCGACCTTCGTATTTCCGAGATCTTCTCGGGCCAAAGCGGCAGCGACCTGACCTCCGACTGGTTCGAGATCACGAACATCGGCACGACCGCCTGGGTGCAGGGTGTGGATGCCGACCTGTTCTACGACGACGAGTCCGAGGATGCGACGACGGCGGATGCCATCACCGGGCTGACCGCCATCGCGCCGGGCGAGTCGGTGATCGTTCTGGTCGACAGCACCGATATTGCAGCCTTCGAGGCCGCCTGGGGCGACGTGCGCGACCTCAGCAACGTACAGATCGGCACCATCGACAGCGCGGCCGGTCTCGGCGGCGGCGGTGACGCGGTCACCCTGTTTGCCGACCGCGCGGGCGACGGTGTGGATGCAGGGGACGTGATCGACAGCGCCGCCTACCCCGAGACCGATGCCAATGACGGCCAGACCTGGGATGTCGCCGCCCAGGCCTTCTCGCAGGCCGGCGTCGACGGCGCCGTGGCCACCAACGCCATGGGCGGCGACGCGGCGAATGTTCCCAACGTGGGCTCGCCCGGCTCCGTGGCGAACGCCGACGCGCTGGCGCCTGCGGCGCCCGGTGATGCCGACTTCACCCTCGAGCTGCTGCACTTCACCGACCAGGAGGCCGCCGCCGCGGCCGTGGTCGACGCACCGAACCTCTCCGCCGTGTTGAACGCGCTGCGCGCCGAGGATCTCGGCGAGGATGGCCTCGCAGACAACACCCTCGTGCTGTCCTCGGGCGACGCGATCATCCCGGGCCTGTTCTTCGACGCCTCCGAGGCGGTGTTCGGCTCGGCCGGCATCGCCGACATCCAGATCCAGAACGAGCTGGGCGTGCAGGCCATCGCGCTTGGCAACCACGAGTTCGACTACGGCACCGAGCTGCTCGCGAGCCTGATCGACGGCTCCGCCGAGGGTGACTTCTCGGCTCTCACCGGCTCCACGCTGGAAGGTCTCGACTTCACCGGCACCGACATGCCCTATCTCTCGACCAACCTGGACTTTTCGACCGACGCCAACATGGCGGGGCTGGTCACCGAGGGCGGCCAGGCACCGCAGGCCAACGTGGTCTCCTCCTCGACGGTCATCGACACCAATGGCGAGATGATCGGCGTGGTCGGCGCCACCACCCCGACGCTCGCCACGATCTCGAGCCCCGGCGACGTGACGGTCAATCCCGCATGGGCCAGCGGCACGCCCACCGACGCCGAGCTCGACGCGCTGGCCGCCGAGATCCAGGCCGAGGTCGACACCCTGCTTGAGGCCAACCCGGAGATGAACAAGGTGGTTCTGCTGGCGCACATGCAGCAGATCAGCATCGAGCTCGACCTGGCCGAGCGTCTGACCGATGTCGACATCATCGTGGCGGGCGGCTCCAACACCCGCCTCTTTGACGACGACGACACGCCCCGCGCCGGTGACAGCGATCAGGGCCAGTACCCGCTCTTTGTCGAGAATGCCGGCGGCACCAACACCGCGGTGGTCAACACCGACGGCTCCTACAAGTATGTCGGCCGCCTCGTCATCGACTTCGACGCCGACGGCAACATCATCGCCGAAAGCTACGACGAGACCATCTCGGGCGCCTATGCCACCGATGAAGCAGGTGTCGCCGCGCTGGAGGCCGAGGGCCTGATCGACCCCGAGATCCAGGACATCGCCGACGCCATCGAGGCGCAGATTGTCGCCACCGAAAGCAACGTCTTCGGTGTCTCCGAGGTGTTCCTGAACGGCAACCGCACCGGCACCGGCGCGGTTGACGATCCCGACGGCGTCCGCACCCAGGAAACCAATCTCGGCAACCTCACCGCCGATGCCAACCTCGCCGCGGCCCAGGCAGTGGACGAGACCGTGGTCGTCTCGATCAAGAACGGCGGCGGCATCCGCGCCTCGATCGGCGAGACCATCGTTCCCGCCGCCGGCACCGAAGCGGTGCGCAGCGCCAACTCCGAGGTGACCGACGGCGACGGCAACGTGGTCAAGCCCGAGGGCGGCATCAGCCAGAACGACATCCAGGCGGCGCTGGCCTTCAACAACGGCCTGTCGCTGGTCACCGTCACCCGCCAGGAGCTGATCAACGTGCTCGAGCACGCGCTTGGCGACATCGGCGGCGGACGCTTCCCGCAGGTCTCGGGCCTGCAGTTCTCCTACGATGCCGACAACGAGGCCGGGTCGCGGGTCGTCGATGCCAGCATCGTCGACCCCGAGACCGGTGAGGTGATCGCCGAGCTGATGTCCGACGGCGCTCTGGTGGGCGACGCGAGCGAGGGCTTCCGCATCGTGACGCTGAACTACCTTGCCGGAGGCGGCGACGGCTACCCGTTCGACGCGCTCGCGGCCGCCGACCGCGTCGACCTTTATGATCTCGACGGCGACGGCGAGAATGACGGTGCAACCGGCGACGCGACCTTTGCCGATGACGGCACCGAGCAGGACGCGCTGGCCGAGTATCTCGACGACGTCTACAACCCCGCTAACGGCGGCACCGCTTACGCGGAAGACGACACCGGCCTCGACGGCGACACCCGGATCATCGATGTGGACGCTGTCGACAGCGCGCCGCAAGGCCCCGTCGCCACCGAGCAGCTGACCTTCACCCGCAGCGAGCTGAGCGTCGACTCCGAGAGCGGCGCCGAGATCCCCGCCTTCGACCCGACCACCAACAAGATCTTCGTGGCCGGCGGCGAGACCTCGGTCGAGATGATCACCCTCGCCTCCGACCTGACCGCCTCGCAGATCGAGACCCTCGACATCGCGGCGCTGGTGCCCGGTGCTTCGGCGGTGACCTCGGTCGACGTCAAGAACGGCGTTCTGGTGGCCGCGGTGCAGGTCGAGGACGCGGACGGCAACCAGACCAACGGTGTCGCCGCCTTCTTCAACACCGCAGATGGCAGCCTGATCACCACCGTCGAAGTGGGCATCGGCCCCGACATGGTCACCTTCACGCCGGACGGCACCAAGGTGCTCACCGCCGATGAAGGCGAGAATGACGATCCGATCGATCCGGCCGGCTCGATCTCGATCATCGACGTGACCCCGGCGGATGCCGCCACCTGGACCGCTGACGTCAACGGCTTCGAAGGCTTCGACGCGGCCACGCTGGACGCGGCGGGCGTGCGCCTGTTCCCGGGCAAGACGCCGGAATTCGATCTCGAGCCCGAGTACATCGCGGTGTCGGCCGACAGCAGCCAGGCCTTCGTGACCCTGCAGGAGGCCAACGCCATCGCCACCGTCGACCTGACCACCGGCGAGATCATCTCCATCGAGGGGCTCGGCACCGTCGATCACGCGCTGGATGGCAACGAAATCGACACCAACGACGAAGACGGCGTGCTCACCCTCGGCACCGCGCCGGTCAAGGGCCTGCGCATGCCCGACGGCCTCACAAGCTTCACCGTCGGCGGTCAGGCCTACTTCATCACCGCCAACGAGGGCGACGCCCGCGACAGCGACGTGCGCCTCGCCGACGTGACCCTCGACGAAACCGCTTTCCCCAACGCCGCCGAGCTTCAGGACAACGCCGTGATGGGCCGCCTGCAGATCTCCGGCATCGACGGCGACACCGACGGTGACGGCGATTACGACGCGCTCTACTCCTATGGCAGCCGCTCGTTCTCGATCTTCGACGCCGAGGGCAACCTCGTCTTCGACAGCGGCTCGGCGTTGGCCGAGATCGCCGACGCGGCGGGCATCTACCCGGATGGCCGCTCGGACAACAAGGGCACCGAGCCCGAGAACGTCACCGTGGGCCAGATCGGCAGCCAGACCTTCGCCTTCGTGGCGCTGGAGCGCGCCAGCGCGGTGGCGGTGTTCGACGTCACCGACCCGACCGACCCGGCCTATGTCAACTTGATCAGCGACGAAGCCGACAGCGAGCCGGAAGGGCTCGAGTTCGTCTCGATGCAGGACAGCCCCTCGGGCAAGCCGCTGCTCATCGTCACCAACGAGGACAGCAAGACCACCGTGGTACACGAGATCGAGGTCGCCACCCTGCACACCACCATCGGCGACGTGCAGGGCGCGGGCCATGTCTCGGCCTATGTGCGCGGCAGCATGACCGACGCCGAGTTCCTCGCCGCCAATGCCGAGGCCTCGGTCTACAATGTCTACTCTGGCCAGCAGGTCCGGGTGGAAGGCGTGGTCACCGCGGTCGACGGCAACGGCTTCTACCTGCAGGATCCCACCGGTGACGGCGACGCGGCCACCTCCGACGCGATCTTCGTCTACTCGGGCAGCGAGCCCACTGTGGCGGTCGGCGACAGCGTGGCGGTGACCGGCGAAGTCGCCGAGTACTACCCGGGCGGATCGGCTTCGGGCAACCTGCCCACCACCCAGCTGGTGAGCCCGCAGATTGAGACCATCGCAGATCTCGGCCCGGTCACCGCCACGATCATCGGCGAAGGCGGCGTGATGCTGCCCGACATGTCGATCGACGGCGACAGCTTCGCCGAGTTCGACGTCGACACCGACGGTCTTGATGCCTTCGAGGCCCTCGAGGGCATGCTGGTCACCGCGCAGGATATGGTCGCCGTCAGCGGCACCAACGCCTATAACGAGCTCTTCGCGGTCACCGACATGGGGGCCAACGCCTCCGGCCTGTCGCAGCGCGGCACGCTCAACATCTCGGAGAGCGACTTCAACCCCGAGCGCATCCAGATCGATCCCGATTACGACCTGCTCGATCTCGACCTCTCGGCCATCAACACCGGCGACAGCCTCGGCAACGTCACCGGCGTGATGAACTACGATTACGGCAACTTCCAGATCACCCCGACCGTCGACTTCCTGAGCCAGGTCGTCTCGGCCGGGCTGGAGCCGGAGGTCAGCACCCTGACCGCCGGAGAGGGCGAGCTGCTGATCGCCAGCTACAACGTGCTCAACCTCGATCCGGTGATCGAGGACGAGGCCAACATCCTGCCGGGCACCTACAACGCGGTGGACGACGACCTGGGCGACGGCCGCTTCGACGCGATCGCCAACCAGATCGTCAGCAACCTCAACACGCCCGACATCATCGGCCTGCAGGAGATCCAGGACAACACCGGCGCCGAAGGCACCGATGACGTCACCTCGGCCTCCGACACGCTGCAGCAACTGATCGACAGCATCGCCGCGGCGGGCGGTCCGACCTACGCCTATATCGACAACACCTTCATCGCGGACGACACCTCGGGCGGCATCCCCGGTGGCAACATCCGCACCGCCTATCTCTACAACCCCGAGCGCGTCTCGGTGGTCGAGGGAAGCGTGCGGACGATCTCGAGCCAGGACGCGGGCGCGGCCTTCGAGGGCGGGCGCCTGCCGCTGGTGGCAAGCTTCGCCTTCGGCGACGAGGAGGTGACGGTGGTCAACAACCACTTCTCCTCCAAGAGCGGCTCTGCCCCGATCATGGGGATCGATCAGGAGTTCGCCGACCTGCAGGAAGACCCGTCGGTCAACGGCGCGGTCGATGAGCGGCAGGCGCAGAGCGCCGAGGTTCAGGGCTTCGTCGACGAGCTTCTGGCCGAGGACGGCGCCGCCAACGTGGTGGTGCTGGGCGACTTCAACGAGTTCGAGTTCGTCAGCCCGCTGGAGGAGCTCGAGGGATCGGGGCTGGTCAACCTGACCAACTCGCTGCCGGAAGACGAGCGCTACAGCTACAGCTTCCAGGGCAACTCGCAGTCACTCGACCACATCCTCGTGTCCAACAACCTTGGCCTCGACGCAGAGTTCGACGCGGTGCACGTGAACAGCGAGTTCGCGGTCACCGACGAGAGCGCGTCGGACCACGACCCGGTGCTCGCCAAGGTCAGCCTCGGCAGCAAGAGCTTCGCCGGTGTGACCGAGGGCTTCCAGCGTACCTTCGGCGGCGCCCACAGCTCCGCCGATCTGGTCATCGACGGTCAGCAGGTCAGCTTCGGCGGCACCACCTTCGGGGTCGACGCGGATCTTGAAACCGGCCGCTTCCTCAGCGCCTCTGACGGCAACACCACCGAGCTGGCCTTTGTCGGCGATCTGCTCGGCAACGGCGCGGACCTGCGCGAAGCAGAGGAAGTCTCCGAAGATCAGATCAACGGCATCGCCTTCGACGACTACCTCATCGGCAACGGCCAGGCCGACTTCACCATCGAACTGGACAGCTCCGAGGCCGGCTACCACAACTCGCTCGGCTACTACTACTACGACCGCGAGACCGGCACGGCCTCCAACGTCACCATCCTCGAAGCGGATGTGAAATCGCCGGCGGGCGGTGCGAGCTACCAGATCGACAACGTCGACGAGGGGGCCGAACTCGCCTTCTTCGTGGTCCGCGACGGCGAGGATATGGTCGAGGGTCTCAGCGACGAGCTGGTGTTCGACTTCACCGGTGACAAACCGGTGCTGCAGGACAACGGCGTGGATCTGGATCTCGACATCTACCACTCGCTGGGTGCCGAGTTCAGCGCCGACGATCGCGAGCACTTCCTCTCGGGCGCGGTTGCCGACGGCAGCGGGCTGCGCGTGGGCGTCGAGGACAAGATGAACACCGGAGACGCCGACTATCAGGACGTGGTGTTCCTGGTGTCGCGCGACGAAGACTTCGTGTTCGTCTGATCGGACGGCCTCCGGAGCGTCACGCCGTGACGCTCGGGGCTCTGATCGATGATCTGTCAGAACGAGTTTGGGCCCGGCATGTCGATGCCGGGCCCGTCTTTTATGAACAGGATGCGCCGCGGTGCCGCCGCGCCGGCAAACCGGGCGAGAACCGCTCTCGCGCAGATGCTCTCGGGACAGGCGGTGGCACCGGCCGGATCGCCGAGAGCCCCTCCCCCGCAGGAGGTGTATTGCGTTCTCTGAAGAGTGGACTGGCCCGTGCCCGCAACGGGCGCGCTTTGCTCAGACGTCGATGCGCGGGGTGCCCTTGGCGTGCGGCGCTTCTGCCGGATCGGCCCAGGTGACGCGCAGGCTGAACACGCAGCGCCCGTCCTCGCGTTCGGCCTTGATGCGCAGGTTCATCAACTCGCCGGTCTCGAGCACCAGTTCGTCGTCATCGTCGCTCAGCGTCAGCTCGCCCTTCGAAAAGCCTTTCGACAGCGACGACAGGAGCGACTTGAGGGTCTTGGCATCCTGCAGCGAGTCATGCCTGAAGCTGGTCTTCGAGTTGCCCATGCACGCGGCCTCCGGATCTAGACGAGACGGCCCGGCGCGAAGTGCTTCGCGGTCGGGTGGTCACGGCTGAGACCGATCACATCTCCGGACGGAAAGATCAAGGTCGCGCCCGCGCCGATGCCCTCAAGCCCTTCGAGCCGGCGCGAGGCGCGATCGAGAGTGATATCGCCCTCGAGATGCAGTAGGCCCCGCTTGGCGCGTAGGTGCTGGCCGCTTTGGTTGTTGACGTGGCCCTGCACGATCATGTGGATGCCGTCGCGGTGCAGCAGATCGACACCCGTCTGCGTCAGCGTGCAGTCCGAGGCGCGGTACTTGGTCCGCACCAGGTTGGCGAGCGGCCCGAAATAGAACCCCAGCGAGGCGGTCTCGGCCTCGGTGCGGTAGCGTGCATTGACCTCCGCCGCGCCGCCGCGCACCAGCAGGCGGCACATCTCGTCGCAAAGCCCGGCATGAACGAAGAGCAGCGAGCCGCAGCGGGCCACAACCTCCATCTCGTCATAGAACCACGCGTAGGCGCCGCCGGGGACAAAGAAGATGTCATGGCATTTCAGCACCGCCGCCAGAAGCTCGCGGTGGGACATGCCGACCTTGGCGCGCTCGCGATCGAACTTGCGCAGCTTCTCGTCGAGCTTGGTGATCTCCTTCTTGATCGCCTTGCCGGAAAGCTGCCCGCGCGCCGCTTTGGCAAAGCGCTTCGACCAGCCCTTCGAGGGCATCAGGCGCGCGGCACAGGCGGCCTCATCCGGCAGCGCGGCGAGATCGTCGCAGGTGACGAAGCGATCGAAGACCTCGCGCAGGGCGGGCAGGATCTTGCGTCCCATGCGCACGAAGAGATGCTCGCGCAGGGCGCTGCGGGGGCCACGCACCGCATCCACCGCCATGCGCATCCGCAGGTCGTGGTTGCCTGCCAGCAGGTCGAACTGGGCCCCGGAGGCCCGCAGCGCCGCCAGCGCGTCGAGCAGATCGAGATTGCTCGGCCCCTTGTCGAGGCTGTCGCCGCCGACGATGATCCGCGCGCTCTGGCCGAACCGCGTCAGCGTGACCGCCCCGCCGTCGCGCCGGATCACCCCGGCGGCCACCAGCGAGCGCAGGAAGCCCTCGGCATCGGCATGGGCGTCGGAGACGAAGATCACCGGCTGCTCGGGCCAGTGCCAGCCGCCGTGATCGCGCGCGCGGGCGAGGCAGTCCGAGATCTGCGGCACCGGGCGGTCGAGCCACGGCGCCAGTTCGCGCGGCAGGTCGGAGAGCTGCCCGAGAGGATCGTGAACGGGCGGCAACAGCGGTCCCGCGGTCTCGGTCGACTGGCTGATCTGATCCACTGGCGGCCCTTTCCTGACGGTCCGGCGCTAGTCGATCGGGTCCTCTTTCGGGGTCCTGACCTTCCACGCACCGGCGAAACGGGACCAGCTATCATGGCCCCTGTAACAGAGAAGTAACGCCCGGGCGTGGAACATCGAGAGTTTCGCCAGATCTTCTTTTTCAAGCAGGCCGAGATGATGTGCCGCATGCCGGAACGAGGCGCCGTGGCCCACGTGGACGGTCAGCCGCCCCGCCCCGGCCCCGGCGCTGTCCCGAAGGTGCCCGGCGACGCGCGCGCCGGCCATCATCAGGCTTTCGGCGCCCTCGAGCGGCAGGCGGTAGTCGCTGTCGGATTTCCAGCCCGCGGGCGGCGCCTCATGGCGCGGATCGTCACGCAGCACCGCCTCGATCTCGGCCACGGTGAGGTTGGCGGCAGAGCCCAGACCGCGCTCGGCCAGCGCGCCGGTCTCATGGATTTCAGTGATCTCGTGGCCATGCGCGCGCAGCCGGTCGGCGATTTCCGTAGCGGTCTGCCACGCCCGCAGCTGGTGCGAGCAATGGATCACGGGCGCGAGTTGCAGACCGTGCTGGGCGATCATGGCCGCCAGCTCGTCACCGCAGGCCCGGGCCTGCGCCAGGCCCTCGTCGGTCAGCGCATAGGGCTGACGGGCCGACGGCGCGCCTTCGCGCTGGTGATAGGCGCCGTGGCGGATGATGGCGTGGTAGCTCTCGGGCATGAGCGGCTCAGACATCGAAGAGCCGGCGCCCCTCGGCTGCGAGCGCGTCGAAATCGACCCGGCCCGAGACCTCGCAGACCCGAACGCCGTCCAGCGCTGCGAGATAGGGCCCCGGCTCCGGCGTGGCGCCGTTGGGCTCGAACCGGCCGTCGGGATGCTGGTAGAATGGCCCCGGGCTCTTCATGATCGCGCCCAGAAGGTCGGGCCGGCTGGCAAGCTCCACCTGCGCAACGCGCGTTGGCTCAGACGCATCACGGGCCCAGTTCAGCACCCAGAAGTCGGTCAGCGGGGCGTCGAAGCGCACCCGTCCCGCCCCGTAGACCTCGCTCACGACGAGATCGTGCTTTTCTTCCAGATCCCAGAGCGCGGCGGCGGGCATCGCCTCAAGCTCGGCCCGGCGCGCGGGGCTGAGCATGCCGCGCAGGCGCGGGTTACCGAGGATGGTGCCCGGGTTGATGCGCGGCTGCTTGGGGATGCCCAGCGCCTGCGGCGGGCGCCCTGCCCTGACCAGCACCCGGTCGTTGGAGAGGAAGGCGGTGCCCTCCAGATCCATCATGCGCAGGATCGAGGTCGACTTGCCGCCGCCCGACAGCCCCGAGATCGCCAGCGTCCGGCCGTGCCCGGTGACCGCCGCCGCGTGGCAAAGCTGCCAGCCGTCGCGCTGGCAGATGTTCAGCACCTGCGTGTTGATGAAGTTGATCACCGTGCTGACGTTCTGCTCGAGCGGGCCGAAGGCCACCGCCACGCCCGGCGCCTGCAGGAAGGTCACGCCGCTGCGGACCTTGCGGATCAGGCGCCCGTCGCCGAGCCCGTAAATCGCATCCTTGCGCCCGGCCTTTCCGGCCTCGCGCGCCCAGTCCTGCCACTCTGGCTCGGCGGGCAGCGCCTGCCCCGGCAGCAGGTGTACGCGCGTTTCACCCGGCGTGTCGCTCAGTGCGTCGTGGAAATAGCCCACCAGCTCGGCCCGCAGATCTCCGGGGCAAAACACGCTGAGGCCCACCGGCCCGACCTTCAAGTGGAACGGCTCCGCCGCCTCGGCCGGTGAAAGATCAAGCTGCGAAAGAATGTCCTGCGCCCGGCTCATGCGCGCACCTGTTCCAGCACGTGATCGGCCACCAGCGCGGCGGCGTCGATGCCGCAACCCTCCTGCGCGCCGCGGTAGCCGCCGAAGGCCGAAACCTCGAACACGATCGGCCCGTCCGGGGTCAGCGCGATATCGACGGTGGTGAAGGTCAGCCCGAACGGCGCCTGCGCACGTCGGCCCAGCTCGATCAGCTCGGCGTCGGGCTCGTAGGGCGCGTATTTGCCGCCCGAGTGAATCGTGGTGTTCCAGCTGTCGGTCTGGCTCACCCGCGCATAAGTGCAGATATACTCGCCACCAAGGAAGACCATGCCCAGATCGTGCCCCGAGAGGTCGGCCTTCTTCTGGATATACATCACCGGATTCTGGGTCTTGAAGGCGGCGATCTGCGCCTCGGCATCAGGTGCGTCTGCCTCCAGCAGAACCATGCCGCGCGCCTTGGTCGAGAACAGCGGCTTGAACACCGCCGCCCCGTAGCGCGCCAGAGCCGCGCGCGCCGCCGTCTCATCCTCGGTGATGGTGGTCGGCGGCATCGGCGCGCCGGCGGCGTTCAGCGTCACGGTGCAGGCGAGCCGGTCCATCAGGCGCAGGATCGCGGTGGCGGGGCTGAAGATCTTCACGCCCTTGGCCTCGGCCACGCGCAGCATCTCGAGCCGGTCGAGCGCGTGCGCGCTGTAGGTCTCGGCCACCTTCTTGATCACCAGACCGTCGAGCGTGCAGAGGTCGACGCCGTCGCAAAGCAGCGTGCCGGCCTCTAGATCCAGCGTCACACGCGCCATGTCGATCACCTGCCGAAAGCCGGTGCGTGCCTCGATCGCATCCGCGAGCGCCTCGGTCGACCATTTTCCGGGGGTTCCGATGACCCCGATCTTGTCAGTCACTGAACAGCATCCTTATGGGCAGTTTGAGCCGCGCTTCCTTGCCCTCGGGCACGGCCAGCGCGGCTTCGAGAATGTAGCGGGCGCGCAGCATCATGCGGCGCGCATGGTTCTTGTCGACGATGAAGCGCGTCGAGCTGGCAAAGCTCCGCGCCAGCCCCAGCGCCAGCCTGTATTCGAAGTTCTTGTCCTTCTGGCGCCGGGCGAACTTGGCGGCCATGTCGTGCATCTCGACCGCGACCGAGGCGATGCGGGCGCGGGTCCCGGCGTCGAGCACCTGCAACCGGTAATTCGACACCATGAAGACCGACACGTCCTGCACGTAGTCCATATAGCGCGAGCGGTGCAGGTCGATGAAGCGCACCTTCTTCTCGCCGGCCTCGTAGATGATGTTGTCGAGGTTGAAATCGCCGTGAATATAGACCGAGAACGGCGCCCTGAGCGCCTCCTCGCGACTGGCGGCGGCGGCGATCAGCGCGTCGAAGCTTTCGAGCGTGGCTCCGTTGAGCCGCTGGGTCCCGGTGGCGAATTTCGGATGCAACCGGTAGACGTCGCTCATGCGCTTGCCAAGCTGCTCCATGGCGCGCATCTCGGCGGGCTCATCGGTGAGCGTCTGGCGCCAGATGTCGCGCACGGTGCGGTGCAGCGCCGTTTGCGCGGCGTCGAGCTCGGCCGCGCTGCCGCCCAGCACGATGTCCTCGAAGGTCTGCCCCGAGAGGTGCTCGATCAGCAGCGCCGCGCTGTCGCCGCGCTTCTCGTAAGACAGGATCTCGGGCGCGAGCCCGGGATAGACCGAGTTCCAGCTCTTCACCCCGACGCGCTCTTCCTTGACCTTGCGCCGGTCGCCATCCTTGAACACCGCGTCCACCGAGCGGCCATTGCCGTCGCGCATGGTGACGCTCGAGATCGCGCTGCCCGAGCGGGTCTCGGCCAGCGGCTGCAGCTTGATCTCCTCGTCCTCCTTGCCGACGCCCGCAAGGACGCTGCGCAGGGTGAAGTAGCGCTCGAACTGCACGGTCTGGCCGATATTGGTCGACAGGATCGCCTCGCTGATGGTCTGGAGCGCCTCGCCCATGCGGGTGACCTCGTTCAGGGTCAGCAGCCCGTGGGCGAGGTCGTCGGCGTGCTTGGAGCCCTGCATGTCGCGGGTGTAGGTGCGGAAGAGCTGGTCGTGAAAGGCGCCAAGCTCGGCCCGGATGGCGCCGATCTGCACCGCCAGGCGACTGTCGCCGGCAGCCCGCGCCTCCTGCACCCGGGCCACCGCCTTGCGCACCCGACCGAGCGGCTTGAGATAGGCGTCGGCGCGCAGCAGCTTGGTGCGCTCGATATTGCCCGCGTGCCGGACCGAGCGGCGGGCAAGGCGCGAGATCAGGTCGAGGTTGCGGGCGATGGTGTCGACCCCCTGCAGGCGCAGGTCGCGCGCCGCGTTCGGCTTGCCGCGCATCATGCCGGCAAGGCAGGCCTTGCGCACCCGCGAGGCGAGGTTCTGCGAATAACCCGCCCGCGCGATCAATGCCTCGGCGGTCTCGCGGCGCGGGGCTTCGAAATAGGCGAGCAGCCGCGCCAGCTGGCCGTCGAGCTCGGCGAACAGGAAGGAGAGGTTTTCCTCGACGGCGTCAGGGCGTTTCACAGCGCAGGGCTCCGAGATAGACGGGGGCGTCGGGGTCGATCAGCGCCAGATCGTAGCGCGGCAGGAAGTCGGCGCCGCATGCTGCGGGGTCAACCCAGTCGGTCGCCACTTGCCGCTTGTCGGGATGGCTGCCGAGCCGGGGCACGTAGCTGTCGGGCACGGTGGCCGCGAACAGGACCTCGGAGAGCTGTCGCAGCCCACCCTCGCGGGTCCGGAACACGTCGGCCACGTGCAGCACGTCACCCAGCACCGGGATGACGCCGATCTCTTCGAGACATTCGCGCCGCGCGCAATCCGCCATGCTCTCGCCGGGCTCCTGCCGCCCGCCGGGAAGGGTCAGGTAGCGCGGGCCGCCCTCGCGGCTCTTGACCTGCACCAGCACCAGCGGGCCCTTGCGGATCACGACGCGAACCGTCGGACGGATGGGAGTGTCTTCGAACATGACGCCTTATGCCTCTGGAAGGGTGACAGTTTAAAGGCGGATCAAGGTCCCGTCTCGGTGAATCGCGCGTCCGGCCGGCACTTCGGACCGCTCCCCCCGCCGCAACCTATTCGCATGACGCGAAAGTTTCACAAATCCTAAGCCCTACTGTCACAGAGCGCCCCTAGCCGTCGCGCAACGAACAAACCCCCGAAGAAGGACCTGGGACATGATCAAGACGGCATCGACCGCCATCGCACTGGCGCTGACCGCCTCCACCGCCTACGCCGCGACCGACATCAGCTGGTGGCACGGCATGGGTGGCCGCAACGGCGAAGTGATCAACGAGATCGCACAGCAGTTCAACGCCGCACAGGACCAGTGCAACCTGACGCCGGTCTCGCGCGGCACCTATGAAGAGGCGCTGTCCTCGGGCATCGCGGCCTTCCGCTCGGGCGAGCAGCCCAACATCCTGCAGGTGTTCGACGCCGGCGCCGCCACCATCATCGCCGCCAAGGGCGCGACCGTTCCGGCCGAGGACCTGATCACCGGCGCCGGTGAAGAGTTCGACCGCGAGGCCTTCATCGCCGGCGTGCGCAACTTCTACGCCGATGCCGACGGCAAGTTCATCGGCATGCCGTTCAACTCCTCGGCGCCGATCCTGTACTACAACACCGAGGCCTTCGAGGCCGCAGGCGTCGAGCCGCCGAAGACCTGGGAAGAGTTCGAAGAGATCGCCCCCGCCCTGCGCGATGCCGGCTACATCCCGATGACCGCCTCGCAGCTGACCTGGATGATGGTCGAGAACTTCAAGTCGCGGAACAACCAGCAGTTCGCCACCAACAACAACGGTTATGACGGCTTCGAGGGCACCGAGATCCTCGTCAGCGACGACAACCAGAAAATGATGTTCGAGAAGCTCAAGGCCTGGGCCGACGAAGATCTCTACGGCTTCTACGGTGCCGGCTGGGCCGACAACCTCAAGCCCTTCGAAGAGGGTGAGGCTGCCATGTGGATCGGCTCCTCGGGCTCCTTCGGCGGCCTGCAGCAGTCGGCCGAGTTCGACTTCGACGCCGTCTACATGCCCTACTGGGACAGCATCGAAGGCGCCGGCACCCAGAGCTTCATCGGTGGCGCGGCGCTCTTCGCCATGGCCGGCAAGTCCGAGGAAGAGAACGCCTGCACCGCGCAGTTCTTCACCTTCCTGACCTCGCCCGAGACCCAGTTCTTCTACCACCGCAGCACCGGCTACGTTCCGATCACCGAAGCGGCCTACGAGCTCGCCAAGTCGGAAGGATACTACGACGACCAGCCGGTGGCCGAGGTCGGCATCCAGCAGCTGATGCTCGAAGGCGGTGAATGGTCCAAGGGCTACCGCATGGGCTTCTACCCGCAGATCCGCTCGGTGATGGAGCGCGAGTTCAACCGCATCTTCTCGGACGAAGTGTCGGTGGATGAGGCCTTCTCGATCATCGAGGAAGAGGGCAACGCCCTGCTCGCGCGCTTCGCCAAGACCGCGAACTAAGCCAGCATCGACCGCGTCTGGGGGTCGGGCCAAGCGCCCGGCCCCCGTTTCCGTTGCCGCTCTTGTTGCCGCGCCCGGCGCAAACCGGGACGACCCGCCCCCGATCAGGACACGCCCGTGACCGACACCCCCCTTTCCCTCGCCGAGGCCGACAGCACGCTGTTCACCCGGCTCCGCCGCTGGTGGTCCGGTGAGACCGCCAACCCCGTCAAGCGCGTCCAGTTCGACCGCCCGCTGACGCCGTGGATGTTCCTGCTGCCGCAGCTCGCGGTGGTGGCGATCTTCTTCTACTGGCCCTCGGTGCAGGCGGTGACCTCGTCCTTCTATCTCGAGGACCCGTTTGGCTTTGGCGCCACCTTCGTGGGCCTCGACAACTACACCGACGCGCTGACCAGCCGCGGCTACATGTCCACCGCCGCCTTCACCGCCTTCTTCTGCGTCGTGGTCACGGCGCTGTCGCTCGGGCTGGGACTGCTGCTCGCGGTCAAGGCCGACAAGGTGATCCGCGGCGCCGAGACCTACAAGACGCTGCTGATCTCGGTCTACGCCATCGCGCCGCCGGTGGCGGGCCTCATCGGCATGATGTTCTTCGACATGCATATGGGCCCCTTCACCCAGATCGCCGCCTGGTTCGGCCACGACCTGCGGGTGGGGATCGACTACTGGGACACCGCCAGCGCCCTGATCGTGATCTCGGTCTGGAAGCAGATCCCCTACAACTTCATCTTCTTCCTGTCGGGCCTGCAATCGGTGCCGGTCTCGGTGCGCGAGGCGGCGCTGATCGACGCGAAATCCGGCTGGCGCCGGTTCTGCGACATCACCCTGCCGCTGCTCGCGCCCACCGCCTTCTTCCTGCTGGTCATCAACATCACCTACACGATGTTCGACACCTTCCCGATCATCGACGTCATCGTGAAGGACAAGCCCGCCAACAACCCGATGACGCTGGTCTACAAGGTCTATCTCGACGGGTTCAAAGGCAACGACATCGGCGGCTCCTCGGCGCAGTCGGTGATCCTCATGGTGGTGGTGGCGCTGCTCACGGTGCTGCAGTTCCGCTTCCTCGAACGCCGCGTGCATTACGGGTAAGGCCATGCAGAAGATCAAACCCCTCGACCACCTGATCCTGATCCTCGGCGCGCTGTTTCTCTGCGTGCCCGTGGTGATGGCGCTGATGTCCTCCACCCATGCCGCGATCGATATCCATTCGAACGGCCTCTACATCACCCCCGGCAGCCATGGCGCCGAGACCTATACCAAGGTGCTCACCAGCCGCGGCGGCTTTACCGGCGACGTGACCGGGCTCCTGATGCTCACCAACTCGATGATCATGGGGCTGGGCTTTGCGGTCGGGAAGATCGTGCTGTCGATGATGGCGGCCTACGCGCTGGTCTATTTCCGCTTCCGCTTTGCGACGCTGATCTTCTGGGCCATCTTCGCGACGCTGCTGCTGCCGCTCGAGGTGCGCATCATGCCGTCCTATCAGGTGATGTCCGAGCTGCACCTGCTGAACACCTATACCGGCCTGATCGTCCCGCTGCTGGCCTCGGCCACCGGCACCTTCTTCTTCCGGCAGTTCTTCCGCTCGGTCCCCGATGAGCTGCTCGAGGCGGCGCGCATCGACGGCGCCGGCCCGGTGAAGTTCTTCATCGACGTGCTGGTGCCGCTGTCGAAGACGATGATGTCGGCGATCTTCATCATCATGTTCATCTATGGCTGGAACCAGTATCTCTGGCCGCTGCTGATGACCACGGACGAGAGCTTCTTCACGCTCATGCGTGGCATCAAGTCGATCCTGCAGGTCTGGGTCGGCAGCCAGATCCCCGATTACAACGAAGCCTTTGCCCTTGCGGTGCTGGCGATGGTCCCCCCGGTTGCGGTGGTGGTGATCTTCCAGCGCATGTTCATCAAGGGCCTGACGGAAAGCGACAAGTAATGGCACATCTCTCTCTGACCAATGTCGGCAAGACCTATGGCGGCAGCGCCCAAGCAGCGGTGGCCGACGTCAATATCGAGATCCGCGACGGCGAGTTCATCGTGCTGGTCGGCCCCTCGGGCTGCGGCAAGTCCACCCTGCTGCGCATGGTGGCCGGGCTCGAGACCATCACCCAAGGCGAGATCCGCATCGGCGAGCGGCTGGTCAACCAGCTTGACCCGGCCGAGCGCGACATCGCCATGGTGTTCCAGAACTACGCGCTCTATCCCCACATGAGCGTGCGCGACAACATGGCCTACGGGCTCAAGAACCGCGGCGAGAGCAAGGCGGTGATCGAGGAGCGCGTCGCCGAGGCGGCGCGGATGCTCGAGCTGCGCCCCTATCTCAACCGCAAGCCGCGCGCCCTCTCGGGCGGCCAGCGCCAGCGCGTCGCCATGGGCCGCGCCATCGTGCGCCAGCCCTCGGCCTTCCTGTTCGACGAGCCGCTGTCGAACCTCGACGCCAAGCTGCGCGTGTCGATGCGGATGGAGATCCGCAAGCTGCAGAAGCGGCTTGGCACCACCTCGCTCTATGTCACCCACGACCAGCTCGAGGCGATGACGCTGGCCGACCGGCTTGTGGTTCTGAACGGCGGCCGGGTGGAGCAGATCGGCGCGCCGCTCGAGGTCTACCGCGCCCCGGCCTCGACCTTCGTGGCCTCCTTCATCGGTGCCCCGGCGATGTCCCTGCTCGACGCCAATGTCGAGAACGGCCAGGTCATGCTCGACGGCCACGCGCTGGCGCCGGTGGCGCATGAGGCCGGGCCGGTCACGCTTGGCCTGCGGGCCGAGGATCTGCGCATCACGCCCGGCGGCGTACCGATGCGGGTCGATTATGTCGAGGAACTTGGAGCGCAGCGCATCGTGCACGGCTTCGTGGGCGAGCAGGCGCTGGCGATCATCGACACCAGCGAAGCGCCCCTGCCCGAGACCGTGCATCTGGGGGTCGCGCCCTCGCGCGTGCATCTCTTCGACGCCCGCACCGGCCGCCGCATCGAGACCGCATCGCAGCCCGTCGCGGTGCCCGCCGAATGATCCGCGACACGGTTCCCGACCTGCCGGTCCCGACCGAGGCGGATCTGGCGCTGCGTGCGCTGCCGCGCAGCGTCAGCGCTCATGACAGCCACATGGCGCAGGTCGCGGGGATGAACCTGATCGAGACCGGCGGCGCGGCGCCTTCAGCGGCGCTCGCCCTGCCCCTGACCGTGGGGGCGTGGAACCTCGAGCGCTGCCTGTTTCCCGAGGGGGCGGCGCAGAAGATGGCCGATTGCGACCTGCTGCTGCTGTCGGAGATGGATCACGGCATGGCCCGCACCGGCCAGCGCAACACCACCCGCGACATCGCGGGCGGGCTCGGCATGGCCTACGCCTACGCGGTCGAGTTTCTCGAGATGGGGCTCGGCTCGCCGATCGAGCACGCGTTCTGCGAGGACGATCACAATGCGCTCGGCTACCACGGCAACGCGCTGATGGCGAAGACCGACCTGCGCGATCACTTCGCGCTCCGGCTCTGGGGCGAGCGGCAGTGGTTCTCGGATGCCGAGCAGCCGCGGCTTGGCGAGCGCATCGCGGTCGGCGCCACGGTCGACACCGAGGCCGGCCCGCTGCTGGCGATCTCCACCCATCTCGAAAGCGCCTGCGGCCCGGAGCATCGCGAGATGCAGATCCGCGGCCTGATCGCGGCGCTGGACGCGGCCTTCCCCGGCCTGCCGGTGCTGATCGGCGGCGATCTCAACACCGGCAACCACAACGACGGCGACTGGCGCGCCGAGAGGCTGTTCGACGCTGCCCGCGAGGCCGGTTTCACCGTGCATGGCGGCCCCGAGGATCAGCCGACCACGCGGCCCAGCCTGATCACCCGCTGGCCGGAACGGCAGATGAAGCTCGACTGGTTCCTCGCCCGAAATATGCGCCTCGAAGAGACCGAGATCCGCTCCTCGCTCGATGCCACCGGACGGCCGCTCTCGGATCACGACGCCATCGTGACGCGCATCACCGACCTGACGGTGCCGCAGACGCCGGAGACCTAGGGACGCTACGCCGGCAAGCCATCAGCGCCTGTGCGCAGCCATCGGCATCATATTCCGACACCATGCAACAGGCTGCCCCGGCCATCGGGGCAGCCCTGACAGGCTTTGCCAGAACGTTACGTTCGTCATTATTTTCAATATCTTGAAGCTCGTCATTCAGCTGTCATCGAAGCCCCCTAGACGGTCCGCAACCGACGGCGTCTCCCCGACCCGCCCTCGGACAAGAGCAACCCAACCGGAGTTTCCGATGACCCGTTCCCTCATTGCTGCGGCCTGCGCGCTGGCCCTGCCGACCCTTGCCTCCGCCGAGACCCTGACGCTCTACACCTCGCAGCCGAACCAGGACGCGCAGCAGACCGTCGACGCCTTCATGGAAGCCAACCCTGACATCACCGTCGACTGGGTCCGCGACGGCACCACCAAGCTGATGGCCCGCCTGACCTCCGAGATCGAGGCGGGTGCCCCCTCTCCCGACGTGCTGCTGATCGCCGACACCGTGACGCTCGAGGGCATGGCGCAGCAGGGCCTGCTCGCGGCCTACGACTCGCCCGAGGCCGAGGCCTATGACGCCGCGCTCTACAGCCCCGACGGCCACTACTACTCGACCAAGCTGATCACCACCGGCATCGCCTACAACACCGGCGCCGAGACCGTGCCGACCTCGTGGGCCGATCTTGCCAAGCCTGAGATGGCCAACCTCGTGGCCATGCCCTCGCCGCTCTATTCCGGCGCCGCGCTGATCCACCTCGCAACGCTGACCGAGACCGACGGTCTGGGCTGGGACTACTACCAGGCGCTGGCCGACAACAACGCCCGCGCCGAAGGCGGCAATGGCGGCACCTTCAAGGCCGTGGCCTCCGGCGAGAAGCCCTATGGCGTGCTGGTCGACTTCCTCGCGCTGCGCGCCAAGGCCGACGGCTCGCCGGTCGAGTTCGTGTTCCCCGAAGAGGGCGTCTCCTACGTGACCGAGCCGGTCGCCATCCTCAAGGCCAGCGACAACAAGGACGCGGCGCAGAAATTCGTCGACTTCGTGCTCAGTGAAACCGGTCAGGAACTGGTGGTCGACATGGGCTACATCCCGGCCCGCAACGGCGTTGCCAGCCCCGAGGGCTTCCCCTCGCGCGACGAGATCACGCTGATGGACTTCGACCCCGCCAAGGCGCTTGACGACGCCGAGGCCAACAAGGCCCGCTTCGCCGAGATCTTCGGCGTGCAATGATCGCCACGCGTTTGCGAAAAGGCGGCAGCCGGTCCCTGGACCGGCTGTTTCCGTTGATCCTCCTGCCGGTCGCGCTGATCGCGCTCGGCCCGGTCCTGCGGCTGCTGCTCGAGGGCGTGGGCCTTGGCGACGGGCTGACATCCGAGCACCTGACGACCGTGCTGACCCGCGAGGGCACGCGCACGGCACTGCTGCACTCGCTGGTGACCGCCGGGGGCGGTACGCTGATCTCGATCCTGATCGGTGCGAGCTTCGCCTTTCTCGTGGCGCTGACCGACATCCGCGGCAAGGGCGCGCTGGTGTTCTGCCTGATGGTGCCGATGATGATCCCGCCGCAGATCACCGCGCTGGCGTGGATGCAGGTCACCGGCCCCTCCTCGGTGCTGCTCAAGATGCTGGGCCTCGCGCCGCCGCTCGGCAGTCCGCAGCCGTTGCATTCCCCGCAAGGCATCGTGCTGCTGCTGGGCATCCAGCACGCCTCGCTGGTGTTTCTCACCCTGCGCGCCGGGCTGCGCATGATCCCCGCCGATCTCGTCGAGGCCGCCCGCATGTGCGGCGGCGGCACGCTCCGGGTCTGGGCGCAGGTGGTGCTGCCCCTGTCGATGCCGGCGCTGATCGCCGGGGCGGCGATGGCCTTTGTCACCGCGCTCGGCAATTTCGGCATTCCCGCGATGCTGGGCATTCCGGCCCGGTATTCCACCTTGCCGACGCTGATCTACCAGCGCCTCGTGGGGCTTGGCCCCAGCGTGCTGCCCGAGGTGGCGGTGCTGTCTTTGCTGATCGGGCTGGTGGCGATCGCCGGCGTGCTGGCCGGGCGGGTCGTGCTGTCGCGCGGTGGCTTCGGCCTCGTTGGCCTTTCGGGCACGCCGCTGGCATTTTCGCTCGGGCGCGCCCGGCTGCCGGTGGAGATTGCGCTCTGGGCCTTCATCGCGATGATCCTCGTGCTGCCGCTGCTGGCGCTTCTGGCGACCTCCCTGATCCCGGCCTACGGCGTGCCGCTCAGCTTCGAGACCGCGACCTTCAAGGCCTGGCACGAGGCGCTTTTGGTGCAGCCGGTCACCCGCCGGGCCTATGCCAACTCGCTGTTCCTCGCGGTCGCGGCGGCGCTGATCCTGATGGCCATCTGCCTGCCTCTGGCGTGGCTGATGGAACGCCGCCCCTCGCGCATCACGCGCCTGCTCGACGGGCTGATCGACCTGCCCTACGCGCTGCCCGGCGTGGTGCTGTCGATCGCCTGCATCCTCACCTTCACGCGCCTGCCCTTCACCGACCTCACGCTCTATGGCACGATCTGGATCATCCTGATGGCCTATCTTGCGCGGTTCTTCGTGGTGATGCTGCGCCCGATCCAGTCGAGCCTCGCACAGCTCGACCCGGCGATGGAGGAGGCCGCGGCCAGCGTCGGCGCCCGGCTGGGGCGGCGGCTGCGCGCCATCGTGCTGCCCCTCGCCGCGCCCTCGGCGGCGGCCGGCGCGATCCTCGTCTTCCTCACCGCGGTCAACGAGCTTACGGTGTCGGCGCTGCTCTGGTCCTCGGGCACCGAGACGCTGGGGGTGGTGATCTTCAATCTTGAGGACAGCGGCGAAACCGTCATGGCATCCGCGCTGGCGATGTCGATCACCTGCCTGATCATAGCCCTGATGGCAGCGGTGCAGCTGGGCGCCCGGCATTTTCCGAAAGGTACCATCCCATGGCAGAGCTGAGTTTCTCCGGCCTCACCAAGCGCTTCGACGGCCACGCCGCGCTCGACCGCGTCAGCGCCGATATCGGCTCGGGCGAATTCGTGGCGCTGCTCGGCCCCTCGGGCTGTGGCAAGACCACGCTCCTGCGCCTCACCGCCGGCTTCGAGACCCCGAGCGAGGGCAGCGTCACGCTTGGCGGAGAGGTCATGACCGACGCCACCCGCTTCATCGCCCCCGAAGCGCGCGAGATCGGCATCGTCTTCCAGTCCTACGCGCTCTGGCCCCACAAGAGCGTGGCGCGCAACGTCTCGTTCCCGCTCGAGGTGCGCCGCGTTCCGCAGCCCGAGCGCGACGCCCGCGTTGCCGAGGCGCTGGCGCTGACCGGGCTGAGCGCGTTCGCCCATCGCATGCCGGCGCAGCTTTCGGGCGGGCAGCGGCAGCGCGTGGCGCTGGCGCGCTGTCTGGTGTTCGAGCCGCGCGCCATGCTGCTCGACGAGCCGCTGGCCAATCTCGACCTCGCGCTGCGGGCCTCGATGCAGGAGGTGTTTCGCATGTTCCACCAGCGCACCCGCGCCACGATGCTCTACGTCACCCACGATCAGGGCGAGGCGCTGGCACTGGCCGACCGGGTGGCGGTGATGGAGCGTGGCCGCATCCGGCAGTTCGCGGCGCCCGAAGTGCTCTACCGCGAGCCGGCGGATTGCTTCGTGGCGGGCTTCGTGGGCGATGGTGCGGTGGTCTCGGCACGGGCCTGCGAACCGGCCCCGGACGCGCTGCGGATCGAGGTGCTGGGCTGTCGCGTGCCGACCCGCACCAACACGCGTCGCCCGACCCATGCCAGCATCCGCCCCGAGAACATCCGCCTGTCGCACGACGCCCCTCTGCGCGGCCGGATCACCGGCTGCACCTATCTCGGCGGCCGCTTCCGCCTGACGCTCGAGGCCGCCGGAGAGACGCTCACCGCCTTCGCCACGCAACGCGCCCGCCTCGGCGAGACCGTTGGCCTGACCCTGCACGACCTGTGGAGCTTTCACGACCCGGAAGGCGAGGTGCTGATGGCGCGCGCGATGGCGGAGGCCTGAGGGCCGCCCCGCTAGAACGCGCGCCCGTCCTGCGGAAAGCCCCCGAGCGTCATGCAGGTTACCGCGGCGCGCTCGGTCCCGGCGTCGAGCGCGGCCGCCACGTCTCCCGTTTCCTTCCAGCACGCGATGAAGCCAGCGATGAAGCTGTCTCCCGCGCCCGTGGTATCGACCGGGCGGATCGGCTTGCCGGCCACGGACCAGCTGCTCTGGCCGTCCGAGGCGATGGCGCCGTCGGCGCCCCGGGTCACGATCACCAGCCGGTGGCCGATTGCCAGCAGGCGATCGCGCTCGCTGAGCGCCGCCGCCAGATCCTCACCGACAGAGCCGAAGGCCACATCGACCGGCAATGGCAACGGGTTCACGGCACAATCGACCGAGATCGTCGCCCCGCCTCCCGCGAGAGAGGCCACCAGCGTTTCGCTGCCATGCAGCAGCCCCAGATGCAGATGCTGTATCGTCCCGAGCGTCTCCACGGCCTCGTCGGAGGGGAAATAGGCACCGCTCGCGCCGAACTCCTCGAACAGGAACCGGCGGTCGCCTTCCGGCGTGTGCGCGATGTCGGTGTAGGCGGTCGGCTCGGGCCGGATCTCGAGATGGTCGACGTCCACCCCCCTCGCCTTCAGCTCGGCGCGGGTCCAGCGCCCGTCCGCGTCGTCTCCAACCGCGCCGAAATAGGCCGAGCCATGCCCTGCGAGCGCGAAGTTCACGGCGACGTTCAGCCCGTTGCCCCCGACACGGGCGATCTTGCGGGTCAGGAAGCGATCGATGCAATTGTCACCGGCGGCAGCAAGTCGAAGTCTGGTCACGAAGGTCTCCGGCAGGAAAAGGGGCCCGGCATCGCACCGGGCCCCGTCAGAACATCAGTAGGCGACGCGCTTGTAATAGCGGCGGGTCACCAGCGGGTGGTCGCGCATCACCTCGAGATGGGCGCTCAGCCGCTCGAGCAGCGTTGCCATCATGGCAGGCGAGAGCAGCGCGCGCATCTCCTCCGATAGCGAGCGCGGCGCGAATTCTGCGACGTCGAGCACGGTGAAGCGGTCGGTGTATTGCGGCGCGAACTGCGCCACGCGCTCTGCCAGAGCATCATAGGCATCCTCGCCGCGGAAGAGAATGAGGCTCACGCCCGTCTCGATCAGCTCCAGCGGGCCGTGGAAGAAGTCCGATGCGTGCACCGGGCGGGTGCGGATCCACTGCATTTCCTCGAGGATGCAGGTCGCATAGTAGAGCGCCTCGGGCCACATGTTCCCGGCGCCGGTGAACATGTGATAGTCGGCACCCGCGATGATGCTCGCATACTCCTCGGCCTTCGGCTCGAAGGCGCGCTTGGCGTCGAGCAGCGCCTGCGGCACGGTCTGCATCTCGGCGACCAGCGCGTCGTAATTGTCGATCTCTCCGCGGGCCTTCATCACCGAAAGCGCGATGAGCAGCGACTGGATGTAGAAGGACTCCGACGACGTGTCGTCCTCGGCAAAGTTCACCAGCGCCGGGTTGCCCCCAAGGCCGAGCGGCGTCTGGGCGTGCCCCACCAGCGTGATCAGCGTGCAGCCGATCTCCTTGACCTTCTCGAGCATCGCGACGCTCTCCTTCGTCGTGCCCGAGAGCGACGGCATCACCACGATGGACTTGTCGGTGAGGTTGGCGGTGCCGGTCAGCACCACCTCGGCGGGGTAGTCCTTGAACACCTGAAACCCCGAGCGGCGGTGCAGCAGCTGCACGGCGGGCTCCATCAGGTAGGCAACACCACCGGTGCCGAGGAAGTAGAGATTGGTCGCCCCGGCCGAGATCGCCTCGGCAATCACCGCATCGATGCGCGGCGCCAGCGCCACGGCGCCGCCCTGGATCTCGAGAAAGCGGGCTTCGTCAAAATTGAGCATGATCAGTCCTTTGCAGTTCGCCCGTCCACGGGCATAGCTCTAGCGTTCACCGCCCGATCATCGGGACGGCGGGGTTTGCCCTGCGGGGCGTGAGGGTGGCGCGGGCTCAGCCGAGGAAGGCCGAGATCCGCTCCGAAAGCTGGTGCGCGCTGTCGCGCAGGTGGGTCTGGCGGGTATCGAGCGCCGCAGCGTCAGCCGCGAGTTTCGCGGTCATGCCGTCGAGCATGTCCCGCATCGGAGCGGGCGCAGGCCCGCCGGTGACCACGCGGCTTGCCACCGCCGAGGCCGGATCGGCCCAGCCACGGAGCGTGTCTTCGGCGATCTCGAAGCTACGGCCGATCTCGGCCTCGGCGGCGGCATTGAGGGTCGCCACGTCAAGCCCCGAGGCATCGGCGCCGCGCGCGATTACCATCTGCACGGCGCGCCCGACCACGTGATGCGCCTCGCGGAACGAGATGCCGTGCTCGCGCACCAGCCCGTCGGCCACGTCGGTCGCGGTCGAGAAGTTGGCCGAGCAGCGGGCCAGCAGCATGTCGGTGTCGGGCTCGGCGGTCTCGAACACCAGGCGCAGCAGCGGCAGAGCGTCGGCAAAGCGCTGGAACACCGGCCACGCATCGCTCAGGCCCTCGCGGACACTGTCGAGCCCGATGGAATAGTTCGAGCCTTTCACCGCCGAGAGCGCTCCGGCAAGCGCGCCGATGCTGCGACCGGCCTCTGCCCGGAAGAACTCGAGCGGCAGCATGTTCTTCTTCTGCGGCATGATCGACGAGGTGCCGGCGACGCCATCGGGAAAGCGCAGGGTGCCGAACTCCCAGGTGGTGAAGGTGTAGAGATCCTGCGCGACCCGCGACAGCAGCACCTGGCAACTGGTCACCGCCCAGAGAAGCTCGGTGACGAAATCGCGCGATGCCACGGCGTCGAGGCCCGGCGTCGCGATATTGCCAAAGCCCAGAAGCGAGGCCGTCATGTCGCGGTCGATGGGGAACGAGGTGCCTGCGAAGGCGGCGGAGCCCAGCGCGCAATCGTCGGCCCGCGGATAGACCGCCGCGACGCGATCGTATTCGCGCTCCATCCCGCGCGCCACGTTGGCGAGGTAGTAGCCGAAGGTGATCGGCTGCGCGGGCTGCAGGTGGGTGTAGCCCGGCATCACCGTGTCCGCGTGGCGCCCGGCCGCCTCGAGGCAGGCCTGACGCGCCACGTTGAGCTGCGCCAGCAGGTGCAGGCACCACTCGCGGGTGGTCATGCGATCGATGGTGGAGCCGATGTCGTTGCGACTGCGACCGATGTGCAGCCAGCCCGCGGCGGGTCTGCCGATCACCTGCCCGAGACGGTTTTCGAAGGCAAAATAGCTGTCCTCGAACTGCGGATCGAGGTCGATGGCCTCCGGACCCTCGGCACGGAGTTGCGCGATGCCCCTGAGGATCGCCTCGGCAGTGTCGCGGGCGATCAGGCCGCGCTCGGCCAGCATCAGCGCGTGCGCCTCGTTGAGCGCGCACATGCGCTCGAGCGCCGCGGCATCGAAGCCGCGCATCGGCGGGGCATAGATCGTCTGCGCCACTTCCGGCGCGGTCGCCTCGGCCAGACGGGAACTTACGGAATTCTGCATTCTTCCTTGCCTTGAAATTGGGGGAGGTCAGCGAGGGCGGCGCGCAAGGCGGCGATCCCTCCGGGTTGCGTGGCGCAGCGCAGGAGCGGCAACAGCCCGGTTGCGGCCTCCGCCCCTGCATGGCGCGCGAGGCAGTCGTGCCACTTGGCCTCGAGCGCCTCGGATCGCGCGGGCAGTGCGCGGCTGCCGGGGGCGGCGTCGACGGTCAGGCCGTCGGTGCCCCCGTCCGGCCACAGAATCTCCACATGAGCGCCGGTGGCGATGCCGCTGGGTCCGAACGGCAGATCATCAGCCTCTACGACCTCGATCCGGTCGAGCAGCGCCCGCACCTGCGGGTCGGCGGGCAAGGCATCGTCGAAGGCCGCCGCCTCGAAGGCCTCGAGCGTGACCGCGCCCGTGGCAGCGGCGACGGCGAGGCAATAGCCCAGCGAGAACCGCCCCTCGTCGCCGGTGCGCGCCCTGTGCGGGATCAGGATCGCCAGCGCACGCGGGTCGAGGCCGGCGCGGATCCGGGCCGGGATCGCGCCCGGGCGGGCGGCACGAAGCGTCAGCACCGCGTGGATCGCGGCGTGGGTCGCGGTGCAGCTGGGGTAGAGCTTGGTGACGAAGCCCTGCGGCGGGAATTCCGGCGCTTGCTCCTCCGGCAGCCGCCCTGACCGACCGAAGAGCGCCACGGCGAGACCGTCCAGGCTTTCGGTGCTGCCCTGCCAACCTCGCGCGGCGAGCATGGCACAGCGCAGCCCCGAGGCCGCGCCCTGCCCCACCTGCAGCGGCTTGCCCATGCCCCCGAAGGCACCGCGCGTGCCCGAGGCCAGCGCCGCTGCAAGCCGCAGCGCCTCGACGCTTTGCGCCTCGGACAGCGCCAGCATCCGGGACGCGGCGGCCGCCGCTCCGAACACGCCCAGCACCGAGCTCGGATGCCAGCCCGCGCCGTGCAGCGCCGGGTTCCATGCCGCGCCAAGCATCAGCATGGCCTTGCAACCAGTGACATAGGCCTCTGCCAGCAGCGCGCCGTCATCCCCCGCAAGCGCAAGGGACGCTGCGAGGCAGGGCACCGAAAGATGCGCCATGGCGCGCTCGGTCTCGTCGTCGTCGTAATCCAAGAGGTGGGCGCAGAGCCCGAACCAGAGCGCCGCATCCACCGCCGCCAAGCCGCGCGCGCAGCCCGGCGCCTGCACCGGTCCACCGGCCAGTGTCGCCAGCAGTGCAGAGGCGCGCGGGTCAGCCGCCCCCGCCAGCGCGACCGCGAGCGTGTCGCAGATCGTCGCCGTCGAAGCGAGCCGCTCGGTCTCGGTCACGGGCGCCGCGACAAGCCGGGCGAGGCCGGTGTCGAGCGAGGGCGATATGAGGGCCGCAGAGGTCATGCGCTGGTCTGCACCGTGGCTTCGATCTCGTGCGCCCTGGCATCGATCTTGCGGCTGGCGTCGGTCCGGTACGGGCGCTGGTAATAGGCCTCGAGACGGGCGCCGACAAAGGAGATCAGGCTGCAGAGAACGAAGTAGACGACGAGGATCGAACCGTAGACCAGGTAGGCAGGGCTGCCGCCGCGCATGATGGTGGTCTGCTCGATGAGGATCTGCCCGGCCCGCAGCAGCTCGGTCGCGCCGACCACGGCACCGAGGGACGTTGCCTGCACCACGGCGGTCATCAGGCTGATATAGGGCGGCAGGATCACCGGCATGGCCTGCGGCAGGACGATCAGGAACAGGGTCTTCACCGGACCGAAGTTGAAGGCCGCGGCGGTCTCGCGCTGGCCCTGGCCAACCGAGTGCAGCCCGGCGCGCAGGATCTGCGCCCCGTTCGCCCCGCCCCAGATCGAGATGGCGACGCAGACCGACCAGAACGGCCCGAAGCCCAGCCCGATCAGCGGCAGCATGAAGTAGACCATCAGCACGTTGACCATCAGCGGGATGTCCCGCAGCACCTCGACCAGCGCATAGCCGAGCCGACTGACGAGACGAAGCTTCGACTGCAACATTGCGACAAGCAGGATGGCGACGGCGGTGGTCCCGAGCGCCACGACCAGAGACATCAGCAGGGTCTGGACGAAGCCGGAAAAGAGGAAGACGCGATATTCGTAGAGCAGCGACATGGTTCAGCGCCCCGCATAGGGCCGGTCGAGCCGGCGTTCGAGACGATGGCCAAGGGTCGAGACCACGAGGACGACGGCGAGGTAGATCACGCAGATCGACAGGAACATCTCGATCGAGCGGAACTCGTAGGCGATCCGGTCGACCGCGACGAAGGTCAGCTCGACAAGGCCGATCGCCTGCAGGTAGGCCGAGTTCTTGATCGTCGACACGATGGTGTTCAGCGTCGAGGGCAACGCCGAGCGCGCCGCGATGGGCAGCACCACGAAGAGCCCGTGATGCCAGCGCCGCAGGCCGAGCGAGGCCGAGGCGTTGCGGATGTCCTTACTGACCGAAGACAGCCCCGCACGGAAGCTCTCGATATGGAAGACGCTGGCCCAGAGCGACAGTGCCACCACGCCCGACCAGAAGATCGACAGCCGCAGCCCGAGGCTGGGAAGACCGTAGAAGACGAAGAAGACCTGAACCAGGTAGGGCGTGCCGCGAATGAACTCGACATAGCCCGCCACCAGCCAACTCAGCGGCTTGATCGGAGAGACACGCAGCGCGCAGCCGATCACCCCGCCGATCAGTGAGAACAGGATGGCGAGGAAACTGACGATCAGCGTCATGCCCAGACCCCGCATAAGGTCCGGCACCGCTGCCCAGATATAGGCCCAGTCGATCATGGTGGAATTGGTCCGCTCTTGCGTCTTGGAGGTATCAGGGGCGCGAGGGGGGCGGTCCGCCTCCCTCGCGCGATGCAACAGCTTACATCTGCGGCGGCTCTTCGGTGAAACCGCGCGTCATGACGTCTGCGACCGCGGGCTCTTCGACGAACTCGGTGATCACCGTCTCGTAGAAGTTCTCGGCACGAAGCTGGTCCAGCGCCGCGTTGACGAAGGCCATGAGTTCCGGCTCGTCCTTGCGCAGCCCGATGCCGTTCACGCCGAGGTCGAGCCCCTCTTCGACCACGCGCAGCTGGTCGTAGTTGCCCGCCAGCGTGTAGATCAGGCCGCCGTCACCCACATAGCCCGCGGCGCGGCCCTGCAGCAGCGCTTGGATGCCGTCGGCGGTGGTGTTGAGCTGCATCATCTCGATGTCGGGGATATTCTCCTCGAGCCACCGGATCTGCGAGCCGCCCTTGACGATCAGCAGGGTCTCGCCGGCAAGATCCGAAAGCTCCTGCACCGGGCTGTCGACCGGCACGAGCACGTTCGAGGTGCCCCAGAAGTAGATGTTCGAGAAGTCGATGACTTCCTCGCGCGCCGGGAAGCGGCCCAGCGTGGCAAGGATCAGGTCGATCTTGCCCGAATTGAGCGAGGGGATGCGCGATTCCGAGGTCACGCAGGAGAGCTCGGCGCCCTCTTCCGAGCCGAAGGCGTATTCGCCGATCTTCTTGGCCATCTCGACTTCGATGCCGATCGGGGTGCCGTCGATACCCGAGGCGCCGAAGGGCGGGCTGTCGCATTTCACGCCGATGCGAAGAACGCCCTGCTCCTCGATCGAGGCAGGCAGCGGCGGAAAGTCCTGGGCGGCAACCGGGGCCGCGGCGAGCCCCGCGACCAGCAGCGCGAGGGCAGAGGTAAAGGTCGTTTTCATGAGTATTTCCCTGTTGTTATGGACGTAATCTGTGGAAGTGGGCGGACGCGCCGCCGCGATCCCGGCCTTCTTTTTGGGCCGGTGACAATCCGGTGAGAAATCAGTGCAGGATCTGGCTGAGGAAGCGCCGCGTGCGCTCTTCTTTCGGCGCGTCGAAGAACTCCTGCGGCGGAGCGCTTTCGACCACGGCCCCCTGATCCATGAAGATGACGCGGTCGGCGACCTGCCGGGCGAAGCCCATCTCGTGGGTCACGCAGACCATCGTCATGCCTTCCGAGGCCAGTTCTGCCATGGTGTCGAGCACCTCGCGCACCAACTCCGGGTCGAGCGCCGATGTGGGCTCGTCAAACAACATGATGTCAGGAGACATGCACAGCGAACGCGCGATGGCCACGCGCTGCTGCTGGCCACCCGAAAGCTGGCTGGGATACTTGTTGGCCTGGTCCGGAATGCGCACCCGGCCCAGGTAGTGCATCGCGCGCTCCTCGGCTTCGGCCCGTGACCGGCCGCGCACCCAGCGCTGCGCCAAAGTACAATTGTCGAGAATGGTCAGGTGCGGGTAAAGATTGAAGTTCTGGAACACCATGCCGACGCGCTCGCGCACCTGACCGATGTTGACCTTGTTGTCATTGACCTCGATTCCATCGACGAGGATGGTGCCGGACTGGTGCTCTTCGAGGCGGTTGATGCAGCGGATCATCGTCGACTTTCCCGACCCCGAGGGACCACAGACCACGACCTTCTCACCTTTCGCGACACCCAGATCGATGTCGCGAAGGACATGCATCCGGCCGAACCACTTATTCACCTTCCGGAAGCTGATCCCGTCCTGCTCCGCATCCATCACCGACATCCCTGACCTTTCCGAACGATCGCACCACTCTTTCGCTGGCAGATCTTTCAACTTGTTTGACAAGATACCAGCATAAAGCTCCGAGCACTGTCAATCGGCTTTTGGATTTCCTGGGTGAATTTCGATTACACCCATGTAAACAAGGATAATACTTGCGCGCAGCCCCGAGTGGTGACCTTATGTTGTCAAACAATACATCAAAGGGAGTCGCCTCATGTCGCAGACATTGTCCAGCAGGCTGGCCGCCATGAACATCCATTATTTCCGTCACAGCCTGACGCGATTCCTTGACGATGCGGCGGCGCTCGGCTTTGCACGGATCGAACTTTGGGCAGGCATGCCGCATCTCAGCCTCGATGACGCCTCCGCCACGGAACTCCGCGATGTGCGGCGCATGATCGCCGCCCGTGATCTCTCGCTCAGCTGCTTCACACCCGAGCAGTGCGTCTACCCGATCAACCTCGCTTCAGAGCATCCCGGCACCGCGCGCCGTAGTTTCGACTACTTCCGCAGGGCCCTGCATGGCGCCGCCTCGCTCGACTGCCGGCAGCTGCTGGTGACGGCGGGGTGGGGCTATGCCGACGCTCCCGCCTCCGATGCGTGGGAGCGCGCCCGAGACCAGCTCGGCGCGCTCGCCGACGAAGCCGCGAGAGAGGGTGTCACGCTGCTGCTCGAGCCGCTCTCGCGGACGGAGTCGAACCTCATCACCACCAGTGCCGAGCTCGCCCGCATGATGGCCGAGCTCGCTTCGCCGCAGGTCGCCGCCATCCTCGACCTCAATGCCATGGCCGCGGCGGGAGAGACCCCGGCAGACTACCTCGCCCGGTTCGGAGACGCGCTGCGGCATGTGCATGTCTGTGACGGCACGCCCGAGGGGCACCTCGCCTGGGGCGACGGCAGCCTGCCGTTGGCGCAGTATGTCGCCGAGTTGGAAGCCGCGGGCTACCAAGGCGACTACAGCTTCGAGTTCGTGTCGCAAGCCTACTGGCTCGACCCGCGGACGCCGCTCGAAAGCGCCCGCGCAGCAATGCTGCAAGCCGCATGAGCGCCCTGCCGCATATCGGGCTGATCGTCGCCGGCGGAACGATCACCGCTCTTGCCGAAGATCCTTTTGAAATCAACGACTACGGCAACGCCGGAAGCCTTTCCCCCGACGCGTTGCTCGAGCGCTCCGGGCAGCTGCGCGGGCGCTTCGACGTTACAAACGTGCCCGTCGACCCGGCTCCCAGCTTCGACATGGGGGCCGAGCGCTGGGCCGCAATCTGTGCCGCCTGCGCCGCGACGCTGAAGGAGGCCCCATCGATCTCGGGTTTCGTGCTCACTCACGGCACGGGCGCCCTGGCCGAGGCGGCGTTTTTCCTGTCCCTGTGCTGGGACCTCGACGTGCCCCTGGTGGTCACCGGTGCGCAGCGCCCGGCGTCGGCGCAGGGCGCCGATGGGCCGATGAACCTGTTTCACGCCCTGACCGCCGCCGCGGACCAGCGCCTCGGAGGATCGGTCGCGGTCGCCTTCGACGGCGTCTTGCACGACCCGCGTGATGTCACCAAGCTCGACAACAGCGCGCTCGACACGTTCCGCTCGCCCAGGTTCGGTCCGCTGGGGCGCTTCGCAGGCTCAGAGCTCGACCTCTTCGCCCGCTCCGCCGCGCCCGGCCCGTTTTTGCCCTGGCATCGGCTCGGCGCCCTCCCCCGCGTCGATATCCTGCATTGCCACAGCGACGGCGACGCCGCCGCAATCGAGGCGTTCATCGCCGCAGGGGCCCGCGGGATCGTGATCGCGGGCTTCGCACCGGGCTATGCCACGAGCCGGCAGGCCAAGGCGCTCGAGACCTGGGTGCATGAGGGCGGCGGCATCGTCATTGCCGCCTCGCAGGCTTTCGGGCGAGTGCCCGGCAACAGCCGCAACCGGGGCCACGGCTTTCTTCCTGCCGCAGGGTTTTCCCCGGCAAAAGCCCGAATATTGTTGCAATATGCACTGGCATCGCAAAGATCTCCCGCGCAGATCGCGGAGTTGTTTGACAGGCGAGGCGAAGCAGGGAGGCCAACATGGAGAAGCTGAAGACCGGCGGCATCGAGTGGTTGCGGAGCAGCGTGCTCGAGATGATCCGCGACGACGGGCTGACGCTCGGGGACAAGCTGCCCTCCGAGAAGGAGATGAGCGAGCGTTTCCACGTGTCCCGCCCGACCCTGCGGGAGGCTCTGAAGCTGCTCGAACAGGACTCGATCATCGAGGCCCAGCAGGGCAAGGGCCGCTTCGTGACCGCCGGCGCCATGCTGACCATCGCCCGGCCGATCACCAAGTTCGAGAGCGTCTCGGACATGGTCCGCAGCCACGGCTACGTCGCCGAGACCAGCATCCTCGGCTTCTCGACCATCCCCGCCGATGCCGAGGTCGCCGCCGCACTCGGCATCGCCGTCGACGACCCGGTGATGCGGGTCGAGCGTCTGCGTCATGCCAATGGCGAACCACTGGTCTATTCGCTCGACTGGATCCCCGTCGCCCTGTTCCACGACGGCCAGCAGGGCCGCATGGACTGGGCGGGATCCATCGTCGAGATGCTGACCGAGATGGACCGTCGCCCCATCGCCTCGACCGCGAATATCAGCGCGACGATGCTGCCGGAGCTCGTCGCCAAGCTGCACAAGCTCGAGCAGTTCGGCCCCGCGCTGCTGATCGAGGAGACCTGTTTCTCGGACGACGGAACCCGGGTGATATTTGCCAAGGACTACCACCGCGGCTCGGCGTTCTCGTTCAGCTTCGTCCGCAAGTGAAACCGCCCCGCGCCATCAGCCCGATCATGGCGCGATGCCGGGGCAGAAGCTCTGCGCGATATTGTTGCCCTCGTCGGATTCCGCCACATCCTCGGGCTGGGCCGCATCCGCGGTGATGCGGAAGGAACAGCCCGAGCCGCCACCGGGGAAGCAGCGCCGGGGGATGTCGACCACGTGCTCATGGGCGGCGCCAGCCGCCAGCGCCGGGGTCGCCAGATCGACTGTGCCCGCCACCGGATCAAGCTGCGCCGAGGGGCTGAAGAGCACCGTCGTGGTCGACGCACCCGCCCCCGCGTCGCCCTGGTTGCGGATGCGCAGGTGCAGTTGCAGCGTGCTGATCGGGACGCCTGCCGGCAACGCGCCGCAGTAATTCTGCGGCAAGGTGCCCGGCGCATCCGAGGGCGGCGGCGCAAAGACAGGTTCGGGCAGCAGGTCGGGGGCGCCCGGATCGGGATCCGGGTCGGGTCGGCGCGGCTTGCGACGCTCGTCGATCTCCACGATCTCCATGCCGGTGTTGCGGACCTCCCGGTCCTGACGCCCACAGCAGGCGGCGCCGTCATCGATCAGCGCGGCGGTGGTGTAGACGCCGGTGACGTCGAGGCTGTCAAAGCTCTGGATCACCACGAAGCCCTCGACATAGGGCGTCGGGAAGCGCCCGCCGAAGGCCTTCTCGCGGATATCCTCGCAATCCACCTTCAGCGCCTCGTCGTAGCGCAGCAGGTCCTTGCCCATCTGCAGGATATCGCCCGCCGCCTGTTCTGCCGGCGGATAGGCCACCGCGACCTTCTTGTAGAACAGCGCGTCACGGTCCCACGGGTTGTGGACATTGACCGTCGTGCCATAGACCCCGCGCGTGAGCCGCAGGGTCTCCGGATCATCCTGCACGCCGCAGACGAACTTGGCGGCGTATTCGAAGGGCGGCATGGTGCAGCGCGCGCTGTCTTCGCCGGTGGCGCAGGCTTCGATCGCGGCCGCGTCCTCGGCGGTCATCTCGTCCTCCGGGAACATCACCTCGTCGAGCGGCTGGCCGGGCGCCGAGCGGGTCGGCAGGAACAGGTTCTGCCAGTCATCGAACCCCAGCAGCGTCTCGCCCGGCGAGGCCGCGCAGGCACTGGCGGTGGTGAAGTTGATATCCGAAGGCACGGTGCCGGCGTCGATACCGCCCGACTGGTCCCAGTCGATCGCGCCGCTGCCCGCGCCAACGACGTTGGTGCTGCCGTCGGTGCCGAAAATCGTGTTGTCGGTGCCGTCCTGGATGCCCAGCCCCTCGTTCAGCGCCGACTCGTCGAGATCCGGCAGCGCCAGACCGGAATAGTCGAGCCTTGGCCCGGTCGCGCCGGGGTTCGGGATGTGCCGGGTCTGGAAGGAATAGCTCATCACGCTGAGATAGTTCGGCTTGCAGTTCACATTGTCACCGCCGCCGTGACCAAGGCCGAGCGTGTGGCCAAGCTCGTGCATGATGGTGCCTGCCTGCTGCCGGCGCGTGCCGACGCTATGCCCGCTCGCATCCCTTCCCCAGCCGTCACCGAGCGAGACGACGAAATTGCCGCGCTTCGCCCGGCCCGAGGACTTGCCGCCATCGCGGGCGTGGGCGTAGAGCGCGTAGCGATAGACCAGCGCCTTGGCCGCGAGGATCTTGTCGGCATCGGGATCGGCCCGTTCGGCCGCGGTGCCGAAATTCGCCTCCCTGATGTCGTCGACATCATCCCACGTGGTGATGTCGAGCACCTCCGGGATCTGATCGTCCTGATCGATCACCAGATCGATGCCGGTGCTGCCGTCCGGATTGCTGACAGGTGCAGTCGCGAAGGCCGCGATCACGTCGTTGACCGCATCGTCGTCCGGGTCGTGGTTGGTCATGAAGTCCATCTCGACATAAACGTTCTTGCGGTCCGGATCGGCCCCCGGCGGGGTGAAATCGGCCACGCCGTCGCAATCGATATCGATCCCGGCCTGCTCCCAGACATCGAACAGCCCGTCGACATCGCTGTCCATGCCGCTCGGTCGCGCCGCGCGGAAGGCCAGCGCGTTGACCGCACGGCCGACACCCCATTCGTCGCCACCATCCTGCAGCAATTCGAAGCCGCGCAGGCGGTCGTCGTAGACGAACCAGCGCGGCCCCGAGCCGCCGTTGCGCCCGACGGCGATCTCATCGACGAAGTCGCCGTCGGGATCCCCCACCGCGATGGCCCGCACCCCGCGGCTGACACCCCAGCCGGAGGCCAGTTCCTCCAGCATCCGAAAGCCCGCAGCCGCATCATCGAAGGTCAGGACGCGCACACCGGAGCCACCGTTGCGCCCCACGACCAGCTCATCCATGCCGTCGCCATCAAGGTCTCCGAGCGCCAGTGCCGTGGTCTCACGCGTCGTGCCCCAGCCGTCTCCGCCGCTCTGGAGAAGCGCGAAATTGCCGTCTGCCCCGTCGAAGACGCCCCAGTGGAAATTGGCGCCGGCATCGCGCCCGACGGCGATCTCGTCGAAGCCGTCGCCGTCGACGTCACCGGTCGCGAGCGCGGTTACCCGGCGCCCGGCGCCCCAGCTGGCTCCCGCGGCGATCATCTCGGCGAAGCCGCCGGCGGCGTCGTCCACCACGATCCAGCGCGGCCGCGCCACGGCCCCGCCCGAGCGCCCGACGACCAGCTCGTCACGGCCATCGCCATCGACGTCCCCGAAGGCAAGCGCGGTCACGCGGCGGTCGCTCCCCCAGCTGGAGCCACCGGTGTGGAGCACGGCGAAATTGGCATCGCGGTCATCGTAGATCTCGAACCGCATCCCGTCCGGCGCGTCCCGGCCCACGGCCATCTCGAGCGCGGCATCGCCATCGACATTGCCGAAGGCGATGGCGGTCGCACTGCGTCCGGCGCCCCAGCCGTTGCCCAGCGAGGCGATCTGCCCGAAGCCGGCATTGGCATCGTCGAAAAGCAGCACGCGCACCGACTGCGAAGCGGCGCCGTCCCGCCCGACAGCGAACTCGTCGCGCCCGTCACCGTCGATGTCGCCGACCGCAACCGACAGCGCTTCGCGTGCGATGCCCCACCCGTCGCCGCCACGCGTTTCGAGTGCATAGCCGGACGGATCATCTCCGAAGACGAACCACCTGTGATTGTCTCCCGCGTCACGCCCCACCACCAGCTCGTCACGACAATCACGATCCAGATCGGCGGCAACGGACGCAGGAAAGGCCATTAAGAAACAGGCCACTAAACGAAAGTGAAAAGACCGGACCATAACACCTCGCAAAGAAAAATGGTGAATTCAATGCGAGGACAATACCACTTTAAGGCGATTCTCACGATGTGAAACCAGCGAGATCCGAAGGCTGCGACGCTTGCTGGGCGCCGTCCCGCGGGGGCGATGTGCGCGGGCATGGCACCTGCCCCGCCCGAGCGCTCCCCGCGCGACGCGTCGAGGCGCTGCGCCGAGCCCTCCTTGAAATCGGCTGATCAGCCGCCCTGAAAGCCGGTCAGGGTCCGTGTCAGGTTCGCCCCGAGCGACGGGCTCAGATAGCCCCCCTCCTGCACGAAGAGCGTTGGCAGGCCGGCCTTGGCGATGGCCGCGCCGATGCGCGCAAAGCCGTCCTGCGTCACGGCGAAGCCCTTGAACGGGTCGTCGATCGAGGCATCAAGCCCCAGCGCCACGACCAGCACCTCGGTGCCGAAGCTCCCGACCCGCTCGAGCGCGATCTCCAGCGCCGCGAGGTAGGCCACGTCGTCGGTGCCCCGGGGCAACGGCAGGTTCAGGTTGCAACCGGTGCCGCGCCCCTCGCCGCGCTCCTGCACATGGCCCCAGAAGAACGGGTAGAAGCGCGCCGGATCGGCGTGAAGCGAGACGGTCAGAACGTCATCGCGGCCGTAGAAGATCCCCTGCGTGCCGTTGCCGTGATGCACGTCCACATCAAGGATCGCAGGCCGCAGACCTGCCGCGCGCAGCCGCTCGGCGGCGATTCCGGCATTGTTGAGAAAGCAGAACCCGCCGGCGAGATCACCGAAGGCGTGGTGCCCGGGCGGGCGCGACAGCGCATAGGCCGCCCCCGCGCCGCCCGCGATCAGGTCGGCCCCGGCGATGGCACTCTGCGCCGACCAGTAGGCCGCCTCGAAGGTGTGCTCGGCGATCGGACAGGCGGTGTCGGCCTGATGGTAGCCGGCCTGCCCGATGGCGGATTTCGGATAGCCGTCGCTACGGTTGGCCGGGTGGATGTTCGGGATCACCTCGGGGCCGGCATCGGGAATGCGCTGCCAGCGGGTGTAGATGTTGCGCAGGAAGGTCAGGTACTCGGGCGAGTGCAGCGCCGCGATGGGGCCGAGCCCGGCATCCCGGGGCGCCTCGAAGGCGCAGCCGGCGTCTTCGGCGGCGGCTTTCAGCACCTCGATCCGGCGCGGTTCCTCGGGGCTGGGATAGACCTTGCCGTTGGCCATGAAATGCTTGGGATCGTGGTGCCACTGGCGGTCGTCGAGAAAGGCTTTCATCGGGTGTCCTTCAGGGCCTCGCAGCCCGTTTCATCAAGATGCATCTCGGTCTGGCCCTCGGCCGGGGTGAAGCCCAGACGCTCGTAGAAACTGCGGGCGCGCGGCGTGGCGTGGTAGACGTTGAGCTTCATCCGCCCCGCCCCCCAACACGCCTGCGCATCGCGCAGCACCGCCGCCAGCAGGCGCGGGCCAAGCCCGCTGCCCCGGGTCTGCGCATCGACCCAGAGATCCGAGACATAGACCACGACGCCCCCGCGCGCGGTCGAGAAGCTCGGCGAGTAGAGCGCAACGCCCAGCGTCTCGCCCGCCTCGCTGGCGAGCACGGCGCGAAAGGCCGGATGCGCGCCGAAGCCCGCACGGCGCAGCTCGTCCACCCCAGCTCGATGGGTATCGCCCAGATCCTGCGAGAGCCGTGCCAGCGCCGCGTGCAGGCGCGGCACTTGGGCCTCGGTCGCGACCTCGAACTGAACGGTCATATCGCCGTCCTGTCCGCGCCCTTGAGGCCCAGCATGGCGCGCGCCTCGTCGGGGGTGGCGGGCTCGCGGCCCAGTTCTTCGACGATCCGGCGGATCTTGGCGACCTGCTCGGCATTGGACCGGGCCAGCGTGCCGCGTGCGATGGTGAGGCTGTCCTCGAGCCCCACCCGGACGTGCCCGCCCATGGCGGCGGCCATGGTGGCCAGAGGCATCTGGTGGCGCCCGGCGGCGAGCACCGAGAACTGGTAGCTGTCGCCGAAAAGCTTGTCGGCGATACGCTTCATGTGGTCGAGGTTCTCGGGGTCCGGTCCAATCCCGCCCAGCACGCCAAAGACGAATTGCAAAAAGATCGGCCCGCTCACCAGCCCGCGATCGACGAAGTGGCGCAGCATGTAGAGGTGGCCCACGTCGTAGCACTCGAACTCGAAACGTGCGCCGCGCTTCTCGCCCATCTCGGTCAGCACATGGGCGATGTCGCGGGGCGTGTTCTTGAAGATCAGGTCGTCGGAGTTCTCGAGGAACGGCTGCTCCCAGTCGTGCTCCCACTCCGAGATCCGCGCCGCCATCGGGTAGAGTGCGAAGTTCATCGAGCCCATGTTGAGCGAACACATCTCTGGCTCCGCCGCCTTGGGCGCGGCCAGCCGCTCTTCGAGCGTCATCACCGCGCTGCCGCCGGTGGTGAGGTTGAGCACGGCGCCGGTGCCCTGCTTCAGCCGTGGCAGGAAGGCGTTGAAAAGCTCCGGACTTGCCGACGGTTTGCCGGTTCCAGGGTCGCGCGCGTGCAGGTGCAGGATTGCAGCCCCGGCCTCGGCGGCGGCCACGCCCTGCTCGACGATCTCGTCGGCAGTGACCGGCAGGTGCGGCGACATGGTCGGCGTATGGATCGAGCCTGTGAGTGCGCAGGTGATCAGGATCTTCGACATTCAGACCACCTCGCCCAGAGCGGGCAGCTCGGCCCGGAACTGCGTCAACGACAGGTCGAGCCCGGCGACGATCTCGTCGAGATGGGTCTCGGTCACGATCAGCGGCGGGCAGACGAGGATGTGGTCGCCCTCGACGCCGTCGCGGGTGCGGCGGGAATAGACGATCAGCCCGTTGTCATAGGCGATCTGCACGAAGCGGTCGAAGGCGCGCAGCTCTTTCGGCAGCGGCGTCTTCCTGACCGGGTCGGCCATGAACTCGAAGGCGGTCAGCAGCCCCTTGCCCCGGACATCGCCGATGATCTCGTGCTTCTGGGCCAGCGCGTGCAGACGCGCGAGGAGGGTCTCGCCCATCGCCGCGGCATTGGCCACGAGGCCCTGCCGGTCGATCTCGTCCAGCACCGCGGCCCCGGCAGCGCAGGCCAGCGGGTTGCCGGCATAGGTGAAGCCATGGGCGAAACCGCCCTGCCCCAGCACCGGCTCGACGATCCACTCCGGCGCCACGATGCCGCCCAGAGGCGCGTAGCCCGCCGCGAAACCTTTCGAGAGCACCACGATGTCGGGCCTTGTGTTCCAGTGTTCGCAGCCCAGAAAGGCACCGGTGCGCCCGGCGCCCGTCATCACCTCGTCCATGATCAGCAAGACGCCGTAGCGGTCACAGATCTCGCGGATGCGCTGCATGTAGCCCTCGGGCGGCACCAGTGCCCCGGTCGACGCGCCGCCCACCGGCTCGAGCAGGAAAGCGAGCACGCTCTCGGGCCCCTCGGCCTCGATCTGCGCCTCGAGCATGTCGGCGTAGTGCTTCCCCGTCGCGGGATCGGACGGGTCGAGCCCGTCGAGATAGGCGCGCGGCGCCGGCACCTTTGGCAGCTCGCGCATCATCGGCGCGAAGGGCTCGGTCAGCGAGCGATAGCCGGTGACCGCCAGCGCGCCCAGCGTGCAGCCATGATAGGAGGGGCTGCGCGAGATCACTTTCCAGCGGCTGCCCTGCCCGACGGCGACAGCATATTGCCGGGCGAGCTTCATGGCGCTCTCGATCGCTTCGGAGCCGCCCGAGACGAAGAACACGCGGCTCAGCCCTTCGGGCATTTTCTCGACGGTCTTGGCAGCAAGGCGCTCGCTGGCCTCGGTCTCGAAATGCAGCCGGTAGCCGAAGGTCGCGCGCTCCATCTGCTCGCGCATCGCCGCTAGAACGGTGGCGTTGGAGTGGCCGATATTGCAGACCATCGCGCCGGAGGAGCCGTCGAGGTAGCGCTTGCCGTCGGTGTCCCACATATAGACGCCGCGGGCTTGGTCGAGCACGGTTTTGCGCCCGTGCCCCTGGTAGAAGAGGTGGCTCATTGTGCCTCCGTGGGAAGGGCCGAGGCATCCTTGGCGCGGAAGCCGATCCGCACCTCGGCGCCTTGTTCGAATGGTCGGTCGTCGATCATGTTGATCGCCTGAAGCTGTCGCTCGCCGAGGCGCAGGAAGTAGCGGACGGTCTGGCCCTGGTAGTCCACTGCCTCGACCGTCGCCGGCGCGGTGAGCATGGTTTCCCCGGTCTCGCCCGGGTGCAGGACACGCAGCTTCTCGGCCCTCAGGACGAGTTGCGCGGGCCCCTGCCCGGTCAGCCGCTCGGCCTTGTGCGCCGGGATCGCCACTGCGCCGAACGGTGCCACGTCGAGCGTCGCGCCCTCGGGCCCGTTCGCCGTGCAAGTGGCGGGCAACATGTTGGACGCGCCGAGGAAGTTCGCCACGAACTCGGAGGCGGGATTGTTGTAGACCTCCTCGGGCGAGCCCATCTGCTCGATCCGGCCGGCGCTCATCACCACGATCTGGTCCGACATGGCGAGCGCCTCGGACTGGTCGTGGGTGACGAAGACGGTGGTCACGCCGATCTGTTCCTGGATGCGCTTGAGCTCGACCCGCATGTCCTCGCGCAGGTTGGCGTCGAGCGCCGAGAGCGGCTCGTCGAGCAGCAGCACGTCGGGCTCGATGACGATGGCCCGTGCCAGCGCGATGCGCTGTTGCTGGCCGCCGGAGAGTTCCTTGGGGTAGCGCTCGCCCACATGCGGCAGCTGCACCAGCTCCAGCGCGGCTTGTACCCGGGCCGGGATCTCGGCCTTGGGCACGTCGCGGTATTTCAGACCGAAGGCGACGTTCTCGGCCACGGTCTTGTGCGGAAACAACGCGTAGTTCTGGAACACGATGCCGAGGTTGCGCTTGTGGATCGGCACGTCATTGACCCGCGTGCCGCCGATCAGGATCTCGCCCTCGGTCGGATCGAGCAGCCCTGCGATCATCCGCAGGTTCGTGGTCTTGCCGCAACCCGACGGCCCCAGCAGCGTGACGAAGGCGCCGTCCGGGATCTCGAGATTGACCTGATGCACCGCGGTGAACTTGTGAAAGCGCTTCACGACGTTTTGGAGGGTGACGGAGCTCATGCGCAGACGTCCTGAGTGGGAGAAATCAAGCTGGCGGGGGCGGCATTCGCCCCCGCCATGGTGGCTCAGTAGCCCTTCTGGACGCGGCCGAAGGTCTTCGACCACTCCGCCTCGTGGCCATTCCAGTAGGTCGGATCGGCGAAGGTCAGCCCCTCGAGCGTCCCTGTCGGATCGAAGGCCGGAAGCGTCGGGATCTTGGCGCCGAGTTCGACCTTCTGAGGGTCGAGCGCCGGCGGGTAGTTCTGGCCCTCGGCCACGGCGATCGAAGTCTCGGGGGCGAGCATGAAGTTCAGCAGTTCCTCGCAGGCCTCCATCGGCGAGCCCTTGAGCACGAAGAGGCATTCCTGCCAGCCATAACCGTTGGGCGGATCCATGTAGCCGATGTCGTGCCCCTGCTCCTGCAGCGCGTAGATCCGGCCAGACCAGCCCTCGGTGACATAGATCTCTTCCTCGGCCAGCAGCGACATCAGCTCGGCGCCCGAGGTCCAGTATTTCAGCGACAGGTCGCGATGGGCGCGGATCGCCTCCCAGACGGCGTCCATGTCGGAGGCGTTGTTCGGGTCCTGCCCGGTCTGCAGCGCGCCGAACCAGATCCGCGTGCGCCAGTCGCCCCAGCCCGCGATCTTGCCCTTGTAGGCCTCGTCGATGAGGACCTTGGCGCCCTTCTCCTGCATCTCTTCGTCCGAGATGAACTTGCGGTTATAGGCAATGCCGGTGGTGCCGTAATCGTAGGGCACGCAGGAGATCTTGCCGTCGGTGATCGGGCGGTAGACATCGACCAGCTTCTTGATGACGTATTCGAGGTTGGGGATGTTGGCCTCGTTGAGCTCCGAGGTCAGTCCCAGCCCGGCATAGCGCGCGTAGTCGAACACCCCCGACAGGTGGGCGATGTTGTACTCGCCCGGCTGGCTCGCCTTGACCCGGCTGAGATACTCGTCGCCGCCGCCGAAGGTGCCGTCGACCACCTCGATGCCGGTCTTGGCGGTATAGGGATCGAAGGCGTGCTTGCGGAACGCCTCGGAAACCACCCCGCCCCAGCCGTCAAAGCGCACCTGCGTCACGTCCTGCGCCAAGGCGCGGTAGGGTGTCACCAGCCCGTAGGCGGCGCCGGCCGCGCCGATCAGCCCGAGGAACGACCTGCGGTCGATATCGCCGTTCATGTAGCGCTCGCGCAGGCGTTCGTAGCGGGTGGTGTTGTCGATCTTCGTCATGTCTCTCTCCTTGTTGGGTCTCGTTGGCGAGGCGGCTTCAGGTGCCGCTCTTCTTTGAAAGGATGCGCGCCGCCGCCGCGCCGAGAAGCGGCAGGCCCACGGTCATCACGATCATCACCGTGCCCAGCGCATTGATCTCGGGAGAGATCGAGTTGCGCAGCATGGCAAAGATCTGCGTCGGCACGGTCTCGACCCCGCCGGGTTTCCAAAACAGCGTGCCGGTGATGTCGTCGAAGCTGATGGTGAAGGCGAAGAGCGCGCCGGCCAGAACCGCCGGCAGCATCAGCGGCAGGGTGATCTGGAAGAAGGTCTGCACCGGCGAGGCGCCGAGGCTCATGGCGGCCTCCTCGACATCGCGACGAATGGCCATCAGCCGCGCCTGCACCACGAGGATGACGAAGGGCAGCGTGAAGATGACATGGCCGAAGAGCAGCAGGCCGAAGCTCTTGTTCACGCCGAGGAAGTTGAGAAACAGCAGCAGCGCCACCGCCAGCACCACCTCGGGCACGAGGATCGGCGCGATCAGCAGTGTCGAGATGACGTTCTCGCCCGGGACCCGGTAGCGCACCAGCGCGAGGCTCGCGAGCACCCCCAGCGTGGTCGAGATCAGCGCCGTCAGCAGGCCGAGGATGATCGAGGTGCGGAAGGCGCGCAGGATCGCTTCGTTCTGCGCCAGCTCGCCGAACCAGCGCAGCGAGACGCCGGTGATCGGGAAACTGCCGAACTGCGAGGCGTTGAAGCTCAGCAGCACCACCACGGCCACCGGCAGGAACATGAACACATAAACGAGCAGCGCGTAGCCGCGGATCAGGTGCCATCCCATCAGCCCAGCCCCTTCATCAGTTGCGCCATGCCCAGATAGCGGTTGTAGATCATCACCAAGAGCCCCAGCACCGCGAGCAGCATCAGGCTCAGCGCCGAGCCCAACGGCCAGTTGAGCTGAGTGATGATCGCCTCGTAAACGAGGTTGGCGAACATCGCGTCCGTGGGCCCACCCAGCACCAGCGGCGTGATGTAGGTGCCCGCCGCCAGCACGAAGCAGAGCAGCCCACCGGCGGCGAGGCCCGGCAGAGACAACGGCAGGGTCACCTGCACGAAGGCCTCCCAGCGCGTCGCGCCCAGCGAGGTGGCGGCGTCCTCGAGCGTCACGTCGATGCCATCGAGGCTGACGAAGACGTTGAGGATCATGAAAGGCAGCAGGAAATGCACCAGCCCGAGGATCACCGTCGTCTGGTTGTAGAGCATCTGGATCGGCTCCGAGATCACCCCGGTCCAGATCAGGAAGGTGTTGAGCGCGCCCGAGACCCCGAGGATGTTGATCCAGCTCATCGTGCGGATGATGTAACTGATCCAGAAGGGCAGCATCAGCAGCAGAAGAAGCACCGCCTTGTTGCCGCGCGAACGGGCGATGAAATAGGCCGCCGGGTAGCCCATGACGGCGCAGACCAGCGTGGTGATCGCCGCGATCTTCAGGGTGAAGAGCAGGATGTCGCGGTAGAACGGATCGCTCAGCGCCTCGCGCCAGTTGTCGAGGAAGAAGCCCGACTGGTCCGCCCCCGTCGCGGTGCGCAGCCAGAAGCTGTAGACCACGATGAACAGCAGCGGCACAAAGAGCAGCAGCGTGATCGCGGTGAGCGCCGGTGAGAGAAGGATCCAGGGCTGGCGCCGTTCTCGGGCTTCGATCGACATGAGGATGTCCCGTAAGGTTGCGGTCAGGCAGTTCGGATTTGACGGCACCTTGGGAAGGTGATTTTCATTGAGCAAATAGATAATGAGAATTGTGAATATAGGCGGCATCAATGGTAGGCGATGATAGCGATCCCATCCCGGACCCGGGATCTCCCTACGATCCCGACCGCATCACCCGTGAGCTCGACTGGAATCTGCTGCGCACCTTCGTCGTCTTGGCCGAGGCGCGCTCGGTGACCGATGCCGCCGAGCGCCTCCGCCTGACCCAACCCTCCGTCTCTACTGCCTTGAAACGGCTGGAAGATCGGATCGGCCGCAAGCTCATCGAGCGCGGCCCCGGCAAATACGCCCTGACCGAAGCCGGAGAGCTGCTGTATCGCGAGGCGCTTGACATCAACGGCTCGATCCTGCGCCTCTCGACCCTCATGCGCGAGATGACCGACGCGGTGCGCGGTCATGTGACCATCGCGGTGGCCAGCCACGTGGTGTGCCCGGTTTTTGATCGCCTGCTGGCCGATTTCCACGAGGCGCACGCGGAGGCGAGCCTGTCGATCAACGTGGTCTCCAGCGCCAGCGCCCTGACCGAGGTCTCGGCCAAGCGCGCGTCCTTCGCTGTCTGCCTCGTGCGCGACCGCAGCCCGCGGCTGGAATACCGCCGTCTCTACCGTGAGTTCTTCGGCCTGTTCTGCGGCCCGCGTCACCCGCTGTTCGGGCGCGAAGGGCTGACCAAGGCCGATCTCGCCGGCTGCACCACGGTGAGCTTCGACACGGACCGCCTGCAGGACGTTCTGAAACCGGTGACCCTGATGCGGGCGCAGTCTCTGCTTGGCGAGCGCATCACCGGTACGTCATCCAATCTCGAGGAGGTGCGGCGGATGATCATCGCCGGGCTCGGCATCGGGCCGCTGCCGGTGCACGTCGCCGCGCGCGACGTGGCCGATGGCCAGCTCTGGCAGACCCCGCCTTACGAGGATCTGCCGCCCATCGACGTGCACGTGGTCTGGAACCCGCGCGCAGTGAAGAACCGCGCCGAGGAGATCCTGCTGAAGATGCTCGACGAGATGATCGGGCGCATCCCGATCGAAGAGCGCACCTACGACAGCGCGATGCTGCCGCCAAGCTACCGGCACTGGCCCTGACGACAACCCCCATCGCGGCCCGCCCCAGCACGGCCCGTCTGCGCCGGAAGCCGACGCGACTTCAGCGGTAGCGCTTCTGCGACATGTCGAAGGCGCCGAGCGCGAGATCGCGCTTGTAGAAGCGGTGATCGGTCTTGAGCCGCTTTACGGCCGACCGCGCAAAGCACAGGATGTCGTCCATGAACAGCTCGTCGGGCGCCATCGCCTCGAGGATGCGCGGCTCGATGCGGTAGTCGAGCTCGCCGGCATCGTCCGAGCGGGCGTGGGCCTGCGCCAGCGCCAGCCCGCAGGCATGGGCATAGTGCTTCCAGCTCTTGTCGGACAGGTCGTCGAGGTCGATGTCGTCGCGGAACGGCGCGCGCTCGCGCGACATGAAGCTCATGCCATCGATCTCGACGCTGCCGTAGAACACGTCGCCGTTGGCGAGATGCACGGCTTGCCCATGCGTGATGCGATCACCCTCGCGCCCGGCGAAGAAGTCGTTCTCGGGCACCAGCCCCTCCAGCGCTGAGCGGCGGGCGCGCTTGAACTCGACGATCAGGTCGTCGGTGGCATCCTTGCTCGGCCCTTCGATCAGGCAGTAATAGCGCGGCAGGCCGAGAGAGGCGGTGCCCTGCCCGTGCCGGATGCACACGTCCTTGACCCTGAGCTCACCGGCGCGGCCCTGCGGCGCGATGCCGTTCTGCTTGGCGACCTCGTTCACATAGCCCTGAAACTCGTCGATCCGGGATGAGATCGGGGTCAGTTCTTCATTCGCGGGGAAGCCGCGGCCGGTCTCGTTCAGATAGCGATCCCAAAGCCATGCCTTGCGGCTCTTGGCGGCCTTCTTGAACATCCGCCGCACGACCTTGGGGCTGTTGTCGGCGCGCATCTGCTGGCTCGCCTCCTTGTCGTGGCGGGCGTAAAAGCCGATGCCCTCGCGATACCCCTTCAGGAACTCGCAGGTGATCTTCTTGCGCAGCTTCTTCTTGTGGCCGCCAATCTCTTCCGAGGCGATGAGAAAGCCCGTCGCGCCACGTTTCAGATCCCATGTGAAAGGCGCGTAGAGCACGTCGTCGAAATCGTTCACCCCGAAGATCGGCACATTGTCGGCGTTCGGCATGATGCCGAAGTTCTCCGGGTGCACATCGCCCAGTGCCAGAACCGTCGGCATGCGCTCGTCCTCGCCCAGCATGTCACGGTGGAACAGCAGCGAAGTGCCCCGGAAGAACGAGTAGAGCGACCCGGCCAGCTCCTCGAATTTCTCCCGCGCGCCTTCGGCCTTTTCGTCGATACGCACCGCGTGATCCTCGACGATGGTGTCGCGCACATGCCGGCGCCGCTCGAACCCGGTCAGCGCCGAAGGGCGCATCACGCAGGGATACTTGACGAAAGCACCGCAAAGTTCGCGATAGGCCTCGACCCTGCTCTCGAGATTGCTGACCGGCGCGATCGCCTCTTCCTGTTCGGCGGCGGTCGCACGCGCCTTCGCGGGCGCGGTCTTTTTCTGGCTTTTGGGCGTCGCGCCTTGTGTCGTCTTGCTCATCGTCAGGCTCCCTTGGCTATGCCTCACAACGGCACAGAGCGCGCGCGGTTCCAGACAAGCACGCTCGTGCCACGCCCCGCGGCAAGACCGGGCCAAGCGAGCAGGAGACGTTTCGGCAGCCCCCTTCATCTGGTCCATCCGTCGCTTCGGGGGCGACAATCCCCGAGCAAAAGCGGTCACGAACCGGGAAACCCAATACATTCATTGTGTTGGATATGGCATTGACCTACGCAAAATTCAGGTTGACCCTCATACACGCTCGCGGGCTATAATAAGCCTACATACTATTCGCCTCAAACGGGCGAACCCATCCAGATGGAGGAATGGATGACCAGATTCTCGAAACTCATCAGCGCGACCGCGCTTGCCGCTGCCATGGGCACCGCTGCCACCGCACAGGATGTGACGCTGATCATGCACCACTTCCTGCCGCCGGTCTCGAGTGCCCACAAGGACATGCTCGAACCCTGGGCCGAGAAGATCGAAACCGAAAGCGAGGGCCGCATCGCGATCGAGATCGCGCCGTCGATGGCGATGGGTGGCAAGCCCAACGAGCTTTACGGCCAGGTCCGCGACGGCGCAGCCGACATCGTCTGGACGCTGCTGGGCTATACCCCGGGCGTCTTCCCGCGCAGCGAGGTGTTCGAACTGCCGCTGGTGCATGCCGGCTCGGCGATCGACACCACGATGGCGCTGAACGCCTCGATGGACATGCTTGCCGAGGATTTCACCGACGTGAAGGTCCTGTTCATGCACAGCCATGACGGCAACCTGATCCACTCCGCCGGCGATCCGATCCGGAGCTTCGAGGATGCCGCGGGCCTCAAGCTGCGCACCCCCAGCCGCACCGGCGCATGGGTGATCAGCGGCATGGGTGCCGAGCCCGTGGGGATGCCGGTCCCGACCCTGCCCGAGGCGATGGCCAAGGGCGTGGTCGACGGCGCGCTGACGCCGTTCGAGATCGTGCCGGCGCTGAGCCTGCAGGAGCTCGACAAATCCACCACCGAGCTGCCCGACGGCGACCGCTTCGGCACGTCGGTGTTCATGCTGGCGATGAACCAGGACATCTACGATGACCTGCCCGAGGATCTGCGCGGCGTCATCGACGCCAATTCCGGCATGAATGTCGCCGCCGAGATCGGCGCGCTGTGGGAAGGCTTCGAAGAGCCGGGCATCGCCGCGCTCGAAGCGGCCGGGGTCGAACGCATCGTCCTCTCCGAGGAGGAAGGCGCCAAGTTCGACGCGGTCAGCGAGAAAGTCGTCCAGCAATGGATCGACGAGGTGACCGCGAAGGGCATTGACGGCGAAGCGCTTGTCGAAGGCGCCCGCGCCGCCGTGGCAGAGGCTGCCGCCGCGCGCTGAGCCGTCCGCCGACCGAACAGATCGCGGGAGGGGC
>NZ_DS022276.1:2617875-2629676 GCF_000153725.1 Salipiger bermudensis HTCC2601 | reverse complement strand
GAGGCGGCGCCGATGTCGCTTGGCACCGCTGAACTCTCCGCCCTCCGACGGATTGGCGTTAGGGATAACAGCGATTCCGGGATCCGGTCAATAAATAATTCGAATTGATTTATTAACCTGCCGAGCGTAGATTTCGGCATGGCAGGAGGACAGGACATGGATGGGAGCGAGATCCACAGGCTCAGCAACGGGGCCAACCTGACGGGCGTGCGCGCGCACAACGAGCGGCTGATCCTTTCGATGATCCAGCGCAACGGTGCACTGCCCGGAAGCGACCTCGCCAAGCACACGGGCCTTTCGGCGCAGACCGTCTCGAACATCCTGCGCAAGCTCGAGGCCGAGGGGTTCCTGCTGCGCGGTGAGCCGCAGCGGGGCAGGGTGGGAAAGCCCTCGGTGCCGATGGCGCTCGATCCCGACGCGGCGCTGACCTTCGGGCTGAAGATCGGGCGGCGTTCGGCGGATCTGGTGGTGATGAACATCATGGGCGAGGTGCTCGACGCGTCGCAGATAACCTATCGCTACCCGATGCCCGACCTGATCTTCGGCTATCTCGACCGCGAGATGCAGCGCCTCGGCGCGGGGCTCACGCCCTACCAGCGCGAGCGCCTCTGCGGCATCGGCATCGCTGCACCCTCCGAAATCTGGAGCTGGACCGAGGTGCTGGGCGCACCGCAGGATTTCACCGTCTGGCGCGACATCGATTTCGTCGAGGAGGTGGGGCGGGTCAGCCCGCTGCCGCTTTTCGTCGAGAACGATGGCACCGCCGCTTGCCGGGCCGAGCACATCTTCGGGCGGGGGCGCGAGTTCACCGATTACGCCCATGTCTTCATCGGATCGTTCATCGGTGGCGGGGTGGTGCTGAACTCCGGCGTCGCGGCGGGCGCGCATCACAACGCCGGCGCCTTCGGCTCGCTGCGGGTGCCGGGGCCGGAGGGCGGCGAGCTGCAGTTGATTGACGCGGCCTCGCTCTACCTGCTCGAGGCGGCCATCGTGGAGGCCGGCGGCGATGCGGCGGCGATGTGGGAGATGCCGCAGGACTGGCGCGACTACGAGCCGATGCTGAGCGAATGGATCGGCGCCACCGGGAAGGCGCTGGCCCATGCCACGCGCTCGATCGGCTCGGTGATGGATTTCGAGGCCATCCTGATCGACGGTGCGTTCCCGGCGGACGTACGCCACCGGCTGGTCGAACGCACCCGCGAGGAGCTCGAAAAACTCGACACGCGGGGCATGGTGCCGCCACGCCCCGAGGCGGCGCTGGTCGGCGCGAATGCACGGGCACTGGGCGCCGGCTGTGCGCCGATCTACGCGCAGTACTTCTTCCAGTAGGGGGCGCCTCAGGCGAACCCGAGCAGCCAGAGCATCAAGGGGATGGTGAGCACCGCCGCCAGCGTCTGCAGCGTCACGAGCCCCGCCATGAGCGTGCCGTCGCCGCCAAGCTGTCGGGTCAGCACGTAGGCGGTGGGGGCGGTGGGGATCGCCATGAACACCACCAATACCAGCGCCTCGACCCCGTCCAGCCCGAAGATCATGGCGACCCCCGCGCCGAGCGCCGGCATCGCCATGAGCCGCAGCAGCGAGGGGCCCGCCAGCGCCGCCACGTCGCTCCGGATCGCCTTGGGTTGAAGTGCCGCGCCGACGCAGAGCAGGCCCAGCGGCAGGCTGGCCTGCGCGAGAAACTCCAGCACCCGCTTTGAGCCGAAGGGCAGGCCGGTCCCTGCCAGCGCCAGCGCGATGCCCACGACGCAGCCCAGGATCAGCGGATTCCGCGCCATGGTTTTCAAGAGTGGCAGCGGGTGGCGCAGAACGCTGGCCTCCGACAGCGCGATGATCGAGAGCACGTTGACCAGCGGCACCCCCACGGCCAGCAGCACCGCCGCGCGCTCGAGCCCCTCGCTGCCCGCAAGGCTCGCGGTGATGGCAAGGCCGAGATAGGTGTTGAAGCGCACCACGCCCTGAAGCGCCGGGCCGAAGCGGGCCGCGGGGGCCTGCATCACGGTATTGCGCAGGAGGGTCATCACCAGCGCCGCGATGCAGGTCGTGGCCACCATCGCGCCGCCAAGCCGCAGGATCGCCGGGTCACGCACCGGCGCGTCGACGAGGTTGGCCACGAGCAGTGCCGGGAACAGCACGAAATAGTTTATCCGCTCTGCGGCGGGCCAGAAGGCCCGGTCGGGAAAGCCCGCCCGTGCGAGCAGGAACCCAAGGCAGATCAAAGCGAAGAGCGGCCAGATCGTGAGGAGGAGCAAGGCGGAGATCCCGTCGCGGTTGAGGCGTGTGGTGCTTCGCCTCTACAGGAGCGCTGCGCGCGAGACCAGTGGCGGGCGGCTACTCGAGCTCCTGCAGCCGCTCGCGGAGCGCCTCGACCTCTTCGAGGTAGGTCTGCCCGGCCTCGCCAAGCGCCCGCCGGGTCTCGACCGCGAGCAGGCGCAACACCGCCAGCGCGCCGGAATACGCATCGGAATACTGCGCCGTCTCGACCTGGCAATCGATGGTCCAGGTGGCGTGGGCCGGTGCCTCGCGGATGGTCTTGTCGGTGATCAGCAGGATGCGCGCGCCGCGCCTTGAGATCTCCTGCACCACCGACGTGAAGCCCGCGGGTCGCCGGCGCAGGCCGATCACCACCGCCAGATCGCCCTTGTCCATCAGCGCGATGCCCTCGGCCTGGGTCTGGCCCGGCAGCAGCAGCGGCGAGACGGCGCGGCGGATCTGGCCGAGCTGGGCGGTGACGTATTGTGCGAGGAAATGGCTGTTGCGATAGCCCAGCGTGCGGATGCGCGGGGCGGTGGCCATGGCCTCGACGATCTCGCGCAGGGTGACCGGGTTGAGCCGGGTGAGGGTGCTTTCCAGCACTGTGACCTCGCTCTGGAGCAGGTCCGAGATGCGCTTGCTCGCGGGCGTGGCGCTGCCGGTATAGAGCGGCGAGCCGGTCTCGCGCAGGCGTCGCGCCTGCCGCTTCGCCTGTTCGAAGCTCTCGTAGCCCAGCCGCCGGAAGAACCGGCTCACCGTGGCGTTCGAGACCCCGGCCGCCGCCGCCAGCTCGGTCGCTGTCAGCATCGCAAGCTCGCCGGGATTGCCGAGCAGGACGTCGGCGATGCGGCGTTCCCCGTCCGGCAGGCTGCCATAGGCCTCGTGAACGCGGCGGGAGATTGGGGCCGAGCCGGCGTCTGCTGTCTTCGTAGGCATTGCGATGGGCGTCTCACGGGTTTTGGATGTGAAAATAGTTTTTCACTATTGTCAGAAATAAGAAAGAGGATTTTCGATTAGGAGGTCGCAACGCAAACGAGTCGGGGGCAGCGTGTCGCAAATTTCAGCCAGGGCGAGGGATCTGAGCCTGCGGGTGAACTGGCTCGTGGAGCGTGTCTGCGTGGCGCTGCTGGTGCTGCTGGTGCTCGACGTCTGGCTTGGCGTGCTGGTGCGCTACGTGATCCCGCTGCCGCTGACCTTCACCGAAGAGCTGGCGCGCTACCTGATGATCTGGATGGCGCTGCTGGCTGTGTCGTCGGGCATCGCCCACCGCGAGCATATCGGCGTCGAATTCATCTTCTCGCGCCTGCCGGCGCCGGTGCGGCGCTGGCTTGCCATCGCCTTCGACGTGATCGCCTTCGCTTTCTTTGCGGCGCTGTTCTTCTACGGCATCGGCTTCGCGGTGAAGGGCTTCTCGCGGCTGACGATGATCTACCAGATCCCCAAGGGCTGGCCCTTCATGGGGGTGCCTCTGGCGGCCCTGATGGCCTGCCTGCAACTGCTTCTGGTGGGCATTCACGATGCCTTTGCCGAGCGCGCGCCGAAGAGCACCGGCGCGAGCCTTCCCCCTATGGACGAGGAGATCTGAGCATGGGTGCGTTGATGGTCGCGGTCGCGTTTTTCGGGCTTCTCGCCTTCGGTCTGCCGGTGGGCTTTGCCATCGGTGTCGCAGGCGTGGTGGGCATCATCGATATGGGGCCGCGCTTCATGCAGATGGTGCCGGACCGGATGTTTGCCGGGCTCGACCTGTTTCCCTTCCTCGCCATGCCGTTCTTCATCCTCGCCGGCGAGATCATGAACCGCTCGGGCATCACCATGGGGCTGGTGCGGCTGGCCGATGCGCTGGTCGGCTGGATGCGCGGCGGCATGGCCCATTCCAACATGGTGGCCTCGGTCATGTTTGCCGGGCTCACCGGCTCGGCCACCGCCGACAGCGCCGCCTTCGGCAACACGCTGGTGCCGGCGATGGTCAAGGGGGGCTACTCGCGCCCCTATGCCTGCGCGGTGACCGCCGCCGGCTCGATCATCGGGCCGACCATCCCGCCCTCGACGCTGGCGATCATCTACGGCTCGATCATGGGCGTCTCGATCGCCGGGCTGTTTGCCGCCGGCATCCTCCCGGGGCTGCTGATCTGCGCCATCTGCATGACCGTGATCGCGCTCACCGCGCGCCGCAAGGGCCTGCCCAAGGGCGAAGGGCGTCCGAGCCTGCGGCTCGTGGGCGCCGCGCTCAAGGAGGGCTTTCTCGCCGCGCTGCTTCCGGTCTTCATCCTCGGCGCCATCTTGGGCGGATTCGCCACCCCCACCGAGGCGGCGGCCATCGCCGTGGCCTACGCGCTCGTGGTCGGCGGGCTGGTCTACCGGGCGCTGAGCTGGCGCGATCTCTACGAGGTCGCGGTGCGCACCACGCGGATCACCGGGGTGATCTTCCTGATCATCGCCTCAGCCTCGATCCTTGGCTGGTGGATGACCTTCAACCGCATCCCGCAGGCCATCGCCGAGGGCATGCTCAGCATCTCCGACAACCCGATGGTGATCATCGGCCTGATCCTGCTGCTGCTGCTGGTCATCGGGCTGGTGATGGACATCAACGCCACGCTGATCATTCTCGCCCCGGTGCTGGCGCCGCTCACGGTGCAGATCGGGATGGAGCCGGTGCATGCGGGCATCATGATCATCCTCGCGCTCAACATCTCGCTGATGACACCCCCGGTGGGCGCCTGCCTCTTCGTGCTGGCCTCGGTCACCGGCGAGAAGGTCGAGGCGATCACCCGCGAGCTCTGGCCGTTCATCCTTGCCGAAGTGACCATCCTTCTGGTCGTCGCCTACTGGTCCGACCTCACGCTTTTCATACCAAGACTGCTCGGGCTCTGAACCCGCGCGATTTCCAACCAAGGGAGCCAACACATGAAGTTTCTTGCAACCACCGCCATCGCGGCGCTCATGGCGACCGGCGCCATGGCGCAGGACGTCACCATCCGCCTCGCGCACCTGAACCCCGAGGATCCGTTTGCCTCGCATTCCGGCGCCATGGGCGCGGTGTTCAAGAGCCTCGTCGAGTCGAACTCGAATGGCCGCATCGAGGTGCAGCTCTTCCCCAACGGTCAGCTCGGCAAGGACAACGAAGTGATCGAGCAGGTGCGCTCGGGCCTCGTTGAATCGACCATCTCGTCCTCGGGCGGAATGGCGCAGCATTACCCGCTGGTCGGCGTGTTCGACATTCCCTTCGCCTTCCCGAATATCGGCGTCGCCTCCAAGGTGATCGACACTGACAGCAGCTTTGGCGAGGCCTTCGTCGCCGACCTTGAGGAGAAGACGGGTCTCGAGGTGCTGGGTCTGCTCGATAGCGGCGGTTTCTTCGCCTTCACCGACAGCGTCCGCCCGATCGCCTCGGTCGAGGACATGGACGGGCTCAAGATCCGCACCATGACGCTGCCGACCCACGAGGCGATGATCTCGTCGCTGGGCGGCCAGCCGACCCCGCTGCCCTGGGCCGAGGTCTACACCGCGCTGCAGACCGGCGTCGCCGACGGCCAGATGAACCCGGTGCCGATCATCGCCTTCGCCAAGTTCGACGAGGTGCAGCAGTATCTCTCGATCACCAACCACCTGATCACCCCCTACATCTGGACGATGAACGCCGAGTTCCTCGGCTCGCTGTCGGAAGAGGATCAGTACCTGGTGAAATGGGCTGCCGATGTCGCCACCGACGCGGGCCGCTCGATGAGCCGGGTGATCGAGGCTTCCGAGAAGGGCCTGCCGGCGCTCGCCGCCAAGATGGAGGTGAACGTCGTCACCCCCGAGGAGCAGGCCAAGTTCGCCGAGGCCGCCCAGCCCGCCGTGCGCGCGCTGATCGAGGAAAATTACGGCGCCGAGGGCACCGCGATGCTCGAGGCGATGCTGTCGTCGATCGAGGAGGAGAAGACCGACTTCTGATCGACAAACCCTCTGCCGGGGCGTGCTGTCCCTTTCGCGTCCCGGCAGAAACGCGCATCCTGAGGATGACATGAAAGACCCCAAGGACCACCGATGACACCCGATCTCACGCGCGGCGCAGGCACCGATGCCGCTTTCACTTTGTGCCTTAACCCACTCGCGGAGCATGACAAACCCTGGACGACGGAGCAGGATGCGATCCTGTCCGACGCGGGGCTTGCGCTGGCGCGTGAGACGATATCGGGATGGCCCGGCCACGCCGAGACCAAGCTGCACGCGCTGCCGGCGCTGGCGGCAAGGCTCGGCGTGGCAGAGCTGCGCTACAAGGACGAGGCCACGCGCTTCGGCCTTGGCAGCTTCAAGGCGCTGGGCGGGGCCTACGCAGTGGCGCGGCTGCTGGCCCGCAAGATCGGTGAGGCGCTGGGCCGCGAGGTCTCGATGGCCGAGGTGACGCAGGTCGCCCACCCGGACGAGGCCGCCAAGATCACCGTCTGCTGCGCCACCGACGGCAACCATGGCCGCTCGGTCGCGTGGGGGGCGCAGAATTTCGGCTGCGCCTGCGTGATCTTCATCCATGCTACGGTCTCGGAGGGGCGCAAGGCCGCCATCGAGGCCTATGGCGCCGAGGTGCGCCGCTGTGCGGGCAATTACGACGACAGCGTGCGCGAGGCGCAGGAGACCGCCACAAGCGAGGGCTGGTTCGTGGTCTCCGACACCTCCTACGAGGGCTACATGGAGATCCCCAAGGACGTGATGCAGGGCTACGAGGTGATGGCGGCCGAGGCCTATGATGCGCTCTCCGAGCCGCCCACCCACGTGTTCCTGCAGACCGGCGTCGGCGGCATGGCCGCGGCGGTGGCGGCGCAGGCGGTGCGCCGCTACGGCGCGGCGCGGCCGACCATCGTGCTCTGCGATCCCGATCAGTCGGCCTGCTGGCTCGAGACCATGCGCGCGGGCACGCCCACGGCGGTCGAGGGCGATCTCGACACGCTGATGGCGGGGCTGGCCTGCGGCGAGGTCTCGGCGCTGGCCTGGGAGATCTTGCGCGATCACGGCGACGCGGTGATGGCCCTGACCGATGCCTCGGCGGTGGCCGAGATGAAGCGGCTGGCAAAGCCCGAGGGCGATGATCCGGCGATCGTGGCCGGGGAATCCGCCGTCGCGGGCCTCGCTGGCCTTGCCGCCGCGATGGGCGACGAAGAGGCGCGCGCGGCGCTGGGGCTCGACGCGTCTTCGCGTGTGCTGATCTTCGGCACCGAGGGCGACACCGACGCGGCCCTGTACGAGGAGCTTGTGGGCATGAGCGCCGCCGAGGTCCGCGGGGCGGCCGCATGACGCCCGAGATCGACGGCGTGCGCCTGCTTAGGCGGCTGACGACGCTCGGACAGATCGGAGCGTTCGAGGGCGGCGGCGTGTGCCGGCTTGCACTCACCGACGCCGACAAAGCGGGGCGCGATTGGCTGGTGGCCGAGATGGAGCGGCTGGGGATGGCCGTGCATATCGATGCCATCGGCAATATCTGGGGCATCCGCGCCGGGCAGGGCGCGGGTGCCCCGGTGATGGTCGGCTCGCATATCGACTCCGTCGCCACCGGCGGGCTCTATGACGGCGCGCTCGGCGTGCTGGCCGGGCTCGAGATGGTCGAGACGCTGAACGACCGTGGCACTGCCACCGAGGCGCCCATCGCCGTTGCCGCCTTCACCAACGAAGAGGGCGCGCGCTTTGCCCCCGACATGATGGGCTCCGGCGTCTATTGCGGCGCGCTCGATCAGGGCGAGATGCTCGCCGTCACCGCCACCGATGGCATGGGCGTGGTGGGCGAGGAGCTCGATCGCATCGGCTATCGCGGCAGCGATGCGCCGGTGATCCCGGCGGCCTATCTCGAGCTGCATATCGAACAGGGGCCGGTGCTCGAACAGGAGGGCGTCCGCATCGGTGCGGTCACCGGCGTGCAGGGCATCCACTGGACCGAGTTCACCGTCACCGGCCAGACCAATCACGCCGGCACCACCCCGATGGCGCTGCGCCGCGACGCAGGCCAGGTCGCGATGCGCATCGCCCGCGAGGCCGATGCCATCGCCGCCGGGAACGGCCCGCCGCAGGTGGCCACCGTGGGCGTGTTCGAGCTGTCGCCGGGGCTCGTCAACGTGGTGCCCGAGACCGCGCGGCTGACGGTCGATCTGCGCAACACCGACGGCGCCGTGCTCGAGGCCGCCACCGCGCGCCTGACGGCCTTCGCGCAGGCGGTCGCAGCCGAGGCAGGCTGCGCGGTCTCGATCCGCGAGATGGCGCGCTTCGCGCCGGTGGTCTTCGACGGGGGGCTCGTCGACAAGGTCGAGGCGGCGGCGCAGGCGCGTCAGATGAGCGTGAAACGCATGCCCTCGGGCGCCGGTCACGACGCACAGATGTTCGCGGCGCTCTGCCCCACGGCGATGATCTTCGTGCCCTCCGAGAACGGGCTGAGCCACAATATCAAGGAACATAGCGATCCGGACGATCTGGCGGCGGGGGCCCAGCTCCTGCTCGATCTCGTCTGCACGCTGGCAGGAGCTAGAGCATGAGCCGGAAATTTGTCGTCGCGGCAGCGCAGATGGGACCGATCGCAAGGGACGAGCCGCGCGCCTCGGCGGTGGCGCGAATGTGCGCGATGATGCGCAGCGCCCATGCGCGCGGCGCCGCGCTGGTGGTGTTCCCCGAGCTGGCGCTCACCACCTTCTTCCCGCGCTGGTACATGCAGGACGCGGCCGAGATCGACCAATGGTTCGAGACCGAGATGCCCAACGGCGAGGTCAAACCGCTCTTCGATCTGGCCCGCGAGCTGAAGATCGGCTTTCACCTGGGCTATGCCGAGCTGACGCCCGAGGGGCGGCATTTCAACACCGCGATCCTCGTTTCGGGCCAGGGCGAGATCGTCGGCAAGTACCGCAAGATCCACCTCCCGGGCCATTTCGAGAACGAGGAATGGCGCCCGTTCCAGCATCTCGAGAAACGCTATTTCGAGAAGGGCGACATGGGCTTCCCGGTCTTTGATGCCTTCGGTGGCAAGCTCGGCATGTGCATCTGCAACGATCGCCGCTGGCCCGAGACTTGGCGCATGCTGGGACTTGGCGGGGCGGAGCTGGTGGTGCTGGGCTACAACACGCCGCTGCATTACCCGCCGGCGCCCGAGCACGATCACCTGCAGTATTTCCACAACGAGTTGTCGGTGCAGGCGGGCTGCTACCAGAACGGGCTCTGGGCGGTGGCGGTGGCGAAGGCCGGCGTGGAGGAGGGCAGCGAGCTGATCGGCGGCAGTGTCATCGTGGCGCCCACCGGCGAGATCGTGGCGCGTTGCGTGACCTCCGGCGACGAGGTGATCAGCGCCGAGATCGACCTCGACCGCTGCACCGAGATCCGCGCCAACGTGTTCAACTTCGCCCTGCACCGCGAGCCACAGGATTACGCGCTGATCACGGCGCCGAAATAGGGCGCTTGTGCCGCGGGCATCCGAGCGATGCGCGGCGCCGTCTTGGGGGCGGAGGGGGGTAAGGCTGCGCCGCCCGTGCCCACCATGTCATCAATCCGTTCCGTTTTCGTCCCCGACAGGGTAGACTGCTGCGAAAGACAACAAGAGCAGACAGACAGGAGACAGCCATGCGCGGATCATGGTTCAGGGCGCTTGCGGCAGGCATGACGGCGGCCCTTCTCATAACCCAACCGGCAGGCGCGGGCCTGCGCGACCGCTTCGAGGTCTTCGGCGTGCCCGACGGCGACATGCTGAAGATGCGCGGCGGGCCGGGCACCGGCTTTGACGTGATCCTCGGCCTGCCCAACGGCACCGTGGTGCGGATTTACGACTGCACCCAGACCGGCAGCACCCGCTGGTGCGAGATCTCGCTCGACAAGGCGCGGGGCCTGCGCGGCTACGCCTCCTGGGCCTACCTGCGCGAGCTCTGAGGACCGGCCGCTTCAAAAAGACAAGGGGCGCCACCGGGGGCGCCCCTTTCTCGTTTGCGGGGTCTGTCCTGCGCGCGGAGGATCAGCCGCCGAGCCAGCGCGGCACCAGGAGCGTCAGAGCCGGGATCATCAGCAGGATCGCCACCCGGATCACCTCGGCGCCGAGGAACGGCATCACGCCGCGGAACACCGTCGCCATCCTCGTGTTCTGCGCCAGCGAGGCGATGATGAACACGTTGAGCCCCACCGGCGGGGTGATCAGCCCCAGCTCGACCACGATCAGCGCCAATATCCCGAACCAGATCTTCAGGCTGTCATTGTCCATGCCGAAGGCGGCGGTGTCGGCGGTGGCGAAATCGCCGCCGTTGAGCGCGATCAGCGTCGGCCAGAAGAACGGCACCACCACGAGGATCATCGCGAGGCTTTCCATGAAGCAGCCGAGGACCACGAAGATCACCAGCATGATGACCAGCACCAGCATCGGGTCGAGCCCGCTGGTGGCGGCCCATTCGCTCAGCGCCTGCGGCAGGCCGGTACGGGTGAAGAAGCCTTTCAGCACTTCGGCGCCGAACAGGATCAGGTAGATCATGCCGGCGGTGATCGCGGTCGAGCGCACCGCGCGCACTAGCCCGGCAAGGCCCAGCCCCTCGCCGGTGACCCAGCGCAGGACGAGGCCGTAGACTGTGATCGCGAACACACCGATCGAGGCGGCGGGCGTCGGGGTGAAGAGGCCGAAGCCGAGGCCGAGGATGATCGAGCCGAAGATCGCCAGCACCGGGATCAGCCGGCGCAGCGCCACGCGGCGCTCGGCGCGCTCCATCGGCTTGGGCTCGGGGGCGAGCGAAGGGTTCAGTTTCACCGAGACCGCGATCACGAGGATGAAGCCCAGCACCGCCATCATGCCGGGGATCACTGCGGCCTGGAACATCTTGAGGATCGAGCCCTCGACGATGATGGCATAGATCACCAGCGCCACCGAGGGCGGGATCAGGATGCCCAGCGTGCCGCCCGCCGCCAGCGCGCCCGAGGCGAGCCGGGGATCGTAGCCGAGCTTGCGGAGCTCGGGCAGGGCGACCTTGCCCATGGTGGCGGCTGTGGCCAGCGACGAGCCGCAGACCGCGCCGAATCCGCCACAGGCGGCGACAGCCGCCATGGCGACGCCGCCGCGCAGCCGCGACAGCAGCGCCTCGAGCCCCTTGAACAGGTCCGACGACAGCCGCGCCTCGGCGGCGATGTAGCCCATCAGCACGAAGAGGGGCACCACCGAGAGGTCGTAGTTGGCGACGTTTTCCCACAGCAGCGACTTGAACTGCCGGATATATGGCACGAAGCGCACGAAGGGCACGAAGAGGCTCAGCACCCAGGTGCCGCCGATGCCCACCACGATCATCGCGATGCCCACGGGCATGCGCAGGATCAGCAGCAGGAACAGGACGGCGAGGCCGAGCACGCCGACGGTGATGGGATCAAGCATGGCGCACCTCGCCGCGGATCTGGGCGAGGGCGACGAGGGCCCAGAGGACCATCGACGCGATGCCGGGGATGTAGAACGGCCAGACCGGCCAGTTGAGTACCGAGGTCACGGCGCTGTCGTCGCGGGTCTCGAGCATGCCGAACACCATCCAGTAGGCGAGAAACAGCGCCATGCCGGCGGTCAGCAGCAGCCAGACCTGTCGACGACC
>NZ_DS022276.1:2608246-2617775 GCF_000153725.1 Salipiger bermudensis HTCC2601 | reverse complement strand
ATCAGCGCCCTCGCGCTTGCCGCATCCACGTTTGGCGCGGCTGCGCAGGAGGTCAGCGCGTGCCTGATCACCAAGACCGACACCAACCCGTTCTTCGTGAAGATGCGCGAAGGCGCCGAGGCCAAGGCCGAAGAGCTCGGCATCTCGCTCAACAGCTATGCCGGCAAGGTCGACGGCGACAACGAAACGCAGGTGGCGGCGGTCGAGACCTGCATCGCCAACGGCGCCAGCGGTATCCTGATCACGCCGTCCAGCACCTCGGCCATCGTGCCGGTGATCGAGCAGGCGCGTGACGCCGGCATCCTGGTGATCGCGCTCGACACCCCGCTCGACCCGATCGAGGCGGCGGACATGACCTTTGCCACCGACAACTACAAGGCCGGCGTGCTGATCGGCCAGTGGGCCGCGGCCAAGCTTGGCGATGGCGCCGCCGATGCACGCGTCGGCTTCCTCGATCTCGACGTGTCGCAGCCCACCGTGGGCGTGCTGCGCGACCAGGGCTTCATGGAAGGCTTCGGCATCGACATCAAGGATCCCAACCAGTGGGGCGACGAGGACGACCCGCGCATCGCGGGCCATGACGTGACCCAGGGCAACGAGGAAGGCGGCCGCAAGGCGATGGAGAACCTGCTGGCATCGGATCCGATGATCAACGTGGTCTACACCATCAACGAGCCCGCTGCCGCCGGCGCCTACGAGGCGCTCAAGGCCATCGGGCGCGAGAACGACGTGCTCATCGTCTCGGTCGATGGCGGCTGCCCGGGTGTGCAGAACATCGCCGACGGCGTGATCGGCGCAACCTCGCAGCAATACCCGCTGCTGATGGCCTCCAAGGGCATCGAGGCGATCGCCGCCTATGCCAAGGACGGCACCAAGCCCGAAGCCACCGAGGGCAAGGACTTCTTCGATACCGGCGTCGCGCTGGTGACCGACCAGCCCGCCGACGGCGTGGAGTCGATCTCGGTCGAAGAGGGCCTGAACCTCTGCTGGGGCTGAACCGCCCCGAACGGCCGGCCCTCTCCCCCGACTGAGGGCCGGCCCCCTTCCCCTTCAACTGCCAAACGCGGGCGCGCGAGATGCGCCCGCCACCGGAGGATGGCACCATGGCGAACACCGACAGTTACGAAGACGTGGTGAAGACCCGAGGCGAAGAGAAATTCGCCGAGTTCGAGACCACCCACAAAGGTCTCATGGGCCGCTTCCACGATGCGCTGCACAGCACGCCCGCGCTGGTGCCGCTGATCGTGCTGATCTCGGCGCTGGTGGTCTTCGGCATCGTGCTGGGCTCGAAGTTCTTCTCGCCCTTCGCGCTGACGCTGATCCTGCAGCAAGTGCAGATCGTCGGCGTTCTGGCCGCGGCACAGGCGCTGATCATCCTCACCGCCGGCATCGACCTCTCGGTCGGCGCCGTGGCGGTCCTGTGCTCGGTGATCATGGGCCAGGTGACTTTTCGTTACGGCATCCCCGCCCCGCTCGCGATCCCCATCGGCCTTGCCTGCGGCACCGCCATCGGCGCTATGAACGGCTGGCTTGTGAGCAAGGTCAAGCTGCCGCCCTTCATCGTCACGCTCGGCATGTGGCAGATCGTGCTCGCGGTGAACTACCTCTATTCCCGCAACGAGACCCTGCGCTCGCAAGAGATCGAGGAGCTCGCCCCGGCACTGCAATTCCTCGGCACCAAGTTCACCATCGGCGGCGCGGTGATCACGCTGGGCGTGGTGGTGATGCTCGGCACCGTGCTGATCCTTGCCTATGCGCTGCGCTCCACCGCCTGGGGCCGCCACGTCTATGCCGTGGGCGACGACCCGGAGGCCGCGCAGCTCGCCGGTGTCGACCGCCACAAGACGCTGATGTCGGTCTACATGCTGGTGGGCTTCATCTGCGGCCTCGCCGGCTGGGTGATGATCGGACGCTTCGGCTCGGTCTCGCCTTCCGCCACCACAGGCGTCATCGGCAACATCCAGGCGATCACCGCCGTGGTGATCGGGGGCATCTCGCTCTTCGGCGGGCGCGGCTCGATCCTCGGCGCCTTCTTCGGCGCGCTGATCGTCGGCGTGTTCGAGCTGGGCCTGCGCATGGCGGGGGCCGACCCGCAATGGACCTACCTCCTTATCGGTGTGCTGATCATCGCCGCCGTGACCGTCGACCAGTGGATCAGAAAGGTGACCGCATGACCCAGCCTGTTCTCCAAGCCCGCGGACTCGTGAAGCGCTATGGCCGCGTGACCGCCCTCGACCACTGCGACTTCGAGTTGATGCCGGGAGAGATCCTCGCGGTGATCGGCGACAACGGCGCCGGCAAGTCGACCCTGATCAAGGCACTGTCGGGGGCCATCATTCCCGACGCCGGCGAGATCAAGCTCGACGGCAAGCCGGTCGCCTTCCAGAGCCCCAACGACGCCCGCGGCTACGGCATCGAGACGGTCTACCAGACGCTCGCCATGTCCCCCGCCCTGTCGATTGCCGACAACATGTTCATGGGGCGCGAGATCCGCATGGACGGCATCATGGGCAAGCTCTTCCGCAAGCTCGACAAGAAGGCGATGGAGGAGTTCTCGCGCCAGAAACTGGCCGAGCTGGGTCTGATGACGATCCAGAACATCCACCAGCCGGTCGAGACGCTCTCGGGCGGTCAGCGTCAGGGCGTGGCCGTGGCCCGCGCCGCCGCCTTCGGCTCCAAGGTGGTGATCCTCGACGAGCCCACCGCAGCGCTCGGCGTGAAGGAAAGCCGCCGGGTGCTCGACCTGATCCAGGAGGTGCGTTCGCGCGGGATCCCGATCATCCTGATCTCGCACAACATGCCGCATGTGTTCGAGGTTGCTGACCGGGTGCACATCCACCGCCTCGGCAAGCGCCTCTGCGTCATCGACCCGAAGAACCACACCATGTCCGACGCGGTGGCCTACATGACCGGCGCCGCCGTGCCCGAAGACGCGCTGGAGCCGGCCTGACGCCTCCCGGAGCCCGCTCCGGCACGGGACGGCCCCGGTGCTCTCCAGCACCGGGGCCGTTTTTCCTAGTCTCGCAAGATGAGGTCAGGCCCACTCGCCGCCGCGGAACACCGGCACGCGGGTGCCGTCGGGCGTGATACCGTCGATGTCGGTATCTGCGCCACCGATCATCCAGTCGACATGGATCAGGCTGGCATTGCCGCCCTTCTCGGCCACCTCTTCCGCCGACAGGCTGGCGCCGTCGAGGAAGCACTTGGAATAGCACTGGCCGAGCGCAATGTGGCAGGCGGCGTTCTCGTCGAAGAGGGTGTTGTAGAACAGCAGCCCCGACTGCGAGATCGGCGAACTGTGCGGCACCAGCGCCACCTCGCCCAGCCGTGCCGCACCCTCGTCGGTAGCGATCAGCTCGCGCAGGATGTCGCCACCCTTTTCGGCCTTGGCCTCGATGATGCGGCCATCCTTGAAGGTCACCTCGATGCCGTCGATTAGGCTGCCCTGATGCGACAGCGGCTTGGTCGAGCGCACGGTGCCGTCGACGCGGTGCGCGTGCGGCGTGGTGAACACCTCCTCGGTGGGAATGTTCGGATTGCAGACCACGCCGTTCTGTGCCTCGGACGCACCGCCATGCCACTCGTGATCATCGGCGAGGCCCACGATCAGGTCGGTGCCCGGGCTCTTGAAGTGCAGCGCCGAGAAGCGCTGTTCGTTCAGCCACTCGGTGCGGGTGCGCAGCGTCGCATTGTGCTCGGCCCAGGCGGCGACGGGGTCGTCGCGATCGACGCGGGAGGCGGCAAAGATCGCCTCGGCCAGCTTGGCCTGCGCCTCGGAAGGGGCGAGATCGGGGAACATGCGCTGCGCCCATGCCTGCCCCGGCCAGGCGCAGATCGACCAGTTGATCTCGAAATTGGCGATCTTCTCGAGCGCCGGCTTGTAGGCGGCGGAGTTCGCCTTGCCCGCGCGCGAGACCTTGGCGGCGTCCTGCTCGGCCAGCAGCATCGGGTCTTCGCCAACGATGGCCATGCGCGCGGCGCCGCGCTTGAAGGCCTCGGCCATGCCCTCGTAGAGCCAGCCTGCGGCGGTGTCGAAGCTCTCATCGCCGGCCTTGCCATAGCGCGCCAGAGACACGCCCGGATCGGCGAAGATCGGCGTCACGAGGCTGGCGCCGGCCTCGTAGGCGGCGGCGGCCACGGCGCGCACCAGCGGCGCCGCGTCGATCGGTGCGGTCAGCACCAGCTCCTGCCCCGGCTGAAGGTTGAGGCCGGTGCGCACCGCCACATCCGCAAGACGCTGCACTTGGGTCGGGTCGATGGGGCTGTCGGTCATGAGGCGTCCTCGCTCTGTCAGTGGATTGCCGACAGAGGTATCACCTGCATCCCCGCGGGCAAGCGCGAAGCGCCTGACGTGGCGCCCCGCTCTCCCCCAGATCGTCAGCCCTGACTGCGCTGCGACAGCCAGACCTGCCAGGCCTGCCGGCTGCCACCAAAGGCGTTGAGATCCACCGGGCCGCCCACCCCAGGCACCAGCCCGGTGCCGGAATACTGCCAGAAGCTCCAGCGCTCGTTCGGGTAGCGCTCGTTCGGGTGCGCCTTGACCGAACGCAGCCAGAACTCCACCCCGCGCAGCGATCCCAGATCGTTGCGCTCATAGAAGTCCGGCGTCGTGTAGATCAGCGGCGCGGTACCGTAATGGCGCGCGACGATGCGGCTGAACTCACGGATCGAAGCCCGCACCTCCGCCGCCGGCGGGCGCAGCGTGCAGGTCGGCGAGAGGTGGTTCCACTCCATGTCGAGGATCGGGGGCAGATCGCCCCGCACCTTCGGCACGTTTTCGATGAACCACGCCGCCTGCTCATGCGCCGGGCGGCAGAAATAGTAGAAGTGATAAGCCCCCACCGGCACGCCCGCGCGGCGCGCCCCGGCGGCGTTCTCGGCAAAGGCCGGATCGACCATGTCGCCACCCTCGGTGGCCTTGAGCCAGGCGAAGCTGATGCCGGCCTGCCGCGCCTCGCGGAAATCGATGCGCCCCTGGTAGCGCGCCGCGTCGAGCCCGTGGACCGGGTAGCTCGCCGGGCTGCGCGCGCCCCAGGCGTGCGGCTTGGTGTCCCCGAAGCGCACGGGGATGCCCTCGGCCCGGTTGGCCCGGATCGACATCTGGCTGACGCCGGAGGTGGCGAAATCCTGCGATGACGGGGGCGCGCTGCCGCAGGCGGCAAGCGCCGCTGCTGCTGCGAGGAAGAGGGCCGCGGCGGTGACGCGACCCGCGAAGGGTTTGTCGTTCATGATGCCTGTATCCTGCCTGCACTGTCCTGCTCGTTATGCGGGAATCATAGCGCGGAACCGGCTTTCACGCATCAGTTACCGAGGCCACTGCCGATCACGATTTCCCCCGAAGCGCTTCGGACATGGGCCCACGTTCACGACACGCTGAAATTGTCGCCGCCACGGCGCGAATTGCCGCAGCGCAGCGAAATCCGCCTTTTTGTCATTGCTTTGATACCGACAGCACGCACAGCTTGCGGCAGAGTGGCAGGCGCATCTGGAGACGTAACATGTTATTTTCACTAGAAGGGCAGAAGGCGCTCATCGTCGGCATCGCCAACGAGCATTCCATCGCCTGGGGCTGCGCCAAGGCTTTGCGCGAACAGGGCGCCGATCTCGCGATCACCTATCTCAACGCCAAGGCCGAGCCGCATGTGCGCCCCCTTGCCGAGGAGCTGGGCGCCGAGATCATCCTGCCGCTCGACGTGAGCCAGCCCGGCCAGCTCGAGGCGGTGTTCGACGAGATCACCGCCCGCTGGGGCCGGCTCGACACGCTGCTGCACTCCATCGCCTTCGCGCCGCGCGACGACCTGCATGGCCGCGTCGTCGACTGCTCGGCCGAGGGCTTCACCATGGCGATGGATGTTTCGGTGCATTCCTTCCTGCGCATGATCCGGCAGGCCGAGCCGTTGATGCACGAGGGCGGAACCTGTCTCACCGTGTCGTTCTTCGGCTCGGTGCGCGTAGTGAAGGATTACAACATGATGGGGCCGGTGAAGGCGGCTCTGGAGAGCGCCGTGCGCTACACCGCCGCCGAGCTCGGCGAGAAGGGCATCTCGGTGCACGCGCTGTCTCCCGGCCCGCTCAAGACCCGCGCCGCAAGCGGCATCAGCCATTTCGACGAGATGCTCAACGCCGCCGCCGCGCGCGCACCGATGCACGTGCTGGCGAGCATCGAGGACGTGGGTGGCATGGCAGCCTTCCTCGCCTCGCCTCAGGCCCGCAACCTGACCGGCGGCGTGCACGAGATCGATGGCGGATACTCGATCATTGCGTGAGCGACCAAGCCCTGTGACGGCAGACGAGCAACGGCAGCTAAGGCATGGCAGCCTCTCAAAAAACGGGGTGGTCGCCACACCCCTGACGGATAAGATGCCGGCAACGCCGGGCGCCCGCGGCGAGATCTCGGCGCCATGCCGGCCCCCGACGCCCCCGGACCAGACAGAAAGGCGCCCGCTGCCATGACCAAGACCCCCGTCGCCCTGACGCTGAACGCGGGCTCGTCCTCGCTCAAGTTCGCCCTCTACGACATCTCCGGCACGCCGGTGGAACTGGCCTCGGGGCTGGTGGACTCGATTGGCTCCACGCCCCGGCTGAAGGCGGATTTCGGCGCCGCCGCCCCGTCCCTCAAGCGTGACCTGACCGCCGCCGAGGCGCGCGATCATGTCAGCGCCCTCAACACCGCGCTCAGCGAGCTGCGACAGAAATTTCCCAACGCCAAGGCCTCGGTGGTCGGCCACCGCGTGGTGCATGGCGGCCCGGTCTATGCCGAGCCGGTAGAGATCACCGCCGAAGTGCTCGAGGAGCTGCGCCGCTTCTCTCCCTTCGCGCCGATCCACCAGCCGCACAACCTCGCGGGCGTCGAGGCCGCCATGGCCGCCTTCCCCGACGCGCTGCAGGTGGCCTGCTTCGACACCGCCTTTCATCGCAGCCACCCCAAGGTGAACGACGTCTTCGCCCTGCCGCGCGAGTATTACGACAAGGGCGTGAGGCGCTACGGCTTCCACGGGCTGAGCTATGATTACATCTCGGGCGAGCTGAAGCGGCTGGCGCCTCTGGTGCATGACGGGCGGGTGATCGTGGCGCATCTGGGCAACGGCGCCTCGATGTGCGGCATGATCGGCGGGCATTCCATCGCCTCGACCATGGGCTTCACCGCCCTCGACGGGCTGCCGATGGGCACCAGAACGGGCCAGATCGACCCGGGCGTGATCTTTTATCTGGTGCAGCAGGAAGGCATGAGCATCGACGAGGTGCGGCAGCTCTTCTACTCGAAATCCGGTCTTCTGGGGCTCTCTGGCCTGTCGAACGACATGCGCACGCTCGAGGCCGCGGGCACCGTCGAGGCCAACGAGGCGATCGACTATTTCGTCTTCCGCATCCGCCGCGAGCTGGGCGGTCTGGCCGCCGCGCTCGGCGGGCTCGACGCGCTGGTCTTCTGCGGCGGCATCGGAGAGAACTCGCGGCTGATCCGCGAGCGGGTCTGCGAGGGGATGGGCTGGATCGGGCTGGAGCTGGACCGCGAGCGCAACGCCCGCAACGACACCCTGATCTCCACCGAGATGAGCCGGGCGCGGATCCTCGTGGTGCCCACCAACGAGGAGCTGGTCATCGCTCGGGCCGGCACGCGGCTGCTGGAAAGCGCCGCCTGAGCCCGCGGGAACGGAGCGCGCCGCTCTGGCGCCTCCGCACCGCTCAGACCGCGCGGGCGGCGGCGCGGGCGATCTCGGGGATCTGCGAGCGGGTCAGGTTGATGTCGGCAAGCTCGCGGTCGCTATAGGTGGCAAGCTCGTCATGGATGCGGGCATATTCGTTGCGGCGCGCGTTCCAGTGCCTCACCGCGGCGACGGCGTTGTGGAACTGGGCGGCAAGCCCATAATGTACGGAATGTTCGGTCACATGAGCCATGTGTCTGTCCTTTCGGTCCGAAATGTCTGGATGCGGCGTGGCGGGCTCGCAACGGAGCAGCGCATCGCCTTGGTACACCTCATATCGGGGCGCAAGGACAACAGAACAATGTACAGATACGAAAACCCGACATGCAGAACGCTCATGCCGGCTTGGTAGAAACTCGGCAGAGCACGAATTCACAAGTCGTTAATCTTTTTCGGGAACCTATCGGTCTTCCTTGCGTTTAAAGCACTTGGGACGACAGGTATCTTGAAGGCAACCAGAACTTGACCACGACAGCTCCGAGCGCAGAGCGTCTTGCCGACTGCGCGCCGACCTTCCGCCATGCCATCCGGCGGGACACGAAATCCGAGCACGACGCGCTCGAAGCGCAGTTCGCGCCCTTCATGACCGCGCCCGAACGCCACCTGTCGTGGTTCCTCGCCACCCAATACGCCGCCCTCGGCGCGCTGCTGGCGAGCCGCCCGGTGGAGGCCGAGCGGATGCTGTCAGGGCTTTTGCTGACCGAGCTTGTCGGCCGGCTGCGCTTCGACCTCGAGAACCGCGGCGTGATCGCACCCGCGATCAAGAGCGCGGACGAAAGCCTCGATGGTGTGGCCATCGACTACCTTGTGCTGGGCTCGCGGCTGGGGACCGAAACCATGCGCCGCCGGCTCTTCGCAGACCACCAGCGCGAGGCGATCCCGCAATATTTCCTTATCGGCACGATGCCGGAGCTCTGGCAGCGCCACTGCGCCGAGCTCAACAACATTGACGTGGGCTCCGACCGCGCCGCAACGGTCGTTCAAGACACCAAGGCAGGCTTCGCAATCTTTGCACGCGCGGCCCTTACCCAGGCATGAAGACGAAAGACCCCATCATATGACGACTACGCCGCCGTTCCCTGCCCCGCAGCGGACCGTGGATCTCACCGATTGCGACCGCGAGCCCATCCATCAGCTTGGACGGGTGCAGTCCTATGGTGCTTTGCTGGCGCTGTCGACGGACTGGATCGTGCAGCATGCATCGGAGAACCTAGAAGCGATCCTCGGCATCCCCGCCGAGGCGGCGCTCGGCCGCCCGCTGCACGAGCTGATCGTGTCGGACGGCTTCGACCGCATCCGCCAGAACTTGCGCGTGGTCGAGCTTCAGGATGGCGTGCTGCGGCTGTTCAACGTGACGATGCAGGCCAGCGGCAAGGCCTTCGACGTTTCGGTCCACGGCTCGGGCCGCCACCTGATCATCGAGTTCGAACCCAAGGTCGCCACCCGCGGCCGCGACATGCTGGCCGAGGTCTATCCGCAGATCTCGGCGCTCAGCCGAAACCGCGACCTGCGCTCGCTGACCCGTGCCGCGGCGCGCGGCCTTCAGGGGCTGTGCGGCTTCGACAGCGTCATGGTCTACCAGTTCCAGCCCGACCAGTCGGGCAAGGTGGTGGCAGAGGTGCGCAAGGACGGGCAGTCGAAATATGACGGGCTGATGTTTCCCGCCTCCGATATCCCGGTGCAGGCCCGTGCGCTCTACAAGCGCGCTCTGCTGCGGCTGATCTCGGACGTGAACGATCCCGGCAGCCCGATCCTGCCGGGCACCACCCTCGACGGCCAGCCGCTCGACCTGTCGCTGGCGGTGACGCGCTCGGTCTCGCCGATCC
>NZ_DS022276.1:2435689-2608088 GCF_000153725.1 Salipiger bermudensis HTCC2601 | reverse complement strand
CCGCCTGCAACCCTCCTGATGGGCCACATGGCCGATGGCAGACAGGCCGCTTGATGGCCTGCTGTCGATCTCCGAGGACATCGCATCGGTGATCCCCCATGACGGGGTCGTGCTGTTCGAGAACGACGCGTTCCACGCCACCGGCACCGTGCCCAGCGAGGAAGAGTTTCGCGGCATCGCCCGCTTCCTCGACCGTTCGATCGGCGCTGGCGTGTTCCACACCGACCATATCGGCCGCTATCTCGAGGCCGCGCGCGACTACCCGCAACGCGCCGCCGGGCTGATGGCGATCCCGATCTCAAAGCGGCCGCGGGACTACCTCGTGCTGTTCCGCAAGCAGATCCAGGAAACCGTTGCCTGGGCGGGCGATCCCACCAAGCCGGTGAACGTCGGCCCCAATGGCCACCGCCTCACCCCGCGCCAGAGCTTCGAGACCTGGCGCGAGACGGTCGAGGGCCGCAGCCAGCCCTGGTCGCTGGAGCAGGAACACGCGGCGAACAAGCTGCGCACCATCCTGCTCGAGGTCTATCTCAAGGTGCTCGACGCCTCCGAGGCCGAGCGCAAGCGCGCGCAGGAGCAACAGCAGCTGCTGATCTCGGAGCTGAACCACCGGGTGCGCAACATCCTCAACCTGATGCGCGGGCTGCTGTCGCAGTCGCGCGCCTCGTCGGACACGCTCGAGGGCTTCACCGCCAATCTCGACGGCCGCATCCAGTCGCTGGCCCGCGCCCATGATCAGCTCACCTCGGAACAGTGGGAGCCAACCTCGCTCAAGAGCCTGATCCAGTGCGAGTTCGCCGCCTATGCCTCGGACAAATCGGCGCGCGTGCAGATCACCGGACCCGACGCGATGATCGCCCCCAACGCCTACACGACGATGGCGTTGGTGCTGCACGAGATGGCCACCAACTCGATCAAGTACGGCGCGCTCTGCGACCAGAGCGGCACCGTCGAGGTGCAGCTCACCGAGGACAGCAGCGGCGGGTTGCTGATCGACTGGGCCGAGCGCGGCGGCCCGCCGGTGACCCCGCCCAAGCGGCGGGGCTTCGGCACCACCATCATCGAGGGCTCGATCCCGCATGAACTCAGGGGTGATGCCGAGGTGTCCTACAAGGTCACCGGGCTCGAGGCGCATTTCCGCCTGCCGCCGACGGTGATCTCGCAGGTCGTGGCCGAGCACGGCACAACCGCGGCGGCGCCCCCTGCCCGCGCGGCCGAAACCGTCGGCGCGCTCCGGCTCTCGGGTCAGGGCATGGTGCTCGAAGACTCTTTGATCATCGCGATGGATGCTGCCGCCTCGCTCGAGGATCTCGGCGCCTCCAAGGTCGAGATCCTCTCCTCGGTGCCCGAGGCGCTGCGTTGGCTCGACCACAACGCGGTCGACTTCGCGATCCTCGACGTCAATCTGGGCGAGGAGCAATCGCTGCCAGTGGCCCGCCGCCTGCACGAGACCGGCGTGCCTTTCGTGCTCGCCACCGGCTACGGCTCGGCCGAGGAACTGGTCGCCACCTACCCGCCCTGCACCATCGTGCAGAAGCCGTTCACCTCGACCTCGCTGGAGGAGGCGCTGCGGCAAGCCATGAGCGGCGCCTGAAATCTTCCAGCAAGACCAAATTGTTATTCGGCAGAGCCGTCAAGATCGCCTATACTCGCACGCGTCAAAGTTGTGTCGAGGAGCGTCCGGATGATTCTTAGTGCTGAACAGGTGAGCTTGCAGGCCCTCGCGCTGATGCAGGGCCATCTGGCGGAACGCTCGGCCGTCTGCGCCAAGGTCATCGACCGCGACGGAAAGGTCGTCGGCATCAACCGTCGCGGACTCGAGATGCTCAGCGTCGAGAGCGGGAATATCTGCGGCAAGGTCTGGGTCGACTTCTGGGAGGGGCGCGAGGCCGTCAAGGCGCAGGACGCACTTGCGGCGGCTTTCGATGGGCGCCCGAGCGCCTTCACCGGCGACTTCTTCGGCTCCGGGGTGCGCACCGTCTGGGAGATCGAGATCCTGCCGCTCGAGCGTGGTGAAGACGGCGTCCGCTCGGTTCTCGCCCTGTCGGTCGATGTTACCGAACGCGCCGAACAAGAGCGCGAGAGCGACCAGACCGGCCTTCTCGAGTCGCTGAACGAGACCCTGCACGCGATGGCCAATATCGCCACCGTCAGCCAGTCGAGTTCGCGCATGTTGCCGCGCGCCAAGGACGACAAGCTGATTGCCGATATCGCCGCCGAACTGGCTCAGGCGGCGCGCAAGGCTCAGGATGCGATGTCAGAACTGCGCGCGGCGCTCACCGGCGCGCGCCCCGAACGCTGATCGTTACTTCGGGTACATGAAGGTGACGGTGAACCGCGCCCCCCAGCCATCGGGCCCATTCTCGGGCGAGTCGGCCCAGTAGCGCACACCTGCGCCGATGCTGACCGGCGTGTCGCCGATGGTCGTGACCTTCGCGACGTTGAAGTTGATCGGCACCGAGGCTTGTTCGCTGATCCAGTCATAGCTCAGCTCGGAATTGAGCGTCGCCGACCAGCCTCCGCTGAACCCGTAGGTCGCGAACGGCTGGAAAAAGGTGGTGTCGATATCGGTGCCATCATCTTCGCCGCCGACATCCCAGATGTGGTTGATCAGGCTGCCGAACGTCCACGGGCCGGCTTGCTTCAGGGCAACCGCGGTCAAGCCCGCTCCGAATTGGTCGGCGCTGAACTCCTCCGAACCGGTGGGCAGCAGGAAGACCGGACCGACGCCCCAGATCAACCCGCCGGCGGTCGGTTCCTTGGGCGAGAAGAAGAAGCTTTGGACGATGTCGCCATAGCCTTTCTGCGTCGAGCCCGGGACGACATCGGTCTGGCTGATGGCAGGGATGATGGTTCGCGACACAAGGTTCCAGTCATCCGTGAGCGAGATCGGGATCACCGGCTGGATGTTCAGCGTGTAGCGGCTGCCCTCGCCATCGGCGCCATAGCCCTCGTCGTAATTGAGCTGGAACGGCAGGCTGTAGAGGTTGGCAATCGGGTTGGCGAGCTGACGGGCCAGTTCGTCGGCGTCCTGCGCGGCAACCGTGGCAGGCATCAGGGCAGCGGCGGCGGCACTGGCGGAGAGGAATTTGGAAACGGTCTGTTGCATGGTCTCACCCTCGGAATGCGCGAGTCGGCACCGGCATCGGTGCTTCAACAATGGAATAAGCCTACGCCCGAAACACGATCCGAAGAAGGTGACGGATCCTCGCGCCATGCGAAGCGGTGCAAAATTATCCCGCTTTGGTTGTGCCTTCGCAAAGCACCGAGCCTGCGTCCAGTCGCCTCGCCGCGCCCTGCCCGGGCTTTCCCTCTCGTCTCGCGACCGCTCTCCCGAACGTCCCGCATGAGAGACCGTTGGCGGTGGGTGACAGGGCCCGACTGCTAGCGTATTGAAAGACGCGGACGACGGGCAAGGACAGCGACGATGACAGCGATACGGATCGAGCGCGAGATCACGCTGCCCGACGATCTCCGCGTTGCCCGGGCGCGCAGCGCGCCGCATCTCGGGCCGCGCCTGCTGTTCTTCAGCGGCGGCAGCGCGCTCAACGGGATCTCGCGACAGCTCAAGCGCTATACCTTCAACTCGGTCCACCTGATCACGCCCTTCGACAGCGGCGGCAGCAGCCAGGTGCTGCGCGAAGCCTTCGGCATGCCGGCAGTGGGCGACCTGCGCAGCCGCCTGATGGCGCTGGCCGACGAAACCGTGCTGGGCCAGCCCGACATCTACGCGCTGTTCAACCATCGGCTGCCGTCCGATGCCCCGCAGGCGGCGCTGCGCGCCGAGGTGGACGAAATGGTCGCGGGCAGGCACCCGCTGATTTCCGCCATCTCTCAGCCGATGCGCAAGCTCATCCGCACCACCCTGCGCGCCTTTGCCGAAGCCGTGCCAGTGGGCTTCGACTATCGCCACGCCAGCATCGGCAACCTGATCCTTGCGGGGGGCTACCTGCGCAACGAGCGCGCGCTCGAGCCGGTGCTGTTCCTGATGTCCAAGATGGTCGACGTGCGCGGCACCGTGCGCGCAGCGGTCGATGCCAACCTGCAGCTCGGCGCCGAACTCGCGGACGGGCGGCGCGTGATTGGCCAGCGCGCGATCAGCGGCAAGGAGGTCGCGCCGCTCGACAGCCCGATCCGGCGCTGTTTCCTGAGCGACGGCGCGCAGGAGCTTGCCCCGTCCGAGGTGACGCTGCCCAAGCGCAACCGTAAGCTCATCGGTCAGGCGGAGTTGATCTGCTACCCTCCGGGCAGCCTCTATTCCAGCGTCATCGCCAACCTGCTGCCCGCTGGCACCGGCACCGCCATCGCCGCGCGGCATGTGCCCAAGGTCTACCTGCCGAGCCTTGGCCGCGACCCGGAAGCGCTTGGCCACGGGCTCGCCGATCAGGTGGCGGCGCTTCTGGCCCCGCTGCGGGCCGATGCCGGCGAGACGCTGAAGCCGGCACGCTTCCTCACCCACGTGATCTGCGACAGCGCGGTGCCCAAGAGCGACTGCGCCGCGGTGACGGAGCGCTTCGGCATCCCCTGCATTCGGCTGCCCTTGCGCCGCTCGGACGACAAGAAATATGACGCGCAGCGCGTGGCCGAAGTTCTGGTCTCGCTCGACTGAGCCACCGGGCGAGACGTGACAAGAAAATTCTGCGAATTTTCTTGGGTCCCGCCCAGTGCCCGGTTTTTCACCCATGTCCGGGCGCAGAAGCCGTTTTTCGGCGCCATGGCTTCCACGTCATCATCCGCTTCGCTACGCCTTGGCGCATCTCCCACAAAACGGCCCGTTTCCACGGCCGAATGACCGATCCCAAGGACCTCTTGCCATGACAGCCATCGACCTTGCCGCGCTCGAAACCACGCTCGACGCCCTGCCCAAGGCCTTTCCCGGCCCCGGCGGCCTTGTTGGCGTGGTGAAGGACGGCAAGATCGTCGCCAGCCGCGCCTGGGGGTATGCCGATCTCGACGCAGGCGCTCCGCTCACCGCCGCGACCCGGATGCCGATCTGCTCGATCTCGAAGCAGTTCACCTGCGGCGTGCTGCTGGCGGCCCTCGGCGAACCCGAGCAATACGACGCGCGCGTTGCCGAGTTCCTGCCGCGCTACGAAGGCCCGATGCCGACCCTGCGCCAGCTTTGCGACAACCAGTCCGGGCTTCGCGACTACTGGGCACTGACCGTGCTGCAAGGCGGGCTGGCCGAGCAGACCTTTGCCCGCGAGCACGCGCTGCCGCTGCTTGCCCGGATGAAGACCGGGCATTTCACTCCCGGAAGCGAGTATTCCTACTGCAACTGCAATTTCCGCATCATTTCCGAGATCATCGAGAGCGAGACCGGACAGGCCCTGCCCGATCTCTACCGCCGCCACATCTGGGAGCCTGCGGGGATGACGACGGCGGTGCTGACCTCGGACACGCGACAGCCGGAAGACGGCGTGATCGGATACGAGGGCAGCGACGCCACCGGTTTCTTTCCCGCCGACAATGGCATCTTCTGGATCGGCGACGCCGGCATCTCGGCGTCGCTCGACGACATGCTGGCCTATGAGGCGTGGATCGACGCCGAACGAGAGGACCCGCAGAGCCTCTACCGCCGGCTCTCCGAGCCGCCGCGCTTCGTCGACGGCGCACCGGCGCAATATGGCTACGGGCTGGCGCACGAAACCATCGGCGGCGTGGCCTTCACCGGCCATGCCGGCGCGCTGCGCGGGTTCCGGGCCCACCGGCTCAACGCGCGCTCAGAGCGGCTTTCGGTGGTGGTGCTGTTCAACCATGAGGCCGACGCCCACGGCGCGGCAGAGATGGTGGCACGCGCGGCGATGGGCACGCCTGCGTCCGAGCCGACCTTCATCGCCGAGGAGTGGGACGGGCTCTGGCTCGACGAGGCGCGCGGGCTGACCGCCACGCTCAAGACCGGGCGGCGCGCGGTCGAGCTGGGCTACGCGGTCGGACCGCAGCCGACCGAGGCTGGCCAGGACGGCGCGCTAGCAGCCGCCGGTGTCAGGATCACCCGCGATGGCGCGGGGCTCGCGATGGCGCGCCCGGGCGAGAACACCATCCGCGCGCTCACGCCTCTGGTGCCGATCGACACCGCCGATGGCCGCGAGATCGCCGGGCGCTACCGCTCGGAGGAGCTCGAGGCGGAGATGCAGATCGAGGCGCGCGACGGTGGCGTCTATGCCCGGTTCGACGGGCTGCTCGGCACGGGCCGTTTCGAGCGCATGGCGCCGCTGGCGCGGGATGTCTGGCGGCTGGCGACACGCCGGGCGATGGACGCCCCCGCCCCCGGCGACTGGACACTGATCGTGACCCGCCGCGAGGATGGCTCGGTCAGTGGCGCGCGGCTCGGCTGCTGGCTGGCGCGCCAGATCCCCTACGAGAAGACCGCCTGAGCGACGCGCCAAAGAAAATTCTGCGAATTTTCTTTGCGCCAAGATTTTTCGTACGAAAAATCTTGGCGCCCTGCGCTCAGCGCTGCGCGTTTTCCCAGTTCGGGTTGATCCATGGCGCATCGTTCTTCGGCGGCAACGGCGTGCGGCCGAGAATGTGATCGCTGGCCTTCTCGCCCACCATGATCGACGGCGCGTTGAGGTTGCCGTTGGTGATGCGCGGGAAGATCGAGCTGTCGGCGAGCCGTAGCCCCTCGACACCGATCACCCGGGTCTCGGGATCGACCACCGCCATCGGGTCGTCGCGCCGCCCGATGCGGGCCGTGCCGCAGGGGTGATAGGCGCTTTCGACATGCTGGCGGATGAAATCGTTCAGCTCGTCATCGCTCTGAACCTCCGCGCCGGGCTGGATCTCGTGCTTGTAGTAGGGCTTGAACGCGTCCTGCGCAAAGATCTCGCGCGTGAGGCGGATGCATTTGCGGAAATCCGACCAGTCTTTCTCGTGCGCCATGTAGTTGAACAGGATGCGCGGCGCGTCCTTCGGGTCCGACGAGCGCAGGGTGACCTCGCCGCGCGACGGGCTGCGCATCGGGCCGACATGGGCTTGGAAGCCGTGCCCCTCGGCGGCCACCTGGCCGTCATAGCGCACCGCGATGGGCAGGAAGTGGTACTGGATGTCGGGATAGTCGACGCCTGCCTCGGAGCGGATGAAGCCCGCACTCTCGAATTGGTTCGAGGCCCCCGGCCCGGTCTTGGAAAACAGCCAGCGCGCGCCGACATAGGCCTTGCCGAGCAGGTTCCAGTACTTGAACAGGCTCACCGGCTGGCTCGCCGCCGCCTGAATATAGAGCTCGAGATGGTCCTGCAGGTTCTGGCCCACGCCGGGGCGGTCTGCGACCAGTTCGATGCCGTGCTCGGCCAGATGCGCCGCCGGGCCGATGCCAGAGAGCATCAAGAGCTTGGGCGAGTTCAGCGACGACGCCGCGAGGATCACCTCGGCCTCGGCGCGGATGACCTCGATCTTGCCGCCACGCTCGACCTCGACGCCGACCGCCCGGCCCTCCTCGATCACCACGCGACGCGCGAAAGCGCGCACCAGATCGCAGTTCTCGCGCTTGAGCGCCGGGCGCAGATAGGCCTTGGCCGCCGAGAAGCGCTCGCCCTGCCAGACCGTCATGTCATAGGGGCCGAAGCCCTCCTGCTGGTGGCCGTTGTAATCGGGGGTAACCGGGTAGCCCGCCCCGCGGCCGGCCTCGACGAAGGCCTGCGTCAGCGGGTTGTCGCGCCGCCCTCGGCTGACATGCAGCGGGCCATCGGTGCCGCGCCACGCCGGGTCGCCACCATGGCCGCCATCGTGCCAGTTTTCCTGCCGCTGGTAATAGGGAAGCACATCGGCATAGCCCCAGCCATCTGCCCCCTGATCGCGCCAGTGATCGAAATCGCGCGCATGGCCCCGCACGTAGATCATGCCGTTGATCGAGGACGAGCCGCCGATCACCTTGCCACGCGGCGTCGCGAGGCGGCGGCCGCCGAGATGCGGTTCGGGCTCGGACTGGAAGCCCCAGTCGTAGCGCTTCATGTTCATCGGGTAGCTGAGCGCGCCGGGCATCTGGATCAGCGGGCCGGCATCGGTGCCGCCATGCTCGATCACCAGCACCCGCTTGCCCGCCTCGGCCAGCCTGTAGGCCATGGCGCAGCCGGCGCTGCCAGCGCCGACAATGACGTATTCGGCTTGCATCAGAACGGTGCCTCCACGTCGCCCATGCGGACATAGACGGATTTCATCTGGCTCCAGTGCTCGATCGCGGCCTTGGAGTTCTCACGGCCGACGCCCGACATCTTCACGCCGCCGAACGGCGCCTCGACCGGCGCGTCGTTGTAGGAGTTGATAAAGCAGCTGCCGGCCCGGAGCTGGCCGATCACCCGATGACCGCGGCTAAGATCGGAGGTGAAGACCCCGGCGGACAGACCGTACTCGGTGGCGTTGGCACGGGCGATGGCCTCTTCCTCGGTGTCGAAATCGAGCACGCTCATCACCGGGCCAAAGATCTCTTCCCGGGCGATGGTCATGTCGTCGGTGACATCGGCAAACACCGTGGGCTCAAGATACCATCCGTCGCGATCGATGCGCTTGCCACCGGCGACAAGGCGGGCGCCCTCGGCCACGCCCTTCTCGATGAAGCCCTGCACGATGGTCATCTGCTGCTCGGAGACCATCGGGCCGAAGCTCGTCGCCTCGTCGAGCGGATCGCCGATCACCGCGTCCTTCAGGCGCTCGTTCAAGCGGGCGAGGAAAGCCTCCTTGATGCCCTTCTGCACGAAGACGCGGGTGCCGTTCGAGCAGATCTGGCCGGAGGAATAGAAGTTGCCAAGGATCGCGCCACCCACGGCGTTGTCGATATCGGCGTCATCGAAGACCAGCATCGGGGACTTGCCGCCAAGCTCCATGGTGACGTGCTTCATGCCATCGGCGGCGGCGGCATAGACCTTGCGCCCGGTCGGCACCGAGCCGGTGAGCGAGACCTTGGCAACGCGGCTGTCGGTGACCAGCGAGGCGCCGACCTCGCCCATGCCCTGCACGACGTTGAACAGGCCCGCCGGCGCGCCGGCCTCGGTCAGGATCTCGGCCACCTTGAGGGCGCAGAGCGGGGTGGTTTCGGAGGGCTTGAACACCATCGCGTTGCCACAGGCCAGCGCCGGGGCGGCCTTCCAGCAGGCGATCTGCGTGGGGTAGTTCCACGCGCCGATGCCGACGCAGACGCCGAGCGGCTCGCGGATCGTGTAAACCCAGTCCTCGCCGAGCGGGATATGCTCGCCGGTGAGGCTGGCGGCAAGGCCGCCGAAATACTCGAGCGCGTCCGAGCCGGAGGTGGCGTCGGCCACAAGTGTTTCCTGCAGCGGCTTGCCGGTGTCGTAGGTTTCCAGAACCGACAGGTCGTGGTTGCGCTCGCGCATGATCGCCGCGGCGTGGGTCAGCACCCGGCCCCGCTCACGCGGGGAGAGCTTGGCCCATTCGGCCTGCGCCTTCTCGGCGGCAACGAGCGCCTGCTCGACGATGGCGGGCGTTGCGGCGTGCAGCGTGGCGATGCGCTCGCCGGTGGCGGCGTAGATCACCGGGATCTCGGCGCCGGCGGTGTCCTCGACATAGGCGCCGTCGATATAGTGGCTGCCGGCGGGCTGAATTTCGTAAGTCATCGGTCTTTCCTTGTCGTCAGGTCATTCGCCGCGCGGGTAGCGGGCGTTTTCCTCGACCACGTTCAAATCCATGTGGTTGCGCATGAAGCGGTCGCTGGCCTTCTGCAGCGGCTGGTAGTCCCACGGGTAGTAGGCGCCATTGCGCAGGCTCTCGTAGACCACCCAGCGCTTGGCCTGGCTCTTGCGGACCTCGGCGTCGAAGCGCTCGAGATCCCAGCGCGCGTCGGCCATGGCGCGGAACCGGGCCAGCGTCTCGGCATGGGCCGGATCCTCGGCGAGGTTGGTCAGTTCGTGCGGGTCGTTCGCGAGATCGAAAAGCTGCTCGGGATCGAGGCTGCAGCGGGTGTATTTCCAGTCGCCCTCGCGCAGCGCGACGAGCGGCGCATAGGACGCCTCGGCGGCGTACTCGATCGCCACCGGCCCGCGCGGCGCGCCCTTGGCGACAGGCACCAGCGTCTCGCCGGCGGTCCAGGGCATCACCTCGTCCATGCTGACGCCGGCGAGATCGCAGACCGTCGGACAGACGTCGATATTGCTGACCGGCATCTCGCAGAGACCGGGCTCGAGCCCCGGGGCCGAGATCATCATCGGCACGCGCGAGGAGCCTTCGAAGAAGCTCATCTTGAACCACAACCCGCGCTCACCCAGCATGTCGCCGTGATCGGAGACGAAGAGGATGATGGTGTCCTGATCCTGCCGGGTGCCTTCCAGCGCCTCCAGGATCTCGCCGATCTTGTCGTCGAGATAGGAGATGTTGGCGAAATAGGCCTGACGCGACCGGCGGATGTCTTCCTCGGTGATGTCGAAGCTGCGCCAGTCATTGGCGTCGAAGATGCGCTTCGAGTGCTTGTCCTGGTTCTCGTAGCCGAGATCACCCACCTCGGGCAGCAGGTGCTCGCAATCCTCGTAGAGATCCCAGTACTTGCGCCGCGCAACATAGGGGTCGTGCGGGTGGGTGAAGCTCACCGTCAGGCACCACGGGCGGTCATCCTTGCGGCGGCCGAGGTCATAGACCTTGCGGGTGGCGTGGTAGGCGACCTCGTCGTCATATTCCATCTGGTTCGAGATCTCGGCCACGCCCGAGCCGGTGACCGACCCCATGTTGTGATACCACCAGTCGATGCGCTCGCCGGGCTTGCGGTAGTCGGGCGTCCAGCCGAAATCGGCCGGGTAGATGTCGGTGGTCAGGCGCTCCTCGAAGCCGTGCATCTGGTCGGGACCGACGAAATGCATCTTGCCCGACAGGCAGGTGTGGTACCCTGCCCGGCGAAGATGGTGGGCGTAGGTCGGCAGATCGGAGGGGAACTCGGCCGCGTTGTCATAGACGCCGGTGACCGAGGGCAGCTCGCCCGACATGAAGCTCGCCCGCCCCGGCGCGCAGAGCGGCGAGGCGGTGTAGCAGTTGCGGAAGCGCACAGAGCGGGCCGCCAGCTTCTTGAGGTTCGGGGTGTGCAGCCAGTCGGCGGGACCGTCGGGGAAGAAGGTGCCGTTGAGCTGGTCCACCATCAGGATGAGGATGTTCGGTCGGGTCATGCGAGAGCCTTCAATTCGTTGTCCAGTGCGGCGAGCACGTGGGCCGAGGCGTTCTGCTCGGGCTCGTTGGAGGGGAAATGCGCGTAGCGCAGGTAGATCCCGTCGATCAGCGCCGCTATGCGTCGGGCGATCCCGGGCGCTGCGGCGTCGCCCGCGAGCGGCCGCAGGTCACGTGTCAGGTTCGAGTGCAACCGTCTGTGATAGACCACCAGAAGCCGCTGGGCCTCGGAGGAGCGATGGGCGAGAACGTAGAAATTCAGCCATGCCGCGATCACGTCGTGGCGGAAGTTCGACTCGCTGAAGCTGGCACGAATCACCGCCTCAAGCCGTTCACGAGGCGATTCGACCCCTGTCAGGGCGGCGCGCACATCCTCCCCATAGGACGAGAGGATGTGCCGCATCGAGGCCAGAAACAGTCGATCCTTGTCGCCGAAATAGTGAAACGCCAGCGCCGGAGACACGCCTGCGCGCTTGGCGATCTGGCCGACGGTGACCGACAACGTACCGGTCGCACCGATCTCGTGAATCGTTGCCTCGATAAGTTGCGTTCGACGGTGTGCCTGCGCGGACATCGCGGGCCTTTCTCAGAAAAAGGGTTGCAATGCTCAGATAATCAGGCACTGTTTGACTGGTCAATCAATAAAACGCGTAACCAAAAGCACAGGGGAAACTACATGAAACTCCGCACAGCAATCTCGGCCATCGCACTCACTGCCGCGGGCGCGGGCGCGGCCTTTGCCGACTGCGACGCCGTCTCGATGTCCGACGTGGGCTGGACCGACATCACCACCACCACCGCTGCCGCCAAGCACGTGCTCGAGGGCCTCGGCTACGAAGTGGACGTGAAGGTCCTGTCGGTGCCGGTAACCTTCGCCTCGCTGGAAAGCGATGACGTGGACGTGTTCCTCGGCAACTGGATGCCGGCCCAGAGCGGCGCCATCCAGCCCTATCTCGACAGCGGCGAGATCGAGCAGATCAACGTCAACCTCGAGGGCACCAAGTACACGCTCGCGACCCCGACCTACGCCTATGAGGCCGGCCTGCAGAGCTATGCCGACATCGCCAAGTTCGCCGACGAGCTCGACGAGAAGATCTACGGCATCGAGCCGGGCAACGAGGGCAACGCCTATCTCGTGAGCCTGACCGAGGAAGACAAGTTCGGCCTTGGCGAGTTCGACGTGGTCGAAAGCTCCGAGCAGGGCATGCTGGCGCAGGTCGCCCGCTACTACAAGGACGAGGAGCCCGTCGTCTTCCTTGGCTGGGAACCGCACCCGATGAACGCCAACTTCGACCTGAAGTACCTGCCGGGCGGCGAGGACTTCTTCGGTGGCGAAGGCGTGGTGCACACCGTGACCCGCGCCGGGTTCTCGGAAGAGTGCCCGAACCTCGGCACGCTGTTCTCGAACATGGATTTCACCCTCGACATGGAAAACATGATCATGGGTCAGATCCTCGACGATGGCGCCGACCCGGCCGATGCCACCGAAGCGTGGCTGAAAGACAACGTCGACGTTCTCGACACCTGGCTCGACGGTGTGACCACCGTTGACGGTGGCGATGCGGTCGCCGCGGTGAAAGGCCATCTGGGGATGTAAGGCCTTTGCGTCGTCCGCGCGACCGCGCGCGGGCGACGCCCCTGCCCCGGCCCTCTGACGGGCCTCGCAAATTTCAAAAAATAAAACCCAAGGGGGACCCGGCGCCGTGCAGTGGCTGACCGATTACAAGATTCCCGTAGGCGACGCGGCCAGTGCCGTCTTCGAATGGGTTCGGGACAACGGAGAAGTTGTCCTTGATGCCCTCTCCACCTTCATGGAAGCGATGATCGACGCGATCCTCTGGATCCTGCAGGAGCCGCCCGAGCTCATCGTCATCCTGACCTTCGTCGCCATCACCTACGCGCTGCAGCGCAACTGGAAGACCGCGCTGTTCGTGTTCGCGGGCTTCCTCTTCATTCTCAATCAGGATTACTGGGAGGAGACCACCGAAAGCCTGACGCTGGTGCTCTCGTCCTGCCTCGTCTGCATGGCCATCGGGGTGCCGATCGGCATCTACGCGGCGCACCGGCCCAAGGTCTATACCTACCTGCGCCCGATTCTCGACCTGATGCAGACCCTGCCCACCTTTGTCTACCTGATCCCGGCCATCGTGTTCTTTGGCATCGGCATGGTGCCGGGCCTGATCGCCACGGTGATCTTCGTGCTGCCCGCGCCGATCCGCCTGACCTATCTCGGCGTCTCCTCGACGCCCAAGGCGCTGCTCGAGGCGGCCACCGCCTTCGGTGCCACGCCGACCCAGACGCTCTACAAGGTCGAACTGCCCTACGCGGTGCCGCAGATCATGGCCGGTCTGAACCAGACCATCATGCTGTCGCTCTCCATGGTCGTCGTCGCGGCACTGGTCGGTGCAGACGGGCTCGGGGTGCCGGTCGTCCGCGCGCTCAACCAGGTGAACACGGCGCTCGGCTTTGAATCCGGCTTCGTCATCGTGGTGGTCGCCATCATGCTCGACCGCATCCTCAACGTCGGAGGCCGCAAATGAGCACCGCCGTCAATATCGACAACGTCTCGATCGTCTTCGGCGATCGCCCAAAGCGCGCCCTGCCCCTGATGGACGAGGGCAAGGACCGCGCCGAAATCCAGACCGCAACGGACCAGGTTCTGGGCGTGCACAACTGCAACCTCGAGGTCCAGCAGGGCGAGATCCACGTGCTCATGGGCCTCTCGGGCTCGGGCAAGTCGACGCTTTTGCGCGCGGTCAACGGGCTCAACCCGGTGGTGCGCGGCAAGGTCGAGGTCAATGACGGCGACCGGATGGTCGACGTCACCCATTGCGACGCCGCCACCCTGCGGCGGATCCGCATGCACAACGTCGCCATGGTCTTCCAGCAGTTCGGCCTGCTGCCGTGGCGCTCGGTGCGCGAGAATGTGGGCCTTGGCCTCGAGCTTTCGGGCATGAAGGGCAAGGAGGCGCGTGACCGCGTCGAGGAGCAGCTCGCGCTGGTCGGTCTGGCCGACTGGGCCGACAACAAGGTCAGCGAGCTCTCGGGCGGCATGCAGCAGCGCGTGGGCCTTGCCCGTGCCTTCGCCACGCAGGCGCCGATCCTGCTGATGGACGAGCCGTTCTCGGCGCTCGACCCGCTGATCCGCACCAAGCTGCAGGACGAGCTTCTCGAACTGCAGGAGCGGCTCAAGCGCACCATCCTGTTCGTCAGCCACGATCTCGACGAGGCCTTCAAGCTCGGCAACCACATCTCGATCATGGAGGGCGGCCGGATCGTCCAGAGCGGCGCGCCGCAGGACATCTTCACCGATCCGCGCAACGAGTACGTGGCAGAGTTCGTGCAGCATATGAACCCGCTGGGCGTTCTGCGGGCGCGGGACCTGATGACCCCGCTGACCACCAGCCCGAGCCGCACCATCGAGGCCGACAGCCTCGTGCGCGATGGCTTCGACACGCTTCTGGGCAGCGACGCACCGGTGGGCGTCACCGAAAACGGCCAACTCGTCGGCCAGCTGGGCAAGGACGATGTCCTGAGGGGCCTCAGCCCCACCGAGTGAGGCTGCGCAGAGCAAACCTGCCCAAGAACAAGAAAGCGCCGCGATGGGACCATCGCGGCGCTTGTCGTTTTCGAGAGCCCATTCCGGGGGCTGCGGAGCACTCAGGCGACCCCGACCCCGCCGCTGGCCAGCACGTTGTTGGAATAAGACGGGTTGCCGGTCACATCCTCGCCGAACCACGCCGGCGGGACGAAGGCCTCGGCCTCTTCGACGCTTTGGAACTCCACCTCGACCAGACGCAGGTCGCGGTCGTCGAACAGATCGAGCTCGAAGGTGCGCCCGTCCTCGAGCAGACCGGTCCAGCGGGTCTTGGCGATGCAGCGGTCACCCGTGGCGGGCCAGAGCCGGTCGAACGTGGCGGCGTCGATCTCGCTCTCACGCTCGGAGCGCATCATCTTGCCCTTGCCCTTCACCGTGATGAAGAACTTCTTGCCCTTCTGGCGCAGCCGCACCTGCACCGAGTCCGACGGCACCGTGACATAGCCCTGCCGGATCTTCTTGCTGTCGACGCCGTCCAGCGATGGCAGCTCGGCCACCAGAAACTTGCGTTCGATTTCAACGGGGTTGTCGGTCATAGACGCTCCAGCAGTTCCTTGCACAGCAGGTCATAGCCTTTCACTGCCGCGTTGTTCCGGGCAAAGGTGCCCACCGGCGCGCGATGCACGCCCATTTTCTCGACCTCGGAGCTGAACGGCACCGCCACGTCGAGCAGCCGCTTGCCGTATTCCTTGCGCATGGCCGCGACGGTCTCGGAATGCAGCTTCTTGGTGCCCTGCACCATAGAGAAGAAGCCGAGGATCTTCTTCTTCGGCAGCCCATTCTCGTCGAAGAAGGCGAGAAGCTGCTCGAAGGTCCGCTCGGACAGGGTGGTCGGGATCACCGGCACGAGGATCGCGTCGGCGCTCTTGAACACGTTCTCCGACAAGGTCGAGATATTCGGCGGGCAATCGAGCAGCACCACGTCGTAATCCTTGTCGACGCTTTTCAGCGCCTTCTTCAGCCGCGAGCGCGAGTTCTTCATGCGCGACAGGAAGACGTCGAAATCCCGAAAGCTCATGTTCGCGGGCAGGATATCGAGATTGTCGAAATCGCTGCCCCGGATGGCGCTGGTGAAGCGCTTCACATCGGTGAAGAACCGCTCGTCGGTCAACTTCTTCGACGGCTTGACGCGAAAGTAGAAGCCCGAGGCCCCCTGCGGATCGAGATCGCAGAGGAGCACGCGCTGGCCGGCCTTGGCCAGCCCGTAGGCGATGTTCACCGCGCTGGCGGTCTTGCCGACGCCGCCCTTGTTGGAATAGCACGCGACGATCTTCATTTCTTCGCCTCTCCTTCGGGTTTGAAGAGCGTGCGGAACTGCGCCTGCGTCTCCTCGCTGTCGAACGCCGCGAAGGAGGCGGTGACGCGGGCGCGCTCTTCGAGCTGCTTGTTGTGGAGCACGGTGACCAGGCCACCAATGCCGGTGGCGATCTCGACCGTGTCCGGCTCAGAGCTGCCGGCGAGCGCATCGGCCTGCTCCTGCAGGGCGGCCTGCTGCACCGAGTAGTCGTTGAAGTTGCCAAGGTTGTCCTGAAGCTTCTTCAGCGCCTTGATCAGCTTTCGGACCTCGGCATCGCCGAACAGTGGCGCGAAGAACTCCATCAGGTAGCGCAGCTTCTTGCACTCGATGCGCAGCTCATGAACCTGCTCGTCCGGCGTCGCTTCGTCGATGCCTCGGGCGATCTTGCAGACCTTGCGGTAGCGCTTCCAGATCAGTGCCTTGGCGTAGTCGAGCGCGTGGCGGTTGGCCTCGGGCCCTTTCGACAGCGCCTTGGTCTTGTCGAACAGCTTCTCGAGCCTGGCCATTTCCTTCTCGTAGGCCTTGCTGTCGAGATAGGCGGTCAGCTTGGCGTGCTCGAGGTCGCGCTGTGCGGCGAACATGTCGAAGAGCTTGCCGATGCCCGGCCGGAAACCTTCGGGCACCAGCGCGAGATAGCGGTCACGCTCGATCAGGTAGACGTCGAGATCGCGCAGCCGGCCGGTGCGCGCCATGATCGCGCCGAACCGGGCCTTGAGATCGGCAGTCTGCTTCTCGTCGTAGACGCCCTTGAACAGCGAGATCACCGAGCGGACGCGGCGCAGGGCGACGCGGTATTCATGCAGGAACTCGCTGTCGAGATCGGCACCGATGCCGTCTTCCTGCCGCCGGGCGGCGACAAGCTGGGCGCGGATGATGTCATTGGCGGCCTTGAAGGCCTTTTCATCCGCCGACATCACGATCCGGGTCTTGCCGATCAGCGCCGGATCCTCGCCGCGCAGCGCGGCGCTGGCCTCGAGCATGGTGCCGACCTTGCCGTTGCCGGCCGCCGCGGACAGCGCCGCCTTGACCTTGCCGAGCGTCTTGTCGTAGCCGCGCAACGGCGTCAGCGCCGAGACCGAGACCGCCCCTGCCTTGCCAGCGTCGAGCACCCAGAGCGTGCCGCGCAGGTGGGTCTTCTCGTTGTCGTCGAGCACCCGCAGCCCGTGCCGCGAGAGCGTGCCTTCGGCCACGGTCATCAACGTGCGCAGCGGCGAGACGATGCCGGACAGGCGCTTGGTCACCGGGCCGGCGGGCATCTGCGCGATGAAGTCGGGCTCGGCGCGCTCCTGCACCAGTGCCTCGGTCCCGCCCAGCAGGTGCAGCCCCGCATCCGTCAGTACCAGCAGCAGACCCGCCGCCGCGACCTGCGCGTCGAACGTGTCGAGCAGCGCGAAGGCGGACGTGCCCTCGCCCTCGTCGAGCGCAAGGTGCAGCTTTCCGAGATCGGCGTCCCGAAGCAGGGTGCGCAGGTCGCCCCCGCTTGTGATTGTCAGCATGTCTGGCACGATCGCCTCTCGTTCTCGGGCTGTCCTGGCAACTGTGGGCCTCCTATCAAAATCAATCAAGACACCGGAAGCGCTACGAAAGGCTACGGCGGGCCGTGTCAATGTCATGGAACCATTCCGAGCCGCAACAGCTTTTCGTCAGCCGGACTGACAGCCAAGCACACCGGGTGGACCTGTGCTGACGAGACCGCGCCCCGGCCCTTGCGGGTGCTCATACAGCGAGCGCGGGCCGGCTCTCGGACGTGGGCCAGTTCGGCGACAACCGCGCGCTTCAGCCGCCCCCTCGCCCATCCCGTTCAATCCATTTGATTTTTCCCGCTTTCACCACCGCGACCCGCCTTGCCTCGAATGTGCCCTCTCGCAAGTCAAGCCGAGCCTCCGGCGGTGTGCGGCCCCTGCGCAAGGCGCGTTGACGCGTCCGGACCGACTGACTACCAAATGAGACGAGGAGTATCATTTTCCGCGCGTCCCGGCCTGTTGAGCACGAGATGCGGCGGGTCCAAGGTCCGGGATGGCTGACCTTTCCCGGATCTCGCGATCTGAGACACCGTACCAGACAGAGAGATGACGGTTCACCGTCCAACGCCCGGGGGGAGCGACGCGCATGAAGATGACAACCGAGGAAGCCTTCGTGAAGGTTCTGCAGCGGCACGGCATTCGCCATGCCTTCGGCATTATCGGCTCGGCCATGATGCCGATCTCGGACCTGTTCCCGAAGGCCGGCATCACCTTCTGGGACTGCGCGCACGAAGGCTCGGCGGGGATGATGGCCGACGGCTACACCCGCGCCACCGGCAAGATGTCGATGATGATCGCCCAGAACGGCCCCGGCATCACCAATTTCGTCACCGCGGTGAAGACCGCCTACTGGAATCACACGCCGCTCTTGCTGGTGACGCCGCAGGCCGCGAACAAGACAATTGGTCAGGGCGGCTTCCAGGAAGTCGAGCAGATGAAGCTCTTCGAGGACATGGTCGCCTACCAGGAAGAGGTCCGTGATCCGACGCGTGTGGCCGAGGTGCTGACCCGCGTGATCGCCAAGGCCAAGCGGCTCTCGGCCCCGGCCCAGCTCAACATTCCGCGCGACATGTGGACCCAGGTCGTCGATATCGAGCTGCCCGAGCCGATGGAGTTCGAGCTGTCCCCCGGCGGCGAGAGCTCGGTCAGCCGCGCCGCGGCGCTGCTCTCTGAGGCAAAGACCCCTGTGATCCTGAACGGCGCAGGCGTGGTGCTGAGCGACGGCGGCATTCGTGCCTCGATGGCGCTGGCCGAGCGCCTCGATGCGCCGGTCTGCGTCGGCTACCAGCACAACGACGCCTTCCCCGGCTCGCATCCGCTGTTTGCCGGCCCGCTGGGCTACAACGGCTCCAAGGCCGGCATGGAGCTGATCGCCGGGGCCGACGTGGTGCTCTGCCTCGGCACCCGCCTGAACCCGTTCTCCACCCTGCCCGGCTATGGCATCGATTACTGGCCGCAGGATGCCAAGATCATCCAGGTCGACATCAACCCAGACCGCATCGGCCTGACCAAGACGGTCAGCGTCGGCATCGTGGGCGATGCCGCCAAAGTGGCAAACGGCATCCTCGCGCAGCTGTCGGACAGCGCCGGCGACGCAGGCCGCGAGGCGCGAAAAGCGCGGATCGCCGAGACCAAGTCGAAATGGGCTCAGCAGCTTTCGTCGATGGATCACGAGGACGACGATCCCGGCACGACGTGGAACCAGCGCGCCCGCGCCGACAAGCCCGACTGGATGAGCCCGCGCATGGCGTGGCGCGCGATACAGTCCGTCCTGCCCACCGACGCGATCATCTCGTCGGACATCGGCAACAACTGCGCCATCGGCAACGCCTACCCGGCCTTCGAGGCGGGGCGGAAATACCTCGCTCCCGGCCTCTTCGGCCCCTGCGGCTATGGCTTGCCGGCCATCGTCGGCGCCAAGATCGGCTGCCCCGACGTGCCGGTGGTGGGCTTTGCCGGCGACGGCGCCTTCGGCATCGCGGTCAACGAACTCACCGCCATTGGCCGCGGCGAATGGCCGGCGATCACCCAGATCGTCTTTCGCAACTACCAGTGGGGCGCCGAGAAGCGGAACTCGACGCTATGGTTCGACGACAATTTCGTCGGCACCGAGCTCGACACGCAGGTGAGCTATGCCGGCATCGCCAAGGCCTGCGGCCTCAAGGGCGTGGTCGCGCGCACGATGGAGGAGCTCACCCAAGCGCTGAACACCGCCATCCTGGAGCAGATGGAGACCGGCACCACCACGCTGATCGAGGCGATGATCAACCAGGAACTGGGCGAGCCCTTCCGCCGCGACGCGATGAAAAAGCCGGTCGAGGTGGCCGGGATCGATGCTGCCGACATGATCGACCGGCCCGGCTGACCCCATGCGCGAGAGCTTTGCAGACCTGACGTCCGGCCCGCGTCTGGCCGGCCGCCTCAAGGACCATTTTCCCGGGGTCATGGTTTCGATCCTCGTGGCGCTCGCGGCGCAATTCGTGGCCGAGCATTACGGTGCGCCAGCGATGCTGATGGCGCTTCTCTTCGGCATCGCGCTCAACTTCCTGGGCGACGAGGGCCCCACCGCCCCCGGCATCTCCTTCACCGCCCGCACCGTTCTGCGCTTCGGCGTGGCGGTGCTGGGCGCACGGATCAGCGTCGAGATGCTGCTGTCGCTCGGCTGGAGCATGATCGCGCTGCTGGTGGCGGGGGTGGGTCTCACGATCCTCTTCGGCATCGGGTTGGCGCGGCTGATCGGTCAGCGCAGCCGCTTCGCCGTGCTGACCGCTGGCGCTGTGGCGATCTGCGGCGCCTCGGCGGCGATGGCGATCGCGGCGGTCTTGCCAAAGGACGAGCGCTCGGAACGAGACCTGCTGTTCACCGTGCTCGGCGTCACCGTGCTCTCGACCGCGGCGATGATCCTCTACCCGATCCTCACCCGCTCGCTGGGCTTCGACGATCTCACCGCCGGGGCCTTCATCGGCGGCACCGTGCATGACGTGGCGCAGGTGGTGGGCGCGGGCTTCTCGATCTCCGAGACCGCCGGCGAGACCTCGACGCTGGTCAAGCTCATCCGGGTCTCCTTCCTCGCCCCCGTGGTGGTGGTGATCGCGCTCTGGACGCCGCGCGGCGCCGTGACCGGGGGCAAGCGCCCGCCGCTCATCCCGGGTTTCGTGCTGGGCTTTTTGGTGCTGGCGGCGCTGAACTCCTTCGAACTGATCCCTGCGGGCCTCGGCCAGGTGCTGGCGCGGATCTCGAGCTGGGCGCTGCTCTCGGCCATCGCCGCGGTGGGCATGAAGACCGACCTGCGCAACATCATCCAGGTCGGCGGCGGCGCCATCGCCCTGATCGTGGCCGAGACGCTGTTCCTTGCCGCCCTCGTGCTTGGCGGCATCAGCCTGATCGATCTGGCGCCCTGAGCAGGGCAGTCCACTTTGGGCGCGCAAAAGAAAACCGCCCGCGTCGGGCTGCGACGCGGGCGGTACGAAGATCTGATCTCAGCGCTTCTTGGCGGGTTTGTCCGCCTTCTCCTCGGCCGAGGGGAGATCGATGTTGATCTCGAGGCTGGAGACGTCGTCGTCGCGCTCCATCCGGATATCGACCTCGTCATCGGCGACGTCGATGTATTTCCGGATCACCGCGATCAGGTCGTTCTGCAGCTGCGGCAGGTAGTCGGGCGTGCCCGAGCCCTGCCCGCGTTCATGCGCCAGCAGAAGCTGCAGGCGATCCCGCGCGGTCTGGGCCGTCTTGGGACGGCGGCGGTTGAGAGAGAAACCGAACAGGCTCATGCCGACCGTCCGAACAGCCGCTGGAACAGGCCCGGCTTGCGCTCGCTCTCGATGCGCATCTCGATCTCCTCGCCAAGCAGGCGCGACACCGCGTCCTTGTAGGCGGTCTGGGCTGAGGACGGCTCGTCGAGGATCACCGGCGTGCCGACGTTCGACGCCCGCAGCACCGCCTGACTCTCGGGGATGATCCCCAGAAGCGGCACGGCGAGGATCTCGAGCACGTCGTCGACGGTCATCATCTCGCCGCGGTCGATGCGGCCCTGATCGTGACGGGTCAGCAGGACGCGCGCCTTGACCGGATCGCTGTCGCCCTTCTCGGCGCGCTGGGTCTTGCTGCTGAGAAGGCCGAGCACGCGGTCGCTGTCGCGCACCGAGGACACCTCGGGGTTGGTCACCACGACGGCCTCGTCGGCGAAATACATCGCCAGCTGGGCGCCGCGCTCGATGCCTGCCGGGCTGTCGCAGATGATGTAGTCGAACTCTTCCTTGAGCTCGTTCAGCACCGCCTCGACGCCTTCCTGGGTCAGCGCATCCTTGTCGCGGGTCTGCGAGGTCGGCAGGATGAACAGCGTATCAAGGCGCTTGTCCTTGATCAGCGCCTGCTTGAGCCGGGCATCGCCCTGGATCACGTTGATGAAGTCGAACACCACGCGGCGTTCGCATCCCATGATCATGTCGAGGTTCCGCAGGCCGACATCGAAGTCGATCACCACGGTCTTGTAGCCCTGCTGTGCCAGCCCTGCCGAGATCGCGGCGGCAGAGGTGGTCTTGCCAACCCCGCCCTTGCCCGAGGTGATCACGACGATCCGGCCCAGCGGCGCCTCGTCCTTGAGTTGCGTCGTCATCCGAGCGCCTCCACACATAGTCGTTCGTCTTTAAGGAAAATTTGCACGGCCTGGCCGCGCAGCTCGTCCTCGATACTTTCGCTTGTCCTGTAGAGCCCCGCGACTGCCAGCAGCTCGGCGTGCAGTGCCCGGCAGAAAATCCGACCGGTCTCATCGCCATGACAGCCCGCCATGGCCCGGCCGCGCAGCGGTCCGTAGACATGGATGTTGCCCGCCGCGACCAGTTCGGCCCCGGACGACACCGGCCCGATCACCGTCAGATCGCCGCGCTCGGCCACCACGAGCTGGCCCGAGCGGACCGGCTTGGTGATAACCTTGTTGTCGGGCGGCAGCAGCCGGTCGACCTTGCTCTTGCGCGCCGGCTTGGCCTCGGGTGCGGGGCCGTCGCGACCGATCCGCACCGGGATCAGGCCGAGCCCGTCCGCCGCCTCGAGCTGGGGCGAGGTGGTGTTCTGCACCCCGAAGACCAGCATGTTGCGGGTGCGCAGCTTCGCGACCAGATCGGCCAGAGCGGCGCTGTCGGCAAACTCCGGCACCTTGGAAAAATCCAGCACCAGAGGCGCGTCGAGCAGCAGCTGCGGCGCCTTGGTGATCTGTGCGTCAATGGCCTCGAAGAAGGCGTCGTCGAACTGGTCGCTCTCGATCCGGAGGGCGATTGCGGTCATGAATCGACCGCGGACCTGGAACGGTTTGACCGCCACCGACGCGCGGGCGCCTCGGTCTCGGGTAACGTCTGCTGGCACCTGGATGCGTGCTCCTGCTCTCGTATGTCTGGGCGCGACTCGCACGCGCACTCGTTTTGGTCGACCCTTTAGATTCTCCGAGGGGCCGGTGCACGGAGAAAATATCACAATCGTGAGATTGCGCGGCTTCCTGCCCGGGACTCGGGGGCGGCTCGGTGGCAAGCCGCCGGCGGGCAGGAATTCTAACGCGTCAGCCCCCGTCGCCGACGATCCCGGCAAGGCTGCCGCGCAATTCGGCAATCTCGCTCTCGACCGGGCCACCGGGCTGTTCGGCGCGCTCCGACCATTCGCTGAACCGCGCCAGAAGCGGCAGGAAGGTCTGGATTTCCTCCATCGTCCAGTCCCGAAAGAAAGATCCTAAAACCAACAGCTTATAGGTCCGGACCGCCTCGACGATGCGGCCGCCCGCCTCGGTCAGCTCGAGCACCGCGCGGCGGGCGTCCTGCTGGCTGACGGCGCGCTGCACGAGTCCCCGGCGGATCAGGTCTGTGCTGATCCGGCTGGCGCGCGAGGGGTCGATGCTGAGCCGCAGCGCCACGGTGCCGACGGTGGTTTCGCAGGTCGCCTCCTCGTCGCCGAATTCGTTGGCCGGCGCGCGCACCGCCATCAGCACGTCGAGCTGCGCCAGATCGATGGGAAGATCGAGGTCGCGCAGGGCCTTGTGGCCGAAATCGCGCTTCATCACACGCCGCCGCCAGCGCTGTAGCACCGCGTCCACGTCGAGCGCCGCCTGCGACACGTCGCGTTCGATCCCCGCCCGCTCGAGGCCGTCCTTCAGTATCTCGTCTCGTCGGCTCAAAGCTGCCTCGCGCAATTAGATGCTATTGACATATATATGCCACCAGCACAGATATAAGACCCAGACCATTCTGACCCAAGGGGCATGTCGGCGCCAGTTTGCAGACCGTTGCGCCCGCCCCGGGCCCGCACAGTTTTCGTGGAGATACTCGAATGACCGCCATTGACCAAGGCGCGACCGACATGCCGCCCTCACCTGCCAGCGCCGAGCCGGTGCCGATCAAGCTCGTCCTGAGTGCGGTGGCGGCAACGCTGCTGTTTGCCTCGCTCGGCCAGACCATCGTGTCGACCGCCCTGCCGGTGATGGTCGCCGACCTCGGCGGCATGGACAAGATCACCTGGGTGATGACCGCCTATCTGCTGGCCTCGACCATCGGCGCACCGGTGGCGGGCAAGCTGGGCGATCTCTACGGCCGCAAGCCGGTGCTGCAATGGGGCATCGGCGTGTTCATCCTCGGCGCGGTGATCTGCGGCACGGCCACCAGCATGGGCATGGTGATCGCAGGCCGCATCATCCAGGGCGCAGGCGGCGGCGGGCTGATCGTCACCTGCATGGCGCTAGTGGGCGACCTGCTGCCGGCGCGCGAGCGCGGCAAGGCGCAGGCGGTGCTGGGCGCGGCCTTCGGCATCTCGACGGTCATCGGACCGCTGCTCGGCGGCTTCCTCGTGCAGAACCTGAGCTGGCACTGGATCTTCTTCGTCAATTTCCCCGTGGGCGCGCTGGCCTTCATCGTGCTGGGCATCGCCCTGCCCCGGCGCAGCGATCGCTCGCGCAAGTCGGTGGACTATGCCGGCGGCGCGCTGCTGGCGACGCTGCTGGCATCGCTGGTGCTGATCTCGAACACCGGAGGCACCGTCTTCGCGTGGGCCAGCCCGCAGGTGCTCGCCCTCGGGATCATTGCGCTCAGCGCGCTGGCGCTGTTCATCCGAGTCGAGCGCCGCGCCGCCGAACCGATCCTGCCGATGAGCCTGTTTGCCAACAACACCTTCGTGGTGATGAACGCGGTCGGCATCCTCGTCGGTATGGCGATGTTCGGCACCATCACCCTCCTGCCGTTCTTCCTGCAGGTGGTGAAGGGCATCTCGCCGACCTCCTCGGGGCTGTTTCTGGTGCCGATGATGGGCGGGCTGCTGTCGGCCTCGATCCTGTCGGGCCGCTACATGGCGCGCACCGGACGCTACAAGTTCCTGCCGGTGGCCTCGACCGCGCTGCTGTCGCTGTCGCTGCTGTCGATGACCACGCTGTCGGTCGAGAGCCCTCTCTGGGTGATTGCGCTGTCGATGGTGGGCATCGGGCTCGGCCTCGGGCCGGTCTTCGCCATCGGCGTGGCCGCGATCCAGAACGCGATCCCGGTGTCGATGCTGGGTGTCGGCACCGCCAGTGCCAACATGTTCCGCCTGATCGGCGGCGCGGTGGGCACCGCCGCCTTCGGCGCGCTGTTCAGCACCCAGCTGGCGCGCTCGCTCGAGGGCGAGGTGCCCGGCATGGGCGATGGCGGCGTGCGCAGCATCGGCGCAGACATGGTGCAGGCGCTGCCGCATGACGCTCAGGTGCTGGTGATGGAGAGCATCAGCCAGGCGCTTCACCCGGTGTTCTGGATCGCCGCCGGCGCGGCGCTGCTGGCCTGCCTCGCGTCGCTGATGCTGCGAGAGCTGCCGCTCTCGAGCTGAGCCAAGAGTTGCTCCCTGTCGCCCGTCAGCCCTGAGCTTCGTGGTCAGGCTGGCGGGCGTTTTTTCTACATCATCCGATCGGGGCCTCGCGCGGAATCAAGGCCGCAGGCCGCCACGCATCGCCGGGCCGCCCCCCCGGACCGGCGCTGCGCAGCGGGCACCAGCGTCATAGCAATCTGCTACGTCGCCCCGGCGACCGCGTCCCTCAGCGCTTCTTCATCGCATCCGCCAGCGCCGCGCCCAGCGCGCCCTGACCGCCGCCCGAGGATTTGCCGCGCGGCGCGCTGCTCGCGCCTCCGCCACGCCGCCCCTTCGGAGCCCCCTGCCCGCCCGGCTTGCCACCGCGCTCGGGCTTGCCGCCGCCGTCCTTGCGCATCGACAGGCCGATGCGCTTGCGCGGCACGTCGACCTCGGTCACCCGCACGCGCACCACGTCGCCGGCCTTCACCACCTCGTGCGGGTCCTTCACGAAACGATCGGCAAGCTGGCTCACATGCACCAGACCGTCCTGATGCACGCCGATATCGACGAAGGCGCCGAAGGCCGCCACGTTGGTGACCGTGCCCTCGAGCGACATGCCGGGCTTGAGATCGGTGATCTGCTCGACGCCTTCGGTGAAGCTCGCGGTCTTGAAGCTCGGGCGGGGGTCGCGGCCAGGCTTCTCCAGCTCCGACAGGATGTCCTGCACCGTCGGCAGGCCGAAGCTGGCATCGACGAACTGCTCTGCTCGAACCCCGCGCAGCGCCTCGGGGTGGCCCATGATCTGGCGGATGTCGCGACCGCAAGCCTTCACGATGCGGCGCGCCACGTCATAGGCCTCGGGGTGTACCGAGGAAGCATCGAGCGGCTCGTCGCCCTCGCGGATGCGCAGGAACCCGGCGCTCTGCTCGAAGGCCTTGGGGCCGACGCCCGTCACCTTCTTCAGCGCCTTGCGCGAAGCGAAGGCGCCGTTGGCATCCCGATGCGCCACGATGTTCTGCGCCAGCGACGGCCCGAGCCCCGCCACATGCGCCAGAAGCGGCGCCGAGGCGGTGTTGAGATCGACCCCCACGGCGTTCACCGCATCCTCGACCACCGCCTCAAGCGCTTTCGCGAGCTGGCGCTGATCGACATCGTGCTGATACTGGCCCACGCCGATGCTCTCGGGGGTGATCTTGACCAGCTCGGCCAGCGGGTCCTGCAGGCGGCGCGCGATCGACACCGCGCCGCGCAGGCTGACGTCTAGATCGGGGAATTCCTTCGCCGCCAGCTCGGAGGCGGAATAGACCGAGGCGCCGGCCTCGGAGACCACCACCTTGGTGGGCTTCGGCCCCTCGAGCAGCTTCAGCGTGTCGCCCACCAGCCGCTCGGTCTCGCGGCTGGCGGTGCCGTTGCCGATGGCGATGAGCGCAACCCCGTGGCGCTTCACCAGACGGGCGATCTCGGCCTGCGCGCCGCGAAGGTCGTTCTTGGGCTGGAACGGGTAGAGCGTTGCGGTCTCGAGCAGCTTGCCGGTGGCATCGACCACCGCCGCTTTCACCCCGGTGCGGATGCCGGGGTCGAGCCCCAGCGTCGCCTTGGCCCCGGCGGGCGCGGCCAGCAGCAGATCCTTGAGATTGCGCGAGAACACCCGGATGGCCTCGTCATGGGCGCGGCGGCGCAGATCGGTCATCAGGTCGACATACATGGTCAGGCTGAGCTTCACCCGCCATGTCCAGCCCGCCGCGTCGCGCAGCCATTGGTCGCCCGGCGCCTCGCCGGGGATACCGATGACCTGCGAAATGATGCCTACAGCGCGGGTCGGGCCGGTCTCGGGCTCTGGCGCGATGTTCACCGTCAGGATCTCTTCCTTCGAGGCGCGCAGGATCGCCAGCGCCCGGTGGGCCGGAATGTCGGCCCATTTTTCCGAGTGGTCGAAATAGTCCGAGAACTTGGCCCCGGCCTGTTCCTTGCCCGGCTGCACCGTGGCGGAGATCACCGCCTCCTCCTTCATGAAGCTCCGCAGCCGGCCCAGCAGGTCGGCATTCTCGCTCAGCTCCTCGGCGAGGATGTCGCGGGCGCCCTCGAGCGCCTTCTTGGCGCTCTCGACAGCTTCGCCGACATAGCCCTCGGCGAGGCGCTGCGGATCGGCGGAGCGATCCTCGGTGATGGCGCGCAGCAGCGGCTCGAGACCGTTCTCGCGGGCGATCATCGCCTTGGTGCGGCGCTTGGGCTTGTAGGGAAGATAGATGTCCTCGAGCGTGGCCTTGGTCTCGGCCTGCGCGATGGAGCGGGCCAGCGCGTCGGTGAGCTTGCCCTGCCCCTTGATCGACTCGAGGATCGAGGCCCGGCGGGCCTCCATCTCGCGCAGATAGACCAGACGGTCGCCCAGCGTGCGCAGCTGGGTGTCGTCGAGCCCTCCGGTGACCTCTTTGCGGTAGCGCGCCACGAAGGGCACCGTGGCGCCCCCGTCGAGCAGCTCGACCGCGGCGCTGACCTGCTTCGGGCTGGCGGCGATCTCGGTGGCGATGGTGCGGGCGATGCGCTCGGCGATCTGGTCCAAGGGGGCCTCCTGTCACTCGGGAGGATCGTCATACCGCGCAGCCCGGCCAGCGCCAAGGGCATGCGCGGCGGCAGGCGGGTTTCTTGCCGAGCGCATGGCCCGTCCCGCAAGGACGCGGCGCGCAAGGCCTTGGCCCCACACGGCGCGCCATGCGTGTCGCGCCCTACATCGGAGCGATGTAGGCACCGAACAGGCGGCGGCAGTCTTCCGGGGCGAGCAGGCAGGCCGGCGGCGCCTCGGCCCCGATCCCGCGGTTCATCGCGTGCAGCAGCAGATGCGCCCCGGCCGGATCGCCAAGGAACGGGCGGTCGAAGAGATCGGTCTTCTGCACGCCCTCCTCGGCCTCGAAAATCACCGCGTCTTCCTTGATCGTCACCTCGACGCTCAGCTCGGCGAGCGTTTCCGGGTCGACCGCCGTGGGATCGTCCGACAGGATCACGAAATCGGCCAGCTTGCCCGCCTCGATGGAGCCCTTTTCCTCCTCCTCGAAATGCTGCCACGCCGGCCAGATCGTCATCGCCTTCAGCGCGGTCATCACGTCGACCCGCTGCGCCGGCCCGAGAATGTCACCCGAGCGGGTGCGCCGGGTGACCGTGGCCGACAGGATCCGCATGCTGTTGGGGAAGGCCACCGGCGCATCGTGATGCGTGCCGAACATCATGCCGCGCTGGCGCACCCAGCCGGTGGGCGAGATGTTGTCGGCATTGACCGGGCCCACCGTGTGATCACGGTGCCAGTCGCCCCAGTAGAAGGTGTGCATCGGGAAGAGAGAGGGGAAAATCCCCAGTTCCTGCAGGCTGTCGACCTGATCCTCGCGCAGGAACTGCCCGTGGATGAGCACCGGGCGGCTCTCGGGCGCGCCGTATTTCTCCTCGGCCGCCGCGATCGCGGCAATGAGCATGTCGGACGCGCCTTCGCCATTGGCATGGGTGATGATCTGGATGCCCTTGCCATAGCACCAGTCGACCATCTCGTTGACCTGCTCTTCGGTGATGGCCGAATAGCCCTTGTAGCCCGGGGGATAGTCGCCCACCGGGTCGTAATAGGGGCGGTCGCGCAGCGCGGTAAAGCCCTGCGGCGAGCCGTCGATGGTCAGCTTGCAGCCGGCCACGCGGACGTGGCCGTCATAGTCCTGCGAGACCTCCGCCTCGATGAAATCCTGCGCCGCCAGCACATCAGGATAGGCCGCCACGTCGATCGGCAGGCCTCCGGCGGCGTCCACCGCCCTGAGCGCCGCCACGTTGCCGGGGCTCGAGCGCCCCTCCTGCGCGGTGGTGTAGCCGAACCGGGCCCACATCTCGGCCCCGGCGCGGGCGAATTCATTGAAGCCATCCGGGCCAAGCTGGCTGAGCAGCGGCACAAGCGCGTTGAAGAAGCCGTATTCCTCGAGCACGCCGTTGGGGCGGCCATCCTCGCCGCGGCGGATCACCCCGCCCGGAGGGCTTTCGCTGTCATCGGTGATGCCCACGAACTCGAGCGCCTTCGAGTTGGCCACCCCGATATGCCCCGATTGGTGAATGATCAGGATCGGCACCTCGGTCGAGACCGCGTCGAGATCGTCGCGGGTCGGGTGGCGCAGCTCCGCGAGCTGCGCGTTGTCATAGCCAAAGCCGACGACGAGGTTGATCTTCTCGACGGCCTCGCGGTTCTCGTCCATCCAGGCGCGCAGCCCCTGCTGCAGGCTCGCGATGTCCGAGACATCCCCGTCGGGCGGCGCCAGCATATTCGCCGAGAGCGCCTGGATGCCGCCCAGGACGACATGGCCGTGGCTGTCGACGAAGCCCGGCAGCATGGCCCGCCCGGCGAGGTCGAACATCTTGGTCCCCTCGCCCCTCAGCGCCTCCATGTCGGCCAGTGAGCCCACCGCGAGGATGTGCCCGTCCTGCACCGCCACCGCCTCGGCCCGCGGCATGGCGTCGTCGATGGTCAGGATCGGGCCGCCGGAATAGATCGTGTCGGCGACCTCCTGCGCGGTCAGCAAGCCGGGCGCGGCGGCCACGAGAACGGCGGCGAGCGAAGCGCCGAGCACGGAACGGGACATCATCTGGTCATCCTCCTATTTCATGCCGCCGGGCCGGAGCAGGCCCGCGGCATACACTGCCAATGTGATACTGGCAGGATGGCACTGTCCTTGATTCAGCTCACGCATTTTTCAATCAGGGCGGGCAATTCGGGGCTGACGCCGCCACGGCGCCGGAAAGTGCTGGCCCCACTGCGCCGCCGCCATATGTTGAGGGCAAGCCCGGCGTTGCATCGCCGGCGCTTGGCCACCCTACCGTCAGGATCCCATGTCCGTCTTCGTTCCGCCCACCGTCACCCCGCCGGCAAAGCCGCTCGGCATGCTCGCCAGCGTGCGCGAGGCGCGGCGCAACGTGCTGAGCATCATTCCCGGCATCGCCTACACCCAGCCCATCGTCACCGGCACCACAGGCCCGTCGCGCTGGCACATGGTGCAGGGCCCCGAGGGGATGAAGCGGATCTTTCTCGACAACGTTGGCAACTACCCGAAATCCGAGGTCATGCTGCGGATGCTGCGCCCGGCGGTGGGCAATTCGCTGTTTACCTCCGAGGGCGCGCAGTGGCGCTGGCAGCGCCGCGCCATCGCGCCGGTCTTTGCCGCCCGCAATGTCGAGGCGCTGGCCCCGGTGATGACAGAAACCGCCGCCCGCGCCGCTGGCCGGCTCGCCGCCAGCGGTGGTCAGGCCGAGCTGGTCAAGGAGATGCTCTCGGCCACCTTCGACGTGATCTGCGACGTGGCGCTCTCGGGGCGCGAGCATTTCGACGCCGATCTCTACGGCGAGGCGATCACCAAGTATTTCCTCACCGTGGGTCGCGCATCGCTGCTGGATTTCCTCGAGATGCCGATCTGGGTGCCCCGCCCCGGCGAGTTCCTCGGGCGCGGCGCGGTCAAGACCATGCACAGGATGGTCTCGGCGGCGATCAACGACCGGCGCAGGCAGGGGGCCGGCCCGCTCGACGACCTGCTCGACCACATGCTGCGCGCCAAGGATCCGCAGACCGGGCGCACCATGTCGCCGCAGGACCTGCTGCACAACATGCAGTTCTTCATCGTCGCCGGCCACGAGACCACGGCGCTGGCGATCTCCTGGGCGCTCTACCTGCTGGCCAACGATCCCGCCGCACAGGAGCGCGCCCGCGAAGAGGCACGCGGCGTGCTGGGCGAGCGTGCCGCAGCGGGCGGCGACCTCGCCGCCATGCCCTATACCGAGCAGGTGCTCGACGAGGCGATGCGACTCTACCCACCGGTGGGGATGCTGGCGCGCAACGTGCTCGACGATGACGAGATCTACGACCGCGACATCCGCCCCGGCGAGACGGTCTTCGTCAACACCTACGCACTGCACCGGCACGAGGATCTCTGGGAGCGCCCGCACGCCTTCGACCCCGACCATTTCTCGCCCGCCGCCCGCGAGGCGCGTGACCGCTATGCCTACCTTCCGTTCGGTGCCGGTCCGCGGGTCTGCGTGGGGGCAAACTTCGCGATGATGCAGGCACAGATCATCCTCGCCACGCTGGTGGCGCGGTTCCGCTTTGCGCCCGCCGGGAAGGTGCCCGAGCCCATCATGCACATGACCGTGCGCCCCGAGCCGGGCGTGACGCTTGAGGTCCACCCGGTCTGACGCCGCGACCCGGGACATGCGGCGTGCGCCCTGCCGGTCATCGTCGAGCCCGCAGAGCGGATGGGCAGAGCACCGCCTTTGCGTCAGGGAACCCACTGGCCAGCTTTGCGTTTTACATTTAGACGGCGTAAAGCGCCAAGGTTCGAAGCGCTCATGTCGCGATTTCGGAATAATTGTATTTGTGAAGCGGCCTGTTGTCCGGTCGCCTTTAAGCTTATCCGCTGCAAGGATAAGATGTAGCTAAGGGGTTCAGCGAATGTCCAGAAGCCGTGAGAACTATCATCACGGTCAGTTGCGGGAAGCGCTGATCACCGCTGCCGACGAGATCCTGCACGAAAGCGGCATCGAGGGCTTCTCCCTCCGCAAGGCCGCCGCCCGCGCGGGCGTCTCGCCGGGCGCCCCGGCGCATCACTTCAAATCGGTGACCGGCCTGCTGACTGCCGTGGCGGTGCTGACCCTCGACGAGCTGTCCGAGCGCATGCGCGCGGTGTCGACGGACCTGCCGCTCGCGGCACAGGTGCGCGAGCTGGCCTCGGTCTATGTGCGCTATTCGATGGAGTATCCCGGCCGGCTTCAGGTCACCTATCGCCGCGCCATCGTCGACCGCAGCGATCCTGAGTTCATGCGCTCCTCGGGCGAAGCGTTCGGGCAGTTCTTCGCCAGCGCGGCACGCTACCACGGCGTGCCTCACCCCAGCCGCGAGAGCGCTTCGCAGATGCATCCGCAGCTGCTGCTCGACTACGCCACCGTACAGGGCATGGCGCTGACCGCGGTCGAGGGCAACTGGCGTTTCATCGTCTCGCATGACGATCCCCAAGGGGATTTCCTCAGGCGCATCCTGCCGATGCTGGTCGAGGCGCGCTGGCCGGACAAGCCCGCCGCCTGAGCCCCGGCGCTTTCCCTCGCGCAACATCTGGTCCACCATGCGCCCAGCAGGAGGAGACCCGATGGCCAAGCTTCCCGACCGCCCCGCCCACTCTTGGCGAGACGACCCGACCGTTCCCGCGTTCGACGACGACCGGCCGCTCGCGGTGATGGACGGCAATTGCGCCCTGTGCTCGCGGGGCGCGCGCATGATCGCCCGGCTCGATCGTGACGAGGCCTTCCGCATCTGTCCGGTGCAGTCGCCGCTCGGCACCGCTCTGGTGAGGCATTTCGAGCAGGACCCCGACGATCCGCAGACCTGGCTGTTTCTGGATCAAGGCCGGGCCTGGTCCGGCATGGACGCGATCATCCGCATCGGCGAACGGCTTGGCGGCATCGGACGCTTCGCAAGCGCGCTCCGTATCCTGCCCGCGCCGCTGCGCGACTGGCTTTACAGGCGCATCGCCTTCAACCGCTACCGCTTCGGACGCAGCGATATGTGCGCTCTGCCGGACGAGGCCCTGCAGCGCCGGCTGATCGACTGAACAATCGATTCCGTCGAGCTGCTCCTTACCGGTGTCCCGGGCCGCGCCGGACCTCTTGAGGTGGAAGCGCTATCGCTATAGTGATGTATCAGGTTGAGAATCAATCTATACGTGTTCTAATTTCCACCGCGGCGGCGAAAAAAAGATGCTCAAGCGGCCTCCGTGCGCTAATATCCTGTCCGGGAGGATCACATGCCATACACGAATAGAGAGGGCCTGCGGCCCATCTACGCGCAAAGTGCGCGCGAAAACGAACTGCTGAGCGAAATCGAGGAGCTCGAGAGCGAGCTGCGCGCCTTTGTCGCCGTGGCCCTGCAGCACGGGATGCGGGACTATTGCGAGACCCGCCACCCCGACCTGACCCGCGAGATCGAGGCCGGGATCCAGCGCTCGCGCGAGCGGGCCGAGATGAAATACGCCAAGATCCTCGCGCAGATCCTGCGCGTCCCCGGGCTTCACGCCACGCGCGGAGAGACCGAAGAGCGGACCTATTACCGCACCGCCGAGGACAACGTCGCCTATATCGAGCATGCGCTGCAAAAGAAGCGCTTCATCCTGAATGGCATCTGGGTGGCGCCGGCCTATCGCGGCAAGGGCATCGCGCACCGCATCCTGCGCCGCCTGGTCGAGGCCGCCGACGAGACCGATTTCGGCATCGCGCTGGATCACGAACCGTTCGGCGAGGAAGGCCTGAGCCGCGAGGATCTGGTCGCGTTCTACAACCGCCACGGCTTCCAGACGCACGCCGGCAAGGCCGAGGGCATGTTCCGCTTCCCGCGCACCCCGCTCGATCTTTACGCGCGGCCGCATATGGTCTGAGGGTCGCGCCTGTTTTGAATGAGGGACCCGCACCACTGGTGCGGGTCCTTTTCTTTTGCGTGGCGGGCCAGTTCAGGATGTCATGTCCCGAACCCCCAACAATCCTGCGATAGGGCCAATGCCTTGCAATGGTCGACCCCGCCGCACGGGCATCGCTCGGGCGACCGGCAGTGGAAAAACCATGAGCGCCCCCGCAGTTTCCTGCGGGGGCGCTCTTGGCTCTGGATAGAGGCCATCCGCCTCAGTGCTGCGGCCGCTCCGCCCAGCCTGCGAAGATCTTCTCCAGCATGACCACGGCGTAGTAGAGGATGATGCCCAGCACAGCGAGCGCGATGAGCACGGCGAACATCAGCGGGTAGTTCGAGTTGGTCTGCCCCGACAGGAACAGCGCACCCAGCCCGCGCCCGTGCGGCGAGATGATCTCGACGAGGTTGGTGCCGATGAAGGCCAGCGTCACCGACACCTTCAACGCGCCAAAGAACTCGGGCAGCGTCTTGGGCAGGGCAATCTTGCGGAAGATGGTCAGCCGGCTGGCCCCGAGCGAGCGCAGGATGTCGCGGTATTCCGGCTCCAACGTCGACAGGCCGATGCCGACCGAGACCGCGATCGGGAAGAACGAGATCAGGAACGCCATCAGCACGGTGTTGAAATTGTGCTGCCCGATGAAGAGCAGCGCCAGCACCGGCACCAGCGTCGCCTTGGGAATGGCGTTGAACCCCACCAGCAGCGGGTACAGCGCGTCGCGCGCGATGCGCGAGAAGCCCATGACCATCCCCAGCGCGGTGCCGAAGATCACCGCCAGCGCCAGACCGGCGACGGTGCGCCAGAGGGTCTGCCAGCTGCCCTCGACGAAGAGCGACCAGAACCGGATATAGGCGTCGGGCAGGTCGGAGGGCGAGGCCATGACGTAGTTCGGCCAGCCATTGACCCAGACCAGGAACTCCCACAGCAGCAGAAAGATGACGATGGCGCCGACCGGAACGGCGACTTTCTGGAAATTTCGCATCAGTGCACCGCCGGTTCTGGCTGTCGCCCCTGGGCGATCTGGATCTGTTCGCGCAGGGTGGCCAGCATCTGCGCGCATTCGGGCGTGTAGAGCCCCTCGAGCTTGCGCAGCCCCTCGCCCGGATAATGCACGTCGAGCACGTATTGCGTCGTCGCCGGACGGCCCGAGAGCACGATGACCTGATCCCCGAGATAGACGCTCTCGCGCAGGTCATGGGTGATCAGCACCGCGGTGAAGGGCTCCTTGGCACGCAGCTCGTGCATGGTCTGCCACAGGTCCTCGCGGGTGAAGGCATCAAGCGCGCCGAAGGGCTCGTCCATGATCAGCACGTCGGGCTTGTGCACGATGGCGCGGCACAGCGAGGCGCGCTGACGCATGCCGCCCGAAAGCTCCGACGGGCGCTTGTTCTCGAAGCCCGTCAGGCCCACCAGATCAAGCAGCTCCATGGCACGCTCGACGCGCTGCTTCTTGGGCATGCCCGGGGCCACGATCTCGAGCGGCAGCATGACGTTCTGCAAGATGGTGCGCCATTCCAGCATGACCGGGTTCTGAAACGCCATTCCGACGGTCTTGCGCGGTGATTTCACCAGCTTGCCATGCAGCCAGACCTCGCCCTGATCGGGCTTCATCAGCCCGGCGACGAGACGCGTGAGGGTGGACTTGCCACAGCCCGACGGGCCGACCACGGCGGCGAACTCGCCCTCGGGAACCGAGACGTTGAGATTGTCCAGCACCGGCAGCGGGCCGTTCGGTGTCTGGTAGGCGTGGGTCACGCCCTTGATGTCGATGAGATTGGTCATATCGATGCGGGCGCCGGCGAGGCTGCTGCCGGCGCCCGTCGTCCTTACTTCAGCATGCGCGCGTCGGCGCCAGGCAGGTAGCTGTCGTCGAAATAGAGCGACGCGTCGGGCTCGGAGGTGAACTCGTAGACCGATTTGGTCTGCTCGATGGCCGCCGCCATGCGGTCGGCATCGACGCCGCCGATGCCGTTCTCGGCGACGTAATCGGTCAGCACGTTGTCATCGATCGCCATCTGCAGGCGCTCGGTCTCGAGCTCGGCATCGGCGGCCGGGTTGCGCTCGAGCAGCGCTTCGATCGCGGCCTCGGGATCTGCGATGGCGGCCTTCCAGCCACCGGCGATGGCACCGAGGAAGGCGGTCACGGCCTCGGGGTTCTCGGAGGCGAAATCGGTGTTCACGATCACCGCGTTGCCATAGAGCTCGACACCATTGTCGGCCATCAGGATCACGCTCAGGTCATCCTCGGCCACGCCGAGACGCTTGAGGTTCAGCGTCGAGGAAAACGAGAAGCCGGTCACCGCGTCGACCTCTTCCTGCGCCAGCATCGGCTCGCGGGTCGGGAAACCGACCGGCTCCACGGTGATCGCGTCCATGTCGAGATCGTTCTCGGCGGCAAAGATCGGGAACTGAGCCCAGGCACCGTCGGGGGGCGGCGCACCCAGCACCTTGCCCTCGAGATCCTTCGGCGTCTCGATCCCGAGCGACTTGCGGCCGACCACCGCGAAGGGCGGCTTGTCATAGACCATCATGACCGCGGTCACAGGCGCGCCGGGGTTCTGATCGATGAAGCGCATCAGGCTGTTGATGTCGGCAAAGCCCACCGGGTAGGCGCCGGTGGCGACTTTCGGAATCGCATCGAGCGAGCCCTTGCCCTCGGAGATCTCGACGCTGAGGTCGGCGTCAGCGAACAGGCCACTGTCGACCGCAAGGAAATACGGCGCCGCGGGGCCCTCGAATTTCCAGTCCAGCGCGAACGGCATGTCGGTTTCGGCGCTCGCGGCACCGGTTGCGCCGATCACGGCCATGGAGGCGGCGAAGGCGGTGGAGATGTATCGATTGAACAAGGCTTGCTCCCATAAGTCTTGACTGGCGCGAGCTATGGCCCCAGCCGGCTGCAGATTGACAGGTCTTGCCGGCAGCAGGCAGGCCACCCCACGCCCAGCGACACCCGTTTGTACGAAAAAGGACACGTGTGCGCAAAAATTAGTCAAGAAAAAATGACCATGTGGACAAATTTCTCCACGGCTCAAGGCACCGTTTCTGCGGCGTGGAACAGCGTGGATCGGCACATTTCAGGGGGCCTCTGGCCTGCCTGACGGTCCTTCCCCCTGTGCGAATGCCCAATTCTGCGGCACCGCGTTTCAGGCCCTGAGAACGAGGTCCGCCCCGACGCTGCTTTCGGCCACCAGCCGCGCGTTTGGCAGATCGTTGCCGGCGATCTTGGCCTGCGCCGCCTGCGGATCCATGTCGCTCCAGCGCTCTGTCAGCCGTGCCTCCAGCACCGCAAGCGGCACATCGACGAAGATCGTCAGGTCGAAGCGCGGCCGCAGCCGCGCCCAGTCGGGATCGTCGAGCAGCAGGTAGTTGCCCTCGACGAGGATCAGCCGCACCTCGGGGTCGATGATCCGGGCGGCGGCGCGCGAAATCTCGAGCGCCCTGTCGAAGACCGGCGCCGCGACCGGCCGATCGCTCGAGGCGAGGCGGTCGAGCATCGCCGCAAGCCCGTCCGCATCGAAGGTGTGGGGCGCCCCCTTGCGCGCCAGCGTGCCGTGCGCCCGCAGCACCGCGTCGTCGTAGTGAAAGCCGTCCATCGGCAGGATCTCGACCTTGCCGGGATGGGTGCGGTCGACGCTGTCTCGCAGGCTCTCGGCCAGTGTGCTCTTGCCCGAGGCCGGCGCCCCGGCGATGGCGACGAAGACCCGCGCCTCTGCGCCTGCCAGGGCGGTCAGCCGCTCCACAAGGCTTGCGACATCGGTGTTTTCGCTCATGGTCCTGCCCTCCCCTGCGCAATCTGCCTCCAGAACAATGCCCGCCCTCGCGCGCGCCGTCCACCACCTGCCTCGGCCACGCAACGCAGGCCGCGTCCTTGAGCCAGCGCGGCTCCCGGCCGGACCGATCGGCCTGCCTCCGGCGGGAGTATTTTTGACGAAGAGAAGCCAGGGGCGCAGCGCTCCTGGCTTCTTTGGTTCAAAAATACCTCGGGGGTGAATTGGCGCACAGCGCCAAGAGGGGGCTGGCCCCCTCCCCCTTCATCACCATCACCGAGCGGCGACCGGCTGCTGCGCAGGGTTTGATGCGAGACGCCCGGCCAGCGCCGCGAGCCCGCCCCGCCGGTCGATGTGGGCGACCTCCTTCCAGAGCATCGCGCTGGCCTTATCGCCCAGCAGCGTTGCCGATTTCTCCCTCAGGCGTGGCGCGATCACCTCGGGATCGCTGTCGCCAAGCACGTCATGCGCGGCCTCGATCACCCGCCCGCCCACTGTGACGCGGAGCTCCGAGGCGGTGTCTTCGACCGAGGCATCCGCCACCACCGTCACCCGGTCGCGCAGCGCCACCAGATCGGGCAGCGCGCAGGTGGCGTTGCTGTAGACGTCGAGCGCGGCGGTATCGAGGCCGGCAAGGCCCATCGCCGCGGTCAGACGGTAGCTGAACTTGGCCTGCAGGCCGGTCGCCGGCGCGGGCTGGTTGCAAACCGCAAGCCAGCGCGGATGGGTGCGGATCTCGACCGCCTGCACGGCCTCTGGCGCGATGCCCTCCGCCTTCGCCTTGCGCAGCGCCTCGAGCATGGCGTGGAGCCCATGGCAGCAAGCGTGGAACTTGTAGGAAATTGCCGGGAACACCCACGCCTCCCCCAGCCCCTCGAGCGCCGTTTCGTCGGCGCGGCCCGCATGGGTCGGGCCGAAGCCCTGCGCGCCCTCGATGGCCTCGGGCGTGGCGCCCGCGCCGGCCTCGGCCAGCAGCGCGCAGGTCACCCCCACCTCGGCGGCGAAGCCCGCGTTGAGCGGTTTGCCCATGGTGCCGAACTGGCTCTTGAGACCCGCCGCGCGGGTCGCGGCGAGGCTCAGCGCCTGCGCCATCTGCGCCGCATCAAGCCCCAGCACGCGGCCCGCGGCGGCGGTCGCACCGAAGGCGCCCGAGGTGCCGGTCTGGTGGAAGCCCGCCTCGTAATGGGGCCGCCCGAGCCAGGCACCGACGCGGCAAGCAACCTCGAGCCCGACGCCAAGCGCCTGCATCAGCCGTGCCCCCTCGACGCCGCGCGCCTCGGCCAGCGCCAGCGCCGCCGGGATCACCGCAACGCTCGGGTGGCCGATATGGCCGAAATGGGTGTCGTCGTAGTCGAGCGCGTGGCTGGTGGCGCCGTTGGCCAGCGCCGCGGCGGCGGGCGCCGCATGGCCTCCGCCGAAAAGCGTTGCCCCGCCTTGCGCGGGGGCGTCCGCCAGCGCCGTGCGGCGGGCGGCGCGGGCGACGGGTTCATCGATGCCGGCGAGCCCGACCGTGGCCCAGTCGAAAAGCGAGAACCGGACGAAACGCGTCATCAGCGGATCGTCGGCGGGGCAGTCGGCGGCGAAACCGCCGAGGGTCTGTGCAAGCGTCATGGAGGCTCCTTTCAGCCGCAAAGTGCTGCGCGGGCGGCGCGGTATTCGCGGTCGAGCCGGGCAATCACCTCGCCCGCCGGCTCAAGCGCCCGGGACTGGCCCACCGCCTGGCCGGCGCTCCAGACCTGCGACCACGCCTTGGGGCGGTCGGGGTCGGTCTTGGCGCCCATGCGGCGCGGCTGGGCCAGCCGTGCCTCGTCGAGGTCGACCCCCGCCGCCGCGATGCTCGGCACAAGGTAGTTGGCGTGGGTGCCCGAGAACATCGGCGTGTAGAGGATCTCGTCCGAGCCTGCCTCGACGATCATCTGCTTGTGGGCCTCCGGCGCGATGGCCTCCTCGGTGGGAATGAAGACGGTTCCGGCATAGGCGAAGTCGCATCCCAGCGCCTGTGCTGCGAGGATCGAGCGGCCATTGGCGATGGCCCCCGAAAGCGCCAGCGGCCCCTCCCAGAAGGCGCGCACCTCCTCGACCAGCGCGAAGGGGCTGAGCGTGCCCGCGTGCCCCCCGGCCCCGGCGCAGACAAGGATCAGCCCGTCGACACCGGCGCGGGCGGCGCGGCGGGCGTGGCGCGCCTTGACCACGTCGTGAAACACCAGCCCGCCATAGCCGTGCACCGCCTCGACCACCTTGTCGGGCGCCGAGAGAGAGGTGATGACCAGCGGCACCTCGTGGCGCACGAGGGTCGCCAGATCCTCCTCCAGCCGGGTGTTGTAGTCGTTGACGATCAGGTTGACGCCATAGGGGGCGGTGGGCTTTCCGGTCTCGCGGCGGAAAGTCTCGAGACGGGTCTCGATCTCGGACAGCCAGTCGTCGAGCTGCGCGGCGGGCCGGGCGTTGAGCGCCGGGAAGGTGCCGATCACCCCGGCGCAGCATTGCGCCACGACCAGATCGACGCCCGAGGCAAGAAACATCGGCGCGCCAATCAGCGGCAGCGTGAGCCCCGTGCCGAGCGCTTCGATGGGGGAATGCTGTGTCATCGTCTTCTCCGTTACAGCGACGCGCGGCCCGCTCAGGGGCTGCCCGCGTCTACAATCCTGCCTTGCCGCGGTTCAGCAGCCGCCGCGCGCGGGCCACCACCGGCGAGTGCATCAACTCGGCTTCGTCGGCGGCCGTGAGCTCGCCGGCTTCTGCCGCGATCACGTTGCGCGCCCAGTCGAGATCCGGCTGCTCGGCACGGAATCCGGCCCGCGCCGGGGCGATCTGGCGCGGATGTATCAGGCACTTGCCGCCGAAGCCCAGCTCGCTGGCGTGCATCGCCTCGTCGCTGACCAGCGCCGCGTCTACCACCGAGACCGTAACCCCGTCGAGCGGTGCCGGGCGCCCGGCCAGCCGCGCGGCCTGCACCATGCGGCTGCGCAGCGGCAAGAGCGCCATGCGGGTGTGCGCACAGCCCAGGTCCTCGCAGATGTCCAGCGAGCCGAAGGCGATCCGGTCGGCGGCGCAGGCGATCTCCTCGACCCGGGCAAGGCCCCGCATGGTCTCGATCAGGGCGATGATGGTCTGCCCCTCCCCCAGCGCCTCGCGCAGCGCGGTGAGCTGCGCCACGCTCTTGACCTTGGGCAGCACCACGCCCTCGAAGCCGGCACCACGGGCGAAGGCCACGTCGTCGCGATACCACGGCGTGCCGGGCGCATTGACCCGGAGGTAGATCGGCACCGGACGCTCGGCCGGAAGCGCGCTCTGCGGGATCCGCCGCACCAGCGCCTTGCTCTCGGGCGGGACCGAATCCTCGAAATCGATCACCACCGCATCGGCACCCGCGGTGCAGGCCCTGGCGAAGAGATCGGGCCGGTCGGCAGAGACGAAGAGCGGCAGGAACGGGCCGTTCGCAGACCCAGGCTCGGCCGCAGCGCGCGCCACCGGCTCACCCCCCTTGCGCGCGCGCGGCCCCTCCTTGCGCCCGCGCGGGCCGGCAGGCTCGCCCCGGGCCATCAGGTCAGGATGCGCGCCTCGGTCACGGCCTGCACCGCGTCGAGGCTGTTGCCGGGGGTAAGCTCGACGAGGCGGAAGCCCTCGGGCGTAACGTCAAGCACCGCGAGATCGGTATAGACCCGGCTCACCACGCCGAGGCCGGTGAGCGGATAGGTGCACCGTTTCAGCAGCTTGGGGCTGCCGTCGCGGTTCACGTGGCGCATCATCACGAAGATCGTCGGCACACCAACCACGAGATCCATCGCGCCGCCTACCGCCGGGGGGTAGGTCTCGTCCAGCGTCGCCCAGTTGGCCAGATCGCCATTCTCGGCCACCTGGTAGGCCCCGAGCACCGCGATATCGATATGACCGCCGCGCATCATCGCGAAGCTGTCGGAATGCTCGAAATAGGCCGCACCGGGCGCGGCGGTGACATAGCGCTTGCTGGCGTCGATCAGCTCGGGATCCTCGGTGCCCGGCGCGGGCGTTGGCCCGACGCCAAGGATCCCGTTCTCGGAGTGATAGATCACCTCGCGCCCGTCGGGCACGTAGCCCGAGACATGGGTGGGCTTGCCGATGCCGAGGTTCACGTAAGAGCCGTCGGGGATGTCCTGCGCCACGCGGGCGGCCAGCTGCGCATCGTCGAGCGCGTTCATCGTCACTACGGTCATGGTCTCACCCCGTATTCCACCACGCCCTGCACGAAAATACCCGGTGTCACCACGGTCTCGGGATCGAGCGGCGCGTCCGACAGCTCGCGGACCTCGACGATCGCGTGCGTCGCGGCCATCGCCATCACCGGATTGAAGTTGCGGGCGGTGGCGTGAAAATTGAGATTGCCCCACTTGTCGCCGCGATCGGCGCGGATCAGCGCGAAATCCGCCGGCAGAGGCGCCTCGAGCACGTAGCCGCGCCCATCGATCACCCGGGTCTCCTTGCCCTCGGCCAGCCGCGTGCCGTAGCCGGTGGGCGTCAGGAACCCGCCCAGCCCGGCGCCCGCGGCGCGGATGCGCTCGGCCAGCGTGCCCTGCGGCACCACCTCGAGCTCCACCTCGCCCGCCTTGAAGCGCTGTTCGAACCAGATCGAGCCCGGCGTGCGCGGGTAGGAGCAGATCACCTTGGCGACCCTGCCCGCCTTGAGCAGCTTGGCGATGCCGGTCTCGCCGGCCCCGGCGTTGTTCGAGATCACCGTCAGCCCGGTGGCGCCCTGCTCGAGCAGGGCGTCGATCAGCCCGAAGGGGATGCCCGAGGAGCCGAAGCCCCCGATCATCACCGACGCACCATCGGTGACCGGCGCGACCGCGTGCGCCAGATCGTCGACACTCTTGTCCATGCGGTCCTCCCTCAGGCCTTCACGGTGGCGCGGCGGCGGCCCAGGCCGAGGTTCACCACGATCACGCCCACCAGCACCGCCGCCCCGATCAGGCTGGTTGTGAGTTCGGGAAACAATACGAGGATCCCCCCTGCCCCAAAGGCGATGCGGCTGGCGATGCCGATGCGGCCGACCTTGTAGATCCAGCTCTCGAAGGCCGAGGTGATCGCCCAGATCGCCAGCACTGTCAGGCCCACGCGCTCGATGATCTGCAGCCAGCTGCCTTCCATGATCAGCGCCGGGTCGTAGACGAAGATGAAGGGCAGCACGAAGAGCGGCATGCCCAGGCGCATGGCATGGAAGCCGGTCTTCATCGGCTTGGAGCCCGCCACGTTGGCCGCGGTGATCGCCGCCAGCGCCACCGGCGGCGTGATGTAGGAGAGCATGCCCCAGTAAAGGATGAACAGGTGGCTGGCGATCGGGTTGAGCCCGGCCTGCACCAGCGCCGGCGCCAGCAGGATCGACAGGAAGATGTAGCAGGCCGTCACCGTCATCCCCATGCCGAGCACGAAGCTCGTCACCGCCCCCGCGATCAGCATCAGCGCAGTGTTGCCACCGGCATAGAGCAGCAGCTCGCGCGAGAAGGCGCCTGCGACGCCGGTATAGGACAGGCCCCCAACGACCAGCCCGATGCCCGCCAGCACGGCCACAAGGCTCGCGATATTGCACGAGATGTCGAGCAGCAGGCCCTTGGCGCGGGCCAGCGTCAGGCGGGTCTCCTTGCGGAACGCGGTGGCGACCAGCATCACGACCGAGGCGTAATAGGGCGAACGCGCTTCCATGCGCAGCCCCATCAACACGAAGATCAGCACCGCGAGGCTCAGCAGGTAGGGCCAGCCGCTCTTCAGCACCGGCCAGATCGGCGGCGTCTCGCTGCGCGGCAGGCCCTTGAGGCCGCGGCGCGCGGCATACATGTCGACCTGGAACAGCAGCGCCACGTAGAACAGGATCGCCGGGATCACCGCCGCGATGACGATGGACGAGTATTGTACGCCCAGGAACGAGGCCATGACGAAGGCCACGGTACCCATCACCGGCGGCATCAAGGTGGCGCCGGTGGAGGCGCAGGCCTCGACGGCGGCGGCGTAATGCGCGGGATAACCCACCCGGCGCATGGTCGGGATCGAGAACGGCCCCGAGGTCAGAATGTTCGAGATCACGCTCCCCGAGAGCGAGCCAAGGATGCCCGAGCCCATCACGGCGACCTTGGCGGGCCCGCCCCGGCTGTGCCCGAGCAGCGCCGAGGCCAGCTCCATGAAGAAATCGCTGCCCTTGGTGGCCACCAGAACCGAGCCGAAGATCACGAAGCCGATGACCAGCTCGGCCACCACCTGCATCGGGATGCCGATGATCGACTCGACGCCCAGCACATGCGCCCGGACGGTGCCGACCAGCGAATACTCGGTGCCCCAGAGGAAGCCCGGCATGTAGTCGGCGTAAAGCGGATAGGTCCCGAACAGCAGCGCCGTGAACAGCAGGATCGGGCCACCCGCCCGCCGCACGCCCTCGAGCACCAGCACGATCAGCACCGAGGCCGCGATATCTGCCCCCAGCGGCGCGTCGTATTCCCAGCCCTTCTGGATGATGTCGAGCCCGTGGAAGCCCAGCCATCCGGCGCTGCCCATCGCGGCGATGGCGAGCACGATGTTGAGCCACCAGAACCGGCGCGGGTTCATCGCGGTGGCGGGCAGCGTCAGGAAGGCCAGCGCCAGGAAGATGCCGATCAGGTAGTAGAGATAGGCGTTGCCGAGCGGCTGGAACCCGAAAATATTGAGGAGAAACTGCTGGTTGATCGCCATGATGACGCCGAGGGCGCCAAGCACCATCACGATCGCGCGGAGGGCCGTCTGGAGGGCGGAGTCGGGCTGTGCCTGCGCAGAGCCCCCCTCCGGCGCCGCGGCCGAGGTGGTTTGGTCGGAATCCATGATCTCGTCCTGATCTGGCAAGAGGTCTTCCCCCGGCGGGCGAACCGCCGGGGGCACGATCAGCGTTCAGTGGCTCAGTTCAGGCCGGCGACGATCTCGGCACGGCGGGCCATCCAGGCCTCTGCGAAGTCTTCTTCCGACAGGCCCTCGTTCTCGGACTTGAAGCTGTCCCAGGCCTCGACGAGCGCGTTCATGCGCTGGGTGCGTTTCTCGTTCCAGGCATCGTCCTCTTCGGTCCAGATGCCCTTTTCCTTGAGGTAGCGCACGGCGCCCTCGTGGAACGGCACGTCGATCGCCGGCTTGCCCGATTTCTCCAGCGTCCACCGCGTCATCGTGGCGGTGCCGTCCTTGTAGAGATCGTAGGTCTCATCCAGCGCCTTGATGAAGGCGTAGACGTCATCGGCGGATTTCTCGACCGTGGTGGTGATCACCGGATAGCGGTAGGCCGCCATCTTGGCGATCTCGCCTTCCTCGAGCCCGGCGGCCACATCCTCGTCGGACGGCCCCATGATCGGCAGCACCTTGAGCAGGCCTTCCCAGCCCTCGGCATTGTCGGCCTCGAGCGGCGCGTAGTGGATGCCACGCGGGCTCTCGGCCAGCTCATAGAGCTGGCTTGTGGTAGGCGTCGTGCAGGTGGCGTCGGATTCGTTGCGGGTCATCGACGACATGGCCGAGGCGTAGGTCGGGAAGGTCACCACCTCGACATCGTCGAGGGTGAGCCCGCCGAACGCCAGGATCGCCTCGCATTTCACATTCACCGACGGGTTTCCGGCGACGAAGGCGATGCGCTTGCCGCGAGCATCCGCCACGGTCTCGATGCCGGCATCCCCGGCGGCGATCAGGGTGATGCCCGCCGGACGGCCGGCTACGGCGCGCAGCTCGCGCGGCCCCCATTCCGGGGTCGCGAAGTCGAACGCACCCTCGGACAGGAAGAACGCCTCGGTGGCAAGGAAGGCATAGTCGGCGCGGCCCTGAAGAAGCGGCTGCAGACGGCCGATGCCGCTGCCCGAAGGCTGGATGCGGACACGGGTGCCGAACTCCTTGCCGAAGGCATCGGCGATGGCAGAGGCCTCGGCGTAGCCGGCCGAGCCCACGTCGTAGGACGTCCACACCATGGTGTTCGGCAGCTCCTGCGCCGATACGCCCGCGCCGCAAAGCGCCATCAGGCCACCTACGGCAGCCCCGAGTTTGAATCTGGTCTTCATGTAATCCTCCCTGTGTGGCGAAAGCCCGTCCGGCGGCCAATCCTCCTCTGGCCCTGCCCCGGCAACGGCCCCGCAAGAGCGGTGATCGGCCGGACGTCTCTTTCCCTGAGAGAAACACTGTCCGACTGGCACATATGATTCAAATGCATTATAGACATAACAGAGATACGAATGAGGCATGAATGGATTTCCGCCAGCTCCGCAACTTCATCCAGGTCGTCGAGCTCAACAGCATCACCGCCGCGGCCGAGCGTCTGAACATCGCCCAGCCCGCCCTGAGCCGGCAGGTAAAGGCGCTGGAAGAGGAGCTGAGCGTGTCGCTTCTGCGCCGCCACGGGCGCGGCGTCATGCCCACCGAAGAGGGCATCCGGCTGGCCCGCCGGGCCAAGGCGATTCTCGAGGAGATGGAGGATCTGGCGGGTGACATCTCGGGCCACAGCGCACCGCTTTCGGGCACCGTGACGCTGGGTCTGCCGCCCACGGTTTCCGAGATTCTGGCCACCCACCTGATCGAGCGCACGATGCAGGATTACCCCGAGGTGAAGCTGCGGATCATCTCGGGATTCAGCGGCCACGTGCAGGACTGGCTGCTGCGCGGAAAGATCGATCTGGGGGTCGCCTACGAGGGCCAGAAATCCCCTTCGATCAAGGCGCAACCAATTATCATGGAACAGCTTTTCCTGATCCAGTCGGCCAACACCGAAGGCGCGCGAGACGGCGTGCCGATCCATGCCCGCGACGCGCTCGAGCAGCCGCTCATCCTGCCCAATCCCGAGCATGGTCTGCGTGGCCGGGTCGAGGCCATCGCACATGAGGACCGCATCGATCTGAACGTCGTGCTCGAGATCGATATCCTGCCCACGATGCTCGCTTTCGTCGAACGCGGGCTGGGCGCCACGATCCTGCCGCTGGTCAGCGTGATCCACCATGTCCGCGAGGGCCGGCTGATCGCCCGGCCTATCGTCCGGCGCACCATCGACCGCACGCTGGTGCTGATGACGCCGCTGAACCGGCCCGGCTCGCGCCTCACCAGCAGCTTCGCCGATTTCCTCACCTCCGAGGTGCACGCGATGGTGGCCTCCGGCCAGTGGCCGGGGACGACGCTTTGAGTACGATCGGAATGCTCAGGAGGCATTCCTGATACTATGAACATGCCACGGAAGCATGAATCTGGCTACGTCAGATCAGCCCCCCCAACATCAGCCCCGCCAGCATCAGCGACCAGACCGTCAGGATGGCGAGGCAATAAGCTCCGTTCCATCTCAGCCCGATGGTCGAAGTGCTGCGCCCGACGATGGCCGAGCAGATCACCAGCGTGGTGATGAAGGGCGACAGCCCGATCACCGCCGTCCAGCCACCGGTGATCGCCAGCGCGATGGCGGTGTCGCTGAGCCCCGGCACGTTCAGCTGCGAGGCGATGGCGCCCAGCACCGAGGCCACCACGATCGGGTTCACCCCGATCAGCGCCAGCCCGAAGATCGAGAGCGAAATGCCGCAGGCCAGCGCCACCGGCCCGAGCCCAAGCCCCGAGATCACCGCGCGCAGCTCCTCGGCGGGGATCAGCGCCAGCAGCACCACCGGCAGGAACCCCGCCGAGGCGAACACCCCGACCTCGGACCCCAGCCCGCCGAGCCGACCCCATGTCGTCCGCGCCGCCTCGGCCACGCCGGAAGCCGGCCCGCCGGGCGCCTGGCGGGTGGCGGCGGCGGCCCAGAGCAGCGCGTAGCACGGCACCGCGCAGATCAGCCCTTGCTGGAAGCTCAGGGGCGTCACCTCGTGGAGCAGGAACACCGCCGTGCCCAGCGCCAGCACGTGGCCGACCAGCGCCGCGGCGCCGGTCCAGCTGCCCGGCGGCGGGCTCGGACGCGGCAGGCCGAGGCGGCGGAAGCGCCGGCCGTCGAGAAAGTCGAACAGCCAGCCAATCGCGATGAAGACGAAAGACATGGCAAAGCCCAGCGGGCCGAAGCTGGCATAGCTCAGCCCCGGCACGGAGATCAGGATGGCGTTGGTGGCAAAGCCGAAGGGCGACCACAGCGAGATCAGCGAAAAGCCCCGCACCACCGCCATGGTCATCCGCCTGAGCCGCGCCTCGCGCGCCTCGGGCGGCAGCTCTGCCGCCGCCGCGCTGTCCATCGAGCGCTTGGCAAGGTCGAGGAGCAGCGCCAGCCCGCCGAAATTGATCAGCACGCCGAAGAGGTGCCCGCCGCCAGTCATCGCCAGATAGCGCCGCGAGGCCGGCTGGCCGGTGACGAAGAGCCCGGCACGATGCACCTCGGGCGCGATGGCGGCGGCCGAGCGCAGCGTGCCCAGCATGGCGATAAGCGCGGCGAGGAACAGCATCCGATCGGCGCCCTGCCAGAGCACCGACGCCTCGACACCCCGCCAGAGCGCGGCGGCCAGCCCGACCAGCGCCATCAGCACCGGCACCCATGTGCCAAAGCCGAACTGGCGGCGGGCCAGCGCGAGGTAGAGCACCAGCGCGGCCACTGCCGCGCCAGTCACCAGTTTCGAGTCGACGAACACCAGCACCAGCGCCGCCAGCATGATCGCCGCCATCAGGCCACGGCGCAGCGCGGCGCTGCCATCCTCCCCGGCCACGCCGGGGGACAGCCGCCCCCCGGCACTCAGCATCCGCGGAACTGCGGCCGCCTCTTCTCGGCAAAGGCCGCGCGGCCCTCGGCGGCGTCTGCGCTGTTGATCAGCATCGGCTGAAGCCTGGCCTCGTACTCCAGCGCCTCCGAGATGTCGCGGGCGAACCAGTCGAGGATGAACTGCCGCGGCAGCGGCGCCTCCCCGGCCTCCTTCAGGGCCAGCTCCCCGGCCACGCGGGCCGCCGCGCCGGGATCCGCCAGCGTGTCGACAAGGCCGATCTCTTCCGCCTCTGCCGCCTCGACCACACGGTTGTCGAGCAGCAGGCGCCGGGCCCGCGCCCCGCCGATGCGCGGTGGCAGCGTGCTCAGCAGCCCCATGTCGGGGATCAGGCCGATCTTGGTGAAGGCCGCGACGAAGCGCGCCTCGCGCGAGGCCACCACCATCGGGCAAGCCATCGCCAAAGCCAGACCGCCGCCCGCCGCCCAGCCCTCGACCGCCGCGACCAGCGGCTTGGGAAAGCGCGCCATGCGGGTCACCATGTCACTCACGACAGCAAACCGCTCGCGGTGAATGCCGAGGCTGCGCGCGCCCTGATCGCGGATGTCTCCGCCGGCCGAGAAGTGCCCGCCGGCACCGGTCAGCACCACGGCGCGCACCGCATCATCGGTGGCAGCCGTCGCCAGCGCGTCGCGCAGGTCCTGCCGCCTTGCATGGCCGATCGGGTTGCGGCGTTCCGGCTCGTTCAGGGTGAGCGTGCAGAGCCCCTCCCCGTCTGTCGTGATCTCGATGCTCATGCGCTCTCCCTCCGCTTGAACAGCCCGTTGCCGATGGCGATCTTGTCGCGTTCAAGCACCCGGGTGCGGAAGCTGCCATCGTTCCAGATCTCGGTGCGCAGCGTCTCGCCCGGGTAGACGAAGGCGGTAAAGCGCGCGTCCATCGAGCCGAAAAGCGTCGCGTCATACTCGCACATCACCGCCAGCAGCGCATGCGCTGCGAAGCCGAAAGTGCAGAGCCCGTGCAGGATCGGTCGCTCGAAGCCTGCCTTTTCAGCCACACGCGGGTCGAGGTGCAGCGGGTTCGGGTCGGCGTTCCAGCGATAGTAAAGCGCCTGCTCGGGCCGGGTCGGCGTGTCGAAGACATGATCCGGCTCGATCTCGGGCAGCGTGTGCGCCTGCTTCACCGGACCGTCAGGCCCGCCGAAGCCGCCATCGCCGCGCAGGAAGGTGGTGCCACGGCAGGTCGCGAGATGCAGGCCGCTGTAGGCGTCGCGGATCTCTTTCTCGTAGTACAGCAGCGCACCGCGACCCTCGCCCTTGTCGACAAGGCCGGTGACACGGGTCTTGCCCACGATGGTGGCCTCGGGCGGGATCGGGTGGTGGATGGTGATGCCCTGCTCGCCATGCACCAGCTTCAGCGCATCAACACCTGTCTCGGGATTGCCGAGCCAGAAGCCCGGATGCCCCAGCACGTTGACGATGGCGGGCATCGCCCGCGCATCGTCGGCCAGCGCACCGACGTAAGGCAGCTGGCGCATGTCCATCGGATCCTGCCCCATGCCCACGGTGAGCCCGAAGCGGGCCACCTCCTCGGCGCCGTAGCTCTGGCGGACTTCGGGAATGTCGAAATTCATCAGGTGGTCGTAATCAATGGCCATCGGCGGCGACCTCCTGCGCGTCGAGCTCGATCACCGCGTCGAGCGCGTAGGCACCCTGCCCTTCGGGCATCGCGAGCACCGGGTTGAGGTCGATCGAGACCAGCCGCTCGCCAGCGCCGGCGGCAAAGACCGAGAGCTTCGAGAGCATCTCGGCCAGCGCGTCGATATCCGCCGGAGCGGCACCGCGCGCCCCCTGCAGGATCGCCGCACTGCGGATCGACAGGATCATCTCGCGCGCCGTCTCGGGGCCGAAGGGGCAGGCGCGCAGCGCCACGTCGTTCAAGAGCTCGACGAAGATGCCGCCAAGCCCGAACACCGCCACCGGACCGAAGGTCGGGTCGCGGTTGATGCCCATCAGGCACTCGACCCCGCCCGAGAGCTGCCGGGCCACCAGCACGCCGCTGACGCGGGCGTGCGAAGCGTGGGTCGCGGCGGCGGAGAGGATATCGGCATGGGCCGCGCGCACGCCATCGGCGTCGCGGATGTTGAGCTTGACCGCGCCGATGTCGGACTTGTGCAGGATGTCGGGCGACAGGATCTTCATCACCACCGGGTAGCCGAAGCCCTCGGCCGCAGCGACCGCCTCCTCGGCGCTCTGCACTGCCTGCTCGGGCGCGGCGTTGATGCCCGCCTCGGCGAGAAGCGCCTTGGCCTCGGCCTCGTCGGGGCTGGTTGCGGGCAGCAACACCGGCTTGGGCTCGGGCAGCGCCGCTTTCACGCTCGAGGCCTGCGCCGAGCCCAGCCGCAGCACCGCGTCGAGCGCGCGGACCGCACGGCAGGGATCGTTGAAGACCAGGATGCCTGCCTCGTCGTAGCGGCGCAGCACCTCCGGGTCGCCCAGCGCGCAGAAGGCGATGATGCGGTCGGGGAACGCGGCGCGCAGCGGGGCCATCGCCTCCAGGATGACCTTCGAGAGCCGCTCGCTGCCCGCCACGTAGGTGAGGAAGCAGAGCACGGCGCCATAGCCGCCCTCCTCGAGACCGGCGCGGGTGAACTGCTCGAGCAGCGCCGGTTCGTTCAGCGCCTGCGCGGTACAGTCGAGCGGATTGACCGCCGAGGCATAGGGCAGCACCTCGAGAAGCTTGGCCTGCGCTTCATCGGGCATGGAGGGCATCGGCAAACCGATGCGCTCGGCCTCGTCGCTGGCGACGATCCCCGCCCCGCCGCTGACCGTCACCACGCCGAGGGAATGCTGCGACGGCAGCACCTTCTTGGACGCGGCATAGGCGATGTCCATCATCGATTCCGGGTCGCGCAGGATGATCGCGCCGTGATCCGTGAGCACCGCGTCGGCGACCACCGCATCGCCGGTGAGCGAGGCAGTATGCGAGGCAGCCGCGCGCGCACCGACCGCCGAGCGTCCCGACTTCAGCGCCAGCACCGGCTTGCCGGCGGCGCGCGCCACGTCGAGCGCGGCGAGCAGCGCAGGCGCGTCGTTGACCGCCTCCATGTAGGTGCAGATCACGTCGATGCTGTCGCTCTCGGCCATCCAGCGGATCGCGTCGGCCACGGTGATGTCGGCCTCGTTGCCGGTGGTGATGAGCACCGAACAGCCCAAACCCTGATCCCGCGCCAGCGCGCCGAGATGCGCGCCGAACGCACCGGACTGGCTGGCGATCCCGATATTGCCGGGGCGCGGAAAACCGGTGTCGAGCGACGAGGAGAAGGTGCCGTAATAGCCGATATCGACGTTGTAAACACCGAGCGTGTTCGGCCCGAGCAGGCGCATGCCGTGCTTTCCGGCGAGCGCCACCAGTTCGCGCTGCGCCGCCTCGCCCTCGGCACCGGTCTCGGCGAAGCCCGCCGAGAACAGCGTCGCGGCCTTGCAGCCCTTGCGGCCCAGCGCCTCGATGGTCTGCGGCACCAGCTTGGCGGGCACCGCGATCAGCGCCGCCTCGGGCGCCTCGGGCAGATCGCCGACGCTGGCATAGCAGGGCAGCCCCTGCACCGTGTCACGCTTGGGGTTCACCGGCAGGATGCGGCCCTCGTAGCCGGCCTTGAGCATCGCAGCGATGGGCCGCCCGCCGATGCGGCCCGGATCCTCCGACGCGCCGATGATGGCCACGGATTTGGGGGCAATGAGCCCGTCGATGAGGGACAGATCGGTCATAGCGCGGCCTCCGAGCCGAGGATGGCGGTGCACTGGCTCGACAGCGTGCCGCCATTGCCGTGACAAAGCGCGATGTTGCAGTTGTCCTGCTGGCGCTCGCCGGCCTCGCCACGGATCTGCGCCACGGCCTCGGCGATCAGGAATAGCCCGTACATGCCCGGATGCACGCAGGACAGCCCGCCGCCATTGGTGTTGACCGCCAGCTCGCCACCCGGCGCGATACGCCCGTCCCGAACGAAGCGCCCGCCCTCGCCCTTGGGGCAGAAGCCGAGATCCTCGAGGAACAGGATCGTGTTGATGGTGAAGGCGTCGTAGAGCATCACCACGTCGATGTCTTTCTGGCTGACCCCCGCCATCTCCATCGCGCGCGGCCCGCTTTCGGCGGCGGCGGTGGTGGTGAGGTCGGGCATCGCCACGATCGAGCGGTGATAGTTCGCGCCACCGGCCCCCATGAAGTAGACCGGCTTGCCCGGCAGGTCCTTGGCACGGTCGGCGCGCACCAGCACGCAGGCGGCGGCGCCATCGGTCACGAGACAGCAGTCGGACTTGGTCAGCGGGTCCGAGATCATCCGCGCCGACAGAACCTCGTCCTTGCTGAGCGGGCCGCGGGCAAAGGCCTCGGGGTTGAGATTGGCCCAGCCCCGCGCGGCCAGCGCCACGTCGGCGAGGTCCTCGCGCGTCGTGCCGAATTCGGCCATGTGCCGGCTGGTCGCCAGACCGTAGGCGGTGATCGGATGGCGCGGCTTGTAGGGGGTCTCGTGCCATTGCGGCTCGCTCATCGACACCAGCCGGCCCCCGGCGGTGCGCTGGTTCGAGCCGTAGCAGATCAGCGCCGCGTCGCAGAGCCCGGCCTCGAGCGCCAGCGTCGCCTGCAGCAGGTGCATCTCGAAGCTCGAGCCGCCCACATTGGTGCCGTCGAAGAAGCGCGGCTTGAGGCCAAGATACTCGACCACGCTCATGGTCGGGAAGGCGTGGCTCGAGGTGGCCGCGAAGACGCCGTCGATGTCCTGCATCTTCAGCCCGGCCTCGTTCACCGCCTTGACCGCCGCCTGCCCCAGAAGCTCCATCGCCGAAAAGCCCGGCGCCTCGCCGACGCCGGCGGTGGCCATGCCCACGATGGCGGATTTTCCCCGCATGCTGTCCATGCTCATGCCGCGTCCTCCCCGGCCAGATCGAAGACCACGCGCGGGCCCTCCTCGGTGTCCTCGATGCGGGCCGTGACCCGCGCGCCGATCTCGGCGGTTTCGACCCCGGGAAGGGTCGACATCATGCGCACGCCCTCGTCGAGCTCGACCAGCGCCACGTTGTAGGCGCCCGAGCGGGCGCGGTTGACGGTTATGGCGTAGACCGTGCCAGTGCCCTTCGCCTCGACCCACTCGAGATCGGTGGCGCCGGTGGGCGACGTGACCTTGGGCCAGAACACGTACTCGCCGGTGCTGGCGGCGCGCTGGATCATGAACCAGCCCGCGGCAAGATACGCCTCGTAGGCGGCCTGCGGTCCCAGTTGCGACACATCGGTGTCTTTCATCTTTCCCCTCCCTTTCTCTGTCTCAGTCTTTCCAGCCCAGGAACAGGTGCGTCTGCGACGTGCTGCCGACGACCTTCCCGTCGCCGCGCGTCAGCGTCACCTGCAGCACCAGCGTCATGCGGCCCACATGGACCGGGACGCAGCGCGCGGTGAGCCTGTCGCCCACCCGCACCGGCCGGATGAAATTGGTCTTGGCCTCGACCGTGGTGTTCGACACCTCGGCGGGGCTGTTGATGAAGGCCGATGTGCCGGCGGCAGTGTCGGCGATGGCCATCAGCGCGCCGCCATGCAGAACGCCGTTGCGATTGCCCATCGCCTCGGTCACGAGCATCGAGCACACCACCTCCTCAGGGGTGCAGGTCTCGACCTCGATGCCCAGAAGCGCGGCAAAGGCCGAGCGCGGCGGCATCTCCTCGAGGCTGCGGGTCGGACGCGCGCCCATGCTCACGCCGCCCGCTGCGCCAGCGTACGGCGCGCGATGACCAGCTGCTGGATCTGGCTGGTGCCCTCGTAGATGCGCAGCAGGCGGATATCGCGGTAGAGCCGCTCGATATCGTATTCCGCCATGTAGCCTGCGCCGCCGTGGATCTGCAGCGCCCGGTCGGCGATGCGGCCCGCGGCCTCGGTGCAGAAATACTTGGTGCAGGAGGCCTCGATGATGGCCTTGCCCTCGCGATCGAAGGTGTCGGCGCTGGCGCGCACCAGCGCCCGGGCGGCGTGCAGCTCGGCCTGACAGTCGGCGATCAGGCCCTGCACCAGCTGGTGCTCGCCGATCGGCTTGCCGAACTGCTTGCGCTCGAGCGCGTAGTCGGTGGCGATGTCGAGCATGCGCTGGCTCTGCCCCACCGCCATGGCGCCCACGTGGATGCGGCCCCGGTCGAGCACCTTCATCGCGGTGCGGAACCCCTTGTGGAGGTTCTTTGGCCCGCCGATGATGGCGCTTTCCGGCACCCGCACGTTCTCGAAGATCACGTCCGAGGTCTTGGTGCCCTTCTGGCCCAGCTTGCGGTCGGGTTTGGCCACGGTGATGCCCGGCGTGTCGGCGGGCACGATGAAGGCCGAGACGCCATCGGCGCCGGGCTTGTCCGCGTCGGTGCGGGCGAAGACGGTGAAGACGCCGGCGCGCACCGCGTTGGTGATGTAGCGCTTGGTCCCGTTGATGACGAAATCGCCGCCGTCACGCTTGGCCGAGGTACGGATGCCACCGGCATCAGAGCCATTGTCGGGCTCGGTCAGCGCGAAGGAGGCGACCACGTCGCCACTCGCAACCCCGGGCAGCCACTGCTCCTTCTGCTCCGGCGTGCCGTCCATGACGATGCCCTGCGAGCCGATGCCCACATTGGTGCCGATCAGCGAGCGGAAGGTCAGCGAGGCGTAGCACAGCGTCTCGATCAGCCGCGCCTCCTGCGGCACGCTGAGGCCGATGCCGCCATATTCCTCCGGCGTCGACAGCCCGAAAAGCCCCATCTCCTTCATCTCGGCGACGATCTCTTCGGGGATGTCGTCCTCCTCTTCGACCTGCCGCTCGGCAGGGATCAGGCGCTCGCGGGCGAATCGCTCCACGGTTGCCACAAGCTGCTCGAAAACATCGCTATCCACACCTGACGCCATCTTCGTTCCTCCCTCGGGATGCCTTCAGTCTGCCCTTGCTCTAGCAGAACAATTCTGTATGGTAAATGCAATTCTCCATGAGGAATGATATGGTCGACGATACCGGACAGAAGCTCGTACCCGCAGTTCAGAACGCGATGATCATCATGCGCCTGCTGGCAGCGAGCGGTCGCCCGATGGGCGCGACGCAGATCGCCCGCGAGGCCGGGCTGAACGTCTCTTCGGCGTTCAACATCCTGCGCACGCTGAGCCACGAGGGGCTTCTGAGCTTCGATCCAGAGGCCAAGACCTATGTCATCGGCATGGGTCTGATGGAGTTCGCGGCCCCCCTGCTGGGCGCCAACCCCGCCGACCTGATCCGCCCCACCCTCACCGCAATCGCGCAGGAGCATCAGGTGGCGATCGCGCTCTGGCAGATCACCGCCAACGAGCGCATCGTGCTGATCGATCGCTTCACCGCGCCCAACATCGTGCAGGCGGTGATGTCGCGCAGCAGCCGCCTGCCGGTGTTCGCCGGTGCGGTAGGGCGGGTCTACGCGGCCCGGCAGGGGCTTACGAAGGCGCAGACCCGCAAGGGCTTTGACAGCGTGCGCTGGCAGGATGAGCCGGAGTTCGAAACCTACTGGGCCGACGTGCAGGCAGCGCGCGACAGCGGCACCGCGCAGGACCGAGGCCATCTGTTTCGCGGCCTCGACATCGTCGCGGCGCTTTCGGTGGACGCCGCCGGCGTGCCTCGGCTCGGCATGAGCAGCATCACCATCACTGGCCAGCAGACCGACGAAAGCCTCGACACGGTCGGCGCGGCGCTGGCTCAGGCCGCGCGGCAGATCGAGCGCGGCGTCTTCGGCCTGCGGGCCGGTGACTGACACACAAACGGAACACGTTCAGGACAAGACGGAGGAGACATGTCCGATATGAAACCCCTCGACGGAAAAGTCATGCTGGTGACCGGCGCCGGCGGCGGCATCGGCCGCGCCATCGCCATGGAAGCGGCCCGCGCCGGGGCATCGGTGGTCGTAAACGACATCGGCGCCTCGCTCGACGGTCAGCGCGAGTCCAGCGCCGCCGCGCAGGAGGCCGTGGCCGAGATCGAGAAGCTCGGCGGCAAGGCGGTCGCCAATGGCGATGACGTCTCGGACCCGGACGGCGCCAAGGCGATGGTCAAGCAGGCCACCGATGCGTTCGGACGGCTCGATGCGGTGGTCAACAATGCCGGCATCCTGCGCGACCAGTTCTTCCACAAGATGACCTTCGAGAATTTCGACGCGGTGGTGAAGGTCCATCTCTACGGCACGTTCAACGTCAGCCGTGCCGCCGCCGACGTGATGCGCGAACAGGGCTCGGGCAGCCTGATCCACATGACCTCGACCTCGGGGCTGGTGGGCAACCTCGCGCAGGCCAACTACTCCGCCGCAAAGCTCGGGGTCGCGGCGCTCTCGAAGTCGCTGGCGCTGGACCTGCAGCGGTGGAACATCCGTTCGAACTGCATCGCCCCCTTCGCCTGGAGCCGGATGACCTCGTCGATCAAGGTCGACAGCCCGGAGCAGGAAGAGCGGGTCAACCGCATGAAAGAGATGAAACCCGAGAAGATCGCCCCGCTGGCGCTTCACCTCGCCTCCGACGCGGGCGCCGACACCACGGGCCAGATCTTCGCGGTGCGCAACAACGAGATCTTCCTGATGTCGCAGCCGCGCCCGACCCGCTCGGTGCATCGCGGCGAGGGCTGGGACGTGGAAAGCGTTGCCAGCCACGCGATCCCGGCGCTGAAGGCGAGCTACGTGCCGCTCGACGTGTCCGCCGACGTGTTCTGCTGGGATCCGGTGTAGGGCCACAACCTTCCACGGCCTTAGATGATCGAGACGCGCCCGCAGGAGACTGCGGGCGCGATTGTTCGTCCGTCGGCTCGGCGCCGCGCCATCGCCGGTCCGCGGGATGGCGATCTTCCTTTCGAGCCTTGCGATTTATCCCGGCCAAATCCGAAGGACCTCTAAACGCAGCGCCGGCGTCACCAAATCGCCAGCCCGATGGCGCGGGCCGGCGATGGCGCGGCGCCCTGCGGGCTTAATTCCGCGCGAACGCTTTGCTCGAGCATCGCACAGCCAAACGGAGTCGACAGACCATACTCACCCATACCTCAGAAGCATTTCTGAAAGACCACCTAGATATTTGAATTATGACTCGCCGCGTCGGATGATCCCCGAAAGACCGGGAGGAGACCCACGTGTACGACCAAGACAGCGACGAATTCCAAGACATCCGCGATGCCGTCCGCGCGCTCTGCGCCGATTTCCCGGACGAGTATCACCGCAAGATCGACGAAGACCGCGCCTATCCCGAGGCCTTTGTCGACGCGCTCACCAAGGCGGGCTGGATGGCGGCGCTGATCCCCGAGGAATACGGCGGCTCGGGGCTCGGGCTGACCGAGGCGGCGGTGATCATGGAAGAGATCAACCGCGCCGGCGGCAATTCCGGCGCCTGCCACGGCCAGATGTACAACATGAACACGCTGGTCCGGCACGGCTCGGAGGAGCAGCGCCAGCGCATCCTGCCCAAGCTCGCCAGCGGAGAGCTGCGACTGCAGTCGATGGGCGTGACCGAGCCCACCACCGGCACCGACACCACCCAGCTCAAGACCACTGCCGTCAAGAAGGGTGACAAGTACGTCATCAATGGCCAGAAGGTCTGGATCAGCCGGGTGCAGCACTCGGATCTGATGATCCTGCTCGCCCGCACCACGCCCCTCTCCGAGGTGAAGAAGAAATCCGAGGGGCTGTCGATCTTTCTCGTGGACATCAAGGAGGCGATGCAGTCGGGCATGACCGTCCGGCCGATCCCCAACATGGTCAATCACGAGACCAACGAGCTGTTCTTCGACAATCTCGAGATCCCCGAGGAGAACCTGATCGGCGAGGAGGGCAAGGGCTTCAAGTACATCCTCACCGGGCTCAACGCCGAGCGCACGCTGATCGCCGCCGAGTGCATCGGCGACGGCTACTGGTTCACCGATCGCGTGGTGAATTACGTCAGCGAGCGCAACGTTTTCGGCCGCGCCATCGGCCAGAACCAGGGCGTTCAGTTCCCCATCGCCGAGGCCTATATCGAGGTCGAGGCTGCCAACCTGATGTGCCGCAAGGCCAGCCGCCTCTACGATGCCGGCCAGCCCTGCGGCGCCGAGGCCAACATGGCGAAATACCTCGCCGCCAAGGCCTCGTGGGAGGCCGCCAACTCGTGCCTGCAGTTCCACGGCGGCTTCGGCTTCGCCTGCGAGTACGATGTCGAGCGCAAGTTCCGTGAGACCCGGCTCTACCAGGTGGCGCCGATCTCGACCAACCTGATCCTGTCCTACGTCGCCGAGCACGTGCTGGGCCTGCCGAGGTCGTTCTGATGCGCCCGCTCGACGGCGTGAGGGTGGTGTCCATCGAACAGGCGGTGGCCGCCCCCTTCTGCACCTCGCGGCTGGCCGATGCCGGTGCCGAGGTGATCAAAATCGAACGCCCCGAGGGCGATTTCGCCCGCGGCTACGACGCGGTGGCGAACGGCCAGTCGAGCTATTTCGTCTGGCTCAACCGGGGCAAGCAGTCGCGCACGCTCGACCTCATGTCCGAGCAGGGCCGCGAAGAGCTGGCGCGCCTGCTCGGCGAAAGCGACGTGCTTGTGCAGAACCTCAAGCGCGGCGCGCTGGCCCGGCTCGGCTTTCCGTTCGAGCGGCTGACGCGCGAGTTCCCGCGCCTCATCACCTGCTCGATCTCGGGCTATGGCGAGGGTGGCCCGATGGCCGACCGAAAGGCCTATGACCTTCTGGTGCAGGCGGAATCCGGGCTCTGCTCGATCACCGGGGGGCCCTCCGAGCCGGCCCGCGTCGGCATCTCGATCGTCGACATCGCCACCGGCGCCACGGCGCAGACGGCGATCCTCGAGGCGCTGATCCGGCGCGGCGTGACCGGCAAGGGCGCCAACATCTCGATCTCGATGTTCGACGTCATGGCCGACTGGCTCACCGTACCGCTGCTGAACCACGAGGGCGGCAAGAGCCCCGAACGGGTTGGCCTCGCACATCCCTCGATCGCGCCCTACGGTGTCTTCACCGCGAAGGACGGCACGCAGATCCTGCTCTCGATCCAGAGCGACCGGGAGTGGAAGAAGCTCTGCGACGTGTTCCTCGGCCTGCCCGGCCTCGCCACCGATCCGCGCTTCGCCACCAACGTGGCGCGGGTTGCCAACCGGGCCGAGACCGATGCCGTGCTCGCCGCCCGCTTCGCGGCACTTTCCGCCGATGATGCAGAGGACGCGCTGCTCCGCGCCGACGTGGCCCTGGCGCGGGTCAACGACATGGAGGGGCTCTCGGGCCACCCCCACCTGCGGCGCATCACCGTCGACACCCCGAACGGCCCGGTCGCCTACCCCGCTCCGGCCCCGGTCTGGGAGGGCGAAACCCCGCGCTTCGGCCCGGTGCCCCGGCTCGCCCCGCTCGAAGAGGTGGTGTGATGGACATGACCCTCGACCATCTCAAGGGGTGGATCGGCCGCGAGGAGAGCGCCTCCGAGCTGCTGACCCCGGTGCTCACAGAGCGCTTCCTCGCCACGTTCGACCGCGACGGCGAGAGCGGCCCGGGCGCCGAGGCACCGCTCCTGCTGCATCACGCGCTCTGCCACCCGGTGGCCGCGACCTCGGAGCTCGGCCCTGACGGGCACCCGCATCGCGGCGGCTTCCTGCCCCCCGTCACCCTGCCCCGGCGCATGTGGGCCGGTGGCGAGATCGCCTTTCACAGTGCCCCGCGTGTCGGCGAGATCGTCACCCGCAACTCGGTGATCGACGACGTGCGCATCAAGCAGGGCCGCAGCGGCACGCTGTGCTTCGTCACCGTCACGCATGACTTCTCCGCCGACGGGCGCGCCGTGCTGAGCGAACGGCAGGACATCGTCTATCGCGACGCACCCGCCGCCGGTGCCACGCCGACAGCACCGGCGCCCGCCCCCGAAGGCACGTCTCGGCGCGAGGTCTATCCTTCGCCGGAGCTGCTGTTCCGCTACTCGGCACTGACCTTCAACAGCCACCGCATCCACTACGACCTGCCCTACGTGACGGGTGTGGAAGGCTATCCCGGTCTCGTGGTGCACGGGCCGCTTCAGGCTGCCCTGCTGGTGCAATACGCCACCGATCTGCGCGGCGCGGCGCCCGCGCGCTTCCGCTTCCGTGGCCTGTCACCGGCATTTTCCGGCAGCCCGCTGTTGCTGCACGCCACCGAGGAGGACGGCGAGATGACACTCTGGAGCGCCGCACCCGGCGGCCCCGTGGCGATGGAGGCGAGCGCGCAATGGTGAGCCCCGAGACCCTCCGGACCCCGCTCTTCGTTCCTGCCGACCGGCCCGACCGCTTCGAGAAGGCCGCGGCCTCGGGGGCCGATGCGGTGATCCTCGATCTCGAGGATGCCGTCGCCCACGACCGCAAAGAGGCCGCCCGCACGTCGCTGCGCAGCGATTTCACCGACCTGCCGGTGCTGGTGCGGATCAATGCCACCGGCACGCCTTGGCACGAGGATGACCTCGCCGCGCTGCGCGGCCTGAACCTGAGCGCCGTGATCCTGCCCAAGGCCGAGGATCCGACCAGCGTCGCCGCTGTGAGCGAGGTGCTTGGCGAGGCCACACCGGTGATGGCGCTGATCGAAAGCGGGCTGGGCCTTGGCCAGTGCCGCGCCATAGCCGCCCTGCCCGGGGTCTGCCGTCTGGTCTTTGGCTCGATCGACTACTGCGCCGATCTCGGCTGCGAGCACCTGCGCGAGGTGCTGCTGCCGGCGCGCTCCGAGCTGGTGCTCGCCTCGCGCCTCGCCGGCATCGCCGCGCCTGTCGACGGGGTGACCGCGCGGCTCGACGACCTGTCGGAAACCTACGAGGACACGGTGCATGCCCGTGCCTTGGGACTGACCGGCAAGCTCTGCATCCACCCGGTGCAGATCCCCGAGGTGCGCCGCGCCTTCCTGCCCTCCGAGGCAGAGATCGACTGGGCCCGCCGGGTGATGGCCTCGGGGGACGGCGCGGTCTCGGTGGATGGTGCCATGGTCGACGCCCCGGTGCGGCTGCGCGCGAAAGGTATCCTCGCGCAGGTCGAGGCAGCCTAGGCGCTAGGCGGCACAAGGTTGCGCCAGAAGACCGGGGGGCGCCCGAAAGCGCCCCCCCGACAGGTCAGCCGCCGACCGGGACGGTGAAGGTCACGTAGGCCGCCGTGCCCTCGAGGCGGTTCCTTGCGTCGAACTCCTCGAACACCTTGACCCGCATCGAAACCGGCGTGTCTCCCATCTGGAAATTGTAGCCGAAGGTCGCGCCAAGCGCGCTCACCTGCCCCTTGAAGTCGCCGAGGTTCGCGCCGTCGCCGCTGTCGCCGGTGATCTGCTCGTAGTAGTAGCCCACGAGGCCGGCCGAGAAGGATGGCGAGAAGGTCTTGGTCACCGCGCCCTCGAAGTGGAACTCGGTGCCGGTGTTGTAGTCGGTCTCGGGGTTTTCGCCGTTGAAGGTGAAACCCGCCGCGCCCGAAACCTCCCAGCCGCTGGCCGGGTCGAACCATGTCAAAGCGCCGTTGAGATCGAGACCCCAGCGGTTGAAGGCGACGTTGGCGATGTCCCCCTCGTGGTAATCGCCGATCGGGACGTTGAGCATGGCCCCGGTCGTCCAGTGCAGGTTGCCGTCGTGCCAGCCAAGCGTCGCACCCAGAACCGGGTCCCCCATCGTGAAGATATCATCGTCCAGCGAGGCCCCGAGTCCGCCGCCGTCCAGCGCGGCCCTCGCGTCGATTGCCTTGCTGCCGAAGGGCAGCGAGACCGTCAGCGCCAGATTGCCACCCAGCACCTCATCGGGCAGCACCCACATGCCGGTGAACACGTCGATCCAGGCGGTGGCCTCGACATCGGCGATGATCTCGCCTCCGAACGAGAGGTCACGCCCCGCCGAGGCCGAGCCGGTGTAATGGTAGAGGTCATTGTTGATATAGGTGCCCGGTGCCGGCAACACCCCGGCAAAGGGCCCCTTGGAGCCGAGCAGGTAGAAGCCCGCCGCGCCCTCGGCCGCGAAAGCCGCGCCGCCACTGGCAAGCCCGAGAGCGACGCCGAGAGCCGCGCCCTTCAGGACCGCCGGGGCCCCTCGTTGAAAGTCTGACATTTGCATCGTTCCCTCCCTTGCCTGACATCGTCCGAGTGGCCGGAGGAGCCTCGCTTTAGGGCGCACGAGCGCTTCTCAAGTCGCGCTTAAGTTTAGCGACCGAGGCACATCCTGTCGATGCGCCGGTTGACCAGGCGTCACTTTATCGGCAGGTGTGGCGGCTTTGCCGGGGTGCCTCCGCCGCGCGTCAGGGCTCGATCACGATGTCCTGCACGAGCGCGTTCTCCCACTCTGCCAGAAAGGCGCGCCGGTTGAACGGATCGAGATAGACCATCAGCGCCGGGCCAAGCCGGATCGGCCCGAAATCCGACGTGCCCTGGCTCAGCGGCGGCAGCGGCCAGTCGCCCGGCGTCTCGCGCAGGCCCAGCTCGAGCAGCATGTCGATCAGCGCGCCCGCCGCCGTGGTTTGCGTTGCCGTGGCCGGGATGATCGCCGTCCGCAGCATCAGGTTGGCAAAATCCTGCATCTGCACGATCTCGATATCGCGCCTGTCCTCCTGCGCCATGCGCTGCGCGGCATAGCTGCCCAGCACGTTGTAGGCGAGGCTGAGGCGGCCGCTGATCACCGCGTCGACCATCTGCCCCGAGCAGCAATAAAGCTCGGGCGAGAGCCGCCCCATGATTTCGCTGAGCCGCCAGTAGGCATCGGTCGAGCGCGCCTCCTGCGTGGCAAACAGGTAGCCCAGACCGCTGTCACGCACGTCATAGGTGCCGATGGCATTGCGGAAGCGCTCGGGGTTGTCGCGCAGCAGGGTGATGAGCTCCTGTCGCGTGGCCGGAGGCGGCGCGCCGTCCAGCGCCCGCGACGACATCACCACCACCGCAGGCTCGGCGGTGAAGGCGAATATCAGGTCGCGCCAGCGGGCCCAGTCGGGCAGTGCGTCGGTCCGGTCCGAGCGGTGGCTCTGGGCAAGGCCGTCATTGGCGAGCTTGAGCTGCAGGTCCATCGCCGAGGAAATCGCCAGATCGAACGCGGCGCCGTCGCGGATCGCGCGGTAGAGCTCGACCGAGGAGGCCACCGTGTAGTCGACGGTCAGCTCAGGGTGGCTTTGCTGGAAGCGCTGGATGTAGGGCTCGAACACCTCGAGATCGGCGGTCGAGACGATGCTCAGGGTACGATCGGTGGTGCCGGGATAGACCTTGCGGTTCTCGACCTCGAGCGCGGCGGCCAGTGTCGCCCAGAGCCCCACACAGAGACCCAGCCCAAGCCTCAGGCCCAGCCTCAGACCCAGTCTCAGTCCGCCGGCAAGACGAGCGTCACGCATGCGCCACCTCCCTCAGCTGCGTTGCGAAGATCGAGCCGCCCGCCATGGGCGGCCAGCACGTCTGCGGCGATGGTCAGGCCCAGCCCCGAGCCGACCACGCCCTCGGTGTTGCCGCCGCGCCGGAAGCGCTCGGTCAGGGTCTCGATCGGCCCCTCGCCAAGCCCCGGCCCCTCGTCGGTCACGGTGATGCGGGCGACGCCCTCCTCGGCGCTCACCGCGATATGCACGGTGGTCTCGTCGGGCGAGTACTTCACCGCGTTGTCGAGCACGTTGCCCAGCGCCGACTCGAGCAGCACGGCGTCGCCCACCACGCGCGCCTGCGACGTGGCGATGTGGAACGCGATGTCCTTCATCGTTGCCGTCGGCTCGAGCGCGGCGGCGGCCTGCGCCACCAGCTCGCCAAGGTCGATGCGGTCACGCGCCAGGTCCTCGGCGCGGTAGGCCACGGTGGCGTGATCGAGCAACTGCCCCGCCGAGCGCGAGCTTTCATCCACTGCCCGGATGATCCGCCGCAGGCGCTGGCGTGACTCCTCGCTCTCGGCGCTGCGCAGGGCGATCTCGGCCTGCGCGCGCACCGTGGCCAGCGGCGTGCGCACCCGGTGCGCGGCCTCGGCGATGAAATCCTCCGAGCGCCGGATCGATTGGCCCAGCCGGTCCATCAGGCGGTTGAGCGCGCCGCGCAGCGGGGCAAGCTCGGGCGGGGCGTCGCGGCGCAGCGGGCGCAGGTCGGAGGGTCCACGCCGCGACACCGCCTGCGCGAAGGCGTTGAGCGGGCGCAGCGAGGCGCGCGCGGCAAAGACCGACAGCCCCACCGCCACAAGAAAGAAAGCCAGCGACAGGGCCGCCGCCAGGCGCGACAGCTGCCCCGAGACCGCATCGACCCCGCTCAGGGTCTGCGCCACGGTCACCACCACCGGAACCGGCCCGGCGCCCGCCAGCACCGTGCGGCGCACCGAGGCCATGCGGATCGCCTCGCCGGAATACTGCCCGGTCTCAAAGGCCACCCGCGCGCCGGTGGCCGCATCGGTCGGAACCGGAAGATCGTCGTAGCCGGTCAGCACCCGCTCGCCCGCGACGACCTTGTAGAACACCCGGTCCTCGCTGATTGCGCCCAGCATCGACAGCGCCGAGTAGGGCAGCTCGAGCCGCACCTCGCCCTGTTCACTGCGGATGGTCTCGGCGATGGTGGTGGCCGAGGCGGCGAGCACGTTGTCCTGCGAGCGCGCCGCCGCCTGCCGGGCCAGTTCGGAGACCATCCACCACGACAGCAGCGACAGCAGCGCCGCCACCCCGGCCAGCAGGACCGTGAGGCGATGGCCGATCGACAGACGGGCGATCATGCCGGCGCGGTCTCGAGCCGGTAGCCGAGGCCGCGCACCGTCTCGATGCGCAGGCCCAGCGGGCCGATGCGCCTGCGCAGCCGCCCGACATAGACCTCGATTGCGTTCTCGGTGACCTCGGCATCGAAGGAGAACAGCCGGTCGAGCAGCTGCCCCTTCGAGAAAGTCTGCCCGGGATGGCGGGCAAAGACCTCGAGCAGCCGGGTCTCGCGGTTGCGCAGCGTGACGCTTTCGCCGCCCGCGCGCAGGGTGCCCGACATCGGATCGAACAGCGCCTCGCCGAGCGGAATCTCGTTGCGGGCCGAGCCGCCGCGACGGCGCAGCACCGCGCGCACCCGCGCCTCGAGCTCGGAGAAATCAAACGGTTTGGTGATGTAGTCGTCGGCGCCCTGATCCAGCGCCCCCACCCGGTCGGTGACGCGGGCGCGCGCTGTGAGCACGATCACAGGGGTCTCGAGATGTGCCCGAGAGCGGGCGAGGAAGTCGCGCCCGTCCCCATCCGGCAACATGACGTCGAGCAGGATCAGGTCGTAGGAGGTCGCCGCGAGGCAATGTTCGGCCTCGGCGAGGCTGCCGGCGTGGTCGACAGCATGGCCATCCAGCGCGAGCCGGTTGCTGACCGCCTCGGCCAGCTCGCCATTGTCTTCAACCAGAAGGAACCGCACGCCCTCATCACTCCCGTTAACCTTCCCGAGCGACGGGGCGAGACGTGTCAGGCCCGTGTCAGCTTTGTGTGGTCAATCAAAGCATGGGCGGAAGAGGGCCGCCTGTCAAATGGGAGGAATCCAGATGAAAACGAACATGACCCGTCGGGTCGTGATGGCTGCGGCCGCCGCGACGCTCGCACTCTCCGGTGCGGCCAATGCTCAGGAAGAGCAGGTGCTCGAGCAGCTTCACTTCGTCGTTCCCGGCGGCGCCGGCGGCGGCTGGGACGGCACCGCGCGCGGCACCGGCGAGGCGCTGACCAAGTCGGGCCTCGTGGGCAATGCCAGCTACGAGAACATGTCCGGCGGCGGCGGCGGCAAGGCCATCGGCTACATGATCGAGAACGCCGCCAGCCTCGACAACACGCTGATGGTGAACTCGACACCGATCGTCATCCGCTCGCTCACCGGCGTATTCCCGCAGAGCTTCCGCGACCTGACGCTGGTGGCCGGCACAATCGGCGATTACGCGGCACTCGTGGTCCCTGCCGACAGCGAGATCACCGACATGGAAGGCCTGCTCGCCTCCTATGCCGAGCAGGGCCCCGACTTTGCCATCGGCGGCGGTTCGGTGCCGGGCGGCATGGACCACCTCGTCGCGGCGATGGTGATGCAGGCGGCGGGCGAAGACCCGATCGCGCTGAACTACATCCCCTACGATGCCGGCGGCGAAGCCATGGCCGGCCTGCTCTCGGGCGAGATCGACGCCCTGTCGACCGGCTTCTCGGAAGCCATCGCGCTGGCCGAGCAGGGTGAGGTCCGCGTGCTGGGCGTCTCCGCCCCTGATCGCGTGCCCGCCTATGACAGCGCGGCGACCTTTGCCGAGCAGGGCATCGACACCACATTCGTGAACTGGCGCGGCTTCTTCGCGGCCCCCGGCACCTCCGACGAGAAGGTCGCCGAGTACATCTCTGCACTTGAGAAGATGTACGATACCGAGGCCTGGGAAGAAGTCCGCGCCCGGAACGGCTGGGTCAACATCTGGAATCCGGGCGACGATTTCCGCAGCTTCCTCGAAGAGCAGGAAAAGGAAATCGGCGACCTGATGAAGACTTTGGGTTTCCTCTGATCTCCCCAACCCATCGACTGACCTAAGCCACTCCGGAGGGCCGACCACCACCGGCCCTCCGGACACCGGTTTCACACCGCAAGATCACCGCCAAGAACTCAAGGGAGGGGACGTCATGGCGCTCGACCGCTGGATCGCGCTTGTCTTCATCGCATTCTGTGCCGCCTACGGCTATCTGGCCTTCTTCACCATGGACGAGCTGCTGCCCCCGTTCATGCAGCGCAACCCGGTCTGGCCATCGACCTTCCCCAAGATCCTCTCGATCATGGGCATCGTCGTCGGGCTGATCGTACTGTTCGGTCTCGAGCATCACGAGACCAAGGACTCCGAGCCCGACGCCGCCGAGATCAACTACCGCCGCCTGCACGAGTACAATCTCGGCCAAGCGCTCGCCCTGCTGGGGCTGATGGTGGTCTATGCCTTCGCGCTGCGCCCGGCGGGCTTCCTGCTCGCCACCACGATCTTCCTTGCCGGCGGCAGCGCCATTCTCGGCGAGCGCAAGTGGCACATCATGCTGCCGGTCTCGCTCATCGCCTCCGGCTTCGTCTGGTACCTGGTGCAGGAGGTGCTTGGCATCTTCCTGCGGCCGCTGCCCTACGTGATGGGACTTTGACATGCTTGACGGTATCCTGATCGGCCTCGACGCCGCCTTCTCGTTCCAGAACCTCCTGATGGTCGTCGCGGGCTGCCTGATCGGCACCTTCATCGGCATGCTGCCGGGCCTCGGCCCGATGTCGATCATCGCCATCATGATCCCGGTCGCCATCTCGATGGGCGACCCGACCGCCGCCCTCATCCTGCTCGCGGGGGTCTACTACGGCGCCATCTTCGGCGGCTCGACCTCGTCGATCCTGCTCAACGCGCCGGGCGTGGCGGGCACCGTGGCCACCGCCTTCGACGGCTACCCCATGGCCCGCAAGGGCCAGGCCGGCAAGGCGCTCACCATCGCCGCGGTCTCGAGCTTCTGCGGCGGCACCATCGGTGCGGTGCTGCTGGCGATCTTCGCGCCCGCCCTGTCCTCGGTGGCGCTGCTGTTCCACTCGGCCGAGTATTTCGCGCTGATGGTGGTGGGCCTTTCGGCCATCGCCGCCTTCGCCGGCACCGGACAGGTGGCCAAGGCGCTGATGATGACGCTGCTCGGCCTGATCCTCGCCACCGTGGGCGAAGGCGCGCTGTTCAACATGCCGCGCTTCACGCTTGGCCTGATGGACCTGCAGTCCGGCATCTCGTTCATCACCCTCGCCATGGCGATGTTCGCCCTGCCCGAGGCGATCTTCCTCGTGCTCAACCCCGCTCGCTCGAGCCAGGGCGAGGGCGGCGGCTCGGGCAAGATCACCAACCTGCGCTTCACCCGCGAAGAGGGCCGCAGCATGATCCCGGTGATCGGCCGGCAATCGGTGCAGGGCTTCTTCATCGGCGTGCTGCCCGGCGCCGGGGCCACCATCGCCTCGTTCCTCGGCTACGCGGTCGAGCGCAACATCGCCAGCGAGGAAGAGCAGAAGGAGTTCGGCAAGGGCTCGGTCAAGGGCCTTGCCGCCCCCGAGACCGCCAACAACGCTGCCTGCACCGGCTCGTTCGTGCCGCTGCTGACGCTGGGCATTCCCGGCTCGGGCACCACGGCGATCCTGCTCGGCGCGCTGATCGCGCTCAACGTGACCCCGGGCCCGCGCCTGATGGTCGACGAGCCGGATATCTTCTGGGCGGTGATCATCTCGATGTATATCGGCAACCTGGTGCTCTTGGTGCTGAACCTGCCGCTCATCCCCTACATCGCCAAGATTCTCGCGATCCCGCGCAACTACCTGATCCCGTTCATCCTGTTCTTCACCCTGATGGGGGCTTATATCGGCCAGAACAATGCCACCGAGCTGCTCATGCTCGTCGGGCTCGGGGTGCTGGCGACGATCCTGCGCTTTGCCGACTACCCGCTGGCCCCGGCGCTGATCGGGTTCATTCTCGGCACCATGCTCGAGGACAACTTCGCCCGGTCTATGCAGCTCTATCGCGGTCTCGACTTCATCCTCGAGCGCCCGATGACGATGGGCCTGCTGATCCTCGCCGCGGTGCTGGTGCTGCTGCCGAGCTTCCGCGCCCGCCGCGCCCGCGCCCGGGCCAAGGGGGTCGCCGATGGCGATTGATCCCAAAGACAGGCGGAGGCCCCTTGCGGGCCTTCGCGTGCTTGATCTGACCAACGTCCTGGCCGGCCCCTTCGCCTGTCACCAGCTCGCCCATCTGGGTGCCGAGGTGATCAAGGTCGAGGCGGTCGGCCGCGGCGATCTTGCCCGCAATCTCGGTGCCGATGCGGAGCTGTCGAAACAGGGCATGGGGATCTCCTTCCTCGCGCAGAACGCCGGCAAGACCTCACTGACGCTCAACCTCAAGGCGCCCAAGGGCAAGGCGGTGCTCAAGCGCCTCGTGGCCAGCGCCGACGTGCTGGTCGAGAATTTCCGCCCCGGCGTGATGGACCGGCTCGGGCTCGGCTACGAGACGCTGAAGGCCGAGAACCCGGCGCTGATCTACTGCGCCATCTCGGGCTTCGGGCAGGACGGGCCGTGGGCCCACCGCCCGGCCTATGACCAGATTATCCAGGGTGCCTCGGGCGTCATGTCCGTCACCGGCGACACCGCGAGCGCGCCCCTTCGCGTGGGCTACCCGCTGGCCGACACGGTCGGCGGGCTGACCGCCGCCATGGCGATCTCTGCGGCGCTGAACGCGCCCGAGCGTGGCGCTTTCATCGACGTGTCGATGCTCGACTCGGTGCTGGCGACGATGGGCTGGGTGGTCTCGAACTACCTTGTCGGCGGGGTCGATCCGCAGCCCCAGGGCAACGAGAACCCGACCTCTGCCCCCTCGGGGGCGTTCCAGTGCGCCGACAAGCTGATCAACATCGCCGCCAACAAGGACGAGCAGTGGCAGCTCCTCGCCCACCATCTTGGCCGCGACGACCTGCTCGAGCACCCCGACTTCGCCACCCGCGAGCTGCGCAAGGCCAACCGCTTGCGCCTGAAGGCCGAACTCGAAACCGTGCTCACCACGCGGCCCGCGCAGGACTGGGAGGACGAGCTCAACCGCATCGGCGTGCCCTCGGGCGCGGTGCTGAGCCTGCCCGAGGTGCTGGCCCATCCGCAGATCACCGAGCGTGGGCTGCTGGCCCGGTTCGACGACACGCCGGGGCTCGACCGGGCCATCGACCTGATGCGCATCGGCGCGATGATCGACGGTGCCCGCCCCTCGGTGGACACCCCTCCCCCGGCGCTCGGCGTCGACACCACGGCGATCCTCGCCGAACTGGGCTACACCGAGGCAGAGATCGACGAGATGCAAAGCGAGGGCGTGACATGACCGAGTGCAATGACGTCAAGGACTGGTGGCGCACCAGCATCATCGACATGGAGCCCGGGCGCATCGCGCTGCGCGGCACGCCGGTCGAAGAGCTGATCGGCAATGTGAGCTTTGCCCGGATGATCTGGCTGATGGTCACCGGCGAGCAGATCGAGGGCCCGCGCGCGACGCTGTTCGAGGCGGCGCTGGTCTCGGCGGTGGATCACGGCCCGCAGGCGCCGTCGATCGCCGCCGCGCGGATGGCGGCAACCTGTGGCATCGGGCTGCAATCGGCGATGGCGACCGGGCTCAACATGCTGGGCGACGTGCATGGCGGCGCCGGCGAGCAGGCGGTCGCGCTCTACCGGCAGATCGAGGCGGCGGGGCTCGACGCCCTGCCCCGGGTGCTCAACGACTGGCGAGCCGAGCATGGCAAGTTCATTCCCGGTTTCGGCCACCGCTTCCACAAGCCGGTGGACCCGCGCGCGCCGCGCCTGCTGGGGCTGGTCGACGAGGCCGCCGAGGCCGGTGCGGTCAGCGGCGTCTACGCGCAGATCGGGCGCGGCATCGAAGCCCATCTGGCGGAAGAGCGCGGCAAGCCGGTGCCGATGAACATCGATGGCGCCACGGCGGTGATCTATGCCGAGCTGGGCTGCCCGCCGCCGCTGGCGCGCGGCTTCTTCGGCCTGTCGCGCTCGGTCGGCATCCTTGCCCACGCCTGGGAGCAGACCGAGCAGGGCGGCCGCAACAAGGGCCCGACCCCGCCGGCATATCGCTGGACCTACGACGGCGACTGACGCGCCTGCATCGGGGACCGGAAATCCACCGGCCCCCGCTCGCCCGCAGCCGCTCAATAAGGAACAATTCAAGGAAAGTCATTCCCGACCTTCGTCATTTCATTCCTCGTCCGGGAAGCGCATCTCTGTGTCATCGACACACCGCGCCGCCGCGGCGCCTTCCTCTGAAAGGGAAATGACATGACCAACCTTCTCGCGTTCCTTGGCTTTGGCTCCGACACCGCAATCGACCTCGCCGCCCTCGTCCTGCGCCTGTCTCTGGGCGGGCTCTTCCTCGCTCATGCGGGCCTGAAATACTTCGTCTTCACCCCCGCGGGCGCCGCCGGGTTCTTCCGCTCGCTCGGCCTGCCCGGCTGGTTCGCCTACGCCACCATTGCCGCCGAAACCGTCGGCGGCGTGCTTCTGATCCTCGGCGTGCAGACCAGCCTCGTCGCGCTCGGCCTGATCCCGGTGATCCTCGGCGCCGCCATCTTTGCCCACTTCAAGAACGGGTTCTGGTTCGACAGGCAGGGCGGCGGCTGGGAGTACCCGGTGTTCTGGGCCATCGCGCTCTTCGCCCTCTCGCTGATCGGCGGCGGCGCCTTCGCGATCACCGCCTGATCACCATCCGCAGAGGCGACCGAAAGCGCCGCCCCTGCACTGCCCCTGCAAACGAAAAAGGCCCCGCCGATCCGGCGGGGCCTTTGCTGTCACGTGCGATGCCGCGATCACTCGGCCGCGACGGCCTCGTTCTGCAGGTAGGCCAGCAGGGTCTCGGGGCTGGAGACGCCGTAGGGATCGTCGGGGCAGTTGTCCATCAGGCCCGGCTCTTCGAACCATGCCTCGATCACGCCGTCGTTGACCACGGCGGCATAGCGCCAGCTGCGCGCGCCGAAGCCGAGGTTGTCCTTGGCGACCAGCATGCCCATGCGGCGGGTGAAGTCGCCCGAGCCGTCGGGGATCACCTTGACGTTCGAGATGCCCTGCAACTCGGCCCACTTGTTCATGGTGAAGCTGTCATTGACCGAAAGGCAGTAGATCTCGTCGACGCCCGCGGCCTGGAAATCGGCGAAGCCGTTCTCGAAGCCGGGCAGCTGGTAGGTCGAGCAGGTCGGGGTGAACGCGCCGGGCAGCGCGAAAAGGACAACCCGCTTGCCGGCGAAGTAATCGGCGGTGGTCATATCCTGCCAGCGGAACGGGTTGGGGCCGCCAACCGCTTCGTCGCGCACGCGGGTACGGAAGGTGACGTCGGGGAGTTTCATTCCGGTCTTCATGTCTCTCTCCATTGAGGATCCGGCGGGCTTGGGGAGAACCGCCGCAGGGAAAAATGAGGGGACGGCGCCCGGCCCGTACGGCCTCATCGGCGCGTGCGGGGCGGGCAGCAAATACGTCCGTGCGCTCACTGATCGCCCCAGCTTCCGAGGTCAACCTCCCGGAGCCATTTCTCGTCGCCTGCTGGCTGTCGATGCGGAAAAAATGTCGCCATGCGCGACGGTTCGGCAGATTTGCGACGCAATGGCGCACCGCGAAGAGAGGGGAACGGGGCCGCCGGGCCGAGGCATTCGGGCCAGCGATTCTGCAGCGCGGCAACGTCTGAGACCGGCGGCCCGCGCGCGGCCCTTGCGCTGGCTCGGCAACGGGCCGCGGAAGCGCATGCTGCGTGCCGGGCGCGCGCCCGGCGCGTTGATCCTAGCTCAGCCCGAAGATCGGGGCCCCGGCGATCCCAAGCTCCGGCGGGAACTCCGCCTGCAGGATGCTGCCGCTGTCGCTTTCGGTGATGTAGAGCGTGCGACCGCCCTCGCCGCCGAAGGCGCAGTTCGTGGTGCCGAGGCCGCGCGGCGACCGCACCACCGCGATGGGCTGGCCAAGCGCGTTGTGCACCCAGACGAGCCCCATGCCGGTCTGGCAGACCACCACCCCACCCGCATCGGTCAGCGCCAGACCGTCGGGCCCGGCGCGCCCGCCCGAGAACTGGATGAACAGCCCGGCCTTGTTGACCCGGCCACTGGCCGCCATCGGCAGACGCCAGACCGCGTTGGCCCGCGTCACGGCAAGAAACAGCACGTGCTCGGCCAGATCGAGCACGAGGCCATTCGGGCTCGGCACCTTGTCGATCAGGCAGCTCAGCGCCCCGGTCTCCATCTGCCAGCGCCAGACGCGGCCGCTCGGATCCTGAAGCCCGGTCTGCCCCTGGTCGGTGAAATAGAGCGCCCCGTCGCGGCCGAAGTGCAGGTCGTTGCAACCCTTGAAGGCTTCGGTATCCGCGTCCCCCAGCGCCGTGGTCACCGCGCCGGTCTCGGGGTCGAGCTGCATGATGCCATTCTGGTAGTCGGCCAGGAAGATGCGCCCGTCGGCGTGGATCTTCAGCCCGTTGGGCTGACCGTCATACTCGGCAATCTGGCTCACCTCGCCCGACGGCGTCGCCCGGAACACCCGCCCGAAGGGGATGTCAACGAAGTAGAGGTTGCCCTCGCGGTCGAAGGACGGCCCCTCGAGGAAGCTGTCCACCGGCTGCCCGCGCCGGTTCTTCTCGGCCCAGTAGGAGGAGATACCGGGCCGGCGAAGCGCGGCGGGCAGCTCGGTGAACACGGTGGCGTCGATGACGACGGGTTCGGGAAAGGGATAGGTCGAGACGGTCATCCGAACGTGAACTCCGGCAGGAAGAGCGCGATCTGCGGGAAGCCGATCAGCAGCAGCATGAAGGCGAGGATGATGATGAAGAACGGCAGCGTGCCCATGATCACGTCCTCGACCCGCACCTTGTCGGAGGAACTGGCGACCACGAAGAGGATCACCCCCAGAGGCGGCGTCAGCTGGCCGAGCTCGACAAGGATCACCACGAAAACCCCGAACCAGATCGGATCGACCTCGAGCGCGAGCAGCGCCGGGAAGATCACCGGCACGATGATCGCGATCATGCCCAGCCCTTCCATGAAGCAGCCGAGGATGGCGAAGACCACCATGATGATCAGAAGGAAGGTGGTGCGCGAGACGTTGGCCTCTTCCAGCATCCCCACGAGATCCTCGCCGACACCCGAGAGCGCGGTGGCATAGGCGAAGATCATCGAGGTGAACACGATGAACAGGATGTTGCCGCTCATCCGCACGGTGCGCGACAGCGCGTCGGTCACCAGTTTCAGGCTCAGCTTGCCATAGATCCCGGCGATCACGATGGCGCCGATGGTGCCCACCGCGCCGGCCTCGGTCGGGGTGGCAAAGCCGCCGTAGATGCTGCCCAGTACGATGACGATGAGCAGGAGGAACGGCACGATGTCGAGCAGCGCACGGCCGAGATCGCCGAGCGAGGCGCGCTCGTCGGATTTCGGCGCCAGCTTCGGGTTGAGCAGCACACGGGCGACGATGAATCCCATGTAGCACAGCGCCAGCAGGATGCCCGGCAACAGGCCGGCGGCAAAGAGGCGCGCGATCGAGGTCTCGGTGAAGGTGGCGTAGATGATCATGGTGATCGACGGCGGGATCAGGATGCCCAGCGTGCCGCCGGCGGCGAGCGAGCCCGCCACGAGGCGCTTGTCGTAGCCGCGCTTGGTCAGCTCCGGCAGGGCCACGGTGGACATGGCGGCGGCGGTGGGGGCCGAGCCGCCCGAGATCGCCGCGAAGATGCCGCTGCCGGCGATGTTGGTGTGCATCAGCCCGCCCGGCAGCCGACGCATGAAGGGCGCCACGCCGTTATAGAGCCGGCCGGCAAGGCCCGAGCCCAGCAGGATCTCGGCCATCAGGACGAAGAGCGGGATGGCGGCGAGGGTGAAGCTGTTGGCGGCGCCCCAGCTTACCATGCCGAGGGCGCGGAAACCGCCGAAGCCGCCCAGCAGGTAGATATAGACCAGCCCGGCGCCGGCGACGGCAAACTGCACCCACATGCCGCCGAGGATCAGCCCGATCAGCAGGCCGAATGCGAGAAGCGCTTCCATCAGGCGGTGTCCTTTTTGCGGAAGGTCAGCAGGAACTGCTCGACCAGGAAAATGCCGATGACGCAGAAGCCGACCGGCGGAATGAGTTGCGGGATCCACAGCGGCGTGCGCAGCACGGTCGCGGCAAAGCGGTTGCGCGAGAACGAGCTGAGGGTCAGGTCCTTGGCCTTCCAGGCGAGGATGACGCAGACGATCAGCGCCACGATGACAAAGATGCGCTGCACCCAGACCCGGACATTGGGAGAGTAGCTGTCGAACAGGAAATGCACCTGGAAGAGCGCGTTCGCCCGAAGGGCGAGCGCGGCTCCGAAGAAGGTGAGAAGGACGACGCAATAGCCCGTCAGCTCCTCGGCAAAGCCGAGCGAGTAGTTGAAGGCGCCCCGCAGGAAAGCCTCGAGGCAGACCAGCCCGACCAGCGCCGCGAGAACCGCGCCGCTGAGCACCCGGGTGGCCAGCGCCGCCGCGTCGAAGACGGGACCGGCTGACGCCGGTCCGCTATTACGTTCGTCCATCATTCAAAGGCTCACTTTCCGATCGCGTCGCGCACGGTCTGAAGCGCGGTGACATAATCCGGGCCGTTCTGCTCGGCCCACTCTTCCCAGAACGGCGCCAGCTGCTCGCCCGCCATCTCGGCATCGCCCTCGGCAGCCTCGATCAGCGTCATGCCGGCCTCGGACTGCGACGCCTTCTGCGCCTCCTCGTCCTCGAGGAAGGCAGCGGTGGTCGCGGGGCCTTCCTCGGCAACGATGTCGCGCAGTGCCTGCTGGCTCTCTTCCGACAGAGCCTCGAAGGCATCGGCGTTGGCGATGATCATCGAGTTGCCGTAGTTCACCGCGAAGCGGTAGTTGTAGGGCAGGAACTCGTGCCAGTTCTTGGCGCCGCCGGCGCTGGCGGTCAGCACGCCCTCGATCACGCCGCGCTCAAGCGAGGTCGGCACTTCCGAACCCGACAGCGTGATCGGCGCGCCGCCGAACTCCTCGATGAAGTGGCCCTGCTCGGGCGAGGTCACGCGGATCTTGTGGCCTTCGAGGTCGGCAAGGTCATTGATCTCGAAGGTGGTGAAGATGGTCTGCTCGGGGTAGCGGTAGCCGCCCAGCAGCACCACACCCTGCTCGGCGAAGGCCTCGACCAGGGTGGGCTCGATGGCGGCATAGGCCTTGTCCCATTCCTCGTCGTTCTCGATCAGCATCGGCAGGTTCAGCACCCGCGCGATCGGAACGTTGCCCGAGAAGAAGAAATCGGCTGCCATGTCGACGATGCCGTCACCCACCGCCTGGGTGATGTCGGCCGAGGCGATCTGCAGGGTCTTGCCCAGGTGCAGGGTGATCTCGAGATCGCCGCCGGTCTCTTCCGCGACGCGGTCGGCGATGCGGTTCATGCCCTTCACGGCCGAGGTCGTGGAGACCGAGGAGTAGGTGTAGGCGGTCCAGTTGTCGGCCTGGGCTACGGCCGTGGAGGCCAGAAGAAGCGCCGAGGCGCCGAGTGTCATGAGTTTCATCGCGTTTTCCTCCTTTGCACCTTTGGGGTGCCTCGCTTTGCGAATGTCCGGCGCGGGATGCGCCGATCTCCGGGCCGGAGGGCCGGTCTACTGAGCCGCCCCTCCGGGTACTTGTCCGATGCCGTCAGCTTTCGGCTTGCTTGCGACGGTCGAGAATGCGGCGCTTGACGATCGGGCCGACGATCACCGCGACGGTCAGCGCCACGAGGATCAGACTGGTGGTGTTCTGGAACAGCACGCCCCAGTCGCCACGTCCGATGCGCAGGGCAAGGCGCAGGTTCTCTTCGGCAAAGCCGCCGAGGATCAGCCCGAGCACTACCGGCGGCAGCGGGAACTTCAGCTTGTCCATCACCCAGCCGACGGCACCGAAGCCCAGCATCAGGTAGACGTCAAACATCCGGCCGTGGATCGAATAGACCCCGATCAGCATCAGCACGATGATCACCGAGCCGAGCAGCGGGCGCGGCAGGTTCAGCAGCCGGGCAAAGCTGTTGGTGGCCAGCGAGCCGCCGAGCAGGATCAGCAGGATCGCACCGAACAGGAACTGCCACATGAAGCCGAAGACCACGTCCGGGTTCTCGCGGAAGAGCATCGGGCCCGGTTGCAGGCCATGCACCAGCAGGCCGCCCAGCATCACCGCGGCCACCGCGGTGCCCGGGATGCCCAGAGTCAGCGCCGGGATCAGGGCCGAGGCGGTGTCGGCGTTGTTGGCGGTCTCCGACGCGGCCACGCCCTCGGGCTCGCCCTCGCCCCATTTCTCGGGGTTCTTCGAGCTGCGGCGCGCCTCGTTGTAGGACATGAAGGCCGCCATGGAGCCGCCGGCGCCGGGCAGGATGCCGATCCAGATGCCGATTACCGACGACCGCAGCCAGGTCTTCCAGAAGCCCTTCATGCGCGGCATCGCCTTCCAGATCGGCTCGGTGCCGAGCTTGGAGCTTTCCACGCCGTCGGTCTTGAGCGGCGTCTCGAGCAAGTCGATCACCGGCGGCAGGGCGTAGAGACCGACGAGCAGGATCACGATGGAGATGCCGTCCAGCATCTCGAGCTGGCCGAAGGTGAAGCGGTCGGTCCCGTAGATCGGATCCGCCCCGATGACCGAGACGAAGACCCCGAAACAGGCCGAGATCAGGCCCTTCACCGGGTTGCCGCCGAGCAGGAAGATGATCGAGGCCAGGCCGAAGACGGCGACCCAGAACACCTCGGACGGGCCGAAGAGCAGGGTGACCTTTGAGAGCGGCGGCGCCAGCAGCATCAGCGCGAAGGCGGATGCGATGCCGCCGATGGCCGAGGAGACCACGGCGACCTGCAGCGCGAAGCCGCCCTCGCCCTTCTGGGCCATCGGGTAGCCGTCGAAGGTGGTGGCCACTGCCGCCGGCGTGCCGGGGATGCGCAGCAGGACCGCCGGAATGGCGCCGCCATACATGGCGCCGTTGTAGATGCCCGCCATCAGGCCAAGCGCGACAAGCGGCTCGAGGCCGAAGGTGAAGGGCACTAGGACCGAGATCGCCATGGTGGCGCTGAGGCCGGGCATGGCGCCGACCACGATGCCGGCGATCACGCCGATGATAACGGCGGCGAAGTTGCTGAAGCCGATGACTTCGGGAAGGGCGCTGAGAAGATCGGAATACATGGTGCCCTCACGCGGCCCAGAGGCGGCCGGCAGGGAAATCCTGCGACATGCCGAAATCGAAGATCAACCAGATCGCGCCCACCACGATCACCGTGGCAAGGGCGAGGCCCAGCGGGTTGCGGAAACCGAACAGGAAGGCGGTCAGCGGCACCGCGACGACGGTGCTGACGTAGAAGCCGATGAAATCGGCGGCCAGGGCATAGGCCACGATCAGGGCGAAGGCACCGAAGACGCGCTTGGGCGACTTGGTCATCGGCTGCGCGGCCTCTCCGGCGGCGGCCTTGCGCTGGTCGGAGATCAGCAGCACCACCGACAGGACGATCAGGCCGATCAGCATGGCGACGGGCAGCAGGGCCGAGATCGGCCGCAGCGCGGCGGCGGGAACGAGAAAACCCGCGGCGACCACGACGATGCCGAGCGCCGTAAGGGTCTCGGGACGGGTCAGGCGATTGGACATGGCACTGGCTCCGGGATCAGGGGGAAAGGGTGGCGCGGGGGGTGGGCCCCCGCGCCGGACAGCCTCAGTTCCAGGGCGTGGTTTCCCACACACTCTTGGCGAGGTCGTAGAGATCGCTGGTCAGCGTCTTGAAATCGTCGCCGGTGACGACTTCGACCGGGTTCGCGGTGGCCTTCATCGCGGCGAGGAACTCCTCGTCGGTCTCGAGTTGCGCGAAGGCGTCGAGCAGCTTGGCCCGGACATCCTCGGGCAGGCCCGCCGGTGCGATGAAGCCGCGCATCGAGCCATTGATCAGGTCGTAGCCCTGTTCCTTGAAGGTCGCGAGGTCCGGTGCGAAGTCCGAGCGCTCCTCGGTGGCGACGCCCAGCACGTTGAGCTCTTCCTGGAACTCGGCCACTTCCGAGATGTTCAGGATGCCCATCGCCACGTGGCCGCCCATCAGCGCGGTGCGCGCCGGGGCCGACCCCTTGAACGGCACGATGGTGAACTCGGCGCCGGTCAGTTCCTGCAGCTTGATCAGCATGAAGTGGTCGTCACCGCCGAGGCTCGACATGCCGACGGTCACCGCGCCGGGGTTGGCCTTGGCCTCTTCCACCAGCTTGTCGATGCTGTCGAGCCCGCCGCCCTTGGTGGTGACGATCACGTTGGGGTCGTTCACCACGTTGGCGAGATAGGTGAAGCTGTCGCGGTCATAGGCGGCTTCACGGTCGATGGTCCGCGCCATCATGCCCGGCAGGTTGAAGGTGCCGAGCGTGTAGCCGTCGGCATCGGCAGTGGCCGCCTCGGTGACACCGATCTGGCCGCTGGCGCCGGGCATGTTCTTGACCACGAGGCTGGAACCGTCGCCGAGATACTTCTCGATGAAGGGCGCCGCGGTGCGGGCCATCACGTCGGTGCCGCCGCCCGCGGAATAGCCGACGATCACCTCGATCGGCTTGCTCGGGTAGTCCTGCGCAAAGGCCGCGCCCGCCACCAGGGCCATGGTGCCGGCGATGGTCGCCGATTTGATGAGCTTGAGCATGTGTTCTCCTCCTCTTTACACGCTTGTCATTCAGTCCGCCGGAAAGGTACAACCACGCTCCTTGAGCGCGCGGTCGACCCAGCTGCGGTCGTTGGTGCCGGCCTCGATGGCCGCCATCTGCTTGATCTCGGCGTCGGATTTCGCCTCCGTACGGGCGAGGATATCCTCTGCCTCGTCGATCGGCACGCAAAGCACGCCGTCACTGTCGCCGATCATGATGTCGCCGGGGTGGATCACCATGCCGTCGATGGCGATCGGCACGTTGATCTCGCCGGGGCCGTCCTTGTAGGGGCCGCGATGGGTGATGCCCGCGGCAAAGGTCGGCAGATTGGTCTCGATGAAGTTGTCCGCGTCGCGGATCGCGCCGTTCAGCACGAAGCCCACCACGCCCTTCTTGATCGCGTAGGCCAGCATCAGCTCGCCCATCAGCGCGTTGGCCAGATCGCCACCCGCATCGACGACGATCACGTCGCCGGGCACCGCCATGTCGATGGCCTTGTGCAGCATCAGGTTGTCACCCGGGCGCGCCTTCACGGTCAGCGCCACGCCGGCCATGCCGCCCGAGGCATGCATCGGGCGCAGGGTCGGGCCGGCCGCGGTCATGCGCGACATGCTGTCCGAGACATTCGCCACCGGCAGCTTGGCGAAGGCGTCGACCAGCTCCTTGGAAGCGGTGCGCTCGCGGTTCAGGATCCGGAAACCGATGGTCATGTTCATTTCTCCACGTTTTCAAGCGTCGGGGCCGCAGCCAGCAGCTTGCGGTTGGCGATGCGCGTCTGCGGCACCTCCTGCCCCTCGACGATCTGGATGATGCCGCGCACCGCCTCGACGCCGACGCGGGCACCGGCCTCGCGGGTGACGCCGCCGATATGCGGGGTGAGGACGATGGCGGGCTCGTCAAAGAAGATATGGTCGGCGGCGGGTGGCTCGGAGGCGAAGGTGTCGAGCCCTGCCCCGGCCAGCTGCCCGCTGCGGATCGCGGCCACCAGCGCCGGCTCATTGATCAGGCCGCCACGGGCGGTGTTGACCACGTAGGCGCCCTTGGGCATCCGGGCGATGCTCTCGGCATTGAGCATCTCGCGGGTTTCCGGCGTCAGCGGGCAGTGCAGGCTAAGCACGTCCGACTGCGCCAGCAGCGCATCGACGCTGTCGCAGCGCACGGCGCCGAGCTCTTCGAAGACGCTGTCCGGCGCGTAGGGGTCGAAGCCCACCAGCTTCAGGCCCAGACCCTTCGCCATGCGCCCGGTCGCCTGCGCGATGGCGCCCATGCCCATCAGGCCCATGATCGCGCCGTCGAGCTCGCGGCCGGCAAAGCCGGGCTTTTCCCAGCGCCCGGCGCGCAGCCCGGCATCCAGCGGCAGCACCCGTTTCACCGCCGCCAGCATCAGCGCGATGGCGTGCTCGGCCACCGAGACCGCGTTGGCGCCCGTGGCCACCAGCACCGGGATGCCGCGCTCGGCGGCGGCGGTGAGGTCGATATTGTCGACCCCCACACCATGCTTCGAGATCACCTTGAGCTGCGGCGCCGCATCCATCACGTCGGCGTCGATGCGACCCATGCGCGAGACGATGCCCACCGCCTTGCAGGCTTCGAGATGCTCGGAGATCACCGCGCTCTCGGCATAGGCGGGGGTGTGAACGAGATCGAAGCCATGCTCCGTCGCCAGCGCCACTGCCGCGGGATCGAGATCGGGGCCCGTTACGAGGATGGTCTTGCTCATCGCGCATGTCTCCTGCGCGTCCCGAAAGACGGCGGGACGCTGGTTTTGATCATTCTGTGTCTGTGAAGCACGCGCCCAGCCTCCCAGCGGGGTGCGGCATTCCTCCTGTCGAAATGTGATATCGAAAACTTTTGCTTCACGACAGCGCGTAATTCTGGTTATCAGATTAAGAAAAACTGGATCTTCACATGGACACCCGTCAGCTCAAGACCCTGATCGCCATCGACACCCATGGCACCTTTGCCCATGCGGCGGATGTTGTGCGGCTGACACCCTCGGCGGTGAGCCAGCAAATTCAGGCGCTGGAACAAGAGCTTGGGATACAGCTCTTCGACCGCAGCGCGCGACCGCCGAAGCTCACGCCGCAAGGTTTGCAGGTGCTCGAGATGGCCAAGGACATCCTGCGCCGCGAAGAGGACACCAAGGCGGCGCTGCGCGGCGACCAGATCTCGGGTACGCTGATGCTGGGGTCGGTGCGGTCGAGCGCGCTCAATCTGCTGCCGCAGGCCATCGTGCAGATGCGCCAGCAATATCCGGCGCTGAAGACGAGCCTGCGGGTGTCGCTTTCCGCCACCCTGATTGCAGACGTGGCGGCGGGGCGGCTCGACGCGGCGGTGGTCGCCGAGCATGTGGGCTTTCCGCAGGCGCTGCGCTGGAGTCCGTTCCTGCGCGAGCCGCTCTGGCTGATCGCGCCGCCGGGCACGCGGGCGCGCGAGCCGATGGCCCTGATGCGCACCCTGCCCTACGTGCGCTTCCGCAGCGCGGTGCCGCTGGCCAACCTGATCGATACCGAGATCTCGCGCCTTGGCGTGGTGACGCAGGACATCGCCGAGATCGACACCATCGGCGCCATCGTCACCTGCGTGCGGCAAGGGCTCGGCATCTCGGTCGTACCGCACAAGGCCCTTCAGGAGCCCGAGGACCTCAACCTGCTGCGGCTGCCCTTCGGGCGCCCGCAGATCAAGCGTCAGATCGGCCTCGTCGAGCGCACCGTCTCGCCCCGCGAGGAAATCATCGCCCGGCTGCACGCGGTGCTGGCAGAGCTCTGCGGCGAGCACGGTTTGCCGCGCCGGCCCTGACGCGAAAAGGGCCCCGCCACGCAAAGGTGACGGGGCCCAGCTTTCACACGAACGCGTTTACTTCAGCGCGTCGGCGAAGAAGCTCTCGATCTTGGCGAAGGGAATCTTCTCGACCTTGTCGTAGAGATCGACGTGGTTCGAGCCCTCGACGAGGTAGAGTTCCTTCGGCTCGGGCGCGTCCTTGTAGACGTCTTCCGAGAAATACAGCGAGTGCGCCTCGTCGCCGGCAACCAGCAGGATCGGACGGCCCGCGAGCCAGTCGAGGTCCTGCAGCAGCGCAAAGTTCATCCAGCTCGGCGTGGAGGTCATGGTGAACTGCGTGATCGAGCGCGGGTGATAGCCACGCGGACGCGAGTAGAACGAGCCGAATTCCGCACCCACAGGGTTCGCCTCGGCATCCCACTCGAGCGGCGCGCCGCGACCGGTGAGCGCCGGCTCGCCGGTCTCGAAATCCGCCCAGCGCTGTTCGGCGAGGGTCTTGAGCGTGGCAAGGCGATCTTCATCGCTCATGCTGTCGTTCATGCCGTTCTTCTGCATCCGGCTGATGTCGTACATCGAGACGGTGGCCACGGCCTTGATGCGCGGGTCGACCTTGGCCGCCGACAGCGCGAAGCCGCCCGAGCCGCAGATGCCGATCGCGCCGATCTTCTCGCGCGAGACGAAGGGGCGGGTGCCGAGGAAGTCGACGCCGGCCATGAAGTCCTCGACCATCTGGTCGGGCGAGGAGAGGTGATGCGGGTAGCCTTCCGAGGCACCGTTATAGGCCGGATCGAAAGTGAGCACGACATAACCCTTCTGGGCCAGTTCATTGGCATAGATGCCGGGGCCCTGCTCCTTGACGCCGCCATAGGGCGCGCCGACGATGAGCGCCGGGTACTGCTTGCTCTCGTCGAAATCCGCCGGGCGGTAGAGGTCGGCGGAAAGGCCGAGACCATAGCGGGTCTCGAACGAGACCGGGGTGCGAGTGACGTTTTCAGAAAGCTCGAAGATGTAGTCGTTGGCAGGCATGTCTTGAATCCTTGGATATGATCTTGGGGGCGGCCCCGGCTAGGCCCAGGCCGCAGGAAAGGGGGGGGCGCCGCGAAGGCGCCCGGGCGGGCGGTGAAACAGGCCGGTGAAGGCCGGGTTACTCGGGCTGGACGGTCGGGCGGAACAGGATCTCGTTCACGTCGACATTCTCGGGCTGCGAGATCGCGAAGCTCACCATGTCTGCCATGGTCGAGGCCGGGATGGCGATCTGCTTGACGAAGTCACGAACCTGGTCGCCGGTGCCTTCCTCGGTGATGTGGCTGGTCAGCTCGGTGTTGACGGCGCCCGGTGACAGCACGGCGACGCGCACGTTGTAATCCTTCACCTCCTGGCGCAGCCCCTCGGAGAGCGAGCGCACGGCGTACTTGGTGGCGCAGTAGACTGCGCCCGTGGGCACCGTCTTGTGCCCGTAGACCGACGAGACGTTGATCACCTGGCCGGATTTCTGCTCTTGGAAAATCGGCAGAACGGCCGAAATGCCGTAGAGCGTGCCCTTGAGGTTCACGTCGATCATCTGCTCCCACTCGTCGACCTTCTGGCTCGCCAGCATCGACAGCGGCATCAGGCCGGCATTGTTGAAGATCACGTCGACGGTGCCGAAGGTCTGCTTGGCGGTGTCGACCAGCGCCTGCACCTCTTCGCGCTTGGTCACGTCGGTGGCCTTGGCGATGGCCTCGCCACCCTCGGCCTTGATGTCCGCGACGATGCTCTCGAGCCGGTCGGCCCGGCGCGCGCCCAGCACCACCTTGGCGCCCTGCTCGGCCAGCGAGCGGGCGGTGGCTTCGCCCATGCCGCTCGAGGCACCGGTGATGACGACGACTTTTCCTGCGATGTTCTCGGTCATGGAGTAGCTCCTTGTCTTTGCTGTCCGCGCCCAGATTGGGCGGGTCGGCCTCTGGCGTTTTCGGTCGGGAAAGCGCATTGGGCCGGGGATCGGTTCCGTGATGTTGCCGCGCTGTCAGTCCGCCAGTGCGAAGCGCGCCGGGAAGGCGCCGTCCTGCAGCAGGGCGTCGATCGGGCCGTCGAAGGCCCCCAGACGCACCAGCCCGCTGGCCGCCTGGAACGGCTTGTAGAAGATCGCCATGTTGCCCCACGGCGCGTAGAGCGTGATGTCGCCAGCCTTGGCGGCATAGCGCGCTGGCGCATCGGTGGTGTCGAGCTTGCGCGGCAGGTCCGCGACCTTCTCGATGCCGTGATAATCGCTGAGGCGCAGCTCCAGCGGCAGCATCGCTGCGAAATCGCGCCCGGCGGGCGTGTCGTCGAGCGTGGCCTGAAGCTGCGTTTCTCCGACGGTTACGGTGATCTTCGTCATTGCGGTCGTCCTCCTTGCGAGGCGGTCTTGCACGGGTGAGGCGGCGGTCCCGCCCCTTGAATGAGACGATATCTAACCGGGCGGCGCAGAATCTTTAGCCCCTGCATATTTCTCCCTCCCATGAGCGGTGATCATCAATCCCGCAGGAACCATCCTAGCACAGCGCGCGTTGCGGCGCGCCTCTCCTCGCCTCCGGCTCACGACGCCGGCTCATGAGGGGGCCTCATGAGCGTTACCGCCTGATCGGCATTATCCTGTCGCCATCCTCACTTACCTCCTAAGGTAAGAGACCGGGTGCTGCCCGGCTCCAGGCCAGCCGGCCGCCTCTCGCAACCATACGGAGACGACCAGACATGACACGCACCCTCACCGCAGCCGCCCTCGTGCTCGCAACCGCCCCTGCCGCGTTCGCGCAGGAGATGTCCCAGACCACCGGACTCGAGCGCGGCGGCCAGATCGGCAGCGAGGAAACCTTCACCGGCACCGTCTTCGTGGCGCCGGTCTTCGGCCCCAACATGAACGATGTCAGCGCCGGCGAGGTCACCTTCATGCCCGGCGCGCGCTCGGCTTGGCACACCCACCCGATCGGTCAGTATCTCGTCGTGACCGCCGGCACCGGATGGTACCAGGAAGAAGGCCAGCCCAAGCAGATCATGCGCACCGGCGACGTGGTCTTCGCGCCCGAAGGCGTCAATCACTGGCACGGTGCCACCGACACCACCTCGGTCACACACTACGCCATCCAAGCCAATGAAGACGGCTCCGCCGTGACCTGGGGCGAGCTGGTCTCCGACGAAGAGTACAATGGCGAGTAATCGCGCCACCGGACTGCGCGGCCTCCTCGGGGCCGCGCTGATCACGGCCGTCACCGCGTTTCCCGCGGCGGCGGCCGAAACCGTTCTCGACGGGCTCGACTACCCGTGGGACATCGAGGCCCATGCGGGCGCGCTCTACGTCACCGAGAAGGCCGGCACGCTGGGCCTCTTCGCCGACGGCGATTTCACCCGCCTGCCGGTCGAGACAAGCGCGCCGATCCTGAACCATCGCGGCGGCGGGCTGCTCGGCCTGGCGCTGCGGCCCGACTTCGCCGAGACCGGGCGCGTCGTGCTCTATCAGCACACCGGTACCCCCGAGGCGCGCGTGAACCGGGTGATCGAGGTGGAACGGCGCGGTGATGCCTGGGTCGAGACCCGCGTTCTGCTGGACGGCATTCCCGGCCACCCGCTCTACAATGGCGGCCGCGTGGCCTTTGGCCCGGACGGAATGCTCTACGTCACCACCGGCTGGACCGAGAACCGCGACCGGCCGCAGGACATGCAGAGCCTCGCGGGAAAGATCCTGCGCCTGACGCCCGATGGCGCCATCCCCGACGACAACCCCTTCCCCGGCTCGCCGGTCTATTCGCTGGGCCACCGCAACCCGCAGGGGATCGCGTGGGACAGCGACGGCCAGCTCTTTGCCGCCGAGCACGGCCAGTCCGGCCATGACGAGCTGAACCGCGTCGAGGCGGGCGGCAACCACGGCTGGCCACTGATCCAGGGCGACGAGACCGGCGACGGGATGCACGCTCCGCTGGCCCATTCCGGGCGCAGCACATGGGCGCCGTCGGGGCTGGCCTGGGATGGACAACGCCTGCTGCTCGCCGGTCTGCGCGCCGGTGCCGTGCTCGGGGTCGACGCCGATGGCACCGTCTCGACCGCCTTCGATGCGGGCGACGGATGCGCGACGTTCTGGTTACGGAAAGCGGCGTCTTTGCCATCACCACCAACCGCTCGCCGCGCCGCGACGGGGCCTCGCGGGATCGTCTGATCCGTCTCGATTAGGGCATTGGACAATCAATGGACTTGATGAAACTCGCACATATATAGGTAAGGGGAGACACACCCATTCCGACCCTCAGCAGTGACCCCTCCACCATGATCCGCGAAAACATCAACGACCTCATCGCACTGGCCGCGGTTGCCGAGGAGCGCAGCTTCACCAAGGCGGCGGCGCGGCTCAACGTGTCGCAATCGGCGCTGAGCCACGCCATCAAGGGGCTCGAGCAGCGGCTCGGGCTGCGGCTGCTCACCCGCACCACACGCTCCGTCGCCCCGACGCTCGAGGGCGAGGATCTGCTTGCCACGCTCAACCCGTGCTTCGAGAAGATCGAGGCGCGGCTGCTGGCGCTGAACGACTCGCGCGATCAACCCACCGGCACGGTGCGCATCGTGGCGGTGGAATACGCCATCGAGTCGATCCTCTGGCCGAAGCTCTCGCCGGTGCTGAAGGAGCATCCGGCGGTGAATGTCGAGTTCGTGATGGATTACGGCTATACCGACCTCGCCTCGTCGCAATGCGACGCCGGGGTGCGCTACGGCGATCAGGTGAGCGAGGGCATGATCTCGATGCGCATCGGCCCCGACGAGCGCATGATCTGCGTTGCCGCGCCGGGCTATTACGAGGCCGCCGGGGTGCCGCAGGAGCCGACCGAGCTCAGCGACCATCGCTGCGTGAACCTGCGGCTGTCGACGCATGGCGCGCTCTACGCCTGGGAGTTCGAGGATGCGGACGGCAACGAGATCCGCGTGAAGGTCTCGGGCCAGACCTGTTTCAACACCATCAACCCGGTGCTGCGCGCGGCAATGGACGGGCACGGACTGGCGCTTGTTCCGGAGCGGCTGGCGCAGCCCCATATCGAGGCCGGACGGCTGAGGACCTGCCTCGACGACTATTGCCCCTCCTTCCCGGGCTTTCACCTCTATTATCCCAGCCGTCAGCGCCCGTCCTCGGCCTTCGAGGTGGTGCTCGCGGCACTGCGGGAGCGGCGCTGAGGATTGATGAGACGTCATCATGAGTGCGATCGTCAGACGTGGCATTAACCTAAGGGCAGCGCGCGCCACATCTGTCAGGCAGACACTGCAAACCGACAGAGGAGCCATGTCATGAAGACCTATTTCGCCGCTTCGGCGTTCGCACTTGCCGCCACCACCGCCTCCGCTCAGGATGTCTCGACCACCCTGCCCTCCGCCGTGGGCCAGGTCGCACCTGCGCTCGAAGCCTACTCGACGGACGGTCTGATCGGCGACGTCTGGTCCGGTGAGCAGATGTCGATGCGCGACCGCGCGCTCGTCACCTTCGCGGCGCTGATGACCCGGCACGAGACCGAGAACCTCGGCTCCTATGTCGAGCTGGCGCTCGATGCGGGCGTGACCCCGGCCGAGCTGTCCGAGACCATCACCCACCTCGCCTTCTACACCGGCTGGGGCAACGCCACCGCCGCGGCCGAAGCGATGGCCCCGGTCTATGAGGCCCGCGGTGTCACCGCCGAAGACCTTCCGGCCGTCGACCCCGAGCTGCTGGGCTATGACGAAGAGGCCGAGGCCAGCCGTCAGGACTTTGTCCAGAGCACCTATGGCGACGTGAGCCAGGGCGTGGTCGACACCACCGAGCAGATGCTCTTCCTCGACCTGTGGCGCCGCCCGGCACTCGAGCCGCGCGACCGCAGCATGGTGACGGTGGCGGCGCTCATCGCCGCCGGCCAGCCCGAGCAGATGACCTTCCACCTCAACCGCGCCATGGACAACGGCATGACCCAGGAAGAGGCCGGCGCGATGCTGTCGCACCTCGCCTTCTACGCTGGCTGGCCGAAGGTGTTCTCGGCCATGCCGGTTGCCAAGGACGTGTTCGAGAACCGCGGCTCGTAAATCGCGGACACACGACAGAGGGGGGCGGAGACGCCCCTCTCGCAGTTCAAGGAGCAGACGATGAAGATTGGCATTCTCGGATCGGGACTGATGGGCGGCAAGCTTGGCAAGCACTGGGCCGACGCCGGACATGACGTGCTCTTTTCCTACTCGCGCAGCGACAGCAAGCTCGAGCGGCTGTCGAAGGACTGCGGCGGCAAGCATGGCTCGGTTTCCGAGGCCGTGGGCCACGGCGACGTGCTGCTGCTGGCGGTGCACTGGAGCCGGGTCGAAGATGTGCTTGAGCAGGCCGGGCCGCTGAACGGCAAGGTGGTGCTGAACTGCTGCGTGCCGCTCGACACCTCCGACCGCGACCTCGTGGTCGGCACCACCTCCTCCGGCGCCGAGGAGCTGGCCCGGATGCGGCCCAAGACGCGCTGGGTCTCGTGCTTCAACACCACGCCTTCCGAGAGCTTTGCCCCGGTCTATGCCCGCAAGGGGCAGGATCCCGTGCCGCAGGTGCTGACCTATGCCGACGATGACGGCGCCAAGCAGATCGCCGGCGGCCTGATCCGCGACATCGGCTTCGAGCCGCTCGACTGCGGCGGCCTGCGCAATGGCCGCTATGTCGAGCCTTTCGCTATGGCCACGGTCGAACTGGCCTATGTCCAGCCCGGCGGCCCCGCACTGACCTACCGTTTCGATAAACTGCGCTAAGGCGCAGACCCAGAAGAAGGAGACCTCCCATGAAAATCATTCGCTGCGGAAGCAACCCGTCGCAACAGGGCCCGGAAGAGACCTTTTCCGGCACCGTCCGTCTCGAGATGATGTTCCAGGCCGACGAGCCCGGCCGCACCTCGGGCGCCCATGTAACCTTTGAGCCCGGCGCCCGCACCGCGTGGCACACCCACCCCGCCGGCCAGACCATCATCATCACCTACGGCCGCGGCCGGGTGCAGCGCGAAGGCGGCCCGATCGAGGAAGTGACCATGGGCGACGTGGTGTTCTTCCCCGCCGGTGAAAAGCACTGGCACGGCGCCTCGCCGGAGAACGCGATGTCGCACATCGCCATTCAGGAAAGCATCGACGGCTCGCCGGTGACCTGGATGGAGAAGGTCTCGGACGAACAGTACGACGGCTGAGCCTGCCGCCCGAAGGTCGCGAAAGACCCAAGACCGGCTCCGGGGCGCCAGAGGGCGGCCCGGAGCCACGCCCCCCCTGCCTGCACAACCCCTGCGCCCGTGTTTGATGAACCCTGTTCATCGCTGCCTGCGACCGGTCGGGCATACCTGCGGGGCGCGGAACAGCCTATGGTCCGCCCGAGCCGCCGCATCATCACGCGGACGCCCACACTGCCACAGGATCAGAGGCCGCCAGAATGCAACGCCCCCACATCATCTGCCACATGATCACGTCTCTCGACGGACGGCTTCTGGCAGAGCGCTGGCCCTGCTCTGCGCACAGCCTGCTCGAGATCTACGACGGTGCCGCCGACCAGCTTGGGGCCTATGGATGGATCGTCGGCCGTCGGACGATGGAGCATTACATCGCCTCGCAAACGCCGGTGCCCGGGCCCGCCGCGCCGTCCCGCACCGACCACGTGGCCAGCCATGCCGGCGCCACCCTCGCGATCTGCGTCGACCGCCACGGCACGCTGCACCCCGAGAGCGGCGAGCTCGACGGCGAACACCTCGTTCTGGTGCTCTCGGAGCAGGTCCCGGACGCGCATGTCGAAATGCTGATCGCCCGCGGGGTGTCGGTGATCTTTGCCGGCCCCGAGGGCGACCAGCTCGAGGATGCGCTCATCCGCATCGGAGAGGCATTTGGCGTGAGCCGCCTGCTGCTCGAGGGCGGGGGCCGGATGAACGGCGCGTTTCTCGCCGCCGACCTGATCGACGAGACCAGCACGCTGATCTACCCGGTGGTCGACGGCCAGAGCGGCGTTGCATCGATCTACGACCATGACGGCCCCATCGCTGCGCGCCGGCTCGAACTGATCTCAAGCGAAACGCTGGCCACCGGCACCGTCTGGCTCCGCCACCGGGTGCTGCCGCGCGCGGACGCGCTGGCCCCGCAATGACCGTCACAGCCGGCGGGTCCGAGAGCCACCCGGCTCCCGCCCGCGGCCATCACGACGGTGGAGGCCGTGCCGGCAGGGCGGGGCAATGATCGACGGTGAAGGCTGCGCCTTTCCCGGATCGCGTCTCGCCGTCCCAGGGTCAATCGTGGCTCCGCCTCGCTTGCCTGGGCGCGCGCCGGAGCGCATTCATGAGCGCCTGTCATGAAGGCTATCTCGGATCACGGTATAGCCATGCTGCACCAATGAAGCGATGATTATGCTATACTCAAGATACGTATTTTGACCGCTGCCGGTTCCCGGCAGCGGTGATTATGCCGAGCCACGCAGTCCTTTGTCCGACAAGGAGCCAAGCCATGCAGCTGACCATCAACGGCGAAAGCCGCGACGTTGACGTCGATCCCGACACCCCGCTTCTCTGGGTCATCCGAGAAGAACTCGGACTGACCGGCACCAAATATGGCTGCGGCATCGCGCAGTGCGGCGCCTGCACCGTGCTTGTCGACGGCTACCCCACCCGCTCCTGCCAGACCCCGGCAGAAAGCGTCACCGGCGCCGAGATCAAGACCATCGAGACCGTCGAGGAGACCGAGACCGGCCGCCGCGTTGTCGAGGCCTGGGTCGCCAACCAGGTGCCGCAATGCGGCTACTGCCAGTCGGGCCAGGTGCTTGCCGCCACCGCGCTGCTGACCGAGACGCCGAACCCCACCGACGAGGATATCGAGTACGCGATGGTGAACCTCTGCCGCTGCGGGACCTACAACAAGATCCGCGCCGCCGTGCGCGACGCGTCGGAGGCCTGATCCATGACCTTCATGCAGAAACTCCTCAAGCAGGCGCCGGTCAATGTCTCGCGCCGCGGCTTCCTGAGCGGCACCGGCGCGCTGGTGCTGTCCACCACCCTGCCCGTGCGCCCCTCCAAGGCGCAGGAGGCCGAGGCCGCCGCCGGTCCCGCCGTGCCCGCCTTCCTCGAGATCCACGAGGACGGCACCGCCAAGCTGCTCAGCCCCTTCATCGAGGGCGGCCAGGGCATCTACACCACCTTTGCGCAGGTGGTCGGCGAAGAGCTGGATCTGGCGCCCGAGAACTTCTCGGTCGAGATCGCCCCCGCAGGCCCGCCCTATGACGTCATGGGCGGTTTCCGCATCACCGGCGGCAGCATGTCGACCCGCACCTCCTACGAGCTGATGCGCCAACTTGGGGCCTCGGCCCGGGCGATGTTCCTCGAGGCCGCGGCGCAGGACTGGGGCGTTGACGCCTCCGAGCTCACCACCGAGCCGGGCATGGTCGTGCACGAGGCCTCCGGCCGCCGCGCCGGCTATGGCGAGCTTGCGGCGGTGGCGATGGACCTGCCGGTGCCCGCCGAGGTGACGCTGCGCGACCCGTCCGAGTTCCGCTGGATCAAGACCCCGGTGCCGCGTCTCGACGTGCGCGACAAGTCGACCGGACAGGCGAAGTACTCGATCGATGTCGAGGTCGACGGAATGCTTCTGGCGGCGGTGCAGCACGCGCCGCGCCTTGGCCTGACGCCGGCCTCGGTCAGCAACCTCTCCGAGATCGAGGCGATGCGCGGGGTGCACTCGGTGCATCTGCTCGACGGCGCCGTCGCGGTGGTGGCCGGCAAGTTCTGGCAGGCCCGCCGCGCCGTGGAGGCCGCCGAGGTCGAATGGACCGAGGGCGAGGCGCAATGGCCGATGCCGGCGGATTTCTCGACCGACGTGTTCCGCGACACGCTGGCCGGCAAGAAAGGCGAGATCGTCGAGGTCGAAGCCAAGGGCGATGCCGCCTCGGCCCTCGAAAGCGCCGACACGGTGATCGAGGCGATCTACGACGCGCCCTTCGTGGTGCATGGCCAGCTCGAGCCGCCCTCGGCCACCGCGCGCTTCAACGACGACGGCACGCTCGAGGTCTGGACTTCCTGTCAGGCACCCGAGATGTTCCAGGGCACTGCGGCGCAGGTCGCCGGGCTCGATCCCTCGCAGGTCAGCATCCACTCGCAGATGCTCGGCGGCTTCTTCGGTCGGCACTTCCTCTACGCCACTTCGAACCCGTTCCCGCAGGCCATCGCGCTGGCCAAGGCCGTGGGCCAGCCCGTCAAGCTGATCTGGACCCGCGAGGAAGACTTCCTGCGCGATGCACCGCGCCCGCTGGGCCTTGCGCGCTTCCGTGGCGCGATCGGTCCCGACGGCCCCACCGCGCTGTCGGTCGAGGTCGTTGGCGAGGGCCCGACCGGGCGCTGGTACGACGCGCCGGTGGGCAGCGACCCCTCGGCGACCGAGGGCATCTCGGGCAAGAGCTACGCCATCGCCAACAGCCATGTCGGCCAGATCTTCCACCCCAACCCGGCGGTGATCGGCTACTGGCGCGCGGTCGGCCACTCGATGCATGATTTCATGTACGAGGGCTTTCTCGACGAGATCGCCGGCGCCGCCGGTCAGGACCCGTTCGAGATGCGCCGCGCGCTGCTCACCGACAACCAGCGCCTGAGCACTCTGCTCGAGGCGGTGGGCGAGCTCTCGGGCGGCTGGCAGCCCGGCCCGTTCGAGGCCGAGGACGGCAGCCAGCGCGCGCGCGGCATCGCCATGGCCTCGCCCTTCGGCTCCGAGGCGGCGGCGATCGCCGAGGTCTCGCTCGACGGTGGCGAAGTGGCGGTGCATCAGGTCTGGGTCGCCATCGACCCCGGCCAGATCGTCAACCCGGCCATCGTCGAGGCGCAGGTGCAATCCGCCGTCGCGCTCGGCGTGTCGCAGACGCTGGTCGAAGAGCTGACCTACGAGGACGGCGAGCCCACGGCGCGCAACTTCGATCTCTACCCGATCCTGCGCCCCGACCAGATGCCGGAGGTGCATGTGCGCATCATCGAGAGCGGCGCCCCCATGGGCGGCGTCGGCGAACCCGGCCTGCCGGCCGTTGGCCCCGCCATCGTCAACGCGGTGGCAACGCTGACCGGCGAGCGCATCCGCAGCCTGCCGCTGTCGAAGCACGAGTTCGGCGGCGCCTGATCCGCTCTTGAGATCCAGCTTTACGGGGCGTGCCTTTCCGGCGCGCCCCGTTTCTTTGTGCGTCAGGCCCACCTGCCCGAGGGCAAGATGGCCCGTCTCAATGCGCGGATGTGCGACCGCGCGGACAAACAGCCGGCGCCCGGCGCGCGGTGCCGGTGACCATTCTTCGCCCGTGCTGATCCGCAGCGGACCGATCCACGGGCCGAAGCCATCGCTCCACATGAAAACGGGGCCGCGCAGCGCGGCCCCGGTTCCAGGTCTTCAAAGTGACGCTTACTGCTTGCCGCTGTAGACCGGGAAGGCGCTTGCGTCGCCGTAATCCTTGGCGGTGAGCGATTTCAGCACGTCCATATCCGCGTCGGTGATCTCGAAATCCACGTCGGCATTGGTCTTCATGTGCTCGGGATTGGCGGTCTTGGGCAGCGCCAGAAGGCCCAGCTGCAGCACGTAGCGGATGCAGAGCTGCGGAATGCTCACGCCGTATTTCGCAGCAATGGCACCGACCTCTTCATTGTCGAGGATCTTGCCGTGGGCGATGGGCGAATAGGCCTCGACCAGCATGCCGTTCGACTTGGCATAGTCGATCAGCTCGAACGGCGTGTTGCCGACATGGGCCAGCACCTGATTGATCATCGGCTTGGTCGCGGCGTTCTGCAGCAGGTTGTCAAGGTCCTGCTTCTGGAAATTCGACACGCCGATGGCGCGGATCTTGCCGGCCTCGACGGCCTCTTCCAGCGCTTTCCACGCCGCGAGGTTGCCCTCGAAGAAGCGGTCTTCGCCGGCCCAGTCGGCCCAGGGCTGCGGGCTGTGGATGATCATCAGGTCGATATAGTCGAGCCCGAGGGTCTCGAGCGAGGCTTCGATGCCGGCCTTGGCACCGTCGTAATCCTTGATCTCGGCGGCGAGCTTGGTCTGCACGAAGAGGTCTTCGCGGGCCACGCCACAGGCGCGGATGCCTTCGCCCACGCCGCGCTCGTTGCCATAGGCCTGAGCGGTGTCGATGTGGCGATAGCCGAGCTTGACGGCAGCGACGACCGCGTCGGCGACCTTGTCGTCGTCGATCATCCAGGTGCCGAGCGCCAGTTTCGGGACGGCCACACCATTCGGAAGGGTGTCGGTATCTTGCAGGATCATGGTGATCTCCTTTTCTTGCTGGCCCTGCCGGGCCTGAACGCGGGTCGGAACGGGGACTTGCCCGGGGGCGCCCGCACCGTCTGGCCACAATCTAGAAGCATTGCCCCCTGCCGATAACCGGCGCCTTCCGACATCCACTCATGAGACAGCCGCATCAATGGCGCGACCCTGCGGGGCGGGCCCGAAGACGACCCAGGCCCGGCTCGGGCACCGACGGCCCCAAACGCTACCGCTTCTGCGGCCCTCCTATCGCTTGCCGTCTCAATCCGGGCAAAGACCGATCTGCATCACGATAAGCGATACCCTTTCTCCCGCTCCGACCTACCTGTGACGGCAACATTGCCTCACCTCGCCGCGGCGCGACCGAGGCCAGCCGTACGGGCCGATGGCGGCCCGCCAGAGATTGAAAGACCCGCACCGATGCCCAGAACTGCCCCGCACGAAAAGCCCCCCCACCCGTCCGAGCAGGAAAAGCGGGACATCGCCGACAATCAGGGGCTCAGCGCCGTGTCGGTCTACGGCATCGTGCACGAAGAGGGCGTGGAGGAACTCGAGCGCCCGCTCTCCTCGCTCTGGTGGTCGGGCGTGGCGGCGGGGCTGGGCATCACCGCCTCGGTCCTCGCCGAGGGCATCCTGCACACGATGTTCGAAGGCCATCCCTACCAGGCCGCCATCGAGAATCTCGGCTATTCCGTGGGCTTCGTGCTGGTGATCCTCGGGCGTCTGCAGCTGTTCACCGAGAACACGCTCACCGCGATTCTGCCGCTGCTCGTGCAGCGCACGCCGAAGATGCTATGGTGTACGGCCAGGCTCTGGGCGGTGATCCTGCTGGCCAATTTCGTCGGCACCTTCCTTGCCATCGCCTTCGCGGTGTGGGGCGGCTCGATCCCGCCGGAGAACGTGCAGGGCATGATCGCGATCTCGCGCCACTTCGCCGAGCACACCCCGTGGGAGGCGTTCACGCTTGGTGTCCCCGCAGGGTTCTACGTCGCGGCGATCGTCTGGATGATGCCCTCGGCGCGCGGCGCCTCGGTGCTGGTGATCGTGATGTTCACCTACCTGATCGCGATGGGCGGTTTCACCCACGTCATCGCGGGCTCGGCCGAGATGTTCCTGCTGCTGCTGACCGGCGAGGTCGGACCGCTTGGCGTGGCATCCCTGCTCGGCGCCACGCTGATGGGCAACATCCTCGGCGGCACTGGCCTCTTCGCCCTGCTCGCCTACGGACAGGTCGCGCAGGAAATCGAGCGCTGAGCCCTCGGCCGGGTGGCGCGCGCAGCGCCGTGGCTGACCAGCTGTCACCCGATGCAAGCGCCCGCAGGCTACCCTGATTGATGTAGGACGACACGGTCATGTTCCATGCCGTTGCGCGTCCACCGCCAGATCGAGCGCTTCGACACAATGTAACGCTCAGTCTCACCATGGTAAGCGGTGTCTGCGCACCACGCCCGTTCAGCTTGACAGGGCGAAGTTCCAAGGAAGCAGATCGTCGATCGTGCTGGTCGGGTGACCGGCGGCGATGGCTTCGAGGGTCGCCTTCAGATAGGCGAAGGGCTCCACCCCGTTGATCTTTGCGGTGGCGATCAGGAATGCGATGCGGGCCTAAGTGCGGCCACCCTCGTCGTGTCTGGCGAAGAGTGCGTTCTTTCTCGTCAGGGCGATGGGACGGATCAGGTTCTCGATGGCGTTGGAGGCGATCTCGACGCGGCCGTCGTGGAGGAAGGTCTGCAGACCGGCCCACTGGCGATGGATGTATGTCAGCTTCTCGCCCAGGCGCGACTTGGCCGAGACCCGAAGGCGCTGTGCCTGCAGCCAGTTGCCAAACTCGGCGACGAGGGGCGCGCTGCGGGCCTGGCGTGTTGATTTCCAACCAGAACTGAGCCGGGAGAGCGCGTAATTTCCATTGAGAATTGACCGATGTGACCCTCCCCGCAACGCAGCTTGCAGCGAGGGTTTCCGGAGTGATCCACATGGGACTTTTGAACGTCATCCGCCGCATGGCCTTGCGGGAAAAGCTGCCGATCCGAGAGATCTCACGCCGAACCGGCCTGTCGCGGAACACCATCAAGAAATATCTGAGAGCAGGGACGATCGAGCCGAAGTTCAACGTTCCGGCTCGGTCGAGCAAGCTTGACCCCTACGCTGAAAAGCTTGCTGCGTGGCTGAAGACGGAGGCGGCAAAGTCACGCAAGCAGCGCCGAACCCTGAAGCAGTTGCATGGCGACCTCGTGGCGCTCGGCTACACGGGGTCCTGCAACCGGGTTGCGGCCTTCGCCCGAAAATGGCGGGTAGCACGCCAGCGCGAACAGCAGACCACCGGGCGCGGCATCTTCGTCCCCTTGTCGTTCCGGCCCGGGGAGGCCTTCCAGTTCGACTGGAGCGAAGACTATGCGGTGCTTGGCGGAGAGCGCAAGAAGCTGCAGGTCGCGCATATCAAGCTGTCTCACAGCCGCGCCTTCCTCGTCCGAGCCTATTTGCTGCAGACCCACGAGATGCTGTTCGATGCCCACTGGCACGGCTTCCGCGTCTTAGGCGACGTTCCGGAGCGTGGGATCTACGACAGCGTTCATTGATCCGCCATTGGCCCGAGGACAATGGACGCGAAGACGGCGGTGGACCGGGTTGGCCGTGGCAAAGAGCGTCAGGTGAACATGCGCTTCCTGGCCATGGCAAACCACTACGTGTTCGAGCCGGAGTTCTGCAATCCGGCGGCGGGCTGGGAAAAGGGTCAGGTCGGAAAGAACGTCCAGGACGCCCGCCCGCGCTTATGGAACCCCATGCCGAACTTCCCCGACCTTGCTTCGCTGAACGCATGGCTGGAGCGGCGCTGTATGGAGTTCTGGCGCGAAATCCCCCATGGCACCCTCTCCGGCAGCATCGCGGATGCTTGGGGCTCGGAGCAAGCGGCGCTCATGCAATTGCCGCCCGCCTTCGACGGCTTTGTCGAGCAGAGCAAGCGCGTGTCACCGACCTGCTTGATCAGCTTCGAGCGCAATCGCTACAGCGTCCGCGCCTCCTTCGCCAATAGACCAATCAGCCTCCGGATTTACCCCGATCGCCTCGTGGTCGCCGCGGAAGGGCAAATCCTGTGCGAGCACGATCGGCTGATCCAGCGATCTCACCATCTGCCTGTGAACAGGCATGGAAAACTGACCCCGTAGCGGGGTGATCGGCGTCCAAGAATGACCCCCTTACATTGATGGTCATCATGCTCCTGGGAACAACCGGGAGCAATTTTGGGATGTTGGTCGTGGAGACTATCGCGAAGATCCGTCGGGCATATTTCCAGGACGGCAAATCGATCAAGCAGATCTGTCGTGACCTGCGTGTCTCGCGGAACACCGTCCGGAAAGTGATCCGTTCTGGTGTGACGGAACTCACCTACGAGCGCAGTGTCCAGCCGCAGCCGAAGATCGGTCCCTGGAAGGCCGAGCTTGATCGGATGCTTGAGGAGAACGCGCGCAAGCCCAAGCGCGACCGGCTCACCCGCATCCGTCTGTTCGAGGAGTTGCAGGTCCTCGGCTACGCAGGCGGATACGATGCGGTGCGGCGCTATGCTGCGGCGTGGGCGAGGTCGGAACGTGAGGCATCAGCCTCCGCCTATGTGCCGCTGACCTTCGCGCCTGGAGAAGCCTACCAGTTCGACTGGAGCCACGAGATCGTCCTGATCGATGGTGTGAGTATGACGGTCAAGGTCGCTCATGTCCGGCTGTGCCATAGTCGAATGCTCTTCGTCAGGGCCTATCCACGCGAGACGCAAGAGATGGTCTTCGACGCACACGACCGGGCATTTGCGTTCTTCGGTGGCGCCTGTGCGCGGGGCATCTACGACAATATGAAGACAGCGGTGGAGACGATCTTCGTTGGCCGGGAGCGTGCCTACAATCGCCGCTTCCAACAGATGTGCGGGCACTACCTTGTCGATCCGGTGGCCTGCACGCCTGCATCGGGATGGGAGAAAGGCCAGGTCGAGAACCAGGTCGGTGTCGTGCGCCGGCGCTTCTTCGTGCCGCGACCGCGCTTCAAAAGCCTTGCCGAACTGAATGCTTGGCTGCGAGATCGCTGCTTGGCCTGGGCCAAGTCCCACCCGCACCCCGAGCTGCGCGAGCGATCGACCTGGGACGTCTCGAGGCTGAGCGCCCAAGCCTTGTGCCCTATGCTGGCCCCTTCGACGGATACCATGCGGTGCCGGCCTCGGTCTCGAAGACCTGCCTCGTCCGGTTCGACAACAACCGCTACTCGGTCGAGGCTCATGCCGTCGGCCGTCCCGTCGAGATCCGCGCCTATGCTGAACGCGTCGAGCTCTGGCAGGATGGCAAGCTCGTGGGTGAGCATGCGCGCGTCTTCAGACGTGGCAAAGATGTCTACGACCCGCTGCACTACATCCCCGTGCTCGCACGGAAACCCGGCGCCTTGCGGAATGGCGCCCCCTTCAAGGAGTGGGAGCTGCCACCTGCCATGCGGCGGGTCCAGCGCAAGCTGGGGAGAGCACCCAATGGCGATCGGCAGATGGTGGATGTTCTCAGCGCGGTTCTGACGGATGGGCTGGATGCTGTCGAAGCAGCGTGCGCTGAAGCGCTCGAGGAAGGCGTGCATTCCTCCGCCGTTGTTCTCAACATTCTGGCGCGCCGTCGGGAACCCGCGCCACCCCTGACAATCACCACGCGGACGCGCTGCGCTACGCTGCCAGCCGGTGCCGATTGCACCCGCTACGACAGCTCAGGAGACGAGATCATGGAAAGATCAAAGGTTCTGACGCGATGGGCCAGCTCAAGCTCTACGGAATGAGGGCGGCATATGACGAGATCATCGCGACCGCGGTGAAGCGTCAACACGAACCTCAGCAGATCGTGGGCGACCTTCTGCATGCCGAGATCAACGAGAAGCAGGCACGCTCGATCAAATACCAGATGACCATCGCGAAGCTGCCACTTGCCAAGGAAGTCAACGAGTTCGACTTTGAGGAGACGCCGGTCAATGAGACGCTGGTGCGCGTCCTCGTCAGCGCGGAGTTCCTCGAGCAGCAGCGCAACGTCGTGCTCATCGGTGGCACCGGGACCGGCAAGTCGCATCTGGCTGTCGGGATTGCCCGGGCCTGCATCCGCAGCGGCAAGAGGGGCCGCTTCTTCAACGTCGTCGACCTGGTGAACAAGCTCGATGCCGAGGCACGCGACGACAGGCAAGGGCGCATCGCCGATCTCCTCTGTCGGATGGACTTCGTGATCCTCGACGAGCTTGGCTACCTGCCATTCGCCCAGACAGGCGGGCAACTGCTGTTCCACCTGATCAGTCGCCTCTACGAACGCACCTCGATCATCGTCACCACCAATCTGGACTTCGGTGAATGGCCCAGCGTCTTCAGCGACGCAAAGATGACAACCGCGCTTCTGGATCGCCTCACCCACCACTGCGACATCATCGAAACCGGCAACGAGAGCTGGCGCTTTAAGACACGCGCCTGATCAGCTTGCCCGAGCCGGCTGCGCGACTTAGGGGCTACGCCGCCCCGGGCAAGCTGTGCCAAACGAGGGGGTCATTATTGGACGCCGGAAGGGGGTCAAAGTTCGCTGCCGATTGACAATTTACGCCTCTCAGCGTGATTCATGGCTCGAAAACGAGCGGTGAACATGACTGATCTTTTCTGGCTGAGTGACGCGCAGAACGAGAACGTGTCCTGACCCTGGGAATGTTGGCGCAATGGCTGCGCGCCGGTTTGCGGTTCAGCCGGAACTGTCGTCCATGGGGTCGGGCAGGCTTGGGTCGTCGACCGGATCGTCGACTGGGAGATCGTGATGCGCCTCGGGATCGGGGTGGTGCTCGGCCTCGAGCCCCGCCGGATCGGGCAGCAGCCCCGGATCGTCGGGCACGCCGTTCTGGCCGGGGTCGGGCAGATCGGCCGGGCTGACGCCGAGGCTGTCGAGATAGGCAGACGTGCCATGATCGACGTCGGCCTGTGGCGGAGGGGCGCCGCCACCGACCGCTTGCAGGTAAGGCGCCATTGTGTCCGGCTCTGGCTCCGATGTCGCCCCTATGCCGTGGTCCGCAAGCCCCGGCGACGGATGCGGCGCTGCACCTGCGTCGTCCGGCTCCGCTGCAAGGTGATCAGGCTCGGCAGGCGCGACCGCATCCTGCGCCACGCCCAGTGCGGCGGCATCGAGCCCGTTATGATCCGGCAGGCCAGCCGCGTCGTCGGCAATTGGGCTGATGGTCACGCTCTCGACCGTGGAGTCGTCAGGTTCGTCCGGCTGTGAGGGCGCGACCGGCACGAGGGTGATGCCTTGAAGCGTCGTGTGGTCGATATGGTGTCCGCTATTGCCGTGGACGCTCTGCACGTCGATCTTCACCACGACCTCGGCATCGCCGACCATCTGGCCATGGCGCATGATAGTGAAGGGATCGGTATGCAGCCCGGGCACCGCCTCGCTCCCGCCGTGTTTGATAACCGCCGTGTCCGGGTTGTAGTGGTAATCGAAATGCCCGGTCTGAGGATTGATCGTCAGAGTGCCATACTGCCCCTGCAACGTCACGACGCTGCCGCCACCGGGCGTCGCGATCCGCCAGCCACCGGCTGTACCGGAGAAACTGCCCGTCAGGTGCTGCGTACCGACGCCCTGCACCTGTGTCGGCTGTGGCAGCGGCGAGACGTTGAGATCTGCGCTCGCCGTGCTGGTCGCCCCGCTGCTGTCACGCACCACGATCTGCACGGGGATGTTGTCATGCATGCCTCCTGCAACCGGGTGGAACTCCCACGCGCCGCCCTGCCCTTGGCTGAACGAGCCAAACTGCGGATCGACGCTCACCGACCTGATGCTGAGCGTATCCCCGGTGTCGACATCGGTGGCCTGCACACTCTGTAGCAGCTCGGTCTCGGTAAAGCTTCGCGGCTGATCCTGATTGGTGCTGCCTAGGTCTCCGTGGCTGACGACCGGTGCATCATTGGTGCCGGAGATGGTCACCGTGAGCACATGGCTGGTCCCATCGACACTCGTCACCGTCAGCGTGTCGGTCAGCGGCGCGCTGTTCGGCCCCAGCGCCTGAACCGCTGCCTGGCTGTTGTCGGCAGTGTAGGTCCAGGCTCCGTGAGCATCCAGCGTGAAGCTGCCATAGCGCCCCGCACCCGCCGTCACCGGCGTGAACGCCGCCTCGCCCGCATCCGGATCCGTGATCCCAAGCGTCCCGCCGGTCGTCAGGTTGCCCCCGGTGACATGCACATCCTCCGTCACCGTTCCGGCGCCACCGGTGATCACCGCCGGGTCGCCCACAGGGCTCAGCACCATCGACGCGCTCGCCGGAACGCTCGGCCCCGTGCCGTCCGTCACCGCGTAGCTGATCGCCACCGGGCCGTTGTAGTTCGGCTCGGGATGATAGGTGAAGCTGCTGCCGGCGTTCTGCGAGAACGTGCCGTGATCCGCCACCGGGAGGCCCGACACCGACAGCACATCGCCCGCGTCCACATCCGTTGTCCGGCCAAGAAGCTGTGCCGCCGTGATCACCTGCGTCTGGTCCTCAGGTCCGCCCGGCAGCGTCACGGCGCCAGCCACCACCGGCTGGTCGTCCGTACCCGTCACCGTGATCGTAAGCGTCGAGGCCGTCGTCGCCCCCGCGCTGTCGGTCACGCTCACCGCAATCTGCACCGGAAGACCCAGGCCCTCCGCAAGCGACTGATACGCTGCGTTCGAAGGATCGAAGCTCCAGCTGCCATCCGGATCCAGCGTGAAGCCCGCCGGCGTCGCGCCGGTCACCGCGTAGCTCAGACTGTCGCCCGTATCCACGTCCGTGCCCGGCAAGCTGCCGGTCACCTGCGCGCCGTCCTCCGTCGCAGAGGCCGTCGTCGCCGTCAGCCCCGGCGCATCATTGGTGCCGGAGATGGTCACCGTGAGCACATGGCTGGTCCCATCGACACTCGTCACCGTCAGCGTGTCGGTCAGCGGCGCGCTGTTCGGCCCCAGCGCCTGAACCGCTGCCTGGCTGTTGTCGAGCTGGTAGCTCCAGGTTCCGTCCGCATCGACGGTGAAGGTGCCGTGCGCGCCTGCCGCGGAGGGCATCGGCACAAACGCCGCTTCCCCCGCATCCGGGTCGGTCACATCGAGTTTGCCGGAGGTCGTGAGATGGGTGTCTTCGGTGACCGTCCCCACCGCCGTCCCGGTGATCTGCGCACCATCGTCGGTGCCGTTGATCGTCACGGTGATCTGCTGCGTCGTCCCGTCGATCGTCGAGACCGTCACCGTATCGGTGAGCTGCCGGCCGCCCGAGGTCAGCGCCTGAACCGCCGGCTGGTCGTTGTCGAGCGTGTAGGTCCAGGTCCCGTCCGGCTGCACCGCGAACGTGCCATGCGCGCCGGCCGCAGATGGCATCGGCACGAACTGCGCCTGGCCCTCGTCCGGGTCGGTCACGTCGAGCTTGCCGCCTGTCGTCTGGGCCGTGTCCTCGGTCACCGACCCGGTATCATCGCCGGAGACCTGCGCAATGTAGTTTGGCGTCAGCGGCGGCGTCTTGTCGTTGCCCAGCGTCGGAGGCGGTACGTCCGGGCCCTTCTGCGGCGGCACGACCATCGGGTCCGGCGTCAGCGGAGGCGTCTTGTCGTTGCCCAGCGTCGGCGGCGGCACGTCCGGGCCCTTGAGCGGCGGCACCACCTGCGGATCCGGCGTCAGCGGAGGCGTCTTGTCGTTGCCCAGCGTCGGCGGCGGCACGTCAGGGCCCTTGAGCGGCGGTGCCACCAGCGGATCCGGCGTCAACGGCGGGGACTTGTCATTGCCCAGCGTCGGCGGCGGCACGTCCGGGCCCTTGAGCGGCGGTGTCACCAGCGGATCCGGCGTCAGCGGCGGCGTCTTGTCATTGCCCAGCGTCGGCGGCGGCACGTCCGGGCCCTTCTGCGGCGGCACCACGAGCGGATCCGGCGTCAGCGGAGGCGTCTTGTCGTTGCCCAGCGTCGGGGGCGGTACGTCCGGGCCCTTGAGCGGCGGTGTCACCAGCGGATCCGGCGTCAGCGGAGGCGTCTTGTCGTTGCCGAGCGTCGGGGGCGGTACGTCCGGGCCCTTGAGCGGCGGTGTCACCAGCGGATCCGGCGTCAACGGCGGGGTCTTGTCGTTGCCCAGCGTCGGAGGCGGTACGTCCGGGCCCTTGAGCGGCGGTGTCACCAGCGGATCCGGCGTCAACGGAGGTGTCTTGTCATTGGCCAGCGTCGGCGGCGGCACGTCCGGGCCCTTCTGCGGCGGCACCACGAGCGGATCCGGCGTCAGCGGAGGCGTCTTGTCGTTGCCGAGCGTCGGCGGCGGCACGTCCGGGCCCTTGAGCGGCGGTGTCACCAGCGGATCCGGCGTCAGCGGCGGCGTCTTGTCATTGCCGAGCGTCGGCGGCGGCACGTCCGGGCCCTTGAGCGGCGGCACGACCATCGGGTCCGGCGTCAGCGGAGGCGTCTTGTCGTTGCCCAGCGTCGGCGGCGGCACGTCCGGGCCCTTCTGCGGCGGCACCACGAGCGGATCCGGCGTCAGCGGCGGCGTCTTGTCATTGCCCAGCGTCGGCGGCGGCACGTCCGGGCCCTTGAGCGGCGGTGCCACCAGCGGATCTGGCGTCAGCGGAGGTGTCTTGTCGTTGCCCAGCGTCGGAGGCGGTACGTCCGGGCCCTTGAGCGGCGGTGTCACCAGCGGATCCGGCGTCAACGGCGGGGTCTTGTCATTGCCCAGCGTCGGCGGCGGCACGTCCGGGCCCTTGAGCGGCGGTGTCACCAGCGGATCGGGCGTCAGCGGCGGCGTCTTGTCATTGCCCAGCGTCGGCGGCGGCACGTCCGGGCCCTTCTGCGGCGGCACCACGAGCGGATCCGGCGTCAGCGGAGGCGTCTTGTCGTTGCCGAGCGTCGGCGGCGGCACGTCCGGGCCCTTGAGCGGCGGTGTCACCAGCGGATCCGGCGTCAGCGGCGGCGTCTTGTCATTGCCGAGCGTCGGCGGCGGCACGTCCGGGCCCTTGAGCGGCGGCACGACCATCGGGTCCGGCGTCAGCGGAGGCGTCTTGTCGTTGCCCAGCGTCGGCGGCGGCACGTCCGGGCCCTTCTGCGGCGGTGCCACCAGCGGATCCGGCGTCAGCGGCGGCGTCTTGTCATTGCCCAGCGTCGGCGGCGGCACGTCCGGGCCCTTGAGCGGCGGTGCCACCAGCGGATCTGGCGTCAGCGGAGGTGTCTTGTCGTTGCCCAGCGTCGGAGGCGGTACGTCCGGGCCCTTGAGCGGCGGCACGACCATCGGGTCCGGCGTCAGCGGAGGCGTCTTGTCGTTGCCCAGCGTCGGAGGCGGTACGTCCGGGCCCTTCTGCGGCGGTGCCACCAGCGGATCCGGCGTCCGCGGAGGCGTCTTGTCATTGCCCAGCGTCGGCGGCGGCACGTCCGGGCCCTTGAGCGGCGGTGCCACCAGCGGATCTGGCGTCAGCGGAGGTGTCTTGTCGTTGCCCAGCGTCGGAGGCGGTACGTCCGGGCCCTTGAGCGGCGGCACGACCATCGGGTCCGGCGTCAGCGGAGGCGTCTTGTCGTTGCCCAGCGTCGGAGGCGGTACGTCCGGGCCCTTCTGCGGCGGTGCCACCAGCGGATCCGGCGTCCGCGGAGGCGTCTTGTCATTGCCCAGCGTCGGCGGCGGCACGTCCGGGCCCTTGAGCGGCGGTGCCACCAGCGGATCTGGCGTCAGCGGAGGTGTCTTGTCATTGCCGAGCGTCGGGGGCGATACGTCCGGGCCCTTGAGCGGCGGTGCGACCAGCGGATCCGGCGTCAGCGGAGGTGTCTTGTCATTGCCGAGCGTCGGCGGCGGCACGTCCGGGCCCCTCTGCGGCGGCATCGCTCCGGGGGCCGGTTTTTCGCTCGGCGTTTCGACCTGATCGGGCGTCTCCGGCCCCGTCCCTAGATGGGCACCGGGGCCGGGCGTGGCGACAAGGGGCGGAAGATACGGCAGGACCGCGGGCAGGTGCGGCAGGACGTGCTCGGGAACGACAAGATGGTTTTGCGTCACCTCGACGCCGATATCGGTCAGCGGACGGTGCAGATCTGGCGACAACGGGGTCGGCAAAGGCGCAGGCGTGAGCGACGATCCTGCCCCGGGTCCGTGTGTTGCCACGCCACCGAGGGCCGCATGAGGCAGAACAAAACAGCGGACCGGATCCTGTGCCTCGCCCGTATCGCCCATAGCGGCGCCGTCGCCAGCCTCTTCGGGCACCGGAACCAGGCCCTCCGGTGTCTGGTAAAACCAGCCGAAAATCTCTTCCCGGACCTGCTGCTCCGAGCCCGCGCCCTTTGTTACGCCAATCGGTGTGTCGGGATCGGATCCAGCCATGATGTCCTCCTCAGCGTTCGCTCAGAGCTAGGTCGAGATTGGTGTAGACCGGCTTCCAGACATACTGGAACACGGTCTTGGCACCGGTGACGATATCGGCCTCGCCAGTCATCCCAGGCATCAGGTCGAGCCCGTCATCGGCATTGCGAAAGAAGGTCTGCTCGATACCCACGAGCACCTCGTAGAAACTCTCGCCGCGCTGATCGACGGTCGAGGTGGGCGAAATCTCGACCACTCTGCCCTCGAGCGCGCCGTAGCGGCTAAAGTCGTAGCTGTCGATCTTCAGCCGCACCGGCTGATCCTGCCGCACGAAGCCGATGTCACGCGGGGCCAGCCGCCCGGCAAAGCGCAGTTCGCCGCTGCCCGGCACGATGGTGGCCACGACCCCGCCCGGATCAATCACGTCGCCGGTGGATTCGTCGGGCAGGCTTTGGACAAAGCCCGCGACCGGGGCGCGGATGTCGACCTCGACGACCTCCTGCTCGAGCGCGGCCTCGCGTGCTTTCAGGCCGCGCAATTGCGCCTGCGCCTCGGCGATCCGGGAGCGCGCCTCGGCCACGGCATCGAGGTCAATGCGGCGCAGCGTGGCCTCGAGCTCCTCGATATTCTGCGTCGCCCGCTCGCGCTCGCCGCGCAGTTCCTGCTGTCGGAGCCTGAGGCCATCCAACCGCTGCATCTGTTCGTCGGCCTGTTGCTGCGTTGCGAGGTTGCGCGAGCGAAGATCTTCGGTGACCGATTGCGAGCGCTCAAGCATCGCGAGCTCTTCAGCAATCAGCGGAAGCTGATCTCCCACGGCGGCGATATCGGAGGTGCGCTGCGCGATCCGGGCCTTCACTTCAAGGCGCTGGACCTCGAGCAGCGCCAGCGCCGCTTCGAGCGAGGCCTCTTCGCGCGCCACGAGGGTCGGGAACTCATCTTCCCAGCGAGAGAAATCCGCCGGCCGTTGCGAGACTTGGGCGTCGAGCATTTCGGTCTCGATCTCGAGACCGGCGATCTGGGCCCGCAGCTCATCGCGGCGCGACACAACCTCGGAGCGCGACAGCGAGACCAGAAGCTCCCCCTCTTCGACGTATTCGCCAAGCTCGACCGCAACGAGCGCGACACGACCGCCCTGCCGGCTCTCCACCGGACGGATCTGGTCGACCGGCTCGATCACGCCGTGGGCCTTGGCCACCTCGTAGACATTGGCAAAGATGCTCCAGACAACGATCACCGCGATGGCGATGACGATGACCAGCGCCGCGAGGCGGGCGAGTTTCACCGAGGGGCCATCGTGCAGCACGAAATCGAGTTTCTTGCGTTTCATGTCGCGTCTCCCGTCGTGACAGTCGCCATTGCTTGTCCCTCGGTCTGTTCCGGGGCCTGAACCGGCCCGAAATACACCAGCCCACCCTTGTCGAGGACGATCGCCAGATCGGCCTCCGAAACGAGCTCGGTGTCGTGGGTGGCAAAAAACACCGTGGCCTTGCCGCGCGTGGCGCGCAGGAAGCGCACGATCTCGTCCCGCGCCTCGCTGCCGCCGATCGCCAGCGGATTGTCGAGTAAATAGAGCGGCGCCGGCCGGGCGCTGAAGGTGCGCCACTCCTCGAGCTCGCGCTCGGCCTCGCTAATATCGTCGGGGCCCTCCGCCAGATCCGTGCGGTAGAGCCCGGTCGCGGCAATGGTCAGCGACAGGTCGTCGGGATCGTATTGCGACATCAGCCGACCACCCAGGAACAGGTTGCCGGACTGGGGTCTGAGCCGTCCCGCGAGCACCTGCATCAGCGTCGACTTGCCCGCACCGTTCGGCCCGATGACCGCCACGACCTGCCCCGGCTCAACCTTGAACGAGATCCCTGACAGCGCGGCAAAAGGCGCCTTGTCGTAGCGCAGGAACAGCCCGGCGGCCTCGACGCCCGGAGCCTCGCGCGGTGTCGTCAGGGCGGCAACGTTCTCATTCGCGACCGTGGGCTGCAAGAGGAGCAGCTCCAGCCGTTTCCACGACGCCTGCAGCGCGCGCATCCGCGGCAGGCCGATGTAGAACGCCTGCGCCGGACCGGTGAGGCGCCACGTCAAAAGCATCGTCCCGATCAGGACGCCGGGCGCGATCCGCCCCTCGAGCGCAAGGACGAGCCCGACCACCAGCGTCGAAAGCGCGGCCGCGGTGCCGACGGCGGAGCCGATCGCCTGCATGCCGCCGCTACGCCGGCGGACCCGCAGCGCATCCTGCGTCGCGAGCCGCGAAAGCTGGTCGAAACGCGCAATCCAGACATCTTGCAGGCCGCGGCGGCGGATGCTGGTCGCCTGATCCTTCAGTGTGGCCAATGCCTTGCGCCGGTCGGAGCCGGCGCGGGTGACCTCGACATCCGCCGGGTGCGACGAGCCGCTTGCCAGATGCGCGGTCACCACAAAGAGCCCCAGCACGATCATCGGCACCAGTGCCAGCGCACCGCCGACGAAGACGAGCGCGATCAACGTCAGCACAACAAAGGGGCCGTCATAGATCGCCATGGCATTTGCCGGGGCAAACAGATCGGCGGAGGCCGAGGCCTGCCGGGCCTGCGCGCGCAGCGCCTCGGGCAGTTGCGGTGGGGTCGTGCCCGGCGGCTTGCGCAGCAGGCGGTTCATCAGCATCCGGTCGATGGATACGGAGATGCGGGCATGCTCGTCGGCCATGTAGCGCGAGCGGATGTGGCGCAGGATCATCATGGTCAGCAGCACGATGGCGGCGCCGGACATCAACGTGGGCAGGCTCGAGACCGCGCCGGCGCCGAGCACCTGGCCGTAGACCGCCATCGAGAAGAACGGCACCGTCAGCGCGGCGGCGTTGATCATCAGCGAGAGAAAGAACAGCACCCTCATGTTGCGCCTCGCCCGGCTGCGAAGCGCCGTGTACATCGCGTGACCGCTTTCCTCTTCGGCTAGCGCCCGCAGATGCAGCACCGGATGCGCCGCCGCGACCCGTGCCCCGATCGCGACGTCTTCCTCGCCGTCATCGGAGAGCACCCGCCCCACCCCGTCCCGGCGGACCACAGCGTAGCGCCTGCCGTCGACATCAGCAATCAGCGCGCCGTCGATGCCGGCAGACCAGTCCGCCGGTGCCGAATGGCGCAGATCGGCGTAGAGCCCGGCCAGTCGAGCAGCCTCGGCCAGATCCTGAAGCGGGAGCCGGTCGCCCTCGGGGATGACCTCGGCGATCACGGCCTCGGTTCTGCGTCCACCGAGACCGGTCATCGCGCGCGCAAGCAGCCGCGCGTCCGGTGCAGTGGCGGTCACGGTGTCTCGTGTCTCGGTGGCCTCGGTGGCTGGCAGAGACTGGTCATGTGGGCTCATGCGACCACCTCCTCCGCTGCGATCTGCTCAGGCGTGGAGAAGGTCAGCGTCTGCCCGGCAATCGCGATCAACTCAGCCCGTTCGGTGGCCATTATGATCGTCTTGTGGCCCGCCTGCGCTGAAAGCGTCTCTGCGAGGGCCTGCACCCCGGCGATGTCGAGCCCAATGGCCGGGCGTTGAAGCAGCACCAGCCCGGGCCCGCCCACAAGCACCTGAATGATGGCGGCCCGGCTCGCCATGCCCGGGGTCACTGTGGTCTGGCTCGGGCCGCACAGCGTCTGGTACCCGTGCGGGAGACGCGCGACCCCGGCGTCGAGGCCGATCATCCGCGAAAGCGCCATCGCTTCCTCGGTGAGCGACGGGTCGAAGCGGGTGATGTTGTCGAGCAAGCTTCCGTCGATAAGATCCGGCTGAGCAGCAAGGAAGCGCACGCTACGCTCGACGTCGGCAAACCGCACCGCCCGCCCGCCGAGGCGCAGCGAGACCGACGCGCGCTCCTTCCAGAGGCTGTCGACCATATGCTTCAGCGCACGACCGCTCGCCACCGCACCGCCCGCCTGCACCGCCACGATCTCACCCGGCGCGATCGACGCCAAATGCCCGTCGAGTTCAAGCTCGACCCCAAGCGGCATGCCGAGCGCTGGCGCCTCCCGGCGCTCCTCGACCGTCTCGGTCTCGATCAGCCGCTCAAGCTCATCATAGGCCACCTTCGCGCGCTGCCGCCGCACCAGTGCCGAGGCAAGCCCCACAAGCTGCAGCGTCCCGCGAGATCCGAGCAGTGTGCAGGCCGCAAGCCCGCCCGAAGTGAGATCCCCGGACAGCACTTGCCCCGCGCCAAAACCGAGCAGGAGGAGCATGACGAACAGGCTCGCACTCTGCGTCACGTCTGTCAGCAACCCGTCCATACGGTCGAGCCGGGCTTGCGCGGCGGCCATCGTGCCGCGCTCGCGGTACAGCATGGCGTAGAGTTGTGCGCTCACACCCTTGATCAGTGCCCCGCCACCCGTGCGCGCCAGCGCCGCGAACACCGCGCTGACGCGGCCTTCGCGGTGCAGCTCTGTCTTCAGCGCCTCGGGATGCGCACCGGCGGACGTCATGATGATGACGATCGCCAATGCAGCGACCCCCAGCGGCGCAAGGACCAGCGGTCCGCCAAGAAACCAGACCAGCCAGACGAAGACCAAACCGAACGGCGCATCGAAGATCGGCAGCATCGACTGCCCGACAAGCGCGTCCTGCGCGCGGGCTGGCGAAGTGAACAGAATTTCGCGGTGTTCTGGCTTCAGGCTGCGCGTTGCAGGGTCCGAGAAAGCCCCGTGGACGACCCTCATCCAGAGGCGATACTCCGCCTCGGCGCCGGAACGCGCGAGACTGGCCGAGCGAACATACCGCAGGAAAGCCGCGACGACGACGCTGACGGCGGCGACCGAGAAGATCACGTAGGCCGTGCCGATGGACTGGTTCGGCAGGATCCGGTCGTAGACATGAAGCAAGGCCAGCGGAACGGCCAGCGCCAGCAGGTTGATCGCAATGCTGAGGACGAAGGTCCAGAGGCGCGTCATGAAATTGGCCTTCTCTTCGACACTCCTGAGACGCCGGAGTTCGACCGGCACTGGGCTCTTACGATATTAGAGGACAGTGCCGGTTTCATGGCAAATACAATCAATAGATGTATGCGAAATACATCTACACGAGGCCCCAGATGTCTTCCGCACAGAACCGCGCCCGTCAGAATTGAGGGGGGGGCGCGACCCGTTCAGCAATCCCGTGCCGGCAGCATGGTGACCGACGAATAGCGACCGTCAGAGGTGGTGATCTCGGCGCAGGCCCCGGTTTTGCGGTTGAAATTCCAAGTCGTCAGCCCCTCAGAGCGCACCGGTTCGTAGCGGAGGTTCCGAATGCCCATCTCGGCTTGGCCGGCGCGCGCACCCTCAAAAGAGCCCAGGTCGGAAGCGCTTGCGACCGAGGGCGTGCCTGGCGCGCTGCTGTCTTCGGTCGTCTCGACACAGCCAGGGCGTTGTCGCACCTCGCTGACGACAGAGGATTCACTTGGCGAATCCATGCAGTTACACACGCTGCATGAGAAAGCCAGCTCCTGCCCGCTATCGCACGACGAACTGGTCCAGCTACAATGTCTCGCTGCGCAAGCGGGGGGCTCTGCTGATCTGGGTGGACACGGACATGACCTGGCGCGCGCCGTGTGGTGGGCGGTCAGGACGTCCAGCCGTGTTTTCCGATGCGGCGATACAATTCTGCCTGTCGATCAAGGTGCTGTTCAAGCTGCCGTTGCGCCAGACCGCAGGGATGGTGGCCAGCCTGCTGAAGCTGGCGGGGCTGGACTGGCCCGTGCCGGACTTCTCCACGCTGTGCCGCAGACAGAAGACCCTGGCCGTGCAGGTTCCCTATCGCCGCACTGATGGCCCGCTGAACCTGCTTGTCGATAGCACCGGGATCAAGTTCCTGGGCGATGGCGAATGGCAGGCACGCAAGCATGGCGTCCAGGGCCGACGCCAATGGCGCAAGGTGCATCTGGCCATGGACCCGGCCACATCCGACATTCGCGCCGTGGAATTCGCCCCCAGCCGTGACGGCGACAGCCCGATCCTCCCAGACCTGCTCGGCCAAATCCCGGAGGCAGAGCAGATCGGCACCGTGACCGCCGATGGCGCATACGACACGCGACGCTGCCACAAGGCCACCACTGACCGGCAAGCCACACCGATCATCCCGATCCGGAAAAACGGCCGCCTGTGGAAAGAGGATTGCCCGGCCGCACGCGTCAGAAACGAAACCCTGCGCGCCACCCGACATTTCGGCCGGGCATTCTGGAAACGCTGGACCGGATACCACGCCCGCAGCCGGATCGAGGCGAAGATGCGCTGCCTGAAAGCCTTCGGCGAGCGCATTGCCGCACGAGACCCAGACCGCCAGGCCGCCGAAATCCACATCCGCATCGCCCTCATGAACCACTTCTCCGCCCTCGGTACCGCCGAGATCATCCGCGTGGCATGAGGTCAGTAGGGTAAGGTGCAGTCATGTCTCAGGTGCGGGTTCTGCAACAATGCCCGTCGCACACGCCCTTGGCCGGGAACCAGATGGTGCCGTCGAGGTCGATGATGCGGATGCTGTTGCCGTCAAAGTCGAAGAGGGGAATCACGCATGGACCGAACAAGTGTCGAAGACGTGTGTGGTAAGCGTGTGTAGAAGGGAACGATCAGAGCGTCAATAAAATTTACAAAAACAATGCGATAATCGGGAATCCAACTTATGGCGGAGGCTCAGCCCGCCATAGTTAGGTTGCGACTTTTTGCACTCTGTCGCAATTCGTCTTTTCTGTCCGATGATTACCGGACAATTTTGCGAGTCCGAACCCGCCATCCGTTGCAATTTGTCGCAAAAAATCGCAAACTTTTAGGCGGGTATTATGGAGTCGCCTTTTGCCACGTGTCGCCAAGGAACTGTCTGCGCTTGACGTTAAGAGATTGGCGCACCCCGGCAAGGGAAGCAACGTGCTCTTTGCGGTGGGTGGCGTGTCGGGCTTGAACCTGCAAATCACACCGAACGGCAGCCGCACATGGCTGCTTCGCGTGACCATCGGCGGCAAGCGCCGCGAAATCGGATTGGGCGGCTTCCCCGAAGTGACCTTGGCGCAGGCGCGCGACCGCGCACGTGAGGCCAAAGACCAGATACGGCGCGGCATTGACCCGATAGAGGAACGCAAGGCCGCGAGGGCTGCGCTTATGGCGGCTCAGCGCCGGGGCATAACCTTCGCGGATGCGACCGACAAATACCTTGCCGCAAAGCTCGACGCCTTCAAGAACGCCAAACACAGGCAGCAATGGCAGAACACCTTGCAAACCTACGCCATGCCCGAGCTTGGCGCGATGCTTGTGCATGAAATCACAGTGCGGGACGTGCTGCGTGTGCTGGAACCCATCTGGCGGAGCAAGACCGAGACCGCATCCCGACTTCGGGGGCGTATCGAGGCTGTCTTGTCATGGGCCACTGTGGCAGGGCATCGCACGGGCGACAATCCGGCACGCTGGGCCGGAAACCTGAAAGAGCTTCTGCCCGCTGCCGCGAAGGTCGCGAAACAGCGCAATCACCCCGCGGTGCAGATTGATGATGCGCCGCGCTGGTTCGCCGATCTCCGCAAGCGTGACGGCATTGGGGCCCGCGCGCTGGAGCTTGCCGCCCTGACCGCTACGCGCTCGCAAGAAGTGCGCGGCGCCGTCTGGGATGAAATTGACTTAGAGGCCGGGCTTTGGATAATCCCAGCAGTACGCATGAAGATGGAACGGGAGCACCGCGTGCCACTGACGCCCGAGGCTGTATCGCTCTTGGAGGCCCTCCCACGTTTAAAGGATAACCCGCTGGTGTTCCCGGCACCGCGTGGGGGGCAAATGTCCGACATGACGCTGAGTGCCGCCATGAAGCGCCTGCACGCGGCAGATATTGCCTCAGGCGGGCCGGGCTTCACCGACCGCGTGAGCAAGCGCCCTGCCGTGCCTCACGGACTGCGCAGCACATTTCGCGATTGGGTGGCCGAGCGCACGCACTTCCCCGGCGACATGGCTGAGGTGGCGCTGGCGCACAAAGTGGGCAACGCAGTCGAAGCGTCCTATCGGCGCGGCGATATGGTTGAGAAACGCCGGGCAATGATGACGGCATGGGCGGAGCATCTTGAGGGACGTTTGAAGAGCAAGCCACTCGACCACAAGGGCAGCCGCGAAAGCTAGTGTTCGCCGCCTGACAGAAGATTTCTTGTCTGCCTCTCGTGTGTCCTCGGTTGCTCAACGACGGTTCGAAGGGCTGCAATGCTGACCGTCCTGCCGTTCGCTGCGAATGCTGCATACACCCCGCAAAAAGATACGTTCTTCTCATTGCATCCGTGACCGGATGTCCTCGAGAGACCGGCCACGGTGGGCTCGAAGCAGCTCCACGGTCTGGTCGACGTCTCGCGCCAGGGCGAGATCCTTGAGCATCTCGTGCTCCGCATCGGCTTGGTCGACATATTCCGGGGTCAGCAGGCTCGCGGGACGGACTATGCGGCGATACCCTCGATGTGAAGGTTGAGCAGGTGCACCGCCGATCTTTTCCACACGGACAGAGAACCGTCTGGCTCTATCGCGAGAGCCTGGCCCAGGCGGGCATGTTCGAGGTGCTGCTCCGGTAGTTCGACGGCTATCTTGCGCGGCGGGGCTACATCGCGCGAGGCTGACAGATCAGCGGTTTCGGCTGTCCTTGAAGACCAGGAATAGCTGCGCGCCGAGGATCACCATGCCGATGCGGCAGATGTGGCTGACCACCACGAAGGACACCTCGAGATTCAGGGCCAGCGCCACAAGGCTCATCTCGGCCAAGCCACCCGGCGCAAAGGCTAGCAGCACGCCCTCGATCGGCACGTCGAGCACGAATTGCAGCGCGAAGGCAAAGACCACCGCCACGCTAAGCAAGATCGCAGTCGCCCCGGCAGAGGTTAGCAGGATGTGCAGGATGCGCTGCGTCGATATCCCGGCAAAGCGGCAGCCCACCGTCGTGCCCAGGACCACCTGCGCCACCGCGATCACCGCGCTCGGCACCACGAAGCCCGACACGCCGCTCCAGTGCACCGCCATGCTTGCCAGCATCGGCCCGATGAGGAAGGGAGCCGGTAGCCGCGCCAGCTTACCGAATGTCGCCCCTGCAGCAAGCGCACCGAGGAACCACAGCACGTCGCCGATCGCCATGTTCGCCAGGGGACGCCAGGCCGCCGACTGCCCCCCGACATCCGCCCCCGTGATCAGCGTCATCAGGGGCGGCAAGCTGAGGACGACGAGGAAGATACGCGAGGAATGCATCAGCGCGATGGTGCGCTCGTCCCCACCCTTCTCGGCGCCCATAAGGACCATGTCGATGAGCCCGCCCGGCATCGCCGAGAAGAAGGCCGTGGGCCGATCGAGCGCCACCACGCGTCGCAGGTAGATGTTGGACAAGGTCGCGGCCACCAGCAGGTAGCCCGCCAGCCCCAACAGTGCCGGCCACCACTGCGCCGCGCTTTGGAGCGTATGCGGTCCGAACTGCGAGCCGAGCATTGTGCCGATCACCGCCGACATCGGCGGCCTGGCTTTCGACCAGCCCCGCACCGGCAGTTTGAGTACAGAGGCGACGCCGGTCACCGTCATCGCCCCCAGCATCCACGACAGCGGCATCCCGATGAGCGTGAACACCGCCCCGCCGGCGGCCCCCAGCGAGAGGGCCATCGCGAAGGTGGGCCGCAGGCCCGCGCTCATGCCGCCGCGGAGACATCGTTCAGATGACAGGCCGAGCTGTGGCCCGGCGCGATTTCACGCCGCACCGGGGCCTCGACACGGCACCGTTCGTGGACGAATGGGCAGCGCGGGTGGAAGTGGCAGCCCTTCGGCGGATCGAGCGGGCTGGGCAGCTCGCCCTTCATGGCGTTGAAGTGCCGCTTGCCGGGGCGGATGCGCGGCACCTCGGCCAGAAGTTGCTGCGTATAGGGGTGGTTGGGCCGGGCAAAGACCTCGGCAACCGGCGCCTCCTCGACCACCCGGCCGAGATACATGATCGCCACCCGGTCCGAGATATGCTCGACTACTCCGAGATCGTGGCTCACGAAAAGGTATGTGAGATCGAGGTCCTCGCGCAGGTCCATGAACAGGTTGAGGATCTGAGCCTGGATCGACACATCGAGCGCCGCGACGCTCTCGTCGCAGACAAGGAACTCGGGCTGCACGGCCAGCGCCCGCGCGATGTTCACCCGCGCCCGCTGACCGCCCGAAAACTGGTGCGGCAGGCGACGTTTCATGGCCGGATCGAAGCCCGCCTTCACGAGGTAGTCATCGACATAGGCGGCGCGGTCGCCGTTGATCATTCCGTGGATCTGCGGCGCCTCGGAGACCAGCGTCTCGATGGTCATGCGCGGGTTCAGCGCGGCCATCGGGTTCTGGAAGATCATCTGCGCCTCGAGATCGGCCTGCAGGCGGCGCTTGCCGCGCAGCGTCTTGCGGTCCTCTCCCTTCCACAGCACCTGCCCCTCAGACGGCGGCAGGATGCCCGCCGCGATGCGACCGAGCGTGGACTTGCCGCAGCCGGATTCACCGACAAGGCCAAGCACCTCGCCGCGCCGGATCGTCAGGTCGACACCGTCGAGCGCATGGACTACGGGCGGCGGCTTGGCAGCACCGAGCGCAATGCTGATGCGTGCCGCGAGGTCGGGGCGGGACCCGAAGCGGCGCGAGACGTCCCTGAGCTCCAGCAGCGGTGTCTCCGTGGAGCTGTCACGGGACGGCGCGGTTGCGGCGGGGGTGTGAATGTCGGGCATGGTCACGCGAGCGCCTCCTCGTGCGGGTGAAAGCAGCGGTGGTATGCCATCGCGTCACCGAAGCGGCCGGGCCGTTCAGAGCAGACCTCGGTGGCGCGCGGGCATCGGGTGCGGAACGCGCAGCCCTCTGGCATCCGCCCCAGCCCGGGCGTCACACCGGGGATCTGGGCCAGCCGCGTGCCCCGGGTGTTCTCCGACGGCACCGAGCGGATCAGCCCGCGCGTGTAGGGATGGCGCGGCGCGGTAAGCACCTCGGTGATCGTGCCCGCCTCGACGATGCGCCCGCCGTACATGACCGCGATGCGGTCTGCGAGCCCCGAGACGATGGCAAGGTCGTGGGTGATCCAGATCACCGAGGTGCCCTGCTCCTCGGTCAGTTTCTGGAACTCCGAGATGATCTGCGCCTGGATCGTCACGTCGAGCGCGGTGGTCGGCTCGTCGGCGATGATGAGGTCGGGCCGGTGCAACAGCGCGATCGCGATGGCCACCCGCTGACGCATCCCGCCCGAGAACTCGTGCGGGTAGGCATCGAGCCGCTCCTGGGGACTGGGAATGCCCACGAGGCCAAGCGCGTCGCGGGCGCGCGCCCGTGCCTCGGCGGCGGAGAGCTTTTCATGGGCGTGCAGCGTCTCGGTCATCTGGGTGCCGATGCGCAGCACCGGGTTCAGGGTCATCATCGGATCCTGGAACACCATCGCGATGCGGCGCCCGCGCAGCGACCGGCGGGTTTCGGCATCGAGCTGCGCCAAGTCCTCGCCGTCGAAGAGGATCTGCCCCGAGGCCACCCGTCCGGGCGCATCCACCAGACCCATAATCGAGAAGCCGGTGACGCTTTTGCCCGAGCCGCTTTCACCGACGAGGCCCAGCACCTCGCCGCGGCCGAGCTGGAAGGACACCTCGTCGACGGCACGCAGCGCGCGCCCCCGTCCAGGGAAGGTGGTCACAAGGTCGCGGACATCCAGAAGCGGGGTCATCGGGCGTTCCTCGGGTTAAGCACGTCGCGGAGCCTGTCGCCCACGAGGTTGATGGATACGATGGTGATGAGCAGCGCGATGCCGGGGTAGAAGCTGATCCAGTAGAGGCCGGACAGCAGGTACTGGTAGCCGTTGGCAATCAGCATCCCCAGCGAAGGCTGGGTGACCGAGGCGCCGAGGCCGAGGAAGGACAGCGTCGCCTCTAGCCCGATGGCGCGAGCCACCTGCATGGTCGCGATCACGATGATCGGCGCCAGGCAGTTGGGCAGCAGGTGCCGCAGCAGCACCCGGCGCCCCGGTATGCGCAGGCAGCGTGCTGCCTCGATGAACTCCTTTTCCCGCTCGACCAGGGCGGTGCCCCGCGCCGTCCGCGCATAGGTGGCCCATTCGGCCACGATGATCGCGAGCACCACGTTGGTCACGCCGTTCCCGAGGATCGCCAGCACCATGAGCGCCATGAGGATCGTCGGGAAGGACAGCTGGAGGTCCACTAAGCGCATGATGAAGCTCTCGGTGCGCCCGCCGACATAGGCGGCCATCAATCCGGCGGTGGTGCCAATCAGGGCGGCTGCGAAGGCCGAGGCGATGCCCACGATCAGCGAGGTCCGCAGCCCGTACATGATGCCTGACAGGATGTCCCTGCCCTGCCCGTCGGTGCCCAGGTGATAGGGCACGCCGGTGAAGCTCTCGGAGCCGGGCGCCAGCCGGCTGTCCATTATGTCGAGCTGCATCAGGTCGTAGGGATTCTGCGGCGACAGAAGCGGCGCGAAGACCGCAACAAAGACCACGAGGGTCAACCCCGCGACGCCGATAATGGCGGTCGGCTCGGACAGGAAGCGGCGGATGGCGGCGCTGACCTTGGGCGGCGGAGGCGCCTCCGATGCAGCGCCGGTTACGACGCCTTCGGGAGAGCCGGTCGTGCTGGCAAGCTTGCGTTCCATGCGGCTCAGCCCTTTCCGTCAAGCCGGACGCGCGGGTCCAGCAGCGTGTAGCAGATGTCGATGATGAAGTTCAGCGACACGAAGAGCACAACCATCATCATCAGGTAGGCCACGATCACGGGGCGATCGAGCAGGTTGATGCTGTCGATGATCAGCTTGCCCATGCCGGGCCAGCCGAAAATGCTCTCGGTCACCACCGAGAAGGCGATGAGCGATCCGAACTCCAGCCCGATGATGGTCACCACTGGGATCATTAAGTTCTTAAGGATGTGCACCAGGATGATGCGGTTCTCGCGAAGGCCCTTCGCGCGGGCGAACTTAACGAAGTCCTGCATCACGACCTCCTGCACGCCGGCCCGCGTCAGGCGCAGGATCAGCGAGGTCTTGAACAGCGCGAGGTTCAGCGCCGGCAGCAGGAGGTGCGACAGCCCATCTCCGGTGAGGAAAGACCACCGCGCCCCAAGAAACTCGGCAGTATCACCGCGCCCGTTCGACGGCAGCCATCCAAGCTGTACCGCGAAGACGAGGATGAACATCAGCCCGACCCAGAAGGTCGGGAGCGAGAAGCCCAGGATCGAGCCGGTCATGATCAGCTTCGAAGACACCCGATCGGGGTAGAGCCCGGCATAAAGCCCCAGCGGCAGGCCCACCACGATGGCGATGACCATTGCGCAGAGCGCCAGCTCCAGCGTCGCGGGCAGCCGTTCCAGGATCACGTCGAGCGCTGGGCGCCCGTAGACGAAGCTGTCCCCGAAGCTGCCCTGCGTCAGCCCGTGCAGGAAGCTCAGGTACTGGCGCCACAGTGATTGGTCGAGGCCGAGGTTCTCGATCACCCGCAGCCGCTCGGCTTGGTTCAGGTCTGGGTTGATTAGGATGTCGACGGGGTTGCCGATGACATTGACCCCGATGAAGACGATCAGCGTCATGGCAATGACGACAAAGCCCGCCTGGATCGCCCGACGTATGAGCGTTGTTATCATGGCCGTGGCTCCCTTCCCTTCAGTCGACGCTGATCGCCATGCCGTCGCGCTGCGGATCCGCAGCACCCGACGACACGCCGTTCTCGACTCGGATACCGTGCAGAGCGGCAAAGGCATAGGTCTGCGGCGACCGCAGCACCTCGTAACCCTCGGCGCGCAGCTCGTCGGCGACCGAGCGGCGGATGCGGTTGCAGATGTCGATACTGTTCGACACGCCCACGAGGCGCGGCGCCGAGACGGCTGCGTGGATGTTCATGTCGAAGTCGATCATGTTCACGATGCCCTGCGCCACGGTCGGCGCGATGTAACTGCCGCCCGGCGCGCCGATGACGATGGAGGGCTGCCCGTCCTCGAATACGATGGTGGGCGCGGCCGAGCTGGCCCTGCGCTTGCGCGGCGCGATGGACGCGGGCCTTCCAGGCCGCGGATCGAAGCGACCCATCAGCCCGTTGTACATGAAGCCGAGGCCTTCGGTGATAGCACCCGACGGGCTGCCCAGAGAATGCGTGAGGGCGACGGCGTTGCCCTCCTTGTCGATCACCGAGATATGGGTGGTGTCGCGCTGCGACATGTCCAACCGCTCGACGTTGCCGCGCTCGCCCCGCTTGATGGCATCGGCCAGTTGCGCCGCGTGCTCCTTGGACAACAGCGCCTGGACCGGCACATCGACATAGGCCGGATCGCCCATGTGCAGGTCCTTGTCGATGGTCATGCGTTTCATCGCTTCGAAGAGCGTGCGCACGTACATGGTGGAGCCGTGGCCCATCGCCTCGAGGTCGAAGTTCTCGAGGATGTGCAGCAATTCCAGCATCGGGAAGCCCGAGCCCGGCGGCGGGCTCGACGCGATGTTGCGCCCCCGGTAGCTGCCCCAGACGGGATCGGCCTTGGTGACGCCGTATTGCGCGAGATCGTCCATGCCGATCAGCCCGCCGTGGGCCGCGAAGTCCGCCGAGATCTGCTCGGCGATTTCGCCGGTGTAGAAGATGTCGGACGAGCCGCTTTCGGCCACCTGGCGCAGGGTGCGACCGAGGTCCGGGTTGCGAAGGATCTCGCCCACGCCCCGCAACGATCCGTCCTCGTGGAAGTAGACGCGCTGACCGGTGGTGGAATAGCGCAGCTTGTCCATCGTGTTGACTTGGCCGTCGCTACTCTGGTCCTTGGTCCAGTACCAGTGCATGTGCGGGCGGATCTTGAAGCCGTCCTCGGCGTATTTGACCGCCGGCGCAATTAGGTCGGCCCAGTCCCAGCTACCGTAATCGCGCAACGCCGTCTCGTAGCCCTTGAGCGAGCCCGGCGTGCAGCAGGCGAGGTAGCCGATTTCTGAAATGTTATCCTCAAGAATGAAGCCGAATCCGTCGCGACTCTGCCCCTTGAGCTTGTCCAGCCACATGTCCGGCGTCGCCGACGCAGGCGCGAGAGCGTAGAACTCGAGGATCTCGTGAACGCCGCGCCCCGGCATGTAGACCTGCATGGAACCGAAGCCGCCGATGCCGGACATCTGCGGGTCGACGACCCCCTGCACGAAGGCACAGGCCAGCGCCGCGTCGATGGCGTTGCCGCCGCGTTCCAGCACCTCGGCCCCGGCCTCCACGGCCTCGGGCTGGGGGGCAACGATGGTCGCGTTCTGGATCATGCGCGCATCTCCTTCAGCGTCCGGGTGAGGAACGCCTTCACGTGACCGATGCACTTCAGCCTGTCATGCGAGACGCCGGGCACCTCGTCGAAACTCACCGTGACGCCCTCCGCCTCGAACGAGGCCTTGAGGCTGCGCAGCCGTTCAGGGCGGGTCTCGCCGGGGTCATTGGCCCCCTCCATGTAATAGGTCGAGCCGGGCTTGTGGGTGATCTCCCACGTCTCGAGGTCGAGCGCGCCGACCACCATGTGGACCGGCACCTGTGCCAGCGCGGCAGCATCGAAGGGCTTGCCGAACCGCTCGGCCAGGTCGCGCACGCCGACCCACCAGTCCCGGTCCGGATCCAGCAGTGTGACCGATCCCGGGGCACCGATGCTCGACGCCCAGAGCTTCTCCGGGTGGAGAATGGTGAACCGGTGGGTGAAGTGGCCGCCCCCTGAATAGCCGAACATGGCGAACTTGGACCAGTCCTGTCCGTATTTCTCGGCCATCTCCCCGACCATCGACAGCACCACTTGGTCGTAGCGGATGTCGCCCTCTTCCATGTACTTGTAGCCCGAGCGCGCGCCGTCGCCGCGCACGTTGACCGGGAAGATCGGGCAGAGCACGGCGCAGTCATTGTAGAGCCCGAACTCAGCAAAGCCGTCGCGAAGTTCCAGCGCCGAGGTGCGGCCCGTGCCGTGCACGGCGACGAGCAGGTCGACCCGGCGGCCCTCGGCCGCGGCGGGCGGCACGTACAGCAACATGTGAAAGCGCGGGTCCGCCGTCGAGGCGAAGATCGCCGTTTCACCATAGTCGTATACCGCGCGGGCGCGTTCGGCCGCGCCGCTCGTTCCAAGCTCTTGCATGGGGTCTCCTGGGGGAAGGTCGTCTTTGCCCGCTCGCGGGCTGGAGGGCGGGGGCACCGTCAGGTGCCCCCGCCGAAGTCCGGCGTCACTCGACGGTGCCATGCACCTCGTAGGCCAGCGTGTACTTGTCGCCGCGCGGGGTGAACTCGATCCCCGACTTAGCGCCCATGACCACATTCTCGTAGTGCATCGGCAGCAGCCAGGTGTTGTTGAAGATCAGGTCCGACACGTCCTGCAGCAGCGGCTCGCGCGCCTCTTCCTCGAGGGTCGAGGTTGCCTCGGTCAGCAGCTCGTTGATCTCGGGCACGTCGATACCACCGCCGTTGTAGCGGCCCATGCCGGTGTCGGCGTCACGGCCGGCGACGATGGCGACCGAGGGGTTCGACACCTCGCCGGTGTTCACGCCCCAGGATCCCAGGAAAAGCGAGTATTCGCCCGTCGAGTAGTTTCCCGAGTAGACCGACCACGGCATTACCTCGACGGTGGTGTCGATGCCGATGCGGGTCAGCATCTGGCCGGCGGCCTGCACCACTTCACTGTCGTTGACGTAGCGGCCCGAGGGGCCGTGGATAGTCAGCGCGAAGCCGTCGGGGTAGCCCGCCTCTTCCAGCAGGGCCTTGGCGCCTTCGGGATCGTACGCAACCTCCTCGACGTTATCGGAGTGGCCGAAGAAGCCCTCGGCGACGAACTGGTGCGCCACGCTGCCGTTCTCCTGCATCACTCGGTCGACGATCGCCTCGCGGTTCATCGCCATCAGCAGCGCTTTGCGAACCCTGGCATCCTTGAAGGGATTTTCATCAAGCGGCGAGCCGTCCTTGGCGGTGATGAAAGGCGACTCGTCGCGCGACACATCCATTCCGAGGTAGACGATCCGGGTCGACTGTCCGCGGATGACCTTAAGCGTATCACTTTGCTCAACACGGGCCACGCCCTCGGACGGCAGCGCCTCGATCAGGTCGAGATCCCCGGCAAGCAGCGACGCCAGTCGGCCACCCTCGTCGGGCACGAGGCGCAGCGTGACTTCGTCCCAGTCCGCGGGACCGGCGAAGTAGTCATCGTTGCGTTCCAGCTCGATGCGATCGCCGGGGGTGTAGGAGACCAGCTTGAACGGGCCGGTGCCAACGGCGGCGGGGCCGTTCTCGAACTCAGACACCTCGGCGTCAGCATAGTCCGAGCTGATGATGCGGATCCGGCTCAGCGAGTTGAGGATCATGGGGTCGGGCACGGAGGTCTCGACGAGCACAGTCAGAGGATCCTCGGCAGTCACCTTGGCGATGTTGCGGGTGTAGGAGGCGAAGGCCTGGCTTTCCTTGTCACGCGCGCGAATCAGCGACGCCACCACATCCTCGGCATCAAAGTCGTTGCCGTCGTGGAAGGTCACACCCTCGCGCAGGTGGAAGCGCCAGTGGGTGTCGTCGACGATCTCCCACTCGGTGGCGAGCTGGGGCTGGTTCTCGGCCGAGCCCCCGCGATTGATCAGGCTGTCCCAGATGTGGCGGCTGGTGGCGTTGTTGGGCGAGTTTGAATCCTCGTGCGGGTCGAGCGAGGTGATCGGCGCGGCCATCCCGATTGACAGGTGCGCATCCTGCGCCAGTGCCGGCGTCGCGGTCGCTGCGGCGATCAGGGCAAGTGCGGAACTCTTCAGGAGGTTGCGTTTCGTCAGGTGGATCAAAGTTTTTTTCCCTGTTTCATGGTGACGGTCCATTTCGGACCCTTTCTCGGCGCGTCAGGCGCCTCTTGTGTGCTCATAGAAAAGGAGGCCGATCATCAATCTGTCAAACATATTTCATACTTGTTTTACTAGATGAAACGTTTAACTTTTTGACTAAATGCGCATGGAGCGACAACAGATGGTTCAAGATTACAACGTAGAATCAGTAGGTAAAGCCTTCGACCTACTCATGGCCGTTGCACGCAACCCCGGTGCCGGAGTAACCGAACTTGCCCGAAAAACTGGCCTCACCAAGTCACGAGCCTATCGCTTGTTGCACACAATGGAACAGCGGCAGATAGTCAAACGCACGAGTGACGGCACCTATGGTTTGGGCGACGCGATGCTGATCCTAGGAATTACAGCCAGTTCGCAGACCGATATGATTCGCCTCGCGACGCCCATTCTCGAAGATCTTTGCCAGCGAGTGAACGAGACAGTTCAGCTCCGGACAATCGACGGCACTGAGGCGATCTGCATCGCCAAGGCGGAACCCTCGCGAGATCTGCGGGTGCACGCTAATGTCGGCCGTCGGCGGCCGCTCTACGCCGGCTCGCCCAAGTGCCTGCTGGCCTTCCAGTCGTCGCGTTTCATCGAAGAATGCGTACCGCTGACCCCCGCGGCGATCACAAACAACACCCCGCGCACCCGGGGCGCCATCTTGCAGGAGCTGACCCGCATCCGGCGGCAAGGCTATTGCATCAGCCGCGGTGAGGTGAGCGACCATCAAGTGTCCTGCGCGGCCCCCGTCCGCACGATCAGTGCTTCGGTCGTGGCAACCGTGCACACGGTCGCTCCAGCCTTCCGCACCGGCGATTCTGAGTTGGAGCACATCATCCGCCTCACAACCGACGCCGCCCACCGTCTCTCAAGCGCACTTGGATGGACTGGCGATGCATAGGTTTTCGCTCTGGCCTGCGACGGAGATAGAGATAGTCCCTGAGGGGGTGCCAACTTTTTTGGGCATCGGTGAGAAGGGCCGGGATGTGTGCTCGTCAGACTGCCATTTCGGCCGCATAGCTGTACCAGCGATCGAAAGCGTCGGCTCTGGATTGGCGGTATGAGATGGTGGACAATTAATCGCGGCGGGGTCCCACGGCAGCAAACCGTCCGAAGCGCAGCGCATTTCCACCGACCACGACGAACCCGTTGCCCTCTCCGAACCGGCCTTCGCTAAAGGCCAACAGCGAGACGATCACGGGGTGACTGCTGGCAAGGCGTCGGCGGCCAAGGCAATTCAAGTTTGCATAACAAGCTCCGCTATCTGACATGAATACCGCCGCCGCTTACGGTGTAGAAGCATGGGCGGCGCACCTATATAGCCTGCCTTGTACCAAGTGGGCGTCGCGGGGAAGCAACATGAAAGCTTACAGAATGATTAACATCGCAGAGGTCTGTTACCCCTGCGAAGCCGCAGAGTGGCTGGCTTTAGGTCGTATTCCCGAAGCGAAACTAGAGGAATATTATGAGACACCTTCAAGTCGCCAGCTCCGAGAGGTTCGAACGGAGCCGGAAGCGCTGTTCTACGAAGATCATCTTTTTGGGCGCCACCCCCTCGGTCGAGGCGAGCTGTCTGCGCTAGGCCTTCATTTGGACTACGATCAGTACCTTTCGGCCAACACGATCTCTGACACACGGCTTCCGCAAGAGTTGTTCGAAGGAAACGAAGCCCTCCGACGCCTTGAGGGAACGGGGTTCAGGCCGCCGGGTCCACCGCGCCCAGAAGAATATGAAGCTGCTACGCTCCTCGAGACTACTGACGAGGTTCTCGAGCAACGTATCCTCAGTGCGCAGATGAAGATACTTCTTGCGCTAATCGAAGGAGACCTGCCCGCTTATGGCTATGCTCTTTCGACAGAGTTAAAAGGAAGGATTGATCACTGGCGCTGTTTCGGCGGCCCGGCCGTTGCCGTCGACGAATTGCGTGGCGGATTGCGCAAGGAACCTATTCCCTCGTCGCTCTGGCGCAAATATCAACAACCATGGGAGATCAACTGTTCTCCCGCGGAGCTTCCTGGCTACATTTGCGGATGGATCAAGATCGAAGACCTAATCAGTTGCTTCCAGGAACCACACCTCCCCCCATCCGGTCCTGCTGCCTATGAATGCTACGGCGACACACTTCTGACGAATGCGGCAATCACTTCGCGTGCGCAGCCAGTCAAATCGCGCAAAGGAAGACCCAAGAAGGGCGGCGACGTCCTAGAGAAAGCGATCCAGTATGAGTACAGGCGCCGCCTCGCCGCAGGCGAGCTTCCGACCAAGCGTGAGGCGATATACGAAGATTGCATTGACTGGTGTGAGAAGGAGCTAAACGTGGAGATTACTCGCTCAACCGCTCAGAGATATTTGAAATCCATCTTGCAACAGCTGGAAGGCGCCCAATAATCCGCCCAAAATTAGCAGGAAATAGCGCGCGCCAGAATGTGAGTTCTGGGCTGAATATCCCGTTTTTGGGCTGGGATGCGGCTTCAAATTTCTGGCGCGCGCAGTCGAGAATGCATTCCATCGCAACTGATTGGAGCGCATTACATGAACCACACCTACCTTTCTGTCAGCCAGGTGGCGGAACGCTACTGCGTCCACCGCACCACCCCTTGGCGCTGGGCAAAGACTGATCCAAACTTCCCTAAGCCTATCGCCCTAACGCCCGGCTGCACACGCTGGAAACTCGCCGATCTTGAAGCTTGGGAAGCCGCAAAGAGCGGCAAGACCTCCTAATAAAACCGCCACCCGCTGATAGACGGGCGGCGGCGATATTCTCGGTAGTCAGCAACGTCGAGAGTAGCGTGTACCGCTCGTGCCAGCAAGGCATGGAGCCACACATGAAAGACAATCCGAAAAACACCCCAATGGTCGTGCTGCCCAAGAACAGCCGCGAAGAACTGCGCGTTTGCATCGATACCTTCAAAGGGCACGTTTTGCTCAACCTGCGCATCTGGTACCTCGGCAAAGACGGTGACATGCACCCTACGCGAAAGGGCGTAGCACTCCGTGCCGAGAGCCTACCCGACATCATCGCAGCACTGACGTCGCTTCAGATGACCTTTGATGCGAAGGACAGCGCATGACCATGACGGCTCAAGACCTCACGAAAGCGCTGGGCGGTCGCTGGCATCGCTACTACGGCCTCGCATTCTGCCCCGCCCATGACAATCGCAACACACCCGCTCTGAGCATTGCGACCGGCGAGGACGGCCGCCTCCTCCTCAAGTGCTTTGCGGGCTGCGCCTATCGCGACATCGCCAAGGCGCTCGAGGCACGCGATTACATTGACCGTGCGCATCCGCAAGTTCCGAAGACCGAGCGTCCGGCCAAAACCTCTGAGCGCCGGGGGAAGCAGGCGCGCCGAGTCTGGGACGCTGCCACCTCGATCCACAAGACGCTGGCCGAGAACTACCTTCGTCGGCGCGGCATCCGTAGTGACCTGCACGGAAGCCTGCGGTATCACCATTGCTGCTGGCACGGCCCGAGCTCCCAATGCCTGCCGGCAATGATTGCGCGGATCGACGGCGCCGCTGACTTCGCGATCCATCGAACCTATCTTGCGCCGGATGGCACGGGCAAGGCGGCCGTGGCTCCTACCAAGATGATGCTCGGAGCCGCGAGGGGCGGCGCCGTGCGCCTCGGCCCAGGCGATGCCGCCGGCCCTCTCGTGGTCGCGGAGGGCATCGAAACCGCTCTGTCGCTTCCAGGGATGCTCGACCACGTTGGCCCGGTTTGGGCTGCCTTGTCGACCAGTGGCATGGTGAACCTCCTGCTACCCCGGACGCCTGGGTCACTGATCATCGCCACCGACGGCGATGCCGCAGGTCACCGTGCAGGCCAAAAACTCGCCAAGCGCGCCCATGCGCTCGGTTGGCGGGTTTCCATCCTCGAAGCACCCGAGAGTTGCGACTGGAACGACATGCTGATCGCGGAAGGGTACAACCAATGACCCGCCCGATGCCTGTTTCTTTCATGCCGGACTGGCCGGAGCCTGATCCCCGCTACCTGCGCGACGAGCAGTTGGAACCGCCAGACTTCCCGGTCGAGACCCTGTTCCCGCCGAAGCTTGCCAGCTTTCTCGCCCTTGCTGCGCGGGCGAAGAGCGCCCCTGTCGACTACGTTGCGATGGGCATTCTTGCTGTCGTCAGTTCGCTGGTCGGTAATGCGCGCTGGGCAGATGCGTCAGATAGCTGGAAGGAGCCTCCAACGCTCTGGGTCATGAACATCGGCAAGCCGTCTATGGGCAAATCCCCCGGGCTGGACGTCGGTCTGACGCCCCTCAAGCGTCTGGAAAGTAAGTACCGCGCTGAGACCAGAAAGGCGCTTGCCGCTTGGGAGTCCGAGGCCGAAATTGCCCAGCTGATCGAGCAGAACTGGAAGAAAACCGCAAAGGCGGCAGTGGAGGCAGGTGAGCCGCCCCCGCCTAAACCGGATGCAGCAAACGCAGGCCCGAGGCCGGAACTGCCGCGATTGTCTCTTTCCGATGCCACCATCGAGAAGGTTGCGATGCTCATGCAATATCGGCCGAAAGGACTCTTGCAGGTGCGTGATGAGCTTGCAGGCTGGCTGATCGGGATGAGCCGCTATGCCGGAGGCGGGTCTGACCGTCCGTTCTGGGTCGAAGCCCATGGCGGTCGGGCCTACATCGTCGAACGCATGGGGCGGGCCCCTGTCGATGTGGCTCAGCTTGCCATCCCTGTGGTCGGCAACATCCAACCTGACCGCCTGCGGTCTCTGCTGATGAAGGCCGACGATGACGGGCTGCTTGCCCGGTTCATCCCGATTTGGCCTGCGGCTGCGCCGCTCAGCCCTCCACCAAAAGGCTTCGACGACCGTCTGCTGGACCCGATCTACGAGCGGCTCGGTTCGCTGGAGATGTGGCCCGACAACAACGGCATGGCACAGCCCAAGCTGATCCCGTTCAGCCCGGAAGCGAGCGAGGTACTTTACGATTTCCAATGCCGTCTGCGCGATCTGGAAGACGGTATCGAAGGTCCGCTGCTCTCGTTTCTGGGTAAGCTTCCCGGTCTGGCCGTCAGGCTCTCGCTGGTTCTCTCCTACTTACATTGGGCGTGCCGGGCCACATCCGAGCCTGTCACCATAGACGCGCGGATGGTGCGCAGCGCCATCGACTTCATCACTTCTTATGTCCTACCGATGGCGAAACGCAGCTATGGTGCCGCGTCGGTCGGACAAAAGGAACGCGCCGGGCGTGCTCTCCTCGACCTGATCCGGCGCAAGGGGTGGGAGAGCTTCTCAAGCCGCGAGGTACGCCGGATGCAGTGCATCGGGCTGGCGACGCAGGAGCACATCGACATGGCAATCGCGGCGCTGGAACGGGCAGACATCATCCAGCGCATTGATATGCCGCCCCAGCCGCAGGGCGGCCGCCCGCAACGGCGCTATGCGGTCAGCCCGCTGATCCAGAGCCAAGGGCAGCCTAGCGGGGCTAGATCAACCTGACGGAACTGACAGAACACGTGAGCGCCTCGCCCCCGACATGAGGCGGGTCGCCTTCTTTCAAGCGCTGCAGATGCTGCTGACCCACGGAATTGTCAGTTCTGTCAGTATGGGTTTCGCTAATTGGGTTCAGGTAGGTCAAGCCTCCCCGGAATGACGGTAGTGTCTCAACCTTCGCTCCCGGCACCAGGCTCGGCGAGCAGGAAGAAAAGAGCCGCCCTTCGGGAAGAAGTGCGGCCGTATTCGCGAATTGCAGTATTACTCGACGGCCCTCCAATACCTCACTCGTCCACCCCAGATGCAGGCTGTTTTGGAGCACGATGCAGATCTTCAGTGGCCCAGGCCGATAGTGCCTGCTGCGCGATCTGTTGCTCGAAGCGACGCCGTTCATCGGGATCTTCGGCGAGGTGCTTCACTCGTGCGTCGATTTCTTCAAGCAGGTGCGCTGACGCCAGATCGCCCGCTCCGGCCGCAATGCGGGCCCAATAGCTTGCACGAGCGTACGAGCGTTGCTCGTCGATGCCGAGAAAGTAGTCCGCGGCCGCGCTGCGCATGGCCTCGACGGTCGAGAAGTTGTCGGGGGTATTTTCGAGATTGGGCTGGATCGTGAGGATGTCCTCAAACGAGAGCACCTGCTCAAGCTCATCAAGTAGCGGGGTTGCTTCTGATCGTCCGATGGAGCTGGCCCATAGGGCAAAGTCGTAGGCTCGCTTCGGATCGCTTTTGGCGAGCTCTTGCGCAATGATCAGCGAAGCATCAGGGTCTCCCTGGATCCCGATGGGCATGAGGAGTTCCAACCCGAGCTCGCGGTTCCTCGGAGCGCCGTTCCCGGTGACGAGCGCGAGGCCCATTTCAAGGCGATCCTCTTTTTCTGCCGGGAGATTTCCAGAGAGAAGAGCCTCTACGGTCTCAACAGACATGACTGCATGGCTCGTCGACGGGGAAGTCTGGAGTGTCGGGCGCAGCGTCGCGTAGATGTTCCCGGGGCCTTCCAAGAAACTCTGGAAGTCGAGGTACGGCTCGTAATCGTCTTCGAAGTTCGTCTTTAGCGTGAGGGTCTGGGGGTCCGATAAGAACTGTCCCCACGTGGATTTGAATGATGATCTCAGCGAATCGACAGCAGCGCTGGATGCTTCGCTGTCCTCCGCCCCTAGGGTCATGGAGTGCCAGGGAAGAGTGTCGATCGTGGCGTCACTCGTTTCGGGGCTGAGCATGCCTCGCGGGAATATTGGTCGAACCGCATCCCACAAACCATCGTTTCGAATGGAGACCTGCGCGCCTTCAAGATAGGCAATGAGCGGCTCGCGTTCATCAAGGTCGCCGATCGCGAAGTAGGAAAATATGAACTCGCTCGAGATCGAACCCATGTCGTCAAGAGTGGCGTCGGCCAAGGCAGTGAGGCGCGCAGGACCGACGAGACTGTCCGGAATTTTGTGCCCCGGCGTGGTAACTCTGAAATGAGGAGACCCACGTATGAGCATCGACAAAGACCTTCTGGACCAGCTGATGAAAGGCCGATCGGCCGGGGACCTTTTCGGCAAGGACGGCGTTCTCGCCGAGCTGACCAAGGCGCTGGCAGAGCGCGCCTTGAGTGCCGAGCTGGAAGAACATCTGACCGAGGAACGAGCTGACCCACCAGCGGAAGGGGCGTCTCAGGCTCCGAACCGGCGTAACGGTAGCAGCCAGAAAACGGTCACCACCGACAGCGGCAAGGTCGTGTTGGACATCCCTCGGGACCGCAACGGCAGCTTCGATCCCGTGCTGATCGCCAAGTACCAGCGCCGTTTCCCGGAGTTCGATACCAAGATCATTTCCATGTATGCGCGCGGGATGACGACCCGCGAAATCCAGGGACACATTGAGGAGATCTACGGCATCGAGGCCTCCCCGAGCTTGATATCGGCGATCACCGATGCGGTGATGGACGAGGTCACGGCTTGGCAGAACCGTCCGCTCGAGCCCTGCTATCCGGTGGTGTTCATGGACGCGATCCGGGTCAATATCCGCAGCGATGGCGCGGTCTCGAACAAGGCAGTCTTTGTCGCCCTGGCTATCCTCCCGGACGGCACGAGGGACGTGCTGGGGCTATGGTTTCAGGCCAATGAGGGCGCCAAGTTCTGGGCCAAGGTTCTCAACGACCTGCGCAATCGCGGGGTGCAGGACATCCTGATCGCGGTCGTGGACGGCCTCAAGGGCTTCCCCCAGGCCATCGAGGCAGCCTTCCCACAAACTCAGGTTCAGACGTGCATCGTGCATCTTCTGCGCCATTCTATGAGCTTCGCCAGCTACAAGGACCGCAAGGCCGTGGCAGTGGCGCTGAAGGCGGTCTACTCCGCCGTCGACGCGGCAGCCGCCGAGGCCGCGCTGACCGACTTCGAGGAGAGCGATCTGGCCGCCCGCTACCCGGCAATCGCGCCGAGCTGGCGACGGGCCTGGACCGAGGTGATCCCGTTCCTCGACTATCCACCCGAGGTCCGCAGGCTGATCTATACGACGAATGCCGTAGAGGCGCTGAATTCGAAGATCCGCCGGGCTGTCCGCACACGGGGGCATTTCCCCAGCGACGAAGCGGCAGCGAAATTGATATATCTGGCCCTGAATGCTACTTCTCAGGAGTGGAAGCGCTCGGTGCGCGAGTGGCACGCAGTGAAAAGCCAGCTCGCCATCATGTTCGAGGACCGCTTCCCAATGGCGTAATCAACGCGCCGGGGCACAGAATTCCGGACAGTCTCGGACCGACTTCGTACTCAAGATCAAGCTCCAATCTGGGAACGCTGAGTTTCTTGAGGCCAGCGAGGGTCAGTTCTGTCTGCGCGCCGTCAGGTAGGCATGTCTTGTTCATCTCGACACCGCCGATGCTGACGCCGAGACGCCATTCGTCTCGTCGTTCGGTAGAGGCAAGCTTCATCGACATGTGGTCAATGGTGATCTTGCAATCTCGATACTCGACCCATTTCATCGGCCATACGGTAACGTCATAGAGCGTTGCTCTCCACTCACCAGTATCGACTGCCAGGCCGCCATAGGTGATGTCGATCTCTGAGCGCAGGGCTGTGACTGCCGATTGCACTACTCGATGAGCGACGAGATCTGGCGAGAAGAGTTCGAGCCATTCAGAAAGAACGCCACCGGACTGCGCGCTGACAGGTGCTCCGAAAAGTGCTGTCACAAGGCTCAGAGACAGAATGGGTTGGCGGCGACGGTGCATGAACTCCCCCTCAATTGTTCAGTCCTTTCAATATCCGTGCCGGCAACGTGCTACGCCGCTCAGGAAATTGAAACCGCAATCGGTGCGAGACAATGCAGGAACCGGACCTCGGGGAGTGACCTTCGCTCTGGATGCCACCCAGTTAAATGGACATGAGACGACGTCCTCATCGAAAGGTGGTCGACCACAGCGCCTTTTGAGCGTCAATACCGTGATCCACTGCCACAACTGACTAAGTATGGTAATCTCAGCGCGTGACCGACCGAACTGACTTAACTGACATAAGTTTGGCACGCGCCGCACCGGCCCTTGTCTACGGAGACTGAGATCCTTGCGAGCGTCTATGCGGCGCAGACCCGCAGCGTGCCGCCTTCCGGAGATTGTAGTTCTTGACCGTACCTTGCGGCAATTTGAAAATCCGACATCTCAATGGCTTGCCATCGGCCTTTGTCGCGGTCACGGTGGATTTTGGCTGCTAGGTTGACTAGGCCAAGACCACCTGAAGCTGGAGTACTCCAAATGCCTTTGCCGTTCATCGCGATTGCCGTCCCGGTCATACACTCAAGCGGAGGGTGGATCGCGTCCACATCAGCTGCGGGGTACATCGCGGGAACGCATACCGCGACTTGGATTGGCAGCTTTATCCTTGGCAACAGTAGCCTCCTCAGCTCTCTCGGCCTCATCTCCGGCGCGGGTATCTTTGCTGCCGGGGCTGGCACAGGGCTCCTTGCCGGGGCGGCATCGAGCACAGGCGTGCTGCTGACGCAGGTAGGTTTGGGTGGGGTCGCCAGCTACTTCGGCATCGCGCCGGTCGTAACTTTTCTGGGGCTGACGCCAATCGGGTGGATTGTTGCCGGAACCGGCGCCACTGTCGCAGGTTCACTTGGCTACTTCATGACCGGGCGAAAAATGAAAGAGATCAACGAAGCTCGCGTTGAAGGCGGACTACCTCCGATCACGGTTCGGGAGCTTCTTGCTGAGATCAAAGGCTTTGACAACGATGCAAAGATCGAAGTCCTTGCAAAGTTGCAGCAGGAGGGCTTCGACATCCACATTTCGTGGGATCGTAGGTTCGCGACGATTGAAGGCACCACTTACCCAATCCGAAGGCTGCTCTACCGCGTCAAAAAGGATGGGTCGGAAGATCTCGCACTCAAGACCCGCATTGGGCGGAATAAGAAAGTCCTCCTAGTCAAACTGGCTGATCTAGGTGGGGACATCAGTGCCGCCCCAACTTGAACGGCGGTAGCGTGAAATGGGGGTAAAAGCTTTTTCATTCTAGCCGACCAGTCAGCAGCGATATGCGTCCGCCTGAACCAAAGTTACTGCGCTTGAGGCACTGGTCGACGAAACCACAAAAGCGTTCAGCGCCAGACACCAATCACCGCTGCCCGCGTTAATCGCTGCGACCCTGCGGCGCTTGCAGTGTAGCGCATCGCCGGCGAAGGAGGTTTCGAGAAGTTCGCCAAGGTCATGGTGCCGCCGGCCTTGACCTTCTCGTGGCGCGCCTCCAGCATCCGACATGACGACTCCACAGAAATAGAGCCGGAATCGTTTTGGACACCGATCATCCCGCTACGGGGTCAGTTTTGCACGCCTGCCCTCCTGACAGAGAAAGGTCGCATTAAGATCTTAACCATGACACGTTCTGACATGGATAAGTTGAAGAAATAGAGCGCTGCCCAATACGCTAACTTATCGCGAGGGCGCCGCGGTGATTGAACTGTTTTGAACTGGACCCTTGATGCCGCACGACTGCCGCATGCCATACCCCGCGGACACATCTGATCCTTGCCGTATTCTTTTTGAAAAAATTGAACTGACCTATCGCGCCGGCCAGCCGCTGCACGCATATCGCATTCATGAAGACGCTGTCGATCTTCTTCGGACGCATCTCATCGATGCCATTCAGAGACGGCGACTAAATGAATACTCTGCTGCATTCGTCCTTTGGAGTGCGGAAACCTTTCGCCGGGAGTTTGAAGGTGGCCAGTACACCTGGATATTCTTGACAGAAAAGTTGACTACGACACCCGATGGGCTCGATCTCCATCACGTCTGCCGACGGGGCTTGTCGTGGTTTGGACGCAAACTCACCCGAACGGACGGCGGTACGACCTATTATCTCAAGACGCTGGCCGCCGAAGGTGGCCTACCAGAAGCATTGCTGGCCGATCAGGAGGGCAGCACCCGTCGGCTCGTCCGAGGCTTGCTTGGCGACATTCATAAAGTAGGTCAGGGTGCACCTGAGCAGGTGCTGAACGCAGTAACTGCCCAGCGCATTCAGTCGCTTCCCATGGGTTTTCGGACCGAAGAGTTCAAAACGCTGTTGCGTGATTTCTGCTTGGTTCTGCTGGCCCGGAAAGCAGAAATACCAACAACGATCCCACCCGAGGCACGGCAGAGCTGGCTGGACGCAAACAGACCGGGTTGGAAGGATGCACTTCCACTGCGGATCGAATCCGCCGCGGCCGAGAGCCTGTTGCACGAGGCTGTCCGCTCCGAGAATAGCCTAGGACGGGATACCATCGCGTCCCGCCACCTTGTTCGCGTTGAGGATCGCTGGGTCCCGAAGCTGCGCATCGCCCATACCGCCGAGTTGCCAGACTGGATGTTGGGGCTTGGCGATCCACGTATCAGGTCGCTCCGCTTTCTCCCGGATACCGATCTGGCACAACAAGCGCCCGGCCTTGTGCTATCAGCCTACAAGGAGCCGGGAGACAAGGTCTGGGAGGTGCACCGCGACAGCGCCGGTCGTCGTGCGGAATTTACCATGCCGTTGGATGCACCGGTCTCATTTCGCTTGATGGCGGAGGGACAGCTCAAGGGGACGCATGTTCCGCCTGGCTGCGATGCACTTAGCGATGACGATATGCCCACCGTTTGGTCCGCTGAAGATCTGTCACCAAACGGCACCGTGCAAAGTCTGCGCAAGCTCGGATCAAGTGCTCAGAAAACCAAGGCACCCAATTTGTGGGTCCTCGTCCAGGGTGGGGCAGCAAAATTCGAGGATCTGGAGACCGTTGAAGAAGGCCGCATCGGCCCGGCAAAGCTCTGGCGCGTGACCGGAAAGGGCGTCGTCATCACCCCGGCAGGAAGGCTGCCGATCATCACCGGAGCCGAGGAAGAGGCAACCGACAGCTTGTTGGCCAGCGGTGTTCATGTGCCCGGTTTGCGCGACACAAGCCGTTCCGAGTTCATGCAGGGTATTCCCGTATTCCACGCGCTGACCGCAGACGGGACCGGTCGTCGGCTTACCCGGGCCCAGATGCGTTGGCGTCCGCTTGGGCAGAAGATCTGGAAGAATGGCTTGCCCGCCCCCACAACCTGCCTCGGCACCCACCAATTCTGCTGGAAGGATGAAGGCGGTGCCGCGCGGGCCTTTGCCACCGTTCGGCTGCTCCCGGAAAACGCTCAGGTCGCATTGGCCGATTGTGGCGATGGTTTTCTCGAATGCCGGGTATCGGGCCTGCCCGCCGGGACAGTGGTCAGTTTGGGGAGCGAGGTTTCGGGCGTGGTTCCAACGCACGGAACCCTGACCTTGCGGATGGGTGATGCCGCTTCTGCAATGGGGCGTATTCCGCTGCACATTCGTCCAGCCGAGGGCGGAGCGCGCGCCTTTGATGCGACGCTACCGCGACCAGGCGACCGCGGTTATTTCATCGACGCTGAAGACCACATTCTACAGGAGGACATTGAACTCGACCTGGGCAGCCTGCGCGGCTGGCGGATCGTTGCGCCCACAGATCGAAACGCCGAACTGCGCATCCGCCTTCAGGGGGACCACACACCCCGCCAACCGATCCTTTTGGGTGTCACAAATGAGACGTCCTTGGGCACCCTCCTACCGCGCCTGCGTGGTCTGATGGCGATCGGTGGGCCCGACAGCGAACTCCGGATGCGCGTCCTGATCGGCGCTTCGCAGAGCCAACGCATCAAGCTGCGTCGTCATTTGCGAAACGGTGACTGGGCCGACGGAGGGTTCACGCTTGGTCCAGACAACGGCAACGTTGATCCCGGCGGGTTGGAGATTGAGGCTGCGAACCTGTCAGCCCCATCACTCAGCGCAAGGATTTCCGCACTGCAGCCAGGTGAGGACCCCATGCCACTCCTGCCCGAGCATCCAGGGCCGTGGATGTTCTTCGCCCGGGATGCCGGTGGGCTCGTTCGTCCACCCCGTCCGATCCAAAAAACCGTCGCAGAGGCCCCTGTCACGGCACCGCATTTCTCCGAAGAGTTCCTGTCCTGCGGGCAACACCCCCGGCGAAATGATCGTCTGGCGGCTTTCGGCAGGGCGCTGCGCCGATTGATTGAACCGCACGGTATGGGCGATCTCGGGGTGTTCGAGCAGCAACTCGACGACCTCGGCGATACCGAAGCACTATCCAGCCTCGACTCGGTCGTTGCCTTGTCGCATGCGCCGGATCTGGCAGCCCTGCTGCTGCTGCGGGCCGCACCCGATACGCTAGGCGCGCGGCTCGAGCTGGAAACTGTCAGCCCCTTCTCCTGGACCACGCTACCATTGAGCGCGTGGCGCCATGCCCTGCAAACCCACGCGAGCTCTCTATTCATGCAACTGAGCGCCAGCGGCCTGCCTGAGAGCGATGCAAAGAGCTTCTCCCAACAGGCCATCGTTCACCGGCTACGGCAGCTTGTCGATCGCCGCCCAGAAATCTCCGGACAGTTGTTTTCCGCTGCCATGGACACCGACCTCCTTCCTGCCCTTGTGAAGGTCTGCCCACCGCCGCTAGCCCTGAACAATCCCGAAAAGACCCTCGCCGATTGCGCGCAAAGTGCAATCAAGAAGCACGAGGCGGCGCGGCAGCCCTTCCCGCTTCGCTCATCTCATGCGCCGGCCCTCTTCAAGACCTTTTTCGACGGCTTTCGCGGCTTGCTCGATGCGCCGCTGATAGCTGCGGAACATGTGCTGGAACTTCTGCCGACACCGCCAGACACCGAGACCGCCATCGCGCTGCTGTATTACCGGCTGCACGATCCCGACTATTTCGAGACGGCGATGCCAGCCGCCATCGCCCTGATCCGCTCCAAGACGAAGTGAAACCATGAAGACCTCCGGCTACGGCGCCACACTTTCCAGCATCGCGACCCGAGCAGCTTCGGCCATTGTCGCACGGGGCAACATTCGGTCAGATTCTGCGCGATCTATGCTGCTCCGCCGCCTGTCCGCAATCCCCGGCGAAACGGATAGCTTGATCGCGCCGCCCCTCTATGAGGCGGCCCGTATCTGGCAGGCCGCCGAGCCAAACATGGCCCAGCTCGCGGGTGAACTGCTGCGCCCCGACCTCGTCGAGGCGCTGGATGCTGCCGGTGCTGAGGCCATCCCGAAGGACCGCCATCCATACTGGCACCAGCACGAGGCCTGGAAATCGGCCGCCGCCAGTCGAAGCTACATGGTCACAAGCGGTACAGGTTCTGGCAAGACCGAGTGTTTCATGGTGCCGATGCTGAACGACCTGCTGAACTGCGCGGAGACCGGCGCAAAGCATGGCGTCCGCGGGTTGATCCTATACCCTCTCAACGCGCTGATCGACTCGCAGCGGGAGCGACTCGGCTCATGGATCGCTCCTTTCGACGGGAAGATTTCCTACGCTCTCTATAACGGCGACACGCCAGAAACCCGCAACCCACACAAGCGTCCTGGCGCCGCAGAGATCGGCGACCGCAAAACCCTGCGTAAGACGCCCGCCAACCTGTTGGTGACCAACGTCACGATGCTGGAATACATGCTCACGCGGGCACAGGACCGGGGCATTCTCGAGCAGTCTCAGGGGAAGCTCCGATGGATCGTGCTCGACGAGGCGCATAGCTACGTCGGCGCTCAGGCTGCAGAAATGGCGCTGTTGCTGCGCCGCGTACGACAGGCCTTCGGCGTAAAGCCAGAGGACGTCCGGCTTGTCGCCACCTCCGCCACGATCGGCGAAGGTCCCGAGACAACCGAAGCCCTACGCCGCTTCGTTGCCAGCCTTGGTGGCGTCGATCCCTCGCAAGTCGACATCATCATGGGGCGTGAAGAACCGTTGATTCTGCCAGAACCAGTCGCCGACGGCCCGATCTGCGTCCATGGCGAGACACCCGAAGCGCTCTGGTCTGGCCTTGCTCCGCACCCTCGAGTGCAACAGGCCCGCGCCATGCTGCGCGATGGCGGTGCGCGGCTTCTAGATCTTGCCAAGGTCCTTGTGCCGGAGAGTGCTAACGCCGTCGAGGCAGAGCACCTACTCGACGCCATGGCGCAAGCGCGCGAGACGCCGGATCGGCCGCCGCTGGCGCCTTGGCGACTGAATGCCTTTGAGCGCTCCCAGGCCGGCCTCTGGGCTTGCGTCGATCCGGCGTGCGGCCATCGATCGCCTGAGCTTTGCGCCGAGGACAGTGACTGGAATTTCGGACAGATCCATCTGTTCCAGAGAGAGCATTGCGGATGCGGTGCCCCGGTGTTCGAGATCGGCGCGTGTTCGGAATGTGGCACCCCGTGGCTTCTCGCGCACGAGGAAAGTGGCAAACAGCGCATCCTGCACCAGTCTGATTCCGACACCGAAGAAGACGACTTCCGCCTCGACGTCGAGCCCGAAGACGACGGCGACGACGCATCGGTTAGTGCGGCCCGCCTTGTCGGCCCCGCTGATGACTCCCATCCGGTACATCAGCTGCGACATTCCGATGCTGTGGTGCGCGATGTCTTAACGGACGAGCCTGGGCACAGCACGATCCGCCTATGCTCGCATGACGATCGAGGCTGCTGCGCTGGCGCGCATCACAGTCGAAGCAGAGTGGCGGTTCAACGCTTCGGCTCGCCGTTCTTGTTGGGCAACGCGATCCCGCAATTGCTTGAGGCGATGCCACGTCCTGATGGCATTCAAGGTCCAGCCCCAATGGGTGGACGGAGGCTTCTCTCTTTCACCGACAGTCGCCAGGGCACCGCTCGCTTCGCCGCCAAGCTCCAACAGGAGGCGGAACGTGGCCTGACGCGCGCTGCGATCTGGCACGCGGTGCAAAGCAAAGCTGCAGGTGATCCCACAAAGGCGGCAGAACTGCGTGCTCAGCTTGATGCGCTACGCGGCAACCCTTTGATGGCAAGTCTACTCCCTGCGCTTGAGAAGCAGCTCGCAGAGGCCGAGGGAGGGTTCGCCCCAGTACCTTGGACCGAAATGCTCAACACTCTCGCACAGGTTCCGGACCTTCGCAGTTTCGCTGGCGACGTCTGGCAGGGGCGCGGTGCGAGTCACCCGTTCGGAGGGCTCACGCTTGCGCGCGAGCCAGTGGAGCTGGCAAAGCTACTGCTGCTGCGCGAGATCTTCCGCCGACCGAAACTGCAGAACAACGTGGAGACAATGGGGCTCGCCCGTGTCTGCTGGCCCGAGCTCGAGCGTCAGATGGAGGAGTCCGACATCCCTGCCCCATTGCGCGAGGCGGGACATGAGGCGCCAGTCTGGATTGCGCTCGGCCAAGCAGCCATCGATATGGCCTTTCGAAACCGCCTTGCGGTGCATATGCAGCAGACCCCTGTCGATCTTGCGCACTGGATCTCACCTCGACAGGCCGCAACACAGGTCTTGGAGCCGGGTGTCGAGTTCGACGAGACAAGCGCGAGCAGGCGCACCCATAAATGGTGGACTGCCTATTCCAGCGCCGGGCTTGTGCAGCTCATCTATCGGCTAATTGACGGCGACGACGAATCTGCCACAGACCTCGAACGGTGCCAGACGGTCTTGGATGCCCTTTGGGCAACCTTGCGCGCGAAGGTGCTAACAAGGGCCGATCCCGGCTGTTGGCAGCTCGACTTCGCGAAATCGGCCCTGATCGGCATGGAGTCCGCTTGGCAGTGCCCCGTCACCGGAAAGCTTCTGCCCTACACGCTCGCGGGGATCACTCCGAACGACGCCGCCAGCCCCGAAGCAATGGCGGAAGTCACGCTGCCCCACCTCCCAGTCACGAGCCCCGCCGGGCTGACAGGGGCCGAACGCGCCCGGGTCGAGAGCTGGCTCACCACTGACGAAACCATAGCCACGCTGCGCAAGAAGGGGCTGTGGACCGACCTCCAAGACCGTGCAGCGGCCTTCGCGCCTTTTCTACGCGCGCAGGAACATTCGGCTCAGATCGACCGTGAAAGCCTCAAGGGCTACGAGGATGCCTTCCGAAAGGGTCGGATCAACATCCTGAATTGCTCCACGACGATGGAGATGGGCGTCGACATCCCCAATGTCGGAACCGTGGTGAACACCAACGTCCCACCTGCCCCGTCGAACTACCGCCAGCGCATCGGCCGCGCCGGTCGGCGCGGAGAGCCATGGGCAATGTCTTTTACCTTCTGCAAGGACAAGCCGCTCGACTGGCAGGTCTTCCGCACTCCCGAAACCCTCCTGAGGGCCGAAATCCCAGCACCCACAGTCCGCCTTGACAGTCCGGTCATGATCGCGCGTCACGTGAATGCACTGCTGCTTGGCATGTTCCTGAGGAGAGAAGGCGGGCTGAGCATCAAGACCGCGATTGGGTCATTCTTCGGCGCCCGAAGCTTCAAGCTCGAAGACGATCTACCGAACACTTGGACCGAAGGCGCCATGGCCGACCAGTTTCTTGCCGAACTTGATGGCGGCTGGGCAAATGAACCTGAAGTTGTCGAGGCGATCACCCTATTGGTGCGTGGTACCGCACTTGAGGGCAAGACCAACCTTCCAGCCGCGACTGCGACCGCATTCGCCGACCTCGCGAAGCGTTGGCGCCTGGAGTATGAGCGCCTTGTCGATGGCTGGCGTGCCGCCCCTCCGCGCGAGCCCGAGAAAGCATTCTTTGCCAACCGTGCAAGACGGATGCGCAGCGAGTTCCTTATGACGGAGCTGGCTCGGCGCGGCTTCACGCCGGCCTATGGGTTTCCAGTGGACGTGGTCAGCTTCGATCACATCGGCGGAGACGGTGGCAAAGGACCGTCGCGGCAGCTCGACATCGCGATCCGCGACTATGCGCCGGGCTCGGAGATCGTCATCGACGGGTTGGTACACCGGTCCGATGGGATACTGCCGGCTTGGAGCAATACCGCAGATGCCGACAGCCTCGACGATCTGCGCAGCCACTGGCGCTGCCAGACCTGCGCTGCCTTCGGCCTGTCGCGCGAAGCCGTCCACGAATGCCCGCGATGCGGCGATCCCGTATTGCATGGCGAGCTGTTGCGCCCTTCCGGTTTTCTCGGTCGCAGGAAGCCCCACGCAGGCTATGAGCAGGTCAGCTTCGTCGCCCCCGACCGCCCGCGAGTGTCCAGCGGCGATGTTCCCTGGCTCAGTCTCGCCGACCCTTCAGTCGGTCGGCTTCGAACGTCGCGACAGGGGCACGTTCTATTCACAGGCTCAGGCCAGAATGGCCATGGGTACGCCATTTGCCTCGCCTGCGGACAAGCCGAGCCTGAGACCGGCTCCGCGCAGGATACGCCGCTGTCACAGAGAATGGCTGCGCACAGGCCGCTGCAACCCATCCGCAACAATCCTCGCCACGACGGCAATTGCCCCGGTTGTGATGATACCTCGCGCAAGATCCGGCGCAACGTGACGCTTGGTAATGAGATTACGACTGACGTCTTCGAATGGCAGCTGCGCGACCTTGGAACGACATCTACTGACAGAAGCCGTGCTATGGCGATCGCCGCGGCCCTGCGCGAGGCGCTGGCGAAGTCTCTCGGCATCGAGGCCGAAGACATGGGCATCGCAGCGGCCCCAAGTTTGCTCGAAGATGACAATCGCGCGATGTCTGTCTTTCTTTTCGATCGAGCCTCAGGCGGTTCTGGCTTCGCTCCGCTGGCGCAGGATGCGCTGCCTGTTCTCGTCGAACGGGCCCGAGGCATTCTTGATTGTCCCGCGCGGTGTGCATCAGGATGCCCCGAGTGCATCCTGCGCGGCGACATCCAGTATGACATAGCGCTCTTGGACCGCCCTGGCGCGCTTGAAACGCTCACGGGCCTGCGAGATCGGCTCAACTTGCCAGAGGCGCTGAAGCTTTTTGGCGAAACGACCCGAGCCCTACCCCAGGCGCTCCCCGATTGGCTGGCTCCGCGCCTGCGCGGTGGTCATGTGACCGAATTGGCGCTGTTCATGCATGGCGCGCCGTCGACATGGGATCTCCGTGACCTTGCCGCGCGTTTGCCCCGCCGCGACGAAGCTCGGGTCGCACGGGTCGTCCTACGGCACAAGGACATGGTTAAACTCGAGGCACCAGAGAAGGTCGATCTTGTACGTTTCCTCGCGGAGTGCGGTGCAAGACTGCACGGCGTCGAAACCCTGCCGAGCCAAGGGGGCAAGCCAGTTCTGTGCCAATTCCTCTACGAGGGGCAGGCGCAAGCTGTTACCGCCCAGACCGAGGACAACGCAGTGCCCGATGGACGCTGGGGCCGACCGGAAGAGGGTCCGATCCTCCTCGGCCCTCGCAAGCCAGAGGACCTTGGGGCATCGCTTTCTGCCGAGAAGCTCGCAGTCTTTAACGAAGGAAACTCGATCTATGCCGATGCTGGCACCCGTTTCGATCGAAGCGTAGGCCATTTCGGGAGGGAGTTCTGGAAAATGGTCCGAGAAATGCGTCCTCAGCTCTCCCGTGAGGTGCCACTGGCCTCGGTCACCTATTCGGACCGCTACCTGCGCGCACCATTGCCTGTGCGGCTTCTCTACGAGGTGCTCCGTACAATGCCGGATAGGAATGAGGCGACGACAATCATGGTAAGAACCTCGGCGCAGGATCGAGAGAGCCGCTTCCCGAGCCGCGACATTGAGGACAACTGGACCGAAGATCGACTGCGTCTGCAGACCATGAAGGCTCTGCTGCCAGGTGTGGATGTGCGGATTCTTCCAAGGAAACTTTGCCCTCACCCACGTAGTTTCGAACTGACATGGCGAGACGGTCGCACCGCACGCATTCACCTCGACCAAGGGCTGGGCAGCTGGACGGTAGCAGACCACTTGGCACCGCGCTTTGACGTCGAGGATGATCCGAAGCGTCAGGCGTCAGCGCTTGCGAAGATGACGTTCAGTCTGCGCAACCGTCAGACGAGCGGCATCGAAACGCCGATCTGGGTGTCTTGGTGACGCTGGTTGGATCGGAAGTGGCGGCCTTTCTCGAAATCAGGCAGAGGCCTTTGGCCTCGGCAAATTGACGGCTTCGAGCGCCCGATTTGTCTATTGTCAGTTTAGTCGGTTTGGTCCTCGTTTCGAAACTCAGTACTTCAAACCAGTACACGGATAGCAGGGCTCATCCCCAGATTGTCTTCCTCGGCCGAAGAGGCTGTGCTGCGAAATGATGAAGAATGTTAAGTTTGGTTAACAATTTTCTCACGATCTCCATAAAAGAGCTATGCTCCGGCGCGCTACCCGACGCTCCGAAATGCAGTGTATTTCGGACAGGCAATTTGCCCAATTTCGGTTGCAAATTAATACATTGGCCGCTCAAAATCGCACCCGGGACGTTTCCGGGTGCCCGCACACCGAGGTCATGCACATCGATCAACCTAAAGATGAGCTAAACGAGACTGTGGTGTAAGCGCCACGCCGTTCCCCTCCTGCCATGCTGAGTTTGACTGTGAGAGTCCTTCTCCTGTGAAGAGGCAGGATTGGACGGCAAAATGGGCGGCTACCTCGCAGAGACCCTGCGCGCCTTGCTCGACGGTCACCCAAAGAGCCGCATCGACGAACTCATGCCGTGGAACTTCGCGCCCGCGTCAAGCCTGGCCGCGTAGGGCCACTGCAAAGCGCTTACGCTGTGGTCGCACTCTGGGCTTGCGGCACATACTCTATGCCTCCGCAGTTCCCTTAGCCGACAAGGCGATCAGCTGATCGCCTTGTCGATGAAGCCCAGTGTGGAGGCGTTTTCGGTCAGCGTTCTGACCTTCGACCGATCTAGCCCAGAGGGAACCTCCGCGTCGATCTCCAGTCGCAACGTGACCTCAGCTCCAGGGACCGTTGTCAGCTGCTCCACGATCGCCTCAACAATTTGGGCCATGTCTCTGGCAGGGCGGTCAGCTGAAATCATCACAGTGCCTTGGAACCTCGTTGGGTCTTTGGGCGCTTCTGGGGCTGGACTTGCTGGGCCCGTAGAGCCGCCTTCACGTTCTCCGTCGACCGTAGTTGGCGAGATTGGGGAACCAGACGAAGTTACCGATGTGCTGGTAGTGCTCTCCGCCTGAGCCGGCACTTGTTTTGCTCTCGCGGCTTCAGCAACAGTTGGCCTTACAATGACGCTGTCAGCGTCAATCGAGACGGCCGCGCTTCCAGCGCTTTCGATGGAAAGACCACGATATTCGCTCTGAGCTTCATCATAAGTTTCAGCATACCCGAAGGGGCCCGCCACCATTTGCGCAATTGAGGAGCGAACGCAGCGGATGAGAGTTTCCCGGTCTTTCAACCTTGGTAGATAAGTGTACCGATTCAGGTATTCCCACAGGTCCTTGAGGTGCAGGTGGTCGCGATCGTTCCAGATGTATTTTTCCAGCTCGCGGTTCAGGCGCTCCGGACCAATCTCGGGAAGAAGAGCCTCCTCGCTGACGAGCTTCTTGCTTGCCCGGCTCAAGAGGCCATCCTGAGCGGGAATGCGGGCCGATGAGAAGCCGACGTCGGTCTGTGCGCTGTCCTGATACGGATAGATCAGGAAAGCCCATGTTTCCTTGAGCCTCGTCTGAACGGTCTCCTTTGCTTCCTGAGCCTTGTCTTTGGCGAGAGACATCTCGCTGGACTTGAGGTCCAGGCGACCGCTGTTCGCATCTCGAACGATGCCATCCCATGCCAGAAGAGAGCGCATGGCGTCCTTCAGGTTGTCGAGCTGACGGGCGTCCGCAGCCAGGAAGACCAAGGTGTTGCGATAGACGCGTGGCGTTGAACCACGTTGAAGCAGGATGTCCTTCACTTCCGTCATGGCATCCGAGTTGTCTCGACCACTGTGCGGATGCGCCACGCCAAGAACCACGGCACGGACACCGCCTGCCTCATCTGGCACAGCTGCGGAGCTGTCCGGGGCGACTTGGACGGCATCGAAGTTCCCACGATCGGCAATGCCGTTGATGTAGGTGGACAGGGCCTTGTCGATCTCGACCAGGACAAGCGCGTCTTCGAGTTGTCCTGCCCGATCTGCCGCCACTCGGTTGAGGCTTGCGGACATCGAGTACCAGTATCGGCCAAGGTCACCGTGCATGAACTTGGCCTGGTTGGTCAGGCGGCGCAGTGCGTCGCCAAAGATCGCGATCTTCTCTCCGGGCTGCACAACGCCGAGGTTGATCTGCTTGTCGTCGAGCCCCTTGTTTTCCTGAGAGTGCAGCGGGGCCGTTCCCATGAAAACCGTGCGGGCGACGCGGCGCGTGGCCGAGTAGCGGTTCAGGTTCGGTGCAGCTTGGTCGACCCTGTAGGGGGTTGAAGATGTGCCATCGATGTCGCCCGCAATGATCGACTGCCATGAAGGGTCCAGATAGTGCAGAAGCTCGGGCTCCACCCGTTCAGAACTGATGGACACACTGCCCGGCATAATCATGACGGAAGGGTCGCCGGACATCCAAAGCTCATGGATGACTTGGGCCATAAGACGCAGAACACCACGGGTCCGCTGGAATTTCTCAAGCGATCCCCAAGCGGTGTAAAGCTGATCGAACAGGTCCGGGTGGATCGGATAGGCCTTCTCCAGCTTCCGGCGGTAGTCTTCATCGGCGCAGCCGTGCGGGAAGTCGTTCGGATTCTCTCGGTAGAGCTTCGCGAACTGCTTCAGCGTATTGTCGCGATGCAGGTACTTGTCGCCGGGAATTTCCCGGAATAGGCGCCGCCGGACGATCTCGTAGCTTTCTTCCTGTGAAGCCGGTCGCCAGGAGCTTTCAACTCGGCTGAAGGTCTGTTTCAGACGGGCCAGAGCTTCCTGCCCACCCTCACCGCCGACCTCGATCTGAGAGGCAGGCAATGAGGCGACCAGCAGCGTTTGTGGTGCGGCTTTCACCGCCTCGGTGAGCGCCTGAACAAAGGACAGGTTCGCGTCAAACGACCCGGACGGCAGCCCCTCGATCTTGTAGATCTGGCGCAGGTAGGCGACCCATTCGTCGATCAGGATCAGGCAAGGCGAGAACTTGTTGAAGATCTCTTCCAGAAGGTTCGATCCAGGCGCGATACCGCGGGCATCGTTTTCCGCGATCATGTCGAAGCCAGCCTGACCGCCAAGCTGCCATGCCAGCTCGCCCCAGGTTGTCTTGATGACCTGTCCACCTTCCAGGGTGATGACGTCCTGTGGTCCGCGCGACGTCCCGACCAGCACGGCGCGATTGACATTCTCGGGAACATCCAGCCCGTTGCGCGACAGCAGCTGGTCGAGGCCCGGCAGATCGCCGACACGGGTTTGCCCAGCCATGTGATAGAGCGCTAGCATCGAGTGCGTCTTGCCGCCACCGAAGTTGGTTTGCAGCTCAACCACCGGATCACCACCAGCCCCGGACAGGCGCTTGGCCGCGCCTTTGATTAGGGCGCTCAGGCCTTCTGTCAGGTAGGTCCGGCTGAAGAACTCGCGCGGGTCACAGTATTCCTGCGCCGCCGTGCCCTTATGGACCTTGGCAAGGTCCGCTGCGAACTCTGCCTGCTGGAACTCGCCGGTCGCCACGTCCTGATGCGGCTCCACCACTTCGCGCCAAGGAAGAAGACCCGAAATAGTCTCGGTCGAGATGGTTGTGACGCTGCTCTTCTTGCGCTCCTCGTTCCGGGCAAGCTCGGTGAACTTGGTCCGCAGGATCGACTCCCGCATCTTGCCGATCTCGTCGGCGCTGTCCCCGGCGCTCACCGCGTCGAGTATGCGGCGCATGCTGTCCAGCGCCCGTTCCGCATCGTCATAGGAGAACTTGCCGTCATGGGCGAGCTTGTTGCGGACGTCGATCAGTTCGTTGACGATCGAGCGGTGCGTCCGGTCCAGAACGTCGCGAAACGCCTCGTTCCAGAGGCGTTCCATGATCTTCAGAAGCTTCTGCGTGTCGAGGGTGAACTTGCCGTTGGATTCCGGCCGCCACTCTGGGAAGCGCGAGATCACGTCCTGCGGCCATCCCTTGCCCATCCCCGCTTCGAGCCGTTGCATCACGAAGGGCTGAAGGCCCTTCTGCATATGCTCCATTCCCTCGAACACATATTGGCGCGTGCTTTTTGCCATCTCAAATCACCTTCAAATATCCATGCGGGTCTGGCGGTTCTTGTCGGTCACGTGAATCGTGGCCGCCAGCCGGGTCAAATCTGTCCAGACGGCGATCAGGCCGTTGTAGGAGGTCGCCTCCTTCGCATCCTGGCGCTTGTTGCCGCAGACGTCGTAGAGGTAATAGGCAAGGTCCTTGACCGTCTCGGCCCGCTCGCTGCCGATCTTCTTCAGCAGTTCTGCCGCCGCATACTCGCCGTCATTTTCCAGCGTGCGGATCAGGTGCTGGCAGGCCTCCCAGATCGTGAAATGATCATCGGTCTCGGGGTCCCACTCGGGGTCGATCTCGTCGCGTTTGAAGATGCGCACGCTCCCGGCCGAGCTTTCGACGATCCCGGCATGTTTGACGCTTTCGACCGAGATGCCGCGCGCCGTGGCGATGCTGTTGGCGGTGCCATACTCGCCCTTGTCGAACCCGTGCTGCTGGAACCAGGTCGCGGTGAAGCGCGTCTCGGCATCGAACTCACCATGCAGGTCGTTCAGGAACTCGTCGAGCTCGGTATTGATCAGCTGCAGCGCGGTCTTGACCGTCATTGCGCTGTCATCAGCCTCTAGCACCGCCTTGTAGCGAGAGAAGACGCCCATGCCGGGGCCGATGGCGGATTGCGGCATGTCCGCGGGTGATACGTTGGCTGCTTGGAGTTCGGCGATAGCAGGTGGCAGCTCCCTCTTTAAAGCGCGAATGAACTCCGCACGTGTGATGCGTTCTGAGGTGCCGTCTTTCTTACGACAGACCAGCACGACTGAATTTGCTAGTGCGTTTGAACCCGAAGCAATCATTCGGTTTGCAAGCTCAGTCCGCATTGGCCAGGTTCCGACAACCGCAAAACCAGCATCGATCACTGCCTGCAAAAAGGTCGCCCAACCTGTGGAACTGACGCCTTCGGATTCGACTTCTCTTTGCTTGAATGCATAGTAGATTGTAGCTGGAAAGTCCTTCGGACTGACCGCTGCCATGCGTGAGATCGCATCTGTCATGCCTGAGAGGAAGTAAGCCTCTGCTTCTGACTTTCCGCCATGTCGGTATTGAGATGCAATAAGCTCGTCAGCCTTTGGCGTGGCGATAACGCCAAAAATTTCGGGATAAATGGAGGCGAGCGCTCTCTTTAACCAGACATAGAAGAAGTCAGAAAGCTCAGCATATCCGATATTGTCGTAGTATGGGGGATCGGTGGAAATCACGCATGACTTTCTGGGATCTATATGTCGGGCATCGATTTGTGAAATCGTTCCGATGTTTGCAGCGTTGCTGATAACGCCCTTCGCTGTGTAGTCCAGAGAGTTCTTGAAGCTGCCTGATTGAGAAGAAAATGGATTGGTCTCAGTAAAGTCCCAAGTCATTGGAAGAGCTTGCCGGGAAAAGGTATTCCTTGTTTTGGTCCCCCATGTAGGGCCGCCTGCATCCCAGGTGCAAATTGTGCTCATGCGATCAGCCTGACTGCTAACTACAAACCCAAGATAAACTCCGATTGCTTCAGCGTATGCTTTGCTGCCGTCTCCTCCCTGTCCTAGTCCCTTATGGTCATCGCCGACTTTGGCAATTTTCGCGTCGCGCTCCGCCTGATCACAAGCTTCCTTCACCAGATCGCAGAAGGTAACCAGAGACGTAAGCTGCCGATCAAGAAACAAGTCCCCGATCGTCGTGAGGCCATATGCCGGAGTATTGAAATTTCTGGGATTATCCGGGAGCCGAACTTCTGGCCTCCACGCTGGGTCAATAGTATGCACGATCTTCTCGTGACCCACAGGCGGCGAGATAAAGGCTCTTCCTTTTGACCCTTCCGCAACCACTGCCATGAGCGCCTCCGAGAACCCCGATGAACGCCCCACATCGCGAATGTAGTCGTATGATATTGGCGTTCCGGATAGCAAACATGTGAAGCCTTGGCGCTTTCCCGCAGCTGTGCCCTTCTTGGCCGCCGCGATTTCTTCTTTCGTCCCACCAAGTCTTACCTGGAACTTTACCTCCTTATTGTCGCGGTCCACAATTGGCTCAATCCAAGCCTCTTGGCCTTTTTTAGCGCTTAGCAAGAAGGTCGAAGCAAGAGGCACCCTTGAACCTTTAAACGCGGGATCAGGGCTTGGCACAGTTCTTGCCCAGATCCATGCTATTGCTGTCGCCTTGCCGCCACCGTATTGACTCGGCAGATCCACCTTTGGGTAGAGATGCCCGATGCGCTCCCACGCCTTTTCCCACATCCATTCGCCGTAGTATCTCACGTCCTCCGCCAACCCTTCGGCGTTGCGGTAATGGTTGCGCTCCTTCATCCCCGGATGGATCGGCTCCATGTCCTTGAATTTAGGCGGGATCTCGATCATCGCCTTGCCGATCATCACCGCCACAGGGTTCAGGTCCGATCCATAGGCGGGTAGACCCAGCCGCTGCGCCTCCAGCGGAATCGACCCACCACCCGAAAACGGGTCATAGACCGGCGGCAGCTCACCCCCGCAGCTGCGTCGGATTTCCGCCCGCGCGCGCTCCAGGACTTCTTCGTTGGTCGAGTTCTCCCATTTCACCAGCTCTTCGATGATCTGGAACAGGCGCTTGCGTTCAGCCTCTACCGCCTCTTCGGTCGGGAACTGATCCGGGTGGCTGGACGGGTCATCCACCAGCTGCGCAAACAGCACCGCCCGACACGCCGCCAACGGCCGCCGCGCCCACCACAGGTGCAGGGTGCTGGGATGCCCATGCCGGATCGACTTCTCCCGCGCCGACGCCGCGTTGATCGCTTCGAGCGGGATCGCGACTTCGATCAGTTTCTTCTTGTAGGTCATTTCGATCCCCTAGTTTATCGCGCGACAAAAAGGGCTTGCAGACCGGGGCCCAGGTTCTGATGCGCCCCTTCTCCCAGCAGGTCTTCAAACATCTCAGCGCTTGTTATTGAACGGATACCCCTGTCCCCGTCGCGATCCAAGGAACTGCGTGGCAGATCTTGTCCAATGGGTATCCCGATCCCGTGTTCCGCGAAAGACGGGTCCATCAAGTCGCGCGCATCCCAACTACGGGCCACAAGGCCTAGGAATTGGTCTAGGGCTTTGTTGTGGAACGCAACTCGTTCGTGCGCCGTGGTCGGGCAAAAGCAGCCAAAGCGCTTACAGGTCTTCTCAATGGCCAAAGATTTCTTTGGACGAGCCTGTGAAAGCGTCGAGGCAACCGCATTAAGGGTGAAAGCAGCTGACTGCGCCGTTTTGGCGACCTCCCTATCAAGAGCCGATGGCGTGCAGCACCAGGCCTCCTTGAACATGCAATCGGAACGAGATGCCGCATGAATGTCCTCAGCTTCTGGAAATACGTAGAACGTGCTTGCAGGGTACCGCTTCTCGACAGAGGTCAGCTTCGTCAGCTGGTCACGTTCGATCTTGATCCGGCTTCCCGATTGAGCTTTGAACTGAAATAGTATCAAGCTGCCGCCGATGCCCAAGACGGCATCGATCCCTTTTCTGCGCTCCTGAGCTTGCGTCAAACCGAACCATTGAGGGTTTCGGTTGAAAGGCGTGATCGCCGCGCTCAGTGCGGCGCAGAACCTGATTTCAAAGCTTTTCTCCGCATATCTGGTAGTCAAGAGAGCTCTCCGGGCGCTACAGCTCGGGCAAGGAGCTTTTTGATGTCAAACTGAATTGCGTTCTGATCGAACGGCGGTTCACGCGAGTCAAGCGCACCGCGGACATACCTCGGGGCTGCGGTGAACCCCTCTTTGACCTGCACGATGGCAAGAATGAACTTCTCGGGCTCGTGGAGCGAGGTGATGATTTCCTGCCTGGTCAGCATTACCGTGTCGGCGCTGTCGATCCGGCCTTTGACCTCGATGAACCGCATGTGGTTGGTGTCGGGGTCGAAGGACGCGATGTCGTAGCCGATCTTGCGGGCCGACACGTCCTCGGGCTCGTTTCCAAGGGCACGTTCGGCGGCCATGACGGCGCTCATCGCCTTCAGCTCGATCGCGCGGCGGGCCTCAGGGTCTTCGGAGAAGCCCTTGGGCTTGGCAGAGCTGCCCTTGCTCAGGAGCAGACCCCTCGGGACCACGACCATGCCGCCACGGACGCGCGGCGGCTGGGACGTGATGACCGTTCTGTTCGATCAGCTCAAGACGCGACGCAAGCGTTCGGCCAGGTCCTCCGCCCGGCGCTCTGCATGCGCCAGTTGATCGGACCTTCTTGCCGCCTTTTCCTCTTCCTTCAGCTCGGCTGCGCGGGAATCCCAATAGTTGATCTCTTTCTTCAGCCGGGCTTTGACCTCGTGCTCGACCTTGTCGATCTCGGGGAGGCGCCGCTCGCGCACTTCGGTGACATGGCCTTGGGCAAGCTCGATGGTCGCGTATTGGACCACGCGCTTTTCCAGGTCTGCCGTGAGCCAGGGGGCGCTGATCTCTGTCTGAACAGAGGCGATCTCTTCCGGTGTCGCAGCCCGCAGGTTCAGATGCGGCGCGATCCCGGCATCATGGATTTCGCCTGCCTGATTGACCGTCGCGAACTGAAGCTTCTGCGAGACGAGGTTGGCATTGCCTGCATGACCAGGACGACCGTCCTGAACCGAGTGCTCCAGCAGGAAGAGGGCTTCGACTTCCGTACCGTCGTCGGTGTCGTCGACAAGCACGGCCCCTTGCTTCATCAGATGATCGTTCTGCTCGCGGACGATGCTGATCACCGCGTCCAGCAAGGGGTGCCCGGGATAGACGAAGGCCGCCACCGGCTGCTGGTTGATTTTCGACTTCTCGAAGCAGATCCGTTCGTACTTCTTCTGGATCGGTGCGCCACCACCGATCTGACGGTCCCGTTCCCTGATGATGAGCGGGACGTGGGTAATTTCCCAACGGCCTTCCTCGCGTCGCTTGATTTGCCCGCCGAGACGCTGGAACGCCTCGACGAAGAAGCTCTGGATGTGATGCGGTTGAAGGCGTTGCGCTTCGGCCTTCTCCATCGCGATCCGGAGCTCCTGGACTTGAGCCGCTGGCATCGTGTCGTTGGTGAGTTGCCGTTTCTGGAGAAGGGTCAGAAGGTGGCTCTGATCGACTGCGCCGTCCACTGCCTTGTAGAGGCGAGCCTTCACGTCCTCATCGTCGTTGTACTGGATCGCTTCCAGCAGCAGGTCTCGAAGCGGCCGATCCTCGAAGAGTTCGCCCAGGACGTCATAGACCCGTCCGCCGAGAGCCTCACGGGCGGCTTCCAGCTTTTCTAGCAGGCGCGCGTAGACGTCGCCCTCGCGGGTGTCTTTCGCGACGAGGTTCCAGAGGTGGCAAACTTCGGTTTGCCCGATCCGGTGGATACGGCCAAACCGCTGCTCGATCTTGTTCGGGTTCCACGGCAGGTCATAGTTCACCATCAGATGCCCGCGCTGAAGGTTGACGCCTTCCCCCGCCGCATCGTTGGCAATGAGGACAAGCATATCCCTGTCCTGCATGAAGCGCTCGACGACTTTGCGGCGCTCTTCCCGCGTCACGCCCCCGTAGATCACGTCCACTGCATCAGGTTTTCCGAGGCGCGCGGTCACCTTGTTGCGGAGGTATTCGAGCGTGTCCTTCGGCTCGGTGAAAATGATCAGTTTTCGACGATGCCCGTCAGGATCGAGCATCAGATCATCATCAAGGATCTTGTCGAGTTGCTGCCATTTGGTGTCGTGCCCGGAATGCAGGACACGAAGGGCCATGCCCTCCAGACCTTTCAGAGTTTCAACCTCGATCTCTAGCTGCTCAGCCGTCTCGGCACTGGTAGCGCTGGTCGAGATCAGGTCTTCCATCTCGTCGATTTCGTCCTGACCATACTCATCCATATTGGTCAGCAGGTCTTGGTTGACCTTGGGCTGTGCGAAGCCCGCCCGGTCACTTTTGGCCGCAAGCCGCACTTCGCTTAGCTCTGCCTCAAGCCGTTCCCGGCGACGCTTCAGGGACTGGTAGATTGCAGCAGGGCTTGAGGCCAAGCGCCGCTGAAGGATCTGCAGCGCGAAGCCGACGTTGTTCTTCTTGCGCCCATCGGTTTCGGCGAACCGCAAGACGCGGTTCATCTCGTCACGGACGTAGTCCGTCACGGCGGTATAAAGTTCAGCCTCTTCAGGGGAGAGGTCGTATTTGACTGTGTAGGCTCGACGCTCTGGGAAGAGCGGGCGACCGTCAAACCGCAGCAGCTCTTCCTTGGTCAGACGGCGCATCATGTCCTCAACGTCAGCGACATGGACACCGTCCCGGAAGCGACCTTCGAACCGGTCGCCGTCCAGGAGAGCCATGAAGAGCTGGAAGTCGCGTTCTTTGCCGTTGTGCGGTGTGGCCGACATCAGCAGGAAGTGACGGCAGACCTGCCCCAGTTTCTGCCCAAGCTGGTAGCGCTTGGTGTACTTCGCCTCACTGCCAAAGAATGTCGCGGACATTCGATGGGCTTCGTCGGCGATGATCAGGTCCCATTCGCTCGACTTGAGAAGCTTTTCCTGAAGCTCTTCGTTGCGCGCTAGGACATCTAGGCGAGCAATCATCCTGTTGCAGTCGTTGAAGGTATTTCCGGAGCGGGAGCTCTCGATCATGTCCCTGCTCAGGATGTCGAACTCCAACCCGAATTTCTCTCCAAGTTCATCTTGCCACTGTTCGACCAGACTACCCGGTGCGACCACCAGGCATCTTTCGAGATCGCTGCGGGCGATAAGCTCCTTGATCAAAAGGCCAGACATGATGGTCTTCCCGGCACCGGGATCGTCGGCCAGCAGGAAGCGCAACGGTTGCCGTGGCAGCATTTCCCCATAGACCGCAGAAATCTGGTGAGGAAGAGGATCGACCTTGCTGGTATGGATCGCGAGATAGGGGTCGAAGAAATGGGCCAGTTTGATGCGGTTTGCCTCGGTCACCAGGCGCAAGAGAGCGCCATCGGCATCGAATGACCAATTCCGACCTGCGGATTGGACATCGAGGCGATGTTCATCGTCGCGATAGATCGTCGTCTCAGCGACCGATCCGCTCGACTGTCGATATACGACGTTGACAGCTTGGTTGCCGATCCATTCGACAGAGACCACTTCCACGGCACCGCCGAGCATAACGCCAGAGACACGCCCGCCAGGTTTGATGTCTTCAAGTTTTGTCATGGTGACTGACGTCCAGCGTAATATTGCCTTGAGGTGTGAAATTGCACGCTGCTTTCATCACACAACTCCGATCTGCTACGAAGTTCGGGAGTGCGTGCTGCTCCACCCCGAAAAGGCCCAGCTGAACGCCGCCATGGCTGCCTGAAATTGCGCTGCAGGCGCTGAAAGTGCGCTACAAGCAACAGCCGAACCTTCGTGAATTTGGGCACGCCCTTGGCCGTCGGGTCGTAGCCTGACGTCCTGAGAAAGGGCTCCTTTGTGTGCATCGGCGAATAGGTGCGAAAGCCAGTATAGGGCTCTTCCGCGAGGCTGTCTCGGCAGGACACGCAGCTGTGCGGCGTGATGCATATGAGCAAGACAGCTGTTTCATCGGCGCTGGCAGGGCCCGTCCCCGGCGGGACCAGACCGCAGGCCAGATCTCAAAGAGCTGATTGCGAATGTCGTATGTTTGCATTTGCGTCTCGGCTTGGATTGAATCGAGGCTATCCGGGGCAGCGTTGGAGTTGCAACCCGTTGACTATTGACACCATCTGTCGCACGGGCCCGGACCGGATCCACCAAAACCAGACGGATGTCCTGACTGCTCTCGATACCCCGCATGTATCATCAAGCCGCTTCGTAAACATCAGGGAGGAGGTGAGTTGTTCAAGGACTGCGAGCGGATTGGAGACCCTGTCGGACCAGAATGGGTTCCAGATCTGATCGACGTGGGAGCAGATAGGGCCTGCGAGCATGTGCGCCTCGGATTGATTTGCCGGACCGCACCCCGGGGCGTAGCGGGAGGTGCAACCTGTCACGCCTTCCTTGCCTGTTCGAGCCGCGAGCGATTCTCAGTGAGGCGCGCTGGGCGTTGCATGAAGGTGCGTTCAAGCGCTTTCAGTTTGAGGGGCTTTTAGGCGGGTATCGTCGAAAAATTGCCAATTTATCAAATTAAATCAAAGGCCGGTGGCGGAGGCTCAGGGATTCGAACCCTGGGGACGCTCTCACGCCCAACGGTTTTCAAGACCGCCGCATTCGACCACTCTGCCAAACCTCCGGTCCCGAAGCTCTAGCCCCGCTCACGCGATTCTGAAAGCCGCCACGCGCGGGAAAAACCGCCGATCCGGCATTGCAGGCTTTCCTTGATCTGGCCGAGCCGTTACTCTTGCGCATCAGGGCGGGTGCGCCGCCGGGCGTCCACTCACAGAACCCCGGCACCGGCACATCCCGCTCATCGCGGAACCCGGCACCAAGATCCGGGGCGAGCAGGGGATGCGGGACAGGAGCACCCGCAAGACAGGCATGGGGCAGAACATGGGCAGAGCGTTTTCGAAGCGTCGTGGGGCGGCCTGGCGGGCCGCGTGGCTGTTGACCGGCATGGCGGCACTCGCCGCCTGCGACGATGCCCAGATGCCCGGCTTTCTCAAACCCAAGGACGATGCCAGCGCCAGCGGCGAGACCGTCAGCCGCGCGGCGCAGAGCGTAGAGCGCGACATCGAGGCGCCCGACGTGTTCCACGCCACCGAGGCCGGCCTGTGGGACGGGCGCCCGTCGCTCGGCGGCGTCTGGGTTGCCCACCCCGAGGTGAGCGAACCCGAGCGCGTCATCATCCGCAACCAGCAGAACGGCCAGTTCGTCATCGGCGCGCTGTTCCGCCGCGAGCGGCAGTCCCCCGGCCCGCGCCTTCAGGTCTCGTCCGATGCCGCCGCGGCACTCGGCATGCTGGCCGGCGCCCCGACCAATCTCGACGTGATCGCCCTGCGCCGCGAGGAGGTTCCCGCCGAGGACGCCCCCGCTGCAACCCCAGACGAGGCCGCAATGATCGCCGCCGCGCCCGATGTGACCGAGGGCACGCTCGACCCGGTGGCCGCCAGCGCAGCAGCGGCGCTCGACGGTGCCGCCGGCATCCCCGCGCCCGGAGCCGAGGTTGCCGCCGCGACCACCACCGCGGCCCCGGCAGCCTCCCCTGCCCCGCAACCGAAGCCGCCGGCGAAACCCGCCTCGAGCCTCGACAAGCCCTATCTCCAGATCGGCATCTTCAGCATCGAGCAGAACGCCGAGAACACCGCCACCGCCATGCGTCAGCAGGGCATGGTGCCGACGGTGCGCAAGCAGGAAAGCTCCGGCAAGACCTTCTGGCGCGTCATCGTGGGCCCGGCCCAGACCGCAGCCGAACGCGCCGAGCTGCTGACCAAGATCAAGGCCTCCGGCTTCACCGACGCCTACGCCGTCACCAACTGATCCGTCCCGGCCCGCGCGGCCCGGGGCGCACAAGGACGAGGACCCGCACATGATCCCGACCCGTTCCCTGCGCCGGATGCTGGCCGCCGCCTCCGCGGTGGCGCTGCTCGCCACCCAGGCCGGCGCCTTCGACACCAGCGCCCGTGCCGCCTTCGTGCTCGACTACACCACCGGCACCGTGCTGATGGCCAAGAACGCCGACGAGGCCCTGCCGCCGGCGTCGATGTCGAAGCTGATGACGCTCTACATGGCCTTCGAGGCGGTCCGCGACGGCCGGCTGCAGCTTGATGAGCGCCTGCCGGTGTCGCAGCACGCCATGTCCTACGGCGGCTCGACGATGTTTCTCAACACCACCGACCGGGTGGCGGTCGAGGACCTGCTGCGCGGCATCATCGTGCTGTCGGGCAACGATGCCTGCGCGGTGATCGCCGAGGCGCTCTCGCCCAACGGCACCGAGGCCGGCTTTGCCGAGCTGATGACCCGCCGCGCCCAGCAGCTCGGAATGACCAACTCGACCTTCGAGAATGCCAGCGGCTGGCCGGCGCCGAACCACCGCATGTCGGTGCGAGACCTGACGCTCCTGGCGACCCGGATCATCGAGGACTTCCCCGAGTTCTACCCGATCTTCGCCGAGCGCCGCTTCGAGTTCGACGGCCGTGCCCCCTCGAACGTCAACAACCGCAACCCGCTCCTGCGCCTCGACATCGGCGCCGACGGGCTCAAGACCGGCCACACCCAGGAGGCCGGCTACGGGCTGGTGGGCTCGGCCGAGCAGGACGGCCGCCGGGTGATCTTCACCATCAGCGGGCTCGACAGCGAGCGCGCCCGCGCCGAGGAAGCGGAATCGATCGTCAACTGGGCGTTCCGGCAGTTCGCTGAACGCACCCTCGTCGAACAGGGCACCGCGGTGGCGCAGGCCGAGGTCTGGCTCGGCGCCGAGGACAGCGTCGGGCTGGTCGCCGAGGAGGACGTCACGCTTCTGGTGCCGGTGACCCCGGGCACCATGCTCGAGGCAGAGGTGGTCTATACCGGCCCGCTCAAGGCGCCGATCAGCGCCGGGCAGCAGCTCGCCGAACTGATCATCCGCCCCGAGGGCCTGCCCGAGCACCGCGTGCCGCTCTTCGCCGAGCATGCCGTGGCCGGCGGCGGCTTCGGCAAGCGCATGATGGTGGTCAGCCAGGCGCTTCTCAGCCGCCTCAACGACAGCTCCGGGGAGGCGATGTGACCGGCGGCACGGGGCTGTTCATCAGCTTCGAGGGCATCGACGGGTCCGGCAAGTCCACACAGGCGCGGCTCCTCGCCGAACATCTGCGCAGCACGGGCCGCGAGGTCGTTCTGACCCGCGAGCCCGGCGGCTCGCCCGGTGCCGAGGAAATCCGTGCACTGGTGCTGCAGGGCGATCCCGAGCGCTGGTCCGCCGAGACCGAACTGCTGCTGTTCACCGCCGCGCGGCGCGATCATCTCGAGCGCACCATCCGCCCGGCGCTGGCGCGCGGCGCCACGGTGATCTGCGACCGCTTCGCTGATTCCACCCGCATGTACCAGGGCCTGTCGCGCGGCGACCTGCGCGGCGCGGTCGATACGCTGCACGCCCTGATGATCGGGGTCGAGCCCGACCTCACCCTGCTCATCGACATGGACCCCGAGGCCGCTCTGGCCCGCGCCAAGGCCCGCGCCACCGCCGAGGAGCGCTTCGAGGATTTCGGCCTGCCGCTGCAACAGAAGATGCGCGCGGGTTTTCTCGCGCTGGCCGCCGAGTTCTCCGGCCGTTTCCGCATCGTCGACGGCAACCGCGCCCCGGAAGCGGTGGCGCAGGATGTGCGGGCCGCGCTACAAGCGCAGGCATGAGCGAGACCGAGATTCCCCAGCCCGACCGCGTCGAGGGCGCGCCGCACCCGCGCGAGACCGTGCGACTGTTCGGCCAGGACAGGGCGGAGCAGGATTTCCTCACCGCCTACACCACCGGACGGCTGCATCACGGCTGGCTGCTGACCGGGCCGAAGGGGCTGGGCAAGGCGACGCTGGCGTGGCGCATCGCGCGCTTCCTGCTGGCCACGCCGGAACAGGAGGATGACGGGCTTTTCGGCGCGCCTCCGCCGCCCGAAACGCTCGAGATCGGCGCCGACCACCCGGTGATGCGCCGCACGCTGGCGCTGTCCGAGCCGGGGTTGTTCCTGCTGCGCCGGGCCTGGGACGACAAGGCCAAGCGGCTCAAGACCCAGCTGACGGTCGACGAGGTGCGCAAGCTCAAGGGCTTCTTCACCCTGTCCTCGGCCGAAGGCGGACGCCGCGTGGTGATCGTCGACAGCATGGACGAGCTCAACACCAGCGCCGCCAACGCCATCCTCAAACTGCTCGAGGAGCCGCCGGCGCGCACCACGCTGCTGATGGTGGCGCACCAGCCGTCGCGGCTCTTGCCGACGATCCGCTCCCGCTGCCGCGAGCTGCGCCTGGCGCCGCTCGACACCGAGGACATGGCCCGCGCGCTCGGTCAGGCCGGGGCCGAGGTCGCCGCCACCGACGCGCAGGCGCTGGCCGCGCTGTCCTCGGGCTCGGTGGGCGCGGCGATGCGCTTGCTGAACCATGACGGCCTCAAGCTCTACGCGGATCTGGTGCACACCGTCGGCACCCTGCCCCGCCTTGACCGTCCGCGCGCCATCGCGCTCGGCGACAGCACGGCAGGCAAGGCCAACGAGGCACGGCTCGACCTGACGCTGACACTGATGGACACGCTGCTTGCCCGGCTCGCCCGCACCGGCGTCACCGGTACGCCCCCTGCCCCCGAGGCCGCGCCGGGAGAAGCCGCCATGCTGGCGCGCCTCTCTCCCGACCCGGCCACCGGCCGCGCCTGGGCGCAGCTGGCGCAAGAGGCCGGCGACCGGGCCCGCCACGCGCGCGCCGTCAATGTCGATCCCGCCGCGCTGGTGCTCGACATGATCCTGCAACTGCACAAGGTCGCCTGACCGCCCTGTCCCGGCGTCGCGCAGGTGGCCATCCCGGACGCCTCCGGCGGGAGTATTTTTGACGAAGAGAAGCCAGGGGCGCAGCGCTCCTGGCTTCTTTGGTTCAAAAATACCTTGGGGGTGAATTGGCGCTTGCGCCAAGAGGGGGCAGCGCCCCCTCCCTTTGTTTCTGGCAGGACGCGACCGCCAAGAGCGGTGGCGGCGCGCTACTTCACCCGCCGCCAGGTCTGGCCCCGACATAGACCCAGAACGCAGCCCTCGACCTTCAACCGGTCGCCCGAGAGCGCCATCTTGGAATTGTAGGTCTTGTCGCGATCCGGGGCCCAGATCTTGCCACCGCCATAGGCGCCGCCGCCCTTTGGCGACATGCCCCAGATCATCTGCCGCCCGATATTGGGCGAGGCAATCGGCTGGCCGGCGCTGTCATAGCCCTTGCCCAGCGTGCCGCAGATCTCGGCGCCGCAGGCGGCGATGGTGACCAGAGCGAAATTGCCGTTGTCGTCCGGTTGCGTCTGCCAGACCCCCTCCACCGGGTCCGCAAGCGCCGCGCCGGCAAGGCCGATCAGCCCCACCGCCAGTGCCAATGCTTTCATGGCTCGTCTCCTCCCTCTGAGCAATGTATCGAGAGCGTGACGCAAGCCGCCGATTCCGTTCAACATTGACGCAAGGTAGGCTTTCATGAGACCTCGCGTCACGAACGACCTGCACGAGACCACAGACGGAGCCCAGCGAGCCCATGATCCTCTACCCCGCGATCGACCTGAAGGACGGCAAGGCCGTGCGCCTGCTCCGTGGCGACATGGACAAGGCCACCGTGTTCAACGATGATCCCGCCGCGCAGGCGCTGGAATTCGTCGCCGCCGGCTGCGAGTGGCTGCACCTCGTCGACCTCAACGGCGCCTTCGCCGGCGAGCCGGTGAACGCCGCCGCGGTCGAGGCGATCCTGAGCCAGTCCAAGACCCCCGCCCAGCTTGGCGGCGGCATCCGCGATATGGCCACCATCGAGCGCTGGCTCGACAAGGGGCTGGCCCGCGTCATCCTCGGCACCGTGGCGGTGGAGAACCCGGCGCTGGTCCGCGAGGCGGCCGCGGCGTTCCCCGGCAAGATCGCCGTGGGCATCGACGCCCGCGACGGCCGCGTTGCCACCAAGGGCTGGGCCGAGGTCACCGATGTCGATGCGGTCGAGCTGGCCAAGAGCTACGAGGATGCCGGCGTGGCCGCGATCATCTACACCGACATCAACCGCGACGGCGCCATGCAGGGGCCGAATATCGAGGCCACCGCGGCACTCGCCCGCGCGGTGACGATCCCGGTGATCGCCTCCGGCGGCGTCTCCTCGCTCAAGGATCTCAAGGATCTGCGCGATTGCGGCGCGGCGCTCAACGGCGCGATCTCGGGCCGGGCGCTCTATGACGGCGCGCTCGACCTCAAGGAGGCGTTGAAGGCCCTTGCGGGCTGAGTTTCTCAGAGATCAATATCCAGCGTGACCGGGAAGTGATCCGAGGCGTCGAGCAGCGCCTCGCGCAGCTCGGGAGTGCGCCAGCAGACCGGGTCATCGAAAGGATGCCAGATGCGCCATGACGGGCGCGTCCGGGCGAGGTCTTCGGACACCATGATGTAGTCGAGCATCGCCTGCATGTAGCGTTTCTCGGGCTTGAGATAGAACCGTGCGGTGGTCGGCTGGGCGCCGAATTTCGACGCCAGTGCCCGCTCGGCATGGGGATCGAAGAGCGGCGGGCCACCATCGCCGAGCACGATCTCGACCGAGCTGCGCCCGAACAGGTGCTCGTACTCGTCGAGCCCGGGACCATCGTTCAGATCGCCCATGACGATCACGCTCTCGCCCTCCTCGAGCAGCGCCTCGACCCGGCGGCGCAGCCAGATCGCCTGGGCCAGCTGCTTGCGGCGATTGGCGATGGCGAGGCGCATGATCTGGTCACGGGTGCGCGCCCCGTGTGGCGCCTTGGATTTCAGATGCGCCCCGATCAGCCGCAGCACCTTGCCCGAGGCGGTCACCGCCTCGATCTCGAGCGGGGGCTTCGAGAAGCTGACCTTGTCGCGGGTGGCGTCGATGTCGAGATCGATATGGAAGACGTGGTCGAATCGCGGCGCGTCGGAGCTTTCCCCCGGCGCGTGGCGCACTGTGAACACGCTCGGGTCGTAGAGCAGCGCGATTTCCTGCTGGGTGTCGTTGACGAAGCCGGTGAGCACGTCGCGGGTGCGGAGTTCGAAGGCCTCGGCAAAGGTCTTGAGCGCCCGGTCGGTATCGCGGCGGGAATTGCTGTCGGGCGCCTCGATGATCATCACCGCATCGGCATCCATCGCCGTGAAGACGATGCCCAGCGCCTCGGTCTGCTGCTGACGGGTGATGTCGTGCCGGGCCGACCAGCCGTCATCGTTCAAGAGCTGACCGGCATCGTCGAAAAGCGCGTCGAACCACTCGATATTGTAGGTGGCCAGGCGCATCCGGCTCAGGCCGCGCGCTGCGCCGAGATCTCTTCCCAGGCGTGGTTGATATCGATCAGGCGCTTTTCGGAGAGCTTGACCGCCTCCTCGGGCACGCCGCGCGCCTGCATCACGTCGGGGTGGCTGTCGCGCACCAGACGACGCCATTGCTTGCGGATCTCGTCGAGCGAAGCGTCGGGCGAGACCCCGAGCACGGCGTAGGGGTCGGGGGCCGCATCGGGCACGAAGCGGGCGCGGATGGCATGGTAATCCCCCGCAGCAACCTCGAAAATCTCGGCCACGCGGTCGAGGAATTCCTCCTCGGCGGGGTGATAGTGGCCGTCGGCCATGGCGATGTAGAACAAACCCTCCAGCAGGTCGCAGATCGGACCCTTGCTGTCGTCGAACATGCGACGGATGCGGCGGGCGTATTCCTCGAACCCGGCCACGTCCTGACGGGCGAGGTTGAACACCCGCGCCGCCGCCGCCTCGTCTTCGGGGGCGACGTGGAACACCTCGCGGAAGGCCAGAACCTCGTTGCGGGTCACCTGCCCGTCGGCCTTGGCCATCTTGGCCGAAAGCGCGATCACCGCGATGGTGAAAGCGACGCTGCGCTCGGGCGGCTGGCGCAGGCGGTCGAACACCGCGCCAAGGCCCTCGCCATTGGCGAGCGCGGACAGAGCCTCGGAGATGCGGGTCCAAATCGACATTTGCCAATTTTAGTGCGTTGCGGGGGCGAAGTCAGCGCGGTTCAGAGAAATTTCTGCATCAGGACAAGATCCATCCAGCGCCCGAACTTGTACCCGACCTGTGGCAGGCGGGCGGTCTCGGTGAAGCCGATGGCGGCGTGAAACGCCACGCCTGCGGGGTTTTCGGCCGACACGCCGGCGAAAAGCGAGTGCACCTGCTGGCTGCGGGCGACCTCTTCGAGGGCGTTCATCAGCGCGCGGCCCGCCCCGCGACCTCTTGCCTCCGGGGCGAGGATCACCGTGTGTTCCTTGGTGCGGGCATAGCCCGGCCCGCCGCGGAACGGAAAGAATGTGGCGAAGCCAAGGAGCGCGCCGTCAGCCTCCGCGACGAGGAAGGCGTCGCCGCGCGCGGCGATGTCGGTGGCAAGCCCTTCGGGCGTCTTGAGCGCGGTCGAGAAGGTGATCGCCGTGGTCTCGATCCACGGGTTCCAGAGCGCCGCGAGCGGGGCGGCGTCCGTTGCATGCGCGGGACGGATGATCATTGCAGGATGCGGCGCTGGCCCTGTGCGGTGCGCAGCTCGGCGCGCAGGCCGGGCTTGGGGCCGCTGACGAAGGAGACCAGCGGCGCGTCGAGATGCGGGCCCAGCAGCGCCTCGAGCGCCTTGGCCTCGGGATGGATCACCTCGAGCTTTTCGAGCTGCGTCCCGGAGGCCGAGAGGATGGCGCCGGCGGGCACCGGGCTTTTCCACTCGATCAGCGCCGGGAACACGCCATCAAAGGGCAGACGCCCGTCCTCGGGCACCGACATCACCCAGCGCAGACGCCCGCGCTCGAGATCGACGGGCTTGCCGGCCATCGGCAGCGCTTTGAGCGCGGCATCCATGTCGGAGACCCGGCAGAGCCACTTGTCGAGCCTTGCGGGGCCGCGGAAGTCGTCGAGCCCGAACCAGCGCGCGCCCTCCGGTGGCGGGGCGGCGGGATCGATGGCGATGGCCTCGAGATAGAGCCCCCGGCCGAGGCCGAGCAGCTGGTTATGAGTGCCATAGCGCGGGTGTTCGCCGCCCGGCAGCAGCGGCATGCCAACCGCGGCCTCGGCGTGGGCGACCGCCTCCTCGAGACTCTCGCCCGCCACCGCAATGTGATCCAGTTCCAGCTTCATCCGTCGCTCGGGTTTCTTCGTGCATCCGAGCTACGATAGGCGAGCGGACCGGCTGCGCAACGGCTAAAATGCATCAACCCCCGGGGTTTGCGCGCTACCATTCAGCTGAACACGGACCCTTGCAGATTGTCCCCGAGCGTATCGGCTCCGGGGAGCGGCGGAGAATGCCGCGTTCGCACGCGGGGCAGCGCGCCATCGTCATGCCGGAAACACGCCTCTGGCAAGAACCGCCTCCGGAAAGCAAAGGGCCGGGGAAAAGCCCCGGCCCCTGTCCCGTTACCCGCGCGCTTCGCGGATCAGCTTGAGGATGTCCTGCGCCGCATCGGGGATGTTGGTCCCCGGCCCGAAGATCGCCTTCACGCCGGCATCGTATAGGAACTTGTAATCCTGGTGCGGGATCACCCCGCCACAGATCACGATGATGTCCCCGGCGCCCTGCGCCTTCAGCGCATCGATCAACTGCGGTGCCAGCGTCTTGTGGCCGGCGGCCTGCGAAGAGATGCCGATGATGTGCACGTCGTTGTCGATGGCGTCCTGCGCCGCCTCGTCGGGCGTCTGGAACAGCGGGCCCACGTCGACGTCGAAACCGATATCGGCAAAGGCGGTGGCGATCACCTTGGCACCACGGTCGTGGCCGTCCTGGCCCATCTTGACCACCAGCATGCGCGGGCGGCGGCCCTCCTCCTCGGCGAAGTCCTCGACCGATTTCTGGATCGCGGCAAAGCCTTCGTCGCCCTCGTAGGCGGCACCGTAGACGCCTGCCAGCGTCTTCACCTCGGCCCGGTGACGGCCGAACACCTTTTCCATCGCCATGCTGATCTCTCCGACAGAGGCCCGCGCGCGGGCTGCTTCCACGGCCGCCTCGAGCAGGTTGCCGCCCTCCTTGGCCCGACGCTCGAGCTCGCCCAGCGCCGCATCGCAGGCAGCCTGATCGCGGCTCGCGCGGATACGCTCGAGCGCCGCCACCTGGCCGTCACGCACCTTGGCGTTGTCGATGTCGAGGATGTCGAGCTCGTCTTCCTTCTCGAGCCGGTACTTGTTCACGCCGACGATCACGTCGTCGCCGCGGTCGATATCGGCCTGACGCTTGGCGGCGGTCTCCTCGATGCGCAGCTTGGGCATGCCCGAGGCCACCGCCTTGGTCATGCCGCCCATCTCGTCGACCTCCTCGATCAGCGCCCAGGCTGCCTCGGCGAGATCGGCCGTGAGTTTCTCGACGTAGTAGGAGCCCGCCATCGGGTCCACGACCTTGGTCACGCCGGTCTCTTCCTGAAGGATGAGCTGGGTGTTGCGCGCGATGCGGGCCGAGAACTCGGTCGGCAGCGCGATGGCCTCGTCAAGCGCGTTGGTGTGCAGCGACTGGGTGCCGCCCAGCACCGCCGACATCGCCTCGTAGGCGGTGCGGATGACGTTGTTGTAGGGATCCTGCTCGGCGAGGCTCACCCCCGAGGTCTGGCAGTGGGTGCGCAGCATCTTGGAGCGCGCCGACTTGGCCCCGAGCTCGGTCATGATGCGCGACCACAGCATCCGCGCGGCACGCAGCTTGGCGATCTCCATGAAGAAGTTTTTGCCGATGGCAAAGAAGAACGACAGCCGCCCGGCGAACTTGTCGATGTCCATGCCGGCATCCATCGCCGTCTTCACGTATTCCTTGCCGTCCGCCAGCGTGTAGGCCAGCTCCTGCACGAGGTTCGCGCCGGCCTCCTGCATGTGGTAGCCCGAGATCGAGATCGAGTTGAATTTCGGCATCTCGTTCGAGGTGTACTCGATGATGTCCGAGATGATCCGCATAGAGGGTTCGGGCGGATAGATATAGGTGTTCCGCACCATGAACTCTTTCAGGATGTCGTTCTGGATCGTACCCGAAAGCAGCGAGCGGTCGTGGCCCTGCTCCTCGCCGGTGACGATGAAGTTGGCCAGCACCGGGATCACCGCGCCGTTCATCGTCATCGAGACCGAGACCTTGTCGAGCGGGATGCCGTTGAACAGCACCTTCATGTCCTCGACCGAGTCGATCGCCACGCCGGCCTTGCCGACATCGCCCACCACGCGCGGGTGATCGCTGTCATAGCCGCGGTGGGTGGCGAGGTCGAACGCCACCGACACGCCCTGCTGACCGGCGGCCAGCGCCTTGCGGTAGAAGGCGTTGGATTCCTCCGCCGTGGAGAAACCGGCATATTGCCGGATCGTCCAGGGCCGGCCGGCATACATGGTCGCCTTCACGCCGCGGGTGAAGGGCTCGAAGCCCGGAAGCTCGCCGACCTGCGGCAGCCCCTCGACATCTTCTGCCGTGTAGATCGGCTTGACCTCGATGCCCTCCAGCGTCTTCCAGGTCAGATCCTCGAGCGGGCGGCCCCGCAGTTCCTTTTCAGCGAGTGCCCGCCAGTCGTCCACCTTGGCTGTCATCGTCCTGTCCTCTCTTCTGTGAAGCCGGCGGCCAGTGCCTCCTGTCCCTGCCGGGCTTCGGGTCCTCTGTCAGTCGTGCCAACCCGTCCGCCCCGGCCATGAGCCAGAACAGATCGTCGGCGTATCTCTCGCGCAGCCGTGCGGCCTGCGCCTCCGAGAAGGGCCGCCACGGGCCCTCCCCCATCGGCAGTCGTGTGACATCCGCGCCGGTCTCGGCCAGCGCCGCGCGCAGCTCCGGCAAGGCCGGGCTGCGATGCAACCAGATGCCGCCCTCGGGCAGCGCAGGCACATCGCAAGCCCCGCCGGTCGCCACCATGAGCAGCGCATCGGGCCGGGCGGCGCAGGTTTCGAACCGGCTCACCACGATGTCGCAGCGCGGCAGCGCGCAGGCGAGATCCGCGATCACCTCGCGCCAGCCGCGCGCCTCCCGCGACAGCCGCTCGAGCAGCGCCGCAGGCGGCGGCGCCACGCCGCGCGTCACCAGAAAGGCCAGCGCCGAGGTCCACCACGCCTCGGGCGAGCGGATCTGCAGCACCACCCGGTCGATCCTCCCGAGCGCCGCATGGAGCCGCTGGAACCGATCCCCGACCTGCGGATAGAGCGCCTGCGCCCGAAGGCAGGCCCGCGTCGAGCCGAGCAGGTTCTCGTCCGAGATCAGCAACCGCGTACAGCCCTGCCCCGCCGACGCCGCAAGCGCGCGGCGCAAGCGGTCCTGTGCTTGCCGGCTGTCCGCCGCCGAAGCCGGGCTCAGCACGCCTTGGAACAGGCCCCTGCGGGTCCACCTCGGCCCCCAGAACCCCAGCCCTTGCGCTGCGAGACCCGGAGCGACACCGCGCAGGTAGCTCTGAAAGCTGGTCGTGCCGGTGCGATGCGCACCGACATGCAGGATGATCTCCATGCGTGCCCGTCCTCACGAGAGTGAACCGCTGCATCATGCGCGCCCCTCCCTGAGAAAGCGGTTAAACGCGGTAAAATCGTCGCGACCTTGCGGCAAACGTTGTGAACTCGGTGCCGCCATGCCTATATCTCTGGGCATGAACCGCCGCATGACCCTCGCATCGCTCGCCTTTTTCACCTTCACCGCCAGCTTCGGCGCGGCGCAGGGGGCCGAAACGCCGGATACGCTCGACGAGACCATCCGCCCGGCGGGAGAGTCGACGCTCGACGAGTTTCTCTGGGTGAAGCGGCCGCTGGTGGTGTTCGCCGACAATCCGGCAGATCCGCGATACGTGCAGCAGATGCAGCTGATCTCCGAACGGCTCGACGCGCTCGAGGATCGCGACGTGGTGGTGATCACCGACACCGACCCGGCGGCGGATTCCCCAATCCGCCACGAGCTGCGCGCCCGCGGCTTCATGTTCGTGCTGATCGCCAAGGACGGCACCATCCTGCTGCGCAAACCCGCGCCTTGGGATGTGCGCGAGATCTCGCGCTCGATCGACAAGCAGCCGTTGCGCAAGCAGGAGGTCCGCGACCGCCGCGCCCTGCCCGACCAGTGAGCCGCGCGGCGGTGAAGATTGAAATGCGCCCGGCCCCGCGCTATATTTGAGGCATGGAAAAGCTCATCACATACCTGCAGCGGATCTTTCTCAAGCCGCTCCCCGAACCGGTCGAACGCTCTCCGCATCGCTCCGGCCCCAAGATCAGCTACTGATTTCAAAGCCTTAATCATGTGACCGCTCCGCATCGCCGGAGCTTTCGGCCTTGCGCGATTCGTCCGCGCCCGCCGGCACCAGCGCCTCGAAATCCGGTCGCGCGCGGCTGGTATCCGCCTCTGCCAAAAGACCGAACACCTCGGGCTCGACCTTTTGCGGCCGTGTACGCGCGTTAAGCGCCAGCCACGCCTGACAGCCCACCCGCACGGTCTGCAGACGCACCTCCTCGAAATCGAAATAGATCTCTGCCCGACGCGCCCGGCCAAGCCGCCGATAGGCCGCTCCGTTGAGATCCTGCGCCAGACGCTGCACGTCGCCAAGCTGGGTGTAGAAGCCGATCACCGGCTGCATCACGTCCTCGGGCAGAAGCTGGAGGTTCGGGGCCAAGGTGGTCAGCACCACCGGTTCCTTGCCACTCGGGACAAACGGCTCGTAGCCGTCCGCCGCGATGCGCTCGGCCACGCTGCGGCCTGCCGCATCATGGCCCAGCATGGCCGCGACCAGCGCCTGCAGGCGCGCCTCGGGCGCGGCGCTCGCAGGGGCCTCGCGCTCCCAGATCGCGAGAATGTCCGAGAGGTAATCATACACCTCAGAGCGCAGTGCCAGCAGCGTCTCGTTCAGCGCCTTGTCGCGGGCACTCTCCTCGCGCCATGTCTGCACGAGGAAAGTGAAGACCCAGCCCGCGGCGACCACGCCGCCGGCCATGAGCCCTTGGTAAAGGTAGCGCGGATTCTGCGCCCCCTCGGCCTGGATGCCGTCGATCACCGGCAGCAGCGCCAGCACCGAGGCCACGCCCAGAAGCGAGATCGGAGCGGCGACCAGCGCCGCCTTCCACAGCACCCGCAGGACCTTCGCATCGAAGATGCAGTAGGCTACCAGCAGCACGGCCGCAAAGCTCACCAGCCGTTGCGGCAGGCTCGCGGGCAGCGCAGGCCAGACGAACAGGAGCAGGCAGGCCAACGCCACCAGAACCGGAGCGCCGACGCGCTCCAGCCTGAGGCCGCCATATGCCCGCTCCTGCCCGCCCATGCCGGAGTTACTCGAACTCCATGATCACGTCGTCGACCGCGAGGCTGTCGCCCGGACCGGCGTTGATCTTCTTGACGGTGCCGCTGCGTTCGGCGCGCAGGATGTTCTCCATCTTCATCGCCTCGACGGTGCAGAGCGCCTGCCCCTCCTGCACCTCGTCGCCCTCGGCCACGTTCATCGACACGATGAGACCCGGCATCGGGCAGAGCAGCATCTTGGAGGTGTCGGGCGGCTGCTTCTCGGGCATCTTGCGCGCGAGCTCGGCCTGGCGCGGCGTGCGCACATGGACCTTCAGATCGGCCCCGCGCGAGCGGATGCGGAACCCGCCCGAGATCTTGCCGACCTTGAGCACCAGCGGATTGCCGTCGACGGTCATGTGGGCCAGCGCGTGGCCCGGGGTCCAGTCGCCATCGACGCGGATCACCGCCCCATCGGCGAAGGTGACGCTCGAGCCGGTCTTGTCGGCGGCGATGGTGACGTCGAAGCTTTCGCCCTGCAGCGCGATGTTCCACTCGTCGCCGACCTTGCGCTCGTGGTTGTCGAGCGTCCCAGAGATGCGGGTGCGCCGGATCTCTGCCACCCGGTTCATCGCGGCAGCGGCCGCCGCGACCTCGCGCAGCTTCTCGTCCGACAGGGTCACACCCACGAAGCCGTCGGGATATTCCTCGGCGATGAAGGCGGTGGTGATGTTGCCGGTGATGAAGCGCTCGTGGTCCATGACCGCAGCCACGAAGGGCAGGTTGTGACCGATGCCCTCGACCTCGAAGCTGTCGAGCGCGTTGCGCATGGTCTCGATCGCGGCGTCACGGGTCGGGCCCCAGGTGCAGAGCTTGGCGATCATCGGGTCGTAATACATCGAGATCTCGCCGCCCTCGTAGACGCCGGTGTCGTTGCGCACGATGCCCTCGCCCAGTTCGCCCTCTGCCGGCGGACGGTAACGCGTCAGGCGCCCGATGGAGGGCAGGAAGTTGCGGTAGGGATCCTCGGCATAGAGGCGGTTCTCGATGGCCCAGCCGTTGATCTTCACGTCGTCCTGCGTGATCGAGAGCGGCTCGCCATTGGCGACGCGGATCATCTGCTCGACGAGGTCGATGCCGGTGATCAGTTCGGTGACCGGGTGCTCCACCTGCAGACGGGTGTTCATTTCGAGGAAGTAGAAGTTCTTCTCGCCGTCGACGATGAATTCCACCGTGCCGGCCGAGGTGTAGCCCACCGCCTTGGCCAGCGCCACGGCCTGCTCGCCCATCGCCTTGCGGGTCTCGGGGTCGAGGAACGGGCTCGGCGCCTCTTCGACAACCTTCTGGTTGCGGCGCTGGATCGAGCATTCGCGCTCGTTCAGCCACAGGCCGTTGCCATGGGCGTCGCAGAGCACCTGGATCTCGATGTGGCGCGGCTGGGTGACGAACTTCTCGATGAAGATGCGGTCATCGCCGAAGGAGCTGGCAGCCTCGTTCTTCGACGACTGGAAGCCCTCGCGCGCCTCCTGGTCGTTCCAGGCGATGCGCATGCCCTTGCCGCCGCCGCCGGCGGAGGCCTTGATCATCACCGGGTAGCCGATCTCGCCCGAGATCTTCACCGCCTCGTCTGCATCCTCGATCAGGCCCATGTAGCCGGGCACGGTGTTGACCCCGGCTTCCTTGGCGATCTTCTTCGAGGTGATCTTGTCGCCCATATCCTCGATCGCGCGCTTCGGCGGTCCGATGAAGGCGACACCGGCCGCGTCGAGCGCGTCGGCGAATTTGGGGTTCTCGGAGAGGAAGCCGTAGCCCGGGTGCACGGCCTGCGCCCCGGTGTCCTTGATCGCCTGCATGATCTTGTCGATCACGATATAGGACTGGTTGGCCGGCGGCGGGCCAATATGCACGCCCTCGTCGGCCATCGCCACGTGCAGCGCGTGCTTGTCGGCCTCGGAATAGACGGCCACCGTCTTGATGCCCATCTTCTTCGCCGTCTTGATGACCCGGCAGGCGATCTCGCCCCGGTTCGCGATCAGGATCTTGTCGAACATCCTCGTCCCTTTCCTACGTATTCCTCAGGCCGTGCCCCGTCCCGGGCGCAGCCACGAAAAAAGCCACCGGAGCGCGGGGCTCCGATGGCTTCGATGTCTTGCTGGCCGCCGCGCGGGACGCGGCGGAGATCAGGCGATCAGTTGCAGTATTGCGGCGTGACGTCGTCGCAGACGACGCCTGCGGTCGCGCCCACGGCTGCGCCCACGGTGCCGTCGCCACCCACGGCGCGGTCGATGAGATAGCCGCTGCCGGCCCCGATGCCCGCGCGGCCGAGATCAGAGGTCTCGCAGGCTGCGACGGTGAGAAGGCCGAGGATGGCGGCGGTGCGAACGGCGAATTTTGCCATGGATTCTGTTCCCTTGGATCCTGTTGCGTTGTCGGGTGATCAACGCCACAGATCTGAACAGGGTTCCATACGATCTTAACGATCCTGCCGAGACCGGCGCCAGCTTGCCGAGTGACGGCGGAATATCGCGGGTGCCCGGCAACGGGTGCAGAAAGAAAGGCGGACGACGGGCCAGGGGATGTGCCGCGCCGCCCGCAAGGGGAAGGGTAACGGTGTCTGCCCGGGTCTCTGCGGTGACTCCAGACAGCTCGCAACACCTGAAGAGTGCCCGAGTCTCCGACACACGCATAGCGGTATTCACCGAACGCTCGCACGTCGGCGTCGCTCCGCTCAGCGCGGGCCGGGACAGGCGGCATCACGCCCAATCTTCGTTCTCCTCGAAGGCTTCGGGAAAGGAGGCGCGGGCGGCCTGCTCGTCGATCACCAGCAGCGCCTCGTAGCTCTCGGCATCGAAAGGATCGTCATAGGGCAGCACTTCGCGCCCGAAGAGCCAGCTCAGCCGACCGGCATCGAGATTGCCGCGCTCGAACGGTTCGGCGCCGAAATGCGCCCAGAGCGAGGCCATGAAGGCCAGATCCGCACGCTTGTCGGCGGATTTGCGGTCGCGATAGCGCTCGCGTCGGATGATCGCGCTCACGCCGCGCGGGTTGGCGCGCCGGATGACGAACTGGTAGTCGGTTCCGGGAAGACGGCCGGGAAAGCCGCGGTGTTTCAGCATATTGCCCTCTCGAGACGGAGCGGGCGCCCATGCGCCTGACCCGCGATCACATCCCGGCCGCCAGGCTGGTCGGGGCCACCGCAAGGCAGCCCGCCAAGATCAGCCGTTCTGGTTGCGAGACTGGGTGTCGCTCCGGTTCTGGTTTTGATTCTGGTTCTGGTTTTCGTTCTGGTTCTGGGTGCCGCTGCCGTCATCAGGCGCGTCGGCTGGATCGTTACCGGGATCGCCCGGATCTGCCGACATGCCGTCGCCTCCCATGTCGCCATCGCCGCCGGCGCCCATCGGGGCTGCGGTTCCGGCCGGAAGCACGCAGACATTGCCGGACAGCATGTAGCCTGCCGGACATTCCGCATTGCCGAGCTTGTCGTAGAGCGGCTGAACCGGAAGCGGCTCAGGCTCAGGCTGCGCACAGGCCACAAGGCCCAATGCCATTGCACCGACCGCAACGAATTTGACTCTTGGTGACATTCTCGTCCTCCCGCTTGCTGCAAGGGCGCCGGAGAGACGGCGACCCAATGCGTCGAACAGTAGCAATCACGGGAATGCGAGCCATGATCTCGGTCAACAAGACCTTGAGATCGCAGGGCTGAGGGATGGGCGGCCGGTAG
>NZ_DS022276.1:2424843-2435617 GCF_000153725.1 Salipiger bermudensis HTCC2601 | reverse complement strand
GCCGCCCAATAGTCTTACTTGTACTTGCCGGTGTAGACGGGCTCGGTCGTGATCGGCTCCGGATCGACGACAACGAACTCTTCTTCCTGCTGGCCGCACGCGGCGAGACCGAACAGACCAAGCATTGCAAGCACTTTGATGCTCTTGGACATCTTATTCTCCTGTCACATTCTACGGAACCGACATGAGCCTTCGGCCCTGCCCGTCCTCGTTCCGAGGTTTCGATTGCTTGGGTGCAATCAATCCCCAACATAGCCCAAAGTTTTGCGGGACAATATCGAACATGCGCGCATAGGTCGATTTGTGGCTCGAAAGCCTCATAGATGAGCGGATCTAAGCTTCTGCCTGCAAGATATTGTGGGAGCATCAGAAAGCCTCCCAGATGCAGCGGTCGTCGCTGACCGAGTAAGCCTCGAAATATTGGATGACGTCGGGGCTCGCCACGCCGAATTCGACGGGAGCCGCCATCAGCGAGATCATCACGCGTGACGGACGCGGGCCAAGCTCGGAGAGCCTCGGCAGCGCGTAGTCCTGGCACAGCAGGTCCATGTCCCCCGACACCTCGGAGAACGGGCGCGGCGCATCGCCGCCGATCTCGGGGGCAACGAAGCGGAAGCGGTAGACCAGCCCCGCCCCGACAGGCTCGTCCCAGATCATGTCGTGAAACGTCACGGGCATGCCCGATGGCACGGCGACGGCATCGCCCATGGCCGGCAGGGACGAGGCGGAAAACAGCACAAGCGCGGCCCAGGCACTCATCTCGACCACCTCACCCAGCGGCGACGGTTGTCATCGTCGTGCAGGACCGCAGCGAGCCGCGCCTCGGCGAGGGCGCGCGGCGCGGACGTGTCGAGCTGGCCGCCGGCGCGCAGCAGGGTCGCGCCGTCGACCTCGCGCACCGAAACGCAGGGCGAGAAGCCACGCAGGGATTGCAGCGCACGCCAGAGATCCTGGCGCACCTGATGCGCCAGCCGGGCCTTGCGGCCAACCGGCGGCAGCCGCGTCTCGACACTCAGGTCGAAACGCGCTGGCCAGCGACGGGCGAGGATCAGCTCACCCTCGGTCTCATGCGTATGCCAGCCCTTGCGGCGCATGGCTCCCCTCCCCCAAGGCACGCTGCTCAGAGCGGGATATTGTCGTGCTTCTTCCACGGGTTGCTGAGCGTCTTGTTGCGCAGCATGGCGAAGGCACGGCTGACCCGGCGGCGGGTCGAGCGCGGCTGGATCACCTCGTCGATGAAGCCGCGTTCCGCCGCCACGAATGGGTTGGCGAAGCGATCCTCGTAATCCGCGGTGTGCTTGGCGATCTTCTCGGGATCGCCAAGGTCGGCGCGGTGGATGATCTCGGTCGCCCCCTTGGCGCCCATCACCGCGATCTCGGCTGTGGGCCAGGCGTAATTCACGTCACCGCGCAGGTGCTTGGAGCTCATCACGTCATAGGCGCCGCCATAGGCCTTGCGGGTGATCACGGTCACCTTCGGCACCGTCGCCTCGCCATACGCGAAGAGCAGCTTGGCGCCGTGCTTGATGACGCCGCCGTATTCCTGCCCGGTGCCCGGCAGGAAGCCCGGCACGTCGACGAAGGTCAGGATCGGGATCTCGAAGCAGTCACAGAAGCGCACGAAGCGCGCAGCCTTCTTCGAGCTGTCGATGTCGAGGCAGCCGGCGAGCACCATCGGCTGGTTCGCAACCACGCCCACGGTCTGCCCTTCGAGCCGGATGAAGCCGGTGATGATGTTCTTGGCGTGCTCTTCCTGAATCTCGTAGAAATCGCCCTCGTCCGCGACCTTCAGGATCAGCTCCTTCATGTCGTAGGGCTGGTTGGCGTTTTCCGGGATGATGGTGTCGAGCGAGCCTTCCACCCGCGCCACATCGTCGAAGAACGGCCGCACCGGCGGCTTCTGGCGGTTGTTGAGCGGCAGGAAGTCGACGAGGCGGCGCACTTCCGCCAGTGCCTCGACGTCATTCTCGAAGGCGCCATCGGCGACCGAGCTCTTCTTGGTGTGGGTCGAGGCGCCGCCAAGCTCCTCGGCGGTCACCACCTCGTTGGTCACGGTCTTCACCACGTCGGGGCCGGTGACGAACATGTAGGAGGTGTCCTTCACCATGAAGATGAAGTCGGTCATGGCGGGCGAGTAGACCGCGCCGCCGGCACAGGGCCCCATGATGACCGAGATCTGCGGGATCACGCCGGAGGCCTCGATGTTGCGCTGGAAGATCTCGGCATAGCCGGCAAGGCTGTCGACACCTTCCTGAATGCGGGCCCCGCCCGAGTCGTTCAGGCCGATGACCGGCGCGCCGTTCTGCATCGCCATGTCCATGATCTTGCAGATCTTCTGCGCGTGGGTGGCCGAGACAGAGCCGCCCAGAACGGTGAAATCCTGGCTGAACACATAGACCATGCGGCCGTTGATCGTGCCCCAGCCGGTGACCACGCCGTCGCCATAGGGACGGTTCTTCTCCATGCCGAAATCGGTGCAGCGATGAGCGACGAACATGTCGTATTCCTCAAAGCTGTCCTCGTCGAGCAGCAGCTCGATGCGCTCGCGCGCGGTCAGCTTGCCCTTGGCGTGCTGGGCGTCGATGCGCTTCTGACCACCGCCGATCCGGGCGCCGGCGCGCCGCTCTTCCAGTTCGTGCAGAATGTCTTTCATGGCCGTCCCTTTCCTTTGCCGAGACCATACAGAGGCCCGATGCTCGCTCAAGTCAAATTCGGCAAATTTGCAAAGGCGGGAAAGCCCCTTTTGCGCAAATTGCATAACTGCAAAACACGCGCCAGCAAATCGTTCCCGAATGGACAAGGCCCCGTTTCGGTCCTACCCATCCGTACATGGAAAATCCGCCCAAGGTCCGGTTCCTGGATCAAACCACACCGCCACATATTGTCACACTGATCCTGCTCGCGGGGCTCTCGGCGCTGGCGATGAACGTCTTCCTGCCGTCGCTGCCCAAGATGACGGCGCACTTCGAAACCGAATACCGCGTTATGCAGCTCTCGGTTGCAATCTATCTCGCGGTCAACGCGGCACTTCAGATCGTGATCGGGCCGATTTCCGACAAGTTCGGGCGCCGTCCGGTGATTCTCTGGGGCGTCGCGCTGTTCCTGCTGGCGACGCTGGGCTGCATCTTCGCCCCCAACATCACCGTCTTCCTCGCCTTCCGGATGTGTCAGGCGGTGATCGTCACGGCGATGGTGCTGAGCCGCGCGGTGGTGCGCGACATGGTCCCGCAGGACCAGGCCGCCTCGATGATCGGCTACGTGACGATGGGCGTCGCGGTGGTGCCGATGATCGGCCCGGTGATCGGCGGCGTGCTCGACGAGATCTTCGGCTGGCAGTCGACCTTCTGGATGCTGTTCCTGCTCGGCGCGGGCATCCTGTGGATGAGCTGGCGCGACCTCGGCGAAACCTCGGTCTCGCGTGGCCTCTCGCTGGGGCAGCAGTTCCGGGAATATCCCGAGCTGTTCCAGAGCCCGCGCTTCTGGGGCTACGCGCTGACCTGCGCCTTCTCCTCGGGCGCCTTCTTCGCCTATCTCGGCGGCGCGCCCTTCGTCGGCACCGAGGTGTTCGGCCTGTCGCCCGCCGCGCTCGGCTTCTTCTTCGGCGCACCGGCGGTGGGCTATTTCGCCGGCAACGGGCTGTCGGGCAAGCTGTCGGCCCGGGTCGGCATCAACAAGATGATCTTCTGGGGCTGCATCCTCAACGCCTCCGGCCTCGGCATGGCGCTGCTGGTCTTCGCGGCGGGCTTCCAGTCCGAGTGGACCTTCTTCGGCTTCATGACCTTCGTGGGCCTCGGCAACGGCATGACCATTCCCAACGCAACCGCCGGCGCGTTGTCGGTACGGCCGCACCTCGCGGGCACCGCCTCGGGACTCTCGGGCGCGATCATGATCGGCGGCGGCGCGGCGCTCTCGGCGCTCGCCGGCGCCCTTCTGCAGCCGGGCACGGGCGCCTGGCCGCTGCTTTGGCTGATGTTCCTGACCGGCGTCGCCTCGATCGTGTCGATCCTGCTGGTGCTGCGCCGCGAAAAACGCCTCGCGGGGCTCGGCACGCTCTGAGACTGCGCCTTTCGCGGAACGGGGTTTGACGGCCCCGCCCTGCGCACCGATTATCCGCCGGACGCCCCGGCGGAGACCGATCTTGCCCCAGCCCTTCCCCCGTTCCGAATTCGAGGCCCGCTGCGCCACCGCGCAGGCGGCCATGGCGCGCGAGGGCATCGCTGCGATGCTGCTCACCAGCGAGCCGGATCTGCGCTATTTCACCGGATTCCTTACTCGCTTCTGGGAGAGCCACACCCGGCCGTGGTTCCTGCTCGTCCCGGCCAGCGGCAAACCGGTCGCGGTGATCCCCGCCATCGGCGCCGAGCTGATGGCGCAGAGCTGGCTCAGTGACATTCGCACGTGGACCTCCCCCGACTACGACGACGACGGCGTCACGCTCTTGGCCGAGACGATCCGCGAGCTGGTCCCGGACGGCGCGCGCCTTGGCGTGCCGCTGGGTCGCGAGACCGCGCTGCGCATGCCGCCCGCCGACTGGGACAGGCTTTGCGCCCTGATCGGAGACCGCCCGCGCCACGATGTCTCGGCCCTGTTGCGGACGCAGCAGGAGGTCAAATCCCCCGCCGAGATCGCGCTGATCCGCGAAACCTGCGCCATCGCCGGCCGCGCCTATGCAAGGCTGCCCGAACTGCTCACTCCCGGTGTCACGCTGGCGCAGGTGTTCCGCCGCTTCCAGATGCTGCTTCTCGAGGAGGGCGCCGACTGGGTGAGCTACCTCGCCGGCGGCGCGGCACGGGGAGGCTATGGCGATGTCATTTCGCCAGCCGACGACCGCCCGCTCGCGCCCGGAGACGTGCTGATGCTCGACACCGGCGCGGTGCGGCAGGGCTATTTCTGCGATTACGACCGCAACTGGGCGGTCGGCCATGCCACGCCCGAGGTGCAGGACGCCCACCGCCGCCTGCACGACGCCGCTCTCGCCGGCTTCGAGGCCGCCCGCCCCGGCGCCACTTGTGCCGACCTGCACCGCACCATCGTAGGCGCGCTTGGGCAGGATCCCGGCGGGCGCGTCGGTCATGGCCTTGGGATGCGGCTCACCGAGTGGCCCTCGCTGATTCCCGCCGACAACACCGTGCTGCGCCCCGGCATGGTGATGTCGCTCGAGCCGTGGCTGCCCCTTGGACCGGGCCTGATGCTCGTGCACGAGGAGAATATTGTGATTGGTGAGAACGGAGCCGAGTGGCTCTCCCCCCTGGCCCCGCGCGAGATCCCGGTGATCGACTGACCCATGATCCGCTAGCCGGGCCGGGCTCCGGGACGTCGGCAAATTGCGCCGAAACCGCCACAATCTGAGCCAAGTGGCGCCCGAATGCCTGTCTATCCACGTTGCCAGACCGCGACCGCCTCCCGGGCCGGAGCGCGGCAGTGGGTTTACAAGGATTGAGGCGGGGCAGCCGGATGAGAGATTACGCAACACCGTTTGACAGCGACCTGATGGACGGCGACCTGCGCGGCGGGCTCGACCTGCTCGAGCCTGCGCTCCGCGAGGACCGCCAGCCGATGGGCGAACCGCGGGTGGCCGTGATCCTGCCCTGCTACAACGAGGCTGCGGCGATCGGACAGACCGTGCGCCAGTTCCGCGCCGCCCTGCCCCGCGCCGAGATCTACGTCTACGACAACAACTCCACCGACAACACCGCCGAGATCGCCCGCGAGGCCGGCGCCGTCGTCCGCCGCGAGCCCCGCAAGGGCAAGGGCAACGTGGTGCGCCGCATGTTCGCCGACGTCGAGGCCGACGTCTACGTCATGGCCGATGGCGATGCGACCTACGACGCGCCCAGCGCGCCGGCGATGATCGCGCGGCTTTGCGAAGGCGGGCTCGACATGGTCAACGGCGCGCGCCGCAGCACCGACGAGGCCGCCTACCGCGCCGGCCACAAGTTCGGCAACCGCCTCCTCACCGGTCTGGTGCGCCGCCTGTTCAGCCGCCAGTTCGACGACATGCTCTCGGGCTACCGCGTGTTCAGCCGCCGCTTCGTCAAGAGCTTCCCCGCCCTGTCGCAGGGCTTCGAGATCGAGACCGAGCTGACCGTGCACACCTTGCAGCTGCGCATGCCCGCCGACGAAATCGAGACGCCCTACTACGCCCGCCCCGAGAACTCGACCTCCAAGCTCTCGACCTGGTCCGACGGCTTCCGCATCCTCAAGATGATCGGCCTGCTGGTGAAGGAAGAAAAGCCCATGCAGTTCTTCTCGGCGGTCGCGGCGCTGCTCTTCCTGCCCTCGGCCGCGGTGTTCCTGTCGGTCCTGAGCGAGTTCCTCGACACCGGCCTGGTCGCGCGCTTCCCCTCGCTCTTCGTGTCGCTCTCGGGCATCGGGCTGGCGGCGCTGTCGCTGGTCTGCGCGGTGATCCTCGAGACCGTGGCTCGCGGCCGCCGCGAGGCGCGCTACATGACGTACCTGCAGATCCCCGGCCCGCACAGCTGAGGCAGGTCGCGGGGCGATGCGGTCAGCGGTGAAGAATATGGCGCGAGCTGAGGAAGTTCACCACCATGCCGGCAGCGGTCGCGGGCACCAGCGCCAGCACCGGCTGCGCGGCGGCGGCCTCGCTCAGACGCAGCGCCAGCAGGAAGGTGGCGTAGTTGATCGCGAGACCCAGCCCCATGGCGAGGATGTAGCGCAGGAACTCACCCAGCGAGGCACGGGTCGAGGTGCGGAAGGTCATGGTCCGGTTGATCGCCCAGGTCGTGAGCACCGCCGCCACGAAGGACGGCACCCGCGCCAGCCCGGGCGACAAGCCCAGCCCCAGCAGCGCCGAGAGCACGCCCGCATCGATGCCGAACCCGGCCAGCCCGGCCAGCGCAAAGCCACCGAGATGGCGCCGCCGCTCGCCGGCGGCCGTCTGTCGGGAGCGCTCGGACACGGGCACCTCGCGGTTGCGGATGGCACCGATATGCGCCGCCCTGCCCGCTTCGATCAAGGCCGGAGCGCCCCGCGCCCCGGCCGCTGTGGCGACCCCGCCACGAGCGTTTGCCGCGCTGCCCCCGGCGCATCACCCCGTTAACGAGTCAGAACCGTCAGAGCCGTCAGAATGACCCAGCAGACCGACACGCACAGCCCGCTCCTCCGCTGGCTGCCCCTCATCGCCTTTGCCTATGTCGCGTTCGTGACGCTGGCCCGGGCGCCCGCCGCCTCCGAGCTGCTCTACGCGCTCGGCAACGACTCCGCGATGCGGCTGGTAAGCGTTCGCGACCTGCTCGCCGGTCAGGGCTGGTTCGACCTGACCCAGAGCCGGCTCGGGCTCGAGGGCGGGTTCGAGATGCACTGGTCGCGGCTGATCGACACCCCCATCGCCGGACTGGTGCTGTTTTTCGACCTGTTCACCGATCGCCTTCAGGCCGAGATCCTCGCCATCACGATCTGGCCCCTGCTGATGCTTGCCGCCGTGATCGCGCTGGTGACCCGGATCGGCACCGCCCTTGGCGGCGCAGTCGCGGGCCCGGTCTCCGGGGCACTGGTCGCCGGCATGTTCTGGGGCGATGCCCGCTTCCTGCCGGGTGCCATCGACCATCACAACGTACAGGTCGCGCTGCTCCTGCTGCTGCTCTGGGGCGTGATCGACCGCCGCGTGCTGCCGGTGATTGCGGGGCTGGCGCTGGCCGCAAGCCTTGCCATCGGAGTCGAAACCCTGCCGCTGCTGGCGCTCTGCACCTTCGGCATGGCAGGGTTCTGGCTGGCCAACGGTGTCGCGGAGCGCGGCCCGGTGCTGCGCTTCGCGCTCGGCGCGGTCGGCGGACTGGCGCTGCTCTTCCCCGCCCTCGCCCCGGCCTCGGCCTATCTGGGCGGCTATTGCGACGCCTTCTCGATCGACCTCGCGCTGCCGGTCGCGCTTGGTGTGGGCGCGATGGCACTGGCGGCGGCATGTGTCTCCGACCGCCCCCTCAAGACCCGCGCCGGCGTGCTCCTTGGCCTCTTCGCCGCCGTCGGTGCCCTGACGCTTGCCGCCACGCCCGCCTGCCTGTCGGAGCCCTACGGTGCGCTCGACCCCTATCTCGATGCCCGCTGGATGGCCTTCGTGCGCGAGGCCCGCAGCCTTGCGGACCTAATCGCGACCGATGCCGAGCCGTTCCTCTTCGGCTATTACCTGCTCGGCCTCGCGGCGTTCGGGCTGGCGCTGTCCCACGCGTGGCGCAAACGCAGCGGCGCCTGGCTTCTGATCGGCGTGCTGCTCAGCTCTGCCTTGGCCATCGGCAGCTACCAGCTGCGCGGCGTCTTCGTGCTCACCGCGCTCTCGGCCCCGGTGCTGGGCGTCACCACGGCAGAGCTGCACCGTGCCTGGCGCGACGGGCGCGGCACCAGCCGCGGCCTCGCGGCGCTGGCCTGCGCGCTGCTCGCCCTCCCGATGAGCTGGGTACAGCTCGTCACCGGCGCCGAGACGCTGGCGGACCATGTCGCCCGCCCCGCCAACGCGGCCCCCGCCGCGCCGGATCATGACGCGCAGGCCTGCTTCACACCCGGCGCCATGGCCGCGCTCGCCGCGCTGCCGAAGGGCGTGGTGTCGGCGCCGTCGAACTTCGGCACCCACGTGCTCCTGCACAGCGGCCACCGCACGCTCTCGGCGCCCTATCATCGCAATCAGGACGGGATGCGCGCGCAGCTCGAAATCACGCTCGCCGCAACGCCCGAGGCCGCACAGGCCGCGCTCGTCAGGCATGGCATCGACTACATGCTGGTCTGTCCCGGCGATCCGGAGCTGACCACCCTCGCCAATGCGGGCTTCGACGGCTTCGGCCACGCGCTGGAAGGCGGCGCGGTGCCCGGCTTCCTGACAGCGATTCCGACCGGTGACAGCGAAAGCGCCCTGCGCATCTACAAGGTGAACTGAGCCCGGCTTGTCGCGGATGCCGGGGCGATACCGTCAGTGGTCCAGCCTTTGGGGGGTCGGTTTGCAGGCTCCGAGGATCGACATGCCCGGCGGTGTTGAGGCTTCAGCCATCTGCATGGTCGCCGCGATGAATATCGTGAACGCCAACTGGGATGTGTCGCGGCCGGCAAGCGCTAGCCCATAACCGATTGATCTTCAAGCCACTTTCCCGAGATTCAGCTTTGCGCCCGAGGGGCGCGAAGCCATGCGCATGGCACCAGCGACCAGCGCAAGCCAAAGCGACGGACAACATCTTACGCGCCAAGGCGCGACAGGTTGAGAAATGGGGAAACCCAGACAGGGCGGACCCCGGCAAGGCCGGAGGGCCGGTTTGCCCGAAGGCTCACTCACCGATGTTCGGAGAGAATGGTGCGGTCGAGAAGACTCGAACTTCCACGGGAGTTACCCCACAGCGACCTCAACGCTGCGCGTCTACCAATTCCGCCACGACCGCACTGTCCTGACTTGGTGAGGGGCTCTCTACAAAAGCCTGCAGGGGATGAAAAGAGGGAAATGCATCCGCGCGCAGATTTTTTCGCGCACCCCCTCAAACGCAGCGCGGCGGGCCGTTTCGAACCCGCCGCGACACCATGGGTTATCGGAGCCCGATCACTCGGAGATGCTGAACACCGGAAGGCCCGCCTGGGTGACTTCCGGGGCACTGTCGCCTGCCGACGCATTGCCACCCAGCATCATCGACGCCTTGCGCAGCAGCCCGGCACGCTCGGGCTGGCCGGGGCCGAAGACCGGTGTGGCACCGCCGTCGAGCGAGGTCAGCGCCTGATCGTACCACCCGACCGCGAGATCCTCGCGCTGGGTGGCGCCGAAGCCCTGGCTCAGGTGGTGGCCCATCAGCTCGGCGTAAGGGCCCTTGCCCAGCGCCACCAGCATCAGCGCCGCACCCATGGCGGTGCCCATGTCATCGGACTTGTAGCCGGAGGCGAGGCAGATCTGCGCCGTCTTCTCGAGCTGCGCCGGGGACATGCCGGTGGAGAGTACGAACTGCCCCACGCTTTGCAGCACCTGATCGCGCGGCTGCAGCGAGACCGACGCGACCTGCTCCTTCAGCAGCGCCCCGAAGGTGGCGCACTGATCGGCGATCTGCTGCTGGCTGGCGCCCTGCACCTGCCCCATCAGCGTCTCGCCGGCCGAAATCGCATAGGTCCGCGCGAGGCAGAGCTGCTCTGCCATCGCTGCGCCGGCGTCGGTCAGCGTCTCGGCGGTGATGTAGCCGCCATTCGTGGAGGTCACGAGGCTGACGGTGTTGCAATGCGAGGCCAGCGAGGCCTCGGTCGGGCTGCTGTCGCCACCGAAGAAGTTGGGCAGAGCCGGGCTTGCGTTGACGGCCGCGGTCGTGGCGGGCACTGCAGGAACCGCCGACGGCACCGGGGCGGCGGCCATCTGCGTGCCCGGCGCCGGACGGATCCCCTGTGGCACCGGCACGGCGGGCGCCACCGCGGCCATCGTGCCGCTGCCCTCTGTCTTCGAGCAGGTGCCGCGGGTGCAGGTGAACATCGCCGGCGTCACGTTGAAGGCCTGGAAGTCGTTCCGCTCGTAGCCGTCCGGGGTCGAGGCGAAGACCCGCACCATGCAGCTCTGGGCGCTGCACCAGAAGGCCGAGCCGGTGACCGAGGTGTCGACGATATAGTCGGTCTGGCCATCGCCGTTGATGTCCGAAAGCTGGATGAAACCGCTGCGCTGCACCAGCTGCTCGGCGGTCGGGTCCGAGCTCTTGGCGATCTCGTTCACGGCGGCGGCGACGACGCTGGGCAGGCCGTAGTGGCCGCCGATCGAGGAGGTCGCACTGCGCCCGCCGCCATTCATCTGCTCGTCGCGATAGGCCACGAGCAGCCC
>NZ_DS022276.1:2390537-2424486 GCF_000153725.1 Salipiger bermudensis HTCC2601 | reverse complement strand
GCTGCGGCTGGTATAGGTCTTCTTGGCCGGCGCGCGGTAGACCCGCTGTTTTTTCGGCTGGTTGGCGATGGCGCTGCCGATCATGCCCCCCACGAGGCCCCCGACAAAGGCGTTGTCGGCCAGCGCGGGCAGCGGTGTGAGGGCGATGCTTGAGGTAAGAAGGCCGGCGATGACATGGCGTTTCACAGTCAATCTCCTGAAAAAATGGAGCGAACCGCGAATGAATTGATGCCGCGGCCGCGCGATATAGGGCGAAAAGTCGACGTGCTATCACGTCAGGTTCGGTCGCATTCACGATTCTGTCAATGAATGAGCGATGCAAAAATGCCTCAACCTTGACGGACAGGCTTCCAAACCGGGTGCGGTGCGCTCTTGACGCCCTGCCCGACTGGGCCTAGCCGATCCGCCATGACCGAGTGGATCACATCCGATGGCCTGACGGGCTATGAAGAGGCGGTGGCCTTCATGGAGGCGCGCGCCGCCGCCATCGCCGCGGGCGAGGCCGACGAGGCGATCTGGCTGCTCGAGCACCCGCCGCTCTACACCGCCGGGACTTCGGCCCGGGCCGAGGATCTGCGCGAGCCCGGCCGCTTCCCGGTCTACGACAGCAAGCGCGGCGGGCAGTACACCTATCATGGCCCCGGCCAGCGGGTGATCTACGTCATGCTCGACCTCAACCGGCGCGGGCGCGATATCCGTCGCTTCGTGCAGCAGCTCGAGGCCTGGGTGATCGCGGCGCTCGCGGAGTTCAACGTCACCGGCCATATCCGAGAGGGCCGGGTCGGTGTCTGGGTCGAGCGCCCCGACCGGCCGCGCCTGCCCGACGGCCGCATGGCCGAGGACAAGATCGCCGCCATCGGCATCCGCCTGCGCAAATGGGTGAGCTTCCACGGCATCTCGATCAATGTCGAACCGGAGCTGTCGCATTTCGAAGGCATCGTGCCCTGCGGCATCACCGAGTTCGGCGTCACCAGCCTTGTCGATCTCGGCCTGCCGGTCTGCATGGCAGACCTCGACGTGGCGCTGAAGCGCAGCTTCGACGAGGTCTTCGGCAACTGAGCCGCTCAGGGCAGCGGCTTCTCCATGTAGACGCGCTGAAGTCCGTTCACCTCTGCGCGGTGGGTCTCGGCATAGCCGCGTTTGCGGTAGATCGCGACGTTCTCGACCATGGTCACGTGGGTGTAGAGGCGGATCACGCCGAAGCCCTGCCGCCGCGCCTCGGCCTCGGCACAGTCGAGCAGCAGGCGGCCATAGCCCCGACCCTGCGCCCGCGGCGCGATGGCGATATTGTCGAGCAGCATGTGGGTCGCTTCCGGGATCAGCACCAGAAGCCCCGCCAGCCCCTGCCCATCGCGCAGCACCCGCAGCCGTCCGGCGGCGACATGGGCGGCGTAATCGTCGCGCATCGGCCCCGGCAACAGACCCATGCGCGCCACGTAGGGACGGTAGGCCGCCTCGACGATCGCCTCGATCTCCGGAAGGTCGGAGATCCCGGCAATCGCGGTCTCGGGCAGCGGATCGTTCATCAAGGGTTCCTCACGGGAATTGACCGGAGCGGCGGATCTGGGGAGAGAGCCGCTCCGGTCAGCCTAGCCTGTCACGGTGGGGAACAACACCGACAGGCACGCACCTTGCAGACTGGGGTCGGGCAAGGTGAGGTCTCTGCTCGGCAGCGCCCGGTCAGGGCGTGCGGAACATCTCGTCTCGGAGGTCTTCGCGGGTCAGCCCGATCTGCCGGAGTTCGTCATCAGACATCGTTCGCAGCGTCGCGCGCTGCTCGAGAACCTGCTTCCTGCGGCTGCAGAACGGCGCTGATACCCAGCGCCAGAATGTCCGCCAAACGGACTCGAATACCGTGTGCTCAAAATAAGCCATCGCGGGCTTCTCCACTCAAAACAAAGAAACTTGGTATTAATGTCTTCACCCTAGCACAAAACAGCGGTGCTGACAGGTCTGGAAAACCTGACGTGTCGCGCATGCTCGCGTCAAGTCACATGTGCGCACGCCCCTTGGTTGCGCTGGAAAGCGCCGATCGCAGAAAGGTAGAACCAGATCGCGCTCATCCCCCCTATTGGAAGGATGCATGCCCGTCGCAAGGGAGGTGCGACAATAAAGTTTGATCCAGATCAAACCCCAATATTGCCGCGTCCTTAGGGACATTCTAAAAGAGAGACTTGAAAGAGAGGTGGGTTGTGGTTCTCAAGCAGCCGCCAGGGACGGACCAACAGGAGGCAGACAATGGCAGACGCCGCCATTCACGGCCACGAACATGAGGATGACCGGGGGTTCTTCACCCGCTGGTTCATGTCTACGAATCACAAGGATATCGGGATTCTGTACCTGATCACCTCGGCGATCGTGGGCCTCATTTCGGTGTGCTTCACCGTATACATGCGACTCGAGCTCATGGAGCCGGGCGTTCAATTCATGTGCATGGAAGGGGCGCGTCTGATTCCGACCGCGACCGAAAACTGCACGCCCAACGGCCACCTCTGGAACGTGATGATCACCGGCCACGGCATCCTGATGATGTTCTTCGTGGTGATTCCGGCGCTCTTCGGCGGCTTCGGCAACTATTTCATGCCGCTGCAGATCGGCGCGCCGGACATGGCGTTCCCGCGCATGAACAACCTGTCCTTCTGGCTCTATGCTGCCGGCACCACGCTGGCGGTCTGCTCGGTGTTCTCGCCCGGCGGCAACGGCCAGCTCGGCTCGGGCATCGGCTGGGTGCTCTACCCGCCGCTCTCGACCACCGAGGCAGGCATGTCGACCGACCTCGCGATCTTCGCGGTGCACGTCTCGGGCGCCTCGTCGATCCTCGGCGCGATCAACATCATCACCACCTTCCTGAACATGCGTGCCCCGGGCATGTCGCTGTTCAAGGTGCCGCTCTTCGCGTGGTCGATCTTCGTCACCGCATGGCTGATCCTGCTGGCCCTTCCCGTTCTGGCCGGCGCCATCACCATGCTGCTGACCGACCGCAACTTCGGCACCACCTTCTTCGACCCCGCAGGTGGCGGTGATCCGATCCTCTACCAGCACATCCTGTGGTTCTTCGGCCACCCGGAAGTGTACATCGTGATTCTGCCGGGCTTCGGCATCGCATCCCACGTGATCGCCACCTTCTCGCGCAAGCCGGTCTTCGGCTACCTGCCGATGGTCTGGGCGATCATCGCGATCGGCGCGCTCGGCTTCGTCGTGTGGGCCCACCACATGTACACCGTCGGCATGTCGCTGCGTCAGCAGAGCTACTTCATGCTCGCCACCATGGTGATCGCGGTGCCCACCGGCGTTAAGATCTTCTCGTGGATCGCGACGATGTGGGGCGGCTCGATCGAGTTCAAGACGCCGATGCTCTTCGCCCTCGGCTTCCTGATCCTGTTCACCATCGGCGGCGTGACCGGCATCGTGCTGAGCCAGGCTGGCGTGGACCGCGCCTATCACGACACCTACTATGTCGTGGCGCACTTCCACTACACCATGTCGATGGGCGCGGCCTTCACCATCTTCGCGGGGGTCTACTTCTACCTGCCGAAGATGACCGGCAAGATGTACAACGAGACGCTGGGCAAGATTCACTTCTGGATGTTCTTCGTCGGCGTGAACCTGACCTTCTTCCCACAGCACTTCCTGGGCCGCCAGGGCATGCCGCGCCGCTACATCGACTACCCGGAGGCCTTCGCCACCTGGAACTTCGTGTCGAGCTGGGGTGCGCTCCTGTCCTTCGCCTCGTTCCTGCTGTTCTTCGGCATCGTGATCTACACGATCCGCAAGGGCGCACCGGCGACCGAGCGCAACCCGTGGAACGAGTACGCGGACACGCTCGAGTGGACCCTGCCCTCGCCGCCGCCGGAGCACACCTTCGAGCAGCTGCCGAAGCGCGAGGACTGGGACAAGCAACACGCGCACTGAGCGCCACGCTGATCCCGACAGACCAGAAGGCCCCGGAGCACGCTCCGGGGCCTTCTTCTTTGGCGCGGTGTTGATCTGCCTCCTTGCGCAAGCGCGCAAAACCGGCTGCAGTTGTCGCATGACCCTGCCCAACCGCTTCGCCGCCATCGCTGACATCCACGGCAACGCCGACGCCCTGCGGGCGGTGCTGGCCGATATCGACCGGCTCGGCATCAGCACGGTGATCAATCTGGGCGACGTGTTCAGCGGCCCGCTCGCCGCCTCCGAAACCTGGGAGATCCTGCACCAGCGCGCCTTCCCCACGGTGCGCGGCAACCATGACCGGCACCTGATCGAGCATCTTCCGCACGAGCTTATGGCCTCGGACCGGGTCGCCCGTGACGAGCTCCCGGAAAGGGCGATGGGCTGGCTGCGCAGCCTGCCGATGGTGCTGGAGCTGGGCAATGCCTTCCTCTGCCACGCCACGCCCGGCAGTGATCAGGTCTACTGGCTCGACGAGGTCAGCCCCGAGGGCATCGTGCACCCTGCCCCGCAGGCCACCGTTGCCGCGCGGCTCGGGGGCGTGACCAGGCCTCTGATCCTCTGCGCCCACACCCACCTGCCCCGCGCCGTGCGCCTGAACGGGCAGCTCATCGTCAATCCCGGCAGCGTCGGCTGCCCCGGCTACGACGACATCCACCCGGTGCCGCACGTGGTCGAGACCGGCACACCGGATGCCTGCTATGCGGTGCTGACGCGCGAGGGCGAGAGCTGGCAGGTCAGCCACCGCCACGTGCCCTATGACAGCCGCCGCATGGCCGCCCTTGCCCGAGCGCGCGGCCGAGACGAATGGGCCCGCGCGCTCGAGACCGGCTGGCTCTCGGCCTGAGCCCCGCGCCCCCTCGCCACAGCAGCAGACCAGCGACATCTTTCTTGTCGACCGGCGCGCGGGAGGTGTTAGATTTCGCCCGTCATGCCATATCGTTGGGAACAGACCGAGACACCGTCCGACCGGGCAGAGCTGCATCTCTGGCCGCACCAGTCACTTTCGGCCGAGGGCTTCTCGATCTTCATCCTGAGCTTTTTCCTGCTGGCGCTGATCCCGTTCTTCGGGCTGATCGGCACGGTGCTGCTCTGGGGTCTGCTGCCCTTCATGCTGCTGGCGGTGGGCGGCATCTGGTTCGCGATCCGACGCAACAACCGAGACCGGCAGATCCTCGAGATTCTCACCATCGACCATGAGACCCTGCGCCTCGTGCGGCACAACCCGCGCGGCCCCGATCAGGACTGGGAGGGCAACCCCTACTGGGTCAAGGTCGCGATGCACGAGCGCGGCGGCCCGGTGCCCTATTACGTGACGCTGCAGGGCAGCGGGCGAGAGGTTGAGATCGGCGCGTTTCTGAGCGAAGACGAACGCAAGACCCTTTTCGCCGAGCTGAGCGACCGGGTGCGCGTGCTCGCCAGCCCCTGACGCCACCCCGGTCCCCGCAAGGATTTCCCATGGCCCAGGCCCCCGCCACGCCCAAGCTGAAACGCCTCGCCCTGCGCGCCGCCGCCAGCCTCGCGCCGTCCCTGGCTGAGCGGCTTTCGCCCGCGCCATCGGAACAGGCGGCGCTGGCGTTGCGCGCTGCGGCTCGAGGAAGGCCCCGCCCCCGGGCCGAGAAGGTGATCTTCCTCGTGCCGCTGGTCGGGCCGCATCACGTTGGCGATTGGCAAGCGGTGACCGAGCGGCTGCAGCAGACCGTCGAGAGCTTTCGCCGGCAGGACGGCGCGTGGCAGGCGGTGATCTGCTGCCAGGAGCGCCCGCCCCTGCCCGACGATCCGCGCATCAGCTGGCTACCTTTCTACGATCCGACCCCGGGCAACGACAAGTGGCGCAAGCTGGCCGCACTCTGCGATCACCTCGCCGCTGAGTCGCGTGGCCCCGCCTATGTCATGAGCTTCGATGCCGACGACCTGCTGCGCGACGGCACGGTTTCCGAGATGCTGGAGCGGCAGGAGGCCGGCTACCTCGTCGAAACCGGCTACGTGATGGATCATGCCACCGGCGACGTGGCGCTGGCCGGGCCGCGCCGCCTCACCAAGCCGCTGCGCAAGCCGTTCTGGAAGCTCTGCGGCTCCTGCACCGCGCTGCTGCACGATCCCGAGTTGCCCGAGAGCGCCGCCTTCCTGCGCGAGATGACCGCGCATGAGCACCGCATGTTCCCCTATCTGGCAGGGCTCGCCGGACGCGGTCTTTCGGCGCTGCGCCGGCCGTCGGTGCTCTACGTGCTCAATCACGGCGAGAACTTCGGTGCGCGCCGCGGACGGGTCGGGTTCAAGACCCGTTTCGTGCAGCGATTCCCCGTCGACCCAAAGGACTGGGAAGCGGCCCGGAAGCAATTTCCCGAGCCCTGAGCGGCGGTCCCGCCGACACCTGCCTGTTGGGAAAAACCCCGGGCCTCAGCCCGCCGCGGCGAGCCGGTCCTTGACCATCGGCCCCACGGCACCAAAGTCCATGCGGCCTTGGTAGCGCCCTTTGAGCACCCCCATCACCCTGCCCATGTCGCGGATTGAGCTGGCGCCGACCTCGGTCATTGCATCGTCGACCGCCTGCGAGATTTCCGCGTCGCTCATGGGCTTTGGCAGGAATTCCTCGATCACCTCGACCTCGGCCAGTTCCTGTTCCGCGAGGTCGAGCCGGCCGCCCTCCTCGTAGGTCCGCGCGCTTTCCTTGCGCTGCTTGACCATCTTCACCAGCAGCGCCAGCAATTCGGCCTCGTCGACCTTGGTCTCGCCATCCGCGCTCCGAGCCGCGATGTCGCGATCCTTGAACGTGGCGTTGATCAGCCGCAGCGTCGACAGCCTGTCGGTGGCCCGGTCCTTCATCGCCTGCTTGGTCGCAGCCGAGATGCGTTCTCGCAATTGCATGGAAACGATTATCCCCGTTGACGTTTCAAGCGCCCAACCTACCGAAAGCCCCGGCGCGGCGCAACTCTGCGCGCCCGCCCGCTAAAGCATTGATTTCAAATACATTCCGTTTTCAGGATAGCACTTGACCCCAAGTCCCGCGCACCTTACCTAAGGCGCAATTTGCCGTCTGCCAGCTGCCAAAAGGAGTCGCGCCATGCCGCCGATCGCCAAACCTACTGCCTGCCTCGCCCTCGCCGATGGCACGCTGTTCTACGGACAGGGGTTCGGCGCCACCGGCCAGACCGAGGCCGAGCTCTGCTTCAACACCGCCATGAGCGGCTACCAGGAGATCATGACCGACCCGTCCTATGCCGGGCAGATCGTGACCTTCACCTTCCCGCATATCGGCAATGTCGGCGTGAACCCCGAGGATGACGAAACCCAGGATCCGGTCGCCGCTGGCATGGTGGTCAAGTGGATGCCGACGCAAAGCTCGAACTGGCGCGCGGTGCAGGAGCTGTCCGAATGGCTGGCCTCGCGCGGGCGCATCGCCATCGGCGGCATCGACACGCGGCGTCTGACCCGCGCCATCCGGCAGTCCGGTGCACCGCACGTGGCACTTGCGCATGATCCCGAGGGGAATTTCGACGTCGAGGCTCTGGTCAAGGCGGCACGCGCCTTCCCGGGTCTGACCGGTGTCGACCTCGCCAAGGGCGTGACCTGCGCCCAGAGCTACCGCTGGGACGAGATGCGGTGGGCCTGGCCCGAGGGCTACGCGCCGCAGACCGCGCCCAAGAAGAAGGTGGTCGCCATCGACTACGGCGCCAAGCGCAACATCCTGCGCTGCCTCGCCTCTGCCGGCTGCGACGTCACCGTGCTGCCCGCCACCGCGACCAAGGAGGACGTGCTGGCGCACAAACCCGACGGCGTGTTCCTGTCGAACGGCCCCGGCGACCCGGCCGCGACCGGCGCCTACGCCGTGCCGATGATCAAGGGCATCCTCGACGACACCAAGCTGCCGGTCTTCGGGATCTGCCTTGGCCACCAGATGCTGGCGCTGGCGCTTGGCGGCAAGACCGTCAAGATGAACCACGGCCACCACGGTGCCAACCACCCGGTCAAGGAGCTCGATACCGGCAAGGTCGAGATCACCTCGATGAACCACGGCTTCGCGGTCGACGGCCAGTCGCTGCCCGAAGGCGTGGTCGAGACCCATGTCTCGCTCTTCGACGGCTCGAATTGCGGCATCCGCATGAGCGACCGCCCGGTGTTCTCGGTCCAGCATCACCCCGAGGCGAGCCCCGGCCCGCAGGACAGCTTCTACCTGTTCGAGCGTTTCGTCCAGGCGATGTAATTGCGGCGAAATTTCGGCGCGACCCGCCGAAATTAACGAACGCTTTACCATAAGCCTCCAGAACCCTTCCTGTCCCGGTACAGGAGGGGATCATGCCAGAGAGCAGACCGGTCTTCCGCTCGACGCGCCCGGCGCGTGGCGCCAGCGCCGCAGAGTCAGCCGCCCCGAAGATCCCCGCGCCAAAGCCATCGCGGCCGTTTGCCGTGGCGCCCGTGCGCAGCTTGCAGTTCGCCGAGGCCCCGGCGCCACTCTGGCGCGGCCCGGTGCTGCATCTTGAGCGCAACCAACGTCCGCCGGATCCTGCCCTAGCGCCCCTGCTGCCGCCCGAGACCTGCCTGCGCTATGCGGCCCTGCCGTGGCGGCAGGTTGGCAACACCCTGCTTCTGGCCACCGCCCGGCCCGAGAGGTTCGACGCGGCGCGCGCCGCGTTGCCTCCCGGCTGCGACGACGTGGTCATGGCGACCGCCTCGATGGCCGACATCCACGCCGAGATCGCCGCCCGCCACGGCCCGGCACTGGCCCGCGACGCCGAAACCCGCCTGCGCCCCGAGCTGAGCTGCCGCGACCTGAACCGGCTCACGCCGCGACGGGCGCTTGCCGCCGGGGGCTTTGCGCTGGCCGCGCTGACCACCCTCGCGCTCGCACCCGCGGCGTTCTTTCTGGCGGCTGCATCGCTTGCCATCGCGGTTCTGATCCTCGCCCAGATCACCCGGCTTGCCGCCCTCCTTGCCAGCCGGCGCTCGGTGCCGGACGCACCAGTCGGCCCCGTGCGACTTCCCCGGATCTCGCTGCTGGTGCCGTTGTTCCGCGAGGAGCGTATCGCCGCGGCGCTGCTCGACCGGCTGTCGCGCCTCGACTACCCACGCAACCGGCTCGAAGTGCTGCTGCTGCTCGAGGCCAGCGACGACACCACCCGCGCCGCGCTGGCGGCAACCCGCCTGCCGCCCTGGCTGCGGGTGATCGAGGTCCCAGGCGGCCCGATCGCCACCAAGCCGCGGGCGCTGAACTACGGGCTGACCTTCGCCCAGGGCGACATTGTCGGGATCTACGATGCCGAGGACTCGCCTGCCCCCGACCAGCTTCTCAAGGTCGCCGGGCATTTCTGCCGCGCCCCGCCCGAAACCGCCTGCCTTCAGGGCATCCTCGATTTCTACAACCCCCATGCCAACTGGCTGTCGCGCTGTTTCACCATCGAATACGCCACGTGGTTCCGCCTCGTGCTGCCCGGGCTTGCCCGGTTGGGCTTTCCGATTCCGCTCGGCGGCACCACCGTGTTCTTCCGTCGCGAGGCGCTCGACCGGGTTGGCGGCTGGGACGCGCACAATGTGACCGAGGACGCCGACCTCGGCATCCGCCTCGCCCGCTTTGGCTATGTCACCGAACTCGTCCCTCTTGTGACCCGGGAAGAAGCCAACAACCGCACCTGGCCGTGGATCCGGCAGAGGTCGCGCTGGCTCAAGGGCTACATGGTCACTTGGCTGGTGCACTCCCGCCGACCGCTCACGCTGCTGCGCGATCTCGGAGCGTGGCGGTTCGTCGGGATGCAGGTCCTGTTTCTCACCACGATCCTGCAGTTCCTGCTCGCCCCCGCGCTCTGGAGCTTCTGGCTGCTGCTGCTTGGCTGGCAGCCCGCCGCCCTCGCCATCCTCACCGAGGCACAGAAACAGCTGCTGTTCGGAGGCTTCCTCGTCGCCGAGGCGATCTCGCTGATGGTCAGCGTCGCCGCGGTCGCGCGGAGCCCGCACCAGGGCCTGCTGCCCTGGGTTCCGACGCTGTTTCTCTACTTTCCCCTCGCCACCGTGGCGATCTACAAGGCGTTGCTCGAGCTGGTCACCCGTCCGTTCTTCTGGGACAAGACGATGCACGGCCACTCTGCGCCCGACCACGAAGGCGCCGACCTGCCGGAGCGCCCCGCACAGGGCACGGCTCAGTCGATCTTGTGACTGTCGAGCTTGAGCCGCGTCACGAAGGCCACCGAGATATGGTCGCGCAGCGCCTTGTAGGCGGCATCCTCGTCGCGCCGCGAGATCGCGTCGACGATCGCCTTGTGTTCGGCCAGCGCGATCTCGCCCCGTCCCTGCGCCGCGAGCGACGTTGTGGCCATCAGCGCCATGGAGCGATGCACCAGATCAAGCTGCTGCACGAGGAAACGGTTGTGCGAGGCGAGGTGGATCATCTTGTGAAAGCGCCGGTTGGCGCGGGCCAGCGCCGAGGGATCGTCGAGCAGCACCCGGTCCTCGCTGACCATGTCGCGCATCACCTGGATCTCTTCCTCGGTGGCATGACGCGCCGCCAGCCGCGCCGCCAGCCCCTCGAGCTCGGTGCGCACCACGTAGAGCTCGGCCATCTGGTTGTGATCGAGCGAGGCGACGATCAGCGAGCGCCCGTCGCGAGCCAGCAGCGACTGCGTCTCGAGGCGCTGCAGCGCCTCGCGGATCGGTGTGCGCGACACCCCGAAGCGCTCGGCCAGCTCGCTTTCGACCAGACGGTCCCCGGGGCGGTAGACGCCGGAATCGATGGCCTCGAGGATCAGCGTGTAGGCGTCCTTGTTGGGGGTGCGGATCTGGTTCATGCGTGTCTCCTCGGGCGATTGCGCGACGATAGCGCCATCACGCCACCGGGATCAATGCGCCCATTGCCGCGCTGCCGCGCCGGGACTAGGGTCGCCGCCATGGTGAAACAGCATTTCTCACACGTGCGTCACTGGGTCTTCGACCTCGACAACACGCTCTATCCGCCCGCCGCCCGTCTCTTCGACCAGATCGAGCGCAAGATGACCGATTTCGTCATGCGCGTCACCGGCGCCGACCACGGCGAGGCCGACGCCCTGCGCAAGACCTACTGGCACCTGCATGGCACCACGCTGGCAGGACTGATGGCCGAGCATCACATCGATCCCGACGCCTATCTCGAGGAAGTGCACGACATCACCTTCGACGCGCTCACCCCCGACCCGCACCTGGCCGAACTGATCACCGCGCTGCCCGGGCGCAAGATCGTCTACACCAATGGCAGCGCGCCCTATGCGGCGCAGGTGCTGCAGGCGCGTGGGCTGGATGCAGCCTTCGACGCGATCTATGGAGTCGAGCACGCGGGCTACCGCCCCAAGCCCGAGGAAGGCGCCTTCCGCGCTGTCTTTGCACTCGACGGCACAGATCCCGCGCAGGCCGCGATGTTCGAGGACGACCCGCGCAACCTGACGGCGCCGCACGCCATGGGCATGCGCACCGTGCACGTGGCGCCCGAGCGTGGCGAGGGCGATCACATCGAGCACCATACCGATGATCTCACGGCCTTTCTGCGCGGGCTGCGCTGAGCCTGCGCGACAGACTGCGACATTTCGTGCCTGCGGCAATTCTGACAGATGATATGCGCCGCGTGCATCATTATCTCCGGTCCGGAACCGCCGCTCCGCGCGGCCGCCAGACAGTTTCGAAGGAGATCCCCGAATGGCCATGACCCAGACCGCAGACTACGCCACCCCCACCGAGACCCGTTCGGGCGGCATCAGCATCGAAGCCAAGCTCTTCGCTGGCATCGCGCTGTTTCTCGCGCTGGTCGTCACCGCCACGGTGATCTGGGGTCCCGTGGGTCTTGCCATGTCGGCTCTGGCCTGCGTGCCTTTCTGCTATGCCGGGATCCTTCTGATCACGGTCGGCAAGTAAGCGGCATGGCCTCTTACCCGCGCCTGCCCTAGATAGAGAGGCAAAGGAGAGCGGTCATGGATTACGACATTCTCATCTCGGGCGGCGGCATCGCGGGTCTGACCGCGGCCGCCGCCTTCGGCTCTGCCGGGTTCTCGGTGCTCTGCGTCGACCCTGCCCCTCCGGTGACCGACCGAGAGGCGGCCGGAGCGGATCTGCGCAGCACCGCCTTCCTGCAGCCCGCGCGGGATTTCCTCGACCAGTGCGGTATCTGGGCTCGGCTCGACGGCCACGCCATGCCGCTCCAGGTGATGCGCATCATCGATGCCGGCGGTGAGCGGCCCGAGCCGCGCGTGACGCGGGATTTCGACGCCGAGGATATCTCGGAGCGGCCGTTTGGCTGGAACCTGCCCAACTGGCTGCTGCGGCGGGAGATCTCCGCCCATCTGCACGAGATGCCGGGGGTGGATTTTCGCCCCGGCACCGGCACGACCACGCTCTTCACCCGCGAGGCCTCGGCGCGGGTCGGGCTGTCGGATGGCAGCCACGCCACCGTGCGGCTGGTGATCGCCGCCGACGGGCGCAACTCGCCGATGCGCCGCGCCGCCGGGATCGGAGTGAAGACCACGCGCTTCGGCCAGAAGGCGCTTGCCTTCGCGGTGACCCATCCGATCCCGCATGGCAATGTCTCGACCGAGGTCCACCGCACCGGCGGCCCCTTCACCCTCGTGCCTCTGCCGGATCTGGATGGCCAGCCCTCCTCGGCGGTGGTCTGGATGGAGGAAGGCCCGAAGGCGGAGGCGCTGTTCAAGCTCGACACGCCCGACCTCGAGACCGCCATGTCCGAACGCTCGTGTCATATCCTGGGGCCGCTGAAACTCGCCTCGCAGCGCACGCTCTGGCCGATCATCGCGCAGCACGCGGAACGCCTCTCCGGCGAGCGACTGGCTCTGGTCGCCGAGGCGGCCCACGTGGTGCCGCCAATCGGCGCGCAGGGGCTCAACATGTCCCTGAACGACCTGCGCGCACTTCACGAACTGGCGATCCGGGCCCCAGACCGGCTCGGCGACCGCCAGATGCTCGCAAGCTATCACCGCCAGCGCATCGTCGACATCCGCGCCCGGGTCGCGGGCATCACGCTGCTCAACCGGACGTCGATGCTCTCCGCTCCGCCGCTGCGCGATGCCCGCGCCAAAGCGCTCGACGCGTTCTACGGCATCGCCCCGGTGCGCCGCACGCTGATGCAACTGGGTCTCGGCACCAGAACCTGAGCGTGAGGAAGGCGCCTCCGTCCAGCGTGGTGCCCGTGCCCGACGTCGCGCGGGCGGCACGGTCCGGCCTGCCTCCGGCGGGAGTATTTTTGACGAAGAGAAGACAGGGGCGCGCCGCTCCTGTCTTCTCTGGTTTCGAAACACCTCGGGGGTGAATTGGCGCTTGCGCCAAGAGGGGGCTGGCCCCCTCCCCCCGGCGATTGCGCCGCTCAGACCACCTGGTCAAGCACCGTCTCGAGCCGCGCCACCGTGCCATCGACATCCGCCAGCTTGTCGAGCCCGAAGAGACCGAGCCGGAAGGTCGAGAAGCCGGCCGGCTCGTCGCATTGCAGCGGCACGCCGGCGGCGATCTGGGTGCCCTTCGCGGCAAACGCGCGGCCGGTCTTGATTTCGGGATCGTCTGTGTAGCTCACCACCACGCCGGGCGCGCCGAAGCCCTCGGCCGCCACCGACCTGATGCCCCGTGCCGCAAGCATCGCGCGCACCTTGTCGCCCAGATCCCACTGCGCGGCCTTGGCGGTGTCGAAGCCCATCTCGCGGGTTTCGATCATTGCGTCGCGGAACATCTTCAGACCATCGGTCGGCATCGTGGCGTGATAGGCGTGGCCGCCCGCCTCGTAGGCCGCCATGATCTCGCGCCATTTCTTGAGATCCATGGCGAAGGAGTTCGACGATGTCTCCTCCATCCGCGCCAGAGCCCGCTGCGACAGCATCACCAGTCCGGCGCAGGGCGTCGCCGACCAACCCTTCTGCGGCGCCGAGATCAGCACATCGACGCCGGTGGCGGCCATGTCGACCCAGATACAGCCCGACGCGATGCAGTCGAGCACCATCAGCGCGCCGACCTCGTGCGCGGCCTCGGCCATGGCGCGGATGTAATCGTCGGGCAGGATGATGCCGGCGCTGGTCTCCACGTGCGGGGCAAAGACGATCTGCGGCGCCTCGTCGCGGATCGCCGCGACCACCTCCTCGATCGGGGCCGGCGCGAAGGGCGCGACGGGCTCGTTGCCGGTCTGGCGCGCCTTCATCACAGTCACCTCGCCGCCGAAAGCCCCGGCGTCGAAGATCTGCGACCAGCGGAACGAGAACCACCCGTTGCGCACCACCAGCGCCTTGGCGCCCTGGCCGAACTGGCGCGCCACGGCCTCCATGCCGAAGGTGCCACCGCCCGGCACCAGCGCCACGCCCTCGGCGCCGTAGACCTCGCGCAGCATCGAGGAGATGTCACGCATCACCTGCTGGAAATCGGCGGACATGTGGTTCAGCGAGCGGTCGGTGAAGACGACCGAGAATTCCTCGAGCCCGTTCGGGTCGACATCATCGCGCAGCGGCATGGCAAGCTCCTGTCTGTTTGCCCCTTCGATACCCCATCGCGCGGCAAACGCAACGCCTCCGAAGGGCGGCATCGCGGGATGGCGGGCGGGGCGATTGCCGCAGGCGAGCGCCGTCCCGCCTCCCGACGGCTAGACCGGGCCGGGGCGGCGCTCTTCGCTCAGCATCACGTTGGCCTCGACATTGCCGACGCCGGGCAGCGTCATGATGCGCCGCCGCAGCACGCGTTCGAAATCCGGCAGGTCACGCGCCACCACCCTCAGCCGGTAATCGAAGGCGCCAAGCACGTGATCGACCACCTGCACCTCCGGGATCGCCCGCACAGCGCGCTCGAAATCCTCGAGGCTGACCCGGCCCTTGGTGGCGAGCTTGATGCCGAGGAACACGGTCACCCCGAAGCCCAGCCGCTCGAGATCGAGATCAAGCCGCGCGCCGCGGAACACGCCCGCCGCCCGCAGCCGCTGGATACGGCGCCAGCAGGCCGGCTGCGACAGGCCGAGCCGGCGCCCCAGCGCCCCGGCGCTGGCATTGGCATCCTCGGCCAGCGCCCGGATCAGGGCGCGGTCGATCTCGTCGAGATCCTCAAGGGCGCTCACAGCGGCACCGTTTCGTCGGATTTCACCAGCGAGACATGCATCAGCGCCTCGATGTCGGCGATATGCGGCAGGGTGAGCAGCTTCTCGCGGTAGAGCACCTGATAATGCGCGAGATCGCGGGCGATCACCACGAGGCGGATGTCGACCGAGCCGAGGAAGGTCTGGATCTCGGTCACCTCCGGCACCAAGCGGGCGCCGGCGAGAAACTCGTCGAAGGCGCGCGGATGGGTCTTTTCCAGCGTCACCCGCAGCATCACTTCGATGTCGTAGCCCAGCGCCGGCCAGTGCACCACGCCGCGCACGCCGCGCAGCACGCCGCCCTCGCGCATGGCGGCCAGCCGCCGCGCCAGCGTCGAGGGCGTGACGCCGGCACGCTCGGCCAGCTCGGCCGACGGCATCTCGGGCGCCGCTTGATACTGGCGCAGGATGCGCCGGTCGGTATCGTCGAGCATGAATTCCCCGCATAATCTCGAAACCGAGAATGATCTTTCACCATTGCGTGGAAAATTCAAGAACTACGCAAGCACCATCGCCCCCGGCCCGCTAGATTGCCCGCCACAACGAGATCAAAAACAAGATCACCTAGGAAGGACGAGACCATGCGCGTTTATTACGACCGCGATTGCGACATCAACCTGATCAAGGACATGAAAGTGGCGATCCTCGGCTATGGCAGCCAGGGCCACGCGCACGCACTGAACCTGCGCGACAGCGGCGCGAAGAACGTCGTCGTCGCCCTGCGCGAAGGCTCCCCCTCGGCCAAGAAGGCCGAAGGCGAAGGCCTGCAGGTCATGGGCATCGCCGAAGCGGCAGCCTGGTGCGACCTGATCATGTTCACCATGCCCGACGAACTTCAGGCCGAGACCTACAAGAAGTACGTCCATGACAACCTCAAGGACGGCGCGGCAATCGCCTTTGCCCACGGCCTGAACGTGCATTTCGGCCTGATCGAGCCGAAGCCCGGCGTCGACGTCATCATGATGGCACCGAAGGGCCCCGGCCACACCGTGCGCGGCGAATACGTCAAGGGCGGCGGCGTGCCCTGCCTCGTGGCCGTCGATCAGGACGCCACCGGCAAGGCGCTTGAGATCGGCCTGTCCTACTGCTCGGCCATCGGCGGCGGCCGCTCGGGCGTCATCGAGACCAACTTCCGCGAAGAGTGCGAAACCGACCTCTTCGGCGAGCAGGTCGTGCTCTGCGGCGGCCTCGTCGAGCTGATCCGCTGCGGCTTCGAGACCCTGGTGGAAGCCGGCTACGCCCCCGAGATGGCCTATTTCGAGTGCCTTCACGAGGTGAAGCTGATCGTCGACCTGATCTATGAAGGCGGCATCGCCACCATGGATTACTCGATCTCCAACACTGCCGAGTATGGCCAGTACGTCACCGGCCCGCGCATCCTCCCCTACGAGGAGACCAAGAAGCGCATGAAGGAAGTCCTCACCGACATCCAGAAGGGCAAGTTCGTGCGCGACTTCATGCTCGAGAACCAGGTCGGCCAGCCGACCCTCAAGGCCTCGCGCCGCGCCAATGACGAGCACCAGATCGAGCAGGTCGGTGAAAAGCTGCGCGACATGATGCCGTGGATCTCCGCCGGCAAGATGGTCGACAAGGCGAAGAACTGATCGCTCGCTGATCCATCCGGCCGCTCTGGCCGGATCAGGCCCGCGCCCTCACCGGCGCGGGCTTTTGCGTTGCGGCTGCGATCAGAGCGCCTCGCCGCGCTTCAGCCGGATCGCGGCGTCGATCTGAGGCGCAGAGGTGCACCACTCGTCCCCCTTGGCGAGCCAGACCGCGTCACGGGTCTCGGCTGCGACGGTGATGCGGGATTCCGTGGTCTCGACGATCTCGGGTGGCAGCACGGACAGGAAGAGGAAGAGCGCTTCAGCGGTCAGGCACATGGGGAGAGGTCCTTCAATTGGCGTTGGTCCGGTCCTCCCTCTTTCACCCTAACCGAAGATCGCGTAAATCGAGAGGGCCGACGCTGCAATGCAGCATCGGCCCTCCGTCTTTCCGCAATGGCCAGCGCAAACCGCTCAAAAAAACGGCAGCTTTGCCCCTCAGAGGCCCAGCGAGCCCAGTACGATCACCGTGACCGTGGCCAGAACCGGGATCGCCACCGCGACCATGAAGATGTCGCCATAGCTCTTCTTGTGGGTCAGCCCGGTGATCGCCAGCAGGGTGATGACAGCGCCATTGTGCGGCAGCGCGTCGAACCCGCCAGAGCTCAGCGCGGTGACCCGGTGCATCAACTCCATGCTCACGCCCTGCGCCTGCCCCATCTCGGCAAACTGCTCGCCGAGCGCGTTCAGCGCGATCGACATGCCGCCCGAGGCAGAGCCCGTGATGCCGGCCAGAACGTTCACCGCCACCGCAAGGGAGGCCACGGGGTTGTTCGGGAACAGCCCCAGCACCGCGTCGCGGATCAAACCGAAGGCCGGCAGCGAGGCGATCACCGCGCCGTAGCCGACCTCGGAAGCGGTATTGAACACCGGCAGGAGCGAGCCCATCGTGCCGGTGTTGACGGTCTCCAACACGTCCTTGAAACGCCCCCAGTTGAGCCCGATGGCGAGCAGGATCGACAGGGTCAGCGACACGATGATGGCCCAGATGCCGGCGACCGAGCTCAGCGAGGTCTCGCCATATTGCGGCTCGGCGAGGTAGTCGGCCGACATCATCGGGATCAGCACGTAGGTGAACAGCGCGTTGAGCCCGATCACCGCCACCACCGGAGCGATCGCCACGGCAAAATTCGGCAGTTTCACATCGGACGGCAGCGTGCTGTCGGCGCCGGTGCTGTCGTGCTCGCCATAGCCCTCGCCCCGGCCCTGCGCGCTGGCCCGGCGGCGGTTCAGCCACAGCGTGCCGCCGCCCAGCATGATGATCCCCGCCAGCGTGCCGAAGAGCGGCGCGGCGAAGACGTTGGTACCGAAGAACGGGATCGGGATGGCGTTCTGGATCGCCGGGGTGCCGGGAAAGGCGGTCATGGTGAAGGTGAAGGAGCCCAGCGCGATGGCCGCCGGCAACAGCCGCTTGGGCACGTCGGCGCGGCGGAACAACGCGTTGGCGATGGGATAGATCGCGAAGGCCACCACGAAGAGCGAGACGCCGCCGAAGGTCAGCACGCCGCAGGCCAGCACCACGGCAAGGATCGCCTGCCCCGGCCCGACCCAGTCGACGATGCGCTCTGCGATGGTGCGCGCCGCGCCGCCATCGGCCATCACCTTGCCGAAGATCGCGCCCAGCAGGAACAGCGGGAAATAGGTGATGACGTAGCCGCCGAGGCTCTCCATGAAGACCTGCGTATAGGTCGCCAGCACCGGCAGACCGCCGGACATCAGCACCGCGAGCGCCGAGAGCAGCGGCGCAAGGATCAGCACGTTGATCCCGCGATAGGCGAGGTACATCAGCAGCCCGAGTGACAGGATGATTCCGAAAAGACCCATATGAGATTCCCCTCCAGTTGTATCGAGAGGGGACCTAGCCCGCATGAGTGACGAGGACCAGCACCGTCACGGAAACTTCACCACCTTGACTTCACGTCAGAAAAGCAGCCCCCAGAGGATCGGCAGCAAGAGCGCCGTGGCGAGCGCGTTGAGCCCCATGGCAAGCCCCGCAAAGGCGCCGGCGGTCTCGTTGACCTGCAGCGCGCGGGCGGTGCCGATGCCGTGGCTGGCGGTGCCGATGGCAAGGCCGCGGGCGCTCCAGCCCGTCACCCCCACGAGGGTCAGCACCAGCGGGCCGAGCATGGCGCCGAGGATGCCGGTCACGATCACCAGCACCGCGGTCAGCGAGGGCACCCCGCCAAGTTCCTCGGCGATGGCCATGGCGACCGGCGCGGTGACCGACTTGGGCGCGATCGAGGCCAGCACCTCGCTGCCGCCACCTGCCAGCGAGGCCACGCCCACCGCCGTGAGGATCGCGGTCAGCGAGCCGCAGAGCAGGCTCACGGTGATCGCCAGCGCAGAACGTCGCACCAGCGCCCATTGACGATAGAGCGGCACCGCCAGCGAGACCGTCGCCGGGCCAAGCAGGAAATGCACGAACTGCGCGCCCTCGAAATAGGTGGCGTAGTCGGTGCCCGTGGCGAGCAGCAGCGCCACCACCACGATCACCGCCCCGAGCACCGGGTTCAGCAGCGGGTTGCGCCCGCCCTTCTCGAACAGCCACGATGCGCCCTGAAAGGCCACCAGCGTCAGTGTCAGGTGGAACAGCGGCGAGGCGCTGAGATAGACCCAGGTCTCGGCGAGATTGTCGAGGTTATCCATCGTCGCGCGCCCCGCGCCCGAGCCAGCTCATCAGCAGGCCGGTGACGGCGATGGTGGCGATGGTGCTCACCAGCAGCCCCAGCCCGAGCGGCAGCGCCGCCTCGGCCAGCAGATGGAAATGCAGCATCATCCCGGCGCCCGCCGGCACGAAGAGCAGCGACATGGCGCGTTGCAGCCCGCCCGCCGCCTGCCCCAGCCCCTCGGGCACCGTGCGGCGCAGCGCGAGGTAGAGGAACAGCAGCACCATGCCGACCACCGGCCCGGGCACCGGCATGGCCAGCGTGCCGACCACCAGCTCGCCGGCAAGCTGGCAGACGAAGATCAGGGTGAGATAGCCAAGCATATGCACCTCCGGGGGAAACCTCCCCCGAAGGATAACCGCCCAAGGGCGGTGCGGATCAAGCGGTTATGCGGTCGCGGGCCGCGCCGGGATCACTCCCAGCAGCTGACCTTGACGGTCATCGCGCCGGCGGCGGCGGTCAGATCCTCGGGCGCCATGGCGGCCTCGCCCTGCGCCACCGAGCTGCGCAGCCCGGCGCCGGTCAGGAAGGCCTGAAGGGCCGAGGCATCGGCTGCAAAGGCGACATCCTCGGGCAGCGACTGGCCGTTCTGCGCCTTGGGCAGCAGCATTCCCAGCACCGCACCGCCTGCATCCACCACCGGACCACCGGCATCGCCGGGCTGCGCCGCCAGCGCAAGCCGCTCGAACTGCTCTTCACCGCGCAGGCCGCGGATATCCTCGAGCGCGCCGAAGGTCAGGGTGGGCGCGCTCAGCACGCCGCCAAACGGGTAGCCCGCGACGGCAACCTCGGAATTGATCCGCGGCGTGTCCTGCCGGAAGCTTGCCACCGAACGCGGCGCCAGCGCCGTCTCGGGGCGCAGCACGGCGACGCCGAGGGCCGGATCGCGCGCCGCCACCGTGGCCTCGTAAACATCGTCGAGGGTGATGCGCCCGCAGGAGGCCACCGCCTCGGCCGAGGTCACCACCGCGCCGCCGGAATCGACGAAGAAGCCCGAGACCGTGGCGATGGGCTTGCGGATCTCGAGCCCGGAGACGAGGTCGACCGACTGGCCGGCGTCGCTGACCTCGGCCGGGTCGAGCACCGCGTCGGTGGTGGCAAAGCTGGTCTGCATCAGGCCGAGCACGCGCTCGCGGCGCTCTTCGTCGCCGGCGGGCCAGATCAGGGTGAAGCCCTTGATATGCCCGTCGCGCAGGCTGACCTCGGTGTGGCTGACGATGCGGCTGTTGGCGCCTGTCAGGCTGAAGCCGTCGCGGTTGCGCTCACGCGGGCCCTCGAGCGGCACGATCTCGAGGGTCTGCATGATCTCGTAGAGCCCGCCCATGCTCTGGCGGTCGCCGGGCTGGCTGATCAGCAGCACCCGCGCCGGCAGGTCTCCGGTCGGCTCGTAGAGCGCGAAGGGCGCCTCGTAGCGGTCAAAGCCGACGGCGGCGGTGGGCATCTCGATGCGGATGCCGGCGCGCTCGTCGCGCACCATGCGCATGTCGAGCCCGTCGAGCACGGCGTTGTACTGCCCCATCAGCGCGGCACGCTGCCCGGTGGTCAGGATGCCGGTCGCGTCAAAGCCGTTCTGCGACTGCCACGCTGCCATCGCGCCGCGGGTGCCGCGACCGAAGGCACCGTCGATGCCGGCGTCATAGACCCCGGCCCAGCGCAGGGCGATTTGCAGCTGCTCGCGCTGCGCGCGGTTGAGCAGCGCCTCGCTGGCACGGGCCTCGCGCGGGGTCTCGTCGATCACCGGCTGCGGCTCGGGCTCGGGCGCGGCCTCGACCACCGGCGTCTCGGATGGCGGCTCTGCGGCCTCGGGCTGCGGCGCCGGCTGCACCGGCGCTTCGGTGGCGAGCCCTGCCCCCACCGGCCAGAACTGGTCGCGGTACTCCGAGGTCGCCGCGAGGTAGCTGTCGCGCGGGATCACGCCGTTGGCGCGCAGGTTGCGCAGCAACTGTCCGGCGTCGTCGGGGCTGTAGGGGCCAAGCGCGATGCCGTACCAGCCGCCGCCCAGCGAGAAGCCGTTGACGTTGTCGAGCCGGCTGGCATAGCCGCGCAGCGCCGCTTCGGCCTGCGCGAGGCTCGGCTGCGCCTCGATCTGGATGAACACCCGCTCCTGCGCGATGGCAGCCTGCGCGACCAGCACGGTTGTCGCGCCCGCCATCAGTATTGACCTCAACATCCCTGTATCTGTCCCTTGCGTCGGAAATCTTATTTTGCTCTGTCCTCGTGTTTACCAGAGCGGGTCGGGCCGTCACCTCAAAATATGGTCAGCCCCGCAATTGACCCTTGCGCCTGTGGCGCATAATCAGTCCGCAACTCTCAGACAGGGCCGATGCGATGACCGACACCAGCACCAAACCGCGGAGCTTCCAGGAGATCATCCTGCGACTGCAGACCTATTGGGCCGCCAAGGGCTGCGCCGTGCTGCAGCCCTACGACATGGAAGTCGGTGCCGGCACCTTCCACCCGGCCACCACGCTGCGCGCGCTCGGCTCCAAGCCCTGGGCTGCGGCCTATGTGCAGCCCTCGCGCCGCCCGACCGACGGGCGCTACGGCGAGAACCCGAACCGGCTGCAGCATTACTACCAGTTCCAGGTGCTGATCAAACCGTCGCCGCCGGACCTGCAGGCGCTCTATCTCGGTTCGCTCGAGGCCATCGGCATCGACATGTCGATGCATGACGTGCGCTTCGTCGAGGACGACTGGGAAAGCCCGACGCTGGGCGCCTGGGGCCTGGGCTGGGAGGTCTGGTGCGACGGCATGGAAGTGTCGCAGTTCACCTATTTCCAGCAGGTCGGCGGGCATGACTGCACCCCGGTCTCGGGCGAGCTGACCTACGGGCTCGAACGCCTCGCCATGTACGTGCTGGGCATCGACCACGTCATGGAGATGCCGTTCAACGACCCGCAATCGCCGCAGCCGCTGCTCTATGGCGACGTGTTCCGCCAGACCGAGGAGGAATACTCGCGCTGGAACTTCGACGTGGCCGACACCGAGACGCTGCTGAAGCATTTCGAGGATGCCGAAGCCGAGTGCCAGCGCGCGCTCGAGGCCGAGGCAGTGGATCCCAAGACCGGCAAGCGCATCGTCATGGCCCACCCGGCCTATGACCAGTGCATCAAGGCCAGCCACCTGTTCAACCTGCTCGACGCGCGCGGCGTGATCTCGGTCACCGAGCGCCAGGCCTATATCGGCCCGGGTCCGGGCGCTGGCCAAGCGCTGCGCCGACGCTTCGTGATGACCGAGGCCGGCGGCCACGCGGCCTGAGCCGCGCGGCCCGACATCCAGAGACAGACCCAGACCGGAGCGCAGACATGAGCGGCAAGATCCTCGGCATCGCCATCATCGTGACCGCCCTGCTCTTCGGCGCCGGGGTCTACTATTTCCAGGTGTTCCACTACTACGAGCGTGTCGAGGACGATGCCGGGCAGGTCTTCCTGACGCCGCTCGACGGCGGCGCGCCCGAACACATCCCCTATGGCGATTTCGAGGGCATCGACGCCACCAGCTCGCCGATCCGCTTCCGCGGCTGCTTCACCACGCCAGAGCGCCCGCAGGCTCTCGACGCGCGCTTCGAGCACTACGACGGCGCGGAGCCGCGCAATGCGCCGTTCTGGTTCGACTGCTTCGACGCCGAGGCGATCGGGACGCTTGTCGAGACCGGCGAGGCGCATGTCTATACCGCGCAGCGCAATATCGAATACGGCATCGACCGGGTGGTCGCGGTGACCGAGGACGGCCGCGGCTATATCTGGGAAGAGATCAACGATTGCGGCGACAAGGCCTATGACGGCACGCCGCTCGGCGAGGACTGCCCGCCGCGGGAGTGAGGCCGGAAGGGTCCGAGGCCTGCCTGCCGTCGCGTCGGGTTTGAACCGAGGCGACAAGCGGGGGCGCTGCCCCCATCGCAGCAGGGCTGCGATTCCCCCGAGGTAATTTTGAACCAGAGAAGACAGGGGGTTGCGCGCCTGTCGAACGATGGGACGGAACCTTTTGCGGGGTCCGGGCGCTGTCTCCTCAATCGAGGAGATCAGTGATGTCAGACAAAGCGCCCGCCTGGGTTGTTCCCGTAATGCGCGCCGGATATGCCGCGCGCGGTGCCGTTTATACCGTCGTCGGGGGGCTTGCATTGCTGGCCGCCTGGAGAGGCGGCCAAGCCGAGGGCACCACAGATGCGCTCGCCGAGCTGCGAAGCGTGCCATGGGGCGTGGCGCTGCTCTGGGCGATTGCCATCGGCCTCATCGCCTACATGATCTGGCGGCTGATCGACGCCTGGATGGATCTCGAATGCGAGGGCACCGATGCCAAGGGCATGGTGGCCCGCGCCGGCCAGGCGATCACCGGCGTGATCCATGGCGCCATCGGCGTGTCGGTGGCGACCACCGCGATGGGCGGCGGCAACGGTGGCGGAGGTGGCGCGCAAACCGCCACACAGAAGCTGATGTCGATGCCTTGGGGGCCGTGGCTGGTGATGGCCGTCGGGCTCGTGACCATCGGCGCAGGGATCTACTACGCACACAAGGGCCTCAAGGAGAAATACAAGCGCGACATCCGCGTCACCCCGCTCGCGCGCAAGCTCGATCCGGTGATGAAGTTCGGCCTCATCGCCGAGGGCGTGGTGATCGGCATTATCGGCGCGTCCATCTTCTATGCCGGCATGACCGTCAATCCCCAAGAGGCCGGCGGTGTCGGCACCGCGCTCGACCAGATCCGCTCGGTGGCCTATGGCCGCATCCTTCTGGGCGTCGTCGCGATCGGCCTGATCGGCTTTGCAGTGGAGAACTTCATCGAGGCCGCCTACCGCATCGTGCCGCGCCGCTCGGGCGACGACGTGATGACGCTGGCGCGCCGTGCCAAGCTCAAGGCCGAGGGCAAGCTGCAAGAGGCCACCGCCTGACGGCTAACCGCTGGACCTCGGCCCTTGGGGCCGTTATCCACCGAAGCGAACAACAGCCCGTGCCGATCCCGGCGCGGGCGGATGCTTTGGTGAGACTATGCCCGACCTTCTGATCGAACTCTTTTCCGAGGAAATCCCCGCCCGCATGCAGACGCGTGCCGCGGAGGATCTGAAGAAACTCGTCACCGACGGTCTGGTGGAGAACGGTCTGACCTATGCCGGCGCCGCGGCCTTCTCGACGCCGCGCCGGCTGACCCTCACCGTGAGCGGTCTGCTCGACGCCTCCCCCGCCACCCGCGAAGAGCGCCGCGGCCCCAAGGTCGACGCGCCGGAGAAGGCCATCGAGGGCTTCCTGCGCGGTGCCGGCGTCAGCCGCGAGCAATGCGAAGCGCGCGAGGACAAGAAGGGCACCTTTCTCTACGCGGTGATCGAGAAGCCGGGCCGCCCGGCGGCCGAGATCGTGGCCGAGGTGCTCGAAGCGGCGATCCGCAACTTCCCCTGGCCCAAGTCGATGCGCTGGGGCGCAGGCACGTTGCGCTGGGTCCGCCCGCTGCACCGCATCATGTGCGTCCTGAGCTCCGAGGCCGGCGACGCGGTCGTGCCCTTGGAAATCGATGGCATCGAGGCGGGCCAGACCACCGAGGGCCACCGCTTCATGGGCGACGGCGCCTTCGAAGTGACCTCCTTTGCCGATTACGAAACCCGGCTGAAGCGCGCGAAGGTCATCCTCTCGGCTGAGGAACGCGCTGAAACCATCTGGCATGACGCGACAAACCGCGCCTTCGCCCAAGGCCTCGAAGTGGTCGAGGACCGCGGGCTGCTGGCCGAGGTGGCGGGTCTGGTCGAGTGGCCGGTGGTGCTGATGGGCAAGATCGACGCGCAGTTCCTCGAGCTGCCGCCGGAAGTGCTCCAGACCTCGATGAAAGAGCACCAGAAGTTCTTTTCGGTCAAGAATCCGGCCACCAGCCGCATTGAAGGCTTTGTCACGGTTGCAAATGTGGAAACGCCGGATGACGGCGCGACCATCCTCGCAGGCAACAACAAGGTGCTTTCGGCCCGGCTGTCCGACGCCAAGTTCTTCTGGGAGAACGATCTGCGTGTCGCAAAGAACGAGGGCCTGGAAGCCTGGACCGAGCGGCTCGGCAACGTGACCTTCCACAACAAGCTTGGCTCGCAGCGCGACCGCATCGAGCGCATCGCGGCACTGGCGCGCGAGATCGCACCGATGGTCGGCGCGGACGCAGCGCTGGCCGAGCAGGCGGCGCGCGTGGCCAAGGCCGACCTGAGCTCGGAGATGGTCTATGAATTCCCCGAGCTTCAGGGGCTTATGGGCCGTTATTACGCCGAGGCCGCCGGCCTGCCGACAGAGGTCGCCGTGGCCTGCGAGGAGCATTACTCGCCGCTCGGGCCGTCCGACGCCGTGCCCACCGCGCCGGTCTCGGTCACCGTGGCGCTGGCCGACAAGCTCGACACGCTGACCGGCTTCTGGGCGATCGACGAGAAACCAACCGGCTCCAAGGACCCCTATGCGCTGCGCCGCGCCGCGCTTGGCGTGATCCGGCTGGTGCTGGTCAATGGGCTGCGCCTGCATCTCGACCGCCTCTTCGACGCGCAGATCCTGCGCCACAAGATCGAAGCCGGCGTTGATAGCGACCAGCAGGAGCTGCGCGATGCGCTGCTGCGCGAGATCGCGCAACACGGCGTCTTCGGCTCCTCGGTCAAGGCCGTGATCGACGAGATTGAGGGCGACGCGGCCGAGTGGGTCAAAGAGGTCACCAACCACCGCCCCGATCTCAGCGACGATCTGCTCGCCTTCTTCCACGACCGCCTCAAGGTGCACCTCAAGGGCGAAGGCGTGCGGCATGACGTGATTGATGCAGTGCTGGCGATGCCCGGCAATGACGACCTCGCTCAGGTGGTGCGCCGCGCCACGGCGCTCGGCGAGGTGCTGGGCACCGAGGACGGCGCAAACCTCGTCCAGGGCTTCAAGCGCGCCAACAACATCCTCACCCAGGCCGAGGACAAGGACGGGGTCGAGTACAGCTTCGGCGCCGACCCCAAGTTTGCCGAGGTCGACGAGGAAAAGGCGCTGTTCGCCGCGCTCGATGCCGCCGATGCCGAGATCAAGCCCGCGCTGGAAAAGGAAGATTTCGCCGCTGCCATGACCGCCATGGCCGGTCTGCGCGCGCCGATCGACGCCTTTTTCGAGGCGGTGCAGGTCAATTCCGAGAGCCCGGTGGTGCGCCGCAACCGCCTCAACCTGCTGTCGCGCATCCGCACAAGCTGCCTTCAGGTGGCCGATCTGAACCGCCTCGAGGGCTGAGCGGGCGTTGCCCGAAAGCCCTTCCGCACCAAAGACTTGCGGCGCGCGTGCCGAGATTTCTTGCACGCGCCCGCCCGGCGGTGGCATCTTTGGCGCAGCGTCTTAACCTTACGTACTCCTGAAAAGGTGATGGTGCGGTTGCCCTGATCCGGGTTATGCTGCACTGCGGAAAAACAGGATCTCCCGTGCCCGACACGCTGCGACAGGACCAGGACCCGCGGGTCACGCTCATCACCCCATCGGCGCCGATCTCGACGCCGAGCCACGGGGGGCGTGCCAAGTGCCTGCAGCGGCTCGTGCGGCTCGATCTGCCGGTGCCGCGCACCGTGGCGCTGAGCTTCGACACCGTGCACCGCATCGCCGCGGGCGAAATGCCCGACGTGGTCGCGATTCTCGGCGAGTTCGCCCCCGGCGCGCTGCTCTGTGTGCGCCCCTCCTCGGAGGATCCCGATTGGGGCGGGCCCGGCTCGGTGCTCAATATCGGCATGAACGACGCCGCCTTCGTCGAGTATTCCGAGCGCATGGGCCCCGAGCTTGCCTCGGATCTCTACAAACGCTTCGTCACGGCCTATGCCATCCACGTGGCGAGGCTCGATCCGGATGTCTTCGAAGAGATCGACAGCCCCGGCGAGGAAGGCCTGAGCGACGTGCTGCGCTGCTACGAGGATGAGGCCGAGGAGCCCTTCCCGCAGGATCCCGCCGTGCAGCTGGCCGAGGTGCTGCGCTCGATGGCGCGCGCCTGGGAGGGCACCACCGCGCGGCTGCTGCGACAGGCCAAGGGCGCGCCGGTCGATGCCGGGCTGGGGCTCATCGTGCAAGAGATGGCGCTGGGGCTCGGCATGGGCGAATGCGGCTCGGGCGTGCTGCAGCTGGTCAATTCCGAGACCGGGCAGCCGCAGATCACCGGCCGTTACATGAGCCAGAGCCAGGGCCGCGAGGCGCTGCAGTGCGAGCAGAGCTCGCTCTATCTCGAGCGCGATCCGCGCGGCCCCTCGCTGGAAGAGCTGGCGCCCGGGGCCTTCGAGACGCTGAAGGACTACGCCGCGCTGGTGCGCTGCAAGCTGCGGGTAGAGATGCAGATCGAGTTCACGCTCGAAAATGGCGCGGTGCACATCCTCGACGCCATACGGGTCAAGCGCAGCTCGCGCGCGGCGCTGCAGATCGCGGTGCGGCTGGCCAATGACGGCATCATCTCGCAACAGGAAGCGCTGATGCGGGTCGAACCGCGTGGCCTGTCCGAGCTGCTGCACCGGCAGATCGACCCCGAGGCCGAGCGCGACGCCATCGGGCGCGGCGTGGCGGCCTCTCCCGGGGCGGCGACCGGCAAGATCGTGTTCTCCTCCTCCGAGGCGCAGGCCAGCGCGGCGCGCGGCGAGCCCTGCATCCTCGTCCGGCGCGAGACCTCGCCAGAGGACGTGCGCGGCATGCACGCCGCTGTGGCGGTGCTGACCGAACGCGGCGGCATGACCAGCCACGCGGCGGTGATCGGCCGCGGCCTCGGCCTGCCCTGCGTCGTGGGCGCGGCGCGCATGGGCTTCCGCCTCAACGACAAGACGCTGCTGGCCGAGGATGGCCGCCGCTTCCGCGAGGGCGACACCCTCACCGTCGACGGCAGCTCGGGCCAGGTGCTTGCCGGTGCGCCGAAGATGATCGAGGCGGCGCTCGACGAGACCTTCCACGTCTTCATGTCCTGGGCCGATGCCGAGCGCGACATCGGCATCCGCGCCAATGCCGACACCCCGGCCGACGCCACCACGGCGCGCAATTTCGCGGCGCAGGGTATCGGGCTGTGCCGCACCGAGCACATGTTCTTCGAGGCCGAGCGCATCACACCGATGCGCGAGATGATCTTCGCCGACAGCCCCGACGACCGGAAGACCGCCCTCGCCCGGCTGCTGCCGATGCAGCGCGCCGATTTCATCGAACTGTTCCGCATCATGGAGGGGATGCCGGTCTGCATCCGCCTCTTCGATCCGCCGCTGCACGAGTTCCTGCCCTCCGACCGCGCCGGTCTGCGCGATCTGGCCGAGGCGCTCGACCTGCCGGTCTCGGACGTGACCCGCCGGGTCGAGAGCATGGGCGAATACAACCCCATGCTCGGGATGCGCGGCGTGCGGCTCGGCATCGCGGTGCCCGAGATCTACGATATGCAGGCCCGGGCCATCTTCGAGGCGACGCTCGAGGCCTCCAAGGAGGGCGCGCCGGTGGTGCCCGAGATCATGCTGCCCCTGGTCTCGGCCTGCCGCGAGGTCGAGCTGGTGCGCAACCGCATCGACGCAGTGGCGGCGGCGGTGCGCAACGAGCGCGGCCGCGATTTCGACTATTCTCTCGGCGTCATGGTCGAGACCCCGCGCGCCTGCCTGCGTGCCGACGAGATCGCCCAGCACGCGCATTTCCTCAGCTTCGGCACCAACGACCTCACGCAGATGACTTACGGCCTCTCGCGCGACGATGCCGGACGCTTCATGTCGCATTATGTGCAGCAAGGCGTGTTCCCAGAAGATCCGTTCCACCGGCTCGACGCCGAGGGCGTCGGCGAACTGATCCGGGTGGGCGTGGAACGCGGGCGCAAGGGCAATGGCGGCGTCATGTTGTCGGTCTGCGGCGAGCATGGCGGCAACCCCGAATCGATTGCCTTCTGCCGAAACGCGGGCATCGACTACGTGAGTTGCTCCCCGTTTCGCGTTCCGGTTGCACGGCTAGCAGCCGCTCAACTCGCAATTAGAGACAAGATCGGGTAGGCGCGCAGCTGCCGCGCCACAACATATGTAAACTTAACGATGTATTTGGGCCGGAATCCGCCCATTTCGGTCCCGGGCGCTGGACCGCTCGGAACAATTTTACTAATTACGCCGCGATTTTGAGCGATTTTGGGGAAATCGCCACCTGGGACGTGACGTAAAGAGGGACAGATGATCAAGGCTATGTTTACCGCGCTGGCGCTGCTGGCGACGGCCGCTCCGCTTGCTGCCGAAGTGAAGCAGGACAATATCCGCCGTCTGGTGAAGCTCGAACAGCGCGGGCTCAATACCGCGACCAAAGCACATTTCAACGCGCTAGTCTCGCCCGAAACGCGTCCGGGCGGATTTTCCTACGACCGCACGTGGCTCGAAAGCCAGCCCAAGGCCAGCGGCGGCGCCCAGTGGGAGTGCCTTGCCGAGGCGCTGTACTTCGAGGCTCGCGGCGAGACCGTGAAAGGCCAGTTTGCCGTGGCCGAGGTCATTCTCAACCGCGTCGACAGCGCAAAGTTCCCGGATTCGGTCTGTAGCGTGATCCGCCAGGGCACCGGCCGGAAATACGCCTGCCAGTTCACCTATACCTGCGACGGCAACCCCGAGCACATCAACGAGCCCCGCGCCTGGGAGCGCGTCGGCAAGGTTGCCAAGATCATGCTCTCGGGCGCCCCGCGCGCACTGACCGGCGGCGCGACCTACTACCACACCACCGCGGTGAACCCGTCCTGGTCGCGCAAGTTCAACCAGACCGCCGCGATCGGCGTGCACCAGTTCTACCGCCCGGATTACCGCATCAGCAGCAACTGACGCGGGCGCGGCGCAAAGCGCCGCTTTCCGGCCCTCGCGCCCGGCCATTCGCTGCGATAGGATATCGGGCAACCCGCCCGGCCCTCCCCTTCAGGAGGGGATCGCGCCTCCTGTAACCCTCTCGCGAGAGAAGTGCTGCGGCGGCCCCCTGAAGACCACATGCGAGGGCCCCTCATGGCCGACGAAATCCGCCTTGCCTTTGCGCACCCCTCCGAGCGCGCCATCGCCACCGAGGGCGAGGCGCCGCGCGACCGCATCTCGCTGCGCGAGCATGTGCGCGAGGTCGAGATTGGCGCCTTTCAGGCCGAGCGCGGCCACACCCAGCGCATCCGCTTCGACGTGGTGGTCGAGGTCACGCCCTCGGGCGGGCCGCTCGATGACGATGTCGACCGCATCCTGAGTTACGACCGCGTCACCGAGGCGATCAGCACCGAGCTCGAGGCCGAGCGTCTCAACCTGCTGGAAACGCTCGCCGAGCGCATCGCCGAGCGCATCCTGCTCGAGCCGCAGGCCATGCGCGCCTTCGTCCGCATCGAGAAGCTCGACCGCGGCCCCGGCGCGCTCGGGGTCGAGATCGTCCGCACGAAGCGCGATTTCGGTGCCCACCTCAACGAGGTGGCACAGCCCCGCCCGCATCCGCGCATCGTCTATCTTTCGAATGCCGCCATCGCCTCGGACGCGCTCGTCGGCTGGATCGACGGCTTCGCCGCCGAGACGGCCCCGCTGATCCTCTGCGTCGGGCTGCCGGATCTGGACCGACCGCAGGCGGGCCACCCTCTGGCGCAGCGCCGCGTCGATCTGCTCGCCATCGAGCAGAACGGCTGGATGCTGGCGGCGCGCGATCCGCGCTGCAAGGTGGTCTCGACCCGCACCGAGCTCGACTGGGCGATGAAGAATGGCCAGATCTGCGTCTGGGCGCCCTCCAAGATCGTGCTCGACGCCACCCAAGGCCCGGCCTCGCGGCCACGCGACTCGGTGGCGCTGGCGGGCTGGTTCGCCGAGCACATGGAAGCCTCCGAGCTGGTGGTGATCGGCGAATCCCTGCCCGAGGACGTCACCGTCCCGGCGCGCGCTGTCACAGTCTGAAACAGCCGGCGACGCCGCTGCTTGCCAATCCCGGCGCGCGGCGTCACAACCCGGTCATGCGAGATTATTACCGCCCCCTCGTCCGCTCCGACGCCCCCCGCCCCAAGGATGCCCTGCCGCTGGCCGGCGGCCCGCGCTGGTTCTCCCATGTCGCCCGGCATCGCCGCGACGGCAGCGTCACGCGGATCCACGCCTCCGAGATCCCGGAGGCCGCTCTGGCCCGCCTGACCACGCCGCGCGCGCCGCTTCTCGGGCTCGACATGCGCCAGCCGCAGATCATGGCGATCCTCAACGTCACGCCCGACAGCTTCTCCGATGGCGGGCTCGACGGCTCCAGCACCGAGGCCGCGCTGCGCGGGCGGCGGCTGATGACCGACGGCGCCGACCTTCTGGACATCGGCGGCGAGAGCACCCGCCCCGGCGCCGAAGACGTGGCCCCGGGGGAGGAGATTTCGCGCACCGAGCCGGTGATCCGGGCGCTGGCCGGCGTGCCGATCTCGATCGACACCCGCAAGATGGCGGTGGCGAAGGCGGCGATCCGCGCCGGCGCGGCACTGGTCAACGACGTCTCGGGGCTCACCCATGACCCCGCTCTGGCCGATTTCTGCGTCGAGAACGCCCTGCCGGTCTGCATCATGCACAGCCAAGGCGATCCGCAGACCATGCAGGACGCGCCGCGCTACGACGACGTGCTGCTCGACGTCTACGATTTCCTCGAGGAACAGGTCGAGATGCTCGAGGCCAAGGGGCTCTCGCGCGACAAGATCGTGGTCGATCCGGGCATCGGCTTCGGAAAGACGCAGGCGCACAACCTCGCGCTGCTGAACGGGCTGGCCCTGTTCCATGGGCTCGGCTGCCCGATCCTGCTGGGCGTGTCGCGCAAGGGTTTCGTCGGCCGCATCGGCGACGCGCCCGATCCGAAAAAACGCGCGCCCGGCTCGATCGCCGTGGCGCTCGCCGGGATCGCGCAGGGGGTGCAGATCTTCCGGGTCCACGATGTCGCGGAAACTCGCCAGGCCATCGCGCTGTGGCAGGCAGTCGAACAGGGAGCAGGCCATGACGCGTAAGCTATTCGGAACCGACGGGGTGCGCGGCACCGCCAACACCTTCCCGATGACCGCCGAGATGGCGCTGATGATCGGCGCCGCCGCAGGGCGCTATTTCCGCCGCGAACAGGGCGGGGTGCACCGGGTGGTGATCGGCAAGGACACGCGGCTCTCGGGCTACATGTTCGAGAACGCCCTGACCGCGGGCCTCACCTCGACCGGCATGAACGTGCTGCTGCTGGGCCCGGTCCCGACCCCGGCGGTGGGGCTTTTGACGCCGTCCATGCGCGCCGATCTCGGCATCATGATCTCGGCCAGCCACAACCCGGCGGATGACAACGGCATCAAGTTCTTCGGCCCAGACGGCTTCAAGCTCTCCGACGAGGCCGAGGCCGAGATCGAGGCGCTGGTCGAGGCCGGCGTGGCCCCGGCACAGGCCGGCAATATCGGCCGTGCCAAGCGCATCGACGATGGCCGCTTCCGCTATCAGGAGCGGCTCAAGGGCACCCTGCCCCACGGCATGCGGCTCGACGGCATGAAGGTGGTGGTCGACTGCGCCAATGGCGCCGCCTACAAGACCGCGCCCGAGGTGCTCTGGGAGCTCGGCGCCGACGTGATCCCGCTCGGCACCTCTCCGAACGGGCTGAACATCAATGACAATTGCGGCTCGACCAAGCCTCAGGCCGCGGCCGAAGCGGTCGTGGCGCACGGCGCCGACGTGGGCATCTGCCTTGACGGCGATGCCGACAGGATCCTGCTGATCGACGAGACCGGCACCATTGCCGACGGCGACCAGATCATGGCGCTGATGGCGGCCCGCTGGGCCGAGGAAGACCGGCTTGTCGATGGCACGCTGGTGGCCACGGTGATGTCGAATCTCGGGCTCGAGCGCTTCCTGACCGGCCGCGGCCTGCGGCTCGAGCGCACCAAGGTGGGCGACCGCTACGTGGTCGAGGCGATGCGCGCGAAGGGCTGGAACCTCGGCGGCGAGCAATCCGGCCATATCGTGATGACCGATTACGCCACCACAGGCGACGGGCTGATGGCGGGGATGCAGTTCCTCGCCGAGATGGTGCGCACCGGCCAGCCCGCCTCGCGCCTGGCGCGCCGCTTCGAGCCGGTGCCGCAACTGCTGCAGAATGTCCGTTTCGCCGCCGGCCAGACGCCGCTCGAGGCGGCCCGCGTGCAGGGCGCCATCGCCGAGGCCGAGGCGACGCTGTCGGGCAAAGGCCGGCTGCTGATCCGCAAATCCGGCACCGAGCCGCTGATCCGGGTGATGGCGGAATGCGAGGACGAGGCGCTGCTGAGCCGGGTGGTCGAAGGCATCGTCGCCGAGGTCAAGGCCGCGGTCTGATCCGCCCCCTCTCATCAAGCGGCGTGCGCAAGCGCACACAGGTTTCCTGATCGCGGCTCGAGCATGACGCATCCCTCCGGCGAAACAAGAGCGTCCCCCGCCGGCAGCCTCCGGCGGGGATATTTTTTGGCCAGAAGAAGCCGGGAAGACGCCCCTGTCTTCTTCTGGCTCTAAATATCCCGGGGTAAGCGCGCCCCGGCGCGCGCAGGGGCAGCGCCCCTGACGGCACGAAGGCCGTGTCCGCGCGGTGCCTGGGTGGGGCGGTGCAGCACCGGCTCGACCCGCCGCCCTCTCCCGCGAGGCCTGCGGCGGAATGGCAGGCTCAGCAGGGACAGCAGGAACGCCACCGCAAGCCAGCCGCTGACAAACCCGCTTCCGGCGAAGATCGCGCCTTCGGCGGTCATCGGCACCCCCGGGCGATAGGCCTGCCAGGTGCGCTCGGCGA
>NZ_DS022276.1:2264862-2390490 GCF_000153725.1 Salipiger bermudensis HTCC2601 | reverse complement strand
CCAGGCCGAGCGCCGCGGCATCGCGGTCGAAGGCCTGGACGCTGCGCGCAAGCTCGTCCACCGCCCCGCCGAGGCGCTGGACATATTGCTGGGTGAATTCGGGAAACTGGGAAAACCCTGCCGCACCGGCAATCCCGGCGGCGAGGGCGAGTGCCCGTATGATCATGACTGCCTCCAACGGCCCTCTGCGGGGCCATTGGAGCAGGTTAGCGCGAATCCGCGGCGCTGTCAGGCCCGCCGTGGCTCAGGCGACGCCGTAGATCTCGGCGATCTTCGCCACGGCCGCCTCGGGGGGCAGCTCCTCGCTCTCGCCGGTGCGGCGCGAGGTCAGCTCGACCACGCCGTTCTTGAGCCCGCGCGGGCCGACGGTGATGCGCCACGGCAGGCCGATCAGGTCCATCGTCGCGAACTTGGCACCGGCGCGCTCGTTGGTGTCGTCGTAGAGCGGGTCGAGCCCCAGCGCGATCAGCGCCGCGTGGATCTTGTCGCAGGCCGCGTCCGCCTCGGCGTCGCCGGTCTTGAGATTGACGATGCCGCAATGGAACGGCGTCACGCCCTCGGGCCAGATGATGCCGCGGTCGTCGTGGCTGGCCTCGATGATGGCGCCCAAGAGGCGCGACACGCCGATGCCGTGCGAGCCCATGTGCACCGGCACCTGGTTGCCATCCTTGTCGGAGACCGTGGCGCCCATCGCCTCGGAATACTTGGTGCCGAAGTAAAAGATCTGGCCGACCTCGATGCCGCGCGCGGTGCGGCGGCGCGCTTCGGGGACCTGGTTGAACACCGCCTCGTCATGGGTCTCGTCGGTGCGGGCGTAGCGCGAGGTGAACTCCTCGAGCACCGCCTGGCACTGCTCGACGCTGTCGTAGTCGATGGCGCGGTCGCCGAATTTCAGCTCGGTGATCTCGCTGTCGTAGAACACTTCCGACTCGCCGGTCTCGGCCAGCACCAGGAACTCGTGCGTGTCATCGCCGCCGATCGGCCCGGAATCCGCGCGCATCGGGATCGCCTGCAGGCCCATGCGCTCATAGGTGCGCAGGTAGCTCACCAGATGGCGGTTGTAGGCGTGCAGCGCGTCCTCTTTCGTGAGGTCGAAGTTGTAGCCGTCCTTCATGTAGAACTCGCGGCCGCGCATCACGCCGAAGCGCGGGCGGATCTCGTCGCGGAACTTCCACTGGATCTGGTACATGGTCAGCGGCAGGTCGCGATAGGACGAGACGTTGGCGCGGAAGATGTCGGTGATCAACTCCTCGGCGGTGGGCGTGTAAAGCATGTCGCGGTCGTGGCGGTCGGTGATGCGCAGCATCTCGGCGCCGTAGGCGTCGTAGCGGCCCGACTCGCGCCAGAGATCGGCGGACTGGATCGTCGGCATCAGCATCGGAATGTGGCCGGCGCGGGCCTGTTCCTCGTGGATGATATTCTCGATCTTGCGCAGCACCTTGTAGCCCAGCGGCAGCCAGGAATAGATCCCGGCGCTGGCCTGCTTGATCATGCCGGCGCGCAGCATGTAGCGGTGGGAGACGATCTGCGCCTCGGCGGGCGTCTCCTTGAGGACGGGCAGGAAATAGCGGCTCAGACGCATGGGGCGGGGCTCCCGGGCTGGAAAACGGTCCGGAATGGCGTATGCGAAGGGCCGCGCAAGAGCAAGGGGCCGTGCGCGGCCCGGCGAGCGCAGCCCAGTCTTGCAAGATCGCGCGCGAGACGCGATGTAGGGACACGTTTTTTCGAAAAGGAATGGCCGATCATGGCGCTGCCGGTGCGGACACAGCTGAAATACTGGGGCATCGCGGCGGCGATCTTCGTCGTCATGCTATGGGTCCTCGGAGATGTGCTGCTGCCTTTCGTCGTCGGCGGCGCGGTTGCCTATTTCCTCGACCCCGTGGCCGACCGGCTCGAGCGGGTCGGCATGAGCCGCGGCATGGCCACGGGCACGATCACCGTGGCGATGATCCTGATCTTCGTCATCCTCGCGCTGGCGGTGGTGCCGGCTCTGGTGCGCCAGACCAGCCAGCTGATCGAGACCGCGCCCGAGCTGTTCCGCCAGCTTCAGGCGTTCCTGTCCACGCATTTCCCCTCGATCATGGTCGAGGGCAGCCCGGTGCGCGAGACCCTGGTTTCCATCGGCGAGACCATCCGCGAGCGCGGCGCGCAGCTGATCGACGCGGTGCTGACCTCGGCGATGTCGCTGATCAACATCCTGCTGCTCTTCGTCATCGTGCCGGTGGTGGCGGTCTACATGCTGCTCGACTGGGACAACATGGTGGCCCGCGTCGACAGCCTGCTGCCCCGCGACCACGCACCGGTGATCCGGAAGCTGGCCCGCGACATCGACAAGACGCTGGCGGGCTTCATCCGCGGCATGGGCTCGGTCTGCCTGATCCTCGGCTTCTACTACGCGCTGGCACTGTGGCTGGTGGGGCTGAACTTCGGCCTCGTGGTGGGCGTTGTCGCGGGGATCCTGACCTTCATTCCCTATGTCGGCGCCATCGTCGGCGGCGCGCTGGCCATCGGGCTGGCGCTGTTCCAGTTCTGGGGTGAATGGGTCTGGATCGCGGCGGTCGCCGGGATTTTCTTCTTCGGCCAGTTCCTCGAGGGCAATTTCCTGACCCCCAAGCTGGTCGGAGAATCGGTCGGGCTGCACCCGGTCTGGCTGATCCTCGCCCTGTCGGTCTTCGGCTCGATCTTCGGCTTCGTCGGCATGCTGGTGGCTGTGCCGCTGGCGGCGGCGCTCGGCGTGGTCGCGCGGTTCCTTGTCGACCAGTATATCGAGAGCCGGCTCTATCGCGGCCTCGAGACGGACGAGGATCAAGGATGATCACCCCCGACCAGCTTCCCCTGCCCCTGCCGGTTCGCGCCGCGCTGGGACGCGAGGACTATTTCGTCGGACAGTCCAACGGGCTTGCGGTGGCGCTGCTCGACAACTGGCAGAGCTGGCCCAACGGCAAGATGGTTCTGGTGGGGCCTTCGGGCGCCGGCAAGACCCATCTCGCGCATGTGTGGGCCGCCGAGACCGGCGCCGCCATCGTGCCCGCCGCGAGCCTTCCGCAGGCCGACATTCCGGCGCACGCCACCGCGCCGATCTGCGTCGAGGATGGCGACCGCATCGCCGGGGACCGCCCCGCCGAGGAGGCGCTGTTTCACCTGCACAACCTCGCGCTGGCCCAGCGCCAGCCGCTGCTCGTGACCGCCCGTTCGGCGCCGTCGCTCTGGCCGCTGGTGATCCCCGATCTCAAGAGCCGCATGGAAGGCACCCAGACCGCCACCCTGCCCGACCCCGACGATACGCTGCTGGCGGCGGTGATCGCCAAGATGCTCGCGGACCGGCAATGCGTGCCTGCCGCCGACGTCATCCCCTACCTCGTGCGGCACATGCCGCGCAGCTTTGCCATGGCGCGCGCGCTGGTAACGGCGCTCGACGCCAACGCCATGGGGCGGCCCAAGGGCATCACGCGCAGCCTGGCGCGGGACATCCTCGCAAGGCTTGATCCAGGTCAGCGCCCCGAGGCAGAATAATTCCTATGACCGTCACGAACCTGTTTCAAATGGACGCGCATAAGCCCCACATGAGTATCGCAGATTTCCTGAAGGCCCCGCTGCCTGCCCCGACCGAGATGACCGAGCTCGACCTCGAAGGTCCCGGTCGCTTCTACAATCGCGAGCTGAGCTGGCTCGGCTTCAACTGGCGCGTCTTGGAGGAAGCCGAGAATCCGCGCGTGCCGCTGCTCGAAAGGCTGCGCTTCCTGTCGATCTCGGCGGCCAATCTCGACGAGTTCTACACCGTGCGCGTCGCCGGCCTCCGCGAGCTCGCGCATGCGGGCAACACCAATCCCGCCGCCGACGGGCTGACCCCGGCACAGCAGCTGGTCGAGATCAACGAGGATGCCCGCAAGCTGATGGCGCATCAGCAGAAGGTGCTGCACGCGCTCGAGATCGAGATGGCCGCGGAAGGCATCGATATCGTCCCCCGCGACGAGCTCGACGAGGCCGACCGTGCCCATCTCGAGCATGCCTTCCTGACCCAGGTTTTCCCGGTGCTGTCGCCGCTCGCCATCGACCCGGCGCACCCGTTCCCGTTCATCGCCAACATGGGCTACTGCCTCGCAATCTCGCTCGAGCGCAAGCGTGACCGGCGCACCCGCGACGCGCTGCTGCCGATCCCGCACCAGATCGACCGCTTCATGGCGCTGCCCGCGCCCGAGGGCCAGCAACGCTTCATCTTCCTCGAGGATGTGCTGCTGCTCCACATCGAGAGCATGTTCCCCGGCTACCGGGTGAAGGATCACTTCGGCTTCCGCGTGCTGCGCGACAGCGACCTCGAGGTCGAGGAAGAAGCCGAGGATCTCGTGCGCGAGTTCGAGGTGGCGCTGAAACGCCGCCGCCGCGGCGAGGTGGTCCGCCTGACGATGACCGCCGGCGCGCCCAAGGATCTGCGCCGCACCCTGCAGAACGAGCTGCACGTGCAGGATGACGAGGTCATCGAGCTTGACGGCATGATCGGCATCGCCGACGTCAAGGAGCTGGTGCTGGGCAGCCGCCCCGACCTGCTCTGGCCGACCTTCACGCCGCGCGTGCCGGAGCGGGTGCAGGACCATGACGGCAACATGTTCTCGGCCATCGCCCAGAAGGACATGCTTCTGCACCACCCCTACGAGACCTTCGACATGGTGGTGCGCTTCCTCAAGCAGGCGGCGCTCGATCCGGACGTGGTGGCGATCAAGCAGACGCTCTACCGCACATCCAAGGACTCGCCCATCGTCGAGGCGCTCTGCGAGGCCGCCGAAGAGGGCAAGTCGATCACCGCGCTGGTCGAGCTGAAGGCGCGGTTCGACGAGGCCGCCAACATCCGCCAGTCGCGCCGGCTGGAACGCTCGGGCGCGCATGTGGTCTATGGCTTCCTCGAGTGGAAGACCCACGCCAAGATCTCCCAGGTGGTGCGCCGAGAGGGCGACAAGCTGGTGACCTACACGCACTGGGGAACGGGCAACTACCACCCGATCACCGCCAAGATCTATACCGACCTGTCGTTCTTCACCTGCGACGCGGCGCTGGGGCGCGATGCGGCGAAGATCTTCAACTATCTCAGCGGCTACGCCATGCCCGAGGGGTTGGAGAACCTCGTGATCTCGCCGCATTCGCTCAAGCCCAAGATGCTCGAACTGATCGCCGCCGAGGCCGAGCACGCCCGTGCGGGGCGCCCGGCGCGGATCTGGCTGAAGATGAACTCGCTGATCGAGCCCAACATGATCGATGCGCTCTATGCGGCGAGCCAGGCCGGCGTCGAGATCGACTGCGTGATCCGCGGCATCTGCGGGCTCAAGCCCGGCATCGCGGGGCTGTCCGAGAACATCCGGGTGAAGTCGATCGTCGGTCGCTTCCTAGAGCATTCGCGCATCGCCTGCTTCGGCAACGGCCACGGCCTGCCGCATGACAAGGCGCGGGTGTTCATGTCCTCGGCGGACTGGATGGGGCGCAACCTCAACCGCCGCATCGAGACCGGGGTCGAGATCCAGAACCAGACGGTAAAGGCGCAGATCGTCAGCCAGATCATGGCGGCCAACCTCGCCGACACGGCGCAGAGCTGGGTGATGGAACCCACCGGCAAGTTCAGCCGCCACCCGGTGAGCGAGGGCGACACGCCGTTCAACTGCCACCGCTTCTTCATGGAGAACCCCTCGCTCTCGGGACGCGGCTCTGCCGGTGCCGGCGACGTGCCGAAACTGACCCACGGCGAGGACTGAGGTTTTCGGACAGATCTCCTGAAGCGCCGGAGCGGTTGTCGCCCCGGCGCTTTTTCGTGGTCGGCCGGATGTCGGTCAAACCGGTCTGCGGGATGCGCGCCCCGCGCCTCGCGCCCCGGAACTGCCCCGAAATCACCACGCTGACACCGCATTCCCTTAGCCCAGAGTTAACCGCCAACGCCCAGTCTACAGGGTGCGTCATGGGGGCGGCGGCGCGGGCGTAGACTGTCTCGGCTTCCGGTCCGGGCGACGCACCGCTTGCGGCGAAATCGCTGCCTCGAATGCCCCGACCCGGGCCCGTCTCGCGTGAACTGCGCGCTTCCCCCGAACAGCCCCGTACAGGCATCCCCGAGAACAGGCACCCCATGTCCAGCATCCTGACCAATGACAGTGCGACCATCGCGCTGATGACCCTGCAAAGCATCAACACCAGCATCGCCGAGGTGCAGACCGAGATCGCCACCGGCCGCCGCGTTGCCGGCGCCGAGGACAACGCCGCGGTCTGGGCCATCGCCAAGACCATGGAAGCCGACGTGCTGGGCTACCGCAAGGTGGCCGACAGCCTCGCGCTTGGCGGCGCCACCCTCGCCGTGGCCCGCAAGGGCGCCGAGACGATCACCGAGCTGCTGACCGAGATCAAGGGACAGGTGGTCACCGCGCAGGAAGAGAATGTCGACCGCGCCAAGATCCAGAACACCGTCTCCTCGCTGCGCGATCAGATCGGCGCCGTGGTCGAGACGGCGCAGTTCAACGGCCTCAACCTGCTGAACAACCGCGACACCGGCACGGGCTCGGGCAGCGAGGCGGTGCTGGGCTTCCTGCAGCGCGATTCACTCGGCGTGCGCGGCGTCGACATCAGCATCGGCAAGCAGGACCTCTCCACCGCGCGCCGCGAGATCACCGCCTCGGGCGGCACCTACAGCGGCTCCGAGGTCTCGGCCACGCTCACCCTCACACGCAGCGCCACGCTCGACGCCAGCGCCCTCACCGTGACCGCCGGCATGGCGTTCTCTCTGTCGCTTTACGGAACCGACGGCGACGGTTCGACCTTCGTGCAGGCCGATCTGCGCACCACCTCCGGCGCCACGCAATCCCGCGCCGAGATGGCCAGCGCGCCGATCTCCTATGTCGCCCGCGATGGCGACGGCATCGGCGACGTGCTCTCGCAACTGTCGCAGCGCTATGCCAGCTATGCCGCCCGATCCGGCATCGACAGCTCCGTCCTGCAGGTGCAGGCCTCGGGCAGTTCGCTCGATATTTCTTCCGAGGTCACCACCGCGAGCGACACCATCGCCGTGAAGATCGATACGCTGAGCGCCGATGCCGGCAACACCATCGGCGGCGGGCTGGAACTGCTCGCCGATCTCGATGTCACCACCGCCGACGGCGCCAATGACGCCCTGGCGACGATCGAGGGGCTGCTCGACATCTCCACCAACGCGGCTGCGGCCTTCGGCTCGGACCAGCGACGGCTCGAGACACAGACCCGCTTCAACGACCGCCTGACCGACGCCATGACCTCGGGAATCGGCGTTCTCGTCGATGCGGATCTCGAGGAAAGCTCGGCCCGGCTGCAGGCGCTTCAGGTCCAGCAGCAGCTCGCCATTCAGGCCATGTCCATCGCCAACGGCGCTCCGGGCGTGCTGCTCTCGCTGTTCCGCTGATCCACCGCGGGAACGCCCCCGGGCCCGGCAACGTTGCCCCAATGAAGTGCTTTCGCCGCGCGCCCGAAGCGTGGTAGAGCGAAGGCGGACCACAGCCGGGGATGCAGATGGACGGACAAGGCGACTCCGCCCAAGGCGACTGGGGGCCTTTCGGCCGCCCGCTTTTCGAAGATCCGCAGGCCCGACGCCTGTCTCGTGTGGGTGTCGTCGACATCGGCTCGAACTCGGTGCGGCTCGTCGTCTTCGACGGCGCGGCGCGCAGCCCGGCCTATTTCTACAACGAAAAGATCATGTGCGGCCTTGGCGCGGGCATGCCCGAAACCGGACGGCTGAACCCCGAGGGCAAGGCACGGGCGCTGTCGGCGCTGGCCCGGTTCCAGACGCTGGCCTGTGGCATGGATCTGCCGCCGCTCACCGCTGTCGCCACCGCCGCCATGCGCGAGGCCGAGGACGGCCCGGCCTTCCGCGCCGAGATCGAAAAGCAGACCGGCCTGAAGATCTGGGTCATCGATGGCGAGGAAGAGGCCCGGCTTTCGGCACAGGGTGTGCTGCTCGGATGGCCCGGCGCCAACGGGCTGATCTGCGATATCGGCGGCTCCTCGATGGAGCTGGCCGAGCTCTCCGAGGGCCAGGTCGGCCGCCGTGTGACCTCGCCGCTGGGTCCGCTGCGTTTCAAGGATCTCGAGGGCGGCAAGAAGGCCCGCGAGAAGCACATCGCCAAGCATATCGACAAGCTCGCCGAGGTGATCGGGCAGCGCGACGCGCAGCTCTTCCTCGTTGGCGGCTCGTGGCGCGCCATCGCCCGCATCGACATGGAGCGCCGCGGCTACCCGCTGCACGTCCTGCACGAATACCGCATGGACAAGGATGCGGTCGCGGACACGCTGAAATTCATCGAGAAATCCGATCTCGAGGCGCTACGCGGTGCCTGCTCGATCTCTTCGGCGCGGATGAGCCTCGTGCCCTATGCCGGCGAGGTGCTTGGCCGGCTCATCGAGACCTTCTCGCCCGCCGGCATCGCAATTTCGTCCTACGGCATCCGCGAGGGCCTGCTCTACGAGCAGATGCCGCAGAAGCTGCGCGACCGCGACCCACTGGTCGAGGCCTGCCGCTTCTCCGAGGCCAAGGATGCCCGCCTGCCCGGCTTCGGCAAGAAGCTCTACCGCTTCGTCGCGCCGCTCTTCGCCAATGCCGGCCCGGAGCGCACGCGCATCGTCAAGGCCGCCTGCCTGCTGCACGACGTGAGCTGGCGCGCCCATCCCGACTACCGGGCGCAGACCTGCTTCGACAACGCCACGCGCGCCAATCTCGGCGGCCTCACCCACCCCGAGCGGGTGTTTCTCGGCCTCGCCCTGCTGCACCGGTACAAGAACAAGCGCGAGGGGCTGTTCGAGGCCTATTACGCGCTGCTCAGCGACGAAGAACTGCAGGAGGCCGAGGTGCTCGGCAAGGCGATGCGCTTCGGCTCGATGCTGTGGATGTCGGATGTCAGCAAGGAAGACGGCGCCTCGCTCGGTTGGGACGGCAAGGCCAAGCGCCTGTCGCTGCGGATGGCACCGGATGTGGCGCCGCTCTATGGCGAGGTCGCCGAATCGCGCTTCAAGTCGCTGGCACGCGCCCTGAACGCCGAAGATATGCAGGTCGAGATCGACTGAGCTGTCCTTGTCCAAACGCCGATGGTCCGGTTGCAGATCGTCTTGATCCCATGCCAGGGCGCGGCGCGACCTTGGCTCAGAGCTCGATCTCGCCGCCCCGCTCTCGATCCGGCGGCGTCCCGTCGAGCGGCGGCAACTCGCGGTCGCGTTCGGGCCAGTCACGGTCGCGCGGCAGGATCCCGTCGTCGTCGCGCTCCAGCGGCTCGCGGCGGCGCAGGATGATGTCACCATTCTCAAGCATTTCCGGCGGGTGATAGACCGACCAGTCCTTCACCTTGCCCATCAGATCCTGCAGCGCCGGGCCCATCTCCTCGCCGAAGCTGCGCAACGCCGGCTGCATCTCTCCGGCAAGGTCTTCGAGCTCGCGCAGGGCGGGATCGAGCTCGCCCATCAGCCCCTCGAAGAACATCTGGGCGCCGCGCTTCATCAGACCGCCTCCATCCTCGGGCGCCTCCTCTCCGGCGTCCTGTGCGGTGACGGGCATGGCCAGCAGAGTGGCCGAGAGGCAGAGGGCAGCAAGCGTTTTCATGCTCGTCAATATAGGGCGAAGAGCGATTCTGAGAAGAGGCCGAGGCGTCAGAGCGCCTCGGTACGGTAGAGCCGGATCTTCAGCGAGCCATGCGCCACCGGCGGTCCCGGCGGCAGAAACGGCAGCCCGGTCTCGCGCGCCAGCCCCGGCTCGGAGGTCACGATGCCCACCCGCCAGCCGCGGAAGCGTTGCATCAGCACCTCGCCTAGGCTGCGATGCAGCGCATGCAGCGGCCCCGGCTTGCCGATCCGCGCGCCATAGGGCGGGTTCACCATGACCAGCCCCGGCGGCCCCTCGGGCGGCTCCAGCGCGCTGACAGGCTGGCAGGTGAAGCGGGTGATCTCCGAAACCCCTGCCCGCTCGGCATTGGCCGTGGCCGAGCGCACCGCGCCGGCATCGCGGTCGAAGCCGTGAAAGCGCAGGGCCGTCTCGCCGGGCGCCTGCGCCGCCTTGAGCGCGGCCCAGTCCTCGGCATCGAACCCGGCGAGCCGCTCGAAATCGAAACCGCGCGTGCGCCCCGGTGCCAGCCCGGCGGCGATCTCGGCGGCTTCCAGCACGAAAGTGCCCGAGCCACACATCGGGTCGAGCACCGGTTCCTCGCCGCGATAACCGCATTGGCGCAGGAACAGCGCCGCCAGCGTCTCGCGCATCGGCGCCTTGCCCACCGCCGCCTTGTGGCCGCGCCGGTGCAGCGGCGCCCCGGAGGTGTCGACCGAGAAGGTCACGAGATTGTCCTCGATGCGTACCAGAAGCCGCACCCCGTCATCGCCCGGCAGCGCGCCGAGCGTCTCGGTGATCGCGGTCTCGACCCGCTGCTTCGCGGCGCCCGCGTGATAGATCTTGGACTTGCGGCTCACCGCCTCGACCTTGAACGGCTGCTCGGCCCGCAGCACATCGCCCCAGGGAAATTTCCGCGCCCGCTTGTCGAGCTGCGCCAAATGCACCGCGGGAAAGCCGCCGATCCGCGCCAGCACCCGCGCCGCGCCCCGCAGGCACAGGTTGGCGCGCCACACCTCGGGCCAGCCGCCATCGAAGGCCACGCCGCCCGCCGCCGGCCGCAACGGCCCGAACCCCGCCGCCTTGGCCTCTGCCGTCAGCGCCGCCTCCAGCCCCGGCGCACAGGCCAGGAAGATCTCGAATGTCTCGTCCATGCCGCCCGCTTAGCGCCTTTTTCCGCCGGCGACGAGTCTCTGCATGATTGCGGCCCACCCGGCCACAGGCGGCAGCACGGCTGGCAGCCTCGGACGCCTCCGGCAGGAGTATTTTTGACGAAGAGAAGCCAGGGGCGCGGCGCTCCTGGCTTCTCTGGTTTCCAAATACCTCGGGGGTGAATTGGCGCACAGCGCCAAGAGGGGGCAGCGCCCCCTGACCTCCCGGACCCGGCGGAGACGGGACCGGGCAAGGCCTGCGCGCCCCGCAAGGGGCGCCCCTCTAGATCACTCCAGCGTCAGGATGGTCTGGCCGGTGGTGCGGCGCGCCTCCAGCACCCGGTGCGCCTCGGCGACATCCTCGAGCGGGAAGCGCTGGTCGATGCGGATCTTGACCTCGCCCGACGAGACCTTGCCGAACAGCATTCCGGCCATCGACTGGCAGGTGCCATGGTCGGCGATATGGGTGAACAGGGTCGGGCGCGTCACCTTGAGCGAGCCCTTCTGTGCCAGAACGCCGAGGTTGAACGCGTCGACCGCACCAGAGGCGTTGCCGAAGGAGATCATCATGCCCAGCGGCTTGAGGCAGTCGAGCGAGCCCTCGAAGGTCGCCTTGCCGACCGAGTCCATCACCACGTCGACACCCTTTCCGTCGGTGAGTTCACGGACCTTCGCGACCCAGTCCTCGGTGGCGTAGTTGATGCAGGCATCCGCTCCGTGCTCCATCGCCAGCGCGCATTTCTCGTCCGAGCCGGCGGTGCCGATCAGCCGGATGCCCTCGGACTTGGCCCACTGGCAGGCGATCAGCCCGACACCGCCCGCGGCAGCGTGGAACAGCACCGTGTCGCCGGCCTGAAGCGGGGTCGTGCGGTGGAAGAGATACTGCACCGTCAGCCCCTTCAGCATCATCGCGGCGCCCTCCTCGAAGGAGATCGCGTCAGGCAGCCGGCAGACCTGCGCCGCGGGCATCACCCGCGCCTCGCAATAGGCGCCCGGCGGGGCTGCGGCATAGGCGGCGCGATCGCCGACCTCGAGATGCGCGACGCCCTCGCCCACCGCGTCGATCACACCGGACGCCTCCATGCCGAGCGCATGCGGCAGCGTCATCGGGTAGAGCCCCGAGCGCTGGTAGCAGTCGATGAAGTTCAGCCCGCAGGCCTTGTGCCGGATGCGAACCTCGCCCGGCCCCGGCTCGCCGACCGGCCAGTCCGCCAGCTTCAGCGCCTCGGGGCCGCCGTGTTCCTCGATGATGACCGTACGTGCCGTTCCCGCCATGGGATCCTCCTCTGTTCGCGCATCGTTTGGCGCCGAGACTGCGTCGGTGCGGCTCCGGGCACAAGGCCCCAAAGCCGCACCGACAATCGCTTGTGAACGCCCATGGCCGCAAACCATGGTACACTGCCGAGACATGGCGCCGGCAGGTCCGGCCCCGCGCGTTTCCGGCCGGACCTCTCCTGGCGCTGCACATGCCAGAGGGAGGAGACCCATGTCCCACACGATCGGAAACCCGCTGTCCTGGACAGCACAACGCCTGAACGATGCCGGCCATCACCTCGCCGCGAGCAGCCGCGAGCTTGGCAGCGATCAGGCGGAAACCCCCGAGGTCCGCAACATGGACCTCTCCGACATCAGCGCCGCGCTCAAGGACGGCTGGGAAGATTTCAAGGCCTGCCGCAGTGATGTCATGGCGCTTGTGCTGGTCTACCCGGTGGTCGGCCTCGTCCTCATGGGCATCGGCCTGCACATGGCGCTGCTGCCGATGCTGTTCCCGCTGGTCGCGGGCTTCGCGATCCTCGGCCCCGTCGCCGCGGTCGGGCTCTACGAGATGAGCCGGCGGCGCGAGATGGGCGAGGTGCCGCACTGGGGTCACGCCGTCGCGGTGATGGGCTCGCCGGGCTTCGGCGCGCTCCTGGTGATGGGGATCTACCTCGCGGCACTCTTCGTCATCTGGCTGCTGACCGCCGCCGAGATCCATGCCATGACCATGGGCGCCGCGATGCCAGAGACCTTCTCGGGCTTCCTCTACCAGCTCTTCGGCACCTCGGGCGGCTGGTGGATGATCCTGCTCGGCTGCAGCGTCGGCGCGGGGTTTGCGCTGGTCGCGCTGGCCACGTCGGTGGTGTCCTTCCCGCTGGTGATCGACCGCCATGTCGGGGCGCCGATGGCGGTGGCCACCTCGATCCGGGTGCTGAAGAGCAACCCGATGGTGGTGCTGTGCTGGGGGGCCACCCTGGGCATCCTGATGATGCTCGCGGCCATCCCGCTGCTGCTGGGGTTCATCGTGGTGCTGCCGGTGCTTGGCCACGCCAGCTGGCATTTCTACCGTCGCGCGGTGGTCTGACGCGTCTCATCCGGCGTGGGGTCGCGCCCACGCCGGGCAGCGCTCAGGCGACCTTCAGGACGATCTTGCCCACATGCGCAGAGCTCTCCATCCGCGCATGAGCCTCCGAGGCCTTCTCGAGCGGGACCTCGGAATCCATCACCGGACCGATCCGCCCGGCATCGAGGAGCGGCCAGACATGCTCGCGCAGCGAGCTGGCGATGCGCGCTTTCGCCTCGACGCTCTGCGGGCGCAGGGTCGAGCCGGTGATGGTCAGCCGCCGCACCATCAGATGCACGAAGTTCAGTTCGACCTTTGGCGCTTGCAGGAAGGCGATCTGCACCAACCGGCCGTCGTCGGCCAGCGTCTTGACGTTGCGCGGGATGTAATCGCCCCCCACCATGTCGAGGATCAGATCCGCCCCGCCCTCGGCCCGCAGGACCTCGACGAAATCCTCCTCGCGGTAGTTGATCGCGCGCTCGGCCCCAAGTGACAGGCAGGCGGCACATTTCTCCGCCGATCCGGCGGTGGCGAAGACCCGCGCGCCCATCACATGCGCCAGCTGGATCGCCGTCGTGCCGATGCCCGATGAGCCGCCATGCACGAGAAAGCGCTCCCCGGCCTTCAGCGCGCCGCGCTGGAACACGTTGGACCAGACGGTGAAATAGGTCTCGGGCAGGCAAGCCGCCTCGCGCAGGCCCATGCCCTCGGGCACCGGAAGGCAATGCGCCGCCGGTGTGGCCACGTATTCGGCATACCCCCCGCCCGGCAGCAGCGCGCAGACCGCGTCGCCCACCGCGGGCCAGGTCACCCCGGGCCCCACCGCCGACACGATGCCCGAGGCCTCGAGACCCGGCAGGTCGCTGGCGCCCTCGGGCGGCGCGTAGCGGCCCGCCCGCTGCAGGGCGTCGGGCCGGTTCACCCCGGCCCAGGCTACCTGGATGACCACCTCGCTATGTCCCGGTTGCGGCACAGGCCGGGTCGTCGGGCGCAGCACCTCCGGCCCGCCGGGCTCGGAAATCTCGACGGCGCGCATCGTGTCAGTCATTCGGTCTTCCCTGTTCTGTCAGCGCGGGGCGGTCCAGCCGCCCGGCAGATCGTTTTCCCGCACGGCGCGCGGCGCCCGGATTGAGCCCAGCACCTTCTCGGGGCCCGCGAAGACACGCTTCAGCAGCGGGTTCTCGCGCACCTTCGCCTTGGTCTTCTCGAAGCGCATCACGTCCTCGATGCGACGGTCAAGGAACTCCCACGTGGCCTGGTGGTCAAGCGAATCGTCGCCCAGCCAGTAGAGCACCGTCGAGGAATAGACCCCGCTCAGCGTCGCCCGCTTGCTGTACCAGTTGAAATCGCGCGCGGTGTCGCCGAGCACGGTCCAGATCCGGTCGGAGGTGCCCCAGATCAGCTTGGCCCCGTCGGGGGCATAGATTGGCAGGGCAAAAAGCGTGGTGCCGCGGCGCACCGCCTCGCGGTCCTTGACCACTTCGAGCCGGGTGCGCACCGCACGGGTGACCTTGTCCCGGTAGCGCAGCGGCGCGCCGTCAGACGCCTTGTCCAACTCGGCCAGCGCTGCCACCATGGCATCGTCGCCACGCTTGTGGAACGCCACCGCGAGATCGACCGCCCCGCGCGGGAACAGGCCGCGCGCCACCACCGGATCCATCCCGGCATCGGCGACCGCGGCGCGGAACGTTGTCTCCGACCAGCCATCGAAGGCTACATGGTTCAGCGCCGCATCCAGCAGGCGCCCGGCTGCATCGTCCGTCATGGGCCTCTCCTTCGACTCAATAGAGTTTCTAGACCCTAGACAATTTAGCCCGGCCTTGCTATACGGCCACCTCCTGCAATTCCTTGCAACTCAAACTTAGAAAGGTGGTGAAAACCACATGCAGGTTAGTGTTCGCGACAACAATGTCGATCAGGCGCTCCGTGCCCTGAAGAAGAAGCTGCAGCGCGAAGGCGTGTTCCGTGAAATGAAGCTCAAGCAGCATTTCGAGAAGCCGTCCGAGAAGAAAGCGCGCGAGAAGGCCGAGGCCATCCGCCGTGCCCGCAAGCTGGCGCGCAAGAAAGCCCAACGCGAAGGTCTCCTCTGAGGCATCCGCACCGGGTTTTCCGGCTCAGGTCAGGCAGCTGACCTTCCAACACAAGAACTCGACGACCCCCGGGGCCCTGCCTTTCGGGGGTTTGTCTTTTTTGGCCGGTCAAGAGCGCGGCCCTGGCCCGTCGGACGGTCTTGCACGCCTGTGGCAAGGGCCACGCTCTTGACCGGCGCGGCACTGGCGGAACAGGCCGGCCAGCCTCCGGCGGGAGTATTTCTGACGAAGAGAAGCCAGGTGCGCAGCGCCCTACCCTTCTCTGGTTTCAAAATACCTCGGGGGTGAATTGGCGCACAGCGCCAAGAGGGGGCAGAGCCCCTTCCCGTCTCCACCGCCCGACATCCATCCTGACAAACCGCAAACGGCGAGGGCCGTGGCCCCCGCCGCTGCGGTCGTCTCATGTGAGGCCGGATCGATCAGCTCGCGGCGCGCGCATCCGGCTTGAAGCTTATCCGCTCCGAGGCGGTGAAGCGGCCGCCGCGGGTCTTCTCGATCTTGCCTTCGCGCAGCAGCTGGCCAAAGCTGCGCAGCCGGTCCTCGCGGCTCGATTCCTCGGTCTCGACCTGGCGCACCTTGGTCATCAGCTGCGGGCGCGAGAACTGTTCGCGGCGCTCGACGAAGGACATGTAGGCCGCCGCCGCCTCGAGCAGCTCCGGCAGGTCGCGTGCGCCGACGCTCTCGGCATATTCGGCAAAGCTGTCATCCCCTTCGCCCGCGCTCAGCGCCGCCGTCTCGTCGATATCGGCGAGACGCACGCGACGCGGACGCGGTGCCGGCGTCTCGGAGTCGACGCGCTGCTCGGCCACCAGCTTGAGCGGCGCCGGGCGTGCGATCTCGGCCGGGCGCTCGGTGTGGCCCGCGGGGGCTGCGGGGCGGCGCGGGCGGACCACGTTGGCGAGATCCTCGCGATAGGGCTCGGCCTGTTCGCCCGCATCGCGCTTGCGTCCCAGAAGCTTGTCGGCACGGGTCGCGGCCACGGCGGCGCGCAGATGCGCGATGGCGCTGCGGCGGCGGTTGCCTTCCGGCTCCTGGAGCTGGGTGTTGGTCTCGTCGAGGATGCGCGAGGCGTCGTTGTCCTCGACCCGGCGCTCGGTGAGCATGGCACGGGCCGGGCTCGACATCTTCACCGCCTTGCGGACCTCCTCATGCGCGGCGCGGCGCTGAGCTTCCTCGCGCTCGGCCTCGGCCGCGCTGTCCGCATCGCCCCCTGCGGCGAGGTCAGTGTCGTCCTCGGCATCTTCATCGTCCTCGAAGCTGTCAGAGAACTCGAACTCCAGCGTGCTGTCGCCGTCCTCGTCCCAGTCCTCCTGCGGTGCGGCGTCGGAGGTCTCGAGACGCAGCGGGGCGGCGGTCTCGGCACCGCGGGCGGTGGCGTCCTCGTCCTCGTCGTCCCACTCGTCGTCATATTCCCAGCTGTCGTCGCTGTCGTCGTTCAACATCGCCGCGCCGACGGCTGCAGCCAGCTCGGTGTCACCGCCAAGCTCTGCGGCCACATCTTCCGCCACGGCGTCATCATCCTGCGCCTCGGCGACGTCCTCGAGGTCGTCCTCTGCGTCCCAGCCGTCTTCGAAGTCGTCCTGCAGCTCGGCGCGGACGGCGGCGAGCTCGCGGGCCAGATCATCCTCGTCTTCCGGGCTCAGGCTGCTGACCGGAGCGGCCGGAGCAGCAGAGGCTTCGGCGATGTCCTCGATCAGGCCCTTGCCCGCGGCAGCGTCGAACGCCGCCCGCTTGACCTTCACAACGCGGGCGCGCGGACGCGCAGGCGTGATCTTGGGCTCGGCTGCCGGTGCCTCCGATTCTACCGTGGTCTCTTCGGCGGTCTCTGCATCGGTCTCTGCATCGGCCTCGGGCGGCGCCTCGTAGAGCGCACTGTCATCCTCGTCCTCGGCGTCGTCCTCGAACCCATCCTCGAACGCGGCACTGGCGAGCGTGTCGGTGAACAGGTTGTCGCGCAGCGCCTGCACCGAGCTCGGGGTCTCATCGCGCGCGGGCTCCAGAGCCTCGAGCATCGCCGAGACCGAGGCTTCGGCCTCTTCCGCCTCGGGCTCTGCCTCTGCATCCGCAGGACCACCCTGCGCCACGACAGCGCGGATGCGGCGCAGCTTGGCCGCCACGCTTTCCGGATCGCTCAGCCCGACGCCGGGTTGCGGCGCGGCGGGGATCTCGCCACCGTCGGCCTCTCCGAAGAGGGCCGCCTCGCCCGCGAGGCTGTCGTCGCCGGCCTCGTCGGCAAGGATCGAAGCGATGGTGTCCTCGGCCCGGCGGGCCTCTTCCAAATCGTCCTCACTGCCGTCGCCCTGGTAGGAGACGGCAACTTTCGGCTCCTCGGGGGCCGGCTCCGCCGCCATCTCGGCAACAGCCTCGGTCGCGGTTGTCTTGGGCGCTGTTGTTTCGGGCGCTGTTGTTTCGGGCGTGGAGGCCGGTGTCTCAGCGGCAGCGGCGGGCAGCTCGCCCACCTCGTCTGCGGCGGAGCGCTCCGGCGCGCGGCCCGCGGAAAGCGCGGCGCTCATCGCGCCGCTGGACGCCCCGGCACCAGCGAAGGGGCTGCGCAGGGTCAGCTTGCCCTGCCCTGCCTCGGCGCTGATCTGGGATTGCAGCAACTCGGCCGCGAGCTCGGGGTCGAACTGCGGCGGCTCGGCCCCGAAGAAGCGGTCTTCGCGGACCACACCACGGAAGAAGTGGGTGGCGTCCTTCACCACCTCCAGCGGATCCTCGAACCCCTCCGCAGTACAGGAGAAGGTGCCGTAGGAGACCGTAAGAATTTTGCTCGAACTCACCATGTGCTGCTCACTCTCAATCGCTTTGCAACAATGTGTTTACCACGTCATACGAGACGAAAGCCGACCGAATCTTTGGTCCCGAGCGTATCATTTCGTGTCTCCATTGTGACCTCTGTCACTGAAAGCCGTAAATTTGCCATGAATGCTCCCATCCTGAGACGCGCCGAGCCGATCCTTCTGGTGGGCGGCGGAGACAGCCCCGAAGCGCATCTCGCCCCGCTTCTGGCCCGGTGCGAGACGCGGGTGGCCGCAGACGGTGGCGCGGCGACCCTGCTGCGAGCAGGTGCGCTGCCGGACGCCGTGATCGGCGACCTCGATTCTCTGTCCGAGAGCGACCGGGCGCAGATCCCGGCGGAGCGCGTGCATCACATTGCCGAGCAGGACAGCACCGATTTCGACAAGTGCCTGCGCAACATTGCGGCGCCGCTGGTCTTCGGCACCGGGTTTCTGGGTCCGCGCGTCGATCATCAGCTCGCGGCGCTGACGGTTCTGACCATGCGCGCGGATCGGCGCTGCATCCTCGTGGGCGAGGAGGACGCCATCGCGCTGGCGCCGCCGCACATCACCCTGACGCTGCCGGTCCGGCTGCGGTTTTCGCTCTATCCGATGGGGCTGGTGCACGGCGAGAGCACGGGCTTGCGCTGGCCGCTGGGCGGGCTCGACTTCACCCCGGCGCAGCGCGCGGGCACCTCGAACGAGACCAGCGCCGAGACAGTCTCGCTGCGCTTCGACGCGCCGCTCATGCTCATCATTCTGCCGGTGTCACACCTTCCGGAACTGGCGCGGGCGCTGCTTTCTGCGCCCGATGGATGGCCCGCTCGCGCGCGAGGATGAAGAGGCCCGCGGACATGATGATGCAGATCCCCAGCGTCGCCACGGGATTCGGCAGTTCCTGAAAGATCATGAAGCCGAACAGCGTGGCAAAGGGCATCTCGAGATATTGCATCGGCGCCAGCGTGGCCCCCGGCGCGTAGCGCAGAGACCAGGTCATGAGCAGATGCGCCACGGTGCCGAGCAGACCGATCGACAGCAGCAGCGACCAGGTCTCGAGCGAGACCGACACCCACTGGATCTCGGGGATGCGGCCGGCAGGCAGGAGCAACATCATCGGCGCGATCACCACCATCGCCATCAGACCGGAGATCGCCTGCAGTGACACCGCATCGATATCGCGCGAGATCTGCCGCGTGGTGATCATGAAGAGCGAGAAGTTGAGCGCCACGCCCAGCGGTAACAGCGCCGGCCAGCCGACATCGCTGAACGCGGGCTGGACCACGAGAAGCGTGCCGATAAAGCCGATCGCGCACGCCACGAGGCGGCGCCAGCCGACCTCTTCCCCCATGAAATAATGACCCAGTATCAGCAACATGAAGGGCATGACGAAGGCAATGGCGATGGCATCGGCAAGCGGCAGGTAACGCAGCGCGGTCACCATCATGCCGATGCCGAGAATATGCATGAGCGTGCGCAGGAACACGATCCCAGCAACCCGCCGGCGCAGGCGGAAGCTGCGCCCTGTCAGCAGCATCAAGGGCACCAAGAGCGCCGCCTGAACCGCGAAGCGGAAGAAGACCAGCTCGGCAAGCGGCACCTTGTCGGCAATGAGCTTCGCCACCGCGTCGGCGAGCGGCGCAATGATGCAGAAACCGAGCATCAGAGCGATGCCGAGAAGGGGTCTGTCCTGTCTCATGATGGCGACGGTAGCGAGCGCCCGGCTTTCGGGCAATACACTACCTCAATTATTTTCCCACCGAGTTGATTCAATCATAAAGAGAGTCATTCGAGTCATCTTTCCGTCGGGCGCCGCCCGCACTGCCCCCTGCCCGTGGCGTCAACCGCTCCCCCTGACCGACAGGCCCATCTCGCGGGTTGCGCCCATCAGCGGCTTCCCCTACATAGCGCGCCAAGACCGCAGGCTTCGGGACCTTCCATGCAGAACGTCATTCTCATCGTCCATCTTCTTCTCGCGCTGTCGCTGATCGGCGCGGTGCTGCTGCAGCGCTCCGAAGGGGGCGGGCTCGGCATGGGTGGTGGCGGTGGCGCCATGAGCCAGCGCGCGGCCGCGACCGCGCTCGGCAAGGTGACATGGATCCTGGCGATCGGCTTCATCGTGACGTCGATCACGCTGACGATCCTGGCCGCTCAGGATGCCTCGGGCGTCTCGGTCATGGACCGCCTCGGCGGATCGGGCTCGGCGCCGGCCACGGAGCAGACCGCACCGGGCGAGATCGACACCGACGCGCTGCTGCCGCCGCCGTCGGCCTCCGACAGCGAAACCGCGCCCGACGCGCCGCTGGTTCCGCGCGCAGACTAAGGCCTTCTGGCCAAACCACCATAGATTGAGGGCTGCACCCTGAACCGCAACAGCATCTTGCGGTTCTCTGGACAGTGCAGCCCGAATCCTTTATATATGGACTCCCGTGATGCTGCGGTCCGAAAGGCCCGTGGGTGTCCAGAATTAGATGCAAATCACGGGGTCCTGCCACAATGGCACGTTACATCTTCATCACAGGCGGTGTCGTTTCTTCGCTGGGCAAGGGCCTTGCCAGTGCGGCGCTTGGTGCGCTGCTGCAGGCACGCGGCTTCTCGGTCCGGCTGCGCAAGCTCGACCCCTATCTCAACGTCGATCCGGGCACCATGTCGCCTTTCGAGCACGGCGAGGTCTTCGTCACCGATGATGGCGCCGAGACCGATCTCGACCTCGGCCATTACGAGCGCTTCACCGGTGTGCCGGCGCGCAAGACCGACTCGGTCTCGTCGGGGCGGATCTACACCAACGTGCTCGAGAAGGAGCGCCGCGGCGATTATCTCGGCAAGACCATCCAGGTGATTCCCCACGTCACCGACGAGATCAAGGACTGGCTTTCGATCGGCGAGGACGAGGTCGATTTCATGCTCTGCGAGATCGGCGGCACCGTCGGCGACATCGAGGGCCTGCCCTTCTTCGAGGCGATCCGCCAGTACGCGCAGGACAAACCGCGCGGCCAGTGCATCTTCATGCATCTGACGCTGCTGCCCTGGATCAAGGCCAGCGGCGAGCTGAAGACCAAGCCGACCCAGCACTCGGTCAAGGAACTCCGCTCGATCGGCATCGCGCCCGACATCCTCGTCTGCCGCTCCGAGGGCCCGATCCCGCAGAAGGAGCGCGAGAAGCTGGCGCTGTTCTGCAACGTGCGCCCCGACAGCGTGATCGCCGCGCAGGACCTGTCGTCGATCTACGACGCGCCGCTGGCCTATCACCGCGAGGGGCTCGATCAGGCGGTGCTGGATGCGTTCCAGATCACCCCGGCACCGCGACCCAACCTCGAGAAGTGGGACGACGTCAGCGAGCGCATCCACAACCCCGAGGGCGAGGTCAACGTTGCCATCGTGGGCAAGTACACCCAGCTCGAGGATGCGTATAAGTCCATCGCCGAGGCACTGACCCATGGCGGCATGGCGAACCGGGTGAAGGTCAAGGTGAGCTGGGTTGATGCCGAGCTTTTCGACCGCGAGGACGCGGCCCCCTATCTCGAGAACTACGACGCGATCCTCGTGCCCGGCGGCTTCGGCGAGCGCGGCACCGAGGGCAAGATCAAGGCAGCGCAGTTCGCGCGCGAGCACAATGTGCCCTATCTGGGCATCTGCCTCGGCATGCAGATGGCCGTCATCGAAGCGGCCCGCAACGTCGCCGGCGTGAGCAAGGCGGGCTCGGAAGAGTTCGACCACGAGGCCGGCGAGAAGCGCTTCGAGCCGGTGGTCTACCACCTCAAGGAATGGGTGCAGGGCAACCAGAAGGTGAACCGCTCGGTGGCCGACGACAAGGGCGGCACCATGCGGCTTGGTGCCTATGACGCGGTTCTGACCGAGGGTTCCAAGGTCGCCGAAGTCTACGGCACCACCACCATCGACGAGCGTCACCGTCACCGCTACGAGGTCGACATCAAGTACCGCAAGCCCCTCGAAGAGGCCGGCATCTGCTTCTCGGGCATGTCGCCCGACGGGCGCCTGCCGGAGATTGTGGAATGGCCGGATCACCCGTGGTTCATCGGCGTGCAGTTCCACCCCGAGCTGAAGTCCAAGCCCTTCGATCCGCATCCCCTGTTCAAGGATTTCGTGCGCGCCGCGAAGGAGGTGTCGCGTTTGGTCTGAGACCACGACGCGAGGACGATGTATAAAGGCGCCGGAGCTCCGGCGCCTTTTTCTTTTTGAGACGTGGCCGGCGAAACGCGACCGGCAAGATCCCGGGGCGCTGCGCCCTAGAGCTCGATATCCGTGAAGTCGTCGCCCGGAATCTCGTACTCATCGGGGAACTCTTGGCCCGGCTCTTCAGAGACCGGCTCGTCGCGCACCGGCGGCTCGTACTCCGCTTCGTCTTCGACCGGCGCCTCGTAGCCTTGGCGCGGGCCCTCCCCGCCATCAGGCAGAAGCTGGGCGAACAGGTCGGGATGGCTGCGGATGATGCCCTTCTCGAGCCGCAGCAGGTATGCTTCCAGCTCCGACAACGACGGGTCTCTCTCTTCGATGTAGCGCTTGGCCTGCCGCATCGCCTGCTGCATCGCCCCTTGCGGAACCTCCTGCAGCGAGACGTGATAGTCCCAGCGCGGCCCACCGAGCCAAACCGCCGCGAACAGGACCTTCGCCCGCTGCTCGGGCGTCCCCGCGGCCACCAGGGCATCAAAGAACATCCGGTGCACATCCTGCCAGCGGCCATTGTGGAAATTCGCCGTGCCTTCGTTGCCAACACCGCAATAGGCGTCGTGCAGCGCGCCCGCGTTGATGTATTCCGGCGCGGTGGGCTGGCCCACGATGGACACGAAGAGCAGCGGAATCGAGGCCCCGTCGGTCAGGATGCCCCGAGGCGCGGTCCACTGGCGCCGTTGCGCATCGGTGAAATGCAGCGTCTGCGCCACCGGGCGGAACGCGTAGGGCCGCTTCGGCAGGGTCACTGTCCGATCAGAGACCTTGAGTGGGCTGTTCTCGTAGCTGCAGGTGCCGGGGCGGCTGGCGCAGGTCACCTCCTGCATGGCCCGCAGTTCATCGATATTTTGCCGGGTCGGCGCGGCGCAGGCGGACAACATCAGCAGGCCCGCGCCAAGAATGCGCAATCTCTTCATTCTCGAAATCCTGATAGCTCAAATGCAATACGGCGGAATCTGCGGCAACCGTGCCGCGACTGCAAGGCTCGCGCGTTGGTTGAATACCCGAATTGACCATTTGCTCTTTTCTTGATCCCGATCAAGGAACACATTCCAAATTCGATATGAATTCACCTGGAAGACCGCCCACCGGGCGGCCATCGGGAGACAGATCCATGTTCAGACTGGCCGGAATTCTCTACTCGCTGATCGGGACCACGTTGGCGGGCAGCTTCATCGTCGCGGCGCTGGTGGCCGGCTTCGACACGCTGGTGCCGATCGTCGCCTCCGCAGCAGCGGGCGCCGTGGTCGCCTTCCCGGTGACCTGGTTCGTCACACGCGCGATCTATTCCGAGAGCTGATCCAGAAGCCCTTGGGCGGCGATCTCGATCAGATCAAGCGTGCCGTCGAAATCGCGGGTGAAATACGGATCGGGCACCTCGCGCGCGCCGGTGGACGCGGCGTAGTCGGTGAACAGCCGCAGCTGGGCACCGCCCTGCCCCGGCCGCATCGCTTCGAGATTGGCGAGGTTGTCGCCGTCCATTGCCACGATCAGGTCGAAGCGGTCGAAATCCGACCGGCTGACCTGCCGCGCCCGCAACGCCGAAAGGTCATAGCCCCGCGCACTGGCGGCGGCCTGCATCGGCGCGTAGGGTGGATCGCCCAGATGCCACGTGCCGGTGCCGGCGCTGTCCAGTTGCAGCGACAGCCCGCGCTCCGCCGCCATCTGCCGCACCACCCCCTCGGCCGAGGGCGAACGGCAGATATTGCCGAGGCAGACGAAGAGGATACTCTGGGTCATGGGGCGCGCTCCTTTTGCGCCGGAGCCTAACGCGGCAGCCAGGAAGGGAAAAGCATGGCCGACAAGATCGTGATCCTCACCGGAGCCGGCATCTCGGCCGAAAGCGGCCTTGGCACCTTCCGCGACGAGGGTGGGCTCTGGGCGAAGCACCGCATCGAGGACGTCGCCACGCCCGAAGGGTTCGCGCGCGATCCCGCGCTGGTGCACGGCTTCTACAATGCCCGCCGGGTGCAGGCCGCAAGTGCCGTGCCGAACCCGGCTCACACAGCGCTGGCGCGGCTGCAGCGCGACTGGCCCGGCGAGGTGGTGATCGTGACGCAGAATGTCGACGGGCTGCACGAGAAAGCCGGCGCCACCGCGATCCACATGCACGGCGAGCTCTCGGGCGCGCTGTGCTTTGCCTGCGGCCACCGCTGGACCGCCCCGCCCCAGATGTCTCCCGGTGAGCCCTGCCCGGCCTGCGCCGCCCCCACGGGCCGCCCCGACATCGTCTGGTTCGGCGAGATGCCCTACCACATGGACGAGATCGAGGATCACCTGCTGGGCTGTGACCTCTTCGCCGCGATCGGCACCTCGGGTCAGGTCTACCCGGCGGCGGGCTTCGTGCAGGGCGCGGCCTATGCCGGTGCCCGGACCATCGAGCTGAACCTGGCCGAGAGCGAGATCACGGGCGCGTTCGAGGATCACCGCATCGGCCCCGCCAGCGAGGTGGTGCCCGCCTGGGTCGCAGAGCTGCTCGACTGAGGCCCGGACACGGAAAGGCCGCGCCCGGGTCTGCCCCGGACGCGGCCTCTCTCATCACCGGCTGAGCGCTCAGTTGCTCATCTTGTTCATAGCGCCATGCGTCGGCTGACGCTCGAGATCCACCGGTATCTCGACCACCATCTCGCCGGCGTTCTCGAAGGTCAGCGTGACAGTGACGGTCTCGTCCTGCACGAAGGGGCCGGTCAGCCCCATGAACATCACGTGGTCACCGCCGCGCGCCAACGCGTGCTGGCCATTCGCGGGGATGACGAAGCCTTCCTCGACCTCCATCATCTTCATCACGCCGTTGCCGTCGGCCACGTGGGTGTGCAGTTCGACCTTCATCGCGGCGTCGGAGGTGGCCGAGACCAGCCGGTCGTCGCTGTCGCCGGTGTTCTCGATCACCATGAAGGCGGCGCCTGTCTTGGCGCTGGCCATGGCGCTGCGGGCATAAGCGTCGTGCACGGCGATGTCGGCGAGGGCGGGCGTCGAAAGGGCCAGCGCGGCGGCGCCGGCGAGAATCAGGGATTTCATCTTGTCTGTCCTGTGATCTTTGTGGGTCCGTGAGGTCTGTCTTTGGGAGATCAGACCCGGACCGGCGGATCACGCGCCTGCGCGCGCGGGGCCTGCAGCCCCTGCCCGCGCACCGTCACCATGATCTGCGGCAGAGGAACCCAGTCCAGCAGACGCACAGGCGATTCCCAGGCGCCGCCGGCGGAGAGGAATAGGGTCAGGAGGCCGTCGGGGCAGACATGGCTCTGCGACACCGGAGCGCCTTCGGAATCGACCATCACCGTGGTCAGACCCAGCCCGGTACAGATCACCATCTGACCGACGGGTTGCGGCTGGGCGCGCGCGAATGCCATCTGGAACCCGGTCAGCGCGACCGCCAGAACCAGCAAAAATGCGACCAGTGGATATCTTTTCCGAACCATCGCCGAAGGTTTAGGCAACATGGCCCGAATTGTCATGTGACAAAAGGAAACAGCCCCGATGCGGCTGGCATCGGGGCTGTGGATGATTCTGTGGAATCAAGTGGCTCAGGCCTGCGCTGCGCGGGCCTTTGCAATCTCTTTCTTCACCTTCAGCGCGGTGGCGCTGAGTTCGGCGTCCTTGGCCTTGTCCAGGAACTTGTCCAGGCCGCCGCGGTGGTCCACCGAGCGCAGGGCCGAAGCCGAGATGCGCAGCTTCACGCCGCGACCCAGGGTCTCGGACTGCAGCGTCACATCGTTCAGGTTCGGCAGGAAGCGCCGCTTGGTCTTGTTGTTGGCGTGGCTAACATTGTGACCCGTCATCGGGCCTTTGCCGGTCAGTTCGCATACGCGCGACATGGGTCCATCCTCATCGTCTCGGGGCTTCGGACCGGTGAGAGGCAGCTCCTGCCGATCGTTCCGCCAATATGAAAGGGCGCCACCAGGGGCGCCCGGAATCTGGTCGGGCTTCTCTAGCTCCAAGCCCCTCGCGCGTCAACCCCTTCCACCGGGGCTTTGCCAAAGGCCGTGAAACCGCTTGTTTCACGCGGATTTCGCGATGTCGAGCCACCGCTCCGGCGGGGCGTCAAAGGCCGTCGCAGAGTCGGCCCGAATCCCCCTCAGACCTGCGGCACCTCGCCAAGATAGGTCTCGAGCAGCTCCTCCGCCGCGGCGGCCGCGCTGATCTCGCCGTCCTCGACCTGGTGCGCCAGCGCCGCCATCGCGCCCTTGACCGGCTCGCGCCGCAGCCGCGCCAGCAACCCCTCGCGCACCTCCGCCTCGAACCAGTAGCGCGCCTGCGCCGCCCGGCGCGCCTCGAAATGCCCAGTCTCGCGACGCCAGTCGCTGAGCGCGGTCATCTCGTCCCACGCCCGGTCGAGCCCGTTCTCCTCCACCGCCGAGACGGTGAGCGCCTTGGGGAATCCCTCCGGATCCTGCGCCCGCTTGCGCAGCAGCCGCAGAGCGCCCGCATAATCGGCGCAGGTCCGCGTCGCGGTGGCCTTGAGATCGCCATCGGCCTTGTTGATCAGGATGATGTCGGCGGTCTCCATGATGCCGCGCTTCACCCCTTGCAGCTCGTCGCCCCCGGCGGGCGCCAGCAGCAGCAGGAACAGGTCCGACATCTCGGCCACCACGGTCTCCGACTGGCCCACCCCCACGGTCTCGATCAGGATGACGTCGAACCCCGCCGCCTCGCAGAGATCGATCGCCTCGCGGGTGCGCCGCGCCACGCCGCCCAGGTGCGATTGCGAGGGAGACGGCCGGATAAAGGCGTTGCGGTCCCGCGACAGCCGTTCCATCCGGGTCTTGTCGCCAAGGATCGACCCGCCCGAGCGCGCCGAGGACGGATCCACCGCCAGCACCGCCACCTTGAGCCCCTGCGCGGTGAGCATCATTCCGAACGCCTCGATGAAGGTCGACTTGCCGACCCCGGGCGTGCCCGAGAGCCCGACCCGCAGCGCGACGTTCTCGTGACCGTGCAGCCGCTCGATCAGCGCCCGTGCCTGCGCCCGATGATCGGCGCGCCCGCTCTCCACCAGCGTGATCGCCCGCGCCAGGGCCCGCCGCTCGCCGGCCAGGATGCGCTCTGCCAGATCCTCGATATCCATGCCTCAGCCCTCTTCTCTGCCGCCCCCGACCTGACCCGCAAGCCGCGCCGATGTCCAGCCCCCCGCCAGCATCTCCTCCTGGGCGCGCCCCCGGCATCTTCTCTGGTTCGAAAATACCTCGGGGGAGGCCGCGCCGCGCGCGGACGGGGGCAGCGCCCCCGAAAGGATCGTCCTCTCCGCCACGACTGGCCACCACGCCCCCTCGACGCCGTCCACGCACTCCCGCATAACCCACACCATGACCCGCCTGCCCATAGACGACGCCCTGCCCGAACTCCTCACCGCCCTCCGCGCCGAGGGCCGCGCCGTGCTGCAGGCGCCCCCCGGCGCCGGCAAGACCACCCGCGTGCCGCTGGCCATGCTCGACGCGGGTCTCACCGACCAGACCATCCTGATGCTCGAGCCGCGCCGCCTTGCCGCGCGCGCCAGCGCCGCGCGGATGGCCGACACGCTGGGCGAAGCCCCGGGCGAGACCGTGGGCTACCGCATCCGCGGCGAGGCCAAGGTCTCGAACGCCACCCGCATCGAGGTGGTCACCGAGGGCATCCTGACCCGGATGCTGCAGAGCGATCCGGAGCTCTCCGGGATCGGCGCGGTGATCTTCGACGAATTTCACGAGCGGTCTCTGAACGCCGATCTCGGCCTCGCGCTCTGTCTTGAAGTGGCCGGCGCCCTGCGCGACGACCTGATCCTGCTCGCCATGTCCGCCACGCTCGACGCGGGCCCGGTGGCAGAGCTCATGCAGGCGCCCGTCATCACCTCGCAGGGCCGCGCCTTCCCGGTCGAGACCCGCTGGCTCGACGCCCCCCTGCCCAAGCAACGCCGCTTCGAGGACAGCATGGCGGAGCTGGTCGTGCAGGCCGCGGGCGAGACCGAGGGCGGCATTCTCGCCTTCCTTCCGGGCGAGGGCGAGATCCGCCGCACCGAGGCGCGGCTCAAGGGTCGCCTGCCCGGCGACGTCACGGTGCGCCCGCTCTTCGGCGCCATGGCGTTCGCCGACCAGCGCGCCGCCATCCGCCCCGAGAGCAAGGGCCGCAAGCTGGTACTCGCCACCGCGATCGCCGAAACCTCGCTGACCATCGAGGACATCCGCGTTGTGGTCGATGGCGGCCGCGCCCGGCGGGCGCGGTTCGACCCGGGCTCGGGCATGGCGCGGCTGGTGACCGAGCGCGTCACCCGCGCCGAGGCCACCCAGCGCGCCGGCCGCGCCGGTCGCGTCGCCGAGGGCGTGGCCTACCGGCTCTGGACCAAAGGCGAGGAAGGCGCTCTGCAGGCCTACCCCCCGGCCGAGATCGAGACCGCAGATCTGGCCGGGCTGGCGCTGGAACTGGCGCTCTGGGGCGCCACGCCGGAGGATTTGCCCTTCCTGAGCGCGCCCAATCCCGGCGCCTTTGCCGAGGCGCAGGCGCTTCTGCAGATGCTGGGAGCGCTCGACGACCAGCGCCGCATCACGGCGCACGGCAAGGCGCTTGCCGCAGTGCCTCTGCATCCGCGCCTCGGCCACATGCTGACGCTGGCCGGTCCGCAGGCCGCCCCGCTCGCGGCACTGCTGGCCGAGCGCGACCCGCTCACCGGCGCGCCCACCGATCTCGCCCTGCGGCTCGAGGCGCTGCGCGACCCCAAACGCTTCGAGGCGACCCGGCCCTACAGGCTCAACCGCGCCCCGCTGGAGCGCATCCGCTCCGAGGCCAAGCGGCTGCGGGCGCGGGCGAAGGGGGGCCACGACGAGACGATGAGCCCCGCCACCATGGCCGCGCTCGCCTATCCCGACCGCATCGGCCTGCGCCGCAAGGGCGACGCGCCGCGCTTCCAGCTCTCCGGCGGCAAGGGCGCGATGCTCGACGCCGCCGACCCGCTGGCCTCGGCCCGGCTCATCGTGGTCACCGACACCGACGGCAACCCGCGCGAGGCCCGCATCCGGCAGGCCACGCAGATCACCGAAAGCGAGCTGCGCGCGCTGTTCCCGGACCAGATCCGCTGGCACGATCTGTGTGAGTGGTCGAAGCGCGAGCGCCGCGTGCTGGCGCGTCAGCAGGAACGGCTCGGCGCCATCGCGCTCGACGACCGGCTCTGGAAGGATGCCCCGCCCGACGCGGTGGCGCGCGCCATGCTCGACGGGGTGCGCGATCTCGGCATTGCCCTCTCCGACGCCGCGCGCCGCTTCTGCGCCCGCGCAGCCATCGGCCGCGAGGGCGGGCTCGACCTGCCCGACATGTCGGAGCCCGCGCTGATGCAGACGCTCGAGGACTGGCTGCTGCCCTATCTCGCAGGGGTCAAGAGCGCCGAGGACTGGAAGCGCTTCGATTTGTTGCCGGCGCTGCGCGCCCGGCTTGACTGGGGCCAGATGCAGGCGCTCGACGCGTCCGTGCCGGGCAAGTTCACCACGCCCCTTGGGCGCGAGATCCCCATCGACTATTCCGGCGAGCACCCGGAGATCGCGCTGCGCCTGCAGGAGATGTTCGGCCAGCGCAGCCACCCCACGGTGGGCCGGCGTCCGCTGCGCGTCACGCTGCTCTCGCCCGCCCGCCGCCCGGTGCAGACCACCATGGACCTTCCGGGGTTCTGGGACGGCTCCTATGCGGATGTGCGCAAGGACATGAAGGCGCAGTACCCGAGGCACCCGTGGCCCGAGGACCCGCGCCAGGCGGACCCGACCCTGCGAGCCAAGCCACGGGGGCAGTGAGGGGCGCTGCCCCTCTTGGCCCTGCGGGCCAATTCACCCCGAGGTATTTTTGAACCAGAGAAGACCCGGGCCCGCCAAGTGACCGGCCCGGGTCTTCTCTACGTTCCAAATACTCACCAGAGATCCCGGTGACACGGGCGTGGCGCGGGTCAGCCGGGTGTAGCGTCTCAGCCCCCCACGCACCAGCGCATGATCGCCTTCTGGGCGTGCAGCCGGTTCTCGGCCTCGTCCCAGATCACCGATTGCGGCCCGTCCATGATCTCGGAGGTGACCTCCTCGCCGCGATGCGCCGGCAGGCAGTGCATGAAGAGCGCGTCCTTGCCGGCGGCCTCCATCAGCTTGTCGTTGACCTGGTAGGGGCGCAGCATGTTGTGGCGGCGCTCCTTGGCGGATTGCGCGTCATGCATCGACACCCAGGTGTCGGCAACCACCAGATCGGCGCCCTCGACCGCCTTGAAAGGATCGCGCTCGATGGTGATGGTGCTGCCCTGGTTGCGGGCGAGGCCGACGAATTCCATCTCGGGGTCGAGCTGCACCGGGCCGGTGAAGGTCAGGTCGAAGCCGAACTGGCCGGCGGCGTGCAGGAACGAGGCGCAGACATTGTTGCCGTCGCCGCACCACACCACCTTCTTGCCGGCGATCGGGCCGCGATGCTCCTCGAAGGTGAGGATGTCGGCCATGATCTGGCAGGGGTGGGTGCGGTCGGTGAGACCGTTGATCACCGGCACGTCGGCATATTCCGCCATCTCGGTCAGCACCGCCTCGTCGAAGGTACGGATCATGATCATGTCGACAAAGCGCGACAGCACGCGGGCGGTGTCGGCGATGGTCTCGCCGTGGCCGAGCTGCATGTCGGAGCCCGAGAGCACCATGGTCTGGCCGCCCATCTGGCGCACGCCCACGTCGAACGACACGCGGGTCCGGGTCGAGGGCTTCTCGAAGATCAGTGCGACCATGCGGTCCTTGAGCGGCAGATCGTCGTCGGGGGCGGCGCGCGGGCGGCCGTTGCGCTTGTCCTTGATCGCCTTGGCGGCGTCGATGATCGACCGCAGGTCGTCCTTGTCGGTCTTGTGGATGTCGAGGAAGTGGTTCATGCGAATATTCTTTTTGTCTGGCGGGGCGGAGGGGCGCTGCCCCTCTGGGCGCGAAGCGCCCATTCACCCCGAGGTATTTGTCAAACCGAAGAAGAGGCGGGCGTTGCGAGGGCGGAGGCGGCAGTGTCGAGACGCGCGATGGCCTCGCCGATCTCGTCCTCGGTGATGGTCAGCGGCGGCAGCAGGCGCACGACATTGTCGGCGGCGGGCACCGTGATGACCAGCGCCTCGTAGCCGGCCTTGACCAGGTCCGCCGGGGCGATCTTGCACTTGAGGCCGAGCATCAGCCCCATGCCGCGCACCTCCTCGAAGATGTCGGGATGGGCGGCGACGAGGCCCTCGAGCTTCTGGCGCAGCAGGCCGGCCTTGCGGTTGACCCCGTCGAGGAAAGCCGGGTCGGTGACGTGATCCATCACCGCGCAGCCCACCGCGCAGCCCAGCGGGTTGCCGCCATAGGTCGAGCCGTGGGTGCCGGCGGTCATGCCCGAGGCGGCTTCCTCGGTGGCGAGCACCGCGCCCAGCGGGAAGCCCCCGCCGATGCCCTTGGCGACCATCATGATGTCGGGCGCAATGCCGGCCCATTCATGGGCGAAGAGCCGACCGGTCCGGCCGATGCCGCATTGCACCTCATCGAGAACGAGCAGCACGCCCTTCTCGTCGCAGAGCTTGCGCAGCCCCTGCATGCACTGGTCGGGCAGCGGACGGATGCCGCCCTCGCCCTGAACCGGCTCGATCAGAATGGCCGCGGTGTTGTCGTCGATGGCCGCGTCCAGCGCCTCGTGATCGCCCCAGGGCAGGTGCTTGAAGCCCGGCAGCAGCGGGCCGAAACCCTTGGTCATCTTCTCTGAGCCCGCCGCGGCGATGCCCGCCGAGGAGCGGCCGTGGAACGAGCCCGCGAAGGCAATGATGTCGGTCTTCTCGGGCTGGCCCTTGTCGTACCAGTACTTGCGCGCCATCTTCACCGCCAGCTCGCAGCTCTCGGTGCCGGAATTGGTGAAGAACACGGTGTCGGCAAAGCTTTCCGCGACCAGCTTGTCGGCCAGCGCCTGCTGCTGCGGGATCTCGTAGAGGTTCGACACGTGCCACAGGTTCTGTGCCTGCGCGGTGAGCGCGGCGACCAGCGCCGGATGCGCGTGACCCAGCGCGTTCACCGCGATGCCGCTGCCAAGATCGAGAAATCGGCGGCCGTCCTCCTCAACCAGCCAGGTGCCTTCGCCCTTCACGAAGTGCAGGGGCGCGCGGGAATAGGTCGGCAGGACGGACGGGATCATCAGCATATCCTCGGTGGATTGAGGCCCGATTGGTGCCAAGGGCACGGGGCCAAGTCAAGTTTCATGGGGGTGAGACGTGCGAAGCAGGAGCCTCCCCGGTGAGGAGGCACGACAGAGGAGCGTTCAGGCTCGTCGGATTCGGATCGCAAACGTCATGGCTGCGCTGATAGCGGGGTTTGCCCGCGGCGCAAAGCGGTTTCTTGACCGCGGGTCACGGGCATCCCCGCAACGCCTCAGGAGAATGGATCGTCCGCGTAGCCCACGCCCATGAGATAGAGCCCGTCCGGCGGGCACACCGGCCCGCAGGCGGCGCGGTCTCGGGCCTCGAGCGCCGAACGGACGTCTTCGGGCGCCCAGGAGCCTGCGCCGACACGCTCGAGCGTGCCGACGATGGAGCGCACCTGGTTGTGCAGGAAGCTGCGGGCGCGCAGGTGGAAGCGAAACTCCGTTCCGGCTCCGGTGTCGGTTTGCTCGATGCGGATCTCGTCCATGGTCTTCACCGGCGAGGCGGCCTGGCACATGGTCGAGCGGAAGGTGGTGAAATCGTGCTGCCCGATGAGATGGGCCGCGCCCGCGCGCATCGCCTCCAGCGACAGCGGGTTCATCACCCGCCAGACCTGCCCGGCCTCGAGCGTGGCCGGAGCCCGGCGCACCAGCAGGCGGAACAGGTAGCGCCGCTCATGGGCGGAGAAGCGGGCGTGCCAGTCATCGCTCACCGCCGCGCAGGCCCGGATCGCCACCGGCGCGGGCTTGAGGTGGAAGTTGAGCGCCTCGGAGAGGCGGAACGGGTCCCACGCCTTCTCCATGTCGCAATGGGCCACCTGCCCGCGCGCATGAACCCCCGCATCGGTGCGCCCGGCGGCAGCGATGGTGTGGTCGCGCTTTTCGAGCCGCGCCAACGCCGCCTCGATCGCGCCCTGCACCGAGGGCTGATCGGCCTGGCGCTGCCATCCGGCGAAGGGGCGGCCATCATATTCGACGAGAAGGGCGTATCTGGGCATGGCCGCTCCCATACAAGCGCTGTCGCATCTCGGCAATGCCGCACCCCCCTTGCGGCCTTGCCGGCTTGAGTTTTCGCGACAGGTTCTATAGGGGAGGCCGACCTGACCTGCCCCGAAACCGGTGACCCGTATGCTTGCCCGCGTCTGGAAAAGCTATATTGCCCCCATGCTGCGCCGCCCTCCGCGGGTGCAGATTGCGGCGCTGTGCCATCGCGCGGGCGAGACCGGACCCGAGGTTCTGATGATCACCTCGCGCGAAACCAAGCGCTGGATCATCCCCAAGGGCTGGCCGATGCACGGCACCGACGCTGCGGGCACCGCGCTTCAGGAGGCGTGGGAAGAGGCCGGGGTCAAGTCGGAGGCCGGACGGCCTGCGCGTATCGGCCGCTATCGCTATGACAAGGTGCTCGATGGCGGTCTGCCGGTGGCCACCGATGTCGATGTCTACGCCGTCTCGGTCGAGAAACTGCTCGACAGCTATCCCGAGATGGATGAGCGCGAACGCCACTGGATGACACCCGAGGAGGCCGCCGAGCGGGTCGACGAGGAGGAGCTCTCGGAGCTTCTGCGCGACCTGCCGGCCCTGCTCGCCGACACGGCGCGACGCTGAGCTCCGCGCAACACGCGCCGAACCGGTTGCCAGACCTACAGGACCTTCCGACATTGCCCCAGGACACGCCCCCGCATCAGTGGAAGACGCTCGATCAGGATCTCAACCGCCTGTCGCGCCTCGAGGCTGCCACCATGTACACGTCGCGCCCGCTGGTCGGGGTCGGCGTCAGCCTCGTCTTCGTCACGCTCGCGGCGGTGGCGGCGGCGATCTTCACCGGCGGTGAGCCCCAGGGGCTCGCGGTGGTGGTGGCGGCGGCGTTCGGTGCCTACATGGCGATCAACATCGGTGCCAACGACGTGGCCAACAACATGGGCCCGGCGGTCGGCGCCAAGGCGCTGTCGCTGCTCGGGGCCATCGCGATCGCCGCGGTCTTCGAGAGCGCGGGCGCGCTGCTGGCCGGCGGCGACGTGGTGTCGACGATCTCCAAGGGCATCATCGATCCCTCCAGCCTGTCCAACACCAAGGTCTTCGTCCGCGCGATGATGGCGGCGCTGCTGGCGGCCTCGATCTGGGTCAACATCGCCACATGGGTCGGCGCCCCGGTCTCGACCACCCATTCGGTGGTCGGCGGGGTGATGGGCGCGGGCATCGCCGCGGCGGGCCTTGCAACGGTGAGCTGGTCGACGATGGGCGCCATCGCCGCAAGCTGGGTGATCTCACCTCTGCTCGGCGGCATCATCGCCGCCGCCATGCTCGCCTTCATCAAGTGGCGGGTGATCTATGTCGAAGACAAGATCGCCGCCGCGCGGGTCTGGGTGCCGGTCCTGATCGGGCTGATGAGCGCCGCCTTCGGGACCTATCTGGCCCTGAAGGGCCTGCAGCACGTGATGCAGATCGATCTGCAGACGGCGCTGCTGATCGGCGCCGTGGCCGGGGTGATCTTCTGGGCGCTCTCGGTGCCCTTCATCCGGCGCCAGTCCGAGGGGCTCGAGAACCGCAACCGCTCGCTCAAGACCATGTTCCGGCTGCCGCTGGTGGTCTCGGCGGCGCTGCTCTCCTTTGCCCACGGTGCCAATGACGTGGCAAATGCCGTGGGTCCGCTCGCGGCGGTGGCCTATGTCCAGCAATCCGCAGGGGTGGCCGACGAGGTGACCATCCCGCTCTGGGTCATGCTGATCGGCGCGCTGGGGATCTCGTTCGGTCTGGTGCTCTTCGGGCCGAAGCTGATCGGCATGGTCGGCAGCCAGATCACCAAGCTCAACCCGATGCGCGCCTATTGCGTGGCGCTCTCCGCAGCGGTCACCGTGATCGCCGCCTCGTGGCTCGGCCTGCCGGTGAGTTCGACCCATATCGCGGTCGGCGGCGTGTTCGGCGTCGGCTTCTTCCGCGAGTGGTACATGGAGCGACGCGCCCGCAAGGCGAACGTCAATGGCGCCAGCGGGACCCGCCTCGCACGGCAGGAACGTGCCCGCCGCAAGCTGGTGCGCCGGTCGCATTTCATGACCATCGTCGCGGCCTGGGTGATCACCGTTCCCGCCGCCGCGCTGCTCTCCGCCGCCTGCTTCTGGATGCTCTCCCTGCTCGGTTTCTGATCTGCCTCACTGGCAACTGTGGGGCCCCGGGTCTATCTGTAGGGCGCAGCACAGCCAGACAAGCACAGGCAGAGAGGCAGACCTTGGTCATCGGAACCATCGCCGACAGGCTGACCCGCGGGGTCGAAAACGTCACCGACACGCTGACCAGCCCGTTCACCGAGCCGGTGGTCCGGCTCGGCGTCACCGGCCTGTCGCGCGCCGGCAAGACGGTGTTCATCACCTCGCTGGTGGCCAACCTCATGGACCGGGCGCGGATGCCGCAGCTGCTGGCCGAGAGCGAGGGCCGCATCCTCGCCGCCTATCTTCAGCCGCAGCCCGACGACACCATGCCGCGCTTCGACTACGAGGCCCATCTCGGCGCGCTCACCTCCCCGACCCCGCACTGGCCCGACAGCACCCGCGCGGTGTCGCAATTGCGCCTGTCGCTGCGGCTGCGCCCGACCGGGCTCTTGTCTGGCATGTCGGGCCCACGCACCGTGCATCTCGACATTGTCGACTATCCCGGTGAGTGGCTGCTCGACCTCGGCCTGATGGACAAGAGCTATGCCGAGTGGGCCGAGGAGAGCCTTTCTCGCCTTGAGAATCGCCCCGGAGGTGCCGACTACGTCGCGATGGCGCACGCCGAGGACAGCGCGCAGACGCTGGACGAGGTCCGCGCCAAGGCACTGGCCTCCCGCTTCACAGAAGCGTTGCACGCCGCGCGCAATGCCGGCTTCTCGGATTGCACCCCGGGCCGCTTCCTGCTGCCCGGCGAGAAGGAGGGCAGCCCGGCGCTGACCTTCGCGCCGCTGCCCAAACCCTCCGATCCGCCGCGCAAATCGCTCTGGCGCGAGATGGAGCGCCGCTTCGAGGCCTACAAATCCCAGATCGTGAAGCCCTTCTTCCGCGACCACTTCTCCCGCATCGACCGGCAGGTGGTGCTGGTCGATGCGCTCGGCGCGATCCATGCCGGCCCCGCCGCGATGGAGGATCTGCGCCGGACGATGGCCGAGATCCTCACCGCCTTCCGCCCGGGTGCCAACGCATTCCTCACCAGCCTGCTGCTCGGCAAGCGGGTCGAGAAGATCCTCTTCGCCGCCACCAAGGCCGACCATCTGCACCACACCCAGCACGGCCGGCTGACGGCCATCATGGAGGCGCTGACCCGCGACGCCCGCGACCGCGCACGCTTTGCCGGGGCCGAGACCGGCGCCATGTCGATCGCCTCTCTGCGCGCCACGGTCGAGCAGACCCTGCCGCGCAACGGGGACCAGTTCGACTGCGTGCGCGGCACGCTGCTGCAGGACGATGGCAGCCGTGGCCGCGAGGCGGCGTTCTATCCCGGCGAGCTGCCCGAGGACCCGGCCCGCCTGCTCGGCCCCGCCCGCGAGGGCGCCGAGGGATGGCTCGACGGCGACTATGCCATCATGCGCTTCGCCCCGTCGCGGCTCAGCCTCAAGCCCGGCGAGGGCCCGCCGCATATCCGCCTCGACCGCGCTGCACAGTTCCTGTTCGGAGACCGGCTGTGAGCCCGGACGTGACGTCTGCGCTGCGCCCGGCGCGCAGCCTAGACGCGGGCCCGATGGGCGCGATGATGTCCGCAGCGGTGGCGGCGCGGGCCTGGAAACCGCGCCTGCATTCGGCGGCCGAGGACATCGCCCATGCCGATTTGCTGATCGCGCGCGGCTGGGTGACGGTGGCCGAGGCCGCGGAGGGCGGCCCGGTGACGGGCTTTCTCGCCCGAGAAGGCAGCTACGTGCACGCCCTCTTCATCGCCCCGGGCTGGCAGCGCCGCGGCATCGGCCGCGCGCTGATGGCTCACGCCAAGGCCGAAAGCCCTGCGCTCGACCTCTGGACCTTCGCCGCCAACACCGCTGCCCGCCGCTTCTACGAAGGCACGGGCTTTGCCGAGATCGAGCGCGGCGACGGCTCGGACAACGAGGAAGGTCTGCCCGACATCCATTACCGCTGGATCGCCCCGGCCAGCGCCGCAGCCAAGGAGCCCGGATCATGAGCGACAAGGACAAACCCGGCGACAGACGCGGCCCGGTGCTGTTCGAGCTTGATGAAAGCGCCGCCCCGGCCACCCCCTCCGAGGCGCCCCCGGTGCCCGAGCCGGACATAGCCCCGACCCTGCCCGAGGGCCGCGCGATGACCACCGCCGCAGTGCTCGCCGCGCGCCGCCCGTCGCGGCTGGCACGCTGGTTCTGGGCGCTGCTCGGCACGCTGATCTCGGCGCTGGTCTCGATTGCCGCTTGGCGCTTCGTCACCGACCTGATCGTCTCGGTGCCGCTGCTGGGCTACGCCGTCACCGCGCTGATGGCGCTCTTCGTGCTGGTGGTGTTGCTGATCGTGATCAAGGAACTGGCGGCGCTGTCCCGGCTGAGCCGCGTCGACGCGCTGCACCGCGCCTCGGCGCAGGCGCTGGCGGACGAGGATCTCAAGGCCGCCCGCGCCGTCACCGGCAAACTCACCGCCCTCTACGCGGGCCGCGACGACACCCGTTGGGGCCGCGAGCGCCTGCGCGAGCGCGAGGCCGAGATCTTCGACGCCTCGGGTCTCCTGGGCCTTGCCGAGACCGAACTGCTCTCACCGCTCGACGCCGCCGCCCGGCGCGAGGTCGAGGCCTCGGCCCGGCAGGTGGCGACGGTCACGGCGCTGGTGCCGCTGGCGCTGGCCGATGTCGCCACCGCGCTCGGCGCCAACATGCGGATGATCCGCCGCATCGCCGAGATCTATGGTGGCCGCTCCGGCACGCTGGGCAGCTGGCGGCTCACCAAGGCGGTGATGTCGCATCTGGTGGCCACCGGCGCGGTCGCGGTGGGCGACGACATGCTCGAGCCGATCCTCGGCGGCGGGCTGCTTGGCAAGCTCTCGCGCCGCTTCGGCGAGGGGCTGGTCAACGGCGCGCTGACCGCGCGGGTGGGCGTTGCCGCCATCGAGGTCTGCCGGCCCCTGCCCTTCCAGGCTGTCAAGCGCCCCTCGGTGCGCGTGATCATCCGCAGCGCGCTTTCCGGGCTGGTGAAGAGCGCCGACAAGGCCTGAGCCGCGCCGGCAGCCGGGACATCCGACGCGGCTTGATCCATCTCATATTATGCGCCCCACCGCTGCGGCAGAGTCGCGACGGGAGACGCCAGCCATGACCCTTGCCAGCCACGACCCGCAGCCGTCCGCCGTTCCGAACGGGCGCGGCAACCTGCGTGACATCATCTACGGGGCCATCGACGGCGCGGTCACCACCTTCGCCATCGTTGCGGGGGTGGCGGGCGCGGGCCTGCCGCCGCTGGTGATCATCGCGCTGGGATTCGCCAATGTCTTTGCCGATGGCTTCTCGATGGCCGCCGGCAACTACTCGGGCACCAAGGCCGAGCTCGATGACCTCAACCGCCTGCGCAGGATAGAGACCTTGCGGCTCAGGCACGACCCCGAGGCCGTGCGCGCCGATCTGCGCCGGATCTTCGCCGCCAAGGGGCTACAGGATGGCACGCTCGACAGCGCCGCGAACGAGATCAGCCGCACGCCCGAGCACGCGGTCGCAATGATTCTCGACGGAATCTACGGCCTGTCCTCGGTGGATCCGCACCCGTTGCGGGCGGCGCTCTTCACCTTCGGCGCCTTCCTGATCGCGGGGATGGTGCCGCTGCTGCCGTTCCTGCTGGCCCTGCCCCACTCCTTTATCGTCGCGACGCTCCTGACCATGGCGGTGTTCTTCGCCATCGGCGCCTACAAGAGCCGCTGGTCGCTGGCGCCGTGGTGGCGCTCCGGGCTTGAGACTTTCCTGATCGGAGGCGTTGCGGCAAGCATCGCCTATATCGTCGGCAGCCTCTTCGCCGGCGCCTGAACCCCGGCGGCGCGCCCAACGTATCGCCGGCAGACCGGAGTCAGGGCAAGGCCGCCTGCACCTCGATCATCGGTTCGCGCAGCGTGTCGCGGGTGTTGGTCACGGCGTCGTGGCCCACCAGCATGCCAAGCGCCAGCAGAACGGCGAAGACAAGCGCGGCGGTCCAATCCAGACCGCGCAGATCGACGGGCAACAGCGGCTCGGGCCGCACGGGCGGGGGGCAGTCGTCTCTCGACTGGGACATTGCAATATACTCGATTGGCAGAAAGAGCAGAACAAGGCTCACATGGGCCTCGAACGGGTGTTTGTCGCGCGGTATTTCCGTCCGCCGCAGACATGCGCGGCGGATCGCGCAAAGACGGGATCGCCTGCGCCACTTCCCGCCAGTTGCGGCCGGATTGTCACATATCGACGGGAACCGGATCGCGACGCCGATGCGGTCGCGATGACCCATTCTCGCGACACATGTGCCGCCCCCGCCCAAGGGTCCGTGAGTGGTGGCGCGACTCCCGTCAGGGAAGGAGCCTCGATCCGGGGCGGGAGCGGCGAACGCGGGCCTTTACTCGGCCGGCGCGTCGGACGCAACCGGTGCCGTGTCGTCAGCCCCTCCGGTCGCGGGGGCCACGGCGCCATCCCCTGGCACCGTGGTATCGGTTGTGTCTGAGACGGCCGCCGGCGCGGTGTCGGTCTCGCCGCCGCCCAGAAACAGATTCACGGCGAAGACCACGCCGAGGACCAGGATCACGGCGACGAGGATGCCGGTCAGCCGGCTGCCGCCACTGCGCGCGCGGCCAAGCGGCCCCGGATCGGCCCGGCCCTGCGGGGCATGGGGATCGGATCGCTTCAGCTGTTCGTCGGGATAGGCCATGACGGCTCTCCTTCTCGGCGCGGGGGGCAGATGCCCGGCGCGACGGTCTGCCGCGCCTCCTTGGACCAAGTGAAGCACAGCCGCCCGGCCACGTATCGACCCGCGCCCCGATCACGACGAATGCGGCAATCGACCGCCAGAAACACAACCTAAGGTAGGCTGATCCCCGCCGCGCCGCAGCGCGGCATCGCCGCAACCGGCGGTCTGACGCCGGATTCGACCGCGCCTCGGGGGATTCTCGCCAAGCTCTCGCGCCTTGCGCCGCCGCCGCAAGCTCTGGACCATCGCGAGTCGCGGGCCTATAAGGCCGCCCATGATGGGCCGTTTCGAGATCATCATTCGAATTACATGCCCGGCGCTCTGAGAGCAGAGTCGCCGGGACAAGGCGTATGGACGACCGCGCCGACCGACCATTCCCCAATTCACGATTCAAGAACCGGGACCACAGATCATGTGCGCCGAAACGCCTGACTACAAGGACACGCTGAACCTTCCCAAGACCGACTTCCCGATGCGCGCGGGCCTGCCCAAGCGCGAGCCGGAGTGGCTGGAGCGCTGGGAAAACATCGGCATCTACGACCGCCTGCGCGAGAAAGGCGCCGAGCGCCCGCCGTTCACCCTGCATGACGGCCCGCCCTACGCCAACGGTCACCTGCATATCGGCCACGCGCTGAACAAGACGATCAAGGACATGATCGTCCGCAGCCACCAGATGATGGGCCACGAGGCGCGCTACGTGCCGGGCTGGGACTGTCACGGCCTGCCGATCGAGTGGAAGATCGAGGAACAGTACCGCGCCAAGGGCAAGAACAAGGACGAGGTCCCGGTGATCGACTTCCGGCAGGAATGCCGCAAGTTTGCCGAAGGCTGGGTCGACATCCAGCGCGACGAGTTCAAGCGCCTTGGCATCACCGGCAACTGGGCCGATCCCTACCTGACGATGAACTACCACGCCGAGCGCGTCATCGCCGAGGAATTCATGAAGTTCCTCACCACCGGCACGCTCTACCAGGGCTCCAAGCCGGTGATGTGGTCCCCGGTGGAAAAGACCGCGCTGGCCGAGGCCGAGGTCGAGTACCACGACAAGGAAAGCTTCACCATCTGGGTGAAGTTCAAGGTCAGCGCATATGACGCCCCCGAGGTCGACCGCGCCAGCGAGGAAGAAAGCGACGACGAGCGCCAGGCGGCGGTCAGCGCCGCGCAGGCCGCGCATGACACGTTCCTCGGCGCCTACGTGGTGATCTGGACCACCACCCCCTGGACCATCCCCTCGAACAAGGCCGTCGTTTTCGGCGAGGAGTTCCAGTACGGGCTCTACGAGGTCACCGACACACCCGAGGAATGCTGGGCCGCCAAGGGCGAGCGCTACATCCTCGCCGACAAGCTCGCGGCGCAGACCTTTGCCCGCGCGCGCCTCGACGAGAGCCAGTGGACGCGCGTCTCGGACGTGACCCCGCACCAGCTTGCCGCGATGACGCTGGCGCATCCGCTGGCCGGCGCCGAGGGCGGCGAAGGCGAGTGGGACGATCCGCGTGATTTCCGTGCCGCGCCCTTCGTCACCGACGAGGAAGGCACCGGCTTCGTGCACTGTGCGCCGTCGCACGGCATGGAGGAGTTCGAGCTTTACCGCGATCTCGGGATGCTCAAGCAGGTCATCACCTACAACGTCATGGAAGACGGCTCTTTCCGCGAGGACCTGCCATTCTTCGGCGGCAAGATGATCCTCAAGCCGAACGGCAAGGAAGGCAACGCCAACAAGGCGGTGATCGACAAGCTGACCGAGGTCGGCGGACTGCTGGCACGCGGCAAGATCAAGCACTCCTACCCGCACAGCTGGCGGTCCAAGGCGCCGGTGATCTTCCGCAACACGCCGCAATGGTTCGCCGCCATCGACCGCGCCGTGGGCGACGGTCAGGACGCGTACGGCACCACCATCCGCGAGCGCTCGCTGCGCTCGATCGACGAGCTGGTGAAATTCACCCCGCAATCGGGCCGCAACCGACTCTACTCGATGATCGAGAGCCGCCCGGACTGGGTGCTGTCGCGCCAGCGCGCCTGGGGCGTGCCGCTGACCTGCTTCGTGAAAAAGGGCGCCCTGCCCACCGACGAGGGCTTCCTGCTGCGCGATCCGGCGGTCAATGCCCGCATCTGCGAGGCCTTCGAGGCCGAGGGTGCCGATTGCTGGTACGCCGAGGGCGCCAAGGAACGCTTCCTCGGGTCGGACTATGCGGCTGACGAGTGGGAGCAGGTCTTCGACGTGCTCGACGTGTGGTTCGACAGTGGCTCGACCCACGCCTTCGTGCTGCGCGACCGCGAGGACGGCACCGAGGACGGCATCGCCGATGTCTACATGGAGGGCACCGACCAGCACCGTGGCTGGTTCCACTCCTCGATGCTTCAGGCCTGCGGCACCATCGGGCGCGCGCCCTATCGCAACGTGGTGACGCATGGTTTCACGCTGGACGAGAAGGGCAACAAGATGTCCAAGTCGCTCGGCAACACCATCGTCCCCGAAGAGGTGGTGAAGCAGTACGGCGCCGACATCCTGCGTCTCTGGGTGGCCCAGACCGACTACACCGCCGATCAACGCATCGGGCCGGAGATCCTCAAGGGCGTCGCCGACAGCTACCGCCGCCTGCGCAACACCATGCGCTTCATGCTGGGTGCGCTGGGGCACTTCTCGGAAGCTGACCGGGTCGCCGCGGACGACATGCCCGAGCTCGAGCGCTGGGTGCTTCACCGTCTAGCCGAGCTCGACGCGAAGGTGCAGGAAGGCTACCGCAGCTACGATTTCCAGTCGGTGTTCCAGTCGGTCTTTACCTTCTGCACCGTGGACCTGTCGGCCTTCTACTTCGACATCCGCAAGGACGCGCTCTATTGCGATGGCGACACCGAGCGCCGCCGCGCCGCGCGCACGGTGATGGACATCCTGTTCCACCGCCTGACCAGCTGGCTGGCGCCGATCCTCGTCTTCACCATGGAAGACGTCTGGCTCGACCGTTTCCCCGGCGAGCAGAGCTCGATCCACCTGCAGGACTTCCCCGAGACGCCGGCAAGCTGGCGCGACGAGGCGCTGGCCGAGAAGTGGGCCAAGGTCCGCGCCGCGCGCCGCGCGGTGACCGCGGCGCTGGAAATCCAGCGGACGGACAAGGTGATCGGCGCCTCGCTCGAGGCGGCCCCCATCGTGCATGTGGAAGATGCCGAGATGCTCGCGGCGCTCAAGACCGTGACCTTCGAGGATCTCTGCATCACCTCGGGCATCCGCCTGACCGCAGACCCCGCCCCGCAGGAGGCCTTCCGCATGACCGAGGTGCCGGGCGTCGGCGTAGTGTTCGAGAAGGCCGATGGCGAGAAGTGCCAGCGCTGCTGGAAGATCCTTCCCGACGTGGGCACCCACACCCACGCGGCCACCTGCGCACGCTGCGACGCCGCGCTGGACTGACACCCGCGCGACCGAGCGCAGGTCACACGACACACAGAGGCCCCCGCAGCGATCTGCGGGGGCCTTTGCATTGCGCCCGCATCAAGACCGCCCCCGTCCCGGCCCAAGAAAACATCCGGCAAGGCGTCTCGTTTTGATATGCTTCCGCGAGGGACATCAGGGAGGGCCATCGCCATGCAACGCCGTTACTTCATCCTCGCCGCCACCGCGCTCGCCGCCTGCGGCGCGAGCGGGCCGGTGACATTGCCGCCGGAGAGCACGCTGATCCTGACCCGGCATGGCGACCGCAGCGGCTCGGAGGATCTGCTCAACGACCGTGGCAGGCAGCGTGCGCGGGATCTGGTGACCGCGCTCGACGGCGTGGCGCTCGACGCGATCTACAGCCCCGGCATCCAGCGCAATCTCGACACCGCCGCCCCCATCTCCGAGGCCCGCGGCCTCGCCGTCAACCGCATCCCGCAGGAAGCCCCGACCGCGGCGCTTGCCGCCGCATCGGCCGAGCGCAGCGTGCTCTGGGTCGGCAACAAGGGCAACCTGACGACGATCTGGGAGACCCTCGGCCTGCCCGGAGGCCCTCCGCTGGAATATGGCGACCTGACATTCCTGCGCAGCGACGCCGACGGTCGGGTGAGCATCGAGCGGCAGCGCTACTGATCGCGCCGGACTGCCTGCGTTCTGTGCAGATACGCCCCCGCTCGGCCCCAAGCCGGCGGGCAGCCCCCCGCTGCGGCACAAAACCCTTGCGCGAATCCCGCCCCTGCCCTCTTAGCTGAGAACACGCGGCAATGGCGCCGCACCTGTCTCCCGAATGACCGGGATCGCTGAGCAAAGCTGCTCGATCCGTCGCTTCAGATGATGCGACGCGTCGGCGGCTTTTTTTGTTTCTGCACCCTGCGCATGGAGATCCTCCCGATGACGCATCCGAAGACCAAAGGCCACATCGCGCTCGTCGGCGCCGGACCCGGCGCCCGCGACCTGCTCACCCTGCGCGCGCTCGAGCGTATCCGTGCCGCCGACGTGCTGCTCTACGACCGGCTTGTCGATCCCGAGATCATGGAGCTCGCCCGCCCCGGGGCCGAGCGCATCTACGTCGGAAAGGACGTGGGCGCCTGCAAATGGCCGCAGGGCCGCATCGACCGGCTGATCGTCGCCAAGGCCAGGCTCGGGCTGCGGGTGGTGCGGCTGAAATCCGGCGACCCGTCGATCTTCGGGCGTGCCTGCGAGGAGATCGCCGCCGCCCGCGCCGCCGGCATCGAGGTCGAGATCGTGCCCGGCATCACCGCCGCGTCGGCCGCCGCCGCCAGCATCGGCCGCCCGCTGACCGAGCGCGGCGAGACCGACACCTTCGTGATCACCACCGGCACCTGCAAGCCCGGCGACGCCGCCCCCGACCGCGCCCGCCTCGCCCATCCCGGCACCTCTATGGCATTCTACATGGCGGTGGAGCGCGCCGCGCAAGTTCAGGCCGATCTGATGGGCGCCGGCGCCCCGGCCGCCTGCCCGGTCGAGATCGTGACCCGGGCCAGCACCCCAGAGGAGCGGCACGTCGCCACCACGCTGGGCGCGCTCTCAGAGACCATCGCGGCCGAGGGCATTGCCAACCCGGCGATCCTGTTCATCCGCTACCCGAAATCGCTGGCCCGCGCCCTTGCGGGCACGGGGGCCGTCATCGCCGCCTAGGCGCGGGCACGCTCAGAGCGCGCCCTTGGTCGAGGGAATGGCGTCGCCCTTGCGCGGATCGGGCTCGACCGCCTCGCGCAGCGCGCGGGCGACGGCCTTGAAGGCGGCCTCGGCGATGTGGTGCGAGTTGAACCCGTGCAGCTGGTCCACGTGCAGCGTGATGCCGCCATGGGTCGCCAGCGCCTGGAAGAACTCGCGCACGAGCTCGCAATCGAAGGTGCCGATCTTCTGGCTCGGGAAGTCGACGTTCCAGACCAGGAAGGGCCGCGCCGAGAGATCGAGCGCGGCGCGCACCTGCGCGTCATCCATCGGCAGGTGGCAGGAGCCGTAGCGGCGAATGCCGCGCTTGTCGCCCAGGGCCTCGACCAGCGCCTGCCCGATGGCGATGCCGGTGTCCTCGACGGTGTGGTGATCGTCGATGTGGTAATCGCCCTCGGCGCGGATCGTCATATCGATCAGCGAGTGCCGCGACAGCTGGTCCAGCATGTGATCGAAGAAGCCGACGCCGGTCTGGTTGTCATAGGTGCCGCTGCCGTCGAGATCGATGCTGACCTCGATCGCGGTTTCGGCGGTCTTGCGGCTGATGCTGGCCTTGCGCATGGGCATACTCCTCGGATGTCCGGGCGCTTATAGGCGCGCCGCGCGCGCAGGCCAAGCGGCGCGCTGGCGCATCTTGTGCCGGCGTGGCGTCTGTGCCAGCTTGCGCCCGAAGGAGACCGCCATGACCACCTGCGTTTTCGTCCAGATCCGCTGCACCCCCGGCACCACCTACAAGGTGGCGGAAGAAATCGCGCTGCGCGAAATCCACTCCGAGCTCTACTCGACCTCGGGCGAATGGGATCTGCTGGTCAAGCTCTACATCCCCGAGGGCTCGGATGTCGGCCACTACATCAACGAGCAGCTCGCGGATGTGCCGGGGATCGAGCGCACCCTCACCACGCTCACGTTCAAGGCGTTCTGAGCGCCCGCAGGCGCCCTCCGTTCCCCAGATTGCCGATGCATTGGGTCGCGGCGCGCAGGCGCGGTCGGCTCAGCCCGCCGCCACCTTCTCGCGCGTGTTGGCGAGCGATTTCACGCCCTGCGCCGCGGTGACCTCGAAGCTGTCGGCATACCGGTCGTGATATTTCTCGACCCGGTTCAGATCGTAGAGATAGTTCACCATCACCCCGCCCGACTGGCGCAGCCCGTTCTCGGAGACATCCGCCTCCGCGTGTACTGCCTGCACCATCGCGCCATTGCCCAAGTGAAAGCGCGCCACCGGATCGACCGGCTGGCCGTCCGGGCGCTTGGCATGCAGCAGGTAATGCGCTGCAAGCGCCGCCATCGCCTTGCCGTCCTGCGGATCGAAGCTCCGGCCCTCTGCCTTGAGCCAGCGCGTCAGCCCCGGGATCGGCGACAGTGTCACGAAGGTCTTGAGACCGGGCAGTTCGGCGGCAAGGTCCGAGACCACCTGCTTGATCAGCGAGTTGCCGAAGGAGATCCCCGCGAGCCCCGGCTGGCAGTTGGAGATCGAGTAGAACACCGCCGTGTCGGCCTCGCCGCTGCCGCCAGGCAAGCGATCCTCGGCCAGCAGTTTCTGGATCGAGCCGGGAATGCCCTTGGTCAGCGCCACCTCGACGAAGATCAGCGGCTCGTCGGGCATCGCCGGGTGGAAGAAGGCAAAGCAGCGCCGGTCGGCGGGCTTGAGACGGCGGCGCAGGTCGTCCCAGCTGTGGATCGCGTGCACCGCCTCGTATTCGATGATCTTCTCGAGGATATGCGCCGGACTCTCCCAGCTGATCGGGCGCAGCACGAGGAAGCCCCGGTTGAACCACGCCCGGAGCAGGTGCTTGGCATCGAGATCCAGCGCCTGCAGCGCCGCCTCGTCGCCGCCCAGCCGGCGCAGGTCGGCGCGCATCTGCACCAGTCTCTCGGTGCCGCCGGGCACCGCGTTGAGACGCCGCATCAGCTCCTGCCTCGGGGCCTCGCAGGCGTGGGTGAAGGCGCGGTAGGTGGTGCCGGAGGGCGCGGCCTCAAAGGCGTCGAGCGCGCTGCGCAGCGCCTCGGCATCAAGCCCGTAGGTCTCGGCCACGTGGCGGAAGATGGCCAGCTTCCCGGCATCGTCCAGTTCGACGTAGCGCTGCAGCACCCGCCGCGCCAGTGACAGCGCCGCGGTTTCCGATCTCGCGCCCATCAGGTCGGAGATCAGCGCCTCGGTGCTGCGCGGATCGCGGCGCAGGATCGGCCCGATGCGGGCACGGCGCTCGAATACGGTGGTCAGCAGGTCGGCAAGCAGGGACATGGTCTGGGCCTCCCGGGCGGGCGTGGCAAAGCAGGACAGAGTCGGGTCGCCCCAAGCGTCGGACGGACGGTCCGTGAAATCAAGCCGCAGAGCGTCGCAGCACGCTGCCCCGCGCGGATTTCGGCGCGCCGCAGGGCGACACCCGCGGCAGGCAGCGGTAACACCGCCGCATGTCGCACCCTAGCCCATCGATCCGGTCTCGACGAAGCGCTGGTGCCACGACAGCGCCTCGCCCAGAAGATGCGGGGCATGACCTCCGAAAGAGCCCGCCTTCGCCCGCGTCGCATAATCGCGCAACGCCTCACGATAGTCGGGATGGGCGCAGCGCTCGATGATCAGCTCGGCGCGTTGCTTCGGCGCCAGCCCGCGCAGATCCGCCAGACCCTGCTCGGTCACCAGCACGTGCACATCCTGCGCGATGTGATCGACATGCGAGGCCATCGGCACGATGGCCGAAATCTTGCCGTCCTTGGCGGTCGAGGGCGTCATGAAGATCGAGACATAGGCGTTGCGGGCGAAATCCCCCGAGCCGCCAATGCCGTTCTGGATCCGAGAGCCCATCACGTGGGTCGAGTTGACGTTGCCGTAGAGATCCGCCTCGATCAGCCCGTTCATCGCGATGCAGCCCAGCCGCCGCACCAGCTCGGGATGGTTCGAGATCTCCTGCGGGCGCAGGATCAGCTTGTCGCGGAACCGCGCCGCCTCGTTGTTGAAGCGCTCCGCCGCCTCGGGCGAGAGCGAAAAGGCCGTGGCCGACGCCAGGCGCAGCTTGCCCGCATCAAGCAGGTCGAGCATGCCGTCCTGAATGACCTCGGTGTAGGCGGTCATGCCGTGATAGGGCGCCTCCATCAGCCCCGAGAGCACCGCGTTGGTGACGTTGCCCACGCCGGATTGCAGCGGCAGCAGATGCTCGGGCAACCGGCCCCGCGCCACCTCGTGGGCGAAGAACTCCAGCAGGTGCCCGGCGATGGCCTCGGCCACCGCGTCGGGCTTGGCGAAGGGCAGGTTGCGGTCGGGCGCATCGGTCTCGACGATGGCGACCACCTTCTCGGGATCGACCATGAAATGCGGCTGGCCGATGCGGTCGTCGGGCGCCACCAGCGGGATCGGTCGCCGGTTCGGCGGCAAGGCGGTGCCGTAGTAGATATCATGCATCCCGTTTAGCGCGTCGCTCTGCCAGCGGTTCAGCTCGAGGATCACCTTGTCGGCGCAATCGAGCCAGGTCTTGTTGTTGCCGATCGACGAGGACGGGATCAGCGCGCCCTCGGCGGTGATGCCGGAAATCTCGACCACCGCCACGTCGAGCCGGCCCAGAAAGCCCTGCCACGCCATCGGCGCGACCTGGCTCAGGTGCATGTCGAAATAGTTCATCTCGCCCGCGTTGATCTTTTCGCGCGCGATGGGATCGGAATTGTAGGGCAGCCGGAACTCGATGCCGTCGGCCTTGGCCAGCGCCCCGTCGAGCTCGGGCCCGGTCGAGGCGCCGGTCCAGACCTTGACGCGGAACGGATCGCCCGCGTCATGCGCGGCCTCGATCCGGGCCGCCAGAGCCGTGGGCACGGACTTGGGATAGCCCGAGCCGGTGAAGCCGCTCATGCCGACGGTCATGCCGTCATGGATCAGTGCGGCGGCGTCCTCGGCGCTCATCAGGCGGCTCTGGAAATCGGGATGGGCGATGCGGGATTGTCGCGTCATGGGGGCTCCTCCACTGCGGGTGGCACGGCCCGGCCGCGCCCCGCTCAGACCGGGAAAACTTCTGCACACCACTGTATGCAGCCCTCGCTCCTGCCGAGAAGACAGAGAATGCGCCCGCAGAACGGGCATTCCTAAAACGCATGGCTTACGGAAAAAGATACGCGCTCAGCGCATGGCTTGGCAATCAGCGGTCGCCCCGTGTGACGTCACGTCGCGAGGCCTCGAGCCCGTCCTGGTAGCCCTCCGCATCGCCGTAATCGGTGAATTGCGGATAGCGGCGATGCGGCTGCGCGATCCGGGCGGCGTGCTTGATCGGGCACCAGAAGGCCTCGGTGCGCGAGGCAATCTCGGTCACATAGGAGAGCAAGCCGTTGCAATAGCCGCAATAAACGCAGTTCGCCTTCTGGATCACGTTGAGATAGGCGAGGTGATGGCGATCGATGCGGATGTGATCGCGGCGCTTCACCCGCGGGATGCCGTAGGCGCGGAAGCAGATCGCCTGATAGAGCGAGACGCAGAGATCGAGCAGCGCGAAGGGCACGATCAGGCCGTAGATCAGCGGCGCGGTGAGGATGTGCCACGGGTTCGCCCGTGCGAGGAAGGTCCGCCAGCGCATCCGCAGGGCGCGCTGCTGACGCAGCCTCTCGGACTCGAAGCGCACGCGGTTCTTCTCGAGCCGGTAGTGAAACGCGTCACGGCGGCGTCCGATCTCTTCTTCGAGCTCGTCATGCAGCGCGTCGATGCGCGCGAGGATCTGGTCGATGCGGCTGGTCATGCTGGCCTCCCCTGCCCCCGGCGCAGACATGCTAGGGCGCACGACCGCCGCGCTCCTTGCGCTCGATCAACGCCACGTCTTGTCGGGACGCGGCGCATTGGCGGGGACCGTGCCAGCCTCTAGGCTCATCACCACGATTCCCCTTTTCAGATGAGCCTGCCATGACCGCTTCGCCCTGCCCGCCCATCCCCGATGCCGACTGGCCCGAGGAGATTGCCGACCTGCGCGACGGATTCGCGGGGGCGCTCAACGTCTACCGCACCATGGCGCATCACCCGGACCTGCTGCGCGCCTGGGCACCGCTGCGCCAGCACATCGTGCGCGACACGGCGCTGGGGCTCGAGCGCTCGGAGGTGGTGATCCTGCGCGCGGGCTACCGGCTGGGCTCGCCCTATGAATGGGCGCACCACGTCTCAAGAGCGCGCCAGCTCGGCTTCAGCGATGCCCGCATCGAAGCCATCGGCGGCACGCCCGAGGGCGAGGACGGGCTCATCACCCGCGCCGTCGACGCGCTGGTCGACGACAAGAAGCTCGCCCCCGACCAGGAGCGCGAACTGGCCGAGGCGATCGGGCGCCACGCGGTGATCGACCTGATCGCGACGGTCGGTTTCTATTCCGTTCTGGGCTACCTGCTGATGACCTACGACACGCCGATTGATGATCGGGTAGCGGCCGAAATGGCCGAGGCGCCGCTCGACCTGCCGCCGCGCTGAGGCCGGCCGCCCTCTCCAATCGCGAAACCCGAGACCCGGCCGGGGCCGCGAGCGCAAACACGCTCCGGCCCGCGACTTTTTTTGCGGCCTGAAGATTCGATCCAAACATTGTTAACGTCCTGATAAATCTTAACAACATTCAAACTATGTTTCAGATGCATGTTAAAACGCGTAAAATTCAACAAAAACTGATACTTATCGAAATATCATGGCATTGAAATACGACCCTGCATTCCTATATCTTGGAATGACGGCAAGACCATCAGGAGACGCCAAGCCCGAAGCGCCTCAGGACCCGAAACCCGGACCTCTCCCTCGCGAAGAGACACGGGCCAAGGGTCCACCGCCGCTCGCCGGGCATCTTTCTCACGACGGAAAGGACCGCCGATGCTCAACGTCTTCCAACATCTCCGTGCTCAGCTCATGGTGGAACACAAGATCAACCCCGCTGCTCTTCAGGACAAAGGGGTCTCGGATCTCGAAAAGCTGCAACAGAAGCTCGACGCGAAGAAGCTTGCCTCGGTAGAAGAGCCTGAGGTCGCCTGACTGTCAGGCGCCCAGTGGATCCGCCGTACCGGCCAAACGACCACCACTCACGGACCATTGCCGGATGCGGCGTGGTACGCCCGAGACGACTAAGCTCAAACTCACTTTTTGACGAGCTGCAGCGCTGGCAGAGCAACCTCTTGGGCCTCCACATGGAGTAAGTACGCCCTCTTACACAGCGCCCCCTAAGCCACCGGCGGCCAAAGCGTTGCCCGGTGGCAACTGAACTGATGCGGTGGATGCCCCCACCAACGGCATCTCATATGCCATGATGGTTCCATTGGAACCGAACGGAGGGCACATCGATGACGACGAATATCAGCATGCTGGCGATCGACCTTGCGAAGGGTAGCTTCCAGGTCTGCGCCGTCGGGCCGGAGGGGACGTGTGTGGATGCCCCCTGTTTGGCAAGCATGATCTTCGATTTGTCGGCGGGGTCTTCGATCGGACGTGTGTCAGGCCTCTGAGCGTGGCCTTCCATGACGCCACGGGCCGGTATGCTGTTCGGAAGGCTGGGTTCACATCGGTTCAGAGAGCTGCAAGCGCTCGAGCCCCGGGACTGAATCTCCCGCCTTGAACTTCGAAGTCCGTGTCGCCTACTCCTCGTCGATCGCTCACCCCGGCCCTGCGGCCATGCCGTGTTCAGGCCCTGCTCGGGCCCAGATCACGGCATTCGATAATCCTCTTTCTTCGTTGTCATGGCCCAGATTATGCGAGCCATCTTATTCGCCAACGCGACGGCCGCGACCATCCTGGGCTTGCGCGCCACCAGCGCAGCCAGCCAGCGGTTCGCACTGCCGCCCTTGCGAACCACCCAACGGATCACGCTCATGGCGCCGACAATCAGAAGGCGCTGATGTCAGTTTGGCCCATCTTGCTGACCGAGCGAGCTCGTCTTGCCGCCGGTGGACCTCTGCCGGGGTACCAGGCCGAGCCACGCTGCGAAGTTTCGTCCGCTGTCAAATGTATCGAGGTCCGGTGCAAATGCCGAGACCGCGCCAGCGGTGACCGGGCCGATCCCGGGGATGGTACACAATCGTCGCAGCTGTGCATCTGCCTTCGATGCCGCCTGGAGTTCGTCCGCCAGCTGTTCGATCACCGCAGTGAGGCGCGCGATTTGGTCGAGGTAAATCGCGCCCATCTCACGAACCGGGCTTGGCAGGTCCGTGGCCTCGTCGTCCAGCGCGTTCAGGCTCGCCGGGCCCTTCGGCGCCACGAGTCCGAACTCGGCCAGATGTCCTCGTAGCCCGTTGATAAGCTGCGTGCGTTGCCGGACCAGGCATTGGTGTGTCCGGAATGCGACCGCGCGCGCCTGGGTCTCGGCGCTCTTGACCGCCACGAAGCGCATAGTCGGGCGCAAGGCCGCCTCCGCGATGGCTTCCGCGTCCGCGCGATCATTCTTCTGGCGCTTTACGAACGGCTTCACGTAGGCCGCCGGAACAAGCCGAGCCTCGTGGCCGTGCAGTTGCGCCACCCGGCCCCAATGGTGCGACGTGGCGCAGGCCTCCATCGCCACGATGCAAGCTGGCTGCTCGGCAAGAAGGGACGCAAGCCGCGTCCGCGACATACTTCGGTTGTATAGAACCGCCCCCTCCGGCCCGATGGCGCAGACCTGGAAGCTACCCTTCGCAAGGTCGATCGCCAGCATGCCGATATTCGTCGTCATCGATGTGCCCTCCGTTCGGTTCCAATGGAACCATCATGGCATATGAGATGCCGTTGGTGGGGGCATCCACCTTATCAACTCACACTACATTGCTCCGGGAAAACCGATGCAGAACGGCTTCGTCGAGAGCTTCAATGGACGGCTGCGCCCCTCTTGATGGTGTGGACGCCCCCTCACGGCATCGCTGTGCCAAGGTAGCGGTGTCGAAATTCGCTACGAGGAGGAAGCGTCCATGGAGAAGGTTAGCATTGTAGGGCTGGATATTGCCAAGAGTTCGTTTCACGCGCATGGCGCGGCGGCAAATGGATCTAAGGTCTTTAGCAAGGCGTTGCCGCGAGGGCGGGTGCTAGAGTTTTTCGGTCAGATTGAGCCTTGCACCATCGCTTTGGAGGCTTGCGCGGGTGCGCATCACTGGAGCCGGGAGCTTTCCAGACTTGGCCACGATGTCAGGCTCATCGCCCCGCAATACGTCAAACCCTATGTGAAGCGGCAAAAGAACGATGCGAATGATGCCGAAGCCATCGCTGAAGCAGCGTCCCGACCGACCATGCGCTTTGTGACGACCAAGACAACCGAGCAACAAGGTCAGTCGATGGTACTCAAGACCCGCGATCTTTTGACAGGGCAACGTACCCAGGCGATCAACGCATTGCGAGGGCATCTGGCTGAACATGGGATTGTCGCGCCGAAAGGCCCTCAGCATCTGCCTCGGTTGGAAAAGGCTGTGGCTGAGAATGGAGAACGATTGCCGCCCGAAGTCACCGGCCTTTGCCAAATATTCTTCGATCTCATCGCCGGGCTAAGCGCGCGCATTGACGCGCTGACCCGGCAACTTCGACAGATTGCCCGACAGGACGATGTGGCGCGCAGGTTGATGACCATGCCGGGGATCGGGCCCGGTGACGGCGGTATCGATTGCCGTGCTGGCGGCACCGCCAGAGATGTTCAGCAAGGGGCGCGACTTCGCAGCCTGGATCGGGCTGGCACCACGCCAGCATTCTACGGGCGGTAAAACAAGGCTGGGCAAGATATCAAAAATGGGTCAGCGCGACCTGCGGCGTTTGCTGATCATCGGTGCAATGTCCGCGATCCAAGCCGCGCAAAAACGCGGCGGCGCGCCAGATGGGTCGTGGCTGGCCCGTATGTTGGCTCGCAAACCTAAAATGCTGGTTGCAGTTGCGCTGGCAAACAAGATGGCGCGGATGGCCTGGGCGATCATGGCTCATGGCGGCGTCTACGAGACCCCTGCCAACGCCTGAGCGCGAAGGCAGGCTGGGGTGCGGTGGTTCTGAATGGAGGTCATGGCAAAGCGTCGACGAGATCAGGAATGGGAAAACCAGTAATGTCCCGAGTAGCTTGTACTACGGCCTCTCGTTTTGGACCTGTTCCTCGAACTCACCATGAGGGCCCGCGGCATTGAAGGTCGCAACCAGAGGCCGGATACACGAAGGAACTCGACCGCAATGCTGTTGCCAAAGTCAAAAAATCGCTTGCAGCCCCGGGGGCGTCCATACACGGGACATTGCTGCACAATGCCCTGCCGGGCAGTGGACGAATGTCTAAACGCGCACTGGTTCATGAACCTTGCAGATGCGCGGGAAAAGCTGGAGGATTGGCGTAGACACTACAATCCTGCTTCATTGCGCCCATCTCTCTATGCCTCTGAAGTAAATAGGTTTTGCTGATCGGGGTGCGATCCGGTGGGGTATTTGGGGTTCTGCCGGGCGCGCTGGGTGAGTTGCTGGGCTGGCGGTTTGCCGAGTTCCGCGCGGGCGAAGATCCACGGACCGTCCGGTAACGGATGAACGCCCTCGATGCTGCCGGCTTCGGCGGCCAGTCTTAGTGTCTTGGTCGTGACGCCGAGCAGGCGCGCAGCGTTGGTCAGGTTGAGCCAGGGTTCGGTGCCGTCGGGAGCCGGGCGGAATACCGGGATCTTGTGATGCGACCTGAGTGCGGTGACGCGCTCCCGGGTCCATCGGTTGCCATGACCGGTCAGCAGACCGTTTCGATTTAGGATGCCGGCGATCAGATCGTCGGTGGCCAGGAGAACGAGCTGACGTACCGCCGCGATGATCTCTGGTGCTGTACTGTTGCGCTGGCCTCGACGCCGCTTCGGCAGGCGCAGTTCGGTATGCATGCCGCCGATCCAGTGGATCAGAAGGACGATCTCGGAGGCGTCGTCGTCGATGTCGGCGACCACCTCGAGGATGACGGTGCGCACGATGCGCTTCTTGAGCCGGGCATCGGTCGTTGGCGCCTCCCAGACAGTGCGAAGGTCCGTGCCGAGCGCGGCGGCATCCAGCGCCGCCAAGGAGGAAGGCCTGGAGGTTGCAGAATCATGCGCGGCGATCTTGGCCTCAATCTCGGCGGCGCGTGCGAGGGCGCGGTTCCACCGCGCTTCGAGTTCTGCCGCCACAAGTCGGTTCTCGGGATCGGCTGCATCATACTGGCGGAAGGCGCGGTCGGCACCGTAGCGGGCAGCTTCGAGGTCTCGCGCCAACGCGTCGCGAACCTGATCGCGGCGACTGGCGACCTGCGCCTCGGCCTCGGCGGCCGCAGTGATGGCGCCCGGCTCGACCACCCGCAGCAGCGCATCCTTGATGGCATCGTCGACCCGCAGGCCACCGAAGGCGATGCAGCGCGGCTCGCCGTTGTCGAGCAGACCGCGCCAGCAGGAATAGCGCGGGATGTCGTGCTTGGCCCCAGTGTAGCGGACCGTCAGCTTGCGGCCACAGCGCCGACAGCGCAAGAGACCGGCGAGCAGGGCATCGCCGTGCTTGGGCGCCCCATGGTGCCGGCTCGTGGGGGTATTGTCGCTGACCATCGCGCGGATCGCCTCTGCCCGTTCCCAACTGATATAACCTTCGTGTGCGCCGGGCTTCAGCGCCAGCCATTCAGCGCGCGGTTTGCGGCGGCTGCCGGTTCGCGGAACGGCCGCGCCGTGTCTCGGCACAACTCGGGTCTTACCATAGGCGTAGGCGCCGCCGTAGACCGGGTTCTCGATCATGCGGTGGATGGTGGCATAGGTTGGCCTGCGCCAGATCACGTCGCCATTGGCGTGTCTTGCGGGCAGGTCCAGCCCGTGCTCCAGGAACCAGAGCAGGGCCTGCCGGGCGCTGCCGAGCTCGGTCACCTTGTCGAAGACAAGGGTGATGGCCTCCTGGACGCGGCGGTCGGGGTCCTTCTCGAGCCTGTCGCCGGCCTTCACGAAGCCGACGGGAGCCGCGACGATCAACTCGCCGCGCCGGGCCTTCTCGTAACGGGCGGACAGCGACCGTTGCCGCAGCAGATCGAGCTCGTACTCGTTGAGACTTCCTTTCAAACCGAGAAGTAGACGGTCGTTGCCTTGGCGTGGCGCATATACCGCCTCTTGGTCGACCAGGACGGTGTCGACGACCCGGCACATCTCGATCAGCTGCTGCCAGTCGCGGCTGTTGCGCGCAAAGCGCGACACTTCCCGCGCCGCGACCGCACCGACCTTGCCCAGGCAGACCTCGGCGACCATCCGGTCGAAGCCCGCCCGCGCAACGCCGCCCGCCGCGGACCGGCCAAGGTCGTCGTCGATCGTCTCGATGCAGGACCAGCCGAGCGTCGCCAGCCGGTCGCGCATCGCATATTGCAGAGCGCCGCTCTCGCGGTTGTGCAGCACCTGGTGGGCGGAGGACTGTCGCACGTAGAGGATCGCCTTGCGCTCCAGGTGGTGCGAACTGATCTTCTCATGCTTCATGTCGTGCCTCCGTCCGGCGAGGCGCCTGAGCGCCGGCGGCGTGGTCGAGGATCAGGCGGGTCATCAGTTCGGTCAGCGTTACCCGCGCCTCCTCCGGCAACGTCTGCCAGTGCGGCGCCGGAACCTGGTCGACGTCGCTGGGGTGAGTGAACAACTCGAGCTGTTGTGGTGCTGGTCGGCGTGGCATCGGCATCTCCCGGAATCGCCTGCTGGGAGCTCGATGTTGCGCTCGAATCTGGCATTTGCGATGCGCCATCACGAACGCCGGCCGCATCGTGCAGCAATGCCGCCAGAGCTCGCAAAGCCGCCACTGAGGCAACCGGCGTTACCGCGACTTGCCAGCACTGGCAGGCCGCCCGATCGAACATCCAGACGGGAACCTCCAGCCGTCGGTCCGACGAGATACCGCTCAGGCTACAGCGAAACGCAGCCCAGCCCGCCTTCGCGATCACCTCGTGTACGTGAACAACTCGCCCCGTCCAGGGCTGCCAAGGGTAGAGCACCTCGCGCTCCTCGGTCCCGTGGGTGTTCTGTGATTGAGTTGTACAACCACCGCCGCCCCCACACGAACCTCGACGGGCTCACCCCGTGGGAGTATCACCAACGGTCAGTAGAGGGCCAAACCCTGAACAGAACTAACTCATAAGCTCGGCCTCTCTGCGGAGCAGGTCAGTGCCAGCTGCTTCGGAACGCTCCCGGCGCAGACGGCCCAGACCGTCAGACCTGGATCGTCATGCTATCGATCGTCTCCATGTCAGTGTGCATGAAGATCACCGACACGCCCTGATCCGCGAAGACGACATCGAGGTTCACCTCGGTCATATGGGATCTGGCTTCCGCCGCATCCGCGTAGCCGAAGCCGAGGAACGACGCGGTATCGAAGGCATCCACCTCGAGCACCCGGTCGCGTCCGGCATCCTCGCGCTCGAAGATGAAGTCATCAGCCAGAAGGCTGCCGCTCATCAGGTCGTCGCCTGGACCACCGTCATAAGTGTCGCCCTCGGTCGCCGCCATGTAGGCTGCGAACGCCTCGGCCGTCTTGGCCACGAACTCCGGACTCTGGGCGAAGCCCTCCACCACTTCCTCGCGGCTCGCGCCCTCGGAGAGAAGCTGGAGCCAGTTCGCGAGACCCGTCGCATCGGGATCACGGTCGAGCACGTTGTTATAGAGCAGAGTCACGAAAGCCTCGTCGTCGAGCGCCCCGTAGGTGGCCTGGAACTCGGGGCTGTTTACGAAGCCCGACGCCACGTCGAGGTAGGATGTGCCCATGCCCCTCTCTGTTGACCAGTTGGTCAGGCCGACCACATCGGGCTCGCGATCGAGGGTTGCCTCGTAGAGGCGATAGACATCATCCGCGAAAGGCGCCGCAATCCCCGCGAGGACATAGGCGCTGGCCGAATCGTTTGTCTGCGCGATATATTCCGAGCTCTGAGAAAAGCCCCGGACGACCTCCTCGCGTGTGGTTCCGGACGCGAGTTGCGACAGCCAGTTCGCCAGACCACCGGCATCCGGGTCGCGATCAAGCACGTTGTTGTATAGCAACGTGACGAAGGCTTCGTCATCCAGCGCGCCGTAGGTGGCCTGGAATTCGGGCGATGCGACGAAGCCGGTGATCACCTGCGTCAAGACCATCGCACCACTCTCGAGCTGGCCAGACCAGTTGTCATATCCCAACGAGTCGGGGATGCGGTCGAGCGTCGCCCCGAAAACCCGGAAGACTTGGGCCCCACTGGTCTGGCCCAGCTCGTCGACCGGTGGGACGCTGCCCCCGATCAGGACGTCGTCGTTCGCCCCGCCCGACAGGATGTCAGCCCCGGGCCCGCCGACCGCGGTGTCGTTGCCAAGGCCGCCGCCGATGATGTCATTCGATTCGAGCCCGAGAATCCGGTCATCGCCTGCGAAGCCGAAGATCCCGTCGAGATCCGGAGTACCTGTCAGATCGTCGGGCTCGAGCGTCCCCATGATGGCCGTCTCATCATCGATGACGTCAAAGTTCGTCGACGCGCTTTCATAGCCCTCGGCAAGCGCCAGGATGGTGGTCGTCTGCAGCCCGTCGAGACGGAAGTCGTCGATCATTGAGAGGCTGACCTCCACTTCGGTTTCGCCATCGGGGATGATCGCGGTCCCCGGCAGCGTCGCGGCCGAGGTGTCCGTGCTGGACAGAACCACGGTCAAGTCGCCGGTCGTTTCCGCGCCGCGGCTGACGGTGACGGTGGCATCCGGGCCGGCTTCCGACTCCATGTTGCGATCAATCGAGACGAAGAGCGGCGCAAGCGCCTCCGCGTCAGCAACCTCGATGACCTCCTCGACCTCCAACGCGAAACTGCCGATGGCCACCGGGTTGCCGGTGCCATCGTCCATGACGAGCGTTCCCGACGGGTTCGACGACGGGTTGGCCGTCATCGCATAGGGGTCGTCTGCGTCCGGATCGAGTTCAAGCACTGCATCCAGAACGCTGCTGTCGCCGGTCGACGCCACGATCCGGAATTCGGAACCCTCCGGCACCGTGAAGGTCAGGTTGCCCGAGCTGTCGATGTTTTCAGCCACCGGGATCAGGGTGCCAAAGCTCTCGTCGTCGCCCTCAACGAGCGGATCTCTTCCGAGCACCAGAACGTAGAGGTCGCTCAGAGACTGGGTCAGATCTGAGAGGCCGAGCGAATAGAGGATGTTCTCGAAGGCGGTGCGATCCCAGGTGCCCGGGGTCAGCCCCTCAAGGCGCAACTGCGTGTCGTTCTCTTCGTTCACGTAGCGGCGGATGTGGTATGCAGGGTTGTGAGTGACGCTGGTGGCGGGCTTGCCGTCGACCGGCGGCTCGGTGATGTTGGCCGGCGTCTTCACAAAGGTTTCGAGGCCGCTCGAGTCGTAATCCATCACCTCGGCCCCGGAGCCCTGCACTGGGTTGATGTGACGGGCACCGAAGGCGTGCGCCCCCTCGTGCGCCACGGTCTCGGCGACCGACAGCATCGCATCGCTGCCATCCATCAGCACGGCGACGATGTTGTTGTCCTCGGTGTTGTACCGGTCGACGCCCTCATAGGCCTGCCCGAGCAGACGGGCGTTGTCGTTGCCGTCGCCGGTGGTGTCGTAACGCAGCTTGGTCGACGTGAACCGCACCGAGTGGTAATCGCCGCTGGTCGGTTGCGTCGACGTGACGTCCATCGCGATGCCGGAGCGGTCGAAGATGTCCTGCACCAGCCCAACGAGCTCGGTTTTCTGGGCTGCGGTAAACACACCGAGCGGCTCGGTTCCGGCACGGGTGGCCGAGGTCTCGCGGGCGTCGAGCCCGAGGAACCCGAGATAGCTGGCATAGGTCACATAGTAGTCGCGCGGGATCGCGGTATCGAAGTCGAGGAAAAGCACCGGCGGCTTTGCAGCCTTGTCTACGATCGCAGTCACGAACTGCAGGCAGTCACCATCGCTCACATGGGTGACGGCCAGGTTGTTGTCGCCGGGGCTCAGCACCGAGGTGATATCATAGGTGTTGATGTCCCAGAGCGCGCCGTCACCGCCCGGAAACTGGTTGGTGCCCAGAAGCGTCGAGTTGATCGTCAGATCGCCGTCGGTGAAACTCTGACCATCGCCGACGAAGAGCGTCAGCGTCGAGCTGCCGCTTTCGTATTCCAGATTTCCAAGGTTGATTGTCGTGATCGAGCCGGACTGGTCGGTCGAGTCGTTGCCGGCAAAAATGGTCACATCGCGATTGTTGGTCGCGTCGCCATCATCGTAGAAGACCACCAGCGAAGCGCCCTGCCCGCCCTCACCCATGCCTTCGATCGTGTAGCTTCCGTCGCCGTTCACGATGTCGCTGACATTGGCAAAGTATCCGACGCTCTGGTCGGAGCCCCAGCACGTGTCCACGGACGTGCCAAGCGTCGTCCCTGTCACGGCGGTTCCGTTCACGGTGATCTGGGTGTCGCTCGACCCGCTGAAGTTCAGCTCTCCCCAGTACAGGAAAGCGAATCTCTGTGATCCGGTCACCCCAGAAACGGTGACGGTGGTATTGCCATCCCTGGCATCGCCATTGCCAAAGGTCGCCCAATCAACGTTCTTCAATTCATACTGTTGCGTAAGCGCTGTCATTGCCCCACTCCTCCAATAAAATTCAGGTCTTTAAATCGACACCGGCCCAAAATCGGCGTCCCCCCTCTGGCCTTCTTCCTCCTCTGTTCCGTCCCTGTTTCCCAATTGCCGATCAGCAGGTTCCGAACTGGTTCCCGCTGAACTCACACCTCTCGGTTGCCAGCCCTCTTTCGATCAGGATCGACGAGAGCAGCGTGCCGTCGGTCGTGTTGCACCAGACGAAATTGTCCGGCCCGGACCCCGAACGGGGCGCCTCGGAAAAGGCGGTACAGCTCAGCTCTCGACCTGACAGGAGGGCGGCAATGGCAGCCCGGCTCGCCTCAGACGCGCTCCGGACATCGGCCATTCCGAGTTCAAGCCGCCCCTCGCAGCAGTCCAGCGTAAATTGGAGAGGCTCGAAACTCACGATGTCCGAGACAGTCCCCTCGAAGAAGCTGGCGACGCGCGCACCGGATGTGCCGCTCGACATGCCGACCGCTTCTGACGGGATGAGGGTTTGCGCACACCCGGCAACAAAAAGCGCTGCGAACTGGCATACGAGTACGGGAGAACCCCGCAATATTCCGCTCAAATCGATCAAGGTGAAATCTCTCCGATCATCAAAGCCGGAAGACGCCCCGTCGCAGACACGGCGCTCTCCGACGTCAAGATGTTAACACATTATGAAGATTCTCAACAGCAGATCTCAGGTTTCGCGTGTCTCACGAAATGCCATTATCAAGAGCCAATCTTGGTCCGCTCGGGCTTCAACCTGGCCAGCGTGATCCCCTTGAAGATCTTCGGGCAATCCTCGCCGAAGAGAACCTTGCCCGGACGCAGATCATAGTCAACGCCCATACGAGGTTCGCATTTCCGAACTCCAACAGGAGAAGGCTCTACTTGAGGAGGAAGCTGTAAGCATGTCGAGCCCGAACCGCTCGCTCGACGAAATGCTCGAACACCCGACGCCCCCTCAAGCCCTTATTTTATAATAGAAAATGGCGATTTCAGCGTGAAAAGGGCAGTACTACGTATGGTGTATTCAGCTCCTATTGGCGTGAGCCGAAAAACCGGCCTTCAAGCCGGAAAAACCACCGCACCTTTCAAAGCGTTAGACTTTGCAAAAAGGCCTCAATGGACAAGTGGTGCGGGCGGCGGGACTCGAACCCGCACGGGCCAGGCCCTAGCGATTTTAAGTCGCTTGTGTCTACCATTCCACCACGCCCGCACGACGCGCCCTGATGCCTCTACCGCTCAGGACGACGACTGACAACGATCTTCCCGCGTGGGATCCTGCGAAATGACCGCGCTGTGCCCTTTCGTCCCGAAGGGCAACCGCCGCCTTTCCTTTCCCGTCGGCGCGCCTCAGGCGCTCGCCCCCGGCGGGCGCGCCAGGCCGTCTTCCTTGACCGCCTGCATCGCCACATAGGTCGAGGTGGTCGAGACATGCGGCAAGGTCGAGATCTTCTCGGCCAGCACCCGGCGATAGCTGCGCATATCGGCGGTGCGTACCTTCAGCAGATAATCGAAATTCCCGGCGATCAGATGCACCTGCTCGATCTCGGGGATCGCCGCCACCGCTGCGTTGAACGCCTCGAGCGAGGCCTCGCGGGTGTCGAGCATGCGCACCTCGACAAAGGCCACGTGATCGAGCCGCAGGCGGATCGGGTCGAGGATCGCCCGGTAGCCACGGATCACCCCAAGCTCCTCGAGCCGGCGCAGCCGCGCCTGCGTGGGGCTTTTTGACAGCCCGATACGACGGGCGAGCTCGGTTATCGAGATTCGCCCTTCGGCTGCTAAGGTGGTCAGAATCGCGCGGTCGAACCGGTCGTATTCTTCGTAGTCGTCTTGCATTGCGTTTCTCGGAATCTTCGGTCGTTTTGATGCGCCTAAAATAGCTCTTAAGGCAAATTGACTTCACGAACCACTCTATCCTGGCAAAAATCACCGGAGACGCCCAATGCCCAAGGACATCGCCCCCGATCTGCGCCATCTGATCGACCACAACACCTATGCCGACGAGGCCGCGACCGTCGCGAAGCTGCGCGAACAGGCGGCACTCTCGCCCGCCGACCGCGGCGAAATCGGTGACCGCGCCGCCAACCTCGTGACCCAGATCCGCGGCAGCACCAAGCCCGGCATGATGGAGGTCTTCCTCGCCGAGTATGGCCTATCGACCGACGAGGGCATCGCGCTGATGTGCCTTGCCGAGGCCCTGCTGCGCGTCCCCGATGCCGAGACCATCGACGCGCTGATCGAGGACAAGATCGCGCCCTCGAACTGGGGCAAGCACATGGGGCGCTCGACCTCGCCGCTGGTCAACGCCTCGACCTGGGCCCTGATGCTCACCGGCAAGGTCCTCGACCCCGAGAAGCGCCCCGGCCCCGCGGGCCACCTGCGCAATGCGATGAAACGCCTCGGCGAACCGGTGATCCGCACCGCCGTGGGCCGCGCCATGAAGGAGATGGGCGCGCAGTTCGTCCTCGGCGAGACCATCGAGAAGGCGATGAAGCGCGGCAGCGCCATGGAGGCCAAGGGCTACACCTACAGCTATGACATGCTGGGAGAGGCCGCCCGCACCGAGGAGGACGCGCTGCGCTACCTCGAGGCCTATTCCAAGGCCATCTCCGCCATTGCAAAAGCCGCCAAGGCCAAGGACATCCGCGACAATCCCGGCATCTCGGTGAAGCTCTCGGCGCTCTATGCGCGCTACGAGGAGGGCCAGTTCGAGCATGTCATGGAGGTGCTGGTGCCGCGCCTGCTGCGGCTCTGCGAAGAAGCCAAGACCGCCGGCATCGGGCTCAACATCGACGCCGAGGAGGCTGACCGCCTGTCGCTGTCGCTCGACGTGATCGGGCGTGCCTTCGCCTCGCCCACGCTTGCCGGCTGGGACGGGTTCGGCGTGGTGGTGCAGGCCTACGGGCTGCGCGCCGCCGAGACCATCGATTGGCTCTACGCGCTGGCCGAGGCGCATGATCGCCGCATCATGGTGCGGCTGGTGAAAGGCGCTTACTGGGACACCGAGATCAAGCGTGCGCAGGTCATGGGCCTTGCGGGGTTCCCGGTCTTCACCGCCAAGACCAATACCGACATCTCCTACATCGCCAATGCCCGCAAGCTCTTGGGCATGACCGACCGGATCTACCCGCAATTCGCCACCCACAACGCCCACACAGTCGCCGCCGTGCTGCACATGGCTGACAACACCGATGCGTTCGAATTCCAGCGCCTGCACGGCATGGGCGAGACGCTGCACGGGCTGGTCAAGACCGATGCGGGCACCCGCTGCCGAATCTACGCGCCCGTGGGCGCGCATCGCGACCTGCTGGCCTATCTGGTGCGGCGCCTGCTCGAGAACGGGGCGAACTCGTCCTTCGTGAACCAGATCGTCGACGAGGACGTGCCGCCGTCTGTGGTTGCCGCCGATCCGTTCGAGGCCGACGATCAGCGCCCCCTCGCCCGCGGGCCAGAGCTGTTCCACCCCGAGCGCGAGAACTCCAAGGGCTTCGATCTGACCCACCGTCCGACGCTGGCCGAGATCGACGCCGCCCGCGCACCGTTCCGCAGTGCGCCGTGGCAGGCCGGACCGATCACCGCTGTCGAGGCTCCGCTCGGCGCGACCGAGACGGTGCCGAACCCGGCCGATCCGTCCGATGAGGTGGGCCAGATCACCTGGGCCAGCCCCGAGACCGTCGCTGCCGCTGCCGAGGCTGCGCAGCCGTGGCAGGCCAGCCCCTCGGACCGGGCCGCGGCCCTGCTCAAGGCCGCCGATCTCTATGAAGCGCATTACGGCGAGATCTTCGCGATGCTGCACCGGGAGGCCGGCAAGACCCAGCTCGACGCCGTGGCCGAGCTGCGCGAGGCGGTTGATTTCCTGCGCTACTACGCCGAGCGCGCCGAGGGGGCCCCGCCGCGCGGGGTGTTTGCCTGCATCTCTCCGTGGAACTTCCCGCTGGCGATCTTCACCGGCCAGATCGCCGCGGCGCTGGCCACCGGCAATGCCGTGCTGGCGAAACCCGCCGAGCAGACCCCGCTGATCGCGTGGCGCGCGGTGCAGCTGCTGCACGAGGCCGGGGTGCCGCGCGAGGCGCTGCAACTGCTGCCCGGTGCCGGCGACGTGGGCGCTGCGCTCACCTCGAACAGCCGCGTCTCGGGCGTCGCCTTCACCGGCTCCACCGAGACTGCGCAGATCATCCACCGCTCGATTGCCGAGCATCTCGACCCCGGCACCCCGCTGATCGCCGAGACTGGCGGGCTCAACGCGATGATCGTCGACAGCACCGCCCTGCCCGAGCAGGCGATCCGCGCCATCGTCGAATCGGCTTTCCAGTCCGCCGGCCAGCGCTGCTCGGCGCTGCGCTGCCTCTACGTGCAGGAAGACATCGCCCCGCATTTCATCGAGATGCTGGAAGGCGCGATGGAGGCGCTGCGCCCAGGCCAGCCGTGGGAGCTGTCGACGGATCTCGGCCCGGTGATCGACGCCGAGGCGCATGACGGCATCCATGCCTATGTCGAGGCCGCCCGCGCCGAGGGCCGGCTGATGAAACAGATCGACGTGCCGCGCGCCGGGCATTTCATCGGGCCGGCGCTGGTCCGGGTCGGCGGCATCGAGGATCTCGAGCGCGAGATCTTCGGCCCGGTGCTTCATCTCGCCACCTTCAAGGCCGACGCACTCGACAAGGTGATCGACGCCATCAACGCCACCGGCTACGGGCTGACCTTCGGGCTGCAGACCCGCATCGACGACCGGGTGCAGCACGTGACCGAGCGCGTCGAGGCCGGCAACCTCTACGTCAACCGCAACCAGATCGGCGCCATCGTCGGCAGCCAGCCGTTCGGCGGCGAGGGGCTCTCGGGCACCGGTCCCAAGGCCGGCGGGCCGCTCTATTGCGATCGCTTCCGGAGACATGCCGCATCCGAGGCCCCCGGCAGCTGGTCCACCGCCGAGCTGCCCGCGCGCCTCGCGGCGGCCATCGACGGGGCAGGCCCCGGCGCGGCACCCAAGCTCACCGAACTGCCCGGGCCGACTGGCGAGGCCAACCAGTACACCAGCTTCGCCCGGCCTCCGGTGCTCTGCCTCGGGCCGGGCTCGGACTGCGCCGCGGCGCAAGCCGAGGCGGTGCGCAAGCTGGGAGGCGTCGCGGTGACCACGCAGGGCAAGCTGGCACCCGAAGCGCTGGCGACGCTGGACGGCCTCTCGGCGGCGCTCTGGTGGGGCGACGAAGCGGAGGCGCGCGCCTACCGCGCCGCGCTCGCCGGGCGAAAAGGGCCGATCCTGAGCCTGATCACCGGCCTGCCCGACACCGGCCACGCCCGCGCCGAGCGCCATGTCTGCATCGACACAACCGCCTCGGGCGGCAACGCCGCACTCCTTGGCGGCAACATGTGAGGCGCGCCGGGCGCGGCCCCCTGCCGCGCCCCGTTTCACCTGCAAGAGCTTGACGCGGCGCGGTTCCGCGCCAAGCTACTGTGCATGTTTCCGATCCGCGATCACAACCCGTCGGGCCGCACGCCCTATGTCACCTACGGGCTGATCGTGGCCAATATCGTGATCTTCATCAGCTACTGGGGCCTGTTTCAGAACCCGCGCGCGCTCAACGCCTTCTTCATCGACTGGGCGCTGATCCCGGCGCTGGTCACCGAGGGCTATGGCTTCAGCGGCCTTCTGACCTCGATGTTCCTGCATGGAGGGCTCACCCACCTTGCCGGCAACATGCTGTTCCTGTTCATCTTCGGCGACAATATCGAGGATGCGCTGGGGCACGTGAAATACCTTGGCTTCTACCTCGCCTCGGGCCTGATCGCGGCGCTGGTGCACTACGTCTCTGCGCCGCTCTCACCGATTCCGACCGTCGGGGCCTCGGGCGCCATCGCCGGGGTCATGGGGGCGTATCTGCTGATGTTCCCCAAGGCCCGCGTCGACATTCTCGTGATCCTGATCGTGATCTTCAAGATCATCCCGGTGCCCGCCTGGATCATGCTCGCCGTGTGGTTCAGCCTGCAGCTCTTCGGCGGCTTCGGCCCCGCCGGAGACGGCTCGGGCGTGGCCTACTGGGCGCATCTGGGCGGCTTCGTCGCCGGCATGGCACTGATCGCGCCCACTTGGCTGCGCCGCGGCGGCCCGGCCTTCTGGAGCCGCACCCACGGCCATCCGCCCCACCCGGCGGGCCGCTACACCGACACCACACGCATTCCAAGAGTAGGACGCAGACGATGACAGAGGCGATGCCCGAGCCCGTAAAGGTCACCTGCCATTGCGGCGCTGTGGAGCTGCGCGTGACCCTGTCCGACGGGCTCAACACCGCCCGCCGCTGCGACTGCTCGTTCTGCCGCCGCCGCGGCGCGCCCGCGGTCTCGGCGCCGCTGGACGGGGTCGCGGTGGTGAAAGGCGCCGACAAGCTCACGCTCTACCAGTTCGGCACGATGACCGCGCAGCACCATTTCTGCTCGGTCTGCGGCATCTACATGTATCACCGGAGGCGCTCGAACCCCAACGAGTACGGGGTCAACATGGGCGCCATCGAAGGTGTGAACCCGGCCGATCACGAGCCCATCGGCTGGTCCGACGGGGTCAACCATCCCTCCGACCGGTAACGCCCGGCCGCGGGCCGGGGATGCCTCCGGCGGGAGTATTTGGGACGTAGAGAAGATGCGGGCGTGGTGCGGGTCGGCAGCGGGTCTACGCGATACGCCGAGATACCGGCGCCAGGCCGCAGGCTTAGGACGCCTCCGGCGGGAGTATTTTCCGACGTAGAGAAGACAAGGGCGCGGCGCGCGTGCCCGGCGTCAGACCTCGCGGATGATCTTGGCGAAGCCGTCGAAGATCGCGTTGTTGGCGCAGAGCAGCGAGCCGCTCTCGAGCGGATCCTGGCCGGCGCGGACGCCGTCGACCAGAGCACCGGCCTCGAGCGCGATCAGGTAGCCGGCGGCGATGTCCCAGAGCTTCAGCTCGCGCTCCCAGTAGCCGTCAAAGCGGCCGGCGGCGACATAGGCCAAATCCAGCGAAGCGGCACCCCAGCGGCGCACGCCGGCGCATTCCGGCATCAGCTTGGCGAAATCCTTCAAGGTCGCCGGCAGGGTGTTCTTGGCGGCGTAGGGGATGCCGGTGGCGAAGATCGCCTCGATCATCCGCGAGCGGCCCGACACGCGCAGGCGGCGCGAGTCGTTGAGCCACGCACCGCTGCCCTTCTCGGCGTAGAACATCTCGTCCTTGGCCGGGTCGTAGACCACCGCGGAGACGATCTGGCCCTTGTGCTCGAGCGCGATCGACACCCCCCAATGCGGCAGGCCGTGCAGGAAGTTGGTGGTGCCGTCGAGCGGATCGACGATCCAGCGCCGCGTCGGATCTGCGCCATCCTGCGCGCCCCCCTCCTCGGCCAGCCAGCCATAGGTCGGCCGGGCGCCCAGAAGCTCCTCCTTGAGGATGGTCTCGGAGGCGATGTCGGCGCGGCTGACGAAGTCGCCTGCACCCTTCATCGAGACCTGCAGGTTCTCGACTTCGCGGAAATCCTTGACCAGCGAGCGGCCCGCCTTGCGCGCCGCCTTGATCATGATGTTGAGATTTGCACTGCCCTGCATGGTCGGATTCCCGGAAATGGTTCAGGCCGCGCGTATACGCGGCCTGTCGGAATTTGCCAAGGGGCGCGGCGCCAGTTGGTGAGCCTCAGTTGATGACCACGCCCTTTTCGCCCTCGGGGGCGTAGGCGCGCGGCAGGTAGCTGTTCTGCGTCGCCACGACCGGGCGCGGAGCCGAGACCGGGTTGTAATAGGTGCCCGCCGTCGGCACACCGCAACAGATCACCCCGCCCACGATCACCGGCTGCTTGCCGGCCGGACAGTAATTTGCCGCCGGATAGGCCTGAATCAGCGGCTGGCGGCTGGCATCGGCGGTGGCGTCGCCCTTGTAGGCATCGTCCCAGGCCAGCGCCTGCGAGGCGGAAATCGACAGCGCGGCGGCTGCAGCGAGAAAGGTGAAGGCGCGCATCTGGTCCCCCGTAAACCGGATTGGTGAAAATTATCTCTTCAAATCAGGGTATCAGCGCCCCGGACCGAGTCAAACATCTTGGCGAAAATAAGGCGCACGCGGCTCGGCAAGGCGCAATTCCCGAACAATCCCGATCAAGACGCGGAACTGTTCGCAAACCCTGTCACTTCTTCAGCAGCCGGTCCGCCCGCTTGCGCACCAGCACGCTGCGCAGATCGTGCATCGCCAGAAGCAACGCGTCGGTGACCTCGTCGAGCTGCGCGTCGCTGGCCTTGGACTGGGCCCATTGCGTCGTGAGGTTCAGCCCGTCGATGGCGCGGTGGATGTCGTCCATGTCGCGCATCTCGAGAAGCGCCTGCCGGTCGGTCATCCAGCGACGGATCGCGCTCAGGTCGGCATCGCTGAGCACCCGGTCGCCATGCGGCTTGATCTCGCCGCGGTTGACGTTGACCACGGCGATCTGGTCCATCTCGATGCGGCGCTGGCGGTTCTCGGTATCGACCCGGAACACCGTCGCGCCGTTCTCGCGAACGCGGAAATAGTAGTCGGGCAGATCGCTCATCCACGCGCCTCCGTCTCGTCCATCACTCGCCACAGCGAGCCATCCTCATCCACCAGCGCGAACATGCGTGGCGCATGCTCGAGCCTGAAGATGCCGGTCAGGCGCGGCACCGAGGTCGCATCGACCGGCAGGCCGGCCTGCGAGAACCGGGCGTGCAGCGCCTCGAGGTCGTCGCAACGCAGGCAAGCCGAGAACCAGCTCTCGCGCGGGTCGAGCCCGGGATGCGGGAAGAACTCCACCTGCGTGTCGCCGAAGCCGAGGATCATCCAGCCCTCGTTGCGAAACCGGGTCTCGAACCCGAGCCTCGCGTAGAATGCCTCGGTCGCGCCGAAATCCCGCGACGGCAGGTTGGCCGTGACCACTGCCCTCATGCGAGACCGGCGCAGAACGCCGCGATCCGGTCGCAGGCCTTTTCCAGGTTCTCGTCCGACGTGGCATAGGAGATGCGGAAGTTCGGGCTCAGACCGAAGGCCGCGCCGAACACCACCGCGACGCCGTTCTCTTCCAGCAGCGCGGTGCTGAACGCCTCGTCGCTGTCGATGAGCGCGCCGCCCGCCGAGGTCTTGCCCAGCAGCCCCTCGATCGAGGGGTAGACGTAGAACGCGCCCTCGGGGACCGGGCAGGTGATGCCGTCGATCGCGTTGAGCCGCGAAACCACGAGATCGCGGCGGCGCTTGAACGCCTCGGCGCGCGGGGCGAGGTAATCCTGCGGGCCGTTGAGGGCCTCCACCGCCGCCCACTGGCTGATCGAGCAGGGGTTGGTGGTCGATTGCGACTGGACCTTGCGCATCGCGGCGATGAGCTCGACCGGGCCGCCGGCATACCCGATGCGCCAGCCGGTCATGGCATAAGCCTTGGAGACGCCGTTGCAGGTCAGCGTGCGTTCGTAGAGCGCCGGCTCGACCTGCGCGGGCGTGCAGAATTCGAACCCGTCATAGGCGAGGTGCTCGTACATGTCGTCGGTCATCACCCAGACATGCGGGTGACGCATCAGCACCTCGGTGAGCGCTTTCAGTTCGTCCCGGGAGTAGCCCGCGCCGGTGGGGTTCGAGGGCGAGTTGAACAGGAACCACTTGGTCTTCGGCGTGATCGCCGCCTCGAGCAGTTCGGGCGTGATCTTGTAGCCGAGCTCGGGCTTGCCCTCGATGATCACCGGAGTGCCCTGCCCCAGGAGCACCATGTCGGGATAGCTCACCCAGTAGGGCGCCGGAATGATCACCTCGTCGCCTGGGTTCAGCGTCGCCATGAAGGCATTGTAGAGCACCTGCTTGCCGCCGGTGCTGACGCTGATCTGCGCCGGCGCGTAGTCGAGCCCGTTCTCGCGCTTGAACTTGGCGCAGATCGCCTGCTTCAGCTCGGCGATGCCGTCGGGCGCGGTGTATTTCGTTTTTCCCGCATGGATGGCCGCAATCGCGGCCTCCTTGATGTTCTCAGGCGTGTCAAAATCGGGTTCGCCGGCGCCGAGTCCGATCACGTCCTTGCCCTGAGCCTTGAGCTCGGCGGCAAGCTGGGTCACCGCCACGGTGGGCGAGGGTTTGACGCGGGCGAGGGTGTCGGAGAGGAAAGCCATGGGGCACCGTTTGTATTGAGATCAGGACTGTCATAGGGTGCGCCCAGCACCCGTTCAAGCGGCATCCGCCGCAAGGTCAGCGGCCCCCGAGGGCCGGGAGGAGCGCAGAATGAACGACACCACCGACTGGTATGGCCCCGACGCCGCCACCTTTGGCGACCGCATTGCCGCCGCCCGCGAGGCTGCCGGCATGGGGCAGGAGAAACTGGCCCGCCGCCTCGGCGTGAAGCTCAAGACGCTGCATGGCTGGGAAAACGACCTTGCCGAGCCGCGCGCCAACAAGCTGCAGATGCTCGCCGGGCTGCTCAACGTGTCGATCGTGTGGTTGCTCACCGGCGAAGGCGAGGGCATATCCGGCCCGGAAGAGACCGAGGCCGCCCTGCCCGCCGATGTGAACGACGCGCTGCTGGAGATCCGCGCCCTCAAAACCCAGATGCAGACCGCCGGCGACCGGCTCGGCCGGCTGGAAAAGACCCTGCGCCAGCTGCTCAAGGAGGACGCATGACCGAGACCCCGGAAAACCGCCTGAAGAGGCTGACCATGCGGTCGATGCGCCGTGGCATCAAGGAGATGGACATCATCCTGATGCGCTATGCCGATGCCCGGCTCGCGGCAATGGACGCCGCGCAGCTCGACGCCTACGAGGCGCTGCTCGAGGAGAACGACCAGGATCTCTACCAGTGGGTCTCGGGCCAGCGCCCGGCCCCGGAGGCGCTGCGGCCGCTGATCACCGATATCTCGCAGGTCGCCTGCAATCCCTGAGGTCGGGACGGTTTTTCATGTCTTTGGCGTGATTTAACCGATTGTTGGTGTTTTTCCCGCAAACCTGCCTGTCACAAGGAACAGGCGGAGACGGTGATGAGCATTCATGCCTCCATGGGGAAGAAGCCGCTCAGCGGCTACATGACCGGCTATCTTGAGACGCTGTCGCTCGTGGAACGCCTGCACCGGCTTCTGCTCGATGTCATAAAGGACGAATTCGAGCGCACGGGCCTGCTCGACATCAACGCGGTGCAGGCCCTTCTGCTCTACAACATCGGCGACAACGAAGTGACCGCGGGCGAGCTGAAATCGCGCGGCTACTATCAGGGCAGCAATGTCAGCTACAATCTCAAGAAACTGGTCGAGATGGGCTACATGCATCACCAGCGCTGCGAGATTGATCGCCGCTCGGTGCGGGTTCGGCTGACCGCCAAGGGACGCGACGTGCGCGACATGGTGCAAACCCTGTTCGAGCGGCATTCAGAAGGGCTCGAGGGGCGCAACGTCATCGATCTCGACGGGCTCGACCACATCAACACATCCCTGCGCCGGCTCGAACGGTTCTGGACCGACCAGATCCGGTACATTTACTAGCGACCGGCGCAGTCTCCACCGCCGCCAAGGCCGCCTAGCGCAACTCCGGCCGGTCACCGGCCTGTCCCTCCAGCCCACCGATGATCATGTCGTTGAGTTCGCGGAAGAGCTTCAGCGTCATCGCACGGCGGAAATCGCTGTAGCCCTGCGCGACCTCCACGAAAGCGCCCGGCCCGTGCGCCACCTCGCCGCGGAAGTACTCCACCACCCGCGGATCGGAGCCCAGCACTGCCAGCCCGTTCACCGTTACTTCTCCGAAGGGAAAGTGCAGATAGGCCTGCTGCGGGCGGAAGCCGTCATTGGTGATGCCATCGCCCGAGACATCGATCACCCGCCGCGCGCAGACCGGGGCACGGTCGAGCATGGCCGATCCATACCCCAGCGCATAGCCCATCGCGGTGGGAAAACGGTTGTGGCTGCGTGGCGCGGCAAGGATCTGCCCGATCGCCTGATCAAGCGTCGGCTTGTCGCCGAGCACCGTCCAGTCGAGCACGACGGTCGACTGCCGCCGCCCGCTCCACTCGTAGACCCCGAGCGCAACGCGCCCGTCGCCCTCGAGGATCGAGCGCGCGATGTCGGGATCGGCCAGTGCCGCGGCCAACCCCTCCTTCTGCAGGCGGTACTCCTCCTCGTCCACCGAGGAGGAGACATCGAGCGCCAACAAGAGCGCCAGCCGACAGCCCTCCGCCACGGCTGCCCCGCTCCAGAGCGTGAGCCCCAGAGCGGCCGCGGCCGCGAGACGAAGGGCCGCCGCGCTTACCAATGGCCCGTGTTTTCCATGCTGGCCCAGGGCTCCTGCGGCTCAAGCGCGTCGCCCTCCTGCAGCAGCTCGATCGAGATGTTGTCGGGCGAACGCACGAAGGCCATGTGCCCGTCCCGCGGGGGGCGGTTGATGGTCACGCCGTTGTCCATCAGCGTCTGGCACATCTCGTAGAGGTTCGGCACCGTATAGGCGAGATGGCCGAAATGGCGCGAATCCGAGGGCAGGCCATCGTCGCCATCCCAGTTGTAGGTCAGTTCCACGTCGGCGGTGCCGTCCGCCTGATCCGGCGGGCACAGGAAGACCAGGGTGAAGCGGCCCTTCTCGCTTTCGGTGCGGCGGCGCTCGACGAGACCCAAGAGCTTGTAGAACGCGATCGACGCGTCGAGGTCCTTCACCCGGACCATGGTGTGCAGATACTTGATGCCCATGGGGCATGCTCCTTCTTTCCAGTTCTTGCCCAGAGAGTAGACAGCATGGCGCATATGTCGAGGGCCGAGGTGACCGTCGATAATCCCGCACCGCAGCCGGCCCGGCCAAAACGCAGGCTCGGCCACACCATCTAGTTTCCATCTTCGCCGCTTTCCGCCATATATGGGGCTTACCGACTCGCAGACCGAAGAAGGGATTCCCCATGCCGCTCAGCCCGGAACAGCAGGCCGAAATCGACGCGCAGCGCAGCGAGACGCAGCCCACCCTGCGCGCCGTCTCCGCCGGCATGGAGGCGCATCTCTACACCGCCAAGCCGGTGCTCGATCACGGCTTCGTCCGGGTCATCGACTACATGGGCGACGACGCGGCGATCTGTCAGGCGGCGCGGGTCTCCTACGGGCGCGGCACCAAGTCGGTGAGCAATGACGAGGGGCTGATCCGCTACCTGATGCGGCACTGGCACTCGACCCCGTTCGAGATGTGCGAGATCAAGCTGCACGTGAAGCTGCCGATCTTCGTGGCGCGGCAGTGGATCCGCCACCGCACCGCCAACGTCAATGAATACTCCGCCCGCTACTCGATCCTCGACCGCGAGTTCTACATCCCCGCGCCCGAGCATCTGGCGGCGCAGTCGGTGACCAACAACCAGGGCCGCGGCGAAGCGCTCGAGGGAGCCGAGGCCGACCGCGTGCTGCGCTACCTGCGCGACGACGCGATGCGCGCCTTCGACCACTACGAAGAGATGATCTCGACCGAGGACCAGCAGGGCCTCGCGCGCGAGCTGGCGCGGATGAACCTGCCCGCCAACACCTACACCCAGTGGTACTGGAAGGTGGACCTGCACAACCTGCTGCACTTCCTCCGCCTGCGCGCCGACAGCCATGCTCAGTACGAGATCCGCGTCTACGCCGACGCGATCTGCGAGATGGTCGCCGACTGGGTGCCCTTCGCCTACAAGGCCTTCGAGGATTACCGCATGGGCGGTGCCCAGCTGTCCTCGACCGCGCTCGACTGCGTGCGCCGGATGCTGAAGGGCGAAGAGGTCTCGCAGGAGACCTCGGGCATGTCCAAGGGCGAGTGGCGCGAGTTCAAGGCAGTGCTCGACGGGGAAGGCTGAGGGCCTTCCCTAGGGAAGCGCGGAGCCATTTGGCGAAACGATCGGAACCGCCGCGCATCGCCGGACCGCGGGGCGGCGAAACCACTGTGGAATCCCTCGATTTATCCGGGCCAAGCCCGAAAGACCTCGAAGCTGAGTGCCCGGCCCTTCCAGATCGCCGGCCCGTGCGGGCGGGTCATGCCGGAGGCATGCTTCCAGCATGACCGATGCGCGCCTCTCGGCGCTTGCTTGCAAACACCTGCCGGCAACACATCGCGAAACGCGATGTGTGAGAGGCAGCCTTCGGCCTTGAGTCCGCGCAGGCCCCCCCTTACTCCGCCGCCTCGACCAGCGGCAGGCCTCCGATCCGCGCCAGAAGCGAGATGATCTCGTCCACGCCCTTGCCCTGCCGCAGAGACGCGAAGACGAAAGGCCGTCCGGCGCGCATCTTGGTGGCGTCGCGCTCCATGACATCGAGCGAGGCGCCGACATGGGGCGCGAGATCTGTCTTGTTGATCACCAGGATGTCCGACTTGGTGATCGCCGGCCCGCCCTTGCGCGGGATCTCCTCGCCGGCGGCGGTGTCGATCACGTAGATCGTCACATCGGCCAGCTCGGGCGAGAACGTGGCCGAGAGGTTGTCGCCGCCGCTCTCGATCAGGATCAGGTCGAGATCCGGGTGCACCTCGTTGAGCTCGGCAATGGCGGCGAGGTTGATCGAGGCATCCTCGCGGATCGCGGTATGCGGGCAGCCGCCGGTCTCCACCCCCTTGATGCGGTCGAGCGGCAGCACCTGCTGGCGCATCAGCTCCTCCGCATCCTCGCGGGTGTAAATGTCGTTGGTGACCACCGCCATCGACAGTCGGTCACGCAGGGCGCGCGCAAGCGCCGCTGTCAGCGTCGTCTTGCCGGCGCCAACCGGGCCACCGAGGCCGACACGCAGGGGTCCGTTGGGGGATGCCATCATCTCTCTCCGTTATGATCTGAGGCCATGATCCGGGGTCATGATCTGAATAGCCGGGAATACAGCATGTCATGGCGCTGACTGGCGATGTCAATGAGCGGCGCGAAGCCGCCCAGATCGTCGAGCTCCGCCTCAAGCGCACGTCCGGCCAGCTCGGCGCAGAGCGGCGCCAGCGCCTGCACCACGCGCTGCCCGTCGGTCTGACCGAGCGGGATCAGTCGCACGCCGGCGCCCGCGAGGTTCGCGGCAAAGGCTTGCAGGTAGAGCCGCAGCGCCTCCTCCAAGGGCAGCTCCAGCGCCTGCACCGCGAGCCCCACCGCCACCGGGTAGGGCGCGGCCGGGATCTCGCGCCCCCAGACCTCCGAGACCGTGGCGGCAAAGGCCCGCCCCTGCTGCTCGGTCTCGAGCCGCCGCTCGGCCGAGGGCGAAAGCGCCAGCCCCAGCTCCGAGAGCATGGCGGCGTCGGCGCCCTGTGCCGCCTGCGCCAGCAGGACCGCGTCGGACCAGCCCGCGCCGTGGCGCAGCACCGCCTCGAGCCAGCCTTGCAGGGCGCTGGCGTCGCTCACCTGCCCCGCCTGCACCGCTGTTTCCAGCCCATGCGAATAGGCGAAGGCGCCAACGGGGAAGGCCGGCGAGAACAGCTGGTGCAGGGTGAGCGCAACGTCAGTGCTCATGGTCGTGGTGATGATGCCCGTGGTCATGGTCATGCGCATGCGAGTGACCGTGGGAATGCCCCTCCGGCCCGTGGCTGTGCGAGTGGTCATGGCCGTGGGTCCGGCCGTGGCCGTAGGCGCCGCCCTCCGGGGTGAAAGGCTCGTCGACCTCCGTGACCGTGGCGCCGATGCGCTGCAGCATGTCGCGGATCACGTGATCGCGCTGGATCAGCAGCCGCACGGCTTCGATCTGGCAGGGGGTGTGGCGGTTGCCGATATGCCACGCGATGCGCGGCAGGTCGTCCCCGCTCACCGCCAGCAGAGGCTCGGACGCCGCCACCACCTCGACCAGCCGCCCGTCGGTGAGCCGGAAGGCATCGCCGTGATCGAGGCTTTCTGTATGGGCCAAATCGACGAGAAAACCCGCACCGGATCCGGCGGTCAGCACCTTGCGACGCAGGAACCGGTCCTCGTAGGACAGGGTCACGGTGTCCGAGGCGGTCTCCCAGTGGCCCTTGCGGGCGATCTCGTGAGCGGTGGGCAACTGGGTCATGTCAGGTCCTTGGTCTTGGAAACGGCGCGGCGGCGGGGCCGCGAAACGAAGAAGGCCACGGCCCGGACGATCCCGGGCGCGTGGCCTTGATGCATGTCTCCGGCGCGCGCGTCAAAGCGCGCTGCGCGGGCAGAGATCAGAGGTAGTAGACGTCGTGGAAGACGTGGCGCACGATGTCCTCGCGGCGGATGCCACGCTCGGCCAGCTCGACGTCGGACAGGCGCTGCAGCGCTTCGATGCGGCGCAGGCGCGGGTTCGCTTCGCCCATCGCAACGATCACGTTGCCGATCGAGGTCAGAAGACGGGTAAAGAACGGTGCGGCGACGTGGCGCTCGCTTGCGGTCATGAATGCCATTTGTAGGAACCTTCCTATTGATGTTCAGGTCCCCTCCCTTGCCAACAAGGTAAGCGATGCTGCCCGAGTTCTCAAATGCTGCATCTGCATTGTCGGGTTTCTGCAGGTGCATAGGTCGCAGATGGTTCAATATTAAACTTTCCACTGGTTTCCCGTTCATCGCACCGCCTCGACGCTGGTATATATGTAACGGTCGTCGCCATGCGCATGGCTGGACTGCACCAGATAGGACACTCCGAGCTCGGGAAGCCAGTTCACGTAGTCGGTCACCTCGTAGGGATCGGGGCTGTAGGTCTGGACCACCGGAATCATGTCGAACGTGCATTTGCCCAGCCCGATCTCGGTGACCGGCCCGAACGCATAGCTCTGGTGCTCGGGCTCCGAGCCGCCGCCTTCCTCCACGGTGACGTCGACCGCCCAGTCGCCTTCCGGCGTCGGGCGCGGCATCTCGGCCGCGGGCATCGGATAGGAGAAGCGCACCTGCGTCTCGGGCAGCAGCTCGCCCTCGGCCAGCCCCACGTTGTCGAGCACGTAGAGCCCCTGCCCCAGCAGGATGCGGCTCTCCTCGCTGCCGCTGGTGTAGGTCGAGAGCACCACGTTCTCGCTCACCCGGCGGAACAGCTCGGTGTCGCCATCGAGGGTGCGAAACAGGATCCCGGTGTCGAGATCCTCGGCGGTCGGGCAGACGGCCGGCGCCACCGTGGGCAGCGCCAGCGCGACGAGGGGCGCAAAGAGCTTCATGCAGAGCCCTCTACCCCGTTGCTTCAGTAGAGGAAATAGCGCTGCGCCATCGGCAGCTCGGTGGCCGGCTCGCAGGTCAGCAGCTCGCCATTGGCGCGCACCTCGTAGGTCTCGGGATTGACCTCGACCTCCGGCGTCTCGGCATTGTGGATCAGGTCCTTCTTGCCGATGCCGCGGGTGTTCTTCACCGCCACGGTCTGCTTGGCGAGGCCCAGCGAGGCGCCGATGCCCTCGGCCTGCGCCGCCTCGGAGACGAAGATCACCGCCGAATTCTCGACCGAGCGACCGTAGGCGCCCCACATGGGCCGCGAATAGACCGGCTGCGGCGTCGGGATCGAGGCGTTGGGATCGCCCATCTGGGCGCAGACGATGGTGCCGCCCATCAGCACCATCTCGGGCTTCACCCCGAAGAAGGCCGGCGACCACAGCACCAGGTCGGCACGCTTGCCGACCTCGATGGAGCCGATCTCCTGCGAGATGCCATGCGCGATGGCGGGGTTGATGGTGTACTTGGCGATGTAGCGGCGGACGCGGAAGTTGTCGTTGTGGCCGGTCTCGTCCGAAAGCCGCCCACGCTGCTTCTTCATCTTGTCGGCGGTCTGCCAGGTGCGGATGATCACTTCGCCCACGCGGCCCATGGCCTGGCTATCCGAGGCGATGATCGAGAACGCTCCCATGTCGTGCAAGATGTCCTCGGCGGCGATGGTTTCGCGGCGGATGCGGCTCTCGGCAAAGGCCACGTCCTCGGGGATCGACTTGTCGAGGTGGTGGCAGACCATGAGCATGTCGAGATGCTCTTCCAGCGTGTTTCCGGTATAGGGCCGCGTCGGGTTGGTCGAGCTCGGCAGCACGAACTCCTCGCCGCAGATCTTGATGATGTCCGGGGCATGGCCGCCGCCCGCGCCCTCGGTGTGGAAGGCGTGGATGGTGCGGCCCTTCATGGCGCCCACGGTGTTCTCGACGAAGCCGGACTCGTTGAGCGTGTCGGTGTGGATCATCACCTGCACGTCCCAGGCATCTGCGACGCTCAGGCAATTGTCGATGGTGGCGGGGGTGGTGCCCCAGTCCTCGTGCAGCTTGAGGCAGCAGGCGCCGGCCTTGATCTGCTCTTCCAGCGGCGCCGGCAGCGAGGCGTTGCCCTTGCCGGCGAAGGCCAGGTTCATCGGAAAGGCGTCGGCGGCCTGCATCATGCGGCCAAGATGCCACGGACCGGGCGTGCAGGTGGTGGCCAGCGTGCCATGCGCCGGGCCGGTGCCGCCGCCGAGCATGGTGGTCAGGCCAGAGTGCAGCGCGTCCTCGATCTGCTGCGGGCAGATGTAGTGGATATGGCTGTCCATGCCGCCGGCAGTCAGGATGCGCCCCTCGCCGGCGATCACCTCGGTTCCGGGGCCGACGATGATGCTGACGCCGGGCTGGGTGTCGGGGTTGCCGGCCTTGCCGATCGTGTGGATGCGCCCGTCCTTGAGGCCGACATCGGCCTTGTAGATGCCGGTGTGGTCGACGATCAGCGCATTGGTGATGACGGTGTCGACCGCGCCCTCGGCGCGGGTCGCCTGGCTCTGGCCCATGCCGTCGCGGATCACCTTGCCGCCGCCAAACTTGACCTCTTCGCCGTAGACCGGGGCGTTGCCGCCGACCGCCTGGCCCACCGCCTCGGCGGTCAGGTCACGCTCGACCTCGATGATCAGGTCGGTGTCGGCGAGGCGCAGCTTGTCGCCGGTGGTGGGGCCGAACATGGCGGCATAATCGGCGCGGGAGATCGTGGCTGGCATGTGGTGGTCCTTGGTCATCAGGTCGGCATCGGCGTCCGCAGCGTCCTGCCGCGCGCCGGTTGGATTTAAGTCAGACGGGCGTCCCGGGCTCGTGAGAGCGGCGCGCCGCGGGCACGGCCTTGAGCCCTGAGTTGGCGCGCGGACGGCCACCGCCGGACAGCGCCACCGGGCCGCAGATCCCCATGCTCATCGGCGCGGGCATCAGCGGCGCCACCGCCAGCGGCTGGCGGGCGTTCCAGAATGCCTTCTGCTGCATCACCCCGGCCTCGTAGACGGCCTGGGCCATGCGCATCTGCAGGCTGATCATCTCGACCCCCATCTGCATGGCGGTAAATCCCCAGTAGGTCGGCAACATCGCGGCACCCTCCTCGGTCGATGCGTCGTTCAGGCTCCGAAATTCATGTTCGGCCCGCGCTTGGCGAGCCGCTTGCGGTTCGAACGCGCCTTGCGCTCCAGCGGTCCGGCCCACGCCATGACCACGCGCTCGGGCGCGGCCCCGCCCATGGCTGCGCGACTGGCGCTCCACCAGCTCTGCATCAGCGCCGGGCTCTTTTCCGTCACCATGCGCACGTTCTCGGACGGATCCACCGACCACAGCCCGGCCATGCCGAGCGTCCGGTAGGCCACCACCTGCTGCGCCTCGGCCGCCAGCGAGGCGACCTTCAGCGCACTGCGCTGCCATTCCAGCATCTGGCTGAACATCTCAGAGCGCCCCCATGATCTTCTGGTTGAAGCCGTAGATCTTCCGCGCGCCGGAGATCGGGATCAGGTTGACCTCGCGGCGCTGACCCGGCTCGAAGCGCACAGCGGTGCCGGCAGCGATGTCGAGCCGCAGACCGCGCGCGGCGTCGCGATCGAAGTCGAGCGCCGGGTTGGTCTCGGCGAAATGGTAGTGCGAGCCCACCTGCACCGGGCGATCACCCGTGTTCGCCACCATCAGCGTGATCGCCTCGCGATCGGCGTTGAGGGTGAGCTCCCCCTCGGCGGGGATCAGCTCGCCCGGGATCATTTGCGGCCCCGGAGGCGCGCCAGCGCCAGCGGTGCGCCCACCGCCACGACGCCAAGCAGCGCCACGACGATCAGCCACGAAGCCCCGTCATGCGGGTGCACGTGCGGCGCATCGCCGGAATGGGCCAGCGCCGGACCGGCGACAAGGGCGAGAGGGAGAGCGTATTTCATTGCGGTATCCTTCTGAGGGGAGATCAGCGGATCGGGTTGTGGACGGTGACCAGCTTGGTGCCGTCCGGGAAGGTGGCCTCGACCTGCACTTCGTGGATCATCTCGGAGATGCCGTCCATGCATTGCTCGGCGCTGATGACCTGCGCACCGGCCTCCATCATCTCGGCCACGGAACGTCCGTCGCGGGCGCCCTCGACCACCGCGTCGGTGATCAGCGCCACCGCCTCCGGGTAGTTCAGCTTCACGCCGCGGGCGAGGCGTTTGCGCGCCACTTCGGCGGCCATTGCGACAAGCAGCTTGTCCTTTTCGCGGGGGGTCAATTGCATGGGTCAGATCATCCAGGGTCGTGGAAGTTCGGCGCCGCTCAGGCGGCGCAGGACAGGGGCAAGGTGGCCCCGCAGTGTGTAGCCGTCAACGGAAACCAGACGGAGTACCAGAAGTTCCTCCGACAGCGCCGAGACCCCCGCCGTCTCCGGCAGCATCCCGCGCAGCGCATCGCGCAGCGTGGCCGCTCCGGGGGCGGCATGGATCACCGTCGCCACCGCCCCGGCACCGCCGGCAATCGCCGGATGCGCGAGCGTATCGGCGGCATCGCCGCTCAGGTGCAGCCGGTCGGCAAAGGCCAGCCGACCGTCGACGCGCAGGTCGATATGGTCGCGCAGGCGCAGGTCGTGCAGCACCTCGCCCATCGCGTGGCGGCCAAAGACCAGGGACTCGCAGGCGGTGAGCCTTGCGTCCCCGGCCATGTCGATGCGCAGCCGCCGGTCGAGCGCGCCGCCCTCGAAGAGGATGGTTTCCTGCGGCAGCCAGTCGAGCCGTGCGCCAGCCTCGAGCGCCAACCGGGTCTCGACCCGGCCGGTCTCGGCGGGCAGCGCGCGGTAGACACGCTCGGCCGCCTGCGTGGTCATCACGAGATGCGAGCCGGCCTCGGCGCGCGCCTCGACATCGAAGGCATCGCCCCCGGTCACCCCGCCCGAACTGTTGAGATAGACCGCCTGCAACGCGTCTTTCACACGCGGAAACAGCAGCTTGGAGCTTCCGGACATGTGCAGGTCCGAAATCGCCGAGCGGCCGTTGCGCAGACGGACACCCAACCGGGCCTTCCCTCTTGCGCGCTGCGCGGCAATGGCGGCGGGCGCGGTCATCTGCGGCTGATCATATGGTATGGCGCGGCCCTCCTGCGGCAGGCACCCTTGGCAGACCCTGCGGCAAGGGCAAGCAGGCGACCCGCCTCACGAACCGGCTCGGAGCCTGAGAGGCGCCTCAATGCGCATGACGAGGGCGATATGGCCCGAAACGCCCGCAAATTTGGCGAAATGAAAATCACGTCTCCCGCTCGCTCTCAGCCCGGATCTGCACTCCCTGATCGCAACGGGCGGGCTTGAGGTCGAGCACTGGCGTGCCGTCGAGGCAGTCGAGCCCGCGCACCACCAGCACCGGCCCCTCGCGGCGCACGAGCCGGACCATCGAGCTGCCGATGGGGTTGGGACGTTGCGGCGAGCGCAGACTGAAGGTGCCGCGCGGCCCGTCGCTGCCGCGCGGGCGCTGAGTCAGCAGGTCGCGGCGCGAGCGGTCAAGCCAGTAGAGCAGCTCGAGCCAAGCCTTGCCCTCGATCCCGGCCAGCGCCGGCTCGAGACGCGGATCGAGCTCGACGCGGCACTCGGGCCCCTCCTCCGGATCGCCCTGCCGCGGACAGTCGGCCCGGGTGAGGAACGGGGTGCGGATGCGCCCGATGAAGCGCAACTGCGCGTCATCCGCTGGCGGCAGATCGACGGTGGTCTCTCCGGGGCGGATCTCGGCCTCGTCCGACATGGCTGGGTCTCCTTGCTTTGCGCTCAGCCTAGCGCTTCGCACGCGGCGCCGCCACGGGCTCGGACACGGATCAGCCCTTGCGCGCCGCTTTCAGCCCTTCGAGCGCCATGCGCGCGCCATCGGCCACGACCACCGGCACCGCCTGCGCCTCGAGCGCCAGCCGGTAGGGCTGCGCGGCGTTGCCCTCGGCGACGATGGCGACGCTCTGCCCCAGCCAGTAGGGCTTGGCGGCGGCGAGCTCCATGCCAACCAGAAGCCCCATGGCGCGCGACGCCGCGAGCGTGTCGCCAAGACCGCTGAGATGGCGCTCGGCGCGGATCACCGCGAGCTCACCGGCGAAATTCGCCGGGCGCCCCATGGCCTGATCCGCCGCCTGCAGCAGCGCGTCCTCGTCGAACGCGGCGGGGGCGTCGACACCAAGCGCCTCGGGCGCGCCCAGCAGATCGAAGAGCGTCCCGGTCAGAGCGCTGCGAAAGCTGACGATCTCGCCTGCACTCACATGCACCCAGCGGCTCTGCGCCCCGGGCAGGCAGATCACCCCGTCGAAGCGCGGGTTGAGCGAAAGAAAGCCCGCAACCCGGGTCTCCTCGCCATGCAGCACGTCCACCGGGCGCTCCTGCGCGATGCCGGGAAGGCGGTGCAGATCGCCGTCGCGCTGCGCCTGCGCCAGCTTCGGCGGAGTGCAGGGTACGGCGGCGAATGGCAGCTTCGCGGCGCCGCTGACAACGACCGGCGTGCCCGGATCGAGGCCGGGCAGCGCATGGCTCAGGGTGCGGGAGAGGTCCTCGCCCCCCTCCGCGATGCACTCGGTCTGGGCCAGGACGGTGTCATCCGCGGCCATCTGCCAGATGCGCAGACGACTCTCGCGGTGTTCGGCGGCGATCCAGTCGGGCGTTGTCATGGGCGGCACTCCTTCTGCCGCGACAGGTACGCCCCGCGCCGCCGCGGTTCAAGGCCGGGGCGCAACGCCTCTCAGGGCCACCACGCCTGCCCGACCTCGACCAGCAGCTTGAGACAGAGCAGCCCGAGCGCCACGTTGACCAGGAGGAAGAAGGCGCGTTCCGGCAGCCAGCGGGTCACGCGATAGCCCGACCACGCGCCAATGAGCGCCAGCGGCGCCAGCACCGCGATCTGCTGCAGGCTGTCCCACGTCACCTGCCCGGCGAGGATGTAGGGCGGCAGTTTCATCCAGTTGATGCAGGCGAAGGTGATGGTGGCCGTACCCGCGAAAGTCATCTTGGGCATCTTCTGCGGCAGCGTGTAGGCTTGGAACGGCGGCCCACCGGCATGGCTGATATAGCTGGTGAACCCCGCGAGCGCGCCCCAGAACAGACCGCGCGGCACGTCCGCCGGGCAGGCGGCGAAATCGCCCGCCAGCCGCTTGCGCAGCGCATCGGCAAGATAGCCCAGCCCGATCAGCGCCACGACGAGCTTGGTGGCCTCGACCGGCACCCGCGAGATCAGCAGGAAGGCGACGAAGATGCCGATGGCCGCCGCCGGGATCAGGATCTTCAGGTTGCGCGCGGAATAATGCCCGCGGAACAACCAGACCGCGTAGACATCGGCGAGGATGTACATCGGCAGCAGCAGGCCCGCGGCGGCAGCAGGGGCGATGAAGATCGACAGGATCGGGACACCCATCATCGCCACCATGGGCAAACCGCCCTTCGACATGCCGACAAAGAACGTCGCCGCCCCTGCGGCGATCCAGAAAGCGACCGTCTGTTCCAATGCCTGCCCTTTGCCTCACGTCACCAACCCCGCCCGTCATGCACCGGGCCGGCGGTGACGAAAAGGGAAAAGCCATCAGGCCGCTTCGCGGGAATGCGCCTTCAGCATCGGACAGGTCAGCTCTGCATCCTCCTGCAACGGGCGGTTGGGCTGCAGACCTGCCGCCTTGAGGTCGTCGTGATAGGCGCGCACCGCCTCGTGGGAGGACATGCCGTCACGGATCACGCGGCGCATCGCGACCAGCATCAGCACCGGATCCTCGCAGTGGAAACTCTCGCGGCTGAAGTTCGCCAGCCGGGCACCGTGGCGTTCCGCCTGCGCCAGCCGCTCGAGGCAGTCGCGGGTGGTGCCGTTCGGGCAGCCGGTGACGCCGATGACGATACGCGAGGGGTGCCAGCTTGCCAGCTCCTCGGTGGCGGCAGGGCCGTGGTAATCGACCTCGATGAAGATCGGCCGCTCGCGCCGCGCCACCCCGGCGAGGCTGCGGATCAGGATATCGTTGCGGAAGGCGGCATAGTCGGCATCGCCGGTGTCGATTTCCACCTTCGGATCCGAGACCTGCAGGAAGTGCCGGATGCCGACCTTGCTGGCGATGTCGCGAAATTCGCAATAGGCGGTGAGCGTGGCGTGATCCTGCTCGGGACTGTTGTAGAAGGTCATGCCGTAAAGCCCGAGATTGGCCACCGGCTTGACCGCGTCGAGCCGGGCAGAGCGGAACGGCAGCGCCGGATAGGACGGATAGGCGCCGCCGCGCACGCGCCACATGTCGGTGGGATCGTTGAGCCGCACCGCGGGCGTGGCGGTGGCGCGGGCATAGACGCCGGATTCCGCCAGCATCTCGGCGGTGGAGAGAGAGGTCAGCACGATATCGGCAAGGTCGCTTTCGATCACCCGCCGGACGTCGGCCCGGTAGGCGGCAAGCGGGCGCGGCCGCCCCAGCCCATCGCGCCCGGTGGCCGAACACCCGCGCAGCAGATCGGCATCCTTGGCGAAGGTGATGATGAAATCCCGGCGGCTGTAATCCTCGGCCGTGATCTTGGCAAGTTTCTCGTCGATGCGTCTCATGTCTGCGGGTCCGCCATGCCATCTTGCCGTATTGCGCCATTCAACACCCGGCAAGGCCGGAGGCGCCACGGCCGCAGCTTAGCCGATCACAGCTTACGCAATGGTAAAGGCGCTCAGACCGGCACCACGTCGACGTGATGGGTGGTCTTGTGCGACCCCGAGGAGCGCAGCGAGCCCTTGACCGGGGCCACGTCGGAATAGTCGCGCCCGAAGGCCACGGTGACATGATCGGTGCCGGCGCGGATGGCGTTGGTGGGATCGAAGGCGACCCAGCCGGTCTCGGCGCCGCACCAGGCCCGCACCCAGGCATGCATGGCGTCGGCCCCCTCGAGCCGCTTCTGCCCCTTGGGCGGTATCGTGCGCAGAAATCCCGAGACGTAGCCCGCCGGGATGCCGATGGCACGCAACCCGGTGATCATCACGTGGCTGATGTCCTGGCAGACGCCGCGGCGGGCGCGGAACGCCTCGATCGGGGTGGTGGTGACCTCGGTGGCGCCGGGATCGAAGGCAAAGGCCTCGTGGAGGGCCGCGCTCACCGCGTCGACCGCCGCCAGCGCCGAAAGTCCGGGCGATACGCAGTCGCGGACGAAGGCGGCAATCTCGGGCTCGGGCCGCAGCCGTGGCGAGGCGCCGAGGAAATGATGCGGGCTTTCGGGCGCGATGCTCTGGATCTGCGCCACCTCGCGCGGCACGTCCTCGAGCGCGCAGGACAGATCCAGCCCGCGCGACGGCTCGTGGCACAACACACGGCCCTTGAACAGGAAATCGATCTCCGTGAGCCGCCGTTCATGCGCCAGCTCGGTGCAGGGATTGCCGAAGAAATCGAGATCGTCGATGCGGTGATCCGGAGCCGGATCGGTGGTCACCACGCCGTAGAGCAGCTGTTGGTCCGGCAAGGTGCGCGGCAGCATCCGCAGCAGCGTCCGGCTTGCCGCCGCCGGGCTCTGGTAGCTGTAGGCGATGCGCAGGGTGATGTCGTATGTCTGGCTCATGGGCATCAGCTCAGGTACTGCGCGGTCAGCGCTTCCGAGATCGCCGCAAGCTCGCGGCGTGTGCGCGACAGGCGCCGCGCGGTGATCTGTTCGGGCGTGGCCACCGCCATGGCAGTCTGCAACATCAGGATCTTGCGCCCGGCGTCGCCCATGCTCTGGGCACCGGAAAGCTCGGCCAGCTTGCTCTCTTCCTCGCGCACCCGGTCGATCTGGAACAGGATCGAGCGCGGGTTGTCCCGGTCGAGCGCCAGCATGTCGATCACCGTGTCGCGGGTAGTCTCGACCGAATAGCGGCGGCGATGGGTCATCACGCTGTCGCCGATCTCGACCGTGGCATCGAGCCCGCCGTCGAGCCCCTCGGCCGCAGCAAAGCTCGTCAGCACCGAGGCCATGTGGTCGGCGCGCTCGAGGGCCCGTCCGATCGACAGGAAGCGCCAGCCGAGGAAGCGGAACATGTTCTCGTGCACGAGGCCCGAGAAGCCGGCGGTCTTGCGCAGCAGCACGCTCATGGCGCGGGCGGCATCGTCACCGGGGGTGACGCGGTCCGACAGCTCGCGGGCGCTGTCCGCAAGATCGTTCAGCGCGCTCCAGCCGTCGGTGGAGAAGCGGTCGCGCACCTTGCTGGCGCAGGTCAGCGCCGCGTCGAGATGGCTCAGCAGCGCGTCGGGCACCGGCTCGCGCGTCTCGAAGCCGTAGCTCTCGAGGAACCGGCCAAGGCTGTCGACCAGCGGCACCGTGCGCCGGCCGTATTCCTCGAGCCGCAGGTGATAGGCGCGCAGCACCCGCACGCCGCCCTCGGCGCGCTCGACATAGCGACCGAGCCAGTAGAGGTTGTCCGCCGCCCGCGCCGGGAGAAGCCCCGGCAGGCGGCGCAGGAATGGGCCGCTCTGCTTGCTGCTGAGCGTGTCCTGTACCACCGGCTGATCGGCCATGATCCACACATCCGCCACCGAGCCGCCGGCCTGCATGCCCAGCGCGGTGGGATCGCCGCTGCGCCCGATCCGGGCGTAGCCGCCGGGCATCACCGCCCAGCCATTGGGCGTGCGCGCCGCGAAGACCCGCACCACCATGGGGCGCGGCACCAGCTTGCAGTCGATCATTGCCGGCGTGGTCGAGAGCGTCACCGCCTCCTGCCCCACCAGCTGCGCCCCCTCGCGGTCGATCCAGTCCGACACGGACTCGTCGGCACCGCAGGGAAACTTGCCGCCCACGGCGGTGTTGACCTCGATGTCGAAGGGCAGCTTGGTCGATTGCGCCGAGCCGATCATCATGCGGTCGAGATTGGCCTGCACGTAGGCCCGCTCGGTCTCCTGCCCGCACCACCACGTGGCGATGTTGGGCAGGCGCAGCGGTGCGCCGATCAGGTGGCGCGCGATGCGCGGCAGGAAGGCCATCAGCGCCCGGCTCTCGAGCACGCCCGAGCCCAGGCAGTTGACCATGTCCATCGCCCCCGCCCGCAGCGCCGCGACCATGCCCGGCGTGCCCAGCGCCGAGGTCTCGTCAAGCTCGAGCGGATCGGCGAAACGCGAATCCAGACGCCGCCAGAGCACGCCCACCGGCTCGGGACCGTTGATGGTGCGCACAGCGAGGCGGCCGTCCTGCACCTTGAGATCCTCGCATTCCAGCAGCGAGAAGCCGAGGTAGCGGGCGATGTAGGCGTGTTCGTAATAGGTGTCGGTATGCTGGCCGGGCGTCAGGATGCCGACCCGCCCCTCGCTGTCGCCGCGCAGCCCGTTCATCGCATCGCGGAAGCTGCGGAAAAAGCCGGCGAGGCGCTCGATATTGGTCTTCTGGAACAGGTCGTGAAAGATCCGCGTCGAGGCCATGCGGTTTTCCAGTGCGAACCCCGCCCCCGAGGGCGCCTGCGTGCGGTCGCCAAGCACGAACCAGCTGCCGTCCGGCGAGCGGCCGAGTTCGAAGGCGAGGAAGTGCAGGTAATGGCCGGAGCGCGGTTTCATCCCCACCACCGGGCGCAGCCATTCCGGGTTCTGCGCCACCAGGTCGGCGGGCAGGAAACCGTCGCGCACGAGGTCGCCGGGACCGTAGAGATCGGCCATCACCCGCTCGAGCAGTTCGGCGCGCTGCGCGATGCCGTCGGCCAGTGCCGCCCATTCGGCCTCGGCGATGACCACAGGCACGTGGCTCAGCGGCCAGTCGCGCACCGTCGAGCCGGTGCCCGTGCCGGTCGTGTTGTGCTGGCGGAAATAGACGCCGGTGTCGTGCAGGTACTGGTCGCCGCGGGCAAACGAGCGCGCCAGCGTCTCGGCGCTCTGCCCGGCGAGGTGACGCATCAACGGCGTCCACACCGGACGCATGGAGCCGTCCGGGCGTTTCAACTCGTCGGCCACGCCCTCGATCGGGGCGTAGCCGGAAAGGAACCGGGTCATCTGGTCCGGCGCCATGGAGGTCACCCCATCCTGCTTGATGCTCAGAGGCCGGGCATCCGGCGCAGATCAAGCGTCATCGGGAATTCCGGATGCGGATGCTCGGGTGCCGGCCAATAGGAGCCGGGGGTATGACCCATCTTCTCGAATCGCGCAAGACGCCGCGCGTCGGCCTCGTTGGTGTTGACCGGGAAGGTGTCGTAGTTGCGCCCGCCAGGATGCGCCACGTGATAGGTGCAGCCGCCCAGCGCCCGGCCGGTCCAGGTATCGAAGATGTCGAACACCAGCGGCGCGTTGACCGGCAGCGTCGGGTGCAGCGCCTCCGCCGGCTGCCACGCCTTGAAGCGCACCCCGCCGACCTTCACGCCGCTCGCCTTGGTCCCCGCGAGCGGCACCGGCCGCTTGTTGCAGGTGACGATGTAGCGCTCCGGATCCATCGCGGTGAGCTGCACCTGCATGCGCTCGACCGAGCTGTCGGTGTAGCGCACGGTGCCGCCGATAGCGCCGCGCTCGCCCAGCACGTGCCAGGGCTCGAGCGCCTGGTTGAGCTGCAGGTGCACGCCCTCGTAATCGACCTCGCCGGCGAAGGGGAAGCGGAACTCCTTCTGCGCCTCGTACCACTCCGAGCGGAACTCGAAGCCATGCGCCTTGAGGTCGCGCAGCACCTCGAGGAAATCCTCCCAGACGAAATAGGGCAGCATGAAGCGGTCATGCAGCGTGGTGCCCCAGCGCACCGGGCGGCTTTGGACCGGCGCCTTCCAGAAGCGCGCCAGAAGGCCGCGGATCAGCACCTGCTGGGCCAGGCTCATCTTGGCATCGGGCGGCATCTCGAAGCCGCGGAACTCCACGAGGCCCAGGCGGCCCGTCGGGCCATCGGGCGAAAACAGCTTGTCGATGCAGATCTCGGCCCGGTGGGTGTTGCCTGTCACGTCGATCAGCATGTTGCGCAGCAGCCGGTCGGTGAGCCACGGCTGCGGCGGCTCGCCCTCTTCCGGTCCGGGGAAATGCGACAGCGCGATCTCGAGCTCGTAGAGGCTGTCATGCCGGGCCTCGTCGATGCGAGGCGCCTGGCTGGTCGGGCCGATGAAGAGGCCGGAGAACAGGTAGCTCAGCGAGGGATGCTGCAGCCAATAGAGGATCAGCGAGCGCATCAGGTCAGGGCGGCGCAGGAACGGGCTGTCGAGCGTGGTCGCACCGCCCACCACGACGTGGTTGCCGCCGCCCGTTCCGGTGTGCTTGCCGTCGATCATGAACTTGTCGGCGCCGAGACGGCTCTGGCGGGCCTCCTCGTAGACCGCCTCGGTGATTTCCTTGCAATCCTCCCAGCTGTGGGCGGGATGGATGTTGACCTCGATGACGCCGGGATCTGGCGCGACGCGGATCACGTTCATGCGGCTGTCATGCGGCGGGGTGTAGCCCTCGATATGGATTGGCAGGCCAAGCTCCTCGGCGGTCTCTTCCGCCGTGGCCAGCAGCTCGAGGTAATCCTCCAGCGCCTCGACCGGCGGCATGAACAGGCACAGCCGCCCGTCACGCGGCTCGATGGCGATGGCGGTACGCACCTGCCCGCCCTCGGGATCGACGCCCTGCTCCATGATCTTCTGCCGCCGCCCGGCGTCGCGCGCTTCCGAGACCGGCTGCTCGTGGCCCGGCGTCACCTCGGGCAGGACCGCGGCCTCTTCCTCGGCGATCTTTGCTTCTTCCCTGGCGATGCGCTCGAGCTCGGCCATCAGGGCGCGGCGCTGCTCCTCGCGCTCGGCGTGGAAATCCGGCAGCGGGGTGACCGGCACCGAGGGGTCGGTGGGGTAGACATAAGGGTAGGCCGAGGGCGCGATGTAGGGCAGCGCCCCCAGCGGCAGGCGGAAGCCCACCGGGCTGTCGCCGGGGATCAGGAAGAGCTGGCCGCGACGCGTCTTCCAGTGCTCCGAGCGCCAGCGCGTGGAGGGCTGCGCCTTGGACTGCCAGCGCTGGATCGGCAGCACGTAGCCCGCCGGCGTCTCGAGCCCGCGCGAGAACACCTTGGCGATGCGTGCCCGCGTCTCGGGATCCTTGAGCTTGCTGTCCTCGGGGGTCACATTCGACGGCAGATCCGCCTCCTTGAGGATCCATTCGACCGGGTCCTCGTAGGTCGGATGCACATAGTCGGCCTCGAGCCCGAGGTTCTCGGCAAAGGCCGACATGAACTGGTCGGCCTGCGCGGCATCGGCGCCCTTGGCGGTCTCCTTGGCGACCAGATCGGGGTTCTTCCAGATCGGCAGCCCGTCGCGGCGCCAGTAGAGCGAGAAGGTCCAGCGCGGCAGGGTCTCGCCGGGATACCACTTGCCCTGCCCGTAATGCAGGAAGCCGCCCGGCGCGAAGCGTTCGCGCAGGCGCCGGATCAGCGTGTCGGCGCGGTCGCGCTTGGTCGGGCCCACGGCGGCGGTGTTCCACTCGGCGCTCTCGAAATCGTCGATGCTGACAAAGGTCGGCTCGCCGCCCATGGTGAGCCGCATGTCCTGCGCGGCGATGGTGGCGTCGACCTTCTCGCCCAGCGCGTCGAGCGCCTGCCACGACTCCTCGGAGAACGGCTTGGTGATGCGCGGATGCTCGGCCACGCGGCTGACCTGCATGTCGAAATCAAAGCTCACATGCGGGTTGCCCACCGCCGAGAAGCCGCCGGTGATCGGGGCGGCGTTGCGGTAATGCGGCGTGGCGGCGAGGGGGATGTGGCTTTCGCCGGTCAGCAGACCCGAGGTCGGGTCGAGCCCGATCCAGCCGGCGCCCGGAAGGAACACCTCGCACCATGCGTGCAGATCGGTAAAGTCGTGATCCGTCCCCGACGGCCCGTCAAGCGCCTGCAGGTCCGGTTTCAGCTGGATCAGGTAGCCCGAGCAGAACCGCGCCGCGAAGCCAAGATTGCGCAGGATCTGCACCAGCAGCCACGAGCTGTCGCGGCACGAGCCACGCTTGTGCTGCAGCGTCTCTTCCGGGGTCTGCACCCCGGGCTCCATGCGCACGATGTAGTCGATATGCTTCTGCAGCTTGGCGTTGATGTCGACAAGGAAGTTGACCGTGTTGACCGGCTCGCGCGGGATGCTCTGCATGTAGGCGGCAAGATGTGGGCCGACCTCGTCGGGGCGCGCGTAGATGCGCAGGTCGTTGCGGAACTCTTCCGGGTACTCGAAGGGCCATTCCTGCGCTTCTTCATCGACGAAGAAGTCGAACGGGTTGTAGACCGTCATGTCGGCGACGAGATCGACCTCGATCTTGAACTCGGTCACCGGCTCGGGGAACACGTAGCGCGCCAGCCAATTGCCGTAGGGGTCCTGCTGGTGGTTCACGAAATGGCCCTCGGGGCCGACCTTAAGCGAGTGCGAAATCACCCGTGTGCGCGAATGCGGCGCCGGGCGCAGCCGGATCAGCTGCGGCCCGAGCGTGACCGGACGGTCATACTTGTAATGCGTCAGGTGGTGAATGCTTGCCGTGATGGCCATGGGATCGGTCCGCCCGTGATGCTGTCTCGTGGATCGGGTTCAGAAGAACTTGGATACAGGCCCTTGTAAAGCCTGACGCTTCCCGCGACGCGACCGGGGCGTGACGCTGCACAGATCCCGTGCGGCGACGCTGCGCGCCCTGCCCTCCTCCGATGGTCGCATATCGCGCCTGTGCCCCTGCGGGCTAGGCTCCGGCGACGCAACGCGCCTGACACATCCGCACAACACCGAGGAGCGCCGACATTTCCCCCGTGGCAGATCATATCGACCGTGTCTTCAGGACCGTCTCATCCGACAGAGCTGCCGCCATGTCGTCTCTCGCTGCTTCGTGGCGGCGCTCGATGCAGCATCACGGGCTCGACCCGGCGACCCGACAGGGCACGCGCCGGCTCGAGGACCTTACCCTCGCCCATCGCCGCGCCATGCTGGAGCGCTTCCTGCTGGTCTCGGCACCGAAGCTCGACCAGCTCTTCGGGCTGGTGGCGAGCTCGGGCTGCGGCGTGCTGCTGACCGACAGCGAAGGGCTGGTGCTCGACCAGCGCTGTTCGCAGGCCGATGCCGACACCTTTGAGGGCTGGGGGCTCTGGCCCGGAACCGACTGGAGCGAGGCCGCCGAGGGCACCAACGGCATCGGCACCTGCCTCGCCGAGGCGCGCCGGGTGACGATCCATCGCGGCGATCATTTCCTCGCCCGCAACATCGGCATGAGCTGCATGGACGCGCCGATCTTCGGCCCCGACGGGCGCATCGTGGCGGCGCTCGACGTGTCCTCGGCGCGGGCCGACCAGACCGAGGGCTTCAACCGGCTGATCGCCGCCACCGTGGCGCAGACCGCGCGCAGCATCGAGGCCGACTATTTCCGCGCCTCCTTCCCCGACGCCCGCATCCTCGTGGGCGACAGCGACGATGGCGAGACAGCAGTGCTTCTGGCGGTGGATGGCGACGACCTTGTCGTGGGCGCGACCCGCGGCGCGCGCCGGGCCTTCCAGCTCGAGAGCAAGGGCGCGCTGAAGCCGCGCCCGGCGGCGGATCTGTTCGGCCGCGAGGACGGCCCCACGGGTTTCGAGCGCGCCGAGCGCGCGGCGGTGATCCGCGCCCTGACCCGCGCCGACGGCAATGTCAGCAAGGCGGCCCGCGATCTCGGCATCGGCCGCGCGACGCTCTACCGCCGCATGAAACGGCTGGGCATCGGGGACTGACGGTCGACTATTTTTAACTGCCTTTTCCGATTGTTGCCCTGCACGCCTAGACAGAAAGGCTGCGCAGATCGCCCTCATGCGTGACCAGCGTGATGCGTCTCACGCCGCCGAGTGCTGTCGCGGCCCGGTGCAGCGCGTCTGCGTCCATCATGCAGCCAGCGGTCGAGAGCGCATCGGCCAGTGCCGCGCTCTCGGCCTCGACGCTCACCGTCGACCAGAGCACGCCCCCTGCCCCGCGCGGATCGAGGATATGGGTTTCCTGTCCCAGACGCAGCGCCGCCGGGCTCGAGGTCGCGACCGCGCCGGTGTCCAGCGTGCGGGTGCCGAGTGGCCCGTGCTCCGGGTCCGAGAGTCCCAGCCGCCACGGCCCGCCAAGGGCGCGAAATTCGCCGATATTGATCAGTGCCTGCCCGAAGCCGCGCGCCGCCAGCAGCTCTGCCACGGCGTCGGTCGCGACGCCCTGCGCGATGCCGTTGAAGGTCAGCGCCTGTCCCGGCCCCAGCGCGATGCGGTTCCCGTCCCGCACGATCTTCTCCCAGCCGATCCGCGCCCGCGCGGCCGCCACGTCGCCGCCCGAGGCCAGCGCCCGCCAAAGCGGCTGAACGCTGGGATCAAACGCCCCGCCGGAGGCCTCATGCACCCGGTCAGCAAGTTGCATCAGCACGCGGAACGGCAAGGATGCGTCAAGCTTTCCCGTGCGGTTGAGACGCGAGAGCTCTGAGGCGGGATCGTACAGGCTGAACCGTGCCTCACACGCGCGGATCTTCGCGAGCGCCGCCTCCAGCGCCTCTTCGGCGCCGGGGCCATGCAGGGTGATTTCGGCCTCGGCCCCAAGCGCCATGCCGCGCCAGCGCGCCGGCGCCAGCGCCCGCGCGGGTCCGGCGGCGAAGGCAGCAGAGATGGTGAGGAAACGGCGGCGGGTCAGGCTCATTCGGCGGGCACCTCCTGGCCACGGCTTATCGGACGCTTGCGCGCTCTCTGCGCCAGCACCAACGGCACGCATTGCGCCGGGTCGTCGTGGATCTTCACGCAGTCAAGGCACTGGAAGCATTCGGAATAATCGATCTTCCCGGTCTTCTCGATGGCGCCATAGCGGCAGCGCACCCGGCACAGCTGGCAGGGCGAGCCGCATTCGCTGCGGCGCGCGATCCAGTCTCGCCCGCGCAACAGCCCGCCGATCGCCATCAGCGCCCCCAGCGGGCAGAGGTAGCGGCAGAAGCCCTTGAACAGCACCGCGCTCAGTACGATCAGCCCTGCCGCCCAGGCGATATACGGCCACGCCCGCTGGAAATGCGTGGTGATGGCGGTCTTGAAGGGCTCGATCTCGGCCACCGTGTCGATCTCTCCCGGGGCCACGAAGACCGTCGCGATCATGCCCGCCAGCACCACGTATTTCAGCCCCTTGAGGCGCTTGTCCCAGCGGGGACTTGGCTCGATCTGCGGCAGGCGCAGCAGCCGGCCGAGATGCGAAGCGAACTCCTGAAGCGCCCCGAACGGGCAGAGCCAGCCGCAGAAGAACCCGCGCCCCCAGAGGATGAGCCCCGCGATGGCCGCCGCCCAGACCAGCAGCGAGAACGGGTCGTAGAGCAGGAAGGCGTAGCTGCCACCGTCGAGCGCCGTGCGCAACACGCCAAGCGGTGTCACGATCGACAGCTGCCCCTGCCCCCAGAACCCGATGAAGCCGGTCATCACCGCAAGGATGCCGAGCCTGACCGGGGTGAAGATCCGCAGACCCGCCAGCCGGTTCTGCGCCGGGCCGACGGCGAGCAGCAGCACGATGAGGAAGACGCAGAGCGCGATCAGGTCGGCCTGCCGGTTGAGGATCGCCTCGCGCCATGGCGGCAGCGTCTCCACCGCGCCGGGGCGCAGGAAGAAGCGCTCGGGCGTGGCGTGGGTCAGTTCGAGATCGCGGCGGCCGATCTCGGGCTGGAACATGCCATGCTCGCGCACCGCCGCGACCTTGAGCGTCCAGTCGCGCGCCGGATCGAAGCCGAGCCGCCGGTCGGTGCGCAGGATCATCGCCGTCCCCGCGGGGACACCATCGGCCAGCTCGACGAAGAGATCGGCGTCGCGCAGCGCGATGGGCAACCCGTCCTGCTCGGCCGAGAGCCAATCCGGCGCGGTGTTGCGCACGAAGTCGGGCGAGACCAGCCCGTGGCGCCCGGTCTCGATCAGCAGGATCGGCTCCTCGTCGGGCGAGATCGCGAGGAAGCGCTGCAGCTCCTCGAGCGTTTCCGGAGCGAGGGCGGCACGGGCAATCGAAGCCGGCCCGAGATCGACCATCCAGAGATCGAGATAGGCGCCCTCGGGGTCCTCCGTGGCCTCTGGGTCGTCATCGGCCCAGACGGTGCCGGCAAAGAGCGCGTCCACCTCGGCGTTGCTGACCACCTTGTGGGTCGCGATGCCCTGCGCGACCAGCGCCGCCCAGTCGAGCGCCTCGTCGTGGTCGGGATCGGGATGCGCCGGCGGACCGGAGCTGATGCCGGCCATGCGCTCGCGCGCCACCTCGCGGGCGGCGGCCATGATGCTCTCATGCGCGATGCGCACGCTGGCCGTGGCCTTGGTGACACCGTCGAGATAGACCAGCGCCGAGCCCTCGCCGCCGCCGCCATAGGCGGTACCGACCACCATCGTCTCGGAGATCGCGTGGCCGGAATACTGCTCGAGAAAGCCCCGCAGCGGCGCCTCGCCCAGACCGGAGACGAAGATCGGCTCGTTGTGCTCGATCAGCCGCACGTCGAGGAACTGGCCGTCGAGATCGAGCATGACGAAGATGTTGAGCGGCGCGCCGGAAAAGCCCGGCAGCGGCGCCATCAGCTCGGTCTCGAAGGCGTAGCCAGCCAGCCCTCCGCCGGAGTTGAGGAGCTCCCACACGCCCTTCTCGCCCAGCGGATCGCCCAGCGCATAGGGTGCGTAAACGAAAGCTTCCATCGCCGCACGGTCGAGCGGCTCCGCCGCGCCGGGGCGCGGCAGGAGGGTGACGAGACTCAGGGTCAGGAAAAGCAAAAGCGCCCGCATGGGGCGCAGACTAGCAGGGCGGATGAGGCCGGGAGATGCGACCTAGGTCTGAGATGCGGGCCGGGGAAATCGGCGGTGCCTTCGGAGGGAGTGAAGGGAAGGCACCGCCGGGGCTGCCGGCGCGGGGTCGGACCGGCGGCTTGTGCCCGGGGCGCGCATCGAGTGGCAAGGAGCGCGCGCCCCGGACGGGAGGAGACCTAGAAGAAGCCGAGCTTGTTGGGGTTGTAGCTCATCAGCATGTTCTTGGTCTGCTGGTAGTGGTCGAGCATCATCTTGTGGTTCTCGCGCCCGATGCCGGACTGCTTGTAGCCGCCGAAGGCCGCGTGGGCCGGGTAGGCGTGGTAGTTGTTCACCCAGACCCGGCCGGCCTCGATCTTGCGACCGAAGCGGTAGCAGCGGTTGGCGTCACGGGTCCACACGCCGGCACCGAGGCCGTACATGGTGTCGTTGGCGATGGCGAGCGCCTCTTCCTCGTCCTTGAAGGTGGTGACCGAGACCACCGGGCCGAAGATCTCTTCCTGGAAGACCCGCATCTTGTTGTGGCCTTTCAGGATGGTCGGCTGGATGTAGTAGCCGTTGGACAGGTCGCCCGACATCTGCGCCGCATCGCCGCCGACCAGCACCTCGGCGCCCTCTTCGCGGCCGATGGTGAAGTAGGACATGATCTTGTCCTGCTGCTCGGAGCTGGCCTGGGCGCCGACCATGGTCTCCATGTCGCGCGGGTCGCCCTGCTTGATCGCCTTCACGCGGGCGATGCACTTCTCGATGAAGGCCTCGTAGATGTCTTCCTGGACCAGCGCCCGGCTCGGGCAGGTGCAGACCTCGCCCTGGTTGAAGGCGAAGAGCACGAAGCCCTCGACGGCCTTGTCGAGGAAGGCGTCATCCTCGGCCATCACGTCGGAGAAGAAGATGTTGGGCGACTTGCCGCCCAGCTCCAGCGTCACCGGGATCAGGTTCTTGGTGGCGGCCTTCATGATGACGCGGCCGGTCTCGGTCGAGCCGGTGAAGGCGATCTTGGCGATGCGGTTGCTCTCGGCCAGCGGGCCGCCGACCTCGGCGCCGAAGCCGTTGACCACGTTGAGCACGCCGGCGGGCAGCAGGTCGGCGATCAGCTCGACCAGCACCAGGATCGCGGCCGGTGTCTGCTCGGCGGGCTTGAGCACGATGCAGTTGCCGGCGGCGAGCGCCGGGGCGAGCTTCCACGCCGCCATCAGGATCGAGAAGTTCCACGGGATGATCTGGCCCACGACGCCCAGCGGCTCGTGGAAGTGATAGGCGACGGTGTCGGCGTCGATCTCGGACATCGAGCCTTCCTGGCTGCGCAGCACGCCCGCGAAGTAGCGGAAGTGGTCGACCGAGAGCGGGATGTCGGCGGCGGTGGTCTCGCGGATCGGCTTGCCGTTGTCCCAGGTCTCGGCCTGGGCGAGGATCTCGAGGTTCTCTTCGAGACGGTCAGCGATCTTGAGCAGGATGTTCGAGCGCTCGGCGGCCGAGGTGTGGCCCCAGGCCTCCTTGGCGGCGTGGGCGGCATCGAGCGCCAGTTCGACATCGGCGGCGTCGGAGCGGGCGACCTCGCAGACCTTGGCGCCGGTGATCGGGGTGACGTTGTCGAAATAGCGGCCATTCACCGGGGCGGTGAACTTGCCGCCGATGAAATTGTCGTAGCGGGCCTTGAAGGGCGATGCGTATTTGCCCTCGGTTTGGGTCATGACGTTCATGGCTGTCCTCCTGTCTGTCCGGGTCCTCCACCCGGGGATGCGATCAGGATGCGCCCCCGTGGCGCGCCTGTCAGCGGGGGGCAAGCGGCGCGCGGGGCGGAGGTGTCTCGGTTCTGAGACAGGTTGCGGGCGAGTTCGGGACTGTGGGGCGACATGGCGCCTGTGATTGCCGGTCACGGCGCCGTTTCGAGCGCCTCGGCCCTCGCTCGCATCTCCTGAGATTCGCACGACCATGGCCACTGCGACGCCGCCGCGCATCGCCGGTCCGCGGGGCGGCGAACCGCGCTTTGAATCCCTCGATTTATCCCGGCCAAGTCCGAAGGACCTCGCAGCTGGGCACAGGCGTCACCAAATCGCCGGCCCGGGGGGGCGGACCGGCGATGCGCGGCGGCCTGCGGCCTTGTTTCCGCGCGGGGAGGCGCTCGGGTGTTTGTTGGCTCGCGAGCGGCGTATTGGAAGAGCCGGAATGGGAAACGGGCGCAGTTGCCCGCGCCCGTTCCGTCTCTACCATGACCCCACGCTCACCGCTCCGGCGGCAAGTGGCTCAGCCCGTAGCGCTCGAAGATCGCCGCGATGCGCCCATCCTCGAGCCCGGCGCGGATCGCGTCGTCCACCGCGTAGCCCAGCGCCCGGTAGCGCATGTGCACGCCCACCCCGATGGTCCAGCGGCTCACCGCGAAGCCCGCAAGCGGCGGCTGGTGGATGGCGATGCCCTCCCCGGCCCCGGCCTCGAGCTGCGCCAGCGGCCCCATCGCGGCCATCGTCTCGCCCGCGCCCAGCGCCGCCATGGCGTCGGCATAGGTCGGATAGCGCCGCACCCCCTGCGCCAGCTGCCCGCCGGCAAAGGAGGTGAGGTAGAAATCGGTGATCGAGTCGTTCTCCACCGCCACGGTATCGATGCGGAAATAGGCCGGCACCGGCGGATCCTCGGGATAGGCCTCCTCGCGATAGGCGATGGCGATCTGCTCGGCGGCATATTGCCCGGTGAACACCACCTGCTCGACCCGGCAGGTATAGGCACTGTCATAGGGCACATGCAGCATGACGTTCGACACCCGCCCGCCGATCACCGGCCCCTTCCAGACATTGTTGCGCAGGTCGGCGTCCAGGTTCTCACCCGCCGCCACCAGCCGGAAGCGCGGCTCGACGCCGAGATCCGCGGCGATCAGCCGGCCGATCTCGATATCGACGCCGGCGGGCTTGCCTGCCTCCTCGTAGGACCAGGGCGAAAAATCCTCGTAGGCGGCGAACTCGATGTAGCCGCGCTCGATGATCTGGTCGAGATCCTGACCGACGATGTCGCGGCCGGCATTCTGAGGCTTGGGCTGCGGCACCCAGTCCTCGCAACGCGCGAAAGCCGGGCTTGCAAACGCAAGCCCGGCCAGCGCGGCCAATACGATCCGGCGCCGCATGTCAGTGCGCGGCGGAGAGCCCGATGGTGAGCGTCTCGGCGGCATGGGTCAGATCCTCCGGATGGGCCTCGAGCTGGTTGGCGGCGCGGAAGGCGATGCTGTCCGCCACCGGCGCGCCAGAGAGGGTTTCGATCTCGCCGGCGATCTCGCGCAGACGGGCGCGCAGCGCCTCGACATCAGCATCGCCCGAGGCGAGCTTGTCACGGATCTCCTTGAGTTCGGCAGACTGGTCTTCGACCGCCATGTCATCGGGGCGCGCCTCGACATAGGTGCGGATCGCCCAGGCCGCCTTCTGACCCAGCAGTTCCCCGAAGGCCGGCATCTTGGTGGTGCCGTTCTGAGTGTAGCCGTGGATGAAGCGCTCCATGAACCACTCGTCGCCGTATTCCTCGGCCTCGAGGAAGCGCAGGTCGGGGGCGAGCCCGCCCGAGATCACCTCGAGCCCGTGGCAGCGGGCGCAGTTCTGGTTGTATCCCGAGGCGCCGATCTCGACCGCGGCCTGCCAGACATCCTCGCCGGCATCGCGATAGGGGTTCTCGGTCAGCCACTCCTCGCCCACGTCCGGCAGCGCGTCGGTGTTGACCGGCTGCGGGGCGACATCGCCATGGGCAAGCGCGAGCGTGGCGGCAAACATGCACATTGCGGCACCGGACAGGACGGTGCTCGGGAACTTCACTGCAGATCGCTTGATAGTGGGCATGGGACCTCCTCCGTTTCCACTGGTTTCAGCTTTGCTAGCAAGGCGCCCCGGCGGGCCATATTGGACCTTGGTCGTGAAACTGGGATCTCTTCGACCATGGTCTTACGGCGCGGCCTCTTAAGCAGGCGTAGTCTGCACCAAGGGAGGACATACATGCGTATCATAGGGCTTGCTGCCGTGCTGTCGCTGTCGCTGGGCGCCGCCGCCGCGTCGGAGACCAAGGTCAGAATCGGCTATCTCACCGTCGACCAGCCAGCCCCGCCGGTGCTGTCGAATCTCGACCCCGCCCCCGAGGACCTCGGGCTCGCGGGGGCGCAGCTGGGGATCGAGGACAACGCAACCACCGGGCGCTTCCTCAACCAGACCTACACCATGGACGAGACCCGCGTGCCCGAGGGCGGCGACGCGCTCGCCGCCGCGCGCGCCCTGCTGGCGTCGAGCCCCTTCCTCGTGCTCGATGCCCCCGCCGCGACGCTCACCGCCGTCGCCGACCTGCCCGAGGCCGAGGGCGCGCTCCTGTTCAATGCCAGCGCGCCCGACAGCGCCCTGCGCGACGCCGACTGCCGCGCCAACCTGCTGCACACGATCCCCTCGGACGCCATGCGCACCGACGCGCTGGCACAGTTCCTGGTGCAACGGCGCTGGACCGACGTGGCTCTGATCTCGGGCGCGCATCCGCGCGACACGGCCTTTGCCGACGCGCTGCGCGCCTCGATCGCCAAGTTCCGGTTGAAGCTGGTGGGCGAGTCCGACTGGGTGTTCGATGCCGACATGCGCCGCAATGCCAGCGCCGAGGTGCCGCTCTTCACGCAAGGATTCAAGGAGCACGACGTGCTGCTGCTGGCCGACGAGATCGGCGATTTCGGCCGCTACGTGGTCTACAACACCTGGCTGCCACGCCCGGTCGCGGGCTCGGAAGAGCTGGTGCCGCAAGCCTGGGCGCCGGTGGTCGAGCAATGGGGCGCGGCGCAGCTGCAATCGCGCTTCGAAGAGCTCTCGGGGCGCGAGATGCAGCCCGAGGATTACGCCGCCTGGGCCGCAATCCGCAGCATCGGCGAGGCAGTCACCCGCACCGGCAGCGCCGAGGCCGCGACGCTGCGCGACTACATCTTTTCGGACGCCTTCGAGCTGGCGGGCTTCAAGGGCAGCCCGCTGAGCTTCCGTGGCTGGAACGGCCAGCTGCGCCAGCCGATCCCCATCGTCACCGACCGCGCCGTGGTCGCCACCGCGCCGCTCGAGGGCTTCCACCACCAGGGCAACGAGCTCGACACGCTGGGCCGCGACGCGCCCGAAACCGCCTGCACCGCATTCGGAGGATAAGACCATGCTGAGACTGACCGCCATCCTCGCCCTGCTCGCCTCCCCCGCAGCGGCGGACGAGATCTGGATCACCAACGAGAAGGATGACAGCATCAGCGTCATCGACGTGACGACGCTCGAGGTGACGCGCACGATCCCCACCGGCGAGCGCCCGCGTGGCATCACCTTCAGCCACGATTTCTCGAAGGTCTACATCTGCGCCTCCGACAGCGACGCGGTGCAGGTGATGGACCCGGTCTCGGGCGAGATCATGCACGACCTGCCCTCGGGCGAGGACCCCGAGCAATTCGTCCTGCACCCGGACAACCGACGGCTCTACATCGCCAACGAGGATGATGCGATCACCACGGTGGTCGACACCGAGACCCGCCGGGTGATCGCCCAGATCGACGTCGGCATCGAGCCCGAAGGCATGGCGGTGAGCCCCGACGGCAAGATCGTCATCACCACCTCCGAGACCACCAACATGGCGCATTGGATCGACACCGGCACCGAGGCGATCTTTGCCAACACGCTGGTCGACAGCCGCCCGCGCCATGCGGAGTTCGTCAAGGAAGGCAGCGAGCTCTGGGTCTCGTCGGAGATCGGCGGCACGGTGACGGTGTTCGACGTGGCGAGCCAGGCCGAGAAGGCCAAGATCGAGTTCGAGATCACCGGCGTGCACGAGGACCGGCTCCAGCCGGTGGGGTTCGAGCTGACCCCGGATGGCAAGACCGCCTTCGTGGCGCTGGGTCCGGCCAACCACGTCGCCGTGGTCAACGCCGAGACATGGGAGGTCGAGGACTACCTGCTGGTGGGGCGCCGGGTCTGGCACATGGCCTTCGACCGCGATCACAAGCGGCTCTTCACCACCAACGGGGTCTCGGGCGACGTGACGGTGATCGACGTGGAGAAGCGCGAACCGATCAAGACCATCAAGGTGGGCCGCTTCCCCTGGGGTGCGGCGCTGCGACCGACGGAGGGCTGAGCGCCCGCCGGCCCGCAGTGTTGCGGGCGGCACGGGAGAGAGGAGATGCAGATGAGACCGGTCTTGATGTGCCTGGCGCTGCTGGCGGCTTCGGGCGTCGTGGCGGACGAATATGGCACCACCAACCCCGAGGAGCTGACATGGCAATCGATGCGCGACCGCGCCGAACGCGGCGAGACCGACATGATGGTCTGCGCCTCGGGCTACCTGATGACCAAGTCCGGCGATCACGCCACCGCGCGGGCGATCTTCGAGGCCTGTGCCGAGGCCGGCTACACCGCGGCGATGACCTGGATGGGCTACATGGAGCAAAACGGCTTCGGCGGGCCGTTCGACCCTGATGCCGCTGCCCACTGGGACCGCCGCGCCGCCGAGGCCGGCGACCCGGTCGGCAAGTTCAACTACGGCATCGGGCTGATGCGCGGCTTTGGCACGGCGCAGGACGAGGCCGCCGGGCGCGCGCTGGTCGACGAGGCGGCGCGCGATGGGCTGGAGATCGCAAGGCGCCTGCAGGGGGCGGGCTATGATCTCGACGAGATCACCCCGGATGCGGACAACTGGCGCTACGCTCCGATGTTCTGAGCGGCGGCTCGGGCAAACCCGGGGCGCGCTGCACTGCCGTCGCCGCGCAGCGCGAAGGAGGGAGAGAGGGGGCGCTGCCCCCGCCGCAGCAGAGCTGCGACTCCCCCGAGGTATTTTTGAACCAGAGAAGACAGGAGCGTGGCGCGGGGGCCTCGGCGGTGCGCGGCCTGACCAGAAGGCGCGGCGCGGGGATTTGGGGGCGCTTCGGTCTTAGACCTTGGTGCAACGCACCCGGCCCGGGGCGGGCGGTCTACTTGGGCGCGGAACCGCGCGCCCCTTTGCGGTGCCGGCGCGGCGCGCCCTGCGACCGGGGCCGCCGGACCGGAGACCCCGGTCGCCCGCATCATCGCCATGGCGGCCCCGTGCGTGGCCGGCTCCGCCACAGTCGACACCCTCGCCATGGTCAGGATCGCGGACCGGAAGCCGCTATTCGATGTCGCGTGCCCTCTCTGACAAGCCGTTGATTCCAGAGCCCCTTCCGAATGGCCTCCGCAGGAGAAACCGCTCTGTCGCGGCTCCAAATCCTGTGCCGATGACGACCGCTCGACGGCGCTTGGGGCCTTGGGGTTCGTCCGGACCCATGCGGCGCTGCGCGTCTATGGAGGGCGATGGCGGCGTCATGCGAGGCATGAGGATGCGCAATGTCGGCCTCGCGAACCGCTCCGTACGGGGCGTCATACGCGCCGAGCGGCGCGTCACCAGCCCGCAGGACAACCGCGCCATCGAGAGGCAGCAGTAACCCCGCGGAAAGGTCGTACGACCATGGTGCAATTCATCTCCGGCCCCGCGCCGGGGATGCTTGCTCCAGAGGAGGGACCGGCCCCGTGGCCGAACCGAACGCTCTGAACCGTCTTTAAGGGAGGACATCATGAACCGCTTCATTCTGGCAGTGACCGCAGGTCTGCTGGCGACCGGTGCCGCGCAGGCCCAGGTCACCGAGGACGATCTGGCCAACGACCAGTCCATCACCACCCAGGTGGTGACCAACGGCATGGGCCGCCACCTGCAGCGCTACAGCCCGCTCGACACGCTCAACAAGGACAACGTCCAGAACCTCGTGCCGGCCTGGGCTTTCTCCATGGGCGGCGAGAAGCAGCGCGGCCAGGAAACCCAGCCGATCGTCTATGACGGCGTGATGTACGTCACCGGCTCCTACTCGCGGCTCTATGCCATCGACCTCGCCTCCGGCGAAGAGCTCTGGCAATACGACGCCCGCCTGCCCGAGGGCATCCTGCCCTGCTGCGACGTGATCAACCGCGGCGCGGCGATCTACGGCGACAAGATCATCTTCGGCACGCTCGACGCCCGCCTCGTGGCGCTCGACCGCAAGACCGGCGACGTGGTCTGGCGCGACAAGATCGCCGACTACAAGGCCGGCTACTCCTACACCGCCGCGCCGCTGATCGTGAACGGCCTCGTCATCACCGGCAATTCGGGCGGCGAGTTCGGCATCGTCGGCGAGGTGCAGGCGCGCGACGTCGAGACCGGCGACATGGTCTGGACCCGCCCGGTGATCGAGGGCCACATGGGCACGCTGAACGGCGAAGAGAGCACCATGACCGGCGAGCTCAACGCCACCTGGCCGGGCGATCTGTGGAAGACCGGCGGCGGCGCCACCTGGCTCGGCGGCTCCTACGATGCCGAGACCGACACGCTGATCTTCGGCACCGGCAACCCGGCGCCCTGGAACAGCCACCTGCGCGGCGCGGGCAGCCCCAGCGAGGGCAATACCGGCGACAACCTCTACGCCGCCTCGCGCCTCGGCATCGACCCGGCCACCGGCGAGATCAAGTGGCACTTCCAGACCACCCCGCGCGAGGGCTGGGACTATGACGGCGTCAACGAGGTCGTGGCCTACGAGGATGCCGACGGCAACAAGCGCTTCGCCACCGCCGACCGCAACGGCTTTTTCTACGTGCTGAACCGCGAGGACGGCGCCTTCGTCGACGCCCACCCCTTCGTCAAGGACATCACCTGGGCCAGCGACATCGACGAAACCGGTCGCCCGGTCTTTGTCGAGGAAAACCGCCCCGGCGATCCGAGCGCGGCGGCCGATGGCGGCAAAGGGGAAGTGGTGTTCTCGGCCCCGGGCTTCCTTGGCGGCAAGAACTGGATGCCGATGGCCTACAGCCAGAACACCGGCCTGTTCTACGTGCCCTCGAACGAGTGGGGCATGGACATCTGGAACGAGCCCGTCACCTACAAGAAGGGCGCGGCCTATCTCGGTTCGGGCTTCACCATCAAGCCGATGTACGAAGATCATATCGGCTCGCTCAAGGCCATCGACCCCGCCACCGGCGAGTGGAAGTGGGAGTTCAAGAACGAGGCCCCGCTCTGGGGCGGCGTGATGACCACCGCCGGCGGACTGGTCTTCACCGGCACCCCCGAGGGCAAGTTCCTGGCGCTTGACGACGAGACCGGCGAGGTTCTGTGGAGCTTCCAGACCGGCTCGGGCATCGTCGGCCAGCCGGTGACATGGGACCAGGACGGCGAGCAGTATGTCTCGGTGGTCTCGGGCTGGGGCGGCGCGGTTCCGCTCTGGGGCGGCGAGGTCGCCAAGAAGGTGAACTACCTCAACCAGGGTGGCACCGTCTGGACCTTCAAGCTGCCCAAGCAACTCGCTTCGTCGAACTGATCGAGGAGCTCCTCCCAGAGGTCCGCCTCCCAACTGGACCTCATGCGATGCGCCGCGCCCACCGCGGCGCATCGTTCATTCCGGCGCCCGGCCCCGGCGCCCGCGCGGCAGGGTGAAGAGCAGCGCGGCGCCGCCCGCGTCGCCATCCTCGACCCAGATGCGCCCGCCATGCTGCGTGACGACACGTTCGCAGAGTGCGAGGCCAAGGCCGCTGCCGCCAAGCGCGCTGTCGGCACGCAGCCGGTGGAACAGCTCGAACACGCGCTCGCGCTGCTCCCGCGGGATGCCGAGCCCGTTGTCGCTCACCCTGACGCCGACCATCTGCGGCCCCGCATCGAACGCGGCGACACGCACCAAGGGCTGGCGCTCCGGGTGGCGGTACTTCAGCGCGTTGATCAGCAGGTTCTGCGCCAACTGTCCGATCAGCAGAGGCCCACCGGACGCCATTGGCAAAGGCCCGACACTGACCTCTGCCCCGCTGTGCGCGACCTCGTCGCGCAACAAGTCGACGGCGTCACGGAAACAAGCCTCGAGATCCACGGGCTCGAACGCAACCTCGGTGCTTTCGATACGGAACAGGTCGACGACGGCACCGATCCGCGCGCGCAGCTTGTCGGCGGCGCGGCTGGCAATGCCGAAGACCTCCTGCGCCTCGTCATCGACCGCCTCGCCAAGCGCGGTGTGCAGCATCGAGAGCCCCCCGGCGATGGTGTTCGCCGGCGCCATCAGGTCATGCGCGGCCATCAAGGCGAAGTCGCGAATCTCGTCCAGCTTTGCCTCGCGCCGGCGCAGGTCCGTGACATCGCTCAGGATCCCCATCACGCGTGACGGCGCGGCGCCGCGCCAGGCCACCACCTGCCCGCGGCAATGCCCCCAGATCGTCGCGCCGTCCTTGCGCAGGTAGCGCAACTCGAGGTCGAAGGGCTGCTTGCCACGGCTTTCGACATGGGCGCGAAACGCCTGCTGCAGGCGCGGCAGGTCCTCGGGATGCACCCTCTGCCGCCATGCCGCGGCGCTGGTTCCGAGCTCGCCCCCGCCAAACCCGAGCATCGCCTTCAGGAGCGGGCTCATGAAGGCGGTGTTGTCCTGCACGTACCAGTCCCAAAACCCCGCCTGCCCCGCCTCGATCATGCGCTCGACCTGCGCGCGCACGGCGCATGAAGGGCCATCGGCATCGCCCACCGAGAGGACACTCCCCCCACCGGGCCGGAGCGCAGTGGACCCGGCGTGCACGGTCACGAGGGTCTCTCCGGTCGTGGACTCGGCAGGGATCAGTCCGAAACGAAGCTCCGGGCCCTCGGGGTCCGGCTGCAGAACCGGAGTCTGCCCGTCTGGAGGGAAATAGATTCGACCGGGCGCGGCCCGCGTTCCCTCGGCGATCTCGTGGAGCAGCGCGGGCGAATCGGTCAGCTTGGCAAGTTTTTCCCGCTCCCGGGAGGACAGCGCCACGGAGAGGAGCAACGAACGGTCCTGCGCCGCTCCTGATTCAGCCGATTCGGATAGTGCCGCGACCTCCGAGGTCAGGTCGGAGATGCCGCCCTCTCCGATCACGAGGAGCGCCCAGTTCGGCCCTTCACACGCCTCTGCCGCCTCGGGCCTATTGTCGCACGGAGATACCGTTCTCACCATTCAAGATCTCCCACCAATTCAAATACTGGGCCCGCCGGGAACTTAATTCAAGCGCCATGTGGGTATCGGACAATTAAATCCGAAATAAAACGCTCCATTCTTAGGTATATAGCCGATATACAATTCCATGACGACGCGGGATCCTCGAAACAGACTTAACATATAGCGCCAATGGCCGCTCCCCACGCCCCACATAGAAAATGTATCAATTCGCCACAAAAACGTTTCACTAATCCGCCGGTTTCTGACAATTTGCGAGTGCGCGCATTCCGGCATCGCCCATAGCGCGAAGAAATCGGGATGAGGCGACCCGGAGTTCCAATCGCCTCGGGAGACACGGCATGTTGCAAACCGGGCATAGTTCTTCGCTCGACGCCAAGACACTGAAGAAAACCGTCCTGATCGTCGACGACGACGAATGGACGCGGTTCTCCGTCCAGAAACACCTGAAGGAAGAGAGCTTCCACGCCCGCGCGGTACCTCGGCTCGAAGACGGGCTGGCGCTATGCGCGCAAAACCCGAAGGCCTTCGGACTGATCCTTCTCGATATCCGGTTCCCGGATGGCGAATGCGGGCTCGATTACGCGCGGGATTTCAAGAAATTGACCGAAACCGTATCCTGTGGAGTGGTGGGGATCACCTCCCACATGGCGTTTCTCGAGAAGGGCGACTGGACCAAATTCGGAATGGACGACCTGCTGCTGAAACCGCTGCACAAATGGCTTTTGATAAGCTACGCGCAGCGCTACTGCTGAGCCCGGCGATCAGGCAAAGAGGCGAAAGCTGCGCGCGGCGGCCTCGACCGGGTCGATCACCGGGCAGCTCAGCGCGGCGCGGGCGCGCCGGGTCAGCGCAGACATGCCGGCACACCCCAGAATCACGCAATCGACCCCGTCCTCGGCCTCGGCGCGCTGCGCCTCCTCGACGATGCGGGTGAGCGCGGCGTCAGGATCGTCCTCCAGCGCCAGGACCGGCACGCCCGACGCGCGCACCTTTGCGCAGTGCCCGGCAAGCCCGTAGCGCGCGATATTGCCTTCGATCACCGGCAGCGAGATCGGCAGCGTGGTGACCACGCTGAAGCGCCAGCTGCGCAGCGCCGCGAGGTGGAAAGCCGCCTGCCCGATGCCGATCACCGGGCAGCGCGCGCGGCGCGCCGCCTCGTCCAGTCCGGTGTCGTCGAAGCAGCTGATCGCCACGCCCTCCGCGCCCGCCCCATCGAGCTCGTCCACGATCTCGAGCAGCGGAGGGGTCGCCGCATCGCCATCGGCGGCGCCCTGGATCGAGGGCGGGCCGCCGAGCGAGGTGCGCCCGGTGATGAGCAGCTCCGGAGCAGCGGCGCGGGCTGCCGAGACGATGGTCGCGGTCATCGCCTCGGTGCTGTTGGGATTGACGAAAACGATCGACATGCCCGGACCTCAAACCATGCCCTTGCCGGCATCCGAGCCCTGCCGCGCGCGGCGGCGGCCCATCAGCCAGACGGTAAGAAGGAAGGCCCCGATGACGATCAGCGAGAAGGCCGTGGTCAGCGTGCCCAGCGCGAAGATCACCGGCGTGGTGACATTGGTGGTCATGCCAAAGATCTCGAGCGGCAAGGTGTTGTAGCTTCCGGCGGTGAGCAGCGTGCGGGCGAACTCGTCATAGCTCAGGGTGAAGCCGAAGAGTGCGACGCCGATCAGCGACGGTGCGATGATCGGCAGCACCACGTGGCGGATGGTCTGCCAGGCGGTGGCGCCCTGATCGCGGGCCGCCTCCTCGAAGGATTTGTCGAAGCGGTTGAACACCGCGAACATGATCAGCAGGCCGAAGGGCAGCGTCCAGGTGAGCTGCGAGCCGAAGCCGGAGCTGGCCCAGTGAACCTTGAGACCGGCTTGGCTGAAGATCAGTCCGACGCCGAGCGAGACGAGGATCGACGGGATCACCAGCGAGGTGATGATCAGGTAGAACAGCACCGCCGAACCGGCAAAGCGCTTGCGGAAGGCGAGCCCGCCGCTGACCGAGACCACGACGGTGGTCACCATGACCATCAGGCCAAGCACGAAGCTGCGCCGGAACGAGCCCCAGATGTCGCCCACCGCTTGCTCCTGGAACAGGTCGCGGAACCAGTGCAGCGAGGTGCCCTGCATCGGGAAGGTCAGACCGCCCTGCGGGCCCTGGAAGCTCAGGATCGCGATGGTGATGGTGGGGCCGTAGAGGAACAGGATGAACAGCGCGAAGAACGCGGCGAGGATATAGAAGGACCGGGGGCGACGTTCCATCTCAGAGCTCCTTCCGAATGTCGACGAAGCGCAGCAGGATGCCGATCACCAGCAGAACGGTGACCAGCAGCACCACCGCCGTGGCCGCCGCCGAGGGGTATTGCAGCAGGCCGATATCGTTGGAGATCAGCCGGCCCACATTGGCCGATTGCGAGCCCGACATGAAGCGCACGGTGATGAAGTCGCCCATCACCAGCGTGATGACGAAGATCGTGCCGATCATGATGCCGGGCTTGGTCAGCGGCACGATGACGTGCCAAAGCGTCTGCCAGCCGGTGGCGCCGGCGTCGTAGGAGGCCTCGATCAGCGAGCGGTCGATGCGCATCATGGTGTTGAAGATCGGTACCACCATGAACAGCGTGTAGAGGTGCACGAAGGCGAGGATGACGCTGAAATCGCTGAACAGAAGCCACTCCAGCGGCTCGTCGATGACCCCCCAGGAGATCAGCGTCGAGTTGGCGATGCCGTTGCGTCCGAGGAACGGGATCCACGAGATCATGCGGATGATGTTCGAGGTCCAGAACGGGATCGTGCAAAGCAGAAAAAGCGCGATCTGCCAGGTCAGGCTGCGCACGTGGAAGGCCAGGAAATAGGCCACCGTGAAGCCGATCAGCAGCGTCGCCGCCCAGGTGATCAGGGCGTATTTGAAGGTGTTGAAGAACACCTTGTAGGTCACCGGCGAGCTGAACAGGAATTCATAATTGTCGAACTGGAAGGCCGGGTAGATCGAATACTCGGTCGCGCCCCAGAAGCTGACGATGACGATCATGATGATCGGCAGCACCAGGAAGGCGCCCAGCACCAGCGCCAGCGGCGCGGCCTGGAACCACGCCACCATTGCGGCGGGCAGCCGGCGGCCGGCGCGGGCGGCGGGGGCCGCGGAAGAAGCGGTGGGGGTGTCGGTCTCTGCCGTCATGACGCGTGTCCGATGGGTCAAAGGGCCCCGGCCGGAAAGGGAGGACGGCCGGGGCAAGTCGTTGGTTTGGATGGATCAGGAGGAGATGAACTCGTTCCACTTGCGAACCATGTACTGGTTCTCGTCCATCACGGCGTTCCAGCAGGCGACCGAGCCCATGCGGTCGTAGAACGAGCCGCCGTCGCGGGTCTCGCCGGCCTGCGCCAGCACGTCGCCGAAGGGCGAGGTGATCTCGCCGGTGGCTTCCTTGCCCTCGAACCAGTAGCCCCACTCGTTCTCGGACATGTGCTCCTTCGAGGTTTCCGGAACCGCCGAGTAGTAGCCCTGACGCATCAGGAAGCCGCCGACCCAGCCGGAGAGATACCAGTTAATGTATTCATAGGCCGCATCGAGCTCCATGCCCGAGAGCGACTTCGACAGGCCGATGCCGCCGCCCCAGGAGCGGTAGCCCTCTTCGAGCGGCTGGTAGACGCAGGGAATGCCGCGCGACTTGACCGCGGTGATCGCCGGCGACCACATCGACTGGATCACGACCTCGCCCGAGGCCATCAGGTTGACGCTCTCGTCGAAGGTCTTCCAGAAGGCACGAAACTGGCCGTTCTGCTTGGCCTCGGTGAAGATCGCGAAGGTGGCGTCGATCTCCTCGCGGGTCATGTTGCCCTTGTCGCCGTACTGGATCTCGCCCATCGATTCACAGACCATGGCCATGTCCATGATGCCGATCGAGGAGATGTCGAGGATCGAGGCCTTGCCCTTGAACTCGGGGTTCAGCAGCTCGGACCAGTTGTTGATCGGACGGCCGATGAGGTCGGGGCGGATGCCCAGCGTGTCGGCGTTGTAGATCGTCGGGATCAGCGTCATCCACTGTGTCGGCTCGTCGGCGAAGCTGGTGGCGCCCTGCTCCGGCACGAAGCCCACGGTGTGCGGCGCGGTGCCTTGCGCGATCTCGCTCTCCGGGGTCAGCTTGCCGTCCTTGAAGATGCCGACAATCTTGTCGTAGTTGGCGATTTTCGAGGTGTCCATCGCCTGCAGGTTGCCGGTCGGCCAGACCTTCTTGCAGATCCAGTACTCGATGTCGGCGATGTCGAAGCTGTCGGGCTGGGTGGCCGCGCGCTGGGTCACGCTGTCGGAATCGAGCGCTGTCATCTCGAGCGTGAAGCCGAGCTCTTCCTTCACCTTCTGGCCAACCTCGTTGAGGTTCGAAACGCCGGTGCCGAACTGGCGCAGGGTGATGTTCTTGGTCTCCTGCCCCCAGACCATCGGCGCCGGCAGCGCCGAGGCGGCGAGCGCGGCACCGCCGGTCTTGAGCAGCGACCGCCGCGAGTAACGAACCTTGGAAATCGTGGTCATGTATCAGTCTCCCTGTTTTATTATGACCTTGTCCTTCAGGCCGAAAGCGTATGCGCAGAGCGCGCATCCCAAGCCAGGCCAATGGCCTCGCCCGTCTCTTTCGGAGCCCCGAAGAATTCCTTGTCGGTGAGCAGGACGGTGACCTCCTGCTCGCCCGCGACCATCGCGGTCAGCGCCACATGCGTGCCCTGGTACTCGATGGCGGTGATCCGCCCCGAGAGCTGGGCTGCCTGCGCATCGGTGAGCTGGATCGCGTCCGAGCGCAGCGCCACCTTGCCCTCGGGCAGCGCGATGACGTTGTGCGCGCCGATGAACTTCGCCACGAAGGCGGTGCGTGGCGCATCGAAGATCTCGCGCGCGGGGCCGGCCTGTTCGATCACCGCGTTGTTCATCACCACGATCTCGTCGGCGAGCGCCAGCGCCTCGTCCTGCCCGTGGGTGACGTGAATGAAGGTGATGCCGGTCTCGCGCTGCAGCTTCTTCAGCTCGGCGCGCATCCGGATGCGCAGGAACGGGTCGAGCGCCGAAAGCGGCTCGTCGAGCAGCAGCACCTGCGGCTCGGTGATCAGCGCGCGGGCCAGCGCCACGCGCTGCTGTTGCCCGCCCGAAAGCTGCGCCGGAAGCCGGTCGCCGAGCTTGGCCATATCGACAAGCTCGAGCATCTCCATCGCGCGGGTACGGCGCTTGGTGGCGTCGACGCCCTTCATCTTGAGGCTGAAGGAGACGTTGTCGGCGACGCTGAGATGCGGGAACAGCGCGTAGCTCTGGAACATCATCGCGGTTCCGCGCTTGGCCGGTGGCAGGTAGGAGACATCGCGCCCGTCGAGCACGATGGAGCCGTCGGACACGCTCTCGTGCCCGGCGATCATCCGCAGCGTCGTCGACTTGCCGCAGCCCGAGGGCCCCAGCAGGCAGGCATAGGAGCCGCTGCGAAAATGGTGGTTGATGGACTTCACCGCGACGGTCTCACCGTAGCGCTTGGTGACGTTGACGAGTTTCAGATCCGACTTCATGGGCACTCCCCTGTTGCCTCAAGCCTGTGCCATTCCCCCTGCCCGGCCCAAGAGTCTTCGACACCCCGAACGCCCCGAAACCGCGATTGCCGGAATCTTCGACAAAAGCGCGAATGCATTGTCTAAAATTTTGGCTAATTTCGTATACAATCCTGTTCTCAATCCTCACCCCTTGCAGTTCCCCGGCCCTCGGATGACGATCCGACTCACGGAGAACGAGTGTGACAAAGCAGACAAAAAGCGCGACAGGACGCAGCCGGGCCGAGGACATCGCCGACCGGCTCCGCGAGGCCATCCACGCCCACCGGCTGACCCCGGGCACCAAGCTCAGCGAGGACGAAGTCGGCGGCATCTTCGATGTCAGCCGCACCACGACGCGTGCAGCGTTGCAGATGCTGGCGCATGAGCAGCTCGTCGCAATCGAGCCCAACCGCGGCGCCTTTGTCGCCAGCCCGAGCATCCGCGAGGCGCGCGAGGTGTTCGAGGCCCGCGCCCTGCTCGAGCCGCGCACCGCGCGCTCGGCAGCCGAACGCGCCACGCCCGCCGACATCGCACTGCTGCGCGAGCATATCGACGCCGAGCACGCCGCCATGCGCGAGGGCGACAGCGGCCGCGCGCTGATGCTTTCAGGCGAGTTCCATATCCAGATCGCCAAGATCGCCGATCAGGACACGATCGAGGATTTCATCCGACAGCTGATCTCGCGTTCGTCACTGGTGATCGCGCTCTACTGGCGGCGGCAGAACGCGTTGTGCGAAAGCCACGCTCATGACGCGCTGATCGAGGCGCTGGCCCGCGGCGATGGCATTGCCGCCGAAGAACTGATGTCCAGTCATCTCGTTGACCTTCTGTCGCTGCTCGATCTGCGCCAGACGCCTCCGGGCTCACTCTCACTGAAGGATGCGCTTGCATGAGCGTCACGCACCGCCGCATGACAAAGGCTGACCTCGGCCTTGTGCTGGACTGGGCCGCCGCCGAAGGCTGGAACCCCGGGCTCGACGATACCGCCCCGTTCCACGCCGCCGACCCGGACGGCTTTTTCATCGCCGTCGAGGACGAACAGATCCTCGCCGCGATCTCGGTGGTCAACCACACCGACGACTACGCCTTCCTCGGCCTCTACATCTGCGCGCCCGAAGCGCGCGGCCGCGGCATCGCCTACGAGCTCTGGCAAACAGCGATGGCGCATGCGGGCGAGCGTACCGTCGGGCTCGACGGGGTGCCCGAGCAGCAGGAGAACTACATCAAGAGCGGCTTCGAGCTGGTGGGCTCCACCGTGCGCCACACCGGCCCGCTGGCCTCCGGCCCCGCCGCCGACACCCGCCCCGCCAACGCCGCTGATATCGGGCGCATGACCGAGCTCGAGGCGGTGGCCTCGGGCGTCGCCAAGCCGCGCTTCCTGACCCAGTGGTTCCGGCCCGCCCCGACCCGGCACGGCTTCATCACCGCTGATGGCACCGGCATGGTGGTGATCCGCGAATGCCGCGACGGCTACAAGATCGGCCCCTTGGTGGCGCGCTCGGACGTGCAGGCGCGCAACCTGCTGCAGGCCGCTGCCGCGATCTCGGGCGAGGCCGACGTGTCGATTGACGTGCCCGCCTCGGACCGCACCCTGACCGGCATCTGCCGCGAGCTGGGCCTCGCGCCCGGTTTCGAGACCGCGCGCATGTATCGCGGCGCGCCGATCTTCGAATCCGATATGCTCTACGCGGTGGCGACGCTCGAGCTCGGTTGACATCGGGGCCGGGGAAACCGACAAGAAACGGCTCTACGCGATTATTCCCCTTGCCTCCAAGGAACGCCGCGTCATCTTCTTGAAGACGCGTTCCGTCGGTACCATCATACGGCCATGATCAATCAGCTCGACCTTCCCCCGGCGCTGCACGACTACATCAAGAAGTCGGGCGTCGCGCTTGCCTTGTCTGCCATTGAGGACGACGCGCCGCTTCTGGTGGTGAACAAGGCGTTCTGCGACATGACCGGCTATTCCGAGGACGAGGTGGTGGGCCATAACTGCCGCTTCCTGCAGGGCCCCGACACGACCGACTCCGCCCGTCAGCCGCTGCATGACTTCGTGCATGGAAACGGCGGCGACAGCGGGCGCTTTCCGATCCTCAATTATCGCAAAGACGGGTCTGCGTTTCATAACTACGTTTTTATGTCACGGTTAAAAGACACCGGGGGTCAGCCCCAGTTTATTCTCGCGTCGCAGTTCGACATGACCACTGCCCTCAAGCGCTCGCAGATCTCGCTCAATGACGAGAAACTGCAGGATGTGCTTTCGGATGTCGGTCAGATCGGACGCGAATTCGGTCTCGCCATGATGGGGTCGGCAGGGCTTCTTGCGGATTCGATCGCCCTGATGGCAAAATTGACCTTCGACGACAGCCAGCGCTAGGCCCTTGATCAGGCGGACGATGAAAGACGACAAGACCAACAAGTCCCTCGAGGACGACGCAACCCGCGACAGCGAACGGCTCTGCATCATCGGCGTCGGCGCCTCGGCAGGCGGGCTCGAGGCGATCCGCGAGATGCTGACCGAGGCCAAGCCCGACAGCAACCTCTCCTACGTTGTGATCCAGCATCTCGATCCCAACCACGAAAGCCTGCTGGCCGAGCTTCTGGGCCGGCACACCTCGCTCAGCGTGACGCAGGCCTCGGGAGGTGAAAAGGTCGAGGCGGGAAATGTCTACATCATCCCGCCGGGCTTTGGCTTGTCGATCACGGACGGCGTTCTGAACCTCACCGAGTTCGCCCAGCCGCGCGGGCTGCGCCGGCCGATCGACGATTTCTTCGAGAGCCTCGCGCTCGATCAGGGCCGCTTCGGCGCCTGCGTGATCCTGTCCGGCACCGGCGCAGATGGCAGCGCCGGGCTGCGCGCCATCAAGGAGCATGGCGGGCTGTGCATCGTGCAGGACCCGCGCACCGCGCGCTACGACGGCATGCCGACCTCGGCGCAGTCCACCGGGCTGGTGGATTTCGTCCGCCGCCCCTCCGAAATCGTTCAGGCGATCCACCAGTTCTATGCTCATGCCCTGCGCGAGACCAAGAGCGAGAAGCTCGCGGTCACCGTCGAGGAAAACCTCGACGGCATCTTCACGGTGGTGCGCAACTTCGTCGGCCACGATTTCTCGGGCTACAAGAAATCCACCCTGATCCGCCGCGTGCAGCGCCGCATCCAGGTGCTCGACCTCTCGGATGCGCACGCCTACCTGCAATACATCAAGGCGGAACCCAAGGAATGTGAGATCCTGTTTCGCGAGCTGCTGATCAACGTCACGCGGTTCTTCCGCGACACCGAGCATTTCGACCTGCTGCGCGAAATGGTGATCAAGCCTCTGGTGGCCAATGCCGGCAACGAGGACGAGATCCGCGTCTGGGTGCCGGGCTGCTCGAGCGGCGAGGAAGCCTATTCCATGGCGATGATGTTCGCCGAGGAGGCGCGGATCCGCAAACGCTCGGCCAACGTGCAGATCTTCGCCACCGACATCGACGAGCAGATGCTGCGCATCGCGCGCGAGGCCTCGTACCCGCAGGCGGCGCTGGTCGATATCCCCGAGACGATGCGCGATCTCTACACGGTGGCGCGCGATGGCCGCTTCAAGATCTCGGCCAAGATCCGCGACATGATCCGCTTCTCGGTGCACAGCGTCGTGCGCGATCCGCCGTTCTCGAATATCGACCTGCTGTCCTGCCGCAACCTGCTGATCTATTTCGGTGACACGCTGCAGAACTCGGCCCTGCCGATCTTCCACTACGCCATCAAGCCGGGCGGCACGCTGTTCCTTGGCCCGTCCGAGACGGTGGGACGCCACGACCACGCCTTCCATGCCATCGACCAGAGCTCGCGTATCTTCCGGCGCAATGACGGCCGCCCGGAATACCCGCTGCACCTGCGTGGCAAGGACACCGCCAACACCGCCAACCGTGACAGCCAGGCCCGCCAGAGCGAGCCTTCGCCACGGCGTGAATGGACCGACGGGGGGGCGACTGACCGCATCCTGTCGACCTATGCGCCGGCCACGCTGCGCGTCACCACGGCGGGGGAAATCCTCGCCTCGACCGGGCGGCTCGGCAAATACCTCGATTTCTCCCCCGGTGACGAGACCAACCGTTTCGCGCCATCGGTTGCGCGGCCCGGCGCGCGCGAGTCGCTCTCGGCAATCATCCGGCAGGTCAGCGAGAACAAACGGCGCACGATTTCCCGTGATCTCATGGCGCGGTCGGAATTCGGTCGGCAGGCCTTCGACCTCATCGCCGAGCCGCTGAAGGACGGCACAATCCTCGTGGTGTTCCGCGAACGCGAGAGCTTCGAGCCGCTCGACGATGCTGATCTCGACGATATCGACAGCATCGACAGCCACGTGCAGAGCCTCGAGGACGAGCTGCGCAGCACCCGCGTGCGGCTGCACACCACCGTCGAGGAGCTCGAGACCGCGAACGAAGAGCTGAAGAGCTCCAACGAAGAAATGATGTCGATGAACGAGGAGCTCCAGTCGACCAACGAGGAGCTCTCGACCGTCAATGACGAGCTCAAGGGCAAGGTCGACGAGCTGTCGGTCGCCAATGCCGACCTCAGCAACTTCTTCGCCTCCACTGCCCTGCCGCTGGTGGTGGTCGACTCGACGCTGACGATCCGCAACTTCACCGACGCGATCCAGGGCATCTACCCGTTCCGCGCCACCGATCGCGGCCGTCCGCTGTCGGAGGTGACCAGCAAGCTGCGCCGCAACGACGATGTGCTCGACGCCATCTCGCAGACCGTGCGCGATGGCGAAGTGCGCCACATGCGGGTGAGCGACCGCGAGGAGGAAGAGCGCACCTGGTCGCTTGTCATCACCCCCTACCGCACCCGCGACGGCGAGATCGACGGCGCCACGCTGGTATTCACCGAGCTGACCGACGCCATCCGTCTTGAGGAGGCGCTCAAGCACGAGGGTGAGCGGCTGCGGCTGGCGCTCGATGTTTCCTCGCTCGGGGTTTGGGAGTTCGACCCGATCCTGAGCAGCCTGCGGCTCGACGAGACCGGCTGCGGCGTGCTTGGCGTCGACGCCAATGCGCTGTCGCTCGAGAGCCTGCTCGACACCGTGCATCCCGACGACGCCGACAGCGTCAAGGCAGCCATCGCCGGCCTGACAAGCGAGGGCGATGCCATCGACCTGACGTTCAAGCGCGCAGGCACCGGGCCGAAGTACCGCTCGGTGCGGGTGGTCGGCCGGCGCGTGCACAGCAAGCGCGCGGCCCGGGTTCTGGGCGTTCTGTTCGACATCACCGCTGAGCAGGAGGCCCGCGACATCCGCGAGATGATGCTGCGCGAGATGAACCACCGGGTGAAGAACATGTTCTCGATCATCTCGGGGATGGTGCGCATCGCCGGGCGCGCGACCGACTCGGTCGAGGATCTGGTCGACGGCATCCAGACGCGGGTGAATGCGCTGGCGCGTTCGCACGACCTGACCCAGCGCCGCCCCGGCAGCCGTTCGCTGACGCTCGAGGACACGGTGCGCGCCTCGCTCGAACCCTATGCCGGTCAGGCGGGCTATCACGTTGCCGGACCGACGGTCGAGGTCGAGGATCAGGACCTCACGGCGCTGTCGCTGCTGCTGCATGAATGGGCCACCAACGCGGCCAAATACGGCGTGCTCGGACCGTGCGAAGGACGGCTCGAAGTGCTTTGGGAACGAAAAACCGACGGCGGGGTTATTCTCACGTGGAACGAAATCCACACTGCCGAAGTTGAGCCGGACAATGGTGCGTCCGGCTTCGGCTCGACGCTTGTGCAGCTGTCTGCTGTCCAGCTCAACGGGTCGGTCTCGGTGGAGTTTGGTGAACACGAACGAAGGATGACCTTGACCTATGGGCCCCTACTGCGGAATGACTGATGGCGATGGCTCGAAGCCCACTGTGCTGCTCTGCGAGGACGAGTATATCGTCGCCCTCGACCTGCAGCTGCTGCTCGAGGAGTTCGGCTACGAGGTCATCGGTCCGTTCGACAGTTTCTCCAAGGGTCTGAAGGCGCTGAACGAGGTCCGCCCCGATATGGCGGTGCTTGATGTGCGACTGCGCGACGGCGAGGTCTTCCCGCTGGCCGACAAGCTCAACGAGCTGGGTGTCGGGCTGGTGTTCCATTCCGGCCATGTGCAGGACTCCGACATCGCCGAGAAATACGGCAACGCCATGTGCTGTCACAAGCCCATCGACACCAAGCGCCTGCAACACGCGTTGCAGAAGGTCTGCTCCGCCAGCCCGGCGCACTGACCGCCGCCAAGAAGATGCCGCCCACCCTGCGGAGACCGCCCCGGTGGGCGCAAGCTTCTACCGTGTGTAGCGGACCCGCGGCCATCGCAGTTTGCATCGGTCGCGTAAGTTCGAGAGCGGCCCCCTTCTCCTCACGCAAGCCCGCGCGAGACCAGGCGGCTCTGACGGACGCCTCCGGCGGGAGTATTTTTCACGAAGAGAAGCCAGGGGCGCAGCGCTCCTGGCTTCTCTGGTTTCAAAATACCTCGGGGGAGTCCGCGGCACGCGGACGGGGGCAGAGCCCCCGGTTGGCCGGTGTCAGCCCATGCGCTCGGAGGCGTATTCCCCGGGCGAGGCCGGGAAGACCACGGTCTTGTCGCCGTTGAGGAACACGCGGCGGTGCATATGCGCGTGGATGGCACGGGACAGCACCTGGCTTTCCACGTCGCGCCCGAGCGAGACGTAATCGGACGGGCTTTGCGCGTGGGTCACGCGCACCGTGTCCTGCTCGATGATCGGGCCTTCATCCAGATCGGCGGTGACGTAATGGGAGGTCGCCCCGATCAGCTTCACGCCGCGCTCGAAGGCCTGCTTGTAGGGGTTGGCCCCCTTGAAGGACGGCAGGAACGAGTGGTGGATGTTGATGATCCGCCCCGACATCTCGGTGCACATCTCGTCCGAGAGGATCTGCATGTAGCGCGCCAGCACGATCAGCTCGGCGCCGGTCTCGCGCACGATGCGCATCTGCTCGGCCTCGGCCTCGGGCTTGTTGGCCTTGGTCACCTTGATGCAGTGGAACGGGATGTCGTGGTTCACCACCACCTTCTGGTAGTCCATATGGTTCGAGATCACCGCCACGATGTCGATCGGAAGCGCCCCGATGCGCCAGCGGTACAGCAGGTCGTTGAGGCAGTGCCCGAAGCGCGAGACCATGATGATGACCTTCATCTTCTCGCTCGGATCGTGGAAGGCGAACTCCATGCCAAAGCTCTGCGCGGTGGCAGCAAACCCTTCGGCCAGCGCCTCGCGGCTCCTGCCCTGCTCGCTCTCGAAGCTCAACCGCATGAAGAAGCGGTCATTGCCGATATCCGAGAATTGCGAGCTGTCATGGATGTTGCAGCCCTGCTCGGCGAGGAAGGTGGAGATCGCGGCGACGATGCCGGAGCGCACCGGGCAGGCGACGGTCAGGATAATCTGGGACATTCCTGTTGGACCTTTCGTTGTCTCAGCATTCCGGCAGGTTGACTGCAATTCCGCCGGTGGAGGTTTCCTTGTATTTCTCGTTCATGTCCTGCCCCGTCTGCAGCATCACGCGGATGCAGTTGTCGAGCGGCATGAAATGCTGACCGTCGCCGCGCAGGGCGAGGGAGGCGGCGGAGACCGCCTTGATGGCGCCGAGCGCGTTGCGCTCGATGCAGGGCACCTGCACCAGCCCGGCGGCGGGATCGCAGGTCATGCCAAGGTGATGCTCCAGCGCGATCTCGGCGGCGTTCTCGACCTGCTCGTTGTTGCCGCCCAGCACAGCGCAAAGCCCGGCGGCGGCCATCGCCGCGGCACTGCCGACCTCGGCCTGGCAGCCGGCCTCGGCGCCCGAGATCGAGGCGTTGTGCTTGATCAGCCCGCCGATCGCCGCCGCGGTCAGCAGCAGGTCGCGGCAGCCCGCGCGGGTCGCGCCGACGCAGTGATCGCGGTAGTAGCGCAGCACCGCCGGCACCACGCCCGCCGCGCCGTTGGTCGGCGACGTCACCACCCGACCGCCGGCGGCGTTCTCCTCGTTCACCGCCATGGCGTAGACGCTCATCCAGTCATTGGCCTGATGCGGCTGCGCGAGGTTCATGCCGCGCTCGGCCTGCAGCTGATCGTGGATCGCCTTGGCCCGCCGGCGGACCTTGAGCCCGCCCGGCAGGATGCCCTCCTGCGTCAGGCCGCGGGCGACGCAGTCGTCCATCGTGTCGAGGATGCGGTCGATGCGGTCGTCGAGCCCCGCGCCATGCAGCACCTGCTCGTTGGCGCGCTTCATCTGCGCAATGCTGAGCCCGGAGGCCACGCCCATCTCGAGCATCTCCGCAGCGGTGCCAAAGGGATAGGGAAAGGCGTGCGAGACCTTTTCCTCGTGCAGATCGTGCGCCCCGGCGCGCTGCGCCTCGAGCTCCGCGGCGGTGAGGACGAAGCCGCCTCCGACCGAGTAATAGGTCTGCTGGTGATAGGTGTTGCCGGCCTCGTCATAGGCCTTGAGCACCATGCCGTTGGCATGGCCCGGCAGCGGCGGGCCGAAATCGAAGACCAGGTCGTTCTGGGTGTCGAAGGCCAGCGGCTCGAGCCCGTCAGGATGCACCATGCCCTCCCGGCGCACGGTTTCTTCCAGCGCTTCCGCCTTGTCGGGATCGAGGGTCTCGGGCGACAGGCCGCAGAAGCCGAGGATCACTGCGCGGTCGGTTGCGTGGCCCTTGCCGGTCCATGCCAGCGAGCCGTGCAGGCTCGCGGCCAGCCGGTGCACAGTGCCGGCGCCGGGGATCTTTTCGGCCCCGCCCCGCAGGTCGTCGAGAAAGCGCGCCGCGGCAACCATCGGGCCCATCGTGTGAGACGACGAGGGGCCGATACCGATCTTGAAGACGTCGAAGACCGACAGGAACATCGCTGCTCTCCTTGCATGGCTTGCGCCGGCGGGAACGGAAAGAGGCCGAAGGCCAAGGGTGCCGGACGGGATGAACACTATCCCGTCCAGACTGCGCGTCTACCGGATCAGTGGCTTTCCGCCGCAAGCTCGCGACTGCCGATCGCCAGCAGATCGTAGACATGCGGTGCGAAGGTGTTCCAGACATCCATGCGGAAGCTGGTCTCGCCGTCGCGCCACAGCACGACCGTCACGCCGTCAAAGGCTGTGCGGCGCCCGGCCCCGGGCGGGATGGTGTCGATGTCGCGCGGGCAGCCCAGCGTCAGCAGCTCGGCCGCGCGCTCGCCCTTGATCACGAGGGTGACTTCGCGGCCCGACACGTCGACAAGGCTGTGCGGGTGGCTGTCGTAGAGCGCCGACATGGCTGCAACCACGTCCGCGACATCGCCGCTGCGGCTGTGCAGGATCCACTCGTCCGGGCCGAGGCGCATCGCCTCGAGCGCGTCGGAGGAGGAGCGGCTGCCGATGTGACCGCCGAGCGACAGGCCAAGCGCCGCCTCGAACGGCGCGAGATCACCACGGGCGCGCAGCGACAGGCGCGTGCAGGGCATCGCAGCCGAGACGCTGGCGGCCGAGGTCTCGACCAGCGTGCCGGGGGTGAAGGACGATACGGGTGCGTTCATGCTCTTCTCCTCAGATCTTCAGACGGGCGTTTTCGGGATCGACGAAGATCGTCGAGGTGATCTTTGCGGCAATGGTGCGGTCGGGCATCGGGATGTGGACGATCTCGCCCATGCGGGACTGCCCGCTCTCGACCAGCGCCAGCGCGATGGGCCGGCCGGAGGTGCCCACGTCGTAGGACGAGGTCACGTGGCCGACCATCTTCATCGGCACCGGCTGGTTCGGGTCGAAGACGATCTGCGCCCCCTCCTCGAGCTTCGAGTTGTCCTCGGTCAGCAGGCCCACGAGCTGCTTGCGGCCCTCGGCCACGAGGTCGGGACGCGCCAGACCGCGCTTGCCGACAAAGTCGGGCTTCTTCTTGCCCACGGCCCAGCCCATGCCCGCATCGAAGGGCGTGACGGTGCCGTCGGTGTCCTGACCGACGATGATGTAGCCCTTCTCGGCGCGCAGCACGTGCATGGTCTCGGTGCCGTAGGCGGTGATGCCGTATTGCTGGCCCGCCTCCCAGAGCGTCTCCCAGAGCTTGCGGCCCATGGGCGCCGGCACGTTGACCTCGAAGCCGATCTCGCCGGTGAAGCTGACGCGGAACAGCCGTGCCGGCATCCCGGCGACGGTGCATTCCACGCAGGACATGTGCGGGAAGGTCTCTTCGGTCAGTTCGACGCCCTCGACCAGCGGCGCCAGTAGCTTGGCGGCGTTGGGGCCGTTCAGCGCCACGGTGGACCACTGCTCGGTGGTCGAGGTGAGCCAGACGTTGAGGTCGGGCCACTCGGTCTGGAGGTAATCCTCCATCATGTTGAGCACACGGGCCGCCCCGCCGGTGGTGGTGGTGACATGGAACAGGTCCTGCCCCATGCGACCGATCACGCCGTCGTCGCGGATGTAGCCGTCATCGCCCAGCAGCAGGCCATAGCGGCAGCGGCCGATGCCGAGCTTGGTCCAGGGGTTGGTGTACATGCGGTTCATGAACTCGACCGCATCGGGCCCCACGACCTCGATCTTGCCCAGCGTCGAGGCATCGAAGATGCCGACGCTCTCGCGGGTGGCGGCGCATTCGCGGCGCACCGCGTCATCCATGCTCTCGCCTGCCTTGGGGAAGTACCACGCCCGGCGCCACTGGCCGACCGGCTCGAACACCGCGCCGTTCTCCTCGGCCCAGGGGTCGATCTGGGTCTTGCGCGTGACCTCGAAATGCGCACCGCGATGGTAGCCCGCGAAGGCGCCGAACGAGGTCGGCGTGTAGGGCGGACGGAAGGTCGTCAGACCGACCTGCGGCGGCGCCTTGCCCAGCGCGTCGGCAGCGATGTTCAGGCCGTTGATGTTGGACATCTTGCCCTGGTCGGTGGCCATGCCGTTGGTGGTGTAGCGCTTGACGTGCTCGATCGAGCGCATGCCCTCGCGCACAGCAAGGCGCAGGTCCTTGGCGGTCACATCGTTCTGGTAGTCGACAAAGGCCTTGGCCTTGCCGGGGCTACGGTCGGTCGGCAGCTCCTTGTGCGACACGCCGGTGCCCGGGCGGTCATTGGCGACCGAATAGCTCACCTCTGCGCCGGTCTTGCCCAGCGCGGCGACGATCTCGCGGCCCTTCTCGGCACCGTCCTTGAGCGCCGCCTCGATGCCCCAGAGACCACGGCTCGCGCCGGCGATGACGCAATCCTCCGGCGTCTTCTCGGGCAGGAAGGTGTTGCGGTCGTCGTCCCAGGCGAGCGAGCCCTTGGTGTGCGAGAAGAGGTGCAGCGAGGGCGTCCAGCCGCCCGACATCAGCAGCGCGTCGCACTTGATCTCCGTCCCGGCGCCGACGGTGCCGCCGGAGACCGGGTTCACCCGCAGCGACGACACGCGCAGGCGACCGCTGGTGGCGGTGCCGGTGTGCGAGAGCTTCACCGGGATGTTGCGCTTGCGCGCCTCGGCCTGCAGTTCCTCGCGGACGCCCTCGCGGGTGTCGACGATGGCCTGCACCTTGGCACCGGCATCGGCGAGATCGAAGGCGGCGTACCACGCGCTGTCATGCGAGGTCAGCACGACCGGCGACTTGCCCACCAGCACGCCGTAGCGGTTGAGGAAGGTCTGCGCCGAGCCCGCCAGCATCACGCCGGGGCGGTCGTTGCCGTGGAACACCAGCGGCTTCTCCAGCGCGCCCTGCGCCAGCACGACCTGACCGGCCCGCACGCGCCACATGCGTTCGCGCGGGGTGTCGTCGGGCAGCTTCGGCAGGTGATCGGTGAGCTTCTGCACAAGGCCGATCATGTTCTGGTGGTAGTAGCCGATGGCGGTGGTGCGGGTCATGATGGTCACGCCCAGCGCCTCGAGTTCGGCGACCTCGGCGGCAAGCCAGTCCCAGGCGGGGCGGCCCGAGATCTCGGCCTGCGGCTCGGACAGCAGCGTGCCGCCCGCTTCCGGGTTCTCGTCGACGACCACGACCTTGAGCCCGTCGACGGCGGCCGCGCGCGCGGCGGCAAGGCCGGTGGGACCCGCACCGACGATCAGCACGTCGCAATGCAGGTAGCGCGAAGCGTAGTGGTCGGGGTCTTCCTCGGTGGGCGACACGCCGAGACCGGCAGCCGCCCGGATGAAGGGCTCGTAGACCTTGTCCCAGAAGCTCTTCGGCCACATGAAGGTCTTGTAGTAGAAGCCGGCCGAGAACAGCATGTAGGCGGCATCGTTCACCGCCCCCACGTCGAACTTGAGGCTCGGGTACTTGTTCTGCGAGCTGGTCTCGAGGCCTTCCCAGATCTCCTGCACCGTGGCGCGGGTGTTGGGCTCGAAACGACCGGCGCCGCGGCGGGTGCCGATCAGCGCGTTGGGCTCTTCGCTGCCTGCGGCCACGGCACCGCGCGGGCGGTGATACTTGAACGAGCGGCCCATGAGGTGCACGCCGTTGGCCAGCAGCGCCGAGGCGACGGTGTCGCCGCGCCCGCCGGTATAGCGCTTGCCGTCGAATGTGAAGGTGACGGGGCGCGAGGTGTCGACGCGACCGCGGCCGGAAACGCGATACTGGCTCATTTCAGACCCTCCGTGAGGCTGGCGAGATCGGGACGCGGGGCGCCCGCCTCGTAGGTGGTGAGGAACTTGTCCGACACGGTGTCGCGCACCGCGTTGAAATAACGGCCACAGCCGTGGAAGTGCCGCCAGCGTTCGTAATGCGGGCCCTTCACGTTGGCGCGGATGAAGAGGAATTCCTCCCACTGGTCATCGCTCTGGCTGGACGGATCCTCGGCGCGGACGATGTGGGCCTGACCGGCATATGTGAACTCGGCCTCGGGCAGGGTCTCGTTGCATAGGGGCAATGGATCAGAAGCATCGGAGAG
>NZ_DS022276.1:2216887-2264526 GCF_000153725.1 Salipiger bermudensis HTCC2601 | reverse complement strand
GTAGAGCCCCGAGACGGGCGTCTTCGAGATGATCGCCGAGCGGTCCGGGGTCACGTCGACGATACCGCCCCATTTGCGCAGCATCCGCATGCGGTTGAAGATCGGGAACACCTCGGTGATCGCGGCCACGGTGTGCTCGATCAGCGGCAGGCCGCCGCGCTGGCTGTAGGAGGTGTACTGGTCGGTGCCAGAGCCGATCACCAGCTCGCCCTTGTCGGACTGGCTGATATAGGCGTGCACCGCGTTCGACATCACCACGCAGGGGAAGATCGGCTTGACCGGCTCAGAGACCAGAGCCTGCAGCGGGTAGCTCTCGAGCGGCAGGCGCACGCCGGCGGTCTCCATCACCACCGAGGTGTGGCCGGCGGCGGACACCGCGACCTTCTTGGCCTTGATGAAGCCCTTGCCGGTCTCGACCCCTGCCACCGAGCCGTCGGCGTTGCGGCGGATCGCGGTGACCGGGCAGTTCTGGATGATGTCGACGCCGCGCATCGCCGCCCCACGGGCATAACCCCAAGCAACCGCGTCATGGCGCGCGGTGCCGGCGCGCTGCTGCAGCGCACCGCCCATCACCGGGTAGCGGGCATTGGGCGAGACGTTGAGCGGCGGGCAGTATTCCTTGCACTCTTCGGTGGTCAGCCAGCGGTTGTCGACGCCGTTCAGCCGGTTGGCGTGGACGTGGCGCTTGAAGCTCTGCACGTCGTGCACGTTATGCGCCAGCATCAGCACGCCACGGTTGGAATACATGACGTTGTAGTTGAGCTCCTGGCTCAGCCCCTGCCACAGGTCCACCGCGTGATCGAACAGCCGCGCGCTCTCGTCATAGAGATAGTTCGAGCGGATGATCGTGGTGTTGCGGCCGGTGTTGCCGCCGCCGAGCCAGCCCTTGTCGATCACCGCGATGTTGGTGATGCCGTGCTGGGTGGCAAGGTAGTAGGCCGCACCGAGGCCGTGACCGCCAGCGCCGACGATGATCACGTCGTACTCGTCTTTCGGCTGGCTGTCCGGCCACTGCTCGGTCCAGTTCTTGTGGCCGCTCAGGGCGTTCTTGAGGAGGGAAAAGGCGTTGAAGCGCGTCATGAGTCGGCCCCCGGCTGCAGAGATGATCGCAGTGGGGTAGCCTGAGATGCTGCCTCAAGCGTGAACGTTTGCGACAGCCGGGATGGAGATCCGCGCCAAGCGCAGGATCGATGCGTCAGCCTGCCTGCGCCTCGCGGCTCTGGCGCAGCGCCAGCGGCGTGCAGCCGAACTGGCGGCGGAACATGCGGCTCAGGTGCGAGCTGTCGCAGAAGCCGCAGTCGAGGGCGATCTGCGCCACCGACTTCTCGCTGGTCTCGATGAGGTGATGCGCCAGCGACAGGCGGATGCTGAGAAAGGCGGCCTGCGGCGAGGTATCGAGCGCGACACGGAAATGCCGCTCGAGCTGGCGCTTGCTGTGGCCGATACGCTTGGCGACCTCGGCGACGGAAAGCGGTGTGTCGATGTTCTGCTGCATCAGGAGCAGCGCCCGCAGCACGATCGGATCACGGGTCTTGAAATCCATGCTGATGCCGGGCTGCGGCTTCTCGGCCTGCAACTGGTCATCGATGATCATGATATGCAGGCTCTTGCTGGCCTGCGCCTGACCCACGTGCTTGTCGACCAGATGGGCCGCCAGATGCGCCGAGCTGGCGCCCCCGGAACAGGTGAGCCGGTCGCGGTCGACCACGAAGATCTGGTCCGAGACCGGGTTCAGCCCCTCGAACTGCGACAGGAACTCGGAATGGTGGAACCAGCTCACGCAGCAGCGGTAGCCATCCATCAGCCCGGCCTGATGCAGGAGAAACGCGCCAGAGCAGACCCCAACCAGAGGCACCCCCTGCGAGGCCGCCTCCTGCAGGAATCGGGTCTGCCCGGCGCTCAGGCTCGGAAGCTCGTCCATCAGGCCGCCGACCACGACGATGTAGTCGAAGCGCCCGGGATCTCCGAGGCGCTCCTTGGGCTGCACCGTGATGCCACTGCTCGACATCACCGCATCCATACTGTCCGACAGAACCGTCCAGTTGCACAGGATCGGGCGCGAGCGGTCGCCTTCGTCCGCCGCCAGACGCAGCACGTCGACGAAATTGGCAAAGGCGCAGAGGGTGAACTTGCGCGACAGGATGAAGCCCACCGACAGGCGGGCACTGTCCTTACGCGGCCTGAGCGCACGCGCAGAGGCGTTTCGGGCGGGGACAGAGGGGGTGCGGGCGGCTTGGTCCATGGGCACAGTCCTGCGGCGCGAAGGATTCCTGATACGGTGTCGTAGCGCTCATCCCGCATTGACGCAATCATCCTGTTTTTCGCGAGCGCTTTGCTGCAAGTCTGCCCTCTATGTTTCGCGCCCGCCTCCCAGGGCGCATCCGCAGGGCAGACGCGACGCACCCCCTTGCTCCCGCGCCGCGTCTGCCCTGCCCCCTTGGCGGCCTGCCCCGCCCTTCGCCGACCCGGGCCGCGGGTCGTCGTTTTCGGTCCGGTGAATGCCGGTCGAGCGCTAGCCACCGATGCCTGCGCATCGGACAGTTTCGACACCCCTCAAAGACAAGTGGAACGCACCATGTCTTCGTTTCCTGAACGCGCAAACGTCGTTATCGTCGGCCTCGGAGGCATCGTCGGCGCGTCTGTCGCGCACCACCTGATCGAGCGCGGCTGGACCGACATCGTCGGCATCGACAAATCCGCCATCCCGACCGATATCGGCTCGACCGGCCACGCCTCGGATTTCTGCTACGTCACCAGCCACGACCTGCTGAGCACCTACACCTCGACCTACTCGGTCGATTTCTACGAGAAGCTGGGCCATTATTCGCGCATCGGCGGTCTCGAAGTGGCCCGCGTCGGCGATGACGATCGCATGCAGGAGCTCAAGCGCCGCTGCGACTCGGGCCGCGCCTTCGGCACCCGCGTGAAGATGATCTCCGCGGCCGAGGCCAAGGAGAAGTTCCCGCTGCTCGAGGAAGACCAGATCCAGGGCGCCATGTGGGACCCGGATGCCGGCCTCGTCGTGCCGCGTTCGCAGACCGTGGCGGGCAAGCTGGTGGATGCCGGCGAGAAGGCCGGCAAGCTGCGCGCCTTCGCCAACACCCCGGCGCTCGAGCTGATCCAGGAGAACGGTCGCGTCACCGGCGTGAAGACCCACCGCGGCACCATCATGGCCGATCACGTCGTGGTCTGCGCCGGTCTCTGGGGCCGCCTGATCGCCGACATGGTGGGCGAAGACCTGCCGGTGATGCCGGTCGACCACCCGCTGACCTTCTTCGGCCCCTACGATGAGTTTGCCGGCACCGGCCTCGAGATCGGCCGTCCGCTGCTGCGCGATCAGGGCAACTCCGCCTACCTGCGCGACACCGGCGATCCCAACACCACCGAGGGCGGCCAGATCGAGTGGGGCTACTACTACGAGAAAGAGCCGCGCATGGTGCACCCGCGCGACATTCTCGAGAAGGGCCAGGCCCGCCTTGGACCGTCGATGCGCGACCTCGAGCTCGAGGACGTGATCGAGCCGCTGGAAAAGGCGATGGAACTGACCCCGATCCTGGCCGAGCTGGGCTTCAACGAGAGCCACTCGTTCAACGGCCTGCTTCAGACCACCACCGATGGCGGCCCCTCGATGGGCGAGAGCCGCAAGGTGCGCGGCCTGTGGTACGCCGTGGCGATCTGGGTCAAGGACGCGCCCGGCATGGCCAAGCTCATCGTCGACTGGATGACCGACGGACGCACCCATATCGATCACAACAGCATCGATTACGCGCGTTTCCAGGACTACCAGCTCACCGAGGACTTCATCTGGGGCCGCTGCGAAGAGACCGCCAAGAAGATCTACAACCCGCCGGTTCACCCGCGCGAGCCCTTCGCAAACGCCCGCGGCATCCGCCGCTCGCCGTTCTATGAGCGTGAGGTCGAGCTGGGTGGCTACTTCATGGAGCTCGGCGGCTGGGAGCGGGCGCATGGCTACGCCGCCAACGAGCACCTGCTCGAGAAATACGCCGACCAGGTGCCGGTGCGCGAGAACGAGTGGGACAACCGCCACTTCTGGCGCGTGTCGAACGCCGAGCAGCTCGAGATGAGCGCCGATTGCGGCATCATCAACCTGTCGCACTTCCACATGACCGACATCTCCGGTCCGGATCACGTGGCGCTGATGGAGTATCTCTGCGCCGCCAAGATCGGTGGCGACAACATGGTCGGCAAGGGCATCTACACCCATATGCTCGATGACGAGGGCAACGTGCGCGCGGACTTCACCGTGTTCCGCATGGGCGACCGCTGCCGTCTCGTGAACGGCGCCGATGCCGGACCGCGCGACCTGATGTACATGAAGCGCATGGCGCAGGATCGCGGCCTCGACGTGACCATCGAGGACGTGACCGAGAAGTTCACCACCATCGGCATCTGGGGCCCGAACGCCCGCGAGAACCTCAAGAAGGTGGTCGCGGATCCGGACGCGCTCGACATCGAGAACTTCCCCTTCGCTGCGATCAAGCCAATCGAGATCGCGGGCAAGACCGTCATGGCCTTCCGCATCTCCTATGTCGGCGAGCAGGGCTGGGAGCTTCACATGCCCTACGAGGACGGCCTCGCCGTCTGGGACGCGCTGCGCGATGCCGGCGTCATGGCGGTGGGTGTCGAGACCTATGCCAACTCGCGCCGCCTCGAGAAGTCGCTGCGCCTGCAGAACGCCGACCTGCACACGCAGTACAACCTCTACGAGGCGGATCTCGCGCGTCCGAAAGTCAAGGAAGCCGACTTCCGCGGCAAGGAGAAGCATCTCGAGTACCGCGCCCGCGACAAGCAGCCGGCGATGCTCTGCACGCTGGTCATGCATGACAACACCGACAGCCAGGGCGTGGCCCGCTACCCGGTGAACACCATGCCGGTGATGGACCCGGAGACCGGCGAGGTGCTGGTCGACAGCCTCGGCCGCCGCTCCTACACCTCCTCGCAGGCCTTCGGTCCGACCGTCGGCAAGAACATCATGCTGGCCTACCTGCCGCAGGAGTATTGCGAGGTCGGCCGCAAGCTGCAGGTGACCTATTTCGACGAGCCCTTTGAGGTCGAGGTGGCGGGCGTCGGCTACGCGCCGCTCTACGATCCCGAGAACCTCAAGCCGCGCAGCTGACGCGGCACCAGGAGGCACGACTGACCGGCGGGCTTCGGCCTGCCGGTTTTGTTTTGGGCCGGGTGCACATGGGCCGAGCCTCGTGCGCAGGCGCGGGCTCCAGGCGCGGCACGCGCCGCCCCCTCAGTGCTCTGCCAGCCAGTCCGCGAAGAGACGCGCGTTGGCCGAGGCGCGGCCGTGGATGCGCAGGTAGAACGGATGTGGCGAGGGCATCTCGTCGGGCACCAGCGGCACCAGTCGGCGGCTGCCCAGATGGCTCCCGAGCAGCCCCTCCCAGCCCAGCACCGCGCCGACGTGATCCTCCGCCGCCTGCAGCGAGATAAGGTAGTTGTTGAGGAAGAATCCCGGTCCCCGCGGCGCCGGACGGTCGAGATAGGCGAACCATTCCGGCCACTCGGTATAGGGGTTCACCCCGGACTGGGTGTGGATCAGCGGCACGTCCGAGAGATCGGCCAGCCGCGCAATGCCGTAGCTCCTGGCGAACTGCTCGGTGCCCAGCGCGAGGATGCGGTCGTGGAACAGCACCCGCGTCTCGTCATCCTCCGCCTCCGGGTCGCCGTAGTGGATCGAAAGGTCGACCCCCTGCGCCTTCTGGTCGTCCTGGATGAGCTGGGATATTGCGACGCCCGGATGTGCCTTCCAGAAGGCGGCCAGCCGCGGGGTCAGCCAAAGTCCGCTCATCGCCGTCGTCGCCGCGATCGACACGCCGGTGCGATCATGCCGGCTGCGAATACGCGTGACACTCTCCGAGATCGTTTCGAATCCCCTCTGCAACGAGACGAAGAGCAGCGCGCCGGCCTCGGTCAGCTCGACTCCTCGGTACTGACGGTTGAAAAGCGCCTGCCCCAGCTCATGTTCCAGCGCCTTGATGCGGTGGCTCACCGCCGCAGGCGTGACGTTCAACTCGGTTGAGGCCAGCTTGAAGCTCAAATTTCGGGCAGCGGCTTCGAAACAAGCAAGGTCTCCGAGGGAGGGTAGATCATAGGGCTTGGACATAAGGGCGTCGCTTTCGTGCTCCGGATGTCGCAAACAAGCGAAAACCGATCATGACATTAATTCAACTAAACCCACATGAGGATTTTGCCAATTGCCAAATTCCGGCTAGGATGGCTCTGTGCGCCGAAATAGCCCTCCCGCGACAGGAGTTTCGCCATGGCCAGCCCGACCGCCCCGCTTTCCGAACTGCTCAGCCAGCACCGTCCCGGCCATGCGCTCTCGCAGCCGTTCTACACCTCGCCCGAGATCTACGAGGCCGACCTCGAGACGATCTGGTACCGCGAGTGGCTGTTTGCCTTCCCGGCCTGCATGCTGGACAAGACCGGCGCCTATCAGCGTCTGCGCATCGGCGCCTACGACGTCATCGTGATCCGCGACGGCAAGGGCGAGATCGTCGCCTTCCACAACTCCTGCCGCCACCGCGGCTCGGTGCTCTGCTCGGCCGCACAGGGCCGCGTCGCCAAGCTCACCTGCCCCTACCACCAGTGGACCTACGACCTCGACGGCAAGCTGCTCTGGGCGCGCGACATGGGCCCCGATTTCGACCCGTCGAAGCACGGCCTGAAGCCGGTGCACTGCCGCACCAACGCCGGACTCGTCTACATCTGCCTCGCCGCCGAGGCCCCCGATTTCGAGCCCTTCGCGCAGACCGTGAGCCCCTATCTTGGCGTGCACGACCTGTCGAACGCCAAGGTGGCGTTCCAGTCGACCATCATCGAGAAGGGCAACTGGAAGCTGGTCTGGGAGAACAACCGCGAGTGCTATCACTGCGCCGGCAACCACCCCGACCTGTGCCGCACCTACCCCGAGGACCCCACCATTACCGGTGTCAGCGCCGACGGCACCTTCCCCGAGAAGGTCGAGAGCCACTTCAACCGTCTCGAGGCCGCCGGCGCGCCGTCGCGTTTCAAGGTTGACGAAGGCGGCCAGTACCGCGTCGCGCGCATGCCGCTGCTCGACGGCGCCGAGAGCTACACCGTGTCGGGCAAGATCGCGGTGCAGAAGCGCCTCGGCAACATCCCCTATCTCGACGCCGGAACGCTGCTGCTGTTCCACTACCCGACCACCTGGAACCACTTCCTGACCGATCACTCGATCACCTTCCGCGTCACCCCCATCGGGCCGCAGGAGACCGAGGTGCAGACCACCTGGCTGGTCAACAAGGACGCGGTCGAGGGCGTGGATTACGACCTCAAGAACCTGACCACGGTCTGGGAGCACACCAACGACGAGGATCGCCGCGTGGTCGAGGACAACCAGCAGGGCATCAACTCGCCCGCCTTCGAGCCTGGCCCCTACTCGAAGACCCACGAAGACGGCGTGATCCAGTTCGTGAACTGGTATCTCGGCCGCATGCGCTCTGCGCACGCCCCCGCCACCCTTGCAGCGGAGTAACTGCCCATGACCACCTCCCTCGTCGCCGCATCGGGGCACTGGACCGACGACGAGGCGCTGGAATGCGTCTCCATCCTGCCCGAGACACCGAACGTCATCACCGTGTGCTTCCAGTCGCCCTCGGGCCGGCCCTTCGACTTCAAGGCCGGTCAGTTCCTGACGCTGGAACTGCCGGTGCCCGGCGGGCCGCTCTACCGGACCTACACGATCTCGTCCTCGCCCTCGCGTCCGATGTCGCTGACCCTGACCATGAAGGCGCAGTCCGACAGCATCGGGACGCGCTGGATGATGGACAACCTCAAGCCGGGCATGACGCTGCGCGCGCTCGGCCCGGGCGGGCGTTTCACCGCGGCCGATCACCCGGCGGAAAAGTACCTGCTCATCTCCGCAGGCTCGGGCATCACCCCGATGATGTCGATGGTGACGGATTTCTACGACCGCGGCCGCACCTGCGACATCGTCTTCGTCAACTGCGCCCGCAAGCCGTCTGAGATCATCTTCCGTGAGCGGCTCGAGCACATGGCTTCGCGCATCGAGGGGCTCGACCTGCGCTGGGTCGTGGCCGAGCGTGACAAGTACAAGCCGTGGACCGGCTACCAGGGCCAGTTCAACCAGCTCATGCTGGGTCTGATGGCGCCGGACTACCTCGAGCGCGAGGTGTTCTGCTGCGGACCCGAAGGCTTCATGACCGCGGTGCGCGAAGCGCTGGCAGGCCTCGGCTTCGACATGGAGCATTACCACCAGGAGAGCTTCCAGGCGCCCGGCACCCCCGGCCCCGAACTGGTCGAAGCGCCGCTGCCGGAAGACGATCTGCCGGAAGAGGACGTGCAGGCCGAGATCCTCTTCGACATCTCCGGCGTCAGCGCCTCCTGCCCCGAGACCGACACCGTGCTCGCCGCGGCGCGCGGGGCCGGCGTGGCGATCCCGTCGGGCTGCACCTTCGGGGTCTGCGGCACCTGCAAGGTCAAGAAGCTCGAGGGCGAGGTGCACATGGTGCACAATGGCGGCATCACCGAGGAAGAGATCGAGGAAGGCTACATCCTCGCCTGCTGCTCTAACCCACGCGGCAAGGTCACCGTCGAGCTCTGATCTCGCTCATCTGAGACACGCGTGGCGCGGTCACTCCGCGCCGCGCATCAGCACCCCCACCGGCGGCTGATCCTCCGCCCGCCCCTGCCCGGCCTGCGCCTTGCGGTATTCCGCCGGGGTCACGCCCCGCTCGGCCTTGAGGGTGCGCGACAGGTGCGGCCCGTCGCAGAAGCCGCAGGCCAGCGCCACCTCGGTGATCGAGGCCTCCGAACCCCTCAGCCGCTGCAACGCCCGCTCCAGCCGCAGGTCGAGATAAACCTTGAGCGGCGTCTGTCCCAGATCCGCGAGGAAGCGCCGCTCGAGCGTGCGCCGCCCGACGCCAAGCTCGCGCGACAGATCTTCGACGGTTTTCGGATGCTCGAGGTTCTGCTGCATCCTGAGCACCGCACGCTTCACCAGCGCATCGCCGGCGCGCCGCGCCGTGGCCTGGCCGGGCTGCGGGCGCTCGCCACTCATCGCTTCCTCGATCATCATGATGTTGAGGCTCTTGATCGCGGCGTTCTGCCCGACATGGCGCTGCACGAGGAAGGCCGCGAGATGCGCCGCCCCGTGCCCGCCGGAGCAGGTCAGCCGGTCGCGGTCGACCACGAAGATCTGGTCCGAGATCGGCGTCTCGGCCTCGAACTGGTCGAGAAAGTCCTGGTGGTGGAACCAGCTCACACAGCAGCGGTAGCCCTTGAGCAGACCAAGCCTTTGCAGGATGAAGACGCCGGTGCACAGCCCGACCAGAGGCACCCCGGCCGCGGCCTGCCGCTGCAGGAAGGCCTGCGCCTCGCCCCCCAGTGCGGCGCTGTCGCCGATCAGCCCGCCCACCACGACGACATAATCGTAGCGCCCGGCATGGCGCAGGCGCTTTTCCGGCTGCACCCGCACGCCACAGGAGGAGCGCACCGCCTCGAGACTGTCCGACAACACCACCCAGTCGCAGAGGATGGGGCGCGAGTGGTCGGCCTCGTCGGCGGCAAGGCGGAGCACATCGACGAAGTTGGCGAAGGCCGAGAGGGTGAAGCGGTCGGCCAGAACGAACGCAACGCTCAGACGCTTGGCAGGGATCTTGGAGGGGCTGGCCATGTCGGCATCCTTCAAAGCGGATGGCGCAAATCTACAGGATCGGAAGGTGCCGGGCAATGCGCCTCGGTGGCAGCTTTTGGACGCCGCCGCGCCAGAGCCCGCCCGCGAAATGGCGATCCCCCCTTCCGAGCCTCTCGATTTATCCCTGCCAAGTCGAAAGACCTCGCTCCTGCAGACCCGACTTCCCAAAATCGCCACCCCGTCGAGGCAGGCAGGCGATGGCGCGGCGGCCTTCGGCCTTTGTTCCGTACCGAGCAGGACTCAAACAATGCGACGCACCGGAGACACGAGACCCGGCCCGATGCCCGCCCATAATTAAGGCACCCAATCTCCACGTCCGGAGCGAAAAAATCCGTCCCCAAATCACCCGAATCCCAGCCCTGCAAGGCCACACAAGCTCTTGTGCCCGGAACCGTTGCACAACTGCATATTGACGCACCTTGGGCCGCATGATCTAGATATAGGTGCTTCAGGTGCTCGGCGGAATCATCCGCCGGCAAGAGGGAAGCCGGTGAAAAGCCGGCACTGCCCCCGCAACTGTAAGCGGCGCGCGAGGCCGATCATGCCACTGGGGCTGCCACCCCGGGAAGGCCGGTCAAGCGGGACCCGCCGCGAGTCAGGAGACCTGCCGGAAGCAACAGGATTTGACCACGAACGGAGGGTTCGGGGCGTGTCACAGGACCGGAGCGGCACAGGCCGCGCCGTCCGGTCGCGTCCCTGCCCGCCAGCCACAAAGAGGACGCCGCCCATGTCGATCATCGTCTATTCCAAGCCCGCCTGCGTGCAGTGCACCGCCACCACCCGTGCGCTCGACGCCCGTGGCCTGCCCTATGACGTGGTGGACCTGACCGAAGATGCCGAGGCGATGGCCCGCGTGACCGAGCTCGGCTACCGCCAGGCACCCGTGGTGATCGCCGGTGAGGACCACTGGTCGGGCTTCCGCCCCGACATGATCGGCGCGCTCGCCTCCTGAGCCATGCCGGGGATCGTCTACTTCTCCTCGGCCAGCGGCAACACCGCGCGCTTCGTGGACGGGCTCGGGATGCTGGCCAGCCGCATCCCGGTCTCGCCCAAGGCGGTGCTGGGACGCATTCCCGAGGAGTTCGTGCTGATCTGCCCCACCTATGCCGACGGTGAAGGCCGCGGCGCGGTGCCAAAGCAGGTCATCCGCTTCCTGAACGATCCCGACCACCGCCGCCGCCTGCGCGGCGTCATCGGCGGCGGCAACCGGAACTTCGGGGCCACCTATGGCCTCGCCGCCGATGTCATCGCCAAGAAATGCTCCGTGCCCCTGCTCTACAAGTTCGAGCTCGCTGGCACGCTCACCGACATTGCCCGCGTCAAAGACGGGCTGCACGCCTTCTGGGGGACCGAATGCTTGACCGCATGAGCGAGACGCTCGATTACCACGCGCTGAACGCGATGCTGAACCTCTACGATGACGAGGGCCACATCCGCTTTGACGCCGACCGCATGGCCGCGCGGCAGTACTTCCTGCAGCACGTCAACCAGAACACGGTGTTCTTCCACTCGCTCGACGAGAAGCTCGATTACCTCGTCGAGGAGGGCTACTACGAGGCCGAGGTGCTCGAGGCCTATCCGCGCGCCTTCCTGCAGCAGATCTGGGACGCTGCCTTCAAGAAGAAGTTCCGCTTCCCGACCTTCCTCGGCGCGTTCAAGTACTACACCTCCTACACGCTCAAGACCCGCGACGGGAAACGCTTCCTCGAGCGCTACGAGGACCGTGTCGTGATGGTGGCGCTGGCGCTGGCGCGCGGCGATCAGGACCTTGCCATGTCGTTCATGGAAGAGATCCTGTCGGGCCGCTTCCAGCCGGCCACGCCCACGTTCCTCAACGCCGGCAAGAAGAGCCGCGGCGAGCTGATCTCGTGCTTCCTGCTCCGGCTCGAGGACAACATGGAAAGCATCGGCCGAGGCATCAACTCGGCGCTGCAGCTTTCGAAGCGCGGCGGCGGCGTCGCCCTGATGCTGACCAACATCCGCGAGCACGGCGCCCCGATCAAGGGCATCGAGAACCAGTCCTCGGGGGTGATCCCGATCATGAAGCTGCTCGAAGACAGCTTCTCCTACGCCAACCAGCTCGGGGCCCGTCAGGGCGCGGGGGCGGTCTATCTCAACGCCCACCACCCCGACATCCTGCGCTTCCTCGACACCAAGCGCGAGAATGCCGACGAGAAGATCCGCATCAAGACGCTGTCCCTCGGCGTGGTGATCCCCGACGTGACCTTCGAGCTCGCCAAGCGCAACGAGCCGATGTACCTGTTCTCGCCGCATGACGTAGAGAAGATCTACGGCGTGCCGTTCTCGGAGATCTCGGTCACCGAGAAATACGACGAGATGGTCGAGGACAAGCGCATCCGCAAGACCAAGATCAACGCCCGCTCGTTCTTCCAGACGCTGGCCGAGATCCAGTTCGAAAGCGGCTATCCCTACATCATGTTCGAAGACACGGTGAACCGGATGAACCCGATCGACGGGCGCATCACCATGTCGAACCTGTGCTCGGAGATCCTGCAGGTCAACGAGGCCTCGGAATACAACGAGGACCTGAGCTATGCCCGCATGGGCACCGACATCTCGTGCAACCTCGGCTCGCTCAACATCGCCAAGTCCATGGATGGCCGCGATCTTGGCGCCACCGTCGAGGCGGCGATCCGGGCGCTGACCGCGGTGTCGGAAATGTCGGCCATCGACTCGGTACCGTCGATCCGCAAGGGCAACGACGAGAGCCACGCCATCGGCCTCGGCCAGATGAACCTGCACGGTTTCCTCGCCCGCGAGCACATCCATTACGGCAGCCCGGAGGGGGTCGAATTCACCTCGGTCTATTTCGCCACCGTGGCCTACCACGCCATCCGCGCCTCCTGCGCGCTGGCCAAGGAGCGTGGCGAGAGCTTCAAGGGCTTCGCGGCGTCGGACTATGCCTCGGGCGTGTTCTTCGACAAGTACACCGAGCGCGACTGGCTGCCCGAGAGCGACCGCGTGGCGGAGCTTTTCGACGGCATCGCCCTGCCCTCGCGCGCCGACTGGGCCGCGCTGAAGGCGGACGTGATGGAGCACGGGCTCTACAACCGCAACCTTCAGGCGGTGCCGCCCACCGGCTCGATCAGCTACATCAACAACTCGACCTCTTCGATCCACCCGATCGTGTCGAAGATCGAGATCCGCAAGGAAGGCAAGATCGGCCGCGTCTACTATCCGGCGGCGTTCATGAACAACGACAACCTCGAGTACTACCGCGACGCCTACGAGATCGGCCCCGAGGCGCTGATCGAGACCTATGCCGCCGCCACCGAGCATGTCGACCAGGGCCTGTCGCTGACCCTGTTCTTCCCCGCTGAGGCCACCACGCGCGACATCAACCGCGCCCAGATCCTTGCCTGGAAGAAGGGCATCAAGACGATCTACTACGTGCGCCTGCGCCAGACCGCGCTGGAAGGCACCGAGGTCGAGGGCTGCGTGTCCTGCACGCTCTGAGCCCCTCCCGAAACGCTTAGGAAGAGATCCGCCATGAAGGACAATGCCCCCGCCTCCGCCCGCGCCGTGCCCCGCGCGATCAACTGGAACCGCCTGCAGGACGAGAAGGACCTCGAGGTCTGGAATCGCCTGACGGTGAATTTCTGGCTCCCCGAGAAGGTGCCGCTGTCGAACGACGTGCAGAGCTGGGCCACGCTGACCGAGGAGGAGCGCCAGCTCACCATCCGCGTGTTCACCGGCCTGACCCTGCTCGACACGATCCAGAACTCGGTCGGCGCGCCGGCGATGATGCCTGACTGCCTCACGCCGCACGAGGAATCGGTGCTGACCAACATCGCCTTCATGGAGGCGGTGCACGCGCGCAGCTACTCGTCGATCTTCTCGACGCTGTGCTCGACCCGCGAGGTCGACGAGGCATTCCGCTGGTCGGACGAGAACCCGCACCTGCAGGCCAAGGCCCGCGCCGTGCTCGAGACCTATGCCCCCGAAGCCGACCCGCTGAAGCGCAAGATCGCCAGCGTGTTCCTCGAGAGCTTCCTGTTCTATTCCGGCTTCTACCTGCCGATGTACTGGTCGAGCCGCGCCAAGCTGACCAACACCGCCGACCTGATCCGCCTGATCATCCGCGACGAGGCCGTGCATGGCTATTACATTGGCTACAAGTTCCAGCGCGGTCTGGAGTTGGAAAGCCCCGAACGCCGGCAGGAACTGAAGGACTACGCCTTCGGCCTGCTCTTCGAGCTCTATGACATCGAGGCGCGCTACACCGAGGAGCTCTATGACGGCATAGGGCTGACCGAAGAGGTCAAGGCCTTCCTGCATTACAACGCCAACAAGGCGCTGCAGAACCTCGGCTTCGAGGCGCTGTTTCCCCCAGAGGCGGCCGAGGTCAACCCGGCGATCCTCGCGGCCCTCAGTCCCGACAGCGAGAACCACGATTTCTTCTCCGGCTCGGGCTCGAGCTACGTCATCGGCCGCGCCGTCGCGACCGAGGACGACGACTGGGATTTCTGAGCCCGCCGTCTCGCAAAGACTGTCGCAGGCGGACACCAACGTGCCGCCTGTGACTGCGCCCAAGGCGCCTCGGCCTGCCGGATTCGCAGGCCCGCCGGACCCGGCCCCCTCTCCCCGCCCTCCCCCTTCGCGAAAGCAATTCGTTGACGCACACGCCTTGCGTGTTGATGCTTGACGCAGGGGAAGGCGCCAACGCCTCTCCTTCATGCGCCCCTGTGGCGGCACCGCTTGCGGGAGAGGAGCCGGGATGAAGGACTGCGATCTGATCATGAAAGGCGGGATCACCTCCGGGGTGGTCTATCCCTATGCCATCACCGCGCTGGCGCGCAGCTACCGCCTGCGCAGCATCGGCGGATCTTCGGCCGGAGCCATCGCCGCGGCCCTCGCCGCAGCCGCCGAATACCGGCGTCAGTCGTCGCCCCAGAAGGACGACATGGGCGGCTTCGACGAGATCGAGAAGATCGCCGGCGAACTGGCCGAGGACCTCGGCAAGCTGCTGCAGCCGGCGCCCCCCTTCGCCGGGCTGTTCAAGCTCCTGCTCGCAGCGGTCTCGGACCCGGCGGGAGGCCGCTCGAAGATCAGGGGCCTGCTGTCCGCCGCCACCGGCCTCTGGAAGCGCCCGATCTTGCTCGGGGCCGGCACCGCGCTGGCAGGGCTGATCGCGGCGGCGGTGCTGTGCGATCTCGGCTGGCTGTTCTTCGGGGCGCTCTTCGGTCTGGTTTTGACGGTCGGCCTCATCGCGCTCGACCTGCGCCGGCTGGTTGTGAGGGATCTGCCCGCCAACCGCTTCGGCCTGCTGCCCGGCACCACGCAGCCCGGTGGCGAGGGCCCGGGCCTGACCGACTGGCTGGCCGACAAGATCGACATCGTGGCGGGCAATCTTGGCGCCGACGGCAAACCGGGGCCCCCGCTGACCGTCGGCGCGCTGGACGAGCGCAATATCGAGCTTGCCGCGATGACCACCGATCTGACCTCGAAACGGCCCTTCCAGTTGCCGCTGCGCTCGGGCCATCACTTCTTCTCGGCCCAAGAGTTCGAGGCGCTGTTTCCGCCGCGCATCATGGCCTATCTCATTGGCGAGGCGACGCCGTTCGACGCCAGTGCCGCCGGCGGCCCCACCGATCTCTATCCGATGCGCATCGAGGAGGATTTCCCGCTTCTGCTCGTCGCGCGCTTGTCGCTGAGCTTTCCCGGGCTGATTCAGGCCGTGCCGCTGTGGCGCAAGGACTACGAACTCAAGACGCCGGCAGGAGAGAACGGGCTTTGGTGCCGCTGCCTGTTCTCCGATGGCGGCATCTCGTCGAACCTGCCGATCCACCTCTTCGACGCATGGCTGCCGCGCCGCCCGACCTTCGCGATCTCGCTCGCCTCGTGGGATCCGAAACGCCATGGCAGGGAGCGGGTGCACCTGCCCAGGCAATCCGGGCAGAGCACGGATCTGCCGACCCAGGAGTTGGGCGGCCTCGGCGCCTTCCTGTCGTCTGTCCTCAACACCGCGAAGGACTGGCAGGACACGCTGCAGACCGCGCTGCCCGGCTTTGCCGAGCGCACCGTCGAGATCCGCCTCGACGAAGCCAAGGAAGGCGGATTGAACCTCTCGATGAGCAAGGACACGATCGAGAGCCTGATCGGGCTGGGCCGTCAGGCCGGGCGGATGTTGGTTGACGAGTTCGACTTCGAGGAGAACCGCTGGCGCCGCGCCATGTCGCTGATGGGAGAGATCGAGAGCAATCTCGAAGGCTTCGCCCGCGCCTATCGCGAGGCACCCGTCGGCACCGATGCCATGCCCTACGAGACGCTGTTGACCGAGTACGACCAGGCCACAATCAAGAATGCCTCGAAAAGGTGGCGGCGCGAGGTGCTCGCCCCGTTTGCCGACAGGCTCGCCGAGATCGGCGAAGAGGTCGCTACAGCGCGCGCGGCCGGGGAAAAGAAGACCGTGCAGGAGGGCCCGCGACCGGGGCAGGATGCCTCGCTGCGGCTGCTGGCGGATGCCGACCGCCGGCCGAAGTCTCGCTCGGGCGCGGCCAAGGAGGGCTCCGCATGATCTTCTTCGATCATGCCGACCGGGAGCGCGACGCGCCCGAGTGGTTCGCCTCGCGCGAGGTCGAGGAGGCGCTCCGCCAGATCGACACTTTCCTGTCGCTGGGAGCACGTGAGCGTGCCCAGACCGACCCGCCGCCGGTCTGGAAGCTCCCCGTGGGTCGGGATGTGCTGGACGCGCTGGAGCATCGTTCGATGGGGCTCTGTGCCTTTTGCGAGCAACGCGCCCGCCTCGGGGCCTGGCGGTTTCGCCCGCCGGCCCATGCCATGCCGATGGCCGCCCCAGATGAGCGGATCGCCTATCTCTGGCGCAGCTTCGAGTGGCCGAATTTCTTCCCGATCTGTCGTGACTGCACCCCCTCGCCGCAAACCTATTTCCCGGTCGACGGTCCTCGCGAGGGCCCTCCGCCCCGTCCCGCGCCCGACAAGAGCAGCTCGACCGGCAGCTTCTGGCGGCTTCCGCTCTCTGGCGATGTGCACCAGACCATCATCGGGCCCGGGCAGGCACCGGGTCGCTCGCCCGACGAAGAAGCTATCCTCTATCACCCGGGCGAATCCGCACAGCCCGCCAGCGCCTTCCGCGCGACCCTCGATGGCGCGCTGATCCCCCTCAACCGCCGCGCCCGGGAGACGGTGAAGACCTACCGCCTCGACCGCGCGGAACTCGTCGCCGCCCGGAGCCGGGTCGCGCGCGAGCTGCTACTTCGTCTTGAAAAAACGCCGGACCGGGCGAGCGAGTCCCTTCATCGGCTGACCGGGTTGCGGACCGATGAAGCCCACCCAATTCCCGAGGGCCTGCAGTTCCCCGGCTTCGCCTATCTCGTCTTCAGGCAATTGCTTGCGGACGCGCTCGGGCGCATGGGGCTCGAGCGCCCGCTCTCGCTCTCCCAGATCATGCGCAGCACGCTCTCTCTCGAACGCGACGTCGATTTCCCCCGCGCCCTGACCGAGTCGCTCGCGGCGTTCCAGGCCGAGGATGAGGGCACTGCCGGCACCGGAGAACAGGCCCCCGAGGCACCGCAGCCGGCGCCTCCCCCCGACGACACCGCCGCCCGGCGCGCCCATCCACGCATCGCTCAGATCGCACTGCGCGATTTCAAGTCGCTCGAGGCCATCGACCTGAAGCTGCCCGCAGCACTCGATACCGAGAGCGACGAGATCCTCACAGAGACCAGCATGGAGCCGCCCTCGGCCCCCTGCCTCCTGATCCTGGGCGAGAATGCCACCGGCAAGAGCTCGATCCTCGAAGGCGTGGCGCTCGCCTGCCTCGACGCCCCGGCCCGCGCCGCGCTGGCCGAGAGCGTGGGCCTGAGCCCCCGCCGCCTCACGCTCGATCCGCGCTACATGGGCGCCCCGGAGCAAGAACCGCGAGACCGTGCCAGCGTCGAGATCGTCTTTCATCCCGAAGAGCCCGATGAGACCGGTCGCCACCTCGCCCTCACCGCGCGGCGCGACGCCCGCGGCGGTGTCTTCGACGAACGCGACGACCTGCCCGGTCCGCGCCCTTTCGTTTTCGCCTACGGCCCCAACCGCATCTATGGCAGCGAGACACTCGACACGCCCTGGCGCCACTACGACACGCTCTTCGAATCCGGCCGCCGGCTGTCGAACCCGGAAGCCTGGCTGGTCGAGCTGGCGCAACGCGACGACGGCGCCCTCGACATGGTCGTGGCAGCGCTGCGCCACATCATCCAGATCGACGGGCGCTTCGAGACCATCGACATTGCCCCGGACCCGCTCGAAGGCGACGCGCTTTGCGCCTGGATCCACCTCACCCGCAACGGGCCGGAGGGCCGCAAGAGCAGCGTGCGCCAGCGCCTTGCCTTCGCCTCCTCGGGCTACCGGGCGGTGCTGGCGCTGGTCTGCGACGTGCTGCAGGGGCTGATGGCGGACGGCGCCTCGGTCTACGAGGCGCGGACCTCGAACGCCCTTGTCCTGATCGACGAGATCGAGGCGCATCTGCACCCGCGCTGGAAGCTCCAGATCATCTCGGGCCTGCGCCGCGCCCTGCCCCGGGCCACGTTCCTGCTCACCTCGCATGACCCGCTCTGCGTGCGTGGCATGCGACCGGGCGAGGTTCTGATGCTGAACCGTCACCTGCGTGATCCCGATGCCGTAGACGATGGCCCCTCCGAGATGGAGGTGGTGGAGCGGGTTTCGGATTTCGGCGCTTTCGAGCGGCTGACCATCGAGCAGCTGCTGACCTCGGACATGTTCCAGCTGGTGTCCGTCGATGATCCCCGCGCCGAGCGACGCTACGCTGAGGTCGCCCGGTTGCTTGGGCAACAGGCGAAGGCCGAGGCTTCCGGGAACCCGGATGCCGGCCTCACCGCCATCGAACGCGACCAGCTGCGCGCCTTTCACGAAGAGGTCGCCGAGGGCATGCCCGCCGGTGTGAGCGAGGTCACCACGCTGGTGCAGAAGGCGGTCGCCGATTTCCTCCGGGATCGCCGCACGCTGGACGCGACCGCCCGCCGCGAGCGCCGGGAGGCGGTCGAGCAGGAGATCCGCTCGTTTCTCGAGGAGCTGTTGCGATGAGGTTCGTCGACCGCAAGGCCGTGGCCGAGCCCGAGATCCTGCAGGCCCCCTTCACCCGAGGCAGGAAGAAGGGCCTGTCCGAGCTTGACGACGTCACCGATTTCATGGCGCGCAAGGCGGCTGGTGAGGCGACCGGATCCTACACCTTCCTGCGCTACAAGGAAGATGCGGTCACCGAGGCGCTCGAGGCGCTGTTCTTCCGCAAGTGCGCCTATTGCGAAAGCGCCTATGACATCGTCCAGCCGGTCGACGTGGAGCACTACCGCCCCAAGGGCGCGGTCGACGGCGCCGAGGGCCATGACGGCTACTGGTGGCTGGCGATGGACTGGCGCAACCTGCTGCCCTCCTGCATCGACTGCAACCGACGCCGCGGCCAGCGCATCGCGGGCCCGGCCGGCGCGACCGACGTCAATGCCGGCAAGCAGACGCTGTTTCCCCTGCGCGACCCGACGAGGCGGTGGGCAGACAGCGCCGCACAGGGCGAGGACGACGGCTCGGGCGAAGGCCGTCTGCTGCTCGACCCGACCCGCGACGACCCGGCCCTGCACCTCGCGTTCGATGTCGATCTCGCCGCCCCTCTGGGGCTGATCTACGCGCGCCCGGATCCCGACCGGCCCGATCCCGGGCGGACGGATGCCGCCGGAGCGCTGCCGGCCCTGGAGGAGACCGGCCCGATGGTGCGTGCCGCCGCCGAGGCCGGGCTGAGCCCGATGGGAGCGGTCTCGATTCAGGTCTACGGGCTCAACCGCACCGGGCTGGTGCAGGCCCGCACGCGGGTGATGCGCGACATGGCCTTCCTGCACCGGCTGGTGGTATCGCTGGGCGAGCTGGCAATGGACCTCCGCGAGCGGGCCGAGGAAACGACGCGCCCCGCCTCAGACCGAGACTTCGACCGCCGCGTCGCCGTCAAGCTCGACGCCCTTCGGGCCGACGCCAAGGAACAGATGCGGCTCAAGACCGCGCCTGACGCACCCTACTCCGAAGCCGCCCGCGCCTGGGCCAGAGCCACGCTGGCCGAGCTGAAGTCGGACCCCGCCCAACCCGCGCCGCCAGCAGGGCGCTAGGCGGCGGCGGACCGGCATTGATGCCGTCATGGTTACGGCAAACCGTTCCTCTGAGCTGCATTTGCCCTCTTCAGGCCGGCGACGACCGCCTCCAGGAGGGCGGGACTCGCCTGATGGCTGTCGAGCCATACTCTGGGGGTTTCGGACAGAACCGGATCCAATTCGGCCAGCTTCCCAAGGGCCGCCGCGGCGGCTCGTCCATGAGAAAGCTCGTTATGGGCGATGGCGAGCATGGCCTGACCGAAGGACCAGCCGTCAAGGGATGCCCTTTGGGCCGCGCTCAGCATGTCGTCCCATTCCTGCTTGATCAGGTGGTCCGCGGCCAGCACATGGAAATAGAAAGGTGGGGGAGACACGGACAGCTCGATCGCTTGCTGCATGAGCGGGACCGCCAGATCGTAGCGACCGTGGATGTGATAGCGGATGCCCAGATTGGCGACGGCTGCGGGATCGTTCGGGTTCACCTCAACGGCCCGGCGCGCATAGTCTATCGACCGGTCCATATCGCCGGAATATTGCTCGATATGCGACATTGCCTGCAAGGCATCGGTATCGTCCGGATCCAGGTCGAGCGCCCTCAGCGCAGCCTCGCGCGCGTGGTCGAAGCCGGCCTCCCGCGTGCGCGCGGTATCATGGCCGAACCTGGTGGCATCGTTGCGCAGATAGGCCAGCATGGCCCACGCCCGTACGTAGTCGGGATCCTTGCGTACGGTTTCCTCCAGGCAATCCCGCGCGGCTTGGTATTCCTCCGTGCGATAGGTCCGACGATAGATCTGGGCCCGGGCGACGCAGGCGAAGCCCTGGACGCTCGGATCGCTTCGCGCAACCTTCAGACCGTCCCGGTGATCCTGCATGGCCAGACCGTATTGCTGACCGACGACCGAGGCGATCCGGGATGAAATCTCATCCTCGATCTCCGTGAGGCTCCGGCCCTCGGCCCCCTCGGCATAGCGCTCGCTCCAGAGGATCTGCTGATCTGCCTGGCGGATCAATTCGGCGCGCACGAAGAGATCATCCGCTTCGCGCCAGACAGAGCCTGCGACAAGAAATTCCACCTGGCGTGATATCGCCTCGATTGAAGGCGCCCCTGCGCCCGGGGAGCCCTGAGCGGAGGCCCTGAAGATCCGCAGGTCCGGGAAGCGGATCAGAGCCGCGGCGACCGCATGAGTCAGCCCCTGAGCGAGAAGTGTTGCCAGTTCATCGACACTGCCCAGTTCAAAGTCCTCGACCAGGATCGTCACACCCCGGGAAGGCATGGCCAGCGTCGCCCCCTCACCCTGCTTCTCGGGACGGGTCGCCCAGACCAGCGCACCGACGAGAAGAGCGATGACGGTCACTGTCAGCGCGGCACGCCAGAAGACTGTCCGGGATCGCCATCCGCCGTAGGCTGGTTCGGGGGCCGTCGCCTGCCCGGGGATGCCGGTGTCGACCGTTTCCTGCGGGACGTCCCGGCCCGGCTCCTCGCCTATCATAGGAGAGAAAACCGGAACATAGCCCCCTTTCGGGACAGCAATCAGGATCGGGTCGTCCCGACCTGCGCCGGCATAGTAATTGTCCAGATCCCGGCGAAGCTTGCGGGCTTCTAGCCGGACGACGGGATCGGACTGCTGATCAAAATCGGGCCCCCGGTCGAATACCGCCATAGCGATGGTGGTCGCCTTGATCTGCGAAGGCCGGCCCGCAAGTGCCTCTTCGACGATATACCTCAGCAGGTCACGGCGCCGATCGCTGGCCTGGAATTCGGGGTAAGCGAGGATGCGGTCAAGCTGCCGACGAATGTCGACGTCATCAAGACAGGGCTGATCGTTGACGTCCGGATAGGCCATTGAACGAAAGGTGATGAGTCGCAGACTGATCCAAAGTTAGCACGGGATCACGGATGGTTGATAGCCTGACCGAGAAGCGCGCTCCCAAGTTGCAACATGTTCCAACGTGCACGTCGGACGCTTGATCAGCTAGGATTCCCCAAGGAGGGGGCACATGGCTGACGCATATCTGCAGACGTTGATCTCACGATTTCCGCGCCTCGAGCTCAGCATCACCAGGCTTTATCGAAACGATCCGGAGTTCAGGGCCATCTGCGAAGAGATGGAAGAGGCCGACGCTGCGCGTGCCCGGTGGTGCGACCTGCCCGAACGCGCGGACGAGTACGAGGCGATCTTCGACCGACTTCAGGACGAATTACTCGAACACCTCACACGAAAGACGCGGGCAGAATTCCTGCGACCGCTGCAAAAAGGGTTGAAAGACAATGGCCGGAATTCTTGACGGGATCAAAGTGATCGAGGTCGCCTCGATGGCGGCCGCGCCGAACGCGACCGTGATCCTCGCCGACCTCGGTGCGGAGGTCATCAAGATCGAGCCGCTCAGCGGCGATCCGTGGCGGTTCGGACACATGACCCCGGGCCTGCCACCCAGCTAGGCGGGCCGAACGACTTTCATCCAGAACCGCACCAAGAAACCGAAGCCACTTCAACTCTCATTTTGGAGAAAGCCATGAAGAACTGCACACTGACCGGTCTGCTCTGCACGACCATGGCCATTTCGCCCACTGTCATCCTCGCGCACGAAGACAATCACGCGGTCATTCCCGCCGGCGTCGTCGGCGAGATCGAGACCACCATGATCAAGATGCGGTTCGACAATGTCGTGATCCGGGGCGCGCAGATCTTCAACGGCTGCGACGACGGGGTGACGGAGGCCGACGTACTGGTCAGCGGCCAGCTGATCTCGGAGATTGGGCCGGACATCGCGACGCCGGAGGGCGCGTTCGAGATCGACGCCGAGGGCTACACGCTCATCCCCGGCCTGATCGACAACCACTGGCATGGCGTCTTCGCCGAGGCGACCATCGGGCAATTGGCGCTCACCGGCGAGGGCTACTGGAACCTGCTGGCGGCGCGCGCGTCGAACAACGCATTGGCGCGCGGTTTCACGACCCTGCGCGACACTGCCGGGCCGATGTTCGACATCGCCCGGGCGACGGACGAGGGGCTGATCGACGGGCCGCGGGTCTTTCCTTCCGGCCCGGCGCTGTCGATCACGGCGGGCCATCAGGATTTCCGCCAAACCACCGACGTGCCGCAGGCGGCGGGCGACCTGCACAGCTTCGAGCGCGGCAACATGTTCTACATCACCGATGGCGTGCCGGACGTGCTTAAGCGCACCCGCGAGAACCTGATGCAGGGCGCGACGCAGATCAAGCTGATGGCCGGCGGGGGCGTCACCTCGGCCTACGACCCAATCCATACCGTGCAATTCACCGACGAGGAATTCCGCGCTGCCGTGGAGGCGACCGAGGCCTGGGGCACCTATGTCACGACCCATGCGATCAACGATGATGCCGTCCGCCATTCCATCGAGAACGGCGCGCGGAGCGTCGAGCATGCGCATATGTCGACGCGCGAGACCTTGCAGATGTTCAAGGACAACGATGTCTGGCTCAGCATGCAGCCCTTCCTCGACGATGAGGACGCGCCCGCTCTGAACGACTTCCAGAAGGCGAAGTACAAGTTCGTCACCGACGGCACGGATTTCGTCTACCGCACCGCCAAGGAGCTGGGCCTCAAGATCGCCTTCGGCACCGACACGCTTTTCAGTGCCGATCTCGCCGAACGGCAGGGTGCGGTGCTGGCAAAGCTGGAACGCTGGTTCACGCCCTACGAGACGCTGAAGATGGCGACCTGCGACAATGCAGAATTGTTGAAGATGTCGGACCTCGTGACGCCCTATCCCCTCGGCCCGCTCGGCGTGATCGAAGAAGGCGCCTATGCCGACATGATCCTCGTCGACGGCAATCCGCTGGAGGATCTCCAGCTGATCAGCGACCCGAAGGAAAACTTCGGCATGATCATGAAGGACGGCGTGATCTACAAATTCGATATGGAGTGAGCATTCCAATGCGCGGATTTCTGATATCGACATCCCTTTTCCTCACGGCTTCTGTCCTCACGGCTTCGGTCGCGGGGGCCCAGGACGACGGAGACGACACGCAGATCCTGTTCGAGAACGTCCGGGTATTCGACGGGGTCGGGTCGGAGCTGAGCGAGGCGACCAACGTCCTGGTCACCGGCAACCTGATCGGCGCCATCGGCCCCGACGTGACGGCCGCCGGCGACGCGACGCTCATCGCCGGCGAAGGCCGGACGCTGATGCCCGGCCTTTCGGATTGCCACTGGCACTTGCTTCAGATCGCGGTCTCCAATCCGGACCTGTATTTCTCCGATCCCTACAAGAACATCATCAAGGTTGCGCTCAAGACAGAGCACACCTTGATGCAGGGCATCACCACCGTGCGCGACATGGGCGGCAACCTCTTCGCCATCAAGGATCTGATCGACGAGGGGAGCATCGTCGGACCTCGCGTTCTGCCGTCGGGCGCCAATATCTCGATGACCTCCGGCCATGGCGAAGTGCGCTTGCCCAACATGCTGCCGCGCCCCGAAGGCCGCGCCCTCATCGATCTGGAGATCGCCGGACACACGTTCATCGTCGACGGTGTGCCCGCGGTCCTGAGGCGTGTGCGCGAAAACCTGATGCGCGGGGCGTCGCAGATCAAGGCCCATGCCGGCGGCGGTGTCGCCTCGCAAACGGACCCCCTGGATGGCGCACAATTCAGCCCCGAAGAACTCAGTGCGGCTGTCGAGGAAGCCAAGAGGTGGAATACCTACGTCGCTGTTCACGCCTATTCCGCGAAGGCCGTCAAGCACGCCCTGGAGGCCGGCGTCACCAGCATCGAGCACGGCCAGATGATCGACGAAGAAGCGGCGCAGATGATCGCCGAGAACGAGGCCTGGGTCTGCATGCAGCCGTTCCTCGATGACGAGGACCGGATCCCGCTCGACAGCGAATTCAGCAACTACAAGTACGACCTGATGCTCGCGGGCGTCGACACCGCCTACACGCTCGCCGCCGAATACGACCTCAAGGTCGGCTTCGGCACCGACATGCAGCAGAACCCTGCCATGATTGATCGCTGGGGCGCGCAGCTGGTGAAGCTCACGAACTGGTACACGCCCGTTGAAGCGCTGCAGATGGCGACAAGCGTCAATCAGGAGTTCTTCCGTCTGTCGGGCCCGCGGCACCCCTATCAGGAAGGTCCGCTCGGCGTGGTGCAGGAAGGCGCCTATGCCGACCTGCTGCTCGTCGATGGCAATCCCCTGGAAGACATCGAGATCGTTGCCGATCCGGGTGCGAACTTCAGGATCATCATGAAAGACGGCGTGATCTACAAGAACACGCTCGAGTGACGTGGCGCGCCGCCCGCAATCCTTCGGTGGCGCAATGGCAATGGTGGCCGGAGGTCTGCGCCTCCGGTCACGCTCGGCCGTGGCTTGAGCGTCGCCGCGGCGCGCCGGGCCCCCGGTTCGGATTAACGAAAAGGAAGAGACACATGGAAGAAACGATCGGCTTCTTCGAAATCATCTGGTCCATAGTCTGGCTGTTCCTCATGGTGGCCTGGTTCTGGGTGATGATCGGCGTCGTCACCGATGTCTTTCGCTCACGCGATCTGAATGGGTTTGCCAAGGCGGCCTGGGTCGCCTTCGTCATGCTCATCCCGTGGCTCGGCGTGCTGGCGTATCTGCTTCTGCGCGGCGACAAGATGGAGGCCCACCGCGCCGAGACGGTGACCAATATCGAAAACGCGCAGCGCGACTACATTCGCTCGATCGCCCAGGTTTCCGCCGCCGACGAACTCGAGAAGCTCGGAGCGCTGAAGGACAAGGGCGTGATTTCGGACGAGGAATTCAACACCCAGAAAGCGAAGGTCCTCGCGCAATGATTTCTAGCGGCGTTGTTGCAGAACTCATCCGTTTCCGGGATTCACTGCGTGAATCCGGTGGTTTAATAGCCTGCCATGAGCAAGCTCGAACCTGCCCCCTACCGTACGACCAACTGGAAATCCTACAACGACGCGCTGAAGCGGCGCGGATCTCTGCTTTTCTGGCTAGACCAGGACATGAACTAACTTGCGCCGAACGCAGGCAAGCCCGGACGTCCGCCGGTCTTCTCCGACGCAGCCATCCAGTTCTGCCTGATGATCAAGTTGATCTTCGGCCTGCCGCTTCGGCAAACGACCGGAATGGTCGCTGTCCGGCGTCAGCCCCCATGGGACATCTGAATTGATTTCGGAAAGGAGGGTTTCTGGCTCATCGTAACCACCAAGGAGTGGAGATGAGACAGGGAACGCACCGCACTTCGAGCTGCTGGGCTTCACGGATTCATCATGGCGCGCGGCTTCCAGAAGATGCCAATCGAAGACCGCGCGGCCGCGCTGATCTTCCGCTGGCGCGAGATGGTCCGGCTAACCGGAATCCTTGCTGCACCTTCTATGCTGGAAATCCTCGTCCAGAGAGGCAAGAAGCTAGTCACACTCCCTTTCTGACTATTTTGCCTCAGCGACCAGCACGTGAGGCCACGTGTCGCACTTAGCGACTATCGGGCACACCATACCCCCGCCGTTACCCGAGAAGAGCAACCGCTACAATCTCTGAGCCCCATCGCCTCTCAAGACTTTGATTTGACTGGTGCCCCCACACGGACTCGAACCGCGGACCTACTGATTACAAATCAGTTGCTCTACCAGCTGAGCTATAGGGGCACCGTGGCGCAAGGGATATGCCAGCCGGCGGGGTGGGTGCAAGCGATATCTAGCGGTTTGCGCGGGCCAGAAGACCGACCGCCGCCAGCCCAACCGCGATCACCAGCATCGCCGCTGGCGCGGCGCCGCCGAGGTTCTCCAGAGAGGCCTGCTCGTGCACCCGCGTGGCCAGCGTCTCGTAGTTGAACGGGCGCAGGAGCAACGTCGCGGGGAGTTCCTTGACGCAGTCCACGAAGACCAGCAGCAGCGCCGAAGCCACCGAGGCGCGGATAAGCGGATAGTAGACCTCTGCCAGGGTCTGGCCCTGGCTGCGCCCCAGCGAGCGCGCCGCCAGTGCGAGGTTGGGCGAGACCCGCCCCATTGCCGCATCCGCCGCGCCCTGCGCGATGGCGAAGAAACGGACGAAATAGGCCAGCACCAGCGCGAAGGCCGAGCCAGTCAGGACAAGGCCGATATCGTAGCCGGTGAGCGCCTCGATCCCGTCGGCCAGCGCGTGGTCGAGCCCCGCGAGCGGGATCAGGATGCCGACGCCCAGCACCGCGCCCGGGGCGGCGTAGCCGATGGTGGTCACCGGCAGAAGCAGCCGCGGCAGCGCCCGCCCCGAGAGCCGCACGCCGTAGACCAGGAACACGCCGCCCAGCACCGTCAGCACCGCTGCAAGCCCGCAAACCGTGAGCGTGTGCAGCCCGGCCTGCCAGAGCCGTGGATCGGACCAATTCTCGGCGTGCCCGAGCGCATGATGCAGGATCACGCCCGCGGGCAACACGAAGCCCATCAGGAAGGGAATGGCGCAGGCCAGGGTCACCAGCCACGCCGCCCGTCCGGGCAGCGGCTTGCGCTCGACCGGACGGTGACGGGTCGAGAGGTTGAAAAATCGCATGCGGCGGCGCGAGCTCTTCTCGAGCAGCACCAAGAGGATCACCAGCGCCAGCACGGTGGCGGCGATCTGGGCCGCGCCGCCGGCATTGTTGCTCTGCAGCCAGACCGAGAAGATCCCGGTGGTCAGCGTCTGCACCGCGAAATAATCGACGGTGCCGAAGTCGTTCACCGATTCCATCATTACGATGGCCACGCCCGCGGCGATGGCAGGCCGCGCCAGCGGCAGGCCGACACGCCAGAACCGGCCGAAGACACCGGCGCCGAGCGACTGCGCCACCTCGTCCGAGGAGGCCGACTGCTCGCGAAAGGCGTTGCGCGCCAGCAGGTAGACGTAAGGATAGAGGGCCGCCGCCAGCACCACGATCGCGGCGCCCATGGAGCGGATCTCGGGGAACCAGTAGTCGCGCGCGGTCTGCCAGCCGAAGACCCCGCGCAGGGCCGCCTGCACGGGGCCGGCATATTCCAGCAGGTCGACCAGCGCATAGGCGCCCACATAGGCCGGGATCGCCAGCGGCAGCAGCAGCAGATATTCCAGCCAGCTGCGCCCGGGAAACTCGTAGCGCGCGATCAGCCAGGCCGCGCCCGAGCCCGCACATCCCGCCAGCACGCCCACCCCGAACATCAGCACCAGCGTGTTGCTCATGTAGCGTGGCAGCGTGGTCGAGACGAGATGCGGCCAGATGTTCTCGGCCGGGAAGGCGGCGATCCAGAGCACCGCGAGGATCGGTCCCAGCACCACCGCCGCGATCAGCGCCGCGCCGGCCGACCAGGGGCTGGGCCAGCGCGGTCCACGGGTGGTCTTGGCGGTGCTGTGATCGGCCAGGCTCATCTCGGTCTCCGGTTGGGCTGGGCGGGGAATGCGGTTTTACTCGGCGCGAAAGCGCTTATAGTCCGGCCGTGCGCGTTTCAAAAGAGCAGGCCATGCAGATCAGTCTTCACATCGGCGTCCACGGCACGGATGAGGACCGCCTGCTCAAGGGGCTGCTGCGCAATGCCGACGATTTCCGGAAAGACGGCGTCGCGATCCCCGGCCCCTCCCGCTACCGCGCGCTGCTGTCGGACGCGCTCAACGGGCTTGGCGACGGCACGCCCGCGCCGGAGGCCCGCGAGGTGCTGCTCGATACCATCCTGAGCGAGGATCCCGAGACCGTCTCGCGGCTCTGCCTGAGCCACGAGAACCTGCTCTCGGTGCCGAAACTGGCGCTGGCGGGCGGGCGGCTCTACCGCAAGACCGAGCAACGCCTGCAGGGCGTGCAGAAGCTGTTTCCCCGCGACCGCATCGGGGTGTTTCTCGGGCTGCGCGATTTCGCCACCTTTCTGCCGGCGGTCTACAAGGCCACGCCGCATGGCAGCTTCGACGAGTTCCTCGGCGGGGTCGACCCGATGCACCTGCGCTGGTCGGACCTTGTCCGGCGCATCCGCGAGGCGGTGCCGGGCATGCCGGTCACGGTCTGGTGCAACGAGGACACGCCGCTGATCTGGGGTCAGATCCTGCGCGAGATGGCCGGCATTCCGCTCGAGCGCAAGATCATCGGCTCGTTCGACGTGTTCTCGGAGATCATCAACCCCGAAGGCATGCGGCGCTTCCGCGCCTTCCTGAAGGAGAACCCCGGCGTCAACGAGGCACAGAAGCGCCGGGTGATGACGGCGTTTCTCGACAAGTATGCGCTCGACGAGGCGATCGAGGAAGAGCTCGACCTGCCGGGTTGGGACGCGGCCTATGTCGACATGCTGACCGAACTCTATGACGAGGATGTCTGGCAGATCGGCCAGATGCCGGGGGTGCGGCTTCTCACGCCCTGAGGGCGTTGCGGAGCCGCCGGGGGTGGAGGGGCGCTGCCCCTCTTGGCGCGAGGCGCCAATTCACCCCGGGATATTTTCGGCCAGAAGAAGCTGGGGGGAGGTGCGAAGCTTGTGCGCTGGCACTGGCTGGGCACGGCTTCTGGAGGCGGCAGGCGCGGGGACGCGAGATCGCCCCTGCCGCTTTCGCTGAGTGCTGCCCGTTGCGGGGCGGCGCAGCCTCACTCCATGCCGAGCGCGGCCTTGTACATCTCGAGCACCGCCTCTTCCTCGGCGATGTCGTCCTTGTCGCGCTTGCGCAGCGCGATCACCTTGCGCAGCACCTTGACGTCGTAGCCGCGGCCCTTGGCCTCGGCCATGACCTCTTTCTGCTGGTCGGCGACTTCCTTCTTTTCCGCCTCGAGGCGCTCGTAGCGCTCTATAAAGCTGCGCAGCTCGCCTGCCGCGACGCCGTAGCTGTTGCTCGAACCTTCGTCTTGCATCGGTTGTGTCTCCTGCCGGTATGGCGCCCTGATTACTCCAGCCCGCGCGCGACCATCAAGGGGTTGCGACACGCCACGCGATGGATTACCGCAGGCCGGGTTTTCCGGGAGTGAAGGACGATCGCGATGGAATGGCTGATCTGGCTGGGTGCGCTGATCTCGGTGCTGGGGCTTCTGGGCCTGCTGTTCTGCATCGCGCGGGTCTGGGGGGCACGCCGCAAGGGGCTCGACGACGAGGCGCTGCGCGAGGTGGTGCGCAAGGTCGTGCCGCTGAACATGGGCGCGCTGCTGTTCTCGGTGCTGGGGCTGATGATGGTCATCATGGGCATCTTCCTCGGCTGAGGGGCCCCTGGCCGGGCCAGATCGGGCCGGGCCGCGTCAGCGGTTCAGCGCCTCGAAACTGCGGCCGTTCTTGATCAGCTCGCCGAAAACCGGTTCCGGCGCCCAGAAGGCGGCGTCCGGGTGGTCGAGCCCGTCCATGGCGCGACGTACCGAAAGCAGGCCGTAGACGCCCACCAGATGCATCGGACCGCCGCGCCAGCGCGGCAGGTCGAGCGCCAGCGTCGCCACCACGTCGATGTCGGAGGGCCGGGCCACCATGCCCGAAGCCAGCATCCGGGCCCCCTCGTTGGCCATCGCCCCGAAGATCAGCCGGCGGATCTGTTCGTGCGACAGCGGCTTGGCCGCGGGACGCTCGGCATCCAGCAGCGCGGTCAGCTCGGGATCCTCGGATGGGACCGGGGGCGTTCCTTCCCAGAGATAGAACCCAGCGCCACCGGTGCGGCCGGCGCGGTCGTGCCCGACCATCACCTCGCACCAGTTGCGCGCGCCCTCTGCGCGGGGACGCGTGGCGAGATCCGGCAGGCCGCGCTGGTCGGAGGCAAGGAACGGCGGGCGATGCCAGCCCCAGTCGCGGAAGCTGCGGTCGATCTCGTAGGGATGCTGGCCAAGGTCGACCAGCGCGTCGGCGGCGCGCTGACAGGCCGCCAGCAGCCGCGAGGCGATGCTTTCGCCCCGCGAGTTCACCCGCACCGGGATCTTGTCGAGCGCCTTGGCGAGCGCGCGGGCGGCGACGATCTGCTCGGGCATCGCCGCGGGTCCGACGATCACCTCGATCAGGCGCGCCGCGTGGATCGGCGGGGCGAAGCGCAGCCCGACCTGCCGCACCTTGCCGGGCAAGGCGCTGACCCGGGGGATGCCCTCGGGGGCCGGCACGTCGCCCTGCCCGCGCGCCGCGTGCACGATCATCTCGACCCCGCCGGTCATCGCCGCGCTGTCGCCGATGCGCAGATCCGCCAGCCGGTCAAGCGCGTCGTCCTCGGACAGCGCCCCGCGCCTGACGAATTCGTCGAACACGTCGCGCAGGCGTGGCACGCCTTCGCGCAGCGCCGCGGGGTCGCGTGTTCCCCATTGCACCGCGATGCCGCGGACCAGCGCCGCAAAGACCAGCTGGATCGCGAGCGGGCCGCCGCCCAGCACCGCGATGCGGGACAGGTCCGGCAGTGGCGCGTCCTCGGGCAGCCCCAGCCGCCGCGCCCGGTGCTCGGCAACGAAGGCGGCGCGCAGGGCGCGCGATTGCTCGGAGTCGCGGCAGGTCTGGGCGGCATCGGCCTCGAAGGCAAGCCCGGCCTCGAAGGGCAGCAGGATGGCGGCCTCGACCGCCGCCACGATCTCGCGCGGGGCCAGTTCCGGCGCGCTGGCGAGCGCCTCGCGGCGCTGCGTCACCGCCTGCTGGTAGGCCATCGGATCGGAAAAACCGCTGCGGACCCCTGAGGTCGGGCGCACCGCTCCGCCGTCCTCGAGCAGCGCCTCGACGAATTGCGCCGCGCCCGCGAGCGCATCCTCCTCGACCACCAGATCGGCCAGCGCCTCGGCCGGCGCGTCGTCGATGCTCCAAAGCTGACCGGTGAGCATCATCTCGAGTGCAGCGCCCGCCCCGGCCAGCCGCGGCAGGCGCTGGGTCGCGCCGGCGGACGGCATCAGGCCCAGCTTGACCTCGGGAAAGCCGATGCGGGTCTCGGCATCGGCCACGCGGTAATGCGCGGCCAGAGCCAGCTCGACGCCCGCCCCGAGCACCGTGCCGTGCAGCGCTGCCACCACCGGCAGCCGGCTGGCCTCGACCCGCGCGCAGAGCTCTGCCATGGTGGGAGCGTCAGTGGTGCCGTCGGTCTCGGAAAGCTCGGCACCGGAGGCAAACGCCGCCCCCTCGCCATAAAGGACGATCGCGACCGCGCCCTCTTCGTCGGCGGCCCGGTCGAACGCCGCGATCAGCGCGGCGCGCACATCCCGGACGAGCGCGTTGACCGGCGGGTTGCAGATGCCGATCCGTACGACTCCGTCGCCTACCGAATACCCGACCGTATCCCGCGCCTCTGACATCTGCCCGTCCTTGCCTGCCGGCCCGTTTGCCGGCGCCTGTGCCTGCCGCGCTTATCTGCGCGATCACGGCGCATTAGACGGGAAACACGGGCTCAAGGCAAGGTTGGAAACCGGGCCGCTCAGATCGGCATGTTGTCGAACTGGTCCTCGACCTCGCTGTCGCCATCGGGTCGGACCAGATGCAACGCGCTCTCGGGCACCTTGCCGCCGCGCGCCTCCAACTCCTCGATGTGGCGCTCGAGATCCTCGAGCAAGTCCTTCTCGGCGGCGGCATCGGCAGAGACTCCTGCCTCGCGGATGGCTGCCGCAAGTTCGACAATCCGGTTCTTCAGCGCTTCGATCATGGTGTCTTTCCTCCTCACAGCGGCCGGGAGTGACCGGCCTGATGGCTTGCCTCGTCCGCGCAGCTCGCGCAGAGCGCCGCGTCCGGCAACAGATCGAGCCGCCCTTCCGGGATCGGCTCTCCGCATTTCACGCAAAACCCGTACTCGCCCTCGTCCATGCGCCTCAGCGCGGCGCGAATGCGCGCGATCTCGGCCTGGCCACTGGAGCCAAGACGTTCGAGCACTTCGTCGCCCTCGCGTTCGCTGGCACTGTCCTCCCAGTCCTTCGGGCGCGGCGCATCGAGAGAGCTCTCGATCTCCTCCAACCGCACACCGAGCTCCTCAAGCCTGTTGCATAACATGATTCTGTAGGTTTCGTGCGACATGATGACGGTCCCGCGGCCTCCTCCGAGTATAGTGATGAAACCATCGGCGGATGGGCGCCTTGACGCAGGTCAATCGCGAAAGAATCCTTGCAAACATATTCACATTTACCTATGTGAATGTCGAAACGGAGGACCATCCCATGATCTCACCAGACGTCACCGCATTCTTCGACGAAGCCACCAACACGATTTCCTACGTCGTGCGCGATCCGTCCGGGTCGTCCTGCGCCGTGGTCGATTCCGTGCTCGACTTCGATTATTCCTCTGGCCGCACCGACACACGCTCGGCGGATGCAATCATCGCCTTCGTCAAGGAGCACGAGCTCAAGGTCGAGTGGCTGCTCGAGAGCCACGTTCATGCCGACCACCTCTCGGCCGCGCCCTACATCCAGCAGAAAGTGGGCGGCAAGATCGGCATCGGCGAGCGCATCACCGTGGTGCAGGACACCTTCGGCAAGGTGTTCAACGAGGGCACCGAGTTCCAGCGCGACGGTTCGCAGTTCGACCAGCTCTTCGAGGAGGGCGACAGCTTCCATATCGGCCAGCTGCGCGGCGACGTGCTGCACACGCCCGGCCACACGCCGGCCTGCCTCACCTACGTGATCGGTGACGCGGCCTTTGTCGGCGACACGCTGTTCATGCCCGATTTCGGCACCGCGCGCTGCGACTTCCCCGGCGGCTCGTCCGAGACTCTCTACAACTCGATCCAGAAGATCCTCGCCCTGCCCGACGAGACCCGGATCTTCGTCGGCCACGACTACAAGGCCCCGGGCCGCGACGAATACGCGTGGGAGACCACCGTGGGCGAGCAGAAGGCGCTCAACATCCACGTGGGCGAAGGCAAGTCGGCCGAGGACTTCGTCAAGATGCGCGACAGCCGCGATGCGACGCTGGCCATGCCCAAGCTGATCATCCCGTCGCTGCAGGTCAACATGCGCGCCGGCCAGATGCCGCCGGCGGACGAGAAGGGCGATGTCTTCCTCAAGGTGCCGGTCAACAAGCTCTGATCCGCATCCCCCGACCCAAGCCGGCGCCCCCGCTGCGAACCGGGGGCGCCTTGGCGTTCCGGCCATCGGAACAACTCTCAAATCGATACAAAGGAAACGCGCAAAATGGAACAGGACTGGATCTGGGGCCTCATCGGCGGGCTGCTGATCGGCTCCGGCGGGGCGGTCTATCTGCTCTTCAACGGGCGCATCATGGGCGCCTCGGGCATCGTCGGCTCGCTGGTCGACGGATCGGCCGGCGGCCTGAAATGGGAACGGCTGGTGTTCCTCGCTGGCGTGGTGCTGCTGCCGGTGCTGCTGATGCCCGCCTATGGCACCGTCGACACCCACATCACCGACAACACCGCGGTGCTGGTCGCCGCCGGCCTGCTGGTGGGGCTCGGCACCCGTCTTGCCAATGGCTGCACCTCGGGACACGGCGTCTGCGGCATGTCGCGCCTGTCGGTGCGCGGCATCGTGGCGACGGCCTGCTACATCCTCGCCGGCGGCGTCGGCGTGGTTCTGTTCCGTCATATCCTGGGAGTGATCTGAGATGATGCGGCTTGTCTTCTCCTTCATAGCTGGCGGCCTGTTCGGCGGCGGCCTGTTCATCTCGGGTATGACCGACACCGCCAAGGTGCAGGGCTGGCTCGACGTGTTCGGCGCCTGGGACCCGACGCTTGCCTTCGTGATGGGCGGTGCGATGATCCCCATGGCGATCGCGTGGATGGTGGCGCGCAAGCGCCAGAGCTCGGTGCTGGGCGTGCCGCTTCCACCGCCCCCCTCGCGCGAGATCGACCGCAAGCTGATCATCGGCTCGGTGCTGTTCGGCATCGGCTGGGGTCTGGCCGGTCTGTGCCCGGGGCCGTCGATCGCAGCGCTGAGCTTTGGCGGGAGCGGATTGTATGTCTTCGTGGCGGCCATGCTCACCGGCATGGTTGTGGCGCCTTTCGTAAGATCACGTCTGGACAAAGCCGTTCCTGCCGAGTGATATCGCGCGCATGGCTATGATCGAACTCACCCCCGGCTATTCCGTCTCTCCGCAGATCGCGCTCGAGGACGTGCAGGCCGCCGCCGACGCGGGCATCACGCTCGTGATCTGCAACCGTCCGGACGCGGAGGTTCCCCCGGAACTGTCGCATCGGGCCATGGAAGAGGCGGCGCGCGCCGCCGGGATGGCGTTCGTCTACATCCCGGTCACCAACGAGAGCCTGACGCTCGAGCAGGTGACGCAGCAGGCCGAGCTTCTGGCCGAGGCCGACGGACCGGTGCTGGCCTATTGCCGCTCGGGCACCCGCTGCTCGATCGTCTGGGCGATGGGCAAGGCCGGCGAGATGCCGGTGGACGAGATCCTCGCCACCACCGCCAAGGCCGGCTACCAACTCGAGGGTATCCGCCCGACGCTCGAGACGCTGGCAGCCCAGAAGGGCTGAGCCCCGGCTCAGTCCTCATCAAGCTCGAACGGCGCGGCGGCGAAATCGAACTCCGCCCCGCCGCTTTCCTCTGCATCCTCTCCGGAGCCGAACTCCCCGCTGAAATCCGTGCCAAAATCGCCACCGAATTCTTCGGTGTCGGTGGCGCCCGTATCGAAGGTTCCTGCGTCGAACTCCATCGGCGGCAGCTCGGGCAGATCCTCGGCAAGGTCCGGCCCACGTTCGGGCGCTGGTGCCGCGGCCACTTCCGCCGCCGCCGGCGCCGCGCCCTCGGACAACGCAGCTGGCGGCGCCGTGCTCCCGCCCTCTGCCGGATCCTGCAAACCGCAGCCCTCGGGCCAGGCCAGCCGCACCGCCCGCATGCCGTTGATCTGACCAAGCCGCCCGCCCGCGACACCCGAGCCGTCGCCGGCCAGAAGCTCGACCCCGTCGAGCGCTTCGGGCGGCAGCGGGATCAGATCGCCGGGCTGCAGTTTCTCCGCCGCCGACAGTGGCAAGACCAGCCTGTGCAGCACCGCATCCATGTGCACCGGCAGCAGCTTCATTTTCTGCTCGTGAGGCCCCTCCTGCCCCAAATCCCCGGCCTCGTCCGCCGCGGCGGCCTCGGCACGGTCTGGAAGGAACAACGCCAGCTCTCCGGTGCGCCGGCCAAGCGCGAGATCGAGAGACACCCGAAAGGCGCGATAGCCGGACGCATCCAGCAGCAGCCCGGCCGTGCGCGAATCCTCGACCATGGCGCCGAAGCGGAATCCGGCAATCTGCGGCTGCAGCGGATGATCCTCGAGATAACGCTCGAACCGTTCGAGCGCGCTGTCGAGCAGCGGCGCCATCATCGCCGCGTCGGTCTGGGTCAGCGGTCGCTCCTCGACCGGCATCTGGGTGACCTGCAGGATGGTCTGCACCTCGATGAGCCCGGTCATCACCGGGCGCTCGATCCGGGCCACTCCGGGCACGCCATCGGGCCCGTCGAGCAGGATCAGCAGCGCATCACCGCCAAGCGCGGCGACGACCCCGTCCTGATCAAGATGCGCCTGCTCGACCCCGTGGGTCACCAGCGCGAGATCCCAAAGCACATCCGCGGTGCGCGACAGCGCACGGCGCAGCGCCTTGGACGGCGACATCGACCGCGCCTCAAGGGCGCGGCGGGCCGCGCTGGCCTTCTGGGCCAGAACCTCATCCTGTCTTGCGGGATCTCCCATCGTGCGGGCAGCCTGTTCTCGGGCGGACTCTGCGAAGTGTATGGAGGGATTTGGTTACCATGGGCTTTAGAGCGCCCCTGAAACCGGGTCGGCCGCTACTCTGCGGCCATCGCGATATCTGCCGGCAGCACAACCCGGAACGCCGCTCCGCCCTGCCCTTTCAGATAGGAGATCTCGCCCCCCAGACGGGTGACGATCTGGCGGCAGATCGCCAGCCCGAGCCCCGCCCCGCCGGCCTTCTGGTCGCTGACCCGGCTGAACTTTTCGAAGATCACGTCCTGCGCCTCGAGCGAGATCCCGGTGCCATTGTCGACGAAGTCGATCACCAGCCGGTCGCTGCTATGGACCCGGATCTCGAGCGCCGGACGCGTGGCGTCACAGTACTTCCGGGCATTGGCCACGAGGTTGATGAAGACCTGACTGAGCCGGTCGAGATCGGTGTTGAGCCAGATTTGCTCGGCCGCCGGATCGCGGCTGATCCGCAGACGCGCGCCGTGTTCGTCTGCCGCCGCCGCGGCCACCGCCCGGTCGAGCACGTCCGAGAGCAGCCCCTCGCGCAGGTTCAGGTTCACCTGCCCGTTCTCGAGCACCGAAAGATCGAGCAGATCGTCGAGCAGGCGGGTCAGCCGGATCGCCTCGTCATGGATGATCGAGGAATATTTGTGCTGATCCTCGGGCGCCAGCCCGGTGGTGTCCCGCAGGATCTCGGAGAACGCCCGGATCGAGGTCATCGGCGTGCGCAGTTCGTGGCTGATCTGGCTGAGAAAGGCATCTTTCTGCACCGAGAGCCGGGTCAGCTTGGCGTTGGCCTCGCGCAGCTGCGCGGCGGTGCGCGCCAGCTCCTGCGACTGCGCCTCGAGCCGGGCGGAATATTCCATCAGCTGCGCCGTCTCGTCGGCCACCGCCATCAGGTCCTCGACCGAGACCGACATCCCGCCGACGATCTGACCGACCATCGCGTGCGCCGTGGCCGCCCCCACCGAGCCCGCCAGCTCGCGCTCCAGCGTCTCGAGGAAGCTGGGGGTCGGCGCCGGCAGGGTATCGGTCATGCCCTGTCGCCGCGCCTCGCGCTCGAACAGCCGCTGCGCATCGCGCGCGCCGAGGATGCGCTGCGCCATGATCATCAGGTCCTCGGCCTGCGCCACCCGACCGGTCCAGCTGCGCGGCGCGGCGGAATGCTCGAAGACGTTGACGAACTGCGCGCCCTGCAGGCGCTCGAGCGGACCTGGGAAGCTGGCCAGCGAGGCCAGCACGAAGCCGCCGGTATTGAGCGCCAGCGACCAGAACACCGCGTGCAGCAGCGGATCAATGGCATCAATCCCGAAAAGCGCGTGGGGGCGCAGCCAGCCTATGCCGAACGGCCCCGCCGTCACCCAGGCCTCCGGCAGGAACACGCCCGCGCCGAAGCTTGGCAGGAACAGCGTGTAGCCCCAGCAGCCGAAGCCCAGCGTCAACCCCACGAGCGCGCCCAGCCGGGAGGCGCCACGCCAGAAGATCCCGCCCAGCATCGCCGGCAGGATCTGCGCCAGTCCCGCAAAGCTCACCAGACCGATCGAGGCCAGCGCCGCGCCGCCGCCTGACAGGCGGTAGTAGAGATAACCCAGCATCACCACGCCGATGATCGACAACCGCCGCGCCAGCAGCACCACGCCCCGCACGTCGCCCGAGACCTTGGCGCCGCCGCCAGCGTAGCGCAGCCAGAGCGGCATCACCACGTGGTTCGAGACCATGGTCGAGAGCGCGATGGCGGCGACGATGACCATCGAGGTGGCCGAACTGAAGCCACCAAGGAAGGACAGCACCGCCAGCCCGTCGCGGCCCTGACTGAGCGGCACTGTGAGCACGAAGAGGTCGGGGTTCGAGCCCTCGGGCAGCATCTCGAGTCCGATCACCGCGATCGGCACCACGAAGAGGCTCATCAGCCCGAGATAGAGCGGGAAGGCCCAGCTTGCGGTGCGCAGGTGGGTCTCGTTCTCGTTCTCGACCACCAGCACCTGGAAGATCCGCGGCAGGCAGAGGAAGGCCGCCGCAGAAAGCATCATCAGCCCGACCCAGCGCCCGCCGTCGATCTGCCATTGTCCGAGGCTGGAGGCATCGATCTTGGCCAGCGCCTCCGAGACTCCGCCCGACAGCCCCCAGACCACGAACACCCCCACCGCCAGAAGCGCCGCGAGCTTGACCACTGCCTCGACGGCGATGGCCATGACCACGCCATTGTGGCGCTCGTTGGCGTCGAGATTGCGGGTGCCGAAGATCACCGTGAAAAGCGCGAGGCCGGCAGCGACCCAGAGCGCGGTGTGGCCCTGCTCCTCGCCAGTGGCGATGTCGCCGACGCCGAAGACCTCGAAGCTCAGCGTCACCGATTGCAGCTGCAGCGCGATATAGGGCGTGGTGCCGACCACCGCGAGGATCGTGACCCCGACCGCCAGCAGGTTCGACTTTCCGTAGCGCGACGAGATCAGGTCGGCCACCGAGGTGATGCGCTGCGAGCGCCCGATGCGCACCAGCTTGCGCAGGATCCACCACCAGCCGATCAGCACCAGCGAGGGCCCGAGATAGATCGTCAGGTACTCGAAGCCCGAGCGCACCGCCGAGCCGACCGCGCCGTAAAAGGTCCAGGCGGTGCAGTAGATCGACAGCGACAGCGTGTAGACGATGGGCGAGCGCAGCCAGCGCGCCTGCCCGCGCATCGCCGCGCGCTCGGCGGCGAAGGCGATGGCGAAGAGAAAGAGCGCATAGGCGCTGCAGACGAAGACCAGCGTGTTGAGCATGGTCACGGCGCCTCCCCGCCCCGGGCCTCCACCTCGGCCGTGCCGTCACGGGCCTGCGCGGCGAGCTTGGCCGAGAGCACGGCGGCGCCCGCAACCAACAGGATCCAGACGCCGAACAGGTAGAGGATCGCGCTCGACGAGCGCACCGCGACCGCGCCATCCTCGCGCCAAAGCAGCGGGATCACCCAGAGCAGCATGCCGATGAAGGGCAGCACCCGTGCCGCGTCGATCACCCGCCGCCGGCGGTAGGACTGCCGTTCAAGAAACACCGGAGGCTTGCCCCGGCGCGGCGGCCCGGCCTCGGTCATGAGGTCTCGGCCATCAATGCGCGGACCTGGTCGAGCATCTCGGCGTTGGAGAACGGCTTGGTCATGAACGCAGATACCCCGGCGCGCTCGGCCATCTCGCGGTCGCGGGTCTGGCCACGGGCGGTCAGCATCAGCACCGGCAGTTCGGCGGTGCCCGCCTCCTCGCGCAGCTCGCGCAGGATGTCATAGCCGCTCTTGCCGGGCAGCATCACGTCGAGGATCAGCAGGTCCGGCGTGCTGGCGCGCAGCTTGTCATTGGCGGTGGTGCCGTCGGAATGTGTCTCCACCGACAGCCCCTCGCGCGACAGGATGAAGCTGATCGCCTCGATGATATTCGGCTCATCCTCGATCAGCATCACTCGTTTCGACATGACGTCCCCTTCCCGACACCGGGCAGCCCGGCCCTCCCCGAGCCAAAACCGTCCTCCCCCTGTAAAAAACTTATCGCGAATGTGGCGGCGGGTGTCAAAAGATCAAAAGCCCTGCGCCAGCCCATCGCCCAGCAGAGACGGCTCGCGCCGCGCGGGACAGGCAGCGCGCGGGCAGATGCGGCAGGTGATGCCCACGTCCTCGGGGATCTCGGAACTCCGCGGGCCCGCGGGCGCGATCATCATATGCGCCTCGAAGACCGGCTCGCGGTTGACCTGCGGCGGACCCGAGGGCTGGGCGAAGGCCATGGCGGTGACGGCGCCGCTCTGGCGGCCGGCCGATTGCAGCACCCGGCTCAGCACCGACATCGGCCGGCTGAGCGCCGCGAAGAGCGGCCACAGCGGGCAATCGGCGCCGAAGCGCGGGATCGGGAAATCCGGCAGCGGCTTGCGGAAGGTGAACACCCCCGAGGCGTCGCAGATCGCCAGCCCGACGCTGCCGCAAGGCGCATCCGCCGGCAGCGTGGCGAGACGGCGCATGGCGCGGGCCGGATCGGTCCCGAAGCGCCGCGCCAGCGCCAGCGGGTCTGTGCCGGTCACCACCACCGCTTCCAGCACCTTGTCGAGCGGCATCAGCGCCGCATCCTCGGCATAGCGCCGGAAGGCGCGGCGCAGCAGCGCCCGCGCGATCGGCGAGAGCTCGTGCCCCAGATCTTCGGCCACCGCGTCAGCCCCCTCGCCCGCATCGAGCGGCGCGATGTGGTACTGCGCCGCCTCGAACAGCGCGTCGACCTCCTCCTGCGGGGTGCCGCTCTCGGCCGCCGCCTTGCCCTCGGCCTCGAGATAGGAGGCGAGGCTGCGGCTGCTTTCGGCCAGCCGGGCGCTGTCCTCATAGATGTTGCGATGGAAGCGGCGCTGCCAGTCCGGGTCGATCTCGCCCGGCTCGGCCAGGATCGAGGCGGTGGAGCGGATCGAGGTCACCGTCGACAGCATCTCGTGCAGCGCATCGGCGAGATGCGGGTCATGGGCCAACCGGTCGGTCAACGCCTCGACGCTGCGCTCCAGCGTGTCGATCCGCGCCCGGCTCTCGGCCAGCAGGCGGGCCCAGCCCGGGAAGCGGCCGGCAAACTCGTCGAGCCGGTCGAGCTCGGCCCCGGCTTCGGCCTCGCGCAGCGCCGCCTCGCGCAGCGCCCCGATCAGCGTGGCCTCGGCCCCTTCGGTCAGGACCGAGGGCTCCACCCCGAGGATCTCGGCCAGATCGAGCAGCAATTTTCCGCCGATTCTGCGCCTGTTGTGTTCGATCAGATTGAGATAGGAGGCTGAAATATCGACGCGCCGGGCCAGCTCGGCCTGTTTCATTCCGAGAATAATCCGCCTTTCGCGGATTCGGGAGCCGGTCAGCGTATCGCGCGCCATGAGGCCTTTCCCTGTCCTTTCAACGCGTTTCTGCGCTGCAATATCAATTCATTTACAGAAGACTGTAGTATACTGTTCAGTCGTTGACAAAAAAATTGTTCTCAACAAGGCAGTTGTTGATCGGTTTACCTATACCGAGAAATACTGAATTTGCACTCAGGGGTGCACGCGCCGAGGGGAAGAGGAGCCCGTCCGCGCACTTTTACAAAATGGGAGGATTTTCATGTCCAAGACGACTCTGACTCGCCGTGGCGTGCTGAGAACGGGTGCCGTGGCCGGCGCCGGTGTCGCGCTGCCGACGATCTTTACCGCCTCGTCGGCCCGGGCCTTCACCAACGAGCCCACCGGCGGCTCGGTGACGCTGGGCTTCAACGTGCCGCAGACCGGCCCCTATGCCGACGAGGGCGCCGACGAACTGCGCGCCTACGAGCTCGCGGTCGAGCACCTCAATGGCGGCGGCGACGGCGGCATGATGCAGACCTTCTCGTCCAAGGCGCTGGAAGGCTCGGGCATCCTCGGCAAGAAGGTCGAGTACGTCACCGGCGACACCCAGACCAAATCGGATGCGGCGCGCGCCTCGGCCAAGTCGATGATCGAGAAGGACGGCGCCATCATGATCACCGGCGGCTCGTCCTCCGGTGTGGCCGTGGCCGTGCAGGGTCTCTGCCAGGAGGCCGGCGTGATCTTCATGGCCGGCCTCACCCACTCCAACGACACCACGGGCAAGGACAAGAAGGCCAACGGTTTCCGCCACTTCTTCAATGCCTACATGTCGGGCGCGGCGCTCGCGCCGGTGCTGGCCAAGGCCTATGGCGAAGACCGCAAGGCCTATCACCTGACCGCCGACTACACCTGGGGCTGGACCCAGGAAGAGTCGATCAAGGCGGCAACCGAGGCGCTCGGCTGGGAGACCGTCGAGGCGGTGAAGACCCCGCTCGCGCAGACCGACTTCTCGTCCTACATCGCGCCGGTTCTGAACTCGGGCGCCGACGTGCTGGTGCTCAACCACTACGGCGGCAACATGGTGAACTCGCTCACCAACGCCGTGCAGTTCGGTCTTCGCGAGAAGCAGGCCAACGGCAAGAACTTCGAGATCGTCGTGCCGCTGTTCTCGCGCCTGATGGCCCGCGGTGCCGGCGAGAACATCAAGGGCATCCTTGGCTCGACCAACTGGCACTGGTCGCTGCAGGACGAGGGCACCAAGGCCTTCGTGAAGTCCTTCGGCACCAAGTACGGCTTCCCGCCCTCGCAGGCGGCACACACCTGCTACGTGCAGACCCTGCTCTATGCAGATGCCGTGCAGCGTGCGGGATCGTTCGATCCCTGCGCCGTGGCCGAGGCCCTCGAGGGCTACGAGTTCGACGGTCTGGGCAACGGTCCGACCCTCTACCGCGCCGAGGATCACCAGTGTTTCAAGGACGTGCTCGTGGTGCGCGGCAAGGAGAACCCGACCTCGGAGTTCGACCTGCTCGAGGTGGTCGAGATCACCCCGCGCGGCCAGGTGGAATACGCGCCCGATCACCCGATGTTCGCGGGTGGTGCGCTCGGCTCCTGCAACCCGGGCGTCTGATCCAAAACCCAGAATACGTCGGCTGATCGCGTTGTCAGCGGCGTATCCCCAGCGTTCCCGGCTTTCCGCCGGGAGCGCACACCCATTCTTTGACCTCGAAGGCCACGGATCATGGACGCAATCATCCTTCAAATCCTGAACGGGCTCGACAAGGGATCGGCCTATGCGCTGATCGCCCTTGGTCTGACGCTCATCTTCGGCACGCTCGGTGTGGTGAACTTCGCCCACGGCGCGCTGTTCATGATCGGCGCCTTCTGCGCCGTCACCCTCAACCGGCTGCTCACCCTGTCGCATCAGGTCGTCGACGAGACCCGCACCGACTTTCTCGGCAACCCGCTCAAGGTCGACGTGCCCTACATGCAGGACATCTTCGGCGAGGCCACGGGGGCCGCAATCATCGACTGGTCGGTGCCGCTGGCGATCCTGTTCTCGATCCCGATCATGATCGGCTTCGGCGTGATCATGGAACGCGGCCTGATCAAGCATTTCTACAAGCGCCCGCATGCGGACCAGATCCTCGTGACCTTTGGACTGGCGATCGTGCTGCAGGAGGTCATCAAGCAGATCTTCGGCGCCAACCCGATCCCGACCCCGGCGCCGGACGTGTTCCGCGGCTCGTTCGATTTCGGCACCATGCTGGGCTTCGATCCCAACGTGATCATCTACCCCTACTGGCGCCTGGTCTATTTTGGCTTTGCCGCGATCATCATCGGCGCGGTCTTCGCCTTCCTGCAGTTCACCACCTTCGGCATGGTGGTCCGCGCCGGCATGGCCGACCGCGAGACCGTGGGCCTCTTGGGCATCAACATCGACCGCCGCTTCACCATCATGTTCGGCCTCGCCGCCGCCGTCGCGGGCCTTGCCGGGGTGATGTACGCGCCGATCAACTCGCCCAACTACCATATGGGCATGGATTTTCTGGTACTGAGTTTCGTGGTTGTGGTCGTCGGCGGCATGGGCTCGCTTCCGGGCGCCGTGCTCGCCGGCTTCCTTCTCGGCATCCTCGAGAGCTTCGCCTCGATGAACCAGATCAAGTCCATTCTTCCCGGCATCGACCAGATCATCATCTACCTCGTCGCCATCATCATTCTGCTGACCCGTCCGAGGGGCCTGATGGGCCGCAAGGGCGTGATGGAGGACTGACCCATGTTCGGACTCGGCAAAAGAGACCTCACCCTGTTTCTCATCGTTGCGGTGATGGCGCTGTTCGCGCCCTTCATCCTCAACCCCTTCCCCACCGACAGCGGCATGGCGCAGTTCAACGCGGGCTATCCCGACCTGATGCAGCGCTTCGTGATCTTCGGCATCCTCGCGATCGGCTTCAATATCCTGTTCGGCCTGACCGGCTATCTCAGCTTCGGTCACGCCGCCTTCCTCGGCGTGGGCTCCTACGCCGCGGTGTGGATGTTCAAGCTGCTGAGCATGAACGTCATCCCGGCGATCCTGCTGTCGATGATCGTGTCGGGCCTGTTCGCGGTGGTGATCGGCTATGTCTCGCTGCGCCGCTCGGGAATCTACTTTTCGATCCTGACGCTGGCCTTCGCGCAGATGAGCTACAACCTCGCCTACTCGGTGCTCACTCCGATCACCAATGGCGAGACCGGCCTGCAGATCACCCTCGACGATCCGCGCATCCTCGGCGTCTCGGCCACCGCCGATGGCGGCATCCCGGTGACCAACCTCTTCGGGCTCGAGATGCGCAGCTTCGAGACCCTCAACATCGGCCCCTGGGCGTTCCAGTTCTCGGTGGGCTACTACGTTGCCGCGGTGATCATGCTGATCTCGTTCTACATCGCGATCCGCATCTTCCGCTCGCCCTTCGGCATGATGCTGCGCGCCATCAAGTCGAACCAGAACCGGCTCTACTATACCGGCCTAAACGCGCGGCCCTATACGCTCGCGGCCTTCGTGATCTCGGGCATGTATGCCGGGCTCGCCGGTGGCCTGCTGGCCTGCATGGACCCGCTGGCCGGCGCCGAGCGGATGCAGTGGACGGCTTCCGGCGAGGTCGTGCTGATGACCATCCTCGGCGGTGCCGGCACCCTGATCGGGCCGGTGCTGGGCGCGGGATTCATCAAGTATTTCGAGAACATCTTCTCGAAGATCAACGACCAGGTCGTGCATGGCTGGGTCTCGTTCCTGCCCGACGGGCTCGAGGATCTGGTGGTCGCTCTCATCCACCCCTTCGTGGGCAAGGGCTGGCACCTCACGCTGGGCCTGATGTTCATGCTGATCGTGATCTTCCTGCCCGGTGGCCTCGTCGAAGGCGGACAGCGCATCTCGCGCCGCCTGCGTCGCAAACCGGCCGAGGACGACGCCAAGTCGGCCAGCACCGAACCCGCTGAATAAGGAGAGCGAGAATGGGCATTCTTGAAGTCAAGGACGTCAACAAGCGCTTCGGCGGGCTGAAGGCGCTGTCCGAGGTCAACCTCTCGGTGGTCGAGAACACCGTGCACGCCATCATCGGGCCGAACGGTGCCGGCAAGTCCACGCTGCTCAACTGCCTCGTCGGCAAGCTGATCCCCGACACCGGCTCGGTGATGTTCGACGGCCAGTCGGTGCTCGGGCGCAAGCCGTTCGAGATCAACCAGATGGGCATCAGCCGGGTGTTCCAGACGCCGGAGATCTTCGGCGACCTGACGGTGATGGAGAACATGATGATCCCGCTCTTCGCCAAGCGCGACGGGGTCTTCCGGCTGCACGCCATCGAGTCGGTCGAGAGCGAATCCGAGCTGCGCGGCCGCGCCGAGCAGATGCTCGAGGACGTCAACATGCTCGACAAGCGGCACATGCACTCGGCCTCGATGTCGCGCGGCGACAAGCGTCGGCTCGAGATGGCCATGTGCCTGGTGCAGGAGCCGCGGCTCTTGCTGCTCGACGAACCGACGGCGGGCATGGCACGGGCCGACACCAACAATACCATCGACCTGCTCAAGCAGATCAAGGCGAGCCGCGACATCACCATGTGCATCATCGAGCACGATATGCACGTCGTCTTCAGCCTTGCCGACCGGATCACCGTTCTGGCGCAGGGCACGCCCCTCGTCGAGGACGTGCCGGAGAAGATCAAGGGCCACCCCAAGGTGCAGGAAGCCTACCTGGGCGAGCATGCGTAAGGAGACCAGGGAATGAACGTCAGACCGGATTTTTCCAAGCACGGCAACAAGGCGGAAACCGCCCCGGCCTTCCTCTCCGTATGGGACATGCACTCCTATTACGGCGAGAGCTACATCGTGCAGGGCATCAACTTCAACGTCCACGAGGGCGAGATTCTCGCTCTTCTGGGCCGAAACGGTGCCGGCAAGACCACGACGCTGCGCTCCATCGCGCGGATGGACAGCCCGCAGGTGAACCACGGCGAGATCTGGCTCGACCACCAGCCGCTGCACAAGATGGCCTCCTACGAAGCGGCGGCGGCGGGGCTGGGCCTGGTGCCCGAGGATCGCTGCATCATCCCGGGCCTCACGGTCGAGGAGAACCTGCAACTGGCGCAGATCGCGCCGCCCATCGGCTGGTCGCTCGACCGTCTCTACGATCTGTTCCCCCGCCTCGGCGAGCGCCGCAAGCAGGAGGGGGTGACGCTGTCGGGCGGCGAGCAGCAGATGTTGTCAATCGCCCGGGCGCTGGCGCGCGACATCAAGGTTCTTCTGCTCGACGAGCCCTACGAAGGTCTCGCCCCGGTGATCGTCGACGAGATCGAGAAGACCCTGCGCCACGTCAAGGAACAAGGCATGACCACGATCCTGGTGGAACAGAACGCGGTGCGCGCGCTGCAGCTCGCCGACCGGGCGATCATCCTCGACACAGGCTCGATCGTGTTCGACGGCACCGCGGCAGAGGTGCTCGAAAACGAGAGCCTGCGCGCCGAGTATCTCGCCATCTGAGGCGTGATTCCAAGGACTTGCGCGCGGCGGCCCCGGGTCGCCGCGCCGTTACCGCTTTGCGGCCAGGGTAACAAGTGCAAAATTTCAGCGCAGGTTGCCGAAACATTCCACCAAATGCCTATTGCCATCCCTCCCGTGGCGCGGTTCCCTTGCGCATCGCATTCCGAGGAGGAGGAGAGCCAAGATGTCCGATACCTACCCGCCGTCATCCGATTTCGTCAGCAACGCACATGTGGACGCTGCCAAGTATGACGAGATGTATGCCCGCTCGATCAGCGACCCGGAGGGGTTCTGGGCCGACGAGGCACAGCGGCTCGACTGGATGGCCCGGCCGACCAGGATCAAGAACACCAGCTTCGAGTTCGGCCGCGTCGATATCAAGTGGTTCGAGGACGGCGTGCTCAACGTCGCCTATAACTGCGTCGACCGCCACCTGAAGACCCGCGCCAACCAGACCGCGATCATCTTCGAGCCCGACAACCCCGAGGATCCCGCCCAGCACATCACCTATGCCGAGCTCTACGACAAGGTGAACCGCATGGCCAACGTCCTGCTCAGCCAGGGCGTGATGCGCGGCGACCGCGTGGTGATCTACCTGCCGATGATCCCAGAGGCCGCCTATGCCATGCTGGCCTGCGCCCGCATCGGCGCCATCCATTCCATCGTCTTCGCCGGCTTCTCGCCCGACGCGCTGGCCAACCGCATCAACGATTGCGGCGCCAAGATCGTCATCACCGCCGACACCGCCCCCCGCGGCGGCCGCAAGACCGCGCTCAAGTCCAACACCGACGCAGCCCTCCTGCACTGCTCGGACAAGGTCCGCTGCCTGGTGGTCAAGCATACCGGCGACCAGACCAGCTGGATCCAGGGCCGCGATGTCGACCTCAACTACCTCATGGAGCACGCCGCCCCCGACTGCCCGCCGCGCCCGATGAACGCCGAAGACCCGCTCTTCATCCTCTACACCTCGGGCTCCACCGGAAAGCCCAAGGGGGTTGTGCACGCAAGT
>NZ_DS022276.1:2190611-2216787 GCF_000153725.1 Salipiger bermudensis HTCC2601 | reverse complement strand
GTGCCGCAGTGGTGGATATCTGGTTTACGCCGCCCTCACCCACGAGGTTGTGTTCGATTACCACGACGGCGACGTCTACTGGTGCACCGCCGACGTGGGCTGGGTCACCGGCCACAGCTACATCGTCTACGGGCCGCTTGCCAACGGCGCCACCACGCTGATGTTCGAGGGCGTGCCGACCTATCCCGACGCCAGCCGCTTCTGGGAGGTTTGCGACAAGCACAAGGTCAACCAGTTCTACACGGCGCCGACCGCGCTGCGGGCGCTGATGGGCCAGGGCGACGGCTTCGTCGACAAGTGCGACCTGAGCTCTCTCAAGCTGCTCGGCACCGTCGGCGAGCCCATCAACCCCGAGGCCTGGAACTGGTACAATGACAAGATCGGCAAGGGAAAATGCCCGATCGTCGACACCTGGTGGCAGACCGAGACCGGCGGCCACCTGATGACCCCCCTGCCCGGCGCCCACGCGCTCAAGCCCGGCTCGGCGATGAAGCCGTTCTTCGGCGTCAAGCCGGTGGTGCTCGAGCCCAGCTCCGGAGAGGAGATCCACGACGTCCCGACCGAGGGCGTTCTGGCGATCGCCGACAGCTGGCCGGGGCAGATGCGCACCGTCTGGGGCGATCACGAGCGCTTCGAGCAGACCTATTTCCAGCAATATAAAGGCTACTATTTCTCCGGCGACGGCTGCCGCGTCGACGAGGGTGGCGATTACTGGATCACCGGCCGGGTCGACGACGTGATCAACGTCTCGGGCCACCGCATGGGCACGGCCGAGGTCGAATCGGCGCTGGTCGCCCATGCCAAGGTCGCCGAGGCGGCGGTGGTGGGCTACCCGCACCCCGTCAAGGGCCAGGGCATCTACTGCTACGTCACGCTGATGAACGAGGTGGAGCCTTCGGAGGAGCTCAAGAAGGAGCTCCGCACCTGGGTCCGCACCGAGATCGGCCCGATCGCCTCGCCGGACCTGATCCAGTGGGCGCCGGGCCTGCCCAAGACGCGCTCGGGCAAGATCATGCGCCGCATCCTGCGCAAGATCGCCGAGAACGACTACGGCGCCCTTGGCGACACCTCCACACTCGCCGACCCCTCCGTCGTCGACGACCTCATCGAAAACCGCGCGAACAAGTAATCCGCTGGTTTTCGCAACGAACGAGGCGGTCGCACAGGCGGCCGCCTCTCTCGTTCACCCGCGGCCGATCACAAGGAGCCATTAACCAACACACTGGAAAATCGGGGTAAGTTTACAGGAATAGCTTCGAAATCGTCGTGACTGTGCTATCTTCGGTCGGTGGGGGCGTTTAGCCTGATGGAGACGATCCATGCAGATGACAGGTGTTTCCTCTGCGGTGGCACCTCTGGCCACCGGTCATCCTCTGGGCCTTCCGGCCTCGCCACCCAGCTCCGCCGTCGAGACGAAGGTGCAACCGATTGCGCAACAAGCGCAGACCGGCACCGATCCTGATCCCGGCGGCGAGCCACCGAGCAGTTTCTGGCGCGGCCTCACCGGGTTACCCGACCCGGCGAAGCACGTGGCGCCGCCCTCGATCATGCAGATCAGGATCGCCGCATTGCTTCAGGAACAGGCCGAACAAATGGTCGGCCTTGCCCCGGACGCGCCGGAGCCCGAGAGCGCATCCGCCTCCACACCCGCCTCCGATGACGGCGCGGCGCAGGCCTATACCGGCCCGGGACGTTCCCGGCAGGAGCCTGTGTTCCCGTCCGCCGCCTGAGACGGATCACGGTGAGTCGGCCCGCGGAGCGGACCGGTTCCGCCGCCGCCCACCGCCCCGCGGCCCGAGAGGGCAAGGCGCGCTCGCAGGCGTGTCCGAAGGGTCTTCAAAATGCGCAAACCCGCGGCTTTTCACCGACGGGGTCGCTTTTCATGGCAAGAAGCTTGTCCTATAAGCGCCAGATCAAGGGGCCATGACGGAAAACAGGCCCGCGAAATCACCGGCGAGGATTGCATGAGCAAAGACACCCACGAAGCCGACGTGGCCTTCATCAAGGCGTTGGCGGAACTGCTCCGCGAGAACGATCTGACCGAGCTCCAGGTCAAGCGCGAATATGGCGACGACGACAGCCTGAACGTCCGCGTGAGCCGCGCCCTGCCGCAGGCCGCTCCGATCGCCGTCAGCGCCCCCGCAGCCGCCCCGGCTCCGGCCGCAGCCGCAGCCCCCGCGGCCCCCGCCGCCGAGGCCGCCCCGGAAGATCCGGCCGCGCATCCCGGCGCCGTGGCCTCGCCGATGGTCGGCACGGTCTACATGCAGCCCGAGCCCGGCGCGCCCTCCTTCATCTCGGTCGGCCAGCAGGTCAGCGAAGGCGACACGCTGGTCATCGTCGAGGCGATGAAGACCATGAACCACATCCCGGCCCCGCGTGCGGGCACCGTCAAGCGCATCCTCGTCGAGGATGGCGCCCCCGTGGAATTCGGCGCTCCTCTGGTCATCCTCGAGTAAGGAGGCCCCATGTTCGACAAGATCCTGATCGCCAACCGTGGCGAAATCGCGCTGCGCGTCATCCGCGCCTGCCGCGAGATGGGCATCGCAAGCGTCGCCGTGCACTCCACCGCCGACGCCGACGCGATGCATGTGCGCATGGCCGACGAGAGCATCTGCATCGGCCCTGCCTCCTCGACCGACAGCTACCTCAACCCGGCCGCGATCATCTCGGCCTGCGAGATCACCGGCGCCCAGGCCATCCACCCGGGCTACGGCTTCATGTCCGAGAACGCGCGTTTCGTGCAGATGGTCGAGGATCACGGCCTGACCTTCATCGGCCCCTCGGCGCAACACATCCGCGTGATGGGTGACAAGATCACCGCCAAGGACACCATGAAGGAGCTTGGCGTGCCCTGTGTTCCCGGCTCCGAGGGTGGTGTTCCCGATGTCGAGGCCGCCAAGCAGATCGGCCGCGATTTCGGCTACCCGGTGATCATCAAGGCCACCGCCGGCGGCGGCGGGCGCGGCATGAAGGTCGCCAATTCCGAGGCCGAGATGGAGCGCGCCTTCCAGACCGCGCGGGCCGAGGGCAAGGCCGCCTTCGGCAATGACGAAGTCTATATCGAGAAGTACCTGCAGCGCCCGCGCCATATCGAGATCCAGGTCTTCGGCGACGGCAAGGGCAACGCGGTGCATCTGGGCGAGCGCGACTGCTCGCTTCAGCGCCGCCACCAGAAGGTCTTCGAGGAGGCCCCCGGCCCCTGCATCACCGAGGAAGAGCGCGCCCGCATCGGCGCTGTCTGCGCCAAGGCGGTGGGCGATCTGAAATACTCGGGCGCCGGCACCATCGAATTCCTCTACGAGGATGGCGAGTTCTACTTCATCGAGATGAACACCCGCCTGCAGGTGGAGCACCCGGTGACCGAGGCGATCTTCGGCGTCGATCTGGTGCGCGAGCAGATCCGCGTGGCAGAGGGCTACACGCTCTCCTTCGGGCAGGATGACCTCGTCATCAACGGTCACGCCATCGAGGTCCGGATCAACGCCGAGAAGGTGCCGAACTTTTCGCCCTGCCCCGGCAAGATCACCCAGTACCACGCCCCGGGCGGGCTTGGCGTGCGGATGGATTCGGCGCTTTATCAGGGCTATTCGATCCCGCCCTATTACGACAGCCTGATCGGCAAGCTGATCGTGCACGGGCGCGACCGCAACGAGGCGCTGTCGCGGCTCAACCGGGCACTTGGCGAGCTGATCGTCGACGGCGTCGACACCACCATCCCGCTCTTCCACGCCCTGCTGCAGGAAGACGACGTCCTGACCGGCGACTACAACATCCACTGGCTGGAGAAGTGGCTCGCCAAGGATCCGTTCTCGGCGGCATGAGGATGGCGCGCGGCGGATACCGCCCGCTGCGTGCGACGGGGCCCCGGGGATGAGCGAGATCACCCCGGAGCTCCTGGTTCAGGCCTATCGCTCGGGCATCTTCCCGATGGCCGAGCACCGCGACGACCCGGAGCTGTTCTGGGTCGATCCGCGCCGGCGGGGCATCCTGCCGATGGACGGGCTGCACATCTCGCGCAGCCTTGCCCGGCGCCTCCGGCGCGATGATTACACGGTCACTCTGGATGCGGATTTCGAGGGCGTCATCGACGCTTGCGCCGACCGCCGCGAGACCTGGATCAACCACGAAATCCGCGCCCTCTTCGTCACGCTGCACCAGCGCGGGCTGGCGCATTCGCTCGAGGTCTGGATGGAGGGAGAGTTGGCCGGCGGGGTCTACGGGCTCGAGATCGGCGGGGCGTTCTGCGGCGAGTCGATGTTCTCGCGGCGCCGCGACGGATCGAAAATCGCTCTATGCTGGCTGATCGACCTGCTGCGGCGGGCCGGGTTCACGCTGTTCGACACCCAGTTTCTGACCGAGCACCTGGCCACCCTGGGCGGGCTCGAGATCACCCGCGCAAATTACCGCGCCCAACTGCGCGAGGCGCTCCCTGTGACCCCGGATCTTGCCGGCACACCGCTCGCACAAAGCGGTCAGGATGTGGTGCAGCGCAATACCCAGACGTCGTAGCGCTGGTGATCCATCGCATTGAGGGCCGGTGACGAGGCGATCATCCAGCCACGGAACACCGGCTCGGCATTGCCGGCCTCGCGCACGGTCAGGAAGGCAAAGGCATCGCCCGCCGGGTCGCCCTCGGGGTAGCGACATTCCTGTAGCGAGATCTCGGTGCGGGCGAACTGGGCGGTCTCTCCGGCGCGCATCTCGATGTCGTATGCCCGACCGGTGAGCTTGTCCAAGCCGCGCAGCACCGCGCCGGTGCCGGTATTGGTGGCCTCCTGCGCCTGCAGCGGTGCGGCAAGCAGGGCGAGACCGAGACACAGTTTGCGGATCATTCCTCGCCTCCCCCGGCGACATATTTAAGCAAGAGCGAGATCAGGCTGACCGAGCCCTGCGTATCGAGGATCTCGTCCCCGTCTTCGTAGTAGAAGGGCGAGCCGCCCGGGCTGATCTCAACGAAATTGCCGCCGAGCAGCCCCTCGGACGAGATCAGGATCGCGCTGTCATCGGGGATCAGGATGTCATCCTGCAGAGTCATCCCCATGTCGGCCCGGAAGGTCTCGGGATTGAGCGAGATCTCCGTCACCGTCCCCACCTTGACCCCTGCGAGGCGCACGTCGCTGCCGACGGTCACGCCTTCCAGCGAGCGGAAACTGGCGCTGAGCGGGTAGCCGGTCTCGTGCAGCTCGAAGCCGGTGGTATTGACGGCGTAGGCGCCAAAGGCGATCGCGGCGGCGAGGACAGCCCCGCCGACCAGCACCTCTGTGGTGGAGGTGGTCATGGGCTTATTCCGGGCTCCACGCCTCGTAGTCGCGGCGGTTGGCCGGCTCGGGCTGGCGGATCGAGCCCTGTGGCGCATAGGCCATGGCCGTGCCGGTCAGGTTCTCGATATGCGGCTTTTCCCAGCTCTCGTGGGAGAGCGGGCGATCGGTCGGCGGCTCGGCAAAGGTGTGGTGCAGCCAGCCATGCCAGTCGGGGCTCACCCGGCTGGCCTCGACCTCACCGTTGTAGATCACCCAGCGACGCTTGCCATCCTTGGTCTGGTAGAAGGTGTTGCCCTGTTCATCCTCACCGACGCGGGTGCCGTGGCGGCTGCTCCACCAAAGGGTGTTCAGCGTGGCACCGTTCCACCAGGTGACCAGCTTCAGGAGCTTGTTCAGAATGCCCATGGACGACTCCTCGGTATCTTCCTGTTCCGTATATGCGATGCTTGGGGGCGAGGTCCAGCGCACAGGCGCTGGTCCCCGCAGGACCGATCAGGGCGCGAGCGTGGTGAGCTCGATCTCGATGCGGTATTTCGGGTCGATCAGGTTGCATTCGATCATCGTGGCGACCGGCGGGTTGTCTCCGAAGGTCTCGGACAGGATCGGCCAGCAGGGCTCGAACTCCGCCGCGTCGGGGAGATAGTAGGTCACCCGGACCGCGTCGGCAAAGCTCGACCCGGTCTCGGCCAGAGCCTTGCCGATCACCTCGAGCGCCGAGCGGCACTGTTCGGTGACCGTGTCGCCCTGCCCCACCGTGCCGGCGACATGCACGAAGCCGCCCGCCACCACGGCGCGGCAATAGCCGATCTTTTCCTCGAACGGGCTGCCCGTATGGATCCGCTTGATCGTCATCTCTCACTCCAAAGAAAAGGGCGGGGAAAAACCCCGCCCAGACGTGCCTAACGTTATCGACCTCAGCTCGCCGAGGTGCCTTCTTTTTTCTGGTCCGCGTAGATCATCAGCGGCTTGGCGTCGGAATTGACCGCCTCGTCGTTGACCACCACCTCGGTGACCTCATCCATGCCCGGCAGTTCGAACATGGTGTCGAGCAGGATGCCCTCGAGGATCGAGCGCAGGCCGCGCGCGCCGGTCTTGCGTTCGATCGCTTTCTTGGCAATCGCCGAGAGCGCGTCGTCGGTGAAGGTCAGCTGGGTGTCCTCCATCTCGAACAGGCGCTGGTACTGTTTGACCAGAGCGTTCTTCGGCGCGGTCAGGATGGTGACCAGCGCGTCCTCGTCGAGATCCTCGAGCGTTGCGATCACCGGCAGACGGCCGACGAATTCCGGGATCAGGCCGAACTTCAGCAGATCCTCGGGCTCGAGATCCTTGAACACCTCGCCGGTGCCGCGCTCTTCCGGGTCGCGCACATCGGCGCCGAAGCCCATGGCCGAGCCCTTGCCGCGCTGCGCGATGATCCGGTCGAGACCGGCGAAGGCGCCGCCGCAGATGAACAGGATGTTGGTGGTGTCCACCTGCAGGAATTCCTGCTGCGGATGCTTGCGGCCGCCCTGCGGCGGCACCGAGGCCACGGTGCCTTCCATCAGCTTGAGCAGCGCCTGCTGCACGCCCTCGCCCGACACGTCACGGGTGATCGACGGGTTCTCGGACTTGCGGGTGATCTTGTCGACCTCGTCGATATAGACGATGCCACGCTGCGCGCGCTCGACATTGTACTCGCTCGACTGCAGCAGCTTGAGAATGATATTCTCGACATCTTCACCCACGTAGCCGGCCTCGGTCAGCGTGGTGGCGTCCGCCATGGTGAACGGCACGTCGAGGATGCGCGCCAGCGTCTGTGCCAGCAGCGTCTTGCCGCAGCCAGTCGGGCCGATCAGCAGGATGTTCGACTTCGCCAGCTCGATATCCGAACTCTTCTGGCTGTGGTTGAGGCGCTTGTAGTGGTTGTGCACCGCGACCGAGAGCACACGCTTGGCCATCGCCTGACCGATCACGTAATCATCCAGAACGTCGCAGATCTCGCGCGGGGACGGCACCCCCTCGGAGGACTTCAGGCCGGCGCCCTTGGTCTCTTCGCGGATGATGTCCATGCAGAGCTCGACGCATTCGTCGCAGATGAAGACGGTCGGACCCGCGATCAGCTTGCGCACTTCGTGCTGACTCTTGCCGCAGAAACTGCAGTAGAGGGTGTTCTTGCTGTCGCCGCCGGAATTCGTCGCCATATCGCACCTTTCAGGGCCATTTCATCGTTTCGGCTGCGCCATGTGCCAGCCGAAGGCCCATCTTTTTCGCCAATTCTGCAAAGTCTAGGCCAGTGCCCAGCGCTCTACAATCTGAAAAATGCCCCGCCGCACCGTGGCGGCGGGGCAAGCGATTAGGATTTGGCCTCTTCCGCCGCGCCGCGGCTTTCGACGATCTCGTCGATGAGGCCCCATTCCTTGGCATCCTCGGGCGCCATGAAGTTGTCACGCTCGAGAGCGGCCTCGACATTCTCCAGCGTCTGGCCGGTATGCCTCACGTAGATTTCATTGAGGCGGCGCTTCAGCTTCAGCGTCTCCTCGGCGTGAATCATGATGTCGGTGGCCTGGCCCTGGTAGCCGCCCGAGGGCTGGTGGACCATGATGCGGCTGTTGGGCAGCGAGAACCGCATGCCCGCCTCGCCCGCGGTCAGCAGCAGCGAGCCCATCGAGGCCGCCTGGCCGATCACCAGGGTCGAGACCTTGGGACGAATGTACTGCATGGTGTCGTAGATCGACAGACCACTCGTCACAACGCCGCCGGGGCTGTTGATGTACATCGAGATCTCTTTCGAGGGGTTTTCCGCCTCGAGGTGCAGCAGCTGAGCGACGATCAGGCTCGACATGCCGTCATGCACCGGGCCGGAGACGAAGATGATCCGCTCCTTCAGCAGGCGCGAGAAGATGTCGTAGGCGCGTTCGCCGCGGCTGGTCTGCTCGACCACCATCGGGACGAGCGTGTTCATGTATGTCTCAAAAGGGTCTTTCATATCCGCCTGCCTGCTTTCTTCCGTGTGCCTATCTCGTGTGTCTTACCAGATTCTTAGTATCGGGCTTGGGGGGCCGCAAGGGCCTGCGGTTCAAATGGCCCGGAGGTCGCGGGGGCAGCGCTCATGCCCCGCCCCAATCCTGCGGCGTCGTGCAGGCATGGCGGGCGCATTCGAGCTCGAGCACGACATGGGTGATGCCGAAGCGGTCCTTCATGCGCTGCTTGACCGAGGCCTTGATGGTGTCGGCCTGCCCCCAGGCGCCCTCGCGGACCACCAGATGCGCCTGCAGCGCCGCCCGATGTTCGTCGATCTGCCACAGATGCGCCTTGTGCAACCCATCCACCCCCTCGACCTGGCGCGCCTCGTCGAGCACCTCTCCGGGGGCCAGCTCGGGCGGGCTGCCGAGCATCAGGATGCGGATCACGCCGCCGATCTCTCCGAAGGCCATCCACAGGATGTAGCCGGCGATCAGCAGGGTCACGGCCGGATCGATCCATGTCCAGCCAAAGAGGATGATCAGCGTGCCGGCAAAGATCACCGCGAGCGACCCCAGCGCATCGGCCACGTTGTGCAGGAAGGCGGCGCGGATGTTCACGCTGTCCTTCGACATGGTGTAGGTCAGCAGCGCGGTCACCAAGTCGACCACCAGCGCCACCCCGGCGATGATCACCACCAGCCAGCCCTGCACCGGCTCGGGCGATAGGAAGCGCAGCACCGCCTCCATCACGAGGTAGAGCCCGATGATGATCAGGCTGGTGTAGTTGACCAGCGCCGCCACCACCTCGGCACGGGCGAAGCCGAAGGGCATCTGCTCGGTCGCTGGGCGGCGGGCGATGCGGCGGGCCACGGCGGCGATGACCAGCGAGATCGCATCCGAGAAGTTGTGCAGCGCGTCGGCGATCATCGCGAGGCTGCCCGAAAAGATCCCCCCCAGCACCTGCGCCACGGTCAGCGCCATGTTGACCGCGATGGCCCCGATCAGCCTGCCGTCACCGGCGTTCGGGTCGATATGGTGGTGATGATGGTGGTGATCGTGGGGCATGGGCTCGCCTTGGCTGTGCTGCGGTCGTCCGGCAGCGATGCGCGCCGGAGGCTCTGCGCCACAACGCGCCGTTGTGGCCGCAAAGGTCAAGCCGTCGGCCATCATGATCTCTTGATCACGGCGGCCGCGCCGTCTGGATCAACGCATCGAGCGGGTTTTGAGCATACCAAGGCCGGCGCCCGAAGCGCTTTTCCCAGAGAACCGCGTCGCGTGGCTGCCAATCGAAGGCCCGGTCATCACCCACATCCCGCCAGTAGAGCCGGCCTTCGTACCGGCATGGATCGAGCAAGAGCCCGCTCGCCAGCGGCCGGCCCCGGGCCGTGACGATCACCGCCGAATGCTCGATCGGATGAAGTGTGCGTGTCGGCGACATAACCGCGTGCAGCTCAAGGCTGTCGAACGGTTCTGCCCGCAGGACGCGGAAGAACCGGTCGGCCCAGGCGTGGCAGAAGCTGCTGGTCTTGAACCCGAAATGCAGGTCTCGGGTCAGCTTCACCGGAGGGTCGATCCCCTCGACCTCACGCGCCGTGCGGGTCGACAGGCCGAACGCCAGATCAGACAGGCGCCCCGCCTCAGCGGTCTCGACGGAGGGCGAGAGCTGCATGATGGATAGCGCCAGCGCGCTGCGCTCGGACGTCTCTGCGATCGGCAGCCGGTGCGGCGGTGTCGCGCAGCCCTGAAGCAGCAGCACCGCAAGGCAGGCCATGCGCGCAAAGCGGACGGCGCTGGCCAGCCGCCCGTCAGGGTCGCATTGGGATCTCGTCTTCGCCATGGGGAGGCCGTTACCACGGGTGGAGGAAAAGCCCGGTTAACGGGTGCGCGGACGTCGCCGGTCAGAGCCGCAAGGCCACGGCGCGCGGCAAGGGATCGGGCGCGGATTTCGATTTCCCGAGCGGCGCGAAAGCAGCGGCGAGGGCAATCAGCCCGGCAAGCAACAAGATGCTGGAACGAAAGCTCACGGTGGAATGCTCCGATTTGCCGCGCCGACAGGCGCGGGACCAATGACGTTCGGATCCGCCCCATAAAACCGGTCAGACCGGGGCGCGCGCCCCGGGTGCATCCTGATCCAAAGCCCAGCCCGGGCCAACGGCGGAATACCGGACCTTTTCCGACAATGCGTGGCATCTGGCACCATGCCGGCAGGCTCATGCCAACAATGAAAGGCCCGGCGCGAGGGATCGCGCCGGGCCAAGTGTCTGGCATCCAAGGGAGGATGCGGGAGGGACGGCGCCGGGACCCGGCGCCGCGGGATCACTCGAAGGTCTTGAGATACTCGACGACGGCGTCGATATCCTCGTCCTTCTTCAGCCCGGCAAAGGCCATCTTGGTGCCCTTGGCATAGCCGCGCGGGTCGGCCAGGAAGCCGTGCAGAGCCTCGGCATCCCAGACCCCGCCCATCTCGGCCAGCGTGCCGGAATACTTGAAGCCGTCGAGCCCGCCGATCTCGCGGCCGACCACGGCGTTGAGCTGCGGCCCGGTGCGGTTCTTCGCCCCCTCGCCGACCTGGTGGCAGGCCTTGCACTTGCGGAAAACCTTCTCGCCATCAGCGGCGAGGGCTTCGTCGATCGCGGCGGTCTCGACCGGTGCCTCTTGGGCGGGCGCTTCCTCGGCTGCGGGCGCAGCCTCCTCGGCAACGGCGGCGACCTCTTCGACCTCGGCCTCCTGCTCGCCTGTCGATGCCTCGGCCGCGTCGGCCGCCTCGGCGCCCTCCTCTTCCGGCGTCACGTCGAGGACGGTGGCGCGCATGGTGATCTCGACGCTCTCCTTGCAGTTTTCCATGCAGGGCTCGTTGCGCCAGAGGCTGTATTCCGTCTCGGCCCGGTCATCGACGATGAAGCCCTCGGCATTGGGCATCTCGAACTCGGCGAAATTGGCGTCGCTGAGCTCGAAATCGTCATCCACGAGATCGTTGGAATAAAGGATGTAGGCGGTGATCGCGTAGACCTCGTCCGGCGTCAGCGACTGCGCGTTGCCGAAGGGCATCGAGCGGTGCACGTAATCCCACACGGTCGAGAGATAGGGCCAGTAGCTGCCCACCGTCTTCAGCGGATCCTCATCCGCCAGCGTGCCGTCACCACCGGCGAGCTTGGGCCAGTTGTCGACGCCTTCGGCGAAGGAGCCGTGGCAGACCGCGCAGTTCTCCTCGAACACCGTCTCGCCGGTCCAGACATCGCCCGATCCTGCCGGCAGGCCGGTGCCGTCGGGGCTCACGTCGAGATCCCAGGCCGCGACCTCCTCAGGCAGCGCCTCGCGGCCAAGGCCGAAGGTGCCGCCGCCATCGGTGGTGGCCGCAGTGGCCGCGCCCACGAGCACGCCGGAGGGCGCCTCGGCCACCGGCTCGGGTGCCGGCAGCGCCGCCATGGTGCGCGGGTTCTCGGGGAAATCGGCAACGAAACGGTCGGCGAAGTTCACCGCCAGTGTCAACGTCCCGAGGATGCCGATCGCGGTGCCGGCGTAGAGCTTAAGAGACTTCGACATTTTCCGCCTCTCCGTTGGATTTCACCCACCAGGTCTGGATGCAGTTGTTGTGATAGATCGAGTTCAGGCCGCGCACGTCGCGCAGCTGGGCCTTGGTCGGCTGGACGTAGCCGGTCTCGTCCATGGCGCGGCTTTGCAGGAACCACTCCTCGCCGTTCCACTCGGTGTCGAGGTAGAAGCGGGTCAGTGCCTTGTTGGCGGGATCCGCCGCGAGACGCGCGGTCTCCCAGGTCTTGCCGCCATCCTTGGAGACATCGACGCGGGTGATCTTGCCGTGACCCGACCAGGCCATGCCGGTGATCACCACCGGGCCGTGGCCGTGGGTGATCGGCATTTGCGGGCTCGGCGATGTGACGACGGACTTGGCGTCCATCACCCAGGTCCACTTGCGCGAGGTGCCGTCGGCCAGCGTGTCGGTGTACTTGGAGGTTTCCTCGCGGCTCTCGACGGGGCCGTCCATGATCTCCATGCGGCGCACCCACTTGACCCACATGTTGCCTTCCCAGCCCGGCACCACGAGGCGCGCGGGATAGCCGTGCTCCTTGCGCAGCGCCTCGCCATTGGCCTTGATCGCGATCAGGCAGTCATCCAGTGCCTTCTCGAGCGGGATCGAGCGCCCGTTCGAGGAGGCATCTGCGCCCTCGACATAGAGCCACTTGCCCTCGACCTCGCCCGACCAGCCGGCCTCGGCCAGCAGGGTGCGGACGGGGATGCCCGAGTATTCCATGTTGTGGATCATGCCATGGGTGAACTGCGCGCCGTTGAGTTGCGCCCCGGCCCACTCCATGCCGGTATTGGCGGCACATTCGAGGAAGTACACGTGGTTCTCGCGCGGGAAGCGCTCGAGATCGGCATAGCCGAACACCATCGGCGTTTCGACATCGCCGTTGATCATCAGCCGGTAGTCGCTCTTGCTGAGCTCGATGGCGCCGGAATGGTGCCGCTCGAAGGCGCAGCCCGCCGGCGTGATGGTGCCGTCGAGCGCATGAATCGGGGTGAAGTTGATCGACGAGATCGTGTCGGCGGTCAGCCATTCCACGTTGCGGCGGACCACGTCATCCTCGAACTTGATCGGCAGGCCGTACGGGGTGGCATCGACGCCGTCGCCGAAGCCGCTGGCCCAGTCCTGCACCTCGGTGATCAGCGGATCGGGCTCGGCGGCGCGCGCCACGCCGGCCGCGACTGTGCCCGCGCCCACGGCCGCGGCACCGGTCAGGAACTGACGGCGCGAGGCGGAGGCGGCTTTCTTCTCTGTCGCCATGTTGGCTCTCCTGTTGCTGCGCGGCGGGCTCAGGCGCCCACCACCTCGACACTGGTGTTGGGCTCCAGGGTGACGGTGCCCAACTTGCGGATGTGGCTTTCCACCACGTCCCAGATCTGCGGTCCCTCGGTGCCTTCGTTGACGCTCGCCCAGCCGGCGACCATGTAGGTCTTCGACGGATCGATGGCCTCGCCGGTCTTGAGCAGCGTCATGTCGGAGATGCGCTCGCCCTGCGGCTTGGTGATGTCGATGCGGTAGCCCATGCCACCGATGCGGACCATGTCCCCGCCCTGCTGGTAATAGGGATCGGGGTTGAAGATGTTGTCGGCCACGTCCTCGAGGATCACCTTGATGAACTCGCCGGTCATCTCCGAGCGATAGGCCTCGCCGTAGCTCATCGAGGTGACGTTCCAGATGTCCTCGCGGGTGATCGGATCGCCGGGGATCAGGCTCGGGCCCCAGCGCACACCGGGCGACATGGCGATGTCGGCCTCGCGCTCGGACATCAGCGCATCGCAGATCAGGTCGTCCCAGGAGCCGTTGAAATTGCCGCGGCGATAGAGCAGCTCATCGGTCTGGCCGATGACCTCCTCGAGCTCGGCCTTGTAGGGCGCGCGCTGCTCGTCGATGAGCTTCGCGACCTCGGCATCGGGGGTAATCACGTCCGAGAAGATCGGAATCAGCTTGTGACGGAAACCCATCATGCGGCCGTCGCGCACGTCGAGATCGACGCGGGAGACGAACTTGCCGTTGGAGCCGGAGGCCACGATGATCGTCTCGCCCACCAGAACCGGCTCGGGCAGCGCGTCATGGGTGTGGCCCGACAGGATCACGTCGATGCCGTTGACGATCCCGGCCATCTTCTTGTCGACGTCGAAGCCGTTGTGGCTCAGGCAGACGACCAGCTCGGCTCCCATGCCGCGCACCTCGTCGACCATCTCCTGCATGTGCTCGTCACGGATGCCGAAGCTGTATTCCGGGAACATCCAACGCGGGTTGGCGATCGGCATGTAGGGGAAGGCCTGACCGATCACCGCGACCTTCACGCCGCCGCGCTCGAAGAACTGGTAGGGCTTGAAGAGCTCGGCGGGCTCGTCCCACTCGGCGTCGAAGATGTTCTGGCCCAGCGCGGCATACGGCAGGCCCTCGACGATCTCCTGCACCCGCTCGGAGCCCAGGGTGAACTCCCAGTGGAAGGTCATGGCGTCGGGCTTGAGCGCGTTCATCACGTTGACCATGTCCTGACCGGCGGTCTTGTGGCAGGTCATCGAGCCGTGCCAGGTGTCGCCGCCGTCAAGCAGGATGGCATCGGGGCGGTCGGCGCGGATGGCGTTGATCACGGTCGCGACGCGGTCCATGCCACCGACCTTGCCATAGCCCTTCGCGAGCGAGGAAAAGTCGTTGTAGGTCAGCGCGTAATGCGACGGCGAGCCGTCATCGATGCCGTAGAGCTTGCGGAAGTCGGCGCCGGTCACGTGCGGCACCTCGCCCTTGTTCGGGCCGACGCCGATATTCACTTCCGGCTCGCGGAAATAGATCGGCTTGAGCTGGGCGTGGATGTCGGTGACGTGGATCAGCGAGACGTTCCCGAACGTGTCGAACTGGAGAAGCTGGTCCTGCGTCAGGCTCTGCTGCGCAGCGAGCCGCGCCCAGTTGCCGAAGCCGCTGGCACCGTAGAGCGCCGAGGCCGCCATCGAGACCTGAAGGAAATCGCGTCTTGAGATCATGGGAGGGATCTTTCGTCTGGCTCTCAGCACACATTCGCATGTGTGAATTGATTGAAAACGGGAAACCCCGCGCGTTCTCACGCACGGGGCAAAGGATCAGTTGCGGACCGAGGGGCCCTCGACGTCGAGGCCATTGCCGCGCGAGGCGACATAGAGCTCGAGCGCCACGAACTCCGGCGAGCCCGGCGAGAAGGTCTCGGCGCGGGTGTCGCGGATGCAGCCCTTGAAACGGCCGTGCGCGCCGTTGAGCTTGGCGTTCTTCAGGCGGTAGGTCGGGAAGCCGTTGATCTGGCCCTGCGACAGGTGATCGGCCCGGATGTAGTTGCCGTAATTCTGCTCGTGGCAGGAGGCGCAGGACAGCTCGAGAAGGCCGTACCGCGTGTAGTACATCTCCTTGCCCATCTCCCAGGCCTCGGCGGCGGGGCCGTCGATGGCGACGTTGACCGGCATGCCGCGCGACACCGAGGCCAGAAGCGCCTCCATGTTGATCGCGGCGCCCGCGTCGTATTTCCACGGCTCGGCGCCCATGCGATTTTCGCGGCAGTCGTTCATCTGCATCTGCAGCGTGCGCACCTCACCGGCCTCTTCGTTCCATTTCGGATAGACCGCCTTGACGCCCGCCATCTCCTCGGGATCGCCGTGGCACGACGCGCAGGACTTCTCCTCAGAGCCCTCGACGGCGTTCCACTGGTCGATCCCCTGGTCGACGAAGATCATGCCAGGGTTGTCGAAATCGTCCATCTCCATGGCCTGGGTGTCGTCGTCGCGGAAATGCCAGCCCGAGATCACCTCGTCGAGGTGACCGTCGAGATGCGGCGCCGCGGCGGCCTTGGTGGTGATCTCGAGGTCTTCGTTGATGATGAGCGTATCATCATCGGCACCGCCCGCTGCAAGCATCGGGGCGGTCAGGGCCAGCATGGCGGCGGCCGCCGTCATCATCCTGAAAATCATTTAGGTTCCCTCCCTGAAAAGCCCCGCCCCGCACCTCTGCGGGACAGGGTCTTGTTCTTGATCAGCCGATCGCGATCGCCTTGGTCTCCTCGTAGACGGAGCCGTCGTCGTCGTACCAGGTGAACTTGAACTCGCCGGCTTCGGGCACGGTGGCCTCGAATTCGAAATACGGGTTCGTCGAGATCGCCGGCTCCATGGTCACGTCGATCACGCTCTCGCCGTTGAACTCGCAGGTGAAGCGGTTGATGATCGAGCGCGGGATCACGTTGCCATCGCCGTCCTTGCGCTGGCCGGATTCCATCGGGTGGCTGATGAGGGTCTTAAGCGTGATCGCCTCACCGGCGGACGCGGATTTCGGGACCTTGACGCGGGGTTTGACGCCGTCTGCCATGTGTTCTGTCTCCTATGTTAAGCCGATCAGCCGCCGCAGCCGCCGATGGTCACTTTGACGGTCTTCGACGCCTTGGCGAACGAGCCGTCGGCAAGCTTGGCGATCGCCACCACTTCCTGCGTGCCGGCGAGTCGGATGCGGGTCGAGGCGTATTGCGACGCGGCAAGGGGGCCGAACTTGAAGGTGGCCACGCCCGGGGTCGGGTTGCCGGTCGCCAGCACGAGGATCTCGGAGGCGCCCTCGGCGCTGACCTCGATCGGCACGGTGTTGCCGTTCTCGGCGATCTCCGGCGCGGTCAGGTCGATGCCCGCATCGGCCATATCGGCGCCGCCGGTGAATTCCGCGATCCACTCCTCGGTGGTGGCGGCATAGGCTCCCTTCGGCAGCATGGCGACCAGCGCGGCGGCCCCGCCCACGGCAAGGGTTTCACGACGTGTGAATTCCATGGTTCCGTTTCTCCTGAACAAATTTCCGGTCGCGTGCGTCAGTCTTGCAAGGTCATGAGGAACGCGACCACGTCCTCGACATCCTGGGCCGACAGGATCGGGTCGATCGGCCCTTCGGCCGCCTTGCCGGTGTATCCGTTGCCCGGGCGGATGAACCCGCTGGTCTTGTAGAAGGCCGGCATCACCGTGCCCTCGAAGGTCATCTTGGCGTTGGCCACGATGCCACGCAGCTCTTCGGCGGAGCGGTAACCGCCGACACCGTCGAGCATAGGACCGACCTCGCCCTGGAAGGGCACGTCGGGCAGCGCCGAGACGGCGTGGCACGAGACGCAGTTGCCCATCGACTTGGTCGAGAAGATCTCGCGCCCCTTGTCGGCATTGCCCTCGGCGCCGCTGAGCGAGGCCTCGACCGCGCCGTATTCGCCATAGGTGACCTCGTCGGGGGCCACGCCGTTCGCGAGTGCCGCACCCGCGACAAACACGCCCGCGAGCGTCAGTGCAGTAAGTTTCATGTTCCCTCCCTTGGCTCCAGCAGCCCGTCCCGCGGGCTGTCTCCTCCGTAGCTGTGAATACCGTAGTCTACCGCGCGGGCCTTACGCAACAACAAATTCACAGACATGAATTTTACGATGATTACGCAAATGCAGCATTCCCGCTCTAGTCGAACTTGCCGTTGTCGCGTTCCTGGATGCGGCGCGCGTGATAGCGTTGAAAGTCCTCACCGTTATCAAGCTCGTAGCGCTTTTCGGCGACCCAGGTGAACATATCCAGCGTCGTGCCCTTGGCGAAGGCGCCGGGCATCACCGCCACCGCCGCCTCGATCGCTGTGCTGTCCTCGGACACCTCTTCCGGCAGGAAGATGATGTTCGGCGTGAACAGAACCCGCCACTTGCGCGCCGCGTCCTTCTCGGAGAGCGATTCCCCGTCGAAATCGGTGATCTCGGTGTCGCCGTGCAGGTTGATCTGCACCACGAAGAAGTTCTCCTCGATGAAGGCGGCCACGTCGGGAAGCGAGAACACCTCCTCGTGCATCTTGTGGCAGTAGATGCAGCCGCGCTGCTCGACGAAGAGCACCAGCCGCCTGCCCTCGTCATTGGCCTCGGCCAGATCCTCTCGCAGATCCTTGAAGGTGTCGCGCATCCACGGCTCCTTGTAGAGCCCGTCATCGCCCATCGGCGCGACCTCGGCCCAGACGGGCAGTGCCAGTGCCGCCGCGAATGCGGCGCCTATCCATGCTTTCATCGTCTCCTCCTCCTCAAAACGGGCGCCTCGCGGGCCCGGCGTGACCTCAACTCAGCGATGTCCAGCCCGGGAACGTGTCGATCATCCATTGCGCGATGACGTTCACGCTGTCGGTGGCGATCAGGATCGCGAACAGGATCAGCATCACGCCCATCGCCTTCTCGACATATTGCAGCTTGCCCCGGTGCCGTGCGGTCCAGCGCAGGAACGGCCCCGAGAACAGCGCCGCGATCACGAAGGGCGCGGTCATGCCGATGCCGTAGACCAGAAGCAGCAGCCCGCCGCGGACGATGTCGCCCATGCCGCTGGCGATCATCAGGATCGAGGCCAGCGCCGGGCCGACGCAGGGCGTCCAGCCAAAGCCGAAGGCGAGCCCCATGACATAGGCCCCAAGCACGCTTGTGGGCTCGGCCTTGCTTTCCATCCGCGCCTCGCGATGCAGGAGCGGCACCCGGATCACGCCGAGGAAGTGCAGCCCGAAGACCAGCAGCACGGCGGCGGCGGCATAAGAGAGCGGCTGCTTCCAGTCGGCAAAGGCCTGCCCCACCGCGGTCGCCCCCATGCCCAGCAGCACGAAGATCGTGGTGACGCCGGCAGCGAAGACCACTGCCGAGAGCACCAGGCGGCGCTGCGCCCCGGCCTCGATGCCCGAGTCATCGCGCAGCTCGGCCATGGAAATGCCCGCCATGTAGCAGAGGTAGAACGGCACCATCGGCAGGATGCACGGTGTGAAGAAACTGAGCAGGCCCGCCAGTGCGGCGCCTGCGAACGAGATATCAAGCAAGACGCCTCCCCTCGCTGGCTTGAACAATTCACATATTCATATTATGTTGAACGTTACGACATTCGTCAATCGGTGCGCCATGACCTTTGTGAAATCTCTCGCCTCGGCGGCCTTGGCCGTGCTGTGTATTGCGCTTCCCGCGGCGGCGGAAATCCGGCTGGTCATGGTCGAACAGCCCGGCTGCGCCTATTGCCGGGCATGGGACGAGCAGATTGCCCCGGCCTATGGCAAGACCGCCGAGGGCCGCTTTGCGCCGCTTTTGCGGGCAGACCTGCGCGCGGGCCCGCCGGAGGGCGTTTCGTATCAGCGTAAAGTCTTGTTCACACCGACATTCATTCTGATAGAAGACGGTGACGAACTCGCCCGGCTAGAAGGTTATCCGGGCGAAGATTTTTTCTGGCCCGTGCTCTCGCAACTGCTTGAGCAACACACGGCATTCGATCCGGACGCGGCAGTGGAGACGCCCGCGCAGGTTCTGGAGGGTGGGTGATGAATATGGCACTTCCGGTGATCAAGGACGACCTGAGCGACGATGAGCTCGACCAGATCGCCGACAAGGCGGCCGCCGCCTCGGCCTTTCTCAAGGCGATCAGCCACGAGGGTCGGCTGATGATACTGTGCCATCTCGTCACCGGCGAGAAATCCGTGACCGAGCTCGAAGAGCTGCTCGCCGCCCGGCAGGCGGCTGTGTCGCAGCAGCTCTCGCGCCTTCGCCTCGAGGGGCTGGTCGTGCCGCGCCGCGAGGGCAAGGCGATCTACTACCGCCTCGCCGACGACCGCCCCAAGCGCATGCTCGAGACGGTGTACGAGCTGTTCTGCGGCGACGAGAGCTGAGCCAGCGCGGCTGAGCCGCCCCCCCCCTGCCTGACGAACACATTCAAGCTTTCGCTTGAGTCTATCTCTTCGCGACCGCATACTCTCCAGTCACGGCATCGGAGCCGCCGGGAGGGAGGAATCGGCATGTTCGAGGTGTTGAGCGAACACCATCTGGTCGCGCTGATCGGGCTGGGCAGCGGCGTGCTGCTGGGACTCGCGGCACGGCTCGGGCGGTTCTGTACCCTCGGCGCGATCGAGGACCTGCTCTATGGCGGGTCGGACCTGCGGATGCGGATGTGGGGCATCGCCATCGGTATCGCCATCCTCGGCAGCTTCGGTCTGATGAGCGCCGGGTTCTTCGCCCCCTCCGACAGCTACTACCTCTCGATCCGGTGGATGCCGATGGCCTCGATCTTCGGCGGGCTCGCCTTCGGCTACGGCATGGCGCTGGCCGGCAATTGCGGCTACGGCGCGGTGGCCCGCCTTGGCGGCGGCGACCTGCGCAGCTTCGTCATCGTGCTGGTGATGGGCGTGTCGACCTACGTGGTGCTCGCCGGGCCGCTGGCGCCGCTGCGCGCCGCGCTGTTTCCGCAACAGGAGGTGATGAGCGCCACGCCACCGGGCATCGCACACCAGCTCGGCCGGTTCACCAACGTGCCTGCCGAGCCGATCGGCATGGTGCTGGGGATCGTGCTGCTGGCCGGTTCGCTGGCCTCGCGCGGGCTTTGGGCCAAGCCGAAGCAGATCTTCTGGGCGGCGATGGTCGGCCTTGGCGTGGTGCTGGCCTGGGCCGGCACCGCCTGGGTGGCACGCACCGGCTTCGAGGGGCTGCCTGTGGTCTCGCACAGCTTCGCGGCACCGCTCGGCGACAGCATCCTGTGGTGGATGACCGGCTCGGTGCGGCCGCTCTCCTTCGCGGTGGGTTCGGTCGCCGGCGTCTGGGCCGGCGCCTTCCTCGGCTCGCTGATCAAGGGCCATTTCCGCTGGGAAGCCTGCGAAGACCCGCGCGAGCTGCGCCGCCAGATCCTAGGCGCGGCGCTGATGGGCGGCGGCGCGGTGATCGCCATGGGCTGCACCATCGGCCAGGGGCTCTCGGCCTTCTCAGTGCTGGCCTTCTCGGCACCGGTGACCATGGCCGCGATCTTTGCCGGCGCGGCCCTGGGCTTGCGGCAACTGATCGTCGGGTTCCAGCCGGCGGAGTGAGCGGTGAGGGTCTATTCGGGGGCGCTGCCCCGGGTCCGCAAAGCGGGACAGTTGAGGAAAGAAGGGGGCGCTGCCCCCGTCCGCCAAAGTCGGACTCCCCCGAGGTATTTTGAACCAGAGAAGACGGGGCGCAGTGGCACGGCGGCACGCCTGCGCCCAGCTTCGCAGGGGCGGTCAGCTCATCTCGGCAAGGCGCGCGACGTAGCGGGCCAGGGTGTCGATCTCGAGATTGATCCGGTCGCCGACCTCAACCCCACCCCAGGTGGTGACTTCCTTGGTGTGCGGGATGAAGTTGATGCCGAATTCGCAGCCATCGACCTCGTTCACCGTCAGCGAGGTGCCGTTCAGCGCCACCGAGCCCTTGGGTGCGATGAACCTCGCAAGGGCCTCGGGTGCGCGCAGGGTGACGCGGGTGCTGTCGCCCTCGTCGCGCATCGCCACCACCTCGGCCAGCCCGTCCACATGGCCCGACACGATGTGGCCGCCAAGCTCATCGCCAACCTTGAGCGCGCGCTCGAGATTGATACGGCGGCCCTCGGTCCAGGCGTCGAGATTGGTCTTCGACACGGTCTCGGCGCTGATCTGCACGTCGAACCAGTCTGGCCCGAGGTCGATCACCGTCAGGCAGACCCCGTCGCAGGCGATCGAGGCGCCGATCTCGATGCCCGAAGTGTCGTAGCCGGTGCCGATCCGCGCCGTCAGGTCGCCCGCCTGCTCGAGGCTGCGCACCTCGCCCATATCCGTCACGATGCCGGTGAACATCCGCCCTCTCCCGGCCCGCCCAACGCGGGCCTTATTTTCGCCGGGAAACCCCGGTATGGATTGCAATATCAGGCAAACCATTAGCGGGGCGACATGAGCAAGGCAACCGTTCCCGCCCGGGTGTTCCTCTTCCTGCAGGGGCCGCACGGGCCCTTCTTCCACCGGCTGGGCGCCATGCTGCGCCGCGCCGGGGCCGAGGTCTGGCGGGTGGGGTTCAATGCCGGCGACCGCGCCTTCTGGTTCCACCCGCAAAGCTACCTCCCCTTCGACGGCAGCCCCGAGGACTGGCCGGCCCGGCTCGAAGCCCTGCTCTCGGAAAAGCGTGTCACCGACCTCGTGCTCTACGGCGACACCCGCCGCATCCACGCCGAGGCCATTGCTCATGCCCGCGCCCGCGGCCTGACCGTGCATGTCTTCGAGGAAGGCTACATGCGGCCCTACTGGGTGAGCTACGAGCGCGGCGGCTCGAACGGCCATTCACGGCTGATGGACATGGGCATCAAGGAGATGCGCACCGCGCTGGCGCAATCGGACATGGAAGCGCCGCTGCCGCCCGGCCACTGGGGCGACATGCGCCAGCACATCTTCTATGGCGCGCTCTACCACTGGTTCGTGATGTTTCGGAACCGTGACTACCGCAACTTCCGCCCGCATCGCGACCTCAACGTGGCGCAGGAATTCCGGCTCTACCTCAAGCGACTCCTGCTGATGCCGCTGCACCGGGCCGAGCGCCTGCTCGAGACGCTGCGCATCCGCCGTGGCGGCTTTCCCTACCACCTCGTCCTGATGCAGCTCGAGCACGACGCGAGCTTCCGCCAGCACTCGCCCTTCACCTCGATGACCGAGTTTCTCGAACTGGTGCTCGAGGGCTTCGCCGAGGGCGCGCCGGGGCATCACCACCTCGTTTTCAAGGCGCACCCGCTCGAGGATGGCCGCGCGCCGGTGCGGCGCACCATCCGCGCCGCCGCGACGCGGCTGGGCATCGCCGACCGGGTGCATTTCGTGCGCGGCGGCAAGCTCGCGCAACTTCTGAACGACGCCCGGACCGCCGTCACGGTGAACTCCACCGCCGGCCAGCAGGTCCTCTGGCGGGGGATTCCGCTCAAGGTCTTCGGTCAGTCGGTCTATGCCAAGCCCGCGTTCGTTTCCGACCAGCCGCTGGCGGAATTCTTCGCCCAGCCAGCCCGGCCGGACAATCGCGCCTATCGCGATTACCGGCGCTATCTGCTTGAAACCAGTCAAGTTCCCGGCGGGTTCTACTCTGCACGCGGACGCCGCCAGCTGCTGCGACTGGTGGTCGACATGATGCTCTCTCCCGACGATCCCTACGATGCCCTGCGTCACGGCACCGCGGCCCCTCGGCAACAGTTGCGCGTGGTGCGCTGACGCCGCGATACCGTCAGACTGGCTTTTGAGGCCGGATTCCGATAGGTTAGCGAAAAAACCTGAGGCAGATAAGAACAGGTCGAGGAGACCGAGCAGTGAATTTTTCCACCACACGATGGGTGAAGACCGTCGCGGTGCTTGCCGCGATGTCCATCCTGGCCTCCTGCACGTTGCCGCGGTCTGGCCCCACCAAAAGCGAAATCTACTCCGGCTCGGTGATGCGCGAGGGCGATGCCTTCATCGTCACCGTGAACGACCGCGTGAGCCGCGCCACCGCCGTGGTGCCCGCCCTCGGCTTCACCGAAGGCTTCCAGAACGCCTCGGTGGTGGGCTCCGACACCATCCAGCCCGGCGACACGCTGGGGCTGACGGTCTGGGAAAACGTCGATGACGGCCTGCTGGTCGCCGAGACCGCCAACGCCACCACATTGGAAGAGGTGCAGGTCGACGGCTCGGGCTTCATCTTTGTGCCCTACGCGGGCCGCATCCGCGCCGCCGGCAATTCGCCCGAGGCGGTGCGTCGGATCATCACAGAGCGCCTCGCCGAACAGACCCCGGACCCGCAGGTCGAGGTCCGCCGCCTTGCCGGCGACGGCTCGACCGTGAGCCTCGTGGGCGCAGTCGGCGGCCAGGGCGTCTATGCCATCGAGCGCCCGACCCGCACGCTCTCGGCCATGCTCGCCCGCGCCGGCGGCATCACCCTCGAGCCCGAGATCACCCAGATCTCGGTGATCCGCGGCCAGCAGACCGAGCGGATCTGGTTCCAGGACCTCTACAAGAATCCGCGTTTCGACATCGCGCTGCGCGGCGGCGACAAGATCCTCGTCGAGGCCGACACCCGCTCCTTCACCGCGCTCGGCGCCACCGGCACGCAGGCGCGCGTGCCGTTCGAGAGCCAGACGCTTTCGGCCCTCGAGGCGATCGCGCAGGTCGGCGGGCTGCTGTCGACCACTGCAGACCCGACCGGTGTTTTCGTGATGCGCAACGAGCCGCCCGAGGTCGCCAATCAGGTGCTCGGCCGCTCCGACCTGATCGGCGCGCAGCGCATGGTCTACGTGCTCGACCTGACGCAGCCCAACGGCATGTTCATGGCGCGCGACTTCGTGGTCCGCGACCAGGACACGCTCTACGTGACCGAGGCGCCCTTCGCCCAGTGGAGCAAGACGATCTCGTCGCTGCTCGGCTCCTTCGGCGCGGTCAACACGCTCGCGACCACCGCGACGCTGGTGCAGGGATCGGGGGGCTGATCCTGAACCAGACCGACGATGGTCAACAAGGCGCCGGGGATGCAGATCCCCGGCGTCTTTATGTCTACAATGCCGGTTTTCTGCGCCAGCCCCGGCTGCGCCGCATCCTCTCGCTCGCCGGCTACCGGGTCTCGCTGGGCCGGCCCGGCGCGCGCGACATGGTCGGCGTGTGGGGCCAGTCGCCCTATGCCCATCGCGGCGAGAGCATGGCAACGAAGCATGGCGTGCCGCTCCTGCGCACTGAGGACGCCTTCCTGCGTTCGCTGCACCCGGGCCGCAGCGGCGAGCCGCCGCTGGGCCTGCTTCTCGATCGCTCGGGCGTCCATTTCGACCCTTCGACCGTTTCCGATCTCGAGACGCTGCTCGCCACCCATCCGCTCGACGACCATGCCCTGCTGGAACGGGCGCGGGGCGCGATGGCACGGATGCAGGACGCGCATCTCACCAAGTACAGCGCCGTCGATCCCGCCGATCCGGTGCCCGAGCCGGGCTACGTGCTGGTCATCGACCAGACCGAGGGCGACGCGTCGGTGCGGGCCTCGGGTGCCGACCGCAACCGCTTTCGCGAGATGCTCTACTGGGCGCAGGACGAGCACCCGGGTCAGCGCATCGTGATCCGGGCCCACCCAGAGACCCGCGAAGGGTTTCGCGCCGGGCATTACCGCGCCGAAGATGCCACCGGTCGCGTCACGCTGTTCACCGCGCCCGCCTCACCGCAGGCGCTGCTGGAGGGTGCCATCGCGGTCTACACCGTGTCCTCGCAGATGGGCTTCGAGGCGATCCTTGCCGGCCACCGGCCAAGAGTGTTCGGGCAGCCCTTCTACGCCGGCTGGGGCCTGACCGAAGAAGAAACGCCCCTGCCCCGCCGCCAGCGCCGGCTGACCCGCGCGCAGCTCTTCGCCGCCGCGATGATCCTCTACCCCACTTGGTACGACCCCTATCGTGACCGACTCTGCGAGCTCGAGAACGTGCTCGCCACGCTCGAGACCCGCGCGAGGGCATGGCGCGAGGACCGTCGCGGCTGGGTCGCCGAGAACATGCGCCTGTGGAAACGCAAACCGATGCAGGGGGTCTTCGGCAGCGAACGCCCCTTGGTCTTCGCGCACTCCCCCGAGCAGGCCCGGCAGCGGGCCGAGGAGGGCCGCGCCCGGATGATCTGGGGCGCCGCCGAGGCCGATCCGGGCACGGTGCGCATCGAGGACGGCTTCCTGCGCTCGCGCGGGCTTGGCGCCGAACTGGTCCCGCCGCTGTCGCTGGTGGCGGACGATCTCGGCCTCTACTACGATCCCACGCGCCCCTCGCGGCTCGAGCGTCTGATCGCCGACACGGCCCAGCCCCGCCCCGACCAGACCGAGCGCGCCCGCCGCCTCATCACCCGCATCACCGCCGGCGGTCTTACCAAGTACAACCTCGCAGGGCCCCTGCCGCCGCTGCCCGAGGGCCATCGCATCCTCGTCCCCGGACAGGTCGAGGACGACGCCTCGATCCGCCTCGGCAGCCCCGGGATGCAGCGCAACGCCGATCTGCTCGCCCGCGTCCGTGCCGAGAACCCGGACGCGGTGATCCTCTGGAAGCCGCATCCCGACGTAGAAGCCGGCCTGCGCCCCGGCCATGTCGAGGCGCCCGATCGGTGGGCCAACCTGACGCTGAGCAACACCGACATGGGCGCGCTGCTACCAGAGGTCCACGAGGTCTGGACCCTGACCTCGCTCAGCGGCTTCGAGGCGCTGCTCCGCGGCCTGCGCGTCACCACACTTGGCGCGCCGTTCTATGCCGGCTGGGGCCTGACCCGCGATCTCGGCCCGGTGCCCGCCCGCCGCCTCACCGGCCCCCGCCCGACGCTCGAGGCGCTGGTCCATGCCACGCTCATCGCCTATCCGCGCTACCGCGATCCGGTGACCGGCCTGCCCTGCCCGGTCGAGGTCGTGGCCGATCGGCTCGAGACCGGCCGCCTGCCCCGCCCCGGCCCCACCAACCGAATGCTGTCGAAACTGCAGGGCCTGTTTGCCAGCCGCGCGCCCCTCTGGCGCCGCTAGCAGGCGCCTCTCTGACCTGCCCCACTTGTCGAGCGCGGTTGCGACTGCGATATACTGGGGCAAATGCAAGGGCCGCGATCCCCGCGCCCGCGACGCAGGAGAGACACGATGCTGAAAGGTTTGGGCGGACTTGGCGACATGGCCAAGATGATGAAGACCGCGCAGGACATGCAGGCAA
>NZ_DS022276.1:2187890-2190511 GCF_000153725.1 Salipiger bermudensis HTCC2601 | reverse complement strand
ACCGCCTCCGCCAAGGGCGAGCTGCGCGGTCTCGACATCGATCCGTCGATCTTCAACTCCGACGACAAGGAAGTGGTCGAGGACCTGATCCTGGCCGCCATCAAGGAGGCCCAGACCAAGGCGCAGGAGAAGGCGCAGGAGGAGATGCAGAAGCTGACCTCCGAGATGGGCCTGCCGGCGGACATGAAGCTGCCGTTCTGACGCGCCGCTCGCGCCCCCAGAAATGACCCGAGCGGCGCCCCGAGGGGCGCCGCGCTTTTCTGCCTTCCGGAGGCTCCCGCTTGCCCGACCGCACCGAAATCGACGCCCTGATCGACCTGATGGCGAAGCTGCCCGGCCTCGGGCCGCGCTCGGCGCGACGGGCGGTGCTGCACCTGATCCGCAAGCGCGCGCTGCTCCTGCAGCCGCTGGCCGATGCCATGCAGCAGGTGGCGAGCTCGGCACGCGAATGCCTCAACTGCGGCAATGTCGGCACCGCCGAGATCTGCCCGATCTGCGCCGACGCGCGCCGCGCCAATGGCCAGATCTGCGTGGTCGAGGACGTGTCCGATCTCTGGGCGATGGAGCGCTCGGGCGTGTTCAAGGGCCGCTACCACGTGCTTGGCGGCACGCTCTCGGCGCTCGACAACGTGGGCCCAGAAGAGCTCCGCATCCCGCAGCTCGTCTCGCGCATCGACGGCGAGGCGATCAGCGAGGTGATCCTCGCGCTCAACGCCACCGTCGACGGCCAGACCACGGCGCATTACATCGCCGACCAGCTCGAGACCCGGGTGGAGCTGACCTCGCTGGCGCAGGGCGTGCCGATCGGCGGCGAGCTCGACTATCTCGACGACGGCACCATCACCGCCGCACTCAACGCCCGCAAGCGGGTGTGAGGGCCGTCCCCACCGACGCCCCGCCCCCCGCACATGAAAAAACGCGCCGCTTTCGCGACGCGTTTTCTGTCTGGCAGGCCGAAGGCGGATCAGCCGCGCGGATCGTCACTGTCGTCCTCGTCGTCGTCATCGCCGCCGGAGGGCAGGTTGAAGAAGCTGTCCGCATCCGAGAAGTCGCTCGGGCCGCGGGTGTCCTCTTCCTCGTCATCCTCGCCACGCGGATCCGACAGCGAGAAGGTCTCGAGCCCCTCGATGGCCGAGGGCAGGCGCGGCTCGGGCTCCATGCCGAGGCTCTGCTCGGTCGAGACCAGCTTGCGGCGCTCGTCATCGGTCATCACCTCGTCGAGCTTCTTGGCGGCCTTCGCCACCGCGGCGTCGAGCTCGGACTGGCGGCAGAGCCCCAGCGCCACCGGATCGATCGGCTGCATGTTCTGGATGTTCCAGTGGGTGCGCTCACGGATCGACTGGATGGTCGGCTTGGTGGTGCCCACCAGCTTCGAGATCTGGCCGTCGGACAGCTCGGGGTGGAACTTCACCAGCCACAGGATCGAGTTCGGGCGGTCCTGACGCTTCGACAGCGGCGTGTAGCGTGGGCCACGACGCTTGTCTTCGTCGACGGCAGCGGCGTTGTACTTGAGCTTGAGCTTATGCAGCGGGTTGTTCTCGGCCTTGTCGATCTCCGACTGCTCGAGCTGGTTGTTGGCGACCGGGTCGAAGCCCTTCACCCCGGCGGCGACATCGCCATCCGCGATCCCCTGCACCTCAAGCTCGTGATAGCCGGTGAAATCGGCGATCTGCTTGAAGCTCAGCGTGGTGTTGTCGACCAGCCAGACGGCGGTCGCCTTGGGATGCAGCAGTTTGGCCATGTCTCGTCTCCTTGCAAGTCTCCGTCCCCTCCCCCGGACCCTCTTCGGGCCGGGAGGTCCCGAATCTGAACTCGGGACAGGTTACCGTTGTCGGGGAACTTGCGCGCTATATAGTGATCCGGACGCCAAGAGGGAAGAGAAAATGCGCTGGCTGGTTGTGTTGCTGCTGTCGGCCGGACTGGCCCATGCCGAAGGCGAGCGCGCTGGCGCCTTCGATTACTACGTGCTTTCACTGAGCTGGTCACCCACCTGGTGCGCGCTCGAGGGCGATGCGCGTGGGTCGGAACAGTGCGAGGCAGACCACGGCTGGATCCTGCACGGGCTCTGGCCACAATACTACCGCGGCTATCCCTCCTACTGCCCCACATCCGCGCGCCCACCGAGCCGCGCACGCACCCGCGACATGGCCGACATCATGGGCTCGGGCGGGCTGGCATGGCACCAGTGGAAGAAACACGGTAGCTGCAGCGGGCTGTCCGCCGAGGACTATTTCGCCCTGTCCCGGGAGGCTTACGGGCGCGTCACCCGGCCCGAGCTCCTGCGCCGGCTGGAAGAGCCCGTCACCCTGCCCGCCACGCTGATCGAGGACGCCTTCCTCGAGGCCAATCCAGGGCTCGAGCCGGACATGATCACCATCACCTGCCGCGAGGGCCGCATTCAGGAAGCCCGCCTCTGCCTGTCGGCGACGCTCGAGCCCGTGCCCTGCGGCCGTGACGTGGTGCGCGACTGCACGCTTGGCAACGCGCTGCTCGATCCGGTGCGCTGACCGCCATGCCCGGCGACGAGGGGCGCTGCCCCTCGCGCTCCCCGGGATATTTCCAGCCAGAAGAAACACATTATTAAGGTTAAGGACCGATGCTGGTCTCGCGGTACAGGCGGG
>NZ_DS022276.1:2181233-2187784 GCF_000153725.1 Salipiger bermudensis HTCC2601 | reverse complement strand
GCCCGCCTCACCGATGCGGCGCGGGCTGAGTCCGCAACATCGTCAAACCGGTAACCAAAGCGCGCGATGTCCTCCGCACAGAGCCTGGCCACGCGCTCTGCCGTCGCATCGTCATAGTACCCCCGATAGTCCCGCGCCCGCTCGGAAGCATTGATCCGCCGGATCTCGGGGCGGAACCCCAGATGCGCCACGAAGGGTGCCATGTCCTGCTCGAGATGCTCGAGCCGGATGAAGAGCGAGGCGCGCTCCTGCCCCGTCACGTCACGCATGTAGCGCCCATAGGGCGCGGCGCGCAGGCTGGCGACGGTCTGCGGGTGGGCCAGGAAGGCGCCGAAGGACAGCTCCGCGGCCAACGACACCGCCGGGTGATCGAAGCTCTGCGCCCGCAGCCAGTGGTAATAGCTCACCATCCGATCCCACGGGTTGCGCACCAGCGTGACCGTGAACATCGCCGCGATCTCCTCAGGACTCAGCACCCCGTCGATGTCGCCCAGCATCGCGTGCTTCCAGAGCCGCCCCCGCGCCGAGAGCTTCGCCACCCGTCCGCGCCGCTTCTGCGCCTTCGGCGTATCGCCGATCAGGATGTCGTCGCGATGCGCCCGCGCCTCGAGCGCGGTGGCCATCGCGGTGCCGCCGGTCTTGGGGATATGCACGAAGATATAGCGGCGGCCGGGCGAGATGATCATGCCCGACACCGTAACCGTGCAAGATCGCATCGGGAATCCCCATTCAGGGCTTTTCGAGCGCGCCGCGACTGCGCATAGTCGGGCGCAGGAGAGATCAGGGAGGATCCGCCATGGGCTGGCTTGCAGACGAAACCGGGCTCGGCAAATGCGCCGCCAACCACGTGCCGCTGACGCCGCTGTCGTTCCTGCGCCGGGCGCGGCAGATCTATCCCGACCATCCGGCGGTGATCTACGGCCCGCATCGCAAGACCTATGCCGAGCATCACGACCGGGTCAGCCAGCTCGCCTCGGCGCTGACGAAAATCGGCATCAAGCCCGGCGACGTGGTGGCGACGATCCTGCCCAACATCCCCGCCCAGGCCGAGGCTCATTTCGGCGTGCCGGCCTGCGGCGCGGTGCTCAACACCATCAACACCCGGCTCGACGTCGACACCATCGCCTACATCCTCGATCACGGCGAGGCGAAGCTGGTGCTCTGTGATCCGCAGTTCATCCCGCATCTCGCCGAGGCCATCGAGCTCATGGAGCAGGAGCCACCCAAGGTCATCGAGGTGGCCGACCCGCATGGCGGCGCCAAGGCCTTCGGCGACTACCTGGAGTACGAGGATTTCCTCGCCACCGGCGATCCCGAATTCGACTGGATCATGCCCGAGGACGAGTGGGAGAGCCTCGCGCTCAACTACACCTCCGGCACCACCGGGAGGCCCAAGGGCGTGGTCTATCACCATCGCGGCGCCTACCTGAACGCCATGGGGCAGGTGCTGAGCTGGCGCATGGTGCTGCACCCGGTCTACCTGACCATCGTGCCGCTGTTCCACTGCAACGGCTGGTGCCACACCTGGATGATGCCGGCGGTGGGCGGCACCGTGGTCTGCTGCCGCGACATCACCGCGCACAACATCTACGATGCCATCGCCGACGAGGGCGTGACCCATTTCGGCGGCGCGCCCATCGTGCTCAACATGCTGGTCAACGCCCCCGAGCAGGAGAAGCGCGCTTTCGACCACGCGGTCGAGGTGTTCACCGCCGGCGCGCCCCCCGCCCCCGCCACACTCGCCAAGATCGAGACCATGGGCTTCCACGTCACCCAGGTCTACGGCCTGACCGAGACCTACGGACCCGACGTGGAATGCGCCTGGCAGGCCGCATGGGAACCACTGCAAGGCGCCGAGCGCGCCGCGATGAAGGCCCGCCAGGGCGTCGCCATGCCGTTCATGGAGCACGTCACGGTGATGGACGAGCAGATGACCATCATCCCCGCCGACGGCGAGACCAAGGGCGAGATCATGCATCGCGGCAACGGCGTGATGAAGGGTTATCTCAAGGCACCCAAGGCCACCCGAGAGGCCTTTGAGGGGGGCTATTTTCACTCCGGCGACATCGCCGTGCTGCACCCCGACAGCTACGTGCAGATTGCGGACCGCGCCAAGGACATCATCATCTCGGGCGGCGAGAACATCTCCTCGGTCGAGGTCGAGAACACCCTGATGGGGCACGAGGCGGTGCTGCTCTGCGCCGTGGTTGCGAAGCCCGACGAAACGTGGGGCGAGGTGCCCTGCGCCTTCGTCGAGCTCAAGCCCGGCCATGAGGCCGGCGAGGCCGAGCTTATTGCCTTTGCCCGCGAGCGGCTGGCAGGGTTCAAGACCCCCAAGAAGGTGGTGTTCGAAGAGCTGCCCAAGACCTCGACTGGCAAGATCCAGAAGTTCCAGCTCCGCACCCGCGCCAGGGAGGTCTGAGCGCCCCGAAGACAGCCCCCCAACGGTCCCGGTGCCCAGCGTCTCTGCCGGGCGCGAGGGACCGGGACATCCGGGGGCCGGACGGCGCTCAGTGCGCCATCATCTCCTGCGCGATCGCCTCGCCGCTCAGGTCGGCGGGATAGTAGGTCGGCCAGTTGGTGACCTCTTCGAGAAGCGCCGCGCGGTCGTCGCCCCAGTAGAGGTGGTAGTGGTCGGCGGGTTCCGGCGCGATCTTGTGGTCGCTGAACTGGATATACGCCGGCGCCGCAGCGTCTCCGCCCTGCTTCTCGAAGATGAAGCGCACGCCGCGATTGCCAGCTGCGTAGGTCAGAACCTCGTAGCCGTCGCCGGCGTAGGTGCCGCTGGCGGCGCCGTCGGCGGTGTGAAACGTCACCTCCTGCCCCTCGATCTCGATCCGGTCTACATCGGTCCGGTATCCGGTCTCGTAGGTGGCGCGATGCTCGGCGGCTGTTTTCTCGCCACTCTCGGCCTTGTGCGCCATGACCACATCAAGCGTGCCATCCTGAAGATAGGGATAGACCGACTGCCAGTCTCCCTGCCAGTCCGACAGCGGGCGGGCAGCGATCGCGCTGTCTTCGAAATAGCCGCGATAGACATCGTTCTCGGCGTGATCATGGCCTTGCGCGTGCTCATGGTCATGATCGTGATCGTGGTCGTGGCTCTCGGCAGACTGAGCGAAAGCGGCGAGCGGCGTCGCGATCAGCAGGGCAAGGACCGGCAGGCTGAGACGCGTGGGCATGATGGACGGCATGGAGACCTCTCGTGTGTCTGATTCTGTAATGTTATCATGTAACACTTTCGACATAACCGGGAGGTCGTTGCTCCGCAACGCCCATTCTCCCGCTCGCGACTGACACCCCGAAACGGCGACCGAACCCGCCCCGACCGGAACGCGTTGCCCCTGTCTCGCGGCCCATGCTACGGTGCCGCGAAACGAGGCAGAGCAGCCCTGAATGACGGCACTCAAAGAGTATCAACGACTGGAAGCATCGGGCCTCTGGCGGCCCGATCCCGACGCGCAGCGTCGTGAAGTGGTCGTGTCGCTGGGCGATGCCTCGCTGACGATTTCCGAGTTCTCCGGGCGCCCGCTGGCGCATTGGTCGCTGGCCGCCGTGCGCCGCGCCAACAAGGGGCAGACCCCCGCCATCTACCATCCCGACGGCGACCCGGGCGAGACGCTGGAGCTGCCCGCCGACGAAACCACGATGATCGAGGCGATCGAACGCCTGCTGCGTGCCATCGACCGGCGCCGACCGCGCCCGGGCAAGCTGCGCGTGGTGCTGCTGAGTGCGGTCGCCGCCACGGTGCTTGCCGGGGCGATCTTCTGGCTCCCGGGCGCCCTGCTCGAGCACACGCGGCGGGTGGTGCCCGCGGTCAAGCGCGACGAGATCGGCGAGGCGCTTCTGGCCCGGATCACCCGTATCTCGGGGCAGCCCTGCATGACCGAAGAGGCGCGCCTGCCGCTGCGCCATCTGGCCCAGCGGGTTCTGGGAGACGCCCGGCGCAACGATCTCGTGGTGCTGCCGGACGGGGTGCGCGACACCGCCCACCTGCCGGGTGGGCTGATCCTGATGAACCGGGCGATGATCGAGGATTACGAAGATCCCGACACCGCCGCCGGCTACCTGCTGGCGGAATCGCTGCGCGCCCGGGCCAGCGACCCTCTGGGCGACCTGCTTTCCCATAGCGGCCTCTGGGCGACGCTGAAGCTTCTCACCACCGGTGCGCTGCCCGATGCCACGCTCGACGCCTATGCCGAGACCCTGCTCACCGAGGCGCGCGAGCCGGTCGCGACCGACACGCTGCTGCGCGCCTTCGCCGCGGCCGAGCTGCGCAGCACGCCCTACGCCTTTGCCCGCGACGTCACCGGCGAGAGCACGGTGGCGCTGATCGAGGCTGATCCCCGCGCCGTCGAGGGCAGCCGTCCGGTGCTCTCCGATCCCGACTGGCTGCGGCTTCAGGCGATCTGCGGCGGCTGACGGGCGACTCCGCCAGACCGATCTCGGACAACGGCTTCACCAGAGCTTCGCTTGGCAAGCCGGCCCTCACAGCGCAAGCGATCTCCCGCACCAGACGGGTTCGCGGCGCCACGTTGTCTCGGCCCAACCTGCCAGAAAAAAGCCCCGCCGTTTCCGGTAGGGCCTTCTTCCGTGATCGCCGACAGAGCGTCAGCGTAGGTAAGCCTGTACGTAGCCGGTGCCCTTGACCCGGCGCAGCGCCGATTGCAGCGCGTTGCCGTCGCTATAGGGGCCGACCACCACCCGGCGGGTCTCGCCGCTGCGCAGGTAGCGCACCGGCAGCCCGGCCCCCCGCAGCCTTGCGGCGGCGGCATCGGCCTTGTCCTTGGTGGTAAAGAGACCGACCTCGACATACCGCGCCGCCGCGGAGGCCTTACGCGCCGGGGCCTCTGCCGCCTGTGTCGAGCGCGACGAGATCACCCCGGTCCGGCGCGCCTGCGCCTCGGTGCGGCCACTGGTGGCAATGATCTGGGCCGGCAGCGGTGCCGGCTCGCTGTCGCGATAGGCGATCTCCGGATCGCGCGCCGGGATGCGGCGCAGCGTCAGGTCGTTGATCCGCGGCACGGTGTTGGTCCAGCGCCGCTGGGTGGCGTAGTAGCCATCGACAGTCTGCCACGCGCGGTAACGGTTGAGCCGGTCATCCTCCCAGGCCGGGCGATAGCCTTGCGGCACCACTGGCGGCACCTCGGAGCGCGCCTCCCAGACATGTTTGGGCACGATCCGACTCTGCGGCCGGGCCGCGATCTGGGCCAGCGCGACCGGGTCGTCCGCACCCGTTGCGGAGCGGCTGTCGTCCCAGCTGCCCTGCCCGTTGCCGTAGTTGTAATAGACGTTCTTGCCGGCGCTCGGAGCCTCGCCCCGGCGCACCTCGGTGACGAAGGGGCTCGACTGCACGCCGCAGCGCACGGTGCGCCCGTTGCTCTGAACGGTGCCGGTGGCGCCGGGCGGGCAAAGCTGCGACGGCGTCGCCACGCGCGGCAGCCGAGAGGCCGTCGCGACCGGGGCCGGCACGGTCTTCACCACCGTCCGCGGCGGCGGCGCCGAGGGCGGCTTGGAGGCCGGAGCCTTCACCACGCGCTGCGGCGCAGGCGTGGCGGGCTTTGAGGCCACGGTCTCCATCGGCTGACGGGCGCTCGTGGTGCGGGTGGGGGTGGTGCGCGTCGGGGCCGGAGCGGCCGCCACGGCAGCGGGTTTCGGCGCGGGCGCCGCGGTCGGCTGCGGAGCTGGCGCCGGCACGGGCGCGGCGGCGGTTGCCGTCGGCGCGGACCTCGCGAAGGTCGGCGGGTAGCCGCAGACCTGATCGCGGTCGCGCGTCACGCGCGGCACCCAGACCACCGCCCCGTCATAGCCGGCGCGCACGAAGACGCAGCCCTCGCTGTCGGCATACTGGGTGCCGGTGAAGCTGGCCGGCGGCAACTCGGCCGGCGTGTCGATGGTGGTGACCCCCTGGGCCAGCGCGGGCGCTAGCCCGGCGCCTGCCGCTGCGGTGGTGATGGCGAGGAACGCCAGAGTTTTCAATCGCATGTCAGCCCCCACAGGATTGGCGGAATCATGCCCGATCCATATAGCCCTGTAAAGCGGACTGACCGCTTATTTTGTGCCGAACATGCGGTCGCCCGCATCCCCTAGTCCCGGAACGATATAGCCTTTTTCGTTCAGGTGATCGTCGAGCGCCGCCGTGATGATCGGCACATCCGGATGCGCCTGCTTCATCTTCTCGACCCCCTCGGGGGCGGCCAGCAGGCACAGGAACCGGATATCCTTGGCGCCAGCTTCCTTCATCAGGTCGACCGCGGCGACCGAGGAGTTGCCCGTCGCGAGCATCGGATCTACGAGGATCACGCAGCGGTCCTCGAGGTTCTTCGGCACCTTGAAATAGTACTGCACCGGCTTCAGCGTCTCCTCGTCGCGGTAGAGGCCGACAAAGCCCACCCGCGCCGCCGGCACAAGCTCGAGGATGCCGTCGAGCAGCCCGTTGCCGGCGCGCAGGATCGACACCAGCACCAGCTTCTTGCCCTCGATCACCGGCGCGTCCATCTCGCACATCGGCGTCTCGATGCGCTTGGTGGTCACCGGCAGCTCGTGGGTGA
>NZ_DS022276.1:2105441-2181135 GCF_000153725.1 Salipiger bermudensis HTCC2601 | reverse complement strand
GGCGGAGGAGGCGGTGGAGTTGTCCTTCTCGCGCATCAGGGTCAGCTTGTGCTGGACCAGCGGGTGATCGACGACGGTGAGATGCTGTTTCATGGCCCCGGGACTCCTTGCGCTTTGATCGCCTTCCTCCTTAGACCTCACGCAAGCGCGCCGCAACGCCCGGAGCCCGCGCCACGCAGGGTTCCGGCACGTCCACTGCTGTGAGGGCCGGCAAAGCCCGCGAAAGCGGCGTCAGGCGTCGAGCCGCTTCATCACCGCCTTGCGGGTCTCCTCGTCGCAGAACGCAGCCTCGGCCGAGGTTCGGGCGATCTCTGCGAACACCTCCTCGTCCCAGCCGAAGGTCCGGGCCAGCGCCTCGTACTCGTCGGCCATGGTGGTGTGGAAGAAGGGCGGGTCGTCGGTGCTCACCGTCACCTTCACACCGCGCTCGCGCAGCCTCTCGATCGGGTGCCGCGAGAGCGACGGGTAGACCCCGAGATTGACGTTGGACCCCGGACAAACCTCGAGCACGATGCCGTTCTCAACAAGCTTGTCCACAAGCGCCAGATCCTCGTAGGCGCGCACCCCGTGGCCGATGCGTTCGATCCGCAGATCGGTGATCGCATCCTCGACCTCGCGCGGGCCCCGCCACTCGCCGGCATGGGTGGTCAGCCTCAGCCCGGCCTCGCGCGCCATGTCGAAGGCATAGGCGAAATCCCTCTGCTTGCCCTGGTTCTCGTCTCCGCCCATGCCGAAGCCGACGATCCAGTCCCCTGCGGTTTCGGCGGCGCAGAGCGCAGAGCGCTTGGCGGTCTCGGGGCCGAAATGGCGCACGCAGGTGACAATTCCCCTCAGAGTTATCCCCAGGCTTGTCTCCGCCCGGTCCGAGGCCTCGCGGATCGCATGGAGGTACTCTTGCCACGCGCCCACGTCGCCTCCGCCGCAGAAGTCGGGCGAGATGAAGGTCTCGGCGTAAACCACGCCGTTTTCGGCACATTCCTCGAGCACGGCCGTGGTAAGCCGGGCGTAATCCTCGGGGCTCTTCAGCACCGATGTGGCAGCCTCGTAGACCGAGAGAAAATGCACGAAATCGGTGAATGCGTAGCCGCCGCGTTCGTCGAATACGCCATCGAGCCTGACGTTCTTTTCCTGCGCCAGACCGCGGATGAAGGCGGGCGGCGCCGCCCCCTCGATATGCAGGTGCAGCTCGACTTTGGGCAGGCCACGTATGGCTGCGATGCGCTCCTCGTCCATGCCGGACTCCCTTACAGAAATGATCTTCCCGGCCCGCGCGCGGGCACATCCAGATGCGCGGCAACGCTCGCGGCGACATCCGCGAAAGCCACCTGCCCGAGCGCCCCCGCTCCGGCACCGGCGATCAGCACCGGCACCCGCTCGCGGGTGTGATCGGTGCCGCTCCAGCTGGGATCGTTGCCGTGATCCGCGGTGACCACGAGAATGTCGCCTTCGCGCAACCGCGGCAGCAGGCGGCCCAGTTCGGCGTCGAACCACTCGAGCGCGCGCGCATAGCCCGAGACATCGCGACGGTGGCCATAAAGACTGTCGAACTCGACGAAATTGGCGAAGGTCAGAGAACCATCCTCGGAGTTATCCACAAGGCTGGAAAGATGGCCCATCAGCGTCGCGTCATCGCCTTTGTGCAAGTGGTCGATCCCCTCCATCGAGAAGATGTCGCCGATCTTGCCCACCGCGTGCACCGTTCGACCGGCCTCCTGCGCCCAGTTGGTGAGGATCGGCTCCGGTGGGCGGATGGCATAGTCGTGCCGGTTGGAGGTGCGCTTGAAGGCGCCCTCCTCGCCGAGGAAGGGCCGCGCGATGACCCGGCCGACCTTCATCTCGTGCAGCATAGGCGCCATGCGCTCGCAAAGATCGAGCAACCGTTCGAGGCCGAAATGCGCTTCGTGCGCGGCGATCTGGAACACGCTGTCGGCCGAGGTGTAACAAATCGGCCAGCCGCTGCGGATGTGCTCGGCCCCGAAGCGGTCGAGCATGACCGTGCCCGATCCATGGCAATTGGCAAGCGTGCCCTCGGTGCCGGCAATCTCGCAGACCGCGTCGATCAGGGGCTGTGGAAAGGCTGGCTGTTCGTCGGGAAAATAATGCCAGTCCCACGGCACCGGCAGGCCGGCCAGCTCCCAGTGGCCCGAGGGCGTGTCCTTGCCCCTCGAGCTCTCGGTCGCGCCCCCCCAGCGTCCCCGCGGCACCGCCCCGAGCCCCGGCGGCAGGGTGCCGCTGGCAAGCTCCACCGCCCGGCCCAGCCCAAGCCCGTCGAGCACCGGCAGCGCGAGCGGGCCGCTGCGCCCGTCCTCGGCCTCGCCGTTCGCGCAGGCCTCGGCAATGTGCAGCAGCGTGTTGGCGCCGGTATCGGGCACGCCGTCGTTGAAATAGCTGTCGGCGTCCGGCGCGCCGCCGATGCCGACGCTGTCGATCACCACGAGAAACGCCCTCATCCGACGCGCTCCCGCACCAAGGGCCCGGGCTTTGCGGCCTCGCCTAGAGTGATCGCCGCCTGCACCACGCGCGCCGCCGCGTCGGCCTGGTCCTCGCGCGCGGCGTGGACCCGCGCCAGCGGCGCGCCCTTCTCGACGCGCTCGCCGAGGCGCACCACGTCCGACAAGCCCACCGCCGGGTCAATCATGTCGGTCTCGACGGTGCGGCCGCCGCCCAGCCGGACCACTGCCAGCCCAAGCGCCTCGCCGTCGATGGCCGCCACGTGGCCGGCCTCGGGTGCCGGCACCTCGCGGATCACCGTGGCCTCGGGCAGGAAACGGCCCCAGGTCTCGACAAACTCCACCGGCCCGCCGAGGCCGTAGACCATCCGCCCCATGCGCTCCGCCGCTGCGCCGCTCTCCAGCGCCTCGCGCAGCCGTGCCTCGGGGCGATCGAAACCAGCGCCTTCGAGCAGCGCCGCGCCCAGCGCCAGCGTCAGATCAAAGAGCGGCCCCTTGTCGCGCCCGGTCAGCACACCCATCGCCGCGTCGACCTCGAGCGCGTTGCCGAGAGCCGGGGCGATGGGTTGGTTCATGTCGGTGACGAAGGCGGTGGTCGGGCAGCCGGCCGCGTTGGCGGTCGAGACCAGCGCCTCGGCCAGCCTGCGCGCCTCTGCATCGGTCTTCATGAAGGCGCCCGATCCCACCTTGACGTCGAGCACCAGCCCCTCGAGCCCCGCCGCGAGCTTCTTGGCAAGGATCGAGGAGGTGATCAGGTCGAGGCTCTCGACCGTGGCGGTGACGTCGCGCACCGCGTAGAGGCGGCGGTCCGCCGGGGCGATCTCGGCGCTGGCAGAGACGATGGCGCAGCCGGCCTCGCGCACCACACGGTCGAAGCGCGCCTCGTCGGGGGCGACGACATAGCCGGGGATGGCGTCGAGCTTGTCGAGCGTGCCGCCGGTATGGCCGAGCCCGCGGCCCGAGATCATCGGGACGTAGCAGCCGCAGGCGGCGAGCGCCGGTGCGAGGACCAGCGAGACGCAGTCGCCGATGCCGCCGGTGGAGTGCTTGTCGACCACCGGCCCGTCGAGATCCCAGCGCATGACGTGGCCCGAGTCGCGCATCGCCAGCGTCAGCGCCACGCGGTTCTCCTCGGTCAGGCCGCGCAGGCAAATGCCCATGGCAAACGCACCGGCCTGCGCATCGCTGACGCGGCCATCTGCGAGGCCGCGGGCGAACCAGCGCAGCCCCTCGGTGGCCGGCTCCTCGCCCCGTCTCAGGGCGGCAATCACCGTGCGCGCGTCCATCATGTGCGATCCATGTGGTCCGCACCGAAGGCGCCGGGCAGCAGCTCCGCCACGGTGGTCTCGAGCGTGCCGCCGTCGACCGTGGCCAGCGTCACCCGCGTGTCGCCCCTGGCGAACTCCGCCAGCTTCTGACGGCAGCCGCCGCAGGGCGGCACCGGGTGGGCGCTGTCTGCGATGACATAGGCTTCGACGATCTCGGTCTCGCCGGCAGCGACCATGGCAGCGATGGCCCCGGCCTCGGCGCAAGTGCCCTCTGGGTAGGCCACGTTCTCGACATTGCAGCCGGCATAGATTTTGCCGGAGGGCGCACGCAGCGCCGCCCCGACCTTGAAGCGCGAATAGGGCACGTAGGCGTTTTCGCGCACGTCGCGCGCGGCTTTCTCGAGATCCACGTCCCAGACTCCTTCCAGCATTACGGACCTTCATGTTTGCGAGCCGCCCTGCCCGATTGCAACCCTGCTCTGCCCTCCCTGACGCAACGCCCGGCCGCGATCCCCGGCCGGCCTCCGGCGGGAGTATTTTTGACGAAGAGAAGCCAGGGGCGCGGCGCTGCTGGCTTCTTTGGTTCAAAAATACCTCGGGGGTGAATTGGCGCACAGCCCAAGAGGGGGCAGAGCCCCTGCCCCGCGCCCGAGACGGCGCCGCGCCCCCGAGGGCGAGGCAGGATCAGCCGCGCGCGCCTTTCGGCATCGGCGTGGTGCCGCGATTATAGGGCGTCCAGTCTTCGATGTCGGGATACCAGGCGCGACGCCAGGCCCGGACCTTGGGGTTCATGATGCGGCGCCAGAGCGGCGGCACCATCGCTGCCATGGTCATGATCGGATAGCCGTAGGGCAGCTGCGGCGCCTCGCTCTCCTGGTAGGTCTGCAGCAGCGGGAAGCGACGGTCGGGCTTGTAATGGTGATCCGAATGGCGCTGCAGGTTGATCAGCAGCCAGTTGGTCGCGGTATGGGCCGAGTTCCAGGAATGGTGCGGGCGCACGTGCTCGTAGCGGCCGCCGCCCAGGTGGCGGCGGGTCAGCGCGTAGTGTTCGACGTAATTGGTGAGCTCCAGCTGCCAGATCGCCACGCCCGCCTGCACGACGAAGAACAGCAGCCCCGGCCAGCCGCCGAGCAGTAGCGCCAGCGCCAGCATCGCGCCCTGCAGGGCGGCGTATTTCCAGAACGGGTTGCGGCGATGCCACCACGGCAGCCCGCGCCGCGCCAGAAGGGCCGCCTCGGCGCGGAAGGCCGAGACCGGGCTTTCCCGAAGCACCCGCGGGTAGAAGCGGTGAAAGCCCTCGTTGTAGCGCGCCGTCACGGTGTCGCGCGGGGTGCCGACCCAGGTGTGATGCACCAGCAAATGCTCGGAGCGGAAATGCGAGTAGAGCACCATCGCCAGCAGCCCGTCGCCCAAGTTGCGCTCGAGCCTGTTGCGCTGGTGCAGCAGCTCATGGGCGTAGACGATGCCCACCGAGCCGGTCATCACCCCGGTGCCGAACATCACCCCGAAGCTCTCCCACCCGTTCAGGTGGTCCGCGCCCGGCACATACCGGATCAACGAGACCAGCGTCAGGAACTGCACCGGCGCCCAGAGGATCACCCCGGCGCGGTACCAGATCAGATGCCGCTCCTCGGTCTGCGGGTCGGCATTCTCGGTGTTGAGGCCAAGCGCCCCGTCGAGCGCCGAGAACAGGTACCATGTCGCCAACGGAGGCAAGAGCACCCAGAGCCCGCCACGCGCTGCGCCGAGCCAAACCAGCGGCGGCAGGATGTAGGTGAGCCAGAAGGGGGCGGCGGCCCCGATCCGGGCGATCTTGTCCGACGAGATCATGATGGGTCTCCGTTCCGCACGGGTCTTTGCGCGTCTCGGGGGCGAGACTAGCTCCCCGCCCGGGCAGCGTCACGGGGCAAGCGGGCGAAGACCCCGACAAAATCTCTGGGACCGGCCTTTCTGCCTCAGCCGCTCCGGGCCAGATCGTAGGCCTTGCGCATCACCGTGGGCAGATCCTTGGGATCGAAATCCTCGGCCTCGACGAATTCTCCGCGCTCGGGCGGGCGGTCCATCGGCACCAGGGCCGTCTTGACCGTCAGTCGCAGGTGGAAATGGGTGAAGGTGTGACGCGCCTCGGTATTGAGCGCCTTCCACTCGGCGGCGATCGGCGGCGCCTCCTCCGGCGCCTCGCCCCATTCGCTGCCGGGCCAGCCGAGCATGCCGCCCAGCAGGCCCTTGTCGGGGCGCCGCTCGAGCAGCCAGGCGCCATCGACGCGCCGCACAAGATAGGCGATGCCAAGCCGCGTCGGCTTGCGCTTCTTGGGGGCCTTCTTCGGCAGCTCGGCCATGGTGCCCGCCTCCCACGCGGCGCAGGCGCTGCGCCACGGGCACAGGCCGCAGGCCGGGTTGCGCGGGCTGCAGATCGTGGCGCCAAGATCCATCACCGCCTGCGCGTAGCAGCCCGGGCGCTCCTGCGGCGTCAGCGCCGCGGCCATCTCGGTGAGGATCGGCTTGGCCTGCGGCAGCGGCGTGTGCTCGGCATGCAGCCGCGCCATCACCCGCTCGACATTGCCGTCGACCACGGTGGCCGGGATGTCGAAAGCGATCGCCGCCACCGCCCCGGCGGTGTAGGGCCCGACGCCGGGCAGGCTCAGCAGCCCCTCGAGGCCTTGCGGAAACACGCCGCCATGCTCGGCGGCGACCACGCGGGCGCATTTCAGCAGGTTGCGGGCGCGGGCGTAGTAGCCAAGCCCCGCCCAGGCGGCCATCACGTCGGCATCCTCGGCCGCCGCGAGGTCCGAGACCGTCGGCCAGCGCGTGGTGAAGGCCTCGAAATAGGGCTTCACCGCCGGCACCGTGGTCTGCTGCAGCATGATTTCCGAGAGCCAGACACGGTAGGGGTCGGGGCGGATCCCTGCGGCGCGGGCACGCGGTCCGACACGCCAAGGCAAGTCGCGGGCGTGGCGGTCGTACCAGTCGAGAAGATCCGCGGCGCGGGCGGGGTCACGCAAAACTGACATTCCCTTGATTGGATGATTCCGGGCTGGCGCCCGGTGGTGCGGTCACTAGAATAGTGCCGCAGAGAGGGATTCAAGATGCAACGGCGCAAGAGCACCACCAAGGGCTTCGCCCTGACCGCGGGCCTGCTGAAGCAGAACATCCGCAAGGCCAGCGAAAGCCGCGGCTTCGCGCAATCGCGTGTCCTCACCCATTGGGAAGAGATCGCCGGCGCCGACATGGCCGCGATTTCGCGCCCTGTCGAGATCGGCTACGGCCGCGGCGGGCTCGGCGCCACGCTCACCCTGCTCACCACCGGCGCCAACGCGCCGCTTCTGGAGATGCGCAAGGAAGAGCTGCGCGAGCGGGTCAACGCGATCTACGGCTACAACGCCATCGCCCGCATCCGCGTCACCCAGACCGCCGCAACCGGTTTCTCCGAGGGCCGCGTCGCCTTCGAGCACCGTGCCAGGGAACAGGCCAAGCCAGCCCCCTCGCCCGAGACCCGCGCCGAGGTGCATCGCGCCACCGAGGGTGTCGGAGATGAAGGCCTGCGCGCCGCCCTTGATCGTTTGGGTGCAAACGTCATAACCAAGTCACATCGCTGAGGCCCGCAGAGGGCTGTCGCAGAAAGAAGGAAGTCTCATGAAGCGTATCCTGACCACCGTCGCGCTGGCCGCTACCATCGCCGCAGGCGGCAGCTGGGTTCTGAACCCCACCGCCCAGCCCCCGATCGGCGCCGCCGGCGCGCAGGAGGCCACGGTGACCGACATGACCCTCGGACAGGCCGACGCGCCGGTCGAGATCATCGAATACGGCTCCTTCACGTGCCCGCACTGCGCCACCTTCGAGCAGGAGGTCTTCCCGCAGCTCAAGGAAGACTACATCGACACCGGCAAGGTCAAGTTCACCTTCCGCGAGGCCTATTTCAACAAGTACGACATGTGGGCCTCGCTGATGGCACGCTGCGGCGGCGAAATGAAGTATTTCGGTATCGTCGACATGATCTACGAGACCCAGAACGAATGGGCCCGTCAGAGCACCGAGGCTGGCGTCGCCGACGCGATCCGCAAGATGGGCCTGCAGGCCGGCATCGGCCAGGAGCAGCTCGACGCCTGCATGCAGGACGGCGAGACGCTGAAGGCGCTCGTCGGCTGGTACCAGCAGAACGTCGAGGAAGACGGCTTCAACTCGACCCCGTCCTTCATGATCGACGGTGAGCTGCACACCAACATGCCCTACGACGAGTTCGTGGAAATCCTCGACGAGCGTGTCGAAGCCGCGCAATGACCTCTGCACCACGTGGCCCCCTCGAGGGGGTGAAGGTCATTGAACTGGCCCGAATTCTGGCCGGCCCCTGGGCCGGTCAGATTCTGAGCGACCTCGGCGCCGAGGTCATCAAGATCGAAGCGTCGCGCGGCGACGACACCCGCAAGTGGGGCCCGCCGTTCATCGACCGCGAGGACGAGCGCTCGGCGGCCTATTTTCACTGCTGCAACCGGGGCAAACACTCGGTGGTGGTGGACATCTCCACGCCCGAGGGGCAGGCCCAGGTGCGCGAGCTGGTGGCCGAGGCGGATATCCTGATCGAGAATTTCAAGGTCGGCGGGCTTGCCAAGTACGGGCTCGACTTCGCTTCGCTGGCGCAAGTGAATCCCGGGCTGATCTACTGCTCGATCACCGGCTTCGGGCAGGATGGTCCCTACGCGCATCGCGCTGGTTATGACTACATCATCCAGGGCATGTCGGGCTTCATGTCGATCACCGGCAATCCGGAGGGCCAGCCGCAGCGCACGGGCGTTGCGATCACCGACCTGTTCACCGGGCTCTACTCGGTGTCGGGCATCCTCGCGGCGCTGCACCAGAAGCAGCGCACCGGCAAGGGCCAGCATATCGACATGGCGCTGCTCGATTGCGCCGTGGCGGCAACCGCGAACCAGGCGATGAACTATCTCGCCACCGGCGAGGCGCCGGGGCGGACCGGGAATTATCACCCCAACCTCACGCCCTATCAGGTGTTCGACTGTTCCGACGGCTACATCATCATCGCCACCGGGAACGATCCGCAATACCAGCGGCTGTGCCGGCTGCTCGGGCTCGACGATCTGGCAGAGCACCCCGATTACCTGACCAATGCCGACCGCATCGCCAACCGCGCCTCGCTCGAGGCGCATCTGATGGCAGAGACCGGCAAGTGGACCAAGGCCGAGCTGCTCGCGGGCTGCGAGCGCGAGGGCATCCCGGCGGGGCCGATCAACGACCTGTCGGAGGTCATGGCCGATCCGCAGGTGCAGGCGCGCGGCATGCAGATCTCGCCCGAGGGCGTGCCCGGCGTCCGCTCACCGTTCAAGTTCTCGGACGCGGACCTGTGTCTGGACAGGGCCTCGCCGAAACTCGGCGAAGGCTGACCCTTCCGCACCGGCCGCGCCTCGGGGGCGGCCGGTGGCACCCGGCTCAGAGCTCGATGGTGCCGAGCACGCTGTTTTGCGGCAGGCGGGCCACCTCGACACCGCCCTCAACGCGGCGAAGATTGTAGCCGTAGCCTCGCATCCGGAACCGCCATTCGGCCTCGGTCAGGCTCTTGGCCCGCTCGTTGATCAGGAAATCCCGAACGTCATTCATGTCTTCGGTCAGCTTGTTCTCGGCAAACATGTCACTCTCCAATACGCCAATCTCCGGGCTCAGGCTGCGGGCAGATTGGGGCGCGAATGCGGAAGCGCTGCGAAGTTTTCTGGAATTGGAAACGCTGCGTTTCCAGCCGCCTGCTCAGCTCTGCGCTTCCGGACCTGCCGGCGCGACCCGGCGCTTCAGCACAGCCTCGCGCCAGGTGATGAACAGCACCGCGCCCATGATGATCGCACCGCCCATGACGACCCACGGATCGACCGGCTCGGCGAAGAACAGCGCTCCCACCAGCACCGACCAGACAAGCTGAAGGAAGGTCACCGGCTGGGTGACTGTCACCGGCGCCGCTGCGAAGGCCAACGTCATCGCGTAGTGGCCGCCGGTGGCGAAGCAGGCGACGAGGAACAGGATGCCGAGATCGCCCCAGGACGGCGTCACCCAGACATTCAGCGCGAAGGGGAACAGCCCGATGGTGACGGTGATCGACAGCAGCGCCACCACCACGGCGGCGCTCATCTCGCCCGAGATGATCTTGGCGATCAGGTAGGACACCGAGAACAGCAGCGCCGTCCCCAGCATGGCGAAATGGCCGGGATCAAGCTCGCGAAAGCCCGGGCGCAGGATCAGCAGCGCGCCCCCCAGCGCCACGACGATGGCCATGATGCGGCGCATCGCGAGCCGCTCACCCAGCACGAAGACCGCGAGGATGGTGACGTAGACCGGCGTGAGGTAGTTCATCGCCGTGACTTCGGCGATCGGAATACGGGTCATGGCAAAGAACCAGCAGATCACGCCCGCGGTCTGCGCCGCCCCGCGCAGCGTCACCAGCCCGAGTTGGCGCTTGGACAGCCGCAGCGCGGCCAGGCTGCGCCAAGCCGGCAGTAGGAAGACAAGCCCGAAGACATAGCGCAGAAAGGCCGACTCCGCCGCCGGGACGCGCCCGGCCAGCAGCTTGACCAGCGCCGTGACGCCGACGAAGCACAGGCCGGTGACGACCATCCAGAGAATACCCCGGACCGGGGCGGAAACAGCGCTCATGCGATGGTGTTAGACCACGAACAATCTCTCGAAAAGCGGAAAGCTCGCAATGAGGCTGTCCATGCCGCCAAGGATCAGCTTGGTGGCGAGCGTCCACATCACCACCGCCATGCCAAGATCGAGCAGCTGCCACGCCCGCGGGCGGGCAAAGACCGGCGCCAGCGCCCGCGCCCCGTATCCGAGCAGGAAGAAGAACACGAAGGAGGAGGTCACCGCGCCCAGCCCGAAGAGCGCCGGCTGCGCGTATTGCGACGAGATCGCCCCCAGCAGCATCACCGTGTCGAGATAGACATGCGGGTTGAGCCAGGTGAAGGCGAGACAGGTGAGCACCGCGCCGCGCAGGCTCAGCGCCGCCTTGCCCGCACCCATCGCGGCCCCGCCGCGCCAGGCCGAGCGCAGGCTGCGCGCCCCGTACCACGCAAGGAAAGCCGCACCGAAGAGCCGCATGGCCGGTTCCAGCCCCGGCACCGCCTCGGTCAGCACCCCGAAGCCTGCGACCCCGGCCGTGATCAGCACCGCGTCGGAGACCGCGCAGATCAGGCAGACCGGCAGCACATGCGCCCGCATCAGCCCCTGCCGCAGCACGAAGGCGTTCTGCGCCCCGATCGCAAGGATCATCGAAAACCCGAGCGCGAAGCCCGCCACTGCCGCCTGCATGTACTATCCCTCCTTCCATCCGTCCCGCCTGCTAGCACGGGCTCGAAGGGACAGCCTAGTTAAAGAAATTCAGTTCTGATAAGTTCTGCTAATGTCGTTCGACCCGTCGCAACTGGCCGCGCTCGACGCGGTGCTCCGGCTTGGCAGCTTCGACGCCGCCGCTGCCGAGCTGTACGTCACGCCCTCGGCGATCTCGCAGCGCATCAAGGCGCTCGAGGACCGGGTCGGCGGCGCGCTTGTGGTGCGCGCCGCGCCCTGCATCGCCACCCCGGCCGGGGCGCGTCTGGCCCGCCACGCCGGCGAGGTGCGGCTGCTCGAGGCCGCGCTGGCCCGCGATCTCGAGCTGCCCGGCACCCCGGCGCGGCTGCGCCTCGCGATCAACGCCGACAGCCTTTCGACATGGTTCCTGCCGGCGCTGATCGGGCACGACCTGCTCTTCGATATCGCGGTGGACGACGAATCCCACTCCGCCGATTGGCTGCGCCGGGGCGAGGTCTCGGCGGCGATCACAGCCCATGCCCGCCCGGTGCAGGGCTGCGACGCCTTCGCCCTTGGCAGAATGCGCTACGTCGCGACCTGCGCGCCCGGCTTCTACGAGAGGTTCTTTGCGGAGGGCGTCACGACCGAGGCTTTCGCCCGCGCGCCAATGCTTCAGTTCAATGCCAAGGATGCGCTGCAGCACGACTGGCTGCGCCGGATCACCGGGCAGGCCCCGACCCCGCCGCTGCACCGGTTGCCCTCGTCGCAAGGCTTCGTCGATGCCGCGAGGCTCGGGCTGGGCTGGGGGCTCAACCCCGAGCCCATGGTGCGCGAGGATCTGGCGCAGGGGAGACTGGTCGCGCTGCGCCCGGACCAACCGCAGGAGGTGGCGCTGCACTGGCAGGTCAACCGGCTGGTGGCGGGTGCGGTCACCGGGCTCACCGCCGCCGTGCGCCGTGCCGCCAGCACCGCGCTTGTGCCGGTCTAGTCGGCAGCCTTCTCGACCTCGTCCAGCCCCATCGCGATGACCCCGCCAAGGGCACTCAGTGCCGCAAAACCCGCCAGCGCCGCGATCGGACCGATCCACGCCAGCGCGCCGCCGAAGGCCCCCGATAGCAGCAGCAGCCCGCCGATCAGGGTGTTGGCCAGTGCCGCGTATCGCGCGCGGGCCTCCTCGGGGGCCATGTCGACAAGGTAGGTCGAGCGCCCCTGACGCACGCCGTGATAGGCGATCATCAGGGCAAAGAGCAGCAGAGGCGTCACCCAGATTGCCGCGCCCGCCACACCGGTCAGCCCCGCCAGCACAGCCAGCCCCATCGCCGCCGCACCGGCAAAGCCGGAATACGTCAGCACCCGCCGCGACGAGCGGTCCGAGAGCCGCCCCCAGACGTAGGAACTGACGAAGGAGGCCGCCGCCGAGGCGAGCACCAGTGCGCCCAGCTTTTGCAGTGCCCCCTCGCCGGTGTCGAGCAGCACGATATAGGGTGGTGCGAGCGCCGTCGCGGTGAGCGCCCCGCGTGCATAAACGAAGCGGCGGAACTGACCGTCCTTTCGGAACGGAGACAGATCGATCGCCGGGGCGTCGCCCTCCGCCTCCGAGGGCGCTTCCTCGAGCGTCGAGAACAGGGCCGCGGCGGCGAACCACAGCAGCGCCGCAAGCCCCACCGCGAGTGCCAACGGCGTCACGTCCCGCAACAGTCCGGTCATCAGCAGCAGCGCGAAAAGGATCACCCCCGCCGAAGCGACCGAGGCGGCGGTTCCGGTCACCGAGCCGCGCCGGGTCTTCTCGACGGTCTTTCCGAGAATGTCCTTGAAGCTCACCGAACAGGCCGCGCGCGCCAGCGCGAGGACGGCCAGCAGACTGCAAAGCGCCAGCCCCGCGGCCCAGCCCTGCAGCGTGAAGGCCACCGCGACCATGCCGGCGGCGGCGATCCCCTGCCCCAGCGAGCCGAAGACCCACGCCCATTTGCGGTGTCGCAGCGCCTCGACACGGTGCGCCAGCAGCATTTGCGGCAGCAGCGCCCCGGCCTCGCGGATCGGCACCAGCAGCCCCACGAGGACCGGCGGCGCGCCCAGCGCCTGCGCCAGCCATGTCAGCACGAGTTTGGGATTGATCAGACCATCGGCGAGCTTGGTCATCGACAGCGACACCACGTGCCGCAGACCGTTGCGCGCCTCTTCCGCCGGCACATCGCCATCGGCTTCGCTCAGCGCCGCGAAGGCGCGGCCCGCCAGTTTCCCGTCCATCTGTCCCTCACCTTGCATCCCGCTGGGTCGCGGAACAACGCGGAAGGCCCCGGATCGGTTCCGATCCGTGGCCCACGTGAGAACACCTCGGCCGAGCGTCAGAGCAGGCCTTGGCGAGGGGTTGGCGAAAGGCGTCAGTCGTTGGCGGCGGGGGCCGTTTCCATCTGCGTCGTGCCGGCCTCGGTCTCGGTGGCGGCGGCGGGCTCGGTCGTCGCGGCGGCGGGATCGCTCTCGTCTGCCGAGGCAAAGACCCATGCCAGCCAGACGATCAGGAGCAGCGCCACGAACCCGAGCCCGAACCAGATGCCCCCGAGCGGGCCCTTGTGCTGTTTCTTCTGCGTCTTGATGTTGGTGTCGGGTGCCGACATGACAAAGCTCCTCACTTGCAAATTTTCGTGCCACACGGTTGTGGCGCCTGACTTGCGGACCTAACACTTTTCCATCGGGCGCAGTTCCTGCGCCACCCCTGCCGACAGGATGAGACCGCATGAAAGACGCAAGCCCGCAGACGACTTACCTTAGCGATTACACGCCCTTCGGCTGGCAGGTCGCGGATGTTCACCTGACCGTGAAGCTCGCCCCGAAAGCCACGCGGGTGGTCTCGCGCATCCATTTCCAGCCCAATCCGAACGCCCCCGCGCAGGACTTCTTCCTGCACGGCGAAGAGCTCAAGCTGATCCGCGCCGCCATCGACGGCACCGAGGTCAACCCCGAGCTGACGCCTCAGGGCCTGCGCTGCGACGTGCCTTCCGGCCCCTTCCTGTGGGAGACCGAGGTCGAGATCGCCCCGGCCGAGAATACCGCGCTCGAGGGGCTCTACATGTCGAACGGCATGTATTGCACCCAGTGCGAGGCCGAGGGCTTCCGCAAGATCACCTACTACCCCGACCGCCCCGACGTGATGGCGACCTTCACCGTCCGCATTGAGGGGGACACGCCGGTCAAGCTCTCGAACGGCAACCCCACCGACAGCGGCGAAGGCTGGGCCGAGTGGCATGACCCGTGGCCCAAGCCCGCCTATCTCTTCGCGCTGGTCGCCGGCGATCTGGTCAACCACCCAGGCGCGTTCACCACGATGTCGGGCAAGGAGGTCGAGCTCAACATCTGGGTGCGCCCCGGCGACGAGGGCAAATGCGCCTTCGGGATGGAGGCACTCAAGGCCTCGATGACGTGGGATGAAGAGGTCTATGGCCGGGAATACGATCTCGACATCTTCAACATCGTTGCGGTCGACGATTTCAACATGGGCGCGATGGAGAACAAGGGCCTGAACATCTTCAACTCCTCCTGCGTCTTGGCCTCGCCGGAAACCTCGACCGACGCCAATTTCGAGCGCATCGAGGCGATCATCGCGCATGAGTATTTCCACAACTGGACCGGCAACCGCATCACCTGCCGCGACTGGTTCCAGCTTTGCCTGAAGGAAGGGCTGACGGTCTATCGCGACAGCCAGTTCACCTCCGACATGCGCTCCGCCGAGGTCAAGCGGATCTCCGACGTGATCGACCTGCGCGCCCGCCAGTTCCCCGAGGATCAGGGCCCGCTGTCGCACCCGGTGCGCCCCGAGAGCTTCCAGGAGATCAACAACTTCTACACCGCCACGGTCTACGAGAAGGGTGCCGAGGTGATCGGGATGCTCAAGCGGCTGGTCGGCGACGAGGCCTACGGCAAGGCGCTGGATCTGTATTTCGAGCGTCACGACGGCGATGCCGCCACCATCGAGGACTGGCTCAGGGTGTTCGAAGATTCCACCGGGCGCGACCTGTCGCAGTTCAAGCGCTGGTATTCGCAATCGGGCACGCCGCATCTGAGCATCTCCGAGGACTATGCCGACGGCACCTTCACCCTGACCTTCAAACAGGAGACGCCCCCCACCCCGGGCCAGTCCGACAAGGCGCCGCAGGTGCTGCCCATCGCCGTGGGTCTGCTCAACCCCAATGGCGACGAGGTGGTGCCGACCACCGTGCTCGAGATGACAGACGCCGAGCAGAGCTTCAGTTTCGAGGGGCTGAGCGCAAAGCCCGTGGCCTCGATCCTGCGCGGCTTCTCGGCGCCAGTGGTGCTCGACCGCGAGACCTTGGCGGAGGAGAAGCGCTTCCTGCTGGCGCATGACACCGATGCCTTCAACCGCTGGGAGGCGAGCCGCGATCTTGCCCGGGGCTGCCTCTTCGACATGGTGACCGAGGGCGCCGGCCCCGACATGGCTTGGATCGACGCGCTTGAACAAGTGATCCGCGACGGCGACCTCGATCCGGCCTTCCGGGCGCTGATGCTGGCGCTGCCGACCCAGTCGGAGCTGGCGCAGATGCTGCACGCCAAGGGCGTCACTCCCGACCCCGACGCGATCCATGCCGCCGCCGAGACCCTGCGCAACGCCATGGCCGAGCGCTGGTCGTCGCTGCTGCCCGAGCTGATGGCCGCCACCCGCGTGACCGAAGGCTACAGCCCCGACGCCAAGCAGTCCGGCAAGCGGGCGCTCGGCAATGCGGTCCTGTCGCTGCAGACCCGTCTCGATGGCGGCAAGGCCGCACAGGCGCAGTTCGACGCCGCGGACAACATGACCATGCAGCTGAGCGCGCTGTCCTGCCTGATCTCAGCCGGCGCCGAGGACGCGGCGCTCGCAGCCTTCGAGCGGCAGTGGAAGGACGACCGGCTGGTGATGGACAAGTGGTTCGCGCTGCAGGTCGCCGCCACCAAGCCCGAGAGCGCCGCGCCCCGCGCAGAGGCGCTGACCAAGCGGCCCGATTTCGACTGGAAGAACCCCAACCGCTTCCGCGCGGTGATGGGCTCGCTGGCGATGAACCACGCTGGTTTCCACGCCAAGGACGGCAGCGGCTACCGGCTGCTGGCCGAGTGGCTGATCAAGCTCGACGGCAAGAACCCGCAGACGGCGGCGCGCATGTGCTCGGTGTTCCAGACCTGGACACGCTACGACGCCGGGCGACAGGCGCTGATGAAGGCCGAGCTCGAGCGCATCGCCGCCAAGCCCGACCTGTCGCGCGACGTGTCGGAGATGGTGGGCCGCCTGCTGTCCTGAACGAGGACCGGCACGCGACCAAAAAAAAGGGGGCCACTTGGCCCCCTTTTTCTGCGCATCGCTGCGCGCTCGACAGGTTCGCGCCGCAGCGCTGGTTGTCTTGATTATTGCACCACAGCTTCCTGTGCCGGGGACATCCCCGAGGTTGCGATGATCGGATCCTGCGTCGGGCGCAGGATGGCGCCGTCCACGCTCAGGGCGATCACGCCGTCATTTGCGGGCAGCTTCGCCATGATCTCGTCCTCACCCCAGCTGTCCGGGCGCGCCACCGGCTTCAGCGAGCGCGGCAGGCCGGCGCAATAGGGCTGCGCACGGGTCCATGCGATCATGTCCTCGCGCTTCTTGCGCGAATGGAACGGGCCCCAGTCGGCGGCGACGCCGCGCATGTTCTGGCTCACCACGCCGTCGCGCTTCACGGTCTTGGCCATGATGCGCAGGCCGCAGGTGAGGTTGAGATGCGGGTCCTTGAGCTCGGCCCCGCTTCCGGCCTGGCAATCGTAGAGCCGCGCCGTCGAGGGCAGGATCTGCAGCAGGCCGTACCACAAGCCGCCGCCACCGACGGCGGTCGGACGATAGGTGCTCTCGTGCTTGGCCAGCGCCGAAACCAGCCCGATCCAGAACGCCTCGCGATCCTCGCGGCCGGCGCTCGGATAGGCCGGGCACCAGGTGGCGATGTCCTCGGGGACGATCCCGGGCAGGTTGCTCGCCGGTCCGCGCAGCGCCGACAGCGCCGCCAGCGACCAGGTGCCGCGCTCGCCGGAGGTGCCCCAGCGCGCTTCGGGGATCGTCATGGTCCGCTCTTGCGGGCGTACGGAGTGGACGACGGCCTGGAGAGAGTATCCGGGCGGCATCGGGGCGGGTTCTGACCAGACGGCGCTTGCGAAGAACAGGGCCGACAGAACTGTGAGAAGACGTGGCAGCATGACCGGAGAATTGCCACAGGGTGTGGGTTCGGTAAAGCGCGGCTCGCCCCAAGGCTGCAGGCGGTCGCACCCAAACCGTCGAAGGCCCCGTTAACCCTTTGGGAGTGAACGTGGTAGCGGACGAAGAAACGTCGGCGGAATGCCGCCGCTTCAACCCGCTCCTGCCCTCAATGTGCCCGATTCCCCAAACATGTTGCGCGCATGTCAGACATCGCCCGCCCCGCATCGCTCCTCCGGTTTGCCCGCGCCGTGCTGTCACGGAAGCGGCTCCGGCCGCGTCCTGTCGGCGCCACGGTGGCGCCTGCCGGTGAGACCGAGCGCCCTGCCACCGTCGAACCCGCGAAGATCCACATCCCCCTGCGCGAAAGCTCGCCCGACGCTTCGGATTGCGAGAGCCTGCGCCTGGCCGGGCGCTACCTCGCGCGGCAGGAAGACTGGGAGACATTGGCCGAACGGCTGCGCGAGGCCGATACTGGCCGCGCGGCGACGTGCGGCGGCATGCCCGTCGCCCGGCTGCTCGCCGAGGGGGCCTGCTCGGACGTCGTCGAGACCGCGCTCGCCGCCGTCACGGGAAACGATGCCACGACGGCGCGGCAGACGCTGTACTGCCTGCATGACGCCGTCGACGGGCTGGCAGAGTCCGCGTGGCTCTCCTATGCCGTCGCACAAGCCCATCTGACCGTGGCCGAGGCGTGGGAGGCCGTCCCGGCGAGCGACGACGCCCTGACACTGCGCCGCGACGCCCGCTCGCAGCACCTCGAGACCGCGGCGCGACTGATCGCGCCGTTTCATCCGCTGGAGTTCGATTCGCCGGCCATCGCCGCGCTGCGCTGCGCCCTGCTCGAACTCGATCCGCGCCCGAGCCGCCGGGTGATCGACGAGTACGAGGACCTGATCGACCTCGATCCCGCCTGCCCCGCCCACATGCGCGCGCTCGGCCGGGACCTGATGCCGACCCGTTTCGGAAACTGGGACCGGCTCGAACTCGAGGCCCGACGCACCGCCGGGCGCACCGCCGATATCTGGGGGGCCGGCGGCTATGTCTGGGTCTGGTTCGACGCGCTCGCAAGCGGCCAGCTGCGCGGCTTCGCCCATGTCGATGCGGAACTCTTCACCGAGGGCCTGCACGACATCCTCACCCGCCGTCCCGACCAGCACACCGCCAATCTTCTTGCGGCCTTCTGCGGCATGAGCCTCTCGGGTGCGTCGGAGCCCAGCAGCGCCCGGGCCCGGATCAGCGGCTGCTTCGGCTGGATCGTCGAGGACCACCTGCGCGAGATCCATCCCGCGCTCTGGGCCAACGCCCGGGCCTTCGCCGGCAAGACCGACGCCAGCGATCGCCTGCGCCTCGGCGAGAGCCGCGCGCGCTCGGCACTGGCTGAGCATTTCGCCCATCAATTGCGCCTCGGGCGCGAGGTCCGCTTCACCGAGGCCGGTGTCACACTGTCTCCGTCGCCCTGCGCCGCCAGCGCTCTTGCTCCCTCTGCCGCTCTGGCGTATCCCCATCGCGAATTGCGAGACGAGGATACGCCATGCTTGACCTGAGCTTCGAGCCCCCCAAACCCAAGGTCATCGCCGGGGCGAAATACGACTGGGAACTGGTGATCGGCATGGAGGTCCATGCGCAGGTCTCTTCCGAGGCCAAGCTGTTCTCGGGGGCCTCCACCAAGTTCGGCGCCGAGCCGAACTCGAACGTGGCCTTCGTGGACGCGGCGATGCCGGGCATGCTGCCGGTGATCAACGAATACTGCGTCGAGCAGGCGGTGCGCACCGGGCTCGGCCTGAAGGCCGAAATCAACCTGAAATCCGCCTTCGACCGCAAGAACTACTTCTACCCGGACCTGCCGCAGGGCTACCAGATCAGCCAGCTCTACCACCCGATCGTGGGCGAGGGCGAGGTGATCGTCGACATGGAGCCGGGCATCGCCCGCCTCGTGCGGATCGAGCGCATCCACATCGAACAGGACGCCGGCAAGTCGATCCACGACATGGACCCCAATATGTCCTTCGTCGACCTCAACCGCACCGGCGTGGCACTGATGGAGATCGTCTCGCGCCCCGACATCCGCGGCCCCGAGGAAGCGGCGGCCTACGTGTCGAAGCTGCGCCAGATCCTGCGCTATCTCGGCACCTGCGACGGCAACATGCAGAACGGCAACCTGCGCGCCGACGTGAACGTCTCGGTCTGCCGCCCGGGCCAGTACGAGAAATACCAGGAAACGCAGGACTTCTCGCATCTCGGCACCCGCTGCGAGATCAAGAACATGAACTCCATGCGCTTCATCCAGCAGGCCATCGACTACGAGGCGAAGCGCCAGATCGCCATCCTCGAGGCCGGCGGCTCGATCGACCAGGAAACCCGTCTCTACGATCCGGACAAGGGCGAGACGCGCTCGATGCGCTCCAAGGAAGAAGCGCATGATTACCGTTACTTCCCCGATCCCGACCTGCTGCCGCTCGAGATCGAGCAGGCCTGGGTCGATGACATCGCCGCCTCCCTGCCCGAACTGCCCGACGAGAAGAAGGCGCGCTTCGTCAAGGAGTTCGGCCTGTCCGAGTATGACGCCAGCGTGCTGACCGCCGAGGTCGCCAACGCCGCCTTCTTCGAGAAGGTCGCGGGCGACGCCGGCGACGGCAAGCTCGCCGCCAACTGGGTGATCAACGAGCTCTTCGGCCGGCTCAAGAAGGAAGGCCACGAGATCACCGAGAGCCCGGTCTCCCCGGCGCAGCTCGCCGGCATCGTGCGTCTGATCAAGTCGGATGCGATCTCGGGCAAGATCGCCAAGGACCTGTTCGAGATCGTCTACACCGAAGGCGGCGACCCGGAGCAGATCGTCGAAGAGCGCGGCATGAAGCAGGTGACCGACACCGGCGCCATCGAGACAGCGGTCGACGAGATCATCGCCGCCAACCCGGCGCAGGTCGAGAAGGCCAAGCAGAACCCCAAGCTCGCGGGCTGGTTCGTGGGCCAGGTGATGAAGGCCACCGGCGGCAAGGCCAACCCCAAAGCGGTGAACGAGATCGTCGCGAAGAAGCTGGCCCAGTAGGCGCCACCTTCCGCTCAGAACAGAAAACGCCCGGACGGAGATCCCCGTCCGGGCGTTTTGTCTTCACCGGCGCCAAGATTTTTAGCTAAAAATCTTGGCCCGTCCCTGTCCCTGGCGCTCAGGCCGCGCGACGGCGCGGACGACGACGCCGCTGGCCCTGGCCACCGCCGGGCTTGCCGGCGCCCTGCGGCTTGCCACCGCCAAAGCCACCACGGCCCCGGCCGCCGCCGCCACCGCCGCCGCCACCGCGACGACGGCGCGGGCCGCCCTCGGTCAGCTCGGTCGGCGCGTCACCGGAAGCGACGGGGATGTCGATCTTCATCAGCTTCTGGATCTGGCGCAGCAGATCGGCCTCGTCAGGCGCGCAGAAGGCGATGGCCTCCCCTTCGCGGCCCGCCCGCGCGGTGCGGCCGATGCGGTGCACGTAGTTGTCCGGCACTTCCGGCAGGTCGTAATTGACCACGTAGGCCACGCCGGGGATATCGATGCCGCGGGCCGCCACGTCGGTGGCGACGAGCACGTTGATGTCGCCGTCGCGGAACGCCTTGATGGCGCGGTCGCGCTGACCCTGGCTCTTGTTGCCGTGGATCGAGGCGGCGTTGTAGCCATCGGCCACCAGCCCCTTCATCAGCCGCTCGGCACCGTGCTTGGTGCGGGCGAAGACCAGCGTCAGCGACTCGTCATCGCGGCCCAGAAGCTCGCGCAGCTTCGACGGCTTGCCGGCCTTGTCGACGAAATGCACCGACTGGGTGATCTTGTCGGCGGCCTTGCCCGGGGGCGAGACCTGCACCCGGCGCGGGTTGGTCAGGTAGGCGGAGGAGAGCTCTTCCATCTGCTTCGGCATGGTGGCCGAGAACAGCATGGTCTGGCGCGGGGTACCAAGCTGCGGCGCGATGCGGCGCAGGGCGTGGATGAAGCCCATGTCGAGCATCTGGTCGGCCTCGTCGAGCACCAGCTGGCGCACGGTGGACAGGTCCACCGCCTTGCGGTCCATCAGGTCGATGAGACGGCCCGGCGTGGCGACAAGGATGTCGGTGCCGCGGCTGAGGAAGTTGATCTGGCGGTTGATCGACTGGCCGCCGACCACGGTGCCGACGCGCAGCTTGGTGCCGTCGGTGAGCTGACGCAGGCTGTCGGCGATCTGGTTGACCAGCTCGCGGGTCGGCGCCAGCACAAGCGCCTTGACGGTCTTGGGCGCCGGCTTGCCGGGCTGGGCCAGCAGGCCATCGATCAGCGGTAGGCCGAAGGCCAGCGTCTTGCCGGTGCCGGTCTGGGCGAGGCCGAGCACGTCGTGCCCCTCGAGCGCCAGCGGAATGGCTTGGTTCTGGATCGGGGTCGGCTCGGAAAAGCCATTGCGCTTCAGGGCTTCGGAGAGGGTCGGCGCAAGGCCGAGCATGTCGAAATCGAACAAGAGATATCCTTTGTCGGGCCGCACGACCCTTCCTCGGGCACGGATACGGCGTACGAACCTGCCGCCCGGGAAGGGCGACATGGTCAGGGTGCGGCGCGGCCTCGGGACAGGCGGGCGTATCCCGCGCCATCCGGCCGTCGCATCGAGAACCCTGCGTGATGGGGAAATCGGTATTGGCAACGCTGATGCGCCCGACAGGGAGGGATCCTCCCGCCCAATGGCGCGGCTAGCTCACGCGGCAGCGCAGCGTTACCGTCCCAAATGGGGCTTTGCGCCCCATCTGTCAAGCTTTGTCAGGACACGAGGCCGGGAAAGCCGAACCCGCGCTCGAGAACCTCACCCGCGTCGCAGAGCACGTCCTCGCGCCACGGTGCGCCGATCAGGTGCACGCCAGAGGGCACGGTGTCGACCACCCCCGAGGCCACGGCGATGCCCGGCAGGCCCAGCGCCGGGAAGGCGATCTGGGGCAGCTGCGCCTCCCAGAGCCGCGCCACCGCGTCGCCACCTTCAAGGTCGGCATCCTGCTTGAACGGCAGCTCCGCCGAAACCGGCATCAGCACCACCGGGTAGTCCTGCAGGAAGTGGCGCCAGTGCCGGGCCAACGTGGCGCGGCGCTGGAACACCTCGCCAAAACGCTTGGCGTCGATGGCCTCGGCGCGGGGCGCGTAGTGCTCGAGCAGCGCGATGGCGCCGGGATCGCCCTCTTCATGCGCCATGCGCAGCTTGGTTGCGTGATCGTCCGAGAGCCACAGGTCGATCTGCAGTTCCACCGCCTCGCGGATTTCCGGAACCTCGGCAGGCTCGTCGACCTGCCAGCCGGCGGCGCGAAAGATCGCCGCGGCGCGGTCGAGATCCTCTAGGATGCGCGGATCGGTGTCGATGCCGCCCGGGCGCTTCACCAGCGCCACGCGGCGGCGGTAGGTCGGGCCGACCAGCGGCACCGGGGCGCTCCAGACATCCTCGGGCGCGTAGCCCGCCATGCCCTCGAGCCCCAGCCGCAGGTCGTCGACCCGGCGCGCCAGCGGGCCCGAAACCGCCATCAGCTGCGGCCCCACGCCGCGATCGCCGGAAGAGGCGTTGAACATCGGCACGCGGCCCAGCGTCGGGCGCAGCCCCTGCACGCCGCAGGCATAAGCCGGATAGCGGATCGAGCCCGCGATGTCGGTGCCGTGGCCGATATGGCCCATGCCGGTCGCCACCGCAGCCCCTGCCCCGCCCGACGAGCCGCCGGCGGTCAGCGTGTCATTGTGGGGGTTCTTGGTGTCGCCGTAGAAGTTGTTGGTGGAGAACCAGCGATAAGAGAAGGCCGGCGTGTTGGTCCGCCCGATGACGATGGCGTCCTTCTCGCGCAGGTGGCGCAGGAAGGGCGCGTCCTCGGTCGCCATCACGTCCTTGAAGATGCGGCAGCTGTTGGTCGAGGCATAGCCCGCCTGATCCGAGAGCACCTTGATGGTCACCGGCACGCCCGCCAGCGCCCCCACCGCCTCGCCCTTGGCGATGCGCGCGTCAAGCGCCTCGGCCTCGGCCATGGCGTCGGCGCCGCAGTCCTGGATGATCGCGTTCACCAGCGGGTTCATTTTGGCGACGCGGTCAAGCGTATCGCGGATGACGGAGCTGGCAGAGAGCGCGCCCGAGCGGACGCGGGCCGCGAGTTCGCGGGCGGAGAGGTCGTTGGGATCGGTGGTCATGGCGTCCTGCGGGGAGAAGAGGAGAGGATCAGGCGGGAACGAGCGCGCGCATCCGGTCGCGGATGCCGCGCACGACAAAGGTGGCCTCGGGGATCGACGCCACATGCGGGGTGATGAGCACCTTGGGATGGCCCCAGAGCGGGCTCTCTGCCGGCAGCGGCTCGGTGTCGAAGACATCCAGCGACGCGCCGCAGAGGTGACCCGCGTCGAGCACCTCGAGCAGTTGCGCCTCGTCGACCTGCCCGCCGCGCCCCATGTGGATCAGCGCCGCCCCCTCGGGGAGCTTGCGCAGGAAGGCGGCGTCGATCAGGCCCTTGGTCTGCTCGGTCAAAGGCAGCACGTTCACCAGCATGTCGCTCTCGGCGAGGAAAGCGTCCATCTGGCCATCGGTGAAATGGCGCACGCCCGGCTCGGGCGGATTGGGCTGCGAGCGCGCATAGGCCGAGACCGGGTAGCCCAGCGCCATGAGGCCCTTGGCAATGGCGCGGCCCATGTGCCCGAAGCCCAGCACGCCAACCCGCTTGTGGGTCGGCGACAGCCCCGTCAGCACACGCTCCCACACGGCGTCGCGCTGCTGGGCGACGTATTGCGCCATGTGGCGGTGATGCCAGTGCACGTGAAAGGCCGCATAGCCCGCCATCTGCAGCGCCTGGTCGGCATCCTCGACACGGTAGACCGGCACGCCCTCGGGCAGCGACGGACAGGCGTCGATGGCGTCGGTCCCGGCCCCGGCGGAGAACACCGCCTGCAGATTGGGATAGGGCGCGAAGGCATCGTCGGCCGGGCGGAAGGTGAACACGAAGGACACCTCCTCGGGGCGCTCGACATCCTCGGGGCGCAGGATGGTGATCTCCGGCGCCTCGGCTGCGAAGATCGGGCTGAAGCGGTCGAACATCTCGAACGCGGTGTTGGTGACGACCCCGATCATGCTCAGGCCGCTCCCTGCTGGTCCCAGTCGGCACCGGGCACGGCGGCGAGCAGCTTGCGGGTGTACTCCTGCTGCGGGTTCAGGAAGATGTCGTGCACCGTCCCGATCTCGACCAGCTTGCCCTTCTGCATCACCGCGATGCGGTCGCAGAGCTGCGCCGCGACCCGCAGGTCGTGGGTGATGAACAGAATCGACAGCTCGAGCTTCTCGCGCAGCTCCCGCAGCAGGTCGAGCACCTGCGCCTGGATCGACACGTCGAGCGCCGAGACCGCCTCGTCGGCGATGATCAGCTCGGGGTCCATCGCAAGCGCCCGGGCGATGCCGATGCGCTGACGCTGGCCGCCGGAGAACTCGTGCGGGAAGCGGCTGGCGGCATCCGCCCCCAGCCCCACGATCTCGAGCAGCTCGCGGGCGCGGGCCTCGGCCTCTTTGCGCGGAATGCCGCGGGTGATCGGCCCGTCGGTGATCGCGCCCATGATGCGCTGGCGCGGGTTGAGCGAGGCATAGGGATCCTGGAACACCATCTGGACCTTGTGGCGCTGCTTGCGCAGCTCCTCGTCGGACAGCGCCGCAAGATCGGTGCCGCCGACCATCACCTGCCCGCCATCGGGGGTGACGAGCCGCACCGCGGTGCGCCCGAGCGTCGACTTACCGGAGCCCGATTCGCCGACGAGCCCGAGCACCTCGCCGCGCGCCACGGTGAGCGAGACATCGTCCACCGCGCGCACCTCGCGCACCGGTTTGAACATGCCGCCGCCAGTGCGGTAGATCTTGCGCAGCCCCTTGATCTCGAGCGCCGGCGTCTCCGAGAGCTGCCGTGCCTCCGGCAGCTTGCCGGTCGGGATCGCCTCGAGCAGACGCTTGGTATAGTCGTGCTGCGGGTTCTCCAGCACCTCGGTGGCAGAGCCGCGCTCGACCACCTTGCCCATGCGCATGACGATCACCTGGTCGGCGATCTCGGCCACCACGCCGAAGTCATGGGTGATGAACATCACCGCCATGCCGCGCTTCTCGCGCAGGTCGAGGATCAGCTTGAGGATCTGCGCCTGCGTCGTCACGTCGAGCGCCGTCGTGGGCTCGTCGGCGATCAGCAGCTTCGGCTCGAGCGCCAGTGCCATGGCGATCATCGCCCGCTGCCGCTGTCCGCCGGAGAGCTGGAACGGATAGGCGCGGATGATCTTTTCCGGATCGGGCAGCTGCACTTCGCGGATCAGTGCGAGCGCCTTCTCGCGGCGCTCGGACTGGGTGTAGCGGTCATGCGCGGCGAACACCTCGACGATCTGGTCACCGATGCGCATCAGCGGGTTCAGCGCCGTCATCGGTTCCTGGAAGATCATCGCCATGCTGGCGCCGCGCAGCGCCTGCTTCTCACCCTCGGGCAGACGCAGCACGTCGCGGGCCTCGAACATGGCGCGCCCCGCTTTCACGTTCACGCCCGGCGGCAACAGCCCCATCAGCGCGTTGGCGGTCATCGACTTGCCAGAGCCGGATTCACCGACCACGCAGAGGATCTCGCCCTTCTCGATGGCCATGCTCACGTCCTCGACCGCGAAGGGGCGATCCGCGCCCTCCGGCAGGCCGATGGTGAGGTGTTCGATGGAAAGTGTCGTGCTCATGCCTTGCCCTTCCGGGAGAGGTGCGGGTTCAGCGCGTCGTTGAGACCTTCGCCGATGAGGTTCAGCGCCAGCACCGTGATGACGATGGCGATGCCGGGGAAGAAGCTCAGCCACCAGGCCGAGCGGATCACCGTGCGCGCGGCACCGATCATGTAGCCCCAGCTCATGGCATTGGGATCGCCGAGGCCGAGGAAGGAGAGCGAGCTCTCCAGCAGGATCGCGGTGGCGACCATCAGCGAGGCCATGACGATGATCGGCGAGACCGTGTTGGGCAGCACCTGCCGCACCAGGATGCGCGGCTTCGACAGGCCCGCCAGCGTCGCGGCATCGACGAACTCGCGCTTGCGCACCGACATCACCTCGGCCCGCACCAGGCGCGCCACCGGCGGCCAGGAGACAATGGCGATGGCGAGCGTGATCGAGGCCAGCGTCGGCTCGAAGATCGCCACCAGCACGATGGCCAGCGCGAAGTTCGGGATGGTCTGGAAGAACTCGGTGAAGCGCATGGCGCCTTCATCGACATATCCGCCATAGAACCCGGCCAGCGCGCCAAGCGGTACCCCGATGAGCAGCGCCACCAGCGTCGAGACCAGCCCGACCAGCAGCGAGACCCGTGCGCCATAGGCCAGCTGGGCAGCCACGTCGCGGCCCAGCGTGTCGGTGCCGAGCGGCAGGCTCTCCATCGCAAACGGCGCGAGGAACGGGCGCTGCACCATCTGCCAGGGCGTGTTGGCGAAGATCAGCGGCGCGAAGATGGCGATGAAGATGACGGCGACAAGCAGGACGACCCCGACCATGGCACCGATATTGCTTCTGAAACGTTTCCACATGGCTCAGGCCCTCGCTCCGATCCGGGGATCGACGATCCGGTAGACGATGTCGGTCACGATGTTGAACAGGATGACCATGGCGGCGGACACGAGGAATACCCCGAGAATGGTGTTGTAGTCGCGCGCGGCGAGGCTTTCGAACATCAGCCGGCCGATGCCGGGCCATGCGAAGACGGTCTCGGTCAGAACCGCGCCGCCGACGAGTTGCCCCGCCTGCAGGCCCGCCAGCGTGACCACCGGCAGGATGGCGTTGCGCAGGATGTGGCGGCGGCGGATCACCGGGCCCGACAGGCCCTTGGCCTTGGCGGTCTTGACGAAGTCCGCGGTCGAGACCTCGAGCATCGAGGCCCGCGTCATGCGCATGTAGACCGCCATGAAGAACAGCCCCAGCGTCAGCGCCGGCAGGATCAGGTGCTTGAGGATGTCGATGGCACGGGCAAAGCCCGAGAAATCGGAGCCCACGGTCTCGTAGCCGAAGCCGGGCAGCCAGCCGAGCCAGACCGAGAACACCAGCACCGCCATCAGCGCCAGCCAGTAGAGCGGCGTGGCGTAGAACAGCAGCGCCAGCGTGGTCAGGAGCGAATCCGAGACCTTGCCGACGCGGGCGGCGGCGGCGACGCCCAGCGCGATGCCGCAGGTCAGCGAGATCACGAAGGCGGTCAGGGTCAGCAACAGCGTTGCCGGCAGCCGCTCGGCGATCAGGTCGATCACCGGGGCGCTCTGGCGGAAGGAATAGCCAAGATCCAGCTGCACGATGCCGGCGATATACTTGCCGAGCTGCACGTAAAGCGGCTGGTCAAGGCCGAAGCGTTCGCGCAGCTGCGCGATCATCTGCTCGTCGGCCGCGCCCGCCTCGCCTGCCAGCACCACCGCCGGGTCACCCGGCGCTGCGTGCAGCAGACAGAAGTTCAGGACAGCGATGGCAAGCAGCGTGAGTGCCGCCTTCGCGAGCCGCGAGAGGATTGCGATGAGAATGGTCATGCGTCCTCGGAGGGGAATCTGTTTCCCGAGGCGCCGTCCACGGGGAAGGGGCGGCGCCTCGAGGTCAGGCCGGACAAGGGACAGTCCGGCCCGAACCGGTTGGGTTACTGCTCGATCCAGGCGTTGCGCGGGCCGTCATTGACACCGATGCCGGTGGTCACGAGGTCCTTGATGTCGCAACGGTAGATGGTCGGGAACTCGAGCTCGAGAAGCCACGCCACGGGCACGTCGTCGACGATCTCCTGCTGGATCTCGTTATAGGCGGCCTGACGCTCTTCCGGCGAGATCATGGTCGCGGCGGCGAACCACTTCTCGTCGAGCTCGGGGTTGTCGTAGCCTTCGACATTGTTCCACGGGCTGCCCTTCTGGATGCGGTCGGCGGTGTAGTTGCGCGACACGCCCAGCGCGGGATCGCCGTACTGGTAGAGATAGGTGAAGGCCATGTCGTAGTCCCACTGGGACGTCTTCTCGTTCCAGCCCGCGACGTCGGTGCTGTCGATCGACACGTTGATGCCGACCTCGCTCAGGTTCTGGCGGATGGCCTCGGCCCAGCGCTGCCAGGTTTCGCCATAGGGCAGCGGCAGCAGGCGGACCTCTTCACCGTCATAGCCCATCTCGGCCAGCAGCTCCTCGGCCTTCTCGGGGTTGTGATCGTAGATCGTCACGTCGTCCGAGTAGAAGTTGGTCTTCGACGAGACCGGGCCGGTGGCGACGTTGCCGAAGCCGTTCCACACCACGTCGCGCTGGAAGTCGCGGTCCATCGCGTACATCACCGCCTGGCGGAAGCGCACGTCGCTGGTCGGACCTTCGCGGTTGTTGAGCCACATCCATGCGTGCGGCGCGAAGAACTCCCAGCCCGAGCCGGTCGAGCAGACATTGTCCATCTCGGTCAGACGCGGCACGTCCCAGTTCTCGACCGAGCCGCCGGGCAGCACGTCCACTTCGCCGGTCTCGAAGGCCACGGCGCGGGCGGCGGCATCCGGGATCACGCGGTAATAGACCTCGTCGAGATAGGGCAGACCGTCGACATAGTAGTCCTCGTTCTTCACGAGGTGGATGTAGCTGCCCTTTTCCCAGGCCTCGAACTTGAACGGGCCGGTGCCGATCGGCGTGGCGTTCATCTCGTTGTTGGCGAAATCGGTGCCTTCATAGATGTGCTTGGGCACGATGGGCATGGTGCCGGTCTCGAAGACGCTGATGAACGGGCCGAAGGGCTCTTTCAGCTGGAACACCACGGTGGTGTCGTCCGGCGCGGTGATGCTCTCGACATAGGCCAGCGAGGCGCGCAGGCGGGCGTGGGTCTCGCGCAGGAAGACATCGGCAGAGAACACCACGTCCTCGGCGGTGAAATCCTCGCCGTCGTGCCACTTCACACCTTCGTTGAGCGTGAAGGTGTAGGTCAGGCCGTCGTCCGAGATCTCCCAGCTTTTCGCCAGCAGCGGCTGCGGCTGCAGGTCGGTGCCGTAGCGCAGCAGGCCCTCGTAGATGTCGCCGGCAACAAGCTGCGTCGGGCCGTTCTGCACCAGGCCCAGCATCAGCGAGGGCGGTTCGGGCTGAACCACGATGTCGAGCCGGCCACCGGCCTCCTGGGCTGCAAGCGGCGCCGCGAGGGCGGCGGCGATCAGGAAGGTCGTCGCTTTGAGATGTTTCATGTTTTCCCTGTCAGTTTGGTTTCGGGGTGTCGGGCCCGGTTCTGCGCCGGGCCGCATTGGTTATCTCTCGGGTCGCCACTCAGCCCTTGTAGCCGGGAGCGGCGGTTTCCAGCATCCGCAGGAAGGCATCCCACTCGGGATCCTTGCCGCCGGCGCCTTCCATCTTGTCATACATTTTCTGATATTGGCCGGCCGTGTGCTCGGCGACATCGTCGGGCAGCACGATCGGCGTCTGCCCCATGCCCAGAGCCGCCACCTGCGCCTTGCAGGACCGCTCGAGGTTCAGCGCCAGTTTCACCGCCTCGGCAACCGAGCGGCCCAGCAGCAGCGTGCCATGGTTGCGCAGCAGCATGACCTGCTTCTCACCGAGATCGGCCACGATGCGCTCGCGCTCCTCGAGGTTCAGCGCGATGCCTTCGTAGTCGTGGAAGGCGATTCGGTTGAAGAACTGCGCCGACCACTGGTTCAGCGGCAGCAGCCCCTCCTTGATCGAGGACACCGCGACACCGGCGACGGTGTGGGTGTGCAGCACGCAGACCGCGTCGTGCCGCGCCATGTGCACGGCCGAGTGAATGGTGAAGCCGGCCGCGTTGACGCCAGCGCCATAGGGATCGTCGACCACCGCGCCGGTCTCGTCCACGGTGACGAGATTCGCCGCCGTCACCTCGTCAAAGCGCAGGCCGTAAGGGTTCAGAAGGAAGCGCTTCTCGCCACCCGGACCATCCGGCAGACGCGCGGAGATATGGGTGTAGATGCCGTCATCCATTCCGAAATGCGCGATCAGCCGGTAGGCGGCAGCCAGATCGCGGCGCAGCTGGGTGACGGTGTCGGCGGGTGCTCCATCGGGCATCAAAGTCGTCCTTTTCATCGCTTGCCGTAAAGAAAGGCCGAGAACGCATCTTTGGTCAAGGAAATTGTCGACAATCGGCAAACCTACAATTAGCGTGATCGCAACTTGTGCATTTCGGTTTCGATTTCATGGACCCAAAACAGGACAACGACGGCTTTCAGCCTCTCGACCGCGAGGGACTCGTTCAGCGCGTCGCGCGCCTGCTCAGCAAGGCGATCGTGACCGGTCAGCTGTCGCAGGGCGAACGGCTCTCCGAATCGGTGGTGGCCCGCCAGCTCGGTGTGAGCCGCGCCCCGGTGCGCGAGGCGGCGCGGCTGCTCGAGAACTCTGGCTTGGTGACCTACCTGCCCAATCGCGGCTTCTTCGTGCGCTCGATCACGGCGCGCGAACTGGCCGATCTCTACGAATTCCGGCTGGTGATCGAGACCGCGGCGGTACGCCGTCTGATCCGCGACGGGATGGGCGAGAGCGGCCCCCGCCTTGTTCAGCAGATAGAAGAGATGCGCCGCGTCGCCGGCCCCGGCTTCGACATGCTGACGCAGGTCGAGGCCGACATGGAATTCCACCGGCTGATCTGCGCCGGCTCCGGCAACCCGAAGTTCCTCGCCACGTTCGACCAGATCGCGATGGAGTCGGAACTGACGATCATGATGATCGGCCGGCTCTACGATGACGCCCAGAAGCTGGCCGACACCCACCAACCCATCCTCGACGCGATGCTGCGCCACGACGAGCCCGAGGCCGTCGAGGCGCTGCGCTACCATATCGAGGTCGCCCGCGACCTCGTTGTCGAGCAATTCCGCAACATGGAAGAGAAGCCAGACTGATGAAGTGTTTCTATGCCCCCGAGACCGACCTCCACGATCCGGTCTTTCGCCTGACCCACGGCAAGATCCTGCGCAACGCCGAGCAGGCCGAGCGCGCAAAGCTGCTGAAGGCGGGGCTCGATCAGCTCGGCCTCGACGCCATCGAACCGGCGGAAGCCTCGCGCGATGCGCTCGCGGAGGTCCACACGGAAGACTTCCTCACCTTCCTCGAGACCGCTTGGGAGCAGTGGCAGGCGCTGCCGAATGCCGGCCCCGAGGTGGTGCCGAACGTCTTTGCGCAGCGCGGCTTCGCGACCTATCCGGCCAGCATCGTCGGGCGCGCCGGCTGGCACATGGGCGACACCTCGGCCCCGATCGGCGAGCACACCTGGACCGCATCGCGCCGGGCCGCCGACTGCGCCGTCGCTGCCGCAGACGCGGTGCTGGCCGGAGATCGCGCCGCCTATGCGCTCTGCCGCCCCGCCGGGCACCACAGCTCGGCCGACATGGCCGCCGGGCACTGCATGATGAACAACTCCGCCGTCGCCGCCGCGCGGCTGCGCAGCCAGCACGACAAGGTCGCGACGCTGGATATCGACGTGCATCACGGCAACGGCACACAGGCGATCTTCTACGAGCGCGACGACGTGATGACGATCTCGATCCACGCCGATCCCGAGACCTACTACCCGTTCTTCGTCGGCTACGCCCACGAGACCGGCGCCGGCGCGGGCGCGGGCTTCAACACCAACTACCCCCTGCCCCGCACCACCACCGACGAGGCCTGGCTGAAGACCATCGCTGACGCGCTGGAGAAGATCGCCGCCTACCAGCCGGGCGCGCTGATGCTGAGCCTCGGGCTCGATGCGCACGAGAACGATCCGCTGCTCGGCATGCAGATCAGCTGGGACGGCTTCCGGCGCGCCGGCGAGATGATCGCCGCCGCCGGCTACCCCACGGTGATCGTGCAGGAAGGCGGCTACCTCTCCGAGGACCTCACCACTTCGCTGGTCTCCTTCATGGAAGGCTTCATGGGGCGCGGGACATGACCCTCTCTGCCGAGCTGACCGAAAAGATCCTCGCCGCCGTCGAAGAGGGCTTCGAGGAACAGATCGCCTTCACCGAGGCGCTCGGGCGGCATCCGTCCCTGCGGGGACAGGAGGCGACCGCACAGGATTTCCTGCATGACGCGCTGAAGGCCCGCGGCTACGCGATGGACCGCTGGACCATCGAGGTGGACGACATCAAGCATCACCCCGGCTTCTCGCCGGTCGAGGTCGATTACTCCAACGCGATCAACGTGGTGGGCACCATACGTCCGCGCGAGGAGACGGGGAAGTCGCTGGTGCTCAACGGCCATGTCGACGTTGTCCCCACGGGGCCGCTTGATATGTGGAGCCACCCGCCCTTCGAGCCGAAGCGCGACGGCGACTGGCTCTACGGTCGCGGCATCGCAGACATGAAGGCCGGGATCGCCGCCAATATCTTTGCCGTGGATGCGCTCAAGCGCCTCGGCTACCGACCCGCCGCCACGCTCTACCAGCAATCGGTGGTCGAAGAGGAATGCACCGGCAACGGCGCGCTCGCGGCGCTTCTGCGCGGCTACAATGCCGATGCCGCGATCATCCCCGAGCCCGAGGATGACATGCTGGTGCGCGCCAACACCGGCGTGCTGTGGTTCCGCGTCCGGGTGCAGGGCGCACCGGTGCACGTGCGCGAGGCCGGCTCCGGGGCCAACGCCATCGAGGCCGCCTACGACCTGATCAAGGGGCTGCGCGAGCTCGAGGAGGCGTGGAACGCCCAGAAGGGCGAGCACCGGTATTTCGAAGAGCTCGAGCACCCGATCAACTTCAACGTCGGCAAGATCGCCGGCGGCGACTGGGCCTCCTCGGTGCCGGCCTGGTGCGAATTCGACTGCCGTATCGCGCTCTATCCCGGCATCAAGGCCGCGGACGCCGCGCGCGAGATCGAGGACCACCTGCGCCGGGTCTCAGACCGCATCCCGTTCCTCGCCAACAACCCGCCCGAGGTGATCTTCAACGGCTTCTTCGCGGAGGGCTACGTGCTCGAGGAAGGCACCGAGGCCGAGGACACGCTCGCCCGCGCCCACATGTCGAGCTACGCCAAGCCGCTCGAGAGCTTCGTGACGCCGGGCTATCTCGACGGGCGGGTCTTCGTGATCTACGGCGAGACCCCGTGCCTTGTCTACGGGCCCTATTCCGAAGCCATCCACGGCTTCGACGAGCGCGTCAAACTGTCCTCGGTGAAGCGCGTGACCGGCACGATCGCTCTGTTCATCGCGGAATGGTGCGGACTGGAAAAGATTTGATCAAATTCTCCCCGTGACCTTTGACCCAAAGTCATCTTAACTGTGCGCCAACGGGGACCTGAGTCTCCCGCGGCCTTCTCCCCAACCGAAACCTCAGGCCCTGCGGGGGCCACTGCCAATACGGAGACCAACATGAACCAGCGTCCGAACTCGCTTCACGCCGCCGACATCGCCTACACGATGCACCCCTACACCAACATGCGCCTGCACGAGGAAAAGGGTCCGATGATCATGAGCCATGGCGACGGCGCCAAGGTCTATGACACCGAGGGCAAGGAATATTACGAGGCGCTGGCAGGCCTGTGGTCGGTCGCCGTGGGCTTCTCCGAAAACCGCCTCGCCGACGTGGCCTACGAGCAGCTCAAGAAGCTGCCCTACTACCACACCTTCGCGCACAAGTCGCACGAGCCGTCGATCCGCCTCGCCGAGAAGCTGGTCGAGATGACCCCGGAAGGGCTCAACAAGGTGTTCTTCACCAACTCCGGCTCCGAGGCCAACGACACCGTCGTCAAGATGGTCTGGTTCCTCAACAACGGCCTCGGCCGCCCGGAGAAGAAGAAGTTCCTGTCGCGCAACAAGGCCTATCACGGCATCACCATCGCGTCGGGCTCGCTCACCGGGCTGCCGGCGAACCAGAAGGATTTCGACCTTCCCGCGATTCCGGTCACCCACCTGACCACGCCGCATTACTGGAAGTTCGCCGAAGAGGGCGAGACCGAGGAGCAGTTCACCGCGCGCCTGCTCAAGGAGCTCGAGGACACGATCCTTGCCGAGGGCCCCGAGACCATCGGCGCCTTCATCGGCGAGCCGGTGATGGGCGCCGGCGGCGTCATGGTGCCGCCCGAGGGCTACTGGCCCGGCGTTGCCGAGATCTGCAAGAAATACGACATCCTGCTGGTGGCCGACGAGGTCATCAACGGCTTCGGCCGCACCGGCAAACCCTTCGGCTGCGAGCGTTTCGGCTTCACCCCGGACATCCTTGTGACCTCGAAGCAGCTGACCTCGTCCTACATGCCGCTCGCCGCGATCGTGGTGAACGACAAGGTCTATGACGCCATTGCCGACAACACCGCCAAGCTCGGCACCTTCGGCCACGGCTTCACCGGTTCGGGCCACCCGGTCGCCTGCGCCGTGGGCCTCGAGAACCTGAAGATCATCGAAGAGAAGGATCTGATGGGCAATGCCGAGCGCCTCGAGCCGATGTTCCAGGACGGTCTGCGCAAGTTCGCCGATCACCCGCTGGTCGGCGAAGTGCGCGGCGTGGGCCTGATCGCGGGCGTCGAGCTGGCCAAGAACCGCGACACCCGCGAGGCCTTCGAGCCGGCGGGCTCGATGGCGGCCAAGGTCGTGGCGCTCTGCGCCGAGGAAGGGCTGATCGTGCGCAACGTCTACGAGACCGTCGCCTTCTGCCCGCCGCTGATCGTCACCGAAGACGACCTGACCGAGATCCTCGCCCGCTTTGGCCGGGCGCTCGACCGGGCGCTCGACTGGGCAAAATCGGAAGGCATGGTCTGAGTTGCCTGAGATGGCTGCAGGCTGATAACGCCGGACCCGGGGGCGCTGCCCCTGGGACCCCCGGGATATTTTCGGCCAGAAGAAGACAGGGGCGTTGAGCGCGCGGTGCGCTCGGCGCCCTTTCTCTTTGGGGTGATCAGAGCGGGGCGATGAGGGCGAGCCCCTGAGCGCGGTGCCGGAGGCGGATGGCGCGGGCCGGGGCGCCGGCGGCAAGGGTTCCGATACCCTGCCCCAGGTTCGCGAGGCGCGCCGGGATCGAGGTCGCCATGGCGAGGGCCGGTTCGAGCGGCAGGCCCAGATCCGAAACCAGAAGGTTGATGGCACGGGTGAGATCGAGATCGGCCCCGGCCAGCGTGCCGTCCTGCAGGACCAGCCGGCCATCGGCGCGGGTGATCTCGCGCCCGTTGAGGCGGAAACCTTTCGCCTCGGTGCCGGCCACGGCCATGGCGTCGGTGACAAGGAAGATGCCCTCCGGCCGGGCGGCCAGCGCGATGCGCATCGCGGCCGGGTGCACATGCACGCCGTCGGCGATCAGGCCCGCCGCGAGCGCTTGGCTGGCGAGGGCGGCGCCGACCACGCCGGGCTCGCGCTTGTCGAGGCCGCGCATGGCGTTGAAGAGATGCGTCACGCAGCTTGCGCCAGCCCGCGCATAGGCAAGGCAGGTGTCGTAGCTTGCATCGGTATGGCCGAGCGAGACCAGCGCGCCGGCCTCGGCCAGTGCGGCCACCTGCGCTTGAGTGGTGTTCTCGGGGGCGATCGTGACCTTGAGCACCGGCAGGCGGCGGGCGGCGTCGCGGAGCATCGAGAGGTCGGCCTCCGTCATCGGGCGGATCAGCGCGCCGTCATGGGCCCCCTTGCGGGAGAGCGCCAGATGCGGCCCCTCCAGATGCAGCCCGCCGATGCCGGGCACACCCTCGGCGATGGCCTGCGCCACGGCCTCGATCGCGGCGCGGCTACGCTCGGGCGTGTCGGTGATCAGGGTGGGCAGGATCGTGGTGCTGCCGAGCCTGCGATGAGCTTCGGCGATGGTCGCCAGGCCGGACACCGTGGGGCCGTCATTGACCATCACCCCGCCGCCGCCATTGACCTGCAGATCGACATAGCCCGGCGCCAGCAGATCGCCCCCGAGATCGACGACCTCGCCCGCCGCCGCAAGCTCCGCCTCGGGCGCCAGCGCCGTCACGCGGCCGGCCTCGATCCGCAGCGCATGGCCGTGCAGCAGGCGCTGCCCGTCGAAGATCGGGCCGCCGTGATAGGTGGTCTCTGTCATGGTCATCCGCCTCGGCACAGGTTCGGCGCGACCCTAGGAAACCCGTGCACAGGCTGCAATGGGCCCCGCGATGGGGCCTCAGACCAGGCTGCTGGTCGCCAGCTCGGTGATTTCCTGCGTGATGTCCTCCTGCCGCAGGCGGCGGGCCTCGCCGATCATCGCTTGAAGGCTTTCCGAGACGTTGTCCTTGGCGGCCACCATGGCGCGCATCCTTGCCTCGTTCTCGGCAGCGAAGGACAGCATCACAGCCTCGATCAGCTCGGCAAAGATGTGCTCCTCGACAAGCTGCGCCAGCAGCCGCTCGGGCGGCAGGGTCACCAGCGGCGGCAGGCGGCGCTCAGACGGTCGAAACCGGGCATAGTCGAAGGGCACCAGCTCCTTGATGCGGATCATCATCGCCCCGCCGGCGCCGGGATCGGCATGGACCAGCGTGACGCGGGTCACCGGCTCCAGCGTGATGCGCCGGAACAGCGCGTCGGTCATCCGAGTGGCCAGTTCCGGGGCCTGCGAGGGATGCGCGATCATCGGGGCGGACCACGCGATGGCGAGCCTGCGCTCCTCGGCAACGACATGTCCCCGGTCGCCGATCACCACCAGCTCGCAGGTCTCGTCCCAGAGCGGTTCGATGGCCTGGAACACCTTGTCGGAATAGGTGCCGGCAAAGCCCTGCTCGGCGGCGAACAGCACCACCAGACGGCTGCCCTCGCCGCCATGCAACGGCGCGTCGAGGCCGAGACCCGTGGCGTAGGCCAGCGCCTCGCCGATGGCATCGCCGATGGTGGTGGCATAGGCACGGATGCTCTCGAGATGGCGATTGGCCTCCTGCACCCGCGCCGCCGCGAGGCCGCGCATGGCAGAGATCACCGCGTCGAGCTTGTGCACCGTGACGATGCGCTTCTCGACCTCCGAGAGCCGGCTGCTCATGTCGCCACGGCCTCCCTCTCGCGCCCCTCCTCCGCCAGTCGCGACACCACCGCGACCAACGCAGCGCGGGCCTCATCGGTGAGCGCACGGCTCTTGGCAAGCGCGGCGACCGCGTCGGCGGCCTCGGAGTCGAGCCTGGCGGGCAGCCTGCGGCGCAGTTCGGCCATGCGCCCGACCGGGACCGTGTCGAACACGCCGTCTGCCAGCGCCGCCAGCAGCGCCACCTGGTCGACCAGCCGCAGGCCAGAGAAGCGCGGCTGGGTGAGCAGCCCGCGGATGCGCTCGCCGCGGGCGATCTGCCCCTTCACCCGGGCATTCTGGATGCCGCCGAAACGGGTGAACATCTCGAGCTCCTGGAACTGCGCGTAATCGAGCCGCACGCGGCCCGAGACCTTGCGCAGCGCCGGGGCCTGCGCCTTGCCGCCGACCCGGCTCACCGACAGGCCCACGTCGACCGCCGGGCGCAGGTTGGTGGAGAACAGATGCGTGTTGAGCACAATCTGGCCGTCAGTGATCGAGATCAGGTTGGTCGGAATATAGGCCGAGAGGTTGCCGGCATCGGTCTCGGCCAGCGGCAGCGCGGTGAGCGAGCCGCCACCGAGCTCGGGCGAGAGCTTGGCCGCGCGTTCGAGCAGGCGGGCATGGAGGTAGAACACGTCGCCGGGATAGGCCTCGCGGCCCGGCGGCTCGCGGGTCAGCAGCGCCAGCTCGCGGTGGGTGGCAGCGTGCTGGGTCAGGTCGTCGATGACGATCAGCGCGTCCTGCCCCTTGTCGCGAAAATGCTCGGCCATCGACATGCCGGCGAAGGGTGCGATCCATTGCAGGCCGGGCGCCGCCGAGGCGCTGCCGACGACGAAGATACAGCGCTCGATGGCGCCGTGCTCGCGCACTGCCGCGACCACGCGCTCGATCGCCGTGGCGCGCTGGCCGACGGCGACATAGACGCAGACCACGTCGCTGTGCTTCTGGTGGATGATCGCGTCCACCGCCAGTGCGGTCTTTCCGGTGGCGCGGTCGCCGACGATCAGCTCGCGCTGCCCGCGGCCCAGTGCGAAAAGACTGTCGACCACCAGCACGCCGGTCTCGAGCGGCTCGGAGACGAGGCCGCGCTCGATGATCCCGGGCGCCGGGCGCTCCACCGGCAGCCAGTCCTCCGGCGCAGGGGCCGCGCCGCCGTCGAGAGGACGGCCAAGCGGGTCGACGATGCGGCCGAGAAAGCCGGCGCCCACCGGCACCCGCAGCACCTCGCCGGTGTCGCTGACCTGATCGCCCACCGCCACGCTCGCGGTCTCGTCGAGCAACACCGCGTTGATCTCCTCGGCGCCGAGGCTGTGGGCGAAGGCGAAGGCGCCGCTCTCGACGCTCAGCAGCGCGCCGAGGCTCACCGAGGGCAGGCCAGAGACATGGGCGATGCCATCGGCCAGCTGGACCACGCGGCCCACCGCCCTGGCCTCGGCCCCGAGATCGGTCCGGTCGAGCTGCGCGCGGCTGCGGGCGAGCCAGTCGGTGTCGGTGCTGCGATCAGTCATGACGTGTCAGCTCCGCTGTGATCCGGGACAGGTCGGCCCGGAAATGGTTGCGCACGATGGCGTTGGTGGCGTCGAGCTCGAGCCCTGCGATGAGCTCCGGATCCTCGCGGATCTCGAGCGTAAGCGTGCGGCCCAGCGCCTCGGCGAGGCGGGCCTCGAGCGTGGCGCGCTCCTCGGGCAGCAGCATGCGCGCGGCGCGCACCGGCACCGGGCCGTCGCTGCCCAGACGATCGCGCACCGCGGCAGGCAGCTCGGACACAGCCACCACCAGACCGTCGATGAAGCCCACGGTTCGCGCGGCATCGGGCAGCCGGCGCAGCAGCCGCTCGGCGATGTCGGCGGCGAGGTAGCCAGCCTGTTCGTCAAGCTCCTTGCGGCGGTCGGCCTCGGCCCGCGCCTGCGCCGCCTCGGCGCGGCGGCGGTCCTCGGCGATCTCGGCCTGCGCCTGCTCCTTGAGGCGCGCCTTCTCGCGCTCGGCATCCGCCTGCGCGGCGTCGAGCAGGGCAGCGCGGCGGGCCGAGATCTCCGCCCGCGCGGCAACCGCCGCCTCGCGCTCGGCCTCGGCGGCCTGCTTCGCGGCCTCCGCCGCGTCGAGATCCGCATGGGCGAGCGCCTGCCGCTTGGCGATGATTTCGGACACCGGGCGGAACAGGAACCGGGCGAGCAGCCAGATCAGGATAGCCGCGTTGACGGTCTGGAGACCGAGTGTCCACCAGTCGATGGTCATGGCGATATGCCGATCAGACGAAAGGGTTGGCGAAAAGCACCAGCAGCGCGATGACGAGGGTGTAGATGGCCATGGTCTCGATCATGGCGAGGCCCACGAACAGGGTGCGGCTGAGGGTGCCGGCGGCTTCGGGCTGGCGCGCGATGGCGTCCATCGCGGCGGCAACGGCACGGCCCTCGCCCAGCGCCGGGCCGATGGCGCCGAAGCTCACTGCGATGGCGGCGGACAGCACCGAGACGATTTCAACAAGATTGCCTTCCATGGTCACTCAGACTCCTTGGCGGTGAGAGGGATCTCCTCGCTCTCTCCAGCGGCGGCGCCGATGAAGACGGTTGCGAGGATCGCGAAGATGTAGGCCTGCACGGCGCCGGTCAGCAGCTCGAGCGCCATCAGCGGGATGGGCACGAAGAGCCCGGCCAGAGACAGCACGATGCCGACGACGAAGACGCCCGACATGACGTTGCCGAACAGGCGGATGATGAGCGAGAAGGTGCGCGTGATCTGCTCGATGAGGTTAAGCGGCATCATCACCCAGCTGGGCTCCACGAAGGTGTCGAGATAGCCCCTGAGCCCGCGCCCGGAGATGCCGAAGGCGATGGTCGCCACGAAAACCCAGAGCGCCAGCGCCGCGTCGGTCTCGATATGGGCGGTGGGCGGCTCGATGCCGGGGATCAGCGACATCCAGTTGGCGAACAGTACAAAGAGCAGCAGCGTGCCGATCAGCGGCCGGAACGGCGCTGGATCGCGGCGCATCGTCTCGCGTATCTGGTCGTCGAGCACGGTGACGAAGAGCTCGAGCACGGTCTGTGTCCTGCTGGGCAGGATGGCGAGCTTGCGGGCGGACAGGAAGGCGAAAAGGCCCAGCCCCGCCATGATCAGCCAGGTGACGACCACCGGCTCGGAGATCGGCACCGGCCCGACATGGAACAGGACAACATGTTCGAGCGGGCTTTGCATCAGCTCTCCCTCCGGGCGCGGCGGACCACCACCTCGCGGCCCAACACCAGCCCCAGCGCGCCCGCAAGCAGCGGCAACGCGCCGAGTTGCACCAGCCCGAAGAGCACCAGCGCCACGAGCGCGAGTCGCAGAAGTTGCAGCACCACGGCTTTCTTCGGCGCGCGCCCCTCGAGATAGAGCGCTGTGAGCCGGCGCAGGCTGGCGAAATGCGCCAGCCCGACGAGGAAGCCCGAGACGAGGCCAAGGGCGGCATATGCGAGATCCGGTGTCATTGCCTGTGCATCCATCTCCAGACCGCGTGCATGCCGATGGCGGCACCGAGGAAGATCCCGGCGGCGGTGAACATGATGCCGGTGTCGGCGACCCGGTCGAGAAACCGGCCCAGCACCACGCCCAGCAGCATCGGCACCAGCACCGCCCAGCCGAGAATGCCGATCTGGCCGAGCCGCGAGCCGAGCGAGGGCTCGGGATCGCTCTGCTTCATCCGCTCCAGATTTGCGGCCTTGCGCGCGGCGTGTTCGACGGCGTCTTTCTCCTGCCGGGTCATCTCGGTTCTCCCTGTTCGGCACCGACGCCCGAGGGATGCGGCAGCACGTCGCCCTGCCCCGGGCGCAGCAGACGGATCATCTCGCGCACGGCATTGGCATGCAGGCGCATCTGCTCGACACGCTCGCGCCGCCCGGCATCGTCCTGATCCCGGCGGAAAGCGGCGATCCGGTCCTCGAGCGCGTGGATGTCCTCGCCGAGGATGGCGTCTCGGCAGGCGATGGCGATCTCGCGTCCTCCGTTCACCGAGAGCAGCCCGGCACGGACGCCGGCGAACTGCTCGGGCCTGCCCGCGCTGCGCCAGCGGATGATCGAGGCCGGCAGGACGGTAAGGAAATCGGTGTGCCCCGGCAGGATGCCGAAGCCGCCGCTCTCGTCCTGCGCCCGCAGCGAGGTGACCTCGGCATCGTCGACCACCACGTCCATCGTGGTGGTGATAACCAGATGCAGCGGCGCGCTCATGATGCCGCCTCCCGCGCCGTGTCTTCCTTGGCGCGCGCATCCTCGAGCGTGCCCACCATGAAGAGCGAGCTCTCGTCCCAGTCGTCGCAGGCGCCCTCGAGGATGGCGCGGCAGCCGGCGATGGTGTCCTCGAGATCGACCGAGACGCCGGCCATGCCGGTGAAGGCCTCGGTCACCGTGAAGGGCTGCGTGAGGAAGCGCTGCAACCGGCGGGCCCGCTCGACCACCTTGCGGTCATCGCGGCTCAGCTCCTCCATGCCGAGGAGCGCGATGACGTCCTGTAGCTCGCGGTAATGCTCGATCGAGCGGCGCACCTCGTTGGCGATGCGCACGTGCTCTTCGCCCACGAGAAGCGGATCGAGCAGGATCGAGGACGAGGCGATGGGATCGACCGACGGGTACATGCCGTCCGCGGCCATGGCGCGCGACAGCACCACCATCGAGTCCACGTGGCCGGCGATGGCGACCACCGCGGGATCGGTGAAATCGTCCGCCGGCACGTAGACCGCCTCGATCGCGGTGACCGAGGCCTCGCCCACCGAAGCGATGCGCTCCTGAAGGTCCGCCACCTCGGTGGCCAACGTCGGCTGATAGCCCACGCGGCTCGGCAGTCGCCCGAGCAGGCCCGAGACCTCCGAGCCCGCCTGCACGAAGCGGAACACGTTGTCCATGAGAAGCAGCACGTTCTTCTGCTCGGCATCGCGGAAGTGCTCGGCGATGGTCAGAGCCGTCATCGGCACCCGCCAGCGCGCGCCCGGAGGCTCGTTCATCTGGCCATAGACCAGCACCGTTCGGTCGAGCACCCCGGCCTCGGTCATGTCGAGCAGCATCTCGTGGCCTTCGCGCGAGCGCTCGCCGATGCCCGAGAACACCGAGATGCCGTCATAGCCTGCCACCATCGAGTGGATCAGTTCCATCACCAGTACCGTCTTGCCGACGCCCGCGCCGCCGAACATCGCCGCCTTGCCGCCCTGCGCCAGCGGAGTCAGCAGATCGACCACCTTGATGCCGGTGCGAAACGGCTCCGACGCCCCGCCGCGCGCCCGCAGCGGCGGCGGCGCGGCGTGGATCGCGCGGCGCGGAGCCTCCTCCGGGAGCGGCCCCTTGCGGTCGCCGGTCCGGCCGGTGACATCGAGCAGACGGCCCAGCACCGCCCCGCCCACCGGCACGGTGAGCGGACCGCCCAGCGTCGTGACGCGCTGGCCGCGCGCGAGCCCGTTGGTGTTGTGCAGCGCGATGGTGCGCACGGTGGTGCGATCCCGCTGCGCCGCGACCTCGAGCAGGATGCGGCGGCCGTCCGCTGCCTCGGTCTCGAGCGCATCGTTGATCGCCGGGATCGCCTCGCCAGGGAAGGTGACGTCGACAACGGCGCCCCGAACCGCGACCACCGTCCCTGCGACGGCTATTTCCTGTGAATCCAAAGACATTGGCTCTCGTCCGAAATCTGCGTCGAGGATAGACCTATCGAGGCGAGTGCGGGGTGATCTAGGTCAAGGAAAACGCGAGTTCCCGGTTTCGTGACCTCGCCGCGCGGAACACCCGGACAGGCGTCACCACCAACGCCTGCGGCGCAAAGCTGCGTGCCTTTGCCGCCCTCGCGGGCACCACATTTGCCCGCTGTGGGCACGGCGCGCGAGACTGGTCCGCTGAAGGAGGCTGGCCGTCGCGCCCAGTTTCTCCGCCTGCGAGCATCAAGGGCCATTGCGGCTCTGCACGAAGCCGATCGTCCCACGCTGAGACGGCATTCGAAGGGGCGCAGACCGAGGGCGTCCCGCGCGAGTCAATCACGCCCGCGCTACTCGGTCACCAGCGCGCTGTCGGGGCCGAGCCCGACCGCCTCGAGCAAGGTCGTCGCGAAGGCGCTGCCGAGATTGCCGAAGGCGGTGCCCGCCGCCTGCTCGATGGCCGGATAGAGGTCGTCCTCGATGCCCTTCAGCGTATCGGTCAGCTCGGCGACTCGGGCCTCCGCGCTGGCCAGTTGCGTCTCGAGCGCCGAGCACAGCTGCAGATCCGCGCCGCCCTCGCGCAGGGCTGCAAGGTTGCTGCGGGTCTCGCCGATCTGGCTGGTCAGGTCGCGAATTTCGGCCCGCAACGGGCGGATGGTTCCGGTGATCTCGGCCACGTCATCGGTGATGTGCTCGACGGTCGAGAACAGGCTCCAGCCCAGCCAGAGGCATAGCGCCAGCAGAATCAGCGTGGCGTTCAGAAGCGCGAGGACGAGGGTCCACAGGGTCCGCCCGAGACTGCGCTCCGCCATCGCTCCCGCTCCCTTGCCGGGCCCTGTCTCAGGCCGTCTTCTTCTTGCTCTTGGCCTCTTCGGCCAGCTGCTTGAACACGTAGACCGGGATCAGGATGGTCGCGATCAGGCTTCCGAGCCAGACCAGCAGCGTCGCCGCCAGCCAGTTGGCCACGCCACCGATCGACATGCCGGCAAGCAGCAGGTCGGTGATCAGCAGCCCGATGGAGACCGTCACAAGCGCCACACCGCCCATCAACTGCGGCAGCTGCTTGAGCGAGATCTTGGTGATCATCGGCCCGAGCACCGCCTGAATGATCGAGAAGGCCACCACGACGATGACGAAGGAGAGCGGGTCGATCTCGAATCCCGCAAGCAGCACGGCGGCGAGCAGTAGCCCGACGGCATTGGCGATGAGATAGGCGGCGGCGGAAAGAGCGAGCTTGACCAAGATGAAAATCTCCCGATGGGACCGGGGCCGAGGTCGCACGCGCCTCTGGGCCTGCCGGACTGCGACAATTGCAGGTTGATCTTTCGCCGCAACGCCCCTTGGGTCAAGAATTTTCCGGCATTGCGAGATGATCGTTCCATGACATGCGGAGATTTCACCGACCCGGGGCTGTCATCGTCAAGCGCGCGCCCCTGACACGCTGCGAAGGGAGAGGTTCCGACCGGTCGTCCCGGCATCGGATCGGCGCCCGGTTGGCTGCGTGAAGCGGGCGCGGCGCGCTGAACGAACCTCTGCTACTGCATCCCCGCCCTTTCTCCGATCCAGTCTGAAATCTGATCCAGTGCGCCAGGCGCGAAGGCATGGCGCCCCTCCACAAGGAACCTCCCGATCGCATAGGGCGACCAGTCTTCAGAAAGCTGCCAGTTGTAAGCACGCGCCTTCAGAAGCCCATGCGTCGCATCCGGCACGATCCGGATGCGGGTCGGTGCATCTCGCGAGCCGAGCATGTCCTGGAACGCGGCCGCGTTTCGTTGCGGGTCGACGTTGAGGTCCTCTGATCCCCAGAGCGCAAGGACAGGAAGATCCAGCACAGACAAGGCCTGCCGCGCATCGGCGCCCCGGTTCTGGCGGATGAACCGCCAACGATCAGGCGACATGCCCGGCGGTGCATCAGCGACCGTTGCATCTTTGCCAAACACTCTGTCGTCGTCGCTGGCCTGCTCGGCAAGGGCGGTCTCGATCTCCTGCGCGTCAAGGCCCGCGCGGCGCAACCGGACCCGGGTGAAGTAATCTCCCTGATCCTGCCAGGACACCGCAGCGCCGATCAGGATCAGAAAGTCGGCATCGGCACGTGTCAGTGACGGCAGAACCCAGCCGGCCTGCGAAAACCCAAGCACGCCGATTTCCTTGTCCACGAAACGCTCGTCCAGGAGCTGAAGAACGCGGCGCGCTTCGACGGCCCGATCCATCATCGTCTGACGCAACCAGTTCCCTTCCGACAATCCGACGCCGGGCTTGTCCCAGGAGGCAACAGCGATCCCGTGATCCAGAAGAGTGTTGATCATCGGGGCATAGCCGCCCGCCATCGTTCGATCTTGCGCGCCGTCCCCGTGAACCATCGCAACGGCTGCGATCACCGCTTCGTCCGGAAGCCAGATCGTGCCCGAAATCTTGATGCCAGAGACCGTGACATCGAACGGCTCGCGCACTCTGCGATCCACATCATGATCAGTCATGCGCCAAAACAAGGCACCCGCCGTCAACGCCAGAACACTCCCAGCGAACAGAACAACCCGTAAATTCATTTGAAATCAGACGTCTTCGTACCCACCTCCACTCAATTATGGAGAGATCTTAACGTGAAAACAATCTACTCAAGCGAGACATTTCTCATCGAAGACGGCTTCCGGGCAGAACATCGACTGCAGGCTGCCCGTGGATACTGGCGCGCCTTTTCGCGCAAGCTCCGGTATCCGCTTGGACCGAAAGGCAAGGCCGTGTCCTTCATCGAAGGCACACTGGACCCGACCCACGCCATTTCTGCCGTCTCGAACGAAGGGCAGTTTCTCGGGATGGCCGGCTTCAAGACGCCGAATGGGGCGCTCGTCGGTGGCGGTCTTGGCGATCTTGCGCGCACCTACGGATGGATCGGTGCCGCGTGGCGCGGTCTCTTGCTGCACATGCTGGAGCGAGACTGCAGCGACGGGTCACTGCTGATGGACGGAATATTCGTCGAGCCGGAGGCCAGAGGCCGGGGCGTCGGAACAGCGCTTCTCCATGCCGTGGAAAGGCACGCGGCCTCCATGGGGCTGAAGAGTATCAGGCTGGACGTCATAGATACCAATTCGCGTGCCCGCGCGCTCTATGAGCGTGAGGGCTTTGCGCCGCAGTCTGTCCTGTCGCTTGGTCCGTTGAACCCGATCTTCGGTTTTTCCTCCGCCACGCAGATGACGAAGTCGGTCGGTCGCTGACAAGGCTCGTCGGCCCTGAAGGACCTGCAAAGCACGACAGCTCCATCCGCCCAGCCGACCTTCATCGCCCGCAGGTCCCGAAGATGTCCCAGAACCAGGATACGTGTCGTCAGGCTGTCCCGAGCGGGTCACGGGTCCGCACCGCATGGCACACAGCAAGGAGCCGCGCCCGTGGCGCGACTCCTGGTGTCGTGAAATCTGACGGGCAAGGATGCCGCCGTGCGGGCGCCGACAGGCCGCACGACGCACCCGCAGGCCTTACTGCATCGACTTGCTGATGAAGTCCTCGGCCACGTTGGACATGTCGAAGGAGGCGCCGCCCTGCACAGGAGGGTAGTCCGCCAGCGTCTGCAGGTGCTGCTGCATCAGCACGTTCACCGGCTGCATCAGCCACGACACCTTCTGCATCAGGTGACCATAGGCATCGGTGCTCGAGTAGCTCTCGAACGGGTCCATGCGGATGTTGAAGACCAGCGGCGCGGTGCGCGCATAGAGGCTGTCGTAATAATCTTCCTTGGTGGCGAAGTGGAACTTCCACGGGCCCATGCGCACGGCGGTGAGCTTGCTCTCGTAGTAGTGGAAGATGTGATCGCGGCGGGACGCGTCTTCCTCGCCGGTCCAGTACGGCAGGTTGTTCACACCATCGATATACTGCTGCTTCTCCTCCATGACCTCGGCGGCCACGTCCTCGATCCCGGCGGCGGCGGCCAGCGACGTGAACATGTCCTGGTGGCCCTGGATGCCGTTCATCACCGATCTCGGCTCGAACTGACCGGGCCAGCGGATCATCGAGGGAACCCGGACGCCCCCCTCGTAGGTGGTCATCTTCTCGCCCCGGAACGGCGAGGTGCCCCCATGCGGCCACGAATTGTGCTCCGGGCCGTTGTCGGTCGAGTACCAGACGATGGTGTTGTCACTCAGCCCCTGCTCGTCGAGCCAGTCGAGCACGTAGCCGATATCGTGGTCGTGCTGCAGCATCCCCGAGCCGTAGAGATCGGCCTCGGAGGTGTATTGCTCCGCCGCATAGCGCCATTCCTCGTCGAGGCGCGTATAAAGGTGCATCCGGCTGGTGTTGAGCCAGACGAAGAAAGGCTCGCCCGCCTCGTTGGCCGACGACATGAAGTCGATCGCCTTGGGGATCACCTCGGCCATGTCGAAATTCTTCATGCGCTCCTGCGTGAGCGGCCCGGTGTCCTCGATGGTCTGCTTGCCGACCACGCCGAAGCGCGGCATCTCGGTGGTGTCCTCGGTCTCTGTGGCAAAGGTATGCAGCACGCCCCGGGTGCCGAACCGCTCCTCATAGGCCTCCAGAGACCCCGAGAACTTCTCGCCGAAGTTCTGATAATCGCGCTGCTCGGCCTCTTCCTGCGTGTTCAGGTGGTAGAGGTTGCCGAAGAACTCGTCGAAGCCGTGCACCGTGGGCAGGTGCTCGTTGCGGTCGCCGAGGTGGTTCTTGCCGAACTGGCCGGTCCGGTAGCCGACCTGCTTGAGTTCTTCGGCCAGGGTCGGCGATCCGTCCTGCAGCCCGAGCGCCGAGCCGGGCTGGCCGACCGTCGTCATGCCCGAGCGAATCGGGTACTGGCCGGTGATGAAGGCGGCCCGGCCGGCGGTGCAGCTTGGCTGGGCATAGTGGTCGGTGAAGCGGATGCCCTCATTGGCGATCCGGTCGATATTCGGGGTGGTGTAGCCCATCGTGCCCATGCCGTAGGAAGACAGGTTCGTCCAACCGATATCGTCCCCCCAGATCACCAGAATATTCGGCTGAGTCTCCTGCGCGAAAACCGCTGAACAGGACAGCGACAATGCGACCGGCGTTGTTGGACAAATCAGCTGGTGACCGCAGTCCCCCTTTCCCCAGACACACCTATCCTGCGGCCACGGTCATCGGGATGCCGAGAGCCGTGAAGCGGTTCATGACCGCCGCGCGGATCTGGACCTCTGCCACTTGGCGGTCGAAGTCCCGTGACATCAGCCGCTGGCCGAGCTGCTTCACGCAGTTCATTTTCGTTTCGACCCGGCTGCGGCGGTGGTACCCGCTCCAATTCCGCCAGAGCGCCCTGCCCAGGTGCTTTGACGCCCGCAGGATTTCGTTGCGCGCCCGGGCTCCGGCAGTGTCCGGCTCCCATGGCCTCGCGGTCCGCCTCGGCGGAATGACCGCTGCCGCGTCACGGGCGGCGATGGCATCGTGGCAGGCGCGCGTGTCGTAGGCGCCGTCGGCCGTCACCGTGGCGATCTCCTCCTCCGCCGGAATCTGGGCGAGCAGATCTGGCAGCATCGGCGCATCGCCGACATTGCTGGACGTGACCTCGATGGCCCGGATCTCCAATGTTTGCTCGTCGATCCCGAGGTGGATCTTGCGCCACACACGCCGTTTCGAGCCGCCATGCTTGCGCGTGTGCCACTCGCCTTCGCCCTCCACCTTGATGCCGGTGCTGTCTACTAGCAGGTGAAGCGCCCCCTTGGAGCCGCGATACGGGATGCTGACGTCCAAGGTCTTCTGACGACGTGACAGCGTGCTGAAGTCAGGAACGGACCACCCCAGCCCGGACAGTTCCAGCAGGCTCGCCACGAACCCCGTCGTCTGGCGGAGCGGCAGCCCGAGGAGGACCTTGAGGGTGAGACAGGCCTGGATTGCGGCGTCGCTATAGGTTTGCTGGCGACCGCGCCGCCCGGACGGCGCCGCTTTCCATTGCATCAAGGGATCGAACCAGACGGTCAGCGATCCGCGCCGCCTCAGCGCCTGATTGTAGCTGCGCCAGTTGGTGGTCTTGTAGGTCGGCTTCGGAGGTCTGCTCATGCTGCCCGGCTAGCATGCTGGATTCACGAGATGAATCCCCTAGATTTGCGCAACAACGCCAATGCGACCGGCAAAGACAGCAGCATCCTTTTCGAAACCATGTGAAACACTCCTTTATCGTATTGAATTCATTGGCGCGAAATTGGCCGCGCGAAACACACTGCGGTTGCAAAAAGCCTAGCACCGCGCAACAGTCCGGATTGTATCCTTCGGGACAAAGTTGGGAATATTTCAGATGTCATTCGAAGCCCTTCGGAAAACCGGCTGGCTGTCCTCCCAGCCGGTCTCCTTCCAAAACGAGGTCCGGCGTCACGGCCGCCTGCGGCGGCACGCGCGCGGCGCCACGATCGTGTCGATCGGGGATCCTCCGGGCGGCCTCTTCGGGCTGGCAGAGGGCGCGCTGGCGGTGTTCATCGCGCCGGGCGACACCGGCCCGCATTTCGCTCATCTCGCGTCGCCGGGATGCTGGTTCGGCGAAGGCGGCTTCTTTACCGGCGGCCCCCGACGCCTGACGCTCGAGGCCACCGTCGACAGCACCGTCCTTCACCTGCCGCTCGACGCGATGGAGCGGCTCGCCGCAGCCGATCCCGAGAACATGCGACGCTTCGGCTGCATCGCGCTGCACAACATCGACCTCTGCCTGCAGGCCATCGACACGCTGCTGATCGCGGATCCCAAGCGGCGGATCGCCGCCACCCTCCTGCGCTGCCTTGCCGAGAGCGATGCACCACGCATCACGATGTCGCAGACCGCGCTCGGGCGCAGCGCCAACGCCTCGCGAAAAGTGGTGAACCGCACGCTTGGAGAGCTGGCCGAGAGGGGAATGGTAGAGCCCGGCTATGCCAAGATCGCGGTGCGGGATGTTGCCGCGCTCAGCGCCTTCGCGGTGGGAAGAAAGCCCGGCTGACCGCGGCCGCAGGCAATCGCCGTGGACAGGTGCAAGGCGCGCGGATACAGTTTTGGCAAGAAAGTGACGGACATCGCTCGCCTCGAACAGTGCAAGCGGGTCGACCCGGCGGCTGCGTCGCAGACCTTCCCGTCACGCAAGGTCATGGGGCCGCGACCCGAGAAAACGGCGATGCGCGTCCCCATCTCTGTAACGACCGGAAGAGTGGGAGAGTTCAGATGTCACCAACCCAAACCCTGCGCCGCGGCCTCGCGGCCACCTTCATCGCGGCCTGCGTCGCCGCGCCGGCACTTGCCGAGCCGGCCGACCTCAACGTCGTGGTGCGGCTTGCCGATGGCGCGACCCTGCCACCCGAAGCGATGATGCAGGTCGAACTGCTCGACGTTTCGCGCGCCGATGCCGCATCGACGACGCTGGCCGCGCGCAGCTACCGGATCGACAGCCTGCCCGCCGAGATCCGCCTGCCCTACGAGACCGACGATGTGGATGCGCGCATGAGCTACGCGGTCGCGGCCACCGTCGCGAAGGACGGCACGACGGTGCTGCGCACCACCACCTCGTTCCCTGCACTGACCCGCAACGCCCCTGAGCGCCCCGAGATCGTCCTGGAGCAGATCGCTCCCATCGCAATGGAGGCTGACATGCCGGGCATCGCAGGCATTCCGTGGCAGGTCTCCGAGATCGGCGGCCGCCTTCTGGTGGTCGAGGATGCGCCGACCCTCGCCTTCGATGCAGAGGGCAATTTTGCCATGTATGGCGGCTGCAATCGCTTCACCGGCACCGCCGAGATCGTCGCGGGCACGATTTCTTTCCCCGAGGCATTCGCTGGCACCCGCCGCATGTGCCCCGAGCCGCGCATGAAGCTCGAGCAGGACATGGTCGACGCCGTCGGCGCCGCAACCGGCTACGTGCGCAACGGCAGCCTGCTGAGCCTGACGAATGAGGCCGGCGTGACGGTGCTGCGGCTGAACGAACGGCCCGAGTGATGAGACCGGGCGCGGCGGGCGATGGTGCCGGCCGTGCCCTGCCCTAGTGGTCCGCGAGCCAGAAGCTGTCGGGGTGGGATTTGCAAAAGGCGCCGAACTCCGCGAGGACGGCGCCGTAGCTCACGCCCTTGGCGGCAGCGTAGCCGCGCATGTACGCGAAGATGAACTGCATCGCGATGACGTCATGTTCCGTCATGTCGGCGGCCTTGGCCGGATCGACGAGGAACAGCCCCCGTGCCTCGGCGCAGGTCGCCTTGGTCATCGCCCACTCTTCGGCCTGATCGACGACCTGAAGCGTCTCGACCCCGGCGCTGGCAAAGCCGGGAACCGCCAGCAGCACCGCTAGCAACACTCTCTTCACTTGCCCCGAACTCCTCTGAAGCATCCCGGCGCGACGGTGCGCCCGCACGAGCGTATGCCGGAACCCGCCCGCCGGGAAAGTGAGAAGACGCCCCGCAGCCTGTGCGGGACGTCCGGTGACTGGATCAGGCGGCATCCGCCTCGGGGTGCTTGCGCACGTAGAACCCGTAGGACAGCATCGTCATGCCGCTCGAGATCAGCTCGATGGCGAGCAGGATGCCCAGAAGCGAGACCGATGCGGCAAGGAAGTTGCCGAACACCATCACCGCCAGCACCACCGAGATCACGCCCGACAGCAGCGACAGCCAGAAGAAGCCCGAGCCGCGCAGGCTGAAGGCGAAGACGATCTTCAGCACGCCGTTCACGAGGAACATGATCGCCGCCATCACGGTCAGCGTGACGATGCCCGCAAGCGGGTGGTACAGCAGGCTGAAGCCCAGCACGACATAGGCCACGCCGAGCAAGAGCCCGAAGAGGCGCGCCCCCCAACCGCCGGCCTTGAACGCTGCGAAGAACTGCAGCACCCCGCCGAAGATGAAGATCCACGCCGCCATCTGTTCGGCTGCGACGGTCGCCACGAACGGGTTCATCAGCGCGAAAAAGCCGCCAATGATGAGCAACACACCAAATATGATCCAAAGGACTGAATTCTTCATCGCATTTCCTCCTGACTGGGGCGTTGCCCCATCTTCAATACCCTGACTATTCAATGAAATCCGTGCGCGTCCTATCGAAAAGCGACTCGGCGATCGAATAGCTGCCTTGCGGGGCGCCTTCGTCACAGTGTGCCTGCGCCCGGCCGGATTGGTAGCGTCGCGCAATGACAGGATTGCGACCGAGGAAATACGAAAGGCCATCGCCCGGAATTGCGCCGCGAAAGATCGGAGCGGCGCGGCGAGTGCCTTCGTGGCCGCCGATAAAAGATATATTCGAAATATTCCTTAAAAAGGCAAAAGTGCCACGGCGACGACACCCCGAAAGCGTTGACCCTTTCCGTTCCCGGTTCTAGCCTATTGAAAACAGGTCAATTGCCGGGGTGTATCATGCGTTTCCTGAGGTTTCTTCTTGTCCTCGTGATCGTCCTCGCGATCGCCATCGTCGTGCTCCGGCTGCTCAACCCGCTGCCCGATCTCGAAGGCCGCAGCAACAGCACTCATATTCCCGTCTCCGCCGAGACCACGCTCGGCAGCGCGTTGATGACCGCGACCGAAGCGCAGCCCGGGAAGAGCGGCATCTGGCCGCTGGCGGACGGGCGCGAGGCCTATGCCGCCCGCATCCTGCTTGCCCGCAACGCCGAGCAGAGCATCGATATGCAGTATTACATCTGGCAGACCGACACGACGGGCTGGATCCTGCTCGACGAGATGCGCAAGGCGGCGGAACGCGGCGTCCGGGTGCGGCTGCTGCTCGATGACAACGGCGTTCCCGGGCTCGATGCCGAGCTCGCCGCGCTCAACGCGATGCCCAATGTCGAGGTGCGGCTGTTCAACCCGTTCACCCTGCGCGACCCGAAGCTGTTGTCCTATGTGTTCGACTTTCCGCGTCTGAACCGGCGGATGCACAACAAGGCGATGATCGTCGACGGGGCCGCCACGGTGCTCGGCGGCCGCAACATCGGCGACATCTATTTCGACTACGGCACCGGCGTGCACTACTTCGACGCCGACGTGCTGGCCGCCGGCCCGGTCGTCGGAGAGGTCTCGGAGAATTTCGATGCCTACTGGGCCAGCAGGTCGGCCTATCCCGCCGAGTTGATCCTGCCCGATGCGCCCGATGGGCTCGACAGCCTCATGGCCCACGCCGAGAGCGCCCGCAGTGGCGCCGAAGCCGCGCAATACGACGACGCCATCACCGACACGCCACTGGTGCAGGAAATCGAGGCCGGCACGCTCGCTCTGGAATGGGGCGAGGTCGACTTCTTCAGCGACGATCCGGCAAAAGGGCTCGGCGAGGCGACCGAGGATCAGTTGCTGCTGACCCGCATCCTCGAGATCGCCGACCCGCAAAGCTCCTTCGACCTTGTCTCGGCCTATTTCATCCCCGGCGACAGCGGCACCGAGGTGCTCACCGGCTTTGCCGAGGCCGGGGTCGAGACCCGGGTGCTGACCAACGCGCTTGCCGCCACCGACGTGGCGCCGGTGCACAGCGCCTACATGACCTATCGCGATGAGCTGCTCGACGGTGGCGTCACCATTCTCGAATTGCGCCCCGCCGCCGAGCGCAAGCGGGAGCTCCAGCTGTCGCAGATGATCGCGGGCTCGGCCTCGAGCCTGCACGCCAAGACCTTCACCGTCGACGGCGAACGGATCTTCGTGGGCTCGTTCAACTTCGATCCGCGCTCGGCCCGCCTCAACACCGAGATGGGCCTGCTGATCCCGAGCCCGGAGATGGCCGCCGGACTGGCCGAGGCGCTGGACGACCCGGCGCGATATTACCACGTGGAGCGCGGCGAGAGCGGCGATCTGGTCTGGATCGAAACCGCCGAGGACGGTGACCGCACGGTGCTGACCCAAGAGCCCGAGACCGGCTGGTTCAAGATGCTGGTGGTGCGCTTCATCAGCTGGCTGCCCGTGGAATGGATGCTCTGACCCGGCCCGGACTGACGCGGCTGCACGGGCGCTCTGCCCCGTGCAGCATCCACGACCGAGCCCACACGGAGAAGGGAGATCCGCGATGACGACCTGTCCCAGCGGCCTGCGGTTCCTCGTGCTTGCCGCCGCGCTATCCGCAGCTCTCTGGCCATCGCCCGCGGTTCGGGCCGAGACGGTCGCGGCAGAGGCAGTGGCAGAGGCAGCGGCCCCGCGCGGCGTGCCCTACCTCACGATCCGCAACCGCACCGGGCTCGGCGATCCGCGCAAGTTCTACGGCGACGAGCGCAGCGACCTGAAGGCGGGATGGTGCGACATCGGCGAACGCCGTCTGCCGATGCTGTCATCGGTGGCAGAGGCCGCGCCCTTCTACATCCCCGAAGAGATCCTGCGCGTCGACGGCATCCGCGAAAGCGCACCCGCGGCCCTGCTCGACGCCTTCGAGACCGGCGTTGAGGATGCCGCGCCAGTGCTCTTCACCCATGGCTTCTACATCGATTTCGAAAAGGGCTGTCGCCGCGCCACCGCGCTGCAGGAGAATGCCGGTCTCATGGGCCAGTTCCTGTGGTTCAGCTGGCCCTCGAACGGCGACGCGCTGAACTACACCCATGACGAGGCAGATCTCTACTGGAGCGTGCCCAACCTCGCGGATACGATCAGCGAACTCGAGGGCCGCTTCGGGCCGGGCCGGGTCAACATGGCGGGCCACAGCCTCGGCGCGCGGGGCGTGGCGCTGGCGCTGGCGGAACTGGCGAGCCGGAACAGCGGCGAACAGCTTGGAGAGGTCGTGCTGCTGGCCCCGGACATGGATTTCGGCATCTTCGAGCGCCTGTTGCCGCGGATCCGGCCACTGGCGACCAGCATCACGGTCTACGTCACCGAGCGCGACTGGCCGCTGGCGCTCTCGGCGCAGCTGCACGGCTATCCCCGCCTCGGCGAGGCCGGCAACCCGGTCGAGGCGCTGGACGGCGTCGAGGTCATCGATCTCAGCGACCTGCAGGTGCGCAGCTCGTCGGGGCATCTCTACCATATCTACAACCCCGAGGTGGGCGACGATCTCGCGCAGCTTTTCAAGGACGGGCTGCACGCCGCCGAGAGGCGGAACCTCGTGCAGGACGGCCCGAACCTCTGGCGCCTGCAACCGGCGCAGTAGCGCACGCGCGCGGGCGCGGCGCAGCCGCGACCGAATACTGGCGCCGATGTCGCAAAGCTTGTGGCTTTCCGGGAGGTTCGGTGTAGCATCGTTCTCCGGGACTTCTTGTTCAGCCGGATGGAACCATGGACGCCACCACCGCCGCGTCGCTCTACACGCAGATAGAGCTGCCGCTCCTGTCACTCACCAGCACCGCCGTCATCCTGCTGATCTGCCTGCCAGCGATGGCCGTGATCGGCTTCTGGGGCGGGCGGGCGCGCCGCAGGATGTTGCTTCGGGCCGGTGAGGAGATCGACCTGGTCGTTGGCGAGACGACCCTTGCCGCGATCCTTGCCCTGCTCGGCCTGCTGCTGGCCTTCAGCTTCGGCGACGCGCTGAGCCTTGCGCAGGCGCGAAAGGCCGCCACTGTGAACGAGGCGGCTGCGCTCGGCACCGCCTTCCTCCGCGCCGATTACCTGCCCGAAACCGGACGCCTGCCGCTGCAGCAGGCATTGCTCGACTATACCGAGACCCGGCTTCTGCCGGGCAATGGCGCGCTGGCCTCTCAGGAGGAGGCACAGGCCTTCCTAGACCGCTCGCTCGCCGCGCAGGCCCGGCTCTGGCCTTTGACTCTCGAGGCGACCGCAGACCCGGTGCCGCCCCCGATACAGGCCTTCGTCGCCGGTGCCGTGAACGAAGCCATCGACGCGCATCTCTACCGGTTGCAGATGACGACCAGTCCGATGTCAGAGGTCACCCACCTCGTGCTGCTGGCCTCGGCGATGATGGGGCTGTTCCTGCTCGGCAACCGCGCCGGACTGCTGGGACGCCGGCTGACATGGCGGATGTTCGTGTTCTCGGGTTTCCTGTTCATCGTGATGTTCACCATCGTCGACACCCAACGCGCGAAAGAGGGCCTGGTGCGCGTCGACGAAATGCCGATGCGCGCCACCGTCTTCGACATGCGTCAGGCGCTCGCGGCAGGGAGCTAGAACCGCCCGCCGCAAGAGGAGCCCCCGGCACTCTGAGCCCGGCACGGGCCGGATGTCCGCTCAGGCCACCGCCTCCGACGTCATCGCGGCATCGAGCGACAGGCCTTCGCGGACCGCCCGTTCGAGCAGTGGCGCGGGAGCCCAACGCGGTCCAAGCATCTCGTGATAGTGACGGATGTCCGCCAGCACCTTCGAAAGCCCGACGGCTTCCGCATGGTGCATCGGCCCGCCCCTGAAGCGCGGGAAGCCGTAGCCGTGCACGAAGATCACGTCGATGTCGCTGGCGCGCAGGGCGATGCCCTCCTCAAGGAGCCGGCAGCCCGTGTTGACCAGCTGCCACAGGCAGCGGCGGCGGATCTCGTCCTCCGTCAGCGGCGCGCGCGGCGGCTGGCCCTGCGCCCCGGCACAAGCGTCGCGGAGCTGCTGGCCGATGTCGACGCCGAAACCGGCGAGCGCCGCATCGACCTGATCGGGCGTGGCGCCCTCCTCGACGAGCATCTGCACCTCGCGACCGAACGCGCGGACCATGCGGTTGCCCACAAGCCCATCGCAGACCCCGACGAGCACCGGTTGCTTGTCCAGCCGTGGCGCCAGGGCCATCACCGTGGCGATGACCTCTGGGGCAGTCCGTGCCCCGCGCACGACCTCGAGCAGGCGCACCGCGCCATCGGGCTGCAAGAAATGCATCCCGATGACATCGCCGGGCCGCCTGGTCGCCTGCGCGATGCTGTCCAGATCGAGGGTCGCGCCATTGTTGACGAGGATCGCCCCCGGCTTGCAGATGCGGTCGAGCGCCGAGAAGATCTCTTGCGTCTGCGTCATGTCCTCCGAGACAGCCGCCACGACCACATCGGCCGAGGCCGCGGCGTGCAGTTCGGTCGACAGCTCCAGCCGCGCCCGCTGCGCCACAAGCGTGGGACCGTCGATCCCACCGCCATCACGCGCCTGATCCCAGAGCTCCGCGATGCGCGCCCGCGCCCGCTCGATCTGAGCCGCGTCCGTGTCGATCAGCACCACCGGCAGCCCGGCCCTTGCGAAGCACATGGCGATGCCGGCGCCCGCGCTGTCCGCGCCCACGACCGCCGCGCGGGTGATCTCGCGCGGCGCGGTGTCGCGTGGCAGATCCGGCACCTTGCGCGCCTCGCGCTCGGCAAAGAAGACGTGCCGCTGCGCCCGCGACTGGTCCGAGGCGTTGAGCTCGATGAAGGTCTCGCGCTCCCACGCCTGCCCCTGCTCCAGCGGCGTGTCATAGGCCATGCGCACGCCTTCGACCGCCCGCGTCACCGCCAGTGCGCCACGCGCCACCCCCAGGGCAGTCTCTGCGGCGGCGTCCATCTCGGAAATATCGCCCGGCACCGCGCGCGCCCCGATGGGCTGGCGTTCGATCCCCGCAGCGGCCATCGCCTCGGCCCGCAGCAGGGCGGCCTCGAGATCCGGGAGCACCTCGGCGCAGAGCCCGAGCGCCGCGGCCTCCTCTGCGCGCACCTCGCGGGCCGTCACGATGATGTCGAGCGCAGCTGGCCCGCCCACCAGACGCGGCAGCTTCTGCGTGCCGCCAGCGCCGGGAATGTTGCCGAGCCGGATCTCGGGGAAGCTGAAGCGCGCGTTCGGCGCCGCGAGCCGGATGTCGCAAGCCAGCGTCAGCTCGAAGCCGCCGCCGAAGCAGACCCCGCCGATCAACGCCAGCGTCGGCTTGGGCGCCGCCTCGATCTGCGCGATCACCTCGGTCAGCAGAGGCGGTTTGCGACCGGTCGCGAACTCGCGGATATCGGCCCCGGCCGAGAAGAATTTCGGCAGCCCCACCAATGCGATGGCCTTGATCTCCGGATCTGCGCAAAAGGCCCTATGCGCATCGCTGATCGCCGTGCGCAGCGCATGCCCCAGTGCGTTCACCGGCGCATTGCGAAGGTAGATGACCCCCAGCGCGCCACGGGTTTCGATGCCGATCTGGCGCGGCACGCTCATATCTCTTTCTGTGCTCAAAGGATTTCCTCCGTCCCGAGGCTCAGCCTCGTCCCCTGCGGCACACTGACCCCGTTCAGGTGCGAAGAGCAAGCTCTGCGCCCTCGGTCCGGCGGCCTCTCGCCGCGGTCCCGTAAAAGATTTTGCGTATTCGGGATGTGCGCGCGCGCGTATTCCGCGCCCTGAGCTCAGGCCAGGTCCAGGGCCCAGCGCGCGATGGCATCGGCTGTGCTGGAAAGGTGATCGTCGAGCGTCAGCCCGGTCTCGCGCTTGCGCGGCTTGAGATCGTGATCGCCGTCTTCCAGCCAGTGCAGGGCAATGGCCCGCGAAAGGCCGTAGCCCGCCACCTCCTCCCGCGTTCCGAACGGGTCGCGCGTGCCCTGGCAGATCAGCGTGGGCGGGCGCAGCGCAGCGAGATGCTCGGTCCGCAGCGTCTCGGGCTTGCCGGTTGGATGGAACGGGTAGCCGAGGCAGAGCAGCCCCGCGATCCGACCCTCCGCGAACAGCTCATCGGCGATCAGACTGGCGACGCGGCCGCCCATGCTCTTGCCGCCGATGATCAGCCGGCCATCTCCCGGCAGCGCCGCAATCGCGGCGCGGTATTCCTCGGCCAGCAGCGTGACCTTTGGCGGCGGGCGCTTCGAGCCGCCGCTGCGGCGCCCGGCCATGTAGGCGAACTCGAACCTTGCGACCCGGAGACCACGCTCCGCGAGCTTTCCCGCCACCGCAGCCATCCACGGCGTGTCCATCGCCGCCCCGGCGCCATGCGCCAGAAGGATGGTCGCGCGTGCGGCCGGATCGCCGTCGAAAAGAAACTCCATGCCCCCTCCCGGATATGGAAAAGGCGCCCGGTGGGCGCCCTTGTCTGCCTGCGCACGCGCGGGCCCGATCGCACTGTTCCGGGCGCTCAGTGCGTCCAGGCGCCCCGGCGATCCACCGCGAAGTTCTCGGCATAGCCGCGGGCGCGCACGTTGGGCTTGCGCTTGTTCGGCTCCGAGACTGTAGCCTCGATGCCATTCTCCTTGGCATAGTCGAGCGCCGCTTCCTTGCTGTCGAAGCGCAGCCGCACCTGGCTCTGGGTGTCAGAGGACGACGTCCAGCCCATCAGCGGATCGACCTCGCGCGGCGCGCTTGCGGCGAATTCGAGCACCCAGTGTTTCGTCTTGCCCTGACCCGACGACATCGCGGTCCGGGCCGGCTGGTAGATCCGTGCACGCATGGAATCCCTCCTGAAGATCACCAGCGTTATCCGGAATTTGGCCGATCAGGGCAAGGGATCAGCGGCGCCTTGTCGTCAAATCATCGGCATATAGCGGCGAATCTGGTGCAAACAGCGGCCGGTCCGACCGGAAGGGCACAGGGGGAGCGAGGGGTGGGTATCGTGACCTCTGGCGGCCCAGGCCGGCTGCTTGCCTTCAAAAGGTAGATTTTGAAACCCGGATTTTACAACGAAAAAGTGTGTCGCGGCGCGCGCAAATCCGGGCTTTTCGGCGCGCATGGAAGCAAAATCCCGACGGCTCAACCCGTTAGGGCACGCGCCGTCCGACCCCGGCTGTCTGCCCGTTTTGTCGGCACCTTGCCCCACCCCCTTGAATCTCGCCCCCGCGGCATCAATTCTTCTCTCCGTCCGCCCGAGGAGCCGCGCCCGATGCCCTATGCCCATTCCGACAAGTCCCAGCCCGTCCTGCACGCCCCTGCCCCGGACGTGCGCGAGCGCGAAAAGCTCGAAGGCGGCAAGCGCTTCGTCATGCATACGGAGTTCAACGCCGCCGGCGACCAGCCGACCGCGATCGCCGAGCTGTCCTCGGGGATCGACGAGGGCGAGCGCAACCAGGTGCTGCTCGGTGCCACCGGCACCGGCAAGACCTTCACAATGGCCAAGGTGATCGAAGAGACGCAGCGCCCGGCGATCATCCTCGCCCCCAACAAGACGCTAGCCGCACAACTTTACGGAGAGTTCAAGGGCTTCTTCCCGGACAACTCGGTCGAGTATTTCGTGTCGTATTACGATTACTACCAACCCGAGGCCTACGTGGCGCGCTCGGACACCTATATCGAGAAGGAATCGCAGATCAACGAGCAGATCGACCGGATGCGCCACTCGGCCACCCGCTCCCTGCTCGAGCGTGACGACGTGATCATCGTGGCCTCGGTGTCTTGCATCTACGGCATCGGCTCGGTCGAGACCTACGGCGCCATGACGCAGGATCTGCACGCCGGCAGCGAATACGAAATGCGCAAGGTGATGGCGGATCTGGTCACGCAGCAGTACCGCCGCAACGATCAGGCCTTCCAGCGCGGCTCGTTCCGGGTGCGCGGCGACAGTCTCGAGATCTGGCCCGCCCACCTAGAGGACCGGGCGTGGCGTCTGTCGTTCTTCGGCGAGGAGCTCGAGGCGATCACCGAGTTCGACCCGCTCACCGGGCAGAAGACCGGCAGCTTCGAGCGCATTCGCGTCTACGCCAACTCGCACTACGTGACGCCGAAGCCCACGATGAATCAGGCCGTCATCCAGATCAAGAAGGAGCTGCGGCAGCGACTCGACCAGCTGGTCTCGGAGGGCAAGCTGCTGGAGGCCCAGCGCCTTGAGCAGCGGACCAATTTCGATATCGAGATGCTCGAGGCCACCGGCGTGTGCAACGGCATCGAGAACTACTCGCGCTATCTCACCGGCCGTGCGCCGGGCGAGCCGCCCCCCACCCTGTTCGAGTTCATCCCCGACAACGCCATCGTCTTCGCCGACGAGAGCCACGTCTCGGTGCCGCAGATCGGCGGCATGTATCGCGGCGACTACCGGCGCAAGTTCACCCTCGCCGAGCATGGCTTCCGCCTGCCGTCCTGCATGGACAACCGCCCCCTCAAGTTCGAGGAATGGGACGCTATGCGCCCGCAGTCGATCTTCGTCTCGGCAACCCCCGCGGCGTGGGAGCTTGAGGAATCCGGCGGCGTCTTCACCGAACAGGTGATCCGCCCCACCGGCCTGCTCGACCCACAGGTCGAGATCCGCCCCGTTGAGATGCAGGTCGACGACCTGCTCGACGAGATCCGCAAGGTGACACAGGACGGCTACCGCACGCTCTGCACCGTGCTGACCAAGCGCATGGCCGAGGATCTGACCGAGTACCTGCACGAGCAGGGCATCAAGGTGCGCTACATGCACTCGGACATCGACACGATCGAGCGCATCGAGATCCTGCGCGACCTGCGCCTCGGGGCGTTCGACGTGCTGATCGGCATCAACCTACTGCGTGAGGGCCTCGACATCCCCGAATGCGGTCTGGTGGCCATCCTCGATGCCGACAAGGAGGGCTTCCTGCGCTCCGAGACCTCGCTGATCCAGACCATCGGCCGCGCGGCGCGGAATGCCGAGGGCCGGGTGATCATGTATGCCGACCGCATCACCGGCTCGATGGAGCGGGCGCTGGCCGAGACCGACCGCCGCCGCCAGAAGCAGATCGCCTATAACGAGGAGCACGGCATCACGCCCGAGACCGTGAAGAAGAATGTCGACGACATTCTCGCCGGGCTCTACCAGGGCGATGTTGACATGAACCGCGTCACCGCGACCGTCGATCCCAAGCGTCAGGGCGCCAATCTCGAGACCGTGCTCAACGGGCTGCGGACCGACATGCGCAAGGCGGCCGAGAACCTCGAGTTCGAGGAGGCGGCCCGTCTGCGGGACGAGATCAAGCGGCTCGAGGCGGTCGACCTCGCGGTGGCAGACGATCCGCTGGCGCGCCAGCAGGCGGTGGACCGCGCCTCGGAAGAGGCAACCAAGGCGGCAGGACGCTCGACCGCGGGCCGCCCTGGCCAGCGCGGCGGCAACGTGAAGCGGCGCAAGCGCTAGGGGGCGGCACTCCATCTCTCGATGACTTCGAAGTCGTCGGCATCTTTCTCGAAAAGGTCGGGTTCGTCCGCAAGGGCGACCACCTGCAGGGTTTGCGTGGAGTGCACAGACCAGTAGCGCGGATCTTCGAGGATCTCCGGCGGGAGCCGGTCTTTCAGGAACGTCCGACGCCGGGTCGTCGTGATCCTGACCTCGAAGGCGTTGCTCCGGCGCGGCGCGCCGCGTTCGAGCAGGGCATGCCGCAATGCGTCGGCCCGTGTCATCAGCTTCGACATCTCGCGGCGCAGGTGATGTAGTTCGTCGACCGGGTGCATCGTCTCGCCCTCCTGACCGCAGAATGGTCCGGGATTGGTAAACGGGCCATTAAAGCGCGCGCCATACCGGGCCGTGGCAGACAGAAAAAAGCCCCCTCCGCCTGCGGGCGAAGGGGGCTTTGATGTGCCTTACGTCCGGGGGACGCGGGATCAGCTGTCGTCCGACGGCGGGTTCACCTCGACGGTCGGCAGTTCGATCTGGGCTTCCTCGGTGTCGACATCGACGTCGACATCCGGAACTTCCACGGTCTCGGTGGTGGTGCCGGTCTCGATCGAGCCGACCTCGGCGTCGACCTCGGGCAACTCACCGCCCTCGACCGAGACGTCCACATCGGGCAGCGCGCCCTCGTCGGTCACGTCGAAATCGATCATGTAGGAGCCGATGGCGATCACGGCGACGGCAACGGCGGCAACGGCGATAACGGGTCCGGTTTTCATATCGGATATCCTTCTGTCTGGTCTCTGTTCCGCGGGGCGCTCACGTCCCCGTTATTGACCAGACAACCCACCGTGACAGCGTTTGGTTCCGCCGCCTGGCGGCACGAACCGGCGGATTGGCGCCGGGTCACGCGCGCGATATGAAGCCGCTCAGCCGCAGTAGAGGCGCAGGATGATGCCGTCGTCGTCGGTCTCGATGTTGAGGCGATCCTCGAGGAAATCCATCGTCGCCGGCTGGCCCTCCTTGAGCACCCGCACGACCTTGTCCGCGGGCAGGGTCACGGCGGCCACGTTCGTGCCGACCAGGCTGCTGTACCCGGACATGCCGCAGGTGTCCGTAGGATCGCCTGTGGCCGGGGTCTCTTCTGCCATGCAGGCCGAAAGCGGAAGCGCTGCCAGCGCCATGAGGGCGATGTATTTCATCGTCATTTCTCCTTCTGCGAGGGCCGCGCCCCCTATTGAGCATCCTGCCTCCGGGCTGCCGAGTACGCGGCCTGGCGCACGGGCTCCGGTTGATCTCGGACCGCCGGTTCCGCTCTGACCGATGAACGAGCGGTTCGGCCCCTCGGCTCATGACTATCCCGGCGCGCGTCGCCGCGTCGAGGATGAAACGCAGACAGTTGGCGCTTCCGTCGCGGCCCTTCCCAATGGCGCGCAGACCATGACGCGGCATGGCGGGGGCCAATGACCCGACGCCTGCTCGCGACAGCTTTCGGCGTGGCGGACGGCGATCGTGGCCAGTTTGATAGTCACCTGTTTGATATGAGACAATCGACGCGCTCGCCTTCCGGTATATGGTGGTGCCATGAGACTCACTGCTGCCATTCCCCTGATCGGGCTGCTTGCCCTCTCCGCCTGCGCCACCCCGCGCGAAGCCTGCATCCGCGACGCCGCCGCGCCGTGGCGCTCTGCCGTGTCCGAACGCAGCAGGATCGCGCAGGATCTTGCCCGGGGCTACACCTACAAGACCGAGTTTCGGCAGGTCGAACGACAGAGATGGTGCCGCAGCGGCGGCGGAATCTATCCCTGCTGGACCACCGACACCCAGCCGGTGACACGCCGCATCCCGGTCGATGCCGAGGCGCTGCAGGCGCGCGATGCCGAACTTGCCAAGGCCATCCCCGCCCTGCGCAAGGCCGCCGAGACCGACGTGGCACAATGTCAGGCCACCTATCCCGAAGAGGCCACCCCACCGGGCTGACCTCGGCGCCATACCGGGGATCACGGGGCCCAGGCTCAACCGGGAGCGTGCGTCGTTCACGCTGACAATATCAGGGCCGGCCCTCCAGGCGCCACCAAACCCGCATCTGGAGACCCCCACATCGCCCTGCCCTGCGTATCAGGGGCGGTGTCCGTGATCGGGCTGGCCAACGCGACGCGGCCATCCATCGGGGCTCGCGCGAGTGGCTGTTTTGCAGAGAGCGCCGCTGTCGGACTTGGCGGATGCCGTCACATACACTACCGGTTGTCCAAGAACAGATTACTCGCCAGTCCCTTGGAGCCTCAGCATGACCTCGATGACACGATTGATTGGCCTCGGCGGTATGATTGTCATCGCATCGTGCGGCCAGTTGCTCGCGGCCGACGGCCTCGCTGGCATAGAGAAACGTTCGGTCGTGTCTGATGAACGCGAGACCGATCTGGATGTGACGATCTGGTATCCTGCCGCCGAGGCTGGCGAGACCGTGACGCTGGGTGAGAACATTTTCTTCGAGGGAACCGAGGCGAGACAGGGGGCGCCGATACGCGACGGCACATTCCCCATCGTCCTGTTGTCCCACGGAGCGGGCCTGGCGGGCCGGGCCGAGGCGATGAGCTGGATCGCGGTGCCACTGGCCGAGGACGGCTTTATCGTCGTCGCCCCGACGCATCCCGGAAACACCGGCAGGGATCGGTCTGCAGAAGAGACCATGAAGCTCTGGCTCCGGCCATCCGACCTTTCGCAAGCGCTTGACGCGATCGGGAAGGACCCAACCTTCCATCCGCATGTTGCAAGCGATCGGATCGGGGTTCTGGGCCTGTCGATGGGTGGCAACAGCGCCCTGTCCACGGTCGGGGCTAGGCTCGATCCCGAGCTTTTTGCCGGCTATTGCGACACCGGCGAAAGCAATCCCTCCCTGTGCAGCTGGGTGCAGCAGAGCGGGGTCGATCTCCATGCGATGGACAAATCGCTCGTCGGGCGCGACAACAGCGACCCCCGGGTGCGTTTCGCCATGGCCATCGACCCCGCGCCGGCTGATATCTTCGCCCTGTCATCGCTTGCCGACATCTCGGTCCCTGTGTCCATCGTGAACCTCGGCCCCCCTTCCGAGCTCCCGGAGACCCTTCGGGCATCGGGTATCGCGAAGGCAATGCCTCTCGCGGACTACCAAGTGGTCGAAGACGCCAGCCATGCGTCGATGTTTGCGGAATGCAAGCCGAACGCTGCCGAGATTGCGCTGGAGGAAGGCATCGAGGATCCGATCTGCACCGATGGCGAGGGCGCCTCTCGGGCGGCAATCCATCGACAGCTGATCGACATGACCATTGCAGCGTTTCGCAAGTCATTGGGCGGCGAGGGCTGATCCTCATCGGAACGCGGCGTGACCTGATGGACAAGCACTGCAGTCGATGATGCGCCGTGATCGGCCTGTCCACCCGGTGTCCGTAGAGGGCTCGAGACAGCCGATCACCGCGCGCAGCCCAAACGGCAGCTTCGGATGACACCGCAGCGCCGAGAGACGGCCCCCAAGGTCCATGCGCGCAAGCCAGCCCTCTGCCCCAGTCGAGCGATGCCCCCGCACCGGCGGCGCTTACCGCCCGCAACTGCCTGTCATATGAGCTTTACGAAAACAGGGTAGCCAAGAGCCCGACACCGCATATTGCGAGGCTTGCCAGAGGGCAAACGCGAGATATAGTGGTTTAAGACTGGGGCGGGCTGTCCCGCTCTGGTGCTTCGAACGGGCAGTCAGGGCAGGGAACGAGTCACTCCATGGACGGCAATTTCAGAACGCATTTCGTCAGGGAACCATCGGCGCTGAAGCAGCATCCGGCGCTGGTGCTCAACGCGGATTACAGGCCTCTTTCCTATTACCCGCTATCGCTCTGGCCCTGGCAGGAAGCGGTGAAGGCGGCCTTCCTCGACAGGGTCGACATCATCGCCGAATACGACGAGGAGGTCCGAAGCCCCTCGATGACGCTCAGGATCCCGAGCGTCGTGGTGCTGAAAGATTACGTAAAACCGAGAAAGCGCGTGGCCTTCACGCGCTTTAATCTTTTTTTGAGGGACGAATTCTGCTGCCAGTATTGCGGATCGAAGGGCGAACTGACCTTCGACCACGTGGTGCCACGCGCCGCCGGGGGCGTCACCAGCTGGGAGAACGTGGTCGCCGCCTGCGCGCCCTGCAACCTCCGCAAGGGCTCGAAATCGCTGCGCAAGGCCAACATGTCGCTGCGCAAGATCCCGCGCCAGCCCGGCGCCTCCGAGCTGATGAATGTCGGGCGCAAGTTCCCGCCCAATCACCTGCATGACAGCTGGATCGACTTTCTCTACTGGGACGCCGAGCTCGAGGCCTGAGCGCCCCGCAAACCTCTGCCGCTTGCCTCGCGGCGCGGCCCGTCCTAAGCCCCGCGCGGGCGCCGCCGGGCGTCGGAAAGGGGTGCCATGCTGCTCTACCGCCTGATCGTCTCGATCTTTGCCACGTTCGTGCTGGCGCGTCTCGTGCTGCGGCGCGACTGGACCGCCCTGCGCCAGCGGCTGGCCCGAAGCCCCGCCCGGCCCGGACCGCATCTCTGGCTGCACGCCGCCTCGAACGGTGAACTGGCCTCTGCCAAGCCGCTGATCGCCGCGCTGCAGGAGGCCCGGCCCGACCTGCCGCTGCTCGTGACCTGCAATTCCGAGGGCGGCGTGGCGCTGGCCGAAAGCTGGGGCCTGCCCGCGCGGCTGGCGCCGCTGGATCTTGGATGGGTGGCCCGGCGGATGCATCGCGACTGGGACGTGCGGGCGCATGTCACGCTGGAATCCGAGCTCTGGCCCAATCGCATCCACACCTGCCCCGGCCCGGTCTTCGTGATCGGCGGCCGACTGAGCGAGGGCACCGCGAAGGGCTGGCGCCTGTTCGGCGGGCTGCTGCCGGGCGTGCTGCGCCGGCTGAGCTATGTCTCGGCGCAGGATGCCGGCTCGCTGGAGCGTTACCTGGCCGCCGGGTTGCCGCTGGCGGCCGCCGGACCGGTGCTGAACCTCAAGGAGTTCTATGCCCCCGATCCACGCCGAGATGCCGCGCTGACCGCCGGTTTCGATCGGACACACACGTGGCTTGCCGCCTCGACCCACGAGGGCGAGGAAGAGATCGTGCTGGCGGCGCACAAGCTGGCGCAGGCGCGTGAACCCGAGCTGCGGTTGATCCTCGCGCCGCGTCACCCCAAGCGCGGCGATGCGGTCGAGCGGCTGATCCGCGAGGCCGGGCTGAGCTGCGCGCGCCGCAGCAAGGGAGAGGCGCCGGAGGGTTGCGAGGTCTACCTTGCCGACACGCTGGGCGAGATGGGGCTGCTCTACCCTCTTGCGGGACGGCTGTTCATCGGCGGCACGCTGACGGATCGCGGCGGGCACACGCCGTTCGAACCCGCAGCCTATGCCACCGCCCTGCTGCACGGGCCCGACGTGGCCAACCACGCCGCGCCGTTTGCCCGGCTGGCTGCCGCCCACGCCGCAATCGAGGTGACCGATGCAACGGCGCTGGCCGAGGCCCTCACCCGGCTCGCCGCGTCCGAGCGGCAGGACGCACTTGGGCGGGCTGCTCAGGAAACCCTCCAGCCGGCGACCGACATGGCGCAACTCGTCGCTGCGATCACGCAACGGCTGGACCCGCCCGAGTAGCGGATGCATGGTCGCTGAGACTCAGAAGAAGCGACATCATGCCCAACGCCTCGGTCCGCAAGGTCCTGAAGACCCCCCGCATCAAGAAGATCCGCCGCCTGCAATATGCGGCGCTGTGCTACCGGCTGAACGGCGGCAAGGTGCAGATCCTGATGATCACCAGCCATAGCGGGCATCGCTGGACGATCCCAAAGGGCTGGCCGATGAGCGGCCGCAAGCCAGAGGAGACCGCCGCCCGCGAGGCTTGGGAAGAGGCCGGCGTCAAGGGCAAGGCCACCGACAACTGCATCGGCGGCTTTGCCTATCGCAAACGCTCGAACCCGCAGCCGCATTTCGCGCTGGTCTTTCCGGTCAAGGTGCGCAAGCTCGAAAAGCGCTTTCCCGAGCGCGGCGAGCGCAAGCGCCGCTGGGTGAGCCGCAGAAAAGCCGCCTCGATGGTCAAGGAAAAGGAGCTCGCAAAGCTTCTGGAGCGCTTCGACCCCGCCGCGCTTGGACGGTAGTTCGGCTTGATATTCCTGCCCGAACGACTAGGTATTACAGTGTAATCCCGGAAAAATAAGATGATCCAGTATTCTCTCAGATGCGCGCAGGACCATCGCTTCGACAGCTGGTTCCAGTCCGCGAGCGCCTTCGACAAGCTGCACGCCGCCGGCATGGTGAGCTGTGCCGTCTGCGGCTCCACAGAGGTCGAGAAGGAGCTCATGGCGCCGCGCGTCAACGTGGGCAGCGAGAAGGCGAGGACCGCGCCAGAGGCGCCGCTCTCTGCCCCGGCCAATCCGGCCGAACAGGCCCTGAAGGAGCTGCGCAAGGAGATCGAGAAGAGCTCCGACTACGTCGGTCGCGACTTTGCCCGCGAGGCCCGCGCCATGCATTCCGGCGACGCCCCGGCGCGCTCGATCTGGGGCGAGACCCGTGGAGACGAAGCCAAGAAGCTGATCGAAGAGGGCGTCCCCGTCGCCCCCCTGCCCTTCCTGCCGACGCGGAAATCGAACTGATGCGCGCCCTGATCACCGGCGCCAACCGCGGCATCGGCGCGGCGCTCTCCTTCGAGCTGGCCTCGCGGGGCTGCGATGTCATCGGCACTGCCCGCAGCGGCGATGGGCTCGAGACCCTCGACGTGACCGATCCGGCCTCGGTCGCCGCCCTGGCCGAGCGCCTCGACGGTGTCGCGCTCGAGGCGCTGGTCTGCAACGCGGGCGTCTATCTCGACAAGGGCCAGCCGCTCGAGGGCGGCTACCCCGCCGCGATGTGGGCCGAGAGTTTCGCCGCCAACGTCACCGGCGTGTTCCTGACCGTTCAGGCGCTGCTGCCGCATCTGCGCCGGGGCGCCACGCCGCGCATCATGATCATCTCGTCGCAGATGGCCTCGCACACCCGCGCGCCGGGCGGCAGCTACATCTACCGCGCCTCAAAGGCCGCGGCACTGAATCTCGGCCGCAACCTCGCCGTCGACCTCAAGCCCGAGGGCATCGCGGTGGGCATCTACCATCCCGGCTGGGTGCAGACCGACATGGGCGGCACCGCCGCCGAGATCACCCCCGCGGAAGCCGCCACCGGCCTTGCCGACCGGCTGCAGGCGCTGAGCCTCGAGACCACCGGCTGCTTCGAGACCTGGGATGGCCGCGCCCATCCCTACTGAGCCGCAGGACTTCCCCGCGGCGTTCGCCCGCGCCTGGGCCAGCCGCGAGGGCGCACAGATCGCGGCGCTTTTCACCGAGGATGCCGATTTCGTCAACGTCACCGGGCTCTGGTGGACCGGGCGCGACGCCATCGCCAAGCCCCACGATTACGCGCTCAAGAGCTTCTTCAGCGACACCGAGCTGCGCCCGGGCCGCATCGAGACCCGGCGGCTCGGCCCCGACCACGCGGTGGTGCGCTGCCGCTTCACCCTCAGCGGCCAGCGCCCGCCCGATGGCGGCACAGCCGGGCCGCGCCAGACCATCCTCGTCTTCGTCCTGCAACGTGGGGCCGAGGGCTGGCGCGCGGTGACGGCGCAGAACACCGACGTCGTCCAGGGCAAGGAGACCCATGTCAACGACGGCGGGCTGCAGGCGGTGGACTATCGCCGCCGGTGAGCGACGCGCGCGGTGCCCCGGCACCCCAGCCCCAAGCGCTTGAGCCTCTTGCGCGAAACGCTGCCTGCGCGTAAACCGCGCCTGATTCAAGGCCATCCGGGGAAACTCCCATGCCCGTTCTCGTGATGAAATTCGGCGGCACGTCCGTGGCAACGCTCGATCGTATCCGCCGCGCTGCCAAACGCGTCGGCGTCGAGGTGGCCAAGGGCTACGACGTGATCGTGATCGTCTCGGCCATGTCCGGCGAGACCAACAAGCTCGTGGGCTATGTCGAAGAGACATCGCCGCTGTTCGACGCGCGCGAATATGACGCCGTGGTAAGCTCGGGCGAGAATGTCACCGCCGGCCTGATGGCCATGACTCTTCAGGAAATGGACGTCCCCGCGCGCAGCTGGCAGGGCTGGCAGGTGCCGCTCAACACCACCAGCGCCCACAGCGCGGCCCGCATCGTCGACATCCCCACCGACAACATCACCCGCAAGTTCGGCGAGGGCATGCGGGTGGCCGTGGTCGCGGGTTTCCAGGGCATCTCGCCCGAGGGCCGCATCACCACGCTGGGCCGTGGCGGCTCGGACACCACCGCCGTCGCCTTCGCCGCCGCCTTCGAGGCCGAGCGCTGCGACATCTACACCGATGTCGACGGGGTCTACACCACAGACCCGCGGATCTGCGACAAGGCCCGCAAGCTCGACCGCATCGCGTTCGAGGAGATGCTCGAGTTGGCCTCTCTCGGGGCCAAGGTTCTGCAAACCCGCTCGGTCGAGCTGGCGATGCGCTACAATGTGAAGCTGCGGGTGCTCTCGAGCTTCGAGGAACAATCCGACGAGGCCGGCACGCTGGTCTGCGACGAGGAGGAAATCATGGAACTGAACGTTGTCTCCGGGGTCGCCCATTCCCGCGACGAAGCCAAGATGACCCTGATCTCGGTCGCCGACCGTCCGGGCATCGCCGCCGCCATCTTCACCCCGCTCTCCGAGGCCGGCGTGAATGTCGACATGATCGTGCAGAACATCTCCGAAGATGGCCGCACCGACATGACCTTCTCCTGCCCCACCAACCAGGTGGCGCGCGCGGAAGAGGCGCTGAAGAAGTCCAAGGACGCCGGCGACATCAATTTCCACGACCTCGTGGCCGACACCGACGTCTGCAAGATCTCGGTGGTTGGCATCGGGATGCGCTCGCATACCGGCGTCGCCGCGAAGATGTTCAAGGTGCTGTCCGACGAGGGCATCAACATCCGCGTCATTACAACTTCCGAGATCAAGATTTCTGTCCTAATCGACCGGAAATACATGGAACTCGCTGTTCAGGCACTGCATGATGCCTTCGAACTGGAGAAGGCGGCCTGAGAATATCCCGGGTCGTCCTGATATTGCGACGGGGACAGGTCTGATCACCATGCCGGACGGCACGGAAAGCGAAAGCCGCAAGCTGCTTGGCCGGCTCCGCGACACCATGGCCGAAGAAGCGGCCGGGCAGGAGCGGCTGGACAAGATCACGCATCTGACGGCGGATTCGATGGGCACCGAAGTGTGCTCCATCTATCTGTTCCGTGACGAGCAGACGCTCGAGCTGTGCGCCACCGAGGGCCTGAAGCAGGAAGCGGTGCACCACACCCGGATGAAGCTCGGCGAGGGCCTTGTGGGCCGCGTCGCGCGCACCGGGCAGATGGTCAACACCGCTGACGCGCCCTCGGAGCGTGGCTTCCGTTACATGCCCGAGACCGGCGAGGAGATCTATTCGAGCTTCCTCGGCCTGCCGATCCAGCGCCTCGGAGAGAAGCTCGGCGTGCTGGTGGTGCAGACCAAGGACAAGCGCGAGTTCACCTCCGACGAGATCTATGCGCTGGAAGTGGTGGCGATGGTGCTGGCCGAGATGGCCGAGCTCGGTGCCTTCATCGGCGAAGGCGCGGCGCTCAAGGCGCGCCACACCCAGCCAGCGATGATCCGCGGCATCACCGGGCAGGAAGGCACCGCCGAGGGCCATGTCTGGCTGCACGAGCCGCGCGTCGTGGTCACCAACCTCGTCACCGACGATCCCCAGCGCGAGCGCGACCGGCTCGAAGCCGCCGTCGAGGAGTTGCGCGTCAGCGTCGACGAGATGCTCGAGGGCGCCAGCGGCGAGCAGCTCGAGGTGCTCGAAGCGTATCGCATGTTCGCCAATTCCAAGGGCTGGCGCGCCCGCATGGAGGAGGACATCGACCGCGGCCTCTCTGCCGAGGCGGCGGTCGAGAAGGAGCAATCCGTGGCCCGCGCCCGCATGAGCCAGGTCGCCGATCCCTACCTGCGCGAGCGGCTGCACGATCTCGACGACCTGTCGAACCGGCTGCTGCGAATCCTCACCGGTCAGGGCCGCGAGACCGGCGCCGAGATGCCCGCCGATCCGATCCTGGTGGCCCGCAACATCGGCCCCGGCGAGCTGCTGGACTACGGTCGCAGCCTGAAGGGCCTGGTGCTCGAGGAGGGCTCCGTCGGCAGCCATGCGGCAATCGTGGCGCGGGCGCTGGCGATCCCTCTGGTGATCCATGCCGGTCGCGTCACCAACGAGGCGCTGAACGGGGATCACATCATGGTCGATGGCGATCAGGGGCTGGTCCACCTGCGCCCCGATGACAGCGTGGTCACCGCGTTCCGCGACAAGATCGCGATGCAGGCGCAGGCGCAGGAACGCTACGCCTCGATCCGCAAGAAGCCGGCGATCTCGCTCTGCGGCAGGCGTGTGCACCTGCTGATGAATGCCGGGCTGCTGGCCGACCTGCCCTCGCTGCCGACCTCCGGCGCAGAAGGCGTGGGGCTGTTCCGCACCGAGCTGCAGTTCCTGATCCGCAACCAGATGCCGCGCCGCACCGAGCTCGTCGAGGTCTACAAGCGGGTGATGGATTCCGCCGGTGACAAGCCGGTGGTGTTCCGCACGCTCGACATCGGCTCGGACAAGGTGCTGCCCTACATGAAGCCCACCGACGAGCCGAACCCGGCGCTCGGTTGGCGGGCGATCCGCGTCGGGCTCGACAAGCCCGGCGTCATGCGGATGCAGATTCAGGCCCTGCTGCGCGCCTCCGGCGGGCGACCGCTGTCGGTGATGTTCCCCTTCGTCGCGCAATACGAGGAATTCCGAGCCGCGCGCGCCGAGGTCGAGAAGGCCCTCGCCATCGAACGCAAGCTCGGCCACGCGGTCCCCGAGAAGGTCACCATCGGCACCATGCTCGAGACCCCGAGCCTCGCCTATGCCTCGAAGAAATTCTTCGAGGATGTCGAGTTCATCTCGATCGGTGGCAACGACCTCAAGCAGTTCTTCTTCGCCGCCGACCGCGAGAACGAGCGTGTGCGGCGGCGCTACGACACGCTCAATGTCAGCTTCCTGACCTTCCTCGAGCAGATCGTGCAGCGCTGCTCGGAGACCGGTACGCCGCTGAGCTTCTGCGGCGAAGATGCCGGCCGGCCCATCGAGGCGGTCTGCCTCGCCGCCATCGGCCTGCACCGCCTGTCGATGCGCCCGGCCTCCATCGGGCCGGTGAAGAGCCTGATCATGCGCACCGATCTCGATGCGCTCTATGACGTGATCTGTGACGCGCGCGAGCGCGGTGAGCAATCGGTCCGCGAGTCGGTTCTCGAATACCTGCGCTGGAACGGCTGAGCCGGGCCGCCAGCCCCGGTCGCGCCCTCCCCGCGCCGTTTGCCCGGGCCGTTCACCCCGTGCGCAGGCCGTGCCCCGTTCATCCCCGTCGCCGCCGGGCTTTGGAAAAGCGCCCAACCAGATGATCGCTCTGGTCGGACGCCCCCTCGATCATGGACGCGCCGTGCGCCGTTCTGGCCACAGACACTTCCCGCACATTCTGCGCGGGACCGGCCCCAAGGCGAGCAGGGTCCACAAGACCGCCGGCACCAGCTGAACATCCCGCAGCCCGCACCTTCGCCAGAGCGCCGAGCGGACCGGCTTTGCCGACCCGCCTGCCCTAACTAGCGCCGAAACCCGAAAAAGTGGTTAACCCCGGCGCATCTCGGCGCGCAGCGCATCGACCAGCGCGGCGCGTTCCTGACCGCTGTCGCGCGCCAGCTTCAGCAGGCCGAAATGCACGAAGGCCATCTGCTGGTAGTAGCTGGTATAGGCGAAATTCGTCGCCGCCCCTGCCGCCGCCCCGAGCACCGGCACGGTCTGCGCCGCGAGCTTCTGGCCCATCACCGCCGCCAGCTTCGGCGAGACGCTCCGGATCAGCCCGTGCACCGTGGTGCCGGTCAGCGTGACCCGTGCCGACAGGAACCCCATGTCGGCGCCATCGTCATGCTCGAGCGGGCCCGCCGCGCCGAACACCACCAGGCACTCGCGCCGGATCTCGGGATCGTTCGGATCAAAGCCGTGCTCTGCGGCGATGCCTTGGATGGCGCGCAGCAGCACCGTCGTGGTCACCGGCAGCTCGGCCAGCGCCGTCGGCAGCCCCCCGGCGCCGCCAGCCGCGCCCATGGCAGTGGTCAGCGCGGTGTTGAGCCAGCTCTTCTGGTCCGGCACCACCCCGCGCGACCCGGCGGCGGCGCGCATCGCCGTCTCGAGCGCTCGTTCGGTGGCGGTCTCGAGCCGGTCCTTGACCTTGTCGGGCAACCGCTCGAGCAGGTTCTCGGCCTGCCCGCCGATGATGTTGAGCACCTGCAACCCCACGCCCCCCGCCGAGCGGTAGCGGCGCGCGAGCGCGGCGATCTCCTTGCTGGTGTCCACGGCGACAAGCTCCGTTCCGGTCATGGCGGCCCTTCCTTCTCTTCCAAGAGAAGATCGGTGCTCGGCGCCGGAAATCAAGCGTAACGGGTGACCTCACCGGCCACGCCCTGCCAGGCGCCGGGCACCAGCTCGAGCCCGAGGATCCGCTCGGGATTGGTGGGCGGCGGCATCTCGACTCCGCTCAGATGCCCGAATCCGAAGCGCCTGTAATAGGGCTCGTCGCCCACCAGAAGCACCCGCGACCATTCCAGCGCCCGGGCGCGTTCGACGGTGTCGCGGATCAGCGCCGCGCCCAGCCCCTCGCCCTGCGCCGTGGGGTGCACCGCCACCGGCCCCAGCAGCAGCGCGTGCCAGTGCCCGATGCGCACCGGCCAGTAGCGGATCGCACCGCCGAGGATGCCGCTCTCATCGCGCGCCACCCGGCACAGCTCGGCCACCGGCGGCACGTCGTCGCGCAGGCGGTAGGACGAGAGCAGCGTCCGCCCGGGGGCAAAGCTCAGGTCGTAGAGCGCCTCGACCTCCCACCAGTCCCCCGGCTTTTCCTGTGACAGCGTGAACAGCGCCGCTTCTCCCGTGCATTCATCCGCGATCCGGCCTATCTGTTTCAGCATATAGCTGCAAACAGTTGAGAGGACAGCAATGTTCTACCGCCCAGAGGATGGCCACGGCCTGCCCCACAACCCGTTCAACGCCATCGTCACGCCACGCCCGATCGGCTGGATCTCGACCCGTGGCGCGATGGGCGACAATCTCGCGCCCTACAGCTTCTTCAATGCAGTGGCCTATGTGCCGCCGCAGGTGATGTTCTCCTCGACCTCCACCAAGGACGATCGCGGCGACACCAAGGACAGCGTCGCCCAGCTGCGCGAGACCGGCACGTTCTGCGTCAACATCGTCGAGTTCGCCATGCGCGACGCGATGAACCTGACCTCCGGTCCCTGGGAGGCGGGCAAGGACGAGTTCGAACTGGCCGGGCTCGAGAAGGCCGAATGCGAGACCATCGACTGCCCGCGCGTGGCCGCGGCACCGGCGGCGCTGGAATGCAGGGTCGTGGAGATCGTCAAGCTGCCGGGCGCGGCCAATTTCGTCACCTTCGGAGAGGTCACCGGCGTGCATCTCCGCGACGATTGCCTCGTCGACGGGCGCTTCGACGTGACCACCTTCCAGCCGCTGACCCGGCTTGGCTACCGCGACTACTCGGTGATCCGCGAGGTCTTCGAGCTCAGACGTCCCGGCGAATGACACCGCCGGCCTGAGCGCCCGCCCGCCCGCCACAGGCCCGGCCCCGCCCCTTCTCTACGTCGACAAATACTCCGGGGGAGTCCGCGCCTCGCGCGGACGGGGGCAGCGCCCCCGAAACGGCCCTCGCCACAAGCCCCCACTGCCGGCAGACCATAGACCGCAACCAAACGGGGCGCGAGGTGGTGTGATGTTTCAATGGATACATCCACTTTGACGATCCGAGAGACAAAGGACGGCCATGCTAGGCGTATCCCACTGACCCGCCGTTGCAGTTGATGTGTTTGCGAGATATGTTTGGAGGTCTGTGATGACAGTTCGGTTAGAATATTCCCTGTTTCAGCGAACGCATTTAAGCAATGCTGGCAGCGCTGTTAAGGGCAAAGTAGCCGAAGACTATAAGCAAATTGAGAGCCCTACGTTTTCATGATCTTCGGCATGAAGCAGTCAGCCGCTTCTTTGAGATGGGTTTGTCGGTCCCCGAAGTTGCACTTATAAGTGGGCACCGAGACCCGAGAATGCTGTTCCGATATACTCACCTACGTGCAGAAAATATTG
>NZ_DS022276.1:2100213-2105341 GCF_000153725.1 Salipiger bermudensis HTCC2601 | reverse complement strand
CCCCCTGGCGACGCGGGCGCAGCCCGCGGCGCAATCCCTCGCAACAGCAGCGGCGCTCAGTGCCCGCCAAGGATCCCAGTGCGCACGTGGTAATCCACCGCCAGCGCGTAATCGGGGTCGTCGTCGCTGTCGACCATCAGGTGCCCGGCCTTGCTCAGCAGCCGGTGACAGTCGCGCGACAGGTGGCGCAGCTGCAGACGCTTGCCGGCGGCCTCGTATTTCGCCGCCATCGCCTCGATCGCCTGCAGCGCCGACTGGTCGACCACCCGGCTGTCGGCGAAATCGACGATCACCGTCTGCGGATCCTCGGCCACGTTGAAGATCTCGGCAAAGCCCTCGGCCGAGCCGAAGAACAGCGGCCCCTGCACCTGGTAGACCTTGGCCCCCTCGGGCGTGGTGTAGCTGCGCGCGTGGATGCGGCGGGCATTGTTCCAGGCATAGGCCAGCGCCGAGACGATGACCCCCACGACCACCGCCACGGCGAGGTCCTCGTAGACCGTCACCACGGTCACCAGCACGATGACGAAGGCGTCGATCAGCGGCACGCGGAACAGGATCCGGAGCGAGTTCCACGCGAAGGTGCCAATCACCACCATGAACATCACGCCGACCAGCGCCGCCAGTGGGATCAGCTCGATCAGTGGCGAGGCGAAGAGGATGAAGCTCAGCAGGAACAGCGCCGCGGCGATACCGGCGATGCGGGTGCGGCCGCCGGAATTCACGTTGATCATCGACTGGCCGATCATCGCACAGCCGCCCATGCCGCCGAAGAACCCGGTGACGGTGTTGGCCGCGCCCTGGGCGATGCATTCCTGGCTCGCGCCACCGCGCTGGCCGGTCATCTCGCCCACGAGGTTGAGCGTCAGCAGGCTCTCGATCAGGCCGATGGCGGCGAGGATCACCGCGTAAGGCAGAATGATCTCAAGCGTTTCCCAGGTCAGCGGCACCGCCGGGATATGGAAGGCCGGCAGCCCCCCCTGGATCGAGGCCAGGTCGCCGACTCGCGGCGTGTCGAGCCCCAGCGCGATCACCAGCACCGCGGTGACGGCGATGCCCGCCAGCGGCGCGGGGATGATCTTTGTGAGCTTCGGCAGCAGCCAGATCACCGCCATGGTCAGCGCCACCAGCGCCAGCATCAGGTAGAGCGGCATGCCGCTGAGCCACTCGCCACCCGACGTGCCATGCCCCGAGACCTCGGCGCTGCCCGGCACCTTGAACTGGGTGAGCTGGGCCATGAAGATCACGATGGCCAGCCCGTTGACGAAGCCCAGCATCACCGGGTGTGGCACGAGCCGGATGAACTTGCCCCAGTGCATGACCCCGGCAAAGATCTGCAGGATGCCCATCAGCACCACGGTGGCAAAGAGGTATTCCACCCCGTGATCGGCCACCAGCGCCACCATGACCACCGCAAGCGCGCCCGTCGCGCCCGAGATCATCCCCGGCCGGCCGCCGATCACGGCGGTGATCAGCCCGACCATGAAGGCGGCGTAGAGCCCGACCAGCGGGTGCACGCCGGCGACGAAGGCGAAGGCCACCGCCTCGGGCACCAGGGCAAGCGCCACCGTGAGCCCCGACAGCACGTCGGTCTTGATCTGGCCCGGCGTCAGCCGGGTGGTGGGGGCGATGCTGAGATCGGGCATCGAGATGCGTCTGGCGTACCGTGCCAGGAGGGCCTTTGCCATGAGTCTGTCCTGTTGCTTTGCTGCTGCGCGTCTGCGCGGATACTGCAGCGCGGCGAAAATTGCCAGCGTTTCGACCCGCAGAGCCGCGTCTGTACCGGTCTGCCGCCGATTTCGCAGCGGCGCAGTCGATCACGCGAGCCTGCGCGCCTTGCCTGCGAGACGCAGGCCCCCGCCACTCCGCCCCGCCCTTTCCATCTGCGCCAGCCGGGTGCACTCTGTCGCAAAGGACGCGGCAATGGCACGGAGGCCCCATGAGCAACACCATGATCGGCGTGATCGGCGGATCCGGGGTCTACGATCTCGACACGCTCGAGGACAAGCGCTGGCAGGCGGTCGAGACGCCCTGGGGCGCGCCCTCGGACAAGATCCTGACCGGAACGCTCAATGGCGTTCCCATGGCCTTCCTTCCGCGTCACGGCCGGGGCCATGTCCATAGCCCCTCCTCGGTGCCCTACCGCGCCAATATCGACGCGCTGAAACGGCTCGGCGTCACCGACGTGATCTCTGTCTCCGCCTGCGGCTCGTTCCGCGAGGAGATGGCGCCGGGAGATTTCGTCATCGTCGATCAATTCATCGACCGGACATTCGCACGCGAGAAGAGCTTTTTCGGGCAGGGCTGCGTCGCGCATGTCTCGCTCGCCCACCCGACCTGCCCGCGGCTCGGCGCGGCCTGCCTGGGCGCCGCGCGCGAGGCCGGCATCACCGTGCATGACGGCGGCACCTACCTCGCCATGGAAGGCCCGCAATTCTCCACCCTGGCGGAATCGCGCATGTATCGCGACGGCTGGGGCGCCGACGTGATCGGCATGACCAACATGCCCGAGGCCAAGCTCGCCCGCGAAGCCGAGCTCTGCTACGCCTCGGTCGCCATGGTCACCGATTATGACAGCTGGCATCCCGAGCACGGCGCCGTCGAGGTCTCGGACATCGTGCGCGTCCTCACCGGCAACGCCGAGAAGGCGCGGCGCCTTGTCGGGCGCTTGCCTGCCCATCTCGGCCCCTCACGCGCGCCCTGCCAGCATGGCTGCGACCGGGCACTCGACCACGCGCTGCTCACCGCGCCCGGGCACAGGGACCCCGCGCTCCTGAAACGGCTCGACGCGGTGGCCGGGCGGGTGCTGGGCTGAGCCACTGTCTTCGCCTCAGGGCAGCGGCACCTCTCGGATCAGGCCGACCTTGGCCCGCGCCACCACGTCGAGGGTGAAGCCGCTCGCCCCTGCGCAGCTGCCCCCGGTCGGCGCAATGGCGCCCCGGTTCAGATCCGGGCAGGCAGCGGCGAAGCGCTCGGGCTCGCTGAAAAGAAGAGGATCGGACTGGAAGCTCACGCCGACCGTGTTGCGGCTCAGGCTCGAATCCTCGCGCAGCCGGGTTTCGACCAGCGACTTGATGACGATGCAGGCGGTTTTCTTGCGCTCGACCACCGCAGTCACCACGTCACAGAAGCAATCAGAGCGGATCCGGCTCTGCGGGCTGCCCTCGATCCGGCTCACCTCGCCGGTGAAGGACAGCCCTGTGAGCGAGGCCGCGGTCACGGGCGCCCCGCCCGAGCCGAGCCCGAAGATCTCCTTCGAGCGGCGCGCGAAGGCAAAGACCTTTTCCTCGGCAGCGTCGAGCACATTGTAATAGCGCGACCGTATCTCGCTGTTGGGCGACTGATCCGGGCTGAGCTCCACCGAACAGAGCAACGCCTCGATGCGCGTCCCGTCCGGCGACAGCGCCACGATGTCGCCGGCCTCGAGAGGCTCGTTGCCAAGATGGCGCTGCATCTCGTTCTTGATCGAAACATCCATCTTGCTCACCCCGGTCAGCAGGGCGAAACAGACCACGAGAAAGGCTGTGAGGCCAATGGCGGTCATCACCGGCTTGACCATCGGCTCAGCCCCCGATCTTCGGGCAGCACACGCCCGGACCGCATTCGTAGTGGCTCGCCGGGCACACGGTCGGCGCAGGAGGCGGCGCAGGGATCGTCGGTGTGGGCTGGGCCTGCAGGGCTGCGCTGGTGCTGCCGACGAAAGCGGCGGCAGCCAGGCCGGCACGAATGAAGGCTGTCATCGTCAATACTCCGGGTCAAAAAAATGCAATTGGCGTTGTGAATACCCCATAAAATAGCGTGTTTTGCAGATTCGCTCAACTCAAGGGGTATCTCGCCGTTCCGAAGCGGCAGTCAGCGCGCATCGGGTGGCAGATCCCGACCTGCTGTGCGGCATCTGCGGGACAGTCGCGGGCGCCATCCAGCATCCCTGTTGTCAGGCCGTGCGCAAGGCGACACTCTGCGCGCAACCAAGGAGTTCCATTCCGATGCCCCTCGACCTCTGGCTGACCTTCGTTGCCGCCTCGACCGCGCTGCTGCTGATCCCCGGCCCGACAGTGCTGCTGGTTCTGTCCTACGCGCTCTCCAAGGGCCGCTCCGTCGCCGTGGCCTCGGCCACCGGCGTGGCCCTCGGAGACCTGACAGCCATGTCGCTGTCGCTTGCCGGGCTCGGCGCGCTGGTGATGGCCTCGGCGACGCTTTTCACCGCGCTGAAATGGATCGGCGCCGCCTATCTTGTCTGGCTCGGCATCAAGTTGCTGCGCTCTGCCCCGAAGGACGGGCTTGCCCTGCCCGGCACCGAGGTCACCACGCGGGGCGTGTTCACCCACGCCGCCGCGGTGACGGCGCTCAACCCCAAGAGCATCGCCTTCTTCATCGCCTTCGTCCCGCAATTCCTGACGCCCTCGGCGCCCTTCCTGCCGCAATTCGCGATCCTCGTGACCACCTTCGTCAGCCTCGCCGCAGTCAACGCGCTGGCCTACGCGTGTGCCGCCGACCGGCTGCGCGCCGCCATCGCCCGCCCCTCCGTCATCGCCTGGCTGACCCGCGCGGGCGGCGCCGCGCTGATCGGCATGGGGCTTTTCACCGCCACCCTCCGCCGCAGCGCCTGAGAGAGACATGATCCAGCAAAAACAGGTCCAGGACTACATCCGCGCCATCGTCGACTTCCCGCATGAAGGCATCATCTTCCGCGACGTGACCACGCTCTTCGCCGACCCGCGGGGCTTTCGCATGGCGGTCGACCAGCTGCTGCACCCCTATGCCGGCATGCGCTTCGACAAGGTGGTCGGGCTCGAGGCCCGCGGCTTCATCCTCGGCGGCGCGGTGGCCCACCAGCTCTCCGCCGGCTTCGTGCCGATCCGCAAGAAGGGCAAGCTGCCCGGGGCCGTGATCTCCGAGGCCTATACGCTGGAATACGGTGAGGCGGTGGTCGAGATCCACGACGACGCCATCCTGCCCGGCGAGCGCATCCTGCTGGTTGACGACCTGCTCGCCACCGGTGGCACCGCCGAGGCCGGCATCAAGCTGGTGGAGCGCTTGGGCGGCGAGATCATCGGCTGCGCCTTCATCATCGACCTGCCCGATCTCGGCGGCCGCGCCCGGCTCGACGCCATGGGCATGGATGTGCATG
>NZ_DS022276.1:1967494-2100040 GCF_000153725.1 Salipiger bermudensis HTCC2601 | reverse complement strand
GCGCAGCGCCCTGCCCTTCTCTTCGTCAAAAATACTCCGGGGAGCGTGAGGGGCTGGCCCCTCACCGGCCTGTCCCTCTCCACCGGCACCAGCGTCCGTCGGAGACGTCATGGCCCCAGACGCACCGAGGCCCCCGCACCAGCGGGGGCCGAGATACACAGTGCGCCGCAGGCGCGCCGCCAGATCAGGCTGCGTTGGCGGCGCTGCGCGGCTTGCCGGCATTGGCGTCGATGAACTCGAGCACCAGCGGGCGGATGTTGTTGCGCCAGCTCTTGCCGGCGAAGATGCCGTAATGGCCCGCGCCCGGCTCGAGATGCGCCGCCTTCTTCGCATCCGACAGCCCGGTGCAGAGATCCAGCGCCGCAACGCATTGGCCCGGGGCCGAGATGTCGTCATTGGCGCCCTCGACGGTCTTCACCGCCACATCGGTGATCTTGCCGATATCGACCTGCTTGCCGTCGACCATGAACCGGTTCTCGGCGATCTCTCCGTTCTTGAAGATCCGCTCCACCGTCGAGAGGTAGAACTCCGCCGGCATGTCCATCACCGCGAGATACTCGTCGTAGAAGCGGTTGTGGGCGTCGTGATCGGACGCCTCGCCGCGGGTCACCCGCAGGATCTGGTCGTTGAACGCCTTGGAGTGCCGCTCGGCGTTCATCGCCATGAACGAGGTCAGCTGAAGCAGGCCGGGATAGACCAGACGGCCTACGCCCTTGTACTTGAAGCCCACGCGCTGAATCATCGATTCCTCGAGCTGGCCCATGGTCACGCGGTGGCCGAAATCGGTCACCTCGGTGGGGGTCGCGTTGGGATCGATCGGGCCGCCGATCAGGGTCAGCGTGCGCGGCTGCGCCTTGGGATCGAGCTCGGCCAGGTACGCGGTTGCGGCCAGCGTCAGCGGCGCCGGCTGGCAGACCGCGATGACGTTGGTTTCGGGGCCCATGTGGCGCATGAACTCCATCAGGTAGAGCGTGTAGTCCTCGATATCGAACTTGCCGCAGCTCACCGGGATATCTCGGGCGTTCTTCCAGTCGGTGACATAGACTTCGGCGTCCGGGATCAGCGAGATCACCGTCGAGCGCAGCAGCGTCGCGTAGTGGCCCGACATCGGCGCCACCAGCAGGATCTTGCGCGCCTTCTCCTCGCGGCCCAGCACGTTGAAATGAATGAGGTTGCCGAAGGGCTTCTCGAGCACCGTCTCCTTCTGCACGAGGTGATCCTTGCCGTCGTTGCAGGTGATGGTGCGGATACCCCAGCTTGGCTTGACCACCATGCGCTCGTAGCTGCGCTCGGCCACTTCGCCCCAGGCCGCCATCCAGGTCAGGGCCGGGTTCGGCATCGCCGCGAAGGCCGGGTAGGATGCCATCGCCTTGGCGGTGGCACCGAGCCATTGATTAGTGTTGCGAAGGGATTCCATCAGGTCGTAGGTCGCCATGAATCGCATGAACGAAGTCTCCTGTCTCGTGACACGCCCAAGCGTTCAGAGCCCCGGCTGCCCCCTCCTTTGCAGCCCGGACCGCTTCGACGTCAAATGAATTCGCCGCTTTGCCATCGGCTGCAGCGCCGTTATCGTTCTGGATAAGGAAGATAGGGGGGATTCGAGCACATGACAACAAAAGCCACGGTGATCAGCCCTGAACGCGAGAAACTCGACACCAATCTCGTGAAGATCGAGGAACTGTCGCAGCGCCTGATCGAGGCGCTGGCACAGCGCAAGCCGATCAACCCGGCCCTGCACGGCCCCGAGCCGCTGCTCTACGCGCAGGCGATGCAGGCATACTGGCAGGACTGGATGAACAACCCGGCCAAGGTGTTCGAACAACAGGTCGGCTACTGGGGCAAGTCCCTGAGCCACTTTGTCGAAGCCCAGAAGGCGCTGAGCGAGGGCCGCCTCGCCCCGCCCGAGGATACCGGCCCCTCCGACAAGCGCTTCAAGAACCCGCTCTGGGACAGCCACCCCTATTTCAACTTCATCAAGCAGCAGTACCTGATCAACGCCGACGCGATCCGCAACGCGGTCGACGAGATCGAGGAGATGGATCCGCAGGAAAAGCGCCGGCTGCGCTATTTCGCCCAGCAGATCACCGACATGATGGCGCCGACCAATTTCTTCGCCACCAACCCCGACGCGCTCCAGAAGGCGGTGGAAACCGAGGGCGACAGCCTCGTCAAGGGGCTCGAGAACCTGGTCGCGGATCTCGAGGCCAACAATGGCGAGCTGGTGGTGCGGCTGGTCGACGAGGAGGCCTTCGAGGTCGGCGGCAACATCGCCACTGCCGAGGGCAAGGTGGTCTGGCGCAACCGGATGATGGAGCTGATCCAGTATTCCCCCACCACCGATCAGGTGCGTGAGACCCCGCTGGTGATCTTCCCGCCGTGGATCAACAAGTTCTACATCCTCGACCTCAAGCCGCAGAACAGCCTGATCCGCTACATCGTCGATCAGGGCTACACGCTGTTCGTGGTGAGCTGGGTCAATGCCGACGAAAGCTACCGCGATGTCGGGCTCGAGGATTACATCGAGGACGGCTACCTCACCGCGATGCGCGTGGTGCGCGAGATCTGCGGCGTCGACCGGCTCAACGTGGTGGGCTACTGCATCGCCGGCACCACTCTGGCGCTCACGCTGTCGCTGCTGAAGAAGCGCGGCGACAAGCAGATCAAGTCTGCCACCTTCTTCACTGCCCTCACCGATTTCAGCGATCAGGGCGAGTTCGTTCCGTTCCTGCAGAACGATTTCGTCGACGGCATCGAGAAGGAGATCGAGGCCAGCGGCATCCTCAAGAGCTTCATCATGTCGCGCACCTTCTCGTTCCTGCGCTCGACCGACTTGATCTACACGCCCGCGATCCGTTCCTACATGATGGGCGAGACGCCACCGGCCTTCGACCTGCTCTACTGGAACGGCGACGGCGCGAACCTGCCGGGGCGGATGACGATGCAGTACCTGCGCGGGCTTTGCCAGCGCAACGAGTTCGCCGAAGGCCGGTTCGAGCTGATGGGCGAGACGCTCGACGTTCGGGACGTCGACGTGCCGTTGATGTCGGTCACGGCAGAGACCGATCATATCGCCGCCTGGAAGGACTGTTACCGGGGCGTGCAGAAGATGGGCTCGCGCTCGAAGACCTTCGTGCTCTCGGAGTCGGGCCATATCGCCGGCATCGTGAACCCGCCCAGCAAGAAGAAATACGGCCACTACCTGAACCCCGACCTCAAGCTCTCGGCCCCCGAATGGCGCGAGAGCGCCGATTATCACGAGGGCAGCTGGTGGCCGGTCTGGGATGCATGGCTGCGCAAGCGCTCGGGCAAGATGGTCCCCGCGCGCGCGGTCGGCGATTCGGAGCATCCGCCGCTCTGCGACGCGCCCGGTACATATGTACAGGTCAAAGCCAACCAGTAAGTGCGCACAACTGCTGGGTTATGCTGCATTGCAGAAATTACCCTTGAAATGCTGCACCGCAGCATGCATATTGGGGTCAGCCGATGAATGCGGGGGGTGGGCCCCCGAGGCAGACAGACAGGAATTTTTGAAATGGCCGCCAAGACGCAAGACTACACCGCCATGATGAAAGACATGATGGGCGCCTTCCCCGTGGACACCAAAGCCATGGACGAAGCGTTCAAGACCACCGCGACGCTGAACGAGAAGCTCTCGGCCGTGGCTCTGGAAGCCGCCGAGAAGTCGACCGAGATCTCCGCCAAGTGGACCAAGGACACGCTGACCAAGCTGGCCGACATGTCCAAGGTGAAGAAAGAGCCGGCGGACTACGCCAAGGCGATGACCGATTTCGCGTCCGCCCAGGCCGAGGTTGCTGCCGAGAACATGGCCGCCTACGCCGAGATCGCGAAGAAGGTCCAGATGGACACCGTGGAACTGATGATGGCTGCCGGCAAGGACTTCTCTGAAGACGCCACCGCCGCCATGAAGAAGGCCACCGACGACATGACCGCGGCTGCCCAGAAGGCAACCTCGAAGTAATCGAACATCCGGCCCTTTCGGGGGCCGGGCCGGAATTGCGCCCCTCTCCTCCCAAACCGGCGCAATGACGTGGGGCGGGTTCCTTTCGGAACCCGCCCTTTTTTACGTTTTTCTTCAGGAAATTGACTGATTTCGGGGTCGGCAAGGCCTCGCCCAAGGCGCGAATTTTCTCCCTAAACGGCCTCAGAACCCTTGCAATGCTGCAGCGCAGCAACGATGTTGTCTAAGCGTAAGCCAAGGCGGATTCTCCGCCAGATCACCCTGCCAAGGAGGAGAGACACAATGGCCGCGACGCAAGATTTCACTGCCGCAATGAAAGACATGATGGGCGCCTTCCCGATGGATATGGCCGCCTTCGAAGACGCCTGGAAGAACTCTGCCGGGATCAGTGAGAAGGCCTCGGCGATCGCGCTCGACGCCGCCGGCAAGACCACCGACATTTCGGTCGGCTGGACGATGGAGACCCTCACCCGCATCGGTGACCTCGCCAAGGCCAAGCCGGCTCCGGCCGATTACGCCCAGGCGATGTCCGAGTTCGCTTCGGCACAGATGCAAAGCCTCAACCAGCACATGACCGCTTACGGCGATGTCGCCAAGTCGGCTCAGAGCGATGCACTGGCCCTGATGATGTCGGTGGGCAAGGATGTGGCGGACGACGTGACCGCCACCACGGCCACCACCGCCAAGGCCACCGAGAAGGCCGCGACCAAGACCGCCTCCGCCGCCACCACCACCGCGAAGCGCAGCACGACCGCCGCGAAGCGCACGACGACGGCAGCCAAGAAGACGGCAACCACCGCGACGAAAGCCGCGACCACTGCCGCCGCGCCCGCCCCGACGCCCGCTCCGGCGAAGAAGGCTGCCGAGGAGACCCCGGCCGCCAAGCCCGCGGCATCCGAGGCGCCCAAGGCATCGCCGGCTTCGGACGAGACCAAGAGCTGATCCGTCTCCGGATCCTTAGACCTGAAAACGCGACCGACCCGGTCGCGTTTTTTTGTTGCGCTGCCCTTTGAAGGCCCCCCAAACGAAAAGCGCGGCCCCGAAGGGCCGCGCAGATCCGGTCATGAGCGCAGGGGCGCTCAGTTGACGATGGTCGCCTCGGTAGCGGCGCGAAGCTCGTCCTCGGTCACGCCCTCGGCCAGTTCGACAATCTTCAGGCCGCCCTCGACCACGTCGAGCACACCGAAATTGGTGATGATGCGATCGACCACGCCGGTGCCGGTGAGCGGCAGGGTGCACGCCTTCAGCAGCTTGCTGTCGCCATGCTTGTTGGTGTGGTCCATCACGACGATGACGCGGCCGACACCGGCCACGAGGTCCATCGCGCCGCCCATGCCCTTGACCAGCTTGCCCGGGATCATCCAGTTCGCCAGATCGCCGTTCTCGGCCACTTCCATTGCGCCGAGGATCGCGGCGGCGATCTTGCCGCCGCGGATCATGCCGAAGCTCATGGCGCTGTCGAAATAGGCGGTCTTGGGCAGCTCGGTGATGGTCTGCTTGCCGGCGTTGATCAGGTCGGGATCCTCTTCGCCCTCATAGGGGAAGGGGCCCATGCCCAGCATGCCGTTCTCGGACTGCAGCGTGATCTCCTTGTCGCCCACGTAGTTGGCCACGAGGGTCGGGATGCCGATCCCGAGGTTCACATACATGCCGTCTTCGAGTTCCTCTGCCGCGCGTGCGGCCATCTGATTACGATCCCAGGGCATTATGCGTCCTCCCGGCTGCGCGTGGTGACTTTCTCGATGCGCTTCTCGTGCTCGCCCTTGATGATGCGGTGCACGAAGATGCCCGGAAGGTGGATGTGATCCGGGTCAAGCTCGCCCGGCTCGACGATCTCCTCGACCTCCATCACGCAGATCTTGCCGCACATTGCCGCCGGCGGGTTGAAGTTGCGCGCGGTCTTGCGGAACACGCAGTTGCCCGACGTGTCGGCCTTCCACGCCTTGACGATCGACAGCTCGGCAAAGATGCCTTCCTCGAGGATGTAGTCCTCGCCGCCGAATTGCTTCACTTCCTTGCCCTCGGCGATCTGGGTGCCGACGCCGGTCTTGGTGTAGAAGCCGGGGATGCCGCAGCCACCGGCGCGCATGCGCTCGGCCAGCGTGCCCTGCGGGTTGAATTCCAGCTCGAGCTCGCCCGACAGGTACTGGCGCATGAACTCGGCGTTCTCGCCCACGTAGGACGACATCATCTTCTTGATCTGCTTGGTGTCGAGCAGCTTGCCGAGGCCAAACCCGTCAACGCCGCAATTGTTCGAGGCGATGGTCAGATCCTTCACGCCGCTCTCGACGATGGCGTCGATCAGAAGCTCGGGAATGCCGCAGAGACCAAACCCTCCGGCCGCGATCAGCATGTCGTCTCGCAGCAGACCGTCGAGGGCCTCCGCTGCGGAGCCATAGACTTTCTTCATGGAATTCTCCCCTCCTGAAGCTGTTCGCACGGGTTTTGCCGCGCTGCAGAGCCAGAGTCAACGAAGGCGGTCCCGGATAGAACCGCCTTCAGCGCTAACACGAAACGGACACGGCTCAGATCACCCGCACCTGAGTTCCGATCGGGCAGATTTCGAACAGCTCGGCGATCTTCTCGTTGTAGAGCCCGATACAGCCATCCGAGGAGCGCCGCCCGATCTTGCGGGTGTCGTGGGTGCCGTGGATGATATAGGCCGGCCAGCTCAAGTACATCGCGTGGGTTCCCAAAGGGTTGTCCGGCCCCGGGCCAATCGGTTCCCAGTCGGGGAAGCGCTCGAGCTGCGAGGCGGTGGGGGTCCAGCTCGGGCCCACCTTCTTGCGCACGATCTCGGTATAGCCGCGCTTGGTCAGCTCGTCGGTCTTGGGCACCGAGGTCGGGTAGACGCGGTAATCGCTGCCGTCGGCGTTCCAGTAGTGCAGCGCGCGCGAGGTCGTGTCGGCCACGATGCTCGAGACGCCCAGCGTCTCGAAATGGTCGCGCCAGTCCTGCATGACAAAGCTGGAGATGTTGTTGCGGATGACCGCCTGAGCGCGGGCTTGGGCCGGCACCAGCGGCAGCGCCAGTGTGGCACCGGCGGCGCCGAGCAGCGCACGGCGGGTGAAGGTCGTGTCGGTCATGACATGGCTCTCGCTAGATGTGACGGAACTGCCCCGGACTCTGGGTCACAGGCAGACACATTTCCAATCACATATACTTGCGGGCGCGGCATGGAACCGCGCGGCCGCGCGCAACAGGCCGGTTTCCGCCCATCACGCGCCTTCGCTCGGGATCAGTCCTCGGCCTTCTTGGCGGCAGCCTTCTTGGCCGCCGGTTTCTTGGCCGTGGTCTTCTTGGCAGTGGTCTTCTTGGCAGTGGTCTTTTTCGCCGCGGTCTTCTTGGGAGCGGCCTTCTTCTTGCCACCCTTCTTGGCGGCCTTCTCGGCGATCAGTTCCAGCGCCTGCTCGAGCGTGGCATCGCCCGGCTCGGTCTCTTTCGGCAGCGTGGCGTTGATCTTCTCCCACTTCACATAGGGCCCGTAGCGCCCCTCGTAGACCGCGATCTTGCCGCCGTCCGGATGCTCGCCCAGATCCTTGAGAACCTTGGCAGCCCCGCCCCGGCCACGGCCCGGGTTGGCCCGCTTCTCGGCCAGAAGCTCCACCGCGTGGTTCATGCCGATCTCGAAAACCTCCTGGAATTCCTTGAGGTTGACATAGACCGGCTTCTCCTCGTCCGGGGCCTGGTGCATGATGTAGGGGCCAAAGCGGCCCAAGTTCGACTTGATCACCCCGCCATCGGGATGCATCCCGATCTCGCGCGGGAGCGTCAGCAGCGTCAGCGCCTTTTCCAGCGTCATGTCATCGGGCGCCCAGCCGGGCAGGAAATTGCCGCGCGCCTTGGGCAGCGAGGCCCGCGGCGGCTTCTTGTTCTCGGGCGTCGGCTCGCCGCGCTGGACATAGGGCCCGAACCGACCGGCCTTGAGCCAGATCTCGTCCTCGCCGTCGAGGCCCAACATCTTCTCCTCACCCTCGGCGCCCTCGCCCGCAATCGGGCGCGTGTAGGTGCATTCGGGATAGTTGCCGCAGCCGACGAAGCCGCCGGTGCGCGAGGTCTTCAGGTGCAGACGCCCCTGCCCGCATTTCGGGCAGATGCGCGGATCGGAGCCATCCTCGCGCGGCGGGTAGAGCTGCGGCGCCAGCGCTTCGTCGAGCACGTCGAGCACCTCGGAAATGCGCAGCTCGGAGGTTTCCGAGATCGCAGCCGAGAAATCGCGCCAGAACTTGCCCAGCAGCGCCTTGTAATCCATCTCGCCGGCCGAGACCTCGTCGAGCTCGTTCTCGAGCTCGGCGGTGAACTCGTAGCCGACATAGGTGCGGAAGAAGTTCAGCAGGAAGATGGTGACGATCCTGCCCTTGTCCTCAGGGATCAGGCGGTTCTGCTCCTTGCGGACATATTCGCGGTCCTGGATCGTGCCGATGACGCTGGCATAGGTCGAGGGCCGGCCGATGCCAAGCTCTTCCATCTTCTTGACCAGCGTTGCCTCGGTGTAGCGCGGCGGCGGCTGGGTGAAGCTCTGGGTGCCGAGCACCGCGTCATTGCCCGAGATCATCGCCGCGGGACCCGCCGCCGGGTCGGCCTTCTCAGAGGCCTTGGCATACTGGTCGCGCAGACCGGCCTTGGCAAAGTTCGCGGCCTCGCCCTGCATGATCTGCGGCAGGCGCTTGTCATCATCGTCGGCGACGTCGTCGCGGCCCTCTTCGTAGACCCGCAGGAAGCCGTCGAACAGCACCACCTGGCCTGTGGCGCGCAGCCCGACCTGGCCGTCGGGGCTGGCGATCTCGACGGTGGTACGCTCGAGCCGGGCGGCCTCCATCTGGCAGGCCAGCGTGCGCTTCCAGATCAGGTCGTAGAGCTTGCGCTGGTCGTCTTCGCGCAGCTTGAGGCTGGCGGCATCCTTGGTCATGTCGGTGGGGCGGATGCACTCGTGCGCTTCCTGCGCGTTCTTGGCCTTGTTCTTGTAGATCCGCGGGCTGCCCGGCACGTAATCCTTGCCGAAGCGGTCGGCGATGGCATCGCGGCAGGCCGCCGTCGCCTCGGGCGCCATGTCGATGCCGTCGGTCCGCATGTAGGTGATGTGGCCGGCCTCGTAGAGGCGCTGCGCCGCGCTCATGCAGGCCCGTGCGCCCATGCCGAACTTGCGGCTGGCTTCCTGCTGCAGGGTCGAGGTCATGAACGGGGCCGAGGGGTTGCGCGAACTGGGCTTGGCCTCGACGCTGGCGATCTCGAGCTTGCGCGAGGCCACCGCCTGCACCGCCATCTCGGCCTGGGTGGCGTTCTCGATATCGAACCGGTCGAGCTTCTTGCCCGCCAGCATGGTGAGGCGCGCCTCGTAATCCTGCCCCCGCGGCGTGCTGAGCAGCGCCTTGACCTGCCAGTATTCGCGCGGCTTGAAGGCCTCGATCTCCATCTCGCGCTCGACGATGAGGCGCAGGCAGACCGATTGCACGCGCCCGGCCGAGCGCGCGCCCGGCAGCTTGCGCCAGAGCACCGGCGAGAGGTTGAAGCCCACGAGGTAGTCGAGCGCGCGGCGGGCCAGATAGGCCTCGACCAGCGGCGCGTCGATCTCGCGCGGGTTCTGCATCGCCTCGGTGACGGCGGCCTTGGTGATGGCGTTGAAGGTCACCCGGCGGACATCGGTGTCCTTCTTGATCGAGCGGCGCTTGGTGAGCGCCTCCTTCAGGTGCCACGAGATCGCCTCGCCCTCGCGATCAGGGTCGGTTGCGAGGATCAGGGCGTTGTCGGATTTCAGCGCCTCGGCGATCGCGGCGACGTGTTTGCGGGAGTCGTTTCCGATCTCCCACTTCATCGAGAAGTCTTCCTCCGGGTCGACGGATCCGTCCTTCGGAGGCAGGTCGCGCACGTGGCCATAGGAGGCGAGAACGGTGTAGTCGGACCCCAGATACTTGTTGATTGTCTTGGCCTTGGCCGGGGATTCTACGACGACAACGGGCATGAAATGACCACCTTTCCTGGAAATACGTCCACAGGCTGAGCGCGGAGGGCGTATGGCGGCGGAAGATGTGGGGTGCAAGGGGGAAATGTCAATGCGGGGCCAGATGACGCGGGCTTGAGGTGCCGGTCTTTCAGCCCGATGTGCCACTCAGACGAGCGAGAGCAACCCTCCGGGCTGGCGCCGGATGCGGCCATCGATCTCGAGATCGGTGAGCGCCGGGGCGACCGCATCGGAGGGCGCGGCGAGATCGCGGATCAGCTGATCCTCGGCCAGTGGCGCGGGGCCGAGCCGGTCGAGGATCTGCCGGTGCAGCTGTGCGGTTTCCGCCAGCGAGCGGCTCTCGGGCGGGGGCGCGGGGATCACGGGCGCGCGGTCCGTGCGTCGCCTCGCCGCCTGCTGCGAGGTCGAAGCCGTCGGCTGCTCCAGCGGCAGGCTCTGCTGGCGCGTCTCGGGTTGCGGCAGCGGCCCCAGCGCCTCGGCCACGTCCTCGGCATGGCGGACCAGCCGCGCGCCGTCGCGGATCAGCATGTTGCAGCCGGCAGCGCGCGCGTCGAGCGGATGGCCGGGCACGGCCAGCACCTCGCGCCCCTGATCGAGGGCGCAGCGCGCGGTGATCAGCGAGCCGGACTTGGCCGCCGCCTCGACCACCACGATGGCTGCTGAAATGCCCGAGACGATGCGGTTGCGCGCCGGAAAGTGCCGCGCCTGCGGCTGCAGCCCCATCGCATGTTCGGAGACCAGCGCGCCACCGCGGGCGCGGATCTCTTCGCCGAGGCGGGTGTTCTCGGACGGGTAGAGGATATCGACCCCACCCGCCATCACCGCGACTGTGCCGGTGTCGAGCGCAGCCTCGTGCGCCGCCGCATCGACGCCGCGGGCCAGCCCCGAGATCACCACCCTCCCCTCGGCGCCCAGCCCCTGCGCCAGAGCGCGGGCCATGCGCGTGCCGAGCGACGAGGCGTTGCGCGCGCCCACCAGCGCCACCGCCGGACGCATCAGCGGTGCCGTATCGCCGGCCACCCAGAGAAACGGCGGCGGATCATCGATCTCTGCAAGAAGCGGCGGGTAGCCCGCCTCGCCCAGGCAGACCAGCCGGGCGCCATGTCGCCGCGCGGCGGCGATCTCGGCCTGCACCACGCCTTCGGGGCAGATGCTGTAATTCTCCACGCCCGCAGCGGCGGCCACTGCCGGCAGAGCCTCGAGCGCCGCGGCGGCCGAGCCATGCTCGGCCAACAGGCGCCAGTAGGTCGCAACGCCCACGCGGCGGGAGCGCAAGAGACGGAGCCGGTCGAACCGATCCTCTTCCGTGGTGGGTGGGAGTGGGGGGTGGAGTGGAAGATAAGCTGTTGCTGTCCTCGGTCATCTCGTGCCCCGTCTGCTTGCTGGGACAGGGTGTAGCGCACTCATCCTTAATCAGCGGTAAACCGAAAACCGATTTTCCCCGCCACGCACCTAACCGCGTCGATCAGCTGCCCGAACCGCCCACCGTGAGCCCGCCGATCATCACCGTGGGCTGGCCCACGCCGACGGGCACCCACTGGCCCTGCTTGCCGCAATTGCCCATGCCGGGATCGAGCGCCATGTCGTTGCCGAGTGCCCGGATGTGCTGCAGCGCGGTGGCGCCGTCGCCGATCAGCGTGGCGCCCTTCACCGGCGCGCCGACCTTGCCGTTCTTCACCCGGTAGGCCTCGGTGCAGGAGAACACGAACTTGCCGTTGGTGATGTCGACCTGACCGCCGCCGAATCCCACCGCCCAGATACCGTCCTGCAGGTCGGCGACGATGTCGGCCGGATCGGCCTCGCCGCCCAGCATGTAGGTGTTTGTCATACGCGGCATCGGCGCGTGGGCATAGCTCTCGCGGCGGCCGTTGCCGGTGGGTGCCACCCCCATCAGCCGGGCGTTCTGCCGGTCCTGCATGTAGCCCACCAGCACGCCGTCCTCGATCAGAACGTTCTTGGCCCCAGGCGTGCCCTCGTCATCGACGGTGATCGAGCCGCGCCGGTCCGGGATGGTGCCGTCATCCAGCACCGTGACCCCGGGCACCGCAACGCGCTGGCCCATGAGCCCCGCGAAGGCCGACGATCCCTTGCGGTTGAAATCCCCTTCGAGCCCGTGGCCCACCGCCTCGTGCAGCAGGATGCCCGGCCAGCCCGGCCCCAACACAATGTCCATGACGCCTGCAGGCGCCGCCTCGGCCTCGAGATTGACCAGCGCGATGCGCAGCGCCTCGCGCGCCTTGCCCTGCCACGAGTCCGGCGTCATCAGCCCGTCGAGCAGGAAGCGGCCACCACCCGAGGCGCTGCCTTGCTCGCGGCGGCCGTTCTCCTCGACGATGACGCTCACGGTGACGCGGGTCATCGGGCGGGTGTCGGTCACCAGCGAGCCGTCGGGGCGCAGGATCGCGACTTCCTGACAGCTCGCGGCAATGGTGGCGGTGACCTGCACCACGCGCGCATCGAGGCCGCGGGCATAGGCGTCGATCTCGCGCAGCGTGTCGACCTTGACCGGGAAGGACTGGCCGGCGATCGGATCGGCATCGGTATAGAGCGTGCGATTGGTGCCCGAGGGCGCCGGGGCGAGAACGCCGCCGCCATCGCCCACCGCCAACCGGGCGGTCTCGGCCGCGCGCTGGATGGCCGCTTCGGAAAGCTCGGTGGAATGGGCGTATCCGGTGACCTCGCCGTTCACCGCGCGCAGGCCGAATCCCTCCGAAGCATCGTAGCTCGCAGTCTTGATTCGCCCGTCATCCAGCACCAGCGCTTCGGCGCGGCGACGCTCGAGAAACAGCTCTCCGTCCTCGGCCCCTTCCAGCGCGGCGCGCAGTTGCACCAGGGACCGGTCGAGGTCAAGCGCTGTTTCAAAGGGGCGGAAGGGCAGTTCGGTCATGTTTTCCTCGTATTATTTGATCCAGATCAAAAAAGCGCCTTTTTGCCGCAAGCGACCTGGTTTATTTGATGCACGATCTGTGCTTTTTAAAGAGCGGAACAAGAGGGAGGAGGATTGTTCCAGGGCGCGACGCCCGGATTGCATCCTCCTGCGAACGAACAAGAACGACAACCGGATCAGGTGACACATGCGTAAGATTTCGATGCTGACGGGACTCATGTCCAGCCTTCTGGCCGCGCCCGCCATCGCCCAGGACCTGGAAGTGGTCGGCCGTCCGCAGCAGGGGGGCGTCGGTTTCCAGCCAGCCGCCACCGAGCTGGCGCGCGATCTGCAATGGCTCGACGGGATGCTTCTCGTCATCATCACGGCGATCTCTCTGTTCGTCGCGGGTCTTCTGGTTTACGCCTTCATCCGCTTCAACCGCCGCGCCAACCCGAACCCGGCAAGCTTCACCCACCACACCCCGATCGAGGTGGCATGGACCATCGGCCCGATCCTGATCCTCGTTGTGATCGGCGCGTTCTCGCTGCCGGTGCTGTTCAAGCAGCAGGAAATCCCCGAGGGCGACGTGGTCATCAAGGTGACCGGCTACCAGTGGTACTGGGGCTATGAGTATGTCGGCACCGATCTGGCCTATGACGGCTACATGATCGGCGCCCCCGCCACCGGCGGCGACAACCGTCTCAACGACGAGGTCGAGGCGCAACTGGTCGAGGCCGGCTACAGCCGCGAGGACTGGCTGCTCGCAACCGACACCTCCGTGGTCGTGCCCGTGGGCGCCACCGTGGTGATGCAGGTGACCGGCGCCGACGTGATCCACTCCTGGACCATCCCCGCCTTCGGCGTGAAGCAGGATGCCGTGCCGGGCCGCATCGCCGAGCTGTGGTTCAACGCCGAGCGCGAGGGCGTGTATTTCGGCCAGTGCTCCGAGCTCTGCGGCATCAGCCACGCCTACATGCCGATCACTGTGAAGGTGGTCAGCCAGGAAGCCTATGACGCCTGGTTCGCGGCGTCGCAGGAAGACGGCGGCTATGTCGACGTGCGCCAGTTCCTGGCCAACTCTTGATCCCATTGGCCGGCGCCCCGGAGGCGGGGCGCCGGTTTCCTGACTGACTGACCCAGCAAAGACCCAGATGACCGATCTCAGCACCAACAGCACTCTCGAGACCACGCAGCCCGGCGAGGCGCAGTTCGGCGACTATTTCGCCCTGCTGAAGCCCCGGGTGATGACGCTTGTCGTCTTTACCGCGCTGGTCGGTCTGCTGGCGGCGCCGGTCCCGGTGCATCCGTTCATCGGCTTCTGCGCCATCCTGTTCATCGCCGTTGGCGGCGGCGCCTCTGGCGCGCTGAACATGTGGTGGGATGCCGATATCGACCAGGTGATGAAGCGCACCGCCAAGCGCCCGATCCCCGCCGGCCGGGTCGAGCCGGGCGAGGCGCTGGGGCTGGGCCTCGCGCTTTCGGCCTTTTCCTGCGTCTTCCTCGGGCTCGCCACCAACTGGCTCGCCGGCGGCCTGCTGGCCTTCACGATCTTCTTCTACGTGGTGATCTACACCATGTGGCTGAAGCGCTCGACGCCGCAGAACATCGTCATCGGTGGCGCCGCCGGGGCCTTCCCCCCGATGATCGGCTGGGCCGCCGCGACCGGATCGGTCGGCATCGAGGCCGTGCTGATGTTCTGCCTGACCTTCATGTGGACCCCGCCGCACTTCTGGGCGCTGGCGCTGTTCATGCGCTCGGATTACGACGATGCCGGCGTGCCGATGCTGACCGTGACCCACGGCCGCCGCTCGACCCGCGTGCACATCCTCGTCTACACCGTGCTGCTCGCCGCGCTGGCCATCGGCACCGGCTTCACCTCGATCGGCGGGCCGGTCTACCTCGCCGTGGCGGTGGTGCTGAACGGGCTGTTCCTGAAGGGCGCGTGGGAGATCTTCCGCCGCGACGAGGACGCCTCCGAGGCGGACAACTTCAAGACCGAGAAAGCCTTCTTCAAGCTTTCCCTGCTCTATCTCTTCGCGCATTTCGGTGCCATCCTGCTCGAGGCCGGCCTCGCGCGGTTCGGCCTGGGAGGTTGGGCATGAGCATTTCCAAGCAACACGACCTGCACAAGCGCCGCTTTGGCCGCAATGTCGGCGTCGGCCTGCTGCTGGTGTCGTTCATCGTGATCGTCTTCGGCATGACCATGGTCAAGGTGACCGGCGGCGACATCTCAGGTGCGCTGCAAGGCGACAGGGGGGAGCAGGATGGCGGCTGACAACAAGAACAAGACCCTGCTGCAGCTTGTCGGCGTGGTGGTCTTCATGGGCGCAATGGCCTGGGCCTCGGTGCCGTTCTACAACTGGTTCTGCCGGGTCACCGGCTTTGGCGGCACCACCAACGTGGCCTCTGCCACGACCGGCACCGTTCTCGACCGCGAGATCAAGATCCGCTTCGACGGCTCCAAGGCGCGCGGCTTCCCGTGGGAGTTCAAGCCCGCGCAGACCGAGATGACGATGAAGATCGGCGAGGACGGGCTGGCCTTCTACGAGGCCTACAACCCCACCGACAAGCCGATTGCCGGTCAGGCGAGCTACAACGTCTACCCCTACGAGGCGGGCGGGTATTTCAACAAGATCGAGTGCTTCTGCTTCACCGAGCAGGTGCTGATGCCCGGCGAGCGGGTGCAGATGCCGGTGAACTTCTTCGTCGACCCCGAGATCGTCGATGATCCGGACGCCAAGCACATCAATCACATCACGCTCAGCTACACTTTCTACGAGATCGACCTGCCCGAAGGCGTGCAGGCCGCGCTCGATACCAACAACGCGGACGAAAAGTCCGTGAACTGAACGCCTATCCAACGAGGGAAACGAGATGGCGCACGCTAAGAACCACGACTACCACATTCTGAACCCCTCCGTCTGGCCCTTCGTGGCCTCCGTGGCGGCCTTCGTCATGCTGTTCGGAGCGGTGCTCTGGATGCACGGCAGCGGCCCCTGGATCTTCCTCGCGGGCTTCGTCGGCGTGCTCTACGTCATGTTCGGCTGGTGGTCCGACGTGATCGCGGAAAGCCGCGTGGGCGACCACACCCCGGTGGTGCAGATCGGCCTGAAATACGGCTTCATCCTGTTCATCATGTCCGAGGTGATGTTCTTCTTCGCCTGGTTCTGGTCGTTCTTCAAGCACGCCATGTACCCGATGGGCCCGAACTCGCCCGCGGTCGACGGCGTCTGGCCGCCCGCCGGCATCGAGACCTTCGACCCGTGGCACCTGCCGCTGATCAACACCATGATCCTGCTCTGCTCGGGCTGCGCCGCGACCTGGGCGCACCACGCCCTCGTGCACGAGAACAACCGTCAGGACATGAAGTGGGGCCTGATCATCGCCATCGTTCTGGGCGTGATCTTCTCGATCTTTCAGGCCTACGAATACAGCCACGCGGCCTTCGGCTTCTCGGGCAACATCTACGGCGCCAACTTCTTCATGGCGACCGGCTTCCACGGCGCGCACGTGATCATCGGCACGATCTTTCTGTTCGTCTGCCTGCTGCGCCTGATGAAGGGTGACTTCACCCCGACCAAGCATATCGGTTTCGAGGCCGCTGCATGGTACTGGCACTTCGTCGACGTGGTCTGGCTGTTCCTGTTCTGCGCCGTCTACGTCTGGGGCGGCTGAGCAACAGCTCTCACGCGATACGTTTCGGAAAGCGGGCCTTCGGGCCCGCTTTTCTTTTGCGCAACGCGCTCTCCCCTGCCCCGAGACACGAAAAAGGCCGGAGCGCCTCGCAGCGCCCCGGCCTCTCCCGGTTCCAAGGTCGGCCGATCAGGCCAGATCGACCCGCATCAGCCGCTGCGCCAGCACCTGGACCTCGTCGAGCCAGCGGGTCACCAGCTTCGGATCGGACGGCGCCGCCGAGACACCCGGCGCAATTTCGCGGTTCAGCACCGCCTCGATGGCCAGCGAGACGGGCACCGAGACCAGACGGCCCATGGCCAGTCCGCGCTCGTCGCCCCAGGCGTCCATCACCCAGGTCTTGTGCCAGACCGCCTCTCCATCCTTCTCGGCCTTCAGAGAGACGCAGAGCACCACGCGATCAGGCTCGCCCTCGTCATAGGCGTTCTCCGCCAGCAGGTCGTCGGCAAGCTTCGACAGCGCCGCGTCGTCCGCCGTCTCAACCGTGGCGAAGATGTCCTTCCACGCCTCGGCCCAGCCGTTCAGGCGCAGCGTGCCGCGCACGAAGTCCTTCACCTTCCAGCCGTCCTCGAAACCGTACTCTTCCATGAAGGGGATCGAGTCGCGGTTGGGGTAGACCTCGAAGGTCTCGGGCGGATCGAGCGGCGCGTCGTAGCGCCCGAGCGCGTCCCAGGGCCGCGACACGTTCAGCTCGGAAAACTGCTTGATCGAGCGCGACGGCGAGCGCAGCGCCTTCAGCACGCCCACCGGCGCCCAGGAGAACTTGTAGCGGAAGGCGTTGGCAATCTTCGGCACACCGCCGCAATAGCTCAGGAAGCTGAGCGCATTCTCGGGATCGAAGGCATCGGACTCGCGGTAGGCCCGCACAAGGTCATGCGCCATCAGGTGGTCGATGCCGGGATCAAGCCCGACCTCGTTGACCAGCGCCACGCCGGCGGCCTTGGCCGCGTCCTCGAGCGCCCGCATCTCCGGCGAGATGTAGCTCGACGAGACGAAATGCGCGCCCTTCGCGATGGCGATCTTGGCCAGCGGCACGTGCCAGTCCGCAGGCAGCATCGACACCACCACGTCGCCCGGCTGCACCGCCGCTTCCACTGCCTCGGGGGCGAAGGCAAGGATGCGGTTGGTCAGGTCGCCCACCGCCTCGCGCGCCTTGGTCTCGGTGCGGTTCCACACCATGACATCGTGGCCGTTCTCGATCAGGCGCCGTAGCCCCGGCACCGCCGAGAGCCCCGTTCCACACCAGTGAATCATGCTCATGCCTCCGGTTTGTAAGTGTTGAAAGTGTCTTCCGCCCGCCCCCAGACGCCCGCATCGAGGGCGCCCAGCTGCTTCAGCCAGGGCAGGAGTTGCCCGGCGAAGTCGTGGCTGCTTTCAAGCGGCAGCAGCGACGGAAGGTTGTCGATCGCCATGACGTCAAGCGCCGGCGTGTCGTGCACGCGCAGCACCGGCGCCTCCCAGCTGGTCGCCCGGTCATAGACCTTCACGGGCGAGAAATCGCTGTCGGGATCGCAGGCGATATCGCCGATCACCGCGAGCTTGCGCGGATCCGTGGGCGCCGAGGCCGGCACGAAGACCGGCGTGCCCGGGCGCGCGAGGATACAGTTGAGGAACAGCGCGTGGTCGAGCACCTCCGGGAATGGCCCGCCATGGGCGGTCTCGGCCATGTCCCAGCGGGTGACGGCGACACCCATCTTCTCGCAGAGATCGCTCGCCCCGGTGCCGACGCGCCCCAGCGCACCGATGACGATGGCGCGCGGTCGCGCCGCACCGGCCTCGGCGAGCGCCGCCGACAGCTCGGCCTCCATCGCCTCGGCATCGCCCCAGGTCGAAACCGGCGCACAGACCGCCCCGCCCTGCTGCGCCGCCCAGGCATAGAGCGAGACGGCAGCGCCGGCATAGCCGGCCCAGTAGCCGAAGGCGGCCACGCGGCGCCCGTCGGGGTCGACGAGATATTCCAGGTCGTAGAGCGTGCCGCCGCCCGCCGCGAAGCGTTGCAGCAGCACCTGGCCCGCCGGCTGCCCCTTGTAGGCGTGGCCGAACATGATGTGGCGGTGCTTCAGCGGCGTGCCATCCTCCGGCAGTTCCTTGAGACCGAAGACCAGGGCGTCGTCGGGCGCCTCAGGCCAGCTGCCTTCGGATGCGATCTCGGCCCCGGCCTCACGATAGGCTTGGGTGGGAATGATCCGCGTGGCGCTGTCCTCGACCGTGACGCGCATGCCCTGCGCGATCAGCGCGGCTGCGCCGTCGGGGGTGATCCCGACCCGCTCCTCGTTCGGGCGCTGTTCCGCGCGCACCCAAAGATGTGTCATGTGTCTGCTCCGTCCGTTTGCGCGCAAGCTATCCCAGCCGGCCCTTGAGCGAAAGCCGGGGCTCAGAGATGGGTGCGCGCGTAGGCCCGGCCCGGCGCCTCGAGATGCGGCACGGCGTTGAACTGGGTCAGCGCCAGCCCGGTGGCCAGCGGCTGGAAGCGGTGCACCGAGCTGTTCTCGATGGCGAGGCAGGCATGCGCCAGTGCGCCCATGCCCAGCCCCATGGTGACCCGCATCGCCATGCCGATGAGGCCGCCGGAGGTCACCACCACCGCGCGCCCCTCGCCGCACGCGATCTCGTGTAGCGCCTCCCCGACCCGGCTCTCGAAGCTCTCGAAGCTCTCCGGCGCGCCCTCGAGCCCGCCCTCGCGCCAGATGGTGAAGAGCCGCGGCAGGTGCAGGATAAAGGCCTCCCGGCTCTCGGGCATCGCCACGCCGTGCTGCTCGGCGCAGAGCTGCGCCATGGTGAAATACTCAAGCTCGTTGAGCCGGGCATCGGCCACCACCTCGAGCCCCAGCGCCATCTCCTCGGCGGTCTCCCGATGCCGGGTCAGCGTCCCGCGATAGGCGCGGGCAAAGCGCTCACCGGTGCCGCGCATATGCTCTCCGAGCCAACGCGCCTGCTGCCGCCCGAGATCGCTGAGCCGATCATAGGAGCGCTCGTCGCGCGCGGCGGTGTTGGCCTGGCCGTGGCGCACAAGCGTGACATGGGACATCGGTCACCTTCCTTTCCAGCACCTCTTACGGCCCCCCGCCGGGAATGGAAACCCGCCCGCCCAACGCACAACGCGAGCACGATGGCACCAGCCCCCTGCTTCTCTACATCCCAAATACTCAGGAAAGGCCATATGCCACGGATCGCATGCCCCGGCAGGCGGGAAGACGGCACCAAAGGCTCCCGCCGCCCCGTTCCGCCGCAGGCGGGGCGGGGCTCGACCTGTGCCGCGTTAGCGGCTCATTCAGCGACCGGCACGTGGTACGGTGTCAGGCGGCGCCACCCTTGTTGCGCTCGATCCAGCCGCGCATTTCCTCGGCCTCGTGACGCGCCTCGCGCAGGCCTTCCATGGCCGCCGAGAGCTCCGCCTCGGTCTGCGCCAGCTGGTTGGTCAGCTCCGCCTCGCGCTGCTGCAGGTAGGTGATGGCCTGGTCGCGCGTCTCCTCGGCCTCGTGCAGCTCCTGGCTCATGCGCTCGAGCTGGTCGACATCCGACTGGCTCACCCGCTTGAACCGATGCACGAGCCAGTTGGCGAACCAGCCCATGCAGAAGGCCACGAAGAGGATGATCGCCGTGGCGATCACGAATTCGGCCCTGTTCATTCACCCGTCCCTTGTTCCGCCTCTGGGACTTCCGTATCGCCTTCCGCGGCCGCTTCTTCAAGCTCTTCCAGCGCGGTCTTTTCCTCTTCCACCGGTTCCGGCCGGATCAGGCGGAAAGCGATGCGGCGGTTGGCCTCGCGGCCTTCCTCGGTGCCGTTGTCGGCGATGGGCTGCATCTCGCCATAGCCCTTCACCCGGTAGGAGGCGGTCAGCACCCGGCGGTTGCGCAGCGCGTCGAGCACCGCCTGCGCGCGGTCCTGGCTGAGCTGCTCGTTCATCGATTCGCGGCCTTGGCTGTCGGTGTGGCCCTGGATCTCGAGCGGGATGTCGCCGCAGAGCTTCAGCAGCTCGGCGATGTCGTCCATCACGTCCTTGGCGGAAGCGTCGAGATTGGCCGAGCCCGGCTCGAAGTTGATCTTTCGGTCGCCGATGATCTCGACGATCTGCGCCTCGCATTCCTCCGGCGTCGGGATGCCCAGCGTCGGGTCCAGCTTCTCCTGGTAGGTGACGCTGATCTCGAACTCGCCGGCCTCGCCAAGCTTGTCCGCCAGCAGGCCCGAGATCTCGTCCTCGGCATCGGGGTTGCCGGTGTTGCCCGAGAGGCTGACCAGATCCGGGGTCACGCGCACCACGCCATTTGACAGGCCCCCCAGCGCCTCGAGCCCGGCCAGCACCCGCGGCGACCAGTTCGCCGGGAGGGTCTCGTCGACGCGCGCGGCGGTGTAGACCGAGGCCGAAGTAAAGAGCGCGCGGGCGAGGCTGTCGGCGGTCTGGCGGGCGATCTCCGAGCGCACCCGGCCGCGCAGTTGCACCGAGCCCTCGGGGCTCAGCGTCGCGGTGAACTCGCGCGGGCCCTCGTCCTTGGCGTCCGGCGTCTCGGGCAGCACGGCCTTCAGCGCGAAGACCTCCGGCAGGCCGGTCTCGAGCTCGCCCACGACGCGGTCGAACAGACCCTGATCGGTGCCTTCGAGCGCCAGCAGCGCGATGTCGGCATTGGAGAAGGTGACCGAGCCGCCACCGAGTTCGCTGACTGCCGAAATCGCCTGCACCGCCGCGTCGGCCCAACGCCGGCTCGGTACGCCGAGGCCGAGGCGGCAGGTTTCGTCCTCGGTGGCACCGGCAGCTTGGGCGGCGGCAAGGATGGCATCCCGGCTGGCCTCGGTATCGGCGGAGCAGGCATCGAAATGCGCGCGGCCGGTCTCGTCGATCAGGAAGCGCAGGGTGAAGGGCGTGATCACAGGGCGGGGCGCCGACAGATCCAGCGCCAGTTCGAGCCCCTCCGGCGCACGGCGCTCGAGGTTGGAAAGCAGCTTGCGGCGGTCCGCCTCGCTTTCGGTCATCGCCTTGATCGCCACCGCCTCGGCCGAGATCGAGAGCTTGGACCGCGGCAGATCCGAGAGCGACCGCAGCGCGAAGGACAGCGCCGGCTCCCAGCCGTCCGGGGCGGGGAAGTCGGCAACCTCGAGCAGGTCCGCCACCTCGCCGTCGCGGCCGGCGATGTCCTCGAAACGCGACAGCATGTCCTCGCGGTCGGTGCTGGCCGGGATCAGGCCGATCACCGAGATGCCGTCATCGTTGCGCAGGATCTCGACCGAGAAGGCCGGCGGGCGGATATCGGCGGCCTCGGCCACCAGCATCTGGTCGATGACCCGGGCCGAATCGACCACCGTTCCGGCCACCGTCACCGCCTGGAAGCGCGCCGCCTCGTCCGGGGCCTCGCCGATCAAGAAGACCTGCAGACCGTTCACATCGACATCGGCCCAGTCGAGCTCGGCGATGTCGAGCGCCTCCTCGACACCGGAGATCGAGCTGTCCTCGACCAGCCTGACGGAAAAGAACGCGGTGATGACGCAGAGCGCCGCAGCGATCAGCAGAGCGGCGGCTGGGATGGCGATTCTGGAGAGGCGCATCGGCCTTCCTTCCTTTTTATTGGTCTTCTTGTCGGTCTGGCGGAGGTGATACGCCCCGCCCCCTGCTCACGCAATCAAGCCAGCAGGGCAACGGCGAAAAACAGCACAGGCAGAAGGCCTGCATCGCGGTTCGAACGGAACAGCATCAGCAGCCGGTCATGGTCGTTCACCTCGAGCCGGCGCATCTGCCAGAGCATGTGCCAGCCCATCGCCCACGGCCCGCCGATCAGGATCACCAGCTGCAGGATCTCGCCGCGCGGCACCGCCGCGACGATGGCGAGCCCCATCAGCGAGACGCTGACCACCAGAAAGCCCGCCAGCCATTTCGGAGTGGCGGCGTCGCCGAACAGGCGGGCGGTGGATTTCACCCCGATCAGCGCGTCGTCTTCCTTGTCCTGGTGGGCGTAGATGGTGTCGTAGAACAGCGTCCAGGCCATGCCGGCCAAGTAGAGCAGCACCGCCGGCCAGCCAAGACTCCCGGAATGTGCCGTCCAGGCCAGCAGCGCGCCCCAGTTGAAGGCGATGCCGAGGAAGATCTGCGGCCACCACGTGAAGCGCTTGGCGAAGGGGTAGATCGCCACCGGTGCCAGCGACAGAACGCCAAGCGCGATGGCCATGGGCGGGAAGGTCACGAGAATGCCGAAGGAGACCAGCGACTGGATCACCGCCCAGGCCAGCGCCTGCTTGGTGCTGACCTGCCCGGAGGGAATCGGCCGCGACGCGGTGCGCGCCACCGAGCCGTCGATCTTGCGGTCGGTGATGTCGTTCCAGGTGCAGCCGGCGCCACGCATCAGGAAGGCGCCGATGCCGCAGCCGGCAAAGATCCACAGGTCGAACAGCGAGGCCCGCCCGTCATGGACCATCGACAGCAAGAGCCCCCACCAGCAGGGCAGCAGCAGCAGCCAGGTGCCGATGGGACGGTCGGCGCGCGACAGCCGCAGGTAGGGCCGGCTCCAGGCCGGGGCGTAGTGATCCACCCAGTTGCCGCGCACGGCGTCGGAGACCTGTCCGTCTGCCTCTGGCGTTGGTTCCGGTTGGCTCATATGGTGCGCCTCATGACTGCGAAGGTTCGCCTGTTTGTAGAGCACCCGCTGGGCGCGGGACAACCTGTCCCGCTGACACGGGAGCAGGCTCACTATCTTTTTTCCGTGATGCGCATGGCCACGGGCGGAGAGATTCTTCTGTTCAATGGCCACGATGGCGAATGGCGGGCCGAGATCACCGAGGCCGGCAAGAAGGCCGGGACCGCGGTCTGCGACACGCAGACGCGGGCGCAGGCAATGCCGCCGGACCTGTGGCTGCTCTTCGCGCCGATCAAGAAGGCGCGGACCGATTTCATCGTCGAGAAGGCGGTGGAGCTCGGGGTGCGGCGTATCCTGCCGGTGCAAACCCAGTTCACCAATTCCGAGCGCATCCGACAGGACCGGCTGCAGGCGCATGCGCTCGAGGCGGCGGAGCAATGCGGCGCGCTTTTCGTGCCGGAGGTGGCGGAACTGGTGCGGCTCGACCGGCTGCTCGCGGACTGGCCTGACGAGCGCGGGTTGCTGTTCTGCGACGAGGCGGAGGCGGGCAGCCGCGCCGGAGCCCTTGCGAGCGCCCCTGCCCCTTCTGCGGTCCTGATCGGACCGGAGGGCGGGTTCTCGGATGCAGAGCGCACGCGTCTTGGTCGCATGGAACAGACCCGCGTCATCGCCCTTGGTCCGCGCATCCTGCGCGCCGACACGGCGGCGGTGGCGGCGCTGACGCTGTGGCAGTCGCAGAGCGGGGACTGGGCATGATCCGGCCCGAGGCGAAGGCGGCGCTGTCACAATGGCGCGAGGCGCTGGTGGGGCTCGGCGTGCTGGCATTGGGAGTCTACTGGGGATTCTTCACCGGTGGCGGGCTGCTGCACTGGATCGGCTACGCGGTGGCGCTGGCCGGGGTGCTGCTGATCGTCGCGGGGATCCAGCGCGGCCGCTTCCGCATTGGCAGCGGCGGCCCCGGCATCGTGCAAGTGCTTGAGGGGCGCATCACCTATTTCGGCCCCTTGTCCGGCGGCGTCGCGGACCTTGATGCGCTGAGCGCGCTGAGCCTCGACCCGACCGGCAAGCCGCCGCACTGGATGCTGCACCAGCCCGGACAGGAGCCGCTCGCCATCCCGCTCAACGCCGAAGGCGCCGACGCGCTGTTCGACGCCTTCGCCACCCTGCCCGGCCTGCAGACCGAGCGGATGCTGGCCGAGATGCGCCGCGACGGCACCCGTCCGGTGGAGATCTGGCGCAAGGCTTCGTGCAAATCCACACACCTCCGTCTGCATTGACAAGCCAGGGCGCAGCGCCCATGCCTGACCTTCAAAGCGATACGGCCAGACAATTCGGAGCGCCCTCATGTCCATTCCCCAATCCGGCGGCGGCCCGATCGAGAGCCACGCACAGCTCGCGGAATATCTCGAGGCCGGCTGCAAGCCCGTCGAGGACTGGCGTATCGGCACCGAGCACGAGAAATTCGGCTACCTCACCGACACCCACGAGCCCCTGCCCTACGACGGCAAACGCTCGATCCGCGCGGTGCTGGAAGGCCTGCGCGACCGCTATGGCTGGGACCCGGTCGAGGAGGGCGGCAAGCTCATCGGGCTGACCAAGGACGGCGCCAATGTCTCGCTCGAGCCGGGCGGCGCGCTGGAACTCTCGGGCGCCCCGCTCGAGACCATCCACCAGACCTGCGACGAGGTGAACGAGCATCTGCGCGAGGTGAAGAGCATCGCCGACGAGATCGGCGTGGGCTTCATCGGCCTCGGTGCGGCGCCGGAATGGATGCATGACGAGATGCCGCTCATGCCCAAGGGGCGCTACAAGCTGATGGACGCCTACATGGACCGGGTCGGCATCAGCGGCACCACCATGATGCGGCGGACCTGCACCGTGCAGGTGAACCTCGATTTCGGCTCCGAGGCCGACATGATCAAGAAGATGCGCGTGGCGCTGGCGCTGCAGCCGGTCGCCACTGCGCTGTTCGCCAACTCGCCGTTCTTCGAGGGCAAGCCCAACGGCATGAAGAGCTACCGCTCCTGGGTCTGGCGCAACCTCGACGAGGACCGCACCGGCATGCTGCCCTTTGTGTTCGAGGACGGGTTCGGGTTTGAACGCTATGTCGATTACGCGCTCGATGTGCCGATGTACTTCGTCTACCGCGACGGCAAGTACATCGACGCGCTCGGCATGTCGTTCCGCGACTTCATGCAAGGCAAGCTCCCAGCGCTGCCCGGCGAGGTGCCGACGCTGTCGGACTGGGCCGACCACCTGACAACGATCTTCCCCGAAGCGCGTCTGAAGAAATTCATCGAGATGCGTGGCGCCGATGGCGGCCCCTGGCGCAGGCTCTGCGCGCTGCCCGCCTTCTGGGTCGGTCTGACCTACGATGCCGGCGCGCTCGACGCGGCCTGGGACCTGGTGAAGGGCTGGGATGCCCCGACCCGGCAGGCGCTGCGCGTCGCCGCCGCCGATCATGCGCTCGACGCCGAGGTTGGCGGTATCCGGATGCACGATCTCGCGGCGCGCACGCTCGAGATCGCCGAGGCCGGGCTCAAGGCGCGCGCCTGCACCGGCGCTGGCGGCATGCTGCCCGACGAGACCCATTTCCTGAACGCGCTGAAGGAGAGCGTCGAGACCGGCAAGGTGCCGGCAGACGAGCTTCTCGAGCATTACAACGGCGACTGGAAGGGCGATCTGGGCCGGATCTATTCGCAGTTCAGCTACTGATCATCGCAACACGGTCTTGCGAAGGGCGGTCCCGCGGGGCCGCCCTTTTTTGCGGCACACCCGCCCTAGGACGCAGTGCGGCGCGAGACGTTGCGCAGGAAGTACTCGTGCACCTCTTGCTTGCGGCGGGCGACCTCTTCCGGCGACGGCTCGGCCTCGGACTGCAGCAGCAGCGCGTAGGAATCGAGCGCGCTGGCCTTGTGGTCGCGGGCGCGCGGCGCGCCGCTGTCGCTTGATGGGCCACGCGGCTGGCCCCAGGCATTCTCGCGGTCCTGAGAGGGCAGCAGCATCAGGATCAGGAAGACAATCCCGCCCACCATCGGCACGAACATGACGAGCATCCAGGCGCCGGACTTGCCACTGTCATGCAGGCGGCGGATCGCCACGGTGAAATTCGGGATCATGCAAAGCAGGAAGAGCGGGACGCTCCAGTAAGCCAGCGGGCTCAGCGGCGGCATGCCGCCATCCTGCGTGGCCGCGACAAGCGTCATCGCATCCGCGACCCCGGCAAGGATCAACAGCAGCGTATAGGCAAGCGCGGGCCAAACGTATTCCGAGCGCGTCGCACGCCCGTTCAGACGAAAAGCATTGAAAACATAGGATTCGAGAGCGGAGATCGGTCCGACCATGCCATTGGCTCCATAGCGGAAAACGCACATTCCCGGAGCTTCGCCTTCATCGGAGGCCGAAATGTGGCAAGATCGGGAGTTTTTTCGCGCTATGCGTGTGCGGTATACACCAACCCGTTCGGGGGCTGGCGCAGGCTGCAAGCGATGGATTTTCCGGGAGGAGGAAGTGCCTCGGCGCCACGCACTGGGTGGGGGCTGAAACGACGTGACGCCGAGGGAAGCCTTTAGCAGCTACACTCCCTGTATCGCGGCTCATTCGGGCGGAAATATGATCGCTTGAAGGAATTGAGGTGGCCGGGCCACATTGCGCTGCCGCCAGTCCCGAAGACGCTGCGCCACGCGCAGACGGCCGCACGGGCATGGGCTCCGGCGGCGAGATCGGACAGGGGTTTAGGGAAGACGTTGCTGAGATTGAAAGACCTCGACGCCACGCACTGGGTGGGGGCTGAAACGGCGCGGCGCCGAGGGAAGCCTTAAGCAGCTACCCTCTCTGTATCGCCGGCATTTCAGGCACCAATGAGATCGGATCTGGGCGCTTTCATGAAGATCCTCGCTGATCTGCACCGTCCCGCAACTGCGTATGGCCGAGGCGCAACTCGAGCCTGTTCCAGCCATCGGTGCGATCATAGCAGACAGCGTCCGCCAGCCGGTGAATCAGGTGCCAGCCATACCCTCCCTCTGGCAGGTCGTCCGGCCTTGCGCTCGGGCGGATCAGCCCCGCCGGCGGCTCTCCGCATGGCATCTCGGCGCCGTGATCGCACAGTCGCAGCACCGCTGTTTCGCCATTCGCAAGGATCTGCAGATGGAGCCGCCCGTTCGCCTGCTCCGCATAGGCGTGCTCGACCACGTTGTTGAGCGCCTCGGCAAGAACAAGCTCGGCCTCATCGCCGCGGTCCCGGTCGAAGCCGACCGCGCAGAGCGCCTGCTTGGCCTGCCCCAGGCTGCGGCGCACCTCGACGGAGGTCGCGCCTATCCAGAGATCGAGAATGAGCGGCGGGTCAGGGTCATGCGCCTCCACCATGGGCCCTCGCTCCCGGCGGCCCGTTCAGGCCGGCCCGGCTTCGCCAAGCGGCGGAACCACCTCGTGAATGGTAAAGACGCTGTCCATCCGGGTCATGCGGAACACCTTGTCGACCACCGGGCTGAGGGCGGCGAGTTCCAGCCTCTGCCCCGCGCCAAGCCCCTTCATGGCGGCGATCACCGCGCCGAGGCCGCTGGAATCGATGAAGGCCACGCGCTCGAGATCGAGGATCACCCGGCTTGCTTCGGGATCGACCAGGGCGCGCACCGCGTCCTTGAACTGGATCGCCACCAGCGAATCGATGCGGTCTTCGTCGACGCGGATCACCTGCACCCGTTCCGGCGCGGTCGCGGGCGCCCCCTGCCCGGCAACGCCTCTGTCGCGCGCCGCATCGCGGCTGACATGGTCGGAACCGGCATCGGGGCCGGCGCGATCCGTCGCCGCGCCACAGTGTGGCGGGATCACTTCGTTCTGAACAACGGTCAGCTGCATCTTCCGCCCTTGCAACGGTTTCCGCCGCCATGGCTAGACGGCAATCCTTAGCATTCGGTAAGGATATGCAGGAGAGAGGGAGGAATACTCATGACGGACGTGGTGATCACCGGCGCGGCGCGCAGCGCGATGGGGGGCTTTCAGGGCATGTTCTCGGATCTTGCCGCGGCCGATCTCGGCGGCGCGGCGATCCGTGCGGCGCGCTCCGAGGCCGGCACCCCCGAGATCGACGAGCTGCTGATGGGCTGCGTCCTGCCCGCCGGACAGGGCCAGGCCCCGGCGCGGCAGGCCGGCTTCCGCGCCGGGCTCGGAGAGGGCGTGCCCGCCACCACGCTCAACAAGATGTGCGGCTCCGGCATGAAGGCGGCAATGATGGCCTTCGACCAGATCGCCCTCGGCCATGCCACGACGATGATCGCCGGCGGCATGGAAAGCATGACCAATGCGCCCTACCTTCTGCCCAAGATGCGCGGTGGCGCCCGCATCGGCCATGGCCAGGTGATCGACCACATGTTCCTCGACGGGCTCGAGGATGCCTATGACCGGGGCCGCCTGATGGGCACCTTCGCCGAGGACTGCGCGGAGGCCTTCCAGTTCACCCGCGACGCCCAGGACCAATACGCCATTGCCTCGCTCGACAACGCGCTCGACGCCGAGCGCTCCGGCGCCTTCGAGGCCGAGATCACCGCGGTGAGCGTGCATGCCCGCACCGGCGAGGAGATCATCACCCGCGACGAGCAGCCAGGCCGCGCCCGCCCCGAGAAGATCCCCCACCTGAAACCAGCCTTCCGCAAGGACGGCACGGTGACCGCGGCTAATTCCTCGTCGATTTCGGACGGTGCCGCGGCCCTCGTGCTGACATCCTCCGCCGGTGCCGAGGCCGCCGGCGCCACACCCCGCGCCCGCATTCTAGGCCATGCCAGCCACGCGCAGGCCCCGAATCTCTTCCCCACCGCGCCGATCCCGGCAGCGCAGAAACTCCTCGACCGCATTGGCTGGAGAAAGTCCGATGTCGATCTCTGGGAGGTCAACGAAGCCTTCGCGGTGGTGCCGATGGCCTTCATGAAGGAGATGGGCCTGCCGCGCGACATCGTGAACGTGCATGGCGGCGCCTGCGCGCTCGGCCACCCGATCGGCGCCAGCGGCGCGCGCATCATCGTCACGCTGCTCAACGCGCTCGAACGCCGTGGCCTCAAGCGCGGCGTCGCCGCGATCTGCATCGGCGGCGGCGAAGGCACCGCCATCGCCATCGAGCGCCCCTGAGACCTGAACGCGCCCGCGCCGTCTCCGAAAGCGCCCGCCCCTTCTCTGGTTCAAAAATACCTCGGGGGTGAATTGGCCGAAGGCCAAGAGGGGGCAGCGCCCCCTCCTTTCTTCCTAACGCGCACCTTTGGTGCGACAGGGGGCAGCGCCCCCTCCTTTCTTCCTAACGCGCACCTTTGGTGCGACAGGGGGCAGCGCCCCCTCCTTTCTTCTCAAGGCGCACCTTTGGTGCGACAGGGGCCCGCCCCCCTCACCGCATGGGCCCGCCGAGGCGGGCTCATGCAAGACCTGCGCGCCCCGTCAGGGGCGCACCGCGCGATTGTCTCAGACCTGCTCGATGCGCAGCGCCACCGGCTCGCCCTGCACCACGCCGGTGGCCGGGATCGCGTCCAGCGCCGCATCCAGCGCCGCGCGGGTGGTCTTGTGGGTGACGATCAGCACCGGCGCGGCATTGTCGACATGGTCGTACTGGCGCATGCGGTGGATCGAGACCCCGGCCTCGCCCAGCGCCGAGGCCACCTTGGCCAGTGCGCCCGGCTTGTCGGCAAGGTTCATGCGCAGGTAGTACGGCGCCGGCGTCGCGGCCTTGGCCGGCGTCGCCTTGACGAGCTTGCTGGCGGGCGCACCGAAGGTCGTCACCCGCGTGCCGCGCGCGATGTCGACCACGTCGCCCATCACCGCGCTTGCCGTCGGGCCCTCGCCCGCGCCGGCGCCGCGCATCACGATCTGCCCGACCTGGTCGCCCTCGATCACCACCATGTTGGTGCCGCCCTCGAGCTGCCCCAGCGGCGAAGATGCCGGCACGAGGCAGGGCGACATCGACTGCTCGAGCCCGCGGCCGGTCATCCGGCACACGCCGAGCAGCTTGATCTTGTAGCCCATGTCCGATGCCTGGCGGATGTCGTCGATGCTGACCCGACCGATGCCCTCGAGCTCCACCGCATCGAAGGAGACCTGCGTGCCATAGGCGATGGCCGAGAGCAGAGACAGCTTGTGGCCGGCGTCGATGCCGCCCACGTCGAGCTCGGGATCGGCCTCGAGGAAGCCCAGCCCATCGGCCTCTGCGAAGGCCTCGGCATAGCTCAGCCCGCCGCTCTCCATGCGCGTGAGGATATAGTTGCATGTGCCGTTCATCACGCCCATGACGCGGGTAATGTCATTGGCGGCAAGCCCCTCGGTCAGCGCCTTGATCACCGGGATGCCGCCCGCGACGGCCGCCTCGAAGCGCAGCACGCAGCCGTTCTCTTCGGCGAGTTCGGCCAGCGCCTGGCCGTGATGAGCCAGCAGCGCCTTGTTGGCGGTGACCACGTCCTTGCCGGCCTTCAGCGCCGCCTCGACCGCCGCCTTGGCAGGCCCGTCCGATCCGCCGACCAGTTCGACGAAAACATCGACGTCGTCCCGCGTGGCGAGCGTCACCGGATCGTCTTCCCAGCCGTAATCGGTCAGCGGCACGCCGCGATCCTTCTCGCGATTGCGGGCCGAGACCGCCGAGATCGCGATGCCGCGCCCGGTGCGCGCTTCCAGCAGGAGGGATTTCTGGCGGACGATCTTGACCACGCCGGCACCCACGGTGCCCAGGCCCGCGATTCCGAGACGGAGGGGGTCAGACATGGGAGTGCTCCTTCTTGCTGTTGTCGCTTTCGCAGATGTCCGGCCCGCATTATCCCCAAGCCCGCGCCGGTGCAACGGCGCGCTTACGGGATTCGGCAGTGCTGCGGCGAAAGCGCTGCGCCACCGGACACTGGCTCAGCCCGAGACCGCCAGCCGCACCGCCTCGCGCTCGGCCACACCCTCGTCATGTCCATCGGTGAAGCTGGCCACGGTCACCTGGCGCGGAAGGTCGGGGAAGTGATAGACGGCGTTGACGCTGAACGGCCCCGCGCCGGAATGCCCGATGGCGCGCCCCGCCGCCCCGACCCTGCCGCTCATCAGCCCCGTCGCGTAGCCATGCGCGGTCCAGGGCCGACCGGGCAATGCATCACCCAGACGGAGTGTCTCGCGCATCCGGGAGAGGCTCTCGGCCCGCAGCAACTGCCCCGCGAACAGCCCCTGCATCATCCGCGCCGCGTCGCGCGCCGTGCCGATCAGGCAGCCATGATAGACCCAGCCGGGGTGATAGCGCCGCGCCTCGGGCCACGCGGTCCGCGCAAACTGCCCCCGCGTCTGCGCCAGCACCACGCTGTCGAGCCCAAGCGGCCCCGCGATCTGCGCGCGCACCAGATCCCCGAGGCCCTGCCCGGCGACCGCCTCGATCCACTCCCGCGCCAGCAGGTAGCCAACATTGGAGTAGCGCCAGCCCTGCCCCGGCGCGAAGAGACGCCCCTGCGCCATGGCCGCCTCGACAAGCGCGTCGCGCGGCCAGGGCTCCTCATCCGCGCGCACCGCCGCGTGATAGGCCGGCAGACTGCCGTAATCCGGCAGCCCGGCGCGGTGAGTCAGGAGTTGATGCAGGGTGAAGGGCTGATCCGGCATGTGCGCATCGAGGTCCAGCCGCCCCTGCTCTGCCAGCCTGAGGGCGCAGATCGCAATGGCGGTCTTGGTGACGCTCCACCACGGGAACATCAGGTCGGGATCGCCGAAGGTCTCACAGCCGCCGTCATCGAAAAGCCGGCAGGCGTGAAGGGGCGGCTGGCGCGTCACCTGCGCGGCCTACTCTGACGTATCGACGCCGCCATCCATCCGAACCTTGTCGCTGTCCGAGACCACCGGCCCCTGAAGCCGCGCCGCGCGCGATCGCAGGCCCGCGACCCGGTCCTCGATCCCCGCGCGCAGCTCTGGCGTGGCGCGCGGCACCGGCGCGCCGATCAGATCTTCGATCGGCAACAGCGCCGGGAACGGCTGCGACGCCACGCCCGGGGTCCGGGCGGCATCGAGCTCGGGAAAGGTGGCGCAGCCCAGCAGGGCGAAGGGCAGCAGCAGAAGAGGCGAGAGGCGCATGGGCGGATCCGTCTGGTCTGTCACCCTCTTGCCGCACCAGCGCGCGCGGGGCAAGCACGAGACCTTGTTCTGAACATCCGTTCAGTTAATCTGGTCGCCATGGCACGCACGCAAGGTTCCCATTCCGACATCACCGGACCCAAGGTCCGCGACACCGCGCTGCGGCTGTTCGCCCAGCACGGCTATGCCGCCGTGTCGATGCGCCAGATCGCCCGCGAGGTCGGCGTGCAGGTGGGCGCACTCTACAACTACACGCCCGACAAGCAGGCGCTGCTGTTCTCGCTGCTCAAGGGCCATATGGACGAGCTTCTCTCGACCTGGGAGGCCGAGCCGCGCCCGGACGGCCCGCGCGACCGGCTCGAGGCCTTCGTGCGCTTTCACATCCGCTTCAACCTCGACCGGCCCCAGGCGATCTTCATCTCCTACATGGAGCTGCGCAATCTCGCGCCCGAGAACTTTGCGGTGATCGAGGCCCAGCGGAAGGTCTACGAGGGCGCGCTGGAAGCGATCCTGCGCGACGGCCAGTCGGAGGGCGTCTTCTCGGTGCCCGACACGCGGCTGGCCTCCTACGCGCTCATCGCCATGCTGACCGGCGTGAACACGTGGTATCGCGCCGGCGGGCGGCTCTCCATCGAAGAGGTCGCCGACATCTACTGGGACATGGTGCGCAAGTCGGTCTCGGCGGACTGAGGCCGGGTGGTCCCGGCCCCGTGCAGCGTCAGCGCGTTGCCTGAATCGATTCGAGGTACTCCAGCAGCGCCACCATCTTGCGCGGTGTCGGGGTGAGCACCCCGTCGCCGGTGTCGAGCGGCACAAGATCGCCCTTCAGCAGTTCGCCGAATTCCGGCATCGACGGGCCATCGAGATCCGAGCGGGCGTAGCCGTCGATCATCGACAGCACCTTTGCGCGCGGGAACTCGTCGCCGTGGCGCAGCGCGATCAGCGTGAGATCCTTGGGCGGTACGGTCATCGAGCGGGCCATCTCGCCATCGCCCTTGCCATCGGCGCCGTGACAGACGGCGCAATATTCCATGTAGAGGCCGCGCCCGTCCGCCGCCTGCGGCATCTCGTCGGGCGTACAGGCCGCGATTGCCAGCCCCGCCGCCAGCCATGTTCCGATCAGCACCCGTTTCATGCTCGATGCCCTCCCTCGTGGTGTTTTCTCCTGTCTCGCCCGTCGCGTGTCCCAGATCAAGCCAAAGCCTTTGACCTTTTGGGGTGACACTCACGCTGCACCGCCGCATTGTGCCGGCCAGACGGCCCCGGAAGACCGCGGAACGCTCCCCGAGAATGCCCCAAGGAGACCAAATGCCCATCCACGCGCTCACCATGCTTGCCGCCGGCATCGGCGTTCCCGTCCTTGCGGCGCTCAATGCCCGGCTGGGAGCGCATATCGGCTCGCCTGCGGCGGCGGCCTTCATCCTGTTCTGCGTCGCGCTCACCGCTGCCACGGTGGTGATGTTCGCCACCGACCCGCGCCCGATCGTGCGCGCCGTCGACGCCCCAAAGCACCTGTTTCTCGGCGGCTTCTTCGTCGCGTTCTATGTGCTGAGCGTCACTTACGTGGCACCGCAGTTCGGCGTCGGGCGGGCGATCTTCTTCGTGCTGGTCGGCCAGCTGATCAGCGCCGCGGTGATCGACCATTTCGGCCTGTTCGGCGCGCGCGCCGTGCCGGTCTCGCTCTCCCGCGTCGGCGGTCTGGTGCTGATGGGCGCCGGTGTCTGGCTGGCCCAGCGCGGCTGAGCCGCCGGATCGGGGCTCAGCCCTCGACCAGCCGCCCCTCCTCGAGTCGTACCCGACGGTCCATGCGCGCCGCGAGCTCGAGGTTGTGCGTCGCGATCAGCGCCGAAAGTCCGGTCTCGCGCACCAGCCGCACCAGAGCACCGAACACCGTGTCCGAGGTGGTGGGATCGAGGTTGCCGGTCGGCTCGTCCGCCAGCAGCAGCTTGGGCCCGTTGGCCATCGCCCGGCAGAACGCCACCCGCTGCTGCTCGCCGCCCGACATGGCGGCGGGGCGGTGCCCGGCGCGCTCGCCGATGCCGACGCTTTCCAGAAGCTCCTGCGCCCGCGCCTCGGCCTCGGCCTTGGCGACGCCGTTGGCGAGCTGCGGCAGCACGATGTTCTCGCGAGCGGTGAACTCGGGCAGCAGGTGATGGAACTGGTAGACGAACCCCACCTCCTGCCGGCGCAGGATGGTGCGCCGCCGGTCCGAGGCGCCGGTCACCGTCTCGCCGGCAATGGCCACGTCGCCGCGATCTGCGGTGTCGAGCAGGCCCGCGATGTGAAGCAGCGTCGACTTGCCGGCACCCGACGGCGCCACCAGCGCCACCACCTCGCCGCGCGCGACGGACAGGTCCGCGCCGCGCAGCACCGCGATCTCGTTCGGCTGGCCGGCGTTGTAGCGTTTCTCGATGCCCTGAAGGTGAAGGACCGGATCACTCATAGCGCAGGGCCTCCACCGGGTTCATGCGAGCCGCCCTGCGGGCGGGAAAGATCGTGACGACGAAGGACAGGCCGAGCGACAGCGCCATGGCGCTGAGCACGTCGCCCATCTGCAGCTTGGCGGGCAGCGCGTAGATGCCGCGCACCGCCGGGTCCCAGACTCCGCCGCCGGCGACGTAGTTCACGAAGGAGAAGATCGGGTCGATATAGATCGCGAAGAGGCAGCCCAGCACCACCCCCATGAGCGTTCCGATCACCCCGGTGAAGGCGCCACAGATGAAGAACACCCGCAGCACCGCGCCCTCGGTGAGCCCCATGGTGCGCAGGATGCCGATATCGCGGCCCTTGTTCTTGACCAGCATGATCAGCCCCGAGACGATGTTCATGGTGGCGATCAGCACCAGCACCGAGAGGATCACGAACATCACGTTATCCTCGACCTCGAGCGCGCGCAGGAAGGCGCCCGACGCGTCCTGCCAGGTCCAGATCAGCGCGCCCTCGCCCGCCGCCTGCAGCACCGGCAGTGCCAGCCGCTCGACGCGCTCGGGATCGTCGATCATCACCTCGAGCTCGTCGGCCACGCCTTCGCGATTGAAATAGAGTTGCGCCTCCTCGAAGGGCATGTAGACCCGCGTGCGGTCGATATCGTAGCGCCCGGCGGTGAAGATGTAGACCACATCGTAGAGCTTGACCCTCGGACTGACGCCGAAGGCGGTGCGAACGCCATCGGGCGAGATCAGCTTGAGCTGGTCGCCGACGCTAAGCCCCAGCTCACGCGCAACGCCGGAGCCGATGGCGATACCCTGCTCGAAATTGTCGATGTCGCCCTGCCCGGTCTCGGGATCGGCGATGCGCGGAATGCCCTTGAGATCGTCCTCGGCGATGCCGAACACCTCGACCCCGGCATTGCGACCAGCGGCGGTGCCCATGACCTGCCCCTTCACCAGCGGCGCAACGCGGATCACGCCTGGCACCTCGGCCACGCGCGCCGCGCGCTCGGCATAATCGTCGAAGGTGCGCACCGGGCGGTCGTACTCGTCGAGCCGCTGGCTGGCATAGACCGTCACGTGGGCATTGGCGCCAAGGATCGTATCCACGAACTCGGCCCGGAAGCCCGAGCGCACGGCCAGCGTGGCGATCAGCGCGAAGACCGCGAGCGTGATGCCGACGAGGCTGATCCAGGTCATCACGCTGACCCCGCCTTCGGCGCGGCGGGCGCGCAAATAGCGCCACGCGATCATCCATTCGAACGGGGCGAAGGGGGCTGGGGTGCTTGCCATAATCTCTTTCTGTGCCGAAGGGGCCTGATCTGCGCAGGTCTGCTCGGCGCGGAAAGTGGCCTTTTGCCGGAACGGGGTCAAGCGCGCCTGCGTTGGCCTCGAAACAGGAGGGAGCACGGCGCATGAAACTTCTCGTGATCGGAGCCAGCCGCGGCATAGGCGCCGCGACGGTCGAAACCGCGCTAGCGCAGGGCCATTCGGTTCGGGCGCTGGCCCGCAGCGCCGGCGAGATGGAGCTGCAGGCCGGGCTCGAGCCGTTGCCCGGTGACGCCACCGACCCGGCGTGCCTTGCAGAGGCTGTCGAGGGGGTCGACGCCGTCGCCATGACGCTGGGCCTGCCGCGCAACGGCTCGGTGATCTGGACGCGGACCAAGCTGTTCTCGGATGCCACCGCGGCGCTCCTCCCTGCCATGGAAAAGACCGGCGTGCGCCGCCTGATCGCTGTCACGGGCATCGGCACCGGGGATTCGCGCTCGGCGCTGTCCTGGACCGAGCGGATGACTCATCAGGCGCTGCTGGGCCGCGCCTATGCCGACAAGGACATTCAGGAAGAGATGATCCGCGCGTCCGGCTTAGACTGGACGCTGGTGCGCCCGACCATCCTCACCAATGGCGGCGTCGGGCATTACAAGGTGCTGGTCGAGCCCGAAGAATGGCGCATGGGGCTGGTCAGCCGCCGTGCGGTGGCCGATTTCGTGGTCCGCGCCGCGGGCGACGATGCGTTGATCGGCAAGGCGCCGGTGCTGGTGCGATAGCGCCCACACATGGGCCGCTTTGCAGATCTCCGTGTGCGCGATGAGATTGTCCGGGCCGCGCGGCGCAAGTTCCGGCGCTCGGACGCATCCGCTTGACCGCGAACCACGGCAGGCCGTAAATCCCCGCCATGACCCACGGACCCAGATTTCCCGACCTCATCGCCCGCCTTCCCGCCACCGTGCCCTTCGTGGGCCCGGAAGAGCAGGAGCGCGCCAGCGGCCACGTGTTACGCGCCCGCCTCGGCGCCAACGAGAGCGTCTTCGGCCCCTCTCCCAAGGCGATCGCCGCGCTGCAGGCCGCCGATCAGGAGATCTGGAAATACGCCGACCCGAGCCATTTCGAGCTGAAGACGGAGCTGTCGAAGCGGCTGGGCTGCGGACATGGAAACATCGTCTTCGGAGAGGGCATCGACGGCTGCCTCGGCTACCTCGTGCGCCTGCTGGTCGAGCCCGGCGACGCGGTGGTGACCTCGGACGGCGCCTACCCGACCTTCAGCTACCACGTGAACGCCTATGGCGGCGTGTTGCACAAGGTGCCCTATCGTGACGACGCCGAGGACATTGCAGCGCTCTTCGCCAAGGCGGCCGAGGTCGATGCCAAGATCGTCTACCTCGCCAATCCCGACAACCCGATGGGCAGCTGGATCGACGGCGCCACCATCGAGGCAGCGCTCGACGACCTGCCCGAGGGCACGGTGCTGGCGCTCGACGAGGCCTATATCGAGTTCGCCCCCGAGGGCACGGCGCCGAAGATCGATCCCGAGGATCCCCGGGTGATCCGCTTCCGCACCTTCTCCAAGGCCTATGGCATGGCGGGCGCGCGGGTGGGCTATGCCTTCGGCGCCGAGCCGCTGATCAAGGCCTTCGACAAGATCCGCAACCACTTCTCGATGAATCGCTCGGCGCAGCAAGCCGCGCTGGCGGCGCTGCTCGATGACGCATGGCTGGCCGAGGTGCGCGGGCGCGTGAACTCGGCGCGCGAGCGCATCGCTGCCATTGCCGAGGCCAACGGCCTCACCACCCTGCCCTCGGCCACCAACTTCGTGGCGGTCGATTGCGGCGGCGACGGCCCCCATGCGCGGGCGGTTCTCGAGGGGCTGGCGCGGCATGGCGTCTTCGTGCGGATGCCCTTCGTGGCACCGCAGAATCGCTGCATTCGGATCAGCGCCGGCACCGAGGCCGATCTCGACATCTTGGCCGAGGAACTGCCCAAGGCGCTGGCGGAGGCCCGCGAAACCGTGGCCTGACGCGGCCTCGCGGCGGCACGATCACGGAACCATTACCTTACGTAAAGGGTTCGATCCCAAAGTCGCGGTGTCACCTGTGCTATGCTGGTGACCCGCGCCGAGCTCTGAGGATCTGCCCATGGACAACCGCACGCGCCAACCAGCCCCGGACTACACCTCGTCCGCGCTGTTCTTCCTGTTCATCAACATGCTGTGGATCTTCGGCGTGATCTGGGTGAGCTGGGGGCTCGGCGCGGTGGCGCTGGCCGGGGTGGCGGTGAACCACCTCATCACCCTGCTCGACCGGCGGCTGAACGGCGCGGCCTGAGCCGCGCCGCGCGCGATCAGACGGCGGACCCGATCACCTCGGCCGCTGCCGCGACACCGCCGCGCCCATGCGGGATGCCGACCGCGTGCAGACCGGCCTCGATCACCCCGAGCGCGCCCAGCACCATGTGGGCGTTGACATGCCCCATGTGGCCGATCCGGAAGAAGCCGGTGCCCATCGGATCGTCCGGCTCGGACATGCCCAACCCGATCCCCAGCGTGAGACCCGCCGCGGTGTCGGTCCACTTGCGCAGCTCGGCGCCGTAGGGCGCGCCCACGCGCAGCGCGGTGACCGCGTGGCTGCGCAGCGATGGGTCCTCGACATTCATCGACAGCGGGCCGTCCGAGCCCCAGACATCCGCCGCCGCCCAGATCGCGCGGGCGAGCGTGGCATGGCGCTTCCAGATCGCCTCCATGCCCTCGGCGCGGATGATGTCGAGCGCGGCGCGCAGGCCATAGAGGTGATGTGCAGGCGCCGTGCCGCCGAAATACTGGTAGAAGAACTCGGGATTGGCGCGCGGCGTCCAGTCCCAGTAGCGGCTCACCCGTTTCATCGCGGCGCGGCGCTCTGCGGCCCGATCGTTGAAGAACACGAAGCTCAGCCCCGGCGGCACCATCAGCCCCTTCTGCGAGCCTGCCACCATCACGTCCGCGCCCCACGCGTCCATCCGGAATTCGTCGCAGGCCAGCGAGGCGATGCAGTCGACCATCAGAAGCGCAGGGTGGCCGAGATCATCGAGCGCCCGTCGCACCGCCGCCACGTCGTTGCGCACCGAGCTCGCGGTGTCGACATGGGTGACCAGCACAGCCTTCAGCTCGTGGCCAGTGTCGGCCTCCAGCGCCTCGGCCACGCGGACCGGATCGAGCGGCGTCTTGCGGCCGAAGTCGATGATCTGCGGCTCGATGCCCAGCCCCGCCGCCATGTCGGCCCAGCCGTGGCCGAAACGCCCGGTCGCGGGCACAAGCACCTTGTCGCCCTCGGCCAGCACGTTCGACAGTGCGGCCTCCCACGCGCCGTGACCATTGGAGATGTAGATCGCCACGTGCCCCTCGGTCTGTGCCACGTGGCGCAGGTCGGGGATCATCGCCGCCGCCATGTCGACAAGCTCGCCTTCGTAGATGTTCGGTGAGGCGCGGTGCATCGCGCGCAGCACCGCATCGGGCATGACCGACGGACCGGGAATGGCCAGGTACGGGCGACCGTGGGCAAGTGACATGGGTTTTCTCCGTGAAAGTCCCCCTTGAAAATCCGGGGTCGGCGTCAACCTAAGCATGGGCGCGGCGGCGTCAATCCGCCCCGCCGCTTGCCACGCGCGCCCAAGGCCACTAAACCGCCGCAAGGCCATGGGGACGTCACACATGCTCTCAAAGCTCTGGGGAAAGATCGAACACCGCGAGCGGCGCCTGCGCCGGTCGTTCGGCAAGGATATCTCGACCCCCGCGGCGCGGGCACTATCGCAGTTCCATTACAACCTCTTCGACCACGCCTGGCTGCGCACGGTCTGGACCAATTTCTGGCAGATCGCGCCGGGCGTCTGGCGCTCGAACCACCCGACCCACCGGCGCTTCGAGAAATACGCGAAGATGGGCATCAAGACGGTGATCACGCTGCGCGGCGAAGAGAAGTTCTCGCATTACCTCTTTGAAAAGGAGAGCTGCGAGAAGCTCGGGCTGACCCTGAAACACGCCAAGCTCTGGGCCCGCTCCGCCCCCAAGCGCGAGCGCATCCTCACCCTCATCGACACTCTGCGCGAGGCCGAACGCCCGATGATGTTCCACTGCAAGTCAGGTGCCGACCGCGCCGGCTTTGCCTCGGCGGTGTACCTGATGGTGTTCGAAGGCGTCCCGGTCGAGGTCGCGCGCAAGCAGCTTGGGCTGAAATACATCCACCTCGAGTTCACCCGCACCGGCGTTCAGGGCTACATTCTTGATGTCTACGCCGCCCGCAACCGCCGCGCTCCGATCCCGTTCGAGGAGTGGGTCCGGACCGAATACGACGGCAAGGCCATTCAGGCCGGGTTCGACGCCAAGCGTCCTCCGGAAGATCTGGCGTGAGCGGGCGCACGGAAAACTCCGGCCATCTGTTCAGCTGGCTGTGGCGGAACTACCTCTGGAAGCACCGCTGGCTGCTGCTCGTCGCGCTTGCCTTCATGAGCATCGAGGGCGCCATGTTCGGCCTGCTCAGCTACATGATGAAGCCGATGTTCGACAACGTCTTCGTCGGCGGCAATTCGGATGCGATCTGGTGGGTCGGGCTGGTGATCTTCGGCAGCTTCCTGGCGCGCGCGGTGGCGAGCGTGATCCAGAAGGTGCTGATGTCGCAGATCGCGCAGATCACCGTCGGCGATATCCGCAACGACCTTGTCAGCCACCTCATAAGTCTCGACGGCACCTTCCACCAAGCCTATGGGCCCGGCTACCTGATGCAGCGCGTCGAGGGCGACGTGGGCAGCATCGCGAAGGTCTGGAAGATCATCATCACCGGGGCAGGTCGTGACGTGATCGCCCTGTTCTCGCTGTTCGGCGTGGCGCTTGCGATCGACTGGCGCTGGACCCTTGTCGCCCTGATCGGGGCGCCCCTGATGCTGCTTCCGTCGATGTTCGCGCAGCGCTACGTGCGCAGGCACGCTCGCAAGGCGCGCGACATCTCGGCCGGTCTGTCGACCCGCCTGAACGAGATCTTCCACGGCATCGTGCCGGTCAAGCTCAACCGTCTCGAAGAGTACCAGGCCGGGCGCTACGCAAAGCTCACCCGGAAGCGCATCCGCACCGAGGTCAGGTCCTCTCTCGGCAGCGCCTCGATCCCGGCGCTGATCGATATCATGGCCGGCATCGGCTTCATCGGGGTGCTGTTCTACGGCGGCCGCGAGATCATTGCCGGCGAGAAGACCGTCGGCGACTTCATGGCCTTTTTCACCGCCATCGCTCTGGCCTTCGAACCGCTGCGCCGGCTGGGCGCGGTGAGCGGCACCTGGCAGATCGCCGCCGCCTCGATCGAGCGTCTGAAGGAACTGATGGACATGGTTCCGGCGCTGCGCGATCCCGCCGATCCCAAGCCTGCGCCGCAGGGTGTGCCGGGCATCGTGCTCGATGACGTGCAGCTCTCCTACGGCGACGCGCCCGTCCTGCGCGGCACCAGCTTCACTGCCGAGGCCGGCAAGACCACCGCGCTGGTCGGGGCCTCGGGCGCCGGCAAGTCGACCATCTTCAACGTGCTGACCCGGCTCGTCGATCCGGCCAGCGGACGGGTCGAGATTGGCGGCACCGAGGTTTCCGACATGAAGCTCGCCGAGCTGCGGGGCCTGTTCTCGGTGGTCAGCCAGGAAGCCCTGCTGTTCGACGAATCTCTGCGCGAGAACATTCTGCTCGGCCGGGGCGACATCTCCGAGGCGCGTCTTCAGGAGGTGCTCGAGGCCGCCCACGTGGCCGATTTCCTGCCCCGCCTCGAGGGCGGGCTCGACGCGCAAGTCGGTCCGCGCGGATCGTCGCTCTCGGGCGGCCAGCGCCAGCGCGTGGCGATCGCCCGCGCCATCCTGCGCGACACGCCTATCCTGCTGCTCGACGAGGCCACCTCGGCCCTCGACGTGCAGTCCGAGGCAGTCGTGCAGAAGGCGCTCGACGCCCTCGCCAAGGGCCGCACCACGCTGGTCATCGCGCACCGGCTCTCGACCGTCCGCCATGCCGACAAGATCGTGGTAATGGATCAGGGCCAGGTGGTCGAGGAAGGCACCCATGACGAGCTGCTGGCCCGCGGCGGCACCTTTGCGCGGCTGCACGCATTGCAGTTCTCGGAAACCTGAGCCACCCCCTCGCACCCGCCGCCCAAGCATCCTAGATTGCGGGCAGACGACGCGACGGACAGATCGGGAGAGCGCGATGACGAGCGAACGCAAGGTGCTTCGGGTGAGCGGCCCGGAGGCGGAGCAGTTCCTGCAGGGACTGGTGACCAATGACGTGGCAGGCCTGAAGGACGGGCTGGTCTACGCGGCCATGCTGACGCCGCAGGGCAAGTACCGCGCCGATTTCTTCCTTGTGCCCAAGGGCGAGGACATCCTGATCGATGTGGATGCGGCGCTGGCGCCGGACCTGCAGCGCATGCTGACGATGTACAAGCTGCGCTCCAAGGTCGAGATCGTTGAGACCGACATCGCGGTGACCCGTGGCACTGGCCCAGAGCCGGAGGGCGCCTTCATCGATCCGCGCGACCCGCGCATGGGCTGGCGCGGTTATGACGGCCAGACAGGGGAGGAGGCCGACTGGGACGCGCTGCGCGTCGCCGCCTGCGTCCCCGAGAGCGGCGTCGAGCTGACGCCGGACACCTTCATCCTCGAAGCCGGGTTCGAGCGTCTCAACGGCGTCGATTTCCGCAAGGGCTGCTATGTCGGGCAGGAAGTCACCGCGCGGATGAAGCACAAGACCGAGCTGCGCAAGGGGCTCGCGCAGGTCGACGTGAGCGGCAGCGCTCCGGTCGGCAGCGACATCCTCGCCGGCGAGAAGACAGCCGGCACACTCTACACGCAGGCCGAGGGCCACGGCATCGCCTACCTGCGCTTCGATCGCGCCAAGGGCGACATGACGGCCGACGGCGCGACGGTGCGCTACACGCCATGAGCCTCTCGGCGCTCGAGCCGGTCTTCGGCGCCGAGATCACCTTGGCGCAGCCGCTGCATGGCGGCGACCTCTCGGAGGTACTGAAGGTCACGCTGAGCGACGGCCGGGTGATGGCGGTGAAGCGCGGCGCACGGGTCGATACCGAGGCCCGGATGCTCGCCGCCATGGCCACCGCCGGCGCACCGGTGCCCGGCGTTCTGCATCAGGCCGAAGACCTGCTCTGCCTCGACTGGCTCGAGGAGGCGCGGCCCGCTCCCCAGAGCTGGGAAGCGCTCGGCGCCGGGCTGGTGGCGCTGCACGAACATTGCGGCACCGGCTACGGCTGGCCCGAGGATTACGCCTTCGGGCCGCTCCCGATCGAGAACAGCGCAGCGCAGAGCTGGCCCGCGTTCTGGGCCGAGCGCCGCCTGCTGCCCTTCCTGCCGCACCTGCCCTCGGATCTGGCCCACAGGGTCGAGGCGCTGGCCGCCGCCCTGCCCGAGCGTCTGCCCGTGGCTCCGCCGCCTGCCCTGCTGCATGGCGATCTCTGGACCGGCAACGCGCTCTTTGGGCACGACACCGCGTGGATGATCGACCCGGCCTGTTACCACGGCGACGGCGAGGTCGACCTCGCCATGCTCGAGCTGTTCGGCGCCCCGCCCGAGGCCTTCTGGTCCGGATACGGCGGCACCGAGCCGGGCCGAGCGGAGCGCCGCCCGATCTATCAGCTCTTCCCGGCGCTGATGCATCTGCGGCTCTTCGGGGCGAATTACCGCGGCATGGTCAGCGGCCTGCTCGACGCCTCCGGCGCCTGAGCCGGGCAGCGTTCAGCCGAGCCGCTTTTCGTAGACCTCCACCGCCCGCGCCGCGCCCGTGCGCTGCATCAGCCCGCGCGACGGCCCGTTGAAGCTGTGGACATGGGCCACCCAGCTCTCGCAGCCGCGTGCGGCGATCTCGGCCTCGAAGCCCGCCACCAGCCGCCGCGCGATGCCGCGCCGCCGCCAGGATGGCGCCACCGCGATGTGGTCGAGCACCGCAAGGCTGCGAGGGCGCTCCACAGCGCTCCGGGGCACCTCGCGCAGCCGCCAGAGCAGGTAGCCGCGCGCCACGCCCTCGGCCCGGTAGACAAGCGCCTCGGCGCCGGTGTCGAGTTCCTGCGCCAGCATACCCACCAGCGCGGCATCGTCCGCCTCGGCGTGGAAGCGCTGCGGCACGCGCTGCACATGCAGGGCGTTCAGCCCGCGCAGCAGGCTGGCCACCTGCGGCAGATCCGATTGTAGAAGATGGTCGATCATGAAAAAGGCCTCCTGGGCTTTGCGCCGGAGGCCTTTGGTCATCTCGTCATGTCTGCCCCCGGATCGCACGGGGACAAGAGTCGTCGGCGCGCGGGTTATGCGCGTTCCGAATACTCCATGGTTTCGGTGTTCACGACGATGTCCTCGTCCTGACCGACGAAGGGCGGGACCGAGATGCGCACGCCGTTGTCGAGCACCGCGGGCTTGAAGCTGTTTGCGGCCGTCTGGCCCTTCACCACCGGCTCGGTCTCGGCGATCTTGCAGACCACCTTCTGCGGCAGCGTGGCGTTGAGCGCTTCGGAGTCGTAGAACTCGACCACGATGGTCATGCCGTCCTGCAGGAACGGGCGGCGCTCGCCGAGGATGTCGGCCGGCAGCTGGACCTGGTCGTAGGTCTCGGTGTCCATGAAGATGAGCATGCCGTCATCCTCGTAGAGGAACTGCATGTCGCGCTGCTCGAGGCGCACGCGCTCGACCTTGTCGGCGGAGCGGAAGCGTTCGTTCAGCTTGGAGCCGTTGCGCAGGTTCTTCATCTCGACCTGGGCGAAGGCACCGCCCTTGCCGGGCTTCACGTGATCGACCTTCACCGCGGCCCACAGGCCGTCATTGTGTTCGAGCACGTTGCCGGGGCGGATTTCGTTACCGTTGATCTTGGGCATAAGGGGCGAAACCTCGGCAAAAGGTTGATGATTGTCTGGCCGGTCCTATATCTGGCCAGTCCTGCCCATGCAAGACAGCGAATATCGTGTGCGTAAGAAATAAGCAATGTTGTGAGCGCATGTCAGCCATGCGTTTGTGGTGTATCCGAATCGAACGGAATGGTTCATAACGCCACACACGCCGGAAAAGACAAGAGCAATAATCAAAGGTCGAAATATGAAAGATTTCGTGGATAGCACAGCCTTCAATGCCGAACAGGGCAACCGCGCACGCAAGCTCTTTGCGGCCGTGGTTCTGGCTGCGCTCGACGACGCGATCGCCGACGACAAGAAATACGGCAATGGCCCTGAGCAGATCGCCCGCTGGGCACGGTCGCGCGACGGCCGTGAAGTTCTGAGCTGTGCCGGCATCGACCCGAACGAACGTGTCGTTCAGGGCCTGATGGAATTTGTCGGTAAGGGCATCCGCACCTCTGTCGCGCTGTCGCGCGAAGAGAGCGAACGCCGCAACGCCGCAGCCGCGGCGGATCGCGCCGAAGCAGCCTGATACTACCCAAGACGTTCGGCACGTTGAACGAAAGGCGCTCCCTGCAAGGGGAGCGCCTTTCGGTTTATTGGCGGTGATCGTCGCGACAGACCGGAGCGGCCACGCAGGCCGACCTCAGTCGAAATGCTCGCTGGTCACCATGCGATGGATCTCGCGACGCACCATCTTGCGTACGTTCCGGGTGATGCGCTCACCGAGCGCGCCTTGCAGCTCCTGACGGATGATCTCGGTCACGAGGTCACGCAGCATCTCTTCATCGAACAGGTCCACCGGGGCGGGCAACGCATCGCCATGTTCGGACGCCGCCACGTCGGGCAAGTGCTGCGTGTCCGCCAGCACATCGCCCCGATCCGCGCCCTTCCAGGTCGGCCCCTCAAGCACCAGCGCTTCGGCTCGCCGGGGGTCCTCGGCGACGACCTCATCGGGCTTGTGGTCCTGCCATTCCAACGGCTTCTGCGGCCGGTGGACAAAGGCCGCGCAAGCGGCCTCCGCGCCCTGCGGCTCATGGCTCTCGGCCACGGGCTCGGGCTCGGGCGCGGCCTCGATTTCGGCCCCCTGCTCCGGCTCCTGCACCGTCGCGGGCTCAACCTGCGCCGCCGGCTCGTCGCCCTTGTGACGGGCAATCATCGCCTCGAGCGCGGCGATCTTCTGGGCCAGGCCGACATCGCCTGCCGGCTCGTCTTCGAGCTCCGGCTCGGGGATGCGCGGTGACATTTCGGGCAGTTCGGGTTCCGGCAGCGGGACCTCGGCGGTCGGGATGCCATCATCGGCGGCGTCCGCAGCATCGCCCCCGGTGACCTCCGCGATCCGGTCGAGCAGTTGCGCTGTCTCGTCCGCGTCCTGCGCCTCGACGGCGGGCTCCGGCGCTGTCGCCTGCGCGGGTCTCGAGCGCGCAAACTTGGGGCGCGCATCGCTCTCCGGCGAGGCCAACGCCCGCGCCAGCTCTTCCTCGACGAGCTTGCCGAGCAGGGTCGAGGCATCGAAAGACGGCTCGTCTCCGCCGTCTTCGTAGATCTCTTCGAATTCTTCGTCCGAGGCGGTGAGCCCAAGGGTCAGGCGACGCGCGGCGGCGGCAGGGCCGGCCTTGTCGCTCTCGGGGCGCTCTGCTGCTTCAGGCCGCTCGCGCGACGGCGACTCGGCCTTCGGATCGCGGTTCAGACGGAACGGAACCGCCACGTTCTCGCGCTCAACAGATGCCGGGGCTGGCGCGCGCGCGGGCTCTGCCGGCAGGCGATTTTCCGAGGCCGGACGCTTTGTCGAAGATCCGTCTCCCCGGCCCGTCGCGGGCTTGGGCGCATCGTCCGGCACACGCTGCGCCGGGGTCAGGACCAACCGTTCAGGCTTCCCCTTCGCGCTTTGCTGGGCGGATTGCTCACGGGCATCGTCGGCGACGAGTCGCCGGATGGAGGACAGCACATCCTCGATTTCCACATTCGTCACGGGGTCGGACATTCATCTTCCACTCTTGCCTCGCGAAACTCTACCGCGACGGATGATTCCAGACAACCGATGTGCAATGCCTAGTTTTTTCCGAGGGCACGAAGGACACGGTCGAGTTCCTCGCCCTGTCTCGAGGTCACCGGAGCAGTCTTTACGAGGTCGTAATACGCGGCCGGATCGTAGCGCGGCACGTCGAGCCCGAGCTGCTCGGCGGTCAGCTGACCGATCGAGGCCAGCACGGCGTAGGCCGCGATGGTCTGGTCGACCTCGGCCGAGATCTGCGCCGCCCGCGCATCGAGAAGCTCCTGCTCGGCATCGAGCACGTCAAGCGTCGTCCGGGCGCCAAGCGAGGCCTCCTCGCGGATGCCCTCGAACGCGACCCGGGCGGCCCGCACCTGCTCGCGCGTGGAGACGATCGAGGCCTGTGCGATGCGCAGCTGCGCGAAGGCGCTGCCGACGGATTGCTCGACCTGCTGGCCGGCGGTGTAGAGCTGCGCCCGCGAGGCATCGCGGTTCGCCATGGCCTGACGCACACCCGACGACAGCCCGCCCCCCTGGTAGATCGGCCCGCTGAGGCCGAGCGTCACTGATCCTCTCTCGGACGCAAAGGGCGAATCGAAGGTGCCGCTCATGCCCAAGCGGCCCTCGAGGTTGACCGTCGGCTTCATCCGCGCCTTGGCGATGGCGATCGCGATGTCGCTGCCTGCCACCACGTGGCGAAGCTGCACGATATCGGGATGCTCCCGCAGCGCCTGCGCCTTGGCCGTCGCGGGATCGGCCGGCAGTCGCGGAAGCCCGACGGGCGGTTGCGGGTTCTCGGGATAGCGACCGACCACCGCGTTGTAGACCTCGCGGTTGACCGCGAGCGTGCCCTCGGCAGCGGCCAGCAGACTGCGGGCGCCCGCCAGCCGCGCCTCGGCGGCGGCCACGTCGGTGCGGGTCACCTCGCCGACCTGAAAGCGATCCTGCGCAGCCCGCAGTTCCTCGCCGATGACGCGGACGTTGTTGCGGCGCAGCTGCACGGTCTCGAGGGCGCGGCGAACCTCCATGAAGGCGGATACGCCGTTGTAGAGCACCTGCTGCTCGACCCCGACCAGACCGGCCCGGGTGGCGAGCACCGCCTCGCGAGCGGCATCGAGGCTCAGCGTCCGCGCGCCGCCGGCATAGAGCACGAGCGTGGCCACAAGGTCGGCACTGGCGGTGGTGGTGGCGTAGTCGACCCACATGCCGCCGGTCGATGCCGCGTTCTGCGCGCCGAAACTGCGGGTGACGGTGCCGGTCCAGTTGATGACCGGGCGCAATGCCGCCACCGCCTGCGCGACGTCTTCGTCGGCGGCGCGCAGCACGGCGCGGTTCTGGTCGAGAAGGCCACTGGTGATGTACGCGCTCGAGAGCGCGCTGGCGAGAGACTCGGCCGCGACCGGAGCCGATGTCACGGCCGCAAGGCAGACACCGGCCAGCATTCCAAGAACGGACTTGCGCGCCATCGGCCTCCCCTTCCAGCAGCACGTCTCGCGGGCGCCTCAGAGAGCGAAGGCGTCCTGCTTTTCAAAACCGGGCAGCACCGGCGCACTCGCGTTGAAGGCGAAGCGCCAGGTGATCGCACCGTCGATCTTCCATCCGACCCGGACCGTGCCGAGTGCACCTTCCATGAACAGGCACACGATACGGCCGCCATCCTTGAGTTGCGCGGTGATCTCCTCGGGAAGCTGTGCCACCCCGCCCTCGATCACGATGGCATCATAAGGACCATGCTCTGCGGCACCCTGCGCCAGAGCGCCTTCGTGGAACACCACGTTGTCGCCATGCTCGACCAGCAGGCTCTGCGCCTCGGAGGTGAACGCCTCGTCCTCCTCGACCGCGACCACCGCCTCCGCGATGCGGGCGATGACCGCCGAGGAATAGCCGAAGCCGGCACCGATATCGAGCACGAGGTCGTCGTTGTCGATATTCACCGCGTCGAGCATCTTGGCCAGCGTCCGCGGCTCGAGCACCACCCGGTTCTCGGCCAGACGCACGTTGCGGCCGGCATAGGCGGCTTCCTTCTCGGAATCGGGCACGAAGGCCTCGCGCGGGATGCGGAGCATGGCATCGATGATCGGGAACTTGGTGACGTCCGAAGGCCGGACCTGCGTATCCACCATCATGCGGCGGCGCGTGGCGAAATCGGTCATCCGCTAAACTCTTCCGTTCAGTATGGTCCCTTATGGTTCTGCCACACTTGCCACGGCGCCGCAATGTCGGAAGAGGTCACATTTGCCGCAACGGAAACGGGCGCCCGCTTGGGGCGCCCGCTGATCCGTCAATCGTCGTCGTCATCGCCGCGTCGACCCGCGGCGGTGCCTGCCGCACGCCCGGCGAGGAAGGCCTCGAGCAGGCTGGCGATGCTGGTCGCCGGCGGTGGCGGCGGCGCCGGCACCTTGCGGCGGTTCGCCATGAGAAGCAGGATCAGCGCCAGCGCAAGGTAGATCCCGCCGACGATCAGCAGAGCGGTCTGCGGATCATACAGCTCCGCCAGCGCAACGAGCCCGGCTCGGGTGAAGTAAACCGCCGACACGATCAGCGCGATCAGCGCGAGCGCGCCAAAGACGATGCGGCGGATGATGAGACGCAGCCGAAGCTCGAGCGCGTAGAACATGGGCGGGTGTTACCTCCGCGAGTTGAGGTAGCCCAGCAGGAAGCCGGCGGCAGCCGCGATGCCGACCGCCTGCAGCGGCGTTGCGCGGATCTGGCCGATTGCCTGATCTTCGAAATCCGCCACGCGGCGACCGGCGTCGCGCAGCATCTCTTCGCCCTGCCCGCGCACGTCGTCGGCCTTGGCCTTGGCCTTCGCCTTGGCTTCGCGGCCACGACGGCTGCCGATATCGCCGACCATCTCGGTCAGGGCCGACAGATCGCCACGCAGGGTCGCGATCTGATCGCTCAGCGCGTCAAGATCGCGGTCCTTGCTGCTCGTGCTGGTCGAGGCTGTGCTGCTGGTCGGGGTGTTTGCCGTGGTATTCGCCATGATCCTGGCTCCCTTGATCGATGTGTCCTTTGACAAGTCAACGAGGCGGCCCGGTCAAAGGTTCCGACACATGGCGGCAAATGCAAGGGCTTCAGGTCTCGGCGCCGGGAGCCGCCTCAGAACTCGCTCCAGAGCCCGATTTTCAGCGAGGTTGCGTCATTCGTCAACTTGTAGGCGCCCCCAAGCTCGAGGAAGACTCCGCGGGTCAGGCTGATCACATGCGACGGCGCGATCGAGACGCTGTCCTCGCCGCCGGTGGGGGCGGCATACTGGAGCTGCACCAGCGACAGCGAGCCAGAGGCATGGTTGAGCCCGATCGTGGCGTCGATCTTGCCCTCCTCGGAGCCATCGCCCCGGAAAGCATAGGACGATTCGACCCCGGCCCAGCCATTGCCCAGCCCGGACTGGAACCCGCGCCCCCAGGACAGACCGGGGCGCACCACGCCATAGATCTCGTCCTCGATCTCGATGGCACCAACCGCCAGCTCGGCCGAGATCCAGGTGCCGGCATCGGTCGACAGCACCGGCCTGCGGAGGAAGAAGAGCCCCGTGAGGTCGCCCGATCCATCGCTGCGCCCGGCGTCGATGCCGAAAGTCAGCCGTTCGGTCACTCCGTATTCGTAGTACAGCGACGAGTAGTTGCGGTCCGTCGTCTCGTTGATCTGGAACTGGTAGGAATAGGACAGGAAGGATTGCCCCTCCGCCCGCGGCCAGGCAGCCGCCTCGGCCTGCACCGCCGAGATCAGCAGCGCCGCTAGCGCTCCCGGCACTACGCCGCGCCGCGCCTCAGCCATCCGCGTGGATCTCGCGCAGGACGTCTGCCAGCGACAGCGGATCGAATGGCTTGGGCAGGACATCGGTGGCGCCGGCATCGCGCAGGTCGTCATTGGCCACCGCATCGGATTTCGCCGTGCACATCAGCACCGGCTTGCCGGCGTTGGCGGGATCGCTGCGCACCGCCCGCAACAGCTGGCGCCCGTCGGGCGGCGGCATCATCAGGTCGAAGACGAACATGTCGTAGCCGCCGGAAGCGATCTCGCCCATGGCGGCCTCGCCGGAGGTCACTGCGGTCAGCTCGATATCGTCCTCGCCGTCGAGCGCGAGCTCGACCAGCGTGACGATGTCGGTCTCGTTGTCGACGAATAGAACTTTCATTCCGCGGCACTCCGTTGGTCCATCTGCGCCAGCGGGAGACGCACGATGAAGGTCGATCCGTGCGCCCGGTCACCACCGGTTTCCGTCAGATGTATGCTTTCGAGAGACAAAGTCCCACCCATGCGCTCGACCAGTTCGCGAGAAATCGCCAGTCCAAGCCCGGTTCCGCTCGCCTGGGTGTCCGGTCCGTGCGCGGGCTTGGCGAAACGCTCAAAAATCGCGCCCTGCGCCGCTGCGGGAATGCCGGGCCCGTGATCGCGCACCCGGATCACGACCTCGGTCTCGGTCAGCGCGCTCGAGATCTCCACGCTTTCGCCCTGTGGCGAGTATTTCACCGCGTTGGAGATCAGGTTGTCCATCACCTGCTGCATCCGTTGCGGGTCGACCTGGACCGAGGCGCCGGTGTTCTGCAACTCCAGCAGCAGGCCGACGCCGAAGCCATCGGCATAGCCCTGCATGTTGGTCACGGCCTCGCGCGGGATGTCGTTGGCGCGCACGGTCGCGAGCGTGACATTGAGCCGGCCCTGATCCATCGCCTGCAGGGTCAGGATGTCGTTGACCAGCATCATCAGACGGCTGGCGTTGCGCTCGGCCAGATCGAGCAGCTGACGCGCCTTCGGCGGCAACTCGTTGCCAAAGCGCGAGCTCAGCAGCCGCATCGCGCCGTTGAGCGAGGTCAGCGGCGTGCGCAGTTCGTGGTTCACGGTCTCGACAAAGGCGGTGCGCGCCCGGATCAGCCGCTCTTCGGCCGACACATCGGTCAGCACGCAGTAGAGCGTGTGCCCTTCGACCGCCTCGACCCGGCTCACCTTGCAGCGGATCTCGCGGCCGATGACGCCGTGATGGCTGCCCGCGTCGGGGACAAAGATGAACGACGTGCTGTCGACGAGATGCTCGAGCTCGACCGGGGCGCTGGCGCGGAAGCGCTCGACCGCCGCACCGGCATTGTCGACGCCGAACAACTCCTGCGCGCGAAGGTTCGAGGTCCGGAACTCCCCGAGCGCGTCGAAGACGATGATGCCATCCTCGACGTTCTGGAAGATTGCCTGGAACTGGCTCGCCGCCTGCTTCGCATTCCAGGCCTCGCGCTCGGTCTGCGCGAGGCTTGCGCGCAGCGCCAGCATCCGGCGATGCGCCAGGATCGCGGCGTAGAGCGCGAGCCCCGAGAGCAGCGCATAGACGGCGGTAAAGGCCACCGCACGCAGCAGGAAGCTGCGGATCACGACCGAACGCGGCAGCGCCATCACGGTCTTCAGCCCGGTGCCTTCGATCGGCGAGGAGACCGTGACGAGCCGGTTCTCGCCCACTTTCGAGAACCCTTCCGAGCTGAAGGCGGCCGTGCCCTCGACCGAGCGGATATCGACCAGCATCTCGGGGTCGAAGCGGGTCTCTTCCAGCAATCTGCGGAAATAGCTGGCCTCGAGCGAGGACGCCATCACACCGGAGACCTCCCCCGTCTCGGAGATGATCGGCCAGGCAATCGGGGTCACGCGCATCCCGGTGATCGTCGAATCCAGCGGCGCACCGATCACATAGCCTTTTCCGGCCCCGTCGAGCGTGCCCTGAAAGTAGTCCCGGTCATTGAGGTAGAGGCCGAGAACGCCCTCGATCGAGGACCAGCGCACCGCCCCCTCGTGGTCGATGACCACCATCGCCGCGATCTGGTCGACATTTTCGACAAACTCGCGCAGCCCGCCGCCCAGCTCGGCCTCGAGTGCAGGGACCCGGTAGAGATTGAAGGCCCCCAGCCGTTCGGTCATCGCTTCGGCGCGTACGGTTGCGAGCTCGAGGGCACTGAGGAAATGCTGGTTGAAGAGGTCGGCGACATGGGTCAGGCGTACCTCGCCCTCGCGCATGGTGCGCTGGTAGTCGTAGTGCAGGAAGAACAGCAGCATTGCCCCGCTTGTCAGCACAAGCGCCACGAAGCTGCTTCGGAAACCGCGCGCCAGTCGGTTGGGCATGACCTGTCGCTCCCTAGTGGTTCCGCTGGCTGGCGCCCGCGACCTTGATCCCGTTGCCGCCTTTCTGCGCCTGTTCCTCGAGCGCGCCGAACGCCTTGCCAAGCGCCTCCGACACGGTGCCGGCGGTGCCCGGAAGCGTGACCCCGACGCTCACGCCCGGCAACGCGCCCTTGAGCTTGCCCGGCATCGATTCCAGCGCCCGCTTGACCGACATCGCGAGGTCGCGCACATCCGCAAGCAGCGCGTCGTCATCGTGCACCAGAGACGCACCGCAAAAGGTGTCGCCCTCCCAATGCGCCAGCATGTTGCCCGCCGGCATCCGCACCTGCGCCAACACCTCGGCCACCGCGGCAAGGATCGCCTGCCGCTCGCGGGTGCTGAAATCGACGGTGTTGCGCGCCGTGGCATCGACCGAGAGGGCAAAGACACCAAGCCCGTCGAGCCGCTCGTCGCTTACCTGAGCGAGCGCATCCTGCAGCGCGTCGCGATCAGCCAGCAGACCCGGCAGCGAGAATTGCGAGCGGGCCCGGCGCGACGCGCGCGCGCTGCGCGGACCAGAAGACTTACGCCGGTCGAGCTCGGCCTTGAGGCGCAGCTGCGCCCTCAGGCGCGCCTGGAACTCGATGCGATCGAAGGGCTTGGTAAGGTAGTCGTTGGCACCCGCCATGAACGCCCGCGACAGCGTGCTCTTGTCCTCGCGGCTGGTGAGCATCACGATTGGCACGTCGCGCCACTTGTCGAGTGCCCGGATCCGCGCACAAAGCTCGACCCCATCCATTTCCGGCATCATCACATCCAGCAGCACCAGATCGGCTGCGACTTCGGAGGCCGACATGCTTTCGAGCGCCTCTTTCGGATTCCCGAAGGACGAGACGTCGTGATAGCCGAAATCGGCCAATGTCGCCTTGATGAGTTCTCGCGCGATCTCGGAGTCGTCGACCGCGATAAACTTCCGCACTTAGGTGTCTCCTGCTCTGTTCACACGGTAAACCATCCAGCTGCCCGTGTCATATACGAGATCGAATCTCGAATCGTTGTTATTCTTCAGTCTCGGTAGCGCTCGCAACAGGCGATCCCGAACAACTGGATCATTTTCATCCACCCCGATGACAACGAACTTTCCAGCCGGGCGGCCGCCGAACAGCACGCGATCATAGGCCGGATCGCCTGCCGCGATGAAATTGCTCGCATTTCCCAGCGCCGCGACAAGATCCGGATGGCGTTCGACATCTGCGAGAACCTCGTCGCGGTCGCGCAGGAACGCCGCGACATGTGCTGCCTGCGCCACAGGGTTGGTCACCATCCGCCCGCTCGCCGCCTGCAGCCAGGCACGGCTCTCCGGCGCTCCCAGAGTGCCCAGCGCCCAGCCGCCCAGCATCGCGGAAAGCACCATCAGCGCGGCCAGCGGCGTCGAGCGCAGCGAGGTGCGCGTCCACCAGCGCGCCGCGACCGGGATCGCGCCAAGCGCAGGGGCGGCCACAAGGACCGGATCGGGCTCCACCGGGTAGACCCGGTTCAGCAGAGCCATGCCGACCAGCGTCAGCAGCATGCCACCGAGCGGCATCGAGAATCGCGGCTGGAGGAACAGCCGGAAGATCACCATCAGCGGCACCGGCAGAAGACAGAAGATCGCGAGAAAGGTGGCCCCGGCCCATGCACTGTCGGGCGACAGCAGCTGCACCGCGAAGAAATCAGTCTTCAGAACCGCGCTGACGAAGAACAGCGACAGCACCGCGGCGACCACCGGAAAGAACATCGACACGAGATAGCCCGAAGGCGAAACCAGAAGCAGGCTCGGACGCGCCGCCAGCACCAGCGCCGGAAGCGTGGCCAGCGCGAAAAGCACGCCCAGCTCGTGCGACATCGTCGCGACCAGGAGCCCCAGCGCCACCTTCATCATGTCGGGCGCGGTGCCGAACAGGCGGATGTTCACCAGCCCCCTGAAGAAGAGCCACGCGCCGAGGATGAGGAACATCATGCTCGGCCCCTCGCTCAGAGAGCGCAGAAAGACCGGGTTCAGCACCAGAAGCAGCACCACCAGCACCGCCGACAGACGGTCATAGGCCGCCCGGTTGATGAGGTTGTAGTACCACGCAACCGCCAGCAGCCCGCCAACCGCCGCGCTCAGCACATGCGGCAGCGGGATGTCGGTCCCGCCGCTCAGCACCTGCATCACCAGTGCGATGGCGAAGGGCAACGGCGGGAAGAAGGCGTCGGTGGCGCGGAACACCGCGGGCCCGTCGGTCAGCACGATGGCCTTGGCCCACATCTGGATGGTGGCGGAAGACAGGAAGCCATGCCCCTCGACCCAGGCGATAGGCAGCAGCATCGCCGCGCTGACCAGCAGCCAGAGGGCGATCTTCCAGACCAGATCCCTCACGTCGCCGCCTCGCCCTCGTCACCGGCCGCCTTGAGCTCGGCGGCGGTGTGCTTGGACAGGCCGTGCTGGGTCTTCTCCCAGTAGAACGGGTTCGACACCAGCTGCTTCAGCGCCTTGTAGGAGGCGATGGTCATCAGCACCCAGTAGCCCACCACCGTCACGCCCCACGGCGCGAGATAGGTCCAGCGCCGGCGGAACGGGGCCACCATCGTCAGGTAGATCAGCAGCGCGTTGCCCGCGAGCAGGTTGATCAGCGACATGTAGAGGATGGCGGGCGGGAAATACGGCTCGATGAGCTGCGCGCCGAAGATCATCCAAAGCACGAAGATGCCCCAGAAGATCGGGTTCAGCAGACCCGACAGGAAGGTGCCGCCGATGAAGAACACGAAGCCGATCAGCCCCGGCAGCCCGACGGTGCGCGCCAGGTGCACGGGGCGGCGCGTGTGCACGAGGAAGGTCTGCATGTAGCCCTTGATCCAGCGCGAGCGCTGGCGGATCCAGTTGGGGATCGAGACGTTGGCCTCCTCGAAGGTGGTCGAGTCGATCACCCCCACCCGATAGCCCTTTTGCGTGAGGCGGATGCCGAGGTCGGCATCCTCGGTCACGTTATGCGGATCCCACGCCTTGAGCTGGCGCAGCACGTCCATGCGGAAGTGGTTCGAGGTGCCGCCCAGCGGGATCGGCACCCCGAGGCGCTGCAGGCCGGGCAGCATCAGGTCGAACCACAGCGAGTAGTCGAGCGTGAACATCCGCGTCAGCCAGTTTTCCTGCGCGTTGTAGTAGTTCAGGCGGCACTGCACACAGGCGGTGTTGGGCGAGGACTGCCGGAAGGTGGCAATCACCTTCTTGAGCTGGTCGGGCTCGGGCTTGTCCTCGGCGTCGAAGATCACGAGGAAGTCGCCCCGCGCGTATTGCAGCGCGTAGTTGCAGGCCTTGGGCTTGGTCTGCGGATGCGACGCCGGCACCAGCACGATCTCGAACACCCCCTCGAGGTCGAGCGAGCGCGCCGCCTCGATGGTGTCGTGGTCGCTCTCTTCCAGCACGATCTTGATGTCGAGCTTGGCCAGCGGATAGTCGAGGTTGCGCAGCGCGTTGGTGAGGATCGGCAGCACCTCGGGCTCGCGGAACATCGGCACCAGCACGGTGTAGACCGGCAACTCGTCATCGTGCAGCATCGCCGCCTCGGCGGCGATCGACTGCGACATGCGCTCCTGCGCCTCGCTGCCGACCCAGACCAGCGTCGCCTTGAACAGGAAGTTGCCGAGATAGAACACCGTCATCACGACGTTGAGCGCGATCAGCGTCGGCACAGGCGCAAAAGCCAGCCCCAGCAGGAACAGGCTGATGCAACCGTAAAGCACCACCACTTGCGCCGGCAGGATCACGTTCGAGGCCGACATCACGGGGTCGGTCTCGGCCAGCCCGTAGACCGCCTCGTGCGACTGTTCCTCGCGGAACGCACTCTGCAGCGCCAGCGAGATGTCAAGCCGCGTCGCCACGGCGATGTCGACCTCGCTGCCGAAGATTTCGATGATCCTGACCAGCGTGACAGGCCCGGGCCGCGCGGTCGCCACGGTCAGGCGGCCATTCTCCTCGCGGACGGGGATCACCTGCGCCTCGGTCATCTCGGTGACGTCGTAGCGGCGCAGAAGCGCGCTGTCGGCTAGCGTCTCGGACAGGTCCAGCAGCGGCACGTCGTAGTAATAGGCAAGCTCGCGGTAGATCGTGGCGGCCTTCAGCCAGCGCTTGCCCAGCAGCACCTCGACGAGGCCCAGGTTCCAGGCCTCGGCAAGGTCCTCGGCCTCGTCGAGCTGCTCGTCGGTCAGGATGCCCCGATCGTAGAGCAGGTTGCCGATGGCCTCGCTTTCCGCGTCGAGCGCCACCGATCAGCCCTCGGAGCTGTCCCGGCGCTTCCGGTAGACACCCTGAAGGAAGCGGATCAGCAACAGCGTCAGCGCCAGCCATGCCGCGCCCACGATCCACGGGCGGTACTTCGCCAGCAGCTGCAGCAGGTCGGTCTGGTCGGGATAGCTGATTTGCAGCAGGTCGGTGCGGCTGCGCGCCACCGACAGCACCAGCCCGTCCTCGTCGAGGATCGCCAGCTGTCCCCGGTCGAGCTGCAGCGGTATCGAACGGGTCGGCTGCGGCGCCGGGCCATCACCGGGGCGGATCCAGATGCCCGCCCCCTGCTCGGTTTCGACCACCTGCACGAAGCTCAGTGCCTCGAGCCCGGATCCCGCGAACATCACCCCGCCATCGCCGTCGAGGATCTCGACCGCGCCCTGATCGAAACGCAGCGCCGGATCGCTGCCCGCCGGCGGGTTGGCGCCGACATAGATGAACGGCCCCTCGGCCTGCGACAGCTGCGCCGCGCCGGTGACCGTCGCACGATCGGGGATCAGAGCGCCCGCAAGCGGCAGCAACAGCGGCCATGCGCTCTCGGCCGCGCCCGGCTCTGCCACCACGGTGACGCCGTCGCGGAAGGCCTGCCGCATGAGGAAGAAGTCGTCGCCCGGCGCAGGTCCGTCACCCAGCACGAAGCGGCTCTGCGGCAGGATCTCGGCCGGGTATCCCTGCGGCGCGAAGCGGCAGCCGCCCCCCTCGACCTGCCGCTGCACGAGGATGTCGACCTGGTTGTCGCGCCCGATGAGCCCGGCGGGCAGGGCAAAATCCATCCATTCCGGCTCGGCGCTGTCGAGCGGCCGCGACCCGACCATCGAGTCGTTTACGAAGACGCTGACCGCGACGCCACGCCCCGAGGCGGAGTTGGCCGCCGCGACCAGAAGCTCGAGCCGCTCGGGCAGCGTGCCTGACGGCAGCGCATCGGCGGCGAAGTTGAAGGTGAAGGTCGAGCTGCCGACCACGTTCTGCCGCAGCTTCGGCGCCCCCAGCTCCGCGAAGGTGATCCGCGAGGAGGCCTCCTCTCCGCCATCGAGCGAGACCGGCGCAATGCCGTCGACCGCTGCCAGCGCCTGCCACTCGCTTTCGAGCAGGGCCAGACCAAGCGCCGGATCGCTGCCACCGAACCCAAGTGCCGGGCGCCCGTCGAGCGCCATGACTTCGACGCGGCCGCCGCGCGCCCCGTCGCGCCCCGCCACCAGCGCACCGCTGGTCCATTCCCGGCCACCGGCATCGCTTCCGCCAACCCGCACCGCGCCGAACTCGGCATCATAGGCGGCACCGGCCATCATCGCGAAGGGCAGCATCTCCGGCCCCTCGCCGTCCAGCACCAGCCGCTTGTCGCGCGGCATCAGCCGCGCCACATCGAGCGGGCTGTCCAGCTCGCCGCCGCGGACATAGAGCTCGAGCGCGGAGCCCGGACGGATGAAGACGAAATCACCCGAGGCCCGCTCATCGATGCAGAGCTGCTCGGAATGTGCCCCGGAGTAGCCGAGCGTGACCTTGAGGAAACCGCCCGAGATCGCGCCGTCGGGCACCGGCACCTCGACGGTCATGCGACCGGAACTGCCTTCGAGCGATGCCACCTTCACCACGCGGTCGGCCAGTGCGACCGACAGGAAGCGCTCGGTCTGCATGCTCTCGCCATGCTCGAGCTCGATGCGCAGCATGGCGCCCTCGATGGCCTCGGCGCGCGCCGCCGGCAGGAAGAACGTGACCTCGCCGGACAGCTGGCGGAACTCGATGCCGGCATCAAAGCCGATCTCGTCGAAGCGCACCGTGCGGCGCAGCGTTTCGGTGGCGCGGGACTGGATGGCGGGCGCATCTGCTGTGCTTTGCGCCAAGGCAGGCAAGGCACAGCCGATCTGTGCTGCGAGAAGCGCCGCGAACAGGCCGGGAACGTGCTTCAAAGAGCCGCCTCCCGCGCCCGCATGATGCCCGCCAGCGCCACGATCAGGGCGTTGCGTTCGGGATCCGTGAGGGTGCGGTTCTCGGCCTCGGCGGTCTCGAGCATCCTGAGCGCGTCCTTGAGAAGCCGGTGCAGATCGGTGAACCCGAGCATCCCGGCGTTGCCCGCCGCCTCGTGCAGGATGCGATGCAGATCGTGGATCTCGGCGAGCTCGACATTCTCGCGCCCGAGCGTCTCCTTGACCGGGCGCAGCATCTCGGGAAGCCCGTCGATGAATCTGCCCTGCAGCAGCTTCAACGTTGCCGAATATGCATCACTCACGTTTGCTCACTCCTCAACACAGGCAAAAAACCTTTTCGATCAAGGGTTAGAACAACCCCGGGCCGGTTTCCACACTCTTATTTCCGCCACAATCCCGGCTGACGCGACGCCACGCCGGATACGATGGGCAGGTCTTCGGAAATCTGCACTGGGTACGCCACTCGATATCGAATCCTAACCGCAGAGCCGGGCGCAGGTGAAGGGGCAATCCACGGCACGAGGAATCTTCCAAGCGGGCCCATAACCGCTTGACGCCCCCGCGGCGGGGCCCTAGAGAGTGCATCACTCTGGCGAGTTGGCGGAGTGGTGACGCAGCGGATTGCAAATCCGTGTACACCGGTTCGATTCCGGTACTCGCCTCCATCCCTTCATGATGGCTCTGAACCCCTTGCTTTGCATGCAAAGCGAGCGGGTTTTCGCCAGCCGTCTCACGCGCCGCCCCCTCATATTCGTGACAAGCAACGCGCCACAGAGCCGGCACTGGTGCGCGCTGTCACCACCTTACATTTCGGCGCAGAGCAAGGGTGCGCCCCGCTCCGCCCCTGTTGCCGCCAGCCCTCAGCCGCGCTGCGGCACGCCCGGCAGGGCGCAGAGCATCTCGTAGAGGTAATTCGCCGCGATCACCGAGGTGTTGCCCGCCGGATCGTAGGGCGGCGAGACCTCGACCAGATCGCAGCCCGCGAGGTTCAGCCCCGCGCAGCCGCGGATGATCTCGAGCCCCTGCATGGTGGTCAGCCCGCCGACCTCGACGGTGCCGGTGCCGGGCGCGAAGGCCGGGTCGAGACTGTCGATGTCGTAGGTCAGGTAGACCGGCGCATCGCCGATCTTGGCGCGGATCTCGGCCATCAGCGGCGCCAGCGACTTGTACCAGCACTCCTCGGCCTGAATGCAGGTCCAGCCCTGCTTGCGCCCCCAGTCGAAATCGTCGGCGGCGTAGCCGGTACCCCGCAGCCCGATCTGGAACACCTTGTCGTTGATCAGGCAGCCATCCTCCCAGGCCCTGCGGAACGGGCAGCCATGGGCGACGGTCTCGCCGAACATCTCCTCGTTGGTGTCGGAATGCGCGTCCACGTGGATCAGCGCCACCGGCCCGTGGCGCTCCTTGATGGCGCGCAGGATCGGCCAGGTCAGCGTGTGATCGCCGCCAAGCGTCAACGGGATCGCGCCGTGGGCGAGGATGCCGCGGTAATGCTCGGTGATGATGTCGACGGATTTCTTCAGGTCGAAGAGGTTGATCGGCACGTCACCGATATCGGCCACCTGCAGGTGCTCGAAGGGGGCGGCGCCGGTGGCCATGTTGTAGGGCCGGATCATCCGGCTCTCGTCGCGGATCTGGCGCGGGCCAAGCCGGGTGCCGGGGCGGTTCGAGGTGCCGATATCCATCGGGATGCCGACGAAGCAGGCGTCGAGCCCCGCGGCGGTCTCGGCGGCGGGCAGCCGCATCATCGTGGCGGGGCCTCCGGTGCGGGGCATCTGGTTGCCCCCGAGGGGCTGGTTCAGGCTGCGCTCGGTCAACGCGTTCTCCTTGCTTCCGGGGCCGGCGCCTTGCCTGCCCATGGGTGTTCTTGTGGCGCCCTCAGAGGCCCTTCTCGCGCAGCCAGCCGGTGACGATCTCGCGCAGTCGCTCGCCCGAGAAGGACGGGAAATGGCCGCCATGCACCACCCGCGCCGGCAGGTCGGCCAGGCGCTTCATCGAGCGGATATAGGCCTCGGCATCGGCGTGATAGGTATCCTCGATCAGCGGCCCGTCATAGACGATATCGCCCGAGATCAGAACGCCCGAGGCAGCTTCCCAGAGCGCGATGCCGCCGGGGCTGTGGCCGGGGGTGTGGATGACCTCGAACTGCCGGTCGCCAAGGTCGATCACGTCGCCATCCTCGAGCAGCCGCGTCGCGGGCGCGCCCTTCACTGCGTAGCTCGTCGAGCTGTAGGGCACATCGGGCAGCGCGTCGAAGATGTCGTCGGTGACATAGGGGTCGGCCAGCGTGCTGGCGCGAGTTGGTGAGGCGAGGATCTCGGCCTCGGCGGAGTGACAGAGCCGGCAGGGAAACTCGTGGTGGCAACCGACATGGTCGAAATGGGTGTGGCTCGCCACCGCGTCGAGCGGGCGCTCGGAGACCAGCGGCACCCATTCACGCAGGGAGACGACGCCCATGCCGCTGTCGACCATCAGGTCGCGGTCGCGGCCCCGCACGTGCCAGATGTTGCAGCGGTAGAATTCCTGGATATGGGGCTCGTCGATCCAGGTGATGCCATCGTCGAGCTTGCGCTGGCGGTACCAGTCCTTGGGCGGGATCCGGGTCATGCGGCCTCCGAAGCGAGCACCGCGGGGTTGCGGCCGAAGAGCTCGACCTCGTCGCCGAGGCCCGGGTGGGCGCCCTGCGGCAGATGCGCGGTGAGAAGCATGTCGGGCGCGGCGAGCGGGCGGAAATGGCAGCGATGGTAGGAGCCGTAGAACGCCGCCTCGACCAGCGTGGCGCGGCCAAGACTGAAGCCCTCCGCAAGGCCGATATTCTCGGGACGTAGGCAGAGCATCCCCTCGGCGGGCGCGATGGCCAGCGGCCCGAGCGGGGAGCTGACGCCGCCGCCGGACGGCGTCACCGGCACGCGGTTGGTCTCGCCCATGAAATCCGCGGAGAACATCGTGCGGGGCCGCAGGTAGACCTCTTCGGGCGAGCCGCAATGCTCGACGCGTCCGTGGTTCATCACCACGATGCGGTCGGCGATGGCCATGGCCTCTTCCTGATCGTGGGTCACGTGCACGAATGTGGTGCCGACGCGGCGCTGGATCGCCTTCAGCTCCTCCTGCATCTGCCGGCGCAGCTTCAGGTCGAGCGCGCCCAGCGGCTCATCGAGCAACAGCACATCCGGTTCGACCGCGAGCGCGCGGGCCAGCGCCACGCGTTGCCTCTGCCCGCCCGAAAGCTCGTGCGGACGGCGCCCGGCCTTGTCGGCCAGCCCCACCATCTCGAGCATTTCCAGCGCCTTGGCGTTGCGCGCGGCGCGCCCGACCCCGCGCATCCGCAGGCCGAAGCCCACGTTGTCGCGCAGCGACATGTGCGGGAACAGCGCATAGTCCTGGAACATCGTGGTGGTCGGCCGGTCCTTCGGCGCCACGTGGGTCATATCGCGCCCGCCGATCAGCACCTGCCCTTCCGAGGGCGTCAGGAAGCCGCCGATGATCGACAGAAGCGTGGTCTTGCCGCAGCCCGACGGCCCCAGCAGCACGATGAACTCCCCCGCGCCGATCTGCAGGTCGACCCGGTGCAGCGCGGTGAAGGCCTTGAACCGGTGTTCGACGGCCTTGATGTGAACATCCGCGGTCATTTCGATCCCTTCCGGAAAAGCGTGAGTTCGAGCGCCACCACCACGATGACCGAGACGAGGAAGACCAGCGAGCCCACCGCGTTGGTGGCGGGCGAGAGGCCCGAGCGCAGCATCGACCAGATCTCGACCGGCAGGGTGACATCGAAGCGGGTCAGCAGGAAGGCGATGATGAACTCGTCCCAGCTGAAGGTGAAGGCGAGGAAGAAGGCGGCGGCCAGCGCCGGGGTCAGCATCGGAGCGGCGACGAACCAAAGCACCTGCCATTCCTTCGCACCGAGATCGCGCGCCGCCTTGAGCGCGCTCTTCTGGTGCTCGCCGATGGCGGCGTAGAGGATGGCGAAGCAGAGCGGCAGGTTGATCACCACGTGGCCGATGCCGGTGGCCAGCAGCGACGGCCGGATGCCCACCTTGTTGAACATCTGCAGAAGCCCCAACGCGATGATCAGGTAACTCACCGTCATCGGCGCGATCAGCAGGCCGCGCATCACCACCGAGCCCGGCAGCGCCACGCGGGCGAGCCCGGAGGCCGCGAGAAAGCCCAGCGTCAGCGCCACCAGCGCCGACAGCAGCGCCACGATCAGCGAGTTGGCCAGCGCCTCCATCAACGCCCGGTCGGTGAGGATCTCGCGATACCAGTCGAGCGTCGCGCCCTTGAAGGGCGGGACCGGCAGGCGGCCATCCTGAAAGGAAAAGATCACCAGCGTCACCACCGGCAGCAGGATGAAGGCGAAGAGCGCCAGCAGGTAGGCCCAGGAGAGATAGCGCATCACAGCCGCTCCATCTTGAGCCAGCGCGCGCAACCCGCATAGGCCAGCGTCACGATCACCATGAGCACCACCGACAGCGCCGAGGCCATCGGGAAATCGCCGCGCCGCCCGAGCTGCAGCATGATCAGCTGCGGCAGGCTGAGCTCGTTGTTGCCGCCAAGGATCTGCGGCGTGATGTAATCGCCGATGCAGAGCACGAAGGTCAGGAAGGCGCCGGTCATCACCCCCGGCAGGGTCAGCGGCAGGATCACCAGCCGGATCACCTGCCAGCGCGAGGCGCCGAGATCTTCCGCCGCGCGGGCGTAGTTCGGCGAGAGCTGGATCAGGTTGGAATAGATCGTAAGCGTCAGCAGCATGACGAAGAAATGCACGAAGCCGATCACGGTGGCAGCGCGGGTCGCCATGATCTGCACCGGCTCGGCCAGCAGTCCGAGGCCCACGAGCGCATTCATCACCACGCCCCTCTCGCCCAGCACCAGCGCCCAGGAGTATGAGCGCACCACGTAGGAGGTCCAGAACGGCAGCACCGCCAGCAGCAGTGCCATGCGCCGCCAGCGCGGTGGCACCCGCGTGGCGATGATCCAGGCCAGCGGCCAGGCCAGCAACACCGAGATCAGGGTCACCACCACGGTGATTTCCAGCGACACGAAGATGCCCCGGCGCAGCGACGGATCGGTGAAGATCTTCAGGTAGTTGCCTAGGTCATGCCCCTGCACGATGTCGCGCCCCTCCATGTGGGCGAGGCTCATCATCACCATCGCCGCAAAGGGCACCACGAAGAACGCCAGCGTCCACAGCAGCGCGGGAGCGACCAAGGCCGCTCCCTGCTGTCTTTCCTGTCTCTCGATGCTCATCATCGGACCTTAGTTCTGGAGCATGTCGGTCCAGAGGTCCTGCATCGCCGTATCGGTCTCGGCGTCGGGCACCGGGTAGAGCTGGGCGCGGGCGAGGTAGTCGGCCTGGTCGTCCCAGCGCAGGATCGCCTTCTGCTCGTCGCTCAGCACGTCACCGGCGGCCTTGTTGGCGGGCATGCCCCAGTAGCAGGACGAGGTCGCGAGCCGCGCCTGCCCCTCGGGCGATGTCACGTACTTGATGAACTCGAGCGCCAGCTCGGGCTTTTCGGTGCCTTCGACGATGGCCAGCGACTGCGCCCAGAGCAGGCCACCCTCCTCGGGAATGGTCCAGTCGAGATCCGGGTTCTCGGCGTTCAGCACCGCGGTCAGCCACTCGCCGCCGCCGATCAGCACGTCCACCTCGCCGGTGGCGAGCGCGGTCTGGCTGCCGACCACGTCCGAGACCTGCTTGGACGCCGCGCCGAGCTTCATCAGCGGCTCGCGCAGGGTCTCGAGCGCTGCGGCATCGAGATCGGCGGTGGCAACACCCGCCTCGAGGCCGACGAGCCCCAGCACCGGCAGGTAATAGTCATAGATTGCGATGCGGCCGTCATACTTGCCCGACCACAGCGCATCGAGGCTCTCCATATCCGCCGGATCCACCGCGGCCTTGTTGTAGGCGATGGTGTTGTAGCCGAACTTTTCGGTCACCGCGTAGGTGGTGCCATCGACGGTGGTGTGATCGGCGAGCACGGCTTCGGGGAAATAGCTGCCGGTGGCGAGGTCTTCGGTCGGCAGCGGCGCCAGCAGGCCACGCTCGACCGCACGGCCCACATCGACCGCGTCGATCACCATCACGTCCCAGTCGCCGGGGCGCGATTGCTCGAGCAGGGTCAGGCCCGCGGCGGTGCCCTCGTATTCCTTCACGTTGACGCGCACGTCATGCGCCTCTTCGAACGGCTGAAGCAGCTCGGGGTCGGCATGGTCGCACCAGATCAGCGCGTTGAGGTCCTCGGCCTGCGCCGCGGAGGCGAGGCCGGCCGTGACGGCCAGCGCCGAGCAGGTCAGTTTGATGAGCATTTGTCCTCTCCTGTGGTTTTTGGCGGCACTTGGCGGCCGCGTCACACAAAAAAAGTTGAGGCCATTCATTTTTACAGTCAATACTAATTTTGAAGACCCAGAGGAGACCCCATGGCCGGACTTCGCGAAAGACAGAAAGCGAAACGCAATCGCGCCATTCTCGAAGCGGCGAGCACGCTTTTTAAGCAGAATGGGTACGAGGCGGCCCGGATCGAGGCCATCGCCGAGAGCGCCGAGGTCTCGGTGGGGACGCTCTACAACTACTATGCCCACAAGGCGGACCTGCTGCTCGCCATCGTCTCGATGGAGGTCGAGGAGGTTCTGCATCAGGGCGAGAGCGTGGTCGCAGCACCGCCCGGCACGGCACAGGACGCGATCTGCGCGCTGATCGCGACCTATTACGATCACTCGCTGGTCTACCTGACCAAGGAGATGTGGCGCACCGCGATGGCGTTCTCGATCCAGAGTGCCGACACCAAGTTCTCGCGCCGCTACCATGCGCTGGACGCGGCGCTGTCCGAGCAGGTGGTGGCGCTGATGGAACGGCTGCAGGGCGAGGGGCTGATCGACGCAGCGGCGGATGCGCGGGCGCTTGGCGAGGTGATCTTCCTCGCGCTGAACGGGCTCTTCACGATCTACACGTTGTCCGAGGACATGAGCCTCGACGCGCTGAAGGCCGCCATGTTCCACAAGGTCGCGGCGCTGACCGATCTGGTGGCGGTGCCGGAGGAAGAGCTGCGGGAGCAGGCGGCGCGGTAAGAGGCCCTGCCCTGCGGTCGATAGGGACAAACCGCAAAGCCAGCGCCGCCGCGCATCGTTGGGCCGCGGACTGGCGAGCCTACCGAGGAATCCCTTGATTTATCCCGGCCACGTCCGAAGGACCTCCAAGCTCGGCGCTTGCGTTACCAAATCGCCGGTCCGGGGGGGGGGCGGGTCATGCCGACGGCATGCTATGATGCCCGGCGGCGCGGGTCGCGCCTTGATTCCGCGCGAGGGCACCGCTTGACCGTCTGTAAGAAAAGCCCCCGCCTCTCGACGGGGGCCTCCCCAATGTCAGACCGTAGCCCGCCCGAGCAACCGCTCCAGCGGGTCGTGCTCGGCCACCAGATGCCCGCCGCCAACGTCATCCAGCCGCGGCACGTAGACCGCCTCTTCGCCGTCCCTCAGCTTCGAGGGCAGGAAGCGCAGCGACGCGCGCGGGTCGAGCGGTGATGGCAGCTCGCCGGGGATGCGGATCCGGGCCCGGGCGCGCTCTGCCTCGGGGTCCGGGATCGGCACCGCCGAGATCAGCGCCTGCGTGTACGGATGGCGCGGCGCGTCGCAGACCGTGCCGGCATCGCCCAGCTCGACGATGCGCCCGAGATACAGCACCATGATCCGGTTCGAGATCGCCCGCACCACCGACAGGTCGTGGCTGATGAACAGCATCGACATGCCGAACTCGGCCTGCAACTCCTTCAGCAGCTGCACGATCTGCGCCTGGATCGAGACGTCGAGCGCGCTCACCGCCTCGTCACAGATGATCAGTCGCGGCCTGGTGATCATTGCCCGCGCGATGCCCACCCGCTGGTTCTGCCCACCCGAGAGCTCGTGCGGGTAGCGGTTGTACATGATCGGATCGAGCCCGACCCGCTGCATCATCGCCACCACCGCCTCGCGGCGCTCGCGACCGGTCATCTCGGGGCGATGGGTCTTCAGCGGTTCGGCGATGGAATCCGAGATCGTCAGCCGCGGGTCGAGGCTCGCCAGCGGATCCTGGAAAACGATCTGCAGATCCTTGCGCTCGCGGGTGAGCGCCTTGCGGTCCATCTCGTTCAACGGCTTGCCCAGCCAAGAGACCGCGCCCGCCGAGGGCTCGATCAGCTGCAGCACGGCGCGGGCCAGCGTGGACTTGCCACAGCCCGACTCGCCCACGATGCCCAGCGTCTCGCCCTCCTGCAGCGAAAAGCTCACGCCGTTCACCGCCTTCAGCGGCACCTTGCGACCGAACAGCCCGCCCTTCTGGTGGATGTCGAAATGCACCTTGAGGTCGTCGACATCGAGGATCGTCTTGCCGCTCACCTGCCCCGGCGCGTCGCCGGTGTCGATGCGCGGCATCGCCTCGAGCAACTTGCGGGTGTACTCGTGCTCGGGCGCGGCAAAGATACGCTCCACCGCCCCCTCCTCGACGAAGGCGCCCTTGCGCATGACCTTCACCCGGTCGCACATCCGCGCCACCACGCCCATGTCATGGGTGATCAGCGCGATCGCCGTGCCCAGTTCGTGCTGCAGCCGCGCCATCAGGTCGAGCACCTCGGCCTGCACCGTCACGTCGAGCGCGGTGGTCGGCTCGTCGGCGATCAGCAGCTTGGGCTCGCAGAGCATCGCCTGCGCGATCATCACGCGCTGGCGCATCCCGCCCGAAAGCTCATGCGGATACTGGTCGAGCCGGCGCTCGGCTTCGGGGATCTGCACGCGGTTGAGCCAGTCGAGGCAATGCTTCCGCGCCGCAGCGCCGCGCATCCCCTTGTGGACCCGCAGCACCTCGGCCATCTGCACGCCGATCTTGAGATGCGGCGTCAGCGCCGTGAGCGGATCCTGGAAGATCATGCCGACATCGGCACCCCGGATGGCATTGAGCTTGCCGATCGGCAGGTTGAGGATCTCGTTGCCCGACAGCGTCACCGAGCCGCTGGCGCGGCCGTTGGAGGGCATCAGCCCCATCGCGGCCATGAAGCTCTGGCTCTTGCCCGAGCCACTCTCGCCCACGATGCCCAGGCATTCGCCCGGCGCGATGTCGAAAGACACGCCCTTGACCGCCTCGACGGTGCCGTCGGGCGTGTCGAAGGACACTTTCAGATCGGATACGGAAAGAACGGTCATGTCAGCGATCCTTCGGGTCGAGCGCGTCGCGCAGGCCGTCGCCCACGAAGAACATCGCAATGATCAGCGCGACGTAGAAGAAGAGCGGGAAGAGCAGCTGCCAGAGCGTGCCGTAGGCCATGGTCCCTGCCCCTTCGGCGATCAGTCGGCCGAGCGAGGTGTTGGGCTCGGAGATGCCCAGGCCGAGGAACGAGATGAACGATTCCGCGAGGATCATCTCGGGCACCAGCAGCGAGGCGTAGACGATCACCACGCCGGCGAGGTTGGGCAGGATGTGGCGCCAGATGATGGTGCCTTCCGACACACCGGTGGCGCGCGCCGCCTCGATGAACTCGCGGCTCTTGAGCGCCAGCGTCTGGCCGCGCACGATGCGGCTCATGGTGAGCCAAGACACCGCGCCGAGCCCGAGGAACAGCGCCGTGAAGCTGCGCCCTGCCACCACGAGGATCAGGATCAGCACCAGCGTCAGCGGGATCGCCAGCAGGATGTCGACGAAGCGCATCATGATGCTGTCGAGCCTGCCGCCGTAATAGCCTGCCACGACACCCCAGAAGGTGCCGACGAGCAGCGCCATGGCGGCGCCGATCAGGCCCACCAGCAGCGAGGTCTGGGTCGCCTGGATGGTACGGGCGAAGAGGTCGCGGCCAAGGTCGTCGACGCCGAAATAGTGCCCTGTCTCGATCGACGGGCCGCCCATGCCCTTCACGTCGCCCATCACGACCCAGTCGATCTCTTCGTTCGACCATTGCGAGAAGAACGGACCGAGGACCACGAAGGCCGCGATCAGCACGAGGATGAAGAGGCTCGCCATCGCGGCCTTGTTGCGCAGGAAGCGGTTGAGCGCGTCGCGAAACAGCGACCGGCCCCGCACAGCGGTGAAATCGGTGATCTCGTCCGCCAGCTCCGCGGCTTTGGGGGAAGTGCCGAAGAATGCCATGTCAGTACCGGATCTTGGGATCGAACCACGCATAGGCGAGGTCGGTCAGAAGGTTCACGATGACGGTCAGGGCGCCATAGAGGATCGTCACGCCCAGCAGCACCGCGTAATCGCGGGTCAGGGCGGAGTTCACATAGGCCTGCCCGAGGCCGCCGGTGGAGAAATACAGGTCGACGAAGACCGAGCCGGTCAGCACGTAGACGAAGACCGGACCAAGGTAGGAGACCACCGGCAGCAGCGTCGGCTTCATGGCGTGGCGCCAGATGATCGAGCGCTGCGGCAGGCCCTTGGCCCGCGCGGTGCGGATGAAGTTGGCGTTCATCACCTCGAGCATCGAGGAGCGCGTGATGCGCGCGATCGAGCCCATGTAGGAGGTCGAGAGCGCGATCACCGGCATGATGAGATACTGCCACTGGCCACCGTTCCAGCCGCCGCCGGGCAGCCAGCCGAGCCAGAGCGTGAAGGTCAGGATCAGGATCGGGCCCATGATGAAGTTGGGCAGGGCCTGCGCCGCGATGCCGAGGCTGACGGCGAAATAGTCGATCCAGGTGTTGTGGCGGATTGCGGCGGCGATGCCGAGCGCGACACCCACCAGCGTGGCCGCAAGAAAGGCCAGCGAGCCGTAGGTCAGCGAGATCGGGAAGCCGGTCGCGATGATGTCGTTCACGTCGCGGTCCTTGTAGACGAAGGACGGCCCGAAATCGAAATGCAGCACGATGTTGACGAAATAGTCCCAGAGCTGCTTCCACAGCGGCTGGTCGAGCCCGTAGCGGGCCTCGATATTGGCCAGAACGTCCGGCGGCAGCGGCCGCTCGGAGGTGAACGGGCCACCCGGCGCGAGGTGCATCATGCAGAAGGCGGCGATGACCAGAAGCGCAATGGTGGGAATGGCGACCAGAAGCCGCCGGATGATATAGATCAGCATGTCAGGGGTTCCCCGTGGGGGAGCGCCCCTGCCGCATGGCGGGGCGCTCGGGTCGGTTTACTCGGCGGCCTTGTAGAGGTCCTTGGAGTACCAGTTGAACTGGATGTTGTTCACCGGGAAGTTCTTCAGCGAATCGTCGATCATGTAGACGCCCGCATAGTGGTAGAGCGGGATCACCGGCATGTCCGCGGCGAGGATTTCTTCCGCCCGGGTGTAGAGCGGCGCGGTGTCCTCGGCGGTCAGCGCGTCCTCGAGCAGCTGGTCGTACTCGGCGTTCGAGTACTTGCCGTCGTTGTAGCCCGAGTCGGACTGAAGCAGGTCGAGGAAGGTCGACGCCTCGTTGTAGTCGCCGCACCATGCGCCGCGGGCCAGCTCGAAGTTCTGGTTGCCGCGCTCCTCGAGGAACACCTTCCACTCCATGTTGGAAAGCTGCGCCTCGACACCAAGTTTCTGCTTCCACATCTGCGACAGCACCACGGCCACCTTCTGGTGTGCCTCGGAGGTGTTGTAGACCATGTCGAAGCTCAGCGGATTGTCCTCGCCGAAGCCGGCCTCGGCCAGCAGTTCCTTGGCCTTCGCATCACGCTCGGCCTGGGTCATGCCCGCCATCTCGGTCTCGGGCGCGTTGAAGCCCGCGGTTGCCTCGGGGGTGAAGACGTAAGCCGGGGGCTGGCCACCGGCCATGACGTTGTTGACGATGATGTCGCGATCCACCGCCAGCGCCAGCGCCTTGCGGACGTTGGGATCTTTGAAGGCCTCAGGGCCGCTCTCGGAAAGGTTGAAGGTGTAGTAGTAGTTGCAGAGCTTCGGGAAGCTGTGCGCCTCCTCGCCATACTCGTCGCGCAGGCGCGGGAACTGGCCGGCGGGAATGTCGGTCATGTCGAGCTCACCGGCGCGGTACCGGGTCAGCGCCACGTTCTCGTCGTTGATGATCAGCGCCACCGACTTGTCGAGGATGACGTTCTCGGCATCCCAGTACTGGTCGTTCTTCTCGCGCACGATGGATTCGCCGGGGTTCATCTCGGTCAGCACATAGGCGCCGTTGCCGACGAAGTTCTCGGGGCTGGTCCATGCCGAGCCGTGCTCTTCGATGACGCTCTGCGGCGACGGGAAGGTGGTCGAGTGCACCACCATCTGCGGGAAGTAGGGCAGCGGCGAGGTCAGGCGCACCTCGAGCGTGGTGTCGTCGATGGCCTCGACGCCGAGCTCCTCGGGGGCCATGCCACCGGCAACCACGGCATCGCCGTTCTCGAGCGACATCAGCGAGATGAACCACTGGTAGGGCGAGGCGGTGGCGGGATCGGCGGCGCGGCGCCAGGCGTAGACGAAATCGCCGGCAGTGACCGGATCGCCGTTCGACCACTTGGCGTCGTCGCGCAGGTGGAAGGTGTAGGTCATCTTGTCGTCCGAGACCTCCCAGTCGGTGGCCACGCCGGGGACCAGTTCGCCGTTCTCATCCTGATTCAACAGGCCCTCGAACAGATCGCGCACCACGTCAGAGCCGTCGGTATCCTCGACGATCTGCGGGTCGATCGAGGAAATGTTGTCGAGGATTCGGTAGGTGAAGGTCTGATCCGCCGCCAGCGTGTCGCCGGTCTCGGGATGGGTCTCCTGCGCCACCGCGCTGGCGGCAAGGCCGGCGCTGAGGAACGTGGTCAGGGTCAGTCGGGTCAATCGCGTCATGGCATGTGCCTCCCTGTTCTGGGGTCGGGAGCGGTGCGCCCCCTTCTCGCCAAGGTAAAGTGAATTCGAGCCACAGCAATCATCACGTGAAACGTGTGGCTGCGCATTGCAGAACCACGGATCCTGCGGTCTCGAGGACATGGGGCGGACCAACATCCGATTCCGCTCCCGCAGACAAGGGGGCACAACGCGACGTAATCGCGCATCGGGCGAAATGCAGCGACGATTGGGCGAGTCCTTGCCGCCGCCCATCGGGGCTCTCGGGACAGCCGCCGGCTGTGAAGCCCCCCTGGCACACGCATTGCGTGAGCATTCCAAGGCCCGCGACCGCGCCGAATTCCGCAACGCGGACGGATTTTCCGACAATCATGCCGCAGCTGCGAGATTGTTGGCACAGAAACGATCCCGGCGCTTAAAGGTCTATCTGTCGCCCAACTTTTTCCACGCTTCGCCCGCAGGCAAAAGCCGTTACGATCAGAAAGGTTAACAGAATGCTAGGTATGATAACGAGCGCCGCAGCGGGCCTCTTCTCCCCCTCCGCGGCGCAGCCTGTGGCCAAGCCTGCAGAGCCCGAAACCACCGCCCCCGTGACTGTTTCCGCGGTCGAAACCGCCATCGAGGAGACGACAGCCAGCGCTGGCGCGACGCCGGTCGCGGCAAACTCGGGCAGCGACGAAACCGCGAGCACCGCCGCCAAGCCGTCCGAGCGGTCTGGCGCCACAAGCGCCAGGGCCGACGCCCCCTCGGGCGCCACCGGGACGGCAGCCGCCCCCGAGACCGCCTCGGAGGATGACCTTGCGGCGGCCCGTGCCGAGGCCATCGCCACGCAGGAGAGCTTCAAGAAGAGCCTGCTGGTGGCCAGCATGAGCACCGAAACCGGCGAATCCGCCCCCGAGCTCGGCGCAACCCCGAGCCGTGGCGCCGCGAGCTATGCCGCCGCCCGCAATGCGGAAGCGGAAGCCCCGAACGGCCGCAGCATCGCGGCCTGAGGGCTGGCAACGACACTGTCGTGGCGCGGCAAGATCGCGCCACGGTGCGCCCATCCGGCAGGTTCAGGGACCGGATCAGGGGGCGCTGCCCCCTCTTGGCGCAAGCGCCAATTCACCCCCGAGGTATTTTCCGAACCAGAGAAGACAGGGATGTCGCTCGGTCAGACCGGCTGATGCGCGCGTGCCCGGTCTTGGGTGCCGAGAGCGGCGCGCCAGCGGGCGGCATAGTCGCGGTAGGGCGCCGGGTCCGCCGGTCCGTCGTGGCGCGCGGTGGCGCTGCTGTGTCCGGGCGCGAAGAGCAGCGCCGCGCCGATCGAGGTGCCGGTGGCAGAGGCGGCGGTCTCGACCCCGCCGGGACGCAGGGCAGAGAGCATGTCGAGCACGTCGCGATTGCGCGCGAAGGGGCCCTCGATGAGCTGGGGCCCTTCGGCGCCGATGAGCCCGAGACAGGTGTCGGTCATCAGCCCGAGATAGAGTGACAGCGCGAAGAGGCGCTCTCCGTCGCTGCGCGGCTCGCGGCTCCAGCGATGCGTCCGGCCGGCGAAGGGGCCGCTTTCGGGGACCACCGCGGGAAGCAGCATGATGCCGTCGCGCAGCACCGCCTCGCGCTCGGCCCCGGTCGGGGCGCCGGTGAGGCCCTCGCTCATCAACTGGTATTCGCGCCCCCCCATGAAGCGCGCCGAGGGCACCGGCTGACCGAAGGCGTCGACATTGATCAGCGTGTCGCGAGCGGGGTCCAGCGCCGGGGCCGTGGCGCCCACCGACATGGCGATCACCCAGGTGCCGGTGGAGACCACCGAAACCGGCCCGGCGCGGCCCAGCAGGTGGGGCAGCAGCGAGGCGTTGCTGTCGTGGATGCCGCAGACTACCTGCGTGTCGGCGGGCAGGCCGGTGCGATCGGCGATCTCGGCGCTGATCGGGCCCAGCACCTCGGTGGCGCGGCGCGGAGGGGCGATCTTTCCCTCGAGGCCAAGGCGGCCCGGCAAGTCGGAAAACCGGCCCTCGCGGGGGCGCCAGAGATCTGTGTGGCAGCCCAGCGAGGACATGTCCGTGGCCAGCGCGCCGCTGAGGCGGAAGCCCCAGTATTGCGGGTAGGTCACGACGTGGGCGATGCGGTCTTTCAGGGACGGGTCGCAGGCCAGCTGCCAGTGCAGCTGCGCGCCCAGGTTCAGCCCCATGGGCAGGCGCGGACTGCCGGTCTCGGCAAAGGGCGGGCGCAGCGCGTCGTAGGCCTCGGCCGTCGCATCAGGGCCGGTGTGCTCATAGTCCAGCATCGGCGCGGCGAGCCCACCTTCCGCGTCGAGCAGCACCGCCGCAGCCCCGTGCGTGGTGACCGAGATGCCGTCGATCCCGTGGCTTTCGTGGAACGCCGCCAGATGCTCGAGGAAGAACGACCAGTGGCCCTCGAGGTCGAAATGCGGATAGGGCGGGCCCGGGCGCACGGCGTTGGGACGGGTGACCACGGCCAGTTCCTCGAGCCGTTCGAGATCGACCAGCGCGAGCTTGACGTTGGTCTTGCCCACGTCGATCACGGCGATGTTGCGCGGCGCGCTCATGGCAGGTGAAACACCGGTACGAGCGGCGTCTCTACGGGGCTGTTGTCGGGGTTGGTCTGCATGATGTCGGCCATGTAGGCCCACCATTTCTGCACCGCCGGATGCGCGGGCAGCGCCGCCATGCCGTGATCCTCACGCCGCCAGAGCACCGCGAAGAGATGCCGGGTTTCGGGGTCGTAATGGATCGAGTAATCCTCGACCCCGGCCGCTTTCAGCGCCTCGACGAGCTCGGGCCAGATGGCGTCGTGGCGGCGCTTGTACTCGTCGAGCTGGCCTTCGTTCAGGACCATGCGGAAGGCGTGCTTCTCCATGCTCATGCCCCCCAGCGCAGCTTCGACCAGAGCCGCGGCAGCGCGATCACCCCGATCAGCAGTGCGCCGATGACGATCGACATGACGATGCCCGGCACGTTCAGAAGGCCCAGCCCGAAAGTCACCATGCCCATCACGAAGGCCGCGATCACCACGCCCGGGATCGAGCCCGAGCCGCCAAGGATGCTGACCCCGCCCAGCACCACCATGGTGACGACCTCGAGCTCCCAGCCGAAGCCGATCGAGGGGCGCGTGGAGCCCAGCCGCGAGGTCAGGCAGATCGCCGCCACGCCCGACATCAGCCCGGTGAGCAGGAACAGGACGAAGCGCACCCGCTGCACCCTGATGCCCGAGAACAGCGCCCCTGTGGGGTTGTTGCCGATGGCATAGACCGAGCGGCCGAAATTGGTCTTGTGCAGCAGCACGCCGTAGATCACCGCCAGCACCGCGAAGAGCACGAACTCGAAACTGATCACCCAGAAAACGTAGCCCTGCCCGAAGAAGGCGAAGCTCTCGGGGTAGCCGCGATAGGCCTGATCGCCGAGCACGATATAGGCGATGCCGCGGAACAGGCTCATGGTGCCGATGGTGACCACGATCGAGGGCAGCGCCAGCCGCGTCACCAGCACGCCGTTGAACGCACCCGCCGCCAGCCCGGTGGCAAGGCCGATGGCCACCAGCCCCGGCGTGCCGACCCCGGCCTGCACCGCGGCCCCCATGGCGGTCGAGGCCAGCGCGATGATCGAGGCGACCGAGAGGTCGATGTCGCCGGCGATGATCAGCAGCGCCATGGCGAAGGCGATCATCGCCTTCTCGGTGAAGTTGAAGGTGGCGTCGCTCAGGTTCCAGGCGTTGAGGAAGTAGGGCGAGGCGAAGCAGTTGGCGATGAAGATCGCCACCGCCACCACCAGCAGCAGGCTCTCCCAGCTTTTCAGTCGCTTTGCCAGCGGCGAGACCAGCGTGTCGGGGATGTGATGGGTGGAACTCGTGCTCATGCTGCGGCCTCCGCCTGCTTGAGGATGACCCGGCCCTTGGTCCTGTTGGCCTGCGCGTTGAAGGCGACGGCGACGATGATCGCGCTGCCCGAGATCGCGAGCTGCCAGAAGGGCGAGATGTTGACGACCGGCAGGGCGTTCTTGATCACGCCGAGGAACAGCGCCCCGAGCACCGCGCCGAAGACCGAGCCGACGCCGCCGGCGATGGAGACGCCGCCGATCACCGCGGCGGCGACGGTGTCGAGCTCGAAGCCGCCGGCGATATCGACATAGGCCACGGCGTAGCGGCTGACCCAGAGATAGCCCGTCAGGCCCGCGAGCGCGCCGGAGATGGTGTAGGCGGTGAACTTGGTCCGGCCGACATCGATGCCGGTATAGACCGCCGCGTGAGGGTTGCCGCCCACCGCATAGACCGCGCGGCCGAGGCTGGTGCGGGTCATCAGCACGAAGAAGGCGAGGATCACGAGGATGGCGACCCAGCTCATCATCGGCAAACCCAGCAGCTCGGCGCGGGGGAAGGCCTTGAAGGCCGGCGACATCTCGTGCGCGTTCACCCACTTGCCGTTGGAGATCAGGAAAATGATGCCACGGAAGATGGTCATCGTGCCAAGCGTCACGACGATCGGCGGGATGTCGAGCTTCCACACCAGCAGGCCGTTGATCATGCCCATGAGGGTGCCGAGCGCCACCGCGATGACGATGATGACCGCCACCGGCAGGCCCGGCATCATGATGTTGAGCATCGCCACGCACATGCCGGTGAGCGCGAGGTTGGCGGCGACCGAGAGGTCGATGCACTTGGTCAGGATGACGATCATCTGCCCCAGCGCCAGAAGCATCAGCGGCGAGGTGTCGTTGAACACCGCGATCAGGTTCGAGGGCGCCACGAAGGCCGGGAAGCGCACGGCGATCAAAACCAGAAGCGCCAGGATGGCGGCGGCAAGGATGGTTTCGCGCGCGGTGAGGATACGTTTCAGCATGTCAGCTCTCCCGAATGCCAGCGGCGTGACGGACAAGGGTTTCGGGGGTCATCTCGTCGCCCCCGAGCTCGGCGACCATGCGTCCCTCGCGCATGACGATGACCCGGTCGGACATGCCCAGCACCTCGGGGATCTCGGAGCTGACCATGATCACCGCGAGCCCCTGCCCGGCCAGTTCGGCCATGAAATCGTGCACCGCGGCCTTGGAGCCGATGTCGATGCCCTTGGTCGGCTCGTCGAGGATGATCACCTTGGGCTGGGTGGCGAGCCACTTGGCGATCACCACCTTCTGCTGGTTGCCGCCCGAGAGATTGCCCACGTCGGTGTCGAGCGAGGCGGCGCGCAGGTCGAGCCGCTCGCAATAGGTGCGCGCCAGCTTGAATTCCTCCGCCAGCCGGATGAAGCCGCTGCGCGAGGTGCGGCCAAGCGACGGCAGCGTGACGTTCTGGAAGATCGGCATGGCGGTGATGGCCCCCTGCTGACCGCGATCCTCGGGGACATAGACGATCCCCGCCCCCACCGCGTCGGCGGGCGAGGCGATCTCGCGAGCCTCGCCGTCGATGCGGATGCGGCCCGAGGAGGGCCGGGTGATGCCGAAGAGCGATTGCATGACCTCTGAACGCCCTGCCCCGACAAGGCCGTAGAATCCGAGGATCTCGCCCCTGCGCAGCGAGAAACCGACCCCGTCGAACTCGGTCGGGTGGCAATAGTTCTCGACCGCCAGCACCTCGTCGCCAAGCTCCGGCGTGCGCTCGGGGAAGATATGCGCCACCTCGCGGCCGACCATCAGCTTGACCAGCGCGTCGTTGTCTGTGTCTTCGATGCGCCCCTCGCCGACATACTGGCCGTCACGGAAGACGGTGTAGTTGTCGGCGATGCGGAAGATCTCGTCGAACTTGTGGCTGATGAACAGGATCGCCTTGCCCTGCGCCTTGAGCTGATCGACCAGCTCGTAGAGCTCTTCGATCTCCTTGTGCGACAGCGCCGCGGTGGGTTCGTCCATGACCACAACGCGGGCATCGATCGACAGCGCCCGGGCGATCGCAACCATGTGCTTGCTGGCGATGCCGAGATCGCGCAGCCGGGTGGCCGGATCGATCTCGGCGCCGATCCCGGTCAGGATCTCGGACGAGCGGCGGTGGATCTCGGCCCAGTCGAGCAGGCCCCAGCGGGTGCGGGGCGCATGGCCGAGAAAGATGTTCTCGGCCACCGACAGTTCGTCGAACAGCACCGTCTCCTGGTGGATCGCGGTGATGCCGGCGTCGGCGGCGTCCTGAGCGGTGGGAAAGCGGGTCTCCTCGCCGTCGACGAGGATGCGGCCCTCGGTCGGCTGGTAGATGCCCGTGAGGATCTTCACCATCGTCGACTTGCCGGCGCCGTTCTCGCCGATCAGCGCGGTGACCTCGCCGGGATAGAGGTTGAGCGACACCTCGGAGAGGGCGCGCACACCGGGGAAGGTCTTGGTGATGCCGTCGAGGGCCAGAACGGGCGTCGGGCGGGTCACTGGATCTGTCTCTGCCTGGGTCTGTGTCTGCATGAGCATGTGGCGTCGCCCCGTCGATTGGAGGGAGCGCCCCGGCGCGGCTTTGGCGCCGGGGTCGCGTCTGGTAGGTCCAAAGTGGACGCGATCAGAAGATCGACTTGAACTCGTCGATGTTGCCGGCGTCGTAGACGAAGGGATCGGCCATTGCGCCATTGCCCTCGTCATCGAGCGTCACCTCGCCCATGCGGCCCATCGGCAGGGTCGCGCCCGGCTCGGCGGTGGCCTCGCCCGAGGCCAGCGCGTGGGCGATCATCGTGGCCGAGTACCCGAGGTCGATCGGGTTCCAGATCGCGAAGGACTGCGATGCACCGGACTCGATGGCGCCGGCCATCTCGGAGGGCAGGCCGAGGCCGGTCACGTTCACCTCACCCGCCTTGCCGGCGTCGGCGACGGCCTGCGCGGCGGCCACGATGCCGACCGAGGTCGGCGCGATGATGGCGTCGAGATCGGGATAGGTCGCCATCAGGCCCTGCGCTTCGCGGTAGGACTTGTCGGCAAGGTCGTCGCCATAGACGGTCGCGACCAGCTCGATGCCCTCGTACTCGGGCAGCACCTTCTTCATCTCCTCGATCCAGATGTTCTGGTTCGTAGCTGTGGCCGAAGCCGACAGGATCGCCACTTGGCCACCATCCGGCAGGTGATCGGCGGCGAGCTTGACGCACATGTTGCCGATCAGCTCGTTCGAGGACGGGTTGAGGTGCATCTGACGGCCCTCCGGCGCCACGCCCGAATCCCAGCTGATCACGGTGATGCCGCGTTGCATCGCCTTCTTCAGCGAGGGCACCAGCGCGTCGTAGTCGTTGGCCGAGATCGCGATGGCATCGACGCCCTGCGCGATCAGCGAGTTGATCACCTCGATCTGCCCCTCGGCGGTGGTGTCGGTCGGGCCGGTATAGATGATCTCGGTGTCGCCCAGCTCGGCCGCGGCCTCCTCGGCGCCCTTGGCTGCGGCCTCGAAGAAACCGATGCCCAGCGCCTTCACCACGAGCGCGATGCGCGTCTCGTCGGCCGAGGCCGCCGTTGCGCCGAAGCCCGCCGCCATCGTTGCGGCCAGCGCCACCGTTCCAAGTACCTTGTTGATCACGCGCATAAGTTCCTCCCGTATGAAGCGTGTTGGGCGAAGACCTAGGAGGCCGCCCCATCCTCCTCGTTTGCCGCCGCGACCGGCGCGACGATCAGCTCCACATCCGCCGCCTCGAGCATCGCGGCGGCACGATCCGAAATCCCGTCATCGGTGATCACCACGTTCGCCCGCTCGAGCGGACAGAGCACCAGCGACGAGCGCTGTTCGAATTTCGTGCTGTCCACCAGCACCACCAGCTCGTCGGCCTGGCCGATCAGCTTGTGCTCGGCCTGGATCAGCAGCGGATCCGCCTCCATCAGACCCAGCGGCCCGACCCCCTGCGCACCCATGAACATGCGCCGCGCATAGAAGTTGCGGGTCACGTCGTTCTCGAACGGGCTCAGCACGATCTGCTGCTCGCGGTAGATCACCCCGCCCGACAGCATCACCGTGTTCTTGGAGTGCTTGAGCAGGTGCTCGGCGATGGGAAACGAGTTGGTGAAGACCTGCACCCGGCGGCTGGCCAGCGGATGCACCATTTGAAAGGTCGTGGTGCCGCCGTTGATGATGATCGGATCACCGTCGTTCACCAGCTCGCAGGCAGCGCGGGCGATGGCCTGCTTCTGCTTGATCCGCATGGTTTCGTTGACCGCGAAAGTGCGACCGGCAAGACCCACGAACTGCGGCGGGGCGATGGCCTCGGCGCCACCGCGCACACGACGCAGCTTCTTTTGCATGTGAAGGGTGGCGATGTCGCGGCGCACCGTCGCTTCGGATACGCCCGTCAGGTTCACCAGATCGACCACGGTTGCGACCGGTCGCTCCTGAACCGCTGACAGAATCAGCCTGTGGCGTTCGCTTTCGTGCATGCCGTCCTCCCTATTGGCGAGAAACTTGCGCGGATTCCCGATCATCGTCAATCATTTTCTGTCATGAATGATCATTCTGCGGCGCAGAATGATTGAACGTGATTGTTTATGATTGACAGAGCTGCCCGCGGGGCGCAGGTTTTGAGCAAGATTGAATCGGGCGCGCCGCGCCAATGGGAGGAAGCCATGCTCAAGACGACCGCCGCCCCGCGGCTCGAAACCCTGTGGGACGACTCGCGCGCCGCGTCGATGTCGGAGCCCGAAAAGCTGCTCTATCGCTCCAATCTGCTGGGCTCGGACAAGCGCATCACCAACTACGGCGGCGGCAACACCTCCGCCAAGGTGATCGAGACCGACCCGCTGACCGGCGAGGAGGTCGAGGTGCTCTGGGTCAAGGGATCGGGCGGTGATGTCGGCTCGATCAAGATGGATGGCTTCGCCACGCTCTACATGGACAAGCTGCGCGCCCTGAAGGGCAAATATCGCGGTGTCGCGTTCGAGGACGAGATGGTCGGCTACCTGCCGCATTGCACCTTCAACCTGAACCCGCGCGCCGCCTCGATCGACACGCCGCTGCACGCCTACGTGCCGCGCAAGCATGTCGACCACATGCATCCCGACGCGATCATCGCCATTGCCGCCGCCAAGGACAGCAAGGCCCTGACGCAGGAGATCTTCGGCGACGAGATCGGCTGGCTGCCATGGAAGAAGCCGGGCTACGAGCTGGGGCTCTGGCTTGAGACGTTCTGCCTCGAGAACCCCGAGGCCAAGGGCGTCGTGCTCGAAAGCCACGGGCTCTTCACCTGGGCCGACGACGCCAAGGACTGCTACCTTCTGACGCTCGAGATCATCAACAAGGCCATCGCCTATTTCGACGACAAGACCCGCGATGTGCCGGCCTTTGGCGGCGCGGTGCACGAAAGCCTCGCCCCCGAGGCCCGGCGCGCTGTGGCCGCCCGGCTGATGCCGGCGATCCGCGGCTTCGTCTCGGGCAAGCAGCACATGGTCGGCCATTTCGATGACAGCGATGCGGTGCTCGAGTTCGTCAACGGCAAGGACATGCGCGCGCTGGCGGCGCTTGGCACCTCCTGCCCGGACCACTTCCTGCGCACCAAGATCCGCCCGCTGGTGGTGGAGTTCGACCCGGCGCAGAACAACGTCGATGCCGTGCTCGAGGGGCTCGAGGCGCAGATCGCCGCCTATCGCGAGGACTACGCCGCTTATTACGAGCGCTGCAAGCATGACGACAGCCCGGCGATCCGCGACCCCAACGCGGTGGTCTACCTCGTGCCCGGCGTCGGCATGATCACCTTCGCCAAGGACAAGGCCACGGCGCGGATCTCGGGCGAGTTCTACACCAACGCGATCAACGTGATGCGCGGTGCGTCGGCGGTCAGCGAATATTGCGGCCTGCCCGAGCAGGAGGCCTTCGACATCGAGTACTGGCTGCTCGAGGAGGCCAAGCTGCAGCGCATGCCCAAGCCCAAGAGCCTCGCGGGCCGGGTGGCGCTGGTCACCGGCGGTGCCGGCGGCATCGGGGCGGCGACCGCCGAGCGCTACCTCGCCGAGGGCGCCTGCGTGATGCTTGCCGATATCAGCGCCGAGAACCTCAAGGCCGCCCGGGACGGGCTCGCCCAGCGCCACGGCAAGGACGTGGTGCGCACGGTGCTGATGAACGTCACTGACGAGAACGCCGTGGCCGCCGCCCATGACGAGACCGCGGTCGAATTCGGCGGGCTCGACATCCTCGTGTCGAACGCCGGCATCGCCTCCTCGGCTCCGGTCGAGGAGACCTCGCTGGCGCTCTGGTCCAAGAACATGGACATCCTGTCCACCGGCTACTTCCTCGTCTCGCGCGAGGCATTCAAGCTGATGCGCGCGCAGGGACTCGGCGGCGCCATCGTCTTCGTCGCCTCGAAGAACGGCCTCGCGGCCTCGCCCAACGCCTCGGCCTACTGCACCGCCAAGGCCTCCGAGATCCATCTTGCCCGCTGCCTCGCGCTGGAAGGTGCCGAGGCCGGCATCCGGGTCAACGTGGTCAATCCCGACGCGGTTCTGCGCGGCTCGAAGATCTGGGAGGGCGAATGGCTCGAACAGCGCGCCTCGACCTATGGCACCGACAAGGAAGGCCTCGAAGAGATGTACCGCAACCGCTCGATGCTGAAGCGCTCGGTGCTGCCCGAGGACATCGCCGAGGCGGCGTATTTCCTTGCCTCTGACCTGTCGGCGAAATCCACCGGCAACATTCTGAACGTCGATGCCGGCAACAAGGAGGCGTTCACACGCTGAGCGCGGGCGGGCCTCGGCCCGCCCCACCCGCCGCCCGGAGGAGACCATGCGGCATGTTCCCACAAGACCACCACTCACGGACCCGGTTCCCGGCGCGCGGCCGACACCTTGCGGCGTCGCTCCGCGATGCCGCCGGCGCGCCACCCCCATCTTCCCAATGACACCGTCGCAGGCCGGACGCCGCAGATGACTGCGCGCGCGCCTGCCCTGCCGGGATGCCAGCCGCACCCCGCCCCCTGATAAGGAGACCCGCCATGACCACCAAGAGCTACGAGATGGCCCGCGAGGCCTTTGCCGCTTGGGATGTCGATACCGAGGCCGCGCTTGCGACGCTGTCCACGATCCCGATCTCGGTGCATTGCTGGCAGGGCGACGACGTGGTCGGCTTCGAAACCCGCCACGGCAGCTCCGGCGGCGGCATTCAGGCCACCGGCAACCACCCCGGCCGCGCCCGCACCCCCGACGAGCTGCGCGCCGATCTGGAGTTCGCCTACGCGAAGATCCCCGGCCGCCACCGGCTCAACCTGCATGCCTGCTACATGGACACCGACGAGTCGCCAGACCGTGACGAGATCGAGGTGAAGCACTTCCAGCCGTGGATCGACTGGGCCGGCGACCAGGGCGTCGGGCTGGATTTCAATCCGACCTTCTTTGCCCACGAAAAGGCCGACGACAACCTGACCCTCAGCCACCCCGATCAGGGCATCCGCGACTTCTGGATCGAGCACGGCAAGCGCAGCCGCGAGATCGCGGCGGCCTTCGGGCGCGCGCAGGGCAGCGCCTGCGTCAACAACATCTGGGTGCCCGACGGCTCCAAGGACAATCCCGTCGACCGCATGGGCGCGCGCAAGCGGCTCGAGACCTCGCTCGACGCCATGTGCGCCGAGACGCTCAATAAGGCCGAGATGCTGGACGCGGTGGAATCGAAGCTCTTCGGCATCGGCGTCGAGGCGATGACCGTGGGCAGCCACGAGTTCTACATGGGCTACGCGATCCGGCGCGACACCCTGCTTTGCCTCGACATGGGGCACTTCCACCCGACCGAAAACATCGCCGACAAGCTCAGCGCGGTGGCGCTGTCGGTCGATGAGATCCTGCTGCATGTCAGCCGTCCGATGCGCTGGGACAGCGACCACGTCATCCTGCTCGACGACAGCATCCGCGCCATGGCGCAGGAGCTGGTCTTCGGCGACCTGCTCGGGCGCACTCATATCGGGCTCGATTTCTTCGACGCCACGATCAGCCGCACCGCCGCCTGGGTGATCGGAGTGCGCAACATGCAAAAGGCGCTGCTCGAGTCGATGCTGATGCCGCAGGCGCGGCTCAAGGCGGCCGAGACCTCGCTCGACTTCACCACACGGCTGATGCTTACCGAAGAGATGAAGGACATGCCCTTCGGCGCAGTCTGGGCCGAGTTCTGCGACCGCATGGGCGTGCCCTCGGGCGCGCCGCTCATCTCCGATCTCGACGCCTACCAGGCGTCTGTCGCCTCGCGAGGATAGAGACCATGGCACCGTTCACGCATCCGATTTCCTTCGTCAAGGAAGCCGCTCCGCTGGCGCATCTGTGCTGGAAGATGGGCTGGAACGAGGCCAATGGCGGCAATTTCTCGTGGCGGCTGCCGCGGGAGGAGATCGAGGCCATCCTGACCCGCCACTATCCCGAGCTCGCCCCCGGAGAGCCGGTGCCGATGCCGATCGACGAGCCTGAACTGGACGGGGAGTACTTCCTCGTCACCGGCTCGGGGCAGTTCTTCCGCCACGCGCTGGAAAAACCGAACCAGGTGTTCGGCATCGTGCGCATCACCGAAGGCGGCACCGCCTGGCAGAAATGCTGGGGCTTCTCGTCGGGTGCCAAGCCCACCTCGGAGTTTGCCACCCACCTTGTGGCCCACGCCATCCGCAAGCGCGTCTCGGACGGGCGTGAGCGGATGATCCTGCATTGCCACCCGCCGGAATTCGTCGCGTTGAGTTTCCTCGAGCCGCTCGACACCAGGCGGCTGACCCGCGTGCTCTGGGAGAAAATGCCCGAATGCATCGTCATCTTCCCCGATGGCGTGCGCGTGGTGCCGCTGCTGCTGCCCGGCACGGTCGAGATCGCGCAGGCCTCGTCGGTCGAGCTCGAGCACAGCCGGGTGATCTCGTGGAGCCACCACGGCATCTTCGCCTCCGAGGAAAACCCCGACAAGATCTTCGCGCTTGTCGAGACCGTCGAGAAGGCGGCAGCGATCCACCGCAAGGTGCTCTCGGCGGGCGGCGCGAAGCAGGCGATCTCGACCGACATGCTGCGCCAGCTTACCGAGAAGTTCGCCACGCTTCTGGTCGCGCCGCCGGTGCTGCTCGACGACTGACGCGCCTGCGGCCCGCGCCTAGTCGCGCGAGCCGATCACTGTGGTGATCTCGCCCACCCCTTCGATGGTGACGACACAGCTGTCGCCCGGCACCAGCGCGCCAACACCGGCCGGCGTGCCGGTCATGATCAGATCGCCCGGGGCCAGCTCGACGCTTTCCGACAGGAAGGCCACCACGTCCGCGACCGGCCAGATCATCTCGGACAGATCGCCATCCTGCTTCACCGTGCCATTCACTGACAGGCTGATGCGCCCCTCGGAGGGGTGGCCGATCTCGCTGGCCGAGACCAGCGGCCCGATCACCGCCGAACGGTCGAAGCCCTTCGAGAGATCCCACGGACGGCGCAGCTCCTTGGCGGCGTTCTGCATGTCGCGGCGGGTGAGGTCGTTGCCCACCGCGTACCCCCAGACATGCTCGAGCGCCCGGTCGGCCGGGATCTCGCGCCCGCCGGCGCCGATGGCGACCACCAGTTCGGCCTCGTAATGCAGGTTCTCGGTCTGCGGCGGATAGGAAATGGTCGCGCCGTCACCCACCACCGCATCGGCGGGCTTGGTAAAGAAGAACGGCGGCTCGCGGTCCGGGTCGCGCCCCATCTCGCGGGCATGGGCGGCGTAGTTGCGCCCGACGCAGAAGATGCGGCGGACCGGGAAGCGGTCTTCGCTGCCGGCGATGGCGATGGAGGGCGTCTCCATCGGGGGGATGACAAAGCTCATGCGAACTCCCGTGTCTCGTGCTGTCTCTTGAGGCTTACGCCCGGAGCTGCCCCCGATACCAGCCCCTTTCCCCGGCCCTCCAGATTGACAGGCAAGGCGAAGCGGCGCTTGATCCCGGCAACAGGAAAGGGCGGCGGCGGGCGACGCGCCGTGTAGAAAGGTGCAAGATGAAGAAGACAGTGGCAGTGATCGGCGCCGGCATCGTGGGGGTCTCGACCGCGATCTGGCTGCAGCGTGACGGGCATGACGTGATCCTGATCGACAAGGCCGGCCCCGGAGAGGGCACCAGCCACGGCAATGGCGGCGTGCTGGCCTCCTGCTCGGTGATGCCGGTGCCGGGGCCCGGGCTCTGGACCAAGGCGCCGAGGATGCTGCTCGATCCCAACCAGCCGCTCTTCATGAAATGGTCCTACCTGCCCAAGCTGGCACCGTGGCTGATGAAATACATGCGTCATGCCAATGCCGACAGCGCCCGCAGGCGGGCCGCGGCGGCGACTTCGATCATCGGCGACAGCCTGTCGGATCACCTTGCCCTCGCCACCGGCACCGGGGCCGAGAAGTGGGTCGTGCCCGGCGATTACGTCTTCATCTACAACACCCGCGCCGACTACGAGGCCGACTCTTTCGGCTTCTCGGTGCGCAAGGAAAACGGCTTCGAGTGGGAGCTGCTCGAGGATCAGGCGTTCCGGGACTATGACCCGATCTGGGGCCCGCAGATGACTTGCGCCGCCCGCTTCCCCGATCACGGCCGCATCAGTGATCCCGGCCAGTACGTCAAGGATCTCGCGGCCCACGTGCAGGCGCAGGGTGGCCGGCTGGTCATTGGCGAGGTGAGCGACATCGCCCGAGAGAAGGGCGTGGTCAGCGGCGTGCGGATCGGGGGCGAGACCATCGCCTGCGACGCAGCGGTGCTGACCACCGGCGTCTGGTCCGGCCCGCTCGCCGCCAAGCTCGGCGTCAAACCCCCGCTCGAGTCCGAGCGCGGCTACCATCTCGAGCTCTACGAGCCCTCGGTGATGCCGCGCTCGCCGGTGATGATCGCCTCGGGCAAGTTCGTCGCGACCCCGATGGACGGCCGGCTGCGGCTCGCCGGCATCGTCGAGCTTGGCGGGCTCGACCTGCCGCCGTCGCGCGCACCCTTCGCGCTGCTCGAAAAGCAGATCCGCGCCGCCATCCCGGGGCTCACCTGGAAAAAGACCGTGGAATGGATGGGGCACCGCCCCTCGATGTCCGATTCCCTGCCGATGATCGGGGAATCCCCTGTCGTGGGGGGCGCTTACATGGGATTCGGCCACGATCATGTCGGTTTGACAGGCGGTCCCAAGACCGGACGCCTCCTCTCGCAGTTGATCTCGGGCCATACCCCGAACATCAACCTTGCGCCCTACGCCCCGGATCGGTTTCACTGAAGAGACATAAAAACATTAGAACACAAACAGCAGGGAGTCTGAAAATGAAGACCATCAACACATTGCTCGCCGCCACCGCGCTGGCCGGGATCGGCGCCGCGGCACAGGCCGAGAAGTGGGACATGCCGATGGCCTACGCGGCCACCAACTTCCATTCCGAGGTCGGCGCGGCCTTCGCCTCCTGCGTGACCGAGGGCACCGGCGGCGATCTCGAGATCGTCACCCACCCGTCGGGCTCGCTGTTCGGCGGTGCCGAGATCAAGCGCGCGGTGATGACGGGCCAGGCCAATATCGGCGAGCGCCTGCTCTCGGCGCACCAGAACGAGAACGCGCTCTACGGCGTCGACTCGATCCCCTTCCTCGTGTCCTCCTTCGACGATCACGAAGCGCTCTGGGAGATCGCGTCGCCCTACGTCGCCTCGGCGCTGGAAGAAGACAACCTGCATTACCTCTACTCGGTGCCGTGGCCGCCGCAGGGCCTCTACACCAACATGGCGATCGAGGACATTGAGGACCTCAAGGGCGTGAAGTTCCGCTCCTACTCCACCGCGACCGCGCGCATGGCCGAGCTGACCGGCATGCTGCCGGTGCAGGTCGAGGCCGCGGAGCTGAGCCAGGCGCTGGCCACAGGCGTGGCCGAGAGCTTCATCTCCTCGGGGGCCACCGGCTATGACCGCGGCGTCTGGGAGCACCTGTCGCATTTCTACGAGGTCGACGCATGGCTGCCGCGCAACGCGGTCTTCGTGAACCTCGACGCGTGGAATGATCTGCCGGACGAGTCCAAGGCGGTAATGGAGGACTGTGCCACCACCGCCGCTGCCGACGGCCTCGCCAAGTCGAAGGACTACACCAGCTTCACGCTGGAAGAGCTGAAGAAGAACGGCATGACGGTCGAGCGGGCCTCCGAACACCTGATGGGCCAGCTGCAGGAGCTTGGCGCCACCATGACCGATGACTGGCTCGAGGCGGCCGGCGAAGACGGTCAGGCCATCGTCAACGCCTACAAGGGCGAGTAAGCGCCCCGGCGCGACAGCACCGCATAGATCACAGGCCCGCCACGGCGCGGGCCTGTGCTTTCCGGCCCCTGCCCCGGGGCCATCCCGACAAGACAAGGCGCACCCCTGCCCCGGCAGGACAAAAAGTGCCAGGACCAACAGTGAGGGACAGGACATGGCCGCCGCGAAGGCGCTCAGGCGCATACTCGACACGCTCTATTTCATCGGGGGCGTCATCGCCTCGCTCTTCCTGATCGCGATCCTCTCGATCATCGTGCTGCAGATGCTGGCGCGCTGGACCGGGCAGGTGTTTCCCGGCGCCACCTCCTATGCCGGCTACTGCATGGCGGCGGCGTCGTTCTTCGCCTTCGCCTACGCGCTGAACCACGGCGCCCATATCCGGGTGTCGCTGTTCCTCACCGCACTCGGGCGGTTCCGCTGGTGGGGAGAGCTCTGGTGCTTCGGCATCGGCACCGCGATCTCGACTTGGTTCGCGTGGTACGCCATCCGAGGCAACCAGATCTCGCACCGCTGGAACGAGCTCAGCCAGGGACTCGACGCCACCCCGATCTGGATCCCGCAGCTCTCGATGTCGATCGGCACGGTGCTGCTGGCCATCGCCTTCTGGGATCACCTCGTGCGGCTGATTTTCACCGGATCGCACGGCATCACCACCGACCTCGTCGATCAGAGCCAGGGAGAGTGACATGGAGCAGATGATCCCCATCGCCATCTTCCTCTTCGTGCTGTTCCTGCTTCTGGGCTCCGGGGTCTGGGTTGGCCTCGCGCTCATGGGCGTGGCCTATGTCGGCATGGAGCTCTTCACCTCGCGGCCCGCGGGCGACGCCATGATCACCAAGGTCTGGGCCTCGTCCTCGAGCTGGACACTCACCGCGCTGCCGCTGTTCATCTGGATGGGCGAGATCCTGTATCGGACGCGATTGTCCGAGGACATGTTCCGCGGCCTAAGCCCCTGGATGGCGCGCCTTCCGGGCGGGCTCGTGCACACCAACATCGTCGGTTGCACCGTCTTTGCCGCGGTCTCGGGCTCGTCGGCGGCGACGCTGACCACGGTGGGCAAGATGTCGATCCCCGAACTGCGCAAACGCAACTACCCCGAGACCATGGTGATCGGCACGCTGGCCGGCGCGGCCACGCTGGGGCTGATGATCCCGCCCTCGCTGACGCTCATCGTCTACGGCGTCACGATCAACGAGAGCGTCACCAAGCTCTTCATGGCGGGCGTCTTCCCCGGGCTCGTGCTGGCGCTGATGTTCATGGGCTACGTGGCGGTGATGTCCTTCGTCTCGAAGGGCTTCAATCCCGACCCCGAGCCGAAGATGAGCGTCATGGAGAAGCTCAAGAACTCGCGCTTCCTGATCCCGGTGATCTGCCTCATCTTGGTGGTGATCGGCTCCATGTATATGGGCATCGCCACCGCCACGGAGGCCGCCGCCTTCGGCGTCATCGGCTCGCTGATCCTCGCCGCAACGCAAGGCTCGCTGAGCTGGTCGAGCTTCAGCGAGAGCCTGATGGGCGCGGTGCGCACCTCGGCGATGATCGCGCTGATCCTCGCCGGGGCCTCGTTCCTGTCGCTGTCGATGGGCTTCACCGGCATCCCGCGCGGCCTTGCCGACCTGATCGCCAGCTGGGAGCTGTCGCGCTTCGAGCTGCTGATGGCGCTCCTCGTGTTCTACATCATCCTCGGCATGTTCCTCGACGGGATCTCGTCGGTGGTGCTGACCATGGCCGTGGTCGAGCCGATGATCCGGGCGCAGGGCATCGACATCATCTGGTTCGGCATCTTCATCGTCGTGGTGGTCGAGATGGCGCAGATCACCCCGCCGATCGGTTTCAACCTCTTCGTGCTGCAGGGCATGACCGGGCACGAGATGAACTTCATCGCCAAGGCGGCGATCCCGATGTTCCTGATCATGGTGGTGATGGTCTTCGTGCTGATCGCCTTCCCCGAGCTGGCCACCTGGCTGCCGGACAACATCCGCAAAGGACCCGCCGGCTGAACGGCGCGCCCAAGAATTTTAGCTAAAATTCTTGCCCCCAAGATTTTTCGTACGAAAAATCTTGGGGCTCATCCCTCAGGCGGCCAGTGCGGCAGGAAGCTGTCCTTCTCGGTCGCGATGAACTGCCAGACCGTGCGCGCCGCCCCGCTGAGCGGCGTCTCTGCCGGATGCAGCAGGAACCAGTGCCGCATGATCGGCAGCCCCGGCAGGTCCAGCGTCACCAGCCGTCCGCTGCGCAGCTCCTCCACCACCGTGTGATACGAGATCAGCGCCACCCCCAACCCGGCGATCACCGCCTGCTTGATGGTCTCGTTGGTGCCCATCTCGGCCCGTTCATAGGTCTTGCCCTCGCCGATCCGGTCGAGAAAGCGCGTGGCCAGGATGCGTGTGCCTGACCCCTGCTCGCGCATCAGGATGGTCTCCCGCAGGAGGTCGTCCGGGGTGATCTCGGCCGCGCCCACCAGCGGATGATCCGGCGGCGCGATCAGCACATGCGGGTGATCCCCGAGCGACAGCGCATCGAGCACCGGCTCGCGCGGGGGGCGGCCCATGATCGCCAGGTCGAGCGCCCCGTCCTGCAACGCGCCGATGATGGCGTCGCGGTTGCCGATCTGAAGCAGCACCTCGATCTCCGGGCAGGCCTTGCGCAGTCGCGCCACGATGGCCGGCGCGAAATACTTCCCCGTCGAGACCACGCCCAGGACCACCGTCCCGGCCATGCCCTTCTGAAGGGCATCGATTCGGCGCAGGGCGAGCCGGAACCCCGCATCGGCCCGCTCATGGGCCAGCAAGAGCGCCTCGCCTTCGGGGGTTGCGGCGAACGGGCCGGCCCCGTCCCGCGACAGCATGGCACAGCCAAAGGTCTGCTCCAGCGCCTTGAGCTGGCTGTGAACCGCCGGGGCGCTGAGCCCCAGCTCCTCCGCCGCGCGGGAAATTGAGCCTGTCCGATCAACGGCTTCCAAGGCGCGGAGCTGTTTGAAGGTCAGCGAGGCCAATCTGCGCATTCAAGTTTTCCTAAAACAAGATCAGAAGTTTTAAATTTTCTAACAAGCCCCAATCGGGAAGATCAAGTCTCAGTCACCCGTCGAGGAGGAGGAGGCCTTGATGACCGACCGCAACCCCTATTCCGCCGATGCGCCAATCCCGGCCCGTCTGCGCCCCGCCATGGAGGCCATCGGCCGGGTCGGCCGCGATCTCGCCCGGCACATCGCCCGCGGCCCACTCGCCGGCCAGCTGGCCGCCGCCGTGGGCGACAATGCCGATGGTGACGAGCAGAAGGCGCTCGACGTCATGGCCGATACCGCCTTTGCCGCCGCCCTGCGCGGGACCGGCATCCGCTGGTACGCCTCGGAAGAGCAGGACCGCGTCATCGAGCTCGACCCCGCCGGCCGCCTGGCGCTGGCGATCGACCCGCTCGACGGCTCGTCCAACATCGAGACCAACGTCTCGATCGGCACGATCTTCTCGATCCGCGAGGCCGGCGACGCGGGCGAGCCCAGCTTCCTGCGCCCGGGCCACGAGCAGATCGCAGCGGGCTACATCATCTACGGCCCGCAATGCATGATGGTGGTGACCTTCGGCGACGGTGTGCAGGACTACGTGCTCGACCTCGAGACCGGGCTCTTCACCCTGGTCAACAGCCGGCTGACCATTCCCGAGGAAAGCGCCGAATTCGCGATCAACGCCTCGAATTACCGCCACTGGGCAAGGCCCGTGCGCGCCTATATCGACGACTGCCTCGCCGGCAGTGAGGGGCCGCGCGCCAAGAACTTCAACATGCGCTGGATCGCCTCGCTTGTGGCCGAAACCCACCGCATCCTCGTGCGCGGCGGGCTGTTCCTCTACCCCCGCGATGACCGCCCGGGCTATGCCGATGGCCGGCTGCGCATGGTCTACGAATGCGCCCCCATCGCGATGCTGATCGAGCAAGCGCAGGGCCGCGCCACCGACGCCACCACCCGCATCCTCGACAAGGTGCCCGCGAGCCTTCACGCCCGCACGCCTTTCGTCTTCGGCTCGACCACCAAGGTCGACCGCGTCACCGCCTATCACGACCTGCCCGAGCAGGAAGTCTCCGCCCTCTTCGGTCACCGCGGCCTGTTCCGCGTCTGAGACCCGTCAGGAAAGTTCCATGAGCAAGAAGCATCCCATCATCTCGGTCACCGGCTCCTCGGGCGCCGGCACCACCACGGTCAAGGCGACCTTCGACCAGATCTTCCGCCGCGAGGGCATCAGCGCGGTGTCGATCGAGGGCGACGCCTTCCACCGCTACAACCGCGCCGACATGAAGGCCGAGCTCGAGAGCCGCAAGGCCGCGGGGGACGAGACCTTCTCGCATTTCTCCTATGACGCCAACGAGCTCGGCGAACTCGAAAGCATCTTCCGCACCTATGGCGAGACCGGCAGCGGCCGCACCCGCCACTACATCCACGACGAGAAAGAAGCCGAGCGCCACGGCACACCGCCGGGCCATTTCACCGACTGGAAGCCGTTTGCCGACGGCAGCGACCTGCTGTTCTACGAGGGCCTGCACGGCGCGGTGAAGAACGACGAGGTAAATCTCTCGGCGCTGGCCGATCTCAAGATCGGCGTGGTGCCGGTGATCAATCTCGAATGGATCCAGAAGATCCACCGCGACAAGGCCAGCCGCGGCTACACCACCGAGGCGGTGACCGACACCATCCTGCGCCGGATGCACGCCTACGTGCACTGCATCTGCCCGCAATTCGTCGAAACGGATGTGAACTTCCAGCGCGTGCCGGTGGTCGATACGTCCGACCCGTTCATCGCCCGCTGGATCCCCACCGCCGACGAGAGCCTCGTGGTGATCCGCTTCAAGAACCCGAGGGGGATCGATTTCCCCTACCTGACCTCGATGATCCAGAACTCGTGGATGAGCCGGGCCAACTCGATCGTCATCCCGGGTGGCAAGATGGATCTCGCCATGCAGCTGATCTTCACCCCGATGGTCCAGCGCCTCGTCCATGAATCCAAGCGTGCCTGAAGGAGCCCGTCCGATGACCATTCAGCAAGCGATCCCGACCACCACCGAAGACCTCATGGCCAACGCCATCCGTGCCCTCGCGATGGACGCGGTGCAGGCGGCGAACTCGGGCCATCCCGGTGCGCCGATGGGCATGGCCGACGTGGCCACCGTGCTGTTCAACCGCTTCATGACCGTCGATCCCAGGGACCACAGCTGGCCCGACCGCGACCGCTTTGTGATGAGCGCCGGGCACGGCTCGATGCTGGTCTACGCGATCAACCACCTGCTGGGCTATGACGACATGCCCATCGAGCAGCTCAAGCGTTTCCGCCAGCTTGGCAGCCGCACCGCCGGGCACCCGGAATACGGCCATGCCAAGGGCATCGAGACCACCACCGGCCCGCTCGGTCAGGGCATCTCGACCGCGGTGGGCATGGCGCTGGCCGAGCGCATGATGAATGCCCGGTTCGGCTCTGATCTGGTCGATCATTTCACCTATGTCATCGCCGGCGACGGCTGCCTGATGGAAGGCATCAGCCACGAGGCCATCGACCTCGCCGGACACCTGACCCTCTCCCGCCTGATCGTCCTCTGGGACGACAACGGGATCACCATCGACGGGGGCACCGACCTCTCGACCTCCACTGACCAGACGGCGCGCTTCGCGGCCGCCGGATGGCACGTTGTCTCCGTCGATGGCCATGACAAGGAGGCGGTCGCCGCCGCCATCGAGACGGCCCGCAGCGACCCGCGCCCCTCGATGATCGCCTGCAAGACGATCATCGGCTACGGCGCGCCCACCATGCAGGGCAGCCACAGCGTGCACGGCTCGCCGCTTGGGCCCGACGAGATCGCCGCCACCCGCGAGGCGCTCGGCTGGCCCCATGCGCCGTTCGAGATCCCCGCCGAGGTGCGCGACGGCTGGCGCGCCGTGGCCGCGCGCGGTGCCTCATCCCGTGCCGCATGGAGCCGCCGCCTCTTCGACAGCCCCAACGCCGACGCCTTCCGCGCCGCCCATGGCCCGGCGGACAAGGCGGCACTCGAGGCGGCGATCTGCGCCTACAAGCACCGGCTCTCGTCCGACGCCCCCAAACTTGCGACCCGCAAGGCCAGCGAGATGGCGCTCGAGGTGGTCAACGGCACCCTGCCCAACACCGTGGGCGGCTCCGCCGACCTCACCGGCTCGAACAACACCAGGACCAAGGGCCAGGGCCCCGTCAAACCGGGCGACTATGCCGGCAGCTACATTCATTACGGCATCCGCGAGCATGGCATGGCGGCGGCGATGAACGGCCTCGCGCTGCATGGCGGGCTCAAGCCCTATGGCGGCACCTTTCTCGCCTTCGCCGATTATTGCCGGCCCGCGATGCGGCTGTCGTCGCTGATGGGCGTGCCGGTGGTCTACGTCATGACCCATGACAGCATCGGCCTCGGCGAGGATGGCCCGACGCATCAGCCGGTCGAGACCATCGCCTCGCTGCGCGCCATGCCCAACCACCTCGTCTTCCGCCCCGCCGACGCGGTCGAAACCGCCGAGGCCTGGCAGATCGCCATGACCGAGACCCGTCGCCCGAGCACGCTGGCGCTGTCGCGTCAGGGCCTGCCCACGGTACGTACCCGCCACACCGACGCCAACCTCACCGCCAGCGGCGCCTACGTGCTCCGCGACCCGGGCAAGCGCGACGTGACGCTGATCGCCACCGGCTCCGAGGTCGAGATCGCGCTCGACGCCGCCGATCTGCTGGAGGCCGAGGGCATTCGGGCCGCCGTGATCTCGGCCCCGTGTTTCGAGCTCTTTGCCGAAGCGCGGCCCGAGACCCGCGCCGCGGTGCTGGGAGAGGCCCCGCGCATCGGCATAGAGGCCGCGATCCGGCAGGGCTGGGACCTGATGCTGCGCCCCGAGGACGGCTTCGTCGGCATGACCGGCTTTGGCGCCTCGGCCCCGGCAAGTGAGCTCTACCGCCATTTCGGCATCACCGCAGAGGCCGTCGCCGGCCTCGCCAAAGACCTGAAATAAAAGACAAAGGGACATCAATGACTGTCACGGTTGCGATAAACGGCTTCGGCCGTATCGGGCGAAATGTGCTCCGCGCCATCGCGGAATCGGGCCGCACCGATATCGAGGTGATCGCCATCAACGATCTCGGTCCGGTCGAGACCAACGCCCACCTGCTGCGCTACGACAGCGTGCACGGGCGCTTCCCCGGCGAGGTCACGGTCTCGGGCAACAGCATCGATCTGGGCCGCGGCCCGATCATGGTGACCGCCGAGCGCGATCCCGCCGCGCTGCCCTGGGGCGATGTCGATATCGCGCTGGAATGCACCGGCATCTTCACCGCCCGCGACAAGGCGGCGCTGCACCTGAAGAACGGCTCCAAGCGGGTGCTCGTCTCGGCTCCGGCGGCGGGCGCCGACAAGACCATCGTCTACGGCGTCAACCACGACACGCTGGGCTCGGACGACCTCGTGGTCTCGAACGCGTCCTGCACCACCAACTGCCTGTCTCCGGTCGCCAAGGCCCTGAACGACGCCATCGGCATCGATAAGGGGTTCATGACCACGATCCACAGCTACACCGGCGACCAGCCGACGCTCGACACCATGCATTCCGATCTCTACCGCGCCCGGGCCGCGGCGCAGTCGATGATCCCCACCTCCACCGGTGCCGCCAAGGCGGTGGGGCTCGTGCTGCCCGAGCTGAACGGACGGCTCGACGGCGTCGCGATCCGCGTACCGACGCCGAACGTCTCGGTGGTGGACCTCGTCTTCGAGGCGGCAAGGGATACCTCGGTCGACGAGGTCAACGCCGCGATCCGCACCGCCGCGGACGGGCCGCTCAAGGGCATCCTCGGCTACACCGACGCCCCCAACGTCTCGATCGACTTCAACCACAACCCGCATTCCTCGGTCTTCCACATGGACCAGACCAAGGTGATGGACGGCCGCATGGTCCGCATCCTGACCTGGTACGACAACGAGTGGGGCTTTTCGAACCGAATGGCCGATACCGCCGTGGCGATGGGAGGGCTGCTGTGATGCGCGTCACCCCGATCACCGAGGCGGAGGTCGCGGGCCAGCGCCTGCTGGTGCGCGCCGACCTGAACGTGCCTGTGGAGGGCGGCCGGGTTTCGGATGCCACCCGCATCACCCGCTTTGCCGAGGGCATGAAACCGCTGCTGGCCAAGGGGGCCCGGCTGGTCATCCTGACCCATTTCGGCCGGCCCAAGCCCAACGAGCTCGACCCGTCCTTCTCGGTCGACAAGCTGCGCCCGGCGCTTTCCGAGGCGCTCGGCGTGCCGGTGCGGTTCTCCGACAACTGCGCCACCGACAGCGCCGTTCTGCTGTCGCAGCAGCTGCGCGACGGCGAGGTGCTGCTCTGCGAGAACCTGCGCTACAACCCCGGCGAAACGACCAACGATCCCGCCTTCGCGGCAGAGCTGGCGCGGCTTGGCGATCTTTACGTCAACGACGCCTTCTCCTGCGCCCACCGGGCACATGCCTCCACCGCCGCTGTCGCCGGGCTCTTGCCCGCCTATGCCGGCCCCTTGCTGGTCGAGGAGATGACCGCGCTGACGCAGGCGCTCGAGGCGCCCGAGCGCCCATCGGTGGCACTGGTCGGCGGGGCCAAGGTCTCGACCAAGATCTCGGTGCTGAAGAACCTCGTCGGCAAGCTCGACGCGGTGATCATCGGCGGCGGCATGGCCAACACCTTCCTCTATGCCCGCGGCTACCGGATGGGGACATCGCTGCACGAGGCCGATCAGGTCGCCACGGTGCGCCAGATCGAGACACTGGCCGAGGCCGCGGGCTGCGAGATCCTGCTGCCCGAGGACGTGGTCGTCGCCCGCGAATTCGCCGCCGGCGCCCCCTGCGAGACGGTGCCCGCCGACCAGTGCCCAGCTGACGCGATGATCCTCGATGCCGGGCCGCAATCGGCCGAGGCCTTCATGGCGCGGCTGAACCACGCTCACACCATCCTCTGGAACGGCCCGCTGGGCGCGTTCGAGATCCCGCCCTTCGACGCCGCCACCGCGGCGGTGGCCCGCAAGGCGGCCAAGCTCAGCTTTGAGAGCCGCGCCGTCACCGTGGCGGGCGGCGGCGACACCGTCGCGGCGCTCAACGCCGCCGGGGTCACCGGCGACTTCACCTATGTCTCCACCGCCGGTGGGGCATTCCTGGAATGGCTGGAAGGCAAGACGCTGCCCGGCATCGCGGCGCTTTGCGCGCCCAAGCAAGCGGCCTGAGGGAGGACCGACCATGGCACTGATAACGCTGAGACAATTGCTGGATCACGCGGCCGAGAACGGCTACGGCGTGCCCGCCTTCAACATCAACAACATGGAGCAGGGCCTCGCGATCATGGAGGCGGCCGAGGCCTGCGACGCCCCGGTCATCCTGCAGGCCTCGCGCGGGGCCCGGAAATACGCCGGCGACATCATGCTGCGCCACATGGTGCAGGCGCTGGCCGAGATGTTCCCCTCGAACCACATCGTGATGCATCAGGATCACGGCAACAACGACGCCACCTGCCTCTCGGCGATCCGGCACGGCTTTACCAGCGTGATGATGGACGGCTCGCTCGAGGAGGACATGAAGACCCCGGCCTCCTACGCGTACAATGTCGAGATCACCCGCCGCGTCACCACCGCCGCCCACGCGGTCGGCGCCTCGGTCGAGGGTGAGCTGGGTGTTCTAGGCTCGCTGGAAACCGGCGAGGCCGCAGCCGAGGACGGCTCCGGCGCCGAGGGCAAGCTCAGCCACGACCAGCTGCTGACCGATCCCGATCAGGCGGTCGAGTTCGTCATGGCGACCAAGTGCGATGCGCTTGCCATCGCCTGCGGCACCTCGCACGGCGCCTACAAGTTCACCCGCAAGCCCGACGGCGACATCCTGTCGATGGAGACCATTCGCCGGATCAACGAGAAGCTGCCGAACACGCACTTGGTGATGCACGGCTCGAGCTCGGTGCCGCAGGCGCTGCAGGACCTGATCAACGCCAATGGCGGGCACATGCCGCAAACCTACGGCGTCCCGGTCGAGGAGATCGAGCGCGGCATCCGCATGGGCGTGCGCAAGGTCAATATCGATACCGACTGCCGCATGGCGATGACCGGCCAGTACCGCCGCATCGCGCAGGAGATGCCCGAGGAGTTCGACCCGCGCAAATTCAACGCGCCGGCGATGGAGGAGCTGCGCGCGCTCTGCCGCGACCGGTTCGAGCGCTTCGGCACCGCCGGGCAGGCCTCCACGATCCGCCCCGTCTCGCTCGACGACATGGCGAGCCGCTACGCCAGCGGCGCGCTCGACCCGCAGATTGCCGCGGCCAACGCCGCCTGACGCCACCCGAAAGACGCATCCAGAGGAGGAGAAAACCATGCTGGACGATGCCAAGACCGTGACCGACGCCAAGAAACGCTACAGCGCGGGCGTGATGAAATATGCCCAGATGGGCTACTGGGAGCCGGACTACACCCCCAAGGACACCGACATCATCGCGCTGTTCCGCATCACCCCGCAGGATGGCGTGGATGCGGTCGAGGCCGCCGCCGCGGTGGCTGGCGAAAGCTCCACCGCCACCTGGACGGTGGTCTGGACCGACCGGCTCACCGCCTGCGACAAGTACCGCGCCAAGGCCTACCGGGTCGATCCGGTGCCCAACAGCGAGGGCGAGTTCTTCGCCTACATCGCTTATGATCTCGACCTGTTCGAGGGCGGCTCGATCGCCAACCTGACGGCCTCGATCATCGGCAACGTCTTCGGCTTCAAGCCGCTCAAGGCGCTGCGGCTCGAGGACATGCGCCTGCCCACCGCCTACGTGAAGACCTTCCAAGGCCCGGCCACCGGCATCGTGGTCGAACGCGAGCGGCTCAACGTCTATGGACGGCCGCTGCTCGGCGCCACCGTGAAGCCCAAGCTCGGCCTCTCGGGGCGCAATTACGGCCGGGTGGTCTATGAGGCGCTCAAGGGCGGGCTCGATTTCACCAAGGATGACGAGAACATCAACAGCCAGCCCTTCATGCACTGGCGTGACCGCTTCCTCTACTGCATGGAGGCGGTGAACCGCGCCTCCGCCGCCACCGGCGAGGTCAAGGGCACCTATCTCAACATCACCGCCGGCACGATGGAAGAGATGTACGAGCGCGCCGAGTTCGCCAAGCGCCTTGGCAGCGTCATCGTGATGATCGACCTGGTGATCGGCTACACCGCGATCCAGTCGATGGCCAAATGGGCCCGTGACAACGACATGATCCTGCACCTGCACCGCGCCGGACACTCGACCTACACCCGCCAGCGCTCGCACGGGGTGTCGTTCCGGGTCATCGCCAAGTGGATGCGGCTTGCGGGCGTCGACCACCTTCACGCCGGTACCGTCGTCGGCAAGCTCGAGGGCGATCCGGCCACCACCAAGGGCTACTACGACATCTTCCGCGAGGAACATAACCCGATGGCGCTGGAGAACGGCATCTTCTTCGACCAGGACTGGGCCTCGCTCAACAAGATGATGCCGGTGGCCTCGGGCGGCATCCATGCCGGCCAGATGCATCAGCTTCTCACCTACTTGGGTGAGGACGTGGTGCTGCAGTTCGGCGGCGGCACCATCGGCCACCCGCACGGCATCCAGGCCGGTGCCACCGCGAACCGGGTGGCGCTCGAGGCGATGGTCTTCGCCCGCAATGCCGGACGCGACATCTGGAACGAGGGCGAGGACATCCTGCGCGACGCGGCCCGCACCTGCACGCCGCTGAAGCAGGCGCTCGACACCTGGAAGGATGTCACCTTCGACTACGCCTCGACCGACGCGCCGGACTTCGCCCCGACGCCGGACGTCTCGATGTGAGCCCGCGCGGGGGCGCAGCCGCGCCCCCCCTAACGTTTCACGGGCATCAGCCCGACCCTCTGAAAGGACATGACATGCGACTGAGACAGGGCCAGTTCAGCTTTCTCCCCGACCTCACCGACGACGACATCCGCACCCAGGCGCAATACGCCATCGACAATGGCTGGGCGGTGTCGGTGGAATACACCGACGATCCCCACCCGCGGAACAGCTACTGGGAGATGTGGGGCCACCCGATGTTCGACAATCCCGACGCCGCGGCGGTGGTCTACGAGGTCAACGAGTGCCGCAAGGAGCACGGCTCGAAATACATCCGCGTGCTGGCCTTCGATGCCAGCGCCGGCTGGGAATCGATCCGCATGAGCTTCATCGTCAACCGCCCCGCCGAGGAGCCGGGCTTCCGCGTGGTGCGGCAGGAGGCCGAGGGCCGCAAGATCCGCTACACCATCGAGAGCTACGCCGTGCGCGAGCCCGAGGGCGCGCGCTACGCCTGAGCCGCTTGCGGGACGACAGACGCCGGACCGGGGGGCTTTGCGCCCCCCGGCCCCCCCGCAGGATATTTTCAGCCAGAAGAAGACAGGGGATCCGCCCATGAATGCCGAGACCAGGGAGATGACACCCTCGAGCGTCGACCTTGCCGCCTCCTACGAGGAGTCGGGCGTGAAGGATATCTTGCGCGAACTCGACGAGACGTTGATCGGGCTCGCCCCGGTCAAGCAACGCATCAAGGAGACGGCGGCGCTCTTGCTGGTCGACAAGGCGCGGCGCGAGATGGGGCTGGCGACCGAGACGCCCACGCTTCACATGAGCTTCACCGGCAATCCCGGCACCGGCAAGACCACGGTGGCGCTGAAGATCGCCGACCTGCTGCACCGGCTGGGATACGTGCGGAAGGGGCACCTCGTGACGGTGACGCGCGACGATCTGGTGGGGCAGTATATCGGCCACACCGCGCCCAAGACCAAGGAGGTGCTGAAGAAGGCGATGGGCGGCGTGCTGTTCATCGACGAGGCCTATTATCTCTACCGGCCCGAGAACGAGCGCGATTACGGCCAGGAGGCGATCGAGATCCTCTTGCAGGTGATGGAGAACAACCGCGACGATCTCGTGGTGGTTCTGGCCGGCTATGCCGACCGGATGGATCGGTTCTTCGAATCGAACCCGGGCTTCCGCTCGCGCATCGCCCATCACATCGAGTTTCCCGATTACAGCGATGACGAGCTCGAGAGCATCGCCGAGATCATGCTGGCGGAGCAGAATTACGTCTTTGACGAGGGTGGCAAGCGTGCGATGGAGGAGTATATCGGGCAGCGACGCGCGCAGCCGCACTTCGCCAATGCGCGCTCGATCCGCAATGCGCTCGACCGGGCGCGGCTGCGGCAGGCCAACCGGCTGTTCGAGACCTCGGACGGCCCGCTCGACGCCACGGCGCTGAGCACCATCACGGAGGCGGACATCCGCGCCAGCCGCGTCTTCCGGGGCGGGCTCGACGTGGACCGCGCGCAAAGGGAGACATGCGCATGAGCTTCGACCGTTCGATCAAGATCGCCCCGTCGATCCTGTCGGCAGATTTCGCCAATTTCGGCGCCGAGATCCAGGCCATCGAGGCGCAGGGCGCCGACTGGGTGCACGTGGACGTCATGGACGGGCATTTCGTGCCCAACCTGACCTTCGGCCCGCCGGCGGTGAAGGCGTTCCGCCCGCATGTGAAGACCTTCATGGACGTGCACCTGATGATCGCACCGGTGGATCCCTATATCGAGGCCTATGCCGAGGCCGGTGCCGACATGATCACCGCCCATGTCGAGGCCGGCCCGCACATCCACCGCACCCTGCAGGCGATCCGCGCGCAGGGCGTGAAGGCCGGCGTGGTGCTCAATCCCGGCACCCCGGCCGACGCCGTGGCCGACGTGCTCGACCTCTGCGACATGGTGCTGATCATGACGGTGAACCCCGGCTTCGGCGGGCAGAAGTTCATCCATTCCGGCGTCGAGAAGACCCGCAAGATCCGCCATATGATCGGCGACCGCCCGATTCACATCCAGATCGACGGCGGCATCACGCCCGAGACCGCGCCGCTGGTGGTCGAGGCCGGGGCCGACGTGCTGGTCGCGGGCTCTGCCGTGTTCAAGGGTGGCTCGGTCGATACGCCCGAGGTCTACGGCCAGAACATGCGTGCCATCCGCGAGGCCGCCGAGGGCGCCCGCGTGAAGGCGGCCTGAGCCATGCCGGTCGTCCCGCCCGTCTGCGATTTCGGCCGCCCCGCCCCCGGCTTCTCGCTGCCGGGTACGGACGGCCGGAGCCACACGTTCCGCGACGTCGCCGGGCCGAAGGGCACGCTGGTGATGTTCATCTGCAACCACTGCCCCTACGTGCTCGCCGTGCTCGACCGGACCATCCGCGATGCCCGCGACCTGCAGGCGATGGGCATCGGCGTGGTGGCGATCAGCGCCAACGATGCCGAGGCCTATCCGCAGGACAGCTTCGAGAACATGAAGGCGATGGCGGCGGAGAAGGACTTTCCCTTCCCCTATCTCTACGACGAGGGACAGGGCGTCGCCCGCGCATACGATGCCGCCTGCACGCCGGATTTCTTCGGCTACGACGCATCGGGCGGGCTGCAATATCGCGGCCGGCTCGACGCCTCGCGCCGGGAGGCGGGCCCCGCCGACCTGCGCCGAGACCTCTATGAAGCGATGAAACAGGTCGCCGAGACCGGGCATGGCCCGAAGGAACAGATCCCCTCGATGGGCTGTTCGATCAAGTGGAAGCCCGCCTGAGAGGCGAGCCCACCCTGCCCCAAAGCCACGAAGGACCGCCCATGACCGCTCCCCGGACCGCCCTCGTCTTCGACCTCGACGGCACGCTGATCGACAGCGCCCCCGACCTGCACCTTGCCGCAAATCTCGTGCTGCGCGACGAGGGCCTGCCCGAGATCACCTTCGCACAGGCGCGCAGCTTCATCGGCAAGGGTGCTGCCAATCTCATCAGCCGCGTGATGACGGCGGTCGGGCTGGGCGATGACCCGGACGAACACGCCCGCCTGCTGGCCAAGTTCATGGAGCATTACGAGGGCGAGCCCGCCAACACGGTGCTCTATCCCGGCGTGGTCGACGCGCTGGCCCGGCTCGAGGCGGCGGGTCACCCGATGGGGCTTTGCACCAACAAGCCGGGCGAGCCCACGCGCATCGCATTGCGGCATTTCGGGCTCGATCGCTTCATGCAGGCGGTCGCAAGCGCCGACACGCTGCCCGAGCGCAAGCCCGACCCGGCGCCCTTGCACCACGTGGCGCGCGCCCTCGGCGACGGCACGGCGCTTTACATCGGCGACAGCGAGGTCGATGCCGAGACCGCCCGGCGCGCCGGCCTGCCCTTCGCGCTCTATACCGAGGGCTACCGCAAGACGCCGATCTCGGAGCTCTACCACACCTACATCTTCGACCATTTCGACCAACTGCCGGATCTTGTTGCCCGCCACGGCGCCTCGGTCGAGGCATGAGCACGCCGCTCCGGGCGCTGATCTTCGACGTCGACGGCACGCTGGCCGAGACCGAGGAGGCACACCGGATGGCCTTCAACGACAGTTTCGACAACGCGGGTCTTGGCTGGCACTGGAGCCGAGAGGACTATCGCCGGCTGCTGAAGACCACCGGCGGCAAGGAGCGGATTCGGGCGTTTCTCGCCGAAAGCGGGAAGAGCGATGCGGGACTGGACATCGCGGCGCTCCATGCCGCGAAGACGCGCCGCTACGTCGAGATCCTCGAAAGCGGCGGGCTGGCCCTGCGGGAGGGGGTCGAGGCGCTGATGGTGGCGGCACGCGGGGCCGGGATGCGGCTCGCCATCGCCACCACTACCAGCCGGCCCAATGTCGAGGCGCTCTGCCGCTGCTGCTGGGGCAAACCTGCGGCGGAGCTCTTCGACGTGATCGCGGCGGGCGACGAGGTGGCGACGAAGAAGCCGGCGCCGGATGTCTACGCGCTCGCGCTGGAGCGGTTGGGATTGCCCGCAGGCGAGGTGCTGGCGCTGGAGGACAGCCGCAACGGCGTGCTCTCAGCGCAGCGCGCGGGGATTGCAGTGCTGGTGACGCCTTCGGTCTATACCGCAGGCGAGGATTTCGCCGGCGCCGAGATCGTCGCCTCGCTGGCCCCGGGTGACCTGCCGTCGCGGATCCGCGACGCGCTCTCCGTGGGGGCCTGACGCCCCTCCCGATATGCCCTCAGCCGGCGGGTTTGACCGCCACGAGGTCGATCAGCGCAGACACCCCCTTGTGCCCGTGACCCTCGTCAAGCTCCGCCTCGTAGCTTTCCAGCACCCGGATTTCGAGCCCGGCGAAGGCCTCGCGCAGCAGCGCTTCGGTATAGAGGTTCTCAAGCGCCTTCGGCCCGCCGGTGCCATGGTCGAGCTGCTTCGGCGTATAGCCGTGCAGCATCAGCACGCCGCCAGGCCGCAGCGCCCGCACCATGCGCCCGAAGAGTCGCGCCCGCGCCTCGGGACCGACGAACTGGATGAACACGCCGAGCACGAGATCATAGGCGGCCTCGGGCCAATCCCACGCCTCGAGATCGGCGACCTGATAGTCGACCTCGACCCCGGCCTTCTGCGCCAGTTTGCGTGCCTTGGCGATCGCCGAGGGCGCGCCGTCCCATGCGGTGACCGAAAGCCCCTTCTGCGCGAGGAAGACCGAGTTGCGCCCCTCTCCATCGGCCACCGACAGCGCGCTTGCACCGGGCGTCAGCCACTCCGCGTGTGCGAGCAGGAACGCCGCCGGGGCGCGACCAAAGACGTAGTCCTCGGTGTTGAAGCGCTCTTCCCACATTCTGACGTCTCCCTGCTGTCCTGCCGGAATGGTAGCCGGCCGCCGCGCCCTTGCAAGCGCGTGGCTGTAACCTTCCCCACCGGAAAGTCATTTGACGCCAGCCGCACGCCATTGCCATAAGCTTTGAAAAACTTGGCAAAACACTGCACTTACCCGGGAGGATCCCAGATGAAACCCATGCTAGCCGCCGCAGCCCTCGCGGCCGCGCTCGCCATGCCGGCCCTGGCCGATCCCGATCCCGCCGACTGGGATGCGGTGACCGCCGAGGCGCAGGGCCAGACCGTCTACTGGAACGCCTGGGGCGGCTCGGACGTGATCAACGACTTCATCACCTGGATCGGCGAGCAGGCCGCCGAGCAGGGCGTGACGCTTGAGCATGTGAAGCTCACCGACACGGCCGAGGCGGTGAGCCGGGTGCTGGCCGAGAAAACCGCCGGCAAGGACGAGGGCGGCGCGATCGATCTCATCTGGATCAATGGCGAGAACTTCGCCTCGATGAAGGAGCAGGACCTGCTGTTCGGGCCCTGGGCCGAGGCGCTGCCCAACCGCGCCCTGACCGATCCCCAGAACAGCGCCCTGAGCGCCGACTTCACCGTTCCGACCGATGGCATGGAAAGCCCTTGGGGTATGGCGCAGCTGGTGTTCTTCCACGACAGCGCCCGCCTGCCCGAGCCGCCGCGCACCATGCCCACGCTGCTGGCCTGGGCGCAGGCCAATCCCGGCCGCTTCACCTTTCCGCAGCCACCTGATTTCCTCGGCGCGACCTTCCTGAAACAGGCGCTGATCGAGTTCTCGCCAGACATGATGGCGCTTGAGGGCCCGGTGGAAGATGCCGATTACGAGGCCACCACCGCGCCGCTGTGGGCCTTCATGGACGAGTTGACGCCGAACCTTTGGCGGCAGGGCCGCGCCTATCCGCAGAACGGCGCGCGGCTGGTGCAGCTGATGGCCGACAACGAGATCGACATCGGCTTCGACTTCAATCCCAACGCCGCCTCCAACGCCATCGCAAACGGCCAGCTGCCCGACAGCGTGCGCAGCCACGTGCACGACGGCGGCACGCTGGGCAATGCCAGCTTCGTCGCCATCCCCTACAACGCCAACGCCAAGGCCGGCGCCATGGTCGTGGCCGACATCCTGCTCTCGCCAGAGGCGCAGGCCCGCATGGCCGACCCGGAGGTCTGGGGCCTCGGCACCGTGCTCGACGTGGCCGCGCTCGAGCCCGAGCAGCTGCTGCTCTTCGACCGCATCGAGTTCGGCCCGGCGACGCTGAAGCCCGAGGAGCTGGGCGAAACCCTGCCAGAGCCGCACCCGTCGTGGATGGTGAAGCTCGAGGAGGACTGGACCGCGCGCTACGGCGTCGCGCAATAATCCATGTCCCTGCTGCGGCGCGCCCCGGCCCTGACGCTGCTGGTGATGCTCGGCCCGGTGCTCGCCGGGCTGGCGGGCACGCTTCTGCCCGCCTTCGGCATCATGCCGGCGCTGGGGCGGGTCGAGCCGGGGCTGATGCCATTTTCCGAGCTCGCCGCCTGGCCGGGGCTGCCGCGTGCGGTGGCGCTGAGCCTTGCTACCGGGCTCGGCTCGACACTGTTGGCACTGGCGCTCACCATGCTGATCTGCGCCGGCTGGCAGGGCACCCGCGCCTTTCGCTGGCTCGAGCGCGCGCTCTCGCCGCTCCTGTCGGTGCCGCACGCCGCCGCAGCCTTCGGCCTTGCCTTTCTGATCGCGCCCTCGGGCTGGATCGCCCGCGCGCTGGCGCAGCTGCTGGGTTGGGAGCGTCCGCCCGATCTGCTGATCCTTCAGGACCCATGGGGGCTCTCGCTGATCGCCGGGCTGGTGGTGAAGGAGCTGCCCTTCCTGCTGCTGATGACGCTGGCCGCCCTGCCCGCGCTGCGCCCGGGCCAGAGCCTCGCCACCGCGCGCAGCCTGGGCTACGGGCGCAGCGCCGGCTGGCTCAAGACCGTGTTTCCGAGGCTCTACCCGCAAATCCGCCTGCCGGTCTACGCGGTGCTGGCCTTCTCCATGAGCGTGGTCGACGTGGCGCTGATCCTCGGACCGAACACGCCTCCGACGCTGGCCGTGCAGGTGCTGCGCTGGATGAACGATCCCGATCTCGCCCTGCGCCTGCGCGCTGCGGCCGGGGCATTGCTGCAACTGGTGCTGACGCTGGGCGCGCTGGGGCTCTGGCGGTTGGGCGAGATGGCAGTGGCGCGGATCGGGCGGGCCTGGATCGAGGCCGGCGGACGCGCCCGGCACGATGCGCCGCTGCGCGCGCTCTCCTTCGGGGCGGGCGCGCTCTCGGCGCTGGCGATCATCCTCGGCCTCACGGCGCTCGGCGTCTGGTCGGTGGCCGGGTTCTGGGGCTTTCCGGCGCTGCTGCCCGACGCATTCACCGCGAAGAGCTGGATGAAGCAGGGGCCGCAGCTGCTCTCACCCGCCGCAGACACAGCGCTGATCGCGCTGGTCGCCACCGGGGTGGCGCTCGCGCTGGTGCTGGCCTGCCTCGAGGCGGAGCACCGCTTTGGCTTGCGGCCCTCGGCGCGGGCGCTGTGGCTGCTTTACCTGCCGCTCATCGTGCCCCAGATCGCCTTCCTGCCGGGGTTGCAGATCCTCGCGCTGGTGGGCGGGGTCGATGGCACGATCACGGCGGTGATCGCGGCGCATGTGATCTTTGTCCTGCCCTACGTGTTCCTGTCGCTGGCCGATCCCTATCGCGGCTGGGATCGGCGCAACGCCATCGTGGGCCACGCGCTAGGGGCCAGCCCGGCGCGGGTGTTCTGGCGCCTGCGCCTGCCGATGCTGCTGCGCCCGATGCTGACCGCCATGGCGGTGGGCTGCGCGGTCTCGGTCGGGCAATTCCTGCCGACGCTGCTGCTTGGTGGCGGGCGGGTCCAGACGCTGACCACCGAGGCGGTGGCGCTGGCCTCCGGCGGGGCGCGGCGGGTGATCGGGGTCACCGCGTTGGCACAGACTGCCGCCGCCTTCCTGCCCTTCGCGCTGGCGCTGCTGATCCCGGCGCTGGTCTGGCGCAATCGGAAAGGACTGAAACATGGCTGACGGGCTGAGGCTCGACACGCTCGAGATCCGCCTTGGCGGGCGCTGCATGGTGGCGCTCGACGCGCATGTGGCGCCCGGCGAAGTGCTCACCGTGATGGGCCCGTCCGGCTCGGGCAAGTCGACGCTGCTGGCCGCGATCACCGGTGCGCTCGATCCGGCCTTCGCGCTTTCGGGGCGCATCCTGCTCGACGGTGAGGACGTCACCGCCCTGCCCACCGAACGGCGACGCATCGGCATCCTGTTTCAGGACGAGCTGCTGTTCCCGCATCTCTCGGTCGGCGGCAATCTCGCCTTCGGGCTGACGCCCTCGCTGCGCGGCCGCGCGGCACGGCGCAAGCGCATCGACAGCGCGTTGCAGCAGATCGGTCTGGAGGGCTTTGCGTCGCGCGATCCAGCGACGCTCTCGGGCGGGCAGAAGGCCCGCGTGGCGCTGATGCGCACGCTGCTGGCCGACCCCCGCGCGCTGCTGCTCGACGAGCCGTTCTCACGTCTGGATGCGGCGCGGCGCGGCCAGATCCGCGAGCTGGTCTTCGCCCGCGCCAAAGCCCAGCGCCTGCCGGTGCTTCTGGTGACCCACGACCGCGAGGATGCCTGCGCCGCAGGCGGTGCGGTGATCGAGCTCGGCGCCTAGAACCTCATCAGGAGGCGCGCTTGAGCCGGTCCTCGAGTTCCTTGGCGTACTCTGCCATCTTCACCCGGAAGCGCTTTTCGATGCCCGACTTTCCGAGCTTCATCGACTGCACCATCAACCGCGCCGACAGCGTCTTGGGCAGCAGCTCGACCTTCATCCCGACGCGGGTCCGGCTGCGCGACAGCGCCACGAAGTCGATCTGCGTCACGATCTCCAGCCCGCCAGACACGGCGTGATAGCTGAGCGCATTGGGCGGATCGTATTCCGTCAGCGTGACATCGGTGGTGCGGGTCTTGCCACGGAAGCCGAACGTGGCCTGCCAGCTCATGCCACGGGCCGTGCCGGCCCCGCCCTCGGAGGTGCGGCGCACGTCGATGCTGCGGCGCATGATCTGGCGCTCGATCTGCTCGAAATTGGTGGCCTGTGCAAAGACCTGCTCGAGCGGCGCCTCGATGTCCTCGCGGGTGGTGAATTCCATCTGCTCTCTGCCCCGTTCTGTCCGTGGGTGTGTTGGCGGTCAGTCTTGCCTCAATCCAGACGGTCCGCAAGCCAGTTGCGCAGGAGGAAATTCGCGATCGAGCCGCGCCTTGCAGGCTGCAGGCCCGGGTTCGAGCCGTCGAAGGCGGCGGCCAGTTCCTCGCGGCTGACCCAGCGCGCGGTCTCGATCTCGTTCGGGTCGATCTCGATCTCGTCGCTCTCGGCCGCGCCATGGCAGCCGATCATCAGCGACGCCGGGAACGGCCAAGGCTGGCTGGCCAGGTAGCGCACCGCGCCGACCTTGATGCCGGCCTCCTCGACCACCTCGCGGCGCACCGCAGCCTCCAGCGTCTCGCCCGGCTCCACGAAGCCCGCGAGGCACGAGAACATCCCCTCCGGCCAGCCCGGAGAGCGGCCCAGCAGGCAGGCATTGCCGCGGGTGATCAGCATGATCACCACCGGATCGGTGCGTGGGAAATGATGGGCACCGCAGGACGGGCAGATGCGCTGCCAGCCAGCCATGAACACATCGCTCTTGGTGCCGCAGCGGGCGCAGAAGCCGTGGCTCTGGTGCCAGCCAAAGAGCGCGCGGGCGGTGGCGCCAAGCTCGGCATCGCGCGGGGTGAGCTGGGTCAGCAGCGCCCGCAGCTCGACGAAATGCGCCCCCGGACAGGCCGGGTGGGCCTGCTCGGTGCTGTCGAGGAAGCCGCCCTCGCCGGGCGCCTCGCCCTCCGGCTCCCAGCCCGAGATGTCATGGGAGAAGATGGCACCGCTGTCTTCGCGACCAAGGAACAGCGGCTCGCCGCGCGCCTCCGCCAGCACCGGGTGATCGAGCGGCAACCGGCAGAGGCCTGATCCGTCCTGCAACATCAGCACCTTGCCGCGCCAGAGCAGGATCGTGCGCGTCTCGGGGGCCTGCATCAGCGCCGCCAACGCCGGAATGTCGCCGCGCAGCTCTGCCGCACGGTCGAGCCCGGATCCGCCGAATGTCACCTCTTCCGCATGTCTCATGTTCGCCCTGCCCCCTGTTCTGCGTCGCGCCGGCCCAAGGGTTCCCATGGCAAACCCGTCCGATCGAGCCAATCGGCCCATGGAATCCCATGACATGCCCGCCGCGACGTGGCAAACCTGTTTCCCGAGACCGTTTCCCCAACGGAAGCCTCTCCCGAAGGTTGAGTCCGGGCGTTTTGTCTTCTCGTGTGATCTTGGTGTTGGAAAACTGGACTAAGAGCGAATCGCACCAGCAGGAGAGCCCTCATGTCCCGTTTCCAACCTTCCGAACTCACCCGCCGTTCGTTCCTGGCGGGCACAGCCGCGGGCTCTGCCTTGATTGCACTGCACCCATATTCCGCCCGAGCCGCAGCCAACCAGGCGCATCTGCGGATCATGGAAACCACCGACCTGCACGTGCACGTGATGCCCTACGACTATTATTCCGATAAACCGGTCGACACGGTCGGCCTGTCGCGGACCGCCACGCTGATCAACGGCGTGCGCGCCGAGGCGACCAACTCCATGCTGCTCGACAATGGCGACTTCCTGCAGGGCAACCCGATGGGCGATTATGTCGCCTACGAGCGCGGCATGAAGGAGGGCGACACCCACCCGGTGATCGACGCGATGAACGCCGTGGGCTTCGATGCCGCCACCATCGGCAACCACGAGTTCAACTACGGGCTCGAGTTCCTGATGAAATCCACCGCCGGGGCGCAGTTCCCCGTGGTGCTGGCCAATGTCTCGAAGAGCCTCGGCGCCAACCCGCGCGAGGACGAGACGCTCTACAAGCCCTATGTCATCCTCGAGCGCCAGCTCACCGACGGGGCCGGCAACAGCCACCCGATCAGGGTCGGCGTGATCGGCTTCACGCCGCCGCAGGTGATGAACTGGGACCGCAAGCATCTCGAGGGCAACGTTCAGGCCCGCGACATCGTCGAGACCGCCCGCGCCTGGGTGCCGCAGATCGTCGAGGAGGGTGCCGACATCGTCATCGCGCTGAGCCATTCCGGCATCGGTTCGGCCAATCACGAGGACGGCATGGAGAACGCCTCGGTGCCGCTCGCGGGTGTTGGCGGCATCGACGCGGTGATGACCGGGCACAGCCACCTCGTCTTCCCCTCGCCCACCTATGCCGATTTCGCCGCCGTCGATGCCGGGGCCGGCACGATCCACGGCAAGCCCGCGGTCATGGGCGGCTTCTGGGGCTCGCATATGGGCCTCATCGACCTGCTGCTCGAACGCGACGGCAACGGCTGGCGCGTGGTCTCCTCGACCACCGAGGCCCGGCCCATCGCCCAGCGCAACGAGGACCGCTCGGTCACCGCGCTGGTCGAGGACGCGCCCGAGGTCGTGGCCTCTGTCGAACAGGCGCATGAGGAAACGCTGGCCTATGTGCGCCGCGCCGTGGGCAAGACCTCGGCGCCGCTCTACAGTTACTTCGCGCTGGTGGCGGATGACCCGTCGGTGCAGATCGTGTCGAACGCGCAGACTTGGTATATCGAGCAGATGCTTCAGGGCACCGAGCACGAGGGTCTGCCGATCCTCTCGGCGGCAGCGCCGTTCAAGGCCGGCGGCCGCGGCGGGCCGGAGTATTACACCGACGTGCCCGAGGGCGACATCGCGATCAAGAACGTCGCCGATCTCTACCTCTACCCCAACACGGTGCGCGCGGTGAAGGTGACCGGCGCCCAGCTCAAGGACTGGCTCGAACGTTCGGCGGGGATGTTCAACCGGATCGAGCCCGGCGCACAGGACGCAACGCTGCTGAACCCCGACTTCCCAAGCTACAATTTCGACGTGATCGACGGGGTGAGCTACCGGATCGACCTGTCGCAGCCGTCGAAATTCGATTCCGACGGCGCGGTCGTGGCCCCCGACGCCAACCGCATCACCGAGCTCACCTTCGACGGCGCGCCGGTCACCGAGGACATGGACTTCGTCATCGCCACCAACAACTACCGCGCCTCGGGCGGCGGCAGCTTCCCCGGCACCGGCGACACCATCATCTTCGAGGGCCCCGACACCAACCGCGACGTCATCGTGCGCTACATCGTCGATCAGGGCACCATCAACCCGAGCGCCGATGGCAACTGGTCCTTCGCGCCACTGCCCGACACCACGGTGCTGTTCGAGACCGGGCCGGCTGCGCGCGCCTATGCCGACAGCGTGCCAGGGTTGCGCCTCGAGGATGCCGGCGACACCGACGCAGGCTTCGTCCTCTTCCGCATCGCTTTGTGATCACCATCCCCGGCCCGAGAGTTCGGGCCGGGGTTGCGAATCCGTCACAAAGCACTTAGATCACCCCTCGAGAGGTTGGCGCGGGCAGGCGCCTCGCCAACCCGGTCAGGTCCGGAAGGAAGCAGCCGTAACGAGCCCCGCTTGGGTCGTTGTCCAGCCTCTCACTTACGCTTTCACAAAGCGTACGAGCTAATGCTCTTCCCCAAAACCTCTGTTCCCATGCTACGGGACGTCTGCTTTGTAATGAGCAGCGGAGCTGGACGCTCCATGAAAGCCCGACCGGGGCCATGATCTCGCGCTGTTCCTTGCGGGGCGCGACTCCTTGCGCCAGCCCACCGCAACATGCCCCGGCTCGAGCGGTTCTGCAGCAGACTGCCCGCGAGCCCGCCGATTGCCGGACTGCCGGGATGGCTCTGGTTCCCGAAGCCATTATCATCATGACAGCCCTGCGGAGACGCCGACAAACCCGAGCCCTAGGCGCCGGCTCCGCCTCTGCAGACACAGGAGGGCGATCGGCCGATTCGCAAGCGAATTCAAAGAGTCTCAGTTCGGGACAACTAGCGACTTTCCAATAATTTTTGGAAACACGCATTCCGTGTAAACCTGCCTCGATAAGAGCGGAATTCGGCCAATTGCCCCATGCTCGAGCGAGTTATCTGCGAGACGCTTCACGAAATAAGGCATAATCGTGACGGGCAACTTCATTCAGCCCCGGTACTTGTTTCCTCAGTAGTGAGAACTTTAGGCATGACTTACACAAAGACTATTCTGAACGCCGCAGCCATCGCTTTTGTCTGCGTCTTCACCACCCCGCAGCTTGCTATGGCAGACAAGGGTGGCATTCCCAACGCGAGCGCCTGCAACCCGGGCAACGCAAGCTTCTGCCCCAATGCCACGGTCCCCGAGATCGGGGCAGAAGGTGCCGCCGCCGCTGTGGCACTGGTGCTTGGAGCCCTCGTCCTGATGACAGCACGGAAGCGCCGTTCGGCCTGACCCCACGCTTGTCATGACTGTCGCAACTCACGGACAAACCACCGTTCGTGTTGCAACCGTTCCGGCGGTTCTGATCGCCGAATACCTCTGCCTGTTCCTTGTCTTGGCTTGGCGCCACGACATCGACGCAGTCGAGGCCCTGCCCAGTTCGTGGCAGGGCCTCCTCTGGGCTGGCAGCGGATTTGCCGGAGCCATGATTGCAGCACTGGGCGCCTTCGCGGTGCTTTGGGACGGCAGCATCGCTGACCGCATGCGCGCCGCGCTTGCCGGCACGCGCCCGGTCACGGGCGGCAGCCTCTCTGTCCATTTCGCCAGCTATGCGGCGTTTGCCGGCCTGACGATCCTGATCCTTGCCCGGCCCGACGTGGCGGCGGACCTCGGCTGGCCATTGCTTGTCTTGTGGCTGGGCGTCGCGGTGAGCGTACCGACAAGCCTCGTGATCGCGGTGCTCGGTGCCTCAACGAAGGCTGTCCTGCGCGCCGCCGGTCCACACGTGGCGCTCGCCGCAGTGCTCGGCACCGCCACCGGCGTCGCCGCCGTCCAGATCCTTCCCTATTGGAGAGCGCTGTCGGATCCGACGTTGCGCCTCGTCACTGCGATGCTGGAAGCGGCCGGTTTCACGGTCCTCGTCGAACCGGCACTGCCCGGCATCCAGCTTGGCGATTTCGGCGCGCATATCGGCGCCACCTGCTCGGGCATCGAGGGCATGGCGATGATCACCGTGCTGCTCGCCGGCTACCTCTACCGCTTCCGCGAGGAGCACCGTTTCCCCCAAGCCCTGCTGGTGTTTCCCGCCGCGATTGCCATCTCCTTCGTGGCCAATGCCGCCCGCATCGCCATCCTGCTCTGGGTCGGAGACCGGATCGACCCGCAACTCGCGAAGGGCGCGTTCCATTCGATGGCAGGCTGGGTCTTCTTCTGCGGCATCAGCCTCGGCATCATTGCGACCCTGCGGCGGCTGCCCTGGATGACCCGCCATCTCCCCGTGGCACCGTCGCTTCGCGATGACAGTCTCGAGGTCACGGCCTACCTCCTGCCGTTCCTCGTGTGGCTTGCACTCTCGCTGGTCAGCGCCGCCTTCGGCCATCTGGGCGAGCTCGCCTATGGCCTGCGCGTCGCAGCTGTCGGCGCGGTACTCGTGCTCTACCGCGCGCCGCTGGCGGATGCGATCGGACGCCTCGGCCGGGTGCCCGCGCCGATCACTCTGGCGGCTGCCGCGCCTTGGCTTTGCGGGACGGCCGTCTTCCTGTTCTGGCTCGCGCTTGCGCCAGTTGCGGAGCCGGCCGAAGCGGCCGCCCCGGCGACACTTACGGCACTGCCGCCAGTGCTTCTTGCGCTGTGGATCGCCCTGCGTGTCATCGGCAGCGTGATCATCGTGCCGATCATCGAGGAACTGGCCTTCCGAGGGTATCTGCAACGGAGGCTGATCTCGGCGGACTGGCTGGCCGTTGCACAGGATCGCCTGACACCTTTCGCGGTCCTGGGAAGCGCCACGGCCTTCGGGATGCTGCACGGCGCATGGTTGGCCGGGATCCTGTCCGGCATCCTGTTCAGCCTGATGACACGGCTGCGGGGCCGCCTGATCGATGCCATCATCGCCCATGCCGTGGCCAATGCCCTGATCGCGATCTGGGTGATCGGCTTCGGACGCTGGGATCTCTGGTAGGGTACGGCACGGTGGCAGCTTCGACGCGCGGGCGAAATTGAACATAGCCGAGCGTCCCCGCTCCGCTCAGTCGCCGTGCCGGTGAAACACCGCCGCTTCCCGCTCGGCCGCCAGCGCCCAGCCCATCTGCGCCTCGGTCTCGACCGCACAGGGCCGCACCCCGCGCAGCCGTGACAGGGCCTCGTCCGGCGCCTCGCCCGCCTCGATCATCAGCCGCAGGGCCACCATGCCCGAGCGCCCGCAGCCGCCCCGGCAATGCACCAGCACCCGCCCGCCGCCCTGCAAGGCGTGCAGCGCGGCGCGGCTGACCTCGGGCCAACGATCTTCAAAGGCGGCGCAGGGCACGCCGAAATCCACGATCGGCAGGTGCTCCCAGCGCGCGCCGTGATCGGCGATGAAGCTGCCCACCGAGCCCGCCCCCGCAGCCTCGAACTCGGCGACGCTGACCAGCGAGATGACCAGCGAGGGCCGCCAGTCCGCCACGTGCTGGAGGTCACCCACGAGATCCCCGCCCGCCCCGGGAAGGGGCGAGATGGCGAGAATTCCGTCCAGAACCCTGAGCGCGTGCAGCATGGTCATACGGAGGCTCGATGCGTCGAACGTGTCATATGCGCCGATGCTGCCCGATTCGCCGCCTCTTGCGAACCTGCTTTCGCGCGCCGCCGAGCGGGCGCCACGCATCTGCAGGCCCTAAGGCGGCGGCCCGGCACGGCATCACCCCTCCGCCAGCACGCGCCCCCGTGCCGAATATCAGCGCCAGTCCAAAGCCTCTGCCCGCACCGTCCCGACGCCCCCCGCCAGTGGAGCCGGCGCAGCCGGCCCGCTTTTCCGCGCCGCGCCCGGTTTACCTTGGAGGGCCGCGCGCATACCTTGGGTGCGTCCCGTCACCCGGAAGGCCCCCGATGTCCGAGCAATCGCCCAAGTACCAGGTTCTCGCCCGCAAGTACCGCCCCGAGACCTTTGCCGATCTCGTCGGTCAGGACGCCATGGTGCGCACGCTCAAGAACGCCTTCAAGGCGGGTCGGATCGCGCAGGCCTTCATCATGACCGGCATCCGCGGCACGGGGAAGACCACCACCGCGCGGATCATCGCCAAGGGCATGAACTGCATCGGCCCCGATGGCGAGGGCGGCCCGACCACTGAGCCCTGCGGTGAGTGCGAGCATTGCAAGGCGATCATGGAAGGCCGCCATGTCGATGTCATCGAGATGGACGCCGCGTCGAACACCGGCGTCGGCGATATCCGCGAGATCATCGACAGCGTGCACTACCGGGCGGCTTCGGCGCGCTACAAGATATACATCATCGACGAGGTGCACATGCTCTCGAACAGCGCCTTCAACGCGCTGCTCAAGACGCTGGAAGAGCCGCCCGAGCATGTGAAGTTCATCTTCGCCACCACCGAGATCCGCAAGGTGCCGGTGACGGTGCTGTCGCGCTGCCAGCGCTTCGACCTGCGCCGCATCGAGCCCGAGGTGATGATCTCGCTGCTGCGCAGGATCGCCACCGCCGAACAGGCCGAGATCACCGATGACGCGCTGGCGCTGGTGACCCGCGCCGCCGAGGGCTCGGCGCGCGATGCCACCTCGCTGCTCGACCAGGCGATCAGTCACGGCGCCGGAGAGACCACCGCCGAGCAGGTCCGCGCCATGCTGGGCCTTGCCGACCGTGGCCGGGTGATGGATCTGTTCGAAAAGATCATGTACGGCGATGCCCCCGGCGCGCTGACCGAGCTGTCGCAGCAATATGCCGACGGCGCCGACCCGCTGGCGGTGCTGCGCGATCTGGCCGAGATCACCCACTGGACCTCGGTGGTGAAGATCACGCCGGAGGCCGCCGAGGACCCGACGATCTCGCCCGACGAGCGCGCACGCGGCGAGACCATGGCCGCCAATCTCGGGATGCGGGCACTGACCCGCATGTGGCAGATGCTGCTCAAGGCGCTCGACGAGGTGGCGCAGGCCCCCAATGCCATGATGGCCGCCGAGATGGCGGTGATCCGGCTGACCCACGTGGCCGAGCTGCCCTCTCCCGAAGAGCTGCTGCGCAAGCTGCAGGACACCCCGCCGCCGCCCGCGCCGGGCCCCGGTGGTGGTGGCTATGCCCATGCCCCGGCCGGAGGCGGCGCTCAGACGCAGGCCGGCGGCCACGTGCAGCCCACCCACCCCGCGCCTTCCGGCCCGGTCGCGACGCAGGGCAACGCGGTGCTGGCGGTGGCGGCCGATCATGCGCTGGCCCGTTTCCCGACCTTCGAGCACGTGGTCGAGCTGATCCGGGCCAACCGCGACATGACGCTTCTAATGGAAGTCGAGCGCTGCGTGCGGCTCGCCGCCTACCAGCCCGGACGGATCGAGTTCACCCCCACCAACAACGCCCGCGGCGATCTTGCCCAGCGCCTTGGCAGCGCGCTGCAGCGCTGGACCGGCAACCGCTGGGGCGTGTCGCTGGTCAATGGCTGCGAGACGGCGACGATCTGGGAGCAGACCCACGCCGCCGAGCTGGCGATGAAGGCGGAGGCGGCGGAGCACCCGCTTGTACAGGCCGCACTCGCGGCCTTTCCCAAGGCCGAGATCGTCGAGATCCGCACCCCCGAGGAAGCCGCGCAGGAGGCCACCGCCGAAGCGCTGCCCGAGGTTGAGGACGAGTGGGATCCGTTCGAGGAAGAGTGACCCGCCGGGGCCAATCCGTCCGTCACGAGGCCGAATTGCAACGCCGGGCCTTGCTTCCACGCAAGGCAAGGCTCAGCCGCCCATCACCTCGACGGTCCGCCGCAGCCCCTCCTCGATCCCGAGCGCGGGCGTCCAGCCAAGCAGCCGCTGAGCCCGCGAGATATCCAGCACGCTCGATTTCAGCTCGCTCTCCAGCGGCGCGCGCTCCAGCGTCAGCGCCCGTCCGGTGACCTGCTGCACCAGCGTCACCAGATCTGCCAGCGAGGTGCCCTGCCCGGTGCCGATGTTCAGCGTCGTGACCCGCTCGGGCAGGTCCGCCGTGCAGCTCCGCGCCACGGCGGCACAGAAATCCGACACGTGGACATAGTCGCGCAGGCTCTCACCCGTCCCGAAAAGCTTGAACGGCCGCCCCGTCGCCAGCGCGTCGAGCAGGATCGTCACCACGCCATAGCCCGGCCCCGCCAGAGGCGAGCCGTAGGCATTGGCCAGCCGCAGGATGGTCAGCCGGAAACCATAGCGGTTGGCGAGCATGACCAGCGCCTGCTCCACCGCCATTTTCTGAAGCGCATAGAAAGACTTGGGATTGAGCGGTGCATCCTCCGGGATCGGCAGCGCATCGGTGTCGCCATAGACCCCTGCCGAGGAGACGTAGACCATGTGCCCGCGCCAGCCGCGCGCCAGCAACGCCTCGACGAACCGGGCCTGCGGCTCGATCTCGCGGCGGCTCAGTTCGGCGTAGTCCGCGAATGGCACACGCGGGCTGGCGAGCCCGGCGCAATGCACGATAGTGGCCTCGGTGTCGCGCTCCGGCAGCCAGCCGGGCGAAAGCACCTCGGCGGTCGAGATCTGCGGCAACCCCGCCGCCTGCCGCGGCAGAGCACGCCGGGCGACCCCGGTCGCGTCATGACCCGAGGCGCGCAGGTGGTACAGGATCTCGCAGCCCAGAACGCCGGAACTGCCGGTGACGTAGATGCTCATCCCGGTCCCCTCAGGCGAACCGCACCGGCGACAACGCGCCGAGGCTTCCATCGTCGATCGAGGCCGCACGTCCAGCGACGAGTGCCGCGGTCAGCTCGGCCAGCGCAGGCGCGGTCTGGATGCCGTGCCCGCCCTGCCCGGCGAGCCAGAAAAAGCCCTCCGCCTCGCTATCGAAGCCGCAGACCGGGGTCTTGTCCGGCGCAAAACTGCGCAGCCCGGCCCAGCTCGAAACCATGCGCGTCACCGGCACCGTCACCGCGCCCTCGTAGCGGTACAGCCCCTCGGCCAGCACCATGTCGTCGGGCCACGCGTCCTGCGGCGGCACGGGATCGGCATCGGCGGGGCTCACCATGAGCTGCCCGCCCATCGGCTTGGCGTACCAGGTCTCGGCGATCGAGCCGAAAAGCGGCCAGAGGCCCAACTCGTGGCCCTCGGGTGCCGGCAGCACCGCCGCCGAGCGCCGGCAGGGCTGGATCGGGATCGGCTGCGCGCCGGCCATGCGCGCGATCTCGCCCGCCCACGCACCGGCCGCGTTGACCACCACCGGCGCGGCGTGGGTCTCGCCGCCCGCCACGATCTGCCACAGCCCTGCCTCGCGGCTCAGTGCCGAGACCGGCGCCTTGCAGCGCAGCTGGCCGCCCCGCGCCCGGAACTGACGCAGGAAGCCCTGCAGCATGGCGTCGACGTCGATGTCGCGGGCCTCGGGTTCGAGAACCGCACCAGCGAAATGGCCGGGTTTGAGGATCGGCACCATCCGCTCGGCCTCGACGGCGCTCAGCCGCTCGAGCCCGGCACTGCCGGCGGCATATTCCTCGAGCAGGTCTAGCTCTTCGCCGGTCGCAAGCAGCAGTTCGCCGCGCGGCGTCAGCAGCGGCGCCTCGACATCGATGTCGGGCGCCTCGAAGAAGCCCGCCGCCCGGTCGTTCAGCGCCCTGAGCGCCGCGTTGCCGTAGTTGCGGATGAAGATTGCCGCCGAGCGCGCGGTGGAATGCTGCCCCGTCCCCGGCTCGGCCTCGAGCAGCAGCACCTCTGCGTCTGCGGCAAGCGCCGCCGCGGCGCTCACACCGGCCATTCCGCCGCCGATCACGATGATGTCGGGCATGTCGTCTCCTTCACGTTCCGCCGCGCCGGGCTAGATGGCGCCCAACCGGGATAGACAGCCCGAGGGGACGGGGCAAGCGATGCAGACGAGACACACAGGCCAGCCTTTCATGGCTTGGCTGAAACGTGAACCGCCGGACGGGGCGCGAGATGCTATTCCCTTCCCTAGCGTCCACGATTGCACTGGGTTACTGTGGACCGATCTCGCCCAAAGGGCGAACAGCCCCATGGCCCGAGAAAGGAATTTTTCAGTGACCATCCGGCGCCTTGCTGCCGCCTCCGGCACCGCCCTCTGTCTCGCCTCCAGCCCCGTCGTCGCGCTTGATGACGTGAGGTTTACCAGCCCCTCCATGTCCGACGATCTGAGCGACCAGATCCGCAACAACTCTGCGCTGGCTGCCGCCGAGGTCGAGGCCGAAGACGGCCAGATCTCGGGACAGGACGTGCTCGCCGCGGCGCTGTCGGATTACGGCATCCTGCTCGAGACGCTCTATGCCAATGGCTATTACGGCGGTGTCATCAGCATCCTGATCGACGGCCGCGAGGCCTCGGAGATTCCGCTGCTCAGTACGCCCGACACGGTCGGCACCGTCACGGTGCGGATCGACACCGGTCCCTCTTTCGAGTTCGGGCGGACCGAGCTGACCCCGCTGGCGCCGGAGACCGAGCTGCCCGAAGCGTTCGCCCGTGGCGAGACCGCCCGCGCCTCGGTGGTGGGCGATGCCGCCGAGGCCGGGGTCGACGGCTGGCGCGATATCGGACACGCCAAGGCCGAGGTCACCGACCAACAGGTCACCGCCAATCACCGCACCAGCGAACTCGACGTGGCGATGCGCATCGCCCCCGGGCCCGAGTTGCGCTTCGGCCGGCTCGACACCGACGGCTCCAGCGCGGTGCGCACCGCGGCGCAGCGGCGCATCGCCGGTCTGCCCAGCGGCGAGCGGTTCGATCCCGAAGAGGTTCAGGACGTCACCAACCGCCTCACCCGCACCGGCGCCTTCTCGAGCGTCACCGTGCGCGAGGCCGAGCAGCCGAACCCGGACGGCACGCTCGACATGATCGTCGACGTGGTCGACAACAAGCCCCGCCGCTTCGGTTTCGGCGCCGAGATCTCGTCGCTCGAAGGGCTGAGCCTCACCGCCTTCTGGCTGCACCGCAATCTCTGGGGCGGCGCCGAGCGGCTGCGCATCGACGGCGAGGTCACCGATATCGGTGCCTCCGGCAGCGACGCGCTCGATGCCAGCCTGACCGCGCGGCTCGAGGTTCCGGCGGCCATCGCCGAGCTCGGCCCCAACACCGACGCCTTCTTCGAGGCCTCGGTCTCGACCCTGAACGAGCCGACCTACTCGGCCGATACCGCCGAGCTGACCGCCGGTCTCACCCGGCGTTTCAACGACGACCTGACCGGCGAGATCGGTGTCGGGCTGTTCTATTCGCAGACCGAGGACGATCTTGGCGAGCGCGAGTTCCTGCTGTTCACGCTGCCGCTCTCGCTGACATGGGACAAGCGCGACATCGACCTCGACCCGACCTCGGGCTGGTATCTCGATGCCGAGCTGACACCGTTCTACAATCTCGACGGCGAGGGCCACGGCGCACGGCTCTTTACCGATCTGCGCGGCTATTACGGCTTTGGCGAGAGCAAGAGCACCGTGCTCGCCGGCCGGCTTCAGCTTGGCTCGGTGGTGGGTGCCGAGCTCGAGGACACCCAGCCCGAGTTCCTGTTCTATTCGGGCGGCGCCGGCACCGTGCGCGGCCAGCCCTACCAGTCGCTCACCGTCGAATTCGACGGCAATGAGACCGGCGGTCGCAGCTTCCTCGGCCTCTCGACCGAATTGCGGCAGGACATCAACGACACATGGGGCGTGGTCGCCTTCGCAGATGCTGGCTATATCAGCGAGGCCAGCGCCCCCGGCACCGAGGGCGACTGGCACGCGGGCGCCGGTCTCGGCGTGCGATATTCTACCCCGATCGGCCCGCTCAGAGTCGATGTCGCCGGCCCGGTCTCGGGCGATACCGGCGAAGGGGTACAGCTTTACATCGGCATAGGTCAGGCATTTTGAAACGGTTTCTCCTCCTCCTCTCCCTGCTTCTCGGACTGTCCCTGCCCGCGATGGCGCAGGAAGACGACGAGGGCACCCGGCTTGAACGTCTGATCGAGAACGCGCTTTCGGGCGACGGCATGGACGTGACGGTGCGCGGCTTCCGCGGCGCCCTGAGCTCGCAGGCCACGATGGAGCGCCTGACCATTGCCGACGATCAGGGCATCTGGCTGACGCTGGAGAACGCCGAGCTCGACTGGAGCCGTCTTGCCCTGCTGCGCGGCCGCCTTCAGGTCGACGAGCTGAGCGCCGAGCGGCTGGAGCTGGCCCGCCTGCCCGCCTCCGGCTCTGCCGCGCCGGCCCCGGAGGCCAGTGGCGGCAGCTTTGCGCTGCCCGACCTGCCGGTCTCGGTCAATGTCGGCCGCTTCGCCATCGAGACGGTCGAGCTTGGCGCGCCGGTGATCGGCGAGGAGGTCACGCTCAATGTCGAGGGCACTGCCCAGCTCGCCGATGGCGAGGGCAATGTCGAGCTTGCCGTGGTGCGGCAGAACGGCCCCACCGACGCGCTGAATTTCACCGGCAGCTATGCCAATGACAGCCGTGAACTGCTGGTCGATCTCGTGCTCGAGGAAGGCTCCGGCGGCTTGCTGACCACCAAGATGGGCCTGCCCGGCGCCCCGCCGATCCGCCTCGCGGTGCAGGGCGAGGGCGTGGTCGACGATTTCACCGCCGATCTCACGCTCGCCACCGATGGCGAGGACCGCTTTGGCGGTCAGGTCACGCTGGAAGGCGTCGAGGAAGAAGGCCACCGCTTTGCCGCCAACCTCGAGGGCGACCTGCGGCCGCTGCTGCCGCAGGAGCAGCGCGCCTTTCTCGGCGACAACCAACTGCTGCGCACCAGTGGAATCCTCGAGACCGGCGGCGCCATCGAGCTCGACGAGCTGACGCTCGAGACCGCCGCCATGTCGCTTGACGGCGAGGCACGCATCGGCGCCGAGGGCTGGCCCGAGCGGCTGCGCCTGTCGGGCCGCATCGCCTCCGAGGATGGCAGCCCGGTGCGGCTCGCCTTCGCACAGGACGAGACGCTGCTCGAACAGGCGACGCTGTCACTGTTCTTCGACGCCTCGGTGGGCGACGAATTCACGCTTGAGCTGGCGCTGCAGGGGCTCGACCGCCCCGAGATGTCGCTTCAAAGCGCCCAGCTCTCCGGCGCCGGCGTCATCGCCAAGAACGAGACCAGCAGCGTTCCCGGCGCGGTGCGCGGGCAGCTGAACCTCGACATGACGGGGCTGGCCTTCTCGGATGCCTCACTGGCCGAGGCCACCGGTGACGCGATGACCGGCGCGCTGCAGTTCGACTGGCAGCAGGGCTCGCCGCTCGAGATCACCGGCATCGACCTGACCGGCGCGGGCATCGGCGTGCAGGGCGACGTGGTGCTCTCGGGGCTGACCGAAGGCGCCGACCCGGCCATCGAGCCGGACCTCCAGATCCGCGCCGAGGATCTTGCCCGCTTCTCTGGCCTTGCCGGGCGTGAGCTCGGCGGCGATGCCGACGTGCGCGTCTCGGGCCGGGCCGAGCCGGTCTCGGGCCGTTTCGACATTACCGTGGCGGGCAACGCCACCGATCTCGCCGCAGGCATCCCGCAGGTCGACGGCCTACTGGCCGGCAACCTGACGCTCGACGCCACCGCGGCGCGCACCGAGCAGGGCACGTTCCTGCGTAACCTAGATCTCGACGGGCCAGGCATCGTCGTCACCGCCGACGCACAGCTGCAGACTGGCGCAAGCACCGGCCAGTTCGACCTCACCCTGCCCGACCTGTCGCTGGTCGATCCCGCGATGAGCGGCGCGGCCACGCTGACCGGCACCCTCGACGAGGGCGAGGACGCCTACGCGCTCGACCTCGTGGCGTCCGGTCCCGGCAACACCCAGTTCGACGGCGTGGTGACCGCCGGCAAGGGCGAGGATGGCGGGGTCGTGTCGGTGGGCTTCACCGGTGACGCTTCGGCGGCCGATCTTTCTGCCTTTGCCGCCATCGCAGACCGCCCGCTGGACGGGGCGGCAAGCTTTCAGGGCACCGGCAGCTACACGCTCGAGAACGGCTATTTCGACGCCGACGGGTCGTTGCAGACCCGCGATGTGGAGATCGGCATCGACCCGGTCGACGGGCTGCTGCAGGGCACTACCGACGCCGAGGTCAACGTGACCCGCGATGCGGACGGTATCACCATCCGCCGCGCCGAGGTCGATGGCCCCGGCCTCGAGATGACCGCCAGCGGCACGCTGCTCGACGCCGGCAGTTCGGCGAGCTTCGACATCACCCTGCCCGATCTCACCCGGCTGCGTGCCGAGGGGCTGTCGGGGCGCGCCACCCTGCGCGGCACGCTTGAGGAAAGCGCCGAGGCCTACCTGCTGAACCTCGCCGCCACCGGCCCGGCTCAGACCCAGATCGACGGCAACGTGACCGCGACCAAGGCCGAAGATGGCGGAATCGCGGACGTGAGCTTCGACGGCACCGCAGCCGGCGGCGACCTGTCGGCCTTTGCCGACCTCGCAGGCCGCGAGCTCGACGGCTCTTTCAGCTTCGACGGCGAAGGCGCCTACGCGCTCGAGAGCGGCTATTTCGACGCCGACGGCACGCTCGAGACCAATGACCTTGCGATCGGCATCCAGCAGGTCGACGGGCTTCTGCGCGGAACCACCCGCACCGAGATCGACGTCTCGCGCGACGCCGAGGGCATCACCATCCGGCGCGCCGATGTCGACGGGCCGGGCATCCAGCTCACCGCCAACGGCAACCTCGTGGGCGACGGCAGCACTGCCACCTTCAACCTCACCCTGCCCGACCTGAGCCCGGTCGCGCCCGGCATGTCGGGCAGCGTCTCGGTATCGGGCAACCTGCAGGAAAGCGCCGAGGCCTACCGGCTCGACTTTACCGCACGCGGTCCCGGGCAGACCCTGGCCGGCGGCATCGTCACCGCGAGCAAGACCGACGAAGGCCAGATCGGAACCGTGGGCTTCGACGGCACCGCCTCGGTGGGTTCCCTGGCGGCCTATGCGCCGCTCACGGGGCAGACCCTGCGCGGCTCGGTGAGCTTCGACGGCGCGGGCAGCTACACGCTGGCCACGGGTGCATTCAGCGCCGATGGTACGCTCAACACGCGCGACCTCGCCACCGGCATCGAGATCGCCGACAGGCTTGCTGGCGGCAGCGGCAGCGCCGTGGTCTCGGCCAGGCGCGACGACGACGGCAACATCACCGTCGAAGAGCTCGACGTGACCACCTCACAGATCACCGCCACGATGAACGGCACGCTGAGCCAGTCCGGCGACAGCGCACTCAGCTATGACGTGGCGCTGAACAATCTGGGCGTGATCGTGCCGCAGCTGCCGGGCCGAGCCACCGCCAGCGGCACGCTTGGCGGTTCCGGCAACGGGCCGTGGCAGGTCGACACCCGGATCAACGCCCCCGGCGGCACGCAGGCGACGGTCTCGGGCACGCTGGCGCAGAGCTTCGACAGCGCCAACCTGTCCATCGCCGGCAACGCGCCGCTGGCGCTCGCCAACCAGATCGCCGAGCCCAACCTGCTCTCAGGCATGGCGCAGCTGAACCTGCGCCTCAACGGGCCTCTGGCACCGTCCTCGCTGGCGGGCACCGTCACGGTGAACGGCGCCGAGGTGGTGCTGCCGGGGCCGGGCCTCTCGCTCAACGGCATCAACATCAACGCCAATCTCGGCGGCGGTCAGGTGCGGCTCGACGTCACCGGCCAGCTCGCCACCGGCGGGCGTCTCGAGACCTCCGGCACCATCGGGCTGAACGCGCCTTACAGCGCAGACCTCACGGTCCAGATGCGCGAGCTGCTGCTAGAGGATCGCCGGCTCTACCAGGCCACCGCCGGCGGGCGGGTGACGGTGCAGGGTCCCCTGCTCACCGGACCGACCATCGGCGGCCGCATCGACATCGAGCAGGCCGAGCTGCGCATCCCCGAGACCGGCCTCGGGCCGGGCAGCCGCGGCTTCACGCTCACCCATCTCTCCGAGCCCGCCCCGGTGCGCCAGACCCGCGCCCGCGCCGGATTGATCGAGACCGGCAGCTCCCGCGGCGGTCCCGCCTACACCCTGCCGCTCGATCTCGAAATCCGGGCGCCGTCACGGATCTTCGTGCGCGGCCGCGGCCTCGATGCCGAGCTTGGCGGCTCGCTGAGGATCACGGGCACTTCGCAGGACATCGTGCCGGTGGGCCGGTTCGACCTGATCCGCGGCCGGCTCGACATCCTCGGCCAGCGCCTGACGCTCGACACCGCGATCCTGCGCCTGACCGGCGATTTCGTCCCGACCATCGAGGTCGAGGCCACCGCCGAGCGCGACGGCACCGTGGTGACCGTGTCGATCGAGGGCGAGGCGACGGAGCCCGAGGTGACCTTCAGCTCCAACCCCTCGCGACCCGAGGAAGAGGTGCTGGCCCTGCTGCTGTTCGGGCGCGACGTGACCGAACTGTCGGCGCTGCAGGCGCTGCGCATCGCGGCGGCGGTCAACACGCTGGCCGGTCAGGGCGGTGAAGGCATCGTCGGCAACCTGCGCAGAGGCTTCGGGCTGGATGATTTCGACGTCACCACCGATGACGAAGGCAATGCCGGGCTGCGTCTGGGCAAGTATATCAGCGACGATCTCTATACCGACGTGGAGGTCGATTCCGGCGGCGAGACGTCGATCAACCTGAACTACCAGATCAACCGAAACGTCAAGGCTCGCGCCAGTGCCGACACCGGCGGCGACAGCGGCCTCGGGATCTATTTCGAGAAAGACTACTGACCTCGCGGGGCGGGCCTTCGGGCCCGCGACCCTGCGGGTCGGCTGCCAGCGAACAGGTCAAGACCACGCTCCGCGACAGCCGGGGGGAGTGGCGGGGTGGCAGGATATACCCCCGCCCCTCGAAGCCCGGCCAGGAGACACCGAAAGACCCGGCGCGGAAACGCCGGGTCTTGTTTCTTGCGCGGAGAGCAAGGCTCAGAGGAACTTGAACCCGAAGACCTCCTTGATGCCCGAGAGCACGAAGGTCGGGACCGCCGCAATGAAGGCGCAGGCCAGCAGGATGCTCAGCGGCAGGCTGGCGGTGCCCAGCACGTAATGGCCGAAGGGCGAGTAGACGGCGATGGCCGAGAGCGCCAGCGAGATTCCCACCGCCATCAGCAGCTTGGGATTGCCGAAGGGCGACTTGCGGAACAGCGTCGTGGTCGTGCGGGCATCGAAGACATGCCAAAGCTGCGCGAACATGATGGTCACGAAGGCCATGGTCTGGGCCATCTCGAAGCCGAGTTCCATCGCCAGCCCCTGCGAGAAGGTGTAGTAACTGATGCCACCCACGGCGAGGCCACGGATCAGGATGCGCTCCTTCATGCCGTCCGAGAACAGGTCGTGGTCCCGGGTCCGCGGGGCGCGCCGCATGACGTTGTGCTCGGCCTCCTCGAAGCCCAGCGCCAGCGCCGGGATCCCGTCGGAGACGAGGTTGACCCAGAGGATCATCAGCGGGGCGAGCGGGATCAGCGGCTCGTTGCCCATGAGCAGGAAGGCGAACAGGATGGTCGACACCTCGGCCACGTTCGAGGTCAACGCCTGGCGCACGAACTTGAGCAGGTTGTCATAGATCCTGCGGCCCTCGCGGACGGCGCTGACGATGGTCGAGAAGTTGTCGTCGAGCAGCACCAGCGCGGCGCTGTCCTTGGCGACCGAGGTGCCGGTGATGCCCATCGCCACGCCGATGTCGGCGGTGCGCAGGGCCGGCGCGTCGTTGACCCCGTCGCCGGTCATCGCGGCGACCTCGCCATTGGCCTGCATCGCCTTGACGATACGCAGCTTGTGCTCGGGCGTGACGCGGGCGAACACGGCGGCGTTCTTCGCGACCTCGGCCAGCCGCCTGTCATCCATGCCGTCGATCTCGTGCCCGGTGTGGACGGTCTGCGCCTCGGAGGTGCGGATGCCGATCTGCTCGGCGATGGCCTGCGCCGTCACGGCGTGGTCGCCGGTGATCATCACCGTGCGGATGCCTGCGGAGGTGGCATCGGCCACGGCGCGTTTCACCTCGGGGCGCGGCGGATCCATGATACCGTGGACACCCAGCAGCACGATGTCATGCTCGGGGTCCGCGGGATCGAAGGTGCCGTCCTCGGCATAGCGGAAGGCCACGGCAAGCGTGCGCAGCGCGCGTCCGCCGAAATCTTCGATCACCTCCTCGACCTGCGCCCGGATACCATCGTCGAGAGGCCGGATCTCGCCATTCAGCAAGATCCCCTTGGCGCGGGACATGATGACGTCGGGCGCCCCCTTGGCGACCAACACCTTGCGACCGTCGGGCGTGCGCACATGCATGCTCATCATCTTGCGCGTGCTGTCAAAGGGAAAGGACTGGAGGATGTCGTAATGGTCCTTCTTCAACGCGTCGCGGCTGATGCCGACCTTGGCGCCGGCGACGACCAGCGCGCCCTCGGTCGGGTTGCCCTGCACCGCGTGGCGGCCATCCTTGAGCATCAGCTCGGCCTCGTTGCAGTAGACCGAGACCTCGAGCATATGGGCCAGGTCCTGTTCCTCGGCGATCACAGCGGCACGGCCCTCGGCATCGAGGAAGTCGCCCGTGGGGTCGAAGCCCTCGCCAGTCAGATCCCATGTCTTGCCGCCGGCCCAGAGCCGCATCACCTGCATCTGGTTCTGGGTCAGCGTGCCGGTCTTGTCGGAGCAGATCACCGAGGTGGTGCCCAGCGTCTCGACCGCCGCCAGCTTTCGCGCCAGCGCGTTGTTGTGGACCATGCGCTGCGACCCCAGCGTCAGAACGATGGTGACGACCGTCGGCAGGCCCTCGGGAATGGCGGCGACCGAGAGCGAGATCGCGGTGGTCAGCATCTCCGACAGGCTCATGCCGTGGAAGATCCCGATGCCGATGACCACGGCCACCACGCCCAGCGCCGCGGCGATCAGCACCTTGGAGAGCTTCTCGATGCGCTCCTGCAGGGGCGTCTTGGGCTCTTCGGTGGTGGCCATCATATGCGCGATATGGCCGACCTCGGTCTGCATCCCGGTCGAGGTCGCGATGCCAAGGCCGGTTCCACTGGTCACCTTGGTCGACATGAAGCCCATGTTGAGCCGGTCCGCCAGCGTTAGCTCGGGATCGTCGATCGCCAGGATGTGCTTGTCGACGGGCTCGGATTCGCCGGTCAGCGCAGCCTCGTCCACCGCCAGACGGGCGGCCTCGAGGAAGCGCACGTCGGCGGCGATGATGTCGCCGGCCTTGAAGCGCAGGATGTCGCCGGGGACGATGTCGGCGGCGGGGATCTCGGCCCATTCGCCGTCGCGTTTGACGAAGGCCAGCGGCGCGGCCATCTCGCGTAGCGCGGCGAGCGAGCGGGCGGCACTGAACTCCTGGTAGAAGCTGATCACCGCGTTCAGCACCACGATCACGGCGATGGCGATGGCATCGACCATGTGGCCGGTCAGAAGCGAGATCACCGCGCCGATCATCAGGATGATCAGCAGCGGATTCTTGAACTGGCCGAGCAAGAGCGTCAGGGGCGAGGTCTGCTTGCCCTCGGCAAGCCTGTTGGGCCCGTGCCGGTCGAGGCGTTGCTGTGCCTCCGACATGGAGAGACCGGTGCCGGCGTCACAGTGCAGACCGGCCGCAACGTCTTCGCCGCTCCGGGTCCAGGGCGCAGCGGTTCCGATTCCGGCCTCATGGTCGGAAACACTCTGGGCGGTCCGGTCTCTCATGATCGTTTCCTTCTCAAACTGGGGGTGGCCCGCGCCTGCTCGCGTACCAGTCCAAACGGGGCGACCTCCGGGTCGATGGCGATGCCGGTTTCGCCGCACCGTACGGCGACATCCCTGAGGGCACGGATCACGGCGCGCTTGCCGCTGGCGCAGACAACGTTCTGCGCCACCTCCACCTTGGGCCCCATCGCGCCTGCGGGGAAGTCGTTAGCGCCCATCCGGTCGGTCAAGGCGCGGCGGATTGCTGCCTCATCGGGCGTTCCCCGCTCAAGGCAGACCGCACCCGCATCGTTTGCCCGCCCGAACGTGCCGGCATCGCGTTCAGGGGGCAGCCGGCCAAGCACGCCGTAGATCCGCACCACGAAGGGCAGTCCGAACAGGGCCGGGATCGTAGAACCCACGCGGCTCGGGGTCGGCAGCGATTCGCCCTCGGCGAAAATGGCTGCGGCTTTCTCTCGCACAAGGAAACCCGCCGCAGACTCACGACGACCGACTCGCCGCGTCTGCCAGCGGCCCAGTCCTGCTGCCGAACGTGGCGGGCACACGCTGGCGCGCTGATCTTCAGGCGATCGCCCTCACCCGCGCTGAGCGCCGAGTCTCTGAAACCTCGCCCCTGACACTCCAAGCACTGCGACACTGTTACAGAGCCCGCGCACATATTGCGGATTGCAGTCCACGGCGCGTGGATAAACGTCTGGTTTTCCGAGCAGAAAATAAGAAAGCCCGCTGCGCTATGCAGCGGGCTTCCCGGAAACTGGCGGACCGAGGAGGATTCGAACCCCCGACCCCTTGATTCGTAGTCAAGTACTCTATCCAGCTGAGCTATCGGTCCGTGGAGGCGGGGTTTAGACTTACCCGCGAAGATGCGCAAGGGGGGCCAGAATGTTTTTCGAAGAAATTTCGTTCAGCCCATTTCTCCCATCGGCAGACGGATCTCGAAACAGGTGCCGCTCTCGTCTGAGCGCGCCAGCTGCAGCGTGCCGCCGTGGTTGCGCACCAGCTCGGCGACGATGGCAAGGCCAAGCCCCGCCCCGCCCTTGCGCACACCGCCCTGGAAGGGCTGGAACAGGTGCTCCCGCGCCTTGGGCGGCAGGCCGGGGCCGGTATCGGTCACCTCGATGACCCATTCGGTATCGTCTGCCCAGGCGGCGACACTGATCTCACCGGGCCGGCCGGTGCCGGTGATCGCCTGCCGCGCGTTGCGCACCAGGTTGCCGATCACCCGGTAGATCTGTTCCGGATCGCCGCGCATCTGCATCGTGGCGGGGATATCCTCGGAGAGGCTCACGTCATGCTCGTCGATCGCCAGACGCTCGGCCTCGAGCACCTCGTTGACCAGTTCGGCGAGATTGAACTGGGTCAGCACCGGGGCCGGCTCTTCGGCGCGCCCGAAGGCCAGCGTGTTCTCGCAGAGCGACACCGCGCGGGTGATCGAGCCCACCAGCTTCGGGGCCATGCGCTTGACCGACGGGTCCTCGGACATCTCGATGCGGTCGGTGAAAAGCTGCGCCGAGGTCAGGATGTTGCGCAGGTCGTGGCTGACCCGCGCCACCGCGCCGCCAAGCTGCGCCAGCCGCTCCTTCTGCCGCAGGCTCGCGGCAAGCTGGGTCTGCAGCGACTGAAGCGCCTCCTCGGCCTCGCGCAGCTCCTTCACGCTGGCCGAGGGCTTGATGATGCGGCGCGCATCCTCCGGCGCCTCGGCAAAGCGGATCATGTGGCCGACCACGCCCTTGATCGGGCGCACCAGCAGCCGTCGCACAGCGAGGAACAGCAGCAGCGCGGTGATCACCGAGATCACCGCCGAGAGCAGCAGGATGCGCACGCCGTAATCCAGCATGGCGCTGCGCAGCGGTCCGGCCTCCATGGTGATCTCGATGAGCTGGCCGGCCTGTTGCGACGGGTAGCCCAGCACCCGGATGACTTCGGGCTCGGGGCTCGCCAAGCGCACCAGCGCGTCATGCATGAGCGTGACCGGCCCGGCCTCGCGCAGGTCGAAGCTCTCGGCCACGGGCCCCGGGACCTCTGACGACAGCATCAGCTCGCGCGTGGCGTTGCGCTGAAGGGCAACGTTGTAGACCCCGGCATTGGCCAGAAGCTCGCGTTCGAGATCGGGGTCGAGCATGTCGTCCGCCAGCAGCGCCAGAGAGGCGATCTGCGCCCGCTCGAGACGGTCGGTGAGATAGTCGGCGCGGAATCGGGCGACGGAGGGCACGAAGATCAACACCTCGGCCAGCATCACGAACACCGTCGTGAGGATCAGGAAGCGGCCGGAAAGAGAGTTGAGCATCAAGAGTACTGCTTGTCCCGTCAGGGCAGCCAGCGCTGCACCAGTCTTACAATTCTATTCACTGTTTCGTTTTCAAACAGACGGGGAGAGAAATAGGTTCCCGCGACGCGTTTGTTAAGCTCTGCGATGGTGGGATAAGGCACAACCATCCCTGCAATCGCGCTCATTTTGAGTTTCGAGCCGATCGCAAGCGCCCAGAGCCCGATCAGCTCGCCTGCCTGCGCGCCCGCGATCGAGGCGCCCACCGGGCGCCCCTTTACCACCATCACCTTGAGCAGGCCGGTGGTCTGGCGCTGCGCGATGGCCCGGTCGTTGTGCTGATAGGGCAGACGCACGACCTCGAGCGCATCGCCATGCTCGAGCCGCGCCTCGGCCTCGGTCAACCCGACCTGCGCCAGCTCGGGCGCGGTGTAGGTGGCGCGCGGCAGGATCTGGGGCTTCACCTTGATCGGAAGGCCAAAGAGCGCATTCCGCACGATCAGCCCGCCGTGATAGCCCGCCACATGGGTGAATTGCGGCCCGCCGGCGGCGTCGCCGATGGCATAGACCCGGCGATTCGTCGTGCGCAGCCCCTCGTCGACCTTGATGCCGGCCTTGGTGGTCTCGATCCCGGCCTTCTTGAGCCCGAGCCCCTCGATGTTGGCCTTGCGCCCGACCGCGACCAGCAGATGCGAGCCCTGCACCGCGCCGCTGACGGTTTCGACCGCGATGGCCCCGTCGCTGCCGCGGATCCGCTGCGCCGGCGTCTCCTCGAGGATCTCGACACCCTCGGCACTCAGTTCCTCGAGCACGATGGCGGCCATCTCGGGATCTTCGCGACCGAGCGCTTTCTGCGCCTCGATCACCGTGACACGGCTGCCAAGCCTGCGATGCGCCTGCGCCATCTCGAGCCCGATGGGGCCGCCGCCGATGATCACCAGGTGCTCGGGCTGCTCGCGCAGTTGCCAGAGCGTCTCGTTGGTCAGGTAGGGGACATCGGACAGGCCCGGAATCGGCGGCACGAACGGAGAGGAGCCGGTGGCCAGCACGATGCGCCGGGCCGAGATGACATGCGCGCCCGCCTGCACCTCGGTGGGCGAGATGAAGCGGCCATGCTCCCGGATCACCGTGACGCCGAAGCCCTCGAAGCGCTCCTGGCTGTCATCGGCTCGATTCGGGCGATGGTCTCGGCCACGTGGGTCTGCGCGCGGCATATCCACCTGCGGCGT
>NZ_DS022276.1:1902431-1967437 GCF_000153725.1 Salipiger bermudensis HTCC2601 | reverse complement strand
TGGCGCACAGCGCCAAGAGGGGGCTGGCCCCCTCCTTATCTCTTGAAAGCGCAACTCCGGTGCGACAGGGGGCTGCCCCGCCCGACGCGGCCCCCAGGTGATCCGGGCGGTGAACGCGCGACAGCGATGGTCCGTCGGCTTGCAACCGGGCGCCTCTCGCGACAGATTGGCGCCAAGAACGGGAGAGCGACAAAGATGGAAAACGGTGAAATCGCGCGGCGCGGGCTGGTCCTGCTGGGCTGCGGCAAGATGGGGTCGGCAATGCTGGAAGGCTGGCTGAAGCGCGGACTGCCTGCCCAGTCGGTCTGGGTGATGGATCCGCACCCGTCGGACTGGCTTCAGGCGCAGGGCGTCAACCTCAACGCGGAGCTGCCCGCCGATCCGGCCATCGTGTTGGTTGCGGTGAAGCCGCAGATGATGGCCGAGGCGCTGCCGGTGCTGCAGCCGCTCGGCAATGGCACCACGCTGTTCCTGTCGGTTGCCGCCGGTGTCACCATCGCTAGCTACGAGGCGACGCTCGGAGCCGATACCCCGATCATCCGCGCCATGCCCAACACGCCCGCCGCGGTGGGCCAGGGCATCACCGCCATCGTCGGCAACACGCCTGCCTCCGAGACGCAGTTGGCGCAGGCAGAGGAGCTTCTCTCGGCCGTGGGCGAGGTGGTGCGGCTCGAGACCGAGGCGCAGATGGATGCCGTGACCGGGGTCAGCGGCTCGGGGCCGGCCTACGTGTTTCACATGATCGAATGCCTTGCCGCGGCCGGCGAGGCGCAGGGGCTGGCCCCGGAGCTCGCCCTGCAGCTTGCCAAAGCGACCGTGGCGGGGGCGGGCGCGCTGGCGATGCAGGCCGCGCAAGATCCCGCCCAGCTGCGTCGCAACGTGACCTCGCCGAATGGCACCACGCAGGCCGGGCTCGAGGTGCTGATGGACGAGCAGGCAGGTCTGCCGCCGCTGGTGAAGGCCACCGTCGCCGCCGCCGCCGATCGCTCGCGGGAGCTGGCCAATGGCTGAGATCAGCTTTGACCAGTTCCTCGAGGTCGACATCCGCGTCGGCAAGGTCGTCCGCGCCGAGCCCTTTCCCGAGGCGCGCAAGCCCGCGATCAAGCTCTGGATCGATTTCGGCCCCGAGATCGGCGAAAAGAAGAGCTCGGCGCAGATCACCGAGCATTACACGCCCGAGGCGCTGGTCGGGCGGCAGGTGATGGCGGTGGTGAACTTCCCGCCGCGCCAGATCGGGCCCTTCATGTCGCAATGCCTGACGCTGGGCGTCACCGACGCGGCCGGCGCGGTGGTGTTGGCCGGTCCCGACGGGGAGGTGCCCCTCGGGGCACGGCTGCATTGAGCAAGGTTCTGATCGGCCGCAACCTGCCCGAGAGCGTCGTCGATGAGGCCCGTGCGCTCTTTGATGTGACGTATCGGGACAGCCCGTACCCGCTGAGCCGCGAAGAGATGCTCGAGGCGCTCGCGGGCTATGACGGCGTGTTGGTGACGCTGGGCGATGGCTTCTCGGCGGAGGTCTTCGAGCAGGCGGGTGCGCCGCGGGCGAAGATCCTCGCCAATTTCGGTGTCGGCTTCAACCATATCGACGTGGCAGCGGCCGAGTTCGCCGGGATCACCGTGACCAACACGCCGGGCGCCGTCACCGACGCCACCGCCGACATTGCCATGACGCTGATGCTGATGACCTGTCGTCGCGCCGCCGAGGGCGAGCGGCTTGTGCGGTCCGGGCAGTGGGAGGGCTGGCACCCGGTGCAGATGCTGGGCCTGCATATGACCGGCAAGCGCGTCGGCATCCTTGGCATGGGGCGCATCGGACAGGCCATCGCGCGGCGCTGCCATTTCGGCTTCGGCATGTCGGTGGCCTATGCCTCGCGCTCCGAGAAGAACCTCGATTTCCCGGCCGAGCGCTACGGCTCGCCCGAGGCGTTGGCGGCGGAGGTCGACGTGCTGGTGGTCTCGGTCCCGGCGAGCCCGGAGACCCATCACATGGTCGATGCAGGCGTGCTGGCGGCGATGAAACCCGCGGCGCATCTGGTCAACATCGCGCGCGGCGACATCGTCGACGAGGCGGCGCTGATCGCGGCGCTGGAGGCGCGGCAGATCGGCGGGGCGGGGCTCGACGTCTACGAGTTCGAGCCCAAGGTGCCCGAGGCGCTCAGGGCGCTCGACAACGTGGTGCTGCTGCCGCATCTCGGCACGTCGACGCTGGAAGTGCGCGAGGACATGGGCCGGATGGCGGTCGAGAACCTTCGGGCCTTCTTTGCCGGGGAAAAGGTGCCGAACCGGGTCGGGGGCTGATCCGAAGACGCCGGGGCCGGGAGGGCGGCATGCAATGGTGCCGCCGCCTGTCGCCCTGACCTCAGCCCTCGGTGTCGATCCAGATCGTCACCGGGCCGTCATTGATCAGCGACACCTTCATGTCGGCGCCGAAGCGGCCGGTGGCCACGGGCACGCCTTCGGCCTGAAGCGTGGCGGCGAAACGCTCGTAGAGGCGCTTGCCCGCATCCGGGGCGGCGGCGGTGGAAAACCCCGGGCGGTTGCCCTTGGTCTCGGCGGCCAGGGTGAACTGGCTGACCACCAGCGCCGCGCCGGAGACGTCGCGCACCGAGAGGTTCATGCGGTCGGCCTCGTCCTTGAAGATGCGCAGCTTGGCGATCTTGGCTGCGAGCTTGTCGGCCTGCGCCTCGGTGTCGCCCTGCATGGCGCAGACCAGCACCAGCAGGCCGGGGCCGATCTCGCCCAGCACCGCGCCCTCGACCGTGACGCGCGCCTCCGAGACGCGCTGGATCAGCGCCCTCACAGTTCGGTCTCCCAAGGCGGGTTGGCGCCGGCGCGGCTGACGGTGACCGCCGCCGCCTTGGCGCCGAGCGCGATGGCCGGGCGCAGGTCTTCCAGCGCCGCACCGCGCACCGAGCCGCGCGCGAGCAGCCCGCTGCGCCAGAGCCCCGCGAGCAGGCCCGCGTTGAACGTGTCGCCGGCGCCGACGGTGTCGACCACCTCGGCGCGCTCCGCGGGGACCGAGATCTCGCCCCCGGCGGAATAGGCCACCACGCCCTCGGCGCCGCGGGTCTCGAGCACCAGTGCCACGCCGCCCTCGATCAGCGCCGCAGGCGTGGTGCTGAGCCAGGCCATGTCCTCGTCGGAGATCTTGACGATGTCGGCACGGGCGAGCATCGCCTCGAGACGGGCGCGGTAGCGCGGCTCGTCGGTGATGAAGCCGGGGCGGATGTTGGGATCGATCATCACCAGCCGCTCGCCCGCCTGCGCGCAAAGCGCGGCGTAGCTGTCGGCAGCGGGCTCCGAGACCAGGCTGATGCCGCCGAAGAACAAGGCTTCGGTCTCGGCACCGAGTGCCGGCAGGTCGTCTTCCGACAGCATCCGCCCGGCGGTGCTCTCGTCGTAGAAGGCGTATTGTGCGTGGCCGTCGGTCAGGGTCACGAAGGCCAGCGTGGTGGGCCGGTCCGAGCGTGGCGCGAGCGAGAAATCCACCCGCGAGGCGGTCAGCGCCTCGGCCAGCACGGTGCCGAAAAGGTCCGTGGAGATGCCGCCAAGATAGCCGCTCGGCGCGCCGAGACGGCCGATCGCGATGGCGGTGTTGAACACCGCGCCGCCGGCGACGGGCGCAAAGCTCGGCTCGCCGGTGCTGGCGGTCCGGGGCAGCATGTCGATCAGCGATTCGCCGCAGCACAGGATCATCGTCGGTCCTCCTTCTGTTAGCGCCGCAACTTGCCGCGTTGCGGGATCGGAAACAAGGCCCGGATTTGCGCGGGATCAAGGCGGAGCGGGCGAAACAGACATACATTGGGATCTGTCGGAAAGACGGTGTGTCAGGGCTGAACCGATCAGGATCGGCCAGGGCTCGCGTCTGCACCGGTCGGCGCAAACGGCGCAGCGATCGGTATGGCAGGCGGAACGTTTGAGATCACTGTCCCGAGAAAAGCGCCGGAGGAGAGCCGGGGCAGGACGATCACGGTGACCAAGGGATAGGTCGACCAGGGCGGAGATCCCCGTCCCGCCTTCCCCGAGACCGGTCCCGGACATCGTGACGTAGGGCGGGCAGCGATGCCCGCCCTATTTGGTGGCGCGCTACTGTCCCTGCGCCAGGATGAAGCCCGCGATGACGGCGACGATCAGCCCCAGCACCACCGCGAGCGCGATCTTCCAGGTCGACCACGGACGTTCCCCCTGCACCCGGCCGGTGGTGCCGTTGACCACGAAACGATAGGTCTCGCCGCGATACTTGTAGGCGGCCAGCCAGACCGGCAGCAGTACGTGCTTGAAGGTGACCGCCGCGACCTGCGTGTCGACGCCCTCGATGCGCTGGCGGTCGCCACCGATATCGAACTTCACGTCGCGCTCGATCTGCCGGTCCATGATGACGCGGGCCTCGCGGAACCCCTCGTCGAGATCGACCTGGTAGCCCTCGGCGCGGAAGCCCGCGAGGAACTCGGGCTGGTAGGGCTCGAGCCGCGTCAGATCCCAGGGCTCGAGCGCGTCGGTGAATTTCTTCGGCAGCGAGCGCGAGGCCAGTACCAGCACGTCGTCGAAGAACCGCGCCACCCGACCCGAGACCGAACGCCAGCGCACCTTGGCGACCTGCACGGTCTGGCGCTTGCCGTCGCGCATCACCGTGCGACGCTCGTAGTAGACCGTGCCGCGCTGGCCGCGATAGGCCGATTGCGTCTGCGCGTCGAAGGTCCAGTAGGGCACGTAGATGCCCTGCATCTTGCGGCCCTTGCGGGCATACTCCTTGAGCCCGTTCGGCGCGAACCAGAGCCGCCCGAGCCAGCCCGTCATGGCATCATGCGCGGCGCGCTCGTCGAGGATGAAGGGCAGCACGCCGCGCGGCTTGATCTGGCGGTGGGTGCCGGTGTCGGTGACCACTGGGGTGGCGCAGAACGGGCATTCGGTGGCGTGGGTGTCCGGATCGAACTCGACCTCGGCGCCGCAATTGGGGCACTGGGTGACCCGCAGGTCCTCCATCTCCTGCAGCGGCAGCAGGTCGTCGATGGCGGCGCGGAAATCGAGCTCGCGGATCGAGTTGGACCACGGTCCGTGCTCGGCGATCTCCTGCACGTCGCCGCAATGGTCGCAGACCAGCTGGCCCTTGGCGGGATCGTAGCGGTAATCGGCGCCGCATTGCTGGCAGGGAAAACGGTGTTCCTCGATCATCACGGCCCCATTGTTTCCGGCAGGCCGACCCTAGGTCGGATGCTTGGGCGATGGAACCCGGTTTTCCTTTCCGGAACGGCTGTCTAGGGTGGCGCCGGACGGGCCCGGCTGACGGGCCGCGAAACGATACGGGATATTGCAGGGTCGCCATGAGACACCGCATGAACGCCGCGCTGGCAGGGCTGTTGCTCTGCGCCTCTGCCGGTGCCACGGCCGCCGAAGAGGCCCGCTACCGCTTCGAGTGGCAGGGCGGGGGCAGCTACGTGATGCGCGGGGCGATGTCCTTCGATGCCGCGCTGCTGGGCAGCAGCATCGTCACGGCGAGCGACCTGACCTGCTTTTTCATCGAGGGCAGCCGCGACGGAGACCCGGTCGGGCGCTGGGCACTGTCGATGCTCAATGAGGAAACCAGCTGGGTGCTGACCTTCCTGCCGCAGAGCTCGGAATTCGCCGTGTTCGGCGAGGGCGCGATGATGCCGCAGGCGTGGAACATGGACGGGTTCGGCACCGATTGCGGCGCGGGCGGCTTCGGCTTCAACATCGGCAACGCGGCGCAGGATCTCTGCATCGACGGCAGGTTGATCCTCGAGTCGCAGGTGCCGCCCGAGCGCCCGTTCCCGGCGTTGCGCGATGACGCGCTAAGCTTCCCACCCGATGCCTGCATGGGCCCGCTGATGATAAGCGCGCTGCCCGCGGACAAGAGTTTCTCTCCCCAACTGAAGGACCAGACAGATGTGCGATGAAGCCGCTGCCACCCAGATGATTTCTGACGCGAAGACCCGTGTGACGAGGTTCGATTTTGCGCCCGGCGCCGAGACCGGCTGGCACGTGCACGAATACGATTACGTCATCGTGGCGCTGACCGACCTGACCATGCGGCTGCAATTGCCCGGTGGCGAGGTGCGCGAGGTGGTGACCAAGGCGGGCGAGGCCTATCGCCGCGACGCCGGCACCGAGCACAACGTCATCAACTACGGCGACGCCCCGATGAGCTTCATCGAGGTGGAATTCGTGGCCTGAAGCGTCTCAGATCTCGGCGAGGTCGTAGTGGCGGATCGAGCGCGACTCGACCAGCGCGTCCTCGGCGGGATCGATATGCGGTGTGGTGTAGTCCTCGCCGACAAAGGCCTTGAGCGCATCGAGATCGCGCCAGACCATCACGAAAGCAAACTCGCGCGGGCTATCGACCCGCGCGGCACCGGGAAGCACCGACACGATGCCGTCGGTGGTGTTCATCAATGGGATCGCGACCTCGTGGAAGAAGCGGGAGAACTCCGCTTCCTTGCCGGGCCGGGTGGTGACCTGAAAGAGCCGCAGGATCATCGGGGAACCTCCTGAAATGCAGTTCCCGCCCATGTGATGCCCGCTGATCCCGGGCCGCTGCCTCGCGGCAGGGTAGCACGATTGCGCCGTCCTGTCGCTCAGGCGCCCGGAGGCGGAGGCGGCATCACCGTGAAGAGCTGCGCCAGCTCGGCCACGTCCTCGGCCCGTTTCCAGCCGTCCTGACCTTGCGTCCAGACATAGGTCTCGCGCGTGAGGCCGCCCTCGGTCACCATGCGCCCGAGCCGGGCCTTGGAGAACGGGCCGCTGGTCTGGCCGTTCTCGGCAAGGTGCCAGACATGCTCGACCGGCGGCGGGGGAGGCGGGGGTGGGGCCGCGGAGGCGGGCTGCTGCGCGGCAGCAGCGGGGCGCGCCCCCCACGGGCCGGCCTGCGCCCCGGTCATCTGCGCGCCCATCGACATGCCGAGCCCCGCACCGAAACCGGTGCCCATGGCCTGCCCGGCGGCGGAGCCTTCCTTGCCCAGGGCCTCGGCGGCCTGGAACTTGGTATAGGCGTCGAGGTTGCCGATCACCCCCATCGAGGTGCGCTTGTCGAGCGCCGCCTCGACGGCGGCGGGCAGCGAGATGTTCTCGATATAAAGCTCGGGCAGCGACAGGCCGTATTCGGCGATGGTGGACGAGATGCCGTCGGCCAGCATCTTGCCAAGCTCCTGCGTGTTGGCGGCCATGTCGAGCACCGGGATGCCCGACCCCGCGATCAGGCGCGAGAATTCCTGCACGATGATGTTGCGGATCTGGAAGCTGATCTCGTCCGAGGTGAACTCGCCATCGGTGCCGACGATCTCGCTGAGGAAGCGGGCCGGATCGGTGACGCGCACCGAGTAGGTGCCGAAAGCGCGCAGGCGCACCGGACCGAATTCCGGGTCGCGGCAGATGATCGGGTTCTTGGTGCCCCATTTCAGCCCGTTGAACCGCGTCGTGTTGACGAAGTAGATCTCGGACTTGAAGGGCGAGCGGAAGCCGTGATCCCAGTGCTGCAGGCTGGTCATGATCGGCATGTTGTTGGTCTCGAGCATGTAGAGACCGGGGGTGAACACATCCGCCAGCTGGCCCTCGTGGACGAAGACCGCCGATTGCCCCTCGCGCACTGTGAGCTTGGCACCGTACTTGATCTCGTGCCCCTCGCGCTCGAAGCGCCAGACCATCGTGTCGCGGGTGTTGTCCACCCAGTGGATGACGTCGATGAACTGGCCGGAAAGGAAGTCGAGAATGCCCATGGCGGTGCCCCGCTGAAACTGCGTTTGCCCTCAACTTAACCACGGCTTGGCCGGACACAAGCGGCGGCCGGGGGGAAACCGCCGGGCAGGGTGGGGCGGGCGCGCCTCAACGGACCGCAGGGGCGCGTTATTGGAAGGGGTGGTTTCGGTGCACCCGGTCGGCATCCGGCGCCAGTGGGGCAGGGATCACGCGGCAGAGCTGGCATGATCCCGGGCGCCGGTGATCATCAGGTCGCAGACATAGCCAAGCAGCAGCGCCCAGGCCTTGCGATCGACCTCGGACCAGTCGGCGACGTGATGTTCCAGCGTGTCGAGCAGCACCTCCGAGACCAGCGCATATTGTTCCTCGGTCACGCCGTATTCGTGATGGCGCACGCCAAGCGCCTCGATCTCGGCCACCAGCATCTGCAGGTGGTCGAGCGACTGCACCAGAACCAGCACCATATCGAAGAGCTTGTCCGACTGCGCCGACATGTCGGCGGGGAACATCGCGCGCAACTCGGGCGCGCGGTCGAAGAGCCGGTCATAGAAATCCCGCGTCAGCGCGCTGCTGGCGAGGCGCAGCCGCAGCGCGCTGGAGAGAACCTGCTGTTTCGTGGCGTTGTCGAACATCGTCCCGTCCCGATCATGCCGGTACGGTCCTACGCCCGAGAGGTGAACGCCCGGTTAAGTGCGGCTCAGGACGGGCCGCCCATCAGCTCGGCGGCGCGCGCCGCGACGATGGGGCGGACTTCGTCCACATCCATGCCTGGCGTCACCTTCGGGTCGTAGAGCAGCTTGAGCAGCATCTCGTCATGGGTCGTCAGCAGGGCGAACTCGTCGTCGTCGTTGAAGATCGACGGCCGTGCCTGCGGCGAGTCGTTGCCGAGTCCCAGCCCCTGCGTCATTTCCTCGTGGATGCAGGAGCGGCGCAGCAGGTCGGGATGTTCGGAGCGGATCACCGCGATGGCCTCGCCGTAGTCGTAGCCTCCGGGAGTCTCGGAAAAGGCGATCACGAGGCAGTGGATCGAGCGCGGCAGGTTGTCGAAGATCTTCAGCGAGGCGGGGTTCACATCGGGCACCAGCGCCCGGATGCGCGGCGCGATCTCGGCCTTGTCGTCCTCGGACATGAAGAGCACGTGGAAGTTGGTGTCGTTGCTATCCATCGCGATCGGGTGACCGCTGACGCGGGCCAGTCGGCGGACGTATTGCGCCACCATGTTGCTGTCCTGTACCCGCTGCGCGGCGGGCACGAGGGCGCCGAACTCGACCGCGACCCGCACCGGCTTTTTCCATTTCTTGATCCGTCCGAGCTCACCGCGCGAGGGGCGCAGCCCGGCGCCACGCTCGTACTCTTCGGCCAGCGCGATGCGCTCGAAATTGCGCAGCAGCATGGTGTCCGTAAAGGGCGTGTCGGGACCACCGCCATCGGTGCGCAAGAGCCCCTGCGCGAGAAGGTCGGCCTGCACGCGGGCATAGTAGGTCTCGAGGTCGCGGCTGGCGAGCGAGCGCCGTCGCGGCGCCTCTTCGGGCACCTCCGGTTTCAGCCCCTCCGGTCGTGCGCTGGGCGGCACGTCGGTCTGGCGCGGCGCCAGCTTCGAGCTGTCGCAGGCCGCAAGGCCCGCGAGCAGCCCGAGGGCCAGTCCGATATGGCGCCAGCGCCCGTGCATGGCTCAGGCGCTTTTCGGCACGGCGGTGCCGGCATTGTCGCCGATGCCGTCGCGGCGGGCCTTGGCGGAGGCGAGGGTGTCGCGCAGCTCGTGCTCCATGGTCTTGAGATCCTCCTCGGCGGCAGCACGCTTGGCTTTGCCCTCGTCGGCGATCTGCAGGCTTTCCTGGATGGTCGCGATCAGGTCGGCATTGGCCTGCTTCACCGCCTCGATGTCGAACACGCCGCGCTCCATCTCGGTGCGGATCGCCTTGTTGCTGTCGCGCAGATTGGCGGCGTTGGCGGTCAGCAACTCGTTTGTCAGGTCGTTGGCCTCGCGCACCGCGGCGGCGGCCTCGGCCGAGCGCTGGATGGTCACCGCCTGCGCCAGCTGGGTTTCCCAGAGCGGCACGGTATTGACCAGCGTCGAGTTGATCTTGGTGACGAGGCTCTTGTCGTTTTCCTGCACAAGACGGATCGAGGGCAGGGATTGCATGGTCACCTGCCGGGTGAGCTTGAGGTCGTGCACCCGGCGCTCGAGATCGTCGCGGGCAGCGCGCAGGTCGCGCAGCTCCTGCGCCTTCATCACCTGATCGTTCTCGGCCGCGGCCTGCACCTCGGCCTCCTTGGCCGGGATGTCATTGCCATCGAGCGCCTTGAGCTTCTCTTCGCCGGCGGCGATGTAGAGCGCCAGCTCGTCGTAGAAGTTGAGCGTCTTGTCGTAGAGCAGGTCGAGCGACTTGATGTCCTTGAGCAGTGTGTGCTCGTGCTTGAGCAGGCTGTCGGTGATGTTGTCGATCTGGCCCTGCACCTCTTCGTAGCGGGCAGTGAACTTGGCGAAAGGGGCCGCCTTGCCCAGCAGCTTCTCCCACCAGCTGCGATCCCGGCGCACGTCGAGCTCGGAAACCGAAAAGCCGCGGATGGTGGTGACGATGTCACGCAGGCTGTCGCCGGCGGGGCCGACATCCTTGTTGCGCACCCCGTCGAGCATCGACTGGCTGATCTCCTGCAGCTCGACCTGCGCGCCCGACCCGAACGAGACGATCGAGTTGGTGTCGCTCATGTCGATCTCGTCCATGCGCGAGCGGATCTCTTCGCCAACCTCGGAAGACGCCTCTTCGAGCGAAACCACCGCCCGCGCCTCGCCCGGCTCGGGCAGCACCACGGCATTGACCTCGTCGACCATGGCGACGGTCTGCTCCGCCTCTGCTTTCACCTTCTCGGACATCGGATATCCCCCAGTTCTGTTCTGACCCGGCACAGGCTCAACTCAGCCGCACGCCATCGCGTTTCAATCGATCCCGCAAAACGTCGATCTCGACCGTGAGATCGGAATTGTTGTCGAGCAGGAGTTTCTCGTTCTTCTGGCCGAAGCTGTCCTCGAGATCGGTCAGCAGCATCATGAAATCGTCTCTCGCGCCGCGATCCTGCGTGCGGCTGTAGATGTCTGCGAACTTCACCGCCGCGTCGCGGGCCCCCATCAGGTAGACGCCCAGATAGCGCCGCGCCGCCGTCAGGTCGCGCGGGTCTTCCTCGACGGTGCGGATCAGCTGGGCGGCCTTCTGGCGGAAGCGCTCGACCCGCGCCTCGACTTCGCGGTCGCCGGCGCGGCGCACCGCGTCCTGCATCTCGGAAAGATAGGTCTCGGCCTCGTCGACGACCTTGGCGACGCGGTCCTGCTGGAAGCTGTCGATGCCCTCCATGCCCTTGCTCTGCAGCGGGTCGATTCCGAAGGCGCCAAGGTGCAGAGCCACGGCCGAGAGACCGTAGAGCGCCGGTGCCACCAGCCCGGGCTCGGACTTGAAGGCGGCAATGGCGACCCCGATCCCGGCGAGCCCGGCGGCGAATATCTTGCGCGGGATGGCCGGGCGCCGCGCCACGCGGCGCTCATCATAGGCGGCCTGTGCGCGCAGCCCGTCGCGCAGCAGCCAGGCCCCCGCCAGAAGGGCGCCGGCGCCGATCAGGCCGGTCACGAGACCGGCGGCGCCGTCTCCCAGCGAGGTCGCGGCAAGCACGATGGGCGGGACGAAAAGCACGTTCGAGCGTGCCCCCACCGGATCGACCCGTGCGCCCCTGTAATGACTGGGACGAATCGGATCCTCGGTCTGTTCGGGGGCGGCGTCGGGGCTGTATTTGCCCCCGTAGCGCTGCGCCATCTCAGAGCCCTCCGAGCCATCCCGACGTGATCCCGAACAGGAGCACGATCAGGAGTACGTAGGCCACTTTTTGCAGGGCCGTGCCGGACATGCCGCCTCCAGTATTTCCGCGGTTCAAGGAAAACTTAGGGGCAAAGGGGGCAAGTTGCTAGGGGGGGTGCTCGGCGGGGCTCCGCTTATGCGGCGCGCTCCAGCGGTTTGCGGTTCCACAGCAGGTCCGCTTCCAGTTCGAACGCGTCGCGACCGGCCTTCTTGCCCGATTTGCGCGCGAATTCCTCGAAGGTCTGGCCAAGCGCGGTGATGCGGGTGCGATACCGTCTCCGGGCCCGCTCGCGCTCATCGGTGTTCCATGCGGCGAGCAGGTCGTCGTTCTCGCGCCTCAGCAGCTTGACGAATTTCACCACCGGCTTGTGCATGCGCTCCATGCCGTCGGGGTCCTCGCCAAGGGCGCGGATCAGCCCCATCACGGCCCCTTTCAGCGCCTCGGTGTGGCGCGTGAGCTGTGCATCGCCGAGCGCGGCGATCTCGCAGACCATGCCGTCGAGCGTGGCGTCGATGCGGTCGAGCGCCGCCTGCGTGTCGGGGCGGGGGCGGCGCGCGGTGGCCAGCGGCTCGGGTTCGCTGTCGCTCGCGCCCTTGTCCCGCAGCGGGTCGAGGCCGAAGGCGGCGAGGCTCAGCGCGGTGGCGAGCGCTCCGAACGCGAGGGGCAGGATCAGCGAGAAGAAGTGATGGCCCGCCAGGATCATCACCATCACGCCGATCAGCAGCGCGCCGATGATCTTGCGCGGCAGGCGCGGGGCGCGCGCTGCGTCGGCTTCGTCATAGGCGTTCTTCAGCTTCTGCCCGCGATGGATCAGCCGCAGGGCCGCGATGAAGAGCGCCAGCTCGAGCACGGCAGTGAAGGCGGATGTGGCGCTGCCCTGAAACAGCAGCAGCACGATGGGGAACGCGGCGAGGAACAGCACGCTGAGGCCCGAGTCGAGCGGCCCGAGCCCGTCGTCCGTCTGTTCTGTCCGATGTCGTTCCGTCATGTCGATCATTCCCTGCGCCGATCCCGTCAGAGAAGAAAGCTCAGGGCGAAAATCAGCACCCAGAGCGCCGCGAAGGCGAGCTTCGCGCCGGGGTTGCCGCTGCGCCGCAGACGCCCTGCGGCTTCGGTCACGGCCACATAGGTGTCGTGTGCGACCATGCGCAGGTTTCCCAGCACCAGAAGGGTGCTCACACAGAGAATCGCAAAGGCGAGGATCGTCGTCATCATGGCTTCATGATGGCGATTGAAATCGGCAAAAAAACGGCGTGAAACGGGAATTAAAAGCGAATTTATGACAAAGTTAACAATTGGTTAATTGCGGGTTCGCCGAGATTTGTCCGGAATTGGGCGGGGTTTGCGGCGACGGCTTGGCTCTGGGCGAGTGGTTTTTGCACCTTCTAGCCCAAGTTGATCCCGGACGATTCGACCGCGCAGTTCGACAACTTCCCCGACCTTCATCTGGCCGAGCTGGAACGGCCCGTAGGAGATCCGGATCAGCCGATTCACGGTCAGACCGATATCGCTCATGGCGCGGCGGATCTCGCGGTTCTTGCCCTCGCGCAGACCCACGGTGAGCCAGGCGTTGGAGCCCTGCTGGCGATCGAGCTCGACCTGCATGGGCTGGAATGTCTGGCCATCGACGGTGATGCCGTCGCGCAGCGGTTTCAGCATCTCCTCGGTGGGCTTGCCGTTGACCCGCACCCGGTAGCGCCGCAGCCAGCCGGTCGAGGGCAGCTCGAGCTTGCGCTTGATGCCGCCGTCATTGGTCAGCAGCAAGAGCCCCTCGGAGTTGAGATCGAGCCGGCCCACGGTCATCACCCGCGGCAGGTCCTCGGGCAGCTTGTCGAAGATCGTCTCGCGGCCCTGCTCGTCCTTGGTGGTGGTCACCAGCCCGGCGGGCTTGTGATACATCCACATGCGCGGGGCTTCGGGCGCCTCGAGCGGTTTGCCGTCGACGGTGATGCGGTCCTTGTCGGTGACGTTGAGCGCCGGGCTGGCGATGGTCTCGCCATTCACCGTGACGCGGCCTTCCTCGATCATCCGCTCGGCCTCGCGCCGGCTGGCGATGCCGGCGCGCGACAGCACCTTGGCGATGCGGTCGCCGGGCGGCGTGTCGGTCGGGGTCTTGGAGGGCGCGGAGGGGCGGGCAGGGGGCTTTTTCATGCGCCGAGCCATACTGCAAAGCCGCGCCCGGGGGAAGCGTCTCGCCAAAGCGGTGCGGCTCGGCTATCACCCGGCGCCATGAGCTTTCGCAGTCACATGGATCAGGCCCTCTCGGAGGCCCGCGCCGCCGCCGCCCGCGGCGAGGTGCCGGTGGGCGCCGTCGTGGTGGCGCCCTCGGGCGCGGTGGTGGCCTGCGCCGGCAACCGCACCCGCGAGCTCGACGATCCCACGGCGCATGCCGAGATCCTCGCCCTGCGCGCCGCCTGCCGCGCCGCCGGGTCCGAGCGGCTGCCGGGGCATGATCTCTACGTCACGCTGGAGCCCTGCCCGATGTGCGCCGCGGCAATCTCCTTCGCCCGCATCGCGCGGCTTTATTATGGGGCCGCCGATCCCAAGTCGGGCGGCGTCGATCACGGGGCCCGGGTCTACGCCCATGCCCAATGCCACCACGTGCCCGAGGTCTATGATGGCATCTCCGCCGCGCCCTCGGAGGCGCTGCTGAAGCGCTTTTTCGCGGAGCGCCGCCGATGCTGATCCTGCTCAACAAGCCTTACGGCGTGCTGTCGCAATTCACCGACAAGGGCACCGCGGACAGCCCCCGCGCGACGCTGTCGGACTATGTCGATGTGCCGAAGGTCTACCCGGCGGGCCGGCTCGACCGCGACAGCGAGGGGCTGTTGCTGCTGACCGATGACGGCCGCCTGCAGGCGCGCATCGCGCATCCGAAGTTCAAAAAGCCCAAAACTTACCTCGTGCAGGTCGAGGGCGATCCCTCCGACGAGCAGATCGCCCGGCTTCGCCGCGGCGTGACGCTGAAGGACGGCCCGACCCGGCCGGCGCAGGTCCGCCGGCTGCCGCCGCCGGATCTCTGGCCCCGCGTGCCGCCGGTCCGCTTCCGCAAATCGGTGCCCGACGCCTGGCTCGAGATGACCATCACCGAGGGCCGCAACCGGCAGGTGCGCCGGATGACCGCCCATGTCGGGCTGCCTTGCCTGCGGCTGGTGCGCTGGTCGATCGGCGACTGGTCGGTCGAAGGCCTTGCGCCGGGGGAATGGCGCAACATCTGATGTGCCGCTGCGCACCGGTCCCGGCACCTGCGCGCGGCAACAAGGCCGGATGCCTCCGGCGGGAGTATTTTTGACGAAGAGAAGCCAGGGGCGCGGCGCTATTGGCTTCTCTGGTTCTAAAATACCTCGGGGGTGAATTGGCGCACAGCGCCAAGAGGGGGCTGGCCCCCCTCCCGCGTCTGACACGAGCGCAGGGCCGGGCCGAACAGCGCCTGCGCAACCACGAGCCTCGCGCGCAGCGATCGATCCAACCTTCCCACCGCGGCGCAAACGCGCTATCCGGCCCCACAGTCAATCCCGGAGCCCTTCCCATGCCCAAGACCTGGACCGCCTTCACCAAGCTTCCCGCCAAGGACCCTGCCGAGGCGCTCGGCGAGGCGATGGAAGAGCTCGAGCCGGCGCCCTCCGGCATCGGCGTGTTCGAGATCGAGGACGGCAGCGGTACCTGGGAGGTGGGCGGCTACTTCACCGAAGCGCCCGACGACATCGAGCTGGCGCTGCTGGCGGCGGCTTTCGGGGCGCAGGACTTCGTCGTTTCCGAGGTTCCGGACCAGGACTGGGTCGACAAGGTGCGCCGCGAGCTGACCCCGGTCGAGGCCGGGCGTTTCTTCGTCTACGGCAGCCACGACGCCGACAAGATCCCCGCAGGCGCTGAGCCGCTGCTGATCGAAGCCGCGATGGCCTTCGGCACCGGCCACCACGGCACCACCCTGGGTTGCCTGCGCGCGCTCGACCGGCTCGCCACCGGCGGGTTCACCGGCAGGAACGTGGCCGATATCGGGTGCGGCACCGCGGTGCTCGCGATGGGCGCGGCGCGGATCTGGCCCGACCCGGTGATGGCATCGGATATCGACGAGGTCGCCGTCGAGGTGGCCGAGGCCAACGTGCGCGCCAACGGGCTCGAGGGCAAGGTGTCCTGCGTCGAGGCCGCCGGGTTCGACAATCCCGAGCTTGCCGCCCGCGCGCCCTTCGACCTGGTCTTCGCCAACATCCTCAAGCAGCCGTTGATCGATCTCGCGCCGCACATGGCCGCGCATCTGCAGCCCGGCGGCTACGCGATTCTCTCGGGCATCCTGACCCGGCAGGCGGACGAGGTTGTCGAGGTTTATGCACAGAACGGCATCAATCAGATTCATCGCGAAGAGATTGGTGACTGGGTGACGCTGACACTGCAGAACGGCGGCGCATAACGCGCCGATTTGCGGAAATGCTGGGGCAAAAGTCACATTTTTGCCCCATTGGAAGCGCATACGCGGCCCATCCGGTGGGGGCCGGAGTGTAAGAGGTTGCCATGGATAAGGCTCTATACGACTTCGACAAGCGCCAGCGTGCGGTTGTCCAGAAGCACCACAAGCTCGCCAGCGGATACACCACCAAGCTGAACCGCAATGGCATTATCGAGCACAAGCCGATCCGCCGGGTTCCGTTCTTCTCGCTGAAGGGGCTGCTGACCGCGGTGCTTGGCTTTCTCGTCTTCAAGGGCCTTCTCTGCGCCAGCCTCGGCATCGAGGAATACGTCGCGCGGCTCGCGCATCTGTCCCAAGGCAGCGCGCTCGAGCGCGCCGGCGCCTGGTTGATGGGCGCCGACCCGGCCAGCCAGTGGGTGGCCTCCCTGCTGCAACCGCTTTTCGGCTGAGGGTGCAGGGGCACGCGTCCTGACGCCTGTCCCACCGCCAGATATCATGTCCAGACATGAAGAAAGCCGCGCCTTCCTCGGAAGGGCGCGGCTTTCTCGTCTTGGCCGTGAGTGGCGGGGGTGGCCCCTCGGAGAGGGGCCGTAGTATTAGAAGTCGCCGCGTGCGACGGCGTAGATGTCTGCGCGGGTCAGACCGATATCGTCGAGTTCGCGATCGGTCAGGGCCTCGAGGCTCTTGCGGGTCAGACGCGCGTCGTTCCAGTCGACGATCGCGTCGGTGAGGGTCGCAAAGAAGCGGCTCACCGAGGCTGCGATCTCGTAGGAGGCGGAAACGCCACGCTCCGGCGTTGCGCCGTAGCCATTGAGGAAGACAGTGCCGATGCGGCCGGCCATACCGGCGGCACCAGCGTTCTGGCGGAAGGAGTCATATGCCGACATGGGTCAGTGTCCTTGACTTGATGTTTTCAGAGTGCCTGATTTCTATGCGAGGCATCTAGTGAAGCGCTCGTCAGACGACAACTCGCAGAAAATGCATGGTCCTTATGCGTTTTGCGAATGGCTCATGAAATAAGTTAACCGCAGGTAATTTCGCCCATTTTTCCATCACTCCGAAGTCGCGCGCAAACCTCTGGATGTCGCAAACGGGCTGCACCGCCCTCGCAAGAGGCGCCACGCAAATAGGGAGGTTCGCGCTTCTTGCTTGGCGAATGTTCGCGTTTCGTGCTACTCGATGGCAAACAGGCAACATAAAGGCGGGCAGGAATGAGGGTTCTCGGCATTGATCCGGGTCTGAGACGGCTGGGATGGGGAATCATCGACGCCGAAGGCAGCCGCCTGAGGCATGTCGCCAACGGTGTTTGCGAGTCGGAGGGCGGCGACGATCTCGCCACGCGCCTGCTTGCGCTTCACCGGCAGCTCACCGAGGTACTGACCCGCTTCGTGCCGCAGATCGCTGCCGTCGAGCAGACCTTCGTCAACAAGGACGCGGTCGGCACGCTGAAGCTTGGGCAGGCGCGCGGCGTGGCGCTCTTGGTGCCGGCGCAGTTCGGCCTGCCGGTGGGTGAATACGCCCCCAACAAGGTGAAGAAGACCGTGGTGGGGGTCGGCCACGCCGACAAGCGCCAGATCGACCACATGGTGAAGATGCAGCTTCCGGGCGTGCAGATCGCCGGGCCCGACGCCGCCGACGCGCTGGCCATCGCGATCTGCCACGCGCATCACGTGGGGCCGCAGCAAGCAAGGATACGGGCATGATCGGGCGCATCGCGGGACGCATCGAGTACAAGGGCGAAGATCACCTGCTGATCGACGTGCGCGGCGTGGGCTACGTGGTCTATTGCTCCGACCGGGTGCTCGCGGGCCTGCCCGGCCCCGGTGAGGCGGCAGCGCTTTATACCGACCTCATGGTGCGCGAGGACCTGCTGCAACTCTACGGCTTCCCGACGCTGGTCGAGAAAGAGTGGTTCCGGCTGCTGATGACGGTTCAGGGCGTCGGCGCCAAGGCGTCGCTGGCGATTCTCGGCACGCTCGGTCCCGACGGCGTCAGCCGCGCCATCGCGCTCGGCGACGGTACCGCGATCAAGGCCGCCAAGGGCATCGGCCCGAAGACCGCGCAGCGCGTGGTCAACGAGCTGAAGGACAAGGCGCCCATGGTCATGGCGATGGGCGCCGGCCCGACGGCCAGCCCCGGCGACGACGTGCTCGAGGACCCGTCTCCCGCACCCGCCGCCCGCCGTGCTCCCGCTCCGCGCCCTGCGCCCGCCGCGGCACCGGCCCAGTCCGAGGCGCTCTCGGCGCTCTCCAATCTCGGCTACGCTCCGGGCGAGGCGGCAGGCGCGGTGGCGCAGGCGGCCGGCGATCTGCCCGAGGCCACGACCGCCGAGCTGATCCGCGCGGCGCTGAAACTGCTGGCGCCGAAGGGCTGAGGCGGTAAGGAATGGATATGACCGATCCGGATCCCACCCTGCGCCCCGAGCCCATGCCCGAGGATCGCGACCGCGCCCTGCGGCCGCAGATGCTCGGGGATTTCGTCGGGCAGGCCGAGGCGCGCGCCAACCTGAGGGTCTTCATTCAGTCCGCCCGGCAGCGCAGTGAGGCGATGGACCACACGCTGTTCCACGGCCCTCCCGGCCTTGGCAAGACCACGCTGGCGCAGATCATGGCGCGCGAGCTGGGGGTGAACTTCCGCATGACCTCCGGCCCGGTGCTGGCGAAGGCCGGCGATCTCGCGGCGATCCTGACGAATCTTGAGCGCAACGATGTGCTCTTCATCGACGAGATCCACCGCCTGAACGCCGCGGTGGAAGAGGTGCTCTACCCGGCGATGGAGGATTACGAACTCGACCTTGTGATCGGTGAGGGCCCGGCGGCACGCACCGTGCGCATCGAGCTGCAGCCCTTCACGCTGGTCGGTGCCACGACCCGGCTCGGCCTGCTGACCACGCCGCTGCGGGATCGTTTCGGCATTCCGACGCGGCTGCAGTTCTACACCGTCGAGGAACTCAACAGCATCGTCACCCGCAACGCCGAGAAGCTCGGCGTTCGGGCCGAACCCGATGGCGCGCGCGAGATCGCCCGACGCGCCCGCGGCACGCCGCGCATCGCCGGGCGGCTGCTGCGCAGGGTGGTGGATTTCGCGGTGGTCGAGGGCAATGGCGTGGTGACGCGCGAACTGGCCGACGGCGCGCTCACCCGGCTGGGGGTCGACGGGCTCGGGCTTGACGGCGCCGACCGACGGTATCTCGGTCTCATCGCCGAGCATTACGGCGGCGGCCCGGTGGGCATCGAGACCATCGCCGCGGCGCTGTCGGAAAGCCGCGACGCCATCGAGGAAGTGATCGAGCCCTACCTGCTCCAGCAGGGGCTGATCCAGCGTACCCCGCGCGGCCGGATGCTGGCGCAGCGCGCCTGGACCCATCTCGGCCTCGCAGCGCCGCAGCCCTCGGGACAGTCGAGCCTGTTCGACTGACCGCAGGCCCCGTGCGCGCCGCCTCAGAGCACCGCCACGAGCACGAGGATCGAGAGCGCGAGGAAGCCGATCCCTGCCAGTTCCCTGCGGGTCACGCGTTCGTGGAAGAACAGCACCGAGGCCAGCAGCGAGAAGATCAGCTCGACCTGCCCCAGCGCCTGCACGTAGGCGGCGGTCTGCAGCGTGAAGGCGGTAAACCATGACAGGCTGCCGGCCATCGAGGTGAGGCCGAGCCAGAGCGCCACCTTGCGGGCCTGCCAGACGGCGGTGATCTGTCCGGGCTCGAAGCGCTTCAGCCAGACCGCCATGGCTAGGCATTGCGACAGCACCACGCAACTCAGCGTGACCGAGGCGCGCAGGATCGGATCGTCGACACTGATCTCGAGCGAGGCCGCACGGTAGCCGACGGCGGAGAAAGCGAAGAAGAACCCCGAGGCGAGCCCAAGCGCCACCGCCCGATTGGCGATCCGGCGCAGGAACGAGCCGTCGACATCGGGCGTGTCGGAGAGCAGCAGCACCCCCACGAGCCCGATCAGGATGGCGCCCCAGCCGGCGGGGGAGATCGCCTCGCCCAGCAGCACGAAGCCGACGATAGCGGTCTGGATGACCTCGGTCTTCTTGAAGGTGATGCCGACGGCGAAATTGCGCTGCCGGAACAGCGCCACCACGCAGATCGTGGCGAGGATCTGCCCCAGCGCCCCGATCCAGGCGTAGAGCCAGAAGGCAAGGGTGAGGCGCGGCCAGCCCTGCCCGGTGGCGTAGAGATAGGCGGCGGTGAAGAGCAGCGCCGCGGGCAGCGCGTAGGCGAAGCGCGCGAAGGTGCTGCCGGTTGAACTCAGCGCACCCATGCTCAGCACCTTGTGCAGCATGAAGCGCAAGGTCTGGAAGAAGGCGGCAGAGAGCGTGACGGCGATCCAGAGGTCCATGCGCGCAGCTTTGACGGGCAAAACCCGGAAAGGCCAGCAGGATCGAAGGATTATATGTCTGCAAACGGCTTCAAGCCCGTTACCGGGGCATTTGCGCCGCCTCGGACCGTCTCGCCCGGGCCACGGCGCAGGACGGGGGCCAGCCCCCTCTTGGCCTGCGGCCAATTCACCCCCGAGGTATTTGCCGAACCAGAGAAGGGCAGCGCGCGGCGCTGGCGGCCTGGTTATTCCGCCGGGGCGGGGGCGAGGGAGGCGAAGACCGTCTCATGGCCCGGCTCGGGGTGGCGCGGGATCATCAGCGCAAGGCTGAGCGAGATCAGCGCCATGCCGGCGGCGAGGCCGAAGACGGCGCCGGGCGAGACCAGCCAGAGATAGCCCAGCAGGAAGGGCAGGACCACGGCGGCGATGTGGTTGATGGTGAAGGCCACGGCGGCGGTGGGGGCGATGTCACCCGGGTCGGCGATCTTCTGGAAATAGGTCTTCAGCGCCAGCGCGAGGCCGAAGAAGATATGGTCGATGACGTAGAGGATCGAGGCCAAGAGCACGCCCCAGCCGAACCAGTAGAGCCCGCCATAGGCGAGGAAGACCAGGGTCAGGCCGACATACTCGAAGATCAGCACCCGCCGCTCGCCGAAGTGCTGCACCGCCTTGCCGAGCAGCGGCGCGGCCACGAGGTTGACCATTAGGTTGATCAGGTAGAGCCCGGTGACCTCGTGCACCGCGAAGCCGAAGCGCTCGACCATCATGAAGCCGGCGAAGACCACGAAGATCTGCCGCCGCGCGCCGGACATGAACTGCAGCGCGTAGTAGAGCCAGTAGCGCCGGCGCAGAATGAAGCGCTTGCGTTGGGGGTTGGGGCTTTCGAACTGCGGGAAGGCGAAGGCACAATAGGCCACGATCACCAGCGTCAGCCCGCCCGAGGCCATGTAGACGCTGTTGTAGGACAGGCCGAGCGCCTCCCAGGTCATCACGATGACCACGTAGGCCACGAAGGTGGCGCCGCTGGCCGCCGCAAGCAGCCAGCCCAGCATCTGCGGCGCCCGGTCCCTTGGCAACCACTGCAGTTGCAGGCTCTGGTTCACCGTCTCGTAGTAGTGGAAGCCGATCGAGCTCAGCATGGTGATGATCAGGATGCCGCTCATAGAGGGGAACCACGCTGTGGCGGCGGTGGCGGCCCCCAGAAGCGTGAGGGCCGAGAGCGCCAGCACTTGCTCGCGCATCACCAGGAGCACGAGGATCACCCCGATGGCCAGAAAGCCGGGGATCTCGCGCACCGTGTGCAGCCAGCCGATGTCGGAGCCGTCGAACTCTGCCGCGTCGATGACGAAGTTGTTGAGCAGCGCCGACCACGTGGCAAAGCTCAGCGGCATGGCGATGGCCATCAGGAAGAGAAGCGTCACGGGCCGCCGCCAGACCGGCAGGGCGCCCGCCGCGGCAAGGGGCACGATACGGGGCATGGCACAGGCTTAGGCGCTTTGTGTGGTCTTGGCGAGACGTGTCGTTGCGCGCCAGCGCACATTGGCCGGTGCGGCCGGCATCGCGCATGCGCTCTCATGACCTGAATCAAGGACAACATATTCGCATGCGGGCATGAGTTTCCGCCAAGCGAAAGGGAGGACGCTGTCATGGACCTGGTCTCGCTGGTCGACCGTCTGGGCGAAAGCCCCACAGCGGCACTGTTCGGGCTGATCACCGGCGTGGTGTTCGGCATCGCGGCGCAGCGCTCGCGCTTCTGCCTGCGCGCGGCGGTGGTCGAGTTCGCGCGCGGCGAGATGAAGGACAAGGTGGCGGTTTGGCTGCTGACCTTCTCGACGGCGCTGGTCTGGGTGCAGGGGGCGCAGCTGCTAGGGGTGTTCGATGCCTCGAACGCGCGCATGATGGCAGTGCCCGGAAGCTGGTCCGGCGCGATCATCGGCGGGCTGATGTTCGGTGCCGGCATGGTGCTGGCCAATGGCTGCTCCGGGCGGCTCTTGGTGATGGCGGCGACGGGCAACCTGCGCTCGGTGATCTCGGGGCTGATCTTCGCGGTTGTGGCGCAGATGAGCCTTGGCGGGCTGCTGGCGCCGTGGCGCGACCGTATCGCGGCGCTCTGGGTGACCTCCGGCGGGCGCAACATGGATCTGCTGGCGGCGGCGCATCTGCCGCGCGAGGCCGGGCTGGTGATCGGGCTCGCCATCGCGGTGCTGGCGCTCGAGCTGTCGCGGCGCAACCGCATCGGGGCGCGGCGGCTGGTCTTTGCCTCGGGTGTTGGCTTTGCCGTGGCTTTGGGTTGGGTGCTGACCTACGCGCTCTCCAACGTGGCCTTCGACCCGGTGCAGGTCGAGAGCGCCACCTTCACCGGGCCATCGGCGCACACGTTGATGTTTTTCCTCGACCGCAACGCGGTGCTGGAGTTCGACATCGGGCTGGTGCCGGGAGTGTTCCTCGGTGCCTTCCTTGCCGCCGCCTGGAGCCGCGAGCTGAAGGTTCAGGGCTTCGACGGGCCGACACCGCTGCGCAACGCCATGTTCGGGGCGGCGCTGATGGGGTTTGGCGGCATGTTGGCCGGGGGCTGTGCCATCGGGGCCGGCGTCACCGGCGGGTCGATCTTCATGGGCACCGCCTGGCTGGCGCTGTTTTGCATGTGGATCGGCGGCATGACGACCGATCTGCTGATGGGCGGCCGGCGCAGCTGCGCGCCGGCCTGATGGCTCAGGAGCGCAGCCGCCAGCCGGTGCGGAAAATCCACCAGATCACCCCGAGGCAGAGCAGGGTGAAGCCCGCGATGGCCAGAAGGCTCAGCCCCACCGGCACGTCGGCGATGCCGAAGAAGGCCCAGCGGAAGCCCGAGATCAGGTATACCACTGGATTGAACAGCGCCACCGTTTGCCACGCCGAGGGCAGCATCGAGATCGAGTAGAACGAGCCGCCAAGGAAGACCAGAGGCGTCACCACCAGCAGCGGCACCAGCTGCAGCTGCTCGAAATTGCCCGCCCAGAGCCCGAGGATGAAGCCCAGGAGCGCGAAGCTCAGACAGGTGAGCAGCAGGAAGGCCACCATCGCCAGCGGGTGCAGGATCTGGATCTCGACGAAGAACGAGGCGGTCAGAAGGATCACGGTGCCGATGAACAGCGCCTTGGTGGCCGCCGCGCCGACATAGCCGATGACGATCTCGAGGAAGTTCAGCGGCGCTGAGAGCAGCTCGTAGATCGTGCCGATGAACTTGGGGAAATAGATCCCGAAGGAGGCGTTGGAGATCGCCTGGGTGATCACCGACAGCATGATCAGGCCGGGCACGATGAAGGCGCCATAGCTCACCCCCTCGACCTGGTCGATGCGGCCGCCAATGGCGGTGCCGAAAACGACGAAATAGAGCGAGGTCGAGATCACCGGAGAGACGAAGCTCTGCAGCAGGGTGCGGAAAAACCGCATCATCTCGAACTGGTAGATCGCCCAGATGCCGCGCCAGTTCATGCCGCTCATGCCGCGCCCTCCTGTTGCTTGACGAGATCGACGAAGATGTCCTCGAGCGTGCTCTTTCGGGTGTCGACATCGCGCACGCTGAGGCCCGCGGCGCTGAGCTCGGCCATCAGCTTCGCCAGTCCGGTGCGCTCGGCCGAGGTGTCGTAATCATAGACCAGCATGCGGCCCTCCTCCTCGAGACGCAGGCTGCGGTCCGAGAGCGTCTCGGGCAGCGCCGTGACCGGCTCCGCCAGCTCGATGCGCAGCTCCTTGCGGCCCAGCCGCTTCATCAGGCTGGCTTTCTCCTCGACCAGCAGGATCTCGCCCTGGTTGATGACGCCGATGCGGTCGGCGATGGCCTCGGCCTCTTCGATGTAATGGGTGGTCAGGATAATGGTGACGCCGCGCGCCTTGAGATCGGCGACGATCTCCCACATGTCGCGGCGCAGCTCCACGTCGACGCCTGCCGTTGGCTCGTCGAGAAACAGCACCTCGGGCTCGTGGCTCAGAGCCTTGGCGATCAGCACCCGGCGCTTCATGCCGCCCGAGAGCGCGCGGATCGGCGTGTCGCGCTTGTCCCAGAGCGACAGGCGGCGGAGGATCTCCTCGATCAGCGCGTCGTTGCGGGGCTTGCCGAACAGCCCACGCGACAGGCGCACCGCGTTGCCGACCTTTTCGAAGGGCTCGAGGCTGATTTCCTGCGGCACCAGCCCGATCAGCGAGCGCGCCGCGCGATATTCGCCCACCACGTCGTGCCCGCCCACCATGAGGCTGCCCGAGCTTGGCATCACCAGCCCGCAGACGATGGAGATCAGCGTCGTCTTGCCGGCGCCGTTGGGACCGAGCAATGCGAGGATCTCGCCCTTCTCGATCTCGAGGTCGACGCCCTTCAAAGCCTCGAACCCGCTGTCATAGACCTTGCGGACCTGCCGCAGTTCGACCATCGCCATCGCGGTCCCTTCCGTCCTGTCGTCTTGGTGCCGGAACCTAGCCTGTTAGCGTCGAAACGCAACGTGCGCGCGCGCAGGGCCCCTTGTGCGCTACACGAGCGCTGCGCATTGCGCGGAGCGGGCGCAGATCCCCGCGGGATGAGTTGCGCTTTGCGCTGGTGCCGCCAGCCACGCGGGACTAGCAAGATGGCCATGAACACGCTTTCCGACCGCCCCGGGCTGGGCATCCTCTTCATCTGTCTCGGCGTGGCCGCGATCTCGGTCAACGACATGCTGATCAAGCTGCTCTCGGGCGGCTACCCGCTGCACGAGATCGTCGCCGCGCGCGCCTGCATGGGGCTGGTGATCACGCTGGCGCTGGTGAAGGTCGAGGGTGGCTGGCACCTGCTGCGCACCGAGACGCCGGTGCTGCACATGCTGCGCGGCCTGCTCGTGGTGCTCGCCAACATGACCTTCTACGCCGCCTTCGCGGTGCTGTCTCTGGCGCAGGTCACGGCGCTGTTCTTCGTGGCCCCGCTGTTCATCACGTTGCTTTCGATCCCCTTCCTCGGCGAAAAGGTCGGTCCGATGCGGCTGGGCGCCGTGGTGGTGGGCTTTCTCGGTGCGCTGGTGATGCAGCAGCCGTGGAAGGATGATCTCGAGGTCTCGCGCGTGGTGCTTCTGCTGCCGGTGATCGCGGCATTCTTCTACGCCATGTTGCAGGTGTTGACGCGGCGGCTGGGGCTGACCACGCGGGCCTCGGCACTGGCCGTCTACCTGCAGGCGACCTTCCTCGTGGTCGCGTTCGGCTTCTGGCTGGTGGCGGGCGACGGGCGCTATGCCGACAGCGTCGAGAGCGAGGCGTTGCGCTTCCTGCTGCGCCCCTGGGTGATGCCGAGCGGGCGCGATGCGCTGGTGCTGCTGGCGCTGGGCACGCTCTCGGGCTTCGTGGGTTACGCGCTGAGCGCCGCCTACCGGCTGGCGGCGGCGGCGACCATCGCGCCGTTCGAATATGTCGGCCTGCCGCTGGCGATTCTCTGGGGCTGGCTGATCTTCGGGGAATGGCCGGGGGCGAATGTCTGGGTCGGCTGTGCGCTGATCGTGGGGGCCGGGCTCTTCGTTTTCCTGCGCGAGCGCAAGAAGGATAGCCCGGCGCCCGGACGGCGCAGGCTCTGGGGCCGGCGCTGAGCCGGCTTCAACCGCCGTCCCGCTTGCCCTATAAGCGCGGCGCCCAGTGCCATCGCCAATGCCATCCAAGGAGACCCCATGCAGCCGCAGGAGATCGAACCACTCTTCACCCGCAATGACGGCAGCTACCTCTGCGCCCGCTGGGGGCGGCCGCTGGTGCCGATCGTTTTCGGGGTCGAGGACGAGACGCTTTCGGTGATCAAGGGTGCGTTCGAGGCGGTCTGTTCGCTTGCAGGCGCCAAGATGGCCGAGACCGATCCCGAGCTCGGCGCCAACGTCATGGTGTTCTTCTTCCGTGACTGGGCCGAGCTGCTCGAGGTGCCCGACCTCGGGCGGCTGATCGAGGATCTCGAGCCGCTGGTGGCGAAGCTGCAGGCAGCGGATGCCAACCAGTACCGCGCCTTCCGCTTCGACCAGCAGGGCGCGATCAAGGCGGCTTTCGTGTTCCTGCGGGTCGACGAGGCGCTGGCCGCGCAGCCCGCCGAGGAGCTGGCGCTGGCGCAGGTGGTTCAGGTGATGCTGCTCTGGTCGGAGCGTGCCTTTGCCGAGCGCTCGGCGCTGGGCGTGCTCGAGGATGGCCGCGTGGTGTTGCGCCCCGAGATCGGGGCGCTCCTGCGCGCGGCCTATGATCCGGTGATGCCGGCGCAGGCGAGCGATGCCAGTCATGCGCTGCGGCTCTCTGCCCGGATCGGGGTTAAGGGCTGAGGGCGGGGCACGAAGAGTTTTCGTCCGAAAACTCTTCGCATCAAGCCGGAATGAAGATTTTTCGCAGGAAAAATCTTCGCGCGGTCAGCTGGGCTCAGGCGCCCACCATACCGACGATCTCATAGGTCTTCTTCAGGATCGGCGAGGCGATCTTGCGCGCCCGGCCGGCACCATCGGCGAGGATGCGGTCAATCTCGGCCGGATCCTCCATGTAGCGCGCCATCTCGGTCGAGATCGGCGCCAGCTTGGCCACGGCAAGATCCGCCAGCATCGGCTTGAACTCAGAGAACGGCTTGCCGCCCACATCCGCCATCACCGCATCGACTGACTGCTCGGAGAGGGCCGCGTAGATGTTGACGAGGTTGCGCGCCTCGGGGCGTTCGGCGAGGCCCGCGGTCTCAGAGGGCAGCGGCTCTGGGTCGGTCTTGGCCTTGCGGATCTTCTTGGCGATGGCGTCGGCATCGTCGGTCATGTTGATCCGGCTTGCATCCGAAGGGTCGGATTTCGACATCTTCTTCGAGCCGTCGCGCAGGCTCATCACCCGCGTCGCCGCCCCTTCGATCACCGGGTCGGTCATCGGAAAGAACTCGGTGCCGTAGTCATGGTTGAACTTCGCCGCGATGTCGCGGGTCAGCTCCACGTGCTGTTTCTGGTCCTCGCCCACCGGCACCTGCGTGGCGTGGTAGACCAGGATATCGGCGGCCATCAACGCGGGATAGGCATAGAGGCCCAACGAGGCCTTCTCGGCATTCTTGCCGGCCTTGTCCTTGAATTGGGTCATCCGGTTCATCCAGCCCAGACGCGCGACGCAGTTGAAGATCCAGGCCAGCTGCGCGTGCTCGGGCACCTGGCTCTGGTTGAACAGGATCGATTTCGTCGGGTCGAGCCCGGCGGCGAGATAGCCTGCGGTCAGTTCGCGGGTCTGTTTCTGCAGCGCCTGCGGATCCTGCCAGACGGTGATCGCGTGCATGTCGACGACGCAGTAGATCGTCTCGATGCCGCTTCCCTGCATGTCCACGAAGCGCTTCATCGCGCCGAGATAATTGCCGAGCGTCAGGCCTCCGGAAGGCTGGATTCCGGAAAACACGCGCGGGGTGAAGGCGGGATTGTTCTGGGCCGCCTCGGACATGGGCTCAACTCCGTCTGGAAATTCGGGTGGGGCTGGCTTACCCATGCCCCGACATGCCGTCAAGAAAGAGCCCTGCCAATGGTGCATCCGCATAACGAACCGCCCCTGAATCCGATGCCGCCGGTGGTCATGGCCCTGTTCATCGTCATCGTGGGCGTCGAGGCCGCCTTCTCGCTTGGGGGCTACGGGCTGATCGGCGGGCCCTCGGCGCTGGGCTGGCGGCTCGAGGCGATGGAGCGCTTTGCGTTCTTCGGGCAGGTGCTGCGCTGGATGCTGGCGACGGGGCAGTTCCCCGCCGAGCATCTGGTGCGCTTCTTCAGCTATCCCTTCGTGCATGCGAGCTTCACCCACGCGCTCTTTGCCGGGGTCATGCTGCTGGCGATGGGCAAGATGGTGGCCGAGGCGCTGGGCTCGGTGCGCACCGTGGTGATCTTCTTCACGTCGACCTTTGCCGGCGCGCTGGCCTACGGGCTGATCGTCGAGACACAGGTGCCGCTGATCGGTGCTTTCCCGGCGGTCTACGGCCTGATCGGCGGCTTCACCTATCTGCTCTGGCTGCGACTGGGGCAGTTGGGGGCGCAACAGGTGCGGGCGTTCTCGCTGATCGGGATGCTTCTGGCGATCCAGCTGGTGTTCGGGCTGATCTTCGGCGGCAGCAAGGACTGGGTGGCTGATCTCGCGGGCTTCGCCACCGGCTTCACGCTGACGCTGCTGCTGGTGCCCGGCGGCTGGGCGCGACTGATCGACAAGCTGCGCCGGGACTGAGCGGTTCAGAACATGTCGTCGGGCAGCACCGGCACCCGGCGCGAGAAATCCTTGCCGCTGGCCGAAGGGTAGGGCAGCACGAACCCCTCGCGGTCGGCGGGCTCCAGAGCCGCATTGGCCAGCGCCGCCTGCCGCCAGGTGCGGGCCGATGTGGTGCTCTGCGCCCCGAGCCGCGGTCCGAGCCAGATCTTCGCCAGCCGTTCGCGCAGCGCCTTCACGTCCTCCGGGCGGCGGAACATCACCGAGGCCTCGGTGTCCCAGCGCAGCGAGCGTCCGTTGAGGTTGGCCGATCCCACCAGCCCCACACGGTCATCGACCAGCGTCACCTTGGAATGCACGTAGATCGGCCCGGCCTCAAGCACGTCGGCCTCGCCGTCCTTGGCAGGCTTCGACTGGCCGGGCGAGATCATCGCGAGGTTCTCGGCATAGGCCTTGGTCAGCCGGTGCGCGGCTTCGGTCTGAAGCCCGTGGCCGTGGCGCGCGTCCCAGCCCATGTCGCTGCTGAACAGCACCCGCTCGGCGGCGGGCGGCAGGATGATCACCAGCTGCAGCTCGGGTGCGCGCTCGGCCGCCTTGACCAGCGCATCGACGATGGGCCGGTGGCGCAGGAACTGGGTCTCGATGTAGATGTGGTGCTGCGCCTCGCCGATCATCGCGATCAGCGCCTTCTCGTGATCCTGCACCTTGGCGCGCGGCGCCAGCCGGGCGGGGCCGGGGCAGGGGGCCGAGACGGTGCGGATCAGCCGCAGGTCGGCGGGTGGCTGCGGGCGGGTCTTGGCCGGCATTTCCTCGGCACCGTCACCGATGCAGGACACGCCGCAGGCCAGCGCATCGTTCCAGGTGTCGGAGAAATGCACCCGCAGCGCGGCGGAGAAATCCGGGTCGTCGACCTGCATCGAGACATCGTGCCAGGTCTCTTCCGGCGGGCGGTCGTGCTCGTGGGTGTCGTAGCGGCGCTCGTTGATGTCGAGCCCGCCGATGATGCAGCGGGCATTGTCGGCGACGGCGAATTTCTGGTGGATCGTCACCGGGCGCAGACGTGCCGGCCCCTTGAGAAGCGCGCGCTGCACCGGCGTGAGCTTGCCGCTCTCTTCCGAGCGCAGCTTGTTCATCATCCGGGCGATGCGTCCCCGCATGAACAACCGCCAAAGCGGGCCGGCCATCTGTCCGTGCGGGGCGCAGACGATCTGCACGTCGCCCTTCATGGCAGAGGCGAAGCCGCTGGCCGAACGCCAGGCCAGACGGTGCAGATCGGAGGCGAAGATCGGGTCGAAATCCGACAGCACCATGCGGATCTTCACGCCCCTCTGAGACAGCATGGCCAGCAGGTCTGCCCATGTCTCGAGGCCACGCTCCTTCAGTTCGGGCGTGCGCAGCCGGGTCTGTGGATCAAGGATACGGAACGACATGACCAACTCCTCCTGCGCCGAGGCCGCGAGCCTCTCCAGTGCGGGGAAGCCTTCGGCGGCGGTGATCAGCGAGGTCAGTGTCATGGTCCGTCCGTGTCAGGTCCGTTTGCGTCTTAGGGCCGCCTTGAAGTCGGACAGCCGAAAGGCCCCCAGCGCCTGACCGGCCGCGCCGTAGGACACGAGTCCGACAGCAAGCAGCAGCACGAGCGCAGGGTAGCGCCAGTAGTCTCTGTTCAGCAACGGGCCGAGCAGCAGATAGGTTCCCCACAGAATCGCACCCATCACAAAAGAGGCGGCGAGGATGCCCCAGATGCGCCGGCGGAAGCGCTGGTCAAAGCGCGCCGTGTCGCCAATGCGGCGCCCGCCGATGCCCAGCATCAGCACCATGACCCAGCCCGCGACGGTGGTGGCGATCGCGGGGGCAATCCAGCCGATCAGCGGCGCGAGCCCCACCGCGATCACCGCGTTCACCACCATCGACCAGACCGCGTAGCGGAACGGCGTGCGGGTGTCCTCGCGGGCGAAGAACAGCGGCTGCAGCACCTTCTGCAGCACGAAGGCCGGCAAGCCGAGCCCGTAGATCGCCACCGCCAAAGCGATGGCGGCGCTGTCATCGGCCGAGGTCGCACCTCGCTCGAACAGCACCGAGACCATTGGCAGCGGGATCACCATCAGGGCCACCGCTGCCGGGATCGTCAGCGCCAGTGCCATCTCTCCGGCGCGCGAAAAGGCGTGCCGTGCGCCACCGTCGTCCTCGGCCTTGAGCCGACGCGACAGGTCCGGCAGCAGCACGATGCCCACCGCGATTCCGACCACGCCCAGCGGCAGCTGGTAGAGCCGGTCCGCGGCGTAGAGCCAGCCCACCGCCTTGTCGAACTGCGAGGCCACCTGCTGACCGACGAGCAGGTTGATCTGCATGACCCCGCCAGCGAGCGCCGCCGGCACCGCCACGCGCACCAGCCGCTTCATGTCGGGGGTGAGCCGCGGCATGCCCGGGCGCACCTTCACCCCGGCGCGCTCGGCCGCGACCCAGACCAGCGCCAGCTGCGCCACGCCGGCAAACGGAATGGTCCAGACCAGCCACTGGATCACGTCGCCGCCAATCACCGCAGCCACGACCATGGCGATGATGACGAAGATATTCAGCAGCACCGGCGCGGCGGCGGCGGCGGCGAAATGCCCGGTGGCGTTCAGGGCGCCGGAAAACAGCGCCGCCAGCGAGATGAACAGGATGTAGGGAAAGATGATCCGGCCATAACCCACGGTCAGCTCGAAGCGCGCGTCGCCGGCAAAGCCTCCGGCGGTGGCCCAGACCAGCGCCGGCATGAAGATCAACGCCAGCGCGCTCAGGAGCAGCAGCACGAAGGCCAGCCCGTTCAGCGCGTCGCGGGCGAAGCGCAGCGGGTCTTCCTCGCCTTCGTATTTCTTCGAGAAGATCGGCACGAAGGCGGCATTGAAGGCGCCCTCGGCAAAGAACCGGCGGAACATGTTGGGCAGGCGGAAGGCCGCGACGAAAGCGTCCATCACCGGGCCGGGCCCGATATAGGCGAGGATCAGGATCTCGCGCGCGACGCCGAGCACGCGGCTGGCCAGCGTCCAGAAGCCGACGGTGAGGATGCCCGAGATCAGGCGAATGGGTTTCATGTCTGCTCGCGCCCTCGCATGGCCGCTCGTCCGCGTCGGCCTTTGCCAATGGGTAGCTGATCGGGGCAGGCGTAGGAAGGGGGGAGATCTCGGGTCGGCGCGAAACAGGGCAGGGTATGGTAGCGCCACCGCGATGTGCGCATCGCCGCTTGACCAGCGCGACCATCGGCGGGCAGAACTCGGCGGGAAGAGAGCGCCGCGCTGGCGCAGGCATCAGGACCGGAGGAGGGGCGGGGCGTCCGCGCGCAAGCGTCGGCCCGACGGAGACCGTCCGGCAGAAGGGAGAGTTCATGGCCTATCTTGGCATCGATCTGGGCACCTCGGGGCTGCGCGCCCTGCTGGTCAGCGACACCGGCACGCCTCTCGGTTCGACCGAGCGGCACTATGCGGCGGCGCATCCGCAATCGGGCTGGTCCGAGCAGGACCCCGCCGACTGGGTCGCGGCGCTCGAAGGCGCGGCGGAGGAGTTGCGCGCGGCGCATCCCGAGTTCGCCGGGCTCCGTGGTATCGGCATCTCCGGGCACATGCACGGGGCGACACTGCTCGATGCCTCCGGCGCGGTGATCCGGCCCTGCATCCTCTGGAACGACACCCGCAGCCACGCCGAAGCGGCACGGCTCGATGCCACCGAGGGCGTCCGTGCGCTTTCGGGCAACATCGTGTTCCCCGGCTTCACAGCGCCCAAGCTCGACTGGGTGCGAACCCATGAGCCCGAGAATTTTGCGCGCATCGACAAGGTGTTGCTGCCGACCGCCTATCTCAACCACTACCTGACCGGCGAAACTTTCGCCGACATGTCCGACAGCGCTGGCACGTCGTGGCTCGACACCGGCGCGCGCGACTGGTCCGAGATGCTGCTCGAGGCGGGGCACATGCGCCGCGACCAGATGCCGGCGCTCGTGGAGGGCTCCGAGGCCGGCGGCACGTTGCGCCCGGATCTTGCGGCGCGCTGGGGTGTGAATGCGTCGGTGGTGGTGGCCGGCGGTGCCGGCGACAACGCCGCCGCGGCCTGTGGCATCGGCACGATGAACGAGGGGCAGGGCTTTGTCTCGCTGGGCACCTCGGGGGTGCTGCTTGCGGCGCGTGACGGCTATCACCCGGCGCCCGAGACGGCGCTGCACACCTTCTGCCACGCGGTGCCGTCGCGCTGGTACCAGATGGGCGTGATGCTCTCGGCCACCGACAGCCTGAACTGGCTGGCGCGGATCACCGGCGCCAAGCCGGCCGAGCTCACCGCGCCGCTGGGCGAGAGCCTGCAGGCGCCGGGGCGAGTGCGCTTCCTGCCCTATCTCTCGGGCGAGCGCACGCCGCACAACGATGCCGGGATTCGCGGCAGCTTCACCGGGCTCGGCGCCGACACCACGCGCGACGACATGGCCCGCGCGGTGCTCGAGGGCGTGGCCTTCGGGCTGCGCGACAGCCAGCGCGCGCTGGGCGCCACCGGGCTGCGGCTCGAACGTCTGATGGCGATCGGCGGCGGCGCGCGCTCGCGCTACTGGCTGAAGCTCATCGCCACGGCTCTCGACGTGACCCTCGAGCTGCCCGCGGGCGGCGAGTTCGGCGCGGCGCTGGGGGCTGCGCGGCTGGGCATGGTGGCGTCGGGCGACGCATCGGTCGGGGAGGTGATGACCGCCCCGGCGATCAGCGAGGAGATTGCGCCGGACACGGCCCTCACCCCGGCGTTCGACGATGCCTACACGCGCTTTCGTGCCGCCTATGGCCCGACGCGCGAGATTCAGTAGGAGGGGGTGCTCGGGCCGGCCTCCGGCGGCTAGGGGCCGGTGGGCGTCGACGTCGATGCCTGCCTGCGTCCTGCTGAATGACGTCGCTGCTTTTCTGGACGGCCGTCATGGTGGCCTCTATCGAGACATCGCAACCTTGGTTAAGGCCCCCGAATGACGATCATTTCCCTGACCTCGATTCCGCCGCGTTTTGGCGGGCTTGCTCCGGTACTGAAGAGCTTGCTCGATCAGACCGCACGTATCGATGAGATCCGTGTCTACATTCCAAAGAGGTATCGCCGTTGTCCCGCATGGTCGGGACAACGGCCCGATCTCCCGGACGGTGTCAGGCTTGTCGTCGTCGACGATGATTTGGGACCTGCATCCAAGCTCCTGCATGCCGCCCGAGATTTGTCTGGCAGCGGTGTTCCGATCCTGTTCTGCGATGATGACCGGATTTACCCGAGGACCTGGGCCAGCGGCCTTCTCGCCGCGCATGCAAGGCGAGGCTTTGAGTGCGTCGCGGCGATTGGTCGCCATCTGTCCGAAGTTGTCCCAAGCGCCGCTTCCGCAAAAAGGCTCCCTCGAGCGGAGGTGGGCAAGCAGCGCTTCGACCCCTACTACCGCATGCGACGTTTACGTCAGCAATGGAGCGAACGGAGCTTTCGAACCGCGGGCGAGAAGCCGCCTCGACGCACCGTGCTGCGAGCGGGGTATGTCGATCTTTTGCAGGGCTACGCCGGGGCGGTCATGCTTCCGGACTTCGTGGATGAAGCCTTCTATGACATCCCGGACGACATCTGGATGGTTGATGACATCTGGCTCTCCGGCCACTTGGCGCGGCGCAACATCCCGATCTGGGTCCCGAGGCGGCAAGAAATCTGCCGGCGTGCTGCGAACGCTCCCATCGAGGCCTTGCTGACGAGCGTGTTCAACGAGAGTGATCGGGATGCCTCCAATCGCAGAGCCGTCTCGTATTTTCAGGACACCTACGGGATGTGGCGTTAATCGATTTCGATCGGCCGGATGACATCCTGGAAACCGTCGTCGCTCTCGCCATCCCGCGGGCCTGTGAGAGCGATGCGAAGCGGCGCTGTTGCGCAGATCAACAGGTGAGCGCAGGTCCACCGACGTGCCGCGACACCGCGGATCAGATCCTCCTCAGCCCACCCGATCGGCACAGCCGGCGATCGCGACCGAAACTCTCGCTGCCGGATGCGGCGGAGGAGCTGCCGCGGGCGCGCTCCTTGACGAGGCTGGCCTTGCCCGCGACCCAAGGCCGCCCGCTACGACGGGGAACTGGTCGCTCATGAGCCATCCTCGGCTTTGACAAAAGGGAGGGCCGCGACGAGATCGACACGCCGAAAAGGCGCGGATCACGGCAGCATGGATTTTTGTAGGGAAAACAGCATCGGTCTGCGCGGCAGAGGCAAATCCTCTGACGAAAAAGGCAGAACTATCTGGTGCTTTCCAAAGGTAGATGGTGGAGCCTAGGGGGATCGAACCCCTGACCTCTTGCATGCCATGCAAGCGCTCTCCCAGCTGAGCTAAGGCCCCATCTTGTGTGACGCTCTCGGCGTCGTGCGGCGTGATCTACGCAAAGCCGCGGGCGGGTTCAAGGGAAAAAATCACCGCCCGCGACGAAAAACTTTCGAGCCTCAGCTCTCGTCGTCTTCGCTGGCCACATCGGTGATGTCGTCGAGCGAGACGTTGTCGTCATCGTCGTCCTCGAGCACATCATCATCGTCGAGATCGACCTCGACATCATCATCCAGCAGGTCATCGCTTTCGTCGTTCTCAGCGTCGGGCTTGCGCTTCGCGCCATCGGCCGCGTCCGCGACGAGCATCGTGCGCTTGCCGGTGTCCAGCTCGAGCACCTCGCCCGTATAGGGGCTGACGATCGGGTCCTTGTTCAGGTCGTAGAAACGCTTGCCGGTGGTCGGGCACACGCGCTTCGTACCCCATTCTTCCTTGGGCATGGGAGATCCCTTTCATCCTGTCCGGTCATGTCGACAATCCGCGCCCTCTGCCATATCAGGGAAGCGGTGTCAAAGGCTTTGGCCGTATTGCATCCGAGGCAGAGCATATGGGGCAGATCACACTTCCTGGCAACCCGCCGATCGCGGTGACCCTGCGCCGTTCGGCGCAGGCACGGCGCCTGTCGCTGCGGCTCAGTCAGATCGACGGACGGGTCACGCTGACGCTTCCGCGCCGGGTCCCCGAGCGCGAGGCGGTGGGCTTCCTGCGCGAGAAGGAGGCGTGGCTCAGGGGCCATCTCGCGGCGCGCGGCGACGACGCTCGTATCGAGCTTGGCGCAGTGCTGCCCATCGAGGGCGTTATGCGCGAGATCCGTCCCGGCGGCGGGCGCAGCGTGATTCTGGGCGAGACCTGCGTAGAAGTGCCAGGCCCCGAGGAGCGCGTCGCCGCGCGGCTGCAGGGCTGGCTGCGCACGCTGGCGCGCGAGCGGCTGGCCGAGGCCTCGGACCGCTACGCCGCAAGGCTGGGGAGGCCCTATACCCGACTCACCCTGCGCGACACGCGCTCGCGCTGGGGCTCGTGCACCTCGCAAGGCGCGCTGATGTACAGCTGGCGGCTCATTCTCGCGCCGCGCGACGTGCTCGACTACGTCGCCGCGCACGAGGTCTCGCACCTGGCCGAGATGAACCACTCCAAGGCATTCTGGAACACGGTCGAGGCGCTCTACGGCGACTGGCGCCCGCAGCGGCGCTGGCTGCACGACGAGGGCGGCAGCCTGCACCGCTACCGCTTTGGCGACTGACCGGACTGCCAGCGCACGAGGGCGATTGACGGCATCGCGATTTGTGATCACATTGCGCGGATCATGAACCCAGCCACCCGCCCCACCGAAATCGTCTCTTCCGCCCATGACCGCGTCTACCGCGGCCTGCGCACCCGCATCATGCTGGGCCAGATCGCGCCCGGCGAGGCGCTGACCTTGCGCGGCATCGGCAAGGAGTTCGAGGTCTCGATGACCCCGGCGCGCGAGGCGGTGCGGCGGCTGGTGGCCGAGGGCGCGCTCAGCATGTCCTCCTCGGGCCGGGTGCAGACCCCGGAGCTGTCGAACGAGCGAATCGAGGAGCTGGCGGCGCTGCGCTCGCTGATCGAGGTCGAGCTGGCCTCGCGGGCGCTGCCGCGCGCGCACATCGCGCTGATCGACCGGCTGCAGACCATCAATGGCACCATCGCCGAGGTGGTGCGCGACCGCGACGCGGTGGGCTATATCCGCTCCAATCTCGAGTTCCACCGCACCCTCTACCTGCGGGCGCAGGCCCCGGCGATGCTGGCCATGGCCGAAACCGTCTGGCTGCAGCTCGGCCCCACGATGCGCGCGCTTTACGGACGCTTGCGCCGTTCCGAGGCGCCGCAGTTCCATCGCCTGATCATCGCAGCCCTCAAGGCCGGCGACGAGCCGGGGCTGCGGCTCGCGGTGCGCTCGGACGTGACGCAGGGCCTCAAGATGCTGGCGAGCTGATCCCTCACTCGGTGCTGCGGGGCGCGATCCGGGCGCCATCGGCCAGATCGGCGGCGGGGTAGAGCACCACCTGGTCGCCCGCGTCGAGCCCAGAGAGCACCTGCGCGGCACTGCCATTTCCCGGCCCCAGGTCCACCGGCACCTGTTCGGCCCGCCCGTCGCGGGCGCGCAGCACCGCCCAGCCGCCGTCCTGCCGGAACAGCGCGCTCTGCGGCAGCTGCAACGTGTCGGCCTCTTCCCAGACCACGATCCGCGTCACCACGCGGTAGCCGTGCCCGAGGCCAGAGCGCTCCTCGGGGGGGCCGCTGAAGCGCACCGTGACCTCGACGCGCTGCTCCTCGACCCCCAGCGCCGAGACCTTGGTAAGGCCCTGCGGTGCGATCCGGGTGACCTCGCCATCGAGCACCGCATCGCCGCCCCAGTCGTCGATCATCACCCGGTCGCCAAGGCTCACCTGCACCGCGTCCGACGAGATCAACTCGACAACGATCTCTAGATCTGTCGCGATATCGCCGATCTCGAGCACCGCGCTGCCGGCGCCGAGGATGGTCTCGCTCTGTTGCAGCACCCGCAGGATGCGCCCCGAGATCGGCGCCACCAGAGAAATGTCGTTGGCGTGGTTGCCGGCCACCGCCGCGGCAAGGCCGAGGTCCTCGAAACTGATGAGCTGGGCGCGGGCGTTGGCCAGCTCGGCCTCGCGCATCGAAACGGCGGCCTTGGCGGTTTCGAGCTGTGCCGCCGCGGAGCGCGCCTCCGAACGTGCCCGGTCGAGCGCGGCGGTGCTGACCGCGCCGCGCGCCGCCAGCGCCTCGCTGCGCTGGAAATCGGCGGCGGTGAGATCGGCATTGGCGGCGGCGGCGTTGACCTCGGCCTCGGCCACCTTGAGTGCCGCCTTGGCAGCGTCGAGCAGCGCCATTGCCTGCTCGCGGGTGCGCACGTCGAGCGCATCGGGGTTCACCGGGCGCATATGCGCCACGGTCTGGCCCTGCTCGACCGCGTCGCCGGCGATCGCGCCGACCCGCAGCAGGCGGCCCGCCACCGGGGTCGAGACGATGTAGACGTCATGCACCTGCGTGCGGCCCTCCTCGTCGATGGTGACGGTGAGCGGCCCGCGCGTGACCTCGCCAAGGTCGACAAGCGCCGGGCGCGGCCAGAACGCCGCCACCAGCGCGCCGCCGAGCAACAGCACGATCAGGCTCCACAGGATCCGGCGGGTGCGGTTGCGGGTGTCTGCCATGTCATCAATCCCGTGTCTTGAGCGCCGTGACCAGGTCGGCCCGGTCGACGTCGCGTTTCACCAGAAGTCCCGAGACCAGTGCGCCGCCGATCACCACCAGCGCGGCGCTGCCGAAGGTGGTGGCGTGGAACACCACCGGGATGGTGTAGATCTCGGAGGAATAGGCCGCGGCGAGCAGGTGGGAGAGTCCGGCGCCAAGCGCCGCGCCGAGCGGCAGCGCCAGCAGCGTCACGATGCCAAGCTCGCCCAGCAGCACGTAGGCCGCCTCACCGCGCGAGAAGCCGATCACCCGCAGCGAGGCGAGATCGCGCAGCCGCTCGGCCAGCGCGATTCGGGCGGCGTTGTAGACGATGCCGAAGGTGATCACGAAGGCGATGGCCGACATGATGAACCGGGTCCAGCCGGCGCCCTGATCCATCAGCTCCTCGAAGGCGACGCGCTGCTCGTGCTTCAGGCTCACCCCCGCCACGGTCGGCAGATCCTTGAGCCAGACATAGACCGCAGCCGCCTCGGCCTCGTCGAGCAGTAGCGCCGCGCCCGAGACCCGCCCGGGCTCGCCAAGCGCGCGGTTGAGCCCGTCGAGCGCCATGTAGGCCGGCGCGCCCAGCACCGTGTCCGAGATCGCCGCCACCGGCAGGTCGAGCACCGGCTGCGCCCCCTCGCGCACCTCGACCGTGAGGCTCTGGCCAACGGCGAGGTCGAGCTTGTTGGCCAGTGCCCGGCTCAGGACCAGCCCCTCGTCGCGCATCGGGATCGGCGCGAGGCCCGGCGTCAGGGCGCGGTAGAGCACCGGGTCGTGGGGCAGGGCGGTGATGCTGCCGCGATGGCTCTGGCGGCCGTTGCGGAGGATCACCGGCACGTCGCGGCGGCCCTCGACGCGGGTGATGCTGGGGTGGCTTTGCAGCTCGAACAGCACCTTGTCCGAGACCGCGTGGGTGAAGGTGACCTGCGCCTCGGACCGGTCCATCACCTCGAAGCTGAGCTCGATGGCATGGGCGAAACCGGCGTGGATGGTGATCATCCCAACCGACAACGCCATGCCGCAGGTGATGCCGATGATGGCGCCGGCCATGCGGAAGGGCGTCCGGGTGAAGCGCCGCAGCACCATGCGCGAGGGCTGGTCGAGCCAGGCGGTGAGCCCGCGCCAGCGCCCGGCGCTGGCATAGTCGGCAGGCGCCGGCGGGCGCATCGCCTCGGCCGGGTCGAGGGCGAAGATCCGGCGCAGCACGATGGCGCCACCGGCGGTCGCGGCAAGCACGCTCACGGCGATGCCGATGGCGAAGGCCGCCGGTTCCAGCCGGAACACGAGGAAGGGAAACTTGAAGAACTGCAGGTAGAGCCCGACCATCCCGCGCCCCGCCGCGACCCCCAGCAGGCAGCCCAGCAGCGCCCCCAGCAGCGCGATGGCCAGCACCAGCTTGAGGTAGTGCAGCCCGATCTCGCCGGAGCGGTAGCCGAACGCCTTCAGCAGGCCGATCTCCTCGCGCTCGGCCTGCACCATGCGGGCGATGACGATGTTGAGCAGGAAGGCGGCGACGGCCATGAAGATCGGCGGGATTGCGCGGGCGCTGTCGCGCAGACCGTCGATCTCTTCCGAGACGAAGCGGTTCGAGAACATGTCCTCGCGTCCGAAGGCTCCGGTGGCGCCGTAACGGTCGAGCAGCCGGTCTATGGCGTCGATCACCGGGGCTTCTTCGGCGCCGCGCGCCAGCCCGACCAGCGCCTGATTGAAGGCGCCGTCCATGTCGAAGGCCGCCTCCATGGTGGCGGGCGACAGCCACAGCACGCCGAAGCGGCTGTCATCGGGGACCATTTCGCCCGGCGCGGCGGTGTAGAGAAACTCCGGTGCGCGGGCGAGCCCGGTGATGCGGAACGCGCGCAGCGCGCCGTTCATGGTGGCACTGAGCGTGTCGCCGGGCCGCAGCCCGTGGGCGGCGGCGAAACTGTCGAGCAGCACCGCCTCGTCGGGCCGCCCGCGCTCGAACAGCCGCCCGGCTTCGAGCCGGATGGCGTTGAGCGCGGTATCGCCCTCATAGGGCAACGACAGTGCCTGCGCCTGCAGCGGCACCGCCTGTCCGGCCAGATCGATCAGCGCCGCGCCGCTGACCCGGCCTTCGACCGCGCCGACTCCCGGAAGCGCCGCGATCTGGTGCAGCACGTGGTTCGGCGCGCGGGTCACAGGCGCCACGATATCGGCCAGCCGGTAGCGCTCGTAATAGCCGCGCCGGGTCTCGTCGAGCGAGCTTACCAGCCCCGACATCATCACCTGCATCATCACGCCGAGCGCCATCACCACGGCAATGGCGACGGCCTGCCCCTTCATCCGCCACAGGTCGCGGATCAGCTTGCGATCGAGCGGGCCTACCATTCGATCTCCTCCGCCCTGAGCTTGCTGGCGTTGGTCTCGACCGAGCGGATGGCGCCATCGGCGAAGCGGATCACCCGGTCGGCCATGGCGGCGGTGGCGGCGGCGTGGGTGACGATCATCACCGTGGTGCCGAGGCTCTGGTTGAGATGCTGCAGAACGCCCAGCACCTCGCGCCCTGTGGTGCTGTCGAGCGCGCCGGTGGGCTCGTCGCAAAGCAGAACGTCTGGCTGCTTGGCGACAGCGCGGGCGATGGCGACGCGCTGCTGCTCGCCGCCCGACATCTGGCTTGGGAAATGCCCGCGCCGGCCCTCGAGCCCGACCAGCGCCAGCGCCTCGGCCGGGGTCATCGGGTCGCGGGCGATCTCGGTCACCAGCTCGACATTCTCCTCGGCGGTGAGCGAGGGCATGAGGTTGTAGAACTGGAAGATGAAGCCGAGATGATCGCGCCGGTAGCGGGTGAGCTGGCGGTCGCTCATCGCGGTCAGCTCGGCCTCGCGGAACCACGCCCGGCCCGAGCTTGGCCGGTCGAGCCCACCGAGGATGTTAAGCAAAGTGGACTTGCCGCTGCCCGAGGGGCCGAGCAGCACCACGACCTCGCCTGCGGGCAGTTCAAGATCGACCCCGCGCAGCGCATGCACCGCCGAGGCACCCTCACCATAGGTGCGTGTCAGAGCCTCCGCGCGATAGGCGAGCTGGGCCATGGGGGATCCTCCATGGCCGCGAGTCTAGCGGCTTTGCGGCAGCCGTGACTTGCGCCGGATCAAGCTTTCTCGGCCGGCACCCGGATTTCCGGCACCGCCGCGATGACCAGCTCGTGCAAGCCCGCGCCGCCGGCCTCGACATGGTCGAGCAGTTGCGCGCGCATCCGGGGCTCCCAGAAATCGTTGATGTGGGTCGCCACGCCGGTGGCGCCGTCATCGCCCGGCTGGGTGGCGAAGAAGGTGGCGATCTGGTTGGCCATCATGACCATCTTTTCAGGCGACATGGGATGCTCCATCGACGATGCGCTCGGGCGCGGCGTAAAGATCGAAGCCGCCACCACGGGCAAAGGCGGCCAGCGTGAGGTGGGCGTCCTCGGCCATGCTCAGCGCCAGCGCGGTGGGGGCTGAGACGGCGATCAGGATCGGGCAGCGGGCCAGCACGGTCTTCTGCACCATGTCCACCGAGACCCGGCTCGTCAGCACCACCGCGCCCTCAGAGGCGTCCATGTCCTGCCGCGCCAGCGCGCCGATCAGCTTGTCGAGCGCGTTGTGCCGCCCGACATCCTCGCGCGCCATGACGATGCCCTTGCCCGGTAGCAGGAAGCCCGCCGCGTGCACCGCCCGGGTCTGATCGTGCAGCGGCTGGTGGCCGCGCAGCTCGTCGGTGGCGCGCGCCACCTCGGCTCGGGTAAGGCACGGGCCGCCCTCGGGCAGCCGGGGCAGGGGGCGCAGCGCCTGATCGAGGCTGTCGATTCCGCAGAGCCCGCAGCCCGTCGGCCCCATCATGCTGCGCTGACGCTCCCTGAGGTCGCGCCCGGGCGCCTCGTGCAGCCAGAACCGCGCCTCGATGCCGCGCGCGTGGGTCACCGCCTCGAACTCGGCCACCTCGCCGGGGTGGGCGATGATGCCCTCGCTCAGCGCGAAGCCATAGGCGAAATCGGCGATCTCCGCCGGGGTTGCCATCATCACCGCCTGCGTGGTGCCGTCGAACACCATCGCCACCGGCACCTCCTCTGGCAGGGAGCGCACGACCGAGCGCGTCCCCTCGCGATGCACCGCCACGCCGGGCCTGCTGGCGCTCAGCCGGCTCATTCCGCCGCCGGAAGGATGCGCCGCGAGCGCTCGGCCTGCGCGGCGTAATCCTCCTGCCAGTCGGTCGGGCCGTTGCTGGGCGAGACCTGCACCGCGGTCACCTTGTATTCCGGGCAGTTGGTCGCCCAGTCGGAATAGTCGGTGGTGACCACGTTGGCCTGCGTGTCGGGGTGGTGGAAGGTGGTATAGACCACGCCCGGGCTCATCTTATCGGTGACCGACGCCTTCAGCGTCGTCTCGCCCGAGCGGCTGGCGAGCTTGATCCAGTCACCATCCTTGAGACCGCGGTTCTCGGCATCGTGGGGATGGATCTCGAGCAGGTCCTGCTCGTGCCAGACGCTGTTCGAGGTGCGCCGGGTCTGCGCGCCCACGTTGTACTGCGACAGGATCCGTCCGGTGGTGAGCAGCAGCGGAAAGCGCGGGCCCGAGCGCTCGGCGGTGGCCACGTACTCGGTGACGATGAAGCGGCCCTTGCCACGCATGAAGCCATCCACGTGCATCATCGGCGTGCCCTCGGGGTGCTCCTCGTTGCAGGGCCACTGCACCGAGCCCTTCTGCTCGAGCAGGTCGTAGGTCACCCCGGCAAAGCTCGGCGTGGTGGCGGCGATCTCGGCCATGATCTGCTCGGGATGGGTATAGGCCCAGCCCGCGCCCATCGCATTGGCGAGCAGCTGGGTCACCTCCCAGTCCTCGTAGCCGTTCTTGGGCGCCATCACCTTGCGCACGCGGTTGATGCGGCGCTCGGCATTGGTGAAGGTGCCGTTCTTCTCGAGGAAGGACGAGCCCGGCAGGAAGACATGGGCGTAGTTCGCAGTCTCGTTGAGGAAGAGGTCATGCACGATGACACACTCCATCGCCGCGAGCCCGGCCGCCACGTGGCGGGTGTCGGGATCCGATTGCAGGATGTCCTCGCCCTGGCAGTAGAGCCCCTTGAAGGTGCCCTCGACCGCGGCATCGAGCATGTTGGGAATGCGCAGGCCGGGCTCGGGGTCGATCTCCACGCCCCAGGCGTCTTCAAAGACCTTGCGGACCTCAGGCAGTTTGACGTGCCGATAGCCCGGCAGCTCGTGCGGGAAGGAGCCCATGTCGCAGGAGCCCTGCACGTTGTTCTGGCCGCGCAGCGGGTTCACGCCCACGCCCTCGCGGCCGATATTGCCGGTCATCATGGCGAGGTTGGCCAGCGCCATCACGGTGGTCGAGCCCTGGCTGTGCTCGGTCACACCCAGCCCGTAATAGATCGCCCCGTTGCCGCCCTTGGCAAAGAGCCGCGCCGCCGCCCGCAGCTCCTGCGCGTTGACGCCGGTGAGCAGCGCCGTGCTCTCGGGGGCGTGGCGCTTGTCCGAGACGAACTCGGCATAGGCCTGGAACTCGTCCCAGTCGCAGCGCTCGCGGATGAAGGCCTCGTCATAGAGCCCTTCGGTGACGATCACGTGCCCCAGCGCGGTGACCACGGCCACGTTGGTGCCCGGGGTCAGCGGCAGGTGATGCGCGGCTTCAATGTGGGCCGACTTCACCATGTCGATGCGGCGCGGATCGATGACGATGAGCTTGGCGCCCTCGCGCAGCCGCTTCTTCAGTCGCGAGGCAAAGACCGGGTGGCCGTCGGTCGGGTTGGCGCCGATGACAAGCGCCACGTCCACCTTCTCGACGCTGTCGAAATCCTGCGTGCCGGCAGAGGTGCCGAAGGTCTGGCCCAGCCCGTAGCCGGTGGGCGAATGGCAGACCCGCGCGCAGGTGTCGGTGTTGTTGTTGAGGAACACCGCCCGCGTGAGCTTCTGCACGAGGTAGGTCTCCTCGTTGGTGCAGCGGCTTGAGGTGATGACGCCGAGGCTGCGACGGCCGTATTTTTCACGGATCCCGTTCATGCGCTGGGCGGCAAAGGCAAGCGCCTCTGGCCAGCTCACCTCGCGCCACGGCTCGTCGATGCTGTCGCGGATCATCGGGTTCAGGATGCGGTCGGGGTGCTCGGCATAGCCGTAGGCAAAGCGGCCCTTGACGCAGGAATGCCCGCGATTGGCCTTGCCGTGTTTCCACGGCGTCATGCGCACCAGCTGGTCGCCGTTGAGCTCGGCCTTGAACGAACAGCCGACGCCGCAATAGGCGCAGGTGGTGACGACCTCGCGGTCGGGCGTGCCAAGCTCGGCGACGCTCTTCTCCTGCAGCGTGGCGGTGGGGCAGGCCTGCACGCAGGCGCCGCAGCTGACGCAATCGGAGCTCAGGAAATCGTCCCCCGAGGCCCCGGCCGAGACCCGGCTCTCGAAGCCGCGCCCTTCAATGGTCAGCGCGAAGGTGCCCTGCACTTCTTCGCAGGCCCGCACGCAGCGCGAGCAGACGATGCACTTGGAGGGATCGTAGGTGAAGTACGGGTTGCTCTCGTCCTTCGGCAGGTAGCGCGGGTTGGCCTCGCCCTCGGGCATGCGCAGCCGCGCCTCGGCCTGGCTGCGGGCGCCGGTGCCGGAGGGATCGTAATGGTTCTCGCCGGGCGTGTAGCGCATGTCGCGCAGACCGACCATGCCGGCCATGTCCTGCAACTCGCAATCGCCGTTGGCGGCGCAGGTCAGGCAGTCGAGCGGGTGATCCGAGACATAGAGCTCCATCACCCCCTTGCGGATCTTCTTCACCTTGGAGGACTGGGTGTGCACCTTCATCCCGGCATGCACCGGCGTGGTGCAGGAGGCCGGCGTGCCGCGCCGCCCCTCGATCTCCACCACGCAGAGCCGGCATGAGCCGAAGGCCTCCACGGAGTCGGTCGCGCAGAGCTTCGGAACCTTGATCCCGGCCTCCATGGCGGCGCGCATCACCGAGGTCCCCGCGGGGACGGTGACGTCGATTCCGTCGATGGTCAGATGCACCGGCTTGCCCGCCTTGGCGGGCGTGCCCATGTCCCGGTCGTCCCAGGGAATGATGAAGTCCTTCATCTCAACGCCTCCCGCATCTTCTTTGGTTCATAAATACCTCGGGGGGTTCGGGGGGGGCTGGCCCCCCGACCGGTCGTCTCGCCGAAGGCGAGGCGAAACCGCTCATTCCGCCGCTTCCCGCACCGCCCCGAATTCCTCGGGGAACAGGCGCAGCGCCGACATCACGGGGTAGGGCGTGAAGCCCCCCAGCGCACAGAGCGAGCCGTCCTGCATGGTCTCGCAGAGATCGATCAGCAGCGGGATCGCCTCGGCATCGCCGGCGGCGATGCGGTCGAGCGTCTCGACACCGCGCACCGCGCCGATGCGGCAGGGCGTGCACTTGCCGCAGCTCTCCACGGCGCAGAACTCCATGGCGAAGCGCGCCATGCCCAGCATGTCGGCGCTGTCGTCAAACACCACGAGGCCCGCATGGCCGATCAGCGCGCCCTGTCCGTCGAACTCCTCGTAGCCGAAGGGCGTGTCGAACTGGTCCGGGCTCAGGTAGGCGCCCAGAGGCCCGCCGACCTGCACCGCCTTGACCGCGCGGCCCGAGGCGGTGCCGCCGCCCAGATCCTCGACGATCTGGCCGAGGCTCATGCCGAAGGCGGTCTCGAACAGCCCGCCGTGGCGCACGTTGCCGGCGATCTGCAGCGGGATCGTGCCCTTCGAGCGCCCGAGCCCGAAATTGGCGTAATGCTCGGCGCCCTTCTCGAAGATCACCGGCACGGTGGCGAGCGAGATGACGTTGTTGACCACGGTGGGCTTGCCGAAGGCGCCCTCGAGCGCCGGCAGCGGCGGTTTGGCGCGGACCACGCCGCGCTTGCCCTCGAGCGAGTTCAGCAGCGAGGTCTCCTCGCCGCAGACATAAGCCCCGGCGCCGACGCGCACCTCCATGTCGAAGGCATGCCCCGAGCCCAGCACATCCGCGCCCAGCACACCGGCGGCGCGGGCGATCTCGATGGCGCGGCTCAGTACCGCGATGGCGTCGGGATATTCCGAGCGCAGGTAGACGAAGCCCTTCTCGGCGTGGCAGCCGAGGCCGGCGATGGCCATGCCCTCGATCAGGCAGAACGGGTCGCCCTCCATGATCATGCGGTCGGCGAAGGTGCCGCTGTCGCCTTCGTCGGCGTTGCAGACGATGTACTTGCGGTCCGCATGGGCCATGCGCACCGTGTCCCACTTGATGCCGGTCGGGAAGCCCGCGCCCCCGCGGCCTCGCAGGCCCGAGAGCTTGACCTCGTCGATGATCGCCTCGGCCGTCATGCCGATGGCGCGACGCAGGCCCGCAAGGCCGCCATGCGCCTCGTACTGTTCCAGCGACAGCGGATCGGTGAGACCGCAGCGGGCAAAGGTCAGGCGCGTCTGGCGCTTCATCCAGTCGAGCTCATCGGTCAGGCCGAGCGCTTTCTCGTGACCGTCCTCGAACAGTGCCGAGACATCCGCCGGGGTCATCGGGCCAAAGGCCATGCGGCCCTCCGGCGTCTCGACCTCGACCAGCGGCTCGAGCCAGATCATCCCGCGCGAGCCGTTGCGCGCGATCTCGACCTCGATGCCGCGCTTGTCGGCCTCGGCGCGGATCGCCGCGACCACGGCTTCGGCGCCAAGCGCCTTGGCGGCGCTGTCCATGGGAACCCAGATCTTCATGCGGCGCCCTCCAGCTCGGCGTCGATGCGGGCGGCGTCGGCGCGCCCGATGAGCCGGTCTCCGATCATCGCCGCCGGTGCGCAGGCACAGAGCCCAAGGCAATAGACCGCCTCGACGGTCACCCGCCCGTCTGCCGTGGTGCCGCCCCAGCCGATGCCGAGCTTCTCGAGAACCGCATCGGAAAGCGCGCCCGCGCCCATCGATTGGCAGGCCTCGGCGCGGCAGATCTTGACCACGTGACGCCCGGCGGGAGCCTTGCGGAAATCGTGGTAGAACGACATCACGCCATGCACCTCGGCCTGCGTCAGGTTCAGCGTCTCGGCGATCAGCGGCAGTGCCGCCTCGGGCACATGGCCATAGGCCTCCTGAATGGCGTGCAGGATCGGCAGCAGAGGCCCTTCGAGCGGCATCTGCGCGTCGATCAGGGCCTGCAAATCTTCCGATGTCGGGTGCGAGTGGCGCATTCGGGCTTCTCCTCCCTTGGATTTCTCCGGTTTTGCCAGATGCACGATTGGTGAATCAATATCGCTGTTCCGTCGAATGATAGGCCATGGCTATCAAGCCGAGGGCCGTGTCAGGCCCTCGGCCTCGTCGAGAAGCGCTTGCAGGACGGGGGTATAGGGCTCCTGGTGCGGCGCGATGAGGCCAACGGCGGGCGCCGCGCCCTCGCTCTTGAGCGGCACCACCGCCAGCGGCTTGCCCTCGCAGAGAAACCGGGCGAGGTCATCGGGCAGGATCGTGACCCAGTCGCCGTGCAGCACGTTGGCCACCAGCACCACCGTCGAGTTCGATTCGATCAGCGCCGCCGGGCCGATGCCGGCTTCCATGAAATGGCGGTTGATGATGCGGCGGTTCTGCATGTCGGGCGTCAGCAGGCAGAGCCGCGCCGCGCCAAGCGCGTCCCAGCCGATCGGGCCGCCCTGCGCGAAGGGATGATCGGGGCGACAGATCAGAGTGTAGCTCTCGGCATAGAGCGGGCGGCTGGTGACCCGTCCCAGCGGCTCGTTGTCGAGATAGGTGATGCCGACGTCGATCTCGAGATCATCAAGCAACGACAGGATCTCGGCCGAAGCGCGCGACAGCACGGTGAAGCTCACGTTCGGATGGCGCGCGGTAAAGCCGGTAACGAGCCTCGAGGCCCATGTCAGCGCGGTGGGGATCACCGCCAGCCGCAGGTGACCGGCCAGCCCCTCGCGAGAGGCGCGCATCTCGTCGCGCAGCCGCCGCGTGTCGCCGACGATCTGCCGGGCGCGGATCAATGCGCGCTGACCCTCGGGCGTCAGCCCGCCGAAGCGCGAGCCGCGGCTGACGAGCTTGACGCCGAGCTGCTCCTCAAGCTGGCGGATGCCGGTGGAGAGCGACGGCTGGGTGATGCCCAGGCTTTCGGCGGCGCGGCCAAAGTGCTGCTCGCGGGCAAGGGCGATGAGCATCTCGAGCTTGGCGATCATGTTTTTCTATCGAAAAGGCGCATGACGATACCCTGCAGCAAATGGACGAGGCGGGCAATCACGGAGGGGTGTGGTTCGTCAAGCGAAACAATCGCCAAAACTGGCCCCTGCAAGGGGCGATTTTTGTGCGCAAATATTGAATAGTGGGAAAGAATACCTACTAAAAGTACGACAATAAACGCGAACGCAAACCGTCATCGGCCCGCAGAGGCCCCGGCGGAGAAGACGAAGGAACAGGGATGGTTTCAGGCAGCGGACTTTTGGCCGTGATGGTGATATTGCCCTTTATCGGTGCCTTGGTGCCGGGGCTTATGATCCGTGCGGGGCGCGATGCATGCGCCATGTTCACCGCGGTTCCGACCATTCTGGCGCTGGTCTTCCTTGGCGTTCTTGCGCCCGAGGTCATGGCGGGCGGCACCGTCAGCGCCAAGATCGAGTGGCTGCCGGCGCTCGGCCTGAACGCCAATTTCTTCCTCGACGGGCTGGGGCTGCTGTTTGCCGGGATGATCCTCGGCATGGGACTGCTGATCACGCTCTACGCCCGGTTCTACCTGTCGGGCGACGACCCGATGGGGCAGTTCTACACTTATCTGCTGCTGTTTCAGGGCGCGATGCTCGGCATCTCGGTGTCGGACAACATCCTGCTGCTGCTGGTGTTCTGGGAGCTGACCTCGCTGTCGTCCTTCCTGCTGATCGGCTACTGGAAGCACCTGCCCGAGGGGCGTCAAGGTGCCCGCATGGCGCTCACCGTGACCGGGGCAGGGGGGCTTGCGATGATCGCGGGGATGCTGATCCTCGGCAATATCGTCGGCAGCTATGATCTTTCGGTGATCCTGCAGCACGGGGACGAGATTCGTGCCTCGGAATACTACCTTCCGGCGCTGATCCTGATCCTGCTCGGCGCGTTCACCAAGTCGGCGCAGTTCCCGTTCCATTTCTGGCTGCCGCACGCGATGGCGGCGCCGACTCCGGTGTCGGCCTACCTGCACTCGGCCACGATGGTGAAGGCCGGCGTGTTCCTGATGGCGCGCATGTGGCCGGTGCTCGCCGGTACGGACGAGTGGTTCTACATTGTCTCGACCGTGGGCCTGATCACCATGGTGATCGGCGCGCTGATCGCTCTTTTCAAGGATGATCTCAAGGCGCTGCTGGCGTTCTCGACGGTCAGCCATCTCGGCCTGCTGACCATGCTGCTGGGACTTGGCACCAAGCTTGCGGCGGTGGTGGCGGTGTTCCACATCATCAACCACCTGACCTTCAAGGCGGCGCTGTTCATGAGCGCGGGCATCGTCGATCACGAGACCCACACCCGCGACATCAAGCGCCTTGGCGGGCTCGCCAGCCTGATGCCGGCCACGGCGCTGATCGCCGTTGTGGCGGCGCTGTCGATGGCGGGCATCCCGCCGCTCAACGGCTTCATGTCGAAGGAGATGATGCTCGAGGAAGTGGCGCATACCGACTGGTGGGGCGGCAAATGGCCGATCATCATCCTCGCCACAACCGGCGCGCTGTTCTCGGTGGCCTATTCCTTCCGCTTCATCGGCCACACCTTCTTTGGGCCGGTGCGCGACGACTACCCGCATCACCCGCATGATCCGCCCACCGGGATGCTGCTGGCGCCGGGCTTCCTCGCGGTGCTGGTGGTGGCCATCGGTCTCGCGCCGTCGCTGATCGCCGGCCCCATCGTGGCGGCGGCGAGCACGGCGGTGATCGGCGGCGGAGAACTGCCGTACTATTCGCTCAAGCTCTGGCACGGAGTGAACCCGGCGCTGTTCATGTCGATCGTCGCGGTGATCGGCGGCGCCTTCCTGCTCTGGCTGCATCGCCCGCTCGACAAGGCCTGGATCCGCGCGCCGCGCCCCGAGGCCAAGGCGATGTTCGACCGGGTCGTGGCACGCACCGTTCTGGGCGCGCGCTGGCTGGTGGAAAGCACCCATAACGGTGCCATCTCGCGCTATCTCGCGATCTTCGTGGTGGCGACGGTGCTGCTGGGCTTCGCGGCCTTCCAGGGCGGCGGGCTGCCGGCGCAGACCCGCGAGATGCTCCCCGTCCCGCCGTTGGTCGGCGTGGGGTTCGTGCTGACCATGCTGGCAACGCTGGCCACGGTCTTTGCCCATCGCAACCGTTTCCGCACCCTGATCCTTGTGAGCGTGGTCGGGCTCATGGTCTCTGCGGGCTTCGTCTATCTCTCGGCGCCGGATCTCGCGCTGACGCAGATCTCGGTCGACACCGTGACGGTGATGCTGATGCTCCTGGCGCTGCACTTCCTGCCCAAGTACACGCCGCTCGAGAGCCCGCTTTCGATGCGCATCCGCGACGGCGTCATCGCGGTGATCGCGGGGGCGGCGGTCGCGGCGCTGGCCTACAGCTTCCTGCTGACCGACGTGAGCTCGATCTCGGACTACCACCTCGCCAATTCCTACAAGGGCGGCGGCGGCACCAACGTGGTGAACGTGATCCTCGTCGACTTCCGGGGCTACGACACCTATGGCGAGATCGTGGTGCTCGGCATCGCGGGCCTGACGCTCTACGCGCTGATGGAGGCGCTGCTCAACGGGCCGGCTTCGCGCCGACTGCGCAACTGGACCTTCCCGCCAGACCGTTCGCGCGACCGGCACCCGCTGATGATGGTGGTGGCGACAAGGGTGATGATGCCGATCGCGGCGCTGGTCGGGGTCTACATCTTCCTGCGCGGCCACAACATGCCCGGCGGCGGCTTCGTCTCGGGGCTGGTGATTTCGATCGCGCTTCTGATGCAGTACATGGCCTCGGGCTTCGCCTGGACGCAGGAGCGCAAGCGTTTCGAGTATCACGCGATGATCGGCTGGGGCGTGATTATCGCCGGGCTGACCGGTGCGGGGGCCTGGCTTGCCGGGGCGCCGTTCCTGACCAGTGCCTTCGGCTATTTCACCATCCCGCCCTTCGAGGAGTTCGAGCTGGCCACTGCCATGCTGTTCGATCTCGGCGTATTCCTGACCGTGCTCGGGGCGGTGATGCTGATGCTCTACAGCCTGTCGCGGATGGCGCGCTATGCCGGCGAGACGGTGAACCTCGAGCCGATGGACTACGACCCGTCGCGGCGCGTCGATGCCGCGATCGAGGCCGACAAGAAGGACGACGCATAACATGGAACTTGTCGTGGCAACCACGATTGGCGGCCTGACCGCCGCAGGGGTCTACCTGATCCTGCGGCTGCGGGCCTTCCCCGTCATCCTCGGACTGACGCTGCTGACCTATGCGGTCAACGTCTTCGTCTTCGCCACCGGTCGTCTGGCCGTGGGCGTGCCGCCGGTCCTCAACGACGCCGCCTCGGCCTATACCGATCCGCTGCCGCAGGCGCTGGTGCTGACGGCGATCGTGATCTCCTTCGGCATGACCGCGGTGCTGGTGCTGATCGCGCTGGGCGCGGCGCTGGAATCCGGCGATGACCGGGTCGACCTCTCCGAGGACGCGAACGGGGAGGGTGACACGTGAATCACTGGATCATCGCCCCCGTGGTGCTGCCGGCGCTTCTCGCGCCGATCATCGCCTTCGTCATGCGGCACGACATCACCCTGCAGCGCGCGGCCTCGCTGGCCGGGGCGGTGATGCTGACCGCCATCGCCGCGGGGCTGTTCATGCTTTCGGCCGATGGCAGCGTGCATGTCTACCGCCTCGGCGCGTGGCCCGCGCCCTTTGGCATCGTGCTGGTGCTCGACCGGCTGTCGGCGCTGCTGATCCTGCTAACCTCTGTGCTGGGGCTGATCGTGCTGATGCACTCCGCCGCCAGCGGCTGGGACACGCGGGGCCGCCATTTCCACGCCCTGATGCAGTTCCAGCTGATGGGCATCTGTGGTGCTTTCCTGACCGGCGACGCCTTCAACCTCTTCGTGCTGTTCGAGATCCTGCTCATCGCCTCCTACGGGCTGGCGATCCACAGCGGCGGCAAGGCGCGGCTGAAATCCGGCCTGCAATACGTCATCATGAACCTCGCCGGCTCGAGCCTGTTTTTGATCGCGCTCGGCACGCTTTACGCCACCACCGGCACGCTCAACATCGCCGACCTGTCGGTGAAGGTGCGCGAGATCCCGGTCGAGGAGGCGGCGCTGGTGCGGGTGGCGGCGATGCTGCTGATGATCGTCTTCGCGGTGAAGGCGGCGATGTTCCCGGTGCAGTTCTGGCTGCCGGGCACCTATGCCAATGCTCCTGCTCCGGTGGCGGCGCTGTTCGCGATCATGACCAAGGTCGGCGCCTATGCCATCCTGCGCATGCACACCGTGGTCTTCGGACCCGATGCCGACGCCATCGGCAGCCTGTCGCAGGACTGGCTGCTGCCGGCGGCGCTGATCACCGTGGCCATCGGTGGCTTCGGCGTGCTGGGGTCGCGGCGGCTGATGCCGCTCATCGCCTTCGCGGTGCTGGGCTCGACCGGCACGCTGATGCTGGCGGTCTCGGCCTTCACGCCCTATGCCGCCACTGCGGCGCTTTATTACCTGCTGCACTCGACCATGGCGACCGCGGCGCTGTTCCTCGTGGCCGATCTGCTGCTGGCGCGGCGCGAGAGCGGCGACCTGCTCAAAGCGGCGCCCGCAACGGTTCAGAACGGCTTCCTTGCGGCGCTGTTCTTTGCCGCCGCCATCGGCATCGCCGGCATGCCGCCGCTGAGCGGCTTCCTCGGCAAGCTGCTGGTGCTCGATGCGCTCCGGGTGTCGGACTACACTTGGCTGGTCTGGGCCGTGGTGCTGGTGGGCTCGCTGCTGACCATCGTGGGCTTCGCCCGCGCCGGCAGCCTGCTGTTTTGGAAATCGACCTCGGCGGAATTCGCCGCGCCGGAGCCCGAGCCGGAGGAAGAGCGCCCGCCCGCCAACACCATCGGACCGATGCTGGCCGCGCCGAGCATCCTTGCGCTGGCTTCGCTGGCGGCGCTGACGATCTTTGCGGGACCGGTCTCGCGCCACATGGAGGCCACCGCCGAGCAGCTCTTCGATCCCAGCGCCTATGTGACCGCGGTGCTGGTCGACCAGGAGGGCACCAAGGACCCGTCGTCCAAGTCATCCTATGACGATGAGACTGAAGCGGGGGCCTATGACGAGGATGGCGCCGAGACCGGCGCAGCGTCTGAGGAGGGCTACTGACCATGTTGCGACGCGTCTTTCCGCACCCGATTCTGTCGCTGACGCTGGTGATCGTCTGGCTCATGCTGGTCAACAAGGTCACGCCGGGCAACCTGTTCCTCGGCGTGGTGTTCGGCATCGTCATCCCGGTGATGACCGCGCCCTACTGGCCCAATCGCCCGGCCTTGCGCGCACCGCTGATGGCCGCCGAATATGCGCTCGTGGTGCTCTGGGACATCATCGTGGCCAATTTCGAGGTTGCTGCGATCGTGCTCTTCAAGCGCCACGACAAGATCCGCTCGCAATGGGTCGTCGTGCCGCTCGAGCTGCGTTCGCCCGAGGCGATCACCGTTCTCGCGGGCACCATCACAATGACGCCGGGCACCGTCTCGGCGACACTGGCCGCCGACGGCGGCAGCCTGCTGGTGCACGCGCTCGACACCGATGACCCGGACGCGGTCCGGGATGAGATCAAGACCCGCTACGAGCGCCGCCTGATGGAGATCTTCCGATGATCGTCACCTACGCCCTAATCTTCGCCTTCGCCTGTTTCGGCTTCGGCCTGCTCTCGACCATGTGGCGCATGCTGGTGGGGCCGACCCAGGCCGACCGCATCCTTGCCCTCGACACCATGGTGATCAACTTCATCGCGCTGATCGTGCTCTACGGCATCTGGCAGGGCACCGCGCTCTACTTCGAGGCTTCGATGCTGATCGCCATGGTCGGCTTCGTCTCAACCGTCGCCTTGTGCCGCTTCGTGCTGCGCGGCGACATCATCGAGTGAGGAGGATCCGATGGATCAAGACCTGTCCCTGCTGGCCGAGCTTCTGGTGGCCTTCTTTCTCGTTGTCGGCGGCTTCTTCGCTCTGGTGGGCTCGATTGGCCTGATCCGGCTGAAGGACACCATGCAGCGCCTGCACGCGCCGACCAAGGCGACCACCGTGGGAGTCGGCGGTGCGTTGATCAGCTCGATGCTCTATTTCCTGCTGATCGAGAACCAGCTGTCGTTCCACGAACTGCTGATCACGCTGTTCCTGTTCCTGACCGCGCCGATCACCGCGAATTTCATCGCCAAGACCTACATGCAGGACAAGATCCGCCGCAAGGACCTGCCGGAGTCGGGCCGCGAGTACGGCTGGGCGCTTTACGATCACCCGCCCGAGATGACCGACGAGAGCAAGTGAGGCCGTTTCGGCCCCGCTTGTTCAGGCCTCGCTTTCTTCGAGCAGTTCGCGCGGGATGACAAAGCCCGTCGCGGTGCCGGTGCCGGGTTCGAGCGCTGACCAGTCGTCGATCTCGAAATCGGCCACCAGTGTTGCGCCGGTCGGGTAGTCGGCAAAGCGGGGGTGGCGCGGCGGAGTGGCCATCAGCTCGTCGGCGAACTCGGCGATGCCGGGGTTGTGGCCGACCATGATCACCGTGTCGCCTTCGGCCTCGGAAAGGCATTTGAGCATTGCCACCGGGCCGGCGTGATAGAGCCGGTCCTCGTAGCGCGTCCCGACCTCCAGGTCGAGCAGGGCGAGGGTTTCGCGGGTGCGCGTGGCGCTCGAACAGAGCGCCTGATCCGGGGCCAGTCCCTGCGCGCGCAGCCAGTCCCCGAGCGCCTTGGCGCTGTTGCGGCCGCGCTTGTTGAGCGGACGCTGATGATCGGCGCCGCCGGTCGACCAGTCCGACTTTGCATGTCGCATGAGGATCAGTCGTTTCATGCGCTCTCTCCCTTGTTGTCGTCCCAGTTTCCCATGAAGGCGGCCATGTGAAAAGCCGCCTGTTGGTTCTGCCTTTGAAGGTTTTGCGACAGCGGGCAGGCGCAGCGGGCGCGGCAGCCTCGCGTCCGGCAGCTCTGACCCTCCGCGCTATGCAGAAAGCGCTGGCAGGCGGGCACGTCGTAGGGTGCGCCGGTGCCGAGCGCACCGATCGGGCAGGCGGTGGTGCAGGGACGGGTGGCGCAGGTCTCACACGGGGAGGGGCTGGCGGCCGGGAGGGGCAGACGCTCGGGCAGGGCGATGGCGCCGCGATAGCTGATCATCAGCCCGACCTCCGCGTGCGCAGAGAGCCCGATGGGCGAGGGGAAGGCTTGTCCGCTGCGCTCGGCCCAACGCAGGAAGGGCGGCCAAGGCGGCCCGTCCGATGGCAGCACCGCTGTGCCGCCGAAGCGCTGCGCCAGCCCGCCCAGAACCCGTGCCGACCATCGGTCAAGCGGGTCTGGCCGACCGTCCTCGTACTCGGGCGAGGCCTCGAACAGAGTCCAGAGGCCCGGCTCGTCGGGCCCAAGCAGCACCAGCGTGCCAGTGCCCTCGGGGGCGTGATCGTCGGGCAGGGGGTGAAACGCCCCGCGCATGGCGAGGCCGCAGGCGCGGGCGGCGCCGGACAGCGCCGCGAGGCTCACTCGCGCTCGCGCACCGGTGGCAGGTCGGCCGAGCGGATCAGCGAGCCGGCACCGTGCTCGGTGAAAAGCTCCAGCAGGCAGGCATTGGGCACCCGACCATCGAGGATCACCACCGCGCGCACGCCTTCCTCGATCGCCTTCAGCGCGGTCTCGGTCTTGGGGATCATGCCGCCGGCGATGGTGCCATCGGCGGTCATCGCGCGCACGTCCTCGGGGGTCATGGCGGTGACGACCTCGCCGCTGGCGTTCTTGACGCCCGAGACGTCGGTGAGCAGCAGCAGCCGGTCGGCCTTGAGAGCGCCGGCAATGGCGCCGGCGGCGGTGTCGCCGTTGACGTTGTAGGTCTCGGTGACCTCGGTGCCGGTGGCCACCGGAGCGACAACCGGGATGATCCCGGCGTCGAAGAGGTCGCGCAACACCTGCACGTTCATCTCGATCGGGCGACCGACAAAGCCCAGTTCGGGATCGTCGGGTTCGCAGACGATGAGATCGTCATCCTTGCCCGAAAGGCCCACCGCGCGGCCGCCCTCGTCCATGATGGCCTGCACGATGCGCTTGTTGACGAGCCCGGTGAGCACCATCTCGACCACCTCGACGGTGGCCTTGTCGGTGACCCGCTTTCCGCGCACGAAGCGGCTCTCGATGTTGAGCCGCTTGAGCATGTCGTTGATCATCGGACCGCCGCCATGCACGACCACCGGGTTCACGCCGACCTGCCGCATCAGCACGATGTCCCGGGCGAACTCGGCCATGGCCTCGTCGTCGCCCATGGCGTTTCCGCCGAATTTCACCACCACCACGGCACCGGTATAGCGCTGCATGTAGGGGAGGGCTTCGTTGAGCGTGCGGGCTGTGGCGATCCAGTCTCGGTTCATCTTTTGCTGCTTCATGTCTAGAAGGCATCCTTCCGATGCGGTCGATTTGCCTTCCTGTGTCCGGGATGACCGCGCAGGACGCAAGATTTTTCGTACGAAAAATCTCTGGGCGCGGCGGGCGGGCAAAAACTCTTCTGCGAAGAGTTTTCTCAGTCGAGCCCTGCGATGATGGCGCGCAGAAGGGCGATGCCGTCGCCTTTCTCGGAACTTGTCAGGACCAGCTCGGGAAACGCTGCCGGATGCTTGGCGAGCTTCTCGCGCACCTGGGCCAGAACCTTTTCGCGGCCCTTTTCCTTGACCTTGTCGGCCTTGGTCAGCACCGCCTGGAAGGTCACCGCCGAGCGATCAAGCAGGGTCATGATCTCCTCGTCGACCGGTTTGACGCCGTGGCGCGCGTCGATCAGCACGAAGGCCCGTCGCAGCGAGACCCTCCCCGAGAGATACTGCTTGAGCAACCGCTGCCACTTCTCGACCACCGCCACCGGCGCGTTGGCAAAGCCGTAACCCGGCAGGTCGACGAGGTAACGCTCCTCGCCGAGTGTGAAGAAGTTGATCTCCTGGGTGCGGCCCGGCGTGTTCGACGCCCGGGCAATCCCCTTCCGGCCGGTCAGGGCGTTGATCAGGCTCGACTTGCCGACATTGGAACGGCCGGCGAAGCAGACCTCGACCCGGTCGTCCGGGGGCAGGCCGTCCATGCCGACCACGCCCTTGAGGAAATCGACCTCGCCGGCAAACAGCTTGCGCGCGGCCTCGCGGGCGTCGTCCTCGGGCTCTTCGGCGAGCGGGAAGGGGAGCGATGTCATATCGGGGTAACCTCGTTGCCTGTGGCGATCATGCCGCCCTTCGTGACCCGCGCATAGACCCCGAAATCGCGATGCCCCCAGCCGGTGTGCAGCGCGCGCACCGGCTCGGCATCGCGCTGGCCGGTCTCGGGACTGGCCTCGGTGGCGCGGCAGCGGGTGATGCGCTCGGTGATCTCAAGCTCGACATCGCCGATGCGCAGGCGCTGGCCGATCCAGTCGAACTCGGCCCATGGCGCGAGCCCGTCGAGGATCAGGTTGCCGCGGAAACGCGCGATCTGCAGTGGCTGGCCGATGCGCTCCTCGAGCGCGCGCAGGCTGGCAAGGCTGAGGATCGACAGCTCGGCGCGGCCATTGTCCCCCATCCCTTGCGGGGGGGCGGGGACCAGCAGGCGCGGCGCCGGCGCGGTGTCCGGCCAGAGAGGGCGCACCCAGTCGATCAGCGCCGGGCCGTCGCTGCTCGGCGCGATGGCGATGTCCGGCCGGTCGGGGTGGGAGAGCGCGATGCGGCCGTCGGTCTCGGTGCGGGCCCGGACCGGGGCGAGTGCCGGGCCGCTTGCGACCACCAGGAAGTTCTTGCGCGGCAGCCAGCCGAGCTCTTCGGGGGCGGTCTCGTGGCGAAGCGCCCATGCCCGGTCTCCGGGCATGGGCGCATCCTGGTCCAGGATCACCGTCTCAAGGGGTTCGGTTCCGATCCCCTTGATAGGGTAGCGCGCGATCTGGGCGAGCCTTGCGGTCATTTGCCCTTGGCGTCGCCGTCGGCCTTGGGCTTGCGCTTGAAGCCCGAGACGATGTTGCCGAACACGTCGGGCTTGTAGCCCTGGCTACGCATGATCAGGTACTGCTGGGTGAAGGTGATCGTGTTGTTGGTGATCCAGTAGACCACGAGCCCGCTGGCGAAGCCGCCGAGCATGAACATGAAGACCCACGGCATCCAGGCAAAGATCATCTTCTGCGTCGGGTCGGCGGGCGCCGGGTTCAGCTTCTGCTGCAGCCACATCGAGATGCCGAGCAGCAGCGGCAGGATGCCGATGAACACCAGCGCCAGCGTGGTGCCCGGGGCCGGGGCCGCCCAGGGCAGCAGGCCGAAGAGGTTGAACAGCGAGGTCGGATCCGGCGTGGAGAGATCCTGGAACGGGCCGAACCAGGGCGCATGGCGCAGCTCGAACGCCACGAAGATCACCTTGTAGAGCGAGAAGAAGATCGGGATCTGCAGCAGGATCGGCAGGCAGCCCGAGGCCGGGTTGACCTTTTCCTTCTTGTAGAGCGCCATCATCTCCTGCTGGAGCTTCTGGCGGTCGTCGCCGGCCTTCTCCTTGAGCTTCTCCATCTCCGGCTGAAGCTCTTTCATCTTCGCCATCGAGACGTAGGACTTGTAGGCCAGCGGGAACAGGATCGCCTTGATGATCAGCGTCAGGCCGATGATCGACCAACCCATGTTGCCGATCAGCAGGTGGATCTGGTGCAGCATCCAGAAGATCGGCTTGGTGAGGAAGAAGAACCAGCCCCAGTCGATCGAGTCAATGAAGCGCACGACGCCGGCATCCTCGTAGTCGCGGATGGTCTCGTATTCCTTGGCGCCGGCGAAGAGCTGGGTGGTGACCTCCTGGGTCTCGCCGGGGGCGAGGGTCATGGTCGGCAGCACCGCCTCGGTCTGGTAGATGTCGCGGCGCTCGTCATACTTGGCGGCCTGCTTGAACGGCGCGCCCTGCTGGGGGATCAGCGTGGTCATCCAGTAGTGGTCGGTGAAGCCGATCCAGCCGTTCTCGGTCACTTGCGTGACCTCGGCGCGGGCGCCTTCGCTCTGGTTCACGTCCATGTCGGGCATGTCGGAATAGCCGATCTCGGACAGCTTGCCGTCGGCAATCGCCACCACGCCCTCGTGCAGGACGAAGAAGTTCTTCAGGTCCGCGGGCTCCCCATGGCGGGCGATGATGCCGTAGGGCGCGGCCGAGACGGTGCCCTCGCCGGCATTCTCGACAGACTGGGTGACCGAGAACATGAAGTCCTCGTCGATCGAGATGGTGCGGCGGAACACGAGGCCGGCGGGGCTGTCCCAGCGCAGGGTCACGGGGCTGTCGACGCTCAGGCTGTCGCCGCTCTCGAGCTCCCACGCGGTGTTGGCGCCGGGCACGTCGTCGAGCCCGAGGCCCGAGCCCGGGGCCCAGCCGTAAAGTGCGTAATAGGGGTTGCCGCCGCCCACCGGCTCGAGGATCTGCACGTTGGGCGAGTCCTCGTCGAGGGTGACGGTGTAGTCCTTCAGGATCAGCTCGTCGATGCGACCGCCGGTGAGCGAGATCGAGCCGCCGAGGCGGTCGGTGTCGATCGCGACGCGCGGCGCGTCGACGGTTTCGGCCTGCGCGGGTGCCGCAGCGGTGTCGCCGCCGCCGGTGGTCGCGGACGGCGCGGCGGACGGCGTCGTGGCGGTGTCGCCTTCGACGGTTTCGACGGCGTTGGGGCCGGCCTGGTCCTGCAGCTGCTCTTCCGGGGGTGGGAAGAGCAGGAACCAGACGAGGATCACCACGAAGCTCAGACCGGTTGCGATGAGCAGGTTCTTGTTCTGATCGTCCATGCGAAGGCGCCGCCCTGTCCTTGGAAAAGTCACGCCGGGTTCAACAGGCAGGACCCCCAAAGGTCAAGCCGATTCCGGGTGTGGGGCGGGTTTTGTGACCAGATACGCGACGGTGGGCAGGGCTAGGCGGTGCCGGTGCTGCGCCCGATGTTCTGCGCCGCCGCGACCCGCTCGGCATAGCCGCGGGCCCAGTCGGCGAGCTGGTCGGCGGGCATCGGGCGGGCGATGCCGAAGCCCTGCACGTGGTCGCAGCCGAGCTGCGCCAGCAGCGCGTGCTCGGCCACGCTCTCGACCCCTTCGGCCACGGTCTCGAGGCCGAGCCGGTCTGCGAGGCCGAGCACGGCGGCCAGCATCCGGCGCTGTTCCTCGTCGCGGTCGACCCGGGTGACGAAGCTGCGGTCGATCTTGAGCCGGTGCACGGCAAAGCGGCGCAGCGCGGTGATCGAGGCGTGGCCGGTGCCGAAATCGTCGAGGTCGATCTGGCAGCCAAGCTGCGACAGCGCGGTGATGTTGCGGGCGACCACGCCTTCGGGCGCGTCGGCGATCACCGTTTCCAGCACCTCGACCCCGAGCCGCGAGGCGGGCAGGCCGAAGCGGTCGAGCTCCCATTTCAGGCGGGTGACCAGCCGGGGGTTGCGCAGCTCGACATCGGAAAAGTTCACGCTGACCCGGGGGATGGCGAGCCCGGTCTCGTCCCAGCGGCGCAGCGCCGAGAGGCTGTGGTCGAGCATCACCTCGCTCAGCCGGTCGAGCTGGCCGGCCTCTTCGAGCGCAGTGAGAAATTCGACCGGCGGTACGATGCCGCGTTCCGGGTGCAGCCAGCGCGCCAGCGCCTCGACGCCGCTGATCGCGCCGGTGGAGGTGCAGAGCTGGGGCTGGAACCATGGCCGGATCTGGCCCTTGGCCAGCGCGCGCTCGACCTCTTCGAGCAGCGTCTTGCGGGCGCGGCGCTGGACCCGCATGCTCTCGGACCAGGCACGCACCGCGGAGGGGCCGTTGGCCAGCGCCTCGGTCAGGGCGGTGGCTGCGGCATCAATCAGCTGGGCGCCGCCGGCATGGTCGCGCAGGCGCGACGAGGCGCAGAAGCCGACGGCGACCGAAAGGAAATGCGTTCCGCCTTCGGTTTCGGCAGGTTCCTCGAGCGCGCGCTGCATGCGATTGGCCATCAGGAGCAGCGCTTCGAGGTCGAGCCGCAGCGAGGGCGAGAGCAGCACCAGGAAGCGTGAGTCGCCGATCCGCGCCACCCTGTCACCGCGGCGCAGCTGGCCGCGCAGCCGCTGCAGCAGGGTTTCCTGCAGGTCCTGCGCGACCATGTCACCGGCACGGCGGCGGATGACGTCGAGCCCCTCGGCCTCGACCAGGAAGCAGGCGGTGCCGAGCTTTGCCCCGGTGGCGCGAGCGATCATGTGATCGGCCAGCGCGGTGGCCGTGGCCAGATCAACGAGATCGGGCAGGGGCCGGTCTGGGTCGAGCGTGCCGGGGGCATCCTGCCCGGTCAGCGCGTAGGTCAAAGGCACCCCGATGGCGATGAAGATCAGCAGGACCTCGCCCCCGATCCAGAAGCCGGCCAGTGCCAGCGCCGGCAGGAAGGCCAGCATGTGGCTGCCATGAAGCCAGCGCGCGATCCGCGCGTGGTGCCGCATCAGTGCGACCCGGAGCATCGGTCTCATGGCCAGCCTCCCTCTTGCCGTGGACGGCGGGGGCAGGACTAGCGCACGGAAGTAACTCCGGACTCAACGCAAATCGGGAATATCGGGATCGTCGCCGCTCGGCTCGGCCGCATCGCGCATCAGCCCGGCGAAATCGAAGAGCTTGGGGTCGAGCATGTGCGAGGGCCGGATGTTCATCAGCGAGCGGAACATCACCTGCCGGCGGCCGGGGCTGTTCTTTTCCCACTGGTCGAGGATCTGCTTCACCTGCTGGCGCTGCAGCCCGTCCTGGCTGCCGCAGAGATCGCAGGGGATGATCGGGTAATTCATCGCGCGGGCGAACTTTTCGCAATCGACCTCGGCCACATGCGCCAGCGGGCGATAGACGAAGAGGTCGCCCTCTTCGTTGACCAGCTTCGGCGGCATGGTGGCCAGCCGCCCGCCGTGGAACAGGTTCATGAAGAAGGTCTCGAGGATGTCATCGCGGTGGTGGCCCAGCACCACCGCCGAGCAACCCTCTTCGCGGGCGATTCGGTAGAGGTTGCCGCGGCGCAGGCGTGAGCACAGCGCGCAGAAGGTGCGGCCCTGCGGCACCTTGTCGACGACGATCGAGTAGGTGTCCTGGTACTCGATACGGTGCGGCACCTGCATGTCTTCGAGGAACTTCGGCAGCACTGTCGCGGGAAAGCCCGGCTGGCCCTGGTCGAGGTTGCAGGCCAGAAGCTCGACCGGCAGCAGGCCGCGCCATTTCAGCTCGTGCAGCACCGCGAGCAGGGTGTAGCTGTCCTTGCCGCCGGACAGGCAGACCAGCCACTTCGGCATGCCGCCATCCTCGCGGCGTTCGACCATGCCATACTGCTCCACCGCCTCGCGCGCGTTCTGCACGATGCGCTTGCGCAGCTTCTTGAACTCGGTGCTCTTGGGAGCGCCGTAGAACAGCGGGTGAATATCGTCGGCTTCATCGAACATGCGCTGGCAGATACGCGGGGAATGCGCGTCAGGCAAGAGCTCTGCGGGAACGCCGCGGGCGCGGCGGGCGTTGTGCACGAGATCAGCCAAGGAGGATCCCATGAAAACCGCATCCCTGCTTCTCGCAGCGGTCACCGCCACCGGCCTCGCCGCGGGCGCCCACGCCCAGGACGCCATGGGCGGCCAGTCGCCCGCCGCGATGGCCATGCTCAAGGACGCCGAAGGCGCCACCGTCGGCATGGCCGAAATCTACGAGACCGCCGAGGGCGTTCTGATCCATGTCGAGGCCGACGGGATCCCAGAAGGCTGGCACGGCTTCCACTTGCACGAGACCGGCGACTGTTCGGCCTCGGATTTCACCTCGGCCGGCGGCCACTATGCGCCGGACGGCAAGGCGCATGGCATGCTTTCGGGCAATGAGCCGCATCCGGGCGACCTGCCGAACGTCTACGCGACGGCAGATGGCGACGTCGCGGCAGAGGTCACGAGCACCGCGCTGACGCTCGACGGCGACAGCGCTCCGATCCTCGACGACGATGGCTCGGCCTTCATCATCCATGAAGGGCCCGACAGCTACGGAGAAGAAGCTGGTGCCGGATCGCGCATCGCCTGCGGCGTGGTTGAGGCCGCATCCTGAGGCGCTAGTCGCGCTTTCGCGGTTCGGGGACATTGTCGATCCCCGAGCCGCCCCACGGGTGGCATCGCAGGATGCGACAGGCGGCGAGCCAGCTGCCCTTGAACGCGCCGTGCTTTTCCAGCGCCTCCATCGCATAGGCCGAGCAGGTCGGCTGGAATCGGCAGCCATGACCGACCCAAGGCGAGAACACGAGGCGGTAGAATCGCACCGGCAAGGCCACGATATGGGCCAGTGGACTCACTTCGACGGGCCGTGGATCTTGCGCAGGGCGTATTCCAGATCCTTGATCAGCAGCTCGAAGGGCCGCTCGGCGGTGGCATCGCGGCGGCCGATCAGCACGTAGTCCCAACCCGGAACGCCCTTCGTGGGCAGGGTGAGCCGCGCCACCTCGCGCATCCGGCGCTTGGCACGGTTGCGGGCCACGGCGTTGCCGACCTTCTTGGAACAGGTGAAGCCCACGCGCACCGTGTCGGAGCCGTCATCGCGCTCGCGCGCCTGTACCAGCATCGCGTTGGCCGGCTGACGCCGGGCGCGGGCGGCCGCGAGGAATTCGGGCCGCTTGCGCAGGGTTTCGATCCTGACCTTGATGTCTTCGCTCATTCCAGCGCCCTCAGATCACGACGAAAAGCCGCTTCGGACGTATCCAAAGCGGCTTTTCTGTCGATCCATGCGTCCCGCTTCGTCAAGGCGAAGCGTGCGACTCAGGCGCTCAGCTTCTTGCGGCCGCGGGCACGGCGCGCGTTCAGAATCTGACGGCCGGCCTTGGTCGCCATGCGGGCGCGGAAGCCGTGACGGCGCTTGCGAACCAGGTTCGACGGCTGAAAGGTGCGTTTCATCGCGCTCTACTCCGTTTCTCGGGCAGCCCAGGACGGATTCGCCGGGCCATGTCATTCGAAGCCCGTCCTATAGGGAGGTGAGGGGCGCGTGTCAAACCTCTATCTCGCAGGATTGCAACATTCCGGCGCGGGGCAGGGCGGGGACCTCACCGTATGTTACAGTTTGGGCAGGGGGAGGTCAAAACCCCGGGTTTCCCGTCACCGCCGATCAAGGCGACGTGAGAGGGCTGTTGCGATGCGAACGCCTGACGCATCTTGGATGGCATGACCGACACGCACCAGACCCGAGAGGCTGACATGGCCGAGACGCCGAAGCGCAGCCTGACCCGTCACCTGCCGCTGGCGATCATCCTGATCGTCGCCGTCACCGGCTTCTTCACGCTGCGGGATTACCTCAGCTTTGACACGCTGAGCGACAATCGCGAGGCGCTGCTGGCCTTGCGAGACCAGCATTACCTGCTGATCGCCGGGGGATTCGTGCTGGCCTATGTCGCCATCGTCGCCTTCTCTCTGCCCGGCGCCGCGGTGGCCTCGGTCACCGGCGGCTTCCTCTTCGGGCTTGCCGCCGGCACCGTGTTCAACGTGCTGGCCGCCACCGTGGGCGCGGTGCTGATCTTCCTCGCCGCCCGGGCCGGGCTTGGCGCCACGCTCTCGGAGAAGATGGACGCCTCGGAGGGCAAGCTTTCGAAACTGCGGGAACGGCTGCGCGAGAACGAGATCAGCGTGATGTTCCTGCTGCGGCTGGTGCCGGTGGTGCCGTTCTTCGTGGCCAACCTTCTGCCGGCGCTGGTCGGCGTACAGTTCCGCAACTTCGTGCTGACCACGGCGCTGGGAATCATCCCCGGCGCACTGGTCTTTACCTCGATCGGGGTCGGCGTGGGCGAGGTCTTCGACCGCGGCGAAGCGCCGGACCTGAGCCTGCTCTGGGCGCCGCATATCATCCTGCCGCTGTTGGGCCTCGCGGCTCTGGCCGCGCTGCCGATGGTGATCAAGGCGGTGCGCGGCAAGACCGAGATTTGAAGGGGAAATAGTGATGAAGACGGATCTTCTGGTGATCGGCGCGGGCTCCGGCGG
>NZ_DS022276.1:1879775-1902331 GCF_000153725.1 Salipiger bermudensis HTCC2601 | reverse complement strand
TTCTCTTCGTCAAAATACTCCCGCCGGAGGCAGGCCGCCGATCTCCACACGCGGGACGCTTCCGGCAAGGCCCGCCGCATGCCACGTGGGAGGCGAGGACGCCGGAAAGGGCGGAGGATGGCGCTGCCCCGGATCACTGCGCCATGATCGATGTCGGCACCGTGCCCTCCGCAAGCCACGTCTCCAGCGGGGTCATCGGATCAAGCGCCGTCGCGCTGATGCCATCGGGCCCGGGAAGGATGCCGCAATGGTCGAGCCCCGGCACCATGAAGAGCGCCACGTTCTCCTTCAGCGCCTCCTCCGAACCGGCCAGCGCCGCCGCCTTCTCGTACCAGTCCACCGTCTTGTAAGGCGTGACGATGGCATCCGCCCAGCCATGCCAGACGATCATCTTGCCCCCCGCGGCCCGGAAGGCCGAGAGGTCAGGACTGTCGCCGTTATAGACCTCGGCCATGGTCGCGAGCCGTGCGGGATCGGTCTCGAAGTCGAACTCCGCCGGCGTCCAGGCCGGGCCGGGATCGGTGGGAAAGGCCATGTAGCGGCCGAAATCGGTGTTGAACGCCGGCACCAGACGGCCCGCGCCCTGCGCGTTGCCAGTGAGCCAGAGCCACCAGAACGGCTCCGAGCCCTCCGGGATGCCGCCCGGGTAGAGCTGCGTGCCGTCCTGGCTCTGCGGCCCCTGCCGCCACTTGGCGAGCGTGGCGCTTTCGTCTTCGCTCAGGCAGGACGGCGTATCCTCTGCCTCGCAGGCTAACGCTGAGAGGTCGATCTCGCAGGCGCGGGGGTCTGCGATCAGCCCGTCCTCGCTGCCGTCCACGCCGTCGCATTGCGACATCACCGCGTCGCCGATCAGAGTGGCCTCGCCGGGTCCGAGGATCTGGCTGCCATCCTCGGCGGTGTTGGCCTGCGTGAGCCATGCCATCTTGGTCGCCACCAGCCCGGTGTAATCCATCGCCGGCGCGCCGGAGATGATGCCGTCGAACAGCTCGGGGTAGCGCTGCGCCGCCACATGCGCCATGCGCCCACCGGTAGAGCAGCCCTGGAAGATCGCCTGTTCCGAGGCCCCCTCGTAGAACGCCCCGATCAGCGCCTGTGCCACGCGATGGGTCTCGCCGATCGAGCGCCAACCCCAGTCGCGCTCGGCATTGGGGTTGTTCATCGCCCAGCTGCCATCGGTGACCGAGAGCCCGTGATGGCCGCTGTCGGAGGTGGCTGTGGCATAGCCGCGCTCGAGCCCGGGCTTCATGGCGTTGACCCAGCCACCGCCGGCATCGGCGCGACCGAGAATGCCGCAGAGACCGCCGCAGCCGGCCTGGTAGTACTTGCCGTTCCAGCCCTCCATCGGCAGCCGCACCTCGATCGAGATCGCCGGTCGTGCGGTGGCGCGGATCTCGCAATAGGCGGGCAGCGTGTCGGCGGCGGGCATCACCCGCGCCGAGGTGACAAAGCCCGCGTCGAGCACCGTGTCGCGCAAGGCACTGCACTGGTCTTCGGTCTGTTGGGCCGAGGCCGGAACGGCGGCGGCCATGGCAAGCGCCATGGCCGGGAACAGGTATCTCATATCTTTCCTCCCTGAGTTGTCTCCCGGGAGAAGGATCGCGTCAAACTGGCCACCCGACAAGCTCTGACTTCACGTCGGCCGCCGGGCGCAAGATTTTTCGAAGAAAAATCTTGTCCGGCTCAGGCCCGGCCGTAGGCCTCGGCGATGGCGATCTGCACCGCGTCTGAGGCGGGCTTGTTGGCCCAGCCCACGAGCTGGAACGCCGGGTAATAGCGCTCGGAGGCCAGCACCGCGGCAGAGATCATCGTGTCGATCTGCTCGGGGCAGGCGCTCTGACCACCGGCCAGCACGAGGCCGTAGCGATAGACCATCAGCTTGGGCTCGGCCCAGAAGCTGAACGAGCCCGCCCAGCATTGATCGTTGATGGTGTTGAGCGCGGTGAAGAGCTCGGGCAGCGTCTCTTCCGGCGGCTCCATTTCGAAGCTGCAGATCAGGCGCAGGGTCTCGTCATAGGGCGACCAGGCAAGGGTGATCGAATAGGTGCGCCACTGGCCCTCGACGGCCATCGCGATCTGGTCCTCTCCGATCCGGTCGAAATCCCAGTCGTGGTGTTCGGCCAGCGTCTCGACGATGTCGATCGGGTGAATCTCGTCGCTCAGAAACTCTTCGGACAGTGCCATGCGCCACCTCATTTTTTTTGCTGTAGCGCCGGGGAACGGGCCGCGCCCCAAGCGCTAGCTGACTGCTCTAGGGGCTGGGAGATGTTTCCCTCCCCTTACCAGATATCGTGCCTGCGCCGTGCATGTACTGTAAAGCGAAATATTAGAGACGCACCCAATAAGTTGTGGATGAGATGGGCCCAAGCCCAAGATAGGAGCTGTGGATATGTGGAGCGATCTGGGGAGAAATTCAGCCGCCGAACGCGCAGATCCCAGCGCTGCCGGAGCCACAAGCGCCTCGCCGGAGGCTGCCGGATCTGTGGACAGTCAGGAGACGAAATCCTGCCCGTAGCAAACCGAAAGCACCGCCGGGGCGGCCAGTTCCGAGACCACCTCGAAATGCTGCTCCATCAGGCGCTCGCCATCGGCCTCGATAGCCATGACCCACGGACCCGGCACCATCTCGTAGGGGAACTCGAAGGTGAACAGGTTGAGGCTGGCGCGGCCCTCCGAGAGCGGCGAGATCCAGCTCTCGGTGGTGACACCCTCCGGCCCCATCGGCGGATGGGTGACGAGGATCGTCACGTCGCGATCGCCGGCGCCCGGGCGCAGGGTGAACTTCACCCCGAAGCTGATGCCCGCCTTGGCCGGCACCAAGCGGGTCGTCACATCCATGTCGCGGGTCTGCTCGATGAGGTTGATCGCGCCCATCATCGTGTCCGGCGCCTCGCGCGCGCCCTCCGGCGTGACCTGGCAGATGATGCCGTGATCGATGATCACCACCGGATCACGGGCGTAGGACTCGCCCGGGGCGGCGTGGGCCACCGTGACCAGCGCGAGAACGGCGCAAAGGGCTGAAAGCAGGCGAAGCATGGCGATCTCCGGCGAGGGACGTGCCCCGCAATACCGGCTTCGCGCAGTTGCGCAAACCCCTCCCCGCCCGCGCCGCGCCTGAGCGGTGACATTCCGCCCGCGGGCCGCCCCCCCCCCTGCCCCGCAGAAACGCAAACGCCCGCCGCAGGTGCGACGGGCGCTGGCGATTTCCGGAACCGGTCAGGCTCAGCCGATGGCTGCAGCCTTCACGTCCTCGTCGATGTAGGGAACATACTGTTCGAAGTTGTCCGCGAACATCTTCACCAGTTTCTGCGCCTGGGCGTCGAACGCCTCCTTGTCCGACCAGGTGCGGCGCGGATCGAGCAGCAGCTCGGGCACGCCCTCGACCGAGACCGGCACCTCGAAGCCGAAATTCGGGTCCTTGCGGAACTCGACCTTGGCGAGCGAGCCGTTCAGAGCGGCGTGCAGCAGAGCGCGGGTGGCCTTGATCGGCATCCGGTGACCGGTGCCGTAGGCGCCGCCGGTCCAGCCGGTGTTGACCAGCCAGCAGGTCGCACCGTGCTTGGCGATCTTGTCACGCAGCAGGTTGCCGTACATCTCGGGGCGCAACGGCATGAACGGTGCGCCGAAGCAGGTCGAGAAGGTCGGCTGCGGTTCGGTGATGCCCCGCTCGGTGCCGGCGACCTTTGAGGTGAAGCCCGACAGGAAGTGGTACATCGCCTGCGCCGGGGTCAGCCGCGCGATCGGCGGCAGAACCCCGAAGGCGTCGCAGGTCAGCATGATGATGTTCTTCGGATGCCCGCCGAGCGCAGTGGACGACGCGTTCGAGATGTACTCGAGCGGGTAGGCGCAGCGCATGTTGGCGGTCAGGCTGTCATCGTCGAAATCGAGCTCGAAGGTCTCTTCGTCGTAGATCATGTTCTCGATCACGGTGCCGAATTTCGAGGTCGTGGCGTAGATCTCGGGCTCGGCATCGGCGGAGAGGTTGATCGTCTTGGCGTAGCAGCCGCCCTCGAAGTTGAAGGTGCCGCGATCCGACCAGCCATGCTCGTCATCGCCGATCAGCACGCGCTCGGGATCAGCCGAGAGCGTGGTTTTGCCGGTGCCCGACAGGCCGAAGAAGATCGCGGTGTCGACCGGGTTGTTCGGCGCGTGGTTGGCCGAGCAGTGCATCGCCATGATGCCCTTGAGCGGCAGCATGTAGTTGAGCAGCGTGAACACCGACTTCTTGTTCTCGCCAGCATACTCGGTGCCGCCGATCAGGATGGTCTTGCGGTCGAAGTTCAGCGCGATGACGGTATCGGAGCGGCAGTTGTGACGCTCGGGATCGGCCTTGAAGGTCGGGCAGTTGATGACGGTGAAATCCGCCATGAACGAGTCGAGCGTGTCACGCTCGGGGCGACGCAGCATGTGGCGGATGAACAGACCGTGCCAGGCCAGCTCGGTCACCATGCGCACCTTGATCGAGTAGGCCGGGTCGGCGCCGCCGATCAGGTCCTCGACGAAATACTCACGGCCTTTCATGTGCTCGAGCATGTCGTTGTAAAGGGTATCGAACCCCTCGGGCGACATGGCGCGGTTGTTCTCCCACCAGATCTTGTCGGCAACCGAGTCGGTCTTGACCACGTGCTTGTCCTGGGGCGAGCGACCGGTGAACTTGCCGGTGGTGACGTAGAAGGCGCCCCCTTTGCCGAGCGTACCCTCGCCGCGTTTCAGGGCGGCCTCGATCAGCGCCGGCTCCATAAGATTGTAATAGACATTCCCCAGGCCTTCGATCCCTTGATCTTCAAGCCGGAAATCCGGGTTCACCCGTCCAAATGTCATCTGCCAAGCTCCTGTAGCCGCGCCACACGCGGCGGTCGTCAGTCACAGCGGAGACGTCGAATAGCGCGTCCGCTCACCGGTGATGACCACCACCGGCAAAAGCTGCTTTAACACGGCGTTTCCGGGTCGGAACAGGACGCATGTCAAAGTTAGCGCAACCAAATTTCGTTTAGCGTTAGCACTTCGACAGGTTGCTGCGCGAACGTCGTTCGGCTGAGACATTTTAGCCATTCCTTATAGATATTCGTCCGGAATAAGGCGGCGGTGGGACCTGATTCGCAGTTTGGGATTGTTGTAAAGTCCAAATTCCCGCATAGTGGCGAAAAAATCAGGCAATCCGAGCAGTACAAGGAAACAATCCCATGTCGAAAATTGCCCTCGTGGACGATGACAGGAACATCCTGACATCGGTTTCGATGACTCTTGAGGCCGAGGGATTCGAGGTCGAAACTTACAATGACGGGCAGGCCGCGCTGGATGCCTTCAACAAGAAGATGCCCGACATGGCGGTCTTCGACATCAAGATGCCCCGCATGGACGGCATGGATCTGCTGCAGCGCGTGCGCCAGAAATCCAAGATGCCGGTGATCTTCCTGACCTCCAAGGACGACGAGATCGACGAGGTGCTCGGCCTGCGCATGGGGGCCGACGACTACGTCAAGAAGCCCTTCTCGCAGCGCCTTCTGGTGGAACGCATCCGCGCCCTCCTGCGCCGGCAGGAAGCCGTCGCAGGCGAGGTCGTGGGCGAAACCGAAGACACCAAGCTGATGACCCGCGGATCGCTCACCATGGATCCGCTGCGCCACTCGGTGACCTGGAAAGGTCAGGACGTGTCGCTCACCGTCACCGAATTCCTGCTTCTGCAGGCCCTGGCGCAGCGCCCCGGCTTCGTGAAATCCCGCGACCAGCTGATGGACGTCGCCTATGACGATCAGGTCTATGTCGACGACCGCACCATCGACAGCCATATCAAGCGTCTGCGCAAGAAAATGCGTACGGTGGATGCGGATTTCTCCGCCATCGAAACGCTGTATGGTATCGGGTATCGTTACAACGAAGAGTAAGACATGGCGCTGGCCGAGAGGATCTCGATGCGCGACGACCACCCGGGCGAACGGCAGGATGCCGACGTCGTGCTGGGCGATGACTTCGTCGCCCCTGACAGCACGGTAGAGAAAGAGCTGCGCGACAGCCGTGAGCGGCGCAGCCTGTTTTCGCTCAACCGGTCGCCGCTGACCCGCAAGATCATCACGTTCAACCTGATTGCGTTGAACGTGCTGGTGGCGGGCATCCTCTGGCTCAATTCGTCGCGCGACACGCTGGTGATGCAGCGCGGCAATGCCGTGGCCTCCGAGGCCGAGCTGATCGCCGACGTGATCGAGGCCTGGCTGCCCGACGAGGCGCCCGTCACGCTCGGCACCGACGCCGCAGCCGACATCAACGGCCTGCTGCAACAGGTTGACCTGCGCACCGGCACCGAGCTTCTGGTGTTCGATGCCGGCAACTTCCTTGTTGGCGAGACCAGCGGCACCCGCGCGCCGCTGATGTCGATCAACACCCGCGAGGCCAATCGCCCGACGCTGATCTCGGACTTCCTCGACTCGATCTGGCGCGGCGTCGCCGGGATCTTCTCGTATTTCGAGGCCGAACCAGAGCTGACGCTCGAGGACCGGATGCGCCGGATGATCGAGATCGGCGACCCCACCCTGACCCGGGTCCAGTCCGGCAAGGGCCCCGGGGGTGAGACCCTGTTCGCCGGCTTCTCGCCGATCCGGCAGGGCGACGCGGTGATCGGCACCGTGGCGCTGATGTCGACCGAGGCCGAGATCGACGCCGTGGTCAGCGCCGAGCGCGAGCGTGTGCTGCAGATGTTCGTCATCGCCACGCTGGTCTCCATCGGCCTGAGCCTCGTTCTGGCCTCGACCATCGCCAACCCGATCTCCGACCTCGCCGACGCCGCCGAGATCGGGCGCGATCGCAACAACCGCAGCAAGGGCAGTTCGCGACGGATCCGCATCCCCGACCTAACCGCCCGGCCCGACGAGATCGGCCGCCTCTCGGGGGCACTCCGGGGCATGGTCTCGGCGCTTTACGACCGCATCGACAGCAACGAACAATTCGCCGCCGACGTCGCGCACGAGATCAAGAACCCGCTCGCCAGCCTGCGCTCGGCCATCGGCTCGCTGCGCATCGTCAAGAAGGAAGAGCATCGCGACAAGCTGCTCGATGTGATCGAGCATGACGTGCGCCGCCTCGACCGCCTGGTAAGCGACATCTCCAATGCCTCACGGCTCGACAGCGAGCTGGTCAAGGAAGAGGAGCAGGAGTTCAACCTGCTCGAGATGATCGGCAACATCACCCAGTTCCTCGGCGAAGATGCCCGCGCCAAGGGGGTCGAGTTCATCACCGACCTGCCCGCCAAGCCGATCAACATCAGCGGCCTTGAGCCGCGCCTCGCGCAGGTGTTCGTGAACCTGATCACCAACGCCATCAGCTTCTGCGAAGACGGCGATGCGATCCGCGTCTGGGCGCGCCGCCGCGACAACCGCGTGCTGGTGGTGGTCGAGGATACCGGCCCCGGCATCCCGGAAGAGGCGCTTCAGAAGATCTTCAAGCGCTTCTACTCGCAGCGCCCAGAGAACGATTTCGGCAACAACTCTGGCCTTGGCCTCGCGATATCGAAGCAGATCGTCGAAGCTCATGGTGGCGTGATCTGGGCCGAGAACATCCGCCCGACCGAAGCCGACGTGACCTCCGAGCCGCTCGGTGCGCGCTTCGTGGTCGGCCTGCCGGTCTGATCGTCCGCACCCCGTGCCCACCGACAGCTCCGAGATCCTGCACGCCACCGCGGTGGCCGTCGCGGGCCGAGGACTGCTGATCCGCGGCGCCTCGGGCAGCGGAAAGTCGGGGCTGGCGCTCGAGATGATGGCCCGCGGCGCGCTGCTGGTGGCCGACGACCGGGTGATTGTCAGCCTGCGCGACGGCGCGCTCTGGCTCGCGCCCCCTGCCCCGCTCAGCGGGATGATCGAAGCGCGCGGCATCGGACTGCTGAACGCCGCGACCAGCGGCCCCGTTCGGCTCGCCGCCGTGCTCGATCTCGACGAGGTCGAGACGGCCCGCTTGCCGCAGCGCCGCGAAACCATGCTGCAGGGGCAAAGAATCCCCTTGCTTCACAAAACCGCGCATCCCTATTTTCCCGCAGCGCTCGTGCAATATCTCAAGGGCGGTCGGAAGGAATAGGCGAGGATGCAGGATCAGTCGAAAGGACAGCAGCGCGTCGTGCTGGTCACCGGGCCCTCGGGCGCCGGACGCTCCACCGCGATCAACGTGCTGGAGGATCTTGGCTATGAGGCGATCGACAACATCCCGCTCAGCCTGATCCCGCGCCTGCTGCTCGACGGCGGCGCCCTGACCCGCCCGGTTGCGCTTGGCGTCGACATCCGCAACCGCGATTTCTCGGTGCAGCGGCTGCTCGAGCTGCATCGCCGCCTCGCCGCCGAACCGGCGCTCGATGCGCAACTCTTCTATCTCGACTGCAGCGCCGAGGTGCTGTCGCGCCGCTATTCCGAGACCCGCCGCCGCCACCCGATGGCCCCGGACGAAAGCTATACGCAGGGCATCGAGCGCGAGCTCGCTCTGCTGGAAGAGGCCCGCAACGCCGCCGACACCCTGATCAACAGCAGCACCCTGTCGCCACACGACCTGCGCGCGCAGATGGAAGGGCTGTTCGCCGACCAGACCGGCCAGAAGCTGGCGGTGGCGCTGCACTCGTTTTCCTACAAGCGCGGCCTGCCGCAGGGCCTGGACTGGGCCTTCGACTGCCGCTTCCTCGACAACCCGCACTGGCAGCCCGAGCTGCGCGGACTCACCGGCCTCGACGCCCCCGTGGTCGACTATATCGAGACCGACGCCCGCTTCGCGCCCTTTGTCGCCAAGCTCACCGAGCTGGCACTCTTCGTGCTGCCGGCCTGCAAGGACGAGGGCAAGGCGCACCTGACCTTCGGCATCGGCTGTACCGGCGGGCAACACCGCTCCGTTGCCGTGACAGAAAGAGTGGCGGCTGCCCTTGCAGAGAGCGGCTGGCAGGTGTCAATTAGACACCGCGAGCTCGAGCGTCGCGGACTGGCCGCCGCGACCGGCCAGCACAGGACCATCGGAGGACAGAACGGGTGATCGGCATCGTGATCGTGGCCCATGGGGGACTGGCGCGGGAGTATCTCTCGGCCGTCGAGCATGTGGTGGGCAAGCAGCCCGGGATCGTTGCCGTCACCATCGAGGCGGATCATGACCGCGGCGGCAAGCAGGCCGAGATCTGCACGGCCGCCGACGATGTCGACACCGGCGACGGTGTCGTGGTCGTCACCGACCTCTACGGTGGCTCGCCGTCGAACCTATCGCTGCTGGCCTGCCAGCCCGAGAACCGCCGCATCCTCTACGGCATGAACCTGCCGATGCTGATCAAGCTTGCGAAGAGCCGGCAGAAGGATGTGCCGGATGCGGTAAAAGGTGCACTTGAAGCAGGACGAAAATATATCGACAGCGTCAACGTGAAACCGGAACCGCTCTGACCGGGATCGCGCAGGATCTGTCCAAGGGAATTCGTAGTTTATGTCCGACACCGTGCACCGTGAGCTGAAGATCGTGAACGAAAAGGGGCTCCATGCCCGCGCCTCGGCCAAGCTCGTCGAGGTTGTCGAGGGCTTCGATGCCCGCGCCGAAGTCAGCAAGGATGGCATGAGCGCCGGCGGCGACAGCATCATGGGGCTTTTGATGTTGGCAGCTTCCAAAGGAAGCTCTATTGAGGTTGAAACCTCGGGGCCGGACGCGGTCGCGCTGGCCGATGCGCTGGAAGCGCTGGTCGCGAACCGGTTCGGAGAAGAGAACTGACCGCCGGGAAACCCCACCGGCGCAGGAAGACGGAACAAGGCGGGCACATGGTTGAGAGCTATCAGGCCACGGCCGGTCAGGGCGGCGTCACGCGCCCGCTGCACGCTCCCTACGACAAGCGCAAGCTCAGCTATGCCAATACTTTCACCAACCCGTGGAAGGCCAACACCATCCGCGCGCTGGAATGGGCCACCGGCAAGATCCCCTTGATCCGGCTTGTGCGCAAGGTCGAGCGCGCCGGCATCCCCGACGGGCAGGAATTCTGGCGCCACGCGCTGGGTCACATGCGCATCCGCCTCGACACCCCTGCCGAGCAGATCGCGCGCATCCCCAAGGACGGGCCTGTCGTGGTCGTCGCGAACCACCCGCACGGGCTGGTCGACGGCATGATTCTCGCCGACCTGATCGGTCGGGTGCGCACCGATTACCGCATCCTCACCCGCTCGCTGCTGACCGGAGTGAAGGAGATCGAGGAATTCATGATCCCGGTGCCCTTCCCGCACGAGGAAAGCGCCCGCGAGCAGAGCCTCGAGATGCGCGCCCGGGCCATGGACCACCTCAAGGGCGGCGGCGTGATCGCGCTGTTTCCCTCGGGGGTCGTGGCGGCCTCGCAATCGCTGCTCGGGCCCGCGATCGAGGCCGTCTGGAACCCGTTCACCGCGAAGATGATCCAGCGTTCGGGTGCCACGGTGGTACCGATCTACTTCCCCGGTCAGAACAGCCGCGCCTACCAGATCGCCAACCGGGTCTCGCCGACCCTGCGGCAGGGGCTGCTGATCCACGAGGTGATGCATGCCTGCGGCCGGCCGCAGAAGCCGGTGGTCGGAAAGCCGATCACCCCCGACACGGTGCAGGCGTGGAACGGCAAGCAGCGCGAGTTCGTCGCCTGGCTGCGCGACGCGACGCTTCGCCTGCGGACAGAGCTCTGAGCCGCCGCAGAAAATTCGTACGAATTTTCTGATCCCGCCACCGGAAAAGATTTTTCGAACGAAAAATCTTTGTCCGCGTCAGCGCGTCGGCACCGGCTCCTCGCCGCGATAATCGTAGAAGCCGCGCTTGGTCTTGCGACCGAGCCAGCCTGCCTCGACATACTTGGTCAGCAGCGGGCAGGGCCGGTACTTGGTGTCGGCCAGCCCGTCGTGCAGGACGTTCATGATCGCGAGGCAGGTGTCGAGCCCGATGAAATCCGCCAGTTCCAGCGGCCCCATAGGATGGTTGGCGCCAAGCTTCATCGCCATGTCAATGGAGCGCACGTTGCCCACGCCTTCATAGAGCGTGTAGACCGCCTCGTTGATCATCGGCACCAGGATCCGGTTCACGATGAAGGCCGGGAAATCCTCGGCGCTGGCGGCGGTCTTGCCAAGGTTCTCGACCACCTTCATGCAGGCCTGGTAGGTTTCCTGATCGGTGGCGATGCCGCGGATCAGCTCGACCAGCTGCATCACCGGCACCGGATTCATGAAGTGGAAGCCGAGGAACTTCTCGGGGCGGTCGGTGCGCGAGGCCAGCCGGGTGATCGAGATCGACGAGGTATTCGAGGTCAGGATGGTGTGCGGCAGCAGGTGCGGCGCGAGGCTGTCGAAGATTTTCTGCTTCACCGTCTCCTGCTCGGTCGCGGCCTCGATCACCAGATCGGTCTGGCCGATCTCGGCGATGTCGAGCGTCGACGAGATCCGGCTCAGCGCGCCGTCGCGGTCTTCCTGGGCGATCTTGCCCCGGCTGACCTGGCGATCCATGTTGGCGGCGATCAGGGTCATGGCCTTGTCGAGCGCCTCGGGGCTGACATCCGAAAGCCGGACCTCGTATCCCGCGAGAGCCATCACGTGCGCGATGCCGTTGCCCATCTGGCCCGCACCCACAACACCGATCTTGCTGATATCCATCGCCCATAACCCTTTCGTTTGCGCGCCAAACATAGGCATGCGCCGCGACCCGCCGCAAGGCGGGTGGGCCGGATTTGTCGGGCTTTTTCGCTTTAGCAGAATCTCAACTCCGCTGTCCGAGGCTCTTCCCCGGGTGAGAACGAACCAAGGTGGGAGACATGACCTTCGCTATGACAGCGCCGGGGGCGCTGGACTATTTTCCGTGCCGCTATGGCCGTTCGCGGGTGTTGTTCCGCGGCCCGCGGCGGCCGCTCGATGCGCCTTACGTGGCGTTCCTCGGCGGCACCGAAACCTATGGCCGCTTCATCGAAGCGCCCTTTCCCGCGCTGATCGAGCGCCGGACCGACACGACCTGCATCAATCTCGGGGTGGTGAATGCGGGGCTCGACCTCTACCTGCACGACCCGGGGGTGCTGCACGTGGCCGAACGCGCCGACCTCTGCGTCATGCAGATCATGGGCGCGCAGAACATGTCGAACCGGTATTACGGTGTGCATCCGCGCCGCAACGATCGCTTCCTGCGCGCTTCCGAGCGGCTTCAGACCCTCTACCCGGAGGTCGATTTCACCGAATTCCACTTCAACCGGCACCTGCTCGGCCGACTACGAGAGATCTCGGAAGACCGCTTTGACGAGATCGCGGGCGAGTTGCGGCAGGCCTGGCTGGCACGGATGAAGCACCTGCTCACCCTGCTCCGGGGCCGGGTGCTGCTGCTGTGGCTGTCCGAGCACCGCCCACCCGACGCGCCCGACACCTCGCTCGAGGGCGGGCCGCTGCTCATCGACCGCACCATGCTCGACGCGCTGCGTCCGCGCGCCATCGGACTGATCGAGATGCCGCAGAGCGAGGAGGCCCGCCATACCGGGGCGCCGGGTCTGGTGTTCAGCGATTTCGAGGCCAGCGCCGCCGCCGAACTCGTGGGCCCGCTGGCCCATGACGAGACCGCCGCCGCGCTGGCGCCCCTGATCGCGGAGTATCTCGGCTGACAGCACCTGCCCGGATTTTCATCGTCGCACCCGTCGCAACGCATTGATCCGCATCGGTTGCCGCAGTGCGGCGAGCGGACGCAGGCAGGGGGTCGTGGACGCGTTGCACAAAGGGTCTATAGCTGTGACCGGAAGACCTGCCCCGCGCGCCGCCCGGTGGCAGGCCCGTGAACAGCCGGAGACCCAAATGCTGATCGAGAACCGCACCTTCGACGAACTCAAGGTGGGCGACAAGGCGGAGCTGAACCGCCTCATCACCGCCGACGACCTGCTGGTCTATGCCAACGTCTCGGGCAACCACAATCCGCTGCACATCTTCGATCAGGACGGTGATGGCGACGGCCGCCCCGAGGCGATGGCCCCGGGCTCGTTCATCGGCGCGCTGCTCGGCGCGGTGCTGGGCAATGTGCTGCCCGGCGCCGGCGCGCTTTACCGGGCCCAGAACGCCCAGTTCCACGCCCGTGTCTTCGCCGGCGACGAGCTGGTGATCGGCGTCACCGTGACCGACAAGAACGAGCGCGAGACCACGGTGACGCTGGCCACCGAAGTGCGCCGCCTCGGCGATGGGGCGCTGGTCCTGTCGGGCGCGGCCGAGGTGCTCGCTCCGCGCCGCAAGGTCAGCTACAACAGCCACGATCTGCCCGGCCTCGTGGTGCAGCGCCACCGCCATTTCGAGAAGCTGCTGAAGCGCGCCGAGCCGCTCGCGGCACTGAAGACCGCCGTGGTCTGCCCCGAGGAGCCCAACTCGCTCGGCGGCGCGCTCAAGGCCCGAGATCACACCCTGATCGAGCCGATCCTGATCGGCGACACCGACAAGATTGCCGAGGTCGCCTCGGCCATGGGCGTGACCCTCGACGGTGTCGAGATCCTGCACGAGCCGCTGCACCGCAACGCCGCGCGCAAAGCGGTGGAGCTGGTGCACGAGGGCCGCGCCGAGGCGATCATGAAGGGCCACCTGCACACCGACATGCTGCTGCGGCCGATCCTCGACAAGCAGACCGGGCTGCGCATGGGGCGGCGTTTCACCCATATCTTCGTGATGGACGTGCCGGGCCAGCCGCACCCGCTGCTGGTCAGCGACGCCGCGATCAACATCGCCCCCGATCTCAAGACCAAGGTCGACATCACCCAGAACGCCATCGACCTCGCGATCTCGCTCGGCATCGAGCAGCCCAAGGTCGGGGTGCTCTCGGCCACCGAGACGGTGAATCCCGACATCCCCTCCTCGATCGACGCGGCGCTGCTGTCGAAGATGGCCGATCGTGGGCAGATCACCGGCGGTCTGGTGGATGGCCCGCTGGCGATGGACAACGCCGTCGACATCGCCGCGGCGCGCACCAAGGGCATCACCTCGGACGTGGCGGGACAGGCCGAGATCCTCGTGGTGCCCAATCTCGACGCCGGCAACATGCTGGCCAAGCAGCTGACCTACATCTCCCATGCCGAGGCGGCGGGGCTGGTGCTGGGCGCGCGGGTGCCGATCATCCTCAACAGCCGCTCCGACGACGACATGAGCCGCCTCGCCTCCTGCGCGGTCGCGGCGCTGCATCACGCGCGGATGAGCGGCAAACAGGGCTGAGGCCAGCGCGCCCGCGTGTCGGGCGCGCTTCACGTCATGAGCCCCCTGCGGCAACGGCCTCGCTCGTGGCGTCGAGGTCAGAGTGCGCGCTTCGTGCGGCTCAAGAGAGAAGACCTTTCAGGCGCGTCGTGTCCGCCGGGCGTCCGCGCGCCGATCAGCCTTCCAGCCCGTGTCATCAATACTTCACTTGCTCAACTCGAAACACTTCCATAATTCATGAATTATGGAAGCGATACGTTTCGAACAGCTCAGCACCCTCAGCCACCCCCAGCGGATGGACGTGTTCCGACTGCTGATGCGGCGTTACCCCGACGCGCTGCCGGCAGGCGAGATCACCGAGGTTCTGGGGCTCAAGGCCAGCACCGCCTCGGTCTACCTCTCGGCCCTGCGCGAGGCCGGCCTGATCACCCAGACCCGTGCCGGGCGCTCGCTGCTCTACCGGGCGAACATCGCCGCGCTGCGCGGACTCGTGGGCTTCCTGTTCAACGACTGTTGCCGGGGGCGGCCAGATCTCTGCCCGCCCGAGGCGCTTGCCAGCCTGCAAGGAGGACCAGCCATGTCCGACGGAAAATACAACGTGCTCTTCATCTGCACCGGCAACTCCGCCCGCTCGATCATCGCGGAGACGCTGCTGCGCCACCTTGCGGGCGACCGCTTCAACGCCTTCTCTGCGGGCACCCGGCCCTATTCCGAGCTCAACCCGATCGCTCTCGCCACGCTGCACGACAAGGGGTTCGACACCGCGGGCCTCCGGTCCAAGAACATCTCGGAGTTCCAGGGCCCCGACGCACCGAAGCTCGACTTCGTCTTCACCGTCTGCGACCGCGCCGCGAACGAGGAATGCCCGGCCTGGGCCGGCCAGCCGATCAGCGCCCACTGGGGCCTGCCCGACCCGGTCAAGGCCACCGGCACCGAGGCCGAGAAGAGCCTCGCCTTCCAGCAGGTCTTCGGCATGCTCAAGCACCGCCTCTCGTCCTTCACCGCCCTGCCGCTCGACACGCTCGACCGGATCTCGCTGCAAAAGGCCGTCGACGAGATCGGCCACCCCGAGACCGAGGATCACGCCTGATGACCACCTACGCACTGAACGGGCTTGGCCGCATCGGCAAGCTCGCCCTGCGCCCGCTTCTCGAGGCGGGCGCGAACATCGCGTGGATCAACGACGCGGTGGGCGACCCGGAGATGCACGCGCATCTTCTTGAATTCGACACCGTGCACGGGCGCTGGGACGCGGCCTTTTCGCATGACGCCGACAGCATCAGCATCAACGGCACCCGCCTGCCGGTGCATGGCGAAAAGCGGCTCGAGGACCTGCCGCTCGAGGGCGTGGACGTGGTCATCGACTGCACCGGCGTGTTCAAGACCGAGGCGAAGCTCGCGCCGTATTTTGCCGCCGGCGTGAAGAAGGTGGTGGTCTCGGCCCCGGTGAAGGACGGCCCGACCGCCAATATCGTCTACGGCGTCAACAACGACGCCTACGACCCGGCGCGGCACCACATCGTGACGGCGGCAAGCTGCACGACCAACTGCCTCGCGCCGGTGGTGAAGGTGGTGCACGAAAACCTCGGCATCCGGCACGGCATGATCACCACGATCCACGACGTGACCAACACCCAGACCATCGTCGACCGGCCCGCCAAGGATCTGCGCCGCGCCCGCTCGGCGCTGAACTCGCTGATCCCGACCACCACCGGCAGCGCCACCGCGATCACGCTGATCTATCCCGAGCTCACCGGCAAGCTGAACGGCCACGCCGTCCGCGTGCCTCTGCTCAACGCCTCGCTGACCGACTGCGTGTTCGAGCTCGAGCGCGAAACCACCGTCGAAGAGGTCAACGCCCTCTTCGAGGCCGCCGCCGCAGGCCCGCTCAAGGGCATCCTGGGCTACGAGACCCGCCCGCTGGTGAGCTGCGACTACGTCAACGATGCGCGCTCGAGCATCATCGATGCGCAATCGACCATGGTGGTCAACGGCACCCAGCTCAAGGTCTACGCCTGGTACGACAACGAATGGGGCTATGCCCATCGCCTTGCCGACGTGGCGCAGATGGTCGCCGCCTCGCTCTGACACGCCCGCGTCACGCGCCTGCGCTAGCACGCGCGTGACCGACCGAACGGAAAGATCCGGATCATGACCACCGACGCCCCCGAAAGGCCGCTCGCGGCCTATATCGCCGTCACCGCCGCCTACTGGGCCTTCATGCTCACCGACGGCGCGCTGCGCATGCTGGTGCTGCTGCATTTCCACACGCTCGGCTTTTCGCCGGTGCAGCTGGCCTATCTTTTCGTGCTCTACGAGATCGCCGGCGTGATCACCAACCTCTCGGCGGGCTGGATCGCGGCGCGGTTCGGGCTGACCTCGACGCTCTATGCCGGGCTGAGCCTGCAGGTTCTGGCGCTGCTGGCGCTGGCGCAGCTCGATCCGTCCTGGGCGATCGGGGTCTCGGTGGCCTTCGTGATGCTGGTGCAGGGGGCCTCGGGCGTCGCCAAGGACCTTGCCAAGATGTCGTCGAAATCGGCGGTCAAGCTGCTGGCGCCAAAGGGCGAGGACGGGCTCTTCCGCTGGGTCGCGGCGCTCACCGGGTCGAAGAACGCGGTGAAGGGGCTGGGCTTCCTGCTCGGCGCGGCGCTGCTGGCGCTGGCCGGGTTCGTGCCCTCGGTGCTCGCCATGGCGGCGGTCCTCGCGGTGATCCTCGTGGCGGTGGCGCTGCGCATGCCGACGGGCCTGCCCACGGGGCGCAAGGACGCCAAGTTCCGCGAGGTGATCTCGAAGAACCGCAACGTGAACTGGCTGAGCTTTGCGCGGGTCTTCCTGTTCGGCGCCCGCGACGTGTGGTTCGTCGTCGGCATCCCGATCTATTTCTATGCCGTGCTGTCGGACGGCACCGAAGCGGGCAATCGCGTGGCCTTTTTCACCATCGGTACGTTCATGGCGGTTTGGATCATCCTCTACGGCGCGGTGCAGGCGGCCGCGCCGCGACTGCTCCGGGCCCGCCAGCGCGGCGAGGCGGCGCTGGTCAGCGACGCCCGGCACTGGGCGCTCGCGCTTTTCGTGGTCCCGGCGCTGCTGGCGCTTCTTGTGGCGCTGGCCGGCGCGCCCGCGCCGTGGCTGACCGTGACGCTCGTGCTGGGCCTGCTGGTCTTCGGGGCGATCTTCGCGGTGAACTCGTCGCTGCACTCCTACCTGATCCTCGCCTTCACCGAGGATGACCGCGTCACCATGGACGTGGGCTTTTATTACATGGCCAACGCCGCCGGGCGGCTTCTGGGCACGGTGCTGTCGGGCGCGAGCTACCAGCTCGGCGGGCTGCCGCTCTGCCTCGGCACCGCCGCTGTCATGGTGGCGCTGAGCGCCTGGGGCGCGGGACGGCTGCGCCCGCACCCGGCGGAGCAGGCGGCCTGAGCGCCCCGGCGCGCCCCGCTGCCGGAGTGTTTCCGCCAACACACCGAAAAGTCTTGGAAAAGGACGCAACGTCACGGTCGACCTTGCGCCGGATCAAGGCGGCCCGCGCCGGATCGTGAGACCCCGGGGGCATGGAACATGCTGGCCCCATCACCCCCGCCGTCGCCGTCCCCGTCCGGGAGACCCAAGCGCATGATGCCATCGACCGCTCCTATCACGCGGCACTTGGCAGCCTGACCGGGGGGCTCTCCCCGATGGGGCTGGCCACCGCGTGGTTCGACTGGGCGGCGCATCTGGCGGGATCTCCCGCCAAGCAGGCCGAGCTGCACGAGCGCGCCGTGGCCAACGCCGCCAAGGCGGTTCAGGCGGCGGTCAGCTGCCCGTTGCACCCGGCCTCGGAAAGCTGCGATGCGATGGCCGCCGACAAGCGCTTCCGCGACAAGGAATGGCAGCGCGCGCCCTACAATCTCCTCGCGCAGTGGTTCCTGCTTACCGAGGACTGGTGGGATGCCGCCACACGCGGTGTGCAGGGCATGGCCCCGCGCCACGCACAGATCGTCAACTTCGCCACCCGCCAGACGCTCGACATGCTGGCGCCGTCGAATTACGCGGCGACCAACCCGGTGGTGCTCGACCGGACCCGAGAAGAGCACGGCGCCAACCTGCTGCGCGGGCTGCGCAACTGGATGGAGGATTTCGCCCGTGACGCCGAGGGCGCCCCGCCCGAGACCGGCGGGTTCAAGGTCGGCGAGACCCTCGCGACCACGCCGGGCGAGGTGGTCTATCGCAACCGTCTGATCGAGCTGATCCGCTACCGCCCGACCACCGAGAGCGTGCAGGCCGAGCCGCTGCTGATCGTGCCCGCCTGGATCATGAAATACTACATCCTCGACCTGTCTGCGCATAACTCGATGGTGCGTTTCCTGCTCGACCAAGGCATCGAGGTCTACATGATCTCGTGGCTGAACCCCGGCGAGGAGGACGCCGACCTGGGGCTCGAGGATTACGTGCGGCTCGGCATCTTCGACGCGCTCGAGGTGATCGAGCGCGCCGTGCCGGGGCAGAAGATCCACGCCGCCGGCTATTGCCTCGGCGGCACGCTGCTCTCGATCGCCGCCGCCGCCATGGCGCGCGATGGCGATGCCCGACTGGCCTCGCTGACCCTGCTCGCCGCGCAGGTGGATTTCACCGAGGCCGGAGAGATCACCCTCTTCATCGACGACAGCCAGGTCGCCTTCCTCGAGGACATCATGGCCGAGCAGGGCTACCTGAAACCCGACCAGATGGCCGGCGCCTTCCAGATGCTGCGCTCGAACGACCTCATCTGGTCGCGTACGATCCGCGAGTACCTCCTTGGCGAACGCGGCAGCATGAACGACCTGATGGCGTGGAACGCCGATGCCACGCGGATGCCCGCACGGATGCATGCCGAGTACCTGCGCAAGCTCTTCCTCGAGAACCGGCTGGCGCTGGGGCAATACAGCGTCGGCGGGCGCCCGATCTCGCTCGAGGATATCGAGGTACCGGTGTTTGCCGTCGGCACCGAGCGCGACCACGTGGCACCGTGGCGCTCGGCCTGGAAGATCACCCGCTTCGCGGACGGCGAAAACACCTTCGTGCTGACCAGCGGCGGGCACAATGCCGGCATCGTCTCCGAGCCCGGGCACCCCCGGCGGCACTTCCGCGCGGGCCCGGTCCCCGGCCATGCCACCGATCCCGATCTGTGGATCAAGGCGCATGCCGTCCGCGACGGCTCGTGGTGGCCGGAATGGACCGAGTGGCTGGAGCGGCACTCCTCCGAGCGCCGCCACGTCGAGGCGGCCCCCCTGCCCTCGCTTTGCGCGGCCCCGGGGCGCTACGTCTTCGGCTGACCGGCGCGCGGGAACCAGCAGTGATCGAGGATCTCGGTCACGCGCCCCATATGCGCCCGGTAATCCGACACCGCCCGACGGAAGAACGCCGCCTGAATGCGCGCAAGCTCCGCCGGGCTGCGGCTGTGCAGAATCTCGTGCTGGGTTTCCACGTCGGCGCGGATGCGGTCGGCATAGAAGCTTTGCATTTCGCTGCCGAGGTCGAGCCACGCATCCACCATGTCGGTGGCGGCGAAGGGCTCGAGGCTCCAGCGGATGCGGAAGTCATTCGGGGTCGGTTCCGGGCTCGCGTCCGTCTGCAGACGGTCTTTCATGACGATGCTGTTCATGGTCTCCTCCACGCTCATAATCGTGGATTGTACCAGCCTGAGAGAGTCGTTGCCTTGATCCCGGTCAGCCGCGGGATCAGTCGTTCTCGGCGCGCTCGGCCAGCGTGTCGAGCTTGCCCATGCGGTAGAGCTTGATCTCCCGCGACAGCCGCAGCGTCGGCTTGGCCATGAACAGCACCGAGCCCACGGTGAAGAGCCAGACCGCCGGGGTCTCGTATTTCGGCCAGAAGAACAGCACCGAACCGATGGTGAAGCACACGGCCGCGCCGAAATCGACAAGCGTGTGGGCGATCTCGAACAGCGCGTAGACCCGCCGCGTGTCGGCGTTGCGCTGTCGGTTGGCGTGATTGAAGAGCTTCATCGCGGTTCGGTCCTATCGTCGGGAGGCATCCTCCCGACCTTAGATCCCGTGTCCGCGATGGCCAGTCGGTTCAGCGCGACAGGCCGCCGCGGATCGTCGGCACGTCGAGCGAGGCGAAGCCGTAATGGCGCAGCCAGCGCAGGTCGCTGTCGAAGAAGGCGCGCAGGTCGGGGATGCCGTATTTCAGCATCGCGATGCGGTCGATGCCCATGCCGAAGGCAAAGCCCTGCCATTCGTCGGGATCGATGCCGCCGGCGGCCAGCACCTTGGGGTGCACCATGCCCGAGCCCAGCACCTCGAGCCAGTCGTCGCCCTCGCCCACCACGACGGAGCCGTCCTTCCACTGGCACTGGATGTCGACCTCGGCCGAGGGTTCGGTGAAGGGGAAGTGCGAGGCGCGGAAGCGGGTCTTCACCGTGGTGCCGAAATAGGCCGAGAAGAACTCTTCCAGCACCCATTTCAGGTTCGCCATGGAGATGTTCTTGTCGATGGCAAGGCCCTCGACCTGGTGGAACATCGGCGTGTGGGTCTGGTCGTAGTCGGCGCGGTAGACGCGGCCCGGGCAGATGATGCGCAGCGGCGCGCCCTGCGCCTCCATCGAGCGGATCTGCACCGGCGAGGTGTGGGTGCGCAGCACATGCGGCGGGCGGTCGTCACCCTCGGCACGGTTCATGTAGAACGTGTCCATCTCGGCGCGCGCCGGGTGGTGGCCGGGGATGTTGAGCGCGTCGAAATTGTACCAGTCCTTCTCGATCTGCGGCCCTTCGGCCACCGAGAAGCCCATGTCGGCGAAGATCGCGGTGCATTCTTCCCAGACCTGGCTCACCGGGTGGATCGAGCCCTGGCGGCGGGTCCGGCCCGGCAGCGTCACGTCGAGCCATTCGGACTGGAGGCGCTCGTTCAGCGCGGCATCGGCCAGCGCCGCCTTCTTGGCGGCCAGCGCGCTGTTGATCTCGTCCTTCAGCGCGTTGAGCTTGGGGCCCATGATCTGGCGCTCTTCCGGGCTCATCTTGCCAAGGCTGCGCATCTGCAGGCTGATCTCGCCCTTCTTGCCGACCGCCTGCACGCGCAGGTCTTCGAGCGCCGCCTCATCGGCAGCAGCCCCAATCAGCTCGATGTACTTTTCGCGCAGATCATTCATCTCGGCACCCTCGTATCCAGGAGTTGCCCGTCACCTAGCCGGGCCGGTGGAAAGACGCAAGTCACAGGGGCAAAACCCGGGCGCCAAGGCCGATTGCGTGGCCCTTCTCTTGCGGCTAGAACGGGCGGGCGCACGGCCCGTTAGCTCAACTGGATAGAGCAGCTGACTTCTAATCAGCAGGTTCGGGGTTCGAGTCCTCGACGGGTCGCCAGCGCTTGTCTCCCGCCGCGCGCGCCCCAGCTTGTCGCCGGCACCGCCAAGGAGACCAGAATGCAGCTGCCCGCCCCGATCGCCGCCCTCACCCGCCGCATGGAAGCGATGACCCTGCTTGGCATCGTCGTGGTCGCCGGCGCACTCTGGGGCTTCGTGGCGCTGGCCGCCGAGATGCTCGAGGGCGACCTGCACGCCTTCGACGAGGCGGTGCTGCTGGCGCTGCGCACGCCCGGAGACCCGACCAATCCGATCGGGGGGCCGCAGGTCGAGGTCGCGATGCGCGACCTGACCGCGCTTGGCGGCGTCACCATCCTGACGCTGATGACCGCGGCGGTGCTGGCCTACCTCATCCTGCGCGGCGCGCGCGCCTCGGCGCTCTTCGTGCTTTGTGCCGTGCTGGGCGGCCAGCTGCTATCGCATTTCGCCAAGTTCGCCTTTTCACGCCCGCGCCCCGACCTGGTGCCGCACGGGGTCGACGTGGCCACCGCCTCGTTCCCCTTGATGGTGTGGACGCCCCCTCACGGCATCGCTGTGCCAAGGTAGCGGTGTCGAAATTCGCTACGAGGAGGAAGCGTCCATGGAGAAGGTTAGCATTGTAGGGCTGGATATTGCCAAGAGTTCGTTTCACGCGCATGGCGCGGCGGCAAATGGATCTAAGGTCTTTAGCAAGGCGTTGCCGCGAGGGCGGGTGCTAGAGTTTTTCGGTCAGATTGAGCCTTGCACCATCGCTTTGGAGGCTTGCGCGGGTGCGCATCACTGGAGCCGGGAGCTTTCCAGACTTGGCCACGATGTCAGGCTCATCGCCCCGCAATACGTCAAACCCTATGTGAAGCGGCAAAAGAACGATGCGAATGATGCCGAAGCCATCGCTGAAGCAGCGTCCCGACCGACCATGCGCTTTGTGACGACCAAGACAACCGAGCAACAAGGTCAGTCGATGGTACTCAAGACCCGCGATCTTTTGACAGGGCAACGTACCCAGGCGATCAACGCATTGCGAGGGCATCTGGCTGAACATGGGATTGTCGCGCCGAAAGGCCCTCAGCATCTGCCTCGGTTGGAAAAGGCTGTGGCTGAGAATGAGAC
>NZ_DS022276.1:1854425-1879675 GCF_000153725.1 Salipiger bermudensis HTCC2601 | reverse complement strand
ACCGTTTCCGCCACGTGCAGGAGGCGGTGCGGATCTATCTCGAGGATCTGCGCGGCTAGGCGCCGCCGCCGCGCGCCTGAAGCCGCGCACCGTCGAGCAGCATTCCGACCCGGTGCATGATGGCATCGACACAGCTCTCGGGCGAGGCATCCCGATAGACCGCCGGGCGCAGACCGAAGGTGTAGATCGCGTAGATCGCGTCGATCAGGGTCTCGATTTCGGCCTCGTCCACGTTTTGCAGATCGGCGTCCTCGCGCAGGATTCTGGCGATCGGGGACAGGGCCTGCAACAGCTGGGCGCGGTTGCGGTCCTCGGTCTCTCGCGGCCATTGCCAGTAATAGGCCTGCATCACCGCCATGAGTTGGGTGTCCTCGAGATCGTACTTGGCATACATCGCGAGGATCCAGCGCAGCCGCTCCATCGTGCTGCCCTCGTCCGGCAGTCCGGCCTCGAGCGCGGCGATCTGGACGTCGTTGTTCTCGTGGATCAGCTCGTAGAGCAGCCCGGCCTTTGAGTGGAAATGGGCGTTGATCATCGCGTGGGTGACGCCCGCCTCGCGGGCGATCTCGGTCACCGAGACGTCGTGATAGCCGTACTCCCGGAACAGTCTGCGGGCCGCCTCTAGAAGGCGTGCCTTGGTGGCGGCGCTTTGCCTGTCCTTCTGCGTCAGGCGGGTGCGGCGGGGAGGGTGCTGATCATTCGTCATCAAACGGACCCAGTATAGTGCAACCACAGATCAATGCCTTCTTGATAACACTGACGCAAACAATGTAAATAAAAATGTCGCCGAAATGTTGACGCTGTTTACTTAGGTCCCTATATCCTTAGCGGCTCGAACGTGCCGCTAAGGAGAGCGCGCGATGGATAGATTCAGTGAGATGAGGGCGTTCGCCCAAGTGATGGAACAGCGTTGCTTCAGCAGCGCCGCTGAAACGCTCGGCCTGTCGAAAGGCTCGGTGTCGAAGCAGGTGGCATCGCTCGAACGGCGCCTTGGGTTGTCGCTTTTCGAGCGCACGACGCGGCAGGTGACCCCGACCGACGAGGGTAGGGTGTACTACGACCGCGCGCGGCAGATCCTCGATGAGACCGCGCGCGCCGACCTGATCGCGCGGGCCATGAAGCGTGCCAGCTCCGATGGCGAAACGCTGCGCATTCTGGCGGAGCCCGAGCTTGTCGACCACGTTGTGATGCCGCGCATCGGTGGTTTCCTGCACTCGATGTCTACGGTGCGGCTCGACTTCCGCACCGAGGACGACGATCCGGACCTGGATGGAAACGAGGGCTGGGACATCGCGCTGGCGGTCACCCCGGCGGAACGTCGCCCGCTGGCCGCCCGCATCATCGGCGCCACCCGCAAGACGCTGGTCGCGTCCTGCGATTATCTCGATCAGGAAGGTGTTCCGCGTGAGCCCAGCACCTTGAGCCTGCATCGCCTGCTGCGTTGCGCCGGAACGCGCGAGCGGACCTGGCGGCTGGTCGACGAGGACGGTGCCGATGTGCCGATCACCTCGGGGCGGCAGCTTCTGTTCCGGGACTGGCGCTCGCAGCTCGCCGCCTGTCAGGCCGGCCTCGGCATCGCGCTGCTGCCCGACTACATGGTTCGCGAGGGCCTGCAAAAAGGCCGGCTGGTGCCGGTCATGCCGGGGCTGTCGAGCCGTCGGCAAGTGATCTCGGCGCGGCATCCCGATGAGGGAACGCCGAGCCGCACCGCGGTCCTCTTCGAGGAATTCTTGGGTCAGACGCTGGTGCATAACGGCTGACGTCCGACCCATCTGATACAGGCGATTCGACTCACCCCCTTCGGGATCGCCTGGGGACCCCGGCCGCCTCTGGCGCTCCGGGGTCCCGGAAATTCACTCGGTCGGCAGCAGGATCGCCTCGACGCGGCGGTTCTCCTCGCGGCCGACCTCGGTGAGGTTGCTGGCCACCGGGGCCAGATAGCCCGCGCCTTCGGAGCCGAGCTGCGCCGCCGCGACCCCCTTTCCGCGCACGTAATCCATTGCCGCGTCCGCCCGGGCGCGAGAGACCGCGATATTGGCCTCGAGCGAGCCGGTCGCATCGGTATGGCCGACGAAAAGCACCCGCCGGTCCGGGGTCTCGGCGAGATAGGCTGCGATCGCGTCGAGAGAGGCGACCGCGTCGTCGCCAAGCGATGCCGACCCGCTCTCGAAGCGCAGGTCGCGCAGGATCATGTGGCCCTTCGCTTCAAGCTCGAAATTCGCCACGTCGGCCACCTGGACGGCGGCGGGCGGCGGGTTCTCGGGGGGCGTGGGCGCTTCTGTCTGCTCACCGCCACCGCTCTGGATCACCTGCACGTAGCTTGCCGCGTTCGAGCGGCTGACCAGCAAGGTCACGTGGTCGCCCCCGGGGCCCTGGGCGCTGAGGAAGCGAAACGCAGTGAGGTCGACATACATCTCGGGCGCCGGGATCACCTCGGTGCCGAAGCGGAAGTCGAAGCCGCCGCAGCGCGCCGAGGCGCAGTCGAACACGATCTCGTAGCCCTCGGCCTCGAGCTGCTCTCGCAACGGCGCCAGCACTTGCAGGGTCGTCAGGTCGGGCGAGGGGATGCGCCAGGCCTGCCGAAGGATCCGGCCCTCGGAGCGGATCACCGGGATGCCGGTCTCGTCTTGCCACGGCCCGGTGGGGACCGCGTAGCTTCCTGGATCCGAGATCCGCTCGCCCATCAGTCGCGCGCCGCCCGGCAGGGTCAGTTCAAGCGCGGCCGCCGGCGAGCAGAGCATCGCCAGCAGCGCTGCCTCAGCGAGCCTGCGCGTGATATTCGTCATTCGGCCGCATGTCGGTGGCCGAGGCCACCCGGTTGGTCATGTTGAAGAACCCCGCCACGTTGGCGATGTCCCAGATGTCGCGCTCGGAGAAGCCGGCGTCGCGCAGCGCTTCGCGGTCGTACTCGGCGATCTCGGCGCTGGCCTTGGTCATCTTCTCGACAAAGCTTAGCATGGCGCGCTGGCGGTAGGGCAGGTCGGCCACGCGCCAGTTCATCACCAGCATCTCGCCAAGCTTCGGATCGCCAGAGAGCTGGCGCACCGCGGCACCGTGGGCGGTCAGGCAGTAGAAGCACTTGTTGATCGACGAGACCACCACCGCGATCATCTCGCGCTCGAGCTTGCTGAGGCCCGAGCCCGCCAGCATCAGCTCGTTGTACATCGCGGTGAAGGTGTTGAGCTTGGCGATGTCGAAGGCGTGCGCCTTGAGCACGTTCGGCACCATGCCCAGCTTCTCGTCGCAGATGTCGAAGTATTTCTGCGTCTCCGGCGGCAGCGGATCGACCATCGGCAGGTTGAGGGCGGTGGGCAGGTCCTTGGTCATGTCTCAGGTCTCTGGCTTGATACGATAGTGATACTCTCCCACGGGCTCGAAGCCGAGGGAAGCATAGAGACCGTTTGCCGGCGCGTTCTCCTTCACGCAGAGCGCCGCGATCCAGTCTGCCCCGTTCTCCTGCGCCCAGATGGCGGCCCGGCGCATCATCCACTTGCCAAGCCCCTTGCCGCGATGGGCCGCGCGGATCTCGAGCGCGTGCACCATGGCGATGCCGTCATGGATGGCGCAGAACCCGGCCCCGGCGGGCTTGTCGTCGGTGCGCCCGAAGATCGCCGCCTTGGGGCCCTCGGCGCGGTCCATGACCTGGTAGCGCGCCGGGCCGATGCCGCCCTCGGCCCAGATCTCGTGCATGACCGCGAGCGGCTCCCAGATCGCGAAGGCCTTGACCCTCGGAATCTCAAGATCGGTGAGGCTGTTCACCGGCGCGAGCCACAGCGTCACCGGGTCGATCACCGCGTAGCCCTCGGTCGCGAGCGCCGCGTCGAGCGCTTCCTCGCCGGCGCGGATCATGAACAGCGCGTCCTGCCCCATCAGCCGCATCGCCTGCTCGGCGGCGGCAAGGTCGTCGCGGTCCCAGTCGCCCGCTGCGGTGGCACAGGAGACCCGCTTGCCACCACCCCCGCCGTCGCGCAGGCGCCACGGCCCGGCCTCGATCACGTTCGCCGCGGGCCAGGTGCGGTCGATGGCATCGTAGAGCCGCGTCAGGCTTGGGGCGCTCATGCCGGGAACATCTCGCAGAGACGGGTCATGGCGGCATCGACCCGTGCGCCGTCAGCCCCGCGGATGACGATATTGGCACCGTAGATGCCGTTCTTCTGGAACGGGTAGGAGCCGATCGACAGGTCGCTGAACTCCGAGGCCAGCTCCGAGAGCGGCCCTGCGATGTCGCCCTCGCCGCGCTCCACCCGCAGGTTCTGCGACAACAGCGGCGCGCCGCCGGTGAGCGTCGGCAGCACGCTCGCCACCATGGTCTCGAACACCGCCGGGACGCCGGCCATGACAAAGACGTTGTCCATGGCAAAGCCCGGCGCGATCGAGACCGGGTTCTCGATCAGCACGGCGCCGTCGGGGATGCGTGCCATGCGCTGCCGCGCGGCGTTGAACTCCGAGCCCTGGCGCTCGTAATGCGCCGCCAAGAGCGCGTAGGCATCCTCTCGGATGTCGATGGACACCCCGAAGGCGGCGGCAACGCAATCGGCGGTGATGTCGTCATGGGTCGGCCCGATGCCCCCCGAGGTGAAGACGTGATCGACCTTGTCGCGCAGCTCGGTGATGGCTCCGATGATGGCGTCGCGGTCATCCGAGACGACGCGCGCCTCGCGCAGGTCGATGCCGACCTTGGTCAACTCCTTGGCGAGGTGGTTCATGTTGCTGTCGCGCGTGCGGCCCGAGAGGATCTCGTCCCCGATCACGATCATCGCTGCGGTGGGATTGGTCATCGAACTGTCCTTCTTGGCGCGCCTAGTGCAATGGTATAGGCCCGCGTCATGCGCTTTCAAACCCCTCTCGTCCGCGCCGTTTTGCTGCGCCGCTACAAACGCTTCCTCGCCGATGCACGGCTCGAGGACGGGCGCGAGATCACCGCCCACGTGGCCAACCCCGGCAGCATGATGGGCCTGAGGGATGAGGGCCTGACGATCTGGCTCGAGCCCAACGACGACCCCAAGCGCAAGCTGAAATATGCCTGGCGGCTGGTCGAGCATGAGGGCGGGGCCTTCACCGGCGTCGACACCGGAGTGCCCAACCGCATGTTGCGCACAGCGCTCACCGCGGGTCGCGTCCCCGGGCTCGACGGCTACGACACGGTCCGTCCCGAGGTGAAATACGGCGAGAACAGCCGCATCGATTTCCTGCTCACCTCCGAGGGCCGCCCGGACACCTATGTCGAGGTCAAATCCGTTACCCTGTCGCGCAGCCCCGGTCTGGCCGAGTTCCCCGACAGCGTCACCGCCCGCGGGGCCAAGCATCTCGCCGAGCTTGCCAACATGGCCGAGGCCGGCCACCGCGCGGTGATGCTCTACCTCGTGCAGCGCACCGACTGCAGCGCGGTCACCCTCGCCGCGGATCTCGACCCCACCTATGCGGCGGCCTTCCTCGAGGCCGCCGCCCGCGGCGTGGAGGTGCTGGCCTTCGACTGTGCCATCACCCCCGAGGGCGTCAGCCTCGGCGCCCCGCTGCCCTTCCGCGCCCCCTGACCTCGCGCCCCGCAGCCCGCGCCACGCAGGGCCACCGATCACCGCGTTCCCCACGGCGCCCCCGTCTTCTCTTCGTCAAAAATACTCCGGGGGGAGTCGCGGCCCCGCCGCGGCGGGGGCAGAGCCCCCGAATGCCGCCACGGTCCCGCCGCGCGACGCTGGCACCGCTCCGACCCGGCCCCCACGCAGCTGCCCGCCAGAGCCTCCGCGACACGCCAGCCGGCGCGCCACACGAAGCGGGCAGAAATGCAACGCGGAAGGGGCGTTTCGCCCTTTCCGACCGGTTGCGGCATTCCCGCCACAACCCGGGTCGGCGTGGTCACAGTGCTGGACGCAAGCCCGGGTTTTCCCGTATCGTGAGATCAAATCGGGGCGAAAACGATCCCGGATAAAAAGCAGTATTGCAGGCAGTCAAAGGCATATTCGCCATGTTTCCCGAGCGGTTTTCGAACCTGCCGCCCTATGCGTTTCCGCGTCTGCGGGCGCTGCTCGATGCGCATGCGCCGGGCGGCGATGTCACACATATGTCCATCGGTGAGCCGAGGCATCCGTTCCCCGACTGGGTCGGAACGGTGCTGGCCGAGCACGTCTCGGAGTTCGCCAAGTACCCGCCCAATGACGGCACCCCGGAATTGCAGCAGGCGATCTCGGACTGGATCGCGCGCCGCTACGGCGTTAGCGTCGATCCCGGGACCCAGGTGATGCCGCTCAACGGCACCCGCGAGGGGCTCTACAACGCCGCCATGGCGCTCTGCCCCGAGCAGAAGGGCGGCAAGCAGCCGGCGGTGCTGATCCCGAACCCGTTCTACCAGGTCTACGCCGTGGCCAGCGTTTCGGTGGCGGCCGAGCCGGTTTTCGTGAACGCCACGCAGGAGACCGGCCACCTGCCGGACTACCATGCGCTGTCTGAAGAGGTGCTCGACCGCACCGCGCTGGCCTATATCTGCTCGCCCGCGAACCCGCAGGGCGCGGTGGCGGATCGCGCCTACTGGGAGCGGCTGATCGCGCTGGCCGAGCGGCATGATTTCCGCATTCTCGCGGACGAGTGCTATTCCGAGATCTACCGCGGCGAGGCGCCTCCGGGCGCGCTTCAGGTCGCGCGCGAGATGGGCGCCGATCCCGAGCGCGTGGTGATCTTCCACTCGCTGTCGAAGCGCTCGAACCTGCCCGGGCTGCGCTCGGGCTTCGTGGCCGGCGGCCCCGAATGCATGAAGCGGATCAAGCAGCTGCGTGCCTATTCCGGCGCCCCGCTGCCGCTGCCGATCCAGCGGGTGAGCGAGCGGGTCTGGGCCGACGAGGACCACGTGGTCGAGAACCGCAGGCTCTATGCCGAGAAGTTCGACATGGCCGACCGCATCTTCGGCAACGTGGCGGGCTACGCGCCGCCGCAGGCGGGGTTCTTCCTCTGGCTGCCGGTCGAGGATGGCGAGGCGGCGGCGCTGAAGCTCTGGCAGGAGACCGGCGTGCGGGTGCTGCCGGGCGCCTACCTGTCGCGCGACACCGAGGCAGGCAATCCGGGCAAGGGATATATCAGGGTCGCCCTCGTGGCGGACCGGGAGCAGACCGAACAGGGACTCACGCGGATCCGTGACTGTCTCTATGGGCAATAAGAAAAAGACGAGGCGAGCGATGGCGTATCAGGCACGGGGGCGCGACCCCCTCTTCGACAGCAACATGCAGGCGGCGATCGAGAAGCGCGGCAAGGAGCTTGCCGGGCTGGCCCTGATCGCGCTCGGTGTGATGGCGGCGATGATGATCGGCTCCTACACGCCGGACGATCCGTCATGGCTGTCGGCCACCGATGCGCCGGTGCAGAACTGGCTGGGCCGGATCGGCGCCTCGATCGCGGCGCCCCTGTTCATGATCGTCGGCTGGGGAAGCTGGGGGCTCGCGCTCGTGCTCATGGTCTGGGGGGCGCGCCTCGCCCTCCACCAGGGCGAAGAGCGCGCGCTCTCGCGCATCGTCTTCGCCCCGATCTGGATCGCTCTTTCCGCCGTCTATGCCGCGGGCCAGACCGTGGGGCCGGAATGGACCCACAGCTTCGGGCTTGGCGGCCTCTTCGGCGACATGATGATGGGCACCGTCTTGGGCATTCTGCCGGTCGGCGCCGGGCTGGGCCTGAAGCTCGTCATGCTGGTGATGGGCGCCGGGATCGTCGCCATGGGCGCCTTCGTTCTAGGTTTCACCAAGCCCGAACTGGGCGCCATCGGGCGGTTCCTGCTGGTCGGCACGGTGATGGCCTATGACACGCTGCTGCGCCTGCTGGGCCGTGGCGCGAGCTCGACCATGTCGGCGGCGCAGCGCATGCAGGCGGCGCAGTCCGAGCGCCGCGAGCGTCGCCGTCAGGAAGACGCCGAGGCCGCCGCCTGGGCCGCCGAGCAGGAGGCTGCCTGGGCCGCGGAACAGGGCCACGTATCCGAGGCCCCCGTGGCTCCGCAGGCGCCTGCCGCCCCGCTGGTGCGCCGTCCGGCCGCCGCCGCCGCGCCCGAACCGGTGAGCTATGCGGAGCCGGCCCATGACGCGCCGCAGCCCCTGTCGCAGGAGGCCGACGCCCACTGGCCCGAGCCCGCCCCGCAGATGATGCCGGCCCCCGAGCCGCGCCCCGAGCCCAAGAAGCCCGGCCTGCTGGCCCGGGTGCCGTCGCTGATCAAGCGCCACGAGGTGCTGCCGGCGGCCGAGATGATCGAGGTCGATGAGGACGGCTACGTCATCGAGGAGGAACCCGGCGAAGAGCGCATCCGCGCCAAGATCGCCGACGTGATCCGCGCCCGCCGCCGTGGCCCCGAGCCGGAAGAAGCGGCTTTCGTGCCCGACCCGGACAAGCCGCTGACCAAGGGCCGTGGCCGTCGCCCCGAGCCGCTGATCTATCGCACGCCGGGTGCCACGCGCGCAGAGCCGCCGCTCACCGCCGCCCATGCCGCCGTGCAGGGCCGACCGCCGGAGCCGCCGCTCACGGCGCCGCGGATGCCGGCCGCTCCCGCCGCTGCTGCTGCTGCTGGCGCTGCCGCAGCACCCGCGGCCTTTGCGCCGGACGTTCCCGCCGCGCCCTCTGAGAGCGGCTCGCGTCTCGTGAGCCGTGGCCGCGCCACGCCGCCGCCCTTCGAGCTCGAGCCCGAGCCGGAAGAGGCGGTCACCGATGACAGCGACGATTTCGCCGATTACCGCCCCGCCGGGTCCGCCTACGGCGCCGCCGAACAGCAGGCCGAGGAGCGCGGTTACGACGATCTCTACGCCCCGGCCGAGGATGACGGCTACGATCGCGACTACGGGTATGACGACGCGGCGGAGAATGTCTTTGCCGATCATGGCTACGGTGCGGGGGGGGGCGACGATTACGCCGGCGAATACGCGGACGAGGACAACCACATCCCCGAGATGCCCGCCGAATACGCCGACCGCCGTCCGGCGATCCCGGTGGTGCAGCCCAAGAAGGTGGTGCAGCAGGCCGAGCGCAAGCCGGTGCAGCCGTCGCGCCGTGCCCAGGAAGAGGCGCAGCCGCGGCTGAGCTTCGAGGAGGCGCATTCGGATTTCGAATTCCCGCCGCTGAGCCTGCTGGCAAGCCCCGACGCCATCGAGCGTCATCACCTGAGCGACGAGGCGCTGGAAGAGAATGCCCGCATGCTCGAGACGGTGCTCGACGATTACGGCGTCAAGGGCGAGATCGTCTCGGTGCGTCCGGGCCCGGTGGTCACCATGTACGAGCTCGAGCCCGCCCCGGGCCTCAAGGCGTCGCGCGTCATCGGCCTGGCCGACGACATCGCGCGCTCGATGTCGGCGCTCTCGGCCCGTGTCTCGACGGTGCCGGGCCGCTCGGTGATCGGCATCGAACTGCCCAACGAGCACCGCGAGATGGTGTCGTTCCGCGAGATCCTGTCGTCCCGCGACTACGGTGACGGCAACCAGAAGCTGCCGCTGGCACTGGGCAAGGACATCGGCGGCGACCCGGTGGTCGCCAACCTCGCCAAGATGCCCCACCTGCTGATCGCCGGTACCACCGGCTCGGGCAAGTCGGTGGCGATCAACACGATGATCCTGTCGCTGCTCTACAAGCTCAGCCCCGACGACCTGCGGCTGGTGATGATCGACCCCAAGATGCTCGAACTCAGCGTCTATGACGGCATCCCGCACCTGCTCTCGCCGGTGGTGACCGACCCCAAGAAGGCCGTGGTGGCGCTGAAGTGGGTCGTGGGCGAGATGGAAGACCGCTACCGCAAGATGTCGAAGATGGGCGTGCGCAACATCGACGGCTACAACGGCCGCGTGGCGGAGGCGCAGAAGAAGGGCGAGATGTTCTCGCGCACCGTGCAGACCGGCTTTGACGACGAGACCGGCGAGCCGGTGTTCGAGACCGAGGAATTCGAGCCCAAGAAGATGCCCTATATCGTCGTCATCGTCGACGAGATGGCCGACCTGATGATGGTGGCGGGCAAGGAAATCGAAGCCTGCATCCAGCGCCTGGCGCAGATGGCACGGGCCTCGGGCATCCACCTGATCATGGCCACCCAGCGTCCCTCGGTCGACGTGATCACCGGCACGATCAAGGCGAACTTCCCCACCCGGATCTCGTTCCAGGTGACCTCGAAGATCGACAGCCGCACCATTCTCGGCGAGATGGGGGCCGAGCAGCTGCTTGGCATGGGCGACATGCTCTACATGGCCGGCGGTGCCAAGATCACCCGCTGCCACGGCCCGTTCTGCTCGGACGAAGAGGTCGAGGAAGTGGTGAACCACCTCAAGGCCTTCGGTCCGCCGGAATACGTCTCCGGCGTGGTGCAGGGCCCGGATGACGAGAAGGCCGACAACATCGACGCGGTTCTGGGGCTCAACACCGGCGGCAATACCGGTGGCGAGGATGCGCTCTACGACCAGGCGGTGGCGATCGTCATCAAGGACCGCAAGTGCTCGACCTCCTACATCCAGCGCAAGCTGGGCATTGGCTACAACAAGGCGGCGCGCCTCGTGGAGCAGATGGAGGACGAGGGCGTGGTCTCGGCCGCCAACCACGTGGGCAAGCGCGAGATCCTGGTGCCCGAGCAGGCCTGATTGCCTGCCGGGGCCCCTCCCCTGCCGGGGAAGGGGCATAGGCTGCCCGCCCGAGGGCGCGCGGGCTGTCGAGGAGGGGTGAGGGGGCCAGCCCCCTCTTGGCCCGGAGGGCCAATTCACCCCCGAGGTATTTTCGAACCAGAGAAGACGGGGAGGGCGTGGCGCGGCTGCGCCCTTTTCCGTGTCCGGCGGGCTTGCGGGAACGGAGCGACCGATGGGGCGTTGGGATGGGCCGAAGGGAGAGTGCCACCATGCCGTCAGACCAGTCCGTGAATGCCCTGCTCGATACCCTGAGCCGCCGCGCCGACCGCGACCGCGAGGTATCGGTCGCCGACGTGATCTCGGATATCGGGGACCGCGGCATCGGCCCTCTGCTATTCGTGCCGGCGCTTCTGGTGCTCTCTCCGCTTGGGGCGATCCCGGTGGTGCCAAGCCTCTTCGCGGTGGCGCTCTTCCTGATCGCGGTGCAGAGCCTGTTCGGTGAAAGCCGCATCTGGCTGCCGCAGGTGGTCCGCGAGCGCGCGGTGGAAGAGGACAGCATCCGCCAGGCCACCAAGCGGCTGCGGCCCTGGGCGGACCGGCTGGATCGCCTCTTCGGGCCGCGCCTGAAGGCGCTGACGACCCGACCGGTGCAGAAGGCGGCGGCGGTGCTCGCGGCAATCCTGTGCCTGAGCGTGCCGCCGCTCGAGCTGGTGCCGTTCGCGGCGCTGGTGCCGATGCTGGCGATCGCGCTTCTTGGCCTCGCGATCACGCTGAATGACGGGATTCTCATGGCCGTGGCGCTGACCGGCGCCGGCGTGGCCTTGATCGGCAGTGTCTGGCTGCTGATATCAGGTTGAAGACCCGCTGCTATCGCTTAACCGCGCCCGACATGCCATGTCATCGAAAGACCAGAGCAGGACGAAGGACACACATATGCTCCGCATTCTCACCGCCGCGCTGACCGCGCTGATGCTGACCGCACTGCCGGCGGCGGCACAGCAGCTCTCGCTGAACACGCTGTCGAACTATCTCAATTCGATCCAGTCCGCCGAGAGCCCGTTCACCCAGATCAACAGCGACGGCTCGATCTCGACCGGAAAGATCCTGATTAAGCGCCCGGGCAAGGTGCGGTTCGAGTACAACCCACCGGAGCAGGCGCTGGTGCTGGCGTGGTCGGGGGCGGTGTATGTCTTCGACAGGAAGGTCGGCGGCCAGCCCGAAACCTATCCGCTCAACCAGACGCCGCTGTCGATCATTCTCGACCGCAACGTGAACCTCGCGCAGGCGGGGATGGTGACCGGGCACCAGTATGACGGCACCGCCACGATCGTCACCGCGCAGGATCCGAAGCGGCCGGAATACGGCTCGATCCAGATGAAGTTCACCGGCAATCCGGTGGAACTGCGTCAATGGGTGATCCGCGACGGCAATGGCAGCACCACCACCGTGGTGTTGGGCGGGCTAGAGAAGACCAGCCTGCCCAACAGCGTGTTTGACGTGAACCGGGTGCGCTGACGGCACCCCGGGGGCCGCGTGGCGCTCAGCGCGCCGCGCGGCAGTTCGCCAACTGGACCTCGTAGACCACCGCGCGGTTGCCGACATCGTCGGCGACCCGCAGCAGCCAGGCCTTGTTGTTGTAGGTGCCGCGCCGGAAGCCACCGCGCCCTTCATGATAGGCGAGGTACTGGTTGCGGGCATCGCGCATGCTGATGCCGAGGCTGCGTGCGGTCTCGGCCATGTACCAGCCCATGAAATCAGTCGCGTCACGGATGTTGTCGCGACGGGCGCGGCGGGTGCCGGTTGATTCGAGGTACTCGTCCCAGGTGCCGTCGAGTGCCTGGCTGTAGCCGAAGGCCGAGCTCTGCCGTCCGTAGGGGATCACCCCCAGCGAATAGCGAAACGGGGTCCGGGCATCGGACTTGAACTTGCTTTCCTGGTAGATCGTCGCCATCTGGACGTGCACGGGCACGCCCCATTTGCGCTCGGCGGCGCGGAATGCGCGGGTGTAGTGTGGGCGCTCCTTGAGGATCGCGCAGGCATCCTCGAGGTTATTGGGCGACCGCCCGCTGCCACCGCCCCCGCAGGACGCGGCCAACAATACGATCACCAACGCGCGAAGCCATCTGCTCATCTGCCTCTCGCTTTTTATGTTGTTTTATGTTTCTTGCCTCGCTCCAGTTTAGCCGATCGGCGGCCGGGTGGGAATCAAAATTCCGATGGGAGAGGGGGGCAGCGGTGTCGTGCCGGTGTGTTTCGCCCCGGGATGCGAGCTCGCCTCATCTGCCGGAATTGTTCACTGTCTGACCGGTGTTCACAGAGTGTTTCCGCGATAAATGCCGGTGAAGTTGGACAACTTGCCACGAAAATGTCAAAACTCGGACCAAGAGGTCTTTATGCACACACAGCGCGCCAAATATCATCTCGGCCAGGTCGTCCGGCATCGCAAGCACCCGTTTCGCGGCGTGGTGTTCGATGTCGATCCCGAGTTCAGCAACACCGAGGAGTGGTACGAAGCGATTCCCGAGGACGCGCGCCCGGTGAAGGATCAGCCGTTTTACCACCTGCTGGCCGAGAACGATCAGAGCTTCTACGTGGCCTATGTCTCGGAGCAGAACCTTGTCGCGGATTACTCCGGCGAGCCGGTGGACCATCCCGACATTCCCGATCTTTTCGGCGCGTTCGAAGACGGCAGCTACGCGCTTCACTTCCAGATGAACTGAGCCGGGCCGGGCGTCTGCCCGGACCTTGCGGCGGATGCGTTTCGAGGCGGCCTTGGCCGCCTCTTTTCATTTGCGCGGGTTTCAGGCCGCGGCGCGCACCAGGTCGAGGAACTGTGCCACCTGCTCGGGGCTCAGCGACCAGTCGCAGACGAGGCGCGCCACGGCGAGCGACTCGTCGGGGCCGTCTTCGCTGTCCCACAGGTGGTAGTCGGCACCTTGCGCCATCACTGCGCGGTGGGCCCCGCGCGACATCTCGAAGAACACCATGTTGGCGTGGGTGTCGTTGACGATGCGCAGTCCGGCGCCTTTCAACCCTTGCACCAGCTGGTCGCAGCGCGCGTTGGCGCGACTGGCGAGGTCGTGCCAGAGGGTGTCGGTCAGGTAGGCGTCCATCTGTGCCGCGAGGTAGCGGTGCTTGGAGAACAGCAACGCCCCGCGCTTGCGGCGGTATTCGAACTCGGCCGCCTTGTGTTGAAGCGCTACCGCTTCGCTGCTTGAGCGCGCTGCGGTATCGAAGATCAGCACCGCTTCGACACCCATCAGCCCGTTCTTGGTGCCGCCGAAGACGCAGATGTCGACGCCCGCTTTCCAGCTCATCTCGGCCGGGGTGACGCCGAGCCTCACGGCGGCATTGGCGAAGCGTGCTCCGTCGAGATGCACCGGCAGGCCGTATTCCTTCGCAACCGATGTCAGGGCGCGCAGCTCGTCGATGGAGTAGACGTTGCCGCGTTCGGTGAGCTGGGTGATCGAGACCGGCCCGCGCTTGGGGCCGTGCACGCCGCGCGTCTCCTCGCCCTCGATGGCGGCGCGCAGGGTCTCTGGCGTCATGCGGTCACTGTCGCCCACCAGCGTGAGCTTGGCGCCGCCGGTGAAGAACTCGGGCGCGTTGCACTCGTCCTCGTGGATATGCGCGGTCGGCGAACAGAACACCGTGGCGTAGGGCGGGCAGAGGCAGGCCAGCGACAGCACGTTGGCCGCAGTGCCGGTTGGCACGAGATAGACCGCTGCCTCGGGCGCCTCGAAGAGGTCGCGCAGGCGGCGGGTCACCGAAAGCGTCAGATCATCGGCACCGTAGCCGGCCACGTGGCCTGCGTTGGCGCGGGTCATCGCCTCGAGCACCTGCGGCGGCACCGGGCCGGAATTGTCGGAGGCAAAGAACATCAGACGGGCTCCTCGATGATGTGGTCTTCCCAGTCGTCCTCGTCGATCTCGAACTCCGGCACGGTGCGGTCGCGCATCGACACGCCGGCCTGGTGGACGGTCTCGGGATCGCCCGAGATCAGGGGGTGCCAGTCGAAGAGCGGCTCGCCGGCCCAGAGCAGGCGGTAGGCGCAGGTCTGCGGCATCCAGTAGGCGTGCTCATCGATATTCGAGGGCTTCAGGACGATGCATTCCGGCACGAACTGATGCCGGATCGGGTATTGCGCGCAGCGGCAGGTGCCGTCGTCGAACAGGCGGCAGGCGACATCGGTCAGCGCGACCTCGCCGCTTTCCTCGTCCTCGAGCTTGTTCAGGCAGCACTTGCCGCAGCCGTCGCAAAGCGCCTCCCACTCGCGCTCGGAGAGGTCCTTGAGGGCCTTGGTCTCCCAGAAGCGCGGTGCGAGGCCGCTGCGGTCGATGGGATCGCTCATAGCGCCTCCAGGATGTCGCGGGCGCGGGCGCAGTCGGCGTCCATCTGCTCGATCAGCGCCTCGAGACTGTCGAACTTCAGCTCCGGGCGCAGGTACTCGACCAGCCCGATGGAGAGGGTGGCGCCGTAGAGGTCGCCCTTGAAGTCGAAGATGAAGGTCTCGAGATTCGGGCGGTTCTCGCCGAACATCGGGCGCACGCCGATGGAGGCGGCGCCGTGGTAATGGCCCTTGTGCTCGCCGGTGAGCACCTCGACCAGCACCGCGTAGACGCCGAGCTTCGGCGGGTGCAGCCCGTCGATCGACATGTTGGTGGTGGGATAGCCCAGCTCTCGGCCGCGCTGCTCGCCGCCGATCACCGTGCCCTCGATGCGGTGCCAATGCCCGAGCTGGGCGGCGGCGTCGCGCGGGCGGCCGTCGGTGAGCGCCTCGCGGATCGCGGTCGAGCTGACCTGCCCGCCCTCGTGTTCGAGGATCTCGGCCACGGTGACGCCAAAGCCCATCTCCTCGCCGAAGCGCCTGAGGTCTTCGACGGTGCCGGCGCGCTTGTTGCCGAAGCAGAAATCGGCGCCGACGACCACGTGCTTGAGACCCAGCCCGTCCTTGATCACTTTGCGGGCGAATTCCTCGGGAGTGAGCGCGGCGAGGGCCGCGTTGAAGTTGATCTCGTAGAGCCGCTCGATGCCGAGCTTTTCGAGCCGCGAGGCGCGCGCCTTGGCCGACATCAGCCGGAAGGGTGGCGACTCGGGGGCGAAATACTCGCGCGGATGCGGCTCGAAGGTGAGCACGCCGAGCGGCGCATCGCCGCCCGCCGCGCGTGCGAGGCCTATCACCGCCTGGTGGCCGCGATGCACGCCATCGAAGTTCCCGATGGCCACGCTGGCGCCCCGGTCCTGGGGCTCGACATACTGGTAATCCCGGATGATCCGCATGAGCAAAGGCCTAGCCCCGTCCGCCGGCAGGCGCAAGACGGGGCGGTGCGGGGAGGGGGATCAGGGCGGGATTGGCTGGGTGGTTGGGCGCCGCCGTGTCATCGCAGGTGGTGGAGCGTTGCGGCGCGGAATCAAGGCCGCAGGCCGCCGCGCATCGCCGGACCGCCCCCCGGGCCGGCGATTTGGTGATACCAAGGCTGAGTGTCGAGGCCTTTCGGACTTGGCAGGGATAAATCGAGAGGTTCAGAGCCTTGGATCGCCGCCCCGCGGTCCGGCGATGCGCGGCGGCGCCCCCAGGCGGCGAACGCCCCCGCCGTCACCTCACCCGTAATCGCGTTCCCCGAAGATCGCCGAGCCGACCCGAACGTGAGTCGCGCCGAGCGAGATCGCCTGCTCGAAATCCGAGGACATGCCCATCGACAGCCCCTCGAGTCCGTTGCGCTCGGCGATCTTGGCCAGCAGCGCGAAATGCAGCGAGGGGGTTTCCTCGACGGGGGGGATGCACATCAGCCCCTTGAGCGGCAGGTCGAGCCCGCGCACCTCCTTGATGAAGGCGTCTGCATCCGCCGGCAGGATCCCCGCCTTCTGCGGTTCCTCGCCGGTGTTGACCTGCACGAAGAGATCCGGGCAGTGGCCCATCTCCTGCGCCAGCCGCGCCAGCGTGTTGGCGAGCTTCGGCCGGTCAACCGCGTGGATCGCCGAGAACAGCTCCATCGCCTGTCGCGCCTTGTTGGTCTGCAGCGGCCCGATCAGGTGCACGGCGACGCCCTCGAAACGCTCCTTCAGCGCCGGCCACTTGCCCTGCGCCTCCTGCACCTTGTTCTCGCCGAAGAGCCGGTGGCCCTGCTCGAGCACCGCCTCGACGCGCTCGATCGGCTGCACCTTGCTCACCGCGATCAGCTCTACCGAGCCTTCAGGCCGTCCGGCCTTTGCCTCGGCCTTGGCCACGCGCTCGCGGATGTCGGTCAGTCCCATGGTTCGTCTCCCCACGCCTCGATGAAGGGTTGCAACTCGCGCTCGTGTTTTCGCCAGGCCTGCGCCGAGCCGGTATAGATCGGCTGGCGCGCCTGGCTGACGCTGAGCGTCTTCACGGCGCCGCTCTTGTTCTTGTGGAAATCGAGGCAGGCGTCCTGCCAGTCAAGCCCCGCCGCCGCGATCAGCGCCCGAGATTGCGGCTCGGGATCGGCGACCAGCGCCTCGTAGCGGATCTCGTGCACCACGCCGGGCAGGGCCTGTTTCCAATGCGCGACGAAGCCGCGGAAGCGCTTGATGGCATGGGCGATGTCGGCGAGATCGTTGCCGTAGCGGTGGCTGCCGGTGTTGAAATAGTTCTTGTAGATCGACAGCGCGATGTCGCGCGGGTCGCGCTGCACCACCACGAAGCGCGCCTGCGGCAGGGCGCGGTGGAGCAGGCCGATGATCAGGTAGGAGAGAATCGACTTGTCGGTGATCACCGGGCTGTCGCCGGGCACGTCGCGCCGGGCCAGCGTGGTGTAGCGCCGAGCGAAGGCCTCGATCCTGGCGGCGTCAGTGATCGGGCGCATCTGCTCGCCGGCGCCGAAAATGCCATAGGCGAGCTTCAGCGCCAGCCCGAGCTCGTTGCCGGCGCTCACCTCGCTATGGGCGGCGAGGATGCGCTCGACCAGCGTGGTGCCCGAGCGCGGCATGCCGGTGACAAAGACCGGGCGGGGGCTCAGGACCTCTGAAGAGGGCAGGGTGGGGAGGGTGTCCTGCGCGGCGCGCACGGTGGCGAACTCGCGATCCTGTGCGGCGTTGTCGAAGGGCGCGGCCTTGCGTTGCAGGGCGTTGGCGCGGTCGACGCAGGCAAAGCCCTTTTCGGGCGCGCCGGTCTCGTCGAGCGCCTTGCCGAGCGCGTAGCCCAGCTGGATGCGGGCGGGCTCTGGCAGATCCTTGCGGGCCCAGAGCTTTTCCATCGCGGGCAGCAGCGGATCGCCCTTGGCGAGCTTCTTTCCGCCAAGAAAGATGCGATAGAGCTGCGCCTCGTTCGGGTGCTGCTTGAGCAGTTTGCGGAAGATCTTCTCGGCCTCGTCGAAGCGTCCGAGATGTTGCAGGTAATGCGCCTTGTCCGCCTGCGCGCCAAGCGTGTTGCCCGGGGCGGCGATCAGCCGGTCATAGGCGGCGAGCGCCTCATTGCTGGCGCCGAGATGGCGGAAGCGCTCGGCGGCGTGTCGGGTGAGCTGAGGATTGCCGGGGGCAAGTTTCACTGCCTTGCGCAGCTGGGCGAGGCAGGTCTCGCGGTCGCCCTCTTCAAAGGCGATGCGCGACAGCTGGTACGGGATGTCCGCGCGCTTGGGGTCGGCGAGGGCGAGTTGTTGCAGGGCGCCGCGGGCCTTGGCGAGGCGGCCTTGTGCCATGTCGCTGGCGGCCTGTTTCATCAGCCGGGCCTTGGTGTCGGCGGAGAGCGGCAGCATGGCGGGCACCTTTCGGTCGGACAAAAAGAAAAGAGCGGGCAAAAGCCCGCTCTTCCCTTATCCCAATCTCAGAGGAGATTAGAAGGACATGCTGAGACCCAGCGAGTAGTTGTCGTAGTCGTCGGCCGAGCCGGCGTCCGGATCGACGTCCGAGTAGCCGTAGCCGAAGCGAGCCGAGAGACCGCCGCCGAGGTCGTAGGTGGCGGCGAGGCCGAAGCCGGACAGCTTGTCGTCGTCCTGGGTGTACTCACCGTAGTTCACGCCGACTGCGATGGCGTTCATCTCGTAGCCGAAGCCGATGCCCCAGTGCTGGATGTCGTCCGCGTCGTCGATCGACATGTCGGTGTAGGTCAGGCCAGCCGAGAAGCCGTTGCCGAAGCCACCGGTTGCTGCGATCGAGGTCACGTCTGCGACTTCGTCCAGGCTCTGGTAGCCGAGGCCGACGGTCAGGTCGACGGTCGACACCTGGCCGGAGTACGAAACACCGAGGGCCCAGATGGTGTCGCCGATGTCGTCACCGGCAAGGGTTTCTGCGTCGGCGCCATCAGCAACCTGCTCGAGCGATGCCGAGAAGGTGAACGCGTCGTAGGCGTAGTCGAGACGAGCGATCTGGCCGTCACCGAAGCCGTCGAGCGAGAGGCCGACACCGTCGTTGATGACGCTGTAGTCGCCGTCGCCGTCGGAGTCGCTGAAGCCGTCAGCGTGGTTGAAGCCGAGGTGGGTGGTCTCGTCGTCGTTCAGCGAGCCGCCTGCGAGCGCCAGTTCCGGCACGCGAGCGTCGAGAGCGCCGTCGGTGTCACCCATGGTGAAGGTCGCGCCACCGTAGGAGATGAAGATCGCTTCGCCGCCCTGGACGTTCGGGCTCTCGAAACGGCCCGGCTCGCCGCGGTCAGCAGCTTCGTCGAGGTCGATGGTTGCGCCGAAGGTCAGGCCGTTGTCAGCTTCGCCGGACAGGGTGAAACGGATGTCCATGTCGGTGAAGAACTGGGTTTCGCCCATTTCCAGGCCGTCTTCGCCGTCGGAGACTGCCGGTGCGTAGATACCCATTTCGGCGTTACCGGTCAGGGCGATTTCTGCCGAGGCGACGCCTGCGGTTGCAACCAGCGCGGTGGTAGCAAACAGAATGCTTTTCATTGTTTCCCTCATGTGTTCGTAAGGCACGTACCAATCCGGGTAGCCCGGCCTTGATGGGCTTTCTATGCGCCTTCGGACCCTTCGTTTGCAACTCTGCGCTGGACGCCCCGGGCAACAAGCAAATCAGTGATGCGCAATTGCCACAACGCTGTCGGGCGGCCCGGCGCGCGTGTCCCGAGGTGTCCTTTGTCTAAGGCATTCGCGGCTTGTCGCGCGCCCGGTGCCCGAGTATGCAGGTGCGCAAAGACGAGACGGGCAGGAGCTTGAGCAGATGAGATTTATGCGAACGGCGACAGGTGCCATCCTGACGGGCGGGCTGCTGCTTCTGTCTGGGTGCGGCACGGTGAACAGCTGGTTCGACGGTCAGGGGTCCGACACGCGCAATGTGCCGCCGGGCAATGCCGAGACCTCGCAGGAGATCATCGAGCAGGAGATCTACGGCCGCGAGGGGCAGCCCGATTCCACCATCTGGGACATTTTCGGCGCGCGCGAGGATGCCGGCAAGGTCGGTGCGGTGAACCGCTATATCTGGAATGCCTCGCTCGACGTGCTGGATTTCCTTCCGGTCGACTCGGTCGATCCGTTCACCGGCGTGATCACCACCGGCTACGGCACGCCGCCGGGTGGCGGCGGCACATATCGCGCAACGATTTACATCTCGGACCCGGCGCTTGACGCGCGCTCGCTCAATGTCGCGCTGATGACGCGCTCGGGCCCGGTCGATGGCGCCACCATGCGCGCGGTCGAGGATGCCATCCTGACCCGCGCCCGTCAGCTGCGCGCACGCGACAACGACCTCTGAGGCGCCAAAGAAAAGGCGCGGACCAATGGCCCGCGCCCGATCTGCGTGAGGTCATCGGCGAGGCCCCAAGGCCCCGCCCGGCGACTTAGCTCTCCTTGCCGACATTCTCCGCAAAGGCCGTCTCGAAGGCGGCCTTCTTGCTGTCATCCGCCGGTGTCTGGTGCATCTGCTTCCAGTCGTCATAGGGCATGCCGTAGAAGATCTCGCGCGCATCTTCCTTGCCCATGTCGATGCCGCGCTCGGCGGCGGCCTCCTGGTACCAGCGCGACAGGCAGTTGCGGCAGAAGCCGGCGAGATTCATCAAGTCGATGTTCTGTACGTCCTGCCGGTCTTCCATCAGGTGCTTGCGCAGCCGGCGGAAGGCGGCGGCCTCGAGCTCGATTCGGGTCTGGTCGTCCATGGAGTCCTCCGTCGTCATCAGGTTGTCGTCATGAGATGGGCGTCTGCCCGGATATGTGGGGTCACTCGGGCACTTCGTCGAGGGCGGCCTGAAGATGCGGCGCGAGTCGTCCGCCCCAGTGGCGCTGCTGCGCCTCGGTCTCGATCAGGTCGTTGCGAACTTCGATCAGCGTGTTCACCCGGCCATGCCGCAGCGCGTGCTGGTCGATGGCATCGCCGGGCAGGTGGCCGGGGTAGGGCTGGTTACGGCCCACGGTGAGGTCGGGCTCCTGTTCGAGCCGGGCGATCAGCGGATCGGACAGCCGCGCGTCCCAGGCGTGCAGGATGCCCACGTGCCACGGCCGGGTGGGGCGGCCGCGCAGCTGGCGGGTGAAGGAGTGCACCGACACGATCGCCACCTCGCCGCGCGACGCCGCCAGCAGCTCGAGTGCGACATGGTAGGGGCGGTGATAGGCGTTGAGCCGGCGCGCCTTCTCTTCCTCGTCGGCATGGCGGTTGCCGGGAATGATCGAGCCGTCATAAAGCCGCATCAGCAGGGTGGGGTCGTCTTCGCCGCGGTTCGGGTCGATGACGAGGCGCGAGAAATCTGCCCAGACCAGCGGCGAGTCGAGCGCCTCGGCCAAGGCGCGCGCCGTTCCAAGAGCGCCTACATCATAGGCAATATGGCGCGCCATGTCGGCCTCGGGCAGGCCAAGGGTTCCCCCCAGATCGGGCGGCACGGTATTGGTCGCATGATCGCAGGTGACCAGAAAGCGCCCTTTCCGGCCTTCTCCCTCTATCTGGTATGGTGTGTAGGTCATGGCAGCCGTCTTGTTCGCACCCGTCCGTTTAGAGCAGTTGCGCCATGAAGGGAATTGCGCAATACCGCGGGTAAGAGAGCGTTAGCGGTAACTGGTTTAAGGCAGAACAATTGGCGGCACCGCCGCAGGGAGACGGAAAATGAGACGTTTGCGCAAAGTGAAGATCGTGGCCACGCTTGGCCCGGCGAGCAACACCTACGAGATGATCCGCACCCTGCACGAGGCCGGGGCTGACGTGTTTCGTCTCAACATGAGCCACGGCACCCACGAAGACATCACCAAGCTGCACCGCGCCATCCGGCAGGTCGAGAAGGATCTCGACAGCCCGATCGCCATCCTTGCCGACCTGCAGGGCCCGAAGCTCCGCGTCGGCGAGTTCGAGAACGGCGAGGAAGAGCTCGAGTGGGGCGAGACCTTCCGCCTCGATCTCGACAAGGCGCCGGGCACCAAGAAACGCGTCTGCCTGCCGCATCCGGAGATCTTCCAGGCGCTCGGCGTTGGCGCGCATCTTCTGGTCAATGACGGCAAGATCCGCCTGCGGGTGGAAGAATGCGGCGAGGATTTCGCCAACTGCATCGTCGAGGCGGGCGGCACGATCTCCAATCGCAAGGGCGTCAACGTGCCAGACGTGGTGCTGCCGCTGGCGGCGCTGTCCGAGAAGGATCGCAAGGATCTGGAATTTGCCGCGGCGCTCGGCGTCGACTGGCTGGCGCTGAGCTTCGTGCAGCGCCCAGAGGATGTGGAAGAGGCGCGCAAGCTCTGCGACGGCCGCGCCGCGATCCTGTCGAAGATCGAGAAGCCGTCGGCGGTGAAGAGCTTCGACGCCATTCTCGAGGCTTCCGACGGCATCATGGTGGCGCGCGGCGATCTTGGCGTCGAGCTGCCGGTGCAGGCGGTGCCGCCAATCCAGAAGCGCCTGATCCGCAAGTGCCGCGCCGCCGGCAAGCCGGTGATCGTCGCGACCCAGATGCTCGAATCGATGATCGAGAGCCCGATGCCCACCCGCGCCGAGGTCTCCGATGTGGCGACCGCGATCTACGAGGGCTCCGACGCGGTGATGCTGTCGGCGGAATCGGCCGCCGGCCAGTATCCGGTCGAGGCGGTAACGACGATGAACAACGTCGCCGTCGGCGTCGAGCAGGACAGCACCTACACCGAGGTGATCGAGGCAAGCCGCAACATCGAGAAGACCGGCGTGGCCGACGGCATCGTCGCCGCCGCGCGCGAGATCGCCGAGTCGGCCAACATCAAGGTGATCTGCTGCTTCACCTCCTCGGGCACCACGGTGGCCAAGGTGGCGCGCGAGCGTCCGCGGGTGCCGATCATCGCCATGACCTCGCTGCGCGGCACCGCCCGCCGCCTGTCGCTGACATGGGGCGTGAACTGCGTCATGACCGGCGAGCTCGAGCGCTTCAAGCAAGCGGTGGTCAACGCCGCCCGCGCCGCACGGGCGCAGGGCTATGCGGGCTCCGAGGACCAGATCGTGGTGACCGCCGGCGTGCCGTTCAACATGCCCGGCACCACCAACATTCTGCGCGTCGCGCCCTGCGACGAGCGCCTGATCTACTCCACCGACCCGGAGTGATCCGGTCACGCGGCGAATCGCAGGGCCCCCGCGTCTCGAGACGCGGGGGCCTTTCGCTTTTTGGGCGCCCCGATCGTGCAGCGGCTGCGCGACAGCGCCCTTGGGGCGTGCTAGCCTGCGCCGCATGACCCCGGACCAACTGCTTGTTCTCGGACTGTTTCTTGCCTGCTGCGCCGTGCTTGCGCTGTTCTCGGCCTATGCCGACAGCCGCCGGCCCTATGTCGGGAGCGTGCTTGCGCTGGCGTCGCTGGCGGTGCTGCTGCACGGCAATACCCGCCAGCCGGGCGGCTACGATCCGCGCGACGTGCCAGATGCCATCTATGGTGTCATCGCCGATGTCGTGCGATAGCCAACGCGGACGGATGCCGCGCCCCGGCAGCACCGTGATTCCCGCTTGCATCGAAGCCCCGTCGCGCCTATGAGGGCGCCTCTTACCGCGCGTCCGGCCATCAGTGGCATGCCGAGTCGCGCGTTCACCGCAGAACGTCAAGGAGACGGAAATGCCCAAGATGAAGACAAAATCGAGCGCCAAGAAGCGCTTCAAGGTGACCGGCACCGGCAAGGTTGTCGCAGGTCAGGCCGGCAAGCGCCACGGCATGATCAAACGCACCACGAAGTTCATCCGCGACGCTCGCGGCACCACCACGCTGTCGGCACCCGACGCGAAAATCGTCAAGGGCTACATGCCCTACGACCGCTGATAGGAGGCTAGACACATGGCACGAGTCAAAGGTGGTACCGTCACCCACGCCCGTCACAAGAAGGTTCTCGATCAGGCGAAAGGCTACTACGGCCGTCGCAAGAACACCTTCAAGGTTGCCGCACAGGCCGTCGACAAGGCGAACCAGTACGCGACCCGCGACCGCAAGAACCGCAAGCGCAACTTCCGCGCCCTGTGGATCCAGCGTATCAACGCAGCCGTCCGCGCGCATGACGAGGCTCTGACCTACTCGAAGTTCATCAACGGCCTGACCAAGGCCGGCATCGAGGTCGACCGCAAGGTCCTCGCAGACCTCGCCGTTCACGAGCCCGAAGCTTTCGGCGCGATCGTGGATCAGGCCAAGGGTGCTCTGGCCGCGTAAGCGACCACTCCTTCGAGATCGAAAAAGACCGCGTCCGGGGCTCCGGGCGCGGTTTTTTCATGTCCCAAGGTCAGCTTGGCAGGATCAGCGGGCGGGCGTTGCCTCGGCCGTCTCCGCCTCGCAGGGGGCCTCCGGCTCGATCCGGCCGCGCCGCGCCAGCCAGCGTGCCAGCAGCGCCACGCCGAGAGCCCAGGCGGCGCCAAGGCTCCATCCCGCCAGCACGTCAGAGGGCCAGTGCACCCCGAGATAGACCCGGCTGGTGCCCACGAGCGCCGCCAGGAGCGCCGCCATGATCACCAGGAAGGCCCGGATCCGGCGGCGTTTCTCGGTGCGGGCCAGCATCACCGCAAGCGTCAGGTAAGTCACCGCCGCCATCATCGAATGCCCCGTGTATGGACGCCCCCGGGGCTGCAAGCGATTTTTTGACTTTGGCAACAGCATTGCGGTCGAGTTCCTTCGTGTATCCGGCCTCTGGTTGCGACCTTCAATGCCGCGGGCCCTCATGGTGAGTTCGAGGAACAGGTCCAAAACGAGAGGCCGTAGTACAAGCTACTCGGGACATTACTGGTTTTCCCATTCCTGATCTCGTCGACGCTTTGCCATGACCTCCATTCAGAACCACCGCACCCCAGCCTGCCTTCGCGCTCAGGCGTTGGCAGGGGTCTCGTAGACGCCGCCATGAGCCATGATCGCCCAGGCCATCCGCGCCATCTTGTTTGCCAGCGCAACTGCAACCAGCATTTTAGGTTTGCGAGCCAACATACGGGCCAGCCACGACCCATCTGGCGCGCCGCCGCGTTTTTGCGCGGCTTGGATCGCGGACATTGCACCGATGATCAGCAAACGCCGCAGGTCGCGCTGACCCATTTTTGATATCTTGCCCAGCCTTGTTTTACCGCCCGTAGAATGCTGGCGTGGTGCCAGCCCGATCCAGGCTGCGAAGTCGCGCCCCTTGCTGAACATCTCTGGCGGTGCCGCCAGCACGGCAATCGATACCGCCGTCACCGGGCCGATCCCCGGCATGGTCATCAACCTGCGCGCCACATCGTCCTGTCGGGCAATCTGTCGAAGTTGCCGGGTCAGCGCGTCAATGCGCGCGCTTAGCCCGGCGATGAGATCGAAGAATATTTGGCAAAGGCCGGTGACTTCGGGCGGCAATCGTTCTCCATCTCAGCCA
>NZ_DS022276.1:1727686-1854223 GCF_000153725.1 Salipiger bermudensis HTCC2601 | reverse complement strand
GCGTATTTCGAGCCGCGATCGCTGATGATGTTCTCGATGATCCGCATGGCAGCGGTCTAGCCGCGCCCCTTGGCCGAGGCAACCGTGGGCACGAGATCAGTCGCCGTAGGGCGAGTCTGCCGGCGCACCGTCAAGCGTCGTGTAGCCGCGCTCGACAAGCGCCTTGCTCTCGGGGTCGCGGCGCAGGCGCAGCACCCGGTCGCTCTCGGGGTAAGTCACCACGTCACGGACCGCGCGGGTGCCGATGACCAAGTAGCGCACCGGCGCCTCGGTGGCGTTCTCGGCATCTGGCCCTCCTGCCCTGCGTCCGGACGAACCTAGCGCAGGGCGCGCCGCGCGTCAGCGCCGTTCGTCGAGCCGGGCCTCGATGGCGGCCAGTCGCTGGATGACCTGCTCGCGGTAATCCTCGGTGGCGGCAACCTCCTCGACGGCGTGAGCCTCCTGCATCGAGTTGACGATCAGGCCGACAACGAGGTTCACCACCGCGAAGGTGGTGATCAGGATGAACGGCACGAAGAACAGCCAGGCCTCGGGGTGGACCTCCATCACCGGGCGCACGATGCCCATCGACCAGCTCTCCAGCGTCATGATCTGGAACAGCGAATAGGCCGAGGCGCCGAGCGTGCCGAACCATTCCGGAAAGGTCGCCGAGTAGAGCTTGGTGGCGATCACCGAGCCGATGTAGAAGATGATCCCCATCAGCAGGAAGACCGAGCCCATCCCGGGCAGCGCCGAGACGAATCCCTCGACCACCCGGCGCAGGGTCGGCGCCACCGAGACCACGCGCAGCAGTCGAAGGATGCGCAGCGCCCGCAGCACCGCGAGCCCCTGCCCCGCCGGAACCAGCGCAACGCCGACAATGACGAAATCGAAGACGTTCCAGCCCGAGCGAAAGAACGAGAAGCCCCTCGCGTAGAGCTTGGCGGCAAGCTCGGCCACGAAGATCGACAGGCAGATGGTGTCGAGCGCGACGATCAGCCAGCCGATCTCGGCCATCACGGTGGTGGAGGTCTCGAGCCCGAGGATCACGGCGTTGAACAGGATGACGCCCATGATCGCGTATCGCGTCGCGGGACGGTCGAGGAACTCGGCAAGCTTCTGGCGCATCTGAGAAAAGGCTCCGGTCTGGGGTCCGTAGCGATCTAGGGATCGCGGGCACGACAATCCAGTCCCGATGCTGCAAATGCACAAGGGGGATCCGTGTCGGCACGCCCGCCCCGTTCGGGCCACCGCGCGGCGGCGCCCCCGAAAAGAAAACGCCCCGGCAGAAACCGGGGCGAGGAGCCTCTTACGAACGAGACGAGGGGAATTGGGCGGATCACCAATCCTGCGGACCGCGATCGGCGAAGGCATGGACGAGGAAGTCGATGAAGGCGCGCACCTTGGGCTGGGTGAACCGGCCCGGCGGGTAGACCGCGTAGATGCCCTGGGTCTCGACCGGCAGATCCGGGATCGCGTCCTCGACCAGCCCCTGCTTCATCGCGTCGGCATAGAGGTAGGACGGCAGGTAGGCGATGCCGAGCCCGGCGATGCAGGCATTGAGCAGCGACTGCCCGTCATTGACCGACAGCCAGCCAGCGGTGCGCACCTGGCGCTTTTCACCCGACGGCGCGGTGACCTTCCAGACATTGCCGCTCGACTGGTTCGAGTAGTGCAGCAGCTTGTGCTCGTTGAGATCGTCGATCCGCGACGGACGGCCGAACTTCTCGAAATAGGCCGGTGAGGCGATCATGCGCTTGGTGGTCTCGGTAAGCTTGCGGGCGCGCAGCGTGCTGTCTTCCAGCTCACCGATCCGCACGGCCATGTCGAAGCCTTCCGAGATCAGCTCCACGTAGCGGTTGTTGAGCACCATGTTCACGGTGATCTCGGGGAACTCGGCAAGGAAATCGCCCAGAACCGGGCTCAGGTGATTGACGCCGAAATCGGTGGCGACCGAGATCCGCAGCAGGCCCGAGGGCGCCGACTGCATCGAGGTGACCAGCGCATCGGCCTCTCCGGCATCGTTCAGCACCCGGCGGGCGCGATCGTAGTAGGCCAGACCGATCTCTGTCGGCGAGACGCGACGGGTGGTGCGGTTCAGCAGACGCGCCCCAAGGCGCGCCTCCAGCGACGACACGTGCTTCGAGACCGCCGATTTCGAGATGCCCATCTTCTTGGCAGCGTCGGTGAACCCACCTTGGTCCACGACGGTGGCAAACGCCTCCATTTCGGTCAGACGATCCATAACCAGTCCTCACTCGTTCCTCGTTACACCACGATATGCCGCCCGATTGGGGCGCGATTTAGACACGGACGAGACAATACCGGGGTTTCATCACGCTTTGTGTTTGCAGCGGAAACCCGTCAACCAAGCCAAAAAAAGCCGCGCCCCGGTCGCCGGGGCGCGGCCTGTGTCGTTGATCTGAGCTGATGGGTCAGGCGGCTTTCTGGTTGTGCCGACCTTCTTCGATCTCCTCGACGATCTTCGAGACAAAGTCCTTCAAATCGTTCGGGTTGCGGCTGGTGACGATACCGCTGTCGCAGACCACCGGCGCGTCCATGACGCGGGCACCGGCGTTTTTGAGGTCGGTGCGGATCGACGGGTAGGCGGTCATCTCGCGGCCCGCGACGATGTCGGCCTCGATCAGCACCCACGGACCGTGACAGACTGCGGCGATGACCTTGCCCTGCTTGGCAAAGGCGCGAACCAGCGCGATCACGCTGTCCTCGACGCGCAGCAGGTCGGGGTTGATCTGGCCGCCGGGAATGACGAGCGCATCATACTGGTGCGGGTCGGCATCGGCGATCCTGAGATCGGCCTCGGCCTCGCGCCCCCAGTCGGTGCCTTCCCAGCCCTTGATCGCCTTGCCGTCAAGCGTGGCGACATGAACCTCCGCGCCCTTGGCACGAAGCTGGTCGCGGGGAAACTCGAGCTCGGACTGCTCGAAGCCGTTGGTGGAAATAATCAGAACCTTGGCGTTGGTGATGCTGGGCATGTTGGCCTCCTATCCAATCTGCGTTTGGACGGAGAACGCGCACCCCCCGGGCCCGCGTTCCATCGCAACGGCAAACGCCGGTCACGGGTGTGTGAGCCCCGGCCCCTGCGCTGACCGTGCGCCAGCACGGGCAATCAGAGCCCCGCCGCCAGCCGAACGCCCTGATCTATGGCGCGCTTGGCGTCGAGCTCGGCGGCCACGTCGGCACCGCCGATGACATGCACCTCAGGCCCCTCGACCGCATCCGCCAGCACGCGCAGACTCTCCTGCCCGGCGCACAGGACCACCGTGTCGCAGGCGATAAGCTCGGGCTTGCCATCGCGGATGATGTGCAGGCCGGCATCGTCGATGCGCTCGTAGCTCACCCCGGCCTTCATCTGTACGCCCTTGAGCATCAGCGCCGCGCGGTGGATCCAGCCGGTGGTCTTGCCGAGCCGCTTGCCGACCTTCTCGGCCTTGCGCTGCAGCAGCACCACCTCGCGCAGCGGCGCCTCGGGCTGCGGGCCGTCGGGGGCGAGTCCCGAGCGGGCCTTGTCCGGATCGGTGACCCCCCATTCGCGCAGCCACTCGGGCAGGTCCACCGTCGGGCTCTTGCCGGTGACAAGGAACTCCGACACGTCGAAGCCGATGCCCCCGGCGCCGACCACCGCCACGCGCTGGCCGACCTCGGCGCCGCCGCGCAGCACATCGACATAGCTCAGCACCTTGGGATGATCCTGCCCGGGGATCTGCGGATCGCGCGGCAGCACGCCGGTGGCCACGACCACCGCGTCAAAGCCGCTTAGCGCCTCGGCATCGGCGCGCGTGCCCAGCTGCAGGGTCACGCCGGCCTCCTTCACCATCGCGGCGAACCAGTCGACCAGCCCGTCGAACTCTTCCTTGCCGGGCACCTTGCGGGCCATGTTGAGCTGGCCGCCGATCTCGTCCGCCTGATCGAACAGCGTCACCGCGTGGCCGCGCTGCGCGGCGGTGATGGCGCAGGACAGGCCCGCTGGCCCGGCCCCGACCACGGCGATGCGGCGGGCGCTTTCGGCGGGGGCGATCACCAGCTCGGTCTCGTGCCCGGCACGCGGGTTGACGAGGCAAGAGGACACCTTGCCCTGAAACGTGTGGTCGAGGCAGGCCTGGTTGCAGGCGATGCAGGGCGCGATGAGATCGGCGCGCCCGGCCTCGGCCTTGGCGACGAAATCGGGATCGGCGAGGAACGGCCGCGCCAGGCTCACCATGTCGGCGCAGCCCTCCGCCAGAAGCTGCTCGGCGACCTCGGGCGTGTTGATCCGGTTCGAGGTGATGACCGGGATCCCCACCTTGCCCATGAGCTTTTTCGTCACCCAGGCAAAGCCCGCCCGCGGCACCGAGGTGGCGATGGTCGGCACCCGCGCCTCGTGCCAGCCGATGCCGGTGTTGAGGATGGTGGCCCCCGCCGCCTCGATCGCCTGCGCCAGCTGCACCACCTCGTCGTGGGTCGAGCCGTTGGGCACCAGATCGATCATCGACAGGCGGAAGATGACGATGAAATCATCGCCCACCGCAGCGCGGACGCGCTTCATCACCTCGACCGGCAGGCGCATTCGGTTCTCGTAGGAGCCGCCCCAGCGATCCTCGCGCCGGTTGGTGTGGGTGACGAGGAACTGGTTGAGGAAGTAGCCCTCCGAGCCCATCACCTCGACCCCGTCATAGCCGGCCTCGCGGGCGCGGGCGGCGGCGGTGGCGATGTCGGCGATCTGCTTCTCGATGCCGGCCTCGTCCAGCGCCTTGGGCGGGAAGGGCGAGATCGGCGACTTGATCGCGGACGGCGCAACGCAATCCGGCCCGTAGGCATAGCGACCGGCATGGAGAACCTGCATGGCGATCTTGCCGCCCTCGTCATGCACCCGGTCGGTGATCATGCGGTGATGCGCGATGTCCTCGTCCGAAAACAGCCCCGAGGCCCCGGGAAAGACGCCCCCCTCGGGGTTGGGCGCCATGCCGCCGGTGACAATAAGTCCGGCGCCGCCCCTGGCCCGTGCCGCATAGAACGCGGCCACCCGGTTCCAGTCGCCGCGCTCTTCGAGATTGGTATGCATCGAGCCCATCAACACCCGGTTCTTCAGCGTCGTGAAGCCAAGCTCGAGCGGGCGCAGCATGTGGGGGTAGCTGGTCATTGGCGGTCCTCCTTGCGCGCGACCCTGCCGATGGCCCGTGCCGCTGTCAGTCGAAACGTCGCGTCAGAGCCGCCCTGCCATCGCGTCGGCGAACTCGGCCATGAGACCCGCAAAGCGGTCCTCGGGCGGGAAGCCGTCGAAGTGGTGTCGCGCCGGCGTCGTGAACCAGGGCAGCTTCTCGGCGCAGAGCGTTTCGATGAAGGGCTCGCACCAGGCCGGGCGGTCGAACATCACCGGGCGGATATTGACCAGATCCTCCATGCCGGTGATCCGGGTGAAGACCCAAGCAAAGCACGCGGCGCAATGGAAATGCGAACAGACCGGTCCCTTGATGCCGCCCTGCACCGGCGTGCCCGAGACCACCCGGAAGCCCCGCGCCGGCACCATCGCGGTGAGGGAGAAGGCGCTGGCGCTCATCTTCTGGCAGCCGCGGCAATGGCAGGCGGCGGTCATGATCGGTGGGGCCGAGACCTCGACCTGAAGGGCACCGCAGCGGCAGCTTCCGGTGGCGGGCAAGTCGGGCATGGGGGTACCTCCTGTGCGGGCGCGGTCAGGTCGTGGGCCGTTTGCGCGCCACGACGAAATGGTTCGGGAGCTTCGCGGGGTAGCCACCGGTCTCGAGGATCTCGAAGCCCGCCTCCCGGATCGCCGTCTCGAGCTGGGCGGGGCGCAGGAAGCGCACGGATGGCGCCTTGCCGAGCTTCTGCAGCCCCCAGACCGCTGGCCGCAGGTACCACTTGCCCGCCACGCAGGGGGTCTTGGACAGGAACAGCCCGCACTTGCCCAGCGTCGCGTGGATCTGCGACAGGCAGCCCTCGAGGTCATCGAGCAAGTGCAGCAGGTTGAACGCCATCACCGCGTCATAGGAGCCGCCGCCCAGCGCGTCACCGACGCCCGCGCAAAGAAAGCGCAGGTTGGCGGCCTCGCAACGGCTTTCGGCGATGCGGATCATCTCGGCGGAGAAATCGCTGGCGGTGAACTGGCTCACGTCCCCGGCCAGCCGCTCGGCGGTGGAACCGGTGCCGCACCCGAGCTCCAGCACCTGCATCTCGGGGCGCAGCCAGTGGCGCACCCGCTCGAGCGTTGCCTCATAGGACGCGGTGTCGCTCACCGGACGGGCGGCGTAGCGCTCGGCGATCCTGTCCCAGAACGCGGCGCTCATGCGGAGGGTGGCGCGCCGTAGGCGTTCTCACCGGCCTCGGAGGGCCGGGTGAGCCACCAGATCAGCAGGATGAAGATCACCAGCTGCACCACCCAGAGCACCATCACCCCGAGCCCGCCGACGATCAGCCCGGCGGAGGGCGCCGTGCCCGCCTCCATGTCGAGACCGGTGGCGACCATCACGCCGCTCAGCAGCACGAACATCAGCGCGACCGAAATCAGGAAGGGCAGCAGGTAGTACCAGCCGGGCCGGCCAGTATCGTGCAGCCGCCGGAAGCCCAGGCCCAGCGTCGGCAACAGCACCGCAAGCTGGAAGAGCCCCGAGAGCCTCTGACGCACATCGCCGGTCTCGGGATCGGCACCGAAGAGCGCAAGGTCGATCCCGCTCAGGACCGCGGAGGCGAGGATGACGAACAGCATCCACCACCAATAGGCCGGGCGCGAGGCGCGGCCGCTGAATGTCGCGTAGTTGGAAAAGCCATTCCTGATGGCGTCGACGAAGCCCATGATGCGTCTCCTATCCGATGTCGTCCTGCTGGCAGCTCGACGCGTCCGCGCCGGGTGCCGCGAACTGCGCCTCTCGGCCCCGCGTCCAGAACAGCGCCGGGCCACCATACTATGCGTCAGACGCGTATTTCGCGCCCGAAGCGGCCTCGACCTGCGGCAGCACCACCGCGTTCTCGCCCCAGCGCAGCACCACCACCGGCTCGAGCGTGTTGACGAAGACCGCGCTGAGCGTCGTCTCCAGCCCTTCGCAGCGGTAGGGGAAAGGCCCGAGCGAGGCGCCCTCTTCGGCGCGCGCGTCCGCATAGCGCTGGCGCAGCTCGGAAATCCGGAAGGCGTATTCGTTGGCGGTGCAGAGCGGCAAGCCCATGTCAGAGGTCCAGCAGGCGTCGCGCCCCTTGATCCAGCCGCGCTGCATCGCCCTGAGCGTGGCGTGCGCATCGGGGTCCATGTTCGGCCCGGTGGACGCCGCCGTGAAGAGCCGCGCCAGTTCGATATCGAGCGCGGCGAGCGCATCGAAGGAACAGACCGCCTCCTCGGCGCCGGACTGCGCCTTGGCACAGTCGAAAGAGGGCTCAAGCGCCGTCGCGCCATGGTTAAGGGTAACAAACGCAACCAGAGCGATAGCCGTGAAAAGGTTTGGCTTTACAAGCATGAAAATGCGCCCCCAAGGGCCGGCTGATCGAAGGATAGCATACAGTCAAACGCCGGTGATTCAAAATTGTTGCCTCAAGATCAGGCGATTCGATCAACCATGACACGATGCAAGTCCGCCTGTTTAAGAAAATTGTTTATCAAAGTGAGGCGCGACGCCTGAACCGTCACTTTGGCGACACAACGGGCAGCGCGAATCAATGTAACCACTCCGTGTGCCGTGAGTGACGCTTCGCTCGCCGGATCAGCGCTCGGCGGCATTTATTGTGTAACCAGTGTCTCTTGGCAGGGGCTCGGTTCGGACGTCGGGGATGCGGCGATCGGACCCAATTTCGCGAATACGCGAGTGTTTTTTCAAGTCGGGGATTTTAACCCTCCTGCCTGGGTTGTATAACGCCTCCGGCGCCGCGGATCCGTGCCGCGCGCCGGAGGCCCTTCATACCCGGGAGCGAGACATGGACCTGCGCAGAGCCGCGCCACAGTTCCCGACACGCCGGGTACCGCCTTCATCTGCCGCTTCCATCGACAATCTCATTCAAGCATGACCCCACGCCTCAAGGTGAGCGCCACCTATCCCGACCTGATCGGAATCTGCCTCCTCAGGGGGCTGTCCGAGGAGGAGCAGCGCGCCTTTCTCGATGCCTGCACACCGCGGCATTACTGCGAAGAGACGACGCTTCTCACTCAGTCCGAACACACCGCCGGGTTCTATATCGTGGCACGCGGCCGGGTGATCATCAGCTTTCTCGATGTCGAGGGAAATCTCAGCGTCATTCACGTGGCTGGCCCCGGTGAGATCATGGGCGATGTCGAATGCCTGTCCGACATGCCTTGCGCCGCGACCTGCACGTCGCTGCCCGATACCACGATGCTCTACGCCCCCGTGTCGCTGCTGCTGGAATACGCCCAGAAACCCCAGGTCATCCGGAACATTGCCCGGATCCTTCATGGGCGACTGGTCCGCGACAACGAGAACCGCGCCGTCGAGCAGTTCCAGACCGTCGATGCGCGGTTGCTAAATTACCTGTGTGTCCTCAGCACCCCCGACGATCCCGACATCCGCATCAGCCAGGCACATCTGGCGACGCTGATGGGGTGCTCGCGGCAGAAGGTGAACCGGATGCTCAAGGATCTTGCCGAGCGCGGCTCGGTCGAACTCGGGCGGGGCCGCATCCGCATTCTGGACCGCAAGAGCATCGGCTGCGAGCTCGAGCAGGGCGATATGACCTACGAGGTGGGCGGCTGAGGCCCCGCGGCCTTCAGGCTGGCAAGGGCGCCCGGAGGCGCCCCCGCCGATAGCAGGTCACTCCGCGGCGTCGCGGCGCGGCAGCACCCATCCCGGGCGCGGATAGTGGCAGGTATATCCGTTCGGGAACCGCTCGAGGTAATCCTGATGCTCGGGCTCGGCCTCCCAGAACGCGCCCACCGGCTCGACCTCGGTCACCACCTTGCCGGGCCAAAGTCCGGAGGCATCGACATCGGCGATGGTGTCGAGCGCGGTCTGCTTCTGCGCCTCGTCGACATAGTAGATCGCCGACCGGTAGCTCATGCCCACATCGTTGCCCTGCCGGTTCAGCGTGCTCGGGTCGTGGATCTGGAAGAACACCTCGAGGATCTGCCGATAGCTGATCCTTGCAGGGTCGAAGATGATCTCGATCCCCTCGGCATGGGTGCCGTGGTTGCGGTAGGTCGCGTTGGGCACATCGCCGCCGGTATAGCCGACGCGGGTTGCCTCCACGCCGGGAAGCTTGCGGATCAGGTCCTGCATGCCCCAGAAACAGCCGCCGGCCAGAACTGCACGTTCGCTCATGTCACATCCTCCACCTGGTCGAGATAGGCACCATAGCCTTCCGCCTCCATGTCGTCGCGATGCACGAAGCGCAGCGAGGCCGAATTGATGCAGTAACGCAGCCCGCCGCGATCCGCCGGCCCGTCGGGAAAGACGTGGCCCAGATGCGAGTCGCCGTGGGTCGAGCGCACCTCGACCCGGACCATGCCATAAGAAGTGTCGCGCAGCTCCTGCACGTGAGCGGGCTCGATGGTCTTCACGAAGCTCGGCCAGCCACAGCCGCTCTCGTACTTGTCCGACGAGGCAAAGAGCGGCTCGCCCGAGACCACGTCGACGTAGATGCCCGGCTCCTTGTTGCCGAGATACGCGCCGCTGCCCGGGCGCTCGGTGCCGTTCTCCTGCGTGACCCGGTACTGCTCGGGATCGAGCGTGGCGATCACGTCGGGATTTCTTTCATAAGTTGCCATTGGCGCCTCCATGATCTGTCTGCCCCTAAGATGGGTCCGATCCGCATCAATGCAAAGCCTGTTTCATCGGCCTGACCCTGCCGTGATCGGCTCCCGGCGGCGGCGGTATCATGCAACCCCGGCTCGCGGCAGCGGAACCGGCGGCAACCCGCCAAAACCCGCCCCCGGGTTTCGGCAATCCGCCGCCCGCAGCGAGCTCGCTTCCCGGCAGCGGGGATCTTTTTCCGCCCTGCGCACTTATCTCATCGATCGACGCGACGATGCGTCGGGTGAAACGGACCAATGGAGGACCACCGATGACCTTCCGCTCGACCAGACCAGCCCTCGCCGCCCTGCTGGCGGCCAGCCTTTCCTTCCCCGCGCTCGCGCAGGAAAGCGACACTTCAGAGACCACGCTCCCGCCCAGCGCGCAGGGTGCGGTTGAATCCCAGCTCGGCGCCTCGGACGTGCCCGCGAGCGTCGGCGAGCTGATGTCCGACCTCAGCGGCGACGGCGTCGCGATCCCGACCGGCGACATCGCCGAGGAGACCGAGGTCGAGATCCTTCCGCTCGGCGCGCTCGAGAGCGCCGGCGAGGACCGCGAGGCCGCACTCGACAATGCGCTCGCCCGAGCACGGACCAAGCTCGACATGCTGCAGACCCAGGTGAAGGGCAGCGCGGCACTGAGCGACGCACTCGCGGCCGAGGGCTACGACACGGACCGCGTGCTCGGCGTCTACCGCACAGCCGATCAGGCCATGACGATCCTGATCGACGACCGCGCCTGAGGGCCGGTCTCACCTATCGCTATCGCGCCTGCCGGGACACCCCTGCCCGAGCTCACGATGCAGGCGCGCCCGGCCCGGCCCCTTTGCTCCCGGGGGGCGGGCCTCCCGCCGCTTCACGAGAGCCGCGCCACCGCCCAGCGCGCCGCGTCGCGCACCGTCTCGCAACCATCCTCGCAGAGCGCCTGCACCGCTGACCGCAGCGCCGGATCCCCCGAGTTCCCGATGGCGTAGCAGACGTTCCGCACGAAGCGGTCGCGCCCGATGCGCTTGATCGGCGAGCCCGAGAACAGCGCCCGGAACGCCGCATCGTCGAGAGCCGCCAGTTCCGCTAGCTCGGGTGCCAGCAGCTCGTCGCGGGCGTGGTACTTCATCTCCTGCGCCTGCACCGCGAACTTGTTCCACGGGCAAGCGGCAAGACAATCGTCGCAGCCGTAGATCCGGTTGCCCAACCCCGGCCGCAGCGCCTCGTCAACCGGGCCGTGATGCTCGATGGTCAGGTAAGAGATGCAGCGCCGCGCATCGAGCTGGTAGGGGGCCGGGAAGGCATCGGTCGGGCAGACGTCGAGACAGGCCCGACACGAGCCGCAATGGTCGCGCTCGGCCCCGTCCGGCTCCAGCTCCAGCGTGGTGAAGATGGCGCCCAGAAAGAACCACGAGCCCAGCTCGCGGCTCACGAGGTTGGTGTGCTTGCCCTGCCAGCCAAGGCCCGCAGCCTGCCCCAGCGGCTTTTCCATCACCGGCGCGGTGTCTACGAAAACCTTGATCTCCGCGCCGCCGCCCTCGCGCTCGGCCTCGGCGATGAGCCAGCGTCCGAGCCGCTTCAGCCGCTTCTTGACCACGTCGTGATAGTCGCGGTTCTGGGCGTAGACCGAGATCGCCGCCCGGTCGCGCTGCTCGAGCACCGCCATCGGATCATGCCCCGGGCCGTAATTCTCGGCCAGCATGATCACCGAGCGCGCCTCGGGCCAGAGTGCCTTTGGGTCGCCGCGCCAATGCGTGCGCTCCGCCATCCAGCCCATCTGCCCGTGCCGCCCGGCCTCGAGGAACGCCGCCAGCCGCTCTGCCAGCTGCGGCACGTCGCCGGGACGGCAGACCTTGCATGAGGCGAACCCCACCTCCGCCGCTTCCGCCACCAGCTTGCGCTTCAAAGACACCCGCCTGCCCTTCTCTACGTCCAAAATACTCCGGGGGAGTCGCGCCGCGCGCGACGGGGGCAGCGCCCCCTCCCGGCTCTCCGTCTCGCCCTGTCGTAAGGGCGGACGTGCAATGCCGCCGATAACCTTTGACCGGTCATTGCCTGCAATCGCCCTTTAGGGGCCCGGTTCGGGGCCTGTCAACGCATCCCCTCTCCCGGGGCACCCCCATGCCGCGCATCATTGGCACCGGCGCTTGCATCCCGGAGCTGTTTCACGTGATACGGCGCCTCAGCCCCCTCAGACCGACGGTAGCCAGAATGTCCCAGCCCGATCCCTTAAAGACCGACTGCTCGAAATGCGCCGCCCTTTGCTGCCTCGCGCTGGCCTTCGACAAGGGCCGCGACTTCGCCTTCGACAAGAATCCGGGCGAGCCCTGCCGCAATCTCTCGGGCCACAGCTGCGCGATTCACGACCGGCTGAGCGAAGAGGGGTTTCCGGGATGCGTCGCCTATGATTGCCTCGGTGCCGGCAACCGCGTCGTGCAGGAAGTCTTCGGCGGCCAGAGCTGGCAGACCGAGCCGAGGCTGACTCGGGCGATGATGGAGGCGTTCTCGGCCATGCGAGAGGTGCACAAGCGCATCGACCTGCTGCGCGCTGCGCTGTCGCTGTCGCTCGATCCGCGCGCCGAGCAGACCTGCCGGGAGTTCCTTGCCCGTCTCGAGCAACATCGCTGGAGCGGGCGCGAGCTCAACGAGTTCGAGGTCGGCCTGGCGCTCGAGATCGACATCTTCGTCTACAGCCTCAAGGACGTGCTGCCGGAAGATTTCTTCGCCGACCGCTGACCGAGAGGATCTCTCGCCGCTTCACGGCGCCGATCGATCAAGCGGCCGTCGGCCGCGTGCCGGTCAGCCCCTCAGAAATCGAGGTCGGCGTAATGCGGCGGCGGCGGGAAGCCGGGGATCTGGTCGGCGAGGATCGAGCGGAAGGCCGGGCGCGACTTGATCTTGGCGTACCAGTCCTTGACCGTCTCCGAGCGGTTCCAGTCCACGTCCGAGATGTAGTCGAGCGCCGACAGATGCGCCGCGGCGGCGAAATCCGCCAGCGTCATCACGTCGCCTGCCAGCCAGCGCCGGTGGTCGAGCAGCCAGGCCATGTAGTCGAGGTGATACTTGATCGCCTTGGCCCCGGCCTTGACGTTGGTGCTGTCCGGGAAGCCCTGCTTCATGATCTTCTTGTTGACGCGTTCGTAGAGCAGCTTCGAGGTCACCTCGTGGTGGAACTTGTCGTCGAACCACGACACCAGCCGGCGCACCTCGAGCCTTGCATCGGCCGAGCGCGGCATCAGCGGCGGCTCGGGGTATTTCTCCTCGATCCATTCGCAGATCGGGGCGCTTTCCGACATCGTCTTGCCGTCGATCTTCAGCACCGGAACCTTGCCGGCCGGGTTGCGGCGCAGGAAGTCGGTGTCCTTCTCCCAGTAGCGCTCTTCGACCAGTTCGCACTCGATTTTCTTCTCGGCAAGGCTCAGGCGAACCTTGCGGCAGAACGGGGACAGCGGCACGTGATAAAGCTTGGCCATGGGGCGATGGTATCCGAGAGGTTTGGGAACTGCGAGCACCTTTGCCCCCAATCCCCCTAGGTTTCAACTGGGCACAGGCGCCCGCGCGATGCGCCGCCTACCTGCCAGTGTCTCAGATAACCTCGATCACGTCCTTGTCGATGGCCAGCATATAGCCGCGCCGGGCGATGTTCTTGACCAGAAGTTCGCTGACCATCTGGTTGCCGAGCCCGTCGCGCAGGCGCTTGATGCGCGTGGCGCCCGCCGCCTCCTCGCAATCGCCGGCGTCGCGCCCCGAGATCATCGCCTCGATCTGCGCCCCCGAGAGCATTTCGTCATCCATCCGCGCCTCGGCCAGCACCGCCAGCGTCTCGACCATCGCCTCGGTGAGCTTGAAGCCCATGGTGTTGAGATAGACGGTGTTCTCCTCGCGGCTGATGATCAGCGAGCTGACCTGGATGCCCGAGCGCTCGATCTGCGCCATGCGGCGGTTGAGGATCACCAGCATGACAAGGAACACCAGCGCCGCGACAAGCAGCGCCGTGGCGAAGACCAGCAGCACGAAGATTACCATCCGGTAACTCGCCAGCGTGTCCGAGAACGCGGTGCCCGACTGGGCAAGGATCTCGAGCAGCTTGACCTCGGCCTGCCCGGTGAGCGTGTCGTTCTCGATGAACAGCCTCTCGACGCGGGCGTTGAAGGCGTTGGCGTCCGGCAGGGTGAACATCAGCAGCACGCCGGCACCGACCAGCAGCATCACGATGGCGGCGATGCCGACGCCCACCAGCCGCGCGCCAGTGCGTCTTGCGTCAGTAGCGGAGGTAGTACTCACCGGCGTTGGCCCTCTTGCTGTCACCGGGTTCCTTGGTCGAAAGCCCGACCACGTTCAAGAGCGTCCAGCCATCGCGGGCCAGGGCGGCGGAGAGTTGCTCTGCCGCGGCGCCGCTGCCGGGGCAGTCCCCCGGCAGGCGCGAGATGCCGTAATGCAGGCGCAGCGGGCTGTCCTGCTTGGCCTTGTACTCGACAAAGCAGTCGGCCCGCGCGGCGGCGGGCAGGACGAGCGCCACAAAGAGGGGAAGAAGGATGCGTTTCATGGCCGCGACCCTGCGCCCGGGCCGGGTGCAATTCAATAGCAGAGCGCCTGAAACCGGCCGGTTATCCGATAACCGGGGGCCGATATTGCCTGAAATCGCGTGTCCGGCCGAGGGTCGGGACAGGGCGTCGGCCAGAACGGCGGCGCCACTCGTCACGACAGACACGCCAACAGGAGACCCCCATGTCCCGCAAGTTCATCGCCGCCGTTCTGGCCGCTTCGCTCGCCATCACCACCTTCTCCGCCGCGCCCGCCCGGGCCGACGGCAAGGATGCCCTCAAACTGATAGGGGCCGCGGGCGCGCTCTATCTTCTCGGCAATTCGATCGCGCAGGCCCGTGAGCGGGCCGAGGACGAGCGCAAAAAGGACAAGCGGAAGAAGGAAGAGAAGGCGCGCCAGGAAGCGCATGCGAAGCAATGGCGCGAGCGGCACGAGAACCGCCGCGACGAACGCCACGACGCTCGCCGCACAGATCCGCCGCGCGTCGTGGGGCCTGCCTTCGGTCAGCGCCGCGATGCGCAATACGTGCTGCCCGCGCGCTGCATGATGCGCATCGAGGGTGGCGGCAGCCGCTACGCCTTCGACCGCGACTGCATGACCAATGCCGGGGTCCGCACCAGCCGCCTGCCCGATGCCTGCGAAATGTATGTGCGTGACGGTGGCCGCAAGGAACGCGCCTTCGACGGCGCCTGCCTGCGCCGGAACGGCTACGGGCTCGAGGCGGTGCGACAGTCCGGGCCGAACCTGCCGCGCCCCTATCGCCGCCAGTACTGAGACCAGCAGACAGCGGCATCGGCGTGGAGTCCCGTCCGCCCGGTGTCGCAGCGCGCGGGGTGCCGAGCAGGCCCCGCGCGCTCTTTTTTTGCCGTCGCTCTTACGCCGGCGCCCGGGGTGCGGTGATCGTCACCGGCGTGTCGAGCCAGTGTTCCTCGAGATTGGGCGTGCCCCCGATCCGGTCGACCACGGCGAACATTCCCGGCGCGTGCAGCGGCGTCAGCACCCCGTGCCATGTGCCGCGATAGAGGTTGATCCCCTGCCCCGGCGCTGCGAGGAAGGCCGAGATCTCTCCCGGCTCCGCCCCGGCTTCGGCAACGATCACCAGCCACGGGTTGCGGTGCATCGGAAGGAAAGCCTGGCTGCCCTCGGGGTGCCGCTCGACCATCTCGAGCAGGTAGGGCAGATCGCGCGGCACCGCGTCGAACAGGCTGATCCCGGCACGGCCTTCGGGGCCGAAATCCATCGAGGCACGGTCGTGGTAGCGGCCGCAAAGGCCTTGATTGATGATCTTGTCCGGATCGCCGGAGATCTCGAGCACGTCTCCGAACGGCGCGAAGGCGCCGGCGGTCAGCGGCTGTGCAACGATGGTCTTCATGACAGCACGCTTTCCAGCCGCAGCCGGGCGATGCGCTCGACCTGCCGGCAGGCTTCCCTGAATTCGGTTCCGGTGTCGTTTTCGAGACGGCGCTCGAAGGCCGCAAGAATGCCGGCCTTGTCGTGATCGCGCACCGCGATGATGAAGGGGAAGCCGTGCTTCTCCATGTAGGCGGTGTTGAGCTCGGTGAACCGCCGGCGCTCGGCGTCGGTCAGCGCATCGAGCCCGGCGCTGGCCTGTTCCGAGCTGCTGTCCTCGGTCAGCCGCTTGGCGGCGGCGAGCTTGCCGGCAAGGTCGGGGTGCGCGCGCAGCACGCCCATCCGCTCGTCATCGCTGGCGCTGCGCAGCACCCGCGCCAGCGCGTTGGCAAGACCCGCCGGCGTGTCATGCGCCGGGCCGAGCTCGAGCTCGAAAGCGCGCTCGCCAACCCAGTCCGAATGCTCGACGATGCCACCGAACCGCGCCACGAAGGTGTCGCGATCCATCAGGCTCGGGCGGTCACGCTTCACCGGCGGGTGGGTCGCGGCCCAGTGCTCGGCGATCTCGATGCGGCGCGGGGTCCAAACCCCGTCGAAGCCGGCAATATAGTCGAGGAAACGCTTCAGGCCCGCCACCTTGCCCGGGCGACCGATCAGACGGTTGTGCAGACCGATCGACAACATCGCCGGCTTGCCCGCCTCGCCCTCGGCATAGAGCGTGTCGAAGCTGTCCTTGAGATAGGTGAAGAACTGCTCCGCCTCGATCCAGCCGGGACTGACCGAGAAGCGCATGTCGTTGGCCTCGAGCGTGTAGGGGATGATCAGTTGGTCGCGACCGTCGATCTCGAGCCAGTAGGGCAGATCGTCGTCGTAAGTGTCGGAGATATAGGCGAACTGGCCGGTCTCGGCGGCCAGACGCACGGTGTTCTCCGAGCAGCGCCCGGTGTACCAGCCGCGCGGCGGCTCGCCCACCACCTCGGTGTGCAGCCGGATCGCCTCGGCGATGGCGGCGCGCTCCTCCGCCTCGGGCATGTCCTTGTGCTCGACCCACTTGAGGCCATGGCTGGCGATCTCCCAGCCGGCCTCCTTCATCGCCTCGACCTGCTCGGGGTTGCGCGCCAGCGCAGTCGCGACGCCGTATATCGTCAGCGGGATGCCGGCGCCAGTGAACAGCCGGTGCAGCCGCCAGAACCCGGCCCGCGCGCCGTACTCATAGATCGACTCCATGTTCCAGTGCCGCTGGCCCGGCCACATCGCCGCGCCGGGGATGTCCGACAGGAAGGCCTCGGAGGCGGCATCGCCGTGCAGGACGTTGTTCTCACCGCCCTCCTCGAAGTTCAGCACGAACTGCACCGCGATCCTGGCATTGCCGGGCCATTTCGCGTCGGGGCGGTCCGCTCCGTAACCGATCATGTTGCGGGGGTAACGCTGCATCTGGCCCCTCCTTGGCTTGGGTCGTGTTGTCATCTTCGGGTAATCGCGCTCTAACCGGGACGGAACCGCAAAGGACCGGCACACAGGCGCGGCGATGCCCCGCTTATCCGCCCTGCCCAAGAAAGGAGCAAGAGGAATGGCCGACGGATATCTCACCACCCACGTGCTCGACACCGCCCGGGGCGTTCCCGCCGAAGGCGTGAAAATCGCGCTCTACAAGGTTTCGGGCAATTCCCACCGCAAGATCGCCGAGACGGTGACCAATGCCGATGGCCGCACCGAAAGCCCGATCCTGCCGAAAGACCAGTTCAAGACCGGCACCTACGAGCTGGTCTTCTTTGCCGGCGCCTATCTCAAGGCCACCGGCCAGTCCGGCGCCGAGCCGCTGTTCCTCGACGAGATCCCGCTGCGCTTCGGCATGGCCGACCCGGACGCGCATTACCACGTGCCGCTGCTGCTCTCTGCCTACGGTTATTCCACCTATCGCGGCAGCTGAGCCGCCCCGCCTCACCGGATCGTGCAGCGCCGCGGCTTGCCCTGCGCTGCACCCGGAGCGTACCCCTGTTCCCGACCCTGAAGGCCGGACCCGAGGACCCACCACGATGCGCATCCTGATTGTCGAGGACGATGCCGTGCTCGGCGACGGGCTGAGCGTCGGGCTGCGCCTGTCGGGCTTCTCGCCCGAACTGGTGGAGACCTGCGCCGACGCCCGTCACGCCATCGCCATGGAGGGATTCGAGGCGGTCGTGCTCGACCTGATGCTGCCCGACGGTTCCGGGCTCGAATTGCTGCGCGAGTTGCGGCAGAGCGGCTCGGACATGCCGGTGCTGATGCTCACCGCGCGCGACGGGCTCGACGATCGGGTCACCGGGCTTGATGCCGGGGCCGACGATTATCTCGGCAAGCCCTTCGAGCTGCCCGAGCTTTCGGCCCGCCTGAGGGCGCTGACCCGCCGCGCACAGGGCCGCGCCGAGAACCTGCTGCACTGGAACGGCCTCGCGCTCGACACCGCAAGGATGAGCGGGAGGCGCGGACCGGAAGAGATCGCCTTCTCACGCCGGGAATACACCGTGCTGGCCGCACTGATGGAGCGCCCGGGCAGCATCCTGTCGAAGGCGACGCTCGAGGAGCGGCTCTATGGCTGGCAGGAGGATATCGAGAGCAACACCGTCGAGGTGCATGTCCATCACCTGCGCGCCAAGCTCGGCAGCGGCTTCATCCAGACCGTGCGCGGGGCCGGCTACCGGCTGGCCCCGGAGGCCGCGACATGAGCTCGATCCGCGGCCGGCTTCTGGCGATCCTGCTGCTGGCGACCGGGGTGATCTGGCTCTCGGCGGCGCTCTGGACGCAGGTTTCGACCCGCGCGCAGGTCATCCAGGTGCTCGACCGGCGGCTCGAGGAATCCGCCCGCATGGTCGCCTCGCTGATCCGCGAGGGCGGGCTGAGCGTGGATCAGGCGGCGCAGGCGGCCCGCATGGAGCGCGCGGATGCCGACGGGTTTCACCTCCTGCACCAGCTGTCCTGCCAGATCTGGGGCCTCGACGGCACCTTGATCAGCGAAAGCGCCGGCGCACCAGAGGGCCGTCTCAGCGAGGCCGGCAACGGGTTCAGCGAAAACGAGGTCGATGGCGAGCTTTGGCGGGTCTTCACGCTGGCCGACCCCGAGCTCGACTTTCGCGTCATGGTCGGCGACGCGCAGGCGATGCGCGACCAGCTGGTGCGCAACGTGACGCTGGGCCAGCTCGCCCCGACCGCCCTGATGCTGCCGCTGCTGGCGGCGCTGATCTGGCTCACGGTGGGGCGCGGCCTGCGCTCGCTCGACCGGCTGGGTGCGGCGCTCTCGAACCGGCCCGCCAGCGATCTCGGCCCGCTCGACGAGGCCCCCGCCCCGCGCGAGCTGCGCCCGATGATCGCGGCCCTCAACGGCCTGCTGCGCCGGGTCGACGCGGCGCGCGACCGCGAGCGCAGCTTCACCGCCTTTGCCGCGCACGAGCTGAAGACCCCGCTCGCCGGGCTGCAGACGCAGGCCGAGATCGCCCGCATGGCGCCCGACACCGCCACCCGCACCCGCGCCCTGGTGCAGATCGAGCAGGGCGTGAAGCGCACCGACCGGATGGTGAAACAGCTCCTCGCGATGACCGCGGTCGAGCACCCGCCGGGCGCGGCCTCTGGCGCGCCACAGGACGGGGCCGCGCTGCTGCAGGCGGTGGCCGACGACCTCGCGCCGCTGGCCGGGCGGCTGGGGGTGAGCCTGCAGGTCTCTGCCCCGCCCGGGCTCTGGTCCACCGCCGAGACCACGCTGCTGCAGACCGCGCTGCGAAATCTCGTCGAGAACGCACTGCAGGCCTCGCCCCGCGGCGAGACCGTCTCCGCGGCGCTTTCGCTCGAGGGCGCGGGCGCGGTGTTCGAGATCCGCGACCGCGGTCCCGGCATTTCCGACGCCGAGCGCCCGCATGTGACCGAGCGGTTCTTTCGCGGGGCGGGCGCCACCACCAGCGGCAGCGGGCTGGGTCTTGCCATCGTGGCCACCGCGGCCGCGCGCATGGGCGGGTCGCTCCACCTCTCTCCGCGCGAGGGCGGCGGCGAGTGCGCGCGACTGATCCTGCCACGCTGAGCGCATCGCGCTTATGGACAGGCGGGGCGGCAGGGACTACATGCACGCAATGGCCAAACCGAAGACAGATCCGAACTACAAGGTGATCGCCGAGAACCGGCGCGCACGTTTCGACTACGCGATCGAGGACGATCTCGAGGTCGGCATCGTGCTGACCGGGTCCGAGGTGAAGTCCCTGCGCGAGAACACCTCGAACATCGCCGAGAGCTATGCGGCGGTGGAGGATGGCGAACTGTGGCTGGTCAACAGCTACATCGCCCCCTACGAGCGCGCCATGTTCGGCCACGAGGAGCGGCGCCGTCGCAAGCTGCTGGTCTCGAAGAAAGAGCTGGCCCGGCTGTGGAACGAGACCCAGCGCAAGGGCATGACCATCGTGCCGCTGGTGCTCTACTTCAACCACAAGGGCATCGCCAAGATGAAGGTCGGCATCGCCAAGGGCAAGAAGAACCACGACAAGCGCGAGACCGAGGCCAAGCGCGACTGGAACCGCCAGAAGCAGCGGCTGCTGAAGCAGGGCTGATCGACGCCGGGCTGGAGCCTTGCCAGCACGGTGCGCGCGCCGTTTGCTACGAGCGGAGTGTTCGGAGCAGGATGCGACGTCTCGCCTGCAGAGGCGGCCATCGTGGCCGCTGACCATTTCAGAACGACGCGTTCGCGACGCTGTGACAGAAGCCGAGACGGCTGGCACCGCGGCGTATTCGCGATGCGCTGCGGCCTGCGGCCTTTGGTCCGCGCGGGCGCGACGCTCGAACGTCGATCCATGTCACACCCCTGATTGAAGCCTATCACCCAACCGGCGGGGCGCTCCAAACAGCCTCGAGCCGCGTCCCACCCTTCGCGACGCGGCGGTCTCGGCCTGCGCCACCGGCCCAAGCCCTTGTATTGCAGGCCCCCGCGGCTTAGGAACGGCATCGACCCTGACTGCCCGGGAAGCAATACATGACGCAAGACGATCCCAAGACGCTTGTCTCGACCGACTGGCTGGCGGCCCATCTCAAGGATCCCGACCTGCGCATCCTCGATGCCAGCTGGTTCCTGCCCGGGTCCGACCGCGATCCGAAGGCGGAATATGCCGCCGCCCACATTCCCGGCGCGCGCTATTTCGACATCGACGATGTCAGCGACAATCGCTCCGAGCTGCCGCACATGGTGCCGCCCGTGGAGAAGTTCATGTCGCGGCTGCGTGCCATGGGCGTGGGCGACGGCCACCAGGTCGTGGTCTATGACAGCCAGGGGCTGTTCTCGGCGGCGCGGGTCTGGTGGCTGTTCAAGCTGATGGGCCAGACCGACATCGCCGTGCTCGACGGCGGTCTGCCGAAATGGCAGGCCGAGGGCCGCGAGACCGAGGACATGCCGCCGGTGATCCGCGACCGCCACATGACCGTGCGGCGCCAGAACCAGCTGGTGAAGGACGTGACGCAGGTCTCGGCCGCCGCCAAGCTGCAGGACACCGAGATCCTCGACGCCCGCGCCGCCATCCGCTTCCGCGGCGAGGCGCCCGAGCCGCGCCCGGGCCTGCGCGCCGGCCACATCCCGGGCTCGAAGAACGTCCCCTACACCACGCTGCTGAACGACGACGGCACGATGAAGGCGCCCGACGAGCTGCGCGCGGTGTTCGAGGCCGCCGGGGTGGATCTCGGCAAGCCCGCGATTACCTCCTGCGGGTCCGGCGTCACCGCCGCCATCCTCAACCTTGCCCTCACTGTCATCGGCAAGGACGACCATTCCCTCTATGACGGGTCGTGGAGCGAGTGGGGGCAATTCCCCACCCTGCCCGTCGCCACCGGAGAGCACTGATGTTCGAGAACCTCAAAGAGCAACCCGCAGACAAGATCCTCGCCCTGATGCAGGCCTATCGCGAGGATGACCGCGAGCAGAAGATCGACCTCGGCGTCGGCGTCTACAAGGATGCCAGCGGCAACACCCCGATCATGCGCGCCATCAAGGCCGCCGAAAAACAGCTCTGGGAAGCCGAGACCACCAAGGCCTATACCGGTCTTGCCGGCGATCCGGGCTTCGCCGACGCCATGGTCAAGCTGGTGCTGGGCGATGCCGTCCCTCGCGAGACCGTCGCGGCCGCCGCGACCCCGGGCGGCACCGGCGCGGTGCGGCAGGCGTTCGACCTGATCCGCATGGCCAACCCCAAGGCCCGCGTCTTCGTCTCGGACCCGACATGGCCGAACCACCTCTCGATCCTCAAGCACATGGGCATCGAGTTCATCTCCTACCGCTATTTCGACAACGAGACCCGCTCGGTCGATTTCGCCGGCATGATCGCCGACCTGCACCAGGTGATGCCGGGCGACGTGGTGCTGCTGCACGGCTGCTGCCACAACCCGACCGGCGCCAACCTCAACATCCCGCAATGGAAGGCCGTGATCGAGCTGCTGCTCGAGCGCGAGGCGGTGCCGATGATCGACATCGCCTACCAGGGCTTCGGCGACGGGCTCGACGCCGATGCCGAAGGCGTGCGCATGGTGGCGGAGAAGATGCCGGAAGTGCTGATCGCCGCGAGCTGCTCGAAGAATTTCGGCATCTACCGCGAGCGCACCGGCCTGCTGATGGCGGTGAGCAAGGATGCCGGCCAGCGCAAGCTCAACCAGGACAGCCTGAACTACCTGAACCGGCAGAACTTCTCCTTCCCGCCGGATCACGGCGCGCGCCTGGTCACCATGGTGCTGACCGACGAAGAGCTGCGCGCCGACTGGGCGGCGGAACTGGAAGAGGTGCGCAACTCGATGCTGGGCCTGCGCGAGCAGCTGGCCTCGGAACTGCAGCGCCTGTCGGGCTCGGACCGGTTCGGCTTCCTAGCCCAGCACCGCGGCATGTTCTCGCGTCTCGGCGCCACGCCGGAGCAGGTCGAGACGCTGCGCCGCGATCACGGCATCTACATGGTGGGCGACTCGCGGCTCAACATCGCCGGTCTCAACAAGACCTCGGTGCCGATCCTCGCGGAAGCCATCGTCAAGTCCGGGATCTGATCCCTCTCTTACAAAGCGGAGCGGGGCCTGCGGGCCCCGCCCATGTCGTCTCGCCGCCGGGACTTTGCCCGTCGTCTCGGCGCCCCTTGGCTGGCCTGACACCCATGTCCCTGCGAGGGTCGCGTGTCAGCCATGCTCGGCCAGGCTGTCCCGCGGTGCCTCGGCCCGGTCCTCCATGCCGTAATCGCGCAGCACATGGCAGACCCGCAGGCGGTAGCCCTCGAAGATCTCCTCCCGCCCCTTGCGCTGCGCCCCGCGATGCGCCGTCAACTGCCGCCAGCGCTGCACCGCCGCCTCGTCTTCGAAGAAGCTGATCGAGAGCAGCTTGCCAGGGTTGGTCAGGCTCTCGAAGCGCTCGACCGAGATGAATCCCTCGACCCGCGCGACCAGCGGCCGCATCGCGGCGGCAATATCGAGATAGGCGTCGCGCTGCCCCTCGGCGGGGGTGACTTCGAAGATGATGGCGATCATGGCTGTCCTCCGTTTGGCCCAGTCTGACGCGATCCATGCGGCGGGCCAAGGGGATGGCGACGTGGGAGGTCGAGTATTTGGAACGTAGAGAAGACAGGACCTTGCGCCCATGGGAGACGCGGCGCTTGCGGTAACGCCACGGCCTCTCTTGCCTGTGCCATGGGGGCGTGCGACGGTCAGCGATGGAGGACCGAGACATGCTTGAGACCACCGAGGCCCCGATGACCGTGACCCACCTGCCGCAGACAACCGAGCCGCGCAATCCCGGCATGCCGCTCGACATGGAACGGGTGATGCGCAGCCGTGCCAACCGCTCGGCCATCGAGCGCCGCGCCTCGAGCCTGCCCGGCCGGCGCAGCCTCAAGAAGGATTTCCAGGCGGCCTGGCTCGCCCGCGCCATCTCCTGCATCGACCTGACCACGCTGGCCGGCGACGACACCCCGGGCCGGGTGGCACGGCTGTGCGCCAAGGCGAAACAGCCGGTGCGCGAGGATCTGCTCGAGGCGCTGGGGCTCGAGGGCCTGACCACCGGCGCGGTCTGCGTCTACCACGACATGATCGGCCCCGCGGTGCGCGCGCTTCAAGGCAGCGGCATCCCGGTGGCGGCGGTCTCGACCGGCTTTCCCGCCGGGCTCTCGCCCTTCCCGCTGCGGCTGGCCGAGATCGGCGAGAGCGTCAAGGCCGGCGCCCGCGAGATCGACATCGTGATCTCGCGCCGGCGTGTGCTGACCGGCGACTGGGAGGGGCTCTATGACGAGATGCGGCAGTTCCGCGAGGCCTGCGGCGAGGCGCATGTGAAGGCGATCCTCGCCACAGGCGAGCTTGGCACGCTGCAGAACGTCGCCCGCGCCTCGATGGTGTGCATGATGGCCGGCGCCGATTTCATCAAGACCTCCACCGGCAAGGAAAGCGTCAACGCCACCCTGCCCGTCAGCCTGGTGATGATGCGGGCGATCCGCGAATATCACGAGGAGACCGGCTACCGCGTCGGATACAAGCCCGCCGGCGGCATCTCCAAGGCCAAGGACGCGATCACCTACCTGGCGCTGGTCAAGGAAGAGCTCGGCGACCGCTGGTTGCGCCCGGACCTGTTCCGCTTCGGGGCCTCGAGCCTGCTCGGCGATATCGAGCGCCAGCTCGAGCACCACGTCACCGGTGCCTATTCCGCCAGCTGGCGTCACGCCATCGGCTGAGGCGGCATGGGCGATTGCCCGTTTGGCGGGCACCATCCGACACGAATGATTATCCGGCATGCAGTTTGAGCGGCATCCAACGCTTCTCCCTTTGCCACCCGCCACCGAAACGCCTACCGTCCGGTCAAATTTTAAACAAAAGCCAGGGGGCCTTATGACCGACAGACGCACGCTTCTCACCCAGTTCAGCCGCCGCCGCATGCTCATGGGCACGGCAGGTTTCGCCGCGGCCGCGGGCGCCGGTGTCCTGCCCTCGCGCCTGCTGGCGCAGGAGCCGATCTCGGTCGCGGGGATCTACACCGTGCCGGTGGAGCAGCAATGGGTGAGCCGCATCCACATCGCCGCCGAGGCCGCAAAGGCTGCCGGCCAGATCAGCTACAGCTTCTCGGAAAACACCGCCAATACCGATTATCCGCGCGTCATGCGCGAATATGCCGAGGCCGGCGCCAAGCTCATCGTCGGCGAGATCTTCGGCGTCGAGCAGGAGGCCCGCGAGGTGGTGCTCGACTATCCCGACACCGCCTTCCTGATGGGCTCGTCCTTCATGCCCGATCCGGCCTACCCGAACCTCGCGGTGTTCGACAATTATATCCAGGACGCCTCGTATCTCTCGGGCATCATCGCCGGCGCGCTGACCGAGACCGGCAATATCGGCATGGTCGGCGGCTTCCCGATCCCGGAAGTGAACCGCCTGATGCACGCCTTCATGGCCGGTGTCCGCGAGACCGCCCCCGGGGCCGAGTTCCAGGTCAGCTTCATCGGCTCGTGGTTCGATCCGCCCAAGGCCAAGGAAACCGCCTTCGCGATGATCGAGAACGGCGCCGACATGCTCTACGCCGAGCGCTTCGGGGTCTCGGACGCGGCGCAGGAACAGGGCATCCTCGCCATCGGCAACGTCATCGACACGCAGGCCGACTATCCCGACACCGTCGCCGCCTCGGCGCTCTGGCATTTCGAGCCGACCCTGCAGGCGGCGCTCGCCAGGGTCGCAGATGGCAGCTTCGAAGCCGAGAATTACGGCGTCTACAGCTTCATGAAGGAAGGCGGCTGCTCGCTGGCGCCGCTCGGCACCTTCGAGGGCAAGGTCCCACAGGCGGCGCTCGACCTCGTGGCCGAACGGGAGGCTGCCATCAAGGCCGGCACGTTCACCGTCGAGATTGACGACAGCGAGCCCACCTCCTCCTGATGACAGCACAAGACACGGCGCAGGGCGAGACCGTCCTGCGCCTCTCCGGCATCACAAAGCGCTTCGGCGCGCTCACCGCCAACGACGCGATCAGCTTTTCGCTGGCGAAGGGCGAGGTCGTGGCGCTCTTGGGGGAGAACGGCGCCGGCAAGACCACGCTGATGAACATCCTCTTCGGCCATTACACCGCCGACGAGGGCAGCGTCGAGGTGTTCGGCCAGGCCCTGCCGCCGGGCCAGCCCGGCGCGGCGCTGGCCGCGGGCGTCGGCATGGTGCACCAGCATTTCACCCTCGCCGACAACATGACCGTGCTCGAGAACGTGCTGCTCGGCACTGGATCGCTGTGGTCCCCCGGGCTCGGCAAGCCCGCCGCGCGGCGCAGGCTGCAGGCACTGGCCGAGGATTTCGGCCTCGTGGTCGATCCCGACGCCCGCGTGGCCGAGCTTTCCGTGGGCGAGCGTCAGCGGGTCGAGATCCTCAAGGCGCTTTACCGTGACGCCCGCATCCTGATCCTCGACGAGCCCACGGCGGTACTGACGCCGCAGGAGGCCGACGCGCTGTTTCTCACCCTGCGCAAGATGGTGGCGCAGGGGCTGTCGGTGATCTTCATCTCGCACAAGCTGCACGAGGTCATGGCGATCTCCTCGCGGGTACTGGTGCTGCGCCACGGCAAGCTCGTGGGAGAGGTGGCGACACGTGACACCGACCGCCACCAGCTGGCCACGCTGATGGTCGGTGCCGAGATCACCGCCCCTGCCCCCGCCGAGGCCCGCCCCGGCGCGGTGCTGATGCGGCTCGATCGCGTGAGCACGCAGCCGCGGGGCAACCGCCCCGGGCTCGACGCGGTCGATCTCGATATCAAGGCCGGCCAGATCCTCGGCCTTGCCGGGGTCTCCGGCAACGGCCAGGGCGCGCTCGCCGACCTGATCTCCGGACTGGACGCGCCCGCCTCCGGCACACTCGAGATCGCCGGTCACCCGGTCTCCGGCTGGAACCCGCGCAGCGCCCTCCACTCGGGCATCGGCCGCATCCCCGAGGACCGCCACCGCACTGGCACGGTGGCCGATTTCACCCTGACCGAGAACGCTGTTCTGGAAAGCTACCGCGACGCGCCCAACGCCCGCGCCGGCTGGATGGACTGGTCCGCCGCCCGCAGCAAGACCGAAGCCATCATCGCCAAGTACGACGTGCGCTGCCCCGGCCCCGAGGCGCGTATCCGCCTGCTTTCGGGCGGCAACATGCAAAAGCTGATCCTCGGCCGCGTGCTCGAGGCCGCGCCGCGCATCATCCTCGCCAACCAGCCGGTGCGCGGGCTCGACATCGGCGCCGTGACCTATGTGCAGGAACAGCTCATCGCCGCCCGCGACGCCGGCGCCGCGGTGCTGCTGATCTCCGAGGATCTAGACGAGATCCTGACGCTCTCCGACGTGATCCGGGTGATCTCAGACGGCCGCCTGTCGCCTGAGTTCGCCCGCGGCGAAAAGACCCCGGCCGAGCTCGGCCAATGGATGGCCGGACAGGGCTTCGACCATGCCGCCTGATCTCTCCCATCCCAGACCGACGCCCCTGTCTTCTTCTGGCCAGAAATATCCCGGGGGTCCGGGGGCAGCGCCCCCGTTCCGCCCCCTCCGCCAGGTGCAAAACTGATGCGACTAGACCCCATCGCCGCCCCGTCCCCAGCCCGCGCGCTGGGCCTTCCGGCGCTCGCCATTCTCGCCACCATCGCGCTCGCGGCAGCACTCGCCGCGATCGCTGGCGCCAACCCGCTCGAGACCTTCGGACTGATCGTCAAAGGCGCCGTGGGCTCGAAATTCGCCACGCTCGAGACGCTCAACCGCGCCACGCCGCTGATCTTCACCGGGCTTGCCGTAGCCGTGGCCTTCCGCGCCCGGCTGTGGAATATCGGCGCCGAGGCGCAGCTCTATGCCGGCGCGCTGATGACCGTTGTGATCGGCACCCAGCTGGGTCTTCCCGGCCCGCTGGCGATCCCGCTGATGGCGCTCGGCGCCATCGTCGCGGGCGCGCTGGTGCTGCTTGGCCCGGTGCTTCTCAAGACCCGGCTCGGGGTCGACGAGGTGGTCACCACTCTGCTGCTCAATTTCATCATGGCGCTGTTCATCTCCTACCTGCTCGAGGGCCCGCTCAAGGACCCGATGGGCATGGGTTGGCCGAAATCCCCCGCCCTGCCCCGCGATGCCCGCCTGCCGCGCATCGTCGAGGGGCTTCGGCTGCACTGGGGCTTCGCGCTGGCACTGATCTGCGCCGCCGGCGTCTGGGTGATGCAGACCCGCACCACTCTGGGCTACGAGATCCGCGCCGTGGGCCAGAACCAGCAGGCGGCGCGCTTCGCCGGCATCCCGGTGGGCCGGGTGCTGATCAAGACCGCGCTGATCTCCGGCGGGCTCGCGGCACTGGCGGGCTTCTCCGAGGTCGCGGGGCTCAAGGGCAACCTGACCTCCGACCTCAGCCCTGATTTCGGTTATACCGGCATCATCGTCGCCATGCTGGCGCTGCTGCACCCGCTTGGCGTGGTGGTCTCGGCGCTCTTCGTCGCGGGCATCTTCGTCGGCGCCGACAGCATGTCGCGCGCCGCCGATGTGCCAACCTACATCGCCGACATCCTGCTCGCCGCGGCGCTGCTTTTCATGGTGCTGGCAATCCTTCTCACACGCTACCGGGTGGTGCGCGGATGACCGAGATCGTCGATATCCTGATCTCTGCCAGCTTCTGGGCGGCAGTGCTGCGCATCGCCTCGCCGCTGATCTTCGCCACCATGGGCGAGCTGATCTGCGAGCGCGCCGGCGTGCTCAACCTCGGCATCGAGGGCATCATGGTGATCGGCGCCTTCGCCGGCTGGATGACGGTCTATGCAGGCCTCGGGCTCTGGACCGGCGTCGCCGTGGCGATGCTCGCCGGCATGGCCTTCGGCGCCCTGCACGGGGTGCTGACCGTACCCTTCGGCCTGTCGCAACACGTGGTGGGCCTTGGCATCACGCTCCTGGCCACAGCCTCGGCCTACTACGCCTACCGGCTTGCCCTGCCCGAGGTCACCAACCCACCGCGGATCGAGCCGTTCCAGCCCCTGCACATCCCGGGCCTGTCGGACCTGCCCTGGCTCGGCGAGGCGCTGTTCTCCCAGACCGCGCTCACCTGGGCCGCCTTCGCCTGCGTGGCCGTCGTCTCGCTGGTGCTCTATCGCACCCCGCTCGGCCTCGCGCTGCGCGCCGCCGGAGAGAACCCGCACGCGGTCGAGGCGCAGGGCCTGTCGGTCGGTGCGATCCGCATGGGCGCGGTGATCGTGGGCTCTGGGCTGATGGCGGTGGGCGGCGCCTTCCTGACCATGTCGGCCTTCTCGTCCTTCTTCTTCGAGATGGTCAACGGGCGCGGCTGGATCTGCATCGCGCTGGTGGTGTTCGGCGCGTGGAAGCCCGGCAAGGCGCTGCTGGGCGCGCTGCTCTTTGCCGGGTTCGACGCGCTGCAGGTGCGGCTCCAGCAAACCGGCATGGGGCAGGTGGTGCCCTACCAGGTCTTCCTGATGATCCCCTACCTTCTGTCGATCCTCGCCCTGATCCTGATGTCGCGGCGCGCCCATGTGCCCGCCGCCCTGATGACCCCCTTCAACCGCGGAGAACGCTGAAATGGCCAGCTTCGACATTCTCGTGACCGGCGGCACCCTGCCCGACGGCACCGTCAAGGACATCGGCATCACCGGCGACCGCATCGCCGCCATCGGCGACCTGACCGGCGCCCAGGCCGGCGAGGTGATCGACGCGTCCGGCGATCTGGTGTCGCCCCCCTTCGTCGACCCGCATTTCCACATGGATGCGACGCTGAGCTACGGCACGCCGCGGATCAACGCCTCCGGCACGCTGCTCGAGGGCATCTCGCTCTGGGGCGAGCTCAAGCAGATCGCCAGCGTCGACGAGATGGTCGAGCGGGCGCTGGCCTATTGCGACTGGGCGGTGAGCATGGGGCTCCTGGCAGTGCGCAGCCATGTCGACACCTGCGACGACGACCTCAAGGGGGTCGAGGCGCTGCTGCATGTGCGCGATGTGGTCAAGCCCTATCTCGACCTGCAGCTCGTGGCCTTCCCGCAGGACGGCTTCTACCGCGACCCGACGGCGCGCGCCAACACGCTGCGCGCGCTTGACATGGGGGTCGACGTGGTGGGCGGCATCCCGCATTTCGAGCGCACCATGGCCGATGGCGCCGCCTCGGTCCGCGAGCTCTGCGAGATCGCCGCCGAGCGCGGGCTTCTGGTCGACCTGCATTGCGACGAGACCGACGACCCGATGTCGCGCCACATCGAGGCGCTGGCCTATGAGACCCAGCGGCTCGGGCTGCAGGGGCGGGTGGCGGGCTCGCACCTGACCTCGATGCACTCGATGGACAACTACTATGTCTCGAAGCTGCTGCCGCTGATCGCCGAGGCCGAGATCGCGGCGATCCCCAACCCGCTGATCAACATCACCCTGCAGGGGCGGCACGACACCTTCCCCAAGCGCCGCGGCCTGACCCGGGTGAAGGAGATGCAGGCACAAGGCATCACCGTCGGCTGGGGGCAGGATTGCGTGCGCGATCCGTGGTATTCGCTCGGCACCGCCGACATGCTCGACGTGGCCTTCATGGGCCTGCACGTGGCGCAGATGACCTCACCGCAGGAGATGGCGCGCTGCTTCACCATGGTGACGGAAGAGAACGCGAAGATCATGCATCTCGACGGCTACGGGCTGGCACCGGGCGACACCGCCTCGCTGGTTGTGCTCGACGCAGGCAGCAGCATCGAGGCCCTGCGGCTCAGGCCTGACCGGCTCTGCGTGATCTCGAAGGGCAAGGTGGTGTCGCGCCAGGCCCGCAACGATGCCCGCCTCGCGCTTCCGGGCCGGCCGGACAGCGTACGGCGCCGGCACAAGATCTCCGACGGCTAGCGCCTGGTGACAGGGGCGGACGGGGGCGCTGCCCCCTGTCTCACCGGCGGCGCGCCTTCAAAAGAAGAGAGGGGGCCAGCCCCCTCTTGGCCTGCGGCCAATTCACCCCCGAGGTATTTTTGAACCAAAGAAGCCAGCAGCGCTGCGCCCCTGGCTTCTCTTCGTCAAAAATACTCCCGCCGGAGGCCGGCCGTCCCGTGGGGCAGCGGTGATCATTGGCAAGGGCGCGGTCAGGCGACCATGCGCTCCGCCTTCTTGAGATCGACCGAGACCAGCTGAGAGACGCCCTGTTCCTGCATGGTGACGCCGAACAGCCGGTCCATGCGCGCCATCGTCACCGCGTGGTGGGTGATGATCAGGAAGCGCGTGTCCGTGCGGCGGCACATCTCGTCGAGCAGGTCGCAGAAACGGGTCACGTTAGCGTCGTCGAGCGGCGCGTCGACCTCGTCGAGCACGCAGATCGGCGCCGGATTGGCAAGGAACACCGCGAAGATCAGCGCCAGCGCGGTCAGCGTCTGCTCGCCGCCCGAAAGCAGCGACAGGGTCGAGAGCTTCTTGCCCGGCGGCTGGCACATGATCTCGAGCCCGGCCTCGAGCGGGTCGTCGCTCTCGACCATCACGAGATTGGCCTCGCCACCGTTGAACAGGTGTCTGAACAGCATCGAGAAGTTGCTGTTCACCTGCTCGAAGGCGGTGAGCAGGCGCTCGCGCCCCTCGCGGTTCAGCGAGGCGATACCGGCGCGCAGCGTCTTGATCGCCTCCTCGAGATCCTGCTTCTCGGAGACCAGCTGGTCGTGCTCCTCGCGCACCTCCCGAGCGTCTTCCTCGGCGCGCAGGTTCACCGCGCCAAGGCTGTCGCGCTGACGCTTGAGCCGGTTGACCTCGGCCTCGATCTGGTCCGACGGCGGCATCTCGTCCGGGTTGGCCTCGAGCCGGTCGAGCAGCTTCGACGGCGTGGTCTCCTGCTCATCCTCGATGCGCTCGGCGGCGGCATCCACCGTCTCGCGCGCCGCCTCGACCCGGGCCTCGGCCCGGGCACGGGCCTCGCGCGCCTCGGAGGCGCTGCGCTCGGCGTCACGCTCGGCGCCGATGGCCTCACGCAGCTGCGTTTCGGCCTGGGCCAGCGCGTCGCCCGCCACCGCCTTGCGCTCCTCCGCCTCGGTGATCGACTGGCTCATCTCTTCGCGCTTTGTGGCAAGCTCCGCCGGGGCCGCAGAGGCCCGCTCAAGTTCCGTCTCCGCCGCCGCCTTGCGCTCCTCGAGCTCGTCGGAGCGGGTGCGCGCGGTCTCGAGCCGGTGGCGCCAGCCCGAGAGGTCCTTGGTGACCTGCTGGCTGCGCGCCTTGCGGGCATCGCCTTCGCGGCGCAATTCGTCATGGGCCGAGCGCCTGGTCATCATGGTCATGCGCGCCGCCTCGACGGTCATCTTGATGTCCTCGGCCTCGGCGCGGGCGGTTTCGAGATCGTCGAGCTCCTCAAGCGCGCGTTCGGCCTCGAGCAGCTGCTTGCGCGCGCCGGTGGCCTCGTCCTCGTGACGGGTCACGGTCATCGCGAGGCTCTCGAGCTTGCCCTCGGCGAGGTTGCGGTCGGCCTCGGCGCGGTTCATCGCGCGGGTGCTTTCGTTGAGCTGCTGGTCGGCCTCGCGCCGCGCCTCGCGCGCCGCCTTGTCGGCGCGGGTCAGCTCGGCCAGCCGCATCACCAGCGCCTCGTGGGCAGTGCGCATACCCTCGACGCGGGCCTCGGCGGCCGCCATCTCCTGCTTGAGCTCCTCGAGCCGGTTGAGCTGCTCGAGCCGCAGCGCAGCCGCCGAGGGCGCATCCTCGGCCCAGGCGCGGTAGCCGTCCCAGCGCCAAAGATCACCCTCGGGGCTGACGAGGCGCTGGCCAGGTTTCAGAAGCGGTTGCAGGCGCGGCCCGTCATCGGCCTCCACGAGGCCGATCTGGCCCATGCGACGCTCGAGCACCTCGGGCACCGAGACGTGGTTGGTCAGCGCGGTGATGCCGGGCGGCAACGGCTGGTCGCCATCGTAGGGCGGCAGCACGGTCCAGCCGGAGGGGCCGTCGGCATCGACCTCGGGCGCCCGCAGGTCGTCCGCCAGAGCCGCGCCGAGCGCCTTCTCGAAGCCCTGCTGCACCTGCAGGCGATCAAGGATCTGGCCGCCCTCGGCGGTGTCGCGCTCCAGCAGACGGGCCAGCGCGGTGACCTCGGCGCGCAGCGCATTGAACTCGCCCTCCGCCTCCGAACGCTCGGCCCGCGCCTCGGCCTCGCGCGACTGCGCGTCAGAGCGCGCCTCGTCGGCATCGGCCAGCAGGGTCTCGCAGCGCTCGGCCATGTCCTGCGCCTCCTCGGCACGGGCGCGAGCCTCGCTGACGCGATCGGTCGATTCTTCCAGCGTCTCCTTGGCGGCGGCCACGGCCTCGCGGGCGCGGGCGGCCTCGCCCTCGTGACGATCGAGCATGCGACGGGCATCGGACAGGAAACGTTGCGCCGACTGGTGGCGGGCGGCAAGCCGGGCGACATCCTCGGTGTATTGCGTCAGGTCGGCCTCGCGCTCCTGCAGCATGGCGGAGGCCTCGCTGGCCGCTTCCGCGGCCTCAGAAACCCGCGCATCATGGCCGGCACCGGCGGTCTCGAGCTCCTGCGCCTCCCGCTCGAGCCGCTCGATGGTCTCGCCCGCGTCACGGTTGAGCCCGGCCTCGCGCTCCATGTCGCGCGCCATCTGGTCGATGCGGCGGGTCAGCGCGGCGATGGTCTCGGCGGCCTGCTTTTCCTGATCCGCCAGCGCGTCGCGCTGCACGCCAAGGCGCTGCAGGATCGCCACCGCGATGGCCTCTTCCTCGCGCAGGGAGGGCAGCGCTTCTTCGCGCTCGGCCCGCAGCTTGGCGGCGGCGCGGGCGGTGCCCTCGGCCTGCGCCGCGGCGGTGACGCGCTCACGATGCTCGGCCTCGGCCTTGAGCCGGGCCTCGTCGGCTTCCTTCCAGCGGCGGTAGAGCAGCAACCCTTCTGCGCGGCGCAGGTCGGTGCCGATGGCGCGATAGCGCGCTGCCTGCTTGGCCTGCCGCTCGAGCTGCGACAGCTGCGCGGCCAGCTGCTCGATCACGTCATCGACGCGCAGCAGGTTGGCCTCCGTGCCGTTGAGCTTCAGCTCGGCCTCGTGGCGACGCTGGTAGAGGCCCGAGATGCCGGCGGCTTCCTCGAGGATGCGGCGGCGGTTTTTCGGCTTGGCGTTGATCAGCTCCGAGATCTGCCCCTGCCGGACCAGCGCCGGCGAATGGGCGCCGGTGGAGGCGTCGGCGAACAGCATCTGCACGTCGCGGGCACGTACGTCCTTGCCGTTGGTCTTGTAGGCCGAGCCCACGTCGCGGGTGATGCGGCGCACGATTTCGAGCTGGTCGCTGTCGTTGAAACCGGCGGGCGCCAGACGGTCGGAATTGTCCATCGTCAGGCAGACCTCGGCGAAATTCCGCGCCGGGCGTGACGAGGCGCCGGCGAAGATCACGTCTTCCATGCCGGAGCCACGCATCGCCTTGGCCCGGGTTTCGCCCATCACCCAGCGTAGCGCCTCGAGCAGGTTGGACTTGCCACAGCCATTCGGCCCGACAACGCCGGTTAGCCCCTCGGAAATGACGAGATCAGTGGGGTCGACGAAGCTCTTGAAGCCCGTGAGTCTGAGGCGGGAAAATCGCAAGTCTGGCTGCCCTGATTCCTGATTGTCGAGTATTTTCGCTGTCCGCTCGGGGGCGAGTCAAACGCTTTGCGCTGCATATCGCGGAAGGCCGCTTATTATCCACAAGATATTGCGCACACACCGTGAAAACGAGTTCTTGACGAAACGCGTGTTAGCGCTTTTCATCGCTGAGCCTGCGAGGAGCTGCCCCATGCCTCTAGCCATTCGACCGATCTCGCCCCGCGACCCGCGCGCGCGGGCCCTGCTGAGCGAAAGCCACGCCCTGATGAACGCGTTGTTTCCGCCGGAAGAGAACCACTATCTCGACATCGACGCGCTTTGTGCCGAGGGCATTACCTTCTATGGCGCCGAAGAGGAAGAGGGCGGGGAATTGCTCGGCTGTGCGGCGCTGGCCCGGCGCGACGGCTATGGCGAGGTGAAGTCGATGTTCGTGGCGCCGGTGGCGCGCGGGATCGGCGTGGCACGGCGGCTGCTGTGCCATATCGAGCACGCGGCACTGGCCGAGGGGCTGCCGATGCTGCGGCTCGAAACCGGCGACAAGCTGGCCGCCGCGGTGTCGCTCTACGAGGACTCGGGCTTTACCCGGCGCCCGCCCTTCGGGGCCTACGAGGACAGCCCTTCGAGCATTTTCTACGAGAAGTCCGTGGCCGAGCCCGCGCGCGGCTGATCCGGCCCTCTCGCCCTCTGCGCCCCTGCACCGCGCCTCAGTACCCCCGACACTCAAGCTCTGCGCTGCCGCCGAGCCCGGCGCTGGCATAGCCGCTGAAGATCGCGCAGGAGATGCGGCCCCGGCGGGGCTTCTTCGGGGCGGGCGCGCCATCGCAGGACAGGCCCATCACCAGCACTGCGGGATCGCCGATGACCCAGTCCGGTTCGCAGCCGGTCTGAAGGAAGGCGGCCTTCTGCGCGCGCTCGGCAATCGGTTCGAACCGGGCCGGGAATTCCGGGCTGATGCGGGTCGCCTCGGCCATTGCTCCGTTTACCCGCAGGAGAAAGCGCGAGCCCTCGACCTCCACCCGCTGCGCCGGAACGCCGCGAAACCCCGGCCCGCCCGTGTTGCAGGCGGAGGTCAGCAAGAAAACCGTGAGCAGCACCCTTCTCATCCCGCAGCATAAGCAGGGATTGGTTAACCAGCCCCTAACCACGATGAGCCCGGCAATCGGTGTGCGCACTTGTCGCGGGTCTGACCGCCTTAACATTCCCATTTATGAATGTATAATACATTCCGTACAGCGAATTTATGGGAGGCCGTCATGGCACGCACGCTTGCACGCCCCGCAGACACCTACTCGCCGACCTATTTCCTCGCGTCGCTGGGCGCGGGCGGTACGGCGGTCTCGTTCTTCATGTACCTGATGTTCTGGGTGCCCCACCCCGGGCAGGCCGTCCCGATCTTCGAGGACATCGCCGCCGCCTGGGCCGGGGGGCTGCTGCCGCAACAGGTGGCGATCGTGGTCGCGATGCTGGGAATCGCCGTCTTCGCGGTGCTCAACATCAAGTCGCTGATCTGGAACCTGCGCAGCTTCAGCGCCTTCAAACAGACCGCCGCATGGCAAGAGATGAAGCAGTCCAACACCGAGAGCTCGGTGCTCGCGATGCCGCTGGCGCTTGCCATGACGGTGAATGTGGGCTTCATCCTCGGGCTGGTCTTCGTGCCCGGCCTGTGGTCCGTGGTCGAGTATCTCTTCCCCTTCGCCATGGTGGCCTTCGCGCTGATCGGCGTGCTGGCCTTCCGACAGCTTGGCGGCTTTCTCGGCCGGGTGCTGTCGAAGGGGGGCATCTTCGATGTCACCGCGCATAACTCCTTTGCCCAGCTGCTGCCCGCCTTTGCCATCGCCATGGTCGCCGTGGGCTTCGCCGCCCCCGCCGCCATGAGCGGCAACCCTGTGACCGTCGGCACCGCACTGGTGCTGTCGACCTTCCTCGGCGTGACCGCGATGATCTACACCGTGATGGCCGCGATCACCGCTCTGAGCTCGATGCTGCATTACGGCACCGCGCGCGAGGCCGGCCCGACCCTGCTGATCATCGTGCCGATCATGACCGTGCTCGGCATCATGTTCCTGCGCCAGGCGCACGGGCTGCACACCACCTTCGACGCACATGGCAATGCCGGCGAGACGCTGGTCTTCCTGGCCCGAATGCTCTCGGTGCAGGTGGTGTTCCTGCTGCTGGGGATGACGGTGCTGCGAGCCCAGGGCTATTTCCGCGACTTCGTGCTCGGTCCCAAGACCTCGCCCGGCTCCTACGCGCTGGTCTGCCCTGCGGTGGCGCTGTCAGTGATGCTGCAGTTCTTCATCAACAAGGGGCTGGTGGCCGCCGGCATGGTCGACAAGTTCAGCCTCGCCTTCTGGGCGCTGACCGCCGTGGCGCTGATCGCGCAGGCGCTCGCCGTCTGGCTGGTGCTGCGGCTCAACCGCCAGCACTTCGGGCGCCGCGAGGAGATCGCAGTGGCGGCGGAGTGACCTGGCCAGTCACCGAGGCCACAACAGGAAGGGCCGAAGGCACACCTTCGGCCCCCTGTCGTGACACACGAGAAACCCCGAGTCCTGCCTTTCGCGAAATCCCGTGTCGCGGCATGGTGATGGAACGGGGACGCTCCAGCGTGGTTCTCCCTGCAGCCCAGAGGAGTGCCCCATGTCCGATCCCATGCCCCAACGCGAGACCCGACCCCGCCGCCCGCTCGGGCCCGACTGGCGCTGGCTGCTGGTCCTCGGCGCGCTGCTCATCGTCGGCGGGATCGTCGCCTTCCTGAACCCCTTTGCCGCATCGCTGACCGCAGTGGCCATCGCGGGCAGCATCCTCTTACTTGGTGGAGTCCTTCAGCTGTGGATCGCGTTTCAGGATGACGGGCCCGGCTCTGCGCGGCTTGTCTCGGGGCTGCTGGGCTTCATTGTGCTCGCCTTCGGCGTCGCGCTGCTGGCCAACCCCCTCGCCGGAATCGTCTCGCTCACGCTGATCATCGCCGGGTTCTTCATCGCCGTCGGGCTGCTGCGCGTCCTGCTCGCCTTTCACCTGCGCGAGCGGCGCGGCTGGGGCTGGCTGGCGTTGGCCGGGGCGATCTCCGTGGCCCTCGGCCTCTGGATCATCTTCGCCATCCCGGAAGCCGGTGGCGGCATCCTCGGGATCTTTCTCGGTATCGAGCTGCTGACCTCCGGCATCGGCGTTGCGGCGCTGGCCTGGCGGCTGCGCTAGCGCCGCCTCAGAAGCGGATCTCGACCTCGGGCAGATCGAGCGTGCTCATCAGGTCGCGCAGTTCCTGACGCGCCGCCACGTTCGAAATATTCAGCTGCTTGACGCCGATATCCTTGAGATCGAGCAGCGTCAGGCCACGCGGGAACAGTTCGCGGAAGATCACCCGCTCGGAGAACCCCGGCGCGATGCGGAAACCGATGCGCTTGGAAAGACGCTCGAGCGCTTTCTCCATCTTCATCTTGTTGATCATCTGCTGGGCGCCGAGGCGGTTGCGCAGCACGATCCAGTCGATCGGCTTGAGCCCGGCCTGTGCGCGCAGCTGCCGGGCATTCCAGACCATCTCGGAATAGACCGACGGGCCGAGGATCTTCTCGCCGTCGCCGTCGATGCGGGCCAGCAGGTCAAAATCGATGAAGCTGTCGTTGAGCGGGGTGATCAGCGTGTCGGCGAGCGTGTGCGCCACCTGGCTCAGGCGGGTGTGCGAGCCGGGGCAGTCGATCAGGATGAAATCGCTGTCAGCCTCGAGCATCGAGACCGCCTTGCTCAGCCGATGATCATAGGCGTTCTCGCCGGGCGCCAGCTCGGAGGGATCGACCTGCGGCAGCTCCATGTAATGCGGGCTGGGCAGCTCGAGCCCCTCGCTCTCGAGGAAGCGGCGGCGGTTGTCGCAGTAGCGGCCGGTGGTCTGCTGACGCAGGTCGAGGTCGAGCGCCCCGACCCTGTAGCCCAGCCGGGCAAGCGCGGTGGCCACATGCATCGAGACGGTGGATTTGCCCGCCCCGCCCTTCTCGTTCCCGACGACGATGATATGTGCCACGCTACCCTCTTGTCCTGATGACCACATGTACCGCTGTGGACCTGGTCGAGCTACCGTATCTGGTGGGAGCCAACAAGCAAAGTCTTGCCGATGGCGCAACGGCAAGGCAAGCCCCGACCGTGTTCCACGTGCCGCAAATCCGACCGCGGGACAGAAAAAAGCCCGACCAGTGGCCGGGCTTCTTGGAATTCTCGGGGACCTTGCGGGTCAGTGCAGCTTGGCACCGACTTCGGCGATCGACTCGTCGATCATCCGGTCCTTGTCTGCAGCGCTGGTCTGCTGCGCGATGACATCGCGGGCAGCCGCCACGGCCACGATTGCGGCACGGTCGCGCACTTCCTTCACGGCCGATGCCTGAGCCGAAGCGATGTGGTCGTCGGCGGCAGCGAGACGGCGTGCGATGGCATCCTTGAGGTCCTTGCGGGCCTGTTCGGCGGCGATCTCGGCCTCTTCCTTGGCGTTTGCAACGATGCGGTCCGCCTGTGCAGAGACCTCATGCTGCTGGCGCTCGTAGGAGGCAAGAAGCGTCTGGGCCTCTTCACGCAGCGCGCGCGCTTCGTCGAGCTCGTTGCGGATGTCGTCGGCGCGCTTGTCCAGCAGCTTTCCCAGCATGCCCGGGACCTTGAAGTAGGCCAGGACAGCAAGGAAGAGCAGGAAACCGAGCAGCACCACGAAGTCGGTGTTGCGCAGCGAGAAGAACGGGCCGGACGCCGCCAGCGCGGGGCTGGCAAGGCTTGCGCCAAGGGCGCTGGTGATGATCAGCTTACGCATCGGCTCACCCTTTCATCCGGTTGTCGACAGCCGAAGAGATGGCTGCCTGATCCGCCTTGCCACCAAGGGCTGCCACGATGGCTGCCGCGGTGTCCTTTGCGACGATCTCGACATTCGCGAGGGCCGAGGCACGGATTTCGGCGATGGCCGCTTCCGACTCGGCGGTCTTTTCCGCGATCTGGGCGTCCGCTTCGCGGGTCGCCTCGTCGAGTTGCGCCTTGATCTCGTCGCGGGTCTGCTGACCGATGGCCTGGGCCTCGGCACGGGCATCCGCGAGCGCCTTGTCGTACGCCGCTTCGGCGTCGGCGGATTGGCGCTTCAGCTCCTCTGCGGCGGCGATGTCATTCGTGATCGTGCCCTGGCGCTCGGCCAGGACGGATGCGATCCGCGGCAGAGCGATGCGCGACAGCACGAAGAAAATCACCACAAGCGTGATGACAAGCCAGAAGACCTGGTTCGGGATCCACTCAGCGCACAGCTGGGGCATGCCGATGGCAGAGCCATGGCTGTCCACGCAGGCGCTCGCGAATTCTCCGGCGATGGGTTCTGTCGCCATGTCGTCCTCCGTCGGAACGTTGTCTCTACATCGGGCGGCCCGTCAGGGACGGGACCGCCCGCGCGTAAGGATTTTCGTTCCGTCGATTAGACGGCGAACATCAGCAGCAGAGCAACGAGGAAGGAGAAGATGCCCAGTGCTTCGGCGAATGCGATGCCGATGAACAGGGTCGCGGTCTGCGAAGCAGCAGCCGAGGGGTTGCGCAGCGCGCCGGCGAGGAAGTTCGCGGCGACGTTGCCCACACCAAGTGCGGCGAGACCGGTGCCGAGACCTGCGAGACCTGCGCCGATGTGTGCGAGTTGACCTTCCATGGTGGTATCTCCTTACGTGTGGAAGTGATCGATAGGGGTGTTCTGCGGGGTAGAGCGGGGCGCGGGCCCCGCCGCTACGTCAATGGTGCGGATGCAGTGCGTCCTTGAGGTAGACGCAGGTGAGGATCGTGAAGACGTAGGCCTGAATGAAGGCCACCAGAACCTCGAGACCGTAGATCGCGGTGATCGCGACGATGGTCAGCGGCGAGATCGCGGCGACGGCAGCGAAGCCTGCGAACACCTTGAGAACCGCGTGGCCCGCCATGACGTTGCCGGCAAGACGAATGGAGTGGCTGACCGGGCGCACGAAGTACGAGATGATCTCGATGATCGCCAGGACCGGGCGCAGCGCCATCGGCGCCGACGACACCCAGAACAGGCTCAGGAAGGAGGCACCGTTCTTGACGAAGCCGAGGATGGTCACGCCGAGGAACACGCAGAGCGCCAGAACCACGGTCACCGCGAAGTGCGAGGTGGTGGTGAAGCTCATCGGGATCAGGCCGAGGAAGTTGGCGATCACGATGAACATGAACAGCGTCATGATGTAGGGGAAGTAGACGAGCCCGTCCTTGCCGGCCACGTCCTCGACCATCTTGTGAATGAAGCCGTAGGCAAGCTCGGCCACCGACTGGCTGCGCGAGGGAACGACAGCGCGGCGCGAGGTGCCGAACACCATCAGCGCGACGATCACGAGGATCGCGATCAGCATCCACAGGGTGACGTTGGTGATGGTGAACATGCCAACCGCACCGTCGCCGAACAGCGGCTTGACGATGAACTGGTCCATCGGGTGGAAGACGAGACCACCCGTTTCGGCGGCGTTCTCTGCGCCGTGTCCGGCCATCTCAGCACCGTGCGTTGCTTCAGTCGCCATTGCGATCCCTCTTCTCGTCTTCTCCGGCCTGCTTGGCCAGTTGCGCCTGCTGGATTTCGGCGGCGCTGCGCAGCATCACCCGGATACCCGCCACGACCCCCAGCAATGTGAACAGCACCATGAGGAACGGGGTGGTGCCAAACAGCACATCAAGCCCGTATCCGATGCCAAAACCGATCCCGAGACCGGCAACCATCTCCGTGACCATCCGCCAGGCGAGCTGTGCCTGGGAATAATGTTCCTCCTGATGGACCTTGTCGCTTTCCCGGGCGGCCTTGGCCGCCGCGATCTTCGCCTCCAGCGCATCGAGTTGCTGCTTCGGATCGGGGTCGCTCACTGTTCAGTCCAAAAGGAGTTTCGCGATGTTGCTATGCGGCGGAGCGCCCCGAGTCAAGAACCGGTGAACAGACGATCAAGACACCTTAAGGCTCTGATATCTAATGTTTTTAAATTCACACCCTCTCTCACATCAAAGCCCCCGGCGCCAGGTTAGCGCCAACGGAGGCGCCATTCCTTATTCAACTGCGCGGTTGAGCATGGCCGAGACCGGCTTGACGATGCCATCGGCGGCACGGCTTATGGCGACATGACCGACACGCTCTCCGCCGTTTTTGCCGCCCTCGCAGACCCGACCCGCCGCCGCATCCTCGCGATGCTGCTCGAGGACGACATGGCGGTGACCGACGTGGCAGACCCCTTCGAGATGTCGCTTGCGGCGGTCTCCAAGCACCTCGCCATCCTCGCTGCGGCCGGACTGATCAGCCAGGAAAAGCGTGGCCGCGTGAAATGGTGCAAGCTCGAGCCGGATGCGCTGCGCGAGGCCTCGGTCTGGATGGTGGGGTTCGGGCTTGTCGAGCCGGTCAATCTCGACGCCTTCGAGCGTTTCCTCGCCGAGGAGCTCGGAACCGGGCCTGCGATCCAGGACCAGGACCGGGTCTGACCGTCACTCGTTCTTGAGCAGCAGCAGCAGCGCCACCACGGTCAGCGCCACACCAACGAGGATCACCGCCGGCGGCACCCCCTGCCCCAGCACCAGCGTCCAGAGGATGACCCAGGACGGGGTGAGGTAGGTATAAGCCATGACCTTGGCCGAGGGCAGGCGCAGCGCCGCGAACTGCAGGAGCACGAAAGTGGCCGCGGTGGCGGCGATGGCAGTGTAGGCGATGGTGATCCAGACGATCGGCGGCAGCGCTGTCCAGTCCGTCGCCATCAGCGCGGGCCACCCCCAGATCAGCAGCATTGCCGTACCCGCAAGGTTGGTCCAGAGCGTGAAGACCAGCGCCGGCTCACCACGGTTCAGCTTGCGCACGAGCGGCGCATAGACGGCGTGGGCGGCACAGCCGACGAAGTAGACCGCCTCGCCGCGCCCGACGCCGAACCGCAGCGCCGCCTGAAGGCTGCCGTCGAAGATGACCCACAGCGCGCCGACGGCGCCCACCGCGAGGGCCAGCGCCATCCGCCCGGTCATGCGCTGACGCATCAGCAGCCAGCCGAAACCCGCCGCCATCAGCGGCGTCAGGGTGAAGACCGCCGACATGCTCACCGGGGCCGCGGTCTTGAGGCCTTCGAACATCAGCACGAAATACGCGATCATCAGCCCGCCAAGCACGAGGTAGCGCCACGGCGCCTCAAGCGAGGCGCGTGTCACCTTCCCGCTGGCAGCCGCCACGCCCGACAGGATCAGCCCTGCAAGCACGAAGCGCACCGCGTTCAAAGCCGTCGGCGCGATATGCGGCGCCGCGAGCGATCCCATGGCGAAAGAGCCCGCGACCAGCGCCGAGAAGCTCAGCATCGCGAGGTGGCCCTGACTTGCCGGGCTCACGCCTTGTCGCGCTCCGTCGCGTAATCCTTGAGATGTTTCAGGAAGGCCTGAACCTTGGGAGTCCGGTGCAGGTCGACATGGGTCACCAGCCACAGCGGCGAGGACCAGTCTTCCTGCGCGGGCAGGATCTGGACCAGATCGGGGTCGGCGCGGCCCTCCTGCTCGGCCATGAAGCCGAGCCCGGCGCCGGCACGCACCGCCTCCTGCTGCACGCGACCGTCCTCGGCGCGGAACACCACGCGCTCGAACGGGACGTGCTTCTTCATCCAGATAGCGTAGGGCGCGCGGGAATCGGGATCGTCATAGCCGACGAAATCATGGCTCTGCAGGGCCTCGACACTGTCGGGCTTGCCGCGCCGCTCAATGTAGCTGCGCGCCCCGAAAAGCGCCACCGCCTGCCGCGCGAAGGGCTGCACCACGTTGTCCGGCTCCTGCGGGGCAGAGCCCGCCCGGAGCGCCACGTGGGCCTCGCCGTATTCAAGCCGGAAAAGACGCGTGCCGGTCAGGTAGCGCACCACGATTTCGGGATGAGCCTCGCGGAAGGACTCCAGCGCCCCGACCATCAACGGCGAGAAATTGATCAGCGACGTGACGAGAAGTTCGCCCGAGACCCCCTCGCCCTGCCCCTTGATGCGACCGGCGAGTTGCTGGAACTGGTCATCTGTGGCCTGCGCCACCCGGGCCAGATCCTGCCCGGCCTCGGTGGGGGTATATCCGCGGGCGTGGCGCTGGAAGAGTTTCACGCCCATGCGCGCCTCGAGCGCGTCGATATGCCGGATCACCGTGGCGTGGTGAACTCCGAGAACCTCGGCCGCGCCGCTGACGGTTCCCAGTCGCGCCACCTGGTAGGCGGTGCGGATCTCATCCCAGTTGGTCATTCTAGGTCCACGCTTCGGATCACACTCAACCCGGTATGGTACGAACCATCACCGCGTTGCAAGCACGCGACGGGAAAAGAGATTCTCCGGGCAGCATGCCGGCGGGCCGGGCGGAAGGCCGCGACACCGGAAAGATCGTCGATGCCCAAGAAAAATGCGCCCTCGCAAGCGGGGGCGCATCTCAAATTCTCTGCGACGGGGCGGTACGACCCCGACGTGCTCAGCAATGAGCTCAGTCGCTGGTCGAGCTGCTGCTGCTGCTGCTGGACGAGCCGTCCGACGACGACGCGATCAGAGCGATCAGCGCGGCGCCACCGACGATGGCCGCGATGGTCCCTGCGTCCGACGACGAGCTTGCCGGAGCGGCCAGCGCGTAGGGATCGTCTTCCACCACGACTTCGGTCGGGCCAGCTGCGTATGCTGCGGAGGAAGCAACCATGCCGAGGATGGCTGCGGAGGTCATAAGAGACTTCAGTTTCATTCTTCACCTCAAAAATGAGCGTTTCTCGTACTTTCCTTAGCGGCAAAAGGCCGAATCGACCAGCCTGAATTCTCGCACCGGCAGCATTCCGCGCGCAAAATAACCACCTGTGCTATTTTTGCGCAGTCTGCCGCAGCCAAAGCCCAACCTCGGAGCAGTCTCCCGCCAGCCGATGCCGCTGCGGAGTCCAGCTAGCGCATCACGTGTGCCGCGGCAACATGTGGGACCAACGATTGCTGCACCTGCAAAGCCCGTAAAGCTTGACTCGCAGGCCCGCGCGCCGTATCCGCGGGGCGACTCCGGAAGCCTTATTGCGCCTCCGGTCCCTTGGGGTTTGCCCGGGATCGCCCTCCGTCAGCGCGTTGCGCCCACGGGGGCCATTCTGCATTGCCCCGATGACTCATCGCGCCGCCGTCCCTATCTCGGGAGGGCACAAGGACAACAGACGGGAGGCCAGCGGCCCCATGTTCGAGAATCTATCAGAGCGCCTTGGCGGCGTCTTCGACCGGCTGACGAAACAGGGCGCGCTGTCCGAGGACGACGTCCGCACCGCGCTGCGCGAGGTGCGTGTCGCCCTGCTCGAGGCCGACGTCTCGCTGCCGGTGGCGCGCCAGTTCATCAAGGCGGTCGAGAAAAAGGCGACCGGCGCTGCGGTCACCAAGTCGGTCACGCCGGGCCAGCAGGTCGTCAAGATCGTCCATGACGAGCTCATCGCCGTGCTCGCCGGCGAAGGCGAGCCCGGCTCGCTGCGCGTCGACAGCCCGCCGGCGCCGATCCTGATGGTCGGCCTGCAAGGCGGCGGCAAGACCACCACCACCGCCAAGCTCGCCCGGCGGCTCAAGGAGCGCGACGGCAAGAAGGTCCTGATGGCCTCGCTTGACGTCAACCGCCCCGCCGCCATGGAACAGCTCGCCATCCTCGGCACCCAGATCGGCGTCGACACGCTGCCGATCGTCAAGGGCGAGGACCCGGTCGCGATCGCCAAGCGCGCCAAGACCCAGGCGGGCCTCGGCGGCTACGATGTCTACATGCTCGACACCGCCGGTCGCCTGTCGATCGACGAAGAGCTGATGGCGCAGGTCGAGGCAGTGCGCGACGTCGCCAACCCGCGCGAAACGCTGCTGGTGGTCGACGGCCTTACCGGCCAGGACGCGGTGCACACCGCCGAGAACTTCGACACCCGCATCGGCATCACCGGCGTGGTTCTGACCCGGATGGACGGCGACGGCCGCGGCGGTGCGGCGCTGTCGATGCGCGCGGTCACCGGCAAGCCGATCAAGTTCGTCGGTCTCGGCGAGAAGATGGACGCGCTCGAGACCTTCGAGCCGGACCGTGTCGCGGGCCGCATCCTCGGCATGGGCGACATCGTCGCGCTGGTCGAGAAGGCGCAGCAGACGCTCGAGGCCGAGCAGGCCGAGCGCATGATGAAGCGCTTCTCCAAGGGTCAGTTCAACATGAACGACCTGAAGATGCAGCTCGAGCAGATGATCAAGATGGGCGGCATGGAAGGCATGATGCAGATGCTGCCCGGCGCCGCCAAGATGGCCAAGCAGATGGACGGCGCGGGGATCGACGACAAGATCCTCAAGCAGCAGATCGCCCTGATCAACTCCATGACCAAGAAGGAGCGCGCCAACCCGCAGCTCCTGCAGGCGTCGCGCAAGAAGCGCATCGCCAAGGGTGCTGGCATGGAAGTGTCGGATCTCAACAAGCTGCTGAAGATGCAGCGCCAGATGTCCGACATGATGAAGAAGATGGGCAAGATGGGCAAAGGCGGCATGCTGAAACAGGCCATGAAGGGCATGTTCGGCAAAGGCGGCATGCCCGAGGGCATGGACCCGAACCAGATGGACCCCAAGGCGCTGGAACAGGCGGCCAAGGCGATGGGCGGCCGGATGCCCGGCGGCCTGCCCGGCATGGGTGGCGGCGGTGGCCTGCCGCCCGGCCTGAGCGGCATGGGGAAGAAGAAGTAAGCCCGTGCCCGCCCCCGTCCTCCATACCCCCCGGCTGACCCTGCGAGGCCACGTTCTGGCCGATCTCGAGGCGCTTTGCGACCTGTTCGAGACCGACCGCGCGCGCTTCATGGGTGGCCCGCTTCCGCGCAAGGAAGCGTGGCGCTGGATTGCGTCCGAGGTGGGCATGTGGGACCTGCGGGGCTTCGGCTACTGGGGCATCGAAACCAGGGACGGCAGCTTCGTCGGGCAGGTCGGCCTGTCGCAGCCGCCGCATTTCCCCGAGGCCGAGATCGGCTGGACCCTGCTCGAGGGCGCCGAAGGCAAGGGCTATGCCGCCGAGGCGGCGCAGGCGGCGTTGCACTGGGCGTGGGAAAACGGCTTCGAGTCGCTGGTCTCTTACATCACCCCCGGCAACGACCGTTCCATCGCGCTGGCCGAGCGGCTTGGCGCCAAGCATGACGAGGACGCGCCGCTGCCCGCGGGCGAGACCCCGGCGGAGACCGTGGTCTACCGTCACCGCGCCGATGCGGATGGCAGCCCGGAGGCCTACGCATGATCGTGCCCAACGCCCCCCGCCTCGAGACCGAGCGCCTGATCCTGCGCGGCCCGGAAGCAACCGATGCCGAGCCGATGATCGCCTTCCTGCTCGACCGCGAACGCGCCGATGGCTTCGGCGGCTACGACCATCGCGGCGACGCTTGGCGCTGGTTCGCGCTCAATATCGGCCACTGGCAGCTGCGCGGCTACGGCTACTTCACCATCGAGATGAAAGAGACCGGCCAGCCCGCCGGCATCTCCGGCATCTGGAATCCCGAGGGTTGGCCCGAGCCGGAAATCGGCTGGGTGGTCTTCGAGGGTTTCGAGGGCCGCGGCATCGCCCGCGAGGCCGCCGAGCGCGTGCGTCGCTACGCCTACGAGGATCTCGGGCTGACCACGCTGACCTCGAACATCGTGCCGGGCAACACCCGTTCGGTGGCGCTGGCCGAGCGCATGGGTGCCACGTACGAGCGCACCTACATGAATTACAGCATGGGCGAAGACATGCTCTATCGCCATCCCGGACCCGAGGAGGTTCTGGGATGAGCGTCGAGGTGCCCGTGATCGAAACCGACCGCCTCGTGCTGCGTGCCCCGCGCTTCGAGGATCTCGACCCGCTCTGCGGCTTCTTCGCCGACGAGCGCTCGAAATATGTCGGGGGCCCGTCCGAGCGCGGCGAGGTCTGGCGCATGCTCCTGCGCAGCGCCGGGCAATGGCAGCTGCGTGGCTATGGCCTTTGGCACATCACCGTGCGCGACAGCGGCGAGATGATCGGCCATGCCGGCGTGCTGCACCATATCGAATGGCCCGAGCCGGAACTGGCGTATGGCATCTTCGCCGCCTACGAGGGCAAGGGCTATGCCCACGAGGCTGTCGAGGCGGCGCGCTCTGCCGCCGCCCGCCATTTCGGCCTGACCCGGCTGATCAGCATGATCGACCCGACCAACGACCGGTCGCGGGCGCTGGCGCTGCGGCTTGGCGCGCATTACGAGGGCGAAGACACGCTCTTCGGTCAGACTTGCCACGTCTACCGACACCCCGAGCAGCGGGAGGGCGTGTGATGGCGCATTACGACATTCCCATGCTCGAGACTGCCCGCCTGGTGCTGCGCGCGCCCGAACCGCAGGACTACCCGGATTTCAAGGCCACCTTCGCCTCGTATCGCTCGCGCTTCATGGGCGGGCCGCTCAACGCGTACGAGGCATGGATGCTCTACGCCGCCGAGATCGGCCACTGGGAGATCCGCGGTTTCGGCATGTGGATGGTCCACCTGCGCGACACCGGCGAGACCGTCGGCATGGCCGGCGGCTGGTGCCCGGCGAAATGGCCCGAGCGCGAGATCGCCTGGATCATCTGGCCCGACAAGGGCGGCAAGGGCTTTGCGCTCGAGGCCACCCATCGCGTGCGCAGGCACTTCTACGACGAGAAGGGCTGGGACACCGCGGTCAGCTATATCGACCCGAAGAACCTCGACTCGATCCGCCTCGCGGAACGGCTCGGCGCAACGAAGGACGCCGAGGCCCCTTCGATCGACGGCTCCGACGCGGTCTATCGCCATCCCGCCCCGGCGGCGCTGCGCGGCACGCAGCTCGCCCACGGCATCGACATGGAAATCGCGAATTTCCAGGATCCCCTGTTCAAACCGAAAGGCTGGGCCATTGACTGAGACCCATGATCCGGTGGCACGCGCCGCGGCGCTGCTCAAGGAACACCGCGAAAGCATCGACCGGCTGGATGCGATCCTCGTCTTCACGCTGGCCGAGCGGTTCAAGCACACCCAGGCCGTGGGCGTCCTCAAGGCGCATCACGACCTGCCCCCTTCCGACCCCGCGCGAGAGGAAAAGCAGATCGCGCGGCTGCAGGATCTGGCGGAGAAGGCCGACCTCGACCCCGACTTCGCCAAGAAGTTCCTGAATTTCGTCATTCAGGAAGTCATCAAGCACCACGAACAACACCAATCGTAAGGCCGGCTCAACCGGCACGACCCAACGCCATTCGATAAGGAGAAACTGAAATGGCCATCAAGATTCGTCTCGCCCGCGGCGGTTCCAAGAAGCGCCCCCACTACGCCATCGTCGCATCCGACTCGCGCATGCCGCGCGACGGCCGCTTCGTTGAGAAGCTCGGCACCTACAACCCGCTGCTCGCCAAGGATGACGAGCGCCGCGTGGTGATGGACCTCGAGCGCGTGCAGTACTGGCTCGGCCAGGGCGCCCAGCCCACCGACCGCGTCGCGCGCTTCCTCGAGTCCGCCGGCGTCGCCGAGAAGAAAACCCGCAACAACCCGAACAAGGCGAAGCCGGGCAAGGCCGCTCAGGAGCGTGCCGAAGCTCGCGCCGCCAAGGCCGCCGAAGCCGCAGAGGCATCGGAAGAGGCCGCAGCCGAGTAATTCGTCTGCCTTTCGGCAACACAGGCGCAGCGGGTTCGGCCCGCTGCGCTTTTTTTGTTCCCCAACAGTAGGAAACAAATTCAAAGGCGCTAGACTACGAATCGCATTGCCCCAGACAGGAGCCGCCCGATGACAACCTTCCGCACCGCAACCGCTGTTGCGCTTGCCCTGCTTGCCGCGCCCGCCATGGTCAGCGCTCAGGAGGTGACATCGCTGCTCGACAACGCGTCTGACACGACCGCCTCCCCGGCGCTGTCGAGCCAGGGCACGCGGCAGCGTGGCTTTGTCTTCAGCCTGCGCGGCGGCATCGGCATGGCACCGGAATACCTGGGCTCGGACGAGTATAGCGTGGTGCCCGATCTCGGCTTCCGCTTCCACAGCCTGCGCCTGTCGGACGGGCTCGACTTCGGCGACAGCGACGCCTGGAACGACTTCCGCGGCTTCGACGTGCATGGCTCGTTCGATTACATCGGCGAGCGCGACTCCTCGGAATATGACGGCCTGCGCGGAATGGACGATATCGATGCGGCGGTCGAGCTGGGCATCGGCGTGGGCTACACTGCCGAGAACTACCGCACCTATGCCGATGTGCGCCGCGGTTTCGGTGGCCACGAAGGCTGGGTCGGCGAGGCCGGGTTCGATTTCATCACCCGCCCCACAAGCGACTGGCGCCTGAGCATGGGCCCCCGGCTCTACTGGGGCAATGACGAGGTCGCAGACACCTATTTCGGCGTCTCCGCCTCTGAGGCCACCTCGGACCGCCCGGCTTATGATGCCGACGGCGGCCTGCTGGGCGCCGGGGCCGAGTTCGTCGCGCGCTATCAGATCAACCGCGACTGGGGCCTCGAGGGGGGCGTGACCTATCGCTCGCTGCTCAACGATGCCGCCGACAGCCCGATCGTCGACGATGGCGCCCAAGACCAGTGGAGCGTGCGCTTCGGCGTCATCCGGGTGATCCGTCTGAACTTCTGAGCCGGCGTCGATTGCCAAGCGCCGTGGCTCTGGTCTATCCAGTAGCGCGGTAAACCGGGCATGAGCGAGGCCAGTGTGAGCGAAACCATCTGTGTCGGAACGATTGCGGGCGCCTTCGGGGTGAACGGCGAGGTACGCCTCAAGAGCTTCACCGCCGAGCCCGAGGCTTTGGCCGAGTATGCACCGCTGACCACCGAGGATGGCAGCCGCAGCTTCGAGGTGCAGATCACCCGCTCCGTGAAGGGCGGCTTCGCGGCGCGGCTCTCCGGGGTGCGCAGCAAGGAAGAGGCCGACGCCCTGCGTGGCACCGGGCTCTATGCCCCGCGCGACAGGCTGCCCACCCTGCCCGATGACGAGTTCTATCACACCGACCTGATCGGGCTTGCGGTCTTTGATACCGGCGGCGCCGAGCTTGGCCGCGTCAAGGCGGTGCTCAACCATGGCGCCACCGACCTGCTCGAACTGACGGCGCCGGGCCAGTCCAAGACCGTCCTGCTGCCGTTCACCCGCGAGGCGGTGCCCACGGTGGATCTGGCCTCGGGGCGCATCGTCGCCGATCCGCCGGAGGGCCTGCTCGAATGACCCGCGTGGTCATTCACGCAGGATTTCACAAGACAGGGACCACCAGCGTCCAAAGCACACTCCGTGCCAACCGGGCGCTGCTCGAGCCGCATCTGCGCGTCTATCTCAAGGCGGATTTCGACGCCCTGACCGAGGCCACGCGGGCGTTTTGCGCCGCCCCGGAAGACGACGCCGCGCTGAACGCCGTGGGGCGCTACGCCATGCGTTTCTTTCGCCGGATCGAGCGCGACGACCCGCGCCCGATTCTGATGTCCTCCGAGGATCTGTCGGGTCATCTGCCCGGCCGCCGCCGCCGTCCCGGTTATCACGCGGCGCCGCGGATCATGTCGGTGATTGCCGAGAACGCACGCCACCGCTTCGGAGACAATCTCGATCTCATATTTTTCTTCTCGACCCGGGACAGCGATACTTGGCTGCGCTCGACATGGTGGCAGAACCTGCGCAGCACACGGCTGACCGATGATCTCGACCTCTACGCCACCCGACCGGAGGTGGCCACGGATCTGAACGGGACCGTCGAGGCCGTGGCCAAAGCGGTGGCTCCGGCACGTGTGATGTCTGAATCGCTCGATCTCAGCCGAGACCGACGGGAGGGGCCGCTTGCGCCTCTGCTCGATCTTTTCGCCCTAGTTCCTGAGATTCGAGACGCTCTGGCGATTCTCCCGCCGGTGAATGCCCAGCCGGTTTCCGGGCTCGACGAGGTCTTCTTGGCGCTCAACCGCAGCGCGCTCAGCGAGGAAAACCTGCGCGACGCGAAGAAAAATCTGCGTCGAATCGCAAACAAACAGAGTTAAGAGCCCCCAATCGTTACGAATTGGTAAACAGATCAAGAAAACTTCCCCGTAACAGCAATAATTCGCCATAATCAAAATCAATTTGAGACTGGATTTTGACAAAAAGGGGGCGCTCATGGTCCCGGCGATTCAACGTGTGCTTTGGTATGGCGTCGCGACAACGTCGGCGCTGCTATTTCTGATCCTGCATCAGCGGGCCGATCTGCCGGTGATGATGCAGGTCACGATCCTCTCTAGCATCGGTGTGGTGACGGCACTTGGCCTGTCCGCAGCAAAGCTGCCGCGCCTCGATAGGCGCGGGGCAGCGGCGGCAGCGCCCAGCCTTCTGACGGCCCGGGCGTATCGGCACCTGCCGCGCGACCTCCCGGCCCCTGCCACGATGCGCAAGGAGCTCGGCGTCCTCCTTCGGGCAGCCGACGGGCGGCGGGATCCCACGGCACTGCATGAGCCCGAAACCCGCGCGGCGGTTCGTAGCCGGGTGTTCGGGCGCATCCTGCACACCTGGCGGGCAGAGACCGTCGAACAGCTGGATGACAGGCAACTCCAGGCCCTGTGGCAATTGCGCGAGCTGATCGCCGCCGACCCTTGCCGTGCAGGCGAGCTGGCGCAGCGCTTTCGCAAGCCCGACGTGGTTCTCGCGATCCGCGACCGGGTGCTCGAGATCGACGCACGCCGCCAGCGTTTCGAACGTCAGAGGGCCGCCTTCCGCGCCACGAGGATGGCCTGGAAGCAGACCGCCCCGGGCAAAGGAGACACGCTTGTCGACGCGCTGCGCGCACTGACTGCCCCCGACCCCGACCTATGGCACAAGGTGATTGCCGAACATGACCTCGCCGACCCCGAGCAGGCCCGCGCCGCGCTCTGGTGTGCGCGACAACCGGGATGCGAGCGCGCCAGCGTCGCGCTCTATCTCAGCCGCATCGCCGAGGCGGGCCGCATCCCGATCGCCCTGCGCAACGGGGAGACCGAGTGGCTCGGCGGGCTGTGCAGCGTGATCCGGGGCTGGAATGCCGGGCGCTACACCGGGCAGGCGCTTGGATTTGTGCCGAAGGATGCGGATGAAGCGAGCCGGGCGGCATCGGCGCTCTCGTCCCAGCTTGACACGCTTGCAGAGCAGACCGGGCAGCCGCGCTGGCCCGACCCGACCGATATCTTCGCCACGTCCCACGGAGAGGCCCCGCGCCCCCGCGACAACTGGGACCTTCGCGCCGGCCGGATGATCGCACCGCCGCGCCTCGAGCACTATATCGAGATTGCGCCACAGCAGGCCGCTTGAGCCGTCCCGCCGGTGCGGCTACAGGGGGCGCATGAGCGAGACACCCAAATCCCATGGTCGCAAGACCATCCGCCCGAGCCTCAAGCCGCGTGAGCTGATGACCGACCGCCCGGCGCTCGCCCGCGCCTGGACCGCACAGGTCATCACCCTCTTCCCCGAGGCCTTTCCGGGCGTGCTCGGCCTGTCGCTGACCGGCAAGGCGCTGCAGGACGGGATCTGGCAGCTCGACCCGGTGAACCTGCGCGATTTCGGCGAGGGCAAGCACCGCAATGTCGACGACACCCCAGCCGGCGGCGGTGCCGGCATGGTGCTGCGCCCCGACGTGATGGGCCGGGCCCTCGAGACCGCGCGCCGCAAGATCTCGGGCGCCGCGCCGATCATCTACCTGTCCCCGCGGGGACGCCGCTTCGACCAGCCGATGGCGCGCCGGCTGGCGCAGGCGCCGGGCGTGACGCTGATCTGCGGCCGGTTCGAGGGGCTCGACCAGCGGGTGCTCGACCATTACGGCGTCATGGAGGTCTCGCTCGGAGACTACGTGCTCACCGGCGGGGAGCTGGCCGCGCAGGCGATGCTCGACGCCACCGTGCGCCTGCTGCCCGGCGTACTCGGCAATGCAGACTCGATCGAGGAGGAGAGCTTCTCGCACGGGCTGCTCGAGCATCCGCAGTATACCCGCCCCGCCGAGTGGCAGGGCCACGAGATCCCGCCGGTGCTGCTTTCGGGCCATCACGGCGAGATCGAGAAATGGCGCCGCCAGCAATCGGAAGAGATCACCCGGGCCCGGCGCCCTGACCTCTGGGAGGCGCATGAACGGGCGCTCGCCGAGGCCCCGAAAGGCAAGCGCTGAGCCGGCCCGCCCCCACTGAAACCCCTTGATTTGCGGGCCAAGGCGGCTTAACAGGGCGCATTCACGGCTTCGGGGCGACTCGGGGCCGTTGGATATTGGTGACCGAGCTGTCGGCAGACCTGCCGCAGAGCGCCGCCACAAAACAAAGAACAGCCGACGCATCTGTGCCTGCACAGCTCTGCTCAGGACATCACCCGCGGGAAAACCGTGAAGAATAAGGAGAAGGTCAGATGGATCTGATCGCACAGCTCGAGGCGGAACAGATTGCCGCCCTGGGGAAAGATATCCCCGACTTCAAGCCCGGCGACACCGTGCGCGTCGGCTACAAGGTGACCGAAGGCACCCGTACCCGTGTGCAGAACTACGAAGGCGTCTGCATCAGCCGCAAGAACGGCTCGGGCATCGCGGGTTCGTTCACCGTTCGCAAGATTTCCTTCGGTGAAGGCGTGGAGCGTGTGTTCCCGCTGTACTCGACCAACATCGAGTCGATCACCGTCGTGCGCCGCGGCCGTGTCCGTCGCGCCAAGCTCTACTACCTCCGCTCGCGTCGCGGCAAATCCGCCCGTATCGCGGAAGACACCAACTACAAGCCGCTCGCCGGCGCCGGCGCATAAGGAGCGACGTCATGAAAAAGGGCATCCACCCCGAGTACCACGTCATCGACGTCAAGATGACCGACGGCACCATCTACCAGACCCGCACCACCTGGGGCAAAGAAGGCGACACCCTGTCGCTCGACGTCGACCCGACCGTGCACCCGGCATGGAACGGCGGCACCTCGCGCCTCATGGACACCGGCGGCCGCGTGTCGAAGTTCAAGAAGAAATACGAAGGCCTCGGCTTCTGAGCCCACGCCTTTCGGTATCGCGAAACGCCGCCCCTCGGGGCGGCGTTTTTCGTTTCAGGGGCCGCACGCGCGCCTATTCAGCCGCCTGGACGGCGCCTTCCCCGGCACGGGAAGCCATGCGACGTGACAACGCATTACAAATTCACAACAATGAATGTAAAAGACCCCACTGCCCTGATTCCCGTGCTGGAGGAGACGCGCCTTGGAATTCCGCAAAATCAACGACGACCTCACGGTTTCGCCTCAGATCGCGGCGTCGGACCTGTCCGAGATCGCGGCGGCCGGCTACCGCTCGATCATCTGCAACCGCCCCGACGGCGAAGGTGCCGATCAGCCGGGCTTTGAAGAGATCGAGGCGGCAGCCAAGGCGGCGGGCCTCGAGACACGCTACCTGCCGGTGATCTCGGGCAAGGTTCAGGACACCGACGCCGAGGCCTTTGGCCGTGCCCTGCGCGAGCTGCCCGGCCCGGTCTTTGCCTATTGCCGCACAGGCACACGCTCGGCAACGCTGTGGTCGCTGAGCCAGGCCGGTCAGATGGCGCCGGCACGCATCCTGATGGCCACCAAGCAGGCCGGCTACGACATGGCTGGCGTGGTGCGGCGCATCGTCAACGGCGGCAAGACCCCGACCGACACCGGCGACGCCAGTTTCGACGTGGTGGTGGTCGGCGGTGGCGCCGCGGGCATTGCCGTCTCGGCCAGCCTCAAGGCGCGCAAGCCCGATCTCGAGATCGCCCTGCTCGACCCGGCCGACGTGCACTACTACCAACCCGGCTGGACCATGGTCGGCGGCGGCATCTTCGAGCCCGAGACCACCGCCCGCACCATGGGCAGCCTGATCCCCAAGGGGGTGCACTGGATCAAGTCCGCCGTCGCCGCCTTCGAGCCGCAAAACAACGCGGTGATCCTCGATGGCTGCCGGGTGGTGAAGTACCAGCGCCTGATCGTGTGCCCGGGCCTCAAGCTCGACTGGGCCAAGGTCGAAGGGCTGGTCGAGACGCTGGGCAAGAACGGCGTCACCTCCAACTACCGCTACGATCTTGCGCCCTATACCTGGGAGTTGGTGAAGGGGCTGAAGGGCGGCACGGCGCTGTTCACCCAGCCGCCGATGCCGATCAAATGCGCCGGCGCGCCGCAGAAGGCGATGTATCTCTCGGGCGATCACTGGTACCGCACCGGCATCCTGCCGCGCATCGACATCCAGTTCATGAATGCCGGCGGCGTGCTCTTCGGGGTGAAGGATTACGTTCCCGCGCTGATGGATTACGTGAAGCGATACGACGCTTCGCTGAACTTCTTCCACAACCTGATCGCCGTGGATGGCCCCGCGAAGACAGCCACATTCGCGGTCAACACGCCCGACAGCGAGCCGTTCACCATCGATGTCGCGTTCGACATGATGCATGTCTGCCCGCCGCAGACCGCGCCGGACTTCATCCGCGTCTCGCCGCTGGCCGATGCCGCCGGCTGGGTCGATGTCGACCAGAACACCCTGCGCCACAAGAGCTACGACAATGTCTGGAGCCTTGGCGACGTGATGAACGCACCCAACGCCAAGACCGCCGCCGCCGCGCGGATGCAGGCCCCGATCGTGGCCGAGAACGTCGCTGCCGATATCGACGGGCTGTCGCCTCACGCGGTCTACAACGGCTACGGCTCGTGCCCGCTCACCGTCGAGCGCGGCAAGATCGTGCTCGCCGAGTTCGGCTATGGCGGCGCGCTGCTGCCGAGCTTCCCCAAATGGCTGCTCGATGGCACCAAGCCGACCCGCGCCGCGTGGCTCCTCAAGGAACAGATCCTGCCGCCGGTCTACTGGAAGGCGATGCTGCGCGGCAAGGAATGGATGGCGCGGCCCGAGAAGGTCACCGCTGGCTGAGCCGCGCCGGACGCCCAAAGAACAGCTTTCCGGCTCCGGACTTGATCCGGGGCCGATTTCCCTCCTATCGAGGAACCGTGACCCGGTTATTCCATTTCCCCTCTTCACAAATTCTATCTATTGAATATATCTAGCGCCAACAGGGCGACTCTCCCCGGGCGCCTTCTCTGCCACCGATCCGCAGGACAGCTTTCATGACCATGCCCCGCCCCACCCGCGAGACGCTCTTCCGCTATCTCCCGATCCTGACCTGGGCGCGGGTCTACAACCGCGACACCGCGACCTCGGATCTCGTCGCGGCGGTGATCGTGACGATCATGCTGATCCCGCAATCGCTGGCCTACGCGCTGCTCGCCGGCCTGCCCGCCGAGATGGGGCTCTACGCCTCGATCCTGCCGCTGGTGGCCTATGCCATCTTCGGCACCTCGCGGGCGCTGGCGGTGGGCCCGGTGGCGGTGGTCTCGCTGATGACCGCGGCGGCCATCGGACAGCTCGGGCTGTCCACGCCCGGCGACATCGCGCTTGCCGCGATCACGCTCGCCTTCATCTCGGGCGTGTTCCTGACACTGCTCGGCATGCTGAAGCTGGGCTTTCTTGCCAATTTCCTGTCGCACCCGGTGATCGCGGGCTTCATCACCGCCTCGGGCGTGCTGATCGCCGCCTCGCAGCTCAAGCATATCTTCGGCATCGACGCGGGCGGCCACACGCTGGTCGAGCTGGTGATCTCGATCTTCGAGCATATCGGCGAGACCAACCTGATCACGCTGGTGATCGGCGTCTCGGCCACCGCGTTCCTGTTCTGGGTCCGCAAGGGCCTGAAGCCGCTGCTGCGCAAGGCGGGCCTCGGACCGCGCATGGCCGACATCTTCGCCAAGGCCGGCCCGGTCGCGGCGGTGGTTGTGACCACGCTTGTCGCCTGGGCCTTCGGCCTCGGTGATCACGGTGTGCGGCTGGTGGGCGAGGTGCCCACCGGCTTGCCGCCGCTCTCGGCCCCGTCCTTCGACCTTTCGATGTGGCAGACGCTGCTGCTGCCCGCGGTGCTGATCTCGATCATCGGCTTCGTCGAGTCGGTCTCGGTCGCCCAGACGCTGGCCGCCAAGCGGCGCCAGCGCATCGACCCGGACCAGGAGCTGATCGGCCTCGGCACCTCGAATATCGCCTCTGCGATCTCGGGCGGCTTCCCGGTCACCGGAGGCTTCTCGCGCTCGGTGGTGAATTTCGACGCCGGCGCCGAGACCCCCGCCGCGGGTGCCTATACCGCCGTCGGCATCGGCATCGCGACTCTGGTGCTCACGCCGCTGCTGTTCTTCCTGCCCAAGGCGACACTAGCCGCCACCATCATCGTCGCCGTGCTGAGCCTTGTCGACTTCTCGATCCTGAAGAAGACCTGGGGCTATTCCAAGGTCGACTTCACCGCCGTCACCGCCACCATCGTGCTGACCCTGCTGGTCGGCGTCGAGGTCGGCGTCTCGGCGGGGGTGCTGCTGTCGATCTTCCTGCACCTCTACAAGACCTCGAAGCCGCACGTGGCCGAGGTCGGGCTGGTGCCGGGCACGCAGCACTTCCGCAACGTGTTGCGCCACAAGGTCGAGACCCTGCCCGGCGTGCTGACCCTGCGCGTGGACGAGAGCCTCTACTTCGTCAACGCCCGTTTCCTCGAAGACTACGTGCTCGAGCGGGTGGCGGAATGCGAAAAGCTCGACCACGTGGTGCTGATGTTCCCCGCCGTGAACGAGGTCGACCACAGCGCGCTCGAGACGCTGGAGGAGCTGAACCGCCGCCTCGCCGAGCAGAACATCACCCTGCACCTCACCGAGGTGAAGGGTCCGGTGATGGACCGGCTGCAACGCTCGCACTTCCTGCACGATCTCTCGGGCCGGGTGTTCCTGTCGCAGTATGACGCGTGGTGCGCCCTAAAGCCGGACGCGCCCGAAGGGACCGAGAAGGAAGGCGTCGCGGCCCAGTAGCGCCGCCGGGTAGAGCGGGCGACCATAGCCCGCACCGCCATCCATGTTGAGCCGGTTCGGATAGAGCTGCGGCAGGTCGAGCGCGGTATGGCCGTGCACCACGAGCCGACCGAAATCGCCCGTGTGCTCGAGGAACGGCTTGCGGATCCAGAGCAGGTCGTCCTCGACCTGCTCGTCGAGCGCCACGCCCGGGCGCAGGCCGGCATGGACAAAGATCTGCTCCTCGGTCTCGTGCATCCGCGGCAGCGCGGCGATCCAGTCGCGATGCGCCTGCGGAACCGCCTCGAGCGCGTCGGCATGTATCTCCTCGGCCTTGCGGCGCTCGTCCATGTCGACCCCGTAGGAAGCCAGCGTCTTGTCGCCACCGATCGGCGGATCGGTATAGAGCAGCGGCCGGCTGACCTGCGGATCCTGATAGACGGGGTTCTCGAGATAGCGCAGCAGGAAACGGTCATGGTTGCCCATGATGCAGGTCCAGGGCTGGCCCTCGGCCTGCCCCTCCATGAGGAAGTCGATCACGCCCCGGCTGTCCGGGCCACGATCAACGAAATCTCCGAGAAACACGATGGGCGCGCCGGCAGCCTCGTCCTTGAGGGTCAGTTCCAGCGCCTTGATAAGCTCGTCGATCTGGCCGTGAATGTCGCCGATCGCGAAGATGGGTTGCATGATGTCAGTCCTTTTCGTCCCCATCTAGATGCCGTCTGCCGCAGCGCAGCGCAACCGGGCCTCCGGAAAATGTTAGCGCTGTTCGCGCCCTCCCCCTCTGCCCCATCACGCAAAACGCCGCCCCGAGGGGCGGCGTCGCGATGGTTGCCCTGGCAATCCGGGGATCAGACCACGTCGAACTCGAGCGGCTTCACCTGGCGGAACAGGCCGGTCGCCTTGAGCGCATCGACCACCGACGCGTCCATGGCCTCGTCAAGATAGGCGATGGCGATCGCCTCGCCGCCCTGCGCCGACCGGCCGAGGGTGAAGTTGGCGAGGTTGACCTTGTGCTCGCCCAGCATGGTGCCGAGCTTGCCGATGATGCCCGGCACGTCCTCGTTGGTGGTGTAGAGCATGTGCTCGCCGACCTCGGCATCGATGTTGATGCCCTTGATCTGGATGAAGCGCGGCTTGCCATCCGAGAACACGGTGCCGGCAATCGAGCGCTCGCGCTTCTCGGTGGTCACGGCGACCTTGATGTAGCCCTCGAACACGCCGGACTGTTCCTGACGGGTGGTGGCGATCTGAATGCCGCGCTCCTTGGCGATGACCGGCGCGGAGACCATGTTCACCTCGGGGCTGCTGGCCTTCATGATGCCCGCGATCAGCGCGCAGTTCAGCGCCTCGAGGTTCATCGTGGCGGCCTCGCCGTCATAGGTGATGTTGATCGCCTTCACCGCCTCTTCGGTCATCTGGCCGATGAAGCCGCCGAGATGCTCGGCCACCTTGATCCACGGGCCCATGACCTTGGCTTCCTCGGCGGTCACCGACGGCATGTTGAGGGCGTTGCTGACGGCGCCGGTGAGCAGGTAGTCCGACATCTGCTCGGCCACCTGCAGGGCGACGTTTTCCTGCGCCTCGGTGGTCGAGGCGCCGAGGTGCGGCGTGCAGACCACGTTCGGCAGACCGAAGAGCGGGTTCTCCTTGGCCGGTTCCTCGGCGAACACGTCGAAGGCGGCGCCGGCCACGTGGCCCGACTTGATCAGCTCGGCCAGAGCGGCTTCGTCGACGAGACCGCCGCGGGCACAGTTGATGATGCGCACGCCCTTCTTGGTCTTCTCGAGGTTCTCCTTCGAGAGGATGTTGCGGGTGCCATCGGTCAGCGGCACGTGCAGGGTGATGAAGTCGGCGCGGCGCAGCAGCTCATCGAGCTCGACCTTCTCGACCTGCATCTGGGCGGCCTTCTCTTCCGACAGGAACGGATCGTAGGCCACGACCTTCATCTTCAGGCCGCGGGCGCGGTCGCAGACGATGCCGCCGATATTGCCGGCGCCGATCACGCCGAGGGTCTTGGCGGTAAGCTCGGTGCCCATGAACTTGGATTTCTCCCACTTGCCGGCCTGGGTCGAGGCGTCGGCGGCGGGGATCTGGCGGGCCACGGCGAACATCATCGCAATGGCGTGCTCGGCGGTGGTGATCATGTTGCCGAACGGCGTGTTCATCACGATCACGCCCTTCTTGGACGCGGCTTCCTTGTCGACATTGTCGGTGCCGATGCCGGCGCGGCCGACGACCTTGAGGTTGGTGGCGTGCTCGAGGATGGTCGGGGTCACCTTGGTGGCCGAGCGAATGGCGAGGCCGTCATACTGGCCGATCACCTCGGCGAGCTTGTCCTTGTCCTTGCCGAGATCCGGCATGAAATCGACGTCGATGCCGCGGTCGCGGAAGATCTGGACGGCGGTTTCGGAAAGCTTGTCGGAAACGAGAACCTTGGGGGCCATTGGGCTTGTCCTTTGGATATGATGAGAGAAAGCGGTGGACGCTCGGGCCCGCTCCGCACTGTCATTCAGGTATTCTTTTGGGGGTCGGGTGGGCGCATCGCCCACCCTTGCGGATCACGCGGTCGCGGTCTGCGCTTCGAGCACGTCCTCGAAAGCCCACTTGAGCCAGAGGGTCAGCGCCTCGACATCCGACGCCTCGACGGTGGCACCGCACCACACGCGCAGGCCGGCAGGCGCATCGCGATACGCGCCGACATCATAGGCGGCGTTGTAATCCTCGAGCTTCTTGGCCACCGCCTTGGCGAAGGCCGCGCCGTCCTGGATGCGGTCATCGGTGAACTTGAGGCACACGCTGGTGTTCGAGCGCGTCGCCGGATCCACTGCCAGGTTGGCAATCCAGTCGTTGCGGTCGCAGAAATCCCAAAGCACCTTGGCGTTGGTGTCGGCGCGCTTCATCAGCTCCGGCAGGCCACCAACCTTGCGGGCCCACTCGAGCGCCACGAGGTAATCCTCGACCGCCAGCATGGAGGGCGTGTTGATCGTCGCGCCGGTGAAGATGCCGTCGATCAGCTTGCCGCCCTTGGTCAGGCGGAAGATCTTCGGCAGCGGCCAGGCGGGGGTGTAGCTTTCCAGACGCTCGACGGCGCGCGGGCTGAGGATCAGCATGCCATGAGCCGCTTCGCCGCCCATCACCTTCTGCCAGGAGAAGGTGGTCACGTCGAGCTTGTCCCACGGCAGGTCCTGCGCGAAGGCCGCCGAGGTGGCGTCGCAGATCGTCAGGCCCTCGCGGTCGGCGGGGATCGCGTCGCCGTTCGGCACGCGCACGCCGGAGGTGGTGCCGTTCCAGGTGAAGACGACGTCGGTGTCGAAGTCGATCTCGGCGAAGTCGACGATCTCGCCATACTCGGCGGTCTTCACGTCGGCGTCGATCTTGAGTTGCTTGACCACGTCGGTGACCCAGCCCGAGCCGAAGCTTTCCCACGCCACCATGGTCGCCTTGCGGGCGCCGAGCATCGACCACATCGCCATTTCAACGGCGCCGGTGTCGGAGGCCGGCACGATGCCGATCTTGTAGTCTGCGGGGATGCCCAGGATCTCGCGGGTGCCCTCGATGGCCGCTTTCAGCTTGTCCTTGCCGACCTTGGCACGGTGCGAGCGGCCGAGCGGAGCGTCGGCGAGCATATCCAGGGAATACTGGGGGATCTTGGCACAGGGGCCAGAAGAAAAACGCGGGTTTGCCGGCCGCGTGGACGGGTGCTTGGTAGCCATATCTGCCTAACCTTCCAGATAGATGCCCCTCGTTGGGGAGGGGTGTCCCGCCGCTGGAGCTACGCCCCCCGACCCGACAAAGCAAGCGAATCTTTCTGCCGATTGCGTGAGATTTCGTGGCGGCGGCCCCGGCTCCAGCGCCGAATGCGCCGCCCGGGAAACCGCCGCCTCCCATGCGAAACAGGCGTTTCCTGAAGGAAATCGCGGGTCGCGATACGGGCTCGAAACCGGCGCATCGGCGCAGCTTTGCGACATGCGATTTTGTGCCAACGCCGCACGCCCTGCCCGTCCGGGGCGGCCCCGGCCACGGGCTGAGGCTGCGAATCACCGCACGGCGTCCGGCCTTTTCTTGCAAGCCCCGCGCGGCGGCGATACCAAGAGGGCCATTCAGGGCAACGGACAGGTCGCATGACTGCGGAAACAACCGACTTCGCCGAGGCGCTGCGCGCCGCGGGGCTGCGCGTGACGCAGCAGCGTCTGCGCGTGCTGTCGATCCTGATGCAGGCGCAGGACCATCCCAATGCCGACGAGGTCTTTACCCGCGCCCGCGAGATCGACGGCTCGGTCTCCTTCGCCACTGTCTACCGCACGCTCTCGGCGCTCGAGGAGGCCGGCCTGATCCAGCGCCTGAGCTTCGAGAACGAGCCGGCGCGCTTCGAGGTCATGCCCTCTGCCGATCATGACCACCTCGTCGACATCGACACCGGCGAGGTGATCGAGATCACCAGCGACGAGATCAACCGCCTGCGCGCCGAGCTGGTGGCGCGGCTGGGCTACGAGATCGTCAGCCAGCACACGCTGATCCGCGCCCGCCGCAAGCCCGACGCCTGAGCCGGGTCCCCGCCGATGACCGCGCTGATGATCCAGGGAACCGGCTCCAACGTGGGCAAGTCGCTGCTGGTCGCGGGGCTCTGCCGCGCCGCCCGAAAGCGCGGCATCGACGTGGCGCCGTTCAAGCCGCAGAACATGTCGAACAACGCCGCCGTGACCGCCGATGGCGGCGAGATTGGCCGCGCCCAGGCGCTGCAGGCGCTGGCCTGCGGGCTGGCGCCGCACAGCGACATGAATCCGGTTTTGCTGAAGCCCCAGACCGACACCGGCGCGCAGGTGGTGGTGCAGGGCAAGCGGGTCGCGACCAGCGAGGCGCGCGACTATGGCACGCTGAAGCCCCGCCTTCTCGACGCGGTTCTCGACAGTTTCGCCCGGCTGAGCGCCCGGCACGATCTGGTGATCGTCGAGGGCGCGGGCAGCCCGGCCGAGATCAATCTCCGCCCGCGCGACATCGCCAACATGGGCTTTGCCTGCGCCGCGCAAGTGCCGGTGGTGCTCGCTGGCGACATTGATCGGGGCGGCGTCATCGCGCAGATCGTCGGCACGCAGGCGGTGCTCGACCCGGGCGACGCGGCGATGGTAAAAGGCTTCCTGATCAACCGCTTCCGCGGCGACCTCCGGCTCTTCGACGATGGCTACCGAATGATCGAGGCCCGCACCGGCTGGCCCGGTTTCGGCACCCTGCCATGGTTTCCGGAGGCGTGGAAACTGCCCGCCGAAGACGCGGTCGACATCCACACCCCGCGCCGCACCGAGGGGTTGCACGTGGTCTGCCTCGCGCTGTCACGGATCGCCAATTTCGACGATCTCGACCCGCTGGCGCAGGAGCCCGGCGTGCGGCTCACCATTCTGGGACCCGGACGCGCCATCCCCGGCGACGCGGATCTGGTGATCCTGCCCGGCAGCAAGTCGACCCGCGGCGACCTCGCCTTTCTGCGCGCTCAGGGCTGGGACGTGGACCTTGCCGCGCATGTGCGACGCGGCGGTCATGTGCTCGGGATCTGCGGCGGCTACCAGATGCTGGGCCGCAGCGTCGCCGATCCCGACGGCATCGAGGGGCCGCCCGGCACCACGCCGGGCCTCGGCCTGCTCGAGATCGACACGGTGATGACCAGCGACAAGCGCCTTACCGAGACCCGCGCCACCCATGCAGCGACAGGCCGGGCGTTCCTCGGCTACGAGATCCATATCGGCCGCAGCGACGGCCCAGACCGCGCCCGCCCCTTCGCCCATGTCGCGGGAGAGCCGGAGGGCGCGGCGACCCCCAATGGCCGCATCGCGGGCAGCTACCTGCACGGCATGTTCCGCGACGATGCCTTCCGCGCCGCGTGGCTCAACAGTTTCGGGGTGCAGAGCGCCGGCCGCTACGACAGCACGGTCGAGGCGGTGCTCGACGGGCTGGCCGATCACATGGAAGCCCATCTCGACGTGACGGGCCTGCTCGCGCTGGCGCGCTAGCGAGACAAAAAGAGCACAACGTCGTGCCCGACACGCAGTGCGCGCGCCCCGGAGATTGATCCGACAAAAACGGTCAGTTACTTCCGCTCAGCAATATGGCCAGCCAGACAGCGCGGGGGGTCCCTCGCCCGTGCAATCCAGCGACGGCTGCGCCTGTCACGTGAGGGACCCAACAATGTTTAGCAAAAGCAAGGGGCTGCTGCTCCTGACCACGGCATTCTGCGCCGGAACCGCCTCGGCTCAGGACGCCGACTCGCTGTTTCTCGGCACGCTTCGGATCGAAGGCGCCGCGGCGCAGAGCCTGCTCGGCAACACCCAGATCACCGAGGAAGAGATCGAGAGCCGCAACCCGGCCACGGTGAAAGACGTCTTCGCCGGCGAATCCTCGGTCACCGTCAGCGGCGGCGCCGCGATGGCCCAGAAGGTCATGGTGAACGGCATCGAGGAGTCGCTGCTCTCGGTCACCATCGACGGCGCGCGCCAGAACAAGGGCGCGTTCCACCACACCGGCAACGTGCTGCTCGACCCGTCGCTGCTCAAGTCGGTCGAGGTCAGCGAAGGCCTCGCCCCGGCGGATGCCGGCCCCGGCGGTCTTGGCGGCGTGCTCGCCTACACCACCAAGGATGCCCGCGACCTGCTCGAGCCCGGTGACAACTTCGGCGGCCTCGCCACCGTGACCGGCGGCAGCAACGGTTCCGGCCTGCGCGGCACCGCGACGCTGTTCGGCGCGCAGGGCGGCTTCGAGTGGCTGCTGAGCACCACGCATCAGGAGGGCGACGAGTACAAGGACGGCGACGGCGACACCATCGACGGCACCGCGGCGGAGCTGTCCGACTACATGCTCAAGCTCGCCTACACCACCGAGACCGGCAAGCGGCTGGCCTTCTCGGCCTCGCAGACCGAAGACACCGGTCCGCGTGCCTCGCAGGGGGGCTTCATCCGGGCCGACTTCGCCGGGCTTACCAGCGCCGCCCGCCCCACCGAGATCATCGACGGGTATGCCCGCCGCAGCTCCTACACGCTGTCCTACACCGACGAGCAGCCGCAGGGCTGGCTCGCGCCCGACCTTCAGCTTACCTACAACGAGCAGGAAGTCGACGTGGGCAACAACTCGGGCATCAACACCAGCCTGTCCGGCACCGCCAAGAACGAGTTCCTGCTGGACAACGGCACGCTGACCGCGGGGTTCGACTTCTTCGACGAAAGCGCCGAGGCCACCGAAGGTGCGTCCGGCGAAGAGACCAACACCAATTTCGGCATTTTCGCGCAGGCCCGCCAGGACCTGACCGACCGGCTCTCGGTGAGCTACGGCGCGCGCTACGATTACCAGTGGTTCGAAGGCGCCGATGGCCGGAAGTTCGAGGAAGGCGGCTTCAGCGGCAATGCCGCGCTCGACTACGTGCTGACCGACACGCTCTCGCTCAACGCCGGCATCGCCTCCACCTGGGGCGGCTTTGCGCTTGGCGAGGCGGCGCTGGTCAACTTCCGCAACGACTGGACCTATGACGACTTCACCCCGTCGCGCTCCAACTCGGCCCGCATCGGCCTGCGCTACGAAAATGGCCCCTGGGCGGTCAGTGGCGCGGTGTTCCACACCGAGATCAACGACATCACCGCTGTGCTCCCCTCGGGCGGCGACCGTGGCGCGCAGGCGGACCTGACCTCGCGCGGCTTCGACGGCTCGGTCAGCTATACCGGCGAAAGCGCCTTCGCCAAGCTGAACTACACCCATGCCAATGTCGAACTGGATGACGATACCGTCGGCACCACGTCCTACTATCTCGGGCGCCCGGTCGGCAGCATCCTGACGCTCGAAGGCGGCTACGACATCCAGGACAACTGGCGCGTCGGCGGCACCGCCGAAGTGGCGTTCGAGAACGACGCCACCGATCCGGACCTGCCCGGCTACGAGGTGCTCAACCTCTACACCAGCTACACGCCCGCTGCCTTCGACCAGCTCGAACTGCGCCTCGATGTGCGCAACGTGTTCGATGCGACCTATGCAAGCCGCAGCTCGGATGGCCTCGACGCGACCGGTGCCGTTGTCCCGCTCACCGAGCCGGGCCGCACGTTCCTCGTGACCGCCAAGATGCGCTTCTGATCCTCGGAGGCGAGACCAGACGCAAAAGGGGCGGACCGCAAGGCCCGCCCCTTTCTGCCTGTCACGAACCGGTCAGCGGTCAGGCCCAGGTCATCCCCTCGCAGCCCTCGCGGAAGGCGAAGCGCTTGAGGTGGTCGTCGATGATGAAGCGCGCGCGTGCGAGATCGGCCTCGGTCCGGGCGCTGATCTCGACCAGAAGCGCCTCGGCGCTGGCGCTCAGAAGCGCCGGCCCCGGCGGGAGCGCGGCGCGGCCTTCGGACTCGTCGAAAACGACCGCGACCTTGTGCTCGAAATGTTTGCAGAGCTGCTGAAGGTACTTCGAGGCATTGGGCGTCTGGAACGTGCCGGATTGCTGCAGAGCCATGGCTGCACTCCAAAAGTTGATTGTTTATGTCAGTTAACGCATTGCAGGCCGGAAGAACAATCCGTTATCAGACCAACATCCTTGCGAAGCCGGCTGACGCCACGCCACGCGCCCATCAACGACCGGGAGCCTCCCCATGCGTCCTCTGCTGCTTGCAGGGCTGTTTGCCTGCACCTCTGCCGCCTCCGCCCTCGCCCATGATGTGACCGTCGAGACCGCTGCGGGCGCGACCGAAGTGCCCCATGCGCCCGAAAGCGTCGTCGTCTTCGATCCGGCCGCGATCGACACCATCGCATCCCTCGGCCAGCCGATTGCCGGCCTGCCCAGCCCGCTCTACCTCGACGGCATCGATAAGGTGAAGACCTCGGCCGAGGTGGTCGGCACGCTGTTCGAGCCCGACTTCGAGGCGCTCGCGGTGATGCAGCCCGACCTGATCGTGGTCGGCGGGCGCTCTTCGGCGCAACGCGAGCCGCTGAGCCAGATCGCCCCCACCATCGACATGACGATCTGGGGCGAGGACATGGTGGCGCAGGCGCGCGACCGGATCGCCGCCTTCGGCACGCTGTTCGACAAGCAGGACGAGGCCACAACGCTGACCGAGGCCCTCGACGCCAAGATCGAGGAGGCGCGTGCCGCCGTCGAGGGCAAGGGCGACGGTCTCATCATCCTGACCAATGGCGGCAAGATCTCGGCCTATGGCGCCAACAGCCGTTTCGGCTGGCTGCACGGCGCGCTCGACCTGCCCGAAGCGCATCCAGGCCTCTCGGACGACACCCACGGGCAGGCGATCTCGTTCGAGTTCATCGCCGAGACCGACCCGGACTGGCTGCTGGTGATCGACCGCGCCGCCGCCATCGGCGCCGATGGCGAGGCCGCCGCCTCGACCCTCGACAACCCGCTCGTGGCGCGCAGCACCGCCGCGCAGGAAGGCCAGATCGTCTATCTCGACGCCGCGCCGATGTATGTCTCGGGCGGCGGTGCCAGCTCGATGATGCACACGCTCGACGAGATCATCTCGGCCTTCGGCGGCGCAAGCGAGAGCTGAACCAAGTTGCGCCTCTGGACCCTCACCTTCGCCCTGCTGGCCGCGCTCGTCGTGGTCAGCCTGTCGCTCGGGGCGGCCTCGTTCGGCGATGACGCCGGCTGGCTGCTGATGGTGAGCCGCATCCCGCGCACCGCCGCGGCGCTGCTTGCCGGCGCCGGCCTCGCGCTGGCGGGGGTGGTGGTCCAGCAGGTGGTGCAGAACCGGCTGGTCGAGCCGTCGCTGACCGGCGCGCCCGAGGCCTCGATGCTGGGTCTGCTTGCCGTGACGCTGATCGCCCCCGGACTGGCGGTGGCCGGCAAGATGCTGATCGCCGCGGCCTCGGCTCTGGCCGGCATGGCGGGCTACCTCGCGCTGGCGGCACGGCTGCCCCGCGAGGATCCGATGCTGCTGCCCATCGTGGGCATCGTCTATGGCGGCATCATCGGCGCGATCTGCGTCTACATCGCCTGGGCCACCGACCTGATGCAGTTCCTCGGCGCCTGGCAGCTCGGCGAGTTCTCGGGCGTGATGATCGGGCGCTACGAATGGCTCTGGGCGATCGCGGCGCTGGCGGTGCTGCTCTATGTCATCGCCGACCGCATCACCATTCTCGGGCTCGGCGAGGCGCAGGCCCGCAGCCTCGGCCTCGACTATGCGCAGACCCGGGCGCTGGGACTGGTGGTGGTGTCGGTGATCACCGCGCTGGTGCTGGTCACCGTGGGCGGGTTTCCCTTCGTCGGGCTCGTGGCGCCGAACCTGATCGCGCGCTGGCGCGGCGACAACCTGCGCGCCAACCTGCCGCTGATTGCCGTGGGCGGCGGCATCCTGCTGCTGACAGCCGACATCATCGGCCGCGCCATCCGCTACCCGTTCGAGATCCCCGCCGCCACCGTCGTTGCGGTGTTCGGCGCCGGCGTCTTCCTCTGGCTGCTGCACGCGGCCCCGGCGCGCCGTCATGGCTGAGCGTCGCGTCCTCTGGCTCGGTCTCGCGCTGCTGGTGCTCTGCGGCGCCTTCCTGGCGTGGCAACTGCGCCAGCCGGTGGGCTTCATCCTCGGGCTGCGCGCCGCCAAGCTCGGGGCGCTGGTCTGCGTCGGCGCCGCCACCGGAGCCGCGACAGTGCTGTTCCAGACCGTCGCCGGCAACCGGCTGCTGACCCCGGGGCTCGTGGGCTTCGACGCCCTTTTCGTGCTGATGCAGACGTTGCTGGTGCTGCTGCTGGGCGGCGTCGGTGCCGCCGCGATCCCCGCCGGGCCGCGCTTCCTGATGGAGGTCGCCGCCCTCGGCGTCGCCTCGGTGGCGCTCTTCGGCCTGCTGCTGCGCCGCGATGCGCGAGACATCACCCGGATGATCCTCACGGGCATCATCCTCGGCGTTCTGCTGCGTGGACTGTCGAGCATGGTGCAGCGGTTGATGGACCCGTCGGATTTCGCCGTCGTGCAACAGGCGATGTTCGCCAGCTTCGGCCGGGTCGATCCGCAGCAGCTGACCTTCTCCGCCGTGGTGCTGCTCGCCGCGATGGCGGTGGCGCTGCGCATGGCCCCGGCGCTCGACGTCGCCGGGCTCGGGCGCGACACCGCGCGCGGGCTCGGGCTCAACCACGACCGCGTGGTGATGACGGCGCTGCTGCTGATGGCCGCGATGGTCTCGGTCTCGACCGCGTTGGTCGGGCCGATCACCTTCCTCGGCCTGCTCACCGCCAGCCTTGCGCGGCAGGTGACCGGCAGCCACCGTCACGCCGTCCTGCTGCCAGCGGCGGCAATCCTCGGTGCGCTGATCCTCGTCGCCGGCCAGTTCCTGTTCGAACGCCTGCTCGGCAGCCAGTCGGCGCTGGCGGTGATCGTCGAGTTCTTCGGCGGGCTGGTGTTCCTCTTCCTCGTGCTGAAACGGAGACGTCGATGATCGAGATTTCCTCGCTGAGCTACCATGCCGGCCCGACCCCGATCCTGCACGACGTCTCGACCCGGATCGAGAGCGGCGGCATCACCGCGCTGATCGGCCCCAACGGCGCCGGCAAGTCGACGCTGCTGCACTGTATCTCGGGGCTGGAAAAGCCTTCTTCGGGCAGCGTGCGCATCAACGGCATCGACCCATTCTCCGTGCCGCACCGGCAGCGGGCCCGGACGGTGGCACTGCTGCAGCAATCGCCGGCGCTGGTCAGCCGGCTGCGGGTGCGTGAACTGGTCAGCTTCGGGCGCTGGCCGCACCATCAGGGCCGACCGCGCCGCGATGACGAAGAGGCCGTGGACCGCGCGCTTGTGGCCTTCGCGCTGACCGATCTGGCCGAGCGCACCATAGACACGCTGTCGGGTGGCCAGCGCCAGCGCGCCTTCATCGCGATGACCTACGCGCAGGACACGCCGTGGATGCTTCTGGACGAGCCGCTGAACGCCCTCGACCCGCGCCACGCCCGCGACCTGATGGCGCGGCTGCACGGTCTGTCGCGGGACGGGTCCCGCAGCATCGTCATCGTGCTGCACGACATCAACGCCGCCGCCGGTTGGGCGGATCACATCGTGGCGATGAAGGACGGTCGGATCGTGGCGCAGGATGAGAGTGCGACGGTTCTGACCGAAGAGACCCTGCGCGACGTGTTCGACACGCCGTTCGAGCTCTTGCAGCACAAGGGGCGGCCCGTGGTGGTGGCGCGGTAGGGCAAAGACCGCGGCCTCACTTCCCCTGTTAGGGCATCCTTTATGGACCCTACGCCGGGACGCCGCCGCGCAACGCCGGTCCGCGGGGTGGCGATCCGCCCTAAGAATCCCTCGATCTATCGATGCCAAGTCCGACGGGCCTCAAAGCTGAGCACCCAGCCCAACCAAATCGCCGGCCCGAGGGGGCGGGTCATGCCGAAGGCATGCCTCCGGCATGACCGATGCGCGGCGGCCTGCGGCCTTGATTCCGCGCGGGCACCACTCAGATGCCGCGTGGCCCCAAGCGCGGCGGCCCGCTCAACAGATCCGCGGCAACTGCTCTCCGACCAGCATGTCGACGATCCGCGTGCCGCCGAAGGCCGAGCGCATCCGCACCGGCACGCTGCCCTTCTCCACCGCGCGCCCGACGACCACCGCCTCCCGCCCCGCCTCGACCGAGCGCATCGCCGCCAGTGCTGCCTCGGCCTCGGCCTCGGGTACGAAAAGCACCAGCGCGCCCTCGTTGGCGAGGTAGAGCGGATCGAGGCCGAGTATCTCGCACATTCCCTTGACCTCCGGGCGCAGTGGCAGCGCTGCCTCGTCGAGCTCCACCGACACACCCGCCGCCTCGGCCATCTCGTTCAGTGCCGAAGCCAGCCCGCCGCGCGTGGCATCCCGCGCCGCGCGCAGGTCAGGGCAGGCCTCGGCCACCGCCGCCATCAGGTGGCCGAGCGCTTGGCAGTCGGACTGCAAGGGCGCCGAGAGCGCCAGATCGCCCCGCGCCGCGAGGATGGTCGCGCCGTGATCGCCCAGCACGCCGTTGACGATGGCCACGTCGCCGGGCCGGATATGCGCCGCCCCCAGATCGCGCCCCGCCGGGATCACGCCGACGCCCGACGTGGTGATGAACACCGTGTCGCAAGAGCCCTTCTCGACCACCTTGGTGTCTCCGGTGACGATCCGCACCCCAGCCGCCTCGGCCTCGCGCGCCATGCTGGCAACGATCCGGCGCAGGAGCGCGATCTCGCAGCCTTCCTCGATGATGAAAGAGGCCGAGAGCCAGAGCGGCTCCGCCCCGCCCACCGCAAGATCATTGACCGTGCCGCAGACGGCGAGCTTGCCGATATCGCCGCCGGGGAACTCCACCGGGGTGACCACGTAGCTGTCGGTGGTGAAGGCCAGCCGCGCGCCCTTGACCTGCAGCGCGTCATGCATCAGCCGGGCCTGATCCTCGCCGCTTTCGGGCTGGAAGACCTGCGTAAAGACCTCTTCGATCAGGTCACGCATCGCACGCCCGCCGCCGCCATGGGCCAGCGTCACGCGGTCGCCGCGCAGGCGGGAGGGTTTAGAGGCCATGTTCATTCCGCCGGCTCCACCACGCGCGCGCCGCCATAGGTCCAGTAGGCGGCGCAAGCCCCCTCGGACGACACCATCAACGCACCCAGAGGCATGTCGGGCCTGCAGCCGCGGCCGAATTGCGGGCAGGCGGTCGGCTTGATCCGGCCCGTCATCACCGCGCCGCAGGCGCAGCCCTCGGGCTCCTCGACCTTTTTCCGCCCCACCGCGTAGCCGATGCCGAATTTCTCCTCCGCATCCCAGGCGCGATAGGCCTCGCGGATGCGCAGGCCGGAGGCGTCGATCTCGCCCAAGCCCCGCCACTCGAAGGACGGGCGCTCCTCGTAGACATCGGCAATGGCGGCGAGCGAGACCGGGTTGCCATGCTCTGGCACCACGCGGGCATACTGGTTTTCCACCTCCGCCCGTCCGTCGCGGATCTGCTCGAGCACCATGAGCACCGATTGCAGCAGGTCGAGCGGCTCGAACCCGGCCACGGCGATGGGCTTGCCGTAATCGCGGGCGATGAAGTCATAGGGGTGGATGCCGATCACCATCGAGACATGGCCCGGCCCGACGAAGCCGTCGAGCTGCATGTGCGGATCATCGAGCAACGCCTTGATCGGCGGCGGCACGGTGATGTGGTTGCAGAACACGCTGAAACTCCCGATCTCCTCGCGCGCCGCCTGCTGCAGGGTCAGCGCGGTCGAGGGGGTCGTGGTCTCGAAGCCGAGACCGAAGAACACCACCTCGCGGTCGGGGTTGCGCCGCGCCAGCTCGAGCGCGTCGAGCGGCGAATAGACCATGCGGATGTCGCAGCCATCGGCCTTGGCCTGCATCAGCGACTTGCGCGAGCCCGGCACCCGCATGGCATCGCCGAAGGTGGTGAAGATGACGCCCGGACGCTCGGCGATCTCGACGCATTCATCCACCCGGCTCATCGGCAGAACGCAGACCGGGCAGCCCGGGCCGTGGATGAACTCGATGCCCTCATGCACCAGCTTGTCGAGCCCGTAGCGGAAGATCGCGTGGGTGTGCCCGCCGCAGATCTCCATGATGCGCACTGGCGCGTCGCGGGTGGCGCCGATCTCGTCCGCGACGCGGGCGATGGCCGCCAACACGCCCTTGGCGGCCTTGGGATCGCGGAATTCCTCGACATATCTCATTGCGCCGCCTCCACCTTGGCGGGCTCATCAAAGGCCCGCGCACCCTCTTCCATCGCTTCGAGCGCCTCCTGCGCCTCGCCGAGGCCGCGCAGCGCCTCGAGCGTCTCGGCGGCCTCGTGTTCGTCGATCACCGCCATGGCGAAGCCCACGTGGATCAGCACCCACTCGCCCACCAGCGCCTCGAGCGGGCGGTCGGCGACCGGGGCGAGGCTCACCTCTCGCTTGACCCCGGAGACATCGGCCATCGCCATCAGGCGGGATGGGTCGGTTATCTCGGTGATCTGGCCGGGAATGCCCAGACACATGGCTCAGTCCTCCTCCGATACGGATGCGTGCGGCTCGATGCCGTAGCGGTCCAGCTTTGCCCGAAGCCCGACGCGGCTGAGACCGAGCTCTGCCGCCGCCTTCGACTTGTTCCATTTCAGCCGGGTCAGCGTCTCGCCGAGGATGCGCATCTCCATCAGCTCGACGCGCTCCTTCAGGGTGCCTTCCAGCGTGCACAGATCGGTGCCGCTCGCCGGCAGCTCGGCCCCCTCGGCGCGCTCGCCGTGTTTGCCCGCCTGCAGGATGTGGCGCGAGATCAGCTCCGGCCCCAGCGTCATGTCCTGCGCGAGGATCAGCATCCGGGTCACCTCGTTGCGCAGCTCGGGCAGGTTGCCCGGCCAGTCATAGCTCTCGAGGAAGGCCAGCGCCGGGCGGGCGATGCCGCGCACCGGCTTGCCGTGCAGCTCGGCCGCCTCGTGCAACATGCGCTCGGCCAGCAGCGGGATGTCGGGGACGCGGCTGCGCAGCGCCGGGATCGCCAGCTCGGTCACCGCCATCTCGAAGAACAGGTCGCTGCGGAACTGGCCGCGCTGGATCATCGCCCGCAGGTCGCGATGGGTGCCGAAGAGCAGCCGCGCGCCGCTTTGCAGGGTCTCGTGCCCGCCCACCGGCTGAAAACTGCCCTCGGTCACGAGGTGCAGGAGCTGCAGCTGCATCGCCGGGCTGAGCGCATCGACACCGTTGAGGAAAAGCGTGCCTCGGTCGGCCTTCTGCAACAGTCCCGCCCGGGCCTGCACCGCGCCCGGAACCGCGCCGCGCTTGGCCCCGAAGAGCTCGGCGGCCAGCACCTCGTCGGACATGCCGGCGCAATTGAGCTTGTAGAACGGCCGGTCGGCGCGCAGCGAGCCGTAGTGCATGGCGCGGGCCAGATCACCCTTGCCCGTGCCCGCCTCGCCGGTGATCAGCACCGGCACCTCGAAGCTGGCATATTGCCGCGCCAGCGCGATGGTCGGGTTCAGAGGGCTGCCGGTGCCGCGCAGCACCTTGTCGAACCCCGCCGCCTCCTGCGCCTGCTGACGCCGGGCCTGCATCTTCTGCGTCGCGGTGTTGCCGAGGTAGCGCATCTCGAGGCTCATGCGCTCGTGCTCGCGGCTCAGCTCGAAGAGCCGCGCGGCGTTTCGCACCGCCATCAGGAACTGCTCGGGATGCCACGGCTTGGTGATGAACTGGTAGATCCCCGCCTTGTTGATGGCGTCGATCATGTCCGAGCTCTCGGTATAACCGGTGACGATAATGCGCACCGTCTCGGGCCAGCGGTCGCGCACGTCCGAGAGCAGCTCGACCCCGGTGCGCCCCGGCATGCGCTGGTCCGAGACCACCACCTGCACCCAGTTCTCCTCGAGCAGGCGCCACGCCGCCTCCGCGTCGGTGGCTTCAAGCACGTTGAAATCGTCCTCCAGCGCCATACGCATGGAGGCGACCGAGAACGGCTCGTCATCGACGACCAGAACGGTGGGAAGCGTGCCGTCGGACATACGCGTTACTCCGCCGCCTGCGCGAGACGCTTGGCCGCCGCCTCGCTGCGCAGCCAGCCGATCCACTGCTCGAGCCCCTCGCCGGTGCGGGCCGAGACCCGGATCACCTCGATGGTGGGGTTCACCCGGCGCAGATTGGCCTCGTAGAGCTCGAGATCGACATCGCAATGCGGCGCAAGATCGACCTTGTTCAGCAGCGCGATGCGCGCCGCGGTGAACATGTCGGGGTATTTCAGCGGCTTGTCCTCGCCCTCGGTGACCGACAGGATCGCCACCTTGGCATCTTCGCCAAGGTCGAAGGCGGCGGGGCAGACAAGGTTGCCGACGTTCTCGATGAACAGCGTCGCATCGTCATGCAGATGCAGGTGGTCGAGCGCGTGGCCGACCATGTGGCCGTCGAGATGGCAGCCCTTGCCGGTGTTGACCTGAACCGCAGGCGCCCCGGTCTCGCGGATGCGGTCGGCATCGTTGCTGGTCTGCTGGTCGCCCTCGATGACGGCGACATCGCCCCCCATCGCGCGGATGGTGGCGCAGAGCAGCGTGGTCTTGCCCGAGCCCGGCGAGGAGACGAGGTTGACGGAAAATACGCCCTGCCCCGCGAGCCGGGCGCGATTGGCCGCGGCGTAGCGGTCGTTTTCCGACAGGATGCCGGTCTCGATCTCGATCAGCCGTTCCTGGCTCATGTTGCCAACTGCCACGCCGGCGGCGCCTGTGCCGAAATGAATGTCGCCATGGGCGCCGTGATGATGGTGATGGCCGTGGTCATGGTGGTGATGGTGGTGGCCATCGCCATGGGCATGGGCATGGGCATGATCATGCCCGTGGTCGTGCGTATGCCCCGCGCCGTGATCGTGCGAATGCCCTTCGACCGTGCTGCCGCTGCAGCCGCAAACCGTGCACATCAGATGACCTCCATATCCTTGATTCTCATCTCGTCGCCCCCGTCGGGCATCAGCTTTCCGCCGCCGCAGGTCGGGCAGGGATCGAGCCGGTGGTCGATCTCCACCGTCTCCATGCAGTCATAGCAGAGCGCGCGGCCCGGCAGGTCGATCATCTCGAGCGCCGCGCCCTCGGCCTTGGAGCCGCGCATCACGACCTCCCAGGCGAACTCCAGCGCCGGCTTCTCGACCCCGGCGAAACGGCCGATCTCGAGCCGCACGCGGGTGACGCGATTGATCTCGGGCGCGGCGGCGGCCTGGTCGACAACCCGGCGGATGCCTTCGCAGAGCGACATCTCATGCATCGATCACCTCCCGCAGCCGCACCGGGCTGCACGGGTCGAGAATGTCAAGCAGCAGCGCGCCAAGGCTGGTCTTTTCTGCCGGCAAAGTCGCGAGGCTGCGCGCGAGAATGCCGCCCTGCGCCAGCAGCGCATCGGTGGGCGTGACCCGGTCGAAGCCGGTGACGTGGCCGTTTTCCACTTGCATGTGAATGGCATAGGTCCCGCGCGCCGCCGGCACAAGCGCCCGGCCCTTCGCGACCTCGAGCGCCGGCAGCCGGCCGAGCGCCGCCGCCTCGATATCGTAGAGCCGGGCCGCGGCGCGCCAGAGCGGGCCGCGCCCGTGACTGGTCTCGAGCGCCCGCATCACCGGGTGCGAAAGGTGGCGCGCTGCGACCGAGTTCTCGCAGGCCCCGCGCCGCCAGAGCGTCTGGCCATCCGGCGCGGGCAGGCCCTCGGACACCGCCTCGCCGGGGGCAAAGCGCTGCGCAATGCAGGCCAGCGGCACCGCTGCAGGGCGGTTGCTCGCGAGAAAGACGTCGAACGCTGCCGGGGTCGCGGGCGCTTCGGCGTCAGGACCGAAGAGCGCCGCGAGAAGCCCGTGGCCCCCTCCGCGCCAGTCGTCGGGCAGCGCCCGCGGCGCAAGGCCCAGCAGCGCCGGCCAGCTGGCGTGAAGCTTGAGGAGGTGGTCGCGCAGCACGTCCCGCGCGATTTCGGCGGCGGCGGTCCCGTCATCGGCCCGTCCAAGAGCGGCTGAGACCGCCGCCGCCTGCGCCCCGCGACAGAGGTTGAAGAGGCGGGGGAGAAGCGCCTCGACCTCGTCGAGCGGCTTGCCGAGCACCAGCCGCGCGACCGGGAGACCGGGGGCGGGCTGGGCGACAAGCCTGGGTGCGGGGCGCGTGTCCAGCATCAGCCTGCGCCCTGTTCCTGCGTGTCCTGCACGTCGTGCGACAGACCGCCGGTGATCACCGTGCGGCGCGAGGGGGCCGCGTCGAGCGCCGCCTCCCCGATCTCCTGCACAGCCTCTTGCGCGCCCTCTTCGGCCGCGGCCAGCTCGGCCTCGCGGGAGGCCCGGATCTCGGCGGCGCGGTCGGTCTCGGCGCGGTGCTCCTCCTGGAACAGCGCCACCATCACCGCGCGGGCGACATCGGTGGCATCCTTCTGGCGGGTGAATTCGTGCATCGGCGAGAACAGAGAGCAGGCCTTGTAGCCCCCCGTCAGCTCGCGGCTGTTGTGGATGAACTCGTAGTCGCCGGACGGGAAGGAAATCACCTCCTTGTCGCCGGCACGCAGCCCGGACCAGTCCTGCCCGGCATCAGGCAGAGCCACGAGGTTCATGAACCACGGGCTGACCAGCACGCCGAGCAGCCAGTCGCCGTGCTTGCGGAAATCGATCGCCTCGACCTGCAGCGCCTTGTTGACGATCGGCACGTCGCGCATCTTGGCGTTGTAGACCTCCCGGAAATCCGCCACCAGCCGGTCGGTGACCTCGCGGATGCGGGTAGCCTCGAGCAGGTCCGCCGCGCCAGGATCCTCGAGCACCATGAACTGCTCCTTGGGCCCCGAGCAGTTCGGGCAGGACCAGTCCTCCGGCAGGGCGTGGAATGGCGTGCCGGGCTCGACCTGCCGCGTGTCGTCGCCCTCGGCCGGATCGTAGGGCGTCCAGCAGATCTTGCATTCCATGATCGCCTGATCCGAGATCCGGTCATTGGCGCCGAGATAGCTGCCCTCGAAGCTCATGTGATCGCCTCCAGCACTTCACGCAGGCGCTCGGCGCTGTCGCTCAGGTCCTCGGCCGCGGCAATGGCGACCTCGGGCATGTCGGTAACCTCGAACGTGTCGAGGATGAGTTGGTCCATCGAGTTGTAGAACTGCACCCGCCAGACATGCGGCAGCGCCGTCGCCGTGACCCGGCAATTGCCGTAGCCGCGCGACAGGATGTCGGTGGAGCCCACGCCCAGCCGCGCGTCGAGCCAGGTCAGATCGCCCTCGGTATGCGGCAGCAGGGTGAGGTTGACCACGTGCAGCTCGCCGCTGGCCGCGTAGCCGGCGCTCTTGTCCTGCAGCTCGACCAGCAACGCGGGCGCGTTGACCACGCCGGTGCCCGGGGCATTCGCGTCGCCGGGGCGGAACGGCTCGAAGGCGCGGGCGCGGGCATCCTGCGGGACGCTCGCCACCTCGATGGCGTCGAGCCCCGCGCCATGCAGCACCCAGATGCCGGCAAAGACCGATTCCTGTGCCCGCACCGAGGGCAGGCCACGGATCTTCATCGCCACCTCGCCCTCGCCCATGGTCTCGGCGATCAGGCGGCGGTTGGCCGGGTCGAGCACCGCGAGATCGAAGCGTTCGGAGCCCCCTTCGGCGGCAACCCGGTCGGCAGCGTTGGCGACCCGCGCCAGCAGGTCCATCGCCGGAGCCAGCCCGCCGCTATTCTCGACATCGGGGATGTGCACCGAGAAGGTGCGCATGTCCTGCGGCAGCGGCATGTATTCCAGCTCGGCCTCGTCCTCGGGCTGCGAGCCGGGGCCGTAGCCCACGGGCGGCATGTGGAAATTGTTGACCATCTGCTGTCCTCCGTCAGGCCGCCGGGGCCGGGGTTGCGTTCAGGATCTGCGGGATGCGCGCCATGTAGTCGTCCCAATCGCGCACCTTGGGGATGCCGCCGAGGCAGGCCCCGTCGCGGAAGAAGATCAGCGATGGCGTCTTCAGCACGCCGGTCGCCTCGCGCAGCTGGGTCTCGATGGCGTCATCGACCACGGCGCAGTCGAAGGCGCGCTGGAAGGCGATGCGCAACTCGGGCAGGATCACCGCCACGTCGGCGCTCTCGAGGTTGCGCTTGGGGTCGCCCGGCACGAAGAGGCAATGGGCGCCCGGCGCCTCGGTGAAGGCCGCGACATCGGCCATTGTGCTCAGACGGGGCCAGCCGAGCTCGCTCACCAGCCGGTCGATCAGGGGGTGTGACATGTGTCCTCCTCGGGCGCGGCTCAGGCCGTGTACGCGGGCCGGTTTGCTCGGGCCGTCTTGTTCAGGCGGTTGTCTTACCCGCCAGCCGCGCCGCTTCGAGATGCGGCGGCAGGGCGGGACTGCGGTTGTCGAGATCGGCAAAGGCGTCACCCGCCCCTGCCCCTTGCATGATGCTGCGCAGGCCGCGCAGGGCCCGGGCGATCAACTCGGCCTCCTGCTCGGAGATCACCTCGCGGGCATGGCCGAGATGGGTCAGCACCCAGGTGCCAGGCGCCACGTCGCCGACCAGCGACAGGTCGATCAGCGCCTCACCCTCGTCGCCGGTGGCGCGGCCGGCGATGCCGTCGACCGAGAGGATCCGCATCGGGATGCCGACGCACATCGGGCCTACTCCGCCGCCGGGAAGAAGCGGGCATCGCCGGTGCGGCAGGCCTCTTCCTCGGTCGGGCGACCGGCCTCGTAGGCCTGATGCCGGATGGCGCTGTCGGCCAGCGCGTCGGTCTCGGTGCGGCCATCGGTGGCGTGAAAGCCGCGCGCCGCCAGCCAGTCGCGGGCGATCTGCACCGCCTCGGGGATGCGCGCCGCGACGACCGGGCGCAAGCCGCCGCCGTAATCCTCGAGCTCCTCGGGCTGGCAGCCGACGAGCAGAAGCTCGGCGGGGCAGTAATCCATCAGCTGGGCGGTGGCGATCACGTCCTGGAAGCCGGTCTGGTGCAGCGACATCTTCTTGGCGCCCATGAAGCGCGGCACCTCGTCGCCCTCGACCACCTTCATGGTGCCGGGCTGGAGGCCGTAATCCACCGCGTCGAACACCACGAGCAGGTCGGCCTCTTCGAGGAAGGGCAGCAGATAGAGCCCCTGCGTGCCACCGTCGAGCACCCTGACGTCGTCTCCGAAGGAAAGCGTATCCGCGAGATGCTCGACGCAGCGCACGCCGAATCCCTCGTCCGCCCAGAGCACGTTGCCGATGCCGAGAATGAGCGCCTTGCGCGCCATGCCGTCCCCTCCCCTTGCTTGCCCGGCGAAAGACGTGTTTCCGCCTGCTGGCCCGAACGAGATTATCGTGTCCGCCCGCGCCTGGCAGGGATTCTGCATCTGCCAGTCACCTTTACCTATCCTTATGAAAATAAACACATAAAGCCTGAAATCGATGCGACTAACGGTTTCCGTTATGGAAGGATACTTTCCACTAATAGGACAATCCGCAAGGACAAATGCCAGAAAGAAAAACGGGCCCTGCAAGGGCCCGTTCCACGTGTCGTCCAAAACCGGAAACCTCAGTCCGGCAGGTCGTCCTTGAAGGTGCGGTGACCGGAGATCATCGTCGAGACCATCGACTGGCGCGACATGATATCCTCGCGGATCGCGGCGTAGATATGGATCATCATGAAGATGATGATGAACCACATGCCGAGGTGATGCAGCGAGTGCAGCACCTGCGTGTTCTGCACCCAGGCGATGAGCCAGCCCATCGCCAGATCCGGCAGCGAGCCCTGCCCCGCGCCCTCGGCGTAGAGCGCCCAGCCGGTCAGAAGCATGAAGGTGATGCCGACGGTCATGAAGAAGAACATCGCCACCTGCGCCAGCGGATTGTGACCCACGTATTTCTTCGGAACGTCCTCGAGGAAGGCATACCAGCGCAGTTCGTGGACGACCTCTTTCCACCACGATTTCTTCCACACCGGAACGTAGAACAGCTGCTTGGAATGATGGTTGCCCACCAGCGCCCAGTAGACCCGGGCCGCGAAGGCCACGGTCAGCAACTGCCCGGCGGCGAAGTGGATGAAACGGTTGTAGCCCATGACGAACTGGAACGTCGCTTCGGCGAAGTTCATCGACGGCAGCGGCGAGGCGATCAGCCAGCCGGTGCCGATCAGGATCATGATCAGCGCCGCGTTGATCCAGTGCCACAGCCGCACTGGCCATTCGTAGACGAAGACCGAGGTGCGCCGGCGGATCGACTCGATGTCCTGGTCGGTGGCGTCTCCGGTCAGACGGGAGGTCGAGAGCGGGTCGGCCTCCGGGTCGCGGGGCGGAACGGTTTTCTGCTCCATCGGCTCACTCCTTGCGGCGGGCGCGCAGCACCATCCACAGGATGCCGGCCAGCGCCAGGACGCCCAGCCCGTGCAGGGGCGAGAGCAGCCAGTGCGCCGCTCCGTCGGCGGGCAGGGCCGCGTCGTGACCGGCATGGGCGAAGGCCGCCGAGGCGGAGGCCAGCCAGAATGCGAGTGCCTTTTTCATGTGTCCTCTCCTCCTCAGCGGACCTTGACGTTTGCCAGTTCGTCGCCGTCTGGCGACATCACGTGCGTCGAACACGCGAGGCACGGGTCGAAACTATGCAGCGTGCGCAGGATCTCGACCGGCTCTTCGGGGCGCTCGACCTTGGTGTTCATCAGCGAGGCCTCGAAGGCGCCGATATTGCCGGCGGTGTCGCGGGGCGAGCCGTTCCACGTGGTCGGCACGACGCATTGGTAGTTCTCGATGCGCCCGTCCTTGATCTTGATCCAGTGCCCCAGCGCGCCGCGCGGCGCCTCGGTCATGCCCACGCCCTTGGCCTCGGAGGGCCAGGTCGAGGGATCCCATTTCTCGACATTCGCGGTCGACTCGTCGCCGTTGCGGATGTTGGTCATCATCTTGTCGAAGAAGTGCCGTTGCAGACGGCCGCAATACTCCGACTCGAGCGCCCGCGCCGCGGTGCGGCCCAGCGTCGAGAACAGCGCCTCCATCGGCAGGTCCATGTCCGACAGCAGCCGGTCGACCTGGTCGCGGATGTCCTCGTGACCCTTGGCGTAGCCGACGATGTAGCGCGCCAGCGGGCCCACCTCCATCGCGTGCCCGCGCCAGCGCGGCGCCTTGATCCACGAGTATTTCGCCGCCTCGTCGAGCTCCTTGATGTCGGTCCGGGTGCCCTTGGCGTTGGGGCCGAGCTCGTATTTCGGCTCGGTGACACCGTCCCACGGGTGCAGACCCTTGCCGGCCTCGCCATAGGTGTACCAAGAGTGGTCGACGAACTCCTGCACCTGCTCGGGGTCGCGCACGTCGACGTCGAGCACCTCGTTGAGGTTGCCGTTGACGATCGCGCCGCGCGGCAGGTGCAGCTGCTCGGGCGAGAAATCGTTGGGATGCTCGGGGATGTCGCCATAGGCGAGGCAGGCCTGCGACGACAGGCCGCCACCGTAGAGCCAGTTGCGGTAGAAGCCGCCGATCGCCTTCACGTCGGGGATATAGACGTTGCGGTTGAACTCCTGGGTCTGGTCGATGATCGACGAGACCATGTTGAGCCGCTCCATGTTGATCGCGCCGACCGAGCCCACGCCATCCATGTTGATCGGGCACGGTACGCCGCCCACCAGCCAGTTCGGATGCGGGTTCTTGCCCCCGAAGATGGTGTGGACCTTGACGATCTCCTTCTGGAGATCCAGCGCCTCGAGATAGTGGGTCGTCGCCATCAGGTCCGCCTCGGGCGGCAGCTTGTAGGCGGGGTTGTCCCAGTAGCCGTTCTTGAAGAGACCCAGCTGACCGGATTCCACGAATTTCTTCAGCCGGTTCTGCACGTCGCGGAAATAGCCCGGCGACGACAGCGGATGGTTCGGGCCCACGGTCTGCTGCAGCTCCGAGGTCGCCTTTGGGTCGGCCTTGAGCGCGTTGATCGGGTTCACCCAGTCGAGCGCGTGCAGGTGGTAGAAATGCACCACGTGGTCGTGGATCTCCAGCGCCAGCTGCATCATGTTGCGGATCGAGTTGGCGTTGTCGGGGATCGAGATGCTGAGCGCATCCTCTACCGCGCGCACGGAGGTCAGCGCGTGGGTGCCGGTGCAGACGCCGCAGATGCGCTCGGTGAAGGCCCAGGCATCACGCGGGTCGCGGCCCTTGAGAATGACCTCGAGCCCGCGCCACATGGTGCCGGTCGAAACCGCGTTGGTGATGATGTTGTCATCGTTGACGTTGACCTCGCAGCGCATGTGGCCCTCGATCCGGGTCACCGGGTCGATCACCACGCGCTGGCCGCCATTGTCGAGCGTGTAGCCATTGGGGGTCTGGATAACCATCGGTTACACCTCCTCTTTCGAAGACTGGGTCTTCTTCTGTGCCGATTTCAGAGCCGAGACGGCGGCGTGCAGCGCAATGCCGCCGCCGACCACGCCGGCCGCCGCCATGCCGATCTTGTCGGCATTGGCCTCGACCCCGAACTGAGTCAGGTCGGTGACGCGGTTGTAGAAGCTGCCCTGGTCCCAGAAGCCGTCTTCCGAGCAGCCGATGCAGCCATGGCCCGACTGGATCGGGAACGAGACGCCCTCGTTCCAGCGCACGGTCGAGCAGGCGTTGTAGGTGGTCGGCCCCTTGCAGCCCATCTTGTAGAGGCAATAGCCCTTGCGCGCGTTCTCGTCGTCCCAGGCCTCGACGAACTGACCGGCATCGAAATGCGGCCGGCGATAGCACTTGTCATGGATACGCTGAGAGTAAAACATCGCCGGCCGCCCCTGCCGATCAAGTTCCGGCAGACGGTCAAAGGTGAGCATGTAGGTGATCACCCCGGTCATCACCTCGGCGATGGGCGGGCAGCCCGGCACCTTGATGATCGGCTTGTCGGTAATGACCTTGTGAACGGGGGTGGCACGGGTCGGGTTGGGCTTGGCGGCCTGCACGCAGCCATAGGAGGCGCAGGCGCCCCAGGAGATGATCGCCTTGGCGTGCTCGGCAGCGTGCTTGAGCTGATCAACGAAGGGCTTGCCACCGACGATGCAATACATGCCGTCCTCGTTGAGCGGCGGGTTGCCCTCGACCGCGAGGATGTAGTTGCCCTTGTACTTGTCGATGGTGTCCTGCAGCGCCGCCTCGGCCTGGTGGCCGGCCGCCGCCATCAGAGTGTCGTCGTAATCGAGGCTGATCATCGACAGCACGACATCCTTGGCGAGCGGGTGCGCGCTGCGGATGAAACTCTCGGAGCAGCAGGTGCATTCCAGCCCGTGCACCCAGATCACCGGGGTGCGCGGCTTGGTCTCCATCGCATGCGCGATCTTGGGGACGAAGGCCGGGCCGAGGCCCAGCGCTGCGGCGGTCAGCGAGCAGTATTTCATGAAACTGCGCCGGGTGATGCCCTGGCTGCGCATGACCTCGTAGAAGGTTTCGATCTGGCTCAAGCTGGCGCCCTCCTCCAATTCGCGAAATCCCTGCGCCGACGCTCCCTGTCGCGCAGCATTCACCGAGCATCGCGGTATGCCGCCGTGTGCGGAAGCCCGATGCCCGTTTCGCGGGCGCTTCGAAAAGATGAACCTCGACAGTATGTTAGATGGAGAGGAGGGGGCACGGCACGGTCAGGGGCTTTCCGGGCCGCGCCGGGCTCCGGTCAGCGGCTTTCCAGCCTTGCGAGCGCCACCAGCGCCTGCCCCAGCGCCAAACTGCCATCGTTGGCAGGGGTCTTGCGGTGAATCAGCACCGGCACGTCGCCCAGCGCCTTGACCGTGAGATCGAGCAGCAGCGCGTTCTGGAAGCAGCCCCCCGAGAGCGCCACCGCCTCTGCCCGCCCGCTCTCGACCAGCGCCCGCGCCTGCGCCGCGAAGGCCTCCGCCAGCCCGGCATGAAAGCGCCACGACCGCTGCGCCACCGGCACGCCAGCGCGCCCGTCCTGCACCAGCTGCCGGAACAGCGGCGCGGTGTCGAAGACGCCCTTTGCGAAGGGCAGGTTATAGCCCTCGCCCGCACCCCCGGCCAGCGCCTCGAGCCGCGTTGCCGCCTCGCCCTCATAGCTCTGCACCGCCGGGCAGATCCCGAGACAGGCCGCCACCGCATCAAAAAGCCGCCCGGCGCTGGAGGAGAGCGGCGCGTTCAACCCTTTCGCGGCCGCCATGCGCAGCGGCGCCAGCGGGTGCGCCGCGAAAAACGCCTCGGCCTCGTCCCCCAGCCCGGCCTGATCGAGCCGCACCAGCGCGTTGCGCCACGGCTCCCTCGCCGCCCGGTCGCCACCGACCAGCGGCGCCGGGCGCAGCCATCCCAGCCGCTCGACCCCCCGGTAATCACCGAGCAGCAGCTCGCCGCCCCAGAGCGTTCCGTCCGCGCCCAGCCCGGTGCCATCGAGCACGATCCCCGCCACCTGTCCTGCGTCGAGCGGCCAGCGGTTCTCGCCAAGGCAGGCCGCGAGATGGGCGTGATGATGCTGCACCTCGACCACAGGAAGCCCCAGCCCCTGCGCATGCTGGCTCGCGCGGTAGCCCGGGTGCAGGTCGCAGGCCACCGCCTCGGGACGATGATCGAACAGCGCCGCATAGTCGCGATCCGCCTGCAGGAAGGCCTCCCATGTCAGCGCCTCGTCGAGCTCGCCAAGGTGATGTCCAAGCAGCGCCTGTCCGTTCTTCACCAGGCAAATCGCCGCCTTCATCTGTCCGCCATAGGCCACCACCTGTCGCGTCGGGAAGCCATCGGGCAGCGCCAGCGTACCCGGCACCCGCCCGCGCGCCCGGCGCAGCACCATCGGCCCCTGCGGCGTGATCCGCTCGACGCTGTCGTCGAGCCGCCGGGCGATGTCGCGGTCATGCATGAGGAAGGCGTCAACGAGGCCACCGAGCGTCTCGCGCGCCTCGGCATTGCCGATGGCCTGCGGCTCGCCCGAGAGATTGCCGCTGGTCATCACCAAGGGCCGCCCCACAGCGGAACAGAGCAGATGATGCAGCGGCGTGTAGGGCAGCATCCAGCCCAGCGCCCCCTGTCCCGGCGCCAGCGCCTCGGGCAGGCCGCCCTCCTGCTTCGGCAACAGAACGATCGGCGCCGCCGGCTCCTCAAGCAACGCCCGCTCGGCCACACCCGGAGCCGCATAGCCCTTCAGCACTTCGAAAGACGCCATCAGCGCCAGCGGCTTCGCCGGGCGCCGCTTGCGCCGCCGAAGCTCCGCCACCGCGCCAGCATCCGTCGCATCACAGCACAGATGAAATCCGCCGAGGCCCTTCACCGCGAGGATCGCGCCGCGCCCCAGCGCCTCCGCGGCGCGCGCCACCGCATCCCCCGCGACCTCGCGCCCCTCACGTTCGAACCACAGTCGCGGCCCGCAATCCGGGCAGGCCACCGGCTGGGCATGGAAACGCCGGTCGCCCGGGTCCTCGTATTCAGTCCGGCACGCATCACACAGCACGAAACCCGCCATGGTGGTCTGCGCCCGGTCATAGGGCAGCCCGGTGAGGATGGTGAAGCGCGGCCCGCAATTGGTGCAGTTGGTGAAGGCGTAGCCCCGTCGCCGCCCCACGTCGAAGATCTCCGCCACGCAGTCACCGCAGCTCGCCGCATCCGGCGTCACCCGCGTCTCCGCCCCCGGCCCGCCGGAGGCCACGATGGCAAAGCCCTCTCCCACAGGCACCTCCGCCGCACAGCTCTCCACCGCGTCGACCCGCGCCAGCGGCGGCGCTTCGCCCCGCAACGCGGCCTCGAACCCGTCGAGATCGCCCCCGGCACAGAGGATCAGCACCCCCTCGGCATCGTTTGACACCTCTCCGGACACCCCGAAGCGCTGCGCCAGCGACCAGACGAAGGGACGAAACCCCACCCCCTGCACCTGCCCGCGCACCCTGATGCGCCGCCCGCTCACCACGCCCGCATCTTCTTCTGGCCAAAAATATCCCGGGGGAGTCCGCGCCCCGCGCGGACGGGGGCAGCGCCCCCCTCCTCCTTCGAGGTCAATGCACCGTGCAAACCATGCATGGATCGAAACTCCGCACCACGTGCTGCACCATCACCGGCGTGGTCTCGCCCTCGCCCACCGGCGCCCCCACCAGCGCCGCCTCGACCGGCCCCGGCACGCCGCCGGCATCGCGCGGCGAGAAATTCCACGTCGTCGGCGCCACGATCTGGTAGCGCGTTATCCGCCCCTTCTCGACCGTGATCCAGTGCCCCAGCGCGCCGCGCGCCGCCTCGACGAGCCCCACACCCGAGCCCTCGCGCAGCGCCGGCGCCGGGTCCATGAACACCGCCCCAGGATCCAGCGCCGCCGCCCAGTCCTCGAGCCAGAGCACCGTGCGGGCGATCTCGAGCAGCCGCCCCGCGATGCGCGCCCGCACCGAGCCCTCCCCGGCCAGCGCCAGCGCCAGCGGGTGCCCGTCGAGCACCTGCCGCGCCAGCGCGCCGACCTCGACCGTGCGCCCGCCCAGACGCGGCGCCTTGCACCAGCTGTAGCTCGGCTCGGCCATGTCCTCGTCGGGCAGCGTCGCGCCCTGCGCCGGATGCGCCGCCTCGCCCAGCATCCAGGCGTGGCTCACATCCTCGACGATCTCGCCCGGATCGAAGGCGGAGACCGACCCGTCCTCCCAGACGCCGGCCCCGGTCACGCGGCCCTCGGCCAGCGGATAGGCCCCGCAGGAGAGATACCGCTTCGGCCCCACGCCGATCCCGTCCAGCCCCAGATCCGCCGAGATCTCCGAGAACAGCGCCACGTCGCCGCCGGCCCAGCCCTCGTACCCAGACACCGAGCCCAGCGCCGCGAAGGCCTCCAACGACCCGCCGAAGAGCTCGCGCTCGAGCACGCGCCTAGCGGCGCGCAGGGTGGTCTGGATGCGGATGCGGTCGCGCGCATCGGGCGCGCGGGTGACCCCGCCGGGCTGGATCGCCAGCGTGTGCGGCCACTTGCCGCCCAGAAGCCCCACGATGTGGAAGAGCTGCGCCCGCGCCTCGATCAGCGGCCGCACCGCCGAACCCTGCTGCGCGGTGTAGCGCGCCACCGCGCGGTCGTGCCACGTGCGCCCGGCATAGACGGGCCGGGCAAAGTCCGGCATGAAGAACAGCGCGAAATGGCTGATGTGATCGCAGAGGTTCTCCACCCCGTGCAGGATCGCCGCCGCCAGCCGCCCCTGTGGCGGCATCGTCACCCCGCCGGCATCGGCCAGCGCCAGCGCGGCCGCCGCCGACTGGCTGATCGAGCAGATGCCGCAGATCCGCGGCGTCAGGGTCAGCGCGTCGCTTGGCGCCTTGCCCTGCAACATCATCTCGAAACCCCGGAACAGAGGCGAGTTGGCCCGCGCCTCCGAGACCCGGCCGTCGGTCACGTCGAGGCGGATCTCGAGATCGCCCTCGACACGGTTGAACGGGCCGACCAGCAGCTGCCTGTCGCTCATTTGCGGGCCTTCACGCTTGGCGCCTGTACGAGGCGGTCGGAATGGGCGTTGCGCTCGATGCGCTGCGGTGTCGCGGCTTTGGACAGCGAGGCCAACGCCATGAACCACGCCTTCGGCATGTCCGAGGGCAGCCCTACCGGGATGCCCGCGATGGTCGGCGTCTCGGTGAACGGGTGACCGGGTTCTTCGAATTCCGGCGCCGTGCAGGCGATGCAGGGGTAATTCCCGCGCGTGCACGATCCCTCGCCATTCCACGGGCGGATGTTGCAATCGCCAACCGCCTGCGTGCCGACGCAGCCCAGATGCTCCATCATGCAGCCCATCTCGCAAAGCGTCCGGGCGCTGGCCTTGTACTCGTAGAACTCGTTCTTGGTGCAGCCGTGATGCACCAGGTGATCGGCGTAGAAGCGCGGCCGGGCGAGCACGTCGAGATCGCCCGCGCCCAGCGCCCCGCCCGCCAGCATCAGCAGCGTCTCGGTGACCCAGGCGGGATGCGTCGGGCAGCCCGCCACGTTGATCACCGGCAGGCCGGAGCGGCTGGTGAAGCCCTCGTCGAGCGCCGCGCCCTTCTGGCGGCCGTCATATTGCAGCCCCACCGCGCCCGCCGGGTTGCCGCCCGCCGCGGTGATGCCGCCAAACGCCGCGCAGGTGCCCACCGCCACCACGTGCTCGGCCATCGGCGCCAGCGCCCGCACCCAGTCGAGCATCGAGCGCCCGGTGCCGGCCAGCATGTGGAACTTGCCCGTGCCGCGCGGGCCTGTGACGACCGAGCCCTCGAAGCACAGCACGTCGAGCGCGATCTCGCCGCGCTCCACCGCGCGCAGCAGCGCCTGCACCTCGCAGCCGGTCTCGACCGAGAGCGACGGGTGCCAGAGGAACTCGATGCCGGCATCGCCCAGCGTGTCGAGCACGTTGGGGTTCTCGGCGCAGAGCAGCGACATGGTGCAGCCGCCGCAGCCGGCCGATTGCAGCCAGAGGATATTCATTCAGGCCTCTCCCGGTGTGTCCGCCAGCGGCAGGTCGAGCACGAAGACCGCCCCCGGCCCTGGCAGCAGCGAAAGCTGCCCGCCATGTTCATCGGCGATCTTGGCGCTGATGGAAAGCCCAAGCCCGGTGCCCTTGCCCACCGGCTTGGTGGTGAAGAACGGGTCGAACACCGCCGCGCGCTGTTCGTCCGGAATGCCGGGACCGTTGTCCGACACGGTCATCCGTGCCCGTCCGCCCTGCACGGCGAGATCAATGCGGACCTCCGGTGCCGCGCCCCCGTCCACCGCGTCGAGCGCGTTCTGCACGAGGTTCATCACGATCTGCTGGATATGGCCCGGCACGCCAAGCACGCGCAGGCTGTCTTCGCCAGTAAACGCCACCGTGACGCCGGACTTGGCACCGCGCTCGACCCAGCGGGCGCCGACGCGCGCGGTCTCGGCCAAGTCGAAGACCACCTTCTCGCCGCTGCCTTCCGAGGACAGGCGGCGCAGGTCGGCGACGATGTCGCGCACCCGCTCGGCACCCTCGCGTGCGCCGTGGATCGCGGTCGAGAGATTGCCCAGCGCGCGCTCGAGCTTGAGCTCGCTGCGCAGCCGCACCAGCTCGTCGCGGCTGGCACCGGACTGGACCTGTTGGAAATAGGTCTCGAACTGGCCGACATATTTCTCCAGCGCATGGGTGCTGGCATAGACGAAGCTGATCGGGTTGTTGAGCTCGTGCGCCACCCCCGCCAGCAGCCGCCCCAGCGAGGCCAGCTTCTCGTTGCGCACGATCTGGCTCTGCGCCTGCTTGAGCTGCTCGTGGCTCAGCTCGAGCTCGGCATAGGCGCGGCGCAGCTCGCCCAGCGGGCGCCCGCTGAGCACCGCGCCGCCGAAGCGGTCGCGCGCGTCGAGCCGGGGCGACAGCACGATGTGGAACGGCTGCGCGCCGGTCTCGGTGGGGATGCTGGCCTCGAAATCCGCCACCGCGTGGTTCATGCGCAGCTGGTTCAGCGCCGCGCCGATCTGCGCCGCGCCCTCGGCATCGAAGATCTCGGCCACCGGGCGGCCGAGCACCTCAGGCGCCCCGCCACTGACCAGCGCGAAGAGCGACTCGCTGGCCTCGGCGACGCTGCCGTCGCGGTCGATCACGATGAGCACGTCGCTCACCGAATGCAGCACGCCTTCAATGAGATGCTTGGCGGCGGTCAGCTCGGCATTCTGGTGCTCGAGCTGTTCCTGATGCGCCACCAGCTCGGAATAGGTCTGGTCGACGGCGCGCAGCACCGACTGCCATGCCTCGTCGGTCATGGCATTGGGGTCGTCCTGGGTCAGCGCGTCGGGCCCTTCCATGACGGCGATACTATGCGCGGCACAAGCGGCGTGGCAATCGGCGCGCGCCACCCCTGATCACAACGTGACCGGCCACAGGACCTGCGCAGAATTTATCCATTTTCGCCAGATGCTTCCTCTCGACGGCAGCAATGGCGCGCGGTTCCTTGACAGCCCCCTTGTGCCGGTCAAACTCCGCCCGAACCCGCCCAGGGCGGACAAAAAGATCAGCAAGGAGCAGCCCCTCATGGACAGCAACGGCATCCCCGAACACGTCTCTCGCGACGTCCATGTGGGCATCTTCGACCTCGACGGGCTGTTCCGCCACAAGCTGATGGACAGCAGCAAGGCCGACAAGCTGATCGAGAAGGGCTACAGCTTCTGCGACGTGCTGCACGCCTGGGACAGCGCCGAGAAGACATGGGACGACAGCGAGACCTATATCGACCGCCCGGCACAGATCTTCCCCGAGACCCGCCGGCACTGGCCCTTCGGCGCCGATGCCGAGGTGATGGTCGCGGACTTCACCGGCGAGTTCGGCAAGAAATCCCCCCGCAACCAGCTGCTCAAGCATCTTGCCAAGGCCGAGGCGATGGGCTTCGACGTCACCGCCGCTTTCGAATACGAGTTCTTCCTGCTCGACGAGACTGCCGACAGCCTGCGCGAGAAGCGCTATCGCGACCTGCAGCATTTTGCCAAGGCCAACCGCACCTACTCGCTGCAATCGGCGGCCGCCTATGGCGACCTGTTCGACGGGCTGCGGCAATGCATGAGCCTGATGGATATCGGCCTCGACAGCCTGCATACCGAGCTTGGGCCGGGCTGCTTCGAGGCCCCGCTCACGGTGGCTTCGGGCGTCAAGGCGGCGGATGACGCGGCGCTGTTTCGCAATTTCGCGCGAGCCTATTTCGCCCGCAACGCGCTGACCACCGTGTTCATGTCCAAGCTCTCGCCCGAGCTTTCGGGCCAGTCCGGGCATTTCCACATCTCACTGCAGAAGGACGGCGCACCGGCGTTCTCCGATCCCGACGCGCCGGACGGGCTGTCGCAGACGGCACGGCATTTCCTCGGCGGGGTGCTCGAGCTGATGCCCGAGATGCTGGTGCTGACGGCGCAGACGGTCAACGCCTACAAGCGACTGGTGCCCGGGGCCTGGGCGCCGACATGGGCAAGCTGGGGCGTGCAAAACCGCACCGCCGCGGTGCGCATCATCAACGACAGCCCCGAGGCGACGCGCATCGAGTTCCGCGTGCCCGCGGCAGACTCCAACCCGCACGCGGTGATGGCGCTCTGCCTCGCCGCCGGTCTGCGCGGGATCGAGACCGGGGCCGAGCCGCCCGCCCCGGTCAAGGGCAGCGCCTACGAAGTGCAGCCCGCCGCCAGCGCACGGTTCCCGCGCGATCTCGTCGAGGCCACCGACCGGCTCGAGGCCAGCGAGGCAGCGCGCTCGCTCTTTGGCGACAGCTTCGTCGATCACTTCGTGCGCTCGCGCCGCTTCGAGGTGCAGGATTACCTGCGCCACGTGACCCAGTGGGAGATCGAGCGCTATATCGAGCTGTTCTGAGCGCCGCCTCACCGGCTGTTGATGCGGCGTGACCCGCGCGCCCCGCCGCGCGGGTTTCCTTTCCCGGAACGCCTGCCAAATCTTGTGACACGCAAATCGCAGGAGTCCGCCATGCTGTCGCGCCGACACTTCTCTCTCGCCCTCGCCGGCAGCCTCGCCGCGCCGTCGCTGCTGCGCGCCCAGCAAAGCACAGACGAGATCCGCGACCTCGCGGTCGATCTCGACCAGTTGCACTCGATCCAGATCCGCCGCGGCGACGAGACGCTGCTGGCCGAGGCCCCGCGCGGCCCCGGTCTGACCCGGGTCGCCAATATCAAGTCCTGTTCAAAGAGCGTGCTTGCGCTGATCCTCGGCGCGGTGATCGACGAGGGCGGCATCGAGAGCGTCGAGGCGCGGCTCGGCGATGTCGCCCCGAGCCTGATCCCGTCGGGGGCCACCGAGGGCGTCGAAGACCTCACCATGCGTGATCTCGTCACCCTGCGCGCCGGGCTCGAGCGCACCTCGGGGGCGAATTACGGTGCCTGGGTCAGTTCCTCGAACTGGGTCGCCTACGTGCTGCGCCAGCCGCGCGTGGCCGAGAATGGCGGCCAGATGATCTATTCCACCGGCACCACGCATCTTCTGGGGGCCGCGATCGCCACTGCCACCGGCGACAGCCTGCTGACACTTGCGCGGCGCCACCTCGGCACCCCGCTCGGCATCGAGATCCCGCCCTGGACCCGCGATCCGCAGGGCTTCTACTTTGGCGGCAACGAGATGGCGCTGACGCCCCAGGCGATGCTGCGCGTGGCCGTCGCCATGCGCGACGGCGGACGCTACGACGGCGCGCAGGTGCTGCCCGCCGACTGGGTCGACGCCTCGCAAGAGGCCCGCACCCGCTCGCGCTGGTCCGGTCTCGGCTATGGCTACGGCTGGTTCCTGAGCGACAGCGGCTGGATCCTCGGGCGCGGCTATGGCGGGCAGGTGATCGCCGCCCACCCGGAGCGCGATCTCGCCGTCGCCATCACGTCGGACCCGACGCGTCCGGCCCGCTCGGGCGGCTATTTCGGCGACCTGATGGGGCTGCTCGACGGGCCGATCATCGCGCTTGGCTGAGCTTGGCGCCCGAAGCCTTGGAATATATCCCGCACGAATGAACCCTGTGGTGGGGCACCGGCACTAACCCGGTATCCAGAACGAGATGGTCTGGGCCAGACACCACCACAGGAGACCTTTGCATGAAACTTCTCACCCTGATCGCCGGCGCCGCCCTGTCCGTCGCCGCAACCACCGCCATCGCGGCCCCGGCCGGCATGTCCGGCGGCGGCGTTCTCGTCGATGGCGAGGGCATGACCCTCTACATCTTCGACAAGGACGCGCCGGGCACCAGCAACTGCTACGACGGCTGCGCCGCAAGCTGGCCGCCGTTCGTCGCCAAGTCGGGCGCCAGCGCCGAGGGCAACTTCAGCCTCGTGACCCGCAAGGACGGTGCCGAGCAGTGGGCGTTCAAGGGTATGCCGCTGTACTACTGGGCCGGCGACAGCGCACCGGGCGACGTCAATGGCGACGGCGTCGGCGGCGTCTGGCACGTGCTCAAGTAAGCCGTTCACCTGTCCCCATGCTCCCCGCGCACGGCCCGGTCGCCCAAGAGGCTGCCGGGCCGTTTTGCGCTCTGCGCCCGGAGGCGCATTTCGCTTCGGGACACGGCCTTTGTTCTCAAACCGCCTGCTTTTCAGGCAATCAAGCCGCAACCACGGATTGATTTTCGAAAAAATCGAATATCGCGTCGATTACAACGGCGATTACAACGGTGGCGACAACGCTTCGTGAGAGGCGAATGATGTATGTATATAAACGAGCCACTTAGAACTTGCGCTCAAGACCGAACCGGCGTCTCACCTCGGCGGCGCGGCATCAACCGGAAGATGAAGTCTCTGACCAGCTCCGCGAAAGCGCGGGTGGATCGCCAGGCCAGACGCGATCCCGCCACGCCGGGGCTGTGACGGCGCTCATCTTTCACCTTCGCGGTGGACCGCCCGAGCGGCGCGCGAAGCGATGCCATCGCGGCCCGGGCAGGTCTCGTCCGGATGCACATTTCCACTCCGGTTTCCGGGTGCCCAAAATTTCTGTTGATCCGATGAACCATTTTCAATCGTCGGGGCACCTATCACCGCAGACAGCAAAGCGATGATTTGGCATGCGCATATTCAATTCCCTCCGGGCCGCCCGTACCGGCCCAAAGCCCAGAACCGACGAGGCCTTGCTGGCTGCCGTCGCCGAAGGCGACGTCACAGCGTTCGAGGAACTGCATCGGAAGTACTTTCCCAAACTGATGCATTTCGCGAGGCGCATCACCGACAACGCCGAGTCCGCCGAGGAGGTCGCCAACGATGCGTTGATGACCGTGTGGCGCACCGCCGACCGCTTTCAGGGGCTGTCGAAGCCCTCGTCGTGGATCTTCGGGATCGCCTACCGGATGTCGCTCAAGCAGCGCCAGAAGCTCGGCAAGCGCAAAGGAGACGTGGAATTGGACGAAGGGCTTGTGGCCGACGGCAGCGACACCGAAACTGCGGTGATGCACAAGAAGGATCTCGCTGCCGCGCTCCAGCAACTGACACCGGAATTGCGCGCGGTTGTGGAGCTCACCTATTATAATGGCTATCTCTATACGGAGATCGCGGAAATCCTCGAGTGCCCGGTGGGCACCGTGAAGACGCGCATGATGACGGCACGCAAACGCCTGCGCGAGATGCTGTCGGACGAGGCGCACCAGAGTTCGGAGAACGCAGTTGCATGATTCCAACCACATCCCGAGGTCAGACGCCTACGAGACCGCTTGGGAGCTGATCCCGTGGTACGTCAACGGCAGCCTGCCCGAGGACGAGGCAGAGCTGGTCAGACACCAGGCCCGTGTCTCTCCGCAATTCGCCGCCGAAGTCGCCCGACAGCACGACCTCGCCCAGCAGGTCGCCACCGTCGACCCTTCTGAAGCCCCCGTCGACCGCAGTTGGGAAAAGCTGCGCGCCCAGATCGACGCCGAGGCGGCGGCGCGCGCGCCGGTGCCGCAGTCCAAGGGCTGGTTCGCCGGTCTGCGCGGGGGCTACGCGCTCGGAGGGCTTGGCGTCGCCGCCTGCGTGCTGCTCGCGGTGATCCTGTTCCAGCCGGTCGGCGACGACTACCAGACCCTGACAAGCGGCGCCGATGCCGACCATGCGGTCAAGTTCCAGCTTGCCAGCGATCTGGCCGAGGACGACCTGACGCAGCTGCTCGCCGCGCATGGTCTGACGCTGCTCGATGGCCCCTCCGAGACCGGCGTCTACACCGCCGCCGCCGCCCCGGAAGCCGATCTCGCAACCGCCGCGCAGGCGCTGATGGCCACCTCCGAGGTCCTGTTCGCCGCCCCCAACGAGTGATCCCCATGCTGCGTGTCATCGTCTCGCTTCTCCTCGCCACGCTCCTGCTTGCCACCCCCTTGCGGGCGCAGCAGGCGCCGCCCTGGCGGCTGGTTCCGGCCGATGGCATCGCCACGCAGACCCACCTCATCCTCACCGTGCCGCTGGCGGAGCCCGACGCGCTGAGCGCCGTCGCCGCCGAGATCGAGGCGCGCTTCGACGTCACCCTTACCGCCGAATGGCCGTTGCAATCTCTGTCCGTGCATTGCCTCGTGGTCGACACCGCCGGCACGCCGGATCTCGATGCTCTGATCGCCCGGATGCAGGCCGATGCGCAGATCCGCACGGTGCAGCGGATGAACGACTTCCAGGTGTTCGAGGTGCTCTACCGCGACCCGCTGCTGCCGATGCAGAGCGCGCTCAAACAGATCAACGCCGCTGCGGCCCACCGGCTCAGCACCGGCGCGGGGGTGCGCGTCGGCGTCATCGACAGCGCCATCGACAGCGATCACCCGGACCTTGCGAACCGGCTCGCCGACCTGCGCGATTTCGTCGGCAATGCGCAGGGAAGCGCCGCCGAGCCGCATGGCACCGCCATTGCCGGCATCATCGCCGCCGATGCCGACAACGAGATCGGCATGATCGGCGTCGCTCCGCAGGCGCAGTTGATCGGGTTGCGCGCCTGCTGGCAGCCGCAGGGGATGGGCGGTCGCTGCAACAGTTTCTCGCTGGCGCGGGCGCTGAACTTCGCCATCCTCAACGACGTGCACGTGCTGAACATGAGCCTCGGCGGCCCGCCGGACCCGCTCTTGCAGGAGCTGGTCGAGGCGGCGGAGGCTGCCGGGATGATCGTCGTGGCCGCCTGGGGCGAGAGCCCCGAGCCCACCTTCCCCGCCTCGCTGCCGGGGGTGATCGCCGCAGGGCACGGCACCGAGCGGCAGATCCCCGCCCCGGCGGTCGACGTGATCAGCGCCGCCCCGCATAACGATTACCGCTACGTCTCCGGCTCTTCCGTCGCCGCCGCCCATGTGAGCGGCGTCGTGGCGCTTCTGCGCGCCCGGCACCACGACCTCGCCGCCCCCGACATCGCCCACGCCCTGCATGGCGCGGTGGTAATGCATGGCGATGTGCCGATGGTCGACGCCTGCGAGGCGCTGCGCGCGGTCGAGGCCTCTGCCCCGGCCTGTCACGACTGAGCCGCGCCGCCTCGGCGAAATAATTTCCCCATGAAATGAACCTCGCTCTCTGCTCCGGGCACCTACGGGATGACCGGAGCAGAGACAGGCCGGGCGCTCTCCCCCGCCCCCGCCTCTCCGCTCCGGCGCAACGACGCCAACCGAGAGAGGCCCTGCCATGTTTGCCCGCGCAGTTCTGACGATCCTGAGCCTGATGATCACCGCCCTGCCGCTACACGCGCAGGGCAGCGACCGCACCGTCGCTCTCGTGGTCTCCGTGGGCGATGGCGGGGCCCGGGCCGACGCGGTGCAGACCCAGCTCCAGCTGATGGGCGCCGAGACCCTGCGCGCCGCCGATCCCAACAATGCCGAACTGCGCTCGATCCTGCAGCGCTTCGCCCGAGAGGCCGAGGATTCCCGCGCCACCTTCGTCTATCTCGACGCGCCCGCGGTGACCTTCGAGGGGCGCGACTACGTGCTGCCTGCCGAGGCCACGCTGGCCCGCTCGACCGACCTCTTCACCCAGGCGATTCCGACGCTGGCCTTCGCCCGCTCCGCTGCGCTCTCCGAGCAGGGCGGCGCCGTGGTGCTGACCGTGACCGCCCCGCCCACGGGCCTTCCGGGCGGCATCAGCAAGGTCGTGCGCGCGCCCGATGCGGTCCCCGGCGCAGGGGCCGTGGTGGTGGCCGAGATCGGCGCATTCGGTCCGGTGCTGACGGTGCTCGAAGACGCCGCCAGGCAGGAGGAGGTCGATCTCGGCACCATCCTGCGCGGCATGTTCACCAAGGACGGCGTGACGCTGTCCGACCTGCCCTCGAACCGCATCCTGCTGCGCGCCGCCCCTGAGCCAGAGCCGGCACCGGAGCCCGAAACACCCGAAGCCGCCGCTGTACCCGCCCCGGCCCCCGCGTCGCAGCCCGCACCGGTGATCGCGGCGACGCCCGAACCCCAGGCCCCCGCCGAGACCGTCGAGGAGCTGCGCATCCTCGAGCAGTCGCTCTCGCGCTCGGCCAAGCGCACCATCCAGCGCGAGCTGCGCGCCGAGGGCTTCTACCGTGGCCTCGTGGACGGGATCTTCGGCCCGCAGACCCGCGAGGCGATCACCGCGTTCCAGCAGAGCCGCTCCGAAGACACCACCGGCGTGCTCAACCGCCGCCAGCTTCTCGACCTCAGTTCCTGATCCCGCGCGGGCTTCGGCCCGCCTGTTCCCACCCCGCGCGAGGACGCGCAAACCCCAAGGAGTCACCCAATGGGCCTGCGTTTCAAATACAACATCGTCCTGCTTCTGGCCTGTATCATCGGCATCGGTGCCGCCGCCGGCCTTTCCTACCGCTTCGTGCAGGACTCGGCGGTGGACGAGATCGAGGACTCCATCCGGCTGCTGCGTGCCAACGCGCTGGCGGTGCGCTCCTACACGCTCACCAATATCGACCCGCTGCTCTCGGACGACAACGACATCCTGTTCCTGCCCGAGACCGTCACCTCCTTCGCGGCGCGCTCGGTCTTTGCCAACGTGCAGGAGCACTTCCCCGAGTTCAGCTACAAGGAAGCCGCGCTCGATCCGACCAACCCCGCCGACCTGCCGACGCCGCTCGAGAAGGACCTGATCGACCAGTTCCGCGCCGATCCCTCGCTCGAGCAGCTCTCGACCGTGGTCGACCGCGAGGACGGGCGCTTCCTCACCGTGGCCTTCCCGCTGACCATCTACCAGGAGGGCTGCCTGCGCTGCCATTCGACCCCCGAGGCCGCGCCGCCCGCCATGGTCGATCTCTACGGCCCCGATCACGGCTTCGGCTGGGAGCTGGGCGAGACCGTGGGCGCGCAGATCATCTCGGCGCCGATGTCGATCGCCGACAAGCGCGCGCTCGAGACCGGGATCATCCTGATCGTGGGCCTCGCCGGGGTGTTTCTGCTGGTCTTCGTTCTCACCAACCTGATGCTCGGACGGATCGTGCTGCGCCCGGTGCGGCGCATGTCCGAGGTCGCCGAGAAGGTCAGCATGGGCGATTTCTCGGTCGAGGAGTACAAGAAGCCGGGCCGCGACGAGATCAGCTCGCTCTCGGTCTCGTTCAACCGGATGCGCCGCAGCCTCGAACGCGCGATGAGCATGATCGATGTCTGATGCGACCGTCATCGTGCCCGGCGGCGGGCGCCGCATGGTCGGCAAGTACCGCATCGACGGGGTGCTGGGCGAGGGCGCCATGGGCGTGGTCTATGCCGGGCAGGATCCGGACATCGACCGCCCCGTCGCCATCAAGACCATCCACCAGCACCTGATCGGCAGCGAGGGCAGCCAGGACTGGCTCGACCGCTTCGGCCGCGAGGCCCGCGCCGCGGGCCGGGTGCAGCACGCCAACCTCGTCACCGTGTTCGACTTCCTGCAGCAGGACGGCCTGCCCTACCTGGTGATGGAGCGGGTGCGCTCGGTGACCCTCGAGGATCGGCTGACCGAGGGCACGCGCCTGCCGCTCGAGGAGATCCACGCGATCTTTGCCCAGATCCTCGCCGGTCTCTCGGGCATCCACGCCGCCGGGATCGTGCACCGCGATCTCAAGCCCGCCAACGTCATGCTGACCGATGACGGCACCGTGAAGCTCACCGATTTCGGCATCGCCCGCCTGACCGCGATGGAGGCCACCAGCGCCGGTATGATCGGCACGCCCTCCTACATGGCGCCCGAGCAGCTGAGCGGCGCCGAGGTCGATGCCCGCGCCGACATCTATGCCTGCGGCGTGGTGCTTTACGAGCTGCTGACCGGGCGCAAGCCCTACAAGGGCGGCGGCGTCGAGGCGCTGTTCGCGGCGGTGCGCAGCGGCCAGGCACCGCGCCCCGGCGAGATCGTCGAGAGCCTGCCCGCCGAGGTCGACCACGTGGTGATGACCGCGATGCATGTCGATCCGGAAAAGCGCTATGCCAGCGCCGAGGGCATGCGCGCGGCGCTGGCGGCAATCCTGCCCGCCGCCGACCGCACCGGCCTGATCGAGGCCGCGCCCAGCGCGCGCGCCCCCGACGCCACGCTGACCGAAACCATGCTCACCCGGATGAGCGGCGGCACGCTGGCGCGGCTCGAGCAGCACCTCACCGGCAGCCTCGGCCCGATGGGCCGGGTGATCGCCCGCCGCGCCGCCGCCAAGGCCGCGACCACGGAACAGCTCATTGCCGCCGTTCTGGCCGAGTTCGAAGACGAGGCCGAACGCATGACCCTGCGACGCGCCATCGAAAGCGCGCTGTCGCAGGACGCCACGGGACTCGGCACCGCACCGGGCCTTCCCGACGCCGCGCTCACCCGCCTCACCGATCTGCTGAAGCCGCATCTCGGCCCCATCGCCCCGGTGCTGGTGCGCAAGAGCGCCCGCAAGGCCGCAAGCCTCGAGGCGCTGGCGCAGACGCTCTCCGAGGCGATCTCCGACCCCGACGAGCGCGCGCTCTTCCTGCGCGCCGCCCTGACCTGACCTGACCTGCGAAAGGCTCCGCCATGCTTGATCTCGATCCCTGCCTCGCCGCCCTCGACGCCGACGCGCCGAGCGGCCCGGATCTCGAATACGACCCCGAGTTCACCGCCCTGGAACTGGCCAACGCGCCGGGCGAGGAACGCGTCATCGGCGATGCGGTGATCCCCGCCGAAGACCCGGACTTTGCCGAGGTCGCCCGCGCCGCGACCACGCTTCTGGGCCGCAGTCGCGACCTGCGGGTGGCGGTGATCCTTGCCAATGCCACGCTGCGCACCGAAGGGCTCACAGGCTTCGAGACGGTGCTGGGCTACATCCGCAACGGGCTCGAGGACCACTGGGACAGCGTGCACCCGCAGCTCGACGCCGAGGATGACGACGACCCCACGATGCGGGTCAACGCGGTGCTTGGGCTCACCGACCGCGCCACGGTTCTGGCCGCCCTGCGCGCCGCGCCCCTGGCCGAGAGCCGCGCCTTCGGGCAGGTCTCTCTGCGCGACGTGAAGATCGCCGAGGGCGAGCTGCCGGCACCCGGCGAGGGCGAGGTGCCGACCCCGCAGACCATCGCCGCGGCCTTCATGGACAGCGACGCCGCAGCACTCGCCGCCCGCGCCGAGGCGGCCGAGACCAGTCTCGGGCACGTGCGCGCCATCTCTGCCGCCTTCGACGGCCATATCGGCAGCGACGGGCCGGACCTCGAGCCCCTCGAGCGTGTCTTGCGCGAAATTGTCCGGCGCTTCTCGGAGCATGTGGCCCCGCCGGCGGACGACGCGGGCGAGGAGATCCCGGAGATGGAGATCGGCGAGGCTTTCGATACCGCCCCGACCGCCCCCGCGCCTCGGGTCGCGCCAATGGCAAGCGCGTCCGGCGCCATCGCCTCGCCCGAGGATGTGAAACGCGCCATCGACCGGATCATCGACTACTACGCACGCACCGAACCCTCGAGCCCCGTGCCGCTGCTGCTGACCCGCGCGCGCCGGCTCGTCTCGGCGGATTTCCTCGCGATCATGAAGGACATGGCCCCGCTCGGCGTGGAGAACGTCGCGCTGATCGGCGGGCTCGAGGACGAAGACGAAGATTAATCCGAGCCCGCGTGAACCTTTCCGGTTTGCGCGGGCACTCATTTGCAGACCAACACGGGAGCCCAGAGCATGGCCGACAGCAGTCAGAAATTCGTGGCCCGAAATCGCGCGCCACGCGTCCAGATCGAATATGACGTCGAACTCTACGGCGCCGAGAAATCCGTCCAGCTGCCCTTCGTCATGGGCGTGATGTCGGACCTCTCGGGCAAGTCGGCAGAGCCGCTTCCGGCGGTGGCCGACCGCAAGTTCCTCGAGATCGATGTCGACAACTTCGACGACCGGATGTCGTCGATGAAGCCGCGCGCCGCCTTCAACGTGCCCAACTCGCTGACCGGCGAGGGCAATCTCGCCGTCGACATCACCTTCGAGAGCCTCGACGATTTCGCGCCCGACGCCATCGCCCGCAAGGTCGAGCCGCTGCGCAAGCTGCTCGAGGCGCGCACCCAGCTTTCCAACCTGACCACCTACATGGACGGCAAGACCGGCGCAGAGGAGCTCGTCACGAAGCTCCTGCAGGATCCGGGCCTGCTCAAGGCCCTGGCCTCGACCCCGGCACCGTCCTCCGAGACCGAGGACTAGGCCATGACCGAGATGCAGACCAACGCGGCCCGCGACGCCGCCGCAGAGACCGCCTCCGAGACCCTGTTCAGCGATGGCGAGTTCGCCGCCCTGCTGGAAAAGGAATTCCGCCCGAAATCCGACCAGGCCCGCAGTGCCGTGGAAGAGGCGGTCCGCACGCTGGCCGAGCAGGTGCTGGTGAACGAGACGCTGGTCTCGGACGACGCCCTGCGCTCGATCGAGGGCATCATCGCCGAGATCGACCGCAAGCTCACCGAACAGGTCAACCTCGTGCTGCACCACAAGGATTTCCAGCAGCTCGAAAGCGCGTGGCGCGGGCTGCACTACCTCGTCAACAACACCGAGACCGACGAGCAGCTGAAGATCCGGGTGCTCAACGTCTCGAAGAAGGACCTCTCGAAGACCCTGCGCAAGTTCAAGGGCACCGCCTGGGACCAGTCGCCGATCTTCAAGAAGCTCTACGAAGAGGAATACGGCCAGTTCGGCGGCGAGCCCTATGGCTGCCTCGTGGGCGATTACCACTTCGACCACAGCCCCAAGGATGTCGAGCTTCTGGGCGAGATGTCGAAGGTCGCCGCATCGGCGCACGCGCCGTTCATCGCCGGCGCCGATCCGTCGCTGTTCCAGATGGACAGCTGGTCCGAGCTTGCCAACCCGCGCGACCTGTCGAAGATCTTCCAGACCCCGGAATACGCCGCCTGGCGCTCGCTGCGCGAAAGCGAGGACAGCCGCTATCTCGGCCTTGCCATGCCGCGCTTCCTCGGCCGTCAGCCCTATGGCGACAAGACCGAGCCGGTCGAGGCCTTCGCCTTCGAGGAAGACACCGAGGGCGCCGGCTCGGAGAATTACTGCTGGGTCAATGCCGCCTACGGCATGGCGCGCAACATCACCCGTTCGTTCAAGGAATACGGCTGGTGCACGCGCATCCGCGGGGTGGAATCCGGCGGCACGGTGGACAACCTGCCGACCCACAGCTTCCCCACCGACGATGGCGGCGTGGACATGAAATGCCCGACCGAGATCGCCATCTCGGACCGCCGCGAGGCGGAGCTGGCGAAGAACGGCATGATGCCGCTGGTGCACCGCAAGAACACCGACATGGCCGCCTTCATCGGCGCCCAGTCGCTGCAGAAACCGGCGGAATACGACGATCCCGATGCCTCGGCCAACGCCAACCTCGCGGCGCGGCTGCCCTATCTCTTCGCGACCTGCCGCTTCGCGCACTACCTGAAATGCATCGTGCGCGACAAGGTCGGCTCGTTCCGCGAGCGCGACGAGATGCAGGAATGGCTGCAGAACTGGATCAACAACTACGTCGACTACAACGCCGAGACCTCGCCCGAGGACGTCAAGGCGCGCCATCCGCTGGCCGCCGCCGAGGTGCTGGTCGACGAGGTCGAGGGCAATCCAGGCTACTACGCGTCGCGCTTCTTCCTGCGGCCGCATTACCAGCTCGAAGGGCTCTCGGTCTCGCTCCGGCTGGTGTCGAAGCTGCCCTCTCAGAAGGGCGAATGACCCGCTCGCCGCTCACGGATCCGGCATCACCGATCGAGCTTCACTGATCCCCCCGGGCCCGGGGCATGTTCCCGGGCCGCTCTCCCCCCACCAAGACCCAACCATTCTGACGAAAGGACACTCCAATGGCGTTCGACGCTTACATGTACTTCCCCGGCCAGTCCCGGGTGCAGGGCGAAACCCACGACGAGGCGATGGCCGCAAAGAAGGCCTTCGAGATCGTCTCGTTCAACTTCGGTGCCGAGAACAACATCAACATCGGCTCGGCCACCGGCGGCGGCGGCGCGGGCAAGGCCTGGTTCAAGGACTTCGAGGTCGCAAAATCGACCGACACCGCCTCCTGCGGCCTGTTCAGCACGCTGTGCAACGGCACCCATTTCGACGAGGCCATCATCGAGCTGCGCCGCTCCGGCGGCAGCGCCAGCGCCTCGGGTTCCACCTTCATGAAGTTCCACTTCAAGCTCGTCATGGTCAAGGACATGACCTGGGAAGGCTCGGACGGCGACGACAACTGCAACGAGACCGTCATCTTCAACTACGGCGCAATCAAGGTCGAGTATTACAAGCAGGACAAGACCGGCAAGCTCTCCAAGGCCTCCGGCGACCAGGGCGAGACCAAGTTCAGCCAGGTCAAGAACAAGGCCGACTATATCGTCTGAGCCCTCCACCGTCCGGGCGCGGTGCTGCGCCCGGACGATCCCATCTCCCCACCGCCCCCTCCTGCCCGAAAGGTTCTTTCATGCGTGCCGAAACGCTTCTCAGAGACGGCGACCCCGATGCCGCGCTGGCGGCGCTCAGCGAGGCGGTCCGCGACGCCCCGCAGGAGGCACGCCTGCGCGTGTTCCTCTTCCAGCTGCTCTGCGTGCAGGGCGACTGGCCCCGCGCCATCCAGCAACTGCGCACCGCCGCCACGCTCGATCCCAAGGCCGGCACAATGGCGCAGATGTACCGCGCCGCGATCATCTGCGAGCGCCAGCGCGAAGAGGTCTTCGCCGGCCAGCGCGCGCCGATGGTGCTGGGCGAGCCCGACGACTGGATCGCCGCGCTGATCGAGGCGCTGAAGCTGCACGCCCACAAGGAATACGCCGCCGCCGAGGAGCTGCGCGGCCGCGCCTTCGAGGCTGCCCCCGCCCTGCCCGGCACGCTCGACGGTGCGCCCTTCGGCTGGATCGCCGATGCCGATCCGCGGCTCGGCCCGGTCTGCGAGCTGATCGTCAACGGGCGCTACTACTGGGCCCCGTTTTCGGCCATCCACCGCATCACCCTCGAGCAGCCCGCCGACCTGCGCGACCGGGTCTGGATGCCCGCCACCGTGCAGTGGGGCAACGGCGGCAGCGATCTCGCCCTGATCCCCACCCGCTACCCCGGCTCGGCCACCAGCCCCGACCCGCGCCACAGGCTCTCCGCCGCCACCGGCTGGCAGATGGAGGGCGACCGCGTGCTCGGTGGCCTCGGCCAGCGCCTTCTGGCCACCGACACCGGCGAGTGTGCCCTCATGGATTTGCGCGAGCTGACCATCGGTCCGGCCCCGGCCACCCTTGAGGTCTCGCAGAGCGACGAGGCCCGCCATGGCTGACCGCATGCTGGCCGAACGCCTGCAGCCCTCGCTGCTCGACCGGCTCACCGACGAGGCGCCGGACCGCGCCACCGACACCGCCTCGACGCGGGTGATCGACGTCAGCCGCCTGCGCCAGATCATCCAGCGCGATCTCGCCTGGCTGCTGAACTGCGCCAATCTCGAGGCCGAGCACGATCTCGAGGCGTTCCCGCATGTCGCCGGATCGGTGCTGAACTACGGGCTGCCCGCCGTCTCGGGCCGCAGCGAGACCCGCCGCCGTGCCGAGGCGCTGCGCCAGGCGATCCGCGGCGCCATCGAGCGCTTCGAGCCGCGCATCCTGCCCCAGAGCCTCGAGATCGTCGTGCGGCAGGAACGCGCGAACTCCGGCGCCATCGTCTCGTTCGACATCCGCGGAGAGCTCTGGGCCGAGCCGCTGCCGGTCGATCTCTACCTGCGCACCGCGCTCGACATGTCGACCGGTGAAGTCTTCGTCAGCCGGCAGGGGTAACGCACATGGATTCCCGCCTTCTGCGCCATTACGAGGCCGAACTCGGCTATCTCCGCGAGATGGGTGCCGAGTTCGCCGAGGCCTATCCCAAGATCGCCTCGCGGCTCGGTATGGACCAGCTCGAGGTCATGGATCCTTATGTCGAGCGGCTGCTCGAGGGCAGCGCCTTCATGGCCGCGCGGGTGCAGCTCGAGCTCGAGCAGCAGTACCCGGCCTTCACCCAGAACCTGCTCGAGATCGTCTACCCGCATTTCCTCGCGCCGACGCCGTCGATGATGGTGGCACGGCTGCAACCCGACACCGCGCAGGGCGGGCTTGCCGAGGGCTTCACCCTGCCGCGTGGCACGCAGATGCGCGGACAGGTGCTCGAGGGCGAGCAGACTGCCTGCCGCTTCACCACCGCGCAGGACACGACCCTCTGGCCGCTGGAGATCACCCAGGCCGAGTATGTTGACGGCCGCTCCGAGCTGGTTGCGGCGGGTCTGGGCACCGGCAATCAGGCCAAGGCGGCGTTGCGCCTGCGGCTGGCACGCAGCGGTGGGGCGCCGATCTCGGCGCTGCCGCTCGACCGGCTCACGCTATTCCTCTCGGGCACCGGGGCCGAACCGTGGCGGCTCTACGAGGCGATCCTCGGTCAGGGCGTGGCGCTGGCCGGGCGTTCCACCGACCGTCGTGCCGACTGGTCGGTGCCGCTCGGGTGCGACATCATTCCCCGCGGTTTCGATCCCAAAGAGGCGCTGCTGCCGGTGCCCGGACAGTCCTTCGAGGGCTACCGGCTGCTGCAGGAATATTTCGCCATGCCGCAGCGCTTCTTCTTCATCGACCTCTGTGGTCTGCGCCCGGCGGTGCAACGCGCCGAGGGCAACGATCTCGATCTCTACATCCTGCTCGCCGAGGGCAACCCGGCGCTGAAATCGATCACGCCGGCGAGCTTCGATCTGCATGCGGTGCCGGCGATCAACCTCTTTCCCAAGCGCTGCGACCGGGTGCCGGTCTCGGGCCGCGAGATCGACCACCACGTCATTCCCGACCGCACCGCGCCGCTCGACTACGAGATCTACCGCCTCGACAGCGTCACCGGGATCGCCGGCGACGATGCCGACGACGTGCCCTTCCGACCGTTCTACAGCGCCGAGGATTTCACCCCCTTCGGAGACCAGCAGAACGCCTATTACAGCATCCGCCGCCGCATGCGGCAGCGCTCCGAGAAGCAGCGGCTGAAGGGCCAGCGCACCTCGTATCTCGGCAGCGATCTCTACCTCTCGCTCGCCGACCGGTCGCAGGCCCCCTACCCGGGACGCATCGAGCAGCTGGCGGTCACCGCTCTGTGTACCAACCGCGACCTGCCGCTTCTGACGCCGATCGGCGCGGGCAGCACCGATTTCTTCCTGCCCGACGGCGGCCCGGTGACCGAGATCCGCGCCATCGTGCCGCCGACCCGTCCGCGCCAGAGCCTCGCCGAGGGGCAGCGCGCGTGGCAGCTGATCAGCCACCTGAGCCTCAACTACCTGTCCATCGCCGACGCCGATCGCGGCACGGGCGCCGCCGCCCTGCGCGAGCTCGTGGGGCTTTACGCGCCGCTCGGCGATCCGTCGATGGCGGCCCAAATGGAGGGGCTGGTCTCGGTCGCCTCGCGACCCATCGTGCGGCGCATGGCCGATGGCGTGCTGTCGACCGCGGTGCGCGGGCTCGAGTTGCGGGTGGGCTTTGACGAGAGCTTCTTCGAGGGCACCGGATGCTACCTGCTGGGCGCGGTGCTCGAGGCGTTCTTCGCCAAGTACGTCTCGCTCAACAGCTTCACCGAGACCGTCATTCACTCACAGCAACGGGGAGAGATCGCGCGATGGATGCCGAGAAGCGGCCGCCGGATGCTGATCTGAGCCGTCTCGACGCGCTCAGGCAGCAGCCCCAGGCCCATCACCTGTTCCAGGCGCTGCGCGTCATCGAGGCGGCGCATCCCGACCGCCCGAGACTCGGCCGCTCGCGCAGGCCGGCGCAGGATCCGGTGCGCCTCGGACAGGCGCCGGAGCTGGCCTTCCCGCGTTCGACGGTCAGCGGCTTCGGCCCCGATCCGCGCACCGGGCGCGACCGGCTCACCCAGCAGGCCTTTGGCCTGTTCGGCCCGCACGGGGCGCTGCCGCTGCACCTGACGGAATACGCCCGCGACCGGCAGCGCAACAATGGCGACGGCGCGCTGGTGGGCTTTGCCGACATGCTGCACCACCGCATGCTGTCGCTGTTCTACCGCGCCTGGGCCAGCGCCGAGCCCGCGCCCTGCTTCGACCGCCCCGATGACGATCCCTTCGGCGAGAAGCTCGACGCGCTGGCCGGGGTCGCGGGGGACGCCTTCGACTGCCGCGATGCCATGCCCGACAGCGCCCGGCGCCATTTTGCCGGACTGCTCGGGGCCGCGCCGCGCAGCGAGGCCGGGCTGACCGCGATCCTGCGCCGGTTCCTTGGTGCCGAGGTCGAGATCGAGAGCTTCGTGGGCGCGTGGCTGCATCTCGAGCCGCAGGATCGCGGCACGCTCGGTGGCGCTGTTCTGGGCCAGAGCGCCAGCCTCGGCGAGAAGGTCTGGTCGCGCGAGGCCCGGTTCCGCATCCGCATCGGACCGCTCTCGCTCGAGGAGTACCGCCGCCTGCTGCCCGGCGGTCAGAGCCTCAAGCGGCTCGCGGCCCTGATCCGCACCTATGCCGGCGACACGCTCGACTGGGAGGCCAAGCTGGTGCTGCGCGCGCCCGAGGTGCCGCCCTCGCAGCTTGGCGGCAGCGCCCGGCTCGGCCTGACCAGCTGGATCGGCCAGCGCCCCGCCAACGACGCCGACGACCTCTCTCTCACCGCACCGCAACAGACGCAGCCCTGAGCCGCGCCGCGACACGTCGCAAGATATCAAGAAGGACCGCCCCATGACTGAGATCAGCCGCGTGGCCCTGTTCGGCAAGCTCAACAAGCTGGCCTATCAGAGCATCGAAAGCGCCACCGTGTTCTGCAAGATGCGGGGCAATCCTTATGTCGAGCTGGCGCATTGGCTGCACCAGATCCTGCAGGGGCAGGACAGCGACCTGCACCGCCTGATCGACGGGTTCGACCTTGACCCCGGCCGCGTCGCCGCCGATCTGGTGCGCGCGCTCGACGCGCTGCCGCGCGGCGCGACCGCCGTGTCGGACCTGTCGCCGCATCTCGAGGAGACGGTGGAGCGCGCCTGGGTCTATGCCTCGCTGCTATTCAACGCGGCGCAGGTGCGCACCGGCCACCTCGTTCTGGGCATCGTCAAGACGCCGCGCCTGCGCAACGTGTTGCAGTCGATCTCGCCCGAGTTCCGCAAGATCGGTGCCGAGGCGCTCTCCGAACGGTTCCACGCGCTGCTCGACGGCTCTCCCGAGGAGGCGACGACAGCGCCCTCCCCGGAGCGGTCCGACGAGGGCGCGCCGGCATCGCTGGGTGGCGGCGAGGCGCTCGCGCGGTTCTGCACCGACCTGACCGACAAGGCCCGCAGCGGCGAGATCGATCCGATCGTCGGCCGCGACGAGGAGATCCGCCAGATCGTCGACGTGCTCATGCGCCGCCGCCAGAACAACCCGATCCTCACCGGCGAGGCGGGCGTCGGCAAGACCGCCGTGGTCGAGGGCTTCGCCCTGCGCATCGCCCGTGGCGACGTGCCCCCGGCGCTGCGCGAGGCGCGGCTGCTGTCGCTCGACGTCGGCCTGCTGCAGGCCGGAGCCTCGATGAAGGGCGAGTTCGAAAATCGCCTGCGCGGGGTGATCGATGAGGTGCAGGCCAGCCCCGTGCCCATCGTGATGTTCGTCGACGAGACCCACACGCTGGTCGGCGCCGGAGGGGCCGCGGGCACCGGCGATGCCGCCAACCTGCTCAAGCCGGCGCTGGCGCGCGGCACGCTGCGCACCATCGGCGCGACGACGTGGGCGGAATACAAGAAGCATATCGAGACCGACCCGGCCCTCACCCGCCGCTTCCAGGTGGTGCAGGTGGCCGAGCCCGACGCGGCCAGGGCCGTGTTGATGATGCGCGGTGTTGCCTCGACGCTGGAACGGCACCACGGCGTGCAGATCCTCGACGAAGCGCTCGAGGCGGCGGTAAGCCTCTCGGCGCGCTACATCCCCGCGCGGCAGCTGCCCGACAAGTCGGTCAGCGTGCTCGACACCGCCTGCGCCCGCGTGGCGATCAGCCTGCATGCCGTGCCGGCGCCGGTGGACGATGCCCGGCGCCGCATCGACGCGCTCGAGACCGAGCTGGCGATCATCGCCCGCGACGCGAGCGCCGGGGCCCAAGTCGCCGAGCGCGAAGTGCGTGCCCGTGCCGCCCTCGCCGATGAGACCGCTCGTTTGGATGAGCTCACGGAACGCTGGGCGGAAGAAAAGGCGCTGGTGGCCGCGATCCTCGAGCTGCGCGCCCGGCTGCGCGAGGGTGCCCAGCCGGTCGACGCCCCCGCCGAGGCCGAAGCCGATGCGCCGCTCGCCGGCGCAGAGCGCGACGCGGTGCTCTCCGAGCTGCACGCCAGGCAGGCCGAACTGGCTGCGCTACAGGGCGAGGCGCCGCTGATGCTGCCGATCGTCGATGCACAGGCGGTGGGCTCGGTGGTGGCCGACTGGACCGGCATCCCGGTAGGCCGCATGGTCAAGGACGAGATCCGCACCGTGCTCAACCTCGCCACGCACCTCTCCAGCCGGGTGATCGGGCAGGATCACGCCATGGAGATGATCGCCAAGCGCGTGAAGGCCTCGCGTGCCGGGCTCGACAACCCGTCGAAGCCGGTGGGGGTGTTCCTGCTCGCCGGCACGTCGGGTGTCGGCAAGACCGAGACCGCGCTGGCGCTGGCCGAGACCCTCTATGGCGGCGAGCAGAACGTCATCACCATCAACATGAGCGAGTACCAGGAGGCCCACACCGTCTCGAGCCTCAAGGGCGCGCCTCCGGGCTATGTCGGCTACGGTGAGGGCGGCGTGCTGACCGAGGCGGTGCGGCGCCGGCCGTACTCGGTGGTGCTGCTCGACGAGGTCGAGAAGGCGCATCCGGACGTGCACGAGATGTTCTTTCAGGTCTTCGACAAGGGGATGATGGAGGATGGCGAGGGGCGGATGATCGACTTCCGCAACACGCTGATCCTGCTGACCTCGAATGTCGGCTCCGAGGTGATCATGGACCTCTGCGCCGATCCCGAGCTCATGCCGGCACCCGAGGGCATCGCCAAGGCGCTGCGCGAGCCGCTGCTCAAGGTGTTCCCGGCGGCGCTTCTGGGTCGGATGGTGACGATCCCCTACTACCCGCTCAGCCCCGACATGATCGGCGCGATCACCCGGTTGCAGCTTGGCCGCATCGAGAAACGAGTCGCCGCCACCTATTCCGTGCCGTTCAGCTATTCCGATGCAGTTGTCGAGACCATCGTCTCGCGCTGTCAGGAGCTCGAGAGTGGCGGGCGGATGATCGACGCCATCGTCACCAACACCATGCTGCCCGAGATCTCGACCGAGTTCCTCACCCGGATGATGGAGGGCGGCAAGGTCGGCCACGTCTCGGTCGACGTGGAGGGGAGCCAGTTTACCTACGCCTTCGGCTGACACCCCCAAACGCCTGCCAGACCGCCCTGCGTAACGCGCGGGGCGGTCCCGTCATGTCCGGCGACGGGCTTTGGGGGTGTTTTTTCTTCCAACGCGCGAACCCTCCGGCGCTCCCCCGGCACTAACGGGGTGACAACGGTCGCGGCAGCCCGCCCGACCAGCCGCAAAAAGACCGAGGGAGCGCCCATATGCCCAACAGCGATCAGACAGTCTTCGAGCCGGACCTTGCGTCTCAGGCACAGGTCGAGACGGAGAGCGCGCAGGATGCGGCGCTGCCCTTCGGCACCCTGAGCGCCGAGCGGCCCGAGGATCTCGATCAGCCCCGCGAGCGCTTCCGCATCGCCATCCTCGGCGACTTCTCCGCTCGCGCCAGCCGCGGCGAGCTGGCGATCGGCGATGACCTCGCATCCCGCCGGGCAATCCGCTTCGATGTAGATCGACTCGACGACGTGATCGCCGGCTTCGCCACCACCCTCACCCTGCCCATCGCGCGCGACGGCGGCGCCGTCGAGGTGCCCCTGCGCGAAATCGACGACCTGCATCCCGATGAGCTCTACGACAGTGTCGAGCTGTTCGAGGAGCTGGACTCGCTGCGCCAACGCGTCGCCCGCGGCGACAGCCGCGCCATGGCCGAGCTTCGGGACTGGGCCGAGGAGCATGGCCGCCCGATGCCTGCCAACCGCGCCCGCGCCAAGGGCAGCGCCGTGCCCGCCGACCGCCGCCTGAGCGACTTCCAGACGCTGATTGGCGACATGCAGGCGATCCGCCATGACACCGACGCCGCGGACGCGCTCATCGCCCGCATCGTCGGCCCGCACGTGCAGGCCGCCCCCGATCCGGCGCAGGACAGCATGATCGCCGCCATCGACGCGGCGCTCTCGGACGCGATGCGCACCGTCCTGCATCATCCCGATTTCCAGTCGGTCGAGGCGACCTGGCGCGCACTCGACTTCCTCGCCCGCCGCATCGAGACGGGTCCGACGCTCGAGGTCGTACTTTACGACGTCTCGGCCGAGGAATGGGCCGCCGACCTTTCGGCGCAGGAGGATCTGGCCGAGAGCGGCCTGTTCCGGATGCTCGCCGAAGCGCCCCGGCTCGACGCCCAGCACGGGCCGATCTCGGCGGTGTTCGGGCTCTACACGCTCGAGGAAACCCCGCCCCACGCCGCGCTGCTCGCCCGGATGGCCAAGATCTCCGCGTGGATGAACGCACCCTTCGTGACCGCGATCTCGCCGCGCTTCCTCGACACGCCGAAGCAGGACCGCCATCCGCTGGTGGCCGAGAGCTGGGACGCCCTGCGCGCCCTGCCCGAGGCGCGCCATCTCGGCATCGCCGCGCCGCGCTTCCTGCTGCGCCATCCCTATGGCCGCCGCACCGACCCGGTCGATCCGTTCGACTTCGAGGAGTTCAGCCTGCGCGAGGGGCTGCACGGCATGCTCTGGGCCAACCCGGCGGTGCTCTCGGCGGTGCTGATGGCGGCCAGCGTGACAAAATCCGGCAAGGACATGCGCCTTGGCGAGATCATGTCGCTGGGCGACATGCCGGTGCACGTGATGACCGACTCCCATGGCGATCAGGTCGCGCTGCCCTGCACCGAGCGCCTGCTCACCACCCGGACCATGGCCGAGGTCGTGACCCGTGGTTTCATGCCGCTCTTGTCGATCAAGGGCCGAAACGAGGTCCGACAGGGCTCGTTCCAGGCGCTTGGCGGCGACATGCTCGCCGGGCCCTGGGCGCTGACGCCGGGCAAGGGCAGAGGCGGCCACGAGACCAGCGTCGGCTTCGGCGCCGCGCTGGCCGGGGCGACCCCTGCCAAGACCAGCGCAGCCCCCTCGGACGAGAGCGCGGGCGACGACGAGATGGCCGCCTTCCGCAGCGACGAGGATCTGCCCGACATGGGCGGGGATGCGGATTTCCCCGACTTCGGCGCGGACGCGGGGCCGGTCGATTTCGACAGCGACAGCGGGCTTCCCGATTTCGACAGCCCCGACATGCCGGACTTCGGCAGCGACGACAGCTCCGACACGGGCGACTTCGACGCCGAGATGCCCGACATGGAGGCCAGCGCAGAGTGCGGCGCGGACGAGCTCCCCGCCTTCGACGACAGCGATCTCGACGACATGCTCGCGGCCTTCGGCGACGACACCGATGGCGCGGATGACAACGGCGACGACACCGAGATGGACCCCGCTCTCGCCGCGATGCTGGAGGACATGTGATGCGCGATTACCAACCCGACGACGGACAGGGCGGCGGCGACGGCATCGTGCTCGCCCGGATCGGCGACGCCTGCTGGCTGCTTGAGGGCGAGGCGTATCTCGACGCCATGCTCACCACCACCGACAGCTACCCGACCCCGGTGCGCTGCATCCCGCTGGCCTCGATGGAGGCGCTCGGCGCGCTTCTGCCCGAGGGCATCGAGACCGGCGCGCTCTGGGCCATCCACCCCGCCATCGTGGCGCGGCTCGAGCGCGACGGCCAGATCGTCGTGACGCCGCTGCCGGACGAGGGCTGAGCGGCATGGCACAGGACACCGTTCTCGAGGGCCGGCAGGTCCGTCTCAAGCTCCCGGGCAAGCTCAAGGGCTTCCTGATGCGCGCCCAGGTCGACGAGGGGCTGAGCCGCCTGACAGAGACCACCATCGAGTTCATGTCGCCCGACATCGACCTCGACCTGCAGAAGCTGGTGGGCGAGCGCCTGCCGCTCGAGATCGACGCCCCGAAGGACAAGACCCGCTATTTCCAGGGCCGCTGCACCGCCGCCGAATACCTTGGCTCCCATGCCGGTCGCGGCTATTTCCGCGCCACCGTGCAGCCCTGGCTGTGGTTCCTGACCCGCAGCGCCAATTGCCGGATCTTCCAGGACAAATCCGTGATCGACGTGATCAAGGAAGTGTTCTCGCAGCACGGGTTCTCGGATTTCCGCGACCGCACCAAGCACGCCTATCCCAAGCGTGGTTACTGCGTGCAGTACCGCGAAAGCGACTACGCCTTCCTGTGCCGGCTGATGGAGGAGGAAGGGATCTATTTCTACCACGATCACGAGAAATCGAAGGAGGTCCTGATCCTTGCCGACGAGGCCAGCGCCCACCGCGCCATCGAGGATCACGCCGAGATCGATTTCTACTTCCGCGCCCCCGATTACCGGCGCCGCGACGACCACGTCTTCGACTGGCGTGGCGGAGAAAGCATCCAGACCGGCCGCGTCACGCTGCAGGACTACGATTTCGAAAAGCCCAAGTCGGACCTCAGGACCGTCAAGGCGCTGCCGCATGGCAAGCACGCCTTCCGGTCCTACGAGATCTACGACTATCCCGGCCGCCACGGCGACACCCGCACCGGCGAGCATCACGCCCGCGTCCGCATCGAGGGGCTTGCTGCACAGGCCCAGCGCTCGACCGGCGCGTGCAACGTGCGCCAGATGAGCGCCGGGGCCAAGTTCAAGCTCAAGCAGCATCCGCGCAAGTCCGAGAACGCCGAGTACCTGGTGATCTCGGCCCGTCACCAGATGCAGATCGACGCCGATATCGAGGATCGCGAGATGGTCGAGGCCATCCTCGGCCCGCTGCTCGATTTCGACCGAACGACCAGCCCCGACACCTATCGCTGCCTGTTCGAGGTGCAGCCGGTCTCGGTGCCCTACCGCGCGCCGCAGCTGACGCCGCGCCCCGAGCATCCCGGCGTGCAGACCGCCGTGGTCGTCGGCAAGAAGGGCGAGGAGATCTGGACCGACCGCCATGGCCGCGTGAAGGTACAGTTCCACTGGGACCGCGAAGGCCGCCGCGACGACAGCGCCTCGTGCTGGATCCGCACCTCGGTGCCGTGGAGCGGCAAGGGCTGGGGCATGGTCGCGGTGCCGCGCATCGGCCAGGAAGTCGTGGTGCAGTTCGAGGAGGGCGATCTCGACCGTCCGCTGATCACCGGCATGGTCTACAACGGCGACACCGATCCGCCCTATGCCCTGCCCGGCAACCAGACGCAGACCGGGCTGAAGACCAATAGCTCCAAGGGCGGCGGCGGCTTCAGCGAGCTGATCTTCGAGGACAAGAAGGACGCCGAGTTCGTCCGCCTCCAGTCCGAGCGCGACTTCAAGCAGATCGTCAAGAACAACGCCGAGATCACCGTCGGGCTCGAGCACAAGACGGGCGGCACCTTCACCCAGACCATCCACGGCGACAAGACCGAGACCATCCGCGAGGGCGACCACGCCTTCACCGTCGCCAAGGGCAAGGAAACCGTCGAGATCGCCAAGGCACGCGCCACCAAGGTGGGCGCCGATGACAGCCTCAAGGTCGATGGCGACCAGTCGCTCGACGTGACCGGCGGCAGGAAAGACGCCATCGGGCAGGGCTACGAGATCGACGTGGGTGCCGCGCTCGAGATCTCGGCCAAGTCGAAGATCGTGCTGAAATGCGGCGGCTCGAAGATCGAGATGACGCCCTCCAAGGTCACCGTCTCCTCGGCTCAGGTCGAGGTGAAGGCCAGCGCGACCGGCAAGTTCACCGCCGGCGGCCAGCTCAAGATGGAGGCCAAGGGACAGGCGGCGCTGAAGGGCGCCGGGATGCTGAAGCTCGAGGGCGGCGGCATGACGCAACTGAAATCCTCCGGGCTGCTCCTCGCCAAGGGCGCCCTCACGATGATCAACTGACATGACAGCCCCCGCCCATACCGACCGCTTCACCGGTCTGCGCAAGCTGCCCGACGCGCCTGCCGCCCGCATCCTCGCCGCCGGCAACGCGGTGCTGCAGACGCCGCTCGACCTTCCGGCCTCCGCCTCGGTGCCCGAAACGCTCGCCGCGCTCGAGACCGAAGGCGCGCTGATCGACATGTTGCAGGTGCTGGCCCACGCCCTGCCCGCGCGCGAAGCCACCTGGCTCGCCTGCCTCGCGGCGCGCGAGACGGTGGCCGAGGGGGCTCTGATGCCCGCACCGCTGCGTGCCGCCGAGGCCTGGGTGTTCAAGCCCGGCCCCGAGACCCGCGCCGCTGCCCGCGCCGCGCTCGATGCGGCCGGAAACGAGGACGACACCGCGCTCTGCGCCATGGCCGCCTCGATGGCCGACGGTACGCTCGGACCCGGCGAGCTCGAGGATTACGCCGCCCCGCCGGGCGCGGTGGGCGGGGCCGCCTTCGGCATGCTGCTGACGGCGATGTTTCACGACGAGGACAAGGTCGAGACCCGCGGGCCCGAGCTGCTCGCGCGGGCGCTCGACATCGCCCGCGGCGGCAACGGCACACCCGCCGCGACCGAGGAGATCACGCCATGACCCTGCCCGCCGCCCGCGTCACCGACACCCATGTCTGCCCGATGGTCACCGGCATCATCCCTCATGTGGGCGGGCCCATCGTGGTGCCCTGCCCGACGGTGCTGATCGGCAAGCTGCCCGCTGCCACGGCGACCGCGATGGCGGTCTGCATCGGCCCGCCGGACATGATCGCCAAGGGCTCGACCAAGGTGCTCACCGGCAAGAAGCCTCAGGCGCGGCTGTCGGACACCTGCGCCCATGGCGGCGCGGTGGTGATGGGCTGCCCGACGGTTCTGGTGGGAAGATAAGCGATGTCCCTGTGTCTGCGACTGACAAGCTCCGGCACGCTGCCCGACGGGCGCGACCGCGTCGAGATGCGCGAAGGCGCACTCACAATCGGGCGCGGCGAGGAGAACGACCTCTCGCTGCCCGATCCCGATCGGACTCTGTCGAAGCGCCATTGCGTCCTCGAAGAGCGTGGCGGCGACTACGTGCTGCGCGACCTGAGCACCAACGGCACCTTCCTCAACTACGGCGGCGAGCGCATCGGCGAGATCCCGGCGCCGCTGAGCCATGGCGACGTGATCCAGATCGGCGGCTTCGAGCTGGTGGTGGAGCTCGCAGGCGCTGCCAGCGCGCCCGAGACCCCGCTGCCGCCCGCAGAGGACAGCCTGCTGATGCCGCCCCAGCCCGGTCAGGCCGAGGACGTCTCGCACGATCCGCTCGGCGGCTCGGATGACGATTTCCTCGACGCGCTGCTCGGCGCTCCGGCCGAGCCGGACGCCCAGCGCCCGGCAATCCCCGAGGATCCCTTTGCCGCAGAGCCGATGCCCACGGGCGACACCCCGCCCGAGGCATGGCCCGCTCCGGGCGCCAGCGCGCCCGATCACAGCCCCGCGGCGCAGGATCACTACACCGCGCCCGAGGTTCTCTCCGGCCAGATCCCCGACGATTGGGACGACCTCTTCGCCCCCGAACCGCCCTCAGCCCCCCTGCAGGAGCCCGAGCCCGCACCCGCGCCGCAGCCGGCCCCGATGCCGTCTCCCGATCAGGCCGCTTCGGCGCCCGTCCAGCCAAGCCCGGCAACCGGCACTCCGGACGCCGCGCTGCGCGCCTTCCTCAACGGTGCCGGCGCCGCGCATCTCGCCATCCCCGAGGCCGAGATGACCGAGACCATGGCCCGTCTGGGCCGCGTCTTCGCCGCCATGACCAGCGGCATGCGCGAGATCCTGATGACCCGTGCCGCGATCAAGAGCGAGATGCGGATGGACCGCACGATGATCAACAACGGCGGCAACAACCCCCTGAAGTTCTCGATCTCGCCCGAGCAGGCGGTCGAGGCGATGATCCGCCCCACCGTGCGCGGCTATCTCGACGCCGAGGCGGCCACGCAGGAGGCGTTGGGCGACATCCGCGCCCACGAGGTCGCGATGATGGCGGGCATGGAAGCGGCGCTGAAGGCGCTGCTGGCCCGGCTCGGCCCCGACCAGCTTGCCTCGCGGATCGAGCAGGGCAGCTCGCTCGGCGGCCTGCTGGGCGGCAAGAAGGCCCGCTACTGGGAGGCCTACGAGAGGATGTACGCCCAGATCGCCCGCGAGACCGAGGACGACTTCCAGTCGACCTTCGGCCGCGAATTCGCCCGCGCCTACCAGGATCAACTCCGCAAACTCTGAAAGGACAGACCATGTTCAAGCTCTTCTCCCTCTTCGCCGCGCTCTGCCTCGCGCTCTCGGCCTGCGTCACCACCCCCGAGCCCGCCAGCACCGGCGTGCAGCTCAACATCACCGGGGCCGCAGACATGAATGGTGGCCTGCCGACGCAGGTGAAGGTCTATTACCTCGCCTCCGACGCCAGCTTCCGCTCGGGCGACTTCTTCGCGCTGTTCAACGAGCCCGAGGCAACGCTGGGCTCCGATCTCGTCGCGGTCGACGACTTCCAGCTCGTGCCGGGCCGCAGCGTCGGCGACAGCCGCAGCTTCGCGCAGGCACCGGGCGCCATCGGCGTGGTCGCGGCGTTCCGCGACATCGACGGCAGCCGCTTCCTCGCGAGCCGCGCACTGATCCCCGACAGCCCCAATGCCGTCACCATCACCGTCGGCGCCAACACCGTCTCGATCCGCTGATCGCGACCCACGAAGCACAAGGAAGGATCGCCACCGTGTCCTGGGATAACAAGGTCGTCTGGCAGGAGGGGATGTTCCTCCAGCCCCATCACTTCCAGCAGCACGACCGCTATGTCGAAGCGCTGGTCTCCGGGGTGGCAGGAGCGCTCACCCCCTATGGCTGGGGCGTGACCGAGCTGTCGCTCGACCAGGAGCTGCTCAAGCTCGGCAAGCTGGCGGTGAAATCCTGCTCTGGCCTCACCCCCGATGGCGCCGCCTTCCGGGTGCCCGAGGCCGATGCCCAGCCGCCGGCGCTCGACGTGCCGGAGAGCGCCAAGAACACGGTGGTCTACCTCGCGATCCCGGCGCGCCGGCATGGCGCCACGGAGGTCGACCTGAGCGGCGCGGCGCAATCGGCGGCGCGCTATCGACCCGAGGAGATCGAGGTCACCGACAGCATGGGCCGCGATGCCCGCGCGGTGCAGATGGCGGTGGGCAAGCTGCGCATGACTCTGGCGCTCGATCTCGACGACCTGTCGGACCAGCTGGTGATCCCGGTGGCGCGCATCATCGAGGTGCGCCCCGACCGCGAGGTGGTGCTCGACCGGGCCTTCATCCCCTCGGCGCTGGATGCCCGCTCCGCCGGCCCGCTGCACGATTTCCTGCGTGAGCTCGAGGGCCTTCTGAGCCACCGCGCCGAGGCGCTGGCGGGGCGTCTGAACCAGACCGGCGCGGCCAAGGGCGTGGCCGAGATCTCGGATTTCCTGCTGCTGATGTGCGTGAACCGCACCCTGCCGCAGATCCGCCACCTGGTGACCCTGCGCAACGCCCACCCGCAGGCGATCTTCCAGAGCCTCACCGCGCTTGCCGGAGAGCTGGCGACACTGATGACGCCGGAAAAGCGCGCGCCGGAGTTTCCGGCCTACGCCCATGACGACCTGACCAACGTGTTCCAGCCGGTGTTCCGCGCCCTGCGCCAGTATCTCAGCGCGGTGCTCGAGCAGAACGCCGTGGCGATCCCCATCGAGCCACGCAAGTACGGCGTCTCGGTGGCGATGATCTCGGACAAGCGGCTGCTCGGCTCGGCCAATTTCGTGCTTGCCGCCAAGGCCGCGGTGCCACCCGAGAGCGTGCGCCGTCATTTCCCGACCCAGGCCAAGATGGGCCCGGTCGAAGAGATCCGGCAGCTGGTCAACTCGGCCCTGCCGGGGATCGGGCTGCGGCCCCTGCCGGTGGCCCCGCGCCAAGTGCCCTACCACGCCGGCGTGGTCTATTTCGAACTCGACCGCGACAGCGCCCACTGGAAGCAGATGGCGCGCTCCGGCGGCCTCGCCGTGCATGTCTCCGGCGACTTCCCCGACCTTGAAATGGAGCTGTGGGCGATCCGCTGACGCGGCCCCCTTGAGGAGCGATGCCATGACCCGCGACGACCCTTTCGCAGAACCCTCGGACACCGAGAAGACCATCGTGCGCCCCAATCCCGGCGGACGCCGGCCTGCGGTGCCGCCGCACATGCCACCGCCGCAGGGCGCGCAGCCACAGCCGCAGCCCGCCCCGCAGCCGATGCCGGCCCCGGCCCCGGCACCTAGGCCGTCCCAGGAAGCCCCAGCCACGCCGGTGGGTGCCGCGGCGACCGGGATGAACCCGCTCAACGCCGCCGCCTCGACGCTGTTCTCGCTGGTCGCCCGTATCCGCAACCGGGCGCAGCATTCCGACCCGGCGGCGCTGCGCGAGAGCGTCATCGCCGAGATCCGCAGCTTCGAGGACTCGGCCCTCAAGGCCGGTGTCCCGGCCCAGACCGTGCGGGTGGCGCGCTATGCGATTTGCGCCACGCTCGACGACGTTGTGCTCAACACGCCCTGGGGCGGGCGCAGCATCTGGGCCCAGCGCAGCATGGTCGGCACCTTCCACAAGGAGACCCACGGCGGCGATCGCGTCTACGACCTGCTGTCGCGGCTCGAGGCGGCGCCCGCCGCCAATCTCGACCTGCTGGAGTTCCTCTATATGTGCCTCAGCCTCGGCTTCGAGGGCCGGCTGCGGGTCGAGCCGCGCGGCGCCGAGAAGCACCTCGCCATCCGCGACGGGCTGGCCCGGCTCATCCGCACCCATCGCGGCCAGGTCGAGCGCGATCTCTCGCCGCGCTGGAGGGGCGTTTCCGTGGCGCACCGGCTGCTTTCTGCCTGGACCCCGGTCTGGCTGGCGGGCGGGCTCACGCTGCTGGGGGTCTGCGCCGCCTTCGCCGGCTTCTCCTTCGCGCTCAATGGCTCGACCGAGGCGCTGCGCGGCCAGATCGCCGCGCTCGACGTCGCGGGGCCGGTGACGCTCGACCGCCCGGCCCCGCCGCCGCCGCCCGCGCCCCCCGCGCCGCGCGAAGTCGAGACCGCCGAGAGCGTCACGGCCTTCCTCCAGCCCGAGATCGACGAGGGGCTGGTGACGGTGGAAAGCTCGGGCAACACGCTCACCGTTCAGATCTCGGGGGCCAACATGTTCGCCCCCGCCTCCGACACGCTCGAGCCGCGCTTTGCCGAGGTGGTGGACCGCGTCGCAGGCGCCCTGAACGAGGAAGGCGGGCAGATCATTGTCGCCGGCCATTCCGACAACATCCCGATCAACACCGCGCGCTTTCCCTCGAACCTCGCGCTGTCGCTGGCGCGGGCCAAGTTCGTGATGGAGCGGATTTCGCAGACGCTGGTCGACAGCTCGCGGATCAGCGCCGAGGGCCGCGCCGACCGCGAACCCATCGCATCGAACGACACGCCCGAGGGGCGCGCCAAGAACCGTCGCATCGAAGTCATTCTCGTGAAGGCAGGCTGACCCATGACCCGCAAGATCCTTTCCAAGCTCTTCAGCCCGATCGGCGTGCTGATCCTGTTCAGCCTCGCCCTCGCCGCGGCCACCTGGTATCTCGGCCCGCTGGTCTCGATCGGCAACGCGCGGCCCTTCGACCGGCAGTCGAACCGGCTGATCGCCTTGGCCGGCATCACAGCCGCCACCATCATCGCGATCCTGATCATGCTGCTGCGCCGCCGCGCGCGCGAGCAGGCGATGACCGAGGCGATCACCGACGCCGGCACTGCGGGGACCGACGCCCGCGACGCCGCCGTCGAGGCCGAGCTCTCCGAGCTGCGCGGACGCATGAGCGACGCGCTGGGGATGCTGCGCAAGTCGAAGCTCGGCGGGCGCTTCGGCTCGCGCCATCTCTACCAGCTGCCGTGGTATATCGTGATCGGCCCCCCGGGCGCCGGCAAGACCACGGCCATCGTCAATTCCGGGCTCAAATTCCCGCTCGCCGACCATCTCGGCAAGGGTGCCATCGGCGGCATCGGCGGCACGCGCAACTGCGACTGGTGGTTCACCAACGAGGCGGTGCTGCTCGACACGGCCGGGCGCTACACGACGCAGGACAGCGATGCCGAGGCCGACGCCCGCGCCTGGGGCGGCTTTCTCGAGATGCTCAAGAAGCACCGTCGGCGGCAGCCGATCAACGGCGCGGTGGTGGCGATCAGCCTCTCGGACCTGTCGCTGCAGGACGAGGCCGAGCGCCGCGCCCATGCCAAGGCGGTCCGCACCCGCCTGCGCGAGCTGCGCGAGCGGCTGGGCGTGCGCTTTCCGGTCTACGTGCTGTTCACCAAGGCCGACCTGATCGCCGGCTTTCAGGAGTATTTCGACACGCTCGGCAGCGAGGAGCGCGAGCAGGTCTGGGGCTTCACCCTGCCGCATCAAAAGGGCGCCGCGGGCGACCCGATGGCGGGCTTCGGCCCCGAGTTCGACGCGCTTCTGGCGCAGCTCTCAAACCGCAGCCTCGAGCGGATGCAGACCGAGACCGATTACCAGCGCCGCAGCCTGATCGCGGGCTTCCCCTCGCAGGTCGCCTCGCTGCGCGGCGTGGCCGAGAGCTTTCTCGGCGACATTTTCCAGGAGAGCCGTTTCGAGGACGGCCAGCTCCTGCGCGGGGTCTATTTCACCTCCGGCACGCAGGAGGGCACGCCGATCGACCGCCTGATGATGGGCATGGCGCGCACCTTCGGCATCGGCCGGCAGGCCATCGGCAGCGGCAAGGGACAGGGGCGGAGCTACTTCCTCACCCGTCTGCTGAACGGCGTGATCTTCCCCGAGTCGGGGCTGGTTTCGGCCGATGACAAGGTCGAGCGGCGCTATCGCTGGGTGCGCGGTGGCGCGGTGGCGGCCAGCGTGCTGCTCTTCGGCGGCACCGCGGCGGTGCTGTCGAACAGCTTCCTCGGCAACCGCCAGCTCATCTCGGATGCCAGCGCCCAGCTTGGCAGTTTCCGCACCATCACCGCCGACATCCCGCGCGACACCGTGGCCGACGCCGACCTGCCGTCCGTGGTGCCGGCGCTCAACATCCTGCGCGAGTTGCCGGGCAACCCCTCGGCCAGCGATCCCGAGCCGCCGGTCGAACTGACCTTCGGGCTCTACCAGGGCGACGCCATCGGCACCGAAAGCGCCCAGAGCTATCGCGGCGCGCTCAACACCCTGCTGCTGCCGCGCCTGCTGTTCCGGCTCGAAGAGCAGATGCAGGCCAGCCTCAACGACCCCGACCTGCTCTTCGAGGCGCTCAAGGTCTACCTGATGCTGGGGCTGCAGGGGCAGATGGACGAGCAGAGCGTGAAACAGTGGATGCAGATCGACTGGGGCCTGGCCTTCCCGAACGATCCGGCGCTGCAGGACGACCTGATGGACCACCTTGGCGCGATGCTGACCCAGCCGATGCAGGAGATTGCCCTCAACGGCCCCCTTGTCGAGCAGATCCAGGGCCTGCTGGCCGAAACGCCGCTGGCCGAGCGCATCTACCAGAGCATCATCACCGCCCCGGCAGCGCGCGAGCTCGACCAGTTCCGCATCACCGATATCGGCGGGCCAGCGGTGTCGCGCGTGATCCTGCGCCCCTCGGGCAAGCCGCTCAGCGCCGGGGTCGAGGGGGTGTTCACACGCGACGGCTTCTACGGCTACATCCTGCCCGAGCTGACGCAGGTGTCCGAGCGCGCCCGGTTCGAGAACCTCGTGCTCGGTGACCGCGCCGAGGAGGTCACGCCGGCCGTGCTCGACCGTCTGGGCCGCGACGTGCTGGCGCTTTACGAGAACGATTACGTCACCCGCTACGACCAGCTTCTGGGCGATCTCGACGTGATCCCCATGGAGAGCCTCGGGCAGGCGACGGAGGTCATCAACATCCTTTCCGGCCCGACCTCGCCGATCCGCAACATCCTCGAGGCGGTGTCCGACGAGACCCGGCTCACCGAGCTGCCCGAAAGCGCCCAGCTTGCCGAAGACGCCGCCGGCGCGGCGGTCGGTTTGGTGCAGGGCGAAGTGCTCTCGGCGCTCAATTCGCAGGGCTCGGCCATCGCCGAAGCGCTGGCCTCGGTGGCGCCGCAGGATGCAGAGGGCGAGGAACGCCGCCCCGGCCAGTTCGTCGAGGACCGCTTCCGCCCGCTGCACGATCTGACCGCCCGGTTCGACGGTGCGCCGTCGCAACTTGATGATGTCATCGGCACGATGAACGCGGTGTTCGGCGATCTCAACCGCCTGTCGCTGGGCCAGAGCACCGGCACCGCCATCGCGGGACAGGGCGCCGGCGCGGCGGCCGAGCTGCAGGCCGGGCTGGCGCGGCTGCCGAACCCGCTGCAACGCTGGGCCTCACAGGTGGTCGAGGGCTCCTCCGGCGCTGCGGTGGGCGGCGCGCGGGCCGAGCTCAACGCCAAGTGGCAGGCGCAGGTGCTGCCGGTCTGCCGGCAAACCATCGACGGGCGCTATCCCTTCGCCCGGCAGGCGCAGGCCGATGTGACGCTGCAGGATTTCTCCCGGCTCTTCGCGCCGCAGGGGCTGATCGACACGTTCTTCAGGGAGAACCTCGCCCCCTTCGTCGACCAGACCAGCAACCCGTGGCGGCTGAAGCGGGTGAACGGCGTCGATATCGGCATCTCGGATGCGGTGGTGGCGCAGTTCCAGCGCGCCTCCGAGATACAGGACAGCTTCTTCCTCGCCCCGGGCCGCCCCTCGATCACCTTCGACGTGACGCCGGTGGCGCTAGATCCCAATGTCGAGCGGGTGACGCTCGAGGTCGAGGGCGAGAGCCTGATCTATGCCCATGGCCCCCCGCAGGTCACCCCGATGACATGGCCCGGCCAGGGCGGCCGCACCCGCGTGAGCTTTGCCCCCAACAGCCCCGACCGCGAGAACGCCATCCAGCGCGACGGCCCGTGGGCGTGGTTCCGGTTGCTCGACACCGCCGAGCTGCGCCGCACCAATGTCTCTGATCGCAACCGGGTGATCTTCAACCTCGGCGGCCGCATCGCGATCTTCCAGCTGCGCGCGGGCTCGGCGCTCAACCCGTTCACCGTCTCGGCGCTGTCGAGCTTCTCCTGCCCGGCCTCGCTGTGACGGGAGAGACGGGGGCATATGGCTATTACGGCAAGGCGCCGTGCCGGGGCGATTTCCTGCGCTCCGGCCTGTCGCCGGGTCTTGTCAGCGCGTGGGATGCGGCGATGCAGGCGCTCATGGTGGCCGGGCGCGAGGCGCTCGGGGACCGCTGGCAGAGCTGCTATCTCGGTGCGCCAATCTGGCGTTTCGCGATCTCGCCCGGGGTGCTCGGCCCGCGCGCCTGTGCCGGGATCATGATGCCCAGCGTCGACAAGGTCGGACGCCAGTTCCCGCTCTGCCTCGCCTGCGAGCTGGACAGCAGCGGCTGGGAGGCGTTCTGTGCCCTGTCCCCCCTGTTCGAGCGGCTGGAAGCGGCGGCGCTGGCGATGCTGGAGGACGACGCCACGCCCGACGCGCTCGATACCGCGCTGGCCGCCTTGCCGCCGCCCGCGCCAAAGCGCCCGGCCTGCCAGGCGCGGGTCGGCGACGCCACCGCGCTGGTCAGCCACGGCGGCCCGGACGCGGCGCTCGCCGCCCTCGCCGCCGGCGATCCGGTGGGCATCTGGCAGACCGAGCACGCCGGAGCCTCCCGGCTTCTGGTCCTGCCGGACCTGCCCGGCTGCCAGGAACAGGCCGCCGCCATCTTCGACATCGACGCCCCGGTCTGGGGACGTCGCGCCTTGCAAAGTACCACACCAGAAAGGGCCGAGAGATGACCCGAACCACCGAGGCCCCCGCCCTGCCCCATTTCGCGATGACCCACACCGGCCACGTGCGCAAGATCAACGAGGATGCCATTCTCGCCCGCCCCGAGCTTGGCCTCTGGGTCGTCTCGGACGGCATGGGCGGCCACGCCGCCGGCGACTTTGCCAGCCGCACCGTGATCGCCATGCTCGAAGCGCTGCCCGCCGATCTTCCCCCGGCACAGATCCCCCGCGCCGCCCGAGATGCTTTGCAGCACGCCCATGCCCGGATCCGCGCCGAGGGGGAGCGGCTCGGTCAGGGCACCATCGGCGCGACCGTGGTGCTTCTGGTGATCGCCGAGGGCCATTTCATGTGCCTCTGGGCCGGGGACAGCCGGCTCTACCGCGTGCGCGACGGCCAGATCGAGATGATCAGCGCCGATCACTCGGTCGTGGGCGAGCTGGTCGAGCAGGGCTATCTTGACTGGGACGAGGCCGAGCATCACCCCCATGCCAACCAGATCACCCGCGCCGTGGGCGTGGGCGAGACGCTCGAGATCGACAAGCGCCGCGGCGAGGTTCGGCCCGGCGACCGCTTCCTGCTGTGCTCGGACGGGCTGACCAAATACGCCCGCGCCGAGACCCTGCGCCAGCAGGTCGACGGCGTGCCGCTCGAGTGTGCCGGCGAGACCCTGATGCAGACCGCGCTCGATGGCGGCGGCGCCGACAACGTGTCGCTGATCGTGGTGGAGGCCTGAGCCATGCCGTGTTTCTGCGAGATCCCCGCCAGCGCCGCCCGCAACCGCTTTCAGGTCGGCGCGATCCCGATCCTGCCGCCGATCCCGCTGTCGCTGAAGCTGGCCGCGGCGCTGCCGGCGCTCGACCCGGAGAACCGGCTCGACCTGCAGATCGCCGCCACGCTCGATCCGATGGTGATGCCCAATCTCGACATCGGCGGCGGCGGGCTGGCCAATATCGCGATGATGCTGTCGCTGATGACCGGCACCTTCGCCCTCGACGACCTGCCGCAGCTCGAGCTGCAGATGCAGCAGGCGGGCGAGAGCATCACCCGCAACGTCTGGCCCCGGCTCGGCTGGCTCACCCAGCTCAAGATCCAGCCACTGATTGCCTATTCCATCGTGGCCCGGTTGGTGATCGACCTGCGCGAGATGGGGCTTGACCCCTTCCATGCGATGGAGCCGCCCCCCACCCCCTATTTCGACAGCTTCAGCCTCGCCCTGACGCGCCCCCAATTCCGCATGGCGCAGCTGATGGGCGGACTGCCGCAGATCCTGGCGATGAACGCGGCCTTCGACCTGCCGCCGCTGGGCGAACCGGGCTCGATCTCGGGGCTGCAGAACCGGCTGCACGGGCTCGCCACCCTGACGCCGCCGAGCCTGATCATCCCGATGCCGCTGCTGCAAAAGCTCGCCATGGTGCTCGAGGCGCTCGCCACCATCGAGGAGGCTTTCGGCCCCGACGGGTTCTCGCCCAACACGCTGTCGCGCATCCAGGCGATGCTGCGGCTCTGGGCGAGCTTCAAGATGGGGCTGCCGCTCGGCGCGCTGACGCTGGCCAACAAGCTGGCGATGCTGCCCACCTTCGAGGACCTGAAGCTCGGCGAGTCGGCGGCGAGCAGCACCGCGCTGGCCGGGCTGGCCTCGTTCTCGCCGCCGCGGCTAGCCATCGCGCCCTTCCTCAACGTAGCGCTGGCGCTGCATGGCTCGCTGCAGATGGCGCTCGACATGGAGCCGTTCGACATGTGCTCGCTCTGCCCCTGCTGATCGAGGTCGGCGTCATCTCACACGAACGAACCGGGCCCGCCTTGGCGGAAGGCGGGCCCGGTCTTGCAAAAACTCGGAGAGTCGCGCTCAGATCTCGCCCAGCCGCCGCCACTGCTCGAGCTTGTCGCGGCTGACCTCGAATGCATCGAATCCTCGCG
>NZ_DS022276.1:1692974-1727586 GCF_000153725.1 Salipiger bermudensis HTCC2601 | reverse complement strand
ACTGCGCCCCAGATCCAGCCCTCTCTGAAGAATCCGCCAGCAGGATGAGCCCGAGCTGGGTCTTGCCGTCGGCGAGGCTGTCGAGCACGCGTCGATGTTGATGTCGACCGCCAGGCCGTAGGCATGGGCCGAGGCCGCGCTCTGCGCCCCCCGGATACGGCGCACGCAGAGCGAGCCGGCGGTCTTGATGCGGTCGTAGAGCTCGGGCTCGAAGACCTGCACATTGGCAAACACCTGCCGGATCGAGACCAGCGCCGGGCGCACCAGCGTCGCCCGGATCGGGCCGACATCTTCGGTCGAGAGCAGGTCGCGCAGCCTGGGATTGGTGGCGGACTGGCAATTGTCCGTCAGATCCGGGCGCGGAAGGCCGATCAGCTCGCGCAGGAACGAGGGCGTGGCATGGCTGAGCCCGTCATTGGCCGAGCGCCGGTCGGCGATCAGCACCACCTGCGCGAAGGCATCCTTGAGCGAATCCGTGGCTTCGGGACTCTCTGCCCGTGGCTCGAGCGGACGCGCCACGCTGGCGAGGTTCAGCGAGGTGCGGCTGTCGAGCGCATCGACCCGCTGGCTCAGCCGAGCGAGCTGATCCGACAGGAACGCCACCTCTTCCTCGAGCGCCGCTGGCGCGGCCTCGGCAGTGGCTGGGGCCGGCTCACGGGGCGCATCGGGCTCGGGCGCGGGGATCAGGGTCTGGGCATAGCGCCATGAGAACGGCGCGGCGGCTATGGCGAGGGCGATCAGCAGGGCACCGAAGAAGCGCATGGGGCGAACCTCTCTGAGACAGGGGACGGGTGATGCCCGTAGGTGCCCGGTGTGGCGCGAAAGGTTCAGCGCAGGCCGGTCGGACGGCCGAAAGGCTTGGTCGCGGCCTAGATGTCGTGTTCCTTCAGGAACTCGCGGATCGCCTCCATGCAGGTCTGCCAGGCCGGCTCATAGCCCACCAGCACGTGGTTGCGGCTGTCGAGCGGCACGAATTGCGCTCCGGGGATCGCCCGCGCGATGTAGCGCCCGTCGCTCACCGGGATGCGCTGGTCTCCGGTCGAGTGCAGCACCAGCGTGGGGGCCTTCACGTCGCCCAGCCGGTGACGCACGTCGATATCGCCGAACGCATCCTGGAAGCGGGCGGCGTTCTCGGGCGAGGTGGTGAGGCGCTGGAATTCGTCGAACCATGCCAGTTCGTCGGGCGAGACGCCGGGCATGAAGGTCTGCGAAAAGATGTGCCGGTAGGCCGGGTTGTCGGTGCCCCAGCCAACCCGTGTCAGATCGCGCACCGCCTCGCGCCGGGCCTTCTCGTCGTCGGTGGTGGTGTGGCGCCAGCCGGCAGCATAGCCGCCGAAGAGGATCAGCCCCGAGACCCGCTCGGGGTGGCGTGCGGCGTATTCGATCGACACCGCCGCGCCCTGCGAGATGCCCAGCAAGGGGAAGCGCTCGAGTTCCAGCCGGTCGGCAACCGCCTCGAGATCCTCCACGAAGGCGTCGAAGCTGAGGTCGTCGGTATCCCAGTCCGACAGGCCGCAGCCGCGCTCGTCATAGCGGATGAAGCTGCGCTCGTGCGCGATGTCGGCAAAGCACTCGCCCCAGATCGGGCTGGTCCAGTCGAACTCCAGATGCGTCAGCCAGTTCGCCGCCTTCAGGAACGGCAGGCCGCTGCCCACGGTGGCATAGGCGATGGTGGTGCCATCGGCCACGTCGCAAAAGCCGATCTTCTGCGCCCGAAGACCGCTCGCGATGCGCGGCGGCTGTCCGGACTGCGGAACGGTTTCGCGCTGGGGGGCCGGGTCAGGCGTTTCGCGCGCGGCCGAAGGATTGGCGGCGTGCCAGAGACGGCGCCATTTCTCGGCAATGGCGGGCGGGTTGGCGGGATGGCTGGCAAGGTGGCGCAGAACCTCGATGCGCAAACCCTCGGCATCGGCGCGCTCGGCGCTGAGCCAGTCGGCAAAAGCCTCTCCCCCGGCCCCGTCGAGCCCGTCGAGCAGGACCTCGTCGAGACGACGGGCCATGGCCTCGAGCGCGTCGAGCGGCAGCGCGTCGAGACCGGACGCGACGTCCTCTCGCATGGCGCGGATGTCGAGCCGCAGCCCTTCGGTATCGACCGCGACACGTTCCCGGTCGGCCACGATGCGCGGCCGGTCGGGATCGTCGATCACCTTGCGCAGCTTGGTCAGCGACCAGCGCAGCGCGGCACGAGGGTCGTCGGGCAGATCCCAGAACAGCTCGCAAAGACGCTCGCGCCGGTGCGGCCGGCCTGTGGCGATCAGAAAGGCCAGAAGCGCCCGCGCCTTGCGCGACGCCGGCAGAGGCAACTCTTCTCCGGCACGAAACACGCGAAGCTCCCCCAGCAGCGAGATGCTGAGCGCCTCTCCGGACTCTTCCGCGTAGTGCTGCACCCTCAAGACCCCGCCGAGACATGCCGATAATAGAGCGAATTTATCAGGTATTCTGGGCGATCTATACGGCGAAATGTCAAGACCTGCCAGAGAGGATACCGCCAAAAGGCGCTACCGCGATGATTGTTTTTTAGGCGTAGCGGATGACGATTTCTGACTCGCCTGCGCTTGTCTTGGGCGGGGCGCTGCCTTTTTTTGCGAGTCGATGGCAGCGAGACAGGCAAAAGGCCCGCCCGACCGTCAGGTCGCGCGGGCCTTGTTCCGGTCCGGCAAAGGCTGCGGTCAGGCGCGGCTCGGCGGAAACGAGACGACGTTCAGCGGATACGGATCGCTTTCGATCTCGGCCAGATCAGTCACCGTGTCGCGCGTCAGGACCCCCGCTCCGAGCACAAGCGCGATGAACGGTGTCGCAATCAGAAGGCCGATTCCGAGGCCGACGATAAAAAGCATCATGTTGAGTTCCTCCCTGAGAGGAACGGTAACACGGATTTGTCGTGACACAATGCCGCATCTTTCCGGTTCGGCTTGCAAATTTCGATTTCGCATTCTTGCTGCGTCGCAGCAAAAATCCCGGCCCCGAAAGCTGCGGAACCGGGATGCAAATGCTCATGAAACAGGCTGCGGAGCGCGCTGTCAGCCGACGATCAGTTGCTTGAGCTTGAGGGCTTCGTATTCCAGCGCGGTCAGACGGTAATTCACCACGTCGCCGATCGAGATCAGGCCGACCAGCGTGCCCTCTTCCATCACCGGCATGTGGCGGAACCGGCCATCATTCATGCGCCGCAGCACCACCACGAGCGATTCGTCGGGGCTGCAGGTCTCGACCTCGGGGGTCATCAGCTCTTCAACCCGCTGCGGCAGGGTGCGGCCCGGCGTATCGGCGAGGCGGCGCACGATATCGCGCTCCGACAGGATCCCGACCAGCGCGCCCTGCGGGTCCTTCACGAGAATCGCGCCGATGCGCTTGTCACGCAGGACTTCGACAGCCTTGCCGATGGTCTCCTGCGGCTGGATCCAGACCACCTCGTCGCCCTTGTCGTCGAGCACGTGGCGCACCGTCGCCTCTGCGGCGGACAGGTTCGTGTCCACGGTCTGGCTCATGGTCCGTTCTTGATCGTCGTCGCCGACGGTGTGGGGTTGGTATGATGCAGGCATGGCGTGACCTCCCTTGATCCTGTTTCAGGTTAGTGCAATCAGCTGATCTGTAAACGCGCTTGTTTCAGAGAGGTTGCAGATTGCCCGAGCTCACGCTCACGCCCGCCAGCGCCACAGCACTGTTCGTGATCGCCTGTCTCGCGGGCTATCGCTACCGGACGGTCTGGAAAACCGAAGGCCCGCGCTGGCAGCTCTGGCTTTTCGGAACCGTGGCTGCGGTGCTGCTTCTGGCGCTCGGGCTGCTGCCGATGTCGGAGGGCTGAGGTCTCGCAGGCCCCCTGACGAGGCTTCGCGCAAGACCAGGTGTCGCCGGTCTGCGGGGCACGCGAGCTCCGGCTATAAAAAAACCCTCGCAGCAGCGTGCGAGGGCATCCGATGGTCCCGTAGGCTCCGATGGTTCCGGAGGCCCTGTGCAGTCGTCCTGAAGACTCAGGCCCGCTCGCGCTCCATCTCTTCGAGCATCTTGCGCGCCTTGGGGCAGTGCAGCCGGTCGCGCAGCGGGCTGTCGGGGTCGATCTCCTGCTTGCAGACCACGCAGTGATCCGCGTCGGCAATCGCGTTCAGGCCGCCGCAGCTCCCCTTGATGGTGCGTCCGTTGAGGATGACACCGAGCGCCATGCCCAGCATGACGATCATCAGGAGACCAAAGGCGAGAAGGAACGTCGACACGTCGGACCGACCCTTTCTTGTATCAAAGGCGCCAATATCAGCGCCAAGGCGGCGGCCCGGAGGCCGCCTTCAGGCTCAGGCCTGCAGCGCCTCGAAGCGCGTGCTGGCCGTGGTGGTGAAGCCCTTGTCGCCCGCCTTGCCCGCACGATCAACGAAGAGAACCGCCATCTCACGATCATTTGCGATCTCGAGGCCGCGCTCGGTGCCCAGCACCAGCAGCGCCGTGGCCCAGGCATCGGCCAGCATGGCGTTCTCGGTCAGCACGGTCACCGAGGCGGTGGCGTGGGTGACCGGGCGGCCGGTGGTGGCATCGATGATGTGCGAGTAGCGCTTGCCATCCTTCTCGAAGAAGTTGCGGTAGTCGCCCGAGGTCGCCATGCCGTGATCCGACAGGCCCACGACCTTCATCACGCCGCGATCGAAGGCTTCCGGCGACTCGATGCCGATCTGCCAGGGCTGGCCATCGGGGTTCTTGCCGGCGGTGTAGAGATCGCCACCGATTTCGACCATGTAGTCAGTGAGACCGAAATCCTTGAGCGCGCTGGCGACCTGGTCGACGCCGAAGCCCTTGCCAATGGCCGAAAGATAGACCTCGGCCTCGGGGCGCAGCTTCTGCAGCGCGCCGTTGCCGACGCGGATCGACTCGCTCTGACCGCAGCAGGCCAGCGCATCGGCGATCTCGTGCGCGCCGGGCTCGTCGTTGCGGGTGCCGTTGGCGCCGAAACCCCAGAGATCGATCAGCGGGCCGACGGTGACGTCGAAGCGGCCATCGCTGGCAGCGTTCACGTCCTGTGCGGCCTGCATCACGTGGGCCAGCTCGTGCGAGACGCCGAAGCTGTCGGTCGAGCCGGTGGCGTTGAAGCGCGAGATCTCGGAGCCGCTATCCCAGTTGGACATCTGGGTGTTCACCGTGGCAAGTTTCGCCTCGACGGCAGCCTTTAGCTCGGCCTTGTCGATCTGGCGCGAATGATCGACCGCCACGATGGAATAGCTGGTTCCCATGGTCAGCCCGGTCAGTTCGAGGATCGACCATCCCTTCTTGCAGGCTGCCAGGGCGAGAGGCATTGCAAGGAGGCTACGGCGAGAAAGGAGGAGGGGCTTGGTCACGGGGATATCTCCGCTGAAGGCTGCTTCATGTACGACGATGAGATGATGGGCTTCTGAGCGAGTTTCCGGGGCAGTTCAACAATAAATTGGAGAATCGCCTCTGAAGAACTTCCAAAATCCGACACGGGAGCGCATAAGACCGGCAAAAATGGACAGGACGAAACAACGTGCAGCGATATACGTTAAAGAAAGGTCTGGATGTCCCGGTACTGGGGGCACCCGAAGGGGGGATCCAAGACGCCCCCACGGTCCGAACAGTCGCCATCCTCGGAGACGATTACATCGGTCTGAAGCCGCGACTGGCGGTCCAGGAAGGCGATCTCGTGGCCGCCGGTGCGCCCATTCTGGCGCATAAGGACACGCCCACGGTTCAGGTCACCTCCCCGGTTTCCGGACGAATCAAGGCGATCAACCGCGGCGCTCGCCGCAAGCTGGTCAGCGTCGAGATCGAGATCGACCAGAGCGCCGCCGAACCGGTGGATTTCTCCGGTGTCGGCGATCCGCACACGCCCGATGGCGTGGTGGAGCGGCTTTGCGCCGCCGGTCTCTGGACCTCGTTCCGCACCCGTCCCTATTCCAAGGTCCCCGACCCCGAGACCCGTCCGGCGGCGATCTACGTCACCGCGATGGACAGCGAGCCGCTGAGCGGCGACGCGGCAGCGATCATCGCCGAGGAGACCAAGGCCTTCACCCACGGCCTGCAGGCGATGACCCTGCTGACCGAGGGACATGTCTACCTGTGCCAGGACGCCGATAGCGACGTTCCGGGCGGCGGCATGCCGGGCGTCTACGTCGCGGGCTTCTCCGGGCCGCACCCGGCGGGCCTTGCCGGCACGCACATGCACTTCCTCGAGCCGCCCTCGGCCAGCAAGACGGTCTGGAGCATCGGCTACCACGACGTCATCGCGATCGGGAAACTGCTCGACACCGGCACGCTCGACATGTCACGCACCATCGCGCTCTCGGGCCCGCTCTGCCGCAAGCCGCGTCTGGTGCGCACCATCGCCGGCGCCTCGATGGCCGATCTCTGCCATGACGACCTGCAGACCAAGCTGCCGGTGCGGGTGATCTCGGGCTCGATCCTGAGCGGCCGCATGGGCGACGGCCCGACCTGCTATCTCGGCCGCTACGCGCGCCAGATCACGCTGATCAAGGAAGACCGCGAGCAGAACACGCTCGGCTGGATCCTTCCGATGCCGTCCAAGTATGCCTACCAGCCGGTTCTGGGTTCTGCCTTCAGCCAGAAGCTCTACGCGCTGACCTCGAATCTCAACGGGGGCCGCCGTGCCATGGTGCCGCTGGGCACCTTCGAAGAACTGATGCCGCAGGACTTCCTGCCGACGCAGTTGCTGCGCGCGCTGCTGGTGATGGACACCGACACGGCACAGGCGCTCGGGGCGATGGAGCTGGACGAGGAAGACCTCGCGCTCTGCGGCTTCGCCTGCCCGGCCAAGTATGAATATGGCCTCGCCCTGCGCGACAGCCTCACCAAGATCGAGAAGGAGGGGTAAGGCCGTGGGTCTTCGCAATCTCTTCGACCGGATCGAGCCGGCCTTCCACAAGGGCGGCAGGTTCGAGAAATACTACTCCATCTACGAGATGGTGGAGAGTCTCGTCTACACGCCCAAGACGGTGACCACCGTCGCGCCTCATGCCCGCTCCTACATCGATATGAAGCGGATCATGACCTACGTGGTGCTGGCGACGATTCCGTGCATCCTGTTCGGCCTCTACAACACCGGCCTGCAGACCAACCTCGCGATCGCCGAGTATGGCGCTTCGGGCTGGCGTGCCTGGATCATCGAGACGCTGGGGATCGGCTTCAACCCGGCGAACCCGCTGGCCAACATGCTGCACGGGCTGTTGTATTTCCTGCCGATCTACATCGTCACGCTGGTTGCGGGGGGCATCTTCGAGGTGGTCTTCGCGGTGGTGCGCGGCCACGAGGTGAACGAAGGCTTCCTCGTCAGCTCGATGCTCTACACCCTGATCCTGCCGGCCTCGACGCCGCTGTGGCAGGTCGCGCTTGGCATCATCTTCGGCGTGGTGATCGGCAAGGAAGTGTTCGGCGGCACCGGCAAGAACTTCCTCAACCCCGCACTGGTGGGCCGTGCCTTCCTATACTTCGCCTACCCGGCGCAGATGTCGGGCGACACGGTCTGGACGCCGGTCGACGGTTTCTCGGGCGCCACCGCGCTCTCGGTCAGCGCCAGCGACGGCTTTGCCGCCCTGCCCGAGCGCGGCATCACCTGGATGGACGCCTTCATCGGCACGATCCAGGGCTGCCTCGGCGAGACCTCGACCATCGCCTGCCTGATCGGCCTCGCCTTCCTGCTGGTGACCAAGATCGCCAACTGGCGTCTCGTCGCCGGCTGTCTGCTCGGCATGATCGCGTTCTCGACGCTGCTCAACCTCATCGGCTCCGACAGCAACCCGATGTTCGCGATGCCGTGGTACTGGCACCTCGTGGTCGGCGGCTACGCCTTCGGCCTCGTCTTCATGGTGACCGAGCCGGTCTCGGCCAGCCACACCAATGCCGGGCGCTGGATCTACGGCGCGCTGATCGGTTTCATGGTGGTGATGATCCGTGTCGTGAACCCGGCCTTCCCGGAAGGCATGATGCTCGCGATCCTTTTCGGCAACGTCTTTGCGCCGCTGATCGACTACTTCGTCGTTCAGGCCAACATCAAACGGAGGGCCAAGCGCAATGCCTGACGCGAATGAGAAAAAAGGCCTCATCCGTCGTTTCCTCGACATGCCCAATGACTCGGTCCCGAAGACCGTGTTCGTTGCGGTGACGCTCTGCCTCGTGGCCTCGATGGTAGTGTCGGCGGCAGCGGTGTCGCTGCGCCCGGTGCAGCAGGCCAACGCGCTGCGTGACAAGCAGTCGAACGTGCTTCAGGTGGCCGGCGTCTACGACCCGAACGTGAGCGTCGCCGAAGCTTTCGAGGCGATGGAACCGCACGTCGTCGACCTGTCGACCGGCGAGTCTACCGACCAGTTCGAGATCGACACGTTCGACGAGCTGGCCGCCACCGGCGACCCGGCGATCATCCGCGCGCTCGACGAGGACCCGGCGGGTCTCGGCGGCTCGATGCAGGCCTATCGCATGGTCTATATCCTGCGCACCGAGGACGGCGGCATCGACAAGGTGATCCTGCCGATCGAGGGCTACGGCCTGTGGTCGACGCTTTACGGCTTCATCGCGCTGGAAGAGAACGGCAATGACATCTTCGGCCTGCAGTTCTACCAGCACGGCGAGACCCCGGGCCTCGGCGCCGAGGTCGACAACCCGCGCTGGAAGGCCCTGTGGAACGGCAAGAAGCTGCGCGACGACGATGGCGATCTGCAGATCACTGTCGCCAAGGCGCCGCCCCCGGCCGGCCAGGAATTCTACATCGACGCGCTGGCGGGGGCGACCCTGACCTCGCGCGGGGTTCACAACCTTGTCCGCTTCTGGATGGGTGAGCAGGGCTACGGCCCGTTCCTCGAGCGGCTTAAGGCAGGAGACATCTGATGGCTCAGACACGCAAATCGCAACTTGTCGATCCGCTGATCGACAACAACCCGATCACGCTGCAGGTCCTGGGCATCTGCTCGGCCCTCGCGGTGACCTCGTCGCTGAGCGTGGCTTTCGTGATGGCCATCGCGGTGACTCTGGTGACGGGTTTCTCGTCGCTGTTCATCTCGATGCTGCGCAACCAGATCCCGAGCTCGATCCGGATCATCGTGCAGATGGTGATCATCGCCAGCCTCGTGATCCTCGTCGACCAGGTGCTCAAGGCCTATGCCTACGAGATCTCCAAGACCCTGTCGGTCTTTGTCGGCTTGATCATCACCAACTGCATCGTGATGGGCCGCGCCGAGGCCTTCGCCATGAGCAACCCGCCGGTGGCAAGCTTCATCGACGGCGTCGGCAACGGGCTGGGCTACGGCCTGATCCTGATGCTCGTGGGCTTCATCCGCGAGCTCTTCGGGGCCGGCTCGCTGTTCGGCATCACCATCTTCGAAACCGTCAACAACGGCGGCTGGTACGTGCCCAACGGCATGCTGCTGCTGCCCCCCTCGGCGTTCTTCATCATCGGCCTTCTGATCTGGGCGATCCGCTCGTGGAAGCCGATGCAGGTCGAAGAGCGTGAATTCAAGATCCAGACCGTGGAGGCGCACTGATGGAAGGTCTCGTCTCTCTCGCCGTAAAGGCGATCTTCGTCGAGAACCTGGCGCTGTCCTTCTTCCTCGGCATGTGTACCTTCATCGCCGTGTCGAAGAAGATCTCGACCGCGATGGGTCTCGGCATCTCGGTGATGATCGTGCAGACCATCACCGTGCCCGCCAACAACCTGATCCTGAACTACCTGCTGGCGCCCGGTGCGCTGGCCTGGGCAGGTTTCCCGGACGTGGACCTCACCTTCCTCGGCCTGATCTCCTATATCGGGGTCATCGCCGCGCTGGTGCAGATCCTCGAGATGTGCTCGATAAGTATTTCCCGCCGCTCTACAACGCGCTGGGTGTGTCCTGCCGCTGATCACGGTGAACTGCGCCATCTTGGGCGGCTCGCTGTTCATGGTGGAGCGCGCTACGACTTCCCCGAGGCCCTGACATACGGCGCCTCGTCGGGCTTCGGCTGGGCGCTGGCGATCACCGCCATGGCCGGTGTGCGCGAGAAGCTGAAATACTCCGACATCCCGGACGGCCTTCAGGGGCTTGGCATCACCTTCATCTCCGCAGGACTGATGGCACTGGCCTTCATGTCCTTCAGCGGCGTGAATCTCTGAGGCGGAGGACAGAACCACTATGCTTACTTTCAGCCTCGGCGTCGTTCTCTTCACCCTGATCGTGGTCGCGCTGGTGACCATCATCATGGCCGCGCGGTCGCGCCTGGTGTCGTCGGGCAACGTCAACATCACCATCAACAACGAAAAGACCATCTCGGTCCCGGCGGGCGGCAAGCTGCTGCAGACGCTGGCGGCCCAGAAGCTCTTCGTCCCCTCCGCCTGCGGCGGCGGCGGCACCTGCGCGCAATGCCGTGTGCGCATCCATTCCGGCGGCGGCTCGATCCTGCCGACCGAGGAATCGCACATCACCAAGCGCGAGGCCGCCTGCGGCGACCGCCTGTCCTGCCAGGTGGCGGTCAAGCAGGACATGGATATCGAGGTTCCCGAAGAGGTCTTTGGCGTCAAGAAGTGGGAGTGCACCGTGCGCTCCAACGACAACGTCGCGACCTTCATCAAGAACCTCGTGCTGGAGCTTCCGGAGGGCGAGGACGTCAACTTCCGCGCCGGCGGCTACATCCAGATCGAGGCGCCCGCGCACAAGCTCTCCTACAAGGAGTTCGACATCGCCGAGGAGTACCGCCCGGATTGGGACAAGTTCAATCTTTGGCAGTATGAATCGACCGTCGACGAGCCGATCGAGCGCGCCTACTCGATGGCGAACTACCCGGACGAGAAGGGCCTGATCATGCTCAACGTCCGCGTCGCCTCGCCGCCTCCGGGATCGACAGGCATCCCGCCGGGGCAGATGTCGTCCTACATCTTCAACCTCAAGCCCGGCGACAAGGTCACCATTTCCGGCCCGTTCGGCGAGTTCTTCGCCCGCGACACCCAGAAGGAGATGGTCTTCATCGGCGGCGGCGCGGGCATGGCGCCGATGCGCAGCCACATCTTCGACCAGCTCAAGCGGCTCGAGAACCGCGACCGGAAGATCACCTTCTGGTACGGCGCCCGCTCCAAGCGCGAGATGTTCTTCGTCGAGGATTTCGACGCGCTGGCGGCGGAGTTCTCGAACTTCGAGTGGCACGTGGCGCTCTCGGATGCGCTCCCCGAGGACGAGTGGAAGGGCTACACCGGCTTCATCCACAACGTGCTCTACGAGGAGTATCTGAAGAACCACCCGAACCCCGAGGATTGCGAGTTCTACATGTGCGGCCCGCCGATCATGAACCAGTCGGTGATCAACATGCTGCTCGATCTTGGCGTTGATCGCGAAGACATCATGCTCGACGATTTCGGCGGCTGATCCGCGAGATCTGAACGAAACGACAAGGGGGGCCTCGGCCCCCCTTTCGCTTTTCGGCCCCCGGACTGTTCCAGGACGGAACTGTGGCCTGCCCCCCGCGAAATCCCTCACCGTGATGTAGAGTCTGCGCCAACTTTGAAGGAGCAGACACATGCGAAAGAGCCGTTTCACCGGTTAAGGGGACGGTGGCCCCAGTGGGGCCGCGTAAGCCCCGTAACAGATCATCGGGATGAGCAAGGAGCAGGAGGCCGGAATGCCGACTGCGGAGGTGTGTCGCAGGCACGGCCTGAGCACGGCGACGTTCTACAAGCTGAAAGCCAAGTATGGCGGCATGGAGGTGTCCGAGGCTGCCAGGCTAAAGGCCCTTGAGGACGAGAATGCCAAGCTGAAGCGCCTGCTGGCGGACACCATGCTGGGCAACGTCGTGTTGAAAGACCTGCTGGGAATGGAGGCCGCCAGCCCACCATCGGTTCGAGGGCAAGGCCGACCCTGACGACATTGATCACGCGGCGAGATGCGGCGCTCCAGGGGATGCGGGATCATGTCATCTCGCAGCGCCGGGCGTGCAGGCTGGTTGGTGTCGATCCCAAGATAGTCCGGCGAGAACGCCCGTCCCGCAGCCCGGCAGCACATGCTGAGCATGTGCGAGAGGGAACTGCGCAGATATCCACCAAGCGGCGCAGGTTCGGCTACCGCCGGATTGGCGTCCTGTTGGAGCGCAAGGGCATGAGCATGAACCACATCGTAGCACGTAACACAAAAGGTCCGGGGGACCTTTTGTAGGCCGGAGCGCTCCATCGGATCTACCGCGAGGAAGGGCTGTCCGTGAAAAGGAGGCGCGGTCGCAAGCGAGCGCGTGGCACAAGAACCCCGATGCCATCGGCCGCGGGCGTCAACGCGCGCCCTCTCTCGCGGTTTGCAGGCAAACCGCTGCCGGTCAGCGGGATCGTTAGACTTTGTATCCGACAGCTTTGGTGCCTCGCGGAAGTTCCGGATCCTCGCCGTGATCGACGATTGCACGCGCGAATGCCTGTGCCTTGTGGCGGACACCAGCCTCTCCGGGGCAAGGGTTGCCCGGGAGCTCAGCGCCCTTATCCGGGTCTACGGCAAGCCCGGCTGCATTGTTAGCGATAACGGCACAGAGTTTACCAGTCGGGCGATCCTGAAATGGGCCGATGAGGACGAGGTGCCGTGGCACTACATTGCTCCGGGAAAACCGATGCAGAACGGCTTCGTCGAGAGCTTCAATGGACGGCTGCGCCCCTCTTGATGGTGTGGACGCCCCCTCACGGCATCGCTGTGCCAAGGTAGCGGTGTCGAAATTCGCTACGAGGAGGAAGCGTCCATGGAGAAGGTTAGCATTGTAGGGCTGGATATTGCCAAGAGTTCGTTTCACGCGCATGGCGCGGCGGCAAATGGATCTAAGGTCTTTAGCAAGGCGTTGCCGCGAGGGCGGGTGCTAGAGTTTTTCGGTCAGATTGAGCCTTGCACCATCGCTTTGGAGGCTTGCGCGGGTGCGCATCACTGGAGCCGGGAGCTTTCCAGACTTGGCCACGATGTCAGGCTCATCGCCCCGCAATACGTCAAACCCTATGTGAAGCGGCAAAAGAACGATGCGAATGATGCCGAAGCCATCGCTGAAGCAGCGTCCCGACCGACCATGCGCTTTGTGACGACCAAGACAACCGAGCAACAAGGTCAGTCGATGGTACTCAAGACCCGCGATCTTTTGACAGGGCAACGTACCCAGGCGATCAACGCATTGCGAGGGCATCTGGCTGAACATGGGATTGTCGCGCCGAAAGGCCCTCAGCATCTGCCTCGGTTGGAAAAGGCTGTGGCTGAGAATGGAGAACGATTGCCGCCCGAAGTCACCGGCCTTTGCCAAATATTCTTCGATCTCATCGCCGGGCTAAGCGCGCGCATTGACGCGCTGACCCGGCAACTTCGACAGATTGCCCGACAGGACGATGTGGCGCGCAGGTTGATGACCATGCCGGGGATCGGCCCGGTGACGGCGGTATCGATTGCCGTGCTGGCGGCACCGCCAGAGATGTTCAGCAAGGGGCGCGACTTCGCAGCCTGGATCGGGCTGGCACCACGCCAGCATTCTACGGGCGGTAAAACAAGGCTGGGCAAGATATCAAAAATGGGTCAGCGCGACCTGCGGCGTTTGCTGATCATCGGTGCAATGTCCGCGATCCAAGCCGCGCAAAAACGCGGCGGCGCGCCAGATGGGTCGTGGCTGGCCCGTATGTTGGCTCGCAAACCTAAAATGCTGGTTGCAGTTGCGCTGGCAAACAAGATGGCGCGGATGGCCTGGGCGATCATGGCTCATGGCGGCGTCTACGAGACCCCTGCCAACGCCTGAGCGCGAAGGCAGGCTGGGGTGCGGTGGTTCTGAATGGAGGTCATGGCAAAGCGTCGACGAGATCAGGAATGGGAAAACCAGTAATGTCCCGAGTAGCTTGTACTACGGCCTCTCGTTTTGGACCTGTTCCTCGAACTCACCATGAGGGCCCGCGGCATTGAAGGTCGCAACCAGAGGCCGGATACACGAAAGAACTCGACCGCAATGCTGTTGCCAAAGTCAAAAAATCGCTTGCAGCCCCGGGGGCGTCCATACACGGGACATTGCTGCACAATGCCCTGCCGGGCAGTGGACGAATGTCTAAACGCGCACTGGTTCATGAACCTTGCAGATGCGCGGGAAAAGCTGGAGGATTGGCGTAGACACTACAATCCTGCTTCATTGCGCCCATCTCTCTATGCCTCTGAAGTAAATAGGTTTTGCTGATCGGGGTGCGATCCGGTGGGGTATTTGGGGTTCTGCCGGGCGCGCTGGGTGAGTTGCTGGGCTGGCGGTTTGCCGAGTTCCGCGCGGGCGAAGATCCACGGACCGTCCGGTAACGGATGAACGCCCTCGATGCTGCCGGCTTCGGCGGCCAGTCTTAGTGTCTTGGTCGTGACGCCGAGCAGGCGCGCAGCGTTGGTCAGGTTGAGCCAGGGTTCGGTGCCGTCGGGAGCCGGGCGGAATACCGGGATCTTGTGATGCGACCTGAGTGCGGTGACGCGCTCCCGGGTCCATCGGTTGCCATGACCGGTCAGCAGACCGTTTCGATTTAGGATGCCGGCGATCAGATCGTCGGTGGCCAGGAGAACGAGCTGACGTACCGCCGCGATGATCTCTGGTGCTGTACTGTTGCGCTGGCCTCGACGCCGCTTCGGCAGGCGCAGTTCGGTATGCATGCCGCCGATCCAGTGGATCAGAAGGACGATCTCGGAGGCGTCGTCGTCGATGTCGGCGACCACCTCGAGGATGACGGTGCGCACGATGCGCTTCTTGAGCCGGGCATCGGTCGTTGGCGCCTCCCAGACAGTGCGAAGGTCCGTGCCGAGCGCGGCGGCATCCAGCGCCGCCAAGGAGGAAGGCCTGGAGGTTGCAGAATCATGCGCGGCGATCTTGGCCTCAATCTCGGCGGCGCGTGCGAGGGCGCGGTTCCACCGCGCTTCGAGTTCTGCCGCCACAAGTCGGTTCTCGGGATCGGCTGCATCATACTGGCGGAAGGCGCGGTCGGCACCGTAGCGGGCAGCTTCGAGGTCTCGCGCCAACGCGTCGCGAACCTGATCGCGGCGACTGGCGACCTGCGCCTCGGCCTCGGCGGCCGCAGTGATGGCGCCCGGCTCGACCACCCGCAGCAGCGCATCCTTGATGGCATCGTCGACCCGCAGGCCACCGAAGGCGATGCAGCGCGGCTCGCCGTTGTCGAGCAGACCGCGCCAGCAGGAATAGCGCGGGATGTCGTGCTTGGCCCCAGTGTAGCGGACCGTCAGCTTGCGGCCACAGCGCCGACAGCGCAAGAGACCGGCGAGCAGGGCATCGCCGTGCTTGGGCGCCCCATGGTGCCGGCTCGTGGGGGTATTGTCGCTGACCATCGCGCGGATCGCCTCTGCCCGTTCCCAACTGATATAACCTTCGTGTGCGCCGGGCTTCAGCGCCAGCCATTCAGCGCGCGGTTTGCGGCGGCTGCCGGTTCGCGGAACGGCCGCGCCGTGTCTCGGCACAACTCGGGTCTTACCATAGGCGTAGGCGCCGCCGTAGACCGGGTTCTCGATCATGCGGTGGATGGTGGCATAGGTTGGCCTGCGCCAGATCACGTCGCCATTGGCGTGTCTTGCGGGCAGGTCCAGCCCGTGCTCCAGGAACCAGAGCAGGGCCTGCCGGGCGCTGCCGAGCTCGGTCACCTTGTCGAAGACAAGGGTGATGGCCTCCTGGACGCGGCGGTCGGGGTCCTTCTCGAGCCTGTCGCCGGCCTTCACGAAGCCGACGGGAGCCGCGACGATCAACTCGCCGCGCCGGGCCTTCTCGTAACGGGCGGACAGCGACCGTTGCCGCAGCAGATCGAGCTCGTACTCGTTGAGACTTCCTTTCAAACCGAGAAGTAGACGGTCGTTGCCTTGGCGTGGCGCATATACCGCCTCTTGGTCGACCAGGACGGTGTCGACGACCCGGCACATCTCGATCAGCTGCTGCCAGTCGCGGCTGTTGCGCGCAAAGCGCGACACTTCCCGCGCCGCGACCGCACCGACCTTGCCCAGGCAGACCTCGGCGACCATCCGGTCGAAGCCCGCCCGCGCAACGCCGCCCGCCGCGGACCGGCCAAGGTCGTCGTCGATCGTCTCGATGCAGGACCAGCCGAGCGTCGCCAGCCGGTCGCGCATCGCATATTGCAGAGCGCCGCTCTCGCGGTTGTGCAGCACCTGGTGGGCGGAGGACTGTCGCACGTAGAGGATCGCCTTGCGCTCCAGGTGGTGCGAACTGATCTTCTCATGCTTCATGTCGTGCCTCCGTCCGGCGAGGCGCCTGAGCGCCGGCGGCGTGGTCGAGGATCAGGCGGGTCATCAGTTCGGTCAGCGTTACCCGCGCCTCCTCCGGCAACGTCTGCCAGTGCGGCGCCGGAACCTGGTCGACGTCGCTGGGGTGAGTGAACAACTCGAGCTGTTGTGGTGCTGGTCGGCGTGGCATCGGCATCTCCCGGAATCGCCTGCTGGGAGCTCGATGTTGCGCTCGAATCTGGCATTTGCGATGCGCCATCACGAACGCCGGCCGCATCGTGCAGCAATGCCGCCAGAGCTCGCAAAGCCGCCACTGAGGCAACCGGCGTTACCGCGACTTGCCAGCACTGGCAGGCCGCCCGATCGAACATCCAGACGGGAACCTCCAGCCGTCGGTCCGACGAGATACCGCTCAGGCTACAGCGAAACGCAGCCCAGCCCGCCTTCGCGATCACCTCGTGTACGTGAACAACTCGCCCCGTCCAGGGCTGCCAAGGGTAGAGCACCTCGCGCTCCTCGGTCCCGTGGGTGTTCTGTGATTGAGTTGTACAATACGGACCGCCCGCATTCGTCCCTGGCCAACCAGACGCCGCAGGAAGCCGAATACCCAAATCCAACCTGCAGACTCGCGTTATGAATGAGGGACCGGCAGGGGGGCAGGTCACTTGCGCTGGGAGGGGAGCAACAAAAAACATCCCAGGCGAAGGACCCGGAGCGTTCGTTAGGACTGGTTGCGGGAGCTCGCAACGGCCTGAACCGAACAAAGGGCGGACTCTCCAGAACACGCCCAGCCTCTCGAAGATAAGCAGTCGACAGAGGCAGGTCACCGGCAGAGACACCACCCAACTCCGGCGCTTCGGAAGCCGACAATGTACGCGCAGCATACCGAGGTCCGCTTCGCTCAGGCAACGAACGTCGTTGAAGGCGTGTACATGCCTAGGATTTTTGACGCTTCCGGCCCTGAGCCGACATTCGCCATCCCGATGGGCGCCGCGGCGCGGCTTCACTAAAGCGGCCGTTAGGGCCTTGAACCGCTACACCGCCCTTGGCATACCCGTCACAGAGCAAGTAAAATAAGTCTGTTTGGGGAAAGGGGAAGCTCGGCGTTCAGCCAATTTGTGCAACAGAGCCCCCCTCACATGCGAGTTGGCTTGGAATAGGCCTAAAACCTCGAACGGCTGTTCTGAACTCAACACCTTGAAACCGGTGGCACATACTATAAATGATCAAATCAATTGGAAGCATTTCCCGAAAGATCCTCGAGGCGCTCTTTGGCTATGATGTTTTCATTTCGTATGCGCACCGGGACGGCGTCGCCTATGCCGAACATCTCGACTCGATACTAGGCAAAACCCATACGATCTACCTGGACAAGCGCGACCTCCTCGCCGGTGCTGATCTGGGCGCTTTGACCAAATTGCGTGTACGGCAATCGCGGCTTCTTGTTGTGGTCGGTCGCAAACACGCTTTGACAGCATCAAAGTGGGTCTGCAGGGAAGTGGATTGCTTTCGCGACACCGGGCGCCTGCCGATCATAATTGATGTCGACCACGCTATCGAATACGCCGCTGGATTGCCCGATAAAAGATACCTTTCGGGGTGGTTATCCGCCAAACCTGTCGCAGGTTTTGGCGAAGACACGCTTGCGGACAATCTTCTACGAGTCGTTGACCCCGGGCCTGATAACGGGTCCGATCGACTGCCCGCTTCGAACGTCGCGCCCGAAATCCTGAAACGCTTTTCCGGCGTTCGTTCCGAGACACGTCGCTTGAGTGTCATAACTGGTGCGTTGGCTGTACTTCTGGCATTGACGTTTGCCTCTGTAGTGTTTGCCTTGCAATCAAACATCGCCACACGCCATGCTCAAGCTGAGGCTATGGCGAGCGAAGCTCTACTCGCGACATCCGGTACAGCCTTGGCGGATGGTTGGGTTCTAAACGGCCTCGATAAACTTGTGCAATCGCTGGCCGCTGTTTCTTCGTCCAATGCGCTTGACGCGGCGGCGCGGATCGAAGTTGCACTGCCCGAAGGGCTTGCATATCGTTTCTACCGCAATGGCTCGATTGCCCGTCTTCTTGTGGACCCCAAAGAAGGGACTCTTTTTGTTGCGCAATTCAATCGAATTAGAGCTTTGGACGCTGCGACACTACAGCCCGTACCGGACGAACCATGGTTTGACGACCTCAAAATTGGGCATTCCCAAATCATCGCGACACAGAACGGGTATGCCGCCACAGATCCCGTCGTCTCGAGTGGACTGTTGGTATCTGGCGAACGCATCTTATCAATTAACGTAGATGGGACAGGGGATCTGGCGCCGCGGCCCGGGGGCGGGTTTATCGCGTCAAACTCTACCAACTCGGATTTTACTCTGGTCCTTCCGGATGGATCCACCGAGCCGTTTCCATGCGCCGAAGCTCTTCGGGACGCCACAAATTTTGTGAATTGGTTTAATTTCGTTCTCAGGGACACTCTAGTCGTGGCAGGCTGGAAAAGGGGGCCAGAACTGACAATGATGTATTTAGACACATGTCAAAAGATTGGAATCCCCCTTCCGGAAAACCCGGAAGCGGGTGTTGTTTTAGGGGACATTGGCTACGCTGTGTTAGCAGGAGAGCGCTTCGTGACGTTCATCAATCTTAGGGATGGTAGCGTTGACTTCCAACTTTTTGCCAACGGAACCTCTGTTACCGTCATCAGAGATGTGTTTCCATCGACGACAGATCCCATTTTCGGGGTCGCTGTTGGGACGGCAGATGGCGGCGTCGGCCTGTTCACAATTGGTCCAAAGAGATTTTGGCAGACGGATCAAATTGAAAAGTTACTTCCAGGACCGATTGAAACCATGGTTTACGACCAAAACACACACCGCCTATTCTTGGGTGGAAGTTTTGGAGGACATATTGACGCCACGACCGGTGCCATTGCATCATTTCCCCTTGCGCCCAATTACGAATCAGGATGGACAATTGCGCGAACAAGGATCGCAACTGAAACAACTAGGTTTCAAGGCGAAGCAAGTCTGGTGGCGTCGTTCGCAACAGATCAGCGTATTTATGCCGTAACTGACGATCAAGTGCTTTTGCAGCTTGATGATGGAAAAGTCAAAGAATTGTATCGCGGCACGCAAAGCGCATTCGAATGGGCGGCAGTTTCTGCGTTTGGCGACACCGCTTACCTCGCGCTCAGCGGAGAAAATGGCGGCGAGCTTATCGCCATTACTACAGATGGTAAGGTCTTAACACAGACACCACTTGAAGACCGACCATATGAATTGGTTGGTTTCGATGGAGGCGTACTGGCGCGCCCTCGATCTAACGGGCTGAATTTCGAGGCTGTCGAAGAGGTCCTTCTTCATCATCTCGATGGAAACACCGATGTGGTCACTCTAGGCGCGATGCAGCAGGAAACTATCGGCCCATCGATGTGGGTTGCTTCCGATTCCAACCGCCTGGTTGCGGGATTGGAGTCTGGATTTAAGTTACTTTCATTGAGCGACCTAGGCACCGAAACTCAGTGCTACGCGCCCCTCGACGTCTACGATGAGGAAATGGGGGAACCTGAATACCTAGAGGCGGGAGTATCAGCCGCGGTTTCGCCAGACGGACGCGAAGTTGCTCTTGGGTTAGCCGATGGGCGGTTAGAGATTTGGAGATTTCAGGAAACGTGCTGGGTGCATCACGTTTCCATTGATACAAGACGCGGAAACGCCATCGGCGCAATGGCTTTTGATGGGAGGTTCGTTGTTGCTGTTGAAAATTCGGTTCCACCAAGGCTGCGTCGGTGGGATTCCGGCACAGGCCAGGAAGTTGGATTGGGGTATGAGGCTGAAGCAAAAGCCCTGGTGTTGACTAGCCCGGATCAGGCTTGGGCCACATTACGTGACAGGGATAGCAGCCTCATTGTCGACTATGTTGATCAATCTGGGTTCCGTCACCTTGATTTAACCATCGATGCTATGACATCGCGTATGTGCCAAATCATTCAGCCAGCAATTGACGCTGACCTAATAAAAATAACGTCGCGCCATCCCTGTAATAAAACATGACGTCCAAAACTTAACAGGCTGCTGAAAAACTCCTGCCTCGACGCCTGTCGCGGAACATGATTCACCATCGCCACTACGATGACGATGGAATGTGGGATGCGTGGATCAGATCAGGTGACGGGCTCGCTGTTCAGCTACGTCGATCTCGAGGAGCGCATTCCGACGCGCCACCCGCTTAGCAAGATCAGGACCGTCGTCAACGATGTGCTGCGCTGCCTGGATGTCGAGTTCGACCGGCTCTACGCGGGGGAAGGCCGCCCCTCGATCGCGCCGGAACGATTGATCCGGGCCAGCCTGCTGCAAAACCTCTACTCGATCCGGTCCAAGCGGCAGCTCGTGGAGCAGATGGACTACAACTTGCTGTTCCGCTGGTTTGTGGGCCTTGGGATCGATGACGTTGTCTGGGTCCCGACCGTGTTCACGAAGAACCACGACCGGCTGCTGACCACGGACATGTCGCGCAAGATCATGGCCGCCATTCTGGCGCATCGCGAGGTGGCACCGCTGCTGTCGGACGACCATTTCTCGGTCGACGGCACCCTTGTGAAGGCCTGGGCGTCGATGAAGAGCTTCCAGCCGAAGGAAAGAGCGACGTCCGGTGGGGACGACGATCCGGGCGATCCGCCCGATACCAGCGTGCCGCCCACCTCCTCCTCAGATCAATCCACCGCCGAGCCCGACCCGATGACCCGCCCCACACGCTGCAACGGCAACGCCGAAGTCGACTTCCGTGGCGAACGACGGTCGAACGCGACCCATGCTTCGATGACCGATCCGGAGGCCCGGCTGTTCAAGAAATCCCCCGGCGCCGGCGCCATGCTGTGCTTCATGGGGCACAGCATGATGGAGAACCGCTCCGGCCTGATCGTGCAGGCCGACCTGACGCGGGCGGACGGCCACGCCGAGCGGCGTGCTGCCATCGACATGCTTCACCGCCACTCGCCGGGATCGACCCGGCGCCTGACCCTGGCAGCGGACCGCGGTTACGACAGCGCCGACTTCGTCGCCGAGCTGCGCCAAATGGTGGTCACGCCGCATGTCGCCCAGAAGTCTCGACACTCCGCCATCGACGGCAGAACCACCCGGCACCCCGGCTACGCCAAGTCACAGCGGCGCCGGAAGAAGATCGAGGAACCTTTCGGCTGGGCCAAAACCGTCGGTGGCATGGCGCAGCCCCTGTAACGCGGCATCGAGCGCGTGCGGGCCCGCTTCACCTTGGCGATGGCGGCCTGCAACTTGGCGAGGCTTCCGAAACTGCTCGCCACCTGAACCAGAAAGTGGCTACTAGGACTGCCTCCTCGCACACCAGCCTGCTTCGAGCTCCTGCTCAAGGGAAATCGTTCCTCACAGCGGACTTTTTCAGCAGCCTGTTAAAGCCATTGAGTAACGGGGCCGCATGGCAGGCGTATGGTTGAGGCGCTCTAGCGCCCGCCATAGCCGCCTTGTCCTGCCGGGAGGAGCGATGCCGCCCCGCACGGACACAACTGGCCAGGACCGGACATGCCGTGCGGGTAGTTCCTAGGTCCACGGAGGGCGTATCTGCTAGGGCGGAAAGCGGTCGGTGAGGTCGCGGCATCGCATCCGCGGAAACCGTTGAAAGCTGCTGCTCGTCATCGCCAGAAAGGCTGCAAGCATTGGTCACCGAGACTTCGGAAAGCGTTGACTCGTCAAGTTTGCTAGGAACGAGGATAAGCGCACGCTGGCGCGATTTGTGATGACTGCCGCGATGAAATACCCGAGACTGACCGCAATTACCTAAACTCATTTTCAGGATCACTTAGGGCAATTTGAGAGGTGAAAGTTTGGACGACGAAGACGATGGGCACAGCGAAGGCTTCGGCCTGCTCGGCGACGACCAGGACAGCGTAGTGGCGCCGAACCGCCGCGCTGCGGTGATCGTCGGCGTCAGCACCTCGGCGGGGCTGCCGCGACTGGCCTCGGCGGGGCCTATGGCGCGCATCCTTGGCGACTGGCTCTCGACCACCAGCCCTGGCTACGATGTCACCGTAATCACCGACGAGGACGGACACGAGGTCACCCGCGCCGAGATCTTCAAGGCGATCCGCACCTATGTCACCGTGCCCGCGCGCTATGAATTGCTGCTGGTGCATTACATCGGCCACGGGCTCTATCAGGCGCGCAACGACATCTGGATGCTCTCGGACCTGCCCGTCGACCGCGCCGCCTGTGTCAGCCTGACCGCCACACTGAACGATGCGAAATTTTCCGGCATCCCCAATGTGGTGGTGGTGTCCGATGCCTGCCGCGTGCTCCCGGGCGAGGTCGGGCTGAGCGAGGTCGACCCCTCGAGCGTGATCCCTCAATATCTCGAATTTCCCGTCGAGACCTCCTGCGTCGATTATTTTCAGGCCACCGGGCGCGGCACTCCCGCCTTCGAGGGCGAAATCGACGGGGTCCGGCGATCGTTCCTCAGCCATGCCTTTCGCGAGGCCTATCGCCACCCGCGCCCCGAGATGGTGCGCGAGATGGTGCTTGCAGACGGCGCCGCCGTTCGGGTCGTGCCGAACCGTCAGCTGGGCGATTTTCTCAAGGTCGAGGTGACGCGGGCGCTGGGGGCGAGCGATGCCGCGAAAAGCCAGCAGGTGGTGTCGGCCGTGCCCTCGGGCGATGCGATCTTCATTGCCCCGGTCGATGCCGAAGAGGCGGTTGGGGCCGAGGACCCCGCCGGGGCAGAGCCACCGCCGCCGCAGATCGAGGGTCGTGTTAAGTCGCGCAGCAGGTCGGACAGGACGAAACGCAGGACGATGCGCAAGGCGACGCCCCCGCCCTCGGGTCACGAGACCCGGAAGGTCTGGATCGAGCCGGGCGACGACGAGCCGCCGGTGTTCGGCGGCATCGCCGCCCCGCCCCCTCCGCCCACGCCGCCCCCCGAAACCGAAGTCGCGCGTCTGTTGCGCCGGGCCCGGCGCGCCGACTGGCCTGCGGGGCAAGACCCGCGGCTGCGCTTTGCCCCGCCCTCGGGGCCGGCGGCGCTGGCCGTGGCCGATTTCGAGACCCACACCGGCCTGACGCTGACCGGCGCCAGCATAGCCCGCGCCGCGATGACCAACTGGCCCGCCCCCGGCAGCCATGCCGAACCCGCGCCGGAAAAGGACCGCGACGGTCTTTCGGTGCTGCGGCTTTATCCGAACGCGGGGCCGGTGGGGGAACTGGCCGTTGGGCTTGAAGACGGGCGCAGCCTGCTGTTGCCGGTGATGCAGGGCTACATTTGCCATGTCGCGCTCGATGAAACCGGGCTGCGCAGTCTCGCCTTCGTGCCGGGCCGGTCGAACTGGCGCACGGATGCGACCGACCCGGCCCGCAGGCCCGAAATCGACCGGCTGCGCGCGCTCGCCACCGAGGCGATGGATGAAAACCGCTTCCAGATCGGCTCCACCTACGAGGCCGCGCGGCTTGCCGCTGCGATCCGCATGGGCAAGGGCCATGACCCGGTGCTTGGGCTTCTGGCGGCGCAGGCCTATGCCGAGGCCACGATGCACGAGCGCGTGCGCAGCGTGTCGGACTACATGCACGGTGACATCCGCGCCGATCTTTTCGACGTGCGGCTTTTGTCGAGCCGGTTCTGGCAACCGGACGCCGATTTCCCCGTGGTGCCGCGCTGCCCGATGCTTACGCAGAACTGGGCGCTGCTCGCCCCCCGCCGCGCCGCCCCGCCCGGCCCGCTTGCGCGGCTCGCCCCTTTCCTCACCGACGCGCTCTGGACCACCTTCGCCCCGGGCGCGGCGGATCTTCTGTTCGACGCGATTGAAAAAGGAGACCTCTGATGCGCATTCTGTTCATCCACGGCCGCGCGCAAGGCCAGAAAAGCTCCGATATCCTGCGTGCGGAATGGGGCGCGGCGCTGGCGCGCGGGCTGGCCGATGCGGGGCTGAGCCTGCCCGCAGACGTCGCCTTCGACCATCCGTTCTACGGCAAGACGCTCGATGATTTCGTCGATCAGGCGAAGCTGCCGCAGGCCTCGGAGATCGTCGCGATGGGCGGCAGTTCGGGCGATGCAGGCTTCGACAGCTTCACCCGTTCGGTGCTGCAGGAAATCGACGCGCGCGGCGAGATTTCCGAGGCGGATGTGCGCGCGCAGATGGAGCCGGGCAGCGAGATCGAGGAAATGGGGCCGCAGAACTGGGCCTGGGTGCGCGCCTTCGTGCGCGCGGTCGATGCGCGCTGGCCGGGGTTTTCGGGCGCGCGGATCAACGATTTCCTGACCGATGTCTGGCTCTATCTCGACAAACCCGCGGTGCAATCGGCGATCGACGCGATCATCGAGGCCGAGCTGACCGACGAGCCGACGCTGGTGGTCAGCCATTCGCTGGGTACGGTGGTGTCCTATAACATACTGAGAACGAACAAGATAAATCTTGTGGGACTGATGACGCTAGGCTCGCCACTGGCGATCAAGGCGATCACCGCGAAGCTGGGCATGCTGGAAAACGTGGCTCCCAAACGATGGGTCAACGCCTATGACGTGGCCGATATCGTGGCACTGAACCCGCTCGACAGCACGCATTTTCCGGTGGCGCCCAAGATCGCCAATTACGGCGGCGTCAAGAACACCACCGGCAACCACCACGGCATCGGCGGCGACGCGCCCGAGCGCGGCTATCTGCTCGACGCCAAGATCATTGAGCAGATCGTGGCCTTTGCTCGGCTCTAGACGACAAATGCAGCACGGCGTAGTTGGACTTGCACGAGAACCGTAGGAGATCGCCATACCGCCACATTCACGCTGCGCGAACCATGCCCGACCGTGGTGGCCCGATACGCATCATCGAAATCTTCCGGTGCGGGCAAAACCCTCATTCTGCGCACCGCGCCGGGAGCTGGCAGCATGACGAAACGCCTGCCCCCGGTGCTCGGCCCACTGGCACGCAGGCCAATTCCTAGACTGGCAAATGATTAGATCACGCTCAGCTGTGCGACTGCTTATCCCTTAACAGGCTGCTGAAAAACTCCTGCCTCGACGCCTGTCGCGGAACATGATTCACCATCGCCACTACGATGACGATGGAATGTGGGATGCGTGGATCAGATCAGGTGACGGGCTCGCTGTTCAGCTACGTCGATCTCGAGGAGCGCATTCCGACGCGCCACCCGCTTAGCAAGATCAGGACCGTCGTCAACGATGTGCTGCGCTGCCTGGATGTCGAGTTCGACCGGCTCTACGCGGGGGAAGGCCGCCCCTCGATCGCGCCGGAACGATTGATCCGGGCCAGCCTGCTGCAAAACCTCTACTCGATCCGGTCCAAGCGGCAGCTCGTGGAGCAGATGGACTACAACTTGCTGTTCCGCTGGTTTGTGGGCCTTGGGATCGATGACGCTGTCTGGGTCCCGACCGTGTTCACGAAGAACCGCGACCGGATGCTGACCACGGACATGTCTTGCAAGATCATGGCCGCCATTCTAGCGCATCGCGAGGTGGCACCGCTGCTTTCGGACGATCATTTCTCGGTCCCCTCTCGGCAGATTGCTTCGCAATCGCCTGCCGGGCACTGGACGGCACCCCGGTGAAGGCCTGGGCGTCGGTGAAGAGCTTCCAGCCGAAGGAAAGAGCGACGTCCGGTGGGGACGACGATCCGGGCGATCCGCCCGATACCAGCGTGCCGCCCACCTCCTCCTCAGATCAATCCACCGCCGAGCCCGACCCGATGACCCGCCCCACACGCTGCAACGGCAACGCCGAAGTCGACTTCCGTGGCGAACGACGGTCGAACGCGACCCATGCTTCGATGACCGATCCGGAGGCCCGGCTGTTCAAGAAATCCCCCGGCGCCGGCGCCATGCTGTGCTTCATGGGGCACAGCATGATGGAGAACCGCTCCGGCCTGATCGTGCAGGCCGACCTGACGCGGGCGGACGGCCACGCCGAGCGGCGTGCTGCCATCGACATGCTTCACCGCCACTCGCCGGGATCGACCCGGCGCCTGACCCTGGCAGCGGACCGCGGTTACGACAGCGCCGACTTCGTCGCCGAGCTGCGCCAAATGGTGGTCACGCCGCATGTCGCCCAGAAGTCTCGACACTCCGCCATCGACGGCAGAACCACCCGGCACCCCGGCTACGCCAAGTCACAGCGGCGCCGGAAGAAGATCGAGGAACCTTTCGGCTGGGCCAAAACCGTCGGTGGCATGGCGCAGCCCCTGTAACGCGGCATCGAGCGCGTGCGGGCCCGCTTCACCTTGGCGATGGCGGCCTGCAACTTGGCGAGGCTTCCGAAACTGCTCGCCACCTGAACCAGAAAGTGGCTACTAGGACTGCCTCCTCGCACACCAGCCTGCCTCGAGCTCCTGCTCAAGGGAAATCGTTCCTCACAGCGGACTTTTTCAGCAGCCTGTTAACGGGTAGAGCTTATCAGATACCGCCGCACGAAGATATTGTTATAGATTGGCGGTCGATCACTTGATATAGTGCAATCGGACCCGATAACCTTTAGATTGACTAGACAATTATGGCCAGAGTATTCATCAGCTTCGCAATGGAAGACAAAGCCCTAAGGGACTTTCTCGTCGGACAAAAGAAGAACGCCAGAACCGCCATCGAATTTACCGATTACTCGGTCAAAGAACCCTGGGACTCGAGTTGGAAGACGAACTGTCGTGCGCGGATCAAAGGCTGCCAAGCAGTAATCGGGATTATCACCCACAACACGCCGAAAGCGGATGGGCAGCTCTGGGAGCTGAAATGTGCCATCGAAGAAGGCGTGCCGTTGATGCTGATCCACGGATATTCTGCACCCGAGAAGAGACTGAGCGTCCTGCCTTCCGTTATCTTTGGGCGGCGCGCCAACCTTTGGACCGAAGACAACATCGTGAACTTTCTCCATAGCCTCGGGTGACACCCATGAAGAAAGCGCTTGTCGTAGGGATCGACGACTATCCGTCTCCGAACGAATTGAACGGCTGCGTGAATGATGCGGTGGAAATGGCTGCCCTGCTCGAAGCCAACGGCGACGGATCGCCAAACTTCGATGTTCGCAGGCTGATCAGTAGTGAGGGAAAGGTCGACAGCGCTGCGTTGGACGATGCGATAAAGGAGTTGTTTTCCGGCGAGGCTGATGTCGCGCTACTCTATTTCGCGGGTCACGGCATACTTGATGCTGACACCAACTCCGGCTTCCTAGTCACCCAAGACGCCCGCAAGCCAAACTGGGGGATAAACCTGTCGGCTGTGCTCGAACTAGCGAACAAGGCCCATCCCAAGATCAAGTCGACGGTGATCCTGCTCGACAGTTGTCAGTCTGGTTACGCGGGCGAGATCGCGGGTCTAGGGGATGGCGGGAAGGTGTCGCACATCGGCACCGGCGTGACTATTCTGACGGCGTGCCATCGGGAAGGTGTCGCGAGTGAAGAAGGTGGACATGGCTCGTGCACGGGCATCATACTCGACGGCCTCGGGGGTGCGGCCTGCGATGTAATCGGTCGGGTGACGCCGGCAGCGCTTTACGCACACGTCGACCAGACGTTGGGGGCGTGGGAACAGAGGCCAATCTACAAAGCGAACGTCCAACACTTCATTTCTCTTCGAGAGGTGCCCCCAAAGGTCGCCAAAGAGATCCTGCGGCGTCTCCCGAAATATTTCCCTTCGCCGTCGTCCGAGTTCAGGCTCGACCCGTCATTTGAACCTGATCGCGGGGAAGAAGCCGAAAGGCTGCGCGACATCCCTGTCGACGATGACAAGGTGATAATCTACCGGGAGTTGCAGATATGTAACCGCCACGGGTTGGTCGTTCCAACGCAGCACGAGCACATGTGGCACTCGGCGGTTTACTCGGGTGGCTGCCGGCTCACTGCGACGGGCGCGCATTATCGTCGGCTCGCAGAGAAGAAGAAGATCTAGGGGGCCGCATGGCGAATAAGGTTTTCATTTCGCATAAGAACACGGATGCCACGCTGGCGGCGAAGGTGGCGCGGCGCGTTCAGATTAATGGGGTTCAGACCTATCTCGACGTGATCGACGATGCGCTCGCAAAGGACGGTCCCGATCTTGCCGATCTTCTGCTTCAACGAATGTCATCGTGCGACCAGCTTATCGCAGTCGTTTCCACCGCGACGAAAAATTCTTGGTGGGTGCCGTGGGAAATCGGGGTCGGGTCCGAGAAGGGGTTTCGGATGGCGAGTTATTCCGAAAGCTATGTCAGCTTGCCTAGCTATCTGGAGAAGTGGCCCGATCTGCACACAGATGCGGACATTGACCTGTTCTGCAAATTGTCGCAGCGGGCGGATGCTGAGATTGAGCGAAGAACTCGAACCTTGCAGTCCGAGGACAACCGGATGAACGTTCGCAAAGGCGAAGCGCTCGACTTCCATAAGGCCTTACGCTCCGAGTTGAAGCGGCAAAGATGGTGACAGCACTACTCGGTTGAACCGTTCACGGTCACGGCGCCCGATCGAAAGGCTTCGACATCAACGGGAGCGAACACGATTCCCGAACAGCTTTCGGCCAGCTTCGTTGGCATTGACCGGCCAAAATCGCGGCGCCCCGCGCGAACGACCGGTTTGGTGAATGTCGCAGGGCAGCGCGACGTCATCTCGACCGGTGGCTTTGGGCCGGGATCGACGGCACACCTGGAGGCAGTGCGTGCACCCCGCCGCAGTGCCGCATGACTGGTTCGAGCCCGGAGTGACCGTTGATCAGGTCGAAAATTTGGTAGACACTCCCTGGCCAAGGGCGTGCTGGACGATGTTGGTATAGCTTGTTCTCGAAGAGGTAATTTGAACAATGACAAATGGCGGGCTATTGTTTCACTACTGCAGCACACAGACTGGATTTGCCATACTGCGGATGACCTGCCCCCCGCGAAATCCCTCACCGTAATGTAGAGTCTGCGCCAACTCTGAAGGAGCAGACACATGCGAAAGAGCCGTTTTACCGAGGCGCAGATCATCGGAATGATCAAGGAGCAGGAGGCAGGGATGCCGGCTGCGGAAGTGTGCCGTAGGCATGGGCTGAGCACTGCGACGTTCTACAAGCTGAAGGCCAAGTATGGCGGCATGGAGGTGTCCGAGGCTGCCAGGCTAAAGGCCCTTGAGGACGAGAATGCCAAGCTGAAGCGCCTGCTGGCGGACACCATGCTGGACAATGTCGTGTTGAAAGACCTGCTGGGAAAGAACTGACGACATTGACGAAGCGGCGAGATGCGGCGCTCCGGGTGATGCGGGATCATGACATCTCGCAGCGCCGGGCCTGTAGGCTGGTTGGTGTCGATCCCAAGACCGTTCGGCGTGAACGCCCGTCGGACAGTGCCGATATCCGCCAAGAGATGCAGGAGATCGCCGGCAAGCGGCGTCGGTTCGGGTATCGCCGGATCGGGGTCCTGCTGGAACGCAAGGGCATGATCATGAACCACAAGAAGCTGTATCGCATCTATCGCGAGGAAGGGCTTTCGGTGAAACGACGGCGAGGCCGGAAACGGGCGCGCGGCACGAGGACGCCGATGCCGGTTGCCGCGTGGCCCAACGCGCGCTGGTCGTTGGACTTCGTGTCCGACAGCTTTGGCGCGTCGCGGAAGTTCCGGATCCTGGTGGTGATTGATGACTGCACCCGGGAATGCCTGTGCCTCGTCGCGGACACCAGCCTGTCAGGGGCGCGTGTCGCCCGGGAACTCAGCTCCCTGATCCGGATTTACGGCAAGCCGGGTTGCATCGTCAGTGACAATGGCACCGAGTTCACCAGTCGGGCCATCCTCAAATGGGCCGACGAGAACGAGTTGCCGTGGCACTACATCGACCCAGGCAAGCCCCAGCAGAATGCCTTCGTCGAAAGCTTCAACGGCAGCCTGCGGGAAGAGCTACTCAATGAGGAAATCTTCGACAGCTTGGACGACGCACGGCGAAAGCTGGCGCTCTGGCGCTACGACTACAACACGATCAGGCCACACTCGTCCCTGGCCAACCAGACGCCGCAGCAAGCGCGCCGGACGCTTGAGAAATTTGAGGGCTTCGCGCCCGGCGCGCTTGCGCCAGACGACCAAGCCGAATACCGAAATCCAAACTGCAGACTCTCGTTATGAATGAGGGACCAGCGGGGTGCAGGTCACGGAATAGAGAGATTAGGCTTTCGGCTCTGTCTTCGGCAAACGACACTCTTGAAGGAAGGTTTCTCGGTAAAGTCTTTTCTCAGCTTCTTAGTGATACTGACTTGCCCCGCGAATTGGTAGACGTTGCCGCCGTTATTGTGGAAGGATACCCGGATTCAACCGAAGGCTTTGCCTTCTGTCTTTCAGAAAACGGTGATCTCCTTAGGCTCCAGACTCATTGAGTTTCACAGCCAGAACAAGACGGTTGCGGCGAGCATGATCGCGGAGAAGAAGGTTTCCGGGCACCGATCGTATCGGGTTGCGACGCGCCGCCAATCCTGAGACTGTCCGGAATTTTGTGCCCCGGCGTGGTAACTCTGAAATGAGGAGACCCACGTATGAGCATCGACAAAGACCTTCTGGACCAGCTGATGAAAGGCCGATCGGCCGGGGACCTTTTCGGCAAGGACGGCGTTCTCGCCGAGCTGACCAAGGCGCTGGCAGAGCGCGCCTTGAGTGCCGAGCTGGAAGAACATCTGACCGAGGAACGAGCTGACCCACCAGCGGAAGGGGCGTCTCAGGCTCCGAACCGGCGTAACGGTAGCAGCCAGAAAACGGTCACCACCGACAGCGGCAAGGTCGTGTTGGACATCCCTCGGGACCGCAACGGCAGCTTCGATCCCGTGCTGATCGCCAAGTACCAGCGCCGTTTCCCGGAGTTCGATACCAAGATCATTTCCATGTATGCGCGCGGGATGACGACCCGCGAAATCCAGGGACACATTGAGGAGATCTACGGCATCGAGGCCTCCCCGAGCTTGATATCGGCGATCACCGATGCGGTGATGGACGAGGTCACGGCTTGGCAGAACCGTCCGCTCGAGCCCTGCTATCCGGTGGTGTTCATGGACGCGATCCGGGTCAATATCCGCAGCGATGGCGCGGTCTCGAACAAGGCAGTCTTTGTCGCCCTGGCTATCCTCCCGGACGGCACGAGGGACGTGCTGGGGCTATGGTTTCAGGCCAATGAGGGCGCCAAGTTCTGGGCCAAGGTTCTCAACGACCTGCGCAATCGCGGGGTGCAGGACATCCTGATCGCGGTCGTGGACGGCCTCAAGGGCTTCCCCCAGGCCATCGAGGCAGCCTTCCCACAAACTCAGGTTCAGACGTGCATCGTGCATCTTCTGCGCCATTCTATGAGCTTCGCCAGCTACAAGGACCGCAAGGCCGTGGCAGTGGCGCTGAAGGCGGTCTACTCCGCCGTCGACGCGGCAGCCGCCGAGGCCGCGCTGACCGACTTCGAGGAGAGCGATCTGGCCGCCCGCTACCCGGCAATCGCGCCGAGCTGGCGACGGGCCTGGACCGAGGTGATCCCGTTCCTCGACTATCCACCCGAGGTCCGCAGGCTGATCTATACGACGAATGCCGTAGAGGCGCTGAATTCGAAGATCCGCCGGGCTGTCCGCACACGGGGGCATTTCCCCAGCGACGAAGCGGCAGCGAAATTGATATATCTGGCCCTGAATGCTACTTCTCAGGAGTGGAAGCGCTCGGTGCGCGAGTGGCACGCAGTGAAAAGCCAGCTCGCCATCATGTTCGAGGACCGCTTCCCAATGGCGTAATCAACGCGCCGGGGCACAGAATTCCGGACAGTCTCCCAATCCTTCAAACGCCCGAACATGATCTCGATGCGGTTGCGCCGTTTGTAGCGTCTCTTGTCGTATTTCACCGCCTTCTTGCGGGACTTCCGGCCCGGAATGCAGACCTTTATCCCCTTGTCTTTTAACGCTTCTCTGAACCAATCGGCATCATAGCCCCGATCTGCCAGCAACCAACCCGCCTTCGGCAGGCTGCTCAGCAAAGCGGCCGCGCCAGTGTAATCGCTGACCTGACCGGCTGACATGAAGAACCCGATCGGGCGCCCCTTGGCATCGGCAACGGCGTGAAGTTTGGTGTTCATACCCCCTTTGGTGCGCCCGATCTGGCGCCCGCGCCCCCCTTTTTTACGCACAGGCTCGACGCTGTGCGGTGCGCCTTGAGATAAGTGGCGTCGATCATGATTGTCTTATGCTCGGCCCTCTCGGCAGCCAGGCCGACCAAGATCCGGGCGAAGACCCCGTTGTCGCTCCACCGCTTCCATCGGTTATAAAGGGTCTTTGCCGGACCGTATTCCTTCGGCGCATCGCACCAGCGCAACCCATTGCGATTGATAAAGTGTCAATCGGCAGCGAACTTTGACCCCCTTCCGGCGTCCAATAATGCCCCCCTCGTTTGGCACAGCTTGCCCGGGGCGGCGTAGCCCCTAAGTCGCGCAGCCGGCTCGGGCAAGCTGATCAGGCGCGTGTCTTAAAGCGCCAGCTCTCGTTGCCGGTTTCGATGATGTCGCAGTGGTGGGTGAGGCGATCCAGAAGCGCGGTTGTCATCTTTGCGTCGCTGAAGACGCTGGGCCATTCACCGAAGTCCAGATTGGTGGTGACGATGATCGAGGTGCGTTCGTAGAGGCGACTGATCAGGTGGAACAGCAGTTGCCCGCCTGTCTGGGCGAATGGCAGGTAGCCAAGCTCGTCGAGGATCACGAAGTCCATCCGACAGAGGAGATCGGCGATGCGCCCTTGCCTGTCGTCGCGTGCCTCGGCATCGAGCTTGTTCACCAGGTCGACGACGTTGAAGAAGCGGCCCCTCTTGCCGCTGCGGATGCAGGCCCGGGCAATCCCGACAGCCAGATGCGACTTGCCGGTCCCGGTGCCACCGATGAGCACGACGTTGCGCTGCTGCTCGAGGAACTCCGCGCTGACGAGGACGCGCACCAGCGTCTCATTGACCGGCGTCTCCTCAAAGTCGAACTCGTTGACTTCCTTGGCAAGTGGCAGCTTCGCGATGGTCATCTGGTATTTGATCGAGCGTGCCTGCTTCTCGTTGATCTCGGCATGCAGAAGGTCGCCCACGATCTGCTGAGGTTCGTGTTGACGCTTCACCGCGGTCGCGATGATCTCGTCATATGCCGCCCTCATTCCGTAGAGCTTGAGCTGGCCCATCGCGTCCAGAACCTTTGATCTTTCCATGATCTCGTCTCCTGAGGCTGTCGTAGCGGGTGCAATCGGCAACCGGCTGGCAGCGTAGGCGCAGCGCGTCCGCGTGGTGATTGTCAGGGGTGGCGCGGGTTCCCGACGGCGCGCCAGAATGTTGAGAACAACGGCGGAGGAATGCACGCCTTCCTCGAGCGCTTCAGCGCACGCTGCTTCGACAGCATCCAGCCCATCCGTCAGAACCGCGCTGAGAACATCCACCATCTGCCGATCGCCATTGGGTGCTCTCCCCAGCTTGCGCTGGACCCGCCGCATGGCAGGTGGCAGCTCCCACTCCTTGAAGGGGGCGCCATTCCGCAAGGCGCCGGGTTTCCGTGCGAGCACGGGGATGTAGTGCAGCGGGTCGTAGACATCTTTGCCACGTCTGAAGACGCGCGCATGCTCACCCACGAGCTTGCCATCCTGCCAGAGCTCGACGCGTTCAGCATAGGCGCGGATCTCGACGGGACGGCCGACGGCATGAGCCTCGACCGAGTAGCGGTTGTTGTCGAACCGGACGAGGCAGGTCTTCGAGACCGAGGCCGGCACCGCATGGTATCCGTCGAAGGGGCCAGCATAGGGCACAAGGCTTGGGCGCTCAGCCTCGAAGACGTCCCAGGTCGATCGCTCGCGCAGCTCGGGGTGCGGGTGGGACTTGGCCCAGGCCAAGCAGCGATCTCGCAGCCAAGCATTCAGTTCGGCAAGGCTTTTGAAGCGCGGTCGCGGCACGAAGAAGCGCCGGCGCACGACACCGACCTGGTTCTCGACCTGGCCTTTCTCCCATCCCGATGCAGGCGTGCAGGCCACCGGATCGACAAGGTAGTGCCCGCACATCTGTTGGAAGCGGCGATTGTAGGCACGCTCCCGGCCAACGAAGATCGTCTCCACCGCTGTCTTCATATTGTCGTAGATGCCCCGCGCACAGGCGCCACCGAAGAACGCAAATGCCCGGTCGTGTGCGTCGAAGACCATCTCTTGCGTCTCGCGTGGATAGGCCCTGACGAAGAGCATTCGACTATGGCACAGCCGGACATGAGCGACCTTGACCGTCATACTCACACCATCGATCAGGACGATCTCGTGGCTCCAGTCGAACTGGTAGGCTTCTCCAGGCGCGAAGGTCAGCGGCACATAGGCGGAGGCTGATGCCTCACGTTCCGACCTCGCCCACGCCGCAGCATAGCGCCGCACCGCATCGTATCCGCCTGCGTAGCCGAGGACCTGCAACTCCTCGAACAGACGGATGCGGGTGAGCCGGTCGCGCTTGGGCTGCGCGCGTTCTCCTCAAGCATCCGAT
>NZ_DS022276.1:1584411-1692874 GCF_000153725.1 Salipiger bermudensis HTCC2601 | reverse complement strand
TTCCCCCAAAATCTCGCGCGGGTTTACCCCGTGCGGTTGGCGGTGACGGCGGTCAGGGTGGTCCGATCTTCGACGACCAAGAAGAGGATCGGATGCCCGGCCGTTTCATCACCGACCGACAACACGAGGATTACATGACCCTTCGACAGCATCACACGCAAAAGATTGCGGCTGCCAAAGCCGGCTTCAGCGTCAGCACCGGAGCCCGGATCGAACGTGACCCCCGCCCTCCATCTCAGAAACGACGTGAGCGCCGACACGGAGGCGGCAAGCCCGACCCTTTGGCCGGCCTGTGGGATGAAGAGATCGTTCCGCTGATCGAAGCGACACCGGGCCTTCGGCCGATCGCGGTGCTCGAGGAGATGCAGTACCGTCATCCGGACCGGGACCTGAGCTCTGCGCGCCGCACCTTGGAGCGCCGGATGCGGCTTTGGCGCGCCGAACACGGGCCGGACAGGGAAGTGATCTTCCGCCAGTCACACCCGCCGGGACGGGAGGGCATGTCCGACTTCTTCGACGCGCGCGCGCTCGGCGTCACGATTGCCGGAGTGCCCTTGGCGCATCGGATCTATCACTTCACCCTGGTTCACTCGGGCTGGGAGCATGCCGAGGTGGTGCTTGGCGGCGAGAGCTACACCGCCTTGGCTGGCGGATTGCAGAACGCCCTATGGCTTCTCGGCGGCGCCCCGCGCGAACATCGGACGGACAGCTTGTCGGCCGCCTTCGCCAATCTCGATCGGGATGCCCGAGAGGACCTGCGCACACGCTATGACGCGCTGTGTGCCGACTACGGCATGGAAGCGACCCGGAACAACCGCGGCATTGCACACGAAAACGGGTCTATCGAGAGCCGGCACGGACATCTCAAGACCCGCTTGGAGCAGGCCCTGCTGCTGCGTGGCAGTCATGACTTCGATGAGTTGGACGGCTGGCGACACTTCGTGGCCCAGGTTGTCGCGCGCCACAATGCACGGCATCGGGACCGCCTGAGGGTCGAACGGCCACATCTGCAGCCGCTTCCGGCGCGCCGTAGCTGTGATTACGACGAGGCGCGCGTGCGGGTGACCTCGTCGGGCGGCTTCGTGTTCCGAAAGGTGTTCTACACCGTTCACTCTCGCCTGATCGGCTACGAGCTGAAGCTGCGCATCTTCGATGATCGCCTGGAGTTGTTCCTCGGCGGCACACCCCTCGAGACCCTACCGCGCGGGCGCCCGCCTGCCGGCGGACGTGGGGGCCATGGCTATGTCGTTAGCTACCATCACGTCATCCACAGCTTGCGGGCCAAGCCTCAGGCCTTCGCCAACCTGACCTATCGCGACGCGCTCTTCCCTCGCACGGAATACCGCCGATGCTGGGACGCGCTGACGGCTGCCGGACCGCTGCGGCAAGCCTGCCGGATCATGGTCGGCCTGCTGTGGCTCGCCCATGATCAGACCTGCGAGGCGGAATTGGCCGCGGCCCTCTCGGCAATCCTTGCCCGAGGCGAACTTCCGGTCCTCGAGGAACTGCGCTCCCGCTTCACGCGGACCGAAGGCGATGGTGGGCCCGATGTCCCGGTCTGCATCCCCTCTGCCGGCAGTTACGATGACCTGATCCAGGGTCAGGGAGCGGCCGCATGAGCATGACCGTGGAAACCGCAACACTGCCTACCTTACTGACGGCGCTCAGGCTGCCCACGGTTGCCCGCCTCTGGCCGGAGTTCTGCACCCGTGCCGACAAGGAGGGTTGGCCGGCCGAACGCTTGTTGGCGGCGCTGTGCGAGCTGGAGCTGAGCGAGCGGGAACAGCGCCGCATCCAACGCCATCTTGCCGCTGCAAGGCTGCCACAAGGGAAAACGCTCGACGCCTTCGACTTCCTGGCGGTACCCACCTTGAGCCAGGCCCGCGTCAGAGCGCTGGTCGAAGGCGACAGCTGGCTGCAGGCAGGGCACAATTTGCTGGCCTTTCGGCCCGCCCGGCTCGGGCAAGACGCACCTCGCGGGGGCCATCGGATACGAACTCATCCAACGAGGGTACCGTGTGCTTATGGCAAGGACGTCGGACCTGGTCCAACGCCTGCAAGTGGCGCGGCAGGACCTGGCGCTCACTCAGGAGATCGCGAAGCTCGACAAGTTCGACCTGCTCATCCTCGACGACCTGTCGTACGTGCGAAAGGATCAGGCCGAGACCAGCGCCCTCTTCGAGCTCATCTCCGCACGATACGAGCGGCGCTCTATCATGATCACGGCCAATCAGCCGTTCAGTGGTTGGGACGCCATCTTCCCCGACAGGGCGATGACCATCGCCGCCATCGATCGGCTCGTTCACCATGCAACAATCTTCGAGATGAACGTCGAAAGCTACCGACGCCGTGCCGCCTATGCCGCCGCGACATCGCTCAGCGACATCGAAGATGACCGCGACAAACAACAGCCCGAAAAGGAGATCGCCACAGCGAAGGACAACTCGCGGCCAGCGACATTGAGCAGCGAGATCGAAACTTGATCTGACGGCCGCAAACCGGCACCGTCAAAAAACGTCACCGTCATCCACCTGCGATGTCGCCCAGCACTCAACTGCGATGTCGCGCCACAGTTCCGTCACACCAGAACGGATCACTTTCCGGACGGTGTTCCGCGAGACACGCAGGTCACGACAGATCTGCTTGATCGATTTGCCGTCCTGGAAATATGCCCGACGGATCTTCGCGATAGTCTCCACGACCAACATCCCAAAATTGCTCCCGGTTGTTCCCAGGAGCATGATGACCATCAATGTAAGGGGGTCATTCTTGGACGCCGATCACCCCGCTACGGGGTCAGTTTTCCATGCCTGTTCACAACCTGGCAGAACTCCGTCAGCAACGCGCGTGCCGCGATGGCAACGGCCGGCATCGTCGAACGCCGCTTCCGCAGAACGACCGATCTTGCACCCGCGTGGCGCTCACTCTGGCGTCGCCTGCTCGAGCTGGACGATGCCACCCTCTCCACGTCCCTCGGTCGCTTCGTGCATTTCCTGTCCCAACAAGAGGTCATCCCCGACGAGGTAAACGAGCGGCACGCAGGCGCTTTTCTCGAGGCGGTAACGCTCAACGAGATCAGCAAGGAGCCGGAGACCAGCTACCGCGCCGCGGTGAATGGCTGGAACCTCGCCGTTGCACGCGTCCCCGGCTGGCCGCAAACGCCCATCGCACTTCCGTCCCGCCAGAAGATCTTCCGGCTGCCGGACCAGAGCTTCCCTGCGACGTTTCTCACCGATCTGGACAGCCTCATTGCCGCACTTGGCGCCAACGACCCGCTTTCCGAGACCGGGCGTTACCGCGCGCTTCGTCCCGCGACGCTCAAGCAGTACCGCAGGATGCTCCTGCGCTTCGCGTCCGAGCTCGTGCATGCGGGCATTGACGCCTCTTCCATCACATCCGTCAGCAGCCTCCTTGAACCGACCGCCGCAGAGCGGGGTTTGCGGCAGATGCTCTCCCGCAATGGCAACACCAGCTCCCGCGGCATCGCAGAGGTGGCCCGCCTGCTGCCCAATATTGCCACCACCCTGCACCGTCCCTCTGAGGAGGTGGCACGCCTGCGCCAGCTCTCCGGCAAGCTGGCCGTGGACCCGCAGAAGGGGCTGACCGCCAAGAACCGAGAGCGCCTCCGCGTTCTGCAGCAGCCGCGCAACCGCATGGAGCTCCTCACTCTGCCCGAGCAGGTCTTTCGGCGCGGCACCGGCAACAAGAAGCCCTACTACGCGGCGCTGGACCGCGAGACGGCCCTCGCCATCGCCATCCTTCTCGTCTGCCCCATCCGGGTGAAGAACCTTGCAGAGCTCGAGCTTGGCCGTCACCTCCAACGACCCGGCGATGGTCGGGTCTACCTTGTTCTGGAAGAGGAAGACACCAAGACCAGCCGCCCGATCGAGTTCGAGCTGCCCGAGGATGTCGTGCGCCTGATCGATGCGCATCTCGCCTCCAGAGTCCCCTGGATGTGCCCTGCCGGAACACCCTACCTGTTCCCCAAGCGCTCCGGTGAAGCGCCGGTCAATTCGGCAGACCTCGCGACACGGATTTCCAAACTGGTTCGCGGGGAGCTGGGCCTTGAGATCAACGCGCATCTTTTCCGGCATTTCGCAGTGATGAACTGGCTTGATGCCAACCCCGGAGGCTACGAGGTCGCGCGCCGTCTGCTGGGCCACGCCGACGTCAGCCACACGATCAACATGTACTCCGGGATGGAGGTAAAGTCCGCGACGCGGGCCTTCTCCGACCTTATCGGCGCTCTGCGCGAGGGCCAGGCATGAGCCTCATTCTGCCCCTGCAGGACTGGCCCGCCGCGGATCAGGAGATGTGGCGAGGCCTCTTCACCGAGGGCAACCCGCTCGACGATCGCGGGCCGCTCGTCCACCTGCGGGAGACATCGCGCAAGCGCCTTGCCCTCAGCTACGGGCAATGGCTGCAATGGCACCTTGAATGCGAGCCCCAAGCCCGCAACCTCGCGCCTGCCGACAGAGTCACACGGGCCGCGCTCCTGCAATGGCTTTCCACGCTCGATCGGCTGGCTCCAATGTCCCGCCTCATCTTGGTCACGGGCGTCCTGCGCGTCGTCACCGCCATGAACCTGTCCCGCGACTGGAGCCCGGAGCGCGCGCTACGCGCCCGGCTCAAATCCCTTGCCGGACGCGGGACGCAGGCGCGCAAGATCGGCAGGATCCTGAGCTCCCAGCGGCTACTCGATACCGGCCTGCAACTCGTCGAGGAGGCCAAGGCGCGCGGCGGTAGCAGAGTCTTCCGAGCCACATCGATGCGGGACGGGGCCATGATCGCCCTGCTCTCCATGATGCCGATGCGCGTCCGCGCGCTGGCGGGGCTGACCCTCGGCACCTCCATCGTCGTCGACGAAGACCGAATCTTCATCGCGATCTCACCCGAGCTCAGCAAGACCCACATCCCGTGGGAAGCAGAGGTCCCGCCGCAGGTCGCGCCGGCCTTGCGCGACTACCTCAATGAGGCCCGCCCGTTTCTTGCGGCCCGGGGTTCGGGCGATGACCCGAGCCTCTGGCTGGGGCGCAAGGGATGCGCCCTCAAGATCGACGCCTTCAGACCCGCCATCACAAAGCAGACGAAGCGGCTGACCGGGATCTCGGTCCCGCCGCACTTCTTCAGAGACGCGGCGGCCACCTCGCTGGCGCGCATCTCGCCAGAAGCCGCGTCCCTGATCCGCCCTGTCCTTGGCCACAGTGGCTTCCAAACCGCCGAACGGCACTACATCCATGCCCAGACCATCGAGGCCGGACGCGAGTATGCGGACCTCCTCCAAAGCCTGAAGGGGACATCCGCATGACCCGCGCCGCGATTTACGCCCGTTTCTCGACCACCATGCAACGCGAGGCCTCGATCGAGGACCAGGTCCGGATCTGCCGCGAGCGGGCCGCGCTCGAACGCTGCGAGGTCATCGAGGTCTTCAGCGACATGGCCATCTCGGGCGCCTCGACACGCCGCCCCGGGGCTACAAAGCCTCCTCGCGCTCGCCGAGCGCGGCGGCGTTGATGTCATCCTCTGCGAAGCCCTCGATCGCCTGAGCCGCGACCAGGCCGATGTCGCGCAGCTCTACAAGCGCCTCAGCTTCCACGACGTGCGGATCATCACCACCTCGGAAGGCGAGATCAACGAGCTGCATGTCGGGCTGAAGGGCACGATGAACCAGATGTTCCTGAAGGATCTCGCGGCCAAGACGCGGCGCGGCTTGCGGGGCCGTGTCGAGGCCGGCAAATCCGGTGGCGGGAATGCCTACGGTTACCGTGTCGTGAGAGGCCTCGGTCCGGATGGCCAACCCGTAACGGGTGAGCGCGAGATCGTCCCGCACGAGGCCGAGATCATCCGACGCATCTACCAGGAGTTTGCCGACGGCTATGCCCCGAAGAAGATCGCGCAAAGGCTCAACGCAGACGGCATCCCAGGACCGCGCGGCACGTACTGGCGCGACACTGCGATCCGCGGCCACCGTCAGCGCGGCACGGGGATCATCAACAATGAACTCTATATCGGGCGCCTCATCTGGAACCGTCTCCGCTACGTGAAGGACCCGGAGACCGGCAAACGCGTGTCGCGCCTCAACCCGGAACAGGACTGGGTGATCCACGATGTCCCCGAGCTGCGCATCGTCACCGATGCGCTCTGGGACGCGGTGAAGCGGCGACAGCAGGAGATCGACGCCACGCCCGCCGTTCAGGGCATTCGGAAGAGCCGGTTCTGGGAGAAGAAGCGCAGCCAGCACCTGCTCACCGGCAAGCTTGCCTGCGGCTGTTGCGGCGGCGGGTTTGCCGCGGTGGGCAAGGACTACCTCGCCTGCTCCAATGCCCGCAAACTGCAGACTTGCTCCGCAACGCGATCGATCAAGCGCGCGACCCTCGAAGACGCCGCTCTCGAGCTCTTGCGGGATCGCCTCATGCAACCGGACGCCGTGGCAGAGTTCGTCACCGCCTTCACAAGGGCCGCAAACGCCCAGAGGCGCGACGAGGAGGTCAAGCACGAACAGACCCGGAAGGCCCTCCGGGACGTCGAGCGCAAACTCGCAGGCCTCTACGACGCCATCGCCGACGGGTTGCGGACAGCGGGGCTGTTGCACAAGCTGCAGGCGCTGGAAGACGAGAAGGTCGAGCTGGAGCGCAAGCTCGAGGCCCCTGCCCCGAGCGCGGTGCGGTTCCATCCGAAGCTGGCGGAGCTCTATCGGAGCAAGGTCACGGAGCTGTCAGAGGCGCTGAAGGACGATGCGATCCGCGTCCCGGCGCTGGACCTGCTGCGCAGCCTGATCGACCGCGTCGTGGTGCATCACGACGCGGGGACGGAGGGGATCACGCTGGAGGTCGAGGGGGCGCTGAGCGCGATGATCGCGCAGGCCCAGCCCGGAGGGCTGGGTGATGTCGATCCGAGTTCGTTAGGACTGGTTGCGGGAGTAGGATTTGAACCTACGACCTTCAGGTTATGAGCCTGACGAGCTACCGGGCTGCTCCATCCCGCGGCGATTTTGCCCTGATTATGTTTTGGTCAGGGTGGATCGTTTAGAGAGATACGGTTTTGTGGTCTTTTCTAGGTTTGGCGGTGACCTACTCTCCCACGTCTTGAGACGCAGTACCATTGGCGCGACGGCACTTAACGACCGGGTTCGGAATGGAGCCGGGTGTTTTGCTCGTGCTATGACCACCAAACCAAGGAAAGACCACGCTGCAGAGACGGTGCGGCAGGGAGCGTTTCGCGACGCGAAGCGCGCTGCCAGATCCCGTCACTGCGGGTGGGTGTTCATCAACCTGCCCTGTCGGGCGGTGCTGTCAGTCGAGTACGCTGTATGTGTATGCTTTTGAGTGTTCGCAGTCAGGTTTGTGTCCCTGTCTGTTACTGGATCAAATCAAGCCTATCGGACCATTAGTACCGGTCAACTGAACATGTTACCATGCTTACATCTCCGGCCTATCGACGTGGTGGTCTTCCACGGTCCTCAGGATACTTGTTTTGAGGGGGCTTCCCGCTTAGATGCCTTCAGCGGTTATCCTGTCCGATCATAGCTACCAGCACTGCCGTTGGCACGACAACTGGTCCACCAGTGGATCGTTCACCCCGGTCCTCTCGTACTAGGGGCAACTCCTCTCAAGTATCCTACACCCACGGCAGATAGGGACCGAACTGTCTCACGACGTTCTAAACCCAGCTCACGTACCTCTTTAAACGGCGAACAGCCGTACCCTTGGGACCTGCTCCAGCCCCAGGATGAGATGAGCCGACATCGAGGTGCCAAACACTGCCGTCGATATGGACTCTTGGGCAGTATCAGCCTGTTATCCCCGGCGTACCTTTTATCCGTTGAGCGATGGCCCTCCCACTTGGGACCACCGGATCACTATGGCCGTCTTTCGACTCTGCTCGACTTGTCAGTCTTGCAGTCAGGCTGGCTTCTGCCATTGCACTCAACGAGCGATTTCCGACCGCTCTGAGCCAACCTTCGCGCGCCTCCGTTACGCTTTAGGAGGCGACCGCCCCAGTCAAACTACCCGCCACGCAGGGTCCCGGATCCGGATAACGGACCGCGGTTAGACATCAAGAGTGCGAAGGGTGGTATCTCATCTGTTGGCTCCACAGAGACTGGCGTCCCTGCTTCGAAGCCTACCACCTATCCTGCACATCACAATCCTGATGCCAGTGCGAAGCTGTAGTAAAGGTGCACGGGGTCTTTCCGTCTAACCGCGGGAAGCCTGCATCTTGACAGGCAATTCAATTTCGCTGAGTCGATGTTGGAGACAGCGGGGAAGTCGTTACGCCATTCGTGCAGGTCGGAACTTACCCGACAAGGAATTTCGCTACCTTAGGACCGTTATAGTTACGGCCGCCGTTTACCTGGGCTTCAATTCGGAGCTCTCACCCCTCCTTTTAACCTTCAGGCACCGGGCAGGCGTCAGACCCTATACGTCGTCTTGCGACTTCGCAGAGCCCTGTGTTTTTAGTAAACAGTCGCCACCCCCTGGTTTGTGCCCCCAGCCCCTAGTTGCCTAGGAACCGGGCCTCCTTCTCGCGAACTTACGGAGGTATTTTGCCGAGTTCCTTCAACATCGTTCTCTCAAGCGCCTTGGTATTCTCTACCAGTCCACCTGTGTCGGTTTAGGGTACGGTCCTAAAGTGGGGCTATTTCCAGGGACCGCTCAGCTGCCAGTTCAATCCGATAAGGACTGACAACCTCTGCGATCCGTCACCACCACATGGCCCAGGAATATTAACCTGGTTCCCATCGACTACGCCTTTCGGCCTCGCCTTAGGGGCCGGCTTACCCTGCTCAGATTAGCTTTAAGCAGGAACCCTTGGACTTTCGGCGAGAGTGTCTCTCACACTCTTTGTCGCTACTCATGTCATCATTCTCGCTAGTGATCTCTCCACCCGATGGCTCACGCCCGGGCTTCACTGAAAGGATCCTGTCCTCCATTGCATCCCGAAGGATGCAGAAGAGGATAGATCCTATATCACACTACGCTCCGCTACCATGCCTTACGGCATCCTAAGCTTCGGCTCATGGCTTGAGCCCCGTTACATCTTCGCCGCAGGACAACTTGATTAGACCAGTGAGCTGTTACGCTATCTTTAAAGGATGGCTGCTTCTAAGCCAACCTCCTGGTTGTTTTGGTCGTCCCACCTGCTTTCCCACTTAGCCATGAATTGGGGGCCTTAGCTGTAGGTCAGGGTTGTTTCCCTCTCCACTACGGACGTTAGCATCCGCAGTGTGTCTGCCATCTAGTACTCCCGGGTATTCGGAGTTTGGTTAGGATCAGTAAGCCTGTGGGGCCCCATTACCCATCCAGTGCTCTACCCCCCGGGGCATTCGGATGACGCTCTACCTAAATAGATTTCGCGGAGAACCAGCTATCTCCGAGTTTGATTGGCCTTTCACCCCTAGGCACAACTCATCCCGACCTTTTTCAACAGGTGTGGGTTCGGACCTCCAGTAAGTGTTACCTTACCTTCATCCTGGTCATGCCTAGATCACTCGGTTTCGGGTCTGATCCATCTAACTCGACGCCCTATTAAGACTCGCTTTCGCTGCGCCTACACCTAACGGCTTAAGCTTGCTAGATAGACCAAGTCGATGACCCATTATACAAAAGGTACGCCGTCACTTCGCAAGGAAGCTCCGACTGATTGTAGGCGTTCGGTTTCAGGTACTGTTTCACTCCCCTCGTCGGGGTGCTTTTCACCTTTCCCTCACGGTACTGGTTCGCTATCGGTCAGTAAGGAGTACTTAGCCTTCGGAGGTGGTCCTCCGATCTTCAGACAGGATTTCACGTGTCCCGCCCTACTTGATACGTCCTATCGAGCTTCCCATACGGGGCTGTCACCCACTATGGCTGATCTTTCCAGATCCTTCTGGTCACTCTCAAGGCTCGGCTGGTCCCCGTTCGCTCGCCGCTACTAGGGGAGTCTCTATTGATGTCCTTTCCTCCGGGTACTTAGATGTTTCAGTTCCCCGGGTTTGCTCTTAAAACCCTATGTATTCAGGTTAAAAGTACCTGTTTTAACCCCCAGATAAGAGCCTCGCACCACGCCCAGTGCCGATCCGAAGGATCGGTGTACCTGCATTGAGCAGGCACGGAGTGTGGTTATTGCGAAGCAATAACTGAAGATTATCAGGTGGGTTGCCCCATTCGGAAATTCCTGGGTCAAAGCTTATTCTCAGCTCGCCAGGACTTATCGCAGAGTATCACGTCCTTCATCGCCTCTTACTGCCAAGGCATCCACCAAACGCCCTTCTCGCGCTTGATTTGATCCAGTAAAAGACAGGTTCAGTCTAGTGTGCTACCGCCTTACGGCTACTTGAGCACATGAACCTGACGGCCGACGCTGGTTCGTGTCGACCATCTTGTTACCGGATCAAAAGCATACTTTCCCGCCCACTCTGTCGAGTGGACTTGTGCGATCTCGCGATCGCACGGGTTAGTGTACTTGACTTGGACAACACTTGCTCGTTTCAACAGGGATATGACGGACCGGCCGGCTAGACTGGTCAATCACCTCTTCCCGGAGGAAGACCTGCAGAGGTTTCGCCGTTACTTCGGCAAACCAAGCAAGGTTGATTTGTATCTCTCTATACGATGTTAAATCTCGTCCGATTGGACGGATAAACACTCACAAGTGCTTATCGATCTAATCGAGCGGAATGGTGGGTCGAGGAGGACTTGAACCTCCGACCTCACGCTTATCAGGCGTGCGCTCTAACCACCTGAGCTACCGACCCATTCCGATGGGCCCGCCAGAAGTGGTGGAGCCTAGGAGGATCGAACTCCTGACCTCCTGAATGCAAATCAGGCGCTCTCCCAGCTGAGCTAAGGCCCCACAATTCTGCCCGCAGAATTGTGGGAGTGCGCGTCAGGGCATTGCGTCAGCAATGTCCCGGGAGCGTCACCCGGTGGCAATCCTGGGAGCCACTGTCACACCGAGCCGATGCCCGATGCTTACGTTCTGAAGAGATATGAGGACGACCCGGGTCCGATGATGTGCCTCGGCGACTAACCGAGGCTTGCTAAGTGTTCCACGTGATTGGCAAGCCAATCAACCAGGAACATCCTTAGAAAGGAGGTGATCCAGCCGCAGGTTCCCCTACGGCTACCTTGTTACGACTTCACCCCAGTCGCTGAGCTCACCGTGGTCCGCTGCCTCCTCGAAAGGTTGGCGCACGGCCTTCGGGTGAACCCAACTCCCATGGTGTGACGGGCGGTGTGTACAAGGCCCGGGAACGTATTCACCGCGTCATGCTGTTACGCGATTACTAGCGATTCCGACTTCATGCCGTCGAGTTGCAGACGACAATCCGAACTGAGACATCTTTTTGGGATTAACCCACTGTAGATGCCATTGTAGCACGTGTGTAGCCCAACCCGTAAGGGCCATGAGGACTTGACGTCATCCACACCTTCCTCCCGCTTATCACGGGCAGTTTCCCTAGAGTGCCCAGCCGAACTGCTGGCAACTAAGGATGTGGGTTGCGCTCGTTGCCGGACTTAACCGAACATCTCACGACACGAGCTGACGACAGCCATGCAGCACCTGTCACTCAGTCCCCGAAGGGAACCATCCATCTCTGGATGTAGCTGAGGATGTCAAGGGTTGGTAAGGTTCTGCGCGTTGCTTCGAATTAAACCACATGCTCCACCGCTTGTGCGGGCCCCCGTCAATTCCTTTGAGTTTTAATCTTGCGACCGTACTCCCCAGGCGGAATGCTTAATCCGTTAGGTGTGTCACCGAATAGCATGCTACCCGACGACTGGCATTCATCGTTTACGGTGTGGACTACCAGGGTATCTAATCCTGTTTGCTCCCCACACTTTCGCACCTCAGCGTCAGTATCGAGCCAGTGAGCCGCCTTCGCCACTGGTGTTCTTCCGAATATCTACGAATTTCACCTCTACACTCGGAGTTCCACTCACCTCTCTCGAACTCAAGACCAGGAGTTTTGGAGGCAGTTCCGAGGTTGAGCCCCGGGATTTCACCCCCAACTTTCTGATCCGCCTACGCGCGCTTTACGCCCAGTAATTCCGAACAACGCTAACCCCCTCCGTATTACCGCGGCTGCTGGCACGGAGTTAGCCGGGGTTTCTTTACTGGGTACCGTCATTATCTTCCCCAGCGAAAGAGCTTTACGACCCTAAGGCCTTCATCACTCACGCGGCATGGCTAGATCAGGGTTGCCCCCATTGTCTAAGATTCCCCACTGCTGCCTCCCGTAGGAGTCTGGGCCGTGTCTCAGTCCCAGTGTGGCTGATCATCCTCTCAAACCAGCTATAGATCGTAGGCTTGGTAGGCCATTACCCCACCAACTACCTAATCTAACGCGGGCCGATCCTTCTCCGATAAATCTTTCCCCCGAAGGGCGTATGCAGTATTACTCACCGTTTCCAGTGGCTATCCTGCAGAAAAGGGTACGTTCCCACGCGTTACTCACCCGTCCGCCGCTAGACCCGAAGGTCTCGCTCGACTTGCATGTGTTAGGCCTGCCGCCAGCGTTCGTTCTGAGCCAGGATCAAACTCTCAAGTTGAAAACCGATTGCTCGGTTATCCTTGACGTTCGAACCTCTGCACATCTCATCCGGTGGCTAAACCGGATGAAGTCATCTGTTTGATGTGCTCCAGGTTTCCCTAAGAAAACCAGAAGCCGTACAAACAGTGAAGCTGACACTTCATCATCGGGCCGAAACCCTAGAAGCGCGATATACAGACGTTTGATCCATCGAATGAACCAAGGTCGCCCACATATCTCTTCAGATATTAGCGATGTCAAACAGCGTGAGAGACAAAACCAAACCAGTGCGCCCTAACTTCCGGCGCGCCGCCCGTCATGCCTCTCGAATTTGTCGTCCGCCTCGTCTGCGTCAGCTCCGCGTTTCCGCCTCGCCGCCGCCCCGTCTGGCGCCCCGTCGTGCGCCTCAGCGCCGCCGGTGAAGGGGCTTTTACGGATCCCCCCCGACACCCGCAACCCCTTTTTTAGGAAAACGTCATGTTCTTCCAAAAGAAGATCATAAATCGCATGATATCAATGACTTGAAGGACAAACTTTCTCGCCCAACACCACAACAAAACACCCTGACCCAACGGCAACACCAACAGCTTCAAGCGAGTCACCGCACTAGGGGACGGGCTGCCCACAGACCTATCCACAGATCCATCCAGAATCCGGCCGAGTCAGCCCCGGACTCACCCGAGTCACCCCTCCTGAATCGCAAGCGCCCCGACTCGGACGAGTCGGGGCGCTAAGATGTGCCGGATGGGAGATCCTCAGCTGCGCAGGGCCACGCGGCGCTGCAGAGCCGGGAGCCGCAGCGCCACCAGGACGACCGTCGCCCCCAGATAGAGGAGCGGCTCGATCTGGAAGCCTTTCGCCAGCATCACGAAGTGCAGCCCGCCCAGCAGCGCCGCCGCGTAGACCAGCCGGTGCAGCTGCCGCCATCGCTTGCCAAGTCGCCGGATCGCCCCGTTGGTCGATGTCAGCGCCAAAGGCAGCAACAGCAGGAAGCCTGCCATGCCCACGGTGATATAGGGGCGCTTGACGATATCGGCCCAGATCCGGGCCGGGTCCTGAATGTCGAGCACCAGCCACACCAGGAGATGCAGCGCCACGTAGAAGAAGGCCATCAGCCCCACGGCGCGGCGGAACTTCAGCAGGTTGACCCCGGCATGACGGCGCAGCGGCGTGATGCAGAGCCCAGCGATCAGCAGTTGCAGCGCCAACTCGCCCAGTTCGTGCTCGAGCGCCTTGATCGGCTCGACGCCGAGGCCGCCGGTCGCACCACTATAGAAGAGCCACGGCGCGGGCAGCGCCAAGAGCAGGTAGACGAGCCAGCTCGGCACCCGCCGCGCCCCCTTGTTGATCCGGTCCACCAGCATGGTGCGGCCACTCCTTTGCATTGTCTTCAACTTACCCGAATTCCGCACCACCCGGTCCATATTCCCCTGCGATCCCGGAGGCAGATCAATTGAGGATCGACCACATGATTGGTGACACGCTCTTGCTTGCGGTTTGCGGCATCGGGGCCTCCGTGCTTCTGACCATCGCCTTCCGGCTCTGGAAAAAATCCAAGGGCGAGACCTCTGTCTTCGCGCAGGATGACAGCCTCGAGGATGTCGGGCTCTCGGTGCTCTCTGCCGCCTTCCCCTCGCGCGCGACGACCGAGGACTTCCGCACCGTGCTGCGCCCGCCCTGGGGGCTGCGCATCGGCGGACCGATCCTTGCGGCGCTGATGCTTATATATGTGGACCTCACGCCCCTGACGGAGTCGGTGGGCTGGGCGCTTCCGGAAGGCGCGCGAATCCTCAAGCTCGCGATCGGGGCGGGGCTGGCCTATTCGACGGCCATGCTGCTCTTCGTGCAGCGCGTCGCCTATGACCGTCGCGAGATCCGCAGCTACGGCATCGACCCCCGCCCACAGACCCGGCAGCTCTCCGGCCTGACCGGGATCGAGATGCACCCAAACCGGCCGGCGCTGGTCCTGAGCTTTGCCGATCAGCCGCATCTCTACATCCCCAAATACCTGAGCGCGCGCGAGACCTTCATCGCCGAGATGCGGGCCATCGCCGCGCAGAACGCCCATGCCGCGCCGGATCATCACCGCAGCCTGCGCTATCGCATGGGGCTCTGACAGGGGCTCTGACAGAAACACTGCGCCTCAGAAGTTCTCGGCGAGATCCATGCCTTCGTAAAGCGACGCAACCTCGTCGGCATAGCCGTTGAACATCAGCGTGGGCTTGCGGGGCGAAAACAGCCCGCCGCCGATCTCGCGCTCGGTCGCCTGCGACCAGCGTGGGTGACTGACCTCGGGGTTCACGTTGGAATAGAAGCCGTACTCGCGCGCGTTGGCCTTGTTCCACGCGGTCGGCGGCTCGCTGTCGGTCAGGGTGATGCGCACCACCGACTTGATCGATTTGAAGCCGTATTTCCACGGCACCACCAGCCGCAGCGGCGCCCCGTTCTGTTTCGGGATGTCGCGCCCGTAGATGCCGGTGGCCATGATGGTGAGGGGATGCACCGCCTCGTCGAGCCGCAGCCCCTCGACATAGGGCCAATCGAGCATCTTGTAGGCGGTGCCGGGCATCTCGTCCGGGCGCAGCACGGTCTCGAAGGCGACATACTTCGCCGAAGGCTGCACCCCGGCCAGATCCAGAAGGTCGGCGAGCTCGAAGCCGTTCCACGGCACCACCATCGACCAGGCCTCGACACAGCGGAAGCGGTAGATGCGCTCCTCGATGGTCATCTGGGACATGATGTCGTCGAAGGCATAGTCGCCGGGCCGGTCGACCAGGCCGTCGATGCGCACCGTCCAGGGGTCGATGGTGAGCTGGTCGGCATGGCGGGCGGGATCTTCCTTGCCGGTGCCGAACTCGTAGTAATTGTTGTAGCTGGTGATCTCTTCCCAGTCGTTGGGCTCGAGATCGCCCGGCGCTGCGCCCGCCCTGCCGGCGAGACCGGCCAGACCGAGCCCGGCGGCACCGGCCATCAGCTGGCGGCGGTTGAGCCAGGCGTGCTCGGGGGTGACGTCGGATGCGGTCAGCGGACTCTTGTAGCGGCCAGCCATGCGGAACCTCCTGTGTTTGCTTGGACAAAAGGTATGCGAGCGATGCGCATCTGCCAAAGCAAAGCGTCTCACGTTCACGTTCGGGCGCTGAAACATTGCCCCCGCCCGATCCCTCTGCCCAATTCCGCTGCCCGCGCCGATGCCCGGCGATGAACCTTTTCGGCGCGAGCCCGCACTTACCCGGCACAACACCGCGGCCAAGGGCAGATCATCGGCCCGCAACCGCCTCCCTCCCCTCCCGGCCCGGCTCGTGGCCGCTTATGAAAGGAAGCCCCAATGCCCTATAAAGCTGGCCTCGTGACCTACCCGACCACCATCGCCGGTATCAAGCGCGACACCGAACTGGTCCGCGCCTTCAACGAATTCCTGCGCGGCAACAAGGAATACGACGCCTATTTCAAATACGTCACCGCCGACGCTCGCCCCGCGGTGCGCTACCAGATGTTCTTTGCCAAGAACGCCAGCCACAAGATCCAGATGTCGCCGAAGATGCAGCAGATCGCCGATCTCGCCTTCGGCATCGAGGAATGGGACAACCCCGACTACAAGAAGGTGATCGATTTCATGGAGCAGCATTGCAGCAAGCTGCTCGAGGGCAAGGCGGTGCCGGCCTTCTTCAAGAGCAAGATATTCGTCGATCATCACTGCGCGCGCCTAACCGGCTACAAAGACCCCAACAAGGCCGCGACCGAGGCCGCGAAGAAGCTGAACCTCAAGGACAAGAAGCATGTCAGCGTGGTGAAGCAGATCTTCCTCGAGGCGCTGTTCGGGCGCGAAGCCAAGATCGCCCGGCTCAACAAGGAGCTCGAGGAAACCCGCGCGAAAGGCAGCAAGGGCAAAGGCAAGCGCGACGTCTTTGCCGAGATGAAAGCCGGGCGGATGATCCACGCCTGATGATCTGGGCCTGATCCCGTTGCCCTGCCGCGCTTTTCGCGGCGGGGCAACACCCGCCGCCCGGCTCAGGCGCCGTGTTGAGGCGACGCGGTTTCGGCCTGGTAGCTCGGCCGGATCTTGTTGAACGGGATCGAGCTGCCATCGGCCTGCACGATGCGCACGTGGCGACGCCGCATCTGGCGCGGCTCCGAGACACCCACCGAGTGCGCGATGGTCTCGACCTCCTTGATGACGCCCTTGGCGTAGTTCGCCACCTTCTTGTACTTGTTCTGCACCACCAGCCCCTGCTGAAGATGCGGGTCATGGGTGGTGATGCCGGTCGGGCAGGTGTTGCGGTTGCATTTCAGCGCCTGGATGCAGCCGAGCGAGAACATGAAGCCGCGCGCCGAGGTGACGAAATCCGCGCCGAGGCAGATCGCCCAGGCCACGTCGGCCGGGTTCACCAGCTTGCCGGAGGCGATGATGCGGATGCGGTCCTTGAGACCGTAGCGGTCGCGCAGGTCGACGATGCGCGGCAGCGCCTCGCGGATCGGCATGCCAACGAGGTCGATCAGCGGCATCGGCGCCGCCCCGGTGCCGCCCTCGCCGCCGTCGATGCAGATGAAGTCGGGCGCGCTCTCGCTGCCGCGCTCATTGATCAGCTTGAAGAGATCCTCCCACGCATCCGACGAGCCGATCACCGTCTTGAAGCCCACGGGCTTGCCCGAGACCTCGCGGATATGGCCGATCATGTCGAGCAGATCGTCGAAATCGTCGATCTCGGGGTGACGGTTGGGCGAGATCCCCGCCTGCCCGACCTTGAGACCGCGGATCGCCGCGACCTCCTCGTTGACCTTCTCGCCCGGCAGAATGCCGCCCTTGCCGGGCTTGGCCCCCTGCGCCAGCTTCAGCTCGAACATCTTGACCTGCGGGTTGGCAGCCACGGCGCGCAGCTTGTCGTCGTCGATGCGGCCCTGCTCGTCGCGCAGCCCGAACTTGGCGGTGCCGATCTGGAACACCAGATCGCAAGACGCCGCCTCGTGATAAGGCGAGAGCCCGCCCTCACCGGTGTTGAGCCAGATCCCCGCCTCGCAGGCGCCCTTGCTCAGCGCCTCGACCGCAGGCTTCGAGATCGCGCCATAGCTCATGCCCGAGATGTTGTAGATCGACCGGGCCAGGTAGGGCACCCGCGCGTGCGGGCCGATCACCATCGGGTCGGTGGTGGCGAACTGGTCGTCGAGCGGCGGGAACACCGCGTTGACGAAGATCGGCGTGCCGGGGATGTTGAGGTTGCGGGTCGAGCCGAAGGCGACGGTGTTATCCTTGCCCTTGGTGGCATGATAGACCCAGTCGCGCTGCGCCCGGTTGAACGGCATCTCCTCGCGGTCCATGGCAAAGAAATACTGCCGGAAGAACTCGCCCAACTTGGTGAACAGGCCGCGGAACCGGCCGATCACCGGGTAGTTGCGGCGGATCGCGTCGTTCGACTGCACCGAGTCGATGACATAGAGCGCCAGCGCCACGAAGACGCCGATCCCCACCACCGCGACAAAGACCAGTGCCAGCACCTGAAGCGCATACATTGCCGCACCCATGGTCACATCCTCACGTATTCATTCATTTGCATGATAGCCGCCTCCCGCATACCCTGCGAGTCCTGACGCCACAGTGACAACGCTTGCCGGGGACGGCAACCGAAAGGGAGGAGAGAGATGATGAAATGGATGGCAGCGCTCGTGTTGAGCACCGCGCCGGCACTGGCCGCCGATGTCGTTTCCTATGACACCGACCAGAGCTTCGACGACGTGACCTTCGGGCTCGAGAACGCGATCATCGACGCTGGCCTCGTGGTCGACCATATCAGCCACGTGGGCGAGATGCTCGAGCGCACGCGCGAGGACGTCGGCTCGGACGTGGTTCTCTACGATCAGGCGGATGTCTACAGCTTCTGCTCGGCGCAACTCTCGCGACAGGTGATGGAGGCGGATCCGATGAACATCATGTTCTGCCCCTACGACATCTTCGTCATGGTGCGCCACGACGCGCCCGAGACCACAACCATCGGCTTCCGCGCCTTCCCCGAGGGCGAGATGCAGACCATCCACGAGTTGCTCGACGGGCTGGCGCGGGCGGCAATCGGGATGGAGTAAGGCCCGTCCACCGCCGCCACGGGCAATGCCCCCCGGGGCCCGGCCTCGTACCACGCCTCGGCGATCGCGCGCGGTCGAAGATCAAGGTCTCGGGGCAGTGCGCCCGCGGGCCTCTCAGCGGGCCTGCGAGACGATCCACGCCACCGCCTCGGGCAGCAGCCGCGAGGTGGCGCTGTCGAAGGCGGCAACAATGCTGTCGGGATCGGTCGCGGCGGCAAGCTCGGTGGCCTCGAAGCTTCGGGTCGCCACGACACGGGCATCGCCCTCGCGCACCACGCGCAGCACGAAACGTACCCGCACCAGCCCGCTCTCGGCCCCCTCGATCGCCTCGCCCTGAAAATCGGTCAGCTCGCCCAGTACCGCGTAATCGGCGCGCGGGCCGACGGGCCGGCGGCTGACCGAGCCCAGCCCGCCGGTCTCGCTCAGGCTGCGCACCAGCATCGTCTGGAGCATCGCCGGCGCCGGATCGGCCCAGCGCACGCCGGGCAGGTACTGCGCCTGTAGCGGCGAGGGTCGGATCATGATGCGCTCGGTCGCGAGCGAGCCACTGGCGAGCGGCTCCTCGACGATCACCTCCACGCCGCGCCGCGCACCGCTTTGCGCCACCTCCGGGGTGCGCAGTTCGTAGACCTCGAGAGGGGTCGACGCCTCTTCGAGCGCGGTGAGCGCGCCACAGCCGGTGAGGGCGGCAGCGAACAGGATCGGGATCAGGCGCAGCATGGGGGTCATCTCCTTATCGCCCGTATTCCGGGGCGCGCTGGTCGAGCAGGAAGCGGCCGGGATCGCGCCCGAGCCGCTCGACCAGGTCATCGAGGTTGTTGATCAGGGTCCGCGTTTCGACCGCCAGCCGCCCGAACTGCGGCAACGCATCGGTGGCGAAGGCGCTGACCGCCGGGGCACTCTGGCCCACCGCCGTCTCGATCTCGGCAAAGGCGGCCTGTGCCGAGCGGCTGGCGGCGCGCAGCTCCTCGGTGACGCCGGGCACTTCGCCCGCGACCTCGGCCACCGCGGTCTCGAGCTGCGCCAGCGTCGCGCGCAAGCTCTCGGCGATGCCCGCCACCTCTTCGTTCATCACCCGGTCGGCGCCCTGAAAGGCCTGTTCGGCTGCCCGCAAGGCGCGGTCGCCGATCTCGAGCGCCGCGTTGATGGCAGAGAGCGTGTCGTTGGCATTGGTAAATGTCACGCGCACACTGTCGAGCGTTTCGCCCGCGTTGCGTGCCAGATCGTCGAGTTGCCCCGAGGCCGAGGACAGGTCTTCGCCCACGCGCGACACCACGCCCGAGGCGGTGTCGGTCGCACTGCGGATATCGGCGATGATCGCGGGCAGGTCAGTCTCGGCCACCGCGCCGACCTCTTCGATGACGCGCGTCGCCTGCGCGGTGGCTTCGCGCAGCTCAGCCACCAACGCCGTTCCGTCGCCCACGATCAGCGTGTCGACGCTCTGCGCCGCGCCATCGACGCTCTCCATCGTGGCCCCGATGCTGGCGATCATCTCGTTGGTGGCCGTCAGTGTCTCGCGCGCCTCGGTCAGGCGCTGCGTCGCTGTCTCCCCGGTCTCGGTGAAGGTCTCGACCAGCCCGCCGGCGCTGTCGCTGAGCGCGGCGAAGCGGGTCTCGATATCGGCCACCGAGCGCTGCAGCTGTTCGGTCGCCGGGCCAAGCTGGTCGGTGACGTAGCGCTCGGCGGACCCGATCGCGCTGTCGGCGCGCTCCAGCGTGCCGCCGCCCTGCTCAAGCACCCCGCGCGCCTCCTCGGAGAGATCGCGCACCGAGACCACCGCCTCGCGCACATCCGCCAGCGTTGCCGAGGCGTCGCGGCTGACCGAGTCGAGCGTGTTGTTGAAGCGGTCGATCTGATCCGCGAAGGTGGCGACCGAGCCACCGACCGCCGAGAAATCATCCAGCGCCTGCGCGAAGGCAACCGATGAGTCCTCTATATTGTCGAGGATGCTCTGAACCTTGGCCTGGTTCTCGTCACCGAAGAGCTGGCGCACGTCCTGCACGGCGCGCAAGGTTTCGGAGACCAGAAGCGGCGCGTCCTCGGTGAGCGATTGCAGCACCGATTGACCGGCCTCGATATTGGGCACGTCGTCGTCCGAGACCTCGGACAGCAGCGGCGCCTCGGGCGTGCCGGCGGAAATGCCGACATAGGACACCCCCGTCACGCCCTGCGCCTCGATGGTGGCGACGCTGTCGGCCCGCACCGGGGTGTCGGCGCCGATCTCGATCCGCACCCGCACCGTTCCGTCGCGCTCGGGCGACAGGCGCACATCGACCACCTGCCCCACCGGCAGACCGGAAAAGCGCACGTCGGAGGCATCGGACAGGCCGGAGACGGTCGGGAAGTCGATGTCGTAATAGGCGAACTGGCGGTCGAGCTGGATATTGGCGAACCACATGAAGGCCGCCAGCATCGCGAGAAAGCCCGCCAGCGTGAACGCCCCGATCAGCACATAGTTGGCGCGGGTTTCCATGCCTCAGTCCTCCGTGCCTGTCGCGGTGTCCGCAAACGCCGCCCGGGCGCGCGGTCCGTGAAAATACTCGCGCACCCAGGGGTCGTCGACCTCGAGCATGTCCGCGAGGCTGCCGGTCACAAGGACGCGGCGCTCCGAGAGCACGGCGATGCGGTCGCAGATCGCGTAGAGCGTGTCGAGGTCATGTGTCACGAGAAAGACCGTGAGTCCAAGGGACTGGCTGAGGTTTCGGATCAGCGTATCGAAAGCCGCCGCGCCGATGGGGTCAAGCCCCGCCGTGGGCTCATCGAGGAAAACGATCTCGGGATCGAGCGCCAGCGCCCGCGCCAGCCCCGCCCGCTTGCGCATCCCGCCCGAGAGCTCGGACGGATAGAGGTCGCCGGCGAGATAGGGCAGCCCGACCATCGAGATCTTCAGATCCGCCAGCTCGCGCCGAATGTCGGGGGCCAGCCCCGGCACCGCCTTCATCGGCACCTCGATATTCTCGCGCACCGTCAGCGACGAGAACAGCGCGCCATCCTGGAACATCACCCCCCAGCGGTCGTCGAGGCTGTCGCGAACGGCGCCCCGCCCCAGCACGTCGACGCCGAACACCTCGATCTCGCCCGCCGCCGGGGTCTGTAGCCCGGTGATGGTGCGCAGCAGCACCGACTTGCCCGTGCCCGAGCCGCCGACCACGCCGAGGATCTCGCCGCGATAGACGTCGAGGTCGAGATCCTCGTGCACCACGTGGCTGCCGAACTGGGTCTTTAGCCCGCGCACCCGGATCACCGCGTCTCGCTCTGCCTCGCTCATATGCCCACCTTCGCGAAGAACACCGAGAACAGCGCGTCGGCAAGGATCACCGCGAAGATCGCCGCGACCACCGCGCCCGAGGTCATCCGCCCCAGCGACTCGGCGTTGCCCTTGACCTGCATCCCCGCGTGGCAGCCCACCACGCCGATGATCAGCGCAAAGGCCGGGGCCTTGACCAGCCCCACGAGAAGATGCCCGACGCCGGTGCCCTCGATCAGCCGCGTGACGAACATCGAGGGCGAGATGCCAAGCTCGAGCCACGCCATCAGCGCGCCGCCGAAGAGCCCCATGAAATCGGCGATCAGCCCGAGGATCGGCAGCATCAGCAGCAGCGCAAGAATACGCGGCACGAACAGCATCACCCCGGGATCAAGCCCGAGCGTGCGCATCGCGTCGATCTCCTCGCGCATCTTCATCGAGCCGATGGCGGCGGTGAAGGCCGAGGCTGTCCGGCCCGCCACGATGATCGCGGTGAGCAGGATGCCCAGCTCGCGCAGCACCGAGATGGCGATCAGGTCGACCACGAAGACCTCGGCGCCGAACTGGCGCAGCTGCTCGGAGCCCTGAAAGGCCAACACCACGCCGATCAGGAACGACATCAGCGCCACGATCGGCACGGCGCGCAGGCCCACATCCTCGCAATGCGCCACCAGCGCGGTGAGGCGGAACTGTGAGGGATGGCGTAGCACCCGCCCGAGCCGCGCGAGGAACAGGCCGAGAAACCCGGTCAGGTCGGCAAAGTAGCGCAGGCCGCCCACCACCGCGCGGCCGATCTGCTCGAGCAGCGCCTGAATGCCGCGCGCCGCAGCCGGACGGTCTTCACGCTCGGGACGGGCCTGCCGGACATTGTCGAGCAGCAGGGCGGTGGTGTCGCTCACGTTGCGCAGCCCGAAGCTGCCGCCCGCGGCCTGCGCCCGCGCCTCGAGATCGACAAGCAGCCACGCCCCGGCGGTGTCGATGCGCTCGACCCCGGCAAGATCGACGACCAGCGACCGGTCGAAGCCCAGCGCGGCAAAACGCTGGCGCAGAACGCTCACGGTGCGGATCGACAGCGCACCCGAGAGGCTCAGCACCGCCTCCGCGCCTGTCTCAGAAAGACCGAACTCGATCCGTTCCTGTCGCGCCGCCATCTGCCCTGCCTCTGCTCCGGCTCCACCGGGCGGCCCCTCGCGGATCGCGCGGCGGCATCACGCCGGGGTCGCTCTGCTCAGATCTGATGCCCGGCAAACCGGGCCGCACCCTCCGGGATACGGTATCCACTCTGAGGCCCGCAGCAACCGCTGTTTGCACGGCAAGGCCATGCGGCAACTCGAAGCATCGGCAGCGGCGGCGGTGCTCAGCCGATGTACGCCTTGCGCAGCATGTTGAGCGCCACGAGGATCAGGAAGGCGCCGAAGAGCTTCTTGAGCGGCGCCGGATCCATGGCATGGGCGAGCTTGACGCCCAGGGGCGCGGTCAGCAGGGTCATGGCGATCACCACCAGAAAGCCCGGCAGGTTCACCGCGCCGATGGTGAAGGGCGGGCGAGAGCCCGGCTCGATGGTCAGCAGCAGGAAGCCCACCGCCGAGGGCACCGCGATCAGCACGCCAAAGCCGGCGGCGGTCGCCACGGCGCGGTGGATCGGCACGTTGTGCAGGCTCATGAGCGGCACGCCGAAGCTGCCGCCGCCGATGCCCATCAGCACCGACAGGAAGCCCACCGCCGGGGAATAGATGTATTGCTTGCCGCCGCTCGGCATCGCCTCGGCCAGACGCCAGCTGCGCTTGCCGAAGGTCATGTAGGCACCGATCACCAGCGCCAGCACCCCGAAGATCACCTGCAGGCTGGTGGATTTCAGCGCCGAGGCGGCGAGCACGCCGATGATGGCGCCGATCACGATGCCCGGCGCCCAACCCTTGAGGATGTCCCAGTCGACCGCGCCCTTGCGGTTGTGGCTGACCACCGAACGCAGCGAGGTGACGATGATCGTCGCCAGCGAGGTGGCAAGGCAGACCTGCATGGTCTGCGGCCCGTCATAGCCCAGCGCCTGGAAGGTGAAGAAGAAAGCGGGCACCAGAACGATGCCCCCGCCGACGCCAAGAAGCCCCGCGAGCACACCCGCAAACCCTCCGATCACCACCATGAAAAGCAGCAGTTCCAGCGTCAGTGTCAGATCGGGCATTTAGGTCTCCAGAATGGCTAGGGCGGCAACGGCGCGGATCACTCCGCCCGACGGGCAAGGATGTCGGTCAATACGATGTAGGACGAGGCCACGTGGCTGCGCATCAGCCGTCGCGTGGTCTCGGCGTCCTGCGCGAGAATGGCCTCGGTGATGCCGCGATGTTCGGCCCGCGAGGTCTCGAGCCGGGAGGCATCTTCGTGGAAATTGGCGGCACGCCACGCCAGCGTGCGCAGGTTCAGCTCGTCGAGCGTGGCGGCGAGGATGGCATTGCGCGCGCCGCTCTTGAGGGTGTCGTGGAAACGGGCATTGATCGCGCCATAGGCTTCGGGATCGTCGCAGGCGTCGCCCTCGGCGAGGATCGCCTCGAGCTTGCGGCGTTCGATCTCGCTCATGCGATTGGCCGCCAGAGCCGCCAGCCCGCTCTCGACCTCGCCCGCTGCCTCGAACAGCTCGGCCAGATCGTCTGGCGCCATCTGCCGCACGAAAAAGGCCCGCCGCGCACCGCGCTCGGCAAGGCGCGCCTGCTCCAGCCGGTGCAATGCCTCACGCACCGGGGTGCGGGACACGCCGAACTGCTCGGCCAGCGCCTTTTCGACCAGCGGCTCACCCGGAGGCATCCGCCCGGCAACAATGCCGTCGACCAGCGTCTCGAAAATGTTTTCTGCCGTGCGAATAGACATCTGTCGTCCGCCTTCCGCGTTTGGAACACTTTTATCTTGCATATGTATACATGTCCCAGCAAGTTGAATTCATAACTACGTCGCATGATTAGGGAGACATCGACAAAAACGCCTCGAAACCAGACCGAGGCGGGCGAGATCCGGAGCCAACCGGGCCGCGACAAAGGCACTGGCCTCTATGGAGAAAAAGGGAGGAGACCATGCCAACAGGAGAGACAAAGAATGAAGAAGGTAGATCACAAGAAGGTTCTGGCCGAGCGCCTCTCGGCGCGATTCGGTCGCCGGGCCGTGCTCAAGGGGATGGGCGCAGGCCTTCTGACCGCAGCCGCCTCGACCGGCGCGCCGGGCATCGCCCGCGCCCAGCAGAGCGGCCACCTCAGGATCGCGTCGATCAAGGTCATCGACACGCTCGACCCGCATTTCACCGGCTTCCTGTCGGCGATCCAGATCATCAACAACATCCATAACGGTCTCCTCAAGATCGCCTATGATGGCACCAACGTGACCTTCGAGCCCGATCTCGCCGAGACCTGGGACCTCGAGGACGAGAAGACCCACGTCTTCAAGCTGCGCGACGGCGTGATGTTCCATGATGGGACACCGTGTAACGCCGAAGCTGTGAAGTTCTCGCTTCTGCGCGTCAAGGAAGGCGAGCCCAAGTCGCCGCACGCCTGGAAGCTGGCGCTTCTCGACGAGGTCGAGATCGTCGACGACCTGACCTTCAAGCTGCACTTCTCGCAGCCCTACGCGTTCCTGCCCGTGGCGCTGAACGGCTCCACCGGCCGTGCCGGCACCATCGTCAGCCCCGCCGCCGTGCAGAAATACGGTGCGGACTATGGCCGCAACCCGGTCGGGACCGGCCCGTTCAAGTTCGTCTCCTGGCGCGAGAACGATGCCATCGAGCTGGAAGCCAACACCGAGTATTTCGAAGAAGGCATGCCGAAGCTCGAGCGCGTCACGTTCGTTCTGATGAACGAGGCGTCGACCGCGCTTGCTGCCCTGATGGCCGGCCAGATCGACGGCATGACCGACTGCCCGATGCAGCTGGTGGATCAGGTCGACGCCTTCCCGAACGCCACGCTCTACGGCGAGATCGAGGGCAACTACACCTATGTCGGCATGAACTGCGCCCGCGCCCCGTTCGACGACATCAACCTGCGCCGCGCCGTGGCCTGGGCCCTGGATCGCGAGACCCTCGTGAAGCAGGCCTATTTCGGTCGTGCCCAGCAGGCCTACACGCCGATCTCCCCGCCGATGACCGACTTCTTCGATCCCGACATCGCGACCTCTGGCCGCGGCCAGTGGTTCGATCTCGAGAAGGCCAAGGAATTCCGCGCCAAGGCTGCGAACCAGGGCGAGGTCGAGGTGACCTACATGATGGCCGAGCGTGGTCCGGTCGGAACCCGTGTCGCTCAGACCGTGGCGCCGATGCTGGCCCAGATCGGCATCAAGGCGAACCTCGAGCTGATCGAGCCCGCCGCCTGGGTGAAGCGCCGCAACGAGGGCGATTTCGACCTCTACGATTTCGAATGGGTGGCCGACCTCGACCCCGACGAAACGCTCTACCCCGAGTTCCGCTCGGACGGCGCGTGGAACTTCGGCAAGTGGGTCAACACCGATTTCGACGACCTCTGCGCGCAGGCGCAGGTGGTGCTCGAACCGGAAGCCCGCAAGGAGCTCTACTACAAGGCAGAAGATCTGCTCATGGATGAGGCGGCGATCGCCATCATGGCGCATATGCCGATCTACAAGGTGTTCTCGAACAAGGTGCAGGGCTTCGAATACATCCCCGCCGACCTCGTGAACCTGCACACGGTGAGCCTCGCCTGATGTGGGGACAGGCACTGGGAAAGATCGCGCAGACGCTTGTCGTCCTGTTCGTCGTCTCGGTGGCCAGCTTCGGACTTCTGAAGCTGGCGCCGGGCGACCCGATCCAGATCATGCTGGGATCGGAATTCTCGCAGGAGGCGTATGACTCGCTCACCGCCGAGCTGGGGCTGGATCAGCCCTTCCTCGCGCAATATGCCGACTGGGCGGTGAGGTTCGTGCAGGGAGATTGGGGCACATCCTATGTCGCCCGGACGGATATCTTTACCTATGCCTTCAAGGAGGCGCTGCCCGTCACGCTGACGCTCGCCTCCTTCTCCCTCGCCTTCGCGATCCTGATCGGCGTGCCGCTGGGCGTGCTGTCGGCGGTCAAGAAGGACACCGCGTTCGACGCGGGCGCCGCGGTGCTGGCCCTGACCGGCACCGCCTTCCCCTCCTTCCTGCTCGGCATCCTGCTGATCTGGTTCTTCGCGGTGAAGATGCAGCTCTTCCCGGTGATGGGCTACGTCTCGCCGTGGCAGGACTTCTGGGGCGGCATCTATCACATGATCCTGCCCGGGCTGACGCTGTCGACCTATTTCATCGCCATGATCACGCGCCTGACCCGCGCCACCCTCATCGAGGTGATGGAGCAGCCCTACATCGCCGCCGCCCGCGCCCGCGGCGAGCCCTCGTGGCGGGTGATCTGGGTGCACGGCGTGCGCAACATCGCCATGCCGCTGGTCACCATCCTCGGGCTTCAGCTCGGCGTGCTGCTGCAGGGCACGGTGCTGACCGAGACGGTCTTCAACCTGCCGGGCATCGGCCAGATGCTGACCTCCGCCGTACTGGGCCGCGAATACATGGTCGTGCAGGCCGGCGTGATGATGACTGCCACCCTCTTCATCGGAGTGAACCTCCTCGTGGACCTCTCCTATCCCTTCCTCGACCCGCGGCTGAGGGCACGGAAATGAGCATCCAGACTCCAGACGCCCCGACCGCCCTGCCGCCCGCCGAGCCGCCGAAAAAGGCCAAGACCGGCCGGCGCTCGATCTTCCTGCGGCGGCCGTTCTTCACCATCGCCCTGATCGTCGCGGCCGGCTACGTGCTGGCGGCGATCTTCGCCCCCTACGTGGCGCCCTACGATCCGGTGATGCAGGACATCAACGCGATGATGCAGGCGCCGAGCATGGCGCATCTGCTGGGCACCGACAGCTACGGCCAGGACATCCTGAGCCGGGTGATCTACGGCGCCCGCTACGCGCTGATCATCGGCATCTTCTCGGTGCTGATCGGCGCCGCCGGCGGGCTCGTCATCGGCCTTGCGGCCGGTCTCTCGGGCGGCTGGCTGGAATGGGCGCTGATGCGGCTCATCGACTCGATCCTCGCGCTTCCGTCGCTGATCCTCGCGGTGGCCTTCATCGCCATCCTCGGACAGGGCGTCGACAAGGTCGTCGTCGCCGTGGGCCTGTCGATGATCGGCCCCTTCGCCCGCACCGTGCGCGCCGACGTCATGCAGGTGCGCGTGCAGCTTTTCGTCGAGGCGGCAACGCTGATGTCGATCCCCTATCTCAAGGTGATCTGGCGCCACGTGCTGCCCAACGTGATCTTTCCGCTGGCGGTGCAGGTCACCATCCGCATCTCCGAGGCCATTCTCGTCTCCTCTTCGCTCTCCTTCCTCGGCATCGGCGTCACGCCCCCCACCCCCGACTGGGGCCTGATGATCGCAGAAGGCCGCGCCTTCGTGAGCTTCGCCGCGTGGATGTCGGCGATGCCCGGCTTCGCGCTCGCCCTGCTGCTGATCGCGCTGTCGATCGTCGGCGACGGCATCCGCGAGGAATTCGACCCCAAGCTTCGGAGGGGCGCATGAAGGACATGGTCACCCAACCGATCCTCAGCCTCCGGGATCTCAGCGTGCATCGCGGCGCGGCCAAGATCCTCGATCGTGTGACGCTGTCGCTGGCCGAGGGCGAGACCCTCGCGCTCGTCGGCGAGAGCGGCGCCGGCAAGTCGACCATCGCCACGGCGCTGATGCGCCTGCTGGATGGCGCCAAGGTCGAGGGCTCGGCCGAGATGACGGGCGCCGGCGACCTGCTGGCGCTGTCCGAGCGCCAGATGGTCAAGCTGCGCGGCCGCCGGCTGTCGATGATCTTCCAGGATGCCGGCTCGGCCCTGAACCCGTCCTACACCGTGGGCCGGCAGCTGATCACCGTGCTGCGTCGCAATCTCGGGCTATCGAAAGCCGAGGCGCGCAGCCGCGCCATCGAGCTCTTCACCTCGGTCGGCATCAACGACCCCGAGGGCCGGATGAGCGCCTATCCGCACCAGCTCTCGGGCGGCATGCAGCAGCGCGTGATGGTGGCCATCGCGCTCGCCTGCAATCCCGACCTGCTGCTGGCGGACGAGCCGACCTCGGCGCTCGACGTGACCATTCAGGCGCAGATCGTGCGGCTGATCCTCGCGCAGACCAAGTCGCGCGGCGCGAGCTGCATCTTCGTGCTGCATGATCTGGCGCTGGCCAGCCAGTCCTGCGACCGCATCGTGGTGCTCTATGCCGGTCAGGTGGTCGAGGCGGGTCCCTCCCGCGATATCCTCGAACGCCACCGCCACCCCTATACCAAGCAGCTGAAGTCCTGCGTGCTCGAGATCGGCACCAAGGACATCACCGCCCCCGAGGGCACGGTGCCGCCGCATAGCGAGATGCCCGTGGGCTGCCGCTTCGCCACCCGCTGCCCGCGCGCACTGCCGCGCTGCGCCGGGGAGGCCCCGCCGCTGCAGCCGGCGCGCGCCGGGGCCGATGGCCCGCTCGATCACCACTTTGCCTGCTGGAACCCGGAATGATCATGTCGCAGACCCAGACCAAGCGCCCCTCCACGGCGCCCACTCCGCCGGTCTTCGAGCTGATCGAGGTCGAGCAGGAATTCTCCGTGCCGCAACCGGGACGCAGTCTCTTCAATCGCGACACCGTGGGGCTCAAGGCGCTCGACGGCGTGCGGCTGAGCATCGCGCAGGGCGCCTCTCTGGCGCTGGTGGGCGAGAGCGGCTCGGGCAAGTCGACGCTCCTGCGGGTGCTGCTGGGGCTCGACGCGCCCAGCGGCGGGCGCGCGCTCTATCGCGGCAAGCCGATCCGCGAGGCGCGCGCCCGCGGCACCGGCTTCGCCCGCGACGTGGCGATGGTCTATCAGGACGCGCGCGGCTCGCTCGACCCGCGCATGACCGTGGGACAGCTCATCGCAGAGCCGCTGCGGCACTTCAACATCGTGAGGAAAGGCGAGGAAGCCGCCCGCGTGGCGCAGCTCATCGACCGGGTGGGCCTGCCGACCGACGCCGCCAGCCGCTACCCTTCGGGCCTGTCCGGCGGGCAGGTGCGGCGCGTCGCCATCGCCCGCGCGCTGGCCTCGGAGCCCTCGGTTCTGGTGGCCGACGAGGCGGTCTCGGGCCTCGACGTCTCGACCCAGGCGCAGCTGCTGACGCTGTTGCGCAGCCTGCAGCGCGACATGGGGCTGACTCTGGTCTTCATCACCCACGACCTTGGCGTGGCGAGCTATCTCTGCGAAGAGATTGCCATCATGTATCTGGGCCGGATCGTCGAGACCGGCCCCACGGATGCGGTTCTGGACACGCCAGCGCATCCCTATTCCGCAGCCCTTCGGGCGGCGGCTCCGCGGTTCTTCGAACCGATCCCCGAGCCGCTCCCGGGCGAGATCCCGAGCCCTCTGGATCTGCCCAATGGCTGTCGTTTCTCCTCGCGCTGCCCGGCAGCGCAGGAGGATTGCCGGCTGCGCGACCCGCAGCTCGGTCAGCAAGGCGCCGGGCGGGCCGTCGCATGTCTTCACCCGCTCACTTCGACGGGGGCGCAAGCCTCCGAAACCCGCTAAGGTCCACACATCACTCACGGAACCGAAGCATCAAAAGCAGGACACAAAGACCCATGTTCGACTTCTTCTCCGCCCGGCGTCCCAGCACTCTGGCCTCCGACGCCATGATCGCCACGTCGCATCCGCTGTCGACGGCGGCCGGGCTCGAGATCCTCTCTGCCGGCGGCAATGCCGTCGACGCCGCGATCTGCGCCGTTGCGGTGCAATGCGTCGTCGACCCGCTGATGACCGGCATCGGCGGTGACTGTTTCGCGCTCTACGCCCCCAAGGGCGGCGCGGTGAAGGCGCTCAACGGCTCGGGCCGCGCCGCCAAGGCCGCCACCGTCGAGGCGCTGAAGGCCACCGGTCTCACTGACGAGATCCCGCAGACCAGCCCCCACGCGGTCACCATCCCCGGCGCGATCTCGGCCTGGTGCCGCCTGCACGAAGATCACGGCTCCATGCCGCTCGAGCGGCTCTTCGCCCGCGCCATCCACTACGCCGAGAACGGCTATGTCGTGACCCCGCGCGTGGCGATGGACTGGGCCGAGCACGCGGCGCAGGTGGGTGCGGACGAACACGCCGCCAAGGTGTTCCTGCCGAATGGCGCCGCGCCCAAGGTCGGCGAGATGCACGCCCAGCCGCTGATCGGCGCCCGCCTGCGCGAAATTGCCGAGAAGGGGGCCGCCGGCTTCTACGAGGGCGAGACCGCCGCGAAGATGGCCGCGCATCTGCAATCGCTCGGCGGCCTTCAGACCGAAGAGGACTTCCACGCCGGCAAGGACGCCGCGATCTGGGTCGACCCGATCTCGACGGAGTTCGGCGGCCACGACATCTACGAGTGCCCGCCCAACGGCCAGGGCCTCGCGGCGCTGCTGATCCTGCGCATCCTGTCCAAGTTCGACATGGGTCCGGACCTGTCCGAGGCCGACCGCATCCACATCCATGCGGAGGCCGCCAAGCTCGCCTATCATCACCGCGACGCGCTGATCGGCGACCCGGCCACCTGCGAGGGCGTGGTCGAGACCCTGCTCTCGGACGAGGTGGTCGACACGCTCGCAGCCCGCATCGACATGAGCAAGGCCGGCGCGCCGGCGCTCTGGGACGAGCCCGAGCACAAGGACACGATCTATCTCTGCGTGGTGGATGGCGACGGCAACGCGCTGTCCTTCATCAACTCGATCTTCCACGGCTTCGGCTCGACCCGGCTCGACCCCGAAACCGGCGTGCTGTTCCACTCGCGCGGCGCCTCGTTCCGCCTGATCGAGGGCCATCCCAACGCCATCGCGCCGATGAAGCGCCCGATGCACACCATCATCCCCGGCATGGTCTGCAAGGATGGCGAGGCGGTGATGCCCTTCGGCGTGATGGGCGGCCAGTACCAGGCGGCGGGCCATGGCCAGTTCCTGTCGAACATGTTCGATCTTGGCATGGACCCGCAGGCGGCGATGGACGCGCCGCGCAGTTTCGGCTTCGGCGGCGAGTTGCAGCTTGAACCGGGCGTCTCGGCCGAGGCCCGCGCCGAGCTCGAGGCGCGCGGCCACAAGCTCGCCATCCAGACCAGCCCGATCGGCGGCAGCCAGGCGATCATGATCGACCGCAAGGCCGGCACGCTCACCGGCGGCAGCGACACCCGCAAGGACGGCATGGCGCTGGGGTTCTGATCCCCGACTGACCGCCATCCCGCGGTCATTTCCCGGGCGTCACCCCTCACGGGGTGGCGCCTTTTTCCTGCCCGCAGGCGGTGAGCGCGCATCGCGCACACGCCACCTTCGGGGGGCTTACTCGCGGTAAGTCGCGTGGCAGGCCTTGCAGGTCGCCCCGAGCTGCCCGAGCACCGGGCCGAGATCGGACGGGTCCGAGACGCTGCCGGCGAGCCGCTCGGCCACGGTTTCTGCCTCGCGCGCGTCTTCGGTGAAACGGTCCCATTGCTCCCAGATCACTGGCAGCGCTTCGGATTTCGGGTCCGTTGCCGGGGTTTCGAACATCGCGGGCACCTGCGCCGATTGCGCTGCGATCTCGATCAGCGCCGCGTTTACGGCGTCCGCGTCGAAATCCGCCTCCCCCTTGGCCATGCTGCCGATCACCTTCATCTGCTGGCCGATCGCGCTCATCACCTCCATGCGGGCCAGCACGTCCCTGTTCTTGACGCCGCCATGCGCAAGCGCCGCGCTGCCGGTCGCGATGATCGACAGGACAATTGCCGTCTTCTTCATTGCTGTTGGTCCTTCTTCTGCTGTTTGATCCGGTCAGGCGACCTCGATCCACGTGGTCATGCCGGAGGCCGCATGGGCGAGCATGTGGCAGTGAAACAGCCATTTCCCGGGGTTGTCCGCCACGAAGGCGATCTCGAGCGGTTCCTGCGGCAGGCTCAGGATGGTGTCGCGCAGCGGGCCGAGGCTGCCATCGCCGCGAAGCTCGCGGAAATGCATCCCGTGCAGGTGCATGGCGTGGGGAAAGACCGTGTCGTTGCTCAGGCGCAGCCGCATCGTCTCACCCCGCGAGAGGCTGGCGAAGGGCGTGTCGCTACGGCCCACCTGACCGGCCAGCGCCCAGAACTGTCCGCGCGACACGAGCTCGCGGAAGCCCAGACGTTCGCCCTCGAACAGCGCGCTCTCCATGCCGGCCATGGCGCCGCCCTCCATCGCCATCTCGAACTGCCGCGCCTGCGCGAGATCGGGCAGGTCGGTGCGCGGATTGGGCGGAAGCGCCGCCGGCGCGGGGCGTGCGACCCGGGCCCTTCTGCCGGAGACGGTCATGTCGGCCAGCGCCACCCAGCTGTCGTCGTCCTGCGCCATCAAGAGCCCGGCGGGGCTGCCCTCTTCGGCGGTCACGTCGACGATCAGATCGACCCGCTGCGCCGGGGCGAGGACGAGCTCTCCCTCGACGGTCTCCGGTGCGGGAAGAGGCATCCCGTCGAGCGCCACCGTCCAGCCGGCCATGCCCTGCAGCCGCAGCACGAAGATCCGGGCGTTGGCTGCATTGATCAGCCGCAGGCGCAGGCGCTCGTGCCTCTGGGCGGTCAGCGCGAAATCGAAGCGACCGTTCACGCCAACGAGGTTCCCGGTGCGTCCGCCATGGCTCATCATCATCGGGTGGGCGAAGGGCTCCATGAAGCCACCGGTCTCGGGATCGATCAGCCAATCGTCCAGCATCAGGACCTCGTCGCGGTCGACATCCGGCGCCTCGGCCTCGTCGACGATCAGCGGCCCCGAGAGGCCGCGTGCCACCTGCTCCATCGAGTTGGTGTGGGCGTGATACCAGTAGGTTCCGGCATCCGGCAGCGTGAAGTCGTAGTCGAAGCTGGCTCCCGGCGCGACGGGCGACTGCGTGAGCCCCGCGACCCCATCCATGGCGTTGTCGATGCGGATGCCGTGCCAGTGCACCGAGGTCGATACGTCGAGCGCGTTCACCAGCCTGCGCTGCAGGCGGGCGCCTTGGGTCGCGCGGATCATCGGGCCGGGGATGGACCCGTCATAGCTCCAAACCTCGGTGGCCGGGTAGCCCTCGGGCGCGAGCTGGACCGAGGCCTTGCGCGCGGTCAGCTCGGTCGCGGACTTCGCGAAAGCCGGTCGGACGACTGCGGCTGCGGCGAGGCCGGCGCAGACCGCACGGCGTGTCATGGTCAATTCAGTCATCTCAGTCGATCCCGTTGGCACGCTGCAATTCACGCACATAAGTGATGATCCCGGCAACATCGGCGCGCGTCAGCCCCTGCTGCGGCGGCATGTTTCCGAACGACCAGTGATGCGCCTGCACGCCGCGCTCGACCGCCATGAAGAACGCCATGTCCGCATGATGCGAGGGCTCGTAGATCTTGTGAACCAGCGGCGGGCCCGAGCCGTCGACGCCCGCGCCGTTGTCGCCGTGGCAGGCGGCGCAAACCGCGTCGAAGGCGCGCTCTCCGATCTGCGCCTCGGCCGAGAGGCTGTCGGGGACAGTGACCTCGGCAAGGGCGGTTCCGCCTGTCTCCGGCGGGGTTGCGGGGGCGGTCGGGTTCGATCCGACATAGGCCCAGACGGCGGCAAGGCCGAGGCCGAGGCCGATCGCCCCGGAGATGATGAAGGTGTTCATAGTGGCTTGGATCCTCTCCGCGCACACGGGCAACAGCCCGGTGCGAAACGGTTTACAGGAGCATAGCAGTGCTCCTGTGGTGACGCTGGAAAGGTCAGCCGCGCGGAGGCGGCAGGTCTGTCGGCATCGGCGTCCCGACGATCCGCCAAGAGCCGGGCAAGCGATAGCGCGGTTGTGGCGCGCGCCTCAGGGGCAGCACGACCGCCGTTTCCATGAGCACCATCGCCGCGCAGCCGGTCAGGTGCGGGCAATCCTGCCGAGCGCCGCTTGCGGGACCGTCCGCCGCCTCGGAAACATCGGGGCACTCCGGGCATCCGGCCATGTGCACCATCTCGGCCTCGCCCGTCGCGCCATGCGCCATGGCCGCCCCGGGCAGGGCGAGCACGGCGAGACAGCCGGTCAAGACAAGGAGGATGAACAGACGCACGGGTTCTCCGAAGATGAGACCCCTGCAATCTGTCCCATCCGCTGCGAAGAGGTCAAGCGCACAACCCTGTCAGCCGATGAACGCCCGCGCGCCCATCCACAGGGCCATGACGACCATCATCACGTTCTCGGTCAGCGACACGAAGCCCAGCGGTACGTTCGACGACCCGCCCACGCAGGCGCATTTCAGCTCGCGCTTGTCGATATAGACCGCCTTGAACACGCTGACCGCGCCGATTGTCCCGATCACCAGCGCCACCGGCACCGAGATCCAGGTCAGAGCCCCGGCGGTCATCAGGATGCCCGCCAGCGCCTCGCCGAACGGGTAGATCTTGCCGTAAGGCACCCAGCGCCGGGCCAGCAGGTCGTAGTTGAGAAACATGGTCGAGAAGCTCTCGATGTCCTGCAGCTTCTGAATCGCGAGGATCGCCATCGACAACGAGATGAACCACTCCACCGCGCGGAGGGTGAAGATCGTGCCGTACTGATGCCATGACAGCCCCAGCGCCAGCAGCGCCGCCACAGAGAAGATCGCGATCACCGGCTGGTAGCTGGTCTCGCTCTGCTCCTCCTTGGGCGGATCGAGCTCGAAATGCACGCGCAGATCGTCATAGCCGCCGATGCGCGCGCCATCGATGAAGGTCTGCGGCGTGGTCTTCACGTCATGTTCACGCTTGAAGGCCTCGGTCTCGTCCTTGGTGGTCAGATGATGGTCTTCAACATGATAGCCCTGACGCTCGAGCAGATCCTTGGACTTGAGGCCAAAGGGGCAAAGATGGTCGGGCATGACCATGCGGTATAGGATGGCGGTCTTGGCGGTGTCCTTGGGCATTCTCAATCTCCTTCGCAGGTGTAGAGGCCACGGAAGGCGGCGGAGTAGTCCGGGCCGGCGGGGACGCTGCCCTCGCCGTGGCGTTCCAACTGAACCTGATCGCCGCCGATCTCAGTCGCGGCGGCATCGCGTCCGGCACTGACGACAGCCGGGCCGGTCTCGGCAAAGGCAAAGCGGTCGCTCGCGCCCATCAGGATGGCCATGCAGATGGGCTTTTCCGAAGAGAACTTTGCATCGGGCGGCTCCGTCGGCTTGGCCGTTTCATGCTCAACGACCTTCCACCGCTGGAGGGTTCCCGGAAAATCCGACGCGTGGTCCCCGCCCCCTGACAGCCCCCAATCGCGACGGCCGCCGGACGAGGCACTGAGACGTCCTGCAGCGTGCGACCCCGGTTCGGAAGCGTCCCTTGAGCTTGCCTGCCCGACCGTCGGCAGCCCCGTGCGACCGGTTTCGCGGTCACAAAGCTGCGACCTCGGTGGCTGGGCGCCCGGATCGCTCTTGCAGCGTTTGAAAGAGGCGGGTTTCTGGACAATACCGCGACAGGCATTGCCGAACGGGGTCGCAGCCGACGCCCCCATATCGTTTCACAGGAGCCCGCCATTCGTTTTCCGCTTACCATCGCGCTCATTCTGGTGCTGTCCGCCGTCGGGCTCACCTACGAGATCGCCGCCGGCCGGGTGCTTGCGCCATTTTTCGGAACATCGCTGCTGACCTGGACCACCGTGATCGCGACGGTGCTAGGCGGCTTCTCTCTTGGCAGCGCCCTTGGCGGCATCGTCGCAGAACGACCGCGCGACGCCGCCCTGCGCGCCACGCGCGGCGCGCTCGTGGGAACGGCGGTGCTGATGGCCGCCTCTCCGACCCTGCTCGGCCTGCTTCACAACTGGGGCGCGCGCGGCACGCAGGGGATGATGCTCAGCGTCTTCCTCGTGTTCTTCCCGGCCTCGGTGCTGGTCACCCTGCCGTCGCCCCTGCTGGCCAAGCTCGCCATGGAGGCGCGACCGGGGCGCGAGGGCTCGTCGCTGGGCTTTGTACTTGCCGCCGGTTCGGTCGGCGCCATCGTGGGCGCGATCCTCGCGGGGTTCGTGACGCTGCCGCTGATCGGATCGACGGCGACCTTTGCCACCTGCGGCGTGCTCACGCTGCTCTGTCTGCCATTCCTGCGCGGCGGCCCGCCCGACAATCGCGTCGTCACCCTCGCCGCGGCTGGGTTCGTTGGCTTTGCCGGTCTCGCCGGAACGCCGGCCTGCGAGTTTGAATCGGGCCTGTCCTGCCTCGACATCGCCCGCAAGGGGCCGGAGATCTTCCTTGTCTCGGACGGCACCGTGCAGGCGGCAGAGCGCAGCGCGCCGCAGGAGCTCGGGCATGGCTCGGTCCCGCTCGCCCTCGGCTATACCGACTGGCTCTGGTCGCGGATGGCGCACGACCTCGGGCCGGCGCCCTCGGTGCTGTTCATCGGCGGCGGTGGCTACACGCTGCCGACAAAACTGCTTGCCGCACGGCCCGATGCGCGGGCCGTCGCGGTCGAAATCGATCCGCTGGTGACCGATGTCGTGCGCAGTCACATGCCGCGCGCCTCCGCGATGATCGATGCCGCCGGCTACGATGCCTCTGACAGCGGCAGCGCTGCCGGGCGGCTTGGCATCGTACATGACGATGGCAGGGTCTACCTGAACGAGACGGAGACGCGCTTTGACGCCGTGGTCATGGATGCGTTCTCTTCCGGGTCCGTGCCGGCGCATCTGGTCACGCGCGAGACCTTCGCGCGGCTGCGCGACATCGTCGACGGCCCGGTCTACGTGAACCTGCTCGATGCCCCCGACGGCCCGCTGGCAAGGGGTGTACATGCGATCCTGACCGAGCTCTACCCACATGTCGTGGTGGCGCAGGGGCCGGTGAGCGAACGGAACAGGACCAACGTGCTTTTCGCCGCCGCGGCCCAGCCGCTCGACGCCCCGGTGGACCAGCCAGAGGGCTACGGCCCGGTCCGGATCAGCGACGCCCGGGCCTTCACCGATGATCGTGGCTGGGTCGGGCACCGCTAGCTCCGAAGCCTCGCACCGCGAAACCGGCTCACGCCCTCTCTTCATGGCCCCGCGCCCCTCCCGCAAGCCTGCCGGAGGGGGGGCGTTGCGGGTCGTCCTGGCAGGATCTGTGCCACGCAGGGCGCCTGCCCGCCGCCCCTCCCAAAGGCCCCTGCAGCGACCAGAAGACGGCGTCGCACCCGCGGCGCTGCGCTCAAACGCATCTTGGGGCCTCACCCTCTCGCAGCCGAGGCTTTGAGATCGCCCAAAGGTGTAGTACGCTAACGGCATTTCAATCTTAGAAATTCCTCTTTCTAGATCCACCGATATGCCCAACCGCTTCTTTGGACCGTCATTCGACTCTGAAACACCGTCGCGGCTCTATGCCCTGTCGATCGGCTTTTCTCCCGACACGCGCGAGCTTTTCGATGCGGTGGACGCCGACGCCCTCGACGGCGCGACCGCGCTCGGCTTCCCGGACGCCATCCGTGGCTACGGAGCCTTGGTCGAGCATCTGCCGGTCTACGCACTCGAGATCGATGCCGCGCAGTTTCCCGAGGACACGCGTCCGGCGCGCGAAGCACGGCACTGGCTGGCGACGCGGGAGGCGCGCGGCGACTGGGTCGAATTGAGGCTCCGCGCCGACCCCGACGGGGCCGGCCTGCTCTATGAGAGCATCGAGAGCGAGGGGCGACCGGTAACGATGCAGGCAGAGCCGCTGGCCGCCCCGACGCGCGACCGCCTGACCCGCGCCACGCGGCTGAACGAACACCTGGCCCAGCGCCGCACGCTTCGGTCGGTGCTGCCATCCGTTCCGATCGAAGGCGTCGTGGTTCTCGACGTCGGACAGGGCAGCGCCGCGGCGCTTGTCGATGGCAGCGGCGATGTGTGCGCCTATGTCGACCTCGGCGCGGGCGTGCTGCGCCATGCCGGGACCTACCCTTCGGCAATGCAGGATTTCTGCCTTGTGCATGGCCCGGCGGTGATCCTCAGCCACTGGCATTACGATCATTTTCACGGCGCCAACAAGACGCCGCAGGCACAGCAGCTGGTCTGGATCGCGCCGAACCAGACGCTTGGACCGGGACCGCAGAGCGCCATGGCGCAGGCCATCCTGAGCAACGGAACGCTGCTGGTCTGGAACGGGCGCCGACCGCTGCGGCACGGCGCCCTCACGCTCGAGCGTTGCACCGGCAGCGGCCAGAACCGCTCGGGCATCGCGGTCTGGGTCGAAGGGCCGGGAGGGGCAGATGCCATCCTTCTGCCCGGCGACGCAGGCTATGCCGACATCCCTTCGCTCAATCGCGGCCGCCCGCGCCGGGTGCGCTCGCTTGTGGTCGCGCATCACGGCGGGGCCGCGCCCGGCACCCCGCCGCCCGATCCGCACCACGCCGACAGCCGCGCGGTGATCTCCTGCGGTCTCCCCAACCGCTATGGCCATCCGCTGACCCGCGCGCTGAGCGACCTTGGCGGACAGGGCTGGAGCATCGGCGCCCCCACATCCGAGATCGACGACCGCATGACCTACATGCGCAACGGCATTCTGGGCCATACCGGCCTGACATGGGGAGCACCATTCCCGCCCCAGGCCTGCAGCTGCGGCTGCACCATCCAAGCAACGAAGTCCTGACCGAAGGGAGATCGGCTGATGAAATGCGTCGTACTGGTACCGGGAGTTCAGGGCTCCGTTCTCGAGACACCGGGAGGCGAGCAGGTCTGGCCGCCGAAACCCTCCGAGGTGGTGCTTGGCTACAAGCGGCTCTCCGAGCTCATGCGCGAGGACCTGGTGTCGACCGACATCATCCGCAAGGTCAGCTGCCTCGATGTCTACAAGCCGCTGATCGATCAGCTCAACGGCATCGGCTTCACCGAGGGCAGCGCCACGCAACGGCTCGAGATCTTCCACTATGACTGGCGGCTGGATCTGGAAATCACCGCCCGGGCACTGGCGCACCGCCTTGGTGCGCTGGCCGCAGCAGGAGCGACCGAGATCGCCATCGTGGCACATTCGATGGGCGGTCTGGTGGCGCGGCTGGTGCTCGAACCCGATACCTTCCGCGCCGAGCCGTGGTTCGACCTCGTCGATACGCTCTTCACCCTCGGCACGCCGCATCTGGGCGCGCCGATGGCGCTGGTGCGCATCCTCGGGCTCGAGGGCGATCTCGGTATCTCGGCGGCGGATTTCCGGACCTATGCCGCCGATCACCGATACCCCTCGGCCTACCAGCTGCTGCCGGCGCCCGGAGAGGATGCCTGCTGGAACCTCACCGACAGCACGCTCGGGCCGCTCAATATCTACGATCTGGGCGATGCGCAGGCGGTGGGGCTCGACCCCGCGCTGGTGGCGCGCGTGGCCTGGGTGCACCAGAGCTTCGCAGAGGGCAGCCAGCCACCGGGCGTGCGATACCTGTTCTTCGGCGGCGCCGGGCACCGCACCTGCACCCGGATCAACGTGGCGCCGGGACAGGTCATCCCAACCCTGACCGACGACGCGGGCGACGGCACGGTGCCGATGTGGAGCGCCTTCGGCAAGGCCACGCAGAAGCAACTGGTGCGCGGCGAACACAGCAAGTTCTTCCGCCGCGAAGAGTTCTCGGCGGTGCTCTACCGGCTGTTCGGCCAGCGCTTCCCGACCCCGCCGGTCGCGGCGGCCGCAATGCTCGACCTGTCGGTGCAGGCGCTGGTGCTGCGCCCGGACGAGGAGGTCGAACTCCTGATCCTTGCCCCCGCCCCCACCAGCGCGATCAGCGGCGAGGTGGTTGTCGAGTTCACTGCCGACGAGGCCGCCCCCTTCGCGCCGCTGGGAGAGCCGGTGGCGATCAGCTACGAAGGCGCCCCGGTGAGCCAGCTGCGGGTGCTGCTGCCGCCGCGCCCAACCCCCGGCCATTACCGGCTGAGCTTTGCCGGCACCCCGAGCTCGGGCGCCCCTGTCCTGTTCTCGGTCGTTCCGGGAGGCTGAGCCATGGCGATCCCGGTCAAGGTCGAATTCCTCGCCGCCGACCCGGCCATGTCCCTGTTGTCGCGCCCGAGGTCGGGGCTGATGCAGGGTCGGCACTTCACGCTCGAGGAAACCCTGCGCGACGGGCCGATCTCTACCCGGGTGGCGGTGCTCGACCTCGATCCGGACGACGGCACGCTCCTGCCCGGCGCGCCCTTCCTGCCGCCCGGACGCGGCCGGACACGCGGGCTGTGGCAGGTCGCCGACCGCAACGACATGGCGGCGCGGGATTTCCAGCAGGTTTCGGTGTTCGGCGCGATCCGCACCACGATGGCGATGTTCGAGGAGGAAGACGTGCTGGGCCGCCCGCTGGTCTGGGCCTTCGACGGGCCGCAGCTTCTGGTCGTGCCACGCGCCGGGCGCATGGCCAACGCCTTCTACCACCGCGCGTCGCGCAGCCTGCAGTTCTTCTATTTCGACGGTGTCATCGCCGACGAGGAGACCACGGTCTACACCTGCCTGTCGCCCGACATCGTGGCCCACGAGACCGCCCATGCCATTCTCGACGGCATCGCGCCGGATCTCTACGACGCCACCTCGCCGCAATCGCTGGCGCTGCACGAGGCCATCGCGGACATCACCGCGATGCTCTTCGCGGCACAATCGAGCCGGCTGGCGACGCTGGTGCTCGAGGACAATGGCGGCGACCTGCGCAAGCCCGGCGCCTTCAACGCCATCGCCGAGCAGTTCGGACGTGCCCGCAGCGGCCGTATCCAGCCGCTGCGCGACCTGATGAACGACCGCACGATGACCAGCGTGCCCAGCGCCACGCCGCACGCGCTGAGCGAGGTGCTGACCGGAACGCTCTACGCGCTGATGCTCTGGGTCTTCGACACCGAGATGGCCGAGGAACTCGCGGAGGTGCCCGAGGCAGAGCAGGCCGACGAGCGCTTCAGCCGCTCCGGCAGGGTGCTGTTCCGCGCCGCCAGCCGGCTGCGCCGCATCGCCTTCCGGGCGCTCGACTACCTGCCGCCGGGCGAGATCTCCTTTGCCGACTACGCCCGCGCGCTGATCGCCGCCGACACCGCCTCGAACCCGCAAAGCCCCGAAGAGCGCGCCGCCTTCACCGCCGAATGCCTGACCCGGCAGATCGTGGCGCAGGCCGCCGATCTCGCCCCGGCGGCACCACGCCTGACGCTCGAACCGGGCGACGATCTCGAGGCGCTGCTCTCCGACGATGCCGCGGCGCTGGCCTTTGCCGAACGGCACCGCGCGGCGCTCTACGTGCCCGCAGGTGCCAGCCTCACCCTGCGGCCCCGGCTTGACGTGACCAAGGCCACGTGGCGCAAGGGCGGCGGCCGGGTCGACACCCGCGAGCTGATCCTCAAGGTGGCTTGGCAAGAGGACGAGTTCGTGCTGGACCGGGCCGGCATTCCCGAGCCCCTCAACGTCACCTTCGGCACCACCCTCGCCATTGGCTGGGAGACCCGCGAGATCCGCGCCGTGGTCACCAACAGCCGCCTCGGCCCGCATGGCGGCGCGCGCGACCGGCAGGTCAGCGACCGGATGCGCCGCGGCTTCCTGAAGGCCTGCATCGCCGATGGCACCATAGACCTCTTGCAAGACGCCACCGCGCTGCCGGATGGCAGCCTGCGCCTACGCGGCCTTGGTCAGCAGCTTCACATGGCGGGCCGGTCATGACCGGGCTGACGCTGCGCCTCTACAATGTCGGCTTCGGCGACGCGGTTGTCCTGAGCCTGCCCGACACCGACGCGACCGGCGCCGATGTCACCCGTACGGTGCTGATCGACGCCGGCAACGCGCTGACCGGCACACATGGCGATGACGACACCCTGCGCGCCGTCCTGCGCGACATCCACGCCCGGCTCGCCGGGGCGCCGCTCGACCTCTACATCATGACGCACGAGCATCTCGACCATATCCAGGGACCGCTGATGGCCGCCCGCAAGGACGGGCTCGACCTGCGCGCCCGCAGCGTCTGGATGACCGCCTCGAGCGAACCGGGCTATTACGGCGCCCATCCAGAGGCCCGCAGGAAACGGCGGCTGGCGCTCGACGCCTTCGAGGACATCGCCGAGGCGGCACGCGGCATGGCTGGTGCGCTGCCCTTCGGCATGGACATCCTGCTCGGCATCAACAACCCGCGCGCCAGCGCCGATTGCGTGGACTACATCCGCGACATGAGCGCGCCCGCCGCGCCGCACTACGTCTCGCGCCAGAGCGCGCCGACGCTGCCGCAGCCGTTCCGGGACGCCTCTTTCCGCGTGCTGGCGCCCGAGCAGGATTGCTCGGTCTATTACGGCCGCCTGAAGCCCCGCGCTCTCGGCCTGCGGCTGGCCAATGGCGATTCAGGCGCCCCTGCCAGCGCCACGCTGACCGCGCCAGAGGGCGTGCGCGACAGCGACTTTGCCGAGCTGCTGGCGTTCCGCGCGGCGTCGAGCTTTGCCAATCTCTTCCACATCGACCGGGCAGCCAACGATTCCAGCATCGTGTTCGAGTTCGAATGGCGCGGTTGGCGGCTGCTCTTTCCCGGCGACGCCGAGGAGCGCAGCTGGGCGTTCATGGAGGCGCAACAGGCGCTGCGCCCGGCGCATTTCCTCAAGGTGAGCCATCACGGCAGCCACAACGGCACCCCCGATGCGGTGCTCTCCGAGGTGTTGCCCGAGACCCCGCCCGATGCCCGCGACCGGGTGGTCGCGGTCTCGACCGCCGACGGCGCCTATCGCGGCGTGCCGCATGACGAAACGCTGACCGCGTTGCGCCGGCGGGCGCGGCTGCTCGACACCCGGAGCCTCGCGATGGGCGGCTGGTTCGAGCTCAGGTTTCCGGCAGATGGCGGCCCCATCACGGTCTCGGAGGGGGCTCCGCCGACCGGCTGAGCGGCAATTTCCGTGGCACCGCAGGCGAGATGACCGGCATTTGAGCAGCGAGACTCTTGATTTGCGCCGATATCAGGCGCAGCTTTATGACATGAACAGCCTTACGCCTTTTCCGGGCCCCGGCCACGCGCAGGACGTCGTGGCCTTTCACCGGACCGAGTTGAACGTCATCCTCTCGCTCTACGGGCGCATGGTCGCAGCCGGCGAATGGCGTGATTACGGCATCTCGAGCCTGCGCGACGTCGCGATCTTCTCGGTCTTTCGCCGCACCGCCGAACACCCGCTCTACCGCATCGAGAAACGCCCCAAGCTGCGCAGCAAGCAGGGGCAATACGCGGTGATCAGCATGGAAGGACAGGTGCTCAAGCGCGGCCACGACCTGCGCACCGTGCTCCGCGTCCTCGAACGCAAGCTGATCCGCGCCGTCGACTAGACGCGCCTGCTCAGCCCTCGGGTTCGCTCTGGAGCAGCACTTCGCGCGATTGCGAGGCAAACTCGCGGCGCAGGATCATCACCAGCGTGACGATGGTGGCGACAAGCAGCGCCTCCGGGCCGATCAGCCAGCCGGTCGAGGCGATTCCGAAATAGACCGCGCGCAGGCCGCGATTGTAGCTCTTGGCGGCGAAGATGTTGATCTCGGCCGCCTTGGCGGCGCGAGCATAGGCCAGATCGCTGGGCTCGTTCGGCACCGAGCCCATCATCACCGAGCAATAGCCGAAGAGCCGGTTCGACCAGACGAATTTCAGGAACGCATTGGCGGCGAAAAGCAGCGGCAGCAGCAGCTTCACCTCCCAGACGAAGACCGGCGCAACGCCGTCGGTCAGGTCACCGGCCACGCCGCGCAGCTGCTCGGTATTGCCCAGGAGCGCGAAGATACCGCCGATGGCGATCATCGAGGCCGAGGCGAAGAAGGCGGTGCTTTGACGCAGCGAGGCGACGATCTGCGAATCGAAGATACGCGGCTGCCGGGTGACGAACTGCACCATCCAGACGCGCCGGTAATTGGCCATCAGCCGCGACACCGAGGGCCGCCAGCTCGGCGGATGCTCGACGAACCACGAGCACAGCAGCCAGCCCGTCACCAGCAGCACCGTCCCGGCGAGGTCGAGCAGGCTGAAATAGCCAAGCTGGTCGAGCCATCCCATCAATCAGAACGGCTTGACCACGACGACCCAGAGCACGGCGATCACGCCGACCACGCTGATCTCGTTGAAGATGCGCAGAAACAGGTCGGATTCGCGGAACTCGCCGCGCTTGGCACGGATCACCAGCCTGCCGGTCCAGACGTAATGCCCGGCAAGCAGCGCCACCAGCGCCAGTTTGAGGTGGATCCACGGCGCCCAGGCCCAGAGCTGCGCCAGCACCAGCCCGGTGATTAGCGCGATCACACCCAACCCTGCTGAGAAGCGGTAGAGCCGGATGGTCAGGTCGCCCAGTGGGCCGAACTCGCCCAGCTTGGCATATTCGCGCTTCCAGTAGATCAGCGCGCGCGGCACCGCGAAGATGGAGGTCATCCAGCCCATCACGCAGAGAAGATGTATGATCTTTACCCAGTCCATGGCCCAGTAGTGCTACCGTTTCCCCGCCGAAGGCAAGACGCTGCCGCGTCGCAGCGGCGCGGGCCGGAAAATGTCTGGCGCGGGCGTGGCAAATTGGTTATATCACTTTACCAATTCCAAGGGAGGACCCTCAGATGCAGATGCCCGAGCCCGACGCCAGGGTGCTGACCCGCAAGGCCGAGATCGTTGCGCGCCTGCGCGAGGTGCTGCCCGCCGACGCGGTGATCGACGACGAGGCCGAGACCCGCGCCTACGAGTGCGACGCGCTGACCGCCTATCGCTGCCCGCCGCTCTGCGCGGTGTTGCCCGCCACCACCGAAGAGGTCTCGGCGGTTCTGACCATCTGCCACGAGGAGGGCGTGCCGGTGGTGCCGCGCGGCTCCGGCACCTCGCTGGCCGGGGGCGCGCTGCCGACGGCGGACTCGGTCATCCTTGGCGTGGCGCGGATGAACGAGGTGCTCGAGACCGATTACGACAACCGCTTCATCCGGGTGCAGACCGGACGCACCAATCTCAGCGTCACCGGCGCCGTCGAGGAAGAGGATTTCTTCTACGCCCCCGACCCCTCGTCGCAGCTGGCCTGCGCCATCGCCGGCAATATCGCGATGAACTCGGGCGGGGCGCATTGCCTGAAATACGGCGTCACCACCAACAACCTGCTCGGCGTCACCATGGTGCTGATGGACGGCACGGTGATCGAACTTGGCGGCGCGCATCTCGATCCCGGCGGGCTCGATCTGCTGGGGCTCGTCTGCGGCTCGGAGGGCCAGCTTGGCGTGGTGACGGAAGCCACCCTGCGGATCCTGCGCAAGCCCGAGGGGGCGCGCCCGGTGCTGATCGCGTTCAACTCGAACGAGGTGGCGGGCGAATGCGTGTCGGACATCATCAAGGCGGGCGTGCTGCCGGTGGCGATCGAGTTCATGGACCGGCCCTGCATCGTGGCTTGCGAGGCCTTTGCCAAGGCGGGCTATCCCGATTGCGAGGCGCTTCTGATCGTCGAGGTCGAGGGCTCGGAGGCCGAGATCGCCGAGCAGCTCGGGCTGATCACCCAGATTGCCCGCCGCCACGATCCGGTGGAGCTGCGCGAGGCGCAGGACGCCGACGAGGCCGGTCGCATCTGGCTCGGCCGCAAGAGCGCCTTCGGCGCCATGGGGCAGATCAACGACTATATGTGCCTCGATGGCACGATCCCGGTCTCGGCCCTGCCGCAGGTGCTGCGCCGCATCGGTGAGCTGTCGCGCGAGGTCGGGCTCGAGGTGGCCAACGTGTTCCACGCCGGCGATGGCAACATGCACCCGCTGATCCTGTTCAACGCCAACCAGCCCGGCGAACTCGAGAAATGCGAAGCGCTGGGGGCGGAAATCCTGAAGCTCTGCGTCGAGGTCGGCGGCTGCCTGACCGGCGAGCACGGCGTGGGCATCGAGAAGCGCGACCTGATGACGGTGCAATATGCGCCCGCGGATCTCGAGGCGCAGATGGCGGTGAAGGATGTGTTCGATCCGGGCTGGCTGCTGAACCCCGCCAAGGTGTTCCCGCTCGCGGTGTCCGAAGCGCGGCGCGCGGTGGCAGCCGAATAGCCGGGGGCGCTGCCCCCGTCCGCGCAAGGCGCGGACTCCCCCGAGGTATTTTTGAACCAGAGAAGACCATGAGACCTGAGACAGAGACCGAGCTGGCCGAGATGATCCGGGACGCAAGCGGCCCGCTGAGGGTGCGCGGCGGCGGCACCCGCGCGGTCGGGAGGAGCGCCGGCGAGCTGCTGGAGACCGGGGCGATGTCGGGCATCGTGCTGCACGAGCCGGGCGCGCTGACGCTGGTCGCCAAGGCCGGCACACCGCTGGCCGAGATCGAGGCCGCGCTCGAGAGCGAGGGCCAGCGGCTGGCCTTCGAGCCGATGGACCATCGCGGGTTGCTGGGCACCGACGGCGCGCCAACCATCGGCGGCGTGGCGGCGGCGAACGTCTCGGGGCCGCGCCGGGTGCAGGCCGGGGCCTGCCGCGACTTCATGCTGGGCGTGCGCTTCGTCGACGGCGCGGGCCGCGTGGTGAGCAATGGCGGGCGGGTGATGAAGAACGTCACCGGCTATGACCTCGTCAAGCTGATGGCGGGCAGCTGGGGCACGCTGGGCGTGATGACCGAGATCTCCTTCAAGGTGCTGCCGAAACCGGCCGCCACGGCGACGCTGGTGCTGGGCGGGCTGAGCCCGGAGGAGGCGGTGCCGGTGCTGTCGCAGGCGCTTGGCTCGCCCTTCGATGTGAGCGGCGCGGCGCATCTGCCCGAGGGGCCGGAGGGCTCGCCGCTGACGCTGGTGCGGATCGAGGGCTTTGCCGAGTCGGTGGCCTATCGCGGCGGGCGGCTTTCCGAGCTCTTCGCCCGGCACCAGCCGCTGGTGGAAACTGACGAGGCGCGCGGGGCGACGCTCTGGAAAGCGGTCCGCGATGTCGAGGCGTTCCACGGCCGGCCGGGCGATGTCTGGCGGATCTCCTGCACGCCGTCCGAGGCGCCGGCTTTGGCGGCGACGCTGGGAGCCGATGCGCTGGTCTTCGACTGGGGCGGCGGGCTGATCTGGGCGCTGCTGCCCGAGGGCGCCGACGCGCGCGACAGGCTTGGCGCGGGGTTCCGCGGCCATGCCACGGCGGTGCGCGCCAGCGGCGATGTGCCGACCTTTCAGCCCGAGCCCGCGCCGGTGGCAGCGCTGAGCGCAGGTCTGCGGGCGCGTTTCGACCCCAAGGGCCTGCTCAATCCCGGACTGATGGCATGAGTTCCGCCGCCTTCATCGCCTTCGCGCTGTGCTTCGTGGCCGGTCCGCTGGCCTACGCGCTGCTGCCGCGGCTGGTCTCCGGCCTGACGGCGCGGCTTGCGCTGGCGCTGGCGGTGGTGGCGAGCGCGCTGCTGGCGCTGGTGCTGCAGCCCTCGGCGCCGGCGTCTTCGCTGGCGCTGATGTGGTTTGCCTGGGTGCTTGCCGTTGCGATGATGGCACTGACCCTGCGGCGCCACGTGACCGCCCCTGCCCCGCGCCGCGCCATCGCGATCCTCGGCCTCTGCGCCACTCCCCTTCCCTGGTTCGGGCTCGCAACCGCCCGGATGATGACCTCCTGAGAGTTCCATGCAGACCCATTTCACCGACCAGCAGCTTCAAGACCCCGGCACCGAGCGCGCCAACGAGATCCTGCGCGCCTGCGTGCATTGCGGCTTCTGCACCGCCACCTGCCCGACCTACCAGGTGCTGGGCGACGAGCTCGACAGCCCGCGGGGGCGGATCTACCTGATCAAGGACATGCTCGAGAACGAACGCGTGCCCGACGCCAAGACCGTCAAGCATATCGATCGCTGCCTGAGCTGCCTCGCCTGCATGACCACCTGCCCCTCGGGGGTGCATTACATGCACCTTGTCGACCACGCCCGCGCCTATATCGAACAGAACTACCAGCGCCCGTGGAGCGACCGCGCGCTGCGCTGGCTGCTGGCGCGCATCATCCCGCACCCGATGCGGTTCCGCGCGGCGCTGGCCGGGGCCAAGCTCGGCCGCCCCTTCGCCCGCCTGCTGCCCGATCCGCGCCTGCGCGCCATGCTCGAGATGGCGCCGAAAACCATCCCGCCGGTGAGCCGCAACGACGACCCTCAGAGCTTTGCGCCGGAGGCCCCGCGCCGCAAACGGGTGGCGCTGATGACCGGCTGCGCGCAGAAGGCGCTCAACACCGATATCAACGACGCCACCATCCGGCTGCTGACCCGGCTGGGCTGCGAGGTGGTGGTGGCCAAGGGCGCCGGCTGCTGCGGCGCGCTCACCCATCACATGGGGCGCGAGGACGAGAGCCACGGCTCGGCGGCGCGCAACATCCGCGCCTGGTGCGCCGAGATCGACGGTGACGGTCTTGATGCCATCGTGATCAACACCTCGGGCTGCGGCACCACGGTGAAGGATTACGGCCACATGTTCCGCACCGACGCGGCGCTGGCCGGCGATGCGGCGCGGGTTTCAAAGCTCGCCTGCGACATCTCAGAGCTGCTGGCCGAGCTGATGCCCGAGGCAGACGTCACCGCGCGCAACCTCGCCAAGGCCGAGATCGCCGGCACCGACATGGCCGAGCCCACCGGCGCGGAGGGCAGCGGGCCGATCCGGGTGGCCTATCACGCCGCCTGCTCGCTGCAACACGGTCAGAAGATCAAGACCCATCCCAAGGCGCTGCTGAAAGGCGCGGGCTTCGAGGTCGTGGAACCCGCCGACAGCCATCTGTGCTGCGGCAGCGCCGGCACATACAACCTGCTGCAGCCCGAGATCTCGGGCCAGCTCAAGGCGCGCAAGGTGCGCACGCTCGAGGCCAAGCAGCCCGACATCATCGCCGCCGGCAATATCGGCTGCATGATGCAGATCGGCTCGGGCACCGGGGTGCCGGTCGTGCATACGGTCGAACTGCTCGATTGGGCCACCGGCGGACCGAAACCGCGGGCCTTGGCGGAGTAACGCCGGGGCTCCTGCCCGGCGCGGTTGCGCCCAATTTTTGACAAACACCGCCGGTACCCCTGAAGGGCGTGAGAAGGGGAAGTCTCGGTGCGTCTATTTCTGGCAGTCCTTTTGATCTGCCTGTCTGGTCCCGCATGGGCGGATGGCAGTCTGTTTTCGATGCAGAGCCGCGAAGACGGCCGCCCGTGGGAGGCCGTGGGCCGGCTCGAGTTGGCGGGAAAGGCGTTCTGCACCGGGGCGCTGATCGCTCCGGATCTGGTGCTGACCGCCGCGCATTGCCTGTTTGATGCCGAGACCGGCGCGCGCATCCCGGCCGAGAAGATCCAGTTCCTTGCCGGCTGGCGCAATGGCCGCGCCGCCGCCTATCGCCGGGTGCGCCGGGCGGTTGCGCATCCCTCCTATGATTTCACCGCGCCGAAGGACGGCCACCGCGTCAGCAGCGACGTTGCGCTGATCGAGCTGCAGCTGCCGATCCGCAACACCACCATCCGGCCCTTCGCCACCGGGCCGCACCCGGCGGTCGGCAGCGAGGTGAGCGTGGTCTCCTACGCCCATGACCGCTCCGAGGCACCCTCGCTGCAGGGGCTCTGCGGTGTGCTCGACCTGCAGAGCCGGATGATGGTGCTGTCCTGCGAGGTCGATTTCGGCGCCTCCGGCTCTCCGGTTTTCTCGGGCCCCGAGGACGCGCCGGTCATCGTTTCGGTGATCTCGGCCAAGGCCGAGGCCGATGGCCTCCCGGTGGCTCTTGGCGCCGAGATCGAGGACGCGCTGGCGCCGCTGCGCGCCGCGCTGGACACCGACGCGGTCCGCCAGACACTCGACGCCGGAATGCGGCGGGAAACGGGGGCAAAATTCATAACGCCGTAAGATATCTCGCCGCTGCCGGCATCGCGCTCGCCAGCCTGTCCGCGGCTGCGCACGCGCAGAGCCGCGCCGTGTTCGACGTGATGGAAAGCCGTGGCGACATGCTCGGCTGGGAGGCGGTGGGCCGGCTCGACATGCCCCAAGGCTTCTGCACCGGCGCCCTGATCGGCCGCGATCTCGTGCTCACCGCTGCGCATTGCGTCTACGACACCGCCACGCGCCAGCCCTACCCGGCCCGCGGCATGACCTTCCGTGCCGGCTATCACCACGGCAGCGCCATCACCGAACGCCGGGTGGAGCGCTGGGCCGTGCCCGAGCGCTACGCCGCCGAGCTGGCCGCTGGCGGGTCGATGACCTCCGGCACGGCGGTCGCGACCGATGTCGCGCTGCTTAAGCTGGAACAGCCGGTCTCGAGCGCCGAGGCCGATGCCTTCCGCATCCACGAGACCCCCTCCCCGGGCACCGGCGTAAGCGTGGTCTCTTACGGACGCGGCCGCGAGGAGGTGCTCTCGCGCCAGCCGGACTGCGAACTCACCGAGCGCTACCGCGATGACATCCTCGGGTTCGACTGCGACGTGACCTTCGGATCGTCGGGGGCGCCAGTCTTCGTGCGCGAGAACGCACGGCTGCGCATCCTGTCGGTGATCTCCTCGGGCAACGCTGGCGGCGAGGCCTTCGGCCCGAGCCTGCCGGCCCTGGTTTCCGAACTGCGGCAGCGCCTCAACCGCGAGGACGCGCGCCCCAAGGTGACCTCCGGCGCACGCCGGATCACCGTCGGCGGCAGCAACCGCGACGGCATCGGTGCGCGCTTCGTGAAGCCCTGAGCCGAAGGTCTTGAAAGCCACAAATCGCCTCCCCAACTAAGAGCTATCCGGAGTGCCTGAGACAGGGCTCCGGAGCGTTCAAGCCGCCTGTCCCATGCCGGGAAGGCGCATCACATATGGTATCGCTCAATGGAGGATGATCCATGCGTCACTTTGATTTCGCACCGCTTTATCGCGCAACCGTCGGCTTCGACCAGATCGCCGACCTGATGGACCGGGCGCTGACCAGCGACGTCGCCCAGCCGACCTACCCGCCCTACAACATCGAGAAGACCGCCGCCGATGCCTACCGCATCTCGATCGCCGTGGCAGGCTTCGCAGATGATGACCTGTCGGTCGAACTGAAAGAGCATCAGCTCGTTGTGTCGGCCCGCAAGGCCGAGGAGGACGAGGCCCGCAGCTACCTGCACCGCGGCATCGCCACCCGCGCCTTCGAGCGCCGCTTCACCCTTGCCGACCACGTGCGCGTGACCGGCGCGGTGCACGAGAACGGCATGCTGCACATCGACCTCAAGCGCGAGATCCCCGAGGCGCTGAAGCCGCGCCGGATCGAAATCGCCCGCGCCTCCGGCACTCCGGCGCTGGAAAAGGACGTGGTCGACAGCAAGTCGGTGAACTGATCGCGACCTCAAACCCGCCTGCAAGGCCCCGGCACCCGCCGGGGCCTTTTCGCATGGATCCGCCGGGATGTTCTCAGTTCGCGGTCAGCATACAGCAGCCGGTGACCGCGCGGCTGACCTTGCCGGTCAGCACCAGCGTGGCCCCCAACCCATAGAGCCGGTCGGACATGCCATCGCTGCAGGCGAATTTCGGGGTCATTACGAGGATGGCCTGAAGGTCAGGCGCAGCCGCCACCGACACGAACGGGTGCAGCCCGGCATCGACGCGCCGGGTGTCGCCCGCCAGCAGGGTCACCGGATCCTCTCCCAGCTCGGACCAGCTCGCGATGCTGTCCGGGTCGACCCGGTAGCTCCAGAACGGCTCGGTGCCGAAGCAGCCCACCTCGGCGGCATCGGGCATGGCGCTGCCCGGCTGCATCTCGAGGAACGAGAGCGACGCCCAGCCGCTGCCCTCGCCGGTATTGAGCCGGCCCCAGGTTCCCTCCTCGTTGATGGCCGTGATCTCGATATTGGTGGCGTCGGGCGCGAGCGTGCCGATCTGCGCGGCCCCGGCCTCGGGCTCGGCGCGGATGTTGAGGTGGTCATCGCTCGCCACACCGGTAACATCGTAGAGCGCGGGTGCCTCCTGCGCGGCACTCGCGCCAGCGAGGCAGATCGCCAGGCAGAACAGTACGGATCTGAACATCGCATACCCTCCTTTGAGACTTTCGAACTCGCGGGCCGGCCCCGTGGCAGGCGGGCCTTACCGCCGCGCGCTCCAGCTCGCCGAGGCGTGCTTGCGCGTGTAGAACTCTCCCATAAGACCGATCATGATGAGAACCAGCGACAGGTAAAGCGCATATTCCCAATCGGAGTTGCGCGGGTTGTAGTCGACGAAGGCATAGCCGCGCGATTGGTCGATGGTGTGAAACAGCGGGTTCCAGTCGAACATCACCAGCATGTAGCTGGGCAGCGTGTTGGCCACGAACATCTTGCCAGAGGCAATCATGTTGGCGCGCTGATAAACCGTCGAGAGGATCTGCACCGGGGTCGGGAACCACGGCTTGGCGGCAAGGAACACCATGCCGATCGCCGCGCCCGAGAACCACGACAGCAGGATCATCGCCATGCAGCCGATGGGATCGTGGATTTCCTGCATGACGAAGGGATTGAAGGCCACATCGTAGATGAAGAGGATGAACACGAGGCTGAGGATCTGGATGTAGAGCGTGCTCAGCATCGCCGAGGCGATGGCGATGGCGGTGTTCATCGGAGCGTGCTGCATCATCGGGCTGGCCGGCCCCTCCGAGCCCACCACCGCGCTCAGCGTCTTGGTGTGGGTCATGTAGAGGAACACGCCGGTCATGATGTAGATCATGAAATCGCCGCGGATCGCGGTGCTGCGCATGCCGAGGATCTGGAACATGAAGTAGAAGGCCAGCACAAAGATGATGGTCTGCAGCATGTTCATGAAGATCGCCATGAAGGCGTTGCCATGGGTCCGGCGGACAGCGCGTACCGAATTGTGGTAGATCAACTCGGAGATGTAGAACGCGGAACCCAGCCGCGAGCGCGGCTTCGTGGTCTGAAACATGGCAAAACTGCTCCGGTGCCGGCGGGTGCGACGGGTCTTTCTTGCCCATCTTGGTTGAGGAAAGCATAAGGATTCGTGGCTGCCAACGCAAACATTGCGCCGCCGCGGTAAAGGAGAACCACTTTGAATTACGAAACTCTTGTTCGGGTCATGCGCCGCCTCGCCCTGGAAGCCGGCGACAAGATCATGGAGATTTACGAAAGCGACGATTTCGAGGTGAAGTCGAAATCCGACGCCAGCCCGGTCACGGAGGCCGACGAGGCCGCCGACGCGCTGATCTCCGCCGGCCTGCGCGACGCCTTTCCCGATGTCGCGCTGGTCACCGAAGAGCAGGCTGACAGCCACACCCAGGACGTGATGACCTTCCTGATCGTCGACCCGCTCGACGGCACCAAGGAGTTCGTGAAGCGCCGTGGCGATTTCACCGTGAACATCGCGTATGTCGAGGACGGCGTGCCGACACGCGGCGTGGTCTATGCCCCCGCAAAGGGCCGCATGTTCTACACCACCGCCACCGGCACCTCGGTCGAAGAGACCGGTGCCTTCGACAAGGAGACGGTGGGCGAGACCACGCCGATGAAGGTCTCGGACGCGGACAACAGCGCGCTGATGGTGGTGGCCTCCAAGTCGCATCGCGACGAGGCCACCGACGACTACATCAACAAGTACCAGGTCAGCGATTCCAAGAGCGCCGGCTCGTCGCTGAAGTTCTGCCTCGTGGCCACCGGCGAGGCGGATCTCTACCCGCGCCTCGGCCGCACCATGGAGTGGGACACCGCCGCAGGCCACGCCGTGCTCAGCGGTGCCGGCGGCCGGGTCGTGCGCTTCGACGACCACACCCCGCTGGCCTACGGCAAGCCGGAATTCGCCAACCCGTTCTTCATCGCCTACGCCCCGGGCGTGGAGCTGAAGGAAGGCTGACGCGTCGGTGGGCGCGCTCCCGGTCAGCGTTGTGATCGTGAGCCGGGGCCGCCCCGGCGCATTGTCGCTTTGCCTGACCGGCGTGGCCCAGCTCGATTATCCGGCCTACGAGGTGATCGTGGTGGCCTGCCCCGAGGGCGTTGCCACGGTTGCCGCCCGCCCCGATGCGGACCGGATCAGGCTTGTCGCCTTCGACGCGCCCAACATCTCGGCGGCGCGCAATCTCGGCATCGCCGAGGCCGCCGGCGAGGTGATCGCCTTCCTCGACGACGACGCGGTGCCCGAGCCGACATGGCTCGCGCATCTCTGCGCCCCCTTCGCCGATCCACAGGTGGCGGCGGCGGGCGGCTATGTGCGTGGGCGCAACGGCATTGAGTACCAGTGGCGGGCGCAGGGCGTCACGGCCCGCGCGCAGGAGCGCGACCTGCCCATCGAAGGCACGGAACCGCGCATCCTGCATGGCCGCCCCAGTGTCGCGATAAAGCTGCAGGGCACCAACATGGCGCATCGGCGCAGCGTGCTGGCCGAGATGGGCGGCTTCGACCCGGCCTTCCGCTTCTTCCTAGACGAGACAGATCTCGACATGCGCCACGCCGCCGCGGGTCATGCCGTGGCCGTGGTGCCGCTGGCCGAGGTGCATCACGGCTATGCCGAGAGCCCGCGCCGCGCCGCGGACCGCAGCCCGCGCGACCTCACCGAGATCGGTGCCTCGCTCGCCGTCTTCCTCGCCAAGCACTGCCCCGAAGTCGAGCGTCGCATGGCGTGGCTGGCCCTGCGCGATGCACAGCGCCACCGGTTGCTGCGCTTTCTGCAGCGTGGCCCGCTCGGCCCGGACGACGTCGTGCGCCTGATGCGCAGCCTCGACCGTGGCTGGATCGAAGGGCTCGCAAGGCCGTTCGGCAACCTGCCGCCGATCCCCGAGGCGCGCCTGCCGTTTCTCGCCTATCCCGGCCGCGCCGGCGCGCCTCGCCGCGTGCTCTCCGGACGGGTCTGGAACCGTGTGGCCATGCGCCGAGACGCCGCCCGCTACGCCGCGGATGGTGAGATCGTCAGCGCCTACCGGTTCTCTCACACGGCCCTCTTTCACACGCTCAGGTTTCATGCGGACGGATATTGGGAGCAGATCGGCGGGCTCTGGGGCCGCAGCGAGCGCGTCGGTCCAGTGATCCAACTGCACAGTTTCGAGGATCGTCTGCGGTCGGAAGCTGCCCGTGTTGCACCCGTTCGCAACAACAAAGACCGAATATAAGGCACCGCAATCACTCAATCTACGAGGGAGTTGTCGCGAATTTGCCTAGTTTGCGCTCTAGGCCTTACATGGTACAGAATCAGACGAAGACCAGCGCGCGCGTGTCAACGTCGCGTCACGATTTTAGGAGCAGGACATTATGAGCAACAAGGTCACCAAGGCGATCTTCCCGGTGGCGGGTCTCGGAACACGTTTTCTTCCGGCCACGAAGTCGGTCCCGAAGGAGATCATGACCCTCGTCGACCGACCGCTGGTGCAATACGCCATCGACGAGGCCCGCGCCGCGGGTATCAAGGAATTCATCTTTGTCACCTCGCGCGGAAAAAGCGCGCTCGAGGACTATTTCGACCACGCACCGCAGCTCGAGCAGGAGCTTGAAGCCAAGGGCAAGGACAAGCTGCTTGGCGTTCTCAAGGACACCTACATGGACTCGGGCGAGATCGCCTATATCCGCCAGCACAAGGCACTGGGTCTCGGCCACGCGGTGTGGTGCGCCCGCCGCCTGATCGGCGACGAGCCCTTCGCGGTGATGCTGCCCGATGACGTCATCGCAGCCGACAAGCCCTGCCTTCAGCAGATGGTCGAAGCCTATCAGGAAACCGGCGGCAACATGGTCGCTGCGATGGAAGTGCCTGCCGACAAGGCCTCGGCCTACGGCATCCTCGACGTGCAGGAAGACATGGGCTCGATGGTCTCGGTCAAGGGCATGGTCGAGAAGCCCAAGGCAGGCGAGGCACCGTCGAACCTCGCGGTGATCGGCCGCTACATCCTGTCGCCGAAGATCCTCGAGAACCTCGACGCCAAGACCACCGGCGCCGGCGGCGAGATCCAACTCACCGATGCCATCGCCAAGGAGATCAATGGCGACGAAGGCGTCTATGGCTACCGCTTCAACGGCCAGCGCTACGATTGCGGCTCCAAGGCGGGCTTCCTGCAAGCCACCGTCGCCTTCGGCCTGTCGCGCGACGATCTGCGCGACGATCTCGAAGCCTACCTCCACGAGGTGGTTTCGGCCCGCAAGGCCGCGCAATAAGCGGGCAAAGACCGAAACATGTCCAATGTACTGGTAACCGGGGGTGCGGGCTATATCGGCTCGCACGCCTGCAAGGCGCTGAAGGCCGCCGGCTTCACGCCGGTGACCTATGACAACCTCGTCACCGGCTGGAAGGACTCCGTCAAGTTCGGCCCGTTCGAGCAGGGCGAGCTGTCGGACCGGTCCCGCCTCGACGCGGTGTTCGCGCAGTACCAACCCGTGGCGGTGATGCATTTCGCCGCCCTCAGCCAGGTCGGCGAGGCGATGTCGGAGCCGGGCCGCTACTGGCGCAACAACGTCGAGGGCTCGCTGACGCTGATCGAGGCCGCCACCGCGGCGGGCTGCCTGAACTTCGTATTCTCCTCGACCTGCGCCACCTATGGCGAGCATGACAACGTGGTGCTCGACGAGGGCACGCCGCAGGAGCCGCTCAATGCCTATGGCGCCTCCAAGCGTGCGGTCGAAGACATCCTGCGCGATTTCGGTGCCGCCTACGGCCTGAAATCGGTGATCTTCCGCTACTTCAACGTGGCCGGTGCCGATCCCGAGGGCGAGGTGGGCGAGCATCACCGCCCCGAGACCCACCTGATCCCGGTGATGCTCGAGGCGATCGACGGCAAGCGCCCCGCACTGACCATCAACGGCACCGATTACGACACGCCCGACGGCACCTGCATCCGCGACTACGTCCACGTGATGGACCTCGTCGATGCGCATGTGCTGGGCCTGAAGTGGCTGCAGGACGGCAAGGAGAGCCGTGTGTTCAACCTTGGCACCGGCAAGGGCTTCTCGGTGCGCGAGGTGATCGACGCCTCGGGCGCGGTGACCAACCGCGAGGTGCCCTACTCCGAGGGCCCGCGCCGAGCCGGTGACGCCACCAAGCTGGTCTCGGGCTCGACCCGCGCCGCCGCCGAGCTCGGCTGGACGCCGGATCGCTCGACCATGCCGCAGATGATCGCCGACGCATGGCGCTGGCACCAGAATGGACATTACGAGGGCTGATCCGCCCCCGCGCCTTCTGGATCTGACGCGCCTCGTCTCGCGCGCCGGGCGACCCTTCACGGGGATTGACCGGGTTGAATACGCCTATCTGAGGCAACTGCTGCGCACCGGCCCGCTCTTTGGGCTGGTGCGCAGTTCTCTGGGCTACCTGCTGCTGGACCAGCGTGGCTGCGCCGAGCTGAAGCGCCGCATCGATGGCGGCGACTGGCCCGCCCCCGATCTTCTGGCACGGCTGCGCAAGCTCGATCCCGGGCGTGCCGGGGCCGAACGCGCGCTGCGCTCGGTGGCCGTGGGCCGCTGCCCGCCGCGCGGCCTCGGCGCGATGCTCCGCACGCACCTGCCCGCCGACACCCGGTACCTCAACACCGGCCACACCAACCTGACCGACCGCACCATTGCGGCGCTGCGCGGCGTGCCCGGCAGCCGCATCGCCGTCCTGCTGCACGACACGCTGCCGCTGGACGTGCCCGAGCACCAGCGCCCCGGCATTCCCGAGCGTTTCGCGGGCTTCCTCTCGCGGGTCGGGCGCCATGCGGATCTGGTGATCTGCAACTCGAAGCAGACCGAGCGCGACCTGCGCCGGCACCTGCCCGACAGCGCGGCACAAAGCGTCGTCGCGCATCTCGGCGTCGACCTGCCCGTGCCGACCAGCCCCCCCGACGGGCCGTGGACCGGCCGGCCCTATTTCGTCGCGCTCGGCACCATCGAGCCGCGCAAGAACCACGCGCTTCTGCTCGACATCTGGGAGCAGGAGCAACCGGCCGCCGATCTGCTGATCTGCGGCAGCCGCGGCTGGAACAACGACGCCATCTTCACCCGGCTCGATGCCGGCATCGCCGGCGTGCACGAACTGCCGGGCCTCGATGACGGGCAGGTCGCGGCGCTGCTGAAGGGCAGCGCCGGGCTGCTGTTCCCGAGCCTCGCCGAAGGCTACGGTCTGCCCCCGCTGGAGACCGCAGGGCTGGGGGTGCCGGTGCTTGCGAGCAACCTTTCGGTGCTGCGCGAAGGGCTTGGGGATATTCCCGTTTACGCTCCTGTGACGGAGCGGTATCTTTGGACCCAGTTGATAAGAACGATGGCCGAGGATCACCGGGCAGGACGGGGCGTGGCACCAAACGCTGCGGCGGCATTCGCCCCGCCAAGCTGGGATGCGCACTTCAAGACCGTCTTAACCCTGATCTGATAGCCGCGGGGGAACGGGGCCGGACCGTCCGGCCTGACGAGGGCGCACAGTGGGTGCATGGCAGTCATACCGGCTGAGGCTTCAGCGCAAGCGCTGGCGCATTCGCGCCCTGCGCAAGAGCCGCGAACTCATGCCGGTCACCAACCGGACCGACAAGCTCCGCTCGAGCGACCTGCTGGTGTTCTGCACCCAGCGCAACGAGGGCATCCGCCTGCCCTATTTCCTGGAATATTACCGGGACATGGGGGTGAACCACTTCTTCTTCGTCGACAATGACAGCACCGACGGCTCGCTCGACTACCTCTCCCGGCAGGAGGATGTCTCGGTCTGGAGCAGTCGGGGCAGCTACAAGCGCTCGCGCTTCGGCATGGACTGGATCAACTTCCTGCTGCGCAGGTATGCCCATGGCCACTGGGCGCTGACCGTCGATCCCGACGAGTTCTTTCTCTATCCGTTCTGCGACACCCGGCCCCTGCGCGCCCTGACCGACTGGCTCGATGCCTCGTCGATCAAGAGCTTCTCGGCCATGTTGCTCGACATGTATCCCAAGGGCCGGATCGACGCGCAGCCCTACGAGCGCGGCCAGAACCCGCTCGAGATCGCGTCATGGTTCGATGCCGGCAACTACACGATCAGCCGCAACAAGCGCTTCGGCAATCTGTGGATCCAGGGCGGGCCCCGGGCGCGGGTGTTCTTTCCCGACCGCCCAGAGCGGGCGCCGGCGCTGAACAAGATCCCGCTGGTGAAATGGGACCGACGCTACACCTATGTCAGCTCGACCCACATGCTGCTGCCGCGCGGGCTCAACGCCGTCTATGACGAGTGGGGCGGCGAGAAGGCCAGCGGCCTGCTGCTGCACACCAAGTTCCTCGACACGTTCGGCGCCAAGGCCGAGGAAGAGCTGAACCGGCGCGAGCATTACGCCGGCTCGACCGAGTATCTCGCCTATGCCGCCGGCATCCGCGACAACCCCGAGCTCTGGTGCAAGTGGTCCGAGAAATACATCAACTGGCGCCAGCTCGAGATCCTCGGCCTGATGTCCAAGGGGAACTGGGCATGAGCGTCGGCATCGTGATGCTGGTGCACACCGCGCTCGGCCGCGCCGAACAGGTCGCCCGGCACTGGACCCGTGCCGGCTGCCCGGTGGTGATCCATGTCGACAGCATGGTGCCCCGGAGGGTCTATGACGGCTTCGTGCGCAGCCTCGCCGATGAGCCCAACGTGCGGTTCTCCAAGCGTCACCGCTGCGAATGGGGCACCTGGGGGCTGGTGGCGGCGAGCCAGGATGCCTCGGAGCTGATGCTCGAGAGCTATCCGGGCGTGCGCCATGTCTACCTGACCTCCGGCTCCTGCCTGCCGCTGCGCCCGATCGAGGAGCTGATCGAGTATCTCGATGAGCGCCCGCGCACCGATTTCATCGAAAGCGCCACCACCGCCGATGTCCCCTGGACGGTCGGCGGGCTCGACCACGAGCGCTTCACCCTGTTCTTCCCGTTCTCGTGGCGCAAGAACCGCTATCTTTTCGACCGCTATGTCGAGCTGCAGCGCCGGATCGGCTTTCGCCGCCGCATTCCCAAGGGCGTCGTGCCGCATATGGGCAGCCAGTGGTGGTGCCTCACCCGGCAGACCCTCTCGGCGATCCTGCAGGACCCTGAGCGGCGCAAGTTCGACCGCTACTTCAAGCGCGTCTGGATCCCGGACGAGAGCTATTTCCAGACCCTCGCGCGGCTCTACTCCACCAACATCGAGAGCCGCTCTCTGACGCTGTCGAAGTTCGACTTCCAGGGCAAGCCGCACATCTTCTACGACGATCACCTGCAGCTGCTCCGCCGCTCGGACTGCTTCGTGGCGCGCAAGATCTGGCCCCATGCAGAGCGGCTCTACGACGCGTTCCTGGACCACCCCGAAGCGGCGCAGAACCGGCAGGAGCCCAACCCCGGCAAGATCGACCGCATCTTCGCCAAGGCCGTGGACCGCCGCACCCGGGGCCGCACCGGGCTCTACATGCAGTCGCGCTTTCCCAATTACGGCTGGGAGAACGGGCTGACCGCAGGCAAGTATTCCGTCTTTCAGGGCTTCTCGGACCTGTTCAAGGAGTTCGAAAGCTGGCTCGCCCGCGCCACCGGCGCGCAGGTCCACGGCCATCTCTTCGGCCCCCAGCGGGCCGAGTTCGCCGGCGGACAATGCGTTCTGAACGGCGCGCTGTCGGACAATGCCGCGCTGCGAGACGCCAACCCCAAGGCGTTTCTCACCAACCTGCTGTGGAACACGCGCGGCGAGCGGCAGTGCTTTCAATACGGGCCGCATGACAACCCCAAGATCATCTGGGACATGGCCCGCGATCCCAATGCCCAGATCAACGTGATCTCGGGCGCCTGGGCGGTGCCGCTGTTCAAGTCGAACGCCAATTTCGCCAACCTGCGCGCCGAGGCCGCGCTGCTGCAGAAGGTCGAGCACAAGATGCTCGACCAGTTGCGCTCGCCCGAGGCCAAGGCGCGGATCCGGATCTGGACCATGGCCGAGTTCATCGAGGCCCCGATGGAGCCGCTGCAGATCGTCATCGACGAGATCGGACAGAAGCCGCATCGCCGCCTTGCCGAGGCGCCGGTGATGGAGGATCTCAGCGGCTTCGGCCGGTTCCTGCAGAACCTCAAAAACCAGGGGATGCACCCCTACCTGATGGGCGATTTCCCGGTGGAACACGCCCCGCGCAATCCGCGCCGCGCCGCGCGCAAACCGTATCTCGTGAAGAAATAGGCCCGCCATGTCCGACCGTTTCGATAGTTTCGTGGTCTTCGCCGAGATGCGGACCGGCTCGAATTTCCTCGAAGCCAACCTCAATGCCTTCGACGGGTTGAGCTGCCTTGGCGAGGTCTTCAATCCGCATTTCATCGGCTACCCGAATTCCCAGGATGTGCTCGGCATCACCCAGGCCGAACGCGACCGCGACCCCGCGGGGCTCCTGAAAGAGATCCGCAGACACGAAGACGGGCTCGCCGGGTTCCGCTTCTTCCACGATCACGACCCGCGCATCCTGCCCGCGATCCTCGAGGACGAGCGCTGCGCCAAGATCATCCTCACCCGCAACCCTGTCGACAGTTATGTCAGCTGGAAGATCGCGCAGGCCACGGGGCAGTGGAAGCTGACCAACGTCAAGAAGCGCAAGGATGCCAAGGCGCAGTTCGACGCCGCCGAGTTCGAGGCTCATCTCGAAGCGTTGCAGGCGTTTCAGGTCACGCTGATGAACGCGCTTCAGACCACGGGGCAAACGGCATTCTACGTCGCCTACGAAGACCTGCAGGACGTCGCGGTGATGAACGGGCTGGCCCGCTGGCTGGGCGCGACCTCGCGGCTCGACAGCCTCAACACCGCCCTGAAGCGGCAGAACCCCGAGCCGATCTCGCAGAAGGTCGAGAACTTTGCCGAGATGGAGCAGGCTCTGGCGCGGCTCGACCGGTTCAACCTGACGCGGACCCCGAACTTCGAGCCCCGGCGCGGGCCGGCGGTGCCGGGCTACGTGGGCGGGGCACGGACGCCGCTGCTCTACATGCCGCTCAAGTCCGGCCCCGAGGCGACGGTGCTCAACTGGATGTGCGCGCTCGACGGGGTCCCGGAGGAGGCTCTGGTGCGCGACTTCAACCAGCAGAGCCTGCGGCAATGGAAACGCGAGCGCCCGGCCCACCGCAGCTTCACCGTGCTGCGCCACCCGCTGGCGCGCGCGCATGATGCCTTCTGCTCGAAGATCCTGAGCACCGGCAAGGGCAGCTACAAGGGCATTCGCAAGACCCTGCGCCGTGCCCACAATCTGCCGATCCCCGAAGGCGAGCCCGGCAGCGACTACACGCTCGAGGCACATCGCGAGGCCTTCACCGCCTTCCTGCACTTCCTCAAGGCCAACCTCGCCGGGCAGACCGCGGTGCGGATCGACGGCCACTGGGCCAGCCAGACGCAGGCGCTCCAGGGTATGGCCGAGCTGACCCTACCCGACATGCTGGTACGCGAGGACGAAATGACAAGCTACCTGCCGGCGCTGGCCATGCAGGTCGGCCATGCCGCGCCGCCGGATCCGGTCGCCGTGCCGACGCAGGCACCCTACGCGCTGGCGCAGATCTACGACGACCAGCTCGAAAGCGCGGCGCGCGAGGCCTATCAGCGCGACTACCTTATGTTCGGCTTCGGCGACTGGGGCTGAACGCTCCGGGCACCGACAGCACCAAAGGCGCGGCGACCCCGGGTCGTGCCGCGCGCAGGGCTGACGATGTCGAAGAGGAGGTCATACTGACCGGGCGCACCCGGTCGATGACCGGTGCTCAGGCCGCTTGCGACGAGCGATCCTCGGTGAGGATGGCGTGCAGGGTGGCGGCGTCGGGGTTGGCGCGCAGCTTGTTGCACAGCGCCGCGTCGCGCAGCGTGCGCGAGACCAGCGCCAGCGCCTTGAGATGCTCGACCCCGGCATCGGCGGGGGCGAAAAGCGACAGCACCACGTCGACCGGCTGACGATCGACGGATTCGAACTCCACCGGTTTCTCGAGAAGAATGAAGACGCCCTTCACTTCATCGAGCCCGTGCAGGCGAGCGTGGGGAAGGGCGACGCCATGGCCCACACCGGTGGGGCCAAGGCTTTCGCGTTCCATCAGCGCCTCGACGACGGAGGGGGCCGAGAGCGCGTAAGCGCTTTCGGCCAGATCCGCGATGTCATGCATCAGGCGCTTCTTGCTGCTAGCCGCAGCAACGACCTTCACCGCTTGCGGTTTCAGAAGTTCCAAGAAGGTCATAGACCGCCTTTCACTGTCTGCTCTGGGGCGTTTCAGGCCGCGACATGGACGATCTCTTACGGATCGATCCAGCCGATGTTGCCGTCGTCGCGGCGATACACGACGTTCACCCCATCCTTTTTCTCATTGCGGAAGACCAGGACGGGGGCCCCGGCCAGCTCCATCTGCATAACGGCTTCGCCAACCGTCAGCGATGGAATCTGGGTCTCCATCTCAGCGACAATGATCGGCTGCAGCGAGTCCGGTTCGTCGTCATGCGACTCGGCTTCGCCGGCGAGGATATACGAGGCTGCTCCGAAGAGTTCAACGGGCTCGGCACGATCCTTGTGGTGGTCTTTCAGGCGGCGCTTGTAGCGACGCAGCTGCTTGTCCACCTTCTCGGATACACCGTCGAAGGCTGCGTAGATCTCGGTTGCCTTGTCCTTGGCCGAAGAGGTCAGGCCGGTGGACAGGTGTACCGTGACTTCGCAGATATACTCATGTGCGCTCTTGGAAAAGGTGATGGTCGCGTCCGTGGGCCGGAAGGCGTATTTCTCCAGGACGGTGCCCAACTCGTTCTTGACGTGAGTCTGAAGGGCTTCGCCGATATCGATCTGCTTTCCCGTGATCTGATAGCGCATGTCTGTTTCCTTCTCTTCTTTGGACCCGACTACAGTTCCCGCCTTACTGGCAGGTTAGATCTGGTGTCGGATCATGGGAGACGCAAGGCAACTGCAGCAAAGACCCCTTCTTCCCTCTCCTCGGGGCGCTTCGTTCAGGCATGCAAAACTGCGCTGCGTCATGGGTATATTTGACGTGAAACGGGGTCGTTCTGTCAATGATCTGTCGCAAACCCTCGTCAAATCGCGCAGCCATCTGGGAACAATCCGATTTATCCGATCCGGAAGTTCTCACCGAGATAGACCCGGCGGACATTCTCGTTCTGCACCACCTCGGCGGGCGTCCCGGACATCAGCACCTTGCCATCATGCAGGATATAGGCCCGGTCGACGATCTCCAGCGTCTCGCGCACGTTGTGGTCGGTGATCAGCACGCCGATGCCGCGCGTCTTGAGGTCCGAGACCAGCATGCGGATGTCGTTGACGCTGATCGGGTCGACCCCGGCGAATGGCTCGTCGAGCAGCAGGTACTTGGGGCTGGCCGCAAGGCAGCGGGCGATCTCGACGCGCCGCCGCTCGCCGCCCGAAAGCGCCAAAGCCGGGGCGCGGCGAAGGTGTTCGATCGAGAACTCGCCCAGCAACTCCTCGAGCCGCTCGCGGCGGCGGTGCCGGTCGCTCTCGGCGATATCGAGCACGGCGGTGATGTTGTCCTCGACCGAGAGGCCACGGAAGATCGACATCTCCTGCGGCAGGTAGCCGATGCCGAGACGCGCGCGGCGATACATCGGCATCCACGTGGCATCGCGCCCGTCGATGGTGACCTTGCCGCCCTCGGGGTTCACCAGACCGGCCACCGCGTAGAAGGTCGTGGTCTTGCCCGAGCCGTTGGGCCCAAGCAGCGCCACCACCTCGCCCCGGTCGAGATCGAGGGTGACGTCGCGGATCACGACACGCTTCTTGTAGCTCTTGCGCAGGTTCCGCACGCGAAGGCCGCTGTCGCCTTCGGTCACGGTCAGATCAGGACGGGCCATCGAAATGTCGTTACTCTTCTGGAAATTACTGTTGTTGCTCGTCCGCGCCCTGCGAGATCACCGTGCGCACGCGCCCCGTCATCTGCGCGGTGCCGCCCTCAAGATTCACGACCATGCGCTCCGAGGTCAGGGCGTTCGGCCCCTGCGTGAGCAGCACATTGCCCGTCATCACGACGGTGCCTTCGTCGATATCGTAATCGGCGCGCTCGGACTCGGCGGCTTCCTCGCCGCTGACCAGCGTGACCCCGCCGGTCGCCTCGAGCCGCGCGATGCGGTTGCCGGCCTCGTCGAACACCACGAGGACCCGCGGCGCCGCGAGCCGCATCTCGCCCTGCCCGATCACCACGTTGCCGGTGTAGAGCGCGGTGCCGTCCGACTGGTTGACCTGAAGCTGGTCGGCGCTGACCTCGACCGGCGCACTGGTATCCTGCTGCATGCCCCCGAAGGCGACCTGAGCGCCCTGTGCCAGAGCCGGCCCCGAGAGGGCGAAGAGCATGGCGGCAATGGTCAGAAATCGGAACATACTGGAACCCCTATGGATCTTTCGGATCATATATCAGGTTTACGCCTTGCGTGAAAAGCAGTTGCACGTCCTCGCCGGTTTCGGTCGGCGCGATGGTCAGCTTTCCCGCGGTGAAACTGCCCGCCGGCCCCTCGCCCGAGACCGGTGCGAGGGTTTCGGCCTCGATCCGGTCCATCGCCGCGCGCAGACGCTCGGTGTCGATCCGGTAGCCCGTGCTGCTCTCGATCCGCACCGCCCCCTCGAGATCGGCGCTCTGCTCGCCTTCGCTGACCACCGCGCGGTCGGAGCGCAGGGTGATGCGGCTGCCGTCGGACATGTCGATGCTGGCATCAAGCTGATGCGCAAGAACCTCGTCCATGCCGTCGGCCAAAGGCTCGGCACTGTCAGCGGTGAGGATCAGCTGATCGCCGCGTGCGGTCAGCCCGGCATAGCGCGGCGCCACGATCTGCTGCCGCGCAGGTCCGTCCGAGCCGTCGGGATCGGCGAAGGGAATGTTCACAGTCGGCTCGCTGCTACGCCCGACGAGGAAGAGGGTCGAGAGCAGCGCAAGCGCCACCAGCGGCAGCAGGATCTTCAGCCAGCCGATCACATAGGAATAGGTGTCCCCCCGACGCGCCATCGGATCAGGAATGCGCGAAGATATCGGTGCCCGGCCAGCCCTCGAGATCGAGGAGCGCCCGGGTCGGCAGGAAGTCGAAGCAGCTCTGCGCCAGCGCGCTGCGGCCCTCGCGGGCGAGCATGCCGTCGAGCGCCTCGCGCAGCTTGTGCAGGTGCAGGACGTCCGAGGCGGCATAGTCGCGCTGCGCCTCGGTCAGGGTCTCGGCCCCCCAGTCGCTCGATTGCTGCTGCTTCGAGATATCGACCGACAGCAACTCTTGAGTCAGCGTCTTGAGCCCGTGCCGGTCGGTGTAGGTGCGCACCATGCGGCTGGCGATCTTGGTGCAATAGACCGGCGCCGCCAGCGCCCCGAAGGCATTGTACATGGCGGCGATGTCGAAGCGGCCATAGTGGAACAGCTTGAGCACGCACTCGTCGCGCAGCAGGCGGCAGAGGTTCGGCGCCTCGGTCTGGCCCTTCGCCACCTGCACGAGATGGGCGTTGCCGTCCCCGCCCGAGAGCTGCACCACGCAGAGCCGGTCGCGATGCGGCTCGAGCCCCATGGTCTCGCAGTCGATCGCCACGACCGGGCCAAGATCGAGCCCGTCGGGGAGATCGCCTTTGTAGAGGTGGTTCGCCATGACGGGCCCTTTCCGATACAGATACCGACCGGCCCGAAATAGGCCTGCGCCCCTTGGCTTGCAACTGAAGCTTGAGGGTCGCGCCCGCCTCATTTCGCCGAACTCGGCTGAGAATGTGGCGCGATTCGGACCAAGTTTGACGATTTGAGGGCCGTAAACCGCCGCGATTCGGGCTCCCGCTCACCTGAAAAGCGGCATTTGTAACATTCCGTGAATATCAACACTCCCCCTTAGCGTGTTGCTCCCTGCCTTCCTCGAAAAACCTCCCCGCGCCGGCAAGCGAGTGAGCCCCGCGTCGCAAACCCGGCGCCGCAGTGGCGATCGAGAGACGAAAACCCGCTGCACCCTCCCACAATCATTGTTTCCGAATGCGACCCAGAAGACAGCCGTAGAGACAGGGTGCGAATTGCCCCAACCCTTCGCATCGAGTTTCGCGCGACGATGCATTCATTTTCGAGCATTTGTTTACATTTTCGAAACTGGATCGCCGAAAACGGGGATTGAACTGTTTCCGAGGGTGCTGTTGCCGCAGCTGCTCCCTCTCCTCCCTTGCACGGCCACTGCCAAAGCTCGGATAGCGGCGCCGCCACCGGCATTCTCCGGTCTGCCGGACGCCCGAATTTGTGGCCAATGCGCCGGTCCGAGAGCAGGTCATCTAAAGGTTGGCTCAACTTTTAATTGTGGCAAAAACATGGAGTTGACCGCACTTAAGGCGCAATGCATAACCATTTGTGTCGAGAGTAAGAACATAGTTTCGTCACACTACGGCACTTGGGGGTTGGTGCTTCCACTTGGGAGTTATGGTGAGTTTGCTTCGGTCTTGTTAGGACCAGAAAATCTTCTGAAAGCCTGATGCGCCTCGAGCGTTCCCAGCCTTCGCATGATCGCGAAGGACCGGATCGCTGCGACTTGCGACCGGCCGAAAGCACATCCTTGCCTGCGTTTCCGTCAATACATGCCTCGAGGAGGTCAAATTGACTATTCACATTCGCCAGCCGCTGCCGAGCCCCGGTATAGAAACCCTGATCGACGATGCCCTCTTTGCGGCACCGACCGGCGCCTCCTACGACCGCCTTGCCAAGCGCATTCTGGACATCACCATCGTCCTGCTGGGCGCGCTGCCGGTGCTGCTCGTGACGATGGTCCTCGCCGCGATCATCGCGCTGGACGGCAAGTCGCCCTTCTATCTCCAGAAGCGCGTTGGCCGGAATGGCCGCGTCTTCTACATGTACAAGCTGCGCTCGATGGTGGTCGATGCCGACTCCCGCCTCGAGGCCTATCTCGCCAGCAATCCCGAGGCCCGCGCCGAGTGGAACCACGCCCAGAAGCTGCGCCGCGATCCGCGCATCACTGCGGTCGGCCGGCTGATCCGCAAGACCTCGCTCGACGAGCTGCCGCAGCTGCTCAACGTGCTGCGCGGGGACATGTCGCTGGTGGGTCCGCGCCCGATGATGGTCGAACAGCAGGACCTCTATCCCGGCACCGCCTATTACGCGCTGCGCCCGGGCATCACCGGCTTCTGGCAGACCTCGGTGCGCAACGAGTCGAGCTTCGCCGAGCGGGCCGGGTTCGACACCGACTACCTGCGCCAGCTGTCCTTCGGCACCGATCTCAAGATCCTCGCCCGCACCGTGCGCGTCGTTCTGAACGGCACCGGCTGCTGAGCCCGGAGCAAAACGCTTTTCGAAAAGGCCCTCGCCATCGGCGGGGGCTTTTTCGTTCCGGGCTCAGAAGCCAAGCTTGGCGGCCATGCACTGTCGCCCGTCCGCACCCCTCACCCAGGCGCTTTCAGTGTCGCGACAAAGCGTGACCTCCTCGCCCAGCGTCACCGGCGCGGTGGCGCGGAAGCGGAAGTCCTTCAGCGGCGCCTGCTCCTCGGCCATCAGGATCAGAAGCTGCGCCAGCAGCGGTCCGTGGACCACAAGATCGGCATAACCCTCGACCTCGCGGGCATAGTCGGCATCGTAGTGGATGCGGTGTCCGTTGAAGGTCAGCGCCGAGTACCGGAACAACAGCGTGCTGTCGAAGCAAGCGACCCGCGCCTCGGTCTCATCGCGGCGCGCCTCCGGCGGCCCCGGGCGCGGCGCGTCGGGCGTGGGATCTTCGCGATAGACGAGATCCTGCCGTTCCTCGACGCACAGCGCCCCGTCCTGCCGGATCTCGTGGCGCAGGGTGACGAAGGCCAACGGCCCGGTGCGGCCGGTCTTCTGCGCGACCGTTTCGCGGATCGTGCGCTTCTCGGCCTCCTGCCCGACCCTCAGCGGCGCAAGGAAGCGCAGCGCGCCACCGGCCCACATCCGGCGCGGCAGGCCGAGATCGGGGATCAGACCGCCGGTGCGCGGGTGGCCGTCCCGGCCCAGCGCCTCGGGGGGCTGCGCCTCCCAGAAATGGATCTGGTGGAAGAACGGCGGCAGCGCATCGCCTTCGGCAAGCCGTTCGGGGCGGCCCAGCGCGGCCAGAAGCGCGTTGGCCCGGGCCGGATCGAGCCTGTCGGTCTGCCGTGTCTCGGCTGTAAGGTCAGTCATAAGCACCTCCCTGCGGAAAGGATCTAGACCACCCATGACGCCCACCGTCCAGTCTCTCGACCATCTGGTCCTCACTGTCGCCGATCTCAACGTCACGCTGGCGTTCTACACCGAGGTGCTCGGCATGCGGGCCGAGCGCTTCACCCCGGCTGACGGCTCGCAACGCTGGGCGCTGCGCTTCGGCAGCCAGAAGATCAACCTCCACCAAGCCGGGGCCGAGTTCCTGCCCAAGGCCGCACGCCCGACGACAGGCTCGGCCGATCTCTGCTTTCTCAGCGACACGCCCTTGGCCGACTGGCAAGCGCACCTCGATGCATTGAAGATCAGCCCCGAGGAAGGCCCGGTGCGACGCAGCGGCGCCGAGGGGCCGATCCTGTCGCTCTATCTCCGCGACCCGGACGGCACCCTGATCGAGCTCTCGAACCGGCTCTGAAACGAAAAACGCGCCGCGGGAGCCCCCGCGACGCGCCGATGTCAGCCAAAGCGTGCCGGATCAGGCGTTCGGCAGGATGACGATTTCCACCCGGCGGTTCTGCGCCTTGCCCTCGGGCGTCAGGTTCGACGCGACGGGAGCCGCTTCGCCCCGACCGATGACCGAAATGCGGCTCGAGGGCACACCGCTCGAGACCAGCACGTTCGCGACGGACTGCGCGCGACGCTGCGACAGGCCCTGGTTGTAGCCGGCATCGCCGTCGCTGTCGGTGTGGCCGACGACCTGAACGCTGGTGTTCGGGTACTGGAGCAGCGAACTGCCCACGGTGCGGATGTCGGCCTGCAGGTCGTTGCGCAGCGTGTCGCTGTCGAAGCCGAACAGGATGTCCTGCGGCATGGTCACGATCAGCCGATCGCCGGTGTTGCGAATGCCGACATCGTTGCCGAGCTGCTGGCGCAGTTCCGCTTCCTGCTTGTCGAGCTGGTTGCCGATCACGCCGCCGGCGATGGCGCCCGCTGCGGCACCGGCGAGGGTGTTCTTGACGGCATCGTCGTTGTTGCCACCGATCAGGCGACCTGCCGCAGCGCCGCCAAGCGCGCCGAGAATGACGCCCTGGTTGGTGTTCCGGTTGGGGTTGTTCTCGTCGAACATCTGGCCGTCGGAACAGGCGCTCAGCCCCATCACTGCGGCAAGGGAAAGAAGAATGGACGTCTTGGCCCGGATCATGGTGTGCCTCTTGATCGTTATGGCCCCCGCGTCGCGGGGGCGCTCCTCCTGAATTATAGATCGACCATGCAACGGACCAACAGCGCTGTCACGGGGGGGTCGGCGGGTCTTTGCCCATTCCGCGCCTCACTTCACGGTGATGCAACCGGCACTCATGCCTCGAGACGCGCCGCCTCCCAGGCGAGGATGGCGCGCTTGACCGGCAGGCCCCAGTGATACCCGCCGAGCCCCCCAGACTTGCGCAGCGCCCGGTGACAGGGGATCAGCAGCGAGATCGGGTTGCGCCCGACCGCCGTTCCCACCGCACGCACCGCCTTGGGACTGCCCACCGCCTGCGCGATCTCGGAATAGGTGGTGACATGGCCCGAGGGCACCCGCATCAGCGCCTCCCAGACCTTGATCTGGAACGGTGCACCGATCAGCAGCAGCGGCACCTCGCCGCCCGCCTGCCCGAATGCCGCCTGCGCCCAGCCTTCCAGCGCCTCCCGGTCCTCGACATACTCGGCCCCGGGCCAGCGGCTGCGCAGGTCCGCCATGGTGGCATCGTCGCCGGCCTCGGAGGCGAACCCGATGCCGCAGATCCCGGTCTCGGTCCCCATCACCAGCGCGCGTCCGAAGGGGCTGTCGAACCAGCCCCAGCGGATCGTCAGCCCCTCGCCGCCGCGCCCGTAAGCGCCGGGGCTCATCGCCTCCCAGCGCAGGAACAGGTCGTGCAGCCGCCCGCCGCCCGAGAGCCCGGTGGCATGCGCGGTCTCAAGCGTGGTGAAACGCTCGGAGAGCAGCGCCTTGGCGTGGCCGAGCGTCAGGTATTGCTGGAAGCGCTTCGGAGACACCCCGGCCCAACGCGAGAACAGGCGCTGGAAATGCGCCGGGCTCATGCCCATGCCCGCGGCCAACTCTTCGAGCGTGGCCTGCGGCCCGGCGGCGTCGACCATCTCGATGGCGCGGCGCATGACCTCGTAGTGATACCCTTGCGACGTCTCAGACATGGTCCGGCTCCCGTGTTTCCGGCCCAGACTATGCGGCGCGACGAGCGCGTGCGACCCGGTTCCTGCGCTTTCAGGGCACCGGGCCGCGACCGGGCCGGATGGCCCCGGTCTGCGCGCGTGTCAGTACTCGTCGGAGGTCAGCACCTCGGCGTCATCGCCGACATTGGCCACCTTCTCGAGCGTATTGATCGAGACATGCGGCCAGCCAATCAGGCCGGGGATGCCGTCGCGGCGCGGGAAGAAGTCGAGCATCACCACCTGAAGATACTGCATCACCAGCTTCGGCTCGTCGCCGACGCCCGGCTCATCGAGCTCCATGATCCAGAAGGTCGACTTCATCGAGGTGGCGTTGGCATGCTTGACGATGAACGGGATGTTCAGGATCCCCGCCGCCTCCGTGGCGCTGGTCGTCATGTCGAGCCGGGTGGTCTTCTTCACCTTCTCTGGCGCCGGCTGCGCACCGCGCAGCAGCTCCTCGGGGTGCACCGGGTTGAAGCCGGGAAAGCCCGGCGTCCCTGCGGGAACGGTGCCAAAGAACGGGTTGTCGTGGAAATGCTTGTAGGGCCCCATGTAAAGGCTCTCGAGCGGCTTCAGCAGGTCGTCAGGCCCTCCGGCGGTATCGTCGCGCGGGACGAAGACCCCCTCGGGAAAGCCATTCACGGCAGGAATATCGGGCGGACCGTCGAAGATGTCGGCCGCGGCGTCGAAACGCCCCATCGCCAGCAGCGAGTCGCCATGCGGCACGGTCCCGAGCCGGGCGATGTTGATGCCGTCGGTGGTGTGGTTGGTCATGAACAGGAAAAGACCGGGCTCGTGGTGAATCGCCGCGCCGGGATCGGCCAGCTTATCCGTGGCGAGGTCCGGGCCGCTCTTGGGAAACTCGTCGACCGCCACCTGCTCCACAAGCTGCTGGTAGTCCAGCGCCACGACGAACTGGTCGAGATCGCTCGGACCGCCGGCGCCACGCTCGATGCCACGGTTGGGCGCCCCCTTGTCAGCGGTGAAGAACTGCAGCGTCTCCCGGTAGTGGTTTACCATCAGCCGGTAGTTGAACCCGGCGGGCGGCGGATCGGTGACAAAGGGAAGGGCGATGCAGTTCCAGCCGAACGGAACATCGGCATTGGTGTTCTTCCAGATCCCCGGCAAGAGTTTCAGTGGTCCGAGTTCATCGTCAAAGGGCTTGGCGATCTCGATATGGCGAGTCTTGGCACGGCTCACGGCCTCTGCGTTCAACATGGCTTCGATCCTCAAATGAATTGCAACGTCGGAAATAAGCGGCAGGCGGAGAGAAAACCGGCACCGCCGCCATGCATGTTCGTATCACAAAAATACAATTCTAGATAGATACCGCTAAACCCTGAAGTGTGTCAGGCCGCCCTCTTCGCGTCGAACCCCGTCGCGCAGGCCATCCCTATCGCAGCGTCCGAGAGCGCAAACGGGTTGCCGCAGCGGGAAAAGCGTTTCATATCCGGGGGCATGGCCAAGCAGCTCGACTATCATACCCTGCGCGAGATCTTCACTCGCTTCCACGAGGCCGAGCCCGAGCCCAAGGGCGAGCTCGACCACGTCAACGCCTATACGCTGGTGGTGGCCGTCGCGCTCTCGGCGCAGGCCACCGATGCCGGCGTCAACAAGGCAACGCGCGAGCTGTTCAGGATCGCAGACACGCCCGAGAAGATGCTCGCGCTCGGCGAAGAGGGCGTGATCGAGCACATCAAGACCATTGGCCTCTACCGCAACAAGGCCAAGAACGTAATCAAGCTGTCGAAGATCCTGCACGAGCAGTATGGCGGCGAAGTGCCGTGCTCGCGGGCTGCTCTCGAGAGCCTGCCCGGCGTCGGGCGCAAGACCGCCAACGTGGTGTTGAACATGTGGTGGCATTACCCGGCGCAGGCGGTGGACACCCACATCTTCCGCGTCGGCAACCGCTCGGGCATCTGCCCCGGCAAGGACGTGGTCGCCACCGAGCGTGCCATCGAAGACAACATTCCCGTGGATTTCCAGCAGCACGCGCATCACTGGCTGATCCTGCACGGGCGTTACACCTGTGTCGCGCGCAAGCCCAAGTGCCAGGCCTGCCTGATCCGCGACCTCTGCCAGTTCGAGGACAAGACCGTATGACCCTGACCACGCAGCATCCGACCAAGAAGTACCAGGTTCTTGGCATCGGCAACGCCATCGTCGACGTGCTGACCCGCTCCGATGACAGCTTCCTCGAGATGATGGGGATCGAGAAGGGCATCATGCAGCTGGTTGAGCGCGAGCGCGCCGAGCAGCTCTACGGCGCCATGGAGAACCGCGTTCAGGCGGCCGGCGGCTCGGTGGCCAACACGCTGGCGGGGCTTGGCAATCTCGGACTGCGCACGGGCTTTTTCGGGCGCGTGCGCGACGATGCTCTGGGCCGGTTCTACGCGGATGCGATGGAGAAGGGCGGCACCGATTTCGTCAACCCGCCGGTCACGGGCGGTGAGCTGCCGACCTCGCGCTCGATGATCTTCGTCTCGCCGGACGGCGAGCGCTCGATGAACACCTATCTCGGCATCTCGGCCGAGCTTGGCCCCGAGGACGTGGCCGAGGAGATCGCCGGACAGGCCGACATCATCTTCCTCGAGGGCTATCTTTACGACAAGCCGAAGGGCAAGGAGGCTTTCCTGCGAGCCGCCCGCACCTGCCGCAAGGCCGGCGGCCTTGCCGGGATCGCGATCTCGGACCCGTTCTGCGTCGAACGCCACCGCGACGACTTCCTGCGCCTGATCGCCAACGAGATGGATTACGTCATCGGCAACGAGGCCGAGATCCGCTCGCTCTACCAGGACGACCATCTCGACAAGGATCTGGCGCGGGTCGCAGAGGTCTGCCCGCTGGTGGTCTGTACCCGCTCGGGCGACGGAGTGAGCATCATCAAGGATGGCGTGCGTACCGACGTCCCGGTGACAAAGGTGGTCCCGGTCGACGCCACCGGCGCGGGCGACCAGTTCGCCGCCGGTTTCCTCTACGGTCTCGCCACCGGCGCCGACATGGAAACCGCCGGCCGCATGGGCACCGTGGCCGCCTCCGAGGTCATCAGCCACATGGGACCGCGCCCGGAGGCCGATCTCAAGACCCTGTTTCGCAAGAACAATCTGATCTGAGGAGCGATTTCACGACGGGTTCACGCTGAGACCCTTCGCTGAATCAACCTCTGGGTGTATCATCGCGCTATTGGAAAAACCCTTTAGAGCGAGATTTGCCATGTTCGTAATTCTGCGCGACGAGAACGCCCCGCTTCGCAACCGTGCCCCGCGCCCCGCGGCACCGCCGGGCGCGCCCGGCTTCGGGACCGGCAGCTTCGATGCGCCGATGGCGAACCCGATCCCTCCGGCACCCAAGCTCGAATCCGCCGAGCTGAGCGCCAAGGACCTCCGCGACGTGACCCGCGACCCGGCGGTGACCGCGGTGGCGCGCGAGATGCCGACCCGGCTGATCGAGCCGCAGCCGCTCGACGAGGTGCGCACAGAGGATGCCGAGCCTGCATGGGGTATCGCGGCGGTTGGCGCCGACACCTCCGCCTTCACCGGCGCCGGGGTGCGCGTGGCGGTGCTCGACACAGGCATCGACACCAATCACCCGGCCTTTGCAGGTGTCGCGCTCAACACCCGCGACTTTGCCGGCTCGGGCATCGAGGATGCCAATGGCCACGGCACCCATTGCGCGGGCACGGTGTTCGGGCGCGATGTCGACGGCAACCGCATCGGCGTGGCGCGTGGCGTCACCGACGCGCTGATCGGCAAGGTGCTGGGCGACGATGGCAGCGGTTCGTCGGACATGCTGTTCCGGGCGATCAAGTGGGCCTCCGACGAACAGGCGCAGGTGATCTCCATGTCGCTCGGCTTCGACTTTCCGGGCCTCGTCGAGAGCCTCGTCGATCAGGGCTGGCCGACGCTGCTGGCGGGCTCCGCCGCGCTCGAGGCCTATCGCCAGAACCTGCGCATGTTCGACGCGCTGATGGACATGCTGCGCGCGCAGGCAGCGTTCTCGGGCGGGACGGTGGTCTGCGCCGCCGCCGGCAACGAGAGCCGCCGCAACATCGACCCGACATTCGAGGTCTCGGCGTCGCTGCCGGCTGCCGCCTTCGGCGTGGTCTCGGTGGGGGCGCTGGGACAGGGGCCGGGCGGGCTCAACATCGCCTCGTTCTCGAACACCAACCCGACCGTGTCGGGCCCCGGGGTCAACGTGATCTCGGCGGCAACCGGCGGGGGGCTGCGGCCGCTCAACGGCACCTCGATGGCCTGCCCGCACGTGGCGGGCATCGCGGCGCTCTGGTGGGAGGCGCAGCGCGCCTCTGGCAGCCCCGCCTTCGCCGGTGCGGTGCAGGCGCGGCTGATGGCCACCTGCACCAGCGCGCCGATCGACCCGGCGACCGACGCGCTGGATCGCGGACAGGGGCTGGTGCAGGCCCCCGCCATGGCCATCGGCTAAGAGCGGGACCGCCGGCGCCTCAGTGCGCCTCGGCCCAGCTTTTGCCCTGACCGGCATCGACCACCAACGGCACGTCGAGCTTCACCACCGGCTCGGCGGCGCCCTCCATGACCGTGCGGGCAGCAGAGATGAGAGCCTCCTCGGCGCCCTGCTCGACCTCGAAGATCAGTTCGTCATGCACCTGCAGAAGCATGGTGGCCGGCAGTTTCTCGATGGCGTCGGGCATGCGGATCATCGCGCGCCGAATGATATCGGCCGCGGTGCCCTGGATCGGTGCGTTGATCGCGGCGCGCTTGGCAAAGCCCGCGCGCGGCCCCTTGGCGGCGATCTCGGGTGTGTGGATCACCCGGCCAAACAGCGTCTCGACGCGCTTGTGTTCCTTGGCGAAGGCCACCGTATCGTCCATGTAGGTGCGGATGCCCGGGAAGCGCTCGAAATAGCGGTCGATGAAGCCCTGCGCCTCGCTGCGCGGGATGCGCAGGTTGCGGGCGAGGCCGAAGCCCGAGATGCCGTAGATCACACCGAAGTTGATCGCCTTGGCCTGCCGGCGGATCTCGGAGGTCATCTCGTCCATCGGCACGTTGAACATCTCGGACGCGGTCATGGCGTGGATATCCTGCCCGTCGCGGAAGGCCTGCTTGAGCGCGTCGATCTCGGCCATGTGGGCGAGGATGCGCAGCTCGATCTGCGAATAGTCGAGCGCCACGATGGTCTTGCCCTCGGGCGCGACGAAGGCCTCGCGGATGCGCCGCCCCTCTTCCGAGCGCACCGGGATGTTCTGCAGGTTCGGATCGGTCGAGGACAGACGCCCGGTGTTGGCCCCGGAGATCACGTAGGAGGTGTGAACCCGGCCGGTGTCCTTGTTGATGTGCTCCTGCAGCGCGTCGGTATAGGTCGACTTGAGCTTCGAGAGCTGGCGCCAGTCGAGCACCCGCGCCGGCAACTCGTGCTCGGTCGCGAGATCCTCGAGCACGTCGGCGCCCGTGGCGTAGGCGCCGGTCTTGCCCTTCTTGCCGCCCTCGAGCCCCATCTTGTCGAACAGGATCTCGCCAAGCTGCTTGGGCGAGCCCACGTTGAAGCTCTCGCCCGCCAGCTCGTGGATCTCGGCCTCGAGCGCCGCCATCTTCTGGCTGAAGGCGTTCGACATGCGCGAGAGCGTGTCGCGATCGACCTGCACGCCGGCCATCTCCATCTCGGCCAGCACCGGCACCAGCGGGCGCTCCATGGTCTCGTAGACCCGGGTGACATGGTTGCGGTGCAACTGCGGCTTCAGCAGGGTCCAGAGCCGCAGGGTGATGTCGGCATCCTCGGCGGCGTATTTCACCGCGTCTTCGATCGGCACCTGGTCGAAGGTCTTCATCTTCTTGCCGGAGCCCAGCAGCTCCTTGATCGGGATCGGCGTGTGCGACAGGTAGCGCTCGGACAATGCGTCCATGCCATGGCCATGCAGACCGGCATTCATCGCGTAGGACATCAGCATGGTATCATCGATCGGCGCGATCCGCACGCCGTAGCGGGCAAAGATCTTGGCGTCGTATTTCATGTTTTGCCCGATCTTCATCACCGCCGGGTCCTCGAGCAGCGGTTTGAGCAGGTCGAGCGCCGCCTGCATCGGCATCTGGCCCTCGGCCAGATCGCCGTCCCCGAACAGGCCGCCATCGCTGTCGGCGCGGTGCGCCAGCGGGATGTAGCAGGCCTCGCCCGGCTCGGTGCAGAGCGAGATCCCGACGAGGTCGCAGGCCATCTCGTTGAGCCCGGTGGTCTCGGTATCGACCGCGACCCAGCCGCGCTGGTGGGCGGCGTCGATGAACGGTGCGAGATCCTCGGCGGTCTTCACCCAGATGTACGTGTCCGGCTCGATCGCCGGCATCTCGGGCGTGCCCTCTTCCGCAGGGTTGGCCCCTTCGGGGGTGGTGTCGGGGATCACCGGCGCCTCGGCATCGAGCTGATCGGCAATGCGCTTGGTCAGGCTGCGGAACTCCATCTCGGCGAGGAAGCCCAGCAGCACCTCGGGATCGGGATCCCTGACCTCGAGATCGTCGAGGCCGAACTCCAGCGGCGTCTCCTCGTCGAGCTGCACCAGCCGCTTCGAGAGTTCGATCTGCTCGCGCTTCTCGATCAGGGTCTGGCGGCGCTTGGGCTGCTTGATCTCCTCGGCCCGGTCGAGCAGATCCTCGAGCGAGCCGTACTCGTTGATCAGCAGCGCGGCAGTCTTGATGCCGATGCCCGGGGCGCCCGGCACGTTGTCGACCGAGTCGCCGGCCAGCGCCTGCACGTCGACCACGCGGTCGGGAAAGACGCCGAACTTCTCGAACACGCCGTCGCGATCGATGCGACGGTTTTTCATGGCGTCGAGCATCTCGACCCCGTCGCCCACCAGCTGCATCAGGTCCTTGTCGGAGCTGATGATCGTCACCCGCCCGCCGGCCTCGCGCGCCTGCCGCGCCAGCGTGGCGATGATGTCGTCGGCCTCATAGCCCTCGAGCTCCTTGCAGGCGATGTTGAACGCCTCGGTGGCCCGGCGGGTCAGCGGGATCTGCGGCCGCAGATCCTCGGGCATCGCCTCGCGGTTGGCCTTGTAGAGATCGTAGAGATCGTTGCGGAAGGTGTGGCTGCCCTTGTCGAAGATCACCGCAACATGGGTCGGCGCGTCGGGGCCGGCGTTGTCCTCGACATATTTCTGCAGCATGTTGCAGAAGCCCGAGACCGCGCCGATGGGCAGCCCGTCGGACTTGCGCGTGAGCGGCGGCAGGGCGTGATAGGCCCGGAAGATGAAAGCCGATCCATCGATCAGATGCAGGTGGCAGCCCTTGCCGAACTGGGTCATGGTCGCGTCTCCCTTGGCCGTGCGCCCGCTTGGTTTGCCACGGGCGCGGCCCGGCTTCCAGCGATTATGCGGCTTGGCGAGGGGGTGAGGGGCGAGGGGATGACGGCGCAGCTCCCTGTCTCATCTGAGATGCACTGTCCGGAGAGCGGGAGGGGGCCAGCCCCCTCTTGGCGCTGTGCGCCAATTCACCCCCGAGGTATTTTTGAACCAAAGAAGCCAGGAGTGCCGCGCCCCCGGCTTCTCTTCGTCAAAAATACTCCCGCCGGAGGCAGGCCGACACGATCCGCCAGCGCTCCCTGGGGCAAGAGCGCGGCACCAGCGTCAGCCGCTGCCAATCAGCACGCCGGCCGCCAGCACCAGCGCGCCGCCGAGGACCACCTGCATCGAGGCGCGCAGAAACGGCGTATCCATATACCTGTTCTGGATCCAAGCGATCGCCCAGAGTTCGATGAAGACGATGATCCAGGCGATGCTCGTGGCGGTCCAGAAATGCGGGATCAGGTAGGGCAGCGCGTGGCCAAGCCCGCCCACCGTGGTCATCACGCCCGATGCGATGCCACGTTTCATCGGCGAGCCGCGCCCGGACAGCTCGCCATCGTCCGACGCCGCCTCGGTGAACCCCATCGAGATCCCCGCCCCCACCGAGGCCGCGAGCCCGACGAGAAACGTTGTCCAGGTGTCCTGCGTGGCAAAGGCGGTCGCGAAGATCGGCGCAAGCGTCGAGACCGAGCCATCCATCAGCCCGGCCAGCCCCGGCTGCACCCAGGTCAGCACGAATTGCCGATGCGCCAGCCGGTCCTCGTCGCTGCGGCTGTCGGGATCGAGATGCTCTGCCGTCAGCTCTGCGGCGCGGGTCTCGTGGCCCGCCTCGGCAGCGGCGAGATCGCCCAGCAGCTTGCGCGTCCCGGCATCGGTGCTGCGCTTCGCGGCCTCGAGATAGAACCGGCCCGCGTCACGCTCCATGATCTCGGCCTCCTCGCGGATGCGCTCGAGACCGAGGTTCTGCATCAGCCAGACCGGGCGGCGCGCGTAGAACCCCGCCACGTGCTCGCGCCGGATCAGCGGGATCACCTCGCCAAAGCGCATCCGGTGCGCCGAGATCAGCGCCTGACGGTGGCCGTCCTCCTCGAGGGCCATGCCGTCGAACACCTGCGCGGTGTCAGGGTAATCGGCGCGCAGCATCTCGGCATAGCTGCGGTAGATCCGCGCGTCGTCCTCTTCCGAGGAAATTGCCAGCGCGAGCACTTCCTGCTCGCTGAGATCCTTGAACTGGCGGCGCTGGGTAAAGAAACGCATGGGGAAGCCTCACTTTGGAATCATTCTAAACTACTGCAAAGGAGGCCGGATGCAACGCCCTTCGGCCTGCCCGCCGCCGCGCCAATTGCCGCAGCGTCGCGACAGGCGGGCCCGCGGCAGATCGCGCCACGCTTGCCGGAACTGAACCACCCGGTCTATGATCCAGATCACCAGAGGAGACAGTGAATGCCGGGCAATACGGCAAGCGTCCGGCGCGGGCGGAAATACGACCAGGTCCTGAAGGGCGCGCGCGAGATCTTCCTGCGCGACGGTTTCGAGGGGGCCAGCGTCGACGAAATCGCCAGAACCGCCGGGGTGTCGAAGGCCACGCTCTACAGCTACTTTCCCGACAAGCGCCTGCTGTTCTTGGAGATGGCGACCGCACAGTGCCAGGCGCAAGCAGACGAGGTTCTGGTCGCCCTCGACAAGAGCAAGCCGCCGCGGGTCGTGCTGCCCTATATCGGCCGCAGCGTTCTCGACTTCCTGCTGTCGGACATGGGCCAGAGGGTGTTCCGCATCTGCGTCGCCGAAGCCGACCGCTTCCCGGAGCTCGGCGCGCAGTTCTACGAGTGCGGCCCCGTGCTCGTCCGCAGCGAACTGCAATCCTATCTCGCCGCCGCGATGGCCCGGGGCGACGTCGAGATCGACAATCTCGGCCTTGCCGCCGACCAGTTCATCGAGCTCTGCAAGGCCGACCTGTGGATCAAGCGGCTGTTCGGCATCCACGACGTCTTCTCCGAAGGCGAGATCACCCGCGTGATCGACGCCGCGGTCGAGACCTTCATGGCGCGGTTCGGGCCATCCTCCTCAGCCTGAACGGCCCTGAGGCCGGCCCATTCCGCGAACTGTCGCGACGATCCGGAGCAGCGCCGCAAATGCGGGATCAGTCGAGCCGGCGCACCAGAAGCTGGTTGCCCGGACCGCGTTTGGTTTCGAAGACCTTCAGTTCGGAAACGAGATCAGAAAGCTTGCGCTTGCCATAGCTGCGGGTGTCGAAATCCGGGTTCGCCGCGGTGATGAACTGGCCGAGCTGGCCCAGCGTGTACCAGTCATCCTCCTGCTCGATGGCGTCCATCGCGGTGAAGATGAGGTTGCGCGCCTCCTCGAGCTTGCCGGTGGCGCGCGGCGCGCGGTCGCCGGTCTTCTGCTCCGGTGCGCCGTCGAGGTTCTCGAGGAAGATGAACCGCTTGCACGCCTTGCGGAAGGCATCCGGCGTCTTCTGCATGCCCATGCCGTAGACGTCGAGCCCCTGCTCGCGGATGCGGCTGGCGAGCCGGGTGAAATCGCTGTCGGAGCTGACCACCACGAAGCCGTCGAAGCGACCGGTGTGCATCAGGTCCATGGCGTCGATCACCAGCGAGATGTCGGAGGAGTTCTTGCCCACGGTGTTGGCCGGCGAGTGGTGCGGGACCAGACCGAACTCGGCCGAGATCTTCGACCAGCCCGAGATCTGCTGGCTGGCGAAATCGCCGTAGACGCGCCGCACGCTGGCCTCGCCCAGCGAGGCGATCTCGTCAAAGATCGCCTTGGCGTATTTCGGAGAGGTGTTGTCGGCGTCGATCAGGACGGCGAGGAGGCGGGTGTCTTCGGCCACGGGAATTGCTCCTGAAATCAGTCCGTTTCGAGGGCCTTATACATGACCAGCGCGTCGACATAACCCTTTTCGGGGTGACGGAAGGCATCGGGCAGCCGACCGACGATATCGAACCCAGCGCGCTCCCAGATCGCCACCGCGCGGGTGTTGGAGGACACCACGAAGTTGAACTGCATGGCACGGAAGCCGAGGCTGCGGGCGGTGTCGAGCGCATGGGCCAGCATGGCCCGGGCCACGCCCTTGCCGGTCTGGCCTGGGTCGGTGGCGAAGCCGCAGTTACAGACATGGCTGCCGCCGCCCTTCTGGTTGCGCACGATGTAGTAGCTGCCCGCCACCACGCCATCGACCAGCGCCGAGAACACCCGGCGCTCGGGGCCGCACCAGTAGGCCAGCGCGTCGTCTCGCGAAATGTCGCGGTCGATGGCATAGGTCTCGCCGGCCCGGAACACCGGCTCGAGAATGCGCCAAAGCGCCGCGTCGTCCCCGGGGAGATGCGGGCGGATCGCCACGTCGGTCATCAGTAGTCGCCTTCGGTCTCGATATGGATGGTCGCGCCGCAATGCTTGCAATGCACCGCGTCGGCATCGTGCAGCGACAGGCCGCATTTGCGGCAGGTCTCGCGCACCTTGACGGGCCGGAACAGCACCTGCGCCAGCCGCAGGAACAGGGTCACGCCGCAGATCATCACCACCACCGAGATCATCCGCCCCAGCGACCCGGTCAGGGTGATGTCCCCGAAGCCGGTGGTGGTCAGCGCGGTCACGGTGAAATAGAGCGCGTCGGCATAGTTCTCGATCTGCGGGTTGGTGCGGTACTGGGTGGCATAGACCAGCCCGGTCATCACGAAGATGAACACCAGCAGGTTCAGCGTCGCGCTGAACACGTCCTGATAGCGACGGAAGAACGGGAAATCCTCGCGCAGCCGCCGGAACAACTGGTAGGTGTGCAGGAAGCGCAGCGTCCGCACCACGCGCAGGAAACCCAGGCCCTCGCCGGCAAGCGGCGCGAGGAACGAGACAATCGACACGATGTCGGCCAGCGTGACCGGGCGGATCAGGAAGCGCAGCTTCTGCGGCTCGATCGAGAGCCTCGCGAGGAAATCCGCGAGAAAGACCACGCCGAAGAGCATGTCGAGCATCTCGACCACGCGACCATGATTGCTGAAGGACGTTGCGACCACGTAGAGGATCGTGCCGACATCGAACGCCAGAAGCCCGTAGCGAAAGCGGTGCGCCCGGTCGCTGTTGCCCTCGTAGAGCTCTCGCAATGTGTCGAGCGCCGCCTTGGCCATGCCGTTCAGATCCCTACCGCCTTTCTTCGCTATACCCATGCGAGCAGGCGCGGGGCAAGGCGCGTGATGGGAGATCGCGACCCGCGCGCATCACGCGCGGGCGGCATGTCTGTCGGGCGGTCAGAACCGTTCGAGCAGGCGCTCGAGGTAGTCGAGCTCTTCCTGCGGGCGCTCGCCCTCGCCGGAGCGGCGGCGAATCTCGTCGAGCAGCTCGCGGGCGCGGCGGTAGACATCTTCGTCCTGCACCATGTTCTCGTCGGTGCCGATATTGCCGTTGGCCCCGGCATTGCGGCCCAGCGGGTCGCGCTGCTGGCCGGGCTCTCCGCCCTGCTGCTGGCCCTGCTGGCCCGGGTTCTGCTGCTGTTGCTGCGCCATCGCCTCGCCAAGGCTGCGCATGCCCTCGCGCAGCGCCTCCATCGCCTGGCTCTGCTGGTCGATGGCCCCGGCAAGATCATCTCCGCGCAACGCCTCTTCGGCCCCGTCCATGGCCTCCTCGGCCCGGCGCAGCGCATCGCGTGCGGCCTCGCCCGGCTCGGTTCCGGCACCGGGCAGGTTCTGGCGCTGGCGGTTCAGCTCGTCGCGCAGCTGCTGCTGGCGGTTGGCGAGGCTGTCCTCGAGCGACTGCTCGCCGCCCTGCCCCTGCTGACCTTGCTGAGAGCCCTGGCCCTGGCCTTGCATCTGGCCCTGACCGTCACGGCCTTCCTCGCCCTGGCGCCCCTGACCCTGCTGGCCCTGCTGCTGGCCCTGTTGACCCTGCTGGCCACGCTGCCCTTCAGGCCCCTGCTGACCGGGGTTGAACTGCTCCTGAAGCTCGCGGAACGCCTCGTCCGACAGGCCCTGCTGTTCGCGCAACGTCTCGCCCAGACCTTCCATCGCCTGCTCGCCCGGCGACTGGCCCTGCTGGCCCTGCGTCACCTGCATGTTCTCCATCAGCTCCTGAAGCTGACGCAGCGCTTCCTGCGCCTCGGCCATGCGGCCCTCTTCCATCAGCTCCTGGATCCGGTCCATCATGCGCTGCAGGTCGTTCTTGCTCATCTCCATGCTGTCCTGGGACTGCGCCATCTCGGGATTCTGCTCGGCCTGCTGCTGGGCCTGCCGCGACAGCTGCCGGAGATAATCGTCCGTCGCCTCGCGCAGCTCCTGCATCAGCTCGGCGATCTCCTGCTCCGAGGCACCGTTCTTCATCGCCTCCGAGAGCCGCTCCTGCGCGCGCTGAAGTCGCTCCAGAGCCGAGGCCAGATCGCCCTCTTCGAGGATGATCGCGAGATCCCACATGGCCTTGGCGATCTCGGCCTGCTGCTCGTCGCCCATCGACGGCCCCGCGGCCTCGAGCTGGCGCAGGATGGTGCGCAGCCGCAGGAAGGGCACCGCCGAGCGGAAGACGTCGTCGGGCAGGTGGCTGACGGCACGGATGATGCGACTGATCTCGGGGATGTTGTCGCGGGTCCAGAGCAGCGCCCGGCGTTGTTCGATCACCGTCGCGGCCATCGGGTCGAAGAAGCGCCGGCCCGGCAGGGTAATGGTCTCGACCTCGGCCTGCCCGGTCTGGCCGGCCTCGTCCTCGACGCTGATCGTCAGGCTGACCGGCAGGTTGGCCCAGGGATGCTCCGAGAAGTTCTCGACCAGCGTCTCGGTGAACTCGGCCCGGTCGCCGGCGATGGGCATCGGCAGAGGCACCTCGATGGCAGGGCGCGATTCAGGCTCGGCGGCGAGCAGGTAGTCGCGCTCGACCGCGTCCAGCGCCAGCTCGATGCGGGCGCTGCCCGCCACCACTCCATAGTCATCGCTGGCGGCGAAGGGGATCTGTGCATCGCCCTCGTAGCTCGAGGAGATCTCGCCCTCGCGGCGCACGCTGGGGGCGGCGTCGGCGGTGACGCTCACGTCCCAGGCCCGGCCCCCGGGGCCGTCGATGGCCAGCCGGCCCGATTGCAGCACCGCGAAATCCTGTGCGGTCTCCTGCGCTGCCTCGGGCGACACGGCACGGCCAGAGACGCTTTCATCGACCGACAGCGCGCCCACCTCGCCATACATGCGCAGGGTGATCTGCGCGCCCTCGGGCACGCTGAGCCCCGGCGCAGTGATGTCGTTGAGATAGACCGAGGGCAGACGGGTGTAGCCCGGCGGCTCCATCCACCCCTCCCACGCGGGCCCGGCGGCGAGATCGACGCCGCTCGGCCCCATCGCCGTCACCGACGACACCCGCAGGAAGGAGCCGAAGACCAGCGCCGCGGCGAAGGCCAGAAGCGCCACGTAGCGCAGTGCGAAGGGGTCGGCCTTGGCGACCCGCAGGTCGGGCTCCACCGCCTTGGCCTCGGCCAGCCGTGCGCGCATCCGCGCCTGGTGCGCCTGCCAGACCGCCTGCGAGCCCATGTCCGCCGCCCCGATCGCCTGGTCGTCAAGCGCCGCCTGGATCGGGTTGCCGCGCAACGTGCCGTCGAGCCGTGCCATTGCCTCGATGCGCGTCGGCCAGACCAGCATCCGCGCCCCGCGCCAGATCGCCCAGCCCAGCGCCGCCACGAAGACCGCGCCCGCGATCCAGACCCATTCCACCGACACGAGGTCCTGCACGCCCAGCATCAACAGCCCCAACGCCGCGATCAGCAGCGACCAGAGCGGCCAGAAGGCACGCGTGATGCGCTCCGCGGTCATGCCCCAGAGGGTCAGACGCAGCGGCCACTTGATGGGTTTCAGGATGTCCGGCGGCGGTGTTCCCGTCTCGGGCATGAAGGTCTCCTGCGGTCCCGGCCGCAGGAGGAATGCCCTACAGCCACTCCGGAAGGCTATCGCGGTTTATGATTTCCTCAAAGCTCGGTCTCCGGCGGATGACAGCGAATTGATCGCCCTTCACCAGAACTTCTGGGATCAGTGCCCGCGTATTGTACTCGGAAGACATCACCGCGCCGTAAGCGCCGGCGGAGCGGAAGGCGACGAGATCGCCCGCCCCCAGCGCCGGCATCATCCGGCCCTTGGCAAAGGTGTCGCCGGATTCGCAGACCGGCCCCACGATGTCGAACGGGCTCTGCTCGAGTCCCGCTTCCGGTTCGATGACCGGCACGATGTCGTGATGCGCCTCGTACATGGCGGGGCGGATCAGGTCGTTCATCGCGGCGTCGAGAATCAGGAAGTTCCGCCCCTCGCCCTCCTTGAGGTAAATCACCTCCGAGACCAGGATGCCGGCATTGCCGGCGATCAGCCGGCCCGGCTCGATCTCGATCTCGCAGCCCAGATGGCCGAGCTCGCGCTCGATCATGGCACCGTATTCCACCGGCAGGGGCGGTGCCTCGTTGCTGCGGGTGTAGGGAATGCCCAGCCCGCCGCCAAGGTCGAGCCGGGTGATCTCGTGCCCGTCGCCGCGCAGCGCCTCGGTCAGCTCCGCGACCTTGCGATAGGCCATGGCGAAGGGCTCGAGTTCGGTGAGCTGCGAGCCGATATGCACGTCGATGCCCACGACCTTGAGCCCCGGCAGCGCCGCCGCCTCGGCATAGACCTCGCGGGCCTTGGCGATCGGGATGCCGAACTTGTTCTCGCTCTTGCCGGTGGCGATCTTGGCATGGGTCTTGGCGTCCACGTCCGGGTTGACCCGCACGGTGACCGGCGCCACCACACCCAGCTCCGAGGCCACCTCCGAGATCGCCCGCATCTCGGGCTCGCTCTCGATGTTGAACTGGCGGATGCCACCCTCGAGCGCGGTGCGGATCTCCGCGCGGGTCTTGCCGACGCCGGAGAACACGATGCGATCGCCGGGCACGCCGGCGGCCCGGGCCCGGGCGTACTCGCCGCCCGAGACCACGTCCATCCCGGCACCGGCCTCGGCCAGCGTCTTCAGGATGGCCTGGTTCGAGGCCGCCTTCATGGCATAGCAGACAAGGTGCGGCCCCCAGGCCAGCGCCTCGTCGAAGAGCCGGAAATGCCGCAACAGCGTGGCGGTGGAATAGACATAGACCGGCGTGCCGACCGCGGCGGCGATCTCGGCCACCGGCACGTCCTCGGCACAAAGCTGCCCGTCACGATAGAGAAAATGGTCCATACCGGCCTCCTGCGCTACAGGCGCCGCCATAGCGCAGCCCGACCGCTTTCACCAGCCCCAGCCAACCCTCGCGCGCGGTCTCCGGCCCCGCGCCGCGCCCCTGGCTTCTCTACGTTCCAAATACTCCAAATCCCGCCGCCACCACGAGGCCCCGCCCAAGGCAGAGGCGTCACGCCGACCACGGCCTCCGCGCCGGTGGCCGAAGGTCGCCGGCAAGACGACCAGCGCGCGCCCCGCAGGGCGCGCTCCGCTTCGTCAGACGGGCCGGGAGCGGAGCCAGAGATAGAGCGGCAATCCGCAGCTCACGCCGATCAGGAACGTTGCGGGAACAGCCCACAGCGCCTCCCAGTTGCGCCGCACCGCGACCTCGGCCAGCACCCAGAGCGTCAGCACCACGGCGCTGATCATCAGGTCCCAGGTCAGACCGGTGGTGGCGGCGTTGGCGAACCAGGCGTCGATCAAGCTGCCAGGGGACCAGCCGTTCCGCGCCAGCCAGCCCACGAAATACACCATCGGGTGCACCGCGCCCCAGAGCGCCAGCGCCAGCCAGAGATGGCGCAGCCGCAGGCTCACCGGCTGGAAATGCCGACCGACGCCGTGCCCGAGATCGACAGGCCCGGCGGCGGGGTCTCCGGTTCGGGCTCGGGCGCGACCGGCGCGCCTTCGGCGCCGCAGGCGGCAAGCAGGGCGACCAGACCGAGGCTCAGGACGACACGGATCATGCGAGGATCTCCTTCCAGCGGGCCACCTGCTCGCGCACGCGGGCAGGCGCGGTGCCGCCGTGACTCAGGCGGCTCGCCACCGAGTTATGCACACCCAGCACATCATAGATACCCTCGGTGATCGCACCGCTCACCGATTGCATCTCCTCGAGCGACAGGTCCGGCAGGTCGCAGCCCTTGCCCTCGGCCATCGCCACCAGCGATCCGGTGACGTGATGCGCGTCGCGGAACGGCAGGCCGGTCTCGCGCACCAGCCAGTCGGCGAGGTCGGTCGCGGTCGAAAAGCCGGCCGAGGCCGCGGCCTCGAGGTTGTCGACATTGGCCGACATGTCCTTGACCATGCCTTCCATGGCGGCCAGCGCCAGCATCAGGTTGTCGGCGGCGTCGAAGACCTGTTCCTTGTCTTCCTGCATGTCCTTGGAATAGGCCAGCGGCAGCCCCTTCATCACCGTCATCAGCGCCACGTTGGCGCCGAAGATGCGGCCGATCTTGGCGCGGATCAGCTCGGCGGCATCGGGATTCTTCTTCTGCGGCATGATCGAGGAGCCGGTGGAGAACCGGTCCGACAGCGCCACGAAGCGGAACTGGGCCGAGGACCAGATCACCAGTTCCTCGGCGAAGCGCGACAGGTGCATGGCGCAGATGCTGGCCGTGCTCAGGAACTCGAGCGCGAAATCGCGGTCCGAGACTGCATCGAGCGAGTTCGCGGTCGGGCGGTCGAAGCCCAGCGCCTCTGCGGTCATGTGGCGGTCGATGGCAAAGCCGGTGCCGGCCAGCGCCGCCGAGCCCAGCGGGCATTCGTTCATCCGCTTGCGCGCGTCGCGGACCCGGCTCAGGTCGCGGGCGAACATCTCGACATAGGCCAGCATGTGGTGGCCCCAGGTCACCGGCTGCGCGGTTTGCAGGTGGGTGAAGCCCGGCATCACCCACGCGGCGCCCGCCTCGGCCTGGTCGACCAGCGCCCGGATCAGCGCCAGCAGGCCCTGCTCGAAGGCGTCGAACTGGTCGCGGGTCCAGAGTTTGAAATCGGTCGCGACCTGGTCGTTGCGCGAGCGCGCGGTGTGCAGGCGGCCCGCCGGCTCGCCGACGATCTCCTTGAGACGGGCTTCCACGTTCATGTGGATGTCCTCGAGCGCGGTGGAGAATTCGAACCGGCCCTCCTCGATCTCTGACAGTACCGTGAGCAGACCTTCCCGAATGGTCTCGGCATCGCTATCACTGATGATGCCCGTGGCGGCAAGCATGGCGGCATGGGCACGAGATCCGGCGATATCCTGAGCCGCGAGCCGCTTGTCGAACCCGATCGAGGCGTTGATCGCCTCCATGATCGCGTCTGGACCAGCGGCAAAGCGGCCGCCCCACATCTGGTTCGAGGACTTGTCGGACATGGCATCACTCCGGGAGGGATCATGAGAAAACTGGCGCTTGCGCTCCTCTATACCGCCACCGCGGCGCTTGCAAATCCGGCGCTCGCCGATACCGGCGCCGCCGAGGCGCTGCGCGACGGCGACATGAAGAAGCTGAACTTCCATTCCGAGGCCAAGCCCGCCGGGACCGCAGCCTTCGAGACCTTCGAGGGCGAGCCGCTGGCGCTCTCGGACTGGCAGGGCAAATGGGTGCTGGTGAACTTCTGGGCCACCTGGTGCGCGCCCTGCCGCAAGGAAATGCCGGCGCTGGCGGCGCTGCAGGACGCGCTCGGCGGCGACAGTTTCGAGGTCGTCACCATTGCCACCGGGCGCAACCCGCCGCCGGCCATGCAGGAGTTCTTCGAGGAGATCGGCGTCGACAGCCTGCCGCTGCACCGCGATCCCGGTTCGGTGCTGGCGCGCGAGATGGGCGTGCTCGGCCTGCCGATCACGGTGATCCTGAACCCCGAGGGCGAAGAGGTCGCGCGGTTGCGCGGCGACGCGGAATGGGATTCCGAGAGCGCCCGTGCCGTGATCGGCGCGCTGATCGGCCCTGAAAGCTGATCACCCACCCGGACGTTGCGGGGCAGGCCCTTGCCCGCCCCGCACCTCTCGATACCTGGACGCCCCCTAGCGGGGACGTCCGGACTGTCACGGCGCCACGCGTCTAGCGCAGCGTCATCAGGATCCGTCGCGACAACGTGCTGCGGCCGCTCCGGTGATCCCTCTGCCATCCCGTCCTGGCGACGCCGAGCCCATCGAGCTCGAGCGCGCCGCTGGAGACCAGCCCGTCGAGCCCCCATTCCGTCCAGGCCAGGCCCAGAACCGTCTCGCGGGTCACCCGTCTGCGGGTTTCCCGAAAGCCGTCGGAATGGAGGATCACGAAGCTGCATGTCCCCAGCGTGCGGGCACAGCGGTGCGGTTCGTACTCGGTGACCTGCCCTTCGGCGGTCACGCTGCGCACCACCTCGCCCCGGTCATTGGTGTAGTAGCTGCCATGGTAGACCGGCGCGGTGCCCTTGCCCTCGTAGGTATCGAACCGGAACAGCCCGCCATCCCGGCCCTGCGCCACATGGGACAGGACCGGCCCACCCTGCTCTGCCATCACCATCACCGACCCCGGCGCCATGCGCCCGGTCTGCCAGGCGATATCCCCCGACAGCGGTGTGGCGGCCAGAACGACCGCGATGGACAGGACGAAGGCTCGCATTGGCCGTACGACTCCGGTTCAGCGGCCCCCACCGCAGCTCCGAGAATTTGACGAAAATCAGTCTCTTGGCAAGTGAACGCCACTTTTTCGCCTCAAATTATCAACTTGCCGGAACAATCCCCGCCCCGCCCGCAGCATCGTTTCTGAGCCGCCGGAAATCTCTCGCGATGAGGGAGCCCGGAGGGCCTGCGACGGACCGGTTCGCCATCTCGTGCAGCTCGACGATCATACCGTTCGGGTCCGGCCTGCGCCCGGACTTGAGGGACGGCCAAGCCGCGTCAGCGGCAGTAGGAGCCGCTGCGGTGGCGCGCGGTGTCGAAATGCAGGTGGTCGCGGTGATAACCGTCCGAGCCCGGCCCGAGCACCGTGCCGAAGGGCCCGCAGGCGGTGCGATGCATCTGCCGCAGCGCGCGCCCCTTGGCGCCACCGCCCCAGTCGCGCAGCACGCTGATCTCGGATCCATCACGCAACATCACGCCCGAGATGTCGATGGCGCGGCCCTTGCCGTGCTCGCTGATCTTGCCGCCGGGGCGATTGTTGCGGGTCCGGCAGGCGTAATGCGCGGCCACCCGGAGCCCCGCGACGCCGCCGCCCTGGCTGCCGACGGCGGGCTTCAGACCCTGCTCGATCCAGCGTTTCAGGGTCTTGGCGGTGGTGCAGTCCATCAGCGCCTGCTGGCTCAACGTGACCCCGGCCACCGAGCGCAGCTTCACCGCGTTCTCGATGCCGCAGGCAGAAATGCGGCCCGGCACGAATCCCACCTGCTGCCCCTGGATCGCAAGGTCGCCGCAGACCGCGCCGCGGGCGCGCTGCTGGCGCCGTGCCATGGCCTTCTCGACCATCGCCTTCGGTCGCAGCAGCGGCCGCAGCGACAGCGCGATGGCCTGCGGCGAGCGCGCGGCAAAGGCCTTGGCCCGGGCGATTCCGGCAGCGGCCTCCTCGGGCACGAAACCCGGCACACCCGCGGCGCGCAGATCCTGCGCCAACGCATCGCGGAACACGTCGGCCATCCCGGAGGGGCGCGCCTCGGGCCGGCGGCGCGACAGCGTACCGTCGGGAGCAGCACTGACGATGACGGCGGGCTGTGGCGCCGGGACCGCCTGAGCGACGGCCTCCCGTGCCAGCGGGCGCAGCGAGCGGTCGGGAGCGGAGGCAGGGGCCTGCGACGCAAGTGTCAGAAGACAGATCAGCGCCCAGAGCCCCCGCATGCTCATTCCTTCCGGATCCGGCCGAAGTCCGGCGCGTCGGTGTCCTGCCCGGCCTGCAGGATGCCGCGCCGGATCTCGCGCGTGTGGGTGAAGTAGTCGAACAGCGTGTCACCGTCGCCGGTGCGGATCGCCCGTTGCAGGGCGAAAAGCTCCTCGGTGAAGCGACCGAGGATCTCGAGCGAGGCTTCCTTGTTGGTCAGGAAGACATCGCGCCACATTGTCGGGTCCGACGCCGCGATGCGGGTGAAATCCCGAAAGCCTGCGGCGGAGAACTTGATCACCTCCTGATCCGACACCCGGCGCAGATCGTCGGCCACGCCCACCATCGTGTAGGCGATGAGGTGCGGCACGTGGCTCACCACGGCGCAGACCAGATCATGGTGCGCGGGCTCCATGCGCTGGGTGTTGGCGCCCAGCGCCTGCCAGTAGGTCTCGAGCGCCGCGGTCGCCTCTTCCGAAGCGCCATGCGGCACGATCAGGCACCAGCGGTTGTCGTAGAGCGAGGCAAAGCCCGACTCGGGGCCGGAATGCTCGGTGCCCGCCATCGGGTGGGCGGGAACGAAGTTCACGCCCTCGGGGATGTGCGGGCCGACCTCGTCGATCACCGCCTTCTTGACCGAGCCCACGTCGGTCACGGTGGCACCGGGCTTGAGATGCGGCGCGATGGCCTCGGCGACGCGGCCCATGGCACCCACCGGCACCGCCAGAACGATCAGGTCGGCATCCTTCACCGCCTCTTCGGCGCTGTCGCAGACCGTGTCGCACAGACCGATGCGGCGTGCGGTCTCGCGGGTCTCGCTGCTGCGGGCGTAGCCGGACACATGCGCCGCCATGCCGGCCCGCTTCATCGCCCAGTACATAGAGGACGCGATCAGGCCGAGACCGATCAGGGCGACCTTGTCGTAGCTCATCGGGCGCCTGCCTTGAACAGTCCGATGCAATGCGCCACGCGGCGGCACGAGGCCTCGTCACCCACGGTGATGCGTAGCGCCGCCGGCAGCTTGTAGCCGGTGACCCGGCGCACGATGATGCCCTGGCTCTGCAGGTAGGTGTCGCAGGCCCATGCTTCGTCGGGGCTGGTGAAGCGCGCCAGCACGAAATTCGCGGTCGAGGCATCGGAGGGCACGCCATGCTCGGCCAGCGCCTCGGCGAGCCATGCGCGCAGGCGGGAGTTGTCCTCGCGGCTCTTTTCCACATGCGCCGTGTCGCGGATCGCCGCCTCGGCGGCCACAAGGGCCACGTTCGACAGGTTGAAAGGCTGGCGGATGCGGGCCAGCACGTCGATGATCTCTTTCGGGCCGTAGCCCCAGCCGACACGCATGCCGCCCAGCCCGTAGAGCTTGGAGAAGGTGCGGGTCATCACCACGTTGCCGCGCGATTCGACCAGCTGCGCGCCGCCGTCGTAGCCTTCGACATATTCGGCATAGGCGCCGTCGAGCACGAGGATTGCCTGCGGCGGCAGGTTCTCGGCCAGCCGCTCGATCTCGGCCAACCCGATCATCGTGCCGGTCGGGTTGTTGGGGTTGGCGATGAACACCAGCTTGGTGCGGTCGTTGCAGGCAGCGAGGATGTTGTCGACCGAGACCACGCGCTCGGTCTCGGCCACCTCGATCGGCGTCGCACCGACCGCGTGGGCGAGGATCTTGTACATCGCAAAGCCGTGCTCGGTGTGGATCACCTCGTCGCCCTCGCCGGCATAGGCGTGGCACAGGAACTGCAACACCTCGTCGGAGCCCACGCCGCAGATGATGCGCGCGGCATCGAGCCCGTGCACCTCGGCGATGGCGGCGCGCAGCTCGGCATGATCGGTGGAGGGGTAGCGATGCATCTCGTGGACGACCCGCTTCACCGCCTCCTGTGCGGCGGGAGACGGGCCGAACGGGTTCTCGTTCGAGCTCAGCTTGACGACGTTCGACACGCCCGCGACGCTGGATTTCCCGCCCTCGTAGAGCGCGATTTCCATGATCCCGGGCTGCGGTTCGATACCAGCCATGATGCCACCTTACAGATACTGCCGCGCCCTTCTAGCCCGCACCTTGCGCCATGGCCAGCCTAGACCATGGCTGCGGTGCGGTGCGGCAAAATCTTTAGCTAAAGATTTTGAATTCACCGATGGGCTCGAAGAATTTTCGTACGAAAATTCTTGCGCGCGGGGATCAGACCACGACGTCGCGCCGCTCCTGCTCGCCGACCTCGAAGACCCGCTTGTAGCGCGCGATCTCGCTCTCGGGGCCCATCGCCTTGTTGGGATTGTCCGACAGTTTCACCGTCGGCCTGCCATTGGCGCTCACCGCCTTGCACACGAGGCTGAACGGCGCCAGCCGGTCATCGGGCGTGAGGCCGCGAAAATCGTTGGTCAGCAGCGTCCCCCAACCGAAGGAGACCCGGACCCGGCCAGCGAACTTGCGGGAGAGCTCGAGGATCTTCTCCTCGTCGAGCCCGTCGGAAAAGATCACCAGCTTCTGGGTCGGATCCTCGCCGCGCGTCTTCCACCAGTCGATCGCCGTTTCCGCGCCACGCTCGGGGTCGCCACTGTCGATGCGGATGCCGGTCCACCCCGCCAGCCAGTCCGGCGCGCGCTCGAGGAACCCCTCGGTGCCGTAGGTGTCGGGCAGGATGATGCGCAGGTTGCCCTCGTGTTCCTCGTGCCAGTCGGCCAGCACGTCATAGGGCGCACGGGCCAGCGCCGCGTCGTCTTCGGCCAACGCGGCATAGACCATCGGCAGCTCATGCGCGTTGGTCCCGATGGCCTCGAGATCGCGGTTCTTGGCGATCAGGCAGTTCGAGGTGCCGGTGAAGCGATCGCCCAGCCCCTCGCTCATCGCCTGCACGCACCAGTCCTGCCAGAGGAAGCTGTGCCGCCGGCGGGTGCCGAAATCGGCGATCTTCAGGCCCGGCTGGTCGCGCAGCCGCTCGATCTTCTCCCAGAGCTTGGCGGTGGCGCGGGCGTAAAGCACCTGAAGCTCGAACTTCTTCATGTCGTCGAGTACGGCGCGGCTGCGCAGTTCCATCAGCACCGCCAGCGCCGGGATCTCCCACAGCATGACCTCGGGCCAGGAGCCTTCGAAGGTCAGCTCGTACTGATCGCCGACGCGCTCGAGGAAATAGGGCGGCAGGCGCAGGTTCTCGAACCACTCCATGAAGTCGGGGCGGAACATCTGGCGCTTGCCATAGAACGTGTTGCCCCGGAGCCAGGTGCTCTCGCCGCGGGTCAGCGACAGCGAGCGGATGTGGTCGAGCTGCTCGCGCAGTTCTCCCTCGTCGATCAGCTTGGCGAGCGGCACGTGGTGCGAGCGGTTGATCAGGCTGAAGGTCACCTGCACGTCGGGGCGGTTGTGGAACACCGACTGACACATCAGCAGCTTGTAGAAATCGGTGTCGATCAACGAGCGGACGATCGGGTCGATCTTCCACTTGTGGTTCCAGACTCGGGTGGCGATTTCCACGGGCGTTTCCTCGTTCGCAACGTCGAAGCCCCTGATACGCCATCCTTGCCGAGGGGTCCAAGCGCTTTCTCGGACGGGATTTTCCGCCGTCGGATGTCGGATCAGGCCAGCGTGACGCCGGCCTCCTGCATCCCCGCCCGTGCCACCGCGAGCGAACCACCGAGGTCAATGCCGCGGCAGGCCGCCTCGCGTACAGTCACCTCGAAGCCGAGCGTCGCGGCATCCACGGCCGAGAAATTGACACAGAAATCCGTCGCAAGCCCGACCAGTGTCAGTCGGTCGATGCCGCGCGTGCGCAGATACCCCTCAAGCCCGGTCGGGGTCTCGTGGTCATTCTCGAAGAAGGCCGAGTAGCTGTCGATCCCGGGGCGGAAGCCCTTGCGGATGATCAGCTCGGCGCGGTCGGTGTCGAGCCGCGGATGGAACGCCGCGCCCAGCGAGCCCTGCACGCAATGATCGGGCCAGAGCACCTGCGGCCCATAGGGCATCTCGGTCATCTCGAGCGGCGCCTTTCCCGGGTGCTGGCTGGCAAAGGAGGAATGCCCCGCCGGGTGCCAGTCCTGCGTCAGGATCACCGCGTCGAACTCTGCCATCATGGCGTTGATCGGGGCGACGATCTCGTCTCCCCCGGTCACGGCGAGCGCGCCTCCGGGACAGAAATCGTTCTGGACGTCGATCACGACAAGCGCGTGCATGGCGGAGCCTCCTTGTGTCTTCGAGCAGACCCTGACCCCGCCCGGAGGCAGGGTCAAGGCGAGGCGATGCGCTCACTCCGCCACCGTAGGCGACGGCGCGCTTGGCCCAACGAAGGTCGTTGCAACCGCACCCCACGCGATCTTGGCGCCGCCCACTCCGGCCCTGCCTGCCCGGGTCGCGCGCGAAGTCGCGTCACCTCGCACGTGAAAGTTGCCTGGATCGCCTCGATTTTCCCCGCAAATAACCGCCGTTTGTCCGGACCCGCGCGCGCGGACCGGGGCGCGCCATCCTGTCCGCTTGCGCGCAGCGCGGGCTTGGGCCTATGTCTCGCCCATGTTTACGGTCTGCGCCCTCTATCACTTCACCCGCTTCGACGATCCGGACGCGCTGCGCGCGCCGCTGCTCGAGCTCTGTCACGCCCGGCAGGTCACCGGCACGCTGCTGCTGGCCGGCGAAGGCATCAACGGCACCATCGCCGGGCCGTGCGACGGCATCGACGCGGTGCTGGCGCATCTCCGCGCCCTGCCCGGCTGCGACGGGCTCGAATGGAAGCTCTCGACGGCGCAGGAGCGGCCCTTCGCCCGGATGAAGGTCCGGCTGAAGCGCGAGATCGTCACCATGGGCCAGCCCGATGTCGATCCCCGCGCCAGGGTCGGCCATTATGTCGAGCCCGCCGACTGGAACGCACTGATCCGCTCGCCCGACGTGGCGGTGATCGACACGCGCAACGATTACGAGGTCGCCATCGGCACCTTTGAGGGCGCCGTAGACCCGCAGACCGAGAGCTTCCGCGATTTCCCGGCCTGGTGGGAGGAGAACAAGGAGCGCTTCCACAACAAGCGCATCGCGATGTTCTGCACCGGCGGCATCCGCTGCGAGAAATCCACCAACTGGCTGATGAGCCAGGGGGTCGAGGAGGTCTATCACCTCAAGGGCGGGATCCTGAAATACCTCGAGGAGGTGCCGGCGGAGGACAGCAGCTGGCAGGGCAGCTGCTTTGTCTTCGACGGCCGCGTCTCGGTCGAGCACGGGCTACGCGAGGGGCCGCACCTGCTGTGCCACGCCTGCCGCCGTCCGATCCTGCCCGGGGATCGCGACCGCCCCGAATACGAGCACGGTGTTTCCTGCCATCTCTGCATCGACGAGACCTCCGACGAGGACAAGGCCCGCTTCCGCGAGCGCCAGAAGCAGATCGCGCTGGCCCGCGCCCGCGGCGAGCGCCACCTGCACGCGGACGTGCCCGATGACGCCCCCGAGCTCTGAGTTTGCGACGCTAGAAGTAACTTCGCACTAGCGCACCGGCGAGCAGTGACCAGCCGTCGGCAATGACGAAGAAGGCCAGCTTGAACGGCAGCGACACGATCGCTGGCGGCACCATCATCATGCCCATCGACATCAGGATCGCGGCGACCACGAGGTCGATGATCAGGAAGGGCAGGAAGATCAGGAAACCGACCTGGAACGCCCGCGCGATCTCGGACAGCATGAAGCTGGGGATCAGCAGCGACAGCGGCGCCTCGGGCCGAAGCGTCTCTCCCGAGGCATCGGGGCGCAGGTCCGCCATGCTGGAGAACGTGTTGGCGTCGGTGCGCCCGGCCATGAAGCCACGGAACGGCACCAGCGTACGCTCCACCCCCTCCTCGACGCTGATCTCCTCGTCGATGAGCGGCCTGAGCCCGTCCTGCCAGGCTGCGGTGAAGGTCGGCTCCATGACGAAATAGGTGAGGAACAGCGCCAGGCTGACGATCAGCATGTTGGGCGGCGACTGTTGCAGCCCCACCGCTTGGCGCAGGATGGCGAGCACGGTGACAAGGAACGGAAAGCAGGTCACCATGATGGCGATGCCCGGCGCGAGGCTGAGCAGGGTGATCAGCGCGATAAGCTGGAGCGAGGTCGCGGTGAGCGAGCCGCCTCCGCCGAGGTCGAGCCGCAGTTCCTGCGCCGTGGCCGCCGTGGACAGGGCAATGAGGATCAGCGCCGAAAGGGCCGCGCGCCACATCCTTCAGGTCGGGCTCCGGAAATCCACGACCTCGGTCAGCCGCACCGCGAGCTGCCCGTTCTCGCCACCATCGACCACCTCGAGCGCGCCGATGCCGATCAGCCGGTCGCCGACATAGAGCTCGACCGGATCCTCGAGCCGCTTGTCCAGCGTCAGCACCGAACCGGCCCCCAGCTTCAAAAGGTCTCGCACCAGCGGTCTGGCCCGTCCGACCGAGACGGTGATTTCGATCGGCACGGCGGTGAAGGGCGTTGCGCCCTCCGGGCGTGCGGTTTCGCTCTGCTCAGCCATGCGCGGCCTTCCTCCGATTGTCCTGCACGAATCCCTGTACGGCTTCGGCGACTTCGCGGGCGAGGCCACCGAGATCGACCTGCGTCTCGCTCTCGCCGAAGCGGATGTCGGCCTGACCCTCGGCGAGGGTCGGATCCTCGACGAGGCTCAGCGGGAACCCGAAATCCGCTTCGATCAGCGGCGCCACCGCCTCTCCCCCGCCCGGAGCCACCGCGATGACCACGTCGAGCCGGCCGATGTCGGCCGCCATGGCGCGAAGCTGCTCTGCGAGATGCAGCCCGAGCGTCTGGTGCAGCGCGGCGGGCAGCAGCTTGACGACGACCTCTTCCAGCAGCGGCGAGATGGCGTTTAGAACCTGGTTGCAGGCCTCGTGGTAGGTGAAGGAGAGATCCTGCAGGTTCTGCGCGAAATCGCTCGAGATGCGCGACTGGTCGTCGCTCTGCGCCTTGATCGCATCGTCCCAGCCGGCACGATACCCGCCGTCGAAGCCTTCGAGCTTGGCAGCCTCCAGCGCGCCTTCGTCCGGCACCGCGACGGACGGGCGGCCGCCGGCCCGCGCGGCCCCGAAATCTTCGAGAAACGCCGCCAGGCCGGTCATTGCACCTCCTCCGTCCGGTCCTCGCCGTCATCGAGCCAGCTGCGCAGGATCTCGACCGTCTCGCTCTTGCGCTCTTCGATCAGGCCGCGCAGGCGATCGACCGGGTCTTCCTCGGCCGGGCTGTCGAAATCGACCATGCCCATGCCGCCGAAATCGCCGCCACCGCCCAGCGCTGGCAAGCCGCCGAAATCTCCATCGTCGATCTCGCCGTCGAGTGCAGCCCCGCCCGGCTCGACCCCACCTCCGGGCAACGCCAGCGCGCCGTCGGTTGCGCCGGGCAGCGCCGCCTGTGCCGGAGCGGTGAGGATCGGGCGCACCACGAACAGCCCGAGGATCAGCGCCACCACCGCGAGCACCCCGATCTGGATCAGCGTCATCGGGTCGAGCGGCATGCTGAACCACCCCGGCTCGACCGGGCCGGTGCCCAGCCCCTCGGGGCGTTCGAACGGCATCGAGCGAATGGTGATCGCGTCACCGCGCGCCTCTTCGAAACCCACGGCCGAGGCAACCAGATCGCGCAGCGCCGCAAGCTCTCCCTCGGGCAACGGCACGAACTGCTCCGCCCCGTCGGCGCCGGCGGCCAGTGTGCCGTTCACCAGCACCGCCACGGTCAGCCGCTTGATGGCGCCGGGCATGCGGGTGACCTCGCGCATGGTCTCGGAGACCTCGTAATTCACCCGCTCGCGGGTTTCGCTGCTCTGGCTTTGCGAGCTGTCTCCGCCCCCGGCCTCGCCATCCGGCAGGTTGGAGGCGACACTCACGTCGCCGCCACCGCTGTCCTGGGAACTGCTGCTCTCTTCCTCGGTATCGGTCGAGATCACCACCCGGCCCTCGGGATCGAACTGTCTTTGGCGGATGGTCTCGCTTTCGGTGACGGTGTCGACGCTGACCTCGACCACCGCGTTGCCGAGCCCGACCCGTGCCTCGACCAGGCGCTGCACCCGGTCGCGCAGCAGCGCGGCGCGATCCTCTGCCGTCGGCCCGGCGCCGCTGTCATCCTCGGCGCCGATGAGGCCGCCCTTGCCGTCGATCACTGCCACATCCTCGGGCATCAGCCCCGGTACCGCGGACGCCACGAGGTATTTCAGCGCCCGCGCCTGCACCGGCGACAGGACGTCACCATTCGTCGTGACCGAGATCGAGGCCGAGGGCGAGACATCCCGCTGGAAGGGATTCGCGGTAGAATTGGCGATATGGACCCGCGCGGTGGCAATGTAGGGGCTGGCGACGATGGTGCGCGCAAGCTCCCCTTCCTTGGCGCGCCAGTAGGCGGCATCGAACATTTGCGACGTCGTGCCGAAGCCCGAAAGCCCGTCGAGCAGTTCGTAGCCTTGGTTGGAATTGGCCGGCAGCCCCTCGCTCGCCAGGGTCATGCGCAGCGAATCGCGCTGCATATCGGGCACAAGGATCGCACCGCCGCGCACCTCATAGGGGATACCGCGCGCCTCCAGCGCCGCGACGACCTCGCCGGCGGCGCCCTGTTCGAGGCCAGCATAAAGCAATGCCATAGACGGCTGAGACGCCATGCGTCCCATGGCCAGAACCGCGGCGATCGTCGCCAGCGTCGCGGCGATCACCAGCACCCGCCGGCGCCCCCCAAGAGACCCCCAGATTGTCGCCAGCTGCTGCAAGACCATCCTCCGTTCCGACCGTTCTGCCCGGTGCGCCCATCTTTGGGGCATCAGACTTAACAATCGGTTAGTTCCTGTGCGGCTATAACCACGGCGGATTGAACGAGAGGTCCGCCATGACCGATGCCACGGCCGACGCCCCCGCCGAGGACGAGGGCACGCCGAAAAAGAAGGGATCGAAGCTGCCGATGCTGATCGGGCTGGTGCTGGCGCTCGCCGGCGGCGGCGGCGGCTTCTACGCGGCCTGGTCCGGGCTGTTGCCGTTCGGTGGCGGCCACGCCCCGGCAGAGGAGGCCCATGGCGAGGGCGGTCAAGGTGCAGCCGGCGGTCATGGCGGCGACCCCGCCCTGCCGCTGCCCGACACCAATGTCGCCTTCGTCGAGCTGGAGCCGCTGGTCATCTCGATGGGAACGATCGCCGAGCTTCACCACCTGCGGTTCCGCGCCAGCCTCGAGGTGCCGCCGCAATACGTGGCCGAGGTCGAGACCCTGACACCGCGGGTGATCGACGTGCTCAACAGCTATCTGCGGGCCTTGCGCCCCTCGGATATCGAGGCGCCGGGCGCACTGATCCGCCTACGCTCGCAGATGCTGCGGCGAATCCAGATGGTCGCCGGCGAGGATCGCATTCGCGACCTGCTGGTGATGGAATTCGTGCTGAACTGAAGGGGGACCGGAATGAACTTGATCGCCGATATCCTGCTTGCCGCCGGGGCGCTCGGCGCCGGCTTCTACTGCTTCGTCTTGTCGCGCCGCCTGTCGCGCTTCACCGATCTCGAGAACGGCGTCGGCGGTGCCGTCGCGGTGCTGTCTGCGCAGGTCGACGATCTCACCCGCACGCTCGGGGCGGCGCAGAGCACGGCGGGCGAATCGACCGTCCGGCTCGAAACGCTCACCGCGCGCGCAGAGGATGCCGCCAAGCGGCTCGAACTCATGCTCGCCTCGTTGCATGACCTGCCGGAACAGCCGCCTCCGCCCTCGCGGGAGGAGGCCGAGCCGAGGTTTGTCCGCCATCCCGGAGGGTCGCGATGAAGTTCGCCCGGAAAAGAACCACCCCCCCCAGAACCCGCCGCAGCATCGGCGTGCTCGCGGTGATCGGCGGGCTGCTGATCGCCTCGGCGCTGGCGCGCATCGGGATGCAGGCGGGCGCTGCGCTGGCGCTTGAAACAAGCGATTCGGAGCCCCGTACCGAAGCCCCGTCCAACGAGTCCGCGATGCAGGAGCCCGGCGGACAAGCTGCTCCGGCGCAGAGCGCAGAGGCCGCGTCTGCCGGCTGCCCGGTTGCCTCGGATATCGGACCCATCCTCGACGCGCTGAAGACCCGGGAAGAGCGGGTCAGCAAGCGCGAATCGGATCTTCGGGCCCGCATGCAGGCCCTGTCGGTCGCAGAGGCCGAGATCGATCGCCGGATGACCGCCATGGAAGAAGCCGAGCGTCGCCTGCGCGAGACGCTGGCCGTTGCCAAGACCGCCGCCGAGGATGACGTTGCGCAACTGACGCAGGTCTATGCCACGATGAAGCCCAAGCAGGCCGCGGCCCTGTTCGAGGAAATGGAGCCGGATTTCGCCGCCGGCTTCCTCGGACGGATGCGCCCCGATGCGGCGGCGGCGATCATGGCCGGGCTCAGCCCGCAGAAGGCCTACACGATCAGCGTCATGCTCGCCGGCCGCAACGCCGGGGCGCCACGCGAATGAGCCGGTCGTCAGCCGGCGCCAATCGCAAAGGCCTCGATCTGCGCTGCCGGCAAAGCGCCGGACTGGCGCGCTGCCTCGCGGCCCGAGCGGAACGCGATCAGCGTTGGAATTCCCCTTATGCCAAAGGCACTTGCCGCCGCGGGATGGGCCTCGGTGTTGACCTTCACCAGCCGCGCGCGCCCTGTCATCGCCTTCGCCGCCTTGGAAAACTCGGGCGCCATCATCCGGCATGGGCCGCACCAGGGCGCCCAGAAGTCCACCACCAGGGTCATGCCGTCATTGCGAATCGCCTTGGAGAGCGTCTCTGCATCGATCTCGCGGGCCTTGCCTTCGACAAGCGCCGCACCGCAAGTGCCGCATTTCGGGCCAGCCGAAAGGCGGTCTTCGGGAACGCGGTTTGTCTGACCGCACTCGAAACACACAAGTTTGACCATGGCTCGCTCCCACATTACATTCATCATGTGCTATATGTGATCCCCACGCCATTGTGACAATCCCCCGTGGAAACACATCATTGCTTTCACGTTGGAGGTGATGAGAATGAGACCGCTGTCCAAATGAGATCCGAGTATTGCCAATGATCACCCGTCGCAAATTCGTCGCCAGCGCCGCGGCCGGCACCGCTCTCGCCGCCGCAGCGCCCGCCCTCGCTTTCGAGGTCGATCCGAAATTCCGGCCCCAGCAGGTCGGCATCAAGAACACCCTGTCCGCGGGACAGATCCTGATCCTTCCGCGCGCGCACTTCCTGTACTACGTCACCGCGCCCGGCCAAGCGATCCGCTACGGGGTCGGTGTCGGTCGTGCCGGGCTCGAATTCACTGGCGATGCGATCATCCAGGTCAAGAAGGAATGGCCCACCTGGCGCCCGACCAACGAGATGATCGAACGCGAGCCGCAGAGCTACAGCAAGTTCATCGACAACGACTATGTCCAGCCCGGCGGTCCGAGCAACCCTCTGGGCGCCCGCGCGCTCTACCTGTTCCAGAACGGGCGTGACACGTATTTCCGGATCCACGGCACGACTGCGCCGGAATCGATCGGCCGCTCGGTATCGAACGGGTGCATTCGCATGCTGAACGAGCACGTGATCGACCTCTACAACCGCGTGCCCGTCGGAACACCGGTGACGGTTCTTTAACGCCCTGAGATCCTGTCACGATCCTGCCTCAAGCGGCGCGCCATCTGGCGCGCCGCTTTACGTTGGAACACCTTAAGGTTGTGCAGTCATCGGGAATTGGTCTGTTATGGCCGTGGCCCGGCCACATTCCCGCCGGATTCGGAGCGCTACATACCCCCACGACAAGGTAATCAGGACCGACTTTTAAGGAGTGTCAGATGGCGGTAATTGCAATTCTCATGGGCAGCGTTCTTGGCCTGATCGGAGCTCTCACCAGCTGGCTCGCCTTCGATGTCTCCTTCGGCTCTGCCGTCCTGCTCTACTTTGCGACCGCCCTCAGCTTCGGCCTGCTGCCGGTGATCTCGGCCGCCCTGCGCGGCAATGATGACAGCCGCGCACTCGCTCCGACGCCGGCGCAGTAAGCCCCAGCCCGACACGCGCAGCCAGCGGCGCTCAGTCGCCGCTCTGGATGCGCGAGATAAGCTCTTCGACCGAGGGCCCCATCGCCTCGACGATCAGAGCCACCCCGTCGGCATTCGGATGAATGCCGTCCCCCTGCATCATCCCCGCCGCGTTCTGCGGCGTGCCGCCTTCGGGCAGAATGCCCCGGAAGAAATTCGGAAAATACAGCGTGTCGTATTCCTCGGCGAGCTCGGGATAGATCGCGTCGAACCCCGCCTTGTAGTCGGGGCCGTAATTGCCCGGCGCCGTCATCCCCACCAGCAAGACCTCGATCTCCTGTGCCTCGGCAACCTCGAGAATCCCCTCGAGATTGGCGCGCGACGTCTCGGGCGGCAGCCCGCGCAGCAGGTCGTTGCCGCCAAGCGCCACGATCATGCCCTCAATCTCCGGGGTCAGAGACCACTCCACCCGAGACAGACCACCCGCCGTCGTGTCTCCCGACACGCCGCCGTTGACCAGCCGCACATCATGGCCGCGCTCGGCCAGCCACGCCCGCATCTGAGGCACGAAGCCTTCATCCTCGATCAGACCGTAGCCCTGGGTCAGGCTATCGCCGAGCGCCAGGAGATGCACCGTTTCAGCCCGCGCAGGCAGCGCCACGATTGCGCATAGCATCAACGTGACGGCCAGCGTCTTGCTGCGCCATGCACGCAGCCCATATGTAAGCGAACGCATCATTTTCCCGGACGCCCCTTCATGCCTGATCGAGTCATTGCCCTGAAAGATGTCACACTCAGCCTGCGCGGCAATGCCGGAATGGTGGAAATCCTCCATGGCATCACGCTCGAGGTGGAAAAGGGCGAGACGCTGGCGCTGATCGGGCCGTCGGGCAGCGGCAAGTCCTCACTGCTGATGGTGATGGGCGGGCTCGAGAGCGCAACCTCGGGCACGGTCTCGGTTCTGGGCAGCGACCTGACCGCGATGGACGAGGACCGCTTGGCGCGCTTCCGCCGCGATCACATGGGCGTGGTGTTCCAGAGCTTCAACCTGATCCCCACCATGACCGCGCTGGAAAACGTCGCAACCCCTCTGGAGCTTGCCGGCGACCGCGAGGCCTTTGCCAAGGCCGAGGCCGAGCTCGAGGCGGTGGGGCTGGGCCACCGCGCCGACCATTACCCGGCGCAGATGTCGGGCGGCGAGCAGCAGCGCGTGGCGCTGGCCCGCGCCTCTGCGCCGCGCCCCGACATCCTGCTGGCCGACGAGCCGACCGGCAATCTCGACGGCAAGAACGGCGATGCGATCATGGACCTGCTCTTTGGTCTGCGCGACCGCCACGGCGCCACGCTGGTGCTCGTCACCCACTCCAACACCCTCGCGCAGCGCTGCGACCGGGTGGTGCGGCTGACCGACGGCACTGTCGCCGGCGAGGTGGCGAGGGCCGCCGAATGAGCCTTGCCATCTCGGCCCGCTTCGCCCGCCGCGAGCTGCGCGGCGGCTTGCGCGGCTTCCGCATCTTCCTAGCCTGCCTGACCCTTGGCGTGGCCGCCATCGCCGGCGTCGGCTCGGTGCGCTCGGCGATCCAGGCCGGGCTGGCCGATCAGGGTGCCATCCTGCTGGGCGGCGACGCGCAGGCGGAATTCACCTACCGCTTCGCCTCGGAAGAAGAGCTGGCCTGGCTCGAGGGCATCTCGACGGCGCTGTCGGAGATCACCGATTTCCGCTCCATGGCGGTGGTCGACACCGAGGCCGGCTCGGAACGCGGGCTAACGCAGATCAAATCCGTCGACGACGCCTATCCCCTGCTGGGCGAGATGGTGCTCGATCCGCCGATGCCGCTGGCGCAGGCGCTCGACGGGGCCGAGCATCCGGGCGCAGTGATGGCGCCGGTGCTGGCCGATCGGCTGGGCCTCGCCCCCGGTGACAGCTTCCGCCTCGGCACGCAGGACTTCACCCTCAGCGCCACCATCGTCACCGAACCCGACGATGCCGGCGACGGCTTCGGCCTCGGTCCGCGCACGCTGGTGCGCACCTCCGCCCTCGACGGCTCCGGCCTGCTGGCTCCCGGCTCGCTCTACGAGACCGAGTACCGCATGCTGCTGCCCGAAGGTGCCGATCTCGACGCGCTCAAGGCGCAGGCCGAGGAGCGCTTCCGCGACACCGGCATCCGCTGGCGCGACGCCCGCAATGGCGCGCCGGGCGTGGCGCGGTTCGTCGACCGGCTGGGCAGCTTTCTCGTGCTGGTCGGGCTCTCGGGCCTCGCGGTGGGTGGCATTGGCGTCTCGGCGGCGGTACGCTCCTACCTCGCGCGCAAGACGCCGGTGATCGCCACCCTGCGCACGCTCGGTGCCAGCCGCAGCGTGATCTTCCAGACCTATTTCCTGCAGATCGGCGCGCTGAGCCTGCTTGGCATCGCGCTCGGTCTGATCCTCGGCGCCGGGGTGCCGCTGATCTTCGCCCCGCTCATCACCCAGTCGCTGCCGATCCCGGTGCTCTTCACGCTCTACCCGGGCCCCTTGGCCGAGGCGGCGATCTACGGCGTGCTGACAGCGTTGCTCTTCACGCTCTGGCCCCTCGCCCGTACCGAGGAGGTGCGCGCCGCCGCCCTCTTTCGAGACGCGCTCGACAGCGCCCGCGCCCTGCCCGCCACGCGCTACCTGATCGCCACCGCGCTGCTGATCGCGCTGCTCGTCGGCGTGGCGATGCTGTTCTCCGGCGATCCCCGCATCACGCTCTGGACCGCCGGCGGCATCCTCGGCGCGCTGCTGATCCTCGCGGTCGCCGCCACCGGCATCCGCGCGCTTGCCCGCCGTGCCACCGGTGCCGCCCGCGGCCGCCCGGTCTGGCGCTGGGCGCTCGGCGCCATCGGCGGCCCGCGCGAGACCGCGGCCTCGGTGGTGCTGTCGCTGGGGCTGGGGCTGTCGGTGCTCGCCGCCATCGGCCAGATCGACGGCAACCTGCGCGCCGCGATCAACCGCGACCTGCCCGAGATCGCGCCGTCCTACTTCTTCGTCGACATCCAGCCCGGCCAGATCGACGGCTATCTCGCACGGCTCGAGGGCGACGAGGCGGTGAGCCGGGTCGACACCGCCCCGATGCTGCGCGGCGTGATCACCGAGATCAACGGCGTCGACGCGCAACAGGTGGCGGGCGATCACTGGGTGGTGCGCGGCGATCGTGGCATCACCTATGCCGCGCAACCGGACGCGCGCACCATCATCACCGAAGGCGAATGGTGGCCCGAGGACTATGACGGTCCGCCGCAGATCAGCTTCGCCCGCGAGGAGGCCGAGGAGATCGGCCTCGCCCTGGGCGACGAGATCACCTTCAACGTGCTCGGCCGTGACATCACCGCCACCATCACCAGCTTCCGCGACGTGGATTTCTCCACCGCCGGCATCGGCTTCGTGATGACGCTCAACCCTGCCGCCCTGCAGGGCGCGCCGCACACCTTCATCTCCACCGTCTACGCCGAGCCCGAGGCCGAGGCCCAGATCCTGCGCGATCTTGCGTCCAGCTATCCCAACATCACCGCGATCCGCGTCAAGGACGCCATCGACCGGGTGGCCGAGCTGCTCGAAGGCGTCGGCAGCGCCATCCGCTGGGGCGCCGCGGCCACCCTGCTCACCGGCTTCCTGGTGCTGATCGGCGCGGCGGCGGCGGGCGAGGGGGCGCGCACCTACGAGGCGGCGGTGCTCAAGACGCTGGGCGCCAGCCGTGCCCGCATCCTTCAGAGCTTTGCCCTGCGCTCGGCGCTGCTCGGCGCGGGCGCCGGGGTGGTGGCGCTCGGCGCGGGCATCCTTGGCGGCTGGGCGATCAGCCGCTTCATCATGGAGACCGAGTTCACCGTGATGTGGCCCTCGGCGCTCGGCATCATCGCCGGCGGCGTCATCGCCACGCTGCTGGCCGGGCTCGGCTTCGCCTGGCGGTCACTTTCCGCCCGTCCGGCGCGGGTTCTGCGGGCGCGCGAATAGGCCGCCTTGCACCCCCGCGCCGCGGCTGGCACAGCCTTGCGCAACTTCTGGCTGACAAAGGACCCGACCGATGAGCGACACCCTCCCGATGCCGGTCTCGACCCTGAGCAAGGCGCAGCGCAGCTCGATCCTAAACCTCGTGCGCCGCGCCGCCCGCGCCGAGATCCTGCCCCGCTTCCGCAATCTCGAGAGCGGCGAGATCGATCAGAAGAAAAGCCACCAGGACCTGGTGACCGAGGCCGACCGCGCCGCCGAGCGGATGATCGCCCGCGGCCTGCTGGCATTGTTCCCCAACGCGCTGATCATCGGCGAAGAGAACGTGGCCGACCACCCCGAGGTGCTCGACAAGGTCGCCGATGCCGAGCTTGCCTTCACCATCGACCCGGTCGACGGCACGTGGAACTACGCCCACGGGCTCACCACCTTCGGCGTCATCGTCTCGGCGCTGCGCTTCGGCACCCCGGTCTTCGGCCTGATCTACGATCCCGTCATGGACGACGTGGTGCTGGGCGAGACCGGTGGCCCGGCCGAGCTGGTCATGCCGAAACGCCGCAAGCGCCGCACGCTCTCGGTCTCCGCCGGCGGCCCGGTCGAGAACCTGCAGGGCTACCTGCCGCTCTACATGCTGCCCGCCGACAAGCAGGCCGAGATGGCCGCGCTGCTGCCCCGGTTCGAGCGCGTGCTGTCGCTGCGCTGCTCGGCGCACGAGATGCGCATGCTGGCACAGGGCCACGTGGATTTCGTGCTCTCCGCCGGGCTCACGCCCTGGGATCACGCCGCTGGCGCCCTGCTCTGCCATGCGCCGGCGGTCATGTCGCCATGCTCGACGGCTCCGAGTACAACGCCGCCAAGCGCGAGGCTACTGCTCTGCGCTCGACCCGCCACTGGGGCGCATCGCG
>NZ_DS022276.1:1516514-1584311 GCF_000153725.1 Salipiger bermudensis HTCC2601 | reverse complement strand
GCCAGCGCGAGGGCTACCTGCTCTGCGCCTCCGACCCCGCCACCTGGGGCCGCATCCGCGACGCCTTCGCCTTCCTGCTCGACCTGCCCGAGACCTGACCCCGCCCCACCATCAAAGACCGGCGCCCTTGCTTCTTCTGGCCGAAAATATCCCGGGGAGCGCGAGGGGCTGGCCCCTCGCTCCGGCGCCAGCCACCCCGCGTGACGCCCGAAACAAAAGGCCCCACCCTCCGAACCGGAGAGCGGGGCCCCTGTTTCTTCTGGCCGAAAGTATCCCGGGGCGTGTGAGGGGCTGGCCCCTCACTCCCGGTCTCTCACAGCCTACTCCGCCGCGTCGGCATAATCGCTCATCGGGGGGCATGTGCACACGAGGTGCCGGTCGCCATAGGCATTGTCGACGCGGTTGACCGGCGGCCAGTACTTGTCGACCCGGAACGCTCCCGGCGGGAAGCAGCCCTGCTCGCGCGAATAGGGACGATCCCAGTCGCGCACGAGGTCTTCCATCGTGTGCGGTGCGTGTTTCAGCGGGTTGGCCGCGGCATCGATGCGGCCCTCCTCGATATCGCGGATCTCCTCGCGGATCGCCAGCATGGCATCGCAGAACCGGTCGAGTTCTGCCTTGGTCTCGGATTCCGTCGGCTCCACCATCAGCGTGCCGGCCACCGGCCAGCTCATGGTCGGCGCATGGAAGCCGCAATCGACGAGGCGCTTGGCGATGTCCTCCACCGTGACCCCGGCGGATTTCTCGAACGGGCGCACGTCGATGATGCACTCATGCGCCACCCGGCCCTGCGGCCCGGTATAGAGGATCTCGTAGGCCCCTTGGAGCCGCGCGGCGATGTAGTTGGCGCTCAGGATCGCCGCCCGCGTCGCCTGCGTCAGCCCCTCGCCGCCCATCATCAGGATGTAGGCCCACGAGATCGGCAGCAGCGAGGGCGAGCCGAAGGCCGCGGCCGAGACCGGCCCCGCGACGCCGCCCTTGAGCGGATCCGACGGCAGGTGCGGCACCAGGTGTTCCTTGACGCCGATCGGCCCCATGCCCGGGCCGCCGCCGCCATGCGGGATGCAGAAGGTCTTGTGCAGGTTGAGATGGCTCACGTCGCCGCCAAGATCGCCCGGACGCGACAGCCCGACCATGGCATTCATGTTGGCGCCATCGATATAAACCTGCCCGCCATGCTCGTGGGTGATCGCGCAGACCTCCTTCACCGTCTCCTCGAAGACCCCGTGGGTCGAGGGGTAGGTGATCATGCAGGCCGCCAGCGTGTCGCTGTGCTTTTCCGCCTTCTCGCGGAAATCGGCGAGGTCGATCGAGCCCAGATCGTCGCATTTCACCGGCACCACCTTCCAGCCGACCATCTGCGCCGAGGCCGGGTTGGTGCCATGGGCGTTGACCGGGATCAGGCAGACATTGCGCTGTCCCTCGCCGCGCGCCCTCTGCCACGAGGCGATGGTCAGAAGACCGGCATATTCCCCCTGCGCGCCCGAGTTCGGCTGCATCGAGAAATCGTCATAGCCGGTGATGGCGCAGAGCTTCGAGGACAGGTCCGCGATCATCTCCGCATAGCCCTTGGCCTGATCGGCCGGGGCGTAGGGGTGCAGCTCGGCGAACTCGCGCCAACTCACCGGCATCATCTCGGCGGCGGCGTTGAGCTTCATGGTGCACGAGCCCAGCGGGATCATCGCCCGGTCGAGCGCCAGGTCGCGGTCGGCGAGACGGCGCATGTAGCGCATCATCTCGGTCTCGGCGCGGTTCATGTGGAACACCTCGTGGGTGAGGTAGTCGCTCTGGCGCAGCAGCGCGTCGGGCAGGCGATATTCGGCCCGGCCCTCGTCCTTGCGCACCAGGCCGAAGGCGCGCCATACCGCCTCGATCTGCGCCGGGCGGGTGGCCTCGTCGAGCGTGATGCCGATCTTGGTCTTGCCGACGCGGCGCAGGTTGATGCCTTCCTTGACCGCCGCCTGCAGGATGCCTGTCTGCAGCAGCCCGACTTCGACGGTCAGCGTGTCGAAGAACGCCTCCGGCTGCACCTCATAGCCCGCATCCTCGAGCCCCTTGGCCAGCCGCGCGGTCTTGAGGTGGATGCGCTGCGCGATGGCCTTGAGCCCGCTCGGCCCGTGGAACACGGCGTAGAAGCCCGCCATCACCGCCAGCAGCGCCTGCGCGGTGCAGACATTCGAGGTCGCCTTCTCACGGCGGATATGCTGTTCGCGGGTCTGCAGCGCGAGGCGGTAGGCCCGGTTGCCCAGCGCGTCGACCGAGACGCCCACGATGCGGCCCGGCATGGCGCGCTTGTAGGCGTCCTTGGTGGCCATGTAGGCGGCGTGGGGGCCGCCATAGCCCAGCGGCACGCCGAAGCGCTGGGTCGAACCCACCGCGATATCGGCACCCATCGCACCGGGCTCCTTCACCAGGCACAGCGCCATGATGTCGGCGGCGACGATGCCGATGGCGCGGGCCTCGTGCAGCGCCTCCATCTCGGACGTCAGATCGCGCAGCGCACCGTTGGTGCCGGGATACTGGAAGATCGCGGCAAAGACCTTGTCGGCCTCGAGGTCTTCCGGCGCGCCGACGATCACCTCGATGCCCAGCGGCGCGGCGCGGGTCTGGATCACCGCGATGTTCTGCGGGTGGCAGTTCTCATCGACGAAGAACGCATTGGCCTTCGACTTGGCGACGCGCTTGGCCATGGTCATCGCCTCCGCGCAAGCGGTGGCCTCGTCGAGCAGCGAGGCGTTGGCGATCTCCAGCCCGGTCAGATCCGAGACCATGGTCTGGTAGTTCAGCAGCGCCTCGAGCCGTCCCTGCGAGATCTCGGGCTGGTAGGGCGTGTAGGCGGTGTACCAGGCCGGGTTCTCGAAGATGTTGCGCTGGATCGCCGGCGGGGTGACCGTGTTGTGATAGCCCTGCCCGATCAGCGAGGTCAGCACCTTGTTCTTCTCGGCAACCTCCTGCAGGCGCCAGAGCATCTCGCGCTCCGACAGCGGCGCGCCGAAATCGAGCGGCTCGGCCTGGCGGATGCCCTCCGGCACGGTCTGCGCGATCAGCGCGTCAAGATCCGCCACCCCCAGCGCCGCAAACATCTCGTCCATCTCGGCGGGCGACGGGCCGATATGGCGGCGGTTGGCAAAGTCATAGGGCTGGTAGTCAGTGGGCGTGAAGGCCATCTCTCACCTCTTGCAACGCGGCGGACAAGGCGCACCGCTGTGCTTCTCTACGTTTCAAATACTCAAAATCCGACCACGCCCGTCCCGCGCAGAGGCCGGGACGGGGGAAGGATCTCGTCTTTCGGGCAGCCGTGCCAGCCGTCGCCAGGGACGACCGGCGCGCGGCATCAGCCGACGAACTTCTTGTAGGCGGCTTCGTCCATCAGCTCGTCGAGCACCGAGAGATCCTCGATCTTGAGCTTGAAGAACCAGGCGTCGCCCTCGGGGTCCTCGTTGACCTTGCCGGGATCGTCGACCAGCGCCTCGTTGACCTCGGCGATCTCGCCATCGACCGGGGCGAGGATGTCGGAGGCGGCCTTGACCGACTCGATCACCACCACCTCGTCATCCTTGCTGACCGTGGTGCCGGCCTCGGGCAGTTCGACGAAGACCACGTCGCCAAGCTGCTCGGCGGCGTGGCTGGTGATCCCCACCACGACCAGATCGTCCTCGACGCGCAGCCATTCATGTTCTTCGGTGAATTTCATATCGCTGGTTCCCTTTTGTCAGCGCTTGTAGCTTTGTTTCACGTGCGGCAGCGTCACCACCTCGACCGGCAGGCGCTTGCCGCGCACTTCTCCGTAAAGACGCATGCCCGGCGTGGCCTGTTCCGCGGGAACATACCCCATCGCCACCGGTCCGCCCACCGTCGGGCCGAATCCGCCCGAGGTGATGCGCCCGACAGGCTCGCCGCCGGTTTCGCGTTCGTAAAGATCGATCCCCTCGCGCATCGGTGCGCGGCCCTCGGGCTTCAGCCCGACCCGAACGCTCGGCGCGCCGCTGGCGATCTCGGAGAGGATGATGTCGGCGCCCGGGAAGCCCCCGGCACGGTCGCCATCGGCGCGCCGCACCTTCTGGATCGCCCAGAGCAGGTTGGCCGCCGCCGGTGTCGTGGTGGTGTCGATGTCGTGGCCATAGAGGCAAAGCCCGGCCTCGAGCCGCAGCGAATCCCGCGCGCCCAGCCCGATCGGCTCGACCGTATCCTGCGCCAGAAGCGCCTCGGCCAGTGCCACCGCGGCGCCCTCCGGCACCGAGATCTCGTAGCCGTCCTCGCCGGTGTAGCCCGAGCGCGAGACCCAGGCCTCGACGCCCGCGAGCTCGACCGTGGCCACGTCCATGAAGCGCATCTCGGCCACCGCCGGGTTCAGCGCCGCCAGCGCCGCCTCGGCGCCCGGCCCCTGCAGCGCCAGCAGCGCCCGGTCTTCGATATAGTCGACCGAGACACCCTTGGGCTCGAGCCCGGCGCGCAGCCGCGCGACATCGGCCTCCTTGCAGGCGGCGTTGACCACGAGGAACAGGTGATCGCCACGGTTGGCGATCATCAGGTCATCCTCGATACCGCCCTGCTCGTTGGTGAACAGCCCATAGCGCTGCCGGCCCTCGGCCAGCCCCGCCACCGAGACCGGCACCAGCGTCTCGAGCGCCAGCGCAACCGCCTTCGGGTCGTCGCCGCGCAGGATCACCTGTCCCATGTGGCTCACGTCGAAGAGCCCCGCCGCGGCACGGGTGTGCAGGTGCTCTTTCATCACACCAAGTTTGTACTGAACCGGCATGTCGTAGCCGGCAAACGGCACCATCTTCGCGCCAAGCGCGAGGTGCAGGTCATGTAGTGGCGTGCGTTTCAGCTCGTCCATGCGGTCTCACATCCCTCTGGCCCGGATGTGGCGCGTGGCGCAGCCCCGGACATTTCCTGGCGCAGGACGACCCTGCGCACGAAATGCCCCCTCTGTCCGTCAGCCTGAGATCGTTATCCCTTCGGCGGGCGCGCTGTCACGCGCCACTCTCCAGAGTTCTGCGTCCGCAAAGGTCCGTGGGCCTGAGAGTTTCCGGGGCGGTTGCTCCTTCGGCACCGGCAAAGCCGGTTCTCCCTCTGCGATGGGTCTCAGGGTACGATGTTTGTCACTGGGCCGCAAGGACCGGCTCGACCTTGGCCATCGCGCAGCGCCCCTGTGGCGCGAGAATGTCCATGAGCGGAGCATTGTCGCAGATCAGCGTATCGAGCGTGATCGGGTCGAGCGTTGCGTAGAAGGCATTGGCCGCGTCGCTGAGCGCGATCTTCAGCCGGCACGCCTCGGTCAGCGGGCAGGTGTTGTCGACATCTGCAAAGCATTCCGCCAGCGGGACCGGCGCCTCGAGCGCGCGGAACACGTCTCCGATACGGATCTGCTCGGCCGGACGCGACAGTTCGAGCCCGCCGTTGCGACCGCGCTGGGTGTGCAGGTAGCCCAGCTGGGCCAGCTGGTTGATCACCTGTGCGAGGTGGTTTTCGGAGGCGTTGCATCGCTTGGCGATCTCGGATTTGGTCACCAGGCGACCGGTGTTGGCCGCGCAATGCATCAGGACCCGAATGGCGATATTGGTTCTTTTTGTGACGCGCACGGCCCGCCCTCCATTTTCAAAGGATGCAGGCGTTATACATGATTGGAGAAATATCGATTTGACATACATCAATCCGGGACTCGCAAAACTGGTATGAGCAGCGCTTTCTTCTTCGGTTACGGGTCCCTCGTGAACCGCCTCACCCATGGTTTCAGCCCCGCCCACACTGCCCGGGCCCGCGGCTGGCGGCGCGCGTGGCGCTGGACCGAGGCCCGCAACGTGGCCTTTCTCACCGCGATTCCCGACCCCCATTGCGAGATCGAGGGGCTGATTGCGCCGGTGCCGCCGGATGGCTGGGCGGCGCTCGACCTGCGCGAACATGCCTATGACCGGCTCGATGCGCTGCACAGCGTCAGCCACGACGCGCCCAGCGTCGCGCAACTGGCGATCTATGCCATCCCGCCCGAGCGCATCTTCGCACCCGACGCCCATCACCCGGTGCTGCTGAGCTATCTCGACGTGGTGGTTCAGGGGTATCTCACCGAGTTCGGACCCGAAGGCGCCGACCGGTTCTTCGCCACCACCACCGGCTGGGACGCCCCGATCCTCGACGACCGTGAGGCCCCCCGCTACCCGCGTGCCCAGCGCCTGAGCGACGACGAGCGACGCTTCGTCGACGACCGCCTCGCCGGGCTCGGCGCCCGCAAGGTGGCGGCATGATGATCTCGAAGACCCTGCTGCTGCTGCGCCGCGTGGCGCGCAACCTCGTGGCACGGGTGGTGTTCGGCGCAGTGCTGGCTTTTGCCATGGCGTTCCTGTCGCCGCTCTTCGAGCCGCTGCTGCCGGATGAATGGGAGATCAAGATCGGTCCGGACGCGGTGATCCCGATCCTCAACATCCTCGCCACGACGATGTTGACGGTGACCACCTTCTCGCTGTCGGTGATGGTGCAGGCCTATCAGGCCGCCGCCAGCCAGGCCACACCACGCGCCTACCGGCTGCACCTCTCGGACACCACGACCCACACGGTTCTGGCGGTGTTCACCGGGGCATTCCTGTATTCGCTGACCGCGCTGGTGATGTTCCGCGCCGGGCTCTACCCGGACAATGCCGCGGTGATGATCCTCGGGGTGACGGTGCTGGTGATCGTGGCGATCATCGTCTCGATCCTGCGCTGGATCGAGCATCTGAGCACGCTGGGCAGCATGGACGACACGCTCCAGATGGTCGACCGGCAGGCCCGCGATCCACTCTACAACGCGCTGAGGCGCCCCGCCCTTGGCGGGTTGCCCGTTGCGCCGGACGCCGAGATCCCCGAGGCCGCCTGGCCCCTGCCCGCCCCCTCGAGCGGCTACCTGCAATTCATCAACATGGAAGCGCTGCACGATGCGCTGACCAAGGCCGACGCCTCGATCACGCTCATCGTCTCTCCGGGTGCGCATGTCCTGAAGGGCGCCCCCCTCGGCTGGGTGCTGGGCGACATCGAGGAGCGCACGGCGCTGAGCAACTGCTTCACCTTCGGCGAGATCCGAACCGCCGAGCAGGACGCACGCTTCGGCGTCGTGGTGCTGAACGAGACCGCGGTGCGGGCGCTGTCGCCGGGGATCAACGATCCGGGCACCGCCGTCGACGTGGTGCACCGGCTGGCGCGGCTGTTCTCCGAGGCCGAGCCGCCCAAGGCGCAGCCGCCGCAATTCCCCCGCATCGAGGCCCCGGCGCTGACCGCGACCCAGCTGATGGAAGACGGGTTCGAGCCGCTGATCCGCGCCGGTGCCGGCCATCCGGAGGTGATCGGCACGGTGCTGGACACCCTGGCCAAGCTCGAACACGCCGAATGGCGCGATCTGGCGCAGGCGGCGCGGCGCACCCGCGCCTACGCGCTGCATCACGCACAGGAAAGCATCGAGGTGAAGGAGGATCGCGACGCGCTGGCGCGTCGCGTCTGAGGCTCAGCCCTTGGCGAGCTTGCGCGCCGGGATGGTCTGCAAGAGCGGCAGCACATCGGCCATCTCGGGCCCGCGCTCACGGCCCGTCAGCGCCTTGCGCAGCGGCATGAACAGGCCCTTGCCCTTGCGGCCGGTCTGCTCCTTCACCGCCTTGGTCCAGTCGCCCCAGCTGTCCTGGGTGAGCGGCCCCTCGGGCAGGATCGCCATCGCCTCGGCGATGAAGTCGCGGTCCTCATCGGCGATCACCGGCTCGGCGCCGTCGCGGAACAGCTCCCACCAGCCGGCAAGATCCTTGCGGGTCTCGATGTTCTCGCGCGTGACGCTCCAGAACAGCTCGGCCTTGTCCGAAGGCACGCCCAGCGCCGCGATCTCGTCGGCCACCGCGGACAGCGGCAATCCGTGCAGCTTGCGCGCGGTCAGCGGGTAGAGGTCGTTGACATCGAACTTGGTCGGCGCAGAGCCGAACTGCGACAGCTCGAAGCCCTCGGCGATCTCTTCCAGCGACAGGCGCAGTTCCACCGGCTGGCTCGAGCCGAGCCGCGCCATCAGCGACAGCAGCGCCTCCGGCTCGATGCCGCTTTCGCGCAGGTCGCGGATCGACAGCACGCCGAGACGCTTCGACAGCGACTCACCCTGCGGGCCGGTCAGAAGCGAGTGGTGGGCAAAGCTTGGGACGGTGCCGCCCAGCGCGTTGATGATCTGGATCTGGGTCGCGGTGTTGGTCACGTGGTCCGAGCCGCGCACAACATGGGTGACACCCATTTCGGTGTCGTCGACCACCGAGGCCAGCGTGTAGAGAATCTGGCCATCGCCGCGGATCAGCACCGGGTCGGAAACCGAGGCCGCGTCGATCGAGATGTCGCCGAGGATGCCATCGGTCCACTCGATGCGCTCCTGGTCAAGCTTGAAGCGCCACACCCCATCGCCGCGCTCGGCTCGCAGCGCGGCCTTCTCGTCGTCGGAAAGCGCAAGCGCTGCACGGTCATAGACCGGCGGCTTGCCCATGTTGAGCTGCTTCTTGCGCTTCAGGTCGAGCTCGGTCGGGGTCTCCCATGCCTCATAGAAGCGGCCGATCTCCCGCAGCTGGTCGGCGGCGGCGTGATAGCGGTCGAGCCGCTCGCTCTGCCGTTCGATCCGGTCCCATGTCAGGCCCAGCCACTCGAGGTCGCGCTTGATGCCGTCGACATACTCTTCCTTGCTGCGCTCGGGATCGGTGTCGTCGATGCGCAGAATGAAGGTACCGCCGGCCTTGCGGGCGATCAGGTAGTTGAACAGTGCCGTGCGAAGGTTGCCCACATGGATGTGGCCGGTGGGCGAAGGGGCAAAACGGGTGACGGTCATGGGAGGCTCCTGCTTACGCGGACGGCACTTCCCACAAGCGCGCTCATTTGTCCAGTTCGAGGCTCTTGGCGAACCGGTGGTTGAGTGACATGGTTCCGCCATGAACGATATTCTGACCGTCACGCTGAACCCCGCGCTTGACCTGACGACGACCGCGGACCGCGTCGTCGCGGGGCCGAAGCTGCGCTGCGATCCCTTCACCGTGGATCCCGGTGGCGGTGGCATCAACGTCGCGCGCGTCGTGGCGGCCCTTGGCGGTCAGGCCCGCGCCTTCGTGGCGCTGGCCGGCCCCACCGGCATGCGGCTCGAGGCGGCGATGGCCGATCAGGGCATCCCGCTGGTGCGGATGCAGGCCCCGGGCGACACCCGGGAAAGCATGGCCGTGCACGATCGCGAGACCGGCCAGCAATACCGCTTTGTCATGCCCGGCCCGCTCTGGTCCGAGGAGCAGGTGACCGAGGCGCTCGAGGCGATTGCCGCATCGGTGCCCGAGGGCGGCATCGTGGTGCTGAGCGGCAGCCAGCCACCCGGCGTCTCGGCCGCCTTCGCGACCCAGCTCTGCGCCGAGTTGGAGCCGCGCAAGGCGCTGCTGATCGTCGACACCTCGGGCCCGGCGCTGGAATATCTCGCCAAGGGCACCAACCCGGCCCCCGCGGTGCTGCGCATGGACACCGAGGAGGCCGAGGGTCTTGCAGGGCGGCCACTTGTGACGCGGCTCGAGTCGGCGCAATTCGCCGCCGAACTGGTGGCGCGGGGCGCCGCCGAGCGGGTCATCGTGGCGCGCGGCGCGGATGGCTCGGTGATGGCCGGGCCGGACGGGCTGGTGCAGGTGAGCGCCGCCAATGTCTCGGTCGTGTCGGCCGTCGGCGCGGGCGACAGCTTTGTCGGCGCCTTCGCCTATGGCCTCGCCGCCGGGATGAGCGGCCCGGACTCGCTGGCGCTTGGGGCGGCAGCCGCGAGCGCGACCGTCACCACGCCGGCGACAGCGCTCTGCACCCACGAGATGGTCATGGGCTACCTGCCGCAATGCGGCGCCAGCCTGATCGAGGAATGAGGCCCCGGCACGACGCGTGCCGGAGACCTTGCGTTCATGCCACCGCAGCGGCCTCTGCCGCCTGAATGTTCAGCCGGACCATGGTCTGGTTCAGCAGCATGTAGGCGATCTCGCCGAAGGTGGCGGGGCCCGTGAAGCTGCCCGTGGTCTTCGACTCGAGCTCTCCGTAGAGGTAGTTGAGGATGCAGTTGCACGACAGCTCGCGGCTGCCCTCGCCCTGCGCCCGAGCGACGAATTCGGAGGCATAATCCCCCGGCAGCTGCGCGACGCGATAGCTCACGCCCTCGATCACCGGCGCATAGAAGCTGACCGGCTTGCCCGGCTCGACCGACTGGAACGAGACGTTGATCATCGCGCCGGCGAAATTCGCCACCAGCGGGCAGCGCGTATCCACGCCCTTCTCTGCAAGGTAGCTTGCGAAGTCGACCTCTTCGCCATTGACCAGCGCGGTCTGCGCCGTGAACCCGGTGCCTGCAAAACTGATCTCGTCGGCGGTCTGATCGGGCTCGAAGAGGTTCAGGATGTCGATATCCGCGACCCGATCGGCGCGCAGTTTCACGTGCAGCACCATCGCGCCCTCGTCGAAAGCCATGCCGCGCGCCCCGTCGAACACCTTGGGCTTGGCGGACTCGAGATCGTCGAGATGCACGCCGGTGACCCAGCCCATGAGCGGCTGGTCGAACACACCCGAGTAGCTGCTGCCGTGAATGGCGAACTCTTCATGAGCGTTGCTGAAGGCCGGGATCAGGATCACCGACAGGCCGTTGTCGAAGCGGTTCATCGTCAGGCTCGGGAGATCCTCGCCGGCATAGAGCACCGGGCGCGCGTCTTCGGCGGCCTCGATCTCGGTCACGAAGAGGTTATCGCGATCCACCCGGCCGCCGGTATCGGTCATGAAATAGACCGAGGTGCCACCGATCCAGCACCCCTTGGGCAGCTGCGACAGCGCCGCCTCCGATCCGGCGACAACCAGCACCTTGCCGGCCTCGATCAGGGCCGCGGCCTCGGCCACGCTCATCATTGCATTCTTCATGGCCAGTCCTTTCAGAAGAGGGCGATGTCCTTCGCCGCAAAGGTATTTTTCTCGAAATAGTCGCGCAGCTCGGCGATCTTGGGGCCGAGCGCTCCGGGGCGTGCCTTGACCTCGCGCCGGAGCCGCGTGACCAGCAGCTTGGTGGCGAGCACGGCGCCGGACAGGTCGCTCTCGGAGGTGAGAACGCGGCGCCAGCAGGGGTTGGTCGTGTCGGGAATCATCGGCATCTCCGTCTTGGGGTGCCGCTCCCTATCCCGTGGCGCGTTAACAAGCTGCAAAGCCGGATCTGGCAAGCCGCCCCGCGCGATCTACCTTCCGCACACCAACAGGAGGGAGTCACCTACATGACGGAACAGACGACATTCAGCCGCCGCACCGCCCTCGCCGGTGCCGTTGCCATGCCCTTCGTCGCGGCCGGTGCCGCGCCGCTGCGGGCGCAGGCCGCCAAGCAAGGCGCGATGGTGCCAAAGGTGAACCGCATCATGCTCGGCGACTTCGAGGTCACCGCGCTGATGGCCGGCACCGCCACCCGCGAGGATCCGCATTCGATCTTCGGCCTGAACGCCTCGGACGAGGAATTCGCCGAGGCCGCCGAGGCCGCGAACATTCCCACCGACAAGGCGCAGTTCTTCTTCACGCCCACGCTGGTCAACACCGGCAACGAGCTGATCCTGTTCGACACCGGCCTCAACCCCGACGGTATTATCGCCGCGGTCGAGGCGGCGGGCTACGCGCCCGGCGATGTCAGCCACGTGGTGATCACCCACATGCATGGCGATCACGTCGGCGGCCTGACGGGCGGCGACGGCCCGACCTTCGCCAATGCCCAGCACGTCACCGGGCAGGCCGAGTACGATCACTGGTCCGGCGTCGCCAACGACACCTTCACCAACAAGGTGGAGCCTCTGGCCGAGCAGTTCAGCTTTATCGGCAACGGCGAGAGCGTCGCCTCGGGCATCACCTCGGTGATGACCCCGGGCCATACGCCGGGCCACATGAGCTACATGCTCGAGAGCGGCGGCAAGCAGCTGATGCTGATCGCCGATCTGGCCAATCACTACGTGTTCTCGCTGGCCCATCCCGACTGGGAGGTGAGCTTCGACACCGACAAGGAAGCCGCCGCGCAGACCCGCCGCAAGACCCTCGACATGCTGGCCGCCGACAAGATCCCGTTCATCGGCTACCATATGCCGTTCCCGGCCCTGGGCTATGCCGAGACCCGTGACGACGGCTTCCAATACGTGCCGCACAGCTACCAGCTGATGCTCTGAACCTTCCGCCGCGCCCGATTCGCCGGGCGCGGCGACGACCATGCCTGTCTGTCGCGGCGGGTTTCTGAGTCTCATGCCGACAGCCCCGCGCCGCCCGCTCACTGCGCCTCAGCCAGAAACCCGCTGCCAAGTCTCGGCCGATTTCGCCGCGCGATTTCCACCGCAACGCACTGTTTGCACACGATCAATTATCCAGTCTCGGCAGCAGCTTGCACCCACCCGGAACGCGGCGCCGTCATCTCAATGTGAGACGGACTAACAGCCTGACATTAAAGCATCATTCCTCGGCCACTTTTGCGCCGCATCGATAGGTTGATCTCAAACTCAACTTAGACTGAGAATCGACCATCGGAGCAATCCACCGTGTTAGGTACACTACTGCAGGGCATCCTCGAGACCCAAAGCAACTTCATCGCCGCCGCGGCCGGCGTTTGCGTGATCACCGCGGGGATGCTCGTGCTCCTGATGCGCAACAGCGACTACGCCACCCTCAACCAGCGCTGCGTCGTGGCGGTCTGGGTGGCGCTGGTCGCCGGGGTCGGCGTCTGGACCACGCATTTCGTCGCCATGATCGGCTACCGTCCCGATGCGGCGCTGACCTACGACATGTCGCTGACGGCGATCTCGATCCTTGTCGGCGTCGTGCTGGTCGGCCTCCCGGTTGCGGCAAGCCTGTTCGTGGAGAGCGAGCACAAGCGCGTCGGACTTGGCGTGGTGGCTGGGCTTGGCGTCGCCGCCATGCACCTGACCGGTATGTCGGCGCTGGAGAACTGCCTCGCGATCTACAACCCGATGACCCTGCTGATCGGCATCGCCGCCGGCATCGCGGGATTCGTGCTCGCCATGCTGCAGGAGGGCGACGACATGCGCAGCCAGCTTCGCAAGGGGCTCGGCATGGTCGCCGGCGTCTGCGCGCTTCACTTCATCGCCATGGGCAGCGTCTCGATCGACCTTCTCGAGGGCATCGCCTACGGGATCGGCGGCAAGTTCATGTCCACCCTCGTCGCCAGCGTCTCGCTGGGCGTGTTCGCGGTCACGGTGATCGGAACGATGGGCTATCGCCGGTCGCTTGCGATGCGCCGCGCCGGGTACTGGGGCGAATCGGAGTTCGACCGCCTCTGAGCGGGCACCTCCTGTCTTGGGGACGGCAGTGTCACGGGGCCGTCCTCATTCTGGTCAAATTCTTCTGGTTTACTCTGAGTCAGGGTTAACGCGCGCCGAATCCCTGGTCGGGACGACTGTGGACTGGCGCGCCGGCAAACGGGCTGGTTTATGCAGGTATACAAGGTTCTGGTAGTCTATGGGTCGCCGCGTGATCTGCGAGGTGCGGAGGCATGACCATGGTTGAAAGACGCAAGTTCCGTCGCAGGAACCGCAATCCCATCGATGACGGCCCCGAAGAACCGCCGATCGAGCCCCTTGAATCCCGCGACCGGCGCCTCGAGCGCCGCCGTGCCGAGGACAAGGCCGCCCTGGCCGAGGAGACGGCGCACGCAGCCGAGGAGGCCGCCCGGCGCAGCGCCGAGGAACAGGCCCGCCAGCGTGCCGCCGAGGAGGCGCGCCTGCAGGAACAGCGCGAGGCCGAGGCCCGCGAAGAGGCGCGGCGCCAGACCACCGCCAAGCGCGAGGAGATCCGCAAGCGGCTGCGCGTGCATGACGGCGACAAAGTCACCGCGCCGGCGACCGCATCAGCCCCGGTCGAGGCCGAGACCGCGCCGGCACAGGCGCCCCGCAGCCCGGCCCGCAAGCCGACGCCGCTTTGGCATCGGCTGCAGGAATTCACCGTCAATCCGCGTCATCTCGAGCGTCACCGCATCATCACCGCCGAGCGTCAGGACCCGGCCCACGCCGCCTTCGACGTGCTGCGCACGCGGCTGCTGCAGGCGCTGGCCGAACGCGGGTGGACGCGCGTGGCGATCACCTCGCCAACGAAGGATTGCGGCAAGACCTTTACCGCGGCCAACCTCGCCATCAGCCTCTCGCGACAGCAGAACTGCCGCACGATGCTCATCGATTGCGATCTGCGCCGCCCGTCGCTGCATAAGGTTCTGGGGGTGAAGAACCCCGGCTCCATGGGCGATGTCCTGCGCGGCCTCGTGCCGCCGGAAGATCACCTGATCCGTATGGGCGAAAACGAGATCCACGCCGGCCGCAACATCGCCTTCGGCTTCAACGGCACCGTCGAGCCCTACGCCTCGGAGCTGCTGCAATCGCCGCAGAGCCGTACCGCGCTGCGCCACATCGAGGACGAGTTCGCGCCTGACGTGATGCTCTTCGACCTGCCGCCGGCGCTCTACTACGATGACGTGATGGCCTTCCGCGGCCAGTTCGACGGGGTGATCCTCGTGATCGGCGGCGGGATCACCACCGAGAAAGAGATCCGCGAGACCCAGCGCCGGCTCGGCGACGACGTGCCCCTGCTCGGCACCGTGCTCAACAAGGCCGAAGGCAGCAAGATCCGGCAGTATACCTACTGAAAACCTGCTGATCGTCTGGCGGGAGCTGCGCGCGGCAGCTTTGTCTCAGCGTCGCTTCGGGGCCGGCGCCGGCCCGGCCCCTGCGACGCTCAGGACCGGGCCATGCGTGGCAGAAACCTGTCCAGAAGCCCCTGCCACGGCAGGATGTCGGTGAACAACCGGTAGAGCCCCAGCATCAGAGCCGCCAGCAGCCCCACCGCGGTGACCGACCGCAGCTGCCGGCTGCGGCGGTCGCGCCGCGCCTCGACCACCGGGATCGACACCACCGGCTGCAGGCCGAGGACGCGCTCCATCTGCGCCGCGCTCCGGATCGCCGGGTTCAGCAGCTCCGCCACGAACGCGATCACGACACCGGCAAGGACGCTGGCCACGACCCCGGCCAGGACGATCTTCTTGCGTCCGCTGGAGGCCGAGAACTCGGGCACAAGCGCGGTTTCAAGCACTTCGAACCGGTCCGTCTGCTGGCGATCCTCGAGCATCTGGCCCATCTCGGCATCGGCCTTGCGGCGGGTGATGACGCTGTACTGATCCTTCAGCCGTTCGAGATCGCGTTCGAGCGCAGAGAGCTCGCGCTCAACCTCGGGGGCCTGCAGCAAGGTTTCCTCGATCTCGCTGATGCGCTGTTCGATCAGGCTCTGCTGCTCGCGCATCAGGCCAAGCTGGCGCGCCAGGACCTCCTCGCGCTGACGGGTGGAATTGCCTTCCATCTCGACGATGTCGCGCGCCAAAGCCAGCTGACTGTCTTCGAGCGTGGTGAGTTGGCTGCGCAGCGCGCCGGTGCCGCTCGGCAGGGCCTCGGCATTTTCGCGCTTGAAGGTGGCGATCTTCGCTTCCATCGCCTCGATCTCGGTCTCGACACGGGCCTCCTCGCTTTCGAAGAAGGCCAGCGTGTCGCGGGCGCTGCTGAGGCTGCGGTCGCGCGACTGGTTGATGACCTGATACATCATCTCGTTGGCGACATCCGCCGCCTTCTGCGGATCGGGCAGGACCACGCTGATGCGCAGGCCAGAGGGCATCTCCTGCTGCGCGGCAAAGCTGTTGGAGTTGGTCCGGATCTCCTGGATCGAGACCGCCTCGCGCATCCGGAACAGGCGCTGGCCCACGGACATACCGGTATCACCGTCAAACAGGCCGTGCTCTTCCATGAGGGCGAGAAGATTGTCGCGCGACATGAGGCGCTGTTCGATCAGGCGCACCCGACGCGACCCATCCTGGTTCTGGGCAGACGCCCCGGCGAGCGAGTCGGGCATCTGGCCCTCCTCGATCTGCACCACGGCGGTGGCTTCGTAGACCTTGATTTGGTTCAGGGCGAGCCAGACGGAGGCGGCACTACCAAGTACGGTCACTAGTAAAATCAGCAGGGCACGGCGTTTCAGTGCGGACAGCACCTCACCGATCGACTGGAACTGGTTCATCTCGTTACTCCGGCAACGTCTGGCCCCCACCCTACGTTCGGAAAAAGCGCCTGCTCCGACCGACCCAACTGGGGCCAAAACGCGTCGGGGTCACGCCGCTTTCGAGACACAAACTAACAAATTTGCCCAAATTTAGCCACGTTCAAACGACGACGAATGGGAAACAATTCGTGTCCGATTTGCGAAACACGGCCTTATTCTTGCCTCATTATCGGGGGTATTAGCCTATTTTCGCGCTTAGGCAGAGTGAAATGACGTGGTTCGCGACCAGAAGCTGCCACATTGGCAGCACAGCTCCGCGCCCGAGCCCGACATTTTTCGCCATATTCATGCGCCCAATTTGCAGATTCGCCTGCATCGCGTCGAAGCCGAACAGCGCCCTCGTCACCGGGTACTGCGCCTTGTAGGCGGCCTCCTTGGCGCTGAAGATCCGGGTCGCGGCCAGTGTCCGCGGCAGCGGCGCCAGCGCCGCCAACTCGTCGGGCGCTGCGATCTCGGGAACAAGCTCGGCCGCCATCGGGCGGTCGGGTTCGAGATCGATGCCAATCATCTCCCAGTCGGCGCGTCGCCCGACCACCGCAAGGCAGACCGGGCCCGCATGGCTGATGCTGCCGAGAACGCCCTCGGGCCAGTGCGGGGCGCGGTCGGGCCGGGCGGGAATGGCGCAGGGCGGCAGGCCGAGCTGCGCCATGGCTGCGCGCGCAGCCCTGCGGCCACCGGCGAATTCGGCGATACGCGCGGGGATCGCCTTCGAGACGGCGACGCGCTCCTCGGCGAAGAGCGCATCGGGATCACCGGTCGCCTCTCGCACGGCCCATCCCAGCCCTTCGGGAAAGCGGACCCTGCGAAGCGCCCGTCTCAGCGTGGCGGCATCCATCGCCTCAGGCGCTGCGCCGCGCCCGCATCGCCCGACGGCGCGCCATGGCGTCGGACCGCGCCTTCGCCCGGTCATTGGCGACGGGGGCCGGCGCTTCGGGCGCAGGGGCGGCCGGGGCGGCGGCCAGTTCCGGCTGCGGCGCGGGAGCGCGCTTCGGGGCGACAGTCGGTGCGGCCCCGGGATTAACAAGCCCCGCCACCCGCGCGGTCAGATCGGCAAGCACAGGGAAGCGGAAGATGTCGGTGATCGACAGCCCCTTCGCCCCAAGCTCGTCGCGGATCGCGCGATGCGCCTGGACCGCCAGAAGCGAATGGCCTCCAAGGTCGAAGAAACTGTCGCGCCCCGAAATCTCGGCCACGCCCAGCACCGTCGACCAGATCTCGGCGATGCGCGCCTCGACCTGCGCACTGCCCTGCCCTGCCCCGCGCGCCACGAGCGGCGCCGCGGCGGGGGGCGCTTCCGGGGCGGGGCTGGCTACGGCTTTCGGGGCAAGCGCCCTGGTCATCGGCTTGGGCAGCGCCTTGCGGTCGACCTTCTTGTTGGGCGTCAGCGGGAAACTCTCGAGCCGCATCAGGTGCGAGGGCACCATGAAGCCCGGAAGATCCCCGCCCATCGCCGCCTTCATCGCCGCCTCGTCGAGCGGCGTCTCGGCGCTGTAATAGCCCACCAGGCGAATGTCGCCCGGCTGATCCTCACGCGCGACAACCACTGCCTGAGTCACCCCCGGCTGCGCCTCCATCACCGCCTCGATCTCGCCAAGCTCGATGCGGAAGCCGCGGATCTTCACCTGATGATCGACGCGCCCGATGAAGTCGATGCGCCCATCCATGCGACGGCGCACCAGATCGCCGGTGCGGTACATCCGTCCGCCGTGGAACGGGTTCGGAAGGAAGCGCTCGGCGGTCAGATCCTCGCGGCCCCAATAGCCGCGCGTCACGCCCTCGCCGCCGATCCAAAGCTCGCCCGGCTGCCCCACGCCCACCGGGCGCATGTCGTCATCGAGCACGTAGAGCTGCTGGTTGGCCAGCGGCAGACCGATATTGACCACCCCGTCGACGGGCCCGGCCGCCTCGGTCGAGGACCAGATCGTGGTCTCGGTCGGGCCGTACATGTTGGTGACGCTGGCCTCGGTGATCTTGCCGAACTCCTGCACCAGCGCGCCGGGAAGCGGCTCGCCGCCAAGGAACAGGTGCTGCACCTTCGACAGCGCATAGCGCGCCTCGTCGTTCATCGCGATCATCCGCGCCATCGAGGGCGTGCATTGCAGATGCGTCACCTCGTGGCGCAGGATCTGCGCCGCGATGGAGAAGTCGCCCGCATCGAGCTCGGGCGCCACGTTGGCCCCCTGCACCACCTGCGCCAGCGGTCGCAGCCCCTCGAGCACGCGCTCGCGCTCGATGCCGTAGTCGATCAGGCAGGCGATCTCGCCCACGCCGATGCGCTTGAGCTCCTCGGTGCGCGCCAGCGCATCCTCGACGGTGCCAAAGAGGCCGCTGTCGTTGAAGTAACGCTCGAAGGCAAAATCGAGGATCGCGTCGAGTTCCTCGGGTGTGAGGATCTCGAGATCCAGCTCGAACGGGTTGTTGAGCCCCTGCGGCCGTTTGAAGGCCGGAAAGGCCCAGGCATACTGCTTGATGAGCCCGGCGGCAGAGCGCAGGTACGCCTTCATCGGCTCGCGAGCGACCTCGCGCGCCTCCTCTCGGGTGGCGGCGACGAAGCTGTGCAGCATCAGCGTGACGGTGAAGTCCTTCGGGTCATGCCCCGCCTCGCGCAGCGCGCCGTGATAGAGCCGAATCTTGTCGGCCACCTCGTCGATCGACTGGCCGAGCAGGTGGGTGAGCACGTTGCAGCCCAGCCGCCCCGCCTCTTTCCAGGTCTCGGGGTTGCCGGCGGTGGTGACCCAGACCGGCAGCTCGGCCGAGACCGGGCGCGGCTGCGTCACGACCTCGTGCAGCGAGCCGTCCTTGCGCGGGAAGGCGACGGATTCACCGCGCCAGAGGCGGCGCACCTGCTCGATGTTCTCGAGCATGGCGGGCTTGTTCTCGGGCGGGGTGTTCTCGGGACGCAGCACGAAATCGTCCGGCTGCCAGCCCGAGGCGATGGCCAGCCCGGCGCGCCCGTTGGTGAGATTGTCGATCACCGCCCATTCCTCGGCGATGCGCGCCGGATGGTGCAGCGGCGCCACCACCGAGCCCGCGCGCACGGCGATGTTCTGCGTCACCGCGGCGACGGCGGCGCCGGTCACCGAGGGGTTGGGATAGGGCCCGCCGAAGGCGTGGAAGTGCCGCTCAGGGGTCCAGACCGCGCAGAACCCGTTCTGATCGGCGAACTTGGCGCCCTCGAGCAGCAACCTGTACTTGTCGCGGCCCGCGCCGTCATCGTTGCCCCAGTAATAGATCGAGAACTGCATGGAGCGGTCCGACAGCGGCATCGGCCCGTTCGAGATCAGCCCCCGGTCCTCGTCGGACGTCAGCACGACCTTGAAGCCGCGCGCCGTGGTGTAGAACAGCTCGAGCACCGAGATGTCGAAGCTGAGCGAGGTCACAGCGAGCCACGTTCCCGCCGGCTCGTGCGGCACGTTGGCGTCCATGCCGAGGTAGAAATTCAGCACGTTGCGGTGCTCGATCATCACGCCCTTCGGCGTGCCGGTCGAGCCGCTGGTGTAGATCAGGTAGGCGAGATCCTCCGGCCCGCTTGCCGGGGCGGGGTTTTGCGTCGGCGCCTGCGGCAGGCGCGGATCGGCGTCGATCACCAGCAGGTCAGCGCTGTGCTCGGGCAGATCGCCCTTCAGCTCGGATTGCGTCACGATCACCGGCGCGCCGCTGTCGGCGATGTAGTGCCGCAGGCGGTCCGCCGGATAGGACGGGTCGAGCGGCAGGTAGGCGCCGCCCGCCTTCAGGATGCCAAGAGCGCCGACCATCAGGTCGACCGACCGGCGAGCATACAGCCCGACCACAGCCCCGGCGCCCACGCCCATGCCGCGCAGCACATGCGCTGCCTGGTTGGCGCGGGCGTTGAGCTGGGCATAGGTCAGGCTCTGATCCTCGAAGACCAGCGCCACCGCGTCGGGGGTCTTTGCGACCTGCGCCTCGAACGCCGCCTGCATGGTCAGGCTGCGATCATGCGCCTCTTCGGTAGCGTTCCACAGGTTCAGCACCATGTCGCGCTCGGCCTCGGGCAGCACCGGCAGGCTGGCAAGGTCGGACTGGCCCTGCGCCTCGCGCGCCATCAGTTCGAACCGCGCGGCAAGAAGCTCGGCCTGGGCCTGCGGCAGACGCCCGGTATCGGTATGCAGCGTCGCGCCCCCGGCGGTCAGCTCGATGGTGATCGCGGTGCCCTCGATATGGCCCGCGCCAAGGGTCAGACCAATATGCGGCACCTGCGGCGCACCGGAGAGCTGCGGCTCGCGGGCCGGCAGGTCGGTGGCAAAGCCCTTGCGCTTCCGAACCTCGGCAAGTTCCTCTTCAAGGCGCTGCGCCAGCGCATCCACACTGTCCGAAGCCTTCACCCGCAGCGGTGCCCACGGCGCGATGCCCCCGGTCGAGGCCAGCGCGGCGAGCGCGTCGTCGGCATAGGCGAGATCGCAGAGCTCGTGCCCATCGAGCCGCGCCGCGAAGGCGCTGGCGATGACCTGCGCTGGCACCGCGTTGCCCAATACCAGAGGTCGCGAGACCACCTCGCCGCCCGCCTTGCCGAGCCCCTGAAGCTCCGCGGGAGACAGCTCGGCCAGACGGTTGCGCCAATAGCCCTCATGCGGCGCGACCTGCGCCACTGCCTCGGCAATGGCGGCGCGTTCGTCGCCGGGCACGAGGTCGAGCGCCTCGCCCGGCTTGCCGACCTGTGCCACCAGTGCCAGCGCGCCGCAGGGATGGGTGAAATGCGCCATCCGCAGCGCGCCGCTGCCGCAGGCCACCGTCAGGTGATCGTCGGTCGCCTCGAGCACGGCGCCGGGCGCGCCGCTGCCGTCGACCGCGCGGGCCTCTCCGACGAGCCAGAACGCGCCATGCGCTCGAAACTTCGGGGCCGAAAGCGGATTGGCATAGCCGCCGTGATCGAGCGCCCGCACCAGCCGCGCCAGTTCGGTCGCGGGGCGGGTAAAGTCGAGCAACCCGTGCGCCGAGGGGCGGTCGGCCAGCGCATGGTAGCTGCGCAGAGACAGGTCCTGCGGAAAGCGGCGCAGCCCGTGCTCGAGCTGCTCCATCAGGTCGCCGAAGCTGTCGATGGCGGCCTCGTAGGCCTTGGTGTTCAGCGTCAGCGCGGTGTCGGTGGGCGCGATGTCGAAGCCGCGCGACACGAGGATGTCGCCCTCGTCGACGCCGCCCTCGATTATGTGCCAGGTCACGCCGTGACGGCTCTCGCCCTCGATGAGCGCCCAGACCGGCGCGTTGAGCCCGGCATGGCGCGGCAGCGGGCCGTCGTGGAAGTTGATCGCACCTTTGCCGGGCCGGGACAGCACCGCCGCGGGGATGATGTCGAGATTGGCGATGGAGAGCAGCCAGTCGAACTCCAGCCCGTCAAGCCGCTCGGCCAGCCCCTTGCCGGGCGCGACGACCGTCAGCGCCCGGCCCGTCGCCCAGTCGGCGATATCCGGATTGCGGGTCACGACCGCCCGGATCGGATGCCCCGCCGCAAGAAGCTTCTCGCTGCATTGTACGAGGAGGGATTCGTTGCCGATCACCACGCTGGAAAACTGCGCCATACTGCCTACTCCGACTGTGCCCCAAGCACCGCCCCCGGCGCCGGGCCGGGTTTGGTTTCACGTGTGACCGGCAAAGGCCGGGTCATCGCCCTGAGGTCATGAAACACGAGATCGCGCAGGAAGTGGTCCGGGTCGGCCTGAGCCTTGCGTTGCAGCACCCGCCGCAGCCGCCAGAGCAGACCGCCCGCCAGATGCGCGAGCGTTGCCACGGCCGCATAGGCGCGCCCGTGGCTCTTGGTGAAATAGTGCCAGCGGCTGTCGAGCCAGAAGCCCGGCACCCGCCCCCATGTCTTCATCCCCGTCGAGACCGACCCGATATGAGTGACCTCGCTGTCGCGGACATAGTGGGTCTCATACCCCGCCCGCGCGGCGCGCAGGCAGAGGTCGGTTTCCTCGAAATAGAGGAAGAAGGTCTCGTCGAAGAGGCCGATCTCGTCTAGAACGCTCTGCCGCATCATGAGCGAGGCCCCGGCCAGCCAGTCGACCCGCTGGGTCTGCGCCGGCATCTCGAGCGGCACGCGCCGGAGATGCAGCAGGCGCGAGATCGGTCCGAACCGCGCCGCGCCTTCGAGCTCCGAGGCGATCGACGGAAAGCGGAAGGCGGTGATGTGCGGATCACCCGCTTCGCCGTGGATGTAGCTGCCGGCAAATCCAGCCTCTGGATGTGTCTCGAGATGGTCGAGCAGCGCCCGCAGGCTGCCCGGATCCGGGAAGGCATCGGAGTTCAGCGCATAGACGTAATCCGGCGCGCTGCCGTCGGACCAGCCGGCCCGAATGCCCACGTTGTTTCCGGCGCCGAAGCCACCATTATGGCCCGACTGGATCAGCCGGATCGGGGCGCCCTGCGCCCAATCCTCCGAGCCAAGCGCCGCCTGCATCGTCTCGAACGAGGCGTCACCGCTGTCATTGTCGACGATCACCAGCTCGGCGTTGAGCCCAGCCATCTCGCGCAGCGCCGCCTGCACCGAGCGCAGGGTCATCTCCGGCGTCCGGTAATTCAGCGAGACGATCAGCAGCTTCGGACCCATGCGCCTACTCCGCCGCCCGGTGGCCGGAGCGGCCGGGGAAGTCGACCACCTCCGAACCGCCGCGCAGCTCCGCCTCGGCGCTCGTGATGGCCTCGCGCATCAGCGCCGCCAGCACCCGCACATTGGGCTCGAGCACCATGCTGTCGTGATCACCCGGCACCTCGTGCACCTCCACATGCGGCACGTACTGGCTCCAGTCGTTGTCCTGCATTACGTAGGCGCGCTCGGAATTCACCATGCGCCCCTGCGAGACCTGCCACTTGCCCACCAGCGGCGGGCGGTAGAGCACCAGCCGGCCCTGCCAGGGCGTGACCTCATAGCGGGCCACGGCTTCGAGGAAGGCGGCCTCGATCTCGGCGTTGTGGAAGCTGTGCTGCTCGGCGGTGTCTTCCTTGGCCTGCCGCTTGGCGATCTCCCAGCGGATGCGGTTGCGCGCCCAGATCAGCGGGTAGAACAGCCCCTTGGCCTTCAGCTCCTGCATCTGGATCAGCATCCGGTCCTTCGGCTCGAGCGGGCGTCGGGTGGGCAGCGGCGTGTCGAGCAGCACGCAGAGCGACACCTCCTCGCCCGCAGCCTCGAGTTGGCGGGCAATCTCGAAGGCGGTGATGCCGCCGCCGGAGAAGCCGCCGACCATGTACGGCCCCTCGGGCTGCACCTGCCGCATCTCGGCGATGTAGTCGCGGGCCATCTCCTCGATGCTGCCATGCGGATCCTCGCCACCATAGAGCCCACGCGCCTGCAGGCCATAGAACGGCCTGTCGGCGCCCAGAAGATTGGCGAGGTGGCGCAGGTTCAGCACGTTGCCGAACATGCCGGCCACGAGGAAGAACGGCGTGCGCGGCCCGCCCTCGCCGTCATGCATCGGCACGAGATGGGTGAAACGGCGCTCGGGCGCTTTCGGCGCAGGCTCGGCGCCGTCCTTGCAGGCGGTGATCCCCGCCTCCTCGGCGATCATCGCGGCGCATTTGCGGATCGTCGGCGCCTCGAACAGCACCGAGATCGGGAACTCGACGCGGTAGGTCTTCTTGACCATCGAGAACAGCCGCACCGCGATGAGGCTGTGCCCGCCGAGATCGAAGAAGCTGTCCTCGACGCCGACATTCTGCACCCCGAGCAGCTCCTCCCAGAAGCCCGCCAGCGTGCGCTCGATATCGGTCTCGGGCGCAACGTAATCGCCGTCAAGCTGCGGCCGGTCGAATTTCTGCACCTCGCCGGCCTCGGCGGTGGACGCGGCGGTCTGGCGGGTAAGCTGGTCGAGATCCATCGACGAGATCACCACCTGCGGCAGCCCCAGCGCCAGCGCGCGGGCGAAGGCGCTCACGCCCTCGTCGGGCAGGATGCCCTGGCTGAGGTTGTGGGCCAGCCGCTCCTCCGCGGGCGAGAGCGGCTGCGCCGTGCCCTGCGCGCCCTCGACCTCGAGCTCGGCGGCGGTAAGCCGCGGCGCGGCGTGCAGGATATCGGGCTGGGCAAGCTTGTGGATGGTGAAGCCCGAGATCTCGACCAGCACGGTGCCGTCCGGGGCCGAAAGCGTGATGTCGAACCTCGCGGTCTCGGCATCGGCGCGGTTCTCGGCGGCGTTGCGGACCCAGCTGACGATGCGGTCTGTCAGCGGCGCGTGCACGCGCACCCGGGCATAGCTCACCGGCACCCAGAGATGGGTCGGCTGATAACCTTCGATCAACTCCATCGCCCAGCCGGTGGCGATGTCCATCAGCGCCGGATGCAGCAGGCAGCCATCGGCCTGCGCGGCCTCGGCCAGCGACAGCTCGGCGATGCCTTCGCCGCAGCCCAGCGCGCGGCGGTCGAGCACGCGCCAGCGTGGGCCGAAGGCGAGCTGCACCTCCTGCGCGGTGGCAAGCTTGCCACCGTCGGCGGCCACCACCGGCTTGCCACAGCGGGCCCGAATCGCCGCAAGGTCGAGCGGCTCGGGGCGGCGCATCGGCAGGAGCGCCAGCGTCGCCTGCGCGGTCAGCGCGTGACCGCGCTTGCCAGCCAGCGTGGCATCCGCCAGCACCTCGAACCCGTAGCCTTCGTCACGGCGCGAGAGCCGCAGGCGCACATCGCGCGCGCCGCCCTCGGCCACCCGCAGCGGGCGCAGGAAGGTCAGGTCGCGGATCTCGAACGCGCCGGTTTCGTGCTGCGCCCGCAGCGCCTCGGCGGCAAGCGCGAGATAGCCGGTGCCCGGCAGCAGCGCGTCCCCGGCGCGGGTCCGGTGCTCGTCGATGAACCAGTCGTCGGCGGAATAGCGCGCGGTGAACAGGCGGTTGCCCTGCGCGTCGAAGCTCTTATCGTCGAGCATCGGAACGCCCGCCGGCTCGATCGGCGCGGGCGGCACCTCGCCACGGCGCGCGGCGACGGCCTCTGCGGCCATGCCGACCTCGTTCCAGATGCCCCAGTTGATCGCGAGAACCTTGGTGCGACCGCCCGCACGGGCCTGCGCGAAGGCGTTGAGATAGACGTTGGCGGCGACATAGTCGACCTGACCCGCCGGCGCGGTCACGGTGGAGGAGGATGAGAACAGCACCATCCATTCGATGCTGCCATCGGGGAACACCTCGCCCAGCACCTGCGTGCCGTGGATCTTGGGGGTGAACACGTCCTCGACGCTGGCGGGCGACTTGGCGAGCAGCGGCGCGTCGTCGATAACGCCAGCGCCGTGGACCACGCCGGTGATCGGGCCGAAGCGGGCCTCGGCCTCGTCGCGGACCTGCCGCATCTGGCCCGGGTTGCAGACATCGGCGGCGGCGATCATCACCTGCGCCCCGGCCTCTTCCAGCGCCTGCACGGCCCGGATGCGCCGCGCCAGCCCGTCCTGCGGCGCGTGGCGGGCAAGGTAGTCGGGCCATGCGTCGCGCTCGGGCAGCGCCCGGCGCGCGATGAGCACAAGGTTGGCGCCGCGCGTGGCGAAGTCCTGTGCCAGCGTCAGGCCGATGCCGCCGAAGCCGCCAGTGAGCAGGTAAGTGCCGCCGTCGCGGGCAACGGGGGTGGGCTCGGGCAGATCGACGGGTTTCATGGCGCATTCAAAGCGCTTGGCACCACGCAGGGCGGCAATGGCATTGGCGGGCTCGGCGAGCAGCTCTTCGAGGACTTGCAGGCCAAGCGCCTCAAGCGCCTGCTCGTGCCGCGCTGCGGACTTGCGTTGCGCGAAGAGCCCGGCCTCGGGCTGCGGCGGCAGGGCGAGGTCGAGGGTCGAGACCGTCACGCCCGGAAGCTCGCGCGGGATCACCCGGGCGGGCCCGGCGATGGTGCTCTTGGCAGGATAGGGCAGCGCCTCGTCGCGCGCCCGGGCGGCACCGCTCGTGACCACGGTCAGGTGCAGCGGGCGGGGGAGGTTTTCCTCGGCGAGCGCCTGCGCAAGGAAGAGCAGCGCGTAGAAGCCTTGCTCCTGAAGGCGGTGGAAGAAACTCGAGCCCGGACGATGGCTCTCACCCTCGGTGACGAGCCAGAAATGCGCAATCCGGGTCGGCACGTGGCCGCGCAGGGCGAGATCCTGCAACAGCAGGTCGTATCCCTCGCGGCCCCGCTCGGGCGGCAGGAGGTAGGCGGTGTCCGAGACGCGGGTGAAGCTGTCGCCGGGGCGGATCTCGATCACCGTGTGACCGGCGGCGCGGAGCTTTGTCACTGCGCGGGTAGCAAGCCCGGCCTCATCCATGAAGACCAGCCAGCTCTGCGGCTCGGCCTCCGCAAGCCCGGCTTCGACATCGACCTCGACAGCCGCCGCACGCGGTCGCCAGACCGGCTTCCAGCCCCAGCTCGCGACATCGTCGTTGCGCATCAGGAATTGCGGCGTGGTGTCGGACTGCGCCTTGCCCGGCGCGATGAAATAGGGCGCGCGCTGGAAGGCGTAGGAGGGCAGCACGACGCGGTTTCGCCGAGCATCGCCCCAGACCTGCTCCCAGTCGAAGCTCGCGCCCAGCGCCCAGAATCGGCCCAGCACCTCGAACATGTGCTTGTCATCGGCGATGGCATCGTCGCGGTGGCGCAGCGAGGACAGCACCGCCTGCCCCGCCACGTCGGGGTGCTGCCGGGCCAGCGCCGAGAGCGCCTTGCCCGGCCCGACCTCAAGATAGATGCGCTCGGGCCTGGCCAGCGTGGCGATGCAATCGGCGAAATGCACGGTGCCGCGCAGGTGCTCGACCCAGTAGTCGGGCGAGGTCGCCTGTTCGTCGGTCATCAGCGCGCCGCTGCGGTTCGAAGTCAGCGGGATCTGCGGCGCGAAGAGGTCGATGGAGCGCAGGTAGGCCCGGAAATCGTCGAGGATCGGCTCGAGCATGCGGCTATGCGCGGCGATGTCGATGGGGATGCGCTGGCAGTCGATGCCGTCGCTACGCAGCCGCGCCTCGAGCGCGTCGAGCGCCGCCTGCGGGCCGGAGGCCACGGTGAGCTCGGGGGCGTTGACCGCACCGAGATCGAGATCCTCGCCCAGCAGCGGCTGCAGCGCCTCGGCAGAGAGGCTCACCGACAGCATGCCGCCCGCCGGCACGCTGTCGAACAGGCGGCCACGCAGGTGCACGAGCCCGATGCAATCCTCGAAGCTCATGACGCCGGCAAGGCAGGCGGCGGTATTCTCGCCCATCGAGTGGCCGGCCAGCGCCACCGGCTGGATGCCCCAGCTCATCCAAAGCTGCGCCAGCGCGTACTCGGTGATCATGATCAGCGGCAGTTGCAGCGACGGCCGCGTCAGCGCCGCGTCGGCGGCATCCCGGTCGCCCGCGGCGGGCAACCAGAGCGCCCGGATGTCGGCGTCTGTGATCTCGGCCAGCGCGTCGAGACCGCGGTCCATCCATTCGGCAAAGACCGGCTCGGTCTCGTAGAGATCGCGCGCCATGCCGGCGTATTGCGCCCCGCCCCCGGGGAACATGAACACGGTCTCTGGCCGGTCGAGCGCGCTGTGGGAATGGACCCGGCGCGGCGCGTCCTCCTCGAGCAGGCGCGCGGCCTCTTCGTGGCTTTCGGCCACCACGATGCGGCGCTTCTCGAAGGCCCGGCGGCCCTGCTTCAGCGTCCATGCGACATCGGCCAGCGGCTGCTCGGGATGCGCGCGCAGATGCGCCGCGAGGCGCTTCGCGCCATCGTCGAGCGCGGCCTTGCTGCGGGCCGACAGCATCAGGATCTGGAACGGCCAGTCGCTCTCGTCCGAGGGGGCCCGCGCGGGCGCCTCCTCGAGCACCGCGTGGGCATTGGTGCCGCCGACGCCCAGCGAGTTGACCCCGGCGCGGCGCGGATGTCCGGTCTGCGGCCACGGCGTCAGTCTGTCGTTCACCACGAAGGGCGAGCTTTCGAAATCGATCGCCGGGTTCGGCGCCTCGTAGCCCAGCGAGGGCGGCATCTCGCCTTCGTGCAGCGCCATGGAGGCCTTGATCAGGCTCGCCACCCCGGCGGCCGTGTCGAGATGGCCGATATTGGTCTTCACCGAGCCGATGCGGCAATGCCCCACCGCGTCCGAGCTCTCGCGGAAGGCCTGCGTCATGGCGGCCACTTCGATGGGGTCGCCCAGATAGGTGCCGGTGCCGTGGCACTCGACGTAATCCACCGTGTCCGAGGGGATGCCGGCCATGGCCTGCGCCTCGGCCACCGCCTGCGCCTGCCCGTCGACGGACGGCGCGAGATAGCCGGCCTTCTGCGCGCCGTCATTGTTGACGGCGGTGCCCTTGATCACGGCCCAGATGTGGTCGCCATCGGCGATGGCGTCAGACAGCCGCCGCAGCACCACCACGCCCGCACCCGAGCCGAACACCGTGCCCTGCGCGCGGTGGTCGAAGGCATGACAGGCGCCATCGGGCGAGAGGATCTCGTTCTCCTTGTAGAGATAGCCCCGGTTCTGCGGCAGTTCGATGGTCACCCCGCCGGCCAGCGCCATGTCGCACTCGCCGTTCAAGAGCGCCTGCGCGGCATAGTGCGTGGCGACGAGCGAGGTGGAACACGCGGTCTGCAGGTTGATCGACGGCCCGTGCAGATCGAGCACGTGGCTCAGGCGGGTGGTCATGAAATCCTTGTCGTTGCCGGTATGGCGCAACAGGAACATGCCGGTGTTCTCGACGAGGTCCGGGTTCGAGCAGACGTTGAAATAGAAATACGAGCCCATGCCGCAGCCGGCGAAGACGCCGACCTGTCCGTCGAAGCTGTCGGGCACGTGGCCGGCATTCTCGAGCGCCTCCCACGCGGTCTCGAGGAACTGGCGATGCTGCGGGTCCATGATCGCCGCTTCCTTCGGGGAGAACCCGAAGAACTCGGCGTCGAACATCTCGAAATCATCGAGCGGCGCGGCGAAGGGAACATAATCCTTGTGCCGCATCAGGCCCGGATCCTCTCCGGCGGCGCGCAACTCGTCCTCGGTCAGGCGGCGGATCGATGAGCGTCCGGCGCGCAGGTTGTCCCAGTAGGCGAGGATGCTGTCGGCCCCGGGCAGGTGCGCTGCCATGCCGACGATGGCAATGTCATTCTCGCTGCCTGGCAGCGGCAATGCTGTGCTCATGAACCAGTACCTCGTAACCCGCGACGTGCCGCCGTCGTAAACGAAGAGTTAGAAGAAAATGGGGCAGCCCGTTGTCACTCGCAACGATAACCCCTGTTTCTCGCAGAATTGGCTGCCATTGTCGCGAATTTGGAGACAATGATCGGCCTTGGCGCCGTCGCGTCGACTTCATAAGGAACGATTCTATCAACCGAGTCGCGCCAGCGCCACGATTGCCTCCCAGTTGATCGCCACCGCCAGCGCCGCCAGCAGAAGCGCCACCAGCGTGAAGAGCGCGTCGTGCAGCGGATCCCATGCCCCCATGCGCCGCGCCAGCCAGACCACCACCGGGTAGGCCAGCACATAGGCGGCCCCGATGCCCAGCAGCGCCCCCATGAGCCCGGCAAGCTCGAGCCCCGCGAGGATACAGCCCACCATCAGCACCGCCCGCGCCAGCGCGAGGACAAAGAAGGTGCGGCTGTCACCGGCTGCCAGCGCCGCCTGATCGTAGGTCTGCACGATGATCTGGGGCATCTGCACGCAGGCCACGATCACCGTCACCGCGCCGGCGGCGAGATAGCGCTCGTCATAGAGCAGATCGACCAGCCAGTGCCCCAGTGCCGCGAAGATGCCGACCATCAGGATCAGCGCGGCGGTGACCACGAAACGCATCTTGCGCAGGCGCACGAAATTCTCGCGGCTCTCGGTGGGCGGGTTCTCGCGGTAGATCGGGATCAGTATGCGCCGTGTCACCATGCCGCCCAGCAGCATCGGGAAGGCGGCGAGGAAGTAGCCGATATTGTAGATCCCCAGCAGCTCGAGGCTGAGATACTTGCCCATCAGGATCTTGTCGCTCTGGTGGAAGAAGAAGCCGCAGACCGTCGACAGGAAGATCCACTTGCCGAAATTGATCAGCTCGCGCGCCGCGGGCTTCTCCCAGCGGAAGCGGTTTCCAGCCCCCGGCAGGAAGATCCAGTTGATGACGACCTCCACGATCACTGCGATCAGGCCGCTGAAGACCAGCGACCAGACCGACCCGGTGAGCCAGGCCAGCAGGATCGCGGCAAGCACGCCCGTGGTCTGGGTGACGAAGTCGAGCACCGTCACGAGGCCGAGACTCAGGTGCCGGTTGGCGCTGTCCATGCGGGTCGGCTTGAAACCAGCGATCAGCAGGGCAAAGCTCGCCGCCGGCAGGATCGTGAGCAACTGCGGCTCGTCGTAGAAATACGCCGCTGGCCAGGCGAGGCCACAGCCCACGAGAAAAAGCCCGGCGCCGCGCAGCACCTGGATGGTCCAGGCGGTGTCGAGGAAATCGCGCTCGTCGCCGCGTTTGCTCTGCAGGATCGCCGGGCTGACCCCGACATCGGAGAATTGCTGCAGCCCCATCATGAACACCGAGACCAGCGCCATCAGGCCGAAGGCCTCGGGGAAGAGCAGCCGCGTCAGGATCAGGTTCGAGGCCAGCCGCAGGCCCTGGCTGAAGGCGAAGCCACCGACGGTCAGCGCCGAGGAGCGCATCACCCGGGCGGTCAGCGACGCGCCGCGGAAGCGGGAGAGCAGCGCGCCCGTCATCGGCCGCGGCTCCAGTCGCCGGAGGCCGGGCGCAGGCGCACGCTCAACGCGACCCCGGTATAGACCGCGAAGCCCAGCGGATCGCGCAGTGCCATCGCCAGCTTGTCCGAGGCTGAAAAGGCCGGCTTGTCGTCATTGGCGACAAGGGCGGGATAGCGCGACTCGATCTCGGCCACGCCGGCATCCTGACGCCGGCGCACCCGGACCAGCCGGTCGAAGCCCTCGGCGATCGGCCAGTCGTAGCGTGCCGGCACGCCGACGCGTTCGTCGGGGGTGAAGTTCAGCCGCACGAAGGTGTCGTCCGAGATGATGTCGGGGAAGCATCCCCAGCGCCCGCGCCCCGCGGCATTGACCGCGAAAACGCCGCAGCCCGGCACGCATTGCGCCATGAACGGCACCTGTCGCCAGATCCGCGCATAGGCGCGCGACACGGCGCTGCGGGCAGTGATGTTGACGGTGCCGCTGGCGTAGCGCGGCTCGGGGCACGAGAGCACCTCGTGCAGCTGGCTCAGCAGCTCCGGCGCCACGATCACGTCGGCATCGAGATAGACTCGCGTCGCACCGCTCGCGGCGGCATCCCCGGCATCGAGCGCGGCAAGTTTGCCGCCCTCCTGCCGCTCGAGCACCTGCAGCGTCCAGCCGCGCTGCGCGAAGGCAGGCGTCTTGGCACGGGCGCGCTCTGCGGTGTCGTCGCGGCACCCATTGGCGATGACGATGACCTCGACGGGCGCCTCGTCCGGCCAATGCGAGGCGCACAAGGCCTCAAGGCAGCCGCCGATCAGCGCTGCTTCATTGCTTGCCGGTAAGATGACCGAAACGGCTGGCGTCCCGGGAGTCTCGGAAGATCCCGTCATATCGATACCAAACAGACACTCACATGCGCCAAACGCGCCTCACAGCGTCCACATGCCACCAAATTGTGGTTAAAGGAAGAAGCCCTCTCAAAATATAATCAGATTGATACAAGCCCGCCTGATGCGCCGCGAACACGGTGGTGAGGCTTCTTGCGAAATCGGCAGGGCATTATGGAAACCGCTGCCGTTCCCGGTCACATTGGCGTGGACGAGCTGACAGCGGGGGATGCGTGTCGCAGAGATTGCGGATCGGATACCTGGTACCCCAGTTTCCGGGCCAGACTCATATCTTCTTCTGGCGCGAAGTTCAGGCGCTGGAAGCGATGGGCCACAAGGTGGACCTGCTCTCGACGCGCATGCCGCCGTCGGGCCTGATCGCGCATGACTGGTCGGAAGACGCCATCGCCCGCACCACCTATCTCGGCCAGATCAAACCGCTGAACGCGCTGCGTGCCCTGAGCGGGCTGCTGCCGCGCGGCCTGATGCGCGCGACGCTGAGGGAGGGTCCGGGCTTTGCCCGCGACGTGGCGGTGACGCTGTCGGCGGCGCAGGCGCTGAAGGCCCACGCGACAACGGCCGGGCTTGATCATGTCCACGTGCATTCCTGTGGTCGCGCGGCGCTGATCGCGGCACTGGCGCAGCAGCTCGGCGGGCCGAGCTATTCGCTGACCCTGCATGGCCCGCTGTCGGATTACGGCCCCGGTCAGCGCTTCAAGTGGCGCCACGCGGGGTTTGCCACGATCATCACCCTTAAGTTGCTGCACGAGATGCAGGCGGCGATGCCCGAGGATCTCCCCGAGCGCCTGACGGTGCGCCCCATGGGGGTGGATACCGAGGTGCTGAAACGCGAGACGCCCTACCAACCGCCCGAGAAGGGCCGCCCGATCCGGCTGTTCTCCTGCGGCCGGCTCAACGTGGTGAAGGGGCATCAGGACCTGATGTCGGCCATGCGCCAGCTGCTCGATCAGGGCGTCGACGTGCGGCTCGAGATCGCCGGCGAGGACGATGCCGGCGGCGAAGGCTTCCGCAAGGATCTCGAGGCGCATCTGCGCAAGCTGCGGCTGCAGGATCACGTCAAGCTGCTGGGCGCGATCGACGCCGGGGCGGTGAAGGCAAAGCTGCTCGAGGCACATGCCTTCGTGCTGGCCTCGTGGCACGAGCCGCTGGGCGTGGCCTACATGGAGGCGATGGCCTGCGGCGTGCCGGTGATCGGCACCGATGCGGGCGGCGTGCGCGAGCTGATCGACGACGGCAGCACCGGCAAGCTGGTGCCGCCGAAAGAGCCCACCGCGCTGGCCCGCGCGATCCGCGAGCTTGCCCAGAACCCCGACAGCGCGCTGCATTTCAGCGCCGCCGGCCGGGCGCATGTGGAGACGCATTTCCGCGCCAGCCTCGGTGCCGAGACGCTGGTCTCGGAGATCCTCGCGACGCGGCAAGAGCCGTAGAGGGAGCCCTCCCGAAGCGGGAACTCAGAGACCGGCGGTCGGCAGTCAGAGACCGGCGGTCGGCAGCTCGACCCCCGGTGCGTCGGAAAAGCTCAGCGCCTCGACCTGCACCATCCGCACGATACCCTGCGGCCCATTCGCCACGAGCCGTCCCTCCTCGCGCGTGAAAGCATAGTCCGCCTGCGCGCCGGGCAGCACCGCCACGTCGCGCCCCTCGCCACCGTGCAGGATGTCGTCGCCGCCCTGCCCGATCAGGGTGTCGTCGCCGTCTCCGCCGAGCAGGATGTCGGGCTTCGCGCTGCCTTCGAGCGTCTCGCTCCCGGCATCGCCCTCAAGCAGCAGCCCATCGTCGAAGCTGCCCGGTGCGCGCGGCTCCCAGTCGGCAGGCGCGGTGGCGTTGTAGCTCATCAGCATGTTCCAGCGCGGGTTGTCGTCAGCCAGATGCCGCAGCGCGCCCCAGCTGCCCCATTGCGATGCCGGGGCGACATCGACGAAGGCGTTGAACAGCGTGCCGCCGCTCGCCACCCAGCCGGTCAGAAGCTCTTCGTAGAGCTTGGCCATCTCGGGTGTATAGTTGAAATACTTGAAGAACTCGGCCAGCTCCTCGTCCTGGACCCGAACCATCTGGGCCGAGACATGGGTGCCGCCCTCGTACATCACCAACTCGAGCCCGGCTGCCTCGGCTGCGCTGGCATGGTAGGGAAAGATCTCTTCGATCAGTTCCTTGAGCGAGCCGTCGAGCAGCGCCAGCGCCACCGGCGCCACCGCCGCGTCGAAGCGATGCTCGCGGACATACTCGCGCAGCGCCACGCGGCGCAGCCCCTCGGCCTCGCCCGCGGCCACCGCCGCCGCCTCGGAGCGCGCCAGCCAGTCGTCGACCTGCGGCGCCATCTCCTCGCCGCCCATCTCGTAGCCGAAATACCCCGCCACAGCATAGGCGTCGAACAGGTCCTGCGGCGGATGGCCGAGCTGCAGATAAGCCAGCGGCGCCATCAGCACGCTCTCCTCGAGCCCCGGCCAGCCGGTATGGGTCGAGACCACCCGCACCAGCCGGTCCTCGGCCTCGTCACCATAGATGTCGGTCCAGATCTGCATGACCTGCGCCGAGCGCAGCCCGTAATACTGCATCCAGCCGGCCTCGGAGCGGCCCCAGAGCGCATCGGCCTGCGCATCGGCCCAGCGCGCCTGCTCGAAGATGTGGTTCCAGACCTCGTTGGAGTATTCCACATAGACCTTGAGATCCGGATCGAGCCGCGCCTTCACCAGTTCGGCGAACTGGCGCACGTAATCGTCATCGGCCATGTGCGGGATATTGAACCACGGATCGGCACCGACGCGGTTGGCGAGCCGCAGCATCACCTCGGCCGGGACACCCCGGGAGGTCCAGCTGAAATCGCTCATGCGGGGTCGGTCGTCCCAGCTCTGCACCGGCGAGCCGTTGGTGTGCATCCAGTCCATGAAGCGCAGATTGCGCAGGTCGCGGATGCGCTCGATCCAGAGCGGGTTGAACAGCGCGCCCGCCTCGAACAGCGCGAGCTGGTCTTCGCGCACGATGCGGATGTTGCGGATCGGGTCGTCGGGATCGGTGGCGGTGATCGAGACCCCCACCGCGCCCTCGCCGGGGGCGTACCAGAACTGGCCCTCGCCCTCGCCGAGCCGCACCCGGCTGGCGCGACCGGTGATGTCGAGCGTGCCCTTGCCCTCCCAGAACACGCGGTAGGTGCCGATCAGGTACTCGGCATCCGACGAGATATCGGTGAGCAGCAGCGCCTCCAGACGCTCAACCCGCTCGGGGATGCTGACCGGCCAGCCGGCCTCGTCGAGGGCGCCTTCGGCGCGCAGCTCCTCGGCCTCCACGCCGCCCCATTGCCCGGGCAGGTGGCCGACCCATTGCCGGGCGGTCTTCATGTGATCGAGGAACGGCGCCTGGGTCGACCAATCGGCAATGCCGTTCAGTCCCATCGCAAGCGCCGGCGCGCCCTCCGGCCGCGCGCCCGGATCGGGCAGCGCCACCTGCCCGCGCACCGGCATCGGCTCGGCGGACGCCGCGGGCGCGGCCTCGGGCTCGGACTCGGCGGCAGCTTCAGCGGTGCGCGTGGCAGGCGCCTCCGGTGTCAGCCCGGCGCTTTCGAGCACGCCGGAGGCCGAGATCTCGTCCCATACCAGCGCGGCAAGCTCGGGGTAGTTGGCGACGATCTCGGGATGCAGCGTCTCGGGCGGCGTGAAGTCAGCGGGCGGCGGCGCCTGAAAGGTCGCGGCATAGGTGATCATCGCGGCGAGGAAATACAGGCTCGGCGTGCCGTGCGGATCGAGATCGACATAGAGCGCCTCGGCGGGCACGTCCTCGAGCGGGCCGTCCTCGCCCAGCAGCACCGAGAGGATCGGCGCCACCGGGATCAGCCGGATATCGGCCTCGGGCCGCTCTGAGCGCAGATCGTCGCGCAGGGTCTCGTACCAGTCATGGTAATCGCCCTGGTTCATCGCGTGATAGCGCCGAAGGGCGCGGGCAGAGGGCGGAAAGCTGCGCGAGAGCGCGGCCATCTCGGCCCAGCCCTCGTAAAGATAGATCGGGATGCCCGGCACCCGGTTGTCCACCCAGTCGACGACCTTCAGGATCGCGCCCATCGGGCTCTCGTTCGCGGCGTTGTCGTAATCATAGGGCGCGTCGGGCGCCTGGTACTGGATGAAGTTCGTCGGGGTGATCCAGACCGCATCGAACCCGGCATCCCCGAACGTGCCGCGCCCGGCATCCCAGTGGCCGCTCACGTCGGGAACAGACCAGTTCGGCCGCGGCGGCAGGCTGGAGGCGAAATCGCGCAGGAAACCCCACTGGCCATCCAGTGCGAGCGCCCGGCCATCGGCGCGGGCCAGCACCCCCATCCAGTAGGGCACGTTGGCAGTTCCTTCCTCGTTCAGATGATGCACGAGACTGTTGCCGAAGACATAGACCTTGGCGGCGTCACGCTGCTCCTGTGCAAGCGCGGCGAGCGGCGTGAGCAGCGCGAGGCAGGCGGCGTGGATGATACGTCGGATCACATGATCTCTCCCGGATGGTCGGCCATGACCTCCAATATGGCGGGCGTGACGCCACGCTCAAGCCTTGTCTCGGGTCCCTGCCCCGCTGCCACCTGTGGCAGCAACAATCGCGGCATTTTGCGGGTTTTCATTCGTTCGATTGCGCGTATAGTCCGCCACATGATGACCACCGGCCATATCGCTGCAATCTCCCGTGCCCTCGGCGCGACGCTTGCGCTTGGCCTGCGTCTTCTCCTAATCCGCCTCTGAGCGCGCAGTCACCCGGCGCGACCGCTCAGAGGAGGCATCGTTTCGCGCCGGCGAGACACCAGGACGAAGACCAACAAGAGATTCAGTGACATGACCGACCAGACCAAAGACCGCGTGTACATTTTCGACACGACGCTCCGCGACGGCGAACAATCGCCCGGCGCCACCATGACCCATGACGAAAAGCTCGAGATCGCCGAGCTTCTCGAAGACATGGGCGTCGACATCATCGAGGCGGGCTTCCCGATCGCCTCCGAGGGCGACTTCAAGGCCGTCGCCGAGATCGCCGAGCGCAGCAAGGAATCGGTGATCTGCGGCCTCGCCCGCGCCCAGCTTCCGGATATCGACCGCTGCTGGGAGGCCGTGAAGCGCGCGCCGCGCCCGCGCATCCACACCTTCATCGGCACCTCGCCGCTGCACCGCGCCATTCCCGACCTCACCCAGGACGAGATGGCCGAGCGAATCTTCGAGACCGTGACCCACGCCCGCAACCTCTGCGACAACGTGCAATGGTCGCCGATGGACGCCACCCGCACCGAGTTCGATTATCTCTGCCGGGTGATCGAGATCGCCATCAAGGCCGGCGCCACCACGATCAACATCCCCGACACAGTGGGCTACACCGCACCGCGCGAATCTGCGAACCTCATCCGCCGCCTGATCGAGACCGTGCCCGGCGCCGACGAGGTGATCTTCTCGACCCACTGTCACAACGATCTCGGCATGGCGACGGCGAACTCGCTCGCCGCGGTCGAAGCGGGCGCGCGGCAGATCGAGTGCACCATCAACGGCCTTGGCGAGCGCGCCGGCAACACCGCGCTCGAAGAGGTGGTCATGGCGCTGCGCACCCGCGGCGACATCATGCCCTTCGACACCGAGATCGACACCCGCAAGATCATGCAGATCTCGCGCCGGGTCTCGACGGTGTCGGGCTTCCCGGTTCAGTTCAACAAGGCCATCGTCGGCAAGAACGCCTTCGCGCATGAGAGCGGCATCCACCAGGACGGCATGCTCAAGAACGCCGAGACCTTCGAGATCATGCGGCCCGAGGACGTGGGCCTCGCCGGCACCTCGCTGCCGCTCGGCAAGCACTCGGGCCGCGCCGCGCTCCGCGCCAAGCTCAAGGAGCTCGGCACCGAGGTCGGTGACAACCAGCTCAAGGACATCTTCGTGCGGTTCAAGGACCTCGCCGACCGCAAGAAGGAGGTCTACGACGAGGACATCCTCGCGCTCGTGACCGCCGCGATGACCGATGGCGCCGATCACCTCGAGATCGTCTCGCTCAAGGTGACCTGTGGCACTGGCGGCCCTGCGGAAGCCACCCTCGAAATGGAGGTCGGCGGCGAAGAGATGTCGGCCACCGAGCACGGCGACGGCCCGGTCGACGCCACCTTCAAGGCGGTGCGCGCGCTCTACCCCAACAAGGCCCGGCTGCAGCTCTACCAGGTGCACGCGGTGACCGAGGGCACCGACGCGCAGGCCACCGTGTCGGTCCGGCTCGAGGAAGACGGCAAGATCGCCACCGGCCAGTCCGCCGATACCGACACGGTCTATGCCTCGGCCAAGGCTTATGTGAACGCGCTCAACCGCCTTCACGTGCGCCGCAGCAAGACCGGCACCGACCAGAAGGAAATCAGCTACAAGGACATCGGCTGATCCAAGGGAACCGCCAGCGCCCGCCCCGACAAGGGCGGGCGCTTTTTCGATCTGCGCGGGATGGCTTACGCGATGTCGGCGTGATCCGCGAAGTGGCCCTGCGCGTGATCGTCCAACTGCGCGCCGTGGCCGGGCTCGTCCGCAAACGCGAACGCTTCATGCTCATCGTGGATCTCGCGCATCACCTCGGCCATCAGCAGTTCGACCATGGCGTCGTCCTGCGGCGGTTCACCGTCGGCGACCGTCGCCTCGGGACGCTCCTGCGGCGCGTAGAACTCGAAGACCTCGGGGGCGTCCTCTGCAAGGAACAGCGCGATCTCGGCAAGTTCCGGGGCCGAGGCTGGCCCGACGACCAGATTGCTTGCCGCAACGGTGGTGAACCACTGAGGCGCTGGAGAGGACGGCTCGGAAATCGAAAGCACCGCGTCTGGCAGGTCGCCTGCGGCCTGATCCGGGCCCAGGGTCGGTGCCAGCCCGTCGGCCCCGTCGGGTGACGGACCTGCAGCAGTCGGACGCCTTTCCTCAACGTCCCCCTCGATAAGGCGCGACACGGACGGTGACAGGATCGGCGCCGACGGACCGGCCTCGTCTCCCTCCAGAGTCCCGGTCAGCTCATCGGGGGCCAGCCCGGTCCTCTCGCCGTCCGCATCTGCCTGCCACATCCTGATGGCGCGCTCCTGCGCCGTTTCCTCGGCGGCATCCACCATCCCGAGCGGCACCACATAGCCGAGGCTGACGACGGCGTTGCGAAGGCCGCGCACGCTGCCATCGCCTTCGAATTTCATTGCCGAAAGACCGCCCATGCGGCGACCGTGGAAAAGCTCGTCCCCATACGAGGCGTTGGCCTCGGCCTCGAGCTCCTCTTCGAGGCTCTCATGGTGCTCTCCGGCCTCGGATCGCTCGGCCCCCTCCATGGATTCGATCCCGAGGTCCGATGCGACAGCCGCACCGCCCTCCGAGACAGGTTTGATAAGACGTTCGAAGATATAACCTAGCACTGTTCTCACTCACTGTTCAGCCCGTGACACACTCACGAGGGGCACAGTGATCCGCGGCAATGGCGCGGGAGGGCATGCAAAAGCGGCGATAGCGGGGCGCTTGCCCACAAAGCTCTCCGAAAGCTTAGGTCTTTCGAAACGATCAGGCCGGCCCAGAGGCCGGCCCGAGACAGGTCAGTGCATGGCGGGAACGACCTGATCCGGCGGCCGGTGGCCATCGGCGAAGGTCTTGACGTTGAGCAGCACCTTCTCGCCCATTTCGATCCGGCCCTCGATGGTGGCCGAGCCCATATGCGGCAGCATCACCACGTTGGGCATGTTGACGAGCTCGGGATTGCCCTTGATGCCGTGCTGGTAGACGTCGAGACCGGCACCCGCCAGTTCGCCCGCCTTGAGCATTCGGGTCAGCGCGCTCTCGTCGATGACCTCGCCGCGCGAGGTATTCACCAACACCGCAGAGGGCTTCATCAGCTTCAGCCGGCGCGCGTTGAGCAGGTGGAAGGTCGAGGGCGTGTGCGGGCAGTTCACCGAGATCACGTCCATCCGCGCCACCATCTGGTCGAGGCTCTCCCAGTAGGTCGCCTCAAAGGCGTCCTCGGTCTCGGGGCGCAGGCGGCGGCGGTTGTGATAATGGATCTGCATCCCGAAGGCCTGCGCGCGCTTGGCCACCGCCTGACCGATCCGGCCCATGCCGAGGATGCCCAGCCGCTTGCCGCCCAGCCGCGTGCCGAGGAAGGCATTGGGCGCCCAGCCCTCCCACGTGCCGGCCTGCATCACCGCAAGCCCCTCCTGCATCCGCCGGGTCACCGCGAGCATCAGCCCCATGACCATGTCGGCGGTATCGTCGGTCATCACGCCGGGCGTGTTCGACACAAGAATGCCGCGACGGCGGGCGGTCTCGACGTCGATGTGATCAACCCCGGCACCGTAATTCGCGATCAGCTTGAGCCGCTCACCGGCCTGACCGATCAGCCCGGCATCGATCGGGTCGGTGATGGTCGGCACCAACACGTCGCACTCGGCCATGGCTTCGGCCAGCTCGGCACGCGACATCGGCGTGTCGCTTTCACGCAGGGTCACGTTGAACAGCTCGCTCAAACGCGTCTCGACCGCTTCGGGCAAGCGTCGCGTCACGACAACACTCAGGCGTTTCTGAGGCATGGCGCGCCTCCCCTCCCTTTCCACTGCTCGTCTCCGATGGCACAGTGTCCCATGAGCGTGCGGGGCACAAGAACCCCGCCTGAAAAACTCGGGCAGGACAGTGAAATGCGCATGGCCGCTTTGATCGTGGGGCTGATGGCCGCCCTGTTGACCGGTACCGTCTCCGCCGCCACCGACGAGCGTGGCCCGGTCACCAATCTGCCCTTGCCGCGCTACGTGTCGATGAAGGCGTCCGAGGGCAACGTGCGCCGCGGCCCGTCGCTCACCCACCGCATCGACTGGATCTACACCCGCCGCGACATGCCGCTCGAGATCACCGCCGAGTATGGCCACTGGCGCCGCGTGCGCGATGCCGACGGTGCCGGCGGCTGGGTGCATTACTCGCTTCTGTCGGGCGTGCGCACCGTGCTGGTGCAGCAGGACATGCTCGAACTGCATGGCCGCCCGGACGCGGCTGCGCCGGTCAATGCCAAGCTGGCGCTCGGCGTGGTTGCCCGCCTCGGCAAATGCGAAACCGCGTGGTGCGAGCTTTCGGCCGGCGGCTATGATGGCTGGGCCCCGAAATCGGCGCTCTGGGGCGTCGCGCCGGACGAGATCCGCGACTGAGCCACCCTGACTGAGCCCACGATGTCCCGCCCCCTCAGGCGGCCTCGTGCATCAGGATCGCCGCTTCCGATTCCGAGAGATTGCGCCGGGCAAAGCCCCCATAGCTCTGCGGGCTGTGATCGATCTCCGGCATCATCGCCAGAAGCCGCATCCTGTCTGCGTCACGCAACGTGGTCAGCGCGGTGTTCGAGGGATGGAAGCTCTCGGTCTCGACCCCGTTGGCAAACAGCACCTCGTGGCGCGGCAGCAGCAGGTGCACGTAGGTCACCTCGCGCACCGCCAGATCCCGCACCACGGTGCGTCCGTTCACCAGGTCCGAGGCCCGCACCAGCACCTCTTCGGTGTTGAACAGCGCCCGCGCTGCAGGACCTGTCACCAGCATCCGGTGCTCGGGCGAAACCAGGAACTCCTCGTCGGGGCGCTCGATCCCGAAGGCGCCGGCGCGGATGCGCACCGGGCGCAGCCTGGGCATGGCGAAGAGACGCGCCCCGGTCATCCGGCGGCTGCCGACCCACTGCACCTCCTGCGGGCCGTTGTCCTTGGTCTGGATCAGGTCGCCCTCGCGCAGCGCTTCGACCGGTACGGGGCCGGTCGGGGTCTGGATACGGGTGCCCGGGGTGAAGCAGATCACCCCGCCAGACTGCTCCGCGCCCTCATGCCTGGCCAGCGGCCCGAGCGACGCATGCACAACCCAGAGATCGACACCCCGCGGCGGGATCTCGTTGAGGAACATCAGCAGCGGACGCGCCGCGCCATCCACCTGGATCAGCGTGACCGTATAGGTCTGCGCACCGTCGGTGACGATGAAACTGCTCTCCGAAAGAGGATGTCCGACCTCGACCGTGTCGAGACGGCTGTTGTTCGTCACCGCGGCCCCCACAAGCCGGCGCACCATCTGCGCCGCGCGACGGCGGATGTCGACAACGTCATCCGCACGATCAAGCTCGAGGAGCCCCGAAGGCCCATCCACCCGAACAGACTCGCCGCGCCATGCCCATGCCGCTCCGACACGAAGCGACGAAAACCCTGCGCACTCGAAACCGTCTACCAGTGTTTGTGACCAGGATATGACGAACGTGCCCTTGATGCCCGTTCCCATCTTGCCTGTGCCTGCTCTCTTTATTGTTTTCCATGGGGTAACAAAACCGGCGTTGCATTTGTAGAGCGCGCGGCAAACGCGGTCCTATGATACCGCAAATGGCCGCTGAATGTTGCGACCGGACCACAATACAAGGACAAAACACATCCCTAAGGCGATTATGACGCAAGGGAGCGGCGAGCCTCCGAAAGCGAAACAATCACAGCGTGTTTACCATACGTCAGCTTCGAGTCGGGGCAAAGGCTCTGCGGCCCCTCGCGTCACTTTGGCAGCCGCAATTGGACAGCGCCCGCATTGCAAGGTAACAGGCGACAAGATTCATTGACGGTAGATCCATGTCCCAGACCTCTTCCGAAATCGCCCGCACGGTGCTTGCGACCGAGGCCCAGGCGCTGACCCGTCTGGCAGAGGAGTTGCCCGCTGCCTTCGACGCCACCCATTCGGTGCAGCTTCCCGGCGGTCAGGGCGCAAGCTCGGGCGGCCAGCGCCAGTTCGTCGAACCGCTGGCGCGCGCCGCGCTGGCGGTGGGCGCGGGGGCGGTCTTCATCGAGACCCACGAAGACCCCGACAACGCCCCCTCGGACGACCCCAACATGGTGCCGATCTCGGATCTCGGGCGGTTGCTGAAAGGTCTTCGGGCGATCGACGATCTGACCAAGGCGGGCTAAGTCAGGCCGCAACAGGCTCTGTTTGGGGCGCTGGCCGGGTTTCGGCCCGCGCATCCGCGACCTCGCGGGCGTGCAGGCCCAGCACCACCAGCGCCGGCCACAAGAGATAGGCCTCGATCTCGATATTCTCGCCGAACGAGAGCAGCACCAGCACCATGCAGATGCCGAGCGGCAGCCGACCGCGCGGCCCGAGCGCGGCGTCCTTCAGCGCGATCCAAATCTGCCAGACCAGCGGCACGGCAAAGGCCAGAAGCCCCGTCAGCCCCTTCACGAAGAGCAGCCCGAACCACGTGTGATGGCTGCCGATGGGCATGTACTCGACGATATGCGGCCCCGGATGCACAGTGCCGTGGCCGAACCACACCGCCTCCTCCTGCCAGCGCTCATGCGCGATGCGCTGCAGCGTCTCGCGCACGCGGGTGCTGTCGGCCCGCGCGCCCTTGAAGGCCGAGACGCCGCTGTCGATGGCGCGCAAGAGCCCAGGCCCGACGATGGCCATCGAGGCGGTCAGCCCGGCGAAGGCGCCCCACGCCCATCCCTTGAGGATCAGCGGCATCATCCGCGGCCCGATGGTGCAGGCGACGAGCCCGACCAGCCCCATGCGCGACTTCGAGGCGAGGATCATCAGCACACCCGCCGCCACGCCCGCCGCGCGCCACTTGTTCTCTTTCTCTTCCAGAGCGAACAGCACGGTGGTCACCCCCAAGAGCGCCGCAAAGGGCGACCACGGCGCGAAGAACTGCCAGCGCGGCGTCCAGGAGGCCGGGTCGAAGGTGAAGAGGTAGACCGAGAAATACTCCGGCCCCGGCCCGCCGATGGCCTTGAGCGGCGAGGTAAAGATGCGCTCGGGCAGGCCCAGCGTTGGCGCGATCAGCAGGCTCGGGGCGAGGCAAAGCGTGTAGAAGCCGAGCTTGCACTGCGCCCGGATCAGGATCTCGCGCCGGATCGGCAGCACCGCGCCAGCCAGCGGGAACAGCGCCAGCAGCGCCCAGCCCTTGGCCCAGCCGATCGAGGACTTGATGGTCTTCTTCAGCCCCAGCCCCCAGTCGAGATGCCCGGCCCAGAGCGCCACCAGCATCACCGCCATGCCGAGGATCCAGCCCCAGACCACCGGCGGCACTGGCCCGGTTGCGCGCAGGTCGCTGCGGATCGCCGGGCCAAGATAGAGCGCCAGCACCGCCAGCATCGCAAGCAGCCATGCCAGCACCGGCCCGACCACGTAGAGCGCGCCGATGCCGTAGAGTGGCCAGGTCCAGACGATGGTCTTCCAGACCATGCCCTCGGCGGGGTTCTGCGGCGCGATCATGTGCGCTCGGCCTTGGTGAAGAGCAGCCGCCGGATCAGCGCCAGACGGATCCAGGCGAGGCTCAGCGAGAACAGCAGCAGGAACGTCGCCGCCGCCCCGGCCACGACGGCGAGCTTGCGCTTGGGCGAGGTCGGCCCGTCGGGCAGCGACGGGTCTTCGAGCACCTGCACCAGCGGGTACGAGGCGTAGATGTCGGTCTTGCTCGACTGGGTGCGGGCGATGGCCGAGGCAAAGACCGCCTCGGCGACGCTGAAGTCGCGCTGCAGATCCTCGAGCCGCGCGGCCAGCGGCGCCAGCGCCTCGAGCCGGGCGGCCTCGGCTTCGATATGGGCGGTCAGGCCCGCGACCTGCGCCGCGAGGCCGGTGCGCTCGGCCTCCTGCCGCACCAGCTCGGTCAGCAGCGTGGCGCGGCCGCCGTCGATGGCGCGCTCGAGCTGTCCTGTCCCGCCGGTCAGGGCCCGCGCGCGGGCCTGCGCCTCGGAGCTGGCGGCCTCGTAGGCGGTGGCGGCCTTCACCACCTCCGGGTGCTGCCGGCCATAGCGGGCACGGGCGCTCGCCAGCTCGGTCGAGGCCTCCGACATGGTCTCGAGCAGGGCGAGATAATCCGCATCGCCGTTCAGGCGCAGGATGATCGCCGCCTGCGCCGCGTCGGTGCCAAGCTGCGCCTCGAGCTGCGTTACGGCGGCCAGCTTGTTGCGGTGCTCGGCGCTGAGGGTCTCGTGCTGCGCCCTCAGGTCGTCGAGCTCGTCGAGCTGGCGGCGGTATTGCTCGGACGAGTGCAGCCCGCTCTCGGCCTGCAGGCGGGCAATGTCGTCGCGAGTGGCGGCGACAGACCCCTGATATTCCTCGATCGCGGCCAGTCCGCCGGTCTGGCGGCTGTCCTGCTCGTCGCCGCGCAGGCGGTCGATCTCGTCGAAGAAGGCGGCCAGCAGCGCCCCGTTGCGCGCGCGGGCGGCCTCGGCGCTGGGGCCAGTCATCTCGATATGGATGAAGGCGGTCTGGTCCACCAGCCGCACCCGCGGCTCTCCGAACCCAGCCTTGTCGGTGCCCAGCCGGTCGGCGGCATCGCGCAGCACGCGGTCGGCGGCAAGCAGGCGCTTGTAGGTTTCGGTCGGGCTGACCGAGTTGCTCGAGAAGGCCGAGTTGGAATAGCTCGACGCCTGCCCGATCTCGGCAAGGTTGACCGAGGCCGAGGCGCCGGACCCGGGCAGGATCAGCGACATGTGGCTGGAATATTTCAGCGGCGCGGTCTTGAGGTAGCCGGTGATCGGCGCCCAGATCGCCGCCGCGCCCAGCGCGAAGATCCACAGGTAGCGCGGCAGGCGGCTGAGATCGAGCGTCGCGCCGCCCATCAGCAGCCGGCGGAGGCTGATCTTGCGCGGCCACAGCCGGAAGCGGCGGCGGGCGGGTGCTGCGTCGGTCTCGGCGGTCAGGGTCTGGTCGGCAAGGGACTGGTCGGCAAAGGTCATGGGCAATCCTCCGTTGCCCGTGACATTAACCTTAAGCGTGTATGAATGCCGTTGCGCGGGCGGAGGGCCGGGGGCCTCGGATGCGCCGCCGACCTATCCCTTCGGCGAGGCCGTGGCGTGACCGGATCAGAAGATGCCGGCGTCGCGCGCGACGATGGCCGCCTGGGTGCGGTTGTTCACGTCGAGCTTGCGATAGAGCGTCTTCACGTGAAGCTTGATCGTCGGCTCGGTGATCTCGAGATCGCGGGCGATCTCCTTGTTGGACTTGCCCTCGGTCAGCCCCTTGAGAACTTCCATCTCGCGCTTGGTGAGGGACTTGGCCAGCGGGTGCTCCTCGACCTCCTCGGCGGCGGTCATGAAGGCAATGGGGGCGTATTGCTCGCCCATGGCCATGAATCGCACTGCATTCACAAGGGATTTGGCCGGCAGCGTCTTGGGGACGAAGCCCGCCGCCCCGAGCTCGAGCGCCTCTTCCGCGATCTCGCGGCTGGCCTCGCCCGAGATCAGCGCCACGTGGCGGGCGCCGCCGATCGCCAGCGCCTGCTTCAGGCCCTGAAGCCCGTTCATGCCCGGCATCTTGTAGTCGAGCAGGACCAGATCATACGCCGCATCGTCCTTCATGCGCTGAAGCGCCTCGTCGAAGCTCGACGCGCTGCCGGTCTCGATTCCATCTTCGTCATCAAGAAAGGCGATCAGCGTGTCGCGCAGCAGGTCGTGGTCGTCGGCGATGAGAACGCGCATATCGGGGCACCGTAAGATCTTGCTTTCGGATCTACACGCTACACGAGTGCCCGCACCCCGTTAAGGCAATTCTGCGAACGCTCACGGCAAAGCCGAATAGGCCTCCTACCCACAGGTATAGGTCGCTCTCGCAAACGCCCGCATAGAGCGTCTATCCCGCTGGATAGGAGGCGGGGATGAACGCGCCCGTGACGCTGCGTCCGGCGAGGATGCGCACCGTCCGCGCCACCGGACTCACCGGCTGGGAAATTGAGGTTAACGCTGTCTTCAGGCGATGCAGGAGGGGCCACTCAGCCAGGAGGAGACCCCCACCATGAAGATGATGCCCCCCGCCGCATTCGCCCGTTCACTTGCCGCCACCCCCGCCTTGAACACCAAGCGCGTGCTTGGCCTGCCGGTGGTCGACGCCACCACCGATGACTGCGTCGAGGCCCTGCTGGGCGGCGCGGCGCGCACGGTCTTCTTCCTCAACGCGCATTGCGCCAACATCCGCGCCCGCGATCCGCACTATGCCGCGGCGCTGGCCCGCGCCGGCGCGGTGCTGCCCGATGGCATCGGCATCGAGCTCGCCGCCCTCATGATCGGCACGGAGCTGACCGAGAACCTCAACGGCACCGACTTCACCCCGGCGCTGCTGCGCGCCGCGGCCCGGCGCGGCCTCTCGGTCTTCCTGTTCGGCGCCAAGCCCGGCACCGCCGAGGCCGCCGCCCGCAAGCTCGCCACCACGATCCCCGGCCTGCGCATCGCCGGCACCCGCGACGGCTATGGCGGCACCGCCAACAGCGCCGAGGCGATCCGCGAGATCAACGCCTCGGGAGCCGACATCCTGCTCGTTGCCATGGGCGTGCCACAGCAGGAGCTGTGGATCGACCGCCACCTGTCAGACCTCGCACCCGGGCTGGTGCTTGGCGTCGGGGCACTGTTCGACTTCCTCGCCGGGACCGTGCAACGCGCGCCCGCGCCCGTGCGCAAGGCGCGCCTGGAATGGGCCTGGCGGCTGGCGATGGAGCCGCGCCGCATGGCCGGGCGCTACCTCGTCGGCAACGCGACCTTCATGGCACGGGCCGCGTGGCACGCGCTGCGCCTTGCCGGCCCCGAGGCCATCGGCAAGCGGCTGCTGGATTTCGCGGGCAGCCTCGCCCTCACCTTGATCATGGCGCCGCTGCTGCTTCTGGTGGCTGCGCTGATCCGGGCCGACAGCCGCGGGCCGGTGCTGTTCCGCCAGACCCGCGTCGGTCGCAACGGCAAACCCTTCACCATCTTCAAGTTCCGCACCATGCACACCGACGCCGCCGAGCGTCTGGCCGAGCTGCGCGCCAGCTCGGACCGCGAGGGCATCTGCTTCAAGTCGCGCAGCGATCCCCGCGTGACCCGCGTCGGCCGCCTTCTGCGTCGCTACTCGATCGACGAGCTGCCGCAGGTCTTCAACGTGCTCTTCGGCCACATGTCTCTGGTCGGTCCACGCCCGGCCCTGCCCACCGAGGTCGCCGCCTACCCCGCCCACGCGCTCGAGCGGCTCGATGCACGCCCCGGCATCACCGGCCTCTGGCAGGTCTCGGGCCGCGCCGATATCGGCTTCGACAAGATGGTGGACATGGACATCGCCTATGTGCGCTCGCGTAGCCTCCTGCTCGACCTGATTCTGCTGGGTTTGACCGCACAGGCCGTATTCTCGGGACGCGGCGCGTATTGAGCGAAGTTCCGCTAATATCTGGGAAAAAGACGTCAGACCTATCCTTTCGGATAGGGTCACTGTCCTGATCCCCGCATGAAAAAAGCCCTGTCCGATGGCAGGATTCACAGAACATCTGAATCAAGGTTGGTGCCATGTACACTCTTACGGAACGTTTTACCCGGGTCGCAGCTCTTCTGCTGCTTCTCCTCGGTGCCACCTCTGTCGCCGCGGGTGAACTCGAAGGACCGACCGGCCCCGTTCTTCTGACGATCAGCGGCGACATCGAGAACACCAACGGCGACGGAACCGCGGCGTTCGACCTCGACATGCTGCGCGCCCTCGGCGCCACCGACGTCACCACCGAGACGATCTGGACCCCTGGCACCATCACCTTCACCGGTGTGGAACTGAAGACCCTGCTCGATCATGTCGGCGCCACCGGGTCCGAGATCGATGCCACCGCGATCAACGACTACACCGTCGTGATCCCGGTCAGCGATGCCGTCGAAGAAGGTCCGATCGTGGCCTATGAAATGGATGGCAAGCTGATGTCACGCCGCGACAAGGGGCCTCTGTGGCTGATTTACCCGTACTCGTCGAATGCCGAGTACCGGACCGAAGTGATCTACTCACGGAGCATCTGGCAACTCGACCGTATGGCGATAAGGTAGGGGTCCACTCAACCCATGCCCCTGGAGGCTGAATGACGCTAGCAACCGGTTTCCGGCGCACCGGGCGAGCCGTATTAACGGTCCTCGCCCTTTTGTGCTTGCTGGCCATCGCCGTTCTCGTGAGAGAGGTCGTCAAGGAGCTGAAGTTCCTCAGCTCGGCCAGCTCCGACAATGTTCACTGGACGCTGTCGCAGGCCGAAGTCGAATTCCTCGAGTTCCGCAACGCCGTGAACTGGGCCCGCACCGCACCCGAGACGCCCCTGAGCAGTGTCATCGTCGAGTTCGACGTGTTCTACAGCCGCACCTCGACCCTGGCCAACGGCTCGCTCTACTCCTCGCTGCGCGAAGACCCAGCCTTCGATGCCCCCCTGACCGAGGTGCGCGACCGGCTCAACGCGATGATCCCGCTGATCGACGGCCCGCGGGACGAGCTGCGCGCCAATCTCGATGACCTGGCCGCGCAGGCCGACGAGATGCGCGTCCTCGTGCGCAAGATCGCCACCACCGGCCTGCAGCACTTCGCTCTCGAATCCGACGAGCTGCGCACCTCGGTCGCGGTGACGCTGCTGCGGCTTGCGGTGCTCACGGGCCTACTGCTGCTCGCCTTGGCGGCGCTGCTGATGCACGCGCGCCGCACCGCCCAGCAGACCGAGAAGCGCGGCAAGGAACTGGCCATCGCCTATGCCCGCCTGAACACCATCCTCAACACCTCGCTCGACGCAGTGGTGGTGACCGACACAACGGGCCGGATCCAGAACTTCAACCCGGCGGCGGAGCGGATCTTCGACTGCCGCCTGAAGGATGTGCGCGGCAAGCGGGTCGGCGATATCATCGTCCCCGAGCACCTGCGCGACGCGCACGAGGCCGGCATGGCCCGCTTTGCCGCCGATGGCGAGCATCGGGTGATCGGCCAGGGCCGGGTCAAGCTCGAGGCAATGCGCTCCAACGGCGAGACCTTCCCGGTCGAGCTGGCGATCGAGACCGCCCATGCCGGCGACGAGCAGCTCATGGTGGCCTTCCTGCGCGACATCTCGCACCGCTTGGCGGCCGAGAACGAACTGGTGCAGGCCCGCGACAAGGCGCTGGCCGGAGAGCAGGCCAAGGCCGAGTTCCTCGCCATGATGACGCACGAGATCCGCACGCCGCTGAACGGCATCCTCGGCAACCTGTCGCTGATGGAAGACACCAAGCTCAGCAGTGACCAGTCGCGCTACATGCGCAACATGAAGATCTCGGGCGAGCTCCTGATGCGGCACGTGGATGCGGTGCTCGACGTGGCGCGCTTCGAATCCGGGGCCGACAAGGCGCAGGAGGATGTCACCCACCTGGGTCACCTGTTCCAGGACATCGTGGACTCGCAAACCAGCGCCGCCCATGCCCACGGCAATGCCCTGCAATGGGGCTGGGTCGGCACACCCGAGGAGTGGGTCGAGGTCGACAGCTCGCGCCTGCAGCAGATCCTGCTCAACCTCGTGGGCAACGCCATCAAGTTCACCCGCGAAGGCCGCATCAGCATCGAGGCCGAGGTGATCGAGCAGGGCGAGCCCGCCAAGATCGAGATCCGGGTCAGCGACACCGGCAGCGGCATCGCCGAAGGTGATCTGGCGCGGATCTTCGAGGATTTCCAGACCGTCTCGCACCAGGTCAGCGACAGCGTCGGCGGCACCGGGCTTGGCCTCGGCATCGTACGCCGCTTCGTGCAGGCCATGGATGGCGTGATCGGCGTCGAGAGCACCCTTGGCGAGGGCAGCACCTTCTGGCTGCGCATCCCGGTCCTGCCGGTCGAGCGCCCCGTCGAAGACAGCGGCGCCGGCCCCGAGAGCGAGGCGCCCAGCGATCTCGAGATCCTGCTGGTCGAGGACAACGACATCAACATGCAGCTGGCCTACGAGGTGCTGGTCGGCATGGGCCACCACGTCACCGAAGCCCGCAACGGCCAGGAGGCGGTGGACATCACGGCCAAGCGCCCGTTCGACCTGATCCTCATGGACATCCGGATGCCGGTTATGGACGGCCTCACCGCGACCAAGATGATCCGCGAGGGCGACGGGCCGAACTGGAACGCCCCGATCGTGGCTTTCTCGGCCAACGTCCTTCCCGAGGCCAAGGACCGCTTTGCCGCCGCGGGCATGTCGGATTTCCTTGGCAAGCCGCTGCAACGCACCGAACTCGCCCAGATCATTGTCCGCTTCTGCGCCGGTCGGGACCGCCGGGTGAAGCTGGACGGCGCAACGCCCCTCTTAGTGGAACAGAAGGAGAGCCCGATGGAAAAGCTGCGCAACCGCTACATGTCCGAGACCAGCTCGCTCTTCGAATGGCTGGCTGGTCTGCCCGAGGACACCCATGCCATCGCCGACCGCGCCCACCAGATCGCCGGCAGCGCCGCCGCCTTCGGGCAACCCGGCGTGCGCGAGGCGCTGCTGCTGGTCGAGCAGGCCGCCGAGGCCGGGGACCGCGAGGATCTCGTGGTGGCCATAAGCGAGGCGCAGGCGGCGTGGAAGGCGGCCCCGGAGCCCAGCCTCGTCGGCTAGGCCCTTACGGCGTCAGGGCAGCACCGCCTTGGCGACACCCACCGCCAGCAGCGCCTGCGTCAGGTTGGTGACGCTGCTGTCGTAACAGGCGATGCCGTCGCCGGGCAGCAGGTAGGGGTCGTAATCGTCGCGGTCCGGGCGACGCAGCTGGTTCTCGATGCTGCGCTCGATCACCGTCGAGACCTGCGTGGTCGGATCGCGGGTCACCAGGATTGCCGAGCGATGCGCACTGGTGGTGCGGGTGCCGCCGACGCAGTTCGTGTCGATCAACGCCTGCATCATGCGCGTCCCGTAGGGCACCTGACGCACCTCGCGGCCGATGGCCGAGGGCGCGTTGCCGGTGGCGGGCACCGTAAGGTTCGACAGGAACATCGACACACCCGGCGGCGAGATCGGGCTCGGGCGCATCAGGTCTTCCTGGAAGCATTGCCGGGAGGGCACGACCACTTCGTCGCCGGTGATCAGCATCACGTCCACCGCGTTGCGCCCTTCGAACACACCGCGCATGTCCAGAACGTAGCGCTGTCCGCCACGATAAAGCTCGACGGCCGAGATATCCGCATCCGGACGGATGCCGCCCGCGGCGCGGATCGCGGCCGAGAGGTTGCGTCCTTCGGTCGAGGCGCCCAGCGCGGTCTGCCGTGCGATGTCGAGATCATCGCCCGAGACCCGGCCGATCTCGGCCGCGTGGGGCTCGAACACCGCCCCCGAGACCGCCACCGACACACCGGCGAAATCCGCCACACGGACCGAGACGCGCGGCGCCTCGTCATAGAACTCGTCATTGAGCAGCGCGTTGATCAGGTCGGCCTCGATCTGGGCGGTGGTGCGCCCCTCGGCGCGGACCGGCGGCAAGAAGGGCAGCTTCAGCGTGCCATCGCGCGACACCACGTAATTGCCGACGAACGTCTCGTCATCGGCGACCCGGATGTCGACCAGATCGTTGCGCGACAGCCGCTCGCCGCGCAGCGCGTGATGCGCCAGCCCGCCGGTCTTGCCATCGCCGCTCGCGACACCGCCCGCCAGCGGCTTGCAGCGCGCGGCGTTCAGCCGCTCGGACTGCAGTATCGGGGTCTCGGCGAAACTCAGCGGCGGGTCGCGATACTGCGCCTGGTAGCCGCCGCCATCGTCGATTGGCCCGAGGTTCTTCGGCGACGGCGCAGGGCCGCAGCCGGCGACGAGGCCGACGCCCAGAAAAAGGCCTAAGGTTTTGCGGCTTGCGCTCGACATGCAACCCTCACGTGATCTGCTTTTTCTTCTTATCTGTCGCCAGCATGACAGAAAATTCGCTCATGTGCAGTGCCTACCTATCCTCAAGGGTAGGATTACTCTCTCATGAGTTGCTTGGCTCTCCCGCCGAGCGCAGGACAGCACCCGGCCTGCAATTTATGGTTACTCCAACATCAAGGAGAACCTGACCGTGTCCCGCACCGCAACCCCACTGATGAGCCACCTGCTCGCTTATGGCGCCTCCGAAGTCGCCACCAAGCTGTCGCGGCTGGGTGTCGTCATTGCGGTTGCCCGCACCCTCGATGCCACCGAGATCGGCGTCGCGGCAGCGGCGCTGGCCACCGGGGACCTGCTGAAATCACTCACGGAGAATGGTGTCGGGCAACGCATCATCGCCGCGTCCGACACCGAGCTTGCCGCGACCTGCAACCGCGCCCACGGCCTGAACTGGGCATGGTGCCTCGGCCTCTTCTCCGTGCAGAGCGCCATCGCCGCCGGCGTCTGGGCGCTCACCGGCAACGTGCCGCTGGCGCTGATGATCCTCGTGCTTGCCGGCGAATATCTCTTCATGCCCGGCGGGCTGGTGCAGACCGGCCTCGCGCTGCGCGCCGGCAAACTCAAGCAGACCGCCGCGATTGCCGGCGGCCAGGCGGTGATGGCGAACCTGCTCTCGGTGCTGCTGGCGCTGGTCTGGCCCTCCGCGCTGGCGCTGGTGCTGCCGCGGCTGCTGACCGCGCCGTTCTGGCTCGTCTCGATGCGCGCCCTGCACCCCTGGAGCGCCGACAAGGCCGCCGGAAAGGCGCCGATCCGGCCCTTCCTGTCCTTCGGCTGGGCGGTGCTCGGGGTCGAGATTGTCAAGGCGGCGCGGATGCAGGCCGACAAGCTGATCGTCGGCGCCCTGCTCGGCCCGGCCGCGCTCGGCATGTATTTCATGGCCTTCAACGCCGGCCTCAGCCTCGCCACCTCGTTCTCGACCGCCTTCGCCGCAGTGCTCTTCCCGCACCTGTGCGGCAGCAGCGAACGCTCTGCCGCGCTGCGACAGGGGCTTGGCGTGTCGCTCGGCCTCGTGGGCCCGGCGGTGGTGCTGCAGGCGCTGCTCGCACCGTGGTACGTGCCGCTGCTCCTTGGCTCCGACTGGGCCGATCTCAGCGGCGTGGTTTCGGTTCTCTGCCTCGCCGCGATCCCGACCATGCTCTGGACCGCCGCCGCCGGCTGGATGCGCGCCGAGGGCCGGCCCCAGCAGGAACTGCTCGCCACCGTCCTCCTCACCGCCGCGCTGATGGCCAACATCGCCCTCACCGCCCCCTACGGCCTCGAAACCATCGCCTGGGGCTACCTCGTCACCGCCAGCCTGACGATGCTGATCGTCTCCCTGCCGGCGCTTCGGTTCGCCTTCGGACCGGTCCTCGTGAAGTCTTTCGTGAAAGTGTAAGCCCATGTCCCTGATCACCATCGTCATCCCGGCCTACAATGCAGCCAAGACCCTGCCCGCCACGGTTCAGAGCCTGACCCGTCAGACCTGGGTCGACTGGCAGGCGATCATCGTCGAGGACGGCTCGCAGGACGACACCTTTGCCGTGGCGCAGACGCTGGCCGAAGACGAGCCCCGCCTCACCGTGGTCCGCAACCCGGGCAAGGGCCCGAGCGATGCGCGCAATCACGGCGCCATCGACCTCGCTCGTGGCGCGTTCATCGCCTTCTGCGATGCCGACGACATCTGGCTGCCGGGCAAGCTCTCCTCGGTCGTGACCTCGCTGCTGATGGGCGAAGCCGACGCCGTGTTCGGCCGCATCGGGTTTTTCGAGAGCGACCCGGCGCAGGTCGGAGCCCGCTCGACCGTGCCCGAGGGCCGCGTCACCGTGCCGATGCTGATGGGCGAGAACCCGGTCTGCACCATGTCGAACCTCACCGTCCGCACCGACGTGTTCCGCAAGCTCGGCGGCTTCCGCGCCGACATGGTGCACAACGAGGATCTCGAGTGGCTGATCCGTCTCGTCGGCAGCGGCCACGAGCTCTGCGGCCTGCACGAGGATCACATCCGCTACCGCACCAGCAGCGGTGGCCTGTCCTCGGACCTTGCCGCCATGCTCCGGGGCCGCGAGCAGGCGATGGAGACCGCGCGCCGCTTCGGTTTCAGCCCGGACGACCGCGCCGAGGCCATCCACCTGCGCTACCTCGCCCGCCGCGCGCTGCGGGTCGGCTGCGAGCCGCGCCTCGCCCTGCGCCTCGCGCTCTCGGGCCTGCGCCGCGACGCACGTGCCTTCCTGTTCCCGCTGCATCGCGGGGCCGCCACCGCGCTTGCCGCGATGCTCGCCCCGGCGCTTCCCGCGCCGCTGCGCCACACCCTGTTCTCGAAATAAGGAGCCGCCCGATGTCTTATGCTTCCATCGTCGTCCCCGCGTTCAATGCCGCCGCCACCCTGCCCGAGACACTGAACGCGCTCTCGGCCCAGAGCTTCGGCGATTTCGAGATCATCGTCGTCGATGACGGCTCCACCGATGGCACCGCCGCGGTCGCAGAGGCCCATGCCAAGGGCGACCGCCGGGTGCGCATCGTGCAGCAGAACAATCGTGGCCTGGCCGGCGCGCGCAACACCGGCATCGCCCATGCCCGCGGCGCGCTGATCGGGTTCTGCGACTCCGACGACCGCTGGATGCCCGACAAGCTCGACGCCCACGTGCTGCACCTTGCCACCTCGCCGCATGTCGGCCTGAGCTATGCCGGCTCGGCCTTCATCGACGAAACCGGCCGCCGCACCGGCCACGCCATGCGCCCGCGGCTGAGCAATGTGAGCACCGCGCATGTGTTCAAGCGCAACCCGGTGGGCAACGGCTCGGTGCCGGTGTTCCGACGCGAGGCGCTCGAGGCGATCTCGTGGCGCCCCGCCAGCGAGACCAAGCGCGACTGGGTCTTCGACGAGACCTTCCGCCAGTCCGAGGATATCGAGTGCTGGCTGCGCTTCGCGCTGACCACCGACTGGAGCATGGAGGGCGTGCCCGGCCTGCTCACCGAGTACCGCATCAACGCCACCGGCCTCTCGGCCCGCACCGATGCGCAGCTCGCCGCGTGGGAGCGCATGGTGACCAAGCTGCGCCCCTCCGACCCGGCCTTCTTCGCGCGCCACGAGGCGGCGGCCCGCGCCTACCAGCTGCGCTACCTCGCCCGCCGCGCGGTCAGCAGCAACGACGGCGAGGCCGCCTGCGACCTGGTCACTCGCGCCTTCGCCGAATCCCGCGCGCCGCTCTACGAAGAGCCGCTGCGCAGCCTGACCACCCTCGCCGCCGCCCGGCTCTGTGCCCGCTACGGCGACGCCCCGATGCGGTTCGCCCGCAATGTCCTGACCGCCGGCCGGTCGTGAGCCTTCGTTTGCCAAAGGAGAGTTTCGTGATGTCCAAGCTGCCCCACATCGTTCACCTGGTCGACGACACCACCCCCGGCGGCGTCATGCGGGTGCTGGATCACATCTACGGCTCGCCGCTGATGGCGCAGGCCGCGCATCATGAGATCCGGGCCGTGCCGCGCAACAAGGGCATCCCCGCGGTGCAGGCCGACATGATCGTCTCGCATCTTTCGATCAGCTGGCGGCGGCTGCCGGCGCTGGTGTCGCTGCGCGCCCGCCATGCCCACCTGCCGCTGGTGCATGTGGAGCACAGCTATACCGAGGCCTTCACCGCGCTGAACGTGCCTTCGAAGCTGCGCTTCTTCACCCTTCTGCGCAACGCCTACGCGCTGTTCGACACCGTGGTGGCGGTCAGCCACGCTCAGGGCGACTGGCTCACCGCGCGCCGGCTGGTGCAGCCCCAGGCGCTGCGGGTCATCCCCTCGGCGGTCGATCTGCGCAGCTTCCGCGCCCTGCCCGCGCCGCGCCCCGGCGGGCGCACCATCGGTGCCATCGGACGGCTTGACCGGCAGAAGGGCTTCGACTTGCTGATCCGCGCCGTGACCGAGATCCGCGACGCATCGCTGCGGCTCGAGATCTTTGGCACCGGCGCCGAGGAAGAGAGCCTGCGTGCCCTCGCCAAAGGGGACGAGCGCATCACGTTCCACGGTCACGCGATCTCGCCCGAGGCGGCGATGCGCGCCGTCGATCTGGTGGCCATGCCCTCGCGCTGGGAGGCCTACGGGCTGGTGGCGCTCGAGGCCCGGGCCGCAGGCCGCAGGCTGGTGGTCGCCGATGTTGACGGTCTGCGCGACAGCGCCGGGTCGGAAGCCCGCTTCGTGCGCGGCCACGGCATCGCGAGCTGGAGCAACGCGCTCTCGCTCGCCCTGCGCTCTGGCGCGGATGCAGCCGACGAGAGCCGCGCCTCAGGTGCCGCTGCGGAATTTGCGGCGGCTTGGAACAATCTGATCGCGGAGCGGTTGGGTCAGCCGGCGCCAAGCCTGCGCGCGGCGGGCTGAGGCCACGGCAACGAAATGTGCGGCGCCCCAAGGTGTTCGGGGCCCGCCTGAGAGGTTCGGTACGAGTGTTTCGGGATGTGCAGTAACCAGTGAGCTTTTACGTGCGGTCACGAGTGTATCGGGGAGTGCGGTGAAGAGTGGCCCGGTCAGGACGCGGCGCCCCGTGTGTTTGGGGCAAGGTCCGATCCGGGTGAGGTGTTTGTGTCTGTTCGCGTAGCGAGTGGGTAAGTGGTCACGGCCCTGTTGGCCGTCGAGTACCAGTGTTGACGGTACGAGTTGTGTCGCTGTCACGAGTGTCGGTCTGTACGACCGGTCCGTCTTTCTGCTTGAGCCGGGCTTGGCGGGGGTCTTCTGCGGCCCCCGCCGCTGGCTTGCAGGAGGGCATTTCGCACTTGCACAATCCCCGTGGCCTGAAGGCCATGCAAAAATCTCATTGCTGCCTTGCAGAAAGAGATATTGTTCTGCAATGCAGCGTCGCTTATTTGTATACCAACAACGCCGACAAGGTGTTCACAAGTTTCCTGGGGTTCTCTCCTCCTCCCTGAACCCCGGAAATCAGCGGCGGCCCTCTCTCCTCCTCCCTGAGGGTCGCCGCGCTCCTCCCCCACGAAGTCTTCGATACATGCCCAAAGGCACGTGACCGCTTTTCAGCGCGTCGAGATCCTGATGTCGCGGGAGTGGTGTCTGGCCTCGGGCTCAGACAGGACCGAGGGCGAGCCATCGCCGCCCAGGGTCGTTTTTCCGGCTGAGCAGATCAGAGCGCGTCGGCGCGCTCCCGGCGCTCGCGCTGGGCCGAGACCGCCTCGAGCAGCAGTTCCGGGTCTTCGTTGTCGGCACAGACGCTGCGCGCGATATCGAAATCAGACATGCCGCGCTTGAGCAGGGTTTCTACGGCGTTGGCCTGTTCGCGATTGAAAAATGTCATGTGATCCTCTCCCTAAGGACTGCTGAACATGCAGGAAGACGTGGGCAGACGGGCTGTCCAGTGAATGGGCCTTCCTGTGTGGCAACCCGTCCGAGCAGTGACGGGCCTTCGTATTAGCATGAAACGGTAGCGCAACCAAGGCTTCGATACCCCGAGACGTGTTTCCAAGAGGTTTACACGCCTGTCGGGTGATTTCCCGCGCTGCTCGTGCGAGGCTCGTTTGCCGTGGACACCGATGAAAAGATGTGCAGCGGATATGCCAATTGGTCGCATGTCGCGGGTTAACGACGACGTCACGGTTGCGATCCTCGGCAGGGTGCTTACTTCGGTAGAAGACGCCCGGTCGCCCCAAATCCTCCCCAGGGGCGACCGGAACACGACTGGATGGCCCTTCTCCCTTTCAGCGCCATCCGTCTGTCGGTCGGTCCGCCTCCTCCTCCCGGCGGGCCGACCTCCGATATCTCCGTGGGACGCACGACACATCACGAAGGGCGCAAAGTCCAGAAGATTCTCCGCTATACCGCGGCATCCGGTCGCAATCCCCGAGAATCAATGACTTCGGAAATTCCAGCACACCCCAAGGTTGCAAAATTCCGCGATCTCTCGAATCACCCGAGACGCAAAACGTCGCGCTTCGCCGGGTGTGGCGAATCGCTCTGCGCCAATCGGCTGGGCTTGATCGCCTGCGAAACAGGTGGGGTCTGAAGGGGACCTGGTGCCGGTGATAGGACTCGAACCTACGACCCCATCATTACGAATGACGTGCTCTACCAGCTGAGCTACACCGGCACTGGTGGGCGGCCTCTTAGCACCGGGGCCGCCCGGGGGGAAGGGCTATTTTGCGCCTTCCTTTTCAGGCTCGTCAGAGACTTCCTCGGCATCCTCGACCGTCTCCTCGGCGGCGGTCTTGCCCTCCTCGGTCGGAGGATTGGGCGTGAGGATCTCGGGGGCGTCTTCGGCCTCAGCCTGGGCGCTCTCGTCCTTGGACGTGTCCTCGAGCGCACCGACGATCAGCGGCAGCATCTCGGCGCCCGCCGGGGCCGCGTCGGATTGCGGCGGCGTGGTCCAGCTCAGCGTGTCGAAGCCACCGCAGTTCTCGCAGACAGGCACCCACTCGCCGTGGATATGGTGGCAGCTGTCGCAGACCCATTGCGGGCCGCGCGGCGCCACCAGCGCTTTGGCGAGCCAGCCACGCACCTCGGTCTCGGGGGCACCCTCGCCGCGCGCGATGGCCGCCATCACGGTCAGCGTGCGGGCATCGGGCTCCTTGTCGACGAGATCGCCCATGGCGCGGCGCGCTTCGGGGAAATCCTCGGCCGCAAGCGCCAGTTCGGCACGCAGCAGGCGCGTCTCGCGGTGATCCGGGCGGATCGAGGTGATCGTGCGGAAGCGCTTCATACGCTCCGCCGGGGTCTCGTCGGGCGCGATCTCCGCGAAGGCGGCGGCGAGGTCCGGATGCGGCTGCACGCTCCACGTCTTCTTGAGGATGCGCACGGCCTTCTTCTGCTCCCCGCGCGCAATGTAGGCGCGCGCCGCCATGCAGGCGCCGGGGATCAGGTCCGGCGAGCCCTTAGCGGAGGCGATGGCCGCCTCGCGGGCCTCGATCGGCTTGTCCTCGGCAAAGATGTCCTTGGCCTCGGACAGCGCCAGAACCGCGTCGCGGCGACGGTAGACGTCACGCGGCAGCGAGCCGTGCTTGAGCTTGGCCGACAGCGTCTGGCGCGCCCCGCGCCAGTCGTGCTTCTGGGCCTGAAGCTGCAGAAGGGTGTCCTGGATCTCGGGGTGCTTGGGCTTCAGCGCAAAGGCGCGCTCGGCCAGCTTGAGCGCCGTCTCCGTGTCGCCCTTGGCAAGCTTCAGCTTCATCATCCCGCGGATGCCGACAAAGCGGGTCTCGTCGTTGGTGATGAGTTTCTTGTAGACCTCTTCTGCCTTGCGCGTGTCGCCGGTCATCTCGGCGGCCTGCGCGGTCAGCAGGTTGGTGAGGCCGGGGCGGTGCAGGTAGCGGTCGGCCTTCTGGGCCTTGGCCATCGCCAGCTTGCCCTCGCCGGAGCTCAGCGCCAGCATGCCTTCCGACAGCGCCTGGTAGCCCTTGCGCTCGCGGTTGCGGTCGAAATAGCGCGACAGCGCCGTGTCGTCGCCGTTGATGAACTTGAGCACCGCGATGAGCAACGAGACCAGCTTGAACACCACGTAAAGCGCGATGACCAGCACGATGACGGCAATCACCGACTGCAGCGGCCCGAGGTTGAACTCGTAGCCGCCGGCGGTGATCTGGATGCCGCCCTGGCTTTCCATCACGTAGCCGGCGCCAAGGGTCAGGGCCGCCACGACGGCGACGAAGAGAATGATCTTCAGAAGTGACCAGAGCATTGTGCGACCCTTATTCCTTGTTCAGTTCCTGAGCCAGACCGTCGGCGGCAGACACCGCCGCGACCCGGGTCTGTGCCCGAGCCATCCAGTCCGACAGCGGTGCCTTGGCCTCGTCCGGCAGGGCCTCGAGCTCGGTCAGAGCCTGTTGCAGATCGCCGTCCCGCAGTGCGGCCTCGGCCCGCGACAGGATCGCGTCCGGCGCATCGCCCGCGCGCGGCGTCACCGACCGTGCGCCGATCTGGTCGGCGAGGAAGGTGGCAAAGCGCTGGGTGCCGGTCTCGGCGTCGCTCTCGAGGCGTCGCGCCTCGGACAGCGCCTCACGCGCCGCCGGCGGGTAATCCTCGGTGAGCGCGGCCAGCGTCGGAACGCCGTCGCCCGCCGGTCCGGACAGCTCGGAGGACACCGAGACGCCGTTGGCCTCGATGGTGTTGACCTGTTCGGCATAGGGCTCGCCGGCGCTCAGCGCGGCATAGACCTCGGAGAGCGCGGCGCGGGCCTTGGACAGCGCCGCCTGCTGCTCGGCGTTCGATTCCGCCTCGAGCGCCTGCTGGGTCATTTCCTCGACCTCGAGCCGCTGCTGGGCGATGGCGTCGCGCAGCAGGTTCAGCTCGTTCTCGTAGGCGGCCATGGCCTCGGGCGAGACCGACTCTTCCACCGGGCGCCGCTCGATCGCGTCGATGCGGCCGGCAAGCGCGTCGTAGGAGCCGGACGCTGCGTCGAGATCGGCGCGAAGCCCCTCGACCGCGCTTTCGAGCCCCGAAAGGTCGATGCCGTTGGCGGTGTCCGTCGCGGTTTGCACTTCGGCGGCCAGCGCGTCGATGCGAGCGGCCTGCTCGCCCAGTGCAGTGGTGGTGTCTTCGCGGAAGCTGTCGGGTTCGGCAGCGGTCTCGAAGGGCCATGTGCCGGACTGGTAGGACGAGGCGCCGTAGCCCAGCGCCGCGGCGATCACCCCGCCCAGCAGCATCGGCATGAACCCGCCCTTGCGCTCGACCACGGTCTCGTGGGTCGCGACCTCTGCGGCCGGTGCCGCGGAGGCCCTTGACGCCGCGCGGGAACTGGCAAGCCGTTCATGTACCGAGGCCGGGTCCGACTCGCGGGCATCGCTATCCGAGCTCTGCTCTTCCGCCGCGAGCATCTCGGCCTCGCCCGCCGAATGGATCTGGTCATCGCCTTCGAGCGTATCGTCCCCGACGCTGTCCTCGCCGGAAGCCAGCGTGTCGTCATCCGCGAGGCTGTCTTCCCCCGCTGCGCTCAGGCTGTCGTCATCCGCGAGGCTGTCATCGCCCGCTTCGCTCAGGCTGTCGTCATCCGTGAGGCTGTCATCGCCGGAAGCCGCGACGGTTTCGTCGGCCTCGCGGTCCTCGATCTCGCCGGTCGGCGTATCGTCGCCGGCCTCACTCGAGGTGATCTCGGCGTCGTCCTCTTCGGTCACGACCGCGTCCGAGGTTGTCTCCGGGGTCAGTTCCGTCTCGGGCGTCTTCGCCTCGTCTGCCTGTTCCTCGGCGCCATCCACTGGCTTTTTTTCGTCGGCCACGCTCCACCCTTTCAAAAATCTTGCTTCGGCACGGTACTCGCGCCTGTCTAACCTTTCACAGACCCGCGAGGTTTCACAAGCGCCCCGAAGTCCGTCAACAAACCAATCACCGCCCGCCGCATGCCTATGGCGTCGGGCTGTGCCAGAATCTCCAGTCGAGTCACATATAGCGCCTCCAGCGCCGCGGCCACATCTCTGCTCATCGCTGCGACGATAAGCGGCGCGCCGCCGCGGGCGCCACCGGCAAATTGGGCCGCGCTTCGCGGAGAGAAAAGCGGAACGATCACAGGGGCATCGCCCTGAAGCGCCGCTTTTGCCCCGGCGCTCAATTCCTGTGCAGGCTGGTCGTAGATCACCGCCTCGCGGGCGCTGAGCCCCGCCCCACGCAGACGCTCGGCCACGGCCCCCCGGGCATGTGTTCCGCGGAAATGCACCAGCGGCACCCCCGGTGCCTCCTTGATGATCAATCCGACCAAAGCGGCGGCATCACCACCGGCGCTCTTCGGTGCGAATCCCGCCTTGCGTGCGGCTTCGGCGGTGGCATCGCCCACCGTGAAGCAGAGCGGCAGCACCGGGCCGCCAAGTTTTTCATAGGCCCGAACCCCGTTGGCCGAGGTGAAGATCGCCCCGCCAACGCCCTCGAGATCCGGCAGCGGCCCGGTCACCTCAATGCCGATCAGCGGGCTGACGATCGTCCGGAACCCGCTCAGCCCCGCGTCTTCGAGCGCCGTCAGGAACTGCCGCGAGGCCGCCTTCGGGCGGGTCAGCAGCAGGATGGGCTCGGGCGGGGGCATAGGCGCTCCGGCATTGTGGGGCGGATGAGCAGGTGGTAGCTGCAAGGGGACGACAATGCAACGGACCCGCCGATGCCCGAGCCGATCATCCTAGGACTGGAAAGCAGTTGCGATGACACCGCCGCCGCCGTGCTGCGCGGGCGAGAGATCCTGTCCTCCGTGGTGATGGGCCAGACCGAGCTGCACGCGGCCTTCGGCGGCGTGGTGCCCGAGATCGCCGCCCGCGCCCATGCCGAGAAGCTCGACCTTGCCGTCGAGCAGGCACTGGCCGAGGCAGACCTGCCGCTCTCCGAAATCGACGCCATCGCGGTGACCGCCGGGCCGGGTCTGATCGGCGGCGTTCTTTCTGGCGTGATGCTGGCCAAGGGGCTGGCGACCGGGCTCGGCAAGCCGCTGGTGGGGGTCAATCACCTTGCCGGCCACGCGCTGACGCCGCGGCTCACCGACGGGCTGGCCTATCCCTACCTGATGCTTCTGGTCTCGGGCGGGCATTGCCAGTTCCTGATCGTGCGCGGACCCGAGGACTTCACCCGCCTCGGCGGCACCATCGACGACGCGCCGGGCGAGGCCTTCGACAAGACCGCCCGCCTGCTCGGGCTGCCGCAGCCTGGCGGCCCCTCGGTCGAGACCGCCGCGCGCGACGCGGACGAGACCCGCTTCAAATTCCCCCGCCCGCTGCTCGACCGCGAGGGCTGCGACCTGAGCTTCTCCGGCCTCAAGACCGCGCTGCTGCGGATGCGTGACAAGCTGGTCGAGGCGCAGGGCGGGCTGCACGAGGCCGACCGCGACGATCTCTGCGCCGGGTTCCAAGCCGCGGTGCGCGACGTGCTTGCGGAAAAGACCCGCCGGGCGCTCGCGCTCTACCTCGCAGACGCCCCCGCGGTCCCGGCCTTCGCCATCGCCGGCGGCGTCGCCGCCAACCGGGCCATTCGTGGCGCGCTCGAGTCGCTTTGCGCCGAGCGCGGCGTTGCATTCACCGCCCCGCCGCTGCGGCTCTGCACCGACAATGCGGCGATGATCGCCTATGCCGGGGGCGAGCTTCTGGCCGAGGGTGAGACCTCTGACATGGCGCTCTCGGCCCGCCCGCGCTGGCCGCTCGACCGGGCCGCCGCGCCGCTGCTGGGCTCCGGCAAGAAGGGGGCCAAGGCATGAGCATCGCGGTCCTCGGCGCCGGCGCCTTCGGCACCGCCCTCGCCCTGAGCCTCGCCCGCGAGGGCCACGAGATCTGCATCTGGGCCCGCGACGCCGCCACCGTCGACGCGATCAACAGCGACCGCCGCGCGCCCCGGCTGCCCGGTATCCCACTGCCCGAGGCGATCTCCGCCAGCACCGATATCGCGACCGTTGCCCGGGCCGGGACCCTCCTGCTCGCCGTGCCGATGCAGTCGCTCCATGCCGTGCTGACCCGGATCGAGAGCCCGCTGGCCGGGCAGCGGCTGGTGGCCTGCTGCAAGGGCGTCGACCTGCAAGAGCTCACCGGCCCCACCGGCGTCATCGCCCATGCCAAGCCGCAGGCGATTCCGGCGATCCTCACCGGGCCGAGCTTCGCCGACGACATCGCCCGCAACCTTCCCACCGCGCTGACGCTGGCCTGCCGCGACGAAGCCGCCGGGACCGCGCTGCAACAGCAGCTCTCCACCGGCGCATTGCGGCTCTATCGCACCACCGACACCAGCGGCGCCGAGCTTGGCGGGGCGCTGAAGAACGTCATCGCCATCGCCTGCGGCGCCTGCATCGGCGAGGGGCTGGGCGACAGCGCCCGCGCCGCGCTGATGACCCGTGGCTTCGCCGAGATGACCCGCCTTGCCGCCAAGCTGGGCGCAAGGCCCGAAACCCTTGCCGGCCTGTCCGGCCTCGGCGATCTCGCGCTGACCTGCACGTCCGAGCTGTCGCGCAACTACCGTTTCGGCCTGTCGCTCGGGAAGCACGAGCGCTTCGACCCGAGCCTCACCGTCGAAGGCGTGAAGACCGCCGAGGCGGTGAGCCGGCTCGCCGCCAAGCTCGGGATCGAGCTGCCGATCTGCGCCATGGTGCACGAGGTCGGCGGCGGCGGCACCAGCGTCTCGGAGGCCATCACCTACCTGCTCAACCGACCACTGAAGGAAGAATGACATGCTGATCGCCCTCATCGCCAAGGACAAGACCGGCGCGCTCCAGACCCGCAAGGACAACCGCGACGCCCATCTCGCCTATATCGACTCGACCGGCGTGGTGGCGCAGGCCGGGCCGCTGCTCGACGAGGCTGGCGAGATGGCGGGCAGCCTTGTGATCCTCGACGTGACCGACATGACCGCGGCGCAGGACTGGGCGGCCAACGATCCCTACGCCAAGGCCGGCCTGTTCGAGAGCGTCGAGCTGGTGGCGTGGAAGAAGGTGATCGGATGAGCTACTGGCTGTTCAAGTCCGAGCCCTCGACCTGGTCCTGGCAGGACCAGGTCGCCAAGGGCGATGCGGGCGAGGAATGGGACGGCGTGCGCAACTATCAGGCCCGCAACTTCATGCGCCAGATGGCGGTGGGCGATCTGGGCTTCTTTTACCATTCCCAGAAGGAGAAGGCCGTGGTCGGCACCGTCGAGGTGATCGCTGCCGCCCATCCAGACAGCAGCACCGATGATCCCCGCTGGGAGTGCGTAGACATCAAGGCGGTGCAGGCCGCCAAGACCCCGGTGACGCTGGAGCAGATCAAGCAGAAGCCGGCGCTCTCGGAGATGGCGCTGGTGAAAAGCGCGCGCCTTTCGGTGCAGCCGGTGACCGAGGTCGAATGGCGGCTGGTCTGCGAGATGGCCGGTCTCGATCCCTAGGCAGATCGCCCGTGCGCCGGCGCTGCCACGACAGCAGGGCAATCGCGCCGGAGACACGCGCTTCGGCGCTTCCGCCCGACGCTGATCTACGGCGACTGCGGTTGCACGGCATTCGGCGGTTCGGTGATCGGGCTAGTGCTGTTCCGAGGTGACCGCGCGGGCAGTTCGACGCAGGCCATTCCGATAAGGGTCATGCGACGCGGAGCCCGGGCTGGCCGGGCTCCGCTCTCACCCCTTGGCTGCTCCCACGCAGCGCACGGTTCGATGTGGATCCGGCCATTCTGGCCATTCCCCTGTATACCTGACCACCGCGCCCGCGACAAAACGGATCTGCTTAAAATGCCGAGCATCACGCCCGCTGCCCGGCACCGCCTCTCGCGGCGGCCAAGCGCAAGGCGGACCGCCCTCCCGAGAGGTCGGCCCCTGCCCCGCGCGGCGGTCAGCCGTAGACCGCTTCCTTGCCGAAATGCTTGGTCAGCATGTAGTAGACCACGGCGCGGTACTTGTTGCGCTCCGAGCGGCCATAGGTCTCGACCACCGCGTTGATCGCGTCCATCAGCTCGGGGCCATCCGACAGGCCAAGCTTCTTGATCAGGAAATTGTCCTTCACGGTCTCGAGCTCGCCCGGCTGGCTCGATGCCACGGTCGAGGCGTCATCGTTGTAGATCGCCGGACCGCAACCGATGGTTACCTTGGTCAGCAGCGCCATGTCGGGCTCCATGCCGCACTTGCTGCGCAGGTCCTCGGCGTATTTCTCGATCAGCTCGTCTCTCTTGCCCATGGTCGTTCTCCCAGTTTTCGCGGACACGGCCGCCCCCTTTTCGCCGCAGACATCCCTGCCGCGGCCAAGGTCAGCTTAGCCCTACATGTGGTGATAGAAAGGGTTTTCCGTCGCGGCGCCGCCCTTTGTCCGGCATGAAACCGCTTGAAGACGTACAATTTTGGGTTGTTTTGCAAAAAATTCGTGACACCGACCCGTTTCGTCACCGAGCATTGATTCATTCGCGGCGCAACAAAATCGGGCCGCAACAATCATAACAACAACGGGGATATTCAAGATGAGTTCGGAGACTTTCGTGGTCGCCTACGAGGGACATCCCGCTGATCCGGCGGTTCTCGACTACGCGATCATCCGCGCCAAGGCAGAGGGCGCAAAGCTGCTGCTGGTGCATGTTCTGGAATGGTCGGCCTATTCCTTCCTGACACCGCAGGAGGTCGAGGAGCGCCATGGCCGACGCAAGCAGGAGCTGTCGCGCGCCAACGAGGTGGTGATGGCCCCGGCGCTGCAGAAATGCGAGGCAGAGGGCATCGCCGCCGATGGCGTGATCCGCTACGGTCAGGTCGTCGAGCTGATCCTCGAGGAAACCAAGAAGGCCAGTGCGTCGGTGATCTATGTCGGACGCTCCGGCTCCCAGTCGATGGCCGCGCGGGTCTTCGGCTCGGTGACGCTGGGGCTTGCCCAACTCGCACCGGTTCCTACCGTCATCGTTCCCTGAGCCCGAGGAGACAGTCCCTTGTTCAATCGTATCGCTTCGCTCTTCGCGCTCGTTGCCGCGCTGCTGCCCGTCCAGGCCGCGGCGCAGGGCATCGACGAAACCATCAACACCATCTTCGCCGACTATACCGGCTGGTACGTGGCGCTCATCTTTGCGGATCTGCCCGGCACCAACTTCTCGTGGATCGCGCTCTGGCTGGTGGTCGCCGCCCTGGTCTTCACGATCTACTTCGGCGCCATCCAGCTGCGCGGCTTCGCCCATTCGATCTCGCTGGTGAAAGGCGACTACTCCGACCCGGATGACGCCGGCGAGGTCAGCCACTTCCAGGCTCTCGCCACGGCGCTCTCGGGCACGGTCGGCCTCGGCAACATCGCCGGCGTGGCGGTCGCCGTCGGCATCGGCGGCCCGGGCGCGACCTTCTGGATGATCATGGCGGGCCTGTTCGGCATGGCCACCAAGTTCACCGAGTGCACCCTCGGCGTGAAATATCGCAACGAGTACCCTGACGGGCGCGTCTCGGGTGGCCCGATGTACTACATGACCAAGGGCTTCAAGGAGCGCGGCCTGCCGGGCGGCAAGATCTTCGCGCTGCTGTTCTGCATCTTCACCATCCTCGGTGCACTTGGCGGCGGCAACATGTTCCAGGCCAACCAGGCACATGCGCAGCTCTCGGGCGTGCTCGGTGACTACCCGGGCTGGATCACCGGCCTGATCCTCGCCGCGGTAACCTTCCTCGTGATCGTCGGCGGCATCAAGTCGATCGCCCAGGTGACCGAGAAGGTGGTGCCGCTCATGGGGATCTTCTACGTCGTCGTCTCGGTGATCATCCTGCTGATGAATTTCGATCAGATCGGCTGGGCCTTCGGGCGCATCTTCGAAGGTGCCTTCACCGGGCTTGGCGTACTGGGCGGCTTCACCGGGGCGCTGATCCAGGGCTTCCGCCGCGCCGCCTTCTCCAACGAGGCGGGCATCGGCTCGGCCGCCATCGCCCACTCGGCGGTGCGCACCAAGGAGCCGGTGACCGAAGGCTATGTCGCCCTGCTCGAGCCGTTCATCGACACGGTCGTGATCTGCACCATGACCGCGCTGGTGATCGTCATCACCGGGGTGCTCAACGTCGATCCCGAGACCGGGCTTTATGTCTGGAATGCCGAGGCCGGGCGGATCTCGACCGCCGGAGAGGTCGCGGGCGTCGAGCTGACTTCGGCGGCCTACGCGCAGGCCTTCTCGTGGTTCCCGGCGCTGCTGGCCATCGCGGTGGTGCTCTTCGCCTTCTCTACGATGATCTCGTGGAGCTATTACGGGCTCAAGGCCTGGACCTACATGTTCGGTGAGGGCGCGGCCAAGGAGGTCGTCTTCAAGGTGATCTTCTGCCTGTTCATCGTGATCGGC
>NZ_DS022276.1:1273385-1516333 GCF_000153725.1 Salipiger bermudensis HTCC2601 | reverse complement strand
CCGATACCCCCATGCAACCAAGAGGGGCGCCTTCCGGCGCCCCTCTCCCGTTTCCTGCCTGTAACCTGCAAGCCCGCACCGGCCCCGAGGGAAGAGGGGTGGTGCGAGACTGCCTCGATGCGCTCCCGGCGTGCCGTCCGGAAGGCGATCCAGTGTCTTCCGCGGGAGATCAGAAGGTCAGTTCGAGACCCACGTAGTAGGTCCGGCCGGGCCCGTTCCCGGAGGAAGCCCAGGGGGCGTATTCCTCGTCGGTGAGGTTCGAGACCTTGGCCGAGACGAAGAGGTTGTCCATCGCTTCGTAGCTGGCGAACACGTCCCAGAGCCCGTAGTCATCACTGTCGGACTCGCTGTCGAGCGACTCGCCGGCGGCGGTGTAGCTGTAGGTCGCACCGGTCGTCAGATCGCCGTTCAGGAAGCGCCGCGCCACAGTGGCCGAGAAGGTCTCGGGCGGCTGCAGCTCGTAGTCGTCGTAGCCCGAGGGCGGGGTCGAGTCGGAATTGGTGTAGGACATCGCCGCCGACCACAGCTCGGTATCGTAGGCCGCCTCGATCTCGATGCCCTGCGTGACCGTGGTGCCGGGGATGTTGTCGTAGAAGGCCAGCGTGGTCGGCCCGACCGAGGTAAAGCCATCCTCCTGGACATAGGCCACGTAGTTGTCGACGTTCATCTTGTAATAGGCGATCCGCGCGGTGAGGTTGTCGCCCGCGGTGAAGAGGTTCTGCTTGGCGATGTTCACACCGATCTCGCCGCCTTCCGAGGTCTCGGTCTCGAGGTCCGGGTTCGGCCCGAGATAGAGGTTGAAGAAGCCGTAGCCGTGGAAGCTCTCCTGCAGGGTCTCCTGCAGCGACGGCGACCGGGTGCTGCGCGAGTACGAGACATAGGGCTGCAGCCAGTCATTGACCTGATAGGCGATGCTGATCTTGGGGTCGATCGAGCTGTCGTCGATATCCACGTCGCCCGATTGCAGCTCGTTGTCGAGCCGACCGTGCAGGCTGTAATCGCTGTAGCGCAGCCCGGCCATGATCTCCCACGGGCCGTTGCTGAACACGTTCTCGGTGAAGATGCCAAGCTTCTTCGACTCGCCATAGGTCGGGTTGGCGCCGCCCTCGGCGCCGCCGAGCACATCCTCGATATACTCGAACCCGTTGGTCGAGGTCACGCTCCAGCCGCCGAGCATGAAGTCACTCACGTTGGTGACGTCGATGCCGGTGGTGATGGTCTCCATCTGGCGCCCGACATAGGAGCCGGTGCCGGTGATCGAGCCGGTATACTCGTTGTCAGTGACCGCCCGGTAGAGATTGGCGGTCAGGTTGATCGCGGGGCTGTGGTCGAGATGATAGCTCAGCTTGTAGATGTCCGAGGTCATCTCCTGGTAATAGGAGTTCGACGCGTAATCGGCGTTCATCCGGGTTGCCAGAAACTCGAGGCTCTGGGTCTCGGTCAACTGGTAGGCGCCGCGCAGCAGGTAGCTGTCGAGGTCGCGGTCGGTGTTGTCGACGGTGTTCCCGGCGCCATCCTCGAAGGCATCGGCGGTGGTGCGGGCATAGGCGCCAAGCAGCGAGACGCGCTCATCGACGTAGCCTGCCGCCGCCATGCGGCCGAAATTGTCGCCATTGTCGCCATAGGTGAGCCTGACGCGGCCGCCGGCGCCGTAGCCGTCGACGATGTCCTCGGCGTCGATCAGCCGGAAATCCACCGCGCCCGCCGAGCCGCTGCCGCCGGCGGTCAGCACTGCGCCCCGGGTGACATCGATGCCCTGCAGGAAGAGCGGATCGAAATTGGCGTAGCCCTCCGAGGCGTGGCCGTTGAAGCGGAAGTTCTGCGGCACGCCCTCGACGGTCATCGCCACGCGGCCCTGCCCCTGCTGACCGCGGATCGAGACCGCGACGCCGGGCTGACCCGGGTTGAGGCGGGTCTGCACGCCGGGCACCTGCCGCAGCACGTCGTCAATGGTGGCGGTGCCGCCCTGCGCGGTGACCGCGCTGCCTTCAAGCCGCGAGATGTTCTCGCCGGCGTAGACCGGGGTTCCATCCTCGGAATAGCCCAGCACGATGCGGCCGAGGTAATGGGTGTCGCTTACGGCGGCGTCCTGTGCCGCCGCGCCAGTCGTCATCGCCGCGAGCGCCAGCGAGATGGCGGTGGCATTCCGGTAGAATGCTCGAGGTTTCATTGTGTCCGTCCTTGTCCCTGCCCCGGACCGGCGCGGCTGCCTCGGCAGTCGAACCGACCGGACGGCCCTACGCGAAACGACCGCCTGTAGCGGGTCGAAGCGCGGATGACCGATGTGGTTTTCGAAATAGGAAAACTGGCTGGCGAAACGGCGGACAGAGGGACGTCCGATTTGTTTCAGCTGGCGCCTGCGCTTGCCCTAGCGGCTCCGCGTGGCAATTGTCAAGTAATTTACTCGGGAATAAGGCCTCGACGATCCCGACGCGTGCAACCCGCGCGCGTCCGGAGGCGTGACGGCCTGAAACGCGAAGCGGGCGCCCGCAGGCGCCCGCTCGCCGATCGGGTGGCGGACCGCTTACTCGGCGCCCAGAAGCTCCGGCACCGACAGCAGGATGAACTCGTTATGGGCGGCTTCACCGGGCACACGGCCGCCCGAGAAGGGCAGGTTGTTGTCGTTGGCGACCATGATGTGGGTCTCGTCGACGCGGGCGACATCCTCGATGGTGAAGAACGGGAAGGTAAAGCTGCCCTCCGCCGGCGACAGCCCTTCGATCGCGACGCCATCGGGATCGGCGATGTCGAGCAGATCGATATGGCCGATGCGGCGGATGTAGCCATCCTCGTCGGTGTCGGACATGTCGACCAGCACCACGTTCTTGACCTGCGCCGGGTTCGGGTAGCAGTCGGAGGTGTCGGTCGCGCCCTCGGCGCAGGCATTCGCGGCGTCGCCCTCGCCATTGTCGCGCTCGATGACCAGCGCGCGGGTCTCGTCGATGAAGTTGAAGTCGCCGATCGCGGTGGCGCCCTCGGCCAGCGCGAACTTCACGCTCTCGCCGGTCCATTCGCCCGCTTTCGGGTCGAACTGGATGACGCGCAGGAACGGGCCCTCGGTCTCGCCGCCTTCAAGCAGGATCGGCTTCTCGAGCATCGCCCAGAGCATGTCGGTGCCCGGCTGCAGCGCCATGCCCTCGTAACCGCCCGAGCGCTGCACCTGGTAGTCGGTGCCAGCGGTGGCGGGAACGTAGACGCTGTAGGTGTCGGGGCCAGTCAGGGTCTTTCCGTCAAACTCGGTGGCGTAGACCTCCTTGACCACGCCGTCGAGCGTGGCGCGGATGATGTAGGGGCCGAATTCGTCGCCGATGAACACCTCGTCGCCCAGCACCTGGATCGACTCGAGGTCGAAATCGGCGCCGGTCAGGTAGCGGGTCTCGGTGCCCTCATAGGCGATGCGGAACGGGACCTTGCCGTCGGGGTCGCTGAGGAACACGGTCTCGCGGCGCTCGACGGTGCCGTTGTCGAAATCCGGTGCCATCTTGTGGAAGAACAGCATCGCGTCAGGCGAGTTGCGCTTCGAGCCGAAGCCGTTGTCGGTGAGCGTGTACCAGCTGCCATCCTCGGCACGGGTCATGGCAAAGCCCGACATGCCCTGCACCGGCTGGCCGATGAACGGCAGCGAGATGCCGGTGTCATGTGCGCCGTAATTTCCGCCCGTGTTGCCCATGACGGTCATCGGCTGATCGTTGCGGGCGCCCGAGGTGTACTTGCCCGAGATCCACAGGTCGCGCGGCGCATCCGCCGGCGGCTCGACCAGCGACAGGGCCGGCAGGTAGGCGTGGCCGGCGAGGGTCGCGGGGAAGCTCTCTTCGGCGATGACGGGGGCGGCCAGCACACCGGCCAGCGCGAGAACGGAAAGCGAAAGGCGCATTCTTCACATCCTTATGAGTGTATGAATGCGCCCGAGCTACCGACCTCTGGTAACGCGAACATGGCCGTCCGGTGTCGGTTTGGTAACGACGCCAAACCCCTCATATTGCGCCATTAATTTTCACCAAGGCTCTCCTTTGGCGAGAGCCTGACGCGCCGCTCAGGCCGAAAAGACCTGCTCCATCTCGTCTTCCGACATCTCGCCGGCCCCCTTACCGCCGGCGATCATGCGCGCGGCCAGTTCGGTCATCCGAGCGTTCAGCGGGGCATCCTGCCCGTGCAGTCGGCCCAGCAGCGCCACCTCGCCGTTGAGGTAGTCGGTCTCGACGCTGCCGGCCCCGCGCGCGATGCTCTGACGGGTCGAGCTGCCCGAGCGCGGCGTGCCGTCGATCTCGGTGATCTGCATGAATTCCTTTCGGCGCGGATCGTCGAGCCCGGTGTCGCGCCACGCGATCCCCGACGCTTTGAACACCGCCCTTGCCTCGTCCTTCAGCCGGTCGGTGAAGCGCGGCTTGTCGGCGTCGAGCGGCAGCATGGCGTCAACGATGTTGCCAAGGTTCATCAACAGCTTGCCGTATTTCGCCTCCATCACCGCCTCGGAGACGAAGGTGGCGATATTGGCCTTGTCCAGAGCCTCTTTCAGCGCCGCATCGTCCGCGTCAGAGCCTTGCGGGTAGCGGCCGATCTCGAACAGGCCGTAACAGGGCGCGCCGTGGGTGATGACCTCGCCGGGCTCGAGATAGGTCGCCGGCATCATCACGGTGACGCCATGCACATTGGGGAAATAGCGCAGCGCGGTGCGCTCGTTAGCGGTGCCGTTCTGCAGGCAGAACAGCGGCTGATCAGTCATGCCGGCGGCGCGCAGATCGGCCAGCGCCGACTCGGTGTCCTGCCCCTTCACGCAGAGCAGCACGACATCGTCCGGGCGGAACGTGATCTCGGAAGGCGTCGCCACGCAGGGCAGATCGACCGTCACGCGCCCCTTGGGCGAGATCATCGTCAGGCCACGCGCGCGGATCGCCTCGAGCATCCGGCCCCGCGCGATTCCCAGCACCTCTTGGCCCGCTTCGACCAGCGCCGCGCCGACGACGCCCCCGATGGCGCCGACACCGTGAATGATGATCCGCATGATCCCCGTCCTTTCCGTCTCTGTTCCTGCCGCAATGCGACACGTCCCTGATCTATCACGCAAATAAGCAAGGGCCAGAACAGAAGACGCCCCGCACGGGTGGCGGGGCGTCTCTGGGTCTCGGACGGGCAAACCTGCCCGCCGGGTGATCAGTAGCGGTAGTGTTCCGGCTTGAACGGGCCTTCCGGTGTCACGCCGATATAGGCGGCCTGCTCGGCCGAAAGCGTGGTCAGCTTCACGCCAATGCGATCGAGGTGCAGGCGCGCGACCTTCTCGTCGAGATGCTTGGGCAGGATGTAGACCTTGTTCTCGTACTGGTCGCCGTTCTTGAATAGCTCGATCTGCGCCAGCACCTGGTTGGTGAACGAGGCCGACATCACGAAGCTCGGGTGGCCGGTGGCGTTGCCGAGGTTCAGCAGGCGGCCTTCGGAGAGCAGGATGATGCGGGCGCCCGAGGACATCTCGATCATGTCCACCTGGTCCTTGATGTTGGTCCACTTGTGGTTCTTGAGCGAGGCGACCTGGATCTCGTTGTCGAAGTGGCCGATATTGCCGACGATGGCCATGTCCTTCATCTCGCGCATGTGCTCGATGCGGATCACGTCCTTGTTGCCGGTGGTGGTGATGAAGATGTCGGCGCTCGAGACGACGTCTTCCAGCAGGACCACCTCGAAGCCGTCCATCGCCGCCTGCAGCGCGCAGATCGGGTCGGCCTCGGTGACCTTGACGCGGGCGCCTGCGCCGCGCAGCGACGCCGCCGAGCCCTTGCCCACGTCGCCATAGCCGCAGACCACGGCGACCTTGCCGGCCATCATGGTGTCGGTGGCGCGCCGGATGCCGTCGACGAGGGATTCCTTGCAGCCGTACTTGTTGTCGAATTTCGACTTGGTGACGCTGTCGTTCACGTTGATCGCCGGGAACGGCAGCAGGCCCTTCTTCTGCAGGTCATAAAGACGGTGCACGCCGGTGGTGGTCTCTTCCGAGACGCCCATGATCGCCTCGCGGGTCTTGGTGAACCAGCCCGGGCTCTGTTCCATGCGCGATTTGATCTGCGCGTGGATGACCTCTTCCTCTTCCGAGGTCGGCACGCCCAGATCCTCGCCCGCCTCGGCGCGCGCGCCCAGCAGGATGTAGAGCGTGGCGTCGCCGCCATCGTCGAGGATCATGTTGGCACCCTCGGGGAACTGGAACGAGCGGTCGAGGTAATCCCAGTGCTCGGTCAGGGTCTGGCCCTTGACGGCAAAGACCGGCGTGCCGCCCGCGGCGATGGCTGCCGCGGCGTGGTCCTGCGTCGAGAAGATGTTGCACGACGCCCAGCGCACATCGGCGCCCAGCGCGGTAAGGGTCTCGATCAGCACGGCGGTCTGGATCGTCATGTGCAGCGAGCCGACGATCCGGGCGCCCTTGAGCGGCTGCTCTTCGCCGAACTCGGCGCGGCAGGCCATCAGGCCCGGCATCTCGGTCTCGGCGATATCCAGTTCCTTGCGGCCGAACTCGGCCAGCGCGATGTCCTTGACGATATAGTCTTCAGCCATGTTCCGGCGCTCCAATCCTGCAATACGGGTTTGGAGGGGAGGTAGCATCCCTTGAAATGCCCGGCAACGTGGATCAGAAATTGGCACCAATAGAACCATAACGATGCCGCGACGAAAGCGGACAGCAGGCGGAGCGCAGCACATGGACGAGGCCGGTGGGGTCTATCCCTCGAACGAGTACGGGCGCTACTGCGTGCCCGAGGGGCTCGAGGACCGGCCCGCCGCCCGCGCGGTGATCGCCGGGCGCGCCTACGAGCCGGACACGCTGCGCTTCATGCGGCAGCACGCGGGCGACGGCGACATCATCCACGCGGGAACCTTCTTCGGGGATTTCCTGCCGGCGCTGTCGACCGGACTGGCCGAGGGGCGCAAGCTCTGGGCCTTCGAGCCGAACCCGGGCAATTTCGCCGCCGCGCGCAAGACCGTCGCGCTCAACGGGCTCGCCAATGTCGAGCTGACCAATGCCGCGCTGTCGAACCGCGATGGCGCGGTGCTGTTCCGTACCCGCGACGCCGAGGGGCGCTCGCTCGGCGGGCTGTCGCATTTCGTCGAGGAGCCGGGTGACGGGATCGAGTCTGTTTCGGCGGTGATGCTCGACTATACGGTGCCTCTGACGCGCAAGGTTTCGATCCTGCAACTCGATGTCGAGGGCCATGAAAAGCAGGCGCTGCGCGGGGCCTGGCATATCGTGCACCGCTCGAAGCCGATCCTCGTGCTGGAGTATTTCCGGCAGGAGGCCTGGATTCGCCGCACCTTCCGCGGGCTGGGCTATGCCCATCGCGGCAAGCTGCACAGCAACCACGTCTATAGCTGCGACCCTCTGGAGGTCTGACTCATGCCGAAACAGAGCCGCGCATGGCAACGGATGCTCTCGGGCCGCAGGCTCGACCTGCTCGACCCGACGCCGGTGGATATCGAAATCGAGGACATCGCCCACGGGCTCGCCTTCGTGGCGCGCTGGAACGGGCAGACCGAGGGGGACTTTCCCTATTCGGTGGCCGAACACTCGCTGCTGGTCGAGGCGCTGTTCTCGCGCATGTACCCCAATGCCACGCCCGCGCAGCAGCTCACAGCCCTGCTGCATGACGCGCCGGAATACGTCATCGGCGACATGATCTCGCCGGTGAAGGCGGCGGTGGGGCCGGAATACAAGGAGCTCGACAAGCGGCTCGAGGCGGCGATCCACATCCGCTTCGGCCTGCCGGCGCTCTGCCCGGTGACGCTCAAGAAACGCATCAAGAAGGCCGACATGGTCTCGGCCTACATGGAGGCGACGCAGATCGCGGGGTTCACCGAGGCCGAGGCGAAAAAGTTCTTCGGCCGGCCCGACGATGCGCTGATGCAAGGGCTCGACATTCACCTGCGCCCGCCGGTCGAGGCCCGCCACGCCTTCACCGCGCGCCACGCCGAACTTCTGGAGCAGCTGCCATGACCATCACCACCCGCCGCGCCGCCCCGCTCGATGCCCGCCAGATGGCCGAGATGCTCAACGAGATCATCGAGGCCGGCGGCACCACCGCGATCACCGACCCGGTCAGCCGCGAAGATCTGCTGAGCCGGATGGAGGCCGATCCGCGCTCGATCTGGCACGTGGCCGAGGATGCGGCGGGCGCGCTGATGGGGTTCCAGTGGATCGAGCCGCATCTCGAGCATGGCGAGACCGTGGGCCAGATCGCCACCTTCTCCCGCATCGGCAAGACCGGCCTCGGCATCGGCTCGAAGCTCTTCGAGGCCACCGCGCGGGCGGCGCGGGCCGCAGGCTATACATGGATCAATGCCGAGATCCGCGCCGACAACGAGGGGGGGCTGATCTACTACCAGAGCCGCGGCTTCGAGGATTACGGCGCCATTCGCGGCTATGTGATGGCCAACGGGCAGGTCGTCGACAAGGTGCTCAAGCGCTACGACCTCTGAGCGCGGCGCCGGCCGCGATACAGCTCAGCGCAGGCAGATCGCTCAGCGCGGCGAGCGCTTGGCGAGGATGCGCTGCAGGGTGCGGCGGTGCATGTTGAGCCGGCGCGCGGTTTCCGAGACGTTGCGGTCGCAAAGCTCGTAGACCCGCTGGATGTGCTCCCAGCGCACCCGGTCGGCGCTCATGGGGTTTTCCGGCGGCGGCGGCAGATCGTCGCCCTTGGACAGCAGCGCATTGGTGATGTCGGTGGCGTCGGCGGGCTTCGAAAGGTAGTCGGTCGCGCCGATCTTGACCGCGGCGACCGCGGTGGCGATGGCGCCATAGCCTGTCAGCACCACGATGCGGCTGTCGGGGCGGCGTTCGCGCAGCACCTCGACCACGTCGAGCCCGTTGCCGTCCTCGAGCCGCAGGTCAACCACCGCATAGGCCGGCGGGCGGGCGGTGGCGATGGCGCGGCCGCCGGCGACGGAGTCGGCGGTCTCGACCTCGAAGCCGCGCTTTTCCATCGCCTTGGCGAGGCGCCTCAGGAAGGGCTCGTCATCGTCGACAAGGAGCAGCGAGCGATCGTCGCCAAGGTCTTCGATCTTGTGTTCCGACACGTGCGTTCCCTCAACCCTACTTATCCCACTGATTTAAATATCCCGCGGGGTGGGAAGGGTCAAACCGACTTGTCGCAGTTGTTACATCCGGTCGATGAAGCAGGCCGCCGCCGTCGCAACGTCCTCCGGCGACTTGTCGCGGCGGAAGTACTCGACGAAGCCGTGTTCCGGGAGCACGAGGTAGGTGAAGGTCGAGTGATCGACGAGGTAGAACTCGTCCTCGGCATCCTGCTTCTTGTAGTAGGTCCGGTAGGCCTGGCTCGCGGCCTGGATCTGCTCGGGCGACCCGGTGAGACCGATCATCCGCTCGTGCACATTGTGTGCGAAATCGCCCACCGCTTCGGGGGTGTCGCGCTCGGGGTCGATGGTGATGAAGACCGGCGTCACCATCTTGCCCTGCGCCTCGAGCAGGTCGACCGCCTCGGCGTTGCGCACGGTGTCGAGCGGGCAGACATCAGGGCAGAAGGTGTAGCCGAAATAAAGCAGCGTCGGCTCGGTGATCACGTCCTCGTCGGTCACTGTCTCGCCCTGCGCGTTCACCAGCTCGAACGGGCCGCCGATCTGGCCGGCACCACCGGCGATGGCACCGGAGCGGCAGGGCTCGAACGGGTCGGCCGCGGCGCTCTGGCGCGTGTAGAGCCACGTTCCCCCGATCAGCAGGACGAGGACGAGGGTGGCGGCAACGGCGGCGATCCAGCGCATGAGACGATTCCGGAGTTGTTTGCGTATCTGCTGGGGCAGACCTAACAATTGCCGCGACAGGATCAAAGAGACGAAAGCGCGCAGATGAGCGAAGAGGACCTGGGACTTCTGGACGAGGACCAGCGCGGCAATTTCATTCGCCTGCGCACCATGATCGTCCTGCGCTGGGTCGCCATCGGCGGCCAGCTCATCGCCATCTCGGTGGCGCGGCAGCTCTACGGCCTGCAGCTCGAACTGGGCCTGTGCTATCTCGCCGTGGGCGTGTCGGTGGCCGGCAACCTCGTGGCAATGTTCGTCTTTCCCGAGAACAAGCGCCTGTCGGAAACCGAGAACACGCTGATGGTCATGTTCGACCTCTTGCAGCTTTCGTTCCTGCTGTTCCTCACCGGCGGGCTCAACAACCCGTTCTCGATGCTGGTGCTGGCCCCCGTGACGGTCTCGGCCACGGTGCTGTCGCTGCGCTCGACCATCCTGCTCAACGCCACCGCCTTCGTGCTGGTGACGCTCATGGCCTTCATGCACATCCCGCTGCGCCCGGCCGACGGTCCGGTGCTGGAGCTGCCGCAGATCTTCATCTTCGGCGAGTGGGTGGCGATCTCGATCGCGCTGGTGTTCATCTCGGTCTATGCCCGCCGGGTCACCACCGAGATGAACGCCATGTCGGACGCGCTCATCGCCACGCAGATGGCGCTGGGGCGGGCGCAGAAGCTCAACGATCTCGGCGGCGTGGTGGCCGCCGCCGCGCATGAGCTGGGCACGCCGCTGGCCACCATCAAGCTCACTTCCGCCGAACTGATCGAGGATCTCGACGACCGCCCCGACAGCCAGGAGGACGCGCGCCTGATCCGCGATCAGGCCGACCGCTGCCGCGACATCCTGCGCAGCATGGGCCGCGCCGGCAAGGATGACCTGCACATGCGGCAGGCGCCCCTCACCGAGGTGATCCGGGAGGCCGCGGAGCCGCACGAGGATCGCGGTAAGACCATCGGGATCGAGACCCGGCCCGACCCGCAGGATCCCGCGGTGCCGCAGATCCTGCGCCGGCCCGAGATCATTCACGGGCTGCGCAACCTGATCCAGAACGCGGTGGACTTCGCCAGCAGCGAAGTCTGGGTCGAGGCGCTCTGGGACGGCGACAACGTCACCGTGCGGATCCTGGATGACGGGGCAGGCTTTCCCTCGCACCTGATCGGACGGCTCGGCGATCCGCTGATGCGCCGCCGCCGCAGCGATGCCGACCGCCGTGCCCGACCGGAATACGAGGGCATGGGGCTGGGCCTGTTCATCGCCAAGACCCTGCTCGAGCGCAGCGGCGCGGAGCTCAGTTTTGCTAACGGGTCGGCATCGGCCTCCGAGGGCAGGAGTGGCGCACGCACCGGCGCCATCGTCGAGGTCGTCTGGCCCCGCGACAGCATCGTCCCGCCGGCGTCTCCGATCGGGATCGGAATCGGAGAGAACCGCCCCTTCGACGCCTGACCAATCTTCCCGAGACGCCGCTTAACCCCGGATTAACCTTTCCTGCCGTACCCATTGGGAAGGACAATTTCCGGGATCTGCGCCTTGGTAGAACCAATGCTCGCTCTTTTGACCGGCCTGATAGCCGGCGGCGCCGCCTTTCTGGCGGGATGGCTGCTCAATCGCGCCAGCCGGCGACTCCCGAGCGCAGCGCTTGCCGAGCCACCGGAACCGCCGGTCACGCTGATGCTGCGCGACGGCGCCGTGGTCGACAGCTCCTCGCAGGCCGACCGGCTCTTCGGCCGCGCGACCGGTGAACCGCTCGGCTGGGCCGAGATCGTCACGACATTGCAACCGCTCTTCGGCCCCCTGCCCGACGCGCCACCCCGTTCACCGGGCAGCTACACCGCCCTGCACGATCCGCAGACCCGGCTCACCCTCACCCCGGATGGCGACGGTCTGCGTCTCGAGATCAGGACCCCGCCCCTACCCATCGGGGAGGCGCTGAGACTGCGCTGCCACGAGCCCGAGTCGAAACGCCTGCACCGGGCCGTGGCCCGCGCGCCGCTGGCCATCTGGATGACCAACAGCGCCCATGTCGTGACCTGGAGCAACACGTTCTTCGACGATCTGCGCGCGCAGGCAGGCGCCGCACCGGGCAGCGCGCCCTTCTCCCTGCATCCAGACCCGGCGCAACCGCTGCGGGTGACCCGCACAAGGCTTGGTGGGGACGGTTGCGCCCCGGCTTCGTGGTACGAGGTGCAGTCGTGCCGTGTCTCGGACGGATGGCTTCACTACGCCCAGAACATCGACCCGGTGATCGCGGCCGAGACGACACAGCGCACCTTCCTGCAAACGCTGACCCGCATCTTCGCGCATCTGCCGATTGCGCTCGCGGTGTTCGACAAGGAGCGGCGGCTGGTGCTGTTCAACCCGGCGCTGCTCGACCTGACGCAGTTGCCGGCGGATTTCCTGACCGGCCGGCCAAACCTGCTCAGCTTCTTCGACATGCTCCGCGACCGGCAGGTCCTGCCCGAGCCGCGCGACTATCGAAGCTGGCGCGACAAGCTGGGCGAGGTCATCGCCGCCGCCAGCAGCGACCACTACGTCGAGACATGGTCACTGCCCTCGGGGGCGACCTACCGGATGACGGGCCGGCCGCATCCCGATGGTGGCATCGCCTTCCTGTTCGAGGATATCAGCGCAGAGGTTTCGCTGACCCGGCATTTCCGGCAGGAGCTCGAAACCTCGCAATCGGTGCTCGACAGTCTCGAAGAGGCCATCGCCGTGTTCTCCCGCACCGGCAAGCTCGCTTTCTGCAATGCCCCCTATCGCGAGATGTGGGGCTCCGACCCGGAAGAAAGCCCCGCCGATCTCGGCATAAAGGAGGCCACGCGGCACTGGCAGGCCGCCTTTCGGCCCAGCCCGATCTGGGGGGATCTGCGCGAGTTCGTGACACTCGAGCGCGACCGCGCCCCGTGGGATGCCGAGCTTCACGACCACGACGGCCAGCCGCTGCGCTGCCTTGCCGAACCGCTGCCCGGCGGTGCCACGATGGTCCGCTTCTGCCAGCTGCCCCTCCGCCAGCCGGAGACGCTCGCGCAGGGCTGAACGCCTGCCGTGGGAACCCGCTTGCGCCGGCGCGGCGGGAGGGTATCTTCGCGGCCATGACCTCGCCGCGCGCCGTTCTCACCCTGACCTCGCCCGAGGCGACCTGTGCCCTCGCCAGCCAACTGGCGACGCGGCTCTCGCCCGGCGACGTGCTGCTGCTCTCGGGCGGAATCGGGGCCGGAAAGACCCATTTCGCCCGCTGCCTGATCCACGCCCTGCAAGACCCGCCAGAGGATGTGCCCTCGCCGACCTTCACGCTGGTACAGGTCTATGACACCGCCGCCGGCGAGCTCTGGCACGCGGATCTCTACCGCCTCTCAGACCCGGATCAATGCGAGGAGCTTGGCCTCGCCGACGCCTTCGAGACCGCGATCTGCCTCGTCGAATGGCCAGACCGGCTCGAGGATCTCGCACCCGCAGACGCATTGTCGCTCAGCTTCGACGCAGGCGCGGCCGAGGACAGCCGCGCGCTTACGCTCGACTGGAGCGATCCGCGTTGGGACGCCATCGTGACGGAGCTGACCGCATGACCGACCTCTTCCTCGCCAAAGCCGGCTGGGCCGAGGCCACGGCCTCGCCGATCGCCGGAGATGCCTCGGCCCGGCGTTACACGCGGCTTTGCAAGGGCGCCGCGCGGGCGATCCTGATGGACGACCCGGACGGCGACACCGCGCTCTTCGCCCGGCTCTCGCGGCACCTGCTGTCTCTCGGCCTGAGCGCACCGGAAATCCTTGCGGAGGCCCCGGGAAAGCTACTGCTCGAGGATCTGGGCGACGGCCTCATCGCCCGTCTCGCCACCGATCCCGAGACCGAAAAGCAGCTCTATCTCTTCGCGACCGACGCTCTGATCGCCCTGCACCAGCACGCGCCGCCCGCCGATCTGCCGGAGGCAAGCCCGCAATATCTGGCGGTGATGACCGACCTCGCCTTCACCTGCTTCGCCACCAACGCAGGGTTTGCCCCGCAAACCGGCACAGCCGAGGCCTGCGCGCAGGCCTTCGAGCGCGCGTTGGCGGCCCATGCGCCCGAGACCGACGTGATGATCCTGCGCGACTACCACGCCGAGAACATCCTCTGGCTCCCGGATCGCCAAGGCCCCGCCCGCGCCGGTCTGCTCGATTTCCAAGACGCGCTGCAGGGTCACCGCGCCTATGATCTCGTCTCGCTGATCGAGGATGCCCGCCGCGACGTCGCCCCCAAAACCGCCGAGGCCGCGATCCGTTACTATCTCGGGGCAACCGGCCTGCCCGAGACGCCCTTCCGCACCGCGCTGGCGGTGCTGGGCGCCCAGCGCAACCTGCGCATTCTCGGGGTCTTCGCCCGGCTCGCCGCGACCCGGGGCAAGCCCGGCTATATCGACCTGATCCCGCGGGTCTGGGGCCACCTGCAGGCCGACCTGCGCCACCCGGCCCTTGCAGAGGTCGCCGCGATCCTGCATCCGGCGCTTCCCGCGCCCACGCCCGAGATCCTGCAAAGGCTGAAATCTCCATGCCCGACGCCCTGATGCTCTTTGCCGCCGGCTTCGGCACCCGCATGGGCGCCCTGACGGCCGACCGCCCCAAGCCGCTGATCGAGGTTGCGGGCCAGCCGCTGATCGACCACGCGCTGGCGATGGCCGAGGGCTTCGGCTCGCTGCGCCGGGTCGCCAACGCGCATTACCGCGCCGACCAGCTCGAGTCGCATCTCGCCCCCCGCGACGTGACGGTGTCGCGCGAGCAGCCCGAGATCCTCGACACCGGCGGCGGGCTGCGGCACGCGCTGCCGCTGTTGGACGCCGACCCGGTCTTCACCCTCAACACCGACGCGGTATGGTCCGGCCCCAACCCGCTGCGCCTGCTGGCCGAGGCCTGGGATCCGGCGCGCATGGATGCACTTCTGCTCTGCGTGCCGCTTGGAAACGCCGTGGGCCGCAAGGGCGGCGGCGATTTCGACATCCTGGGCGATGGCCAGCTCAGCCGTGGCGGAGATCTCGTCTATACCGGCGCGCAGATCGTCAAGACCAAGGCGCTTCACGCCGTCACAGAGCCTGTTTTCTCGCTCAACGTGATCTGGAACCAGATGGCGGAACAAGGCAGGCTCTGCGGCCTGCCCTATCCGGGCCAGTGGTGCGACGTGGGCCACCCCGACGGCATCCGCCTCGCCGAAGAGATGCTGGCCGCCGATGTTTGAGCCCTCCGCCGCCCCCCGCGTCTTTGCCGTTGCGCCCGGCATCGATTTCCCCGAGGCGCTGGTCGCGGGGCTGCGCACGCGCATGGAGGGCCAGCCGCCCGAGGCGATGGCGCGGGTCGAGCTGATCGTGAACACCACCCGCATGGCGCGGCGCATCCGGCAGATCTTCGATCGCGGCCCGGCAACGCTGCTGCCGCGCATCCGGCTTCTGAGCAATGTCGCCGACCCGATCGCGCTGGCGCATCTTCCGGCGCCGGTCTCGCCGCTCCGGCGGCGGCTGGAGCTGACCGGGCTGGTCTCGGGCCTGCTCGATGCGCAGCCCGATCTCGCCCCCCGCACCGCGCTTTTCGATCTCGCCGACAGCCTCGCCACGCTGATGGACGAGATGCAGGACGAGGGCGTCTCGCCCGAGGATATCGCGGCGCTCGATGTCAGCGACGAGTCCGGCCACTGGCAGCGCGCGCTCAGCTTTCTCAACATCGTGCAGCGCTATTTCGACAGTGCCGAGGATGCGCCCGATACCACCTCGTTCCGCCGTCTTGCGCTGAAACAGAGACTGTCCGACTGGGAGGTCAACCCGCCGTCGCACCCGGTGATCCTTGCCGGTTCGACCGGCTCGCGCGGGGGCACGAACGAGCTGATGCGCGCGGTGGCGCGGCTGCCGCAGGGCGAGCTGGTGCTGCCGGGCTTCGATTTCGACACGCCGGAGAGCGTTTGGCACGGGCTGACCGATGCGCTGGCCAGCGAGGATCATCCGCAGTTCCGCTTTGCCAAGCTGATCAACGATCTCGGCATGCAGGCCGGCGACGTGCTGCGCTGGTCAGAAGCCGAGCCGCCCAGCGCAGCGCGCAACCGGCTGATCTCGCTGGCGTTGCGACCGGCGCCCGTCACCGACCAGTGGCGCGACGAGGGGCCGATGCTGCCCGATCTGATCGCCGCCACCGAGGATTTGACACTGGTCGAGGCCGCCTCGCAGCGCGACGAGGCCACCGCCATTGCGCTGCGCCTGCGGCAGGCCGCCGAAGAGGGTGTGACGGCGGCGCTGATCACCCCCGACCGGATGCTGACGCGGCAGGTCACGGCGGCGCTCGACCGCTGGAACATCCTGCCCGATGACAGCGCCGGCACGCCGTTGCAGCTGTCGCCGCCGGGCCGCTTCCTGCGCCATGTTTCGACCCTGTTCCAGCACGATCTGACCGCCGAGGCCCTGCTGACGCTGCTCAAGCACCCGCTTTGCCATTCCGGCCATGACCGGGGCGAGCACCTGCGCGCCACCCGCGAGCTCGAGCTGCATATCCGCAACAAGTCCTGGCCCTATCCGCGCCCCGAGCTGATCCGTGCATGGGGCGTCGCAGCCGAGATGGAGAGCTGGGCCAACTGGGTCGCCGACAGTTTCTGCCAGCCACCCCGGCGCGGCAAGCGGGCGCTTTCGGACTGGATCGAGGATCACATCGCCCGCGCCGAGGCCATTGCTGCCGGGCCGCAGGGCGAAGACTCCGAGCTCTGGAAAGAGGCCGCGGGGCGCAAGGCGCGGGCCGTGGTCGAGGGTCTGCGCGACGAGGCGGGCTTTGGCACCGATCTCGACGCGCGCGACTACGGCGATCTCTTCGCGGCGATCCTGCAGCAGCATGAGTTGCGCGACCGCGACGCGCCGCATCCGCGGATCCTGATCTGGGGCACGCTCGAGGCGCGCGTGATGGGGGCCGACCTTCTGATCCTCGGCGGGCTGAACGAGGGCTCGTGGCCGGAACTGCCCGGCGCCGATCCATGGCTGAACCGCCGGATGCGGCACAAGGCGGGCCTTCTGGTGCCCGAGCGGCGCATCGGCCTCGCCGCGCATGACTTCCAGCAGGCGGTGGCCGCGCCGCAGGTCTGGCTGACCCGCGCGCTCAAGTCCGACGATGCCGAAACGGTGCCCTCGCGGTGGCTAAACCGCCTGATGAACCTGATGAACGGCCTGCCCGACCGCAGCGGGCCGCAGGCGCTTGCAGCGATGAAGGCGCGCGGGGGTCACTGGCTGGCGCTGGCCCGGGCGCTGGAAAGGCCGCAGCCAAGCCCGCCCGCGACCCGACCCTCGCCGGCGCCGCCGGTCGAGGCGCGCCCGCGCAGCCTCTCGGTCACCGAGATCAAGCACCTGATCCGCGACCCGTTCCATATCTACGCCAAGCGGGTGCTGCGGCTCGCGCCGCTCAACCCGTTGCAACGCGCCCCCGACGCGCTGCTGCGCGGCATCCTGATCCACGAGGTGCTCGAGGAATTCGTGAAGGAGAGCCTCTCGGACCCCTCGCAGCTGACCACCGAGGCGCTGCTGCGCCGCACCACCGCGCTGATCGGCGATCCCGAACGCGTGCCCTACCCGACGACGCGGCATCTCTGGCAGGCGCGGCTCGGGCGGGTGGCGGAATGGTTCGCCGAGACCGAGCGCGCCCGGCAGGCCATCGCCCGCCCGGCGCATTTCGAGATCATGGGCCATGCCGAGATCCCGGCGCTGGGGTTCACCCTGCGTGGCAAGGCCGACCGGATCGACATCGATGATCGGGGCGGCGCGCATCTTTACGACTACAAGACCGGCGCCGCCCCGACCGAGAGCCAGCAGCGCCATTTCGACAAGCAGCTTCTGCTCGAGGCGGCGATGGTCGAGCGCGGGGCGTTCAAGGATCTGCAGCCAAGACACACCGAACAGGCCGTGTTCGTCTCTGTCGCGAACAACCCGCGCGAGGTGCCGGCGCCTCTCGAGGAGATGCCAGCGCAGCAGGTCTGGGCCGAGTTCGAGACCCTGATGGCCCGCTGGTTCGAGCCTGATCGCGGCTATACCGCCCGCGCCGCGCTGGTGCGGGAGAAGGACCTGTCCGAGTATGACCACCTGTCGCGCTTCGGCGAATGGGACGTGGTCGACGAAGCCGACCGCGAGGTGCTGGAATGAAGCGCGACGAGGCAACCGAGGCGCAGGTCCGCGCCGCGCGGCCGGATCTGTCGACATGGCTCTCGGCCAATGCCGGCTCGGGCAAGACCCGCGTGCTCACCGACCGGGTGGCGCGGCTGCTGCTCGACGGGGTGCTGCCCGAGCACATCCTGTGCCTGACCTACACCAAGGCCGCCGCGACCGAGATGCAGAACCGCCTGTTCCGCCGTCTCGGGGCCTGGGCGATGCTGGATGACGAGGCGCTCGGCGCCGAGCTGCGCCAGCTCGGGCTCGACGGGCCGCTGCCGCCCGAGCGGCTGGCCGGCGCGCGCACGCTCTTTGCCCGCGCCATCGAGACACCGGGCGGGCTGCGCATCCAGACCATCCACTCGTTCTGCGCATCGCTTTTGCGGCGCTTCCCGCTCGAGGCCGGCGTCTCGCCGCAGTTCCACGAGATGGAGGACCGCGCGGCGCAGCTTTTGCGCGCCGAGGTGCTCGACCGACTCTCGGAAGGCCCGCAACAGGCTCTGGTGGCCGAGCTCGCGCGCCACCTCACCGACGATCCCGACAAGCTGCTGGCCGAGATGTGCCGCACCAAGGAAGCGTTCCTGCCGGCGCGGTCGCGGGAAGAGATCCTCGCCATGTACGGTCTCTCGCCCGATGACAGCGAGGAGGCGCTGCTGGCCTCGGTCTTCCTTGGCGGCGAGATCGAGCTGCTGCGCGAGGTGGCGACGGCGCTGGCGGGATCCGGCAAGAACGACCAGAAGGCGGGTCTGCAACTGGCCCGCATCACCGCCCCCGATCTCGACGCGCTGCAGATCCTCGAGGGCGTACTGCTCACCGGCAAGGCCGCCAAGGAGCCCTTCACCGCCAAGATCGGCAGCTTCCCCACCAAGGGGCTGCGCACCGGCGCGCTCGAGCCGCTGATGAACAGGCTCGAAGACCTCATGCGCAGGGTCGAGCAGGCGCGTCAGACCAGGCTGGCGCTGGGTGCCGTCGGGCGCGAGCTGGCGCTGCACCGTTTTGCGCAGGCCTTCCTGCCCGCCTACGAGACCGAGAAACAGCGCCGTGGATGGCTCGATTTCGACGATCTGGTGATCCGCGCCCGCGATCTGCTCTCGGATGAGCGGGTGGCGGAGTGGGTGCTCTACCGGCTCGATGGCGGCATCGACCACATCCTCGTCGACGAGGCGCAGGACACCTCGCCGGTGCAATGGCAGGTGATCGAGCGGCTGGCGCACGAATTCACTTCCGGCGAGGGCGCGCGGGCTGACGTTCGGCGCACGATCTTCGTGGTCGGCGACAAGAAGCAGTCGATCTACTCCTTCCAGGGCGCCGACCCGCGCGAGTTCGACCGCATGTGCGACGAGTTCGCCGAGCGCCTGCAACGCACCGAGGCCCCGCTCAGCCGGATGATGCTGGAATACAGCTTCCGGTCCGCCGAGCCGATCCTGCGGCTGGTCGACAACACCTTCGACCGGCGCGAGGCGGCGGGGTTCTCGCAGGATCAGAAACACCGCGCCTTCAAGTCCGAGATGCCCGGCCGGGTCGATCTCTGGCCCCATGTGGAGCCCACCAAGGACGACGAGGAAGAGGCCGACTGGTACGAGCCGGTCGACCGCATCGGCCAGCGCCACCACGCGGTGATCCTTGCCAACCGCATCGCGGGCTTCATTGACCGCACCATCGGCACGCCGCTGCCCGAAGAGATCGGCCATAGCGGCAGCTACAAGACGCGCCCCGCCCATGCCGGCGATTTCCTGATCCTCGTGCGCGGGCGCGGCACGCTGTTCTCCGAGATCATCCGCGCCTGCAAGCAGCACAACCTGCCGATTGCCGGGGCCGACCGCCTCAAGGTGATGTCGGAACTGGCGGTGAAGGACATCGGCGCGCTCTTGGCGTTCCTCGCCACGCCCGAGGATGACCTCTCGCTCGCCACCGCGCTGCGCTCGCCGCTCTTTGGCCTGACGCAGCAGCAGCTTTTCACGCTGGCGCAGGGCCGGAAGGGCTATCTCTGGGCCGAGTTGCGCCGGAACAGAGACGCAGTGCCGCGCGTGATGTCGGTGCTCGACGATCTGCGCAGCGAGACCGATTTCCTGCGCCCCTACGACCTGATCGAGCGTATCCTGACCCGCCATGACGGGCGCAAGCGGCTGCTCGGCCGGCTGGGCGAAGAGGCCGAGGACGGCATCAACGCGCTGCTCGCGCAGGCGCTGGCCTACGAGCAGACCGAGGTGCCCTCGCTGACCGGCTTCCTCGAATGGTTGCAGACCGACGATCTCGAGATCAAGCGCGCCCCCGACAGCGCCGGCAGCCGCATCCGGGTGATGACGGTGCATGGTGCCAAGGGGCTCGAGGCGCCGATCGTGATCCTGCCCGATTGCGCCGAGCCCAACAGCCAGATCCGCGACAGCCTGCTCGAGGGCGAGACCGGCACGGTCTGGAAAGCCAGCGCCGACCGGCAGCCGCAGGTTCAGGCGCAGGCGCTGGCCGAGGCCAAGGAGGCCGACCAGCGCGAGCGTGACCGGCTGCTCTATGTGGCTCTGACCCGGGCCGAGAAGTGGCTGGTGGTCGCCGCCGCCGGCAAGCTCGGCAGCCAGGGCAACGCCTGGTACGATCAGGTGCGGATCGGCATGGAGCGCTCGGGCGCCGAGCCCACCGAGTTCGGCTTCGGCGGCTGGGGCAGCGGCGAGGGGCTGACGCTGGGCCGCGCCGATTGGAGCGACCTGCCGCATGAGAGGGTCGAAGAGACGCCCCGCATCGAGGTGGACCTGCCGGACGTGTTCCGCCATCCGGCAGCGGTGCCTGAAGCGGTGGCAGAGGCGGTCTCGCCGTCTGGTCTCGGAGGCCCGAAGGCGCTTGGCGGCGAAGACGGCGACGACACCGAAGAGGCGATGCTCAGAGGCACCGCGCTGCACCTTCTGCTCGAACACCTCTCGGCCCTGCCACCGGCGGCGCGCCCCGACGCGGTGCCGCATGTGCTGGCGATCGTCGAGGAGCTGCCGGAAGAGACCGATCGGCTGGCCGAGGAGGCGATCGCGGTGCTCGAGACCCCGGAACTCGGGCCGTTCTTCGCGCCCGGCAGCCTTGCCGAGGTGCCGATTTCGGCGAGTATAGAGCCTGTCGGGCGCATCCACGGCATCATCGACCGGCTGCTCGTCACCCCGGACAAGGTGATCGCGGTGGACTTCAAGTCGAACCGCACCGTGCCCGCGACGCCGGCAGAGGTGCCCGAGGGGCTGTTGCGACAGATGGGGGCCTATGCGGCGGCACTGGCGCAGATCTGGCCCGGGCGCGAGGTGGAAACGGCGCTGATCTGGACAGCGACGCAAAGCTACATGGCACTGCCACACGATCTTGTGTCTGCCGCGCTGGCTCGCGCTACAACGGCTTGACCTCTTGCCGGGCCATACCTACCTTCGCGCCTCAAGTTACCGGCTGCCAAACCCGTTAAGGAGAGAATCATGGCCACCGTTCCCGTCACCGACGCGACCTTCGACGAGGAAGTGAAGAACTCCGACATTCCCGTCGTGGTCGATTTCTGGGCCGAATGGTGCGGCCCGTGCAAGCAGATCGGCCCGGCGCTCGAAGAGCTGTCCGAGCAATACGAAGGCAAGGTCAAGGTCGCCAAGATCAACGTCGACCACGATCAGGCTGTTGCCGCCCAGCTCGGCGTGCGCGGCATCCCCGCGCTGTTCCTGTTCAAGGACGGCGAGGTGATCTCGAACCGCACCGGCGCTGCGCCGAAGGCCTCGCTCGAAAGCTGGATCAAGGAAGCGATGTAATCGCGACCTGACCGTCAGACACAGGAAAATGCGCCTCCCTGCGGGGCGCATTTTTCGTTTCGGGTTCGGTCCGGGACGGTCACACGGGCAGCATCAGCCGAACACCCGGTCGACCAACGCCATCAACCGCCCGAACCGGCGGGCCTGCGCCCGGCTCCGCTCTGCCTCGCGCGCCGGAAGCCCCCACCACTCCGCCAGTACCCGGTTGCGCAGCAAGAGCTGCACCGATGGGTCACCGGGACCAACAAGCCCATAGCCCTCGAAAAAGGCGCTTTGCGCCTGCGGCGGCAGCACCTGCCCCTTGGGGATCGCCTCTTTCGGCGCGTGCAGGATGGCGTAGTCGGTCAGCAGCCGCGCGATGTCATGCCCGACCGGCACCACCCTGCCCCCAGCGAAATCCACGCCCCAGCAGCGCGTCTCGTCCAGCACGAGGTTGCGCTGGTGCAGATCGCCATGGGTCTGCGCCGTCACCGTCTCCTGCCCCTCGAAGTCTGGCTGCATGGCGCACAGCGCCTCGGCGCAGACGAGGAAGCGCTCCGGTTCCGCCACCCGTCGCTCCCCCGCGCGCAGCTCGCCCATCACCGAGCGCAGGAAGTGGATGGTGAATTTCGGCTGGAACACCCGCGCCTCGCCGTGCAAGGCCCGGTGAAACCCGTCCATCCACGCCCCGGCCCGACGCAGCAGCGCCGCCTGAGTCTCGAGCGGGGCGCCCTCCAAAAGCACCGAGAGCGGCCGCGCGGGAAGGTACTCCATCACGCAGGCCTGCCGCTCTAGATCCACCGCCTGCAAGACGGGCAGACCCTCGGGCCAGACCTCCTGCACCGCCACATGCGCGGCGATGCCGTCCGCGAATTTGTCAGGAACGACCGGCCGCGCCTGATGCTTCAGCACCAGCCGCCGACCCTCCGGCCCGTCGAGCCTGAGCAACACCCTTGCGACCCGCGCATCCTCGCGCCGGGCCAGCGGCGCGGCCCGCCAGAGCCCGGCCTCCTCGCCCATCTGGCGCGCCAGATCCGGCCAGAGCGCCAGCGCCGCCGCCTCGAGATCTCCGCCCCGCATTTCCATCCGCTCGCCCCTGCTCTATGTCCGATCCAAGGGCATCGCCTTGTCGCGGCAATGTCCAGCCCCCATATGGCGCCCAGCACGAGAAGGAGACGAAACATGGCCGATCAGGAATTTCCCGGCTGGCATGGCACCACGATCATCGGCGTCCGCAAGGGCGGACAGGTGGTGGTCGCGGGCGACGGGCAGGTGAGCCTTGGCCAGACCGTGATCAAGGGCTCGGCCCGCAAGGTGCGGCGCCTGTCGCCGGGCGGCTCGGACGTGGTCTGCGGCTTTGCAGGCTCCACCGCGGATGCGTTTGCCCTGCTTGAGCGGCTCGAGGCCAAGCTTGAGAAGACCCCGGGCCAGCTGCAGCGCGCCTGCGTCGAGCTTGCCAAGGACTGGCGCACCGACAAGTACCTGCAGAAGCTCGAGGCGATGCTGATCGTCACCGACGGGCGCGAGCTTTACGTGATCACCGGCGCCGGCGACGTGCTCGAGCCCGAGCATGACATCGCCGCCATCGGCTCGGGCGGCAATTTCGCCCTCGCAGCGGCGCGCGGCATGATGGACAGCGAGCGCTCGGCGGAAGAGATCGCCCGCCGCGCCATGGCCATCGCCGCAGACATCTGCGTCTACACCAACGGCAATCTCACCGTAGAGACCATTTCGGCCTGAGACGCCGCGAAAGGACCATCATGACCGACCTGACCCCCCGCGAGATCGTCTCGGAACTCGACCGTTTCATCATCGGCCAGCAGGACGCCAAGCGCGCCGTCTCCGTGGCCCTGCGCAACCGCTGGCGCCGCAAGCAGCTCAGCGAGGACCTGCGCGACGAGGTCTACCCGAAGAACATCCTGATGATCGGCCCCACCGGCGTCGGCAAGACCGAGATCTCGCGCCGACTGGCCAAGCTCGCCAAGGCGCCGTTCATCAAGGTCGAGGCGACCAAGTTCACCGAAGTGGGCTATGTCGGCCGCGATGTCGAGCAGATCATCCGCGATCTGGTCGACAGCTCGATCGCGCTGACCCGCGAGCACATGCGCGAGGATGTGAAGGCCGCCGCCCACAAGGCCGCAGAGGAGCGGGTGATCGAGGCCATCGCCGGCACCGATGCGCGCGAGTCCACGCGCGAGATGTTCCGCAAGAAGCTGCGCAACGGCGAGCTCGACGGCACCGAGATCGAGCTCGACGTGGCCGAGACCGCCTCGCCCTTCCCGATGATGGAGATCCCCGGCCAGCCGGGTCAGGGCGGCATGGGCATGATGAACCTCTCCGAGATGTTCGGGAAGGCGTTCGGCGGTCGCACCACGCGCAAGAAGCTGACGGTGGCGGAAAGCTACGAGATCCTGATCCAGGAAGAGGCCGACAAGCTGCTCGACGACGAGGTGGTCAAGAAGGCCGCGCTCGAGGCGGTGGAGCAGAACGGCATCGTCTTCCTCGACGAGATCGACAAGGTTGCGGCGCGGCAGGAAACCCGCGGCGGCGATGTCTCCCGCGAGGGCGTGCAACGCGACCTGCTGCCGCTGATCGAGGGCACGACGGTCTCGACCAAGCACGGCCCGGTCAAGACCGACCATATCCTGTTCATCGCCTCGGGCGCCTTCCACATCGCCAAGCCATCGGACCTGCTGCCCGAGCTTCAGGGCCGTCTGCCGATCCGGGTCAACCTGCGGGCACTCACCGAGGATGATTTCGTCCGCATCCTGACCGAGACCGACAACGCCCTGACGCGCCAGTACACCGCGCTGATGGCCACCGAGGAGGTCACGGTCGAGTTCACCGAAGACGGCATCCACGCGCTCGCCCGCATCGCGGCGCAGGTCAACGAGAGCGTCGAGAACATCGGCGCCCGCAGGCTCTACACGGTGATGGAGCGGGTCTTCGAGGAGCTGTCCTTCACCGCCCCCGACCGCGCCGGCGACAAGATCACGGTGGATGACGCCTTCGTCGAGACCTATCTCGGCGAGCTGACCCGCTCCGCCGACCTGAGCCGCTACGTGCTCTGACGCCAAGTCATCTCGCACCCTCAGAGAAGAGCGGCGCCCCCGCTCTTCTCGACGCCCCCAACACTCCCCGGAACCATTCCACCCTCTCCACAAACCCCACGCCGGGCTCCCCCCGAGCCCAGCGCCCCCAAGCCGCGCCCTCCTTCTCTACGTTCCAAATACTCCCGCCGGAGGCGTCCCACCCCCGCCACGGGCTCGAGGCCGGGCTCCCTCCGAGCCGCGACGCGCCAAACCACCCCTCCCTTCTCTTCGTCAAAAATACTCCCGCCGGAGGCCTCCGGCCCCTACCACCGGCGCGGCGCTCTGGCTATCGTCCCGATGACAGCCCAGGGAGGAGCCGCATGAAACGCTCGCGCATCAACGAGATCATCCGCGAAGGCGATGCCTTCATCCGCAGCCACGGCCTCTGCCTCCCGCCCTTCGCCTATCTCTCGCCCGACGAGCTGCGCGCCGCCGAGCATGGCGAGATCAAGCGCCGCGGCATGGGCTGGGACATCACCGATTACGGCGCTGGCGACTTCGACAGGATGGGGCTGTTCCTGTTCACCACCCGCAACGGGCTCAACGCCGATCTCGGCAAGCACAGCGCCATGCTCTACGCCGAGAAGATCATGATCTCGCGGCGCGACCAGCTGAGCCCCAACCACCGCCACGACATCAAGGTCGAGGACATCATCAACCGTGGCGGCGGCACGCTGGTGCTCGAACTGTTCGCGGCAACGCCGGAGGGCGGAATCGACCGCCACGCGCCGGTGACGGTGCTCTGCGACGGCATGGAGAGGACGCTGCCGGCGGGCGGGCATCTGAAGCTCGATCCCGGCGAGTCGGTGACGCTGTTCCCGACCACATGGCACGCCTTCTGGGGCGAGGGCAGCGACGTGTTGATCGGCGAGGTCTCGACGGTCAATGACGACCTGACAGACAATATCTTCGAAATGGAGATCGGCCGCTTCTCCGAGATCGAGGAAGACGAGCCGCCGCTGCACCTGCTGGTGTCGGATTACGCCGACAGGCTCTGACCCTGTGCCCCGCGGCTCAGGCGCGCCACCAGCGTTCCGCGAAGCGGGCATTGTCCATGGCCCAGAGATTGCCAACGTCGCGCGGCGTGGCCACGCGGTCGCTATGGGCCTGCAGGTGGTTGGCGAAGACCGGCACAAGGAGCCCGCCCTCGTCGCGCAGGATCTGCTGCATCTCGCCATAAAGCGCCCGGCGCCGGGCGCTGTCGAGCGCGGCGCGCGCCTCGAGCAGCAGCGACTGGAAGCGCGGGCTCTGCGCCATGCCCCATTGCGTGTCGTTCCACGGCGCACCGTCGCGCATTTGGGTCGAGAGCATCCAGTCCTCGGTGACCCGGCCCGACCAGGCGCAGGCGCTGAAGGGCCGGTTGCCCCAGACCTCCGACCAGTAGGCCTCGCCCGGCTCGGCCACCAGGGCGATCTCGATGCCGGCGGCGCGGGCGCTTTCGGCGAAGAGCGCCGCCGCCTCGGGCGCGCCCTCGAAGGCGGCCTCCGAGACCGAAAGCGGCAGGGTCAGGCGCGACAGCCCGGCCTGCCTGAGGTGGTGGCGGGCGCGGTCGGGATCATAGGCCGGGGCGGCGAGATCGGCGGTGTACTGATTGGCGGGCCCCAGCGGGCTGTCGGCGCCGATGCGGCCGTGCCCCAGCAGCACCTGGTCGAGGATCGCCTGCCGGTCGATGGCGTGTTTCAGCGCCTGCCGGATTTGCAGCGCGTCGAATGGCGCGGCGCCGGTCTGCATGGCAAAGCCGTAATACTGGTTGCCGGGGATGTCCTGCAGCCGCAGGCTCGGCTCGGCCTGAAGCCGTGCGGCGCGCTGCGGCGCCACCCGGCTGATCGTGTCGACCTGCCCGCTCCTGAGCGCAGCGACCCGCGCGGCACCGTCGTTCATGGCGTGGAACTCGATCTGGTCGAACCAGCCCGCCTGCCCGTCCTTGTAATGCCCCGCGACCCGCCGCCCGATGAAGCGCCGGCCGGGCTCGAAGCTCTCGACCCGGTAGAGCCCGGTGCCGATGCCCTGGGCGATGGCCGCATCGATCTGGCCCGCCGGGTAGATCAGCAGGTGGTAATCGGCCAGCAGGTAGGGAAAGTCGGCGTTGCCCTCGGCGAGAGTGAAGCGCAGGCGATGATCCGAGAGCCGCTCCATCCGGGCGATGGTCTCGACCAGCGGGCGGGCGCCCGAGGCGGTGCCGGGCTCGAGATGCAGGTTGAGCGACGCGATCACGTCCCGTGCGGCAAAGGGCGTGCCGTCGTGAAAGCGCACGCCTTCGCGCAGCGTCACGGTCCAGACGCGGGCGTCGGCGCTGGCCTCCCAGCCGGTGGCCAGTTCACCGCGCAGCGAGCCATCGGCGGCGACCTCGGTCAGCGTGTCGAACACGGCGCCCTGCGCTGCCGCGATCATGAAGAGGTCGGAGTGGGTCCGGGCATCCCAGCTGTCGCTCGGGTGCGCCCCGCCGAGCCCGGCACGCAGCGTGCCACCCGAACGGGCCGGTGCGGCGGCAACACCGGATGCGCCCAGCACCGCGGCGGCGAGGGCTGTCTGGATCAGGCGACGGCGTTTGAAGCCACTCATGGGATGGTCGGTCTTTCCTGCGTTGCACCGGCGAGTCCCTGTCGTCTCGCCTCCGGCTGGCCGAGATTAAAGCCCAGCGCCGCCCTGTAAACCCTCTTGCTCGGCAATCTGGTCCATCGCGCGCACAAGTTCGGCACTGATGCCCGGCTCGGAGAGCGCATGGCCCGCGTTGCGGATCATCCGCAGGTCGGCGTCGGGCCAGGCCTGCGCCAGCTCCCAGGCGCGCTGCGGCGGGCAGATCATGTCGTAGCGCCCCTGCACGATGATCCCGGGGATGCCGTGCAGCCGATCGACATTGTTGAGGATCCAGCCGTCTTCTTCCAGGAAGCCCTCGTTGACGAAATAGTGGTTCTCGAGCCGCGCGAAGGCGCGGGCGTAATCGCCCGGCGCATCGCCTCCCGAGCCGTTGGAATAGACCGAGGCCAGCGCGTTCTCCCAGCTCGACCAGGCGCGGGCAAAGCGGGTCTCTTCCCGCATGTCACCCGAGAACAGCCGTTTGTGATAGGCGCCGATCAGGTCGCCGCGCTCGTCTTCCGGGATCAGGTCGGTGAAGCGGGCCCAGGGCTCGGGCCAGAACTGGCCGGCGCCGCCGCCGTAAAACCAGTCGAGCTCGGTGCGAGTCATCATGAACACCCCGCGCAGCACGAGGTTGCGCACCCGCTCGGGGTGGCTGATGCCGTAGATCAGCGACAGCGTCGCGCCCCAGCTGCCGCCGAAAACGATGAAGCGCTCGATCTCGAGGGTCTCGCGGATGCGCTCGATGTCGGAGACGAGATGCCAGGTGGTGTTGTCGGTGACGCTGGCATGGGGGCGCGAGCGCCCGCAGCCACGCTGGTCGAAGAGCACGACGCGGAACACGCGGGGATCGAAGTAGCGCCGCATCCCCGGCGAGCAGCCGCCGCCCGGGCCGCCATGCAGCACGATCACCGGAATGCCGCGTGGATTTCCGCATTGCTCGACATAGATCTTGTGTCCGTCTCCCATGTCGATCATGCGTTGATCGAAGGGGTCGATGGACGGGTAGAGATACTGCACTGCGCGCTTTTGGCCCGGGTATTTGTCCATGTTCCATCTATATTAACAGCGACACCCAAAAGACCATGGGGAAAAACGACCGATGACCGAAACCGTCGACCCGAGCGAAATCGCAAAATTCGAGGCCATGGCCGCCGAGTGGTGGGATCCGAACGGCAAGTTCAAGCCGCTGCACATGATGAACCCGGTGCGACTGGACTACATCACCCGGCAGATCGCCGGCGAGTATGACCGTGACCTCACCGCGACGAAGCCCTTCGAGGGGCTGCGTATCGTCGATATCGGCTGCGGCGGCGGGCTGCTCTGCGAGCCGATGGCGCGGCTCGGGGCCGAGGTCGTGGGCGTCGACGCCGCCGAGCGCAACATCCCCGTTGCCCGTCTTCATGCCGAGCAGTCGGAGCTTGAGATCGACTACCGCCACACCACCGCCGAGGCGCTGGCCGCGGAGAACGAGCTTTTCGACGTGGTGATCAACATGGAAGTGGTCGAACACGTGGCCAGCCCGCCGGCCTATCTCAAGGCCTGTCAGGCGCTGCTGAAGCCCGGCGGCCTGCACCTGTGCTCGACCATCAACCGCAATCCCAAGAGCTTCGCCATGGCCATTGTCGGCGCGGAATGGGTGATGCGCTGGCTGCCCAAGGGCACGCATGAATGGTCGAAGTTCATCACGCCCGACGAGCTTTACGACCTGCTGCGGCAGGCGGGGCTCGAGCCGGTGGACCGCAAGGGCTACGTGTTCAACCCGGTCAGTTGGAGCTGGAAGATCTCGGACAGCGACCTGTCGGTGAACTACGTGACCGCGGCGATCAAACCGGAGGCAGCGGCATGGGCGTGATCCCCGAGGGCCACACGCTCTTCGTGGTCGATATCGAGTATGTCGTGCCCTTCGAGCAGATCGAGCCGGTGCTGGAGCCGCACATGGCCTTCGTCAAGCAGGGCTATGCCGACGGGCATTTCCTGTGCTCGGGGCCGAAAAACCCGCGCACCGGCGGCATCGTCATCGCCATCGGCGAAACGCTTGCCGCGATCGAGGCGCTGATGGCCGAGGATCCGTTCGTCAGTGCCGGTGTCGTGAAAGTGCAGATCACCGAGTTCGCCGCCTCGAACCGTCACCCGGTTCTCGTCTGAGCCTGTCCCGGCTCAATCCGCCTCGAGCTTGAGGCGCAGCTCGCGCAGGACCGGCAGCGCGGCGCGGACCTTCTCCGCGCCCAGCTCTCCCACCATCTCGGCGATCACCGGCGCCATCGCCGCAAGCGCCGCCTCGCGGGCGCGCTGGCCCGCCGGGCTGATCGAGACCATCTTGCGCCGCGCATCGTCCCAATCGGGGCGGATGTGGACGTAACCGGCGATCTCAAGCTTGGTCAGCGTGTTGGTCATCGCCCCGCGGGTGACGTGAAAGCTGCGCGCAAGCTGGGCCGGGGTACGCTCTTCCTGCACCCGTGCGAGGTGGTTCAGAACCGAGAAATGCGAGATCTCCATCTTGTTCGGAAGCACCCGCGTCAGCCGGTTGCGAAGCAGCTGATCGGCCATCAGAAGCTCGCTGAACAGCGAGATGGCAAGCGCATTCTGAGGATCGGTCATTCCGGCACGATTGGATCTGAACAGTGGGTCAAAGGCGGGGTCCGGCATTTCTGACCCCCGGGCCCCCGGAGGTCAATAGAGACTGTCGCCGCCGCGACACAGGCTCAGCCCGCCAGAAGCGCGTCGAGCTTGCCCGCGCGCTCGAGCGCGTAGAGCTCGTCGCAGCCGCCCACATGGGTCTCGCCGATGAAGATCTGCGGCACCGTGCGGCCGCCATTGGCGCGCTGTGTCATCTCGGAGCGGCGCTTGGGCTCCTGCATCACGTCGATCTCGGTGAACTCGGCGTTCTTCTGGGTCAGAAGCCGCTTGGCCGCGTGGCAGAAGCCGCAGATGGGGGTGGTGTAGATCTCGATCGCTGGCATGTCTGATCCTTCCGATAGGTCTGGAATTTAGACCTGATCTAGGTGTCCTTGACCACACGCGCCAGTGTGCAGACGCAAACATCGCCTGCGCCGGCCGCCAGACAGGCCTCGGTCGCCGCCGAAAGCGTCGCCCCGGAGGTCATCACGTCGTCGACCAGAAGCAACGGACGATCGCGCATCAGTCCACCGCGCTTCGGGTCGAGGGAGATCGCATCCGAGAGCGTGCGAAACCGCTCCTCCCGCCCCCGACCGTCGAGCACCGGCGTGTGCCGATGGCGTCGCAGCGCGTCGGGGCACCAGTCTAGGTGCAGCGCCTGCGCGATGCCCTGTGCCAACAGCGCCGACTGGTTGAAGCGCCGGCGCAGGTGGCGGCGCAGGTGCAGCGGCACCGGTACGACAAGCGTGCCGGGCCCCGCCAGTGGTTTCGCGCGGGCTGCCATCCAGACCGCCGCCGCGGCGGCAATGTCGTGACGGTCACCGTGTTTCAGCATCAGAACCAGTGTGCGGCCATTGTCGCGATAGGCCAGCGCCGCCGTTCCCTCCCGCCAAGGTGGCGGCGCGGCGAGGCAGGCATCGCAATGCTCCGCCCGGTCCGACACGCCGGGCAGCGGCACGCCACAAGTGGCGCAGGCAAGGCCGGACAGAAACGGCGTGTCACGCCAGCAGGCGGCGCAAAGGCCGAAATCGCTCTCCACCAGCCCGCCGCAGATCAGGCAGCGCGGCGGGTAGAGCATCCGCAGCAGCGTTTGCATGGTGCCCCGCATCGGTCTACCTACTCTGCCATGTCCAGCCCAGCGCCCCTCACCGACCGCACCGCCCTGACCCGCCATCGCGCCCGAGCGGCCCGCGATCCGGCCCTGTTCCTGCACGAGGCCGCCCGCGACGAGGTGCAGGATCGCCTCTTCGTGGTTAACAGGGCCTTTACGTCTCCCGCCGTCGTGACGCCCGTCCCGCAGGTCTGGGACGGGATGCTGCCCGGGCTGAAGCTGCTGCCGGACGACGAGGTGCTCGATCTCGAGGAAGGCGCGCACGATCTCGTGGTGCACGCCATGGGCCTGCACTGGGCCAATGATCCGGTGGGGCAGCTGGTGCAGGCGCGCCGGGCGCTGAAGCCGGACGGGCTGCTGCTGGCGCTGTGCTTTGGTGGTCAGACCCTGCACGAGCTGCGCGCGGTGCTCGGACAGGCCGAGATCGAGGTCGCCGGTGGGCTGTCGCCCCGGGTCGCGCCGATGGGCGAGATCCGCGATCTCGGTGGGCTGCTGCAACGCGCCGGGCTGGCGCTGCCGGTGGCGGACAGCTTCACCCTCACCGCCAGCTACGCCTCGGCCCTGCACCTGATGCGCGACCTGCGCGCCATGGGCGAGACCAACGCGCTTTCCGCCCGTTTGCGCCGGCCCACCCGCCGCGCGGTGATGTTGCGCGCCGCCGCGCTCTATGCCGAGAGCTTCGGTGATGCCGAGGGACGTATCCCCGCGAGCTTCGAGATCGTCACCCTCACCGGCTGGGCCCCGGATGCAAGCCAGCAGAAGCCGCTGCGCCCCGGCTCTGCGGCGCAACGTCTCTCCGACGCATTGAATACGCGGGAAACGCCTCTGGAAGATTGAATCATTCCAAACTTGCGATACCTAAGCGAAGTTATCAGGGACAGACTCAGGACAGGACCATGCTCGACGCCACCGACACAGCCAAGCGCCCGGCGCACGCCCCGGCAGACCATCCCAAGGTCACCGCCCCCAAGGTGGGCATTCTGCTCGCGAATCTCGGCACGCCGGACCACTACTCCTACTGGCCGATGCGGCGTTACCTGAGCGAGTTCCTCTCGGACAAACGGGTGATCGACTACCCGGCATGGAAGTGGCAGCCGCTGCTGCAGACCGTGATCCTCGGCAAGCGGCCGTTCAGCTCGGGCGCGAACTACAAGTCGATCTGGAACGAAGAGCTCAACGAGAGCCCCCTGATGACGATCACCAAGCAGCAGACCGCCGCCATCGCCGCGAAGATGCAGGCGCGCTACGGCGATCAGGTGATGGTCGATTTCTGCATGCGCTACGGCAACCCCTCGACCAAGTCCAAGGTCGAGGCGATGACATCGGCGGGCTGCCGCAAGATCCTGTTCTTTCCTCTTTATCCGCAATATGCCGGGGCCACTTCGGCCACTGCGAACGACCAGTTCTTCCGCGCCCTGATGGAGGAGACCTGGCAGCCCACCGCGCGCGTGGTCGATCCCTATTTCGAGCATCCGCAGTATATCGAGGCGCTGGCCCAGTCGGTCGAGCGTGGCTATGCCGCGGTCGAGGACAAGCCCGACATCCTCGTGGTGAGCTATCACGGCATGCCCAAGCGCTACCTGATGCAGGGCGATCCCTACCATTGCCAGTGCCAGAAAACCACGCGCCTGCTGCGCGAGCGGCTGGGCTGGGACGACACCCAGATCACCACCACCTTCCAATCGGTCTTTGGCCCGGAGGAATGGCTGCGCCCCTACACGGTCGAGCACGTGGCCGAGCTTGCCAAGCAGGGCAAGAAGAAGATCGCGGTGATCGCGCCGGCCTTCTCGGCCGACTGCATCGAGACGCTGGAAGAGATCAATGAAGAGATCAAGGAGTCCTTCGAGCACGCCGGCGGCGAGCAGTTCACCTACATCCCCTGCCTCAACGACGACCCGGCGCATGTGGATGCGCTGGCGGCGGTGATCGAGGAAAACCTCGGCGGCTGGCTCTCCTGAGTCGCCGCACCCTTCCCGGCAAAACGGTCAGGCAAAAGGAAAAGGCGGCGCCATCGGCACCGCCTTTTCCTTGTTCGTTCGCTGGAAGCGATCAGTCAGCCGAAACGGCCGCTGCCACCACTGCGATCAGCAGCAGCGGGATCAGGATGCCAGCCGACGACGAGCTTTGCTGAGCTTCTTCGACAACGACGACGGGTTCCATGACCACGTCATCCTTGGCGTAGGAGCCAGCCATTGCGGTCGATGCGGTGGCTGCGAGCACAGCTGCGAGAGCGAGTTTTTTCATGTTATCCTCCAGATAATCGCCTGTCGTGTAAGGAATTTGCACGACAAGCACCCAAGACTTACCTCGTTCTCCTGTCTAAGCAGCAAATCGGAAAAAATGCAATCTTGCACTCTTGACAGGCTCACCCCGCGCAAATCCGGGCGTCAAATAAGCAACACTTGGGTGCCGACCGTCGCCATCTGGTAAAGTGCCTCGATATGCTCGTTATAGAGGCCGATGCAGCCATTCGAGGAGCGGCGGCCAATCTTGCGCGTGTCATGGGTGCCGTGAATGCGGTAATAGGTCCAGCTCAGGTGCATGGCGCGCGTGCCGAGCGGGTTGTCCGGGCCGGGTCCGACATAGTCGGGCCATTCCGGGTTGCGCTTCTTCATCGACGGCGTCGGGCGCCAATCGGGCTCGGGATCCTTGAGCGTGACCCGGGTGCGGCCACGGCGTGTCAGGTCCTCGGTCAGCGGCACCGAGCAGGGATACAGATGGTACACGCCGCTTTCCTGCCAGTAGTGCAGCGCCCGCGAGCTGATATCCACAAGGATCGCGCCGTTGTTCAGGTTCGAGAAATACGGCTGCCAGTCCAGCGTCCGAAAGCTCGAGATGTTGCGGCGGGTCGCGGTCGAGATGTTGCGCTCGATCTCGGTCGTGCCGGTGTTCACATCCTGGGCCAGCGCCGGGGAGGCGATCATCGCTGCGGTGCCGGCCAGAAACCCACGGCGGCCAAAAGCATTCTGTGCCATTTTCCCAATGTCCTCGTCTTGCAAAACGAAAAGCCCCTCACGGGGCATTAACTTTGATGATACCTTGTCCGCGCTAGTGCCGTAAAGCCTCAGTCGCCTGACCAAGACCCTTCGAACAGCGTGTTCACGGGGTTGTGCGTTTGATTAGAGACGCGCCAAAAGGTATTGCGGATGAGACCCAGAACAACAATTTCAGGCAGGAAAATGCAAAGACGCGCGTTTCTCAGTGTTGCCACAGCGTTGCTGGTCGCGTCCTGCGGCCCGACCATCACTCAACCGACGATCGGCCCGGACGGCAAACCCCTCCCGCGCGTGTACCGGATTCCGGCCGGCTCCGATGCCAAGATCGAGTACAGCATGCTCGATTCGGTGAATGCGCTGCGCGAAGCGGCCGGCGCTCCGGCGCTGCAGCTCGATGCCAAGCTCAACGCGGCGGCGGCGACCCATGCGCGCGACATGTCGGTGCAGAACCGGCCCTGGCACTTCGGCTCCGACGGCTCCTCGCCGATCGACCGGGTGCAGCGGGTGGGCTACGCGGGCCGACTTGTGGGCGAGAACATCTCGGAGACCTACGAGACCGAGCTCGAGACACTCGCCGCGTGGATGGAAGAACCGGCGACGCGCAACGTGATCCTTGAGCCGTCCGCCCGCGACATGGGCTTTGCCTGGTACCAGGAAAGCAACGGCAAGATCTGGTGGACCATGGTCACCGGCGCGCCGGGCCTGTCTTCGACCCCGGGCGGGGTCGAAGTGGCCAGCAACGACTTCTGATCGCTCGACGATCCCTGCCGATCACCTGCTGATGGTGATCGGCGTTCCGGTCTTCACCATCGCATAGATATGTTCGATCTGATCGTCGCTTACGGCGATGCAGCCCCATGTCCAGTCGACGCTGTTGCCCTTGGTCATCCAGTCGCCGCCACCGAGCCGCTTGCGATCCTTGGGCGGGCCGCCGTGAATGAAGATGTCGCCGCCCGGGCTCTTGCCCGCCGCCGCCGCAAAGGCGCGGTCGTTGGGGTTGGGATAGGAGATCCCCAGACTGAGGTGGAAGCTCGAGTTCGGGTTGCGCCGGTCGATGAAATAGAGCCCCTCCGGGGTCTTGCCGTCGCCCTCGAACTGTTTGTGACCCTGCGGCTGGAAGCCCAGCCCGATGTCGTAGCTCTTCAGCACCTTGTCATGGTGGAGGAGATACATCCTGCGCTGGCTCTTCTTGACCACCACATGTGTCACCTCGGGACCGTTATAGGTCCGGAACTTACTGCTGCTACACGCAGCGAGCCCGATCGCCATCACGATCAGGAAAACTAGCCTGAATACTCGCATTTGTCCGCTCGCTCATTTGCCTTTGGCATTATTCTTGCGCGGACCTTATAGCGCAAAAACAGCTTTCAAGATAGCGGGCAGATGTTGCAAACACGTGAATTCCAGCGCGCCGTTCACGCCCCCTGAAGCCGGAACGCCGCGACCAGTTCGACGTGAGTCGACCAGCGGAACTGGTCCACCACCTGCAGCCAGTCGATGACATACCCGGCTGCGTCGAGCGCCGCGGCGTCGCGGGCGAAGGTCACCGGGTTGCACGACACGAACGCGATGCGCGGGATGCCGGCACGGGCCAGTTCGGCCACCTGCGCCTCGGCCCCGGCGCGCGGCGGGTCGATCACAGCGGCATCGAATCGCTCCAGATCCTCGGGTAACAGCGGGTTGCGGAACAGGTCGCGCGCCTCGTGGGTCACGTGCTTGAGCCCCTCGGCCATGCGCCAGCCCTTGTCGAGCGCCGCGGTCATGCCCTTGTCGCCCTCAACCGCGTGCACCCTCATCTCCTCGGCAAGCGGCAGCGCGAAGGTGCCGCATCCGGCGAACAGGTCGACCACGTGGCGCGCGCCCCTCACGGCCTCGCGCACAGCGGCGAGCAGCGCCGCCTCACCCTCGGGCGTGGCCTGCAGGAAGGCGCCCGGCGGCGGGACCACCTCGGCGCGGCCCATGCGCTGCACTGGCGGACGTCGCGTCAGCGCCACCTCGTCGCCCCAGGCAACGCGGGCCACGTCATGCTCACGGGCCAGATTGGCAAGGTCGGACTGCAGCTGCGCATCAAGCGGCTTGCCGCCGCTCACCGCCACGTCGAGCCCGTCCAGGCTCGCCGTCACCAGCACCGACAGCTCGCCCTTGCGGCTCGAGCCCAGCACCGCCAGCGCCTCGACCAGCGGCAGCGCAGCGGCGAGCTTGGGATCGACCAGCAGGCAGTCGGGCACCGACACGATCACGTCCGAGCCCTTCATGTGGAACCCGGCCAGCGCGCCCTTCTTGGTGCGCCGGGCCGAAAACGCGGCGCGGCGACGGCTCTGCGGCGAAGAGGTCGCGATGGGGCGGAACGGGGCCTCGAGCGCGTGGGCGGAGAGCGCGTGGCGCACGACGTCGACCTTCCAGTCGGCGACGAAATCGTCATGCGCGTGCTGCAACTGACAGCCGCCACAGCTTTTCGCGTGGCGGCACGGCGCCTTCACCCGCTGATCCGACGGCGTGAGGATGCGCGGCGCCGCCATGACGCCCTTCTCTATCTCGCCCTCGACAACCTCGCCGGGGAGCGTGCCCGGCACGAAGACAGGGCCGGGCGCAATGCCGTCCCCCTGGTGCCCGAGCCGTTCTATCGTGACCTGTTCCATGTCATGCCTCATGCCCCGATCCGGGGGCCCGAGGCAAGCCTCACTCGGCCGCCTCTCCGGCGTCGTCCTCGGCATTCACGAAACCGCCAGACTGGCGATCCCAGTAGCGGGCGTAAAGGCCGCGCTTCGCCAGCAGGGCCTCGTGGGTGCCCGCTTCGGCAATATGCCCGCGGTCGAGCACGATGATCCGGTCCATCTCGGAGAGAGTCGAGAGCCGGTGCGCGATGGCCAGCACGGTCTTGCCCTCCATCACCCGTTCCAGCGCTTCCTGAATGCTGGCCTCGACCTCGCTGTCGAGCGCCGAAGTGGCCTCGTCGAGCACAAGGATCGGCGCGTTCTTGAGGATCGCGCGGGCCAGCGCGATGCGCTGGCGCTGCCCGCCCGAGAGCTTGACGCCGCGCTCGCCCAGATGCGCCTCATAGCCCTCGCGGCCCATGTGATCGCGCAAGGTCAGGATGAACTCGTGGGCCTCGGCCTTCTCGGCGGCGGCGATGACCTCCTCCATGCTGGCGTCGGGCCGACCGTAGCGGATGTTGTCGAGCGCCGAGCGATTGAACATCGCGGTTTCCTGCGTGACCATGCCGATCTGCCGGCGCAGGCTCTCCTGCGTGACCTCCGAGATGTTCTGCCCGTCGATATAGATGCCGCCCTGCTCGGCGTCGTAGAGCCGCAAGAGCAGCGCCACCATGGTTGATTTGCCCGCCCCAGAGGCACCGACCACGCCGACCTTCTCGCCGGGGCGGATATCCAGCGCGATATGTTCGATGCCGCCGCCACCCTCGCGGCCATAGGCAAAGCCCACCTCGCGGAACTCGATGCGGCCCTCGGTAACCGAAAGCGGCTCTGCGCCGGGCGTGTCGAGCAGCGTATGCGCGGGCGTGATGGTGCGGATGCCGTCCTCAATCTCGCCGATATTGGCAAAGATCCCCATCAGGGTGAAGCTGACCCAGCCGGTCATCTGGCTAAGACGGATCGCCACCGCGCCGGTCGCGGCGATGTCGCCGGCGGTGACAAAGCCCTGCGACCAGAACAGCAGCGCGCCGCCGATCAGCAGCACCGGCAGCGTGCCCGCCAGCGCCATGAGACAGAGCCGGAACGCCGAGGAGACATGCCCGAAGGCGATGAAACGGTCGCGATAGGTCGACATCGCGTCGAGCGCGGCGCGGTCTTCGAACTCGTCATGGGCAAAGAGCTTCACGGTCTTAATGTTGGTCACCGTGTCGACCAGCTGGCCGGTCACCATCGCCCGCGCCGCGGCCCGCGCCTTGGAGCGGGTGCGGATGCGCGGCATGAAGAAGCGCAGCAGGAAGCCATAGGCCACGACCCAGGCCACCAGCACGATGCCGATCCGCCAGTCGATCGAGCCGACCAGCAGGATCGAGCCCACAACCGAGGCCAGGGCGAAGAGGATCGCCTGCACCACCTCCGAAATCACGTCGTTCAGCGCCCGCGCGGTCTGCATCTCCTTCTGCGAGATGCGCCCCGCGAAGTCGTTGTCGAAGAAGGTGACGGAATGGCCCAGCGTGTAGCGGTGCACCCGGCTCAGGATCAGGTTGAACACGTTGGGCTGCATCACCACCGACTGCACGAAGGCCGACAGCCCTGCGATCACCGGGCGGATGACGATGAAGAACACCGCGCAAAACAGCAGAAAGGGCCAGTGCTCGGCAAAGACCGTGCTGGCCGAGCTGTCGAGCGTGCGGTCGATCACGTCGCCCAGCAGTTTCGCGGTCAGCACCTCGAAGGCGCCGCCGGTGGCCGAGAGCAGCGCCGCCGGGATCAGCACCGGCCACGCGCCGCGCAGCGCCCAGCCGATGAACCGCCCGAGGGTCTGCGGCGGCGGCGTCTCGGCGCGGGAGAACGGGTCGATGATGTCGGACAGGCTCATTCAGCCGCCTCCGTGTCTGGATCGAGGAAGCCGCCGGATTGGCGGGCCCAGAACTGCGCATATAGCCCCTGATGCTGCAAAAGCACGTCATGGCTGCCTTCCTCGACGATCCGGCCGCCATCAAGCACGAGGATCCGATCCATGTGGGCGATGGTCGAGAGCCGGTGCGCGATGGCGATCACCGTCTTGCCCTCCATCATGCCGTAGAGCGTGTCCTGGATCGCGGCCTCGACCTCGCTGTCGAGCGCCGAGGTGGCCTCGTCGAGCAGCAGGATCGGCGCGTCCTTGAGGATCACCCGCGCGAGCGCCACCCGTTGCCGCTGCCCGCCGGAAAGCTTCACGCCACGCTCGCCCACATGGGCATCATATCCGGTCCGGCCCTGAGGGTCCTGAAGCGTCAGGATGAAGTCATGCGCCTGCGCCTGCTTGGCGGCGGCAATGACCTGCGCCTCGGTGGCGTCGGGCCGCCCGTAGAGCAGGTTGTCGCGCACCGAGCGGTGCAGCAACGCGCTATCCTGCTGCACCATGCCGATGGCGCGGCGCAGGCTGTCCTGCTGCACCTCCGAGACGTTCTGACCGTCGATCAGGATGGCGCCTTTCTCGGCGTCATAAAAACGCAGAAGCAGCTTCACGAGGGTCGATTTCCCGGCGCCCGAGCGCCCCACCAGCCCGATCTTTTCACCGGGCTTGATGGTCAGAGAGATGTCTTCGAGCCCGCCGCTGCCGCGCCCGTAATGGTGGGTCAGGTGATCGAGCCGGATCTCGCCCTTCTCGAGCCGCAGAGGTTTCGCGTCAGCCGCGTCCACGAGGCTGATCGGCTGGGCGATGGTCTCCATCCCCTCGGCCACCACGCCGAGCTGGCGGAACAGGGTGGTCAGCGCCCACATGATCCAGCCGGTCATGGCGTTGAGCCGCAGCGTCAGCGCGGTGGCTGCCGCGACGATGCCGACACTCGCCACGCCCTGCATCCAGAGCAGGAAGCCCCAGCCCACGACGCCGACGATCAGCAGCCCGTTCAGCATCACGAGGGCCAGATCCATGATGGTATAGAGCCGCATTTCCTTCTGAAACGTGGCACGCGCGACGTCGATCGCCTCCTTGGCGTAGTCCAACTCCTGCCGGTCCTGCGCGAACATCTTGACCGAGTGAATGTTGGTATAGGCATCCACCACCCGCCCGTTGACAAGGCTGCGCGCATCCGAGGCGGCCTTCGAGGCCGGCCCGACCCGGCGGATCGTCCAGCGCATCAGCAGCACGTAGCCGCCGAACCACAGCAGCAGAGGCAGCAGGAGGCGCGGGTCGGCATCGGCCAGCAGCACCGCCGCGCCGAGCACGTAGGCCAGAGAGAAGGTGATCGCGTCGAAGACCTGGAACACCGCCTCGCCGGCGGCGGGCGGGGTCTGCATGATGCGGTTGGCGATGCGCCCGGCGAAATCGTTCTCGAACCAGCCGATCGACTGGCGCAGCACCTGCGCATGCGCCCGCCAGCGGATCAGGATGCCAAAGCTCGGCATGATGGCGTTGTTGAGCACCAGCACATCGAGCGCCTGGATCAGCGGCCGCAGCAACAGGATGAAAAGCCCGATCAGGATCAGCGTCGTGCCGTGCGCCTCCCAGACCTGCGCCGGATCGCCGGAGAGGATATCCACGACCCAACCCATCGCCCAGATCAGCCCGATCTCGACCGAGGCCACAGCGACGGAGAGGAGCGTCGCCCAGATGAACAGCTTCCGGAACGGCTTGGCATAGTCCATCAGGAACGGCAGCAGCTTCGTCGGCGGCCGGTCCGTCGGGGTGTAAGTCACGTAAGGATCTACGAGATTCTCGAAGAAGCGGAACATTTGGGGAATCCTGTCGCTTGAGGGCGCAGTCTCCCCGATTCCCTACAGGAAGACCATGACGGAAAAACTGCCTAGAGCGACCGCCATGATGCGGGTGAAGACCCGCCACGCGGTCGGGGTGGTGAGCAGGTAGGTGAGCAGCGCGCCGGCGCTGGTCCAGAACAGGCAACAGACGAGATTGATGCCCGAGAACGCGGTGCCGAGTCGCACCGCCTCCCACCACGGGCCCGCGGTGCCGGGATAGGCCGAGGCCGCCGCCAGCGCCACCGCCCAGACCTTGGGGTTCACCCACTGGAACAGAACCGCCTCGATCAGGGTCATCGGGCGGTCGCGCTCGGCCTTGCCCTTGCGCCGGTCCGAGTGCCACAGCCCCCATGCCATGTAGAGCATCCAGCCGCTGGCGGCGATCTTCAGCGCCAGCTCCAGCATCGGGGCCTGCTGCAGCAGCGCCGCGATGCCAAGCCCGGTCAGCCCGGCGGTGATCCCCACACCCAGCACCACGCCGAAGAGATGCGGCAGCGTCCGGCGGATGCCGAAACGCGCGCCCGAGGCGGTGAGCAGCACCACGTTGGGGCCGGGCGAGAACAGGCCGAAAAAGACGAAGCCGTAGAGCGGGTCGATGGTCATGTGGGGACAGTCACTTCAAAAGGTCGGCCTTGGTCAGGGTGAAGCCGGACTCGATCCAGCGCCGCTCGCGCGCGCGCAGCTCATCGCCCAGCGCCGGGCCCTCGAACTCCGGCATCAGGTCGCGCGGGCGGATCGGCAGTGTGGCCCCTGCCCCAGTGGCGATCTGTGCCTCGAGATCTTCCGGCATCGGCTGGCCGAGGCTCGCAGAGCGCAGCGCCGCCACGTCGCGCGCCATCGCCTCGCCGTGGCGATAGGCGATCTCGGTATAGCCGGTGCCGGCGGAGATCAGGCTCTGATATGCCTCGAGATGCCTCTGTCGCGCCTTCGATAGCCGCAGGCTGCGGGCGTCGAAATAGCCCAGCACCGCGAGCCTGCGCATCGGATCGGGCGGCAGCGCCGCGCTTTGCTCGAGCGCCACCAGCGGCGCCAGCATCCGCGACGTGGCGCCGGGTAAGACCCGCGCCAGAACGCCCACCTGCTCCATCACCGCCACGGACGGCGCGGGATCAGAAGCCGAGAGCAACCGGGTGATCTCGTGTCCGACCCGCTCGGCCGAAAGCGCGGCGAGCCCGTCGAGATTGGTGGCGATGCCCGCCAGCGCCTCTTCATCGACGCCGGCGTCAGGATCACCGTACCAGGCGTGAAAGCGGAAGAAGCGCAGGATGCGGAGGTAATCCTCGCGGATGCGCTCGCCAGCATCGCGGATGAAGCGCACCCGGCGTGCCTCAAGGTCCGGCAAGCCGTTGAGCGGGTCGAGCACCTCGCCGCGTGCATCCGCATAAAGCGCGTTCATGGTGAAATCGCGCCGCGCCGCGTCCTCGGCGATGTCGTCTGAATAGCGCACCACGGCGCGTCGGCCATCGGTCTCGACATCGGCACGAAAGGTGGTGACCTCGTGGCCGATGCCCTCGGCCACCACGGTGACGGTGCCGTGGTCGATCCCCGTCGGCACCGGCTTCAGCCCGGCTGCCACGGCGAGCGCGACAACGGTGTCTGGGCGGGCATCGGTGGCGATATCCACGTCCGCCACCGGTGCCCCGAAGAGCGCGTTGCGAACGCAGCCGCCGACGGCGTAGGCGGCGTGCCCGGCCTGCTCCAGCATCGCAAGGACCTCTTGCGTCGACGCGCAGCTGAGCCAATCCCCCCCGACCCGTGTCACGGCGAGATCCGTCCGGCCAGGGCCCGCAGCATCCGCGCGGTGGCGCCCCAGATGTAATAGGGGCCGAAAGGCGCTGTGTAATAATAGCGCCGCTGCCCGCGCCAGCGTCGCCACTGAATGCTGTAGCGCGCCGGATCGGTGACATGATCGAAGGGCACGCGGAAGATCTCGGCCACCTCGCCGGGCTCGGCGATTGGGTCGAATGCGTCCCTGACAAGGCCCAGAACCGGGGTTGCGAGGAAGCCGGTCACCGTCTCGTGCGGCGCCATCGTGCCCAGAAGCTCGACCGCCTCGCGCGGCAGGCCGACCTCTTCATGCGCCTCGCGCAGCGCGGCGTCGACCGGGCCGTCATCGACTGGATCGACCTTGCCGCCGGGAAAGGCAATCTGGCCGGGGTGATGCTTGAGCCGCGACGAGCGCTTGGTGAGGAGTAGCTCGAGCCCGTTCTCGCCGGGCAGAAACGCGGCCAGCACACCGGCTGGCCGCAGCTTGCGATTGGGAGGCAGAACAGTTTCGGGGTTCAGATCGAAATCCGATGACGGGGTGTGCTCCCCCGTCACCGCCCGGCGCAATGCCGCGATCTGATCCTCCGTCCGGCTCACTTTTTTGCCTCGAACCCCACGCTTTCGGGATCAAGCTCGTAATGCGCGCCGCAGAACTGGCAATCGGCGGTGACGATCCCGTCCTCGGTGGTCATCTTCTCGATGTCGTTGGCCGAGTAGATCGACAGCGACTGGCGCACCCGGTCTTCCGAGCAGGTGCAGCCGAAGCGGACCGGCTGAGCGTCGAAGACCCTCGGCTGTTCCTCGTGGAACAGGCGCACCAGAAGGTCGGTCGGCGGCAGATCCGGGCCGATCAGCTCCAGCTCGTCGACGGTGTCGACGTGGAAATTCACCCGGCGCCAGTTCTCTTCCTCGTCACCATCGACGAGGTCCTCGGCGCGCAGAAGACCATTCTCGCCCGAGCCGCCCTCGCCGCTCTGGGCAAAGGGCGACGCCTTGGGCATGGTCTGGATCATCATGCCGCCGGCGCGCCACTCGCCCGAGCCATCCGCCTGCAAGGCGCGGCCGTAATTCAGCGCAAACCGCGTCGGCAGCTGCTCGGACTGGGCGAAATAGGCCTCGGCACAGGCCGCCAGCGAGCCGCCGGCGAGCGGCGTGATGCCTTGGTACGGCGTGGTGCCCTTGCCCTGGTCGATCAGGATCGCGAAATAGCCGTCCTCGAGCTGCTCGAACGCGGGCGCGTCGGACACCTTCTCCGGGTCGTAGCTGGCATAGGCACGAATGCGGGCGGGTTCGCCCTCCTTTTCGGGGGCGAAGTAATCGGTGGCGATCATCCGGAGCGCGCCACGCGTCTGGACCTGGAGCGAGAGCTTCCAGCGCAGCTTCACCGTCTGTCCGATCAGCGCCGTGAGCAGCGCCATCTCGGCCACCAGCGCCTCGACCGGCGCCGGGTAGTCGTGCTGGCTCAGGATGCCGTTGAGCACACCGTCGAGCCGCGCGACACGGCCCCGGATGTCGGAGAGGTCAAGCTGAAACGGAAGGACGGTGTCGTCCCAGGCAAGTTTGCTGCCGATGGTCATGGGGTTTCCTTATTTGCCGGGCGTTGGCATACCGGCACCATATAGGCAGGACAAGGCAGGAACCAAGGGGGCCTCCAATGATCGCACGCTATGGCCAGCCGCCCGAATCCGGGCGGCAATATACACTGCGCCCGGGGGCTTACGCGATCCTGCCCCGTGACGGGGCGCTGCTGCTGACCCACCAGACCGATCCCTGGCCCGAGTTCCAGCTGCCCGGAGGCGGCATCGATCCCGGCGAATCGCCGACCGAGGCGCTGCACCGCGAGGTGATGGAAGAGACCGGCTGGCGCATCGCCTGGCCGCGCCGCCTCGGCGCGTTCCGGCGCTTCACCTACATGCCCGAATACGATCTCTGGGCCGAGAAGCTCTGCATCATCTACATGGCGCATCCGGTGCGCCCGCTCGGCCCCCCGAGCGAGGACGGCCACAGCGCGCATTTCGTGGCGCCGGAGCTGGCCGCCGACATCCTCGGCAATCCCGGCGATTGCGACTTTGTGCGGCGCTTCGTGCTTTAGGCACCGTCATGGCCCGTCATATTCCACCAGCGCCGCCGAAACGTCATCCTCGAGCGGATGGCCTGGCGGCGTGAGCTGGCTCAGCCGCCAATAGAGATCGTCGAGAAACTCGGTCCCCCGCGCGGCGAGGCACTCCCGCACAAGCGCGATCAGGCCGTGATCATCGAGCATGCCACCACCACTCAGCCGCGCTTCGGTCATGCCGTCGGAATAGAGCAGGATGCGGTCGCCCGGCGCCAGCGACAGCCGTGTTTCCTCGTAGCGGGCATCCGCCAGCAGCCCGACCGGCAGACTGCCGACGCCGACAAACTCCATGCTGCCATCGGCGCGGATCAGCAGCGGTGGCGGATGACCGGCGCGCACCAGCGTCACCAGCCCCGAGCCCAGCTCGAGCGTGAGATAGGCCATGGTGAGGTACTCAAGAACCCCGGGATCCGCCGAGAGCCGCTGGTTCAGACGCATCGCCACCACCCTCGGAGGACAGAAGCTCATCTGTCTGTCGCGCCGCCGTTCGAGCGCGATGTTCTGATCGGGGAAATCGCCCCCGAGATAGCCCGCCACCCGCGCGGTCATCATCGCCGATGTGATGCCGTGGCCCGAGACGTCGATGCAATAGACCCCGACGCCCGTGGGATCGGGGCTGAACATGCCGACAAGATCGCCGCCCACATGGCCGCAGGGTTTCAGAAGCAGGCTGACGCTGGCGGTGCGGAAGCGCTGGAACCGCCTCGGCACCAGCGCCTCCTGAATGGTGCGCGCCTGCCGGAGATCCCGGTCGATGGCGTCATAGGCCCTGCGCAGCTTGGTCAGCGTCTCGGCCAGCTGGCGCTGGGTCGACAGGAGCCGCGCGCCGGCATTGATGCGGGCGCGCAGCTCGTCCGAACTGACGGGTTTGGTCAGGAAGTCATCCGCCCCGGCATCAAGCCCGCGCACGATGGCGCCGCGCTCGTTCTTCGAGGTGAGCAGGATGAAGTAGCCATAGCTGTCGCGCGGCAGCTGCCGGAACTGGCGGCAAAGCTCGAGCCCGTCCATCCCCGGCATCATCCAGTCCGACAGCACTGCGTCAAAGGCGATCTCCTCGCAGAGCGCCAGCGCCTCGGCGCCACTTTCGGCCTGCCAGACCTCGAACCCCCAATGTCGCATCATCGCGGCAAGGATCTTGAGCTGCACGGCGCTGTCATCGACCAGCAGGATGCGCTGCAGCGTGGCGCCCGAGGCGTTCGGGTCGGAAATGTCGGTGCGGTCCGGGTGCAAGCGCGGTCCTCGCTCGGGCAGGTTGCCGCTGTCTAGCCGATCCCCCCTAACGCTTCGTTTCCAACGATCCGACAGGCGGCAGGGCGCTGCGAAAGGATTTCTTCACGCTTTCCCGCTACCCCGGATCAAGGAGGTGTCCCATGATCGACTGGCCCCGCGTCGCGGAACTCCGCGATGAAATCGGCGTGACGGAATTCGACGAGGTTGTGCCACTCTTCCTGCAGGAGGTCGAAGCCACCATCGCCGACCTGCCTCTGCGTCTGCACAGCGCGCCCGAGACCGAAGCCGCGCTGCATTCGCTCCGCGGCAGTGCGCTGAATCTTGGGTTTTCAGCCTTTGCGGCGATCTGTGATGACTATGAGAAAACCGCCAGCGCCGGGGACACGGCCGGCATCGACATGACCCTCATAGCCGGCCTCTACGAACAGAGCCGCGAAGCCTTCCTGCGCGACCTGCCGAACCAAATCGCCGCCTGAGCCCGGCGCTCCCGTCGCGTGCTGTCCTCCGCAAGTGGCAGGAGCACGGGCTGGCGCGGCGCAGAGGATGCTCAGATCAGGAACTGTGCCAGCACCTCGTCATCGGTGATGTCGCGATAGGTGTAGCCATGCGCGTCGAGCTTGCGGAACAACTCGTCGAAATGCACCGGGTCCGAGGTCTCGATCCCGATCAGCACCGAGCCGAAATTGCGCGCCGATTTCTTCAGGTACTCGAACCGCGCGATATCGTCCTCCGGGCCAAGAAAGCCCAAGAAATCCTTCAGCGCGCCCGGCCGCTGCGGCAGACGCAGGATGAAGTACTTCTTCACACCCGAATAGCGCTGCGCCCGCTCCTTGACCTCTGGAAGACGCTCAAAATCGAAATTGCCGCCCGAGGTCACGCAGACCACGGTGCGCCCGCGGATCGACTGGCCCAGATCCTTGAGCGCATCCACCGCCAGTGCGCCGGCGGGCTCGAGCACCACGCCCTCGACATTCAGCATCTCGAGCATGGTTGTGCAGACCCGGTCCTCGCTGATGGTCAGCGTGTTGGCCAGCCCCACGCCCTTGAGCCGCGCAAAGGTCTTCTCGCCGATCTTCGCAACCGCGGCACCATCGGCAAAGTTGTCGACCCGCTCGAGCGGCACCGGGTGCCCCGCGCGAAGCGCCGCCTGCAGGCAGGCGCCGCCCCGCGGCTCGACAAAGGTGTACTGGCAGTCATTGCCGAAATAGCTCAGCACCCCCGAGCCAAGCCCGCCGCCGCCCACCGGGATCACCACGTGATCCGGCACCCGGCCAAGCTGGCCCTCGGTCTCGACCGCGACGCTGGCCTGCCCCTCGATCACGTCCTCGTCGTCGAAGGGCGACAGGAAATGCCCGCCCTTCTCGGCGCAGAAGGCCTGCGCGGCGGCGAGCGTGTCGTCGAAGTAGTCGCCGGTCATCACCAGCTCGACCGCATCCCCGCCGAACATCCGGGTCTTCTGGATCTTCTGGTCCGGCGTCGTCACCGGCATGAAGATCACGCCCTTCTTGCCGAACTGGCGGCACATGAAGGCCACGCCCTGCGCGTGGTTGCCGGCGCTTGCCGCGACGAAAAGCTCGGCCTCGGGCCGCTTGCGCATGGCATTGAAGGCGCCGCGCAGCTTGTAGCTGCGCACCGGGCTCAGGTCCTCGCGCTTGAGCCAGACATCGGCGCCGAAACGCTCGCTGAGATGGGCGTTGCGCAGAAGCGGTGTCTCGGGGAAGACCTCGCGCATCGCCACCGCGGCGGCGCGAGCCTTGTCTTGAAAGCTGTCCATGGCCGAGAGTTGGCGCATCACCCCCGACAAGGCAAGCCTAGTCGAGCGCACGTCCCTCGACAAAACACCCATAAAGCGTGGTCAGCACGGAAATGCCGATCATCGTCGCGAACCAGTTGACGACGATGGAATAGATCAGGCTGATCACCGAGCTGCTGTCGCCATCGATCATCGCCGGGACGCTGATCAGGAACTGCCCCGCCATGACGATCAGCGCCAGCACCAGGATCGCCTTGTCGTCCTTGGCCGTCGCCTTCCACGATTCGCCAAGGCTCAAGGTCTCGCCAAGCGCCGCCGCCGGCAGGATCAACCCGATGCGGAAGAACACGTAGCTGGCCAGCCCAACCAGACCGAAGGCCACGAGCCCGACCAGCCCGGGTGCCGCCATGGCCACGCCCATCGCCAGCCCGCCGATCACCGCGATGCCAAGCCCGATGAGCAGGCCGATGACGATGGACCGGCCGAGATAGCTCAGCATCTCCGAGCCATGCCACGCTGGCAGCCAGCCGCGCGGCGTCTCTCCGGTCAGCACGAACCGGTGCCAGCCGACGGCGATCCACAGGCTCGCCACCAGCGCAAGTATCATCAGGATCAGCAATTCTCCGGCCGCCACCGGCGCCGCGGCGGGATCACCGCCCATCGGATCGGCCTGCGGCATCATGAAGGTCACGATCTGCGACGCCGCCTGCAACAGGTAGAGCACCGCCGACACGCGCAGCGCCGGGCCAAGGTTGTCCAGCACCATCCGCACCGAATGCATGAAGATCTTCCAGCCCATGAACCTGCCCATCTTTTCCGCCGCGTCCCGGCAGGGCTAGCACAGCCCGAGGGGGCGTCAACGCCCGATCCTTGCCCCTGCGTCGAAAAGGCGGTAACCCGCGCTCCAGTTTGCACGTGAGGAAAACCCAGATGTCCGCGCCCAAGAAAGTCGTCCTGGCCTATTCCGGTGGCCTCGACACCTCGATCATCCTGAAATGGCTCCAGACGGAGTATGGCTGTGAGGTCGTCACCTTCACCGCCGATCTCGGCCAGGGAGAAGAGCTCGAACCCGCCCGCAAGAAGGCAGAGATGCTGGGCGTGTCCGAGGTCTATATCGAGGACCTCCGAGAGGAGTTCGTGCGCGATTTCGTGTTCCCGATGTTCCGGGCCAACGCGCTCTACGAAGGGCTCTACCTGCTGGGCACCTCGATCGCGCGGCCGCTGATCTCCAAGCGGCTGGTCGAGATCGCCGCAGCCGAGGGCGCCGACGCGGTCGCCCACGGTGCCACCGGCAAGGGCAACGACCAGGTGCGCTTCGAGCTGGCCTGCTACGCGCTCAACCCCGACATCAAGGTGATCGCGCCGTGGCGCCTGTGGGACCTCACCTCGCGGACCCGCCTGATCGACTTCGCCGAGAAGAACCAGATCCCGATCGCCAAGGACAAGCGCGGCGAGGCGCCGTTCTCGGTCGACGCAAACCTGCTGCATACGTCCTCCGAGGGCAAGGTGCTCGAGAACCCGGCCGACGAGGCGCCCGATTACGTGCTTCAGCGCACCGTTCCGGTCGAACAGGCGCCCGATGAGCCCGAATTCATCGAAATCGGTTTCGAGAAGGGCGACGCGGTGTCGATCAACGGCGAGGCGATGTCGCCGGCCACGATCCTGACCCGGCTCAACGAGCTTGGCGGCAAGCACGGCATCGGCGTGCTGGATCTCGTGGAGAACCGCTTCGTCGGCATGAAGTCGCGCGGCATCTACGAGACGCCGGGCGGCACCGTTCTGCTTGAGGCGCATCGCGGCATCGAGCAGATCACCCTCGATTCCGGCTCCGGTCACCTCAAGGACTCGATCATGCCGCGCTATGCCGAGCTGATCTACAACGGCTTCTGGTTCTCGCCCGAGCGCGAGATGCTGCAGGCGCTGATCGACAAGAGCCAGGAGCACGTGACCGGCACCGTCCGTCTCAAGCTCTACAAGGGCGTTGCCCGCACCGTGGCGCGCTGGTCCGAGCACTCGCTCTATTCCGAGGCCCACGTGACCTTCGAGGACGATGCCGGCGCCTACAACCAGGAAGACGCCAAGGGCTTCATCCAGCTCAACGCGCTGCGCCTGAAACTGCTGGCCGCGCGCGACCGCCGCTTCAAAGGCTGAGCCAAGCCTCGGAGGTCTGCAAGGATTGCCCCCGCCGGACATGCCTCCGGCGGGGATATTTTTTGGCCAGAAGAAGACAGGGGCGCTTCCCTCATGGCCTCTTCTGGCCGAAAATATCCCGGGGAGTCCGCGCCTCGCGCGGGCGGAGCAGCGCCCCAATGGCCCGGAGGGCATCATGGCAGAGCTTCAGGAGTTCGTTCAGGCGCAGGATCGCCACTGGCCGCAGATCCTTGCCGAGCTGCGCGATGGGCGGAAGGCCACGCACTGGATCTGGTACGTGTTTCCGCAGCTTGACAGTCTGGGCCGGTCGCAGATGGCCCGGCATTTCGGCCTGACCGGGCGCGACGAGGCGGCAGACTATCTCGCACATCCGGTGCTCGGCCCACGGCTCCGGGACGCGACCGAGCTTTTGCTGCGGCACGAGGACACGGCACCGGAGGACATCCTAGGCCCCGTCGACGCGCTCAAGGTACGGTCCTGCATGACGCTTTTCGAGGCGGTGCCGGGCGCGCCGGGCTGTTTCCGAGAGGTGCTGAACTTGCTCTATGCGGGGCAAAGATGCCCTGTCACACGTGAAGCACTGACCTGAGGCGGAAAGGAAAGCCTGAGGCGTAAAAGAAAACGCCGCCCCCGCGGCCAGTGCGGGGACGGCACCGAAGACCGTCGTTGAGCCAGGAAGGGCGGCCTTCGGTTACTTGTTACGGGTACCGGTCACTCGTTACGAAAACCGTCTACTCGTGAACACAAAACTCATTCGACGGTGATCGTGGTCATCACCAGATCGCCATCGACACGGATCGGGCCATCTTCCTTGGCACCCAGCGTGTATTCGAAAACGCCGGTTTCCATGCCGCCTGCTTCCGCGTGCACCATCAGCATCAGCATGTCGCCCGACGCCACCTCTTCGGTAAGGATCGCGGCCACGTCCATGGTCTCGCCGGCGCGCAGCGGCGCGTGGCCGACCACGGGACCCGGCTTCATCTCGGCATCGGTGCGGTGCACCACCAGCCAGCCATTCTCGCTCGCGGCGACCTTCTCGGCGCTGACGATGCCGTTCGACACGCTCTGATCCATCGCCTCGACCATCGGGGCCATGTGGTCATCCGCGAAGGCGGAACTGGCGGTCAGGGTCAGGGCGGCGGCAATTGCGAAACTCTTCATCATACTCTCCTGTCGTGTCTTGGGCAGGCAACCGAATGTTGCCCGATCTGCCCTAAGCCACGGCGGCCGGGAGGTCGGAGTTTCAGCAAGATCGAAAAAATCTGAAAAAAAATCAGATCAGCGTCGCGGAGCGCATCTTCTCGTAGGGCTCCATGGCCTCGTCGGCGAGCGCCCTGGCCCGCCCCTCGAGCACCGGGAAAGGTCCTTCCGGCCCGGCAAACCCGGTCGAGCGATGCACCGAGGCGTACCAATGCGGCGCCCAGACGCCATCCTGCGCGTGGCCGCCAGCGGGCCAGTTCAGCATCGCCGGGTCGAACGCCAGCCCGATCGCTTCGCAAAGCGCCCGCAGCTTGCCCTCGGGATCGCGGCGGATGTCGGCGCTGTCGATGACGTAAGGGGTGAGCCCGAGGGACGTGACATGCTCGTAGAGCTCGGCCTGCAAAGCGAAGCCGATATCGGCGGCGGTGGGGTTCTCGTAGCCCTTGGAGAAACTCGCCACCACCCGCGCCGGGTGGCGCAGCAGGAAGACGTTGACGCAATCCGCCATGAAATCGCGCGGCATGCCGGGGATCATGTGCTGGCACATGTGCTTGTGATAAGCGTGCGGCTTGCCCCCCGGGATCGGCCCCGAAAGCTGCGCCGCGACTGCCTCGCCGCTCTCCGGGCGGCTGGCCATGATCTCGTCGCCCATCGGATGCGCCAGCCCGGTCATGCGCAGGTAAGGCCCGTAGAACGGCTCGTCGATGACATGAAAGTCGGCGCGGTTGCCGAAGGCGTACATCATCGCGGTCGACAGGTTCCGCGGGCCCGACCACATGGCAATCTTCATGACGTTACAAGCTCCTTGTAGAGCGCCCGGAGGCGCTTCGTCACCGGGCCCATCTCGCCCGTGCCGATGCGGCGGCCGTCGATCTCGCCCACCGGGGTCTGCGCCCCGAAGGTGCCGGTGAGGAAGGCCTCGTCGGCGCCGTAGGTGTCGACCAGCGAGTAATTGCGCTCATACACCGGGATGTCGTTGGCGCGGCAGAGGTCGATCACCTTATGCCGCGTGATGCCGTTCATGCAGTAATCACCCGTGGAGGTCCAAACCGCGCCCTTGCGCACGATGAAGAAGTTGCAGGCGTTGGTGGTGTTCACGAAGCCATGCACGTCGAGCATCAGCGCCTCGTCGGCACCGGCCTTCTCGGCGGCGATGCAGGCGAGGATGCAGTTGAGCTTGGAATGCGAGTTGAGCTTGGGGTCCTGCGTCATCGGCAGGCCGCGCTGGTGCGGCACGGTGGCGAGCCGGATCGGACGCGGGATCGAAGGCTGCGAGTGCTCCATCAGGATCACCACCGTCGGCCCCTGCACCGACAGGCCCGGATGCTGGAAAGGCCGTGTCTTGATGCCCCGCGTCACCATCAGGCGGCAATGTGCGTCGGTGACCATGCCGTTGGCCGCGCGCGTCTCCTCAATCGCATCGAGCAGCTCGGCCCGGGTCAGGCCGATGTCGAGGTCGATGGCCAGCGCCGCCTCGAACAGCCGGTCGAGGTGTTCGTCGATGAAGCTCCAGCGCCCGTCATAGAGCCGCAGCCCCTCCCAGATGCCGTCGCCCAGCATGAAGCCGGAATCGTAGACCGAGACCAGCGCCTCCGCCTTGCGTTTGAGCGCGCCATTGACCCAGATGAGGATCTCTTCGTTGCGGGCGTCGTCCTGCGCCTGATGTGTCGTGACCTTGTCCATGAGCGCCACGCTAGGAGCGTTTCGGCCCGGGCGGAAGGGGTCACGCGCGCTCACCATGCGGTGAAATCGCGTTGCAGCGATTGATTGCGCAGCGCGCAGGCCGCAGCCTGTTGCGCAAAGGGAGGACGCATCATGTTCCGCAGCATCATTCTATCCGCACTGATCGTCATGGGGCTCTGCGTGCAGTCGCAGCGCGCCGAAGCCGGAGAGCGCCGCGACATCGTCGTGGCGGGCGGCTGCTTCTGGTGCGTCGAGGCCGATTTCGAGAAGGTGCGCGGCGTGCTGGGCGCGGTCTCGGGCTATACCGGCGGCACAACCGCCAACCCGACCTACAAGGAGGTCAGCCGCGGCGGCACCGGGCATTACGAGGCGGTGAAGATCACCTATGACAGCGCTCAGGTGAGCGCCGGGCAACTCTACGACATGTTCTTCCGCTCGGTCGATCCGACCGATGCCGGTGGCCAGTTCTGCGACCGGGGCGAAAGCTACCGCACAGCGATCTTCGTCTCTGATGCCGGGGAAAAGGCCGCCGCCGAGCAGGCCAAGGCCCAGGCACAGGCGGCGCTCGGGCAGTCCATCGTCACGCCGATCCTGCAGGGTGCGCGGTTCTACGAGGCCGAGGACTATCACCAGGACTACTACAAGTCCGACGACCTGATCCTGTCGCGCTTTGGCCCGATCTCGAAGGCCAAGGCCTATGTGCGCTACCGCGATGCCTGCGGCCGCGACCAGCGCGTCCGCCAGCTCTGGGGCAGCGACGCGCCCTTCGTCGGCGGCTGAGGCTCAGCCCAGACGGGCGTCCTGCACGTCCTTTAGGTCGGGGATGACATCGGCGGTGCCGCGGCGGGTCACCATGATCGCCGCGGCGCGGGTCGCGAGATCGACCGCCTGCTTGAGCGGCATGCCACGGTCAATGCCGGCGATCAGGTAGCCTGTGAAGGTGTCCCCTGCCCCGGTCGTGTCCACCGCATTGACCTTTGGCGCGGCAAAGCGCTCAGGCTTCCAGCCGTTCTCTGCAAGGTGGATGCGGCAGCCGTCCCCCCCCTCGGTCACGATCACCGTCTTCACACCCATGCGCGGCAGATCGAGCCCGGTCGCTTCCTCGAGCTGCGCCATCTCGACCGCGTTGAGCACGAGGATGTCGGTGTGATCGAGCACCGCCAGCGCCGCCTCGGCCTCGAACGGCGCGGCGGCATAGGCGACACGCAGCCCGAGCTTGCGGGCCATGCGCGCCGCCTCGGGCTGCAACAGGGTCTCGTTCTGCATCAGGAGAATGTCGCCGGTATCGGCATCCGCCAACACGCGGCCAAGTAATTCCTCGGGGATCGCGTGGTTGGCGCCGTGATGGATGACAATGGAGTTCTCGCCCTGCCCGTCGACAAGAATGATCGCATGGCCGGTGGCCGCGTCGACCGTGGCGATGTGGCGGGTGTCGACGCCGTATTCCATCAGACGCTCGACCGCCCAGCCACCCTCCTTGCCGACGGCGCCGATATGCACGACGCGCCCCGCCGCGCGGGCGGCGGCGACCGACATGTTGGCGCCCTTGCCACCAAGCCCCCGGATCATCTCGGAGGCGGCGAGGGTCTCGCCCGGCAGCGGCAGGTGAGGCACGGAATAAGCCAGATCCGCGTTGATCGAGCCAAGATTGTAGATCGTCATCCGTGCCTCCTCCGGTGCTTTGCGGTCAGCCTACCTTGCAGGCTGCCAGGACCGCCATGTTCAGGATGTCATTGGCGGTCATGTTGGTCGAGCAGATCTGGATCGACTTGTCGATGCCGGCGAGGATCGGCCCCACCACCGTGGCACCCGCCATCTCCTGCATCAGCTTGACCGAGATCGATGCCGAGTGCCGCGCCGGCACCACGAGGATGTTGGCCGGCCCGGTGAGACGCTGGAACGGATAGGCCTCCTGCGCCTTCGGGTTCAGCGCCACGTCGACCGTCATCTCGCCCTCGTACTCGAAGTCGACGCCGCGCTCGTCGAGCACCTGCGGCGCGAGATGCATCTTCTGCGCCCGCTCCGAAACCGGGTAGCCGAAGGTCGAGAACGACACGAAGGCCACGCGCGGCTCCATGCCGAGATGCCGCGCCACGTCGGCGGCGCGCTCGGCGATGGTGGCGAGGTCGTGCTGCTCGGGCCATTCATGCACCAGCGTATCCGAGATCAGCACGATCCGGCCATTGAGCAGCAGCGCCGTGACGCCGACCGCGCCATGCTGGGCGTCGGCATCGAATACGGTGTTGATGCGCTCGAGCACGTGCGCCGACTTGCGCGTCGCACCGGTGACAAGACCATCGGCATGACCGTGTGCCAGCATCAGCGAGGCAAAGACGTGACGGTCGCGCGCGGCCATCCGGTGGATGTCCTTCAGGTCGCGACCACGACGTTGCAGCCGCTGGTAGAGGAAATCCTTGTAGGTATCGAGATACCGGGTGTTGCCCGCGTTGACGATCTCGAGCTCGCGGAAGGCGTCGGCCAGTCCGGCCTGCTCGAGCTTCTGTTTCACGTCGTCCTCGCGGCCGACCACCAGTGCCTTGCCCAGCCCGTTGCGCTGGTACATCACGGCGGCGCGCAGCACGCGCGGATCGTCACCCTCGGCGAAGATCATCCGCGCCTGCGCCTGACGCGCCCGGTTGTTGATGCTGCGGATGATCGGTGCGGTCGAATCCATGCGGCCCCGAAGCGTCTCTTCATAGGCCTCCATGTCGATGATCGGCCGCCGCGCGGCGCCGGTCTCCATGCCGGCCTTTGCCACCGCGGGCGGGATGCGGTGGATGAGGCGCGGATCGAACGGCGTGGGAATGATGTAGTCGCGACCAAAGGCCAGCTGCTTGCCATAGGCAAGGCCGACCTCGTCGGGCACGTCCTCGCGCGCAATGGCGGCGAGCGCCTCGGCACAGGCGATCTTCATCTCGTCATTGATCGCACGGGCGTGGATGTCGAGCGCACCGCGGAAGAGATAGGGAAAGCCCAGAACGTTGTTGACCTGGTTGGGGTAGTCGCTGCGTCCGGTGGCCACGATGGCGTCGGGCCGCACTTCATGCGCCTCTTCGGGCGTGATCTCGGGATCGGGGTTGGCCATGGCAAAGATCACCGGGTTCTCGGCCATGCTCTCGACCATGGCCTGCGTCACCGCGCCCTTGGCCGAGACGCCGAGGAACACGTCCGCCCCGGCCATCGCCTCTTCCAGCGTGCGCAGATCGGTGCGCGCCGCGTGGGCCGATTTCCACTGGTTCATGCCCTCGCTGCGGCCCTGGTAGATCACGCCCTTGGTGTCGCACATGATGCAGTTGTCATGCTTGGCGCCCATCGCCTTGACCAGTTCAAGGCAGGCGATCCCCGCAGCGCCGGCACCGTTCAGCACGATGCGGCACTCCTCGATCTTCTTGCCGCTCAGGTGCAGCGCGTTGATCAGGCCGGCGGCGCAGATCACCGCGGTGCCGTGCTGGTCATCGTGGAAGACCGGGATGTCGCACTCTTCCTTGAGGCGCTGCTCGATGATGAAACACTCGGGCGCCTTGATGTCCTCGAGGTTGATGCCACCGAACGTCGGCGACATCAGCTTTACCGCGCGGATGATCTCTTCGGGGTCCTCGGTGTCGAGCTCGATGTCGATCGAGTTCACGTCGGCGAAGCGCTTGAACAGCACCGACTTGCCCTCCATCACCGGCTTCGAGCCGAGCGCGCCGAGATTGCCCAGCCCCAGCACCGCGGTGCCGTTCGAGATCACCGCGACGAGGTTGCCCTTGTTGGTGTAGTCATAGGCCAGCTCGGGGTTCTCGGCGATGTCCTCGCAGGGCACGGCAACGCCCGGGGAATAGGCCAGCGACAGGTCGCGCTGCGTGGTCATCGGGACGGTGGCCTTCACCTCCCACTTGCCGGGGGTGGGCTCGAGGTGGAAGGCGAGCGCCTCTTCCCGGGTATATTTCGTCTTGGCCATGTCGTCTCTCTCCAGCGCAGGGGCGAGCTTTGTCTTAGCGCAGGGTCAAGCACGGCTCAACAGCGCGGATTTCGGCTTTCGTCGGGGTCGCGCGCTTTGATATGTCTCGCCGGAGCAGGCAGACACAGGCAGTCACCCGGGGGACGACATGACGGCAGTCACGCCAATGATGGCGCAATATCTCGAGATCAAGGCAGGGCACCCGGACGCGCTGCTGTTCTATCGCATGGGCGATTTCTACGAGCTGTTCTTCGACGATGCCGCCGCCGCCGCCGAGGCGCTCGACATCGCGCTGACCAAGCGTGGCAAGCACGCGGGCGACGACATCCCGATGTGCGGCGTCCCGGTCCATGCGGCCGAGGGCTATCTCCTGACGCTGATCCGCAAGGGCTTCCGCGTCGCGGTCTGCGAGCAGATGGAAAGCCCCGCTGAGGCCAAGAAGCGCGGCTCGAAATCGGTGGTGAAACGCGAGGTGGTGCGGCTCGTCACCCCCGGCACGCTCACCGAGGAGTCGCTGCTCGAGGCGCGGCGGCACAATTTTCTGGCCGCTTTGGGCAAGGTTCGAGACGCATGGGCGCTGGCCTGGGCCGATATCTCGACCGGCGCGTTCCACGTGATGCCGCTTGGCCAGGCCCGCATCGGGGCCGAGCTGGCGCGGCTTGCGCCCTCCGAGCTGCTGGTCTCCGAGGCCGCCGAGGAAGAACTGCGCGCGGTGCTCGGTGATCTCGGCATTTACCCCACCGTGCTGGGCCGCGCCTCCTTCGACAGCGCCGGCGCCGAAGCCCGCCTCTGCACCCTCTTCGGCGTGCAGACCCTGTCCGGTTTCGGCAGCTTCGAGCGCGCCGAGCTGGCGGCGATGGGCGCGCTGGTCGATTATCTCGACATCACCCAGAAAGGCCGCCTGCCGCTGCTGCGCGCGCCGCAGCGCGACGCCGGCTCGCGCCTGCTGCAGATCGACGCCGCCACCCGCCGCAATCTCGAACTGACCCAGTCGATGAATGGCGGTCGGCAGGGCTCGCTGCTCTCTGTGATCGACCGCACCGTGACGCCGGGCGGCGCGCGCCTGCTCGAGCGCCGCGTCTCTTCCCCCTCGCGCGAGCTCTCGGTGATTTCCGCCCGCCTCGATGCGCTCGACTGGGGCATCGAGACGCCCTTCGCCAGTGCTCTGCGCGATCTGCTGCGCAAGGTGCCCGATCTCGACCGCGCCCTGTCGCGTCTCGGCCTTGACCGCGGCGGCCCGCGCGACCTCGCTGCGGTGCGCAACGCGCTGGCCCAGGCCGAGGAGATCGCGCAAGCGCTCGACGAGGCCCCCCTGCCTGCGCTTCTCGCCACCTCCCGCGATGCGCTGCGCGGCCACGAAGATCTACTCTCCCTGCTTGACGCCGCGCTGGTGGCCGAACCGCCGCTGCTCGCCCGCGACGGCGGCTTCATCGCACCCGGCTTTGACGAAGCGCTCGATGAGGCCCGCAAGCTGCGCGACGAGGGCCGCGGCGTGATCGCCGCCATGCAGGCGCAATACGCCCAGCAAGCCGGGGTCAACGCGCTCAAGATCAAGCACAACAACGTGCTCGGCTACTTCATCGAGACCACCGCCACCCACGCGGAAAAGATGATGTCGCCGCCGCTGAACGAGACCTTCATCCACCGCCAGACCACCGCCAACCAGGTGCGCTTCACCACCGTCGAACTGACCGAGCTCGAGACCCGCATTCTCAATGCCGGCAACGAGGCTCTGGACATCGAGAAGCGGCTCTATTCCAGCCTCAGGGACGCCATTCTCGCAGAGGCGCCCGCGCTGTCGGAAACCGGGCTCGCCCTGTCTGAATTCGACCTCGCCCTCGGCCTGGCCGATCTCGCCCGGGCCCAGGACTGGTGCCGCCCGCAGGTCGACGAGAGCCGCGCCTTCGCCATCGAGGGCGGCCGCCACCCGGTGGTCGAACGCGCGCTTCAAGCACAGGGCGGCAGCCCCTTCATCGCCAATGATTGCGGTCTCTCGGCACAGGGCGACGCCGCCTCGGTCACCCTGCTCACCGGCCCCAACATGGCCGGTAAGTCGACCTACCTGCGGCAGAACGCGCTGATCGCGCTACTGGCGCAGATCGGGTCCTACGTGCCGGCCCGCTCGGCCAATCTCGGACTTGTCAGCCAGATCTTCAGCCGCGTCGGCGCCTCGGACGATCTTGCCCGCGGCCGCTCCACCTTCATGGTCGAGATGGTCGAGACCGCCGCCATCCTCAATCAGGCCGACGACCGCGCGCTGGTCATCCTCGACGAGATCGGCCGTGGCACCGCCACCTATGACGGCCTCTCCATCGCCTGGGCCACGCTCGAACACCTGCACGGGGTGAACCGGGTGCGCGGACTCTTCGCCACCCACTACCACGAACTCACTGTGCTCGCCGGCAAGCTCGAGGGGGTGCGTAACGCCACCGTCGCGGTCAAGGAATGGGACGGCGAGGTGATCTTCCTGCACGAGGTGCGCGAGGGCGCCGCCGACCGCTCCTACGGCGTGCAGGTGGCGCAGCTCGCGGGCTTGCCCCGCGCCGTCACCGACCGCGCCCGGACCATCCTCGACGCGCTGGAACAGGGCGAACGCGAGCGCGCCGCCCCCAAGGCGCTGATCGACGACCTGCCGCTGTTCTCCGCCGCCGCCGAGGCCGCCCCGCAGCCCGCGCGCCCCGTCGGTCCCTCGCCGCTGGAAGAAAAACTCGGCGCCCTCAGCCCCGACGACCTGTCCCCGCGCGAGGCCCTGCAGGCGCTCTACGACCTCAAGGCCAGCCTCGAGACATGAAAAAAGCGGCCCCGACGGGACCGCTTCACGCACAACATCTCTCAAAGACCCCCGGCTTTCTTCTGGCCGAAAATATCCCGGGGGGAGTCCGCCGCAGGCGGATGGGGGGCAGCGCCCCCCTCCCGCGCCGGGAACGAAGAGATCAGCTCGCCGGCATCGAGCTCACGCCGACCTGTGCGGGGCGCAGCAGCCGGTCGTAGAGATAGAAGCCCTCGGCGGACACCTGGATGATCTCGCCCGCCTTGGTGCCCGGCACCGGAGCCTCGAACATCGCCTCGTGCTGCTGCGGGTCGAACTTGTCCCCCACCTGCGGCGAGATCGTCGTCATGCCGTGCTTCGAGAAGGTGTTGGTCAGCTCGCGCAGCGTCAGCTCGATGCCCTCGATCAGCGCATCGGCGGCGTTTTCCTCGCGGGCGACGCCAAGGGCGCGGTGCAGGTTGTCATAGACCGGCAGCAGATCGCGGGCGAGACGCGAGCCGCCATATTGCTGCGCTTCGCGGCGGTCCTTGTCGGCGCGCTTGCGCGCGTTCTCGGCATCCGCCAGCGCCCGCATGAACCGGTCCTTGAACTCGTCGCGCTCGGCGCGCAGCGCATCGATCTCCGCTGCCTCGGTGTCGATCTCCTCGGCCTCGTCCGCGTAGGCCTCGGCCTCGGCGGCTTCGATGTCATCGAGAAACTCGTCGTTCTTCGGGTCTGCCATTCTTCACCTCTAGCTCCGCTCGGCAATCAGCTTGCCGACCAGCTGTGCCGTGTAATCCACGATCGGGACGATCCGGCCGTAGTTGAGGCGCGTCGGGCCGATCACGCCCACCGCGCCGATGATCTTACGATCCGCGTTCATATAGGGAGACACCACCAGAGAGGAACCCGAAAGTGAGAAAAGTTTGTTCTCGGAGCCGATAAAAATGCGCACCCCGTCGCCTGTTTCGGCCAGTTCCAGAAATTCAGCGATGTCCCGCTTGCGCTCGAGATCGTCGAACAGGCTGCGGATGCGGTCGAGCTCCTCGGTCTCGGCCTCGGTGCCAAGCAGATTCGCCCGGCCGCGCACGATAAGCCGCGCCGAATTGTCCGCATCGCTCTCCCACGTGGCGATGCCCGCCTCGATCAGGTCGGCGGCCAGCGTGTCTATCTCCTGCCGGCGGTGCTTGATCTGCTCGGCCATCACCCCGCGCAGCTCCGAGAGCGTCTTGCCCTCGATCAGCGCGTTGAGGAAATTCGCCGCCTCCCGCATCGAGCTTGGCGTCTGGCCCGGCGGCGGACGGAACAGCCGGTTCTCGACATGGCCGTCGGCAAAGACCAGCACCACCAGCGCCCGGTCATGGCCGAGGCTGACGAACTCGATATGCTTGATCGGCGCCTCGTGCTTGGGCGTCAGCACCAGCGAGGCGCCATGGGTGACGCCCGACAGCGCCGAGCCGACGCGGTCGAGGATGCCGCCCATGTCGTCGCCGCCCGGGCCCAGCGTGGCGTCGAGCTTCTCGCGGTCCGACAGATCAAGGTCGCGCACCTCGAGTAGCCCGTCGACGAACATCCGCAGGCCCAGCTGCGTCGGGATCCGCCCGGCGCTCACATGCGGGCTGTCGAGCAGCCCGAGATATTCAAGGTCCTGCATAACGTTGCGGATCGTCGCCGCCGAGACCTTCTCGCTCAGCGACCGCGTCAGCGTGCGCGAGCCCACCGGCTCGCCGAATTCAAGATAGCTCTCGACGACCTTGCGGAACACCTCGCGCGAGCGATCGTTCATTTCATCGAATAGCTTGTTGCCCTCTTTCATCCGTGCCTCTCCGCGTCCTTGGGCCATTAAAAGCCCCCCCTCCGTGCCGTCAATCGGGGTTGCGGGGATAGCGGGGCACCAGTATCCCGGGCGCAACCGAGAAAGGGACTTCCATGAGACCGTCAGGACGAGATTTAAGCGAAATGCGCCCCGTTTCAATCGAGACGGGCGTCACGAAACATGCCGAAGGATCCTGCCTGATCAAGATGGGCGACACGCATGTGATCTGCACCGCCTCGCTTGAGCCCCGCGTGCCTCCATTCATCAAAGGTTCTGGCCTCGGCTGGGTGACCGCCGAATACGGCATGCTGCCGCGCTCCACCGGATCGCGGATGCGCCGCGAAGCCACCACCGGAAAGCAAGGCGGACGCACCGTCGAGATCCAGCGCCTGATCGGCCGCAGCCTGCGCGCCGGCGTCGACCGCGTGGCCCTTGGCGAGCGCCAGATCAGCGTCGACTGCGACGTGATCCAAGCCGATGGCGGCACCCGCTGCGCCGCGATCACCGGCGGCTGGGTGGCGCTGCGCCTCGCGGTCAACAAGTTGATGAAGGCCGGTGACGTGATCACCGACCCGCTGATCTCGCCGGTGGCGGCGGTGAGCTGCGGCATCTACGCCGGCCAGCCGGTGCTCGATCTCGACTACCCCGAGGACAGCGAAGCCGGGGTCGACGGCAACTTCATCCTGCGCGGCGACGGCCAGCTCATCGAGGTGCAGATGTCGGCCGAGGGCGCGACCTTTTCACGCGACCAGATGGGCACCCTGCTCGACCTCGCGGAATCCGGCGTGGCGCAGCTCGTCGAGGCACAGAAGGCCGCCACGGCATGACCCGCAAGTTCGAGGGCAAGAAGCTCCTTGTCGCGACCCACAACCGCGGCAAGCTTGAGGAGATCGCCGATCTCCTCAAGCCCTACGGTGTCGAGGTGGTCGGCGCGGCCGAGATGGACCTGCCGGAGCCGGAAGAGACCGGCACCACCTTCGTCGAGAACGCCCGCATCAAGGCCCACGCCGCGGCACAGGCCACCGGCCTGCCCGCGCTGTCGGATGACAGCGGCATCGCCATCGACGCGCTCGACGGCGCGCCCGGCGTCTACACCGCCGACTGGGCCGAGACCGGCAATGGCCGCGACTTCGTGATGGCCATGACCCGCGCGCATGACGAACTCACCGCCTCCGGCAAGCCCGAACCGTGGACCGCGCGCTTCTGCTGCACGCTGGTGCTGGCCTGGCCCGACGGCCATGACGAAGTGTTCCCCGGCGTGATGGAGGGCCGCGTGGTCTGGCCGATGCGCGGCGATCAAGGCCACGGTTACGACCCGGTTTTCGAACCGCAGGGCTACGACATCACCTTCGGCGAGATGGATCGCTGGGAGAAGAACAAGATCAGCCACCGCGCCGATGCCTTCGCCAAGTTCGTGACGGGCTGTTTTGGCTGAGACCTGGAGAGACGGAGGCTTCGGCCTCTACGTGCACTGGCCGTTCTGCGAGGCCAAGTGCCCCTATTGCGACTTCAACAGCCATGTCGTGTCGCACGTGGATCAGACCCGCTGGGCCGCGGCACTGGTCAGCGAACTCGCCCGCTACGGTCGCCAGACCGAGGGGCGGGTTCTGCGCTCGATCTATTTCGGCGGCGGCACCCCCTCGCTGATGGCCCCCGAGACCGTGCGCGCTGTGCTTGATGCCTCGCGCGATCACTGGGCCTGGGCCAATGACATCGAGATCACCCTCGAGGCAAATCCCCGCTCGGTCGAGATCAACAAGTTCGAAGGCTTCGCCATGGCAGGCGTCAACCGGGTCTCGCTCGGGGTCCAGGCGCTGCGGCCTGACGATCTGCGCCGCCTCGGTCGGTTGCACGACGTGGACGACGCGGTGCGCGCCCTCGAGATCGCCAAATCGACCTTCAACAGGGTCAATTTCGACCTGATTTACGGCCGGCAGGGTCAGAGCCTGTCCGACTGGGAGGTCGAACTGCGCGAGGCACTCGACCTCGCTGCCGATCACCTCTCGCTCTACCAGCTGACAATCGAGGAAGGCACCGCATTCTGGGATCGTGCGCAGGCCGGAAAGCTACGCGATCTTCCGAGCGAGGATCTTGGCGCCGACCTCTACCTCGCCACGCAGGAGATCTGCGAAGCGGCCGGAAAGCCGGCTTACGAGGTTTCGAACCACTCCGGTGAAGGCGATGAATCCCGTCACAATCTGGTCTACTGGCGCGGCGGTGACTACGTCGGCATCGGCCCCGGCGCGCATGGTCGGGTGACGGTCAACGGCCAGCGCTCCGCCACCGTGGCGCGCCGTGCACCTGGCGATTGGATCAAGGCCGCCGAAGCTGGATCTGCCGATCAGGAGGTGGAGTCCCTAATGCTGCAAGATGTCTGGGCAGAATACCTCATGATGGGGTTGCGACTTAGCGAGGGTCTAGATCTCGAGCGTGCTCGGATGATTGACCCCAAGCGCACCGCCGCACTGTCTCTCGACCCGCTTGTTGAACTTGGCCTGATCTGGCGCAATGAGGCGCGCTTCGGCGCAACGCAACAGGGCCGGATGCTTCTCAACACGCTCACCGCTGAGCTTCTCTGATCTCACATCGCCCATATCAGACATGAAAAAGCCCCGGCGCCATTCGGCCCGGGGCTTTTCTCTTATCGCTTGCCGCCTCTCAGCGCGATGCGCTGAGGACCATGCAGAGCGTATCAAGCTCTTCGAGGCTCTCATAGGAGATCATGAGCTTGCCACCCTCGGTGCCCGGCTTGTGAGCCACCGAGACCTTCATGCCAAGCGCCGCCGAAAGATCGCCCTCGAGCGCTCGCGTGTCGGCATCTTTCTCGACCGCCTGGGGCGCCGACGAGGATACCTTCGGCCGTTTCGGCTCGGATGCACCACGAACCAGAGCCTCCGCCTGCCGCACGGACAGCTTCTTCGCCATAATCTCGCGCGCAATGGCATCGGGATTTTCCGCGGTCACCAGTGTCCGCGCGTGACCGGCGCTTAGATCGCCATTGCGCACGTAATCCTGAACGCTGTCGGGCAGGTTCAGAAGGCGCAGAAGGTTCGCAATGTGGCTGCGGCTCTTGCCGAGCGCCTCGGCGATCTTCTCTTGCGTATGGCCAAACCGGAACATCAGCGCCTTGTAGCCCGCCGCCTCTTCGATCGCGTTCAGGTCCGCGCGCTGAATGTTTTCGATGATGGCAATTTCGAGCGTTTCCTGGTCATCGAGCTCGCGCACGAGGACCGGGACTTCGTGCTGCTTCGCCATCTGCGCGGCGCGCCAACGGCGTTCACCGGCAACGATCTCGAACTGACCTTCCGCTGCCCCCGGCGCCGGGCGCACGATGATCGGCTGGATGATACCCTTCGTCTTGATCGACTCCGACAGCTCCTGCAGCTGCTCGGGCGTAAAGGTGCGGCGGGGCTGATCCTTGTTCGGGACAAGGCTCTCGATTGGGACCATGCGGTCCGGGGTCTTCGGCGTCATGCTTTCCTGCTCGCGGGCAGGTGCAATATCGACATCCGACATCAGCGCGGACAACCCGCGCCCCAGACCCCGGCGTGCTTCCTTTTTCTCTGCCATCTCTGCTCTTTCTTCTTTTCTATTCTCAGGCGGCGAGCCGCGCGTCTTTGCGCAGCAACTCATCGGCAAGCTCGCGATAGGCGGCTGCGCCCTTCGACTGGCTGTCGTAATTCAGCACCGACATGGCGTAGGACGGCGCTTCGCTGACACGAACGTTCCGCGGGATCACGGTCGAAAACACCAGATCTCCGAGGTTGTCGCGCGCGTCATCTTCGACCTGCCGCGACAGGTTGTTGCGGGCGTCATACATGGTGAGAAGCACGCCTTCGATCCGCAGGTCCGGGTTCGCGCTCTGCCGGATTTCGCGCACGGTCAGCATGAGTTGCGACAGGCCCTCCAGTGCGAAAAACTCGCTTTGCAGCGGCACCAAAACAGAATGCGCGGCAACCATCGCGTTGACCGTCAGCAGGTTGAGCGAAGGCGGGCAATCGATCAGCACGTAATCGAACCCGAACTGGTCAATCTCGGTCTGGCGCAGGGCGTCGTGCAGTAGAAAGCTGCGCTTCTCGTTCGAAACCAGCTCGATATCCGCCGAACTGAGGTCCACGGTCGCCGGGATCAGATGAAGGTTCTCCTGATCCGTCGGCAGGATCGCATCGTCGAGCGCGACATCGTCGAGCAAAAGTTCATACGTCGTGTATTGGCGGTCATCAGGCTCGATCCCGAGACCGGTCGACGAGTTCCCCTGCGGATCAAGGTCGACCACCAGGATCTTGAGCCCTTTCTCGGCCAATGCGGCGCCAAGATTGATCGTCGTCGTGGTCTTTCCGACGCCGCCTTTCTGGTTGGCGATGGCGATAATCTTGGGGGCACGAGGCCGCGACGGATCAGACATGTGTCAGCTCTCCGATGGTCAGAACGACTGCATTTGGATCTGTAATGCTTGTACGCTGTGCGAGATCGAACTTCCACGATTCCCGCGCCGCGGCGACTTCTTTTTCCCAGTTTGCACCTTTCAGGAACACCCCCTGCCCTGTCGGCGCGAGGTGACGCTCTGCGAAAGACAAAAGCGTCGGAAGGTCTGCCAACGCACGGGCGCTCAGAATATCTGCTTCCAACGGCGCGAGCTGTTCGATCCGCGCGACCTTTACATCGGCGCTGACACCCGTCTCGCGCAGGACCGATCGCAGAAAGACGGCCTTGCGCTGATCCGACTCCACCAGTGCAACCTTCATTTCGGGTGCGAGCTCATGGGCAAGGATCGCGACCACAAGGCCGGGAAAACCGCCCCCTGCCCCGAGATCGGCCCAGAGCCCGGTATCTTGCTGGCGCAGATCAAAGACCTGGGCGGAATCTATGATATGGCGATTCCATCCGTCCGACAGCGTGCTCTTGGCGACGAGATTGATCTTCGGAGACCACTTCTCGAGCATCGATGCGAAATGGTGAAGCCGCTCTTGTGTTTCACGTGAAACATCGAGTTTTGGCAGACGCGCGTCGAGAAGGCTCATGCCGATTTTGCCTGTCCATGGCGGCGAAGTCGAAGAAGCAGGAGCGACAGTGCCGCTGGCGTCATGCCGTCAACCTTCGCCGCCTGAGCGAGATTTTCCGGACGCGCGAGCGATAACTTGTGCTTCAGCTCATTCGAAAGCCCTTCCACCGCGGCAAATTCAAACGCACGCGGGATGGTCATCGCCTCATCGCGACGCAGGGCATCAACGTCTTTCTGCTGCCGGGCAATGTAATTCGCGTAAAGCGCATCCCGTTCAAGCTGCTGCGCGATTTCTGCGTCCATGCCTTCGAAGGCAGGTTCGCCGGCCACGAGCGTCTTCATGGTGACATCGGGAAACGCTAGGAGCTGAAAACCATTGCGCTTCTGACCATCCGGAGACACCTGGATCCCCATCGTTCCAAGATCCTTCGGCGCAAACTGACGGGATTCAAGCAGTTCTCGACCAGAGGACAGCTTTTCGAGCTTTTCACTGAACGCAGCACGCCTCTCTTCAGAGATGCAGCCCAGTTCAATGGCGCGGGGCGTCAGACGCTGGTCCGCATTGTCGGCCCGCAACGACAGACGGAACTCGGCGCGCGACGTGAACATGCGGTAGGGCTCGCTCACGCCCCGCGAGGTCAGATCGTCGATCATCACGCCGATATAGGACTCCGAGCGCCCAAAATGAACACTCCCCTGCCCCAATGCGTCCATCGCGGCGTTCACCCCTGCCACCAGACCTTGCGCCGCGGCCTCTTCGTAGCCCGTGGTCCCATTGATCTGACCAGCCAGGAAAAGCCCGCCGACATTCCGGACTGCAAGCCGCAGGTCGAGCGACCGCGGATCTACGAAATCATACTCGATCGCGTAGCCCGGCTGCAGGATCTCAGCATGTTCAAGACCGAAGATCGAGCGCACGTAATCGAGTTGAACCTCTTCGGGAAGCGAGGTCGAGATACCGTTTGGATAGATCGTGTGATCGTCCAGCCCCTCGGGCTCGAGAAAGATCTGGTGCGAGGTTTTGTCGGCGAAGCGCACGACCTTATCCTCGATCGACGGGCAATAGCGCGGCCCGACACCTTCGATATGCCCTCCATACATCGCGGAGCGATCAAGGTTGTCGCGAATGATCTCGTGGGTGCGCTCGTTCGTGTGAGTAATGCCACAGCTGATTTGCCGCGCGGCAGGTGCCTGGGACAGGAACGAGAACAGCACCGGCTCTTCATCGCCCGGCTGCTCTTCGAGCTGCGACCAGTCGATGGTGCGCCCATCGAGCCGCGGCGGCGTGCCGGTTTTCAGGCGCCCAAGCTCAAGCCCAAAATGGTCGATCCGCTCGGCGAGCCGGACGGAAGGGCGATCCCCCATGCGCCCACCGGGGCGGCTTTTATCTCCGATATGGATCACGCCACGCAGGAAGGTGCCCGTGGTCAGGACAACGGAACCGCAGCGCAGCTCGGATCCATCGTCCAGGATCACGCCCTCGACCGTGTCGCCAGACATCATCAGGTCGACGACTTCGCCTTGGACGATGGTGAGATTTGGCGTGGCCTTCATCTCACGCAGCATCGCTTCGCGATAGAGCTTGCGATCCGCCTGGGCGCGTGGTCCTTGCACGGCTGGGCCCTTGCGACGATTCAGAAGGCGGTATTGAATACCAGCCTGATCTGCCACGCGGCCCATGACGCCATCAAGCGCATCGATTTCGCGCACGAGATGGCCTTTTCCAAGCCCTCCGATGGCAGGATTGCAGGACATGACGCCAATTCCGGCCTCGGTCAGCGTCACCAGTGCGGTTCGTGCCCCCATGCGCGCAGACGCAGACGCGGCATCCGCGCCCGCATGTCCGCCGCCCACGACGACAACGTCGAAATCACGATGTTTCACGTGAAACACTCCTCACTTACCGATGCAGAAGCTTGAGAAGATCTCGTCTAGCAGATTCTCAACGTCGATGCGACCGATCAAAAGTTCGAGCGCGCGGATTGCCGCCCGAATCTCCTCGGCCGCCAGGTCGTAGCTGTCCGGACCGCGCGCAAGCAGCGATATGGCGTCTTCCAGCGCAATACGACCTTCAAGGAAGGCCACGCGATGACGCTCCCGCGTTGCCAGCCCCGCCGCCTGAACCTTGTCGGACAGGCGTTCGCCAATCTCGGAAATCAGCGCATCAAGCCCCTGCCCCGTCTTGGCAGAAATGCCCTCGGCCTCTCCGGCAAGATCAGCTTTGGAGCGCAACACGATGTCGCCGTCCGACACGTCAAAGTCCGGCATACCGCGTTCGTCGCTCAGGATCACCCGCAGATCAGAGGTCATGGCGCGATCACGCGCCCGCGCGATGCCAATCTGCTCGACGGGATCCTGCGTCTCCCGCAGCCCCGCCGTATCAAGAAGCGTCACCGGAAGCCCGGCAATCTCCATCCGCACTTCGATCACGTCGCGCGTGGTGCCGGCAATTTCCGAGGTGATGGCCGCGTCGCGACCTGCCAGCGCATTGAGCAAGCTCGACTTGCCGACATTCGGCGCCCCGACGATGGCAACCTCGAAACCGGTGCGGATCCGCTCGGCCCCGTCCATGCCACGAATTTCGCGATCCAGACCAGCGATGACACGCGCGAGAAATTCCCGAACCTCGCCGGAGACGTCGACCGGGACCTCTTCGTCGGCGAAATCGATGGTGACCTCAAGCAGAGACGCCGCGTGGACGAGATCGCGGCGCCAGTCTTCGACGCGCTCTCCCAACGCACCGGCAAAAACCCGGAGCGCTTGAACGCGCTGGCTTTCGGTCTCGGATTCGATGAGATCCGCCAGCGCTTCGACCTGGGTCAGATCCAGCCGGTCATTCTCAAGCGCGCGGCGGGTGAATTCGCCAGCCTCCGCCATGCGCAGCCCGTCCATCTCTTCGAGCTCGCGCAACACAGCGCGCTGAATGGCGACGCTGCCATGAACGTGGAATTCCGCGACAGCCTCGCCGGTAAAGCTCGCGCCCTTGGAAAAAAGCAGAACCAGCGCCTCGTCGAGCACTTGGCCGGCGCGGTCCTTCAACCGTCGCAGCACGGCCTCGCGCGGTTTCGGCAGTTCACCCGCCAATTGCTCCGCCGCCCGCCAGGCAGACGGGCCGGAAACACGGATGACCGCTACGCCGGCCTTAGCCGGCGCACTTGCAAGCGCAAAGATGGTGTCCAAACCTGCCTCCCGGCCGGCGTCAGCTGTTCATCGAGTCGAAGAATTCCGAGTTCGTCTTGGTCTGCTTGAGCTTCGAAAGCAGGAACTCGATGGCGTCGGTGGTGCCCATCGGGTTGAGGATCCGACGCAGCACGAAGGTCTTCTGCAGATCGACCTTGTCGATGAGCAGATCCTCTTTGCGGGTGCCCGACTTGAGGATGTCGATCGCCGGGAAGACGCGCTTGTCCGCGATCTTGCGATCCAGCACGACCTCCGAGTTGCCGGTGCCCTTGAATTCTTCGAAGATCACCTCGTCCATGCGGCTGCCGGTGTCGATCAGGGCGGTCGCGATGATGGTCAGCGAGCCACCTTCCTCGATGTTCCGCGCCGCGCCGAAGAAACGCTTCGGGCGCTGCAGCGCGTTGGCATCGACACCACCGGTCAGAACCTTGCCCGAAGACGGCACGACAGTGTTGAAGGCACGGCCAAGTCTTGTGATCGAGTCAAGAAGTATCACAACATCTCGTTTGTGTTCCACAAGGCGCTTGGCCTTTTCGATGACCATTTCCGACACTGCCACGTGGCGCGTCGCCGGTTCATCGAAGGTCGAGGAGACAACCTCGCCCTTCACCGACCGCTGCATGTCGGTGACTTCCTCGGGGCGTTCGTCGATCAGCAGGACGATCAGGAAGCACTCGGGATGGTTTTTCTCGATCGAGGTGGCGATGTTCTGCAGCAGAACCGTCTTACCGGTCCGCGGCGGCGCCACGATCAGCGAGCGCTGGCCCTTCCCGATCGGCGACACGAGGTCGATGATCCGGGCGGAGCGATCCTTGATGGTCGGATCCTCGATCTCCATCTTCAGCCGCTCATCTGGATAGAGCGGCGTCAGGTTATCGAAGGCAACCTTGTGACGGGCGCGCTCGGGATCTTCGAAGTTGATCTTCGAGACATCAACCAGAGCGAAGTAGCGCTCTTCGTTGTCTGGCGCGCGAATTTCGCCTTCGATGGTGTCGCCGGTGCGCAGCGAGTACTTCCGGATCATCTCAGGCGACACGTAGATGTCGTCGGGACCGGGCAGATAGTTCGCTTCCGGCGAGCGCAGGAAGCCAAAACCGTCCTGGAGCACCTCGAGAACCCCGTCACCGGACACTTCCCAGCCTTCATCCGCCCGCTCGCGCAGGATCTGGAACATCATCTCGCCCTTGCGCATGGTCGAGGCGTTCTCGATCTCGAGCTCCTCGGCCATCGAGAGCAGATCCTTGGGGCTCTGCGCCTTGAGGTCAGAGAGGTTGAGCGTTTCGCTGCTCATGCTGAATCCTTTCGGGCCAAGCGTATTCGTCGGCCTCAAAACTGTCTTTCTCTGGGAAGTGATCAGCCCGGACGGGCGTCGGACTCGGATTTAGCCATCGCGGCCCGATGAGTCAATCTTGCTGAGAGATCGAGGGCGTGAGGTGGGGGCCTCCCTTATCTCAAGAAAGAAAGAGAAAGGATGATTTTGGTTTAGGCCCCCTCGAGTCCGGTGGATTATTGAGTTCTCTCAAAGTTTTCCCGATCGGCACGGCCTGTGGATAAGATTGTGGGGCGCGATACGAGAAGTGCGCAAACTAAACGGAATTATCGTTCACAATCATAACCTTGTTTGAAATATACGGTCTTGGGAAAACTCTGGGACAGGCCGGGGAGCACGGGGTACATCCCCAAAGGCGAGTTATCCATGCCCACAGACTCAGGAATCACCTCGGGGCGCCGTGAAACGGCCGGGTTTTCCCCGTGCTTGCATGTCGGAGTGATTTTCCTCAGAACCATCCCCCGACAAGACCCCAAAGCTTTCGACAGGTTTTTCCACATGACTCTGCCGTTCATCCTGGCCTCCGGGTCCGAAATTCGGGCCGAGCTGCTGCGGAAAGCGGCGGTTCCGCACCGAATCGAGCCCGCGCGCGTTGATGAATCCGCCATCCGCGACTCACTGGCGGCCGAAGGTGCCTCGCCGCGCGACGTGGCGGACGCGCTGTCGGAGTATAAGGCGCGCCGCGTGTCGCAGAAGAACCCCGGCGCCTTCGTTCTGGGCTGCGATCAGGTCCTTGCGCTGGGAAGAGAGGTGTTCGCCAAGCCCGAAACGCCTGACGCGTGCCGCGAACAGCTCATCCGGCTGCGCGGGGAGCGTCATCACCTCTATTCCGGTGCCGTGATCTACCAGGACGGCGAGCCGATCTGGCGTCATGTGGGCGTCGCTCGTCTAGTGATGCGCGATTTCTCGGACGCCTATCTCGACGATTACATCGCCCGGAACTGGGACAGCGTGCGCCACTCGGTTGGTGGCTACAAGCTCGAGGAAGAGGGCGTGCGCCTCTTCGCCCGCATCGAGGGCGACCATTTCACCATTCTCGGGCTGCCGCTGCTCGAGCTCATCGCCTTTTTGCAGGCCCGGGAGATCATTGCCGCATGACCGACACGCGAATTCCACTGGCCGGGGTCATCGGGCACCCGGTTGCGCATTCCCGCTCGCCGCTTTTGCACGGCCACTGGCTCAAGACCTACGGGCTTCAGGGGCACTACATTCCGATGGATATCGCGCCGGACAAGCTCGAGACCGCGTTCCGCACCCTGCCCGATCTGGGCTTTGTCGGCGTCAACGTCACCATTCCCCACAAGGAGAAGGTGATGGAGATCGCGGATCTGGTCTCGGACCGGGCGACGCTGATCGGCGCGGCGAACACGATCATCTTCCGCAAGGACGGCAAGATCCACGCCGACAACACCGATGGCTACGGATTCATCGAGAACCTGCGCCAGGGCGCGCCGGGATGGGATCCGCAGGCCGGACCGGCGATGGTTCTGGGCGCAGGCGGGGCCGCGCGCGCGGTGATCGCCTCGTTGCTCGAGGTCGGCGTGCCCGAAATCCGCATCTCGAACCGCACCCGCAATCGTGCCGAGCAGCTGCGTGAGGAATTCGGCGCGCGGATCCGCGTTGTCGAATGGGTTCAGGCCGGAAACGCGATGGACGATGCGGCTCTGGTGGTGAACTCGACTTCGCTGGGCATGGTCGGCAAGCAGGAGCTGCGGGTGCCGCTCGACGGTTTGCAGCCCGGAACCGTGGTCACGGATCTGGTCTACACGCCGCTCGAAACCCGTCTCTTGCGGGTGGCACGCGAGCAGGGCTGCACCTGCGTCGACGGTCTGGGGATGCTGATCCATCAGGCGGTGCCCGGGTTCGAGCGTTGGTTCGGCAAGCGCCCAGAAGTCGACGACGCGACCCGCGCCGCGATCCTGTGATGCGCTTCCTTCTCGGTCTCACCGGCTCGATCGGCATGGGCAAATCAACGACGGCGGGCTTCTTTGCCGAGCAAGGCTGCGCCGTGTGGGATGCCGATGCGGCAGTGCATCGGCTTTATTCCGAAGGCGGCGCCGCGGTGGCGCCGATGCAGGCGGAGTTTCCTGGCGCGATCGAGGACGGTGCGATCTCGCGCGACCGGCTGCGCGAGATCATCGCCGAAGATCCGACCGCCCTGCCCCGGATCGAAGCCATCGTGCACCCGTTGGTGCAGAAGGACCGCGCCGATTTCATCGCCGCGCATCCCGCCCGTATCGTGGTGCTTGACGTGCCGCTGCTCTTCGAGACCGGCGGGGATGCCGCGATGGATGCAGTCGCATGCGTCTCGATCCCGCCCGATCTTCAACGCGAGCGGGTTATGGCGCGCGGCAGTATGAGTGCCGAGGATCTCGAGCGGATCCTTGCGCGGCAGATGCCGAATGATGAAAAATCCGCCCGGGCGGATTATGTCATCGAAACCGACACGTTTGAGCACGCCAAGGCTCAGGTGCAGGCTGTGATGCAGGATATCGAAAGGCGGCGACATGCGTGAGATCGTACTCGACACCGAAACCACCGGTTTCGAGCCGGAGACCGGCGACCGGATCGTCGAGATCGGCGCGGTGGAGCTCTACAATCACGTGCCCACCGGCGAGACCTACCACCAATACATCAATCCCGAACGCTCGATGCCGCAGGAGGCGTTCGAGGTGCACGGGCTGGGCGACGATTTCCTGCGTGACAAGCCGCTTTTCGCGCAGATCGTCGACGAGTTTCTCGAATTCATCGGGGACTCGAAGCTGGTGATCCACAATGCCACCTTCGACGTCAAATTCCTCAACGCCGAGCTCGGCTGGTCGAAGCGCCCTCTCCTGCCGAAGGATTGCGCCGTCGACACGCTCGCCATCGCAAGGCGCAAGTTTCCCGGCTCGCCGGCTTCGCTCGACGCGCTCTGCCGGCGGTTCGGCATCGACAACTCGTCGCGGACGCTGCACGGCGCGCTGCTGGACAGTGAGATCCTGGCCGATGTCTATCTCGAGCTGATCGGCGGCAAGCAGCCCGATCTGGTTCTCAGCCCGGTGCGCCAGGGCGGCGGATCCGATGGCGGCGATGACAACTGGCGTCCGCAGCGCCGGCCGGAGCCGCTGTCGCCGCGGATCACCGACGAAGAAAAGGCGGCTCACGCCGCCTTTGTCGAGAAACTCGGAGAGGCCGCGCTCTGGTCGCGCGGCTGAGCGATCAGGCGTCGAGCTTCTGCTCGCCGCTGGCCGCGGCCTGCTGACGGCGCGCGATCTCGTTGCGATAGAGCGCGACGAAATCGATCATCTCGAGGTTCAGCGGCGGGAAACCACCGTCGCGGGTCACGTCCGAGACGATGCGGCGCGCGAAGGGGAAGATCATCCGCGGGCATTCGATCAGCAGGAACGGGTGCAGCTGCTCTTCCGGGACGTTTTCGATGTGGAACACGCCGGCATAGTCCATTTCGAGGATGAACAGCATCGCGTCGCTGCCCTTGGACTTCGACTCGACCTTCAGCTTGAGGATGACCTCGTACTGGTTCTCGGCCGAACGCTTCTTGGCGTCGAGGTTCACCTGAACCTGAACGTCGGGCTGCACTTCGCCGTTGCTGCCCTTCTGGGCAAGGATGTTCTCGAACGACAGGTCACGCACGAACTGTGCGAGAACGTTCATCTTCACCGGTGCTTGCTGCGCCCCGGCCTCACCATTCTGGGTGGCTTCTTCTGCCATGATGTCTCACTCCTCGAAGCAGGTTTGGGTATGCAATAGCAGCCCCGTGTCGGTGCCTCAATGCTTCGTCCAGCCAGACCCGGGGTGATTTGGCTTCTTGTCTTGCCCGACTTCCGTAAATTCGCCGTCAATGACGTCGCCTTGCGGAGAATGCTTGGGATTTTGTCGTGCATCTGGTCGTGGGCCGGCCTGCGGGCCATGCTGGGGACCGGGCCGCGGGCCGGGTTGCGGGCCCGGACGGCCGCCCATCTCGAAGCGGGTCACGCTCACCCGGCGCGAGATGTAGGTCAGCACCATCTTGCGGAAGGCCGGCGTCAGCAGCGCGAAGCCCACCGCGTCGGTGAAGAAGCCCGGCGTCAGCAGCAGCGCACCTGCGAGCAGGATCATCGCACCGTGGGCCAGAGGCGTGGTCGGATCCTCGAGCCGCGAGAACGAGCCCTGAAGATCGCCCATTGCCCGCAGCCCCTGAGAGCGCACCAGCCAGGTGCCGATCACCGCGGTGATGACGACGATGGCCAGCGTCGGAAACAGGCCGATCAGCCCTCCGACCTGGATGAACAATCCGATTTCGATCAGCGGCACGAGCAAAAATGCCAGAAAAAGCCACATATGCGGTCTCCCTTGCGGTTGGGGGCCGGTAGACTTGCCGGGACCCAGCCCCTACATAGGATTGCAACAACAAAACTTCCACGTTTGCGCGCATGAGGTGCCGATGAATACGCCGATCGTCCAGCTTCTGGTCCTTGCCGGGATCGCGATCTTCCTGATCCTGCGGTTGCGCAGCGTTCTGGGAACGCGTGACGGCTTCGAGAAGCCCGAATCCCCCTCGCCCAGCCGCCGCGATGACACCGCGCGCGACTTCGAGGTCATCGAAGGGGGTCCCGATCACGATATCATCGATCACGTTCCCGAGAACAGCCCCGCCGCCGAGGCGCTGGCCAAGATGAAACGCGCCGAGCCCTCTTTTGGTGTGGGCGAGTTCCTCTCGGGCGCACGCGGCGCCTACGAGATGATCCTGATGGGCTTCGACAATGGCGAGATCGAGGATCTCAAGCCGTTCCTGTCGGACGAGATCTACGAGACCTTCAGCGACGTGATCGAGCAGCGCGCCCAGCAGGGCCTGACCATCGAGGCGCAATTCGTCGGCGTGCGCGAGCTGTCGCTGGTGGATGCGACCTTCGACGACACCGAGCGTCTGGCCGAGATTACCGTGAAATATGTCGGCGAGCTGACTTCGGTGGTGAAGAACGCCGCCGGCGAGGTGATCGAGGGCAGCCCGACCGCGGTGAAACGCCAGAAGGATGTCTGGACCTATGCCCGCCGCATGGGCAGCGACGATCCCAACTGGCAGCTGGTCGCGACCGACGAATAATGCGACAGGCGATCCGTGCCGCGATCCTCGCCGGCATGGCACTGGCAGGCACCATGAGCGCGGCGGACACAGACACCACATACCGGATTCTCGAGTTCTCGGATCTCGACGGCTGGGCGGCGGACGATCACTCCGCCGCCCTTTCGGTGTTTCTGGAGACCTGCGGCGACCTCGACGAACCCGATTGGCGCAGCCTCTGCGCAGTGGCGCGCGAGACCGAGGACGCGAAGGATTTCTTCGAGCTGTTCTTTCGCCCGGTGCAGATCTCGGATGGCAGGGACGGTCTGTTCACCGGCTATTTCGAGCCCGAGCTTGACGGATCGCTGACCCCGACGCCGCGCTATCGCTACCCGATCTACCGCATGCCGCCCGAGGCGGCGGAGACCCGGCCCTGGCTCGACCGGCGCGAGATCCTCTCGACCGACGTGATGCAGGATCGCGGGCTGGAAATCGCCTGGGTCGACGATCCGGTCGAGCTGTTCTTCCTGCAGGTGCAGGGCTCGGGCCGTATCCGGCTGGCAGACGGGCGGCATCTGCGGGTCGGCTATGGCGGCGCCAACGGCCACCCCTACCGCTCGATCGGCAAGGAACTGATTCGCCGCGGGACCTTCGATCCGCATCAGGTCTCGGCGCAGGTGATCAAGAACTGGGTGCGCAGCAACCCGTTCGATGGCGAGGACCTGCTTTTTCACAATCCGTCCTACGTGTTCTTCCGCGAGGTCAGCGAAGTGCCCGCCGAGCGCGGACCGCTGGGCGCGATGAACCGCTCGATCACCACGATGCGCAGCATTGCGGTCGATCCCGCCTACACCCCGCTGGGTGCGCCGGTCTGGATCGAAAAGGCCGGGGCCGAGCCGCTGCACCGGTTGATGATCGCGCAGGATACCGGCTCGGCGATCAAGGGCGCGCAGCGGGCCGACATCTTTTTCGGCACCGGCGATGCGGCGGGCCGCCGGGCGGGCGAGATCATGGATCCGGGCCGCCTCGTGGTGCTCTTGCCGATCCAGCGCGCCTACGCGCTGCTGCCGGAATCGGTGCTATGAGGAAGCGTCGGCTAAGACCGGAGGAACTGGAGCTGTGGCAGCAGGTGGCACGGTCCGCCGAGCGCCTGCCGGGCCAGAAGCCGCTGCCGGATCCGGATGAGGCCGAGAGCAGGCTCCCGCCGCGCAAGTCCCCGCCGCCCAGAGACCCCCTGCCCGCCTTCGATCTCGGCAGCCGGTCTCAGCCTTCGCCCGAGCATCACGATTTCCTCGGCACCACGTCGGATCGGCTGTCGCGCGACCCTGTGCGCATGGATTCCAAGGCCTTCACGCGGATGAAGCGTGGCAAGCTGGTGCCCGAGGCCCGCATCGACCTGCATGGCATGACCATCGATCAGGCCCATCCCGAGCTGATCCGCTTCATCCTGACCTCGCAGACCCGTGGTCTGCGGCTGGTGCTGGTGATCACCGGCAAGGGCATGCGCGAGGATCCGCACGATCCGATGCCGCGCCGGCGCGGCGTGTTGAAGACGCAGGTGCCGCAATGGCTGCGTCTGCCGGCGGCGGCGCAGGCGGTGCTTCAGGTCTCCGAGGCGCATAACAGGCATGGCGGCTCGGGCGCCTATTACGTCTACCTGCGCAAGCGCCGCTGAGGATCAGAGATCCGCGAGGATCTGCTCGGAGTGCTCTTCGAGATAGATCCGCAGCCATGGGGTGAAGCGCGCGGCATCGTCGTGCGTCTGCCGGTGAAGCTCGTCGAGCGGGACCCATGCGGTGTCCATGACCTCGTCCGGGTTCGGCGCGACCTCGAGCCCCTTGGGGGCGTATCCAACGAAGATATCGACCAGCTCGTGTTCGATCATGCCACCACCGACATCGGCGCGGTACTCGACCTGCCCGCGCGGGGCGAGCGTGACGCCTTCGATCCCCAGTTCTTCGCGCAGCCGGCGGGTTGCGCAGTCGAGCGGGCTTTCGTCCCAGTGCGGATGGGTACAGCAGGTGTTCGCCCAGAGACCCGGCGTGTGATACTTTCCAAGCGCCCGGCGCTGGATCAGCACCGTGTCGCCACGCAGCAGGAACACCGAGACGGCCTTGTGCCGCAGGCCCCTGAGATGTGCCTCGAGCTTGTCGATCGGCGTCAGCGTGCCGTCGACCCATGCGGGGATGTCGTTGGTCATGGGCTTCTTTCCAACGCCGCGCCGATGGCGTCAAGCTGGCACTGCCATTTGGTCGCATGTGACCGGTCGGGCTATTGTTGAGCTCTGCAAGCCTGCGCTAGGTTTTTGTCTGGACATACGTCACGGGAGACAAAATCCATGAAACTCAAGATAGCCACGGCCATTGCCGCAGTGACTCTTGCAGGCAGCGCAGTCGCTCAGGAGGCGGGCGACGCGGCTGCCGGCGAAGACCTGTTCGGCAAGCGCTGCCGCTCATGCCACATGATCGTCGACGATGCCGGCGAAACCATCGTCAGGGGCGGCCGCACCGGACCGAACCTCTACGGCATCATCGGCAGCGAGGCCGGCGCGGTCGAGGATTTCCGCTACAAGAAATCCATCGAAGAGGCCCGCGAGAAGGGTCTGGTCTGGGATGAGGCCTCGTTCGAGGCCTACGTTCAGGATCCGACCGGCTTCCTGCGCGAGTATCTCGACGACAGCGGCGCGCGCTCGGGCATGACCTTCAAGCTTCGCGAGGGCGCGGCTGACGTCTATGCCTATCTCGCCTCGCTCGGCGGCGACATGTAAACTTCGCGAAACCTTTGCCGTCGGCTGGAGTCAGGACCGCCGCTTGGCAGCACAACGAAGAAAGGGCGCATCCGCGGATGCGCCCTTTTACATTTCCAGCGGGCCGAGGCGTCAGCCGCCGAGTGTGCTGAGGTCCTGGGTCAGGCCGAAGGCGGTGCCGATCAGCGAGAACAGGGTCCGCGCCTGGCTCAGCGGTGCTTCGGTGGCGAGCACGGTGTCGCCGGGATTGATCCGGAACTTGCGTGCCGCGAAGAGCCCGTCGGCCGAGGTCAGGTCGAAGGCGAAGACGACCTGCTGCATGCTCGGTGCGCTGCCATCGGAGCGCAGCTGGTGCACGTCGTACTCGCGCAGGATCAGCACGCCCTGCGGGTCGGCGCGGGAATCCGCGAGACCGCCGACAAGGGCCACCGATTCGATGGCGCTGAGATCATCCTTGGGGAAATCGATCAGCGCTTCGACTCCCGATGCGCCGATCGCCGAGAAGGTCTTGCGGTCTTCCTCGATGATGACCGTGTCGCCTGGCATCAGCAGCGTGTTGCGGGTGCCGTTCTCGAGCAGGTCCTCGATCGAGGTCTCGTAGGTGGTGCCGCTGCGCAGCAGGCGGACCCGGGGATTGTTCAGGCTGGGGCTGACCCCGCCGCCATCCGCGATCAGCCCGAGGATCTTGTAGTTGCGCGACGGCATCGGATAGGCGCCCGGGCTGTTGACCCCGCCGACCAGTTCGACCGAGTTGCTGCGCCCCTGTTGCAGGCTCAGCTGAACCTGCGCCGAGGGCGCGATCTGGATCAGCTTCTCCTGAATGCGGGCGCGGGCGGATTGCGGCGACAGCCCGCGAACGAAGACCTCGTCGACATACGGCACGAAGACCGCGCCGTTCGGGCCGACCTCGACGCCGTTCAAGGAGGCGGATTTCTCGGCGGCACCGGTCAGCAGCGAGTTCTCCTGGCTGTCCCAGATCACGATGTTGAGCTTGTCGCCAGTCTGGATCACGCTGGAATTGGCGCCTTGCGAGGTGCCTGGCCAGGGGTAGTCGTTCTTCCAGCCCGTGCGCGGCCAGCTGGCGATCATCGGAAGGTTCGAACGGGTGACGCGGAGCGCCTGAAACGTCGGGTTTTCAACGTTGTATTCGCTGACGATCTCGGCCTGCAGGGCAGCGCCGCGCGGAAGTTGCGAGCAGGCCGCGGCTACCAGTGCCAGCAGCACGGCGAGAATGATGTGTGGTCTCGGCAATACAGGCTCCCTCGGAAAACCTTTGGTCGTCTCTCGGATCTTCTTAGCGTTTCGGCCCGATGCTAGACAATCTTCTATCCTCGAAAACGTTCTTCGGACAGGCCATCGTGACAGTTTCAGCGCTCCGCTCGGCCGACAGGCAAAATCCTTCCGATCGCGAGGGCCTTCGGTCAGCAACGGAGTGGGTGTTTTGAGTGTTGCCAAGCGTTCGGTCGACATCGGCCTTGCGGTCCTGTTGATCGTGATCCTGTCCCCGGTGATCGTGATCATCGCCCTGATCATCCTCTGGCGTGATGGTGCGCCGGTCCTTTACCTTTCCGAACGCATGAAGACCCCGGACGAGGGCTTTCTGCTTTGGAAGTTCCGCACCATGACAAGCGACAGACATGACAGCGGCGTGTCGGGCGGCGACAAGACGAACCGGATCACGGCCACCGGACGGGTTCTGCGGCGCTACCGGCTGGACGAACTGCCGCAGCTCTGGAACATCCTGCGCGGCGATATAAGCTTCGTCGGCCCGCGACCGCCGCTGCGCCGCTACACCGAGATGTTTCCCGAGCTCTACGCCGACGTGCTGAGATCGCGCCCGGGGGTCACCGGGCTTGCCACGCTGGCCTTTCACCGGACCGAAGAGCGGTTGCTGGCCGAGTGCCGGAGCAAGGAAGAGACCGAAGCGGTCTATTGCCGGCGCTGCGTACCGCGCAAGGCCCGGCTCGACCTGATCTACGCCCGCCGGCGCAGTCTCTGCTTTGATGCGCGGTTAATGCTGGCGACGGTCATCCGACGCCTGCCGCTGCACTGAGCGCAGCGGTTCAGCGCTGAAGCATCTGCATCGCGACGTAGCCGAGATTCTCGCCCAGCCATTGCCGCGAAGCGAGGATCTCTCCGCTGCCCGACACCTTGTAGTAATCAACGAAGGGCGGGCCGTCGGGGCTTTCGCAGGCCGCGACCATCTCGGTCGCCCGGTCCTGAACGAGACCGATCGAGACATCAACCGTGGCGTCGGGCTCGACACCGCAGCGATAGGTGACCACCTCGGTGACATCCTCGGGGGTGAGATAACGCTGGATATAGCTGACCTGGCCGGCGCGGCGCGCCCTTATCAGGTCCAGTAGCGCCTCTTCCTCCGTCGACATCAGGTCGCCGCTCAGACCGCGGGTGCCGGTGATCATGCCGTGCCGCATGGTGACGGATTGGCGATCCGGGTTGGCGAATGTCTCGTAGGGACCGTTCTGTTCGATCCGGATCAGAAGCGCCTGCGATCCGCGGTCGGGAACCCCCAGGAAAGCGACGGGAAGGTCCGTCGCCGAGAGCGTCTGCACGATCGCCTGAGGGGTGATTTCGCCGTTGGCCTCCTGCTGGCGCAGCGAGGTCGGCACGATCGATTGCACCGGAAACTCGAAATAGGGGTCGTTGCTGCAGCCGGTCAGGACCGACGCCAGTGCGAGCAGGCCGATGCGGGGAAGGGTGGTGCGCAGGTTCATCGCCAGAATCGTCCCCAAGTGTTGCTCACGTCCGGTTCATGCCAGGTGCGGACTTGATCGTAGAGCCGCGACGAGACGTCGAGGCGGGCGCCGCCGTCGCGCTGAAGCGAGCGAATGGTTTGACGGCTCAGGGTTCGGGACGGGCGGCTGGTGCCGGCGCTCAGCGGGATCGTCAGCATGATGCCCTTGTCGAACGAGCCTTCGCCGAACTCTTCTTCGGTGACATCGGTGAAGGTGGCGAAGGCGCCGACGCTCCAGCCGTTTGCAAACTCGCGCGTCAGAGTGAAGGTGGCGCCGTAATCGCCGGCCAGGTAGCGGCCGACATCGACCTGTCCGTGAAAGCCGTTGCCGAAGGCGTAGTAGCCCGAGACGTGACCGTTCACATCCGGGATCTCGCGCTCGATGCCCGAAACCGGATCGACGGTGACGTTTTCCTCCAGACCGAACAGCCCGTCATAGGCCCGGCGCCGCACGTAGTTGAGCTCGGCGCCGAAGGCGAGACGGCTGTCGGCCGGCTTCCACAGGACTTCGCCCGACACGCCGGCATACATCCGTTCGAGATAGCCAACGGAAACGCGGCTGTAGAGCTCGGGGGCAGGGCGCCCGTAGAGCTCCAGCGTCAGGTACCTGATGAAGGGATCGCCTTCATCGGCGTAGAGCCGATAGTCGGTGCGGACGCGCGGCAGGAGGCTTTCGGATTCGCGGCTGATCTCGTCGAGATTGCCGATCACGCGCTTTCGCAATTCACCGGAAAGCACGACGTTGCGGCGGATTTCGTAGCTCGCGGCCACCCGTGCGCCGACATCGATGCGCAGGGGCATGTCCGGGTCGAAGCCCGAGTAATCGAAGTAGGGCGCCACCACCCAGTTGAACCGGGGAAAGGTGACCAGATCCTCCGGCGTGCCGCGTCCGTAGGCGTCGGTGATGCTGGTCCGTGCCAGCATCTCGACCGCGGCGTCATTCTCGAGCGCCTCGAGATCGCTGCGTTTCATCGTGACCGCCGACATGGGAATGCCATTCTCGGTCGGGACGATGATGAATTCCTCCACCGAGTCCGGCAGGGTCCGTGACATCACCCGTGCGGTGCGGCCGATTGCCTGCGCGGGGGCGCCATAGGTCGGATTGCGCAGCCAGACCGTCGCACTGCGCGGCCGGAGCTCGACATTCACAAGCTCGAGCTTCTCGCGCGAGAGGTTTGTCGTCATGCGCTGTTCGATACTGCGCTCGGTGGCCTCGAGATCGGCGGTCCAGCCCAAGTCGGAGGCGCTGCCCGATGCGCGCCGCTTGACCGGAACGCCGGCCACCTCGATCCCGCCCGGAATGCCGGAGGTCTTCGGGTTCGTGGGGAAGGTCAGCTGAAGGCCGAGCGTGTCTCCGTAGGCGTAATAGAGCCCAAGCTGGGCGTCGTTGTCGAACCGGTACTGAGCCCCGAAGCTGTAGGGAGACTTGTGCTCGAACCCGCCGCGCGCGCTTTCGAGCGTGTAAGCGTCAGAGGAATACTCGAGCTCGAAGGTGAGTTTGTCGTTCGGAGACCAGCTGATGCCGCCGAAGGCGCCGACATCGCCGCGGAACCAGCGATCGTAGGTCGGCACACCGCCTTCGCCCAGGATCACCTCGGAGCGCTCGCCGATGGTGGTGAAGGAATTGTAGCTGCCAAGCCGGCCCCAGCCAAGGCCGCCCGTCACCCTCAGCCCGGGCGCAAGGGCCTTGGTGGCAACGATATATTCACCGCCATAGAGACCGGTGCCGACGAAGTCCTGCAGGCCGATGGCGACCGCGGGACGAAGCCGGGTCTCTCGCAGAAGCTGCACGCGGACGTCGAAGCTGCGGTCGTAGTAAACGCCGTCGACACTCGAGGGGTCGTCGAAGTTCTCGATCCCGGCGTAGCGGAAGGTCCCGCTCAGCCACGGCGTGATCTGAAACGAGAATGCCGCCCGGTTGCTGTCACCGATGCGGCCGTAGGTAAGGCCGATCGTGGCGTCAGGGGCCATCTCGGCGGTCGGCATGTCGATCAGGCCGGGGGAGCCATAGGTGTTGTAGCTCGGGATCGTCTCGGATTGTGCGGAGCTGGTCAGAAGGAACGCCGCCCCCGCCGTCGCCAGCGCGCCGACGCGCTTTGCCCGATGTGATGATACCGCCGCCATAAAGCCGACCCCGTGTCTCGAAAGGTTTCTTGGACCTACAGCTATTCGGAAACCGCGATCCTGTCTATCGGCGGTAGAGAGGGCGTCTCTGCATGTGGGATTCTCGGCACGTCCCTGCCGGCAGGATGCGTCGAGAGTTTTAAATGTTAAGGCAGGCGTAACCGCTGCACCGCTAGACCGCTCTTCGGGGTGAAATACGAAGGTGGTGGAACATGGCGGTCGACAGCAGTGTCGCGCCGGTCATCATCAAGAGGAAGAAGGTTTCGGGCGGTGACGGGCATCACGGCGGCGCATGGAAGGTCGCCTATGCCGATTTCGTCACCGCGATGATGGCCTTCTTCATGTTGATGTGGCTGCTGAATGCGACAACGGAAAAACAGCGCAAGGGGCTTGCGGACTACTTCAGCCCAACCATCGCGATCAGCCGGGTTTCCGGTGGCGGCGATGGCAGTCTCGGTGGGGACAGCATCTTCTCCGAGAACACGTTGCCACGGGTCGGAACCGGCGCCACGAGCCTGAGGCCGACCTCGCAACATGCCGCGCGCGGCGCATCGGACCCGGGCGAGGCCGACGAGATCGGCGCGCAGGACGAGGCGCTGGAAGCGGTTGAGGATCTGCTCATGGGGCGTGGCGGCGAAAGCATGATCAGCGACACGCTGATGCGCCATATCGTGACCCGCGTCACCGATGAGGGGCTCGTGGTCGAGCTTTTTGCAACCGAGGAGGCGCCGCTCTTCGACGCCCAGGGCGCCCCGACCGAGCTGCTGCGCGCGCTCTCCGGCGTGATCGCGGGGGTCTCGGACATGGTGACCAATCCGCTTGCGATCGAGGGCCATGTCGGGGCCTATCCGATCGTTCTCGCGCGCGATCCCTCCTGGGAGGTTTCGACCCGACATGCCGACCGGTTCCGCGAGTTGCTGCTTGCGGACGGGCTGTCAAAGGCCCGGATCAACCGGGTCACCGCGCATGCCGACCGTGAACCGGCCAAGAACAACCCGATGGACCCGCGCAACACGCGGCTCGAGATCATCTTTCTGCGCAGCTGACCGCGGGCGGATATGCGGCGGATTTTAGCTGTTAGCTCCGGGTTAAGTCCGTGCCGTTAGGTCTGGTGGCGAGTTCTTCGAAGGTGACAGCAGAAAGGCGCGTCCATGACCATTTCTTCGTCTCTCAATGCCGGCGTTTCGGGGCTGGCGGGCAATGCCAGCCGCCTCAGCGCCATCTCCGACAATATCGCGAACTCCTCGACCTATGGATATCGCAGGGTCGAAACGGATTTCACCGCGCTCGTGATGTCGAGCGGAAGTCAGCGGGCCTACACCGCGGGTGGCACCGCGATCGACAACCTGCGCCTGATCGACGAGGGCGGGGCCATCGTCTCGACCAGCAACGCCACGGATCTGGCGGTGGACGGGATCGGCATGCTCCCGGTGGCATCGCAAGCGCAATACGAAGCCACGGGCGAGCCCGAGCTATTGCTGACATCGACCGGCTCCTTCCGGATCGACGAGAACGGCTATCTGGCAAGCGAGAACGGCTACTACCTGATGGGGTGGCCGGCGGCGCTCGACGGCTCGATTCCGCCCTATCCGCGCGATACCATCAACGGTCTCGAGCCGGTCAAGTTCAGCCTCAGCCTCACCGGCGATCCGACCACCGCGGTCGACATGGCGCTGAACCTGCCCGCCACCGAGACACAGGCCGGCGCGGCGGGCGATGCAGAGTATCTCGAGATCGAGTATTTCGACAATGTTGGCATCTCGCAGAGCATCTCGATCACCTTCACGCCGACGGTTCCCGCCACCGGGATCTCGAATGAGTGGAGCATGGTGATGACCGACTCCGCGCAGGACGGCGCGGTGATCGGTGACTATACCATCACGTTCGATGCGACGACCGGTGCGGGCGGCACGATCGCGACCGTGGTCGAAACCACGGGCGGCGCCTACAATGCCGGGACAGGCCTCTTCACCGTCGACGTGGCCGGCGGCCCGATCGAGTTCGACATCGGCGCCACGGGCACGACAGGAGGTCTGTCGCAGCTTGGCGACAGTTTCGCGCCGATCTCGATCTCCAAGGACGGCTCCTCGGTCGGCAACATGGTCTCGGTCGAGGTCGACGAGAACGGCTATGTCAGCGCGCTCTACGACAGCGGCCAGAGCCAGGTGCTCTACCAGATCCCGCTGGTCGACCTGCCCAATTACAATGGCATGATCGCGGTGGATGGCTCGACCTTCCGGCCCTCGCCAGAGAGCGGATCGTTCTTTCTGTGGGATGCCGGGGACGGACCGACCGGCAGCGTGAAGTCCTATGCCAGACAGGAATCCGCCACCGACATCGCGCAGGAACTGACCGACATGATCCGCACCCAGCGCGCCTATTCCTCCAACGCCAAGGTGATCCAGACCGTCGACGAGATGCTGCAGGAAACCACCAACATGAAGCGCTGAGCCCGGTAACGGGGTCAGCCCTTCCACGGAGGGCACCACATGTCACTGAGCGGAGCACTGTCCAACGCGCTGAGCGGGCTGACCGCGAACAGCCGATCGGCCGGCCTCGTGGCCTCGAACATCGCCAACGCGACGACCGAAAGCTATGGTCGCCGAACGCTCGATCTTTCGGCCCGGACGCTTGGAAATTCCGGTGGGGTGTGGATCGACGGGGTCACCCGCAATGTCGACCCCGCCGTGCTGGCAGACCGCCGGTTGTCCGACGCCCAGTCCGGCTTTGCCGACGAGATGCAGAGCTTCGCATCCCGCGTCGAAACCCTGCTCGGGCCGACCGACACGGCAGGATCTCTGGTGGGTCGCTATGCGGCCTTCGAGACCGCGTTGCTCTCTGCCGCCACCGATCCGGCATCGGACCAGCGGCTGAAGCTGGTGGCGCAGAGGGCCGAGGATTTCACCACCATGCTGAACCAGATCAGCGTCGAGATCCAGGATGCCCGGACCGATGCCGACCGCAGCATCGGGTCACAGGTCACACGGTTCAACACCGCGCTCGGCCGCGTTTCCGAGCTCAACACCGCGATCAGCGACAGCCTGCTGCGCGGCGGCGATCCGGCATCGCTCATGGACCAGCGCCAGCGGGTGATCGACGACGTCTCCGACATCGTGCCGCTCCGCAGCGTGGCACGCGAAAACGGGGCCGTTGCGCTCTACGCGGCGTCGGGCACGGTTCTTCTCGATCCGGATTTCCACAGCGACCCGGTGGAGATCAGCTTCACGCCGCAGGATCCGGTCACTGCCGATCTGAGCATTGGCGCCGGTACGCTTTCGGGGCTCGAGGTCAATGGCAAGGCGGTCAACAGCAGCAATGATGGCGCGCTCGGCGGCGGCACGCTCGGTGCCCAGTTCCAGATCCGCGATATCGTTGCGCCGGACATGCAGGCGGCGATCGATGGCATTGCCCGTGACCTGATCGAGCGCTTCGCCCCGGGTGGTCCGGACAGCACCCTCGGGGCTACTGACCCCGGTCTCTTTACCGATGCGGGCACCGCCTTCGATCCGTTGGACGAAACGGGGCTCGCAGGGCGGATCGCGCTCAATTCGCTGGTCGATCCGGCCGGCAGCGGGACCTGGCGCCTGCGGGATGGCCTTGGCGCCGCGGTGCAGGGACCGGTCGGAGAGGCACGTCTTCTTCGGGGCTATTCCGATGCGCTGGACGCGCTGATGAGCCCGGGATCGGCCGCGCTTGGGTCAGGCGCACAGAGCTTTGCCCAGCATGTCGCGGATTTCCATGCCGCCATCGCTGCCGCGCGGCTGCGGGCAGATGGCGAGCAGAGCTTCAGCAGCGCCCAGAACACCGCGCTGAAGGAGCTTGAACTGTCCAAGGGGGTCGATACCGACGCCGAGCTGCAGGAGCTTCTCCGGATCGAGCAGCATTACGCGGCGAACGCGCGCGTCATCACCACGGTGGACGAGCTCATGCAGACCCTGATGAACATCTGAGGAGGCACCGTTGGATACCGTCGGAGATCTTGCCAGAACCCTGGTCCTGCGCACCCACCAGACCCGCCTGAACCGCGATCTCGACCAGCTCGGCACCGAGATCGCGACCGGCTTCGTCCGCGATCCGGTCTCCCATCTTGGCGGAGACGTCTCGTCGCTGGTCTCGATCGACCGCCGGCTGGCGCAGCTCGAAACCTATCGGGTGAATACCACCGAGGCCGCGTTCCTCACCGGCACCATGCAGACCACGCTGGATGAGATCCAGACACGGTCGGAACTGCTCTCGCAGGTGCTTCTCGCGCTCGAGCTGACCCCGAACGACGAGATGTTCCGCACGCTCTCCACCGAGGCTGGCAACGCCCTGGGCCACATGCTGAACGGGCTCAACCGATCGGTCGCCGGTCGCTTCCTGTTCTCCGGCACCGCCACCGATACCCCGGCGGTGATCGAGGGCGAGGCGATGATCGCCGAGCTTCAGACAGCGCTGGCCGGGGCCACGACCGTAACGGATGTCGAGACCGCCCTGGATGACTGGTTCAACACGCCGGGAGGTGGCTTCGAGACTGACGGCTATCTCGGATCGACCACCTCGCTTGCGCCTCTCCAGTTGAGTGCCACCGAAAGCGCAGGCGTCGACATTCGGGGCGACGATGCGGTGTTTCGCGATGTCATGAAAGCGATGGCCAAGGCGGCTCTGGCCAGCGACGACACGCTGACCCTGTCCGGTGCGGTCAAGGTCGACCTGATCTCGAGCGCGGCGCTTGACCTGCAAACCGCGATGGCCAGCATGGTCGAGTTGCGGGCCGGGCTCGGCACGGTCGAACAACGGATCGAAGAAACCACCGCGCGCAACGCGGCCGAACGCACGGCCACGAGCATCGCCCGGCTCGAGCTGGTCGGAACGGACCAGTTCGAGACCGCCACCCGCTACGAGAACACCCGTTCGCAGCTCGAAAGTCTCTATGCCATCACCGTGCGGTCCTCACGCATGTCGCTGGTGGAGTTCCTGCGATGATCACGCGTCTGCTTGGCCTCTGCCTAGCCTTCACTCTGTGTCTCCTGACCCAGAGCGCAGCTGCGCAGTCCGTACGTATCAAGGATCTGGTGGAATTCGACGGCGTCCGCTCCAACGATCTTGTCGGCTATGGTCTGGTGGTCGGCCTCAACGGCACCGGCGACGGGTTGCGCAATGCTCCCTTCACAGAAGAGATCATGCAGAACATTCTCGAACGGCTCGGGGTCAACGTGACCGGTGAGCAGTTCCGGCCGCGCAACGTGGCCGCGGTGTTCGTGACCAGCCGCTTGCCGCCCTTCGGGAGAGCCGGCAGCCAGATCGACGTGACGGTTTCGGCGATCGGTGACGCCAGCAGCCTGCTGGGCGGTACCCTGATCATGACCCCGCTCAATGCCGCGGACGGACAGATCTACGCCGTGGCGCAAGGCACCGTGATCGCGGGCGGCGTCAATGCAGAGGGTGATGGCGCGCGGGTGGTGCAGGGGGTCCCGACCTCGGGTATGATCCCCGCGGGCGCCCGGATCGAGCGCGAGGTGGAGTTCGCCTTTGCCGATCTGTCGACCCTGCGCCTGGCGCTGCGCGAACCTGACTTCACCACCGCGGCTCGGATCGAGGCGGCGATCAACCGGCGGGTCGGGCGCCGTGCGGCTGAGATGCTCGATGCGGGTACGGTCTCCGTCAACCTGCAACAAACGGGGACCGGATCTCCGGCGCAGGCCGTGGTCGCGATCGAGAACCTCCCGGTCGAGCCGGAGCGTCGCGCCCGCGTCGTGGTGGATCAGCGCTCGGGCACGATCGTGATGGGCGAAGACGTACGAATTTCCCGCGTGGCCGTGTCGCAGGGGAATCTGACCCTGCGCATCGAAGAGACGCCGATTGCCGTGCAGCCGAACCCCTTTGCTGAAGGCGAGACCGTGATCGTCCCGCGCACCGGCGCCGATATCGTCGAGGAGCCCGGGATCGGTCTGGCCGAGGTGCCGGGCGGTACCTCGCTCTCCGAGGTGATCGCGGGGCTGAACGCGCTTGGGGTCTCACCGCGCGACATGATCGACATTCTCAAGAGCATCAAGGCCGCCGGCGCGCTGCACGCTGATTTCCTCGTGATGTAACCGCTGAAACCTCCGGGGCTGAGGGTTTTGTTAACCGCCCCCGCGCTACCAAGACGATGACACGAGTGAGCGCGCGGGATGGGTGAAGGAGTCACCGCAATGATGGGAATCATCGGGATCGTCGTGATTTTCGGCATGGTCTTTGGCGGATATCTTCTCGCTGGCGGCAAGATGTCGATCATCCTGAAATCGCTCCCGTTCGAGATGATGATGATCGGTGGTGCCGCGCTCGGCACGTTTCTGATCGGCAATGACGCGGGCGTGGTGAAGCACACGCTCAAGGATGTCGGAAAGGTGTTCAAGGGCGCGAAATGGAAGCCCGCGGACTATAAGGAACTGCTCTGCCTGCTGTTCGAGTTGATCAGGCTGGCCCGCCAGAGCCCCGTGGCCATCGAGGAACACGTGGAATCTCCAGATGAATCGACCATCTTCTCCAAGTATCCGAAGATTCAGGGCGACAAGATCGCCATCGAGCTGATCTGCGACACCATGCGCTCGATGTCGATGAATTACGATGATCCGCATCAGGTTGAAGAGGTGCTCGACAAGCGGATCGAAGCGCTCGAGCATCATCGGATGCACTCGAGCCATGCCCTGCAGGCCATGGCCGACGGGCTGCCGGCGCTGGGGATTGTGGCGGCGGTCCTTGGGGTGATCAAGACCATGGGCTCGATCGATCAGCCGCCCGAGGTTCTGGGCAAGCTGATCGGCGGGGCGCTGGTGGGCACCTTTCTCGGGGTGTTTCTGGCCTACGGTTTCGCCGGCCCGTTTGCGGTGAAGGTCAAGGCGGTGGTCGAGGAGGATCTGCATTTCTACCAGCTGATCCGCGAGGTGCTTGTCGCGAACCTGCACAATCACGCCACCAACATCTGCATCGAGGTCGGGCGCCAGAACACCCCGGCGCATTTCCGGCCCAGCTTCACCGATCTCGAAGAAGCGTTGAAGAACGTCAAGCAGGCGGCGGCATGATCCGTATCGCGCTGTTTTGCACGTCGCTCTGGCTCTGTGCCGGTGCAGCTTCGGCGCAGGAGATCCGTGTCCGCTCCGGAGAGCATGGCTCTTTCACGCGGCTCGCGCTCGATATTCCCGACGGTCTGGGGTGGCAGACGGAGTATGTCGCGCCCCGGCGGATCGAGCTGCGCTTCGATGGCAGGGGTTACCGGTTTGACAGCAGCGATGTCTTCGCGCGCATCAACACCGAGCGGCTCTCGGGCCTTGACCCGCTTCCAGGCGGGGCAGGCCTTGCGCTCGAATTTGGCTGTGACTGCGTTGCAGAGGCGTTTCTCGCGGAGCCGGGCATGCTGGTGCTCGACATTCGGCCTGGAGAGCCTCCACAAATGGCGGATGCATCCGGACCGACGCCGGAAGAAAAGAGGCCGCTCTCCGGGATCCGGGTCGGTCCGCAGCCGGGCATAGGCCCGTCGCCTGCGCGCAACCATTTGCTGCCTGTCTTCGTGCCACAACGCGCAACCGAGCCTGAACTGGCTCTGTCAGAGCGGATTGAGGCAGCCGATCGCATGGATTCCGCTGCGCTCGGACGGACCTTGGCTGAACAACTCGCGACGGCAGCCAGCGACGGTTTGTTGTCACCGAGCAGAAACGGTCTGCCGCAACGTCTCGCAGCAACGGACGCAGCGACACCGGACGCCGCGAGAGACGATGCGAATGATCACGGGATGCCGGTGCCCGAACTTGCGGGCGCGCATTCACAGATCGAGGCAGCAATTCTTGGCCGCGAACCCGCCGACATGCAGACGCGCGTCCGCATCGGCGGCACCGGCTGCGTCGCGGATGGCGCGCTCGACATCGCCTCCTGGGGCACGGACGGGACGTTTGACAAGACCATCCCGGAGCTGCGCAGACGGCTCTACGGTGAATTCGACACGCTCGACCCGGAGATCCTTACCGATCTGGTGCGCGCCCATGTCTATATCGGTTTCGGGGCCGAGGCGCGCGCGCTGCTCGAGCTGTTGCCCGACCGGCGCGATCCGGTGCTTTATGCGCTTGCTGGTATCGTGGATGGCGCGACAGATCGCGCCGGTGTGTTTGCGGGCCAGACAGGGTGCGAGGGCGCAGCCGCGCTCTGGGCGCTTGCCGGGGCCCCCGAGCTTCCGGAAGAGGCGGAGGTCGATGACCGTTCGGTGAGGCGCGCCTTCGAGGCTCTGCCCGCAACCCTGCGACCGGTGCTGGGGCCGACGCTTGCGACCCGACTGGCAGAGGCGGGGCATTCAGACGCCGCACGCAACCTGCTCTCGCGGCTGGCCCGGTCCGGTGGTGCCTCTGACGCAGAAATGCGCTTCAGTCAGGCCCAGATCGACCGGCTCGAGGGCGCGGTACAAGAGGCGCATTCGGTTCTCGAAGACCTGTCGCACGGGGCGGGCGCGCATGCTCCCGATGCGGTCGCAGCGACCATTGCGCTTGCTTCCGAAAACGGCGCGCCGGTGAACGCGCGGATGACCGATCTCTCCGCGGCCTATTCGACAGAGCTGCGCGCCACCGAAAAAGGGCCGGAGCTCTGGCTTGCGCATCTGCGGGCGCTGGCGGCGAACGATCGTTTCGAGGACGCTTTCGAAGCCTTTCGCAACGGAGACGACATGCCCGAGGAGCACCGCCGGGCCGCGGCTTCAGAATTGCTGACTGCGCTCTCGGTGCAGGGGTCGGACACGGGCTTTCTGCAAGAAGCGGTGCCACGGCGCGCGGAGTATGCGACGCTCGTCCAGGCGGATGTGGCCCTCACGGTGGCGCGCCGGCTGCTCGGTCTTGGCCTCGCGGACGATGCAATGGCCTGGGCATCGCTTCCGGTGCTCGATCGAGAGTCTCGTGAACGCCGGCTGTTGCTCTCGGAGATCCATCTGGCCCGCTCCGATCCACAACAGGCCGAGATCGCGCTGATTGGCCTTCAGGGGGATGACGCACTTGCACTGCGCGCGCAGGCTCGGGCGATGATGGGTGACTACAGCTATGCGCAAACCGCCTTCGGGGCCCTCGGCGAGGACGGCGCAGCGCGGTCTGCCGCCTGGCTCGCAGGGGATTGGGCCGCGCTGGGTGAAGGCGAGGACGCCCTGGCCGCAGCGGCAGAGCTTGTCGGATCGGCGCTTCCGGACGGCGCCGGCCCGCAGCCGAGCCTGGCCGTCGTCGAAGCGCTTGCCACCTCCGGGGCCGAAACCCGGGACACGCTTCGGGCGCTGCTCGACCAGACACGACTGGCGGAGGAGTAACCGTGTCACGGGGCGCCCAATTCCGAAAGTTACGGCGCCAAGTCCGCGTGCGGCCTGCTCCCGCGAGGGATTTACGCGCCTGCGCGGCACTCCGGTATCGGACGCAAGACGCGAACGGGTCCGCATGATGGCCACCGGCATGTTCTTCAAGCCCACCGTACTTCTCGCCGTGGCCCTGATGGCGGTCATCGTGATGATGATCCTCCCGGTGCCCGCATGGATCCTGGATGTCGGTCTTGCCGCGTCCTTCGGGCTCGCGATCCTGATCTTCACAGTCACCCTGTTTATCGAGCGCCCGCTGGATTTTTCGGCCTTCCCGACGATCCTGCTGGCATCGCTCATGCTGCGGCTCTCACTGAACGTGAGCTCGACCAAACTGATCATCGGTCAGGGGCACACCGGCACCTCCGCCGCAGGCGATGTGATCGAGGGGTTCGCCAATTTTGTCATGGGGGGCAGTGTCTTTCTTGGGCTCGTCGTGTTCGGCGTCTTGATGATCGTGAACTTCGCGGTGATCACCAAGGGGGCCGCGCGCATGGCCGAGGTCGGTGCGCGCTTTGCGCTCGACGGCATGCCGGGCAAGCAACTCGCGATCGACAGTGACATGTCCTCAGGGGCCATCGACCATGCCGAAGCCAAGGCGCGGCGGGAACGCGAACAGCAGGAGACGACCTTTTTCGGCTCGCTCGACGGGGCATCGAAATTCGTCAAGGGCGACGCGGTCGCGGGTCTTCTGATCACGCTGCTGAACCTCGTGATGGGCATGGTGATGGGGATCTTCGGCCAGGGCATGCCACTGTCCCGCGCCTTCGAAACCTATGCCATCCTGACCGTCGGTGACGGGCTCGTGTCGCAGATTCCGGCGGTGATCATCTCCATCGCCTCGGGGCTTCTTCTGGCGCGCGGAGGCGCCATCGGGGCCACCGATGTGGCCGTGGCGGGGCAGCTCGCCCGGCACCCGGCGGCGCTGGGAACGGTCGCGGTGCTGATGGCCCTGTTCGCGCTCGTGCCGGGCTTGCCTTTTCTGCCGTTCATCCTCGGCTCGGGCGTGCTCGGTGGGCTTGCAATCTTCATGGCGCGGCGGCTGGCCGAGCCCACGGCCGCCCCGGAGGCCGAGGCACCCGAGCCCCCCCGCGAGCGCCCCATCGGCGACATCCTCGATGTCGACGAGATCCATGTCGAATTTGCTCCCGATCTCGTGAACATGGTGCTCGATCCGGGCACCGGGCTCGATGTGCGGATCGACAACATGCGGCGCCACATCGCCTCGGGATTCGGCATCATCCTGCCCGAGATCCGGCTGACCGATGCTCCGGCGCTCGAAACCGGGATCTACCTGATCCGGATCCACGGCGTCGAGGTCGCGCGCGGAGAGCTCAACCCGGATTTGGTCCTGGCGCTGATGCCCGACGATCATGCCAGCCTTCCTGGCGGGCGTGACGTGACCGAGCCGGTCTATGGCGCTCCGGCGCGTTGGATCAAGCCCGAGCATCGCGACCGTGCGGCGCTCACCGGTGCGACCATCGTGACCCCGACCGAGGTTCTGGCGACCCATCTGCTCGAGGTCATAAAGCGAAATTTCGGGCGGCTTCTCACGCTCAAATCGCTCCGCCGGCTGCTGGACGAGATGGTGAGCCTCAGCAACCCCGCTCGGGCCGAGGCGAACCGTCGTCTGCTTGATGAACTGATCCCGGACAAGGTTCAGATCGATACGCTGCATCAGGTGTTGCGGCTGCTGCTCGAGGAACAGGTCAGCATCCGCAACCTGCCTCTGATTCTCGAGGCAATCTCGGAGATGCGTGGCCAACAGGCGCGGCCCGACGTGATCTGTGAACACGTGCGGCAGCGCATCGGGTTCCAGCTGGTCGCGGGGATGCGCCGGAAGGACGGAACGATTCCCTTGATCCAGCTCTCCCCGGAATGGGAAGATACCTTTTCGACCTACCAGGTCGAGGGCTCCGCTGGCGGGCTCGACGTCGCCCTGCCGCCCGATCTGTTCGAGAGCCTGACCAGCGGTGTCGCCGCCGAGGTCAGCGAAGCCGGGAACCGCGGGATTTTTCCCGCGCTTGTCACCAGCGCACGTCGCCGGCGGTTCCTGCGCACGATCCTCTCTGCCAAGGGGATCGCCAATCCGGTGCTATCCTTCGAAGAGATCGGGATCGAGGCCAAGCCCGCGCTGGTCGGGGTTGTGGCGGCATGAGCGGGGCGACCGGGTTCATGCCGCTTCTTCTGGGGTGGTGGTGGCTGGCGCTGGTCGTTTTCCTGCGCGTCGGGGCGATGATGGCGGTGCTGCCGGGCCTGGGGGAGCAGACGGTTCCGATGCGGGTCCGACTGGCGCTTGGCCTCGTGCTCACCGTCACCGTTCTGCCGGCGACCGGCGCCGATCTGGCGCTGCCGCCGCCGGGTCTCGGCACGGTGGCCTGGGCGCTGGTGACCGAGTCCGTGATCGGCCTGATCCTCGGCCTCTGGCTTCGGCTCTTCATGCACGCGCTGCAGACCGCGGGCAGCATTGCGGCGCAATCCACCTCGCTGGCGCAGCTGCTTGGCAACAGCGCCGCGGATCCGATGCCGGCGATCGGGCATGTGCTGACGGTGGCGGCGCTGGCGCTGCTGATGAGCACGGGCTTTCACGTCAAGGTGGCAGGGTTCATCATTCTTTCCTTCGAACTGTTTCCGGCTCTGCTCCTGCCCGATCCATCGCTTATCGCGCAGGCCGGGCGCGGGCACATTGCGATGGCCTTCGCCCTGGCTTTCACGCTCGCCGCGCCCTTCGTGATCCTCTCGGCGCTCTACAACTTGACGCTTGGATTCATCAACAAGGCGATGCCACAGCTGATGGTGGCCTTCGTTGGCGCCCCGGTGATCACCTTCGGCTCGATCGCCTTGCTTCTGGTCACCGCTCCGCTGATGCTCTCCCTGTGGATCGCAAGCGTCGACCGCTTTCTCTCCGGTCAGACCCCCTAGGCGCCCATGGCAGAGGAACAGTCGGCAGAAAAATCCCATGAGCCATCACCGCGCAAGCTCGAAGAGGCGCGTCGCAAGGGGGAGATACCGCGGTCGCCGGACCTTTTGACCGCGGCAGCCTATCTCGGGCTGCTGGCGACCGGCCTCTCGATAGGCGGTGGCGCGGTGCTGCGTCTCGGCGAGGCGATGCTCCCGTTTGTCGAGCATCCCGAAAAGCTCGGATCGCTGTTCTTCAACGGGATGGCGACGGCACCCGCGGCCACGGTGCTTGGCGCGGTGCTGAAGCCGGTTTTGCCGTGGTTGGCGGTGCCGGGGGCGGTGGTGCTGTGTGCGCTCTTCGCGACCCGTGGTCTGGTGTTCGCACCGTCCCGGCTGGCACCTAAGGCGAGCCGTCTTTCTCCGATGGAAAATGCGCGCAACAAGTATGGCCGACGTGGCCTGTTCGAGTTTCTCAAGAGCTTCGTCAAGCTGACTGTCTACTCGGTCGTGCTCGGCCTGTTCCTGTCGTCGCGCTATGACCTCATCATCGGGGTGCTTCGCGGCGCGGCGCCGGATGCCGCGGAGCTTATGCTCAATCTCATGCTGCAGCTGCTCGGGATTGCCGCAGTGGTGGCTCTGTGCATCGGTGCGGTAGACTATCTCTGGCAACGGGCCGAGCATTTGCGGCGCAACCGGATGTCCCAGAAAGAGCTCCGAGATGAACACAAGGAGGCCGAGGGCGATCCGATGTTCAAGCAGCAGCGCCGCGCCCGGGCGCAGGAGATCGCCCAGACCCAGATGATGGCCGACGTGCCACGCGCCGACGTGGTGATTGTGAACCCGAGCCATTACGCCGTGGCGCTGAGCTGGAGCCGCAAGCCAGGGGACGCCCCGATCTGTGTCGCCAAGGGCGTGGACGAAATTGCCCGCAGGATCCGCGAAGTCGCCGAGGACGCGGGCGTGCCGCTGCATTCCGACCCGCCCACCGCGCGGGCGCTGCATGCCACCACCCGGATCGGTGAGCAGATCGCGCCAGAACATTACCGCCCGGTGGCGGCGGCGATCCGCTTTGCAGAGGATATGCGCGAGACGATGCGCCGTCGGCGAGGCGGTCGATGAGCCGTGCGCAGAGCGATCTTGGTCAGCTCACCCGGCTTCTGCAGGACCGGGCCTTCGAGCAGAACCGCCGCGACCGGGACGAGGAGCGGCGTCTTCTGGATGAACTTGCGCGGATCGACGCGTTGAGACAGGCCGCCTTTTCCGAGACCGAGAGCCTCGCGGACCGGCGGCTGATCGGGGCCGACACGCTCTGGCAGGGCTGGCTGTCGCGCAGGAGAGGCGAGCTGAACCGTGATCTGGCGCGCTGCCGCGTGCAGCAGGAACACAGTCTCGCTCGGGCGCGGCTTGCGCTGGCCCAGGCCGAAGCAACCAAGCGGTTGCACGAGCAGGAGGCAGCCATCTTGCAGCACAAGCGGCTTCACCAGGAAGAGATCCGGCTGGATGCGCTTTGGAGGCTGGCTCTCAAGGATCCGGAGGTCTGATCCGAGGTCAGGAATCCTGCCGGGCGATCTCGGTGATGAGCACATCGACCACGATCTTGCCCATTACGTTTCGGGCGGCTTCCCAGAGGGCGCGACGCAGTCGGTCCATGCGATGCTGCTCGGTGAAATTGCCCGCAAACCCGCCGATATTGGCGTGGTCGAAGAGGACCCGCAGGAACACGTCGCGGAGCTTCGGTTCCTGGGCAAAGACCGCCTCGGTATCGCCGGGACCGACCTCGAGGCTCAGCGACAGGACCACAAGCGACTCGACTCGGTCATTGCCGACGACCGGAACCACGAATTGGTTGCTCAGCCGCACGTATTCATTGCCACCCTCGCCCTCTTCATCGTCCGCATCGGAATGATCTCCGGCGCCGTCATGCGCACTGGTGTCATGCACATCCCCTGCCGAGGCGGACTCGGCTGTATCGTGGGCAGTGGGCGCCGGCGCGAGGAAGAGGCCGGCGCCGATCCCCGCTGCGGTGCCGATCACGGCCAGGAGAATGGGCAGTAGCTTTTTCATCGCGGCCTCGTCAGAATGGCAGGACAATGTCGAGCACCTGCTGGCCATAGCGCGGCTGCTGCATGTCGCTGATCTGGCCGCGGCCGCCATAGGAAATCTTGGCCGAGGCGATCTTGTCATAGGTGATCTCGTTCTGCCGCGTGATGTCTTCAGGGCGGACAAAGCCCGACACCAGCAATTCCCGGAGCTCGAAATTCACCCGCACTTCCTGCGCCCCCTCGATCGCCAGCACCCCGTTCGGCATCACGTCGGTGATCGTCGCAGCCACCCGGAGGGTAAGCTCTTCCCTGCGCTGGACCTGCCCGTCTCCTCCCGATGCAGCCTGACTGCCAAGATCGACCGCATCCGCCATGGTGGCCCCGAGCGGAAGATCCTCGTCGATGCGTTGCGGTATCCCAAGGAGTTGGGGCACAGAGAGGCTCTCCGAGCCTGACCGCGAGCGCGATGTGCTGTTCGAGATGCTGGCCTCGTCGTCAATCTCGATCACGACGGTGAGGATATCGCCCTGTTTCATGGCCCGCCGATCGCCGAGCAACGAGCTTCGCTCACGGCTCCAGAGAGAGGCCTGATCGGTCTGACGTTGGGGCAAGGCAACGGTCGGGACCCCGGAATAGGCCATGGCGACCCGCTCCGGGCTCTGCTCCTGCGGGGTGAAGCTTGGTGCCTTGCCGAGGTGGTCGAGACGGCTGCACCCGAAGAGGACGAGGAGCCCGAGGAGGCACAGAACGCGATATGTCATTGCTCAGTCTCCCAAAACGCTCACGGTCCCGGAGGCGGTGACCGTTCCGAACAGCGTGCTTCTCGAGGACAGGTTCATCACCCGAACCCGTTCGCCGGCACCGGCCCGGTCGAGAGCGCGACCCTCGGTCACGATGTGAAGCCCGTTGCGGGCAAAGATCAGCTCGACGATCTGGTTGCGCTCGACCAGCGCCGGGGCGCCAACCGCGCCCCGCATCACGGCACGCCCGGGATAGAGCGTGACCCGCGCCTCTTGCCCGATGACATCTTCAAGGACGACATGTGCGCCGGGGACATCTGCTGACTCCAGCCGGACCGCATCCGCCGGCACGATATCCTGAGCGCGCACCGTGCGGGTCGCGACCACGGTCTGAGCATCGGCAGCCGCCGCGGCAAGACCGAGGAGCAGCGCCAATCGCATCAGCGCACCTGAACCGTTGCGCCGAGCATCTGGTCAGCGGCGGAGATGACCTTGGAATTGAGCTCGTAGCCGCGCTGCGCTTCGATCAGTTCGGTGATCTCGTAGACGGGATCGACCGAGCTGTCCTCGAGATAGCCGTGCCGGAACGTGCCGAGCCCGTCCTGTCCCGCGGTGGTCTGGATCGGCGGGCCGGAGGCTTCGGTCTCGGTGAAGAGATTGCCGCCGATGGCCTCAAGCCCCTTGGGATTGGTGAAGCCGACAAGGGTGAGCTGACCCAGAAGCTGGGCTTCGACGGCGTCGTTGAAATAGGCATAGATCTCCCCCTCGGCATTGATCGACAGGCTGGTGGCGTCGTCGGGGATAACGATCTCCGGCGCGACGGGAAGCCCGTCGGAGGTGACGATAAGCCCCTCGCCATCGCGCTTGAGCGCCCCGTCGCGGGTGTAGCCTGCAAGGTCCGAGGGCAGGGTCACCTCGAAATAGCCGCGGCCCTCGATGGCCAGGTCCAGATCTCCGCCGGTCTGGGACAAGGCCCCCTGTGCAAGCTTCATCGTGACCGCAGCCGGCCGTGCCCCCAGCCCCAGCTGCACGCCGGTCGGCAGCATGGTCCCGTCGGCGGCGCTGACCGTCCCGGCGCGGGCGACCTGTTGATAATGCAGATCGGCGAACTCGGCCCGGCGGGCATTGTAGCCGGTCGTGCTCATGTTCGAGAGGTTGTTCGAAATGACCTCGACCCGCATTTGCTGGGCGCTCATGCCGGTCGCGGCGATTTTCAGGGCACGCATGACGCTCTCCTCATGTGATCATGGACTTGATGGCTGCGCGGACGCGTTCATCCTCGCGCTGCAGGAAATTCTGGCCCATCTCGTAGGCGCGTTGGACCTCGATCATGCGGGCGATCTGCAGGATCGGATCGACATTCGCGCTTTCGACAAAGCCCTGTCGCACGCGGGGGGCCTCTGCGGGGTCGTATCCGGCCTCGGCGCGGAACAGCACACCACCCTCGCGGACCAGCGCCCCGGGATCGAGCGGTTGCACGATACCGATCTGGCCAATCGGAGCGCCGTTGCTGCTGAGCGTGCCATCCTGACCGATGGCAAGATCTGTCGCGTCCGGCGGGATGAAGACCGGTGCACCACCGGAGTCGAGCACCAGATGCCCGTCCTGCGTGACGAGATCGCCGGCGGAGCTGCTGGCGAAATTGCCCGCTCGGGTCAGGCGCTCGCCGGCCGGGGTCTGGACGAGGAAAAAGCCCTCGCCCTCAATGGCGAGGTCCAGCTGCCCGCCGGTGCGGGTCAGGCTGCCCTGCGCGAAGGAGGTGTTTCGGACGTGGCTCGCGGTCATGGCGACGCTGCCATCCCGGTCGGTCTGGCGAACGTATTCGGAGAACACCACGCCCTGCTGGCGGTAGCCGGTCGTCGCCATGTTGGCGATGTTGTTCGCCACCATCCGCATCTCGCGCATGAGGCCCTGCTGCCGGGACAAGGTTGTGTAGTCGGTGATGCCCATGTCAGCCCCCGGTGATGACGGGAATGATGCGGCCCTGAAAGAAGCCGACCAGGGTTTCGGACATGAAGCTCATCGACATCCAGAACACCACCACGATGGCGAGCAGCTTCGGGACGAAAGTCAGCGTCATCTCCTGCACGGAGGTCAGCGCCTGAAACAGGCCCACGCCCACGCCCGCGAGCAGCGCTGCGGTCAGGATCGGCACCGAGGTGATGGTTGCGACCCAGAGGCCCTGCCTGAGCGTGTCATAGAAGATGGTTTCGCTCAGCATGGTTCAGACCGGCATCCGCAGAATTTCCTGGTAGGCTTCGACGACCTTGTTTCGAAGCGCGACGACCGTCTCGACCGCGAGTTCGGACTGGGCCAGCGCCTGAACCAGCGCATGCGGGTCGGCATCCCCGGTCATGGCCGCCGTCGCCGTGGTCTCGGCCTCGTTCAGCGTCGTGGCGAAATCCTCTGCGGCGCCTCTCAGCCGTGCGGCGGCGCTGTCGGCATTGGGCTGCGGCTCTGTTGCGGGGCGCTGTGCCGCATACTTCTGCGCAGCAAAAAGCGATCGGACGTCCATTCTGGTCTCCTTTCACGCAGTGTTAGGCTCTATCCACGGCGCAGCAGATCCATCAGACTGCTGGACATCTGCCGCGTTTGTTCGAACATTTTCAGGTTGGCTTCGTAGCTGCGCTGCGCCTCGCGGGCGTCGGCCAGCTCCACGATCAGATCGACATTGGTCCCGTCGTAGAAGCCGGCAGGATCGGCGAGGGGGTGATGAGGATCCCAGATCCGTTCCAGATCGCTGCGGTCGAGCCGCGTATCGCCGGCCTGCACTTCCCGGACGCCGTCACTGCCCTCTCCAAGTTCGAACGGCAGGGTCTTGCGGCGGTAACCGGGCGTGTCGACATTGGCGATGTTCTCGGACACCACGCGCAGGCGGTCGGCCTGGGCGCGCAGCCCGCTGGAAGAGACCGACAGGGCATCGGAAAAGGCACTCATTCATCCACTCCGTGTCTAGCGCCCGAGGCTCGTGCGAAGGATGTTGAGGCTTGATCGGTAGATCGACAGCGCGCGACCATGTCCGCGGGACGCCGCGACAGCCGTCACCATTTCCCCTTCGATAGAGACTGAGTTTCCGTTCGGATCGACGCTTGCCCGGCGCAGGGTCGGCTCTGGCAGGTGATCCTGGCGCAGCCCGTGCAAGTGCTTGTCCCGGGTGGCGCGTTGGGAACCCTCGGACCCGCGGAGGGTGGCTTCGAAATCCGGGATATCGAGTGCGTGATATCCAGGTGTATCGGCATTGGCGATATTCTGCGCACTGAGGGCCTGCCGAAGGCCGGAATGCTTCGCAAGCGCCATCGCCGTCTGGAAGACGTTCAGGTTCTGGAACATCGGGGCTTCTCCCTCGATTGGTTTCAACCAAGGCTTAAGGCTGATTCCTTTAGAAATGGTTTGAGACCGCTGAAGGGGGCGCCTGATGGAGAAACTCGAACTCGACGGTCTGCTGGCGCAGATCACGCAGATCCGCCCGGCCCGCGCGGTCGGGCGGGTTCGCTCGGTCGACGGAACGGTCATCTGGGTCCGCGGGCTTGCGCACCTTGCCTGCATCGGCGATCGCCTGCGGCTCTATCACGCTGACGGTGAACTCGGAGGAGAGGTGCTGCGCATTCGTGACGACCTCGTCGCGATGCTGCCCGACGAGGGGCCGGAGGGCGTGTCTCAGGACGATCGCGTTGCGGTGCTCGGGCCGCCGGTTCTGGCGCCTTCAAATGATTGGGTCGGGCGGGTGATCGACCCTTACGGGCAGCCGCTCGACGGTCGGTCGCTGTCGTCCGGGTCGCTCCGGAGACCGTTTCGGGCCAGCCCGCCCCCGGCGGCGCAGCGGCGCGGTCTCGGAGGGCGCTTGCGCAGCGGGCTCGCCGCGTTCGACACCTTTCTGCCGATCGTGCGGGGGCAGCGCGTGGGGCTGTTTGCAGGGTCCGGCGTGGGCAAGTCACGGCTCCTGGCCTCGCTCGCGCGCGGCGTCGAGGCGGATGTCGTCGTGCTGGCGCTGATCGGAGAGCGGGGGCGCGAGGTGCATGATTTCGTGCATGATGTTCTCGGGCCAGAAGGGATGGCGCGCAGCGTGGTCATCGCGGCAAGCTCGGATCGTTCGCCGCTCGAACGGCGGCGCTGCGCGCTTGCCGCGATGACCGTGGCAGAGCATTTTCGCGACACTGGCCGACAGGTTCTCTTTCTTGCCGATTCGATCACCCGCTTTGCCGAGGCGCATCGCGAGGTCGCGGTCGCCGCCGGCGAGATGCCCGCGCTGCGCGGCTTCCCGCCCTCAACCGCCAATCAGATCATGCGTCTGGCTGAGCGGGCTGGTCCCGGGTTGGCCGGGTCTGGCGACATCACCGCGATCTTCAGCGTTCTCGTCGCGGGGTCCGACATGGAGGAGCCGATCGCCGATATTCTGCGTGGCGTGCTCGATGGCCACGTCGTTCTCAGCCGCGAGATCGCGGAACGGGGCCGGTTTCCGGCGATCAATGTCTTGCGGTCGGTGTCGCGCAGCCTCCCCGAGGCGGCAACCGAGGAGGAGAACGACGTCCTGCTTCAGGCCAGACACCTGCTTGGGGCCTATGCGCGATCCGAGACGATGATCCGTGCGGGGCTTTACCGCGAGGGCGAGGATCCGCTGCTCGATCAGGCCATCAGAGCCTGGCCCGACCTCGATACCTTCTTCTCCGAGGCAGCACCTCATGGGCCACACGCGGCGTTCAATCAGCTTCGGTTGATCCTGCGTCGCTCTGGTGTCAGGCCGCCTCAACAAAGGAGGCGCCTGTCGGGCGCTGGCTGACGGTCTTAGGCTCTGTCGCGATCGTAGCGAATGGTGCTGAGCAGGGTAAGGGCGATCTGTTGCGAGCCGAAAGCGCCGCTTTGCGAGATCTGGTCCTGCAGAAGATAGCTCTGGATGATCCCGTTCAGGGTCTTGGGGTCCTGCAGGTCCGAGAAGGTTTCGATTCCAAAGCGCTGTCGTGCCCTGTCAGAGATGACCTCGACCTGTTTGTCGAGATCGATCTGGCTGAAACCGTCCGGCAGGGAGAGCGCGGTTTCGAAAACCTCGCGCATCATGGTGCTGCCAAGAACATTGTACCACTTGGCGGTCTCGCTAAGGTCATTGGCCGCAAGCTCGGGCAGGGAGCGCTGGAACTTCAGAGCCGCGCCGATCGCCTCATTAACATCACTCACAGCGTCTTCGAAGCGTTGCCAGCGGAACTGTTCGGTGATGTTCGAGGCAAACCCCTCGGTCTGAAGCACTGTGCTGGTTTCGGTCTCGTAGAATGCGAAGGCCATCGAAAAGGCGCGGAGATTCCTGTCATTCAGAACGTTGGACAAGGCCGTCGCTTCGGCGGGGTCCTCTTCGAGGGCCCGGCGCAGCAGCGTCGTGCTCCGAGCGCGGTCGCCAAGGTCGAACGCGGTTGTTGCAACCTGCCTGAGCTCCGGATCGAGCAGCAACTCTTCGGCTGAGGTGATGCGGCCGATATTCTCGGTGAAGTAGGCGCGCGAGATTTCCAGATTCTCCTCGACCTGCGCGGCAAAAAGCGCGGCATAGTCGGGATCGGCCACGTAGTCCGGTTCGGTCAGGGTCTGCGCCAGGTTGGCGCGAATGCGTTCCTCGTAGCGGACGAGCACCGTCTCTGCAAAACCCTCTTCCTGGGTTTTGCGCGTGATCACGGGTTCGAAATCGAAGGCATCGGCAAGGGCCACGAAGCGGCTGTCGTTCAGCTTGTTCGCAAGCGCCTCGTCATCCTTGGTCCCTTCTTCAATGAGGCGGCGCACCAGATACTTGCTGTCGAGTTCATCCTCCATGCCAAAGGCGGTGAGCGCGACGCTGAGCAGGCGCCGATTGCCGACAAGCTCCTCCGCAGAGCCGATGCTGCCGATGGTCTCGGTGAAGTAGGCGGCTTCGCGGGTGATCTCCGGGGTCTTGTTGAAGGCCGTCCGCTGCGTGTCCATCGTATTTTGCAGGATCTGCCACCCGACCAGCCCTGGACCTCCGATCATGGGGGTATAGGTCATTGCTGCCGCGCGGCGAGCAGCCGGTCTTCTCTTGGGATCAGGCTTCGAAGCGCCTTGAGAGATTGATAATACTGTGCGTCCAGCAAGCTTGTTGTTGCTTTGGTCAGAAGCTCGCGGCTGTCGGGATCGGTGAGAATGCGGCTGAGTTCCTCTATCCCACGGATCAGTTGCCGCTGGGCCTCATCCGGGTCGATATCACCGGTCAGGATCAATTGGGTCATGTAGCAGAGGCGGCGGACCGGTGTTCTTGCTTCCTCGGGATGGATCGCATCGCGCAAGCGCAGGATATTGGCCTTGGGCGTCACGATCGAAAGCCGGCTGCGGCGATCTCCATTCTCGATCACCGCGCCGTTGATCAGGACCCGCTCCCGCGGGCCGAGCTTGAGAACCAGGCCGCTCATCGGCCTGGCCTCTGGCCGCCGAGGCCCCGCAGGATGGCGGCATTGACTTCAAGCAGGGGGGCGAGCCGTGCCTTGCGGGCGAGAACCTTGCCGGTATGCAGCTGCACGAATTCCGCGAGGTAGAAGATCTGCGCCCGCAACTCCTGAGGCAGAGCGTTCTCGGTGCTGGCCACATCGACGGCCAGTGCTGTCCAGAGGCGGCGGTTGTCATAGAGGGCCCGCACAAGCCTCGGATAGGCTTTGGGTCCAGCCTCGGCAGCGGATTTGATGCGGTGAGTCACACGCGCGAGCAGGTCATACTCGATGGCCCGGTCTGTCCGTGTGCTGGTTGTTGGTTGGGTATAGGCGCGCTGCGCCATGATCTGCGCGTTCACGGCGGAACCTTCCGACTGTGTTTCGGATGAAGCGGTTTGCTAGCGGTTCAGGGACCGGACGAACCGGTCCCCGAGGTTCTGCCTTACTGGAAGAGCGAGAGCAGCGACTGTGGGGCCTGGTTGGCGATGGAGAGCGCCTGAACACCAAGCTGCTGCTGCACCTGAAGCGCCTGAAGCCGGGCCGAAGCCTCCTCCATGTCGGCGTCGACAAGCGTGCCGATGCCGGATTTCAGCGAGTCGATCAGGCTCGAGATGAAATCGGTCTGGGTCTCGATCCGGCCCTGAACGGAACCGAAGGCCGAGGCGGAGTCGATGGCCGTCTGAAGCAGGCCCTCGATGCTATCGAGAGCTGCGTCGGTACCGTCGTCGGTTGTGACGTCGAATTCAGCCAGCAGTTCCAGGCCGCCACCGATGGTTCCGTCGGCTTCGGCTTCCAGTGTCGCAATGTCGGCGATGTCGGATTGCTCCACCACGCTGTTGTCGTCAGAGATCGCTTCGTCGTAGTTGTTGGTGAAGTCGATCTGGCCTGCATTGGTCCCGTTGACCGAGAAGGTGATTTCCAGACCATCCGAAGCGGCCTGGAAGTTCAGGCGCTCGACCATCGCCGAGGTGACGTCGGCAAGGGTGTCGCCGTCCCGGGCAACGTACTCGACATCTGCCGAGAAATCGAACGCATCGGCAGAGACATCGCCTGCGAAGTTGCTGCTACCGGTCACCTTGAAGTTCGCGCCGGCGACCAGCTCGTCGTCTGCGCCGACCCCGTCGAAGGTGACGTATTCGGCCGTGGCACCGCTTGCCACACCGGTCGTGTTCACCGAGACGTCCAGGTTCACGGTGGCGGTGGAGGCTGCGCCGGTCCCCAGATCCTGCTTCGCGACAGCGATATCAGAGGCGGCAACGCCGGTGCCCGAACGGTCGAGCGACGCAAGGACGTTGATGTTGCCGGAGTCGGCGGTCGAATCGGTGTTCGACAGCAGGTTCAGACCGTTGAACTGGGCCGCGCCCACCACCGCGTCGATTTGGTCGCGCAGTGCGTCGATATCCGTCTGGATCTTGGCGCGGTCGACGTTTTCCTCCTGCGCGGCGACGATCTTGCCCTTGATGTCGGTCAGCAGGTCAGTGACCGTTTCCGACGCGGAGCGTGCCACCGCGACGGTGGACTCGCCGAGGTTGAGGCTGTCGGAGATGCCTTTGAAGCCCTTCACGTCGGCTTCCATCACCTTGGAGATGGCCCAGACGGCGGCATTGTCCTTGGCGTCGGCAACGCGCTTGCCGGTGGAAATTTCGCCCTGGGTGGTGGCGAGGCTCGAGTTGATGGATTTCAGGGTCTGGAGCGCCACCATGGCGCCGTTGTTCGTCAGAATGCTAGACATGGATGTTCGTCCTTGGGATCAAACGGCGCTTTGCACCGTATTTCGATGTGCCGGAGGCCGGCGTTCTGAACGTCTTTCTGACGAGTGCAGGCCGGGCTGATTGCCCCCTGCGCCATCCGAACCGGATGCAGGCCAGACATTGGGTCACGGAAGCTAATGAAGCGCTAAGACCGCCATCTGACGTTTCTTGGATTCAATGCAAATTCGTCATGCCCTGCGCTCGACCTGTTGCGCCGGCGGCATGTCGATCGTCGCCCGGCGCCCGGTTGCGTCGTAGATCTCCATCGACCGGCGCAGGTGGCGCATGCTGCCGACCCGTTCCGCGGCGTTGCGAAGTCCCGCAAGCGTCTGATCGAAAAGCGCCTGATTGCGGACCATGGTCGCATGAAGCCGTTGCACCCGCTCTGCATCCTCGGGGGGATCGTGGCGTAGCTGTGAAATCAGAGCGATCTTTTCTTCCATCAAGGGGGCGATGTCGTCGAGAGCGCCGGCAAGCAGGCTGTCGCGCTCCTGCATGAGGAGCGCCTCGAGCGTATCGAATGGATCGGGCACCGGGTCAGTCATCGGTGTGCCTGACAAGGGCCTGAAAGATCGATTCGGCAAGTCCGATCCCGCCGGCCTCTGTCAGCGCCTGCGCGTGTTCGCGCGCGAGCATTGAGGCGAACTGGTCTTCGCCGACACCACCTCCGAAGGTGTCGCGGCTCTTGCCGAGCCCTGCAGAGCGCAGCATCTCGGTCAGGAAACTGGCCTCGAGCGCCATCGCTGCGTTGCGCAGGGAGGTGCGTCCATCAGGAGGAAGTGGCCCGTGAATCTCCATGAGTCTCTCCAATTCGAGCTAACGAACGGCAGAGTGCGCGGAAGTCGGTAAAGAAGCGGTAAGGAAAATCGCGTTAGACCGTCTCCAGCGGAAGAATTCCCGGAGCGACCATGCTGAAGCCACTGTCAGGATTGCTGAACCTCGCGCTGCCGACGGCGCTTCGCGAGAATGACACAGGACCGGAGGCGGGCGGGATGCCGTTCGCCGATGTGTTCGCCTCGCTCGACCAAGAGGCCCCGGACTCCGCAGAGCCTGATGAGGGCGAAGAGACCTCGGAGAAGAGCATGGACGAGCCAAAGCTGTCACCATCCGATGGCCAGCAGCAGACGCTTGAGATGTCGGATATCGATCCGGTCGCGGACGATGAGGCCTTGGTGGAGGGCAGGGGCGAAACAGTGTCCGCTCCGGTGCTCCGACAGGAACTCGGGCGCGGCGACGGTCGACCCCGGTTTCAGGTCGATGGCGGGGAGGCATCGACCGGGGTGTCGCGGGATGATGCGATGGAGATGCTCCCCGAGCCTGAGGGCAAACGTGCGAGGGCAGGGATGTCTGCGGAGGAGACAGCGCGGCCATCCGTGCCTTCCGAGCCCGCGCAATCTGAGCGGATGGCCTCGAAGCCACTTGAGGAGGTCCCGATATTGCCGACGAGCGCGATCTCGGTGCCAAAGACCCACGTTTCGACGTCACCTGTCGGCCCGGAGCCCGAGGGCGAACAGATCGATGCGGTCCAGTCCTCGAGATCGAGGCGCGAGCGGCCGATTGCCCCTTCAGCGCCCGATATGTCATTGCGCCCGGGTGCCCGGCGTGACGCGCCAAGAGGCGCAGATGAGGGTCTCACAAAGGCCGAAACGGCAAAGGGGATCGATCAGGCGCGAAGCGATACGAGGCGAGAGGCCCTGCCGCCGAACGGCGCTGGGCCCAGCTCTGTCGAGTCCCAGCGCCCGCGCCTGGGTGAGCGGTTCGAGGCGGAACCGACGTCGCGGGTGGAAGAGGTCGGGGTGTGCGCCTCCGGTCTTCGCAGGACGGAAGCGAGCCGACGGAGCTCGATAGTGGACACTGTCGTGCATAGGCCCGGGCAGAGAGGTGTCTATCCCGCTCATCCGGGCGCGGTTCCTACGGCGGAAGCGCAGCTCAAGCCTGAACCAAGGGGAATGCCCGGTTCCGAACCTGATCGGGCTCTGTCCCAAAGCTCGAAGGTGGTTCTGCCCGAGCATCTCAGCCCGTTGACGCGCGCGACCAAGGGCAGGGGGCTGGGCCCCGCATCTGGCCGCTTGGACAGTGCGCCCAGCCCGGCGCGTCTGCCTTGGCCTGCACCAGACGCTCCGGCAAAGGCGTTGCCCCCGGCTCTTGATGTCGGGCCTGGTGAAATGCGTGAAAGAGCCGCCACTGCAAGGACGACCCGCTTGGTTCTCTCGGCCAATGCCCCGCCCGACGGCGCTGACACGGAGAAGCCGAAGCCGGAGGCACGACAGCCAAAGACACGTCCGAATGGCCCCGAGACCCGGGGCAAGCCGTTACGCGCCGCTTCGGACCGAACGGAGAACCGCTCCAAGGCAGACGTGTTGAGCCCTGCGGTGGATCTTCGTGGACGCTCCTCCGGCTGGGCTCCCATACCGCACCCGGATGGGGGGCGCGCGCGGGCGGTGACGGTGGCGCCTCCCTTGCTAAGCGGTGCGGGCGCAGAGCGAAGCGTCAATGCGGCCGCCAAGCCGCCATCCGGAGATGTGCCTCCCGGTGTGGCACAGCCGCGAGATGCGCCGTTGCTCGGGGTGGCAGAGAAGCGCGCAGACGAAAACCGCCAGAAAGTACCCCCGAAAGATAGTGCAATCAGGGCTTTGGGGGAGCTGCCCGTCTCAAGACCTCCGACAGCGCAGCGCTTCGATTTGCGCGCGCGGCCTGAGATGCCCGAAACGCCGCGTCCGGAAACGCGAGGTGATGCGGTGATCTCCCGACAGCGCATACTCGCGCATGAGGCTGAGGCAGATCACCTTGCGACGCACGGCAGGATGCAGAGATCGCGCGCTCCAGAAGTCGAGTCCGCGAAGCTGCCGGTCGGTGTACAGAGCGAGCGCAGCGCATTCTCTGTGCCGAGCCGTGGAACCCCTCTGCCCGAGGTATCGGTTCAGGCCTCCGATGCACGTCAAAGCGTCCAGCCTCCGGACGGATCATCCGCTCTTGAGCGGGGCGTTATCCCGACGCGACAGGGGCGTGCAAGCGAAGGTCCCCGCGCGCCGGATGTGGCTGTCGCGCATGACGCTCGCCCGGTCCAGGCCGGACAACCCGCCGACCGCCCGCTCGCAAGCAATGCGCCAGAAAACGCTCCATCGGTCTTGTTCAGGGGGCGGGGCGGCGCCACGCCGAAGCAAAATCAAGAGGCCACGGAGCCGGCGGACACCGTCGAGGTCTTTCGAAGCAGAACAGCGGTCTCCCGAACCGAAGCGCATCCCGTGCCACAGGTGATGAAAGGCTCGGCACAGGATGGGGTGGTTCCTCTGCCGCAAGAGGGCGGTCACGAACTCAGAAGGGAAGGTCTTGCGTCATCGGAAACCGGCCAGAATGGCGCCGTTTCTGAGCGTATCGTCACACGGTCTGCGCAAGGACTGCCCGACAAGACCGCCTCCGCAGGGGCTTTGATTGTGCAAGGGGGACGGACATCCTCTTTTGCGCCCGAGATCCAGGCCGTGCCGTTGTCAGGCCGAAACGAGAACATCGTCATGCCGGCAAGTCCGGATGGGCGACCGGTCGAGCCGCGGGAGGTCGTGTCATCGATCGAGACCCGGCATCGGGGCCGGAACCAGAGACAGGGTGCTGGGCTTGTGGCCGCCGGCCAGCCGGCTATGGGGGCCAGCCCCGCGTCGGCTGGACTGCCATCGCCAGCCATTGGTGCGAGTGTTGAACGGCCTGCAATCTCGGTCATTTCACCCGTGATTGATCTGGAGGAGCCGCTTTCAGAAGAGCTCTTCGCAGCACCACTGCCGAGCGGATCGGCTCCGGGGTCGGCCTCGGCCCCCGGCCACGCAACGAGCGTCGTGGCCCGCGAGGCGGCCGTTCCTGTGCTGCGCCAGGCCGCCGAGGCGATGACCGCCGCGGTGGATGCCCAGGATCAGGTCATTGAACTGAAGCTCCGGCCGGAAGAACTCGGCCAGTTGCGGTTCCGCATCGGCCAGGGTGAGACCGGACTGATGCTGAGCGTGACTGCGGATCGGCCTGAAACGCTGGATCTTCTGCGGCGCAACGTTGATCAGCTTGCCCGGCATCTGTCCGATCTCGGCTATGGGTCGGCGAGCTTCAGCTTCGGTGAGGAACGGCCCGGTTCGCAATCGCGCTCGTCAAGGGAGTCCGCTGCGCAGGGGCCGGATCCCATCGGTGGCCAGGTAACCGAGGCCGCGGTGTCGGACCCGGTCGCGCGGGCCTCCGATGGTTTGGACATGAGGCTTTAGGGAGATCATCATGCAAAGCAGTGCGGTAACGGGTGCCATCCCCACCGGGCGTGCCGAGTCCACCGGCTCGGCGGGCGAGGAACAGACCAAGAATGCGGCAGTTCTGAGCAGCGATTTCGAGACGTTTCTGAAGATGCTGACCACGCAAATGCAGAATCAGGATCCGCTCAACCCGGTTGATTCGACGGACTACGCCACCCAGCTCGCGACCTTTTCGTCGGTGGAGCAGCAAGTACTGACCAACGACCTTCTTGGGGATCTTGCGCAGGCCATGACCGGAGGCACGTTGCAGCAACTTGGCTCCTGGATCGGGCGAGATGTTCTGGCGGATGCGGCGGTGCGCTTTGACGGAGCACCTCTCGTGATGCGGCCGGAGTTCGAGCCCGGGGCGGATGCTGCCCGGCTTGTAGTGCGCGATGCTGCGGGTTCCGTGGTGCAGCGCCTGTCGCTCGATCCGTCGCAACCGGTCGTCGCGTGGCAAGGGGTTCGTGACAGCGGCACACCGATGGCATCTGGGATCTACAGTTTCGAGGTCGAGAGCCTGTCCGGCGGCACCACAGTCGCGCGCCAACCCGCCCAGGTCTACAATCCGGTGATTGAGGTGCGCCGCGAGGGTGAAGCAACCCTGCTGACCCTGTCGGATGGCAGCGAAATCGATGCCAAGGCCGTCACTGCTCTGCGCTGATGGGCAGAGCGCGAAAGCCCTGGCCGCGTTCAGGTCGCGGAGGCGTAATAGGATTTGTACCAATCGACAAAAGCCGCGACGCCATCCGCGAGAGGGGTCCGGGGCAAGGTACCGGTCAAACGGGTCAGCAGCGCGTTGTCTGCCCAGGTTGCGGGAACGTCGCCGGGCTGCATATCCATGTAATTGCGCAGGGCAGGCGTCCCGAGAGCCTGCTCGATGGCGGTCACGAAATCCTCGAGCCGTTCCGGCGTGCCGTGTCCCACGTTCAGCACCCGCCAGGGTGCCACCGGGGACAGGCTGTCGCCCTCGATCGGTGCGCCCAGAACCGGGGGCTGGCCGATCAGGCGGACAAGACCTTCGATCAGGTCATCGATATAGGTGAAATCGCGCCGCATGTCGCCGTGGTTGTAGATGTCGATCGGGCGGCCCTCGAGGATCGCCTTGACGAATTTGAACAGGGCCATGTCAGGCCGGCCCCAAGGTCCGTACACGGTGAAGAAGCGGAACATGGTGATCGGCAGCCCGTAGAGATGCGCGTAGGAATGCGCCATCGCCTCGTTGGCCTTCTTCGTCGCCGCATAGAACGACATCTGGTGGTCGGCCTTCGCCGTTTCGCGATACGGCATCTCGGTATTGGCGCCGTAGACCGACGAGGTCGAGGCCATCAGGAGGTGCTTCGGCGGCGCCGCCCGGGCTGCCTCGAGCAGTTCGAGCGCACCGACGAGGTTGGACTGAACGTAGGACCTCGGTGCCTCGAGCGAATACCGCACACCAGCCTGTGCCGCGAGATGAACGATGATCTCGGGGCGCTCGGAGACGCAGAGCTCGGTCAGTCGGCCCTCGTCCTCGGTATGCGCGATGACCGGCTCAAAGGCTGCATGCTCGCCGAGGATCGCGTGCCGGCGCTGCTTCAGAACGACGTCGTAATAGTCGCTCATCGCGTCGAAACCGATGACCCGGTAGCCCTCGTTGAGAAGGCGCTTCGACAGGTGAAATCCGATAAAGCCGGCAGATCCGGTCACGAGCGCGGTTTTCGCGGTGGACATGAGCGTCCTCCCCCAAGAGATCAGGCTGCCGATCTATCAGGCGAACGTATGCCAGACAAGCATGAGCGCCGCCCCGAGCGCCGCACCGGCACCGCCCCAGCCGAGCCGCACGCGCCATGAGCTGCGTTTCGCGGCGCCGTCGCCCTCGGACTGACGGATCAGCGCGGCCTCCACCAGCCCCGGCAGGCGCGGGCCAAAGCGGCCAAGCACCTGGGCGGTCTGCACGAGGTCGCGCAGCGCGGCGCGCGGGCCGATCGAGGTCTTGATGTAGTCCTCGACCACCGGCTTGGCGGTGTTCCAGATGTTCATGCGCGGGTTCAGCGAGCGTGCGACGCCCTCGACCACGACCATGGTGCGCTGCAGCAGGATCAGTTCGGTCCGGGTCTGCATGCCGAACCGCTCGGTCACCTCGAACAGGTAGGAGAGCAGCCGCGCCATCGAAATCCGCGTTGCGTCCATGCCAAAGATCGGCTCCCCGACGGCCCGAAGCGCCCGGGCGAACTCGTCGACATCGCGGTCGGCGGGCACGTATCCGGCCTCGAAATGCACCTCGGCCACGCGTTTGTAGTCGCGCCGGATGAAGCCGTAGAGGATCTCGGCATAGACCCGTCGGGTATACTCGTCGATATGCCCCATGATGCCGAAATCGTAGGCGATGATGTTGCCGTTCGGCGCGACCTTGAGGTTGCCCTGATGCATGTCGGCGTGGAAGAAGCCGTCGCGCAGCGCATGGTTCAGGAACAGCTGCAGCACCCGCTCGCTGAGCCGCTCGCGGTCATGTCCCGCGGCATCCAGCGCGGCGTTGTCGCCCAGCGGTGCACCCTCGGCCCAGCTCATGGTCATGACCCGCCGGCCCGAGAGCCCCCAGACCACCGATGGCAGTTCGAAGCCATCGTCGTCGGCGGTGTTGGCGGCGTATTCCGAGGCGGCAGCGGATTCGAGCCGCAGGTCGAGCTCGCCCATCACCACGCTCTCGAAATGCGAGATGACATCGCGCGGACGCAGCCGGCGTGCGGCCGGGGCCAGCGTCTCGATCATGTCCGCGGCGAAGTAGAACGCATCGATATCGGTGCGGAAGGCGCGCTCGATGCCCGGACGCAGCACTTTCACTGCAACGGTCTCGCCCGTATCGGCACGGCGCGCCTTGTGGACCTGCGCGATCGAGGCCGCCGCGACGGGCGCGCTGAACTCGCTGAAGATCTCCGAGACCGGCACGCCAAGCTCGGCCTCGATCTGGCGCTCGGCCTGTTCGATGCCAAAGGGGGGGAGCTTGTCCTGCAGCACCCGCAGCTGGTTGGCGAGATCCTGACCGACCACGTCCGGTCGGGTCGAGAGAATCTGGCCAAACTTGATATAGGCGGGTCCGAGCGCGCTCAGCGCGCGGGGCGCGGGCGGCATCGACGGATCGCCCTCGATGCCGGTCCATTTGAACGGCCAGACCAGCGTGCGGAAGGCGATGCGCACCACTTTCGGCGCGTCGAACGCGTCGAGCACAACGCCCATGGCGCCGGTGCGCTCGAAGGTGGCGCCGGTGCGGATCAGGCGCCAGATATTGTGCGGTCCGCGCATGGCTCAGATCTTCCAGCCGGAATGCAGGCAGGCAATGCCCATGCTCAGGTTGCGGTACTTGGCGTTGCCGAACCCGGCGGCGCGCAGCATGCCGAGGAAGGTCTCCTGGTCGGGGAACTTGCGGATCGATTCCACAAGATATTGATAGCTGTCGCGATCGCCGGCGATCATCTGGCCCATGCGCGGGATGATGTTGAAGGAATAAAGATCGTAGGCCTTCTGCATCATGTCGTTGGGGATCTGGCTGAACTCGAGCACCATGAGCCGGCCGCCGGGCTTGAGCACGCGGAACGCCTCGTTCAGAGCCTCCTGCGGGCGGGTGACGTTCCGGATGCCGAAGGAGATCGTGTAGACATCGAACGTGCTGTCGGGGAAGGGCAGCGCCATGGCGTCGCCCACCACCCAGTCGAGCTGTTCAGCCATCGCCGCGGCATCGGCGCGCTTGCGGCCCTCAACCAGCATTGGCTCGGTCAGGTCGAGCACGGTGGCGTGGCCATGACCGGCGCGCTTGAGGAAGCGGAACGAGATGTCGCCGGTGCCACCGGCCACGTCGAGCAGGCGCTGCCCGGGGCGCGGGGCCAGCCAGTCCATCATCGCGTCCTTCCAGACCCGATGGATGCCAAGCGACATGGCATCGTTCATCACGTCGTATTTCGACGCCACCGAGTTGAAGACGCCCTGCACGCGACCGGCCTTCTCGGTCTCGGGGATGTCGGTGAAGCCGAAATGCGTGGTTTTCTGGGTGTCGTCGGTCATGGGTCTTGCCGTTTTGCTGCTGCATCTCCTTATAGGGCGCGGGGGGCGCGCTGCAATGCGGCCCTTCGACAAGACGCTGTGACCCGGAGAGAACATGCCCGAATTGCCAGAGGTGGAAACCGTGCGCCGCGGCCTCGCCCCCGTGATGGAGGGCAACCGCATCGCCCAGGCGCAGGTCAACCGGCCCGATCTGCGCTGGCCGTTCCCCGAGCGCATGGCCGAGCGGCTGACCGGGGCACGGATCCTCCAGCTGCGGCGGCGGTCGAAGTACATCCTCGGCGATCTCGACAGCGGCGAGACGCTGCTGATCCACCTTGGCATGACCGGCCGGATGCTGGTTTCGGGCGACGCTCTGGGGCGCTTCGTGCACGACCATCCGGCGCCGGAAAAGCACGATCACGTGGTGCTCGACATGGCGGATGGCGCCCGCGTCACCTTCAACGATCCGCGTCGGTTCGGGGCGATGGATCTGATGCAAACCGCCACGGCCGAAGCCCACCCGCTCCTCGCGGCGCTGGGGCCGGAACCGCTTGGCAACGCGTTCAGCGAATCCCACCTGGTGGCGGCGCTGGCGGGGCGCAACATGCCGATCAAGTCGGCTCTGCTCGACCAGAAAATCGTCGCGGGCCTCGGCAATATCTACGTCTGCGAAGCGCTCTATCGCTGCGGAATTCATCCGGGACGTCGCGTCAGACGGATTTCCGAGAAACGCATCGCCTCGTTGGTGCCGGTGATCCGAGAGGTGCTGGAAGAGGCCATTGCGGCAGGCGGATCGAGCCTGCGGGACTTCCGCCAAGCCGATGGGGAGCTTGGATATTTTCAGCACAGCTTCGATGTCTACGGGCGCGAGGGGCAGCCGTGCCGGACCCCCGATTGCGGCGCTACGGTACACCGGATGGTTCAATCAGGGCGGTCCTCGTTCTACTGCCCGCGGTGCCAAAGATAACTTGATTGCGAGGGCCAAGCTGGTAAGGCTGCCGTCTGACGCTAACGGACGGGAGCCCGAAGTCATGGCCTATGAGACGATCATCGTCGAAATAGATGACCACGTCGCAACGATCACACTCAATCGCCCGGATGCCCTCAACGCCCTCAACAGCCACCTGCTGCAGGAGCTGGCGCAGGCGCTGGGCGAGCTGGATTCCAATGACAAGGTACGCTGCATCATCGTGACCGGCTCGGCCAAGGCCTTTGCGGCCGGGGCGGACATCAAGGAGATGTCCGAGAAGAGCTTTGTCGACATGTATCTCGGAGATTTCTTCGAGCCGGCGACCGAGGCCGTGACCCGGGTGCGCAAGCCGATCATCGCCGCGGTGGCGGGCTACGCGCTGGGCGGCGGTTGCGAATTGGCGATGATGTGCGACTTCATCATTGCAGCCGAAAACGCCAAGTTCGGCCAGCCCGAGATCAATCTCGGGGTCATCGCCGGGATCGGCGGCACGCAGCGCCTGACGCGCTATGTCGGCAAGTCCAAGTCCATGGACATGCACCTCACCGGTCGCTTCATGGATGCCGAAGAGGCCGAGCGCGCCGGGCTGGTGAGCCGTATCGTGCCGGCCAAGCAGCTGATGGACGAGACCAAGAAAGCGGCCGAGAAGATCGCCGAGAAGTCCATGCTGGCCAGCATCGCGGCCAAGCAGGCGGTGAACCGGTCCTACGAGACCACGCTCACCGAGGGGCTGCTGTTCGAGCGCCGGCTGTTCCACTCGCTGTTCGCGACCGAGGATCAGAAAGAGGGCATGGCGGCCTTCCAGGAAAAGCGCACCGCGCAGTTCCGCGACCGCTGAGCCCAAGCTTCAGAACAAGAAAACGGCCCGCCCCTCGGCGGGCCGTTCGCGTTTCGGCCTCGGTGCGGCGTCAGCCCTGAAGTGCGCCACGACGGCTGCGGATCGCGGCCTGGATGGCGCGCCAGTCCTCGGCCTGAGCCGTGTTGCCGCTCTCCTCGCAGGTGCGGGCCTTCTGGGCCGCCTCGGCCTCTGCCCGGTCACCGTGGGCGCGGTAGAGCGATTGTGCATACTCCGAAATTTGCATCGCATTCATCTCTGATTCCTCCTTTCAGAATGAACGGTCCTGCGGTGGCAGGACCCCGAATATAGGGGCTCAGGGCCGATTCTGCGACCTTCGGGTCCGTCTTGACCCGCATAGGGGTTTGCAAGACCGAAGTTTTGGTATATGCGCCGCGGCTACATGCGCGTGATGCCCGCTCAGGCAAGAATCGGTCCGGCGACACCTGTCCGGGTCAGAGTGCCATTGCGCGACCCGGATACCGTTGACCCCCATGCGAGGGGCAGAAGACAGAGGACTGATCATCATGGCAAACTCCCCCCAGGCGAAGAAGCGCGCCCGTCAGAACGAAAAGCGTTTTGCAATCAACAAGGCGCGCCGCTCGCGCATCCGCACCTACCTGCGCAAGGTCGAAGAGGCGATCGCCTCGGGCGATCAAGACGCCGCGAAGGCCGCTCTTCTGGCCGCACAGCCCGAGCTGATGCGCGGTGTGACCAAGGGCGTGTTCCACAAGAACACCGCATCGCGGAAGATGTCGCGCCTTGCATCGCGGGTGAAAGCGCTGGGCTGAAAAGCCACACCGGATTTGTAGACGAATAAAAAGGCACCACAATCTGTGGTGCCTTTTTTTCACCCAGATACTATCCGTTGAAATCGGAGATTCTTTTTTCGGATTCCTCTGAGTCAACATTTAAGTTCGGTTGCCGGGCTTCCCGCCAAATTGCTAATTTCACCGAGCGAGTCACATTGCTTTGGGGGGACAGGCAAGCAGCGCAACGCCCGTGTTTTTTGGGACGTATGCACTGCGCTTTGGCGGTCTGCTGCACCAGCCGCCAGAACAGGGCGTTTGCCCTGCCAGTCCGAGGTATACAAATGCGCGGACAGCGCTCACTTTGATCAGTCCTTGGTTGGGATGCCAAGGGCGCGGTGAGGTGTTGTCCGTCCGGAATGCGTATCATTCCAGCCCATGTCGTCATGGCATGGGGCAGAGACCTGTTCCCGCATGACATGTGTCCGCCGGGCGGCTCACTCAGATCGCCCGAGATGACGAGATGGATGAATGGCAGTCAGGCTTTCGGAGCGGGGACAAATGACAAAAGACCAGTGGGGCGCATTGCAGAGCCAGCTGAGCAGTACGATCGGGGAAAACAACTACAAGACCTGGATCGAACCCATGGAATTCCACGGCGTGGAGCCGGGTGGTGTGGCCGTGTTCAACGTGCCGACCAACTTCATTGGCACCTACGTGTCGCAGAACTTCGGGGACATTCTTCTTGCCAAGCTGTCGGGGATGGACACCGACGTGCGCCGGCTGAAGTTTCAGGTCGCCAATGCCGACACCCGGCCCGCCCCGGCCCAGCAGCAGCCGCGCCCGGCGGCGCAGGCGCAGCCGGCCCCGGCCGCCGCGGCGCCCGCCAACAGCGACCTGCTGCCCGGCGCGCCGCTCGACGGCCGCTTCACCTTCGACAGCTTCGTCGTCGGCAAGCCCAACGAGCTGGCCCATGCCGCGGCCAAGCGCGTGGCCGAGGGTGGCCAGGTGACCTTCAACCCGCTGTTCCTTTACGGTGGTGTGGGCCTTGGTAAGACCCACCTGATGCACGCCATCGCCTGGGACCTGCGCAACAACCGGCCCGACCTGAACGTGCTCTACCTCTCCGCAGAGCAGTTCATGTACCGCTTCGTGCAGGCCCTGCGCGAGCGCCGGATGATGGATTTCAAGGAGCTGTTCCGCTCGGTCGACGTGCTGATGGTGGACGATGTCCAGTTCATCGCCGGCAAGGATTCCACGCAGGAAGAGTTCTTCCACACGTTCAACGCGCTGGTTGACCAGAACAAGCAGATCATCATCTCGGCCGACCGCGCCCCGGATGAGATCAAGGACCTCGAGAACCGCATCCGCTCGCGGCTCCAGTCCGGTCTCGTGGTCGATCTGCATCCCACCGACTACGAACTGCGTCTCGGCATCCTGCAATCCAAGGTTCAGAACTATCGTGAGCAGTATCCCGCGCTGCAACTCGATGACGGCATCCTGGAATTCCTCGCCCACCGCATCTCGACCAACGTGCGCGTGCTCGAGGGCGCCCTGACCCGGCTCTTCGCCTTCGCCTCGCTGGTCGGCCAGCCGATCACCATGGAGCTGACGCAGGATTGCCTCGCCGACGTGCTGCGTGCCTCGGATCGCAAGATCTCGATCGAGGAAATCCAGCGCAAGGTGGCCGAGCATTACCACATCCGCCTCAGCGACCTCATCGGTCCCAAGCGGGTGCGCAACTTTGCGCGGCCGCGCCAAGTGGCGATGTACCTGTGCAAGCAGCTCACCGCCCGGTCGCTGCCCGAGATTGGCCGCCGCTTTGGCGGGCGCGACCACACCACCGTCATGCACGGGGTGAAGCGCATCGAGGAGCTGCGCACGCAGGACAGCCAGATCGCCGACGATGTCGAGCTTCTGCGCCGCGCGCTCGAGGCCTGAAACGGCCTTCTGAGGTTCGAACACAACACAACCGAACGGGGCCGCCTTCACGCGGCCTCGCGGCCTTGACGCCACTGTAAAACAATCCGATCAATCGCTGAAACAAGGCTTGGAGCAGCTTGCGCATGGCGCTACGCTGCGCCTCCGGCACGGCGGAGAGGGTGAGGGATGAAAGTCAGTATCGAACGGGCAACGCTGCTCAAGGCAGTCAGCCAGGCGCAATCTGTTGTCGAGCGTCGCAACACCATTCCGATCCTCGCGAACGTGCTGATCGAGGCCGAGGGCGACACCGTCACCTTCCGTGCCACCGATCTCGACATCGAGGTTCTGGACCGCGCCCCGGCGCAGGTCGAGCGGGCCGGGGCCACCACGGTTTCGGCCGTGACCCTGCACGAGATCGTCCGCAAGCTGCCCGACGGCGCGCTTGTCCAGCTCGCCGATGACAGCGCCGCCGGGCGCCTCACGGTCACCGCGGGCCGGTCGAACTTCAACCTCGCGACCCTGCCGAAAGAGGACTTCCCGGTCATGGCCTCGTCGGAATACGCGACGAACTTCTCCGCCAAGGCCGAGACCCTGCGCAAGCTCTTCGACAAGTCGAAATTCGCCATCTCGACGGAAGAGACCCGCTACTACCTCAACGGCGTCTACATGCACGTGTCGGACAGCGAAGAGGGCCGGGTGCTGCGCTGCGTCGCCACCGACGGCCACCGCCTCGCCCGGATCGATGCGCCGGTGCCCGAGGGCGCCGAGGCGATGCCCGGCGTGATCGTGCCGCGCAAGACCGTGGGCGAGCTTCGCAAGCTGCTCGACGATGACGATATGGACATCGCCGTGTCGGTGTCCGAGACCAAGGTGCGCTTTGCGACGCCCGACATCACCCTGACCTCCAAGGTCATCGACGGCACCTTCCCGGATTACTCCCGCGTCATCCCGACCGGCAACACCCGCCGGCTCGAGGTCGACGCGACCGAGTTCGCCAAGGCGGTCGATCGTGTCGCCACCGTGTCGTCCGAGCGGTCGCGCGCTGTGAAACTGCAGCTCGACGAGGACCGGCTTGTGCTGTCGGTCAACGCGCCCGACAGCGGCGCCGCCGAGGAAGAGCTCGCCGTGGCCTATGGCGACGAGCCGCTCGAGATCGGCTTCAACGCCAAGTACCTGCTCGAGATCGCCAGCCAGGTGGATCGCGAGAACGCGGTGTTCATGTTCAACTCCTCCGGCGACCCGACCCTGATGCGCGAAGGCAGCGACACCAGCGCGGTCTACGTCGTGATGCCGATGCGCGTGTGACCCTGACCGGGCCTGACCTGCACAGGGAGAGCGGACCGTGACCGCTCTCCACCTCTCCAGTCTGACGCTCTCGCATTTCCGCTCGCACAAGCGCGCGGCGGTGGAGGTCGATGCCCGGCCCGTGGCGATCTTTGGGCCCAATGGCGCGGGCAAGACCAACCTGATCGAGGCGGTCTCGCTGCTGTCGCCCGGGCGCGGCATGCGGCGCGCCTCGGCGCAGGAGATGACGCGACGGCCCGAGGCTCTGGGCTGGAAGATCGGCGCGGTGCTGCACGGACCCGAGGGCGCGAGCGAGATCTCGGTGCGCTCGGAAAGCGGTGGCTCGCGGCAGGTCGAGATCGACGGCAAGCCCGCGCCGCAGACGGCGCTGGGGCGCATCGCGCGGGTGCTCTGGCTGATCCCTTCGATGGACCGGCTGTGGATCGAGGCTCCCGAGGGCCGGCGGCGCTTTCTTGACCGCATGACGCTGAGTTTCTTCCCCGATCACGCCGACGCCTCGCTGACCTACGAGAAGGCCATGCGCGAGCGCAACCGGCTGCTCAAGGAGCAGATCCGCGACGCGCATTGGTATGCCGCGCTCGAGACCCAGATGGCGCAGAGCGGCGCGCTGATCCAGCAGAACCGGCAGGCGGCGCTGGCGCGTCTGGCCCGCGCGCAGGATGGGGCGGAGACCAGCTTTCCGGCCGCCGATCTCGCGCTGGTCTCCACCGAGGCCGACATTCCCGAGACCGAGGAGGATCTGCGCGCCGTCTTCGCCGAGGGGCGCTTTCGCGACATGGCCGCCGGGCGCACGCTGGTCGGGCCGCACCGGTCGGATCTTTACGGGGTCTTTGCCGCGAAGGGGGTGCCGGCCTCGGATTGCTCCACCGGCGAGCAGAAGGCGCTGCTGATCTCGCTGATCCTTGCCAATGCACGGGCGCTCGCGGCCGAGATCGGTGCACCACCGCTCCTGCTGCTCGATGAGGTCGCGGCGCATCTCGACGCGGGCCGCCGCGCGGCGCTCTATGACGAGATCTGCGCCCTCGGTGCGCAGGCCTGGATGACCGGCACCGGGCCGGAACTGTTCGCGGAGCTGGGCGATCGCGCGCAGCGGCTTCAGGTCACCGAAGAGGCCGGGCAATCAGTCGTTGAAAACCTGCCGATCTGACACCAAATCTTGTGTCATCTGCGTGACAAGGCAGCGCTTCTCACCTATAAAATTCCCAAACAAGACAGAGGATGGCTACATGGCCGAACCGGCAGGCGCTCCGCAGGAATACGGCGCGGATTCCATCAAGGTTCTCAAGGGTTTGGAGGCAGTGCGCAAGCGCCCCGGCATGTATATCGGTGACACCGATGACGGCTCGGGCCTGCACCACATGGTCTACGAGGTCGTGGATAACGGCATCGACGAGGCTCTGGCCGGTCATGCCGACTTCGTGCGCGTGAAAATCCATGCCGACAACTCGGTCTCGGTGCGTGACAACGGCCGAGGCATCCCGGTCGACATGCATGCCGAAGAGGGCGTCTCGGCGGCCGAGGTCATCATGACCCAGCTGCACGCCGGCGGTAAGTTCGACCAGAACTCCTACAAGGTCTCCGGTGGTCTGCACGGCGTGGGCGTCTCGGTGGTGAACGCACTGTCGGTCTGGCTCGAGCTGCGCATCTGGCGCAACGGCAAGGAGCACTACGCCAAGTTCTCGCACGGTGAGACGGTCGAGCATCTGCGCGTGGTCGGCGATGCCGAGGGCGAGCAGGGCACCGAGGTCCGTTTCCTCGCCTCGACCGAGACCTTCTCGAACCTCGATTTCGAATTTGCCACGCTGGAAAAGCGCCTGCGCGAGCTCGCCTTCCTGAACTCCGGCGTGCGCATCATCCTCGAGGATGAGCGCCCGGCCGAGCCGCTGCACACCGAGCTGCACTACGAGGGCGGTGTGAAGGAGTTCGTCAAGTATCTCGACCGCTCAAAGCAGCCGATGATGCCCGAGCCGATCTACATGACCGGCGAGAAGGACGGCATCGGCGTCGAGGTCGCGATGTGGTGGAACGACAGCTACAACGAGATGGTGCTGCCCTTCACCAACAACATCCCGCAGCGCGACGGCGGCACCCACATGGCCGGCTTCCGTGGCGCGCTGACCCGGACGCTGACGCGCTATGCCACCGACAGCGGCATCGCCAAGAAGGAAAAGGTCAGCTTCACCGGCGACGACGCCCGAGAGGGCCTGACCTGCGTGCTGTCGGTGAAGGTGCCCGACCCGAAGTTCTCGAGCCAGACCAAGGACAAGCTGGTGTCGTCCGAAGTGCGCCCGGCGGTCGAGAACCTGGTGAACGAGAAGCTCACCGAGTGGTTCGAAGAGCACCCGAACGAGGCCAAGATGGTCGTCGGCAAGATCGTCGAGGCGGCGCTCGCCCGCGAGGCTGCGCGCAAGGCGCGCGAGCTCACGCGCCGTAAAAACCCGATGGATGTCAACTTCCTCGCCGGCAAGCTCAAGGACTGCTCCGAGAAGGACCCGTCCAAGACCGAGCTGTTCATCGTCGAGGGGGACTCCGCCGGCGGCTCGGCCCAGACCGGGCGGGATCGTGGCACCCAGGCGATCCTGCCGCTGAAGGGCAAGATCCTCAACGTCGAGCGCGCGCGCTTCGACCGGATGCTCGGCAGCCAGGAGATCGGCAACCTCGTGATGGCGCTCGGCACCGGCATCGGCCGGGACGAGTTCAACATCGACAAGCTGCGGTATCACAAGATCATCCTGATGACGGACGCCGACGTCGACGGTGCCCACATCCGCACCCTGCTGCTGACCTTCTTCTACCGGCAGATGCCGGAGCTGATCGAAGGTGGCTATCTCTACATCGCCCAGCCGCCGCTCTTCAAAGTCGCGCGCGGCCGCTCGGAGGTCTACGTCAAGGACCAGGCGGCGCTTGACGACTATCTGATCCAGCAGGGGGTCGACGGGGCGCATCTGACGCTCGGCAATGGCGAGGTCATCACCGGGCAGGATCTTGTCCGGGTGATCGACGAGGCGCGTCAGCTCAAGCGCGTGCTCGACGCCTTCCCGACGCACTACCCGCGCCACATCCTCGAACAGGCCGCCGTGGCGGGGGCCTTCGTGCCCGGCGCGGTCGAGAGCGACCTGCAGGGCGTGGCCGACAAGGTGGCCGAGCGGCTCGATCTGATCGCGTTGGAATACGAGAAGGGATGGCAGGGCCGCATCACCCAGGACCGCGGCATTCGCCTCGCGCGCATCCTGCGCGGGGTCGAGGAAGTCCGCACGCTGGACGGCCCGATGCTCCGGTCCGGCGAGGCGCGCAAGACCGGCAGCTTCACGCAGGCGCTGCAGACCGTGTACGCCACGCCCGCCGTGCTCGAGCGCAAGGACCGCCGTCAGGCGATCTATGGCCCGCTCGGGTTGCTTGAGGCGATCCTCGAAGAGGGCGAGAAGGGTCTGTCGCTGCAGCGCTACAAGGGTCTGGGCGAGATGAACCCGGGCCAGCTCTGGGAAACCACGCTCGATCCCGACGCCCGCACGCTGCTTCAGGTGCGCGTCGACGACATGACCGAGGCGGATGACATCTTCACCAAGCTGATGGGCGACGTGGTCGAACCGCGCCGCGAGTTCATCCAGCAGAACGCGCTCAGCGTCGAGAACCTCGACTTCTGAGCCGGTTCCGAGCCGGAAATGCCAAGGGCCACCCGATTGGGCGGCCCTTTTGCGTGGGTTGATAAGAGCGAGAGCTCAGGATGCCTCGGTTACGAGCGCGGCGCCCTGCCGCTCGATGCTGCCGGCGATCAGGGCCGGTGTGTCGGTCCAGGCGATGAAGGGCGGAAGCATCGGACCGTCGAAGCCGGCGGCGGCGAGCGCGGCGGGTACATCGTCTTCCATGTGACCCGATTGCTGCGCGAAATAGGGCAGGCAGATCGCCTGACCCAGCCCTTGCGCCACGTCCTTGAGAAACGGCGGTTGTTCGATGAACCCGGTGCGTGTTGCGGTGAAGCCCATCCCAGAATGCAGCGCTCGCGCAAAGCCGTAGGCGCTGTCGGCGCTGGTGCGCGAGATCGCGCTGCCATGCGCGGCGACCACCAGCGCGGTCTCGGACGCCTCCCAGCCCTTCTGCGCGAGCTGCGCATGCAGCTCGGTCCGGGCGCAGGCGACAAGCCCGGGTTCGACACCGAACGGCTCCAGCATCCGCAGGCCGAGCTCGCGCGCCTTCTTGGCCAGCACCTGCCCGGTGAACCAGCCCCGCGCCATGAAGAACGGGTAGATCAGAGGCCTCCCGAGTTCGCCGATCTCGGCTTCAAGCCGGCCCTTCGCGGCCAGTGTCGCGCTGCCGATCCGCCAGCCGTCCATGTGGGCCTCGACGCTGCTCGCCAGAGCGCGGAGCGCCACCTCCTGCGACTCCGGGTCTGACGGGCTGCCATGCGCAACAATTACGGCGCTGCGGGGAACTGGGCTATGAGCCATGTTCTGTCGGTATCCTCTGTGCTGTAGGCCCGGCAGACCCTCCTCCGATCCACCGGTGAGTGGTCGATGCTAGACGATTCGATCCATTCCGTCGCCCTGCCGAAACTGAAATTTCCGCGAGACGGCCCGGCTTGCCTTTTCTCTGGGCAGGGGAACCGGCCTTAACCCGGGGCGTTGACCAACGGTTTCAAGTGGAGGTCACGGTGCCTGCCGTCCGCAACGTCTGTATCATTCTGAACGAACGCTCCGGCGATCATGCCGAGGGCGATCGGCACGCTCGTCTCTCTGCCTTGCTCGATGAGGCGGGTATAGGCTCGAAAATCGCGGTCCCGGAGAGTGGCGACGACATGGTCGCCTTCGCACGAAAGTCGCTTGAGGAGAGCGGCGCAGACATGCTGGTCGCGGCGGGGGGCGACGGCACCATCGCCGCTGTGGCAGCCGCCAGCCATGATGCGGGCGTGCCGATGGGGGTGATCCCGCAGGGCACCTTCAACTACTTCGCGCGCGGTCTCGACATTCCAGAGGACATGGAAGGCGCCATCGACGTGCTCGCCTCGGGGAGGTTGCACGACATGCCGCTGGGCGAGGTCAATGGCGAGGTCTTCCTCAACAATGCCAGCCTCGGAGTCTATCCGCTGATCCTGCATCGCCGCGAGAGCATCTACAATCGCTGGGGCCGGTCGCGGCTCGCGGCTTACTGGTCGGTGCTTCTGGCGTTGACCGGGTTCCGCCGCCCGCTGAAGCTCCGGCTGACGCTCGATGGTCGCGAGATGAAACTGCGCACACCGCTCGCCTTCGTGGCCAACAGCGCCTATCAGCTTGAGCGCTTCAACCTCGACGGGGCCGATGCGATCCGCGATAGGCGTTTCGCACTGTTCACCGCCAAGGGCGAGCGAAGCATCGATCTGGTGCGCACGGCCCTGAAACTGGCCGGCGGCGCGGCGCAGAAGGGCTCTGATTTCGATCTTCAAACCGCGCGTGACATCACCATCCACACCGGCCGCAAGCGCACGCTGGTGGCGCGGGATGGCGAAAAGGCCCTGATGGAGACACCGATCCGCATCCGTCTGCGCGATGCGCCGCTGCGGGTGATGGTGCCGGAGGGCCGGGCCACCGAATGACCCGTATCGTTCATATCTCCGACCTGCACTTCGGTCGCACCGATGTGGAATTGCTCGACCCTCTGGTCGATGCGGTCAACGCCACGCAGGCGGATCTCGTGGCGGTGACAGGCGATTTCACCCAGCGTGCGCGCAACAGCCAGTATCGCGACGCGCGCGCCTTCCTCGACCGGTTCGAGGCGCCCTGGCTGGCGGTGCCGGGCAATCACGACATCTCGCTCGACAATCTTTGGCTGCGCTTGATGCGGCCTTTCAGGCGGTACAGAGACCATATCTGCAACGACCTCTTCCCGGTTCATCGCGGCGACGGCTTTGTGGCGGTCGGCTTGAACACCGTCGATCAGTACCGTTGGCAGCGTGGACGGATCCGCTGGCGGCAGATGCGCAACGCATGCAAGATCTTCTCGGACAGCGACGAGGCGATCCGCGTGGTGCTGGCGCACCACCCGTTCGAGCAGGACCAGGACGTGAAGAAAAGCCTGATGCCCAAGGCCGAGAAGGCCATCGAGCAACTGGCGGAGTGCGGCGCGCATCTGTTGCTCTCAGGTCACCTTCACCGTTGGCGGGCCGAGCCTTTCCTGTCGCGCAAGCACGGTGCGCAGGTTCTGCAGATCCATGTCGGCACCGGACTGTCGACGCGGTTGCGCGGGCAGGAGAACGATTTCGCGGTGCTCGATCTTGACGCCGACGAGGCCAAGGTCACGCGCATGGTGGCGCGGGGCGAGCAGTTCGTCCCGGCTGGCTCCCGCAGTTTCCAGTTCGGCGAGGACGGCTGGCGTGATCGCCAAGACGCGAGGTCACTCGGAACCGGCAGGGGGCTGTAAGGGTTTGTCCCGGAATACACTTCAAGAGGCCATTGGATGACCAAGCCAGACGCCGACATGAAAGACCCCCCGAGCCGTCCCCGTGATGTCCGCGCCGGCCCCGGTGATGCGGGTGCCAGCGACCGACCGGTTCACCGCGAGGAGACGCCGCAGGACCGCCGCGACGGAAATCGCGCCACACGGTTGTTCCTTTGGCTGGTCGGGGTCGGTTTCATCACCGTGTTCGTTCTGAACATCGTCGCGCTGGTCTGACGCTGCCAAGCGTCTCTATTCTGGCAGCTTCGTCTCTAGATCGCCCCGATCACGCCGACCGGAACCAGCGCAGCCGTGGCAATCGCGATGCTGCCAAGCAGGGCGAACAGGCCGTCTCGGGCCAGCATCGCGGTGGCGAGCAACGTCACGGCGCTGCCGAGCAGCGACGACGAGAACGGCACGATCTCGAGGAACGGCATCGCGAAACCACAGAGCATGCAGAGCAGTTGCAGCCATTTCCGCATTGGCGCCGTCAGGAAGACCGGAAGCCTGTGACGGCTGTGCCGGTCGATCCAGGCGCCGACCCCTCGCATCTTCTGCACCGCGGTCCGCGCCTTCGGTCCGTCGATCTTCATCCTCATCAGCATGTCGGGCAACCACAGGTGTTTGCGCGAGATCAGCATCTGGGCCGAGATGAAGGCGATGGTCAGGCCGCAGACCGATGAGAAAAGCGGAATTCCCGAAAGCGGCGAGACCACGAGCAGGGACGGAACCATCAGAGCGGGGAGGAACGAGCTCTCGCCGAATTCCTCGAACAGGTCGCGCAGCGAGACGTTGTCCCGCTTCACGACGGCATCAAGCCGGTCGACGATTTCGCCCACCGGCTGGTGTCCACTCTGCGCATCCATGCCTTCTGGCCCTTCCTGTTGCCGCATCCAACGCTTCGACAGCGCCCGCGGTTCCCCGCCGGGGCAGCGCTTTGCCGGCATCGTGCCGTTTCTGACGCTTCCAGCGGGCAGGACGAGATCGTATCGCGTCAATGTAGCGCGAAATACAGTCAGCCTGAAGGAACAAAGCCCGTCAGCCGAAGTTGTCCTCGCATGAAAAGGCCAGCCATCGTCTCCGACACCGTGCTGCGCGTCTCGACGGTGATCATGGCGTCTGGCGTGCTGCTATTTGGGCTCAAGGTAGCCCAAGACATCTTTGCGCCGCTGACGCTGGCCATCGTGACCGGGGTGATCTTTGCTCCGCTCGCGGACCGGCTGGAACGGCTGGGCCTGCCACGCGGGCTGGTGGCGATGGGGCTGATCATCGGCATCTTCTTTGCAATCGGCGCGCTCGCCTATCTGGTCGAGCCCTACATCACCACGTTGATCGACCGGTTGCCCTCGATCAAGTACGAGATCCGCAAGCTGTTCATCGAATACCAGGGCCTGATCCAGGGCTTCGACGAGATGAACAAGGAGGTCGAGGCGGCGCTTGGCAGCGGTGGCGAGCAGAAGGAGGCCGCCGACATCCCGGGCCTGACGGATGCCATGTTCCTGGCCCCGCAGATCCTCGCGCAGATGCTGATCTTCCTCGGCGGGCTGTTTTTCTTCCTGCTCACCCGCAACGAGATCTACCGATACATTTCGGCCAAGATCGGCACCGGCATGGATACGCCCAAGCTGCTCGAGCGGTTTTGCGATGCCGAGGCGATGGTGTCGAAGTATTTTGCCGCCATCTCGGTGGTCAATGCCGGGCTTGGCATCGCCGTTGGCACCGCGCTGATGTTGCTCGGCCTGCCCGGGGCGGTGGTCTGGGGCATCGCCGCGATGCTGCTGAACTTCGTGCTCTATCTCGGACCGGCGGCCCTCGCTGCGGGGCTGCTGCTGGCGGGTGTGGTCAACTATGATGGCCTGATGACCTTTGCGCCGATGGCGATCTACCTGTGCTGCAACATGACCGAGGCGCAGTTCGTGACGCCGGCGCTGATCGGCCGGCATGTGCAGATCAACCCATTCCTGATCTTCGTGTCGCTGATCTTCTGGCTCTGGTTCTGGGGCCCGCTGGGTGGCATCGTCGCCATCCCGGTCACGCTGATCCTGCTGCGCCTGTTCGATATTCTGGGGGACACCTCCGTGTCCGCCAAGCCGATCTTCGGACAGGCCTGAAACGGCCTCACCGGCGACCACGGTTCACCCGTCGGGCCATTGCCCGTCGGGTTTTTTCGTGTCCGGGCATTGGGAAAAGAAAAACCCCGCTCTCCGGGGGGAGAGCGGGGCGGGGACAGGTGCGGGCCGCTTGGGATAGTCGGGACAGGGACACGGCCCGCGAAGGGACAGGACGAAACAGGCGTCCTTGAGAACAGAACGCCGGCCCTCTGGGGTTGTTCCGCGAGGACTAGGAAATTTCAGCGTTTTTCTTGCGGCGCTTGTCGAGTTCGCCGTTCAGCTGGGCGCCAAGCAACGTGACCAGCGCGCTGACATAGAACCACAGCAGCAGCGCCACCACCGCACCGAGCGAGCCATAGACCTCGTTGAGGCGGTCCACGTTGCGCATGTAGATCGTCAGCGCCACCGATCCCGCCGCCCAGGAGAGCAGCGCCAGAAGCGCGCCGGGGGTGAACCAGCGCATGCGTCGGCTGCGGCGGTTGGGGCCGTAGCGGTAGAGCAGGGCGATGGCGAAGAACACCACCGCCAGCAGGATCAGCCATTTGACCAGGCTCACGGCGATCTCCACATGCATCGGCAGGCCGATGAAGGCGATCGCTGCCGGAAGGATCACCACGGCGGCAAAGGCGACCAGCGCGGTGAAGACCAGCAGCACCGTGAGCAGGAAGGCCACCGCGATGCGGCGGATGGCGTTCTCGCGGTGCGGCGCTTCGCTGACCGCGTTCAGCCCACGGATCAGCGCGGCGATCGAGGCGCGCGATGACCAGAGGGCCACGACGATCGAGATGATCGAGGCCCATTGCAGGGTCGAGCGATTGGCCGAGATAAGCTGGGTGATCTGGGTCTCGAGCAGCACATAGGCCTGTTCGGGCATCATCTCGCGCAGCAGCTCCATCTGCTCGGAGATCGCCACCGGATCGGCCCAGTAGCCCCAGATCGCGATCACCGCAGAGATGGCGGGAAACAGCGACAGGAAGGCGTAGAACGCCACCCCGGCCGAGATCAGACCGAGATTGCGCTCGTCCATGCGCTGCCACGTGCCCCAGAGCGCGTGCAGCCAGTCATGCAGGCTGAGCTTTTCCCGTTGCGGAGGCGCCGCGGGATCGGTGTCGGTCAGTGTCTCGCTCATGCCGACAGCTTGTGCGCGTTGCGCGGCGATCGTCAATGTGCGCGCGGCTGTGGTCGGGGTTTCCGTCCCGGAGCGCGGCAAAATCGTCTCTCAACCGGTTCTTAAACCGAATCCGGGAGATCTCTGGCGACGCCCTCGCAAAGGATTCTCCGCCATGACCGGTCTCTTCGGCCCGATGCTATCCGTTCTCACGCTCCTTGCGGGCCTGCTCGCGGCGATGCCGGGGCAGGCCGCGCCGCAACACGGCGCCTATGCCGGGCCCGTGCGGGTGGTGGGCGATGACGGCGGCGGGCGGCTGCGACCTCGGCTGGCCGAGGTGCGTCAGCTGCGTGCCAGCGGGGTGCGGGTCGAGATCCGGGGCGACTACTGCCTCTCGTCTTGCACGCTCTATCTCGGTGCTGGGAATGTCTGCGTGCGGTCCGGAACGTCGTTCGGCTTTCACGGTCCAACCTATCTCTACGAACCGATCCGCTATGATCGGTTCGACTACTGGTCGCGTCGCATGGCGGCACATTACCCGCCCGAGCTGCGCCATTGGTTCCTGAGCCGGGCGCGTTTTGTCACTCACGGCTATGTCACGCTCAGCGGGGCGGATCTCATCCGCATGGGGGTGCCACGCTGCCGTGGCTAGGCCGGCGTCGCTTCGGGATCAGTTGTCGCTCGGCGCTGGGGCCTCGGTCTCGTCCGTCTCGTCCGGCGCATCGGTCTGAACCGGGGTCGCCGTGGTCAGGACGCCGTTGATCCAGTTGCCCTCGGCCTGTTCGCCGGTGGCATAGCGCAGAACGCCTTCGCCCTGCCGCTTGCCGTCCCTGAACATGCCCTCGTAGACGTCCCCGTTGGCATAGGTGGCAATGCCTTCGCCCTCGAAACTGCCGTTCATCCACTGGCCCTCGTAGCGGAAGCCGTCGGGCATCACGATGGTGCCTTGCCCGTGGCGCTGGTCCTCGCGGAAATCGCCGGTATAGACCGCGCCGTCGGCGTAGGTGGCCGTGCCCTCGCCGTGGCGCTGGTTGTCCTGCCATTCGCCCTCGTAGGTGTAGCCGTCAGGATAGGTGATCTTGCCCGTTCCGTTGTAGCGCGCGTTGCTGAACTCACCCTCGTAGACCACGCCGTTGGGATAGGTGGCCCGGCCGCTGCCCTCGATCACGCCATCGACCCAGTCGCCCTCGTAGGTCGAGCCGTCCGGATAGGTGGTCTTGCCGCGCCCGTTGGCGAGGTCGCCACGGATCTCGCCTTCGTAGACCGAGCCGTCGGGATAGGTCACGCGGCCGTCCCCCTCGATCTGGCCCGCCACCCAGTTGCCCTCGAGCCGGTAGCCGTCGGCCCCGGTGAAGCTGCCATAGCCCTGCCGCTGGTCGTTGTTGAATTCGCCCTCGTACACGTCGCCGTTGGCATAGGTCTCCTTGCCCTGCCCCTCGCGGCGGCCATCGACCAGCTCGCCCTCGTAGACATCGCCATTGGGCAGGCTGAGCTTGCCCTGACCGTCCTGCTGGCCGTCGCGCCACATGCCCTCGTAGACCAGCCCGTCCGCCATCGTCAGCGTGCCCTGGCCGGACCGCTTGCCGTTGGCCACGCGGCCCTCGTAGACCGAGCCGTCGGGATAGGTGATCGAGGCGTTGCCTTCCTCGATTCCGTTCACCCAGTCGCCCTCGTAGCGATAGCCGTCCGGCGTGGTCATCACGCCGCGCCCGTGGTGCAGCGCATTGCGGAACGAGCCTTCGTAGCGGGCACCGTTGGCGTAGCGGATCACGCCCTTGCCGGTGATCTTGCCGTCGAGCCACGAGCCCTCGTAGACGCTGCCGTCACCCAGCACGATGCGGCCCACGCCCTCGGGCTTGCCCTTGGCGAACTGGCCCTCGTAGACCGCGCCGCTTGGATAGCGCGCGGTGCCCTCGCCGGTGATCTCGCCCTCGACCCAAGCGCCGGAATACTCGAATCCGTTAGGCAGGCGGTAGGTGCCGGAGCCGTGGCGCAGCCCGTCGCGGAAGGTGCCCTCGTAGACCCCGCCATCGTCGAACTGCTTGGTGATGATCTCGTCGCTGTCCTGCGCCAGCGCGGTTCCGGCGAACGCCAGAATGGCGGCGACGGCAGCGAGTCTTCTGCCTGCGCGTGTCATGTGTCGTACCCTGCCGGATGGCCCCCTTGATCTGCCCGAACCGTATCCAAGCCCCTGCAACGTGACAATCTCTTTTGCCCGGCCCGCTTTTCCTCCGGCGTGGTTCTGCTATGTCGGCACGAGGATGTGACTGAAAGGAACAGGGCACATGGCCGATCGCTTCCGCCTGACCATCGCGCAGCTGAACCCCACCATGGGGGACCTCGCCGGCAACGCCGCGCAGGCGAAGGACGCCTGGGAGCAGGCCAAGGCCGCCGGGGCCGACATGGTGGCGCTGCCCGAGATGTTCATCGCCGGCTACAACGCGCAGGACCTGCCGATGAAGCACGCCTTCACGCTCGACTGCATGGCGGCGGTCAAGGCGCTGGCGGAAGACTGCGCCGACGGTCCGAGCCTCGGCATCGGGTGCCCATGGGTCGAGGGCACCGAGCTCTACAACGCCTACATCATCTGCCGCGGCGGCAAGATGGTGACGCAGGTCTTCAAGCATCACCTGCCGAACTACAACGTGTTCGATGAGCTGCGGATCTTCGACAGCGGCCCGATTGGCGGCCCCTACGCGGTGGGCAACACCCGCATCGGCTCGCCGATCTGCGAAGACGCGTGGTACGAGGACGTGGCCGAGACGCTGGCCGAGACCGGGGCCGAGTTCCTGCTGGTCCCCAACGGCTCGCCCTATTTCCGCAACAAGTACGAGACCCGGCTCAACAAGATGATCGCCCGCGTGGTCGAGACCGGCCTGCCGCTGATCTACCTCAACATGGTGGGCGGGCAGGACGACCAGATCTTCGACGGCGGCTCCTTCGTGCTGAACCCGCACGGTGCGGTGGCGCTGCAGCTTCCGGTCTTCGAGGAGGCCATCGCGCACGTCGATCTCGAGCGCACCGAGGATGGCTGGCGTGCGCTCGAGGGCGATTTCACCACCCATCCCGACGCAATGGAGCAGGATTACCACGCCATGGTGCTGGCCCTGCGCGACTATTGCCGCAAGACCGGCTTCGGCAAGGTGCTCTTGGGCATGTCGGGCGGCGTCGACTCGGCGCTGGTGGCGACCATCGCTGTGGATGCGCTGGGGGCCGAAAACGTGCGCTGCGTGATGCTGCCGTCGGAATACACCTCGGAGCATTCGCTCGAGGATGCCAAGGCCTGCGCAGAAAACCTCGGCTGCCATTACGATTTCGTGCCGATTACCCCGGGCCGCGACGCCATCACCGAGACGCTTGCGCCGCTCTTCGAGGGCCGCGATGCCGACCTCACCGAGGAGAATATCCAGTCGCGCCTGCGCGGGTTGCTGCTGATGGCGATGTCGAACAAGTTCGGAGAGATGCTGCTGACCACCGGCAACAAGTCCGAGGTGGCGGTGGGCTATGCCACGATCTACGGTGACATGTCGGGCGGCTACAACCCGATCAAGGATCTCTACAAGACCCGCGTCTTCGATATCTGCCGCTGGCGCAATGCCAATGCGCGGCCGTGGATGATGGGCCCCGAGGCGGCGCCGATCCCCGAGCGCATCATCACCAAGCCACCCTCGGCCGAGCTGCGCGACGACCAGAAGGACAGCGACTCGCTGCCCGACTACCCGGTGCTCGACGGCATTCTGCAGATCCTTGTCGACGATGACGGCTCGATCGCCGATTGCGTCGCGGCGGGCTATGACCGCGCCGATGCCAAGAAGGTCGAGCACCTGCTCTACATCTCGGAATACAAGCGCTTCCAGTCGGCCCCCGGCGCGCGCCTGTCTAAGCGGGCGTTCTGGCTCGACCGGCGCTATCCCATCGTCAACCGCTGGCGCGATCCGAGCTGAGGTGGCGGTCCGGGCGCGGGTTACACCAAGGGTAAAGTTTCACGAGGGTTAAAGGATGGGCGCGCGGTGGCCACCGGGTGCCGCGGTCGGGATCGCTTCGCGACCCGACCCTGCGCACGGCGCGCCCGCGCTGGGACGCGGGCGCTGGGCTCCGCCCGCTCGCACCTCAAACGCTCCCCCAGAGCCTTTGCCGGGCTTTGCCCGGGCCAATGCTCACTCCCACCACCGGTCGATCGTGGCGATATCGTCGTCGGACCAGCCGAAGTGATGCGCGAACTCGTGCACGGTGACATGGACCACCAGATCCTCGAGCGCGATATCGCCGCGGTCGCGCCATTCCGCGAGAATCGGTTCGCGGAACAGCCAGACGCGGTCCGGCCAGGGCGAGGGATCGCTCACCGAGCGCTCGGTCAGCGGGATGCCCTCGTAAAGCCCCGTCAGCTCGAGAGGGTTGTCGATCTCCATCTCGGTCAGCACGTCTTCGGGCGGCCAGTCGACAACCTCCACGAGCACCTCCGCCGCGCTCCTGCGGAACGGTTCGGGAAAACTCTCGATGGCGCGCTGGGCCATCTCTTCGAAGGCGGCGAGGTCGGATCTGCTCATGCCCGTGGGTATGGCCTTGCGGCGGACGAAGGAAAAGGTCGCATTTCGCCCGTCCTGTCGCGAATGGCGCAGATCGCGGCTGGCGGCGCGCTAGAGCAGGCGCTTGTTCAGCCAAAGGCCCCGCCCATGCTCACCGTTCACCGGATTCCCGCCGCCTTTTCCGAGATCGACTGCGACCGCATCATCGACCTGTCCCGCACTGCGCACAGCGCTGATGCACGGCTCGTGGGCCGCAATCAGGATCACAACCTGCGCCGCGCCGATCTGGTCTGGCTCGACGACGTCGCCGGCGCCGAGTGGGTGATGGAAAAGATCATCGAGCTGGTGCGGCAGGCCAACCGCGCGGTCTATGGCTTCGACCTTGATGCCTTCGACGAGAGCGCGCAGGTGGCGCGTTACGGGGCCGAGCGGCAGGGCCATTTCAGCTGGCATTCCGATGTCGGCGACGGCCGGCTTGCCGCGCGCCGCAAGCTGACGATGGTGGTGCAGCTCTCCGAGCCCGGGGCCTATCGCGGCGGCGCGCTCGAGGTGATGCCATCGGCGCACACCGTCGAGGCCGAGCGCGCGCGGGGCAGCGCCACGCTGTTTCCCTCATACCTGTTGCACCGGGTGACCCCGGTCGAGGCCGGCGAGCGCCGCTCGATGACCATCTGGGCGCACGGGCCGGCCTTCCGCTAGATCCGCCGTGACATGCATGTTCCGCCGCCGGCGACAGGCGCGAAGCGCAGATCCGAAGCCTAGAACCCGATCAGGTTGGCCTCGGTGATCGCCTTGCGGACAAAGGCGGCGCGGTCGGTCTCGGGCACCCAGTCGAGCATCGCCTTCGGCTTGTCGTTGGCGAAGGGGGAGAAATGCGCCCTGCTCTTCCAGTCAGCCAGCGACGGGCGCACCACGCCGTGCTTGCGCAGGGCGTATTTCTTCAGCCCGTACTTCACCGCGTTCGACAGGTAGAAGGCGGTGAGGTTGCCGCTGCTCACCCGGATGCGGGCGCCAAGTGCCTCGTGGATGGCCGCGAAATAGCCGCGCGCCGAGAGCATCGGCTCGCCGATCAGGTTGAAGCTCTCCCCCACCGCCGAGGGCCGCGCCGCCATCCGCACCAGCCCGTCGGCCACGTCGTCAATCAGCACGAAGGGCAGGATGTTGTCGCCCGGCCCCCAGATCCGCACCGCGCCGGCACCGTGCCAGCGCCCGATGCCCCAATGCTGCAGCGGGCCGCCATGGCCCACCACGATGCCGGGCCGCGCGATGGTCAGCGGCAGGCCGCGCTCGCGATGCAGCTTCATCAGCTGGCGCTCGCACTCGGCCTTGGAGCGGGCATAGAGATTGCGGTCGGTCATGTCGTCGGGGAAGGTCGTGTCCTCGGTGATGGTCTGGCTGCCATCCGACATGTCGTAGCTCGCGATGGTGCCGGTGTAGACCAGACGCTTTACGCCGGCCTTTTCGCAGGCCATGCCGATGCGCGTGGCGACGCCCACGTCGTTGATCAGCGCCTCGGACCACGTCTTGTCCATCGACTTGGCGAGGTTGAAGACCACGTCGATGCCCTGCATCGCCTCCGTGAGCCCGTCGAGATCGTGCAGCGAGACGCCCACCGTCTCGACCTGATCGGGCAGGTCGGGGAAGGGGCCGGAGCGACCGCGGGAGAGCACCCGCACGTCATGGCCGTCGGCCACCAGCCGCCGGGTCAGCGCGCGCCCGATGAAGCCGGTGCCGCCGATCACCATGGCCGTGGGTTTCGGCTGGCGGGTCTGCACCGCCGGGGCCTTCACCGCCAGCGTCTCGGGTGGCAGCAGCGCCAGCGCGTCGTCGAGCGCCTGCATCACCGTGACCGCGCTTTCGCCGCTGAACCGGGCGTCCTGCGCCTTGCTCATGTCCTGGTAAAGCGCCGCGTCCATGCCGCGGAAGCTCAGCGCGTAGGGACCTTTCTGGTTCAGCGAGACCGCCTGCCGCCAGGCGTTGACGCTGCCCTCGCGCAGGTGCTGCCAGCCGAGGTCGAGCTGCTTGCGCAGCGGGTTTACGATCAGGTCGGAACTGTTTTCGCGCTCGAGGATCAGCACGTCGGAGGCGAAGTCGAGCCGCGCCCGCCCCGAGGAGCCGCGCAGCGTCACCGAGCGGTCGTCCTGCGTCTCGACCAGCGAGACGGTGAGGGTGATCTCGACCTCGCCGGCGCGGGCGAGGATGCGGAAGGCCTGCGGGCGCGGATCATTGCCGGGCAGGTCGACCGGCTTGCTGGCCTCGGCAAAGGTGATCTCGGGCGTGCCGAAGAGATCGACGGCGAAGGCCATCAGGTGCGGACCGACCTCGAGCAGTAGGTTTTTCGGCTCGCGCAGAAGCCACAGGTTGAACGGGCCCGAGCGCAGCGGCGACAGTGGTAGCGCATAGCTGATCTCGCAGGACGAGACTCGGCCCAGATCGCCATGCAGCATCATCTCCTTGAGTCGCACGTAGGAAGGCAGGCCGAGGAAGTTGTGCCCGGCATGGAAGCGCTTGTCTGCGGCCTGGGCGGCGGCAAGGATCTCGCGCGTGTCTTCGGCGCTTTCCGCCACCGGCTTCTCGACCAGCACGTGCAGCCCGGCCTCGAGGCACTGGATCGCCAGCGGCTTGTGAAGCTGTGGCGGGGTGAGGATGTGCACCGCCTCGCAGAGCCCGCTCTCGATCAGCGCCTCGACGCTGGTGAAGGGCTGGGCGCCATAGGCCTCGGCCATGCCGCGGGCGGCGGGCTCGGACAAATCGCAGACCGCCGCGACGGTGGCGGAGGGCGTGGCGGCAAGCGCATCGGCGTGCCAGGTTGCGATATAGCCGGCCCCGATCAGGCCGACGCGGAGAGGTTCGGACATGGAAACGTGCCTCACTTGTACTCGATGATGCGCATCTGCGCGTTGCGGCGGCGGCGCCAGTGATAGGTCGCCATGCCGATCACGTTCGGAATCTTCGACAGCGTCAGCAGGACGCTGTGCCGGTAGGCCTCGCCCCTTGGCAGCCCCTCCCGGATCAGGCCGCGCGCGGTGCGATGGTAGTTCAGCGCGTAGACGCAGAGCCCGGCCACCGGAAAGCCCCACCAGATCAGCGCGCCCAGCAGGATGAAGAGCGGTAGCGCCAACCCGTAGACCAGTGCCCGCTGACGCTCGCGTCGGAAATACTCGGGATGCAGGTGACCCACCTGCGCAAAGCCGTGGCCGGTGCGCACGGCGCGGGTCCACCACTGGCCGAAGCGATGGGTGTCGGCGTCGTGGCGGGTCATCTCTTCGGGGATGCGCTCGAGCCGCCAGCCGGCCTTGCGCAGCCGGGTGCAGAACTCGTCATCCTCGGCGGCGATCACGGTCGGGTCGAAGCCGCCCACGGCGCGGAAGGCCTCGGCCCGGACCAGCATGTCGCCGCCACAGGCAAGAATCTCGCCCGCCGGGCGGCGCCATTCGAAATCGGCGAGCTGGTTGTAGAGCGAGGCGTCGCGGTGGATCTCGGCGCGCCAGCCGGTGACCATGCCAAGCCGGGGATTGGACCTGAGAAAAGCGCGGGCACGGTCAAGATAGCCTGCGACCAGCGTGCAGTCGCCATCGATGAACTGCACGAATTGTGGATCCCCGAGCGCCTCGAACCCGGCATTGCGGGCGCGGGCGGCGGTAAAGGGCGTGGCGGGGTCCAGCGCGACCACCGTGGCGCCCGCCTTGCGCGCCGCGGCCACGCTGTCATCGGTGGAGCCGCTGTCGACATAGACCACCTGCCGCGCCTGCCCGGTCACAGAGGCCAGCGCCGCCACCAGCCGCGCGCCCTCGTTGCGCCCGATCAGCACCACGTCGACCGGGGGCATCTCCGGGGTCATTCCAGCACCTCGCGCTTGGCCGGGCTGTCGCCCTCGGCATAGGCGGTGAAGAGATGCGACAGCCGCGCGGCCTCGATATGGATGTTGAACTCGGACTCGACGGTGGCGCGACCCACCGAGCCCATCACGCGGCGCTGGTCCGGGCTGGCAAGGAGCTGCTCGATGGCCTGCGCCAGCGCGGGCGCATCGCCCGGGGGCACCAGCACGCCGTTCTCCCATTGCGTCACCAGCTCGGGGATGCCGGCGATCTGCGTGGCGACCACCGGCACGCCCGCCGCCATCGCCTCCATCAGCACCACCGGCACGCCCTCGGCAAAGCTCGGCAGCACGAAGACATCGCTTTGCGCCAGCGCCTCGGCCACCTCGGACTGGCCTTGGTAGCCGAGAAACACCACCGTCTCGCCCAGCGGCTTGGCCCGTTCTTCCAGCGCCGCGCGCTCGGGGCCGTCGCCGATCAGCGCAAGCCGCAGTTGCGGGTGGCGCGCCTTCAGCGTGGCCACCGCGTCGAGCAGGATCGGCACGCCCTTCACGCCCGCCAGCCGGCCCACGAAGAGCAGCGTCTGTCCGGTATGCGGCGCGGTGTCATAGCGTACCGGGTCGATGCCGCAATGCACGATATGCAGCTTGTCCCAATGCGCGGCGTCGGCAAAGCACATGAGTTGCGAGCGGCAGTATTCCGAGATGCAGGCGACAAAGCGCGCCCGCGCGGTCTTTTCGTCGATGCGCCAGTGATGCGGCTCGAAGAAGATGTCGGGGCCGTGGATGGTGAAACTGTATGGGATGCCGGAGAGCTCGCTGGCCAGCATCGCCACGGTGCAGGACGCCTTGGCGATGTGGTTGTGCAGATGCGCGACGCCTTCGCGCTTGAGGCGGTCGGCCAGCACCGCCGCCTCGAGGAAGTAGATCAGGTTGTAGAGCCGACCCTTGAAGCCCTTGGGCGCGGTCCGCCACGCCAGCCGCAGAGCGCCGAAGTAGCGCCCGGGGCGCAGGGCGCAGCCGAGATGCGCCTTGAGCAGGCGCAGCGGGTTCTTCGCCGCGCCGATGACCTTGAAGGTGCTCGCGTGCTCTGCGCGCTGTTCGGGGCCGACCAGATGCTCGGCGCCGGTGGTGCGGATCGAGCAGGTCAGCACCTCGTGGCCGAGATCGCGCAGCGCCGCCACCTCGCGCTGGATGAAGGTGTCCGAGGCGCGGGGATATTCCCCGGTCAGGTAGGCGAGCTTGGGCAGGCTCATGTCTCGCTCTCCAGCGTGTGCTGCAACAGGGCCTCGAAGGCGGCGTCGTCATGGCCGCCAAGGCTCGCACGAAGCGCGGTGTTGGGCCAGCGCAGCGGCATGATGCGGGCGCGCAGTACCGGCTCGCGCAGCAGGCCGGGCAGGTGGCGTTCGAAGCGTTTCAGCGTTCGCGTGAGGGTCAGCCACAGCGTCCACGGCACGTCGATGGCGGCCCTGGGCCAGCCCGCCGCCTGGCGGTGGGCGGTGACGAACCGCGCCCGCGTTGGCAGATCGTCGTCGATCACGTTGAGCGCGGTCATGCCCTGCGGATCGGTGAGGGCGGCCGAGACCAGCGCGCGCGCCACGTGTTTCACGTGAACCAGCGGCAGCGTGCCGTCGGAGGCCAGCGTGACCTGCAGCGGCCCGGCCCAGAAGCCGTTGAGCGCGTGCCACGTCCGGCCCGGTCCCCAGACCGCGCCCGGCCGCATCAGCCAGAGCGGCTGCAGCGCGCCCTGACAAAGCACCTCCTGCGCCAGCTTCGACTCGGCATAGCTGTCCTGTGCGTGGCCCGGGCGGTTGAGCGGGCTGCGCTCGGTCACCGCGTCGCCCGGGGCGAGCTTGCTCATGTCGTAGACCGCGATGGAGCTGACGAGCACCAGCCGGATCTCCTTGGGCAATGCTGCGAGCAGGTGGCGGGTGGCCGCCAGAGTGTCGGCCTCGATCGCCGCGTCGTCGCCGCCCAGATGTGCTGCCGCGTGGATCACCGCGTCGCAGCCCCTGAGCGCGCGGCGCAGGGGCAGCAGCGATGACGGCTCAGACAGATCCGCTTCCACCACGGTCACGCCGTCATCGTCGGTCCATTCGGGGGCGACGCTCTTGCGCACCAGCGCCACCACGTCGAGCCCGCGCGCGCGGGCCTCGGCCACGGTGGCGCGCCCGATGAAGCCGCCGGCGCCGGTGATCAGGATGCGGCGCGCCTCGCCCTTCACCTCGCCCATGGCATCGGCTCCATCGGATCGCAGCGCGTGGTCATGCGCTGGGCGCCGCTCGTCTCGCCGGCGTTCTGCATCGCCAGCGTGACCTCGGTCATGTGCAGGGCGAACGCTGTCGACAGGCGGCAGGGGCGGTCCTGTTCAAGCGCTTCGAGCATCTCGGCCGGACCCAGCATGAAGTTCATCGCCGCGGCCCCCCAGCGCTTGACCTTGGGGTGGGTCGGCCGCCCCAGTTTCACCCGGCGTGGGAAGGGGCTCTCGACCAGTTTCCGGCGCAGGTTCATGCGCTTGGCATAGGTCACCTTGGCGCTGTTGTCCCACGCGGCGTCGCAGCGCAGCACGCCGCTGTCACCGATGATCCTGATCGAGTGATCATGCGGCGCGACGATCGAGCAGGTCAGCCGCGTCACCGGGCCGGTCTCGAAGAACAGCGTGGCAATGCTCAGGTCGGGCGCCATCGGGCCGGTGCCGGTCTTGTCGGGGATGGTCTCGGCGCTGGCCGCGACCACCGTGCGCACCGAGCCGAACCACGAGATCAGCCAGCTCAGGTAGTAGCCCGCGTGCTCGAGCGTGCAGCCGGTGCGGAACTCGTCCTCGTAGGGCCAGGGCGCGCCGGTCTCGGAGAGCCACTTGCGATAGGCGGCTTGCGGCACGAAGCCGTCGTCGAGCTCGGCATAGATCGCACGAGGGGTGCCGGCGATGCCCTTGCGCAGCGCGTAGCCGAGGGTCTGCGCCGTCTCGCCCAGCACCGAGCAAGGCGCCGAGGCCAGCAGCAGGCCGCGCTCGGTGGCCAGCGCACAGAGCGCCTTGGCCTCGTCGAGATCCGTCGCCAGCGGTTTTTCCGAATACACGTGATGCCCAGCCTCGAGACAGGCGCGGTTCAGCTCGTAGTGGGCCGAAGGGTTGGTGAGGTTCAGGATCACCCCGCCCTCTGGCGCATCGGCAAGAAACGCGGTCAGCGAGGTCTTCTTCGGAAGGCCCCAATGGGCGCAGAAGTGATCCAGCCGGGTGGCATCGCGGTCATAGACGCCGACGACCTCGATGCCCTCCATTGCCTGCAGCGAGCGCAGGTAGAGGTCGGCCACGAACCCGCAGCCGAGGATCGAGATCCGTCGGGTCATGGGGCACGCCCACGGTCGGGCGCGTCGAGGATGGCCCCGCAGGGGCGGGGAGGGGAAAGAACGGACATCAAAATGCTACTCACGACTCCTGAACAGGCCGGTTGTTTCCGTTGAACAGACAATTTTGACGATAATTCGGCAGGTCCCGTGGATATGCCGGCAAAGCGCACCGCTGCGAGAAAACCTTGCCGCGTGCGACCCGCGAGACACGGTTCACGGGAATTCGCCACAATATGGGCCTCCGCCAGCCACAGTTATGCGGTATGACAGAGGGCAGGGTGTGTATTGGATGCGACGATTTATGGATTTCAAGGTGTCCGGCGAGAGGGTTTCGGTCAATGTCCCGACCTGGGCCGTGTTGCAGGCCCGCGTGACCGAGCGTCTTGCCCAACGTCAGGGCTTCGCCCTTGCCACGATCAATCTCGACCATCTTGTGAAACTGCGCCAATCACCGCAGTTCCGGCGCGCCTACGCGGCGCAGGATTTCGTCACCGCCGACGGCAACCCGATCGTCTGGATGTCGTGGCTGGCCAAGCGCCCGGTCGAGCTGATCCCGGGCTCGGACGCGCTGTTTCCGATCGCGCGAATCGCCGCCAAGCAGGGCGTGAGCGTGGCGCTGGTGGGCAGCACGCAGCCGGCGCTTGCTGCCGCCAAGAGCTATCTCGAACGCGAAGTGCGCGATCTCGAGGTGGTGGCCACCGTCGCGCCTCCGATGGGCTTTGACCCGACCGGCGCGCAGGCCGACGCGATCTTCGAGCAGATCGGCGCCTCGGGCGCGGGGCTGTGCTTCATCGCGCTGGGCGCCCCCAAGCAGGAAATCTTCGCCGCCGCCGGACGCCGCAAGCTGCCGCATATGGGCTTCGCTTCGATCGGTGCGGGGGTCGATTTCCTTGCCGGCACCCAGACGCGGGCACCGGAATGGGCGCGGCGTTTCGCGGTGGAATGGCTGTGGCGCGCGCTGAGCAGCCCGAAACGATTGCTGCCGCGCTACGTGAAGTGTCTGGCGATCCTGCCGGGACAGGTGTTCGCGGCGATGCTGCAGCGCTTCCGCACGCCGCAGCACTGAAGCGCCTCAGACCAGGCGGCGCGGCCAGCGCCGCCGCAGCAGAAGCAGATCCTTCAGCTTGCCCGTTGCGCTCGGCCCGGTTAACGGCACGCACTGCTCGAGGAATAGCACCTTCTATCCGGCCTCGGCAAGCGCCCGCCCCACCGTCCCGCCACCGATGCCGGTGCCGATGACGTCCCAATTGCCCTCCAGCGCGCTCACGAGCCGGTGCCGCGGTCGCCGGAAAAGACCGGCGCGAAGAGGTCCCGTAACGCCAGCGCGGCGGAGTTGGTGAGGTGGTTGTTGTCGAAGTAATAGCCCGTGTCGCCGTTCAGCGCTTGGCAGGCACCCTCGTCGCAGAGCCGCGGCCAGGGGTCGATCCAGCGGATCGCGCCGTCCTCGGCCATGGCGCGCCATGGTGCCTCGGCAGGGGCGATGCGCTGGGCAAGGGCGGTGCGCGGAATGCTGGTCTGCGTGACCGCCTCGCGCGCCAGCGGCCAGCCCTCGTGCGCTGCCTCGCGCGCGGCGAGGCGGCTGTCGTATTGCGCGATCTCGGGCGGCTGGCGCAGCACCACCACCTCGTCGAACGGGTCGAGCAGCCGGGCGACGGTGGCCCGGGCCGCCGCGGCGACGATGTCGGATTGCCGGGCGTCGAGCCGGGTGGGCGCTTCGAGCGGGTGCACGGCGATGGTGTTCCCGGCGTCGCGCCCGATGCCGGTGCCGTTGGCATAGTAGCTCCAGCGGCCGATCAGCAGCACGGTTTCGAGGCTCGGCAGGCGCTGGAAGCTCTGGCCGATCTGCAGGTTGGCATTGGTGCAGGCGGTGTCCTGCGCCAGCGTCGCCGCGCTCTCGACCTTGCGAATGCCGAAGAGCGGCGGGCAGCCGGCGCGCCAGATGATCAGGCCGGGGCGGCCGGCCTCGTGCGCGGCGAGGTCGAGCCCCTCCTTGACCGCACGCACGTGGCCGTCGCCCCAGACCAGCACCTCCGGATCGCCCTCGGGGCCGATGGGGCAGACCTCCAGCCCCATCAGAGGACCTTCGGAGGGGGTGCGGCATCGGCTCCAGTCCTGCAGGAAGTCGCCCGAGGCCGCGATATGGATGCGCGTCTCGGGGCCGAAGCGGTTCGGCAGCCCGTCATTGACATAGAGCCACGCGCCAAGCGCCAGCGTGGCGGCCGAGGCCGTCGCGGTGCCGCCGAGGATCACGAAGCCCGGCACCCGCGCGCGGCGCACCGGTGTCTCGACATAGCGCCATGACAGCCACGCCAGCCCCACCGACAGCGTCATCCACAGTACCGCCTCCCACAGCCCGGCATATGCGCCACGGAGGTAGAGCGACAGCACCAGCACCGGCCAGTGCCAGAGGTAGAGCGAGTAGGAGATCTTGCCGAAGAACACCGCCTCGCGCGTCGAAAGTATCCGGTTGACCGGGTTCTGCCCGCGGCCATTGGCAAGCAGGAGCAGCGTCCCGAGCACGGGAAGCAGCGCCAGCAGACCGGGGAACAGCGGCCCGGCGGGGATCAGCAGGATCGAGCACGCGACCAGCATCAGCCCGGCCAGGCTCAGCACCGTGTGGCCGCGCCAGCGCCGCCCGCTCTCGCAGCCCCAGATCGCCAGAAGCACACCGCTCAGCAGCTCCCACGCGCGGAATGGGAAGAGGTAGAAGGTGGCGGTCTGGTAGGGCGGGGTGAGCCAGACGCAGGCAAGGAACGAGGCGATCCAGCAGCCCACCAGCGCCGCCAGCAGGGCGCGGCGGTTGCGCGACAGCAGCAGTATGAGCAGCGGCAGAAAGATGTAGAACTGCTCTTCGACCGCGAGCGACCAGGTGTGCAGCAGGGCCTTTTCGTCCGAGGCGGTGTCGAAATAGCCGGCCTGACCGAAGAACAGCACGTTCGAGAGATAGATCGTCGCGGCAATGAGCTGCTTGCCCAGCTCGCGGAACTCGAACGGCAGCAGCAGTGCCCAGCTCAGGACGGCGGTAACCAGCACCATGGTGAAGAAGGCCGGGGCGAGGCGGCGGCAGCGGCGGATGTAGAAGTGGCGCAGCCAGATGCGCCCGGTGGCATCATATTCACGCCAGAGGATGCCGCCGATCAGGAAGCCGGAGATCACGAAGAAGATGTCGACCCCGACGAAGCCGCCCTCGAGACCCGGAACGCCGAAGTGATAGAGCACCACGGCCAGCACGGCGATGGCGCGCAGACCGTCGATATCGCTGCGATAGGGCAGCGATCCGGGGCTTCGGTCTTCACGGTCCGATGCGTCTTGCATGGGTGCGGACTGTTTCATCACTCGAAATCCGGGTTCTCCGGGAACACTGGCACGACGACACGTGTGGGTCGCGCCCTTGGCTGCCTATCAAGGGCAACTGGGGCGAAATGAAGGCGCGGCCGCACCGGGACGGACGCTAGGGCGCAAAGGTTGCGCTTTGGTCAACGCCGTCCGGCCCTAGAAAACCTTCGGCGCGGGGGCTGGCCGCCCGCTGCACACCCAGTCATAAACCTCCGCCACCTGCGCGGCCTTGCGCGCCCACGTGAAGTGGCTGGCGACGCGCGCCTGTGCCGCCGTGGCCATCGCCGGCAGGCCGGAGGGGTCGTCTGCCAGCCGCGCCAGTTCGGTCGCGAAGCCCGCGATGATCTCGGCGCGGGTGCCGCAGGCCACCTTGAGTCCGGTGCCCGGCACCACGAGCTCTCCGGGGCCGGCATAATCGACGATCAGCGGCACCACACCCAGCGCCATCGCCTCGAGCACCACGCCGCCGCCGAATTCGCGGATCGAGGGGAAGGAGAGCAGGTGGCAGCCGGCTATGATGTCCTGCACCTCCTCGTGCGGCTTCCAGCCGTGGAAGGTGACCGCGCCGCCGGCGCCGAGCGCTTCGGCCTGCGTCACGAGATCGGGCATCATCGGGCCGTCGCCGATGATCTCGAGCCGCATCCGGCCGTCGCGCAGCAGCGGCGCGGCGGCCTCGAGCAGCATGTCCGGCCCCTTGTAGGGGACCAGCCGTCCGACGAAGCAGGCGCGCAGCCCCTCGGGCGCGGGCGTGGCTGTGCGATTGAATCGCGCCGGATCGATACCGTTTTCCGGGAGGTAGAGGGTCTTGGCACGGTGCTTCGACGGAATCTCGCCCTCGGTGTGCCGCGAGCCCACGAGGATGGCGGCGGCGTGGTCGAGTGTCGCGCCGCGGCCCGGCATCAGCTTGTAGGCCGAGCGCAGGTAGCTCAGCCATTCCTTCTCGCGCCGTCGCTCGGCCTCGAAGCCCTTGGGCCACGTGACGCCACCGTTCAGAGGGCCGAGCACGAAGGGCACACCGGCGCGCGCGCAGCGCTTCGCCAGAGTGGAGGAAATCGTTGGCGACAGCGGCGTGATGCGGTGCACGATATCCCAGCTGCCGGCACGGATCTCGGCGCCGAAGCGCTTCCAGACCAGCCGCTCGAAATGCGGATAGCTGAGGGCGTTGATCGCCTGCACCATGGTCCAACCCTTGCCCTCGCCCATGCGGAGCCTTTCGGCGAGCTGCCACATCGGGCGCGCGAAGGCCTCGGAGTCGATGGCGGTGAAATCGGTGCCCTCGGTCAGACCCGCGCGTAGAAAGGCTTCGCGGTTGCGGATCTGGGTGACGATATGCACGTCGGCCACCGCGCGCAGGGCCGAGGCCAGCGACCAGCCGACCAGCGGCACGCTGACCCATTCGGGGTTGGCCGCCTCGGCGATGGCGAGGACGCGGGGTTGGGAAGTCTCAGCCATGCGTGGGCCTCACATGATGGATTGCCATTCGAGCTCGCGCCTCGAGGTCGTTCGCGCCAGACGCCGCATGGACTTCATGCGCTCGGCATAGCCGGTCAGCGCCCCGGCAAGCAGCCATGTCAGGGGTGTCAGGGTGGCGTTGGGGATCAGGTCCGCGACGTTGACGGCCAGCATCAGCGACAGCGGCGCGATGAAGGGCGAGATATGGTCGGCGCCGCCGTTGCGGCTTTCGCGCCAGAGCAGGAAGATCGGCAGTACCAGCAGTCCGAACTCGGCAAGGAAACCGATCCAGCCATAGACCCCGATGATGATGACCCAGCGCCCGTCGGCGACAGTGAGGATGACGCCCGAGACCGGATCGAGGATGTGGTTGCGCCCCCAGCTGCCCCAGCCGGACACCGGTTTCTCGGTCGCCCGGTCGAGCAGGATCCGCTCCTGCCCGAAGCGGAACTCGAGCGAGCGCGCACGGTCTTCGTCGAAGCTGGCGGCGGCGGCGAGGATGCGGTCCTCGGGGATGATGTTGGCGCCTTTCATGACCGGGTAGGCGATGGCCAGAAGGCCGAGCAGCAGGGCGATGCGGATCTGCATCTGCCGGCTCAGGAACAGCAGGCAGGGCAGGGCGGCGGAGGCGAGAAGCAGCGCGCCCAGCGATTTCGACGCCACCAGCACGAGCAGCAGGTAGAGCGCGCAAAGCAGGGTTCTGAGGGTGTTCAGCCGGCTGTCCTGCCGCCACAGGGCGAAGGCCGCGATGGCGGCGGTCATGATGAAGAACGAGACCCAGAGCCCGTGATAGAGGAACACCACCGGGCGGTAGCCGCCGCCGCGGACCGACTGGGCGAAGGAGTGCTGGTAATAGCCGTAGATCCAGTTGTTGAGCTGCGGCGACAGCCGCAGTTCCACCAGCATGGGCAGCGAGTAGATCAGCCCGCAGACCATCAGCGCGACGAGGAAATAGCGTTGCGAGCCGCCGTCGGCGAGGTACTGGCGCGCCATCAGGAAGGGCATCACCAGCATGGCCTGTTGCAGCATCAGGGCGATGGCGTCCTTGATGCCGAGGCCGGGCAGGCCGACCTGGCCGTAAAATACCGGCTCGGTATTGGTCAGGGTGGTCAGGATCGGGATGAAGATGAACACGCCAAGCAGCACGCGCGCCAGTCGGGATTGCGGGATCAGCAGGCCCTGCGGACCGAACTTGACCAGACAGATCATGAAGGCAGCGAGCGCGGGGATGGTGTGCTTCGACATCGGCGGCATCAGCGGCAGGTCGAAGGCGGCGGGCGGTTCGGGCAGGAACAGGTAGCCGAGCATCAGCGACAGGATCAGCGCCCGATCCGCCGGCAGGCGTCGGAACAGGGCGATCGTCACCACCGGCCAGAGGGCCAGCATGAGGTAGGCGAGAGGGTTCGGCATACTCGTGCTTCGCAGATCGTTACGCGGCGCTCCGTGACCCCCACATGCCCCGGATTGCAGGGCGACCATAGCAGCGGGGCCGGCGCTTGTCGCCCTCCGGGATGCCGCCGAGGCAGCGGGCTGGCAGATATGGCACAGCCGGTCAGATGCTACGCAATGGTCCATGACGCGACACCTTTCGGCCAGATTGCACCGGCATCTGCCAAGGTGGTATGAGAGAGACCCGGGAGGTCAGTGGTGAGTGAGCAGCGTTTGAAGATCGCCTATCTCTGCGACTTTTCCCCGCTCGACAGGTTCATGTATTCGGGCGGCAACGCCCACATGTACCATGCGCTGCAGGGCCATGCCGGCGAGGTGACGATCCTCTCCAGCAGCTGGGGATTGGCCGAGCCGGTGCGGCGCGGGATCGCGCGCCTGTCCTACCCGATGCAGATGCGGCTGCGCTGGCGGCTGCATCTGGCGCTGGCCCCGGTGATCGCCCGCAAGGTCCGGTCAGAGCTGTCGCGTGGGCGCTATGATGTGCTTTTCGGCACCTACGCGTTTCACGCGCTGCATCGGGTAAGACCGCCCTATCCGGTGGTCACCGCGTTTTCCTCGGATGCGACTCAGACGATCTACCGGAAGTCCGAGATCGGGGCACAGTTCGAGTCCAGGTATCTGGGCGGTCGGGCGCTCGACAGCTGGGTCGAGCGCTGCGAGGCCGAGGTGTTTCGCAGCACCGATTTGATGTTCTGGCCCTCGCAATGGCTCAAGACCGCTGCCGACGACCGCTACGGGCTCGATCCGGAACGATCGCTCATGGTGCCGTGGGGCGCCGGGATCAAGACCGTGCCGTCGGTCCGCCCGTCGACCTTGGGGCGCGGCTTGCCGCTGCGGCTGCTGCTGATCGGGCGGGACTGGTTCGCCAAGGGCGGGCCGATCGCCTTCGATACGATGAAGCTCCTGCGCGAGCGCGGCGTCGATGCGCGCCTGACGGTGATCGGCTGCGAACCGCCGGACTTCCATCGCAACGAATGGGTCACGGTGTATCCGCAGCTCGACAAGGCCAAGCCCGACGAGATGTCGGTGTTCGAGCAGGTCTTTGCCGAGGCGCATTTCCTTGTCCAGCCGTCCTACGAAAGCTACGGGTTCGCCTTCTGCGAGGCGTCGGCCTACAAACTCCCATCGCTCTGCCTGAACGTCGGCGGCGTGCCGGTGCGCGACGGTGTCAACGGTCACGCGCTGCCGCCAAAGAGCGGACCGCCAGAGTTCGCGGCGCTGATCGAGCGCTATCTCGAGGCGCCGGAGGAGTACGATGCGCTGGCGCGGAGTGCGCGGCAGGAATTCGAGGACCATCTCAACTGGGACGCGTGGGGCCAGACCGTGGCAGAGCATCTGCGCGCAGGCGTCGCGCGGCTGCGCGGGCAGGGAGCGGGCAGCGAGCGCAGCTCTGCAACGCAAGGCGCGGCGGTCGATGCGGCGCGCGCAGGGGCAGGTGGACCCGATCGCCGCACGGCGCAAGGTGGGCGCAGCGGCTGAGCCCGGCGCCGACTGTGGCATCGACGCCGCAGCCCGTGTCCGCAATGCCACTGGTCAGGGTGCGAGCGCTGGCCTAGCTTTCCTGCAAGGAGAGCAGCCAGCGGATGAGCGACCAGCCGACCATCGACCTGAGCCCGCAGATCTCGGACGAGGTGCGCCAGACCACCTGCTACATGTGCGCCTGCCGTTGCGGTATCAACGTGCACCTCAAAGAGGGGCGGCTCACCTACATCGAAGGCAACCGCGACCACCCGATCAATCGCGGCGTGCTCTGCGCCAAGGGCGCCGCCGGGATCAGGCAGGTGATGTCACCGGCCCGCCTGCGTGCGCCGCTGCGCCGGGTCGGGCCACGCGGCTCGGGGGACTTCGAAGAGATCAGCTGGGAAGAGGCGTTGGAAACCGCGGTGTCTTGGCTGAAGCCCTTGCGCGAAACCGCGCCGGAAAAGCTTGCCTTCTTCACCGGGCGCGATCAGTCGCAGAGCTTCACCGGCTGGTGGGCGCAGCAGTTCGGCACGCCGAATTTTGCCGCGCATGGCGGATTCTGCTCGGTCAACATGGCGGCGGCGGGGATCTACACGCTGGGTGGATCGTTCTGGGAGTTTGGCGCGCCCGACTGGGAGCACGCCAAGCTGCTGCTGCTCTTCGGGGTGGCCGAGGATCACGACAGCAACCCGATCAAGCTCGGGCTGGCCAAGCTCAAGGCGCGCGGGGCGAAGATCGTCGGCGTGAACCCGATCCGCTCGGGCTACAACGCGATCGCCGATGAATGGGTCGGCATCACCCCGGGCACCGACGGCCTGTTCATCCTGTCGCTGGTGCACGAGCTGTTGCGCGCCGGCCAGATCGACCTCGACTTCCTCGCCCGCTTCACCAACGCGCCGGTGCTGCTCGACAGCGACCCACGATCCGAGACGCATGGCCTCTTCCTGCGTGACACCGAGGGGCGCCCGCTTGTTCTCGACCGGCGCACCGGCAAGCCCGCGCCGTGGGATGGAGAGGGGGTAGAGCCAGACCTGCGCGGGCGTCTGCGCCGCGCCGGGGTCACCCATCGCTCGGTGATGCACGAGTTGGCCGAGCGCTATCTCGATCCCGCCTACGCGCCCGAGAAAGTGGCGGAGCGCTGCGGCGTTTCTGCCGCGCAGATCCGGCGTGTGGCGGCGGAGCTGGCGCGTGCCGCCTTTGACGATCCGGTGGCGCTTGACCGGCCGTGGACCGATTTCCGCGGCGTCGAACACCAGACCATGCCGGGCCGCCCCGTGGCGGTGCATGCCATGCGCGGCATCTCCGCCCATGCCAACGGCTTCCAGACCGCCCGCGCGCTGCACCTGCTGCAAAGCCTGCTGGGCGCCGTCGAGACCCCCGGCAGCTTCCGCTTCAAGCCGCCCTATCCCAAGCCCGCAGAGGCGCACCCGCGCCCGCAGTTCCGCGCCACCCCCGGCCAGCCGCTGGAGGGCCCGCATCTGGGCTACCCGCAGGGGCCGGAGGATCTGGCGCTGCAGGATGACGGCAGCGCGGCGCGGATCGACAAGGCCTTCACCTGGGAGAACCCGCTCTCGCCGCACGGGCTCATGCACATGGTGATCTCGAACGCCGCTGCGGGCGATCCCTACCGCATCGACACGCTATTTCTCTACATGGCCAACATGGCGTGGAACTCGGCGATGAACACGCGCGGCACCATGGAGATGCTCACCGCGCAGGACGAGGACGGCGACTACATCATCCCGCGCATCATCTACTCCGACGCCTACAGCTCGGAGATGGCGGCCTATGCCGACCTGATCCTGCCCGACACCACCTATCTCGAGCGCCACGACTGCATCTCGCTGCTTGATAGGCCGATCTCGGAGCCCGACGCGGCGGCGGACGCGATCCGCTGGCCGGTGCTGACGCCCGACCGCGACGTGCGGCCCTTCCAGTCGGTGCTGCTCGACCTTGGCGCCCGGCTGGGCCTTCCGGGGATGACCGAGGCGGATGGCTCGGCCCGCTATGCCGATTACGCCGACTACATCACCAACCACGAGCGCAAGCCCGGCATCGGGCCGCTGGCCGGATGGCGCATGGGGCCGACCGGGCTGACCCACGGGCGTGGAGAGCCGAACGCGGCGCAGCTCGAGAGCTACATCGCCAATGGTGGCTTCTTCACCGCGCATGTCCCGCCGGAGGCCGCCTATTACAAGCCTTGGAACCGTGCCTACCAAGACTGGGCGGTGGAATTCGGCCTCGCGGAGACACCGCAGCCCTACCTGATCCAGCTCTGGTGCGAGCCGCTGCGGCGTTTCCAGCTGGCCGCAGAGGGGCACGGGCCTCAGCAGCCGCCCGAGCACTTGCGCGGGCGCATCCGCGCCACGCTCGACCCTCTGCCGATCTGGTACGCGCCGCTCTCGGATGCAGTCGAGGACCCGGCCGAGTTCCCCGTCCATGCGCTGACCCAGCGCCCGATGGCGATGTACCATTCCTGGGGCAGCCAGAACGCGTGGCTGCGCCAGATCCACGGCCAGAACCCGCTCTACCTGCCGACCTACTGGTGGCAGAAGCTCGGGCTGCAGGATGGCGACTGGGTACGCGTCACCTCGAGCCATGGCGGCATCACCGTGCCGGCGGCGCACATGGCAGCGCTCAACCCCAGCACGGTCTGGACGTGGAACGCCATCGGCAAGCGCAAGGGGACGTGGGCGCTCGATCCAGATGCGCCCGAGGCCACCAGGGGCTTCCTGCTCAACCACCTGATCCACGAATTGCTGCCCGAGCGCGGCGATGGGATGCGGTGGGCCAATTCCGACCCGGTGACCGGGCAGGCGGCGTGGTTCGACCTGAGGGTGAAACTGGAAAAGTCGGCCGCACCAGAGGAAAGCCAGCCGGCTTTCGGCCCAATGCACTCTCCGATCCGCCGCCATACGGGAGATTGTTGATGTATTCGCCTGCCTGTGCCCTCTCATTTGCGCATTGTTTCGAAATTAAGGCCAAACTTCCGCCGCAATTTCCATGCAACTTCCCCGTGCAAAGACGGCAGGGCAGAGCAGATGAACGAACAGGATACACACCCCACCGGGCATCGGACCGGCGCCTATACCGGCGAGGGGATCTGGTCCTACTGTCCATTTCGCGAACAGGCGCGCGAGCTCTCCCTGGCCCCGGCGCTTGCGGCGCAGCTTCAGCGGGCCGAGGATTTCTGCCGCGACCGTCTTCCCGATCTTTTCGAGCACACCGGGCTCTCGGCCCCGGGCGGTACGTGGCAGGTGTTTCCCGACCGCCAGCTCTTCAAGCTCACGACTGCCTCGGGGCGCAGCTGGTACGCGCGCTATGCACTGCTCGCCTCGTGGCGGGCCGAAAGCCACAGCTGGCTCTGGAGCTGGGCCTTCCCGCCCGCGTGGAACACCCCGGCGGAGCTGCTTTCAGTGGCGCACCGGATGCGGCTGGCGGGTGCGCGCGAGGGGTGGGATCTGCTGACCGAGCCGTCGCTTCTGGCCAACGAGGACGAAGCCTGGCGCCTTGGCGCGCTGGCGGCTCAGAGCGCCGGCATGCCGCTGGTCTATTGCGCCGGGGTCGGAGGCGGCATGACCCATGTCTACGCCATCGACACCCCCTCCTGGATGAGCTGACCTCCCGCGCGGGAGACGTGGCATGACCGCGTTGCCCGAAAGAACCGAGCGCAGGCTCGGGCTGGTGATCGACCTCGACACCTGCGTCGGCTGTCACGCCTGTGTTGTCGCCTGCAAGGGCTGGAACGATCAGGGCTATGGCGCGCCGCTGTCGGATCAGGACCCGCAGGGCGCGGCGCCGCAGGGCACCTTCCTCAACCGCGTGCACAGCTACGAGGTGTTGCCCGAGAGCGGTCCGGCCCAGCACGTGCATTTTCCCAAGTCCTGCCTGCATTGCGACGATGCGCCCTGCGTCACGGTCTGCCCCACGGGCGCCAGCTACAAGCGGGTCGAGGACGGCATCGTTCTGGTCGAGGAAGAGGCCTGCATCGGCTGCGGCCTCTGCGCCTGGGCCTGCCCCTATGGCGCGCGGGAGCTCGATCTCGCCGCCGGGGTGATGAAGAAATGCACCCTCTGCGTCGACCGCATCTACAACGAGGCCCTGCCCGAGAAGGACCGCGTGCCCGCCTGCGTGCGCACCTGCCCGGCCGAGGCGCGACATTTCGGCGACCTTGCCGACCCGGAGAGCGATGTATCGCAACTGGTCGCGGCGCGCGGCGGCATTGATCTGATGCCCGAGCAGGGGACGAAACCGGTCAACAAGTACCTGCCCCCACGCCCGCGCGATGGCTGGGGCGAGGACACCGACGTCCTGGCGCCCTTCCTCGAGCCGGTGGCCGAGGAGCCGCAGGGCTTTCTCGGCTGGCTCGACCGCACGCTGGGGAAGCTCTGATGCACCCGGCTCCGTCGATCATCCTGTTCACCACGCTCTCGGGGCTTGGCTTCGGGCTCTTGATCTGGCTTGGCGTCGATCCGACGCCGCCCACGGGCTGGGTGGCCTTCGCCTTCTACGCCATCGCCTATGCTCTGGCGCTGTCGGGCCTCGCCGCCTCGAGCTTCCATCTCGGTCGGCGCGACCGGGCGCTCAAGGCGTTCCGCCAGTGGCGCACCAGCTGGCTCTCGCGCGAGGCCTGGCTCGCGGCGCTGGCGCTGGGCGTCTCCGGGCTCCATGCGCTGGGCCTGCTCTTCGGGATCGCGCTGTTGCCGCTCGGCTGGCTGAGCGCGGCGTTGTCACTGGCCACGGTCGCGGCAACGGCGATGATCTATGCCCAGCTCCGCACGGTGCCTCGCTGGTACCACTGGTCGACCCCGATCTTGTTCATCGCGCTGTCGCTGAGCGGGGGTGCGCTGCTCTCGGGCCGGGTAGAGATTGCCAGCGGCCTGCTGCTGCTGACCGGGGCATTGCAGTTCTGGGTCTGGTATGATGGCGACCGCCGCTTTGCGCGCTCGGGCACCACGCTTGCCAGCGCCACAGGCCTCGGCGAGCAGGGCGTGCCACGGGCGCTCTTTCCGCCGCACACGGGCAGCAACTACCTGCTCGACGAGATGGTCTACGTGGTGGCCCGCCGCCACGCGCTAAAGCTGCGCTCCATCGCGCTGGTTATGATGGTGCTGTTGCCGGTGCTGTTGCTGCAACTGCCGATGCCGCATCTCTTCGGCCTGTTGGCGCTTGCGTGTCACCTTGCGGGGGTACTCACCGCGCGCTGGCTGTTCTTTGCAGAGGCCGAGCACGTGGTCGGCCTCTACTACGGCAAGCGCTGAGCCTCAGCCCTTGCGGCGGAAGAAGCCCTTGAGGCGGCCGCCGGCCTCGTCGAGATTGTCGCCCATGTCGTCGAGCACCGGGTCGATGCGCGCCTGGCGGAAGCGCCGCCAGCGCACGTAGAGCGCCCAGACCACCGCGACGAGCAGGGTCAGGAGGATGATGTTGAGCCACGGGATGATGCGCACGTCGGGCCCGTCCACCGGGCGCAGGCTCACCACGTTCGGGTAGACCGAGAGGAACTCGTTGCGCCAGCCGTAATGCCGGATCACCACCCATTGCGGCGCGGCGGCGGTGGAGCGCAAATCGGCGGCCTCGGCCTGCAGGTTCGCTGTGTCGAACTTGAAATAGGGCGGCCAGCCCCAGCCGGTATCCTCGTTGCGGTAGACCATCACGTCGTCATCGTTCAGCCGGGTCTGGATGAAGAACACATCGCGGCCAGTGACGTTGAGGGTCTCACCGGTGGCGGCGTTCGACCAGAACAGGCTGTTCTCGCCCGGATCGATGCGCTTCTCGTAGGTGTCGCTGATCCGCGCGATGTCGTGCTGCGGCAGGGTGTAGTGCAGGAAGGCCGCGACCAGCGCCCAGAACAGAACGATGATGGACCATTTCACGTAGCGCATGACGACCTCCTAGTGGAAATTGGTCAGATAGACGATCAGCCCAATAAGGCAAAGCGGAACGACATACACCCCCAGGATCAGTTTGCGCCGCAGGGATTGATCGTACTCCGCGAGCCCGGCCTCGACGAAGGCCGCGCGCCCGCCCGGGCCTTGCGCCTCATCCCACTCGGCCTCGAGCTTGCGACGCCGCACCCGGCGCGACCAGAGCGACAGGGCGGCATAGATCACCGTCAGCACGACGAAGCCGATTCCCAACAATCGCAACAGTGCCAGCATGGCAGGATCCTCCGGCGGGCCTCGCGCGGCCTGCCTCACCTGACCTGCCGGGGCCGTGAAAATCAACCGTCGCTGTGCCGGCCTGGCCCCGATCGGGAAATCCGCACCTTGCCAGACGGGCCGCTGGCGGGGCACCTTTGCGCCGTTAGCAATTCCATTTCAGGCCAAGATATCATGACCCGCACCTTTCTTTTCGCGCTTCCTGCGAGCCTCGCGCTGCTCGCTGCCCCGGCCTCCGCCGACGAGATCGCCGACACGCTGCAATCGGCACTCGACGCCTACCAGGAGGGCGATGTGCAATACGCGCTGGAAGAGCTCGACTACGCCCGCTCGAAGCTTCTGGAGATGAAGACCGACGCGCTGGGCGCCTTCCTGCCCGAGGCCCCCGAGGGCTGGACACGCGAGGTCGATACCGAGGCCAACGCGGCGATGGCGATGATGGGGGGCGGCGTGGCGGCCGAGGCCGAGTACGGCTCGCCGGAAGGAGAAAACTACACGGTGCAGATGTTCGCCGACAATCCGATGGTCGCGAGCATGTCCGCGATGATCATGAATGCTGGCGCCATGGGCCTGAAGACCGAGCGCATCGGGCGCCAGAAATTCGCCCTTCAGGACAGCCAGACCATGGGCCTGATCGCCAACCGGATCCTTCTGCAGGTCGAGGGCCCTGAGGCCGGCACCCGCAAGATGCTGCTCGAGGCGATGGATTTCGACGCCATGGCCAATTTCGGCGGCTGACCAGCCGGCCCGCGCCGCCGTGCCCGGGCGTCTCTGCTCCCGCCGGGTTGGCCCGAGCCATCGCGATATCGCGGGACCGCGCCCGGCCGCAGCAGTCGGCCTGCCTCCGGCGGGAGTATTTTTGACGAAGAGAAGCCAGGGGCGCTCTCCCCCGGGCCTCTTCTGGCTGAAAATATCCCGGGGGAGTCCGCGCCGCGCGCGGACGGGGGCAGCGCCCCCGATCCTGCTTCAGCCGACCACGTTGAACGCCGGCCCGTAGGGATAGCCGGTGATGTTGTCGTTGCCGTCCTCGGTGATCACGAGGATGTCGTGCTCGCGGTAGCCGCCGGCGCCGGGTTGGCCTTCGGGAAGGGTCAGCATCGGCTCCATCGAGATCACCATGCCCGGCTCGAGCACCGTGTCGATATCCTCGCGCAGCTCCAGCCCCGCCTCGCGACCATAGTAATGCGACAGCACGCCGAAGGAGTGGCCATAGCCGAAGGTGCGGTACTGCAGAAGGTCGCGCTCGGCAAAGAAGGCGTTGATCGCCTGCGTGACCTTGGCGCAGCTCGCCCCGGGCCTCAGGAGCGACATGCCGTATTCATGCGCCGCAACGTTGGCCTCCCAGATCTCGCGCGAGGCATCGTCGACTTCGCCCACGAACAGCGTGCGTTCCAGAGCGGTGTAGTAGCCCGAGATCATCGGGAAGGTGTTGAGCGAGAGGATATCGCCGCGCCTGAGCGCCCGCGCGGTGACCGGGTTGTGGGCGCCGTCGGTGTTGATGCCCGACTGGAACCAGACCCAGGTGTCGCGGTACTCGGCGTCGGGGAAGCGCCTGGCGATCTCCAGCTCCATCGCGTCGCGCCCGGCCATGGCGATGTCGATCTCGCGCGCGCCTTCGCGAATCGCGTCGCGGATGGCGTAGCCGCCGACATCGGCCACCTGCGCGCCCTGCCGGATCAGGGCGATCTCGGCGGCGGACTTGTGCATCCGCTGGCGCATCGTGGCAGGCGCGATATCCAGCGTCTCCGAGGGCTTGAGGAACGCGTCCAGCAGGTCGCGCTGCACCAGTGTCAGGTGATCGCCCTCGAAGCCGATGGCGGCGCCCTCGCCGGTCACCGAGCGGATCGCGCGCCAGTAGTTGTTCCGGGCCCAGTCGGTATAGGTGATGTTGTCGCCATGGCTGCGCCGCCAGGGCTGTGCTGCGTCGATGCCGGCGCTGACCGTGACACTGTCGGTTTCGGTGACCACCAGCGCGTAAGGGCGGCCAAAGCTGCAATAGAGGAAGCCCGAGTAATAGGCGATGTTGTGCATCGAGGTGAAGACGCAGGCGGTCAGGCCTGCGGCCTCCATGCTGGCGCGCAGCCCCTTGAGGCGCGCGTCATACTCTTCGGATGCGAATGGCAGGACGCGGTCGCCCTGATGGAAACGGTAGAATGCGGGGCGGTCCATGTGAGGCCCTCCTTTGAAGTCGCGGAGGGTCGGACCCGACCCTGCCGCGGTGGCAAAGCAAGGTCCCGGCGTGCAGGACGGATGATGATGCGGGCGTGCCTCGGCGGCACCGGCGACGCCATCGCCTGCCCGGAGGCGAAGATGCTGCGGGGCGGCGGGTTTGGCAAGCAGAATTGCGCGAGAGGCTGGACGGGGGCAGCGCCGGGCACGAAAAAGGGCGCCGGCAGGCGCCCTTTCGTCAGTGCCGAACGTGCGGCCTCACTCCTGCGGGATGACCCGCAGCGACAGCTCCATGAGCTGATCCGAGCTCGGCTCGGAGGGGGCCTGCATCATCAGGTCCTCGGCGCGCTGGTTCATCGGGAACATGATGACCTCGCGGATGTTCGAGGTGCCGGCCAGCAGCATCACGATGCGGTCGATGCCGGCCGCGCAGCCACCGTGCGGCGGGGCGCCGTACTGGAACGCGGTGTAGAGGCCGGCGAAGCGCTTCTTGACCTCGTCCTCGCCGTAGCCGGCAATCTCGAAGGCTTTCAGCATGACCTCGGGCTTGTGGTTCCGGATCGCGCCCGAGACCAGCTCGTAGCCGTTGCAGGCGAGGTCGTACTGGAAGCCCTTGACCGCCAGCGGATCGCCGTCCAGCGCCTCGGCACCGCCCTGCGGCATCGAGAACGGGTTGTGCTCGAAATCGATCGCGCCGGTCTCCTCGTCCTTCTCGTAGATCGGGAAGTCGACGATCCAGGCGAAGGCGAAGCGGTTCTTGTCGGTGAGGTTCAGCTCTTCGCCGATCACATCGCGCGCCTTGCCGGCCACGCGCTGGAAGCCCGAGGGCTTGCCGCCGAGGAAGAACGCCGCGTCGCCCACGTCGAGGCCGAGCTGCTGGCGGATCGCCTCGGTGCGCTCCGGGCCGATGTTCTTGGCCAGCGGACCGGCGGCCTCGAGGCCGTTGCCCTGATCGCGCCAGAAGATGTAGCCCATGCCGGGCAGACCCTCTTTCTGGGCGAAGGCGTTCATCCGGTCGCAGAACTTGCGCGAGCCGCCGGTGGGGGCGGGGATGGCGCGGATCTCGGTGCCGTCCTGCTCGAGCAGCTTGGCGAAGATCGCGAAGCCCGAGCCGCGGAAATGCTCGGAGACGTCCTGCATCTCGATCGGGTTGCGCAGGTCCGGCTTGTCGGTGCCGTATTTCAGCGCCGCCTCGTGATAGGGGATCTGCGGCCAGCTCGCCGGGTCGTCGACCTTGGCGCCTTCGCCGAACTCTTCAAAGATGCCCGCGATCACCGGCGAGATCGTGTCGAACACGTCCTGCTGGGAGACGAAGCTCATCTCCATGTCGAGCTGGTAGAAGTCGGTGGGCGAGCGGTCGGCGCGCGGGTCCTCGTCGCGGAAGCAGGGTGCGATCTGGAAGTATTTGTCGAAGCCCGACACCATGATCAGCTGCTTGAACAGCTGCGGCGCCTGCGGCAGCGCGTAGAATTTGCCCGGGTGCAGACGGCTTGGCACCAGGAAGTCGCGCGCGCCCTCGGGCGAGGAGGCGGTGATGATCGGGGTCTGGTACTCGCGGAAGCCCTTGTCCCACATGCGGCGGCGCATCGACGAGACCACGTCCGAGCGCAGCGTCATGGCGCGCTGCATCTCTTCGCGGCGCAGGTCGAGGTAGCGATAGCGCAGGCGGGTTTCCTCGGGATATTCCTGCTCGCCGAAGACCATCAGGGGCAGTTCCTTCGCGGTGCCGAGCACCTCGATGTCGCGCACGAAGACCTCGATCTCGCCGGTCGGGAGCTTCGGGTTCACCAGCTCGGCGTCGCGGGCCTTGACCACGCCATCGATGCGGATGCACCACTCTGCGCGCACCTTCTCGACCTCGGCAAAGACCGGGCTGTCGGGATCGCAGAGCACCTGCGTCATGCCGTAATGGTCGCGCAGGTCGATGAACAGGATACCGCCGTGATCGCGGATGCGGTGGACCCAGCCCGACAGACGGACGGTCTCGCCGACGTTCTCCTTGGTCAGCGCGGCGCAGGTGTGCGTGCGGTAGGCGTGCATATCGGGAGCCCTTTGGAAGCTGCTGGAAAGTTAGGCGCCGATACACCGCGCGAAGGGCCGGAAGTCAAGCGAATGGGGCCGGTATCTTGCCGAAAAGGCGGCAGGCGTTAACCTTGGTTAATGCCCGCGGTGCGTTTCCCCGCGTGAGGCTTGGCTGAATTCATTGCAAAAAAGGGGGTCCGGTATGTGGAGAACCGTCCTCGACAAGATGTTGGCAAAACTCGTTGTGACGGGCCGTCTGGGCGTCACATGGCCCGATGGACGCATCACCGCCTACGGGCCGGGCGGCGATCTCGAGGCCAAGGTGCGGCTCACCGAGGAGAGCATCGTGCGCGAGCTTGGCCAGCGCCCGGTGCTGGCGCTGGGTGAAGGCTACATGGATGGCCGCATCGACGTGTCGCCGGAGCAGCTCTACCCGTTCATGGCTTTGCTGATCCGCAACCAGCAATCGGGCGCGATGCCCAGGTGGTTCGATACGGTGCAGGCGCTGCGCGGCTGGACCCGCGGCATCGAGCAGCGCAACAATCCGCTGCGGTCGCAGAAGAACGTGCAGCATCACTACGATATCTCCGACGATCTCTACCGCCTCTTCCTCGACGAGGACATGCAGTACAGTTGCGCTTATTTCGCCCGCCCGGACATGACGCTCGAGGCGGCGCAGGCGGCGAAGAAGGATCTGATCGCGCGCAAGCTGCGGATCACGCCGGGGATGAGGGTGCTGGATATCGGCTGCGGCTGGGGCGGCATGGCGCTGACGCTGGCGCGTGATTACGGCGCACGGGTTGTGGGGGTGACGCTGTCGGAGAACCAGCTCGCCACGGCGCAGGCCCGGGCCGAGGAGGCAGGGCTCTCGGACAAGGTGGAGTTCCGGCTGCTTGATTATCGAAAGGTTGGTGAAACCTTCGACCGGATCGTCAGCGTGGGCATGCTCGAGCATGTCGGCTTCCCGCATCTCGATTCCTATTTCGCGAAGGTCGACGAGCTGCTCGCCGAGGATGGAATCGCCCTGATTCACACCATCGGCCACCTATCTGAACCGCAGCCCACGTCGATGTGGCTCGACAAGTACATCTTCCCCGGCGGCTATGTCCCTTCGCTCTCGGAGGTTTCGGCCTCGGTCGAGAAGACCGGACTCTGGGCCACCGATGTCGAGGTGCTGCGCGGCCATTACGGCCCGACCCTGCACCACTGGCGGGCGCGGTTCGAGGCGGCACTGCCCAAGGTACGCGAGATGTACGACGAGACCTTCGTGCGCATGTGGCGCTTCTATCTCGTTGCTTGTGAAGCGACTTTCGAGGAGATGTATCAGGGCGTCTTCCACCTCCAGCTCGCCCACAGGCAGGACGCGGTGCCGGTGACCCGTGACTACCTTTCTCGCGGTCAAGGCGATGACCGGATGATGCAGGCCGCCCAGTAGCGCGGACCGCGACGGCCCCCACGTCAGGCACGGAGAATTTTCGTCCGAAAATTCTTCGCCCGAAGGCGTGTCAGCGCGAACGGTATGGGGTTGCAGCGCGCCTTCCGATGTCTATAACGCACGACAATTTGCGGGCAGCTGCGACTCCTCCGCACGTCGTCGCATGCCTGCAGAAAACGCCCGGAACACGCCCCAAGTCAGAGGTCGAGACATGCCCAAAAGAACCGATATCAAATCCATCATGATCATCGGCGCAGGGCCCATCATCATCGGCCAGGCCTGCGAGTTCGACTATTCCGGCGCACAGGCCTGCAAGGCCCTGCGCGAAGAAGGTTACCGGGTCATTCTGGTGAACTCGAACCCGGCCACGATCATGACCGACCCCGAGCTCGCCGACGCCACCTATATCGAGCCGATCACCCCCGAGGTCGTCGCCAAGATCATCGAGAAGGAGCGCCCCGACGCGCTGCTGCCGACGATGGGCGGGCAGACCGGCCTCAACACCTCGCTAAAGCTCGAGGAAATGGGCGTGCTCGAGAAGTTCGGCGTGGAGATGATCGGCGCCAAGCGCGAGGCCATCGAGATGGCCGAGGACCGCGCGCTGTTCCGCGAGGCGATGGACCGCATCGGCCTCGAGAACCCGGCCGCCACCATTGTCACGGCCCCCACCAAGCCGGACGGCAAGGCCGATCTCGACGCAGGCGTCGCGCAGGCGCTTGAGGCGCTTGAAACCGTCGGCCTGCCGGCGATCATCCGACCCGCCTTTACGCTCGGCGGCACCGGTGGCGGCGTGGCCTACAACCGCGAGGACTATATCCACTATTGCCGCTCGGGCATGGATGCCTCGCCGGTGAACCAGATCCTCGTCGATGAGTCGCTGCTCGGCTGGAAGGAATTCGAGATGGAGGTGGTCCGCGACAAGGCGGACAACGCCATCATCGTCTGCGCCATCGAGAACGTCGACCCGATGGGTGTGCACACCGGCGACTCGATCACCGTGGCCCCTGCGCTGACCCTGACTGACAAGGAATACCAGATCATGCGCAACGGCTCGATCGCCGTGCTGCGCGAGATCGGCGTCGAGACCGGCGGCTCCAACGTGCAATGGGCGGTGAACCCGGAAAACGGCCGCATGGTGGTGATCGAGATGAACCCGCGCGTGTCGCGCTCTTCGGCGCTGGCCTCCAAGGCCACCGGCTTCCCGATCGCGAAGATCGCCGCCAAGCTTGCCGTGGGCTACACGCTGGACGAGCTCGACAACGACATCACCAAGGTGACGCCGGCGAGCTTCGAGCCGACCATCGACTACGTCGTCACCAAGATCCCGAAATTCGCCTTCGAGAAGTTCGCGGGGGCCGAGCCCTACCTCACCACCGCGATGAAGTCGGTGGGCGAGGCGATGTCGATCGGCCGCACGATCCACGAATCGATGCAGAAGGCGCTGGCGTCGATGGAATCCGGCCTCACCGGCTTTGACGAGATCGAGATCGAGGGCGCGCCGGAGAAATCCGCCGTCATCAAGGCGATCAGCCAGCAGACCCCGGACCGGCTCCGCACCATCGCGCAGGCCATGCGCCACGGGCTTTCGAATGACGAGATCCACGGCGTCACCATGTTCGACCCTTGGTTCCTCGACCGCATCCGCGAGATCGTCGAGGCCGAGGAGGAGGTGCGCGCCAACGGTCTGCCGCAGACCGAAGAGGGGATGCGCCAGCTCAAGATGATGGGCTTCACCGATGCCCGGCTCGCCAAGCTCACGGGCTTCTCCGAGAAGGACGTGCGCAGCCGCCGCACCGGGCTTGGCGTGACGGCCGTGTTCAAGCGCATCGACACCTGCGCCGCCGAGTTCGAGGCCCAGACGCCCTACATGTACTCCACCTACGAAGAGCCGATGATGGGCGAGGTGGAATGCGAGGCGCGGCCCTCTGACAAGAAGAAGGTCGTCATCCTCGGCGGTGGTCCGAACCGGATCGGCCAGGGCATCGAGTTCGACTACTGCTGCTGTCACGCCTGCTTCGCGCTCACCGCCGCGGGCTACGAGACCATCATGATCAACTGCAACCCCGAGACCGTGTCGACCGACTACGACACCTCGGACCGGTTGTATTTCGAGCCGCTCACCTTCGAGCACGTGATGGAGATCCTGCGGGTCGAGCAGTCCAACGGCACCCTGCACGGCGTCATCGTGCAGTTCGGCGGCCAGACGCCGCTGAAGCTTGCCAACGCGCTCGAGGCCGAGGGCATCCCCATCCTCGGCACCACGCCCGACGCCATCGACCTCGCCGAGGACCGCGAGCGCTTCCAGGCGCTGGTGAACGAGCTCGAGCTCAAGCAGCCGAAGAATGGCATCGCCTCGACCGACGCTCAGGCGCTGGCCATCGCCGACAGCATCGGCTTCCCGCTGGTGATCCGTCCGTCCTACGTGCTGGGCGGCCGGGCGATGGAGATCGTCCGCGACATGGCCCATCTCGAGCGCTACATCAAGGAGGCCGTGGTGGTCTCGGGCGACAGCCCGGTGCTGCTCGACAGCTATCTCGACGGTGCCGTCGAGCTCGACGTGGATGCGCTCTGCGACGGCGAGGCGGTGCACGTGGCGGGTATCATGCAGCACATCGAGGAGGCCGGCGTGCACTCGGGCGACAGTGCCTGCTCGCTGCCGCCCTACTCGCTCTCGGATGACGTGATCGCCCGGGTCAAGGTGCAGACCGAGGCGCTGGCCAAGGCGCTGAACGTGGTCGGCCTGATGAACGTGCAGTTCGCCGTCAAGGATGACGAGATCTACCTCATCGAGGTCAACCCGCGTGCCTCGCGCACCGTGCCCTTCGTCGCCAAGGCGACCGACTCGGCCATCGCCTCAATCGCCGCGCGCATCATGGCGGGCGAGAAGCTCTCGGCCTTCCCGATGCGCGAGGGCTACGCCGCCGATACCGACTATGACAGCGACGTGCCGATCGCCGACCAGATGACCCTGGCCGACCCGAACATGCCGTGGTTCTCGGTCAAGGAGGCCGTGCTGCCCTTCGCCCGCTTCCCCGGCGTCGACACCATCCTCGGGCCCGAGATGCGCTCGACCGGCGAGGTCATGGGCTGGGACCGCTCCTTCCCGCGCGCCTTCCTCAAGGCGCAGATGGGCGCCGGCACCGACCTGCCGACCGAGGGCGCGGTGTTCGTGTCGATCAAGGACGCGGACAAGACCGACCAGATGCTCGAGGCGGCCCGCGTGCTGGTCGAGATGGGCTTCACCTTGATCGCCACCGGCGGCACGGCGACCTTCCTCGAGGCGGCGGGCATCGCCTGCGAGCGGGTCAAGAAGGTCTACGAGGGCCGTCCGAACGTGGTCGACCTGATGAAGGACGGCGGCATCCAGCTGGTGCTGAACACCACCGAGGGCACCGCCGCGGTCGAGGACAGCCGCGAGATCCGCTCGGTCGCGCTCTACGACAAGATCCCCTACTTCACGACTGCCGCCGGCGCCCACGCCGCGGTGATGGCGATGAAGGCCCGCGAGGAGGGGGAGATCGTGGTGAAGTCGCTGCAGGGGTGAGGCTCTGAACGCAAGCTGAGGGAAGCGCGCCAGCAAGACGGGGCGCTTCATGGATCAGAAGACCTCGAGCAAGGCGCCTTTCAAGGGCATTCACGAGAAATAGGATCCAGGCGGGGCGGAGACGGCCCGCCTTGTTCGCGTCTGGACAATGCCCCGGCGCGGAATCAAGCCCGAAGGGCGCTGCGCAAACGCCGGACCGTCACCGCGGTCTGGCGCTTTGGTGACATCAGCGCGGCGTGTCGAGGTCCTTCGGACTTGGCCGGGATAAATCGAGGGGTTCGACGGGACGAGCGCCAAACCACGGTCCGGCGCTTGCGCGGCTTGCTCTGTTGATCGGACCTTGGCCATAGGCGAGAGCGCTACAGGCGCACATCCGGAAGGCGCGTCCCGCCGCTTGCGCGGCCCGTACTTCCGACCTGAGCTCGGCAAAACGCTATTGCCCGAAAGACCATCCCGACCGCGCGGCGCTGCGTCCTCTCCACATCCCTCGTCAACCCTGCTAAGCCTGCCCTGACCGCATCAGGAGGGCCTCCCACATGACCACGCCGAAACCCGTTGTCCTGACCATTCTCGACGGCTGGGGCCTGCGCGAGGAGGAGGCGTTCAACGCGCCGAAGCTCGCCAAGACCCCGACCATGGACAGGCTCTACGCCTCCTGCCCGCACGCCACGCTGGTGACCTTCGGACCGGATGTGGGGCTGCCGTCGGGGCAGATGGGCAACTCGGAAGTCGGCCACACCAATATCGGCGCGGGCCGGGTCGTGGCGATGGATCTGGGCCAGATCGACCTTGCCATCGAGGACGGCTCGTTCTTCGACAACGAGGCGATCAAGTCCTTCGCCGCCAAGGTTCTCGACGCTGGCGGCACCGCGCATGTGATGGGCGTGGTCTCGGATGGCGGCGTGCATGGCCATATCGAACACATCAAGGCCGGCGTGAAGATGCTCACCGACCTTGGCTGCAACGTCATCATCCACGCCATCACCGATGGCCGCGACGTGGCGCCGAAATCCGGCGAGGCCTTCGTGAAGGACCTCGGCGACAGCCTGCCCGAAGGCGCCTCCATCGGCACCGTCATCGGCCGCTACTACGCCATGGACCGCGACAACCGCTGGGAGCGGATCCAGCAGGCCTATGACGCGATGATCCTCGCCAAGGGCGAGACCGCGCCCGACCCGGTGACCGCCGTCAGCCAGAGCTACGCCAACGGCAAGACCGACGAGTTCATCCCGGCCACGGTGATCGACGGCTACGCGGGGCTGGACGCGGGCGACGGCTTTTTCTGCATGAACTTCCGCGCCGACCGTGCCCGCGAGATCCTCAAGGCGGTCGGCGCGCCGGACTTCGACGGGTTCGAGCGCGACAAGCCCGAGCTCTCGGCGCTGCTCGGCATGGTCGAGTATTCCGACGATCACAACGCCTACATGACCACCGCCTATCCCAAGCGCGAGATCGTCAATACGCTCGGCGAATGGGTGGCCAAGCACGGGCGGCGGCAGTTCCGCCTCGCCGAGACCGAGAAATACCCGCACGTGACCTTCTTCCTCAACGGCGGTAAGGAGACCCCGGAGGAGGGCGAGGACCGCTTCATGCCCAAATCGCCCAAGGTGGCGACCTACGACATGCAGCCCGAGATGTCCGAGCCCGAGGTGGCCGAGAAGTTCGTCGAGGCCATCGAGGCCGGCTACGACCTGATCGTGACCAATTTCGCCAACCCGGACATGGTCGGCCATACCGGCGATCTCGAGGCCGCGATCAAGGCCTGCGAGGCGGTCGATGACGGGCTCGGCAAGGTCGTCTCGGCGCTCGAGAAGGCCGGCGGCGCGATGGTGGTGATCGCCGATCACGGCAATTGCGAGACCATGTGGGACGAGGCCACCGACGGTCCGCACACCGCCCACACCACCAATCTCGTGCCGGTGATCCTGTTCGGCGGCCCCGAGGGCGCCACTGTGCATGACGGCCGGCTCGCCGACGTGGCGCCGACGCTGCTGCAGCTGATGGGACTCGACCGGCCGGAAGAGATGACCGGGACGAGTCTCATCGACTGATGCTGCGGCTGACGCTGATCCTGTCGCTGCTCGCCGCCCCGGTCCTGGCGCAGGATCCGGGCGCTGCCGCGCGCCAGGCCGCCGGGGCGCTCGAAGAGGCTTCGGAGCAGCTCGACCGGGCTGAGAGCGCGCGCGACCGCGTGCGGGCGCTGACCACCACGGTGAAGGCCTACGAGGCGGGCCTTGCCGCGATGCGCGACGGGCTGCGTGAGGCGGCCATCCGCGAGACCGAGCTGAGCCGCCGCCTGCAGGGGCAGGAGGCCGAGATCGCCCAGCTTCTGGGTGTCTTGTCGAGCATGGGCGGGCGCGCCGCACCGGGCGCCATGCTGCATCCCGACGGCCCGGTGGGCGCTGCGCGCGCGGGCATGATGCTGGCGGCGGTGACGCCGGGGCTGAACGCGCAGGCCGAAGCGCTGCGCTCGGATCTCGAGGAGGTCACCGCGCTGCGAACGTTGCAGCAGAGCGCCGCCCAGACGCTCCAGCAGGGGCTCACCGGCGTGCAGGAGGCCCGCACCGAGCTCAGCCAGGCGGTGGCCGACCGCACCGACCTGCCCAAGCGCTTCACCGAGGACCCGATCCGCACCGCGATCCTGATCTCCTCGACCGAGACGCTGCAGGGCTTTGCCAGCGGGCTCTCGCAGATCACCGAGGACGAGACCCGCACCCAGCTGCCGCCGATCGACGACCGCAAGGGCGCGCTCGGGATGCCGGTGCAGGGTGAGATCCTGCGGCGCGCCGGAGAGGCCGATGCCGCCGGCGTCACCCGCCCCGGAATCGTGGTCGCGACCCTGCCCGAGGCGCTCGTGACCACGCCCACCGCGGCCACCGTGCGCTATAGCGGACCGCTGCTCGATTACGGTCTGGTGACGATTCTCGAGCTCCAGCCCGACCTGCTTTTCGTGTTTGCCGGGCTCGACGTGCTCTATGGCCAGACCGGCGAAGTGCTGCCCGCAGGCAGCCCGGTGGGGCTGATGGGCGGCCGCGCTGCGGGACGCGACCCGTCACCATCTGTTGAAGGGGGTGGCGCTGGACGCACGGAAACGCTCTATATAGAGGTCAGACAGGGCGACAGGCCCGTGGACCCGCTCACGTGGTTCGCAAGCGACAAGGGATGATATGGGCATGAACAAGTTTCTGATGGCCGCGCTCGGTGGCACGGTCGCCGGCGTCGTCGCGACAACGCAGTTTGTCGGGCCGCTCCTGGCGCAGGAGAGCGAGAAGTCCGGCAGTGTCTACGAACAGCTCGACCTGTTCGGCGACATCTTCGAGCGCATCCGCGCGCAATATGTCGAAGAGGTCGACGAGGGCGACCTGATCGAGGCCGCGATCAACGGGATGCTGACCTCGCTCGACCCGCATTCGAGCTACCTTCCCCCGGACGACGCCGAGGACATGCGGGTGCAGACCCGCGGCGAGTTCGGCGGTCTCGGCATCGAGGTGACGCAGGAAGACGGCTTTGTGAAGGTGGTGTCGCCGATCGACGACACGCCCGCCTTCGAGGCCGGCATCGAGGCCGGCGACTTCATCACCCATGTCGATGGCGAGAGCGTGCTGGGCATGACGCTGGACGAGGCGGTCGACCTGATGCGCGGCCCGGTTGGGTCCGACATCGTGATCACCGTTGCGCGCGAGGGCGAGGAAGAGCCCTTCGACGTGACCATCACCCGCGACACCATCACGCTCACCGCCGTGCGTACCCGTCTCGAGGGCGACACCGTGGTGCTGCGCGTCACCACCTTCAATGACCAGACCTTCCCGAACCTGTCGGAAGGGCTTGCCGAGCGCATCGAAGAGGCCGGCGGCCTTGATGAGGTGAACGGTGTGGTGCTCGACCTGCGCAACAACCCCGGCGGCCTGCTGACCCAGGCGATCAAGGTTTCGGACGCGTTCCTCAACAAGGGCGAAATCGTCTCGACCCGGGGCCGCGACCCGCAGGATGGCGACCGCTACAACGCCAGCGAGGGCGATCTGGCCAGCGGCAAGCCGATGGTCGTGCTGATCAACGGCGGCTCTGCCTCGGCCTCGGAAATCGTTGCCGGCGCGCTGCAGGATCACCGCCGCGCGGTCGTGGTGGGCACCAAGAGCTTCGGCAAGGGCTCGGTCCAGACCGTGATGCCGGTGCGCGGCGACGGCGCCATGCGCCTGACCACCGCGCGCTACTACACGCCGTCGGGCCGCTCGATCCAGGCGCTTGGTGTGTCGCCCGACATCGTCGTGGAACAGCCGCGCCCGCGCCCGGATGACGGCGAGGAGGAGGCGGCGAACCCGTTCAGCCGCTCCGAGGCCGACCTGCGTGGCCGTCTCGACAATGACAGCCTCAGCGAAGAGGAAATCCGCCAGATCGAGCAGGAACGCGAGCAGGCCGAGCAGGCCGCCGCGCTGCGCGAAGAGGATTACCAGCTCGCCTACGCGATCGACATCCTCAAGGGTCTGACGGTGCTCGAAACCGAGAACCTCGAGTGATAGGGGAAAGGGCGGGGAATTCCCCGCCCTTCTTCTTTCAGCACAAGGCCGCCACATGACCCCCGAAGACATCGCCAAGCTTCCCTACCGCCCCTGCGTCGGCGTGATGCTCGTGAATGCCGACAACGAGGTCTTTGTCGGCCAGCGCATCGACAGCGAGGTGCCGGCCTGGCAGATGCCGCAGGGCGGTGTCGACAAGGGCGAGGCCCCGCGCGACGCGGCCCTGCGCGAGCTTTGGGAAGAGACCGGCGTGGCCCCGGAGCTGGTGAGCGTCGAGGCCGAGACCGAGGAGTGGCTGCCCTACGACCTGCCGCATGACATCGTGCCGCGGATCTGGAAGGGGCGCTATCGCGGGCAGGAGCAGAAGTGGTTCCTGCTGCGCTTCCACGGCAGTGACGATCAGGTGAACATCGCCACCGAGCATCCCGAGTTCTCGACCTGGCGCTGGCTGGCGGCGGACGAGGTCGTGGGCCAGATCGTGCCGTTCAAGCGCGACGTCTACGAGAAGGTACTGAGCGCGTTCCGGGGCCATCTCTGACGCTGGTCGCCGCCCGCACCTGTCACCTCGCGGTCGGCGGGTTCGCGGCGCCCAGGGATGCCTTCGGACAAGGGGACCCTGCGAGCGATATCGCAGGGTCTTGTTTTGCCGACTGAGGCGTGGGCGGCCTCAGGCGAAGCGGCCCTCGCGGGCCAGCACTTCGATCTGGTAGCCGTCGGGATCGGCTACGAAGAAGAACTTCGCCACCACCTCGCCCGTCGGGGCGAACTCCACCAGCTTGCGCGGGTTGAGGCCTTCGGCGGTGAAGCGGGCGTGCTCGGCCTCGAGATCATCGACCGACACCGCGAGGTGGCCGTAGCCGTCGCCCAGGTCGTAGGGCTCGGTGCGGTCCTTGTTCACCGTGAGTTCGAGTTCGAACCCGGTCTCGGCGTTCGAGAGATAGACCAGCGTGAACTCGGGGAAGTCGAGCCGGTCCGCCACGGTGAGCCCGAAGGCGGTCTCGTAGAAGGCCAGCGAACGCGCTTCGTCGAGCACCCGGATCATGCTGTGGATTGCCTTGGCCATGCGTCTCATCCTTTCCTGCGAAGGGCGACCTCGGGATGCGTTGCCGTAAGGCGGGTCGCCCGTTATAGGGCTGGAAACCGGATCGCACGAGGAGACACAGATGTCCAACGCACAGCTCGAAGCCGCCATCGAAGCCGCCTGGGAGGCGCGCGACACCATCACCCCGTCGACCGGGGGTGAAACCCGCGAGGCCATCGAGGCCACGCTCCACGCGCTTGACAGCGGCACGCTGCGCGTCGCGGAAAAGCTGGATGACGGCAACTGGCACGTCAACCAGTGGGCCAAGAAGGCGGTTCTGCTCGGCTTCCGCATCAAGGACATGGAGATGCAGGACGGCGGCCCGCAGGGCAGCGGCTGGTGGGACAAGGTCGACAGCAAGTTCAAGGGCTGGGGCGACAGCGAATGGAAGGCCGCGGGCTTCCGTGCGGTGCCGAACTGCGTGGTGCGCAAGTCGGCCTATATCGCGCCGGGCGTGGTGCTGATGCCGTCCTTCGTGAACCTCGGCGCCTATGTCGACGAGGGCACCATGGTCGACACCTGGGCCACCGTCGGCTCCTGCGCGCAGATCGGCAAGGGCGTGCACCTGTCGGGCGGCGTCGGCATCGGTGGCGTGCTCGAGCCCATGCAGGCCGGCCCGACCATCATCGAGGACAACTGCTTCATCGGCGCCCGCTCCGAGGTGGTCGAGGGCGTGATCGTGCGCGAGGGCTCGGTGCTCGGCATGGGCGTCTTCCTCGGCCAGTCGACCAAGATCGTCGACCGCGAGACCGGCGAAGTGTTCTACGGCGAAGTGCCGCCCTACTCGGTGGTCGTCGCTGGCACCATGCCGTCGAAGAACGGCGTGAACCTCTACTGCGCGGTGATCGTCAAGCGCGTCGACGAGAAGACCCGCTCCAAGACCGGCATCAACGAGCTGCTGCGCGACTGATCGCGGCACGACATCGCCAAGCCTTCCGCGCGGCGGTCCTTCGGGGCCGCCGCGTTGCATTTCAGCGGTCCGGGCGACGCAAATCCGATCCGAGGCTCCCGCTGCGGAACCTTCCGGCGCGCCGCATGTTCCCTTTCTGTTAACTGGAACTGACAGGGGTATATCTCATGGGTCTCGGCCTGATTGCATCCATCATCGTCGGCGGGCTGGCCGGCTGGATCGCCAGCATGATCATGAAGGCCGATACCGGCATTCTGATGAACGTCATCCTCGGCATCGTCGGCGCGGTGGTGCTCAACTTCGTGCTGTCGCTGCTCGGCATCTACGCGGCCAACACCTGGGTGCCGCAGCTCATTGTCGGCATCATCGGCGCCAGCGCGCTGATCTGGGTCGTGCGCAAAGTCCGAAGCTGACCTCTTGATGCAGGATCTCTCGCTCCCGCTCCTGCTGGGGATTTTCGCCCTCGCAGGAGCCATTGTCGTGGCCGCGTCCATCCGCGCCACGACCCTTGCAGACCTGATTGCCGACCGGACCAAGCTTGGCGAAGCGATGGCCGGCGGCATCCTGCTCGGCGGCGCCACCTCGCTGTCGGGCGTGGTGGTGTCGGTCACGGCGGCCTATGGCGGCGACGCCAGCTTCGCGGTGTCGAACGCCGTCGGCGGCATCGCGGCGCAGACGCTGTTCCTCGGGCTGGCGGACCTGTTCTACAAGCGCGTGAACCTCGAACATGCCGCCGCAGAGCCGGCGAACCTGTTCCAGGCGGTCATGCTGTTGATCCTGCTGTCGATGCCGATCGCCGCCATGGCCGGTCCGGATATCGCCTATTTCGGTGTCTCGCCGGTCTCGCTGGTGATGTTCCTCGGCTATCTCTGGGGCGTGCGGCTGTCCTCGATCGTCGGCGAGCGCCCGATGTGGCGCCCGGTCGAGACTTCGGACACCCGCAAGGACGAGCCGGACGAGGAAAACGATCCCAACGCCCCGGTGCTGCGGCCGGCACTGATCTTCGTCGGGCTGGTCGCCATCATGGGCCTGTCGGGCTGGGTCATCAGCCAGGTGGCCGGAACGTTCATCACCCGCTACGAGCTGTCCTCCAGTCTGGTCGGCGCTCTGATCACCGCGATCATCACCTCGCTGCCCGAACTGGTCACGACCCTTGTCGCCGTGCGTCGTGGTGCGCTGCAGCTGGCGGTTGGTGGGATCATCGGGGGCAACACGTTCGACACGCTCTTTCTGGTGTTCTCGGACGTGGCCTATCGCGACGGCTCGATCTTTCAGGCGGTGGGCGAGACCGATCTCTACTGGCTTGCCACGGGCATGCTGATGACCGCCATCCTGCTCGGCGGCCTGATCCTGCGTCAGCGCGAAGGTCCGGCGCGTATCGGCATCGAGTCGGTGCTTCTCATCCTGATCTACTGCTGCGCCGTGGCGGTCGAGCTCTTCGCGCCCTGAGTCTCGGCCCGAGCGGGGCTTGACTCGCGGCCATGCCTGCCGCATCCCGCCCGAAACGCGGGAGACGTCAGGCATGGCCAGCAAGAAACCATCGAGACAGCAGGTCTACACCCTTTTGGTCGAGGTCGGCCGCAAGGCCGGCGACGGCCTGCCCGACAAGTCCACCGGGGCTGCGCTGATGTGCTATGCCAGCGGAGTCGACGAGGCCGAGGCGGTGCGCGAGACCGTTGCGATCCTCAAGCAGGCCGATCTGTCGCCGCTCGATGTGACCGGCTACGGCACCGAGGAAGAGCGCCGGGCGCAGGGCCACGAGATCGAGGCTGACGAGCAGGAACTCATGGCGCGCGCGCTCGAGGAGAATTCCGTCATCGTCGCGCAGGTCACCCCGTTCTTCGACAAGGCTTGAGGTCGCCCAAGATTTTTCGGACGAAAAATCTTCTGCCCGCGCCGATCAGGCCACCCGCGCCTGGGCCAGCGTGATCGCCTCGAACGGGTGCAGCACCTGGTAGCCCTTGCGATGTTGCTCGGGCAGAAGCCCGGTCGGGCAATCGGCCAGCAGAGAGGCCCCAAGATGCGTCCGCGAGCGCCGCAGACGCCCGATATAGAGGCTCTCGAGCGCCGCACCGCCGGCCATCACCGCATCATGCGCCGGCAGCAGGAGTTGATGGTAGCGCAGCGTCATCGCGCCCTCCTCGCGCACCGCCGCAAAGCCGTTCACAAGGCTCAGCGCCGGCACCAGAACCGCCTCGCGCCCGAACAGGTATTCCACCTCCGAGCCGCCGATCACCAGCCGCTGGTGCGGTGACACGACGAGATCGCGGCTCAGGCCAAAATAGGGCGCGCGCAGCCGCACCGGCGTGAAGGAGCCAAGCGCCGGCACCACCCGGCTCAGCCGCTGCAACACCGGGGCGAGCTCGCCACAGCGGGTCCGGACAGTGTCGCCGCTCTGCAACTCAGCCACCGGCCGGGGCCCATCGAGCGTCTCGACCGGCACCCGGCCGGTGAGCGAGGGCATCGGCCCCACGGGCTCGACCTCGTCGGACACGGCGAAGAAGATCAGGTCGGGGTCAGTCCGGCAGAGCTGAGGCCGGCGCACCATGCTGAACAGGTCCTCGAGCAGAAGCGGCGGCGGGGGCGGGGTCTCGCGCAGGGCGGTGCGGTCGCTTTCGGGTCGCTCCAGCGCCAGCTGGCCCCAGCGCGCGGTCGAATCCCAGCTGAAAGTCACGCGCAGGATGTCGGTGCGGGCATCGTCGGGATATTGCAGCAGCGTGTGGAAGGCGTCGTCGCCTTGGCTCATCACCAGCACGATGCTGCCATTGGGCAGCGCCTGAAGCGAGAGCCCCCCGGGCCACGGGTGATGACGTTCGAAGGCCAGCAGGGTCTGCGGCCGGCCATCGGCCGAAAGCCGGGTCTCGATCAGCAGCGAGCCCTTGGCCAACAGCGCATCGCGCGGGCGCAGCGCGGCCTCGAAGACGCGGTCATCGGTCCAGCGGCGGCCCTCGCCCGAAATGGCGATCCAGCTCATGCGGCGCATTGCCCCGCGCGGCGATGACGTGAAGAAACCCCTGCCGTACCCATGCCTGTCACATTGCCCGTCGCGCGGCACGCGCGCACTGTTCCTTTGTGGCACGCCCGCATTGTTCCTCTTGCGGCCCTCGCGCGCTGTCCTTGTGCGCCTGCCCGGATCTTCCGTGTGGCGTCGTTTGACAGAGGGTTCCGCAAGATCCCAAGCGCCGCCGCGCTGCAGGCATTTTCCCCTTTTTTATGCATCGAGTCCTAGCACGAGCCGCCCTGACAGGCCAGTTCGATTGTCCTGTGACATAGCTGCGCGGCCGTCCCGACCCGTCCCGAGGCAGGGTTTGCCCTCGCGCGTCCATCGCGGTAGCCAAAGCGCAGACACAGCAAGGAACCGTGCCATGACGACCGATCCCGTCGCCCTCACCGCCGATCTCATCCGTTGCCCCTCGGTCACGCCCGACGAGGGCGGGGCGCTGGTGCTGCTGCAGGGGCTGCTCGAGGAGGCGGGGTTTGCCTGCACCCGGGTGGACCGAAACGGCACCTCGAACCTCTATGCCCGCTGGGGCGAGAAAGGGCATGCGCGCAGCTTCGGCTTCAACGGCCATACCGATGTGGTCCCGGTGGGCGATGCCGCGGCCTGGAGCTGCGATCCCTTCGGAGCTGAAATCCGCGACGGCGTGATGTTCGGCCGAGGCGCGACCGACATGAAATCCGGCGTCGCGGCCTTTGCCGCCGCCGCGATGGATTTCGTCACCGATACGCCCCCGGACGGCGCCATCGTTCTGGCGATCACCGGTGACGAGGAGGGCGACGCGACCGATGGCACCGTGGCGCTGCTCGACTGGATGGCCGAGCAGGACGAGCGCATGTCGGTCTGCCTCGTGGGCGAGCCGACCTGCCCGTCCGAGATGGGCGACATGATGAAGATCGGCCGCCGCGGTTCGCTCTCGGCGTGGTTCACGGTGACCGGCACGCAGGGCCACGCCGCCTATCCGCACCGGGCGCTGAACCCGATGCCGGCGATGGCGCGGCTGATGGACCGGCTGGCCTCGCACGAGCTCGACACCGGCACCGATCATTTCGACGCCTCGACGCTGGCGGTGGTGACCATCGACACCGGCAACCCGGCGACCAACGTGATCCCGGCGCAGAGCCGCGGCACGGTCAACATCCGCTTCAATGACATCCATACCGGCGCGGCGCTGTCGGACTGGCTGCGCGAGGAGGCCGCGAAGGTCGACGCCGCGTTCGGCACCACCACCGAGGTCAAGATCAAGATCTCCGGCGAGAGCTTCCTGACCCCGCCGGGGCCGCTCTCGGATCTGGTCGCTGCGGCGGTCGAGGCCGAGACCGGGCGCACGCCGGAGCTCTCGACCTCGGGCGGCACCTCGGATGCGCGTTTCGTCAAGGATCACTGCCCGGTGGTCGAGTTCGGGCTGGTCGGCAAGACCATGCACCAGGTCGACGAGAACGTGCCTGTGGACCAGATCGCGCGGCTGAAGGAGATCTACACTCGCATCCTGCGCGACTATTTCGCCGGCTGATCCGCGTCACGCCGCCGCGCGCCGGGAACCTCTGCCGGACACCGCCGGTTGATCGTCTGTAGCGATTGACCGGCGGGGCCGGGGGAAGGGAAAGCGATGGCGGATCTCACATGCGACGTAGCAATCATCGGGGCCGGGACTGCCGGTCTTGCGGCAGAGCGCAACGCCCGCAAGCACGGCGCCAAGACGCTGCTGATCGATCCGAGCTTCGCCGGCACCACCTGCGCCACGGTGGGCTGCATGCCCTCCAAGCTGCTGATCGCCGCCGCCCGCAGCGCCCATGGCGCGCGGCAGTCGGGGGTCTTTGGTGTCGAGACCGGCGAGGTCAGGATCGACGGCCCCGCCGTGCTGCGCCGGGTGCGCGAGCACCGCGACCGCTTTGCGCAGGCCACCCGCGACAGCATCATGGACCTCCCCGAGGAAATCCGGGTGCAGGCGCGGGCGCGCTTCACCTCCGCCACCACGCTCACACTCGATGACGGGCGCACGGTCGCGGCGAATGCGGTGATCATCGCTACCGGCTCGAGCCCGATGGTGCCGGGGCCCTTTACCGATCTTGGCGATCTGGCGCTGACCAACGAGACGGTGTTCGAGCTCGACGACCTGCCCGATAGCCTCGCGGTGATCGGTGGCGGGGTCATCGGGCTCGAGCTGGCGCAGGCGATGGCACGGCTCGGCGTGCGGGTGGCGCTGTTCGACCAGCAGGAGACGCTGGCGCAGGTGCGCTGCGCCAAGGTCCACGCCGCGCTGCAAGAGGCCATGGCGCAGGAGATGGACCTGCATCTCGGTACCGACCCGCAGCCGTCCGAGCAGGATGGCCGCGTGCGCATCGACTGGGAGGGCCAGAGCGAGACCTTCGACAAGGTGCTCGTGTCGACGGGGCGTCCGCCCAACGTTCAGGGCCTCGGGCTCGAGACCACCGGTCTCGCGCTGGACGACAAGGGCATGCCCGAGATCGATCCCGAGACCATGCAGTGCGGCGACGCGCCGATCTTCATGGCCGGGGACTCGAATGCCGGCCGCCCGGTGCTGCATGAGGCCTCGGACGAGGGGGCGATCGCGGGGCGCAACGCCGTGGCCTATCCGGCGCTGGTGCGCTCGGACCGCAAGGTGAACTTCGCCATCACCTTCACCGAGCCGCCGCTGGTGATGCTGGGTGACAGCCCCGATGACAGCGCCAAGATCGGTAGCGCCGACTACACCGATCAGGGCCGCGCCAAGGTGGATGCCGAAAACACGGGCCTTGCCCGGCTCTACGCTGCCGCGCCCGACGGGCGCCTGATCGGGGCGGATCTGTTCTGTCCGGGCGCAGATCACATGGGCCACCTGCTGGTGCTGGCCATCGGCCAGAAGATCACCGCCGGCGACCTGCTCGACATGCCGTTCTACCACCCGACGCTCGAGGAAGGGCTGAAGGGCGCGCTGCGCGAGATCTGCCACGCGGTGCCTCTGAACGTGCCGGGCGATCACGACACCGGCAACCCGCCGGGCGTCTAGGCGGGAAATTCCTCGCGGCCCCCGTCCTTGCGCCACGAAACGCCAGAATCGCCATGACGGGGGCGGTGCGCCGTGCTAGCTCAGGGCCATGAGCAAACTGCCGACCAAACCGGATATCCTCGACTGGATTGCCGCGAACCCGACCCTCACCTCGAAGCGCGACATTGCCAAGGCTTTCGGCATCAAGGGCGCGGCGCGGATCGACCTCAAGCGCCTGCTCAAGGAGCTGGAGCACGAGGGGCATCTGGAAAAGCGCAAGAAGACCTATCGCGACCCGGACCGCCTGCCGCCCGTCACGGTGCTGCAGATGAAAGCCGCCGACGAAAACGGCGACCAGTTCGCGCAGCCGCTGGAATGGCATGGCGAAGGGGTCGAGCCGACGGTTCTGTTCGTGCCCCGCGCCACCGATCCGGCGCTTGGCGACGGCGACCGCATCCTTGCGCGGCTGCAGGTGGTGCACGAGGCCGATCACAATTACGAGGCCCGGCTGATCCGCCGCATCGGGGCCAGCCCGCTCAAGGTCGTGGGGATCTTCCGCAAGGGCGCCGAGGGCGGCCGCATCCTGCCGATCGACAAGGGCTCGGACAAGGAGTGGACGGTGGCGCCCGACGCCACGCACGGCGCGCAGGACGGTGAACTGGTCGAGGCCGAGCAGGCCGGCCCCCGCGCCACCCGCATGGGCCTGCCGCGGGCGCGCATCGTGATGCGCCTCGGCGATCCCACTGCGCCCAGGGCAGTGTCGCTCATCGCGATCCACCAGCACGGCATCCCCGACGACTTCCCCGAGAAGGTGCTGGCCGAGGCCGACGCAATGAAGCCCGCCGGGCTCAAGGGCCGCACCGATCTGCGCGAGCTGCCGCTGGTCACCATCGACCCGTCGGACGCGCGCGACCACGACGATGCCTGTTTCGCCGAGCCTGACGAGGATCCCAAGAACCAAGGCGGTCACGTGATCTGGGTCGCCATCGCCGACGTGGCGCATTACGTGCGCCCCGGCTCGGAGCTGGATCGCGAGGCCAGGAAGCGCGGCAATTCGAGCTATTTCCCCGACCGGGTGGTGCCGATGCTGCCCGACCGGCTTTCGGGCGATCTGTGCTCGCTGCACGAGGGCGTGCCGCGCGCCTGCCTCGCGGTGCGCATGGTGATCGATGCGGAGGGCAACAAGAAATCGCACAAGTTCGTGCGGGGCCTGATGCGCTCGCCCGCCTCGCTGAACTACCAGGAGGTGCAGGCGGCATTCGACGGCGAGCCCAATGACAAGACCGGCCCGTTGCTCGAGCCGGTGATCCAGCCGCTCTATGCCGCCTACGCCGCGCTGCGCGACGCCCGCGCCCGGCGCGAACCGCTGGATCTCGACCTGCCAGAGCGCAAGGTGGTGCTGAGCGACGAGGGCAAGGTGACCTCGGTGAACTTCGTCGAGCGGCTCGACGCGCACAAGCTGATCGAGGAGTTCATGATCCTCGCCAATGTCTGCGCCGCCGAGACCCTGATCGCCAAGCGCACGCCGCTGCTGTTCCGGGTCCACGAGGAGCCGCCGGCGGACAAGCTCGAGAGCCTGCGCGAGACCGCCGACGCGGCGGGGCTGACGCTGGCGAAGGGCAGGTTCTGAAGACCGCGCATCTCAACAAGCTGCTGCACGACGCCGCCGGCAGGAGAGGCGGAGCTGATCAACATCGCCACGCTGCGCAGCATGACGCAGGCCTATTACAGCCCGAAGAACTTCGGACATTTCGGCCTCGCGCTGCAGAACTACGCGCATTTCACCTCGCCGATCCGGCGCTATTCCGACCTCATCGTGCATCGCGGCCTGATCAAGGCGCATGGCTGGGGCGATGACGGGCTGAGCGAGCACGAGATCGAGACGCTCGAGACCACCGCGCAGCACATCTCGGACACCGAGCGGCGCTCGATGATGGCCGAGCGCGACACCAATGATCGCTACCTCGCGGCCTTCCTCTCGGATCGGATCGGGGCCGAGTTCGGTGGCAGGATCAGCGGCATCGCCAAGTTCGGCATCTTCGTGAAGCTCGACGAGACCGGCGCCGACGGGCTGGTCCCGATGCGCAATATCGGCAACGAGTATTTCCATTTCGACCGTGAGGCCGGAACGCTTATGGGCGCGGACACCGGTACCATCATTACGCTCGGGCAGCGGGTGCGGGTGAAGCTTGTCGAGGCCGCACCGGTCACCGGCGGCATTGCGCTGGACCTGCTCGAGCTCGAGGATGCCGAGATGCCGCAGGGCCGTGGCTCGGGCCGGCCCGGGCGTGGCCGGGCGCGTGGCCCCGGCGGCCGTGGCCGCCCCAGCGGACCGCCGCGCCGAAAGGAGGCCAAGGCAAAGCGCAAGGACTCCAAGGTCAAGCGCAAGGTCACGCGGCGGCGCAACACCAAGAGCTGAGGCCGCCGCGGCCTGCGAGCGTCATGCGTTCCGGCGGTGCCGGGACGCACCGGGCGGGCCGTCGGGGCAGGGCGTCTCGCGGCGGTGGACGGTGCTGCCGCAGGGGCCGGGCATGCGGGGTTGTTTCCGCACCGAACGCCGCTGCCTCTTGCGGAATCGAATCGTGGAGCGTATATGCCCTTTCAACAGCGGCACGTCGGGTCTCTCCCGAGGTTCCACCGGGAAAGATCGACGGGCCGCGCGCCCGTTTTTTTGTGCTCAACCGGACCCGGACTCATGACCGACCTGATCGCCAAATCCGCCATCGACCGGCGCCTCGCCGAGATCGTCACCCCGGTCATCGAAGACCTCGGGTTCGAACTCGTGCGCCTGCGCCTGATGAGCGGCAAGACCGCCACGCTGCAGATCATGGCCGAACGTCCCGAGGGCGGCATCGAGGTCGACGAGTGCGCCGATATCTCGACCGCCGTGTCGGCGGTGCTTGACGTCGAGGACCCGATCATCGACGCCTACGCGCTTGAGGTTTCGAGCCCCGGCATCGACCGGCCGCTGACCCGGCTCAAGGACTTCGACACCTACGAGGGCTACGAGGCCAAGATCGAGACCCAGGAGATGATCGACGGCCGCAAGCGCTGGCGCGGCGTTCTCGCCGGGATCGAGGGCAGCGAAGTTCTGTTCAACATCGAGGGCGAGGGCGGCGAAGAGCAGACCATCGGCCTGCAGTTCGACTGGCTCAGCGACGCCAAGCTGATCCTCACCGACGACCTGATCCGCGACATGCTGCGTGCCCGCAAGGCGCAGGAAGTGGACGAAGACCAATTCGACGAAATCCAGGCCGACGACGCGGCCGCTCAGGAGGAGTAAGAAGAAAATGGCAATCACCTCTGCCAACCAGCTTGAGCTTCTGCAAACGGCCGAGGCCGTCGCCCGCGAGAAGATGATCGACCCCGCCCTCGTGATCGAGGCGATGGAAGAGAGCCTCGCGCGCGCCGCCAAGTCGCGCTACGGCTCCGAGATGGACATCCGCGTGAAGATCGACCGCAAGACCGGTCGCGCCACCTTCACCCGCGTGCGCACCGTCGTCGAGGACGAAGAGCTCGAGAACTACCAGGCGGAGATGACCGTCAAGCAGGCCAAGCAGTACATGGCCGACCCTCAGGTGGGCGACCAGTATGTCGAGGAAGTGCCCCCCGTGGACATGGGCCGGATCGCGGCGCAGTCGGCCAAGCAGGTGATCCTGCAGAAGGTCCGCGAAGCCGAGCGTGATCGCCAGTACGACGAGTTCAAGGACCGCAACGGCACCATCATCAACGGCACCGTCAAGCGCGAGGAATACGGCAACGTCATCGTCGACATCGGCCGTGGCGAGGGCATCCTGCGCCGCAACGAGAAGATCGGTCGCGAGGCCTATCGCCCCGGTGACCGCATCCGCTGCTACATCAAGGACGTGCGCCGCGAGGCCCGCGGCCCGCAGATCTTCCTCAGCCGCACCGCGCCGGAATTCATGGCCGAGCTGTTCAAGATGGAAGTGCCGGAAATCTACGACGGCATCATCGAGATCAAGGCCGTGGCCCGTGACCCGGGCTCGCGCGCCAAGATCGGCGTGATCTCCTATGATGGCTCCATCGATCCGGTCGGCGCATGCGTCGGTATGCGCGGCAGCCGCGTTCAGGCCGTGGTCAACGAGCTTCAGGGCGAGAAGATCGACATCATCCCGTGGAACGAGGACATGCCGACCTTCCTCGTCAACGCGCTGCAGCCGGCCGAAGTGTCGAAGGTGGTGCTTGACGAAGATGCCGAGCGCATCGAGGTCGTGGTGCCCGACGAGCAGCTGTCGCTGGCCATCGGCCGCCGCGGTCAGAACGTGCGTCTGGCCTCGCAGCTGACCGGTCTCGACATCGATATCATGACCGAGGAAGAAGAGTCGGCGCGCCGTCAGAAGGAATTCGAAGAGCGCACCAAGCTGTTCATGGACACGCTTGATCTCGATGAGTTCTTCGCCCAGCTGCTGGTTGCCGAAGGCTTCACCAACCTCGAGGAGGTCGCTTATGTCGAGCTCGACGAGCTGCTGGTGATCGACGGTGTCGACGACGACACCGCGCAGGAGCTGCAGACCCGCGCCCGCGAATTCCTCGAGGAGCAGGCGCGCAAGGCGCTTGCGCATGCCCGCGAACTGGGTGCCGAGGACAGCCTTATTGAATTCGACGGCCTGACACCCCAAATGGTAGAGGCACTGGCGGAAGACGGCGTGAAGACGCTGGAAGACTTCGCCACCTGCGCCGACTGGGAACTGGCCGGAGGCTGGACCACGGTGAATGGCGAGCGCGTCAAGGATGACGGTCTGCTCGAGAAGTTTGATGTCGATCTCGCCGAGGCACAGAACCTCATCATGACCGCGCGCGTCCTGCTTGGCTGGGTCGATCCCGAAGAGCTGGTGGCCGAGGCCGAAGAAGAGGTCGAGGGCGAAGGCGACGAGTCCGAGACCGAGGAAGAGGTCTGATCCGATGAGTCGGGGCGGCCGGGATAAGGACCGGGCCGATGGCCCGGAGCGGCGCTGCATCGCCACCGGCGAGACGCAGCCCGCCAGCGGACTGATCCGCTTCGTGATCGGGCCGGACAATCAGGTCGTGCCCGATCTCGCAGGCAAGCTGCCCGGGCGCGGCATCTGGGTGGCGTCGGACAAGGCGGCACTCGAAAAAGCTGCAGGCAAAGGGCTTTTTGCCCGCGCCGCGCGGGCGCCGGTGACGGTGCCCGACGATTTGCCCAATCTGGTCGAGCAGATGCTCGCCCGTCGGGTGGTCGAACTGCTGAGCCTCGCCCGCAAGTCGGGGGGCGCGGTTTCGGGCTACGAGAAGGTCAAGGACTGGCTTGGCAAGGAGGAGGCCGACGTGCTGCTTCAGGCCGAGGATGGATCGGCTCGAGGCAAGACCAAGCTGTCTACCCCGCAATGGGGATCGTATATCGGCTGGCTTACGGCGGACGAGCTGGGGCTGGCCTTCGGAAGGGAAAAGGTGATACACGCCGCGCTTGGCGCTGGTGGACTCACGAAACGTGTTGTAGAGGAAGCCCAACGACTGAAGGGGCTGCGCGTCGGAAGGGCCGACGCGGCGACGGCAGCAGGGGCTGCCGGGGGCGGCAGGGGCCGCCGGAAAGGATAAGAGCTGAATGAGCGATAACGACGGCAAGAAGACTTTGGGTGTTCGTGGCGGGGGTCCCCGTTCGGGATCCGTGAAGCAGAGCTTCAGCCACGGGCGGACCAAGAACGTCGTGGTGGAGACCAAGCGCAAGCGCGTGGTCGTGCCCAAGCCCGGCGCCGGTGGTGCCAAGGGCTCCGGCGGCGTGCCGGGCGGGTCGGGTGGCAAGCGCCCGGCCGGGATCTCCGACGCGGAGATGGAACGTCGCCTGAAGGCGCTGCAGGCCGCCAAGGCCCGCGAGGCCGAGGAGCAGGCGCAGCGCGAGGCGCTGGAGAAGGCTCGCGCCGAAGAGCGTGAGCGCATGCGCGCCGAGAAGGAACAGAAAGAGCGCGAGCAGCGCGAGGCCGAAGAGCGTGCCAAGGCGAAAGCCGAGGAAGAGGCGCGCAAGGCCCGCGAAGCTGCCGAAGCTGCCAAGAAGGCCGAAGCCGCAGCGGCGGCCCCGGCCGCCGATCCGGCGGCAGCCGGTCAGCAGGCCCGTGGCGGCGCCAAGCCGGCCGCAGGTGCTCCGGCAGGTGGCCCCGCAGGCCAGACGCAGCAGCGCAAGGCCGACCGCGAGCGCGAAGAGCGCGGCCGCGGTGGTCGTGGTCGCGGTGGCGATGGCGGCAACCGCCGGTCCGGCAAGCTGACCCTGAACCAGGCGCTTGGCGGCGAGGGCGGCCGGCAGAAATCCATGGCCGCTATGAAGCGCAAGCAGGAGCGTGCGCGTCAGAAGGCGATGGGTGGCAGCCAGCAGCGCGAGAAGATCGTGCGCGACGTTCAGCTTCCCGAGGCGATCACCGTTGCGGAACTGGCCAACCGTATGGCCGAGCGTGTCGCGGATGTGGTCAAGGCGCTGATGCAGAGTGGCATCATGGCGACCCAGAACCAGTCGATCGATGCCGACACCGCGGAACTGATCATCGAGGAATTCGGCCACCGCGTGACCCGCGTGTCCGATGCCGACGTCGAGGACGTGATCAAGACCGTGGACGACAAGCCGGAAGACCTCCTGCCGCGTCCGCCGGTCATCACGATCATGGGCCACGTCGACCACGGCAAGACCTCGCTGCTCGACAAGATCCGCGAAGCCAACGTCACCTCCGGCGAAGCCGGCGGCATCACCCAGCACATCGGCGCCTACCAGGTGACGACCAAGGGTGGCGACGTTCTGACCTTCCTCGACACGCCCGGCCACGCGGCGTTCACCTCGATGCGCTCGCGTGGTGCTCAGGTGACCGACATCGTGGTGCTGGTGGTGGCGGCTGACGACGCGGTGATGCCGCAGACCGTCGAAGCCATCAGCCACGCCAAGGCCGCCGGTGTTCCGATGATCGTCGCGATCAACAAGGTCGACAAGCCCGAGGCGAACCCGACCAAGGTGCGCACCGACCTGCTGCAACACGAGGTGATCGTGGAGCAGATGTCCGGTGACGTGCAGGATGTCGAGGTCTCGGCCCATACCGGGCAGGGTCTGGACGAACTGCTCGAAGCCATCGCGCTGCAAGCCGAGGTTCTCGAACTGAACGCCAACCCAAACCGCGCCGCCGAAGGTGCCGTGATCGAAGCCCAGCTCGACGTGGGCCGTGGCCCGGTCGCGACGGTTCTGGTGCAGAACGGCACCCTGAAGCAGGGCGACATCTTCGTCGTGGGCGAGCAGTACGGCAAGGTCCGTGCGCTGATCAACGACAAGGGTGAGCGCGTGAAGGAAGCCGGCCCGTCGGTGCCCGTCGAGGTGCTTGGCCTCAACGGCACGCCCGAAGCCGGTGACGTTCTCAACGTGACCTCTACCGAGGCGCAGGCCCGCGAGATCGCCGAATACCGCGAACACGCCGCCAAGGAGAAGCGCGCCGCCGCCGGTGCCGCGACGACCCTCGAGCAGCTGATGATGAAGGCCAAGGACGACGAGAACGTCTCCGAGCTGCCCATCGTGGTGAAGGCCGACGTGCAGGGCTCTGCCGAGGCCATCGTCCAGGCGCTGGAGAAGGTCGGCAACGACGAGGTCCGCGTGCGGGTCATCCACTACGGTGTGGGTGCCATCACCGAGACCGATATCGGCCTTGCCGAAGCGTCGGGCTGCCCGGTCATCGGCTTCAACGTCCGTGCCAACGCACCGGCCCGCAACAGCGCCAACCAGAAGGGCGTGGAGATCCGCTACTACTCGGTGATCTACGACCTCGTGGACGACGTGAAGGCGGCGGCTTCCGGCCTGCTGTCGAACGAGATCCGCGAGAACTTCATCGGCTATGCCGAGATCAAGGAGGTCTTCAAGGTCTCCAACGTCGGCAAGGTCGCCGGCTGTCTCGTCACCGAGGGTGTTGCCCGCCGTTCCGCAGGCGTCCGCCTGCTGCGCGACAACGTGGTGATCCACGAAGGCACGCTGAAGACGCTGAAGCGCTTCAAGGACGAGGTCTCCGAGGTCCAGTCGGGCCAGGAGTGCGGCATGGCTTTCGAGAACTACGACGATGTCCGCCCGCAGGACGTCATCGAGATCTTCGAGCGCGAGGAGATCGAGCGCTCGCTCTGATCCTTGCCGGATCGTCGAAACAGGAACACCCGGAGGGAAACCTCCGGGTGTTTTCATTTTCGTGAAACTGGGGTTCCCGCGTTCGTTGAATTGCCCCATGGCGGCCCACGGAAAATGGAAAAGCCCGGAGCAGGTGCTCCGGGCTTTTCACGAGAAATCAGAACTTGTCGTTCGGTTCAGGCAGCCACCGGGTTCCCGGTAAAGACCTGATTTCCGACACGAACGGCAATGCGACCGTCAGGGAGACTCTTCTCGAGAATGCCCTGAACCGAGACGCAGCTGCCAAGGATGATGGTACGCAGCATTTCAGTGTTCCTCGATACGGATATTACAGATTTATGAATACCGGCGAATCGTTAACGGAACCAGAACAAATTTTGTCAACTACGCCTAATTACCTAGCATCCAGGTCATTTTCGGCGATTTTCTTTCGCCGCAGCGCAGAAAGTTCTGGACATGCCTCGCGTCAGAGCCAGTCGCGCAGGATCGGGATCAGCGGGATGTCGGCGGGCGGCATCGGGTAATCGCGCAGGTCGCGGGCGTGGACCCACTTCAGCGCCTGCCCTTCCTTCGACTGCGGCGTGCCCTCCCATTTTCGGCAGGCAAAGAGCGGCATCAGCAGGTGGAAGCTCTCATAGGCATGCGAGGCGAAGGTCAGAGGCGCAAGGCAGCTTTCCCAGGTGTCGATGCCGAGTTCTTCCTGCAACTCGCGGATGAGCGCGACCTCGGGGCTCTCGCCGGGCTCGACCTTGCCACCAGGGAACTCCCAGAGCCCGGCCATGGACTTGCCCTCCGGGCGCTGCGCCAGAAGGATGCGGCCGTCGGTGTCGATGAGCGCGACGGCGGAGACGAGGATGATCTTCGACATGAGGGGTCTCCCGGCCTCGGGGTCAGGCCGGCGAGGGGCGCTGCCCCTCGCGCTCCCCGAGGTATTTCAGAACCAGAGAAGGGGTGGGGTCAGGACCGGTAATCGGCGTTGATCGAGATGTAGCCGTGGGTCAGGTCACAGGTCCAGACCGTCGCCTTGCCGGCGCCGAGGCCGATATCGACCGAGATGGTGATTTCGGGCTGCTTCATCAGCGCAGCGCCGTCCTCTTCCTTGTAGGAAGGGGCGACCCAGCCATTCTCGGCCACAAGCACGTCGCCGAAGCGGATGGTCAGCCTGTCGCGGTCGGCTGCGGCGCCGGACTTGCCCACAGCCATGACGATGCGGCCCCAGTTCGGATCCTCGCCGGCGACGGCGGTCTTGACGAGCGGCGAGTTGGCGATGGCCAGCGCGTGGGTGCGGGCGTCGGCGTCGGTTTTCGCGCCGGTGACGTTGACGGTGACGAACTTGGTCGCGCCCTCGCCATCCTTGACCACCTGGTGGGCGAGATCGAGGAACACGCCCTCAAGGGCCTGAGCGAAATCGCTGTCGGCCAGGGTGACCTCGACGCCGGAGGCGCCGGTGGCCCCCATCAGCAGCGTGTCCGAGGTCGAGGTGTCGCTGTCGACGGTGATGCAGTTGAAGCTGCGGTCGTTGATCTCGGAGACCATCGTCTGCAGGTCGGCGCGCGACACCTTGGCGTCGGTGAAGATGTAGACCAGCATCGTCGCCATGTCGGGGGCGATCATCCCCGAGCCCTTGGCGAAACCGGCGATCTTCACCTCGCCGCCGGGCAGCGCCACGGTGGCGCAGGCGCCCTTGGGGAAGGTGTCGGTGGTCATGATGGCGCGGGCCGCCTCGTCGCCCTTGCCGGGCGCGAGCGCCGCCACCAGGTCGTCGACCTTGGCGATGATGCGGTCATGCGGCAGGCGCTCGCCGATCACACCGGTGGAGCTGGTGAAGACGCGCGTCTCAGGCAGGCCGGTGGCCTTGGCAACGGCGGCGCAGATCGCCGCCACCGAGCCGTCGCCGGCCTTGCCTGTGAAGGCGTTGGAATTGCCCGAGTTGACGATGATCGCCGCGCCCGCGTCGCTCTCGCCGCCGATTTTCGACTGGCAGTCGAGCACGTTGGCGGAACGGGTCGCGGAGCGGGTGAAGACCCCGGCAACGGTGGTGCCGGGATCGAGCAGGGTCAGCATCACGTCGGTTCGCCCGGCATATCGGACCCCCGCGGCGACCGAAGCGAAGCGGACCCCGTCGATCACCGGAAGCTCCGGGAATGCGGCGGGGGCGAGGGGCGAAACGGACGTGATCTTGGCCAATTAGTCCTCCAGGAGCTGCATGTTCGAAAGCGCCGAGACGTCGGCCTCGGACTTGTCCATGCGGGTGACTTCCGCCGATGCGAGAGTTTCGTCAATATATTTCTCGACCGCCTGCTGCTGCAGCGACATCTCGATCTCGCCGCGCACCTCGTCGAGCGCCGGGGCTTCCTTGGCGCGGGTCTCGTTGAGCTTGATCACGTGCCAGCCGAACTGGGTCTGCACCGGCTCGGAGACCGCGCCGACCTCGAGCATCTCGACCGCCTCCTGGAACGGCTCGACCATCATGCCGGCGGCAAACCAGCCGAGCTCGCCACCGTTGGGGCCCGAGGGGCCGGTCGATTTCTCGCGCGCCAGCTCTGCGAAATCGGCGCCGCCTTCCAGCTCCTCGACCAGCGCCTGCGCGTCTTCCTCGGTTTCCACGAGAATGTGCGACGCGTTGAACTCCTTGCCCGTTTCGGCATCGGTGTAATCGGCCTCGTAGGCGGCCTGAACGGCCTCGTCGCTGACCGAGGTCTCGGCGATCGCCTTGACCACTTCGCCGGCCAGCAGGGCGCGGCGCTCGTTGTCGATCGACAGCGTCACGCGCTTGGTCTCGACGGCGTTCTCGTCCTGTGCGAGGGCGGCCTGACGGACCAGCTGGTCGAGGATGCCGTCCCAGAGCACATCGTCGCCAAGCTGTTGATACTGCTCGGGAAGAGTGGTCCGTACCATCAGCATGTGGCCAAGCGTGATGTCTTCGCCATTGACGGTCGCCACGACGGTGTCGAGCTCCATCTCCTCGGCCTGGTCCTGAGCCTGTGCCGGCATCGCCATGGTGACGGCCAGGGCGGCGGCGGAGAGCGTGGTGAGGGTTTTGCGCATCGAATAAGGTCCTTTCGGGTCCTTCGTGGGCTGCCCGCGAGGGCAACGTTGACACTTTCTGAGCCGAGCCTTACATGCCCATAAGGCTCTGCAAGGCCGGTCGTTCCCCTGTGTCATATGGGCTGTGTTCGAGGCGGGCAAGCGGATGCCACGACGAGAACACGACTTTGTCAGACAGGAACGGGCAGGTATGCTGGGTATCGGAACTATCGCGCGGAAGGTGTTTGGAACGCCGAACGACCGCAAGATCAAGGCGACACGCCCGCTGGTCGCAAAGATCAACGCGCTGGAGCCCGAGTTCGAGGCGCTCGATGATGCCGGCCTGATCGCCAAGACCGAAGAGCTCAAGAAGCGCATCGCCGATGGCGAAAAGCTCGACGCGCTGCTGCCGGAGGCTTTCGCCAACTGCCGCGAGGGCGCCAAGCGGGCGCTTGGCCTGCGCGCCTTCGACACCCAGCTGATGGGCGGCATCTTCCTGCACCAGGGCAACATCTCGGAGATGAAGACCGGTGAGGGCAAGACGCTGGTCGCCACCTTCCCGGCCTATCTCAATGCGCTGACCGGCAAGGGCGTGCACATCGTCACCGTGAACGACTACCTCGCCCGCCGTGACGCCGAGTGGATGAGCAAGGTCTACGGCGCGCTCGGCCTGACCACCGGCGTGGTCTACCCGCAGCAGCCCGAGGACGAGAAGAAGAGCGCCTACGCCGCCGACGTCACCTATGCCACGAACAACGAGCTGGGCTTCGACTACCTGCGCGACAACATGAAGTCCGAGCTGAACCAGATGATGCAGCGCGGGCACTATTTCGCCGTGGTCGACGAGGTCGACAGCATCCTGATCGACGAGGCGCGGACGCCGCTGATCATCTCGGGGCCGAGCCAGGATCGCTCGGATCTCTATATGGCGGTCGACCGGCTGATCCCGCAGCTCTCGGACGACGCCTACACGATCGACGAAAAAACCCGCAACGTCAGCTTCACCGACGAGGGCAACGAGGCGCTTGAAGAGATTCTTCACCTGCGCGGCGTGCTCCCCGAGGGGCAGACGCTCTACGACCCGGAGAGCACCACCGTGGTGCACCACGTCAACCAGGGTCTGCGGGCACACAAGCTCTATACCCGCGACAAGGACTATATCGTCCGCGACGGGCAGGTCGTTCTGATCGATGAGTTCACCGGCCGCATGATGGTTGGCCGGCGCCTGTCCGACGGGCTGCACCAGGCCATCGAGGCGAAGGAGGGCTGCAGCATTCAGCCCGAGAACGTGACCCTCGCCCAGGTGACCTTCCAGAACTACTTCCGCCTCTACGACAAGCTTTCGGGCATGACCGGCACCGCCGCGACCGAGGCCGAGGAATTCATGGAGATCTACGGTCTCGGCGTGGTCGAGGTTCCGACCAACCGCCCGATCGCCCGGATCGACGAGGACGACAAGGTCTACCGCACGGGTGTCGAGAAATACGAGGCCATCGCCGAGGAGATCAAGGCGGCGCACGAGAAGGGCCAGCCGGTCCTCGTCGGCACCACCTCGATCGAGAAATCCGAGATGCTGTCGCAGCTGCTGACCAAGGCCGGCCTGACGCACAACGTGCTGAACGCGCGCCAGCACGAGCAGGAAGCGCAGATCGTTGCCGATGCCGGCAAGCTCGGCGCCATTACCATCGCCACCAACATGGCCGGCCGTGGCACCGACATCAAACTCGGTGGCAACGTCGACTTCAAGGTGATGGAAGCGCTCGAGGCGGAGCCCGAGGGCGATCCCGAGGAGATCCGGCAACGGATCGAGGAGGCGCACGCCGCCGACGAAGAGGCCGTGAAGCAGGCCGGCGGTCTCTACGTGCTTGCCACCGAGCGCCACGAGAGCCGCCGCATCGACAACCAGCTGCGCGGCCGATCGGGCCGTCAGGGTGACCCGGGCCGCAGCTCCTTCTACCTTTCGCTCGAAGATGACCTGATGCGCATCTTCGGCTCCGAGCGGCTCGACAAGATGCTGTCGAAGCTTGGCATGAAGGAAGGCGAGGCGATCATCCACCCGTGGGTGAACAAGTCGCTCGAGCGCGCGCAGGCCAAGGTCGAGGGCCGCAACTTCGACATCCGCAAGCAGCTGCTCAAGTTCGACGACGTGATGAACGACCAGCGCAAGGTGATCTTTGCCCAGCGTCTCGAGATCATGGAGGCCGAGGACGTCTCCGAGGTTACCGAGGACATGCGCCACGAGGTCATCGACGAGCTGGTCGATACCTATGTCCCGCCCAAGACCTATGCCGACCAGTGGGACACGCAGGGGCTCTACGCCGCCGCGCTCGAGAAGCTCGGAATCGACGTGCCGGTGATGGCATGGGGCGAGGAAGAGGGCGTCGACGCAGACATCATCCGCGAGCGCATGGAAGAGGCGTCCGACAAATTCATGGCCGAGAAGGCCGAAGCCTTCGGACCCGAGACAATGCGCCAGATCGAGAAGCAGGTGCTGCTTCAGACCATCGACACGAAGTGGCGCGAGCACCTGCTGACGCTCGAGCACCTGCGCTCGGTGGTGGGCTTCCGCGGCTATGCGCAGCGCGATCCGCTCAACGAGTACAAGACCGAGGCGTTCCAGCTCTTCGAGACCATGCTCGAGTCGCTGCGCGAGCAGGTCACCGAGCAGCTCAGCCGCGTCCGCCCGATGAGCGAGGACGAGCAGCGCAAGATGATGGAGCAGCTCGCCCAGCAGCAGGCCCAGCTTCGCCGTCAGGCCGAGGCCGCCACCGCCGGTCACGAGCCCGCCGCAGCGGCGCCGCCTCCCGGTGAGCCCGGTGCCCCCGAGTCGCCCGACGCACCGCTGGTCGAGGGCTTCGACGAATCGGATCCGACAACCTGGGGCAACCCGTCGCGCAACGACGCATGCCCCTGCGGCTCGGGCAAGAAGTTCAAGCACTGCCACGGCCGGCTGGCCTGACCACAAGATCTCTGTCAGGTCCGGCAAATCTCTGTCGGACCTGACGAATTGACTCCTTCCTTGCGCCCAACCGGCGCCTCTTTTCAGCGCGATAGATCGTCCCCAAGGGAACGGGTTGAAAACGAGCGGAGGGTGCAATGGCACGGCTCAACAAGACATATCTCCTCGCGGCAGCGACGGTCGGCGCGGCGCTGGCGATCGGCTTCGTGATGCAGAACGGGGGCTACCTCCGGAGCGCGGACCGAGCGCCCGAAACCGGAATCGTCGTCAGCGATATCACCGATACTTCGTCCGCCGCGATGCCGCGGCTGCCGGTCGAGGCGGCGCTCGCGCCCGATCTCGACCATGGCCTTGACCTGCTCGAACCCGCCGCCGCCACCGACGAGACGGATGTGGAAGCGACCCCCGCCGTCGTCGCGGTGCAATCTGAGCCCCAACCGGACAGTCTTGCCGCGGCGCCGGACTGTACCGTGCGGCTCACCGCCGAGCCCCGCGCCGGCGCCATGGTGGCGCTGTCGCTGCGGGCGCCGTGCTACGCCTCCGAACAGGTCACGATCCACCATCAGGGCCTCATGTTCACCGAGTTCACCGGCCCCGAGGGGCAGCTGGCGATCGACGTGCCGGCGCTGGCGCAGAAGGCGCTGTTCATCGCGGCCTTCGACAATGACGATGGTGCCACCGCCATCGCCGAGGTCTCGGCGCTGCCGTTCTACGATCGCGTTGCCCTGCAATGGCGCGGCGACAGCGGCTTGCAGCTGCACGCCCGCGAATTCGGTGCCGACTATTTCTCCGAGGGTCATGTCTGGGCCGCCGCCACCGGTGACATGGGCCGCACCGCCAAGGGGGTGGGCGGCTTCCTGACCCGCCTCGGGAACCCCGACACACTGACCCCGCGCATGGCCGAGATCTACAGCTTCCCCGCCGGCGCGGCCCGGAAGACCGGCGCGGTCGCCGTCAGCGTCGAGGCCGAACTGACGGATGCCAATTGCGGAAACGCCGTGGAGGCGCAGACCCTCGAGCTGCGGGGCGAGGCCGGGCTGCAAGTGCATGATCTCAGCCTCGAGATGCCGGACTGCGACAGTGTCGGTGACTTTCTGGTGTTGAAAAACCTCATCGAAGACCTGAAGATCGCCAGCAACTGACGGGCTATCGGGGTCACCTCATGGGACTGCTTCGTGCGGCGATCTTCGCCGCACTTTTCATTGCCGGCGCACCACTCTGGGCACAGGACATCGCTCTGCGCTCCCGGGATGGCGGGATCGAGCTCACCGGCACGCTGCTCGGCTTCGACGGGGAATTCTACCGCATCGAAACGCGCTATGGCGAACTGACCGTCGACGCCTCGGGCGTGCTCTGCGACGGTCCGGGCTGCCCGTCGCTCACCGATTTCGTCGCCGAGATGCGGGTGTCGGGCTCAGCCACCATCGGTGAGGTGCTGATGCCCGCGCTGATCGAGGGCTTTGCCCTGCGCAACGGCCTGAGCGCCGAGCGCGAACTGCTTGGCGACCGCCGTTTCCGCTACACGCTCAGCGATCCGGCCGAGGGGCGCGTGGTCGGGCGGTTCCATTTCCACCTGACGAGCACCGATGGCGGGTTCGACGACCTGCTCGACGATGAGGCCGATATCGTCATGGCGCTGCGCGAGATCCGCCCCGAGGAGCGCAGCGCGGCGCGAGAGGCCGGGCTCGGCGACCTGTCGGAAGTCAATCGCAGCCGGGTTCTGGCGCTTGATGCGATGATCCCGGTGGTGGCGCAGACAAACCCGGTCGATGCGATTTCTCTGGCGGCGCTGGCCGAGGTACTGTCGGGGCAGGCCGAGAGCTGGAGCGCCCTTGGTGGTCCCGATGCGCCGGTGGTTCTGCATTTGCGCAATGCGACCTCGGGGCTGTCGCAGGGCATCGAGGACCGGTTGCTGCGGCCCTCGGGGCTGGTGCTCGGGGGCGAGATCAAACGTCACCGCGGCAATGCCGAGCTCTCCGAGGCGGTAGCCCGCGATCCTCTGGGCATCGGCATGGCGAGCTATTCCGAGATCGGAAATACCAAGCCGCTGCGCCTCACCGGCAGCTGCGGTTTCGAATTGCGCGGACACCGCGCGTCGATCAAGACCGAGGACTACCCGCTCACGGCGCCGATGTTCCTTTACCTTCCCGCGCGACGCCTGCCGGCGCTGGCGCGGGACTTCCTCGCCTATACCCGCAGCGCACCGGCGCAGATTGTCATCCGTCGCGCCGGGTTCGTGGACCAGATGCCCGAGGAAATCGCGCTGGCCCAACAGGGCGACCGGCTCGCCAACGCGATCATCGTGGCCGAGGGCGATCAGGGGCTGACCGGGTTGCAGCGTCTGGTGGCGACGCTGGCGCCGATGCGGCGGCTGACCACGTCGTTCCGCTTCGAGGCGGGCGAGACAGGGCTCGACGCGCAGTCGCGTTCAAACGTGCAGCAGTTGGCGAGGGCGCTGGAGGCGGGAGAGTATGACGGGCGCGAGCTTGTCTTCGTCGGCTTCTCCGACGCGCAAGGGCCGGCAGAGGCCAATCTCGAAATCGCTTATGAGCGGGCCGAGGCGGTACGCGCGGCAGTGCTGAACGCGGCCGAAGCGGCGGATTTGCGGCGGCTTGAGCTCGGGGTTGAGGCCTTTGGCGAGGCGATGCCGATGGCCTGCGACGACACGGTCTGGGGACGGCAGGTGAACCGGCGGGTCGAGGTCTGGCTGCGCTGAACGAGGAGGCCGGCCGGGGCGGACAAGGCTCTGCTCAAGCCGTTGCGCGCTTTCCTTCGGGATCTCAGAGCAGCCCCTCGGCGCGGAAGCTCAATTCGCGGGACCGACCGATCACGAGGTGATCGTGTAGAGTGATGCCGAGTGCCTCGGCGGCGATGCGGATCTGCTCGGTCATCTCGATATCGGCACCGCTCGGGGTGGGATCGCCAGAGGGGTGGTTGTGGACGAGGATCAGCGCGCTTGCGTTGAGCTCGAGCGCGCGCTTCACCACCTCGCGCGGATAGACCGGCACGTGATCCACCGTGCCACGGGCCTGCGCCTCATCGGCGATCAGCACGTTCTTGCGGTCGAGAAACAGGATGCGGAACTGTTCCGTTTCGCGATGAGCCATCGCGGTCTGGCAATAGCTGAGCAAGGCGTCCCACGAGCTGACCACCGGGCGTTGCAGCACCCGCGATCGCGCGAGCCTGTGCGCCGCCGCTTCCACCAGTTTCAGTTCGGTGATCACCGATTCGCCGACCCCCGCGACGGCTGCCAATCGTCGCTCCGGGGCCGAGACAACCGCGTTGAAATCCCCGAACGTGTCGAGCAGCGCGCGCGCCAGAGGCTTCACATCGCGCCGGGGGATGGCCCGGAACAGCAGCAGTTCAAGCATCTCGTAATCGGGCAGGGCATCGGCGCCACCTTCGCGGAACCTCTGTCGAAGCCGTGCCCGGTGGTCGCGCAGGTAGGACGGTGCCGGCGCGTCGCGCGGTACAGGAGCCTCGTCCCCGCCGAACAGCGAGGCCTGACCATCGGCGAAATGCGATCTCTCTGCCATGGCCATCAGCCTGACGGGCGTTAGGTTACAGAAAGGTTAAAGGGTGAGGCCGGGAATGGCTGCGTCGGGTTTTAGACGAGCTCAATCGCTGCCCTTGCGGCGCATCCGGCGGCCATAGGTCGCCACACGCCAGAGGTAGGTGCCGACCAGCGCCAGAACCACCACGGTCGACACGGGGTTCAGCCAAGCGCTGACCGCCTCGTAGCCGCCTTCGAGCCAATAGCCAGCAAGCGTGAGCACCGATGTCCAGGCCACGGTGCCGAGCGCGCTGAGGCCGAGGAACCAGCCGCGAGACATGCGCCTGACGCCCGCCGGGACCGAGATGAAGGTGCGGACGGTGGGGATGACGCGACCGAACAGCACCGCGCTGCCGCCGTGGCGGTCGAACCAGCCGTTGGCGCGGTCGAATTCGTCGGGCGACACCGAAAGCCACCGGCCATGGCGCTGCGACAGGTGGCAGAGCCGCTCGAAGCCGATCCGCCGCCCGATCCAGTACCAGAGATAGGCCCCGGCCAGCGAGCCGGCGCTGCCGGCGAGGATCACCAGCGGCAGGGACATGGTGTTGCGTGCCGCGTTGAACCCGGCCAGCGGCATGATCAGCTCCGAGGGGATCGGAGGGAAGACGTTTTCAAGGAACATCAGCAGCGCGACGCCGAACGCGCCCATGCTGTCGATGAGGTTTGTGATCCAGTCGAACATCGGTTTCGGCTCGCAATAAGGAAAGGGCCCGGGGAATGAACCCGGGCCCTGTCGTGAATGTTCCGTTCGGTGTCGGACGTGACGCGCAGTGCACCTCTGTCCGTGATCGCTTCGACTCGTCCGGAGCGTTTGCCGGCCCCAACCGGGACCGGACAGGCGATCAGCCCTTCATCGAGTCCCAGAAGTTGCGGACCGAAGAGAAAAAGCTGTGCGATTCCGGATTGTTGTCCTCGCTCAGCTCCTCGAATTCGCGCAGAAGCTCTTTCTGGCGCGACGTCAGGTTCACCGGGGTCTCGACCGCGAGCTCGATGAACATGTCCCCGGCCGAGCCGCCACGCAGGGCGGGCATGCCCTTGCCACGCAGGCGCATCTGCCGGCCCGACTGGCTGCCGGAGGGAATCTTCACCCGGCTGCGGCCGCCGTCGATTGTCGGAACCTCGATGTCGCCACCCAGGGCCGCCGTCGCCATCGACACCGGAACGCGGCAATGCAGCTCGCTGCCTTCGCGCTCGAAGATCTCGTGCTTCTGCACGTCGATGAAGATGTAGAGATCGCCCGGAGGCCCGCCGCGCATCCCGGCCTCGCCCTCACCGGCAAGCCGGATGCGGGTGCCGGTCTCGACACCGGCGGGAATGTTGACCGAAAGCGCCCGCTCGCGCTGCACGCGGCCCTGACCGCCGCACTTGGAACAGGGGTTCTTGATGATCTGGCCAAGGCCCGAGCAGGTCGGACAGGTGCGCTCAACGGTGAAGAAGCCCTGCGTTGCCCGCACCTTGCCCATGCCCGAACAGGTCGGACAGGTCACCGGTTCAGCACCGCCTTCGGCACCCGAGCCGTTGCACTCGTCGCATTGCACCGAACTCGGCACGTTGATCGTCTTCTGCAGGCCGTTATAGGCCTCCTCGAGCGTCACGCGCAGGTTGTAGCGCAGGTCGGCCCCGCGCGCGGCGCGCTGCCGCCCGCCGCCGCCCTGGCGTCCGCCCATGAAGTCGCCGAAGAGATCGTCGAACACGTCGGAGAACGCGCTGGCGAAATCGCCCTGGCCCTGGAAGCCGCCGCCGGGACGGCCACCGCCGCCACCGCCCATGCCACCTTCGAAGGCCGCATGGCCGAAGCGGTCATAGGCCGCCTTCTTCTCCGGGTCCTTCAGGACGTCGTAGGCCTCGTTGGCCTCCTTGAAGAGGTTCTCGGCATCGGGGTTGTCGGCGTTCCGGTCGGGGTGGAGTTCCTTGGCCTTCTTGCGATAGCCCTTCTTGATCTCGTCCGCGGAGGCACCTTTGCTGACACCGAGCACGTCGTAATAGTCACGCTTGGACATTCATGCCCTCCTGTATCCCGGAACGGAGAGGGGCCGGCCCGGCATCCGGACCGGCCCCCGCTCTGTTCCTACGCGCGGCCTCAGCTGCGCTTGTCGTTGCCAAGGTCCTCGAAATCGGCATCGACGATATCGTCGTCACCGGCGTTCGAGTTGCTGTCGTCGGCGGCCTGGGGCTCTTCCGCGCCATCACCGGCGTCGGCCTGTGCCTTGTAGATCGCCTCGCCCAGCTTCATGGCGGACTCGGTGACGTTCTGGATGCCGGCCTTGATCTTGTCGGCCTTCACGTCGTCCTTCTCGAGGTCTTCCTTCAGCGCGGCAACGGCCAGCTCGATCGCTTCGATGGTCGTCGGATCGACCTTGTCGCTGTGCTCTTCCATCGACTTCTCGGTCGAGTGGATGAGGCTCTCGGCCTGGTTGCGGGCCTCGACGAGCTCGCGACGCTCCTTGTCCTTCTCGGAGTTCTCTTCGGCTTCCTGGACCATCTTTTCGATGTCCTCGTCCGAAAGGCCACCGGAGGCCTGGATGGTGATCTTCTGCTCTTTGTTCGTGCCCTTGTCCTTGGCGGACACGGAGACGATGCCGTTGGCGTCGATGTCGAAGGTCACCTCGATCTGCGGCAGGCCGCGCGGTGCCGGCGGGATCTGCTCGAGATTGAACTGGCCGAGCAGCTTGTTGTCTGCTGCCATCTCGCGCTCACCCTGGAAGACGCGGATCGTCACGGCCGACTGGTTGTCCTCGGCGGTGGAGAAGATCTGCGACTTCTTGGTCGGGATCGTGGTGTTGCGGTCGATCAGGCGGGTGAACACGCCACCCAGCGTCTCGATGCCCAGCGACAGCGGGGTCACGTCGAGCAGGACCACGTCCTTCACGTCCCCCTGCAGAACACCGGCCTGAATGGCGGCGCCCATGGCGACAACCTCGTCCGGGTTCACGCCCTTGTGCGGCTCCTTGCCGAAGAACTTGGTCACCTCTTCGATGACCTTCGGCATCCGGGTCTGACCGCCGACCAGAACGATCTCGTCGATCTCGTCCTTGGACAGGCCAGCGTCCTTGAGGGCCGCCTGGCAGGGCTTGATCGAGTTCTTGATCAGGTCGCCGACGAGGCTTTCCAGCTTGGCGCGGGTCAGCTTCATGACCATGTGCAGCGGCTGGCCGCCCGAGCCCATCGAGATGAACGGCTGGTTGATCTCGGTTTGGGTCGCGCTCGAGAGCTCGATCTTGGCCTTTTCAGCAGCTTCCTTGAGACGCTGCAGGGCCATCTTGTCCTTGGTCAGGTCGACCTGGTGCTCTTTCTTGAACTCGTCCGCCAGGTAGTTGACGATCCGCATGTCGAAGTCTTCACCGCCGAGGAACGTGTCGCCGTTGGTCGACTTCACCTCGAACAGGCCATCGTCGATCTCGAGGATGGTGACGTCGAAGGTGCCGCCGCCGAGGTCATACACGGCGATGGTCTTGGTCTCTTTCTTGTCGAGACCATAGGCCAGCGCGGCCGCGGTCGGCTCGTTGATGATGCGCAGGACTTCGAGACCGGCAATCTTGCCGGCGTCCTTGGTGGCCTGACGCTGGGCGTCGTTGAAATAGGCCGGCACGGTGATGACCGCCTGGGTCACCTCTTCGCCGAGATAGCTTTCGGCGGTTTCCTTCATCTTGCCGAGGATGAAGGCGGAAATCTGCGACGGCGAATACTTTTCGCCCTTGGCTTCCACCCACGCGTCGCCATTGCCGCCGTCAACGATCTTGTAGGGCACGATGCCCTGATCCTTGGTCACCTCGGCGTCGGTGGTGCGACGGCCGATCAGGCGCTTGACGGCAAAGATGGTGGCTTCGGGGTTGGTGACGGCCTGGCGCTTTGCGGGCTGGCCGACGAGGCGTTCATCGTCGGCAAATGCGACGATGGAGGGGGTGGTGCGGGTGCCTTCGGCGTTTTCGATCACGCGCGCCTGGCTGCCGTCCATGATGGCGACGCAGGAGTTCGTGGTGCCGAGGTCGATACCGATAACTTTACCCATACTTCGATCCCTTTCCAATTCAAGGCGATGACACGAGGCGTCGGACCCGATTACGGCATCCAGCCCCGCTGATTGCGATGCCGTTTGGCCGGGGCCTCGCGGCTTCGGACGGTATATAAGGAGGGGGTTTCAGCGCTGCAAGCGCCCTGCAGTCGCTGAATCCGGCGAATCCGGGGATTTTCTTTGCGACGCGCCGTCCTTTGCGGAAGAAAGTGGCCATGGCACATCACATCGAACAGCGCGGCTTCCGGATCTACCCGGACCACCTTGACCGCTCCGCGCAGGAGGCGCTGATAGAGCGTTTGCGCGATTGTCTGCGCTTCGCACCGCTTTACCAGCCGGTGACCCCGCGCGGGCAGAAGATGTCGGTGCGGATGTCCGCGGCGGGCCGCTTCGGCTGGGTCACCGACCGGCGCGGCTACCGCTACGAGCCGCGCCATCCCGAGGGCATGGACTGGCCGCCGATCCCCGAGGAGGTGCTGGCGATCTGGCGCGACGTATCGGGCTGCGCCCGAGAGCCCGAGTGCTGCCTGATCAACTGGTACGGCGAGGGCGCCCGCATGGGGCTGCATCAGGACAAGGACGAGGCGGATTTCGCCTGCCCGGTGGTGTCGGTCTCGCTTGGAGATGACGGGCTCTTCCGCATGGGCAACACCGAGCGCGGCGGCAAGACCGAGTCGGTCTGGCTGGGCTCGGGCGCGGTGGTGGTCATGGGCGGCGAGGCGCGGTTGCGCCATCACGGCGTCGACCGCATCCGCTTCGGCTCTTCGACGCTGCTGCCGCAGGGCGGGCGCATCAACCTGACGCTGCGCGTGGTGACCTGAGAGGGGCCGCCTGCGGGCCGTCCTGAGCTACTGGCGAGCGCGGAATGCGCTGGCTGTGCGCATTGAAAGATCCCCCGGACGCGCCTGCCAGGAGGGCGCTGCCCCTTATTTCTTGTCCGGCGGATCGGTCAGCAGGTTGATCAGTGTCGCACCGATGATCCAGATCGCCAGCGCGCCGAACACGGCGACCGAGGCCGGGTAAAGCTGGCCGACGAAGCCGCCCAGCCCGACGGCCAGTCCGACCGCGCCGTTCAGCCCCTGCAACTCTCTGCGCTTTGATTTCAGGCGCACGGGCGTCCTCCTCCTGCCTCCATTGTCCCGCATCATGGCAGCCGGGCGCAGGATGCTCGTTGATGATGATCAAGGTGAGGGTCTTCGATCTCGCGCGGCATGACGCCCGGCACGCTGTCGCGCCGCGCGGGGCCTGCAGAGGTCGGCAATGCGCGCCCGTTCAGGCGCGGGTATGCCGGGGCAGGGCATCAGCTGCGAAACGGAGAAGGGCGGACCAGATGGCCCGCCCCTTCCAAATCTACTGATGGATCGGGCTGCGTTCACTCGAGCTCGAAGGACCAGAAGAAGGTCTCGCCGGAGCTGTCATCGACGCCGTCATTGTCGGTCGAGACATAGACGGTGCCGGCATCGGTGATCGCGAGGCCTTCGACCTTGTCGACCACGTAGCCGCCCCAGCCTTTCAGGTCGGGGATCAGGTCGCGCACCTCTTCCTTGCTCACCACCGGCAGCTCGCCGCCCAGTGCGGCGGGCTGCATCTCGGACAGGGCAATGCGGTAGACCTTCTTGGTCACGGCATTGGCGCCGATCTGGTTGTCACGCTCAACGACATAGACGTGATCGCCATGCGCGGTGATCTCGGACAGGCCGACCCAGCCGGTCTCGGGCGTCGCCTTGGGATAGAGCACGGCGCCCCACTCCTCGGTCTCGGGGGTGTAGGACACGAGCTTGACGTGATCTGCCGGATCGTCGCCCCATTCGCGCTGCACTGCCATCCACAGCGTGCCGTCGATCATGGTGACGCCCTCGAAGCCGAAACGCTTCTCGACCGCCAGAAGCTCGGCCGGCAGCGAGACCTCGTCCTCGATCTCGCCCTCGGCATTCACGTGGTAGAGCGCATGCGGCACGAGCCGGTCGGTGCGGCCCTCGGAGGCCAGCCAGAAGCCGCCCTCGCCATCGGTTGTGATGCCCTCGAGGTCAAGCTTCTGGGCATTGCGGCCCTTCCGGGTCACGTCGGTCGCCGCGACGATGCGCGCCGGGCTCTGCGACGGGTCGATGGTGAAGATGCGCGGCTGGTAGCCGTAGAAGCTGTCGTTGACGGCGTGGATCATGCCGTCCTCACCGGCCACCATGCCCGAGATCGCACCCCAGCCGATCAGCTCGTCGGCGCCCTCCGAGGTCAGCGTCGGGTACTGCGCCTCGCCTTCGGCATATTCGTAGATCATCACATGCGCGCGCACGCCGCCATCCTCGACGAGGTCTTCCTCGTTGGCGGTGACGAAGAGGTTGCGCTGCGGGATCGCGACGGCGCCCTCGGGGGCGATGCCCGACGGCAGCAGCTGCTTCAGAACCGGCGCGGCCGGGTCGGTCATGTCGTAGACCCCGACCATCGAGGCGCGCTCGGCCAGCAGGAAGAGATACGGCGTGTCGCCGAAGCTGGCAAATTCCATGCCCTCGGGCTCCACGCCCTTGGCGTCCGAGCGCTTGTCCGGGTAGTGGCCGGCCCGGATCACCGCCTGCTCGAAGGCGGTGCCGCTCTCGAAGACCTCGGTGCCGTCCTTGTGGAACACGGTGAACCCGCGCGAGCCGCCATCCATGTCGCCCTCGTTGGCGATGGCGAAATGCTCGTCGTCGATCCACTGCACGCCGTCGGGCTCGCGCACGCGGCCTTCCTGGCTTTCGGTGAAGAGCAGCGCGCCGCGCTCGTCGGTGGCGTCGATGCCGGTCAGGTCGACCGCGCCGGCAGAGAAGTGCGACAGCACCTCGCCCGACTTGTTCAGAACCACGATGTGGTTGTTTTCCTGCAGCGTCACGACGATCTCGCCGGCGCCGTTCACGTCGACGAACTCGGGTTCGGGATCTTCCGGCGCGATCTCGGCAAGGCCGGTCACGTCGGCTTTCACCAGACTGTCGCAGTCGGCCATGCCATCCACCACGTCGAGGATCGCCACATAGCCCGCGGGCATCTGCGGCACGCGGCCGTTGCCCAGATCCTCGTCACGCTCGTTCTCGATGGCCACGGTGACGAAGCTGCCATCCTGCGCCATGGCGGTGCTGTCGGGCTGGCCGCCAAGATCGCATTCGCCCAGAAGCTCGCCCGAGGTCGCGTCTATCATCGCCAGCTTGCCCGACGGATCGGTGTAGCTCTCGGAGGTGTTGACGCCAGCGAAGATGGTGTTGCCATGCACGTAGACCGAGGTCGGCTCGCCATCGACCGACACGTTGCCCAGCGGCTGCGGGTTCGAGGGCTCGGTGATGTCGATGCGGCCGATCACGCCCAGCGGACTGTCGGTATAGACCAGCGTGTTGCCGTCTTCGGTGGCATAGATGATCTCGGCCGAGGTGACCTGCGACCGGTCCTCGCCCTCGGCCATGTTGTCCGGCGTGGCGAAGGAGGCGATGCGGTTGAAGGTCATCTCGGCGGCGGCAGCGGTTGCCGTCAGCGCGATCACCGAGGTGAGGCAGAGCGTGCGGAAATACATGGAGGGTCCCCTGTCTTGGTCCGGCAACGCCATGCGCCCGCCGCGTAACGGCAGCGTGACAGGACGGTTACGGATTTGCGAAACGCAGGGGAATACGGCCCGAGACGCGCCCCGCGAGGGGCCGCCGAGGCGCTAGCCGAGCAAGTGCGCGGTGATCGCAGCGTCGGGCTCGGCCAGTCCGTCGATAACGTCGAAATGATGCTTTTCGTCATCCACCACCACCGGGCAGGACCACGCCTCGCCCAGCCAGCGCGCCTGCTCGAGAAACACCGGCCGCTCCGCCGCGCCGACCCAGACCGTCACCGGCACCTGCGGCGGCGCCATGGCGACCGGGCTCTCGGCCCAGGCCTCGTCGGCGTCGAGCTGCAGCCTCTCGTTCATGCCGGTCTGCATCAGCGGCCGCAGGTCCGAGAGCGGCGAGATCGGCATGACGTGCGCAATCCGCGCAGCCACTTCCTCGGGCAGCATCGCCGGCGCCAGCATCCGCGCGACGAGGTGCCCGCCCGCCGAGTGCCCGGCAAGCCGGATCGGCCCGTCGACCTCGCCCGCGGCGCGGGTCACGGCGGCGGCGATCTGCCGGGTGATGTCGGAGATCCGCACCCTGGGGCAGAGATCGTAGGACGGCAGCGCCACCGCCCAGCCTCGCGCCACCGCGCCCGCCGCCAGATGCGACCACGTCTCGCGCCCGAAGGCCATCCAGTAGCCGCCATGCACGAAGACCACGAGCCCCTGCGGTGCGCCCTCGGGCAGGATCAGGTCGAGCGCCTCGCGGGGACCGTCTCCGTAGGTCAGCCCCGCTTTCAGCCGGTCTTCGGCGGCCATCTCGGCGCGGAACGCAGCGGCCGCCGTGTTCCAGCGCGGAGGGTAGTCCTCGGCCTGCGCAATATATGGCCCGTTGGCATAGGCGTCGCTCAGGTCCATGGTTTTTCTCCCGGCTTAGACTAGACTTTCATGCAAGCAGATGCTCTGCCATGCCGCAACGTAAGACCATCCCCAAGGAGGATACCATGCTGGATCAGACCGCAACCAATCTCCCCTCGCTTCTCGACGATCCGAGCCTCCTGCAGACCAAGGCGTACGTCAACGGTGAGTGGATCACCGGCGCCGAGGGCGAGTTCGAGGTCACCAACCCGGCCCGCGGCGACGTCATCGCCAAGGTTGCCAATCTCAGCCGCGCGCAGGTCGCGGGTGCCATCGACGGCGCCTATCTGGCGCAGAAGGACTGGGCGGCATGGACCGCCAAGGAGCGCTCGACCGTGATGCGCAAGTGGTTCGACCTGATCATGGCGAACCAGAAGGACCTCGCCACCATCCTCACCGCCGAGATGGGCAAGCCGGTCACCGAGGCTGCGGGCGAGATCGCCTATGGTGCCAGCTTCATCGAGTTCTACGCCGAGGAGGCCAAGCGCATCTACGGCGAGACCATCCCCGGCCACCAGCGCGACAAGCGCATCATGGTGATGAAGCAGCCGATCGGCGTGGCCGCCTCGATCACGCCGTGGAACTTCCCCAACGCGATGATCACCCGCAAGGTCGCCCCGGCGCTGGCCGCGGGCTGTTCCTTCGTCGCCCGCCCTGCCTCCGAGACGCCGCTTTCGGCGCTGGCGCTGGCGGTGCTGGCCGAGCGCGCAGGCATCCCGGCGGGCGTGCTCAACGTGCTGCCCTCGGACAGTGCCTCCGAGGTCGGCAAGGAGTTCTGCGAGAACCCCAAGGTGCGCAAGCTGACCTTCACCGGCTCCACCCAGGTGGGCCGCATCCTGCTCGGACAGGCCGCCGACCAGGTGATGAAATGCTCGATGGAGCTGGGCGGCAACGCGCCGTTCATCGTGTTCGACGACGCCGATCTCGACGCGGCGGTGCAGGGCGCGATCATGTGCAAGTTCCGCAACAACGGCCAGACCTGCGTCTGCGCCAACCGCATCTACGTGCAGGCCGGCGTCTATGATGCCTTCGCCGCCAAGCTCAAGGACGCGGTCGCCAACATGAAGGTCGGCGACGGCCTCGAGGACGGCACCGACCTTGGCCCGCTGATCACCGCGAAGGCCATCGAGAAGGTTCAGGACCACATCGCCGACGCCAAGTCGAAGGGCGCCGAGGTCATCCTCGGCGGCGGCGAGACGCTGCAGGGGCCGGGCTACTTCATCGAGCCCACCATCGTCACCGGTGCCTCCCGCGATATGAAGTTCTCCACCGACGAGACCTTCGGCCCGCTGGCACCGCTGTTCAAGTTCGAGAACGAGGACGACGTGATCGAGATGGCCAACGACACCATCTTCGGGCTCGCCTCGTATTTCTACGCCAAGGACCTGAGCCGCGTGTACAAGGTCGCCGAGGCGCTGGAATACGGCATCGTCGGCGTCAACACCGGCATCATCTCGACCGAGGTGGCCCCGTTCGGCGGCGTGAAGCAGTCCGGCCTCGGCCGCGAGGGCTCGCATCACGGCATCGAGGATTACCTCGAGATGAAATACGTCTGCCTCAGCGTATGACGACAGGACGCAGGCGCGGGGGGCCTCTCCCCGCGCCGCACCAGCTCCCGACCCCGGCGGATCTGGAAGACTGGCGCGCGGCGGCCCATACCGGTGCCGGCAGCCCGTGGCTGCCCGTGGATCTCGCCGAGGCGCTGGTGCGCTACGGGCTTTATCACGGTGAAGGGCTGCGGATGATGGAGGCCGCTTCGCTGATGCTGCACGAGCCGCCCCGCGACGTGGCGTGGGAGATCATCGGCGCCGACAGCCCCGGCGAGAACTGGGACGATCACCGGGATCCCGAACGCGCGTTCCGCCTGTTCCGCGCAAAGCTGCGCAAGGCGCAGGGCGACGGGGCGCGGCTGCAATACAAGATCTGGCTCGGCCGCCGCGACGGCTGAGCCGTCCCGCCGTCAGCCCTCTTCCGCCAACCCCTGCAGGATCGGGCAATCGGGCCGATGATCGCCGTGGCAGGCCTCGACCAGCTTTGCCAGCGTGGCGTGCATTTCACGCAGCTGGGCGATCTTTTCCTCGATCTGGTCGAGATGCTCGGTGGCGAGCGCCTTGACGTCGGCGCTCTCGCGCGCCTCGTCCTCGTAGAGCCCCAGCAGGGTGCGGCAATCCTCGATGGTGAAGCCCAGAGCCCGGGCCCGGGCGAGGAAGGCGAGCTTGTGCAGGTCCTGCTCCGAGAAGGCGCGGTAGCCGTTTTCGGAGCGTTGCGGCCGCACCAGCCCGATATCCTCGTAATAGCGGATCGTCTTGGCGGGAAGGCCCGCCCGCTCTGCCACCTGACCGATGTTCATTCCGCCGCCTCCAGTGTCATGGGTTTGGTCTGCGTCCGCTCGCGCGCCGGGGACATCACCGGTGCCAGACGCCGCAGGCGCAGCGCGTTGCTCAGCACGAAGACCGAGGACAGCGCCATGGCGCCTGCCGCCAGCATCGGCGACAGCAGCAATCCGAAGGCCGGATAGAGCACGCCCGCCACCACCGGGATCAGCGCCACGTTGTAGCCGAAGGCCCAGAACAGGTTCTGCCGGATGTTGCGCAGCACCGCGCCGCTGACGTGGAACGCCTCGACCACGCCCGCAAGCTCGCCCGAGACCAGCACGATGTCGGCGCTCTCGATCGCCACGTCGGTGCCGGTGCCGATGGCGATGCCGACCTCGGCCTCGGCCAGCGCCGGGGCGTCGTTGATGCCGTCGCCGACAAAGGCGACGGGGCCAAAGCGCTCGCGCAGCGCCTTGACCGCGGCAAGCTTGCCCTCGGGCAGCACCTCGGCCTCGACGTGGTCGATGCCCAGCTCGCCCGCGATGGCCTGCGCCGTGGCGCGCGTGTCGCCGGTGATCATCGCCACCTTGATGCCCTGTGCGTGCAACGCCTCGACCGCTGCCCTTGCGCCGGGCTTGACCCGGTCCGCCACCGCGAAGACCCCGGCAATGGCACCATCCACGGCGACCAGAACCGGCGTCTGCCCGGCGGCGGCGATGTCGTCATGGGTGGCTTCCAGCGGTCCGAGCGCGATGCCCTCGCGCGTCATCAGACGCTTTGCCCCCACCAGCAGTGCGCGCCCCTCGACCGTGGCGGACAGGCCGTGGCCGGCAATCGCCTCGCTGTCCTCGGGCTGGCTCAGCGCGCCTTGAGCGGCGGTTTCCAGCGCGCGGGCAATCGGGTGCTCCGAGCCTTGCTCGGCGCTCGCGGCGAGTCGCAGCACCTCGGCGGGCGCGACCCCCGGAGCGGCCTCCGAGCGCACCAGCGCCGGCTTGCCCTCGGTCAGGGTGCCGGTCTTGTCGAAGGCCACCACGCGGCTGCCCTCCACCGTCTGCAGCGCGTCGCCCTTGCGGAACAACACGCCAAGCTCGGCGGCGCGGCCGGTGCCGACCATGATCGAGGTCGGTGTGGCAAGCCCCATGGCACAGGGGCAGGCGATGATCAGCACCGAGACCCCGGCCACCAGCGCGTAGGTCAGCGCCGGGGAGGGGCCGAAGAGCATCCACGCGAGGAAGGTCAGCGCGGCGGCGGCGATCACCGCCGGCACGAACCAGATCACCACCTTGTCGGCCAGCGCCTGGATCGGCAGCTTGGCGCCCTGCGCGTCCTCGACCATGGCGATGATCCGCGCCAGCATGGTGTCGCGTCCCACGGCGGTGGCTTTGAAGCTCAGCGCGCTCGCGCCGTTCACCGTGCCGCCCACGACCGTGTCGCCGGGGCCCTTGCCGACCGGGACCGGTTCGCCGGTGATCATGCTCTCGTCGATATAGCTGCTGCCGGTGATCAGGGTCCCGTCCACCGCGATGCGCTCGCCGGGGCGCACGTGCACCTCGTCGCCGAGCTGCACCTCGTCGATGGCGATTTCGGTGATCCGGCCCTCGCGCTCGACCCGCGCGGTGGCGGGGCGCAAACCGACCAGTCGCTTGATTGCGGCACCTGTGCGGCCCTTGGCGCGCGCCTCGAGGAAGCGGCCCAGCAGGATCAGCGTGACGATGACGCCGGCGGCCTCGAAATAGACCGCGCGGCTGGCCTCGGGCAGGAGACCCGGCAGGAACAGCGCCACGGTGGAATAGCCCCAGGCCGCCAGCGTGCCGAGCGCCACCAGCGAATTCATGTCGGGCGCGCCCTTGGCCAGCAGCGGCAGCCCGACGCGGTAGAAACGGCGACCGGGGACCGCCAGCACGGCGGTGATCAGCACGAATTGCAGCAGCCACGAGGCCTGCATGCCGATGCTGTTCATCACCAGCGCGTGGAAGCCGGGGATCAGGTGGCCGCCCATCTCGATGACGAAGACCGGCAGGGTGAGGGCCGCGGCCACGATCAGGTCGCGCTTGAGCGCCCGATGCTCCGCCGCCTTGCGCGCCTCATGAGCGGCGCTGTCGTCCCCGGCGGGGCGCGCGGCATAGCCCGCCTCCGAGACGACCCGCGCGAGATCGGCGCTGTCGGCGCTGCCGGCAAGCAGGGTCACGTCGGCAGTCTCGCTGGCGAGGTTGACGCTGGCCGAGAGCACGCCCGGCACCTCGCGCAGCGCCGCCTCGACCCGGTTCACGCAGGAGGCGCAGCTCATGCCCTCGATGGCGAGCTTCACCTGCGTCTCTCGGGCCGGGTATCCGGCCGAGGACAGCGCCTCGCGCAGCGCCTGCACGCCCGCCGAGCCCTCGACCGTCGCCATGCGGTTGGCGAGGTTGACGCTCGCCTCCTCGACGCCGGGCACGCCGGAGAGCGCCTTCTGCGCACGCCCGGCACAGCCGCCGCAATTCAGCTTGGTGACTTCGAAACGGATGGGTTCCACGGCCATGACAGACTCCTTTCGTCTGGTCTGGACCGGGATATAGTGCTTCCAGTTACTGGAAGGTCAAGGCCCGCGCAGCGGCTTGCGTCAGTTCAGCACGCAGCGCTGGCGCAACCGGCATTCACCGCAAAGCAGCGGCAGCCCGACGCGCTCGGCGGTATTGACCAGCGTCAGCACATGAACCGGGGTGACCAGCATGGTGGCTTCGAGAAGCGCCTGTTCGCGATCCTGCTCGGTGGCGGTCAGCACAAAGCGGGCGATGGCGCGCTCGTCCTCGCTGCTGCTGGCGGCCCCTTGCTGCAGGATCAGCGGGCTGTGCCAGCCGTGCCGGGTGAGTAGCTCAGCCAGCTGGCCAAAGGCGCGGAGGCAGGCGCGGGCGCGGGTGAAGCCGAGCGCATCGCGCAGCAAGAGCTGTGCTGCGGCCTCGTCATCGTCGCGCCAGAGGCGCAGAAGCTCGATGAGCCAGCGCTCGGCGGGCCGCAGGTCGACCCGGTCGAACCGTTCATGTCGCATGGAAACTCTCCCAGCCAGTGGCGTCGCGCGTCCGGGCTGCCCGGAGGCGGGCTGGCTGGGTGAGTTAATCCTGACCGTTTATGTCGGGTAAGTCAAGCGGCGCCGCTCGCCCCGGTTTCGGCGGCGATCTGGGCGCGCGACTTGCGGGCGCGCTCGGTGGCGGATTTGAGCTGACCGCAAGCGGCCATGATGTCCTCGCCGCGCGGGGTGCGGATCGGCGAGGCGTAGCCGGCCTTGTAGACGATATCGGCAAAGCGCTCGATCCGCTCCCAGTCCGAGCGCTGGTAGGGGGCGCCGGGCCATTCGTTGAACGGGATCAGGTTGATCTTGGCCGGGATGCCCTTGATCAGGTTGACCAGACGGCGGGCATCGGCGTCGCTGTCGTTCACGTCCTTGAGCATCACGTATTCAAAGGTGATGCGCTCGGAGTTCGACAGGCGCGGGTATTCGCGCAGCGCGTTCAGCAGCGTCTCGATGTTCCAGCGCTTGTTGATCGGCACCAGCTTGTTGCGCACCTCGTCGGTGGTGGCGTGGAAGCTCACCGCCATCAGGCAGCCGATCTCCTTGGCGCATTTAGCGATCTCGGGCACCACACCCGAGGTCGACAGCGTGATGCGCCGGCGCGACAGGGCGATGCCCTCGCCGTCCATGGCGATCTTCATCGCGTCGCGCACGTTGTCGAAATTGTAGAGCGGTTCGCCCATGCCCATCAGCACGATGTTCGACAGCAGGCGGGGGCCGCCCTCGCCGGTGCCGGTTCCGGGCTCGGGCCACTCGTCGAGATCGTCGCGGGCCAGCATGATCTGGCCGACGATCTCGCCCGCGGTCAGGTTGCGGACCAGCTTCTGGGTGCCGGTGTGGCAGAACGAACAGGTCAGCGTGCAGCCGACCTGGCTCGAGATGCAAAGCGTGCCGCGGCCTTCCTCGGGGATGTAGACAACCTCGACCTCGTGGCCGCCGGCGATGCGGACAAGGTACTTGCGGGTGCCATCGACCGAGACGTTCTTCGAGACGATCTCGGGCAGGAGGATCTCGAAATGGGCGTCGAGCTTGGCGCGGTATTCCTTGGCGAGATTGGTCATCTCGGCAAAGTCGCGCACGCCCCAGTGATAGACCCACTGCCAGATCTGGTTGACGCGCATCTTGGCCTGCTTTTCGGGCGTGCCCATCTCGATCAGGGCAGCACGAAGCGCCTCGCGGGTGAGGCCCACGAGGTTCAGCTTGCCGCTCTCGGGCAGCTTGCGGGGGATCGTCATCACGTCCTGCGTGATCGGCGCATCTGCGGCCATCTCGGTCATCCTCTGTCTGAAGAAGACGCCCCTATACAGGATTCGGCGAAAAAAACAAAGGCCGTGCTTGCCGGGCAGTCGGGGCCCATCACGCCGACTTGAAGCCAGCCCTAGCGCAACGGGTGGAAGCAGGCGACCTGCCCTGTCTCGCCTTCGAGCTGCGGCACCTCTTCGGCGCAGCGCGGGCCCGCATTGGGGCACCGGGCGCGGAAGGCGCAGCCCTTGGGCGGGTTCAACGGATCGGGCAGCTCGGTCTCGCGGCTCTCGGGAGGGCTCAGCGCCCGGCCCACCACCGGCGCGCTGTCGGCCAGCAGCTTGGTGTAGGGATGGCGGGGCGCCGAGAACACGTCCTCGGCGCGTCCGACCTCGACCACCGAGCCGAAATAGAGCACCGCCACGCGGTCGCTCACCGCCTCGACCACCGCCAGATCGTGCGAGATAAACAGGTAGGTCAGCCCCAGCCGCGCCTTCAGATCCGCCAGCAGGTTCAGCACCTGCGCCTGCACCGACACGTCGAGCGCCGAGACCGGCTCGTCGAGGATCAGGATCCGGGCCTCCGCCGCCAGTGCCCGCGCGATGCCGATGCGCTGGGCCTGCCCGCCGGAGAATTCGTGCGGGTAGCGCTCGAGGAACTCCTCGCGCAGGTTCACCTGGGCGAAGATCTCCGAAATGCGCTTGTCCCGTGCCGCGCGCGCCATGCCGTGCAGGCGCTTCAGCGGCGCCTCCATGATCTGCCGGATGGTCTTGCGCGGGTTGAGTGAGCTGATCGGGTCCTGAAAGACGTACTGGATGCGCTTGCCGAACTGCGCCGGGTCAGCGTTGTCGAGCGGCTGCCCCTCGATCTCGATATGGCCGCCCGAGGGGGCGAGCAGACCGACCAGCATCCGCGCCAGCGTGGACTTGCCGCAGCCCGACTCGCCGACGATGCCCAGCGTCTCGCCCTCGGGCACGTCCAGCGTCACCGGGTGCACCGCGTGCACATGCCCCTTGGGCGCGCCGAACAGCCGCTTGCCCACGGCAAAACTCTTCGACAGGTTCTCAAGCCGCAATGCGAGGCTCATGCGGTGCCCTCCAGCTCGGTCTCGGGATAGAGGCAGCGCAGCCTGCGCGGGCCGTAGGCGTCGAGCGCGATCTCACCCTGCCGGCAGGCCGGTTGCGCCTTGTCGCAGCGCGGCGCGAAGGCGCAGCCCGACGGCAGGTCATTGACCGCCGGCGGCAGGCCGGGGATGGCGTGCAGCCTACGCTTGCCCTCGCCAAGCTCGGGCACGCAGGCGATCAGCCGCCTCGTGTAGGGGTGCGCCGGTGCCTCGAGCAGGGCGCGGGTCGGGCCTTCCTCGACGATGCGCCCGGCATACATCACCGCCACCCGGTCGCAGAGCTGCGCCACCACGCCGAAATCGTGGGTGATGAAGACGATGGCCAGCCCCTTCTCGCGCCGCAGCGTGTCGAGCAGCGACAGGATCTGCGCCTGCACCGTGACGTCGAGCGCCGTGGTCGGCTCATCGGCGATGATCACCTCGGGATCGTTGGCCAGCGCCATGGCGATGCCCACCCGCTGGCGCATCCCCCCGGAAAGCTCGTGCGGGAAACTGTCGAGCCGGCTCTCGGCATTGGGGATGCGCACGTCGCGCAGCAGGCCGAGCGCGCGTGCCCGCGCCTCGCTGTCGGAGAGGGCGTGGTGCACCCGGATCGCCTCGACCAGCTGGTCGCCGACCTTGTAAAGCGGGTGCAGCGTCGCCAGCGGATCCTGGAAGATATAGGCCACCTCGCGCCCGCGCAGATCGCGCAGCCGGCCATAGGGCGCGCCCACGAGATCCTCGCCCTTGTAATGCACGGCCCCGCCGGTGATCACGCCGGGCGGCGAGGCGACTAGCCCCATCACCGACAGCGCCGTCACCGACTTGCCCGAGCCGCTCTCGCCGATGATGCCGAGGCATTCGCCGGGCTTTACGCCAAGGCTCACCCCGCCCACAGCGCGGTAGACGCGGTGCTTCACGTGGAACTGTGTCTGCAGATCGCACAGGCTCAGAACGTCGTCGCCCTGCGGCTCGGGCGCCGGGTCCTCGCGCCGCACCAGCGTCGCCGCCATCGGCCGGGTCAGCGCCCCCGAGCGCAGCCGCGGGTCGAGCGCGTCGCGCACGCCGTCGCCCAGCAGGTTGATCGCCATGACGATGATCAGGATCATCGCGCCGGGCACCACCGAGGTGTGCGGGCTGGTGATCAGCGCCGCCCGCGCCTCGCCCAGCATCGAGCCGAGATCGGCCTGCGGCGGCTGGCTGCCCAGCCCAAGGAACGACAGCCCGGCGGTCTCGAGGATCATCCACCCCACGGTGGTCGACATGGCGATGACGATCACCGGGATCACGTTGGGCAGCACCTCGCTCAGGATGATGCGCGCATCATTCATGCCGGCCAGCCGGGCGGCATCGATGAATTCCCTGTTGGCGATGCCCACGGTGATGCCGCGGATGTTGCGGGCGAAGAACGGGATGTTGACGGCGGCCACCGCGATCAGCGCGTTGAGCAGGCCGGGCCCGAGGGCTGCCACGATGGCCAGCGCCAGCAGGATGTAGGGAAACGCCATCAGCATGTCGACGCCGCGCATGATCAGGTTGTCGACCCGGCCGCCGTAATAGCCCGCGATGATCCCCACCGCCGCGCCCAGAACCGCGGCGATCGTCGCGGCGGCAAAGCCCACCGCGAGGCTCAGCCGCGTGCCCCAGAGCAGCCGCGACAGCTGGTCCCGGCCAAGATGGTCTGTGCCCAGAAGCGCGCCCTCGGAGAACGGTGGCAGGAAGCGGTTGCCGGTGTCGGTGACGTCCGGATCGGGCAGCGGCAGCAACGGCGTGACCAGCGCCAGCAGCACCACCAGTCCCATGACGATCAGCCCGGCCAGCGCCAGCCGGTTGCGGGCGAGAAGGGCCAGCGTGCTCATGTCTTGATCCTCGGGTCGAGCAGGCTCTGGGCGACGTCCACCACGATGTTGAACATCACGTAGCAGGCCGCCACCAGCACCACGCCGCCCTGCACCAGAAGGATGTCGCGCTTGAGGATGGCGTCGACCAGCATCCGCCCGACGCCGGGCCACTGGAACACCATCTCGATATAGACCGCGCCCGACAGCACGAAGCCCGCCTGGATGCCCAGCACCGGCAGGATGCTGACCATCGCCGCGCGCAGGGCGTGGCGCCAGATCACCCCGCGCTCGGGCACGCCCTTGGCGCGGGCGGTGCGGATGTAGTCCTGCCGCAGCACCTCGAGCATGGCCGAGCGCGACAGCCGCGCCACCACCCCGGTGGCCACCACGGCGAGCGCCAGCGCCGGCATCGTGAGATGCGTCACCAGCACCGGCAGCGTCCGGTCGCCATAGATCGGCCACATGCCCGAGGCCGGGAACCAGCGCAGCTGCACGGCGAAGATCAGGATCATCATCATGCCGAGAAAGAAGGACGGGATCGAGATCCCCAGCAGCACCGCGAAGGTGATCGCCTTGTCGGCGAGCCCGTATTGCCGCGCCGCCGAGACCACGCCCGCCGCCACGCCGATCACCGAGCACAGCACGAAGGACGTGCCCGCCAGCACCAGCGTGGCCCCGAACCGGTCGAGCACCTCTTCGAGCACCGGACGGTTGAGCGAGAACGAGCGTCCGAAATCGCCCTGCACCATGTTCCACAGCCAGATGAAATAGCGCTGCACTGCCGGCTTATCGAGCCCGAGATCCCGGTTCAGCTTTTCGACATTCTCCGGCGTGGCATAGCTGCCGAGGATCGCGGTCGCCGGATCGCCGGGGATCATCGCCATGATGGCGAAGACGATCACCGTGATGCCCAGAAGCACCGGCACCGCCGAGACCAGCCGTTTCAGAATATAGCGACCCAAACGGCCTCCTTCCTGACCCTGCGCGGCCCATCCTCTCCGCGCGACCCTGCATCTTCTCTACGTCCCAAATACTCCGGGGTGAATGCGCGCAAGCGCAGAGGGGCAGCGCCCCTTCGTCTCGCGGGCCGCAGGCCCGCGCCGGTCGGACCGGGCAACGCCCGGTCCGAAACCCCTCGGAACAGGCTCAGTCCTTGCTCACATCGTCCAGCAGCAGGAAGAACGACGGCTGCAGCTCGAACCCCTCGACGCGGTCATTCGTCACCGCGTTCTGTTTCCAGTTCGCCACGAAGACCCAGGGCGCGTCCTCTTGCACGATCTCCTGCATCTGCTTGTAGAGCGCCGCGCGCTCGTCCTGATCGGTCGCCACGCGGGCCTTCTCGAGCAGCTCATCGACCTCCGGGTTGGAATAGTAGCCCGAGTTGAAGCCGCCCTTGTCGGGCCAGGCATCGGTGCGCAGGGCGAGGAAGGGCAGGGTGTCGGGATCGTTGGTCATCCAGGCCATCTCGGCCATGTCCGCCTTGCCCTCGAGCCCGGGGTTCACCTGCCCGAGGAAGGTGTTCCACTCGTAGGTCTCGATCGTCGTGTCGAGCCCCACGGCGTTGAGATCGGCCTGGATCGCGGTGCCCATGGCCACCGGGTCGAGCATCCCCGAGCCGCCCTCGGTCACGTAGAAGGTCAGCTCCGCGCCCTCGGCGCCGGCCTCGGCGATCAGCTCTTTCGCCTTCTCCGGGTCGTAGGGGTAGGGCTCGAGCGCCTCGTTATAGGCCCAGGCAAAGGCCGGCGGGGTGGGGCCCGCGGCGACCTCGGCGGTGCCCTCGAGCACGTCGTTGACCAGCGCCTCCTTGTTGATGGCGTAGTTCGCCGCCTGCCGCACGCGCTTGTCTGCGAAGGGGCCTTCCTTGGCGTTGAGGATCAGGAACCAGACATGCGGCCCGGCCTGTTCGAAGACCTGGAAGGCGTCGTCCTGGAACTGCGACAGCGCCACCGGGGGCACCTCGACCATCATGTCGATGCCGCCCGCCAGCATCTCGGCTGTGCGGGTGTTGGCGTCGGTGATCGGGCGGAAGACCACCGCCTGCAGCTCCGGTGCGCCGTCCCAGTAATCGGGGTTGGCTTCGACCACCACAGCCTCGTTGCTGCGCCACTCGGCGAAGGTGAACGCGCCGGTCCCCGAGGGGTTGCGGCCGAAATCGGCGCCGTGCTGCTCGACCGCTGCCGGCGAGACGATCAGCCCGGTCGGGTAGGCGAGGTTCGACAGGAACGGCGCGTAGGGCTCCGACAGGGTGAATTTCACCGTCAGGTCGTCCACCGCCTCGACGCTGGAGACCGAGGAAAAGAAGAAGGCCAGCGGGAACGGGCCGGTGTCGTGATAGGAGTGATCCTCGTTCAGCATGCGCTCGAAGTTGAACACCACCGCCTCGGCATTGAACGGGCTGCCGTCGTGGAAGGTGACGCCCTCGCGCAGGGTGAAGGTGTATTCCGTGCCGTCCTCGCTGATCTCCCACGCGGTGGCGAGCGCCGGTTCGACCTCGAGCGTGCCGGACTTGTAGCGCACCAGCCCGTCATAGACGTTCATCAGGATGCGGAAATCGTTCACCGCGGTCACCGCCGCCGGGTCGAGCGCCTTGGGCTCGGCGATCTGGCCGACGATCAGCACGCCGGGCGGGGTCTGCGCGGTGGCGGGCAGGCCAAGGCCGAAACTCAGGGCAAGCGCGGTGCCGGTGGCCAGCAGGCCTCTGCGGGTCCAGGTCAGCAAGTGCATTTTTTCATCCTCTCCGTTGGCTCTGTGCGGCAATTTATCATGATCAATTGAAGCAGGCCAAATTATCGTGATAAATTCAACGATGAATTTCGACGGAGTCTCCCATGACCTTCTCGCTTCTCGCTCATGACCACGAAACCGGCACATATGGCGGCGCGGCGGCGACGGGCAGCCTCTGTGTTGGCGGCTGGGTGCTGCGCGGCGGGCTCGATTCGGGTCTCTCTGCCAGTCAGGGGACCGCGCCTTCCACCTTCTGGGGCGAGGATGTGCTGCGCGCCATGCGCGATGGGTTCACCGCTGAACAGGCGGTGGCCGAGATCACCGGCGCCGATCCGGGGCGTGGGCATCGCCAGCTGAGCGCGCTCGATCTCGCGGGGCAGAGTGCGGGGTTCACCGGCGATGCGAGTGTCCCCCATGCCAGCCACATCGCCGAACCGGGGCTTGTGGTGGCGGGCAACATGCTGGGCGGGGAGCGGGTGCTGCCGGCGCTGCGGCAGGGGTATCTCGATGCGACGGGCGGCATGGCCGAGCGGCTGCTCGCGGCGCTGCGCGCAGCGGATGCGGATGCGTCCGACAGGCGCGGACTGCAATCGGCGGCGCTTCTGGTGCTGAACCCCGAAGCTCCGCCGCTGACCTTGCGCATCGATTATGCCGAGGCGCCGCTCGACGCGCTCGAGGCGTTGCTCGCGCGGGCCACCGGCGCGCCTTATGCCGACTGGCTCGACGTGGTGCCGGTGGCGGTGGATCGCACCCGCGCGCCGGAAAAGGCACCGGACGTCTGAGGTCGCGCGTCGCTCACTCCGCGATGAAGCGGCGCAGCACCTCGGCCTCCTGCGCCTGCATCTGTGTCTCGGCGCCTTCCATGTGGTCGCGCATCACCCGGCGCGCGGTCTCGGCGTCCCCCGCGCGCAGCGCCTCGATCAACTGCAGCTGGTGCCGGCGCCCAGCCTCCCAGAGCGTGGGATTGGGCGGCTCGTAGAGCCGGCGCCAGACGGTCAGCTCGGTCAGCATGCGCGCCATGAACCGCACCAGGAAGGCCAGCAGGTCGTTGTCGGAATAGGAGGCGAGCAAGGCGTGGAACTGCAGCGACGAGACGTGCTGCGCGCGCTCTTCCTCGACGGTCTCCGCAGGCGCGGAATATTCCGCCACCACCGCCTCGAGCGCGGCGAGCTGTTCGTCGCTGAGCTTGCCGGCGAGGGTGGCGGCGACTTCGGGCTCGAGCAGCTTGCGGATCTGATAGATGTCCTTGATCGACAGGTCGCGGAAATAGAAGAAATTCGCCAGCAGCGACTGCGCGCGGTCGGGCGAGACCTCGGCCACGAAACTGCCGCCGCCGGGGCCGGTGCGGGTCTCGACCAGGCCCTGAGCCTCGAGAATGCGCATCGCCTCGCGCACCGTGCCCTTGGATCGGCCATGGCTTTCGATCAGCTCGGCCTCTCCCGGCAGGCGGTCACCAGCCTTGAGCTGGTGCTCGACGACCCATTCCTTGATCGTGTCGGCAAGCTGCACCGGGCGCGAGCGTCGGGGCGGGAATTTCTTGGATCGTTGCGGCACGAGCTCCTCCGGGATCCTGTCGCCGGCCGGCGGGCAGGTCGGCGCGGGGGATCGTGTCATCCTTACGCTGGCAGGGTGCCATGGGCCAGCGCCGCGGCGCGGGTCTTGGCGCGAAAGGGATGAAAAAAACTCCGCCGCGCGGGGCGCGGCGGAGTATGCTTGCGAGGGTGCAGCCCTCAGGCTCAGTCAGCAGTGAGAAGCGGCGGCTTCTTCGAGGACAGGCGCAGCTTGTCCGGCCCCTCGATCGACAGCGAGAGCTTGTCGTCCTTGACGCCAACCTTGACCACGCCGCCCTTGGTGAGCTTGCCGAAGAGCAGCTCCTCGGCGAGCGGCTTCTTGAGGTTCTCTTGGATCACGCGGCCCAGCGGGCGCGCGCCCATGCGGTCGTCGTAGCCCTTGTCGGCCAGCCATTCGGCCGCCGGCTTGGTGAGCTCGATGGTGACGTTGCGGTCCATGAGCTGGGCTTCGAGCTGCAGCACGAACTTCTCGACCACCGACAGGATGACCTCCTTGGGCAGCGGCTGGAAGCTGATGACCGCGTCGAGACGGTTGCGGAACTCCGGCGTGAAGGTGCGCTCGATGGCGGCGGTGTCCTCGCCCTCGCGGCGGTCGCGACCGAAACCGATGGCCGCCTTGGCCTGCTCGGCGGCGCCGGCGTTCGAGGTCATGATCAGGATCACGTTGCGGAAATCCACCGTCCGGCCGTTGTGGTCGGTCAGCGAGCCGTGGTCCATCACCTGCAGCAGGATGTTGTAGACATCCGGGTGCGCCTTCTCGATCTCGTCGAGCAGGAGCACGCAATGCGGGTGCTGGTCCACGCCGTCGGTGAGCTGGCCACCCTGGTCGAAGCCGACATAACCCGGAGGTGCCCCGATCAGGCGCGAGACCGCGTGTTTCTCCATGTACTCGGACATGTCGAAGCGCAACAGTTCGACGCCCAGCGTGCTGGCGAGCTGCTTGGCCACCTCGGTCTTGCCGACGCCGGTGGGGCCGGCGAAGAGGTAGTTGCCGATCGGCTTTTCCGGTTCGCGCAGGCCGGCACGGGCCAGCTTGATCGCCGAGCTGAGCGCCTCGATCGCGGTGTCCTGACCGAACACGACACGCTTGAGGGTCTTTTCGAGATCCTTGAGCACCTCGGCATCGTCCTTGGAGACGTTCTTCGGCGGGATGCGCGCGATCTTGGCCACCACGGCCTCGATCTCCTTGGCGCCGATGGTCTTGCGACGCTTGGATTCGGCCACCAGGTGCTGTGCTGCGCCGGCCTCGTCGATCACGTCGATCGCCTTGTCGGGCAGCTTGCGGTCATTGATGTAGCGCGCCGAGAGCTCGACCGCCGACTTGATGGCGTCGGCCGTGTACTTGATCGAGTGGTGCTCCTCGAAATAGGGCTTGAGGCCCTTGAGGATCTTGACCGTGTCGTCGACCGAGGGCTCGCTCACGTCGATCTTCTGGAACCGGCGGCTGAGCGCGCGGTCCTTCTCGAAGTGCTGGCGGAACTCCTTGTAGGTGGTGGAGCCCATGGTCCGCAGCTTGCCGCCCTGAAGCGCGGGCTTCAGGAGGTTCGAGGCATCCATTGCGCCGCCCGAGGTGGCGCCGGCGCCGATCACGGTGTGGATCTCGTCGATGAACAGCACCGCGTCGGGATGTTCCTCGAGCTCGGTCACGACGGCCTTGAGCCGCTCTTCGAAATCGCCGCGGTAGCGGGTGCCGGCCAGCAGCGCGCCCATGTCGAGCGAGTAGATCGTGGTATTCGACAGCACCTCCGGGGTATCGCCGTTGACGATCTTGCGCGCCAGGCCTTCGGCGATGGCGGTCTTGCCGACGCCGGGATCACCGACCAGCAGCGGGTTGTTCTTGCGCCGCCGGCACAGAACCTGGATGGCGCGCTCGACCTCGTGCTCGCGGCCGATCAGCGGATCGACATCGCCCTTGCGGGACTTGGCGTTGAGATCGACGCAATACTTGCCAAGTGCCGATTCCTTGTTGTCGCCGGCAGGCTCCTGCGTTTGCGCCTTGGCCTCTTCCTCAGCCTCGGTTGCGCCCTGAACGGGGCGCGATTCGCCGTAGGCGGGGTTCTTGGCCACGCCATGCGCGATGAAGTTCACCGCGTCGTAACGGGTCATGTCCTGCTCCTGCAGGAAATAGGCCGCGTTCGACTCGCGCTCGGCGAAGATCGCCACGAGCACGTTGGCGCCGGTCACCTCGGTGCGGCCCGAGGACTGCACGTGGATTGCGGCGCGCTGGATCACGCGCTGGAATGCTGCGGTCGGCACCGCCTCGGAGCCCTCGATATCGGTGACGAGATTCGAGAGGTCTTCGTCGATGAACTCCACCAGGGTGGTCCGCAGCTCCTCGGTGTCCACGGAGCAGGCCTTCATCACGCGGGCAGCATCGGGTTCGTCAATCAGGGCGAGCAGGAGATGTTCCAGCGTCGCGAATTCATGGCTGCGCGAGTTCGCGAGCGCCAGAGCTGCGTGGATGGCCTGTTCCAGGGTATTCGAGAAAGACGGCACGGCGGCGCTCCTCTTTGTCTGCGTCGGGCTCGGGACCCGACTTTGCCTTCTACAGTTTAAAGTTTGGTCGATACCGACCACGCTTCAAGAGAATTCTCGACCCGCAGCGCTCACAATTGAAGTGATCCCTGCAATGCGGCGTGAAAAGCGGCGGGTCAGAAACTGTCCTTTCGGGCCCGAACCTCGGCGAAAACCGCCGCGTCGGGTGCGTCATTCATGCCCAGTCGATCGCGGATCTCGGGGGATGCGGGACGCAGGAAAGGGTTCGTGGCCAGTTCCTCGGACAGCTTGCAGGTGGCAGTGGCGCGCCCCTCTGTCCGGGCTTTGGCAATGGCGTCAGATCTCAATTTAAGCGCCTCGTTGCCGGGTTCAATAGTCAAGGCGAAGCGGGCGTTCGCGCTTGTGTACTCGTGACCCGAGCAAACCAGGGTTTCGGGCGGTAGCGCAATCAGTTTCGACAGGCTCTCCCACATCATGTCGGGCGTGCCCTCGAAGATACGGCCGCAGCCAAGCGCCATCAGGCTGTCGGCGGTGAACACGGCCTGTGCGTCGGGGAAATGGAAGGCGACATGGCCCAGCGTGTGGCCGGGCACGAAGATCACCTCGACCGGGGTGCCGGCGACCTGCAGCGTGTCGCCCCCGTCGACCGCGGTGTCGAGCGGCGGGAGCTTGGCCTCCTCGGCCTTGGGTCCGACGACGGTGCAGCCGTATCTCTCGCGCAGTTCGGCGACGCCGCCGACATGGTCATGGTGGTGATGGGTGATGAGCAGCGTATCGAGCTCCCAGCCGCGGCTTTCGAGCGCCTCGATGATCGGACCCGCCTCGGGGGCGTCGATCAGACAGACGCCATCGGGCGCCTTCACCAGATAGGCGTAATTGTCGCTGAGGCAGGGAACGGTGACGATCTCCATGGTCTTTCCTTATCGGCTTTGCCAGAGTGGCCCCCAACTTGGAGGATCAACGAGAGCGCCGCAATGCACCTTGATGTGCATAATCTGAGGGACTTCTATTACCGCAGCGCGCTGGGGCGTGCAGCGCAACGGGCCGTGCGCGATCAGGTGCAGCGCTATTGGCCCACGGGCAAGGGCCATACCATGGTGGGCTACGGCTTTGCCGTGCCCCTGCTGCGTCCCTACCTGCCCGATGCCCGCCGGGTGATCGGGCTCATGCCCGGCCCGCAGGGCGTGCTGCCCTGGCCGCAGGGGCAGCTCAATGTCACCGTGCTCTGCGAAGAGACGCTCTGGCCGCTCGAGACCGGCCATGTCGACCGGCTGGTGATGATGCACGGGCTCGAGACCTCCGACAGCCCGTCCGAGCTGCTCGACGAATGCTACCGGGTGCTGGGGCCGGGTGGCGAGGCGCTTTTCATCGTGCCCAACCGCTCGGGTCTCTGGGCGCGCTCGGATGCCACGCCTTTCGGCTACGGCCGTCCCTACTCTCTGAGCCAGCTCGACAGCCAGCTCAAGCGCCACGACTTCATCCGGCAGAGCCATGTCTCGGTGCTGTACCAGCCGCCGTCGAGCCGGCGCTTCTGGATGCGCACCGGCCCGGCGTGGGAGCGCATCGGCCGGGCGATTCCGGCTCTGGTGGCCGGAGGGGTGCTGATCGTGCGGGCGTCGAAGCGCTACCCTCCGAAGCGCACCGGGCTGGGCGACAAGGTGCGGGTGCCGAACCCGCTCGACGTGCTGACACCGTCTCCGAAGAAGGAGCCGAAGGCGATCTGACCTGGGCTGAGCCAGAGGGGCAGTGGCCCGACCCGGGCGAAGAATCGGTCACCGGGACGTGACTCGCTCCGTCTTGACCGTGTCGCCGGTTGCGATAACACCGTCCGCCTGAGGAACGCCGAAGCTCCGACTTTTGTCGGTCGCGACAGGTGGTTGCGCTGCAGCGCGGCAACGGTTTTTCCGCGTTTGCGCTATCGCTTCCAGCAGCTTCGAAGTTTGAAGGAGCGACCCTCCGGCACGACCGGATTAATGAAAAATCCACTGTTTCCAAAAGCCTGCCGTGTTCTCGCCTCACGAAAATGCGCAAGTACTTGGAAAAAGGCGGGTTCCAGTCCGTCCCAAAGCCGCCTAAGCATGTTGCGAGGGCGGGGAGGCTCTGCTACATCCGCGCTGATTTCGACGCCACGGGACCTCCCGGGGCAGGGACAACGCCTCCGGACACCGGGAGACACCCGTGTGTCGCGGGGGCCTCATATCGGAAGGGTGGACGTGTCAGAACCAGCTTCGATCTCCAGCGGCATCGCGGCACGCTATGCCACGGCGATCTTCGACATCGCCAAAGAGAACAACTCCGTCGGAAAGCTCGAGAGCGATACCGACGACCTCGCTCAAGCGCTGGCTGACAGCCCCGACCTGCGCGACATGATCTCCTCGCCGGTCTATCCGCGCCAGGCACAGAAGGACGGCATCCTTGCCGTGTCTTCGAAGATGGGCCTCGACAAGGCACTGCACAACGCGCTTGGCCTGATGGCCGAAAAGCGCCGCCTGTTCGTGCTGCCCCACCTGGTGGCGCAGCTGCGCGAGATGATCGCTGTCGAGAAGGGTGAAGTGACTGCCGAGGTGACCTCGGCGACCGCACTCAGCGATGCGCAGGCCAGCAAGCTGGCCGAGACACTGAAAAGCAGCGTCGGCAAGGACGTGAAGATCAAGTCGACCGTTGATGAATCCCTCATCGGTGGTCTCGTCGTTAAGGTGGGCTCGAAGATGATCGACACGTCGGTCCGTGCCAAGCTCAACTCCCTCCAGAATGCAATGAAAGAGGTCGGATAAATGGGTATCCAAGCAGCCGAGATTTCTGCGATCCTAAAGGACCAGATCAAGAACTTCGGTCAGGAGGCCGAAGTCGCCGAAGTGGGTCGCGTGCTCTCCGTCGGCGACGGTATTGCCCGCGTGCACGGCCTCGACTCCGTGAAGGCCGGCGAAATGGTCGAGTTCCCGGGCGGCATCATGGGGATGGCGCTGAACCTCGAGCGCGACAACGTCGGTATCGTGATCTTCGGCTCCGACCGCGACATCAAGGAAGGTGACGTCGTCAAGCGCACCAACTCGATCGTGGACGTGCCCGCGGGCCCCGGCCTGCTTGGCCGCGTGGTCGACGCGCTCGGCAACCCGATCGACGGCAAGGGCCCGATCGAGGCCGCGGAGCGCCGCGTCGCCGACGTGAAGGCACCGGGCATCATCCCGCGTAAATCGGTGCACGAGCCGATGGCAACCGGCCTCAAGTCGGTCGACGCGATGATCCCGATCGGCCGTGGCCAGCGTGAGCTGATCATTGGCGACCGTCAGACCGGCAAGACCGCCATCGCTCTCGACGCGATCCTGAACCAGAAATCCTACAACGACGCCGCCGGCGACGACGACAGCAAGAAGCTGTACTGCGTCTACGTGGCCGTCGGCCAGAAGCGCTCGACCGTGGCGCAGCTGGTGAAGCGCCTCGAAGCCTCCGGCGCCATCGACTACTCCATCGTCGTGGCCGCCACCGCGTCCGACCCGGCGCCGATGCAGTTCCTCGCGCCCTACGCCGCGACCGCGATGGCCGAGCACTTCCGCGACAACGGCAAGCACGCGCTGATCATCTACGATGACCTGTCCAAGCAGGCCGTGTCCTACCGCCAGATGTCGCTGCTGCTGCGCCGTCCGCCGGGCCGCGAAGCCTACCCGGGCGACGTGTTCTACCTTCACTCGCGCCTGCTCGAGCGTTCGGCCAAGCTGAACGAGGATCACGGTGCCGGTTCGCTGACCGCGCTGCCGATCATCGAGACCCAGGGCGGCGACGTGTCGGCCTTCATCCCGACCAACGTGATCTCGATCACCGACGGCCAGATCTTCCTCGAGACCGAGCTGTTCTTCCAGGGCATCCGCCCCGCCGTGAACACCGGTCTGTCGGTGTCGCGCGTCGGCTCCTCGGCCCAGACCAAGGCGATGTCCTCGGTTGCCGGCCCGGTGAAGCTGTCGCTGGCCCAGTATCGTGAAATGGCGGCCTTCGCCCAGTTCGGCTCGGACCTCGACGCCGCGACTCAGAAGCTGCTGAACCGCGGTGCGCGTCTGACCGAGCTGATGAAGCAGCCGCAGTATTCGCCGCTCACCAACGCCGAGATCGTGTGCATCATCTTCGCCGGCACCAACGGCTACCTGGACGATGTCCCGGTCCGTGAAGTGGGCAAGTTCGAATCCGCCCTGCTGTCCTTCCTGCGCGGCCAGCGCAAGGACATCCTCGAGTGGATCGAGAGCGAAGACCCGAAGATCAAGGGTGAACCCGCTGACAAGCTGAAGGCTGCGCTCGACGAATTCGCCGCGACCTACGCCTGAGCGCCCTGAAAGGACAGGATTATGCCTAGCCTCAAGGACCTCAAGACCAGGATCTCCTCGGTCAAGTCGACCCGGAAGATCACCAAGGCCATGCAGATGGTGGCCGCCGCGAAACTGCGGCGGGCACAGGACGCGGCCGAGATGGCACGCCCGTATTCCGAGCGCTTCAATGCGGTGCTCGGATCGCTGGCGGCGTCGGTGGGCGGCAGCCCGACCGCGCCGAAGCTGCTGTCCGGCACCGGCAAGGACGACGTGCATATGCTCGTCGTGATGACCGCCGAGCGCGGCCTTTGCGGGGGCTTCAACAGCTCCATCGTGAAGGCGGCGCGGACCGCGATCGCCAAGCTGAAGGCCGAGGGCAAGACGGTGAAGATCCTCACCGTCGGGAAGAAGGGCCGTGAACAGCTTTCCCGTGAGCACGGGTCGCTGTTCGTGGGTCACGTGGACCTCAGCGAGGTCAAGAAGATCGGCTATGCGGATGCGCAGTCGATCGCCAAGGACTTGCTCAACCGTTTCGACGAGGGCGAGTTCGACGTGGCGACCATCTTCTATGCGAAGTTCGAGACCGTGATTTCGCAGGTCCCGACCGCCCAGCAGATCATCCCGGCCCAGTTCGACGCGGCCGAAGGTGACGACGCCGGTGCGTCCCCGCTCTATGAATACGAGCCCGGCGAGGAAGCCATCCTTGCCGATCTCCTTCCCCGGGGTGTCTCTACCCAGATCTTCTCGGCTCTGCTGGAGAACGCCGCCTCGGAACAGGGGGCTCGGATGAGCGCCATGGACAACGCCACGCGCAACGCGGGCGAGATGATCGACAAGCTGACCATCGAGTACAACCGCTCGCGTCAGGCGGTCATCACCAACGAACTGATCGAAATCATCTCGGGCGCCGAGGCGCTCTAAGAACCGGAGACGATAAATGGCAAACGCAAAAGGCAAAGTGACCCAGGTCATCGGCGCCGTGGTCGACGTGCAGTTCGACGACCACCTGCCCGAGATCCTGAACGCGCTGACCACCACCAACGACGGCAAGACCCTGGTTCTTGAAGTTGCACAGCACCTCGGTGAGAGCACCGTCCGCACCATCGCGATGGACTCGACCGAAGGTCTGGTCCGGGGCCAGGAAGTGGTCGACACCGACAAGCCGATCTCGGTCCCGGTGGGCAACGCCACCCTGGGCCGCATCCTCAACGTCGTGGGCGAGCCCGTCGACGAGCAGGGCCCGGTCGAGGCGGAAGAGTACCGCGCGATCCACCAGCCCGCTCCCGAGTTCGACGAGCAGGCGACCGACACCGAGATCCTCGTGACCGGCATCAAGGTCATCGACCTTCTCGCGCCCTACTCCAAGGGCGGCAAGATCGGCCTGTTCGGCGGCGCCGGCGTGGGCAAGACCGTTCTCATCATGGAACTGATCAACAACATCGCAAAGGTGCACTCGGGCTTCTCCGTGTTCGCCGGTGTTGGCGAGCGGACCCGTGAGGGCAACGACCTCTACCACGAGATGATCGAATCCAACGTCATCAAGCCCGACAACCTGTCGGACTCGCAGGTGGCTCTGGTCTACGGCCAGATGAACGAACCGCCGGGCGCCCGTGCCCGCGTCGCGCTGACCGGCCTGACCCTGGCCGAGCAGTTCCGTGACCAGTCCGGCACCGACGTTCTGTTCTTCGTCGACAACATCTTCCGCTTCACGCAGGCCGGTTCCGAGGTGTCCGCACTTCTCGGCCGTATCCCGTCCGCCGTGGGGTACCAGCCGACGCTGGCCACCGACATGGGCGCGATGCAGGAGCGGATTACCTCGACCAAGAACGGCTCGATCACCTCGATCCAGGCCGTCTACGTTCCCGCGGACGACCTCACCGACCCGGCGCCCGCCACGACCTTCGCCCACCTCGATGCGACCACGGTTCTCAACCGTGCGATCTCGGAGCTCGGCATCTACCCGGCCGTGGACCCGCTCGACTCGAACAGCCGGATCCTCGACCCGCAGGTCGTGGGCCAGGAGCATTACGATGTGGCGCGCGAAGTGCAGGGCATCCTGCAGCGCTACAAGTCGCTTCAGGACATCATCGCGATCCTCGGCATGGACGAACTGTCGGAAGAGGACAAGCTGACCGTTCAGCGTGCCCGGAAGATCCAGCGCTTCCTGTCGCAGCCGTTCGACGTGGCGAAGGTCTTCACCGGCTCCGACGGTGTGCAGGTTCCGCTCGAGGACACCATCTCCTCCTTCAAGGCAGTGGTGAACGGCGAGTACGACCACTTCCCCGAGGCAGCCTTCTACATGGTCGGCGGCATCGAGGAAGTGAAGGCCAAGGCCGAGAAGCTGGCCGCGGAAGCTGCCTGATGACTGCCGGGGGGCCTTTGTGCCCCCCATTACCAACCGGAGGCCCTAATGGCTGATACGATGCAATTCGATCTGGTGAGCCCCGAGCGGAGCCTTCTGTCGACTCAGGCCAAGACCGTGTCGATTCCGGGCACCGACGGTGACATGACGGCAGGCCCCGGCCACGCCGCGGTGATCACCACGCTGCGCCCCGGCATCCTCAAGGTCGAGACCGAGACGGGCACCGAGGAATTCGTGGTCACCGGTGGTTTCGCCGAGATCGGCACCACCATGAGCGTGCTTGCCGAGCGTGCCGTTCCCTACGCCGACATGACGCAGGAGACCTATGAGGATCTCGTGCGTGAGGCGCAGGCCTACTACAAGAAGGTCGTCGAAGAGACCGAGAACGAGCCGGGCCCGGTCGACGACGCGGCCAAGCTTCTGCAGGACATGGTTGCCGTCGGTGGTCACATCGGCCTCGACCCGAAGCAGCCGAACTTCTGACGCAGGCCACATCGCAAGACAGAACGGAAACCCCGCCCTTGGCGGGGTTTCTTGCGTTTGGGCGGGGCGCAACAAACGTGACGCCAATGCGCAACGCTGCGCTTTGTGGTTGATTTCAGGCCCTTTCCAACCCGCGAAACTTGGCGGATGATGCCGACGGGGACGAATGAGGACAGAATGCGTCGACTGAATGCCAGCCTGATCGGCATCGATCAGGGCAATGTGGAAGTGTTTTCCGAGTTCGCCAATGGCGGCGACATGTGGACCGGCCGCGGTGCGCGCGAGCGTCGCAAGGAGATCCGCTTCTCGGAACCGTTCCGGGCCCCTCCCACGGTCCAGGTGTCGCTGTCCTTGTGGGACATGGATCAGGGCGCCAATGTCCGCGCCGATCTGCTGGCGGAGAACATCACCGAGACCGGGTTCGAACTGGTGTTCCGGACCTGGTCCGACACGCGGGTCGCGCGGGTGCGCATGTCGTGGCTGGCGATCGGCGAGGTCACCAGCGAGGATGACTGGCAGCTCTACTGAGGAAGGGCGCCCGACGTCGTGAGGCGCCGTAGCGCCGGACTGTGTCTTGCCCCCCGGCAAGAAAAAGGGGGCGCTGCCCCCTCTTGGCCTGCGGCCAATTCACCCCCGAGGTATTTTCGAACCAGAGAAGGGCGGGGGTGCGCCCTTCTCCGGATCTGGTCTCAAAGGATGCCTTCGTAGATCGGGCCGAGCGTGTCGGTCTCGAACAGCGAGGACACCGAGGTGCCGTTCCAGATGTTGAGGATCGCCTGGGCGAACATCGGGGCGGTCGGCACCACGCGGATGTTCGGCGCGGCGGCAACGGCGTCGGTGGCGGCGATCGAGTCGGTGATCACCAGCGACTTCATCACCGAGTTGGTCACGCGCTCGACCGCGGGGCCGGAGAGCACGCCGTGGGTGATGTAGGCATGCACCTCGGTTGCGCCGTGGTTCATCAGGATCTCGGCCGCCTTGCACAGCGTACCGGCAGTGTCGCAGATGTCATCGACGATGATGCACTTCTTGCCGGTGACGTCACCGATCACGGTCATCTCGGCGATCTCGCCGGGCTTCTCGCGACGCTTGTCGACGATCGAGAGCGGGGCGTTGATGCGCTTGGCCAGCTCGCGGGCGCGGGCCACGCCGCCGACGTCGGGCGACACAACCATCACGTCCTCGAGCTCGCCCTCGAAATGCTTCATGATGTCGAGCGCGAAGACCGGCGAGGCGTAGAGGTTGTCCACGGGGATGTCGAAGAAGCCCTGGATCTGGGTGGCGTGCAGATCCATGGTCAGCACCCGCTCGATGCCGGCCTCGGCGATCATGTTGGCCACCAGCTTGGCGGTGATCGGGGTCCGGGCCTTGGTGCGGCGATCCTGGCGGGCATAGCCGAAATAGGGGATCACGGCGGTGATGCGAGCGGCCGAGGAGCGGCGCAGCGCGTCGGCCATGATCAGCAGCTCCATCAGGTTGTCGTTCGCCGGGCGGGAGGTCGACTGCAGGATGAACATGTCCTCGCCGCGGACGTTCTCGTAGACCTCGACGAAGATCTCCTGGTCGTTGAAGCGCTCGACGCGCGCATCGACGAGCCCTACGGACATGCCGCGATAGAGGGACATCCGGCGGGCGATGGCAGTGGCCAGCGGTTTGTTGGCATTGCCCGCGATAAGCTTGGGCTCGATGACGGTGGGCATGGGAGGCGGCTCCGGCAGCAGAATGACAGATTCGTGACGTTGCCGGTCGCTTAGCATGCAGGTAGCGTGGCGCAAAGACGCACTCCGTAACGAGGGACGACATGGCGCATCTGGATTACTATTTTACCGTTCTTTCCCCTTATGCCTACCTGGCCGGGAACCGGTTGGAAGAGATTGTTGCGCGCCACGGCGTCAGCGTGACCTACAAGCCGCTCGACATCATGGCCCTGTTCCCGCGCACCGGCGGCGCCGCGCCGAAGGACCGGCACCCGTCGCGCCTCGCCTACAGGGCGCAGGAACTGCCGCGGCAGGCGAAGAAGGCCGGGATGGAGCTGAACTTCAAGCCGGCGCATTGGCCGACCAACCAGGCCCCGGCTTCCTATGCGATCATCGCGGCGCAGAAGGCGGGCGGCGGCGATCTTGGCGGGCTGGTGCAGTCGATCCTGCGCGCGGTCTGGGTCGAGGACAAGGACATCGCCGAGGATGCGGTGGTGCAGGAGTGCCTGACAGCGGCGGGCTTCGATCCGTCGCTGACCTTCAGCGGCATGCTGACCGGGGCGGAGATCTATGCGGCCAATCTCGAGGACGCGGTCAATGCGGGGGTTTTCGGCGCGCCGTTCTACGTGCTCGACGACGGTGCGATGTTCTGGGGGCAGGATCGGCTCGAGGATCTCGACCTGCATCTCTCGGGCAAGCTCTGAACGCTCGCCTCTGATTGCTTGCGTGGGAGTGGTCAGGCCTGCTTGTTCAGGCCGACCGACGGCGTGACCGGCTTCTCGGCCACGGGGAGCCGTCCGAACCACCAGATCGCCACGCCGTTCAGGGCAAACAGTCCTGCGACACAGGCTGCCATGAGAAGAATGGTGACGATCGCGCTCATCGGGGGTGGCTCCTTTTGCTTTGTAAGCCAATCCCGTGTCGTAGAGAAAGTTCCCTGCCGGCTCTAGCCTGAGAGGGGCTCGGGGGCGAATCAGAACAGCGAAAGTTGCCGCCCGGCCACACCGGCGATGGTGGCCTCGTGCTGCAGCAGCCAGGTCTTGGTATCGAGCCCGCCACCAAACCCGGTGAGCGCGCCGCTTTTCCCGATAACCCGATGACATGGAAGGATAATTGGAAGCGGGTTCGCACCATTCGCGGCGCCCACCGCGCGGCTTGCGCCAGGGCTGCCGAGGGTCCGGGCGATCTCGCCGTAGCTGCGGGTTTCGGCATAGGGAATGGCGGTGAGCAGAGCCCAAATTTTCTTTTGAAACTCCGTACCATGGATGTCGAGCGGAACGCTGAATGCGCGAAGATCTCCGCAAAAATACGCGTCAAGCTGGTGGCGCACCGCGTCGAACGCGGTGGGATCGGGCTGCCAGTCCTCCTGTGGCGCAACGGCCTTGTGGCCCGAGGGGAAGCTCAGCAGACGTAGCGCCTTGCCGTCGCCCGCCAGGAGCAGCGGTCCGACGGGGCTGTCATGGTGGCAGTAGCGCAAGCTCATGGGGCGGGCTTTCGCAGCGAGGAGGGCGGGCGCCCGTAGAGCGCCGAGACCGCGGCGTTGAAGCGGCGCAAGCTGCCGAAGCCCGCGCGGGAGGCGATCTCGGTCATCGGCAGGTCGCTGTCGTTCAGCAGCCGCTTGGCGTGCTGCACGCGCCGGGTCTGGGCCACCTGCAGGGGCGAGGCGCCGACCTGCTCGGCGAAAAGCCGGGCAAGGTGGCGCGGGCCGATGCCGAGCCGGGCAGCGAGCTCCGTCACGGTGCCGGTGTCGAGGGCGCCGTCCTCGATCAGCCGCAGGGCGCGGGCGACGGTGGTGCGGGTGCCGTTCCACGCCGGCGAGAACGGCGCTGTCTCGGGGCGGCAGCGCAGGCAGGGACGATAGCCGGAGCGCTCGGCGCTGGCGGCGCTGGGGAAGAAGGAGACGTTCTTGGTCAGCGGCGGGCGCACCGGGCAGACCGGGCGACAATAGATGCCGGTGGTGCGCACGGCGGTGAAGAACGCGCCGTCATAGGCGGGGTCGCGGCGCAGCCTTGCGGCGTTGCATGTGTCGAAATCCAGCATGGGCCAAGCATAGCGCGATGGCCGGCCCGGAGCGAGCCTGCGCCGGCAATGAGGTCCGGAAACGGCGAGTGCGATTCAGCCGGTCTTCTTCTTGCCGATGCGCGGCTCGGTGCCGGTGCGCAGGCGGGCGATGTTGCTGCGGTGGCGCCAGAAGATCACGATGGTCAGCGCCACGGTCAGCGCGGTCAGCTCGTATTCGCGCATCAGGACCATCCACGCGGTCGACATCAGCGCCGCGACCAGCGCGCCGACGCTGGAAATGCTCGACAGCGCCGCCGCCGCGAGCCAGGTGGCGCAGCACATCAGGCCCACCGGCCAGCTCAGCGCCAGCATCAGGCCGAGGAATGTGGCAACCCCCTTGCCGCCCTTGAAGCGCAGCCAGACCGGGTAGCAATGGCCAAGGAAGGCGGCAAGACCGGCGAGCTGCGTCGCGTCCTCTCCGGCAAGCCAGCGGGCCAGAAGCACCGCCACGGCACCCTTGCCGCCATCAAGCAGCAGCGTGCCCGCGGCGGCGGCCTTGTTGCCGGTGCGCAGCACGTTGGTGGCGCCGATATTGCCCGAGCCGATGCTGCGCAGGTCGCCGAGCTTCATGGCGCGGGTGAGCAGCATGCCGAACGGGATCGAGCCGAGCAGGTAGCCGATGACGGCCCAGAGCAGCAGCGGGAACGGGTCGGTGGTGAGGTCGGGCAGCATCAGGCGCTCCGGTAGACGGCGGTTCCGGCGACGAAGGTCGCGAGGACCTTACCCTGAAGCCGGGCGCCATCAAACGGTGTATTCTTCGACTTCGACTGCAGCTTGAAGCGGTCGAGCACGAAGGGCTTGTCGGCGTCGAACAGCACCAGATCGGCTGGCGCGCCCTTGGCCATGCGGCCCGAGGCGAGGCCAAGCCGCTTGGCCGGGTTGAGCGACAGCGCGCGGAACAGCGTCGGCAGCTCGAGCTCGCCGGAATGGTAGAGCCGAAGCAGCACCGGCAGCATGGTCTCGAGCCCGACCGCGCCCGACGCCGCCTCCTCGAAGGGCAGGCGCTTGGACTCTTCGTCCTGCGGCGTGTGGAAGCTGCCGATGATGTCGATCAGCCCCGAGCGCACCGCCTCGACCGTGGCCTGCCGGTCCTCCTCGGAGCGCAACGGCGGCTTGACCTTGAAGAAGGTGCGGTAGTCGGAGACGTCGAGCTCGTTGAGCGTCAGGTGGTGCATCGAGGTGCCGGCGGTGACGTCGAAGCCGTTCCTCTTGGCGCGCTCCAGCGCCGGAAGGGCGCGGGCGGTGGTGATCTGGTCGGCGTGGTAGCGCACGCCGGTCATCTCGACGAGCGCGATGTCGCGGTCGAGCCCCATGCGCTCGGCCATGGACGAGACCGCGGGCAGGCCGCGCAGCGAGGCGAACTTGCCGGAGGTGGCGGCGCCGCCCTTCGACAGGCCGGGTTCCTGCGGGTGGCAGATCACCAATGCGCCGAGCGAGCGGGCATAGGTCAGGGCGCGCGACAGCACCTTGGTGTCGGTGGCCACGTGGTCGCAATCGGTGAAGGCCACGGCGCCGGCATCGAGCAGGAAACCGAGCTCGGTCATCTCGCGCCCGGCCCGGCCCTTGGTCAGCGCCGCCATGGGCAGCACATTGACCGGGGCGTCGTCTTCGGCGCGGTCGCGGATGAACTCGAGCACCTCGGGGGTGTCGATCGCCGGGCCAGTGTCGGGGCGGGTGACGATCGTGGTGACGCCACCGGCCGCTGCCGCGAGCCCGGCGGTCTTGTAGCTTTCCTTGTGCCGGTCGCCCGGTTCGCCGACCTTGACGCCGATATCGACGATGCCCGGCGCGAGGAAGGCGCCGCCCGCGTCGATGCGGTCGGCATCGGCGACCTGCGGGTCGGGCTGGTCGAAGATCTCGGCGATGAAGCCGTCGCGCAGCAGCACGGCGCCGTCGGTGACGGTATCGGCGGCCGGGTCGATCAGGCGGGCATTGGTGAGGAGCGTTGCGGTCATGCGATGCGGTTCCCGGTCAGTCTCTGCGGTTGGCGGCGTCTGCCCGCGCAGGGGTGGAGTAGTGCAAGAGCGGCGAAAGGGAAAGGGTCATACGGTCTCCGCGCGGGGCCGTGCGGCCTCGATCCGCGCCACTACCGCCGCCGGCTCGGGCTGGAACTTGATCAGGTGCTTGTCGCCCGTTCGGGTGATGAGCTGCACGGCCGAGCCGATCCTGCGGACCTTGGAAAGATCGGCAAGCGCCACGTGGCGCTGCGCCGGGCCGTGCAGGGCGTCGCCGGTCATCTCCCAGACGTGCCCCAGTTCTTCGGACATCAGGTACCAGCCCCGCGCCGCCACCGCGGCCAGCGCGCCGGTCCAGACATGCGGCGTGCCGGTGAGCCAGAGCAGGATCATCGCGGCGGGCATGGCGAGCACCGCCAGCGTCACGTGGCTTTGTACATAGGTGGCGCGATCGGGCGCGAAGCGGGCCGCGGGGGCGCCGCCGCCGGTCATGTCAGCCCCAGAGCGAGCCAGCCGAGCACCAGCGCCGCCAGCACGCCGAGCCCGATCATCGCGAGCCGCGGCATCCGTCCCGCTGCCGGTGCCGTGCCGGCGGTGTCTCCGGCGGGGCGGCTGCGCGCGGCCTTGCTGCGGGGCGTGGGGCCGCGGCCGCGGGCGGCCTCTTCGCGGAAGGTGCCGACCCAGCGCAGCGGGCTGGCCACGGTCAGATCCTGCGTGACATGGTCGAAGGCCTGGTTGGGCAGCACGACCACGTGGCCTTTCAGCGCGTCGATGCGCGGGCGCATCTCGCGGAAATCGGCCCCCGCGAGCTGGTAGGCCTCGGCGAGATAGGCCGACAGGCTCATGTCGCCGAGATCGCGGATCGCCACCACGTCGACGAAGGCAGGGCGCAGGCGCTCGGCCCCGAGCCCGTATTGCAGGGGGTACTCGCCGGTGCCGGCCTGCGTGGTGTAGCGCTCGATCGCCTCTGGCGGCAGGTCGAGATGGAAGAGGCGCACGGTCCCGGTTTCGGAACCGTTGATCTGCATCTTCGTCATGCGGAGAGTTCCGTGGGCCGGGCGCGGAGATTGCGCGCCAGAAGGTCCATCGCCGCCATGCGCACCGCGACGCCCATCTCGACCTGCTCCTGGATCACCGAGCGGTTGATGTCGTCGGCGATGGTGCCGTCGATCTCGACGCCGCGGTTCATCGGGCCCGGGTGCATGACGATGGCGTCGGGCTTGGCATGGGAGAGCTTGTCGGCGTCGAGCCCCCAGCGGTGGTAGTATTCGCGTTCGGAGGGGATGAAGCCGCCATCCATGCGCTCCTTCTGCAGCCGCAGCATCATCACCACGTCGACATCCTCGAGCCCCTTGCGCATGTCGTCGTAGATCTCGACGCCGAACTCGGACATGCCGGCGGGGATCAGGGTCGAGGGTCCGACGAGGCGGACGCGGTTTTCCATCTTCTGCAGCAGCAGGATGTTGGAGCGCGCCACGCGGGAATGGGCGATGTCGCCGCAGATCGCGATGTTGAGCCGGTGCAGGCGGCCCTTGGCGCGGCGGATGGTGAGCGCGTCGAGCAGCGCCTGGGTCGGGTGCTCATGGCGGCCGTCGCCGGCGTTGAGCACGGCGCAGTTGACCTTCTGGGCCAGCAGATCGACGGCGCCGGAATGCGGGTGGCGCACCACCAGCAGGTCGGGATGCATGGCGTTCAGCGTCAGCGCGGTGTCGATCAGGGTCTCGCCCTTCTTGATCGAGCTGGCCTGCATCGCCATGTTCATCACGTCCGCGCCGAGGCGCTGGCCGGCGATCTCGAAGCTGGCCTGCGTGCGGGTGGAGTTCTCGAAGAACATGTTGATCTGGGTCAGGCCGGAGAGCACGTTGGAGTGCTTCTCGCGCCGCCGCGACAGGGTCACGTACTGTTCGGCGAGGTCGAGCAACGTGGTGATTTCGTCGGGGCGCAGGGGCTCGATGCCCAGAAGGTGACGCTGGTCGAAACGCATGGCGAAGCTCCGTGAAAGATTGCCTGCGTGTATAAGAACCGTGAGGGGGCGCGACAAGTGGCAGCCCCGCATCCCGGGCACACTCCCGCCCACCCACCCCGTGCGCCCGGGATGCGGGACGGCGGTGCGCCTCGTGGCGGAGGCCGGATCGTGAGTATTTGAAACATGGAGAAGACGGCAGGGATTTCCGTCGTCGCGCGCTGGCTCTAAGATCGCCCGCATGGATTCGGGACTGGACTGGCATTACGCCCGCGCGGCGCTGGAGTGGCAGCTTGAGCTGGGCGCCGACGAGGCGATCGGCGACACGGCGGTCGACCGCTTTGCCGCGGAGATCGAGCTGCAGGCGGCTCGGGAAGCCGCCGCCGTGGCGCAGGCTCCGGCCAGGGGCGGCGCGATGCCGCCACCGAAGATCGACGAGGGGCCGGACCCGGTGGCCGTGGCGCAGCAGGCCGCGGCGGCGGCGGCCACGCTCGACGATCTGCGCGAGGCGATGGCGGCGTTCGAGCATTGCGAGCTCAGGCGCGGTGCCCGCAACCTCGTGTTCAGCGACGGCGTGGCGCAGGCGCGGGTGATGATCGTGGGCGAAGCGCCCGGGCGCGACGAGGACCTGCAGGGCAAGCCCTTCGTGGGCCGGGCCGGGCAGTTGCTCGACCGCATGCTCGGGGCCATCGGCCTGTCGCGGGCGGAGAACGTCTATATCACCAACGTGCTGCCCTGGCGCCCGCCGCAGAACCGCGACCCCAAGCCCGACGAGATCGCCATGCTGACGCCGTTCCTGGCCCGGCACATCGCGCTGGTCGCGCCAGAGGTGCTGGTGGTGATGGGCAACATCTCCTGCGATGCACTTCTTGGCCGGCGCGGCATCACCCGGCTGCGCGGCAAATGGGCCGAGGCGCAGGGCCTGCCGGCGCTGCCGATGTTCCATCCCGCCTACCTGCTGCGCCAGCCGCAGATGAAGCGCGAGGCCTGGGCCGACCTGCTGGAGCTCAAGGCAAAGCTCCGGGCCGGAGCGTGAGCCGGCTTTGCGCCGTGTGTCTTGCGGTGGCGCTTGCGTCCGGCCCGGCCCTTGCCGAGGCGCCGGGCTTCACCATCGACTACGACCGGCTCTTCGCGCGCGAGGCTGACGCGGTGCAGCGCCCGTCGCCGGGGACGGAATATCTGGAGTTGCCGGGGCCGGTGATCGTCGAGCGGCGCGGGGCGCGGGTGCGCGCCACCGACCAGAGCGGCTGGGGCCCGGCAGGCTGCGCCCTCGGGCGACTGGTGACGGCCGCGGCGGCGGTGCTGAGCTGCCCGGACCTGTTCTCGGAACGGCAGCGCGACCGGGTGGCGGGGCAGCTCCTGCGCGGGGTGGCATTCTTTGCCGCCAACACGGTTCCGGCGATGGATCAGGCGCAGGCCCGCCGCGCGATGCAGGCGGCGTTGGCGCGCGAACGCTCCAAGCTCGCGCTCTCGTGTGCTGCCCGCGACGCCGCGCCGCTGGCATTTGCCGCGCATATAGCCGAGGATCCGTCCCTGCGGCGCTTCGGCAAGATCTTCGAGATGCCGCGCCTGCCCGTGACCGCCCCTTGCCACTGAGAAGTCTTCGGAAGCCCGGAATGTCCCGTATCGACGAAACCAAGCAATTCATCCCCGTCCGCATCGCCGTGCTCACCGTCAGCGACAGCCGCTCGCTTGCCGAGGACCGCTCCGGCGACACGCTGGTGCAGCGGCTGACCGAGGCCGGGCACGACCTGGCGGCGCGGGCGATCTGTACCGACGACCGCGACAAGATCGCCGCGCAGCTGCGCGCCTGGGTCGCCGACGGCGAGATCGACGTGATCCTGTCGACCGGCGGCACCGGGCTCACCGGGCGCGACGTGACCGTCGAGGCGCATCGCGATGTCTATGAGAAGGAGATCGAGGCCTTCGGGACGGTCTTCACCATCGTGTCGATGAAGAAGATCGGCACCAGCGCGGTGCAGAGCCGCGCCACCGGTGGCGTGGCGGGCGGCACCTATCTCTTTGCGCTGCCCGGCAGCACCGGCGCCTGCAAGGATGCCTGGGATGAGATCCTCGCCTTCCAGCTCGATTACCGGCATCGGCCCTGCAATTTTGTCGAGATTTTTCCTCGTCTCGACGAACATCAGCGACGGAAGTGATCATCTGGCGCGTATGAATACGGTGGCGCGCGGCTGCGACCGCACACATATGATATCCTGAAAGGGTCTTCAGAACCCGACACAACGGGAAGTTACGGCATGCGTTTCCTTCGTCAGAGCCTCGTCGGGCTCTTTCTGCTCTCTCTCACGCTCGGCCTCCTGGTCTATGCCGGGGCGCTGGTGCGTGATGCGGTCGAGGCGCGGCTGAACGACGAACCGCGCGTGCCAGAGGCGCGCGAGCGGGTGTTCGCGGTCAACGTCACACCGGCGCGCTTCGAGACGGTGACGCCGGTTCTGACCGCCTTTGGCGAGGTCCAGAGCCGCCGCACGCTGGAGCTGCGCAGCGCCATCGAGGGCACGCTGATCGATCTGGCCCCGGATTTCGTCGAAGGCGGCCGTGTCGAGGCGGGCGAGGTGCTGGCGCGCATCGATCCGGCCGACATGGAAGCCGAGCTGGCGCGCACCGAGAGCGCCGTGGTCGATGCCGAGGCCGAGCTGCGCGAGGCGCGCCGGGCGGTGGCGCTCGAGCAGGATGCGCTGACGGCGGCCCGGGAGCAGGCAGCGCTGCGGCAACGCGCCTTCGAGCGCCAGACCGATCTCGCGGCGCGCGACGTGGGCACAGCCGCGGCGGTCGAAGAGGCGGAACTCACAGCCTCGTCGGCGCGGCAGGCGGTGGTCACGGCGCGGCAGTCTCTGGCGCTGGCCGAGGCGCGGGTGGATCAGGCGCAAACCAGCCTGACCCGTGCACGGATCGCCCGGGACGACGCCCAACGCCGGGTCGACGAGACCGAGATCCGCGCCGAGTTCGCGGCCCAGCTCAGCGACGTGGCGGTGGTGGCCGGGCGGCGGGTCTCGGCCAACGAGCAGCTCGCGGTGATGATCGACCCCGACGCGCTCGAGGTCGCCTTCCGGGTCTCGACCCTGCAATATGCGCGGCTGCTGGACGACAGCGGACGGCTGCGGCGGGTGCCGGTGACGGCACGGCTGGAGCTCTACGGCGGCAATCTCGTGGCCACGGGCACGCTCTCGCGCGAGGGCGCGGCGGTGGGCGAGGGCCAGACCGGCCGGGTGCTCTATGCCACGCTGGATCAGGCGGCGGGGTTCAAGCCCGGTGATTTCGTCACTGTCGACGTGACCGAGCCGGCGCTCGAGCGGGTGGCGCGGCTGCCTGCAACGGCACTCGACCCGGCGGGCGCGGTGCTGGTGGTCGGAGAAGACGAGCGGCTCGAGAGCGTGCAGGTCACGCTGGTGCGGCGTCAGGGGGACGACGTGCTCCTGCGCGGCGAGGCGCTCGAGGGGCGCGACGTGGTGATGCAGCGCACGCCGCTTCTGGGCGCCGGCATCAAGGTCCGGCCGTTGCGCGGCGCCGCGGCACCCGAAGCGCCGCCGTCGCAGGCCGAGATGCTCGAGCTGACCGATGATCGGCGGGCGCGCCTCATGGCCTTTGTCGAGGGGGCGAACGGCATGCCGGACGGTGACAAGGAGCGCATCCTTGCCCAGCTGTCGCAGGACCGGGTTCCGGCGCAGGTGGTGCAGCGCATCGAAGCCCGGATGGGAGGCTGACCGATGCGCCAGATCCCCGGACAGGCCAGCGGCATCCTCAGTTATTTCACCCGCCACCCGACCGTCGCGAACCTGCTTCTGGTGATCCTCGTGGCTGCCGGGCTGCTTGCCGGTCCGAACATGCGGGCGCAGTTCTTTCCCGATGTGATCGACGACGATGTCACGGTGAACGTGAGCTGGGACGGAGCCGGGGCCGAGGATGTGGATTCCGGCATCGTGCAGTTGCTCGAGCCGACGCTGCTGGCAGTCGAGGGGGTGGTCGACACCACCAGCCTGTCGCGTGAGGGCAGCGCCCGGATCGACCTCGAGTTCGAGCCGGGCTACGACATGATGAAGGCGGTAGACGATGTCGAGACCGCCATCGACACGGTCACCGACCTGCCCGAAGATGCCGACGACCCGACGATCCGCAGCGGCGGCTGGCGCGACCGGGTGACCGACGTGGTGATCACCGGGCCGGTGGCGGTCGATCAACTCGGCCGCTTTGCCGACGAGTTCGTGATCCGCCTCTTTGCCGAGGGCGTCACCCGCACCACGATCCGCGGCGTCGCCGCGCCGCAGGTTATCGTCGAGGTGCCGTCCCGGAATCTCATCGGTCATGACGTGACCATGCAGGAGATCTCGGACGCTATTGCCGGCGAGGTCAACGCCAACCCGGCCGGTGACGTGAGCGGTGCCAATGCCCGCGTGCGCACCGGGGTCGAGACACGCAGCGCCGAGGCCATCGAGGCGATCGTGCTGCGCTCGGAGGCCGATGGCACCAAGCTCACCGTGGGCGACGTGGCGCACGTGCGGCGCGAGGGGATCGACCGGGCGCGGACCTATTTCGTCGGCGACAACCCGGCGATCTCGGTGCGGGTCGACCGCTCGGCGCAGGGCGATGCTATCGAGATCCAGCGCCAGGTCGAAGAGGTCGCGCGCGCGTTCCAGGCCTCGCTGCCCGAGGGCACGCGGGTCGACCTGATCCGCACCCGCGCCGAGGCGATCTCCGGGCGGCTCAACATCCTGCTCGACAACGGCGCCATGGGGCTGGTGCTGGTGGTGGTGCTGCTGTTCCTGTTCCTGAACGCGCGCATCGCGATCTGGGTGGCGGCGGGCATTCCCACCGCCATGCTGGCAGCGCTGGCGCTGATGTATGCCTCGGGCCTGACGATCAACATGATCTCGCTCTTCGCGCTGATCATCACGCTGGGCATCGTGGTCGACGACGCCATCGTGGTGGGCGAGCACGCCGATCACATGTCGCGGCACGGGCTGGGCCCGGTGCAGGCGGCCGAGACCGCGGCGCAGCGCATGGCGCTGCCGGTGTTCTCCTCGACGCTCACCACGATCATCGCCTTCTTCGGCCTGACCGCGATTGGCGGGCGCTTCGGCGACATGATCCAGGACATTCCCTTCACCGTCATCATGGTGCTGATCGCCTCGTTGGTGGAGTGCTTCCTGATCCTGCCCAACCACATGGCCCATGCCATCGCCTCGGCCAAGAAGGAGCACTGGTACGACCTGCCCTCGCGGCTGGTGAACCGCGGCTTCCGCTGGGTGCGCGAGCGGCTGTTCCGGCCGCTCATGGCGGGGGTGATCCGGGGGCGCTACGTGGTGCTGGCGCTCGCGGTGCTGGCCTTCGCCTCGCAGGCGGCGCTGTTCATCCGAGGCGACGTGCAGTGGCGCTTCTTCAACTCGCCCGAGCAGCCCTCGGTCACCGGCAACTACGCCATGGCGCCCGGCGCCACGCGCGAGGACACGCTGGCCCAGATGCGTCTGCTGCAACAAAGCGCCGAGGCGCTGGGACGGGAGTACGAGGAGCGCTACGGGCTCGACCCGATCGACTACATGATCGCCGAGATCGGCGGCAGCGCCGGGCGCGGCCTTGCCGGAACCGAAAGCAAGGACGAGGATCAGCTCGGGGCGATCTCGATCGAGCTGATCGACGCCGACCTGCGCCCCTATTCCAGCTTTGCCTTCGTGGGCGAGCTGCAGGAGCGGGTCGAGCGACACCCGCTGCTCGAGGTGGTCAGCTTCCGCGGCTGGCGCTCGGGCCCTGGCGGCGATGCGCTCGACGTGCAGTTCTTCGGCGCCGACTCCGACACGCTCAAGGGGGCCTCTCTGGACCTGCAGGAGGAGCTTCTGCGCTTCCCCGAGGTCTCGGCGGTCGAGGACAACCTGTCCTACGACATGGACGAGCTGGTGCTCGAACTGACGCCGCAAGGCAAGGCGCTCGGTTTCACCATCGACGCGCTGGGCCGGGTGCTGCGAAACCGCGTGGCCGGTATCGAGGCGGCGACCTATCCCGACGGTCCGCGCAGCGCCGCGATCCGGGTCGAACTGCCTGAGGGCGAGCAGACCGCGGATTTCCTCGAGCGGATGCAGATGCGCACCCCCGACGGGGCCTACGTGCCGCTGGCCGATATCGTCAGCGTCTCGCGCACCACGGGTTTCTCCACGGTCCGGCGCGAGAACGGATTGCGGGTGATCTCGGTCACAGGCGATATCTCCGAGGACGATCCGGCGCGCGCCACCGAGGTAATGCAGGCGCTCGAGCAGGAGATCCTGCCCGAGATCGCCGCCACCCGGCAGGTGGAATGGCGGCTTGCGGGGCTCTCCGAGCAGGAAGACGCTTTCCTTTCCGACGCCTTGACCGGGCTGGTGCTGGTGTTGCTGGGGATCTACCTCGTGCTGTCATGGGTTTTTGCCAGCTGGACACGACCGCTGGTGGTTATGTCGATCATTCCCTTCGGGCTGGTCGGAACGATCTACGGCCACGCCGCGTGGGATGTGCCTCTGTCGATGTTCACGGTGGTCGGCCTGCTGGGCATGACCGGCATCATCATCAACGACTCCATCGTGCTGGTGACGCAGATCGACGAATACGCGCCCGACCGCGGCATCCTTCAGGCCATCATCGATGGCGCCGCCGACCGTCTGCGTCCGGTGTTCCTGACCACCGCCACCACCGTGCTCGGCCTTGCGCCTCTGCTCTACGAGCGCTCGGCCGACGCGCAGTTCCTCAAGCCCACGGTGATCACGCTGTGCTACGGGCTGGGCTTCGGCATGGTGCTGGTGCTGCTGGTGGTGCCGGCTCTGATCGCCGTGCAACACGATATCGCGCGCCATGTCGCCGCCTTCCGTCGCGGCCTGCGCTTCCGCCACGCGCGGGTGCGCGCCCTGATGCTGATGGCGTTCGCGGGTGTTCTGGGCTGGCTTGTCGCCACCATGGGTTATGTCGCGGTCAACGGGGCGCTCTGGAGGCCACTGGCGCTGCCGGCGCTGGAGATGCTCTCACCGATGATGGCGGGGTTCCTGCTCTTCGCGGGCGGTGTCGGCGCGGCGGTGCTTGTGATCTGGGCCATCGCCGCGCTGGCCTTCGCGCTCAGCCGGCGCTCCGGGTCGGCCTGAGGCCGGGCGCGCAAGGCGTCAGCCGCGGACCGGCGCGCGGCGTCTCAGCTGTCGCAGCCCTGGATATCGACCGCGTGGCTCTTGCCCAGCACGGTGATGCGCAGGCGCGAGCGGTCGAGCATGAAGGGCTTGCCGTCCATGTGCATGAGCTTGGTCTCGGTGACCAGCGTGCCGCCCTCGCGATGGGTCTCTGGCTCGGCGGCCCAGACCGTCGGCTGACCGCTCTCGACCACCGCCTCTTCGCGACCGCCCGCACCGGGCATGTCGATCTCGGCGCGCAGCTTGAGGCCGCGCTTGGCGGGGCTGACGGTGCAGCGCACCCCGCGGACCGAGGCCTCGGCCTCGGAGAAGGGCGCCGAGGCCATTGCGGCGGCGATGCGGGGGTCGGGCTTGCCACCCGCAGGCAGCGTGGCGTCGATCTTGAGCGTGTGCGGCAGGCAGATGTCCTTGCACAGGCCAAGCTGCATCTCGGTTTTCAGCGCGATCTGGCCGTCGCCGCGCGGCGTGATGCGCAGCGGCAGCACGAGCTCGTCCTTGTAGCCGACCGAGCGCATGCCGGATTGCCAGAACACGTGCGGGGTCGGCCAGAGCACATCGATCCGCCCGGCATTCTCGGAGCCGGCCCAGTCGAAGGACGGCGGGATGCCGGCATCGCCCGGGGCGCGCCAGTAGGTCTTCCAGCCCGGCGCAAGCGCAAGATGCAGTGCCGCCACGTGGTCGCCATTGGCCAGCCGCCAACCGGGCAGCAACTGTGCCTCAACCGGCTCCTGCGCGAGGGCAGGGGCGGTGGGCAGGGCGAGGGCCAGACAGGTGGCAAGGGCTGAGGTCAGGCGGCGCAACATGCTAAATCACATGGCGAGTCCGGACTGAAATGCCAAGTCACATTGAGTCGAGCCTACCGTGTCCGTTTCGATCTGTTGCACCTCCTCCCTTGCCTCGCGCGGGGGCGGGGGCCATGTTGAGTGCAGACACTGCACGGAAAGCCCCTCTCATGGACAGCGCCTCTGAGCCGACCGATCTCACCGGTAAGATCCTCATCGCCATGCCTGGCATGGGGGATCCGCGCTTCGAGCATTCGGTGATCTATCTCTGCGCCCATTCCGAGGAAGGGGCGATGGGGCTGATCGTGAACAAGCCCTCGGCGGATGTGAGCATGGCGGCGCTGCTCGAACAGCTCTCGATCACCCCCTCGCCGGGGCTCGGGCCGCGCCAGGTGCATTTCGGCGGCCCGGTGGAGATGGGGCGCGGCTTCGTGCTGCACTCGCCCGACTACATGTCCGGGCTGACCACGCTGCAGGTCAATGACGGCTTCTCGATGACCGGCACGCTGGACGTGCTCGAGACCATCGCGAGGGGCGACGGACCGGCCACTGGATGGCGATGCTGGGCTATGCTGGCTGGGGGCCGGGGCAGCTCGAGGAGGAGCTGGCAGCGAATGGCTGGCTGGTCTGCGATGCCACGCCC
>NZ_DS022276.1:1267070-1273358 GCF_000153725.1 Salipiger bermudensis HTCC2601 | reverse complement strand
CCCCCCCCCCCCCCCCGGCGTGCGCGGACTCCCCCGAGGTATTTTTGAACCAGAGAAGATCGGGCGCGGCACCCCTGTCTTCTTCTGGCCTCAAATATCCCCGCCGGAGGCCGGCCTGACATTGCGGCCGGGCGCCGGGTCGGGGAGGGAAGCGCGAAGGGCTGAGCCGCGTCAGTCGCGCGGCGCGGCGGCGCGGCTGAGGCGGTCGTTGATCGCGATGCCAAGGCCCACATGGGGCACGGGCATGACCGCGATCGTCTCGGCGCCGTCAGCATCGAGTCGGTGCAGGTATTCGAAGAGATTCGCCGCCGCCTCGACCAGATCGCCCGAGGGCGACAGGTTCAGATCGCAATCGCCCTCCGTCTGGCCGAATCCGAGCCGGGCCTCCCCCTCCTGCCACTCGGCGGCATTGAGCCGCACCCGCGCGCGCGGCGCGTAATGCGAGCTGAGCTGGCCGGGGGCCGAGATCTGTTCGCGGTCCTTGCGCTCCATCACCGGCCGGCCCAGCACCTGCGACAGCGCGTCGATGCCGATGCGGCCGGGGCGAAGCAGGGTCGGCTTGCCGGCAAGGCCGAGGATGGTCGATTCGAGGCCCACGTCGCAGCGCCCGCCGTCGAGCACGCCCTCGATGCGGCCGTCGAGCGTGTCGAGCACGTGCTCGGCGCGGGTCGGGCTGATGCGGCCCGAGCGATTGGCAGACGGCGCCGCCACCGGGCCGCCGAACTCGGCCAGCAGTGCGCGCGCCACCGGGTTGGCGGGCATCCGCACCGCGAGCGAGTCGAGCCCGGCGGTGACCAGCTTCGACACCTTCGCGCTCTCGCGCAGCGGCAGCACCATGGTGAGCGGGCCGGGCCAGAACGCCGCGGCGGCCGCCTCGGCCAGGTCGGACCAGACCACAAGCGCCTTCACCGCGTCGAGATCGGCGAGGTGCACGATCAGCGGGTTGAATGAAGGCCGCCCCTTGGCCTCGTAGATCCGCGCCACCGCGCGGTCGTTGCAGGCATCGCCGCCGAGGCCGTAGACCGTCTCGGTCGGGAAGGCGAGCAGGCCGCCGCTGCGGAGGATCCCGGCCCCGCGGGCAAGCCCCTCGGGATCGGCCTGAAGGCGCTGGGTTGCGATCTCGCTCATGGACTTATGACGCCGCGTTTTGGTTGGACAGAGGCGCGGGGGCCAGTAGGCTCCCGGGCAAGAATTTGACGCTCTGACTATCGGAGCGCCGTGCCATTGCCAACCGGGATTGGACCCTGACCATGCCATATCGCGCCCCCGTCTCCGAATTCAGCTTCCTCCTCGACAAGGTCATCGGCTTCAAGGCCGTGCAGGAAACCGAGCGCTTTGCCGAGGCGAGCCCCGACATGGTGAGCGCGGTGCTGACCGAGGCAGGCCGGATGTGCGATGAGGTCATGGCGCCGCTGCAGCGCAACGGCGATCTGCACCCGGCGGTGCTCGAGAACGGCGTGGTGCGCAGTTCCAAGGGCTACGACGAGGGCTACAAGGCAATCGCCGAGGGCGGCTGGGTGGCGATCACCGCGGATCCCGAGCATGGCGGCATGGGTCTGCCGCTCACCGTGGCCACGGCGGTCAACGAGATGATGTCGGGCGCCTGCCTGTCGCTGCAGCTCAACCCGCTGCTGACCCAGGGCCAGATCGAGGCGCTGGAGCACCACGCCTCCGACGAGATGAAAGCGCTCTACCTGCCCAAGCTGATCTCGGGCGAGTGGTCCGGCACGATGAACCTGACCGAGCCGCAGGCGGGCTCGGATGTGGGCGCGCTGTCGTCGAAGGCCGAGCCCAACGGCGACGGCACCTACGCCATCACCGGCCAGAAAATCTATATCTCGTGGGGCGACTCGGACCTCGTGGAGAATGTCTGCCACCTCGTGCTGGCGCGTCTGCCCGACGCGGCACCGGGGACCAAGGGCATCAGCCTGTTCATGGTGCCGAAGTTCCTGCCCGACGAGGCCGGCAACCCGGGCGTGGCCAACACGCTCAAGGTGGTCAGCCTCGAGCACAAGATGGGCCTGCATGGCAGCCCGACCTGCGTGATGTCCTATGAGGGCGCCACGGGCTGGATCGTCGGCGAGCCCGGCGGTGGCATGAAGGCGATGTTCACGATGATGAACAATGCCCGGCTTGGCGTCGGCGGGCAGGGTGTGGGGGCTGCGGAAGGTGCCTACCAGCACGCGCTGGCCTTCGCCAACGAGCGCAAGCAGGGCAAGAACCCGCATGACACCATCATCGGCCATGCAGATGTGCGCCGGATGCTGGCCACGATGAAGGCCGAGATCCTCGCCGCCCGGGCCATCGCGCTCGACTGCGCGGTGTCGATCGACATGGGTCGCGCCACCGGCGCGCCCGAGTGGACGGCGCGCGCCGCCTTCCTGACCCCGATCGCCAAGGCCTTCGGCACCGATATCGGTTGCGAGGTCTCGGAGATGGGCGTGCAGGTGCATGGCGGCATGGGCTATGTCGAGGAAAGCGGCGCGGCGCAGTTCTATCGCGATGTCCGCGTGACGGCGATCTACGAGGGCACCAACGGCATTCAGGCGATGGACATGGTCGGCCGCAAGCTGATGGATGGCGGCGAGGCGGCGACCCGTCTGCTCGACGAGATCGAGGCCGAGGCCGAGGCCGCCAAGGGCACCATGCCCGAGCTGGCCGGGGCGGTCTGGGAGGCCGCCGAGACCCTGCGCGAGACCACCGAGTGGCTGGTAGCGCAGGCGATGCCGGCGCGGTTCGGCACCGCGGTGCCCTATCTCCGGGCCTTTGCCCGGGTGCTGGGCGGGCATTACCACCTGCGCGCGGCGATGGCCGATCCGGATGGCAGTCACGGCAAGCTGGCGCGGTTCTACATCACCCGCCTCCTGCCCGAGCATGCGGGCCTGCTCGCGCATGTGCGCTCCGACGACTCGGACCTGATGGACATTTCGCCCGACGATCTCGCGGCCTGAGCCGATGACCACCGGCATCCGCTACCCGTTCGACGCGCCGCCCGAGCATGGTGCCGCCATCGAGGTGGCGGAGGGCGTGCTGTGGATGCGGCTGCCTCTGCCGATGGCGCTCGATCACGTCAATGTCTATGCGCTCGACGACGGCGACGGCTGGACGGTGATCGACACCGGGTTCTCCGCCCCCCGCAGCCGCGCGCTCTGGGAGGCGCTGCTGTCGGGGCCGCTCAAGGGCAAGCCGGTGCGGCGGGTGCTCGTGACCCATCACCATCCGGACCATGTGGGGCTTGCGGGCTGGTTCCAGGAGCGCGGGGCGGAGTTGCTCACCACCCGCACCGCATGGCTCTTCGCGCGGATGCTGACGCTCGACGAGGAGGACCGTCCTTCGCCTGCGCAGCTCGATTACTGGCGGCGCTGTGGCATGGCCGCGGACATGCTCGAAAAACGCGCCGAGGAGCGTCCGTTCAACTTCTGCGACTGCGTGTGGCCGATGCCGCTGGGCTTCACCCGAATCCAGCAGGGCGACCGGCTCGAGATCGGTGGCCGGACATGGGACGTGCATATCGGCGACGGCCACGCGCCCGAGCACGCGACGCTCTGGTCGCGCGATGACAACCTCGTGCTGGCCGGGGATCAGATCCTGTCGACCATCAGCTCCAATCTCGGCGTCTACGCCACCGAGCCCGAGGCAGACCCGGTGGCGGAGTGGCTCGAATCCTGCGAGCGGCTGTCGGAGCTGGCGCGCCCGGAGCATCTCGTGCTGGGGGGCCACAAGCTGCCCTTCACCGGCCTTCCGTTCCGCATGGCGCAGCTGATCGAGAACCACCATTCGGCGCTCGACCGTCTGCACGGCTACCTCGCAGAGCCCAAGGCGGCGGGCGAGTGCTTTCCGGTGCTGTTCAAGCGCCGCATCGGTGAGCCCGAATACGGGCTCGCGCTGGTCGAGGCGATGGCGCATTGCCTGCATCTCTGGCACGAGGGCCGCGCCACCCGCGAGATCCGAGGGGATGGCGCGTGGATCTGGCAGGCGGTCTGATCCTGCCTCGATGTCGAAAGATACCTGCAAGCTGCGGCTTTTGGGCAGGTGACAGCGGCTGGGAAATCCGCTAGTCAAAACAGCGACAACAGGAATGCCACAGGGACGGATCTGGAGATGGCTGAGCACAAGCTGGGAACCATGGACATCACCGAACAGGAAAGGACTTTCCACGGGTTCATCAAGTTCACCATTCGCACACTTTACGTGATCTTCGCGATCCTGGTCATCCTGATGATCTTCGGCGCCTGAGGCGCCTACGTTCCCCACCACCTCAGGAGCACGCTCGGATGACGTTCAGAGCCGCCATTCTCGCCGGTCTGGCGGCGCTTTCGCTTGCCGGCTGCACCACGCCGAGCGCGCACACCCCCAACGCCACAGAGGCCGAGATCGCCGAGGCCGCCTATCGGCATGACGGGCCGCCGGCGATCACGCTCTACACCATGATCAACAACCGCAGCGATGCCGGCGCGCATTCGAGTATGATGATCAACGCGCCCTCGCAGCGGGTGATCTTTGATCCCGCGGGCTCGGTGCGGGCAAGCTGGCTGGTCGAGGCCGATGACGTGATCTACGGCATCACGCCGAAGATTGCCGAGGTCTACGAAGGCGCCCATGCGCGCGAGACCTACCGCGTCCGGGTGCAGCGAATCGAAGTGCCGCCCGAGGTGGCCGAGCAGGCGCTGCGGCTGGTGCAGGGCTATGGCGCGGTTTCGCAGTCGCAGTGCACCGTCGCCACCTCAGGCGTGCTCAAGCAGCTGCCGGGATTCGAGCAGGTCAGCAGCACCTGGTTCCCGAACAAGCTCGCCGATCAGTTGGCGGGGATGCCGGGGCTCGAGGATCGCGTCGTGCGCGACACCGATGCCGATGACAAGCGGCTGGCCATCGCGGCCTATGGCGAGGAACTCGGCGCGTCCGGCCGGACGCAGGCGAACCGGGCTCAGGCGAACCAGTAAAGTCCGCCCACCAGCGTCAGCCCGCCCATCACCATCGCAAGCAGCGGGTTCTTGAAGTAGAACCCGACCCCCAGCGCCACGACGGCCGCCGTCAGCCGCACCGGCTCGGGCTGGCCGTCATTGGCGGCGGGAAAGACGATCAGCGGCATGATCAGCGCCGGCAGCACCGACACCGCGGTGTAGCGCAGATGGCGCATCAGCCAGGCCGGAATCGGGCGGTCTCCGACCAGCCCGAGGAAGGCGAAGCGCAGGCCGAAGCTGCCCAGCCCCAGCCCGATGATGACGATCCAAAGTTCGGTACGGTCGATCATGCGGCCTCTCTACGGCGTTCGATCTCGGCACCGGCCATCATGCCGAGCAGCGCCGCGACCAGCAGGCCGAGATTGTAGGGAAGGAAGGCGAAGAGCAGCGCCGAGACCGAGGCCACTAGCGCCGCCGCGCCATGCGCGCCGGTGCGCAGGGCGGGGCCGATCAGCGCGAGGAACGCGATCGGCATGGCAAAGTCGAGCCCGTTCTCGATCGAGATCTGCGCGCCCACCACGGCACCCACAACGGTGAAGCCGTACCAGAGCGGGCAGAGCGGCGTGATCGTCCCAAGGAAGTAGGCGAATCGTTCGCCATTCGTCATCTCGGGTTCGCGCTCGTATTTCACGATCCCCAGCGCATAGGCCTGATCCACCAGAAGGTAGGCCACCACGCCGCGCTTCCACAGCGGCAGGTGGCCGAGATGCGGTGTCAGCGAGGCCGAGTACATCGCCATGCGCAGGTTGACCGCCAGTGCCGAGGCCAGCACCACCAGCGTCGGGGCCTGGTCCTGCATCAGCTGCAGCGCGGTGAACTGCGCCGCCCCGGCGATCACCGCGACCGAGAAGGCCAGAGCCTCGAGCACATTGAGACCTGCGCTCTTGGAAAGCACGCCGAACACCGTGGCGAAGGGCACGATGACGAGGACGAACGGCGCCCCGTCGCGCAGACCTGTGAGATAGCTTGACCGAAGGTCGCCCGTGTCCATCGCGGGTCTCCGTTTTGGGGGAACACTCCTGACCTAACGAAGCGCGGGATGAGATGCAATCGCGCTGCCCCGGTGGTTGCGCAGACTCGATTGTGCACAAACGCAGGGCACTGGCGGGCAAGCAGGGCCGTGAAAGGGATTTCGGCCAGTCGGGCACTGCCAACCGGGAGGGGAAGGCGCCTCAGTCGAAGGTGCCTGCGACCCGGCCAAGCAGCATGAAGGCGCGCGAGGAGCGGGTGTTGGCCAGTTCGGTGATCTCGGCGTCGCTGGCCTCTGGGGTGAACCGCGCCACGCCCTTGTCGAACAGCCGCAGGAAGTGATGCGCCGCGTCGCGGG
>NZ_DS022276.1:1135989-1266970 GCF_000153725.1 Salipiger bermudensis HTCC2601 | reverse complement strand
GTCGCGGAAGATCGGATCCTGCTTCATTCGCGCCGTGGTCAGGGTCAGCGAGGACCGGTCGCGCACGCCTCCGATGACGCAATCGCGCGGCCGCGGGTGCCCTCGGCAAAGGCGCGCCAGAGCTCGGGGCGGGCAAGGTCCGGGCGCAGGTCATCCATGTAGATGCCGTCCTGGCTCAGGAGCGTCAGCACGTCCTGCGCCGCCTGGATCAGCTGGGCGGATTGACGATCCTTTAGGGCGCGGCGCAGGGCGGCGAAGCCCTCCTCGTCCTCGGCGGTCTCGGGGAAATTCAGCGCGCGGATGAAGTCGGCATTGGCCACCGGCGGCTGCAGCGCCTCGGCGGGCGTGCCGAGCGACAGCCGGGGCTGGTCGTCCGCGGCCGCCGGTTCGGGTTGCGGCGCCGGTGCCAGAGTCGGCTGGCCGGACGCTCCCTGCGAGACGGCAAAGCGCGCCAGTGCGGTCTCGGTCTTGCGTTGCGCTGCGGCGATCTCGTCGAGCTTCTTGGTGATCGAGCCCGCACCAGCCTCTTTCCGCCCGGCCTGCGCCTGCGAGATATAGGCGTTGCGGATCGCGTCGATGGCCGATTGCAGCCGTGCGCTTTCCTCGCGCATGACCCGGCTGGCCCGGGCCGCGGTGGCCGCGACCCAGATCATCGCCACCGGCATGAACATCACCATCATCGACAGGATGAAGCGCAGACCGTCCGCGCCCTCGCCGGCGAAATAGAGGAAGAACACGCCCGACAGCACCAGCCATCCGATGCTGAGCGCAATCGCCGCGATCTCGATTCCGGTGATGCCGGGCGCGCGCGGCCGGTCGTAGATCCCTAACGGGGTTGCGCGGCTGTCTTTGCTGTCGGCCATCTGGCGCGGACCTTACTTGTAGTCGATGCTGAGGATCTCGTAGCTCTTCTCGCCACCGGGCGTGCGCACTTCGACGCTGTCGCCTTCCTCCTTGCCGATCAGGGCGCGGGCAATCGGCGATTTGATGTTGAGCAGGCCCTTGTCGATATTGGCCTCGTGCTCGCCGACGATCTGCCAGGTCTTTTCCTCGTCGGTGTCCTCGTCGACGACCTTGACGGTGGCGCCGAACTTGACCGCGCCGCTGAGCTTGGTCGGGTCGATGACCTCGGCGAGGCTCATCACCGCCTCGATCTCCTTGATCCGGCCTTCGATGAAGCCCTGCTTTTCGCGGGCCGAGTGATATTCGGCATTCTCTTTCAGATCGCCGAGCTCGCGCGCTTCCGCGATCGCCTGGATCACGGCGGGCCGCTCTTTGCTCTTGAGCGTCTTCAATTCGGTTTCGAGCGCGGTAAAGCCCGCGCGGGTGATCAGTATCTTTTCCAAGGAGGGGGCTCCTGAACGTACGGTTCGTGCATTCCAGTCTGAGTATGGCACATAACGTGCCTGACGCCCCCCAAGTCAAGTGGTGAGGCGGCTCACCGGCGGCGGTTTGCGCCGCAACCGGGCGGATCGGTGCCGTCAAGAGGGGCAGGACAACTGCGACAAACGCCTTGTAGCCCGGCGGCAATAGCCTCTGCCAATAGTCGCGACGCCGTGTTTTTATTGACCTTTGCTGCACTGCCGCGCTACCTCGTTGCGCAAGAAAATTTCAAATACAGCCAGCGGAGGGGTCGGCATGGCCGAGATCGAGCGCGAGTCTATGGAATACGATGTGGTGATCGTGGGGGCGGGGCCGGCAGGCCTGTCCGCGGCGATCCGCCTGAAGCAGCTGGATGCCGATCTCGAGGTCGTTGTGCTCGAGAAAGGCTCGGAGGTGGGCGCCCATATCCTGTCCGGCGCGGTGATCGATCCCTGTGGTCTCGACGCGCTGATCCCGGACTGGAAGGACAAGGGCGCGCCGGTCAACGTGCCGGTGATCGAGGACAAGTTCTACGTGCTCGGCGAGGCCGGCAAGGTGGGCATTCCGCACTGGCCGATGCCGCCGTTCATGTCGAACCACGGCAACTACATCGTTTCCATGGGCAATGTCTGCCGCTGGATGGCAGAGCAGGCCGAGGCGCTGGGCGTCGAGATCTTCCCGGGCATGTCGTGCTCGGAACTGGTCTATGGCGACAATGGCGAGGTGAAGGGCGTGATCGCCGGCGAGTTCGGCAAGAACCCAGACGGCACCGCCGGCCCGGGCTACGAGCCGGGGATGGAACTGCACGGCAAGTACGTGTTCCTCTCCGAGGGCGTGCGCGGCTCGCTCTCCAAGGAGGTGATCGCCAAGTACAACCTCTCCGACGGCAAGGAGCCGCAGAAATTCGGCCTCGGGATGAAGGAGATCTGGGAGATCGACCCCGCCAAGCACAAGGAAGGCCGGGTCGAGCACACCATGGGCTGGCCGCTGGGCGGCAATGCCGGCGGCGGTGCCTTCATCTACCACATCGAGAACAACCAGGTGTATGTCGGCTTCGTGGTGCACCTGAACTACAAGAACCCGCACCTCTTCCCCTACATGGAGTTCCAGCGCTTCAAGCATCACCCGCACGTGGCGGCGCTGCTCGAGGGCGGTAAGCGCGTGGCCTACGGCGCGCGGGCGATCTCGGAGGGCGGCTACCAGTCGATGCCGAAGATGGTTGCGCCCGGCGTGGCGCTGCTGGGCTGCTCTGTGGGCATGGTCAACGTGCCGCGCATCAAGGGCAACCACAACGCCATGCTCTCGGGCAAGGCGGCGGCCGAGGCGGCCCATGAGGCGCTGCAGGCGGGCCGCGCGTCCGACGAGCTGAGCGCCTACGAGACCGAGGTGCGCGATGGTGCCATCGGCAAGGATCTGTGGAAGGTGCGCAACGTCAAGCCGATGTGGTCGAAATGGGGGATGGTCTCGTCGCTTGCGATGGGCGGTCTCGACATGTGGACCAACCAGTTCGGCTTCTCTCTGTTCGGCACCATGGGCCACGGCAAGACCGATGCGGCCTCGACCGAACCGGCGAGCCATCACAAGCCGATCGACTATCCCAAGCCCGACGGCAAGCTGAGCTTCGACCGCCTGACCAACGTGTCGTTCTCGTTCACCAACCACGAGGAAAGCCAGCCCTGCCACCTGCGTCTGAAGGACGAGGATGTGCCGGTGGCGGTGGATTACACGAGCTATGCCGGCCCGTCGCAGCGCTACTGCCCGGCCGGGGTCTACGAGTTCGTCGAGGACGAGGGCAAGCCGCGCTTCGTGATCAACTTCCAGAACTGCGTGCACTGCAAGACCTGCGACATCAAGGACCCGGCCCAGAACATCAACTGGACGGTCCCGCAGGGCGGCGACGGCCCGAACTATCCCAACATGTGACGGCGCTTTTCCCGCGTTGCGCATGGCAGAGCCCCAGACATTGTCCGGGGCTTTGTCTTATCGGGGTTTTGCCCCTTGCAACGGGGTTGCGAGTTCCGCTAAAGGGGTCGGCGGAGAGGTGGCCGAGTGGTCGAAGGCGCACGCCTGGAAAGTGTGTAGGCGGGAAACCGTCTCGAGGGTTCGAATCCCTTCCTCTCCGCCACTTTCTGCACCTTAAGAAGGGCGGAAAGCCATGAAAATAAGGTGTTTGGTTGCTTTATGCGATCATTTGCCGAAAATCCGCTCCACATTTTGCTCCACATTCCCCCGCGTTCGCGCCGGTGTTGCGTCGATGGAGATAGCTCGCCGCGCATCGTGATGAGCTAATGGGCTCGCTCCCGCATTACCTACGGGCCCGGCCAGATCAGCAGGGCACCATGGACGATCAGCAGCACGACAATCGCGATGCGGATGAAGTTTCGCCGCAGCAGGACATGCGCGTGGGTGCAGTATCTCATTGGCTTCTCCCGTGAGGTTGGTGGCGCGCCGGCAGCTTCGTAGCAGCGAAGGAGTCGTGATCAACACCGGCGCGCGAACGCCGGGGGATCCAGTCCCGGCGGCGGGGCCTTGCGACCCCTCAAGGGACGGCGCCCGGGTGGGCGCCGTAGCGTCAGTCCTGGTCGAGCATCCGTAAGCTCGACTTCACCGCGTCGGCAAAGTCGACGGCTGTCCGGACGGCAAGACTCAACTCGTCGAGCGTCGGGAGGGCCGCCTGAAGCGCCTCCGCCTCTGGTGTGAGCCGCCGGCTGGTGTTGAAGGCCTTGGTGCAGCCGATCAGGCGCTCCTGCGGAATGGGGTTCTGCTCTTCGAAGGTCCCAGCTGTGAACAGGCATGGAAAACTGACCCCGTAGCGGGGTGATCGGCGTCCAAGAATGACCCCCTTACATTGATGGTCATCATGCTCCTGGGAACAACCGGGAGCAATTTTGGGATGTTGGTCGTGGAGACTATCGCGAAGATCCGTCGGGCATATTTCCAGGACGGCAAATCGATCAAGCAGATCTGTCGTGACCTGCGTGTCTCGCGGAACACCGTCCGGAAAGTGATCCGTTCTGGTGTGACGGAACTCACCTACGAGCGCAGTGTCCAGCCGCAGCCGAAGATCGGTCCCTGGAAGGCCGAGCTTGATCGGATGCTTGAGGAGAACGCGCGCAAGCCCAAGCGCGACCGGCTCACCCGCATCCGTCTGTTCGAGGAGTTGCAGGTCCTCGGCTACGCAGGCGGATACGATGCGGTGCGGCGCTATGCTGCGGCGTGGGCGAGGTCGGAACGTGAGGCATCAGCCTCCGCCTATGTGCCGCTGACCTTCGCGCCTGGAGAAGCCTACCAGTTCGACTGGAGCCACGAGATCGTCCTGATCGATGGTGTGAGTATGACGGTCAAGGTCGCTCATGTCCGGCTGTGCCATAGTCGAATGCTCTTCGTCAGGGCCTATCCACGCGAGACGCAAGAGATGGTCTTCGACGCACACGACCGGGCATTTGCGTTCTTCGGTGGCGCCTGTGCGCGGGGCATCTACGACAATATGAAGACAGCGGTGGAGACGATCTTCGTTGGCCGGGAGCGTGCCTACAATCGCCGCTTCCAACAGATGTGCGGGCACTACCTTGTCGATCCGGTGGCCTGCACGCCTGCATCGGGATGGGAGAAAGGCCAGGTCGAGAACCAGGTCGGTGTCGTGCGCCGGCGCTTCTTCGTGCCGCGACCGCGCTTCAAAAGCCTTGCCGAACTGAATGCTTGGCTGCGAGATCGCTGCTTGGCCTGGGCCAAGTCCCACCCGCACCCCGAGCTGCGCGAGCGATCGACCTGGGACGTCTTCGAGGCTGAGCGCCCAAGCCTTGTGCCCTATGCTGGCCCCTTCGACGGATACCATGCGGTGCCGGCCTCGGTCTCGAAGACCTGCCTCGTCCGGTTCGACAACAACCGCTACTCGGTCGAGGCTCATGCCGTCGGCCGTCCCGTCGAGATCCGCGCCTATGCTGAACGCGTCGAGCTCTGGCAGGATGGCAAGCTCGTGGGTGAGCATGCGCGCGTCTTCAGACGTGGCAAAGATGTCTACGACCCGCTGCACTACATCCCCGTGCTCGCACGGAAACCCGGCGCCTTGCGGAATGGCGCCCCCTTCAAGGAGTGGGAGCTGCCACCTGCCATGCGGCGGGTCCAGCGCAAGCTGGGGAGAGCACCCAATGGCGATCGGCAGATGGTGGATGTTCTCAGCGCGGTTCTGACGGATGGGCTGGATGCTGTCGAAGCAGCGTGCGCTGAAGCGCTCGAGGAAGGCGTGCATTCCTCCGCCGTTGTTCTCAACATTCTGGCGCGCCGTCGGGAACCCGCGCCACCCCTGACAATCACCACGCCGGACGCGCTGCGCTACGCTGCCAGCCGGTTGCCGATTGCACCCGCTACGACAGCCTCAGGAGACGAGATCATGGAAAGATCAAAGGTTCTGGACGCGATGGGCCAGCTCAAGCTCTACGGAATGAGGGCGGCATATGACGAGATCATCGCGACCGCGGTGAAGCGTCAACACGAACCTCAGCAGATCGTGGGCGACCTTCTGCATGCCGAGATCAACGAGAAGCAGGCACGCTCGATCAAATACCAGATGACCATCGCGAAGCTGCCACTTGCCAAGGAAGTCAACGAGTTCGACTTTGAGGAGACGCCGGTCAATGAGACGCTGGTGCGCGTCCTCGTCAGCGCGGAGTTCCTCGAGCAGCAGCGCAACGTCGTGCTCATCGGTGGCACCGGGACCGGCAAGTCGCATCTGGCTGTCGGGATTGCCCGGGCCTGCATCCGCAGCGGCAAGAGGGGCCGCTTCTTCAACGTCGTCGACCTGGTGAACAAGCTCGATGCCGAGGCACGCGACGACAGGCAAGGGCGCATCGCCGATCTCCTCTGTCGGATGGACTTCGTGATCCTCGACGAGCTTGGCTACCTGCCATTCGCCCAGACAGGCGGGCAACTGCTGTTCCACCTGATCAGTCGCCTCTACGAACGCACCTCGATCATCGTCACCACCAATCTGGACTTCGGTGAATGGCCCAGCGTCTTCAGCGACGCAAAGATGACAACCGCGCTTCTGGATCGCCTCACCCACCACTGCGACATCATCGAAACCGGCAACGAGAGCTGGCGCTTTAAGACACGCGCCTGATCAGCTTGCCCGAGCCGGCTGCGCGACTTAGGGGCTACGCCGCCCCGGGCAAGCTGTGCCAAACGAGGGGGTCATTATTGGACGCCGGAAGGGGGTCAAAGTTCGCTGCCGATTGACAACTCCTTGATCTTCCCGGATAAACCCGCGCCACCGCTGTCCGCTTGCTGGGAGCATTGCGCCGAGGCCTGGTGGCCGCTTTGGGGGGGTGACTTCGTCCCGATTCCGCGAAGGTCTGTTCGGGTCACGGTGTCGAGGCAATGTCTCTTGGTCGAGCGTCCCAGCAGTCGGGCCGGGAGGGGGCGCCAGTCGCAGAGCGGCGGACCTCTGGAGCGCGGCTGGGTCCCATAAAACAAGAAAACCCCGGAGCGTCATGAGCCATGACAATCCGGGGTTTTCCATGGTGCCCAGGAGAGGACTCGAACCTCCACGGCCGTTAAGCCACTGGTACCTGAAACCAGCGCGTCTACCAATTCCGCCACCTGGGCACAGGTGGTGTGAGGAGGGCGTTTAAGGGTCATGCCAGTCGCCGTCAAGCAGGTTTTTTCGGTTTGTTTTCCATCGCGCTGTTGCGCACCTTGCCGGGCCTTGCCCGGGCCGGTATTCAGGGCTGGAAACCCTGGCAGCAGGAGCATGGCCAATGAGCAAACTCGTCACCATTTACGGCGGATCCGGGTTCGTGGGGCGCTACATCGCGCGGCGCATGGCCAAGCTCGGCTGGCGGGTCCGCGTGGCGGTACGCCGGCCCAACGAGGCGATCTTCGTAAAGCCCTACGGCGTGGTCGGTCAGGTCGAGCCAGTGCTGTGCAACATCCGCAACGATGAGTCGGTGCGCATGGTCATGCAGGGCGCGGACGCGGTGGTGAACTGCGTCGGCACTTTCGATGCCCGCGGCAAGAACAACTTCGACGCCATCCAGGCCGAGGGCGCGGAGCGCGTGGCGCGCATCGCGGCCGAGCAGGGCGTCGCCCGGATGGTGCAGATCTCGGCCATCGGCGCCGATGCCGAGAGCAACAGCGATTATGCCCGCACCAAGGGCGAGGGCGAAGCGGCGGTGCTGAGCCTTATGCCGGACGCGGTGATCCTGCGCCCGTCGGTGATCTTCGGCGCCGAGGACCAGTTCTTCAACCGCTTCGCCGGCATGTCCCGCATGGGGCCGGTGCTGCCGCTGGTCGGGGCCGACACGAACTTCCAGCCGGTCTATGTCGACGATGTGGCGCAGGCCGCGGTCATGGGCGCGACCGGCGAGGCCGCTCCGGGCGTCTACGAGCTTGGCGGGCCGGATCGCGAGAGCTTCCGCGACCTGATCGGCGAGATGCTGAGCGTGATCCGCCGCCGCCGTTTCATCGTGAACATTCCCTTCGGCATCGCCTCGGGAATGGGCTGGGCATTCGAATGGATCCAGCGCCTGACCGGCGGGCTGTTTCCGGCACAGATCACCCGCGACCAGGTGAAGTCGCTGCGTCACGACAATGTCGTTTCGGAAGGCGCGAAGGGCTTTGCCGAGCTGGGAATCACGCCGACCTCGCTCGAGGCGGTGCTGCCCGACTATCTCTGGCGCTTCCGCCCCTCGGGCCAGTACGACGCGATCAAGGAATCGGCACGGGGCTTGCGCTCCGAATGAGATCTCGGGCGCGGCGCCGAGCGACCGCGACCGGGAGGATGTGCCGAACGCTGCGGCAGCGCTTCCCGGTTCTCACGCGCACCCGGCCCGACCGGCCACAGCACATCGCGGAGCTTGCGCGCGCCGGCATCCGGCGCGCCGCCCCCTTTCAATGCGGTTTCTTGAGCCGGCAGAGCAGTACGCCGTTGCAGCAACCCGGAGGCGGTGTGCTGGAGGGGCCGGTCTGGCTCCCCAGCCAGTGCTCGCAGGCCTCGACCAGTGCGCAGCCGCGGCAGCAGGTCACCATCTCGGCATATTGATCCGGCTCCAGCCGGCCGCTCCGTATCGCCTCTGACAGGTTGAGGCCCATCACACGGGCCACGCTGCGGGTCATCCAGAAATGACGGGCGGGATCTCCCAGCGTCTGTGGCATCGCTCTACTCTTTCATTCCGTCCTGCAACGCCGCGAAGTGGTGCCGGTTCACGCAGCCTTCGGGGGTCTCCCGCAGTTCGGTCTCCGGGTGTGACAGCCAGCGTTTGCAGCCTTCGGCCCACTTGCAGGCGCGGCAGCGATGCACCATCGCGGCCCAGTCGTCCTGACTCAGCGTGCCGTCTTCGGCGGCGCTCACCAGGTCGGTTCCGTTGGCCCGCGCCATGCGCTGCACGAGCCAGTAATGGTCCTTGGTCTCACCAAGCGGCTGGTTGGGCCGGGTGTCGAACATCTTTCCGTCCTTCGTCATGAGCTCAGGTGTCGCGGAGCGCGTCGAACAGGGCCACGTTGCGGCAATAGCCGGGGGCCTCGGGCGCGGTCTCGGTCTGGGCAGAGAGCCAGGCGTCGCAGGCACAGGGCTGGGTGCAGCCGGTGCAGCTGAGCACCGCGTCGTCGATCTGCGAGGCGGTGACCTTGCCACGCATCATCTGTTCGTCGAGATCGATTCCGAGCGTGCCGGCCATGTGGTCGACAAGCCGGGCATGGCGTGTGTAGTCGGTGCGGCTAGGCATCGTCATATCTCCCGGAAGTTGCACAGTTGGACTGCAACAAGCCTAGCAGCGCAGGGCAGACCTGCCCTTGATGCATGTCAACGGCCGGGTGTTGGGATCAGTTGGTGGCGTAGGCCGCGGCGGTGCGCCTGACGATGGCGATGCGGGCGGCGTTGGGCGGGTGGCTGCCGAGGAACTTTTCGCCCGGGTCGGGGATTCGCATGAAGAATTCTGCCCCGAGAACGGGATCGTAGCCCGCGCGCATGGTCAGGATGGTGCCGAGCTGGTCCGCCTCGAGCTCATATTCCTTGGAAAAACTGCGCGCACCGACGCTGGCCCCGAATTCCTCGGCCGAGCGCACCGTCGCGGCGTCGGCGCCGGACATTTCGGCCAGACCCGAGAAGATGATCGCGCCGATGGCGGCATCCTCTTCGACTCGCGCCAGATGGCCGAGAATGTGGTGAGATGCCTCATGACCCATGACAAAGGCCAGCTCGTCGGCATTCTCGACCGAGGCGATGAGCGCGAGGTTGAAGGCGATGATCGGACGGCCCTGCCGGTCGAGCGTCTGGAAGGCGTTGGCCTCCTGCCCGGGCCGGTCGTCAACCACGATCAGGTAATCGCAGTTCAGCCGCGGCGCGGACCGGCGGCATTCGGCCTCGGCGATCGGCTCGATCCGGCTGGCAACATCGACGAACTGTCGCGTGGCGCGCTCTGCCTCGGCGCGGGTCGCGGCTTGTTCCGGGCTCATGGTGACCGGGGCCACCTCGCAGGCGGCGAGCAGGAAGAGAAGGGCTGGAAGCAGGCGGCGAAGGATCAAGAGGGGGCTCCGATCGCAGAGGGGTTTCGATCACCATAGGTGCCGCGCGCCGGCAGCGCCAGTGGCTCGCTGTCGCGGCGGCGGGCGCGTGGCTTTTCGGGATAGGCAGCGGATTCCGGCTGGGCTAGGCTGATGCCATGTTTAGCATCGAGCACGAATTCGACGCCACGGTCGTCACCCTTGTCGACGAGGGCAGCAGCTATCTCCAGGAAGACGTGATCGTCATGGGGTTCGAGGACTGCATCACCGTCGAGCAATACGATCCACGCACCGACAAGGTGCAAAAGATCACCCTCTCCATGACCCAGATGCGCGACCTCGCGGCCGCGATCAGCCTGCCCGAAGGCGTCTACGTGCGCGACGAGGATGGCGAAGGGGAGCAGGACGGCGACGAGGAGGCGTGAGGCTCAGGCCTCGATCCGGAACGCCTTGTCGCGCGAGGTTGCTCCACGCACCAGCACCAGCCGCGATTTCGGCAGCCCCAGCGCCTTGGCGAGCAGCTTCTGCACGGCGGCATTGGCCTTGCCGTCCTCGGGCACCGTGGTGACGTAGACCCGGAGCGTGCCCCCCTCTTCGCGGATCTCGTTGCGCGACGCCTTGGGCGTCACGCGCAGCTCGAGCGTGGCGCCGGGGGTTGCCAGATGGGCCAGCGTGGTCTTGGCCATGTGCGTCGTCCTTCCTCGCCGAGTTGTCTTTCGCTTAGCAGCCGCCTGGACCGCGGGCAACGCGGGCGGTTGAAACCCGCGGGACAAAGCCTGACATAGGGGCGGACCGTCAAGGAGATGCCGATGCCCACACCCAACCCCGCCGCGATGGACTTCCTGCTGAGCCGCCGCTCGCGCCCGGCCAAGACGCTGACCGGCCCGGCCCCCGACCGCGCGGCGCTGATGCCGATTCTCACCGCCGCGGCGCGCAGCCCCGACCACGGCAAGCTCGAGCCGTGGCGCTTCATCGTGCTGCAAGGCGCGGCCCTGCAGCGGCTGGCCGAGGCGGCAGCCGCGCGTGGTGCCGCTCTGGGCTACGAGCTGGCACAGGCGGACAAGGCGCGTGCCCAGTTCGCCGACAGCCCGCTCTGCGTGGCGGTGGTCGAATCGCCGAAGGACAGCCCCAAGGTGCCGGCGATCGAGCAGACCTATTCCGCCGGCGCGGTCTGCCTGGCGCTGCTGAACGCGGCGCTGGCCAGCGGTTGGGGCGCCAACTGGCTCTCGGGCTGGATCGCCGAGGACCGTCCCTTCCTCGAAGAGACGCTGGGGCTTGCGCCGCAGGAGCGGATCGCGGGCTTCCTGCATATCGGCACCGAGAGCTCGGCGCCGCCCGAGCGCCCGCGACCGGATCTCGACGCGATCACGGCCTGGGTGTCGGAATGATCCCGGCCGCCTCCTTCCTCGCCGCCATCGGCCAGCTTGGCGACCGCCGGTTCCAAGCGGTGCTGGCCAAGGGGCTGGGCATCACCGTGGCGATCTTCGTGGCGTTCTACGTGGTCTTCGTGCAGGTGGTGGGCTGGTTCCTCGGCGACAGCGTGTCGCTGCCGTGGATCGGCACCGTGACCTGGGTCGACGACGCGATCAGCTGGGGCGCCATTCCGCTGATGCTGCTGCTGTCGGTCTTCCTGATGGTGCCTGTGGCCTCTGCGATCACCGGCATCTTCCTCGATGACGTGGCACAGGCCGTCGAAGACCGGCACTACCCGGCGCTTGGCCCCGCGAACGAGCTGTCGCTGATGGACAACATCCGAGATTCTCTGGCCTTTCTCGGGGTGCTGATCGGCGCCAACATCATCGCGCTGGTGCTCTACATCTTCCTCGCGCCGCTGGCGCCGTTCATCTTCTGGGGCCTCAACGGGTTCCTGCTGGGGCGGGAATATTTCACCCTCGCGGCGATCCGCCGGGTCGGGCGCGATGGTGCCGCGCAGCTGCGCAAGCGCTACTTCGTGACGATCTGGATCGCAGGCGTTGTGATGGTCGTGCCGCTGACCATCCCGCTGGTGAACCTGCTGGTGCCGATTCTCGGTGCAGCCACCTTCACCCACCTGTTCCACCGGCTCGAGGCCAAACGCCTCCGGGCCTGATCTTTACGGGCCTGACGCTGCAAAGCGGAGCGGCGCGCCAAGGGCGCGCCGCACAGGTTGTCTCGCCGCAAGGCGGCTCGGGCCCCTTGGCGGGCCTGACGCGATTTACAGACCCGAAGGCGGGCCCATGCGGTTGAACATCCAGCTGTCGAGCTCGCGCACGGTGATCCAGCCCGAGATGATGATGCCGGCGATCACCGCCCAGAGGACCAGCGCGATCAGCGTGGTGATCAGCGCCTTGCGCTTGAGATTGTGCACCTCGGGACTGCTGGCATGCGTCCCCTCGACCACCTCGCCGCGATCGCCCTGGGTCTCGAGCCGGAACGGGATCACGATCAGGAAGGTCATGAACCAGATAACGGCGTAAAGCACGAGTGCGGATGTAAGTCCCATGAAAGGCCTCCCTTTGCGCCCGAGATAGGCTCAGACCTGCTCGAGTTCCACGAGCGTGCCCTGAAAATCCTTCGGATGCAGGAACAGCACCGGCTTGCCATGGGCGCCGATCTTGGGCTCGCCATTGCCCAGCACCCGGGCGCCGCTCTGCTTCAGGTGATCGCGCGCCGCGAGGATGTCGTCGACCTCGTAGCAGACATGGTGGATGCCGCCCGAGGGATTCTTGTCGAGGAAGCCCTGGATCGGGGAATTCTCCCCCAGCGGGTAGAGCAGCTCGATCTTGGTGTTCGGCAGTTCGATGAAGATCACCGTGACGCCGTGATCGGGCTCGTCCTGCGGGGCGCCCACCGTGGCGCCTAGCGTGTTGCGGTATTGCGCTGCCGCGGCCTCGAGGTCGGGCACGGCGATGGCGACATGGTTCAGACGGCCGATCATGGCGGGTCTCCTCTCTCAGATCGCGATGGTTATCGCCCGCGCGGGGCAGAGTTCGCAAGATGCTGCGAGCGTTAACCAGCCGTTAGGGGCAACCGGCAATCCTGACCTTAGTGCCAGATGGAGGATCAGAATGACCGACTCGGATGTGCAGACCCACCTGCCGCGCCCCACCGCCACACGGCCGCTGCTGGGCATGACGGTGCTTGTCGTCGAGGACAGCCGCTTTGCCAGCGACGCCATGCGCCTGCTCTGCCTGCGCAGCGGCGCGCGGATTCGTCGCGCCGATTGCCTGCTCTCGGCGCGCCGTCATCTCAACGTCTACCGCCCCAGCGCGGCAATCGTCGATCTTGGCCTGCCCGATGGCTGCGGGGCCGAGCTGATCTCGGAGATGGTGTCGGCGGTGCCCCGTGTCGGGGTGATCCTCGGCACCAGCGGCGACAGCTTCGCCGAGGATGTTGCGCTGGCCGCCGGGGCAGACGGCTTCCTCGCGAAACCGGTGGAAAGCGTGCTGCGCTTCCAGTCCGAGATCATCGCGCACCTGCCGCCGGAACGGCGCCCCGGCGGGGTGCGCATGGCCTCGGAAGAGCCGGTCTGCCCGGATCCGCTGGCCTATCGCGACGACATGGCGCTGGCGGCGGATGTGCTGGGCGATGACGGCGACGAGCGGATGCTCGATTACGTCACCCAGTTCCTGCGCGGAGTGGCGGTAAGCGCCGGTGACATCGCGCTGCAGCGCGCCGCCGAGGGGCTGGCCGAGGCCCGGTTCGAAGGGCGCCCGACCAAGGCCGACATCGCCCGGGTCGCGGGACTGGTTCAGGACCGGCTGGCGGATCGCGTGGCGATCTGAGCCCTAGGGCAGGGCGAAGAGCAGCAGAAGCAGCGCCGTGAGCGCCATGGTGAGGCGGTAGAGCGTCAGACCGCGGGCCAGCGTCTTTGCGTCCGGGTCGGGCGCCGTGCCGTTGACCCAAGGCTCGTCGGCGATCACGTCGCCATAGACCCGCGGCCCCGAAAGTCGCACCGGCAGCGCGCCCGCCATTGCCGCCTCGGGCCAGCCGGCATTGGGAGAGCGGTGCTGGCGCGCGTCGCGTCGCATCACGCGGATCGCGCGGCGCGGCCGGCCCGAGGCCAGCGCGAAGAGCAGCCCGGTAAGCCGCGCCGGCAGCCAGTTCACGAGGTCGTCAAGCCTTGCTGCGGCCTTGCCGAAGTCTTCGTAGCGCTGGTTGCGATGTCCGATCATCGAATCCATCGTGTTGATCGCCTTGTAGGCGGCGATCCCGGGCAAGCCGCCGATCACGCCCCAGAACAGCGGCGCCACGATGCCGTCCGAGCTGTTCTCGGCAAGGCTCTCGAGCGCGGCGCGCGCCACGCCCTCCTGTCCGAGCCTCTCGGGATTGCGCCCGACGATCATCGCCACCGCCCGCCGCGCGGCAAACAGATCGCCCCGGGCCAGCGGCTTCGCCACCGCGGCCACGTGGTCGTGCATCGACCGCACCGCCAGCAGCGGCCAAGCCAGCACCCCACCAAGGACCAGCCCCGCCATCCCGTCCGGCAGCGCCAGCTGCAGCAACAGCGCCGGGATCAGAACCGCGTTCAGCACGAGGATCACCGTCAGCCCGCCCATCGCGCGGCGCCGGGCCGGCTCGCCCGCGTTCAATCGCCCCTCGAGCGCCGAGATCAGCGCCCCGATCCACACCACCGGATGCCTCAGCACGGCGAAAACCGCCCGAGGCCAGCCGAACGCGCTGTCGATCGCGAAGGCCACCATCATCATGCCGGCAAACATCATGCGCCCGGTCCCGTCCAGTTGGTCGCGATGATCGAGAGCCCGCCCTCGTGGCAGCGCAGCCGCGTGACCGAGAGGGGGGCGATCTCGAAGCCGAGCCCCGCCGATGGCAGCTCGAGGGCCAGTCCAAGCGCCGCCCGCGCGGTGCCCGCATGCGCCACCACCGCGACCGGCCCTCCCGCCCGGACCCGGCCTGCCAACACCACCAAGGCCGGCGTGACCCGTGCGACCATTGCGGAAAAACTCTCGCCGCCCGGGGGACACTGCGCCGCCAATGTCTCGCGATCAAGCACGCCAAGATCCGGCAGCTCGGAGAAACGCACCCCGTCATGGTCGCCGAAATCCTGCTCCCAGAGCCGGTCATCGGTGACGACAGAACGCTCCGGAAACAGCGCGCCGGCGGTTTGAAGGCAGCGTTTGGCCGGGCTGCTCACCACGCTGGAACAGCTGGACAGCCAGCCGCGCAGCGGGATGAGCTCAGGATCGGACGGCAGCAGAGCCGGCACGTCGCTGCGCCCGCAGAGCCGCCCTCCGTGAGCGGCGGGGGCGTGGCGGATCAGCAGCAACTCGTTGGTCTCGGGCGGTCTCATGCGGGCTTCCCAAATCGCGCGGAACCTGCTTTGTCACGGCCCCATGGGAAAGTCGATCCTCATCACCGGCGGCGTGCGCTCGGGCAAGAGCCGGCTGGCCGAGCGCATGACGCTCGCGCTGGGCAGTCCGGCAATCTACATCGCCACCGCCGAGGCGCATGACGCCGAGATGACTGAGCGCATCGCCCGCCATCGGGCCCGGCGCGGCCCCGAGTGGCACGCGATCTCCGAGCCGACCAAGCTTGTGCAAGCGCTGCAGGACAGCGACGGCGATGCGCCTCGGCTCGTCGATTGCCTGACGCTCTGGCTGTCGAACCTGATGCTGGCCGAGCAGGACTGGCAGGCGGAAGCCGAGGCCCTGGCGGCGATCCTGCCAGAGCAGCGCGCCCCGGTGGTCTTCGTCACCAACGAGGTCGGCGCCGGGATCGTGCCCGAAAACGCGCTCGCCCGCGCCTTCCGCGACGCGGCGGGGCTGGTGAACCAGACAATTGCCGCCGCCAGCGACGAGCTCTGGCTCAGCGTCGCGGGCTACCCATTGAAGGTGAAATGACAATGACCGACCCGCTGCCGCTCGCCGCGCTCGCCGCGCTCGCCGACGCCACCACGCTCGACCTGCCGTCCTATGACGATGCCGCCGCCGAGGCTGCAAGTGCCCGCCAGATGGAGCTCACCAAGCCGCCGGGCTCTCTCGGGCGGCTCGAGGATCTGGCGGTCTTCCTCGCCGGCTGGCAGGGCCGGGCACGGCCCGAGATCGGCAAGGCTCAGGCGCTGGTCTTTGCCGGCAATCACGGCGTCTGCGCGCAGGGGGTCAACCCGTTCCCGCAGGAGGTCACCGCGCAGATGGTGGCCAATTTCGAGCATGGCGGCGCGGCGATCAACCAGCTCTGCGCGCTCAACGGCGCGGCGCTCTCGGTGGTGGCGCTCAATCTCGACCGCCCGACAGAAGATGTCACGCAAGCGCCCGCCATGACCGAGGCCGAAACCCTCGACGCCATGCGCCGGGGGGGCGCGGCGGTCGACCCGACGGCCGACGTGCTGATCCTCGGCGAAATGGGCATCGGCAACTCGACCATTGCTGCGGCGCTGGCGCATGCCGTGTTCGGTGGGGCGGCGCGCGACTGGGTCGGGCGCGGCACCGGCTCGGACACACCTGCCATCGCCCACAAGGCCGAGGTGGTCGCGCGCGCCGTGGCCTTGCACGAGCGCGCGAAAGGCCTGCAAATCCTTGCGGCCCTCGGCGGGCGCGAGCAGGCGGCGATCTGCGGCGCGGTGATCGCGGCGCGGCTGGCGCGCATCCCGGTGCTGCTCGACGGCTTCATCTGCACCGCCGCGGTGGCACCGCTTCACGCGGCGCGGCCCGCGCTTCTCGATCACTGCCTGATCGGCCACGCCAGCGCCGAGCCCGGTCATCGCGGCATGACGGAGGCCATGGGCAAGCGCCCGATCCTCGATCTCGGCATGGCGCTGGGCGAGGGCTCTGGCGCGGCGCTGGCGCTTGGCGTGCTGCGCGGGGCGCTGGCCTGTCACAACGGCATGGCGACCTTCGCCGAGGCCGGGGTCTCGGACGGGTGAAGCGGCGGCGCCTCCCCGAGATCCGGTTGGCGCTGATGCTGCTGACGCGGCTGCCGGTGGGGCAGTTCGCGGGAACGCCGCCCGAGATCACCCATGCCCGCTGGGCCTTTCCGTTGGTCGGGCTGCCACTGGCGCTGATCGCCTGGGCGGTGCTGGCGGGCGCCGCCGCGCTGGGCCTGCCGCCCATGGTCGGCGGGGTGCTTGCGGTGATCGCGCTGGTGCTTGGCACCGGTGGGCTGCACCATGACGGGCTGGCGGATTTCGCCGATGGCATGGGCGGGCGCGATCCCGAGCAACGCCTCGCCATCATGCGCGACAGCCGGGTCGGCAGCTACGGCGTGCTGGCGCTGATCCTTGCGGTGGTGCTGGGCGCGGCGGCGCTCGCGGCATTTCCCACGGGCGGGGCAGGGCTTCTGGCGCTGACGCTCTGCGCCGTGGTCAGCCGGCTGGCGATCCTGATGGTGATGGAATGGCTGCCGCCAGCCCGTGAGGACGGGCTCGGCCACCTTGCCGCCAGCGCCGGCAAGGGGAATATCCGCTGGTTTCCCGGCGGCCTTCTGGCGCTGCTGATCGCGCCCTTCCTCGGCCTGCCGGGCATGGTGGCGCTGCTGGTGATGGCCGCCGCCGCATGGCTCGTCGGGCGGCGTGCCAAGGCGCTGCTCGGAGGCCAGACCGGCGACGTGCTGGGCACGGTGCAGCTCTGCTCCGAGATCGCCGGCTGGGTGGTGCTCAGCGCCGCGCTCTAAGAGGGATCAGCCCAGCGGGTCGGGCGCGATGTTGCCGCCGCAGACCAGAACCGCGACACGCTCGCCCGGCTCAGGCACATAGGCGCCCGAGCGCAGCGCCGCGAGCGCCGTGGCGCCGGCGGGTTCGACCAGCAGCCGATGGCTCTGCCACAGCGCGGTCTGGGCCTCGGTGATGGCGTCATCCGGGACCAGCACCGAGGCCCCGAGATGCGCCTGCGCCAACTCATGGCAGATGCTGCCCACCCGGCGCGCGCCGAGCGCGTTGGCGGCCACGCCGGAGACCTGCACATCGACCGGCGCCCCGGCGGCGAGGCCCGCGTGCAGCGCGCAGGAGGTTTCGGGCTCGACCGCGACAACCTTGCGCGCGCCTTGCAGCCAGGCCAGCGATCCGGCGATCAGTCCGCCGCCGCCGACCGCGATCAGCACCGTGTCGGCTTGCAGCCCCTGTTCTTCCCATTCGCGCATCAGCGTACCCTGACCGGCGACCGTGCCGAGGGCGTCATAGGCGTGGACCTGCATCGCGCCGGTCTCGGCCTCGTAGGCGCGGGCCGCCTCGAGCGCGTTGGCGTATTCGCCCGGCACGACGGTCAGCGCCGCGCCGGTGCGCTCGATCAGCGCGATCTTGGCAGGGCCGGCCATCTCGGGAACGTAGATCTGCGCCTTGTGGCCAAGCCGGGTTGCGGCATAGGCCACGGCTGCGCCGTGATTGCCGCCGGAGGCCGCGACCACGCCGGCCTCTGGCACCGGTTCGGAGAGCAGCGTGTTGAACGCGCCGCGGGCCTTGAAGCTGCCGGTGTGCTGGAGCTGTTCGAGCTTGAGCTCGACCGGGCGCTCCCAGAGCGTGGCGGTTGTCATCACGGGGGTGATCTGAGCGTGGCCCTCGATGCGGGCAGCGGCGCTCGAGATTGAATGTTTCCAGTCCATTTCCGGTCTTCCGATAGTGTCGCGGCAGATCGGCACGCTATAGTCAGTCTGATGGCAGGACAAGGATACCCCAGAGCATGAACGACGAACGCCATTCCATCTTTCGCGACGCGGGGCGCGACCGGAAGACCGCCGAGGACATCCCCGACACGCCGCAGACCCGCGCGCCCTCCTACCGGCTTGCCTTTGCCGACGAGGAGTTCCTCTGCCGGGAAGAGCTGCGTCCGGTACGGCTTCAGCTGGAGCTGCTGAAACCGCAGCTTCTGATGGACGAGCACCAGATCGGCTCGACCGTGGTGCTGTTCGGCGGCGCGCGCATCCCGTCGCCGGCCGAGAAGGCCGGGGCGCGCACCCAGACGCTCGCGGATCTGTCGCATTTCTACGAAGAGGCACGTCTTTTCGCGCACAAGATGACAGAGAAGTCGGTGGCCTCCGGCAACCGCGAGTTCGTCGTCGCCACCGGCGGTGGCCCGGGCGTGATGGAGGCGGGCAACCTTGGCGCACAGGAGGCCGGCGGCGTGTCGATCGGTCTCAACATCGTGCTGCCGCACGAGCAGGCGCCGAACGAATACGTGACCCCGGACCTGTGCTTCAACTTCCACTACTTCGCGATCCGCAAGATGCATTTCCTGATGCGGGCGCGGGCGATCTGCGTCTTCCCCGGCGGCTTCGGTACGCTGGACGAGATGTTCGAAGCACTCACTCTGATCCAGACCGGGCGCATGGAACGGGTTCCGTTCCTGCTGTTCGGTCGGGCGTTCTGGGAGAAGATCATTAACTGGGAAGCGCTCGAGGACGCTGGCACCATCAGCCCCGAGGATCTCGACCTCTTTCGCTTCGTCGAGAGTGCCGACGAGGCGGCGGCGATCATCGAGGAATGGGATCCCGCCCCGGCGCGCGACGACATTCCCGGACGCTGAGCACCGCGCCCAGAAACAAGAACGGGAGGCCGTGGGCCTCCCGTTTTCTGCGTCGGCTCCGGCGGACGAGGCTCAGATGCGCTGCTTTTCCCCGGCCGTCTCTTCGGCTTCGTGACGCTCCACCCAGCGCGAGATGATCCCGCGGGCCATGGCTTCGTCGAGCGTGCCGATGGCCTGCCGCAGGTCCTTGAGGGCGGTGGCGATCTCGAATTCGGACAGGTAGCTCTCCTGCGCGCGCATGATCTTGTGGTGCGGCGTGGTCAGCATGTCGGAGGAGATCAGCAGCTCCTCGTGCAGCTTCTCGCCCTTGCGCAGACCGGTGACCTGGATCTCGATATCGCCGTCGGGATTGCTGGCATTGCGCACGGAATAGCCGGCGCCTTCGATCATCTGCCGAGCGAGCTTGTGGATCGGCACCGGGTCGCCCATGTCGAGCACGAAGACATCACCGCCGCGCGCGAAGGAGCCGGCCAGCAGGACCAGCCGGGCGGCCTCGGAAATGGTCATGAAATAGCGGGTCACCTTCTCGTCGGTGAGGGTGACCGGACCGCCGCGGGCAATCTGTTCCTCGAAGAGCGGGATGACCGAGCCGGAGGAACCGAGCACGTTGCCGAAGCGCACCATCGAGAAGCGGGTGCCGCTGCTGCGGGTGGCGAGATCCTGCACGATCAGCTCGGCCAGCCGCTTGGAGGCCCCCATCACGTTGGTCGGGCGCACCGCCTTGTCCGAGGAGACGAGGATGAAGCGCTCGACCCCGGCCTCGCGCGCCGCCTCGGCCAGAACCTTGGTGCCGATGACGTTGTTGTTGAGCCCCGAGAGCACATTGCATTCGACGAGCGGCAGGTGCTTGTAGGCGGCGGCGTGCAGAACCACCTCGATCTCGTGCTCGCGCATCAGATCCGTCATCAGCGTTTCGTCGAGCACCGAGCCCAGCACCGGCACGATGGTCATGTTGCCGGCGAGGTCGCGCAGTTCCTTGTCGATGTTGTAGAGGCTGAGCTCGGCATGATCGACCAGAACGACGCAATCGGGCTTGCACGCGATGAGTTGGCGGCAGAGCTCGGAGCCGATCGAGCCGCCGGCGCCGGTTACCAGAATGCGGCGACCGCTATAGGCGTGGCTGACGCCGGGAAGCTCGGACTCGAGACGGTTGCGGCCGAGCAGATCGTCGAGCGACACCGGCGCGACGCGCTTGCGCAGCTCGCCCTCGCCCACCAGTTCGGCAAAGGAGGGCAGGGCGTGCACTTCGCAGCCGATCTGGCGCAGGCGATGGGCGATGCGGGCCAGCTGAGGCTGGCTGATCGAGGGCATGGCCAGCACGACGCGGTCGATATGCTTGCGGCTCACCAGATCGCCGATTGCGGACGGGGCATGGACTTTCAGCCCGGCGACCATCTTGCTCTGCAGCGTCGGGTTGTCGTCGACGAAGAGCACCGGCTCGACCGCGTGATCATGGCGCAGCGCTGCGACCAGCTGTTGGCCAGTCTGTCCGGCGCCGTAGATCAGCACCCGCATCCGGGTCTGTCCGCGGCGATAGATCTCGATCAGGAAGTGACGGAGGACGATGCGCCAGCTGGCGCAGAAAACCAGCAGCAGCAGCGAAAAGTTCAGGAACACGGGCATCGGCAGGCCCGGCCCGATCAGTGCGTCGAGCCCGGCGCCGAGTACGCCGCAGATCGCCGCGAAGGCTGCGGTGCGGGTGATTCCGCGGATGTCGTAGGCGTTGAGGGTGAAGAGCGGCAGACCGATCCACCAGGACGCAACACTGCCGGCCGCGACGACCACCGCGAGCATCGGTGCGATCTGGAGTGCCGAGGGAAGATCCGGGGTCATCTGTCCGGTCAGCATCAGCGCCGCGAAGAACGCGACCGCGATCGCCGCCGAATCCATGAGGAGGAAGAGAATTTGCTTTTGCGCTCGCGTCAGGGTCGTGACGATCTTGTAGAGCTTCTGCAGCATGTCTTCCTGTCCTTCACGAACAAAGTTCGCTTAATTCGTGCATTCAAGCAGTCGGAGGCTCAAAATGTTGCCGCTCTCATCGGTCGGCCCGGTTTGTGCCCAACTCGTCATCAAATACAGTTCTCGTTTACGCGACTGCTCATTCTCTAGACAAGTCAGATTTGCTGCAACTGCGAGAATTGGCGGGATTTCACCGATGGGTCCTCGCTCACTGCCCCCAAAAGCGGCGGACGCCACTGCTTGCGGCAGATCCGGCAGGCGCCCGGAGAGCGGGTTTCACGGTCATCGCTGCCATGCCCCCTTTCGCTGAAGGGGGGCATGGGGTATCACGCGCGCCAATCCGACGTGCCGCGGGAGCCGTGCGCACGCGAATTGCAATCGAAGGAGAGCCAGATGGGCTATAAGGTCGTTGTCGCTGGCGCCACGGGCAACGTGGGCCGTGAAATGCTGAACATCCTCGCCGAGCGCGAGTTCCCGGTGGACGAGATCGCGGTGCTGGCATCGCGCCGCTCGCTCGGCACCGAAGTGAGCTTCGGCGACAAGACACTCAAGACCCAGGACCTCGCCACGTTCGATTTCACCGGCTGGGACATGGCGCTCTTCGCCATCGGGTCGGACGCGACGAAGGAATACGCCCCCAAGGCCGCCGCCGCGGGCTGCGTGGTGATCGACAACTCGTCGCTCTATCGCTACGACCCGGACGTGCCGCTGGTCGTGCCGGAGGTGAACGCCGACGCGGTTCTGGGCTATTCCAAGAAGAACATCATCGCCAACCCGAACTGCTCGACCGCGCAGATGGTCGTGGCGCTCAAGCCGCTGCATGACCGCGCCAAGATCAAGCGCGTCGTGGTCTCGACCTACCAGTCGGTCTCGGGTTCGGGCAAGGAAGGCATGGACGAGCTCTGGGATCAGACCAAGTCGGTCTACAACCCGGTGACCGAGGTGCCGCCGAAGAAATATCCCAAGCAGATCGCCTTCAACGTCATCCCGCATATCGACGTCTTCATGGAAGACGGCTCGACTAAGGAAGAGTGGAAGATGGTCGCCGAGACCAAGAAGATCGTCGACCCGTCGATCAAGGTCACCGCGACCTGCGTGCGGGTGCCGGTCTTCGTCGGCCACGCCGAGGCGATCAACATCGAGACCGAGGATTTCCTCGACGAAGACGAGGCCCGCGACATCCTGCGCGAGGCGCCGGGCATCATGGTCGTCGACAAGCGCGAGGACGGCGGCTACGTCACCCCCGTGGAATGCGTCGGCGATTTTGCCACCTTCATCAGCCGTATCCGCCAGGACTCGACGATCGAGAACGGTCTGAACTTCTGGTGCGTCTCGGACAACCTGCGCAAGGGCGCGGCGCTGAACGCGGTGCAGATCGCCGAGGTTCTGGGCCAGAAGGTCCTGAAGAAGGGCTGAGCGTCCTGCCTTGCAGCCGAGTTGAACAAGACGGGGCCCGGCGGGCCCCGTTTTTGTTTCATTTCAGGGCAGGTGTCGGTGGCGGGCTCTCCGATCGGATAGGGGGGCTCGTCCGTTGGTCTCCGGGCCTAGCCGTCGGCCCGCTGGAGCGTCTCGGGCGAGAGGGTTAGAACAGGGATGAGGCGGAGATCCCGCCGTGTCCAAGGCCAGAACGGCACCCGTCCAATGCAGGAGCCCGGCCATGACCACTGATTTTCTCGCCCTTGCCCGTGATCGTCGCATCGAAGCGCTGACCGCCCGCAGCCTGCTGCTCTGCAGTCGGCACCGGCGTCCGTCACCGCGGGTCTTTGCGCGCTGGCTGCGCCGGCTGGTCTTCCGCGGCACGGCCCGTGCCCTCATCGCGCCCCGTTCGCCCGATCTCTCTCTCGCTCTCTCCGGGGCGGCGGGGCGCGCCATGTCCGGTCGCCGGTTCGGCTGACCGGACACCGTTCAATGAGCTCGCCATCCTGTCCCCGCCGTCTCGCGGGGTCGGTAAAGCGGCCCGGACAGCCCTGGGGTGAAAATCGCGTCTCTCATACGCGCAGGTCTTGCGCGCTCAAGGTTAACAGTAGGTTACAAGTTTCAGGGAACGCTCTGTTTCCCTAACGGCAACCTGCCGCCATAATTCGGACCAATTTGAGGCGCAATTTCATCAAATTGGTAAGGAGATGACAGATGCGTAACGAGTCCCGCGCCACCGTCGGCGCTGCCCCCCTGACCACCCAACTCGACTGCGAGACCGCGGCCCTGCTTCGGCAAATCCTGCTGCCGATCCTCGAGGCCGCCACTGACTGGTCGGGTCTCGCCGGGGCCCTCGCCCGCAAAGGCTATGCCCTGACCTTCCGCAGCGGTCGCATGGTGATCGTGCAGTCCGAAACCGGCCGGCCCCTCAGCACCGGCCGGGGGCTCGGCATGCCGCTGTCGGTGCTCGCGGCACGTCTTGGCCGCCCGGCGCTGCGGCTCAGCCGGGACGGATCCTCGGCTGAACTGCACGCCTGAGCCCGGCTCAGATCTCCTCGAAGCGGCCGAGCTTCGGGTCGAAGACCTCGATGCTGCCCTTGCCGATCTCGTGCCAGAGACCGTGCAGGGTCAGCTCTTCGTTCTCCACTGCTTCGCGCACGAAGGGGAAGGTCATCAGGTTCTCGAGCGAGGTCAGCACCGCCTGGTGCTCCAGCGCCTTCGAGACCTTGTCCTCGGGCAGGTCCTTCACCTTCTCGTAGCCAGGACGGAGGATGTCCATCCAGCGGCCGACGAAGCTGGATTTCTCCTCCAGCGCCGGCGCCCGGCCCGAGCACATGTCGAGGCAGCCCTTCACGCCGCCGCAGCTCGAGTGGCCCATGACGATGACATGCGCCACCTTGAGCGCCGTCACCGCGTATTCCACCGTCGCCGAGGTGCCGTGGTGATCGCCATCGGGTTCGTAGGGCGGCACCAGGTTCGCGATGTTGCGGTGGATGAAGAACTCGCCGGTATCGGCCCCAAAGATCGAGGTCACGTGCACCCGGCTGTCGCAGCAGGAGATGATCATGGCGCGGGGATGCTGTCCCTCCGAGGCCAGTCGTTTGAACCAGGCATGGTTCTCGGCATAGCTCGTCGCCTTCCAGCCATGGAAGCGCTGCACGAGATATTGCGGAAGCGGCTTGGCGTCCTGCATGGCATCCTCCTGTTCACATCACGCACCGGCTCGGAAATACGCCGGATTCAGCGGGAATTCGAGAGAATAAATGCATCTGGCCTAACCTTTTGGGAACCCCGCGCGTCTATCTCCCCCCTCGGTGGGGGCGGTGAAGCATGGAGGCCGCGGTGGATCAGGTCGCAAGACTGTCGCTCGCGGAACCGGCATCGGTCGATCCCGACCGCCTCGCGCAGCTCTACGAGCGCTTCGGCGCGCAGCGCGGCGAGGATCTGGTGTGCCGCGCGATGGAGGAACTGGCCTTCCGCCTTGGTCAGGCGGGACGCCTCTACGAGGCCGGAGACCGCCTTGAATTGCGCCGCTGCGCCGGGATCCTCGCCGCTCTGGCGGATGAGATCGGCATGACGGCGCTGCGTCGCGTCGCCGAGAGCGTCGCTTTCTGCATCGACAGCGCCGACGCGGTGGCGCTGTCGGCGGTGCTGGCGCGCATGGCGCGGGTCGGGGAACGCTCGCTCTACGCGATCTGGGATCTGCAGGACCTTACGATCTGACAGCCCGCCGAACCCGTCTCTCAGCGCGCAGCTGCTTGGCCCGCTGGGCCGCAACCCTTGGCGGGTGGGGACTCCGCTGCGGGGCGCATATGTCCCGGAGGGCCTTGCAGGTGCGGCCGGCTGCGCTAGGCTCGCGCCAATCGTCTCCCCTCCTAGAAAGGCCCCTCCCATGCCGTTCCGTTTCGCCGATCCCACGACCCCGTCTCTGCCGCTTCACCTGATCGAGGCCGACGGGCTCGCGGGCTGGCTCGAGGGCCAGCCCGAGGAATGGCGTGGCTGGGTCGAGGCCAGCGGTTTCTCCGGGGCCATCGGCGAGGCGCTGATCCTGCCCGGCCCCGATGGTGCCCCCGCCGCGGCGCTCGCGGGATACGGCAGCGCCGCCGCCCGCCGCCGCGGACGGTTCGCGCTGGCCGCTGCGGTGGCAAGGCTCGGCACCGGCACCTACCGCATCGCCAGCGGCCTGCCGGCGGGCGCCGCTGCCGAGGAGGCACTTGGCTGGCTGCTCGCCGCCTACCGCTTCACCCGCTATGCCGGCAGCAACGGCACCGGCGCGCAGCTCGTCGCGCCGGAGGGAATCGACGCCGCGCGCGTCGAGATCCTTGCCGAAGCCGAGGCGCTGACCCGTGACCTCGTGAACACCCCGGCCTCCGACATGGGGCCGCAGGAGCTCGAAGACGCCGCCCGCGCGCTCGCCGAGGAGTTCTCCGCGCAGATCGAGGTGACCGCCGGCGCGGAACTGGAACAGGGCTTCCCGATGATCCATACGGTCGGCCGCGCCAGCACCCGTGCGCCGCGGCTGATCGACATGCGCTGGGGGAAGGCCGGCCCGACCCTGACGCTGGTCGGCAAGGGCGTCTGCTTCGACACCGGTGGGCTCAACCTCAAGCCCGGCGGTTCGATGGGGCTGATGAAGAAGGACATGGGCGGCGCCGCCAACGTGCTGGGGCTGGCCCGCGCGATCATGGCGCTGGGTCTGCCGCTGCGCCTGCGGGTGCTGATCCCGGCGGTCGAGAACGCGGTCGCGGGCGATGCCTTCCGCCCGCAGGATATCCTGACCTCGCGCAAGGGGCTGACCGTCGAGATCAACAACACCGATGCCGAGGGCCGGCTGGTGCTTGCCGACGCGCTGGCGTTGGCCGACGAGGAAACCCCGGATCTCATCGTCTCGATGGCGACGTTGACCGGCGCGGCACGGGTTGCGGTCGGGCCGGATCTCGCGCCGTTCTACACCGATGACGAGCCGCTGGCGGCGGCGCTGGCGGGCGCCGGTTCGGCGCAGGCCGACCCGCTCTGGCGGATGCCGTTCTGGGAGCCCTATGAGGCCAAGATCGAGCCGGGCATCGCTGATCTCGACAACGCGCCGGCGGGGGGTATGGCGGGCTCGATCACCGCGGCCCTGTTCCTGCGCCGCTTCGTGACCGACAGCCCGCGCTACGCGCATTTCGACATCTACGCCTGGAACCCGTCGGCGCTGCCGGCGCGGACCAAGGGCGGCGTGGGGCAAGGCCCGCGCGCCATCCTCGCAGCCTTGCCGGAGGTGCTGGGGCTGTGAGCGACCGGCGCCTGACCGCCGCCAACGACCGGGTCGTCGCACGGACGTTGGCGGCGCAGTTCCCCGAGCTGACGCCGGTCGATCCGGTGCCGTCCTTCGTCTGCGAACCGGTGGTCGACCTGCTTGCCCGTCCCGGCGGACGGCGCGAGCGCCAGCTGCGCTACGGCGACGCGTTCGAATTGCTCGAGACCCGCGAGGGCATGGGCTTCGGCCTCGCGCCGGGAGCGGGCTACGCGGGCTGGGTCGCGTCCGATGCGCTGAAGCCCGCCACCGCACGCGGCACACCGACCCATCGCGTCGGCCCGCGGCATACCCATGTCTACCCGGCGCCCGACTTCAAGACCCACGAAATCTGCGCCCTGTCGCAGCTTTCGTCTCTGGTGGTCACGGGCCGCGACGGGCGGTTCTGCGAGACCGAGCTTGGCTGGGTTCCGGCGATGCATCTGACCGAGGCGCTGGCGACCGATCCTGTGGCCGAGGCAGCGCGCTACCTCGATACACCCTATCTCTGGGGCGGCAATTCGGGCTTTGGCATCGACTGTTCGGGGCTGGTGCAGGCCGGGCTTTCGGCCTGCGGTCTCGCCTGCCCGGGAGACAGCGACTTGCAGGAAAAGGCCCTGGGCGAAACGCTGGCGCCGGGCACCCCGCCCCGGCGCGGGGACCTTTTGTTCTGGAAAGGCCACGTCGCGTGGGTCTCGGACCCGGAAACCATCCTGCATGCCAACGCCTATCACATGGCGGTGGCCTATGAGGGGCTGGCCGAGGCGGTGGCGCGGATTGAGGCGCAAGGTGATGGGCCGGTGACCCGGCACGCGCGACTTGGGTGAAACACGCCTATTGCGCGAGATGTGATGCGGACCAAGGGGCGAGGCGGTGTAGACTGGGTCGATGAAACAGCTTCTGCCGCTCCTGTTGCTCGCCGCACCGGCGCTCGCCGACCCGCCCGACATTGTCGCCACCGAGGCCGTGCGTCAGGGCGATGACTGGCGCGTCTCGGTCACCTTGCTGCATCCCGATACCGGCTGGGAGCATTATGCCGACGGCTGGCGGGTCGAGGCGGAGGACGGCACCGTGCTCGGCACAAGGGTGCTGGTCCATCCGCATGAGACCGAGCAGCCCTTCACCCGCGCGCTGTCGGGCGCGTCGATCCCGGAGGGCACGACGCGGATCTTCATCCGCGCGCGCTGCCTCGTCGATGGCTGGAACGAGGATCGCATCGCTTACGATCTGCCCTAGCTGAACCGCTCGGCGCGTCCGGAGCAAAGCGTGATCTACCGTCGCCCCTCGCGCAGCCAAGCGCCGATGATGAAGCCCGAGGCCAGCAGCAGCGTCAGCCATGCTGGCAGCAGCGGGATCTGGCGCACGTCCAAGGTCTCATAGGCCTCGCGCGGGGTAAGGCCGATCCAGCCGCGCCCGGCGGCGGGGCGTCCGGCGCTGACCGCGCGGATGCTGGGCAGACCGTCCTCGAGCGGCATCACGCCGCCGCGCATGGTGTCGATCACCGGCTCAAGCGCGTCGCCGCTGGCGATGGTCTGCTCGAACTCGCGCGGGGCGGCGGGGCCGAGGCCGATCACCGCCTCTTCCTCGCCTTCCGACAGGCGATAGAGCCCGATCTCGGGTCCCTCGTAGAGCGCCTCGAACCGGCCCGGAGAGACCTCCGACAGCGTCACCTCTTCGGTCTCGCCATCGGGGCGGGTCACGGTGACCGCGCCAACGTCCTCGCCCAGCGAGCGGCGGATGATACGCATGGTCTGGCCGGTGGCCTCGGCCCACAGCGCCTCTTCCTCGAGCTCGGGCTCCTTCATCATCCAGTGCGCCAGGCGGCGCAGCAGGTCGAGCTGCGGGCCGCCGCCCTCGTAGCCGCGCGACCAGAGCCAGGCCTGATCGGAGCCCAGAAGCGCCACGCGGCCCTCCCCGACCCGGTCGAGCACCAGGAGCGGACGGTCGTCGACGCCGGACATCACCACGTCGCCGCCGATGGGATCGAGCTCAATCTGGCGCAGCCAGCGGCCCCAGCTTTCCGGATCGCCCATGCCGGCGGTGACCGGGTGGCGCTCGCCAAGCTCGGTGACGCGCGGACTGTAGCTCTCGTCGATGACGCGGGCGGTGGGTTCGGCGGGAAGGATCTCCGACAGTGGCGAGCGGTAGATCGAGTCGGCGCTGGCGAAATCGGGGCCCGCGGCGACCAGCACGGCGCCGCCGTTCTCGACATAGTTGCGCACGTTGTCGAGGTAGATCGCCGGCAGGATGCCCCGGCGCTTGTAGCGGTCGAAGATGATCAGGTCGAAATCATCTATCTTCTCGAGGAACAGCTCGCGCGTGGGGAAGGCAATGAGCGAGAGTTCGGTCACCGGCACGCCGTCCTGCTTTTCAGGCGGGCGCAGGATGGTGAAATGCACGAGGTCGACCGAACTGTCGGATTTCAGCAGGTTGCGCCACGTGCGGCCGCCGGCATGGGGTTCGCCCGAGACCAGCAGCACGCGCAGCCGGTCGCGCACGCCGTTGATCTGCACCAGCGCGGCGTTGTTGCGGTCGGTCAGCTCGCCCTCGGCCTCCGGGGTCGAGAAGCGGATCACGTTGAGCCCGCCATGCGGCAGCTCGATCGGCAGCTCGACATCCTCTCCAATGGGCACGGAGAACTGCTGTGGCTCGGCGCCGTCGACCGAGATGTCGAGCCGTGTGTCGGCAGCGCCCGGGGCGGCGCCGTCATCCTGCACCCGCAGCGTCAGCGTCACCGGCTCGCCGAGGATGGCGAAGGCCGGGGCGTTCTGCACGATCAGGCGGCGGTCCCAGTCGCTGTCGCGCCCGGTCATCAGCAGGTGCATGGGCGCGGGCAGGTTGGGCGCGCGCTCGAGATCATGAAGCCGCCCGTCCGAGAGCAGGAAGATCCCGGCGATACGCCCGCGCGGTTCTTCGGCCATGGCGGTGGAGAGCGCGGTCATCAGCTGTGTGCCGGTGTCACCCTCGCCGTCGCCGACCTCGATGCGTCGGATCTCGGTATTGGGGCGGGCCTCGATCCGGGCCTGAAGCGTGTCGGCGGCGTCTTCGGTGACCGAGAGGCGGTCGGCGAGGCGCTGCGAGGCGCTTTGATCCACCACCATCAGCACGATGTCCGAGAGCGGAGCGCGGTCTTCTTCTTGAAAGGAAGGCTGGGTGAGCGCGGCGACGAGGATCAGCCCGGCGAAGAAGCGCAGCGGCCAGCCGGTGAGCCCGCGCCAGAGCGCGAGGATCACGCCGGCAAGTGCCACCACGCCAAGCGCGATGATGGCCGCCCAGGGCAGCAGCGGGTCGAAGACGATCTGTCCGGTCATTGGCCAAGCCTGTCGAGCAATGCGGGCACGTGCACCTGGTCGGATTTGTAGTTGCCGGTGAGCACGTGCATCACGAGGTTGACCCCGAAGCGATAGGCGATCTCGCGCTGGCGCTCGCCGGCGAAGCCCGAGCCGATGCGCACCAGCGGGTTGCCGCGCTCGTCCATCGCCCAGGCGGCGGCCCAGTCGTTGCCGCCGATCACCACGGGGGTCACGTTGTCATTGAGGTTGCGGAACGGCATGCCCTCGATCAGCTCCGCATCCGGTGCTGCGGCCTCGACCCAGACGTCGCGGCTTGCATAGCGGCCGGGGAAATCCTGCAGCAGGTAGAAGGTGCGGGTGAGCACGTGGTCCTGCGGGATCGGCTCCAGCGGCGGGATGTCGAGCGGGGCGGCCAGCTCCTGCAGTTTGCGGCCCTCGGTGCTCGAGGCGCCGAAGCTTGCCACGTCGGAATCGCGGGTGTCGAACAGGATCATGCCGCCCGAGCGCAGATAGTCGTTGAGCTTGGCGTATGCGGCGTCCGACGGGACCGGCTGGCCGGCGGTGACCGGCCAGTAGAGCATCGGGAAGAAGGCCAGCTCGTCGGTCTCGAGATCGACGCCCATCGGGTCGGCGGGTTCGACCGAGGTGCGGAAAAACAGGATTTCCGACAGGCCGCGCAGGCCGGCCTGCGCAAGGTCGTCGAGCTGTCGGTCGCCGGTCAGCACATGCGCCAGCGTCACCTCGGAGGCGGCGAGCATGGCGGCGGCCTCGTCGCCGGGGCTGGTACGGGTGCTGTCGGTGCTCTCCTGCGCGGAGGAGGGCACGGGCGTCAGGCTCAGCGCCAGCACGGCGAGAATTGCGGCTGTCCCGGCGCGCGGCCGGGCGCCGCCGAGGCGGCCCGACAGGGCGAGGGAGGCGATGACATCGGCAAGCAGCAGCGCGATGGCGCCGGCCAGAAGCCAGCCGGCCAGCGGCGTCTCCGCCGGGCGCGACAGTCCCTCGACGCTGATCCGCTCGGGCCATGCAGCCGGTTCGAAGACGCTCTCGGCGGAGACCACGTTGCGCGCGAGGCTGCGGTCCTCGCCCTGATAGAGGCCGGGCATCAGGTCGGGGCCGAGCGCCGCGCTCAGTAGCGCCTCGCCTTCGACGCCGGGCAGGTTGCCGGCATCGCCGACGCGGCCAAAGGCATCGAGCACCCGGAGCGGCTGCCAGATCGTTCCCTCGAGATCCTCGGGCGCGGGTGCGGCGGGCATCGACGACACCGCCAGCCGTTCGAGCATCTGCACGAACAGGCCCGAGAGCGGCAGGCTCGACCATTCGGCATTGGCGGTGACGTGGAACAGCACGATCTGCCCCTGTCCCACGCGCTTGCGGGTCACCATCGGCGTGCCGTCGGTGAGCTGTGCGATCACCCGCGAGGCCAGCGTCGGGTCTGGCTGAGCCATGACCTGCGAGGTCACGGTCACGTCGTCGGGGATGTCGAGACCGAAAAATGGGCTCTCCTCGGCGAAGGGCGCGAGCGATTTCGGCTCGCCCCAGCTCATGGCGCCGCCGACGCTGCGCCCACCGGCGCGCAGGCGCACCGGCATCAGCGGGTCTTCCTCGCTGCGGCTGACGTCGCTGGCCGCAAGGCGCGGACCGGCAAAGCGCAGAAGCGTGCCGCCGGACTCGAGCCATTCGAGCACGCCAGCCTCTTCGCCGGGAGACAGCGTCGCGACATCTGCCAGCACGATCACATCCGGGTTCGCGGGCAGCACCTCTTCGAGCGTGCCGTCGAGCAGGTCGGCGGTCGGCTCGAGGGCGCGGTCGAGGAAATGCAGCGGTGAGAGCAGTTCGAGCCCCTCGCGGTTCTCGTTGCCTGCGATCAGCGCGACCTCGCGGCGGCGCAGGCTGTCGTCGGGCAGGGTCACCGCGCCGGCGCTGCGGGCGCCTTCGATCTCGAAGCGGGTGATCCGCGCGCGCAGCTCGGCGGGCAGGTTCAGCTCAAGCTCGGCATCGGTGGCGGATTGCTCGAAGATCACCGGGTTGCGGACCAGAACCGCCGGGTTGCCGGCCGGATCGAGCCCGTGGCCGGCAATGGTGACCTCGGCCTCGGGGCCGGGGCGGAGCCGGTGCAGGGAGAGACGGACATGTCCATCTTCGAAGCGGGCCGGCGCCAGCGTGTAATGGGCGCGGGGGCTTTCGAACACGGTCACGTCGCCACGCGATTCCAGTGCCGCGAGCAGCGGCGCGCGGCTGTCGCGAGCCAGCCCGTCCGACATCCAGTAGCTGTCGAAATCCTGCTCCGGCAGCATCTCGATGGCGCGCTCGACGCGCTCGGCATCGGGCTGCCACGGCTCGGGCAGGATGCCGGTGAGGCGTGATTGCAGCACGCCGGCGGCTTGGAACTGCGGTTCTTCGGGGGCCGTCAGCCGCAGCAGTGCCACCGGGCGCGCCTCGCGCTCGGCACGGGCGAGCAGGGTGTCGAGCGCGTCCTGCCGCTGGCGCCAGTCCGAGGCGCTCGACCAGCTGGCATCCATCACCACCAGAAGCGGGCCCGAGCCCGCCTCGGCGCCGCTCTGCTCCTGCGGGTTCAGCAGCGGGCCGGCGAGGCCGATGATCACCGCGGCCACGGCCAGCATCCGCATCAGCAGCAGCCACCAAGGTGTGCGGTCGGTGACCTGCTCCTCGTCCTTCAGGCCGAGCAGCAGCACCACGCCGGGAAACATCCGGCGGATCGGTGCCGGCGGCACCGCGCGCAGGATGATCCACAGCACCGGCAGCGCCAGAAGCCCGAGAAGCAACCAGGGCGCGGTAAACCCGAGGGGGCCGAGCATGGTCATCAGTGGCCTCCATCCATCGCACGATATACCCACAGCAGCGCCGACTGGGCGCTGTCGGAGGTATGATGGCACATGTATTGCCAGCCCGTTAACCGCGACAATCGGTCGAGCCGGTCCTTGCGCTCGGCCAGCCGCTCGAGATAGCGCGTGCGCAGGTCGCCGGCCTTCAGCGTCTCATGCGCGACGCTGCCGCCGACACTTTGAAAGATGGTGCGGCCCTTGAACGGGAAACTCTCCTCGGTCGGGTCGAGCACTTGCAGCAGCACTCCGCGGACACCGCGATCGGCGGCCTTGGTCAGAGCGGCCTCGACCGGATCGAGATCGCCTAGGAAATCCGAGACGAACATCGCCCGCGCATGCGGGATCATGCCGCGCGCCTCGAGCTCGGAATAGTCGTCTTCGCCATCGTCCGAGAGCGCCTCGGCCAGCCGCAGCACCTGCACGTCGCCATTGCGCGGCGGCAGCTGCCAGCCGGTGAAGCCCACCCGCTCGCCGCCCCGGATCAGCAGGATCGCGGTGGCCAGCGCCACGAGGCGGGCGCGGTCGCTCTTTTGCGGCAGGTTCTGGTCCGAGGTGAAGCGCATCGAGGCACCGCCATCGACCCAGAGCTGCACGCTCTGGGCGATCTGCCATTCGCGCTCGCGCACGAATTGCTCGTCGCCGCGGCCGGAGCGGCGCCAGTCGATGTTGCGATAGCTGTCGCCCGAGCGCAGCGGGCGGTACTGCCAGAAATCGTCTCCCATGCCCGAGCGCCGCCGGCCATGTTCACCCAGCAGCACGGTGCCGGCGAGATGCTCGGCGCGCGCCAGAAGCGCCGGGAAGCGGCTGGCTTCGAGCTGCGCGTCGCGACGGAGATAGGTGACGGTGTCGGTCAAGCCGCCGCCTCGGTGCGGGTCAGACCGCCCGCGATATCGTCGATAATGGCGCCGAGATCCTCGCCCCGGGCGCGCGCCGAGAAGGTCAGCGCCATGCGGTGCACCAGCACCGGGCGGGCCATGTCGATCACGTCGGCAGGCGAGGGGGCGAGCCGGCCCTGCAGCAGGGCGCGGGCCCGCACGGTCATCATCAGCGCCTGCGCGGCGCGCGGGCCGGGGCCCCAGGCTACGGTCTCGCGCACCCGGTCGGAGGCGGCGGGATCATTGGGGCGGAAGGCGCGGACGAGATCGAGGATCATCTCGACCACCGCGTCGCCCACCGGCATCCGGCGCAGAAGCGTCTGGGCGGCCATCAGCGTCTCGGGATCGAAGACCTGATGCGCCTGCGCGTCCTCGGTGCCGGTGGTGGCGAGCAGGATGTCCTTCTCGGTCTTGCGGTCCGGATAGGCCACGTCGATCTGCACCAAGAAGCGGTCGAGCTGGGCTTCGGGCAGCGGGTAGGTGCCCTCCTGCTCGATCGGGTTCTGGGTGGCCAGCACGTGGAAGGGCAGCTCGAGCGGGCGGGTCTCGCCGGCCACGGTCACCTCTTTCTCCTGCATCGCCTGCAGCAGCGCCGACTGGGTCCGCGGCGAGGCGCGGTTGATCTCGTCGGCCATCAGGAGCTGACAGAAGATCGGGCCGGGGATGAACTTGAAGGCGCGGGAGCCGTCGCTGCCGGTCTCGAGCACCTCCGAGCCGAGGATGTCGGCGGGCATCAGGTCGGGGGTGAACTGGATGCGGTTGCCGTTGAGGCCCATCACCGTCGACAGCGTCTCGACCAGCCGGGTCTTGCCGAGGCCGGGCAGGCCGATGAGCAGCGCGTGGCCGCCGCAGAGCAGCGAGGCCAGCGTCAGCTCGACCACCCGTTCCTGCCCGATGAAGCGGCTGTTGATGGCGCGCTTGGCTTCGGCAAGCTTCTCTTCGAGCGCTTCGATCTCGGCGACCAGATCTTCGGCCATGCGCTGACTCCCTTGAAATCCCGTGTTTACGATTCAACTCTATCCCGGGGTTGGAAAATGGCAAAAGCAATGACGGCACAAAATTCCGTGACACCATCTGCAGACGGGCTGGCTGCCTCCGCGCGCGCCATAAAGGAGCGCGGTTTGCCCCCCGTGCACAAATGGAACCCGCCCTTTCTGGGCGATATCGACATGCGCATCGCCCGTGACGGGACGTGGTATTACCTCGGCTCGCCGATCAAGCGGCCCGCGATGGTCAAGCTGTTCTCGTCGATCCTGCGCAAGGATGGCGACGATTACGTGCTCGTCACCCCGGTCGAGAAGGTGGGAATCACCGTCGAGGATGCGCCCTTCGTCGCCACCGATTTCGAGATCTCGGGCGAGGGCGAGGCGCAGGTGCTGACCTTCCACACACACGTGGGGGACGAGGCCGTCGCAGGCCCTGATCACCCGATCCGTGTCGCCATCGACCCCGAAAGCGGCGAGCCGTCGCCCTACGTTCTCGTGCGGGCCAATCTCGAGGCGCTGATCGACCGCAAGAGCTTTTACCGGCTGGTCGAGCTGGGTGCCGAGCGCGAGATCGATGGCGAAGGCTGGTTCGGCGTATGGTCGTCGGGAGAGTTCTTTCCTATCGCCCCGACCGACGCGCTGGGCTGAGCGCGCCTAGTCGCCAAGCTTGGCGTGCACCTCGTCGAGGTCGATCTCGCCGATGGGCATCTTGTTGGCCGGGTTGTCGAAATCGTATTTGAAGAGCTCGAAGTCGCGTTTGTAGATCTCGTAGATCAGATGCATCGACAGGTCGTCGAAATAATCCTCGACCGGGTGCAGCCGCTTCGGCCCGTGGCCCTCGGATTCGTTGAAGCGGGGGATGCTGGAAAGATCGACCGCGTGCGGCGTCTGGATATGGTCGAGCACGTCCTGCATGCCGTCATTGAACTGCTCGGTCCAGAAGATCTTGTTGTAGCGCCCGCCGTTGACGATGAAGGTCGAGACATGCCCCGAGATCGCCGACCAGTGGATGTCGGGCTCCATCGGGCGGCGCCAGCGGATGGTGTCGCGCACGAAGAGCAGGAAGCGGCGGAAGCTGCGGATCTGGTCGAACTCGTCCTTGCCATCGTCGCCGCCAACCTCGATGCCGTATTTCTGGATCAGCAGCGGTACGAGGTTGCCGCGGTAGCGCTTGCCGTTGCGCTGGATGCCGCAGATCTTGTCGAAGAAGCTCGACAGCACGCGGGTGTAGGGGTTGCGCACGCAGGTGAAGGCATAGGAGGAGCGGGTCTTCACATTGGCCTTGATGATCGGCTGGCTGTCGTCGCGGGCCCATTTGTGCAGGCCCTGCTGCGCATCATGAATGTCGCCGTCATAGAACACGCCGTGATCAGAGTAGTACATGATCTGGCCAATCGTCGAGCAGGCGCATTTCGGCACCACCCGGTACACCATGCTCTCGCTCTCGGTCATCCACGTGCCCGGAAACCCCATTTTCCCTGTCTCCCGAAATGCGCCTGCCCGGCGCCTCTTGCGCTGACGGCGCGTGATTAATTGTTATGCGCCTGATATCGCAAAAAATCAGACAAACCCGGTTTCTTCAACGCCCGTTCGTCTCTATCAACGGAATGGAGTGGGCAAAATTAGGGCAGACGGTTTCCTGAATGGCAAAGATTGCCTTCATCCTCCTGTGTCACAAGGATCCTGACGCCGTCATCAAGCAGGCGCAGAGCCTGACCGCCGTGGGCGATTACATGGCGATCCATTTCGACGCCCGCGCCCCGAAGGCCGCCTATGACAGGATCCGCAAGGCGCTGGCCGACAACCCCAACGTGGCCTTCGCGAAGCGGCGGGTGAAATGCGGCTGGGGCGAATGGAGCCTCGTTCAGGCGACCTTGAACGCGGTCGAGACCGCGGTGGAGGCGTTTCCGCGCGCCTCGCATTTCTACATGCTCTCGGGCGATTGCATGGCGATCAAATCGGCGGAATACGCCCATGCCTTTCTCGACCAGCGCGATGTCGATTACATCGAGAGCTTCGATTATTTCCATTCCGACTGGATCAAGACCGGTTGGAAGGAAGAGCGGCTGATCTACCGCCACTGGTTCAACGAACGCACCCAGAAGAAACGCTTCTACGCGATGTTCAACCTGCAGAAGCGGCTCGGGATGACGCGCGAGATCCCGGGGGATCTCGAAGTGATGATCGGCTCGCAATGGTGGTGCCTGCGCCGCCGCACGGTGGAATGGATCCTCGAGTTCTGCCGCACGCGGCCCGACGTGCTGCGCTTCTTCCGCACCACCTGGATCCCGGACGAGACCTTCTTCCAGACGCTGGTACGTCACCTCGTGCCCGAGCACGAAATCGAGAGCCGCGCGCTGACCTTCCTGATGTTCACCGATTACGGCATGCCGGTGGTGTTCTACAACGACCACTACGATCTGCTGCTGGCGCAGGATTTTCTCTTCGCCCGCAAGATCAGCCCCGAGGCGCGCGAGCTGAAGCGTCGGCTAGGCGTGCTCTACGCCTCGGAAGGGGCACGGTTCCAGATCTCCAACGAGGGCCAGTCGCTGTTCCGCTTCCTGACCGGCAAGGGACGTATCGGACGCCGCTTCGCGCCGCGGTTCTGGGAGGCCGAAAGCTCGCTCGGGCGCGAGCGCGAGCTGCTCATCGTGTTGTGCAAGAAGTGGCACGTGGCCAAGCGCCTGACCGCCCGCATCCGCGCGCTTACCAACATTCCCTGCATCGAGTATCTGTTCAACGAAGCCGGCTGCGATCTGCCAGATCTTGGCGGCATCCAGTCGAGCATGAGCAAGCGCCACCGCCACCGGCGGGCGCTGATGCGGATGCTGTTCGAGTATTACGACACCGAACGGCTGGTGATCTGCCTCGATCCGCAGAATCTCGACCTGCTGGAGGATTTCTGCCGCGACCGCTCGGTTTCGCGGCTGCTCGAGATCGAGTGCCAGTTCACGGATGCCTATCTCGGCGGGCACGCGATGCGGGTCGGGCTGGCCGGCGAGCGTACGCCGAAGGAGACGCTGAACCGCTTGCTGCCGACGATCCGCAACGACATTGTGCACGAGAGCGACCGCATTCGCGACGCGCAGTTCGACAATCACCTGAGGATCCGCGAGATCGATCCGCCCGACGTCAACGCGCGCGCGCTCGCGGCCTTCCTGAGCTTGCCCGAAGACATCGCCCGCGAGCTTGCCAATACCGATCACCTGTTCGCCGATTGAGGATAGAATGGCCTACACCTACGACACCGAGAACATCTTCGCCAAGATCCTGCGGGGCGAGATCCCCAACGACACGGTGCTCGAGACCGAGCACAGCCTTGCGTTCAACGACATCCGCCCGCAGGCGCCAATCCACGTGCTGGTGATCCCCCGGGGCGCCTACGTGAACTACGACGATTTCGCCTCCAACGCCTCGGATGCGGAGATCGTCGACTACACCCGCGCCATTGCCAAGGTCTGCGAGATGAAGGGGGTCGAGGCCGACGGATTCCGGATGATCTCGAACGCTGGAGAGCACGGGGTGCAGGAGGTGCCGCACCTGCACGTGCACATCCTCGGCGGCCGTGGCCTCGGCCGGATGCTGGAAAAGGGGTGACCCTGCCCGGGAGTCAGGCGGCCAGGCCGTCTGGCTCCGCCATCGCTCCGGCTGCCTTGCGCCGCGTCTGCAGCGCGCTGACCGCACACCAGACGCTCGCTACGAAGAGCGCCGAGACATAGCCGTCCAGCGCATAGTGCCAGCCAAGATAGACCGAGCCGAACTGGATGCAGAGCGCAAAGCAGCCGAGCACTGCGCCTAGGATCCGCGAGACCGAGAACGCCGCGAGCGTCTGCACGGTGGCCACCGCGACATGCATGCTCGGCATCGCCGAGATGCCCGTTCCGAAGCTGTTGCTGCCGGTGGTGTAGGTGGTCCACAAATAGGTGCTTACGCCCTTCACCTGTCCGCCAGGGCCGCTGGCAAAGATCGCCGCCGTCAGATCGGAATAGCGCGGATCGCCGTAGACGGCCTCGTAGTAGATTGGGCCGACCGAACTCAGCGCCGTGGCCAGAACAGTCCCGAGACCGAACAGGCTCAGGGCGCAGGTCCACCAATAGCGGCGGCGCAGCTGCCGGTCGCCATAGACGGCAACCGCGAAGAAGCCGCCCACCCAGACCACCGCCCAGAGCGGCCCGTAGACAAGCGTGAGCGGCCATTCCAGCACTTCCGGCAACAGCTTGTGCAGCACCAGCCCGGGCTGCGCCCCGTGCAGCATCGCATCGAGATCGGCGAGCACCGGATCAAGATAGAATGGCACGACGCCCGGGATCGCCAGCTTGAACGTCGTGAAGGCCGAAAAGCCCAGACACATGAACAGGGCCGGCCAGAACACCTTAAGCGCAGCTTGCGCCAGCAGGGGGCACAGCGCTCCTTCGCTCCGGTAGCGGGCGATCATGACCGAGAGCAGCGCGAGGAAGCCGATGAGCGGGCTCAAGACCACCAGCTTGCGGACATACATCGGGAAGATGTCCATGAAGACGCCGGGATGCAGCACCGCGGCGCTGGACGCATAGGCAAGGACGAACAGCGCAAGGGCATTGCGGCGCAGGAATGGCATGACGGTCGACATGGGGCGCTCATGGTTAATGGCGTCTTCAACCCGCAAACGACCCGTCTAGTGCGGCGCGAATATGACCCGGCAACGCTTGTCAGGCGCCGGATTCAGGGCGATTTCATGTCAGACCGGAAGGCCGTGCCGCGCATTGTCGCGCGGCAGCCCCCCTCAGGCAGCGGGACGCGAGCGGGTCAGTTCGAGGAACACGTCCTCGAGATCGGCCTGCTCGGTGCGGACGTCCTGGATCCGGATACCGGCGTTGCGCACCAGCTCGAGCACGTCCTCGGCGGTGGTGTCGGTGGCGCGGTAGCTCAGGGCGATGAGCCCGCCCTCGCGGCGCTCGGCGGTGATGCCGGGGGCCTCGGGGAGGGTTTCGGGCATACTGTCGGGCTGGATCACCATGGTCTTGGCATCGATCTGGCCGAGCAGGTTGGCGGTGCTGTCGCGCGCCACCACCGAACCCTGGTTGATGATGGCGATCTCGTCGCACATCTCCTCGGCCTCCTCGAGGTAGTGGGTGGTGAGGATGATCGTCATGCCGCGCTCGCGGTTCAGGCGGCGCACGTTCTGCCACAGCATCTGGCGCAGCTCGATATCGACGCCGGCGGTGGGCTCGTCGAGCACGAGGATGCGCGGGTGGTGCACCAGCGCCTTGCCGAGCAGCAGCCTCCGGCGCATGCCGCCCGAGAGCGTGCGGGCATAGGCCTCGGCCTTGTCCGTGAGCCCCACCATCTCGAGGATCTCGTCGCTGCGGCGGTCACGCTTGGCCACGCCGTAGAGCCCGGCCTGCACCTCGAGCGCGTCGCGCGGGGTGAAAAACGGGTCGAGGTTGAGCTCCTGCGGCATCACCCCGATCGAGGCGCGGCTCTGGCGCGGGTTGCGGTCCTGGTCCCAGCCCCAGATCGACACCTTGCCCGAGCTCTTCAGCACCAGACCGGCGAGGATGTTGATCAGGGTCGACTTGCCCGCCCCGTTGGGGCCGAGCAGGCCGAAGATCGAGCCCGTGGGCACCGTGAGATCGACGCCCTTGAGGGCCTCCTTGCCGCCTGCGTATGTCTTGCGCAGCGCCTCGATGCGGATCGCGTCTCCACTCATGCCGAGCCTTGCTCCTGTTCTGGTCTTCGCCCATAACGCAGTTAGTGCAGGTGTGACGAAAAGGAAACCGCAGCGATGGCGACCGAAGCCCCGGAAATCAAGATCGTCGACAGCCACCGCATCGCCTGTGACGGCGGTGAGGGGGCGCTGGGCCACCCGCGTGTCTGGCTGATGATCCCGCCCGAAGAGGGCTTTGTGGAATGCCCCTATTGCGACGCGAAATACGTGCATCGCGATTTCGAAGGCAAGGTCTGAGCCAAGCCAACCGGGCGGCAGACACCCGCCGAATCTGACGGGGTGACATGCTCGCCATCTTTCTCAAGACCGTTCCGTTCTTTGCCCTGATCGGGCTGGGCTACGGCGCCGCGCGCATCCGCTTCTTCCCCGAGGCGGCGACGGCGGCGCTGACCAAGTTCGTGTTCTACTTCGCCCTCTCGGCGATGCTGTTCCGCTTCTCGGCCTCGCTGTCGATCTCGGCGATCTTCGATGCAAGGCTCGCCGCGGCCTATCTCGCGGGCACGCTGGCGGTCTATCTTGTGGCCACCGGCGTGGCGTTCCTGCGCCGGCAGGATCTGCAGACCGCCGCCATTGAGGCGCAGACCGCCAGTATCGGCAATACCGGCTTTCTCGGTCTGCCCATGCTGGCCCTGCTGCTTGGCGAGGCGGCGGTGGCGCCGATCATCCTCATGCTGAGCATCGACCTGATCGTTTTCGCCTCGCTGCTGGTGATCCTGGTGACCGTGGCGCGCGAGGGCAGGATGTCGCTGGGGATCTTCGCCACCATCGGCGCCGGGCTGGTGAAGAACCCGATGATCGTGTCGATCGTGGCGGGGCTCGCCGTGTCCTCCTCCGGGCAGTCGCTGCCCACGGTGGTGGACGAGTTCGTCACCCTGCTCGGCAATGCCGCGACGCCTTGCGCACTCTTTGCCATCGGCGCCTCGCTGGCGTCGAAATCCGCCGAGCGGCTGGCGGTGTCGGGCTGGCTGAGCTTTGCCAAGCTGGTGCTGCATCCGCTCTTCGTGGCCGGCGGGGTCTACCTGCTGTTCCCGGTGCCGCCCTTCCAGGCGGCGGTGGCGGTGGCCACGGCGGCGCTTCCGGTGGCGGGCAATGTCTACATGCTGGCACAGCATTACGGCATCGCGCCGCAGCGGGTCTCGGCGGCGATCCTGATCTCGACCGCGTTCAGCATCCTCACCGTGAGCACGGTGATCGCGCTGGTGAACCCGTGAGTGCGCTGTATATCGACGCCGACGCCTGCCCGGTGAAGGCCGAGGCCGAGCGCGTTGCCACCCGCCACAAGATCCGCATGTTCGTGGTCTCGAATGGTGGGCTCCGGCCCTCGCAGAACCCGCTGGTTGAGACGGTGATCGTGCCCGAGGGGCCGGACGTGGCCGACATGTGGATCGCAGAGCGCTGCGGGCCGGGCGACGTGGTGGTGACCGGAGACATCCCGCTGGCCTCGAAATGCATCGCCGCCGGCGCGGCGGTTCTGCGCCACAATGGCGAGCGCTTCACCGAGGCCAACATCGGCCAGCAACTGGCGATGCGCGACCTGATGGCCGATCTGCGCGCCGCCAACCCGCTGAACCAGGGGGGCGGCGGCAAGGGGTTCACCAAGGCCGACCGCTCGCGCTTTCTCAACGCGCTGGAGCGCGAGATCCGGCAGGCGAAAGGCTAGGCCCATGGCGATCCAGGCGGTGATCTTCGATATCGGCAACGTGCTGTTGCGCTGGCAGCCCGAGCTCTATTACGACGCCCTGATCGGCGAGGCGCGGCGGCGCGAGATGTTCGCCGAGGTCGACCTGCATGGCATGAACGAACGTATCGACGCGGGCGAGGACTTCCGCGCCGTGGTCTACGACACTGCCGCAGCCCATCCCCGATGGGCCGAGCAGATCCGCCACTGGCACGACCGCTGGCCGGAACTGGCCGCGCCGGAGATCCCCGAGAGCGGCGAGACGCTGCGGGAGTTGCGCCGCAATGGTGTTCCGGTCTTTGCGCTGAGCAATATCGGCGAGGCCACCATGGCGCTGGCCGAGGCGGCCTACCCGGTGCTGAAGGACTTCGACCGGCGCTACGTGTCGGGTCTCATGGGGGTGACCAAGCCCGACCCGCGGATTTACGAGATGGTCGAGGCGGATTGCGGGCTGGCCCCCGAGACGCTGCTCTTCACCGACGACCGTGCGGACAACATCGCCGCCGCCGCCGCGCGCGGCTGGCAGACGCATCTTTTCGAGGGGCCCGAGGGCTGGGCCGCGTGCCTGCGCGCGCACGGGCTGCTGAGCGAAGGAGACGACACATGACCACCCCCGCATTCATCCCCTACGAGGCCGAGGCCAAGCTCGACTGGCTTGGCCTGACCGACGCCTTTGTCGAGGGCCACCAGCGCCCCAAGGCCGAGATCGCCGACAGCTTCCTCTATCGCGGTGACGACACGCTCCTGAACCGGGCGGCCTGGATCGACGGGTTGGGGCTGGCGGTGAAATCCGCCACGATCTTTCCCGGGAACCAGACGCGGGGCCTTGGCGCGGTCAATGGCGGGGTATCGCTCTATGCCGACGACACCGGACTGCTCGAGGCGGTGGTGGATTTTCACCTGATCACCAAGTGGAAGACCGCCGGCGACAGCCTCTTGGGCGCGTTGCGGCTGGCGCGGCCCGACTCGAAGGAGATCCTGATCGTCGGCGCCGGCCATGTCGGGCACTCGCTGTTCGAGGCCTATAGCGCGGGCTTCCCTGGGGCCAGGTTCAAGGTCTGGAACCGGACGATCGCCAAGGCCGAAGCGATGGCCGAGGAGCTTGGCATCGGCGTGGCGCGCGACCTCGAGACGGCGGTGGGCGAGGCCGATATCGTCACCTCTGCCACCATGTCGACCGAACCGCTGATCCGGGGCGACTGGCTGCAGCCGGGCCAGCATCTCGACCTGATCGGGGCCTATCGACCCGACATGCGCGAGGCCGATGACGCGGCGCTGCAGCGCGCGCGGGTCTTCGTCGACAGCCGCGACACTACGTTCGGTCACATCGGCGAGCTGAAGATCCCGCTCGAGAGCGGCGCGATCCGCCGCGAGCAGGTGTTGGCGGATTATTATGCGATGGACGCGATGCGGCGCGAGAGCGACGATGAGATCACGCTCTTCAAGAACGGCGGCGGGGCGCATCTCGACCTGATGACAAGCCGCTACGTGCACGCGCGCTGGCTGGCGACGTAGCGCCCGGGGCTCTCGGGGTCCGCGGAGCGGGCCTCGGCCTCTCGCATGCGGCTGAGGCTCAGTTGGTTTCCTTGAACACCGCCGAGACGGGGCGGAACCAGAGGCTGGCAAAGCTCTCGCCGTAGATCTTGGCGATGGTCTCGTAGGTGAAGCGATTCACGGGCATGGCGTTTTTCCTTGGTCTGGTCGCGGGTCTCTACCGGGTTTTTGGCGCCGAGGCCCTCGCATCGGGCTGAACGTCGCTGTCAGTAAGTGCGCAACGAAATGAAAAAGGTTCGGCGCTCAGGGTAATAATATGTCTCAAACTCGCCAATTAGGACTTTGGTTCCATGTGGTGGCGAAACCCGATAGGTCTGGCCTTTCCCGTTTCAGAATCGCGGTGTGCCTGCTAGGTTTGGTAGAATGAACACGTTCAGCCCCAATATGCGCCCGATCATCCGACAACTCGACGATTCCGCCATCAACCGGATCGCGGCTGGCGAGGTCGTCGAACGCCCCGCCTCGGCGGTCAAGGAACTGGTCGAGAATGCCATCGACGCCGGGGCGCGCCGCGTCACCATCGAGTTGGCCGATGGTGGCAAGACGCTGATCCGGGTCACCGACGATGGCTGCGGCATGAGCGCCGACGAGCTGCCGCTGGCGCTGTCGCGCCACGCCACCTCGAAGATCGACGGCTCCGACCTGCTCAACATCCACAGCTTCGGCTTCCGCGGCGAGGCCCTGCCCTCGCTGGGCGCGGTCGGGCGGCTGACCATCCAGAGCCGCGCCAGCGGCGAGGAGGCGGCCGAGATCGCCGTCGCCGGCGGCCAGATGGCGGCGGTGAAGCCCTGCGCGCTCAACGGCGGTACCGTCGTGACCCTGCGCGACCTGTTCTTTGCCACGCCCGCGCGGCTCAAGTTCCTGCGCTCGGACCGGGCCGAGATGCAGGCGATCTCCGAGGTCATCAAGCGCCTCGCCATGGCCGAGCCCTCGGTGGGCTTCACCCTGCGCGACGTGAGCGAGGGCAAGGACCGCACCACCTTCCGCGCCGATCCGTGCTCGGGCGATCTGTTCGATGCGCTGCGCGGGCGGCTGGCGCAGGTCATGGGGGCAGAGTTCACCGACAACGCGCTCAACATCGATGCCGAGCGCGAGGGCTTTCGCCTCACCGGGCTCGCGGCGCTGCCGACCTATTCGCGCGGCTCCTCGGTGGCGCAGCATCTCTTCGTCAACGGCCGCCCGGTGCAGGACAGGCTGCTGCTCGGCGCCCTGCGCGGGGCCTATGCCGACTACCTCAGCCGCGAGCGGCACCCGGCGGTGGCGTTGTTTGTCGATTGCGATCCGCACAAGGTTGACGTGAACGTGCACCCGGCGAAATCCGAGGTCCGCTTCCGCGAGCCGGGGCTGGTGCGCGGGCTGATCGTCTCGGCGCTGCGTCATGCGCTGGCCGAAGCCGGGCACCGCGCCTCGACCACCGTGGCCGGGGCGACGCTGGGCGCGATGCGGCCCGAGCCGTCGGGTCCGCCGCGGGTCTACCAGATGGATCGCCCCTCGCAGGGTGCGCTGAGCTCTGCCTACCGGGCGCAGGCGCCGATGACGCCGGCGGAGCCCTACCAGCCTTTTGAGGCCCAAGCGCCGCGCCCCGCCGAGACTGGCTTTGCCGAGTTCGCCGGCAGCTTCTCGGGCCGGGTCGATCCGGTCGAGGAAAGCCCGCAAGGATCCGACGAGACGCTGCCGCTCGGTGCCGCGCGCGGGCAGGTGCACGAGAATTACATCATCGCCCAGACCGGCGACGGCATCGTCATCGTCGACCAGCACGCAGCGCATGAGCGGCTGGTCTATGAAAAGCTCAAGCACCAGATGGCCGAGCGTGGCGTTGCCGCGCAGGCGCTGCTGATCCCCGAGATCGTCGAGCTTTCCGCCGACGATCTCTCGCGTCTTCTCTCCATCGCCGATGATCTGTCGCGCATGGGGCTGACCATCGAGGCCTTCGGCGGCAGTGCCGTCGCGGTGCGTGAGACCCCGGCGATCCTTGGCGAGGTCAACGCCAAGGCGCTGCTCACCGACATCCTCGACGAGATCGCCGATTTCGGCTCCAGCCAGTTGGTGCAGGAGAAGATCGAGGCCATCCTCAGCCGCGTCGCCTGCCACGGCTCGATCCGCTCGGGCCGCCGGATGCGCGCCGAGGAGATGAATGCGCTGCTGCGCGAGATGGAGGCGACGCCGCATTCGGGCCAGTGCAACCATGGTCGACCCACATATGTGGAGCTGAAGCTGTCGGATATCGAGCGGCTGTTCGGGCGCACATGACCGACCCGCTTTCCCTGATGCTCGAGGATCCGCGGCTCTGGGCCGCCGCCGCGGTGGCGCTGCTGTTTCTGGTGATGATCGTCGTGGTGATCCGCGCCGCCAACCGCGCCGCGAGGCTGGCGCACCCGCTGTCCCAGCTTGGCCAGCGGGTGCAGGCGCTGGGCGAGGGGCAGGAGCGGCTCGCCGGCGGGCTGCACCATGTCACCGAGGCGCAGCTGCAGAGCCAGACCGCGATGCTCGAGCTGGTCGAGCGCCGGCTCGCGGAGGTACAGGGCCACATGTCCGAGAGCCTGCACGGCACCGCGCGGCGCACCGCCCACAGCCTCGGCGAGTTGCAGGAGCGGCTCAAGGTCATCGACCGGGCGCAGGAAAACATCACCCGGCTCTCGGGCGACGTGCTGTCGCTGCAGGACATCCTGTCGAACAAGCAGACCCGCGGCGCCTTTGGCGAGATCCAGCTCAACGACATCGTCTCGAAGGCGCTGCCGACCGACAGCTACACGCTGCAGGCCACGCTCTCGAACGGGCGCCGGGCAGATTGCCTGATCAACATGCCCGAGCCGCCCGGGCCGATCGTCATCGACGCCAAGTTCCCGCTCGAATCCTACGAGCAGCTGCAGCGCGCCGAGAAGGGCGACAGCCGCACCCGCGCCGCGCAGGCCTTCCGCCTCGCGGTGCGCAAGCACCTGCGCGACATCGCCGGACGCTACATCATCGAGGGCGAGACGGCGGATTCGGCGCTGATGTTCCTGCCCTCCGAGGCGGTCTATGCCGAGCTGCACGCGCATTTCCCCGAGGTGGTGCGCGAGGGGTTCAACCTGCGGGTCTGGATCGTCTCGCCAACGACCTGCATGGCAACGCTCAACACCCTTCGGGCGGTGCTCAAGGATGCCCGGATGCGTGAGCAAGCCGGGGCGATCCGGCGCGAGCTCGCGCTGCTCAATGCTGATGTCGAACGGCTCGGCACAAGGGTCGAGAATCTCGACCGGCACTTCTCGCAGGCGGCCCGCGACGTGGCCGAGATCCGCATCAGTGCCGACAAGGCCGGCCAGCGGGCGCGGCGCCTCGACAATTTCGATTTCGAGGACGGGCGCGGCGAGAAGATCGTGCCGATGCCACAGAACTCCTGACCCGGCGCTCTCCCACGGGCAATGGGATTGCCGGTCCCCCCATCGACAGTCTTTGCCAGATGCGTGCGGCTCTCGTAACCTTGCGCAGGATCAAGGACGGGGGCGGGGCTTTGCCCCAGTCTGTCTGCCAGAGAAAGGAGACGGGGAAATGGAAGAGATCAGTGTCAGGAAGGTCGCCCATGTCATCCTTCTGGCCCGCGAGATGGATCGCGGCGAGGGTGAGATGCGCGGCGTCATCGAGCAGATGACCGAGGAAGAACAGGCCGCGCTGGTCGCGATCATGTGGATCGGTCGCGATGCGTTTGACGCCGATGAATGGGCTGAGGCCTATGGAACGGCGATGGCCGAGGCCAGCACACCGACCGCCGATTACCTGATCGGCACGCCACACGTGGCCGACCATCTCGAGGCCGGGCTCGAGGCGCTGGGCTTTGACGCCCAGGACGAGGAAGACGAGCTGATGCGCCGCGGCGCCTGAGGTTCGATCCGTCAGCGCAGCGAGCGCCCCTTCACGATCGCCTCGTTGCCAAAGCGCGCGCGGATCGCATCCGTTGCGCGCTCGGCGCTGGCGCGCTTCTCGGCCTGCGGGTCGAGCAGGTCGCCCAGCCGGTCGGCCTGCTCCGCCGGCACCAGCTCTGAAATGCCGGTGCCGAGCAGGCGATAGGACACGCCCGCGCCAAGCTGGTCGAACATGGCGCGCGCAGTGCGGTAGATGCGGTCGGCCATCTGCGTGGCATCGCCAAGCGCGTGGCGCCGGGTGATCAGCTTGAAATCCGCCCGCTTCACCTTCAGCACCACCACGCGCCCCGCCAGACCCTTCGCCTTGGCGCGGTCGGCGACCTTCTCGCTCATGCGCCAGAGGTGGCCGTCGAGAATGTCCGGGTCCTTGGTGTTCTCGTGAAACGTGGTCTCGTTCGAGATCGACTTCACCGGCGCGTTGCGGGTGACGCGGCGATGATCCTCGCCGCGCGCGAGATGCCAGAGCCGCTCGCCCATGCTGCCGAAGCGCACCATCAGCCCCTCGCGATCCCAGCGCAGCAGGTCCTCGAAGGTGCGGATGCCCGAGCGCTCCAGCGCGTCCTGACCGGCCTGTCCGACGCCCCAGATCATCCGCACCGGCCTTGGCCGGAGAAACGCCTGCGTTTCAGCCTTGCCGATCACCGAGAAACCATGCGGCTTGTCGAGATCCGAGGCGATCTTGGCGAGAAACTTGTTGTGGCTCAGCCCGACAGAGCCGGTCACGCCCAGCTCGTCCTTCATCCGTTTCACCAGCCGCGCCAGCATCACCGCCGGCGGCGCGCCATGCAGGCGCTCGGTGCCGGTCAGATCGAGAAACGCCTCGTCGAGCGACAGCGGCTCGATCGCCGGGGTCAGCTCTTCCATGAAGCCGCGGATCTGACGCGAGACTTCGGCATAAAGAGCCATGCGCGGCTTCAGCACCACCGCGTCGGGGCAGAGATCGAGCGCCTTGAACATCGGCATGGCCGACCGCACGCCTCGGATGCGGGCGACGTAGCAGGCGGTCGAGACGACGCCACGCTTGCCGCCGCCGATGATCACCGGCTTGTCGGCAAGCTCGGGGTTTTCGCGTTTCTCGACGCTGGCATAGAAGGCGTCGCAATCCATGTGCGCGATCGAGAGGCTGCGCAGTTCGTCATGGCGCACGACCCTCGGCCGCCCGCAGGCGGGGCAGCGGGGGCCGCTCTCGAATTCCGTGAGACAGTCACGACAAAGCGCAGGCATGGGTGGTCAATCGCAGCCGAGTGGTTATCTGGGGACTATAGGACGTAACCATCGCGGGGGCCATCGCGTGAGCTTTGCAGGTGCGAAACTGATGCTGTTCCTCGGCGAGGAGCTGCTGGTGATCCGGCGCGATGAAAAGCCCGAGATCCCGTGGCCGGGTTATCTCGACTTCCCGGGCGGTGGTCGCGAGGGCGACGAAACGCCGGAAGAGTGCGCCCTGCGCGAGACCTTCGAAGAGGTCGGGCTGGACGTGACCGAAGATCAGATCGTCTGGTCACGCCAGCATGGGGCAAGCTGGTTCTTCGTGGCGCATTTGCCGGGCGCGCTGGTCTCGGAGGTGCGCTTTGGCGACGAGGGGCACGAATGGTGGATGATGCCGCCCGAAGAATACGTCGCGCGCGAGGACGGCATTCCACACTTCCGGGAGTTGTTGAACGCCTACCTCACCGAGCGGGGCTGAGCCGCTCAGGCCGCGCGTCCACCGATCCGGCGCAACCAGTCGACTGCGCCATGCAGCGGGGTCTTGGGTTCGGGCGCGGGGCGTGGGCGCTCCGCGAGGCGCGGCTTGAGCCGGGCGCGCAAGCGGTTTGGGCTGTCCTGCCCGATCAGCGCGTCGGAAATCAGCGCGCGTTCCACGTCGACCGGATCGGCATCGAGCGGGGCGCTATGGGTACATGCGACGCGGATACGGCCTTCATCTGTGTGGAAGGTCACCAGCGCCTCGTAGCATTCATCGGCGGCATTATAGGTCAGATTGCCGATCTGAGCTTGGCTCTGTGTCATCGGAGTGTCTCCTGCCTGTTACGGCAATGAAACGCGATGCACGGGGCACGGTTCCCGAAAGGGCTTTCGCCCCGGCGGCCCGCGCGCCATAGTGCGCAGGCATTTCGTGAGGTCGGAACCCATGACCGTAGAAGACTTTCTCCTCGATTTCCTGCTCGGCGGCAATCTCGTGGTGCTGCTGCTCGCGGGCTTCATCATACTTTGCGTCCTGCTGGGCGTGCGCATCGTGCCGCAGTCGGAAAAACACGTGGTTGAGCGCTTCGGGCGCCTGCGTGCCGTGCTCGGGCCGGGCATCAACATCATTGTGCCGTTTCTCGACCGGGTGCGCCACAAGGTGTCGATCCTCGAGCGCCAGCTGCCCAACGCCAGCCAGGATGCCATCACGGCCGATAACGTTCTTGTGGAGGTCGAGACCTCGGTGTTCTACCGCATCCTCGAGCCCGAAAAGACCGTTTACCGCATCCGCGACGTGGATGGCGCCATTGCCACCACGGTGGCCGGGATCGTCCGGGCCGAGATCGGCAAGATGGAGCTCGACGAGGTGCAGTCGAACCGGGCGGCGCTGATCTCGACCATCAAGGGCAATGTCGAGGACGCGGTCGACAACTGGGGCATCGAGGTGACCCGGGCCGAGATCCTCGACGTGAATCTCGACCAGGCCACCCGTGACGCCATGCTGCAACAGCTCAATGCCGAGCGCGCGCGCCGGGCACAGGTCACCGAGGCCGAGGGCAAGAAACGCGCGGTCGAGCTGTCGGCGGATGCCGAGCTCTACGCTGCCGAGCAGGTTGCCAAGGCGCGCCGCATCGCCGCCGATGCCGAGGCCTATGCCACGCAGGTGGTGGCGCAGGCGATCGCCGAGCACGGCCTGTCGGCGGCGCAGTACCAGGTGGCGCTGAAGCAGGTCGAGGCGCTGACCGCGCTGGGGCAGGGCGAGGGCAAGCAGACCATCGTGCTGCCGGCGGATGCGGTCGACGTGTTCCGCGATGCCTTCGGCCTGCTCAAGGGCACGCGCGCATGATCTATCTCTGGTGGGTCTGGATGGCGGCGGCGGTGCTGTTGCTGGTGCTCGAGGTGCTGGCGCCGGGCTTCATCTTTCTCGGCTTTGCAATCGGGGCCGCCGTGGTCGGCCTCTGGCTGCTGGCGGGCTATGCGATTGCCTCGGTCTGGCTGCTGCTGATCTTCGCCGTGGTCTCGCTGATTGCGTGGCTGGTGCTGCGGCAGGTCATGGGCGTGCGCAAGGGTCAGATCAAGCTCTGGGATCGCGACATCAACGAGGATTGAAGGGCGCGCCCCGTCAGAGGCGCACGCCATTCGTTTGCCATTCGTTACAGGGCAGCGAGCTCGCTCTGGATCGCCAGCGCCGCGTCGCGCGGGCTGTCGGCCCGCCAGACTGGGCGACCGACGACGATGTGGTCGGCGCCGGCCGAGATCGCGTTGGCGGGGGTCGCGATGCGCTTCTGGTCATCGTCGGCGGCGCCTGCGGGGCGCACGCCCGGCGTCACGATCAGCCGGCCCTCGGCTTGCGGCAGGGCGCGGATCGCGGCGGCCTCGTTGGGCGAGGCGATGACGCCGTCGGCCCCGGCCTCGAGTGCGCGGGCGGCGCGCTCGACCACCATCTCGGCGATGTCGCCGGCCCGCATCATGCCGTCATCGAGATCGCCGCGATCGAGCGAGGTCAGGATGGTGACGGCGAGGATCTTGGTGCCCTTGCCCGAGGCGCCCTCCTTGGCGGCGCGCACCACGTGCGGATCGCCATGCACGGTGAGGAAGTCGAGATCGAACTGGGCCAGCCCGCGCACCGCGTTCTCGACCGTCTGGCCGATGTCGAAGAGCTTCATGTCGAGGAAGATGCGCTTGCCGTGTTCCTGCTTGAGCTCGTTGGCGAGCGCCAGCCCGCCGCCCGTCAGCATGCCGAGGCCGATCTTGTAGAACGACACCGCATCGCCGATGCGATCGGTCAGTTGCAACGCCTGCAGCGCGTTCGGCACATCGAGCGCGACGATCAGGCGGTCATCGGTGCGGGGATCGGACATGGGGGCCTCCGTCTCTAGGGTCGGCCCCTCTTGCGGTGCGCCCGGGCCTGCGTCAAGCCTGCGCTCGGCGGGCGGGCGCAGATAACCGCGTCGCGCGCTCGGTGGGGCCGGGGGCGAGCCGCATCCGCGCCACCGTCTCGGCGTCGAACCACAGCTCCTCGCGCCCCTCGCGGTATTCCGGCAGCCGCAGCACCACCGCGAGGGCGCGGCGCAACAGCTGCCGCTCGAAGGCGCGTTTCCACGGAGAGACCCGCGGCGGCGCGACAAGCGCCACCTCGATCCTTCCATTCGCCGCGATCAGCGACACGCTTCCCCGTGTCAGTCCGCCGGGCTCTTGTGTGTCGAACCCGTCGAACGCGATTTTCTTGATATGCATGGTTCAGCCTCCAGCTTCGGAGACTCCTCGCAGCAAAAGATGACGATTCCGTTGCACGCTCATTTTTGTGATCACGGATCTTGAAGCCTCTGCTCTGTGCGACCATTTTCTTAGCGAGGCCCGATCCTGCCGCGTGCCGCCCAGTCGGGCGCGGCGAATTCCCAACGGGCGCTTATTGGAAGGAGAGACACCATGAACTTGGAGAAGTTCACGGAGCGGTCGCGTGGGTTCATTCAGGCCGCACAGACCATCGCAATGCGCGAAAGCCACCAGCGGCTCGCGCCAGAACATCTGCTGAAAGCGCTGATGGATGACGAGCAGGGGCTCGCGTCCAACCTGATCACCCGCGCCGGCGGCCAGCCGGCCCGTGTGGTCGAAACGCTCGAGCAGAAACTGTCGAAGATCCCGAAGGTCGGCGGCGATGCCGGCCAGGTCTATCTCGACCCGGCCACCGGCAAGGTGCTCGACGAGGCCGAGAAGATCGCCAAGAAGGCCGGCGACAGCTTCGTGCCGGTCGAGCGCATCCTGATGGCACTGGGCATCGAGAAATCCGGTGCCAAGGAGGCGCTGGAGGCCGGCGGCGTGACGCCGCAGAAACTCAACGAGGCGATCAACGACATCCGCAAGGGCCGCACCGCTGACAGCGCCAATGCCGAAGAGGGCTATGACGCGCTGAAGAAATACGCCCGCGATCTCACCGAGGCCGCCGAGCAGGGCAAGATCGACCCGATCATCGGCCGCGATGACGAGATCCGCCGCTCGATGCAGGTGCTGTCGCGCCGTACCAAGAACAACCCGGTGCTGATCGGGGAACCCGGCGTCGGCAAGACCGCCATCGCCGAGGGTCTCGCGCTGCGCATCATCAATGGCGACGTGCCCGAGAGCCTGCGCAACAAGCGGCTGATGGCGCTCGACATGGGCGCGCTCATTGCCGGTGCCAAGTATCGAGGCGAGTTCGAGGAGCGTCTGAAGGCCATCCTGAAGGAGATCGAGAGCGCCGCAGGCGAGATCATCCTGTTCATCGACGAGATGCACACGCTGGTGGGCGCGGGCAAGGCCGATGGCGCGATGGACGCCTCGAACCTGCTCAAGCCGGCGCTGGCGCGCGGCGAGCTGCACTGCGTCGGCGCGACCACGCTCGACGAGTACCGCAAGCATGTCGAGAAGGATCCGGCGCTGGCCCGGCGTTTCCAGCCGGTGCTGGTGCAGGAGCCGACCGTCGAGGACACGATCTCGATCCTGCGCGGCATCAAGGAGAAGTACGAGCTGCACCACGGCGTGCGGATCTCGGACTCGGCGCTGGTGGCGGCGGCGACGCTGTCGCATCGCTACATCACCGACCGCTTCCTGCCGGACAAGGCCATCGACCTGATGGACGAGGCCGCCTCGCGGCTGCGCATGGAAGTGGACAGCAAGCCCGAGGAGCTCGACCAGCTCGACCGCGTGATCCTGCAGATGCAGATCGAGGTCGAGGCGCTCAAGCTCGAGGACGATGCCGCCTCCAAGGACCGGCTCGAGACGCTCGAACGCGAGCTGGCCGACCACGAAGAGCGCTCCGCCGAGATGACCGCGCAGTGGCAGGCCGAGCGGGACAAGCTGGCCTCGGCCCGCGACGTCAAGGAGCAGCTCGACCGGATGCGCGCCGATCTCGAGATCGCCAAGCGCGAGGGCAACTTCGCCAAGGCCGGCGAGCTGCAATATGGCCGCATCCCGGAGCTGGAGAAGAAGCTCTCCGAGGCCGAGGAGGCCGAGGGCGACATCATGGTCGAAGAGGCCGTGCGCCCCGAGCAGATCGCCGAGGTGGTGGAGCGCTGGACCGGCATCCCGACCTCGAAGATGCTCGAGGGCGAGCGCGAGAAGCTGCTGCGCATGGAAGATGGCCTGCACAACCGGGTCGTCGGCCAGAACCAGGCGGTGCGCGCGGTGGCGAACGCGGTGCGTCGGGCCCGGGCCGGCCTCAACGACGAGAACCGTCCGCTTGGCTCGTTCCTGTTCCTCGGGCCGACCGGCGTCGGCAAGACCGAGCTCACCAAGGCGGTGGCCGAGTTCCTGTTCGACGACGACAACGCCATGGTGCGGATCGACATGTCGGAGTTCATGGAGAAGCACTCCGTGGCCCGTCTGATCGGTGCGCCTCCGGGCTATGTCGGCTATGACGAGGGTGGTGTGCTGACCGAGGCCGTGCGCCGGCGCCCCTATCAGGTGGTGCTGTTCGACGAGGTCGAGAAGGCGCATCCGGACGTGTTCAACGTGCTGCTGCAGGTGCTTGACGACGGCGTGCTGACCGATGGCCAGGGCCGCACCGTGGACTTCAAGCAGACGCTGATCGTGCTGACCTCGAACCTCGGCTCGCAGGCGCTGTCGCAACTGCCCGAGGGGGCCGACAGCGCCCAAGCCAAGCGCGACGTGATGGACGCGGTGCGGGCGCATTTCCGCCCCGAGTTCCTCAACCGGCTCGACGAGACGATCATCTTCGACCGGCTCAAGCGCGAGGACATGGACGGCATCGTGGATATCCAGATGGCGCGGCTGCTCAAGCGGCTGGCCAGCCGCAAGATCACGCTGCAGCTCGACGAGGGCGCCAAGAAGTGGATGGCCGAGGAAGGCTATGATCCGGTCTTCGGGGCGCGCCCGCTCAAGCGGGTGATCCAGCGCGCGCTGCAGGATCCGCTGGCCGAGCTGATCCTCGGTGGCGAGATCCACGACGGCGATCTCGTGCCAGTGACGGCCGGCAGCGACGGTCTGCTGATCGGCGAGCGCGTCGGGGCCTCGAACCGGCCGCGTCCGGACGACGCCGTTGTGCACTGATCCTCTGATCAGGTGAAACATGCAAAAGGCCCGCCATCCGGCGGGCCTTTTTCGTGTGGTGTGGCCGCAGATGAGGCGCGCGAGACCTCAGAGCGCGGGCGGGCAGGCGTTCGGCCAGTCGGTCGCCTGATGGTAGGCGTCGCCCATCGCCAGCAGCGCGGCATCGCTGCCGGTAGGGCCGAAGAGCTGCATCCCCATCGGCAGGCCCGATTGCGAGAACCCGGCGGGCATTCCGAGGCAGGGCAGCCCGGCAAGGCTCACCGGCACCACGATCTCCATCCAGCGGTGATAGGTGTCCATCTTGCGGTCCGCGATCTCCTCGGGCCAGCGCCAGTCCGCCGGGAAGGGCCAGACCTGCGCGCTGGGCAGGGCGAGCGCGTCGTAGGTTTCGAACAGCCGCGCGGCGCGGCGATACCAGAGCGAGCGTGTCTTGCTGGCCTCGTAGACGGCCTCGGCGCTCAGCCCCTGACCCTGTTCGATCTCCCACAGCGACTCGGGCTTGGTGAGCGCGCGCTTGGCCGGATCGGCGGCGAGATCGCGCTTGGCGCCTGCATTGAGCGCCGCGCGCAGGGTGATCCACGACGACCAGAGCTCTTCGGCCGGGTAGGGGGCCTGGACCGGCTCGACGATGGCACCGAGCGCTTCGAAGACCTTCAGCGACGCCTCCACGGTCTCGAGGATGCCGGGCTCGGTGGCATAGGCGCCGCCCCAGTCGGCGAGCCAGCCGATGCGCTTGCCTTTCAGCCCCGCGCCGAAGCGGGCGGTGAAGTCTTCCGAGGCGCGCCCGAACGGCACCTCGGGGTTCGGGCCTGCGAGGGCCGAAAGCAGGAGGGCCACGTCGCGCGGGCTGCGCGCCATCGGACCTTCGGTGGCCAGTGTCGACAGGAAGGTGTCACCGCCCGCGTCCGGAGGCACCAAGCCCCAGCTCGGGCGAAATCCGTAGACGTTGCAGAATGCGGCGGGATTGCGCAGCGATCCCATCATGTCCGAGCCGTCGGCCAGCGGCAGCATCCGCGCCGCCAGCGCCGCCGCAGCGCCGCCCGAGGAGCCGCCGGCGGTGCGCGTGGTGTCATAGGGATTGCGGGTGGCGCCGAAGATCGGGTTGAAGCTGTGCGAGCCGTGGCCCCATTCCGGCGTGTTGGTCTTGCCGATCAGGATGGCCCCGGCGGCGCGCAGCCGTGCGGCGACAAGATCGTCCGCAGCGGGCACATGATCTGAAAAAACCGGCGAGCCATAGGTGGTGCGCATGCCTTTCGTCGCCACGAGATCCTTCACCGCGATCGGCAGACCGGCGAGCGGGCCGGGATGTGGCGCGGCGTCCATCGCCTCGGCCTCGGCGATCAGCGTGTCGCGGGCGCGCAGGGTGACGATGGCGTTGATTGCGGGGTTGGTGGCGTCGATGCGGTCGAGCACCGCCTGCATCAAGTCGCGGGCCGAGATCTGCTTGTTGCGAAGCGCCGCCGCGAGATCGGTGGCGGCAGCATCGGTGAGCGTGGCGGGGAGCGGAGTGGTCATGGGCGTGGCCTCTTCGGATGGGCGGTGGTGGCGATCCGGAAAGGCATGCACGTTCCCGTGGTCGGTCGGGCGCGATGTTCCACGCCCGACCGGCAAGGGTCAATCCACCGCGAGCTGACTGCCTTCGATCACCAGCGGACCGTAGTGATGCGGCAGGCGCATTGTGATCAGGTCCTTCCGCCGCACCGTGCTGGTCGGGTAGGGCGTGTCGAGATTGCCGGTGTCGATGGCCAGAAGCGCCATGCCCTCGTCGTCGAGAATGGCGCTCTCGTCGCGCGGGAAGGCGAAGGTGTCGGTGCCGAAGATGCCGCTGTGGCCGGCGTTGCCCGCCTCGGGATCGCAACCGTTGGCGAAGACGAGATGCAGGTTGTTCTCGCCGCTGCGGGCGCGGAAGGCGTGCCAGTGATAGGGATCGGCGCCTTTCGGGATGGGCGCGTTGTGCGGAACGCTGGTGCCCTTATGCGCGCCGGTGAAACCCGGCGGCAGCGCGGCCGGGCAGGCCACCGCGTCGCAGCCCTCGAGCGCCAGCACGCGCGCCGCCTCGGGCAGCAGCGCATCGTGACCGGTGAGCAGGCCCAACCGTCCGAAGGGCAGGTCGAACACCGCCCAGTCACTGCCGGCGCTGGCCCAGCCGCGATCCGCCTGCCCGAGATGGATCTTGCGATAGCTTCCGACGCGGCCCTCGGGGCCGCTCAGCACGACGGTGTTGTAGAGGTGCTCTCCGTCGCGCTCGGCAAAGCCCGCCACCATGTGCAGGCGCTGGCGCATGGCGATGCGTGTGAACGCCGCCACGGTCTCGCCGGTGATGGGCTCGGCCCGCGCGGATGGATCATCGGTGCCGGTGAGCGCCAACTCGGGGAGAACCAGAAGCGCGGCGCCGGCGGCCTTCGCCTCGGCGGCGAAGTCGGCGATCTTGGCGAGGTTTTCGGCGCTGTCGGGGCCCGGTGAAAACTGTGCGACCGCAAGCATCGAAGGGCCGCCCTCGGGCAGCGGCTGGTATCCGTAGAGCCGGTGGAAATCCAGCGGGTTCCACGTGAAGCTGTTGGTCATCAGGGTCTTGTAGAGATCCGGCCGGCGCATGTCGAAGACCGGCTCGCCGAGCACGAGGCGCTCGCGGGCGCGCGCAGGGTCGATGGTGCCGGTGACGATGCCATTGCCGCCGTCGATCTGCGCCTCGATCTGACCGTCGGGGCCGATGATGCAGCTTCCGCCCGAGAACTGCACGGTGCGCTCGAGTCCCCAGCGGTTCGATTCGATGACGTAACAGGCGTTCTCGAAGGCGCGGGTGATCCAGTAGGGGGCCGGGGTGCGCTCGGCCAGCCAGTTCGAGATGTGGCAGATCACGTCGGCCCCGGCGAGGGTCTCAAGCCGCACGGTTTCGAAGAAATGCAGATCCATGCAGATCAGGATCGCGATGCGACCGATCTTGGTGTCGAAGACCTCGTGCGCCACGTCGCCCGAGGCGGCCCACTTGGGCTCGGCGATATAGGGGTGCGACTTGCGATGCTTGCCGACCACACCCTCGGGGCCGATCAGAGCGGCGCTGTTGTAGTAGAGCTCGGTCACCGGGTCGATCTCGGGCAGGCCCACGACGATGTAGCAGTCATGCGCGGCGGCGATCTTCTGGAAGCGCGCAGTGGTCGGGCCGGGGATCGGCTCGACCTCCGAGGCCACCTCGGCTCGGTCGTACCAGCAATAGCCGGTGGTCCCCATCTCCGGTGTCACGATCAGCTTGGCGCCGTCGGAGGCGGCCTCCTCGCACATATCGAGCAGGGTGGCGATGTTGCGCTCCTTCTCGAACATGGTCGGTTCGAACTGGATCGTGGCGGCTTTGAAGGGGGCGGTCATGAGGCTCTCCGTGTGGGTCTCGCCGGGGCCCTGCCATACGGCTGGGTAGGTCGGATTCTGCATTATTATTGAAATGGAAAATATTTATGATCAAGAGAATTGGCTTCGACCTCAGGCGACCCGGGTTGTCCGGATGCCGGTCTTACACGACGAGAATGTCTTGGTTCGACGCTAAAATGCGCCGATTCTAGCCTGAAAGCGTCTGGTTCCTCATCAGGGTCCCTTGGTTTTCGGTGAAGATTTAAGCGAAAAATGTTTCTCGCATGGTGATCTCTATCGAGATATTTGCGAATTCAATAAAATGATAAAGGGTCGGGTGAGTACAAAAAACCAACAGGGACCCGACCATGACCATCCTCAGCAGACGGAAATTCCTTCACACCAGCACCGCCGCGGCGGCTGCGACGCTGGCGTCCCCGATCATCGCCCGCGCCCAGTCTGACACCATCAAGGTGGGCGGCCTGCACGACCTCTCCGGTGCGCTCGACGCGGTCGGCGTTCCGATGAACCAGGTCTTCCAGATGGCGATCAAGGAGATCAACGAGGCCGGCGGGCTGCTCGGCCGCGAGGTCGAGGCGGTGATCTACGATCCGCAGTCGAACATGTCGCTCTATTCGCAATACGCCACGCAGATGGCGCTGCGGGATCAGGTCGACGTTGTCATGGGCGGCATCACTTCGGCCTCGCGTGAGACCATCCGCCCGATCTTCCACCGCTACGACACCTTCTACTTCTACAACACCCAGTACGAAGGCGGCGTCTGCGACCGCAACGAGATCACCCTCGGCACCACCCCGGCCCAGACCGTGGCGCGCCTGATCCCCTATGGCATGAACCTCTACGGCAAGAAGGTCTACACCATCGCGGCCGACTACAACTACGGCCACATCACCGCCGCGTGGGTGAAGCGCTATGTCGAGGAAAACGGCGGCGAGGTCATCGAGACCGAGTTCTTCCCGCTCGACGTGGCACAGTTCGGCTCGACGATCTCGAAGATCCAGGGCGCGGCGCCCGACTTCGTTCTGTCGGCGCTGGTCGGCACCTCGCATCTCGGCTTCTATCGCCAGTGGGCGGCGGCCGGCATGAAGTCGGAGATCCCGGTCATGTCGACGGTGCTCGGCGCTGGCGGCTCGGACCAGCTGATCCTGACCGCCGAAGAGGGCAACGGCATCACCGCGTCGTTCGGCTATTTCGAAGAGATCGACAACCCGACCAACAAGGCCTTCCTCGAGCGCGTGGCGCAGGAATATCCCGACAAGGACTGGGTGATGTCCGAGATCTCGGAAGTCACCTACGAGGGCATGATGATCTGGGCCGACGCGGTGCGCGAAGCCGGCACCACCGAGCGCGATCCGCTGCTCGAAGTGCTGACCTCGGGCAAGGCCTACGACCTGCCGGCCGGCAAGGTGAAGATCGATCCCAAGACCCAGCACGCCATCCGCGACGTCTACATCGCCGAGCTGCAGGACCAGGTCTTCAACATCAAGGAGAGCTTCCCTGACAGCCCGCCGACCGACACGCAGATGGTCTGTGACCTGGTCGAGAACCCGGATTCGAACCAGCACTTCGAGATCAGCCTCTGATCCGAAGGGTGCAGGAGACACGTATGGATTATACAATCGTTGTCGCGCTGGAGATGGTGCGCGCCGTTGCCTGGCTGGTGTTGCTGGCCTCGGGACTGGCGATCATCTTCGGCATGATGCGCATCATCAACTTCGCCCATGGCGAATTCCTGATGCTGGGCGGATACACGGTGGTCATCTCCACCGGTCACGGCGTGAACGAGTGGATCGCCATGCTTGTCCTTGCGCCCATCGTGGTGGGCATATTCGGTGTTCTCGTGGAGCGGCTGGTGATCCAGCGGCTCTACGGCCGGATCCTCGACAGCCTCCTGGCCACCTGGGGGCTGTCGATGCTGATGATCGGCGGGGTGACGATGATCTTCGGAAACTCCGTCACCGGGGTCGCGACCCCGCTCGGCGGCATGAGCATCGGCGCCTACCAGGTGCCGCGCTACAACTTCGTGCTGATCTTCGCCGCCATCGCGCTTCTGCTGGCGATCTGGGCGGTGCTGAAATTCACCAAGGCCGGGCTGATCGCCCGTGCCACGATGCAGAACCCGGACATGTCCGAGGCGCTGGGGATCCCGACCCGCTGGGTCTACATGGCGACCTTCGGCATCGGCTCGGCGATCACCGGCTTTGCCGGCGCGCTGCTGGCGCCGCTTACCGGGGTGGTGCCGACGATGGGCGTGAACTTCATCGCCCAGAGCTTCATCACCGTGATCACCGGCGGTGCCTCGGTCATCACCGGCACGCTTTCGGCCGCCACGCTGCTGGGCTCGATCAGCCAGGGCATGACCTTCCTGACGGGTCCGGTCTACGGCGACGCCGCCCTGCTCCTCGCCGCGCTGGTGCTGCTGCGCCTGCTGCCGCAGGGCATCACCGGCCGCATCTTCAAGAAATCGCTCTGAGGGACCACGGATCATGGAAAAACCCGTCACCCGAGATCCCGGCTTCTACGTCATGGTGGCCATCGGCCTTGCCGTGATGTTCATCGCCCCGGTGATGCTGGATCTCTTCACCATCATGCAGATCACCCAGTACGTGGTGCTCTCGGTCTTCGCCCTGTCGCTGGGCTACATCTGGGGTTTCGGAGGCATCCTGAGCTTCGGTCAGGCCGCCTTCTTCGGCCTCGGCGCCTATACCTTCGCGGTGGCCTCGATCAACATGGGCAGCACCACGATCCCCATGGTGCTGGCCTTCGTCATTCCCACCCTGTTCGGCGCCGCGCTGGGCTACTTCATGTTCTACGGGCGCCTCTCGGACGTCTATCTCGGCGTGGTGACGCTGGTGGTGGCGCTGATCTTCTGGAAGCTGATCAACCACACCGCCGGCCCCGAGTACTCGATCGGCAGCGCGCGTCTCGGCGGCTTCAACGGCATTCCCTCGATCCCGACGCTGCACGTGCCCGGAGACCCCTCGGCCTGGCTCGACCCGGGCCAGATGTTCCAGGTCTTCATGGGCTTCCTGCTGGTGATCTACGTGGCGCTGCGCTTCCTCATCGCCTCGGATTTCGGCCGCGTCTCGATCAGCATCCGCGAGAACGAGACCCGGTCGTCGCTGCTGGGCTACGACGTGCGCAAGCACAAGGTCATCGTCTTCGCCATCGGCGGCGGCATTGCCGGCATCGCCGGTGCCATGTGGGCCACCTACCAGGCCTTCATCGACCCGAACTCGGTCTCGATGGAGATGTCGGCCAAGGCGCTGGTCTGGGTCATGGCCGGGGGCGTCGGTACGTTGGTCGGCCCGATCATCGGCTGCATTCTGCTGCAATGGCTGACGCTGCAGCTCGGCACAGTCGATGTGGTGAACTCGATCGCCGTGCTGGGCGCGATCATGATGGTGCTGGTGCTGGCGCTGCCCAAGGGCATCGTGCCGACCGCCCGGTCGCTACTGCTTGGCGGTTACATCCTGTGGAAGCGCAACCAAGGGCAGGCGATCTCGGGAAAGGTGGTGAAGGAATGACGACCGAACACATCCTCACCACCCGCGGCCTGACCATGCGCTTCGGCGGTGTCACGGCGGTGGACAATGTCGACTTCAACCTCCGCGATGGCGAACTGCGCTGCCTGCTGGGGCCGAACGGGGCGGGCAAGTCCACCTTCTTCAAGTGCCTCACCGGCCAGCTCACGCCGACAGAGGGCAAGATCACCTTCGCCGGGCAGGACGTGACCGGGGCGCTGACGCACCAGATCGTCAATCTCGGGGTCGGCATCAAGACGCAGGTGCCGAACGTGTTCGACGGCATCTCGGCCTACGAGAACGTCCGCCTGTCGGCCCGGCGCAAGCACCTCGCGCCGATGGCCAGGGAGCTGACCCACACCACGCTCGAGCGCTGCGGCATCACCCATCTGGCCAAGCGCGAGGTCGGCCTGCTGAGCCATGGCCAGCGCCAGCTGGTCGAGCTGGCGATGGTGCTGGCGGGCGAGCCCAAGCTGATCCTGCTCGACGAGCCCGCCGCCGGCATGACCGGGGACGAGCGCGACCGGCTGGCGCAGCTGGTGCTGGAAAGCGCCCGCAGCGCCGCGGTGGTCGTGGTCGAGCACGACATGGCCTTCATCCGCCAGATCGCCAAGTTCGTCACCGTGTTCAACCGCGGCGCCATCTTCCGCGAGGCGATGATCGACGACATCATGCAGGACCGCGAGGTCCAGGAAATCTATCTGGGGAAACAGGCCAATGTCGCAGCTGCTTGAGGTCAAAGGGCTGTCGGCGGCCTACGGGCTGGTGCCGGCGCTGCATCGCGTCGACTTTCACGCCAATCGCGGCGAGGTGGTCGGCATCCTTGGGCATAACGGCATGGGCAAGACCACGCTGATGCGCTCGATCATGGGCTACGTGAAGGTGACCGGCGGCGATATCCTGTTCGAGGACAAGTCGATCCTCGGCACCGCGGTCAATGCCCGCGCCAAGCAGGGCATCGGGCTGGTGCCGCAGGGCCGGCAGATCTTCCCCAATCTCAGCGTGGAAGAGAACCTGCACGTGGCGATCCCCGGCAACAAGGCCGAGGTCGCCCGCACCACCGACGAGATGCTCGAGCTCTTCCCGCGCCTCAAGCGCCTGCTCGACCGGCGCGGCGGCGCGCTGTCGGGCGGTGAACAGCAGCTTCTGGCGCTGGCCCGCTGCCTTGCGCGCCACCCCAAGCTGATGCTGCTCGACGAGCCGACCGAGGGCATCCAGCCATCGATCATCGACGAAATCTCCGAGACGCTCGCCGGGCTGACCAGGCAGATCGACATCACCATCGTGCTGGTGGAGCAGAACCTCGATTTCATCACCGGCCTGTCGAACCGCGTCTACGCGATCTCGAACGGGGTGCTCGAGAAGGAGATCCCGCGCGAGGAACTTACCGACGCGGGCGCGGTCAGCGCTTTCATGGGCTTCACCGCCTGATCCCGGTTCCGGCCCCGGCCCGCTGACGGGCCGGGACCCACGCTTACCCGATACATCATGACAAGGACTGAACGGATGTCTGTGAAACTTCCGAACGAGGAACAATTGGCCGAAGTCGCGGCGCGGATGGGCTTTTCGCTGTCTCCCGCCGACGTGAAATCCTTCCAGGGCCTGATGCAGGGCTATGTCGATGCCTACAACAAGGTCGACCTGATGGTCGATCCGCTGCCCGAGGTGGGCTACCCGCGCAGCATGGGCGTGCAGCCTCCGAAGGAAGAGAACGAGCTCAACGCGTGGTACGTGAAATCCACCGTCGAGGGGGCGCCCGAGGGCAAGCTCAAGGGCAAGACCGTGGCGCTGAAGGACAACGTCATGCTCGCCGGCGTGCAGATGATGAACGGCTCCTCGACGCTGGAGGGCTACGTGCCCAATGTCGACGCCACCATCGTCACCCGGATGCTCGACGCCGGAGCCACCATTCTCGGCAAGGCGCATTGCGAGTGTTTCTGCATGTCCGGCGGCTCGCACACCTCGGCGCTGGGCCCGGTCTGCAACCCCAACGATCCGACAAAGTCGGCAGGCGGCTCGTCCTCGGGCTCGGCGGCGCTGGTCGCCAAGGGCGAGGTCGATCTGGCCATCGGCGGCGATCAGGGCGGCTCGATCCGCATGCCCTCGGCGTTCTGCGGCACCGTCGGGATGAAGCCGACCCACGGGCTGGTGCCCTATACCGGCATCGTGCCAATCGAGATCACCATCGACCACGCCGGCCCGATCACCTCGAGCGTCGCTGACAACGCGCTGATGCTCGAAGTGCTGGCCGGCCCCGATGGCTATGACAGCCGCCAGATCGATGTCAGCGTGTCGGACTACACCGAGGCGCTGGGCAAACCGGTCAAGGGCATGAAGGTCGCGCTGCTCAAGGAGGGCTTTGGCCATCCGCAATCCGAGACCGAGGTCGACGAGAAGGTGCGTGCCGCGGCCAAGAAACTCGAAGAGCTGGGCGTGATCGTTGAGGAGGTGTCGATCCCGATGCATCTCGACGGCCTCGACATCTGGACCCCGATCGGCCTTCAGGGCCTGACCCAGACGATGATGCTGGGCGACGGCTACGGCACCTCGCGGCCCGACCTCTACGTGACCAGCTTCATGGATTTCCACCGCGGCTGGCGCGAGCGCGCCGACGAACTGTCCGAGACCCTGAAGCTGGGGATGCTGTTCGCGCAGTTCGCCGACGACCAGTACGGCAAGCGCTTCTACGGCAAGGCGTTCAACATCGTGAAGACGCTGCGCGCGGCCTATGACGCGGTGCTGGCCGATTACGACGCCATCCTGATGCCGACCGTGCCGATCATTGCGACCCCGATCCCCGGCCCGGATGCCAGCCGCGAAGAGATCGTGCAGCGCGCCTTCGAGATGCTGCCGAACACTGCGCCGTTCGACATCACCCATCACCCGGCGCTGTCGGTGCCCTGCGGCAAGGTCGGAGACCTGCCGGTCGGCATGATGCTGGTGGGCAAGATGTGGGATGAGGCCACGCTCTACACGCTGGGCGACGCGTTCGAGAAATCCGGCGACTGGACCGGTTGGTAAGCTCTTTCCCCGTGACCTCGCCTGTCCCCGCATCCGCGGGGGCGGGCCTTTTCCTCGAAAGGGACCGCGCATGACCGAGCATCCCCTCTCTATGCCGCTGATGCTTGAAGCGATTCTGGGCGCCGCCTCGGAGCCGCGCTGGCACGACAGGCTGCACGCGCTCGAGCACGAGGGCGGGCTGGAATTCGTCTCCATCCCCGAGGCCGACGCAGCCCGCAAGCGGATGCGCGTGACCACCGACCGCGGCCGCGACTGCGCCATTGCGCTGCCGCGCGGCCAGTCGCTCACCGATGGCGCGGTGTTGTTCCACGACGGTGGGCTGGCCATCGTGGCCCGCATCGATGGCGCGGCCCGGATGCGGCTGATCCCCGAGACGATCGACGACGCCATGCGCCTGGGCCACTGGTGCGGCAACCTGCATTGGAAGGTGGTGTTCGGCGCGGGCTGGATGGACGTTGTGCTCGACGGCCCCGAAGAACGCTACCGCGACCGGCTGCGCGACCTCGCGGGGCTGGCCCGCTTCGAGATCGCCGGGGCGGAATGAGCGCCGATAGCCTTCCCGTGATCCGCGCGATGCAGCTGGCCGACAGCGGCTTCCCCTCCGGTGTTTTCGCCTTCTCCTGGGGGCTTGAGAGCGCGCTGGCAGACGGGCAGGTCGACCGCCACAGCCTCTGCGACTGGGTGGCGACCGAGCTGCGCACCCGCTGGCACGGCTTCGACCGCGTGGCGCTGGCGGGCGGCCATCGCCTTTCCGGCGCGGCGCTCGCAGCGTGGTGCGAGACCATCGACACCATGATGCCCGTCGAACGCCTGCGCCGCGACAGCGTGCAGGCCGGCGAGGCGCTCTTCGCCTCGGCCCGCGCGGTGCGCATCGCCCTCGATCCCGGCGCGACCGAGGCCGAGCGCGCCGGCACCGGGCATTTCCCGGTCGTGCATGGCGACTTTCTGCGTGCCTGCGGGCTCGACCTGCCCACCGCGCTGATGACCTCGGCCTATGGCATGGCGCGCGGCGCGTTCTCCGCCGCCGTGCGGCTCGGCGTCTCGGGCGCCATCGCCACCCAGCGCGACCTGCTGACGCTGGCGCCGCTGCTGGCCGAGCTCTCTGCCGACATCCCGGATGACGACGCGCTGCCCTCGGGCTTCATGCCGCTGTCGGACATCGCCCTCATGCGGCCGCGCGACGGCCGGCTTTTCATCAACTGAACAGGGACGGCCCAGATGCACCTGACCCCGACCGAACTGGAGCGGCTGACCATCTTCACCGCCGCCGAGCTGGCCCGGCGCTACCTGTCGATGGGCATCCGCCTCGCCCATCCCGAGGCAGTGGCGCTGATCGCCGACGAGCTGCTGACTGTGGCGCGGCAGGGTCTGACCCATTCGCAGATCGTCAGCCACGCCGCGACCGTGCTCAGTGCCGATCAGGTCGAGCCTGGCGTGGCGCACCTGCTGCGGACCTTCTCGGTCGAGGTGTCGATGGCCGAGGGCACCAAGCTGATCACCGTGTTCGACCCGATTGCGCCCGAAGGCGACGAGATCGTGCCCGGTGAGGTGATCCCCGCGCAGGGCGAGATCGAGCTCAACGCGGGCCGCGAGCGCCGCACGATCAGCGTGCTCAACACCGGTGACCGGACCATTCAGATCCGCAGCCACGCGCATTTCTTCGAGGTCAACAAGGCGCTCTCCTTCGACCGGGAGGCGGCCTTCGGCATGCGGCTCGACCGGCCCTCGGGCGGTGGCGAGCGCTTCGATCCCGGCATCGAGAAGGAGGTCGTGCTTGTCCCCTTCGGCGGCAAGCGCGTGGTGCATGGCTTTGCCGGCCTCACCGAGGGCCCGGTCGAAGGCGGTCTCGGGGCGGCGATGACGCGGGCCAAGGCAAAAGGATACAGCGCATGAAACTGACGCGGGACGCCTATGCCCGGCTCTACGGGCCGACGGCAGGCGACATGGTGCGGCTTGGCGATACCTCTCTGTTGGCCGAGATCGAGTGCGATCACACCCACTATGGCGACGAGCTGACCGCCGGTGCGGGCAAGATCATGCGCGATGGCGAGGGCTTCTGCACCACCGGCACGCAGGCCAACGGCGCGCTCGACATGGTGATCCTGAACGCGGTGATCATCGACGCCGAGCTGGGCATCGTGAAGGGCGATATCGGCATCCGCGACGGGCGCATCGTCGGCGTCGGCAAGGCCGGCAACCCGGACATCATGGAGGGGGTCGACCCGGATCTGGTGACCGGGCCCAACACCACCACGGTGCATGGCGACAACCATTTCGTCACCGCAGGCGCCATCGAGGCGCACGCGCATTTCCTGTCGCCGCAGCAGAGCTGGCACGCGCTCGCGGGCGGCACCACCACGATGATCGGCATGTCTCCGGGGCCGAATTTCGACGTCTCCTGCTCGGGGCCGAACGTGCTTGGCAGGCTGATCCAGGCGGCGGACGAGTTTCCGCTCAATTTCGGCTTCCTCGGGCGCGGCAACTCCAACCCGGAGGCGGTGGCCGAGAGCGTCGCGGGCGGCGCGCTGGGGGTGAAGATCCACGAGGATTTCGGCGCCTCCCCGGCGGTGCTGGATGGCTCGCTGATCGCGGCGGACGCGGCGGATTTCTCGGTCCATCTCCACACCGACACCATCAACGAGTTCGGCTTCTACGAGACCACGATGGAGGCCATCGCGGGCCGTGGCATCCACATGTATCACACCGAAGGTGCCGGCGGCGGTCACGCGCCAGACATCCTCGTGGTCAACGGCTACGAGAACGTGCTGCCAAGTTCGACCAACCCCACCAACCCCTACACGCTCCCGGCGCTCGAAGAGGGGGTGCCGATGACCATGCTCGCCCACATGATGAGCTTCGACCTGCTCGAGGACGTGGCCTTTGCCGAGGCCCGAATCCGGCCGCAATCGATGGCCGCCGAAGACCTGCTGCACGACATGGGGGCGATCTCGATCTTCGCAACCGACACGCAGGGCATGGGCCGCCTGGCCGAGAACATCGCCAAGTGCTGGCAGCTGGCCTCGGTGATGAAGGACCGGGTCGGACGCCTGCCCGAGGAGACCACGGCCCGCGCCGACAACGAGCGCATCCTGAGATACATTGCCAAGTACACCATCAACCCGGCCATCGCCGCCGGCATCGACCACGAGGTCGGCAGCATCGCGCCGGGCAAGATGGCCGATATCGTTCTTTGGCCCTTCGCCTTCTTTGGCGCCAAACCCTCTACGGTGATCAAGTCGGGCACCATCGTCTGGGCGACGATGGGCGACGGCAACGGCAGTTTCCCCGGCGCCCAACCGCAGGTGCACCGGCCAATGTGGGGCGCGCTCGGCACCGCCAAGCACAAGCTGGGCGTGACCTTCGTCTCCGGGCTCGCCATCGAGGCCGGGACCGAGGCGGCGCTCGGGGTGCAGAAACCTTTCGTCCAGATCCGCTCGGTCCGGGCCCTGACAAAGCGCGACATGATCCGCAACACCGCTCTGCCGAAGATTACCGTCGATCCGCAGACGTTCGAGGTCGAGGCGGACGGGGTGCCGATGGTGGCGGAGCCGGCCCGAGAGGTGCCGCTTGCAAGACGGTATTTCCTGCGATGACCGCGGCACGGGTAGGGATTGGCGGGCCGGTGGGATCGGGCAAGACGGCACTGATCGAGGCGATGCTGCGCGAGCTGGCCGAGGCCGGCATCGACACCGCGGTGATCACCAACGATCTGGTCACCGACGAGGACGCCGAGCGTCTGCGCAAGGGCGGGCAATTGCCGCCCGAGCGGGTGCGCGCGGTGCAGGCGGGCGCCTGTCCGCACACGGTGATCCGAGAGGACCCGACGCTCAACATGGCCGCCGCCGACCGGCTCGAGGCCGAGTTTCCGGGGCTTGACTTGATCCTGCTGGAATCGGGGGGCGACAACCTCGCCTCCACCTTCTCGCCTGACCTGGTGGATTTCTGGATGTTCGTGATCGACGTGGCGGGCGGCGACGATATTCCACGCAAGAAGGGGCCGGGGATCCTGCAGGCCAACCTGCTGGTGATCAACAAGGCCGATCTCGCGCCGCATGTTGGTGTCGATTTCCCGAAGATGCTGGCCGAGGCGACCGAGGTGCGCGGTGGCGGTGCGGTGCTGCCCACCGTCTGCCGCAAGGGTGAGGGCGTGGCCGAGGTGGTCGGCCACCTGCGCCGCGAGGTGCTGTTCAAGTGAAGGACGGTCCGGGCGAGGCTCCGCAGGTCGCGCTGGTCTGCGGGCTGGCGCGAGATGGCGGAACGGCGCTGCTCGAGCGCCACGTCGAATGGCCGTGGTCGCTGCCGCGCGGCTATCGCCGGGCGGGGCGTGATGGCCCGCTCACCGTGCTGCCGCAATGCGCCGGGGCGGCGCTGCTGCCGGGGGACCGCTGGCGGCACCGTATCGAGGCGCAGGCCGGGGCGAAGGTCGACATGATCAGCGCCGGGGCGCTGCTCGTCCATGCCGACCGCAAGCGCCCACGCGTGGCGCGCTCGGACTGGGAGCTTATGGCCGGCGAGGGTGCGGTGCTGCGCCACCTTCAGGATCCCAACGTTCTGATGACCGGAGCGCGCATGGCGCAGCGTATCGACCTGACACTGGCGCCCGGCGCCACGGCGGTGCTGTTCGACGGCATGTGCCGGCAGTCTCCCGAGGCCGGGGACGCGGGCGGCTGGTGGCTTTCGGATCTTCAGGTGACGGCGCCCGGCGGCCGGGTGCTGCTGCGTGACCGCCAAAGGGTCTCCGAGGCCGATCTGGCCGGCATCCGGGCGCTGCCTGGCGGGGCGGCAGCCTTCGGGACGGTGACCATGTTGTGCGCGGATCGCGGGGCGCTGAGGCAGGCGTTCCCCGAGGGGCCGATGGCGCTGCGCGACTGCTACGCGGCCTGTGGCGCGGCGCGGGGCGGCGCGGGGCTGGTGCTCCGCATCGCCGCCCGGACGGGAGGCGCGCTCGACCGCGCCTTCCGCCATGTTCGCGAGCGTCTCAGCCCTTGAAGGGCGCGAGGTCGGGGCGGAGCGTGTGCCAGTCGGTGACCCGCTGGAACGCCGCGCCGGCCTTGAACAGCGTGGCCTCGGTCAGCGCCGGCCCCATGAGCTGGAAGCCGATCGGCGCGCCGCGGCTGTCGAATCCGCCGGGCAGGGTCAGCGACGGGAAGCCGGTGAAATCCGCGGGGGCGGTGAATTTCAGCATGTCGCCGAGGTTCTCGCCTTGGCCGGCGGTGGGGGCGCCGTAAACGTTGTCGAGCTCGGGCATCGGCGCCCCGGTGATCGGGAACAGCACCATGTCGACGCCGTGCATCGCGCGCGCCACCGAGCCATTATAGACCAGCCGCCACTGCATCGCCGCGCCAACGTCCTTGGCCGAGAGCGTCAGGCCGTAATCCAGCAGTTCGGTGAGGTGCGGGGCGTAGCCGTCGCGCTGCTCGGGGAAGCGGCCCTGATGCGCCAGCGCCACCTCGATGGCGCAGAGCACCGTCCACTGGTCGACCGCCTCGGTGGGCCATGGGAACGAGATCGGCACGATCTCGGCGCCGAGCGACTCGAACACCGCGATGGCCTCGTTCAACACCTGGGCGGTCTCCGGGGCGGCGGCGTCGATCACCGTGGCGCGGTCGAGCCCGATGCGCAGGCCGCGGATCGGCTCTGTGCAGGCGGCGAGGTAGTCGGGCACCTCGGCCAGCAGTGCGGTGGGGTCGTTGGCGTCGGCCCCGGCGATCGCCGTCAGGATCGCGGCGCAATCCTCGGCGCTGCGCGCCATCGGCCCGACATGGTCGAGACTGTCGGCCAACGCGAAGACGCCGTGCCGGCTGACCCGGCCCCAGGTGCCCTTCATGCCGGTGATGCCGCAGCTGCCCGAGGGAAAGCGGATCGAGCCGCCGGTGTCCGAGCCGGTGGCGCCGAAGCACAGGCCCGCCGCGACCGAGGCACCAGAGCCCGACGAGGACGATCCGGCCCAGCACTTGGGGTTCCACGGGTTCTTCGGCACCGACATCTTGTCGTTGTGGCCGGAATAGGCGCCCTCGGTCATGCCGAGCTTGCCCATGGTGATACAGCCCGCCTGCTCGAGCCGCTCTGTCACCGTGGCGTTGCGCCCGGTCTCGTTGTCGCGCAGCAGGTCGAGCCCGGCGGAAGTGGGGGCGAAATCGGTTTCGCAAAGATCCTTGAGGGCAAAGGGAATACCGTGCAGCGGGCCACGGTCGAGCCCCGCGGCGCGCTCCTTGGTGGCGGTCTCGGCCTGCTCGAGTGCGCGGTCGCGTGTCACGGTGATATAGGCGGTGATCTTGTCCTCGACCTCGTCGATGCGCGAGAGCACGGCCTGCGTGACCTCGAGCGGAGTGGCCTGACCGCTGGCGATCAGGGCGCTGGTCTCCATCAGCGACAGATCGGGAATGTCTCGGGTCGACAGGTCTGCGACCTTGGAATGTGCGTTCATGGAACATCTCTCTGGTTGCGTCATAATTACTAGAAATGGAAAATAACTAATTTGCAAATGATGCGCTGTGTGAGATCGGAAGCGTCAAATTTATGGAGTCCCGGGCCGAAAATGTGATTAAGAGATGTGCATATGCCGCTTCGGGCAGAGCGCGAGTTCCACATCCTTTGTGGGGAGTCACAACCTGCGCTACCGATTCCATATGAAAGTCGGCTTGATCCTCTCCCATCACGGCCTTGCCGGTCTCTGGACTCTCGGGTGCCAGGGCGCGGCCTTCCTCGCGGCAGCAGAGCTCAACGCCTCGGGCGGCGTGCTCGGCGAGGAGATCGAACTGGTCGAGATCGATTCCGGCGACACCCAGGCGAGCGCCTTCGCCGCCGCGCGGCGGCTGGCTCTTGAAGAGAATGTCGACGCGGTAATCGGCCTCCAGTCGAGCGATCTTCGCCCCGCGGTGCGCCGCGGGCTGGCTGGCCTCGCGCCCTACATCTACACTCCGCATTATGAGGGTGGCTTCTGCGGGCCCGGCACCGCGCAGCTCGGGATCACCGATTCCGAGGTGCTGAACCCGAGCCTCGAATGGATGGCGACCCACCGCCATGCCCGCCGCTTCTTTTTCGTCGGCAACGACTACATCTGGCCCCGCGTTGCCCACGGCACCACAGATGAGGCGATCCGCAACGCCGGCGGAACCTTTGTCGGGCAGGCCCTGATGCCCTTCGGTCAGCGCGACTACGAGGCGACGCTGGCACAGATCCGGCAGGCCCGCCCCGACGTGGTGGTGATCGCCATGCTGGGCGAGGACTCGGTCTGCTTCAACCGCGCCTTCGCCGAGGCCGGGTTCAGCCGGCGCATGGTGCGGCTCAACCTCGCCTTCGACGAGACCCAGCTTCTGGCACTGGCCGATGGCGCGTCCGAGAACCTGTTCGCGGCGCAGTCCTATTTCGACACCAGCCGCGGCAACGACCGCGATGCGCTGGCCGAAAAATACGACGCCTGCTACTCGGGGCAGCGCCCGACGATGACCGCGAACTCGGTGCAGTGCTACGATGCGATCTACCTAGTCGCGGCGCTGGCGCAGCAGGTCGGGCGGGTCGATGGCTGCCAGATGGCGCATTTCCTGCGCCCGCGCCTGTCGCGCGACAGGGCTTACCAGATGATCGGGCGCAGCGATGCCGACGCCCGTGTCCGGCTGGCCGAAGCCGAGGGTGTCGATTTTGTCGTGCGGAGGGCCTTTCAGGCCTGAGCGCGGCGCAAAAACGTGGCAAGCTTGCAACCGACACCCTTGGCGTCGGGGTATTTGTATTTTCAAATGTTGTGGCTTTCTCTAATCGCACCGCTATACTCAGTGACAGCGCGGGTGCGCGAGGAGGTACCATGGCAGATCCCAAGTTTACCGAGCAGCTCGGCTACCTGATCGCGCGCGCGAACCGGCTGATCGAGGAAGACCTTTCCAAGCGCCTGCAGTCGAACGGCATCGCCATCGAACAGTACCGCGTTCTGAAGTCGCTCGAGGAAGAGGGGCCGCTGCCGATGGGCCGGCTTGCCGAGCGGGTCCTGGTCGAGCCCGCGACCCTGACCAAGATCATCGACCGCATGGTGCGCGACAACCTCGTGTTCCGGGTGCCGGACGAGAAGGATCGCCGCAAGGTGCGGGTGGCGCTCTCGGCCAGCGGCGTCGCGATCTGCCGCCAGCTCGAAGGCATTGGCGACGACCACGAGAAACACATCGCCGAGACCCTCGGCGAGGGCGAGCTCAAGGACGTGCGCCGCATCCTCTTCGGCCTCGGGACCTGATCCCGACCGCCGCTCAGACCGGCCGGATCTCGGCCAGCCGGTCGATCACCTCGTGCAGCGGATCGTCGGCCTGCGCCACGTGGCGCGGGTTGGTGGTGATGCGGAAGCCGCGGATACCTGCCGCCGCAGCGGCCCGGATGTCCGTCGAGACCTGATCCCCGATCATCACCGTCTCTTCGCGCTGCGCGCCAAGCAGCGTCATTGCCGCCTCGAGCAGCGCCGGTTGCGGCTTGCCGAGGATGACCGGCGTCGTGCCGGGCACCGCCGCAGTGAACAGCGCCACGAGCGCGCCGACACAGGGCTCGAACCCGTCCTCGACCGGCGACAGCAGGTCGGGATTGGTGGCGATCAGCGTCGCGCCGTTGAGCAGCGCATTGGTGGCGCAGCGCAGCTTGGTGTAGCTCAGCTCGTAATCGGTGCCGAGCACCACCAGATCCGCCTGCGCGTCTTGCACAACGGTGCCGCCGGCCTCGACCACCGCGAGGGCCAGCGCCGCGCCGCCGATCACGTAGACCCGGGCGCCGGCGTGGCGCTCGCGCAGGAGGCTCTTGAGCGCCTCGATGGGGGTGATGACGTGGCTCGGCGCAACGGCAATGCCGAGCCGGTTGAGGATGCCGGCGAAATCCTCGGCGGAGTGGGCGGAGTTGTTGGTGACGAAGGCCAGCGGCACACCGCGGCCGCTCCAGGCGCGCAGCGTCTCGACCGCCTCGGGGATCGGCTCCTCGCCGCGCCAGACGACGCCGTCGAGATCGGAGATGATGGCGCGGATCGGGGCGCTCATGCCTGCGCTCCTTTCGCGTGCTGCCCGGCGCGCACGCTGCGCGGCGTGGCCTGGAAGTGGCGCGAGAAGCTGCGCGAGAAATGCGACACACTCTTGAAGCCCGTGCGATAGGCGACTTCCGAGATCGCCAGCCCGCCGCGACTGTCGGCAAGCAGCATCTCGTAGGCGGCCTGCAGGCGGCGGGTGCGGATGAAGCCGGCGACGGTCTCATTACCTTCGGCGAAGAGCGCGTAGAGGTAGCTGCGCGACACGCCCATGGCGCGGGCGATACCCTCGGGCGCAAGGCCCGGGTCGCCCAGATGGCGCTCGATATGCGCGACGATGCGCTGCCGCGTGCGGTTGCGCCCTGTGCGACCGAGATTGCCCTCCTGCTCGCCCTCGCTGCCGATCATCAGCGCGATCAGCGCCACGAGTTCTCCGGCCAGCGCCTCGGGGCGCGGGGCGGGGCTCTGACGGAACACCTGGAGGGTGGCCGAGAGCGTGCGCGCCACGAGTGCAGCCATCTGGGGATGCGGGGCAAAGCGAGCGCCCACATGGGTGTCGACCGCGACCAGCCGATCCTCAAGCGCAGCCGCCGGGAGCCGGACCCGCCATTGCGACAGGTCGCCTTGCGCACGCAGCTCGTAGAACCGGTCGCTGCGCAGCAGCACGTAGCCTCCCGGGCCGACCTCTCCGGTCAGCCCGGCCTGGCAGAAGGAGAGGCTGCCATGGGCGGGAAAGATCAGGTCGTATCCGGGCGCGGCCACCGGGGTCTCGCCGTTGATGTGGCGCGACAGCCCCTGTCCCTGGCGCAGGATCTCGATCGGGCCGAGCGCCATGCGGCTCTCGGGCGGCAGGGACAGGCCGGTCTGCTGGATGGACATGGGAGGGTTCCTCGGACGGGGCGGGCGCTCAGGAGGCCTGCGGGTGGACAACGTCGACGTCGTTTGCGGCCAGCGCGGCGGCCAGCGGCCCCTTGGGGGCGGCGTCGGTGATGAGGAGGTCGATCTCGGACCAGTTGGCGATGCGGGCCAGCGCCGGGACGTCGAATTTCGTGCTGTCGGCGACGATGGCGACCCGCACCGACTGGCGCACCATGCGCCGGTAGATCCCGGCGGCGTGGTCGTCGATGTCGTGCACGCCGAGCACGTCGAGACCCGAGGCGCCGATGATCGCCCAGTTGGCCCGGTAGCGCGACAGCTCCTCGATGGCCTGAGGGCCCCACGTGTAGCGTTCGGTGGCATGCAGGCGCCCGCCGAGCGAGATGATCTGCAGGGTCGGCCCGTCGCAGAGCGCGGCGGCGACATGATGGTCGTTGGTGATCGCGGTGACGTGCTGGCAGCCGGAGGCGATGTGCCGCGCCGCGTGCCAGACGGTGGAGCCGCTGCCGATCATCACCACCTGTTTCGGCGCGATCATCGCGGCCGCTTCGGCGGCAATGCGGTCGCGGGCCTCGACATTCATGATCTGGCGCTCGGCCACCGGCGCCTCGAAGCGCAGCGGCCGTTCGGCGCCGCCATAGGTGCGGCGCAGCAGGCCGCGGCGGTCGAGATCGATAAGATCGCGGCGGATGGTCTCGTGCGAGACGTCGAGCATCTGCGCCAGTTCCGAGGCGCGCAGCATCGGCTGGGCCTGTAGTTCGGTCAGAATGCGGTCCTGCCGGTGGACGCGCGCGCGTCGCAAGGTGGGAGGGGGCGGTTTTTCGAGCATCTCGCGGTCGTGATTGAAATCCGGTGCCGCGCGGAGCGACAAATTAATTCTTCAATTCGAAGTTTGAAAATTCAAGCAATCTGTCGAGAATAGAACAGGCGCCCGGAGGCGCCTGCTCAAATGCTGTGCATGGAGGGAGCTCAGACCTGCCGCAGCCAGGTGTCGAAGCGCGGGTCCTGCATCATTGCGCGGCCGCGCATGTATTTCCAAAGGCCGTATTTCTGGAAGTCGAAATCCCAGTCGGTGAGCATCCGGTTGACCACCGCCCAGCTGCCCCACTTCATGTCTGCCAAAACCCGGCAGAGCGAGACGCGGGCCTGCATCTGCGGCGTCACGGTACCGAAATAGGTCTCGATCAGCGCGTCGGTCTCGTCCTCCTCGAGAAACATCTCGCAGGCGAAGACACCGATGTCGTAGCTGCGCTCGTTGGCCGAGGCGAACTCGTAGTCGATGAGCTTCAGGGCTCCGTCCGGGGCGAACAGGAAATTGCCCGGCATCGGATCGTTGTAGCAGGTCACCAGATCCATCCCCGAGGCCTCGAAGGCGGCGCGGATCTTCTCATAGTGGTGCAGCAGCCACGGCAGGTCCTCGGGCATCGAGGAGCCAAGCTCGCGCGCCTGCTCGAGATGCTCGTCGATCAGGTCGAAAATCGTCTTCACCTGGCTCAGCACCGGGCCGGAATGCAGGGTTCGGAACAGCCGGATGACCTGCTCGCGCACCTCGGGCCGGGCGAAGTCCGCGGTGGTGCAGGTCACGTGGTTGTCGAGGAACTCGTGCACCTCGGTGCCGGTGGTGGGGTCGTGAAAGATCACTTCTGGCGCGATGCCCAACCCGTGCGCATGCACCGCCGCCTCGTAGGAGGTGGCGCGGTTGATGAAGATCTCGGTGCCGTCGCCGGGGATCTTGAGGAAGTAGTCGCGGTCATCGTTGGCGACCTCGATGCGCCAGTTGCGGTTGTTGAGGCCGCCGACCATCATGCCGTAGCTGATCTCGCCTTCGCGGCCGCGCCAGCCGGGCACCATGGCAATGGCGGTCTCGGCGTTCTGTTCATCCTTGCTGCGGGCCTCGCCCATGCGGCGTTTCACGATCATGCGCAGATCCTCAGTTTCTCGCCGAAGCGGGGGTCGCGGAGCGAGGCTCGGGCGCGGACATGGCGCCACAGGCCGAACTTGTAGAACTCGTGCTCGATCCGACGCGGCGAGAGATGCGCCATCAGCATGGCGATCATTGCCCATCGCAGGTCATCGGCAATGCCGTACAGCCGCACGCGGTCGAAAACCTCATCTTCGGCCGGCAGGTTCCAGGCCTTGGCGGCGCAGCGCAGAAAGGCGGCGCGGGCGCCGGCCTCGAAGGCGCACATCTCGACCAGGGCGGTGCCGATTTCCTCGCAGGGGCTTGCCATGCCGGCGCGGTCGAAATCCACCAGCCGGATCTCGCCGGAGCTGTGGAACAGCACGTTCGACATGTTGCCGTCACCGTGGATCGCTACCGGAGCCTCGTCCGTGCCGGCGGCGCGCTCGGCGGCGAGCATCAGGGTGTCGCAGAGCCAGCCCATGTTGGGAGGCGTCGCCGCGCCCTCGGAGACCAGCCGGGTGTGAAGGCTCTCGATCTCGGCGAATGCATCGGCGCGCGGGGCGAGCGACGCGGCCTGCGAAAAGCGCGCGCGGGTCTCGAGCACGCGGTCGACAAAGTCCGGGTCGGCAGCATGCTCCAGCCCGGCCACGCGCCACCCCTTGCCAAGATGCTCGGTGATCAGGACGCGCGCGGCGGGATCGCTGAGCAGGACCCGCGGCCCGACGCCTACATCGCCGGCCTGCTTGGCGGCGGCGAAGGCCTGAACCGGGTCTATGTAGAAGCTCGTGTCCTCGTGCAGGCGCTTCACGAAGACGCTGTCGCCGGTTTCGGTGTCGCGCGCGATGAAGGGGGCGCCATCGACGCCGCGCCACGAGGGCGAGGCGAGCACGGCGATCGCCGGCTCGATCTCGACCGGGCGGTCCTCCCAGCCGGGCAGCCGGCGCAGAAGGGCGAGTATGTCTGAGGTCTGGTCCATGTCTGCTCCGCGGTTGTGCGGGCATCGTGACACAGGCCGCCGGGCGCTGTCGCTCGCCGAACCGGGGCCGGCTTGCCCGCCTGTCCACTGGTTCTTGCCTCTCTGGCGCAGGCGGGCGCCTGCCCCTGTCGCGGGGCGGTTGCCGCGGGCAGGGTGCCGGGACCAGATCCCGACTGCCAAGGACCGCCCGCATGTCCCAAGACCTGCTTTCCCTGCTCGACCGCTTCGCCGAGATCGGCGCCACGCCCGGCGGCGGCGTCCGCCGCCTGACCGGCAGCGACGAGGACGGCGCCGCGCGGCGCCTGTTCGCCGAGATTGCCGAGGCGCGCGGCGCTCGGCTGCACGTGGACCCGGTGGGCAACATGTTCGCTACCTTCCCGACCGCGCCGGGCTCGGACGCCACGGTGCTCGCCGGCTCGCATCTCGACAGCCAGCCCACCGGCGGACGCTTCGATGGCGCGCTCGGCGTGCTGTCTGCGCTGGTCGCGGCCTCCGAGATCCATGCCGAGGGCGGTCCGGCGGCGCATAACCTGACGGTGGTGAACTGGACCAACGAGGAGGGGGCGCGCTTTCAGCCGAGCCTCACCGGAAGCTCGGTCTTCAACGGCAAGTACGATGCGGGCTTCGCTCTGGGGCTGCCCGACCGGCTCGGCACGACGATGGGGGAGGCGCTGGCCCTGATCGGTTACCTCGGCGAGGCGCCGTTTCCGCTGCGGCCGGTGCGCAACCTCGAGCTCCACGTGGAGCAGGGCGGGCATCTCGAGGCGACGGGCGTGCAGATCGGTGCGGTCACCGCCTCATGGGGGGTGCGCAAGCTGACGCTGAGCTTCGTCGGGGAGCCGAGCCATACCGGCCCGACCGCGATGCACCAGCGCCGCGACGCCATGCGCGCTGCCGCCTGGGCAATCACCGAGTTTCACCGGCTGATGGAGGCCGAGGCCGAGCATGTCGAGCTGCACTGGTCGGCTGCCAAGATCGTGGCCGAGCCCGACAGTCCCAACGTGGTGGCCTCCCGCGTCACGGTCTATTTCGAGATGCGCAACCCGGCTCAGCAGATCTGCACGGCGGTCGGAGACCGCTTCCTCGCGGCGATCCGGCCGCATGTGGAGGCGATGGGCATCGGTATCGAGACCTTTACCGACGAGGCCCGTCCGGGAACCTCGCTCGACCCGGTGGGCGTGGCGATGACGCTCGAGGCCTGTGCGGAGCTTGGCGTGAGGGCGGTGCCGATGATGACGATCACCGGCCATGATGCGCTGGCGCTGGCGGCGATGATGCCGAGCAACCTTGTCTTCGTGCCGAGCGTAAACGGGCTTAGCCACAACGAGGCAGAGCTGACCCACCCCGAGGATCTCGCCAATGGCTGCGCGGTGGTGAAGGCGCTGCTGGAAAGGATGATCTCGGAACAGGGGTGAGCAGGGCCGCGCAGGCGGCCCCGCCCGGGGATCAGTTGATGCGCTTGCCGCTTTCGGGCTCGAAATACGACACCTTGGCGAGGTCGAAGGCGAGGTTGTGCACCGTGCCCGGCGCCGCCTCGGTCTCGGAATGCAGGCGCGCGGTCAGGGGCTTGCCGCCGAGCCGGGTCTGCACGTAGGTGTCGGCGCCCGCGGGCTCGACGATCTCGACCTTGCAGGGCGCTTCCTGCACCAGCTCGCCCACCCGGAAGCCAGGCTCCGAGATGTCCTCGGGACGCAGGCCGAGGATGATGTCCTCGGGCAGGCCCCGGGCGCGCGGATCGGTGAGCCGGATCGGCTCGAGATCCGGGCGCTGGATCTCGATCATCGTGCCGCCGCTGCCAGTCTGGGTCTTGGCCGGGATCAGGTTCATTGCCGGCGAACCCATGAAATCCGCCACGAAGAGGTTGGCGGGGCGGTTGTAGATCTCAGAGGGCGAGCCGATCTGCTGGATGATGCCGCCCTTCATGACGACGATCTTGGTTGCCAACGTCATCGCCTCGATCTGGTCGTGGGTGACGTAGACCATCGAGGCGCCGAGCTTGTGGTGCAGGGTCTTGATTTCGGTGCGCATCTCGACCCGCAGCTTGGCGTCGAGGTTCGACAGCGGCTCGTCGAAGAGGAACAGCTTGGGATCGCGCACCAGCGCCCGGCCCATGGCGACCCGCTGCCGCTGACCGCCCGAGAGCTGGCCGGGACGACGGTTCAGGAAGGGCTCGATCTGCAGCTGTCGGGCGACCTCGGCAAGCTTGCTCTTCTGGGTCTCGGGATCGACGCCGCGCACCTTCATGCCGAAGGTGATGTTCTTGGCCACGCTCATCGTCGGGTAGAGCGCGTAGGACTGGAACACCATGGCGATGTCGCGGTCCTTGGGCGAGACATGGGTCATGTCGTGCCCGTCGATCCGGAGCGTGCCGCCCGAGATCGGCTCGAGACCTGCGATGCAGTTCAGCAGCGTGGACTTGCCGCAGCCCGAGGGGCCGACCAGCACGAGGAACTCGCCCTTGTCGATCGAGACGTTGATGTCCTTGAGCACCTCGGTCGCGCCGTAGTTCTTGTAGAGATTGTTGATTTCGAGGATCGGGGCCATGGGGGTCATCCTTTGACGGAGCCGGCGGTCAGACCGCGGATGAAGTACTTGCCGGCGACGATGTAGACGAGGAGGGTCGGCAGGGCGGCGATGATCGCGGCGGCCATGTCGACGTTGTATTCCTTCACGCCGGTGGTCGAGTTGACGATATTGTTGAGCGCGACGGTCACCGGCTGTGTGCCGGCCTGGCTGAACGACACGCCGAACAGGAAGTCGTTCCAGATCTGGGTGAACTGCCAGATCACGCTCACCACGATGATCGGGATGCTGAGCGGCAGGAAAATCGCGAAGAAGATCCGCACGAAGCCCGCGCCATCCACCTTGGCCGCCTTCACCAGTTCGACCGGGATGGTGACGTAGTAGTTGCGGAAAAACAGCGTGGTGAAGCCGAGCCCGTAGATCACGTGCACGAAGATCAGCCCCGGGATGGTGCCTGCGATGCCCATGAGGCCAAGCATCCGCGCCATCGGAAGCAGCACCACCTGGAACGGGATGAAGCAGCCGAACAGCATCAGTGCGAAGATGATGTTGGCACCGGGGAAACGCCACTGCGCGATCACGTAGCCGTTCATCGCGCCCAAGAGCGTCGAGATCAGCACCGCCGGAACGGCGAGCATCACCGAGTTCCAGAAATACGGCTTCACGCCTTCGCACTGGATGCCGGTACAGGCCTCCGACCAGGCGGTGCGCCAGGCGTCGAAGGTGAGCTCGCGCGGCAGCGACAGCAGGTCGCCGGTGCGGATCTCCTCGAGGCTCTTGAGTGAGGTGGTCAGCATCACGAAGAGTGGCATGAGGTAGTAGAGCGCAAACAGGCCGAGCACGATGTAGAGCAGCCAGCGCAGGGCGATCTTGCCGAAGGAGCGGCCACGAGGGCGCTCGGAGGTGGCGGCGGGGGCGGGGGTTGCGGAGACGTCAGTCATTGCGCGCCCTCAGTTCGGAATAAAGATAGGGAACCACGATGGCGAAGACGACGAGCATCATGATCATCGCCGAGGCCGCGGCCTGGCCGATGTCACCGCGCGAGAAGGCCATCGCGTACATGTAGGTGGCGGGAAGGTCGGTGGCGTAGCCCGGTCCGCCGCCGGTCAGGGCGATGACGAGGTCAAAGGCCTTGATGGCGAGGTGGGCGAGCACGATGAAGGCCGACAGGAAGATCGGCGCCATCGAGGGGATGATGATCGAGACATAGACGCGCCAGGTGGGGATGCCGTCGATCTGCGCCGCGCGGATGATCTCGGTATCGACCGAGCGCAGCCCGGCGAGGAACAGCGCCATGACGAAGCCCGAGCTCTGCCAGATCGCCGCCAGCACGACGGTGTAGATCGCCATGTCCGGGTTCACCAGCCAGTCGAAGGTGAAATTCTCGTAGCCCCAGCCCTTGACCATCGCCTCGAGCCCGAGGCCCGGGTTGAGGATCCATTTCCACGCCGTGCCGGTGACGATCATCGAGAGCGCCATCGGGTAGAGATAGATGGTGCGGATCGCCCCTTCGACGCGGATCTGCTGGTCGAGCAGGATCGCGAGGATCAGCCCGAGGATCATCGACACGCCGATGAACAGCGCGCCGAAGATGTAGAGGTTGTTCATCGCCGTGTCCCAACGCGGCGAAGCGAACAGGCGGTCGTACTGGATGAAGCCTTCGATCTCGTATCTCGGCAGCAGGCGCGAGCGGGTCAGCGAGACCCATGCGGTCCATGCGATGAAGCCGTAAACGAAGATCAGGATCGCGATGAAGCTGGGCGCCAGCACGATCTTTGGCAAATGGGTTTCGAACCACTTGGCCATGATATCCTCCCCTGAATGCCCCGCCCCGGGATACGGGGCGGGACGGGTCTTGGTCTGGTGTCGGGCCGGGCCCGGATTACATCGAGTTGGCGACCGCGTCGGCAAGCATCTGGACCGCCTCGTCAGAGGACATGTCCGAGTTGAAATGCGCCGTCACCACGTCGGTGATCGCACCGGCCTGAGCGCCGCGCAGCGCCATGCCATGGGCATAGGAGGGGAGAAGCGCGCCGCTGTCGGATGCGGCCGTCATGTCCTCGGACGATTTCTGCGCGCACATGTCGAACTCGTCGAGGGCGACGTCGGTCCGCACCGGGATCGAGCCCTTGTTCATGTTGAACACCTTCTGGAAGTTCGGCCCGACGATCAGCTTGGCAAGCAGGTCCTGGCCGGCCTTCTTGTCGTCGCCATCGACGTTGAACATCGCGAAGCTGTCGACGTTGTAGAGGTAGCCGTCACCGGGAGTGGAGGCGCAGAGGAAGTCTTCGCCCGGCACCTTGCCGGCGGCGAGGAATTCACCCTTGGCCCAGTCGCCCATGATCTGGAACGCGGCTTCGCCGTTCATCACCATCGCGGTGGCGAGGTTCCAGTCGCGGCCCGAGAAGTTGTCGTCGACATAGCCGCGCAGGGTGCGCATCTGGTCGAACGAGGCCTTCATGGTGTCCGAGGTCAGCGCTTCCGGGTCGAGATCGACCAGCGCCTTCTGGAAGAACTCCGGCCCGCCGAGGCCAAGGACCACGGTCTCGAACACGGTGGCGTCCTGCCAGGCCTGGCCGCCATGGGCGAGCGGGATCACACCGGCTTCCTGAAGCTTCTCGGCGGCGGCGTTGAACTCGTCCCAGGTGGTCGGCATCTCGATGCCGTTGGATTCGAGCACGTCGGCGTTGGCCCAGATCCAGTCGACCCGGTGCACGTTGACCGGCGCGGCGCACCAGGTGTCCTCGCACTTCATGTGCCCGGCGATCGAGGCGGGCAGGATGTCGGCCCAGCCCTCGGCGTCGGCGACGGACGAGATGTCGGCCAGAACGCCTTCCTCGTACCATTCCTGGATCGCCGGGCCCTTGAGCTGCACGGCGGTGGGCGCATTGCCCGAGAGCACGCGGGCGCGCAGCGCGGTCATCGCCGCGTCGCCGCCGCCGCCTGCGACCGGCATGTCGGTCCAGCTGCCGCCGTTCTCGGCGAATTCTTCCTGCAGGACGCCGACCGCCTTGGCTTCGCCGCCCGAGGTCCACCAGTGCAGCACCTCGGCCTGAGGCTCGGCATGACCGATGGTCGCGACGGAGAGGGCCAGCGACGAAATCGCGGCCAGAGTGGTATATTTCATGGTGTAGTCCTCCCAAACTAGACTGCCGGTCCGGCAGCGCTGACGCAATTTTGCGCCTCGGTGCCTGACTCGCGCAAGAGTATTGCCCGGGCTGTTTGCGCCCAAAGGATGAGATTTTGGGCGTTCTTGTTACAACCTGTTACAGGCTCGCGAATTTCCCTTGCGCGTGATAGAACGCCGCAGCTTCTGGGCGAACGTGAAGGAGGATCATGTGAGCATCTCGAGACTGCTGGTTGTCGATGACGATGACGAGATGCGCGACATGATGACCGAGTATCTCCGCAAGCACGGCTTTATGGCGCTGGGCGCGGCCTCGCTGGCCGAGATCGAGGCGGCGATGTCGGCGGGGCGGATCGACCTGATCCTGCTCGACGTGATGCTGGGCTGCGAGAGCGGGCTCGAGATCTGTGCCGCCTTGCGCCGCGATCAGGACGTACCGATCATCATGGTCTCGGCGCTGTCGGCGGATCACCAGCGCATGGCGGGCTACGAGGTTGGCGCCGACGACTACATCGCCAAGCCCTTCAATCCGGACCTGCTTCTGGCGCGGGTGCGCGCGGTGCTGGCGCGGGCCGGGCGCTCGGCCTCGCTGGCCTACAGGCGCCGCACCAGGACCTTCCGCTTCAACGGCTGGCGCTACGATGCCAAGCGCAACGAGGTGCTCTCGCCCGACGGCTACCAGGTGGCGCTGTCGCGCCGCGAGACGGCCTTGTTGCAGGCCTTCCTCGCCAACCCGCATATCCCGCTGACCCGCGAGGAGATCGCCGCCGCGCTCGACGTGACCGGCGACGGCGATCACAACGACGAGGCGCATGGCCGCGCCATTGACGTGCTGGTGGGCCGGCTGCGCTCGAAGATCGAGACTGCGCCGAAGGAGCCGCAGATGCTGCGCACCGAGCGCGGCGTGGGCTATGTCTTCGCCGCCGACGTGACCTCGGAAGACGCGTGAGTCGTTGGGGCCTCAGCCTGCGCGACAGCGGCGCGCTGCTGATGTTCGCGGCGATGGCGGCGGGGCTCTTGGTGGCGACCATGTGGGGCGTGACGCAGGCGCGCTGGAGCAGCTATCTCACCCAGGCCGAGCGCAACGGCACGCTGCTCTACAACACGCTGTCGCGCGGCGCCACCGCGCCTGAGGGCATCATCATCACGCCGCTCGCGGCGCAGGACCAGGCGCTGGCCGAGGCCGGGGAGTTCTCGCGCATCAGCGGGCTGCCCCGCCCGGCCTATCTCACCATCGCGCCGATCCTTCCCGACGCCACGGGCGGCGCCGGGCTGAGCCTCGTGGTGGTCTCGGACGATCTGCAATACCGGGTGGCGGATCTCGTCACCCATCCCCGGCAGCGCCCCGAGGAGACACTGGGCCAGCTGACTAGGTTGATGGCGCGTTATTGCAGCCAGCCGCTGATCCTCGCCAAGCCGGGCAACGGGCAGTGGCTGCGGGTGCAGGGCGGCGATCTCTGGGGCTGCGCGGCGGCGCCCACCGACCTGCGCCTGCCGGCCATCGCGCTGGGGCTGTTCGCGGCGGCGGTGATCTTCACGCTGGTCAGTGATACCGCGGCGCGCTTCGCGGGCTTCGCCCGTGCGCTCGGCACCCGCCGTCAGCTCGGTGGTCCCGAGAGCTACGAGGCCGAGGGCCCGGCAGAGCTGCGCGCCATCGTCGACGCGGTGAACACCTATCTCGAGACCGAGCGCCAGCGCCTCGAAGAGCGCGCGGTGGTGCTGTCCGGGGTGAGCCACGACCTTGGCACACCGGCCACCCGCCTGCGGCTGCGCAGCGCTCTGATCGAGGATGCCGAGCTGCGCGCCCGGCTCGAGACCGACATCGACCGGATGACCGGCATCATCGAGAGCGTGCTCACGCTGACCCGCGCCGAGCTCAACGTCGAGGAGCCGCGCGAGCTGTCGCTCGGCGCGCTGGTCGAGGCGTTGGTCGACGACTACCAGGACATGGGCCACCCGGTGAGCCTGGCCGAGGGCGCGCCGGTGACGGTGCAGGGCGGGCGCTCGCTGTTCTCCTCGCGGCGGTCGTCGCAGGTGATCGCCGGGGAGCACCGCATCATCGTGACCGCGCGGCCGGTCTCGATCCAGCGGGCGCTGTCGAACCTGATCGACAACGCGCTGAAATACGGACGCCGCGCGGTGGTGCGGCTCGAGGCCGGGGTCGACATGGCGACGATCTCGGTCGAGGACGAAGGCGGTCGCCGCCCGCTGGAGGAGATCGAGGCGCTGATGGCGCCGTTCCGCCGCGGCGAGAACGCCCGCTTCACCGACGGTACCGGGCTCGGGCTCAGCATTGTCTCGACGATCGCCATGATGCATGGCGGCGAGCTGCGCTTCGAGACCGCCCCGCACGGGTTGCGCGCGGTATTTACCATCCGCCGTGCCTGAGGGGCCTCTCGTTTTGCCCAAATAAGCGTCGCTTTGCATTTCAGTGCCGCTCTCGCGGGCCGCGCGCAATGGACCGGGCGCGAAACCTCGCCTAACACTCGACAAAAGACCGTTCGGGCACTTGATTCATGCTAATCTGCCCGAACGGGCACTGGGAAGACCGCGCCTTCGCACATCGCCTCGGCGCATATCGCTTAATTTGAACGGAGGGCTGACATGTACAGCCATCAAGTCGGGGCCGAGCTTTTCCGGTTCCCGGATCTCAGAACCCTGATGGCGCGCGCCACCCCGCTGCGCTCGGGCGATCAGCTGGCCGGGATCGCCGCGGCCACCGATGTCGAGCGTGCGGCGGCGCAGGCCGCGCTGGCCGATGTCCCGCTCAAGACATTCCTGAGCGAGGTGGTCGTCCCCTACGAAGCGGACGAGGTGACCCGGCTGATCATCGACACCCATGACAAGGCCGCCTTCGCCCCGGTAAGCCACATGACAGTCGGCGATTTCCGCGACTGGCTGCTCTCGGATGCCGCCGACAGCGCCGCGCTGGCGGCGCTGGCCCCGGGGCTGACCCCCGAGATGGCCGCCGCCGTGTCCAAGCTCTGCCGGGCGCAGGATCTGATCCTCATCGCCTCCAAGTGTCGCGTGGTGACGACGTTCCGCAATACGCTCGGCCTCGAGAAGCGTCTCGCGACCCGGTTGCAGCCGAACCACCCCACCGATGACCTGCGCGGCATCGCCGCTTCGACCTTCGACGGGCTGATGTATGGCTCCGGCGACGCGGTGATCGGTATCAACCCGGCGACCGACAACCTGCACGCCACGGTCGAGCTGCTGCACCTGCTCGACGAGGTGATCCAGGAATACGCTATCCCGACGCAATCCTGCGTGCTGAGCCATGTCACCAACACCATGGCCGCCATCGAGGAGGGCGCGCCGGTCGACCTGACCTTCCAGTCGCTCGCCGGCACCGAGGCGGCCAACACGTCCTTCGGCATCAATCTCGACATCCTGACCGAGGGTCACGAGGCGACGCAGTCCCTGAAGCGCGGCACCGTCGGTCAGAACTGCATGTATTTCGAGACCGGGCAGGGCTCGTGTCTCTCTGCCGACGCGCATCACGGCGTCGACCAGCAGACGCTCGAGGCCCGGGCCTACGCGGTGGCGCGGAAGTACGAACCGCTTCTGGTCAACACCGTGGTGGGATTCATCGGGCCGGAATACCTCTATGACGGGCGTCAGATCATCCGTGCCGGACTCGAGGACCATTTCTGCGGCAAGCTGCTCGGCGTGCCGATGGGCTGCGACATCTGCTACACCAACCACGCCGAAGCCGATCAGAACGACATGGACATGCTGCTCACGCTGCTTGGCGCGGCGGGGATCAACTACATCATGGGCATCCCCGGTTCGGATGACGTGATGCTGAGCTACCAGACCACGTCGTTCCACGATGCGCTCTATGCGCGCCGCGTGCTGGGCCTGCGCCCCGCCCCGGAATTCGAGGAATGGCTCGACAAGATGGGGCTGATGGCCTCCGACGGCGCCTTCAGCCCGGCCCGCCAGCCGCCCGCGGCGCTGTCGAAACGCATGTCGCTCCTGGAGGCACAATGACCAAACCGACCGATCTGACCGATCCCGCCGCGCTTCAGCGCAGCGAAGATCCCTGGGCCGGGCTGCGCCGCCACACCTCGGCGCGGATCGCGCTGGGGCGTACCGGCGTGTCGCTCTCGACCGCGCGCAATCTCGAGTTCCAGATGGCCCACGCGCAGGCCCGCACCGCGGTGCACTCGCCGCTCGATCTCGACGCGCTCGAGGCCGATCTCGGCGAGCCGTTGCTGCGGGTGGAGAGCCGCGCGCCCGACCGCCCCGCCTACCTGCAACGCCCCGACTGGGGGCGCAGACTGGACGCCTCTTCCGTCGCGCGGGTCGAGGCCATCCGCCCCGCCACCGCGCCGGACGTGGCTCTGGTGCTGGCCGACGGGCTGTCGTCGCTGGCAACACAGCAATCGGCGCCGGGCTTCCTGAAGGCGTTCAGGCCGCTGCTGGCCGAGGCCGGCCTGAGCGTCGCGCCGCCGGTGGTTGCGACGCAGGGCCGGGTCGCCATCGGCGACGAGATCGCCGCCATCCTCGGCGCGAAGCTGGTGGTGATGATGATCGGCGAGCGCCCGGGCCTGTCGGCCGCGGACAGTCTCGGTCTCTACCTGACATGGGCGCCAAAGGTCGGGCGCACCGATGCCGACCGCAACTGTATCTCCAACGTCCGCCCCGGCGGGCAGAGCTACGAGGATGCCGCCTACCGCGCCGCGTGGCTGACCCGCGAGGCCTTCAAGCTGCAGCTCTCGGGCGTCGGGCTGAAGGATCGCACCGTCACGGTCGATGCCTCGGCGCAGGTCGAGGGATGAAAATGCCGTCTGATCTGTCGGTTACGAAGCGGCAGGCGCGGGGCGAACCCCGTTGCAGCCGCGTCGTCCTTGGGTCAGAACGTGGGAACAGGCAGCGCTCTGTGACCGGATCTAGGGTTCTGGCCGGAGTGAAATGCGCAACCAGAAAGGACGCCGCATGAAACCGGCCGCCCGCCGCGAGGCGATCGTACAGCTTGTCGAGGACTGCGGAGAGGTGCATGTGGATGCCCTTTCCGAGCAATTCGAGACGTCACGTGAAACCATCCGCCGGGATCTCAACGAGCTCGACACCGCGGGGCGCATCCGCAAGTTCCACGGTGGCGCGCGCAAGACCGCGAGCTTCACCGACAGCGGCCTCACCGAGGGGCCGTTCGATGCCCGCATGGTGACGATGACCGCGGAGAAGACCGCCATCGGGCGCTGTGCCGCCGAGCTCTTCGACGAGGGCGCGGTGATCTTCGTCGATACCGGCTCCACCACCATCGCCTTCGCCCGCGCGCTGGCGCGGCGGCGCGGGCTCACGGTGATCACCAACTCGCCCGAGATCGCCGGGCTGCTGGCACGCCCCGAAGGCCATCACCGGCTCTACCTGCTCGGCGGCGAGATCGCCGCCGAGGGGCGCGAGACGCTGGGAGCGCTCGCCATCGAGCAACTCGGACGCTTCAAGGCCGAGCACGTGGTGCTCACCATCGGCGGCATGACGCGTGGCGAGATCATGGATTACGATCTACGCGAAACCGAGATGGCCCGCGCGATGGTGGCGCGCAGCGCCAAGCTCACGGTACTGGCCGATCACACGAAGCTCGACCGGGCGGCGGTGTTCGAGGTCGCGGCGCTCTCGGCGGTCGACCGGCTGGTGACCGATCGCGCGCCCGAGCCCGAGATGGCCGAAGCGCTGGCCGAGGCAGGCGTCGAGGTGGTGATCGCCTGAGCCGGCGGTTCCCGTCCGCACGGACTGCAGCGAACGACACCGGGCCACGTCGCCGTGCCCGGTGTTTTCTTTTGGTCGGACGCCGGGCGAGCTGGGTCGTGATGCACCGAAATTCCCCGGGCTGTGAGCTTGGTCTGCCGAAAATTGCCGCAGATTCTGACCGAATTGGCGGAAACTGAGGATTTTACGCTAGTCAATATTGTGGATTCGGTCAAAATTATGCACGTTCAGGAAAAGCTGCCCGTCTCTCTGAGAGCTCGGCGGTACGATTCTAGGACGGAGACGAGGCTTGGCTGATTTTTCTGCCGAAATGGATGTTGCGATCATCGGTGCAGGGGTGGTCGGTTGCGCCATGGCGCGCCGTTTCGCGCTCGAAGGGGCGCGGGTCTGCGTGCTCGAGGCCGCGCCCGACATCCTCTCTGGGGCTTCGAAGGCCAACAGCGCGATCCTGCACACCGGCTTCGACGCGCCGCCGGGCTCGCTCGAGCTCAGCTGCATGCAGGACGCCTATGACGAGTACATGGAGATCCGCGAGGCGATGAACCTGCCGGTGCTCGAGACCGGCGCGATGGTCGCGGCCTGGACCGAGGACGAGGAAGCGCGCCTGCCCGATCTGCTGGCGCAGGCCCAGGGCAACGGGGTGACCGACACGCGGATCATCAGCCGCGATGAGGCGCTGGCCCGCGAGCCCGCGCTTGCGGGCCATGTGCGTGGCGCGCTGCTGGTCCCGCGTGAGCATGTCATTGATCCGTGGTCGGCACCGCTGGCCTACGCCACGCAGGCCAAGGCGCTTGGCGCCGAATTCCGGTTCAACGCGCCGCTCACCGGGGCGCGCCGTGACGGCGACACCTGGCAGCTCGAGACTGGCGCGGGCTCGTTGATGGCCAAGACCGTGGTCAACTGCGCCGGGCTCTACGGTGACAAGGTGGAAGAGATCCTCACCGGTACGCCGTCCTTCGAGATCCGCCCGCGCAAGGGCCAGTTCGTGGTGTTCGACAAGGCGGCATCGCAGCATCTGCGCACCATCCTGCTGCCGGTGCCGAATGAGCGCACCAAGGGCGTGGTGCTGACCCGCACCGCCTTTGGCAACCTGCTGGTCGGTCCAACCGCCGAGGAGCAGGAGGCGCGCGACCGCCCCGACGTGACAACGCCAGAGCTGGAGATGCTGATCTCCAAGGCCGTGGAGCTGGTGCCGGCGCTACAGGATATGCCGGTGACGGCGGTCTATGCCGGTCTGCGCCCCGCCTCCGAGCGCAAGGAATACCGCGTCCATGCCGATGCCGATCTGGGCTATTACTGCGCTGGCGGGATTCGGTCGACCGGTCTCACCGCGGCGCTGGGCATCGCCCGGCATGTCTTCGCACTCTGGAGCGAGAGCCACTCTCTGGCCTGGTCGAAGCCCAACGATTCGATGGCGCCTTCGATGCCGAACCTCGCCGAGCACCTGCCGCGCGATTACCAGATCCCGGGGCATGACGGCATCGTCTGCCATTGCGAGATGGTCACCGCGCGCGAAATCCGCGCCGCCTTCGACAGCCAGCTGCCGCCGGGCGATTTCGGCGGACTGCGCCGCCGCACGCGCTGCGCCATGGGCCGCTGCCAGGGGTTCAACTGCCTCGGGCGCATCGCCAGTCTCGCCGAGGGCAAGCTGCGCACGCCGATCCTGCCGGAGGACGCGTCATGAACACGACCTGTGATGTGGCCATCGTCGGCGGCGGCCCCGCCGGGCTTGGCGCGGCGCTCGAGCTGAGCAAGCTGGGCCTGCGCCGCGTGGTGGTGCTGGAGCGCTTCGGTGAGGCCGGCGGCATTCCGCGCCATTGTGGCCACCCGCCCTTCGGTATGCGCGAGTTCAAGCGCGTGCTGAGCGGCCCGGCCTATGCAAGGCGGCTCGTGCAGGCGGCCGAGGATGCCGGCGTCGAGATCCGCACCGACACCACCGTGACCGCGATCCGTCCCGGCGGCGTGCTTGAGCTTGCCACCACCGCAGGGGCGCAGACGCTCACCGCGCGCCGGGTGCTCATCGCCACCGGCAACCGCGAGCGCACCCGCGCGCAGCTGCTTGCCCCGGGCGTGCGGCCGGTCGGCGTGATGAACACCGGCGCGCTGCAATCGATGGTCTATCTCGAGGGCAAGCGCCCGTTCTCGCGCCCGGTGATCGTGGGGACCGAGATCGTCGCGCTTTCGGCGCTGCTGACCTGCCGCCGTCATGGCATCAAGCCGGTTGCCATGGTCGAGACCCGCGACCGTCCGCAGACCCGCCGCATCGACATGATGCTGGCGCGACTGATGGGCGTGCCGGTGCTCGCCGGGGCCGAAATTCTGGCCATCGAGGGCAGGCCGCGCGTCGAGGCGCTGCGCCTGCGCCACAAGGGCGAAGAGCGTCGTCTCGACTGCGACGGCATCGTTTTCTCGGGGCGGTTCACGCCCGAGGCGACTGTGGCGCGGCAGAGCGACCTGGCGCTGGATGCCGGCACGCTGGGGCCCGAGATCGACGCGGACGGGCGCAGCTCCGACCCGCAGGTGTTCGTTGCCGGCAACGTGCTGCACCCGGTCGAGACCGCCGGCCATTGCTGGGCCGAGGGCCGCCGCGCGGCTCAGACGATCTTCAGGGATCTGCGCAAGACGCCGAAGCTCGGAGCCGGTGCGCGCATCGTGCCGGGCGCGGGCCTGCGCTACGTCGTGCCACAGCGGCTCGGCGCCGGATCGGCGGCGACGCTCAACATCCGCACCGATGGTGCGGTGCGCGGCCGTGTGGTGCTGAGCGATGCGAGCGGGCGTGAGCTCGCGGCGCGTTCGGTGCGCAGCTATCCCGAGCAGCCGGTGCGGCTGTCCGTGCCGGCTCTGGATTCCGCCGCCTTGGCGGGTGATCTTACCCTGCGGCTGGACAGGAAAGACTGAGACATGCGAATTCTGGCGCTCGATCAGGGCACGACTTCGACGCGCGGCCTGGTCGCCGATGAGAACGGCCGGGCCGAGATCGTGCATGCGGTCCGGCACGAACAGCATTTCCCGGAGGCCGACCGGGTCGAGCACGACCCCCAAGAGCTGCTCGCCAACCTGCGCGCGGTGATCGAGGCTGCGGGCGAGGTTGAGGCCATCGCGCTTTCTAACCAGGGCGAGAGCTGTCTTGCCTGGGACGCGATGACCGGCGAGCCGCTGTCTCCGGTCATCGTCTGGCAGGACCGCCGCACCGAGGCCACGCTCGCCGGCGTGGCAGGGCAGGCCGAGATGGTGCGCGCCCGCACCGGGCTGCCGCTCGATCCGTATTTCTCGGCCGCCAAGCTGGGTTGGCTCTGCGACAACAATCGCCGGGTGCAGCAGGCGCATCGCGCCGGGCGCCTGAGGCTCGGGACCACGGATGCGTTCTTTCTGCAGCATCTGACTGGCGAGGCGCGCACCGATGTGACGACCGCGTCGCGGACCTCGCTGATGTCGCTCGAGACGGGCCAGTGGGACCCGGAGCTCTGCAAGCTCTTCGGCGTGCCGATCGAGTGCCTGCCCGAGATCCGCCCGACCGTGGCTGACTTTGGCTGCATCGGCGAAGTGCCGGTGACGGCGGCGGTGGTCGACCAGCAGGCGGCGCTTTACGGCCATGGCTGCCGGGCGCCGGGCGATGCCAAGATCACCTTCGGCACCGGTGCCTTCGCGCTCGCGGTAACCGGCGAAACACGGCCTCCCGAGGATGACAGCGGTTTGCTGCCCACGGTGGCATGGCAGGTCGGTGAGACCACCACCTTCGCGGTGGATGGCGGCGTGCATGCCGCCGGTGCGGCGGTGGAATGGGCCATGCGCATCGGCCTGCTTGACGGACCCGAGGCGTTGGGCGCGTTCGAGGCCCCGGCGGCGATCGACCGCGGGTTGGCTTTCGTGCCGGCGCTCGCAGGGCTTGCGGCGCCGCATTGGGACGGCTCCGCCGCGGGGCTGTTCATCGGCATGACCGGGGCCACCACGCGGCAAGATATGGCGCAGGCGCTGATCGAGGGCGTCGCCCTGCGCGCCGCCGAGGTCATCGCCCGGATGGGGCCGGTGGCGCGGTTGTCGATGGATGGCGGGCTGACACGCTCGGCCTATCTCTGCCAGTTCCTCGCCGACGTGACCGGGGCCGAAATCGTGCTGCCCGGCACCGAAGAGCTGACGGCTCTGGGGGCGGCGCAGCTTGCCGCTCTGGGGCTTGGCGGCACGCTGCCCTCTCCCGCGCCCCGCGCGGTGGTCACGCCGCGCCCTTGCGACCGGGCTGCGCGCCTGGCGCGGTTCTCTGATGCGGTCTCCCGCGCGCGTGGCTGGCGGAGCTGACCTCTCCTCCTGTTTCGACAGCAACGCGCGAACACTGCGCCGGGTGGGTTTCCCACCCGGCGTTTTTTGTGGCCTGTCGGCAGGGGCGGGGGGAGATGCGCCGGAAACGAGACGCGCCGGATGCGAGCTTTGAAGACCGGCCCGGAGGCACGGCGCTCGTGCGCAGCTCCGAGATTTTTGGGAGGTGAGCGAGACAAGACGGGGGATCACCCCTGTCCGTCGCGGCCCCGAGGCGGCCGGGGCGCAACCGCTAGGCCCGTCCCTTCGTGCAAACAAAAAGCGCCGCTCCGGTGGGCGGAGCGGCGCTTGTGCCCGGACCTAGGGGAGACTCGGTCCGAGCGGTGTCTTGGCGGGACCTAGCGAAGCAGGTCCAGCGGCCCGGTGATGATCACCGGGAAGGCGACCAGCAGGCCCAGCACCGCGAGCTCGGCGAAGAGGAAGGGCAGAACGCCCACCATGATCTTGTCGAGCCGGACCTTGCCGACGCCGGCCACCACGTTGAGCACGTTGCCCACCGGCGGTGTCAGCATCCCGAGCGCACCGGCGATGGTGAAGACCACGCCGAAATAGACCAGGTCGATGCCGGCGGCCTTGGCGAGCGGGATCACGATCGGCATCAGGATCAGGCTGAGCGGCGTGAAGTCGAGCACCATGCCCAGCAGCAGCGTCAGCACCACGATCATGCCAACCAGAAGCTGCGGCGAGCCCATGAAGGGCTGCAGGAAGGCGATCACCTGGGTCGGCAGGTTGGCAATGGTGATCAGCCAGGCCGAGACCATCGAGGTGCCGATCAGGAACATCACCACGGCCGAGGTCTTGCCGGCCTCGACGAGCCCTTCGTAGAAGCTCTTGATGGTCAGCTCGCCATAGACGAACGCCCCCACGAGCGCGGCGTAGACGGCGGCGATCACCGCGGCCTCGGTCGGGGTGAAGATGCCGACCCGCAGACCGCCGATCACCACGATGGGCAGCACCAGCGCCGGCAGGGCACGCCAGAGCGCGCGCAGGACCTCGGCGCGGGGCTGACGCTCGAGCGTCTGGAAGCCGCCGCCGCGCGACACGAAGCGCCAGGCGATGATCAGCGACACGGCCATCAGGGTGCCGGGCACGATGGCGGCCATGAACAGCCCGCTGATCGAGACGTTGGCGATGGCGCCGAAGACCACGAGCGCGATCGAGGGCGGGATCACCGGGGCGATCACGCCGCCTGCCGCGAGCAGGCCGCCCGAGGAGCCCTCGGGGTAGTTGCCGAGCTTCATCATCGGGATCAGGATCGCGGCCAGCGCGGCGCTGTCGGCGATGGCCGAGCCCGATAGCGAGGCCATGATCAGCGAAGCGCAGATCGCCACGTAGCCGAGCCCGCCCGAGACGTGGCCGAAGGCGGCCATGGCGACCTCGATGATGCGGCGTGAGAGCCCGCCGCGGTTCATCAGCTCACCGGCGAGGATGAAGAACGGGATCGCGAGAAGGATGAAGTTGTCGGTGCCGAGGATCATGTTCTGGGCGATGATCTGGGCATTGAAGTAGTCGAGATGCATCATCAGCGCGATGCCGCAGGCGATCAGCGCCCAGGCGATGGGCAGGCCGAGCACGATGCCGAGGATCAGGACGGAAAGGAAAACGACAAAGGTCACGCAGGATCACTCCGCGATATCGGCCGAAGCGGCCTGGAAGAAGGTTTCCGGCTCCATGCGACCCGAGAGGATCAGCACCATGCGCACCGCGACGACCAGCGCCAGTGCGGCGCCGGCAAGGGTGGCCACGACGTAGATCGTCGCCATGGGCAGGCCGGAAATCGGATAGGAGGAGGAGAAGTTCAGCGTCGCCTGCATCCACGCGCCCTTGGCGAGCAGGTAGTTGCCGTAGAGCATGATTGCCCCGGTCAGCGCGACGACGGCCTTCTTGGCCCCTTTCGGCAGGCGGTCGACCACCAGCGTCATGGCGATGTGGCGTTGCTGGATCAACGCGAGCACGGCGCCGCTGAGGATCAGGATCGACAGCACGATCCGCGACAGCTCTTCCGTCACCACGATGCCGGAATTCATGAAGAAGCGCAGCATGACGTTGACGAAAACCATCGCCACGAGTGCAAAAAGCAGGGCGGCGACGAGAGCCTCGAGCAGTTTCTCGGCGAGGCGCAGTACAGGCATTCAGGGTCTCCTTGAATAAGAAAGGGGCCGGCGCTGGGAGCGGCACCGACCCCTTGGCGATACGATCAGTCCGCGGCCAGAGTGGACTGCATCTCCTCATAGAGGGGACGGATCGCATCGGTGAGCAGCTCCTCGGTCACCGGGGCCACCGCTTCGACGATCTCGGCGCGGGCTTCCGGGGTGAACTCGGAAATGGTCATGCCGCCTTCTTCGCTCGACAGAAACGCCTTGGCGTCCTCGACGGCGGCGCGCATGATCTTGCGGTTCTCAAGCGCGGCGGCGTCGGCTGCGTCCTGCAGCATCGCCTTGTCTTCGTCCGAGAGGCTGTTCCAGAACGGCTGGCTGACCAGCAGCACCAGCGCCGAGTAGGCGTGCTTGGAGGTGGTCAGGTAGTCCTGAACCTCGAAGAAGTTCACGTCACGCACGGTGATCAGCGGGTTGTCCTGACCGTCGACGGTGCCGGTCTCGAGCGCGGTGTAGACCTCGGGAAAGGGCATCGGAACCGGGTTGGTGCCGAGCGCCGAGAAGGTGTTGATGAACACCGGTGCGCCGATGACGCGGAACGACAGGCCGTCGAAGTCGGCGAGGCTCTCGATCGGGCGCTCGGAGTTCGACAGGTCGCGGAAGCCGTTGTCGATGAAGGTCAGGCCCTTCATGCCCGAGCCGTCGAGCCCGGCCAGCATCTCCTCACCGACGTCGCCGAGCAGCACCTTGTCGGTGGCGGCGTCGTCTTCGAAGGCGAAGGGCAGGTCGATGAGCTGGAACAGCTCGTTATACTTGATCAGGTTGGTCGAGGAGGTGATCAGCATCTCCTGCAGGCCGCCCTGCAGTGCGCCGATCTGCTGCGCCTCGTTGCCAAGCTGGCCCGAGGGGAAGTTGGTGACGGTGTATTCACCGTCCGACAGCGCCTCGACCTGCTCTGCGAAGTATTGCACGCCCTGATCGAACGGGGTGCCCGGGGCGCCGAAATGGCCGATCTTGATGTCGCGCGCTGCGGCGGGGGCGGCGATGGCTGCGCTCAGTGCCGCAGCAGCGACCAGTGTGCCGAGGGGTTTGGAAAAGGTCATGTCGTGTCTCCTTCGGTGGCCCGTTAGCGTCGTGTCCGGGCGAATCCCTGTTGTGAACGGTGTTGGTCCGTGTGACGCCTTTATGACTGAGTAATCATAAAATATCGACTGTTCGGGCATTTTTTTGGCCATTTTGGTGAATTTTGCCCGAATTTATCGGAAAATCCAAAATAATTGCCCGTTTTTTGAGCGAAATGCGCGGATCTGCGCGCTGTCGGGAGCGAAAATCTCACGAGATCTGCCGGTCGCGATGGCGGATACGGTCATTTCAGCGCAAGAACAAGCCGTATCCGATGCGCCTCAGGGGCGGTTTTCCTGAGGTTTTGAAGGCCTCGCCGTGCGCAACCTTGCCAACATCATGAATGCGCGGGTATTTTGACCGAAACCACATTCTGCTGCGCCCAGGCCGCAGAGATGCTAAAGACAGACCGTACCGGAATAGAGAGCAAAGACCGATGACCACCGACCCCACGCCGCTGCCCTTCCTTTGTCGCAAGACCCCCGCAAGCGGATCGCAGGGCGTGGTGGTGACCAACCACCCGCTGGGCTCTGCTGCCGGCCACGAAATGATGGCGCTCGGCGGCAATGCCGTCGACGCGGCGGTTGCGGCATTGCTCACTCTGACCGTGGTCGAGCCGATGATGGTCGGTATCGTCGGCGGTGGCGTCTCGCACCTGCGTCTGCCCGACGGTACCCACAAGGTCTATGACTGCCTGTCGCAGGCCGGTGCCTCGGCGACCCCCGAGATGTTCACCCCGGTCTCTGACGCGCTGCCCGACTACATGGAGACCGCCGGCCGCCGGAACCTCGTCGGGGCCTCCTCGGTGGCGGTGCCCGGCAACCTGCGCGGCTGGTGCCAGATGCACGCGGCCCACGGCGCGCTGCCCTTCGCCGACGTGATTGCCCCAGCGATCCGTCTCGCCGCAGGCGGCTTCCCGGTGACCAGCTACCTGTCGTCGAACATCGAGCGCCACGCCGAGGACATGTCGAAGGACCCCGAGATCTCACGCCATTTTCTTCCCGATGGCAGCCCGGCCAAGCCGGGCCATCGCCTCGTGCAGGCCGACTACGCCGAGAGCCTGAAACTGGTTGCCACGGAAGGCGCCGAGGCGCTGCATGGCGGCGCGCTGGGGGCGGCGCTCGTCGAGGCGCTGGCCACCGGCGGCGAGGATGCCGGCCATGTCTCGATGGCCGATCTCGAGGGTTACACCGCGCGCGTGCGTGACGCGATCTTCGGCAGCTATCGGGGCCACGACATCGTCGGCCCGCCGCCGCCTGCCTCCTCGGGGGTGCACGTGGCGCAGATGCTCAACATGCTCGAGGCCTATGACCTCAAGGCGATGGGCTTCGACAACCCGGAGCGGCTGCACCTGCTGGCCGAGGTGATCCGGGTGGGCTTCGAGGACCGCCGCGCTGCCTCGGGCGATCCGGATTTCGTCGACATCCCCGTCGAAAAGCTGATCTCCAAGGACTACGCCGAGGCCTGCCGCGCCCGCATGCGCCCCGCGGGCGGCGCCGGACACGTGCCGCCGGGCTACGAGAGCAACAACACCACCCACATCACCGTGGCGGATCGCGACGGCATGATCGTCTCGGCCACCCACACCATCAACGGGCTCTTCGGCGCGCGCTTCATGGTGCCGGGCACGGGCATGATCCCCAACAACTACATGTACAATTTCGACCCGCACCCGGGAAAGGCGCTGTCGATCGCGCCGGGCAAGCGGGTGCCAACCTCGATGGCGCCGATGATCGTGCTGAAGGACGGCAAGCCGAGCTTTGCTCTGGGGCTGCCGGGCGCGGTGCGGATCTTCCCCTCGGCGATGCAGGCCATCGTCAACCTGATCGATTTCGACATGACCCCGCAACAGGCGGTCGAGGCACCTCGGATCTGGACCGAGGGCGCCCATGTGGAACTCGAGCCGGGCTATGCCCATCACGAGGAGGCGTTGGCGGCGATGGGGCACGAGATGAAGATCGTGCCGCATATCGGCGGCGGCATGAACGCCATCGCCTTCGGGCCGAATGGTGAAATGACCGGCGCCGCCTGCTGGCGGGCAGACGGAACCGTCTCGGCGCTTGGCGGCGGCCTTGCCGATGCCGGCATTGCGTTCCACATCTAGGCCGTGAGTCGCACGGGCGGAAAGGCGAAGCCATGACAGAACAAAAGACACTGCTGCTGACCGGCGCGAGCCGGGGCATCGGCCATGCCACCGTGAAGGTGTTCCAGGCAGCGGGCTGGCGGGTGCTGACCGTGTCGCGCACCGCGTTCGATTCGCGCTGCCCGTGGCACGCGGGCTCGACCGACCATTTCCAGGGCGATCTGGCCGACGCGGACGCGCGCGCCGACCTTGTGGCGCGGGTGCGCGAGACGCTGGGCGAGGGCGGCTTGCACGCCATCGTCAACAATGCCGGGATTTCGCCCAAGGGCGAGGACGGCGCGCGGCTCGGCATCGCCGAGAGCAGCGACGAGGTCTGGCAGCAGGTGCTGTCGGTCAACCTGTTGGGGCCGGCGGCGTTGATGCGCGACCTTCTGCCGGAGCTCGAGCAGGCGCGCGGCGCGGTGGTCAACGTGGGCTCGATCGTGGGCAAGCGGGTGCACCCCTATGCCGGCGCGGCTTATGCTTGCTCGAAGGCGGCGCTCGACGCGCTGACCCGCGAGGCGGCGGCCGAGCTTGGCCCCCGCGGCGTGCGGGTGAACCTCGTGACGCCGGGCGAGATTGAGACCGAGATCCTGTCGCCGGGCACGGAAGAGATGACCGAGATCATCCCGCTGCGGCGGCTGGGCAAACCCGACGAGGTGGCACGGGTGGTGCTGTTCCTGTGCTCGGAGCAGGCCTCCTACGTCAACGGCGCCTCGGTCGACGTGAATGGCGGCCAGCACGCCTGAGGATTTGGGGATTTGAGTTGCGAGGCCCTCGCCGCAATTTTCTGCGCCGGGGGCCTTGTCGTCTTGGGGCAATCGAGCGGAGACCAGCGCGGAATCAAGGCCGCAGGCTGCCTCTCACACATCGCGTTCTGCGATGTGTTGCCGGCAGGCGTTTGCAAGCAAACGCCGAGAGGCGCGCCATTGTCGGGCTGCCCCCGGACCGGCGATTTGGTCGGGCTGGGTGCCGAGCTGTGAGGTCCTTCGGGTTTGGCGGGGATAAATCGAGGGATTCTGCACTGGTATCGCCGATCCGCGGCCCGACGATGCGCGGCGGCGTCCTGATCCCGAAAGGTCGTACCCTCTCAAAGATCGAACAGCGTCGCCGTGGCGTAGGCCGGGGCCAGCAGCGCCCGGCGCCAGCGGCCCAGCGGAAAGCGGCGCGGGGGATGACGCATGACCTCGGGGTAGGGCCCGCGCGGCGGTTTGCCCTGCACCAGATCGGCCAGCACCATGCCCGTGTGGCTCGCCATGGCGACGCCGTTGCCGTGATAGCCCATGCCGGCAAACAACCCGGGATGATCCGGTACCGCGCCGGCGAAGGGCGTCAGGCTCGCCATCAGGCACACCAGCCCGTCCCATTCATGGGTGATCTCGACATCCTGCCAGGCCGGGAACATGCGGGCGAAATCGGCACGGATCTTGCGCGAGATCGAGTCCCGCGCCCGCGGCGTCGCGGTCAGCCCGCCGCGCATCCCGAACAGGAACCGCCCGTTCGGCATCAGGCGGAAGTAATGCAGCAGCACCCGCGTGTCATAGGCCATCTGGTGCGAGCTCCAGCCCTGCGCGTCGATTTGCTCCTGCTCCAGCGGGGCTGTCACGATGACGCTGGACTGTACCGGCAGGTAGCGGGCGCGCAGCCAGTCGGGCAGGTCTTCCGAGGAATAGCCGTTGGTGGCGAGGATCACGCGGTCGGCAGTGACCGTGCCGTGCGGGGTTTCGAGCTCCCAGCGCGCACCCCTGCGCAGCGCGGTGACCGGGCTGTGGCCGTGCAGCACGGCCCCGGCAGACTGGGCGGCGCGGGCGAGCCCGGCATGGTACTTGCGCGGGTTGAGCGCGATGCCGATGGGCGTGGTCATGGCGCCGAAAAACGGCCCCGAAAGCCCTTGCGCCGCCATCTCCTCGAGCTCGATGAGCTGCGGGGTGACGCCGTATTCGCGCTCGGTCTCCTCGATCCCGTCGCGCAGCTTGGCGAAGGCGCGCGGCGAGTGGGCGATCAGGGTCTCGCCCTCGGAATGGGTGTCAGCCTCGATGCCGTGCGCGTCAATCAGGCCGCGCGCGGTGGCGACGGCGGCCTTCTCGGTGGCGCGCCAGCCGCGCAGGGCGGACTCGCCGTAACGCCGGCGCAGGTAGCCGCTCGAGCCCTTGGACCCGCCGAGGCAGCAGAACCCGCCATTGCGCCCCGAGGCCCCGTAGCCCGCGTGACCGGCCTCGAGCACGGTGACCTCGACCCCGTCCTGTGCAAGGTGAAGCGCCGCCGAAAGGCCGGTGAACCCGCCGCCGATGATCGCGACCTCGCTGTGGCGCGGGCCGGGCAGGGCCGGCCAGTCGTCGCCCTCGACCGTATCGGCCCAGTAGCATTTGCCCTGTGGCCCGTAGGCCGGGGCCTCGTAAATACGTTTCATTCGTTGCGCTCGGCCGCCTGTTCGTCACGCGCCTGCGCCACCGCCGCCCGCTTGGTCACGATCGAGGCGGTGATGACGCCGACGGTGACGATGCCGATCAGGAGGGTCGAGAGCGCGTTGATCTCGGGGCTGACGCCGAGACGCACCGCCGAGAAGATCTTGATTGGCAGGGTGGTGGCCGAGGGGCCGGTGGTGAAGCTCGCGATCACCAGGTCGTCGAGCGACAGGGTGAAGGCCAGCAGCCAGCCCGAGATCACCGCGGGTGCGATGATCGGCAGGGTCACCAGCCGGAACGCCTCGAAGGGCGAGCAGCCAAGATCGAGCGCCGCCTCTTCGAGCGAGCGGTCGAAGCTGGTGAGCCGCGACGACACCACCACCGAGACGTAGCACATCGAGAAAGTGGTGTGGGCCAGCACGATGGTCAGCACGCCGCGATCGAGCCCGATGCCGATGAAGAGCAGCAGCAGCGACAGGCCGGTGATTACCTCGGGCATGACGAGCGGCGCATAGATCATCCCCGAGAACAGCGTGCGGCCCCGGAAGCGCCCGGCGCGCACCAGCACGTAGGCCGCCATGGTGCCAAGCACCGTGGCGATGGTCGAGGAGAACACCGCGACCTTGAGCGTCACCCAGGCGGCGTCGAGGAACTCTTCGTTGCGCAGAAGCTCGCCGTACCACTTGGTCGAGAAGCCGGCCCAGACGGTGACCAGGCGGCTCTCGTTGAAGCTGTAGACCACCAGCAGGACCATCGGGAGATAGAGGAAGGCGAAGCCGAGCGTCAGCGACGTGACGTTGAACCAGGAAAAGCGTCTCATCCTTCGGCCTCCCGTGCCTTCTGCTCGTTGCGCTGGAACAGGATGATCGGGATGATCAGGATCAGCAGAAGGATCACCGCCACCGCCGAGGCCACCGGCCAGTCACGGTTGGAGAAGAACTCCTCGAACAGCACCTTGCCGATCATCAGCGTGCCGGAGCCGCCGAGCAGCGAGGGGATCACGAATTCGCCGATGGCCGGGATGAACACCAGGAAGCAGCCGGCGATGATGCCGTTGCGCGAGAGCGGCCAGGTCACCAGCCAGAAGGCGGCGAGCTTGGAGCAGCCGAGATCCTCGGCGGCCTCGATCAGGCTTTCGTCCATCTTCTCGAGCGCCGAGTAGATCGGCAGCACCATGAAGGGCAGATAGGTGTAGACGATGCCGATATAGACCGCGGTGTTGGTGTTCATGATCTGCAGCGGCGTGTCGATCACCCCGAGCCAGAGCAGCACGGTGTTGAGCGTGCCCTCGTTCGACAGGATTCCCATCCACGAATAGACACGGATCAGGAACGAGGTCCAGAACGGCAGGATCACCAGCATCAGCAGGGTCGGGCGCCATTCGTTCGGGGCGCGCGCCATGCCGTAGGCGATGGGATAGCCCACCAGCAGGGTCAGCAGGGTCGAGACCAGCGCGATCTTGAGCGAGCTGACATAGGCCTTCCAATAGAGATCGTCGGTGGTCAGGAAGACGAAGTTCTCGAAATCGAGCTCGGAGAAGAAGGCGCGCAGCCCCTCCCAGCCAGCGCTGAGGTCGAGTTGCGGCGTGTAGGGCGGTCGGGCCAGCGCCACGTCCGACAGCGAGATCTTGAGCACGATCACGAAGGGAACGAGGAACAGGATCAGCAGCCAGAAATACGGGATGGCGATCAGGGCGAAGCGGCGCATGGCTTACTCCTCGAGCACGACGCCGGCGGTCTCGGTAAAGCCGATCCAGACCGCGTCTTCCCAGGTAATGTGCCGGTTCGAGAGACGCCGGGCGTTGACCATCTGCGCCTTGACCATCTGCCCGCTGGCCAGCTCGACATGGTAGGTCGAGATGTTGCCGAGATAGGCGATGTCGATGACCTTGCCGGGCAGCACGTTGGGCCGGTCGGGCTTTTCGAGGTCGATGGTGACCTTCTCGGGCCGGATCGACAGGGTCACCGGCTTGCCGTCGAGCGCCGGATCGCCATTTGCGGCGATGATCGGCGGCTGGCCTTCGGCCCAGTCGATGAGGATGCCTCCGGGCTTGATCGCCGGCTTTGGCGCCGGGGCGGGAGCCGGCGCGGGTTTTGCGGCGGCTTTGGCCTCGGCCTTGCGGGCCGCGGCGAGCTCTTCGGGGCTTGGCGGGGGCAGTTGCGGCGTTGCGAGGTCGCGCTGGCCCATGAAGCGGGCGAAGACCTTCTTGTACAGCCACTCGCCGCGCGCGTTGGGGGCGGGCAGGCGAGCGTCGGTCTGGACCTTGGCCTGCGCGGTGGCCTCGGGGGAAGTCCCCTCCACCGCGGGCGCGGCGTCTTCGACCGCGGCCGGAGCGGGCTCCGGGGCGGGCGCCTCCGGCTCGGCAGGGCGCGGTTTGGCGGTACCGGGAATGAGGTTCACGTCGCCGATGAAATCCGCCACGTAGACCGAGTTCGGCGCCTCGTAGATCACGTCGGGCGTGTCGACCTGCACCAGCCGGCCCTCGTCCATCACCGCGATGCGGGAGGCCACGGTCATCGCCTCTTCCTGGTCGTGGGTCACGATCACGAAAGTGGTGCCGGTCTTTTCCTGAATGTCCATCAGCTCGAACTGCGTTTCTTCACGCAGCTTCTTGTCGAGCGCGCCAAGCGGCTCGTCGAGCAGCAGCAGTTTCGGCGCCTTGGCGAGGCTGCGCGCCAGCGCCACGCGCTGCCGCTGGCCGCCGGAGATCTGGTGCGGCTTGCGCCTGGCGAACTTGGTCAGGCGGGTGAGGCGCAGCATCTCCTCGACGCGCTCCTCGATCATCGCCTTGTCCTTGCTCTCGCGCCGCAGGCCGAAGGCGATGTTGTCCCAGATCGACAGGTGCGGGAACAGCGCGTAGCTCTGGAACATCATGTTCACCGGGCGCTTGTTCGGCGGCACGTTGATGATGTCCTGCCCGCCCAGCCAGATATGGCCCTCGGTGACGCTCTCGAAGCCCGCGAGCATCCGCATCATCGTCGTCTTGCCGCAGCCCGAGGGGCCGAGCAGGGCGAAGAACTCGCGCTCGTAGATGTTGAGCGAGAGATCGTCGATCGCGGTGAACTCGCCGAAGCGCTTGGTCACATTGCGAAACTCGATGAGAGGCTTCTGCTCTGGGTCTTCCCAGGGGGCAAAGACGGTCTGGGCCATGTGCGGGATACGTCCTGTCAGAGAAAGGCCCGCGCCTTCGCAAAGGCGCGGGCCGGTCAGTCGCGGATCAGGTGCCGGACTTGATCTTGGTCCAGAGGCGCGTGACGGTGCGCTGCACGCGGGGCTCGTAGGGCGTGGTGGTGTAGGTGTTCTCCATCGCCTCCGGCGTCGGGTAGATCGCCGGATCGCCGATCACGTCCTCCTCGAGATACTGCTGCGAGGCCTCGTTGCCGTTGGCGTAGTAGACGTAGTTCGACGCCGCCGCCATGTTCTCGGCATCCATGATGAAGTTCAGGAAGGTGTGCGCCGCCTCGGGGTTCGGCGCGTCGACCGGAATCGCCATCTGGTCGAACCACATCTGCGCACCCTCGTCGGGGGCATAGTAGGACACCTCGACGCCGTTGTCGGCCTCGGCGGCGCGGTCGCGGGCCTGCAGGATATCGCCGGACCAGCCGACCGCCACGCAGACGTCGCCATTGGCCAGCGCGTTGATGTATTCCGAGCTGTGGAATTTCTGGATGTAGGGGCGGATCGGCATGAACACGTCTTCGGCCTTGGCGATCACGTCGGGATCGTGGCTGTCAGGATCCTCGCCGATGTAGTTCAGTGCCGCCGGGATCATCTCGGCCGGGGCGTCGAGGAACATCACGCCGCATTCGGCGAGCTTTTCCATGTTCGCCGGATCGAAGACGAGGTCCCACGAGGTCACGGGGGCGTCTTCGCCGAGGATCTCGCGCACCTTGGGTTCGTTCACGCCGAGGCCGGTGGTGCCCCACATGTAGTTGATGGCGTATTCGTTGCCGGGGTCGTATTTCGAGGTCCGGTCCGAGATCACGTCCCACATGTTGTCGATGTTGGGCAGCTTCGACTTGTCGAGCGGCTGGAACGCGCCGGCCATGATCTGGCGTTGCAGGAAGGTGCCGGTGGGCACCACCACGTCGTAGCCCGAGCCGCCGGCGAGCATCTTGGTCTCGAGCACCTCGTTGCTGTCGAACACGTCATAGATCAGGTCGATGCCGGTCTCTTCCTCGAACTTGGCCAGCAGGCTCTCGTCGATATAGTCGGACCAGTTGTAGACCCGGACCTCGTCGGCCTGCGCCAGTCCGGCGGTCAGGGCGAGGGTCGCGGTGAGGGTCAGAAAGGGTGTCTTCATCATGTGCTCCCGGTTGGTCATGGGGTCTTGCCGCCCCGTGGCCCCTGAATTTGATCAAATGTTGCACCCGTTGGCAACATGAGAGATGTTTCCACGGCCCAACATGCCGTGCAAGATGGCTTGGCGGGCGGTTTGGTCAAGCAGGAGGCAGATGGTGAATATGCGGGCAGACAGCGCGGGGCTCCCGACTCACGAGGTGGTCTACCGCCGCCTGCGGGACATGATTCTCTTCGGCGAACTCGCGCCCGGGCAGCCTGTGACGATCCAGGGGCTGGTCGAGCGGCTCGAGGTCGGCATGACCCCGGTGCGCGAGGCGCTGCGGCGGCTGATCGCTGAGGGCGCACTGGTGTTCCAGGGCAACCGGCGGATCACCGTGCCGGTGCTTGATGCGGCGGCGGTGGAGGAGCTGACGCTGGCGCGCGTGGCGCTCGAGCCGCAGCTGGCGCGGCGCGCGGCACAGCGCTGCAGTGCCGACGGCGTGGCGCGGCTACGTGCCACGGACGCGCGGCTCGATGCGGCGATCGGCAAGGGCGACGTCACCGGCTACCTCGTCGAGAATCACCAGTTCCACACCGAGCTGAACGAGATCGCGGGCGCACCGATTCTCACCGATCTGGTCGAGGGGCTGTGGCTGCGCTTCGGTCCGTCGCTGCGCGTGGTCTGCGGCCAGTTCGGCACCCGCAACCTGCCTGACTTGCACAAGGCCATCCTTGATGCGCTCGAGGCCCGGGATGCCGAGGCTGCGGCAGAGGCGATGGAGCAGGACGTGCGGCAGGGGATGGAGCAGATCGCGGCAGCGCTGGAGGGGTAGGGGCTGGCGCAAATGCGGCCCGCGTACGTCCAGGCTCAGCGAAACCGGTCGAGGTCGTCGTGCCATCGCCAGCCCGCTCGGGCGGGTCTTGCCGAAGGCAGGCCCTTCGCATGACGATAGCGCGGCGACACGGTCACGTGGAGGCGCTGCGCATCCGGCGGCGGTGCTGCCCTCGGCAACGTCGTGAAAGCCGCGATTCGATTGACAGGAAATAATTTGATCATATTCTGCGGCCAAACCCGTATTCCCAAGGAGGCGCGGCCATGACGCTGATTTCCACCAACACCCCCACCGCCGAGCTTCAGGCGCTGGACGCCGCTCACCACATGCACCCGTTCACCACCGGCGCCGACCTTGCGCGCAAGGGCGCGCGGGTGATCACCCGCGCCGAGGGCTGCTGGCTCACCGACAGCGAGGGCGAGCGCATCCTCGACGGCATGGCGGGCCTGTGGTGCGTCAACGTGGGCTACGGTCGCAAGGAGCTGGCCGCCGCCGCGGCGCGCCAGATGGAAGAACTGCCCTATTACAACACCTTCTTCCAGACCACGCATGTGCCGGCGATCCAGTTGTCGGCGCGGCTTGCGGAACTGGCGCCGGGCGACCTGAACAACGTGTTCTACGCCTCCTCCGGCTCGGAGGCGAACGATACCAACATCCGCCTCGTGCGCACCTATTGGGAAGAGAAGGGCCAGCCCGAGCGCAAGGTCATCATCTCGCGCTGGAACGCCTATCACGGCTCGTCGGTTGGCTCGGGCAGCCTTGGCGGCATGAAGGGCATGCACGCGCAGGGCGGCATGCCGATTCCCGACATTCATCATATCGACCAGCCCAACTGGTGGGCCGAGGGCGGCGACATGACGCCCGAGGAATTCGGTCTCGAGCGCGCGCGCCAGCTTGAGCAGGCCATCGAGGAGATCGGCCCCGAGAAGGTTGCCGCTTTCATCGCCGAGCCGGTGCAGGGCGCCGGTGGCGTGATCATCCCGCCGGAGACCTACTGGCCCGAGATCCAGCGCATCGTCGACAAGTACGGCATCATCCTGATTGCGGACGAGGTGATCTGCGGCTTCGGGCGCACCGGCAACTGGTTCGGCTCCGAGACCATGGGCATCAAGCCGCACATCATGACCATCGCCAAGGGCCTGTCCTCGGGCTACCAGCCGATCGGCGGCTCGATCGTCAATGACGAGATCGCGGGCGTCATCGGCAAGACCGAGTTCAACCACGGCTACACCTATTCCGGCCACCCGGTGGCCGCCGCCGTGGCGCTCGAGAACCTGCGCATCCTCGATGAGGAGGGCGTCGTCACCCGCGTCCGCGAGGAGACCGGCCCCTATCTCAAACAGAAATTCGAGGCGCTGGCCGACCACCCGCTGGTGGGCGAGGCCAAGATCTCGGGCTTCATGGGCTCTTTGGCGCTGACGCCGGACAAGGCCAGCCGCGCGCCCTTCGCCGCCGATGCCGGCACCGTGGGCTACATCTGCCGCGAGCGCTGCTTCGCCAACAATCTGGTGATGCGCCACGTGGGCGACCGCATGATCATCTCGCCGCCGCTGGTGCTCTCGAAGGATGAGATCGACACGCTGATCGACCGCGCGACCCGCTCGCTGGACGAATGCCATGCCGAGCTGAAAAAGCAGGGGCTGATGGTCGCCGGCACACACTGACCCTCACGGCTGGGGCACGCCCCCGACGCGAAAACACAAGAGCCCGGCGTCCAAGAGAGGGACGCCGGGCTCTTTCATGTCCTGACGGCCGCATCGGGGCGGTCCCGTGGCTCAGCTCACCTGATGCGGGGCGCCGGTGGCCATGTTGGTGCCGATATAGGGCTTCTTGGCGCCTTTCCACGCGCCGAAGCCGCCTTCCATGTGGGCGATCTTGGCAAAGCCGGCCTCGATCGAGGCCCGCGCAACCTTTTCCGAGCGCACGCCCGATCCGCAATGGAACACGATGCGCTTTTCGGTCTGCCCCGGCAGCTTCGCCGCCTTGAAGAAGGCCAGCGGCATCAGCAGCGCGCCCTCGATATGCTCGAACATGTATTCCTGCGGGGTGCGCACGTCGATCAGCACGATCTCGTTCTTGTCGAAGGCCTCCTGAACCTCGTCCACGGTCCAGGTTTCCAGAATGCTGTCGCCGACCTGTTCGGTTTTCATGGCGTGTGTCCTTTCGAACGTTGGGAACGGTTCCATTCGATAATTGGGATGTATCGCGCCGCTGGCAAGGGCAATGGGGGCGGAACTGGTCGTGGCACGGAAAAACCCGCAGCATTTTGCTGACGCCGTGGTGGGTGCCGGGATCACGCGATGCAAAGCCGGGGGATCTGGGCTTCTTGGGCCGGAGCCGAGCCCCGGGGCTCGGTCGCGTCGCGGGGCACGTCGGTCCGGGGGCTCAGCCGGCCGCCGGCACCGGGGCGCGGTTTTCCTTCACCGGCAGGTGGATGATCGCCGAAAGCGCGCCGACGCCCACGCCAATCCACCAGACCAGCGTGTAATCGCCATAGGCGTCGTACATCCGACCACCGAGCCAGACGCCGAGGAAGCCGCCAAGCTGGTGCGAGAAGAACACGATGCCGTAGAGCGTGCCCATGTAGCGCAGCCCGTAGAGATGCGCGACAAGGCCCGAGGTCAGCGGCACCGTGGCAAGCCAGAGCGAGCCCATCACGGCGGAGAACACGATCACCGTGGCCGGCGTGATCGGAAACATGATGAACAGCGCCGCGGCGATGGTGCGGCCGGTATAGATCAGCGCCAGCAGGTATTTCCGCGGGAAGCGCTTGCCGGCCCAGCCGGCGGCGAGCGTGCCGGCGATATTGGCGATGCCGATCACCGCGATGGCCCATGCGCCGAGCGCCGAGGTCGTGGTGATGCCCACCGAGTGCAGCACGCCCCCGGGCTGTATCGGGCCACACATCTCCTCGACGAAGGCCGGGAAATGCGCGGTGATGAAGGCCAGCTGGTAGCCGCAGGAAAAGAAGCCGATGAAGATCATCGCAAACGATGGATCGCGCGCGGCGCGCTTGAGGATCGTGCCCATGCTCTCCTCGATCTCGGCCTTGCTGGCCGCCGGCGCGCGCATCAGCGGCAGCGTGAGGAGCATCGCGAGGATGAGAGCGGCAAAGATCAGGAACACCGTCTGCCACGTGTAGAGCCCGAGCAGCGCCTCGGCCAGCGGCGCGCCGATCACCTGACCGGCGCTGCCGGCGGCGGTGGTGATCGCCAGCGACATCGAGCGGTTGTCGTCCGACGAGGCCCGGCCAACGACGGCGAGGATCACGCCAAAGCCGGTGCCGGCGATGCCGAAGCCCACCAGAACCTCGGCGCTCTGCATCCCAAGCGGCGTGTTGGCGCCGGCCGACAGCACGAGGCCCACCGCGTAGACGATGGCGCCGATGACGATGGCCTTGCGGTCGCCGATGCGCTCGGCCACGGCACCGAAGAGCGGCTGGCCGATGCCCCAGAACAGGTTCTGCAGCGCGATGGCGAGGCTGAACTCGGCGCGCGGCCAGTTGAACTCCTCGGCAATCGGGATCTGGAACACGCCAAAGCTCGCCCGGATCGCGAAGGACACGAGGATGATCAGGCACCCGACGATCAGGACCGGGGTGAAGATGCTGGGCTGCTTGGGCATGAGACGCTTCCTTTGCGGCGGTGCGGCGTCAACCTGAGCCGCGCCTCCGAAAGCGTCAATCGAAGAAATGTTACCGATACAATCATGTTTGCTGATGCTTGAGGCATCTACACTTTCCTGTCCGGGCAAGCTATGCGCGGGATATGACCACGCTGACCGACCTTTACGACGAACGCGTTGCCGAAGGGCACATCCTGCGCGATCCCGCGCAGGAAGAGGCGCTTCCCGAGTTCGAACGCATCCGCCGCGAGCTGGCAGAGGCGCCGGAGAAGCCCAAGCGCGGGCTGTTCCGCAAGGCCAAGGTGCCCGAGCCGCCGAAGGGGCTCTATCTCTGGGGTGGCGTCGGGCGTGGCAAGTCGATGCTGATGGATCTCTTTGTCGAGAGCCTCGACGTGCCGGTGCGCCGGGTGCATTTCCACGCCTTCATGCAGGAGATGCAGGCCGAGTTGCACCGTCTGCGCGGCGAAGGCGTCGACGATCCGGTCAAGCCGATGGCCAAGGGCGTGTCGGACGCCGTCAAGGTGCTGGCCTTCGACGAGATGCAGATCACCGACATCGCCGACGCGATGCTGGTCGGACGGCTTTTCGAAGAGCTGTTCAAGGCCGGCACGGTGGTGGTCACCACCTCGAACCGGGTGCCCGACGATCTCTACAAGGATGGGCTCAACCGGCAGCTCTTCCTGCCGTTCATCGACCTGATCAAGGAGCGCCTGGTGGTGCGCGAGCTGGCCTCGGAGCGCGATCACCGGCAGGACCGGCTGAAGGGGGCGAAGGTCTATTTTACCCCCATCGACCGCGAGGCGCGGGCCGAGATCGACCGGGTCTGGCAGGATCTGACCCACGGCAACGAAGAGGCGCTTGTGCTCACCATCAAGGGCCGCAAGCTCGAGCTGCCGCGCTACCACAACGGCGTGGCGCGGGCCTCGTTCTACGATCTCTGCGGCCAGATGCTTGGACCGGGCGACTACCTCGCCATAGCAGACGCGCTGCGCCTGCTGGTGCTCGAGAACCTGCCGCGGCTGGGACGGACGAACTTCAACGAGGCCAAGCGCTTCGTGACGCTGATCGACGCGCTCTACGAGGCCAAGGTAAAGCTCATCGTCTCGGCTGTGGACGAGCCCGAGAGCCTCTATATCGAAGGGCCGGGGGCCTTCGAGTTCGAGCGCACCGCCAGCCGCCTGCGCGAGATGCAGGCCGCCGATTGGGGCCACGGCCACTGAGGCCACCGGCATTGCCGCCGCGCGCCATAAAAAAGAGGGTCCCGAAGGACCCTCTCAGGCTGCTCGATTGATTATTATTGCCTGTTAGTAATGGGTTCGGAGGGCAGGCGCGGTGGCTGACATCGACGCTGAAATTGCGCGACGCTGGCTTCCGAAAGTTCTGTGAGTGGTTGAGTTCGCCGGGGCATTCGCCACGGAGCGCGCCGGTGCCGGGCGTCTGCGCCCATTGCATGACTGTACTCCGGTCCCGTCTGCGAGGCGATGCCGCGCAGGGGCGAATTGTGTCCCCATGTCCCTGTCCCTCAGGCTTGCGTGTGATCTTGCGCCACACGCTGCTTGTTTCATCAGCATAGGTGATTTTACGGAGAACCGTCAACATTTTGTGTCGCGGCCAAGAAGTATGTTTGAGTTATTGGACAACCCCAAGAGGTTGTGGCCGGAAACGCTTATCAATGAGGCGATTTTGCCACGCCAAGCTTGGGCGAACTGGCAGCGACACCGTTAGCGCTCGAGGCGCGCGGGTGATGTTCCAGATATAGGAGAGGGCGAATCACCCAGTCAAGTGAAAGCGGCGACGCGCCAGGGCGCGTGACGCAAGAGCGCCGCTCAGCCGTTCTCGCGCAGCACCGCCCCCGCGAGGTAGAGCGAGCCGCAGATCAGCACGCGGGCGTGCGGGTCCTTGGCGGCGATGCCTTCCAGCGCTTCAGCCACCGAGCCTGCGGTCCCGGCCTGCATCCCGACGGACGCCGCGATGCGCGCGGTCTCGTCTGCCGGCAGGGTGTTGGCCTCGCCCGGGATCGAGACCGCGGTGAGTCTTGAGACGGCGCCGGCCATCGGGCGCAGGTAGCCGCTGATGTCCTTGGTGTTGAGCATGCCGCAGATCAGGTGCGTTGGACGCTTCGGCAGGGTGCCGAGATGGCGCGCCAGCGCGATCCCCGCCGCCGGGTTGTGACCGCCGTCGAGCCAGAGCTCGACACCCGGCGCGGCCTCGAGCAGAGGGCCGCTGCGCAGGCGCTGCATCCGGGCCGGCCATTGCGCCTCGGTCACCGCGGCGTCGCAGGCATCGGCGCCAAGGCCAAGGTGGCGCAGCGCCGCCAGCGCGGCACCGGCATTCTCGATCTGATGTGCGCCGAGCAGGTTCGGCAGCGGCAGGTCGAGCAGCCCGGTCTCGTCCTGGAACACCAGCCGGCCGCGCTCTTCCCAGACATGCCAGTGCTGGCCATGGGCCAGTAGCGGCGCCCCGAGCCGGTCGGCGCGGGCCTCGATGACCTCCATCGCCGCCTCGGGCTGCGGGCCGACCACACAGGGAACTCCGCGCTTCAGGATGCCGGCCTTCTCGCCGGCGATCTCTGCCAGTGTCTCGCCAAGGAACTGCTGGTGATCGAGCGAGATCGGCGTGATCACCGTCAACGCAGGACGCTCGAACACGTTGGTGGCGTCCAGCCGCCCGCCAAGGCCCGTCTCCATCAGAGTCACGTCGGCCTGCGTGCGCGAGAAGGCGAGGAAGGCCGCGCAGGTGGTGATCTCGAAATAGGTGATGCTCTCGCCGCCATTGGCGTCCCAGCACTCGTCGAGCACCTGCGACAGCTCCGCCTCCGGGATCAGCTCTCCGGCGAGGCGGATGCGCTCGTGGAAGCGGGCCAGGTGCGGCGAGGTATAGGCGTGGACGCGCTTGCCCGCGCCCTCGTAGCCCGCGCGGATCATCGCCAGCGTCGAGCCCTTGCCGTTGGTGCCGGCGGCATGGATCACCGGCGGCAGCTTGCGCTCCGGATGGTCGAGTGCCGCGAGCAGACGCCAGACCCGGTCGAGGGTCAGGTCGATGATCTTGGGATGCAGCGACATCATCCGCTGCAGGATGGCGTCGGACCCGTGCTGCGCGGTCATTTGTCGTCAGCGACGGCAGTGTCGGGCAGGGGCTCGGGCGGCGGCAGGTCGCCCGCGACCGCGGGCGGCATGCCGGTGAGCATGCGCACGATGGTGGTCAGCTCCTCGCGCATCTTGCGGCGGTCGGTGACCCGGTCGAGCATGCCGTGCTCGAGCAGGTACTCGGCGCGCTGGAACCCTTCGGGCAGCTTCTCGCGGATGGTCTGCTCGATGACGCGGGGACCGGCGAAGCAGATCAGCGCGTTGGGCTCGGCGATCTGCACGTCGCCCAGCATCGCGTAGGAGGCGGTGACGCCGCCGGTGGTCGGATGGGTGAGCACCACGATGTAGGGCAGCCCGGCCTCGCGCAGCATCTGGATCGCCACGGTGGTGCGCGGCATCTGCATCAGCGACAGGATGCCTTCCTGCATCCGCGCGCCGCCTGCGGCCGAGAACAGGATCAGCGGACGCTTCAGGCGCTTGGCCTCCTGCGCGGCCTTGATGATCGCGTTGCCAACATACATGCCCATGGATCCGCCCATGAACGAGAAATCCTGCGCGGCGCAGACCACCGGGGTGCGTCCGATCTCGCCAGCAGCGACAAGCATCGCCTCTTTCTCGCCGGTCGTGCGCTGTGCTGCGCGCATCCGGTCGGGGTATTTCTTCTGGTCGCGGAAATGCAGCGGATCCTGCGTCGGCTCGGGGACGTCGATCTCCGAGAAGATGCCGCCGTCGAACAGCGCGGTGAAGCGCGCCCGCGGCGTGATGTTCATGTGGTGGGTGCAGTTCGTGCAGACGCCGAGATTGTCGGTCACCTCGCGGTGGAACAGCATGGTTCCGCAGCTGTCACATTTCGTCCAGAGGTTCTCGGGCATCTCGCGGCGCGAGAAGATCGAGTTGATCCGGGGACGAACGTAATTGGTGATCCAGTTCATGGCTGCGCCCTTCGCGACTTCGTGTCGCGGCTCACTTATGCCTGCTTCGACGGAAATGCAATCGCGGCTCAGGCGCGCAGGGCAATCCGTGCCGCCAGCCAGCTCAGCCCGATCGAGGCCAGGTCGAGCGGCAGCAGCGCGCGGATCGCCTCTTCGTCGCCGGCGCCGAAGGGCAACTGATAGAGCGCCAGCCCCGACATCGTGCCCTGCGGCGAGATCAGCGCGATGGCCACGAGGTTGTTGAGCATGTGCAGGGCAATGGCCGGCCCCAGTGTACCTGACCGCGCGGTCAGGTCGGCGGCGGCGAGGCCAAAGGCGAAGGCCCAGGCCACCACCAGCCAGGCATTGCCGCCATAGGTTGCGGGCGTCCAGTGCCCGAGAGCGAAGAGCGCCGAGGGGGCGATGAGCCAGACCGCCGGGTGGGGCAGGCGGGCGGCGAGCTGGGATTGCAGGTAGCCGCGAAACAGCAGCTCTTCGCTGCCGGTCTGGATCAGCAACGCCGCCAGCGTCAGCGGCAGCAGCGCCAGCCAAGGCCCGAGCGTCAGACCCGGTCGCAGATCTTGTACGATGTCCCACGGCGGCAGGGCGCCGATCACGAGGTAAAGCAGCCCCACCGCGAGGAATACCCTCACGAACTGGCGCACCGCCATCGGCAAGGGCCCGAAGAGGCTGCGGGCGCGGCGATGGTGGATCAGTTGCGTGGCGGCGATGGTGCCGATCCCGAGCGTCCCCATCGCCAGAAGCAGCACCAGAAGCGTGGCGGGCGTGTCGCCCTGCTGCAGCCCGGTCAGAAAGGCCCGCGAGGTTTCGGCAGGGACGAGGATCGAGATCACCGCGAAGATCCCCTGCGGCAGCGCGAAGGCCACCAGCACGATCAGGCACAGCCCGATGATCAACCGCCAGAGCTCGGTGCGGCGGGCGGTGCCGGTCATCAGCAGGAACGGGCGGTAGGACATGGCGGCAGATCCGGCGCGGCGGGAGGGCAATGCGCCGCTCCTCGAATGACGCTGAGATAGGGCCTAGGGCGGGGCCGGGCAACCACCTCGGCCGGCCCTTGGACCGCACATGAGGCGCGGCTGGATTCATTTCTTGTTTCATCGCAGGCGCTTCGCTATCCCGATTGGGTCGGGGCGGGAGTGGAGCAAGAACGCATGACGTGGAACAGGGCTCTGGTTGGTCTCGCCGGCTTGGCGATGCTGGCGGGCTGCGTGCCGACCTCCGGCAGCGCGCCATTGCCGAGCGCCACGCTCGCCGGAGGCGAGATCGTGGTGGCGGGGCCAAGGGGCTACTGCATTGATCCGGTGACGCTCTCGCGCGGCACCAGCCGCAGTTTCGCGGTGCTTGCCTCGTGCAATATCCTGTCGGGCGGCGAGGAGGGCATCTTTGTCGAGCCGATGATGGTGACGATCACCGTGGGGCCGCGCTTGCAGAGTCCGGCGATCCCCGCGCCCGAGGCGCTGGCCGCCGAGGCCGGGCAGCCCTTCGTCTCGGGCAGCGCGCGTGATGGCCTGACCACGGCGCTGCTGGCGGGCGGTGGCGGCGAGGTGCTTGACGACGGCGATCCGCGCTACTGGCGCGGCGCCTTTGTCGAGAACGGCCATCTGATCGGGCTGGCACTCTACGCCCCGGAGGGCAGTCGCCTTGTCGGGAGGGATGGTGCCGAGATGCTGAGCCGCGTGCATCGGCAGATCATGCGACTGAGCCCGGAGCTCGCATCGGCGAGCAGCGCTGCCGCGCCAAGCTAGGCCGGGCCGGCACGGCCGGGGATTTGGCCGTTTATTCGATGCAAAGGATTTGCCATAACTGTTGCAAGGGCCACCGCGGTGAGAGTGGCCGGGAGACGAGAGGCAACGGCAAGGTATATGGCGGGCATCGGCGATGGTTGGATGAGCCGGGCGTTCTCGGCGCTGGCGCTGAAGCGCTGGAGCGAGGCGGCGCGCATGGCCGAAACCGCCGACCTGCGCCAGCTACGCCGCCAGCGCTCGGTCGCGCGGCGCCTCAAGGACCGGCTCGACCGCTTGATCCAGGTGGCGGACGGGCGACTGGCCTTGCCGGTGCTCGGGAACCAGTCCTTTCCGCGCCCGCATGATGCCGATTGGGCCTGGCGCCCCGAGCTCTGGTGCGGGCCGCTGGCGGTGGCAGGCATGTCGTCGGTGCAGTCGCAATCGCGGCTCGGCCGCGAGGTGACGCTGTTCCACGACTGCGCCCATTCCGAGATCACCCTGCGCCAGCTGCGCAACACCCGCGAGGCCGACCTCGCCGCCTACGGCCTGAGGCTCGACGTGTTCAAGTTCGACGGCTCGTACCTGTCGCTCGCCATCGATCTGCCGGAGGCAAGCTGCGACGGGCTCAAGCGCAAGCATCTGATCCGCATCGACACCATCGTCGAGATGGAGAAGCCGCTCGAGATTTTCGCCCGTCTCAATATCCGCCATGGACCCAACACCGAGCAGATCGTGCGCGAGCTGCCGCTGCACGAGGAAGAGATCCGCGTGGAGTTCGACCTTGCCTACACCAAGCTCAACGAGAAGCGGGTCGACCGCATGTGGCTCGACCTGATCTTCGAGGGGCCCGAGATGAACCAGGTGATCCTGCGCGATCTCACCTTCAGCCGCCGCCCGCGGGCCGAGATGTAACGGAGACACGCGATGAGCGCCTATTCGCTGACCAAGACACGGTTCAAGGAAGGGGTCTGGGAGGGGCTTCTGGCCGCGGATTCCGGCGCGCCGACGCCCGAGATCACCGTCGATTTCGATGGCCGCCCGGTGCGCGGCGTCACGGTGACCGAAACCACCGAGCCGGGGCGCTGGGCGGTCGAGGTGCCGGTGCCGCAGGAGGCGATCTGCGACGGGGTACAGACCTTCGCGATCCGCGAGGCCGCCAGCGACGAGGTGCTGGGCAGCTTCACCCTGATCGCCGGCGAAGCGCTGGGCGATGACCTGCGTGCAGAGGTCTCGCTGTTGCGGGCCGAACTCGACATGCTCAAGCGCGCCTTCCGGCGCCATTGCCTCGAGACCATGTAGGCGACCGTTCGCACACGAATAGCGGTATTGCACCCGCGATGCATTGCACACGGGCGTGTGAGCGGTCACAGTGGCGGCAATGGTATACCACCCGGAGCCCTCATGACCCCGCTGCGCGGCATTGCGCTGAAAATCACCTCTGTCATCCTGTTCGTGATCATGTCGTCCCTGATCAAGGCGGCGGACAGCGTCCCGACCGGCGAGGCCGTTTTCTTCCGGTCCTTCTTTGCGCTGCCGGTGATCATCGGCTGGCTGCTCTGGCGCGGGGATATGGCGACCGGGCTGCGGGCGAAGAAACCCTCCCTGCATGTGCTGCGCGGCATCGTCGGGGTCTCGGCGATGGGGTTCAACTTCGCGGCGCTGACCCTGCTGCCTTTGCCCGAGGTCACCGCGCTGGGTTATGCCGCGCCGCTGCTGACGGTGATCTTCGGGGCCATCCTGCTTGGCGAGCAGGTGCGCCTGTTCCGCCTTTCGGCGGTGGCGATGGGGATCTTCGGTGTCGGGCTGGTGATGTGGCCGCTGCTGACCGTCTCTGAAATGAACGACACCGTGCTGCTAGGCATCGGCTTCGTGATGGCTTCGGCGGTGCTGCGCGCATTGGTGCAGATCCACATCCGCCGCATGGTGCAGACCGAGCAGACCTCGGCCATCGTGTTCTATTTCACCATGACCTCGACGGTGCTGTCGCTGCTGACCATCCCGTTCGGCTGGGTCATGCCGAGCGGACCCGAGACGCTGATGCTGATCGCAGCCGGGCTGATCGGGGGTGTGGCGCAGATCTGCATCACTTCGGCCTATCGTGGCGCAGAAGCGGGGCTGCTGGCACCGTTCGACTATGCCTCGATCCTGTTCGCGATCCTGATCGGCTACGTGGTCTTTGCCGAAGTGCCGACGGCGCTGATGCTGCTTGGCTCGGCGGTGGTGATCTCCTCGGGGGTGGCGATCATCCTGCGCGAGCGCTACCTCGGGCTGCAGCGCAACCGCGCCCGACCGAACATGACCCCGCAGGGCTGAGACCCGGTGGCGGCTGGCGTCGCGTGCGGGTTCCCTAAGGGGGGCGTTGGGGGAGGCGGTTGGGCGGTGACTGGCGGTCGCTTCAGGCGGTGACCGGCTCCACGACGGCGGAGGCCAACTCCAGCCCGTCGGCGTAGAGGATGTGCGGCGCGTCGAAGCAGAGCTCGACCACCGAAACCTCGCGCGTGCCGATCACCCGAATGAACTCACCATCGGCGAGCCGTTCCGCAGGGACCAGCGCGCGTTCTGCGCCAAACAGGGTCTTGGCCCGCCAGTCGCGCACAAGGATTTCCTGCGTGGCCGGCAACACGGCGTCACTGTCAGGGCGCGAGTTGCCCAGCGTACCGGCGCGGATCGCCACCAGCTTCATCCGCTGCTTGCGGCTGTGGATCGCGCTAAGCGTGGCGGTGCCGCTGTCCCGGGTGATGACCCGGTCGCCGGGCGAGAGATATTCCACCGGAATCGCGCCTTCGAGCGTGAGCACCACGGTGCCCGCAATCAGTGCGTTGAGTGTCTGCGACGTCACGATATGTCGGGCGGGGACGGTTGCGCCCCCGGTCGTGCCATCGCGCCGGACCGTTTTCGGTTCCATGGGCGCAATCCTGCTGTGTCTGCCTCGTTATTGTCTGGGAGAGTATGGCAAGATTCGGTAAATGTCGCGGCTTTTCAATGCCGCATTTTCCACTCGCCTTGGAAGCGTGGCTTTGCTAGGACAGCGCGGCGTTAAGCGGGTGTGGCGGAATTGGTAGACGCACCAGATTTAGGTTCTGGCGCCTTTGGCGTGGGGGTTCGAGTCCCTTCACCCGCACCACGCAACCCTCAGACACTAGGGTCGGGCGATCCGCCCCCGGATGTCAGCCCTTCGGGCGCGTGTGCGGTGACGCTGTCGCCGCCTTTGACGAGGAGCGTCGGCCTTGATCGACGCGGAAGCCGGGCCGGGGCCGACGATCCAGGGCCCCGCGCATATGGTCGCCCCGGAGCGCCCTTCTTCCGGTGCCCGGAGCTGTTCGAAGGGCGGTTCTTGCTGGTGAAAATGCCGTCAATGTTTCCGCTCGTGCCATACAATTGTCCCTTCAATCTTGCGCGCTGACGGCGTAGACCTTCCGAAACGCGAGAGCAGGCAAGATGACCGACTGGACCCCCGATACGCTCGACAGCGGCAAGCCGCGCTACCAGGCCATTGCCGATGCGATCGCCGGGGATATCCGCAGCGGCAGGCTTGCTGACGGGATGCGTTTGCCGCCCCAGCGTCGGCTGGCAGCGGCCTTGGGCATCGACTTCACCACCGTCAGCCGGGCCTATGCCGAGGCGCAGGCGCGTGGCCATGTCGAGAGCCATGTCGGGCGCGGCACCTTCGTGAAGGGGCGCGTCGCGACCGACCGGCCCGATCCCTCGCGCGGCGCCGAGGCCGACCTGTCGATGAACATGCCGCCCGAGCCGCAGGATCCCGAGCTGCGCCGTCGGATGCAGGAGGGGCTGGGCCATGTCTCGGCCAACCTTATCGACCTGCTGCGCTACCAGGGCGCCACCGGCTCCAAGCGCGACCGGCTCGCCGCCTCGCGCTGGCTGAGCATGCGCGGCATGGTGCCGGCGCTCGAGTGCGTCGCGGTGACGCCGGGGGCGCACGCCACGATGGCCGCGATCCTATCGATCCTCACCCGGCCCGGCGACACGGTGCTCTGCGAGGCGGTCACCTATCCCGGCATCCGCAACGTGGCGGGGAGGTTCCGCCTCAACCTCATCGGCATCGAGATGGACGCGGACGGCATCCTGCCCGAGGCGCTCGAGGCGGCGATCCGCGCACACGGGCCCAAGGCGCTCTACCTCAATCCGACGCTGCAGAACCCGACCACGCTGACCATGCCCGAGGCGCGGCGGCTCGAGGTGGCGGCGGTGCTGCGCCGGCACGCGTTGATGCTGATCGAGGACGACGCCTATGGCTTCATCCCGATCAGGACGCCGCCGCCCATCGCGCTTTCGGCGCCGGAGCTGACCTGGCATATCGGCGGGTTGGCGAAATGCATCGGCGCCGGGCTGCGGCTGGCTTTCACCATCGCGCCGACACCGCGCTGCGCGCATGATCTGGCGCAGGCGATCCGGGCGCTTTCGGTGATGCCCTCGCCACTGTCGATGGCGCTTGTCACGCAATGGATCGAGGACGGCACCGCCGACGGCATTCGTCGCTTTGTCCGCGCAGAAAGCGCGGCGCGGCAGGCGCTGGCGGGCGAAGTGCTGAGCAATATGCGCTATCGCGGGGCGGAGAACGCCTTTAACATCTGGCTCGACCTGCCTGAGGGTGTGGGGCGCGCCGATGTCGTTGCGCGGATGGCACGGCGGCAGATCGGGTTGATGCCCTCGGATGCGTTCACCGTGCTGGGGCGCCCGGGCGAGCAGCTGCGCGTCTGCCTCGGCGGTCCCGCCACGCGCGAGACCCTGGGCGAGAACCTGCATGCCCTCGCAAACGCGCTCACGCCGAACAGTTTCATGGGCTGAGCGGGTTCGTTCATGGGCTGAGCGGGTTCGGTCAGCCCGCCCTTGCGCCGAAGCCGTGCATGCCCTTGGCCCATTGGATGGCGACGACCATGCCCTTGACCGGCGGCAGAAGGGCGAGCGACAGCGCGAGCGCCGCGCCGCCGAGGATCAGGGCAAGCATCAGCGGATCGTCGAGGAACGACTTGTACATCAGGTGCATGGCGAAGCCGACGATGTGGCAGACCAGCAGGATCACGATATAGGCCGGGCCGTCATCGGCGCGCTGGGGCGTAAGGTCGAGGCCGCAGGCGTTGCAGGAGGCGGTGACCTTGAGATAGCTGTCGAAGAGCTTTCCCTCGCCGCATTGCGGGCAGCGCAACCGCGCGCCCTTGAGCATGGCGCTCTTGGTGTCTTTCGTCTCGCACATTGCCTGTGTCCCATTTCGACCACTTGACCGCACAGCAGGTCGCAGGAATCAATTCTGCCGTCAATGCTTGAATTGATTGCAGTCAATCAGAGCGGCACATCCGCGATCGCCGGTGCGAGATGGCGCACCGAGGCGTACTGTGCACGGCGCCAATCCGCCCCGAGACGCGCGACTGACCCGACCAAGACCTGAGTCGCGCCCGGAGCCGGGGTGGGCCGGGCTCTGGGCGCGACGATCAGCCGGCAGCGCGCAGGTCGCCGAGCTCGCCAAGGACGCTTGCGGCAAGCCGCTGCAGCCGACTGCTGTCCGGGGCCTGCTCGGCAGCGCTCTTCAGCCGGCCCCATGCGGCGCGGTAGGCGAGATCGCAGGTCAGTTCCATGAAGCGATGGGCATCGCGTGCGGCATGGCCGCCGCCGGAGATGCGCTGTGCTTCGGCCTCCCACTGCCCTGCGCCCTCCTCGAGCGCGGGGTCGCTGTCGCGCAGGAAGGCGGCAAAGGCGCGTGCCCCGGCCCCGTCGTTGAGCGTCAGCGAGCGGGTAGCGGTGGTGCGGGCGTGGATGCCGTTGGTGCCTTCGTAGATGGCGCAGATGCGGTTGTCGCGCCAGTTCTGCTCGGCGCCATATTCGCGCAGGTAGCCGTAGCCGCCCATCACCTGGATCGCGAGGTCGGCGGCACGGCTGCCGGCCTCGGTGCAGAAATACTTGCACACCGGGGTCATGAACTCGACGAAATCGGGCTCGGTGCCGAGCTCTTGCGCCACCAGCGTGATGTGGCAGAGCGCCCGGCCACCAAGTGCCAGCGCGTCGCATTCGTCGATCATGCGTGCCACGTCGGGGTGCTGGTCGATGCTCGCCACGGTCCCATCGGCGCCACGGCCCTGCTTGCGCTCGGCGGCGTAATGCAAGGCGAGGTCCGCCGCGCGGGCGGCGTGGGCGACGCCCTGAAGGCCCACGTCGAGCCGGGCGTGGTTCATCATCGCGAACATCGCCTTGAGCCCTGCGCCCTCGGCGCCAACGAGTTCCCCCTGCGCGCCGTCGAAGGCGAGCTGGCAGGTCGGCGAGGCGTGCAGGCCGAGCTTTTCCTCGATCCGGGTCACGGTGACGGCGTTGCGCACCCCATCTTCGCGGATCGCCGGGCAGGCAAAGAGGCTGAGCCCGCGGATCCCGTCCTCGGGCGCGCCGGTGCGGGCGAGCACGAGGTGCAGGATGTTGTCGGTCATGTCCTGATCGCCGCCGGAGATGAAGATCTTCTCGCCCTCGATGCGCCAGCTCTCGCCGTCGCGCGTGGCCTTGGTGCGGATCGCCGACAGGTCGGAGCCGGCGCCCGGCTCGGTCAGGCACATGGTCGAGAGCCACTCGCCCGAGGCGAGTTTCGGGATATACGCCTCTTTCTGCGCCTCGGAGCCGAAGCGCATCAGCAGCGAGATCGCGCCATGGGCCAGCGAGGTGACCATCTGCAGCGAATGGTTGGCGCCGGTGAAGATCTCGCTCACCGCCGCCAGCACCGGCCCGCCCAGCCCCATGCCGCCGAACTCCTCGGGCGCCGCGATGCCCTGCCAGCCGCCCTCGGAGAGCTCGGCATAGACCTCGGCAAAGCCGTCGGGCATCCGGACGCGGCCGTTCTCGAGCCGGCAGCCCTGTTCGTCGCCGGGCGCGTCGAGCGGTGCGATGCGGCCCTCGGCGAAGGCGGCGAAATGGCCGGTGATCTCGCTGGCCAGCTCGTCGTCCCAGTCGGGCAGGCGGTCGGCGCGGGCGACGTGGCGCAGCGAGAACAGGATGTCGTCGGTGGGGGCGTGGAACGTGGTCATGTCACGACACCCCCAGGAGCCGCATGGCGTTGTCCTTGAGGATCATCGGGCGGACCTCGTCGCGGAACTCGGCCTTGTCGAAGGCGTTCAGCCACTTCTCGGGCGCGATCATCGGCCAGTCGGAGCCGAAGAGCATCTTCTTCTTCAGGATCGTGTTGGCGTATTGCACGAGGATCTTGGGGAAGTACTTCGGCGACCAGCCGCTCAGGTCGATATAGACGTTGGGCTTGTGCTGCGCGACCGAGAGCGCCTCTTCCTGCCAGGGGAAGGAGGGGTGCGCGAGGATGATCGGCATGTCGGGGAAGTCGACGGCGAGATCGTCCATGTACATCGGGTTCGAGTACTTGAGCCGCATGCCGTTGCCGCCGCGCATCCCCGATCCGACGCCGGTCTGGCCGGTGTGGAACAGCGCCGGCACGCCGGCCTCGGCGATGGCCTCGTAAAGCGGGTAGGCCATGCGGTCATTGGGGTAGAAACCCTGCATCGTGGGGTGGAACTTGAACCCCTTGATGCCGTGGTTTTCCACCAGGTCGCGTGCCTCGCGGGCCCCGAGCTTGCCCTTGGCCGGGTCGATCGAGGCAAACGGGATCAGGATGTCGGCGTTCTTGGCGCAGGCCTCGGCGACCTCGTAGTTGTTGTAGCGCCGGTAGCCGGTCTCGCGTTCGCTATCGACCGGGAAGATCACCGCGGCGATGTTCTTCTCGCGGTAATGCGCGGCGGTCTCGTCGATGGTCGGCGGATGCGCCCAGGGGGCGCCGAAATACTTGGCCATCGTCGACTGAAGCTCGTCGTAGCCATCATCGGTGTGACAGCCGCAGGCCTCCTCGGCATGGGTGTGGAAGTCGATCGCGCGGACCTTTTCGAAATCGATCATGGTCAGTCCTCCTCAGACGCGGATCAGCGCCGGGTCTTCGTTGTCGTAGAGCCGCTCGAGCAGGTCGGCCCGGCGGGTCAGGATCTTCTTGATGTTGAGAGAGCCCTTGTCGGTGATCTCGTGGTGCTCCAGCGAAGGCGGCTCGGCGAGAACGATGGCTCGGGTGATGCGCTTGGCCGAGCCGGTGACGTGAGCGTTCATCTCGCGCAGCTTGACCTCGATCTGGGTCATCAGATGGGTGTCGGTGACCGCGCCCTCGGTGACCTCTCCGGGCTCTGCCGCACCGGGCGCGGGGAAGATGAACAGCCCCACCTCGCCGCGGTCATGGCCGCAGATCACCACGTCCTGCGCCAGCCCTGCCAGCTCCTTGAGCGCGGTCATGCGCAGGTTGCCCGCCTGCACCCAGGTGCCGGTGTCGAGCTTGAAGTCCTCGGACACGCGGCCATCGAAGACCAGGCCACGGTTCTCGTCCTCGGGATCGACGAAGCGCACCGCGTCGCCGGTGATGAAGAAGCCCTCCTCGTCGAACGCTTGCGCGGTCTTCTCGGGGTCGCCGTAATAGCCCGGCATGATGTTGGGGCCCTTGACCCGGATCTCGCAGCGCATGTCGGCGTCGGGGATCAGCTTGAGTTCGACCGCCGGCAGCGGCACGCCGATGACGCCCGAGCGTCCGATGGGCTCGTGCACCATGACGCAGGCCGGCGCGGTCTCGGTCAGGCCCCAGCTCGAAATCATCATCGGCAGGCCGCCACGGGCGCGCAGGCAGAACTGCTCGAGCGCCTCCCAGACGTCCTGCGGCAGCGAGGCGCCGGCGTAGAACAGCAGCTGCTGGTCCTTGAACAGGTGCTCCTGCGTGGCAGGATCGTCCTTGATGGCGTCGACCAGCATGTTCCAGCCCACCGGCACGTTGAAGGCCAGCGTGCCGGGGCGGTCGGTTCGGTTCTTCAGCGTGGTGGCAAAGCCGCGCCCGGTGGGCTTGCCGCTGTCGATGGTCAGCGTGCCGCCGTGGCTCAGCATCATGTTGACGTTGTGCGAGCCTCCGAACACGTGGTTCCACGGCAGCCAGTCGGTGATGCGCGGTGCGTGGTCCTTCAGGAAGGGCAGGGCCACCTCCATCTGCACCTGGTTCACGCACATCATCCGGTGCGTGGTGAGAACGCCCTTGGGGTCCGAGCTCGAGCCGGAGGTGAAGAGGATCTTGGCCAGCGTGTCCGGGCCGACCTTGGCATGGGCGGCGTCGAGCTCGGGGCTCTCCTCGGTATGCACCAGTGCGGACATGGGGGTGACCGGGCGCCCGGCCTCGCCACGCGCGGCGACGATCTCCACATCGGCAAGCTGCGGCAGCGCCAGCGCGGCGGCGTAACGGGTGGCGTCATCGACGAAGGCCATCTTGGGGGTCACCTTGTCGAGCACGTAGATCAGCCGGCCATGGGCCTCGGTGATCAGCGAGTACTGCTCGGCCAGCGGCACCACCGGCACGCCGATATACTGCGCCGCGAGGGACAGCAGCAGGTGGTCGAGCCCGTTGCCCGACATCATGGCGATGGTGTCGCCCTCGCCAAGGCCGCGGGCCAGCAGCGCCGAGGCGATGGCCCGGACCTGCTGCAGCAGCTCGAGATAGGTGATGTTGCGCCAGCCCGGCCCCTCGACGGGGCGCTCTGAGACGGCGACCCGGTAGGGTGCCTTCTCGGCCCATTCATGCAGCCAGACGCCGGTATTGGCGACCGGCTTGGGCAGGTCGTAGCCCGACCGCAGCAGGATGCTGCCGTCGGCGCGGTCCTCGCGGATCACCTTGTGCGGAACAAAGCGGGTCAGGGTGTGGCGGCGGGCCCAGTCGGCCCGGGCTGTCGGGTCCTTGGGGGCGCGTTCGATGACGTGGGTGTTCATTGGCTCCTCCTCCCCGCGTTCTCAGCGGAAGACCGGGTTGCGCTTTTCGAGGAAGGCGCGCAGGCCCTCCTCGGCGTCCGGCGTGGTCTGCACCAGCGCCGCGGCGAGGCTCTCGGTAAAGAGCCCGTCCGAGCGCGACATGTCGCCGATGCGGGTCAGGGCGTTGACCATGAAGTAGTTCGACATCGGCGCGTTGGCGGCGATCTTGGCGGCCAGCTTGCGCGCCATCGGCAGGGCCTCGCCCTCGCCGACACTGTAATGGGTGAGGCCGAGCTGCAGGCCCTCGTCGGCGTTGTACTTGCGCCCCGTGAGCATCATCTCGACCATCCGGTCGGGGCCGAGGATGCGGCCCACGCGCACCGTGGCGCCACCGCCCACGAAGATGCCGCGACGGCCTTCCGGCAGCTGGAAGATCACCGACGGCTCGGCAATGCGCACATGGGTGGCGGTGGCCATCTCGAGCCCGCCGCCGATCACCGCGCCGGTCATGGCGCTGACGGTGATGACGCCGCCATACTGGATCATGTCGAGCACACGGTGCCAGTTGCGCGAGTGGTAGACGCCGTCCTCGGCGCTGCGCGACACGTGCTCGGCCAGATCGAGCCCGGAGCAGTAGTGCCCGCCGCGACCGTGCAGCACGACCACGCGGACCTCTTTCGGCAGGGTGTTGTAGAACTCCTCGATCTCGGCCAGCAGCCCGTCGGACATGGCGTTGCGCTTGTCCTCGCGGATCAGTTCGAGCTCGGCGATCTGCCCGTTGTAGGAGGCTTCGGTATAGGTGCCTTTCATGGTGTCAGTCCTCACTTGGGCGTTCATTTGGGGGCAAGGCGGACGGCGCTGTCGATGCGGATGACCTCGCCGTTCAGAAGGGGGTTCTCGACGATCTGCTGCACCAGCATCGCGTATTCTTCGGGTTTGCCCATCCGCGACGGGAAGGGCAGGCCGGCCTCGAGCGAGGTCTTGGCCTCGGGCGGCAGCCCGGCGCTCATGGCGGTCTCGAAGAGGCCCGGGGCGACGGTCATCACCCGGATGCCGAAGCGCGCCAGCTCGCGCGCGGCCGGCAGGGTCAGTGAAGCCACACCGCCCTTGGATGCGGCATAAGCGGCCTGGCCGATCTGGCCGTCCTGATAGGCCACCGAGGCAGTGTTGACGATGACGCCGCGAGCGCCGTCATCGTCGACCGGTTCGAGCGCAGCCATCTCGCGGGCGGCGATGTTGAGCACCGTGTAGGTGCCCAGCAGGTTCACCCGGAGGGTGCGCTCGAACAGGTCGACGGTCAGCGCCCCGTCGCGCGGGAGGATGCGCGACGCGGTGCCGATCCCGGCGCAGCTCACCACGATGCGCGGTGCGCTGCCCAGCTCGTCCTTGCAGCGGGCGAAGCCGGCCTCGACCGAGGTCGCGTCGGAGACGTCGGCTGCGATGCCGATGCCGCCGGTCTCGGCCGCGACGGCCTTGGAGGCCTCGAGGCTCAGGTCCATGACGGCGACGCGGGCCCCCGCCTTTGCCAGCCGCCGGGCAGTGGCGGCGCCGAGGCCGCTGCCGCCGCCGGTGACCAGCGCGATGGTGTTGTTGATGTCCATTGGGAGGCTCCTCAGAACAGGCCGCGGGTCAGCAGCATGGCTGCGACAAGCGCGATGTCGGCGGCGAGAAACGGCAGGATGCCGGCGAAGATCTGCTCGAGCTTTACGTAGTCCCGCGCCACAGAGTGGATGACGAAGACGTTGAGCCCGACCGGTGGCGTGATCATCCCGATCTCGAGCAGCTTGGCGACCAGCAGGCCGAACCAGATGGTGTCGATGCCATGCGCGGTGGTCAGGGGCAGGAACAGCGGCAGGGTCAGCAGCAACGCGCCGATCGGCTCGAGGAACATGCCGAGCGCGATGTAGATCAGCACGATGATCAGCAGCAGCCCGGTGGTGCCAAGGCCCATCGCCTCGACCAGCATCCCCACTTCCCGCGAGAGCCCCGACATCGCCACGAGGCGGGTGAAGAGCCCTGCACCGATGGCGATGATGAACAGCGCGCCCGAAGCGAGGATGGTGTCGACGAGGCTTTCCTTGAAATCGGCCCAGCTCAGCGAGCGGCGCAGAAGTCCCAGCGCCAGGGCCATGAAGGCGCCGAAGGCCCCGGCCTCGGTGGCGGTGAAGATGCCGCCGAAGAGACCGCCGAGCACGGCGCAGATCAGCAGCAGCACCGGCCAGATCTCGAGTGTCTTCTTCCAACGGTCGCCCATCGTGTAGGGCTCGACCATGGGCAGCCGCTCGGGCTTGCGCCACCAGACGAAGAGCACCGCCATGATGTAGAACAGCAGCGAGGCGAGGCCGAGGAAGATGCCGCCCATGAACAGCGCGTTGATCGAGCTGTTGGACTGGATGCCGAACAGGATCAGGATGATCGAGGGCGGGATCAGCGCGCCGATGGTCCCGCCTGCGGCGACCGAGCCGGTGGCGACGCGCAGGTCGTAATTGTTGCGCTTCATTTCGGGGATGGCGATGCGGCCGATGGCGGCGGAGCAAGCGACGGACGAGCCGGAGACCGCGGCGAAGCCGCTGGCGCCGGCCAGCGAGGCGATGGCGAGCCCGCCGGGCAGCCAGCTCCACCAGACCCTAGCGGCCTCGAACAGGCCCTTGGTGAGGCCCGAGTGGTAGGCGATGTAGCCCATCAGCAGGAACATCGGGATTGAGCTCAGCGTCCAGCTTGCCGAGGAGGTGTAGGGAATGTTGGACAGCATGCTCATGGCGGGGCGCAGGCCGGCGATGCCGCAGATGCCGAGGAACGACACGAAGATCAGGCTGACGCCGATCGGCACGCGCAGCGCGATGAGACCCAGCAGCCCGACGAGGGCCAGAAGGCCGACGGTGATCGGATCCATCAGTTTGTCTCCTTATGCGTGGCCTGCAGCTCATCGAGCGGATCATGGGCGCGCAGTTCGAACTTGCCGGTGGCGACCTCGATGAGGCGCAGCACCAGCACCAGCGACATCAGCCCGAACGAGATCGGCAGGATCCAGTATGTGGGCCAGGTCTGGAACACCGTGGTGCCGACCTCGACATAGGCGCCCCGGTCGGTCTGGCGCAGCGCGTTCTGCGCCGTGCCCCAGGTCATCGGCACGAAGGCGGCGAGCGCGATGGCGAAGCCCAGGAAGGCGATGACCTGGCGCGGCCGGCCGGTAAGATTGTCGGTGAAGATCGTCGCCTCGATATGGCGGCGGCGGATTTCGGTCATGGCGAGCGGCAGGAAACTGATCGCGACCATGTAGTAGCGGCTGACGAGATCGGCGGTGGCCGGGAAGCCCGAGCCCAGGAAGGTGCGCATGAAGACGTCGATGACGATCTGCAGCATCATTGCCAGCAGGACGAGCGACGCCAGTACGGCGCTGATCCGGCCGATCCATTTCTCGATGAGGTACATGACCCTCTCCGACGGAATATGTGTGGGGGGAGTGATGAGGTGCGCGCCCGGCCTCGGGGCAGGGCGCGCCAGCCCGGTCAGGAGCCGTAGTTGTTGAGGTCGATCTTGGAGAAGATCTCTTCGTAGCGCAGCTCGGCGAGATCCTCGTAGCTCATGTCGGTGGAAACGAGCCCTTCCCACTTTTCGATCAGCGCCTTGTAGCGGTCGATCTTGGCCTGCGCGTCCTCGACGCCGCGCTCGGTCAGGATGTCGGCGGCGGCGGCGAGGCGCTCTTCGTTATAGGCTTCCTTGGCGGCGAGCAGGGTATCATCGGGGGCGATGAACTCGATGCCCTCGACCGCGCGGGCCTTCTCGGCATCTTCGAGGAAGCCGACGAGGCCCTTGGCGATGCCGTACTGGGTCGCGCGGGCCAGCGCCTGGCGATCCTCTCCAGACATCCGCATCCAGAGCAGGCCGCTCACGCCGCCGGCTGCGGCGCCGTTGAACACACCTTCCTCGATCTCGGTCACGTAGCTGATGACGTCGCCGAGACGGTTGGCGATGATCTCGTGGTTGGCGCTGAAGGTGCCGTCGATGACGCCCTGGCTCAGGCCCTCGAACAGCTCCGACGACGGCAGCTGGGTCGGCTCGCCGCCCATCGCCTGCACGAACCCCGCATAGAGCGGCGCACCGGTACGGATGCGCATGCCCTGCAGGTCCTCGGTGCTGCGCACCGGCGAGGTGGTGAGCAGGTTGTAGGGCGGGGTCGCGTCGGTGCCGAGATAGACCTGGCCGTTCTGGGTGAACTCGGCCTGGCAGTCGTCGCAGGTGGCGATGTACTCGGTCACGGCAGACGAGATCACCAGGTTGTTGGAGCCGAGGATAGACAGCTCCGACGGCAGTGCCGCGTCGGGGAACTCCGCCGGGAAATAGGGCATCAAGAGCGTGCCCATCTCGGTGACGCCGTCGCGCAGGCCCGAGCTCATCTCGTTGGGCGCCACGAGGCCCGAGGGGGTGTCCTGCAGGTCCCAGCCGCCATCGGTAAACTCTTCGAGGCGGGTGCCGATTTCGGGATACACCACGGTGGCCAGCACGTGCGCCGGGCCGAAGCCGCTGGTGGCGCGGATGGTGTCGGCCTGCGCCAGCGTGGTGCTCGCCATGAGGGCACCGGCAACGGCCAGTGCGGTCATTCTGATGGTCATGTCTTCCTCCCTTGAATCCGCCCAATCCCTCCGGGCGGAATGTCCGGCCTAGTCGGCCATTGAACCTTCGATGCGGTTCAGCAGCGCCAGCAGCAGCTGCTGTTCGTCGTCTTGCAATGCGGTCAGGCACGCGGCCTCGGCGGCGGCGATGGCCTCGGCGGCCTTGTCGTGAAGGCGGCGCCCGCGCACCGTCGCCTTCAGCTCGAAGCGGCGGCGATCGGTCTTCATCTGGGTGCGGCTGACCAGCTCGCGGGTCTCGAGCTCATCGACCATGACGACGAGGTTGGAGCGCTCGATCTTCAGAAGCTCGGCCAGTGCCGAGGGGGTGATGCCCGGGTTTCGCACGATCACCGACAGGCAGCTGAAAGTGGGAATGCGCAGGTCGAACGCGGCCGCAGCCTGCTGCGCGGCGGAGTGCAGCACGATGTAGGCGCGCTTGACATTGTAGCCCATCAGGCCGCGCACCGCGCCTTCGTCAACAGGCGCTGTCGTGGCGTTGGTGGTGCTGGGCTTGCTGGGCGGCATGTCGAATCTCCTCTTGCTTGCAAGGATGCGAACAAAAGTAGTTATGGTCAATAACTATTATTCAACATAACTAGCTGCGATGCAGAAAGCGACCGTGATCCGGCCTACGTGAAATAGGCCAAGCTTCTGACTTCGAGCTGAATTCTGGGATGCCGCGGCGCGGCGATGTGACCTCCGCAGGTCTTGTGCTCAGCCGTTCTGCGAGGGCTTTCCGCTCGTGGCTGCGCCCTCGGCGGGGCGTAGCGGGGCACGGCTGAGATCGTTCTCGGCGGTGGTGACCTTCGAGAGCAACGTGACCAGCGTGTCGCGTTCGCCGGGGCCGAGCTGCTTCAGCATCACCTCCTGGGCGCGGCGCACCACCGGGCGCACATCGCGCAGAAGAGCCGCGCCGGTCTCGGTCAGGGTCAGGACCCGGGCCCGGCGGTCGGTGCGGCTGACGCTGCGCTCGAGCAGCCCGCGGGCTTCCAGCCGCGCCACGACGCCGCCGATGGTGGCGCGGTCAATGGCAACCAGCCCCGCCAGCGTCGCCTGTTCGATGCCGGGGTTTTCCTCGAGCATGCAGAGCGCCGCGAACTGCATCGGTGTCAGATCGAAGCCGGCGGCCTTGGTCTCGGCGGCGAAGGCCGAGACCGAGATCTGGTGCATGCGGCGGATCAGGTGGCCGGGCAGGTCGTAGAGGTCTGTCATCATGGGGCACCGGAGCGGCTGCGGAACGGGTCTGGACACTATGTCACCCAAGGCCAAGGCGGGTAAAGATATAAGTATGCTTACCTTTTGCCCGAAGCAGCCTCGCAACAGGTCGCCGTTCCGGCGCGCGGGCCTGTGCCGGGCGGGCTCAGATCCCGAGCGTCTCGATGGCGGCAGTTACCGCGAGGCGGAAGATCTCTTCGGCGGGCGGCGGCGTGGTCTCGGGGCGGGTGACCAGCCCCACCGGCCCGATCGACATGGCGGTGTCAAAGGGCAGGCGGGCCAGCCGCCCTTCCTGCACCTCCTGGCGACCACCCCG
>NZ_DS022276.1:1124290-1135817 GCF_000153725.1 Salipiger bermudensis HTCC2601 | reverse complement strand
CGTCGCCTACTGGGTGCCAGAGGATCCGGCCCGCGCCGGCGATGCGCTGGAATTCTCCTATCGTCTGCACTGGGGCATGACCCCGCCGGGCGACCGTGGCGAAGAGCTTGGCCAGGTGTTGCGTACCCGCACCGGCGAGGGCGGCGTCTCTGGCGTGGAGAAGGAAACCGACGAGCGCAAGTTCGTGGTGGATTTCTCCGGTGGGTTGTTGCGGAACCTTTCGCCGGATGCCGAGGTTGTACCGGAAATCACAGTGCAACAGGGAAGCGTCACCCAGACCTCCCTGTCGCGGATCAGCGGGACCGACATCTGGCGGCTCGTGATCGACGTCGAGGGTGAGACCCGGTCAGCAGTCGAGCTGAGGGCCTCCCTTAAGGGCTACGGCCGAACTTTGACTGAGACATGGTTGTATCAATGGATCAAGCAATGATCGAGACACCCGACATGCGCGCCGCGCGCGACACCGACACCAAGACCGCCATCTCCGTGGAGACCGAGTGGGCACCGCCCGCGGCCCCGCTCGAGATGCCGCGGCAGATGCTTGAAACCGAGACGCGAGCTTCCGAGAGCTCGCTTCTGCGGCTGTTCCGGAAGCGCTCGCGCGCCTGAGGTCTGACACGATGAAGAGAGCTGCCCCTGCCCCCGACGGCCGGACCGTCCGCGTGCGAACGCTTGCCGTTGCCAGCGCGCTGCTGCTGGCGTCTTTCGCCTCGGCACTGATTGCCGAAGCCGGTGCCACCGACGGGTTTGACCTTCTGGACGGGCTGCGTACGCTGCTCATCTTCGTGACCACCGGCTGGCTGGCATGGGGCGCAATGCTCGCCCTGACCGGGCTGCCGCACGCGCGGCCTCGCAAGCGCGCCGAGATCGTCGGGGAGCAGCCGCCGACGGTCGTGCTTGTGCCGATCTGCAACGAGGATGCGGTGGCGACCTTCACCCGCATTCAGGCGATGCACGCCTCTGCCATCGACGCCGGGCTCAACCTCGATATCGCGGTGCTTTCCGACACCCAGAACCCCGACGCGGCTGCCGAGGAGGTCGCGGCCTTCGACCGTCTGCTCGCCGGGCAGATCGGCCCCGGACAGATATTCTATCGCCGCCGCACCGACAACAGCGGCCGCAAGGCTGGCAATATCGAGGATTTCATCCGTCGCTCCGGCGGTGCCTACGAGTTCGCCGTTATCCTTGATGCCGACAGCCTGATGGAGGGCGAAACCCTTCGCGCGATGATCGCCGAGATGCAGGCTGATTCGAAGCTGGGCCTGTTCCAGACCCTGCCGCGCATCGTCGGCGGGCATTCCCTGTTTGGACGCGCCATGCAGTTCGCGGCGGCCTTTCACGGCCCGATCTTCACCCGCGGGCTCGAGCGGATGCAGGGCAGCACGGGACCGTTCTGGGGCCACAACGCCATCGTTCGCGTCCGCGCCTTCGCCGAGAGTTGTGCCCTGCCCGAGCTGACCGGCAAACCGCCCTTCGGCGGGCACATCCTCAGCCACGATTACGTCGAGGCGGCGCTTCTGGCCCGTGCCGGCTGGAGCGTGCGGGTCGACCACTCGCTCGACGGCTCCTTCGAGGAAGGGCCGGAGAACGTGCTCTCCTACGCCAAGCGCGACCGTCGCTGGTGCCAGGGCAACCTGCAGCACATCCGCCTTCTGACCGCCCCGGGCCTCGCAGCCTGGAGCCGGTTCGTGTTCTTTCAGGGCATCCTGTCCTACGTGGTCTCGGTGCTCTGGGCGAGCTTCCTGCTGGTCTCGATCGCGGCCACCGTTCTGGCCCCCGCACCCGACTATTTCCCCGAGCCCAACCAGCTTTTCCCGGTGTTCCCGAGCGACCGCACCAAGGAGATCACCGCGCTGGCCATCGGCATCGTGGGCCTGTTGATCCTGCCCAAGCTCGCGATCCTGATCGACGCCGCGGTGACCGGGCGGGTGCGCGGCTTCGGCGGCACCGGCAAGGCGCTGGCCTCACTGGTGCTCGAGATCCTGCTCAGCTCGCTGATGGCGCCGGTGATGATGATGTACCAGCTGCGCGCGGTGATTCAGGTCTTCATGGGACGCGACGGCGGCTGGCCCGCCAATGCCCGCGGCGAGGGGCTTCTGCATCTCGGCGAAGCGTTCAAGGCGAGCGCTTGGATCGTGGCGACCGGCGTGGTCGGTCTGGCGGCGGTCTACCTGCTCTCCGCCGATCTGGTGCCGTGGCTGCTGCCGGTCTGCGTGCCGATGATCCTCGCACCATCGCTCATCGCATGGACCTCGCGCCCGCTGACCCACGCACTGTTCCGCGTGCCCGACGAGGCCGAGCCAGCTCCCGTAGTCGCCCGCTATCGCGCGCTGATGCGCCGCAATGCTCCCGCGCCGCACTCGCCCGACACGCCCCCGCCCGGAGTGACCGCAGATGTCGCGGTCTGAGCCAACCACGGCGCCCGCGCCGAGGCGCGAGCGCGACCCGCGCATCGATGCCTTCCGCGGACTCGCGCTGCTGATGATCTTCGTCGATCACGTGCCGGGCAATCCATACGAATATCTCACCATCCGCAACCTCGGCTTCTCGGATGCGGCCGAGGCGTTCTTCATCATGTCGGGGATCGCGGCGGGGCTGGCCTACTCCGGCGGCTTCGCCCGAAAGCCCTTTCTCACTGCCGCCGAACCGGTCTGGAAGCGCGCCTGGACGCTTTACCTCGCGCATATCCTGCTGACCTTCTGGGGCATCGCCATCTTTGCCGTTGGCGCAGAGGTCTTCGGCCTGCCCGAATTGCTCGAAAAGAACAACCTCAGCGCCATTTTCGAGCGCCCCGGGGAGACCCTCGCGGCGCTGCCCGCGCTGCTGCATCAGATCGGCTACGTCAACATCCTGCCCGCCTACAGCGTGCTGCTGCTGGCGACCCCCTTTGCCGTAATGCTGGGGATGCGGCATCCTTGGGTGCTGGCAGGGCTCTCGGTCGGGCTTTGGTTCGTCACCGGGCTCTGGCGGCTGAACCTGCCCAACCATCCGAATCCCGGCGGCTGGTTCTTCAACCCCTTCGCGTGGCAGATCCTCTTCGTCGCAGGCCTGCTCACCGGCATTCACGCCCGCAAAGGCACCCGCTTCGTGCCGGTCTCGCGCACGCTGTTCTGGCTGGCACTCGGCTGGCTGGCGCTGGTGTTGGCATGGCGCTATGCGCCGGGGGTCGGCACCTTCCTCAACCACCAGATGGCCAAGCTTGGCGCCGCCGGGGTGCCCTTCCATTTCGTTTCGCATGACAAGACCTTCGTGGCGGTGCCCCGGATGCTGCACGCGCTGGCGCTGTTCTATGTGCTCTCCTGCCTGCCGCAGGTGCGCGCGCTCAGCGGTCTGCCCGCAGCGGCGCCGCTGCGACTTCTGGGCAAGCACGGTCTACTCGTATTCTCGGTTGGCACGCTGACCTCGCTGGCGCTGCAGGTGCTGATGGCGGCGATGCTCGACCCCGAGCCGATGGCATGGCTCGTCCTGCCGGTGGGGCTTGCGATCATGCTTGGCGTTGCCTGGCTCGCCGAACGGCGCAAGCAGGGCGCGCGCAATGCCGCGACCGAGATCGTGCCGCAGATGCCGCCCACCGCACCGATGCGCGTCAGAAGCTGATACCGAGAATCCGGTAGCGCTCCCATCCCTGTCATCCGCCCCGAAAAGCTGTAAACCGGGGCGGCACGACCGAGGAGCACGCCCATGACCAGCGCCGTTTTCGACCACCCCTGGCTCTCGGGGCTGTTCAACGATCCCGAGATGGCCGCGTTGCTTTCGCCCGATCGGCAGATGGCGCAAATGCTCGCCTTCGAGGCGGCGTGGTCGCGCGCCTGCGGCGCTGCCGGCCTGTTCGATACCGAAATGGCCGCCGAGGCCGCGTCCGCAATCGAGAGCGCCAAGATAGACTTTGCCGACATTGCCGCCGGCATGGCGCAGGACGGGGTGCCGGTGCCGCGCCTGGTAAGACAGCTCAAGGCCGTCGCCCCGGCCGAGGCGGTGCACAAGGGCGCGACCTCGCAGGATGTGGTCGACACCGCGCTGGTCCTGTCGTTGCGCGCGGCATCCAATCTGATCGACACGCGGCTTGCAGGGCTCGACGAGGCACTCACGGAGCTGGAGGCGCGCTTCGGGGATGCTCCGCTGATGGGCCGCACCCGGATGCAGGCCGCCACCGAGATCACCGTGCGCGACCGTCTTCTGGCCTGGCGCCTGCCGCTTTCGGGGCATCGCGAGCGCCTTGCCGCGCTGCGCCCGCAAGTCGAGCAGGTGCAGATCGGAGGGGCCTCGGGCGACCGCAAGGCGCTTGGCGACAAGGCTGACGCCGTGGTCACTGCTGTGGCGCAGGAACTGGGTCTCGCGTCGACGGACAAGGCCTGGCACGCCATGCGCGAAGGCATCGCGGGCTATGCCTCGTTCCTGTCTCTGGTGACGGGCACGCTCGGCAAGATCGGTGGCGACGTCGCGCTGATGGCGCAGCAGGGCGTCGAGGACATCGCGCTCTCGGGTGGCGGCGGGTCCTCGGCGATGCCGCATAAACAGAACCCGGTGGCGGCTGAGCTTCTGGTCACGCTGGGGCGCTACAACGCCACACAGGTCAGCGCCATGCACCACGCCATGCTGCACGAACAGGAGCGCTCGGGCGTCGCGTGGACTTTGGAATGGATGGTGCTGCCGCAGATGCTGATGACAACCGCGCGCGCCCTGGCCGTGGCGCAGGATATCGCGGGCAAGGTGACCCGGCTCGGGGCGAGCTAAGACCGGCCAGGCAAGCATCGCCGCGCAGGGCTTTGCCCCAAACACTTGCACTGCCGAACGCAAAACCCCGCCACGAGCCTCCTCGCGGCGGGGTTTGTTTTCACGTGTGACACCGCTCAGAACGGCAGGCCTATATAGTTCTCGGCCAGATCGCGCCGCGCCGTCTCAGAATGCGCGAGGTGATCCAACGTCGCCTTGCGCATCTGCTCGGCAAAGGCATCCTCCCCGTCGAAGCGGTGCAGCATTGTGGTCATCTGCCAGCTGAACCGCATCGCTTTCCAGATTCGCGCCAGCGCCTTCGACGAGTAGTCGTCGATTCCGCCGGTGCCCTTGCCGGTCACCGCCTCGGTCAGCGCGCTGTGCAGGTAGAACACGTCGGAGGCGGCGAGGTTGAGGCCCTTGGCACCGGTCGGCGGCACGATATGCGCCGAGTCGCCCACCAGGAACAGGTTGCCCCAGCGCAGCGGCTCGGAGACGAAGCTGCGCAGCGGCGCGATGGATTTCTCGATCGACGGGCCGGTGATCAGGCGGTTCGCGGCCTCCGAGGGGATGCGGCGGCTGAACTCGTCCCAGAAGCGCTGATCCGACCAGTCCTCGACCTTGTCCGACAGCGGCACCTGCACGTAGTAGCGCACGAGGTTCTCGTTGCGCATCGAGGCCAGCGCAAAGCCGTGCTTCGAGTTCGAGTAGATCAGCTCGTCATGGACCGGCGGGGTCTCCGACAGGATGCCAAGCCAGCCGAACGGGTAGACCCGCTCGAACTCGCGGCGCTTCTCCTCGGGGATGGTTTTGCGCGAGACGCCGTGGAAGCCGTCGCAACCGGCGACATAGAGGCATTTCAGCACCTTGCGCTCGCCTTCGTGGGTGAACTCGACCCGCGACCTGGACTGGTCCAGATCGTGGATCGACACGTCCGAGACCCCGTGCAGCACGGTCGTGCCCATGGCATCCTGCGCGTTGTAGAGATCGGCGGTCACTTCGGTCTGGCCATAGACCATGACCTGCTTTCCGGTGAGCTCCTTGAAATCGATATGCACCATGAGCTCGTCATCGGTCAGGTAACAGCCGTCATGCGGGATGCCTTCCCTGTCCATGCGGGCATCGACACCGGCGGCGCGCAGCAGCTCGACCGTGCCCCATTCGAGGATCCCGGCGCGGATGCGCGACAGCACGTGATCGCGGGTCGAGCGCTCGAGGATGACGGTCTCGACACCGGACTTGTTGAGCAATTGCGACAGCAGCAGGCCTGAGGGGCCGCCGCCGATGATGGCGACTTGGGTCGTCAGGGTTGTCATGCGCGAGATCCTCCCGTTTCCGTTGCCCGACATTAGCCCGCACGGGTCTCCACGCGAATGGACGGGAGCCTCATTAAATGGTACTATTCGCGCATGTCTCGGCCCGCACACATCCCCATTTTCAACCTCTTCGGAGAAACCACGGCGTTTCCGGATGTGGTGCATTGCGAGGCGGTGCTCGACCGTGCCGGGCTGCATGGCTGGATGATCTCACCGCATCGGCACACCCAGATGGCGCAGGTCTTCCAGATCTCGTCAGGGGTCGCACAGGTCACGTTGGACGGGGTTGAGAGGCGGCTGAAACCGGGGCAGTATCTCTATATTCCGCCGCAAATCGTGCATGGCTTTGCGTTCAGCCGTGGCACCGAGGGGACCGTTCTGTCCATCCCTTCGCCGGTCGTGGCGCGCCTCGGACCAAAGACCCCGGCGCTGAGCGCCTGGCTCGGGGCCAGCCAGCACGGCGCGCTGTCGGAGGATGCTGGCGCGCTGCTCACCTCGGTCGTTCAAGCCTACGCCGGAAATGGTAATTTTCGCGCCCAGAGACTGGTATCTCTCACCCACGCGTTGCTAGCGGCTCTCGCCGATGAAAGCACCGCGGAAACCCCTTCGCCCAAGGATCCGAACCGGCAAATGCAGCAGCTCGACGCGCTGATCACCGGGCATCTGGCCGAGGGCTGGAGCGCGCGGGATTATGCCTCGGCGCTGCATGTCACCACCGGGCATCTGAACCGGGTGGTGCGCGGTGCGGCGGGAATGAGCCTGACCGCCTATCTCGAGACCGCGGTGATGACCGAGGCCTGCCGCCTCATCGCCTTCACCCGGCTGCCGGTGGCCGAGGTCGGCTACCGGCTGGGCTATGCCGACCCGCCCTATTTCTCGCGCCGCTTCCGGCTGCGGATGGGCGAGACGCCCAGCGCCTACCGGGCGCGGGTCTCGGGGGAACGGGCGGCGGAGTAGGTTCGCCGCACCTATTCGCTTGGAGTGCGAAGCCGCGCCATCGCCCGCCCGTGAGATGGCAAGCCGTTGCAATGAACCTCTCGATTTATCCTCGCAAAATCCGAAGAACGTCGACACTCAGCGCCGAGCGCAACCAAATCGCCAGCCCTGGGGGCGGGCGCCGACGCGCGGACTCAAGCCCGCAGGGCGCCGCGCGAGCGCCGGACCGTCCCCGCGGACTGGCGCTTTGGTGACATCCGCGTTTGCGGGTCGAGGTCGTTCGGTTGGGGCAGGGATAAAACAAGGGGCTCGAAGCACGGAGCGCCAAACCACGGTCCGGCGCTCGCGCGGCTTCAATCCGACCCTACTCAGGCCACCAGCGGGACGCCGAGGATCTCGCGCGCGGTCTGCCAATCGGCCACCGGGCGCTCGTACTTGTCGCAGAGCTCGGCGGCGCGGGTGACAAGCGCGGCGTTTGAGGGCGCCAGCGTGTTGCGGTCGATGCGGACGTTGTCCTCGAGGCCGGTACGGGCGTGGCCACCCTGCGAGATCGCCCACTCGTTCAACACGATCTGGTTCGGGCCGATGCCGGCGGCGCACCACGCGGCCTCCTCGCCGAAGAGGCGCTTCACGGTCTGGATGTAGTAGTCGAACACCATGCGATCGACCGGCATGGCGTTCTTCACGCCCATGACGAACTGCACGTAGGGGCGCGCCTCGATCTGGCCCTTCTGCCACATCTCGTGGGCCTTGAGGATGTGGCTCAGGTCGAAGGCCTCGATCTCGGGCTTCACGCCATGCTCCACCATCTCCGAGGCCAGCCAATCGACAAGATCCGGCGGGTTCTCGTAGACGCGGGTCGGGAAGTTGTTGGAGCCCACCGACAGCGAGGCCATGTCGGGCTTCAGCGGCAGCATGCCTCCGCGTGCCTGCCCGGCACCCGAGCGTCCGCCGGTGGAAAGCTGCACGATCATGCCCGGGCAGTGCTGCTTGAGACCCTCGAGCAGCTTGCCGAAGCGCTCGGGATCCGAGGTCGGCTTGCCCTCGTCGTCACGCACGTGGCAATGCGCGATGGTTGCGCCAGCCTCGAAGGCCTCCTGCGTGCTCTCGATCTGTTCCGATACGGTGATCGGCACCGCCGGGTTGTTGTCCTTGGTCGGCAGCGATCCGGTGATCGCAACGCAGATGATGCAGGGTTTCCCCATGGTCGTCCCTTTCAGCAAACAGGCGCCGCCCGTGGAAGGCGGCGCCGAAAGTCAATTATCTCAGACGTCGAAGAAGACGGTCTCGCCCTCGCCCTGAAGGCGGATGTCGAAGCGGTAGACCACCTTGCCGTCGCGCTCGCTGCGCTTGGCGATTAAGGTCGGACGGCGGTTGTGCCACTCGATGAGGTTCAGCACAGGGTCCTTGGCGTTGGCCTCTGCCTCGTCATCGAAATAGAGCCGCGTGTTGAGGCCGATATTGATGCCCCGCGCCACGATCCAGAGGTTGATATGCGGGGCCATGTCCTCGTGCCCCTCGTCGCCACGGCCAAGCCAGTCGTCGCCAGCATGGGCCGGCGGGTGCAACGGACCGGTGCCCAGCGACTTGCGCGCCTTCACCGGGCCGGGCTTCACGGTGTCGAAGCCCCACTCGCCGGTTTCGAAATCGGTGATCACGCGGCCCCAGCCACGGAAGCCCTCTTCGACCTCGCCTTCGCTTTCGGGATGGGCATAGACGCCGTCCGCGTTGGCCTGCCAGGTCTCGATCAGCACGTCCTTCACCGGGTTGCCGGTGCCGTCGATGACAATGCCCTCGACGCGGATCCGCTCGCCCTTGGCGTTCGGGCCGGCAATGTCCCAGCCAAGCTCCTGACGGTAGATATCGAAGCCCGCGGCACCGGGCGCGAGGCCGATATGGACGTAGGGGCCGGCGGTCTGCGACGGGGTCTCTTTCAGGTAGTCGAGTTTCTGCACCATTGGATCAGTTCCCCTCCAGGCGGTTCTCGAACAGGGTCGAACGGCGGCCGCGCAGCACGATGTCGAACTTGTAGGCGATCGAGTCGAGCGGCACGGTGGCGTTCAGATCGAGCGCCGCAACGAGGCTGTCGATGCCATCCTGCGTCGGGATCGTCTTGACGATCGGACACTTGGCGATCAGCGGGTCGCCCTCGAAGTAGCACTGGGTGATCAGGCGCTGCGAGAAGCTCGTGCCGAAGACCGACAGGTGGATATGCGCCGGGCGCCAGTTGTTGACCCAGTTGCGCCACGGGTAGGCACCGGGCTTCACCGTGCGGAAGAAGTAGTAGCCGTTCTCGTCTGTGATCGTGCGGCCGCAGCCGCCGAAATTCGGGTCGACCGGCGCGAGATAGGTGTCCTTCTTGTGACGGTAGCGCCCGCCCGCATTGGCCTGCCACGCCTCGACGAGGGTGTTCGGCACCGGGCGGCCGTTCTCGTCCAGCACCCGACCGTGCATGATGATCCGCTCGCCGATGGCGCTCTCGCCGTCCTTGGCGTAGTTGTGGATCAGGTCGTTGTCGATCGGGTCGATGTCATTGTGGCCGAAGACCGGGCCGGTGATTTCCGAGACCGACTGCTGCAGCGAGATCAGCGCGGCGCGCGGGCTGCGCATGACGCTGGTCTTGTAATCCGGCGTCAGCGCCGGCGGATGGCGCTCGCGGTCGCGCTGGTAGAATTCTGCTTGGCTCATGAATCCTCTCCCTGATCGAGCTCTGCCCAGGTCTGCTTGGCAAGTTTGATGGCGTGGTTGGCCTTGGGCACGCCGCAATAGACGGCGACGTGCTGGAAGGCCTCCATGATGTCGCTGCGCGACGCCCCGGTGCGGGTGGCGGCGCGGATGTGCATCGGGATTTCCTCGAAATTGCCCATCGCGGCGAGCAGCGCCAGCGTCAGCATCGAGCGCTCGCGCCGGGCGATGCCGTCGGACGCCCAGACCGTGCCCCAGGCGCTCTCGGTGATGAGGGTCTGGAACGGCAGGTCGTACTCGGTCTTGGCGGCTTCGGCACGGTCGACATGGGCATCGCCCAGAACGCTGCGCCGCACCGACATGCCGGTGTCGTAACGATCAGACATGTCCGATCTCCTTCAGGAAGCGGGTGAGAATTTCTGCATAGGCTTCGGGCTTCTCCGCGCAGGGCAGATGGCCGGTGCCGTCGATCACCTCGAAGCGGGCCCCGTCGATCAGATCGACCGTGCCCTTGACCAGTTCGGGCGGGCTGGCGCCGTCATCCGCCCCCGCAATTCCCAGAACCGGCAGCGTCAGCTTGGCGGTGCTGGTGGCAAGATCGGTGCCGGCAATGGCGGCGCAGCAGCCGAGATAGCCCTCCTGCGGGGTGCGGCACATCATGTTGCGCCACGCCGGCAGGGCATCGGTCTGCAGAAAGGCCGGGGCGAACCAGCGCTGCATGACCGCGTCACCGATGGAAGCCAGCCCGTCCTCGCGGATCGCCTGCATCCGGGTCTGCCACATGGCCGCCTCGCCCATCTTGGCGGCGGTGTTCGACAGCACCAGCGCGCGCAGCAGATCCGGGCGCTTGGCCGCGAGCCCCTGCCCGATCATGCCGCCGATCGACAGGCCGGCGAAGACCGGCGCCTCGAGCGCCAGCGCGTCGATCAGCGCCTCGACATCGGCGACCAGCGTGTCCATCTCGTAGGGCGCCTCGGGGCAGCCGCTGAGGCCGTGGCCGCGCAGGTCGAAGCGGATCAGCCGCAGCCCCTTGGGCAGCAGCGGCAACAGGTCGTCCCAGAGCCGCAGATCGGTGCCGAGCGAATTGGCGAACACCACCGGCCGGCCCTCGGGGTCGCCATCCTCGCGCCAATGCAGATCGATCCCGTTCACATGCAGGCTGCGCATCGCGGCGGCTCTCCTTGGTGATTGCACGCGGCGGGCATGCCCGGCGGCGTGTCTCTGGCTCCCATATGCAGGCCGCGTTCTGAAGAAAGGCTGGCCTGCCCCTCGTCCCGAGTCTTCACATGCGCCGAATTGAAAGTAAAATGAGATCGAGGCCACTTAACTTAACCGAAAAAGCAAGTAACGCCATGATCGACCGTCGCATCAAGTTCCGGCACATCCAGAGCTTCGTCGAGATCGTGCGCCAGCGCAGCCTCAAGCGTGCCGCCGAGACGCTGTTCGTCACCCAGCCGGCGATCTCAAAGACCCTGAAGGAGCTCGAGGACATCGTCGGTACACCCCTGCTGACCCGCAGCCGTGCCGGAATCGCCCTGACCCGTCAGGGCGAGGTCTTCCTGCATTTCGCCGAACGCAGCCTCGTGACGCTGCAACAGGGGTTCGACGAGATCGAGCAGCTCGGGCGCGGCGGCGGCACCGCCTTCACAGTGGGCGCGCTGCCCAGCGTCGCGGCGCGGCTGATGCCACAGGTCACGCATGAATTCTTCGAGCGCGCCCCGGAGGTGACGCTGCGCATCATCGATGGCCCGCATGGCTACCTGATCGACCTGCTTCGCCGCGGCCAGATCGACGTGGTGATCGGACGGCTCGGGCCGCCGAGACGATGCAGGGATCTCCTTCACACAGCTCTACACGAGCATTCTCGATTTCGTCGT
>NZ_DS022276.1:1112370-1124190 GCF_000153725.1 Salipiger bermudensis HTCC2601 | reverse complement strand
ACCGGATGAGTCATCTGTTTGATGTGCTCCAGGTTTCCCTAAGAAAACCAGAAGCCGTACAAACAGTGAAGCTGACACTTCATCATCGGGCCGAAACCCTAGAAGCGCGATATACAGACGTTTGATCCATCGAATGAACCAAGGTCGCCCACATATCTCTTCAGATATTAGCGATGTCAAACAGCGTGAGAGACAAAACCAAACCAGTGCGCCCTAACTTCCGGCGCGCCGCCCGTCATGCCTCTCGAATTTGTCGTCCGCCTCGTCTGCGTCAGCTCCGCGTTTCCGCCTCGCCGCCGCCCCGTCTGGCGCCCCGTCGTGCGCCTCAGCGCCGCCGGTGAAGGGGCTTTTACGGATACCCCCCGACACCCGCAACCCCTTTTTTAGGAAAACGTCATGTTCTTCCAAAAGAACATCACAAATCACATGATATCAATGACTTGATGGGAAAACTTTCTCGCCCAACACCACAACAAAACACCCTGACCCAACGGCAACACCAACAGCTTCAAGCGAGTCACCGCACTAGGGGAGAACCGTCAGAACTACATGTTGGGGGCGGCAACATTCCGAACCACAAAAGCCCCCGACTCGCGCCGGCCAACGACCGCGAGTCACTGGCCGCTTCCGCCCGCAACTCGTCGCCGACTCGCGCAAAGAAACGCAGATTCTTGACGATGCGGGGCGCCAACGAGTCGGCTCGGCAGTGAAACCCGGCCCGGGACAGCCTCGGGCGACCTCCAGAGCACCACGCCGTCACACAGTATATATAGGGCTCATTCGGAACATGCGCCGAAAGCCCTTCGGAGGCACCGGAACGCGGCGACGGACAGGCACGCGGAACAGGCCACTCGAGGCGAGATCACGGGCGGCCCTGGCCGCGTCGCTTGCATTTCTCCGGGAAAACTCGCAGGCAACCTGCAGGTGCCTCCAGGCCCAGTCCCGACAACAGTATCCGGAACCCGTTCGATGATCCGTACCGCGTCCCTCGCCCTCGCGCTCTCCCTCACCACCGCGCTGGGGGCCTCGGCCCAGACCCTGTATTTCTCCGCCATCCCCGATGAGGACGAGACCCGTCTGGTCGAGCGCTTCTCCAAGGTCGCCGACTACCTCGAAGGCGAGCTTGGCGTCGACGTGCAGTTCGTGCCGGTGAAGAGCTACGCCGCCTCGGTCACCGCGTTCCGCAACGACCAGATCCAGCTCGCCTGGTTCGGCGGCCTGACCGGCGTGCAGGCCCGGCTTGCGGTGCCCGAAGCCCGCGCCATCGCGCAGGGCAAGGAAGACCCGATCTTCGTGAGCTACTTCATCGCCAATACCGAGACCGGGCTCGAGCCCTCGGACAGCTTCCCCGCAGAGGCGCAGGGCATGTCCTTCACCTTCGGCGCCAAGACCTCGACCTCCGGCCGGCTGATGCCGGAATACTGGATCCGCGAGGAGACCGGCGAAGCGCCCGAGGCGTTCTTCGATCGCGTGGGCTTCTCCGGCGATCACTCGCAGACCCTGCGTCTGGTGGCCTCCGGCGCCTGGCAGGTGGGTGCGCTGAACTTCGCGGTCTATGACAAGGCCGTGGCCGAGGGTGCCCCCGAGGTCGAGACCGCAAAGGTGATCTGGCAGACCCCGCCCTACCCCGACTACAACTGGACCATTCGTGGCGACGTGGATGCGCGCTTTGGCGACGGCTTTGCCGACAAGGTGCAGGCGGCGTTGATCGGCATGGACGATCCCGAACTGCTGGCCACTTTCCCGCGCGAGGCCTTCATCCCCGCCGCCAACGAAGACTTCCAGCCGATCGAGGACACCGCCAAGGAGCTCGGCCTGATCGAATGAGCCTGACGATCCTCGACAACGAGACGCTCGGCTACGGGCGCACCGCGGTTCTCTCCGAGGTCAGCTTCGCGCTGGCCGAGGGCGAGCGCGTGGTGCTGCTCGGCCGCAGCGGCGCGGGCAAGTCCACGCTGCTGAACGCGGTGCATGACCGGCTGGCGCCGGCACATCGCGTGGCGCTCGTGCCGCAGGATCATGCGCTGGTGCCGCAACTCTCGGTGCTGCGCAATGTCCTGATGGGGCGCCTCGACGACCACGGGGCGCTCTACAACCTGACCAACCTGCTGCGCGTGCGGGCGGGGGATCGTGCCGGCGTTGCCAAGGTGCTGGAGGCGGTGGGGCTCGGGCCCGAGATCGACCGCCCGGTGCACGCGCTTTCCGGCGGGCAGCGGCAGCGCGTGGCGCTGGCCCGGGCCTGGTGGCGGGGCGGCCCCGTGCTGATCGGCGACGAGCCGGTCTCGGCAGTCGACGAGACCCAGGCCGGCGTTCTGCTCGAGCAGGCCCGCAGCCGCTTTCCCACCGCGATGCTGGCGCTGCACGATGTCGGCCTTGCCCGACGCTTTGCCACCCGCCTCGTCGGCATCCGCCGCGGCGCCATCCTGTTCGACGCCGCCCCCGAGGATCTGAGCGATGCCGAGATTGCCGCGCTCTACGCAGGCTGAGCGCTGGACCCGGCCCCGGGTCCTGACGCTGTTCCTCGCGCTGGCACTGCTGGCGCTGCCCTTCGCCGACCTGAGCCTCGGCAGCCACGACGCGGGCGCGGCGCTGGCGCGGATGCTCTCGGGCTTCATCCGCCCCGATTTCACCGCGGTGGAGCAGATCGGCCGTGCCATCTGGCTGACAGTCGCCTTCGCCGTGGCGGGCGTGGCCGCCGGCGCGTCGGCGGGGCTGGTTCTGGCGCCATTCTACCATTTGCGCGGCGTGCGCTGGCTCTGCATCGCGCTGCGCTCGGTGCACGAGCTGTTCTGGGCGTTGATGCTGATGCAGGTCATGGGCATCGCGCCGATGACCGGCGTTCTGGCCATCGCCCTGCCCTATGCCGGGATCTTCGCCAAGGTGTTCTCCGAGCAGCTCGACGAGGCCGATCCGCGCCCGGCGCAGGTTCTGCCCAAGGGCACTGACGCTTTGTCGCGCTTTCTCTATGCGCGCGCACCGCTCGCGCTCGCGGTGATGAAGCACTACACGCTCTACCGTCTGGAATGCGGGATGCGGGCGAGCGCGGTTCTGGGCTTTGTCGGGCTGCCGACGCTGGGCTTCCAGCTCGACAGCTTCTTCCGGCTGGGCGATTACGGCGCGGCCTCGGCGATCATGATCTGCTACGTGGTGCTGATCGCCTCGATCCGGCTGTGGATGCGCTCCGTTCTGGCGCCGCTCTGGCTGCTGGCCTCGGTCGTCACGCTCACGCTGATCCAGAGCCCGCCGATGGGCTCGGGCGCACTGATGCGCTTTCTCACGCAGGATATCGTGCCGGCACCGCTGCGCGACGGCTGGGACGGGGCCGCGCTCTGGGACTGGCTGAGGCCGCTGCTGCTGAGCGAGGCGCTGCCCGGCATCATCGCAACGGTGCTGGTGGCGCAGATCGCGCTGGCCCTGACCGGCGCGCTGGCCTTTGCGGGGTTCGGTCTGATCGTGCCGCGGGTGACCTCTCGGTTTGGCCGTATGTTCGGGCATCTCGGGCTCGTCATCCTGCGCAGCTTCCCGGAATACATGCTGGCCTACCTCTTCCTGCAGATCTTCGGTCCCTCGATGCTGCCGGCCATCCTTGCGCTGGCGCTGCACAACGGCGCCATCATCGCGCATCTTCTGGGCCGCGAGGGCGAGGAGATCGTGCCGGGCCTGCGCCGGGATGCACCCCGCGGGCTGACGCTCTGGGGCTGGGAACTGGCACCGAGGCTTTCTGGGCCGTTCATCGCGCTCTGCCTCTACCGCTGGGAGATCATCCTGCGCGAGACGGCGGTGATGGGGCTTCTGGGGATCGCCACGCTGGGCTTCTACATCGACAGCGCGCTGGCGGAGTTGCGGCTCGACCGGGCGCTGGTTCTGCTGATCGCCACCGGGCTGCTCACCGCGGCGGTCGACCGGATCTCGCGCGGATTGCGGCGGCGGACCTCGCTTGGCGAGCCACGCCGCTACCGCGACGAGTGCTGCTGATCCGCCCTCCGATCACCCCCATGGGCCCGACCGGTCGCGCGGCGGCTGGCGGTTTTGACCACCCCAAGGTGCAGAGGAAGAGGGCCCGCGCGGCGGCTCGGGCACGCGGGCACTGACACTGCCCATTTCGGAGGCCAGCTGGCGCAGCGCGGCAATGCGGTTCTCGGTCGCCGGGTGGGTGGCGAAGAGGTTGTCGCGCTTGTGGGCGTGCAGCGGATTGATGATGAACATATGCGCCGTGGCCGGGTTACGCTCGGCGGCATCGTTGTCGATGCGCGAGGCGGCGGACTGGATCTGCTGCAGCGCCGAGGCCAGCCACATCGGATCACCGCAGATCTGCGCGCCGGCCTTGTCGGCGGCGTATTCCCGGGTCCGGCTGATCGCCATTTGCACCAGCGCCGCGGCGATGGGGGCGAGGATCATCATGGCGATCGTGCCGATGATGCCGAGCCCGTTCTCGCGCCGCCCGCCGAAAAACAGCGCGAAATTCGCCAGCATCGAGATTGCACCGGCGAAGGTCGCGGTCACCGTCATGATGGTGGTGTCGTGGTTCTTGATGTGGGCCAGCTCGTGCGCGATCACCCCCGCCAGCTCCTCGCGCGAGAGGCGCTGCATCAGGCCGGTCGTCACCGCCACGGCGGCGTTCTGCGGGTTGCGCCCGGTCGCAAAGGCGTTGGGCTGCGGCGTGTCGATCACGTAGACCGCCGGCACCGGCAGATCGGCGTTGCGCGCAAGATCGGCCGTCAGCTGCACCAGCCCCGTGCGGTCATTGCCGCTGACGGGCCGGGCGTTGTGCATCTTCAGCACCATCTTGTCGGACGACCACCAGCTGAAGGCGTTCATCGCACCGGCGATCACCAGCGCGATCACCATGCCGCCCGACCCGCCCAGCAGGTAGCCGAGCCCCATGAACAGCGCCGTCATCGCGGCCATCAGAACGGCAGTCTTGAAATATCCCACGGGCCCGGACCTCTCTGTTTCCGACAGGGCTGCTACGAGGAGGATATAGGGTCGGACCGCGCCCGCACAATGCAGCGCCCGCGCCTGCGTCACGTCCCCGCCGTCACCTCCGAAAGGTTCCACGTGAGTCGCTTGCGGCGTTCGCCGGCCCCATTGGTTGCAGTCGCGCGGCAAGGCTCGCCGGATAAGCTGCGTCGATCTGTCATCTTATGCGTACGAATGATGCACTGCGCAGTTATCAATTCTCAAATCCCTGTGAAGACTGGCCGTTTTGCCGCCTGTCGCGGCCATGCGTCGCACTGACCGCACACGGGGACGGCGATAGATCGCGCCCTGCAAACATCGCTCCGGCCTGCGGCCTTCTCCCCAAGATGCCCCAGGACCGGTCCCGAAGAAGAGGCACAGTCTTGTATAGAACCCGAAATCTGCTGCTGGCCGCGGCAGGCGCTTTCGCGCTTTCCGGCTGCCAGTACGACGTCCTGTCACCGGCAGGCTGGGTCGGAGATCAGCAGCGCGACCTGCTGATCATCTCGGTCCTGCTCATGCTGATCGTCATCCTCCCCGTGCTGTTCATGTCGGTCTACTTCCCGCTGAAGTATCGCGCCGACCGTGAGGACACGTCCGACTACGATCCCGAGTTCGAGCACTCCAACAAGCTCGAGGCGGTGGTCTGGGGCGTTCCGATCCTGATCATCGTGGCGCTTGGCTACTACACCTACGTCTACACCCACCGGCTCGACCCCTACCGCCCGCTCGACCATCTCGAGGCCGGCGCGCCGGTCGAGATCCAGGCGGTGTCGCTCGACTGGAAGTGGCTGTTCATCTACCCCGAACAGGGCATCGCCTCGGTCAACGAGCTGGTCGTGCCCGCGGGCCGTCCGATCAATTTCAGCCTGAGCTCCTCGACGGTGATGAACACGCTGTCGATCCCGGCGCTCGGCGGCATGGTCTACTCGATGGCCGGCATGGAGACGAAGCTGCACCTCATCGCCGATGAGGAAGGCGTCTACCCGGGCCGCAGCGCCCACTATTCGGGCCCCGGTTTCGCAGGCATGGTGTTCGACACCACCGCCACCAGCGACGAAGAGTTCGACGCCTGGGTCGAAGGCATCCGCGCCGAGGCCGGGCCACTCAACCGCGAGACCTATCTCGCGCTTGAAGAACCCAGCATGAACGTTCCGGTGAGCCATTACGGCTCGGTGGAAGACGGACTCTTCGGCCGCATCGTCGAGATGTGCGTGGAAGACGGCAAGGTCTGCATGGGCCACATGATGATGGTCGATCACAATGGTGGCGGCGGCCTCGAGGGCGTCGGGAACGCGGCGGCCTACAGCTACGACCGCGCCCGCACCATCGACGGCTTCGGCAACCGCATCGAGCTGCCCCCGATGGAAAGCCACGGCGGCGGTCACGGCAGCGACCACGAGGCCCTGAACGGCACCGAGGCGCCCAACGCCCTCGCCTACGTTCTGGCAATGGATCCCAACGCGCTCTGCAGCCCGTTCGGGACTCAGACGGAGAAAGAAACCAATGGCATCTGAGCACATCCAACCGGCTGAAACCTTCTCGCCGATCTTCGGTCGGCTGACGCTCGACTGGATCCCGATCCACGAGCCCATCCTCATCGGCACCTTCGCCGGCGTCGCCCTCGGCGGGCTGCTGGTCTTCGCGCTGATGACCTACTTCCGCCTCTGGGTGCCGTTCTGGAAGAACTGGGTCACCACGGTGGACCACAAGAAGATCGGCATCATGTACATGGTGCTCGCCTTCATCATGATGGTGCGCGGCTTTGCCGACGCGCTGATGATGCGTGGCCAGCAGGCGATGGCCGCCGGCGGCAGCGAGGGCTGGCTGCCCCCACACCACTACGACCAGGTCTTCACCGCACACGGCGTGATCATGATCTTCTTCGTGGCGATGGCCTTCATCACCGGCTTCATGAACTACGTGATGCCGCTGCAGATCGGCGCCCGCGACGTGGCCTTCCCGTTCCTCAACAACTTCTCGCTGTGGATGACGGTGGCCGGGGCGCTGCTGGTCAACATCTCGCTCTTCGTGGGTGAGTTCGCCCGTGTCGGCTGGCTGGCCTTCCCGCCACTCTCAGGGGCGAACTACAGCACCGGGCCGGGGATGGACTACTATCTCTGGGCGCTGCAGATCGCCGGTGTCGGCACGACGCTGTCGGGCATCAACATGATCGCCACGATCGTGAAGATGCGCGCGCCGGGCATGAAGCTGATGGACATGCCGATCTTCACCTGGACCGCGCTGATCACCAACGTGCTGATCGTCGCCGCCTTCCCGGTGCTGACCGCCACGCTCGCCATGCTGACGCTCGACCGCTACATGGACTTCCGGTTCTTCACCAACGACTACGGCGGCAACGCCATGATGTACGTGAACCTGATCTGGATCTGGGGGCACCCCGAGGTCTACATCCTCATCATCCCCTGCTTCGGCATCATCTCCGAGATCGTCTCGACCTTCTCGCGCAAGCCGATCTTCGGCTACCGCACCATGGTCTGGGCCACCGGCTGCATCATGGTGCTGAGCTTCGTCGTGTGGCTGCACCACTTCTTCACGATGGGCTCGGGCGCCAACGTCAACGCGTTCTTCGGCATCACCACGATGATCATCGCGGTGCCCACGGGCGTGAAGATCTTCAACTGGCTGTTCACCATGTACAAAGGCCGCGTGCGGCTCGAGGTGCCGATGCTCTGGACCATCGGTTTCCTGGTGACCTTCACCATCGGCGGCATGACCGGCGTCATGCTGGCGGTTCCGCCGGTCGACTTCCAGCTGCACAACACGCTGTTCCTGATCGCGCACTTCCACAACGTCATCATCGGCGGCGTGGTGTTCGCGGTGTTCGCGGCGTCACCTACTGGTGGCCCAAGCGTTCGGCTTCAAGCTTGACGAGGTCTGGGGCAAGCGCGCGTTCTGGCTGTGGTTCGTGGGCTTCTACGTCGCCTTCATGCCGCTCTACGCGCTTGGCCTGATGGGCGTGACCCGCCGCATGAACATGTACCCGGATGCGGGCTGGCAGCCCTACTTCATCGTGGCCGCCATCGGCGCGCTGCTGATCCTTGCCGGCATCCTGTGCAACTTCATGAACTTCTACGTCTCGATCCGCGACCGCAAGCAGCTCGCCTGCGGCAACGACCCTTGGGATGCGCGCACGCTGGAATGGGCGACCCAGTCGCCGCCGGCGCCGTACAACTTCCCCGAGGACGTCAACGTGGTCGGGCGCGAGGCGTTCTGGCAGATGAAGAAGGAGAACTACCAGTTCTCGACCGACTACCAGCCGATCCACATGCCCAAGGGCACTGCGTCCGGCGTGATCATCTCGGGACTTGCGCTGGTCTTCGGCTTCGCGATGGTCTGGTACATCTGGTGGCTCGCCATTGCGTCCTTCGTCGCGATGCTCGCCGTCGGCATCGCCCACACCTTCAACTACCACCGCGACTACTACATCCCCGCGGATGAAGTGCGCGAAACCGAGTCGAAAGGAGCACTGGCATGAGCAGCGCGACCTCTCCGGCCCAGCAATCCATGGTGGAACCCTTGGCTGACCGTCCGATGCATCACGCCCGTGAGGCCAAGCCCCACGAAGATGCCCACGCCCATTCCAGCCCCACGCCCGTGGGCTTCTGGATCTACCTGATGAGCGACTGTGTGATCTTCGGTGCGCTCTTCGCCACCTACGCGGTGCTCGGCGGCAACTATGCCGGCGGGCCCGCCCCCAAGGACCTGTTCGAGCCCGGCTTCATCGCGGTCGAGACCGCGCTGCTGCTGTTCTCGTCGGTGACCTTCGGCCTTGCCATGCTGCGCGCCGGCAAGTCCGACACCAACGGCACGCTGATGTGGCTGGCGGTGACGGCGCTGTTCGGAGCCGGCTTCATCGGGATGGAAATCTACGAGTTCAACCACCTGATTCATCTCGGCGCCGGGCCCGATCGGTCGGCCTTCCTGTCGTCGTTCTTCGCGCTCGTGGGCACCCACGGCCTGCACGTGACGGGCGGCCTGATCTGGCTGATCACGCTGATGGTGCAGATCCGCATGCACGGGCTGATCGGCCCGAACATGCAGCGTCTGGGCACGCTGTCGATGTTCTGGCACTTCCTCGATCTGGTCTGGATCGGGGTGTTCTCCTTCGTCTATCTCGTGAGGTTGATCTGATGTCCGCCGATACCCACCACGCACACGATCACGGCACCATGGGCCAGCTGATGATCGGCTTCGCGCTCGCCGCGATCCTGACCATCATCCCGTTCTACCTCGTCATGGCCGAGGTCGACATGGCGCGCTCCACCCTCGTGGGGATCATCATGGGGCTGGGCGCGGTGCAGATCGTCGTGCACCTCGTGTACTTCCTGCACCTCAAGCGCTCGAGCGAAGAGGGCTGGAACTTCTTCGCGACCATCTTCGCGGTGATCATCCTCGTGATCGTGCTCGCCGGCTCGCTCTGGGTCATGCACAACATGAACGAGAACATGATGCCGATGCACGAGATGGATCAGCAGATTGAACAGATGAAGAGCCTTCAGTCCCAGCAGGGCTGACCCTATATCCAGTACCAACCGTCAGGGCCCCTCGGGGCCCTGACTGCTTTCCGGAGGGTTTCAAATGTCCCGCACCATCCGCTGGCCGCGCCTGATCATCGTCACGCTGATCGCCGCGGTCGGCATCGCCGGCTTCACCAGCCTCGGGATCTGGCAGGTCAAGCGCCTGCACTGGAAACTCGACCTGATCGAGCGCGTCGACAGCCGCATCCATGCCGAGCCGGTCCCTGCCCCCGGCCCCGCGGACTGGCCCACGATCACTGCCGAGGACAACGAATATACCCGCGTCACCCTGACCGGGCGCTTCCGCAACGACGAGGAAGTGCTGATCTATACCCCCTCCGACTACGGCCCGGCCGACTACGTCCTGACCCCGCTCGAACGCGATGACGGCACCATCGTGATGGTCAATCGCGGCATCGTGCCGCTCGAGCGCGCCCAGTCCGGCGACATCTCGAGGATCGAGGGCAAGACGACCGTGACCGGCCTTGTGCGTATGTCGGAAGACAAGGGCTGGCTGTTCTCGCGCGACAACAACCCTGACGAGCAACTCTGGTATCGTCGCGACATTGGTTCGATCACCGAGGCCAAGGGGTTCGAGCGCGCCGCGCCGTATTTCGTCGATGCCGAGAGGACCGACAGCGACGGCTGGCCGCGTGGTGGCCAGACCGTTGTCTCGTTCCGAAACAGCCACCTCAGCTATGCATTGACTTGGTTTGCACTCGGCGTATTGGTGCTGAGCGGCTATGCGCTGATTCTCAGGCAGGAGCTGCGGTCGCGTTGAAGAGGTGTTTGGCGGGGCTATGACCATCACGAACCGAGACGACAGCCTGCTGTCAGGGCGCTGCGGAGCGCCAGATTCAAACCGGTCCAAACAACCGGCAGACTCCCCTTAAATCGCTGAAAATCATTGCGTTTGCGCGATGCTCGCGGCTAGGTTGTGCGACTTTCCGCGCATCGGCCCTTTCGTCGAGCGTTTTTCCTCGCCTGCGCACCTGGTTGCCGGAACCACTATGTCATTTGACGCGTTCAGTGCCGGTCATAAGCGTGGTTCCGCGCCTCATCGGCAAGGGCACGCGCATGGCGACAGCGAAGGATGGTCTTCCCGGAATAGCGGACTTTATTTTGTGATCAACGACATGGAAAGACAGATGCCCGCACACAGAACGCTCCACCCGCGACGACGGGATACTCCTGATTGCTCCCACCACGCCCTCACCCGCCGGACCATGATCGGCGCGCTGTGTAGCGCGATGCCCGCCGCGCTGCTGGCGCCTGCGGCCTTTGCACAGGACGCCGCCGCGCCCGAGCAGACTGCGCCCGCAGGCGAGGCCTTTTCCTTCGACCTGCTGTCAGAGCGCATGCAACAGGCCAGCCAGTCCGACCCGGCCAGCCCGTCGCAGGTGCAGGGGTTCCTCGCCGAGCTCGGTTACGACGCCTACCAGCGCATCCGCTTCGACAAGGACCACGCGCGCTGGGGCGACGACACCGCCGCGCGCTTCCGCCTGCACGCCTTCCATCTTGGCTGGCTCTTCAAGGAGCCGATCCGGATGCACGAGGTCGTCGACGGGCAAGCCCTGCCGATGGGCTTCGGTGTCGAGGATTTCGACTACTCTTCCTACGAGGGCGAGGTGCCGCAGGATCTCGACATGCCCGGCGTCGCCGGCTTCCGCCTGCACAACCAGCTCAACCGTGCCGACACGTGGGACGAGCTCGTCGCCTTCCTCGGTGCCAGCTATTTCCGCGCCCTTGGCCGCGACAACGTCTACGGCCTCAGCGCGCGCGGCCTTGCGATCAACACCGGCCTCTCGGATGGCGAGGAGTTCCCCCGCTTCACCGAGTTCTGGCTCGAGCGCCCGGCGTCCGGCGCCGATCACATGACGATCTATGCCGCGCTGGAGAGCAATTCGGTCACCGGCGCCTACCGCTTCGTCATCACCCCGGGCGAGACCACCACGATGGACGTCACCGCGCGGCTCTACATGCGCAACGACGTGGCGCAGCTGGGCATCTCGCCGCTGACCTCGATGTTCCTGTTCGACGGTGCCGACCCGGGTGCGTTCTACGATTATCGCTCCTCGGTTCATGACAGCAGCGCGCTGGTGCTGAACGTGGGCGAAACCACCTTCTACCGTCCGCTGAAGAACCCCTCCCGGCTTGCCAGCTCCTATCTCGGGGCCGAGAACCCGACCTCCTTCGGCCTCGTCCAACGCGAGCGCGAGTTCGACCAGTACCTCGACGCGCAGGCGCATTACGAGAAGCGTCCGTCGCTGATGGTCCAGCCGCTGGGCAACTGGGGCAAGGGCACCGTGCGCCTGCTCGA
>NZ_DS022276.1:1047222-1107918 GCF_000153725.1 Salipiger bermudensis HTCC2601 | reverse complement strand
GACGATCACTGGTGGACCAGTTGTCGTGCCAACGGCAGTGCTGGGTAGCTATGATCGGACAGGATAACCGCTGAAGGCATCTAAGCGGGAAGCCCCCCTCAAAACAAGGTATCCCTGAGGACCGTGGAAGACCACCACGTCGATAGGCCGGAGATGTAAGCATGGTAACATGTTCAGTTGACCGGTACTAATGGTCCGATAGGCTTGATTTGATCCAGTAACAGACAGGGACACAAACCTGACTGCGAACACTCAAAAGCATACACATACAGCGTACTCGACTGACAGCACCGCCCGACAGGGCAGGTTGATGAACACCCACCCGCAGTGACGGGATCTGGCAGCGCGCTTCGCGTCGCGAAACGCTCCCTGCCGCACCGTCTCTGCAGCGTGGTCTTTCCTTGGTTTGGTGGTCATAGCACGAGCAAAACACCCGGCTCCATTCCGAACCCGGTCGTTAAGTGCCGTCGCGCCAATGGTACTGCGTCTCAAGACGTGGGAGAGTAGGTCACCGCCAAACCTAGAAAAGACCACAAAACCGTATCTCTCTAAACGATCCACCCTGACCAAAACATAATCAGGGCAAAATCGCCGCGGGATGGAGCAGCCCGGTAGCTCGTCAGGCTCATAACCTGAAGGTCGTAGGTTCAAATCCTACTCCCGCAACCAGTCCTAACGAACAGGCCGCACCCGAAAGGGTCGCGGCCTTTTTGCTGTCCGGAAAAGTCAGCATCTCCAGCAGCTTGCTGCGGATCTCAAGCGTGTGGAAGTCCGCTTCCGTGTCGTAGAGGCCCGAAAGTTCTCGCTGAAGGTCCTTGGGGGCTTTCCGACACTGCGCGTGCTCGCTCCCTTCGTCGCGTTCCCGGGCATTCAAGACCCGGCCAACAGGGTGTCGGCTCGGGGCAATGGCGCAAGTCGGGCCGGCAGTGCAGGCCGGCCCGAGATCAATGCGGTGAGATCAGTTGCTACCCATGTTCGCGAGGCTGTTGTTCAGCTCTTCCTGGATCTGATCGATCGAGAAGCTGTCCGGACGCTGCGACGGCGGATATTCCTCGAACGTGGCGAAGAACTTCGCGACCTCCTGCGAGGCCGGTGCCACGAGGTAGGCGTGATCGCTCACCCAATCCCAGTAGGTGTTCGAGGTAATGTCGGCGCGCTCGTAGGGATCGGCACGCAGGTCGAACAGCTTGGGGACACGCAGCTCGGTGAAGGGCTCGGCCCACACACCCATGGTGCCCTGCTTGCGCTGTTCCTTGAAGACCACCTTCCAGTTCTCGTAGCGCAGGCCGACGATCTCGCCATCATCGTTGATGTAGAAGAACTCGTCGCGCGCGCCCTCATCAGTGGCCCCGGTGAGGTAGTCGAGTTGGTTGTAGCCATCGAGATGGTTCTGTACTCCTCGCCGTCGATGGGGTCCCCGCCATCAGCCGCTCTTGATGTCGGTGTCTCCGACGGCGGCCATGATCGTCGGGAACCAGTCAAGCCCTGAGAACATCTCCGTGTAGACGGTGCCGGGCTCGATCATGCCGGGCCAGCGGATCAGCGCCGGCACGCGATATGCACCTTCCCAGTTGGTGTTCTTTTCGGACCGGAACGGCGTGGTGCCCGCGTCCGGCCAAGTGTTCTGGTGCGGACCGTTGTCGGTGGTGTAGATCACCAGCGTGTTGTCGGCGACACCCAGTTCGTCGAGAGCGTCAAGAACCTCGCCGATCACCCCGTCATTCTCGACCATGCCATCGGCATATTCGGTCGGCGCGGTCAGGCCCGGCTCGCTGCGGTTCTCGTCCCGCACGTGGGTTTTGTAGTGCATCCGGGTGGTGTTGTACCAGGTGAAGAAGGGCGTGCCCGACTCCACGGCGCGGGTCATGAAGTCGATCGCTCCGGCGGCGGTTTCCCCGTCGACGGTCTCCATCCGCTTGCGGGTGAGCGGGCCGGTGTCTTCGATCTCGCCATCCGCATAGGAGTGCAGGACGCCACGCGGGCCGAAGCGCTCGCGGAATTCCGGGTCCTGCGGATAGTTGAACTGCTCCGGCTCCTCCTCTGCATTGAGGTGATAGAGGTTGCCGAAGAACTCGTCGAACCCGTGCTCCGTGGGGAGATGCTCGTCGCGGTCGCCGAGGTGGTTCTTGCCGAACTGGCCGGTGGCGTAGCCGTGATCCTTGAGTGCCGAGGCAAGCGTCACATCCACGTCCTGCATGCCGGCGTTTGCCCCGGGCAGCCCGACCTTGGAGAGGCCGGTGCGGAGCGTCGATTGGCCGGTGATGAAGGTAGAGCGCCCCGCAGTGCAGCTCTGCTCGGCATAATAGTCTGTGAACTTGGCACCCTCGGAGGCGATCCGATCGATATTGGGTGTGTCGTAGCCCATGAGGCCGAAGCTGTAGGTCGAGAGGTTGGTCTGGCCGATATCGTCTCCGAAGATCACCAGAATGTTGGGCTTGTCGGTTCCGGCGTCCTGAGCCGTGGCCATTGAAGCGGAAAATAGGGCGGCAGTGGCCAAGGCTGTAAATCTACTCATCGAATCTTCTCCATGTATCGCGAAGGACTCGCGCATAAGTGTAGCTTGCGGCAATCTTCTCTGTCACGTCTTGCATAAATTTTCTGCTTCGGCGGAAACGGCAAGGGATCGCGTATGTCGGTCGCTCGTGGCCGCGTGCGTTGGGTGTGCGACCTCCTCTGCTGGAAGGTCCTGCGAGATTACGCGGTAGCGGGATGGGTCGAGACGATAGGTCGCCGCGTCTATGGTGCGGTCCGGATCGACGCAGAGCGCCCGGACGGGGGCGATCACGCGGATCGTCCGGGCGGCGATGACGGATGCGCTGCCGTTCGAACGGACAGGAGCCGCCCGATCATCGAGCATGCCAGGCTGCTGACGTGACACCGCGACCTGCCGGTGGGCAGTGTCTCGTTCACCCAGTCGGTCAATGACAAGAGCTATCTCAGCAAGGCGTGCCAGAACGGAGGCGGCCTGTCGCCGGCAGGTGCTGCGCGAGCGTGTGGCCCGGGCGCCGGCGTCAGAGCTGTGCCGATGCGCTTTCGCCGCGCAGCTTGCTGACAAGGTCGACCAGCTCGACCAGCGATCGGATCTCGAGCTTCTCGAGGATGCGGGCGCGGTGGTGATCGACGGTGCGCGGGCTGATGCCGAGCGAGTTGGCGATCTCCTTGCTCGATACCTCGGCGGGGTTGGTGAGCATGCGCTTGACGATCTCTTCCTCGCGCGCAGTCAGCCGATTGAAGCGGGCCTGCAGCGCGCGCCGCGTCTCGAGCGCGTCACGCTTGGCCGATGCGATCTCGAGGGCGGTCTCGATCCGTTCGATCAGCACCGACTGGCGGAACGGTTTCTCGAGAAAATCGACCGCGCCGGCCTTCATCGCCTGCACCGATTCCGGTACCCCGCCATGGCCGGTGATGAACACCACAGCCAGCGGGCTGCCCTGGCCGTTCAGCAGGGCCTGCAATTCGAGCCCGCTCATTCCCGGCATGCCGTGATCCAGCACCAGACATGCGGCCTGCTCACCATCATAGGCGGCGAGAAACTCGCGCCCGGAGGCGAAGGCCTCGACCTCGAAGCCGCGCTGCGTCAGCGCGCGGGTCAGTGAGGTCCGGATGTCCTGATCATCATCGACGATGAAGATCATCTGATTGCTGTCACCCATGGAAAACCGAAACCTGAATTGCGAAACAGCGCAGGGAAATTCTGTTTCTCGAAAAGAGTTCAGCGCGGAATGTCAGCTTTTTCAAGGATAAGCAACTGTTGGTAGACCAATTTGGTCTCTTTGCATCCATGCGGACACGCCAGTTTTTCGGTTTACCGGGATCCGGTCAGGACGGCATTTCCGCGGCATTCACCGTAAAGCGGAAACTTGCGCCGCGCGGGTCCGAGCGCTCGTGCCAGAGGCGACCGTCATTGGCCTGCACGATGGATTGGCAGATCGACAGGCCAAGGCCCATGCCGCTGGGCTTGGTGGTCTCGAAATCGGTGAAGAGACTGATATCGGGCGACACGCCCGGGCCGGTATCGGCCACGGTCACGAGAACCTGCTTGCCGAGCCTGTGCGCCCGCACGGTAACGCGGCGCTCGCCTTCGGTATTCTCGGCCACGGCCTCGATGGCATTGCGCAGCAGGTTCACCAGAACCTGCGCGATCTGCAGGCGGTTGGCGTTCACCGGCGGCAGGTCTTCGAGCTCGGTGGTCATCGTCGCGTTGGCGGCGCGGGCTTCGGCGATGACCAGGCGCTGGGTCTGCGCCACCAGTTCGGAAAGATCGAAATCGGTGCGGATGCCTTCGTCGCGGCGGATGAAGGCGCGCAGGGCGCGGATGATCTCGCCGGCGCGCACCGACTGCTCGGCGATCTCCTCGAGCGTGGCGTGCAGCTCGGGATTGGCGGCGCTCATCTGGTCGACCGCGTAGAGCGCGCTGTCAGCGTTCTGCGCGATGGCGGTCAGTGGCTGGTTGAGCTCGTGCGCCAGCCCGGCGGCGACCTGGCCCATTGTGTTGTCGCGCGACAGATTCGACAGGTCCTTGCTGAGCTCGGCGATCTGTTCCTCGGTGTGCTTGGCCTGGGTGATGTCGTCCATGGTGAGCACGAAGTGCAGCGGCCGGCCCTGCTGGTTGAAGATCAGGATGGAGTTGAGCGCCGTCCAGATCGCCGCGCCGCCACGCCGCACGCAGCGCAGTTCCTGGTTGATCTCGCGGACCGGATCGCCGTCGTCTCCGGTGAACAGGCGGAAGGGCGGGTCGTCCGGGTGGATCAGGTCCGAGATCGCCATGACCTGAAGCGCCTCGGCGCTGTAGCCGGTGATTTCGCAGAATCGCTCGTTGACGCGCAGGAAGCGCCCCGTCCGGGCGTCGATCTGGGCCATGCCGCGCGAGGACAATGCGAAGGTGCTGCCGTATTCCATCTCGGTCTCGCGCCGCGCGGCGATCTGCTGCATCAGCGTCTCGTTGGCGTTCTCGAGCTCCTGGTAGGTCTTGGGCAGCGGTTCGGAAGGATCGAGTTCCCCCTGCGAGATCAGCGCCGAGCGCACCGCGAAGGCGCGCACCGGCTTGTAGATGAAATTCGCCAGCGCCAGCCCGCAGATCCCGGTGATTGCCGCAACCACCGCCGCGATCCAGATGTTGGTCAGGCGGTTCTCCTTGATCACCTCGGTGAAGTCGCTTTCCAGCGCGTAGGCCGCGATGGTCCAGGGCAGGTGCTCGCTGATCGGCGGCATCACGACGGCCACATAGGTCCCGCCGTTGTAGCGGAACTGCGACAGCGTCTCCTCTTCCACGGCAGCGACCCCGTTCTCCATGACCTGCGCAAAGGCGGCACGGGCGATGGGGTCCTCGAACTGCCGGATGTCGACGAAGCGCAGCGTGCCGTCGGCGTCCTTGGTCTTGAGCAGGGATTGGTTCGGATGCGCCAGCACGTCGCCATTGCGGTGGATGATCAGCGCCCGCCCGGTGCTGCCGATGCGCAGCCGAGCGAGGAAATCCGAGATGTCGCTGATCTCGATATCGACGCCGACGATGCCGCGCACGCTGTCGGGGCCGTCCATCACCGGCGAGGCCAGCGTGATGCCGGGCTGCTGGGAGGAGAAGAAGATGTAGGGATCTGTCCAGATCGTGGTCAGCTGCTGGCGAGCGCGGATGTACCACGGGCGCGTGCGCGGATCGTACGTGTCGTCGGGGTCGAGGCGGCGCTCGATCACCCGGAACTCGTCGTCGCGCCAGATCAGTTCGGTGCTGCGCTTGTCACCGTTGACGCGGATGATCTTGGTCCGGAACGGCCCGGGCGCATTATCCGCGCGCATGACATAGACGAAATCCCCGTTCTCGTTGCCGTGATAGACCCCGGCGAATTGCGGCGCGAGCTGAAGCTGCTGGAACAGCAGCTGCTCGAGCAGCTCGGGCACGTCGCTGGCGATCACCCGGTCCTGAGCCAGCCGGGCCGAAAGCTCTGCGGCGCCGCGTGCGGGGCTGAGGAAGCCGCGGGAATGCTCAATGGTGTTGGTGCCGACATCGCTGAGCAGGTCGCGGGCGTGATCGAGAAGCGCGCGTTCCGAGGTCACGTAGGAGGAAAACACCACCGCGAGAACCGCGATGAACTGCAGCCCGGCAAGGCCGACTGCCAGCAGTGCTCCAAGTGAAACGCGCATCACACCCCCGTGCCAGAGTCCGCCGGCCGGCCGGTGGCTTACATGCCCCGAAGTTCTTCCACAAAGGGGCGTTCCGGGCAACTGCCACGGCGGCGATTGCGCATAGGCAAAACTACGCAGGCAATCACGCTAATTTCGTTTCGGGCCCCGTTATGAGAAGTTTATGTCCGTCGGCACCGGGGGAGTATCGAGTTCCCGTCATGCGTTCCCGGATCGGCAATATTGTTTAAAGTTGTTTAACGGCGTTAGTGAGTGGCGCTTATAGTATTCTGTTTCAGCAAGAGCCGGCGTCAGATATCCCCATCTGGCGCCGGTTTTCTTTTCCGCGGTTCCGCTCTTCGAGAGAGTATTCGAGGCGTCACAGAGGGGGGGCGGAAATTGCGGTTTCACCGGCGTGACGAATAGGCGTGTGCCCATAAGGCGAATCTCATATGCACCTTTAATTCGAAACCAGAGTGCGCACCAATTCCCTCAGCGTAAAGACGACCGGCTTACTCGAAGCAGTCGTCACGGCCATCGCGCTCGATCGTGGCAGCACCGTCGCGGATCTGCGCCGAGCGGCGTTGCACGAAGTTTGAGGGCCGCGAGGCGGAACGATCCTTTGGATCGGGAAGGATCGCCGCCAGACGGGCCGCCTGCGTCGCGCTGAGCGCCTGTGAGGCGACCCCGAAATAATGCTCTGCCGCAGCACCGACGCCGAACACGCCCTCGTCGAACTCGGCGATGTTGAGATAGACCTCGAGGATCCGGCGCTTGGGCCAGACCGCCTCGACCAGCGGCGTGATCATCGCCTCGAGCGCCTTGCGCGGCCAGCTGCGGCCCTGCCAGAGATAGACGTTCTTCACCGTTTGCTGCGAGATCGTCGAGGCACCGCGGTTGCCGCCTTCCTCGATGGCGTTGCGGATCGCCTTCATGTCGAAGCCCCAGTGGGTGCAGAAGTTCGCGTCCTCCGCTGCCACGACCGAGCGCAGCATCACCGGCGCGATGTCGTCCGCATCGACCCAGACGTGATCGACGGGCGCGCCCAGCCGCTTGCCCTCGGACCACATGGTGTAGGTGGTGGGCGGGTCGACCACGCGGTAGAGCACCACGAGCAGCAGCACCAGCGCCAGCAGAACAAGGCCCCCGCGAACGGCCAGCCGGATGAACCAGCGCAACGGTCGGAACGGCCGTCTGGTCCCCGACGCGGATTTGCGCGGGGCGGAATCGCTGGTCTGCTTCGCTTTGGTTTTCTTTGCTGCTCGCGCCATGGATCATGGTCTACACGGGCGGACTCGTTCGGGAAAGCAGTGTTCGCAAAAAGGGCCCGGTACGCCCGAACGCACCGGACCCGGACCGCCTCTGTGCGGCAAAGAAGGTCCTGTCACTCGTACCCGTACACCACGCTGTGCCCCGGGATGAGCCGGGACAGGGTTCATCATCTCACGGTATTGCGACACCACTTGGGGGAGAATGCGGCCCTCGTGAGGCGGCCCCGAGCCAAGGTATTGAAAAACAAGAACGCCCGGGGAGTGCCCGGGCGTTTTTGTTGTTTCCTCTTGGAGCGGCTTACTCGGCCGGAACCGCGACGCTGTCCTCGATTCCCAGCGGGTGGGCGATCTTGTTGAGCATCTCCTTGGGGCAGACCTGCAGGAAGTTGCCCTTCTCGAGATCCCAGTGCTGCAGGATGTCCTGCGCCTTGCGGCTCTTGGTCTCGGCGACGTGACGCTCGATGAGGTCCTTCAGCTCGGCTTCCCAGTGCTCCTGCGTGACGGTGCAGGTGACGAGGCTTTCCATGTTCAGCATATCCTGCGCCATGCCCTCGGGGTCATAGAGATAGGCCATGCCACCGGTCATGCCGGCACCGAAGTTGGCGCCGATCGGTCCGAGGATCACCGCCACACCGCCGGTCATGTACTCGCAGCCGTTCGAGCCGCAGCCCTCGACCACCACCTTGGCGCCCGAGTTGCGCACCGCGAAGCGCTCGCCTGCGCGGCCGGCAGCAAAGAGGTGGCCGTCGGTGGCACCGTAGAGCACGGTGTTGCCGATGATGGTGTTCTCTTCCGCCTTGAGCGGCGACATCATCGGCGGACGCACCACGATCAGACCGCCCGACAGGCCCTTGCCGACATAGTCGTTGGCATCGCCCGACACCTCGATCTTGAGGCCCGGCGCCGCGAAGGCCCCCAGCGACTGGCCGGCGGAGCCGGTCAGCTTGACGTGCAGGTGATCGGGCTGCAGCGCGTTGCGCATGCCGAACTTCGACACGATGTGCGACGAGGTCCGCGTGCCCACGGTGCGGTGGGTGTTCTGCACCGCGTAGGAGAGCTGCATCTTCTCGCCGTCCTCGAGGAAGCGGTGACCGTCGCGGACGATCTCGGCATCGAGCGTGTCGGGCACCGCGTTGCGGTCCTTGTAGCGGTCGTAGACGATGTCGTCTGCGCCATCGACGCGGATCAGCAGCGGGTTGAGGTCGAGGTCGTCGAGATGCTCGGCCCCGCGCGACACCTGACGCAGCAGATCGGCGCGGCCGATCACGTCGTTCAGGCTGCGTGCACCGATCGAGGCGAGGATCTCGCGCACTTCGGTGGCGTAGAAGGTGATCAGGTTGACCACCTTGTCGGCATTGCCGGTGAACTTGCCACGCAGCTCCTCGTCCTGGGTGCAGACGCCCACCGGGCAGGTGTTCGACTGGCACTGGCGGACCATGATGCAGCCCATGGCGATCAGCGCGGCGGTGCCGATGCCGAATTCCTCGGCGCCCATCATGGCGGCCATGACGATGTCACGGCCGGTGCGCAGACCGCCGTCGGTGCGCAGCGTGACACGGTCACGCAGCTTGTTCATCGCCAGAACCTGGTGCGCCTCGGTGAGGCCCATCTCCCATGGCAGACCGGCATACTTGATCGAGGTCGCCGGCGACGCGCCGGTGCCGCCGTTGTGACCCGAGATCAGGATCACGTCGGCCTTGGCCTTCGCAACACCGGCCGCAATCGTGCCGACGCCCGAAGACGCCACCAGCTTCACCGTCACCTTGCAGCGCGGGTTGATCTGCTTGAGGTCGTAGATCAGCTGCGCAAGGTCCTCGATCGAGTAGATGTCGTGGTGCGGCGGCGGCGAGATCAGCGTCACGCCCTTGGTCGAGTGGCGCAGGCGGGCGATCAGATCGGTGACCTTCATGCCCGGAAGCTGGCCACCCTCGCCGGGCTTGGCACCCTGCGCGACCTTGATCTCGAGCTCTTCGCAGTGGTTCAGGTACTCGGCGGTGACGCCGAAGCGGCCCGATGCCACCTGCTTGATCTTGGCCGACGGGTTGTCGCCGTTGGGCTCGGGCACGAAATGTGCCGGATCCTCGCCGCCTTCACCGGAATCCGACTTGGCGCCGATGCGGTTCATCGCGACGTTGAGGGTCTTGTGCGCCTCGGGCGACAGCGCACCCAGCGACATCCCCGGGGTGACAAAGCGCTTGCGGATCGAGGTGATGCTCTCGACCTCCTCGATCGGGATCGCCTTGCCGATCGGCTTCACGTCCAGCAGGTCGCGCAGGTGGATCGGCGGGTTGGCCCGCATCGCCTTGGAATAGGTCTTCCAAAGCTCGTAGGAGGCCTTGTTGCAGGCCGCCTGCATGAGGTGCATGGTCTGCGCCCCCCACGCGTGGGTCTCGCCCGACTTGCGCGCTTTGTAGAAGCCGCCGATCGGCAGGACGTCGCGGCCGCCGCGGAAGGCCAGCTCGTGGATCTCCTCGGCCTTGTTCTGGATGCCGTGCACACCGATGCCCGAGATCCGGCTCAGCATGCCGGGGAAGTACTCGGCGCACATGGCGCGCGACAGGCCTACGGCCTCGAAGTTGAGGCCGCCGCGATAGGACGAGATCACCGAGATGCCCATCTTGGCCATGATCTTGAGCAGACCCTGGTCGATGGCCTCGCGGAAGCGGGCGACGTTCTCGGTCAGGCTGCCGTCGAGCAGGCCGCGGTCGATGCGGTCGGCCAGGCTGTCCTCGGCGAGGTAGGGGTTCACGATGGTCGCACCGCAGCCCACGAGGACGGCGAAGTAATGCGGGTCGATGCACTCGGCCGAGCGGACGCCCAGCGAGCAGAAGGTGCGCAGGCCCTTCTTGGTCAGCCAGGAATGTACCGCCGAGGTGGCGAGGATCATCGGCATCGCGACCTTGTCCTCGGACTGGTGCTGGTCGGTGAGCACGAGGTGCCCGCCGCCCGAGCGCACCGCGTCCTCGGCCTCGTTGCGGATGCGCGCCAGTGCTTCGCGCAGCGCGCCCTCGCCGCCATCGGCGGGGAAGGTACAGTCGATCTCGACCAGCCCGGCATTGAAGTGCTCTTTCAGCTCGTCGAACTGGGCGTTGCCCACGAACGGGCTCTCGAGCACGAGGATCTCGGTCTGGGACGAGGATTCATCGAGCACGTTCTTGAGGTTGCCGAACCGCGTCTTGAGGCTCATGACGCGGAATTCGCGCAAGCTGTCGATCGGCGGGTTGGTGACCTGACTGAAGTTCTGGCGGAAGAAGTGGCTCAGCGGGCGATACTTCTTGGACAGCACCGCAGAGGGCGTGTCGTCGCCCATCGAGGCCAGCGCCTCCTTGCCGTCCTCGGCCATCGGCGACAGGATCTGCTCGAGCTCCTCGATCGAGTAGCCCGCCGCGATCTGACGCTTGCGCAGTTCGGCGCCGGTGAAGACCGGCTTCTCGGTGACCTTCGACAGCGGCTCGTCAAGATCGGTGATCTTGCCGACCCATTCGCCGAAGGGCTGCGAGGCCGCGAGGCGGTCCTTGATCTGGGTGTCGTGGTAGAGCTTGCCCTCTTCCATGTCGACGGCGATGAGCTGGCCTGGGCCAAGCGCGCCCTTCTCGCGGACGGTGCCCTCGTCGACGGGAACCATGCCCGCCTCGGAGCCGGCGATCAGCAGATCGTCACCGGTCACGACATAGCGCATCGGACGCAGGCCGTTGCGGTCGAGACCGCCGCAGACCCAGCGGCCGTCGGTCATGGCGAGCGCCGCGGGGCCGTCCCACGGCTCCATCACCGAGTTGACGTAGGAATACATGTCGCGCCACGCCTGCGGCAGCTCCACCGCCTGCTTGGACCACGATTCCGGGATCAGCATGGTCTTGGCCATCGGCGCGTTGCGCCCGGCGCGGACCAGCACTTCGAACACCGCGTCGAGGGCGGCGGAGTCCGACGCACCGCTGGCGATGATCGGCTTGATGTCCTCGGCCATCTCTCCGAAGGTCGACGAGGCCATGCGGATCTCGTGGCTCTTCATCCAGTTGGTGTTGCCCTTCAGCGTGTTGATCTCGCCGTTATGGGCGAGCATGCGGAAGGGCTGGGCCAGCCACCACTGCGGGAAGGTGTTGGTGGAATAGCGCTGGTGGTAGATCGCGAAGGCGGACTCGAAGCGCTCGTCCTGCAGATCGGGATAGAAATCCGCCACCTGCTCGGCCAGCATCATGCCCTTGTAGATGATCGAGCGGCAGGACAGCGAGGCGATGTAGAGCTCGTTGATGCCGGCCGCGGCGGCGGCCTTCTCGATGCGGCGACGGATGACGTAGAGCTCGCGCTCGAAGGTCTCCTCGTCGACGCCCTTGGCGTTCGAGATCAGGATCTGCTCGATCTCCGGGCGCGTCGCGTTGGCCTTCTCGCCAAGGCAGTCGACGTTCACCGGCACGTGGCGCCAGCCGTAGATGTAGTGGCCCATGCGCAGGACCTCGGTCTCGACGATGGTCCGGCAGGTCTCCTGCGAGGCAAAGTTGGTGCGCGGCAGGAAGACTTGGCCCACGGCCATCAGCTCACCCTTGCGCGGCGCGTGGCCGGTGCGGTCGATCTGGTCGTAGAAGAACGCGACAGGGATCTGCACATGGATGCCGGCGCCGTCGCCGGTCTTGCCGTCGGCGTCAACTGCGCCGCGGTGCCAGATGGCCTTCAGCGCGGTGATGCCTGCCTCGACAACCTTGCGCGACGGCTTGCCGTCGATGGACACCACGAGGCCCACGCCGCAGGACGAATGCTCATGCTCCTCGCGGAACAGGGCGTTCTCTTCCATCCATTTGCGCTTGGCTTCCTCGGCGGCGGCCCAGTTCTGGTCGTAAGTGGTCATGGTCAAGCCTCCTTGATCAATGCTGCGGGTGGTCGTGGCCGGCACCTTCGTGCCCCCCGGTCCCGCCGCCATATCCGCGCAGACGCGCGTAAGTCTCTTTCTGGTCGTCGCTCAGCAGCGGCGTCACCGCCAGATGCGCCGCAAGGTGCACCTCGCGCAGCCGCGACAATGCGTTGGCCGAGCTTTGCAGCAGGGCGGCGAGCATGTCGGGCTCAGCGTGACCGGCGCGGAACATCTTGGTCAGATGCTCTTCGCTGGCGACGTATTCGGCGCCGGCAGTCATCGCCGCGCGCGTCATCTCGTCATGGATCGCCTCTACCGAGGCGGTCTGTTCGTCTGTCAGCTCCAGCTCCTCGGCGAGCTCCAGCACGTGGGCCGGACCGGGGTAGCCGTTGAGCTCGGCGGGCTTTGCCAGGCCCCAGCCCTCGCCCGCGAGGATCGCCTGCACATCTGCCGCGCTCAGCGAGGCGACGTCGCGCGCGTCCTGCCCGGCATAGGGCTGGATCTCGGCCGTGGCGGGCGCGGCGAGCAGCGCGGCAAGCGCCAGAGTGGGCAGGGCGCGGATCATGCGCCGTCCACCTGCACGCCGTACTTGGTCAGCGTCTCGGCGCGGGTCATGCGGGGATGATCGCCCTGCAGTGCCCAGCAGTCGGGCTTCTCGTCGGCGAAGATCTCGCGCTCGAGCACCAGCCCGCAGGCATCATCGAGCAGGCCGATGGTGACCTCGTAATCGCCGGCGCCGTCGACGCCCTTGTCGTAGCGATACCAAAGCACCGAGCCGCAGGTGCCGCAGAACTCGCGGCTGGCCCAGTCGGAGGAGCGGAAGGCGCGGATGCTGCCCGCGTTCTCAATCGCCATGTCGGCGACCGGCACGGTGACGGCGAACAGCGCCGAGCCGGCCCAGCGGCGGCACTGCTCGCAATGGCAGACGCCGAAGCCGCCCATCGACTTCGCCGTGAAGCGCACCGCGCCGCACATGCATGCGCCTGTCCGTCCGGTCATCACCCTGTCCTCTGGCATGGCGCATCGGGCCATCCGACGCGCCGGCTTGCGGGGCGCGCCGCGCTGGCGCGCGCCCTGGATCACTCCGCCGCGACGGCGGCGGTCTTGTTGAAGTCCTGCAGCACGTGCTCGGCGCAGTCGCGGCCGTCACGGATCGCCCAGACCACGAGGCTGGCACCGCGCACGATGTCGCCCACGGCGTAGACGCCGGGCAGGGCGGTGCGGCCGGAGGTGAACTCGGCCTTGATGGTGCCCCAGCGGGTCACTTCCAGCTCGGGCGCGCCCCACAGCGTCGGCAGCTCTTCCGGCTCGAAGCCGAGCGCCTTGATGACCAGATCGGCGGGCTCTTCGTAGTCGGAGCCCTCGATCAGCTCGGGCGACTGGCGACCGGTGGCATCGGGCAGGCCGAGGCGCATCTTCTGTACCAGCACGCCGGAGACCGGATCGCCCATGAAGCCCTTGGGCGCGGTCAGCCACTCGAACTGCACGCCTTCTTCCTCGGCGTTCTGGGTTTCGCGCTGCGAGCCGGGCATGTTGGCACGGTCGCGGCGGTAGAGACATTTCACGCTCTCGGCGCCCTGACGGATCGCGGTGCGGACGCAGTCCATGGCGGTGTCGCCGCCGCCGATCACCACGACCTTCTTGCCGTTGGCGTTGAGCTCGCCGCTTTCGTATTCCGGCACGGTATCGCCGAAATTGGCGGTGCGGTTCGACGCGGTGAGGTAGTCGATCGCCTTGACGATGCCCTTGGCGCCAGCTCCGGGGCCGCGCAGGTCGCGCGACTTGTAGACGCCCGTGGCGATGATCACCGCGTCATGCTGTTCGCGGATGTCTTCGAAGGACATGTCCTCGCCGACGCTGCAGTTCATCACGAAGCGGACGCCGCCATCCTCGAGCTGCTGCATGCGGCGCATGACGATTTCCTTTTCGAGCTTGAAGCCCGGGATGCCGTAGGTCAGCAGGCCGCCGCCACGGTCATAGCGGTCATAGACCGTCACCTGCACGCCGGCGCGGCGCAGCATGTCGGCGGCGGCAAGGCCGCCGGGGCCGGCACCGATGATGCCGACGCTTTCCTGACGTTCCTGCGCCGGGGAGGCGGGCTTGACCCAGCCTTTCTCCCACGCGGTGTCGGTGATGTACTTCTCGACCGAGCCGATGGTCACGGTGCCGTGGCCCGACTGCTCGATGACGCAGTTGCCCTCGCACAGACGGTCCTGCGGGCAGATGCGGCCGCAGATCTCGGGGAAGGTGTTGGTCGCCTGGCTGACCTCGTAGGCCTCCTCGAGGCGGCCGGTCGCGGTCAGGCGCAGCCAGTCGGGGATGTTGTTGTGCAGCGGGCAGTGCGACTGGCAGTAGGGCACGCCGCATTGCGAACAACGGCTCGACTGCTCCGTCGCCTTGGCGTCGGCGAACTCGGCATAGATTTCGTCGAAGTCCTTGTTCCGGACATCTGCCTCGCGTTTCTCGGGCATATCCCGCTCGATCTTCACGAATTTGAGCATCGGCTGCTTCGCCATGTTCCTGGGTCTCCGAACAAGTCCTTGGGTCGGGCTTCAATACTGAAAGCTGAATTGAAAGAAAAGTCAGAAAGGCTGACCTATATTCGCTTTATTTTGCGAACACGACTCGGCGCACAGCATTCTTTCATGAAAACTGAGTAACGAGCCGGACCTATTTGACGCTTTTCCCCTTGAAACAAGGGCGTTATAGACACGGTGTGAGGCTAGCCGGAGGTTCCTGCCCATGCCAATGCTGCAGCTCATCCTGCTGGCCCTGATACAGGGCATCACCGAGTTTCTGCCTATTTCCTCCTCAGGTCACCTGATTCTTCTGCCGAATCTGACAGGCATGGCCGATCAGGGGCAGGCCATCGATGTTGCCGTGCATGTCGGCACGCTGGCCGCCGTGGTGCTCTATTTCTGGCGCGACGTACGCGTGGTGGCGCTGGGCACCGTCGACCTGATCCGCGGACGGCGCGAGACGCCGGGGGCGCGGCTCGCCTTCGGCCTGATCATCGCCACCATCCCGGTGATCATCGCGGGCCTCCTGATGAAGATCACCGGTCTCGACGAGGCGCTGCGCTCGGTGGCGGTGATCGGCTGGACGATGCTGGGCTTCGGGATCGTGCTCTACTGGGCCGACCAGCGCGGGCCGGTGCACAAGGAAGAGCAGGACTGGGGCGCAATGGATGCGCTGAAGATGGGGCTCTGGCAGGCGGTGGCTCTGATCCCCGGCACCTCGCGTTCGGGCATCTGCATCACCGGCGGGCGGTTCCTGGGCTACAATCGGCACGACGCCGCCAAGATCGCGATGCTGATGTCGATTCCGACGATCCTCGCCTCGGGCGCTTTGCTGGGGCTCGAGGTCGCCTCCGAGGCCGATGCCAGCGTTGCCATCGACGGGCTGATCGGCGCGGTCTTCGCCTTTGGTGCGGCGCTGGCGGCGCTGACCCTGATGATGCGTCTGCTGCACTCGGTGAGCTTCACGCCCTACGTCATCTACCGCGTCATTCTCGGCGCCGGTCTGCTGATCTACGCCTATAGCTGAGCAGTCTCTTTCCAAGAAAGAAGGTGGCCCCGGAGTTTGGGGAACTCCGGGGCCTTGAGATGCGCCGACTCGCGGACGGGAATTGACCGCTGGGGACAGGGTTGCCGACGCATACGCGCGATTTCAGGCAGCGAGCACACGCTTGGGAATCCTGCTAATTCAAGCATGTCGGGCTTGGCAATGGTGCCTCAATACCGCTAGCGGAAACCCGCCGCCGTGGAATGCTGCGCGCGCGAATTCCCGCTCAGGTGAATCGTAACGGGCCCTCACACGCGGTGGTATGGGCTTCCTGCGAGGATCGAGGCGGCGCGGTAGAGCTGCTCGGCGATCATCACCCGCACCAACATGTGCGGCCAGACCATCTGCCCGAAGGACAGCGCCATGTCGGCCTCGGCGCGCAACGACGGGTCGAGGCCGTCGGCACCGCCGATGACGAAGGCCATGTCCTGGGTGCCGTCATCGCGCCAGCGGCCGAGGGTCTGGGCGAAATCCGGAGAGCTCATGAGCTTGCCGCGTTCATCGAGGATGCAGAGCCGCGCGCCGGAGGGCAGGGCGCGGCGCAGCAACTCCGCCTCGGAGGCCATGCCGCCGCCCTTGCGGTCGTCGACCTCCACCACGCGCACCGGGCCAAGCCCGAGCGCACGACCGGTGCGGTCGAATCTTTTCAGGTAGTCGTCGACAAGATCGCGTTCGGGGCCCGCCCGAAGGCGCCCCACGACGCAAAGATGTACGCGCATGAGACCGTGGTCAGGTCACGGTCTGCGCGGTTTTGCCAAGCGGCATCCACATCTTCTCGAGCTGGTAGAACTCGCGCACTTCCGGGCGGAAGACATGGACGATGACATCGCCGGTGTCGACCAGAACCCAGTCGCCGGTGTCCTGACCCTCGATCTTGGGCAGCAGGCCCAGATCGTGCTTCAGGTCTTCGACCAGCTTCTCGGCGATCGAGACAACCTGACGCGAGGAGCGGCCCGAGCACACGACCATCTGGTCGCACACGGAGGTCTTGCCGCGCAGGTCGATCTGCACGACGTCTTCCGCCTTGTTGTCATCGAGGCTTTCGAGGATGCGCGCGAGGATCTGCTCGCTTGTGACCTCGGATTGGGGCAGGCCGTTCATCGGCGCCCCCGGCTCTGCGGCACCGGCCGCATTCGCAGTAAGTGTCAGGACGTTGTCCTCCTTGGTTGCAAGCGCCGAAAGCCACCCCGGCGCCGGGCGTGCCTTTAAGATAGCATCGGAGTCGCAAAATCTCAATGATCGCAGGGCAGCGCAGCGCTTAACGCCCGCGCCGCCGCGTATCAAGCCCGTATCAGGCGCCCCAGGGGATCCACACCGTCTTGACCTCGGTCGCGGCCTCGAGGAAGGCGCGGCCTTCGCCATCGGCGCCCATCCAGTCGCGGTCCTGGGCGTAATTCACCCAAGCGCGCTTGAGGTTGCCCGCCGCGCCGCGTTCGATCTCTGTCGAGAGATCGGCGCCCGAGAAGCTCCACACCGCCTCGATATCCATGTGGCTGGCCATCGTGGGCGCCAGCTCGGCATGGCTGCCGGTGAGGATGTTGACCACGCCGCCCGGCACGTCCGAGGTCTCGAGCACCTGGTAGAACTCGGTCGCGGCGAGCGGGAACGGTTCGGAGGCCACGAGAATCGCCCGGTTGCCCATGGCGATGGCCGGGGCCATCAGCGACACGAGCCCGAGCAGGGGGTAGGCATCGGGGCAGAAGCCGCCGATCACGCCGCAGGGCGCGCGCATGGCAAGCGCCGCGCCGCGCAGCGGCACGTTGGCGATGCGCCCATCGAACTTGTCGGCCCAGGCGGCATAGGTAAAGAGCCGCTCGACCGATTTCTCGACCTCCTTGGCGCCGGTGCGGGCGCCGGTCATGCGGTCGATGGTGGCGGCGAACTCCTCGGCGCGCGCCGAGAGGTTCTCGCCGATATAATAGATCACCTGAGCGCGGTTGTGGGCGCTGGCCGAAGACCACGCTGCCGCGCCGCGCGCCGCCTCGACGGCGTTGCGGATGTCCTTGCGGTTGGCCAGCGGCGCCTGGCCGATGAGCTTGCCGCGCTTGTCGTTGACCGCGCGGGCGTAGCCGCCATCGGGCCGCGCCTGCTTGCCGCCGATATAGAGCTTGGCGGTGCGGTCCACCGGTTGCGGCTCGGCCTCGTCGCCGCCGAAGGGCGCGATGGGCTTGAGCGCCTTGGGCTTGCGGCTGTCGCGGGTGTAGGCCGTGAGACCCTCCGGGCCGCCCTCGCGCCCGAAGCCGCTTTCGCGCAGGCCGCCAAAGGGAGCGGCGGCGTCGAACATGTTCGAGCCGTTGACCCAGACCACGCCGGCGGCGAGCTTGGGCGCGATGTCGAGCGCGGTGTTGATGTTCTCGGACCAGACGCTGGCGGCGAGGCCGTAGCGCGTGTTGTCGGCCATCTGCACCGCCTCGGAAGGCGTGCGGAAAGTGGCCGAGACCAGCACCGGGCCGAAGATCTCGTCCTGCATCAGCTTCGAGGCCGGCGACAGCCCGGAGATCAGCGTCGGCGGGTAGAAGCAGCCCTCGGGGCAGGGGCCGGACTGGAAGATCTCGCCGTCGCTGCCTGCGACCATCGCGGCGATGCGGTCGCGCTGCACCGGATCGACGATGGCCCCCACGTCGATGCACTTGTCGAGCGGATCGCCGATGCGCAGCTTCTCCATGCGCGCCTTGAGCTTTGCGTGGAAGCGCTCGGCGATGCCCTCCTGAACGAGAAGCCGCGAGCCGGCGCAGCAGACCTGCCCGCCGTTGAACCAGATCGCATCCACCAGCCCCTCGACGGCGCTGTCGAGATCGGCATCCTCGAAGACGATGTAGGGCGACTTGCCGCCCAGTTCGAGGGTCAGCGCCTTGCCGCTGCCGGCGGTGGCCTCACGGATCTTCCGGCCGACCTCGGTCGAGCCGGTGAAGGCGATCTTGTCGACCTCCGAGGCGGTGATCATCTCTCCGACCGCGCCGTCGCCGGTGACGATGTTGACCACACCCTTGGGCAGGCCCGCCTGGCGGCAGATATCGGCGAAAAGCAGGGCCGTGAGCGAGGTCCATTCGGCGGGCTTCAGCACCACGGTGTTGCCCATCGCCAGCGCCGGAGCGACCTTCCATGCCAGCATCAGCAGCGGGAAGTTCCACGGGATGATCTGGCCGCAGACACCGAGCGCCTCGCGCCCCGGCATCTCGCTCTCCATCAGCTGGGCATGGCCGGCATGGTGGTAGAAGTGGCGGGCGACGAGGGGCACGTCGATGTCGCGGCTCTCTCGGATCGGCTTGCCGTTGTCCAGCGTCTCGAGCACCGCGAAGAGCCGGGCGTGCTTCTGCACCAGCCGGGCGATGGCATAGAGGTGACGGGCGCGGGCCGGACCTCCGAGGCGCTGCCATTTTCCCTGTGCGGCGCGGGCGGCAGAGACGGCGGCGTCGACATCGGCCTGTGTCGCCTGCGTGAGGCTCGCCAGGACCTCGCCGGTCGCCGGGTTGCGGCTCTCGAAGGTCTCGCCCGGCGGGGTGAAGGCGCCGTCGATGAAGTGGCCGAAGCGGTCGCCCTGGTCGACGAGCCAGGTAAGCGCCTCGGCGGGGCTTTCGGGGGCGGGACCGTATTCCATGCTCTCGAAGATCTCTTTCACGCTCATGCCGGGGCTCCTTCCGTCGAGGGGACGTGGCCAGTGTTAGACCGTGTCGGCGGCGCGAGGGAAAGAAAAATCCCATCCCTCGCGCGGTGCGCCGTGGCGTCAGTCAGCCGCCGCCCAGAAGGTCGCGCAGGACCTGCTGGATGAAGTTGTCGCGCTGGCGGCGTTCCTGCGTCGGCGCCTGCTGCTGTTGCTGCTGGCGCTGCTGCTCCTCGACCATCTGCGGCGAGGGGCCCTCGGGGGCGATGGCGGGCAGCGGATTGATCGGCAGGCCTTCGTTCACGCGTACCATGGTTTCGCGCCAGATGTCGGCCGGCAGGCCGCCGCCGGTGACACCGCTGAGCGGCGAGTTATCGTCGTTGCCCATCCAGACGCCAACCACGTAGTCGGCGGTGAAGCCGATGAACCACGCGTCGCGGGCATCGTTCGAGGTGCCGGTCTTGCCGGCGGCCGGGCGGCCGTCGGGCAGGATCGCGCGGCGACCGGTGCCCTCGGTGATGACCTTCTCCATCATCCAGGTCAGCTGGCCCGCCGCCTCGGTCTGGATCACCCGCTCGCGGATGCCGCCGCCGGTGCCCATGAGCACCTCGTCATCGCCCTTGAGCCGCAGTTCCTTGAGCCCGTAGGGCACCACCGCGGAGCCGCCGTTGAGAAAGCCGGAATAGGCGCCGGTCATCTCCAGCAGCGTGGCCTCGGAGGTGCCGAGCGCCATGGCAGGGGTGTCGTTGAGCTCGGACTTGATGCCGAACTCGTTTGCCACCTTGTGCACCAGATCGCGGCCGACGCTTTCGGAGATCTTGATCGCGGGGATGTTGAGCGACTGCTTGAGCGCGTCGGTGAGGGTGACGGTTCCCTTGTAGTTGCGGCTGTAGTTCTCGGGGCACCACTGGCCCGAGCCGGGGATGTTCATGCAGAACGGCTCGTCGACGACGGTGTCATAGGGCGAATAGCCGAGCTCCAGCGCGGTGGCGTAGATGAAGGGCTTGAAGGAGGAGCCGGTCTGGCGCTTGGCCTGCGTGGCGCGGTTGAACACGCCCGAGACGCCGGTCTTCTTGCCGCCGACCATGGCGCGCACGGCGCCGTCCGCCGACATCACCACGATCGCCGCCTGCACCACCGAGCCGGGCTTGGTGACCTTCTCGCGGTAGACGGTGTTCATCGCCTCTTCGGCGGCGCGCTGCAGCTTGGGGTCGAGCGTGGTCGCAATCACCACGTCCTCGGTGGTGTCGCGGGTGAAGAACTCCGGCCCGGTCGACATCACCCAGTCGGCGAAATACCCGCCAAGACGGCGCTGCGCCTCTTCCGAAAGTTCCGCCGGGTTGGCCTGCGCGCGCTGGGTCTGCTCGGCGGAGAGGAAGCCCTGATCGTTCATCAGCCGCAGCACCGTGGCGGCGCGCGCTTGCGAGCGCTCGATGTCGTTCGTCGGCGACAGCGACGACGGCGCGGTCAGCAGACCGGCGAGCATCGCCGATTCCTGCGGGTTCAGCTCGCCGGCGTGTTTGCTGAAATAGCGCTGCGCCGCGGCCTCGGCACCGTAGGCGCCGCCGCCCATGTAGGCGCGGTTGAGATAGATCGAGAGGATCTCGTCCTTGGTGTACTTGGCCTCCATCGCCATCGCGTAGAGCGCCTCGCGGCCCTTGCGGACCAGCGTGGTGCGGCGGCAATCAGAGATGTAGGCGGCCTCGCTCTCCCATTGGGTGTCGTCGAAGGGCACGCCGAGGCAGAGCAGCTTCGCGGTCTGCTGGGTGATGGTCGAGCCGCCGTGGCCCGAGAGCGGGCCGCGGCCCTCGGACATGTTGATGCGCACGGCACTGGCGATGCCGCGGGGCGAGATGCCGAAGTGGCGGTAGAAGCGCTTGTCCTCGGTGGCGATGACCGCGTTGCGCAGATGCGGGCTGACGCTGTCGGCGGTCACCGCGCCGCCGAACTGGTCGCCGCGCCAGGCGAAGATCTGGCCATTGCGGTCCATCAGCGTGACCGAGCCGCGGGCGCGGCCGTCGAGCAGATCCTCGACCGGGGGAAGCTGGGCGTAGAAATAGCCCACGCCGACCGCGAGGAGCAGCGCCACAACCGCCGTGATCCGCCATGTGATCTTCCAGATCAGGCCGAAGACCCAGCGGAATATGCCAATGAAGAAGGCCGCGATGGGATTGCGCTTGCGCACGGGCTTGCGCCGCGGTGCCTTGCGGTTGGTCTTCTTCGGCTTGGATTTCCTGGGCGTTTGGCCGGCCTTTTCCTGGTAGCGTCGCTCCGCCACCAGCCGGCCCTTGCCCCGGCCTGAATCACTCATGTCGTCTTGCCTGGCATGCTGCTCTTTCGAGGCAGGATAGCGACTTTGGCGGGTGATGTAGACCGCGAAACTGCCCGATTAATGACTTTTTGATGTGCATTAAAATTGTGCGATCAGTCAGATTAAGCACTTTTCTTGTGCGTCAATGGGGACTCGCTCGGGCCTTACAAGGGCCTTTTCTTCCAATGCCAGGCATCGGGCGGCTTTCTGCCCATGCATACCGCAGGCAGCCGTCTGCAAAACTGAAAGGGACCAAGGTGAAACTGATCATTGCGACGATCAAGCCGTTCAAGCTCGAGGAGGTGCGCGAGGCGCTCACCGGTATCGGCGTGCGCGGCATGATGGTGACGGAAATCAAGGGCTTCGGCTCTCAGTCCGGCCACACCGAAATCTACCGCGGCGCAGAATATGCTGTGAACTTCGTACCGAAGATCAAGCTGGAGATCGTGGTTGCTGCCTCCATGGCCGACCAGGTTGTCGAAACGATCACCAAGACGGCGCAGACCGGCAAGATCGGCGACGGCAAGATCTTCGTGCTGGACGTGGCGCAGGCGGTGCGGGTCCGTACCGGCGAAACCGACGCAGACGCGATCTGATCGCGGTTCGTTCGCAAAGATTACAAGGGACAACGGAACATGAAACTTCTCAAGACTCTCGCCCCGGCTGCCGCGCTGATCGCGCTGCCCTCGCTGGGCCTGGCACAGGACGAGGGCCCCGCTCCGGGCGTCAACGCCTCGACCGACACCGTCTTCATCTTCAACTCGCTGCTCTTCCTCATCGGTGGTTTCCTGGTGATGTGGATGGCCGCAGGCTTCGCGATGCTGGAAGCCGGCCTCGTCCGCTCCAAGAACGTCGCCATGCAGTGCATGAAGAACGTCGCGCTGTTCTCGCTCGCCGCGATCTTCTACTACCTGATCGGCTACAACCTGATGTACCCGCTCGGCACCTGGGCCTCCGAAGGCATCATCTCCGGCGTCTGGGGCCCCGCGGTTCTTGAAGTCGTGGGTGTGACCGCCGAAGGTGCCGACGATTACGGCTACGCCTCGACCGGCTCGGACTTCTTCTTCCAGCTGATGTTCTGCGCCACCACCGCGTCGATCGTTTCGGGCACCCTGGCCGAGCGTATCAAGCTGTGGCCGTTCCTGATCTTCGTGATCGTGCTGACCTCGATCATCTACCCGCTGCAGGCCTCCTGGAAGTGGGGCGGCGGTTTCCTCGACGCAGCAGGCTTCCTCGACTTCGCCGGCTCGACCGTCGTGCACTCCGTGGGTGGCTGGGCCGCTCTGACCGGTGCCATCATCCTCGGCCCGCGTATCGGCAAGTTCAAGGACGGCACCGTGATCCCGATCCCGGGCTCCAACCTGACCCTCGCCACGCTCGGCACGTTCATCCTGTGGCTCGGCTGGTTCGGCTTCAACGGCGCATCGCAGCTGGCAATGGGCACCGTGGGTGACGTCGCAGACGTGTCGCGCATCTTCGCCAACACCAACACCGCTGCTGCCGGTGGCGCCATCGCCGCGCTGATCGTCAGCCAGGTGATGTTCAAGAAGCCCGACCTCACCATGGTCCTGAACGGCGCCCTCGCAGGCCTCGTCTCGATCACCGCAGAGCCGCTGACCCCCTCGCTGGGCGCAGCCACCATCATCGGTGCCATCGGCGGTATCATCGTGGTCTTCGCCATCCCGGCGATCGACAAGATGAAGATCGACGACGTCGTCGGCGCGATCCCGGTCCACCTGATCTGCGGCATCTGGGGCACCATCGCCGTGGTCTTCACCAACGGTGACGCCTCGCTCGGCACGCAGCTCTACGGCATCGTCGTGGTCGGCATCTTCACCGTCGTCACCTCCGCGGTCGTGTGGTTCATCCTCAAGCTGGTCATGGGCATCCGTGTCTCGGAAGAGGAAGAAATCGCGGGCCTCGACATGGGCGAGCTGGGCATGGAGGCCTACCCGGAATTCTCCAAGGGCTGATCTCCTCCTTCCTATCAGCCTTTCGTGACCAACTGCCCGGGCGTTCGCGCCCGGGTTTTTTGTTGTCCGGGGATCCGGGGCTGCGGGCCAGTCGGCAAGGACGAGGGGCCGGGCGCCGGCTTGACCAAGGTGGCCGCCGGAGCGTGTGGTGGATCTGACTCTGACTCTGAGACGGTCGCGGAAGGGCTGCCACGCTGACGGTCGTTGGAAGCGGTCTCGCAACCGAGGCGAGCGCCCCACGCCTCGGCTGCAGCGTGCGCGACGCCTGTCGCTGTGGCTCGAGAGGGGGCTCAATGGCTTGCAGGATCCCGGCTGGGCGGGACTGCCGATAGCTGATGTGGCGAGGCTTGGCCTGGGGGCCTAGCGCAGAAACCGGGCGAGGCCCACCTGCAGCCCCCCGGCGCTGGCGAAGCTGGCGCAGAGCAGTGCCGACCAGCGGAGCACGCCGTCCCAGCCGATCCTTGTCGGGTCGACGAAGAAATACGGGTAGAGCCCGTCCAGCTGCCCGCGCAGCAGCGCATAGCCCACATAGACCAGCGGCCAGAGCAGCCAGGTCGCCGCGCTGACCAGAGACAGCCCGTGTTTCGGGGCGCAGAAGAGCCAGAACGCCACCGTCAGAAGGGGGGTCACCATGTGCACCAACCGGTCGGCGACCGCGTCGAGCCCGCTCACCGCGTTGGCCAGCAGCGCGTAGTAGACCACCCCGACGATGGCGATCCAAAGCGTCAGGCCGCCGATCCAGAGCGGGCCGGGCATCCGCCCGCGAAGCGCCATGAGCGTGAAGCTCACCGCCACCAGCGCGTTGGTCAGGATGGTGAAATAGCGCGCAAGGCTCCAGACCGTGTCGAGCGCGTCGGCGCCGGGATGGTCGATGCCGTAGGTCACGAACTGCAGCACCAGCCCCGCCACGGAGACGAGGGCGATGAGCGTTGCGAAGAGGCGGGCGCGCAGGGTCATGGCTGCAAGATGTGACGCAACTTGCCGATCCCGGCAAGGCGGAGGATAGTCGCGCGCATGGACTGGCGCGACACCGGCATTCTTCTCTCGACCCGCAGGCATGGCGAGACCTCGGCGATTCTCGAGGTCTTTACCGCCGAGCATGGCCGTCACATGGGCGTGCTGCGTGGCGGCACCTCGCGCAAGATCGCGCCCTCGCTGCAGCCCGGCGCGCAGCTGGACCTGACCTGGCGGGCGCGACTCGAGGATCACATGGGCGCCTGGACCGTCGAGCCGCAGCGCTCGCGCGCCGCCAGCGCCATGTCCGATCGGCTGTCGCTGGCCGGGCTCAACGCGGTGGTGGCGCTGCTGTCGTTCTGCCTGCCCGAGCGCGAAGCCCACCCGGCGCTCTATGCCCGCACCGAGAGCTTGCTCGACCTGCTGGCCGAGCGCGAGCTCTGGCCTCTGGCCTACATGCGCTGGGAAATGGCGCTGCTCGACGAGATGGGCTTCGGCCTCGATCTCTCGGCCTGCGCCGTGACCGGAACCAACGAACCGCTCGACTACGTCTCGCCGCGCACCGGGCGGGCGGTCTCGGCCTTCGGGGCAGGGGACTGGGTGGCGCGGCTGCTGCCGCTGCCGCCGGTGATGCTGGGCCGCGGCAGCGCGCCCGACGGCGAGATCCTCGATGCGCTGCGGACGACGGGGCATTTCCTCGAGAACCGGCTTGCCCCGGCGCTGGGCGACAGGCCGCTGCCGGCGGCGCGCGGATTGTTCCTCGACCGGCTGGCGCGACAATCGAGCTGAACTGTCGCGCGCGGCTCCCTTTCCTCGCCCCCAAAAGGGCGCTACGTATCGTCCATGCGCTGGACCCTGCCCAACACCCTCACCGCCCTCCGCCTGCTCGCCGCTCCCGGCGTGGCGGTGATGTTTTTGTATTTCTCCCGTCCGCTGGCGGACTGGTTCGCGCTGCTGCTGTTCATCAGCGCCGCCGTAACCGACTGGTTCGACGGGTATATCGCCCGGACATGGAGCCTCGAATCGAAGCTCGGCGCGATGCTCGACCCGATCGCCGACAAGGCGATGGGTGGTGATCGCGCTGATGGGTGATCGTGGGCTATTCCTCGATGTCGCCGTGGCTGGTGCTGCCCGCGACCTTCATACTCTTCCGCGAGGTCTTCGTCAGCGGCCTGCGCGAGTTCCTCGGCGACACCGCCGGCACGCTCAAGGTCACCAAGCTGGCGAAGTGGAAGACCACTTCCAGATGGTCGCGATCGCGGTGCTTTTCGCGCAAGGCGTGTTCGAGCATTACCTTGCGGTCAGCGTCGAGGGCGTATCGCCGGAACAGGTCAGCGCGATTCTCAGTCACGAAGCCGAGGACATCCACGGGCTGGTCTGGAAGGAGCAGGGTATGCTCTGGGCGGGCTATCTCGGTCTGACGCTGCTGTGGATGGCCGCCGCGCTGACGCTGATCACCGGCTGGGACTACTTTGTGAAGGCCTGGCCCCACCTGAGGGACGACAGATGATCGACGTGCTGTATTTCGCCTGGGTGCGCGAGCGCATCGGGCTGCCGAAAGAGAAACTCGAGACCTCTGCCGCCACCGTGGCCGCGTTGGTCGAGGAGCTGAAGGCGCGCGAGGAGCGCTACGAGGCGGCCTTTGCCGATCTCTCGGCGCTGCGCGTGGCCGTCGATCAAGAACTCACGGATTTCGATGCGCCGCTGGCCGGTGCCCGCGAGGTCGCGTTCTTCCCGCCGATGACCGGCGGCTGAGGGGGGGCGGGCGATGTCGGATCAGGCCGGACTTCGGGTCGTGGTGCAGGAGGCGCCGTTCGATTTCGGCGTTGAGGCCGAGCGCTTCGCCGCGGGCCGCACCGATCTTGGCGCGGTGGTGACCTTCACCGGCGTGGTGCGCGACGTGGCCGGTGGCCTCGAGGGCATGGAGATCGAGCATTATCCCGGCATGACCGAGAAGGCGCTGACCAAGATCGCCAGCGAGGCGCAGGCGCGCTGGTCGCTGGGCGAGGTGCTGGTGATCCACCGCTACGGCAAGATGGCGGCGGGCGAGCGCATCATGATGGTCGCCACCGCCTCGGCGCATCGCCAGCACGCCTTCGAGGCGGCGGAATACCTGATGGACTACCTGAAATCCCGCGCGCCCTTCTGGAAGAAGGAAAGCGCCGGTGGCGACCAGTCTTGGGTCGCGGCCAAGGACGAGGACGAGGCTGCGCTCGACCGCTGGTGAGCGCTGACCGGTGACGCCGCGCCAGAGCGCCTTGCGTCCAAAGGCGGTGCGGTCATATGATCTGACCAATTCTCGCAAGATCGGATCCTCTCATGCCCTTCCGTCCCGTGCATTCGGAAAAGCTCGCCGCCGCGGTGGTGCGTCAGATCGAGGAACTGATTCTGCGTGGCATCCTGCGCCCGGGCGAGCGGCTTCCGGCGGAGCGCGAGCTTTCGGAGCGGCTGGGCGTGTCGCGTCCCTCGCTGCGCGAGGCCGTGTCGGATCTGCAATCGCGCGGCCTGCTGAGCTCGCGCGCGGGGGCCGGGATATTTGTCACCGAGGCGCTGGGCTCGGCGTTCTCCGACACGCTGGTGCAGCTTTTTGCCCGCCATGACGAGGCGGTGTTCGACTACCTGAGCTTTCGACGCGACATGGAGGGCCTCGCCGCCGAGCGCGCCGCGACCCATGGCACCGAGACCGATCTGCGGGTCATCGGCGAGCTCTTCGGGCAGATGGAGGTGGCGCATGGCAAGCGCAACCCGGCCGACGAGGCGCGGCTCGACGCCGATTTCCACCTCGCGATCATCGAGGCCGGTCACAACGTCATCATGCTGCACATGATGCGGTCGATGTACCAGCTGCTGCGCGAGGGGGTGTTCTACAACCGCTCCGTCATGTTCAAGCAGCGCACCACCCGCGAGGCGCTGCTCGATCAGCACCGCGCCATCAACACCGCGCTGCAGGCCCGCGACCCGAAAGCCGCCCGGGCCGCCGTCGAGGCGCATCTGAGCTATGTCGAGGACGCGCTGGCCGCCGACCGGCAGGCCGAGCGCGACGAGGACATCGCCCGCCAGCGCTTTGAACGGGTGCGCACCAAAGGCTGAGGCGGCTTCTAGATCTCCTCGCGGTCACGCTCGAAGGAGGTCATATCGGGGAAGGCTGGCAGCCAAGGCTCGCGGCGGCAGGTCCAGAGCTCGTAGCTCGGTGCGAACTGGCCCGGTGTGTCGAGCGCTCCCAGATGCAGCTCCACCTCCTCGCCGCTCTGTGCAAAGACCGATGATCCGCAGGTCTGGCAGAAATGCCGCCCCTGATAGCTGCGCGGCGCGCCGGTGACGCGGACGGCCGATGCCGGGAACACGGCGGCCGCAAAGAACGCAGCGCCGTGGTGCTTGCGGCAATCCATGCAATGGCAGATCCCGACCCGGACCGGCGCGCCGCTTGCCACGAAGCGCACCGCGCCGCAGAGGCAGCCTCCCCGTGTTTCGCTCATTCGTCTCGCCTCCCTTTCGTCACGTCGCCAGTCTGGCAGCCGCCGACGCGGTCTGCCAGAGGCACTGCTCGGGCTGTCTAAAGCACATATCCGCCAATCGCACGCATCCGCGCCTTGAAGACTGCCCCTGACGTTGGCATCTCTAAGGTGTGAGGACGACCTCCCCCAGCTCGGGATATCATTCGGGACGGCCCGGCAACCAAGGACTAGGTCGCCATGCGCTCACCTCTCGATCGTCTTCGTCACGCCATCAGCTTTGAAATCGTCGGGCTGCTACTGGTGATTCCGCTCGGCGCGCTCGCCTTCCAGATGCCAATGCACGACATCGGCGTGGTCGGCATCGTCAGCGCCACGCTCGCGACGCTGTGGAACCTGATCTACAATTATCTCTTTGATCTGGGGCTGCAGCGCCAGACCGGCAGCACCGAGAAGACCAAGCGCGTCCGCATCCTGCACGCAGTGCTGTTCGAGGGCGGTCTGCTGGTGGTGCTGATGCCGTTCATCGCTTGGTATCTCGGCATCTCGATCTGGCAGGCGCTGGTGATGGATGCGGCTTTTGCGCTGTTCTACATGCTCTACGCGCTGTGCTTCAACTGGGGCTACGACCGGCTCTTTCCCCTGCCCGAATGGCAGGCGGCGCGGGCCGCCGAGTAGCGCGGGCCTCAGTCCGAGAGCCCCTCCTCGTCAAGCAGGTGGCGGCCCTGTCGGTCCTCGACCTCGATCACCCAGAGATCGGGGTCGAAGCTGCGCTGCTTCGCGATGCTGGCATCGACCTCGCGCTCATCGCCCGCGGCCAGCTCGGTCCATTGCCGGGCGCCGGTCATCAGGTCGAAGCCACGGGTGAAGGCCCGCGCCTTGCCGTCAAGCGTGGAGAGCTTCACGAGAACCGCGCCGGCATGGTCGTCGCCATGGGCGGTCACGTAGGCAGGGATGGTCTGGAACGACAGCCGGGCGAGATAGGCGTCGACCCAGAACCGCGTGGTCAGACGGGCCACGGGGTCAGTTGCCGTCCTTGAAGTCGAGCCCCATCTCGGAATAGCGCTCGGCCTCCTCGAGCCAGTTCTCGCGCACCTTGACCTGGAGGAACAGGTGCACCTTGCGGCCGAGAAATTCCTCGAGCTCGGTGCGGGCGGCCTGGCCGATGGCCTTCACCGTCTCGCCCTTGCGGCCCAGAACGATGCCCTTGTGGCCGTCTCGCATGACGTAGATCACCTGATCGATGCGGGCCGAGCCATCCTGCCGCTCTTCCCAGCTCTCGGTTTCGACGGTGAGCTGGTAGGGCAGCTCCTGATGCAGGCGCAGGGTCAGCTTTTCGCGCGTGATCTCGGCGGCGATCGTCCGCATCGGCAGGTCGGCGATCTGGTCCTCGGGATACAGCCACGGGCTCTCGGGAACCTCGCCAGCGAGCCATTCGCGCAGGTCCTTCACGCCGTGGCCCTTCTCGGCCGAGATCATGAAGGTCTTGGCGAAGGCGTAGCGTTCGTTGAGATCTTCGGTCAGCTTCAGCAGCACCTTGGCCTCGACGCGGTCGATCTTGTTGATCGCCAGCGCCACGGTGCGCCCCTGAGGAAGATCGGCCAGCCCTTCAAGAATGCGCTCGACGCCCTCGGTGATGCCGCGATGGGCCTCGACGAGAAGCACGATGATGTCGGCATCGGCCGCCCCGCCCCATGCCGCGGCGACCATGGCGCGGTCGAGCCGGCGGCGCGGTTTGAACAGGCCCGGCGTGTCGACAAAGACAAGCTGGCTGTCGCCCTCCATCGCCACGCCGCGGATGCGGGCGCGGGTGGTCTGCACCTTGTGGGTGACGATGCTCACCTTGGCCCCCACCATGCGGTTGGTGAGGGTGGATTTGCCCGCGTTGGGCTCTCCGATCAGGGCGACAAATCCGGCGCGTGTGGTCATGGGCTGGTCCGTTGGGGGAATGATCCGCATCACATAGTCGTTTTTTGCGCAAAGAGCCATAGGACGCGATGCTGGCAGGGCAGACACTCTGCCCTATATAGCGAAGGCTCCGACTCGGAGCGACGCGCAAGGAGACTTTGATGCGACAGGTTCATGCAGCAGCTTTGGCCCTGATGACCATGGCGCTGGCCACGATGGCCGGCGCCGAGACCCTTTATGTCCCGACGATCCACGCCCTGCAGGGCGATGGCAGTTATCGCGACTCGCCGCTCAAGGGCAGCGAGCAGGGCGTGTCCCTTGGCGAGTGCCAGAGCCAGGCGAAGCGCTGGAAGGCAAAGAACGCGCAGGCCATCGCGCTGGCGCAGGAGTCGCTTGGCGGCGCGCGTCGCGACGCCGCGATCGAGGTCAGCTGCGAGAAGCTCTGATCATTCGGGGCGGGCAGGGGGGCGCGGCTTGCCGCTGCGCAACAGCGTGTAGACCCCGCTGATCACGATCAGCAGCCCGCCCGCGAGCGTCCAGAGATCGGGGCGCTCGCCGAAGAACAGGAAGGCGAAGGTCAGCGCCACCAGAAGCCGCGAATAGCGGAACGGCGCCACCACCGAAACCTCGCCCACGCGCATCGCGCGAGTCAGCGCCGTGTAGGCGGCGACGCCCACGGCACCGGTCAGCAGCAGCCGGCCGAGCTCGGTGCCCGTGGGCAGGCGCGGCGGGGCAGGGTCGAAGGGCAGCATGATCAGCCCGGCCACGATGAGAACCGCAAAGCCCAGCACACCCAGCTGGTTGGTCGAGACCGCCGGCGGGCTGGCGCGCGTGAACAGATCGCGCATCGCGAAGCCGATCATGCCCGCGACCGCCAGAAGCGCGTCGGGGCGGAAGGCGTCTGGCGTCGGGCGCAGGATCATCAGCACGCCGATGAAGCCCACCGCCATGGCGATCCAGCGTCGCGGGCCGACCTGTTCGCCCAGCAGCAGCGCCGCGCCGGCGGTAACCACCAGCGGCGCGGCCTGCAGGATCGACGAGGTGATGGCGAGCGGCGTGTAGGCCAGCGACAGGGCAAAGAACAGCCGTCCGATGATCTCGAAGACGGTCCGCATCATCAGGCTCGGGCGCAGGATCGCAGGGTGCAGCACCGGTTCGCGCGCGCGCAGGGTGAGCAGCACGTAGATCGCTGTGCCGGTGAGGCCGAAGATAAGTGTCGCCTCTCCGGGCGGCAGCGCCGGCGTCACCGATTTGAAGAGCGCATCTTCGATGGCGAACAGCGTCATGGCGGCGCACATGAAGAGCGCGCCCAGCATATTTCCGGACGCGCCGCGCTCAGCCACCCGTCACCTTGGCAAGCAGCGCCGCGGCGGCCTCCTGCTCGGCCTTGCGCTTGGCCCCGGCGGTGGCCTGCGCCGTCTCGCCGGATGAGAGCCGCGCTTCGATGGTGAAGACCGGGGCGTGATCGGGGCCGGACCGCGCGGTCTCTACGTAAGCCGGCGGCGGCATCCCGCGCGCTTGCGCCCACTCCTGCAGCGAGGTCTTGGCGTCGCGCGCATCCTCGTCGACGCGCGTGACCCGATCACCCCAGAGCCGGCGCACCAGATCCTTGGCGGCCTCGAACCCGGCGTCGAGATAGACCGCTGCGATCACCGCTTCCATGGCATCGCCCAGCAGCGCCATCTTGCGGCGGCCACCCGACATCATCTCGGAGCGGCCAAGCTTCAGCGCGGCACCAAGGTCGACCTCGCGCGCCACGTCGGCGCAGGTTTCCTTGCGCACCAGCGCGTTGTAGCGCGGCGCAAGCTGGCCTTCCGAGGCGTTGCGGTCGTCGGCCAGAAGCGCCTCGGCCATGACGAGGCCCAGCACCCGGTCGCCGAGGAACTCGAGCCGCTGGTTGTCCTCGCGGCCCGGGGCCGACATCGAGGAGTGCGTCAGCGCACGGCGCAGCAACTCGGGCCGGTCAAAGCGGTGGCCGAGACGCTCTTCGAGCGCGATGATCTCGGCAGACCTCTTCATTGCAGCTTGTGGAAGAAGCGGTCGCCGCGCCAGGTCCAGAAGAACAGCATCGAGCGGCCGGAGGACGAGAAGACGACGCGGTTTGCCTTGCCGATCAGATTCTCGAACGGGACGAAGCCGACGCCGCCGGCGGCGCTGGGCACGCGGCTGTCGGAGGAATTGTCGCGGTTGTCGCCCATCATGAAGTAGTGGCCTTCGGGCACGGTATAGACACGGGTGTTGTCCGAGCCCTGCATGGCGATGTTGAGGATGTCATGCGACTTGCCGTTGGGCAGGGTCTCGGTCCAGCGCGATTTCTCGCAGGCGCCGCCGGTGCCCACGGGGCCGTTCTCGCAGCGCGGGCGCAGCTGTTGCGGGCCCTGCGGCTCGGCGGTCTCGGAGAAGGTGCCGTTGCGCTCGACCTCGACCGGCTCGTCGTTGATGTAGAGCAGGCCGTTGGTCATCTGGATGCGATCGCCCGGCATGCCGATCACGCGCTTGATGAAGTCGCGCCCGGTGACCGGGTGGCGGAACACCGCGATATCGCCGCGCTCGGGCTCGGAGCCGAAGATCCGGCCGTTGTCATCGCCGAGCCAGCCGCAGATGTCCTTGGCGTCGACGTCGAGCCCGACCACGGGCAGGCGGATCGACGGGCAGGAGGCGTAGGAATAGCCGTAGCTCATCTTGTTGACGAAGAGGAAGTCGCCGATCAGCAGCGTGTCCTTCATCGAGCCGGAGGGAATCCAGAAGGGCTGAAAGAACAGCGTCCGGAACACGCCCGCAATCAGAAGCGCGTAGACGATCGTCTTGACGGTCTCGAGGAAGCCGCCGGTTTCTTTCTCTTTTGCCATGAAACATGCCTTTCGCGCCGTCTGACCCCGGCTTCATGGGCGGCAGGCGATGGAGTGTCAAGACAGCCGTCCGGCGGCTGCAGCGTCGCGTCCCGCAAAGCCGGGGCTCGCGCGGGATCAGGCCGAGGGCACGATGACGATCTCGGTGCCCCAATCGGCGCAGCGCTGCGCCAGCGGGCCGGGCAGGGGCGCGTCGGTGAACAGCGTGTCGATCTGGCTCAGCGAGGCGATGCGCGCCGGTGCGCTGCGGGTCCGCTTGGAGGCGTCGGCCACGAGGAAGGTGCGCCGCGACTGGCGCAGGATGGCCTGGCTCACGCCGACCTCCTGGATGTCGAAATCGAGCAGGTCGCCTTCGGCATCGAGCGCCGAGCAGCCGATCACCGCGAGGTCGAACTTGAACTGCCCGATGGTGCCGGCGGCAAGGTTGCCGACCAGCCCGCCATCCGAGCGCCGCAGGTGCCCGCCGGTGACGATGACCTCGCAATCGGGATTGCCGGCGAGGATGTTGGCGACGTTCATGTTGTTTGTCACCACCAGCAGGTTGCGGTGGGTGAGAAGCTGCCGGGCCACCGCCTCGGTGCTGGTGCCGATATTGAGGAACAGCGAGATGTCGTCCGGGATCTGCTCGGCGCAGGCCCGTGCGATGGCGCTCTTGGCAGCGGGGTTGAGTTCGCGCCGTTCCTCGTAGCCGATATTGACCGTGCCCGAGGGCAGCACCGCGCCACCATGCACCCGGTCGAGCTGGCCTGCCTCGGCAAGATCGGCAAGGTCGCGGCGAATGGTCTGCAAGGTGACACCGAAATGCTGCGCCAGAAGTTCGACGCTGACCTTGCCGTCGCGGCGCGCGATCTCGAGGATTTCGGGGTGGCGAAAAGAGCTGGACATTCGAGGCTTTCGTTTTTGTTCGCAACTGTGCCGCTGCCATGCCGATCTCGCAAGGGAATAGCGCAGATTTCCCGCCATATCGATTGCGAAATGGTGCCATGTTACCGCCCTATTGATCTTCGGGCGGGGAAAACCCCCGTGAGCGCTGCGCGTTTCAACGCGAAAATGCGGTTTTTTGCCAATTTTCTGGAAACGAAAGAAAGCGAAAGCGTTTAACTTGCGAGACGGGTGTGCTTTCGGCATACCGATAAGACGCATATCGCAGCAAGGACAGGGCCATGGCAGACCAGCAGACGCGAGAGGCGACCGATCTCTTCATTATCGGCGGCGGCATCAACGGCTGCGGCATCGCCCGCGACGCGGCAGGGCGGGGCCTGTCGGTCCGGCTGGCCGAGATGAACGACCTCGCGTCGGCGACCTCCTCGGCCTCGACCAAGCTGTTCCACGGCGGGCTGCGCTACCTCGAATACTTCGAGTTCCGGCTGGTGCGCGAGGCGCTGATCGAGCGCGAAGTGCTGCTGCGCGCCATGCCGCATATCAGCTGGCCGATGCGCTTCGTGCTGCCCTATCACCCGTCGATGCGCTTCGAGAGTGACACGCCGACCTCGAAGCTGCTGACCACGGTGATGCCGTGGATGAAGGGGCGCCGCCCGGCCTGGCTGATCCGGCTGGGCCTGTTCATGTACGACCACCTCGGCGGGCGGAAGATCCTGCCGGGCACCTCCACCGTCTCTCTCAAGGGCACACCCGAGGGTGCCCCGCTCGAAGACCGGTTCGAGACGGCTTACGAGTATTCCGACTGCTGGGTGCAGGATTCGCGTCTCGTGGTGCTCAATGCCCGCGATGCGGAGGCGCGTGGCGCAAAGATCATGACCCGCACCAAGGTGCTCTCGGCGGCGCGCGACGGTGATCTCTGGCGGGTGGAGGTGCAGGACACCCAAACCGGAGAGACCGTCACCCATTTTGCCCGGATGCTGATCAATGCCGGTGGCCCGTGGGTGGGCGACATCATCCACGAGAAGGTGCATCTCAACGTCAAGGAGGGGTCCGGCTGGTGCGCGGCTCGCATATCGTGACGCGCCGCCTTTATGATCACGACAAGTGCTACTTCTTCCAGGGTACCGACGGGCGGATCATCTTCGCGATCCCCTACGAGGAGGATTTCACCCTGATCGGCACCACCGATGCCGAGCATCTCGACCCTGACAAGCGCCCCGACTGCAGCCCGGAAGAGCAGCAATACCTGATCGACTTCGCCAACCGCTACTTCAAGCAGGAGATCTCTGCCGAGGACGTGGTCTGGACCTATTCCGGCGTGCGCCCGCTTTACGATGACGGCGCCAGCAGCGCCACGGCGGCCACCCGCGACTACACCATCAAGGTCGAGGGCGCGGGCGGGGCGCCGCTGCTGAACGTCTTCGGTGGCAAGATCACCACCTATCGCCGCCTCGCGGAAAGCGCGCTCGAGAAGATCGCCGAGAACCTGCCCGGCGTAAGCGGGCCTTGGACCGCCGGTGTCACCCTGCCGGGCGGGGATTTCCCGGTCGACGGCGTGCCGGCGCAGATCTCGGGGCTGCAGCGCTCCTACCCGTTCCTGAGCGAGCGCTGGGCGCGCCGGCTGGTCAAGCATTACGGCACCGAGGCGCGCAAGATCCTCGGCGAAGCCAAGGATATCGAGGCGCTTGGCCCGATGTTCGGCGGCGATCTCACCGGGGCCGAAGTCGACTGGCTGATGGATCACGAATACGCGCGCACCGCGGAGGACGTGCTCTGGCGGAGGAGCAAGCTCGGGCTGCGCCAGAGCGAGGCGCAGGTCGCGGCGCTGGAGGATTACATGCAGGCGGGCCATCGTCGCGTCGACACACGTGTCGGGTGACTGGACGGGGGCCTCACCCGCAACAGATTGAGCGGCAGGAGCGCCGCAAGGGAAAGACCGGAGGGGGGAGATATGGGCTATATTCTCGCAATCGATCAGGGCACGACCTCGAGTCGCGCGATCCTGTTCGACAAGGATCTGAACATCGCGGCGTCGGTGCAGGAGGAGTTTCCGCAGCACTACCCGGCCTCGGGCTGGGTCGAGCATGACTGCTCGGACCTCTGGACCACCACGGCGGCGACCTGCCGCGGTGTGATGGAGAAGGCCGGCGTGCGCGCCGCCGACATCGCCGGCATCGGCATCACCAACCAGCGCGAGACCACGCTGGTCTGGGACCGCAAGACCGGCCGCCCGATCCACAACGCCATCGTCTGGCAGGATCGGAGGACCTCGGAGTTCTGCAAGAGCCTCAAGGCCGAGGGCCACGAGGCGGTTGCGACGGAAAAGACCGGCCTTCTGCTCGATCCCTATTTCTCGGCCACCAAGGTGGCGTGGATCCTCGACAATGTCGACGGTGCAAGGGCCCGCGCCGAGGCCGGGGAACTGGCCTTCGGCACCGTCGACAGCTGGCTGATCTGGAACATGACCGCGGGCCATGTGCACGTGACCGATGCCACCAACGCGGCCCGCACCATGCTCTACGATATCAGCAAGGGGCGCTGGTCCTCGACCATGTGCGAGATGCTGGGTATCCCGATGTCGATGCTGCCCGAGGTCAAGGATTGCGCCGCCGATTTCGGCATGGCGCGGGCCGATCTCTTTGGCACCGAGATCCCGATCCTCGGGGTGGCTGGCGACCAGCAGGCGGCGACCATCGGTCAGGCCTGTTTCCGCCCGGGGATGCTGAAATCGACCTATGGCACGGGATGTTTCGCGCTGCTCAACACCGGCGAAGAGCTTGTGCGCTCGCAGAACCGGCTGCTTTCGACCATCGCCTACCAGCTCGACGGCAAGCGCACCTACGCGCTTGAGGGCTCGATTTTCATCGCCGGCGCGGTGGTGCAGTGGCTGCGCGATGGTATCAAGATCATCCGCCACGCCAAGGAGACCCAGCCGCTGGCCGAGGCCGCCGACCCCTCGCAGGATCTGGTGCTGGTCCCGGCCTTCACCGGGCTTGGTGCGCCTTACTGGAACGCCGAGTGTCGCGGCGCGATGTTCGGCATGACGCGCAACAGCGGCCCGGCGGAGTTCGCCCGGGCCGCGCTCGAGAGCGTGGGTTACCAGACCCGCGACCTGCTCGACGCGATGCATGCCGACTGGAAAGGGGCCGACGAGGCGGCGCTGCGGGTTGATGGCGGCATGAGCGCCAGCGACTTTGCCATGCAGTTCCTCGCCGACATCACCGGCGCGCCGGTGGACCGGCCGCAGGTGCTCGAGACCACGGCGATGGGCGCCGCCTGGCTTGCCGGACAGCGCGCCGGAATCTATCCCGGGATGGAGGAATTTGCCGAAGGCTGGGCGCTTGAGCGGCAGTTCGAGCCGGCGATGGAGGACGATCTGCGCAAGGGCAAATACGCCGCGTGGAAACGCGCGGTGGAGGCGGCGCAGAAGTTCTGAGGTCGGGCCGTCGCCTTGGCGCCGCCGCGCCGGAGATGTCCTAATGAATGGAAAAGGGCGGTGACCGAAGTCACCGCCCTTCCTGTTTCAGCGTCAGTGCAGGTGCTCAGCCCAGCAGGCGCCGTGCAATCACCTGGGCCTGGATCTCGGCGTGCAGCCGAGGCAAACCCTCCCCCGGAGGGTTTGCGACATCGTCACCCAAGAAGCCTGCGTGCGATCACCTGAGCCTGGATCTCGGCGTGCAGCCGAGGCAAACCCTCCCCCGGAGGGTTTGCGACATCGTCACCCAAGAAGCCTGCGTGCAATCACCTGAGCCTGGATCTCGGCGTGCAGCCGAGGCAAACCCTCCCCCGGAGGGTTTGCGACATCGTCACCCAAGAAGCCTGCGTGCAATCACCTGAGCCTGAATCTCGGCGTGCAGCCGAGGCCAACCCTCCCCCGGAGGGTTTGCGACATCGTCACCCAAGAAGCCTGCGTGCAATCACCTGAGCCTGAATCTCGGCTGCACCCTCGAAGATGTTGAGGATGCGGGCGTCGCACAGGATGCGGCTCACGGTGTATTCCAGCGCGAAACCGTTGCCGCCGTGGATCTGCAGCGCGTTGTCGGCATTGGCCCAGGCCACGCGGGCGCCGAGCAGCTTGGCCATGCCGGCTTCTAGATCGCAACGGATGCCCTCGTCCTTCTCGCGCGCCGAGAAGTAGGTCAGCTGGCGGGCGATCATGATCTCCACCGCCATCATCGCGAGCTTGCCCGACACCCGCGGGAAATCGATCAGCGACTTGCCGAACTGCTTCCGGTCCTCGGCATAGCGCATACCGACGTCGAGCGCCGCCTGCGCCACGCCGATGGCGCGGGCCGCGGTCTGGATGCGGGCGCTCTCGAAGGTCTCCATGAGCTGCTTGAAGCCCTTACCTTCCTCGCCGCCCAACAGGTTCTCGCCCTTGACCTTGAAGCCATCGAAGCCGAGTTCGTATTCCTTCATGCCGCGATAGCCCAGCACCTCGATCTCGCCGCCGGTCATGCCCTCGGTCGGGAACGGCTCAGCATCGGTGCCCGGGGTTTTCTCGGCCAGGAACATCGACAGACCCTTGTAGTTGTCGGTCGAGGGATCGGTGCGGGCCAGCAGCGTCATCACGTGGGTGCGCGCGGCGTGGGTGATCCAGGTCTTGTTGCCGGTGACGGTGTAATCGCCGTTCTCGTCCTTGACCGCACGGGTGCGCAGCGAGCCAAGATCCGAGCCGGTGTTGGGCTCGGTGAACACGGCGGTGGGCAGCTTCTCACCGGAGGCCAGCGCCGGCAGCCATTTCTGCTTCTGCTCCTCGGTGCCGCCGGCGATGATCAGCTCGGCGGCGATCTCGGAGCGGGTGCCCAGCGAGCCCACGCCGATATAGCCGCGCGACAGCTCTTCCGAGACCACGCACATCGAGGCCTTGGACAGGCCGAACCCGCCGTATTCCTCGGGGATGGTGAGGCCGAACACGCCCATCTCGGCGAGCTCCTCGATGACCTCCATCGGGATCAGCTCGTCCTTCAGGTGCCACTCGTGGGCGAAGGGCTCGACCTTGTCGACGGCGTAGCGGCGGAACTGCTCGCGGATCATCTCGAGCTCTTCGTCGAGCGCGGTCTTGCCGACGGTGATCTCGGCCGAGCGTTCCTGCATCAGCTCCACGAGGCGCGAGCGGGCGGCCTGGCTGTTGCCCCGCGCCATCAGCGTTTCAGTGGCATCGGTGCGCAGCGCGGCGGCGGCCTCTGCGCTGACGCCCAGATCCGAGAGGCGCACCATCTCGCCCTGGTTCATCTGGATGCCGCCGGCAATCTGGTTGAGATACTCGCCAAACGCGATCTGGTGGATCAGCTGTTCGACCTCGCCGAAGCCGCCTTCGCCGGTCAGCTTGTCGGCCCAGTACTGCATCTGGCGCAGGCTCTCGACATAGGTGGCGAGCCAGGCGAGCCCGTGGGCGGCGAACTGGTTTTCCTCGATCAGCTTGCCGGAGACGCGGCCATCCTCCTCGACCGTGGCGCGCAGCGAAGCACGCGCGGCCTCGAGCACCGCCTCGGCGGGGGCGATGGCGGCCTTGGTGAGGCCGGTCAGATCGTCGAGCAGGATGCTCTGGCCGAGGGCGATGTCCTGTCCGTCATGTGCCATGAATCACTTCCTTCTCCTGGGTCTCGGTGGGGATACCTACTTTGCAGGTGCAGCGCAACAAAAATACCCCGTGAGGTATTCCTTAGTTCTATTGTTGCGCGCAAATTTCAGAAAGACATGCCGCGCGAGCATGTTATGAGCATCCCATGGACACGATATTTAGCCTGATCCCGCCCTCCTTGCTCGTTCTTTCCTTCGGGGTCTCGGCTCTGGCTGGGTTGGTCAAAGGCATGGTCGGGTTTGCCTTGCCGATGATCCTGATTTCGGGCCTTGGCAGCTTCCTGTCGCCCGAGCTGGCGTTGGCCGGTCTGATCCTGCCCGCGCTGATCAGCAACGCGGTGCAGGCGCTGCAACACGGCTTCGGCGCCGCCCTGGCCTCGCTCAAGCGATTCCGCGTGTTTCTGGGCGCGGGGCTGCTCTGCCTGCTGCTCTCGTCACAGCTGGTGCGGGTGCTGCCCGTTCCGGTGCTTCTGGCGATGATCGGCGGGCCGGTGGCGCTGTTCTGCATCATGCAGCTGGCCGGATGGCGGCCGCATCTGAAGAACGGGCAGAACCGCTTTGCCGAGGTGGTGATCGGCAGCGTCGCGGGCTTCATCGGCGGCATGTCCGGGGTCTGGGGGCCGCCGATGGTGGCCTATCTCACCGCCATCGACACCGAGAAGCGCGAGCAGATCCGCGTGCAGGGCGTGGCCTACGGGCTTGGCGCGCTGTCGCTGACCGGGGCGCATACGGTGTCCGGCGTGCTCAATGCTCAGACCGTGTGGTTCTCGGCCTTTCTCGTGGTGCCGTCCATGCTCGGCATGTGGCTGGGCATGAAGGTGCATGACCGGATCGATCAGGCGGCGTTCCGCAAGATCACCCTCTGGGTGCTGCTGGTCGCGGCGCTGAACCTGCTGCGCCGCGCCTTCCTGGGCTGAGCGCCCTAGCCGAGCGCCTCGGCCTGCGCGTATTTCGCCAGCATCGCCGGGTCGACCGCCACCCCGAGACCGGGGCCCTCTGGCACGTGCACCCGGCCACCCCGGACCGGGAAGGGCTCGGTGAGGATGTCCTCGCTGGCATAGTAGGTCGACATGTAGAACTCGCAGTCGAGCCGCAGTTCAGGCAGCGCCGCCATCAGGTGAGCGCCGGCGGCATGGGCGAGACCGGTCTCGAACATGCAACCGCCATAGACCTCGATCCCGGCGGCGCGGGCGATGGCGCTGACCTCGAGCGCGCGGCGGATGCCGCCGGACTTCATCACCTTCAGCGAGAAGATGTCGGCCATGCGGATCTGCACCCCGTGAAGCGCCTCGCGCACGCCAAAGACCGACTCGTCGGCCATGATCGGGGTCTCGATCACATGGGCGATATGGGCCAGCGCGTCGCGCTCGTGCATCTTCACCGGCTGCTCGACAAAGGTCGGGCGGAAGGCCTCGAGATCGCGGATGCAGCGCACCGCGTCATAGGCGGGCAGGCCTTGATTGTAGTCGATGCGCAGGTCGGCCTCGGCGCCGTAGATCCCGCGCAGCTTCTCGAGCCGCATCAGGTCGAAGCCGTGGCTCTTGAAGCCGGTCTTGATCTTGAAGATCCGCACGCCCTCGGCCCACATCGCCGCCACGTCCTCGAGATCCTTGCCGAAATCCGGGTTGGCGACGGAAAAGCTCAGCCCCATGTCGTCGCGCATCCGGCCACCCACCAGCTCGCAGACCGACAGGCCCGAGATCTGTCCGGTGAGATCGAGCAGCGCCATCTCGAGCGCCGCCTTGGCCTCGGGGTGGCCCACCACCAGTGCCTCGGCGTCCCGCATGTGGCGCTCGACCTGCACCGGGTCCTGCCCGATGAGATGCGGGCGGAGATAGGTATAGAGCGCCGCGACTGTACCCTCTGCGGTGCCGGTGAAGGCGGGCCAGGGCGAGGCCTCGCCCCAGCCGGTCAGGCCGGTGTCGGTGATCACCTCGAGGATTACGGCGTGGATGCCCGCCACGTCGCCGATGCCGTGCGAATGCACCGCCTTGCCGGGGATCAGCACGCGGTGAACGCGGATGCGGTCGATCTTGTGGTCGCTCATCATGGGCTCCGTCTGGCTGTGGGCCACGTCCGGCGCGGCGGTCTTGCGGGCTTGTTAGCGTCGATCCGTGGGCTCGGCCAAGGGCGGGCGACCGTCTCGCCGGAATTTTCACGGATCGTGTGACCGGGGTGCGGAAATCGCCGTGGAAACAGGCGCTCTGCGGGCCGGTCATACCTGCAAAGGCTTGCATGTGATGCATGGGGGCTTCCCGCGCGCCGCCTGATCTCGATCAAGGCTCGGGCGAGGGCTGCATGGTCTTAGAGATGCAAGCGATTTGCATGAAAGGACAGGCCATGAGCTTCAAGGACCAGATCAGCGCCAATGCCGGCTACATGCGCGAGCTGCGCAAGGCCATGCCCGAGACCTTTGCCGGCTTCATGGAGCTCCAGAAGGCCGCGACCGTCGACAACGCGCTGAGCAGGAAGCAAAAGGAATTCGTGGCACTTGGCATCGCCGTGGCGATCCGCTGCGAGGGCTGCATCCTGTCGCACGTGGCAGCGCTGGTGAAGGCCGGTGCCACCCGTGAAGAGCTGGTCGACGTGCTGGGCATGTCGGTGCAGATGGCAGGTGGCCCTGGGCTCAGCTACGCCGCCAAGGCGCTGGCGATCTTCGACGAGCTGACCGCCGAGGGCTGAGCGGAGAACGGTCTTCACCGCGTCGCGACAAAGACGGCAAGGGCATGGGGCCACGCGCAAGGGAGCTGCGTCTAGGGCCCGCAATGCCCATGTGCCGGCAACGGAACGCCGCGCGATGAACGCAAAAGGCGCGGCCCTCGCGGAGCCGCGCCTTTCCTGTCTCAAGCGGTGAGGCGGGCTCAGCCGCGCAGCGTGCCGCCGGTGGCCTTGGTCACCTTCTCGACGATCTTGGCGCCGACCGCCTCGATGTCCTTCTCCTTCAGCGTCGCGTCGGAGGGCTGCAGGCGCACGGTGATCGCCAGCGACTTCTTGCCCTCGCCGAGGCTGCCGCCGATGAACTCGTCGAACACCCGGACCTCCTCGATCAGCGCCTTGTCGGCGCCCGCCGCGGCGTTGACCAGATCGAGCGCCGCCACGTCGGCATCGACCACGAAGGCGAAGTCACGCTCGACCGCCTGCAGGTCGTTGAGCTTCAGCGCCGGACGGCCCGAGCCCTTGGAGCGCGGCAGCGGGATCTCGGACGGGTAGAGCGTGAAGCCCACCGCCGGGCCCTTGACGCCGAGCTCGGCCAGCACCTTGGGGTGGATCTCGCCGAACACGCCGAGCACCTTCTTGGGGCCGAGGCAGAGCTTGCCATGACGGCCCGGGTGCCACCATTCCTCGGCGCCGCGCAGGATCTGCATCTTGGCGGGCGCGCCGATCGCAGACAACACCGCCTCGGCATCGGCCTTGGCGTCGAAGATGTCGACCGGGCGCGAGGCGCCGTGCACGTCCTTGGGGCCGCTGCGGCCCACGAGCAGGCCGGTGATCTGGGTGTGCTGCTCTTCCGGCTCGCCGCCCTGAAAGGCCGCGCCAACCTCGAACAGCGCCAGATCGGCGAAGCCGCGCGCCTGGTTGCGCGCCGCCGCCTGCAGCAGGCCCGGCAGCAGCTGCGGGCGCATGTGGCTCATCTCGGAGCTGATCGGGTTGGCGAGCATGGTGGCATCGTCGCCGCCGCCGAAGAGCTCCGCCGCCGCCTTGTCGATGAAGCTGTAGGTGACGCATTCGTTGTAGCCGAGCTCGGCCACGGTACGACGCGCGATCTGCTCGCGCTTCTGCATCGGCGACAGGATCGGGGCGGGCACGCCCGCCTGCGGGCGCGGCATCGGCTGGCCCTTGAGCTTGGTGAGCGAGGCCACGCGGGCGACCTCCTCGACGAGATCCGCCTCGCCCATCACGTCGGGGCGCCAGCTCGGCACGTGGGCCATGTCGCCCTCGAGCGTGAAGCCGAGCGCCTCCAGAGTGGCGCGCTGCTCGTCGGCCGGGATCTCCATGCCGACGAGGCTCACCACGCGGTCGGTGTCGAGCTTGTAGGCGCGGCTGACATCGGGGGTCTCGCCCGCGACCACCACCTCGGAGGCCTCGCCGCCTGCGATGTCGAGGATCATCCGCGTCGCCGCCTCGATGCCGGGCTGGGCCGAGGCCGGGTCGATGCCGCGCTCGAAGCGGTAGCGGGCGTCGGAATTGATCTTCAGGCCGCGCCCCGTGTAGGCGGTGCGGATCGGGTCAAAATAGGCCGCCTCGAGGAAGACGTTGACGGTCTCGTCGCTGACACCCGTGGGCTCGCCGCCCATCACGCCGCCAAGGCTCTCCGGCCCGCTGTCGGCGGAGATCAGGATCATCCCCGGCTCCATGGTGTAGGTCCGCTCGTCCAGCGCCTCGAGCGTCTCGCCGCCCTCAGCTGCGTGCACCCGCAGGTTGCCCTGCACCTTGTCGGCGTCGAACACGTGCAGCGGGCGGTTGCGGTCGAAGGTGAAGAAGTTGGTCACGTCGACGAGGAAGGAGATCGGGCGCAGGCCGATGGCCTTGAGCCGGTCCTGTAGCCATTGCGGCGAGGGGCCGTTCTTCACGCCCTTGATGACGCGGCCATAGAAGACCGGGCAGCCGTCCTTGGCGCTGTCCTCGATGGTCACCGAGATCGGGCAGGGGAAGCTGCCCGCGACCGTCACCGGGGTAAGCGGTTTCAGCGTGCCGAGGCCGCGCGCCGCGAGATCACGGGCAATGCCCTCGACGCCAAGCGCGTCGGGCCTGTTGGGGGTGATGGCGATCTCGATCACCGGGTCGACCTTGGCGGGATCGTTCTCGGCGAGCCAGTCGGTGAAGGACTGCCCGACCTCGCCCGAGGCCAGCTCGATGATGCCGTCATGCTCTTCCGACAGCTCCATCTCGCGCTCCGAGCACATCATGCCGAAGCTCTCGATGCCGCGGATCTTGCCGACCTGGATGGTGGTGTCGATGCCGGGCACGTAGGTGCCGGGCTTGGCGATGACCACGGTGATGCCCTCGCGGGCGTTGGGCGCGCCGCAGATGATCTGGCTCTCGCCCTCGTCGGTCAGCACGGTGCAGACACGGAGCTTGTCCGCGTCCGGATGCTTCTCGGCCTTGAGGACCTTGCCGATGGTAAAGGCCGCCAGCCGCTCGGCGGGGTTCTCGACCCCTTCGACCTCGAGCCCGAGATCGGTCAGTGCCTCGGTGATCTCGTCGACCGAGGCTGTGGTGTCGAGGTGCTCTTTCAGCCAGGAAAGGGTGAATTTCATCGCGAAGCCGCCCGTGTTGGTGTCACGTATCGCGCCGCTCTTAGCGGATCGCCGCGCAGGGGGAAAGGGGCGGCCGGCCAATGCGCCCCACGCGCGCCATCGTCTGCCGCCCATGCCGAGGGCACAGTTCTTGAGCGCCCCCATCTTCTCTTCGTCGAAAATACTCCCGCCGGAGGCATCCCGCCCGACCCGCTACAGGGCAGGGCCGGGACAACTCGCCCCGTCAGCGTGGCTCGAAGTAATCCAGCGGGATCTTGAGGTAGCGCCGGCCATCGCCCTCCGGCTCCGGCTTGCGCCCGCCGCGGATGTTGATCTGCAAGGCTGCCAGCATCAGTTTGGGCAGCGGCAGGGTGGCATCGCGCTTGTCGCGCACGGCGCGGTACTCGGCCTCGGACGGCGCGTCCTTGAGGTGGATGTTCGAGGCCTTGTGCTCGGCGACGGTGGCGCAGCAGGCGGCGTCGCGGCCCTCGGGGGCGTAGTCGTGGCCGACATAGAGCCGGGTGTCGTCGGGCAGCGACAGGATCTTCTGGATGGTCTCGTAGAGATCCTTCGAGGAGCCGCCGGGGAAATCGGCGCGCGAGGTGCCGCTGTCGGGCATCATGAAGGTATCGTGCACGAAGGCCGCGTCGCCCGCGACATAGGTGATCGAAGCCAGCGTGTGGCCGGGCGAGAAGATCACCTTCACCGGGATCTCGCCGACCATGATTTCATCGCCATCGGCCAGCAGCCTGTCCCACTGGCTGCCGTCGGTCGGGACATCGGAGCCGAGGTTGTAGATGCCCTGCCAGAGCGTCTGCACGCCGGTGACCCTCTCGCCGATGGCGGTGGGGGCACCGAGCTTTTCCTTCAGCCACGGGGCGGCGGAGAAATGGTCGGCATGGGGGTGGGTGTCGAGGATCCAGACCACCTCGATGCCGGTCTCCTCGACATACGCGAGGATCTTCTCGGCGTTCTCGGTGCTGGTGGCGGCGGCCTGCGGGTCGTAATCCCAGACCGGATCGACGATCGCGCCCTTCATGGTGGCGGGATCGTGGAAGACATATTGCCAGCTTCCGGTTGCTTCGTCCCAGAAGCTCTTGACGATCGGGCTATGGGTCATCTTGGTCCTCGTTGTCCTGTGGGGCTTGCCGAGCCCATGGCTGCGGCGCTCTCGTATGACATGTTCCGAATTGAAGATATGTTCCAATCCGCATGGGTATCCAGTGCCGCCGGTGCGCCACAAGGGCGCACCGGCCGCCGGATCAGAGCTGGCGGGTGGAGAAATACCAATCGACGGTGTCATAGCCTTCGCCGGCGCGGGCCATCGCGGCCTCGGGGGTGGCCGGGGTCGGCACGATCACCGGGTCGCCCGGTGTCCAGTTCTCCGGCATCGCGCATTTGTTGGCGTCGGCGGTCTGCAGCGCCACGAGCAGTCGATAGATCTCGTCCACCGATCGGCCGGCGTTCATCGGGTAGTAGACCATGGCACGCAGCACGCCCTCGGGGTCGATGATGAAGGTCGCCCGCACTGCAGCGGTGTCGGAGGCGCCGGGCTGGATCATGCCGTAGGACTGCGCCACCGTCATGCTCAGGTCGGCGATGATCGGGAAGCGGATCTCGACGCCGAACTTTTCCTTGATGTTCAGAATCCACGCGATGTGGCTGTAATGGCTGTCGATCGACAGGCCGAGCAGGGCGGTGTTCATCTCGGCAAAAGCGTCCTGCTTCCTGGCGAAGGCGATGAACTCGGTGGTGCAGACCGGGGTGAAATCCGCCGGGTGCGAAAACAGGATCAGCCACTGGCCGCGGTAGTCCTGAAGCGTCTTGCGGCCGTCGGTGGTGGGAGCGTCAAAGGCCGGGGCGGGCTCGTTGAGGCGGGGCATCTGCGGGCAGGGTGCGTCGAGCATCGGGGTCTTCCTTCTGTCAAAACCAGAGTCTGTCGTTCGATGACCCCGATGTACTTGTGATAGTCATATTCTTGAAATTGATTGTATCGCTCATTGTGATAGAAAACCTCTATGATCAATCCGCAGATCACCCTGCGCCAGCTGCGCTTCCTCGCCGCGCTCGCCGAGACGCTGAACTTCTCGCGCGCCGCCGAGCTGTGCCACGTCACCCAGCCCACCCTGAGCGCAGGGCTGCGCGAGCTCGAGGAGCGGCTCGGCGTGCAGCTGGCCGAGCGCAACACCCGCTCGGTGATCCTTACGCCGCTCGGGGCAGAGATCGCCGGGCGGGCGCGGGCGCTCTTGCTGGCGGCGGGTGATATCGAGGCGCTGGCCGCCGCGCAGGGCCGGCCCGACCAGGGCGACCTGCGGCTGGGGGCGATCCCGACCATCGGTCCCTACCTGATCCCGCGGGCCCTCCCGGCGCTGCGTGGTGCCTTCCCCGAGCTGCGGCTGTTCCTGCGCGAGGAGCTGACCGAGCAACTGGTCGAGGGGCTGCTGTCGGGGCGGCTCGACCTGATCCTCTTCGCCCAGCCCTTCGATATCGCGGGCATCGAGACGATGCATCTCTTCGATGACGGCTACCACCTCGCCACGCCGCCCGGCCTGTCGGGCTATGGCGGCGGCGCGGTGAGCGGCGAGGCGCTGGAGGGGGCGCGGCTGATGCTGCTCGAGCGCGGCCATTGCCTGCAGCGCCATGCGCTCAAAGCCTTTCCCGACTACGAGATCGAACAGGACGAGAGCTTCTCGGCCACCAGCCTCTCGACGCTGATCTCGATGGTGAGCGAGGGGCTGGGGATCACGCTGCTGCCGGATCTGGCGATCCTGTCCGGGGTGCTGGCAGGGCAGGAGGTGGGGCTGTCACCGCTCGAGGGGGCCTGTCCGCGCCGGGTGATGCTGGGCTGGCGGCCGGGCACGCCGCGGGCCGAGGTCTTTGCACGGCTGGGCGGGATCCTGCAGCGCACCCGTGCGGTGATGCAGCAGGATATGGCCTGAATTCCGGCCTGAATCTGGGCCTGTAACCCGGATCGGAAGACCGCGCTTGGAATCTGGACCTGAAAGCTGGACCTGAAACGCGACCGCGCCGCCCGGGATGTCCCGGACGGCGCGGCCTGTTCTTGCGATAGCAGGGGGGTCAGGCGGTCTCGGCCTGTTTGGCTGCAAGTTCCTTGGCCTTCTTGCGACCGAAGATGCGCTGCACCACGACGAAGAACAGCGGCACGAAGATCACCCCCAGCACGGTGCCCGTGATGGTCCCGCCAAGCACCGCCGAACCCACCGCGGTGCGGCCGCCGGCGCCGGCGCCGGAGGACAGCACCAGCGGCACCACGCCCAGCGAGAAGGCCAGCGAGGTCATGATGATCGGGCGGAAGCGCTGCTTCGCCGCCTCGGCCACCGCCGCCAGAAGCTCCTCGCCCGCCTCGTAGCGTTCGCGGGCGAACTCGACGATGAGGATGGCGTTCTTGCCGGTCAGGCCGATCACCGTGAGCAGGCCGACTTGGAAGAACACGCCGTTCTCGAAGCCGAACCAGTAGGCCGCGCCCATGGTGCCGAGGACACCGATCGGCATTGCCAGCATCACCGAGAACGGGATCGTCCAGCTCTCGTAGAGCGCCGCGAGGCAGAGGAAGATCGCCGCCAGCGACAGGGCGTAGAGCAGCGGTGCCTGACCGCCCGAGTCGCGTTCTTCCAGCGACAGGCCGGTCCAGGCGAGGGCGTAGCCCGGCGGCAACTCTGACACGAGGCGCTCCATCTCGGCCATCGCTTCGCCCGAGGTCACGCCGGCGGCCGGCTCGCCCTGGATCTGCATCGAGGGGATGCCGTTGTAGCGGCTCAGGCCCTGCGGGCCGTAGGCCCAGTCCTCGGAGGTGAAGTTGGCGAACGGAACGAGCTCGCCATTGGCATTGCGCACCCGCCATTTCTGCAGGTCCGACGGCGTGGCGCGGCTGTCCGCCTCGCCCTGCACGTAGACCCGCTTGATGCGGCCGTTGTCGTTGAAATCGTTCACGTACTGCCCGGCCCAGGCCACCGACAGGAGGTTGCCGACATCGGTGGGAGAGACCCCGACCGCGCCGGCGGCACGCCAGTCGATGTCGAGGTTGAACTGGGCAGCGTCCTCGAGCCCGGAGGGGCGCACGGAGCCGATCAGCTCGCTCTGCGAGGCCATGCCAAGCAGCTGGTTGCGGGCATTCAGGAGCTGTTCGTGGGTCTGGCCGGCCTGCGCCTGCAGGTAGAAGTCGAAGCCCGAGACGTTGCCGAGCTCGATCACCGAGGGCGGCACGATCGGGAAGACCTGCGCATCCTGGATGCCCATGAAGGCCGGGAAGGCGCGTCCGGCGACGGCCTGCACGCTCTGGCTCGGGTCCGGGCGTTCCTCCCAGTCCTTGAGCCGCACGAAGGCGAGACCCATGTTCTGGCCCTGACCGGCGAAGGAGAAGCCGACCACGCCGAACACCGACTCGACGTTCTCTGCCTCGTTCTCGCGGAAATGGGTCTCGACCTGCTCGACCACGTCGAGCGTACGCTCGGCGGTGGCACCGGTGGGGCCCTGCACGAGGACCATCAGGATCCCCTGGTCCTCGTCCGGGAGGAAGCCGGTGGGGGTGTTGTTGAACAGGTAGACCATGCCGCCGGCGAGGGCGAGATAGACCAGCATGATCCGCAGCGGGCGCTTGATCAGGTAGGCCACGGTGCCGCGGTAGCCGTCGGCGGTCTTGTCGAAGCCCTTGTTGAACCAGCCGAACGGGCCGCGTTTTGTGTGGTTCACATCCTTCGCCTTGAGCAGCGTGGCGCAGAGCGCCGGGGTCAGGGTCAGGGCGACCAGCACCGACAGCGCCATGGCCGAGACGATGGTGATCGAGAACTGCCGGTAGATCACACCGGTGGAGCCGGGGAAGAAGGCCATCGGCACGAACACCGCCGAGAGCACCAGCGCGATGCCGATCAGGGCGCCGGTGATCTGGCCCATCGACTTGCGCGTTGCCTCACGCGGGGAGAGACCCTCTTCTTCCATGATGCGCTCGACGTTTTCGACCACCACGATGGCATCGTCGACCAGCAGGCCGATGGCCAGCACCATGGCGAGCATGGTCAGCGTGTTGATGGTGAAGCCCGCCATCGCGAGGATGCCGAACGTGCCGAGGATGACGACCGGAACCGCCAGCGTCGGGATCAGCGTCGCGCGCAGGTTCTGCAGGAAAAGCAGCATCACGAAGAACACGAGGATGATGGCCTCGATCAGGGTCTTCTGCACCTCGTGGATCGAGATCTCGATGAACGGGGTGGTGTCGTAGGGAATGACGTAGCCCACGCCCTCGGGGAAGAACTCGGAATACTCCTCGATCCGCTCCTTGACCCGCTCGGAGGTGTCGAGCGCGTTGGCGCCCGAGGCCAGCTGCAGCGCCATGCCCGAGGAGGGCTGGCCGTTGTAGCGCGCGATGGTGGAGTAGTTCTCGGCGCCGATCTCGACCTCGGCCACGTCCTGCAGCAGCACCAGGCCGCCATTGGTCTCGGTGCGCAGCACGATGTTGCGGAAGTCTTCCGGGGTGGAGAGCAGCGACTGCGCGGTGATGGTGGCGTTGAGCTGCTGGCCCTCGGGGGCGGGCAGGGTGCCGAAGGAGCCCGCCGAGATCTGCGCGTTCTGCGCCGAAACCGCGCTGACCACGTCCGAGGGTGTCATCTCGAAGGCGGCGAGCTTGGACGGATCCAGCCAGATCCGCATGGCGTATTGCGCGCCGAAGACCTGCGCACCGCCGACGCCCTCGATGCGGGCGAACTCGTCAACGAGGTTGGAGTTCAGGTAGTCCGACAGGTCGGCCTGTTCGAGCCGTCCATCCTCGGAGATCAGGCCGATCACCATGAAGAAGGACGACGACGCCTTCTCGACGGTGACCCCTTGCCGCTGCACCGTCTCGGGCAGCAGCGCGGTGGCCTGGCTGAGCTTGTTCTGCACCTGCACCTGCGCCACGTCCGGATCCGTGCCGGATTCAAAGGTCAGGGTGATCGAGGCGGTCCCGGCCGAGGTCGACGAGGACGACATGTAGCGCATGCCGTCGAGCCCGGTCATCTGCTGTTCGATGATCTGGGTGACGGTATTGGCCACGGTCTGCGCCGAGGCGCCGGGATATTGCGCGCTCACCCGCACCGAGGGCGGTGCGATCTGCGGATACTGCGCGATGGGAAGGGTGAGCAGCGACAGCACGCCGACGCCCATGATGAGGATCGAGATCACCCAGGCAAAGACCGGACGGTCGATGAAGAAACGGGCCATAAGAGGGACTCCTGACGCTCGCGGCGCGGCTTATTCGGTGGCGGTCTCGGCGGTGTCTGCGGCAGTGTCTCCCGCCGCGGACTCTTCGCCCTCGGCAGCGGCGCGTTCCTGCGGCGACACGGTCATGCCTTCGGAGACCTTCTGCAGGCCGGCCACGATGACGCGGTCGCCGGCGGCAAGGCCGTCGGTGACGACCCAGGCATTGCCCTGATCGCGCTGTACGGTGAGCTGGCGGCTCTCGACGGCGTTCTCGGCATTCACCACCATCGCCATCGGGCGGCCACGGCGGTCACGGGTGACGCCTTCCTGCGGCGCGAGGATGGCATCCTCGACGGTGCCCTGCGGCATCTCGACCTGCACGTACATGCCCGGCAGAAGGAACTGGTCGGGGTTGGGGAACTCGAGGCGCAGCACGATGACGCCGGTCTGCTCGTTCACGTAGGGTTCCGCGGCGGCGAGGCGGCCGGTGTGCTCGTAGGTCTCGCCATCGGCGAGGGTCAGCGTCACGAGGCCATTGCCCTCGCTCTCGACATCCTGCCCCGACCGGCGCCAGCGCAGCATCTCGGCGGCGGACTGGGTCACGTCGACATAGATCGGGTCGAGCTGGCGGATGGTGGTCAGCGCGGTCGACTGGCCCGAGGTCACCAGCGCGCCCTTGGTCACTTCGCTGAGGCCGGCGGAGCCGCTGATCGGCGCGCGGATGGTGGTGCGCTCGAGATCGATCTCGGCAGAGAGCACATTGGCCTGCGCCACCTTCACCGCCGCCTCCGCCACGTCGCGTGCGGCGAGCGCGTCGTCGAGGTTCTGCTGGCTGGCGACGTTGCGCTGGCGCAGCTCTTCCTGACGGTCGGCATCGCGCTGGGCGGAGCTGAGCGTGGCTTCCGCCTGCGCCAGAGAGGCTTCGGCAGCGGCCATCGCGGCCTCGTAGACCGCCGGGTCGATGCGGTAGAGCGCCTCGCCCTGCTCGACCTCGGCGCCTTCCTCGAACAGGCGGTCGGTGATGATGCCGTTGACCTGCGGGCGCACCTGGGCAACGCCGGAGGCGGCGACGCGCCCGGGCAGGGTGGAGGTGAGCGTCACGTCGGACGCTTGAAGCGTCACCACGGTCACCGGTTGCGGCGGGCGTTCGCCGCCCTGCTGCTGCGCGGCTGCGGGCAGGGTGGCAGCGGCCGTGACCAGCGCGGCGGTGGCAAGGCGCAGGGTGCGGGTAAGTCCTCTGAGCATGGGAGCACTCCAAAGAAGGCAAAAGGCCGCTGAAAAGCGGAACGGTCTTGAATGGCGATATGGAAACTGTGTAGTTTTGTAAAGCTCGCCGCGTCGGGAACAGAGTTTTTTTCTCTGCGTTGCGGCACAGGAGATGTGCAGTGCCAGATCAATCATCACAGACCGGGGCGGTTTCGCCAAGGCGTCGCGGCCGCCCGGTGCAGATCGATCACGAGACCCGCGAGGCCATGGTGCTCGACGCAGTAGGCGAGCTGCTGATGCAATGCCGGCTCGAGGACATCAGCATGTCTGGCATCGCCCGTAAGGCGGGGATGTCGAAGCGCACGCTCTACACCATCTTTGCCAGCCGCGAGGAGCTGCTCGGGGCAACCTTCGCGCGAATTGGGCAGCGCATCTTCCGCCCGCTCGCGCCAGAGGAGCGCGACCTCCCTCTCGTCGAGCGGCTCGACAAACTGCTGACGCTGAACGAGATGCCGCAATTCGAGCAGGGCGCGGTCGAGGTGCTGCGCGCCGTGATCGCCGAGGCGCCGATCCATCCCGGCATCGCGCGCCAGTGGGATGCCGAGGGGCGGGGCGCTCTGATCAGCTACATCTCGGCCGAACTGGCCTGCGCCGCCGAGAGCGGCGAGGTGACCCTGCACGAGATGACCGCGACCGAGGCGGCGGAACTGCTGGTCGACATGGTGATGGGTGAGGTCCTGCACGATCTGCTGATCCCGAACGAGCGCCACCTCGACGCGTGCCACGCGCGCGAAGACAAGCAGATGCGCCGCCGTCGCGCGGTTCGGGTGTTTCTCGAAGGGGTTCGCGTGCGCTGAGCTTTGCGCGGCCCGCGAGCCGGTCTAGGGTCGCGGCGACAGATGCCGCCGCAGCGAGGATCCGATACCGTGACCGCCCAAAGCCCTCTTGCCGCCCCGATGGGCGCGGCGCGCCTTGCCGGTGCGCTCTATCTTCTGATCATCCTGCTTGGCCTGACCAGCGAGGTCGCCCTGCGCGGCAGCCTGATCATGCCCGGGGACGCCGTGGCCACTGCCGAGGCCATCCTCGCCCAACCCGGCACGCTGCGGCTGAGCCTTGCGGCCGACACGGTGATGGCGCTGGCCGACGTCGCGCTGGCGGTTCTGCTTTACCTGCTGCTGCGCCCGGTGAGCGCGGCGCTGGCGTTGATGGCGATGGTGTTCAGGCTGGTGCAGGCGGCTCTGATCGCCATGTCGCTGCTGTTCCAGTACGGCGCGCTTTTGATCCTGCATGGGGACGGCGCCCCGGAAGCGGCGATGCTGGCGCTGGAGCTGCACGGCCACGGCTACGACCTCGGGCTGGTGTTCTTCGGGGTGAACAGCCTGCTCACCGGCTGGCTGCTGGTGCTCTCGGGGTTTGTTCCGAAACTGCTGGGTTGGCTGATCGCGGCGGCGGGCGTGGTCTATATCCTTGGCAGCACGATCCTGTTCATGGCCCCGGCGATGGCCGACCTCTTCGCCCCGGCCTACCTGCTGCCGGTGCTGTCCGAGACCGCCTTCTGCCTGTGGCTGCTGATCCGCGGCCTCGGTCCCCGCGCCCCGGGCTGAGCCCGCATGGCAGAAAATCGGCAGCGCTATCACAGTCGCGCGCCGATCCACACGCGGCGCCGCCCGGGAGCTTGCCAAATCGGGGCGCCGGTTTCAAAGATGGATCATGCAGATCTACCTCCCAATCGCCGAGGTTTCGGTCAACGTCTTCCTGCTCTTCGGCCTTGGCGGGCTGGTCGGGGTGCTCTCGGGCATGTTCGGCGTCGGAGGCGGCTTCCTGATCACGCCGCTGCTGTTCTTCATGGGCATTCCGCCCGCCGTGGCGGTGGCCACCGGCGCCAACCAGATCGTCGCGAGTTCGGTCTCGGGGGTGCTGGCGCATCTCAAGCGCAAGACCGTCGACCTGCGCATGGGCACGGTGCTGCTCGGAGGCGGCCTCGTCGGTGCGGCGCTGGGCGTCTACGTCTTCAACCTGCTCAAGCAGGTCGGTCAGGTCGATCTGCTGGTACGACTCTGCTACGTGGTCTTCCTTGGCATCATCGGTTCGCTGATGTTCGTCGAGAGCCTGCGGGCGCTCAGGCGCTCGAAAAAGGGCGGCCCGCCCAAGCGGCGCCACCACGGCTGGGTGCATGGCCTGCCGCTGAAGATGCGCTTCCGCACCTCGGGACTCTACATCTCGGCGATCCCGCCGGTGATGGTCGGCCTCTCGGTGGGCGTGCTGTCGGCGATCATGGGCGTGGGCGGCGGCTTCATCATGGTGCCGGCGATGATCTACCTTCTGGGCATGCCCACAAAGGTGGTGGTCGGCACCTCGCTGTTCCAGATCATCTTCGTCACCGCCTTCACCACCATGCTACACGCGGTCACCAACTACACGGTCGATATCCTGCTGGCGCTGGTGCTGCTGATCGGCGGCGTGATCGGGGCGCAGTTCGGCACCGCCTTCGGCACGCGGCTCAAGGCCGAGCAGCTGCGCATCCTGCTGGCCTCTCTGGTGCTTCTGGTCTGCGGCAAGCTGGCGCTCGACCTGTTTCTCACCCCCGCCGACCTCTACGAGCTGGGGGTGCAATGATCCGGCTGCTGCTCCTGCTTCTGGCGGTCTTCGCCCTGCCGGCCCGGGCCGAGGAGGTGGTCATGGGGCTGAGCAAGGACCGGGTTTCGATCACCGCCGATTTTGACGGCTCCGAGATCCTGATCTTCGGCGCAGTGAAGCGCGAGACCGAGATCCGCACCGAGCCGCCGCTCGAGGTCATCGTCACGGTCTCGGGCCCGGTCACCCCGGTCACGGTCTGGCGCAAGGAGCGGCGCTTCGGCATCTGGGTCAACACCGACGCGGTCGAGATCGACGCGGCGCCCTCGTTCTACGCGGTGGCCACCTCGGCGCCTTGGCCGCAGGTGATCTCCGAGGTCGAGGACCTGCGCCACAAGGTGTCCGTCAATCGTGCCATCCGCTCGGTCGGCGCGCCGATGAACATCGTCGATTCGCCCAGCTTCACCGAGGCGCTGATCCGCCTGCGCGAGACCCGCAGTCTGTACCAGCAGCGCCCGGTGACCGTGACGTTCAACGAATCCACCCTGTTCGACACACGGATCTCGATGCCCGCCAACATCGTCGAGGGCACCTATACGGTCCGCGTCCTGCTAACGCGCGGCGGCCGGGTGGTGTCGCAGTACAGCTCCGAGCTCGAGGTCGGCAAGGTCGGGCTCGAACGCTGGCTCTACAACCTCTCGCGCAACCAACCGCCGCTTTACGGCCTGCTCTCGCTGGTGATCGCCATCGCCGCCGGCTGGGGTGCGTCGGCGGCCTTCAGAGCCCTGAGATCCGGATGACCCGCAAAGCCCCGTCGCCCCGCTCCGCCTATCGTGCCTTCTTCTCCGTGCAGACCCGCTGGGACGACAACGATCTCTACGGTCACATCAACAACGTCACCTACCTGAAATACATCGATACGGTCGTGGCGCTCTGGCAGACCGGGCAGGGCGTCGATCTCGGCGCGGATGCGGATCTGCGCTACCTCGTGGTCGAGAGCGGCGCGACCTACCATTCCGAGGCGCGCTTCCCCGAGCAGCTGCACGCCGGGCTGCGCGTCGGTCGGCTGGGCAACAGCTCGGTGCGCTACGAGGTCGGCATCTTCCGCGAAGACGACGAGATCGCCTGCGTCGAGGGCTTCTTCATCCAGGTTGCCGTCGACCGCGACACCCGCCCCGCGCCCGTGCCTGCCGGGCTGCGCGCCGCGCTTGAGACAATCCTCGCCTGAGCGCCGGGAATCCGGCGAGCGCGTTTGACATCGCGCCGCGCCGTCCGCAGGGTCCGCTTCGAAAGGAGTGCCGCCATGCTGCCCGTCGACCCCAAGCGTTTCCTCGAGGACCTGCATGCCCTGCGCCGCTTCGGCGCCTCCGGCGTCGGGAAGGGGGTCGCGCGCCCCGGCTTCTCGGACGAGGACATCGCCGCGCGCGACTGGCTCGCGGGCCGCATGTCCGAGGCGGGGCTCACACCGCAGTTCGATCCCGCAGGCTCGCTCTTCGGTCTGGCCGAGGGGCGCTCGCTGCTGATGGGGTCGCATTCCGACAGCCAGCCCGAGGGCGGCTGGCTCGACGGTGCGCTGGGCGTGGTCGCGGCGCTGGAGGTGGCCCGCGCCTCTCGGGAGGCCGGAGGGCCGCCGGTTTCGGTGGTGTCGTTCTCCGACGAGGAGGGCCGCTTCGGCGTCACCACCGGCAGCTCGGTCTGGGGCGGAAACCAGACGCTCGAAGGCGCCGACGCGCTGCATGACGCGCAAGGCGTGAGCTTTGCCGAAGCCAGGGCCCGTTTTGGCGACCGGCGCGGCGGGTTTGTCGATCCCTCCCGCTTCTCGGGATATGTCGAGATGCATATCGAGCAGGGGCCGGTGCTCGACACCAGCGGCGAGAAGATCGGCGTGGTCGACGCCATCGTCGGCATCCGCGACATGCATCTGAGCTTTACCGGCCAGCAGAACCACGCCGGTACCACGCCGATGCACCTGCGCCGCGATGCCTTTCAGGCGCTCGCAAGCTTCAACGCGGCGCTCAACGAGCGCTTCGCCAACGTGGTGACCCCGCAGACTGTCTGGACCATCGGCCATGTTGCGCTGCATCCCAACGCCGCCTCCATCGTGCCGGGGCGGGCGCGCTTCTCGATGCAGTGGCGCGACGGCGATGCCGACCGGCTGGCGCGGATGGAGACGATCATCCGCGACACCGCCGCCGAGATCGCTGCGGCGCATGGCATGGGGCTCGAATTCGGCTCGATGCTGGGGCTCGATCCGGTAACGATGGATGCCGGTCTGCGCTCGGCGCTCGAGACGGCGGCCGAGGCCGAGGCGCCGGGCAACTGGCGGGTGATGCCCTCGGGCGCACTGCACGACGCCACCAACGTGGCCCGGCTGATGCCGGTCTCGATGCTGTTCGTGCCCTCGATCGGCGGCATCAGCCACGACTTTGCAGAGGACACCGACGAGGCCGATCTGGTGACCGGCCTCAACACGCTGGCGCGCGCCGTGGCCGCGCTCGGCTAGGGCAGGGAACCTCTCGGCCTGAAGGACGTTTTCAGAAAACTGTTCCCGGAGAAACCGTTATGACCGATCCCCAGCCCGTCAGCGCAAGCGACGACCAGCTTTCGACGTTGCAGGACCTGCTGTCGCGCAGCGCCGAGACCCATGCCTGGTTCGAGGAGATGGCCGAGAAGGCCGAGCCCGACTTTCGTCACGTGGCGCTGAAGTTCCGCGGCCTTCACGTGGAACAATGCGACCGCATCACCGCGATCATGACGGCGCTCGGCGGTGAACCCGACCGCTCTGGCGGAGTGCGCGCGGCGGTCAACCGCACGTCGGTGTCGCTGCGCTCGCTCTTCGAGGAGATCGACGATGACATGATGAGCGCCGTCGAGGACGCCGAGGCGCAGCTTCTGGCCGAGTTCGACGCCGCGCTCAGCAGCCTCGCCCCCTCGCGCTACCGCGACGAGCTGGAGCAGATGAAGGGCGAATTGGTGACGCTGCTCTCCGAGGAACCGGGCGACGCCTGAGCGCCGCGCAGATCCAGAAACTGTGCTACCGTGCTCGCGAGGGAACGGGAGGATAGCATGGATCCGGTCAGTCTCGTCTATTACGCCATCATCTGCGGGGTGCTGTGCTGGGCCGGTCCCCGGATCGGCGGCCCTGTGCCGAGGGTGCTTGCCGGGGTGATCGTGGGTGTGCTGGCGGCGGGCGTATTGCCGGCGCTCAAGGGGATGCTTGGCGGCTGAATGTCGCTTTGGGTCGAGGCGCTGGGCATTTTGCCCGCCAAGCGCCGACCGGCCCTGGGCGCGGCAGACAGACACCCCCGTCGCGGCACCCATAACAATCAGCGTTGGCGTCTATTGAGAGAGGCCAAAGCTCAGGCCCAGGCGCTGTCCCGCGGGCTATGCCTGCCTCACGCCCACTCCACATCCCCCAGAAAGATATACCCCGCGCCGTAGATCGTCTTGATCAGCCGCGGGTTCTTGGGATCCTCCCCCAGCTTGGTGCGCAGCCGCGAGATCCGCACATCCATCGCCCGGTCGAAGCTCTCGCCTGCGGCGCCGCCAAGGCTCTCCTGCATCTGCGCCCGGGTGATCAGGCGCTTGGGGCTGTCGAGGAACAGCCGCAGCACCTCGCCCTCGGCATGGGAAAACGGCGTCTCCCCGCCGGCCTCGTCCTCCAGCGCGTAGCGGTCGAAATGCGCCGTCCAGCCGTTGAACCGGGCGGTGTCGCTCTGCCGCAGCGCCGCGCGGGGCCCGCGGAGACGGGCCCGGATGCGCGCGACCACCTCGGCCGGATCGAAGGGCTTGATGATGTAGTCGTCGGCGCCGAGCTCGAGCCCGGTCACCCGGTCCTGCACCTGAGCACGGCCCGAGATGATGATGACGCTCGCCCCCTGTTCCAGCGCCAGCCGATGCACCAGTGTCAGCCCGTCGCGGTCGGGCAGGCCGAGGTCGACAAGGCAGACATCCGGCGTCGCCCGTTTCAGCGCCGCCTCGAACTCCGTGGCGCGGGCGAAGCTCAGGGTGCGGAACCCGGCCTCTGTCAGCGCCTCCGACAGGATCGTGCGGATCGCAGGCTCGTCGTCGAGGATGAAGACCAGAGGCGCGCTCATGCGGCATCCCTCCGGTGGCCGAGGAACGTCCGCAGCTCGTCCGAGGTGAACGGCTTGGCCAGCACCGGCGCCGCCTGCCGCGCCTCCACGTGCCGCGGGTGATCGGGCGGCAGCGAGGTCATCAGCCGCACCGGCAGATCCGGCAGCAGCCCGGGCAGGGCGCTTCCCGGCAGCGCGCCCTCGAGCGAGATGTCTGACAGCACGAGATCGATCTCGAGCCCCTCGGCCAGCGCGCAGGCTTCCTCGACCGAGCTCGCCTCGATGACGCTGTGGCCGATCCCGGTGAGCATCTCGCGCACCTGGGCGCGCAGCTCGGGATTGTCCTCGACCAGCAGTGCCAGCCCGCCGGTGGGCTGCGTCTCGGGTCGGCGCAGCGGCAGGCGCAGCGTGACGCAGGCGCCGCGCACGCCATTGCCGAGCTTCACCTCGCCGCCGGCAAGCTTGACCATATCGTAGACCATGGCGAGCCCCAGCCCGGACCCCTCGCCACCCTTGGTGGTGAAGAACGGGTCGAGCCCGTGCGCCAGCGCCTCCGCGCTGAAGCCCGGTCCACTGTCGGCCACCGAAAGCTCGAGCCAGGTGTCCTGCACGGCGCGGGCGGCAACGGTGATCTCGCCCGACGCACCGCAGGCATCGGCGGCGTTGAGCACTAGGTTCAGCGCCGCGTCCTGCAACATTCCGGGGTCGATCAGGAAGGCGCCCTCGGCCTCTTGCACGATGCGCAGCGCCAGTGCCTCGGGCAGGGACGGCCGCGCCAGCGTCTCGAGATCACGCAGGAAGCGGGCCAGCGCCACCGGCTCGGGGCGCCAGGCCCGGTGGCTGGTGATGTCGGCGATGCGGTTGAGCAGCTCGCCGCCGCGCCGCGCCGCCTGCAGCGTGGCGGTGATCAGCGCTTCGGCTTCCTCCCCTTCGACCATGCGCGCGAGCTTCGCCTGCATGCCGAGGATGATGGTCAGCAGGTTCGAGAAGTCATGCGCCAGCCCCGAGGTCAGCTGTGCCGCCAGCTCCCGCCGCTTGGTCTGCTGCAGCGCCGCCCGTGCCTGCGTCTCCTCGGTGACATCATGGCTCAGGATGTAGACCCCCCTTTCGCAGGGATCGGGGGTGAACACCGCCCGGATGCGCCGCGACGAGCCCTCGTCGGTGAACTCGAAAATGCTCTGCGCCCCGCCGAGCGCGCGCTCGAGATGCGGCCGCACCTTCTCGTAGGCTGGCCCCAGTGCCTCGGAGACATGCAGCCCGAGGATCTCAGAGGGCCGCCCCGGCATCACCGAGGACAGCCGCCGGTTGGAAAACGTGTAGCGCCCCGCCGCGTCGACCCGTGCAAGGTGCGCCGGCATCATCTCGGTGGTGAGGCGGGTGCGCGCCTCGATCTCGGTCAGCTCGCGCCGCGCCTCTTGCAGCGCCGCGTTGGTGGCCTCGAGCTGACGGTTGCTGGCCGACACTTCTTCCGAGCGCCGCAACACCTCCTCCGAGAGCAGCTCCGAGCGGGTGCGCAGCAGCTGCTCCTGTCGCTTCATGCCGGTGATGTCGGTATAGACCGTCACCCAGCCGCCCTGCGGCAGCGGCGAGCCCTCGACCGAGATGGTGCGCCCGTTGGCGCGGGTGCGTTCCATGTAATGCGGCTCGAAGGCGCGGGCCTGCTGCACCCGGACCGCGATGAAGCTCTCGGGATCGTCCACGTGACCGTATTCGCCGCGCTCGACGAGATGCCGGATGGTGTCCTCGAACCGCGCGCCCTCGTCGGTGAGGCGCTTCGGCAGATCGAACATCTCGGCGAAGCGGCGGTTGCACACCGCCAGCCGCAGGTCGCTGTCATAAATCGACAGAGCCTGCTGGATCAGGTTCAGCCCGGCCTGTGTCAGTGCATCCTTGCTCATCGCGCCTCCCGCCTCTCGGCCCCATGGCTAGCACTCCCCACCCGCGCGCGGAAGCCGAACCGACGCAACGTCGGACAAGGCCCCCATATCTTCTTTGGTTCGAAAATACCTCGGGGGTGAATGCGGCCCTGCCGCAGAGGGGCAGCGCCCCTGCACCCGCGCCCCAGGCGCCCGCCAGACAGGCAGCGCTGCGCCCCGTCACTCT
>NZ_DS022276.1:1006685-1047122 GCF_000153725.1 Salipiger bermudensis HTCC2601 | reverse complement strand
GCACCGACAAGTTCGGCCACCTGGAGCATCGTCGGCGCGGGCAGGATCGAGCGGTCGTTGTCCGCCTCTTCGTTGGCATCGGCGAGCCGCGCCATCACGGTCTGGGCGATTGACAGCGACCCGGCGGTCAGGATGCCGAGGGGGCGATCCCCAGCCGGCTCGAACCGGAAGATCTTCCGATAGGTCGAAATGTTGCCGAGACGGGCCTTGGTCCTCGTCTCCGACAGCAGGACAACGCGCGCGTTGAGCAGCAATCCAACGCAGTAGGTCATGACCGAATCCTCTGGGGGCACCATGCACCCGCGCCCCCAGGCGCCCCGCCAGACAGGCAGCGCTGCGCCCCCGTCACTCTCCCGCCCCGAGCTGTTACAATTCGTAAGAATCCGGAAATCATCACGAAATGATTGACCATCAGCCTCACCCTGACCCTTAATGAGGCCAGACGCACGGGAGACGCGTCGGACCTCGCCAAGACGGGGTCACCGCCCGGAAGAGGAGCCGGGCGCATTGGGAGGAGACAACTTGGCTTACATGTCCGAGGGCGCGGAAGGTCTGCGCTCGATTCCGGCTCTGTTGCAGCGCAACGCCACCCGGTTCGGCACCCGTCCGGCCTATCGCGAGAAGGAATTCGGCATCTGGCAAAGCTGGAGCTGGTCCGAGGCCGAGACCGAGATCGAAGCCTTCGCGCTGGGTTTGCTGAACCTCGGCGTCGAGAAGGGCGACCACGTCGCGGTGATCGGCCGCAACCGGCCGACGCTCTACTGGTCAATGGTGGCGGCGCAGATGTGCGGCGCGGTGCCGGTGCCGCTCTACCAGGACGCGGCGGCGGAAGAGATGGAATACGCGCTGCAGCATTGCGGTGCCCGCTTCGTCATCGCCGCCGATCAGGAGCAGGTCGACAAGGTGATCGACATTCAGGACGACCTGCACCAGTTCGAGCACATGATCTATGTCGATCCGCGCGGCATGCGGAAATACGATCATCGCCGGCTGCACGAGTATTCGCATATCCAGAATCAGGGCCGCGCCGCCTATGACGAGTTCATCGGCGAGCTGACCGCGCGCCGCGAGAGTCTCGGCTACGATGACACCTGCGTGATGCTCTACACCTCGGGCACCACCGGCAAGCCCAAGGGCGTGGTGCTGTCGAACCGCAACATCATCGAGACCGCGAAGAACTCGGCCGAGTTCGACAAGCTGGGGCCGGGCGAGGAAGTGCTCGCCTACCTGCCCATGGCCTGGGTCGGCGATTTCATCTTCTCGATCGGGCAGGCCTACTGGACCGGCTTCTGCGTCAACTGTCCCGAGAGCGCCGAGACCATGATGACGGACCTGCGCGAAATCGCGCCGTCCTACTATTTCGCGCCGCCGCGGGTGTTCGAGACCCAGCTGACCCAGATCATGATCCGCATGGAAGACGCGGGCGCGCTGAAGCGCAAGATGTTCCACCACTTCATGGCCCATGCTCGCGAGGTCGGGCCGAAGATCCTTGATGGCAAGCCAGTGGGCCTGCTGGACCGGCTGAAATACGCGCTGGGCTCGGGGCTGGTCTACGGGCCGCTGAAGAACACGCTGGGCTTTTCCAACGTCCGCGTCGGCTACACCGCCGGCGAGGCGATCGGGCCGGAGATCTTCGATTTCTACCGGGCGCTCGGCATCAACCTCAAGCAGCTCTACGGCCAGACCGAGGCCTCGGTCTTCATCACCCAGCAGCCCGACAACGAGGTCCGGCCCGACACGGTGGGCGTGCCCTCGCCGGGGGTCGAGATCCGCATCGCCGAGAACGGCGAGGTGTTCTACCGCTCGCCGGGCGTGTTCGTGGAGTATTACAAGAACGCCGACAGCACCGCCGACACCAAGGATCCCGAGGGCTGGGTCGCCACCGGCGACGCGGGCTTCTTCGAGGAGGGCACCGGCCACCTGCGCATCATCGACCGCGCCAAGGACGTGGGCAAGATGGCCGACGGGGCGCTCTTCGCGCCCAAGTATGTGGAGAACAAGCTCAAGTTCTTCCCCAACATCCTCGAGGCGGTGGTCTTCGGGGCGGGCAAGGACCGCTGCACCGCTTTCATCAATATCGACCTGACCGCCGTGGGCAACTGGGCCGAGCGCAACAACATCGCTTATGCCTCCTACCAGGAGCTTGCCGGGCATCCCCAGGTGCTCGAGACGATCCGGGGCCATGTCGAGGAGGTCAATGCCAGCGTCGCCGAGGACGAGATGCTCTCGGGCTGCCAGATCCACCGCTTCCTGGTGCTGCACAAGGAGCTCGACGCCGATGATGGCGAGCTGACCCGCACCCGCAAGGTGCGGCGCAAGATCATCGCCGAGAAGTTCCACGACCTGGTGGCGGCGCTCTATGACGGCTCGGACAGCATCTACACCGAGACCGAAGTGACCTACGAGGACGGGCGCAAGGGCAAGATCCGCGCCACGCTCGCGATCATGGACGCGAAGACGGTGCCGGCGGCACCGCCCGCGATGGCGGCAGAATGATGGGGATGGCTGGACGGCGCTCTTGCTGCGCAAATCGCCCCGCCCGCCATCCCGCTGACCGGCGCACCCGCGGGGAGGGGCGCGCATGATGGACGGGACCGAACAGACACACTGGACGAATGACGAAAGGCAGGCGGCCGTGAAGGACAGCGAAGGCTACGTGACCGCGGACGGGCGGCAGATCGGCGGGGTGCTGATGGAGCTTCGCAACATCACCCTGCGCTTCGGCGGCGTGGTGGCGATCAAGGACATCTCCTTCGACATCCGCGAGGGCGAGATCCGGGCCATCATCGGCCCCAACGGCGCCGGCAAATCGTCGATGCTCAACATCATCTCGGGCTTCTACACGCCCTCCGAGGGCGAGCTCTGGTACAAGGGCGCCAAGCGGCCACCGATGAAACCCTACGAGGTGGCGCGGATGGGCGTGGCCCGCACCTTCCAGAACATCGCGCTGTTCGAGGGGATGTCGGTGCTCGACAACGTGATGACCGGGCGGCTCACGCATATGAATGCCGGCATCGCTTCGCAGGCACTGTGGTGGGGCAAGGCCCGCGACGAGGAGATCGCCAACCGCGAGGTGGTCGAGAAGGTGATCGACTTCCTCGAGATCCAGTCGATCCGCAAGACGCCGGTGGGGCGGCTGCCCTACGGCCTGAAAAAGCGCGTGGAGCTGGCCCGGGCGCTGGCGGCCGAACCCAGCATCCTGCTGCTCGACGAGCCGATGGCGGGCATGAATGTCGAGGAGAAGGAAGACATGTCGCGCTTCATCCTCGATGTGAACGACGAGTTCGGCACCACCATCTGCCTGATCGAGCATGACATGGGCGTGGTGATGGACCTGAGCGACCGCGTGGTGGTGATGGATTACGGCAAGAAGATCGGCGACGGCCCGCCCGACGAGGTGCGCGCGAACCAGGACGTGATCGACGCCTATCTCGGCGTGGCGCATTGAGGGACTGAGAGACATGCTGAACGACATCTTCATCAAGCCTTTCGTGGACATGTTCACGGCGCCCGACTTCCTGCTGCAGGTTCTGTGGGAGGGTCTGGTCTCGGGCATCCTCTACGCGCTGATCGCGCTGGGCTTCGTGCTGATCTTCCGGTCCTCGCGAATCTTCAACTTTGCGCAGGGCATCATGGTGGTGTTCGCCGCGCTGACCCTTGTCGGGCTGCACGCCATGGGCGTGCCGGCCTGGATCTGCGTGCTGCTCACGCTGGCGGTGATGTTTGGCCTCGCTGTCACCATCGAACGCGTGGTGCTGCGCCCGCTGGTGGGCCAGCCCGACATCATCCTGTTCATGGCAACCATCGGCATCACGCTGTTCCTGATCGGCCTCGGCGAGATCATCTTCGGCGGCGAGAACAAGGTGATGATCACCGAGGAACTGGGCATCCCCACGGACAGCGTCGTACTCGAGCCTTGGGGCGGCCTGCTGATCCTCGAGCAGAAGGATATCACCGCGGTGATCGTGGCGGCCCTGCTGGTGGTGGCGCTGCTGGCCTTCCTCAACAAGACCCGCATGGGCCGGGCGATCCGGGCGCTGGGGGACGATCACCAGGCGGCGCTGTCGGTGGGCATCTCGCTGCAGCAGATCTGGGTTCTGGTGTGGTTCATCGCCGGCATCATCGCGCTGGTCACGGGCATCGCCTGGGGCGCGCGGGCGGGCGTCAGCTTTGCCCTCGAGGTGATCGCCTACAAGGCGCTGCCGGTGCTGATGCTGGGTGGACTCGAATCGATCACCGGGGCCATCGTGGGTGGCCTGATGATCGGGATGCTCGAGAAGCTGTTCGAAATCTACTGGGGCCAGCCGCTGCTCGGGGGCAATACCGAGACCTGGTTCGCCTTCGTGCTGGCGCTGATCGTGCTGCTGTTCCGCCCGCAGGGGCTGTTCGGAGAACGCATCATCGAAAGGGTCTAGCGCCGGTCCGCGGCTCTGGCGCGCCAGACCCTCCGGGGGAGGGTCCGAGGCGCCAGAGGGCGGAGCCCCGGCAAGCCTTCGGGCAACGGACAGGTGAGAGCGGCGCAGGATGCGACCGGATCATCGCGACAGGGTGGAGCCCCCTTCAAGGCTCCGAGGAGACGGGTGGGTGGCGCCGGGAGGAGAGCTGGCGGCACCGCTGCAAGGGAGAAGAAAGAGATGGCGAAGCTGATCGCGATCCTCAACGTCACAGCCTGGGCCGGCTTCTGGGCCTTCGGCTATCTGGCCCTGACCGCCGACAGCGGTGCCGACGGGCAGATGGTCACGGCGCTGATCCTTGCCGCCATCGGCGGCGGGCTCGGGCTCTGGGCGTGGCTCTGGCTGGTGCGGCACAGCGAGGTGACGGGCTATGCCCCGGCGCCGAAGCGGGCCTACCCGGACGAGGATCTGCGGCTGCACGAAGGCAGTCTCTGACACCGCGATACGCGGCTCTGGAAACGACGATTTCGCGGCGGATCTTCCGACCGCACCGGGCCCCTGCGGCCTGACAACAAGGGAGAGGACCCGGGATGCTCTATCGCACGGCCGGACAATTCAAGACCAGCTACCAGGCCGATCAGGCGCTGTTTCCGGTGCGGCAGGACGCGTTCCTGCTGGCCGTCATCCTCGCCTTCGCATGGGTGATCTTCCCGCTGATGGCGAGCGAGTTTGCCTTCCAGACGCTGCTGATCCCGATCCTGATCTACTCGCTGGCCGCCCTCGGCCTGAACATCCTGACGGGCTATGCCGGCCAGCTCTCGCTCGGCACCGCGGCCTTCATGGGGGTGGGCGCCTATGCCTGCTACAAGATGGTCACGCTGATGCCGTGGCTGAACCCGGTGGTGGCGATCCTGTTCTCGGGCGTGTTCAGCGCCGGGGTGGGCGTGGCCTTCGGCATCCCCAGCCTGCGCATCAAGGGCTTCTACCTCGCCATCGCGACGCTGGCGGCGCAGTTCTTCCTGGTCTGGCTGTTCGAGAAATGGGGCTGGCTCTACAACTATAACGCCTCGGGCGCGATCCAGGTGCCGAACCTCGAGATGTTCGGTGTCTACGTCGCCGGCCCGCAGGCCTCGTCGACGGTGCAATACTACGTGGTGCTGGCCATCGTGACGTTGCTCACGCTGCTCTGCATCAACCTCACCCGCGGCAATCTGGGCCGCACGTGGAAGGCGACGCGCGACATGGACATCGCCGCCGAGCTCATCGGCATCAACCTGATGCGCTCCAAGCTCACCGCCTTTGCCGTCTCGTCCTACGTGGTCGGCGTGGCGGGCGCACTCTTCGTCTTCATGTGGCGCGGCGCGGCAGAGCCCAACCTGTTCGACATCCCGCTGAGCTTCCGCATCCTGTTCATCGCCATCATCGGTGGGCTGGGCTCGATCCTCGGCAACTATCTTGGCGCGATCCTGATCGTCGGCCTGCCGGTGGTGCTGAACACGCTGCCAGAGGCGCTGGGCATCCCGATCAGCTCGGCCACCGTCGAGCACCTGAACATCATGATCGTGGGCTCGCTCATCATCTTCTTCCTGATCATCGAACCGCACGGGCTCGCCCGGCTCTGGGCGCTGATCCGGGAGAAGCTCATCATCTGGCCCTTCCCGCACTGACGGGCCGGGCCGGCGCAAGATCATCGAATAAAAGGGAGGAGACTTTGACGATGAAGACTTTCACCAGGATCGCCGTGGCGGCGACGCTCGGCGCTGTCATGGGCACCACCGCCATGGCCGAGGGCCTCTACGCCCCGAACCTCGCCTACCGGACCGGCCCCTTCGCGGCCACCGGCATCCCGCTGATGAACGGTCAGGCCGATTACATGAACATGCTGAACGCCCGTGACGGCGGCATTGGCGGCGTGATGATCGACTTCGACGAATGCGAGACCGGCTATTCCACCGAAAAGGGCGTGGAGTGCTACGAGAAGACCAAGGGCAAGGCCATCGTGACCCAGCCGTGGTCGACCGGCATCACCCTGCAGGTGCTGCCCAAGTCCAATATCGACGAGATTCCGATCCTCGCCCCGGGCTACGGCTTCTCGCCGATGGCCGACGGGAAGGTCTTCCAGTGGGCCTTCAACACCCCGCTGAGCTACTGGGACGGCGCCTCGATCATCCTCAAGTACCTGCAGGATCAGGGCGACCTGAGCGGCAAGAAGATCGCCTTCCTGCATCTCGACCACCCGTTCGGCAAGGAGCCGCTGCCCTATCTCGAGCAGAAGGCCGAGGCGCAGGGCTTCGAACTGGTGCCGATCCCGGTCGGCCTCAAGGAGATGCAGAACCAGTCGGCGCAGTGGCTGCAGATCCGCCGCGAGCGTCCCGACTATGTCATCATGTGGGGCTGGGGCGCGATGAACGCGGGCGCCATCACCGAGGCCGTGAAGACCAAGTTCCCGATGGAGAACATGCTCGGCGTCTGGTGGTCGGGTCATGACGCCGACCTCAAGATCGTCGGCGAGGACGGCAAGGGCTACAAGTCGGTCAGCTGGTCGTTCCCGAACCCGGACGCGCCGGTCATGGCGGACGTCAAGCAGCACGTGGTCGATGCCGGCAACAGCCAGTCCAACGAGGAAGAGATGCAGGGCGTCTTCTACTCGCGCGGGCTGGTGATCTCGGCGATCCTCGCCGAGGGCATCGCAGTGGCGCAGGAGCATACCGGCAAGGCCGAGATCTCGCCCGCCGACCTGCGCTGGGGCCTCGAGAACCTGAACTTCACCGAGGAGCGTCTCGAAGAGCTCGGGATGACCGGCATGGTGCCGCCGTTCTCGACCTCGTGCTCGAACCACACCGGCCACTCCGGCGGCTGGATCCTCGAGTGGGACGGCGCGAAATTCGTCAAGGCCTCCGACCTGATCATGCCCGACAGCGAGGCGATTTCGGAGCTCGAGATGGCCAAGGCGCAGGAATACGCCGAGGCCAACGCACCCTGGCCGGTCAACGAAGACTGCGAGATGTGATCCGCACCCGTCCGGCGATGGCCTCGATCGTCGCCGGACATACCGACACTGATCCGTCCGGCGGCGGCCCGTTCGCCGCCTGACACACCGACACTGGAGAGACATGACATGCTGGACGCCGGTCAGACGCGCGAGACCCTGCTCGAGGTCAACAACATCGAGGTGATCTACAACCACGTGATCCTCGTGCTGAAGGGGGTGTCGCTCTCGGTGCCCAAGGGCGGCATCACCGCGCTGCTCGGTGGCAACGGGGCGGGCAAGACCACGACGCTCAAGGCGATCTCGAACCTGCTGCATTCCGAGCGCGGCGAGGTCACCAAGGGCACGATCAGCTATCGCGGCGAGCGGGTGCAGGATCTCGACCCGGCGGCGCTGGTGAAGAAAGGCGTCATCCAGGTGATGGAGGGCCGGCACTGCTTCGAGCACCTCACCGTCGAGGAAAACCTGATGACCGGGGCCTTCACCCGCAAGGACGGCAAGGGCGCGGTCGAGGCCGACCTGCAGATGGTGTACGACTACTTCCCGCGCCTCAAGGAACGCCGCAAGTCGCAGGCGGGCTACACCTCGGGCGGCGAGCAGCAGATGTGCGCCATCGGGCGGGCGCTGATGTCGCGCCCCGAGACCATCCTGCTCGACGAGCCCTCGATGGGCCTCGCGCCGCAGCTGGTGGAGCAGATCTTCGGCATCGTGAAGGCGGTCAACGAGGGCGAGGGCGTGTCGTTCCTGCTGGCCGAGCAGAACACCAACGTGGCGCTGCGCTTCGCCCATTACGGCTACATTCTCGAGAACGGGCGCGTGGTGATGGATGGTCCCGCCGCCGACCTGCGCGAAAACCCGGACGTGAAGGAATTCTATCTCGGCGTCTCGGACGAGGGCCGCAAGTCGTTCCGCGACGTGCGCTCCTATCGCCGCCGCAAGCGGTGGCTGGCGTGATCCGCGACCGGCGCGGCTGAGACATCTCAAGAGGGAGGGAGATGCGGTGCTTTCTTGCCCTGCCGATCCCGGAGCCTCTCCTGCCGCCGCTGATCGCGGTGCAGGAGGCGGTGCCGGTCGGCCGCGCGGTGCCGGAGGACAACCTGCACCTGACGCTGGCCTTCCTCGGGGACCGGCCAGAGGCCGAGCTGCGCGAGTTGCATCTGGTGCTCGGGCAGCGGGCGCTGCCGGCGGTGACGCTGGCGCTCTCGGGGCTGGCAACTTTCGGCGGGCGGCGGGTCAAGCTGCTGGCCGCCGAGGTGACGAAGGTGCCCGCGCTTGTCGCGCTGCAGCGCGAGGCGGTGCGGGCGGCCACGGCAGCGGGGATGGCGCTTCCGCGGGAGCGCTTTCGCCCGCACGTGACGCTCCTGCGCTTCGGCGCCGGGCTGCGCGACGCCGACCGGCCGCGGCTCGACGCCGCGCTGGCGCCGCTCGAGGGGCTGAGCACGGCACCCGAACCGGTCGCGGAGATGCGGCTGGTGGGCTCGACACTGACGCCCGAGGGGGCGGTTTACGACACGCTGGCGGAGTATCCGCTGGCGACAGGATCCGGGACGGGATGAGAGGGAGGCTCGGATGAGCAGCTACTACGACGAACTCGAAACGCGCAGCGCCGAGGCGCGCGCCGCGGCACTGGCCGAGGCCCTGCCGGAGCAGATTGCCCGCGCCAAGGGCCTGCCGGGCTATGCCGAGGCGCTGGCCGGGGTCGACCCCGCCAGGGTGACCGACCGCGCGGCGTTGGCGCGCCTGCCGGTGCTGCGCAAGTCGGACCTGGTCTCGGCGCAGGGGCCGGGGGCGCCGCTTGGCGGCTACGCCGCGAGGCCGGTGCATGGCTTTGCCCATGTCTTCCAGTCTCCGGGGCCGATCTATGAGCCGGGCGGCATCGAGCAGGACTGGTGGCGGCTCGGGCGCTTCCTGCATGCCTGCGGCATCGGGCAGGGCGACATCGTGCAGAATTGCTTCGGCTATCACCTGACACCCGCCGGGATGATCTTCGAGAACGGCGCCCGGGCAGTGGGGGCGGCGGTGCTGCCCGCCGGCACCGGCCAGACCGAGCTGCAGGCCCGCGCCGCGCATGATCTGGGCGTCACCGCCTATGCCGGCACGCCGGACTACCTCAAGCTGATCCTCGAGAAGGCCGACACGCTGGGTCTTGAGCTGAACATCACCCGGGCGGCGGTCTCGGGCGGGGCGCTGTTCCCATCGCTGCGTGCCTGGTACGCCGAGCGCGGCATCGCCTGCCGGCAATGCTATGCCACCGCCGATCTCGGCATGGTGGCCTACGAGAGCGAGGCGATGGAGGGGATGATCTGCGACGAGCGGGTGATCGTCGAGATCGTCACCCCGGGCACCGGCGATCCGGTCGCTCCGGGCGAGGTCGGCGAGGTGGTGGTGACCACGCTCAACCCCGACTACCCGCTGATCCGCTTCGCCACCGGCGACCTGTCGGCGGTGCTCGAGGGCGAGAGCCCCTGCGGGCGCAGCAACCTGCGCATCAAGGGCTGGATGGGCCGCGCTGACCAGACCACCAAGATCAAGGGCATGTTCGTGCGCCCCGAGCAGGTGGCGGCTCTGGTGGCACGCCACGACGAGATCGACCGGGCGCGGGTGGTGGCCAGCCGCGAGGGCGAGATGGACGTGCTGACCGTGCGCATCGAGACCAGTGCCGGCGACCCCGCGGCCTATGCCGGCACGGTGGCGGAGGTGCTGAAGCTCAAGGGCACGGTGGAACTTGTGCCGCCGGGCGGGCTGCCCCGCGATGGCGTGGTGATCGAGGACGCGCGGGTCTACGACTGAACTTTGCCGGGTGAGTGACGTGGGCCATGTGCTGCCGTCCCGGCGGGGCACCTGGGGGCGTGGGCGGAAGGGGGCGCTGCGCCCTGTCGCGCCGGAGGCGCGCGATCAAGAAAGAAGAGAGGGGGCGCTGCCCCCTCTTGTCCTGCGGCCAATTCACCCCCGAGGTATTTTTGAACCAAAGAAGACGGGGCGTCTGGTTGGCGGTCAGAGAAGGTCGAGCACCTTTTCTGGAGGGCGGCCGAGGATGGCGCGGGGGCCCTCGATGGCGAGCGGGCGTTCGATGAGCCTGGGCTCGGCGGCCATGGCGCGCAGCAAGGTGTCGTCGTCGGCGTCCTTGCTCAGGCCCAGCTCGCGGAAGGCGGGCTCCTTGCTGCGCATCATCTCGATCGCCGGCAGGTTCAGGGCGGTCCGGGCCGCCTTGAGCTCCTCGTAGGTGGGGGCGTCCTCGAGATATTTGCGGATCTCGGGTCGGACGCCTTGTGCCTCCAGAAGCTTGAGCGCCTCGCGCGATTTCGAGCAGCGCGGGTTGTGCCAGAGGATCACAGCCAATCCTCCCGGCCCGTGCCCACCGCCTCGGCGACGCTGGCAAAGCCGTCGCGTTGCAGAAGCGCGTCGAGGCCGCGCACGATCTCGGGCACGAGGCTCATGCCGCCGAACACCAGTGCGGTGTAGACCTGCACCGCCGACGCGCCGGCGCGGATCTTGGCATAGGCCTGTTCCGCCGAGCCCACGCCGCCGACGCCGATCAGCGGCAGCCTGCCCTCGGTCAGCTGCGACAGCCGCGCCAGAACGCGGGTCGATTTCTCGAACAGCGGCTGGCCCGAGAGCCCGCCCGCCTGCGCCGCGAAGGGCGAGCTCAGCCCCTCGCGCGAGAGGGTGGTGTTGGTGGCGATGATGCCGTCGATGCCGGAGGCCAGCGCCACCTCGGCCACGTCCGTCAGCCCGGCCTCGTCGAGATCGGGGGCGATCTTAAGGAACACCGGGATCGGTTTGGCCAGCCCGTCGCGTGCCGCGAGCACGCCGGCGAGCAGCGCCGACAGAGCATCCTTGCCCTGCAGGTCGCGCAGCTTCTCGGTATTGGGCGAGCTCACGTTGACCGTGGCGAAGTCCAGATCGCCACCGCAGCGTGCCAGCACCTGCGCGAAATCCGCGGCGCGGTCGTCGCTGTCCTTGTTGGCGCCGAGATTGAGCCCCAGCACCATGTCGCGCGGGCGATGTGCCAGCCGGCCGGCGATTGCCTCCATGCCGTCATTGTTGAAGCCGAACCGGTTGATCGCCGCCTGCTCCTGCGTCAGGCGGAACAGCCGCGGCTTGGGGTTTCCGGGCTGCGGGCGTGGCGTGGCGGCGCCGACCTCCACGAAGCCGAAGCCGGATTTCGCCAGACCGGGCAGCGCCTCGGCGTTCTTGTCGAACCCGGCGGCAAGCCCGACCGGGTTGGCAAGCGAAAGACCGGCAACGCTGCAGCGCAGGCGCTCGGAGGTCAGGGGGCCCGCCGACGGGGCCAAGCCCGTCTTGAGCGCCAGCATCGCGAGGCCATGCGCGGCCTCGGGATCGATGCGGTGCAGCACCGCCAGACCGGCGCGTTCGATCAGGCTCATGTCATGTCATCCGGGAAGATATGACCGCCGAGGCCGAGCGGCAGCGGACGCGACCAGCGCACGTCGGCGAGCTTCAGGGGGCCGTAGAGATGCGGGAACAAGGCACCACCGCGCGACGGCTCCCACTTGAGGGCCTCGCCGAGATCGTCCGCCTCGAAGGCGAGGATGTAGAGCCCGTCACCGCCGGCAAAATGCTTGGCAGCGGTTTCGCGCACCTGCGCGAGGGTCGAGAAATGGATATAGCCATCGGCCTCGTCCACCGGAGCACCGGTGGTCTCGGCCTCTGCCTGCAGCGCGGCCCATTCCCCGGACCTCAGGATTTTGTAGATCAGCATGGTCCCCAGATGACCGCGAACGCCGCGCCGGTCAATCCCCGGCGGCGTCGTTGCCTGTCAAAGCCAGCGGCCGCAATGGCGGTGAATGCGGGGAATGATGACCCAGATCATCGTGACGACGATGATCGGCACCATCACGAGGTTGCGCTGCCAGATCTCCCAGCCGACGGTGAGCGGGGCGAGGGCATAGATCAGCGCGGTCACCAGCGGGTAGACCCCGAGAAAGACGAAGATCGCGAGCCGGGCGCGGGAGGGAGGACGGGCGGCAACGGTCATGTACGGATCCTTGGTAGCGCAGGTATTTGAACGGAACGTATCGTTTCTATAGGGGCTGGCCTCGGTGCTTGTAAAGACGTAAGACGGGAAAAAAAGACCGGATCCATCGCCAATGACCGAAAAACGAGCCTCCATCGGCGCCCGCCGCAATCCCGAGACCGAGGCCGCGGTGCTCGACGCCGCCGAGGCGCTGGTCGAGGAGAAGGGCATTTCCGGGCTCAGCATGGAGGCCGTGGCCAGGCGCGCCCGCGCCGGCAAGGCGACTCTCTACCGCTGGTGGCCGACCCGCGGCGCGCTGCTGATGGCGGTCTACCAGCGCCAGAAGCGCATCGCGGGTTATCCCGATACCGGCACGCTCGAGGGCGACGTGAAGGGGGTGCTCGACACGCTCTTCGCGCATTGGGGGCGTCCCGAGGGCCGCATCTTCCGCCACATCATCGCGGCATCGCAGGCGGACCCGGATGTCCTCGAGGCGCTGGAGGCCTACCGGCTCGGGCGGCTCGAGAGCCTCTCGGTGCTGTTCGAGCGGGCGCAGGCGCGCGGGGAGCTTTCCGGAGAGGTCCCCGCGCGGGACATGGCACGGGCGGTGATGGCGATGGCGTGGCTGCACCTCCTGGTCGACCGGCTCGACGCCGATACCGCGGGCATGGCCCGTACGCTGGTGCGGGGCTGGACCGTCCCATAGCGCGCGAAACGAAGCGCCCCGAATAGGCGCTGCCGCCCTGCTGCGACGGGCGGGCGCTACGTAAGGTGAAGCCGTGCTTTGACTCACTCGCGGAAGCGTTGCAACAATCCTGTCATAATAACGCCCACAGAGAGGTTTCCCCGATGAATTTCCGTCTGCTGACCAGTGCCGCCGCGCTTGCGCTTACCGCCGGCGCTGCGAGCGCCGAGTATTCGCTGACCATTCTTCACACCAACGATTTCCATTCCCGCTTCGAGCCGATCAGCAAGTACGACTCGACCTGTGGTGAAGAGGACAACGCCGCGGGCGAGTGCTTCGGCGGCTCCGCCCGCCTCGTGACCGCGCTCGAAGAGGCCAAGGGCCGGCTCGACAACTACCTGCTGGTGGATGGCGGCGACCAGTTTCAGGGCACGCTGTTCTACACCTATTACAAGGGCAAGCTCGCCGCCGAAATGATGAACAAGATGGGCTACGACGCGATGACCGTGGGCAACCACGAGTTCGACGACGGCCCCGAGGTGCTGCGCGGCTTCGTCGATTCGGTCGAGTTCCCGGTGCTGATGTCGAATGCCGATGTCTCGGGCGAGCCGCTGCTGGCCGATGCGATCATGAAGTCGACCATCATCGAGAAGAACGGCGAGAAGATCGGCCTCATCGGCCTGACCCCGCAGGACACCGACGAGCTTGCCTCGCCGGGGCCGAACGTCATCTTCACGCCCCCCGCCGACGCGGTGCAGGGCGAGGTCGACAAGCTGACCGAAGAGGGCGTGAACAAGATCATCGTGCTGTCGCACTCGGGCTACAAGGTCGATCTCGCGGTCGCCGAGAACACCACCGGCGTGGACGTGATCGTCGGCGGCCACTCCAACACCCTGCTGGGCGAGATGGACGGGGCCGAGGGCCCCTATCCCACCATGGTGGGCGACACCGCGATCGTCTCGGCCTACGCCTATGGCAAGTTCCTGGGCGAGCTCAGCGTAACCTTCGACGATGACGGTACTGTCACCGAAGCCTCCGGGGCACCGCTGGTCATGGATGCCAGCGTCACCGAGGACGAGACCACCAAGTCGCGCATCGCCGAGGCCGCGGCTCCGCTCGACGAGATCCGCAACGAAATCGTCGCCGAGACCGCCGAGGAGATCGTCGGAGCCCGCGATGTCTGTCGGGCAATGGAATGTTCGATGGGCAACCTCGTGGCCGATGCCATGCTCGACCGTGTCCAGGATCAGGGCATCCAGATTGCCATCGCCAACAGCGGCGGCCTGCGCGCCTCGATCGACGCGGGCGAGGTCACCATGGGCGAGGTGCTGACGGTGCTGCCGTTCCAGAACACCCTCTCGACCTTCCAGATCACCGGCGCGACGCTGGTGGAGGCGCTTGAGAACGGCGTCAGCCAGATGGAGGAAGGCGCAGGCCGCTTCCCGCAGGTGGCGGGCATGTCGTTCAGCGTCGATCCCTCCGCCGAGCCGGGCAGCCGAATCTCGGAGGTCATGGTCGGCGGCGAGCCGGTCGACCCCGAAGCCACCTACGGCGCGGTGTCGAACAACTACGTGCGCAACGGGGGCGATGGCTACAAGATGTTCGTCGATGCCGAGAACGCCTATGACTTCGGCCCCGACCTTGCGGATGTGACGGCGGAGTACCTCGCCGCCAACGCGCCCTACGCGCCCTATACCGACGGTCGAATCACCGTGATGGAATAAGTCTCCCGAACGGAGCTTGTTGACCGGGCGCGCGGCTTGACCACCGCGCGCCCCTTGCATGCGTGCAGGGGGCCTTTCGCCGAAAGACGTTCCGCAAACCGGGCCTGGCCGCAGGGGCCGGACTGCCTCCGGCGGGAGTATTTTTGACGAAGAGAAGCCAGGAGCGCAGCGCCCCTGAGGTTCTTCTGGCCTGAAATATCCCGGGGGAGGCCGCGCCTCGCGCGGACGGGGGCAGCGCCCCCATCGTGGCGCACCCGTGCCGCGACGTCTCGCGGATCCGCCGATAGCCATGCGATCACGGCGCTGTTAAGGCAGGGCGCATGAAGGATTTCGACAAGTCGCGCTCCGCCGGCTACCTCGCCAATCACCAGGCCCGGCTCTTTGCCCAGGCGCTGGCCGAGCGCATCAACCCCATGGGGCTGGCGCCGGCGCAGTTCCAGTGCCTGCTCGAGCTCTGGCGCGAGGATGGGCTGACCCAGCGCGACTTGGTGCAGCGGCTGGATGTCGAACAGGCGACCATGGCCAACACGCTCAAGCGCATGGAGCGCGACGGGCTGATCGAGCGCCGCGCCCACGCGGGCGACGCCCGCGCCCGCACCATCCATCTGACCGAGCGCGCCCGCGATCTGCAGGGGCCGGCCCAGGCCGAGGCGCAGGCGGTCAACGCCCGCGCCACCGCCGAGATGAGCGACGAGGAGCGCACAGCCTTCCTCGACCTGATGACCCGGGCCGTCGACGCGCTGCGCAAGTAAGCCCCGAGACGGGCTGGAAGCGGGGCCCGAACTGCGGCATCCTTGCGGTCCATGCCACCCGGCCCATGCGCCGGTTCAGGAGACGCCGATGGATCATCCGCTGATCGACCTGATCAACGCCCGCATCGCAAAGGCCGAAGGGGAGGGCGCCTTCGACAACCTGCCCGGTGCCGGCAGGCCTCTGCCTGCCTGCGACGATCCCGAGGCGGCGGTGATGACCCGTATCCTGAAGGACAACGGCGCGGTGCCCGAGTTCGTCTCGCTCTCGCGCGAGCTGTCAAGGCTTCGCGAGGCGTTGCGCGACACCGCCGACCGCAGCGAGCGGCGGCGGATGATGCAGGACATGTCGCTGCTCGAGGCGAAGATCGAGATCGCCCGCAAGGCGCGCTGAGGCTTGGACAATCTCCAAGCGCCGTGGCAGGGTCGCGGCCGCATCAAGGAGGGCCGCGCCGGATGGTCAGCGTCAAGGAACAGTACGAAGCCTTTCCCTATCCCGAGCGCGATCCCGAGGACGAGAAGACCCGGCTGATCACCGGCTCGCCGTCGCACCCGCTCGAGATGGATCACTTCCTGTGGCGCGGCAAGCGCGACTGGTCGCAGCCGCTCAAGGTGCTGGTCGCCGGCGGCGGAACCGGCGACGGGCTGATCCAACTCGCCACGCTGCTCGACAAGGCCGGCGCCGCGGCCGAGATCACCTATCTCGACCTCTCCACCGCCTCGCGCGCTGTGGCCGAGGCGCGCGCGGCGATGCGCGGCCTGACCAACATCAGCTTCCACACTGCCAGCCTGCTCGACGCGGCCGAATACGGGGCGTTCGACTATATCGACTGCTGCGGCGTGCTGCATCATCTGCCCGATCCGGCCGAGGGCTTCCGCGCCCTGCGCGCCGCTCTGGCGCCCGGGGGCGGGCTCGGCTTCATGGTCTACGCGCCCTATGGCCGCTCGGGCGTCTACGCGCTGCAGGAGGCCTTCGGCGCGCTCTTCGAGGGGCTGCCCGCGGCAGAGCGGCTGGAGCGGGCCAAGACCATTGCCGCGACCTTGCCCGAGGGCCATCCCTTCGCCAGCAACCGCAATCTCGGCGATCACCACAAGAGCGACGCCGGCTTCTACGACCTGCTGCTGCACGGTCAGGATCGCGCCTTCAGCGTGCCCGAGCTGCTCGGGGTGCTGGGCGAAACCGGCTGGGATCTTGCCTCCTTCACCACGCCTGCGATCTACGATCTCGGGCAGATCGCCGAGGTTCCCGAGGGCATGGACCGCGCGCAGCAGATGGCGGTGGCCGAGAAGCTGCGTGGTACCATCCGCATGCACACCGCCTATGCCGTGCCACAGGGCACCGGGACGACCATCGCCAAGGGCACCGACCGCAGCCTCGTGCCGCACCTGCGTGGCGTGCAGCGGCAGCCGCTGGCCAAGGCCGTGGCGCAGGGGCGCAGCCTGCCGCTGCGCATCGGCCAGCTCTCGGCCGAGATCACCCTGCCGCGCGGTGCGGCGCCGGTGCTGGCGGCGATCGACGGGCGGCGCAACCTGACCGAGATCGCCCGCGCGGCGCGCTTCGACGCGCTGGGATTCGGCACCGTCTGGGCGCAGGTCGAGGCGGCGCTGGCGCCATGGGGGCTGTTGCTCTATTCGGGATTGCTGCGTACGGGCGGGCATGCGCCCAAGTGACTGCCGCGCGCGTCGGAACGTTGCGTCGTGACGGGGCTGCCGTAACGTCCCTGTGCCTTGCGCCGACGGCCGTTCCTTCTCAGACTGTGACGCGAGGAGAACATCGCCCGGCGCCGTCCGGGCACGAGGGAGGAGCCATACCATGAGCTTTGCGTCCGTGAGCGACCGCAACGCGATCGAAGCCGAGATGCCGTGGGCGGAACGCGATGTTCCCGCCACGCTCTGGGGCCAGCTGAGCCGCACGGCAGAGGCCTTCCCTGACCGTCCGGCGGTCAGCTACCAGATGTTCTCGGGCCCCGGGGACAAGGCCGAGACCGTGACCTGGGCGCAGCTGCGCGACCGCACGGCGCAGGCGGCCAACCTGTTCCGCAGCCTGGGCGTCGGCGAGAACGACGTGGTCGCCTACGTGCTGCCGAACTGCAACGAGACGCTCTACACCTTGCTGGGCGGCGCTGTGGCGGGGATCGTGAACCCGATCAACCCGCTGCTCGAGCCCGAGCAGATCGCCGCCATCCTGCGCGAGACCGACGCCAAGGTGGTGGTGACGCTCAAGCCATTTCCCAAGACCGACGTGGCGCAGAAGGTGGCCGAGGCCTGCCGCCACGCGCCGCATGTGCACACGGTGCTCGAGATCGACCTCAACCGCTATCTCACGCCGCCGAAATCCTGGATCGTGCCGCTCATTCGGCCCAAGAGTGATGGCCATCCCCATGCCGACGTGAAGTGCTTCAACAAGGAACTGCGCAAGCAGCCGACCGAGCTGAGCTTTGCCGACAGCAAAGGCGACCGCGTTGCGGCCTATTTCCACACCGGCGGCACCACCGGCATGCCCAAGGTGGCACAGCATCTGTATTCGGGGATGCTCTACAACGGCTGGCTTGGGCACAACCTGCTTTTCGACGAGCATGACAACATCATGTGCCCGCTGCCGCTGTTCCATGTCTTCGCGGTGCACGTGATCCTGATGTCGGCGATCTGTTCTGGCGCGCACGTGGTCTTCCCGACGCCCGCAGGCTATCGCGGCGACGGCGTGTTCGACAATTTCTGGAAGCTCTGCGAGCGCTGGAAGATCACCTTCGTGATCACCGTGCCCACCGCCGTCTCGGCGCTGATGCAGCGCAAGGTCGATGCCGACATCTCGAGCGTGCGCGCGGCCTTCTCCGGCTCGGCGCCGATGCCGATGGAGCTGTTCAAGCGCTTCGAGAGCGCCTGCGGAGTCACCGTCTGCGAGGGCTACGGCCTGACCGAGGCGACCTGCCTCGTCTCGGTGAACCCGCCCGAGGGGAAGAAGAAGGTCGGTTCGATCGGCATTCCCTTTCCCTACACCCACGTCAAGATCGTCAAGCAGACCGGAGAAGGGCCGCGGGAATGCGCCACCGACGAGGTCGGCGAGATCTGCGTCGCCAACCCGGGCGTCTATGCCGGCTCGACCTATACCGAAGAGGACAAGAACCACGATCTCTTCCACGAGGGCATCTACCTGCGCACCGGCGATCTGGGCCGCGTCGATGACGAGGGCTATCTCTGGATCACCGGCCGGGCCAAGGACCTGATCATCCGCGGCGGTCACAACATCGATCCGGCCGAGATCGAGGAGGCGTTGCTGGCGCACCCGGCGGTGGCCTTTGCCGGTGCCATCGGCCAGCCCGACGCCCATGCGGGCGAGCTGCCCTGCGCCTTCGTGGAGCTGGTCGCGGACGCAGAGGTCAGCGAGGACGAGCTGATGAAGCACGCCCGTGTGCATATTCACGAGCGCGCCGCCTATCCCAAGCACATGACCATCCTTCCCGAGCTTCCGAAGACCGCGGTGGGCAAGGTGTTCAAGCCGAAGCTGCGGATGCTGGCGATCCAGCGGATCTACAACGCCGCGCTCGAGGCGGCGGAACTGCCGGCGCGGGTGGTCGACGTGATCGACGACCGCAAGCGCGGTCTGGTGGCGCAAGTCGAACGCAACGGTGCAGACGAAGAGTCGGTGTGCCATTGCCTCGGCGCCTTCACCCGACCGTGGGACTGGGTGGCGGACCGAAAGGTCGCGGCCGAGTAGGCATTGCACGGATCGAGCGGCTCGGGCCGCCCGGTGTCGTTTCAGGGGGAGGCGTGCCTCAGCACTCGTGGCGGGCGCAGAAAATCTCGTAGAGCAGGCCGATGACCCGGCTCGTGTCCTCGTTGGCAAGGCTGTAATAGATCGTCTTGCCCTCGCGTCGCGTGGTCACCAGCTCTTCCTCGCGCAGACGGGCGAGCATCTGGCTTACGGCGGCCTGTCGCATTTCGAGCAGTTGCTCGAGCTCGCCCACCGATTTCTCTCCGGCGCCCAGATGGCACAGGATCATCAACCGGCCTTCATGAGCCAGCGTCTTGAGGTAGGCCGCCGCGCTGCGCGCGTTCTCGGCCATTTCCTTCGGCGGGGGAACAATATGGGTTTGATCGGTCACGATGCGGGCTCACTTTGCGAATGCAGCATATATAGCATGTCCCGCGCAGATTGCGAGATAGCGCCACCGGATACGCGGCCAGACGGCGCCCAACTGCCGGCCTGATGGCCGGGCCTGCCTAGCCGCGCGTCGCCGCGGCGATGAAGCGCTCAAGCGCCTCGGGCTCCAGCGTCTTGCCCGGCCCGGTCGGAGCCCGTTGCATCCGCTCCTCGGCGAGGGCGCGCGCATGCTTGAGGGCGGCGCCGGTGCCCAGCATGAGCTGCGGAAGGGCCAGCCATTCGGTGAACCGAGCCGCGGCGCCGCACTGGGCGCTGGGGAACATGCTGCGCATGGCCGAGGAGTGCACCCAGAGCGATGCCAGTGCCGCCGCCTCGGTGCCGGTCTCGCCCGGCGCCCGGATCAGCGCCAAGGCCTGCGTGAGCTGGGCGGCCCAGTCCGCGATGGCCCGTGGTCCGCTGCGCTCCTCGCTCCAGTCGCGGCCGGGATCGGCGAGGTTGAGCGCCTCGGCCAGCGCCGCGCGAAGCGCCGTGTCGCCGCCGAGCGACACGCAGAGCGCGCGCCCGCGCAGCTCGGGCAGGGCATCGCGCAACGGCAGCAGAGAGCGTCCGCAGGACAGCGCCGCACAGGGCTGCCGGCCGCTGCCCGCCAGCGCCGCGAGCTGGTCCAGAAGCGTGTCCAGCTCGTCGCCGTAGAGCGTCAGGGCCTGCCGCAGCCGCAACATCAGCGCGCTGTCCTCGATATCCTGCGGGCGGGCGTCATGCAGCAGGTAACGGGCGTATTCCGGCGCCTGCATCAGGCTGGCAAAGGCCTCGACCAGCGCCGGCACCGGGCTGCCGTCCCGCGCCGCCTGCTCGGCCAACCCGCGCGGATCGACCTGCAGCTCGAGCGAAGCCCGGTGGATCGCCTTGGCCGCGGTCTCGGGGATCACGCCGGCGGCGCCTTGAACCTTGGCCAGCGTGCCGAGCACGATCATCATCGCGCGGATCTCGGCGCTGTCCGAGAACAGCTTGCCGATCTCGCCGGCGGCGAAGAGCTTGTGCAAATGGGCGCTGTCGAATGGCGTGGCGGTCATTGCGTCCTCGTGCGTTTGGCGCTCCCCCTATAGTGGGGCGCCGGTGGCCTGACCAGTGGCAGGTTGCGCGTCAGGGCGCCGCGATCCCGGAGAGCAGGGACGCAAGCGCCTCGGGGTGCGCCAGGAAGGGCGAATGCGACCAGGGGCGCTCATAGACCTCGTCGTCCGCAAGCGCCGCTGCCATCCTTTGTTGGTCGCGTGGCGGGATCGCGCGATCCTCGCTGCACAGGATGTAGCTGCGCGGCACCGAGGCGATCGCCCCGGTGAGCGTGACCGGCTCGGCCTGCGGGCGGATCGCCTGCGGCACCAGCCGGTCCAGCGCAAAGGCACGATCCGCGGGGCTGCAGTCATGATAGAACAGCTCAGGCGCCATGGCGGCATCGAAGCGGAAGGTTGTGCCGTCGGGGTCGCGGCGGATCGCCGTCAGAAGTGGCTGCTCGGTCTGCGCGCGGCGCAGGCTGGCGACGCTGTCGCCGTCCTCGGGCCGGTAGGCGCAGAGATAGACCAGACGCTGCACGCTTGCCGGAGCGCGATCGGCGGCGCCGGTGGCGGGCACTCCGGCCATGGAATGCGCCACCACGATGGCGGGCTCGGGCAGGGCCGCGAGGATGGCATCGATGTAGTCCTGCAGGCCGATCGCGGCCGCCGGGGTCGGGTCCGCGCCATGCGACGGCAGGTCGATGGCGGTGGCGGAATGTCCCAGCGCGGTCAGCGCGGGCACCACGTCGCGCCAGCACCACGCGCCGTGCGAGGCCCCATGCACCAGCAGGAAGCGCGCCATCAGAGATGCCCCTGCGCCGCAAGGAACTCGCTCAGAACCGCGGCGTAGACGTCCGCCGCCTCGACGCAGGCGATGTGCCCGGCGCCACGGATCAGCCGGAACTGCGCGCCGGGGATCAGCTCGGTGGTCTCGCGCACCAGGTCGGGCGGGGTCGAGCCGTCCTCGGAGCTTGCGATGCCGAGCGCAGCGAGCCGCAGCCCCGAGGTCGGGGTGATGAAATCGGTGCCGGCGATGGCGTGGCAGCAGCCGAGATAGCCCTGCACCGGGCTGCGCTCGAGCATGTGCCGCCAGGCGGCGCTCTCGGGTGTGGCGCGGAACCGGGCCGAGAACCAGCGCTGCATCGTACCCTCGGCCAGCGCCGCGACGCCGCCGGCCTCGACCTGCGCGATGCGTTCGGCCCAGATCGCCCGCGTGCCGATCTTGCAGGCGGTGTTCGACAGCACCAGCGCGCGCACCAGGTCGAGCCGCTTGGCCGCCAGCCCCTGCGCGATCATGCCGCCGATCGAGAGCCCCACGACCACCGCGTCTTGCATTTCCACATGCGCCATCAGCCGCTCGGTGTCGCGCACCAGCGTCCCCATGGAATAGGGCCCCTCCGGCGCGTCCGAGAGCCCGTGCCCGCGGGTGTCATAGCGCAGGATCCGCAGCCCCTCGGGCAGCCGCGCGACGACCCGGTCCCAGATCCGCAGATCGGTGCCGAGCGCGTTCGAGAACACCACCGGCGCGCCGTCCTCCGGGCCGTCGATGCGGTAATGCAGGCGAATATCGCCCAGATCGGCCATCTGCATGGGGCACTCCTCTCGTTCGCAGCGACCCTACCGCCCCCCGCCCCGCGAGGAAAGCCAACGCGCAGCCCCGCATCTTCTCTACGTCCCGAATACTCCCGCCGGAGGCGCCCGCCCGCCCAACCGGATGCACTGCCGGGCGCCTCTCGACCGGCACGCCACCCCAAGCGGACCCTCCGGGCCAACGCGCAGCGCCCCCATCTTCTCTACGTCCCAAATACTCCCGCCGGAGGCATCCTCCCGCCCTGTCTGTCGGACCGCCGGGACAACCGGCCCGCAGGCGAACAAGAGACAAAAAAAGACCCCGAGGCGGTCTGCACCGCCCCGGGGTCTTCTCTGCGTCTCGAATGCGCCCGCCGGAGGCTTGCGCCCCCGTCAACGGGCGCGCCGTTCAGGCGATCTCGACCAGCTCGATGGCGAAGGTCAGGTCCTTGCCCGCCAGCGGGTGGTTGGCGTCGAGGGTGACCTCGGTCTCGGTCACCTCGGCGACCACCACCTGCACGGTCTGGCCGGTGGGCGTCTGAACCTGCAGCTGGGTGCCGAGGTCGAGCGGGATGTGGTCCGGGATCTCGGTGCGCGGCACCTGCTGGACGGCCTCGGGGTGGACCTCTCCATAGGCCTCTTCCGATGCGATCTCGACGGTTTTCTTGTCGCCCGGCGTCATGCCGGGCATCGCCTTGTCGAGGCCGGGGATGATCTGGCCGGACCCGACGGTGAACTCCAGCGGATCGCGGCCAGCGCTCGAATCGAAGGTGGTGCCGTCGGAGAGCGTGCCGGTGTAGTGAATGCGAACGGTGTCGCCGGTCTTGACCTGCGTCATGAGAAACTCCGTGTCTTTTCGGGAAGATAATGCGTGAATTGACGAGGCCGCCGGGGGCGGGTGCTCGTGTCGATCCCCACAAAGCTAACCATCCGCCTTGCGGAATGCAAACAAACGCCCGGAATTCTCCTTTAAACACCAACGTTGCCGTGCAAGTTTTCCGCCGGGAGGACGCGTTCATGACCATCACCACCTGCATCTTCGACGCCTATGGCACGCTGTTCGACGTCGCGAGCGCCGCGCGGCGCAAGGCGGAGCAGCCCGGTCAGGGCGCGCTGGCCGAGGTCTGGGCCGGGCTGGCCGAGGACTGGCGGCGCAAGCAGCTGGAATATTCCTGGCTGCGGGCGATCACCGGCGAGCACGTGCCGTTCTGGGACGTGACACAGGATGCGCTCGACTGGGCGATGGAGCACCACGGGCTAGACGATCTCGAACTGCGCGAGGATCTTCTGGCGCTCTACTGGCAGCTCGCACCCTACAGGGAGGTGCCGAAGCTGCTGGCGCAGCTCAAGGCCCTGGGAAAGACCTGCGCGATCCTGTCGAACGGCTCGCCGGACATGCTCGAGGGGGCGGTCGACAGCGCCGGGATCGGACTCTACCTCGACGCGGTGCTCTCGGTCGAGGAGGTCGGCGTGTTCAAGCCGGCCCGCGCGGTCTACGACATGGTCGGCGCCCGGTTCGGAACCGAACCGTCCGAGGTGCTGTTTGTCTCCTCGAATGGCTGGGACGCGGCCGGTGCCGCGGGCTACGGCTTCACCACCGCCTGGGTCAACCGGGCCGGACTGCCGGTGGACCGGCTGCCGGCGCGCCCGGGCCATATTCTGACCGACCTGACCACGATCCCGGAGCTTCTCTGATGCCGCATTTCACCACCTCGGACGGGCTGTCGCTGCACTACACCGAGGAGGGGGCGGGCCTGCCGTTGCTCTGCCTCTCGGGGCTGACCCGCGACGGGCGGGATTTCGACTATGTCGCCCCGCATCTCGAGCAGGTGCGGCTGATCCGGATGGATTACCGCGGACGCGGCCAGTCGGAATGGGGCGATCACAGCCAGTACACCATCCCGGTCGAGGCGCGCGATGCGCTGGAGTTGCTCGACCACCTCGGGCTAGAGAGCGCCGCGGTGCTCGGCACCTCGCGCGGCGGGCTGATCGCCATGCTGCTCGCCGCCACCGCCCGGGATCGCCTGACCGGCGTGGCGCTGAACGATATCGGTCCCGAGATCGCCCCGGCGGGGCTGGCGGTGATCGAGGCCTATCTCGGCCGCAACCCGGCTTTCGGGACGCTTGAGGAGGCGGCGGTCGCGTTCTCGACCCTGCTGACCCAGTTCGAAGGCGTCCCGATGGCGCGCTGGCGGGCCGAGGTCGGGAAGTTCTTCCGCGAAACGCCGGACGGTTTGGAGATCGTCTACGATCCGCGCCTGCGCGACGCGGTGCTGGGTGATGGCGCGCAGCCGGTCGAGGACATGTGGCCGCTCTTCGACGCGCTGAAGGGCCTGCCGCTCTGCGCCATCCGCGGGGCCAATTCTGACCTGTTGACGCGCGAGACCTTCGCTGAGATGCAGCGCCGCCGCCCGGACATGATCGCGGTCGAGGTGCCGGGGCGGGGCCACATCCCCTATCTCGACGAGCCCGAGTCGCTCGATGCGCTGAAACGCTGGCTGGCGATGCTGCGCTGACGGCCAAGATCTTTCGTCCGAAAGATCTTGTAGGGCAGGCAGGAAAAGATTTTTCGCCGAAAAATCTTGGCGGGCTCAACCGGCAGCGGGCTGCACGAACACCCGGTTCGGGTGCAGCTCGCCGCCCTTGAAGACACCCACCGCCACTGCGCGGCCCTCGAACGAGGCCCAGGCCTCGTCGCCGTAGTCGACCTCTCCGGGGATCACCATGCCGGGATTGCCGTTGCGCAGCCGCGCGGCCCCCTCGGCGGTGCATTTGAGCTCCGGCAGCTCGGCCAGACCGACCTCGAGCGGCAGCAGCCTGGCGTCGAGCTCCGGACTCTTGGCCAGTGCGTCGACCTGCTCGATGGTGATGCCGTCCTCGGCCTCGAACGGGCCCGACCAGATCCGGCGCAGCTTGAGCACGTGGCCATGGCAGCCGAGCGCCTCGCCCAGATCGCGGGCGATCGAGCGCACGTAGCCGCCCTTGCCGCAGGTCATCTCGAGCTCGACATGGTCTGCGTCGGGCCGGCCTGTCATCACCAGCTCCTCGACCCAGAGCGGGCGCGGCTCGATTTCCATGGTCTCGCCGTCGCGAGCCCGCTTGTAGGCGCGTTCGCCGTCGATCTTCACCGCCGAGAACTGCGGTGGCACCTGCTGGATCTCGCCCACGAAGCCGTGCAGCGCTTCCTTGATCTCGTCATCGGAGGGGCGCGCGTCGGAGGAGGTGATCACCTCGCCCTCGCCATCGTCGGTATTGGTGCGCTGGCCCAGCCGCACGGTGAAGCGGTAGGCCTTGAGGGCGTCGGTGATGAAGGGCACGGTCTTGGTCGCCTCGCCAAGCGCGACCGCGAGCACGCCGGTCGCCTCCGGGTCGAGCGTGCCCGCATGGCCCGCCTTCTTTGCGGCCAGCGCCCAGCGGACCTTGTTGACCACCGAGGTCGAGGTCATGCCCGCCGGCTTGTCGACGATCAGCCAGCCGGAAATGTCGCGGCCCTTCTTGCGTGCCATGGTCTGCCCTCGCATGTGATGAGGCGCGCGAGGTAGCAAGCCTCAGCGTGGCTTGTCAATCGCGCATGGTTGGGGGCGCTGCCCCCGCCGGAGGCATCCGGGCTCTCGGTAGGCGCTGCCGCCGGGACGGGTGCGGATCAGTCGCGCTTGCCGGCGAAGCGGGCCTGCCAGTCTTCGCGCTCGTCATCGGTGATCTTGCGGAAGGTGACGTCCGGCACCGTGAAGGCGTGGCCGGCGGGCAGGGAGGTGAGCGCCGCGGGGACATCGTCGGGCCAGCTGTCGTCGTCGGTCTTCAGGGCCTGCAGAAGCTGCGCCGAGGCGTCGGGGATGAAGGGCTGCGAGATCACCGCGTAGAGGCGGATGACGTTCAGTGCCAGGCGGATCTGGGCGGCAGCGGTCTCCGGGTCGGTCTTGAAGGTCGACCACGGCGCGGCGTCCTGCAGGTATTCGTTGCCCAGCACCCAGGCCGCGCGCAGCGCGGTGGCGGACTTGCGCACCTCCGCATGGGCCATGTGCTCTTCGTATTCGCGGACCTTCGCGGTCAGGTCGGCCACCAGCTGCGCTTCGCGCTCGCCGGTGCGGCCGTCCTCGGGCACCACTTCGCCGAATTTCGAGCGACAGAACTTCGTCACGCGGCTGGCGAAGTTGCCCAGCACGTCGGCGAGGTCCTTGTTCACCGAGGACTGGAAGTTCTCCCAAGTGAATTCCGCATCCGAGCTTTCGGGGGCGTGGCTCAGCAACCACCAGCGCCAGTAATCCGCCGGCAGGATCTCGAGCGCCTGGTCCATGAACACGCCACGCCCGCGCGAGGTGGAGAACTGGCCGCCATCGTAGTTCAGGTAGTTGAACGACTTGATGTAATCCACGAGCTTCCACGGCTCGCCCGACCCGAGGATTGTCGCGGGGAAGCTGAGCGTGTGGAAGGGCACATTGTCCTTGCCCATGAACTGGGTGTAGGTCACGTCCTCGGCGCCCTTGTCGGTGCGCCACCAGCGCGTCCAGTCGTCGCCCTTGCCGGCATCGACCCATTCCTGCGCGCAGGCGATGTACTCGATCGGCGCGTCGAACCAGACGTAGAAGACCTTGCCTTCCATGCCGGGCCAGTCCTCTTCACCCTTCTTCACCGGGATGCCCCAGTCGAGATCGCGGGTGATACCGCGGTCCTGCAGGCCGTCGCCGTCGTTGAGCCATTTCTTGGCGATCGAGGTGGTCAGCACCGGCCAGCCCTCGCGGGTGTCGATCCAGCTCTCGAGCTGATCCTTCATCTGGCTCTGGCAGAGATAAAGGTGCTTGGTCTCGCGCATCTCGAGATCGGTGGCGCCCGAGATCACGGAGCGCGGGTTGATCAGCTCCACCGGGTCGAGCTGCTTGGTGCAGTTGTCGCACTGGTCGCCCCGGGCATCCTCGAAGCCACAGTTCGGACAGGTGCCCTCGATGTAGCGGTCTGGCAGGTAGCGCCCGTCGGTGGGCGAGTACATCTGCGTCTCCGAGACCTCGCGGATCAGGCCGCGTTCGGCCAGAACACCGGCGAAATGCTGCGTCAGCTTGTGGTTCTGCGGGCTCGAGGAGCGGCCGAAATGGTCGAAGGACAGGCGGAAGCCCTCGGCAATCTTCGACTGCACCTCGTGCATTTCGGCGCAGTACTCGGCCACCGGCTTGCCGGCCTTGGCGGCGGCGAGCTCGGCCGGGGTACCGTGCTCGTCGGTGGCGCAGAGGAACAGCACCTCGTTGCCCCGGGCGCGCTGGTAGCGGGCAAAGAGATCCGCCGGGAGCTGGCTGCCCACGAGATTGCCCAGATGCTTGATCCCGTTGATGTAGGGGATTGCCGAGGTGATGAGATGCCGTGCCATGTATCGCCTGTCCTGTGGTCCGGTTTGATGCCGCTTTAGCGGAACTGGCCCGGCGTTGCCAGTGGCCCCGTGCCTGCGCAGGGCTTGAGCAGATCGCGCCCGCCGCCGGTGCGGGGCCGGGCTTTCGCGCCCCGCCCCTTGGCATCCGGGCGCGGCTCGCTAGGTTGGCGCCAACAATCGACCCACGGAGACCGCGATGAAGATGAACCCGCTCGGCCGGACCGGCATGACCGTGTCCGAGCTCTGCCTCGGCACCATGACCTTTGGCAACCAGACCGCGCCGGAAGACGGCCACGCCCAGATCGAGCGCGCGCTCGATGCCGGCATCAACTTCATGGACACTGCCGAGATGTACCCGGTGAACCCGGTGCGCGCGGAAACCATTGGCCGCACCGAGGAGATCCTGGGCGACTGGTTCGCCAAGACCGGACGCCGCAACGAGTGGATCCTCGCCAGCAAGCACACCGGCGATTCCAAGATGGTGCGCGACGGCGCCCCGATCAGCGGCGAGACCATCCCGGCCGCCATCGAGGGCTCGCTGAAGCGTCTCAAGACCGACACCATCGACCTCTACCAGTTCCACTGGCCCAACCGCGGCAGCTATCACTTCCGCCAGAACTGGAGCTTCGATCCGTCGGGGCAGGACCGGGCGCAGACCGTGCAGCACATGCATGACGCGCTCGGCGCGCTGCAGCGCGAGGTCGAGCGCGGCACCATCCGCGCCTTCGGCCTCTCGAACGAGAGCACCTGGGGCACGATGATGTGGCTCAAGATCGCCGAGGAGACCGGCGGGCCGCGCGTCGCCTCGATCCAGAACGAGTATTCGCTGGTCTGCCGTCTCGCCGACACCGATTTGGCCGAGATGATGTGCAACGAGGATGTGGGCCTCTTGCCGTTCTCGCCGCTGGGCGCGGGTCTGCTGACCGGCAAGTACCAGGGCGGCGCGGTGCCCGAGGGCTCACGCATGGCGCTCAACGGCAACCTCGGCGGGCGCAAGTCGGAGCGGGTGTTCCCGGCGGTCGACGCCTATCTCGAGGTGGCGCAGCGCTTCGGAATCGACCCGGTGCACATGGCGCTGGCGTGGTCGTTGCGGCGACCCTTCGTGGCCTCGTCGATCTTTGGCGCCACCACCATGGCCCAGCTCGAGCACCTGCTGGGCGCGGTCGACGTGACGCTCTCGGACGAGCTGCTCGAGGCGCTCGACGAGACCCACAAGGCGCATCCGCTGCCCTACTGATCCGGCACGAAAAAGGCGGCGCGAGGGATCGCGCCGCCGTCTGACGACTGTCGATGCGGGGCCGTACTCAGGCGGCGAGGCCCTTGTCGCCCATGCTCAGGAACTTGTCGCGGCGCGCCTTGATCAGGGCCTTGGGCTTCATGTCGTCCATCTCGCCCAGCATCGCGGTGATGGTCTTGCCGACGGCGGCGATGGTTGCCTCGCGGTCGCGATGGGCGCCGCCCAGAGGTTCCGCGATGACGCGGTCGGTGATGCCGAGCTTGAGCAGGTCCTGCGCGGTCAGGCGCAGCGCCTCGGCGGCCTCGCGCATCTTCTCGGCATCCTTCCACAGGATCGACGCGCAGCCTTCCGGCGAGATCACCGAGTAGACCGAGTGCTCGAGCATGGCGAGGCGATTCGCCGTGGCGAAGGCCACCGCGCCGCCGGAGCCGCCTTCACCAATGATGATCGAGATCAGCGGCACGCCGATCTGCAGGCATTTCTCGGTCGAGCGGGCGATGGCCTCGGACTGGCCGCGCTCTTCGGCGCCCTTGCCGGGATAGGCGCCGGGGGTGTCCACCAGCGTGATCACCGGCAGGCCGAAGCGGTCGGCCATGTCCATCAGGCGGATCGCCTTGCGGTACCCTTCGGGGCGCGCCATGCCGAAATTGCGCTCGATGCGGCTCTGGGTGTCGTTGCCCTTCTCGTGGCCGATCACCATCACCGGCTGGTCGTTGAACCGCGCCAGCCCGCCCATCACCGCGTGGTCGTCGGCAAAGCCGCGATCGCCGGCAAGCGGCGTGTACTCGGTGAACAGCGCCTCGATGTAATCCTTGCAATGCGGCCGGTCGGGGTGGCGTGCCACCTGGCACTTCCGCCACGGCGTCAGTTTCTTGTAGAGATCCTTGAGGAGATCCTGCGCCTTGCGGTCGAGCGCCGCGGCCTCGTCCTCCACGTGCATCTCTTCGTTCTTCCGCGCCATGTTGCGCAGTTCTTCGGCCTTGCCTTCGATTTCGGCGAGCGGTTTTTCGAAGTCGAGATAGTGAGTCATTTGCCCGGGCACTCTTGTTTTTCGCGGCCTATATGGCGTCTGAGGCGGCGAGTTGCAACAAAGCAGCCGAATGCTTTGGTGTCAGCCCAGCAGCACCGGGAGCAGCGAGGCCACCAGCAGCGCCGCCATGGTCCAGTTGAAGGCGCGCAGCCGGGCGGGGCGATTGAGCACCCGGCGCATCTCGCGACCGAGCACCGTCCAAGAGGTGGTCGAGATCAGCGACATCACCACGTAGCAGCCCGCCACCCACAGCACCGAGGCAAGATCGCGCCCGGCGGCATAAAGCGTGATCGCGCCAAGCGCCATCGACCAGGCCTTGGGGTTCACCCACTGGAAGGCGGCCGCCTGCAGGAAGCTCAGAGGCCGGCCCTTTGCCTGCGCTCCGGCCTCGGGCGGCGGCGCGGCATGGGCGATCTTCCACGCCAGCCACAGCATGTAGATCACCGAGACCGCGAGCAGTAGGTCATGCGCCAGCGGCCAACGCTCGAAGATCTGCATCACCCCGAGCCCGACAAGCAGCACCATCGTGGGAAAGCCCAGCCCGATGCCCATCATGTGCGGAATGCTCCGGCGGAAGCCGAAATTGGCGCCGGATGCGAGCAGCATCATGTTGTTCGGCCCCGGCGTGATCACCGAGACGAGCGCGAAGGCGGAGAGGGCGAGAAGCAGATCGGGTGTCATGGCGCAATATTTGCCGAAGATGCGCGGGGAGAGATTGCGAAACGCCGCGCTAGATCAGTATTGTCGCAACTAATGAGCGCACTTGACGATACCGACCGCAGGATATTGCAGGTTCTTGCCCGGGAGGGGCGGATCAGCAACCTCGCCCTGGCCGATAGGGTCGGGCTGTCGCCCTCCGCCTGCCTGCGCCGCGTCGCCGCTCTGGAGAGTGCCGGCGTGATCACCGGGTACCGCGCGGTACTCAGCCCCGAAAAGACCGGGGTGGGCTTTGTCGCGTATGTTACCGTGGGGCTGAACTCCCACACCAAGAGCGCGCAGGAGGCCTTTGAGCGCGCCATCGCCCGGGCACCGGAGGTGCGCGAGTGCCACAACATCACCGGCAACTGGGAATACCTGCTGCGCATCGAGGCCGCTGATCTTGCCGCCTACAAGACCTTCCACACCGAGGTGCTGGGCACCCTGCCGCAGGTCAATGCCATCACCTCCTACGTGGTCATGGGCTCGCCCAAGGATCAGCGCGCCTGAGCCGTCGTGTGCTGCACGCGCTTGAGTCGTCGTGCGCTGCACGGGCTTGAGCCGCCGCGCTGCACAAGCGGTGTCACGAAAGCGCCGGCCTGTCTTTACCGTGTTATCCCCTGCGGCTAGGTCTTGGGCCAACGGGACCCCCGCGCCGGCACAAGGGGCGTGGGCGGTCCGCTGACCGACACAGATGGAGCCGTCATGGCGAAGGACACAGATTTCACCGTGCTCACCGGGCGCGAGGCCTTGGCCCGGCTGGCGGATCTGCCAATGCGAAAGCGGCGCGATACGGCGCGCCGTCTGATCTACAAGAAGAACCAGCGCCCCGCCGGTCTGGACGAGCAGATCATCCTGCTCGACGCGCTGCGCAGCGAGCCGGCCCTGACCGAGATCGACCGGTTCTACGCGCTGATCGCCGGCGGTCACAAGGTCTGCGAGGAGGTGATGGTCGCGGAGGCGGAGCACTGGCTCGACCGGTTTCTCGAGGCCGAGGCACAGATCCGTGCCATGCCAATCGCCTTCGGGCTGCGCAAGGACCGTACCCACCTGGTGTTCTCGGCCCTGAATGTGGCGCTGAACCTCGACCTGCTGACCGGGGCGCGCCACGCAGACCGGCTGGCGTCGTGGTTCCGGGAGGAGGTCGAGGGGCTGCAGCTGCGCCGCATGACGCCCTATCTGTTCAACAGCAGCAGCAACACGGTCAAATGCGCCGGCATCGTGCTGCTCGGTGACCCGGACGACATCGCGCGCATCGCGAGGCTGATGCGCAAGCTGCTGTCCTACGGAACCGAGATCAACAACCCGCTGCACTGGTGGATCTTCTCCCGCTTCAAGGCGCCGAAGCATCTCGCGGAGGTCTCCGAGCGCGCTGCGTTCGGTTCGTTCTGCAACAGCGTCCACAGGCTGACCGCGATCGAGGCTGCCGCCGCGGCGACCGGCCTTGAAGCCCGGCGCGCGGCGCTGCGCGGGGTGGCCGACCTCTGCGTCGCGCAGGCCAGGCCGGCGCAGAAAGCGGCGCTCATGGAGCAGGCCGAGACGCGCCTCCGGGCGATGGTCTGAGCCCATCGGGGCGACGCGCAGAGCATGTGGCCGCGGCGCTCTCGCCGGAGGTGATCTTTCACGGCGCAGACCGGCCTGCCTCCGGCGGGAGTATTTTTGACGAAGAGAAGCCACGGGCGCAGCGCTCCTGGCTTCTTTGGTTCAAAAATACCTCGGGGGTGAATTGGCCGTAGGCCAAGAGGGGGCTGGCCCCCTTCGGCCCGTGCCACGCGTGCAATCGTCGGCAAGGCAGATATGAAAACAGCGCCCCGAGAGAGGGGCGCTGCAAGAGCTCTTCGCGCGGAGCCGGGGCTCAGATCTGGCGCACGGCGCCCTTGGCGGCGCTGGTGGTCAGCGCGGCGTAGGCCTTGAGCGCCTTCGACACCTTCCGCTTGCGCTTTTCGTCCGGCTGCCACCCCATCTCGTCGCGCTTCAGGCGGCGCTCGGCGATCACCGCGTCATCCACCGCGAGCTGGATTTTGCGGTTGGGGATGTCGATCTCGATCAGGTCGCCCTCTTCCACCAGGCCGATGGTGCCGCCCTCGGCCGCCTCGGGCGAGACGTGGCCGATGGACAGGCCCGACGAGCCGCCGGAGAAGCGGCCGTCGGTGACCAGCGCGCAATCCTTTCCGAGCCCTTTCGATTTCAGGTAGCTCGTGGGGTAGAGCATTTCCTGCATGCCGGGGCCGCCGCGCGGGCCCTCGTAGCGGATCAGCACCACGTCGCCGGGATGCACCTTGTTGGTCAGGATCGCGCTCACCGCGCTGTCCTGGCTTTCGAAGATGCGGGCCGGGCCGGAGAACTTGAGGATCGACTCGTCGACGCCGGCGGTCTTCACGATGCAGCCATCTTCGGCGAGGTTGCCGTAGAGCACCGCGAGCCCGCCATCCTTCGAGAACGCGTGCTCGGCGTCGCGGATCACGCCGGTCTGGCGGTCGAGGTCGAGCTCGGCGTAGCGGCGGTCCTGCGAGAAGGCGGTGGTCGAGCGCACCCCGCCCGGGGCGGCGCGGAAGAAATCGTGCACGCTCTCGGAATTGGTGCGCGACACGTCCCAGCGATCGAGCGCGTGGGCCATGGTCTCGGCATGGACCGTGTGCACCGAGCTGTCGAGCAGCCCGGCGCGCTCGAGCTGGCCGAGGATCGCCATGATGCCGCCGGCGCGGTGCACGTCTTCCATGTGCACGTCGTCTTTCGCGGGCGCCACCTTGCACAGCACCGGCACGTTGCGCGACAGGCGGTCGATATCGGTCATGTCGAAATCGACCTCGCCCTCGTTGGCGGCGGCCAGAAGGTGCAGCACGGTGTTGGTCGAGCCGCCCATGGCGATGTCGAGCGTCATGGCGTTCTCGAAGGCCGGAACGGTGGCGATCGAGCGCGGCAGCACGCTCGCGTCGTCCTGCTCGTAATAGCGCTTGGCGAGGTCGACGATCAGGTGGCCGGCCTCGATGAACAGGCGCTGGCGGTCGGCATGGGTGGCAAGCGTCGAGCCGTTGCCGGGCAGCGACAGTCCCAGCGCCTCGGTCAGGCAGTTCATCGAGTTGGCGGTGAACATGCCCGAGCAGGAGCCGCAGGTCGGGCAGGCGGCCTCTTCGATCGCCTGCACCTGCGCGTCGGTGTACTTGTCGTCGGCGGCGGCGACCATGGCGTCGACCAGGTCGAGCGCCTTCTCGCCGTCTTCCCACTCGACCTTGCCGGCCTCCATCGGGCCGCCGGAGACGAAGACCACCGGGATGTTGAGCCGCATCGCGGCCATCAGCATGCCCGGGGTGATCTTGTCGCAGTTCGAGATGCAGACCATGGCGTCGGCGCAGTGCGCGTTGACCATGTACTCGACCGAGTCGGCGATGATCTCGCGCGAGGGCAGCGAGTAGAGCATGCCGTCATGGCCCATGGCGATGCCGTCATCCACCGCGATGGTGTTGAATTCCTTGGCCACGCCGCCGGCCTTCTCGACCTCGCGGGCGACCATCTGGCCGAGATCCTTGAGGTGCACGTGGCCGGGCACGAACTGGGTGAAGCTGTTGACGATCGCGATGATCGGCTTGTTCCAGTCGCCATCCGTCATGCCGGTGGCGCGCCACAGGCCGCGGGCGCCGGCCATGTTGCGGCCATGGGTGGTGGTGCGGGAGCGATAGGCGGGCATGGGTTTCCCTTCCGTTGGCGGTGTTGGGGCTGTTTATCGTCCGCCAGCGCTTGCGGCAAGGCGCAGCGGATGGGGGCGCTGTCCCCGCCGCCCTGCGGGCGACTCCCCCGAGGTATTTGGAAACCAGAGAAGGGCAGGGGGCGCCTATGGTCGAGGGTGGGCCATAGGCCCGGGGGCTGCGCGGGATCGGTAGGGCAGGCTCAGTGGGGCGGGCGCCCGGCAGGGCAAGCCCCTACGGGGCACGGCGGCGCGGCTTGGGCGGGCGCGGGGCGACCTTTTCCTCGATATGCTGGATCACCAGCCCGGCGATGTCCTTCTCGGAGGTTTTCTCGATGCCCTCGAGCCCCGGCGAGGAATTGACCTCGAGCACCTTGGGGCCGTCCTCGCCGCGCAGCAGGTCGACACCGGCCACGTCGAGCTTCATGGCGCGGGCGGCCTTGATCGCGGTCTCGCGCTCGCTGCGGGTGATCTTCACCGGCTCGGCGGTGCCGCCCTGGTGCAGGTTGGAGCGGAAATCGTCAGGCTTGCCGCGGCGGCGCATGGCGGCCACCACCTTGCCGCCGACCACGAAGCAGCGGATGTCCTCGCCGGCGGCTTCCTTGACGAAGCTCTGCACCAGGAAATCGGCCTTCAGCCCCTGGAAGGCGGAGATTACGCTCTCGGCCGCCTTCTTGGTCTCGGCCAGCACAACGCCCTTGCCCTGCGTGCTCTCGAGCAGCTTCAGCACCAGCGGCGCGCCGCCCACGAGGCTGATGACATTGCCCGAATCCTTGGGGCTTCGGGCGAAGGCCGTGGTCGGCATGCCGATGCGGTGGCGCGCCAGCACCTGGTGGGCATGCAGCTTGTCGCGCGACACGGTGATGCCCTCGGAGCCCGACAGGCAATAGGTGCCGAGGCTTTCGAACTGGCGCACCACCGCGGTGCCGTAGGAGGTCACAGAGGCCCCGATGCGGGGGATCACCGCGTCGTAATGCGGCAGGCGGCGGCCATCGTAATGCACCTCGCCGCCGACGGCGCGGATGTTCATGTAGCAGCGCGAGGTGTCGATCACCTCCATCGTGTGGCCGCGCGCCTCGGCCGCCTCGATGAGCCGGCGGGTCGAATAGTTCGAGGGCTCACGGGTCAGGATGGCGAGGCGCAGGGCGCGGCGGTGCTGCTTGTGGCGCGGGATGGCGCGGTACTCGTCGAAGGACAGTTCGGGCTGCTGGAAGCTGTGGCTGGGCGAGACGATCATGTCGTCGTCGAGCGCCGAGCGGCCGAGCAGCATGCGGTAGGCCATCGAACCGCGATCGGTCAGGGTCACCTCGATGGGCCAGCTGCGCCCATCCATCGCCACCGTGGTCTCGATCACGAAGCGCAACTCGGTCTCGCCGTTCGACGAGGTCACCTCGCGCCGGTCCTTGAGCGGCGCCGAGCAGATGATCTCGAGCCCCGGGTCGGCCGGATCGGGATGGATGGCGAAGCGCACCATCGGCTTGTCCTCGGAGCCGAAGGGTTCGATCGCGAAGGCGTGCAGCGCCGAGGTGCGCGCGCCGGTATCCACCTTGGCGCGGATCGCCGGAAGGCCGAGATCGGGAAGGGCAAGCCACTCTTCCCATCCAAGGGTGAACTGGGTCATCTACGGGCTCCTTTCGAGACGCGCGGTAGCGCGCTGTAGCGGGACAGTATGACAGGCACAATACGTCTGCGCAGCTAGCCTTCTGCAGCGTCGAGGCAAATGGGCCCGCTCGCGCAAAAGGCGAAAATCGTCTATTATTTGTGCGTTGTGGGCGCATCGCGCGGCGTCGCGCCCGTGAAAAGCCGGGGTTGCGAGCGGATTCTGCGCGGCGATGGCGCGGAACCGGCGCAGACTGGGGATCTGGATTCGAAAAGGAGACTGCCATGGGGGCCGCATTGCGCGATAGCGACGGCAAACTGTCGCTGACCACCCGGATCATGATCGCCATGGGGGCGGGGCTCGTCCTCGGGGTGATCCTCAACATCGCCGGCATCGAGGCGATCAACACGCATCTCGTCGGAGGCTTCTTCGGCATGGTCGGGCGGATGTTCGTCAACGCGCTGCAGATGCTGGTGGTGCCGCTGGTGTTCTTCTCGCTGATCTGCGGCGTGGCCGGGATCGGCGACATCCGCATCCTTGGCCGGGTCGGCGGCAAGAGCTTCGGACTCTACATGGCGACCACCGGGACCGCCATCGCGGTGGCGATCCTGATCGCGCTGCTGGTCTCGCCGGGCGACGGCTTCGTGATGGAGGGCATCGACACCTCGGGCGTGACCGGACGAGAGGCGCCGAGCGTCTGGGAGACCTTCGCGGCCATCGTGCCGCGCAACCCGGTGGCGGCGTTCTCCGGCGGCGAGATGCTGCAGATCATCTTCTACACCATCGTGCTCGGCATTGCGGTGCTGATGCTGGGTGAGCGCTCGAAGACCTTCGTGGAAGCCTGCGAGTACATGAACGAGCTGATGATGAAGGTGGTGCAGATTGTCATGGCCTTCGCGCCCTACGGCGTGTTCTGCCTGATCGCCAAGACCTTCACCGAGCAGGGCATCGGCCTCTTCATGCCGGTCATCGCCTATGTGCTGGTGTTGGTGGGGGCGCTGCTGCTGCATCTCTTCGTCACGCTGATGCTGTTCCTGAAGCTGTTCGCAGGGCTCAACCCGATCACCTTCCTGCAGAAGATCCGCCCGGCGCAGATCTTCGCCTTCTCCACCGCCTCGTCGAACGCGACCATCCCGGTCACCCTGCGCTGCGTGACCGAGCGCATGGGGGTTAACAACTCGGTGGCCTCGTTCTCGGTGCCGTTCGGCGCCACCATCAACATGGATGGTACCGCGATCATGCAGGGCGTGGCGACGGTGTTCCTTGCCAATGTCTACGGCATCGACCTCGGCCTTGGCGGCTATCTCACGGTGATCGCCATGGCGGTGCTGGCCTCGATCGGCACCGCGGGCGTGCCCGGCGTGGGGCTCGTGATGCTGACGATGGTGCTGGGGCAGGTGGGCCTGCCAATCGAGGGCATCGCGCTGATCCTTGGCGTCGACCGACTGATGGACATGATCCGGACGGCGGTGAACATCACCGGCGACGCGGTGGTCTCGACCATCGTCGCCAAGACCGAGGGCCAGATGGACCTTGCCATCTATGCCGACCCGAATGCCGGCGTGATCACCTCCGACGACCTGCATATCGACGAGGAGGCCGAGCACGTGCTGGCCGACGCGGCGCACAAGCCGGCGGAGTAGGCGTCTGCGTCGGAACGATTGAGAGGGCGCCTTCGGGCGCCCTCTTGCGTGTCACCAGACCTGAAGCACCCGGCGCGACAGGTGGAAGCCGTGGCCGTCGGCGTTCTGGCAGCGCAGCCCGGTGGTTTCGGAGAGGCACGAGATGCCGCCCCAGGTGGCCGATACGCCATAGGGCGCCACGTCGACGCCGGGTGCGGTGTTCGGCCGGCCCGGCCCGCGGCACTCCATCTGTACCGGTCCGCGCTCGAGGATGACGTAGTTATGGCCCCAGCCGCTGCCGCAGGAGGCGGGGCGTGGCACGTTGGGGGTGCCGCTGAACTGGAAGATCGTGCAGCTCAGATCGGCGGAGTTCGGGCCGGTGCCGATGTAGCACTCGATATTGCCGGACGGGGTCTTGAAGGGGGTAACGTCGGCGATGGCCGGGCTGGCCAGCATCAGGCCGGCGGCAAGAAGAGGTTTGAACATGGACGGATCCTGAAAAAGGCAATCGGAAAAGGTCTTGCCCGTACAGGGTCCGCCGGGAGGACGCGTCTGTCAATCGTGCCGTGGCAGTGAAGCGACTTGTGGGGGAGGGCGCTCAGATGAAGCGGGGCGAGCGAGCGCGGCGGCGCGGGTGAGCGCATGAAGCCCGTCGCGCGCGGTTCTGCGGGATGCCGTCGGGCCCGCATGAAAAAAGGCGCGGCCCCCGGCTGAGGACCGCGCCGTGATACGTCTCGCCCTGTGAGCTCAGTGCCCGGCGATCATTTCGGACTGCTTCACGATCACCTCGGCCTGCTTGATCGAGGCGATGTCCACCAGCCGGCCCTTGTAGACCGTGGCGCCTTCGCCTTTGGCCTTGGCCTCCTCCATCGCGGCGAGGATCTCGCGCGCTTCCGAGACCGCCTCGTCGGACGGGGTGAAGACCTCGTTGGCCAGTGCCACCTGCTTGGGGTGGATCGCCCACTTGCCGACCATGCCCAGCGTGGCCGAGCGCAGCGCCTGCGCGCGGAAGCCCTCGTCGTCGGAGAAATCGCCGAACGGACCGTCGACCGGCAGCACGCCGTGGGTGCGGCAGGCGGCGACGATGGCGGCCTGCGCCCAGTGCCACGGATCCGACCAGTGCTTCTGGCCCTCGCGGATCATGTAGTAGTTTTCCTGCGTGCCACCGATGCCGGTGGTCGCCATGCCCATCGAGGCGGCGAAATCCGCGGCGCCGAGGCTCATCGCCTCGAGGCGCGGCGAGCCGGCGGCGATCTCCTCGACATGGGCGATGCCGGCGGCAGATTCGATGATCACCTCGAACTTGATCGGCTTGGCTCGGCCCTTGGCGCGCTCCACCGCGGTCACCAGCGCGTCGACGGCATAGAGATCTGCGGCGCAGCCGACCTTGGGGATCATGATCTGGTCGAGCCGGTCGCTCGACTTCTCGAGCAGCTCTACCACGTCGCGATACCAGTAGGGCGTGTCGAGCCCGTTGATCCGCACCGAGAGCGTCTTGTTGCCCCAGTCGATGTCACCGATGGCCTGAATGATGTTGTCGCGGGCGCTGTCCTTGTCAGACAGCGCGACCGAATCCTCGAGATCGAGGTTGATCACGTCCGCCGCCGAACCGGCCATCTTTTCGAAGATCGCGGGGCGCGAGCCCGGGCCGAACAACTGGCAGCGGTTGGGGCGTGCCGGGGCGGCGGGCTGGATGCGGAAGCTCATGCGGGTCCTCGTTGCGTAATGATATTTCGCTTACTCCGCGATTGGGGTTATTAAATTGCGCCATTCTGCGCAAGCAAAATCCTCCTGCGAAAGGCGCTGCCTTGCGGCGTGAGAGGCGCGAAGGGATGCACGATTCTTCGGCGGCGCGGCGGAAATGCACGAAAATTCGGCGCGGGCTCCGGTGGATCGCTGGCATTCGCGATGTATTTGCGTGTGATGCGGGGCAACATGCCGCGAATCCAAACGACAGGGAACTGACATGATCGAGACGCCGTATCTGCTCTTTCTCGGAGACGCTCCGGACCCCCTCGCCGCCAAGGTGGCGCAGGGCATCAAGGACTGGCGCCCGGAGAACTGCGTGGGCCAATTCCGCCTCGAGGGCTGCAAGGCCGACATGAAACTGCCCGACATGACGCTGGCCGAGGCCAAGGCCGCCGGCGCCAAGACGCTGGTGATCGGCGTCGCCAACCGGGGCGGGGTGATCTCGCAGACCTGGAAGAAGGTGCTCGTCGAGGCGCTGGAAGAGGGCTTCGACCTCGCCTCCGGCCTGCACAACCTGCTGCGCGACGAGGAAGACCTCGCCGCCGTGGCGCGCGCCACCGGCCAGAAGCTGCACGACGTGCGCATTCCGTCGGTGAAATACCCGATCGCCAATGGCGAGCCGCGCAAGGGCAAGCGCCTGCTGGCGGTGGGCACAGACTGCTCGGTGGGCAAGATGTACACCGCGCTCGCGCTTGACGCCTCGATGCGCGAGAAGGGCATGAAATCGACCTTCCGCGCCACCGGCCAGACCGGCATCCTGATCACCGGCGACGGCGTGCCGCTCGACGCGGTCATCGCCGACTTCATGGCCGGCTCGATCGAGTACCTGACGCCGGACAACGACGAGGATCACTGGGACATCATCGAGGGCCAGGGCTCGCTGTTCCACGTCTCCTACTCGGGCGTGACCATGGCGCTGGTGCATGGCGGCCAGCCGGACGCGCTGGTGCTGTGCCACGAGCCGACCCGCAGCCACATGCGCGGCCTGCCGGGCTACCAGCTGCCCTCGCTGGAGGCGGTGCGCGACGTGGCGCTGCAGCTGGCGCAGGTCGCCAACCCCGCGTGCAAGGTGATCGGCATCTCGATCAACACCCAGCACATGGGCGAGGACGAGGCCAAGGCCTATTGCAAGGAGATCGAAGAGAAGTTCGGTCTGCCGACGGTCGATCCCTACCGCCACGGGGCAGACCGCCTCGCGGATGCGGTTGCCGCGCTCTGAGCCA
>NZ_DS022276.1:950803-1006458 GCF_000153725.1 Salipiger bermudensis HTCC2601 | reverse complement strand
ACGACACAACGAAGGGGCAGGGCTCTTGAGCATCGAGGTCACGCGCGACACGTTCAGACTGGCACAGGTCTTCACCATCTCCCGGGGCAGCCGCACCGAGGCCAAGGTGCTGACCGTGAAGATCACCCGCGACGGGGTGACCGGCTGGGGCGAATGCGTGCCCTATGCGCGCTACGACGAGACGCTCGAGAGCGTGACCGAAGAGGTCGCAGGCCTGCCGGCCGATGTGAGCCGCGCGGCGCTACAGGAGCTGCTGCCCGCCGGCGCCGCCCGCAATGCCGTCGACTGCGCGCTCTGGGATCTCGAGGCCAAGGCGCAGGGCAAGCGGGTCTGGGAGCTTCTGGGTCAGCCGAAGCCCGGCCCGGAGATCACCGCCTACACGCTGTCGCTCGACACCCCCGAGAACATGCAGGCGCAGGCCGCCAAGAACGCCGCCCGACCTCTGCTGAAGGTCAAGCTCGGCACGCCCGACGACATGCCGCGGCTCGAGGCGGTGCGCCGGGGCGCCCCCGACAGCACCATCATCGTCGACGCCAACGAGGGCTGGACGGCCGAGGTCTATGCCGATCTGGCGCCGCATCTGGTGCGGCTCGGCGTGGCGATGGTCGAGCAGCCGCTGCCCGCGGGCGATGACGACGCGCTCATCGGCATGGAGCGCCCGGTGCCGGTCTGCGCCGACGAGAGCGCCCATGACCGCGCCTCTCTGCCCGGGCTCAAGGGCAAGTACGACATCGTCAACATCAAGCTCGACAAGACCGGCGGCCTGACCGAGGCGGTGGCGATGCGCGCCGCGGCCGAGGCCGAGGGCTACGGCATCTTCGTCGGCTGCATGGTCGGCTCGAGCCTTGCCATGGCGCCCGCCGTTCTGGTGGCGCAGGGCGCCGCCTTCACCGATCTTGACGGCCCGCTGCTTCTGGCAGAAGACCGCCCCACCCCCCTGCTGTTTGACGCGCAGGGCGTGCATCCTTCCGAGCCGGCGCTTTGGGGCTGATCCCCGCCCGCCGCTCCCGACCGACCTGACTGGAGACCCCTTACATGACCCGCACTGTCTACGTTAACGGAGAGTACCTGCCCGAGACCGAGGCCAAGGTCTCGATCTTCGACCGCGCCTTCCTGATGGCCGATGGCGTCTACGAGGTGACCTCCGTGCTGGGTGGCAAGCTGATCGACTTCGAGGGCCACCAGAAGCGGCTCGAGCGGTCGCTGAACGAGCTCGACATGAAGAAGCCCGCCGCCTTCGACGACCTGATCGAGATCCACCGCAAGCTGGTGGAACTCAACGGCATCGAAGAGGGGCTGATCTACCTTCAGGTCACCCGTGGCGCGCCCGGCGACCGCGACTTCGCCTTCCCCGACCCCGAGACCACCGAGCCGACGCTGGTTCTGTTCACCCAGAACAAGCCCGGCCTCGCGGACAACCCGACCGCCAAGAAGGGCATCAAGGTGATCTCGATCGAGGACATCCGCTGGGGCCGCCGCGACATCAAGACGGTGCAGCTGCTCTACCCGTCGATGGGCAAGATGATGGCCAAGAAGGCCGGCTGCGACGATGCGTGGATGGTCGAGGACGGCTTTGTCACCGAGGGCACCTCGAACAACGCCTATATCGTCAAGGACGGCAAGATCATCACCCGCAACCTGTCGACCGACATCCTGCACGGCATCACCCGCGCCGCGGTGCTGAAATTCGCCCGCGAGGCGCAGATGGTCGTCGAAGAGCGCCCCTTCACCATCGAGGAGGCCAAGGAGGCCGACGAGGCGTTCTTCACCTCGGCCTCGGCCTTCGTGATGCCGGTGGTCGAGATCGACGGCGCCACCATCGGCACCGGCACGCCGGGCGACGTGGCGGCCCGCCTGCGTGAAATCTATCTCGAGGAAAGCCGCAAGGTCGCGGTCTGATCGACGAGACGCGATTGGCTTCTCAAGCAAGTCAGAAGGGGCGTCCGAATGCGGGCGCCCCTTTCAGGTTTCAGACAAAAGCGACCGTCCTGTCAGGTCGCTGACCCAGATCGCATGTGCCAGGGATAAGTTGTCGTTCGCGCCCCATGCGGCGGACGACGGCTTCGAGCCCGACCTACGCCTTCGACGGACTGCAGCGAACGGCCGCTCTGCCGTGCAGCCCAAACCGTGCGAGCACCACATGGATTTTGCTTTGGGGTTCTGCCCTGGCTAAACCCATGAAAACGCTTAGGAACGTGTGGCCGGATAGAAACGACCGTTTTTGGCGTATAGGTTGTGTCAGGGGGGTTGGGTCTCAATTCTGGTGTCACTGAAGTTCGTGCTGTTCCTTTGGGGTTGCACGGGCTAGATAAACTTCTAATATTACCGGTAACTAATTCACTGACTGAGAGGCGTGATACGTATCAACGAACGGCAAGGTATTTGAAATTGGCTTTTCTCAAAACATTCAAAGACGAAATTGCCTCCACCGCTGCGATCATTTCAATAATCTCAGCAATCGTTCTAATCGTGTCCGTTGCCATCAGCGCTCGGCAGTTCTATTTAGCCCGCCAAGCCGTTCAAGCACAGGCCATTGGAACCTCGCTTGCGCACGGTAGAGACCTATATGATGCGTTAGCGGCAAACGCTGATCTCGCCGAGAGGCTCTTTGGAGTAGAGCCTCCGCAGCTAGAAGAAACAGTTTTTGTCCAAAAGACACTTAGCTTTTTCTCAGAACAATACATTTACCGTGATGGTGGCCTGATCGACAATGAAACGTGGGAACTAGTCCAGCGAGATATGTGTCAGACCTATCAATCACCTGGCTTTCTCAGGATAGCCGCTCCTTTACTTGACCGTGGCGATTTTCCAAATAACTTCACCGAAGTTTTAAGAGGGTGCAGCGATGCGCAATAGACTTGTTGGATTAGTTCTCAGCGCCGTACTTTATACGTTGCCTGCTCATGCTTGGTTCTTCCAGCCTCCACCTGGAACGGTTTCAGAGGAGACGCTGGCGCGCTTTCAAGAAGCGGCAGTGAACACTCTCGAGGGTTTGGCGCTGATCCACGACGTGCTGCTGCAAATAGAGCAGGACGAGACGAGCGTTAACTCCTTAGAAACAACTTCTGCTGCGATAGAGAGGCTTACTTCAGCTGCGGAACTGTTCCAAGGTTTGCAGACAGACGACTTACAAACGCTCGTCGTGTCAATAGAGGCCGTCGCACAAATTGATGAGGATGCTATCCAGCTGGTAGGGAACGCGGAGATCGAGACTGCAGCCGATCTGGCACGCTATTCTAGTGACCAAAGTTTAGAACTAGCTGGATTGGTGAGTACGCTTCAGGAAATTGATTTTGGCCCGGACGCAGCTGCAAGTTCTGAAGGTCGCACGACAGTAAATCGTCTCGTTTCGAACATCTCCACTATGATGATCGTTGTAAACTCTGTGTCCGGAGCGCTGGCGTTGGAGACACAATAAATGACTCAACCAGCTACTATAACGCAGAAAAATGCCAAAACTCGTAGGTTTCTGGAACGGGACAAAAACGACCGTTTTTGTCCCGTTCCAAAAGCAGATGGGGTGGATGGCTCCCGCTCCCGGCGTCGCAACACGCCATACTGCAGGTGTCAGAATCTGCGATCGAAAGGAGCCACCCCATGCAAGTTACCACCGTCGGCCTCGACCTGGCCAAGAACATCTTTCAAGTCCACGGAGTGACCGGGACCGGAGAGGTTGCCTTCAACCGACCGTTGAGACGGGCGCAGGTGCTGGCGTTCTTCGAGCGACTGTCGCCCTGCCTCATCGGCATCGAAGCCTGCGCATCGAGCCACCATTGGGCGCGGGAGCTTTCGCAACTCGGCCATACCGTCCGACTGATGCCGCCAATGTACGTCAAACCCTACGTGAAGCGTGGCAAGTCCGATGCGGTCGACGCCGAAGCGATCTGCGAAGCCGTGACAAGGCCCACGATGCGCTTCGTCGAGATCAAGTCCGAGGAGCAGCAGGCACTCTTGTCCTTGCACCGCGCGCGTGACTTCATCGTGCGCCAGAGGACGCAGCTGATCAACATGGTCCGGAGCCTTGCAGCGGAGTTCGGGATCACCATCGCTCGGGGCGTCGCGCGCGCCATCGAGTTCGCCAGGTCCATCATCGACGGCAAGCAGCCGGAACTGCCCGATCTGGCCCAGGACGTTCTGCGCGTCCTCAGCCGACAGTTGGTCGATCTGCACAATCGCCTCGGCTGGTACGAGATCACGATGCGTATTCAGGCCCGTCTCAGCCGCCAAGCTCAACTCCTGCAGACCATTCCCGGCGTCGGGCCCGTCACTGCCTCGGCCGTGGCCGCTACGATTGGGTCGGGCCGCCAATTCCGGAGCGGTCGAGAGTTTGCGGCGTGGCTTGGCCTGACACCACGCAATCATTCCAGCGGTGGTAAAGAGCGGTTGGGAAAGATCACCAAGATGGGTGACCGATACCTACGCCAGCTTATCGTTGTCGGTATGACATCGCGCATCCGGCAAGTTGCGACCCGCCCCGAGCGCGCCGACCCCTGGCTGACGAAGCTGCTGCAGAGAAAGCCAGCGCGGCTTGCGACTGTCGCCATGGCGAACAAGACGGCCCGGATCATGTGGGCTGTATTGACCAGAGACGAGCCCTACAAGCCGCACGCCGTATGAGACGGCGCGCGCCAACGAGATAGCAAGACCAACGATGTGATGGTGTACCGTTCAGCCGCAACGATCAGGACGCTCCGACGAATGTCCCGGGCGCCATTGCCCGCAAAGCAGATAGGAACCTGATCTGCGGATCCCATCAGGGCCAGCGGCGATGACCGCATCAACAGGCCGGACACAAGACCGCTTCTGAAAAGGTACACGCAATCTCATTTAAGCCTTGCTATGCGGGGGCCATCCACACAGGACCTTTGGCGGAAGTCGGCTTCGTCCGCATTGCGGTCGTTCGCCTTGCGGCATCCAAGGTTCGGTTTGGGTCGGACATGCTCGGCGGTTGCGGCGGGATTGCTTGCCACCGCACGCAGTCAAACCCCAGTAAACCGAAGCTTCGATCCGCTTTCGCTCGGCGTTTGACACGCCCCTTTCGTCTGTTGACGGCCCCGTCGCGTGCCATCAGGGTCGACCGGGCCACGGAGACGGGAGGAGGCGGGATGGAAGACAGGGCCATTTTGTGCTGGCTGGCGACGGTGTCCGAAGAGGGGCTGCCGAACGTGTCGCCGAAGGAGGTCTATGCCGAGCCCTCCGAGGGCGTCTTCCTGATCGCCGAGATCGCATCGGGTCGCAGCCTGCGCAACATCCGCGCCAACCCGGCGGTCTGCATCAGCCTGATCGACGTGTTCAGCCAGCGCGGGAGGCGTCTGGAAGGGCGCGCCCGTGTCGTGCCAGCGGACAGCGAGGGGTTCGACGCGCTCGCCGCCCCGCTGCTGGCGCAGGTCGGCACCCGCTTCCGCATTCGCAACGTCATCGCCGTCGATGTGAGCACCGAAAGTGCCGTGCGCGCGCCAAGCTATCTCTTCTATCCGGAAACCGAGGTCGCCGAGATGCGTGAGGGCGCGATGCGCAGCTACGGTGTGCGGCCGCGTGACGACAGGTAGCGCGCCGCATGGCGTCCGGCCCAGAGCCCGGTCGCGAAGCAGGCGGTGAGCAGGTAGCCGCCGGTCGGCGCCTCCCAGTCGATCATCTCTCCGGCCACGAAACAGCCTGGGCGCTGCGTCAGCATCAGGCCCTCGTCGAGCGCCGCGAAGGCGACGCCGCCGGCGGTCGAGATTGCCTCGTCCATCGGGCGCAGCCCCTGATGCGGCAGCTCAAGTGCCTTGACGGTGCGGGCCAGCGTGCCCGGATCCTCGGGCAGGGGGCGGGCGCATTCCATCAGCAGGGCGCGGGCGGCGGGCGAGAGCTTCAGCGCGCGGCGCAGGTGGTTCGACAGGCTCTGCTTGCCGCGGGGCTTCGCGAGCCTTGCGGTCAAAGCCTCCTCCGAGACATCCGGCGCGAGGTCGATGACCAGAGCCGCGCCCTCGCGCAGCGCCGGCGACAGCGGGTAGAGCCCGCCGCCCTCGAGCCCGCGCGCCGAGATCACCGCCTCGCCGCGCGAGACCAGACCGCCGGCGCGAAATGCCACGCCCTTGAGCGGCGCGCCGAACTGCGGTGCCATGTGCTCGGACCAGTCGACGCAGAGACCTGCATTGGCCGGCCGGAACGGCGAGACCTCGATGCCTTGTCCTGCGAAATGCCCGGTCCACTCGCCGTCCGAGCCAAGACGGGCCCAGCTCGCTCCGCCAAGCGCCAGCACCGTCACGCGCGGCCGCAGCGCCAGCGTGCCGTCGGGGGTCTCGAAACGGGTTTCCTCGCCGTCCCAGCCGGTCCAGCGCCAGCGCGTGTGGCGCTCGAGCCCCATGGCGTCGAGCCGTGCCAGCCACGACCGCAAGAGCGGCGAGGCTTTCATCGCGGTGGGGAAGACCCGGCCCGTGGAGCCGGTGAAGGTGGTCTGGCCCAGCCCCTCGGCCCAGGCCTGCACGGTCTCGGGGGTGAACTCGGCCAGCATCGGGCGCAGCGCCGCCTCGGCGCTGCCATAGGCCGCGAGGAACGGCCCGAAGGGTTGAGCGCGGGTCAGGTTCAGCCCCGACTTGCCCGCCATCAGGAACTTGCGCCCGAGCGATGGCTTGGCCTCGGCCAGCAGCACCCTGTGCCCGGCCGAGAGCAGCGCGTCGGCGGCCATCAGCCCGGCCGGGCCGCCGCCGATCACCAGCGCCTCGATCTCGTGCCCTGCCTGCATCAACGCCCCCTTGATCCTGCCGTGAATGGCGCCAGTCTTCTGCCCTGCCAGACGCCCCCGTTCAAGAGCCGCGCATGACCGATCCGATCTGCCCCCTGTGCCTGCGCCCGATCCCGCCAGAGGCGAAACAGAGCCTGCATCACCTCGTGCCGAAACTGAAGGGCGGCAAGGGCGGGTCGGTCGTGCGGCTGCACCAGATCTGCCACAACGAGATCCACGCCACCTTCACCGAGGCCGAGCTGGCGCGCGCGTTCAACACCCCCGAGGCGCTGCGCGCCCATCCCCGCATGGCGCGCTTCCTCGCCTGGGTCGGCAAACGTCCGCCGGCCTTTCATGCGCGCAGCAGCGGTGGACGGCGCAAACGCTAGCCCGGCGTGGCGCCGCGAGCACGCGCACGATCCTGCCATAAAGCGTGACTTGATCCGGATCGCCGGGAAGCCCACCTTCCCAGTCACAAAAAGACGCCCAAGAAAGAATCAGAGGCAGAGCAGATGTCGATCAGAACAGAATTGTGGGGGATGTGCGGCCTGTTGGTCGCGCTTGTCGCCCTTCTCATGCATCCCGATGGCGAAGCCGAGCGCAAGGCGCTGGAATGGGCCGCGCTGTCGGCATTCTCGGCCGAGAACTTCGCGCTGCGCTAGGGGCGCCGCGACAGCCGCGGGTGGAGAGCTGTGGCCGCGTCAGTCGCGGGCCGGCCGCGGCGTCTGCGCCAGCAGTCGTTCGACCCACTCGATGTGCTGCGGCAGGCAGCGGGTTCTGAGATCGTAATGCTCGCGCACATGGGCGCGGGCAGCCTGCCCCAGCCGGGCGCGGGTCTCGGGATCGTCGAGCAGGGTGCAGAGCCGGTCGGTAAGGCTCTTCACGTCGAAGAAATCGACCATCCAGCCGGTCTCGTTCTCGGTCAACGCCTCGCGCACCGGCGCGGTGTCGCTGGCGAGGATCGCGCAGCCCGCGCTCATCGCCTCGAGCAGGGACCAGCTCAGCACGAACGGGTAGGTCAGGTAGACGTGCACCCGGCTTACCTGCATCATCGACAGGAACCGGTCATAGGGCACCCGGCCAAGGAAGTGCACGCGCGCCCAGTCTTCCTCCGAGATCCGGTCCTTCACCTCGTCGATGAACGTCTGTTTCCAGGTGGTGCCCTTGGGCGGCTTCGAGCCGTAGCTCACCTCGTCGCCGCCGATCAGGGTGATCTGCGCATTGGGGCGCCGCCGCAGGATCTCGGGCAGGGCGCGCATGAAGATGTGGTAGCCGCGATAGGGCTCGAGGTTGCGGTTGATGAAGGTGATGACCTCGTCGTCGCGGGTCAGCACCTTGCCGTCGCCGACCTCGAGCGTTGCGTCCGGGTTGGGGCGCACGAGATCGGTGTCGATGCCGTCATGCGCGACGGTGATGCGGTCCTGCCAGGCCTCGGGAAAGGTCGATGCCTGAAACCGCGTCGGCGAAATGCCGGCATCCATGATCTCTTCGTGGAGCCGGTTGTTGAGGTTCTTCATCCGGATGCGCAGCGCGTTGGTGTCCGGCGGGGCCTTGTCGAACTCCGGGTCGAAGCCGACGAAGGGCTTCGACGCCAGGTGATAGAGCTCGCAATACAGCCCCATCCGGGCGCGCGGCCAGACATCCTTGAGGAACATGCTCTCCCCCCAGCCGTGATGGGCGAGAATCACGTCGGGGGTGAAGCCCTGCTTCTTCAGTTGCACTGCCCCGTTGTAGCAACTGGTGCCGCGGATCAGCTTGGTCTCGAAATCCCCGAGCCACGGGTGGATGCCCTGGGTGCTGCCGCCGTTGATCTTGTAGGGCAGGACGCGCACCCCATTCCACTGCGTCGGCTCCTTCACCTTGAGGGTCAGCGCCACGACCTCGTGCCCCCGCTGCACCAGTGCGGGCGCGAGGTGCTTGTACTGGCCGGGGAAATTCTGGTGAATGCAGAGAATTTTCATCTGGGCGGTCATCTCGAAATGGCTTTTGCGATTTGTTGCATGAGACGGGGCGCGATCCAACCGCGCAAGCTGCCGGGGGCCGGCGATGCGGGGTGTCGGTTGCGGAAATGTCGCCTTGCACTGGACGCCCCGATCCCATGCGCCTATCACCCCGCCCGAGACCCGTCCGTTCCGAGGGAATAAGAAATGTCGCGTTACGACCCCGCCACGATCGAGCCGAAATGGCAGGCCGCATGGGATGAGGCCCTGACCTTCAAGGCCACCCGCACCGCCGACAAGCCGAAATACTACGTGCTCGAGATGTTCCCCTACCCGTCGGGGCGCATCCATATCGGCCATGTGCGCAACTACACGATGGGCGACGTGATCGCGCGCTACAAGAAGCAGAATGGCTTCAACGTGCTGCACCCGATGGGCTTTGACGCCTTCGGGATGCCGGCCGAGAACGCCGCGATGGCGTCGGGCGGCCACCCCAAGGACTGGACCTATTCCAACATCGACACGATGGTCGAGCAGATGAAGCCGCTTGGCTTCGGGCTCGACTGGTCGCGCATGTTCGCCACCTGTGACCCGGATTATTACGGCCAGCAGCAGGGGCTGTTCCTCGACATGCTCGAGGCGGGCCTCGTCTACCGCAAGAACGCCGTGGTGAACTGGGATCCGGTCGACATGACCGTGCTGGCCAACGAGCAGGTCGAGAACGGCCGCGGCTGGCGCTCGGGCGCGCTGGTCGAGCGCAAGGAGCTCACCCAGTGGTTCTTCAAGATCTCGGACTTCTCCGGCGAGCTGCTGGATGCGCTCGACGGGCTCGACGACTGGCCCGCCAAGGTCAAGCTGATGCAGGCCAACTGGATCGGCCGCTCGCGCGGGCTCGAGTTCGCCTTCTCGACCGTCGATGCCCCCGAGGGCTTTGACCGCATCGAGGTTTACACCACCCGCCCCGACACGCTGCTGGGCGCGAGCTTTGTCGGCATCTCGCCGGATCACCCGCTCGCCCGCACGCTCGAGAAGGACAATCCCGAGCTGGCCGAGTTCGTCGCCGAGTGCCGCCGCATGGGCACCTCCGAGGAAGAGCTCGAGAAAGCCGAGAAGCGCGGCTTCGACACCGGAATCACCGTGCGCCACCCGTTTGACACCTCGGTCGAGCTGCCGGTCTATGTCGCCAACTTCATTCTGATGGATTACGGCACCGGCGCGATCTTCGGCTGCCCGGGCCACGACGCGCGCGACCACGAGTTCGCCACCAAGTATGGCCTGCCGATCGTCGAGACCTTCGTGCCGCTCGAAGGCGAGATCGACATCTCCGCCGAGCCCTTCGTGCCGCAAAAATCGGAAAAGGTCCGCTACACCCGTCTCGTGGCGGGCGAAGAGGTCCAGACCGGCGACGAGGCGGTCAACGCGGCCGTTGCGTTCTGCGAAGAGAATGGCGTCGGCCACGGCGTCACCAAGTACCGCCTGCGCGATTGGGGCCTGAGCCGCCAGCGCTACTGGGGCTGCCCGATCCCGGTGGTGCATTGCGAGGCCTGCGGCGTGGTGCCGGAGAAGAAGGAAAACCTTCCGATCCAGCTGCCCTATGACGAGGGTGGCAAGCCGATCGACTTCTCGATCCCCGGCAACCCGCTCGACCGTCACCCGGACTGGCGCGATTGTGCCTGTCCGTCCTGCGGCGCGCCCGCCCGGCGCGAGACCGACACGATGGACACTTTCGTCGACAGCTCGTGGTACTTCGCCCGCTTCACCTCGCCGGATGCCGACACCCCCGTCGATCCCGAGGAGGCCGCGTACTGGATGAATGTCGACCAGTATATCGGCGGCATCGAACACGCGATCCTGCACCTGCTCTACTCGCGCTTCTTTGCCCGGGCGATGCACCTCACCGGCCACCTGCCGGAGAAGTGCAAGGAGCCGTTCAACGCGCTCTTCACGCAGGGCATGGTGACCCACGCGATCTACCAGACCAAGAGCGCCGAGGGCCGTCCGGTCTATCACTACCCCGAGGCGGTGGAACTGCGCGACGGCAGGGGCTTCCTCGAGGACGGCACCGAGGTCGAGATCATCCCCTCGGCCAAGATGTCGAAGTCGAAGAACAACGTCGTCGACCCGGTGGCCATCATCGGACAGTACGGCGCCGACACCGCGCGCTGGTTCGTGCTGTCGGACAGCCCGCCGGAGCGCGACGTCGAATGGACCGCGTCGGGGGCCGAGGCCGCCAACAAGCACCTCTCCCGCGTTTACCGCGCCTGCGCCGAGATCGCGGCGGGCGACGTGCCGCCGACCGGTGAGGACGAGGCGCTGCTGCGCGAGATGCACAAGGCGATCCACGACGTGACCATGGGCGTCGAGAGCTTCGGCTTCAACGCCGCCATCGCCCGGCTCTATGCCTTCACCAACGCGCTGACCAAGTCGCGCGCCGGCACAGAGGCCAAGACCCAGGCTGCCAAGGTTCTGGCGCAGCTGATGTCGCCGATGACGCCGCACCTCTCGGAAGAGATCTGGCAGCTGCTGGGTGGCGAGGGGCTGATCGCGGATGCGGCATGGCCCGAGGCCGACGAGGCGATGCTGGTCGAGGACACCGTGACCCTGCCGATCCAGGTCAACGGCAAGCGCCGCGGCGAGCTGACCGTGCCCAAGGACATGGCCAAGGAAGAGATTGAAAAACTCGTGCTGGCGCATGAAGCTGTGGAACGGACCCTGCAGGGGGCCGCGCCGAAGAAGCTGATCGTTGTCCCGGGCCGGATCGTCAATGTGGTTGCCTGATCGCAGAACCTTCCTGATCTCGCTCGCAGCCCTCGCGGGCTGCGGGTTCACGCCGGTCTACGGGCCTCAGGGCGGCGGTGGCCAGCTGCTGAACGCCGTGGCCCTGCCCGAGCCAGACCGACGCTACACCTATGATTTCAATGCGCGCTTCGAGGAACGGCTTGGCCGCGCCTCTGGGCCCTACATGCTGAACCGCTCGATCGACGTGACCTCGAACGGGCTCGGTTCGCTGGCCGACGGCCAGACCACCCGCTACCAGCTCACCGGCCGGGCAACCTACAGCCTGGGCTTCGTGGGCAGCGAAGAGGTGCTGATCTCGGGCCAGACCGACGCCTTCACCGGCTACTCCGCCACCGGCTCCACAGCCGCCACGCAGGCCGCCGAGCGCGACGCGCGCCGTCGCCTGATGGTGATCCTTGCCGATCAGGTCATCGACCGGCTGCTGCTCGACGCGGACATGCTGCCGCAATGAAGCTCACCGGGCGCGACGCACAGGCTTTCTTCCGCAAGCCCGACCCGTCGCGCGCGGGGGTGCTGCTCTTCGGCGAGGACGCGATGCGCGTCGCCCATCGCCGGCAGGAAGTCATCGGCGCGCTGGTGGGCCCGGAGGGCGAGGCCGAGATGCGCCTCACCCGCATTCCCGCCAGCGAGCTGCGCCGTGATAGCGCCATGCTGCTCGACGCAATCAAGTCGCAGGGCTTCTTTCCCGGACCCCGGGTGGCCTTTGTCGAGGACGCCACGGATGGCCTGACGGACGTGATCAAGACGGCGCTCGACGAGTGGCGCGAGGGCGATGCCCAGATCATCGTCACCGCCGGGCAGCTGGCCGCGAAATCCAAGCTGCGCAAGCTCTTCGAAGGCTTTCACAACGCCTTTTCCATCGGCATCTATTCCGACCCGCCAGGCCGCGACGAGATCGAGGCAGCGCTCAGGAAGGCGGGTCTCGAACAGGTCGACCGCGCCGCCTTCGATGCGCTCGAGGGGCTGGCCCGGGCGCTGGATCCGGGCGATTTCCGGCAGGTGCTCGAGAAGGTCGCGCTCTACAAGCTCGACGACCCCGAACCGCTGACCCCGGACGAGGTGGCGCTTTGCGCGCCGGCCTCGATCGAGGCCGAGCTCGACGACATCCTCAACGTGGTGGCCGAGGGCCGAAGCGCCGAGATCGGGCCGCTGGTGCAGCGGCTCGAGGGGCAGGGGGTCAACCCGGTGACGCTGCTGATCATGGCGATGCGCCACTTCCGGGTGCTCTACGCGCTGGCCTCGGCGCAGGGCGGCCCGCAGGCGGGGGTGCAGCGCCTGCGCCCGCCGCTCTTCGGGCCGCGCCGCGACCGGATGCTGCGGCAGGCGCAGAACTGGTCCGCCGACCGGCTCGAGGCGGCGCTGGGCATGCTGATGGACACCGATCTCTCGATCCGCTCCGCGGGCCAGCGGGCGCCGGCGATGGCGCTGGTCGAGCGCGGCTTCGTGCGCCTCGCGTGGCTCAGCAACCGGCGCTAAAAGCCCTTGCCCTCCCGATGCTTGCGCGGCGGGCAACCTGAGCATAGGGTCGCGGCGCGAGCCAGGGGAGCCGACAGATGCAGCATGAGTTTCCGGTCCGGGTCTATTACGAAGACACCGACATGGCGGGGATCGTCTACCACGCCAATTACCTCAAGTTCATCGAGCGCGCGCGCTCGGAATGGGTCAAGGGCATGGGCATCGACCAGAACGCCCTGCGCGAGCACGAGGGCGTGGTCTTCGTGATCCGCCGCATCGAGGCCGATTTCCGCGCCTCGGCCCGGTTCGACGACGAGCTGGTGGTGCAGACCCGGGTACAGTCGGTCAGCGGCGTGCGGCTGGTGCTTCACCAGGAGGTGCAGCGCGCCGGCGAGGCGCTGTTCACCGCCGAGGTGACGCTGGTCTCGATGACGCTGGACGGCCAGCCGACGCGGCTGCCTCAGGAGCTGCGCCGCAAGGTGCACTAAGGCCGCCCGCTCGGCGGAGATGCGCCGTCAAAACCCTGTTACAAAGGGCTTTCGCGGCCCTGATGACGCCAATGTGTTGGCGTTCTCCCTGCAAATCCGCTACAATCGTCGCTAACGAGAGCCCAGTGCACACGGGCCCGATGAGGAAGAGCAGGCTAATGGATCCACAAACCCTCCAGCTCGCGCAGGAGATCGACTTCTCCATGTGGGGGCTGTTCGCACGCGCCACCCTGACGGTGAAACTGGTGATGCTGATGCTGGTGCTGGCATCGGTCTGGGGCTGGGCGATCATCGTCGAAAAGATCGTCAGCTACCGCGCCGCTCGCCGCGAGGCGGCGAAGTTCGACCGCGCCTTCTGGTCCGGCGAACCGCTCGACGAACTCTATGACCAGATCGGGCCCGAGCCCAAGGGGCGCGCGCAGCGCGTCTTCGCCGCCGGCATGACCGAGTGGCGCCGCTCGCATCGCGACGATGGCGGGCTGATCGCCGGGGCTCATGCCCGCATCGACCGCTCCATGGACGTGGCGATCCAGAAGGAATCCGAGGATCTGCAGCGCGGCCTGCCGGTGCTGGCCACCGTCGGCTCCACCGCGCCTTTCGTCGGCCTGTTCGGGACCGTCTGGGGCATCATGCACGCTTTCATCGAGATTGCTGCCCAGCAGGACACCTCGCTGGTGGTCGTGGCGCCCGGCATCGCCGAGGCGCTGTTCGCCACCGCGCTGGGCCTCGTCGCGGCGATCCCGGCAGTGATCTTCTACAACAAGCTCTCTGCCGATGCCGACCGCATCATCTCGGGCTACGAGGCCTTCGCCGACGAGTTCTCCACCATCCTCTCGCGCCAGCTGGACGCCTGATCCATGGGCGGAGGGGTGATGAAATCGGGCGGAGGCGGCGGCGGACGCCGGCGGCGCCGCAGCGGCGGCAGATCGCAGCCCATGGCCGAGATCAACGTCACGCCGATGGTCGACGTGATGCTGGTGCTGCTGATCATCTTCATGGTCGCCGCGCCTTTGCTGACCGTGGGTGTGCCGGTCGAGCTGCCCAAGACGGCGGCCAGCTCGCTGCCCTCCGAGACCGAGGAGCCGCTCGCGGTGACGATCACCGCCGACGGCACCGTGACGATCATGACCACCGAGGTCGAGATGGACGAGCTGGTCAACCGCCTCCGTGCCATCGCCGTGGAACGGGCCGACGACCGCATCTTCCTGCGCGCCGACGGGGCGGTGCCCTACCAGACGGTGGCGCAGGTCATGGGCGCGCTGAACCGCGGCGGCTTTTCCTCGATCGGACTTGTCACCGATAGCGGTGGTCCGGCGCTCGACGGCGCGGACGGCGGCTGAGGGGGCCTGATTGCGCAGGAGTTTCTCCATATCCGCCGGGGCGCACGCCCTGGTGCTGTTGTGGCTGCTGGTCGGCAACGTGTTCCGTCCGGATCCGCCGGAGTTCGAGGTCTCGAACGTGTCGGTGATCTCGGAGGCGGAGTTCTCGGCCATGGTCGATGCCGCGCAGGCGCCCGAGGTGCAGACCGAGGTGACCGCCCCGGTCGAGGCGCCGGAGCCTGCGCCGCAGCCCGAACCAACCCCGGAACCCGCACCCCAGCCGGAACCGCAGCCGACGCCGGAGCCGCAGCCTGTGCCCGAGGCGCCGGCCCCCGAGCCCGCGCCGCAGCCCGAACCTGACCCGGCGCCGCAGCCGGCGCCAGAGCCAGAACCTGTGCCCGAACCCGAGCCGGACCCGCTGCCGCCCGCTGCCGAGGCGGTGCCGGAGGTCTCTGCGCCCGAAAGCGCCACCCGCCCGGTGCCGCGTCCGGCGCCCCGCGTGGCGCCCGAGCCGGTCGCGCCGTCCGAGCCCGACGTGACCGAGGCCGAGGAGGTTCAGGAGGCGGCGCAGGAAGAGGCCGACAGCCCCGACGTGGCCGAGGAGGCGCAGGAAGCGACCGCGCCGCCCGAAACCGCGACCGAAATCGTGACCGAGGCCGAAGAGCCCGCCTCGGCGCCGCCCGCCTCGGTGCGTCCGCGCCCGCGTCCGCGCGACATCGCCACCGCGCAGCCGACCCCCGAGCCGGAACCGGAGCCGCAGCCTGCGCCCGCGACACCGAGCGCGCCCGAGGCTGAGCCCGAGCCTGCGCCGTCGCAATCGACCGACTCCGCCGTCGACGCCGCCATTGCGGAGGCGCTGGGGGGCGGGGCCCCGACGCAATCCGACACGCCTGCTGGTCCGCCGCTGACCCGTGGCGAGCAGGATGCGCTGCGCATCGCCGTTCAGCGCTGCTGGATCGTCGACGTGGGCAGCGAGGCGGCCAGCGTCACGGTGACCGTGGGCATGGAGATGGAGCCCTCGGGCCGCGTGGTTAGCTCGAGCCTGCGCCTGATCGGCTCAGAAGGCGGCAGCGCCTCGGCTGCCGACACCGCCTTCCAGGCGGCACGGCGCGCGATCCTGCGCTGCCAGGGCGACGGCTACCAGCTGCCGCAGGACAAGTACGACCAGTGGAAGCAGATCGAGATGACCTTCAATCCCGACGACATGAGGCTGCGATGATCATGCGACCGGCAAGGTCTCGCCCATGGCGGCGGCGGAACTTGGCTGTTCCCGCCGCCGCAACGCACTATCCTGACCACATGGACGGCACGAGCAGAGGCCGGTCCGGCAAGGGGAGCTTTGGAATGAAACAGGTTTTGGCGCAGGCAATGGTCCTGGGCCTCGCCCTCGTGGCGGCGCTGGGACTGGCGCTGCCTAATGCGGCGCAGGCGCAGGGAGGTCCGCTGCGGATCGAGATCACCGAGGGCACCATCGAGCCCATGGCCTACGCGGTGCCGAGTTTCGTCGCCGAGACGCCGGGCGCGCAGCAATATGCCGAGCAGATTACCCAGGTGATCGCCGATGACCTGACCGGCACGGGCCTCTTCCGCGAGATTCCGCGCGACGCCCATATCAGCCGCATCACCTCGTTCGAGAGCCCGGTGCAGTTCGCCGACTGGAAGGCGATCAACGCGCTGGTGCTGCTGACCGGCGCGGTCTCGGAGCAGAATGGTCGGGTCACGGTGAAGTTCCGCATCTGGGACGTGTTCGCCGGCACCGAGCTTGGTGACGGCATGCAGTTCGCCGCCACCTCCGACGGCTGGCGCCGGCTGGCCCACAAGGTGGCCGACCAGGTCTATTCGCGCCTCACCGGCGAGAGCGGCTATTTCGACAGCCGCGTGGTCTTCGTCTCCGAAAGCGGCCCCAAGGACCAGCGCGCCAAGCGCCTCGCGATCATGGATTACGACGGCGCCAACGTGCAGTACCTGACCGACAGCCGTTCCATCGTGCTGGCGCCGAGATTCTCGCCCAATGGCGAGCGGGTGCTCTATACCAGCTACGAATCTGGTGAGCCGCGGGTGCATGTGCTCAACGTGGGCGCGGTGCAGAGCCAGATCATGTCGGCCGGCGGCGGAGTCATGAGCTTCGCGCCACGCTTCTCGCCCGATGGCAGCAAGGTGGTCTACTCGGTGACCTCCGGGTCCAACACCGACATCTACATGCGCGATCTCGCCAGCGGCAGCACCACCCAGCTGACCTTTACCCCCGCGATCGAGACGGCGCCGAGCTTTTCTCCCGACGGCAGCCGCATCGTGTTCGAAAGCGACCGCTCGGGCAGCCAGCAGCTCTACGTCATGCCGGCCAGCGGTGGTGAGCCGACGCGGATCAGTTTCGGGCAGGGGCGGTACGGCACGCCGGTGTGGTCGCCGCGCGGCGATCTCATCGCCTTCACCAAGCAGAACCAGGGCCGTTTCCACATCGGCGTGATGCGCACTGACGGCAGCGAAGAGCGCCTGCTCACGGCCTCGCATCTCGACGAGGGTCCGACCTGGGCGCCCAATGGCCGGGTGCTGATGTTCTCGCGTGAGACCCAGGGCGCAAGCGGCACCTCCTCGCTCTACAGCGTCGACGTGGCGGGGCGGAAGCTGACCCGGGTGCGCACCCCCGATGGCGCGTCGGACCCGAGCTGGGGCCCGCTGCAGTGACCAAGGCGCCCGAAAAATCTTCTTCGAAAGATTTTTCGGGTCGGAAGACCGGGGACCAGGATTTTTCGGACGAAAAATCCTGGTCTTCGCACGACATTTGCAAGCCAACATGCCTGTGATAATTTGCCGGCAAGAAACGAGCAGGACAGTTCCATGACATATCTTTCCAAGGCCCTGATGATCGCCGCCGCGCTTGGCCTGGCGGCCTGCACCAGCGGTGACCGTTTCGGTGCCGGCAGCGGTGCTGACGGCTACGGCGCGGGCGCCGGCGCCAATGCCGGCATCGTGCCGGGCAGCGCAAACGATCCCCAGTCGCCGGCCTATTTCAACCAGACCATCGGCGACCGCGTGTTGTTCCTCGTCGACCAGTCGTCCCTGACGCCCGAGGCGCAGGCGACCCTCGACGCGCAGGCCGGCTGGCTGATGACCAATTCCGACTACCTCGCGGTGATCGAGGGCCACGCCGACGAGCAGGGCACCCGCGAATACAACATCGCGCTCGGCGCGCGCCGCGCCAACGCAACGATGGAGTACCTGATCTCCAAGGGCGTCGCGCCGAACCGGCTGAAGATCATCAGCTACGGCAAGGAGCGTCCGGTCGAGATCTGTTCGGAGGAGTCGTGCTACGCCAAGAACCGCCGCGCCGTCACCGTGATCTCCATGGGTCTCGGGAGCTGACCACCATGCGCCTCGCCGTTCTTGCCCTCTGTTTCGGTCTCGCCGCGGCCACGTCCGCGCCGGCCCAGGACAGTGAAACCCTGGCCGACATCCGGCAGGATCTCTCTCTGCTCAAGGGAGAGCTCCTGCGCCTTCAGCAGGAGCTCAACACCACGGGCACGAGCGGCGTACAGGTAAGCGGCAGCACGCTCGACCGCGTCAACATCATCGAGACCGAGCTGCAACGCGTCACCGCGTTGGCCGAGGAACTGCAGCACCGCGTCGACGTGGTGGTGCAGGACGGCAGCAACCGCATCGGCGATCTCGAGTTCCGCCTCTGCGAGCTCGAGCCTGCCTGCGACATCGGCAGCCTCGGCGACACGCCGCTGCTTGGCGGGCAGGCGCCCTCGACCGGTGCCCCGGCGCCGGCCCCGGCGCCCGCTCAGCCTTCGAATGGTGGCGGGGCCGAGCTCGCAATCGGCGAACAGAACGACTTCCGGCGGGCGCAGGAGGCGCTCGCCAGCGGTGACTTTCAAGGCGCCGCGGACCAGTTTGCGACCTTCCGCGAGACCTTTCCCGGCAGCCCGCTAGAGCCTGACGCGCTTCTGGCCGAGGGCAAGGCGCTGGATCAGACCGGCGACACCCGCACCGCGGCGCGCCGGTTCCTCGACGCCTATGCCAACTACCCCGAGAGCGACGCCGCGCCGGAAGCGCTGTGGCGGCTCGGCACCGCGCTTGGTGCGCTGCAGAGCGTCAACGAGGCCTGCGTGACGCTGGCCGAGGTCGGCGCGCGCTATCCCGGCACCCCGGCGGTGGCCGAGGCCGAGGCCGAGATGGGGCGCCTCGGCTGCCAGTGAGACTGCGCGGGTGACGCCTGGAGCCGACAGCCTCGACCAGCGCTTCGCCGAGGCGATGGGCGCGGCGCTGGGACCGGATTTCCCTTCCGACATCGTGCTCGCCGTCTCGGGCGGCGGCGACAGCATGGCGATGCTGACGCTGGCGCACAACTGGGCGCATGTCTGGGGCACCCGGCTCTGGGTGGTGACCGTCGATCACGGGCTGCGCCCCGAGGCCGGGAACGAGGCGGCGCTGGTGCGCGAGACCTGCGACGAGCTGGGCCACCCCCATACCACGCTGCGCTGGCGCTGGGACGGGCAGGGCAACCTGATGGATGCCGCCCGCCGCGCCCGGCTCGACCTCATCGGCCGCTGGCGCGGCGGGCTCTCGCACGTGCTGCTGGCCCACACCCGCGACGACGTGGCCGAGACCTTCCTGATGCGGCTGGCCCGCGGCTCTGGAGTCGACGGGCTCTCGGCCATGACGCCCCTGCGCGAGGTCGCGGAAACCGGGGCCACGCCGCTTGACCCAGAGGCGTGCGACGGCGCCCGCCCGCCGGAGGCCGCCGTACCAAGCGGGCTCACCATCGTGCGCCCCTGTCTCGACATGCGCCGCGCGGAGCTGCGCCACTACCTGCGGGTGCTCAAGGGCCGCTGGGTCGAGGATCCCACCAACGAGGACGATCATTACGAGCGCGCCCGCATCCGCAAGCTGCTGCGCGGCCTTGAGGCGGAGGGACTCGGGGCCGAGACCCTCGCCGCCACCGCCGGGCGCATGGGCCGGGCCCGCGAGGCGCTGCGCGCCCGGGCAGTCTGGGCTTGGGAACAGTGCGGGCAGGAGGGGGGCGCCGGCGACCTCGTGTTCGAGCGCGACCGGTTCGCGGCGCTCGAGCGCGACACCCAGCTGCGGCTGCTCGCGGCAGCGCTGCAATGGGTCGCCTCGGCGGAGTACCGCCCGCGCGCCGCGGCGCTCGAGGGGCTGCTCGAGCGGCTGCTGTCGGGCGGGGCGGGCACGCTGATGGGGTGCGCGGCGCGGGCCGAGCGCGACCGACTGCGGGTCTGGCGCGAATACGCGGCGGTGGCCGGCACATCCGTCACGGTCGGCGATACGGCCCTATGGGACGGGCGCTGGCGGGTTTTCCACCCCGATCTCAGGGGACACACGGTGCAGGCGCTTGGCGAGGAGGGCTGGCGTCAGGCCGCCCCGGCACGTGAGGCGCACGTGCCGCATGCACTGGCGCTGTGCCTGCCGTCGGTCTGGCAGGGCGAGACCCTGCGCGCCTGCGATGCGCTCGGGGTCGGGCCCGGGGCGACGACGACGTTGGAACAGGGCGAAACACAGGGCGCAGGTTTCAAAGGCTTCCTGCTTTCGCACTGAATTCGCATTGAACGTGCCGCCCTGATCCTTATGTTAGGCACATCGTGCTCTGATCGGGGCACGCGACGCATGTTTGGAGGCATTCCTTGGGCAACGCACGTAATATCGCCTTCTGGGTGGTCCTGTTTCTTCTGATCCTCGCCCTGTTCAACCTGTTCTCGGGCGGTGGCAGCACTCTGCAGAGCCGCGAAATCAGCTACTCGGATTTCGTCTCGGCGGTGGAAGACAACAGTGTCAGCTCGGTCACGATCGACGGTGAACAGATCCGCTACCGCAGCAGCGACGGCACCGACTACGTGACGGTGAAACCTCAGGATGCCCAGGTCACCGACCTTCTCATCGACAACGGCGTCACGGTGCGCGCGGAACAGCAGGAACAGTCCGGCTTCCAGGCCTTCCTGCTTTCGCTGCTGCCCTTCCTGCTGCTGATCGGCGTCTGGATCTACTTCATGAACCGGATGCAGGGCGGCGGCAAAGGCGGCGCCATGGGCTTCGGCAAGTCCAAGGCCAAGCTGCTGACCGAAAAGCATGGCCGTGTCACTTTTGACGATGTCGCCGGCATCGACGAGGCCAAGGAAGAACTGGAAGAGATCGTCGAGTTCCTCCGCAACCCGCAGAAGTTCTCGCGCCTCGGCGGCAAGATCCCCAAGGGCGCGCTGCTCGTGGGCCCTCCGGGCACCGGTAAGACGCTGCTGGCGCGCGCCATCGCGGGCGAGGCCGGCGTGCCGTTCTTCACCATCTCGGGCTCTGACTTCGTGGAAATGTTCGTCGGCGTCGGCGCAAGCCGCGTCCGCGACATGTTCGAACAGGCCAAGAAGAACGCCCCCTGCATCGTCTTCATCGACGAGATCGACGCCGTCGGTCGCAACCGTGGCTCCGGTTATGGCGGCGGCAATGACGAGCGCGAGCAGACCCTCAACCAGCTTCTGGTCGAGATGGACGGCTTCGAGGCCAACGAGGGCGTGATCATCATCGCCGCCACCAACCGCCGCGACGTGCTCGACCCGGCGCTGCTGCGCCCGGGCCGCTTCGACCGGCAGGTCATGGTCGGCAACCCCGACATCAAGGGCCGCGAAAAGATCCTCGGCGTGCACGCCCGCAAAACCCCGCTCGGACCGGATGTCGACCTGCGCATCATCGCGCGCGGCACCCCGGGCTTCTCGGGCGCGGATCTGGCCAACCTCGTGAACGAGGCGGCGCTGATGGCCGCCCGCGTCGGTCGCCGCTTCGTGACGATGGAAGATTTCGAGAACGCCAAGGACAAGGTCATGATGGGCGCCGAGCGCCGCTCCATGGTGCTGACCGCCGACCAGAAGGAAAAGACCGCCTATCACGAGGCCGGTCACGCGGTGGTGGGCCTCGCCCTGCCGCAATGCGATCCCGTCTACAAGGCGACGATCATTCCGCGCGGCGGTGCCCTCGGCATGGTGGTCTCGCTGCCCGAGATCGACCGCCTGAACTGGCACAAGTCCGAGTGCGAGGAAAAGCTCGCCATGACCATGGCCGGCAAGGCCGCCGAGATCATCAAGTACGGCGAGCCGAATGTCTCGAACGGCCCGGCGGGCGACATCCAGCAGGCCTCGGCTCTGGCGCGCGCGATGGTGCTGCGCTGGGGCATGTCGGACAAGATCGGCAATATCGACTACTCCGAGGCCCACGAGGGCTATCAGGGCAACACCGCGGGTCTCTCTGTCTCGGCCCACACCAAGGAGCTGATCGAGGACGAGGTGCGCCGCTTCATCCAGGACGCCTACGAGCGCGCCTACCAGATCCTCAGCGACCGCAAGGAAGACTGGGAGCGTCTGGCGCAGGGTCTTCTCGAGTACGAGACCCTCACAGGCGAAGAGATCAAGCGCGTGATGAACGGCGAGCCGCCGCATAGCGGTGACGGCGCCGACAACTCGGACGACGACACGCCCAGCGTCACCGCGATCCCGAAGACCAAGCCGAAGCCCAAGCCCGCCGGCGAAGGCGGCATGGAACCCGAACCGACCGCATGAGCGCTTCGCTGCAGAACGACTGGGACCCCGGACTCTATCACAGGTTCCGGGGTCTTCGTTTGCGCCCCGCCATCGATCTGCTGCGCAGCGTCGGCCCGCTTCCCGAGGGTGCGGTGATCGACCTTGGTTGCGGCAGTGGCGCGGTGGGACCGGCGCTGCAGCAGCTTGGCCGCAAGCTGGTCGGCGTCGATCTGAGCCGTGCGATGCTGGATCAGGCGCGGCGCACCGGCTGCTATGACGAACTGGTCGAGGACGACGTGTCGCTCTGGCTCCCCTCGGAGCAAGCGGCGCTGATCTTTTCCAACGCCGCGCTGCAATGGGTCGGCGATCATGCCAACCTGTTGACGCTGCTGGCCGCCAAGCTTGCCCCCGGCGGCACGCTGGCGGTGCAGATGCCGCATCAGAACAATGCCCCGTCGCACCGCTTCTGGCTGAGCCTCGCCGAAGAGCTGTTCCCGGGCCGCATCGACCATGACGCCCAGCCCGAGGTCCTGCTGCCGGCGGAGTATCACCGTCTGCTCAGTCCGCTCGGCAAGGTGGCGATCTGGGAGACGGAGTATTATCAGGATCTCGCGCCTGACGGCGAGGGCCACCCGGTGCGGCGCTTCACCGAGGCGACCTTCGCGAGGCCCGTGCTCACGGTGTTGAACGAGGACGAGCAGGCCCAGCTCATCACCGCCTACGAGCGGGTGATCGGCAGCGCCTATCCCACCGGTCCCGATGGCCGCGTGCTGTTCCCGTTCCGCCGCCTGTTCCTCACCCTCACCGTCTGACCTGTTCCGCGAATTATTCGTGAATTCGCATGAAAGCGGTTGAGGCTCCCGGCGCTTTCCGCAACCTCCTCGCACTTCCAAGGAGATGCCACGCATGCCCGCTTTGAAGACCACCGATTTCCACGCCAAGATCCTCTGGCTGGGCCGCGTCCCGCTTGAGGGCGACGGGCTGCGCTCCGAGCCGGTCGAGGCGCTCGACCTGCGCTTCGAGGGCGCCGTGGGCGAGCGGCATTCGGGCCTGACGCGGCCGTCCTGCAGCCGGGTGCTGTCGCAGCACCAGCGTGGCACCGAGATCCGCAACGTGCGCCAGCTCGCCATCGTCTCCGTCGAGGAGCTGGCGGCGATCGCGGAGCGCATGGGGCTCGCGCGGATCGAGCCGGAATGGATCGGCGCGTCGATGGTGGTCGAGGGTCTGCCCGATTTCTCGCATATCCCGCCGTCGTCGCGCCTGCAGGGCCCCGATGGCACCACGCTTGCGGTCGACATGGAGAACCGCCCCTGCGTGCTGCCGGGGCGCGAGATCGAGAAGGAGCGCGACGGCTTCGGCGCGCGCTTCAAGCCCGCCGCCGAGGGCCGGCGCGGGGTCACAGCATGGGTCGAGCGGCCCGGGCGGCTCGCGGTCGGCGAGACGCTGCAGCTCAGCATTCCCGACCAGCGGGTCTGGGCGCATATCGAAGCGGTGCGCAGCCGCTGAACGCGACCGATTTCCCGGTGTTCTCCGCGCCCGCGATGCGGCACAGTTGCCGCAAACATCGCGAAGACCGAAGGGACCCACGTCATGGCCGCAAAACCCGATATCGAGATCGCCCGCGAGGCCGATAAACGGCCCATCCAGGAGATCGGCGGCAAGCTGGGCATTCCGCCGGAGCATTTGCTGCCCTACGGCCATGACAAGGCGAAGGTGGCGCAGGACTTTATCGCCGGGCTCGAGGGCCGCAAGGACGGCAAGCTGATCCTCGTCACCGCGATCAACCCGACGCCGGCGGGCGAGGGCAAGACCACCACCACCGTGGGGCTTGGCGACGGGCTCAGCCGGATCGGCAAGACCGCCGCGATCTGCATCCGCGAGGCCTCGCTGGGGCCGAATTTCGGCATGAAGGGGGGCGCAGCCGGCGGCGGCTATGCTCAGATCGTGCCGATGGAGGAGATGAACCTCCATTTCACCGGCGATTTCCATGCCATCACCAGCGCCCACAACCTGCTCTCGGCGATGATCGACAACCACATTCACTGGGGGAATGAGCAGGAGATCGACCTGCGCCGCGTGGTCTGGCGCCGGGTGCTCGACATGAACGACCGTGCCCTGCGTCACACGGTGACCTCGCTCGGCGGTGTCGCCAACGGCTTCCCGCGCGAGACCGGCTTCGACATCACCGTGGCCTCCGAGGTCATGGCGATCCTCTGCCTTGCCGATGACCTCGCCGACCTGCAGCGCCGGCTGGGCGAGATGATCGTCGCTTATCGCCGTGACAAGACGCCGGTGTTTGCCCGCGACATCAAGGCCGACGGCGCCATGACCGTGCTGCTGCGCGATGCCATGCAGCCCAACCTCGTGCAGACGCTCGAGCACACGCCGGCGTTCGTGCATGGCGGGCCGTTTGCCAACATCGCCCATGGCTGCAACTCGGTGATCGCCACGCGCACGGCGCTCAAGCTTGCCGATTACGTGGTGACGGAGGCCGGCTTTGGCGCGGATCTCGGGGCCGAGAAGTTCTTTGACATCAAGTGCCGCAAGGCCGGGCTGCATCCGGACTGTGTGGTGCTCGTCGCGACCATCCGCGCGCTGAAGATGAACGGGGGGCTGGCAAAAGAGGAGCTCTCGGCCGAGAACGTCACAGCCGTGCGCGAGGGCTGCGCCAACCTTGGCCGTCACATCCAGAATCTGAAAGGCTTTGGCGTGCCGGTGGTGGTGGCGATCAACCATTTCACAGGAGACAGCGAGGCCGAGATCGCCGCCGTTCAGACCTATGTCGAGGGGCAGGGGGCCGAGGCGCATCTCTGCACCCACTGGGCCGAGGGCGGCAAGGGCACCGAGGCGCTGGCCACCCGGGTCGCCGAGATCGCCGATGCCGGGCAGTCGCAATTCGCCCCGCTCTATCCCGACGAGATGTCGCTCTGGCACAAGATCGAGTGCGTGGCCGAGCGTATCTATCACGCCAGCGAGGTCACCGCCGACACCCGCATCCGAGCCCAGCTCGAGGAGTGGGAGGCGCAGGGCTACGGGCACTTGCCGGTCTGCATGGCCAAGACGCAGTACTCCTTCTCGACCGATCCCGGCCTGCGCGGCGCGCCCGAGGGTCACGTGGTGCCGGTGCGCGAGGTGCGGCTCTCGGCCGGGGCGGGCTTCGTGGTGGCGATCTGCGGCGATATCATGACCATGCCGGGCCTGCCGCGGCGGCCGGCAGCCGAGGCGATCCGGCTCAACGCGGCGGGCGAGGTCGAGGGCTTGTTCTGATCGGCGCCACGCGGCGCCTATCGGAACGGCTTTTGCCGCATCGAGACTGCATTGCGCCGCTTGGGGACGTTGATCATTCGCAGCCGTCGCGGCATTAGGGGCGTGACGGACTAGCTGGAGAGCACGGGAATGCGCGACCCCGCCACCCTTGGTGACATGACCGAACTGCGCGCCGAGGTGGATGCCACCGACGCCGCGCTCTGCGATCTGCTGGCGCATCGCGCGCGGCTGATCTCGCGCGCCGCCGAACTCAAGAAAGCCAACGGATGGCCCGCCCGCATCGGTGGCCGGGTCGACGAGGTCATCGATAACGCGCGCCGCAACGCCGAAGCCCAGGGCTGGGATCCGGAACTGGCCGAGGTGCTTTGGCGCGAACTTGTGGAGTGGTCGATCGAGCGCGAGAAAGCCGCGCTCGGGCGCGAATGAAGGAGAGCTGCATGGCGGCGAAGATCATCGACGGCAAGGCCTTCGCGGCCACGGTGCGGGAACAGGTTGCAGCGCATGTTGCGCGTCTCAAGGACGAGCACGGCATCACGCCGGGGCTCGCCGTGGTGCTGGTGGGCGAGGACCCCGCCAGCCAGGTCTATGTCCGCAACAAGGGCAAGCAGACCGTCGAGTGCGGGATGCAGAGCTTCGAGCACAAGCTTGACGCCAGCGTCTCCGAGGCCGAGCTTCTGGCGCTGGTCGAGAAGCTCAACGCCGATCCGGCGGTGCATGGCATCCTCGTGCAGTTGCCGCTGCCGGATCACATGAACTCTGATGCGGTGATCAACGCCATCGATCCGGCCAAGGACGTGGACGGCTTCCACATCTCCAACGTCGGTCTGCTGGGCACCGGCCAGAAGAGCATGGTGCCCTGCACCCCGCTTGGCTGCCTGATGATGCTGCGTGACCAGCTCGGCTCGCTGTCCGGGCTCGACGCGGTGGTGATCGGGCGCTCCAACATCGTCGGCAAGCCGATGGCGCAGCTGCTGCTGGGTGAGAGCTGCACCGTGACCATCGCGCATTCGCGTACCAAGGACCTTCCCGAGGTGGTGCGCCGCGCCGATATCGTCGTCGCCGCGGTGGGTCGCCCCGAGATGGTGCCGGGCGACTGGATCAAGCCGGGCGCCACGGTGATCGATGTCGGCATCAACCGCATCCCGGCGCCCGAGAAGGGCGAGGGCAAGACCCGGCTGGTGGGCGATTGCGCCTATGAGAGCTGCGCCGAGGTTGCCGGTGCCATCACCCCGGTGCCGGGCGGCGTCGGTCCGATGACCATTGCCTGCCTGCTGGCCAACACCGTCACCGCCTGCTGCCGTGCCAACGGTCTTGCAGAGCCGGAAGGCCTCACCGCCTGATGAACGCAAACCCGCCGGGGCGCCCTGCTTGTCCCGGCGGGTTCGCTCAGACCGGAACCATCGTCCCGGTGAGCAGCGCCGCGTGGGTCTCGACCCCGGCCGTCACCGCGTAGACATCCGCCGTCACGATCACCAGCCTCCGCCCGGGCTTCACCACCCGACCGCGGGCGATCAGCCGCGCGCCGCGCGCCGGGGCGAGCAGGTGGATCTTCATCTCGGAGGTCACCACCTCGCGGTCCTCTGGCATCACCGTAAGCGCCGCGTACCCCGCCGCGCTGTCGCCGAGCGCGAAGGCCAGCGCTGCGTGGGCGAAGCCATGCTGCTGCGAGGTTTCGGGCGTGATCGCGGCCTCGATCTCGACGGCGCCGGGCGTCACGGCGACCAGTCGGGCGCCGAGCGTGGTCATCATGCCCTGCCGGGCAAAGCTCTCGCGGATGCGGGTGTCGATCTCCATGCCGCCCAAGGGGCCACGGCAAGGCCCCCTTGGCAAGCCCTCAGCGCGGCATCGGGATGGCGACGGGGCGCGGGCCTGTGAGGATGGCGCGGGCATCCCCGGCCATCAGAGCGCAGAGCGCCGCGCTGTCGCTGCGCAGACCCCCGGTATAGGCGCCATAGGCCGGCAGGATCAGCCGGACGGCGTCGAACAGGAAGCAGGGACGCGACAGCGTCCTCCCGCGCAGCTTCAGCCGTGCCTTGGGATGGTAATGCCCCGAGACCTCGCCCTCCGCGCCGTGCGTGGCGATGTGCCGGAACAGCAGCCCTCCGATCCTAAGCTCGGCCAGATGGGCACCGCCAAGCGCCACCGGTCCCGGATCGTGGTTGCCCTCGATCCACACCCAGCTGCGCCCTGCCTGCAGGCGGGCGATCCACACCCGGTCCGCCTCGGGCAGTTCGCCCTCGACCTGCGCGGTGTCGAAGCTGTCGCCGAGGCAGATCACCCGCTCGGCCCCGGTGGCCTCGAGATCCGCCTCGAGCCGCAGCAGCGTGTCGCGGGTCTCGTAGGGTGGAAGGGCGGCACCGCCCACGGCCGAGAGCCGGGCGGATTTGCCGAAATGCAGGTCCGAGACCACCAGCAGCCGCTCATCGGGCCAGTGCAGCGCTCCCGAGGGCAGCGCCGCGAGCATGGCGTCGCGAAACCGGAAGGGAAGGGTGTTCATGGCCTGTTCCATGGGGCCTGAATGGCCGAACCGTTCGCACGAAGCAAGGGCCGGGGACGCTCAGTTCAGCCGGCGACGAGGTGGACGAGGGCGATCACGCCCTTGATGATGAAGAACCACAGCAAGCCTCCGATCAGCAGACCGGGGGCGATCCACCAGCCACGAGGCAGCTGGCGCTTTGTCTTCTCTGTGTGATTGTTTTGCGTCATCGCTTTTGTCTTCGATCCACTCGGCTGATACAGCCGCAAGCGTCGCGGGGTAAACCCCGATTGCAGAGTTTGCCCCCTGTTCGCGCAAACCCGGCTAGGACGCGACCATCGAGCCGGGCAGCTGCGACAATCCTGCCTCATTAAGCAGCGCCGAGACCTCTTCCTGCAGCAGCCGTTCATCGGCCATCCCGGCGATCGGGATGCGCCCGGGCTCGAGGAACAGCGGCGCCGAGAGTGGCGAGACGCGGCTCAGGCGCAGCAGGTCGATGCGATCCTCGACCCGTTCGCACATCTCGCGGATGCGGCTGAAATCCACCAGCCCGCGCATCGCTTCCTCGCGGGTGATCTGCAACAACAGGTGGTCGGGGTCGTATTTCACCAGCGTGTCATAGAGGATGTCCGAGGACATCGTCGCCTGCCGTCCGCTCTTGCGCTGGCCGCCGGTGTTGCGCTCGATCAGCCCGGCGATGGTGGCCGAGGCGCGGAAGGTGCGCTTCATCACAGCGTTGCCCTGCAACCATGTCTCGAGTCCGGCCTCGAGCTTGGCGAGGTCGAAGAGCGGCTTGGGATCGGTGACCGCATCGAGCCCCCAGATCAGCACCGCGTAATCCGAGGCGACGAAGCCCATCGGCGCCAGACCCTCTTCCTCCATCCGCTTGGTGAGCAGCAAGCCCAGCGTCTGCATGGCGTTGCGCCCGGCAAAGCCATACGCCACGAGCTGCTCGCGCCCGTCATGCGGGAAGCTCTCGATCAGCAGGCGGCCCGGTTCGGGCAGGCGGCTGACCTCGCGCTGAAGGCCCAGCCACTCGGCGGTGTGGTCCGGCAGCTCGGGCCAGCGCTCTTGCCCGAACATGCGCAGGATGCGCTGCGACAGTTGTGTCGAGGTGGCGAACTTGGTGCCGTTGAAGGTGGCGATCTTGGGCTTTCTCGCGGCATCGCGCGAAACCTCGACGGTCATCTCGCGCAGCCCCTCGTAGCGCACGATCTGGCCGCCGATCAGGAAGGTGTCGCCCCGGCTCAGCGAGGCGGCGAAGCCTTCCTCGATTTCGCCCAGCGGCGCGCCGCCGCGACCGCGCCAGCGCACCTTGAGTGTGTCGGTGTCCTGAATTGTGCCGATATTCTGCCGGATGCGGGCAGCCGAGCGCGGGTCGCGCAGCTGCCAGAGACCGTCTTCTCGCTGCAACAGCCGCTGCCAGCGGTCATAGGCGCGCAGCGCGTAGCCGCCGGTGGCGCAGAAGGCGAGGCAGGCGTCGAACTCGGCGCGGTTCAGGTCGGCATAGGCGCCAGCCTGCAACATCTCGTCGTAGAGCATGTCGGCGTCGAACGGCCCGGCGCAGGCGGCGATGAGGATGTGCTGGCAGAGCACGTCGCGCGGCCCGCGCCCGCGCCATTCGCCGTCGAGCTCGCGATCCTTCACCGCCTCGAGCGCTGCGACGCATTCCACCACCTCGAAGCGGTTGGCCGGCACCAACAGCGCCTTCGACGGCGCATTGTAGCGGTGATTGGCGCGCCCGATGCGCTGCACCAGCCGCTTGACGTTCTTCGGCGCGCCAATCTGGATCACCAGATCGACGTCGCCCCAGTCGATCCCGAGATCGAGCGAGCCGGTGCAGACGATGGCCCGCAGCTCGCCGCGCACCATCGCCGCCTCGACCTTCTCGCGCTGGCCGCGATCGAGCGAGCCGTGGTGGATGCCGATGGGCAGCGCGTCCTCGTTGGCGAGCCAGAGGTTGTGAAAGAAGATCTCGGCCTGGGCGCGGGTGTTGTGAAAGATCAACGTGGTCTTGTGCTGCTTCACCTGCTCGAGCACAGCCGGGATGGCATAGGCCGCGCCGCCGCCGGACCAGGGCGGCGCCTCGTCGGTGACCAGCATCGAGATATCTGGCTCGGGGCCGGGATCGGCCTGCAGGATCTCGCAGGGATCGGGATGGCGCGCCAGTAGCCGGGCGATGGCCTGAGGGTCCTCGACCGTGGCCGAGAGCCCCACCCGCCGCAGCCCCGGGCACATGTCCTGCAATCGCGCCAGCGCCAGCATCAGCTGGTCGCCGCGCTTGCTTTCCGCCAGCGCGTGGATCTCGTCGACGACCACCCGCTGCAACCCGGCGAACATCCGCGGCGCATCCTCGTAGGAGGTCAGCAGGGCGAGGCTCTCGGGCGTGGTCAGCAGGATCTGCGGCGGGTCGGCGCGCTGCCGTCGCTTGCGTGAGGACGGCGTGTCGCCGGTGCGGTCCTCGACGCGGATCGGCAGACCCGCCTCTTCGATGGGGATCAGCAGGTTGCGCCGGATGTCGGCGGCCAGCGCCTTCAGCGGCGAGATGTAGAGCGTGTGCAGCCCCTCGCGCGGCACCTCGGCGAGCTCGGCCAGCGTCGGCAGGAAACCCGCCAGCGTCTTGCCGCCCCCCGTGGGCGCGATCAGCAGCAGGCACGGATCAGAGGCGTGGGCCAGCATCTCTTGCTGGTGCGGATGGATCTGCCAGCCGCGCCGGTCGAACCAGCCCTGAAGGGAGGGGGGGAGCATCGTCATGGGCCATAGATAGGGCGGCGCCCGCAAATGCGACAGAGCCGCCGGAAATTCGCTTGCCGGGAAGGGCTGCGCGGCCCCGCGCGACCTGCCTGTGCCCCTCCGCACAGGGGCGGCACTGGCATTCCTGCTCAGTGACGTTACCTTCCGCCCAAACAGCGCAAGGGAAACGCAGACATGACCGAAGAGTACACCCCGCCCAAGGTCTGGAAGTGGGAAAAGGACAATGGCGGCACCTGGGGCTCGCTCAACCGCCCCATCGCCGGTGCGACCCATGACAAGGAGCTGCCGGTCGGCGAGCATCCGTTCCAGCTCTACAGTCTTGCCACGCCGAACGGCCAGAAGGTGACGATCCTGTTCGAGGAGCTGCTCGAGGCTGGCTTCTCGCAGGCCGAGTACGACGCGTGGCTGATCAAGATCGGCGATGGCGACCAGTTCGGCTCGGGCTTCGTCGACATCAACCCGAATTCCAAGATCCCGGCGCTGCTCGACCGCTCGGGCGACAAGCCGGTGCGGGTGTTCGAATCCGGCGCCATCCTGATGCACCTCGCGGAGAAGTTCGGCGCCTTCCTGGGCGCGCCCGAGAACCGCGCCGAGATGCTGTCGTGGCTGTTTTGGCAGATGGGCAGCGCCCCCTATCTGGGCGGCGGCTTTGGGCATTTCTACGCTTACGCCCCCTACAAGATGGAATACCCGATCGACCGTTTCACCATGGAGGTGAAGCGCCAGCTCGACGTGCTCGACCGGGCGCTGGCCGAGCGCAAGTTCATCACCGGTGACGATTACACCATCGCCGACATGGCGATCTGGCCGTGGTATGGCCGCACCGTGAAGGGCGGCTCCTATGACGCGGGCGAGTTCCTCGACGTGCAGAGCTACAAGAACGTCATCCGCTGGGCCGACGAGATCGCAGAGCGTCCGGCGGTGCAGCGTGGCCGCATGGTCAACGCCATGAGCGGCGAGCCGAGCCAGCAGCTGCGCGAACGTCACGCGGCCTCGGATTTCGAGACCAGGACGCAGGACAAGATCGGCGGGTAAATCGCTCGGAAAACGGCCGCCCCTGACGCATGGACACGGGGCGGCCAGCCGCTATAGTGCGGGCTTCTTTTTGCGAGAGGTCAGGGCAGGAAATGGCGGAAGACACGGTCAAGGTCGGCATCATCATGGGCAGCCAGTCGGACTGGCCGACGATGGAAGAGGCGGCGCGGATGCTCGACGAGCTGGGCGTGGCCTATGAGGTCAAGATCGTCTCGGCCCACCGCACGCCGGACCGGCTCTGGGCCTATGGCAAGGAGGCTGCCGGGCGCGGCCTTCAGGTCATCATCGCGGGCGCCGGTGGTGCCGCGCACCTGCCGGGCATGATGGCATCGAAAACCCGCGTGCCGGTGATCGGCGTGCCGGTGCAGACCAAGGCGCTGTCGGGCGTCGACAGCCTCTATTCCATCCTGCAGATGCCGCGCGGCTTCCCGGTCGGCACCATGGCCATCGGCGGCGCCGGTGCGGCCAATGCTGGGCTGATGGCGGCGGGCATCCTCGCGTTGCAGGATCCGGCGCTGGCCGAGCGCCTCGACGCGTGGCGCGCGGCGCTCTCGGCCTCGATTCCCGACGAGCCGGTGCGCGACTGATCCGCCGGCGCGGCTTGTCAGCGGCTTCGTTTCGCGCAAGAAGCGGCGCAAGACCACGATTCCGGAGGCTGACATGACCGAACCACTTCGACAGGGCGCCACCATCGGCATTCTCGGCGGCGGACAGCTGGGCCGCATGCTCTCGGTCGCGGCCAGCCGACTGGGCCTGCGCTGCCACGTCTACGAGCCCGGCGAGGCCCCGCCCGCCGGTCACGTGGCCGATGCGGTGACCACCGCGCCCTACGAGGACACTGCCGCGCTCGAGGCCTTTGCCGCTTCGGTCGATGTCATCACCTACGAGTTCGAGAACATCCCCACCGCGGCGCTCGATACGCTGCAGGCGCTGTGCCCGATCCGCCCCGGTCGCGAGGCGCTGCGGGTGAGTCAGGACCGGCTGACGGAAAAGACCTTCCTCACCGATCTCGGGCTCAAGACCGCGCCCTTCGCCGACATCACCGATGCCGAGAGCCTGACGCAGGCGCTCGAGATCATCGGCACGCCGTCGATCCTCAAGACCCGCCGCTTCGGCTATGACGGCAAGGGGCAGGCGCGGATCAACACGCCCGAGGAGGCGGCAGCAGCGATCGAGGAGATGCGCGGCGCACCGGCGATCCTCGAAGGCTTCGTCGAGTTTTCCTGCGAGATCTCGGTGATCGCGGCGCGCAGCGCCGACGGCGCCGTGGCCTGCTTCGATCCGGGCGAGAACATCCACAGCGAGGGCATCCTGCGCACCACCACGGTGCCGGCGCGGCTGTCGCAGGCGCAGCGCACCGACGCGGTGCTGCTGGCGGCCAAGATCCTCAACGCGCTGAACTATGTTGGCGTGATGGGGGTGGAGCTCTTTGTCACGCCGCAGGGGCTTCTGGTGAACGAGATCGCGCCTCGGGTGCACAATTCCGGCCACTGGACCCAGAACGGCTGCACCATCGACCAGTTCGAGCAGCACATCCGCGCCGTGGCCAACTGGCCTCTGGGCGATGGCAGCCGCTTTGCCGACGTGCAGATGGAGAACCTGATCGGCGACGATCTCGACAAGCTGCCGGAACTGGCGACCGAGGCCGACACCGCGATCCATCTCTACGGCAAGGACGCCGTGAAGGCCGGGCGCAAGATGGGCCACGTCAACCGGATCATTCGGGGCTGAAGACTTTCGGTGCGCGCCCGGGCGGGCGCGCACCTGTCGAAGGATCAGCTCTGGATCGGGCGCGCCTCGATCACCACGAAGGCCTGCGCCCAGGGGTGATCGTCGGTCAGGGTGACGTGGATGATCGCCTCGTAACCCGGCGGGGTCATGCTCTCCAGTCGTTCCTGCGCCCAGCCTGTCACCGCCATCACCGGCTGTCCGGTGTGCAGGTTGGTGACCGCCATGTCCTTCCACGCGATGCCCATGCGCAAACCAGTGCCGAGCGCCTTGGAGCAGGCCTCCTTGGCGGCCCACCGCTTGGCATAGGTGCCGGCCACGTCCTTGCGACGCTCGGCTTTCGTCTGCTCGGTCTCGGTGAAGACCCGGTTGCGGAACCGGTCGCCGAAGCGCGCGAGCGTGCGCTCGATGCGCTCGATATTGGCCAGGTCGGTGCCGATGCCGAGGATCATGCCTCGCCCCGGTAGATCTGGTTCAGCCGCTCCGCACCGAGCCCGCCATGCCAGTCGAAAGCGTGATCGCAGGCGCGGGCATAGTCGGCGATGGTGAGGTTGGGGAACTGGAAGAACGTCGGCGCCAGCTCCTGTGTCATGGCAAAGACCAGCCGGTCGATCCCGGCCCAGCGCATCGCCGCGAGGCACATCTCGCAGGGCTGCATCGACGCGATCAGGGTGCAGCCGTCGAGCTTGGTGCTGCCAAGCTTGCGGCTGGCGGTCTCGATGGCGACGATCTCGGCATGGCGCGAGGCATCGCAGCGCTCGGAGACCTCGTTGGCCGAGAGCGCCAGAACCTCGTCGCCGCGCAGTACGGCGGCGGTGAAGACCGGTCCCTCGCCGGGGCTGAAGCGCGCGAGCGCGGCGGCGATCACCGCGTCGAGCGTCTCGCGTTCTGCCGTGGTCGGCATCATGCGCGGGCGTCGTCCATCAGCCGACGCATCTCCTCGATGGAGGGGCCAAGGCCGCGGAACAGCGCTTCACCGATCAGGAAGTGACCGATATTCAGCTCCACGATCGCCGGGATCTGCGCGATCGGGGCGACGGTCTCGTAAGTCAGACCGTGCCCGGCATGGACCTCAAGCCCCAGCGAATGGGCATAGGCCGCCATCTCGCGCAGGCGTTCGAGCTCCGCATCGCGCTCGGCAAACTTGCCCTCGTAGTGAAAATCGCAATAGGCGCCGGTGTGCAGCTCGACCACCGCCGCGCCGATCCGCGCCGATGCCGCGACCTGCGTCTCGTCGGCACCGATGAACAGCGACAGCCGGCAGCCCGCCGCGCGCAGCGGTTCGATGAAATGCGCCAGACGGTTCTCGTCCTTTGCCACCTCGAGCCCGCCCTCGGTGGTGCGCTCCTCGCGTTTCTCGGGGACGATGCAGACCGCGTGCGGCTTGTGGCGCAGCGCGATGGCCTGCATCTCCTCGGTGGCCGCCATTTCGAGGTTGAGCGGCAGCGACAGCGTCTCCATCAGCCCGTCGATATCGGCATCCGAGATGTGCCGGCGATCCTCGCGCAGGTGGGCGGTGATGCCGTCGGCACCGGCCTCTTCGGCGATCTTCGCGGCGCGCAGCGGGCAGGGATAGGCGCTGCCGCGGGCGTTGCGCACGGTGGCGACGTGGTCGATGTTGACGCCCAGCCGCAGGCGTCCGGCATATTCGGTCATTTCGCTTCCTCGCGAGGCAGTAGTCGACGGGCGGACCCTAGCCGCTTCCGCGTTGCGGGGGAAACCGATTTCAGGGGAGTTCGGGGGAATTCAGCGCCGCTCGGGGGCGAGATTTTCACATGATTGACGCCGGGTTGGGGGCGGGCGGCAAAATAAACGTCGTCACATCATGAAAGTGTCATACTTTGTCTACGGACAGGCTGTATTTCAGTAAAACACTTTAGAGCAGATAAACGGAGCCTCATGACCGATATAGGCGAGCAGATCGGCGCCCTTCCCATGCATTGGGACAAGAAGGGCAACCTTCAGGTCCTCATGGTCACGTCTCGCGATACCGGGCGCTGGGTGATGCCGAAAGGCTGGCTGATGGACGGCAAGAAGCCCTGGGCCGCCGCCGAGATCGAGGCGCTGGAAGAGGCCGGGGCCGTCGGGCATATCGGCAAGGAGATCATCGGCACGTTCCATTACGACAAGGGGCTCGACGATGGCACCAACCTGCCCTGCCGGGTCGATGTCTATCCGATGATCGTCGACAAGCTGAAGCGGCGTTGGAAAGAGCGCAACGAGCGCACGCGGCACTGGTTCACACCAAAGGCCGCCGCCAAGCGGGTGCAGGAGCCGGAACTGGCCGAGATGCTGCTGTCGCTGGTCGACAAGCCGCAAAAGCAGCCGGTCATCAAGCAGCTGCTCAAGAAGGCGGGCTAGCCGCGCCTCAGTCTGGGGTGAAGGCGCCGAACACGCCGGCCGAGAACGTCAGCGGCGCACCGGGATGGGTTGTCACCCGCAGCACCCGTCCCACGACGATGGAGTGATCGCCCGCATCGTGCTGCGCCTCGGTGCTGCACTCGAAGCGCGCGAGGCAGCCCTCGATCAACGGCACACCGTCGGCGCTCGCGGACCAGTCGGCGAGATCGAAGGACTCTGCATTGCGGGCAAAACCGCGGCAGAGCGCGGCCTGATCGCGGCTCAGCACGTGAATGGCAAAGCGCTCGGCGGCCATGAACGAGGCGTAGCGCTGCGAGTCCTTCGCCGGCGACCACAGCACCAGCGGCGGGTCAAGCGAGACGCTGGCGAAGCTGTTGGCGGTGATGCCGATCGGGCCGTCCTTGGTGGCACAGGTGACCACGGTGACCCCGGTGACGAACTGCCCAAGGGCGTTGCGGAAGGCGCGGGGATCGGCTCCGGCAGGATCGAAGCTCTGCGGGATCTGGCTCATGCCTTGTCCTCTTGCCGTGTCGCCGTCGCGTCTCGCACGCCGTCTCTCCTCGTCTTGCCTCTGTGGTCTTATCGTCACGCGTGGGTAATGCGTGCTTCGGTCGGGCGGGGCAAGCAACGAAACTGTTTGCTGATGCACAGCCCCTCTCGCTCAACCTTGCGCACGAGGCGGTGAAGTCAAGCCGCCCGCGCCCTTTATTGCTTTGCTTTCCGACGCCTTTGGAGTGATTCCACGGGGCAGGGCGGGCCGGGGAGGGGTGTTGATTTTCGACAACAATCCCGGCGCCGACGGGGGCCGGGGGCGGCGCGGCGCCGATAGGCACTGGTGGCGCGTGTCCCGTTGCGGTAGTCAGTTACCAGAAAATAAAGGCCGCCAACCGATAAAAACCGGTGGCCACGAGTGGAGCAGTGTCGTCATGAAAACGATGGATATCGTCAACCGCACCCGGTCGGGTGTGGCCCGGAAAGGCTGTGCCGGTTCGTTCGCAACCGCGCTGCAACTGTCCGGGAGAGTCTGACAGACAGTTTACTCGCCCGTCCCCCGCTCGTCATCGAGACGCCTCTGCCACTGTCCCCTCGGGGGCGGCGCAGACGTGCTGCGCGATGATCCGAGCGAACTGAATTGCCGCCCCGGTGGATGCACCGCCTGCGTCCCGGGGTTCAACTGGCGGGAGCGTCGATCCTCGACGTTCCCGCTTTTTTTTGTGCTTTCCCTGCCGTTGAGCTCGGCCTTCGCCGGCCGCATGGATTAGGGGGGGCGGCATCGACGGGTCGGGCCGGCAACCCCCACAATGCCACGCACCACAGCGCACGGTCGCGCAAAGACGCATTGCGCATCAACCAGTTAACCTGCCGTGGGCCCTGTCATGCACGGCCAGAGATGTCCCGGCCGATGAACTCGGCCGGTGCTCTGGCGCGCTGCTCTTGTTTCTGGAGACGGAGACGCGCCTCAGCGGCGACGGTCGCGGCGCGACGACATCGGCTGGAACGCCACGCCCACATGCGCCTCGCAATAGGGCTTGCCCTGCTGCACGGGCAGGCCGCAGAACCAGAAATCCTCGGTCGCGGGGTCGCCCACCGGCCACTTGCAGGTGCGCTCGGTCAGCTCCATCAGCGTCAGGCGCTTGGCCTTCTTCTCGATCTCGCTGACCTTGGCCAGGGCCTCGGGGCTGATCTCGTTGGCCGAAGGCTGCGGCGGCAGCGGCTGGCCGGCCGGAATGATCTGCTTGCGCGCCGGCGACACGGCCGGACGGGTCTCGGGCACGGACGCCGCCTCTTCGCGCGGCGCAGTCTCGGCCGCAGGCGCCGCCGGGGCGGGCTTGGGCTTGGGCGCCGGCTTGGCATCCTTGACCGGCTTCGCCTCCTTGGCGGGTGCCGCGGCGGCCGCCGGTGCAGCACCGGAGCCGGTCCGGTTCGACAGACCGAGGCGGTGGACCTTGCCGATCACGGCATTTCTCGTGACACCGCCGAGCTCTTTCGCGATCTGGCTGGCGGATTGTCCCTCCGCCCACATCTTCTTAAGCAGCTCGACGCGCTCATCGGTCCAGGACATGACGTATCCTCATTGAAAAAGGCGGCCCTCTAACCGGACCGCCTGGAAATTCCGCGGGTGGCCCTATTGTAGTCATCGCATTCCGAGTTACAAGCCAAGCCCGCAGAGGAAAGGCCCACGCATGACCGATTATCCGCACAGAGATCCCGGCGAACGCCGCTTCGGGCAGGTGAACTGGCTCGGGCTCTACACGCTCTGCAGCCGCGAGGTGATGCGCTTCGTCAACGTCTGGACCCAGACGCTGCTGGCGCCGCTGGTCACCGCCGGGCTGTTCCTGATGATCTTCACCATCGCCATCGGTCCTCGTCGCGGAGACGTGATGGGCGTGCCCTTCACCGACTTCATCGCGCCGGGGATCCTGATGATGACGGTGATCCAGAACGCCTTTGCCAACACCTCGTCCTCGATCGTGGTCTCCAAGGTGCAGGGCAACATCGTCGACACGCTGATGCCGCCGCTGGCACCGTTCGAGCTGGTGCTGGGGTATCTCGCAGGCGGCGTGGCGCGCGGGCTGATCGTTGCCGTGGCGATCTCGGCCGGGCTTTTCGTGACAACTGGGCTGGTGCCGCAGCACCCGCTGATCCTGCTGGTCTTCGTGATCCTCGGCGCGGCCTTCCTGTCGGCAATGGGGATGCTGGCCGGGCTCTGGGCCAACAAGTTCGACCAGATGGCGGCGATCACCAACTTCATCGTCACGCCGCTGGCGTTCCTGTCGGGCACCTTCTACTCGGTCGAGGCGCTGCCGCCGGGGCTTTACGAGATCACCCACGTGAACCCGGTCTTCTACCTGATCGACGGCGCGCGTTACGGTATGATCGGGGTCAGCGACAGCACCCCGGGCTTCGGTTTCGTCATCGCTCTGGTCGCGACGGCGGCGGTGTTGCTGGCGGCATGGGGGCTGTTCCGGACGGGCTGGCGGCTGAAGGCCTAGGACCAACCGGCCTGAGCCGCGCCTCGCGCCAGGCCAGCAGCCCGGCGCCGGCCACGATGATGGTCGCGCCGAGCAGCGAGATCGCATCGGGCCGCACCGAGAACAGCAGGAAGTCGTAAAGTGCCGCGAAGACCAGCGTGGCGTACCAGAACGGCGACACGAAGCTGGCATCGGCGCGTCGGATGGCCTGGATGAAGCAGGTCTGCGCCGAGGCCATCAGCACGCCCACGCCCGCGAGCGCCGCCCACTGTGCAGGGGTCGGCATCTGCCAGACCGCGAAGGCCGCGGCACTGGCGATGCAGGTGCCGATGAAATTGTTGATCAGCAGGATCTGGAACGCGCCTTCGCGCCCCGAGAGCCGCTTGATCACCACCAGCTCCGCCCCGAGGCAGAGCGCCGCCCCCAGCGCCAGAAGTGCCGCCGGCTGGAACGCCTGCGGTGTCGGGCGCAGCAGGATCATCGCCCCCACTAGCGCGATCACCGCCGCCGAGACCCGCACCCGGCCGATCTTTTCCCCGAGGAACGGGATCGCCAGCAGCATCCCCACCACCGGGTTGAGAAAGCTGATCGCGGTGGCGTCCGAGAGCGGGATGAAGGCAGCGGCGGCGAACATGAAGCTCACGCCGCCCCAGCCGAACAGCACCCGAAGCGTGTGTACCGGCAGCGCCGGCCGGGTCATCTGCGGCCGCAGGATCAGCGCCGCGGTGGAGAACACCATGAGGGCGAAGACAAAGCGCCCCTGGCTGACCTGCAGCGGGTGCAGCGCCGGTCCCAGCGTGTCGGTGCCGAGCATCTTGGCCAGCAGGGTGGTGCCGGCGACGAAGCCGGAGGCGAGCAGGGTCAGGGCCGCGGCGAGCGGCGGGTTCGGGCGCACATCCATGCCCGCCCGTCTGCGCCCTCGGCGAGGGTTTGGCAAGCATCGGGGCGGTGCTGCAGCCCGGAAGGGTGTCGCCAGGCCAGGTCCGGGTGGCGTGGCGCTCCGGGGCGCGTGCCTGCGTGCTGCGGCGGCGCCCTCTTGATCGGGGCGGGGAGACCTTGTATCCCGCCTGTCATGACTCGGGTTCTCGACCTCGGCGACCGCGCGCGTCTGCGTGAACGGTTCTACGGCGCCACCTTCACGGTGCTCGCGCGGCTATAAGCCTGTCATCGCCCGCCCCGGCGCGGGACAATGATGCCTCGCGCCCAGCCCAGCCATTCCCAATTCCGGAGAGGAACCCATGTCCGGCAAGACACTCTACGACAAGATCTGGGACGCCCATGTCGTCCAGCAGGACGAAGACGGCACCTGCCTTCTGTATATCGACCGCCACCTCGTGCACGAGGTGACCTCGCCGCAGGCCTTCGAGGGCCTGCGGATGACCGGTCGCACCGTGCGCGCGCCGCAGCGCACCATCGCCGTTCCCGACCACAACGTGCCGACCACGGTTGACCGCGAGAACGGCATCGAGAACGAGGAAAGCCGCATCCAGGTCGAGGCGCTCGACAAGAACGCCAAGGATTTCGGGGTCAACTACTACCCCGTCAGCGACGTGCGTCAGGGCATCGTTCACATCGTCGGCCCCGAGCAGGGCTGGACCCTGCCGGGCATGACCGTGGTCTGCGGCGACAGCCACACGGCCACCCACGGCGCCTTCGGCGCGCTGGCGCATGGCATCGGCACCTCCGAGGTCGAGCACGTGCTCGCCACGCAGACGCTGATCCAGTCCAAGTCGAAGAACATGAAGGTCGAGATCACCGGCCAGCTGCGCCCGGGCGTCACCGCCAAGGACATCACCCTGTCGATCATCGGCCACACCGGCACCGGCGGCGGCACCGGCTATGTCATCGAGTATTGCGGTGAAGCGATCCGCTCGCTGTCGATGGAAGGCCGTATGACGGTCTGCAACATGGCCATCGAGGGCGGCGCGCGTGCCGGCCTGATCGCGCCCGACGAAACCACCTTCGAATATGTGAAGGGCCGCCCGCACGCGCCGAAAGGCGCCCAGTTCGAGGCCGCTCTGTCGTGGTGGAAGACGCTCTATTCCGATGACGACGCGCATTGGGACAAGGTCGTCACCATCCGTGGCGAGGACATCGAGCCGGTCGTGACCTGGGGCACCTCGCCCGAGGACGTGCTCGGCATCTCGTCCAACGTGCCGTCCCCCGAGGACTTCACTGGCGGCAAGGTCGAGGCGGCCAAGCGCGCGCTGCAGTACATGGGGCTCGAGGCCGGTCAGAAGCTCACCGACATCAAGATCGACACGGTGTTCATCGGCTCCTGCACCAACGGCCGCATCGAGGATCTGCGCGCTGCGGCGGCGATCCTGAAGGGCAAGAAGGTCAAGGACGGCATGCGCGCCATGGTCGTGCCGGGCTCGGGCCTCGTCCGTGCCCAGGCCGAGGAAGAGGGCCTGGCGCAGATCTTCATCGACGCGGGCTTCGAGTGGCGCATGGCGGGCTGTTCGATGTGCCTCGCGATGAACCCCGACCAGCTGGCCCCCGGCGAGCGTTGCGCGGCGACGTCGAACCGCAACTTCGAGGGCCGTCAGGGCAAGGGCGGACGCACCCACCTGATGTCGCCCCAGATGGCGGCGGCAGCGGCGCTCACCGGTCACCTGACCGATGTGCGCGACCTGATGGAGGCACCGGTTACGGCCTGACGGCCGGGGCGTGGCCCCGGCTCCGGTCAGGAGGCGGTCACGAGGCCTTGCGAAGCTCGGTTTCCGACTTCAGCACCTCGTCGCCGTCCTCCTGCTCGATCCGGTAGGCCGGTTCGTCATCGGAGGCGTCGCGCGTGACCTCGCTGCCCTTGATCTTGAGGGTGGTCTTGCGCGTGTACTTCTTGACGACCGTGCCGGTCCCGGTGCCGTTGCCCCAGTCCCATTCGACCTTGCTACCTTCGCTGTAAGACATCGCTGAACTCCTGGTATATCCTGGCGGCAAACGCCGGCCCTGCGGCGCCGGTTCCGCCCTCCGAAAGGACCCCGAGATGGAAAAATTCGAAAAACTCACCGGGATCGCGGCGCCGATGCCGCTGGTCAACATCGACACCGACATGATCATCCCCAAGCAATTCCTGAAGACGATCAAGCGCTCCGGCCTCGGCGTGCACGCCTTCGACGAGATGCGTTACCTCGATGACGGCTCGGAAAACCCCGATTTCGTGCTCAACAAGCCGGCCTACCGCGAGACCCAGATCCTCGTCGCGGGCGACAATTTCGGCTGCGGCTCCTCGCGCGAGCACGCCCCCTGGGCGCTGGCCGATTTCGGTATCAAGGCGGTGATCTCCACCTCCTTCGCCGACATCTTCTACAACAACTGCTTCAAGAACGGCATGCTGCCCATCGTGCTGCCGCAGGAGGCCGTGGACGTGCTGATGAAGGACGCTGAGAAGGGCGCCAACGCCCGCATGACCATCGACCTGGAGAACCAGGTCGTGACCACCTCGGACGGTGAGGAATTCCGCTTCGAGATCGACAGCTTCAAGAAGCACTGCCTGCTGGAAGGGCTCGACGATATCGGCCTGACCATGGAGAAGGTCGGCGCGATCGACAGCTTCGAGGCGCAGGCCGGACAGAGCCGCCCCTGGGTCTGAGCTGATCGCGACTGCAATCAGGAAGGCGGGGATCGCGTGTCCCCGCCTTTCTCTTTTCTGAAGACTTGCGCCTCTGGCACCGCCCGGCCTGCCTCCGGCGGGGATATTTTTGGCCAGAAGAAGACAGGAGCGCTTCGCCCCATGCGTCGTCTGGCCTGAAATATCCCGGGGGAGGCGCCGCAGGCGGCGGGGGCAGCGCCCCCATTGTCGCGGCGGTCAGCCGGTGCGCGACAGGTCCATTTCGGGCACGTCGTCGCCGATCACCAGCTCCGCGTCAGTCGCCGCGACCACCTGCTCGACGGTGACGCCGGGGCCGGTCTCGAGCAGGTGCAGCCCGTCTTCGCGTGGCTGCATGACGGCGAGCTCGGTCACGATCAGGTCGACGCAGCGCTGCGAGGTGACCGGCAGGGTGCATTCCGGCACGATCTTCGAGGTGCCCTTGGCGCTGTGGATCATCGCCACGATGACCTTCTTGGCGCCGGTCACGAGGTCCATCGCGCCACCCATGCCCGGAACGAACTTGCCCGGGATCATCCAGTTGGCGAGATGGCCCTTGGCATCCACCTGCAGCCCGCCCAGCACCGTCAGGTCGAGATGGCCGCCGCGGATCAGCCCGAAGGAGAAGGCGCTGTCGATGATCGAGGCGCCGGGCACGGCGGAGACGAAGGTGCCGCCGGCATCGGTCAGGTGGCGGTCGGTCATGCCCTCGGGAGGGCGGTGGCCCATGCCGACCACGCCGTTCTCGGCCTGGAAGAACACGCCGAGGCTCTCGTCGAGGTGGTCGGAGACCAGCGTCGGGATGCCGATGCCGAGATTGACCAGCGATTTCGGCCGGATCTCGAGCGACACCCGGCGGGCGATGATTTCCTTCGGGTCCATGGTTTCGAAATCGCGCATCACATCGCCCTCTTGATCACGTGGTCGACCAGCACGCCCGGGGTCTTGACCGCGTCCGGGGGGATCACGCCGATCGGCACGATCTCTTCCGGCTCGGCGATCACCACATCGCCGGCCAGCGCCATGATCGGATTGAAGTTCGTCGCCGACAGCATGTAGGCGAGGTTGCCGACATAGTCGCAGCTTCGCGCCGCGATCAGTGCGAAATCGGCGCGCAGAGGTGGCTCCAGCAGATAGGTCTTGCCCTCGACCTCGACGGTCTGCTTGCCCTCGGCAATCAGCGTGCCGAGACCTGTCGGGGTCAGGATGCCGCCAAGCCCCATGCCGGCGGCGCGGATGCGCTCGACGAAGGTGCCCTGCGGCACCAGTTCGACCTCGAGTTCTCCGGCCTGCATCTTCTCCTGCACCACCGGGTTCACGCCGATGTGGCTGCCGATGAACTTCTTCACGCAGCCGGCGCTGACCAGCGGGCCGACCCCGGTATGGGGGCGCGCGGCATCGTTCACGATCATCGTCAGGTCGCGCTTGCCGGATTCGGCCAGCGCGCGCACGATTCCGTCGGGCGTGCCGACGCCCATGAAGCCCGAGAGCATCACGCGGGCGCCGTCGGGGATCATCTCCACGGCCTCCTGCATGCTGATTGCCTGGTGCATGGTGGTCTTCCTCCTGTTCCGCTCGCAACTGTCGGGCTCGGTAAAGACCTTTCCACGGGCACTGGCCTTGCGGTAGGTCAAACACTTGGCGAATTCGCCTATTCCGTGTTTCCGGAGCCCCATGTCCATATCTTGTGGGTGCTGGCGTCGGCGCCACAATCGAGGCGCGTCTGATGCAAAAACGCACCGATCTGAACACGAAACCGCCCGAATCCGAGTCCTTTGCTGCATGGATCCTTGCCGCAGCTCGGGAAAGTAGGCAAAAATTGGGCAATATTGAGGCATACCGTCCGCGTGGCGGCGTCTGGCAAAACAAGGTGCATGGCAAAGAACCGTGCCCGGCCGGACATAAGGGGCAAGACGATTGATCAAGCGTATGGTGAAAGCCGGGACGCGCGCCGTCCTGATTGCGTCGCTGGTGGCAATGCCAGCGTTGCTCCTGCCGCAGACCACGGCGGATGCGACCCAGATGATCGCGCTTCTGGCGCTGGTGGGCGCGCTGCTGACCTTCGTCGAGTATATCGGCGATTACCCCTCGATCATCGAGTTCCGCGATGCGCCGCCGTTCAACCGGCTGCGTTTCCTGGCGCTCTTTGCGACGGTGCTGATCCTGACCCTGATCTGCCGCGGCGAGGTGTCCCCGTCGGCGCTCAGCGAGGGCCTGCGCGCGCTTGGCCGGGGCATCGGGAACGTGCTCGATTTCCCTTACTCGCCGGTGCGGCTGATGGTGCTCGGCGCCTCGGCGGAGATGACGCTCGAGCAGGTCGACATGATCCGGATCCATGCGGGGATTGCCTATCTCGTGTCCATGCTGGCGACGGTGACCTTCGTGCTGATCGTGCGGGTGCTGAACTGGCCGATCCGGAAGGGCGCGTTCAACTTCTGGGTCAACCTGCCGCTCTTCGACCCGACCGCAGGCGGAGACGTGCTGCGCCGCCTGAAACGTGATGCCCACGTTAACATCGCCTTAGGGTTTCTTCTGCCATTCCTGATCCCGGCATTGATGAAACTGGCATCAGAGGCGTTTGCCCCGATCTCCTTGGCGAACGTCCACAGCCTTATCTGGATCACGAGCGCATGGGCCTTCCTGCCGGCAAGCCTGATCATGCGCGGCGTCGCGCTGATGCGCATTGCCGAACTGATCGAGGAAAAGCGCCGCCGCGCCTATGCGCAGGCGGATTTGCAGGCGGCCTGAGCCTTCTCCTGTCGCTGTGGCTGACCTTGCCGCTGCTGGCCGAGCCGCTGCGGCTGGCCATCTGGAACGCCGACCTGTCCCGCGAAGGGCCGGGGCTCCTGCTCCGCGATCTGCGCGACGGCGAGGGCGCCGGGCTGGTGGCCGAGGTTGCCGCCGTGGCCCCCGACGTGCTGCTGCTCACGGATATCGACTTCGATCACGATCTCGTCGCGCTGGGTGCACTGGCCGCGCGGCTGGAGGCGGCGGGGCTGTCCTATCCCCATCGCTTTGCGCAAAGGCCCAATACCGGCGTGCCCACGGGGCTTGATCTCGATGGCGACGGTCGTCTCGGCGGGCCTAGGGATGCGCAGGGCTACGGATGGTTCTCGGGGCAGGGGGGCATGGCGCTGCTGTCGACGCGTCCGTTGCAGTTGGAGGCGGACTTCACGGCGCTGCTCTGGCGCGATCTGCCGCGCAGCCGGATGCGCGGGGGCGATCCTGCGCCCGAGGTCCAGCGCCTGTCCTCGGATGCACATTGGGTGATCGGGATCGAGGGGGGGCCGAGCCTGCTGGCCTGGAATGCCACGCCACCGGTCTTTGATGGGCCGGAGGATCGCAACGGCCGGCGCAACGCCGACGAGGCGGCGCTGTGGCGGCGCTATCTCGACGGCGCGTTTGGCGTGCCGCCGGACCTGCCCGTGCTGATCGGCAACGCCAATCTCGACCCCGAGCGCGGCGAAGGCCTGCGAGAAGAGATGCGCGGCCTGCTGAAGGATCCGCGCCTGCAGGATCCGCTGCCGGGCGAGGCGACGGTGGCGTGGGATCAGACCGGGCCGATGCGGGTAAGCTACATCCTGCCCGCCGCCGGCCTGACGGTCCGTGATGCCGGGGTGCGCCCGGCCGTCGAGGGGCAGCGGCACCGGCTGGTCTGGGTGGCGCTCGATCTGCCCTGACAGGCGGCGCCGACCCCCGCCTTTCTTGACCATCCCGCCCCCAGCGGCTACGCGGATCGGGACATTCCGAGGAGAGGATATTCCCATGAGCAACCCTTCGCTTCTCATCCTGCCGGGCGACGGCATCGGCCCCGAGGTGATGGCCGAGGTCCGCCGCATCATCGACTGGTACGGCGACAAGCGCGGCCTCGCCTTCGATGTGAGCGAAGACCTCGTGGGCGGCGCGGCCTATGACGCGCACGGCACGCCGCTGCATGACGACACCATGGCCAAGGCGCAGGAGGTCGACGCCGTCCTGCTCGGCGCCGTGGGTGGCCCGAAATACGATGTGCTCGACTTCTCGGTGAAGCCCGAGCGCGGCCTGCTGCGCCTGCGCAAGGAAATGGACCTTTACTCCAACCTACGCCCGGCCCAGTGCTTCGACGCGCTGGCGGATTTCTCGTCGCTCAAGAAGGACGTGGTCGCCGGTCTCGATATCATGATCGTGCGCGAGCTGACTTCGGGCGTCTATTTCGGCGAGCCGCGCGGCATTTTCGAGGAAGGCAACGAGCGGGTCGGCATCAACACCCAGCGCTACACCGAATCCGAGATCGACCGCGTCGCGCGCTCGGCCTTCGAGCTGGCCATGCGCCGCGGCAAGAAGGTCTGCTCGATGGAGAAGGCCAACGTGATGGAATCGGGCATCCTCTGGCGCGAGGTGGTGACCGAGGTCGGCAAGGATTACCCCGAGGTCGAGCTGTCGCACATGTATGCCGATGCCGGCGCCATGCAGCTCTGCCGCTGGCCCAAGCAGTTCGACGTGATCGTCACCGACAACCTCTTCGGTGACCTGCTGTCTGATGCCGCCGCGATGCTGACCGGCTCGCTCGGCATGCTGCCCTCCGCTTCGCTCGGTGCGCCGATGGAGAACGGCCGTCCCAAGGCGCTCTATGAGCCGGTGCACGGCTCGGCGCCGGACATTGCAGGCCAGGGCAAGGCGAACCCGATCGCCTGCATCCTCTCCTTCGCCATGGCGCTGCGCTACAGCTTCGATCAGGGGGCCGAGGCCGAGCGTCTTGAGAAGGCGATCGAGACAGTGCTCGCCGACGGTGTCCGCACCGCCGACCTGCTGGGCGAAGAGGGCGTGACCCCGGTCTCGACCTCGGGCATGGGCGACGCGATCCTCGCGGCGCTCGACGCCAGCCTCTGAGGTGCGCGGGCCTGAGGGCCCTTGACCGATCTGATGTGACGCGGGCGGCACCCATGGTGTCGCCCGTTGTCGTTTGCGGGCTCAGTCGGATCTGGCGGTGGCCCGCTGAAGGCGGTCGGAGACCGGTGTCTCGGGGCGGTCGCTGGCGGCGAGATCGCCGTAATGGGCGGCGCGCGTGGCGTGGTGCGCGGCGTGGCCGAGCCAGCGCATGGCATCGGTGAGGCCGAACACGTCGCGCACCTCCACGAGACCCGCATGTTCGCGCAGCAGCACCGAGCGGCGCAGCCGCCGGGTGCGCCCGGTGATCAGATGTTCGAGCCGCTCCAGTCGCGCGGCGTCGGCGCGGGGCGGGTCGTCCGCCGCATAGCGCAGCGCCGCGCCAAGGGCGAGCGCCGGGCGGCGCAGGCCGGGGTCGCCGAGCAGCGGGCGCATCTGGTCTTCGCGGGTAAGCCGGTGGGCCAGCCGGGCCAGATGATCGTATTGGTGCAGAAGCGCCGCGTAGCGGTTGGCAGCAAGGGCATCTTCCGGCGCCGGGCTGATGCGTGCCAGAAAGCCGTGCAGGTCGTCGAGCGCGGGCTGCAGCCGCAGCACCGCCTGCGCGGGCAGGGGCCCGCCCTGCGGACGCAGATGGTCTCCGGCGGCGCGGAACAGTGCGCGCCGAATGCGCAGGGCGCAGCCGCCGGCCCCGTCCATCGCCGCGTGGGCATCGCCCAGCAGGCGACGGTCGAGCGTCTCGGTGAGTGTGGCGGCGCGGCCCGGCACGAGGCGCTCGATCAGCCGCGCAAAGGGCGCGGTGGCCGGCAGCATGACCAGCGCGCCAATGACGTTGAACAGGGTGTGGAATGTCACCAGCGCGGCGGGGTCACCCGGGGCGAAGGCGCGCGACAGCAGCGGCACGATGAGCCCCAGCATGGCAAAGGCCACGGCGCCGGTGACGATGTTGTAGGCGGTGTGGGCGATGGCGGTGCGGCGCATGTCGCGCGAGCCGCCGACGGTGGCGAGGATCGCGGTGAAGGTGGTGCCCACATCCATGCCGATGACCAGCGCTGCACCTTGCCCGAGCGTGATCGCGCCAGAGGACAACAGCACCAGCGTCGTCGCCACCCCGGCGCTCGAGGATTGGATCACCACCGTCACGCCCGCGCCAATGAGCAGCAGCAGCGCCCGACCGGCCCAGCTGTCCGGCGGCAGGATCTCGGGTGAGAGCCAGCTCTCGAAGCCGGCAGTGGCGTCCTTCATCATGTCGAGCCCGATGAAGATCAGGCTGAACCCGGCCAGCAACGCACCGAGCCGCGCCAGCCGTCCGCGCGCCATCGTCGCGGTGAGCGCGCCGACCAGAAGCCCGGGCAGGGCGATGGTGCCGAGCGAGAGCTTCAGCCCCAGCAGCGCCACGATCCAACCGGTGATGGTGGTGCCGATATTGGCGCCGTAGATCACCCCGATGGCCTGTGGGAAGCTCAGGAGACCGGCGCCCACGAAGCCGATCACCGTCACCATCGTGGCCGAGGACGACTGGATCACCGCGGTGGTGGCCGCGCCCGAGAGCGCGCCGGTCAGCGGCGAGGTGGTGAAGCGGGCTAGGATGGCGCGCATCTGCCGGCTGGCGATCTCGCGCAGCGCGCCGGTCATCGACTGCATCCCGAACAGGAACAGTCCGACGCCGCCGAGAAGGCTCAGTATCTCGATGCTCATGCCACGATCTCCCGCGAAATCATCGCACTCGTGCGAATCCGCCGCAAGCGCGGCGCTTGGGCGCAGCGACCTCTTGTTGAGCCCGCAAAGCGGTGTAAGGCTCGGGTCATCTCCGTTTTGTAGAGTCGATCACCGTCATGGGTCACAATGCCAAAGGCGCGCTTCTCGCGCTGCTCTCCTTCGCGCTCTATTCTGCCCATGACGTGGTGGTGAAGCTGCTGGGGTCAGTCTACAGCCCGTTCCAGATCGTGTTCTTCTCGGTGCTGTTCAGCTTCCCGCTGGTCAGCCTCATGCTGATCCGCGACACCACGCCGGGGCATCTGCGGCCGATCCACCCGTGGTGGACCGCGCTGCGCACCGTCTCGGCGGTGATCACCGGGCTCTGCGCCTTTTATGCCTTCTCGGTGCTGCCGCTTGCCCAGACCTACGCGATCATCTTCGCCCAGCCGCTGCTGATCACCGTGCTGGCGATTCCCATCCTTGGCGAGCAGGTGCGCCTGCGCCGCTGGATCGCGGTGCTGGTGGGGCTGGCCGGGGTGATCGTGGTGTTGCGTCCGGGCGCGACCGAGCTGACCCTTGGCCACGCCGCGGCGCTGGTGGCGGCCTGCTGCGGCTCGCTGTCCTCGATCGTGGTGCGCAAGATCGGCCACGAGGAGCGCTCGGTGGTGCTGCTACTCTACCCGATGATGACCAACGTCGTGCTGATGGCCTGCGCGCTGCCCTTCGTCTACCAGCCGATGCCGATCGAGCATCTCGGCGGGGTCGGGGTGATGGCGGTGCTGGCGCTGATCGCCTCCTTCGTGCTGATCGGGGCCTACAGGGCCGGCGAGGCGGTGATCGTGGCGCCGATGCAGTACTCGCAGCTGATCTGGGCCACGCTCTACGGCGCGCTGATCTTCGACGAATGGCCCGACGAGATGACCCTCGCGGGCGCGGTGCTGATCATCGGGTCGGGGGTCTACATCGTGCTGCGCGAGGGCCGCGGCAAGGCGTCCGAGAACAACCCGGTGCTGCGCACGCGCACCCGGTTCGAGACCGGCACCAGCCTACGCATCGGGCCGCTTCTGAGGGCAATAAGGCGGCGCGAGAAAACCGTGCAAAAGAGCACGCAATGACCCTTGCCAAGGTCGGCGGGCTGGGGTATTCCGCCCGCCACGGTCGGAGTGTAGCTCAGCCTGGTAGAGCACTGTCTTCGGGAGGCAGGGGCCGGAGGTTCGAATCCTCTCACTCCGACCAATGAAACAAGGCGCCCCTCGGGGCGCCTTTTTCGTTTGCCCAATAATGTTGTCGCGGACGGTGCGACGGGCTCAGGCGGGCATCACCGTGGCCAGCGCCGCCATCCCCAGCGCGATCCGAGGGGTGGCGGGGCGGTTGTCCGGCCGGGGTGGGCGAGCGCGGTCGGGGGCTGCGGCGAATGGCCCGCGAATCGTCGATGCCTGCGGATGGCGTGCATTGCCTGCTCGGAGCAACCTTGTCCCAGCATGCGGGCGGGGAGGATTTCCCGCCACCGGGGAACATTGTCGCACGAAAAGAACAAATTTACGTATTGTGGTGCGAGCGCGGGAAGGTATCCTCCAAATGCCGCGCCGCTTGCGCCCTGTCCTGCGGAGCGCCGCGCCGCGGGATCTTTGTTCCCGGCGGTCGTCCTCGCAACAGCCGCTTCGCCCTTGCGACAGGCTCGCGTTGCGCCAAGTAAGGGGCAAGTTTCAGCGAAAGGGGACACTCCGCGATGAACACCCGTATTCTTGGCATTGCTGCCACCGCAACCGCCCTTATGACCTCCGCCGCCCTTGCCGCACCGCTCGGCCCGCTGGTCACCGCGCCCGAGCTCGACGCCGCGCTGCAGTCGGATGACGCGCCGCTGGTGCTCGACATCCGCGGCGAGGCCTATGAGGAGGGCCATATCGAGGGCGCCGTTTCGGCCCCGTATGGTCTGTTCCGCGGCCCGGCCGACAATCCCGGTCAGATCGTGCCGGTCGACCAGCTCGAGACCACCTACGAATCGCTGGGCCTCGAACCGGGCGAGCCGGTGGTGATCGTCACCCAGGGCGCCACCGACACCGAATTCGGCGCCGCCGCCCGCGTCTACTGGACCCTGAAGAGCTCGGGCTTCACCGAGCTGTCGATCCTCAATGGTGGCGCGCAGGCCTGGGCCAATGCCGGTCTGCCGGTCTCGACCGAGGCGGTCGATCCGCAGCCGACCGATCTGTCCATCAGCTGGGACGACACCTGGACCGCCGACACCGAAGAGGTCACCGCCGTGGTCGAGGGCACCGGAGACGCGGTGCTGGTCGATTCGCGCCCCGAGGATTTCTTCCTCGGCAAGAAGGCGCATGGCGCCGCCGAGAAGCCGGGCACGCTGCCGGGCGCGGTCAACTACCCCTACACCCGCTTCTTCCAGTCCGGCGCCACCGCCATCGGCCAGGTGACCGACGCGACCGAGCTGCGCGATGCGCTCGGCCTGAGCGGCGAAGAAGAGGTCGTGTCGTTCTGCAATACCGGCCACTGGGCGGCGACCAACTGGTTCGCGCTGAGCGAGCTGGCGCAGCTCGAGGACGTCAAGCTCTACCCCGGCTCGATGGTGGAATACTCCAAGACTGGCGGTGAGATGGCCAATGCGCCGGGCCTGATCCGCAATCTGCTGAACCAGTTCATGGGCAACAACGGATGAGCCAGGCGGTAACTCCTGACACCCCGGCGGCCGCCGCCGGGGGATGGTCGAAACGCGCCGGGCTGCTGCTCGGCGCGCTTGTCGTTGTGGCGATGGTCAGCCTCTTCGCCGGGGCGCGCTACGGCATGCTGCTGGCCATCGGGCTTGGCTTCGGCATCGCGCTCGAGGGCATGCGCTTCGGCTTTGCCGGCCCGTGGCGGGCGATGATCCTGCGCCGCGAGCCCTCGGGGGTGATCGCGCAGCTCCTGTCCATCGCGGTGGTCGCGGTGGTGGCGATCCCGCTGCTGGCGAGCCATCCCGGCGAGCTGGTCGGCGCGCAGGCTCCGGTGGGTTTCGCGATGATCGGTGGCGCCTTCGTCTTTGGCGCCTGCATGCAGATCGTGCTGGGCTGCGGCTCGGGCACGCTGGTCAATGCCGGCAGCGGCAACCCGGTGAGCCTCTTGGCGCTGCCATTCTTCGCGCTGGGCAGCTTTGCGGGGGCGTGGAACCTGATCTGGTGGACCGATCTCGGCGCGCTGCCGATCATCACCTTCGGCGGCACCTCGGGGCTGATCCTCACGCTGGTGCTGATCGCGCTGGCCGTGGGCCTGTTCCTGTGGCGCGCGGCGCCCGGAGCGGTGAAGCTGAGCCGCCGCCACGCCATCGCGGCGCTGGTGCTCGCGGCGCTGGCGATCGGCAATCTCGTGGTCGCGGGCCAGCCCTGGGGCGTGGTCTACGGGCTCGGCCTCTGGGCCGCCAAGGGCTTCTCTGTGCTGGGCGGAGAACTCTCGGCCTCGGCGTTCTGGGCCGCGGCCGGTTCGATGGAGCGGGTGCAGTCGAGCCTGCTGACCGATTATACCTCGCTGACCAATATCGGCATTATCGCCGGCGCCTTCGGCGTGGCGGCCTGGCGGCGCGGCGCGCTGTCGGCGGCGCTGCCGGGCTACCCGGCCCGGGCCTGGGTGGCGACGGTGGTGGCGGGCTTCCTGCTCGGCTACTCGTCGCGGCTGGCCTTCGGCTGCAACGTTGGGGCGTTCTTCTCGGGCATCTCGACCGGCAGCCTGCACGGCTGGGTGTGGTTCGTGGCAGCGTTCTGCGGCGCGTTCTACGGCATCAAGCTGCGGCCGATCCTGGGGCTGGAGGCGCGGACATGACCCGCGCTTTCACCGCGTCCCTGTCGCTGGTGTTCATCGTGGCGCTGGTCGGGTTCGATCTGGCGACCTCGGACCTGAACCCCTACCAGGCACCCGCCGCCTTCGCCCTCGGCTCCGGAGCCGTGGCCTCCGGCGGTTTCTGCGGAGCCCTTCCGAACTGATCTGTGGAGACCGGCGGCCTCGGTGCGCCGGTCTTTTGCCCGCGATGTCCCGGGCGGAGAGCGTGGCGGCCTCGTGTCCGTGTTCCGGGCCTTCACACCTCAGGGTTGACTCGACTCGGGGGATCGATGCTCCTGACTGAAGATTTCAGCAGGATTTTCGATCAATGAACTTCGCATGTCTTGGCTTCGTCGCGGGGCTCGCTGAAGCCCTCCTCCTCCAGCCCGCCATTGCCCAGCAGGGCCGACCGCCGCCCAAGCCCAACGATCCCGATGACTTCGTGCGCTACATCTTCGAGGTGAATGCCTGCGTGCTGACGGAGGCGCAGATCTTCGAGATCTACCAGCAGGCGGGCCATGGCCTCATGGGGACCAACAACGCGGTGATCGCGGTCTCAAACCGCGAGGATATCGAGGTGCTGAGCCGCGAGCCCTTCACCTATCGCTACTACGGCTCGGAGTATTGCAGCTTCTGAGCCGGTCTCAGATCCGCCGCAACGCCGCCAGCGCCACCACCGGGCCGGTCGCGATGCCGCCGGGGGCGCCGCCGGCGGGTTCGTCGGTGATCGCCAGCGTGGCGTTGAGCATCAGCGGTCGAAGGTCCTCCGGGATCGGCATCGCCGCCTGACCTGCCTCCGGCATCACCCCGAGCGAGATCGGCGCCGCCTCTCCGGCGATCAGCCAGAGCTCGAAATCACGGCCCTCGGGCGCGGCCTCGCCACCGACCGAGACGCGCATCTCGCCACGGTCTTCGTCGTAGAGCGCCGCCAGCCGCACCGAGCCGTCCTCCGAGACCATGTCGGAAACCCACATCGGCCCGGGCCCGGTCGCAAGCGGCGCACCGAACCACAGCACCGCCGCCAGCATCGCCGTCGAGAGCGCCCCGGCGGCGGCGATCCAACGCCATGGCGACGGGCGCGGGCTCTCCGCAAACAGCCGCCCTTCCAGTCCGCGCCAGAGCGCCGCGGGCGGCGCGACCGGCGCCAAGGCATCGTTCAGAGGGTCGAGCCGGGCCTCCCACAGCGCCACCTCGGCGGCAAAGACCGCATCGCGCCGGATCCGTGCCGCCACCGTGCCACGGGTGGCGTGATCCAGCGTGCCGAGCGCGTATTCCCCGGCAAGGGCGATGTCGTCTGTCGAAAGGTCAGTCACGGCGAGAGGCAATTCCGCAGCTGGATCAGGCTGCGGCGCAGCCAGCTTCGCATGGTGTTGAGCGGCACCGAGTAGCGCTCGGAAAGCTCGAGATAACTTTCGCCCTCGACATAGGCAAGCCGCACCGCCTCGGCCCGTTCGGGCATCAGCCCCTCCATGCAGCCCTCGATGCGGCGGCCCTCGGAGCTGGTGATCGCGGTGGCCTCGGGGTCGGGGCCGGGATCGGCGATCTGCTCGGCAGCATCAAGCGTGTAGGAGCCGCTCCGCAGCGCCCGCAGCCGGTCGATGGCGTGGTTGCGCGTCACGGTGTTGAGCCAGGCGGCGGGGCTCGCGAGGTCCGGCGCGAAGCGGTCGGCGCCGTGCCAGATCTTGACGAAGACCTCTTGCAGCGCGTCCTCGGCCTCGCGGCGGTCCTTCAGCAAGCTGAGGCATATGGCGAAAAGCTTGGGCGAGGCGGCCTCGTAAAGCGCCTTGAACGCGCTGCGGTCGCGTAGGGCGACGCGGGTCAGCAGGTCGGCGAGGTCGGCCGCTTGGGTGCTCATGTCGGGCGTCAGGCTCCTTGCGAGGTTTTTTCGCCGGAAGTGAAACTTTTCTCACGCCCGCTCCGTCTCTTACTGCGTGACAATGACAAAGCGAGGCGAGTGTGACAAGCGCAGGCATGAAAACCGCCGTGATCGGCAGCGGCATCTCGGGATTGGCCACCGCGTGGCTGCTTGGGCCGCACCAAGATGTGACCCTTTTCGAGGCTGACGCGCGGCCCGGCGGCCATGCCCGCACGGCGGAGGTTGACGGGGTCTCGGTCGATACCGGCTTCATCGTCTGCAACCGGCGCACCTATCCGCTGTTCATTCCGCTGCTCGAGCATCTGGGCGTCGAGCTGGCGCCAAGCGACATGAGCTTTGCGGCGAGCTTCGGCGGCGGCAAGCTGGAATACGGGACCACCCGCACGCTCGACCTCTTTGCCCAACCGCGCCGGCTGGCCGACCCGTCGCACTGGCGGATGATCCGCGACACCCTGCGCTTCTTCAAGGGCGCGCCCGATCACGTCGAACCCGGTACCAGCATCGGCGAGCTGATCGCCAAGATGGGGCTGGGAGCAGAGTTCCGCGACCGCTTCCTGATGCCGATCTCGGGCGCGATCTGGTCGACCCCGACGCAGGACATGCTCGATTTCCCGGCCGAGAGCTTCGTGCGTTTCTTCGAGAACCACGGCCTGCTGACCGTCAACGACCAGCCGAAATGGCTGACCGTGAAGGGCGGTTCCGCGCGCTATGTCGAGGCGATCCTCAAGGCCACGAAAGCGGATCTGCGGCTCGGCTGCCCGGTCTGGCAGGTGCGTCGCGATGGCGATGGCGTGATCGTGACCAGCGCGCGCGGCGAAGAGCGCTTCGACCGGGTGGTGATGGCGACCCATGCGCCGCAGAGCTTCGAGATGCTCGACCGGCCCGACCCGCAGGAGCGCGCCATCCTGAGCGCCTTCCGCACCGAGCCCAACCGCATGGTGCTGCATTCCGACACGAGGCTGATGCCGCGCACGCGCAAGATCTGGTCGTCGTGGAACTATGTCACCG
>NZ_DS022276.1:917580-950693 GCF_000153725.1 Salipiger bermudensis HTCC2601 | reverse complement strand
CTGCATGACGAGGCGGTTCTGGACCACCCCGCAATTCGATGCGGCCACGCTCTCGGCGCAGGCACGCCTGTCCGAGATCCAGGGCCGGGGCGGGATCTATTATGCCGGCGCGTGGACGCGCTACGGCTTCCACGAGGACGGCGTGCTCTCGGCGCTGCGGGTGGCGCAGGCGATGGGCATCGACTGGCCGCTCGGCGCCGATCCCTGGGGCGGCAGCGCGGCGGTCGAGACGGATGGAGCGCTGGAGGCGGCGGAATGACCGATCTCTGGCATGGCGCCTTGGTGGATTGCCGGATCTGGCATGCCCGCAAGGGCGATGTCGACCGGCAGTTCCGCTATCGCGCCAGCTACCTGGCGCTGCCGGTCGACGATTTCGAGGACGGTCGGCTGCCGATCCGTCCCGACCGGCGCGGGCTCTGGTCGGTGCGGCCACGCGACTACGGCCACCGCGATGGCGCCTCCATGGTGACGTTCATCCGCGAGCAGCTCGCGCCGGTGGCGCTGGCGCATTGCGAGGTCACGGTGGTCACCATGCCGCGCTCGCCTCTCTACGGCTTCAACCCGGTGAGCTTCTGGCTGGCGCGTGACCACAAGGGCCTGCGCGCGGTGCTGGCTGAGGTGTCCAACACCTTCGGCGAGCGGCATTTCTATCTCTGCCACCACCCCGACAATCGCCCCATCTCGCGCTCGGACCGGATCACCGGGAGGAAGCTCTTCCACGTGTCGCCCTTCCTGCCGCGCGAGGGGCATTACGTCTTCCGCTTCGATGCCGGCCCGGACCGCTTCGGTGCCTGGGTCGACTGGATTGGCGAGGGCGGAGAGGTTAAGCTTCAGACCTCGATGAGCGGCCCGGCGCGGCCGCTGACCCGGCCCGCGCTGACCCGTGCCAAGTGGCGCCATGCCTTTCAGGCGCAGAAGGTGATCGCGCTGATCCATTGGCAGGCGCTGAAGCTTGTTCTCCGGGGCGTCCGCGTTATCTCGAAACCAGAACAGCTCGCGCAGCGAGGTTCGGAAGCGACAGGGGGTGCGGGGCACGATGTTTGAACGCCAGATTGAAAGCAAGCTGCTGAGTTGTCTCGACAAGGTCGAGTATGGCAGCCTCGCTCTGACCACGCCGGACGGCAAGGTTCGGCGCTTCGAGGGGCGCCAGCCGGGGCCGGCGGCGGACCTGACCATCCGCGACTGGCGCACCGTGCCGGCGGCGGCGGCCAAGGGTGATATCGGCCTGACCGAGGCCTATCGCGACGGCTGGTGCGACAGCGACGATCTCGCTGCCTTCCTGGTCTTCGGGCTGAAGAACGAGGAGGCGCTGGAGCCGTTCCTTTACGGCCACGCCTGGCAGTCGCTGCTGATCCGGGCGCTCTACCTCTTCAACCGCAACACCAAGCGCGGCTCGCGGCGCAACATCCAGGCGCATTACGATCTCGGAAACGATTTCTACAAGCTCTGGCTCGACGAGACGATGACCTATTCCTCGGCGATCTTCTCGCCCGAGGATGTCGGGACAGCCGACCCGCTGGTCGCGGGCCAGCACCGCAAGTACGACCGCATCCTCGAGGGGCTGGGCGCGGAATCGGGCCGGGTGCTCGAGATCGGCTGCGGCTGGGGCGGCTTTGCCGAGCGCGCCATGCAGCGCGGCGATTTTGCGCCCAAGGGCCTGACGCTGTCGCAGGAGCAGGCCAGCTTCGCCCGAGAGCGTCTGGGGCGCGAGGCCGAGATCGTGCTGCAGGATTACCGCGACGAATACGGGACCTTCGATCACGTGGTCTCGATCGAGATGTTCGAGGCGGTGGGGGAGCGCTACTGGCCGACCTATTTCGAGAAGGTCGCCCACGTGCTGAGCCAGAAAGGCCGGGCGATGATCCAGACCATCACCGTGGCGGACCGCTATTTCGACCGCTACCGCGCCGGCGGTGACATGATCCGCAGTTTCATCTTCCCCGGCGGCATGCTGCCCTCGCCGCCGGTTTTCGAGTCGGTCGCCGGCAAGGCCGGGCTGCGGGTCGAGGACAACCACGCTTTCGGGCTCGACTACGCGCGCACCCTGCGCGACTGGCTCGACCGCTTCGACGCCAAGGTGACCGAGGTGCGCGGCCTTGGTTTCGACGATGGCTTCATCCGGGTCTGGCGCTTCTATCTCGCCGCCTGCATCGCCTCGTTCGAGACTGGCCGCACCAACGTGCATCAATACCGGCTGGCCCATGCCTGATCGCTCCACGTCCCCCCGCATCTGGATCATGGGCGCCTCGGACGGGATCGGCGCCGAACTGGCCCGCGCCTACGCCCGACGTGGCGCGCGGCTGGTGCTCTCGGCGCGCTCGGAAGAGCCTCTGCACAAGCTCGCCGACGAGATCGGCGGCGCCGAGGTGGTGACGGCGGATGTCTCGGACCTCGAAAGCCTGCAGGCGGCGGCAGACAAGATCGCCGAGGGCGGGCTGCTCGACAGCGCGATCACGCTGGCGGCGCTCTACGATCCCGGCAAGGTGATGGAGATCGATCCCGCGTTCGCCGCCAAGATCGTCACCGTGAACCTCACCGGCACCTTCCATTTCGCCCGCGTCGCCGAGCCGCTGCTGCGCGATGGCGGCGATCTGGTGCTGACGAGCTCGGTGGCGGGCTATATCGGCCTGCCGCAGGGCCAGATCTACTCCGCTTCCAAGGCCGGGGTGATCAACCTCGTGGAAAGCCTGCGCGCCGAGCTGGCCCCGAGGGTCAACGTGCGAATGATTTCGCCGGGCTTCGTCGACACCCGGCTGACCAAGAAGAACGACTTCGATATGCCGGCGGTGATCCAGCCCGACGACGCGGCGGGACGCATCGTCAAGGGGCTCGACGGCAAGCGTTTCGAGGTGCATTTTCCGCGCCGCCTGACCCTGTCGCTGAAGCTTATGCAGACGCTGCCCTATGCGATCTCGATGCGGCTGACCCGCAAGCTGGTGCAATGAGGCGAGCGCTGGCGCCGCTGGTGCTGCTGCTGGCGATCGCCTTTGCCGTGTCGCCTGCCGTCACCGGGGGCTTTCCGGGGCTCTCGCCCACGCAGTTCCCGGTCGTGCAGTCGCGCTGGCCGGTGCAGCCGGTGGGCTGGGCGTTCTCGATCTGGGGCGCGATCTTTCTGCTGCTGATCGGCGGCGCGGCCTACGGTCTCTGGCGGCGCCGCCTCGACCCCGCGTGGCAGGCGATGCGCGGGCCCTTGGCGGTGAGCCTCGGGCTCGGCATGTTCTGGGTCGCGGCCTCGAACTGGCAGCCGGTGCTGGCCACGGTGCTGATCATCTTCATGGCCGCAGCCGCCACCGAGGCGCTTTTGCGCGCCCCGCGCGCGTGGGCCGCGCGCCTTCCCGTCGGGCTCTATGCCGGCTGGCTGACGGCCGCGGCCGGCGTTGCGATCGGGGCGAGCCTCAGCGGCTACGGCGTGCTCTCGGCGCAGGCCGCGGCGCTGGTGCTGTTGTCGCTGCTCTTGGTGATCGCGGGCTTTGTGCTGTGGCTGCGCCCCTCGGCCCTGGCCTATGCCTTCGGCGTGGGCTGGGCCTATATGGGCGTGATCGTTGCCAATCGCGAGATCTCCAACACGCCGGTCATCGCGTTGGCGGCGGCGGGCATCGCGCTGGTGGTGGCGGTCCCGCTGCTGCGGCGCGCGGGACCGGCCTGATGTTTGGCTCAGCCGTGGATCCAGCGGGTGATCATCAGCCCCGCCCAGGCCGAGCCACCGGTCAGCGCCGCGCCCCAGAGCGAATCGATGATCACCTGATTGTAGGTCCAGCCCCTGAGCGTCGCGAGGTTGGTGAACTCGTAGGTGCCGTAGCACATCAGCCCCAGCAGCGCGCCGCCGAGCAGCGCCTGCACCGGGCGACCGGCGCTCAGCGCCGGGGCCGAAACGAAATAGAGCAGGCCGACGATGTAGAAGGCGTAGAACATCGCCGCCGGGCCGAGCCGCAGCGGATCGGCGAGCATGTCGCCCACGTGACGCTCGAAGACAGGTTTGATGATCGTGGTGATGCCGATGATGTCGATCACCAGAAAGATGATCAGGGTCGAGGCGTAGAGGGTGACAAGATGCATGGGCGTTTCTCCTGCGGTTTCCCAAGGAACGAGTCGCAGGCGCGAAAAGTTGCGCGTTCGGGTGAGTGGCGCGGCAGCGCCGGAGGGAAGGATGTCGAACGGGAGGATGGCATGGCGAAAGGTCTGATCCGGGGCGTCAGCGGCGGCGCCCGTGGTTCGGTGTCTGCGGAGGGCTGAGGGCATGGCGAAGATGCGCAAGAAGGCCGACCTGCCACAGAAGATCTGCGCCAGTTGCGGGCGCCCCTTCGCGTGGCGGCGCAAATGGGCGAGGGACTGGGAGGCGGTGAAATACTGCTCCGACCGCTGCCGCAGCGAGGCGAGGGCCGGCGCATGACCGAGACGCTGCGATTCGTGCTGGGCGATCAGCTGACGCGCTCGCTCTCCGCGCTGTCGGATCTCGACCCCGAGGCCGACGTGGTGCTGATGGTCGAGGTCGGAGACGAGACGAGCTACGTGCGCCATCACCCTCAGAAGATCGCGCTGATCCTCTCGGCCATGCGCCACTTCGCCGAGGAGCTGCGCGAGAAGGGCGTGACCGTCGACTACGTCAAGCTCGACGACACCGACAACACGCACAGCTTCTCCGACGAGCTGGCCCGCGCAGTGAAGCGCCACAAGCCCAAGCGCATCGTCGCCACCGAGCCCGGCGAGTGGCGCGTCTGGGAGATGATGCGCGACTGGGAGAGCGATATGGATCTGCCGGTGGAGATCCGCGCGGATGACCGGTTCTATTGCTCACGCGACGATTTCGCCAAGCTGGTGGAGGACAACAAGACCGGTCGGATGGAGTATTTCTACCGCGAGATGCGCCGCCGGACGGGCCTCTTGATGGAGGAGGGCGAGCCGGCGGGCGGCGCGTGGAACTTCGACGAGGAGAACCGCAAGTCGCTGCCAAAGGGGCTCGAGACGCCGCATCGGATGCGGTTTCACCCCGACGCGATCACCGAAGAGGTGCTCGAACTGGTCGCCGCCCGCTTTGACAACCATTTCGGCGATCTCGAGGGCTTTGGCTGGGCCGTCACCCGCGAGGAGGCGCTGCGGGCGCTGCGGCATTTCCTGAAGGATTGCCTGCCCACCTTCGGCGACTACCAGGATGCCATGAAGACCGGCGAGGATTACCTGTTTCACGGGTTGATCTCGCCCTATCTCAATATCGGCCTGCTGACCGCCCACGAGGTCTGCGAGAAGGCGGCGCAGGCCTATGCCGATGGCGAGGCGCCGCTCAACGCGGTCGAGGGCTTCGTGCGGCAGATCCTCGGCTGGCGCGAGTTCGTGCGGGGCATCTACTGGACCGAGATGCCGGACTACGTCGAGAGCAATTTCCTCAACGCCAAGCGCGACCTGCCGGCGATGTACTGGGGCGCCGAGACCGACATGCGCTGCATGTCGGAATGCATCGGCGCGACCCGGCGCAACGCCTATGCGCACCACATCCAGCGGCTGATGGTGACCGGCAACTTCGCCCTTCTGGCCGGTGTCGAGCCGCGCCAGATCGAGCAATGGTATCTCGAGGTCTATGCAGACGCCTTCGAATGGGTCGAGCTGCCCAACGTGCATGGCATGGTGATGCACGCCGACGGAGGACGGCTTGGCTCAAAGCCCTATGCTGCCTCGGGCGCCTACATCAACCGCATGTCGGACTACTGCAAGAATTGCGAGTACAGCCTCAAGCAGAAGACCGGCAAGGAGGCCTGCCCCTTCAACTATCTCTACTGGAACTTCCTGATCGAGAACGAGGACAAGCTTGGCGACAATCACCGCATGGGGCTGATCTATGGCAGCCTGCGCAAGAAGAGCGAGGCCGAACGCGAGGAGATCACGCGCTCGGCCAAGGCCTTTCTCGATGGCGGCGACTGGCCCTGAGGGCCGCGCCGTTCAGAATCGTCACTCGGCGGCGATGCCGTCGGTGAACTGAAGCCGCGCCAGCCGGGCGTAGAGCCCGTCCTCCGCCACCAGCGCGTCGTGGCTGCCCTGCGCCACCACGCGGCCCTGATCCATGACGATGATGCGGTCGGCCTTCTTCACCGTGGCAAGGCGGTGCGCCACGATGATCGTGGTGCGGCCCTCGGCCAGCCGGTCGACGGCGGCCTGCACCGCACGTTCGCTTTCCGCGTCGAGCGCCGATGTGGCTTCGTCGAGCAGCAGCACCGGCGCGTCGCGCAGGATCGCGCGGGCGATGGCGATACGCTGCTTCTGGCCGCCCGACAGCATCACGCCGCGCTCGCCCAGGTAGGTGTCGTAGCCCTCGGGCAGGCTTGAGACGAAGCCATGCGCCGCGGCGGCCTTGGCGGCCTCCTCGATCTCGGCATCGGTCGCGTCGGGGCGGCCGAAGCGGATGTTGTCGCGCGCCGAGGCCGCGAAGATCACCGGATCCTGCGGCACCAGCGCGATATGCTTGCGGAAGGCGTCGCGCGACAGGGTGTCGAGCGCCATGCCGTCCAGTGTCACCCGGCCGGCATCGGGGTCGTAGAAACGCTGGATCAGCTGCACGATGGTGGTTTTGCCGGCGCCAGAGGGGCCGACCAGCGCCACGGTTTCGCCGGGCTGGATGGTAAGGTCGAGGTCCGCCAGCGCCGAGACGCCGGGCCGAGACGGGTAGGAGAACTGCACATGCTCGAAGCCGATCTCGCCGCGCACCGGGGTCGGCAGGGCGGCGGGCTGTGCCGGATCGGTGATCGCGTCTTCGGTGTGCAGCAGCTCCACGAGGCGCTCGGTGGCGCCGGCGGCGCGCTGCAGCTCGCCGAAGATCTCCGACAGCGCCGCCACGGCGCCGGCCACCATCACCGAGTAGATCACGAACTGCACCAGCGCGCCGGGGCTCATGTTGCCGGCGCGCACGTCCCACGCGCCCATCCAGAGCACGCCGACGATCCCGGTGAAGACGAGGAAGATCACGATGGCGGTCATCAGCGCCCGCACCCAGACCCGGCGACGGGCGGCGTCGAAGCTCTTTTCGGTGACCTCGGCAAAGGCCCCGCGCGAGATCTCTTCGTGCGTGAAGGACTGCACCGTCTGCACCGCCTGCAGCGCCTCGGCGGCGTTGCCCGAGGAGGCGGCGATCCAGTCCTGATTCTCGCGGCTGAGCTTGCGCAGGCGGCGGCCCAGCGTGAGGATCGGCACGATGACGATGGGCACCAGCAGCAGCACCAGCGCTGTGAGCTTGGCCGAGGTCAGCAGCATCAGCGCGAGGCCGCCGACGAAGATCAGCAGGTTGCGCAGCGCGATCGAGACCGAGGAGCCGATCACCGACAGGATCAGCGTGGTGTCGGTGGTGAGCCGGCTCAGCACCTCACCGGTCATGATGCGCTCGTAGAACACCGGCGAGAGGCCGATGACCCGGTCGAACACCGCCTTGCGAATGTCGGCCACCACGCGCTCGCCCAGCCGTGTCACCAGCGCGTAGCGCGCTGCGGTGCCGATGGCGAGCAGCCCGGCAAAGCCGAGCGCCGCGAGGAAGTAGCGATCGAGCAGCGCGCCGTCCTCTGCGTTGAAATTGTCGATCACCCGGCGGACCGCCATCGGCAGGGTCAGCGACACCGTCGCGGTGGCGATGAGAGCCAACGTGGCGGCGACCATCAGCGCCTTGTAGGGCGCCATGTAGGGCCATAGCGCCGCAAGCGATCCGAGCTTGCGGGATTTGTCTCGCTCCTCCGCCACGGCGGATGCGGGGTTTCCGTGAGCCATTGCTCCTCCTGTCCTGCGCCGAGCCGTTTTGCCATGAAAGGCGCAGGATTCAAGCCGCGCGTTGCCGCAGAGGGGGCAGAACCGTGGGATTCCACGGATTCGGAGGGGCTGGCTCAGCCGGAACGGGAAATCTGGGGGAGATCTGGAGCGGGCGACGGGAATCGAACCCGTATCTCTTGCTTGGAAGGCAAGGGTCTTACCATTACACAACGCCCGCTCGGCTGAGTGGCTGGATATTTCATGGGCGCCAGAGCGTCAAGCCGGGTCTCGCGGGCGGTTTCAGAAACCGGCACCACGGTCTAGGCTCAGGGCATGGAATTGCTGATCGTCTATCACAGCCGCACCGGCGGCAGCCGCCAGATGGCCGAGGCCGCATTCGAGGCCGCTCGCGAGGAATGCGACGTGCGTCTGCTGCGTGCCGAGGAGGCCGGTCCGGAGGATCTCTTGCGGGCACAGGGTTACCTGTTCTGCGCGCCCGAAAACCTCGCCGCGCTGTCCGGCGCGATGAAGGAGTTCTTCGACCTCTGCTATTACCCGGTGCTCGGGCAGATCGAGGGGCGCCCCTATGCGCAGATGGTCTGCGCCGGGTCGGATGGCGCGAACGCGGCGCGCCAGACCGCGCGCATCGCCACTGGCTGGCGACTGCGCGAGGTGCAGGAGCCGCTGATCGTCTGCACCCATGCGCAGTCGCCCGAAGCGATCCTCGCCGACAAGACCATTCCCGAGGCGGATCTGGAAAGCTGCCGCGAACTGGGCGCGGCGCTCGCGGCAGGGCTTGCCATGGGGGTGTTCTGAGCGGGGTGTTCTGAGCGGGCCGGGCGTCACTCCCCGAGCGCGATGCCCTCGCGCCGCGGATCGGCGCCGCCCTGCAAGGTCTCGCCGAGGGCGATGGCGTGCAGCCCCGAATTCAGCCCCCGCACATTGACCTCGTAGCCCAGTTCGCTCAGCGGAGCCTCGAGCTCGGCAGCGCTCGAGCCTTCCTCGAGATCGTAGGCGCCGAAGCGGTTGACCAGATGCGGCATGGCGACAGCCTGCTGCACGTCCATGGCCCAGTCGATATGCGCTATGATCGCCTGAGCCACGTAGCCGATGATGCGGCTGCCACCGGGGCTGCCGATCACCAGCGAGGGGGTGCCCTCGGACATCACGATGGTCGGCGCCATCGACGAGCGCGGGCGCTTGCCGGGCTCGATCCGGTTGGCGATGGGCACGCCGTCGCTGTGGCTGCGGAAGGAGAAGTCGGTCAGCTCGTTGTTGAGCAGGAAGCCCGCTGCCATCAGCCGCGAGCCGAAGCCGTTCTCGATGGTGGTCGTCATCGACAGGGCGTTGCCGTCGGCGTCGACGATGGAGATATGCGAGGTCGAGGGGAACTCGATGCTCTCGTCATCGGCGAGGCGCATGGCGTGGTCCCATTCGGGCGCACCGGGCGCGACCTCGGGCAGGGCATCGTCGCCCGCGAGCAGCTCGGCGCGGGAGGCAAGGTAGTCCGGCGCCACCAGCCCCGCGACCGGGACCGGCACGAAATCGGTGTCGGCCATGTAGCGGCCCCGGTCGGCAAAGGCGAGCCGCGAGGCATCGCCGATCAGCCGCCATGCCTCGGCGCTGTCGGGGCCGAGCGTGGCAAGGTCGTAGCTGTCGAGCATCCCGAGGATCTGCCCCACGGTGAGCGCCCCGGACGAGGGCGGGCCCATGCCGCAGACCTCATGCGCGCGGTAGGCGGCGCAGACAGCGGGGCGCTCTTTCACCTGATAAAGTGCCAGATCTGCGGTCGAAAGCCGGCCCGGGTTGCCCTCCGCGCCCCGCACGGTGGCAACGATCTCCTCGGCGATGGCGCCTGTGTAGAAGGCCCGCGAGCCGCCCTCGGCGATCAGGCGAAGGGTTTCCGCGTAGTCGGGATTGGTGAGCCTGTCGCCTGCGGCGATGGCAGCGCCCTCGGGGAAGAAATAGCCGGCGGTGTCGGGGAAGCGTTGCAGCCGCTCGGAATCGCCCGCGACGAGCTCTGCCAGCCGGGGCGAGACGGTGAACCCGTCCTCGGCCAGCTTGATGGCCTCGTCAAAGAGACCCGGCCAGTTGGCGCGGCCCCAGCGGCGATGCGCCTCCTCCATCAGTTTCGGGGTGCCCGGCGTGCCCACCGAGAGCCCGCCGACCACGGCGTCGAAAAAGCTCAGCGGCTCGCCGGCCTCGTCCTGAAACTGGCGCGGGTCGGCGGCGAGCGGCGCGGTTTCGCGCCCGTCGAGCGTGGTCAGCTCGCCGCTTTCGGCATCGTACCAGACGAGGAAGGCGCCCCCGCCGAGGCCGGAGGATTGCGGCTCGACCAGCCCCAGCACCGCCTGCACCGCGACCATGGCATCAGCGGCGCTGCCGCCCTCGCGCAGAACCCGCGCGCCGGCCTCGACCGCCAGCGGGTTGGCCGCGGCGATCATCCAGTCCTCGGCCTCGGTGGGCGTGCCTGCCCCCTTGGCCTCGAGCGCCGCGCGGCTGGCCTCGGAGACCCCGGCAAAGACGTCGACGCTCTCGGTGGCGGCTTCGGGGGCGACCGCATCCGCCGCCTCCCGCGCGAGGGCCTCCTGTACGACGAGCGGCGTGGCGCTCAGGGCGGCGGCCAGAAACAGGCTGTATCGCAACATGGTTGGTCTCCCTCGGCATGGCGGTGTTCGGAGGGAGCCTAGCAGCGGCTGCGGTGGCGGTCACCCGTTGTGGTTGCGAAGATCCTTAAGCGATGGGTGTCGGGCGGAATTATTGAAGTTCCCTTTATGTTCCTGCCGCGGTATGCTCGGCCAAACAGTGAACGCCCCGGGACTCAACAAGGGGAGAGGCGCATGGCAGAGGCAGGATATCTCGACAAACTGAACGACAACCAGCGCGCCGCGGTCGAATTCGGCGTCGTCCGCGATGCCGTGGCGCCGCCGCTTCTGGTGATCGCCGGGGCGGGCTCGGGCAAGACCAACACGCTGGCGCACCGGGTGGCGCATCTGCTGGTCAACGGGGCCGATCCGCAGCGCATCCTGCTGATGACCTTCTCGCGCCGCGCCGCGACCGAGCTGACCCGCCGGGTGGCGCGGATCACCGAGCAGGCGATGGGCCGCGGCGTGGCCGCCGAGGCGCTGACATGGGCCGGCACGTTCCACGGCATCGGCGCCCGCATCCTGCGCGAGCATGCGCTGGCCATCGGCCTGCATCCCGAGTTCTCGATCCACGACCGCGAGGACAGCGCCGATCTGATGAACCTCTGCCGCAACGCACTGGGCTTCTCGCAGGTCAAGGCGCGGTTTCCGGCCAAGGGCACCTGCCTCGCAATCTATTCCCGCGCGGTGAATTCCGGCGATCCGCTCGACGAGGTGCTGCGCGATCATTTCCCGTGGTGCAGCCCGTGGCAGGCCGAGCTCAAGCAGCTCTTCGGCGCCTATGTCAGTGCCAAGCAGGCGCAGAACGTGCTGGACTATGACGACCTGCTCTTGGCCTGGGCGCAGGTGATGTCGGACGAGGGCTTTGCCGCCCATATCGGCGGGGCTTGGGATCACTTGCTGATCGACGAGTACCAGGACACCAACCGCCTTCAGGCGCGCATCCTAATGGCGCTGAAGCCCGACGGGCGCGGGCTCACGGTGGTCGGCGACGACGCGCAGTCGATCTATGCCTTTCGCGCCGCCACGGTGCGCAACATCCTCGACTTCCCGACCGGCTTCCAGCCGCCCGCGGATGTCATCACGCTGGACCGCAACTACCGCTCCACCCAGCCGATTCTCGAGGCCGCGAATGCGGTGATCGGGCAGGCGAGGGAGCGCTATACCAAGGATCTGTGGACCGAGCGCGCCTCGACCGAGAAGCCGCGCCTCGTGACGGTGGCGACCGAGGGCGATCAGGCGCGCTATTTCGTCGACCGCATCCTTGAGGACCGCGAGACCGGGACCAAGCTCAAGGAGCAGGCGGTGCTGTTCCGCACCTCCTCCCACTCGGTGCAGCTCGAGGCCGAGCTGACCCGGCGCAACGTGCCTTACGTCAAGTTCGGCGGACTCAAGTTCCTCGATAGCGCGCATGTGAAGGACTTGCTGGCCTTCTTGCGGCTGGTGCGCAACCCGCGCGACCGGGTGGCGGGATTTCGGGTGCTGCAGCTCATTCCCGGCATCGGGCCGAAGGCGGCGGGGCAGGTGCTCGACGCGCTCGATCTTGCCCCCGATCCGCTGGCCGCGCTTGAGGATGTGGCCGCGCCGCCGCGCGCCGGGGCCGACTGGCCGGGCTTTGTCGAGGCGATGCGCAGCAAGGCGGACTGGCCGGCGGCGCTGGGCCATGCGCGGGCGTGGTACGAGCCGCATCTCGAGCGGATGCACGAGGATGCCGAGGCGCGCCGCGCCGATCTCATGCAGCTCGAGCAGATCGCCACCGGCTACCCCAATGCCGAGGCCTTCCTGACTGAGCTGACCCTCGATCCGCCCGACGCCACCAGCGACAAGTCGGGCGTGCCACTGAAGGACGAGGATTACCTGATCCTGTCGACCATCCATTCCGCCAAGGGGCAGGAGTGGAAATCGGTCTACCTGCTCAACGCGGTGGATGGCTGCATCCCTTCGGATCTCGGCACCGGCTCGACCCACGAGCTCGAGGAGGAGAGGCGGCTGCTCTACGTCGCCATGACGCGGGCCAAGGATCACCTCACGCTTGGCGTGCCGCTGCGCTTCTACGTCACCAGCCAGACCCGCAACGGCGACCGGCATGTCTACGCCATGCGCACCCGTTTCATCGAGAAGGCGATGCTCGACCGCTTCGAGACCCTGCACTGGGCGCCGCCCGTCGGGCAGGGCGCCCCGCGCCCGGCGCCGGGCCAGATCGACGTGGCGGCGAAGATGCGCCAGATGTGGGGCTAGCCTGCCGCTTTCGCTTTAGGTCGGCGTGAACCGGTGTAGGCTGCGGGGCAACGCCCATTTTCCACGCCCCTGACCGGAGTATCGCCACAGTGTTCCACCGCCTTCGCCTGCTTGTCCTGACCCTGATGCTTGCTCTTGGCATGCCCGCCGTGGCGCAGGACCGCGCTGCGGTCGAGCGCCAGTTCCGCGACTGGCTCGAGCAGACGGTCTGGCCGCGCGCCCGCTCGGAGGGCGTTTCACGTGGCACGTTCGAGGCGGCGTTCTCGGGCGTGGCGCTGGACTGGGATCTGCCGGACCTCGTGCCGCCGGGGAGTGCGGCGCAGACACCTAAGCGGCAGCGGCAGGCCGAGTTCGGCGCGCCGGCCAAGTATTTCTCGCGCGGCTCGCTCGATGGCGCCACCTCGGTCGGACGGCGCATGGCGCGGCAGCACGCGCAGTCGCTGGCGGCAGTGGAGCGTGCCACCGGAGTGCCCGGGCGCATCATCCTCGGCGTCTGGGGGCGCGAGAGCGGTTACGGGCAGGTGGCGATCCGCCACGATGCCTTCCGGGTGCTCGGCACCAAGGGCTTCATGAGCACGCGCGCCGACTATTTCACCGACGAGCTGGTGGCGGCGCTGCGCATCGCCGAGGCAGGTCATGTCGATCCGCGCAGCATGAAGAGCAGCTGGGCGGGCGCACTGGGCCAGCCGCAATTCATGCCGTCGAACTTCCTGAGCTACGCCGCCGACGGCAATGGCGACGGGCAGGCCGATATCTGGACCTCCGAGGCCGACACCATCGCCTCGATCGGCACCTACCTTGCCCGCCACGGCTGGCAGGCGGGGCGCGACTGGGGCTTCGAGGTGCGGGTGCCGGCCTCGGTTTCCTGCACTCTGGAAGGGCCCGATCAGGGCCGGCGCATCGCGGACTGGGCGGCGATGGGCATCACACGGGTCTCGGGCAAGGCCTTCCCCGAGCATGAGGCCCGCGGCGAGGGCTTTCTGCTGATGCCAGCGGGCCGGCACGGGCCGGCCTTCATCGTGACGCCGAATTTCTACGTGCTGAAGGATTACAACATGAGCGATCTCTACGCGCTCTTTGTCGGCCATGTGGGCGACCGCATCGAGTATGGCATGGGCGATTTCGAGGCCCGCTGGGGCGATGTCGGTCGGCTTTACCGCTCGGATATCGCGGTGATGCAACGAGCGCTCGAGGCGCGGGGCCATGACGTGGGCGGCGCGGACGGGTTGCCGGGCTTCAAGACCCGGCGCTCCATCGGGCGGTGGCAGGAGGCCAATGGCCGCCCCGCCACCTGTTTCCCAGAGCGTGCGATGAAATCGGCGTTGGGCGGCTGAGCCGCCCGGGTGCCTTGGTCAGAGACGCTCGATCGCCAGCGCGATGCCCTGACCGCCGCCGATGCACATGGTGACGAGGGCACGCTTGCCGCCGATGCGCTCGAGCTCGTAGAGCGCCTTGACGGTGATGATCGCGCCGGTGGCCCCGACCGGGTGGCCAAGCGCGATGGCGCCGCCATTGCGGTTCACCTTGGCCGGATCGAGGCCGAGCTCGTTGTTCACCGCCAGAGCCTGCGCGGCAAACGCCTCGTTCGATTCGATCACGTCGAAGTCCCCGGCGCCGAGCCCGGTGCGCTCGAACAGGGCGCGCACGGCGGGGATCGGGCCGACGCCCATCACCTCGGGGCGCACGCCGGAATGCGCGTAGCCAAGGATGCGGGCGCGGGGCGTCAGCCCGGCCGCCTCGGCGGCGGAGGCGCGGGCCAGCACAAGTGCCGCGGCGCCGTCATTGATGCCGCTGGCATTGCCGGCGGTCACGGTGCCGTCCTTCTCGAAGGCGGGGCGGAGGCCGGCGAGGGTCTCGGCGGTGGTCTCCTTCGGGTGCTCGTCGGTGTCGAACACCACGGTGCCCCTGCGCGAGGCGATCTCGACCGGGACGATCTGGTCCTTGAAGCGCCCCTCCGAGATCGCGCGGGCGGTGCGCGACTGGCTCTCGGCGGCGAAGGCGTCCTGCGCCTCGCGGCTGATGCCGTGCTCGCGCGCGACGTTCTCGGCGGTAACGCCCATGTGGCCGGTGCCGAATGGGCAGTTCAGCGCCCCAATCATCATGTCGACGGTGCGGATGTCGCCCATCTTCTTGCCCCAGCGCTGGTCGGGGTTGATGAAGGGCGCGCGCGACATGCACTCGGCGCCGCCCGCGAGCGCGAAATCGGCATCGCCCAGCATCAGCGACTGGGTGGCCGAGATGATCGCCTGCACGCCGGAGCCGCAGAGCCGGTTGACGTTCATCGCCGGGACCGTCTCGGGGGTGCCCGCCCGCATCGCGGCGACGCGGCTGAGATACATGTCGCGCGGCTCGGTGTTGATGATGTGGCCGAACACCACCTGGCCGATCTGGCCGCCCTCGACGCCGGCGCGCTCCAGCGCCGCCTTCGCCGCCGTGGTGCCAAGCTCGATCGGCGGCACCGCCGCGAGGGCACCGCCGAAGGTGCCGATTGCGGTGCGCGCGCCGCTCAGGATGACGATATCGTCTGACATGGGGACCTCCTCAGATCTCGGGTTGCGCGGAAGATGACGCGACGGGCGGCGCTTGTCAGCCGCTACGTCCCGTCACCGGGCGGCGACGGGCGGTCCGCCATCGGCGGCAGGGTCTCGTTGACCACGCGCACCTCACGCTGCGGGAACGGGATCGAGATGCCGTTTGCCTTGAACGCGTCCCAGAGCGCCAGATAGACGTTGCCGCGGATATTGGTGAGGCCGCCTGTCGGATCGGAGATCCAGAACCGCAGGATGTAATCGACCGAGCTGTCTCCGAAGCCGACGATGTGGCAGACGGGCGGGCGATCGCTCAGCACCCGGGTGACCGAGAGCGCCGCCTCGACGGCAATGCGGCGCACGAGGTGGGGATCGTCGCCGTAGGAGGTGCCGAAGAAGATGTCGAGCCGGACGAACTCGTTGGAATGTGACCAGTTCACCACTTGCCCGGTGATCAGGTCCTCGTTGGGGATCAGGTATTCCTTGCCGTCGCGCGTGGTGATCGAGACGTAGCGCGCGCCAAGCGCGTTGATCCAGCCGAAGGTGTCGTTCAGCGAGATCACGTCGCCGGGCTTTACCGACTTGTCGAGCAGGATGATGATGCCGCTGACAAGGTTCGAGACCACCTTCTGCAGGCCGAAGCCGAGGCCCACGCCGATGGCCCCCGACAGGAACGCAAGGCCGGTGAAATCCACGCCCACCAGCTTCAGCGCGACGAAGAAGGCCGCACCATAAAGCGAGACCTGCAGGAACTTGACCGCGAGCACCTGCATCGAGGGGCTGAGATTGCCGTTGCGCCGGATGCTGGCGGCGCTGGTGCCCGAAACGAAGCGCGCCAGGGCAACCAGCACCGCAAGCACCAGCAGCCCCTGCAGGATGAGCCAGACCGAAAGCCGGCTCTCCCCGAGTTCGATGGCGACGTTGTCGAGCACCGCCACGGTTTCTTCGCTCAGGCCGAGGATCCAGATCGTCACCCAGATCCACGCGCCATAGCGCAAGAGGCTGCGCAGCGCCGGGTTGCGGATCAGCCGCGTTCCCAGCGCGATGCCGAGCCATGCGCTGGCGAGTTTCGCAATGACGATCAGGAGGTAAGAGCGCGACGGCCAGGTGACCTGTTGCATGATGCCGATCACGTGCCAGATCAGGATCACGAAGAAGATCATTCGCAATCGGCGCTGCAGCACCAGCAACATCCGCAGCCGCCACGTCGGCCAGCCTTCGCGCGAGCGCATCCACTCGCGCATCCTCGGGCTCACGACCTGCGCGATGAGGTGGGCGATGAGGAACAGCGTCAGCGCAATGCCGATCTGGTAGAAGTTCCACGGCCGCACGAACGTGGTGAAAAAGCTCTCGGCCTGCGCAAGCGCCTCGAGCGCGGTGCTTTGCAGGGTATCGAGCGGGGCCTGCCCGACCTGCGCCGGGATCATCTGTGCAACCTCGTCATCACGGGTGACAGAGTTGCACCGGCGGAGCGGCGGGGCAAGCGTCTCGCGGTCACCGCTGGGCGAGAAGCGTCAGGGCGGTGGTCGAATCGCCATGCGGCACAGCCATCAGCGCAAGGATGCCGAGCGCCGCGATCAGCGTCAGGGTGAGGGCGTTGAGAGGATCCTTCATGGCGTGTCTCCGTGGCTGCGCAGACATACGCGCAAGCCGCTGTCGGGGTTCCATGCGCCGGAGCGGCGTCACTCTGTCGGGAGAGCATCCGACATCGCGAGATCACGCTCCCGAAAGGAACGATCAGTCTCACGATGTTGGTGCAGTGGTGAGCCGTGCAGGATTCGAACCTGCGACCCACTGATTAAAAGTCAGTTGCTCTACCAACTGAGCTAACGGCCCACTGTGGGGCGGCTTCTAGAAATTACCGGGGGTGGGGTCAAGCACATTTTTACAGTTTTCTGACAGGAAATTTTCGCGGCTCTGGAAAGGGTCCTGCAACGCGCGTATATGCGCGCCATGGAACACACGCGCGAACCCCTGTCCTTCATGAAGATGCACGGCCTCGGCAACGATTTTGTCGTGCTCGACGGGCGTGCGCGCCGCATCACCGTGACCCCGGGTCTGGCCCGCGCCATCGCCGATCGTCATCGCGGCGTGGGCTTCGACCAGTTGGCGCTGATCGAGACGGGCGAGGGGGATGCGCGGTTGACCTTCTACAACGCCGACGGCTCGACCGCCGGCGCCTGCGGCAACGCCACCCGCTGCATCGCGCGGTTCCTCATGGACGAGAGCGGCAAGGACCGGCTCACCCTCGTGACCGAGCGCGGCAAGCTTTTTGCGCAGGATGCGGGCGACGGGCTGACCTCGGTCAATATGGGCCACCCGCAGCTTGACTGGCAGGACATCCCGCTGGCCTCCGAGATGGACACGCTTGCGCTGCCGATCGAGGGCACGCCGGTGGCCACAGGCATGGGCAACCCGCACTGCACCTTCTTTGTCGAGAATGCCGAGGCCATCGATCTCGAGGCCTTCGGGCCGCGATTCGAGCATCACCCGCTATATCCGCAGCGCACCAATGTGCAGGTGGCGAGCCTGATCGGCCCCGATCACCTGCGCATGCGGGTCTGGGAGCGCGGCGTCGGCGTGACGCTGTCCTCGGGCTCGTCCTCCTGCGCCACCGCGGTGGCGGCGGCGCGGCGCGGTCTCACGGGCCGCAAGGTGACGCTCGAGCTCGATGGCGGGACGTTGCAGATCGACTGGCGCGACGATGGCGTCTGGATGACCGGCGCCACGGCGCATGTGTTCGACGGCAGCTTCGGCCCTGCCTGGCTGGAGGCGGCCCGATGAGCGCACCAAAGTTCACCACGCTGGGCTGCCGGCTCAATGCCTACGAGACCGAGGCGATGAAGGCGCTGGCCGAAGAGGCCGGCGTCGGCGACGCGGTGGTGGTCAACACCTGCGCCGTCACCGCCGAGGCGGTGCGCAAGGCGCGGCAGGAGATTCGCCGCCTGCGCCGCGAGAATCCCGAGGCCCGCGTCATCGTCACCGGCTGTGCCGCGCAGATCGACCCGGACAGTTTCGCCGCGATGGACGAGGTCGACGCGGTGATCGGCAATTCCGAGAAGATGTCGCCCGACACCTGGGCGGGGCTGTCCAACGGCTTCATCGGCGAGACCGAGAAGGTGCAGGTCAACGACATCATGTCGGTGACCGAGACCGCCGGCCACCTGATCGACGGCTTCGGCACCCGCTCGCGCGCCTATGTGCAGGTGCAGAACGGCTGCGATCACCGCTGCACCTTCTGCATCATTCCCTATGGCCGGGGCAATTCGCGCTCTGTCCCTGCGGGCGTGGTCGTCGACCAGATCAAGCGCCTGGTGCAGAAGGGTTACAACGAGGTGGTTCTGACCGGAGTCGACCTGACCTCCTGGGGCGCCGACCTGCCGGGTACGCCGCGCCTGGGCGATCTGGTGATGCGCATCCTGCGGCTGACCGATGTGCCGCGCCTGCGCATCAGCTCGATCGACAGCATCGAGGCGGACGACAACCTGATGCTCGCCATCGCCTCCGAGCCGCGCCTCATGCCGCATCTGCATCTCAGCCTGCAGCACGGCGACGACCTGATTCTCAAGCGCATGAAGCGCCGGCACCTGCGCGACGATGCCATCCGCTTCACCGAAGAGGCGCGTCGCCTGCGGGCCGACATCACCTTCGGCGCCGACATCATCGCCGGTTTTCCGACCGAGACCGAGGCGCATTTCGAGAACTCGCTGAAGCTGGTCGAGGAGTGCAGCCTGACCTGGCTGCACGTCTTCCCATATTCCTCGCGCCCGGGCACGCCTGCGGCGAAGATTCCCAGCAAGGTCGACGGCAATACCATCAAGGCCCGCGCCGCCCGCCTGCGCGCCGCCGGCGAGGCCGCGGTGTCGCGTCATCTCGCGGCGCAGCAGGGCGTGACACATCGGATCCTGATGGAAAACCCGACCATGGGGCGCACCGAGCAGTTCACGGAAGTCGACCTCTCGACCCCGCAGACCGAGGGCGCCATCGTCACCGCGACGATCACCGGCCAGCATGGCCAGCGGCTCGTGGCCTGAGATGCACCCGAATCCGACCTTTCGCGGCACGACCCGCGACGAGAGCCTCAGCTTTGCGCGGCAGCGCGCCTTCGGCACGCTGGCGGTCTCAAGCGAGGGCGCGCCGCTGCTGTCGCACGTGCCCTTCCTGCTCTCCGAGGATGGCGGATACGCGGACTTGCACCTCGTGCGCTCGAACCCGATCTCGCGAGCGGCCAGGGGTGGCCTGCCGGCCCGGATCGCGGTGAGCGGCGCGGATGGCTATGTGTCGCCCGACTGGTACGGTCTCGGCCCCGACCAGGTGCCGACCTGGAACTACGTGGCGGTGCACCTGACGGGCCGGCTCCTGCCGCTGCCTCAGGACGCGCTCGAGCCACTGCTGGAGGCGCAGTCGGCCTTCTTCGAGGCGCGGTTGCCCAAGGTGCCGTGGACGATGGAGAAGATGACCGAGGAGACGCGGGCCAAGCTCCTGCGCATGATCCTGCCCTTCCGGTTTGAGGTCGAGCGCGTCGACAGCACCTGGAAGCTCGGCCAGAACAAGATCGAGACCGCGCGGCGCGCCGCGGCCGAGGCGGTGGGCGGTGGCATCGGCCAGGAGCTCGATGCGCTGGCGCAGCTGATGCGTGTGCCGCCCGCAAGCGACTGAGCGTTTGCGATTGCCGGTCACATGCGGCATGACAGGCGCATGAAAATCGCCTCCAAAGCCCTGCTCACCCATATGCTCACCGCGACCGGGGCCGTCTTTGCCATGCTGGCCTTGCTGGCCGCGGCGCAGGAGGACTGGTCGGTCATGTTCCTGTGGCTGGTGGTGGCGTTCTTCGTCGACGGCATCGACGGCCCGCTGGCGCGCAAATACGACGTCAAGACAAACGCGCCGCGCTTCGACGGCGTGCTGCTCGACCTGATCATCGACTACCTAACCTATGTCTTCATCCCGGCCTTCGCGCTGTTCCAGTCCGGGCTGATGCCGGGCTGGACCGGCTGGTTCGCGATCATCATGATCACCTATTCCAGCGCGCTCTACTTCGCCGACAGCCGAATGAAAACCGAGGACAACTCGTTCCACGGCTTCCCGGGCTGCTGGAACATGCTGGTGCTGGTGCTTTTCGCGATCGAGCCGGCGCTCTGGGTGATGCTGGTGCTCGTGGTGCTGCTGGCGGTGGCCATGTTCCTGCCGCTGAAATTCATCCACCCGGTGCGCACCAAGCGCTGGCGCAGCGTCTCCCTACCGATTGCACTGGCCTGGACCGGCTTTGCCGGCTGGGCCGCCTGGGTCGATTTCCACCCCGAAAGCTGGGCCCACTGGGGCCTTGTCGCCACCTCGATCTACCTGATCTTCGTGGGCATCGTTCAGCAGGTGATCCCGCAGCGCGGCAGCTGACGCGGACCGGGCCGCTGTGCCCATCCCCGTCCGAGGTCCCGGTCGCGATGGCCGGCCTGCCTCCGGCGGGAGTATTTTTGACGAAGAGAAGCCAGGGGCGCGGCGCTTCTGTCTTCTCTGGTTCAAAAATACCTCGGGGGTGAATTGGCGCACAGCGCCAAGAGGGGGCAGCGCCCCCGCCCAGCGGTCTCAGGCCGTGCCGGTGTCGGTGATGTCCGCGTCACGATCCCCAACCGCCTCGCGCCAGTGCTTCCGGCACAGCGAGATATAGGTCTCGTTGCCGCCGATCTGCACCTGATCGCCGGCTGTGACCACCCGACCGTCACCATCCTGACGGATCACCATGGTCGCCTTGCGGCCGCAATGGCAGATCGTGCGCACCTCGCGCATGGTGTCGGCCAGTGCCAGAAGCACCGCCGATCCCGGGAACAGCTGGCCGCGGAAATCGACGCGCAGGCCGTAGGCCATCACCGGGATCTTGAGATCGTCCGCCACGCGGGCGAGTTGCCAGACCTGCGCCTCGGTGAGGAACTGCGCCTCGTCGACGAAGATGCAGGCGAGGTCGCGCGCTTCGTGCTGGGCGGCGATGCGGGCGAAGAGATCGTCCTCGGGGGTGAAGGTGTCCGCCTCGCGCCCGAGCCCGATGCGCGAGCCGATGCGGCCCGCGCCGGCGCGGGTGTCGAGCCGCGCGGTCAGCAGGTAGACCTCCATGCCGCGCTCGCCGTAGTTATGCGCAGCCTGCAGCAGCAGCGTCGATTTGCCGGCATTCATGGTGGAATAGTTGAAATAGAGCTTCGCCATGGCGCAGAGCCATGCCGCAGCGGCGCGGGCGGCGCAAGCGGGCAGGGCGCGGAAAGCGCCACGGTCCGCGCGCAAAAGAATGCCCCCGCGGGGCGAGGGCATTCTCTGGACTGAAATGTCTCAGTGAAAACAAAATCTTCGATGCCCGTCAGTCGGGTTGCTCAAGGATCGGACGGGTCCGGATCCTGATCATCCCGGGGCAGCTTACGGACGATCGATCTACTGCTTTAACGATGGTGTAATCTTAACACCAAGGTCGGGTTTGACCTAGCGAAAACCCGCTTTCTCTTGTCAGGTGCATTGACAGCCGCGAAAACTCTGAAGAGTCCACACATTACCGTGATCTCTGATGCAGCGGGTAGCGCTAAAATTCCCGTTATACGTGTGCCTTCACGTGCGAATCACAAGTGACACTGCCGTCAGGCGAGGCGACCCCAGAGGTCGTACTCGCCCGCCTCATCGACCTCGACCGTCACGATGTCACCAGGGGACAGCGCCTCGTGGCCCTCGTCGATGAACAGGTTGCCATCGATCTCGGGGGCGTCGGCCTCGGTGCGGCAGGTGGCGGCGTCATCCTCGACGAGATCAACGATCACCTCCACGCGGGTGCCGACCTTGGCCGCAAGCTTCGCCTCGGAGATCGCCTGGGCCTTTTCCATGAAGCGATCCCAGCGCTCTTGCTTGACCTCGGCGGGCACGTGGTCGGGCAGCGCGTTCGAGCGTGCCCCGGCGACGTTCTCGTACTGGAAGCAGCCGACCCGGTCGAGCTGTGCCTCGTCCATCCAGTCGAGCAGGGTCTGGAACTCGGCCTCGGTCTCGCCGGGATAGCCGACGATGAAGGTCGAGCGCAGCACGATTTCGGGACAGACGGCGCGCCATGCGGCGATCTCGTCGAGCGTACGGGCCGCAGCGGCGGGCCGCGCCATGCGGCGCAGCGTGTCGGGGTGGGCGTGCTGAAAGGGGATGTCGAGATAGGGCAGGATGCCGCCCTCGGCCATCAGCGGGATCATCTCACGCACGTGGGGGTAGGGGTAGACATAGTGCATCCGAACCCACGCCCCGAGCGATCCCAGGTCGCGTGCGAGGCTCTGGATCGGCGCCTTCTCGGGGCGGTCCTTCCAGTCGGTGCCGTAGGCCGAGGTGTCCTGGCTGATCACCAGCAGCTCCCTGACGCCGGCCTCGACCAGCTTTTCGGCCTCGCGCATCACCGCGCGGTGCGGGCGCGAGGCGAGCTTGCCGCGCATGTCGGGGATGATGCAGAACTTGCAGGCGTGATTGCAGCCCTCGGAGATCTTCAGGTAGCTGTAATGCCGCGGCGTGAGCTTGACCCCCGATGACGGCAGCAGGTCGACGAAGGGATCGGGCGCCGGCGGCACCGCGCCATGCACCGCGTCGAGCACCTGCTCGTACTGGTGCGGGCCGGTGACGGCCAGCACCTTGGGGTGGGCGCCGGTGATGTAGTCGGGCTCGGCGCCGAGGCAGCCGGTGACGATGACCTTGCCGTTCTCGTTCAGCGCCTCGCCGATGGCCTCGAGGCTCTCGGCCTTGGCGCTGTCGAGGAAGCCGCAGGTGTTGACGATGACCGCGTCGGCCCCGGCATAATCGGGCGAGATGCCGTAGCCCTCGGCGCGCAGCCGGGTGAGGATGCGTTCGCTGTCGACCAGTGCTTTCGGGCAGCCCAAAGAGACCATGCCGATGGTCGGCTGGCCGTCGCGTTTGGTCTCGGAGATGCGGGCGCGCGCCAGATCGGGGCGCAGGTCGGGAGGATTCTGCATGGCGCGCATATAAGCGAGGGATCGCTTCGTGGGAAGCCTGTTGCGGTGTTTGCTTGACCTCACCGGCAGACGGACGAGGTTAGAGGGATAAAACAGAAAACACCCATGCCGTGTTGGCCGGGCGGGGGCATCGCCACCCGTGCCGGCGGATCTGGGCTACGGCCGGGACCGGCCACGGCAGCGGGTCGAGAGGACAAGAGACCATCCATGATCGCACTGACCAGTCTGAGACTGAAATACCTTGCCTTGCTGGCGCTGCCTGCTGTGCTGGGAGCCTGCGCGATGGCGCCGCCGCCGAACCAGCTTGGCGAGATCAGCGACGAGACCCGGGCGATGTACGCGGCGACTGTCGACAACGGCTTCGAAGTCCCGGCCATCGAGGACAAGTATCTCACCGAGTTCCGAAAGCGGCAGTTGGTGCCGTATCATGCGCCCTATGAGGCCGGCACCATCGTGGTCGATCCCGGCGGGCGGTTCCTCTACCACCTGAAGGGCGGCGAAACCGCCATGCGCTACCTGATCGCGGTGGGCGCGCAGGGCTACGGCTTCTCTGGAGAGGCGACGATCCCGTTTCAGCGCGACTGGCCCTACTGGACACCGACCGCGAACATGCTGCGCCGCGATCCCGAGGAATACGGTCCGGTCAGGAACGGCCTGCCGGGCGGCCTTGAGAACCCGCTCGGCGCGCGGGCGCTCTATCTCTACAAGAATGGCCGCGACACGCTTTACCGCATTCACGGCACGCCAAGCCCCTGGACGGTGGGGCACGGAACCTCCTCGGGCTGCATCCGCATGTTCAACCAGGATGTGATCCATCTTGCCGAGCAGGTCGAGAATGGCACCAAGGTGGTGGTTCTGACCAAGGAAGAGGCTGGCAAGTGGACAGACGGCTCCGAAGTGCCCGCGCTGGTGGCGATGGCGGGCGAAGACGCGACCGGTCCGGACGGGTCCGAGGGCTGAGCGCGCAGCTTAAGCTTGGCTTAAGGCAGGGCTGCTGAAACAGCGCCGTGGCCCGCAGAGGCCACGGAAGAAACAGGAGCAGTCCCAATGTCCACCCGCTTCACCCGGCGCGCTGCGCTGACGCTTGGCGCCGCCGCGACCGGATCGCTGATGGTTCCGGCCATGGCGCGCGCGCAGGACGGCGCGCGCCGCAACATCTCGAGCTTTGCCATGCAGGACTGGCGTGATCACTTCGACGCGCTGGGAAAGGCCTGCATCGTCTGCGACACCACCTCGCGGGCGCTGCATTTCTGGAACGGCGACGGCAGCGATTACCGGATCTATCCAACATCCGTGCCGCTGACCGAGGAACTGACCAAGCGCGGCTACACCAAGATCGTGCGCAAAAAGGTCGGTCCGTCCTGGACGCCCACCCCCTCGCAGCTCGAGCGCTACCCCGACTGGAAGCCCATCGGGCCGGGCCCGGACAACCCGCTTGGTACGCACGCGATGTATCTTGGCTGGCCGGCCTACATCATTCACGGCACCCATGATACGCGCAAGATCGGGCGCAAGTCGTCGGACGGCTGCATCGGCCTTTACAACGAGAAGATCGAAGAGCTCTTCGCGGTGGCCCCGATCGGCACCCAGGTGCGGGTGATCTGAGGCCGGCGCGGGGTCTCTCAGTTGCCGGGATCGACCTTGCCACGCAGCGCCTTGACCTCGCCGCGCTGCTTCTTGCCCTCGAGGCGGCGGCGTTTCGAGCCCAGCGTCGGCCGCGTGGGAATGCGCCGCTTGGGCTTCTCCAGCGCCTTGCGGATCAGCTCTGCGAGGCGCTCGCGGGCGATCTCGCGGTTGCGCGCCTGGCTGCGGGTCTCGTCGACCTGCAGCACCACCGCGCCCTCCTTGGTCCAGCGCCGCCCGGCGAGCTTGCGCAGGCGGGTCTTCACCGCCGGCGGCAGGTTGGGCGAGCGCTCGGCCTCGAACCGCAGTTCCACGGCGCTCGAGACCTTGTTGACGTTCTGCCCGCCCGGCCCCGAGGCGCGGATGAACTGTTCCGTCATTTCCCAGTCTTCGATGCTGATGCGGTCGTTTATCTCAAGCATGGGCAGGACCTAGCACAAAAAGCGGGGGCCGCCACGGTCTCCCGGGCGGCCCCTGCATCGCGCTGCGCCCGAAGGTGCCGGGCGAGGCGGTCTGAAATGGGAAATGGGTCACCCTGCCTGTGGAGTGACCCATTCGAGACGTCAAGGAGGCGGGCCGGTTAGGCAATGCCAACCTCGATCGGAAGTCTTGCCAGGGGTTGCCCTAGCAGGTCATCCTCCGGGCTGTTCCGACACCTCTCTCCAATGTTTCTCTAGACACTGGATCACCTCCTTTCAGCTGTTGAAAAACGCATCTTCAGGGTGGCACGACACCGCCCATTCTCAAAACGTTTTCTGCAGCTCAGGCCATCGCGCGCGACGAAAGTGCCTTCGAAACGATCACCCGGAATGGCACCAGCGCGATGATGGCGAGGCCGAGCTTCACCAGCCAGTCGGCGGTGCCCAGCGAGACCCAGAGCGGCACCATCGGGCCAACGCCCAGCAGCGGCAGGATTTCACCGGCCCAGCTCACGTCGTTGCCGGGCTCGAGGAAGCTCAGCGCGCCCGAGAAGGCGATGGTGAAGAAGATCGCGGTGTCGAGGGCCGAGCCCACCAGCGTCGAGGCCAGCGGCGCACGCCACCATGCGCCTTCGCGCAGGCGGTCGAAGATCGCCACGTCCATCATCTGCGCGGTGAGGAAGGCAAGGCCCGAGCCGATGGCGACGCGGAGCGTCACGGCGGGATAGGTGTAGCCATCGCCCTGCAGCATGATCTGGGTGCCGATCAGCGAGCAGATCACGCCGACCACGAAGCCGGCGAAGACCACCTTGCGGGCGGCCTTGGCGCCGTAGAGGCGGTTCATCACGTCGGTGACGAGGAAGGCGAGCGGATAGGTGAAGGCACCCCAGGTCAGCCACTGGCCGAACAGGAATTGCACGAGGATGTTGGAGGCCAGCACGATGGTGGCCATGGCAAGAATGCCGGGAAGATGTTTGCGCGTCATGTTTCTTGACCCGTTTTGACAAGGTTGCGGGGACTTGGCCGCGCCGGACGCGGCGGATTGGTCCCCTTAAGGCCTGTCAGGGCTTGAGGCAAGAGATTCCGGGACGGTGTATTCGACCAGCTGGGTGCGCTGGAAGAAGTTGAAATTGTCGTCCGAGATCATCGTCAGGCGGATCGCGCCCGCCTCGTCACGCCAGACCGCGATGCCCTCGAGGTTGTCGTGGCGCAGCAGGTGGCTCTCGAACAGCGTGGTTTCCCCGCTCAACCCATCTTCGGTCATGTCGAAACGGCGCACCCGGCTGCGAAAGCCCACGCCGGTGAACTCGCGTTCCAGCAGGTAGAAGCGTCCGTCGGGGCCGATGTCGGCGCCAACGGCGAGAAAACCGCCGCGGCGCGGGATCTCAAAGGGCTGCGTCCAGCGGCCGGTGTCGTAGCGCCAGACAGGGAAGGGCCGGGTCAGCTCGCCCGAGCGTTCCGGGAGCGTGTAGAGCCGGCCCTGGGCGTCGATCGCCAGAGCCTCGAGGCTGGAATTGGTCTGTAGCCGCTTGAAGGCCTCGGCGCGGGGCAGGGGCATGGCGCGGTCGGGCGTGTCATAGGCCCAGACGCGGCTCGTGCCCTCGTAGGACACGAAGACGCGGCCGCTGCCGTCGACCGCGAGCCCTTCGGAATCGCCGTCGGCCTGACTTTGCGGTTGCCCCTTGTCGTCCCTGAGATCCTCAACCGGGCCGGCCTGCACCGCCACGATGCGCCCCTCCTGTCGTTCGAGGGTGCCCGAGATGATGCCGGCGCGGTCGCTGATCGCGGTGAAGCGGCTGCCGTCTTCGGAGAGCTCGAGGCCGGAGAACCCGCCGAAGGCCGGATCGTTCATTCTCCAGGTGAAGCTGGCGACAAAACGCGCTTCGCCGCCGCTGGCCGCGGCGGCGATGGCGATCGCGCCCGCCAGTGCAGCGCCTATTGCGCCGCGAGTACGGTTGCGCATTGGGCCGGAAGGTCCCCCATGGTGAGATCGCGCTTGGGCTTGGGCGGTGGCGCGTTCGGGTCGGGCGGCGGCGGGTTGAGGATGTTGTTCACCCAGGCCTGCGCATCGGCGCAGCCGTCACCCGGCGGCGGTGGCGTCTGGTTGACGCAGCCGGTGGCGCCCGGCGGGCAGCTCAGCCGCACGTGGAAATGGTAATGGTGGCCATACCAAGGCCGGATCTTGCGCAGCCATGCGCGGTCGCCGGTCTCGTCGTTGCACATCTTCACCTTGGCGCCGGGGAAGACGAAGATTCGCGCCACGCGCGGGTCGCTGGCCGCGGCCTTCAGCAGCTCGTGATGCGACCGGGTCCAGTTGTCGTTGGTATAGGCGCCCGAGGCGCGTCGCAGCGAGATCGACGAGATGTTTTCCCGCGCCGAGCGGCTGAGACTGAGATCGTTTGCCGGGCGCATCCAGATGTCGGCATCGAGCCCGATCTGGTGGCTGGCATGCCCCGAGGTCATCGGGCCGCCGCGCGGCTGGCTCATGTCGCCGATGTAGAGACCGCTCCAGCCGGGAAGCTGCGCCGCCTTGCGGCTCAGGTCCTGCACGTAGTCGATGGTCTCGGGATGGGCCCAGTTGCGGTTTCGGCTGAGCCGCATCGCCTGCCAGGTCGGACCGGTCTCGGCCAGTTGCTGGGCACCGGCCACGCAGCCCCGCGAATAGGAGCCGTAAGCGGCGGCGCTCTGCTGCGAGCCGACCTGCTCGGCTCCGAACATGCTCTTGGCGCTCTTGGTCGAGAGCACCCCGGTCACCCGGGGGAGGTCCTCTTCGGTCACGGTGGCGGCGGGGCGGTCGCCGCCGCAGGCTGCAAGAGTCAGCGCGGCCACGGCGATGGCGGTCAGGGTGCGGATCATTCTGCTCGGTCTCCGTCTGGTTGCACCCAGCGTAGCAGAACCAACCCGATTACGAAAAGCCCGATGATCGGCGTCACGCCGATGCGCTGACTGTCGCTCACCGTCGTTGCCACTCCGATAAGCAGCGGTGCGAGGAACGAGGTGGCCTTCCCGGCGAGCGCGTAGAGGCCAAAGGCCTCGGTCATGCGCGCGGGGTTGGCCTGTCGGCACATCATGGTACGCGAGGCGGCCTGGATCACCCCGCCCGCAGCACCGATGGTGGCACCGAAGAGCCAGAAGGCATAGTCGGCGGCGCGCGAGCCCTCGGGCAGGGCGATGCCGAACAGCGCATCGCGCTCGACCGAGACGATGCCGATGGCGACTGCGGTCAGCACGAGAATGCAGACGGCGATCACCGGCTTGGGCCCGAAGCGGGTGTCGGCCTTGCCGCCGAGCCAGGCGAAAAGCGCGCCGGAAATGATCGCGATGATCCCGAAAACGCCGGTATCGACCACCGACCAGCCGAGCACCCCGGCGGCATAGATGCCGCCGAAGGCATACATCCCGTTCAACGCGTCGCGGTAGAACATCGAGGAGGCGAGGAAGGCGAAGAGCGAGGGGGTTTCGGGCAGGCGCTTCAGCGTGCCCCTGAGATCCGTCAGCGCCCGCTTGACCGCGCCCTTGGGGGCCGATTGGCTGCGCGGGTCACGCACCCAGAGGAAGAACGGCACCATGAAGACCACGTACCAGACCGCGGTCAACGGCCCCACGAAGCGCGTGCCCTCGCGCATTTCGGGGTCAAGCCCGAGCGCCGGGGCGAGCCCGAGGAAGGTGGTCCCGGTCGTGGCGCTCTCTGCGAAGAAGCCCAGCATCAGCACCAGCGCGATCAGCCCGCCCACGTAGCCGAAGGCCCAGCCATTGCCCGAGATGCGCCCGATCTCGTCCCGGCGCCCGAGGTCGGGCAGCATGGCGTTGGTGAAGATCGTCGCGAACTCCATGCCGACGAGGCCGAGGGCAAAGAAGAACAGTGTCGAGATCAGATTGAAGTCGCCCGGTGCGGCGAACCACAGCATCGCCGAGCCCAGCACGTAGAGCCCCGAGAAGCCCCAGATCCAGCGCAGCCGGTTGCCGCCGGTATCGGCCAGCGCGCCGAGGATCGGGGCGAGGATGGCGATGACAAAGCCCGCCGCAGCAATGCCGAAGCCCCACGCCGCCTGTGCGCGGCTGCCGTCTCCCATCAATTCCTTGACATAGGGCGCGAAGATGAAGGTCAGCAGCAAGGTGTTGTAAGGCTGGCTGGCCCAGTCGAAGAAGAACCAGCCCCAGATGCGTTTGCGTGTCACGTTGCCGGCCATGCTGTCCTCCTGTCCGCGGCGCGATAGAACAGCCGGGCGGGGCAGGGGGCAAGGCGAAAACGGGCGCCCGTCCTACATCTGCGGCGGCCAGGGCCGCTGGTCCTCGGCGGCGAGCCAGCTCTGCACCCAATCGGGCAGCTCCGGCGACTCGATCTCGTGACCGAGCGCCTGCATGATCCGGTCGGTCGGCACGATGCCGTTCCGGTCGGTCACCGCGCCGCGATACACCGCGTGGTTGGCGCATTCACCATCGGCCTTCCACATGGTCTGCTCGAGATACATGAAGCGCGCATCCCAGCCGATCAGCCGCGAGCGCATCTCGACCTTCTCCATCAGCTTGATGCGCCGACGGTAGCGCACCACCGCGCCCGCCATGGTCAGACCCCAGCGTTCGCGCCGCAGCACGCCGATCAGCCCGGAGCGCTTGGCCAGCGGGATGCGCCCCAGATCGTAGAGAGTCAGGGTGCGGCCATTGTTGAGCTCTTTCCACAGGTCGAGATCCCACGGCCAGCAGATGTGGTGAGAGATGTGGCTCTCGCCCAGCTCGAGCGGCGGCTGGTTGCGCGAGATCCAAAGCTCCTTGGCCATGCGGATGAAGGGATACATGCGGGCGACTCCTTGAATTTGCGCCCAAAGGGCCGCGCCGCGCCCGGAACGTCAACCACAACCCTGCGGCACTATTGCCCTCGCCTGCTGGGATGCTTACCTGTGTGCGCGGACAGGCAAAGGAAACACACCACATGATGGCAATCTACGGCCCGCTGAAGCTGATCCTCGACGTGATCTTCTTCATCATGATCGTCCACATCATCATGAGCTGGTTGATCAATTTCAACGTGCTCAATCTGCGGCAGCCGCTGGTCGCCGGCATCTGGACCGGGCTCAACCGTCTGCTCGAGCCGATCTACACGCCGATCCGCCGCATCCTGCCCAACACCCACCCGCTGGATCTGGCGCCGCTCGTGGTGTTCATCATCGTGATCTCGCTGCGCGACTATATTCTTCCGACCATCCTGTTCGGGTGATTTCCGCCACAGGCGGGCTTGTTCACCTAATCTTAGTATGAGACTGTGCGGAATAGAGCAGATATAGCGTAAAATCCGCAGGTCCCGCCCATGCCACGCGACATCGCGCCCGGAGAGGCGCTGCTGAAAGAGATTTTCGGCTTTGATGCCTTCCGCCCCGGACAGGGCGAGATCGTCGATGCCGTGGCGCAGGGTGAGAACGTGCTCGCCATCATGCCCACCGGCGGCGGAAAATCCCTGTGCTACCAGCTTCCCGCCCTGATGCGCGGCGGCGTGACGGTGGTGATCTCGCCGCTCATCGCCCTGATGCGTGATCAGGTGCGCGGGTTGCGCGAAGCGGGCGTTGCCGCCGGCGCTCTGACCTCCGGCAACACGCAGGAAGAGACTGACGCGGTCTGGAACATGCTCTCGCAGGGCACGCTCAAGCTGCTGTATCTTGCGCCCGAGCGTCTCGCCTCGGGCGGGGCGCAACGGATGCTGGCGGAGGCCGGCGTCAGCCTGATCGCCGTCGACGAGGCCCATTGCGTCAGCCAGTGGGGCCACGATTTCCGCCCCGACTACCTGCGCATCGGCGAGCTGCGCCGCAGCCTTGGCGTGCCGCTCGCGGCCTTCACCGCCACCGCTGACCAGGAGACGCAGGAAGAGATCGTCCGCCGGCTCTTCGATGGCGAGACGCCGCAGACCTTCCTGCGCGGCTTCGACCGCCCCAACATCCACCTTGCCTTCCGCCCCAAGGACAGCCCGCGCGCGCAGATCCTGCGCTTTGCCGCCGCCCGAAAGGGCCGCTCGGGCATCGTCTATTGCGGCACCCGCGCCAAGACCGAGAGCCTCGCGCAGGCGCTGGGGCAGGAGGGGCACAGCGCCTGCTTCTACCACGGCGGCATGGAGGCGGATGACCGCCGGGCCGTCGAGGAGCGCTTCGCCAAGGAAGACGGGTTGATCGTGGTCGCCACGGTGGCCTTCGGCATGGGGGTCGACAAGCCCGACATCCGCTGGGTCGCCCATGCCGACCTGCCGAAATCCATCGAGGCCTACTACCAGGAGATCGGCCGCGCCGGGCGCGACGGGGCGCCGGCGGAAACGCTGACGCTTTACGGCGCCGACGACATCCGCCTGCGCCGCGCCCAGATCGACGAGGGCATGGCCCCGCCCGAGCGTCGGACCGCCGATCACGGTCGTCTGAACGCGCTCTTGGGGCTGGCCGAGGCGCTGGGCTGCCGCCGTCAGCAGCTTCTCCGCTACTTCGGCGAAAGCTCTGAACCTTGCGGCAATTGCGATCTTTGCGACAAGCCGCCCGAGCTCTTCGACGGCACTGAGGCGGTGCGCAAGGCGCTGTCGGCGGCGCTGCGGACCGACGAGAGCTTCGGTGCCGGGCACCTGATCGATATCCTGATCGGAAACGAGACCGACAAGGTGCGCCAGCGCCGCCACGACCAGCTGCCGACCTTCGGGGTCGGGCGCGACCTCAAGAAGGGGCAGTGGCAGGCGGTGTTCCGGCAGATGATGGGCTTTGATCTCGTGCGCCCGGATCCCGAGCGCCACGGCGCGCTGGTGATGACCGACGCGGCGCTGCCGATCCTCAAGGGCGAGCAGAGCATCACCCTGCGCCGCGACGTGATCGACCGCGCCGCCGAGCGTCGCCCGCAGGTCAAGACGCTGGTGGCCGAGGAAGACGCGCCGCTGCTCTCGGCGCTCAAGGCCAAGCGCCGGGCGCTGGCCGAGACCGCCTCGTTGCCGGCCTACATGATCTTTCCCGACAAGACCCTGATCGAGATGGCCGAAACCCGTCCGCAAAGCCTCGACGACATGGCGCGGATCGGCGGCGTCGGCGCCAAGAAGCTCGAACGCTACGGTGCCGAGTTCCTGTCGGTAATCACCGGCGCCAGCGAGGAGATGCACCCGACCCGGCGCAAGCTTGCCGGGCGCGAGGCCGGTTCGCTCTACGACACGCTGATGGCGGTGCAGGCGGATCTGGTGCGTGGCATCGACGGTACGGAAAAGCCGCTCTCCTGCTCGGCCTCGCTGCTCGCCAAGGTGGCGCAGGCCCGGCCCGACAGCGGAGAGGCGATGGAGCGGCTGCTGGGAGACCGGCGCTATGAGCGTTTCGGCTCTGCCTTTCTGGACGTTCTGGCCCGGGCGGACTAGATCGGTCCGGGTATTCGTTTCCCCGAATATCACGACGATGACGGATGAGACCGGGCGCCGCCCGGCAAAGGAGGTTTCGCGATGCTGGTAGTGGTGTCCCCCGCCAAGAAGCTGGACTGGTCGGAGCGCGACGTGACGATGACCGAACCGCGCCTGCAGGACGAGGCCAAGCGCCTTGCGGCGGTGGCGCGCGAGCTGAGCGTCGATGACCTCAAGTCGCTGATGAAGATCTCGGACGATCTCGCCAAGCTCAACCGCGACCGCTTTCGCGACTTTCAGGACGCGCCCGCCGCCGAGGAACTGCGCCCCGCGGCGCTTGGCTTTGCCGGCGACACGTATCAGGGGCTCGAGGCGGCGTCTCTGGACAGGGACGAGATGGACTGGGCGCAGGATCACCTGCGCATCCTGTCGGGGCTCTACGGCGTGCTGCGCCCGCGCGACGGCTTCCAGCAATACCGGCTCGAGATGGGCTCGCGGCTGAAGACCGAGCGCGGCAAGATCTCTACGAGTACTGGGGCGATCGGATCTCGAAACTGCTGAACGCCGATGCCGAGCGACCGGCGCCGAGTGCTGGTGACTGCGCAGCCAGGATATTCGCGCGTCGACGGGAT
>NZ_DS022276.1:891298-917480 GCF_000153725.1 Salipiger bermudensis HTCC2601 | reverse complement strand
TGGAAGACAAGGGCGGCCAGCCGAAGATCGTCAGCTTCTACGCCAAGAAGGCGCGTGGCGCGATGGCGCGCTACATCGTGCAGCACCGGCTCACCGATCCCGACAGCCTGCGCGATTTCGACACCGGCGGCTACGCTTTCTCCGAAGAGCTGTCGCAGCCCGATCAGCCAGTCTTCGTGCGCCCCTACGGCGGCTGAGCCGCGCGCCCGGCCCAGGTTTCGATCAGCCGCGCCAGTTCCTGCTTGCGCAGCGGCTTGGTGAGGTAATCGTCGAGCCCGGCCTCGAGGATGCCGTCGCGATCGCCGGTCATGGCATGGGCGGTGACCGCGATGATCGGCAGATGCGCGCCCGGCGGCTCGAGGGCGCGGATTTCCTGCGTGGCCTGCTTGCCGTCCATGCGCGGCATCGAGATGTCCATGAAGATCAGGTCCGGGCGGCGCTTGCGGTAAGCTTCGACGGCCTCGATGCCGTTGCCGGCAAGGCGCAGCTCGAGCGGTAGCCCGAGCCCTTCCGCCATCTTGCGAAACACCATCTGGTTGGTGCGGTTGTCTTCGGCGAGGATCACGTCGAGGGGCCGGGCCGGGGCGGCTGCGGACGCCGCCGTGGCCCCCCCGCGCCGGCTGCGGAAGGTCGGCAGCGCGTCGGTCTGGGCGGGTGGCTTCGGCTCGGCGGCAGGCGGGTCGGCACACATCGCCTCGAGCGCCGCGAACAGCGCCCGGCGCGGGGCGGGCTTGGGCAGCACTGCGCGCACGCCGCAACGCTGCGCCTGCTCGGTCAGGGCCTGTGGCTCGCGCGAAAGCAGCATCACCGGAAGCCCCGGCTGCACGCGCGCGAGTTGCTGCGCCAGTTCGAGCCCGCTCATGTCCGGCAGATCCTGCTCGGCGATGATCAGGTCGGGCGGTTCGTCCATCCGGTCGAGCGCGTCTTCGGCGGTCTTGCAGAAGGCGACCGAGAGGCCCACCGTCTCCATCTGCTGGGTCAGGATGGCGCGGTTCAGCACGTGATCATCGACCACGAGCACCTCGCGCAGGCTGTCGGGGAGGGCGGCTGTCTCGATCTGGGCCGGCTCGTCGACCGGCAGCACCATCCGCAGCCCGAAGCACGAGCCTCGCCCGGCCTCGGACTCGACCCAGATCTCGCCGCCCATCAGGTCTGTCAGCCGCTTGGTGATTGCAAGGCCCAGCCCGGTGCCCTCGAACTGGCGGTTTCGATCATCCTCGACCTGATTGAACTCGCCGAAGATGTGCTCGATCTTGTCGGGCGGGATGCCGATGCCGGTATCCTCGACCGTGGCATGCACCGCGGCCTCTCCTTCCTCGACGCAGCGCCCGGTGATGCGGATCAGCACGTGGCCCTCGTTGGTGAACTTGACCGCGTTGCCCACGAGGTTGGTGAAGATCTGCCTCACCCGGCCCGGATCGCCCACGAAGCGGGTGGGCAGGAACATGTCGTAATCGACCAGCAGCTCGAGGCCTTTCTCCCGCGCCGTGGGCTGCAGCATCAAGAGCACCTCGTGCACCGTGCGTTCCAGATCGAAGGGCTCTGGCTTGAGTTGCAGGCGCTCGGCCTCGATCTTTGAATAGTCGAGGATGTCGTTGATGATCACCAGAAGCGCCTCGCCCGAGTTGCGGATGGTGTCGACATAAAGCGCCTGCTCGTCGCTGAGGGCGGATTCGCGCAGCAGCTCGGCCATGCCGACAACGCCGTTCATCGGGGTGCGAATCTCGTGGCTCATATTGGCGAGGAAGGCGGACTTTGCGTGGCTCGCCTCTTCGGCGCGGCGCTTGGCCTCGACCAGCTCCTGCTGGATGCGCTTGGCCTCGGTGATGTCGATGCGCAGCCCCACGCGGCCGCCATCGGAGAGCGCGCGTTCGTAGATCCGCAGCCAGCGGCCATCGCGCAGCTGCTGCTCCATCTCCTGCTCGGCCCTGCGATGTGCCGACAGGCGCTCTTCGAGCCAGTCTTCCTCGCGCCCCAGCGCCTCGGCATACTGGCCTTGCGACAGACCATAGCGCAGGATGTCCTCGAAGCTGGCGCCGGGGATGATGGCGGGGGCGCTGTCGCTGTAGAGGTTGCGGTAAGGGGCATTGCACATCAGCAGGCGGTCTTCGGCATCGTAGATTACGAAGCCGTCCGGCAGCTCTTCGATGGCCGACCACATGCGCATCAGCTCGGTGATGTCGACGCAAAGCGAGACCACGCCACCATCCGGCATGCGCCGATCCTGGATCTTGATGAACTGCCCGGTCCAGAGGCGGATGGTCTCGGGCGGGATCGGGCTCATCTCCCAGCGCTCCTGCATCCGGCTGAGCCAGTGCCGGCGACGCTCGCCCTGCAGATCGACGATGCCCTCCTCGACCAGCATCTCGAGCACGTGGCGGTAGCTCGCGCCGGGGCCGACCGAGTCGATATCCTCGAACGGGGCAAGGAAGGCGGGGTTGGCCAGCTCGAGCAGCGCGTCGGAATTGTACATGGCGAAGCCGTCGCGCATGGTTTGAAGCGCCTTCCAGAGCTGTCCCTCGACCAGTTCGATCTTCTCATGCGCGAGGCCGAGCTGCGATTTCACCAGCCGGTTCTCGGAGCGCACCTCGGTGATCTCGGCGCGGGTTTCATGGATCTCGTCGCTCAGGGCGCGGGCGTGCTTGCCGAGCTTGCGGTTGGCGGCAAAAAGCTCGGCCTGCTTGAGTTCGAGCAGGCGCTCTGCCGCGAGCCTCGCGCGGCGTTCCTCCGCCAGTCTTGCCGAGAGACTCATGCTTGGGCCGCCTCCTGAAATCGGGGGGAGAGTGGCGCGGTTTTGGTGAAGATCGCCTTAAGGAAGACGGCGGAAATCATTGCCATTCTGGCCGCCCGGGTTCACCATGCCTCAGCTTTCAGGAGGAGATTGCAGCATGCGCCGGCTGATGCTCGCTCTCGTCGCGGCGGCCTGTGCCGCCACGTCGTCCCCCGCGCAGGAGGCCGGGACGATGATGCCCGAACGCCGCCTGATCGTGAGTCGTGACATGGACTTCTTCGGCGGCGACCTTCAGGCGCTGTTCGACACCTCGCTCGAGGCCTGCCAGAGGCTCTGCCTCGGCGATCCAGCCTGTGTGGCCTTCACCTTCAACACCCGCTCCAACGCCTGTTTCCCCAAGACCGGCGTGACCGAGCGCAAACCCTATGACGGCGCGGTCTCGGCAGAGGTGATTGCCGCCGGCGCCGAGGCGCAGGCGCGGGCGCAGGCGCGGGGGCGCGATCTCGGTTTCCTTGACGGCGGCGACCTTGCCGCCGCGCGCGAGGAGGCAGAGGCCATCGGCGTGCGTCATTCCGGCGGGCAGTGGAGCGTCGAGGCGCTGGGCGATGCCGCCCGCCGCGCCGAGGCGCAGGGCAACCTGCGTGATGCGCTGAGCTGGACCGGCGCGGCGCTGGCGCAGACCGACGCGGCGGCGCTGTGGCTCGATTACGCGCGGCTGTCGCGGGCCTATGCCACGGCCAGCAGCAACGGCGGCGAGACAAGGAGCCACGCGCGCCGGGCGCTGTTGGCGTCGATCAACGCCTACCTGCGCGCCGGGCCCGAGGCGCAGCGCGCCACCGCGCTGATGCAGATGGCCGAGGGGCTCGAGGCGACAGGGCAGGGCCGGCTGATGGTGCCGGCGCTGCGGCTCGCCGAGCGGCTGGCGCCGCGCGACGAGATCGCAGACGCGCTAGACCGGGCGATCGCGCAATACGGCTTCCGTATTACCGAGCACGTGGTCGAGGCCGATAGCGCCGCGCCGCGGATCTGCGCCGAGTTCTCCGAAGAGCTGATCCGTGCCGGGCAGGATTACGCGCCCTTCGTGGGGCTGCCGGACCCGAAACTCGCCGTGGTGTCGGACGACAGGCGCATCTGCGTCACGGGCATTCAGCATGGCGAGCGCTATGACCTGACCTTCCGAGCGGGCCTGCCCTCGGCGCAGGGCGACGCGCTGGTCCGCGACGTGCCGATCACCGCCTATGTGCGCGACCGCGCGCCCTCGCTTGGCTTCCCGGGCCGGGCCTACGTGCTGCCCAAGAGCGCCGATGCCGGGCTGCCGATCGAGACGGTGAATCTCGGCAACGTCGATCTGACCCTGCGCCGGGTCTCGGACCGCAACCTGATCCGCGCCATGCAGGACGACTATTTTGGCCGCCCGCTTTCGACATGGGCCGAGGAGCGCTTTGCCGGGGAACTGGCCGAAGAGGTCTGGACCGGCAAAGGCGAGGTCGAGAACCGGCTCAACGCGGAGGTGACCACGCGGCTGCCGATGGGCGAGGTGGTGGGCGATCTGCGAGCGGGCATCTACGCGCTGACCGCGCGGGTGCCCGGGGCCGATCCCTATGACGAGGCCGGCGCGACGCAGTGGTTCGTGCTCTCCGATATCGGCCTGACGACGCTGGCCGGGACCGACGGGCTCACGGTGGTCGCGCGGGGGCTCTCGGATGCCGCGCCACTCGAAGGGCTCGAGGTGACACTGCTGTCGCGGGCCAACCGTGCGCTTGGGGTGGCCACGACCGACGCTGACGGCGTGGTGCGCTTTGCCGCCGGGCTGGCGCGAGGCACCGGCGGGGCCGCCCCGGCGCTGCTGACCGCCACGCGGGGCGAGGAGGACATCGCCTTCCTGTCGCTCACCGATCCGGCCTTCGATCTCTCGGATCGCGGCGTCGAGGGGCGTGCGCCCGCCGGGCCGCTCGACGCCTTCCTTGCCACCGACCGTGGCGCCTACCGAGCGGGCGAGACCATCCACGCCACTGCGCTGCTGCGCGACGCAAAGGTGCAGGCGGTCGCGAGCGTGCCGCTGACCGCCGTGCTGACCCGGCCCGACGGGGTGGAGCATGCCCGTATCGTCTCGAGCGAGGGCGTGGCGGGGGGCCATGTCTTCAGCCTGCCGCTCGCCCCCTCGGTGCCGCGCGGTACGTGGCGGCTGGCGCTTTTCGCTGACCCCGAGGCGCCGGCGCTGGTGTCGCAGATGGTGCTGATCGAGGATTTCGTGCCCGAGCGCATCGACGTCGACCTGTCCCTGCCCGAGGGGCCGATCGCGCGCGACGCGCCACCGCTGCTCACGCTCGAGGCACGCTATCTCTTCGGCGCGCCGGGGGCGGATCTGCCGATTGAAGGTGAGCTGACGCTGATCCCGCAGACCACGCTGGAGGCGCTGCCGGGCTACCGCTTCGGTCGCCATGACGCCGAAGCCAACCCGCAGACGCAGTCCTTCCCACCGGATCTGCGCAGCGACGGCGACGGACGCGCGCAGCTGGCGCTGCCCTTGCCCGAGGGGGCGGAGGGCCAGCCGCAGGAGGCGCGGGTGACGCTGCGGGTTTCGGAAGGCTCGGGCCGCCCGGTGGAGCGCTCGCTGAGCCGCCCGGTTGCGCCCTCGGGGCCGATGATCGGCATTCGTCCGGAGTTCGACGGCACCCTGCCGGAGGGCACGGAGGCCAGCTTCCTGCTGCAGGCGGTCGGGCCGGATCTTGCGCCGGTACCGATGGAGGTGGAATGGCGGGTGAACCGGGTCGAGACGCGCTACCAGTGGTACGAGCTCTACGGCAACTGGAACTGGGAGCCGGTGACCACGCGCAGCACCGTTGCCAGCGGGTCGGCGACGCTGGCGGGCGAGCCGCTTCGGGTGAGCGCGGGTCTTGACTGGGGCGCCTACGAGCTTGTGGTCGAGCGGACGGGCGGCGAGTACGTCGCCTCGTCGGTTGGCTTCGAAGCGGGCTGGTACGCGCCGGTGGGCGCGGTCGCCACGCCGGACATGCTCGAGCTGTCGCTCGACCGCGAGAGCTATGCCCCGGGCGACACCGCGCGGCTGCGCGTGGTGCCGCGCCACGCGGGCGAGGCGCTGGTGACGGTGCTCTCGGACCGGGTGATCTCGATGCAGGCGATGGACCTGCCCGAGGGCGAGAGCGTGATCGACCTGCCGGTGACCGAAGAGTGGGGCGCGGGCGCCTATGTTACCGCACAACTGCTGCGCCCGATGGATGTCGCGGCGGGGCAGAGCCCGGCGCGCAGCCTCGGCCTTGCCCATGCCGCCATCGCGCCGGGCGACCGGCAGCTCTCGGTGAGCTTCGACGCCCCCGAGCAGAGCGCCCCGCGCGCGCCGCTGACCGCCGCTGTTCAGCTTGACGGCGTGGCCGCGGGCGAGACCGCCCATGTCACCGTCGCGGCGGTGGATCTGGGCATTCTCAACCTCACCGGCTTCGACAGCCCCGACCCGTCGGGGCATTACTTCGGGCAGCGTCGGCTGGGGGTGGAGATCCGCGATCTCTATGGCCGCCTGATCGACGGCATGAGCGGCGCCATGGGCGCGATCCGCTCGGGTGGCGATGCTGGGGCGTCCATGCGCCTGCAATCGCCGCCGCCGACCGAAGAGCTGGTGGCGTTCTTCTCGGGTCCGGTGACCGTAGGGGCGGATGGCCGCGTCGAACTCAGCTTCGACATGCCGGATTTCAACGGCACGGTGCGGCTGATGACGGTGGCCTGGACCGAGAGTGCAGTGGGGCAGGCCGAAACGGATGTGCTGGTGCGCGACCCGGTGGTGATCAACGCCTCGCTGCCGCGCTTCCTCGCCCCCGGAGACGAGACCCGGCTGCTGCTCGAGCTGACCCACGCCACCGGCCCGACCGGGCAGATGTCGCTCGAGATCACCGCGCGCGGTGTCTCGCTGGGCAATGCGCCTGCCGAAGTGACGCTGGCCGAGGGGGAAACGCAGCGCCTGAGCCTGCCGCTGCGCGCCGATCTGACAGGCGATCATGAGATCGCTCTGGCGCTCACCACGCCGGACGGCAAGCGCCTCACCAAGACGCTGACTATCGGGGTGCGCTCGAACGACCCGCAGGTGGGCACAACCCGCCGCTTCACCCTCGATCCCGGCCAGACCTTCACGTTGGATCGCGCGGCTCTGGAGGGGCTGCGGTCCGAGAGTGCCGAGGTCATGGTCTCGGCCGGGCCGCTGGCGCGGTTCGATGTGCCGGGGCTGCTCGCCTCGCTCGAGCGCTATCCCTATGGCTGCACCGAGCAGGTGACCTCGCAGACCCTGCCGCTGCTCGCGCTCTCGTCGCTGACCGAGCCGTTGGGGCTGGGCAACAAGGCGCAGATCGACGCGCGCATCGCAAGAGGCATCACGCAGGTGCTGACCCGACAAGGAGCCAACGGCGCCTTCGGGCTCTGGCGCGCGGGCTCGGGCGATTTCTGGCTCGACGCCTATGTCAGCGATTTCCTGACCCGCGCCCGCGCCGCCGGGCAGGAGGTGCCCGAGACCGCCCTGACCGCCGCGCTCGACAACCTCGCCAACCGCGTCGCCTATGCGCCGGATTTCGAGGAGGGCGGTGAGGACATCGCCTATGCGCTGATGGTGCTGGCCCGCGAGGGCCGCGCCGCGATCGGTGAGCTGCGCTACTACGCCGACCAGCGCGCCGATGCCTTCGCCACGCCGCTGGCGCAGGCGCAGCTTGGTGCTGCGCTCGCCAGCTATGGCGAACAGGCCCGCGCCGACCGGATGTTCGCCAAGGCGGCGGCGCGGCTGGCGGGACATGCCGGGGAAGGTCAGGTCTGGCGCGCCGATTACGGCTCGCCCCTGCGCGATGCGGCGGCGGTGCTGACGCTGGCCGCCGATGCAGGCTCGGGGGCCGTGGATCGCGAGGCGCTGGTCTCGCGCGTGACGGGGGCCGACCGCCCGCTTTCGACGCAGGAGCAGGCGTGGTCGCTGATGGCGGCCCATGCGCTGGTGGCCGATCCCGGTGCCTCGGGCATCGCGGTGGACGGCATGCCGGCCTCAGGCCCGTTCCTGCGGCGCATTCCCGGCGACGCCCTCGACCCGACCGAGATCACCAACACCGGCAGCGGCCCGACCCCGATCACCGTCACCGCGCTTGGCGTGCCCGAGGGCGACACCGAGGCGCAGGGCTACGGCTACACGATCAGCCGCGAGTACTTCACCCTCGAGGGGGCGCCGGTCAGCGGTCCGGTGGAACAGGGCGACCGAATGGTCGCCGTGCTCACCGTACGCCCTGCGGAGGACGGCGGCGCGCGGCTGATGGTCAACGACGCGCTGCCGGCGGGGCTCGAGATCGACAACCCGAACCTGCTGCGCGCCGGAGATATCCGCGGGCTCGACTGGCTGGACCCCAGCGAAACCGAACATGCCGAGTTCCGCGCCGACCGTTTCCTCGCGGCGGTCAACCAGTCGGGCAGCGCGCCGATCCGGCTGGCCTATGTCGTGCGGGCGGTGTCGCCCGGCACGTTCCACCACCCGGCGGCCCTCGTCGAGGACATGTACCGCCCCGAATACCGGGCGACCACCGCGTCCGGCAGACTGGAGATCCGATGACCGAGACTATTGCAACCACCCGCTGGCGCGCGCTCGACCGCGATGGCGAAGACAAGTGCCGACTGGCGCATCACGATGGCGGCTACATGCTGGTGGGCCACGCGCGCTTCCGCGATGGCGCGGGCTGGGCGGCGCTCGATTACGTGGTGCGGATCAACGGTGACTGGCAGACCTGCTCGGCGGATGTCACCGGCACCCATGCCGGCGAGGAAGTGGCGCTCAAGCTGACCCGCGAGGACGGCGCATGGACACTCAACGGCGAGGCACAGCCGCAGCTCGAGGGCTGCGAGGACGTGGATTTCGCCTTCACCCCCGCGACCAACCTGATGCCGCTGCGCCGCCTGCCCGATGTCGGCCGGTTGACCACCCGCGCCGCGTGGCTGCGGCTGCCGGGTCCGCAGGTCTCGCCGCTGGATCAGAGCTACACCCGCGAGCGCGGCACGCTGGTCTCCTACCACGCCGAACAGAGCGACTTCAGCACCCAGCTGGTGATCGACCCGTCCGGCTTCGTGGCGACCTATCCGGGCCTCTGGGAGGCCGATGCCTAGGCTTCTCGCCCTTGTCGTCCTGCTTTGGGCGGTGGCGCTGGGGCGCGATGCCGCCGACGACTGGATCGCGCGCACCGATATGCCGGTGCTGGACCACGCCACCGCGCCCGAGGTCCGCGACCGCGAGGGCCGGCTCTTGCGGGCCTACACGGTGGAGGACGGGCTCTGGCGCATGGAGGTGACGCCCGACCGGGTTGATCCACTGTTCTTCGAGATGCTGATCGCCTACGAGGACCGGCGGTTCTACAGCCACCCCGGCGTCGATCCGGTGGCCGCCCTGCGGGCTGCGGGGCAGGGGGTGCGGGCCGGGCACATCGTCTCGGGCGCCTCGACGCTGACCATGCAGGTGGCGCGACTGCTCGAGGATGGCGGCACCGGCGCGTGGGCGGGCAAGCTGAGGCAGTTGCGGCTGGCGCTGGCGCTCGAGCGGCGGCTGGACAAGACCGAGATCGTGCAGCTCTACCTGCGGCTCGCGCCCTATGGCGGCAACCTCGAGGGGCTGCGCGCCGCGACGCTGGCGTGGTTCGGCAAGGAGCCGGCGCGGCTCACCCCCGCCGAGGCGGCGCTGCTGGTGGCGCTGCCACAATCCCCCGAGACGCGCCGCCCGGATCGCCACCCCGAGGCCGCGCGCGCTGCCCGCGACCGGGTTCTGACGCGCATGGAACGCGCCGGGGTGATCGATGCCGAGACCGCCCTTGCGGCGCGGCGCGAGCCCGCACCGGACCGCCAGCACCCGTTCCCGCAGATCGCGCCGCATCTCGCCGACCGAGCGCTGGCCAAGGGGACGGGGCGGCACCGTCTGACCCTTGATCGCGACCTGCAGCAGAGCCTCGAGCGGCTCGCCACCACCTACATGCAGGGGCGCGACAGCCGGTTGTCGCTGGCGATGATCGTGGCCGACCACCAGAGTGGCGAGGTGCTGGCCAGCGTCGGCTCGCCGTCCTACGCCGCCACGCGCGGGCAGGGCTTTGTCGACATGACACGGGCGCTGCGCTCGCCGGGCTCGACGCTGAAGCCGCTGGTCTACGGGCTGGCCTTCGACCGTGGGCTGGCGCATCCCGAGACGCTGATCTCGGACACGCCGGTGCAGTTCGGCACCTACGCGCCGCAGAATTTCGACGGCCAGTTCCGCGGCGAGCTGCGGGTGGCGCGGGCGCTGCAGCTGTCGCTCAACATCCCCGTTGTGCGGCTGACCGACGCCATGGGCCCGGCGCATGTCATGGCGGCGCTCGAGACCGCCGGCCTCTCGCCTCAGCTGCCCGGCGGGCAGCCGGGGCTGGCGCTGAGCCTTGGCGGAGTTGGATTGTCGCTCTGGGACATGGTGACGCTCTACGCGGCGCTTGCCGAGGGTGGCGAGGCCCGCGGGCTGCGCTGGAGGCGGGGCGAGGAGTCGCGGGTCGCGCGGCGGCTGATGAGCCCGCGCGCGGCGTGGCAGGTGGGGCATGTGCTGGCGGGGCTGGCACCGCCGCCGCAGGCCGGACCGCCGGGGCGGGTGGCCTACAAGACCGGCACCTCCTACGGCCACCGCGATGCCTGGGCGCTGGGCTATGACGGGCGCTACGTGGCGGGCGTCTGGATCGGACGGCCCGATGGCACGCCGATGCCCGGCGCCTTCGGCGGCGAGCTGGCAGCGCCGCTGCTGTTCGAGGCGCTGGGGCGCGCCCGGGCCGAGCCGGTGCCGCTGCCTGCGCCACCGCCCGACACGCTGCTTGTCAGCAACGCCAAGCTGCCGGTGCCGCTGCACCGCTTCGGCGGCAGTGACACGGAGGCGCCCTCCCTGCGGGTGACCTTCCCGCCCGAGGGCGCGCGGCTGTCGGCGGATGCGCGCGGCGTGCCGGTGAAGCTGCGCGGTGGCGTACCGCCCTTCACGCTGCTGGCCGATGGTGCGGTGCTGGCCACGCAGCAACGCGGGCCGGAGTTCCTTGTGCCGCTGCAGGGGGTGGGCTTCACCACGCTGTCGGTGATCGACGCCACCGGGCAGGCGGGGCGGGTCTCGATCGAGCTGCGCTGATCCGCGCGCCATGCCGGGGCCTCAGGTCGGGCTCATGTGTACAAAAACGAAAAATCGGTCGACATCGTGGCGCTTGCGCGGTTGTCTGGCCGCGCACACCGACAGCCGGAGACGCCGATGAACCTGCTTTTCGACCATGACGAATACCGCGCCCGCGTGGCCCGGACCCAGGCCGCCATGCGGATCCGGGGGATCGACGTGCTGCTGGTCTCGAACCCGGCGAACCAGTTCTACCTCACGGGCTATGACGGCTGGTCGTTCTACACGCCGCAGATGGTGGTGGTCTCGGTCGATGCCGAGGAGCCGTTCTGGTTCGGCCGCAAGATGGACGCGGTGGGGGCCAAGTTCACCGCTTACCTGCGCGAAGAGAACGTCATTCCCTACCCGGACAAATACGTTGGCAGCGATGAGCTGCACCCGATGGACTACCTCGTCGAGCTGCTGAAGGAAAAGGGCTGGCACAAGGGCCGCATCGCCGCTGAGCAGGACGACTACTACTACACTGCCAAGTGGAACCGGATCCTGGTGCAGGGCCTCGGGCAGGGCGAGTTCGACGATGGCTTCCTGGTGGTCAACCGCGTGCGCATGGTGAAATCCCTGCGCGAGCTCGAGTACATGTCGCAGGCCGGCCAGATCGCCACGCTGGCGATGGACAGCGCCCGCCAGCTCTGCAAGCCCGGCGTGCGGCAATGCGACGTGATGGCCGAGCTCTACCGCGTCACCACCTCGGGCACGCCCGAGTTCGGCGGCACCTTCCCCTGCAAGCCGCCCAACGCCATGGTGGGCGAGATCGCCTCGGCCCCGCATCTGAGCTGGACCGATGCGCCGCTCGAGGAAGGCGAGGTCTTCTACATCGAAATGGGCGGCATCCGGCATCGCTACCACGCGCCGCTGTCGCGCTGTGTCTACGTGGGCGACCCGCCCGCCGAGCTGGTGGAGACCACCAAGGTGATCCGCGAGGGGCTCGAGGCGGCGCTCGACGTGGTGAAACCGGGCGTCGAGTGCCAGGAAATGGCCCATGCATGGGAGGCGGTGATCCGCCGCCACGGCATAGAGAAGGACAGCCGCATCGGCTATCCGGTGGGTATCGGCTTCCCGCCCACATGGGGCGAGCTGACCTGCTCGCTGCGCGCCGGCGACACCACGGTGATGGAGGAGAACATGACCTTCCACTGCATTCCGGCGCTGTGGCTCGAGAAATACGGCCTCGTGGTGAGCGAGACCTTCGCGGTGACCGAGGGCGGGGCGCAGTGCTTCGCCAGCTGCCCGCGCGACCTTCTGACCGCCTGAGGAGGACTGACATGGCAGGCTTCACGACACGCCCCGAGATCCGCGGCACCTTCGGCATGGTGACCTCGACCCACTGGATTGCCTCTGCGGTCGGCATGGCGATCCTCGAGAAAGGCGGCAACGCGTTCGACGCGGCGGTGGCCACGGGCTTCGTCCTGCAGGTGGTCGAGCCGCATCTCAACGGTCCGGCGGGCGATCTGCCGGTGCTGTTCCACTCGGCGCGCGACGGCAAGCCCGGCGTGCTGTGCGCGCAGGGCGTGGCCCCAGCCGCCGCCACCATCGAGGCTATGAAGGCGCAGGGCATTGAGGGGCTGATCCCCGGCTCGGGGCTGCTCGCCACCGTGGTGCCCGGCGCCTTCGACGGCTGGCTGCTGCTGCTGCGCGATCACGGCAGCATGGAGCTCTCGGAGGTGCTTGAGCCGGCCATCGGCTACCTCTCCGACGGGCATCCGATGCTGGCCTCGGTGGCCGGGGCCATCGCCGGGCTCGAGCGCTTCTTCACGGCGCAATGGCCCAGCTCGCACGCGGTCTGGTGCCCGGACGGCACCGCACCCGAGCCGCTGTCGCTGTTTCGCAACCCCGACCTCGCCGCGACCTACCGACGGCTGGTCGAGGCCGCCGAAGGCGACACCCGAGAGGCCCGGATCGACGCCGCCCGCGCCGCGTGGCGCGACGGTTTCGTGGCCGACGCGATTGCCGATTACCTCGGCGATGCAAAGGTGATGGACGTGACCGGTGAGCGCCACGGCGCGCTGCTCAACCGCGCGGATCTGGCCGGCTGGGAGGCCTCCTACGAGGCCCCGGCCAGTGTCGAGTACCACGGCTGGACGATCTGCAAGACGGGCCCGTGGGGACAGGGGCCCGTGCTGTTGCAGGCGTTGCAGATCCTGAAGAACTTCGACCTCTCGGCGATGGACCCGCTGGGTGAGGAGTTTGCCCACACCGTGATCGAGGCGATCAAGCTCGCCTGGGCCGACCGGGAGGCCTATTACGGCGATCCCGATCACTACGATATCCCGCTCGAGACCCTGCTCTCAGACCGCTACGGCCGCGAGCGGGCGGCACTGATCTCGCAAGACGCTTCGCAGGAGCAGCGCCCGGGGCGCATCCCGGGGCACGAGGCGCTGGCCGACGCCGCCATCGCCCGCGCCGCGCGGCGCATGGACGTGATGGAGGATCCGGCCACCGGCGAGCCGACCATGGCGCACCTGACCGACACCAGGGGCGACACGGTGCATCTCGATATCGTCGATCGCTGGGGCAACATGGTTTCGGCCACGCCCTCGGGCGGCTGGCTGCAGTCGAGCCCGGTTGTGCCGGGGCTGGGCTTCCCGCTCAACAGCCGGGCGCAGATGTTCTGGCTCGACGCGGGTCTGCCCTCCTCGCTGACACCGGGCGCGCGGCCGCGCACCACGCTGACGCCTTCCATTGCCTACGGGCCGAATGGCGAGGTCCTTTCCTTCGGCACGCCCGGCGGCGACCAGCAGGACCAGTGGCAACTGGTCTGGTTCCTGCGCTTCGTGCATCACGGTTTCGACCTGCAGCAGGGCATTGACGCGCCGCTGTTCCACTCGCAGCATTTCCAGGCGTCGTTTTACCCGCGCGAGGCCAAGCCGGGGACGATGATGATCGAGGCCACCATCGGGCCGGTGGTCGTCGAGGCGCTGAAGGCGCGGGGTCATGATGTGGTGGTGGCCGAGGCCAACAGCGTCGGGCGGCTCACCGCCGCGCTGCGCCACGAGGACGGATTGATGCAGGCGGCGGCGACGCCGCGGCTGATGCAGGCCTATGCGATCGGACGCTGAGAGAGGACAAGAGATGAGCGAGATCACCCGCGTGCGCGGCCCCTACAAGGGCCGCAACTCCGGCACCGCCTTCAACGGCATGGGCTGGGCGGTGGCGACCACACAGGTCGAGACCGACGACGTGCATGACCAGACCGCCAGCACGCTGGCGCGGATCGACGAGATTCTGGCCGAGATGGGCACCGACAAGACCCGCATCCTCAATGCCACGATCTATGTCACCGACATCGCCACCAAGGACGAGATGGACCGCGCCTGGTGCGACTGGATCGGCGACGACCCGCAGCACTGGCCGCAGCGCGCCTGCGTCGAGACCGGGCTGGCGGCCGGCCACCGGGTCGAGATCGTGGTGGTCGCGGCGCTCTGATCCCGCCCGGGGCGGCGGCGGGCGAAAGGCGCTTGGTCCTCGCGGCCGCGCGCCCTACCGTCACCGACAATCCTGCCCATTTGACGGAGCCCTCTCATGGCGTTCGACTTCATCCTGATGCTCACCGAGAACGACCGCACGATCCCCGACGCGCGGGCGCGGATCGACGAGGCGCTCGAGGGCGGCGTGCGCCATATCGGCTTCAAGGACGTGGGCCTGCCCTTCACGGAGCTGAAGGGGCTGGCCGAGGCGATCCGCGCCGCCGGCGGGCGCTCCTATCTCGAGGTGGTGAGCCTCGACGAGGAGAGCGAACTGGCCTCGGCCCGCGCCGCCGTCGATCTCGATGTCGACTGCCTGCTTGGTGGCACCCGGCCAAAGGCAGTGACCACCGTGACCCGCGACCATCCGCTGCGCTACTACCCGTTCTGCGGCAGCATCACCGGTCATCCCAGTGTGCTCGAGGGCCCGGTCGATGCCATTGTCGACTCGGCGAAGCGGCTGGCGGATCTCGAGCATGTGCACGGGCTCGACCTGCTGGCCTACCGCTTCGCCGGAGATGTGCCCGAGCTGATGCGGGCGGTGTGCAGCGCCATCGGCAAGCCGGTGATCATGGCCGGCAGCATCGACAGCGAAGCACGCATCACCGCCGCGGCCGAAGCGGGCGCGGCGGGATTCACCGTGGGCACCGCGGCGCTGGCCGGCGCCTTTCCGGCAGAGGGGCCGGGCTTTGCGGCGCAGGTGCGCGCCATCCTCGGCTTCACCACCCGGGCACGGATGCGCTCGACCGCGCCCCGCCGCATCGCGCTCGCGGCGCATGACACCCGCAAGGCGCATCTGCGGGCCTGGGTGTCGCGCCACGCTGCCGCGCTCGAGGGGCACCGGCTGGTCTGCACCGGCGGCACCGGCCAGATGATTGCCGAGGCCGCGCCACAGCTCAGCCTGCGCCGGTTGCAGCGCGGCTCGCGCGGGGGCGACCAGCAGCTCGGCGCGATGATCGCCACCGGCGAGCTCGACGCGGTGATCTTCTTTGCCGATCCCACCGTGCCGCATGGCGGCGAGGCCGACCTGCGGGCCCTCACCCGGCTCGCGGTGCTGCATGACACGCCGCTGGCGCTCGGCCCTTCGGGGGCGGACATGATCGCCACGGCGCTGCTTGCGATGCCCGAGGGCTGACACCCTGCCGCGCCGGAATGGCTGGAATTCCGGTGCCTTGGCCTGAATCGCCAAACTGTTGCCCAAATCTTCGCATAGGTCTGCCGCAAGCCAAGCGGTGGGGGCCGAATTGTGCTGTTTGAAGGAGTGGTATCATGCTGCGCAAATCCGGTTTTCTGGCCCTGACGCTGGGCCTTTTCGCGGCGCCGCTGTCGGCGGAGGAGCACTCCGTCCTGCTGATGGGGCAGGGCTATTTTCCCAGCCAGGTCTATCCGGTGATCGGTGACACCGTGCTGTTCGAGAACAGCTCGATCGTGGCGATGTCGGCCACTGCCTCGGATGGCAGCTGGGATACCGGCGTGCTTCAGCCCGGCGAGAGCTACACCTTAGAGGTGACCGAGGGCATGACCCAGACCTTTGGCGATACCGTGAACGAGGGCAGCATCGCTGCCGGTGTCATCGCCTACGCGCCGACGCAATCCGACGTCGCGCAGAACTGAGATCGCCGCCAATCCTGCACCCGACCGCCGGTCTCAGATCGGCTGAATGAGTTGCGGGCCGCTGGCGCGGTTCGAGTTCACCTCCCGGTCGACCCGGTGAAAGCGCAGCTTGCCCTCGGGGGCGGGCTGCATCAGCGTGGCCGCGCCGCGCCCACCCTCACCCAGCCAGAGCGCCCAGTCCGGGGCGGCGAGGATCACCGGCACCCGGTGATGGATCTGTGTCATCTCGCCCGCGGCTGCGGTGGTGACGATGGCGCAGGTGCGCAGCATCTCGCCGTCGCGCTCCCAGTCCTGCCAGATGCCGGCAAAGGCGAGCATATCGCCTTCGGCGGGCTGAATGTACCATGGCAGACGGGTGTCATCCTCGCCCTTGGTCCATTCGTAGAACCCGCTCGCCGGGATCAGGCAGCGACGCTCGCGGCAGGCGGCGCGGAAGGCGGGCTTCTCGGCGATGGTCTCGGCCCGGGCGTTGATCAGCAGCGGCCCGTCACCGGGGGTCTTGTACCAGTGCGGAATGAAGCCCCAGCGCATCGCCGAGAGGCTGCGGGTTCCGTCGCTGCTGCGCACCGTGTGCACGGCGTTGGTCGGGCAGACGTTGAAATTCGGCACCTCCGGCAGATCGTTGCCGGGCACCGCTTCGAAGATCTGCGCCATCGCCTCCTTGGCCAGCGTGATGGCGTAGCGCCCGCACATCGCCCCGGCCCGCCTAGCGGATCAGCGCCTTGATGGCGCGGGAGTGCTCGGGCGTCTGTCCAAGCGAGTCCGCAGCCAGCGCGCGCGCTTCCGTCATCAGCGCATCGGGCGCGACGATGCGGTCGATCAGCCCCCATTGCAGCGCCTCGTCGGCGGGGATCTTCTGCCCGGCCATCAGGATCATCTTGGCCCGCGACGGCCCCACCAGCGCGGTGAGACGCGCGGGGTCGGAAGGCTGCGGCAGGAAGCCGAGTTTCATCACCGGGTAGAAGAACTTGGCGCCCTCCACGGCGATGCGCAGGTCGCAGGCCAGCGCCATGCCCATGGCACCGCCGGCCAGCGTGCCGTTGAGCGCACAGATGGTCAGCCCCGGCAGCCGCGCGATGGCGCCCGAGAGCCGCTCCCAGAGCGGCGAGGTGGCGAGCCCTGCGCGCGCCGCCTCGAGATCGGCGCCGGCCGAGAACACCTTGCCCACGCCGGTCAGCACCAGCACCTGCGCCTCGCGGGCGGCCTCGGCGATCTCGCAGAGCCGTTCGAGCATCTCGGGGGTGAGCGAGTTCGCCTTGTCGGGGCGGTCGATCACCGCGATCCAGTAGCCGCCATCCTTCTCGAGCGAGATCATGCCACGCCGACCTTCTTGCGGATCTCCTCGTCGCGCAGCGAGATCTCGTCGCCAAGGTAGCCATCGGCCTCGGGGCCGCACATCCACAGAAGGGTCTTGGCGACCCATTCGGGCGGGATGTGATCGGACCAGTCGAGCTGGCTCACCGCGTTGATGCCGCTGGCCTTGATGGTGCGCTGCATCTCGGTCGCCACGGTGCCCGGCGAGAGCGAGATCGCGCGGATACCACGGGCGCGGTATTCCGCATCTGTGGCGCGGGTGATCATCAGAGCGCCAGCCTTGGAGGTGCAATAGGCCGACCAACCCTCGAGCGGGTTGTGCGCCGCGCCCGAGCCGATGGTCAGGATAGTGCCGCCACCCGAGGCGAGCATGCCCGGCAGTGCCGCACGCATGCCGTGGAACACGCCCTTGAGATTGATGTCGATCAGCGCGCCCCAGCTCTCGGGGTCTGCCTCGGCCAGAGGGGCGATGGGCTCGATCACGCCGGCATTATTTACCACGATGTCGAGCGATCCGAACGCCTTGTGGCAATTTGCCACCGCCTGCTCGACCTCCCAGTAGCGCGAGATTTCGCAGGGGATGGCAACGGCCTTGGGGCCGATCTCGCCGGCCAGTTCGGCGATGGCGTCGCGGCTGCGCGCCACCAGCGCGACATTGGCGCCAGCCTCGGCAAAGGCGCGGGCGGCGGCCGCGCCGATGCCGCGGCTGGCGCCGGTGATCAGGGCGGTTTTCCCTGTCAGATCCATGGGATGCCTCGTGTTTTTCGATTCCACTCATTGGTAAAGGCTGGAATACCCCCGGTCCAGCCTCTTGACCGGACGGACGCCGGTGCCGAAGTAGGCTACATTGATTAGACGATCTCGAACGAAAGGGTTGATCCATGCGTGTCTCCAATCTTGCCGCCGCTGCCGCGAGCGCGGCGCTGCTCGCCGCCCCGCCGGCATGGGCCGATGTGACACCCGAGCAGGTCTGGGGCGACCTCGAGGCCTATCTCGCCAGCTTCGGCTACGCGGTGACGGCGGAAGAGAGCCGCTCGGGCGACACCCTGACGCTGACCGACATGACCGTGCGCATGTCCTTCCCCGAGGACGAGGGCGAGATGACCGTCATGCTCGAGCAGATGGCGCTGCGCGATCAGGGCGACGGTACCGTGGCGCTTGATCTGCCGACCACGCTGCCGGTGCGGATCAGCATCGCTCCCACCGACGAAGAGACGGTGGACCTGACCCTCGACTACACGCTCGATGGCATGGAGATGATCATCGCGGGCGATCCCGAGGACATGACCTATGTCTACAGCGCCACCTCGATGGCGGTGGTTCTGAGCGAGCTGGTGGTCGATGACGAGACCATCCCGAGCGACAACGCGGCGGCGCAGATCAGCGCGGGCCCGGTGGATGGCGAAACCCGCATTACCCTTGCCGAGGGCATGCGGGCGATCAGCCAGCAGCTCTCGCTCGGCACCGTGAGCTACAATATTCTCGGCAGCGATCCCGAGGGGGACGGCGCGGGCATGCTGGCCGGCACGCTGGAAGGGGTAAGCTCGGACAGCACAACCGAGCTGCCCGAGGCCGTGAGTTCCGAGACCATGAACGATCTTCTGCGCGCCGGCATGACGGTCGACGCCACCACGCGCTACACCGCCGGGCAGTCGCGCTTCACGATGACCGAGGATGGCCAGACCACCTCGGGCGAGACCTCGAGCCGGGGCGGCAGCTTCGCGCTCAAGATGTCGCAGGATGCGCTCGACTACGACCTGAGGGCGCTTGGCATGAGTGTCGACCTCACCACGCCGGAGATGCCATTCCCGATCACGGCCCAGATGGACGAGATGCGGCTTGGTCTCATGATGCCGGTCGGCGCCTCCGAAGAGCCGGTCGACGCGGCGGCCAAGCTGACGCTTGCGGGCTTCACCACGTCGGACATGATCTGGTCGATCTTCGACCCGATGGGCATCCTGCCGCGTGACCCTGCGACGGTGGCGATCGATCTTGCCGGCAAGGTGACGCCCTCGGTCGACCTGCTCGATCCTGAACAGATCGAGGCGCTGGACGGGCAGACTCCTCCGGGCGAGCTGAATGCGCTGACGCTGAACAACCTCACCATCGAGGCGGGGGGCGCACAGATCACCGGTGAAGGGGACTTCACCTTCGACAACACCGATCTGCAGAGCTTTGACGGAATGCCGCGGCCCGAGGGCGCCCTGAGCCTGAAACTGAGCGGGGCGAACGGGCTGATCGACAACTTGATCCAGATGGGTCTGGTCAGCGATCAGGACGCGATGGGCGCGCGGATGATGATGAGCATGTTCGCGGTTCCGGGATCCGAGCCCGACACGTTGAACTCGACCATCGAGGTCAACGAACAGGGCCACGTTCTCGCCAACGGCCAGCGCATCAAGTAAGCGACCGCGCTCGAAAGGTCGGGGAGGCCGGCCCGCTTGGCGGGCCGGTCTTTCCTTTTGCGAGGGCTGGCGATGGCGCGGCGTGCAGCACGGCCGTGCACCGCAATCGCGGACCCGGTCGCCGCCCGCCGCACGCCCCTGCGCTCGACGCCGGCCCTGATGGCGCAGTTCCGGGCCATAAGGATCTTCCTCCCGCGATCTCCCAAGGGGTCTCGGGGCGCGGGAGGAAGGGATGGACGCGGACTCAGCGCCAGCCGAGCGCCGGGGCGACCTCGGTCAGGATGGTCTCGATCACGTGGGCGTTGTAGTCGACGCCCAGCATGTTCGGCACCGTGAGCAGCAGGGTGTCGGCCTCGGCAATCGCCTCGTCGCCCTTCAGCTGCTCGATGAGCTTGTCCGGTTCGTCCGCATAGCCGCGCCCGAAGATCGAGCGCTGCTGCTCGATGAAGCCCACCTGGTCGGTCTCCTTGCCACCGCGTCCGAAATACATCCGGTCGGTGTCGTTGGTGATGGCAAAGATCGACCGGCTCACCGAGGTGCGTGGCGCGTGCGCGTGCCCGGCTTCTTTCCACGCCGCCTTGTAGGCGCGCAGCTGGTCGGCCTGCTGGACGTGGAACGGCTCTCCGGTCTCGTCATCCTTGAGGGTCGAGCTCTGCAGGTGCATGCCGAGCCTGGCGGCCCATTCCGCCGTGGCGTTCGAGCCGGCGCCCCACCAGATCCGGTCGCGCAGACCTTCCGAATGCGGCTCGAGGCGCAGCAGGCCCGGCGGGTTGGGGAACATCGGCCGGGGGTTCGGCTCGGCAAAGCCCTTGCCCTCGAGCAGGTCGAGGAAAACCTCCGTGTGGCGCCGCGCCATGTCGGCCGGGCTTTCACCCTCGGCGGGGCGGTAGCCGAAGTATTTCCAGCCGTCGATCACCTGCTCGGGCGAGCCGCGCGAGATGCCGAGCTGCAGCCGCCCGCCGGCGATCAGGTCGGCCGCCCCGGCATCCTCGGCCATGTAGAACGGGTTCTCGTAGCGCATGTCGATCACGCCGGTGCCGATCTCGATCTTCGAGGTACGCGCCCCGACGGCGGCCAGAAGCGGGAAGGGCGAGGCCAACTGCCGGGCGAAGTGGTGGACCCGGAAATAGGCCCCGTCGAGCCCCAGCTCTTCGGCGGCCACGGCCAGCTCGATCGACTGGGTCAGCACGTCGGCTGCGGTCTTCACTTCGCTGCCCTGGGTCGGGGACCAGTGTCCGAAGGACAGAAATCCGATATTCTTCATGGCTACGGCTCCTTGATCCGTCGCAGCAGGCTGCGCCAAGTTGGGGTGGCAGGCTGCACCAAATTGGGGTGGCAGGCTGCGCCAAAGGGGTGGCGGCCTCTGCCGCCCTTGGCAACGAGATAGGAAGTCCGCCGCGTGCGCCGCAAGGGCGCCAAGGGTTCGCCTCGGCGCAGGGCCTGTGCATCGCTGCGCGCGCGAATGCGCTCAGTCGCGCATCAGCTCGGGCAGGTCACCGGTGATGCCGGCGGCCTCGCGGATGAAGCCCCGGCGCAGTCCGGGCACCGCATTGATCGCCGCCATGCCGAGATCGCGGCCAAAGCGCAGCAGCGCGCTGTCGTTCGAGAACAGCCGGTTGAACAGGTCGGTGGCCGCCGCCAGCGAGGCGGTGTCGAAGCGCCGCCATTGCTGGTAGCGCGCCAGCACCAGTGGCGAGGCGATGTCCTCACCGCGCCGCTGCGCATGTCTCAGCACATGCGCCAGCGCCGCCACATCGCGCAGCCCGGCGTTCAGGCCCTGGCCGGCGATCGGGTGCATGCCATGCGCCGCATCGCCCACCAACGCCAGCCGCTCGGCGATGAAGCTGTTCGCCAGAGTGAGGTTCAGCGGGTAGACAAAGCGCTTTCCTGCGAGGGAGATCTCGCCGAGGAAGTCGCCGAAGCGCGGGCGCAGGACCTCGAGATACTGATCGTCAGGCAGGGCGTTGATGGCGCGGGCCTGCGCCTCGGTTTCGCTCCAGACGATGGAGCTGCGGTTGCCCGGAAGCGGCAGGATGGCGAGCGGCCCCGGCGGCATGAAGAACTGGTGCGCGACGCCGTGATGGGGCTTTTCATGCGCGATGGCGCAGACCAGCGCGGTCTGTCCATAGCCCCAGCCGGTGCGCCGGATGCCGGCCCGCGCGGCGGTGCCGCTGCGCCGCCCGTCGGCGCCCACCAGCAGCCGCGCCCGCAGCGTCTCGCCGCTGGCCAATGTGACGCTGATGCCGCCCGGGCCGGTCTCCTGCGCGATCACCGTCTCGCCGGCGCGCTGTTCGACAAGCGGGTTGGCCTCCATCGCCTCGAGCAGGGCGCGGCGCAGGTAGCGATCCTCGACCATCTGGCCCATCGGCCCTTCCTCGATCTCGGCGCTGTCGAAATGCAGCCCGAGGAAGACCTGCGCATCGCCCACGCGCCCGTCGGTCACCTTGATCTCGCGCATCGGCTGGGCGTTGGGCTCCAGCCGCTCCCAAAGCCCGAGATTGTCGAGCATCCGCACCGAGGACAGCGCCAAGGCATAGCCGCGCCCGTCGAAATCCTCCTGCGTGCGCGCCGCCTCGGGCAGGGCGTCGATGACGATGCTCTTCAGCCCGGCCTTCGCCGCCGCCAGCGCCAGGGCGGGGCCGTTCAGCCCGCCGCCCACGATAAGGATGTCGCAATCATGTTCCATGAGCGCAAATATGCGGCCCCGCGCGGGATTGTCCATGCGCTGCGCTGCCGCTACCAATGCCGCAACGGCAAAAAACGAGGGACGGTGATGAGCGATCTGACAGGCATGAGCGCAGCGGCGCTGGGGCAGGGCATCGGCAAGGGCGAGATCGACCCGGTGGCACTCACCCAGGCCTTTCTCGACAAGATCGCCGCGCACCCGCTGAAGGACCGGATCTATGCCCGCCTGACGCCCGAGCGGGCGCTGGCCGAGGCTCATGCCGCCCGCCACCGCGCCGAACTGAAGCAGCGCCGCTCGCCGCTCGACGGGGTGCCGGTGAGCTGGAAGGACCTCTTCGACACGGCGGGCATCGCCACCGAGGCCGGCTCGAAGCTGCTCGAGGGCAGGGTGCCCGGGCGCGACGCGGCCGTGCTCGAGGTGGCGACCGCGATGGGGCTGGTCTGCCTCGGCAAGACCCACATGTCGGAACTGGCCTTCTCGGGCCTCGGCCTCAACCCGATGACCGCGACCGCGCCTTGCGTGAACGATCCCGAGGCCGTGGCCGGCGGGTCCTCCTCTGGCGCCGCGGCGTCGGTGGCCTTTGGGCTGGCGGCCGCCGCCATCGGCTCGGACACCGGCGGGTCGGTGCGTATCCCGTCGTGCTGGAACGATCTGGTGGGGCTCAAGACCACCTCGGGCCGGATCTCGCTGCAAGGCGTGGTGCCGCTGGCGGTGAAGTTCGACACCATCGGTCCGCTCTGCCGGACCGTCGAGGATGCCGCACTGACCTTTGCCGCGCTCGAGGGCCGTGACGCCCCAGATCTGCGCGGCGCCTCGCTCGAGGGCCGGCGCTTCGCCCGGCTCACGACCATCGTCCTCGACGACATGAGCCCCGAGCCGGCCGCCGCGCATGAGGCGGCCCTCGAGACGCTTGCCGCCGCCGGCGCCGAGATCGTCGATCTCGACGTGCCCGAGATCGCCATCCCGATGCAGGATGCGGGCATTCTCTACACCACCGAGGCCTGGGCCGCCTGGGGCGAGGCCATCGAGGCGGCGCCCGACAAGATGTTCGCGCCCATCCGCGAGCGGTTCGAGGGCGGCAAGCCGGTCACCGGCGCCGCCTATCTGCGTGCGCTCGACCGCATGGAGGCCGCCCGCGCCGCCTATGCCCGCGCCACCGCCGGCTTCGACGCGGTGCTCTGCCCGACCGCGCCGATCCTGCCGCCGAACATCGACAAGCTGATGGAGCAGGGCGAGTATTATGTCACCGCCAACCTTCTGGCGCTGCGCAACACCCGCGTCGGCAACGTTATGGGCGGCTGCGCCCTCACCTTGCCCACCGGCACCCCCTCCTGTGGCCTTTCGCTGATGGCCCCGCCGGTGCAGGAAGACCGCCTTCTGCGCCTCGGCATCGCCGCCGAGCGCGCCCTGGCCTGACGCCAGCCGCCAGCAGATCGCGCCCGGCTCTTCTCTGGCTGCAAAATACCTCGGGGGAGAAGCGGCGCAGCCGCGACGGGGGCAGCGCCCCCGCCGTCCTCTCCGCAGGAGCGCCGGGCGTTACTCCGCGGCGATCGCGCCGTTGTCGTCGCGCTCGACCACGAGCGTGCGGGTCGGGAAGGGAATATCGACCCCATGCTGGTCGAGCGCTTCCTTGACCTTGCGTGTCATGTCGGCTTGGTACTGGAAGAAATCGGCGCTATCGACCCAGACCCTGACCAGGAAATCCACCGAGCTGTCGCCGAGCGCGTTGACCTGGATGAACGGCTCGGGATCGGACTTGGAGCGCTCGTCGGCCATGATGGTGCTCAGGATCACCTCTTCAGCGGTCTTGAGGTTGGCGCCGTAGCCGACCCCGAAGGTCCATTCGGCGCGACGGGTGCTGTAAACCGAGAAATTCTCGATCACGTTGCCCCAGACCGAGGCATTGGGCACGATCACCTGCGTGTTGCTGAGCGAGGCCAGCTCGGTGGTGTTGAGGGTGATGTCCTTGACGGTGCCCATCTCGCCGGCCACCTCGATGAAATCGCCCAGCTTGAAGGGGCGGAAAACGATGATCATCACCCCGGCGGCGACGTTCGACAGCGTGCCCTGCAACGCCAGGCCGACGGCAAGACCGGCAGCGCCGAGCGCGGCGATGATCGAGGTGGTCTGGATGCCGAGATTGTTCATCACGATCAGGCCGGTGAAGATCAGCACGAGATAGCGCGCGATCTGGCCGAGAAAGGCGAAGAGCGTGTCGTCGAGCCGCGGGCTGCGTTTCGAGATCGCGATCACCCGGCGCCGCACCCAGCCGGCGATGATGAAGCCGATGATCAGGATCAGCAGGCCGGTGACCACGTTGCCGAGGATCCCGGCGAGGAAATCCAGCGTCAGCACGTCTGACAGGGAGGTGCCGTTGTAGATCTCGGTATTCATGATGTCATTGATCGGTTCCATGGTCCCTCGCGCATTTTTTCTGCAATATGACATCGTTCCTGACGCCCGCACGGGCAACACGCAAGAGGCGAGCGCGGTTCCGGCCGTCCCCTCTGGCAAAGCGGTGCGCGAGGGTTTAAGTAACGGACTCGAATTCACACGGAGCGCGCAGCCTTGAGACATGACACCGGCGGCCGCCTCACCCGGGACGGCATCCGCATTCACGACCCCGAAGATTTCGCCGGCATGCATGCCGCCGGCGCCGTCGCCGCGAAGATCCTCGACGACGTGGCGCCGCATGTGTGCCCGGGCCAGACCACTGGCGGGCTCGAAGAGGTGATCCGCGCCGCGGTCGAGGCCTCTGGCTCGACATCGGCCACGATCGGCTACCGGGGCTACCAGCACGCCAGCTGCATCTCGGTCAACCACGTGGTCTGCCACGGCATTCCGGGCAGCAAGATCCCCAAGTGGAAGAACGACAGCCATGCCCGCAACGATGATACCCTGCTCGACGGGGACATCCTGAACATCGACGTGACGGTGATCGTCGATGGCTGGTACGGCGACACCAGCCGCATGTACGTGGCCGGCGAGCCCAAGCCCTACGCCCAGCGGCTGATACAGGTCACGCACGATGCGCTGATGATCGGCATCGAGCAGGTCAAGCCCGGCAACACCTTCGGCGACATCGGTCACGCCATCCAGAGCTACGTTGAGGGCCATCGCATGTCGGTGGTGCGGGACTTCTGCGGCCACGGCCTTGGCCGGGTGTTCCATGCGCCGCCCAACGTCCTGCATTACGGCCGCGCCGGGAGCGGCCCGCAGCTTGAGGAAGGCATGTTCTTCACCATCGAACCGATGGTCAATCTCGGTCGCCCCGAGACCAAGGTGCTCAAGGACGAGTGGACCGCGATCACCCGCGACAAGTCGCTCTCGGCACAGTTCGAGCATTCGGTCGGCGTGACCTCGGACGGGGTCGAGATCTTCACCCTCTCTCCCGGCGGCAAGTTTCACCCCACCTGAGAGGGATTGCGGGCCGCGTGCGGCCCGCCCGAAGAAGGGCCGCGCCGCCGCCGCTGCGGGCGCGCGGCGGGGCGTCGGAGCCGTTTCGCACCGGCATCAAGGTGGTCGATCTGCTGACTCCGCTGGCGCAAGGCGGCAAGGCGGCGATGTTCGGCGGCGCGGGCGTCGGCAAGACGGTACTGGTGATGGAACTGATCCACTCGATGGTGGCAGGCTATGACGGCATCTCGGTGTTCTCGGGCATCGGCGAGCGCTCGCGCGAAGGCCACGAGATGCTGCTCGACATGACCGAGGCCGGGGTGCTCGACCGAACGGTGCTGGTCTATGGACAGATGAACGAGCCTCCGGGCGCGCGCTGGCGGGTGCCGA
>NZ_DS022276.1:860493-891198 GCF_000153725.1 Salipiger bermudensis HTCC2601 | reverse complement strand
CCCCGAGGTATTTTGAAACCAGAGAAGCCAGGAGCGCTGCGCCCCTGGCTTCTCTTCGTCAGAAATACTCCCGCCGGAGGCAGGCCGTCCGGGGCCGCAGCCGCAGGTTAGCGGCAAGGGCGCGGGGTCAACTCCACTTCCACAGCGCTGGCACGAAGCGGTAGGCGTCTCCTTCACGCATGACGTGGCCGACACCGGGGAAGGGGAAGTGGTATCCAAGCACCGCCATGCGATCCGCCACCGCCATGTCGAGCAGGCGCTTGCGGGTTGTCACGGTGACGTCGCCATCCATGTCGAAGCTATTGTACCACTCCGGGTGGGCGAAGTTGGTGTAGGCGTGGCTCATGGCGTCGCCGGTGGCGAGCAGCTGCTGGCCATTCGACTCGACGATCAGGCTCATGTGGCCCGGCGTGTGGCCTGGCGTGTCTAGGACGCGCAGGCCGGGCACGATCTCCTGTCCGTCGCTCATCAGGTCCCACTCGGCGCCGTCGACCCGGATCGAATTCTGCGCCCCGACGACGAATTGCTGCATCTCTGCCGGGACCTGGCTTGCGAGCCCGTCCTGCATCCAGAAATCATGCTCCGCTTTACCAAGGAAATAGGCTGCGTCGGGCAGGATCGCCTCGTCGAAATCGTCGCGGATGCCCCAGATGTGGTCCGGATGGGCGTGGGTGATCACCACGTGGGTGATGGTCGACGGATCGATCCCGGCGGCGTCGAGATTGGCCATCAGCCGGCCCGCGGTGTCGAGGAAGCGGTTGCCGGAGCCCACGTCGACCAGCACCGTGGCCTCGCCGATCTCGACCAGCAGGTGATTGGTGTGGGAGTAGTTGGTCTCGGGCGACAGGAAATGCCGCTCGAGGAAGGCCTCCACCTCCTCGGGATCGGCATTCACCCCGAGGCCGTCGGCGGGCAGTTGCAACGAGCCGTCCGAGATTACGGTGATCTTTGCCTCGCCCAAGGTGAAGGCGAAATGCGTCGGGTTGCCGGTGGCCGGCGCGCCGAGCTCGGCGCGGGTCACGGCGGGCAGGGTCAGCGCCGGCGCCGCGGCGGCCATGGCAAGGATGTCCCGCCGGCTGGGTTTGAAGAGCGTCATGCGGAGCCTCCCTCTCTCGTCGCACGAATAGACATATGCGAATAAGATACAGGATGCGGGCCCGATTGCCAGCCTTGAAGGACGCGCGTCACTCAGGTGGTGCGCAGAACCGTCACGTGGGTGTCGCCGTAGCGGCGGGTGTCGAGGAGAGCGAAGCCCTCCGGCGCGGTTTGCGGCGCACTTTCCTCCCAGACGACCAGCGCCTCCGGCGCGATCCAGCCGCCGTCCCGGGCGGCGTGCAGAGCGCGGGTGCCCAGATCCTTGCCGTAGGGCGGATCGAGGAAGACGAGATCGCAGGCCGCCTCTGCCTTGGGCAGGCGGGTGGCGTCGCGGGCGATCAGGGTCGCTCGATCGCCGCAGCCCAGCAGGCGGATGTTGTCGCGCAGCAGCGACTGCGCCTTGCGACCGTCATCGATGAAGGTGCAGGCCTCGGCCCCGCGCGACAGCGCTTCGAGACCAAGTGCCCCGGTGCCCGCGAAGAGATCGAGAACGCGCGCGCCGTCGAAGGGCTCTCCGAAGCGGCCCCCGCCCAGCATGTTGAACAGGCTCTCGCGCACGCGGTCGGTGGTCGGCCGCAGATGCGCCCGGGGATCGCCCTTGCCGACCGAGGTGAGCGCCCGTCCGCGCCAGTCTCCGGCGATGATCCTCACGCTTTCAACAGCGCCTTGAGGTCGGTTTCGGGGTCGGACACCGCCTCGGGCTCGGGCGATTTCCCAGCCTCGATCAGGCGCTTGCCGACCATGTAGGCGCGCGGGTCGTTCATCGCGTCGAGCGCCAGCAGCGTGGCGCCCGCGTAGTACCAGTGCGACACGGCCTCGCCCGTCTTGCGCACCACCACCCGGTCGTAGCCTGCGTTGAGCCCGGCGATCTGCAGCTTCACGTCGTACTGATCCGACCAGAACCACGGCTTGGCCTCGTAGGCGCGGCCCACACCCATGATGTTGTCGGCCACCGCCTCGGCCTGGTCGATGGCGTTGCCGACGCTCTCGAGCCGGATCTGGTCGCCGCGATAGGGAAAGGAGGCGCAATCACCGGCGGCCCAAACATTGGGCGCCGAGGTGCGGCCGGTCTCATCGGTGCGGATGCCGTTCTCGATGTCGATGCCGGCGGCCTCGGCCAGTTCGAGCGCCGGCAGGATGCCGACGCCGGCAATGACGAAATCGACTTCGAGCGTGGTACCGTCGGTGAGCTCGGCGGCGGAGACCTTGCCGTCCTCGCCGGTGAGCTTGCCGAGGCCGACGCCTTCGCGGATATCGACGCTCTTGGCCGTGTGCAGCTTGCGGAAATAGTCGGCGGTCTCAGGTGCCGCGACCCGCTGCAGGATGCGCTCGGCCATCTCGACCAGCGTGACCTTGAGGCCGAGCTTGGCGGCCACCGCCGCTGCCTCGAGCCCGATATAGCCGCCGCCGACGATCAGCACGCTTGCACCTTGGGTGAAGCGCGGCTTCATGGCGTCGACATCTGCGATGCCACGGACGCAGAACACGCCGTCGAGATCGCCGCCGATGGCGGCCGGCAGGCGGCGTGGATGCGAGCCGGTGCAGAACACGAGATCATCGTAGGAGATCTTGCGCCCGTCGGCGATGATTGCCTTGCCTTCGGTGTCGACGGCGGTCACCGGCGCGTTCAGCACCAGTTCGATGTCCTGCTCGTCGTAATAGGCGCGGGGGCGGAGGAAGAGACGCTCCTCCTCCATATCGCCCAGCAGGTAGGCCTTGGACAGCGGCGGGCGCTGGTAGGGCGGCACCGGCTCGGCGCCGATCAGGGTGATCCCGCCCTCGAAGCCCTTCGAGCGCAGCCGCGCCACCAGCGAGGCGCCGGCCTGGCCGCCCCCGATCACCACCACATTGCCCATCAGCCTGTTCCCGTTTTTGCGTTTGCCTATTCGGGCGCAGCCTATATCCCTGAAGCTGGAAAACGCAATCAAGGGAGACGCGCGACATGGCCATATCCAAAGGCGATACCCTGCCCGGCGCAACGCTGGTGCAGTTCGGCGAAAACGGACCGGAAGCGGTCGAGCTGGGCGAGAAGCTCAAGGGCCGCAAGGTGGTGATCTTCGCGGTGCCCGGTGCCTTCACCCCGACCTGCCACTCGGCGCATGTGCCGAGCTTCATCCGCACCAAGGACAGCTTCGCCGAAAAGGGCGTCGACGAGATTATCTGCGTCTCGGTCAACGACCCCTTCGTTATGAAGGCCTGGGGCGAGGCGACCGGCGCCACCGAGGCCGGGATCACCATGCTGGGTGACCCGGAGAGCGCCTTCACCAAGGCCATCGGCATGGACTTCACCGCGCCGCCCGCGGGCCTGATCGCGCGCTCGAAGCGCTACGCAATGCTGGTCGAGGACGGCACCGTCACGCTGCTGCACGCCGAGGCAAGCCCCGGCGAGTGCGAGATTTCCGCCGGCGAGGGGCTTCTCGAGGCGATGTGATGCTGCTTGGCGCGCCGGTCAGCCGGCGCGCCTGAGGTCGGCGATCATCGCATCGATGTCGCCGCGGCGGCGGTCGAGCATGGCGCCGATCTCGGTCCGCTCGGTGAGCAGCATGTTCACGCCCTCGACATACATGTTGTAGAAGCGCCCGGACTTCTCGCCGACGAAGAAGGTCACGTCGAAGGGCGATTGCCCGCGCAGCAGCGCCGTGGTCGAGACCTGGTAGGCGTTCTTGACCTTGCGGCTGCCCTCGATCTCGAGCTGGCCGCCGATGAACTTGCGGAATTGCTTGCCGTATTTGCGGCTGACATAGCCCGCGAAGGCGTTGGTGAAGGCCTTCTTCTGCGCCGGGGAGGCGCGGCGGCCGTCGGCCCCCATCGCGTAGGCCGCGATGTAGGGCATGTCGCCATAGGTGCGGAAGATGCGTTCGAAATCGGCGATCATCGCGGTTTCGGATTTGCCCGAGTCGATCACCCGGTTGATATCGACGAGCATGCGCTCGACCAGATCCGCGGCCTGTGCGCTGCTGACGGCCAGTGCTGCGCCTGGGAACAGCGCGCAGAGCGCCGCCGCGGCGCCGCTCGCAACGAGATCCCTGCGGGTCAGAAAGTGCCGGGTCATCAAAATCCCTCCGTGTCCAGTGCTTCGGGGTCGATATAGTCCGCCGCCCCGGTCTCGGTATCTCCGATCTGGTAGCGGCGGTAGGCGAGATAGCTGTTGCGGGTCTGGGCGTAGCTGTCGGCGCTGTCGTACAGCAGCGTGTCGAGCGTGTCTCCATAGGCCACCCGGTCGGCCACCTTGCCCGCGGCACGGATGCCCACCGAATAGTAGCGCTCGGGATCGGGCAGGTTGAAATAGCCAAGCGGGTTCAGGGCGACATCGACGACCTTGCCGACCGCCTCGCGCTCGGTCGCGGGGCCGATGAGCGGCAGCTCGATATAGGCGCCCTCCGGGAAGCCCCAGACATGCAACGTCTCGCCGAAATCGCTCTTGTCCTCGGGCAGACCGATCCGGCCTGCGACGTCGAACAGCCCGGCGAGACCGACTGTGGCGTTCACCCCGAAGCGCAGGGTGTTGCGCGTGGCGCGACCGAGACGGGCCTGCAACAGCTGGTTCACCACGGTTTGCGGCAGGCGCAACGTGTCGGCCACGTTCGAGACGCCCTCGAGCACCGGCGCGGGAATGGCGCTGGCGCCGCCCTCACCTCCGCCGCCAAGTGCGGAATCAACGCGTTTGTTGAAGGCGTGAACACGGCGGTTGCCGGCTTCCTGGGGGTCGAAGATGCCATCTGGCGCATCGCCCGGCCCCGGAACGGCGCAGGCGGTGAGAAACAATACTGCGATGACCGGAGGGAGTGTCTTCAGTGTCGGCATGCCGCACTCACCCGAAATTAAAGTGCATTGGAAATTTCCGTCCTTGCTATAGAAGGAACCATAATTGCAGATTGAGCCGGCGTCACAAGCAAGCGGCGCTCAGGGAATTGCCCTGTGTCGGATCGGCGACAGGATGATCATTAAGACTTCTCCGCGTACACTGCGGTAAACAATACGACTGAGGGAGAGCGCATTTCAGATGATACCGCGTTCGAAAGAGGCCGGACGCGACGAGCTGATCGCCGCGCGACGCCAGAGCAGACCTTACTACTGGTTCGTGGCAATTTTCAGCTTCTTCGTGAACCTGCTGATGCTGACCGGCCCGCTTTACATGCTGCAGGTCTACGACCGCGTGCTGGGATCGCGCTCGATTGCCACGCTGATCGCGCTGTCGGGGCTCGTGGTGTTTCTCTACGGCATGATGGGCATCCTCGATTATGCCCGCGGGCGCGTCATGGCGCGGGTTGCCGCGCGTTTTCAGGCGGCGATGGACGTGCGCGTCTTCGACGCGGTGATGCGCCGCGCCGCGGTGAAGCCGGATGAACTGTCCGCCACCGGCCTCAAGGATCTCGAGTCGATCCAGCGGCTGATGTCCTCGCCGGTCCTGATGGCCTTCTTCGACATGCCGTGGACCCCGTTCTTCATCGCCGGCATCTTCGTCTTCCATCCCTGGCTTGGCTATCTCGCGCTGACCGGGGGCGTGATCCTCATCTTCGTGACCGTGCTGAACCAGACCTTCAGCCGCGCGCCTACGCTGAAATCGAACCATGCGCTGCTGGTTGCCGAGCGCAACTCGGACGAGATCCGCAACGAGGCCGAGATGGTACAGTCCCTCGGGATGCGCGAGGATGCGTTCCGGCGCTGGAACACCGCGCGCTCGGACGCGCTGCGCGGCCAGATCGGCACCACCGACATCATCGGCACCTTCACCGTCGCGACCAAGACCTTCCGCCTGTTCCTGCAGTCGGCGATGCTCGGGCTCGGCGCCTATCTCGTGCTGCAGGGCGAATTGACGCCCGGTGCGATGATCGCCGGCTCGATCCTGATGGGGCGCGCCCTCGCGCCGATCGAGCTTGCCATCGGCCAGTGGCCCGCGGTGACCCGCGCCCGCAAGGGCTGGGACAGCCTGGCCCAGCTGCTGACCGAAGAGCCCCCCGAAGCGCCGCGCCTGCCGTTGCCCAAGCCGCAAGCGCGACTCGAGGTCACGCAGCTGACCATCGTGCCGCCGGGCGAGCATCAGGCCTCGCTGCGGCTGGTGAGCTTTGATCTCGAACCCGGGCATGCGCTTGGCGTGATCGGCTCGTCCGGGGCCGGAAAGTCGACGCTGGCGCGCGCCCTCACCGGCACCTGGAAGCCCGCCGGCGGCAAGATCCGTCTCGATGGGGCCGCGCTCGACCAGTACGGCCAGTCGCTGGGCGAACATATCGGCTACCTGCCGCAGCGCGTGACGCTGTTCAACGGCACCATCGCCGAAAATATCGCCCGCCTGTCGCACACGCCCGACCCGTCCAAGATCGTCGAGGCCGCCAAGAAGGCCGACGCCCACGAGATGATCCTAAAGATGCCGCAGGGCTACGACACCAAGGTGTCGTCCACGGGCGGCCGTCTCTCGGGCGGGCAGATGCAGCGAATCGGGCTGGCCCGAGCGATGTACGGCGACCCGGTGTTGCTGGTACTCGACGAGCCCAACTCGAACCTCGACAACGAGGGCTCCGAGGCGGTGAACCAGGCGATCCGCAAGATGAAGGACGAGGGCAAGACGGTGATCATCATGGCGCACCGTCCCTCGGCGATCCGCGAATGTGATATGCTGCTGATGCTCGAGCATGGCACCCGTGCGGCCTTTGGCTCGAAAGAGGAAGTGCTGCGCTCGCGGGTCAAGAACCACGAGCAGATTGCCACGGCCGCAGGGCCGGGAGGTGTGAGATGAACGACGACACAAAGGGCTTTTCGCTGCGCACGCCGATGACCTTCGGCTTGGCGGCGCTGCTGATCCTCGTGGTCGGCTTCGGCACCTGGGCGGCGACCACCGAGATCTCTGGCGCGATCATCGCCGGGGGGCAGATCCAGGTCGATCAGAACCGGCAGGTGGTCCAGCATGCCGACGGTGGCATCGTCGAGGAGATCCTCGTGGAGGAGGGCGACACCGTCGAGGCGGGCGAGGTGATGATCCGGCTCGATCCGACGCTGCTGCGCTCGGAACTGACCATTGTCGAAGGGCAGTATTTCGAACTGCTGGCGCGGCGCTCGCGGCTCGAGGCCGAGCGTGATGGCAGCGAAGAGATCGTCTTCCCCGAAATCCTCCTCACCCATGCCGAGACCGATGACGAGGTGGCGGAACTGATCAGCGGCCAGCGCAACCTGTTCTTCGCTCGCCGGGCCTCGATGGACCGCGAGGTCGAGCAGCTCAACAAGCGCAGCGATCAGATCGGCAACCAGATCGAGGGGGTCGAGGCGCAGGTCGAGGCGCTCGCGGCGCAGCTGTCCTTCGTCGACGAAGAGCTCGAAAGCCAGAGGTCGCTTCTCGCACGCGGGCTGGCGCAGGCCAGCCGGGTGCTGTCGCTGCAACGCGAGGCGGCGCGTCTTGCCGGCGAACGCGGCGAGCTGGTGTCCACCATGGCGCAGGCCGAGGGCGAGATCACCGAGATCGAGATCGAGATCATCAAGCTCGACACCGCCCGCCGGGAAGAGGCGATCACAACGCTGCGCGACATGCAGTATCGCAGCCGCGAACTGGCCGAACAGCGGCTGGCTCTGCTCGAGCAGCTCAAGCGGCTCGAGATTACCGCCCCGGTTGCGGGGGTGGTCTATGGCATGACCGTGTTTGCACCGCGCTCGGTGATCCGGGCCGCGGACCCGGTGCTGTATCTCGTGCCACAGGACCGTCCGCTGGTGATCGCGGCGCAGATCGAGCCGATTCACATCGACCAGACCCATGTCGGGCAGGAGGTGACGCTGCGGTTCTCGGCGCTCGACCAGCGCACCACGCCCGAGCTCTTTGGTACGGTGACGCAGATCTCGGCCGACGCCTTCACCAACGAGGAGACCTCGGTGAGCTACTACCGCGCCGAGATCATCCTCAACGAGGGCGAGGCCGAGAAGCTGCCCGAGGGCAGCACGCTGATCCCGGGGATGCCGGTGGAGGCCTTCCTGCGCACCGCCGACAGGACGCCTCTGGCCTATCTCGTGAAACCCTTCACCGACTACTTCTCGAAGGCCTTCCGCGAAAGCTGATCCACCGCTCAGGCGGCTATTTCCATTGCGGCGCGGGGCGGATAGCCTCGCGCCGACTCACATCCGGAGGTTCCCATGAGCGATATCGATGCCCGCCTGAACGAGCTTGGCCTGACCCTGCCCGAGGCGCCGGCCCCCGCCGCCAATTACGTGCCGTTCGTGCAGACCGGCAATCTCGTCTTTGTCTCGGGCCAGATCAGCCAGGGCCCCGACGGATTGATCCTCGGCAAACTCGGCGCCGACATGGAGACCGAGGCCGGCGCCAAGGCCGCGGCCACCTGTGCACTGGGCCTTCTGGCGCAGGTCAAGGCGGCCTGCGGGGGCGATCTGTCGAAGCTGAAGCGCGTGGTGAAGCTCACCGGCTTCGTCAATTCCACCCTCGAGTTCACCGAGCAGCCCAAGGTGATCAACGGCGCCTCCGACCTGCTGGTCGAAGTGCTGGGCGATGCCGGGCGTCACTCGCGCTCGGCGGTCTCTGCCGCGTCGCTGCCGCTGGGCGTCGCGGTCGAGATCGAAGGGATCTTCGAGATCGCCTGAGCCCGATGCTTCCCGCAAGCTTCTTCGACCGGCCCATCGCGCATCGTGCCTATCACGACATTGCGGCGGGTCGGCCCGAGAACTCGGTCGAGGCGATCATCGCCGCGATCGAGGCCGGCTACGGCATCGAGATCGACCTGCAGCTGTCCTCGGATGGCGTGGCTATGGTGTTCCACGATTACGATCTCGACCGCCTGACCGCAGAGACCGGTTCGCTGCGCGCGCGCAGCGCCGCTGCGCTTGGGGCGATCCCGCTCCGGCACGGCGCGAAGGGCATCCCGACCTTCGCCGAGGTGCTGGCGCTGGTCGCGGGGCAGGTGCCTCTGCTGGTCGAGATCAAGGACCAGGACGGTGCCATGGGCCCCGATGTCGGCGCGCTCGAGGACGCCGCCGCGCGGGCGCTCGCGGGCTATGCCGGCCCGGTCGCGCTGATGTCGTTCAACCCGCATTCCGTGGCCGCGCTGGCCGAGCTGGCGCCAGATATCCCGCGCGGTCTTACCACCTGCGCCTATCGGGGGGGCGACGCAGAGCAGCTGCCCGAGGCACGGCTGGCCGGCCTTCGTGCCATCGCGGATTTCGATCGCACCGCCGCCTGCTTCATCAGCCATAACTGGCGCGATCTGACCGCGCCGCGCGTGGCCGAGCTCCGCGCCGCCGGCGTGCCGGTGCTGTGCTGGACGGTGCGGTCGCCCGAAGACGAGGCCGTCGCGCGCGAGGTCGCCCACAACATCACGTTCGAGGGATACCCGGCTTGATCCCGGCGCGGTGCAGGCCAGATAGTGGCCGGCAGGGAAGACACGCATGACCGATCAAAGCCCCGACGGCACCCTCGCCGTCAACATCCTCACATCGCTGGACCAGATCGCGCCGGGCGACTGGGATGCCTGCGCCTGTCCCGAAGCCGTCGATGGCGGCCGGCCCAATGACCCGTTCACCACCCATCGCTTCCTGCACGCGCTCGAGGCCTCGGGCTCGGTCGGGCGCGGCACCGGCTGGGAGCCGCGCTATCTCAGTGCCGAGCTCGACGGCGAAATCATCGCCGTGGCGCCGCTTTATGCCAAGGGCCACAGCCAGGGCGAGTACATCTTCGATCACAACTGGGCTCACGCCTACGAGAGCGCGGGGGGCGACTATTATCCCAAGCTGCAGATCGCGGTGCCCTTCACCCCGGCCACCGGGCGGCGCTTCCTCACCAGGCCCGGGCACGAGGCGACCGGCATCTCGGCGCTGGTGCAGGGGGCGGTCCAGTTCGCGGCGCAGAACGAACTCAGCTCGCTGCACGCCACCTTCTGCACCGAGGCAGAGGCCATCGCCGGCGAGCGGATGGGGCTTCTGCGCCGGGTGACGCAGCAGTTTCACTGGGAGAACCACGGCTACGCCGATTTCGACGCCTTCCTCGCCAGCCTCAGCTCGCGCAAGCGCAAGAACATCCGCAAGGAACGTCGCACGGCGCATGACTTCGGCGGCGAGATCCGGATGCTCTCGGGCGACGAGATCGAGGCCGAGCACTGGGACAGCTTCTGGCATTTCTATCAGGACACCGGCGCGCGCAAATGGGGCACGCCCTACCTGACCCGCGCCTTCTTCGAGATCGCCCACGAGACCCTGCGCGACGATATCGCCATGGTGGTCGCCTCGCGCGAAGGACGCGACGTGGCGGGCGCGCTGAACTTCATCGGTCGCGATGCGCTCTACGGGCGCTATTGGGGCTGTGTTGAGGATCATCCCTGTCTGCACTTCGAGGCGTGCTACTATCAGGCCATCGACTTTGCCATCCGGCACGGGCTGGAGAGGGTCGAGGCCGGCGCGCAGGGCGAGCACAAGCTGGCCCGCGGATACCTGCCGACCGAGACCCACTCCCTGCACTGGATCGCGGACCGGGGTTTCGCCGACGCGGTGGCGCGCTATCTCGAAGAGGAGCGGCGGGCCATCGGACAGGATATCGAGATCCTGACCGCCTACGGCCCGTTCCGAAAGGAAATCAGGGAAGAACAGGAATGACCGAGAAACTCTCCGACACCGCCCGCGACACCGTGCTTGCCCCGCTGTTCGAAAGCGGCTGGGAAATGGTCGAGGGGCGCGACGCGATCCACAAGACCTTCAAGTTCGCGGACTTCACCGAGGCGTTCTCGTGGATGACCCGCGCCGCGCTCTGGGCCGAGAAGTGGGACCACCACCCGGAATGGAGCAATGTCTACAAGACCGTCGAGGTGACGCTCTCGACCCATGATGTGGACGGGCTGTCCTCGCTCGACGCCAAGCTGGCGCGCAAGCTCGATACGCTCTGAGCTCTGGCCGGCTCGGCCGGCCGGTATCGCGGATCAGGACCCCGGCCCGCTCAGGCCGGGGTCTTTTTCTTTCGGGGCTTCGGTTCGGCGGCCGGAATGATCGTGTCCGGGTCGACGCCGCGCTTCTCGGCGCTGGCGCGGACCGCCTCGCGCAGGGTCTCGCTGCGCTTCAGCAAGCGCCGGAACCGCGCCTCGTCGAGGACCAGCAGGGTGCTCGGCACGATGGCGCGCGATTCGAAGCGGCGTGGCTTCTCGGTCAGGATCGCGAGCTGGCCGAACATCTCGCCCCGGCCAAGTCGCCATGTCTGGCCGCCGCGCTCGAGCTCGACCGCGCCGGTGGCGATGAAATACACGCTGCGGGCGGTGCTGTCGGGGCGCAGGATCACCTCGCCGGGGTTGACGTATTGGGCAGAAAGCGCGCGGGCGAGCTGCTTGACCGAGGGATCGTCGAGATCGGAGAACAGCGGGAATTGCCGCACCAGTTCGGAGCGTTGCAGCGCCACGTCGAGGCGCGGGCGCTTTTCGCTGGCGGCGCGGCGGTCGGCGATGTCCTGCATCAGCGAGGTGTGAAGTTCCTCGCCTATCAGCCCGTCGGCCCACATGGTGTTGTACTCGCGCTCTTCCAGCCGCAGCTGGGTGCGGCGGATGAAGTGGCGCTCGAGCGTCTCGGCATAGCCGGGATATTGCAGCCGCAGCCCCTCGAGCGCGGTGTTGACGGTCTCGACGCGGCGGCTCAGCAGCTCGGTCAGCAGTTCCGAGACCCGGCGTCCATGGATGCGGCGGATGCGGCCATGGATGAAGCCGTCGAGATCGCGCAGGATCAGCTTCTGTGACAGCAGCAGCTCGAACCGGTCGGCGGTGAGCCGCGACAGCGGGCCCGAGACGCCGGCGCGGTTATGGAGCAGCGCCGCCAGCCGGAAGGCCTTGCCATAGGCCACAACGCGACGCGCGGCGCGGCGATAGCCGCTGCGGCCGCCGGTGCGGGTGGCCTCGATCAGCCGGTCGGCATCCGACAGCAGGATCTCCGACAGTCGCGAGGAGATCGAGTGATCGCGCACCCGCTCGATGATGGTGTCGCGCTCGGCCCCGGCCAGCGCGATCAGGCCCAGCGTCACGCGGTCCTTGTCGAGGATCTCGGTGTCTTCCTCGGCTTGCTTGACCGCCTCTTCGAGCCGGTCACCGAAGCGCTTGGCCTCGCTGCGGATGATGCGCTGATCGAGATCGTAATTCGCGGTGGTGCGCGAGACATCCTCGCGCACGGTCTGCAGCGACACCGCGACCACCTGCTTGGACAGGGCCTGGTCCAGCGGCGACAGCTGGTCCAGCCCGAGCTTGCCGATCACCCAGCGCAGCGTGGTGCCCTGCACCAGCAGCGTGAAGAGCGTGAAGCCTGTGGCGAGGATACCGACCTGGCGCTTGATCTCGACCGGCACGCGGAAGTTCTCGGTCACCGCCAGCGCCAGCGCCAGCGTGACGGCGCCGCGCAGCCCGCCCCAGAGGATCGCGCTGCGGTAGGGGCGCTCGACCGGTGGCGACAGGCGAAGCCGGCCCATGATCGGCAGCACGAGGAACAGGATGAAAGCACGGGCGGCGATGGCGGCGAGCACGACCACGAGCACCAGCCCGGCATCGGAGAGGCGGAACTCCTCGAGCATCCGCGGGATCAGCAGGGCGGCGAGGATGAAGATCAGCGCCCCCGCCCAGTGCGCCAGCAGGTCCCAGACCTCGCGCAGGTTGGTCCATGCCTCGGGCGGCAGCCGGCCGGGCCCGACGATGTTGAGCGTGAGGCCCGCAGCCACCACCGCGATCACGCCCGAGGCGCCGATGCTCTGCTCGGCGGTGATGTAGGCGAGGTAGGGCAGGGCGACCGAGATCGACTGTTGCGCCAGCTCGTAGCGCCCGAAGAGCCCCATCAGCCGCACCGCGATGCGGGCAAGGAGCCAGCCGCTAAGCGCGCCGCCGACGATCAGCAGCGGGAACTGGCTCAGCGCGTCTTCGAGCGTCGGGTCCGGCAGGCCGAGCATGACGAAGCCGAGAAAGAAGCCGAACAGCGCGATGGCGGCGGCGTCGTTGAGCAGGCTCTCGCCCTCGATGATGCGCGCCAGCCGTCGCGGTGCCGAGAGCGAGCGAAAGATCGAGATCACCGCCGAGGGGTCGGTGGTCGAGACGATGGCGCCGATCAGCAGGCAGGCGGCCAATGGCAGGGTCGAGAACCACGACAGTGCGTAGCCGACGCTGAGCGTGGCGACGACCACGGCCCCCACCGCGAGCAGCAGGATAGGCACCCAGTCGTCCAGCATCCGGCGGATGTTGAGCCCGAGCGTCGCCTGAAACAGCAGCGTCGGCAGAAAGACGTAGAGGAACACGTTGGCACGGATCGGCAGGCCGAGAATGGCCTCGGCCACCGGGTTGAGCGCGTCGGTAAGCGTGGTGCGCAGGAAGAAGATCGCGCCGGCAGCGATCAGGATGCCCAGCACGGCGAGGATCACGCTGTAGGGCAGCCGCAATCGCGCCGCGAGCGGCTCGGCCAGACCAATGACAAGAAACAGCGACGCGATGACGGTCGTGACAACAACGATGTCCATGGCCCTCGCAATAGCGGGAAACACCCTGTCTTCGGAAGGTCTGAAAACGTTGGAACGGTCTTATATCACGCAACTGCGAGGGATTGTGGGCGGTTGGCCGCCGCCGGACGCCGGGCCAAGCGTGTCCCGGGCGAGTTGCCGGCGTTCGATCTCTGTCATCCGTGCAAGCGCCGCGTCGAGGTCGCCGCCACAGAGCGCCAGGCTGCGCTGCCAGGCCCGCTGCGCCGAGCGCGGCGACCATGGCAGCGCCGCCTGTGCCAGCCAGCGCCGCAGCGCTGGCGGCAGGCGGTCGAAGCTCTGCATCGGGTCGCCGCTCTGCCTGCGGCGGGGCAGGGCGCTCTGGCCGTTATGGGCGCCGAGGCGCCCCATCAGGCCGCCTCGGTCGCGCGGCGCCAGCCGGGGAACGGATCCTCGAGCGTGGTCCAGAGCTCGGGCGTGAAGCCGGTGTCGGCCTTCAGGAGGGCGGCGTCGAGCGTCTCGGTGATCGCGGCGCGATCCATGCCCGCGCCGATGAAGACCAGCTCCTGGCGCCGGTCGCCCCACGGCTCCTGCCAATGCTGCGCCAGATAAGCCTGCGCCTGCGGGTGATCGGGGCGCCGGGCCTCGGGCACGGTGGCCCACCACATGCCCATCGGGCGGATGCTGCTCAGAGCGCCGGCCAGCGAGAACTCGGCCAGCCAGTCGGGCCGGGTGGCGACCCAGAAATGCCCCTTGGCCCGGATCACGCCGGGCAGCGGCCCGTTCAGCACGTCGTTGATGCGTTGCGGGTGGAACGGCCGCCGGGCGCGGTAGACGAAGGATGAGACGCCGTACTCCTCGGTCTCCGGCACGTGATCGGCAAAGCCGTACAGCTCCTTGGCCCAGAGCGGGTGCTCGTGGGCGGTGGCAAAGTCGAAGAGGCCGGTGTCGAAGATGCGGTCCTGTGGCACCTGCCCGAAATCGGTCTCGATGATCTGCGCATCCGGGTTCAGCGCCGTCACGATCAGCCGCGCCGCATCGGTGCGGTCCTTTCCCGCGGCGCCGACCTTGTTGAGCACCACGACGTCGGCGAACTCGATCTGGTCCACAAGCAGATCGACGAGCGTGCGCTCGTCCGCGTCGCCGAGGCTTTCTTCGCGATCCTTCAGAAAATCGTGGCTGGCGTAGTTCTGCAGCAGGTTCACCGTGTCGACGACTGTGACCATGGTGTCGAGCCGCGCCACATCCGACAGGCTTTGCCCCAGCTCGTCGCGGAACTCGAAGGTGGCGGCGACGGGCAGTGGCTCGGAGATGCCGGTGCTCTCGATCAGCAGGTAGTCGAAGCGGTTCTCGGCGGCGAGCCGGCGCACCTCCTGCAGCAGGTCGTCACGCAGGGTGCAACAGATGCAGCCGTTCGACATCTCGACCAGCGTCTCTTCGGTCTGGCTCAGGTCGGCGCCACCGTCGCGCACGAGATCAGCGTCGATGTTCACCTCGGACATGTCGTTGACGATCACCGCGACCCGGCGGCCCTCGCGGTTGTTGAGCACCTGATTGAGCAGCGTCGTCTTCCCGGCACCCAGAAAGCCGGACAGCACGGTGACGGGGAGGCGGGGGTCTTGCGCGGACATCGGAGATCCTTTGGGTTGGAAGAGATATGTTATAACGTATCAATTAAAGCGATCCGTGGGTGGGCTGCAACCCCGAAATGCCGCGCGGTGTGCATCGGCAAGGACATGCCGGCAGGTGACGCGCCCGTGAACCGGCTGCGCATTGCGTGGCAGGGCAGGCGGGGATAGTCTTGCCGGACCGATAAAGGAGGCATTGGCATGGCAGGCAAGGCTCTCGGGCTTCTTCGCAACACGGCGCTCGCGCTGACGATGGCCGTGGGCGTGGCCGCACCGGTGACCGCCGAAAGCCTCGCGGGCGACTACCTCGCCGCGCGTCAGGCCAGCTTCAACGGCGATTTCAAGGCCGCTGCCGAGTATTATGGCCGCGCGGTGGCCTTCGATCCGGGCAATCCCTCACTGCTCGAACGCGCAACGCTCGCCAACCTGTCGCTCGGCGATGTCGAGAAGGCGGTGGCGCTGGCCGATCGCCTGTCAGAGCAGGGCTTCCAGAGCCAGATCGGGCACATGGCGCAAATCGCTGAACTTGCCCAGAGCGAGGACTACCAGGCGCTCCTCGAGCGGATTGAGGACCAGACCGCCATCGGCCCGCTGGTCGACGGGCTGGTCAAGGCGTGGTCGGTTCTCGGCGAGGGCGAGATGAGCGGCGCTCTCGAGGCGTTCGATGCGGTGTCGGAAGAGCGCGGCCTCGCGCCATTCGCCTTCTATCACAAGGCCATGGCGCTGGCCTCGGTCGGGGACTTCGAAGGCGCGGAGGCGATCTTTGCCGAGAACCGCGCCGGGAGCATGCAATACACCCGTCGCGCGGTGATGGCGCGCTCCGAGATCCTCAGCCAGCTCGACCGTCAGGACGAGGCGGTGGCGATGATCGACGAGGGCTTCCCGCCGCCGATGGACCCCGGCCTTGCCGAGATGCGGCAGCGGCTGGTCGAGGGCGAGCGTCTGCCCTTCACCTATGTGAACTCGCCCAAGGCCGGCATTGCCGAGGTGTTCTACACCCTTGCGGGCGCGCTGGCCAACGAAGCGGAAGACGATTTCACCCTGCTCTATGCCCGCATCGCGCAGTACCTGCGCCCGGATCATTCCGGCGCCATTCTGATGACCGCATCCCTGCTCGAGTCGCTCGATCAGTTCGACCTTGCCGTCGCCGCCTACAAGCAGGTGCCGCGCGACGACTCCTCCTACCATGCCGCCGAGCTGGGCCGCGCCGAGGCGCTGCGCTCGAGCGGCAAGGTCGATGCGGCGGTCGAGGTGCTGGAACAGCTTGCTGGCACCCATGGCGGTCAGGCGGCGGTGCAGTCGGCGCTGGGAGACATGATGCGCCAGCTCGAGCGCTACGACGAGGCTGTCGATGCCTATGACGCCGCACTCGCCACCTTCGACGACGAAAACCCCTCGCTGTGGTTCCTGCATTACGCCCGGGGTATCAGCAACGAGCGGCTGAAGAACTGGGGCGAGGCCGAGGCCGATTTCCGCAAGGCGCTCGAGCTCAACCCGGGCCAGCCGCAGGTGCTCAACTATCTCGGCTACTCGCTGGTCGAGCAGCATGAAAAGCTCGACGAGGCGCTCTCGATGATCGAACAGGCGGTCGCCGCGCAGCCGCAGAGCGGCTACATCATCGACAGCCTCGGCTGGGCGCTCTACAAGCTCGGCCGCTACGAGGAGGCGGTGGTGCACATGGAACGTGCCGCCGAACTGATGGCGGTCGATCCGGTGGTCAACGACCACCTGGGCGATGTCTATTGGGCGGTGGGGCGCAAGCTCGAAGCCGAGTTCCAGTGGAAGCGGGCCCTGAGCTTCATCGACTGGGACGATGCCTCGGACGAGGTCGATCCCGAACGCATCCGCCAGAAGCTGGAGGTCGGGCTCGACGAGGTGCTCGAAGAGGAAGGTCAGCCGCCGCTCAAGATGGCCAATGGCGAGTGAGGTCTTTGCGCCGGCGAAGATCAATCTGACCCTGCACGTGACCGGCCGCCGCGAGGATGGCTACCACCTGCTGGATTCGCTGGTGAGCTTCGCACCGGTTGGCGACCTCCTGACGATCTCCGAAGGCGATGGCCTGTCGCTGCGGGTCGATGGCCCGGAAGCCGAGGGCGTTCCCGAGGATGGCAACAACCTCGTGATGAAGGCGGCGGCGCTGCTGGTCAGCGATGCAGATCTGCATTTGCACAAAGCGCTTCCGGCGGCGTCGGGCATTGGCGGCGGCTCTGCCGATGCCGCGGCGGCTTTGCGCGGCGTGTCGGCGCGGGGCGGAGGCGATGCCTCTGCCGAGGGGCTGCTTGCAGCGCATGGCGAAGAAATCCTCGCGCTGGGGGCCGATGTGCCGATGTGTCTTTACGCCCGGCCGCTGCGGGCGGAAGGGATCGGCGAAGCGCTGACGCCGCTGGCATTGCCGCCGGTCGCCGCCGTGCTGGTCAATCCACGCCTGCAGGTCTCGACCCCGGCGGTGTTCCGGGCGCTTGAGCGCCGCGACAACACGCCGATGCCCGAGACCCTGCCGGATATGCGCGACACTGCGGACCTGATCGCCGTCCTTTCAGAGATGCGCAACGATCTTCAGGCGCCGGCCTGCGCGGTGCAGCCGGCGATCCTCGACGTGCTGGCCCGGATCGGGGCGCAGCCGGGCTGCAAGCTGGCCCGCATGTCGGGATCGGGGGCGACCTGTTTCGGGCTGTTCCTGTCCGAGACGGAAGCGGCAGCCGCGGCCGAGGCCATCGCAGCGGCAGAGCCGGGCTGGTGGGTGGCGAGCGCTGTGCTGGGCGATTGTTCCGCGCTGGCGGCGCCGCGAGGTCAGTAGACCCGCGACACCACGAAATCGGCGAGCTCGACCAGCAGGTCGCGCAGCTCGGACTGCGGCAGCTTCTCCATCGAGGCCTTGGCCTTGTCGGTCCAGGCCTGTGCATCGGCGCGGGTCGCATCCAGCGCGCCGTGCTTGTTGAGCAGGGCCAGCGCGTGCTCTAGATCGCCGTCCTGCTGGTCGCCCTTCTCGATGGTACGCTTCCAGAAGGCGCGCTCCTCGTCATCGGCGGCGGCGATGGCCTTGATCACCGGCAAGGTCAGCTTGCGCTCGCGGAAATCGTCGCCGACATTCTTACCGGTGGCCGAGCTGTCGCCCTGGTAGTCGAGCAGGTCGTCGACGATCTGGAATGCGATCCCCAGCGCATCGCCGTAATCGAACAGCGCCTGAACCTGCTCTTCCTCGACGCCGGCGATCACGCCACCGACCTCGGTTGCCGCCGAGAACAGCGCCGCGGTTTTGCCGCGCACCACCTGAAGGTAGATGTCCTCGTTGGTGCGCAGATCCTGCGCCGCGGTCAGCTGCAGCACCTCGCCTTCGGCGATGGTGGCGGCGGCGTTGCTGAGGATGTTGAGCACTCTCAGGTTGCCCGGCTCGACCATCAGCTGGAAGGCGCGGGCAAAGAGGTAGTCGCCCACAAGAACGCTCGACTTATTGTCCCACAGCAGGTTGGCAGTGGGGCGGCCCCGGCGCTGCTTGCTCTCGTCGACCACGTCGTCATGCAGCAGCGTGGCGGTGTGGATGAACTCGACCGTCGCGGCGAGATGCACGTGGAACGGACCCTCGTAGCCGCAGAGCCGCGCCGAGGCGAGGGTCAGCAGCGGCCGCAGGCGCTTGCCGCCGGCCTCGACGAGATGCGCGGTGACCTCGGGGATCCGCGGTGCGTGCTTCGACGCCATGCGCTCGCGGATCAGGGCGTTGACCCCGTCCATGTCCCCGGAAAGCAGCGTGGCGAGCCGGTCATGCGGCTTCTGCATCGGCGTATCCAAACCCATCAAACCCTCGGTATCGGCCTCGACAAGGAGGCGCCCCTGTCCTTACATCCCCGGCATGGAAGAGCTTCTGCGCACAAACGACATCACGCTGATCCCGCTGGTCAAAACCCTTCTCGACGGGGAGGGTATAGACAGCTTCGAGCTGGACGTAAACATGAGCGTGCTCGAGGGCAGCTTGGGCATTCTGCCGCGGCGGCTGATGGTCCGGGCCGATCAGATCGACGATGCCCGCCGCATCCTGCGCATGAACGGGGTGCGCTTTGAGGACTGAGCCCTTCGCCGAGGAGGCGTTGCAACGCAGCGATTTCCTCGGCGGGCGGGTGCGGCTCTGGCAGCCGCGTGAGGGCTACCGGGCGGGCATCGACCCGGTGCTCTTGGCCGCAACCGTGCCTGCAAAGCCCGGTCAGAGCGTTCTGGAGCTGGGCTGCGGGGCCGGGCCGGCGTTGTGCTGTCTTGGTGCGCGGGTGGCGGGGCTGCGCCTCACTGGGCTCGAGATCCAGCCCGCTTACGCGGCGCTGGCACGGCGCAACCTCGCGGAAAATGCGCTGACGGGCGAGGTCATCGAGGGGGATATCGGAGCACCGCCCTTTGCCTTGAAGGCACTCACGGTCGATCACGTCCTCGCCAACCCGCCTTATTTCGAGATCGAAAGCCGCAGCATCGCCTCCGATGTCGGGCGCGAGATGGCGTTGGCCGGGCCGGCGCCGCTCGCTGACTGGGTGCGGCTCGCGGCGAAACGCCTGCGTGTGAAGGGCACCGCGACCTTCATCCAGCGCGCCGAGCGCCTGCCCGAGCTTCTGGCGGCAATGGGCGAAGGGCTCGGCTCGCTTGAACTCTGGCCGCTGGCACCACGCGAGGGCAGGGCGCCTCGGCTGATTCTCGCCCGCGGTCGCAAGGGCGGGCGGGCAGCATTCCGCCTTCACGCGCCGCTGATCCTGCATTCGGGACCGGCCCATATTGAAGATGGCGAGGACTATACCGATGTCATTCGTACGGTGCTGCGGGGAGGCGAGGCGCTCAATTTCCCGCCGTGACCGGTCGGTGTTGACGCATGGTAAGGCAATGTTGAGGACGTTCGCATCTGCAGCGTGACTTGAATCGCCGAATGTGCTGCACTGAAGGCTCGTACCCAGCAAAGGAGGACACTATGAGCTTGAGTTCGCATCTGCAGGAACTGAAGAAAAAGCACCACCACCTCTCGACCGCTGTTGAAGAAATGCAACGCAGTCCGGGCGTTGACGACCTGCACGTCGCCGAACTGAAGAAGCAGAAACTCCGCCTCAAGGAACAGATCAACAAGCTGAGCACCCAGCCGCATTGATCGCCTGAACTTTGCAGTGCCCCGGTCTGGTGGTCTTCGGGCGGCCGGGCCGGCCTCGAAATGCGGGAAAACTCCCGGAAAACCGAGGTAACAGCAGCTCGATTCAGAGCTGACACAAATTAAACATCCAAATGTAAAACGCTGGTGACGGCGCGGAGGGAAACGCCCGCGCCGTCACCTTGTTTGATCGCCCAGGCTCGGTGTTTATCGCCCAAGCCTCAGTCGCTGATCGGCTCGAGCGTGGCATCCAGCCGCTCGCGCAAGTGCGCGTGCTGGTCGGGCAGCTTCAGCGCCTCGCCAAGCGCGCCGCGCTCTTCGTCGCGGTCGAAGCCGGGCTCGCCGGTCGCGACCTCGAAAAGCACCCCGCCGGGGCTGCGGAAGTAGATCGCCCAGAAGTAGTCGCGGTCGATCTGCTCGGTCACCTGGAAGCCCTCGCCTTCGAGCGCCTGCTGCACCTCTTTCTGCGCCGCGCGGTCGGCGACGGCGAAGGCGACGTGATGCACGCTGCCGGCGCCCTGACCAGCCTCCGGAGCATCGCTCTGCAGCAGATCGACGAAGTTGGCGCCGTTGCCGTTCGGCATGGAGAAACGGGTCACCGCGCCATCGGTCCCGGCCTCTTCATAGCCCATGAAGCGCAGCAGTTCGGAGGTGGGCGCGATGTCGGGCAGCGCCAGTTCGACCGAGTGGAAACCTCGGATGGCGGTGTCGGCGTCGATGCCGCTTTCGGTCCACGGCGTGCGGTCGTCCTCGGTCTCCACCAGCGTCAGGTCATCGCGATCCGGCCCGTCGAAGCGGAGCCGTGCCTCGCCGAAGCGGCCTTCTCGCAGGCTCGGCGTGCGGCCCGTGAGGCGCTCTTCCCAGAACGGCAGGCTGCCCTTCGGCACCGAGAAGGCGGTGGTCGAGACCTCGCCGCTGCCGGGCGTCCGGCGGGTGGCGTTGGGGAAGGGGAAGTAGGTCATCACCGTTCCGGGCGTGCCGATCTCGTCGCCGTAGTACAGGTGATAGACATCGGGCCGGTCGAAGTTCACCGTTTTCTTGACCCGTCGGAGACCCAGCGTCCGGGTGAAGAAGGCGTTGTTCCGCTGCGCGCCGCTGGCCAGCGACGTGACGTGGTGAAGGCCTTGGATCTGGCTGAGCATGGCGGGTCTCCTCTGGTCCGTGTGAGCGCAAATATAGGGCGCGCGACGCCGGTGACATCTCGGCGGCGGCGCGCCGTTTCTGTGCAAGTCCGCACGGTCTGCGCGGAGGGCAACGAAAAAGCCCCGGCGCGGGCCGCCGGGGCTTTCGTGATCGCTTCGAGGGCTGGCTCAGACGAAGAACTGGCCGCCATTGGCCGAGATCGTCGAGCCGTTGATGAAGCCCGCGTCGTCGGAGGCGAGGAACACCACGCAGCGCGCGATCTCTTCCGGCTCGCCGAGGCGGCCGGTGGGGATCTGGGCGATGATCGAGTCGCGCACCTTCTCGGGCACCGCCATCACCATTTCGGTGGCGATGTAGCCGGGGCAGATCGCGTTGGCGGTGATGCCGGCGCGGGCGCCTTCCTGGGCCAGCGACTTGATGATGCCGAGGTCACCGGCCTTGGTCGCGGCATAGTTCACCTGGGCGAACTGGCCCTTCTGGCCGTTGATCGACGAGATCACGATGACGCGGCCGAACTTGCGCTCGCGCATGCCGGGCCAGATCGGGTGCACGGTGTTGAACACGCCGGTCAGGTTGGTGTCGATGACCTCTTTCCACTGATCCGGTGTCATCTTGTGGAACGGCGCATCGCGGGTGATGCCGGCATTGGCGACCACCACGTCGATCGGCCCGAGATCGGCCTCGACCTTGGCGAGACCTTCCTTGGAGGCCTCGTAATCGGCCACGTTCCACTTGTAGGTCTTGATCCCGGTCTCTTCGGTGAACTTCGCGGCCTTCTCGTCATTGCCGGCATAGGTCGCAGCGACCTCGTATCCTTCGGCCTTGAGCGCCTTGGAGATTGCCTCTCCGATACCGCGGCTCCCCCCCGTGACCAGTGCAACTTTCGCCATCTTTATCCTCCGATCCTGGCTAATTTATTTGGAAACATCGTTACTCACGTAAATCGCAATACGCAACAATGTTGCGTCAAAACTTCAACCTTGGTCGAGCAGGCGCTGCGCATCCCGTTCTCCCTGGGCCCAGGTATCACGCAATTTCTGCGGGTCCGTGAAATCTATCTTGTCGGCGGCGGTTTCCTGCGCGGGCGCGATGTAGTGCCGCCCCTCGACCTCGGGCAGGCGTTTGTAGTCGCGGGTCAGCAACACCATCGTGACGCCCTCGTCGGGCTCGGGGAGCGGCGCCTGGCTGGCCATGCCACCGTCGACGACGCGGCGGTCGTTCCAGAGCGGCGGCTCGAAGACTGGCGGGATCACCGCCGCGGCGCTGATCAGTTCGACCAGCTTGCCCTCGCGGGCGGCCTGGTTGGCATCGACCAGGTGCGAGGTCAGCCCGAGCTTCTCGGCCCAGCTGAAATGCGGCGAGTTCACCGTGTGCAGCTCGGCCTCGTAGGCCATCGCCATGGCGGTGCCGGTGAGCGTGGGCACGCCGGTGTCGGGCGGGTGCGCGATGAGGATCTGGAACTGCGGCCCCTCGGCAATCTTGCGGGCGGCCTCGTCATCCATGACCCGGCCGACGACCTCGCAATAGAGCTCCTGATGCGGGGTGATGCCGTTCTCGTCGGGCTGGAACAGGTCGAGATTGCTGTCCTGCTTTTCGAACGCGGCGCACATCTCGTCGAGCAGGCGGCGTTCGTTGCCGGTCAGGAAGGCCGCACCGGCAAGTGCACCGCCGCTGACACCGGTCAGGCGCTTGGGCGCAAGTGTGCGGTGCTGGCACAGGGTGGTCAGGAAGCCGCCCTGCCAGAAGCAGCGCAGGCCACCTCCGGAAAAGACGATCTGCGCGGGGTCTTTGGGAAGTGCTGTCATGCGCGAGGTGTCCGGGGGGCAGAACGCCCCCCGTCCAGGTCCATCAGTCGCGCTCGACGCAGAGCGCGACACCCATGCCGCCGCCGATGCAGAGCGTGGCGAGGCCCTTCTTGGCGTCGCGACGCTGCATTTCGAACAGCAGGGTGTTGAGGATGCGGGCACCGGAGGCGCCGATCGGGTGGCCGATGGCGATGGCGCCGCCGTTCACGTTCACGATCGACGGATCCCAGCCCATATCCTTGTTCACGGCGCAGGCCTGCGCGGCGAAGGCTTCGTTGGCTTCCACCAGGTCGAGATCGGAGGGGCTCCAACCGGCCTTCTCCAGCGCCTTGCGCGATGCGTAGATCGGGCCGACGCCCATGATCGACGGGTCGAGACCGGCGGTGGCATAGGAGGCGATGCGCGCGAGCGGCTTGATGCCACGCTTCTCGGCATTCTCGGCCGACATCAGCAGCACGCCGGCGGCGCCGTCATTGATGCCCGAGGCGTTGCCCGCGGTGACCGAGCCGTCCTTGGTGAAGGCCGGGCGCAGCTTCTGCATGTTCTCGATGACCGCGCCGTGACGGATGTACTCGTCCTTGTCGACCACGGTCTCGCCCTTGCGGGTCTTGATGGTGAAGGGGATCACCTCGTCATCGAACTTGCCGGCGGTCTGCGCGGCTTCGGCCTTGTTCTGCGACGCCAGCGCGAACTCGTCCTGCTGCTCGCGGCTGATCTGCCACTTCTCGGCGACGTTCTCGGCGGTCTGGCCCATGTGGTAGCCGTTGAACGCGTCCCACAGGCCGTCCTTGATCATGGTGTCGATGTATTTCACATCGCCCATCTTGTGGGCCACGCGCAGGTTCTGGGCGTGGGGGCTCATCGACATGTTTTCCTGGCCGCCGGCACAGACGATGTCGGCATCGCCGAGCATGATGTGCTGGGCCGCCAGAGCCACGGTGCGCAGGCCCGAGCCGCAGACCTGGTTGATGCTCCAGGCGGCGCTTTCCTGCGGGAGGCCGGCATTGATATGCGCCTGACGGGCGGGGTTCTGGCCCTGAGCCGCGGTCAGCACCTGGCCGAGGATGGTCTCCGAGACCTCCCCCTTCTCGATACCGGCGCGGGCAACCAGCGCTTCGAGCACGGCAGCGCCGAGATCGTGCGCGGGCGTGTTGGCGAACGAACCGCCGAAGCTGCCGACGGCGGTACGGGCCGCGGATGCGATGACGACATTGGTCATGGATGACTCCTCCAAGCAGAGCGTAAGGCGGGAGGCCGTGCCATCCGGCAAGACCCCCCTCATTGATCTTGCGCCTTGTTGATAGCGTGCCGCTGCGGCATGGGACAGGGGGAGTCTGCGGAAATCCACGTGTGGTAGCGCAAATGGTCGCGGAAACATCGGGCAATTGGGGCGGGTTGCGCCCCGGCGCGGTTCCGGCTCAGCCGTGCGCGTGCTTCGACGGCGGCGCGCGCCAGGCGGGAGAGACGGTGGGCGCGCCGAAGAAATAGCCCTGCAGGCAGTCGATCCCGATGCCGGTGAGCAGCCGCGCGTCCTCGGCGCGTTCGACCGATTCGGCGACGGTGAACATGTCGAATTGGCGCGCGATCTCGATGATGGCCGTGGTCATGACCTGATTGTCGGGATCCTGGGCGATGCCGCGGATGAACAATCCGTCGATCTTGAGGATGTCGAAGCTGAACTGCTTGAAGTGCCGCAGGGCGGTGTAGCCGGCGCCGAAGTCGTCCATCGCGAAGGTGACCCCGCGGGCCTGCAGGTCGTCCATGAAGCTGATCACCAGTTCGGGCACCATCATGGCGGAGGCTTCGGTGATCTCGAGAATCAGCCGCTCGGCCACGGTGGGGCCCGCACGCAGGCCGCGGGTCAGGGTGTCGAGCCAGTCGCCATAGCCGATGGACCGGGCCGACATGTTGATGGCGAGCCGCAGGCCCGGCTCGCGCTCGAGTTCGCGCAGGCCCTGCTCGAGCGCGATGCAGTCGAGAATGCGGCCATCCTCGCTTTCCTCCACGGTTTCGATGAATTCGCGGGCGGGGACAACGCGACCGGTCTCATCGAGCACCCGGATGAGCCCCTCGTGAAAGGCGGTGGCCTCCTGCCGGCGGGCCTGCACCACGGGCTGGAAGGCCAGCATCACCTGGCGGTGGCGGATCGCCTCGCGCACGGTGCGCAGGATGGTGCTGTCGCGTTTGGCCAGCGCCAGTTCGAGCGCGTTCTGACCCTGTTTCGGCGGTGGCCCCCTCATGCACCGGTTCCCCTCTGCTGTGTGTGCCCTGCGGCCCGGGAAGTCTGGCGCAGGCCGTTTAATTGCAGGTAAATGCCCGGCGGCGCAGGGGGGCGGTGCTTTGTCCTCCGTGGGGTGTTGACTCGGGCGCAGGGGCGCATATAAGCGCCGCTTCATTGGTGTTGGTGGCCCCCGCAAGGGGATGCCCTGTCGCTTCGGCCAGATCCGGAGAGAGGACAACGCCCTTCGAAACCTGAACGAAGGAGATCAGCCGTGACCAAACGCACGTCTGCCAAGTACAAAATCGACCGCCGCATGGGCGAGAACATCTGGGGCCGCGCAAAGTCCCCGGTCAACCGCCGCGAATACGGCCCCGGCCAGCACGGTCAGCGCCGCAAGGGCAAGCTGTCCGACTTCGGTCTGCAGCTCCGCGCCAAGCAGAAGCTCAAGGGCTACTACGGCGACCTGACCGAAAAGCAGTTCCGTCGCATCTTCGGTGAGGCCGAGCGTCTCAAGGGCGACACCGGTGAGCATCTCATCGGCCTGCTCGAGCGCCGTCTCGATGCCGTCGTCTACCGCGCCAAGTTCGTGCCGACCGTCTTCGCCGCCCGTCAGTTCGTGAACCACGGCCACGTGCTGGTGAACGGCAAGCGCGTCAACATCCCCTCCTACCGCGTGAAAGAGGGTGACGTGATCGAGGTCCGCGAGAAGTCCAAGCAGCTCGCAGTGGTTCTCGAAGCCGCCCAGCTGCCCGAGCGCGACGTGCCCGACTACCTCGAGGTCGACCACTCCAAGATGACCGCGTCCTTCGTGCGCACCCCCGGCCTTGCCGACGTGCCGTACCCGGTCCAGATGGAACCGAACCTCGTCATCGAATTCTACGCGCAGAACTGATCCGGTTCAGCGCTTCCGATTTGGGAAAGGCCGCTCCTTTGGGGCGGCCTTTTTCGTTTCGCAGACCCAGCCCGGGGAAGATGCCTCATATTTGTGCGTGGGGCTTGGGTCGGTCGGCCTGTAGATATTTTACCGATTGATAAAAAAATCGACCTGTGGAACGCTTCTGTCAAACATAAGGCAGCGGGAGGCGACCCATGGACCCAAAGGCACTGGTTCCCGGCATTAAGCCGGGACGGATGGACAAGGCAGCGATCGAGGCGGGGTTTGGCGACCTCCATCCGGCGCTTGACGATCATGAGGCCCTTGTGGCGGCGGACCGCTGCTATTTCTGTCATGACGCGCCCTGTCAGACGGCCTGTCCCACCGAGATCGACATCCCGCTCTTCATCCGGCAGATCGCCACCGGCACGCCCGAGGCGGCGGCCCGGACGATCCTGTCGCAGAACATCCTCGGCGGCATGTGCGCCCGGGTCTGCCCGACGGAGACGCTTTGCGAAGAGGTCTGCGTGCGCGAGGTGGCCGAGGGCAAGCCGGTCGAGATCGGCCGCCTGCAGCGCTACGCCACAGACACGCTGATGGCGCAGAACGTGCATCCGTTCGAGCGCGACGCCGCGACGGGCAAGCGCGTCGCGGTCGTGGGGGCGGGGCCCGCAGGTCTGGCCTGTGCGCACCGGCTGGCGATGATGGGCCATGACGTGGTGCTGATGGACGCGCGGCCGAAACCGGGCGGTCTCAACGAATACGGCATCGCCGCCTACAAGAGCACCGAGGATTTTGCCGCGCGCGAGGTTGCGTGGCTGATGCAGATCGGCGGCATCGAGCTGCAAAGCGGCGTGGCGCTGGGGCGCGACGTGACACTCGAGGCGCTGAAGGCCGAGTATGACGCGGTGTTCCTCGGGCTCGGGCTTGGCGGCGTGAACGCTCTGGGCGTCGATGGCGACGACCGTGAGGGCGTGGCCGACGCGGTGTCGTTCATTGCCGACCTGCGGCAGGCCTCGGATCTTTCGGCGCTGCCCGTTGGGCGCGACGTGGTGGTGATCGGCGGCGGCATGACCGCGGTCGACGCGGCGGTGCAGTCCAAGCTTCTGGGCGCGCTCAACGTCACCATCGTCTACCGTCGCTCGCAGGAGCGCATGGCGGCCTCGGTCTACGAGCAGGAACTGGCGCAGTCGAAGGGCGTGCGGATCATCTGCAACGCCTCGCCGGTCGCGGTGCATGGCAACGGCGCGGTGCGTGAGATCGAGTTCGAGTTCACCGACGATGCGCTGGCGCCGACCGGCGAGCGCTTCCGACTGCCGGCGGATCAGGTCTTCCGCGCCATCGGCCAGACGCTGACCGGCGAGGGGCTTCCGGAGCTCGACGGGCGCAAGATCGCCGTGGACGGAACCGGGCGGACGTCGCTCGACGGTGTCTGGGCCGGGGGCGACTGTGCCAGCGGGGGCGACGATCTGACGGTGACCGCCGTGGCCGAGGGCCGCGACGCCGCCGAGGACATCCACATGAGCCTGATGGGTTGAGGGAGGACGAGAACAATGGCTGATCTGACGAGCAACTTCATCGGTATCAAATCACCGAACCCGTTCTGGCTCGCCTCGGCGCCGCCGACGGACAAGGAATACAACGTCCGCCGCGCCTTCGAGGCTGGTTGGGGCGGCGTCGTGTGGAAGACGCTGGGTGAGCAGGGGCCGCCGGTGGTCAACGTGAACGGCCCGCGTTACGGCGCGATCTGGGGCGCCGACCGGCGTCTGCTGGGGTTGAACAACATCGAGCTCATCACCGATCGCCCGCTTGAGGTGAACCTGCGCGAGATGAAATCGGTGAAGCGGGACTATCCCGACCGCGCGCTCATCGCCTCGATCATGGTCCCATGCACTGAGGAGGCGTGGAAGGCGATCCTGCCGCTGGTCGAGGAGACCGGCGCGGACGGGGTCGAGCTGAACTTCGGCTGCCCGCACGGCATGTCCGAGCGCGGCATGGGCTCGGCCGTGGGGCAGGTGCCCGAGTATATCGAGATGGTGACCCGCTGGGTGAAACAGTACACGCGCATGCCTTGCATCGTGAAGCTGACACCCAACATCACCGACATTCGCAAACCCGCCATGGCGGCACATGCGGGCGGGGCCGATGCGGTGTCGCTGATCAACACGATCAATTCGATCACCTCGGTGGATCTCGACCTGTTCGCACCGGAGCCGACCATCGACGGCAAGGGCGCGCATGGGGGCTATTGCGGCCCGGCGGTGAAGCCGATCGCGCTGAACATGGTCTCCGAGATCGCTCGTTCACCGGAGATGCGCGGTCTGCCGATCTCGGGCATCGGCGGGGTGACCACGTGGAAGGACGCGGCTGAGTTCATGGCGCTCGGCGCTGGCAACGTGCAGGTGTGCACGGCGGCGATGACCTACGGCTTCAAGATCGTGCAGGAGATGATCTCGGGACTGTCGCAGTATCTCGACGAGAAGGAGATCTCGCTGTCGGATCTGGTGGGGCGCGCCGTGCCGAACGTGTCGGACTGGCAGCATCTGAACCTGAACTACGTCAGCAAGGCGAAGATCGACCAGGAACTGTGTATCTCTTGTGGGCGTTGCTACGCGGCTTGCGAGGATACCTCGCACCAGGCGATCGACATGTCGGAGGATCGGGTCTTTACCGTGAAGGACGACGAATGCGTGGCGTGCAACCTGTGCGTCAATGTTTGCCCCGTGGAAGACTGTATCACGATGGAGCAGATGGCGCCCGGGGCAGTGGATCCACGGACCGGGAAGGTGGTCGAGGCGGTTCCGGCGGACTGGACGACGCATCCGAACAACCCGATGTCGGCGACCGCTGCCGAGTAAGATTTTTCGTACGAAAAATCTTGTCTGAAGAAAATTCGTGCGAATTTTCTTCAGACCGTCGGCATTCAGCAATGCACACGCATCTGCCCGGCGTTGCAGATGATCACGTACTGATTGCCACATTCGATGAGGTGAAAGCCGCGGGATTTCACCTCTGCCAACAGCGCGTCGTAACCGACTTCCCGGTGCACGTGCCGCTTATTTCGCCGGACGATGCCGCCGCGCCGACGGCCTTGGCCGAGAACAGCTGCGCCTGCCACGCCGGGTTGTGCGGTGCAGGCGCGTCTTGTTGCTTTGGCGGTGGGCGGATGGACATATACTGCATGCTCCACCCTCCCGTGATTCTGGTTAACTAGGCGTTTCCGGCGACGTGAGTAATTTGCGGAACAACGTTTCCACATGCGCATGAGCCGCGTCCCAACCAGCGCCTTCATTCGGTATCAGAACCCGCACCTGCGCTTCGAAATCTGCGTAATGCTGGGTGATTGCCCAGATCGAGAAGATCAGTTGCTGGGGATCTGTCGGTGCCAGACGCCCTTCCTCGATCCAGCCCCTGATCAGCGCGCATTTCTCGTCGAAGAGCGGCTTCAGCCTGGTCTCCAGATGCGGCCCCATACGCGGCGCGCCCTGGATGATCTCATTGGCAAAGAGCTTGCTTTCGCGCGGATACCTCCGGCTCATGTCCATCTTGCGCCGGACATATGTGAGGATCTCGTTGAGCGGGTCGCCGCCCTCGTCCATCTCAGCCAGCGGCGCCAGCCACTCTTCCATCAGCGCATTCAGAAGCGCCACGTGGATCGCGGCCTTGCCGTCGAAATAGTAGATCAGGTTGGGCTTCGACATGCCCGCTTCGTCGGCAATCTGATCCAGCGTGGCGCCGCGATAGCCGTGCTGCGAAAACACCTCGAGCGCGGCATCCATGATGCGACGACGGTTGCGTATCTGGATGCGACTCGGTTTCTTCGCGGGCTCACCGACCATGCATGCGTCTCTCCGCTCATTTTTCGGGCAAAGACGCCCGCGACATGCCAATAATCCGGGAGGGTCCCGGAACACAATTCTTGACTCGTTCCGGGGCGGTTGCAATCGTGCCTTTACCAAATGGTAAAAAACAATAGCGCCCCGGACACGGAACGCGCAAAGAACCAGCGGCAGAGGGAGTGGAAGAATGGCGGCACCGGGAGAGAACCTCCGGATCAACGGCGACCGGTTGTGGGACAGCCTGATGGAGATGGCCAAGATCGGCCCGGGCGTCGCGGGCGGCAACAACCGCCAGACCCTCACCGACGAAGACGCCGAGGGCCGCGCCCTCTTCAAGTCCTGGTGCGACGAGGCCGGGCTGAGCATGGGGGTCGACCAGATGGGCACCATGTTCATGACCCGCGAGGGCACCGATCCCGATGCGCTGCCGGTCTACGTGGGCAGCCACCTCGACACCCAGCCCACCGGCGGCAAGTATGATGGCGTGCTGGGCGTGCTGGGCGCGCTCGAGGCGGTGCGCTCGATGAACGATCTGGGCATCCAGACCAAGCACCCGATCGTGGTGGTGACTGGGCCAACGAGGA
>NZ_DS022276.1:825889-859694 GCF_000153725.1 Salipiger bermudensis HTCC2601 | reverse complement strand
CCGGATATTTCCGGCCAGAAGAAGACAGAAGAAGACCGGGGGGCGCCCCTGGGACAGGGAGCAAGAGACATGACCACAGTCATCAAGAACGGTACCATCGTAACCGCGGATCTGACCTATGCGGCGGATCTGCTGGTCGAGGGCGGCAAGATTGTCGAGATCGGGCCCGACCTCAAGGGCGACGAGGTCCTCGACGCCACCGGCTGCTACGTGATGCCGGGCGGGATCGACCCGCACACCCATCTCGAGATGCCCTTCATGGGCACCTACAGCGCCGATGATTTCGAAAGCGGCACCCGCGCGGCGCTGGCGGGCGGCACCACCATGGTAGTGGATTTCGCGCTGCCGAGCCCGGGGCAGGGGCTGCTCGACGCGCTGCAGATGTGGGACAACAAGTCCACCCGGGCGCATTGCGACTATTCCTTCCATATGGCGATCACCTGGTGGTCCGAGCAGGTCTTCAACGAGATGGAGACCGTGGTGAAGGAGCGTGGCATCACCACCTTCAAGCACTTCATGGCCTACAAGGGCGCGCTGATGGTCAATGATGACGAGCTCTATGCCAGCTTCCAGCGCTGCGCCGAGCTGGGTGCCATCCCGCTGGTCCATGCCGAGAACGGCGACGTGGTCGCGGAGCTCTCGGCCAAGCTGCTGGCGGCCGGCAACAATGGCCCCGAGGGCCATGCCTATTCGCGCCCGCCGCAGGTCGAGGGCGAGGCCACCAACCGCGCCATCATGATCGCAGACATGGCCGGTGTGCCGCTCTACGTGGTGCACGTCTCCTGCGAGGACAGTCACGAGGCCATTCGCCGCGCCCGGATGCAGGGCAAGCGGGTCTGGGGCGAGCCGCTGATCCAGCACCTGACCCTCGACGAGAGCGAGTATTTCGACAAGGACTGGGACCATGCCGCGCGCCGGGTGATGTCGCCGCCGTTCCGCAACAAGCAGCATCAGGACAGCCTGTGGAACGGGCTTGCCTCCGGCTCGCTGTCTTGCGTGGCCACCGATCACTGTGCCTTCACCACCGACCAGAAGCGCTATGGCGTGGGCGATTTCACCAAGATCCCCAACGGTACAGGCGGGCTCGAGGATCGCATCCCGATGCTCTGGACCTATGGCGTGGGCACGGGGCGGCTGACGCCCAACGAGTTCGTCGCGGCGACCTCGACCAATAGCGCCAAGATCCTCAATTGCTACCCGCAGAAGGGGGCGATCCTGGTGGGGGCCGACGCCGACATCCTCGTGCTCGACCCGGAGAAAACCAAGACGATCAGCGCGTCCACCCAGCAGTCGGCGATCGACTACAATGTTTTCGAGGGCAAGGAGGTCAAGGGCCTGCCGCGCTACGTTCTGACCCGCGGCCGCGTCGCGGTGATGGATGGCGAGATGCAGCCCGAGCCGGGCCACGGCAAATACGTCCAGCGCACGCCCTCGGGGGCGGTGAACAAGGCGCTGTCGTCGTGGAAGGAGTTGACCGCGCCACGCCCGGTCGAGCGCAGCGGCATCCCCGCCAGCGGCGTCTGAGCGGCGCCGGCCGATGGGCAGGGCGACTCCGGTCCGGAACCGGGACAGGGTCGGTCTATCTGCCACATCGGCTGCACAAATTCCCGCGTCAGGATTGCCTCGGTCCGTGTGGCCGGGCGATCCTTCGGACGGATCTGCGCTCTGCCGGCATAGCTGCCGGCGCGGCGCCGGACATATCTGAGGAACTTCTCGCGTGACCAACGCCATGCCCCAGCAAGCCGAGACATCGGTGATCTCCGCCAAGGCACTCAACCTGACCTTCCAGACCAATGACGGACCGGTGCACGCGCTGCGCGACGTGAACCTCGAGGTCGGGAAGGGCGACTTCGTCTCCTTCATCGGCCCATCTGGCTGCGGCAAGACCACCTTCCTGCGGGTGATGGCCGATCTCGAACAGCCCACCTCCGGCGAGGTGCTGGTCAACGGCGTCAGCCCGGAGGCGGCGCGCAAGGCCAGGGCCTATGGCTACGTCTTCCAGGCGGCGGGGCTCTACCCGTGGCGCAGCATCGGCGGCAATATCCGCCTGCCGCTCGAGATCATGGGCTACGACAAGGCCGCGCAGGCGGAGCGGGTGCGCGAGGTGCTCGAGCTGGTCGAACTGGCGGGCTTCGAGAACAAGTACCCGTGGCAGCTTTCGGGCGGCATGCAGCAGCGCGCCTCGATCGCGCGGGCGCTGGCCTTCGAGGCCGATATCCTGCTGATGGACGAACCCTTCGGGGCGCTGGACGAGATCGTGCGCGACCACCTCAACGAGCAGCTTCTGGCGCTCTGGGCGCGGACGCAAAAGACCATCTGCTTCGTCACCCACTCGATCCCCGAGGCGGTCTACCTCTCGACCAAGATCGTCGTGATGTCACCACGCCCCGGTCGGATCACCGACGTGATCGAGAGCCCGCTGCCGAAGGAGCGTCCGCTCGACATCCGCGACACGCCGGAATTCCTCGAGATCGCGCATCGGGTGCGCGAAGGGCTGCGGGCGGGCCATGCCTATGACTGACGTGGCCACCCCGCGCCGCGCCGGGCCCGAGGACGTGCCGGGCATCGCCGCCGTGCTGAACGGCTGGATCGACAAGACCGACTGGATGCCGCGCATTTACAGCGCAGACGAGATCGAAGGCTTCATCGGCGCCGCGCTGCCTCATCGCATCATCTGGGTCGTGGGCGATCCGATCGAGGGCTACCTCTCCTTCGATCCGAAGACCGCCAAGATCGGGGCGCTCTATTGTTCGCGCACCGGTGCGGGCTGCGGCAAGGCGCTGATGGAGGCTGCCAAGGCGGGGCGCGATTTTCTCTGGCTACACACCAACCCGCCGAACAGCCGGGCGCAGGCGTTCTACCGCCGCGAGGGCTTTGTTCCGGTGGGCAGCGAGATCCCGCCCGAGCCGCCAGAGACCGTGCCCGAGCTGCGCATGGAGTGGCGCCGATGAGAAACCTGATCCCCGTGCTGACCGTCGTCGCCGTGATCGTGGCGATCTGGTACGCCGCCGCGGTCTGGCTCAACGCGCAGTGGGTGCTCGACACCGCCGCGCGGCAGGACCGCGAGATCGGCACCTCCGAGCTGGTGCTCGAGACCTGGAGCCAGGACAAGCCACGGCTGCCGGCGCCGCACCAGGTGGTGACCGAGTTGTGGGAGACCACGGTCGAGAAGAACATCACCTCCAAGCGCAGCCTCGTCTATCACGCCTGGGTGACGCTGAGCGCCACGCTGGCGGGCTTTGCCATGGGCACGGCGCTGGGCGTCGCGCTGGCGGTGGGCATCGTCTATGTCCGGGTCATGGACATGAGCGTGATGCCCTGGGTGATCGCCAGCCAGACCATCCCCATCCTCGCCATCGCGCCGATGATCATCGTGGTGTTGAACGCGATGGGACTGTCGGGGCTGCTGCCCAAGGCGATGATCTCGATGTACCTGTCGTTCTTCCCGGTGGTCGTGGGCATGGTGAAGGGGCTCCGGGCGCCGTCGCGGATGCAGCTTGACCAGATGCGCACGTGGAATGCCACGCAGGGACAGGAGTTCCTCCGGCTGCGGCTGCCATCGTCGATGCCCTATCTCTTCGCCTCGCTGAAGATCGCCATGGCAGCAAGCCTTGTTGGCGCCATCGTCGGCGAGCTGCCGACGGGGGCCGTGGCGGGGCTTGGCGCGCGGCTTCTGGCGGGCAGCTATTATGGCCAGACCATCCAGATCTGGTCGGCGCTGTTCATGGCCGCGATCGTCGCCGCGGCGATGGTCGGGCTGATCGGGCTGGTGCAGCGGCTCACCCTCAAGCGGATGGGGATGGCATGATGTGGATCCTGCTTGGCCTGCTCGCCTGGATCGCCGGGTCGGCGCTGAATGTCTGGCTGGCACGGAGGCCGCGCAGCCGGGCCACCAGCCTCGCGGTGCCGGTGGTCTTCGGCGTGACCATCATCGTCGTCTGGGAGGCGGCGGTGCGGGGCTTCGGCATCTCCCCGGTGCTGCTGCCGGCGCCCTCGGTGATCGCGGCGCGCATGGCGAGCTCGGGATCGGTGCTGTGGGAGGATTTCGTGCAGACCGTGGTGAAGGGGGCGCTGACCGGCTACGTGATGGGCTGCCTCGCGGCCTTCGTCACAGCCATCGTGGTCGACCGCTTCGACTTTTTGCGCCGTGGCCTGCTGCCGGTGGGCAATTTCGTCGCCGCCCTGCCGATCATCGGCACCGCGCCGATCCTCGTCATGTGGTTCGGCTTCGACTGGCAGTCGAAGGCGGCGGTGGTGGTCATCATGGTGTTCTTCCCGATGCTGGTGAACACCGTAGAGGGGCTGCGCGACACCTCGGCGATGCAGCGCGACCTGATGCGCACCTATGCCGCCGGCTACTGGACGACGCTGCTCAAGCTGCGGCTGCCCGCGGCGATGCCGTTCATCTTCAACGGCCTCAAGATCGCCACCACGCTGGCGCTGATCGGGGCCATCGTGGCCGAGTTCTTCGGCTCTCCGATCCGGGGCATGGGCTTCCGGATCTCCACCAGCGTCGGGCTTCTGCAGCTCGATCTCGTCTGGGCCGAGATCGTCGTTGCGGCGATCGCGGGATCGGCCTTCTATGGCGGCATGGCGCTGCTCGAGAAGGCGGTCACCTTCTGGCACCCGTCGCAACGGGGCTGAACCAAAACAACAAACACCCAACAGGACCAACAAAGACCAACAAGGAGGTATCGATGAAGACACTCACCAAACTGGGCACCGCCGCCGCGCTGACGCTGGTCGCCGGCACCGCCCACGCCGCCGACGAGCTGTCGCTGCAACTCAAGTGGGTCACGCAGGCCCAGTTCGCGGGCTACTACGTGGCCGCCGACAAGGGCTTCTACGAGGAGGAAGACCTCGACGTGACGATCAAGCCCGGTGGCCCCGACATCGCGCCGGTGCAGGTGCTGCTTGGCGGCGGTGCCGATGTCATGGTCGACTGGCTGCCCTCGGCTCTGGCCGCACGCGAAAATGGCGCGCCGATCGTCAACATCGCGCAGCCCTTCAAGTCGTCCGGCCTGATGCTGACCTGTCTCAAGGAGCACGGCATCGAGAGCCCCGAGGACTTTCCGGGCCACACGCTCGGCACCTGGTTCTTCGGCAACGAGCTGCCGCTCTATTCGTGGATGTCCAAGCTCGGCTACGCGACCGACGGCTCCGAGGGCGGCGTGACGATCCAGAAGATCAACTTCAACGTCGATCCGCTGCTGCAAAAGCAGGTCGAGTGCGCCACCACCATGACCTACAACGAGTACTGGCAGGTGATCGACGCGGGCCTGACGCCCGAAGATCTGGTGGTCTTCAAGTACGAGGATGAAGGTATTTCGACCCTCGAGGACGGTCTCTATACCACAGAGGCCAACCTCGAAGACCCCGAGATGGTCGACAAGCTGACCCGCTTCGTGCGCGCCTCGATGAAGGGCTGGAAATATGCCGAGGAGAACCCCGACGAAGCCGCCGAGATCGTGCTCGAGAACGACGCCACCGGCGCCCAGACCGAGGTGCACCAGAAGCGCATGATGGGCGAGATCGCAAAGCTGACCTCCGGCTCGAACGGCGCGCTGGACCCGGCGGATTTCGAGCGCACCGTCGACGTGCTGCTCTCGGCCGGCGCCGACCCGGTGATCACCGAGAACCCGGGCGAGGCCGCCTGGACCCACGCGATCACCGACGAAGCGCTGCAGTAAGCGTCTGACGGTATCGGGACCATGAGAGCGCGCCTTTGGGCGCGCTCTTTTCCTTCGGCAGGGGGGAGCACGCCGATCCGAAAGGCCGACGGGTGAGGATCGCTCTGCGCCGGGGCCACGGCAGCCTCTCTTTGCCTGCCCACCTGTTGGGGCGGGCTGGCACCCGGCCACGACGAAAAAAGGGTGGCCGAGACGACCACCCCTCAATCAACTGAAATGGCCTGATAAAATTCCGGGGCGCACCAATCTGTTGGGGACAGGTTGGGTTGTGCGCTGGATCGCATCAAGGAACAGGGCGAGTCCTAGGCCGGACCTGTGACAGCCGCGTGACGATTCCGCGAAAACCGCCTAGCGGCCGATCAGCGCCAGCAGGTCGATTGTCCGGAACGGGCGGTGCAGCACCTCGAACCCGTCCGCCTCGCCGTGGAGCTCGGCCTCGTGCCCCATCAGCACGATGCGGGCACCGAGCGCGCGCAGCGCCTGTATCAGGGGCGACGAGACCGCCTCCTGAGGGCTCAGCGACACCACCGCGAGGCTCGGGGCCGACCCCTCCTGCAGCGAGACAAGCGCAGCCTCCCGGTCCGGCGCCGTGACCACCACGGCGTCGGGATGCGCGTCGCGCAGGATCGCCGCGATGTCGATGCCGACAAGCTGGTCGGTGACCGCGACGAGAAAAGAGGGGGCCGGCAGCGGGCCGTCAATACAGGTCATATCATCCTTTGGGGGGCAGGTCTGACCTGCTCTATGGAACAAAGCGGGGCGTGGCGCATTAAACTGCGACATACAGAACCCATGAGTTGCCCGTATGAAGATGATTTCCTGCCATGACTGCCCGCTTCAGGACTGCGGCCCCTTCATCCCGCACAGCGACGAGGAGAAGGACTTTCTCGGAGGCTTCAAGGCCGGTGAGATGGCGGTCGGTGCCGGCACGCAGATCCTCATGGAAGGGGCGAAGACGCCACAGCTTTTCACCGTGCTCGAGGGCATGGGGCTACGTGAAAAGACGCTCGAGGACGGGCGCCGGCAGGTGATCAACTTCGTGCTGCCAGGCGATTTCATCGGCCTTCAGGCCGGCATCATGGGCGAGATGAACCACTCGGTCGAAGCGGTAACGCCGATGCGCTGCTGCGTGTTCCGCCGCGAGGATCTCTGGCTGCTCTATCGCAACCGACCCGAGCTTGCCTTCGACCTGACGTGGATCGCCGCCGCCGAGGAATATTTCCTCGGTGAGACGGTAGCGACGCTGGGCCAGCGCGACGGCACCGAGCGCATCGCTTGGGCGTTGGTGAAGCTCTTCGTCCGGTTGCGGGGGCTCGGGCTCGAGGCCGAGCCGGGCACCGTGCCGCTGCCCTACCGCCAGCAGGATCTCGCAGATGCGCTCGGGCTTTCGCTCGTGCACACCAACAAGACGCTGTCGCGCCTGCGCGCGCAACGCATGGTGGACTGGTCGGACGGCATGCTCCGCGTGCCCGATCTCGAGGCATTGGCCGAACTGGCGGTGACCGAGATCGAGGCGCTGCCGCGCCGCCCGTTCCTCTAAGCGGTGGCGCGGGTCAGCGGCGCAGCGTGTCGCCGTAGCTGATCTTGGGCGTCATCTCGATGATCTTCTCGAATTCGGCGGTCGGATCGTTGACCCGCGAGGCGATGATCTCGGCGGCCTTCTTGCCGATCTCGGCCCGGCAGGCATCCATGGTGGCAAGCTTGCGCGGCAGACCTTGCAGCAGCTCGACCCCGTTGAAGCCAGCAAGACCGATGTCGCCGGGAATGTCGCGCCCCTGCTCGAGCAGGTAGAGCAGTCCGCCGGCACCGATCATGTCGTTCGAGTAGTAGAGGAAATCCAGTTCCGGCTCGCGCTCGAGAATGGCCTGCGTCATCTCGCGGCCCTTCGCCAGAGCCGAGCCACCGGAGTAGAACTCCTGCTCGACCACCTCGACGCCGCCCTTGGCGAGCGCCTCGGTGAAGCCTTCGAAGCGCTTCCGCGCGCGGTAGTCCAGCGGCATCTTGGTGCCGAGGAAGCCGATCTTCTGATAGCCCGCCCGCAGGATCGCCTTGGCCATCTCTCGCCCGGCGCGGCGATGCGAAATGCCCACCGCGGTGTCGATCGGATTGCCGTCGGTGTCCATGATCTCGACCACCGGGATGCCGCTGGCCTGCATCATCGCCTTGGAGGCCTCGGTGTGCTCGATGCCTGCGATGATCACCCCGGAGGGGCGCCACGACAGCATCTCGTAGAGCACACGCTCTTCCTTCTCGGGCTCGTAGTCGGTGACGCCGACCACCGGCTGCAGCTCGGTATCCTCGAGCACCGCCGAGATCCCGGCCATCACCTCGGGGAATACCATGTTGCGCATCGAGGGGATGATGACGGCGACGAGGTTGACCCGCTGGCTGGCCAGCGCGCCGGCGATCTTGTTGGGCACGTAGCCCAGCGTCTTGGCGGCTTCGAGCACCTTGGCGCGGGTCGCCTCGGAGACATCCCCACGGTTGCGCAGGACGCGGCTGACGGTCATCTCGGAAACGCCGGAGGCTTCGGACACATCTCTCAGGGTGAGCGGGCGGGGATCATCATCTGCCACGGAACTGGCCTCCTAAACGCAGTAACTGCCTGCGATGTTATCGTTTCTCCCGGGACAGGCAAGGCGCGTGTGCCGGGTGCGCAAAATTCGCGCAGGTGGATGACAAAGCCATCGTCAGGCGATAATGGGAGGAAAGCGGTCCCGTGGCTCAACTGGATAGAGCAGCCCCCTCCTAAGGGGCAGGTTGCAGGTTCGAATCCTGCCGGGGTCACCACTTTTCATATTTATATCAAACACTTACGCACCTTTGGTGCGCGCATCCTGCAGCTTCTTGCAGGATTTTCCGGCGGTTTTCGGCCCTGGATCGGGAGCATCCCGTACAAAACCCGTACAATCGGACCGGGCTGGCTCTGATTCAGCTGGGAGATGGGCAAAGAAAAACCTCGGTCCGGCGGCAACCGGAACCGAGGCAAATTCAAAAGCAGGCACGAAATTCTGCTTACCCAAGTATAGCGCATCGAGCCGCCCTGTCACAACGAAAATCCTGTGGAGCGACCTCCCCGATGGGAGGTTCGCATGACGCATGTGTTGACGCACCGCGGTCTGCCGGACGGGATGACTCGATGGGACCTCTACGGTCTCCTGGTGAAGGCGGCGAAGCACTTCGGCCTGACCGATACGATGCTCAAGTACCTGCGCTTCGCGATCTCCCGGACGCAGGATCAGGATTATGCCGCAGGCAGGATCTGCGCCCTATGGCCCTCGGTCTCGGAAACCGCATCGCAGCTGGAGGCGGACCCGCGCCAGATTGCCCGGGCCGAGGCGCGCTTGGCGGAGCTGGGCTTCATCGTGAAATCCAGCGCAGCGCGGTGTCGGCGCTACGGCGTCAGGTCGGAAAACGTCATCCGCTATGCCTTCGGCATCAACCTCGCCCCGCTCGTGGATCGGGCCCGCGAGATCGAGGCCGCCGCGCGGAAGGTTTGCTTCGAGAAGGAAGAGGCCAAGCGTCTGCGCCTTCATATCCCCAAGCTGTTGGAGCGGGTCCGAACCTCCGGGGACGCTTCCGCCGAAGAGGCCGCGGAAGTGATCCTGCCATCTCGCCGCCCTTCCCGCATCTGGCGCTACGCGCGGCTCAAGGAGATCGCCGACGGGCTGGAGGCGTTGATCGAGACGTTCGCTGACGCGTGTGTGGCAGTGGAAATGTCCGACCGGTGCGACGCGGATGTCGCACCCAGGGAAGGTAGAAAAACAAACTCAAAAAGAAGTAGCAGCGGGCAGCCCGAACCCCGACTGTCCCCGGCACAGTTCTGCATCCTCGCCAGCCCGGGCTTCGAAGATGCGGTTCGGCAGTACGCGCCCCCCGGTGTGCCCCCCGATTGGCGCACGATCCCCGCCGCGGCGAAGGATTGGGCGCAGGTGCGGGGCATCCCGGCTGGTCTCTGGCAGCGGCAGGTCGACTGCCTCGGGATGATGTCCCGGGAAGTGGTGTAGCTCCTCATGGGCCTCGCGCTTTCGAGCGGGCCGAGCTGGTCAGTCGCTCTGCGCTGCAGGCAGACTGACACCGAGATCATCGCAGACGGGCGCGAGCGTTTCCAGCGTCATGTATCTGGCGCGCTGGACTGTCCATTCCTCGGTCTGCTCCATGAGGATCGCGCCGACGAGGCGCCGGATCGAAGCCTCGTTCGGAAAGATGCCGACGACGTCCGTGCGTCGCTTGATCTCGCCGTTCAGCCGCTCGATCGGATTGGTGCTGTGCAGCTTGGTGCGATGCTGGGCCGGGAAGGTCATATAGGCCAGGACGTCCTCCTCGGCCGTGTCCATGAGCGTGGCCAGCTTGGGGAGCTTGCCGCGCATCTGGTCCGCCACGAGACGCCACTGGGCCTTCGCCGCCGCGTGGTCGGGCTGGGCAAAGGCCGTGGCGATGAATGCCGAGACCACCCGGCGGCTGTTCTTGCCGGCATGGGCGAGCGCATTGCGCTGGAAGTGGACGCGGCAGCGCTGCCAGGTCGTGGACAGGACCCGGGCGGTGGCGGCCTTGATGCCCTCATGCGCATCGCTGATCACAAGCTTCACGCCGCTGAGGCCACGGCGGACGAGATCACGCAGGAACTCGGTCCAAAAGGGTTCGGCCTCGGAGGCCCCGATCGCCATGCCCAGCACTTCGCGCCTGCCGTCGGTGTTGACGCCCACCGCGAGCGTGACCGCAACCGATACGATCCGGCCGCCCTGGCGCACCTTGAGATAGGTGGCATCGATCCAGAGGTAGGGCCATTCGCCCTCGATCGGCCGTGTCAGAAAGGCATCCACGCGCTCGTCGATCTCCTCGCACAGTCGGCTGACCTGGCTCTTCGACACCCCGGTGCCACCCATGGCCTGCACCAGGTCGTCCATCGATCGCGTTGAGACGCCGTGGACATAGGCCTCCTGGATCACGGCCGTCAGGGCCTTCTCAACAGAGCGCCGCGGCTCGAGGAACGAGGGGAAATAGGAGCCGGTGCGCAGGCGCGGGATGCGCAGTTCGACGCTGCCGGCCCGGGTCTGCCAGTCCCGATCGCGATACCCGTTGCGCTGCGCCAGGCGCTCGCTGGTCTTCTCACCATAGTCAGCACCGGTCTTGGCGCCGACCTCCAACTCCATCAGCCGTTCGGCAGCAAAGCCGATCATCTCGCGAAGCAGGTCGGCATCGGCGCTCTTCTCTACCAGCGCACGCAGGTCCATCATGGGTTTGGTCATCGGGGGCATCCCTCGGTTCAGGTTGGTGTCAGCAACCCGACCCTACCGAGAAACCCGATGGCCACCGAAAGCTACACCACGACCTGGGACCTCACCTGCCTCGGTCCGGAGAAGGCGGCCATCTGTCTTCTCGTCGCAGATCGAAATGCAGAGCGGGTCGGCAGTGTGCATCAGGTCGATGACCTTCGCCGCGCGTTCCTGGGCTTGGCGCGCAACACCGCTGCGCGTGGTTCCGCACTTCACGGTTTGATCGGAGAGCTTCAAGGCTTGCGGCGTCAATTGCACGACCGCGCCACCATGCCCGACGCTTCAGGTCATGCGCCGCGGAGTGGTGGTGAGATCGCCTCCCACACAGCAGGCGAGCCACCGCTTCGCAGCCGCCAGCGGCGGCTCCCAGAGGCAACGTGGCAGGTCTTCCGCGAAATGTCAGAGGGGGCCGAGTGATGGTCACGGGACGGAAATCAAGTTCACCCACGTCTTGCGACGCGGGAACAGGCGAGGGGGCTGCGCCCCCTTCGAACCCCCCGGCAGTTTCAGGAGCCAAGTATGCCGAGCAGTTGTCCCGATCAATCACCTTCCGGGTGTCCCAGTTTGAGAAGGACGCATTGGATGACATCGCACGTCAGGCCCGCCGCCCGCTGGCGGAGTTGCTGAGAGAGGCCCTGGGGATGGTGACGTCCGGCCACCGCACCAACGTCCCAATGGCGCCGCCGGAGCTGATGCGGGCCGTCGCTCGCCTCGAGTCCGACATGGACGAGGTCACGCGCGTTCTGCGGGCGGCTGAGGCAGATGGCAGCTATCTGGACCGCCTGGCGATCCTGAGCCTGCTGGTCGCCATCGATCGGAAGCTGGGCAAGCTGGCGCACCGGCATTGGAGCTGGCGATGATGGTCAAGTTCTTCGACCATGGTCAGGGCGAGGCCGCTCCTGCGGTGAAGTACCTTATCGAGGAGGTGGTGGTAGACTACGACCAGTACCGCCAGCCCAAGCGCGACGCGGCTGGCAGAATCAAGCGTGTGCGCCGCTCGATCTCGCCCGAGGTTCTGAAGGGGCACCCGGAGCGCATGATCGACCTCGTGGACGCGGTGCCGCATCGCTGGCGATACAAGTCTGGGGTGTTGAGCTTTGCCGCCGAGGATGCCCCGACAGAAGCGCAGCAGCGCCAGATGATGGAGGCGTTCGAGGCCTTCGCTTGCCCAGGCCTGGCCCATGACAGCTATCGGATGTTGTGGGTGCGCCATCTGCACGCAGGTCGCGTGGAGTTGCACTTCCTCATGCCGCGGATGGAGCTGCGGACGGGAAAGTCCCTCAACATCGCGCCGCCGGGTCACGAGCAGTCGTTCCTGGCTTTCATGGATTTGCACAACCGCCTGCATGGCTGGGCCGATCCCATGGACCCGGCGCGGGGACGCGACGTGAAGACCATCACCGAAGCGCCAGAACGGGTGCAGACACGAGAAGCGGTCCACGAGTGGGTAAAGGAGCAGGTCGGTCTTGGGGCGATCCATGACCGCGATACGCTGCTCGAAGCGCTAAAGAGCGTCGGCTTCGCCATCCCGAGAGCGGGAGGCGATTACGTGACCGTCGCCGACCCTGACCAGCCAAGGAACAAGTGGCGTTTGAGAGGAAGGTACTTCCATGACGACTGGACCGCAGAAACAGCTCAGCCCCCGCATCCGACAGAACATGGAGCAGATGCTGGAGGCTCAGCTCGACTCGCTGCAATCCCAGTTGAAGAGCTCGAACGACGTGTTGCGGCAGACTGCGCAAAGCGCCGTGCGTACAATCTCGGACGATTTGGAGTGTCTTCACGACCTGTCCCGCAAGAGCACCCGGGACCTGAAGGACGAGGTGGCGCAGCGAAGGGCCGAGATCGAGAGCCTGATGCAGGAGCTGGAGCAGCAGCGCCTGAGGCACGGCCAAATCGTGACGCGGAGGGCGGTGGCCCTGATCCTGTCGGGGATCGCCCTCGCCGGGTTGATGGCGGCCTTCAGCGCGTTCCTGGGCGCGAAGGTGGCGACATTGCCGCCGCCCGAGCCACAGATCCAGCTGATCCCGGAGCAATTGACGGGCAGCCGGACTATCCGTGGCGTCGGCGGTTTGGGACAGGTGATCCTCCTGCCGCCGGGGCTGTCGCCCGCAAGCTGCCCGATCGGCGCAGGAACGAACCGAACCTGTCTGACGATGGAGTGATCCCAGATGACCCTGACACCGCTCGAGAAAGAGTTGCTCGCCTGCGTCGAAGAATTGGAGAAGAGCGTCTCCGCGTGCATGCAGCGGCAACTCGAGCAAGAGAAGGCGCTCGCCGAATTGCGGAGCGAATTGAACGCCTCGTTGTCGACCTTGCACGGCGCCTTGGAGGCCGGGCGCCGACCGCCGGAACGCACCGAGCCAGAGGAGCGCAAGCGGACCGGGTTCATTCGCAGACGTACCTGACAGCAGGCACCGAGCCAGAGCAGTGAAGGTGGAAAAAGGAATGACAACGAAACCTGTGCGGGGGAGAGCGGCAAGACCTTCATACCCGGCCGAGACAAGGGCAAGCGCGGTCCAGGAGGTCCTGGATATTCAGGATGATCACCCCTCCCTCTGGGCTGCCGTCTCCGAGGTGGCGCCACGCATCGGATGCGCGCCGAAGACCTTGCTGGAGTGGGTTCAGGACAGTGGTCTGTTAGAGACCGTTGATCCGGTGCTTCTATCCAACCGGAAGCGTCTCGCTGCGATTTCAAAGGCCGAGCTTGAGCTGGAGAACCAGCGGCTGCGCGCCGAGAACGACGTGTTGCGACAGGCCTGCCTAATCTTCGCCCGCGGCCCGGCGGGGGGAGGCTTCTGATGGCGCATTGGTACACGGCGGACCTGCATTTCGGGCATGAGGCGATCATCAGATTCTGCAAACGTCCGTTCCGCAGCGCCAGCCATATGGACGGCGCGCTGCTGGAGAACCTTTGGTCCAAGGTCGGCCCAGAGGACGATCTATGGATCGTGGGTGATTTTGCCTGGGGAAAGCGATCTGACGATGAGGCCTGGCTACACGGCATCTTTCAGCAGCTACCAGGTGCGCGGCGTCATCTGGTCATCGGCAACCATGATGGCGCTGCGACACGTGCGTTGCCCTGGGACAGTATTGGCCATCTCGCGCAAGTGGAGGATGCGCCAAAGGAACCGCCTCTGACCCTCTGCCATTACCCCATGATCACCTGGGAGCACGCCCGGCGCGGCGCGCTCCAGCTCTTTGGTCATGTCCATGAGAATTGGACAGGGACGAGGAACTCGGTGAACGTCGGGGCGGATGTCTGGGACTATTGTCCGGTGCAATTCAAGGCGATCAGCCGTCGTGCGCGCAATCTTCCGGTGAATTCACATTGGAAAGACGCCGAGCCGCGGTCTGCCGGCGCCTAGAAGCCTCAGGTCGGTCCAAGCACACCGAGCTCTGGCTGCAGCGCCATCGGCACTGACTCAGTAAGTTGCCAGGTCACGGTGATTGGCTTATCGCCCTAGTGGGCCAGGAAGCGTGGCTTCCATAAAGCCGTCAGCCGGTCTACTTATCTTCTCAAATCGAATTTCAATCTGAGTCAGCATGATAAAGTACCGAACCCTCATCGGCGCCAATGCCACACAAGAAGAGATAAATACCTTCGTTGAATTGGTTGCCTCTGGTGGCGCGGTTGACGAAGTGTATGTCCGAATGGGTGTGGTTCGACTGGGTGCTCAGATCGCCGTCGCTGAAGTTGCCGGCCAAACAGTTGGCGTTGCCGCTTTGAAAGTACCATCGCACGAGTACAGAATTGGCCTGCAAGGAACTAATAAAGCAAACTATTCTCTGACAGAGCAAGAATACCCATATGAGCTTGGATACGTATCAGTTTCACCCGAGCATGCGGGCAAAGGTATAGCTAAAGCATTGGTCGCAGAAGTGATGCGTCTCGCAGGTGAAAACGGCATTTTTGCCACAACAAGCAACCCGACGATGAAAGAGGGAATTTTGCCATCCTTCAAATTCGTTCCGGTCGGAAAAACTTGGAAGAACCCATCCGGAGATACCTTGGTACTCTTGGTTAGAAAGTCACAAAAAGATAACACTGATCAACAACGTCATGCCCTGCGTTGACATTCAAAATCGGCGCAGGGGTGCAGTGCTGTCTAGGCGCGTAGTGGTAGTCGCGGTGATGCATTTCGTTAATCAGGCATCACCTTGAAATGCAACTAAAACCACCACTTCTTTCGCGAACCGGACTTGCCAGCCAAGAACGATCGCTCGAGCCTTTTACATGAATTTTTCAGCTTTCTCCGGTTGAGGTAGCTTGGGGCTTTTCCATGAAAGAAGAAGTTCTCCAGAGTTGCGTCAAGATCTTCACGTAGTTCGGTGGCATGCCTTTGAATTTTAAGTAGCTGGGGATTGTTTCGATCATTACGGTAATGCTCGAAGTATATAGGGGTACCCTTTAGGTACCAGATCGCATCGAATATGAACGGCAGCGAGTATCTATGACGGATTCTGAGTTCGCTTAGGGCCTCGGCGGCCAACTTCGCCCTCCTTAACTTCTCATTAAATGCATCGTGATCTTTGGATTTTTTTGCCTCAACGCTAAGGGCGACAACTTGGTAAAGGTAGTGGCTTAGGTCCTTCAAGTCTTGGCCAATGAAATTTTGCCGCGCAGCAAGAAGAGACATCAATCGGGTGGCTCTCATGCTTGAAAACGTTGCAATGACAGCCGCTGCGGCGGCAATCACGGCCGCCACCAAAGCGGCTAAGCCTTGATCTATTTGCATAATATCTCCACATGCCAAGTGGTCGTGGACTTCTTAAATATACTCATTGATCCGCTCGATTGCAGATTGGAACGCTTCTAGGGATTTCTGAACCGATTTTCTGTTCTCGTCCAGTAATTCTGGATGAGTCAGAAGGTGATAGGCGGGGTCATAGTGGCTAAAGACAGGAACCGTTTCTGGAAGAACGCGAAAGTATGCCTCAGCTTTCTTTACCTTCCGAACTGTCTTTTCGTCCGCTTCGATCAATTTCTGTATAGTCAACTTGCTCTTTCCAGTGAGTTCGTAGGTTGCGTTGACTAGATCCACGAAAAACGCGTTGTCGAAGAAGTCTTCAGTATCCGCCTCATCTTGACCTGTTACTTCCGTCGCAAGAACAATGCGCTCACGTTCGAGCAGCTCTGACTTGTATAGGTCGTCCAGCTTTCTCCGCTGGCCGCGATCAAAGTCTGTCAAGACTGCAACATTCAAGTTGTTGCCATAGAACAGCTTTACGAATGGGAGGACTTTGTCGATTCCACCCGACGGGCAAATTGCCCATTTGCTATCTAGGTGTGGACGCCCAAGAGATTGCAGCTTTTTTGACATCGCCTGAAGATAAAGGATGTCACTGGGGCCTTCGACGAGCAGAGTATTTGGCGAGATGATTAGCCCTTGCGTTACCTCAAAGCCCATTGCCCCGAAAATCGGAAAGTTCGTCTGTGGATCAGTGGTCAAGACGTCAGGGCGAATCTTCGTCCCTTCCGAGTATGGGCGGTCGCGTTTGTCGCGTTTGACAACATCTTCGACCGTGCGAACGCTTGCGAGGTTTTCGGCGGGTACCATAAACGGAGAATGGGTGGAAAAAATGATCTGATGTTTGGGCTCCAGCTGCTCTTTAAAGTAGCGCAGGAGGTCCTTCTGGGCGGTTCCGTGCAGGGTTAGCCCAGGTTCATCTAGTAGTACGATGACATCGCCTTGGTGTTTTTTAATCTGCGCAAACTTGACTAGGAAGGAAAAGAACCAGATGAAACCGGCCGACCTCTCGGAGAATGGAACGGTCACGCGGTGTAGGTTATTTTTGACGCGTGCACGGGCGACAGGCCCGCTATTGAACGGTGCCGGGTCTTCTTTCTTTCCTTCGTCTAGGCGGACTTCGATCTCGAGTTGGTCGTTCTGCGTCCAATATTCAAAGATCTGATCGGTTATCCTATTAGCAGCAGCTTCGCACTTGGCATTCATTTCTTCGAACTTCGTCGCACCCGTAAGTTCGTCCAGTGTTGTGCCAGCGTATTCAAGGAAATCGAGGAAAACTTGATCTCCATCTTTTATGCCACCATTCTGCTTATCATGCGCAAGCCGATTGATGGATATCTCGCCCGCCATGCGGTCGTAGTGTGAAAAGTATAGAAATTTCGGAAGTCCGGATTTGAGAAGATCTATTGCCTTCTTGGCGGCATTCTGATCCCGATACTTGTGCAAGGAATCCAAAAGTTCTTGCTGGGAATTCGAGCGTTCGTTTATCTTTGAGAGGCGATATGCCGCTGCCGACGTCGAACTGCAATCCTTGAGACTTACGGCCTCGGCTTCTGTAAGGTCATATCGAATGATCAACTTTTCCAAAAGCGCCTTTTGATTAATCGGCACTATCCATGTAGTGGCTGTTTGATTGTAAGACTTCTGGATTGTCACCTCATTCCCGTTGACCACATCGTTTCCGAACTCCTCCACTAAGAGAGCGATATCCGAAGCTTCCAAGCGCCAGGTTGTTTCAACAACCTGTGCGTCTTCGCCCTCATGCTTTTCCTCGTAGTCAGCCAAAAACCTACGTGGATAATTTTCGGTTTTATTGTACGCAGTGTATTCCTTGTCCGTCGAGTTTATCCCCTCCAACGCTTTTAGAAATGCTGTTTTGCCAGCCTCGTTTTTTCCGACAAGACAAGTCGACTGACCGATTTCAACCAGGTTTGAGTCAAGGATACTGCGATAGTTCGTAACGTGAGCGGAGGTAAGCTGCATTGGTCGACCTAGTTGTTACATCACGACCACATTATGACCAGAGGCCGACGGCGCGCAACACAGTATGATATGGGCGCTTCGACAGATCACGACTATGCTTAGACCTGCACGCGGACTGAGTTTCTGGCGTAACAAGTCCCCGGAATAAAGTCGCTCTATATAAGTCGATCATCTGGGCTCAGTGGTGGCGGGTTGTCTACATTTTTGCTGTCGCTGAACGTACGGCCTGGGCACGATTATGACCAGTTGCTTCTAGGGTAACTCAAGACTTCGGAGAAAAGGTTGGCAAACTTCCTTTGGTTACGCCTTGGCGTCATGCTGGCCTAAGCGCCTAGTAAGGTGATGTGCTGGTTGATCTGGTTGACGGAGTGGCAATCAACGTTCGGGATCACTCGAGGTTCTTCCGCTTCGAGTCTCGCAAACGACGTTCGGCGCGACGCTCTTCCTCTTCTTGCTCTTTCAAGATTTCTCCGATGGCATCTAATCCCCAGCCACCTTCCCGATACCAGCGGTCAAGGTAGGCCCACTCTTCCGCAACGCGCTTTGGGACCGACGTCGTCTCCACCGCGCCAAGTTCGCTGACCTCACCTGCGATTTCTCGAGCAGGCGCCTCAGCATCAACGGGCAAATTGAGATCGTGCTCGGAAAGAAGCGCCATGGCCTCGTTGTAGCGATCAATGACTTTATCGCGGGTCCCAGCCCAAACAGGATCGCGGCGAACGTTGAGGAGGTCGTGCATGTCGACGTCTCCGCGTGCCAAAATCTGTAGGAGTAGGGAGCTCGGCATGTCGCGCTCTCCACTTTCGTAGCCTCGATAGGCTCGCACGGAGCAGCCCAGTTCTTCTGCCATCTGATCTTGGGTGAAGTCGCGACGCCCGCGGTATTTGCGAAGCCCCTGGCTGAGGCTCATTTCGCTTCGCCGGCGGATGCGTTCAAAGGTTCGAGCTTCTTCAGCTTCCTCGGCTCGTGCGCTCTGAGAACGCTCGATCTGCTTTCGCCTGATCCAGCCCTTTTGCTGTGCCGACATGCCTGGACGAATCACCAAATTGTCCTGGTCCGGGTAGGGCTTGAACTGGAATGGCATTGAACGTTCCTTCATCAGATCGAAAACCTGCCAGATCTTGCCGCTTTTTGGAATCCTGAGAAAACGTAATGATTTCATTTGCTTGACCCATTTTCGCGGGCCATGATCTTAGCGAAAAAGCGGTTTGGAGGCGCAGATGAACGATACATTTGAGAACGCAGTCACGCCAGAGATTTGGTGCGAGCGGCTGCGCTCACAGGGGGCAGAGGTCTCAGCGCGCGTTTTGCGGGCGAAGGCTCGTTCCTGCGGCCACTACTACGCCCTCGGCCGGGTCATGCTGCTGTCAGCGGAGCATGTCGAGGCGATCCTATCCGTCGAAGGAGCCCAGGTTCGGAGAGGCGGGCAAGCTATCAGGACTTGGTCCCGTGGGAAGTGAATTCGATCGAGAGAACGATGCGGCCATTCGCCCGGAGGAGGCCCGATGTGGTTCGGCCATTCTGGACGCAGGCAAGTCGCCTGCAGACTGGGTTTCCTGGTTGCAGGAGTACCGCCAGATCAACATCGCGGAGCGGACGTTGCGGGAGAAGGCGAACCGCTTGGGGGCGTGCTTTCGGATCGGCAATGCCATGATCATCACTCCCGACCAGATCGATGAAATTCTGACGGAGGACTGGAAGTGCCGCTCGAACCGTACCTCAGAGGCAAGGTCTATTGGGTCAAAGGCTGGATCGAATACAACAGCCGCCCGATCGCCGGTCCATATCGACAAAGCACGAGATCGACTTCGGAAGCTGGCGCGCGGGACTGGATAAGCGAAGAGACCGAGATGCAGATCCGCAAGCACATCGTCGGCGAGGAGCGGGCGCTTCGCTTCGCGGATGCAACCGAACTCTACCAGCCTGACAGCAGGAGTGCGCGCCAACTACTACCGATCCTCGATGAGATCGGCAGTTTGCCCCTCGCGGCCATTACCGGGCGTCTGCTGAAGAATCTCGGTCCGAAGCTACGCCCAAACGCGTCCACGGATACTTGGTGGCGGGAAATTGTGACTCCAGCGCGGGCGGTCATCAATAATGCGCACGAGCTGAAGGGGACGCCACTGCTGCGCGTTCGTCGCTACGACCAGTTCGAGCGCAACGCCCAAGACAAGCGCCGCGGCAAGACCAGTCGTGTTGAGCGGGTTCCTGCAACACGGGCCTGGATCGACGCCTTCTGTGCGGAAGCCGATCCGTACAATGCTGCCATGGCGCGCTTCATGTTCGAAACGGCCGCCAGGATCGATCAGGCTGTTTCTCTGACCCCGGACGACCTGCGCTCGGAGAAATGCCAGGTACGGGTCAAAGCTCAGAAGGGACATCCGGAAAGCTGGATAGCCGTCTCGCCGGAAATGATGGCGGAGTTGCAGGAGTTGCGTCCCAAGCGTCCCCGCAACCGCAGGACCGGGGCGATCTTGCCGCCGCGGGTCTTCGGGTATGCGAGCTCGACCGGCTACAACAGCCGCTGGAAGACGATCTGCCGCCGCGCAGGCATTCCGTACCTCTCGGCTCATGCCGCAGGACGGCACGGATTCTTCACCGAGCTGGTCATACGTCAGGGCGTGGACCCTGTTACTGCCGCGCGGGCGGGCCGGTGGTCCGATGCCAATCTGCCAATGAGCATCTACGCCCATCCGGAGAGCGATGAGGCCGACATTCGGGCGCGCTTTCGTACACGGTCCGTACAGACGGATTCATCGAATAATGGTAACCTACAGAAAGAAAATGGAGAAATGGGCAATGGATAACACCCTCCTAAGGGGCAGGTTGCAGGTTCGAATCCTTCCGGGATCGCCAGCGACCTTTCACCGCATCCAGACCAGCCTGCTCAGACCTGGCCGAGGCCCGTCCGGCAGGACTGCCCAACGCGTCGCTTGCAAGCCAGCCGCTGCCGTTCGATGAAGGGACGACCGTCAACCGCAGGGGCCCGACGTGCTGATCCGGGAAGGCAACGAGCGCAACCAGAGCATCGACCTGCGCCTTGCGGGGCTGCTCTCGCTGGTGGCCGGGGCGCTGAACGCCGCCGGGTTCGAGCTGGCGGGGCTGTTCTCGGCCAACATGACCGGCAATATCTCGGCGATGGCGGACAACCTTGCCAAGGGTGGCTGGGGCGCGGCGCTGCTGTTCGGGTTGGTCGTCGTCGTGTTCATTCTCGGAGCCCTGGTTGCGGGGCTGCTGATCGAGGCCGGGCGGCAGCGCGGCAAGCGCCGGATCTATGCGGCGGTGGTCGCGATGGAGGCGGTCATCCTGATCCTGACCGGTCTTGCCGCGCTCGCCGGACTGACCGGCGGGGATGGGGTCGGGATCATCTGCATGCTGGCCGGCGTGCTCGGCATGCAGAATGCCGTGAGCACGCGAATCTCGCGGGCGCGGGTGCGCACCACGCATGTTTCGGGGATGGCGACGGATGTCGGTCTTTCGCTGGCCGGCCTGTGCATGCGCAGCGAAGAGAGCGCGCGCTATCGCAGTCTGCTGGCGCTGCATTGCACGACGATCTCGGCGTTCCTCGTCGGAGGCGTTCTGGGCGTCGTCCTGCATCGTCTCGCGGGGCCCGTGACCTTCCTGTGCTGTGGCCTTCTGCTGGCGCTGATCGCGCTGCCCGAGATGCTCCGGCGGTAGCAGTGCGCGCGACGATGGCAAAGGGTCTCCCGCAGATCTGCCGCAGATCTGCCGTTGTCCGCCGATCGCCGCGAGCCGCCTTGTGGTCATGCCTCTGACACGACACAGTGAGGCCAAAGACAACATAGGGAGGAGCAGTCCCATGCAGGTTTCTCGACGTCATCTTCTGGTCAGCGGCGGTGCGCTGGCGCTGCTTTCGGCCTGTGGCGGAGGCACAAGTGTCTCCGCCCCGTCCGGCGGGCTGGACCCCGACCTGCTGCCGCAGCCCAACCCCGGCTACGACGCATGGGTCGCCGCCTTCCGTGGTCGCGCCGCGGCGCGGGGGATCAGCGCCGGCACGCTCGACGCCGCGTTCCGCGGGGCCGGCTATCTTCCGGGCGTGGTGACCCGCGACCGCAGCCAGACGGAATTCACCCGCACGCTCGAGGATTACCTCGCCATCGCGGCGTCAGAGCAGAAGGTCTCGACCGGCCGTGCCGAGCTGCGCCGCAACATGGCGCTTCTGCGCGAGATCGAGGGCCGCTACGGCGTGCCGCCTGAGGTCGTGACCGCGGTCTGGGGCATGGAGAGCAACTACGGCACCCGGCGGGGCGACATCCCGGTGGTGTCGGCCACCTCGACGCTGGCCTATGATGGTCGGCGGGGCGAGTTCTTCGAGGCACAGCTGATCTCGGCCCTGCGCATCCTCGAGCGCGGCGACACCACCCCGTCGCGCCTCACCGGGAGCTGGGCCGGGGCGATGGGCCACACCCAGTTCATCCCGACCACCTACCAGGATTACGCGGTGGATTTCCGCGGTGACGGGCGGCGCGACATCTGGTCCGAGGATCCCACTGACGGGCTGGCCTCGACGGCCAACTACCTCTCGCGCAGCGGCTGGCGTCGGGGCGAGCCCTGGGGTCTCGAGGTGCGTCTGCCGGCGGGCTTCAGCGCCGGGCTCACCGGGCGCGGCGTGCGCCGATCCTCCTCGGACTGGGCCGCGTTGGGGGTGACGAATGCCAATGGCGGGTCGCTGCCGGGCGGCACCGGCTCGATCCTCGCACTCTCGGGCGTGACCGGGCCTGCCTTCCTCGTGTTCCAGAACTTCAATGTCATCCTGCGCTACAACAACGCCGAGAAATACGGCGTCGGGGTCGGGCACCTGTCGGACCGGCTGGCGGGTGGCGGCCCCGTGCGCGGCACCTTCCCGCCGGACCGCTACGGTTTCACCATCGACGAGCGCAAGGAGCTTCAGGCTCTGCTCAATCGCGCAGGCTATGATGTCGGCACGCCGGACGGTGTGTTCGGGAGCAAGACCGAGGCGGGGATCCGCAGCTACCAGGCACGCGCGGGCCTCGCTGTGACCGGCGAGCCGTCGCAGGCACTGCTGCAGCAGCTGCGACGGGGCTAGGGGCGCGGCGCGGGCAGTGCCGATCTAGAAGAGCCACCCGAAGAAGAACTGCCAGACCTGCGTGAGCGTGCTGTCGGGCGCGGCGTCTTCTTCCTCTTCATCCCTCTCCGGTTCCGGGCCGGTTTCTAGGAGCCAGGCGAAGAAATCGGCCAGCGACTCGTGGTCGCCTGCGTCTCTGCCCGGAGCTGCCGGGGCTTCGCCGGGCGTTTCGGCGGGAGCGTCGTCCTCGGGTTCCTCCGGATCCGGCGTGTCCACGGGATCGGTCGGCTCGGCGGGGGGCTCCTCCGGCGTTTCGTCGGGTGTGTCGGCGGGAGCGTCGCCCTCGGTCTCCTCCGGATCCGGCGCGTCCTCGGGATCGGTCGGCTCGGCGGGGGGCTCCTCCGGTGTGTCGTCAGGCGTTTCGGCGGGAGCCTCGTCCTCGGCTTCCTCCGGATCCGGCGTGTCCACGGGATCGGTCGGCTCGGCGGGGGGCTCCTCCGGCGTTTCGTCGGGTGTGTCGGCGGGAGCGTCGTCCTCGGTTTCCTCAGGATCCGGCGCGTCCTCGGGATCGGTCGGCTCGGCCGGGGGCTCCTCCGGTGTGTCGTCAGGCGTTTCGGCGGGAGCGTCGTCCTCGGTTTCCCCCGGATCCGGCGCGTCCTCGGGATCGGTCGGTTCGGCGGGGGTCTCCTCCGGCGTGTCGTCGGGTGTGTCGGCGGGAGCGTCGTCCTCGGTTTCCCCCGGATCCGGCGCGTCCTCGGGATCGGTCGGTTCGGCGGGGGTCTCCTCCGGCGTGTCGTCGGGTGTGTCGGCGGGAGCGTCGTCCTCGGTTTCCTCCGGATCAGGCGCGTCCTCGGGATCGGTCGGCTCAGCGGGGGGCTCCTCCGGTGTGTCGTCAGGCGTTTCGGCGGAAGCGTCGTCCTCCGGCCAGACCGTCTCCCCCTGGGCAAGGCTGACGTCGCCGATCTCTCCGACCAAGGCGCTGCGGGTCTCGACGGCCGAGTCGCCGAGCAGCGCCGGAAGGCGCTCGACATCCGCCGGCACGACGCCGTCGCCCTCCGCGAGGGTCATGCCGTTCTTGTCGATATACATCCGGCCGGTCTCATCGATCCCGGCGGTCCAGGTGGCCGTCTCGCCGGCGACCAGCGCCTCCTCGGCGACGATGTAATGCGTTGCGCCGTCCTGCACGATCTCGAGCATCATCGCAGAGCTCTGGCCGATCTGGCCGAAGGTGATGGCGTGCGGGCCGCCGCCGCCATACTCGAACACCGTCTGGCCATGGCCACCGGCGAGATCATCCACCCGGAGAGTCGCCTCGAACTCGAAGGCCCCGTCGATCTGCGGCAGATCGACGGCGTCCGGTGGGGGCGAGGAGCCGCCGCCATCCGCTTCGGTGCCGTCATCGCCATCGTCGGGCGCATCGGGAGAGGGTTTCTCCGGCGGCACGACAACAGGAGCCTCGTCGGTTGCGGCGGGAATACCCAGGGCTTCGAGCTGCGCGGCGGATTTCACTGCGTCGGCGGTTACCCCCAGCAGGGTGATGGCCTCGCCGCCGGGGAAGCTCAGCACCGCGTCGCCGCTGCCGTCGCCGACCGTGTCGGTCACGGTCACGTCGTCGGTGTCTACGGGGCTGCCGTCGAAATCGGTGAGGTCCGAGACGTCGAGCACATCGCGCGCCAGATAGCTGCCGTCGGGCTGCAGTTCCGGCGCGGCAAAGCCGGTGACGCTGTCGAGCCCGCCGAAATCGGCGAGCGCGATGGTGTCCTCGCCGGCCCCCAGCAGGATCGACTCGACCTGCGAGAAAACCAGCGTCGAGCTCCCGTCGGTCAGGCTGCCGCTCTCGGGGTCGGCCGAGGTCAGGTCGAGGCGCAGCCCGTCGGTGACCGCGGTGAGGTCGAGCACGTCGCCGGTGGTCTCGTCGACATCCTCGGCATCGACGGTGTCGTTGCCGAAGCCGTTCTCGATGTGGAAGGTGTCGTCGCCGTAACCGCCCCAGAGATAATCGTCGCCGGCCCCGCCCCAGAGCGCGTCATCGTCGTAGGAGCCGCGCATCCAGTCGTCGCCATCGCCCCCGATCAGCGTATCTTTGCCCTCGTTGCCCTCGAGATGGTCGTCGCCGGCGCCGCCTTCGACGTAGTCATCGCCATATTCGCCATAGATCGAATCCGCGCCATCGCCTCCGAGCAGCGAATCGTCGCCCTCGTTGCCGTAGATGACGTCATCGCCGTCATTGCCGCTGACCGTGTCGTTGCCGCCCCCGCCGCGCAGCGTGTCGGCGCCGAGCCCGCCGGTGAGCGCGTCATCGCCGCCATAGCCGAGAATGCTGTCATCCCCCGCGCCGCCGTCGATCAGCTCGCTCTCGTCGTTGCCGTCGATCACGTCGCGGCCGGCGCTGCCGGTGATCACTTCGAAGAGCCCGAAATCGCCCGGCGCGCCAAGGTAGGCATCGGCCCCGGCGCCGACGCTGTTGTCGCCGATCACGTAGCTCTCGGCGCCGTCAGAAATCGACAGGAAGGCACCGTCACGGGCGAAGCTGATGGTGAAGCTCCCGGGGAGAGCCGAGAAATCGAGCATGTTGGGCTCGGGCGCAGTCGTCACCATTGCCCAGAAATCCGGGTCATCCCAGGTCTCGGTGGTTACCTCGAATATCGCCATGTCACTGCTCACTCACCCAAAACATGCTGCGCCCCGCGCGCGGCTGCGTTGCCACGCGCGCGCAAGCATTCTGAACACCGTTCTGCGACGCGATTGGTCGAAAATAAGGGAGGAATTGCGAGACAATTAAGGCAATTCGATGAGGCCGCTCCGGGCACGCGGCCTTACCGGGCCTTCTTGGCGCGGCGCAGCAGGATGTCGCGTTTCACCTTGCTGAGGTGGTCGAAATACATCTTGCCGTTCAGGTGGTCGATCTGGTGCTGGACCGAGGTCGCCCAGAGCCCGACGAAATCGCGCTCCTCGATCTCGCCGGCCTCGTTGAGGAAGCGCACGGTGACGGCGCGGGGGCGTTCGATCTTGGCCCAGACGCCGGGCAGGTTGGGGCTGGCCTCGTCATGGCTGCGCAGCTTGACGCTGGCGTGCAGGATCTCGGGATTGGCCATACGCACCGGCTGACCGCGCTCCTCGGAGGCATCGACCACCGCGAGGCGCAGCATCACGCCGATCTGCGGCGCGCCGAGGCCGACGCCGGGCATCGCCTCCATGGTATCGATCATGTCGGTCCAGATGGCGCGGATCTCGTCGGTGATCGCCTCGACTGGTGCGGCGGGGCTGCGCAGGCGCTTGTCGGGCCACGGGATGCAGGGGCGGGCGGTCATTTGCCGCGCTCGTATGCGTGCATCAGGTCGGCGGCGGTGGTCGGGTCGAGACGGTCGAAATGCACCAGACCGTCGAGATGATCGTATTCGTGCTGCGCGACGATGGCCTCAGCGCCCTCGAACCGGCGCTCCTGCCGGTCGCCGTTGAGATCGGTATAGGCCATGCGCACCCAGACCGGGCGCCGCACGTTCGCGGTGACCCCGGGGATCGACAGGCAGCCCTCGTCGCCGGCGGCGGTTTCGTCCGACACGGCGAGGATCTGCGGGTCGATGCAGACCACCGGGGTCATGTCGCCGTCCTTCCAGCCCGCATCCATGACGAAGACGCGCTTGAGGACGCCGACCTGCGGTGCGGCGAGGCCCCGGCCGGGGGCGTCGTACATGGTCTCGAGCATATCGGTGACCAGCTCCGAGACCGCCGCAGGGTCGCCGACCTCGGCGCAGGGCTGCTTGAGCTTGGGGTCGGGCCAGAGAAGGATCTCGCGCAGGGCCATCGGGGTCTCCGCTTCGGGGAATGTCTCAGAGATAGGCGGGACGGGTGTGGCGGCCAGTATGCCGCGCCGCCGTCATGCCCGGGCGCGGTCGCGCTTGAGCTTGACCATCTTGCGGGTGATCATCTGCCGCTTCAGCGGCTTGAGGTAGTCGATGAAGAGCTTGCCGTCGAGGTGGTCGATCTCGTGCTGCACGCAGGTCGCCCAGAGCCCGTCGAAGGTCTCGCGCTGGAGGGTGCCGTCGCGGTCGAGCCACTCGACATCGACCACCTTGGGACGCTCGACCTCGGCATACTGGTCGGGGATCGACAAACAGCCTTCCTCGTAGACGTTGCGCTCGTCCGAAGAGGCCACGACCTGCGGGTTGAACATCACCAGCGGGCGCGGCGCCTCGCCATCGTCGGCCTTGGCGCAGTCGAGCACGATGAGCCGGTCGAGCACGCCGATCTGCGGTGCCGCCAGCCCGATGCCGGGCGCGTCATACATGGTCTCGAGCATGTCGTCGGCGAGCACGCGGAGCTTGTCCGAAAGATCGGGCACAGGCGCGCAGGCCTTCTTGAGGCGCGGATCGGGGTGGATGAGGATCGGGCGTTTCATGCGCCTCATCTATGCACAACGGCGTGAGCGCGCAAGTCGGGGAGCGGTGTCTGACGGGCAGGGGTTGCGCTCGGGGACGGGCGCGCTAGCGTGCGGCGCGCCACCAAGAGCAAGGATCAAGCCGCATGACCAGCCCCTTCGATGAAGTGATCGACCGCGTCGGCACCCATTCCGCCAAATGGGACAAGATGGAAGACATCTACGGCGTCTCGCCCGAGGACGGGCTTGCCATGTGGGTCGCGGATATGGATTTCCGCCCGCCGGCCTGCGTGCAGGAGGCGCTGCAAGGAATGCTTGATCACGGCGTCTACGGCTATTTCGGCGATGAAAGCGACTATCTCGCCGCGATCCGCTGGTGGATGGCCGAGCGCCACGGCTGGGCGGTCGAGGATGACTGGATCACCACCACGCACGGGCTGGTCAACGGCGCCGCGCTCTGCATCGACGCCTACACCGCGCCCAGCGACGGGGTGGTGCTGTTCACGCCGGTCTACCACGCTTTTCACCGGGTCATCAAAGCCGCGGGGCGCGAGGTGGTCGAGTGCCCTCTGGTGCTGACCGACGGGCGCTACGAGATGGATTTTGCCGCCTACGACGCGCAGATGACCGGGCGCGAGAAACTGCTGCTGCTGTGCTCGCCTCACAACCCGGGCGGCCGGGTCTGGAGCCGGGAAGAGTTGCAGCAGGTGGCCGATTTCGCCAAGCGCCACGACTTGGTGCTGGTCTCGGACGAGATCCACCACGACCTCGTGATGCCGGGTCAGACGCATGTGCCGATGGCGCTGGTGGATGACAGCATCTCGGACCGGCTGGTGATGATGACCGCCACAACCAAGACCTTCAACATCGCCGGCTCGCATACCGGCAACGTGATCATCTCCGACCCGGCCCTGCGCAAGCGCTTCACCCAGCGCCTGGCGGCGCTGGGCCTGTCGCCGAACAGCTTCGGGCTGGTGATGGCGACGGCGGCCTATTCGCCCGAGGGCGCGGCCTGGGTCGACGACCTCTGCGCCTATCTCGACGGCAACCGCAAGCTCTTCGACGCGGCGGTGGCCGAGATCCCCGGGCTGCGCTCGATGCCGCTCGAGGCGACCTATCTGGCCTGGGTGGATTTCTCGGGCACCGGCATGGCGGCTGCGGAGTTCACCCGGCGGGTCGAGCGCGAGGCGCGCATCGCCGCCAACCACGGGCCGGCCTTCGGCACCGGCGGCGAGAGCTGGCTGCGTTTCAATCTTGCCACGCCGCGTGCGCGGGTGGAGGAGGCCTGTGAGCGGCTCAAGGCGGCCTTTGCCGACCTGCAGTGAGGGATGGCTCGGGGGAGAGGAGGGGCGCTGCCCCTCTGGCGCGCAGGCGCGCCATTCACCCCGAGGTATTTTTGAACCAGAGAAGGGGCGGGGGCCGCGTGACGGCCCCTGCTCAACGCAGGGAGGCGTTCGCGCGGGCGCGGGCTAGTTGCGCGGCGGGCGGCCCTTGTAGATCGGGATGTTCCAGCCGAAGGCCAGCGCGGTGCCGCGCAGCACGAAGGTGAATATGGCGCCGATAAGCGCCGCCTTGCCGGGTTCGATCCCCGAAGCATGGGCGGCGAGCAGAGCGCCGGCGCCGCCAAGCGCGCAGGTGGCATAGGGCTCGCCCTGTTTCAGCACCAGGGGCAGTTCGTTGGCGACCACGTCGCGCATCAGTCCGCCGAAGCAGCCGGTCATCACTCCCATCACAAGGACCACCGGGACCGGCGCGCCGTCGGACAGCGCGATGCCGGCGCCGGCGGCGACCGCCACCGACAGCGCCACTGCGTCGAGCCAGAGGATGGCGCGCTGGCGGCTTTCAAGCCGGTGCGCAGTGAAGAACACCGCGATCGCCGCGCCGCAGGCGACGGCGAGATAGGTCGGATCGGCGATCCACAGCACCTCGCGCCGCAGCAGCAGGTCGCGCAGCGTGCCGCCGCCGACGCCGGTCAGGCAGGCGAGGAAGGCAAAGCCCACCACGTCGAGCTGGGCGCGGCTGGCCACCAGCGCGCCGGTCAGGGCGAAGATCAGGACGGAGGCGTAATCGAGGAGTTCGAGCGGGCTCATCGCGGCCCGCCCTCAGGCGCCCTTGCCGGGCTTGAACGGCGCCATGCCGGCGCGGGCGAGCTCGTCGGCGCGCTCGTTCTCGGGGTGGCCGGCGTGGCCCTTGACCCATTCCCAGGTCACGTCGTGTCGGCGCTGTGCCTCGTCGAGGCGTTGCCAGAGCTCGGCGTTCTTTACCGGCTTCTTGGCGGCGGTCTTCCAGCCGTTGCGCTTCCAGCCGTGGATCCAGCCGGTGACGCCGTTCTTCACGTAGGCGCTGTCGGTCACCACGGTGATGCGCGAGGCGCGGGTCAGCGATTCCAGCGCGTTGATCGCCGCCAGAAGCTCCATCCGGTTGTTGGTGGTGTCGGCCTCGCCGCCGCTGAGCTCGCGCTCCTTGACGATCTCCTCGCCATTCTTCGCGCGCATCAGGACGCCCCAGCCGCCGGGGCCGGGATTACCGGAGCAGGCTCCGTCGGTATATGCAAAAAGATCAGTCATGGGCGAGGACCGATATCCATGTCGAGGCGCTGCCGTCAAGGCCTCGTCCCTCGCCGCGGGTCACGTCGCGGATTGTGAGGCCAACATCGGCCAGCAGCGCGCGCAGATCGTCCTCGATATAGAAGGTGTAGAACCGCCCCAGCCGGTCGCGGCCCTCACCGGTGCCTTCCTTGAGCGACAGGCCGAGCAGGCCGCCGGGCTTCAGCGCGCGGGCGATGGCTGCGAGATGGCGGGGCATGTCGGCGCGCGGCGCGTGCAGCAGGCTGAAGCTGGCCCAGATGCCGTCGTAGCGCGCGTGGGCGTCGAGATCGTCGAAGTGGCCCTGCCGGGCGTCGACACCGTGGCTGGCGCGCGCCAGCGCCACCATTTCGGGCGAGGCGTCGAGCGCCTCGACGGCAAGGCCCGCTTTCGCCATGTGGCCGGAATCGTGGCCCGGGCCGCAGCCGAGATCGAGCACGCGCGCGCCCTCGGGAAGGCGGGCGATGAAGGTCGAGAGAGTCTCGAAGGGCGCGTCGGGCTGCAGGTTGGCGTAGTCTTGGGCGCGTTTGGCATAGACGGCGAGCGTCCGGTCGTCGCTCACACCAGCACCCCGACCAGCAGGCAGGCGACCACGGCGGCAGTGACCGGCAGGCGCAGGTGCATCCACCATCTCGGCGCCAGCCCCCAGCGCCAGAATTGCCAGTCGAGCGCCAGGAGGCCGAGGAAGCCGAAGATCAGGTTCATCCCGGCAGAGACCGGTCCGCCGCCGGCCATGAAGAAGGCCCAGAGCGCCGGGATCACCGACAGCGCGTAGCAGACCGGGGCCTGCCGCGGATGAGCCTTTGTGGCGAAGCCCCAGAGCACGCCGGACATGAAGGCGAGGATCACCGTGCCGTAGGCGAGCTGCACGTAGGGGCCGACGAAGCGCCCGCCGATGGTGGTGAAGGCGAGCTGGTAGGCGCTGTCGGACAGCAGGGTCAGCACGCCCCAGAGGAATGGCAGCACGCCGGCGGCGGTGAGGATAAGGGCGCTGCGGGGGACGGGACCTTTCATGCGCGCTCCATCGCCAGGCGTCCGGCGAGCAGCGCGAAGATCGCGGCGAAGGAGCGGTTGAGCCAGCGCATGGCGCGCTCACTGCCCAGCAGCCAGTCGCGGGCGCGGGCGGCGAAGAGGCCGTAGACCACGAAGACCGCGAAGGTCATCGCCATGAACACGCCGCCGAGCAGCATCATCTCGGCCCGCGCCGTTTCGGGCGCGCCCGACAGAAACGGCGGAAGCAGGGCGAGGAAGAACAGCGAGAGCTTGGGGTTGAGGATGTTCAGCAGCGCGCCGCGGCGGGCGGTGCGGGGGCCGCTCTCACGACGGGGCGAAGCGGCCACCGAGAGCGCTCCGGTGGCACGCAGCGCCTGAAAGGCCAGCCACAGCAGGTAGAGCGCGCCGGCGAGCTTCACCGTGGTGAAGAGCACGGCAGAGGTGTGCAGCAGGGCAGCGAGCCCGAGCATCGCGGCGGCGAGGTGCGGCACGATCCCGAAGGTGCAGCCAAGCGCGGCCCAGATCGCGGCGCGGCGGCCCTGACCGAGCCCGATCGCGAGCGTGTAGATCACCCCGGCACCGGGCGCGAGCACCACGACCAGCGCGGTGAGCAGAAATTGCAGGCTCAGCATCGGATCCTCCCTTGATCGGAGGAAAGGTTTCCCATTCGGCGCGGGCTGTCAACGCCCTGAACGCGTACCGATCAGGCCGGCTGCCGCAGCACGCGCGGCACCTTGAACTCGACATTCTCCTGCGCCGTCTCGACCATCTGCACGGTCACGTCGAACCGGTCGCGGAAGGCGTCGATGACCTCGTCGATCAGCACTTCCGGGGCCGAGGCGCCTGCGGTGACGCCGACAGACGCGATGCCTTCGAGCGCGCGCCAGTCGATGTTCTCGGCCCGCTGGACGAGCTGTGCGTAGGAGCAGCCGGCCTTGCGGGCGACCTCGACCAGCCGCTTGGAGTTCGACGAGTTCGGCGCGCCCACCACGAGCAGCGCGTCGCAGTCGGGCGCAATCGCCTTGACCGCCTCCTGTCGGTTTGTGGTGGCGTAGCAGATATCTTCCTTGTGAGGCCCCACGATGGCCGGGAAGCGCGCCTTCAGCGCCGCGACGATGTCGATCGTGTCGTCCACCGAAAGCGTGGTCTGGGTGACGAAGGCCAGTTGTTCCGGGTCGCGCACCTGCACATGGGCGACGTCCTCGACGGTCTCGACCAAGAGCACCTCGCCCTCGGGCAGCTGGCCCATGGTGCCAATGGTCTCGGGGTGGCCGGCATGACCGATCATGATCATCTGCAGCCCGTTCTCGTGGTGCCTCGCGGCCTCGATATGGACCTTGGAGACCAGCGGGCAGGTGGCGTCGACATAGACCATCTCGCGCTGCGCGGCCTCGGCCGGGACGGCCTTGGGCACGCCATGGGCGGAGAAGATCACCGGACGGTCCGGCGGGCAATCCTCGAGCTCTTCGACGAAGACCGCGCCCTTGTCGCGCAGCCCGTCGACGACGAACTTGTTGTGCACGATCTCGTGCCGCACGTAGACCGGCGCGCCCCATTTCTCGAGCGCCATCTCGACGATCTTGATCGCCCGGTCGACACCGGCGCAAAAGCCGCGCGGGGCGGCGAGGTAGAGGGTGAGCGGATTCTTCATTGGCGTCTCCTGTTCCCTCCGAGGTAATGCCTGCAGGCGCTGGCGTCGACCCCTTCGGCTGGCCTGACGAAGCTGTGACTTGATGGCGGCGGGGCGGTTGCGGAAGAGTTGCACTGCGCGAGGGGGAGGACGAGATGAAGCGGATTGCCATCGGCGTGGGGGCAGCGGCGCTGCTGGCCGGGGGATGGGCTCTGGCACAAATGGCGGCAGAGCCGGTGCCCGGCCTGTTTCCCTACACGGATGCCACGCGCGTCGCGAATGGCAAACGCCTCTATGGCGAGAATTGCGCTGCCTGCCACGGCGCGCAGCTCGAGGGGCAATCGGACTGGAAGGAGCGCGACGCTGACGGCTTCCTGCCGGCGCCGCCGCACGATCCCACCGGCCATACCTGGCATCACCCCGACCAACAGCTTCTGGCCATTGTCACGCATGGCACCGAGGCGATCGTTGGCGGCGACTACCGCTCCAATATGATGGGGTTCGGAGAGATCCTCGATGAGGCGGAGATCGTCGACGTGATGGCCTATATCAAGAGCACTTGGCCGGAGGAGGTGATCGAGATCCACAACGAGATCAACGCCCGCTCCTCGGCCTATCGATAGCGTTCAGGCGCCGGTGCCCATGGTTGCCGCGGTGGCCCATGCCAGCACGATGTAGCGCCCGGTCTTGGCGATGGTGACAAGTGCGAGAAACACCGCCCAGTGGGTGCGCATAACGCCAGCGATGACGGTGAAGGCGTCGCCCAGAGGCGCCCAGCTCAGCAGCAGGGTCCAGACTCCCCAGCGGGCATAGGCGCGCTGCGCCCGCGCCAGCTGCGCCTCGCTGACCGGAAACCAGCGGCGGTGGCGGAAATGCTCGAGCCAGATTCCGAGCACGTAGTTGACCACCGCGCCAAGAATATTCCCGACGCTGGCCACGAGCACGATCAGCACCAGCGGCGCGGCATTGCCGAGTTGCATTCCAACGAAGACAACCTCGGACTGGAAGGGCAGGATCGTGGCAGCGCCGAAGGCGGCCAGGAACAGGCCGCCAAGGGCGGCGGCTTCAGTCAGCATGATCGCGGGGCCTCATCCCCGAAAGTCCCGCGCTCACGTTGTCAGTTGCCGCTGCTTGCGACCTCGAAGTTGCGCTCCGCATGCTGCTCGCGCGGCGGACGACCGATGACTTCGCGCAGCTCGTCGAGCTCGATGAAGTTGTCGGCCTGGCGGCGGAGTTCGTCGGCGATCATCGGCGGTTGGCTGCGGATGGTCGAGACCACCGACACGCGCACGCCCTGACGCTGAAGGCTCTCCACCAGCGGGCGGAAGTCCCCATCGCCCGAGAACAGCACGATATGGTCGACCCGCGGTGCAAGCTCCATGGCATCGACGGTGAGCTCGATATCCATGTTGCCCTTGACCTTCCGACGGCCTTGGCTGTCGGTGTATTCCTTCGCCGGCTTGGTCACCATG
>NZ_DS022276.1:734014-824616 GCF_000153725.1 Salipiger bermudensis HTCC2601 | reverse complement strand
ATCTGGCGCGAGATCTCTTCCGCCGGGCGCGTCCAGTCCACTGCCGCCTCCGCCTTGGCGATCTTCTGCGCGTAGGTAACGCCCTCTTCGGGCTGCACCTCGGGGGTGAGGGAGTCCAGTTGCGACAGCGCCTGCACGATCAGTGCCGCACCCATGGCGCTCAGCCGGTCATGTAACGCGCCGGTGGTCTCCTCCGGGCCAATCTCGGTGGCCTCGCGCAGCAGCACTGGGCCGGTGTCGAGCCCGGCCTCCATCTGCATGATGCAGATGCCGGTCTGTGCATCGCCCGACAGGATCGCCCGGTGGATCGGGGCGGCCCCGCGCCAGCGCGGCAGCAGCGAGGCGTGGATGTTGAGGCAGCCCTTGGCGGGCGCGTCGAGGATGGCCTGCGGCAGGATCAGCCCGTAGGCGACCACCACCGCGACATCGGCCTTGAGCTCGGCGAAGCGGGCCTGCTCATCGGGCGATTTCAGGCTCACCGGGTGGCGCACCTCGAGCCCCAGCGCCTTGGCGCGGGCATGCACCGGCGTGGGCCGGTCCTTTTTGCCGCGCCCGGCGGGGCGCGGCGGCTGGCAGTAGACCGCGGCAATCTCGTGCCCCGCCTCGACCAGCGCGTCGAGCACCGGCACCGAGAACTCCGGCGTTCCCATGAAGATCACCCGCATTGCCCTGCTCCTTGCTTCGCTCAGTCCCTCCCGAGATAGTCGCTCGGAGAGGCGGAGGCCAGTGCTCAGCGCTCCTTGAGGTAGGGCTCGCCGCTGGCGCGGGGCGGGATCGCCTTGCCGACAAAGCCCGCGAGGATGATCACCGTCAGGATATAGGGCAGCGCGTCCATCACCTGCACCGGCACGGTAAAGGCGCCGAGATCAATGTTCTGGTAGCGCAGCGCCACCGCCTGCAGCAGGCCGAAGAGCAGACAAGCCCAGAGCGCGTACCACGGCCGCCACTTGGCGAAGATCAGCGCCGCCAGAGCGATGTAGCCGCGCCCGGCGGTCATCTCGCGCACGAACCCCGCCTGCAGGCCGGTGGCCAGGTAGGCCCCCGCGAGCCCGCAGAGCAGGCCGCAGATGGCGATCGCCGCGTAGCGCAGCCCGATCACCGAGACACCGGCGGTGTCGACCGCCTCCGGCGCCTCGCCCACCGCGCGCAGGCGCAGGCCAAAGCGGGTGCGATAGAGGATGAACCACGACAGCGGCACCATCAGGAAGGCCACGTAGACGAGGATCGAGTGCCCCGAGATCAGCTCGGCATAGATCGGCCCGATCACCGGCACGCCCGAAAGCGCCTCGGCGAAGGGCAGCGTGATGCCGGTGAAGCGGCCGCCGCCGATCAGCGAGGGCGTGCGGCCGCCCTGTCCAAACCAGCTTTGCGCGATCAGCACCGTCAGGCCTGAGGCGAGGAAGTTGATCGCCACCCCCGAGATCAGCTGGTTGCCGCGGAAGGTGATCGAGGCGAGACCGTGGATGGCGCTCATCAGCGTGGCCGAGACGATCCCCGCCAGCAGGCCGAGCCAGACCGAACCGGTCACCGCGGCGACAGCGGCAGAGGCGAAGGCCGCGGCGAGCATCTTGCCCTCGAGCCCGATATCGACAACGCCCGAGCGCTCGGAAAACAGCCCGGCGAGGCAGGCGAAGAGCAGCGGCGTGGCAAGGCGCACGGTGGAATCGAGCACCTGGAGAAGGGTTGCGAAATCCATCAGCCGTTCCTCCGCCGGGTCGCCATGAAGATGCGTTCGAGCGGCATCCGCACCATGTTGTCGAGCGCGCCGGTAAACAGGATCACCAGCGCCTGGATCACGGTGATCAGCTCGCGCGGGATGTTGGTCCAGAGCGCCAGCTCGGCGCCGCCCTGATAGAGGAAGCCGAAGAGCAGCGCCGCGAGAAAGATCCCGACCGGGTGCGAGCGCCCCATCAGCGCCACCGCGATGCCGATGAAGCCGGCGCCCTCGGTTGCGTTCATCACCAGCCGCTCGGCCTCGCCCATGGTGGTGTTGAGTGCCATCATGCCGGCGAGACCGCCCGAGATCAGCATCGCCACGACGGTGATGCGCACCGGAGAGATGCCGGCATAGCGGGCGGCGCTCTCGGAATGGCCGAAGGCGCGGATCTCGTAGCCGAGCTTGGTGCGCCACATCAGGAACCAGAAGGCGACGCAGGCCAGCACCGCGAGGAAGAAGGTCACGTTGGCGGGCGAGCCGCGGAACAGCGGGTTCTCGGCGGTGGCGAACAGGTCCTGGAAGGTCGGCAGCTGGGTTGCCTCGGGGAACTTGGCGGTGGCCGGGTCCATGGCCCCTTGCGGGCGCAGAACATTGACCAGCACGTAGTTCAGCACCGCCGCGGCGATGAAGTTGAACATGATGGTGGTGATCACGATATGGCTGCCGCGCGTGGCCTGAAGATAGGCCGGGATCAGCGCCCAGAGCGCCCCGAACGCGCCGGCGGCCAGCGTCGCCACCAGCAGCGCGATGCTCCAGTGCGGGAACGGGATGAACAGGCAGACCAGCGCCACGCCCAGCCCGCCGATCATCGCCTGCCCCTCGCCGCCGATGTTGAACATCTTGGCGTGAAAGGCCACCGCGACGCAGAGCCCGGTGAAGATGAAGTTGGTGGTGTAATAGAGCGTGTAGCCCCAGCCGGCGCTGCGCATCAGCGCGCCCTCGACCATCAGCTTGAACGCATCGACCGGGTTCTCGCCGATGGCGAGGATCACCAGCGCCGACAGCACGGCGGCGAGCAGGATCGAGATCAGGGGCACGAGCACCGCGTCGGCCCAGGCGGGCATCTTATCCATTCGGGGCCTCTTGGTTCAGGGGCGCGCCCTGCGGGCGCGGGTGCCTCCGGCGGGAGTATTTGGGACGTAAAGAAGCAGGGGACGTCGCAAGGCGGGCGGGCTCAGTCATGCTGCTCGGCCTCCCGGGCTTCCTTTTCGTGAAGCGACGCATCGACGGCCTCTATCAGCGGCTTGTCGGGCCTCTCGGTGACGCCGGCCATCAGCAGGCCGAGCTCGGTCTGGTCGGTCTCCGCGGGAAGGCGCTCGCCCATGATCTGGCCGTCGAACATCACCGCGATGCGATCCGACAGCGACAGGATCTCGTCGAGCTCCACCGAGACCAGCAGGATCGCCTTGCCCTTGTCGCGCAGGCGCACGATTTCCTGGTGAATGAACTCGATGGCGCCGATGTCGACGCCGCGGGTCGGCTGGCCGATCAGCAGGATGTCGGGATCGCGCTCGATCTCGCGGGCCAGCACGATCTTCTGCTGGTTGCCGCCCGAGAAGTTCCGCGCCGCGAGCTGCGGGTTCGGCGGGCGCACATCGTAGCGGGTCATCTTGTCCTGCGCCTCCTCGCGGATCAGCGCATTGTTCATCAGCATGCCCGACTGGTAGCGCGGGTCGCGGTGGTAGCCGAAGACGATGTTCTCCCACGCCGTGTAGGCCATGATCAGCCCCTCGGTCTGCCGGTCCTCGGGGACATGGGCGATGCCGCGGGCGCGGCGCGACTGACCGTCGGACTTGGCGCCGGTCAGGTCGATCTCGGAGCCGTTGACCAGCACCCGGCCGGTGGCGTCGGCATAGCCGCCCAGCACCTCGAGCAGCTCGGACTGGCCGTTGCCGGCGACGCCGGCGATGCCGAGGATCTCTCCGGCGCGGACCTCGAGCGAGACGCCCTTGAGACGCTCGACCCCGTGGCTGTCAACATGGCGCAACCCCTCGACCTGCAACACCGGGGCGCCGATCTCGGCCGGCGCCTTGTCGACCCGAAGCAGCACCTTGCGGCCGACCATCAACTCGGCCAGCTCCTCGGGCGAGGTCTCGCGGGTCTTGACGGTGGCGGTCATCTGGCCGCGGCGCATCACCGAGACGGTGTCGGTGATCTCCATGATCTCGCGCAGCTTGTGGGTGATCAGGATGATCGTCTTGCCCTCGGCCCGGAGGTTGTCGAGGATGCGGAACAGGTGGTCGGCCTCGGCGGGCGTGAGCACGCCGGTGGGCTCGTCGAGGATCAGGATGTCGGCCTGCCGGTAGAGCGCCTTGAGGATCTCGACGCGCTGCTGATGGCCGACGCTGAGATTCTCGATCAGCTGGTCGGGATCGACCGAGAGCTCGTATTCCTCCGACAGCTGCCGCAACACGCCGCGAGCGCGGGCCAGCGAAGCGTTGAGCATCGGGCCGTCCTCGGCGCCGAGGATGACGTTCTCGAGCACGGTGAAGTTCTGCACCAGCTTGAAGTGCTGGAATACCATGCCGATGCCGGCGGAGATCGCCGCCTGGCTGTCGCTGATCTCGGTGCGCTGCCCGTTGATGAAGATCTCGCCGGCATCGGCCTTGTAGAAACCGTAGAGGATCGACATCAGCGTCGATTTGCCGGCACCGTTCTCGCCGATGATGCCGTGGATCGTGCCCGGCATGACGCGGATCGAGATGTCCTTGTTGGCCTGGACGGGGCCGAAGGCCTTGGAGATGCCTTGCAGCTCGATGGCGGGGGCGGTCATGGCAGATTCCCGGGTCGTAACTGGAAGCGCGGCTCCTCCACCGGTGCAGGCGGAGGAGCCGACCCTGTTTGGAGAGCGGGCCGGGGTCACCGGCCCGCAGGCGCTCAGAAGTTGAGGACGGGGCAGCTGTCGTCGGAAGAGTAGTCGTGCACCGCGATCTCGCCCGCGATGATCTCTTCGCGCGCGGCATCGACCGCGGTCTTCATCTCCTCGGTGACCAGCGCCTCGTTGTTCTCGTCGAGCGCGTAGCCGACGCCGTTCTCGGCCAGACCCAGCACCATAACGCCGGTCTCGAGTTCGTCGCCCGCGGTCATCGCTTCCTGCACCGCCACGTCGACGCGCTTGAGCATCGAGGTCAGCACCTCGCCCGGGTGCAGGTGGTTCTGGTTGCTGTCCACGCCGACCGACAGGATATCCTCGTCGGCGGCGGTCTGCAGCACGCCGAGGCCAGTGCCACCGGCGGCGGCATAGATCACGTCGGCGCCCTGGCTGATCTGCGCCTTGGCAAGCTCGGAGCCCTTCACCGGGTCGTTCCACGCCGCCGGGGTGGTGCCGGTCATGTTGGCGATCACCGTGGCGTCGGGGTTGGCGGCCATCACGCCCTGCGCGTAGCCGCAGGCGAACTTGCGGATCAGCGGCACGTCCATGCCGCCCACGAAGCCCACGGTGCCGCTCTCGGAGGCCATCGCCGCCATCATGCCGACGAGATACGAGCCCTCGTGCTCGGAGAACAGGATCGAGAGCACGTTCGGGTGCTCTTCGGGGTTCACGAAGCCGTCGATGGTGACGAACTTGGTGTCCGGGTAATCCGCCGCCACCGAGGCGATCGGAGTCGACATGGAGAAGCCGGTGGTGACCACCGGGTTGAAGCCGGCCTCGGCGAAGCGGCGCAGGGCCTGCTCGCGCTGCGCTTCGGATTGCAGCTCGATATCGCGATAGCTGCCGCCGGTCGCGGCGGCATAGGCCTCGGCGCCGTTATACGCGGCTTCGTTGAAGCTCTTGTCGAATTTCCCGCCAAGGTCGTAGACCAGCGCCGGATCGGCCAGCGCAGCACCTGCGGTCAGCGCCAGCGCGGCGCTTGCGCCGAGGAATTTGGTCATCAGGGTCATATGTTGCTCCCAGGTGGTGGTGGCGGCGCGGGCTTGCGCGCAGCTCTTATGCCTGATCCGTGCAGATCATGGTTGATTTAAGGCCTTGGGAAGCAACAGGGTCAACCGGATTCTGCACCGGGTGACGCGGCGATTTCGGAGCCGCGGGCGCTAACCTCGGGTCAGCGCCTTCGTCATGAGCAGCGCGTCGTCGCAGGAGCCGTCGGCGCGCCGGTAATAGCCCTTGCGCCGGCCGGTCTCGACATAGCCACAGGCGGAGTAAAGCCCTCGCGCCGGGGCGTTTTCCGCCGCCACCTCGAGAAACACCGAGACCGCGCCGCGGGCGCGCGCATCCTGTTCGAAGGTGGCGAGAACCGCCCGCCCCCGGCCCTGCCGCTGGCCCTCCGGATCACTGGCAAGCGCGAGGATCTCGGCCTCGTCGGCGATCACCCGCCCGAGCACGAAGGCGCCCTCGGCGCAGCTCAGCAAGGCGGTGGGATGGGCGAGCGTGGACGCGAAATCCGCCTCGGACCACGGCTGCGTGTGGCGATAGGCGCGCGCCGCCAGCGCGGCCAGTTCGGCCGGGCTCACGGCAGGATCGCCGGCGGCGCCTCGCGCGAGGGGGCCGCATCTGCCGGGCGCACGTAGACCGGGCTTGGCCGCGGCAGATCCGGGGCGCGGAAGCGCTCGCCCGCCACCCGCGCGACGCCCTCGACAAGGCTTTGCGCCGGGCGCGCAAAGGGCAGCGAGTGGCTGAGGGTCGGCATCTCGCCCAGCTCGGCCGCGATCGCCTCGGCATCCGGCAGCGACAGCACCGGCCCGGCGCCATTCGCGCCGAAGCGCTGCGCATAGGACATCCGCCGCGAGCCGACCACCGCCGCCGCGACCGGACGCGCCGCGCCCCAGACCGTCGCCTCCGGCGCCGTCACGCCCACCGCCGGGATGCCCAGCGACAGGGCCAGCCCGCGCGCGGTCGCCACCGAGATGCGGATGCCGGTAAAGTTGCCCGGCCCGGTGCAGACCCCGAGCGCGTCGAGGTCGCGCCAGCCGAGCCCCGCCTCCTCAAGCATCTCCTCGAGCATCGGCACCAGGCGTTCGGCCTGCCCGCGCGCCATCTCCTCGTGCCGCAGGCACAGCACCTCTGGTCCGCGCAGCAGGCAGGCCGCGACGCAGGCAGAGGAGGTGTCGAAGGCAAGAACGGTATCGGTCATGCAACCTTGCGCCCGGGCGGATCCGCCCGGGTCTCGGGACCGGTGTCGCGCGCCGCCGTCAGACGGCGACCGGGCGGACCTCGGTCACTTCGGGGATGTAGTGGCGCAGCAGGTTCTCGATGCCCATCTTCAGGGTCAGGGTCGAGGACGGGCAGCCGGCGCAGGCGCCCTGCATGTGCAGGTAGACCACGCCACGCTCGAAGCCGTGGAAAGTGATGTCGCCGCCATCCTGTGCCACGGCCGGGCGCACGCGGCTGTCGAGCAGCTCCTTGATCTGGCCGACGATTTCCTCGTCCTCGCCTTCGAAGGCGGCATGGCCCGAGGCCCCGCCCTCACCGGCCATCACAGGCTCGCCGGACTGGAAATGCTCCATGATCGCGCCAAGCACGGCGGGCTTCACGTGGTCCCAGTCGGCGCCATCGGCCTTGGTCACGGTGACGAAATCCGAACCGAGGAAGACGCCGGTCACACCGGTCACGCCGAACAGGCGCTTGGCCAGCGGCGAGGCGTCAGTGCCCTCGGCACTCGGGAAGTCGGCAGTGCCTGCGCCCAGAACCGTCTGGCCGGGCAGGAACTTCAGCGTCGCGGGGTTCGGGGTGGATTCGGTCTGAATGAACATCTCAAGGGTACCTTTCTCCGGGCCCTCTCTATATGCGCCTCTCCCGGCGGAGCGTCAAGGTTTAGAACCATTCTAAGACGAGCCTGACGCCACGCGACCGGCGCAACGAACACGCCAGCTCCGTTCGGCGGCAGAGCCTCCCTGCCCGCCAGCGGCCCGCACCCCCTGCTTCTCTACGTCGATAAATACTCACATCCCGGCGCCTGCCACGCCGTGCGGCGCTCAGGTGATGTCCTCGAGCCGCTCCTTCGACAGATCTCCCGGAACGATGGTCACCGGGATCGGCAAGCTGCCCGAACCGCGGCTGAGCTGGCTGACCAGAGGCCCCGGCCCCTTCTTGCCCGAAGCCGCCCCCAGCACCAGCACGCCGATGGCGTCATCGGCCTTCACCTGGCCGAGGATCTCGCTCACCACGTCGCCCTCGCGGATCACCAGCTCGGGGTCGACATCGTGGCGGTCGCGCATCCACTTCGCGAAGACCTCGTAATGGGCGTGGATGCGCTCGCGCGCCTCCTCCCGCATCAGGTCGCCGACGCCGATCCAGTGGTTGAACTCGTCCGGCGGGATCACCGACAGGATCGTCACCCCGCCCTTTGTCTTCTCCGCGCGCATGGCGGCGAAGCGCATGGCGTTGAGGCATTCGCGGCTGTCATCGAGAATGACGAGAAACTTGCGCATCATGGCTCTCCCTTGCCGGGATCATGGTGCAGGGCACAGGCATTGGCAACGGGGCTTCGTGACAAGCCCCTGCGGCAGATCACCCGGTGGTCTTGGCCCAGTCCCAATAAAGCTCACGCACCCGGCGGGTGACAGGGCCGACCTGGTAGGAGACATCCTCGAACGCCGTCACCGGGGTGACCTTGCTCATGTTGCCCGACAGGAAGACCTCGTCCGCGGCCTCGAAATCGGCGAAGCTCAGCACCGCCTCGTGCACCTCCATGCCGTCGGCGCGCATGTTGGCGATATGCCGGGCGCGGGTGATGCCAGACAGGAAGGTGCCGTTGGCGATGGGGGTGAAGGTGACCCCATCCTTGACCATGAAGACGTTGGCGGTGGCGCTCTCGGCGACGTTGCCCATGGCGTCGGCCACCAGCGCGTTGCCGAAGCCGCGGGCGTGCACCTCGGCCAGCATCCGAGCGTTGTTGGGATAGAGGCAGCCGGCCTTGGCGTTGACCACCGCATCCTCCATCACCGGGCGGCGGAAGCGGGTCCGTCCGAGCGTGGTGGTGGCGCTCTCGGGGGCCATCGGGATCTCTTCGAGGCAGATGGCGAAGCCGGTCTGTTCCTCCGAGGGCACGATCGCGGTCTTGTCGCCGCCGACGCCCCAGTACATCGGGCGGATATACACCGCCGCGCCCTCGGCATAGGCGCCGAGCCCCTCCCAGACGATCTGCACCATCTCCTCGGTGGTGACGGTGGGGCGCAGCATCAGCGCCTCGGCCGAGCGGTTCACCCGGGCGCAATGGGCCCAGAGATCCGGCGCCAGCCCGTTCACGAAGCGCGCGCCGTCGAACACCGTGCTGCCGAGCCACGCGCCGTGGTCGGCGGCGCGCATCACCGAGACGTCTCCGTCGTGCCAGGTGCCCTGGAAATAGGTCCGGATGTTCTTGCCGACTGCCATGCGTGCGCCCCCTTCGAATTGCGCCGCCAACCTAGGCCCGGGCGCGGGCGAGGTCCAGTGCGCGGCGCAGCAAATCGGCGGGCGCGCCGCGGCGCTCAACCCTTCTCGTGGAAGAAGGCGTAGATCCGCTCGGCCAGCGCCGCGCTCACCCCGTCCACCGCCTTGAGATCGGCGAGGTTGGCGCGGCTCACCGCCTTGGCGGAACCGAAATGCGCCAGGAGCGCCCGCTTGCGCGCCGCGCCCACGCCCGGCACCTCGTCGAGCGGATTGGCCATCTGGCTCTTGGCGCGCTTGGCGCGGTGGGTGCCGATGGCAAAGCGGTGGGCCTCATCGCGCAGGCGCTGCACGAAATAGAGCACCGGGTCGTTGTGGCGCAGCGCGAAGGGGCGCTGGCCGACACGGTGAAACTCTTCCTTGCCGGCGTCGCGGTCGATGCCCTTGGCGACGCCCACCATGGGCACGTCCTCGACCCCGAACTCGTGCATGATCTCGGCCACCGCCGAGACCTGCCCGGCGCCGCCGTCGATCAGCAGAAGATCCGGCCACAGCCCCTTCTCGCGATCCGGATCGTCCTTCAGCAACCTTGTGAAGCGGCGCGTCAGCACCTCCTTCATCATGCCGAAATCATCGCCCGGGACGAGCTCTTCGCCCTTGATGTTGTACTTGCGGTACTGGTTCTTCATGAACCCGTCCGGCCCCGCCACGATCATCCCGCCCACCGCGTTGGTGCCCATGATGTGCGAGTTGTCGTAGACCTCGATGCGCTGCGGCGGCGCATCCAGAGCGAAGGCCTCGGCCAGCCCGCGCAGCAGCTTGGCCTGAGTCGCGGTCTCGGCCATGCGGCGGGCGAGGCTCTCACGGGCGTTGCGTGCCGCACCCTCGACCAGCTCGGCCTTCTCGCCCCGGAGCGGCACCGCGATCTCGACCTTGCGGCCGAGCTTGTCGCTCAGCGCCTGGCACATCAGGTCGGGGTTCTCGATCTCGTGGTTGAGCAGCAGCAGGCGCGGCGGCTCCTTCGTGTCATAGAACTGCCCGAGGAAGGCTTCGAGCACCTCCTGCGGCTCCACGTCCTCGCCGACGCGGGGGTAATAATCCTTGTTGCCCCAGTTCTGGTTGGCGCGGATGAAGAACACCTGCACGCAAGCCTGCCCGCCCTCCATGTGGAGCGCGATCACGTCGGCCTCGGCCACGGTCTGCGGGTTGATGCCCTGCACCGTCTGGACCTGGGTCAGAGCGCGGATGCGGTCGCGCAGCGCCGCGGCGCGCTCGAACTCCATCGCCTCCGAGGCCTCGGCCATCTGCGCCGCCAGCGTCTCCTGCACCCGGGTCGACTTGCCCGACAGGAAGCGCTCGGCATCGCGCACGCTCTCTGCGTAATCCGCCTCCGAGATGTAGCCGACGCAGGGCGCCGAGCAGCGCTTGATCTGGTAGAGCAGGCAGGGCCGCGTGCGCCCCTCGAACATCGAATCCGAGCAGTTGCGCAGCAGGAACGCCTTCTGCAGCTGGTTCAGCGTCCGGTTTACTGCGCCGGCGCTGGCGAAGGGGCCGTAATAGGCCCCCTTCTCTGTCTTGGCGCCGCGATGCTTGCGGATCTGCGGGAAGGGGTGCTCGGTGGTGACCTGGATGTTTGGGAACGACTTGTCGTCGCGCAGCAGCACGTTGAACTTGGGCTTGAGCTGCTTGATCAGGTTCTGCTCGAGCAGCAGCGCCTCGGTCTCGGTGCGCGTCGTGAGGAACATCATCGACGCGGTTTCCGAGATCATCCGCGAGATGCGCCGCGAATGCTGCGCCGAGGGCCGCGAGTAGTTCGACACCCGCGCCCTCAGGTTGCGCGCCTTGCCGACATAGAGCACCCGGCTCTGGTCATCGAGCATGCGATAGACGCCCGGGCTCGAGTCCAGCGTCCTCAGATAGGAGTGGATGAGCTCGTAGCCACGCAGGGCGGGCGTTTCGTGGGTTTCGCTCTCCTCGGTCATGATCGTTTGTGCCCGAACGCTCTCAATCTCGTGATTCCCCATCTCTGCTGCAATGCCCGATCAGCGAGATCAACATTTATGTAATCCACGGATCCTGTGGATAATCCTTTGGGCAAATTCTGGGGAACTGCGATTTTCCCTTGTTAGAAGGCGGTTTCCGTCAAAAGATGGATTTTTAGGCAGTTTTATAACCTACTTATTTTAAAGGAAACTTTTCCTCACACCCGCCAAACCCTTGATGACACGGCAATTTTGTAACGCTTTCGAAACAGCTCTGTGAACCGGTGCACAACCTGACGCAGGGGCACTCACTCAACGCCCAGCACATCGGGCGTCTGCCACGAGAGGTGCTGCCCACCGTCCACGCAGAGCAGCTGTCCGGTGAAGCCCGGCGACGCCAGGATATACCCCAGCGCGGCGGTGATATCGGCCGGGTTGGCGCCGCGCTCGAGCACCGTCGCCGCGCGTTGCCGGGCAAAGTGATCGTCGCTCTGGCGCGCCCCCTGAAGCGTCGGGCCGGGCCCGATGGCATTGACCCGCACCTTGGGCGCCAGCGCCATGGCGGCGGTCCGGGTGAGCGTCCAGAGCGCCGACTTGGCCAGCGTGTAGCTCATGAACTCCGGCGTCAGCTTGCGCACCCGCTGGTCGATCATGTTGACCACCACGCCCTGCGCCACCGGCTCGTCCATGTCGTCGCTCAGAGGCTCGGCCACCTGCGCCGCGAGCGCCTGCGTCAGCACGAAGGGCGCCCGGAGGTTCGACTCGAAATGCCGGTCCCAGCTCTCGCGCGTGGTGCTCTCGATGTTGTCGTAATCGAAGATCGAGGCGTTGTTGACCAGCACGCTCAGCGGTCCACCCAGCGCCTCGGAGGCGCGCGGCACGAGGGCCTGAGCGGCATCTTCCTCGAGCAGGTCCGCCTGCAGCGCCTCGGCCTTGCGGCCCTTGGCGCGGATCATCTCGGCGACCTCCTGCGCGGCCTCCTCCGAGCCCGCGTAATGCACCGCCACGTCGAACCCGCGCTCGGCGAGGTCCAGCGCCATAGCGCGGCCCAGCCGCTTGCCCGCTCCGGTGACCAGCGCCCTTTTCACCTGCAATGTCATTCCAAGCTCTCCCTCATCCACCGATCAGCACGATGGAGACATAGCCCACATAGAGCGCCGACAAGATCACGCCCCAGACCTTGCCCAGATCCTTCTTCAGGAACACGAAGGGGATCAGCAGCAGAGAGGCGCCCAGCATCACCCAGAAGTCGAAGTAGAGCATCTCGAGGTCGACCGGGATCGGCTTGATCAGCGAGGCGATGCCGATGATGGCCAGCAGGTTGAACAGGTTCGAGCCGATGACGTTGCCCAGCGCCACGTCCGCCTGCCGCCGGATCGCCGCCATGACCGTGGTGGCAAGCTCGGGCAGCGAGGTGCCCAGCGCCACCAGCGTGAGGCCGATCACCGTGTCCGACACGCCGAACATCTTGGCGATCTCGGTCGAGGCGTCGATCAGCAGATCGGCGCCCAGCGGCAGGCCGATCAGACCAAGCACCAGGAACAGCGCGATCTTCCACCACGGCATGTCCGGGTCGGCGCCTTCGGGCTCTTCCAGATCCTCGGCCTCTGCCTCGGCCTTGCCATTGCGACGGTGGCGCAGCGCCTCGCGCGCCTGGTCCCCGAGGATCACCGCCAGCACCAGCAGCATCAGGATGCCGGCGAACCAGTCGAACACGCCTCGGAAGGCCAGCGCAATGAACAGCACAGACGCGCCGAGCATCACCACATAGCTCTTGCGGGTGTCATGCGCCGAGGTGTGCATCGCCGCGATCAGCGCCGGGATACCCAGCACCAGCAGCACGTTGGCGGTGTTGGAGCCCACCACGTTGCCCAGCGCAATGCCCGGCACATCGGCCCGCGCCGCCTGGATGGAGATCAGAAGTTCCGGCGCCGAGGTGCCGAAGGCGACGATGGTGAGGCTGACGATCAGCGCCGGGATGCCGACCCGTAGCGACAGGTTCACCGCGCCCTTCACCAGCGCGTCACCGGCGAGCAACAGGATCACGAGGCCGAGGGCCGCGTAGACAAAGACCATGATCAGCCCTTCTTCTTCCCGCAGTCGCAGGGGCCCTTACCGATCCGGTAACGGCCACAGCGCGGGCATTTCATTTGTGAGAGGCGGGCCGCCCCCGGCATCCGGAGTTTTCCGAACATGCCGAGCAGGGCAATCACCACCAGGAATATCGCAACGATCTTGGCCAGCACGTCAGAGACCGAACCTCGCAAAGGCGGCGCGCTCGTCGATCGTCGACAGCGCGTCCTGCGCCAGCGTCGCGCCGAGCCGCGGCAGCAGGCGGCGCTTCTGCTCGTAGCGGCGGAAGCGCACCTTGTCGCCGAACTTGTCCTTCATCACCGGCACGAGATGGCCAATGCCGTCTGCCAGCCCGACCTCGCAGGCCGCCTTGCCGATCCACACCTCGCCGGTGAACAGGTCCGGGTTGTCGGCCAGCTTGGCCCCGCGACGGTCCTTGATCTGGGCAATGAAGGTCTCGTGCAGCTGGCCGAGCAGCCGGTTCAGCCGGGCCACGTCCTCTTCATTCTCGGGACGGAACGGGTCGAGCATGCTCTTCGACCGCCCGGCGGTGTGCACCCGACGCTCGATGCCCTGCCGCTGCAGGAAGACATGCGCGCCGAACCCCGCCGAGATCACCCCGATGGAGCCGAGGATCGAGCTGGGGTCGGCGTGGATCTCGTCCGCGGCGCTGGCGATCCAGTAGCCGCCCGAGGCCGCAACGTCCTCGGTGAAGGCAAAGACCGGAACCTCGCATTCCTGTGAAAGACGCCGGATGCGCGCGCCGATGAGCGAGCTCTGCACCGGCGATCCGCCGGGCGAATTGATCTCGAGCGCGACGGCCACCGGCTTGCCCTTGCGAAAGGCCCGCTCGAGCAGGGGCCGCAGGCTCTGGTCGGACAGCGCCATGCGACCGCCGGTGCCGATGGCCCCTTGCAGGCGCACGACCGCAACCGTCGGCTTCTTTTTCAGGAACGGAAACCAGTTCTTCATGCGTGGAGATGTAGAGGGCGGATGCGGGACAAACAAGGCAACGGCAAAAAGAACCGCCGCACTGCGCCCGAGAGGTCATCGCCCGGCGGGGCCGACCGGACCCGAACACGAGCGCTCAGCCCGCGCGCCGCGCCCGGTCGCCATGCACAGCCTGCCTCCGGCGGGAGTATTTTTGACGAAGAGAAGCCGGGGGCGCTCCCCCGCGTCTTCTCTGGTTTCAAAATACCTCGGGGGTGAATTGGCCGAAGGCCAAGAGGGGGCGGCGCCCCCTGCCTGTCCCACCGCAAACGACATGGCAGGCGGGCTCAGAAGAAATTCTGCGGGTCGATGTCGATCGCCATGCGCAGCTCACCGCGCAGGCGGAACTGCGCGGCCCAGTCGGCCAGCGCCGGCTGCAGCGCCGTCCCCTTGGGCGCCTTGACCAGCAGCCGCACCCGGTGCCGTCCGCGTACCTTGGCGATCGGCGCCGGCGCGGGACCGTAGACCTGCGCCCCGATGCGGCGCAGCGGTGCGTCCTGCCGCGCCATGGCATTTCCGAGATCGAACACCTCCTGCGCCTCGGTCGAGGACAGGATCACCCCGGCGAGCCGGCCATAGGGCGGCATCCCGGCAGCGCGGCGCTCTTCGGCCTCGGCCTGCCAGAATCCCTCCTCGTCGCCCGAGAGGATCGCCCGGATCACCGGGTGCTCGGGCTGATAGGTCTGCAAGAGCGCCACCCCCGGCTTCTCGGCTCGCCCCGCGCGCCCAGCCACCTGCCGCATCAGCTGGAACGTCCGCTCGGCGGCACGCAGGTCCGACCCCTGCAAGCCCAGATCGGCATCGATCACCCCCACCAGCGTCAGCAGCGGGAAGTTGTGCCCCTTGGCCACCAGCTGGGTGCCGATGACGATGTCGGCGCCGCCCGAGGCGATCTTCTCGATCTCCTCCTTCAGCGCCCGCGCAGAGCCGAAGAGATCCGACGACAGCACCGCCAGCCGTGCCTGCGGGAAGAGCTCTGCGACCTCCTCGGCCAGCCGCTCGACCCCCGGCCCCACGGCAGCGAGCTTGTCCTCGGCCTCGCAGGACGGGCAGACCTCCGGCTTGGGCACGGTCTCGCCGCACTGGTGGCAGACGAGGCGCTGCAGGAAGCGGTGCTCGACCATCCGGGCGTCGCAATGCGGGCAGCCGATCTGGTGGCCGCAGGCCCGGCAGATCGTCACCGGCGCATAGCCACGCCGGTTGAGGAACAGCATCGCCTGCTCGCCGCGCTCGATCCGCGCCAGCACCTCCGATTGCAGCGAGGGCGAGACCCAGCGGTTCGAGGGCAGCGTCTCGGCCCGCATGTCGAGCGAGCGCATCTCGGGCATCACCGAGGCGCCGAAACGCGAGACCAGATCGAGTCGCTGGTACTTGCCGGCATCGGCATTGGCCCAGCTTTCGAGCGACGGCGTGGCCGAAGCCAGCACCACCCGGCCCGAGCAGATCGAGGCCCGCAGCACCGCCATGTCGCGGGCATTGTAGAGCACGCCCTCGTCCTGCTTGTAGGAGGTGTCGTGCTCCTCGTCGACGACCGTGAGACCGAGGTCACGGAACGGCAGGAACAGCGCCGATCGCGCTCCCACCACCAGCTGCGCACCGCCCTGCGCCACCTGTTTCCAGACCCGGCGCCGCTCGGTCACCGTCACGCCCGAGTGCCATTCCGCCGGCTTGGCGCCGAAGCGGGCCTCGACGCGGGTGAGGAACTCCGAGGTCAGCGCGATCTCGGGCAGCAGCACCAGCGCCTGCCGCCCCTGCGCGAGGCACTCCGCCACCGCCTCGAGATAGACCTCGGTCTTGCCCGAGCCGGTCACCCCCTTGAGCAGCACCGTGCCATAGCGCCCCGAGGCCACGCCCTCGCGCAGGCTCTGCGCCGCTGCGGCCTGATCCTCGGCAAGTTGCTTGCCGCCATAGTCGGGATCGAGCCGCGGGAAGGCGGTGTCGCGCGGCGCCTCTTCCTCACGCACCGCGCCCATCTTGGCGAGACCCTTGATCACCGAGGGCGTGACGCCCGCCGCATCGGCCAGCTCGCCCTGGGTCAGCGACAGCCCGCCCATCTCGGACAGCACCTCGAGCACCCGGCGGCGCGCGTCGGTCATACGCTCGGGCTCGGCATCGCCCAGCCGGTAGATCTTGCGCATCGACGGCGCCTCGCCCAGCCCCGGCGCGCGGGTGGCGAGCCGCAGCATCGCGGTGAGCGGCGTCAGCGTGTACTCGCCGGCGCGCTCGAGAAAGCTGCGCAGCTCCGCGCGCATCGGCGCCACGTCGAGCACCCGCGTCACCGGCCGCACCTTGGCATGGTCGAAATCGCCCTTGCCCGGCCCCCAGACCACGCCCAGCACCTTGCGCGGCCCGAGCGGCACCTCGACGAAGGCCCCTTCCCAGCAGCCGCCCTCGGGCGCCTTGTAGTCGAGCAGCCGGTCCAGCGGCTGCGTGGTGAGCACGGCAACCAGCGTGCCTTCGTCGTAGAACGCATCCATCTGCAGGGTTTCCGTTAGCGCAAAACTACAGGGGCTTCCTGAGGACCCCCGCATGGGGTATGACACGCGCGACCGAATGCCAAGCAAAGCCGGGAGGGCTGACGCAGATGAAATTTTTCGTAGACACCGCCGACGTGGACGCGATCCGCGAGCTCAACGATCTGGGCCTCGTGGACGGCGTGACCACGAACCCCTCGCTGATCGCCAAGTCCGGCCGTGACATCCTCGAAGTCACCAAGGAAATCTGCGACATGGTCGATGGGCCGGTCTCGGCCGAGGTGGTTGCCACCGAGTACGAGGCGATGATCGAGGAAGGCCGCAAGCTGGCCGAGATCGCGCCGAACATCGCCATCAAGGTGCCGCTGACCCTCGACGGGCTGCGCGCCTGCAAGACCTTCACCTCCGAAGGCCAGATGGTCAACGTGACGCTGTGCTTCTCGGCCAACCAGGCGCTGTTGGCGGCGAAGGCCGGCGCGACCTTCATCTCGCCCTTCGTCGGCCGCCTCGACGACCTCAACATTGACGGGCTCGAGCTGATCGCCGACATCCGTCAGATCTATGACAACTACGGCTACGAGACGCAGATCCTTGCCGCGTCGATCCGCAGCGCCAACCACATGTCGGATTGCGCCAAGATCGGTGCCGACGTGGCGACCGCGCCGCCGGCGGTGATCAAGGGCATGGCCAACCACGTGCTGACCGACAAGGGCCTCGCGGCGTTCCTGTCGGACGCCGAGAAGGCCGGCATCAAGATCGTCTGATCATGTCGCGACGGATCCCGCCCTCGGTCCGGCAGGCGGAGGCAACGCTGAGCCTGCTGGACAAGCGGGCGGTGATCCTCGCGTGGCAATCCTACCAGCTTGAAATGCATGGGGTGCCGCCGGAGGTGTTCGGCGATGCCTTCGACGAGTATCTCGACACGGCGCTGTCCACCGGCGACCGTTTGGGCGTGCTGACCCACGGGGTCCACGATGTCATCATGGACCTGCGCGAGATTGCCGAAGATGACGAGGACGAGTGGCCGATCCTGCGCGACTGCCTCGCGGCGGCCCTGCCCGAGGATGTCTTCGTCACCGTGACGGGCTCGATCGAGCCGAACGCATAGCACGAAACGGGCGAAGATTTTTCCTCCGAAAAATCTTCCTCAGCCCGCGCGGCAGCCAAGAATTTCAGTGATAATTCTTCTTCAGGCGTTGGGCGCGCCCTGAAGGCCCAGAAGCTTGCGAAAGCCCGTCCAGTAGCCCGGCAGGCGCGGCATTTCCTGCATGTCCGCAATCGCCTCGTCCTGCCAGCGCGGCATCTCGCGTGCGGCAAACGCCCGCCCCCAGGCGAGATAGTGCTCGCCATGCTCGGGGCGCAGCCGGCAGGCCGAGCCAACCAGCCCCACCAGCGTCTCGGGAGCAGAGTACCATTCATCCTGAATGCCGGTCACGCGCTTGCGCATCAAGGGCCCCACCAGCCGCATCAGGCGCTTTTCCGAAAACAGCAGCAGCATGCGCCCCATCTCGTCGCGGCTGTAATGGATCAGTGGCGGGAAGGTGTCGTAGAATACCGCGGTGCCGTCGACGACGGCGAAATTGCGGATCGAGGGATGAAAGCCGATGCGCGTGTCGAAGCGGTCAGCCGCGTTCCAGAATCGCGCGATCACCTGGCCCGCGGCCTCCATCATCTCGAGCGTCGCCTCGAGCCCCTCGGCCTGCATCCGCGGCCGCATCAGCGACGCCTCGGGCAGCGCCTCCTGCACGATCACCGGCACCCGCGCGCCCTCGCTCTCGAGGAGCAGGAACGTGGTTTCGGGCAACGGCACTCCGGTCTCGCGCAGCGCCGCGACGTAATCCTCATGCGCCGCTGCCAGCCGGTCGAGCGCGCCGGCATCCGGCAGCCCGCGATAGACCTTGATCACATGCTCCGAGAACGGCCCCTTGGCTGGCCGGAACGGGGCGCAGAAATAGCCCAGCCGCGAGATCGGCTGGCCCTGCGCGGCCTCGTGGCGTCGGATGGTCTCGGCAAGGGCGGCGTGATCGATCATGGGCAGGCCTCCGGCACTCTTCTGGCGCGGACACCCCGCGCCTGACGCCCCCTTTACCCGTTCGCCAGCACCTGCGCCACCTCTGCCGACAGCGCCGCGACCTCGTCGCGGGCCGGGGTCTTGCGACCCTCGGCGGCGCTGAGCCCGTGCCCGAAGGCCTCGGCATAGCCCACCCGGTTGCCCAGCGTCGCATCGGCGATGCGCGCGGCCATCTTGGTGGCGGCGGCGGTGATCTCGCCCGAAAGCCGGGTACCGGGGCGGGTGCGGTTCATCACCATCATCACCTCGCGGTTCTCACGCCGGGCGAGATCGAGCACGCTTTCCGTGGCCCAGAGGTCGAGATGGCTCATCGAGACCGGCACCAGCACGAGATCGGCAGCACGCAGCGCCGGGCGCAGATCGCTGTCCGCCTTGGGCGGCGTGTCGACGATCACCACGTCGAAGCGCTCGGCGAGCTTGCGGCACTCATAGGTGATGCCCCAGGCCGAGGAGGTGGCGAACTCCAGCCCCTCGACCGCTTCGGGGTTGTGCTCGAGCCGGGTCATGAACCAGCGCCCGAGGCTGCCCTGCGGATCGGTGTCGATCAATGCAACCGAATGCCCTGCAAGGCGCAGCCCGATCGCCAGATTGGCCGAGAGCGTGGTCTTGCCCGACCCGCCCTTCTGCTGCGCCACCGTGATCACCGATCCTGCCATTCCATCCCCCTCGTGGTTCCGCAGCTGCAGCATAGGCGAATGCCGCCGCCGGTAAAGCACCGCTTAACGGCGCGTTAACCACGCTGGACGCAAGGTTTTCCGGTGGCAAGGGAAAAGCGCGATGGCGATCATCAGGGGGCTGACACTGGCCTTGGCGCTGGCCGGGCTGGCCGGAAACGTGTCCGCCGGGGCCTGGCCGCGCGAGGAGGGCAGCCTGTTCGTCAGCAGCCTCGCGCGGCTGTCCTGGCCGCAGGACGTCACCACCTGGACCTCGTACGAGCCCACCGGGGAATACTACACGCTCTACGTCGAATACGGGCTTACCGAGCGCCTGACCGTCGGGCTCGATCTGGGTCGGGCGATCTCGGGCGGCGGCAAGGACGTGGCGTTCCTCCGGATGCCGCTGGGACGGGCCGACCGCCGGCTGAAGCTCGCCGCCGAGCTGGGGCTGGGCCAGATCGAGGGCGCCATGGTGCTGCGCCCGGGGCTCTCGCTCGGCCTCGGGTTCCGCCACGGCTGGCTCTCTGCGGACGGGCTGGCGGGAATCTCGCTCGGCAGTGGCGAGACCGATTACAAGCTCGACCTCACATGGGGGCTGAACCTCTGGGAGGAGCGCAAGCTGATCGTGCAGTTCCAGACCGGGCAGCAATTCGGCGACCCGGCCTTCGTCCGCATCGAACCGACCATCGTGCAGCCCCTCACCAAGCGCCTGAAAACCCAGATCGGCGGCAGCTACGGGCTGCTCGGGGACACTTCGATGGGGCTCACCTTCGGGCTCTGGGCCGAGTTCTGAGCCACTTTCGCCCGCCGTGGCCCCGCGCTAGTCTCGCCGCCATGACTGACCCCATCCGCCCCACAGATGACGAGGCCCGCGCCCTTGCCCGCGACCTCATTTCCAGCGCCCGCTTCGCGGCCCTCGGCGTGACCGATCCCGAGACCCGCACGCCGATGGTCAGCCGGGTCTCGGTGGTGCCCGGCCCGGACGGGCTCCCGCTGAGCCTGGTCTCCGACCTCGCCTTCCACGCCACCGCTCTCAAGGCCGACCCGGCCTGCGCCCTGCTGCTGGGCGAGCCCGGCCCGAAGGGAGACCCGCTCACCCATCCGCGCCTGAGCCTGCAGGCCAGCGCCCGGTTCATCCGCCACGGCGAGGCCGGGCACGCCGCCCTTGCGGCGCATTACCTGACGCTTCAGCCCAAGGCGAAGCTCTATATCGGCTTCGCGGATTTTTCGCTGCTGCGCTTCGAGATCCGCCGCGGCCTGCTCAACGGCGGCTTCGGCAAGGCCTTCGTGCTCACCCCGGAGGACCTCGCGGCCTGACACGCAAACGGCCGGCGCCCCTCGGACACCGGCCGCCCCATGTTGCCGTGCGGCGCTCAGCTGTCCATGCGCACCCGCAGCGTGGCATCGCCGCGCACCGGCTCGGGCCAGATCGCGTGCACCTGATCCTGCCCCCCGCCCTCTCGCACCGAGGTGTAAGGCGTGGCGAAAAGGCTGACATTGCTGGTATCGCGCGGGCGCGAGCTCAGCACGAGGCTTTCGACCTGCAGCGTGTATCCCCCGAACGGCAGACGGTTGGCGGTGTCGATCACCCAGGTCTGGGCGTGAGTGTTCTGGGCATGGCTCAGGAGCAGCGGGTTTTCGACACCGTTGCTGACATTGAGATAGGTGTTGTTGGTGAAGTGGATGTTGCGCATCGCCGCGAGATTCAGACCGACAAAGGACGTGTCCACCCGGTCGACCCGGTTGATGGTGCCGCCCGAGGACCGGAACAGGTTGCCCGAGACGTTCATGCCGTTGACCCGGTGGTTCTGGCCGTAGGGCTTCACGATGATGAACGAGAACTGCTCCGACATGTCGGAGCACAGGAACACATTGTTGGTCACCGACAGGCCCGAGAAGCCGAAGCCCGAGACAAAATCAGGCTCCGGGTCGCGCTCGTTGGTCCATTCGATGAAGCAGTTGTCGACATAGTTGCCCGAGACAGTGGTGTTGGTGTTCTTCAGGCAGAGCACGATGCCGGCGCTGCGGACGCCGCTCGAGTCGCCCTGGAAGAAGTGGTTGTTGGCGATCACCCCGTTGCCGCCCGAGACCACCGCGAAATGCCGGAACTGCGAGGCGCGGTTATTGCGGATCTTGACGTCGTTGGCGTTGGTGTTGATCGCCACCGAGCTGCGGTTCTGCGTGGTCAGCCCGCCCTCGGCGCTGTTGAATTGATTGTAGTCGATCAGCATGCCCTGACAGCCCTCGCCGATCGAGGTGATGCCGCGATCCTTGGGGCGGTTGAAGACGCAGTTGCGGATCACGTTGACCACCCCGGTGGGCGGCAACATCACGGCGCTGCAGATCTCGTTGCACTGGAACTCGACGTCCTCGATCTCGAACTTGTCGAGCCGGCTGAAGCCGCTGAAATCGAGCAGGTAGCGAAAGCGCGTGAAGGTGTAGGTCTGGGTACCCACCGCATCCGAGAGCGGCTGCGACAGGGTCAGGCTCTGGGCGCCGACATTGACCTCCTTGACGTAGATCTCTCGGCCCACGCCCGCCGCCTCGATCAGGCTGCCGATCTCGATATTGGCGATGTTGCTCACCCCGGTCAGTTGCCACTGGTTCGAGGCCGAGTAGGTCGCCTGACTGGTGACCGAGGTGGTGTCCCAGCCGGTGCTGGTCTCGGCCCGGAGCTGACCGTTGCGCAGGACGCGCCGCTGGGCATAGCTGTCGCGATTGTTCACCGCGACGCGCACATCGATCGGGCCGGAAAGCGACACCCGGCGGCCCGACAGGTCGAAGCTCTCGTGATCGGCGTTGTTGAGCAGCGACTGCAGCCCCTTTTTCAGAGCCGTCTCCTCATCGCCGCCGAAGGCATCGACATAGGACGAGAGCTCGAAATCCTTGGTCAGGGACAGGATCGCGGCATCAGGCATGGTGACTCGCCCCTCGAACTCCACGTGGTTCTCGAAGGTCACCGAGCTTGCCAGACGGTAGTTGCCTTTCGAGACCAGCACCTTGCGCCCGTTCGCTGCCGCGTCGGCGGCCTCGAAGGCGGCGCTGTCGTCGGTGCTGCCATCCCCGATGGCACCGTAATCGCGCACGTCGACCCAGTTCATCAGAGTGCGCAGGAAGACACTGGTGATGTCCTCGATCACGATGTCGTCGATGCGCACCACGCCACCGTTCGGCCCCGTGAGGTCGAGCCCGAAATGCCCGAGATCCGGCTCGGTGCCCCAAACCATGTCGACGCCGCCGCGATTGCCGACGCCCACGATTGCCGAGACCTCGACCACCGCGCCATAGCTGGTCAGTTGCACCATTGGGCCGCTGACGGTGAGGCCGGTCACCTGCGTGCCGTTGTCGCGCCCGGCCCAGGCGCCGATACGCACCGCCGGCATCACGCCCGAGATCGCCTTCACCCGCGCCGTGACGCGCAGGTAGCAGCCCGGCAGGATCGGGGTATCGCCCATGTAGCGCAGGCGCTGGGTGGCGTCCGTCTTGAGGATCTCGAGACAGCCCGAGAAATCCGCGTCCGCCGGCACGTAGGCGGCGGTGGCGAAGCCGTCATAGGTGTCCGAGCCCGGCGTGCCGTCGCTGCGCGACCAGACATCCAGCCCGTCCGAGAAGGGTGTCGGCATGAAGACCACGCCATCGGTTACCGCCTTGTTCATCCGTTCGATCCTCTGTTGCCCGCATCGCGCAGGGGATCGCCGCCGCGCGGGCGGCGTGAAATCCCGCGCAAATTGCAGATAACTTTGAGGCGTTAAGAGGATCTGCCGCCACCGCGCAGCGGCCCGCCTGCAACGCAACGGCATCGCAGGGGTCCGGAGGCCGCGTTCACCGTGCCGAACTAGGCCGAGACCTGCGGCGCCGGTGCAAAGCGCACCCCGGCGATGCGCCAGTCGCCGTCGATCTGTTCCATCTGGTATTCCAGCGCGTGCAGCGCGCCCTCGGCATCCTGCACGATCACCGTCTGCCACAGCCCGCCATCGCTTTCCGACAGCGCCCCGAAACGCACGTCTCCGGGCGCCCAGACCATGGGATAGCCGCGCTCGACCATGCGGGCGAAATTCTCGGGATTGCCGAACAGGCGCTGGATCTCGGGGCTGGCAAAGCCCCAGGCGGTGTCGACATCTCCGGCGACAAACGCGTCCAGCTGCTGGCGGATGACGCCTTCGATCTCGGCGTCGTCCTGTGCGATCGCGGGCCCGGACAGCGCCAGCCCCACGATCAAGCTCATGATCCATTTCCGCATCACGCTACCTCCTCCTGCCAAGAAGGTAGCGCAAGCGGTCAGGTGGTCAAAACCGGCCGACCCTCAGCCAAGCTCCCCAGCGAGGCCCTTCTCGATCAGCGCCACGGTTTCGTCGACGCCGTAGAGCGCGATGAAGCCACCAAAGCGCGGGCCCTGGCTCTGGCCCAGCAGCACCTCGTAGAGCGCCTTGAACCAGTCGCGCAGGTTCTCGAACGCGTGATCCTTGCCGACCGCGAAGACCAGCGTCTGCAGCGCCTCATCGGTGACCTCGCCATCGTAGCCGCGCAGACGCCCCGCGAGATCCTCCATGGCGGCCCGCTCCTTCTCGTCGGGGGCGCGGAACTGCTTGGTGGGCTTCACGAAATCGTCGTAGTAGCGCACCGCGAAGCCGGCGGCCTGATCCATGTCGGGATGGCTCTGCGGGCTCGCCTCGGGGGCGTAGCGGCGGATGAAGCCCCACATGGTCTCCTTGTCTTCGGCACCGGCGGCCGAGGCGAGGTTGAGCAGCATCGAGAACGGCACGACCATCTTCGACTCGGGCACGTCGCCGCCGTGGATGTGCCACACCGGGTTGTTGAGCTGCGCCTTGGCGTCCTGGCCCGGGAAGGCGCGGAGCTGCTGGTGATACTCGTCCACCGCCTTGGGGATCACGTCCCACCACAGCCGTTTCGCGGTCTTGGGCTTCTGGTACATGAAATACGACAGCGACTCGGTCGAGGCGTATGTCAGCCACTCGTCGATCGACAGCCCGTTGCCCTTCGACTTCGAGATCTTCTGGCCCTGATCGTCGAGGAACAGCTCGTAGGTGAAGTGCTCGGGCGCGCGCACGCCGAGGGTCCGGCAGATGCCGTCATAGATCGGCGTGTTCGTCGAATGGTCCTTGCCGTACATCTCGAAATCGACGCCGAGCGCGGCCCAGCGGGCACCGAAATCCGGCTTCCACTGCAGCTTCACGTTGCCGCCGGTGACCGGCAGGGTCCATTCCTTGCCGTCATCGTCGTCGAAAGTGATGGTGCCTTCCTTGGGGTCGACATGCTTCACCGGCACATAGAGTACCCGGCCGGTCTCGGGATGGATCGGCAGGAAGATCGAGTAGGTCTGCTGGCGCTCGTCGCGCAGCGATTTCAGCATGATCGCCATCAAGTCGTCATACTTCTCGACGCAGCGCAGCAGGATCTCGTCGAACTGGCCGCTCTTGTAGAACTCTGTGGCCGAGTAGAACTCGTACTGGAAACCGAACGTGTCGAGGAAGCGCCTCAGCATGGCGTTGTTGTGGTGGCCGAAGCTCTCGTATTCCTCGAACGGGTCCGGCACCGAGGTCAGCGGGCGCTGCAGGTTGGCGTGCAGAAGCTCCTGGTTCGGCACGTTCTCGGGCACCTTGCGCATGCCGTCCATGTCGTCGGAGAAACAGATCAGCCGCGTCGGGATGTCCGAGATCAGCTCGAAGGCGCGACGGATCATCGTGGTGCGCGCGACCTCGCCGAAGGTGCCGATATGCGGCAGGCCCGAGGGACCGTAGCCGGTCTCGAACAGCACGAAGCCCTTCTCGGGCGGCTTCTTCTCGTAGCGTTTCAGGACGCGGCGCGCCTCTTCAAAGGGCCAGGCCTTCGAACTCATCGCGGCTTCGCGCAGATCGGACATCTGAAACACTCCATTGGATCGCGTGTGATTTGGCAACACGGGGGAAGGACCGCCCACGGTGAGTCCGTGGCGGTTGCGCCCGCGTCCTATTGCAGACAGGGGCCGCGGTCAATAAATTGACGCCAAAGGGTCAACCGAAGAAAGAGCAGCCGTGAACGAAGCCACCCCGCACCCGCTGACGTCCCAGGATTGTCTCGTCGCCCTGATGATCGCCGTCTCGGCCTCGGACCAGAACATCCGCACCGCCGAACTCGTGAAGATCGAGTCCTCGGTCAACCTGCTGCCGATCTTCGCGGAGTACGATATCGACCGCATCCGCAACATGTCGGACCTCGTGTTCCAGCTCTTCGATCAGGAAGATGGGCTCGACGCGCTCTTCGGCCTGATCCGCGACAACCTGCCCGAGCACCTGTTCGAGACCGCCTACGCGCTGGCCTGCGACGTGGCCGCTGCCGACGGCACGCTGCGCGAGGAAGAGCTGCGGCTGCTCGAAGAGATCCGCTACGAGCTCAACATCGACCGCCTGCACGCTGCCGCCATCGAGCGCGGCGCACGCGCCCGGCACCTTCCCGGCTGACGGCGGCTCATCGGCGCATCGCCCTGCCCCATCCCCGGCAGAGATGCGCCGACCGACCAAGGTCGCAAGTCGCCGAACTTTACATAATCTCCCGCTTCAGGCAGTCTGAAATGCGGCAATTACCGCCGTTCGTGTCTTTCAACTGCCTTTTTTGATCCGGGAGCATCCCATGAACCGCATTCGTCTCACCCTGCTTGGTGCCGCCATCCTCTGCCTGCTGCCGATCCTCGGCGCGTCCGGGATCTCGGCACGGTCTCTGGCAGGGTTCTGAGCACAGGCCAGCGGGCCAAGCGCCCCTGACAACACCCCCCCGATGGCTTTCGTCCGGGGAGTTCAGTTCGTCATCAGGCGCTCGCCAGCACCGCCCAGCGCTCGATCAGCCGCGATTGCAGAACCTTGGCGCGGGAATTCCAGGATCGCGCCCCGTCCGGGCGCTCGCGCTGTTCCATGCTGAGCGCCTCGCGGCGCGGGATGTCGCCACAGAAGATCGCGAAGGCCAGTTCCGATCCGTCCGGCAGCTCGGCGAAGCCCGACAGCCCGCTGACGAAGTTCAGCGTGCCCGTCTTGGCCAGCACCTTGACCGGATGCTCGCCACCGCCGCCGTTCAGCTCTCCGCGCATCCGGAAACTCTTGAGCAGCGGCTTGAGCTCGAGCCGGGTGCGCACCTCCTTCATCGCCGTGGCCATGTCGACCGCCGCGATCCGGCTCAGGCCGCTCAGCCCCGAGTGATCGACCAGCGCCACGTTGACCAAGCCCAGTTCCTCGCGGGCCCAGGCATTCATCGCCGCCGCTGAGGTCTCGAGCGAGGTGACCATGCCGGTGCGCACCCGCGTGGCGGTCTGGCCGACGATCTCGGCGGTGAGGTTGGTCGAGTATTTCAGCATGTCGCGCAGGATCTCGAGCAGCACCCCGCTCTCGCGGCGTGCCAGCGTCTCGCCCTCTGGTCGCTCCAGCACGACCTCGGGCGTCGGGAGCGTCACGCCGCGAAATTCTGCGAGCGCCTGAAAGACCTCTCCGGCATAGAGCTCGGGCTTGCGCACCGGCAACCAGCGCGAGCCGCCATTGCCAAGCGCTCCGCGCGCCACGGTCCATTCGTCGCGCGCGCCGCCGTCGGAATAGGTGTACACCGGCCCTTGCCGGGACACGACGCCCATGCGCGCCATCCGGACCGCCGGACGCAGCGTGGCCGAGGGCGCGTCCATGGTGATGTCATAGCCGTCGCTGGCCTTGGCCCACTCGAAATGCACGCGGTTGAAGTTCAGGTTCAGGCCCGAAAGCGCCGGGCTGTAGCCCAGATGCGCCGGCTGCCCGGGGTCGATGGTGCGGGTGAAGGGCAAGGCCGAGCCGCAGACGAGGAACTTGCCCGTCACGCCGGTGATGCCCTTCTCCTTGAGCTGCACCGCAAGCTCGCCGAGGCCGTCAGTGTCGAGCGTCGGGTCGCCACCGCCCAGCAGAACCAGGTCGCCATCGACCACGCCCTCGTTCACCGGGCCGGTGGCGAGGATCTCGGTCGGGAAGCGGTAGTCCGGTCCCAGAGTGTCGAGCGCATAGGACGCGGTCAGCGCCTTGGCCACGCTCGCAGGCGGCATGCCGGCGGCCCCGGCGTGCTGTTCGATCACCGCGCCGGTGGCGAGGTTGATGACCGCGAAGCCGACAGTTCCGTCAAGCCGCGCGGCGTCAATCAGCTCCTCGGCGGATTTGAGCGTGCGCAGGCGGATGTCCTCGCCGCGGGCGACGGGACGCAGCGAAGCTGTGGGCGCGTCCGCCCAAGCCGGTAGTGCGGCGCCAGCGCCGGCGGCTGCGAGCGAGGTCAGGAATGCGCGCCTGGAAATGCCGTGTTTCATGGCGCTGATCTAACCGCAGCGATTGTCCGCCGACAAGCGGTGGCGTCAAAGCAAATGATCACATTTTGCTGCCCGCGGCCCCGCGCAGCTCGGTCGAGCTCAGATTCACAAGCGGCACGTTGACGAAGCTCCAGGCGGGCGGCACCGCGCGCGCCAGCAGACCGGCGGCACGATCCGGCAGCCGCGCGTGGCGGTAGACATCCGCCGCCACCGAGCCGCGCGCTGCCATCCGGCTGCCGGGTCGGGCCAGCACCCCCACCGGCACACGCTCCATGATCTCGCGCCAATCCTCCCAGCGGTGCAGCTGCGCGAGATTGTCGGCGCCCATCAGCCAGACAAAGTTCACCCCCGGAAACCGCGCCTGCAGCTGCGCCAGCGTGCGCGCGGTGTGGCGGGTGCCGAGCAGCCGCTCGACATCGCTCACGATGACCCGGGGATGCGCCATGATCCGCCGCGCCGCCGCGATGCGCTCGGCCAGCGGCGCCGGGCCATGCGCCTTGAGCGGGTTGCCCGGGCTCACCAGCCAGACCACCCGGTCGAGCCCGAAGCGGCGCAGCGCCTCGCGGGTGATGTGCACGTGGCCAGCATGGGGCGGATCGAACGATCCCCCCAGCAGACCCACGGTCATCCCCGGGACCAGATGCAGCCCCGCCTCATGCGCATTCCAAGCCATCGCGGCCCTTCCGTTCCGAAGTGGCGGCAAAAGACACCGGAACGGCCCGCGATGACAACAGCAAACCCGCCCTGCGCTGGTCCCGGCCCGGCAGCATGTCAGCCGGATCGCCGTCGCGCCCGGCCCGGCCAACGCGTCCGCAGACACCCGTCGCGCCCCGTGCGCTCGGGGGCTTTGCATTCCCCCGCCCCGGTGCGATACAGGCGCCCAACCAGTCACCGGAGGACAGCATGGCCAGCTATCAGTACGTCTACCACATGGATGGGGTCTCCAAGACCTATCCGGGCGGCAAGAAGTGCTTCGAAAACATCCGCCTGAGCTTTCTGCCGGGTGTGAAGATCGGTGTCGTCGGCGTCAACGGCGCCGGTAAGTCGACCCTGATGCGAATCATGGCCGGCATCGACAAGGACTTCACCGGCGAGGCCTGGGCCGCCGAGGGCGCCAAGGTCGGCTACCTGCCGCAGGAGCCGCATCTCGAGCCCGAGCTCACCGTGCGCGAGAACGTCATGCTCGGCGTCGCGGCGAAGAAGGCGAAGCTCGACCGCTTCAACGAGCTCGCGATGAACTACAGCGACGAGACCGCCGAGGAGATGGCGGCGCTGCAGGACGAGATCGACGCCAACGACCTTTGGGATCTCGACGGCCAGATCGACGTCGCCATGGAGGCGCTGCGCTGCCCCGCCGACGATGCCGACGTCACCACCCTGTCGGGCGGTGAGCGCCGCCGCGTGGCGCTCTGCAAGCTGCTGCTCGAAGCGCCCGACATGCTGCTGCTCGACGAACCGACCAACCACCTCGACGCCGAGACCATCGCGTGGCTGCAGAACCACCTGATCGAGTATAAGGGTACGATCCTGTGCGTCACGCACGACCGGTACTTCCTCGACGACATCACCGGCTGGATCCTCGAGCTCGACCGTGGCCGCGGCATCCCCTACGAGGGCAACTACTCGAGCTGGCTCGAGCAGAAGGCCAAGCGCCTCGAGCAGGAAGCCCGCGAGGACAAGGCCAAGCAGAAGACGCTGGAGCGCGAGCTTGAGTGGATGCGGCAGGGTGCCAAGGCGCGTCAGGCCAAGTCGAAGGCGCGTATCTCGGCCTATAATGACCTCGCCTCGCAGTCCGAGCGCGAGCGCGTCGGCAAGGCCCAGATCGTCATCCCGAACGGTGAGCGCCTCGGCTCCAAGGTGATCGAGGTCGAGGGTCTGAAGAAGGCGATGGGCGACAAGCTCCTGATCGAGGACCTGAGCTTCTCGCTGCCGCCGGGCGGCATCGTCGGCGTGATCGGCCCCAACGGCGCCGGCAAGTCGACCCTGTTCAAGATGCTTACCGGGCAGGAACAGCCCGACGAGGGGAGCATCGAGTTTGGCGACACGGTGCACATGTCCTATGTCGACCAGTCGCGCGACGATCTGGAATCCGATGCCACGGTCTGGGAAGCGATCTCGGGCGGAGCGGAGATCATCCAGCTCGGCGACGCGCAGATGAACTCGCGTGCCTATTGCGGGGCGTTCAACTTCAAGGGCGGCGACCAGCAGAAGAAGGTCGGCCTGCTTTCGGGCGGTGAGCGCAACCGCGTGCACATGGCACGGCTGCTGAAGTCGGGCGGCAACGTCATCCTGCTCGACGAACCGACCAACGACCTCGACGTGGAAACTCTGCGGGCGCTGGAAGACGCGCTGGTCGATTTCGCCGGCTGCGCCGTGGTGATTTCGCACGACCGTTTCTTCCTTGACCGGATCTGCACCCACATCCTCGCCTTCGAGGGCGAGGCGCATGTGGAATGGTTCGAGGGCAACTTCGAGGATTACGAGGAAGACAAGAAGCGCCGCCTCGGCCCGGATGCGGTCGAGCCCAAGCGCGTGAAGTTCAAGAAGTTCACCCGCTGAGCAAAGCGCTCGGATCGATAGCTTCGAAAGATGGAAAAGGCGGGGATCTCCCCGCCTTTTTTTTCGTAAAGCGCGCTGCGAGACCCAGGTTCGAAAGTGCCCCTATCGAGGTGTCAGGCGCCGCTGCGCCATCGCCGGCTCGCGGGATGGCGATCCACCCGAGGAGCCTCTTGTTTTATCGCAGCCAAGTCCGAAGGACCTCGACACGCGGCTTGGATGTCATCAAATCGCCAGCCCGGGGGGCGGGCCGGCGATTGCGCGGCGGCCTACGGCCTTGTCCCGCGCTTGGGAACCGCACGTCTGCAAAACCTCACAGAGCCCGGCGGATCGTCCGCACCGCCTTCGAGGCGATCTGGCTCTCGACGCTGCGCCCACGTTTCACCTTGTGATGACGCACCGGGCGGTTCCGGACGGGGGTGCCGGCATGATGGCCCCCGCGCTTGCTGCGGGCATAGGCCGACAGGGCCTTCTTTGCGATACGCTGGATCGACATCGGTTTCTCCTCTCCTAAGCGTTGTTTCTGCGGCAGAAACGCCCGGAACGGGAAAGCCGTTCCACATCTCGCGTCAAAGCTTGTGCGACTCAAACCGTCATGTCATATCTCAGACTGCTACTCTCTATCCGACCTGTTCCTTTCACGGCCGCTGTCGAGACTAGACGACGACGCCGGGCCGCAGCATCTCCGCGTGCGGCAAGACAAGGAAAGGGTTCATCCCATGCCAACTGGCACCGTGAAGTGGTTCAACACCACCAAAGGCTACGGCTTCATCGCTCCCGAGGGCGGCTCCAAGGACGTGTTCGTGCACATCTCCGCACTCGAGCGCTCCGGCCTGACCGAGCTCAAGGACAACCAGAAAGTGTCCTACGAGCTGCAGTCCGGCCGTGACGGCCGCGAGAGCGCCATCAATCTCGAGCTGCTCTGATCCATCTGATCAGACCGGCCAGAAGGCGCGCCCCCGGGCGCGCCTTTTTCGTTTGCAGCCTCACTTTAAGCACCCTCAGGCGCCGAACAGGCGCCAACCGGTAAGCCAGCGCGTCAGCGTGGTCACGAAACAGGCGGCGGCAAAGACCAGCGCCAGCACCGGGAACAGTCCCGGCAGCAGGCAGATCAACACGAAGAGACCGATGGTCTCGGCCCCCTCGGTCAGCCCACCAAGATAGAAGATGCCCTTTGACGGGTAGTCCTCCGATGTGAGACCGCGCCGCTCGGCGATGATCGAGAAGGCGAGGAAGGACGACCCGGTGCCGACGAAGCTCGCCACCAGAACCACCGCCGGCAGCGCGTTTGTCGCCGGATCGGCGATGGCGAAGCCCACCGGAAACAGCGCGTAGAACAGGAAGTCGAGGGCGATGTCGAGAAACGCGCCGCGATCCGTCGGGCCGGCCAGCCGCGCCACCTCGCCATCGAGCCCGTCCGCAAGCCGGTTCGCCACCAACCCAGCCAGCGCCAGCCAGAACAGCCCATACGCCGCCGCCAGCACCCCCAGCAGCCCCAGCGCGAAGCCCGCGAGGGTGATCGAGTCGGCCCCCACACCGCGCGCGTGCAGGCGCCCGGCCATGGGGCGTATCAGCCGCCGCTGCAGCGGCAGGAGCTTGGCGTCGAACATGGGGCCTCCCGGTGGTCTCGCGCGACTGTTTCGCGCCGCGCTTGCAAGCGCAACCGCGATCCCGGAAAGTTGAGAGATGACAGAGCTTCCCCCGCCCCCGGATTCCGACGACGACCCCGACCCCCGCCTGCGCCTGCGCATCCTCTTCGGCGACAGCGCCATGCTTGGTCCGGGCAAGGCCGAGCTGCTGGACCACATTGCCGAGACTGGCTCCATCGCCGCCGCCGGGCGCGCCATGTCGATGAGCTACAAGCGCGCCTGGAGCCTCGTCGAGGAGATGAACCGTGCCTTCCGCGCGCCGCTGGTGGAGCGCAACCGTGGCGGCACCCGTGGTGGCGGCGCAAGGCTGACCGAGACCGGCGAGCGGGTGCTGGCGCATTACCGCCGCGTGGAGCGCGCCGCCGCCGCCGCCGGCGCCGAGGACATCGCGGCGCTGAAGTCGCTGCTGAGCGATATGTCCCACCAGAAATAGCGCTTGCCACGCAGGGGCCGCCCGATATGTTTCTGGAAACATATTGCCCCCGGAGCCGCCATGCCTCGCCCCACCCTACCCTCGCTTGCCGCCCTTGCCCTTGCCGCCGTCGCGGCCTCCGGGGCATGGGCCGAGCAGGTGACGGTGTTCGCCGCCGCCAGCATGAAGACCGCGATGGACGAGATCACCGCCCGCTATGCCGAGGAGACCGGCACCACCGCACGGGTCTCCTTCGCCGGCTCCTCGGCGCTGGCGCGGCAGATCCAGGCGGGCGCCCCGGCGGATGTGTTCATCTCGGCCAATCCCGGCTGGATGGACGCGCTCGAATCCGACGGGCTGATCGACGACGCCACCCGCACCGACCTGCTCGGCAACAGCCTCGTGCTGATCGCCCATGACGCAAAGGCAAACCCGGTCGAGATCACCCCCGATCTGCCGCTGGCCGAGATGCTGGGCGAGAGCCACCTCGCCATGGCACTGGTCGAGGCGGTGCCGGCCGGGATCTACGGCAAGGCGGCGCTTGGCTCACTTGGTCTCTGGGACGCCGTCGCGCCCAAGGTCGCGCAGGCCGACAACGTGCGCGCGGCGCTGGCGCTCGTTGCCACCGGCGAGGCCCCGCTCGGCATCGTCTACGCCACCGACGCCCATGCCGAGCCCGGCGTCGCCGTGCTTGGGACCTTCCCGGAAGGCAGCCATGCGCCGATCACCTACCCCGCGGCGCGCATTCGTGACGGAGACAGCGCGGTTGCCGACGCATTCCTCGCCTATCTGCAAGGTCCCGTTGCGCGCGCCGCCTTCGAGCGGCAGGGTTTCACCGTCCTGACGGAGTAACCGCCCCCATGTCCCTGCTCGGCCCCGACGAATGGCAAGCCGTCGCGCTGTCGCTGCGCGTGGCGCTCTGGGCGACGCTGGCCGGTCTGCCGCCGGGGATCCTCGTGGCCTATGCGCTGGCGCGCTGGGAGTTTCCCGGAAAGCAGGTGCTGAACGGACTGGTGCACCTGCCGCTGATCCTACCGCCGGTGGTCACCGGCTACCTGCTGCTGCTGACCTTCGGCACCCGCGGCCCCATCGGTGGGGCGCTGCAGGAGATCGGCATCGTCTTTGCGTTCCACTGGACCGGCGCGGCGCTGGCCGCCGGGATCATGGCCTTTCCCTTGCTGGTGCGCGCCATCCGCCTGTCGATCGAGGCGGTGGACCCCAAGCTCGAACAGGCCGGGGCAACGCTTGGGGCCTCCCGGCTCTGGGTCTTCGCCACCGTCACGCTGCCGCTGACCCTGCCCGGCATCCTCGCCGGCGCCATCCTCGCCTTTGCCAAGGCGATGGGCGAGTTCGGTGCCACCATCACCTTCGTCTCCAACATCCCCGGCCAGACCCAGACCCTGCCCTCGGCAATCTACGCCTTCCTTCAGGTGCCCGGCGGCGAAGCCTCGGCGCTGCGGCTGGTGGCGGTCTCGGTGGCCATCGCCATGGCGGCGCTGATCCTGTCGGAAGTGCTGTCGCGCCGCATCGCGAAGCGGGTGTCGGGCGCATGAGCCTTCAGGTCGCGATAAGCCACTGCTTCGGCGGCTTCCAGCTCGACATCGCCTTCGAGGCGCCGCCGGGGCTGACCGTGCTGTTCGGGCGCTCCGGCTCGGGCAAGACCACCATCGTCAACGCGGTGGCGGGGCTCTTGCGCCCGGATGCCGGCCGCATCGCGCTTGGCGATCAGGTTCTGTTCGACAGCGCGCGCCGCGTCTGGCAGCCGCCGCATCGCCGTCGCCTCGGCTACATCTTTCAGGACGCGCGACTCTTTCCACATCTCACCGTGCGGCAAAACCTGCTCTACGGGCGCTGGTTTGCGCCGCGCGACAGCCGCCCCGACGAGATTGACCGCGTCATCGAGATGCTTGGCATCGCGCCGCTTCTCTCCCGCCGCCCGGGGGCGCTCTCCGGTGGCGAACGTCAGCGCGTGGCGATCGGGCGCGCCCTGCTCGCCAAGCCGCGCCTGATCCTCGCCGACGAGCCGCTCGCGGCGCTGGACGAGGCGCGCAAATCCGAGATCCTTCCCTATTTCGAGCGCCTGCGGGACGAGACCCGCGTGCCGATCCTCTATGTCAGCCACGCCCCTGCCGAGGTCGCGCGGCTCGCCACCTCGGTCGTGGCGCTGCAGGACGGCCGCGTGTCGCGCCACGGCAGCGCCACCGACGTGCTGGGCGACCCGTCGGTCACGCCGCTCGGAGCGGGCGCGGCCGGCGCGGTGATCGAGGCCAGCATCCTGCGCCACCACGAGGACGGGCTGACCGAGCTCGAGGCGGCTGGCGGGCTGCGCCTGCTGATCCCCTCGGTTCCCCGCGCCCCCGGCACGCCTCTGCGCATCCATATCGAGGCACAGGACGTGATGCTCGCCACACAGCGGCCCGAGCAGATCTCGGCGCTCAACGTGCTGCCCTGCCGCATCAGGGCGTTGCGCATGGGCAACGGCCCCGGCGCGCTCGTCCAGCTCGATGCCTGCGGCAACCTGTTGCTCGCGCGGGTCACGCAACGCTCGGTCTCGGCGCTGGGGCTGCAAGACGGGCAGGAGGTCTTCGCCGTTCTGAAAGCGGTTTCCGTGGCCAAGGGCGCCATCGCAGGCGGCCCGCAGCCGGGCTGACCACCGTGGTTTCTGCACTGCAACATTCCTGCTGACCTTGCGGGAACCCCGCAGGTCCGTTGGGCGTTCTGATCGGGGTCGCGATCCGTCACACTCCCGATACACGCTGCCGCCATAAGGCGGGCGAGCGAACAAGAAAGACCTTCCGATGCCGTCTTCTCCCGCCGGCAATGACGCCCGCCGCACGATGCGCAGCCTGTTCCTGTCGGACCTGCATCTCGGGGCCCGCGCCAGTCGCCCGTCTCAGGTTCTCGCCTTTCTCAGGAACATCGAAGCCGAGACGATTTATCTTGTCGGCGACATCTTCGACCTCTGGCACGGGGGCCGCGTGCACTGGACCGACGCCCACGAAACCGTCATGGACGAGTTTCGGCAACGGCGCCGCAACGGCACGCGGATCGTCTATCTGCCCGGCAACCACGATGCGGCAATGCGCGCGCCCGACGCCGCCGTCGAGGGCTGGGAACTGCGCGAAGCGGTGATCCACCACGCGGCCGATGATCGGCGCTATCTCGTGCTGCACGGCGATCAATGCGACCCGCGCATCCTGCGCTGGCACGCCATGACGCGGCTCGGTAGTCGCCTCGACGCGATGCTGCGGCAGGTCGATGACTGGCAGCGCCGTCGCGGAGATGTCCCCGCGGGGACACAAAGCCACGCCCAGCGGGTCATCGGCCATGCCAACCAGCTGCTGGCGATGGGCGATCGCTTCGAGCGCCGCCTGATCAAGCTGGCCCGCGCCGCCGGCACCGGAGGCGTGATCTGCGGCCACTCGCACAAACCCGGCCTGCGGCAGCATGGCGAGATGGTCTATGCCAATTGCGGCGACTGGATCGACAGTCTCACCGCGATGACCGAGGACGCTCAGGGCACACTGAGCCTCGTCAAGTTCGCCGCTCCCGCCCCGTCGCCGGCGGCCTCGAAACCCGCCGCCGGAAAGGGCGGCGCACTGGCGGAAGGCATCGCATGACCGATCTGCTCGTCTCCGCGCTCGGCGCGATCCTCGCTGTCACCGTCGCCGCGCACCTGCTGAGCGCCCTCTTGGCCGCATGGCGATATCGCCAGCGTTCCGTGGCTCCGGCGGACGACACCGAGCTGCCCTATATCTCGCTGGTGCGTCCGGTCTGCGGCCTCGACACCTTCGACCGCGAGACGCTTGGCTCGTCGTTCCGGCAGGATTACCCGCGCTACGAGATCCTCTTCTGTGCCCCCTCCGAGACCGACGCCTCGGTGCCTCTGGTGCGCCAACTGATCGCCGAGAACCCGCAGGTCGAGGCGACCCTGCTCTTCGGCGAGACCCCGATCAGCGGCAACCCCAAGCTCAACAACCTGCACAAGGGCTACCGCGAGGCGCGCGGAGAGTGGCTGGCGATGACCGACAGCAACCTGCTTCTGCCGCCCGACTACCTGCGCACCCTGATCACCACGTGGCGCAGCGACACTGGGCTGGTCTCCTCGCCGCCCGCCGGGATCCGCCCGGGCAATTTCTGGGGCGCGGTGGAATGCGCCTTTCTCAACAGCTCGCAGGGGCGCTGGCAGCTCGCCGCCGACAGCCTTGGGCTGGGCTTTGCCCAGGGCAAGACGCTGTTCTGGCACCGCGACATCCTCGAGGCGGGTGGAGGCCTGCCGGCGCTCGGGCGCAACCTTGCCGAGGACGTGGCCTCGACCAAGCTGGTGCGCGCCCAGGGCAAGCGGGTGCGGTTGACGCCAAAGCTCTTCGCCCAGCCCATCGGCAGCCGCCACGCACGCGCGGTCTGGGACCGTCAGCTGCGCTGGAGCAAGGTGCGCCGCGACGGTTTTGCGCTGATCTTCTGCGCCGAGATCGCGCAAGGGCCGCTGCTGCCGTTGGCCGCAACGCTCGGTCTGGTCGCAACGGGTGCCGCGCCGCTTGCCGCCCTGCCCGCGCTTCCGGCGCTGTGGTACGGTGCCGAGATCGCGCTGGCCCGCCTTGCCGGCTGGCCCGCCGGGCTGCGTGACCTGGCCGCGATGATGATGCGCGACGCCTTGCTTCCCGCGCTCTGGGTCGCCACATGGACAGGGCGTGGCTTCACATGGCGCGGCACCGACATGGCGCCGGCCGAGGCCGCAGGCGCCGCGGAGTAAGCTTTGTTCGGACTGGAAACCGTCACCGCCCTGCTCGCCAAGAACGGGCTGGCCATCCTCGCACCGATCGCGGTGCTCGAGGGCCCGATCGTCACGGTGATCGCGGCCTGGCTGGCAAGCCGCGGCCTGCTCGACGTGTGGAGCGTGAGCGTGGTGGTAATCCTTGCCGACCTGTTCGGAGACCTCCTGTTCTACGCGCTCGGGCGCTGGGGGCTGCACCGTCTGCCGCTGCGCTGGCGCTACCGCATGGGGCTGAGCCGGGCACGGCTGGCGCAGGTCTCGGGCCATTTCGAGAGCCACGGCGCGCGCACGCTGGTGCTGGGCAAGATCACCCATTCCGCCGGGGCGGCGGTGCTGGTGGCGGCCGGGCTCGCCAAGATGCCGCTGCTGCGGTTTTTCTGGGTCAACCTGCTCGCCACCATCCCCAAGAGCCTGTTCTTCGTGTTCATCGGCTACGCCTTCGGCGCCGCCTATTCCCGCATCGACGACTGGATCGCGCGGATCTCTTTGCTGCTCCTGGGCGTTCTGGTGCTGGGCGGCATCGCCTGGCTTCTCAAGAGGACGACACAGAAATGACCCGCGCTCTGTCCATCTCCTGCATCATCCCGGCCTATAACGAGGCCCCGCGCATCGGCGCCGTGCTCGATGCGGTGCTGGGCCACCCGTTGATCGACGAGGTCATCGTGGTCGATGACGGCTCCTCCGACGGCACCGCCGAGTCCGCAGAGGCGCATGGGCAGGATGAGTCGGCGCTGCGGGTGGTGCGCCAGCCGCGCAACGGCGGCAAGACGCGCGCCGTGACCCGCGGCATCACCGAGGCGCGCGGCAGCCATATCCTGCTGCTCGACAGCGACCTGCTCGGCCTCGGGCCCGAGCATCTCAGCGCCTTGATCCTGCCGGTGCTGGAGCGCCGTGCAGAGGCCACCATAAGCCTGCGCCGCAACGCGCCGCTGATCTGGCGGATGATCGGCATCGATTACATCTCGGGCGAGCGCGTGATGCCGCGCCGGCTGCTGGCGAACCAGACCGAGGCGCTGCTGAACCTGCCGCGCTTCGGGCTTGAGGTGTTCATCAACCGGCTGTGGCTGGCCGAGGGGCTGCACATCGCCATCGTGCGTTGGCCAGAGGTCGAAAGCCCCTACAAGCACGCCAAGCGCGGCGGCTGGATCGATGGGCTGCGCGCCGACATCGCCATGCTGGGCGACATCTTCCGCACAGTGCCGCCGACCGAGACCATGCGACAGGTGGTGGCGCTGCGCAGCCGCCGGGTCTGAGCTCAGCCCGGCGCCACCAGCGCCTCGAGCATCTCCATGCAGCCGGTAAGCTGGTCGAGCTCGATGAACTCGTCGGGCTGGTGGCCTTGCGCCATGTCGCCCGGCCCGCAAACCACGGTGGGGATGCCGGTCGGCACGAAGACCCCCGCCTCGGTGCCGTAAGACACCTTGCAGAGCCCCCGCGAGAGACTGCGCAGCTTGGCCAGCGCCGGCAAATCGGGATCGGTGTCGAGGCCCGGGTAGGCAAACACCTGTTCCAGCTCCATATGCTCCAGCCCGCTCATGACACGCGGCACGATCTCGTCCGGCGTCTCGGCCGCGAGGTGGCGGATTTCCCAGTCGATAGTGGCGCGGTCGGGCACGATGTTGAGCGCAGTGCCGCCCTGCAGCTTGCCCACGTGCAGGGTCGAACAGGGCACGTCGTACCCCGCATCCTGCGCGCCCTCCTGCATCAGACGGGCCTGCTCGGCCCGAATATTTGCGACCAGATCGCAGGCCCCGTGCAGCGCGTTGCGGAATCGCGGCGCCATCGCCGAATGCCCGGATTCGCCGTGGCTGACCGCGCGATAGGCCGCCTTGCCCTTGTGCCCGGTCGCCATCACCAGCGAGGTCGGTTCACCCACCACGCAAAGCGCCTGCCGCCCCAGCGCGGCCTCAAGATGCGGGATCATGTGCGGAATGCCGCGGCAGCCCACCTCCTCGTCCCACGACAGCACGATCGAAACCGGCCCCTGCGCCTCGGCGGGCTGTTCGGCCAGCGCCAGCGCGCAGGCCACGAAGCCCTTCATGTCGGTGGTGCCGCGCCCGAAGAGCCGCGCGCCCTCGCGCGTCAGCCGGAAGGGGTCGCGACCCCATGGCTGGCCTTCGGCGGGCACCACGTCGGTATGTCCCGAGAGCACCACGCCGCCCGCCCCGCCACGATTGGCGATCAGCCCGGCCTTCTCTCCGCAGGGCGAGGGCACGCGGGTGACGGCGAAGCCGCAGGCCTCGAGATGGGCCTGCGTCCAGTCGATGAGATCGAGGTTGCTCTGGGACGACACCGTGGGGAAGGCGATGAGCCGGTCGAGCAGCTCGAGCACCCGCATCACTCGTCCCCCGGCACGCCATAGGAGGGCGCGGCGGAGGGATCGAGCGCGCGGGTGACGTAATCCGCCGCCTGCGGCTGGTAGACCTCCCACGCCCGCGCGATGGCCTCGATCGGGCAGCCGTCGTCGATCCAGTCGCAGCGCAGCTCGGCATAGGGCCAGCTCTCGCGGTCGACGATCAGCATCCCCGCCGAATGCACCGGGCCGGCCTCGCCGCCCGCCGCAAGCCCGGCGCGCATCGCCGCGATCAGCCGGTCGCCCAGCGCGCCGGGGGCCGCCTCGAATCCGTCCACGATGGCCTGAGGCACGGCGTCGTTGGCCAGCAGGTTGCCGCCCGCCGCCACGTCGCGCCCCTGCGCCTGCGTCCAGATGCCCAGCGAGTTCGGCCCGGAATGGATCGCCGTGCCGCCCTGCCCGTCCACCGCGAGCACTTGTCGGTAGGCCATGTGATCGGCGCTCTGCTGCAGTGCCTGGATCGCCGCATCGGCGCCGGCGCCGTCGGCCATCAGATCGAGCGCTCGGGGCCCCAACCGCGGGTCGGTGACGTTCTGCGACGCCACCGCGCCCACCCCGGCGCGGGCATAGGCGCAGCGCGCCGCCACCGCCGGTGAGGAGGACGAGATTGCCACGCCGAACTGCCCGGTCTCGGCGCAGCGCGCCACGAGGGAAAAGGTCATGTCGTCTCCTTGGTCCTGTCGTCCGCCGGGCGCGGGCTCAGTCGGGGATCACCGCCGTGCCGTCGATCTCGACCAGCCATTCGGGCCGCGCCAGCGCCTGCACCACCAGCCCGGTCGAGACCGGGTGTACCCCTTTGATATACTCGCCCATCGTGCGGTAGACCGCCTCGCGGTGGCGTACGTCGGTGATGTAGACTACCACCTTGACCAGATGCTCCATCGAGCCGCCGGCTTCCTCGATCAGCTGTCGGATGTTCTGCATCACCTTGTGGGTCTGCTCGACCGGATCGTGACTGTCGATGTTCTTGGCATCGTCGAGGTTCTGCGGGCACTGGCCGCGCAGCCAGACGGTGCGCCCGCCCCTCGTGACCACGGCCTGCGCCAGATCGTTGTCGAGGTTCTGCTCCGGGTAGGTGTCCTTGGTGTTGAACGGGCGGATGCGGGTATGGGCCATGTCGGTCCTCTTGTTGGTCAGTTTCTCGCGGGCTCTTTGAACGGTCCGCGCAGGTTGGTCGGGCACGGCGCCTCAGCTCGGGATCTTGCCGGCGATCCAGGTGGCGAACTCGTAGTTCGGGCGCTCGAGATGCGACAGCGCGCCGGGCACAGCGTGGCGCGACTGCATACCCTTCCAGACCCGCTCGGTGCAGCCCTTGTCCTCGTCGTTGACGTGGTCGAGCAGGCCCTTGAGGGTCTCGAAATGCTGCTCTGCCTCGGCGTCCGCGGCGAAATCGGGATGCAACCCACCGCCATAGATGATCTTCACGTGGCCGGGGCCGTCCGGGGTCAGGCTGAGATACCAGAAGTAGCCCGGCGTCAGCGTGATCATCAGCGACGGGTAAACCGAGATCAGCCATGTGCGGTAGCGGTCCTCGCCCGCGAGCGCGGTGTTGTCCTTGTGGGCGATCGACAGCGCGATGCTGTCATCCTTGAGGATGTGGTGGAAGTTGAAGCCGGGATATCCCTCGGGGCAGGTCATCTTCTTCAGATCCACCGCCCCGCCGATGGTGCCGCCGTGGCACATCGGCAGGTGGTAGCTCTCCATGAAGTTCTCGGCGAGGATCTTCCAGTTGGTGTTCCAGCGATGCTCCTCGCGGAACACCTCGACATAGTCCTGCATCGGCAGGTAGCCGACGAGGTCGTCCATCTCGCGAAGCGTCTCCTGCGGCTCGGGCAGGTCGGGATCGAGCGTGAGCATGATCCAGCCCTTCCAGTCGACGCAGCGCACCGCCGGCAGGCTGGTCTGGGATTTGCAGAAACTCCGGTTCATCTCCATCGCGGGCGCCCCGCGCAGGCTGCCGTCGAGGCTGTAGGTCCAGGCATGGTAGGGGCAGGTGATGGTGCGGACATTGCCGCGCCCTTCCAGCAGGATGGACATGCGGTGGCGGCAGACGTTCGACATGGCGCGCAAGGTGCCCTCGCGGTCGCGCAACACGATCACCGGCTCGCCGGCGATTTCCATGGTCAGGTAGTCACCCGGCGCCTTCAGCGCATCGGCGCGGCCGGCACAGAGCCAGCTCTTGGCAAAGACATGCTCCTGCTCGAGCGCGAGGAACTCTTCGCTGGTATAGACCGAGACCGGCATCGCCTGCGCGGCCTCGAAGGGCGTTGCGACATTGGCGCGGAGCTCCGCCGCGGGATCGTGGATGTTCATCGTCGTGCTTCCCTGCCACTCGCGCCGGAGACGGACGGGCCCGCCGCCGGATCGAGACCTCTTTCGTCGAGCCTGGACCGCCGCCGGTCAAGCCTCTCGCACGGGTCGGTGCGATGGGCGGGTGCCGGACCAGACGACGCCGCCCCGTTTTTGAGCCGGAGCGGCGATCAGGACCGAGAGTGCCCGAGCCATTGCTTCGGGAAAAGAACAGCCTTCCGAGGTTCGGATTAGGAATAACCTAACGCCAGAGGGATCACAGCTCGGCCATCACCTCGGTGATGCTCTCGCGCAGGATGGCCCCGATCGTGGCGATCTGCTCGGGCGAGAGGATCAGCGTCGGCGACAGGATCAGGATATGCCCCAGCGGGCGGGCAATGAGCCCCTTCTCCTGACACTTCTGCGCCACCTTCAGGCCGATGTTGAGGCTTGGATCGAAGATCTCCTTGGACACCTTGTCCTTGACGAACTCGATGCCGATCATGAAGTGGCTGCCGCGGACCTCGCCCACGATGTCGAGATCCCCGAGCCCCTTGAGCGTGGTCTCGAAGAGCTTGCCGGTGGTGCGCGCGGTCTGCGGGATCTGGTCGCGCTCCATCAGCGCGATATTGGCGAGGCCCGCGGCCGAGGCGGCGGGATGCCCGGAATAGGTCATGCCGTGCAGGAACATGGCTCCGGGGCCCGAGATCACCTCGTGGATCTCGTCCGACAGGATCGTCGCCGAGAGCGGCTGGTAGCCCGAGGTCAGGCCCTTGGCGGTGGTGATGATGTCGGGCTGGAAGCCGAACACGTCCTTCGAGGCGAAGAAATGCCCGAGCCGCCCGAACGCGGTCACCACCTCGTCCGAGATCACCTTGATCTCGTAGTCGCGGCAGAGATCCGCGACGCGGGCGTGATAGCCCTCGGGCGGTACGATGACGCCGCCCGCGCCCATGATCGGCTCGCCGATGAAGCAGGCGATGTTCTCGGCGCCGAGGCTTTCGATCTCGGACTTCATGTCGTCGAGCAGCGCGTCGGTGAACTCGGCCTCGGTCATGCCATCCCCCTCGCGCCAATAGTGTGGCTTGCGAAGGTGGTGCACGATGCCCTCGGCCTTGTGCCAGCCGTCGGAATATTCCGGCGTGGTCATGGCGATGGCGAGGTGGGTGGAGCCGTGATAGGCGCCGTGGCGGCTCAGAACCTTGCGCTTCTGGGGCTGGCCAAGGCGCTTGTAATAGTGGTGCAGGATGCGCACCGCGCTGTCATTGGCGACCGAGCCGGAATTGCCGAAATGCACCTTGTTGAGCGAACCCGGCGCCAGCTCGGCGAGCTTGGCGGCCAGCGCCGCGGCGGTCGGGTGGGTGAAGCTGTAGAAGGTCGAGTAGAAATCCAGCGTCTCGAGCTGCTGGTTGATCGCCTCGATGATCTCGCGGCGCTTGTGGCCAACGTTGACGCACCACAGCCCGCCGATGCCGTCGATCAGCTCGTTGCCTTCGCTGTCGGTCACCATCGTGCCCTCGGCGCCGACGATGGCGGTGCGCGCGCCATCCTGCTTGAGCGCGTTGAGGTCGGCGAAGGACTGCACGAGGTGCACGTCCTCGGTGAGGATGTCGTCGGTGGTCTTGGGCAGGTCGAGGGTCATGATCAGAGCTCCCGGTAATCAGCGAGTTGAGTGGAAAGCGAGGGTTTGGGCAGGTCGTCGTTCACGCCAAGATCGGCGACGAGCAGCGCCTCGCCCCGTCCGGCGGAGACCATCGGCTGGCCCAGCGGATCGGCGATCAGCGACAGGCCCCCGAAGGACAACCCGGCCTCAAGGCCGCAGTAATTGGCATAGACGATGGTGATGCCGAGCTCGGCGGCGCGGCCGGGCACGATGGCGCGCTGCACGTGATCGAAGCCCACCGCGTTGGCGGTCGGCACGAGAACGAGGCTGACGCCCTGCTCGGCCAGCGCCCGCACATGCGGTGCAAACTCCACGTCGTAGCAGATAAGCAGGGCCGCCTTCACGCCGCCCAGCTCGAAGGTGCAAAAGGCGTCTCCGGGCGCGAAGGAGGCCTGCTCCATCGGCCCGAAGAGCTGGATCTTGCGGTAATGCCCCAGCACGCCGCCATCCGCCCCGAAGGCGGTGGCGGCGTTGTAGACCGTTTCCCCCTCGCGCTCGGCCCAGCCGATCGTGAGACCGCAGCCCGCCGCGCGGGCCATCCCTGCAAGCCGGGTTTCCCAGTCGCCGCCGCGCGGCTGCGACAGCCGGTCGTGCAGGGCGGGCTGGTTGTAGCCCGGCAGGAACAGCTCGGGCATGACCAGCATGGTGGCCCCAGCGGCAGCCGCGGCGGTAAGCTGGGTGGAGACGCAGGCAAACGTCTCCTCCGTGGCCCCGCTGATCGCGGGGCCCTGATAAAGCGCGAGTTTCATGGGGCGGGCTTACTTCTTCAGGTTGGTCCAGATCGCATCGTAGAGCACCTGAACCTCTTCCGGGCAGGCCTCGACGAAGACGGTGTCGGTGCCTTCCGGCGGGTTCGACTCGGGCGAGTTTGCGACTTCGGGATCGAGGAACTCGGCTACGCCGGTCACGCCCGCGGAATACTGCGCGTAGTTGGTCAGCGCGGCGGCGTTCTCGGGCTCGAGCATGAAGTTCATGAAGGCCAGCGCGCTGTCGCGGTTCGGCGCGTCCTTCAGCAGGGCGAGGTTGTCCATCCAGACGATCACGCCCTCCTTGGGGAAGGCATATTCGATCGGCGCGCCCTCGCCGCGGGCCTTGGCGGCAAAGCCCGACCAGATCATCCCGGCGCTCGCGTCGCCCGAGACCAGCACGTCCTTGGCCACATCCGAGCCGAAGGACGCCCAGTCGGCCTTGGCCTCCATCACCAGCGCATTCAGCGCCTTGAGCTGCTCGCGATCAGAGCTGCATTGCGGGATGCCGAGATGCATCGAGGCCAGCGTCAGCGTCTCGCCCGCGGTGTCGAGCACGTTGATCTTGCCCTTCAGCTCTTCGGGCGGCTCGAAGATGATGCCGGTGGTCTGGATGTCGCCGTCGAACACCTCGCGGTTCACCGCGAACGAGGTCGAGCCCCACTGGTAGGGCACCGAGCTCTTGCGGCCCTCGTCGAAGGGCACGTCCATCCACTGGTCTTCGATGTTGGAAAGGTTCGGCACTTCCTCGGGGGTGAAGGTGTCGAGCATCCCCTCGTCGCCGAGGATCTTGACCATGTAGTCGCCCGGCACCGTGAGGTCGTAGGACCCGAGCCGTCCGGCCTTGAGCGAGGCCAGCAGCGCCTCGTTGCTGTCATAGGTGTCCATGGTGACCGTGATGCCGGTCTCTTCGGTAAACTTGTCGAGCAGCTCCTGCGGCATGTACTCGAACCAGTTGTAGAGCTTCAGCTCGCCCTCGGCCTGCGCCGCCGTGGCGGCGGCCAGTGCGATCAGGGAGGTTGCAAGGATCGTCTTCATGGGGTGTCTCCGCTGTTGGTTTTTTGTGGTTTTGAGGTGGTCATCATGTCTTGGCCTGGCCGCTGCGTCCGATCAGCCAGGAGAGGGTGACGAACACCACCGAGACGCCGAGCATCAGGGTGGAAATCGCCATGATGTTGGGCTTGATGCCCTGTTTCACCGCGCCGAAGATGGCGGTCGGCAAGGTCTCGACACCGGCCCCTTTCACGAAATTGGTGATCAGGAAGTCGTCGAGAGAGATGATGAAGGCGAGCAGGAATCCCGAGAAGATGCCGGGCATCATCAGCGGCAGCAGGATCAGCCGGAACGCCTCCCAGGGTGTGGCATAGAGGTCCATCGCCGCCTGCTCGTAGCTGTCGGGCACGCTCTGCATCCTTGCTGCGATCGGCAGGTAGGCGAACGGGATGCAGAAGGTGATATGAGCCAGAAGGATCGTGCCGACACCGCCCGAGAAGCCAATGGCGGTAAAGAAGATCAGGCTGGCGACGGCGGTCACCACCTCGGGCACCATGAGCGGCAGGTTGATCAGCGCGAAGGTGGCGGTCTTGCCCTTGAAGCGCCCGGCGCGGTGCATCGCCACCGCCGCCGAGGTGGCGATCAGCGTGGCGCAGAGCCCGGCCAGAACCGCGATGATCAGCGAGTTCATCGCCGCGCGCTGGAATTTCGGCGATTCCGGTCCGGTGAAGACATCGACATACCACTCCAACGAGACGCCGCCCCAATTGGTGATCGAGGTCGAGGCGTTGAAGCTGTAGACCGAGACCACCAGCAGCGGCGCGTAGAGCACCACCACGCAAAGCAGCGTGATCGCGAAGAAGCCGGGGAAGCGGCGCAAGTCGAGCTGCTTCATGCCTTGGCCTCCCGAGTCTGCGAGCGGGCGTAGACCAGCAGCACCACCATCACGATGCTCATCAGGATCATCGCCGCTGCCGCCCCGAAGGGCCAGTTGCCGGCGGCGCCCTTGAACTGCTCTTCGATCAGCGAACCGATCATGAAGCTCTTGGCACCGCCCAGCAGGTCGGGCGCGAGAAAGGCGCCGAGCGAGGGCACGAAGACGAGGATGCAGCCCGCGATGAGCCCCGGCTTGACCACCGGCAGGATCACCAGCCGCAGCGTCGTCCAGCGCCCGGCATAGAGATCGGCCGCCGCCTCGGAGAGCGCGAAGTCGTAGCGCTCGACCGCGGCGTAGATCGGTAGCACCATGAACGGCAGATAGGAGTAGAACAGCCCCAGCTGCACCGCGAGGTTGGTGTTGATCAGCCCCAGCGGCTGGTCGATCAGCCCGCTCCAGAGCAGCATGGCGTTGAGCGGGCCCTCATCGCGGATCAGGAATTTCATCGAGACCGTGCGGATCAGCAGGTTGACCCAGTAGGGCACCGTGACGATGAGCAGCCAGACGGTGCGCATCCGGGCCTCGCGGGTGGCGATGAACCACGCGGTCGGGAAGCCGATGAGCAGGCAGAGGAGCGTCGCCAGACCGGCCTGCCAGATCGAGCGCCAGAAGATCGTGATAAAGGTCCACTCGATGCGCGGCGGCTCGTCTCCGAACAGGCCACGATCGAGGAAGAACTGGTCATATGCGGCGAGCGAGAACTCCCAGATCACGCCGCCGCGGAATTCCTTGGTGAGGAACGAATAGGTGGCCATCAGGGCAACCGGGACCAACAGGAAGACCCCGATGACCACCCATGTCGGCAACAGCAATCTGCTTGCGTTGCCCTTGTAGATTTCCGACGAGGATGCGCCGCCCGGCGCCATCGCCGCCATCAGGCCGAGAGCAGGCGGGCGGCGCCTGCTTCCAGTTTCAGACCCACCTCGGTGCCGCGCTCGGGCAGGCGTGTGGCCTCGGCGTTCTGTAGCCGCACGGTCATCTCCTGACCGCCTGCGAGCTGCGCCTTGAGCTGGATGTCGGTGCCCAGATAGACCTGATCGGTGGCGATCACAGTGAGGTCGGCCTCCGAGGCCGGGCAGAGATCGATACGCTCGGGGCGCAGCGACAGCACCCCCTGCCCCACCGCGCGGCTGAGCGGCGTCGGGCAGCGCAGGGCGCGACCGCCGGGCAGAGAGACCTCGGCCATGCCGTCGGAGATGCCCAGAACCGGCACCTCGATCAGGTTGGTCTCGCCGATGAAATCCGCCACGAAGCGGTTCGCCGGGGCCTCGTAGATCTCGCGCGGGGCGCCGATCTGCTGCACGTGCCCGTCCGACATCACCGCGATGCGGTCGGACATGGTCAGCGCCTCTTCCTGATCGTGGGTGACGAAGACGAAGGCGATGCCGGTCTCGCGCTGGATCTGCTTGAGCTCCATGCGAACCGCCTGCCGCAGCTTCAGGTCGAGCGCCGAGAGCGGCTCGTCGAGCAGCAGCACCTTGGGCTCGGGCGCCAGCGCGCGGGCCAGCGCCACACGCTGCTGCTGCCCGCCCGAGAGCTGACCGGGGCGGCGCTTGAGGAATTGCGACAGGTGCACCAGCTCGAGCGCCTGCTTGGCGCGGCCCTCGGCATCCACCACCGACCAGCCCAGCCGCTGCAGGCCGAACATCACGTTCTCGAGCACCGTCATGTGAGGGAAGAGGGCGTAGTGCTGGAACACCGTGTTGACCGGGCGCTTGAACGGCGGCAGCGGCGCGATGTCCTCGCCATGCAGGCGGATCTGCCCGCCGCTCACCGGCTCAAACCCCGCGATGCAACGCAGAAGCGTGGTCTTGCCGCAGCCCGACGGCCCGAGCAGCGTGAAGAATTCATTCTCGGCGATGTCGAGCGACACCTCGTGGAGCGCAGTGAAGGTGCCGAAGCGCTTCACCACGCGGTCGATGTTGATCACGGTCCCGGTCACGATACCGAACCACCCCCTGCGGCTGTTGTCCCTGTTTCGGGCTATACCACCCGCTCTTATGGCTATACCCTAGGCTCATGCGAAACAGGGGGTATATACCCCCAGAGAGGTATGATGCGAAAATTGCCGAACCTGACGGAGAATTTCCTCGGGCGCGCCATCGCGGCGCTCGAGACCGACGCGTTCGCCGGCCTCTTTTTTCAGTGGCTGATGCGCTGCTACGAGATCGACAACACCACGATGCTGGCCTATTTCCAGAACCGGCCGCCCGAGCTTCTGTTTTCCCATGCGCAGGAAAAGCGTGTCCACGAAAAGCTCGAGGACGACTACCTGACCGGGGCCTATCTGCTCGATCCGTTCCACGCTTTGCACATCGAGCGGGCACCGGAGGGGCTCTACCGGATGCGCGACATCGCGCCCGACCAGTTCACCCGAAATGAATATTTCTCGGCCTATTACCGGCGCACCACGCTGATCGACGAGGTCGCCTATGTGGCCTACCCGTCCGAGGGCGTGTCGGTGCATGTCTGTCTCGGGCGCGATGCCAGCTCGGGCCGGGTGTTTTCCTCGCGCGACATGGAGCGCGCCGAGCAGATCGCGCCGATCGCCTGCGCGCTGGCGGCGCGGCACTGGTCGAACCTGCGCTCGACCGGCGATTTCCGCGACTCCGCCGTCACCGAGGCGCTGCAGAAGCGCATGGAGCAGGAGCATGGCGTGGCGCTGACCGGCAGACAGGCCGAGATCGCGCTGCTGATTCTCAAGGGTCACTCCTCGGCCTCGATTGCCATGCGGCTCGAGATCAGCCCGCAGACCGTGAAGGTGTTCCGCAAGCAGCTCTACCGCAAATGCGAGATCTCCTCGCAGGCGGAGCTGTTCTCGCTGATGATGCCGATGCTGTCCTCGCTGGAGTTCTGAACATCGCCCCGAGGCCAACACGAGAAAGCCCCCCGCATCGTCCTGCGAGGGGCTTCAATCTCTGTCAGCTAGGGCGCGCGGATCAGCCGGCGCAGCGCTGCTCGGCGTCCTCGACCGCGGCGGTGAAGCCCAGCAGCGAGAATGTGTCCTTGGTCTGGGTGCCGCGCGCCGACCGCGCGGTCAGCACCGCGTCGGCGCCGCGCTTCATCGCGGCGATGATCTGACTGTCGTCACCCGAGGTCGCCGGCCAGGCCCATTCGCCATCGGTGTAGAGCTCGAATTCCGAGCCGCCGATGTTCACGCCGACCGTCGAGCCGGGCGCGAAGGGATAGCCGCCGGTGAAGGCCACCTGCCCGTTCACGCCGCCCTCGGGGCGGTAGAACACCATCAGCAGAATGTCCCCGCGGCGCACCGAGACGACGCGGCCGTCCTTGGTGTTCACGCTTTCCTTGTAAGTGGTGACCGCCCAGCATTCGCGCGGGTCGCTGCCCTCGAACACGGACCAGTCGGTGATCGCATTGACCCGGTTCTGGCTCTCTTCCTGAGCGAGCACCGCCGTGGTGGTCAGCGCCAGCAGGGCTCCACCCAGAACTCCACCGAGAATTGACTTCATACCGTGCAGCCTCCAGCTGTCTTGTGCCTCAATCACGCGGTCGGCGCCCGGCCAGTTTCGGCCCAATCGCGCGCGCTTCCGATTTTCTACTCGACGTCGGGAAGATAGACTGAAAAACCTGCGGCCATAAACCCCCTGTTGGCAAGTTATCGCTTAGTTGTGAAGGACCCGAGCATGTCGAACGCGCCCGAACTCATGGTCGAGATCCACCGCGGACCGCTGGCCGAAAGCGCCCATACAGGCCACGCGGTGATCTGCGATGACAGCGGCCAGATCGTGCAGGCCTGGGGCGATCCCGGCAAGGTGATCCTGCCGCGCAGCTCGGCCAAGATGATCCAGGCGCTGCCGCTGGTGGCCTCGGGCGCGGCGCAGGCGTTCGGCCTGAAGACCGAGCAACTGGCGCTGGCCTGCGCCTCGCATCAGGGCGCGCCGCTGCATGTCGATGCGGTCAACGCGTGGCTCGCGGAGCTGGGGATGAGCGATGACGACCTGCGCTGCGGCCCGGAGGTCTCGCGTGACAAGGCGCTCAAGCTTCAGATGATCCGCGAGGGCAAGTGCCCCTGCCAGGCGCACAACAACTGCTCGGGCAAGCACGCGGGCTTCCTGACCTTCAACAAGCATCTCGGCGGTGGCGCAGAGTATTGCGCGCCCGACCACCCGGTGCAGCGCGAGGTGCGCGAGCTGTTCGAGACGGTATCCGGCATGGAAAGCCCGGGCTTCGGCATCGACGGCTGCTCGGCGCCGAACTTCGCCACCACGATGGAGGGCATGGCCCGCGCCATGGCGTGGTACGCCAACGCCCACACGCGACCGGACACGCTGAGCAAGGCTGCAGCGCAGCTCGTCGAGGCGATGATCGCGTTCCCCGAACATGTCGCGGGCCAAGGCCGCGCCTGCACCCACCTGATGCGCGCCGCCAAGGAGCCGGTGGCGATCAAGACAGGGGCCGAGGGCTATTTCGTCGCCATCCTGCCGGAACGCGGCATGGGACTGGCGCTGAAGATCACCGACGGCGCCACCCGCGCTGCCGACTGTGCCGTGGCGGCGCTTCTGGTGCAGCTCGGGGTGCTCGACGAGGCAGATCCGGAGGTGCAGCGCTTCCTCTGCCCGCCGATCCACAACCGCGCCGGCATCGAGGTCGGGCGCATCGCGACGGCGCCCGGCTTCCCCTGACCTGACAGCGGGCGCGGGGGCGTTGCCCCGCGCTCCCCGGCTCAGACCGTGGCGAAATCTTCGCGGGCATAGCCCTGCAGGTAGAGCAGCGCGGTCAGGTCGCCGTGATTCACCCGCAGATCGCATTGCGCCTGCACCGAGGGCTTGGCGTGCAGCGCCACGCCCATGCCCGCCCGGCCCAGCATGCCGAGATCGTTGGCGCCGTCGCCCACCGCCAGAACGTCGGCCTCGGGAATACCGAGCCGCGCCGAGATCTCCTCGAGCGCCTGCACCTTGGCCTCGCGGCCAAGGATCGGCCGCGCCACCTCGCCGGTGAGCTTGCCGTTTTCCACCAGAAGCGTGTTGGCGCGGTTCTCGTCAAAGCCCACCAGCCCCGCCACCTTGGCGGTGAAGGCGGTGAAGCCGCCCGAGACCAGCGCCGCATAGCCGCCATTGGCCTTCATCGTGGCCACCAGCTCGCGCCCTCCGGGCATCAGGGTGATGCGGGTCTCGAGCACCCGGTCGATCACCGTCTCGGGCAGATCCTTGAGCAGGGCCACGCGCTCGGTCAGCGCGCCCTCGAAATCGAGCTCACCGTTCATCGCCCGCGCGGTGATCTCCTTCACATGCGCGCCGACACCAGCCTCTTCGGCGAGCTCGTCGATGCATTCCTGCTGGATCATCGTCGAATCCATGTCGGCCAGCAGCATGGTCTTGCGACGGCCCAGCGCCGGCACCAGATTCAGGTCGGCCTGATCGGCCACCGCCACGCGCAGCTCCTCGAGATTGGACGGCACGTGATCGAGCGGGAACTCTGCCGCCTCGCCCTGCGACAGCCAGACCGCCGCACCGCCGCCGGTGGCGTTGCGCAGCGACGACACCAGCGCGGTCTCGAGCGTGCCGGGACGGGCAATGAGCGATAGAATGAACATGGGCGCGACCTCCTGAGCGTTGGCGGCGCTTCTGGCATGGGCCGGCGTATTTTGCCAGACCTGCCGGAGGGCGGACCGTGGCCAAGAATTTTAGCTAAAATTCTTGGCCCTTGATCAGCGTTCGGTGAGCTTGAGCTCGATGCGCCGGTTCTGCGCGCGCGCTTCGGGCGAGTCGGCGGGATCGACCGGCTGGTATTCGCCAAAGCCGTTGGCCGACAGCCGCTGCGGCGGGATGCCCATGTCCTCGACCAGGAACCGCACCACCGACAGCGCGCGGGCCTGGCTGAGTTCCCAGTTGTCGGCGAAGCGCGCACCGGGGCGCAGCGGCGTGTCATCGGTATGGCCGTCGACGCGCAGGATCCAGTCGATGCCCGGCGGGATATCCGACATCACCCGCTGCAGGATGCCCGCGATATTGGCGATTTCGCCCTCGCCCAGCGGCGAGAGCCGCGCCTCGCCCGGCGCGAACAGCACCTCCGAGGAGAACACGAAGCGGTCCCCCTCGATGCGGATGCCGTCCTGATCGCCGATCACCTCGCGCAGCCGTCCGAAGAATTCCGAGCGATACCGCTCGAGATCCTCGGCCTGCGCCTCGAGCCGTCGGCGCTCTTCTTCCTCGAGCTGGCGGCGGCGCCGCTCCTCGGCGGCGACCCGCGCCAGCGCGGCGTTGAGCTCGGAGCCGAGGTTCTGCAGCTGCACCTGCGCCTCGGCGTCGCTTTCGCGCGCCTCGTCGAGCAGTCCTTGAAGCTGCGACAGCTGCGACCGAAGCGCCGCGACCTGCTGGTTGAGGAGCTCGCGCTGGCGCTCGGCCTCACTGGCGCGAGCCTCCGTCTGGCTCAGTTCGCTGCGCGCCTCCGAGAGCAGCGCCGCGCGCTGCTCGGCCTCGCTCAGCCGCGCACCGGCCTCGGCCTCGGCCGCCTTCTGCGCAGCCAGCGCCGCGGTCAGGCGATCGCGCAGCTCCTCCTGGGTGATCTCGGCCTCGCCCTGCTCTTCGAGCAGCGCCGCGAGCCGGCTGCGCAGGTCTTCGGCCGTGGCCTGCGCCTGCGCCAGATCGTCCTGCAGGGTCTCGGCATTGCCTGCCGCATCGCGGGCGCGCTGCAGCGCCGCCTCGGTTTCGTCCTGCCGCAAGAGCGCGGCGGCGAGCCGGGCGTCGAGATCCTCCTCGGCGTCGCGCGCCGCTGCCAGAAGCGTCAGAGTCTCCTCGGCGCGACGGCGCTGCTCTTCCAGCGCCATGGTCATCGCGGTCAGTTCGCTGTCGGCATTCTCCAGACGTGCGCGCAGGACGGCAGCGGCCTCGGCCTCGGCCAAGCGCTGCGCTTCTTCCTCGCTCAGCTCGGCCTGCAACGCGTCAACCTGCGAAGACAGCCCCCCGATCTGCGCATCGCGATCCGCGGCCTGAGCCCGAAGGTCCTCGATCAGCGCCTGCAGCGCCTCGCGGCGTGCGGCGGCGAGCCGGGCCGCCTCTGCCTGCGCGTCGACCTCGCTGCGCGCCTGCGCCAGCGCCAGATCGAGCGCATCGCGCTCGGAGGTCAGCTCGGCCTGCGCGGCCTCAAGGTCCTCCTGCGTGGCACTGAGCGCCGCGATCTCGCTCTCGGCGGCGTCGCGGTCGGCCAGCAATGAAGCGACCTGCTCCTCGAAGCTGGTAATCCGGTTGGCGGCGGCGGTGAGTTCCTCGGCCTGCCGGTCGCGGGTGGCGGTGAGCGAGGCGATGAGGCTCTGCTGCTCGGTCATCCGGGTCTCGGCATCGTCGATGGTGGTCTCGAGCTCGCCGATGCGGGTGGTCAGCGCGGTGTTCCGGCGCTCCTGCAGACCGAGGCTGCGCGACAGTTCGGTGATCTCCGAGGACAGACGATCAAGCTCACTCTCCTGCCCAGTGATGGTGTCGCGCAGCACCGACTGGATCACCATGAAGATCGTCAGCACGAACATCAGCACCAGCAGGAGCCCGGTCATCGCGTCGACGAAGCCGGGCCAGATATTGGCCTGAAAACGTGCCCCGGTGCGTCGCGACAGCGACATGGATCAGGCCCCGCTCTTGCCGCCGGCGCCACCGGAACCGCCGGGGCGCACCGGGCGGATGGTCACCGATTGCGGCTGCGCCTGCGGCGCGTGCGACAGCTTGGTCAGCGTCCGGTTCAGCGCCGCAAGATCGGTGCGCAGCTCGGCCATGCTCTCCTGCCGGCCGGCGGCGACTTCCTCGAGCAGGCGCAGCATCTGCACGTCGATCGAGCGCAGGCGCATGCGGCTTTCTGCGTCGAGCCCCTCGGAGGTCTCGCGCTCGGCCAGCACCTCGGCCAGCCGCTCCTGCCCCTCGGCGATGCGGGCCAGGGAATTGGCCGAGGGCGCCGTCGCCTCGAGCCGCTCGGTCATGCGCTCGACGGAATCCGCCAGCTGCCCGAGCCGGGCGTCGACCTCGTTCTGGCCCTCCTGCGCGCGCGAGAACATCAGCGTGAGCCGCTCCATCTGGTCGGTCATCTGGTCGAGCACCTGCTCGACGATGCCGGTGTCGCTCGCCTGTTCGCCGTCGCCCGAGAAGCTGAGCTTGGTGATGGTGCTGAGCCATTCCTCGAGCTCACGGTAGAACCGGTTCTGGCCGTGCCCGGCGAACAGCTCGAGCAGGCCCACGATCAGCGAGCCCGCGAGGCCGAGCAGCGAGGAGGCAAAGGCCACACCCATGCCGCCGAGCTGGCTTTCCAGCCCCGACATCAGGCGGGTGAAGACCTCCATGTTGGTCTCGCCCTCGCTGGGCGCGAGGCTGCGGATGGTGTCGACCAGCGCCGGCACCGTGGTGGCGAGGCCGTAGAACGTGCCGAGCAGGCCGAGGAAGATCAGCAGCGAGACCAGGTAGCGGGTGATCTCGCGCGCCTCGTCGATCCGTGTGGCGACCGAATCGAGGATCGAGCGGGTCGAGCTGGTCGTGATCTGCAGCCGGCGGTCGCGGCGGCGCAGCAGCGCGGCAAGCGGCGCCAGCAGGCGCGGCGGGCGATTGCCGGCATCCCGGTCGGTGACGAAATGCTCGATCCAGCGCACCGACTGGATCAGCTGCGCCACCTGCAGGAAGCAGGCCACGACCCCGAGGAAGAAGACGAAGATGATGAAGCCGTTGAGCCACGGGTTGGCCTCGATCACCGGCAGCACCCGGGGCAGCGCCACGAATCCACCAGCACCGCACAGGCCGAGCACCGCCAGCATCATGGCGATCTGGCGGAACGGCTGGCTGAAATGCGGTTCTGCCTCGAAATCGGCCTTGTGCATCTAGGTCCCTGAGAAAGTAGTTCGCGTTGGCCCGACCCTATTGCGGGGGCCGCATCAAGCCAAGTCGTTATCCACAAGCTGCCGTACACGGTCCCGCAACCAGTGCAGTTCCGCATCGGGTATGCCCAATTCGTCGAGATGGGCGGCGGTATTGTAGAGATACTCGGTGTTCGGACCGCGCCCGCCCACGGCGCGCGCGATGATGCCTGCCTGCTCCTCGAGCGGCAGCCCACCGCAATACTGCACGTGGGCGGCGTCGATCACGTAGGTCACCGCCTCGACCCGGCGGCCGTCCTGCAGATCCACGTGCAGCATCTTCTCGAGATAGGCCGAGGAGACCAGTTCGCGCTCGCGCAGGTAGGCGATGGTCGCCTCTTCCGTGCCGTCGGCGGCGCGCAGCGCCAGCCCCTCGCAGAGCGCGCCCGGCTGCTCGTCGAGTGCCAGCACCAGACCGGGCTCGGCCTCGCTGCCGCGATGGTGGATCGAGCGCATGCAAAAGCTGCGGTGATAGTCGGGCAGGCTGGCCTGCGCCGCCTCCGCCACCTCGAAGCCGGGATTCCACAGTAGAGAGCCGTAGCCGAAGACCCATAGCGCCATGGTTCTGGTCCTTTCCTTTGGCGGGCTGTAAACACCATCGGGCGTGTCCGGAAAAGGGGGGAGCCGCGGTGAAACGACTGACGCTACTGGTGATCGCGGCGGCACTGGCCTGGTCGGCCTATTGGGGCTGGTCGGCCTGGATGCAGCGCAGCGCCATCGAGGCGTGGTTCGAAGGCCAGCGTGCTGACGGCTGGGAGGCCTCCTACGAGGATCTGGCGATCCGCGGCTTTCCCAACCGGCTCGACACCACGTTCACCGGGCTGGTGCTGGCTGACCCCGAGACCGAAACCGTCTGGGAGGCCCCGCTCCTGCAGGTGCTGCAGGTGGTCTACAACCGCGACCACGTCATCGTGGCTTTCCCGGAGACACAGGTTCTGACCCGCGACGGGGCACGGCACGAGATCACCGCCGAGGGGCTGCGCGCCAGCCTCGTGCGTGACGGCGATCTGCTGCTGCGCGCCAATGCCGAGGCCGGGGTGCTGAACATCTCGGGCGAGGCGCCGCTGGCCCTGCGCGACCTGACCGCCGCGATCTCCCGCACCGAGGACAGTGACAGGCGCTACCGGATCGCGGTCAATGCCGAGGGCATCGCCACCGGCGGCGCCGCCCTGCCCGGCGGCAGCGAGGACGGGCTGGAGCTCGACGCGCATGTGACGCTGGCCGAGCCGCTGTCGCTCGGCGCAGCCGGCGAGCCGCGGCCGACGCGGATCGAGATCGCCCGGGCCGAGATCGGAAAGGACGCGCTGCGCCTCGCGGCCACCGGCGAGATGGACGTGGACGAAGACGGCTACCCCGAGGGCCAGCTCTCGCTCCGGGTCGAGAACGTGGCCGAGGCCATCGAGGCCGAGCGCCGCGCCGGGCGCGTGCCCGAGGAACTTCTGGCGCTGATCGAGGGCGGTGCGCAGCTGATCGCCGGGATCTCCGGACGGCGCGACACCATCGACGTGACCTTCGAGTTCCGCGACCGCCGAACCTGGCTCGGGATCCTGCCCCTCGGTCCGGCCCCGCAACTGCGCTGACCGCGACGCCCAAGAAAATTCGTCCGAATTTTCTTGTCCCGCCCGACACGTGGAGGAATTTTCGCAGAAAATTCCTCGTTTCAACACCGGGCGCATCACCCTTGCGCCGGGCGCGGATCCCGGGAACAGTGGCGCCATGAGTGACAGCCTTTCCCGGCGGATCGAGGCCAGGCGCGACGAGCTGATCGCGCTGACACAGGCGCTGATCCGCATCCCGACCCTGAACCCGCCCGGCGAGAACTACCGCGCGATCTGCGACATGCTGAAGACCCGGCTCACCGCTCGCGGCTTCGCCTGCGAACTGGTTCGCGCCGAAGGCGCGCCCGGCGACAGCGAGCGCTACCCGCGCTGGAACCTCGTCGCCCGCCACGAAGGCGCCCGCCCCGGCGACTGTGTACATTTCAACTCGCATCACGACGTGGTCGAGGTCGGCCATGGCTGGACCCGCGACCCGTTCGGCGCGGAACTCGACGGCGACCGCATCTTTGGCCGCGGCGCCTGCGACATGAAGGGCGGGCTCGCTGCCTCGGTGATCGCCGCCGAGGCCTTCATCGAGGCCCACCCCGACTATGCTGGCGCCATCGAGATCAGCGCCACGGCAGACGAGGAATCCGGCGGCTATGGCGGCGTGGCCTATCTGGCGGAAAAGGGCTGGTTCGCACCCGAGCGGGTGCAGCACGTGATCATCCCCGAGCCGCTCAACAAGGACCGCATCTGCCTGGGCCACCGCGGCGGCTGGTGGGCCGAGATCGAGACCAAGGGCGAGATCGCCCACGGGTCCATGCCCTTCCTCGGCGACTGCGCGGTGCGCCACATGGGCGCGGTGCTGGCGGCGTTCGAGGAGCGGCTGTTCCCGGCGATGGCGGCGCGGCATACGGAGATGCCGGTGGTGCCCGAGGGCGCCCGGCAGTCGACGATGAACATCAACGCGATCCACGGCGGCCAGCCCGAAAACCTACCGGATTTCGACGGTCTGCCGGCCCATTGCGTGCCCGACAGCTGCCGGATCGTGATCGACCGGCGCTTCCTGATCGAGGAGACGGCCGACGGGGTGCGCGACGAAGTGGTGGCGCTGCTCGAGGACCTCAAGGCGCGGCGCGAGAATTTCGACTACGAGATCCGCGAGCTCAACCGCGTGATCCCGTCGATGACCGACCGCGACGCACCGGTGGTGACCACGGTGACCGAGGCGATCCGCGAGGAACTGGGCACCGAGGCGACCTACGTGGCCTCGCCCGGCAGCTATGACCAGAAGCACATCGACCGCATCGGCAAGCTGAAGAACTGCATCGCCTACGGTCCGGGAGTGCTGGAACTGGCGCACAAGCCCGATGAATGGGTCGGCGTCACCGACATGCTCGACAGCGCGCGGGTGATGGGGCGCAGCCTCGAACGGCTGCTGTTGCCCAAATAGGTCCGTTCACACGTCGGCAAGCCCGGCCGGGCCGTCCACTGGACGCCCCGCCGCTTGTCAGCGGTTCGCTCCCGCCCTCTGGGCCTGCGCCTGACGGCGCTTCCGAGAACCGGGCCGTCCACTGGACGCCCCGCCGCTTGTCAGCGGTTCGCTCCCGGAACCCACAACACATCTGCCTTGCCGTCGTCATTGGCGATGCGCGAGGCGACGAAGAACCAGTCGCTGAGGCGGTTGAGGTATTTCACCGCGTGTTCGTTGACCTCCTCGAGCGAGGCCAGCTCCACGGCGCGGCGTTCGGCGCGGCGGGCCACGGTGCGGCACTGGTGCAGATGCGCGGAGACCGCCGAGCCGCCCGGCAGGACGAAGCTGCGCAGCGGCTCGAGCCGGGCATTCATCGCGTCGATCTCTTCCTCGAGCCGGTCCACCTGCCGCGCCACCATGCGCAGCACAGGATAGCCGGCCTCGGCATCCTTCGCCATGTCCGGGCGACCGAGATCGGCGCCGAGATCGAAGAGATCGTTCTGGATCCGAGACAATGCGGCGTCGAGATCGGCGTCGGCGTGCAGCCGGGTCACCCCCAGCACCGCGTTCAGCTCGTCGGCGGTGCCATAGGCCTCGACGCGGGCGTTGAACTTGGGCACGCGGGTGCCGTCGACCAGCGCGGTGTCGCCCTTGTCGCCGGTGCGGGTGTAGATCTTGCTCAGAACAACCATGGTCAGCTTCCTCCGCGGATCAGGACGAACAGGATGATCAGCACCACCGCGAGGAACTGCGCGATGATGCGCCAGCGCATCGCCTTGTTCGCGTATTTCTTGTTGAACTCGCCGCCCCGGGCGAAGGAGCCGATGCCGAACAACAGGATGCCGACAACAGCCAGCATGGCGATGGCCATCACGATGAACAGGGGATCGTCTTTCATTGTCACCTCCTCCGGGGCTTTGCCCGTGACATAGCCGCTCGGGCGGAAAAAGCGAACCTGTTATCGGGCGCGGTCGATCAGCGCATCCAGCGCGCGGGTCGGCAGCAGGCGCCGAAGACGCCCCATGAGATGCGTCGGGAACGTGACGTAGTAGCGCGGCTTGGGCCTGGGATGCTCAAGCGCACGCACAAGCTTATCCGTCACCGCCGAGGGCGGCAGCTCGAACCGATCCTTCGAGGGCGCCGCATAGAGCCGTTTGAGCAGCGAGGCCTCGTATTGCCGCGCCCGCGGCGATGCGCGCCAGTCGATCCATGTCTCGAAATGCGGCACCGAGTTCGCCCGGATGCGCGAGGTGATCGGGCCCGGCTCGATCAGGATCACATCGATCGGGGTGTCGCGCATCTCGATGCGCAGCACGTCGGTCAGCCCCTCGAGGGCGTATTTCGTCGAAACATACGCCCCGCGCCACGGCATCGGCACCAGCCCGAGCACCGAGGAACAGTTGACGATACGCCCGTGCCCCTGCGCGCGCATCACCGGAACCAACGCGCGTGTCAGCGTGTGCCAGCCGAAGACATTGGCCTCGAAGATTTCGCGCAGCGCGCCGGTGGGAAGATCCTCGACCGCGCCCGGTACGGCGTAGGCGCCGTTGTTGTAGAGCGCATCAAGCGTGCCGCCGGTGGCCTCGAGCACCTCGCCGAGAGCCCGGTGGATACTGGCCTCGTCACCGTAATCCAGCTGAGGGCTCTCGAAGCCCTCGTCGCGCAGACGGTCGCAGTCGCGTTCCTGCCGGCAGGAGGCGAACACCCGCCAGCCACGCGCGCGCAGCCCATGGGCAGCATCATATCCGATGCCCGAGGAACATCCGGTGATGAGGATCGTCTTGCCGGTCATGAGCGCCCTTCCCTGCTGCGGGCCGGGTAAGCCAAGGCGCGCAGCAGTTCAAGCGGCGCTCAGTCGGCGGCGCGCAGGAAGCGGGCGGACATCCAGCCGATCCGCTTGGTCTCGATGGCCTGCAGCTTCACCCAACCCTCGCCGGGATCGGTCAGCACCGCGACCTCGTCGCCACGCCGCAACTGGTTGACCACCGAATAGCCGGTGCCGGGTCCGTTGCGCACATTGACCACGTTGCCGGTGACGCGGCGCAGATCCATCGCCGTCTCGGCCGCCTCGGGCTCGGCCTGCGGTTCGGCACCGAACACGACCCGTTCGACCACGGCGCCCGGCGCGGCGTTCGACATCACGGCATCATTGCGGGTGTCGAGCGAGGCCACTTCAACGGCCTTTTCGGCCTCCACGGTGGCATTCGGCGTTCCGGCGGCCGCCGCGAGGGTCACGTCGAGTTTCGGCTCGATCCCATCGGATTTTGTGGGCGCCGCAGCGACCTGTGCCACCGACGTGAGATCGGCGCCGCTGATGTCGCCCCGCGCCACCTCGGGTGCGGCGGCATTGCCGTCAGGGAAGGTCAGGGAGGGGAGGCCGGCGGTTTGTGTGCCGGGCTCGAAATTTGCGCCGCCGGACATCTGATACCATGCCAGCGAGAGGAACCCGAAGGTCGAGACGATGAGAACGAACCGGATCATGACGAACGGCCCTCCTTCCAAAATTGATAATAAAAAGAGTCATAAAATGAGGCACGCGATGCGTGTGCCGTTGCCATCATGATAGCCGATTCCCGACGCTTTGGCGCGCCGGAAGCGGAAAATTTTCGCCGTGCTGTCGGGGACGGCTTTACCGTCCCGCGCTCGGCAGATATTTCAGCATCTATGAATGACATCGTCGATGACCCCAATATGAACCCCCGTGACGTGGCCGAGCCTCTGCGCCGCGCCATCGGCGACCGCTACCTGACCTATGCGCTGTCGACGATCATGAACCGGGCGCTTCCGGACGCCCGGGACGGGCTCAAGCCCGTTCATCGTCGTATCCTATATGCAATGCGCAGACTGCGTTTGAGTTCCAACGGGGGCTTTCTAAAGTCCGCAAAGATCTCTGGTGACACCATGGGGGACTTCCACCCGCATGGGGACGCGGCGATCTATGATGCCATGGCGCGACTCGCCCAGGACTTCACGATCCGCTACCCGCTGGTCGACGGTCAGGGCAATTTCGGCAACATCGACGGCGACAATCCGGCGGCCTCGCGCTACACCGAGGCGCGCATGACGATCATGGCCGAGGCGCTGCTCGACGGGCTCGACGAGAACTCGGTCGATTTCCGCCCCAATTACGATGGTCGCCTCGAAGAGCCGTCGGTGCTGCCGGCCTCCTACCCGAACCTGCTTGCCAATGGCTCGAGCGGCATCGCGGTCGGCATGGCGACCAACATCCCGCCACACAATATCGGCGAGCTGATCGACGCCTGCCTGCATCTCATCAAGGCCCCCGGCGCCGGCGACGACACGCTGCTGCAATACGTGCCCGGACCCGATTTCCCCACCGGGGGCGTGATCGTCGAGCCGCGAGACAACATCGCCCAGGCCTATCGCACCGGGCGCGGCTCGATCCGGCTGCGCGCCAAGTGGGAGGTCGAGGACTTGGGACGCGGCCAGTGGCAGGCAGTGGTTACCGAGATCCCCTACCAGGTGCAGAAGTCCAAGCTGGTCGAGCGCCTCGCCGAGCTGATCCAGACCAAGAAGGTTCCGATCCTCGCCGACATCCGCGACGAGAGCGCCGAGGACATCCGCATGGTGCTGGAGCCGAAGTCGAAGAATGTCGACCCGGATCTGCTGATGAACATGCTGTTCAAGAACAGCGATCTCGAGACCCGCTTCTCGCTCAACATGAACGTGCTGATCGACGGCGTGACGCCCAAGGTCTGCTCGCTCAAGGAAGTGCTGCGCGCCTTCCTCGACTTCCGCCGCGACGTGCTGTGCCGCCGTGCCCGGCACCGCATGGCCAAGATCGACAACCGGCTCGAGGTGCTCGAAGGCCTGATCATCGCCTTCCTCAACCTCGACCGCGTGATCGACATCATCCGCTACGACGACGATCCCAAGGCGGCGCTGATGTACGAGGACTGGTCGAAGCCGCATCAGGCGACGATCGCCCGCGCCACGGACGAGCGCGATTACCGCTCGCCGCTCGCCGGGATCGACGTCAAGGCGCTCGAGCTGCGCCCCGACCCGGAAGCCGAGGCCCGCGGCGTGCTGGCCGACGAGGGCACCCCGACGCAGATTCCGCAGCGCTTTGGCGGCCGGTCCGAGGGGCTCTCGGACGTGCAGGCCGAAGCCATCCTCAACATGCGCCTGCGCAGCTTGCGCCGGCTCGAGGAACTCGAGCTGGTCAACGAGCGCGACAAGCTGATGGAAGAGCGTGCCGGTCTCGAGGATCTGCTCGCCAGCGAAGACCTGCAGTGGAAGCGCGTCTCCGAGCAGCTGCGCGAGGTCAAGAAGGCCTTCGCCAAGGATCTCGACCGCGGCGCCCGCCTGACCACCTTCGCCGAGGCCGGCGAGGCCGAGGACGTGCCGCTCGAGGCGATGATCGAGCGCGAGCCGATCACCGTGGTGTGCAGCCAGATGGGCTGGATCCGCGCCATGACCGGCCATATCGACCTGAACCGCGAGCTGAAGTTCAAGGATGGCGACGGCCCGCGCTTCATCTTCCACGCCGAGACCACCGACAAGCTTCTGGTGGTCGGCTCGAACGGGCGCTTCTACACGCTCTCTGCCGCCAACCTGCCTGGCGGGCGTGGCATGGGCGAGCCGGTACGCCTGATGGTCGACCTGCCCAACGAGGCCGAGATCCACGACCTTCTCGTGCACACGCCCGGTCGCAAGCTGCTGGTGGCCTCGTCGGCCGGCGACGGCTTCATCGTGCCCGAGAACGACGTTCTGGCGCAGACCCGCAGCGGCAAGCAGGTGCTCAACGTCAAGGATGGCGTCAAGACGCAGGTCTGCAAGCCGGTCACCGGTGACGCGGTGGCCGTGGTCGGCGAGAACCGCAAGGTGCTTGTCTTCATGCTCGACGAGCTGCCCGAGATGGGCCGCGGCAAGGGCGTGCGGCTGCAGAAATACAAGGATGGCGGACTGTCGGATGCCACCACCTTCACGCTGGCCGACGGCCTGAGCTGGAAGGACCCCGCCGGCCGCACCCGCACCGAGGCCGCGCTCGACGAGTGGATCGGCAAGCGCGCCGGGTCGGGCCGCATGGCGCCGCGCGGGTTCCCCCGCGACAACACCTTCACCTGATCCGAGTTTGCCCTGCCCCCGCCGGTTTCCGCGCGGGGGCAGGGCGTGTAGCCTGCCCGCACGCGACCGCGACAGGAAGATTTCAGCATGGACGACGGCAATTTCGGCCACGGCGAGTATACCGGTGAAGGCAAGGCGCTGTTCTGGCTGGCGCTGCGCACCGGGTGCCTCACCCTGCTCACCCTCGGCATATATCGCTTCTGGGGCAAGACGCGGATCCGCCGCTACATCTGGTCCGCCGCCCGGCTTGAGGGCTCGCGCTTCGAATATACCGGCACAGGGCTCGAGAAGTTCCTCGGCTTCCTGCTCGCGGTGGTGTTCCTCGCGGTCTATCTCGGCCTGATCCAGATCCTGCTGTTCTGGTTCGGCATGACGATCTTTGCCGAGCCGCAAAGCCCCGAGCAGGCGCTGGCACAGGGCGCCGGTTTCTCGCTCTCGGCGGTGGCGCTGCTGCCCTTCATCTTCTTCGCGATCTACCGCGCAAGGCGCTACAAGATGGCCCGAACCCGCTGGCGTGGCATCCGCTTCGGCATGGAGAAGGCCGCCTGGGGCTATGCCCTCCGGGCGCTGGGATACTGGGCGCTGACGCTGCTCTCGCTGGGGCTGCTGACGCCACTGATGACCTTCCGGCTCGAGAAATACATGGCCGACCGGAGCTGGTTCGGCACCGCGCGCTTTGTGCAGGAAGGCCGCTGGACGGCGCTATACGGCTGCATGCGCCAGATCTTCGTCGCGCTGGCGCTCCTGGCCTGCGGCGGGCTGAGCATCGCGCTCGGCAAGGTGGTTCTCGCGGTGCTGCTGCTGCCCGTGGGCGCGGTCTGGCTGGTGATCGGGGTGATCTCCTACCGGGTGCAGAGCTTCGCCTACCTGTCGCGCCACAAGATGCTGGGCCGCAAGGTCGCCTTCCACGCCCATCCCCGCACCCAGACGGTGATCGGCACCTACGTGCTGGGCGCTTTGCTGCTTGGCCTCGGCCTCTCGGTCGCCACCGGCGTCTTCGGCGGCATCGTCGCCTTCGCGCTCTCTGGGCTTGATTTCGAGACCACCGGCCCCGGCTTCCAGCCGGGCATGATCCCGCCCGTGCTGATCACCGCCGCCGGCTACCTCATGACGCTGATCGCGGCGCGCGCGGGGGCGCTTGCGCTGATCACCCAGCCGATCCTGAAGCACTATGTGACCACCCTCACCGTCATCAACCTGACGGCGCTGGCCGACATCCGCCAGCGCGCCGCCGATACCGGTGCGGATGCAGAGGGCTTCGCCGATGCGCTCGACATCGGCGGGGCGATCTGAGCGCGATGCAGGGCGCGGCGCATCTCTATGACGGCCGGTCGGCGGCGCGGCATGCGGTCGAGGTGGCGCTCTCGCGCGAGCAGCAGGCGCTGGTCATCACCGGCGACGGGCTCGAGGCGCCGCTGGTCTGGCCACTGCAGGACCTGCGTGAGCTCCACGACCACGCCGATGACGACCAGCTCATCCTGACCCGCCATCTCGAGACCGAGGACGAATCGCTGCGCGACACCGCCCGGCTGGTGGTCGAGGACCCCGAGATGGTCGCGTGGCTGCGACGCACCCGGCCCCGGCTGACCCGGCGGGACCTTCGCGAGGGCACCTGGCGGCGGGTGGCGCTGCGCGCCGGCGGGGCGCTGGCCGCCGTCCTGCTGATGATCTTCGTCATCTTGCCGGCCCTCGCGGGGACCCTGTCGCGGCTGATCCCGGTCGAGAAGGAGATCGCCTTCGGTCGCGGCGTGAAGGCCCAGATCGAGCGCGTCTTCGGCGCCACCGAGGCCGGCGCCCTCGACTGCTCCGCCCCCGAGGGCGTGGCGGCGCTCGAGCGCATGGTGACGCGGCTCACCGAGGGGCAGGAGATCGGCTACCCGCTCGAGGTCAGCGTGATCGACCACAAGATGATGAACGCCTTCGCGGTGCCCGGCGGTCACATCGTGGTGATGCGCGGCCTGCTCGAGGGCGCCGGCGACCCCGACATGGTGGCCGCCGTGCTGGCCCACGAGATCGGTCACGTGGTCCATCGCGACCCGACGCGCAACGCCCTGCGCACCGCCGGCTCGGTCGGACTTTTGGGACTCCTCTTCGGCGATTTCACCGGCGGCGCGGCGACGGTCCTGCTCGCCGAACGCATGATCAGCGCCAGCTACAGCCAGGATGCCGAGGCCGAGGCCGACGCCTTTGCCTTCGACATGCTGCGCGGTGCAGGACTGCCGCCCTCCGCGCTTGGCGACATGTTCGAGCGGTTTCGCGAGGAATATGGCGATGTCGACGGCCCAATGGCGCATTTCGCCTCGCATCCGCGACTCACCGACCGCATCGCGGCGGCGGGCGCGGCCTCGTCCGGCGACTCACCCCACCGCCCCGCACTGAGCACTGACGCGTGGCGCGCGCTACAGGATATTTGCGACAATCAGGTCAACACACGGGACGCCGACTGACGTGGAGTTGTTCTCAAACCCGCATGCACCCGATTTCGGCGAAAAACGCGGCGTCTGTTAGGGCCAACATGTCGTTTTAGACCTGTTTCCCTCGCGTCCTCTTCGCTATCACCCCCTGTGAGACAGTTTCCAAGTCGCGCCTGACGCGACGCACTCTAGGGAGATACCGCCGATGAAGGTGCTTGTGCCTGTGAAGCGCGTGATCGACTACAACGTGAAGGTTCGTGTGAAAGCGGACGGAAGCGGCGTCGATCTGGCCAACGTGAAGATGTCGATGAACCCGTTCGACGAAATCGCCGTCGAAGAGGCCATCCGCCTCAAGGAAGCCGGCAAGGCCGAGGAAGTGATCGTCGTCTCGATCGGCGTCAAGCAGGCGCAGGAGACCCTGCGCACCGGTCTCGCCATGGGCGCCGACCGCGCCATCCTGGTGACCGCCGCCGACGACGTGCACGAGGATATCGAGCCGCTGGCCGTGGCCAAGCTTCTGGCCGCCATCGTCAAGGAAGAAGAGCCGGGCCTGGTGATCTGCGGCAAGCAGGCCATCGACAACGACCTCAACGCCACCGGCCAGATGCTGGCGGCGCTGACCGGCTACGCCCAGGCGACCAACGCCAACTCGCTCGAGGTCGACGGCGACGCCGCCACAGTGGCCCGCGAGGTCGACGGCGGCCTGCAGACCATCAAGGTCAAGCTGCCCGCCATCGTCACCACCGACCTGCGCCTCAACGAGCCGCGCTACGCCTCGCTGCCCAACATCATGAAGGCGAAGAAGAAGCCGCTCGACGAGAAGACCCCCGCCGATTACGGCGTCGACGTCGCGCCGCGGCTCGAGATCGTCAAGACCGCCGAGCCGGCGGAACGCGCCGCGGGCATCATGGTGGGCTCGGTCGACGAGCTGGTCGAGAAACTCAAGGAAAAGGGTGCGATCTGATGGCTGTTCTCCTTATTGCAGAAATCAATGACGGCACGCTGGCGATGGACGCCACCGCCAAGGCCGTGGCAGCCGCCGCGCCGCTGGGCGACGTGACCGTGCTGGCCGTGGGCGCCACCGCCAAGGACGCCGCCGACGAGGCCGCGACCATCGAGGGCGTGTCCAAGGTGCTGGTCGCCGAGGATGCGCTTTACGGCCACCGCCTGGCGGAGCCCACCGCGGCGCTGATCGTGTCGCTCGCCGGCGATTACAGCCACATCGTGGCCCCGGCGACCACCGATGCGAAGAACATCCTGCCCCGCGTCGCGGCGCTGCTGGACGTGATGGTGCTGACCGATGTCACCTCCGTGGTTGATGCCGACACCTTCGAGCGCCCGGTCTATGCCGGCAACGCCATGCAGACGGTAAAGTCGAAGGATGAAAAGAAGGTTATCACCTTCCGTACCTCGACCTTCGACGCCGCCGCCACCGGCGGCTCGGCCGCGGTCGAGGACATCGCCGCCGCCGAGGACCCGGCGCTGTCGGAATGGGTCGAGGACAAGGTGGCCGAGAGCGACCGCCCCGAGCTGACCTCGGCCAAGATCGTCGTCTCCGGCGGTCGCGGCGTGGGCTCGGAAGAGGATTTCGTGATCATCGAGAAGCTCGCCGACAAGCTTGGCGCCGCCGTCGGTGCCTCGCGCGCCGCGGTCGACTCGGGCTTTGCCCCGAACGACTGGCAGGTTGGCCAGACCGGCAAGGTCGTGGCCCCGGATCTCTACGTCGCCTGCGGCATCTCGGGGGCGATCCAGCACCTCGCCGGCATGAAGGACAGCAAGATCATCGTCGCGATCAACAAGGACGAAGAGGCGCCGATCTTCCAGGTCGCCGATTTCGGCCTCGTGGCGGACCTCTTCGAAGCGGTGCCGGCGCTGACCGAAAAGGTCTAAGCCCCGAGCCAGAGACAGCGAAAAGCCCGCCGGAAACGGCGGGCCTTTTTCGTGGCGATATTTTGCGGGAGCCCGTGCAACCATGCAGGGCGGCTGTGCAATCGCGGCCGTTGCCGCGGCGCAGCGAAGTGTTAGCTATCCAGTCAAATCCCATGCTGGAAAGGACTGACACCATGGCACTCAAGCTCAAGATCATCACCGCAAGCACGCGCCCGGGCCGCATCGGTCCGATCATCAGCAACTGGACCGCCGACCAGGCCAAGGCCCACGGCAAGTTCGATGTCGAGATCGTCGACCTCGCCTCCTTCGACCTGCCGCTTCTCGACGAGCCGAACCACCCGGCGATGCAGGACTACCAGCACGAGCACACCAAGAAATGGAGCGCGGCCATCGGGGATGCCGACGCGTTCCTCTTCGTGACCCCGGAATACAACTACTTCCCGCCCGCCTCGATCGTGAACGCGATCCAGGCTCTGGTTCTGGAATGGGCCCGCAAGCCCGCCGGCGTCGTCTCCTATGGCGGCATCTCGGGCGGCATGCGCGGTGCGCAGGAGCTGCGAGCCCTGCTGGCCAACATGAACGTCATGCCGCTCAAGCAGGTTGTGCCGATCCCGATGGTCTTCGGCGACATCACCGAAGAGCAGACCCTGAGCCCGAACGAGGAAGTGCAGAAGGGCGCCGCCGGCCTCCTTGACGAGCTTCACGTCTGGGCCGAGGCGCTCAAGCCGGCCCGCGGCTGAGCCTCGACATCGTCTCGACATGGAACGGGCGCCGGATCCCTCCGGCGCCCGTTTCGTTTGCCTGGCCTTCGGCTTCGGCTCAGCTCGAGACCTGCTCGCGCAGGATCGAGGCGGTGAGCGAGATCATCAGGTAGACGCCCGAGAAGATCAGGAAGGCGAGGATGGTGTTCTCGAAGCTGCGCGGATAGCTCGGATCCTCGGAGGCCACAGGCACCACCGAGGTCGTCAGGTAGCGCGCCTGGCTGTCGGCATCGCGGCGCGCCTGCTCGAGACGCTCCAGCGCCGATTGCAGCATCAGGTCACGGGTCGCCAGATCGGCCTCGGCAAGCTGCACCTGCACCGCGATCTCGGCCAGCGAGTTCTCGCCCGTGGTGGCGGTGGTCATGTCGGCATTGAGCTCGGCCAGCAGGTTCTCGAGCCGGCGCACCTCTCCCTCGGCGCCCTGTACGCGCGCCGAGTTGGGACGGGCATTGTCGAGCTGGGCCTGCAGCGCGAGCTTCTTCTCCTGCAACTGGATCTCGATATTGTTGATTTGGCTGCGCAGGGCGGCGATGCGGCCCTCGGGGTCGATCACCGCGCCCTCCTGCTGCATCCGCACCAGTTTCTCCTGCGCTGCGGCGCGGGCCTGCTCGGCCTCGGCGAGTCCCTCCTCGGCATCGGTCACCGCGTTCGACCGCTTGCGCAGCGACAGGTTGTCGACCCGCTCCTCGGCGTAGCCGATCAGCGCGCGGCTGAACTGGGCGGCGGTCTCGGGATCGGCGGCCATGATCTCCATCTTCAGAACGCCTTCGGTCGGGTCGTAGCCGATCTCGATATTGCGCTTGTAGAGCTTGTAGGCCTCCTCGTTCGAGGCGCCGGGATCGAGCCGCTGGATCGGGTCGATCCAATCCTGCTCGTAATGCGCCTTGAAGCCCTCGTCCCCATCGAGCCGCAGCATGGCGTCCTTCGAGAGCAGGTAGCTCTGCACCGCGATGGCGTCCTGATTGGTGGCGAACTGGGTGCCGGAGAACAGGCTGCCCATGGAGCTGCCCGAGTTCTCGGCCTTGAGGATGAGGAATTCCGACTTCGTGGCATACATCGGCGTGGCGACAACGTAGAAATAGTAGCCCGCGATCAGCGTCGGCAGCAGGACGAAGAACGCCAGCCGGGTCAGCAGCAGCATGAGCCGCTTGCGACGGCGCGCGGCAAGCTCCTGCTGGATCTTGGAGATCTCGGCGGCGCGGCGTTCGGCCGGGCTGGCGGTCTCGGTCGAGGGCAGCTGGATCTTGTTGCCGCCGGCGGGCACGGTCTGCGGCAGCTGCACCTTGCCATCCGGCCGTTGCGCGGGCGGCTGACCGGGTGCTGCGGCACCGGGCGGCACCGCCCCTGCCCCGCCTGCGCCACCGGCCTCCGGCACCACGAGCTCGAGCATGTTGGCGCGCTGGAACGGGTCGATGCCGCGGGCCCGCAGCAGGCGCACCGCGTCGAAATCCGAGGTCGGAGCGAGCCCGTGCTTCTGCGCCACCCGCCGCGCCATGCGCAGCTGGCGCCCGGTCAGCCCCTCGCGGCGGATCGCATCCATGTCGACTTCGCCCGCGACCTGCGCCGCCGAGCTGACCTCGCCTGCGCGGGCCTTGGCGGCCTCTTGCGAGGGCGCGAATTGCGGGCGCTGCCGCGGCGTCTCGCCGGGCGCGGACGACGCCTGTCCCTGTGCCTGTGCCGGCTTCGCGGCAGAGGCCCGCGCGGGTTGCGTCGGCTTCGCCGCCGGCGCTGCGGCGGCCCGGCTCGGCTGCTCGCTGCGCGGCTGCGGCGGGACCTGCGGGGCGCTGGCCTCCTCTGGCGCGTGGGAGACGGGGGCGCTGCGGCGGACGCGGAACTTTCTAGCCTTGGGTTTCGTAGTCATAGAGCTGCTTCGCTTCTTCCAAGGTTTCAAACATGTGCAGCTTGCCGTCCATCAGCACGGCTGCTTTGCGCGCGAACTTCTCGAGGATCTGCGGCTGGTGCGAGACGATGATGATCGTCGTGGTGCGCAGCCGTTCGGCAAGGATGTCGCCGGCCTTGCGGTTGAACTCGACATCGGTCGAATTCGGCATGCCTTCGTCGATCAGGTAGATGTCGAAGTCGAGGGCCAGCATCAGCGAAAAGGTGAACCGCGACCGCATGCCGCTGGAATATGTGCCGATCGGCTGGTCGAAATACTCGCCCAGCCCGCAGAGCCAGCGGCAGAAGCTCTCGACGTAGTCGGGATCGATGCCGTACATGCGCGCGATGAAGCGGGCGTTCTCGCGGGCCGAGATCTTCGAGACGACACCGCCCATGAAGCCCAGTGGAAACGACACCCGGCAGTTCTGGCGGATCTCGCCCTCGTCGGGCTTCTCGAGACCGGCCATCATGCGGATGAGCGTGGTCTTGCCGGTGCCGTTGGGGGCCAGGATGCCGAGAGACTGGCCCAGCTCGACCCGGAACGACACGCGGTCAAGGATCACCTTGCGCTGCACGCCGGTCCAGAAGGACTTGCTGACCATATCGAACTCTAACATCACCGTGCCTCGGCTCACCGGCGCCACTCGTTCTACCGTTGGCGCATTAAGCATGTCTTAGGTGCGAATTCAGGTGATATTATGGCCCGAATGGGAAACAAAGAACAATCCACCGCCCAGATAGCGCGTGGATTGTTCTCGATTAAGGCCGCCTCAACCATGCCATGTGGGCACGGCCCTGCGGCAGTGTCGGCCCAGCCTCAGGCGTAGGCGCCCCAGAGCAGCCCAGCGATCATCGCGCCCAGAATGGCGTAGCCGAGATAGGCCGCAAAGACCCGCGGCTTGACCAGCGCCCAGACCGCGACCGCGGCAGGGATGCAGCTCACGCCGCCGGCCACCACGAAGCTCATCGCCGCCCCCGGCGCCATGCCCTGCGTCAGCAGCGCGTCGACCAGCGGCACCGCGGCGTAGCCGTTGAGATAGGCAGGCGCCCCGACGAAGGCCCCGAGCAGCACCGGCCACAGCCCCGTACCGCCAAGTAGGTTCGCGATCATCTCGGCGGGGATGTGGCGCAGCATCACCGCTTCGAGCAGGTAGGCCAGCAGCAGCCACTTGAGCAGGAAGACAAAGTTCGTCACGGCCTCGGTACGGAAGGTCTCGCGGCGCTCGGCCTCACCCCAGAAGCGCCAGACCGGCTTGCCCTGGAACGGCTTTTTCACACCGCAGCAGCCGCCGACCTGCGGCTTCTCGCGCAGCGGATCGGCAAAGACCGGGCTGTTCTTGAGCATCATCGTCCCGACACCGCCCAAGAGGCCGATGCCCACCGCCGCCAACGTCTTGCCGATGGCGAAATCCCAGCCCAGCGTACCCGAGGTGATCAGGAACATCGCCGGGTCCATCAGCGGTGACGCCAGCCAGAACGCCATCACGGCACTCAGCGGTGCGCCCACTGCCAGAAGCGCCGCGATGAACGGGATCACCTGACAGGAACAGAAGGGCGAGAGCCCGCCCAGCAGCGCGGCCAGCACGATCATCCGGGTCTCGCGCCCCTCGAAGGCGCGCGACAGCAGCGTCTCGGCCCCGGCGGCCTTCACATAGGCCACCGCAAGCACTGCGAAGAGGATGAACGGCGCGGTGCCCAGAAGCGCCTCCACCGCGAAGCCGATGGTCGGCCAGAGCTGCGCCGGCTCTGCCAGCGCGACGCCCGCAAGAACCGCGGCGCTTGCGGCCCAGGCCTTGTCGATCTTCGGCAGGCGGCTTGTGGGGGTAGTGGTATCAGCCATGGTCGTGCTCCGTGTCGCCGCAATCCGCGCAGCATTGGGTGAGAAGGAAATCCGACAGCGCACGCACCTCGTCATAGGCGGCGGCGGCGCAGATGATACTGCGCCCTTCGCGGGCCTGCTGCACCAGCCCGGCCTGGGTCAGGATGCGCAGGTGATGGGTGAGCGTGGAGCCGGTAACTCCGGCGCGCTGGCCAAGCTCACCGATGCTGAGCCCCGCGGGCCCGGAGCGCACCAGCACCTTGAGGACGTTGAGCCGCTGCTCGGAACCGAGTGCCGCGAATTTCGAGGCGGCGACTTCAAGCGCCATCTCCTGGGTGTGGGTCGGGGATGTCTCATTTTTCATATTTCCAGAATTATCGAAATAATCGAGTCGGGCAAGCGTTATTTCGACATTCCTAGAAATATAGAGGGGCTGGCATCCCGGCCGCCCGCGCCCTAGCTCTGGGGCATGACCGAGCCTCTTACCGCCCTCGCAGACGAACTGTCGCGCTGCCGACTCTGCGCCGAGCGTTTTGCCGCCACCGCCACCCGGCACTCTCCGCGCCCGGTGGTGTGGTTCGCCCCCGGCGCGCGGCTTCTGATCGCCAGCCAGGCGCCGGGCATGCGCGCCCACAACGCTGCCCGCCCCTTCGACGACCCGTCGGGCATCCGGCTGCGGGCGTGGCTCGGGCTTGATGACGCCACCTTCTGGGACCGCTCCCGCGTCGCCATCATGCCGATGGCCTTCTGCTTTCCGGGCTACGACGCACAGGGCTCCGACCTGCCGCCGCCGCCGATCTGCCGCCACACCTGGCATGACCGCCTGTTCGCGGCACTCGGCGAGGTCCGTCTGCGGCTCTATATCGGCGGCTACGCCCATCGCTACCATCTGGGCGTGAAGACCGGCGTCACCGAGACGGTGCGCAACTGGCGCGACCATCTTCCCGACGCTATCCCCTTGCCGCATCCGTCCTGGCGCAATACGGCATGGTTGAAACGCAACCCGTGGTTCGAGGACGAGCTGCTGCCCGTTCTGCGCGCCCGTGTCCGCGAGGTGATGGAATGACAGAAACAACCCCGCTCGACGCCGCCCATGCGGCGATGGAGGCCGCGCCGCTGGACGATGCCGCGCGCCTGCGCTTCTACGAACGGCTCGCCGACAGCGAGCTGTTCCTCCTGCTGACCAAGGAGGCCGAGGGCGATCAGATCGAGCCCGAACTGTTCGAGCTCGCCGATGCCAGCTTCGTGCTGGTCTTCGACCGCGAGGAACGCCTGTCGCAATTTGTCGGCCAGCCTGTCCCCTATGCCGCGCTCTCGGGGCGCAACGTGGCCGCGATGCTGACCGGTCAGGGCATCGGGCTCGCGGTCAATCTCGAGGTCGCGCCGTCCTCGATCCTGCTGCCGCCGCAAGCGGTGGACTGGCTCTCCGAGACGCTGGGCCACGGCCCGCAGGAGGCCGAAGCCGGGATCGAAGAGGTCACCGCGCCAGGCGGCTTGCCCGAAGTGCTGATCACCGCGCTCGACACCAAGCTCGCCACCGCCGCGGGGCTTGCGCGCTGCGCCTGGCTGGCGGGCGTGCGCTATGCCGATGGCACGCGCAGCCACCTGCTGGCCTTCGCCGGCGCCACCCCCGGCGCCGAGGACGCGCTGGCCCGCGCGGTCAACGAGGCGCTGGTGTTCTCCGGCATCGAGGCCGGGTCACTGGACGTGAGCTTCGTGCGCGACGCCGAGCCGCTGGCGGCGCTGCTGGCGCGGAACGGGCTGCGCTTCGACCTGCCCGAGCTGCACGAACCCCAGCGCGCCGAGCGCGCCGCGCCCGGCTCCGATCCCGACAGCCCGCCGATCCTGCGCTAGAGCCTTAGCTCCGCGCGCAGCGTCGGCAAGGTGTCGCCCGGCGCCGGTGTCGCCTCCCAGACCGCGCGGGCGATGGCGCGGGCAAGGCAGATGCTGGCGGCGTGGCCGATCTGCGCCAGCTGCAGCGCCGGCGCTTCCAGCGCGCGGCGCGCCGTCGCGGCCGAGAACACCAGGTCGCCATCCATCGGCGTGTGCGCCGGCACGATGGCCCGCGCGATGCCGTCATGCGCCGCCACCGCCACGCGGTGACACTGCGCCTTGTCGAGGGCCGCATCGGTCGCCACCACCGCGATGGTGGTGTTGCCCTGCGCCGCCATCGCGGCACTCTTGCGGCTTTGCGGCAGCGCTACGCCGCTCGCCGGGTCCACACCCAGGGCACCGAACTCGCCGCCCATTTCGTGCGGCGCGGCCCAGAAATGCCGCCCCGAGGGCGTGGTGACGCTGCCCAGCGGGTTCACCGCCACCAGCGCGCCCACGGTGATGCCGTCCTCGAGCACCAGGCTCGCTGAGCCGAGCCCGCCCTTGTGCATCGCCGTCTGCGCGCCGCAGCCCGCCCCGACACTGCCAAGCCCAAAGTTCGCCCCCGCCGCCGCCAACGCTTTGCGCCCCAGCCACGGGTAGGGGTTCTCGGCCCACGCCTTGTCGCCACCATTGAGCAGATCGAAGAGGATCGCCGCCGGCACCAGCGGCACCCGCACCGAGAGCACCTCGAAGCCGCGCCCGGCCTCGTGCAGCGCATCCATCACCCCTTGCGCCGCCGCCAGCCCGAAAGCACTGCCGCCAGAGAGCACCAGAGCATCCACCCCCGGCGCCGACTTGTCCGGCGCCAGCAGATCGGTCTCGCGCGTGCCGGGTGCCCCGCCCATCACCGCCACCGAGGCCACGAAGGGCGCCTCCGCAGTGACCACGCTGACACCCGACTTCAGGCCCGCATCCTCGGCGTGGCCGACATGCAGCCCCTCCACATCGGTGATCAGGTTTCTCGGTCCCGGTCGCATCGCATTCTCCCCTGTCTTCCGGCGACCCTCGCCAAGGCCGGGGATCAGCGCAATCCCCCGCCCCTTCTCTGGTTCAAAAATACCTCGGGGGAGTCCGCGCCTGCGCGGACGGGGGCAGCGCCCCCACCCACCCTACCCGCAAACGCGACGGCTCAGCCGCTAGATGCAGCGCCCGCCATCCACTTCCATGCAGACACCGGTGACCATCGACGCCTCGTCCGAGCACAGGAACAGCGCCGCATTGGCGAGATCCTCCGGCGTCGAGAACCGCCCGATGGGAATCGTCGAAAGGAACTTGGCCCGCATTTCGGGCGTGTCCTCGCCCATGAAGCTCGCCAGCAGCGGCGTGTCGCCCGCCACCGGGTTCAGCGCGTTGACCCGCACCCCCGCCGGCGCCAGCTCGATTGCCATCGCCTTGGTGGCGGTGTTCATCCAGCCCTTGGAGGCGTTGTACCAGTTGAGCCGCGGCCGCGGCGAGACGCCCGCGGTCGAGGCCACGTTGAGGATCGCGCCCGCGCCCAGCGCCTTCATGTGGCCCACCAGCGCCCGCGCCGTGAGGTAGACCGACTTGCAGTTCACCGCGAAGACGCGGTCGAAATCGTCCTCCGAAACCTCTTCCATCGGCGCAGGTAGGTGGGTGATGCCGGCGTTGTTGACGAGGATGTCGACCCGGCCCATCTCGGCCACCGCACGGGCGACCATCTCGGCCACGCTGTCGCCATTCGCGACGTCGACCCGCTGCGCGATGCCGCCGCAGGCCGAAGCCACGCGTTCTGCGCCCTCGGCGTTGATGTCGGCCACCATAACCTGCGCGCCCTCGGCGGCGAAGCGCATGGCGATGCCCTCGCCAAAGCCGGATCCGGCGCCGGTCACGATGGCGCGTTTGCCCTCAAGTCTCATGTCCTGTCTCCTACCTGAAAGTCCTGCTCAGCCGTGATGCGCGGCGACGGTCTTGAGCACCGAGAAGCCGTACAGCGCCTCGAAGCCCTTCTCGCGCCCGTGGCCCGACTTGCCGACGCCGCCGAACGGCAGCTCCACCCCACCGCCGGCGCCGTAATTGTTGAGAAACACCTGCCCCGCGCGCAGTTTTTTGGCGAGCCGCATCTGGCGTGCGCCGTCGCGGGTCCAGACGCTGGCCACGAGGCCGAAATCGGTGCCGTTGGCGATCCTGACCGCCTCGTCCTCGCTGTCAAAAGGCACGATGACCTGCACCGGGCCGAAGACCTCGTCCTGCGCCAGCACGTGATCCGCGGGCACCGGGCCGAAGAGCGCCGGCTGCACGTAGGTGCCGCCTTCTGGCAAATCGGCGGCAAGCTGCGCGCGGGCGAGCAGTGGCAGGTCAGCCCCCTTGTCGAGAAAGCACTCGACCCGCGCCTTCTGGGTGGCGTTGATCAGCGGGCCGACATCGGGGTCGTCCATCGCCGGGCCCACCACCTTGGCGGCATAGGCCTCGGCCATGCGGCGACTGACCTCGTCGAAGACCGGGCGCTCGACGAGGATGCGCGACGAGGCCGAGCAGGTCTGCCCGGCATTCTGCAGCCCGGCATTGACGAGAAAGGGCAGCGCCGCGTCGAGATCGGCATCGGCGAAGACGAGCTGCGGCGACTTGCCGCCAAGCTCCAGCGTCACCGGCACCACGTTGGCGCCGGCGGCCTGCTGCACCGCCGCGCCGGTGCCCACGGAGCCGGTGAAACTCACATGCTGGATGCCGGGATGGGCCGAGAGCGCCGCACCGGCCTCGGAACCCAGCCCCGGCACGACGTTCAGCGCGCCGGCCGGCAGGCCGGCCTGCTGCGCAAGCCGGGCGAAGGCCAGCGCCGTCAGGCAGGCATCCTCGGCAGGTTTCAGCACGCAGGCATTTCCCATGGTCAGCGCCGCCCCGACCGAGCGACCGATGATCTGCATCGGGTAGTTCCACGGCACGATATGGCCGGTCACCCCGTGCGGCTCACGCAGGGTGTAGACGGTGTAGCCGTCGAGATAGGGGATGGTGGTGCCGTGCACCTTGTCGGCGGCGCCGCCGTAGAACTCGCAATAGCGCGCCAGCGCCACCGCGTCGGCCCGGGCCTGGGTCAGCGGCTTGCCGACGTCCATCGCCTCGAGCTCGGCCAGCTCGTCCACATGGTCAAGCACCACAGCAGAGAGCCGGGTCAGGATGCGGCCGCGTTCGAGCGCGGTCATGCGGCCCCAGTCGCCTTCGAGCGCCGCCTGCGCCGCAGAGACCGCCGCGTCGATATCCAAAGCGCGGCCGCGGGCGATGCGGCCGATCTCCGCTCCGGTCGACGGGTTCACGATGGGCAGCGTGTCGGCGCTGTCGCGCCACTCGCCGCCGATCAACATCTGCGCGCTGTCCCGCGCAAGGCTCAGATGCGCGTCACCGCGCGTCAGGCTCTCGGTCATCCTCTTGTCCTCCTCCCGGTGGCCGCGGCAGGGATGGTGCGGCGGCCAGCAGGGATTTGGTATACCAGTGAGCGGGGTTGTCAAATACCGTCTCGGTCTCCCCGGCCTCGACGATCTCGCCGCTGCGCATGACGAGCACCCGGTCGGTGATGCCGCGCACCACGCTCAGGTCGTGCGAGATGAACAGGTAGGTAAGCCCGTATTGCCGCGACAGATCCGCGATCAGGTCGAGGATCTGCGCCCGCACCCGCACGTCGAGGGCGGAGACCGCCTCGTCGAAGATCACCAGCTCGGGGCGGATGATCAGGGCGCGGGCGATGGCGATGCGCTGACGCTGGCCGCCGGAGAAGGCGTGGATGTGCTGCTCGGCATGGTCGGGCTTCAGGCCCACATCGGTGAGCGCCCGGGCGATGGCGGCGGCGCGCTCTGGGCCGCGGGGCGGGTCGTCGAGCAGATGGAAGGGCTCGGCGATCAGTCGGCCCACGCGGTGGCGCGGGTTGAACGAGCCGTAGGGGTCCTGGAACACCACCTGCACCCGACGGCGCACGGCGCGGTCGGGCTTGCCGTGGCGATAGACCGGCGCCCCGTCGAGCGTGATGGCGCCCGCCTGCACCGGCTCGAGCCCGAGAATGGCACGCGCGAGCGTGGACTTGCCGCAGCCCGACTCGCCCACCAGCCCGACACGCTCGCCCCGCGCGATCTCGAAGCTGACGCCGTTCACCGCGACCTGCGCCCGACCGGGACGGAAGAGCCCTTGGCGCGGGCCGGGATAGTGACGCGTGACGGTCTCGACGCGCAAGAGCGGCCCGTCGGGCCGCGCCTCTGGCAAATCGGCGCGGTGGCGAGATGCCTCGAAGAGCTGGCGGGTATAGGGGTGACGCATCTCGGCGAAGAGCCGCGCGGTTGCGCCCTGCTCGACGATCTCTCCGGAGTTCATCACCGCGATGCGGTCGGCCATCTCCGAGACCACCGCCAGATCGTGGGTGATCATCATCAGTCCCATGCCCTCCTCGCGCACGAGCTCGCGCAGCAGGTCGAGGATCTGCGCCTGCGTGGTCACGTCGAGCGCGGTGGTGGGCTCGTCGGCGATCAGGAGCTTCGGACGCAGGGCGATGGCCATGGCGATGACGACGCGCTGGCGCTGCCCGCCGGAGAGCTCGTGCGGGTAGCGGCTCGGCGGCACGCGTTCGGGCGGCAGGCCGACGCGGGCCAGCATCTCGGCGGCGCGGGCGCGGGCGGCGGCGCGGGGCATGGCCTTGTGCACGAGGATGGTCTCGGCCACCTGGTCGCCGATGCGCTGCACCGGGTTGAGCGCGGTCATCGGCTCCTGGAAGATCATGCCGATCTCGCGGCCCCTGATAGCACAGAGCCGGCGCTCGGAGAGCTGGCAGAGATTGGTCCCGTCGAGACGCAGGGCGCCGGAGGTCTCGGCGCCCTGAGGCAGGAGTCCCATGGCGGCGAGCGCGGTCATCGACTTGCCGGAACCCGACTCGCCGGTCAGCGCCACGATCTCGCCGGGTGCGATGGTGAGCGAGAGGTCTCTGAGGATCGGCTTGCCGTGGATCGTGAGCGAGAGCGCATCGATCTCGAGCAGGGGTTTCGAACCGGACTGCGTCCGGTCCGACAGGTGCGAGGGGCGCTGCCCCTCGCGCTCCCCGAGGTATTTGGAAACCAGAGAAGGGGTCATGCGCACACCATTCCCAGCCTCGGGTCGAGCCGGTCGCGCAGGCCATCGCCCAGCAGGTTGAGGCCGAGCACGGTCAGGACGATGGCGAGGCCCGGGATGATCGCCACATGCGGGGCGAGCGCCACCATGGTCTGGGCGTCGGCCAGCATCCGGCCCCAGGACGGGATCGGAGGCTGGGCGCCGAGGCCGACATAGGACAGGCCCGCTTCCGCGAGGATGCCGAGCGAGAACTGGATGGTGCCCTGCACGATCAGCAGGTTGGCAATGTTGGGCAGGATGTGCTCGGCGCTGATCCGGGGCGCAGACTTGCCGGCGGTGCGGGCCGCGAGGATGAACTCGCGCCGCCACAGGCTCAGCGCCGCACCGCGCGACAGCCGCGCGAAGACCGGGATGTTGAAGATGCCGATGGCGATGATGGCGTTGGTGGCGCCGGGGCCGAAGATGGCGGTGATCAGGATCGCGATGACGAGGCTCGGGAAGGCGAAGATCAGGTCGTTCATCCGCATGATCGCCTCGTCGAGCCAGCCGCCCGCGCGCGCCGCGGCGGCGAGGCCGAGCGGCACGCCGAGCCCGAGCCCGATGCCCACCGCCACCAGCGCCACGGCGATCGAGGTGCGCGCGCCGACCATCACGAGGCTTAGCATGTCGCGGCCGAAATGGTCGGTGCCGAGCCAGTGTGCCGCCGAGGGTGGCTGCAGGCGCTCGGTGATGGCGACGGTGTCGGTGGGGTACGGCGTCCAGACGAAAGACAGCAGCGCGGCGCCGACAAACAGCGCCGTGAGCAGCGTGCCGAGGATCAGGTTGCGGCTCATCGGCGGCGCCTCAGGCGGGGATCGACGGCGGCATAGGCGAGATCGGTGACGAAGGTCACCACGATCACCGCGAAGACCAGCAGCATCACCACCGACTCGACCACGATCAGGTCGCGCTGGGTGATGGCCTGGAAGATCAGCCGCCCCAGCCCCGGCAGGAAGAACACCTGCTCGATGATGATCGCCCCGGCCAGCAGGAAGGAGAATTGCAGCCCGATGATGGTCAGCACCGGAATGAGCGCGTTGCGCACCCCGTGGCGCCACAGCGCCTGCCGGCGCGAGAGCCCCTTGGCCCGGGCGGTGCGGATGAAATCCTCGTGCAGGATGTCGATCAGCGCCGAGCGCATGACGCGGGCGAGGATCGCCGCCTGCGGCAGGGCCAGCGCCACCGCCGGCAGGGTCAGCGCCTTCAGCCCCTGCAGCGGATCGTCCCAGCCGGGAAAGCCGCCGGCGCTGAACCAGCGCAGCTTCAGCGCGAAGAGCAGCACGAGGAGCATGGCGAACCAGAAGTTCGGCACCGCGACGCCCAGCTGGGTCGCGCCCATCACCGCCACGTCGCCGGGCTTTCCGCGCCGCGCGGCGGCGAAAATGCCCGCGGGGAAGGCGATCAGCGTCGAGAGCAGCAGCGCGTAGAGCGCCAGCGGCAGCGAGACCTGCACCCGCTCGGCCACCATCTGCGCCACCGGCGCGCGGTAGGTGTAGGAGGTGCCGAAATCGCCCTGCACCATGCCCGAGACCCATGCGAGGTAGCGCTCATGCACCGGCAGGTCGAGCCCCAGCTCGGCGCGCAGCGCGGCGACGGTATCGGGCCGGGCATTGATCCCCAGCATGAAACTCGCGGGATCGCCCGGCGCGACCTCGACCACGAGGAAGATCACCAGCGAGGCGATGGCGAGGCTGATCGCCAGGATGAACAGCCGTTTCAGGGCGTAGGCCAGCATCGGGCGCCTACCGGGCCGCGGCGGATCGGGCCGCGCCGCTCATGAGGCCAGAAGCTCCAGCGGATCGTATCCGGGGCCGGTCTCCCACGCCACCTTCGGCAGGCTGTCGGGCTTGAAGCGCAGGGCCGCCATCTCGGCGCGGGTGACGAAGCGGCGGGTGTGCACCACGCCCTCAGGGTCGCGCCAGTCGTCCGACAGGACACCGTCGGTGATCTCGCAGCGGAAGAACAGCTCGACCTGGTGAAAGCCGGTCTCGGGGGCGTGGTATTCGTTGACGAGACAGGGCAGGCCGACACGCACGGTGAGGCCGGTCTCCTCGTGGACCTCGCGGGCGAGGTTGTCGTGCAGCGAGGCGCCCTTCTCGACGCCGCCGCCGGGGGCGCACCAGAGATCGCTCTTCTGCCCGGGCCAGGCATTGACCAGAAGCAGGCGGTTTTCGTGCAGGATGACGGCACGGGTGGCAAGGCGGGGCGAGGTCGACATGGGCGGAGATTTGCACCTTTCGCGCGGCGGTGGAAGGCCGTATTCCCACGCCCATGATCCGCGTTCCCGTTCTGCCACCCTGCCCTGCAAAGGGCGCCTGCCGATGATCGAGCTGAGCTTCGAGAATGCCCGCGTGATGCGACCGGGCGGCTGGAGCGATGCGCCCCTGTCGGTGGCCAAGGGGGTGATTTGCGATGCGCCCGAGGGGCGGCGGGTGGATCTTGGCGGCTACGACATCCTGCCGGGCATCGTCGACGCTCATGGCGACGGCTTCGAGCGTCACATGGCGCCACGGCGCGGGGCACTGCGCGAGCGCGACGCCGGCATGGTGGCCTGCGCCGCCGAGCTGGCCGCGAACGGCATCACCACGGCGATGCTGGCGCAGTTCTGGTCGTGGGAAGGCGGCATGCGCGGGCCGGAGTTCGCCGAGGAGGTGTTCGCCTCCGTGGCCGCGGTGGCGCCGACGGTGCCGGTGGACCTGCGCCTGCAGCTGCGGCTCGAGACCCACTTCCTCGACGCCTTCGCGCAGGCCGAGGCGGCGGTCGAGCGCTGGGGCATCGGCTACGTGGTGTTCAATGACCACCTGCCGCACGCGCGGCTCGCCGAGGGGCGCAAGCCTCCGCGTCTCAACGGGCAGGCGCTGAAATCCGGGCGCTCGCCCGAGACGCACCTGGCGCTGATGCAGGCACTGCACGCGCGCAGCGCCGAGGTTCCGCAAGCGCTCGACGAGCTTTGTGCGCGGCTGGCGACGCGTGGTTGCCGCATGGGCAGCCATGACGACCGCAGCGCCGAGGGCCGCGCCGCTTGGCGCGCGCGCGGGGTGCGGGTGTCCGAGTTCCCCGAGACGGTGGAGGCGGCACAGGCGGCGCGCGAGGGCGGCGATACGGTGGTGCTCGGCGCACCCAACGTGGTGCGCGGGGCGAGTCATGCCGGCAACGTGGCTGCGAGCGAGCTCATCGGGCTGGGGCTCTGCGATGCGCTGGCCTCGGATTACCACTACCCCGCCCCGGCGCGCGCCGCGTGGCGCTGCGTCGAGCTGGGCCTGCTCGACGAGGCGCAGGCGTGGCGGATGGTCTCGGAAGGGCCGGCGCGGCTCTTGGGCCTTGAGGATCGCGGCAGGCTGGAGGCCGGCCTGCGCGCCGATCTGGTGGTGATGGACCGCGCCACCCGCCGCATCGTGCTGACGATGGCGGGCGGGCGCATCGCGTGGCTCTCGGGAGAGATCGCCGAGCGGCTGCTCTAGGCCACGAGCGGCTCAGCCCACCGGGATATTGTCGATCAGGCGCACCCCGCCCAGCCAGGCGGCGGCCAGAAGCCGCGCCGGGCGGTCGAGCGTGGTCATCGGCGCAAGCCCGTCGGCGGCGCGCAGCTCGAGATACTCGACCCGCTCGAAACCGCCTGCGAGGATCGCCGCCTCGGCCTGCGCTTTCAGCGTCGCGAGATCGGCACCGGTCCGAAGTCCCTCGGCCATCGCCACCATGGCCCGGTTGAGCACCGGTGCGGCGGCGCGGGTGGCCTCGGGCAGCAGCACGTTGCGCGAGGACAGCGCCAGCCCGTCGGGCTCGCGCACCGTTTCGCAGCCGATCACCTCGACGGGGATGTCGAGATCGCGGGCCATGCGGCGCACCACCTGCAATTGCTGGTAATCCTTCTCGCCGAAATAGGCCCGATCCGCGCCGGTCTGCAGGAAGAGCTTCGAGACCACCGTCGTCACGCCGTCGAAATGGCCCGGGCGGAAGGCGCCACAGAGCCCGTCGGTCAGGCCCGAGACCGCCACCGAGGTGGCAAAGCCCTCGGGATAGATCTCCTCCGGCCCCGGCACGTAGATCACATCCACCGCGTAGGGCGCGAGCTTCTCGGCATCGGCGTGCTCGGTGCGCGGGTAGTTCTCGAGATCGGAGGCGTTGTTGAACTGCTTGGGGTTCACGAAGATCGTCACGATCACCCGGTCGCACTCCGCCTTGGCGGCCTCGACGAGGCTCAGGTGCCCGGCATGCAGCGCACCCATGGTGGGCACCACGCCGACGGTCTCTCCGGCGCGTTTCCAGCCCGCCAGACGGGCGCGCAGCTCGGCCTTCGAGCGGAGCATCTCGGTCATGATTTCGCTCCCGGGGCGGCATCGGCAAAGACGTGCTCGGCTGCGGGGAAGGACCGGGTCCGCACCTCGGCGGCATAGGCCGCGATGGCGGCTTCGGCCTGTTCGCCGAGGCTCGCGTAGCGCTTGACGAATTTCGGCTTGAAGGCGGTGAAGAGCCCTAGCATGTCATCGACCACGAGGATCTGCCCGTCGCAGCCCGCCGAGGCGCCGATGCCGATGGTCGGGATCGGCAGCTCAGCCGTGACCCGGTCGGCCAGCCCCTGCGGCACCTTCTCGAGCACCACGGCAAAGGCCCCTGCCCCGGCCACGGCGCGGGCATCCGCCATCAGCCGGTCGCCGGCGTCACCGCGGCCCTGCACCTTGTAGCCGCCGAGCGTGTTGATCGATTGCGGCGTGAGGCCCACGTGCGCCATCACCGGGATGCCGCGCGCGGTCAGGAAGGCGATGGTTTCGGCCATGCTCTCGCCGCCCTCGAGCTTGACGGCACCGGCGGCGGTTTCGGCCATCAGCCGCGCGGCGTTGCGAAACGCCTGCTGCGGGCCTTCCTCGTAGGAGCCGAAGGGCATGTCGACGACCATCATGGCGCGGCTGAGACCGCGTTTCACCGCCTGTGCGTGCAAGATCATCATCTCCATGGTCACGCCAAGGGTCGACTCGAGCCCGTGCAGAACCATGCCGACGCTGTCTCCGACGAGGACGAAATCGCAATGCGCGTCCATCATCTGCGCCATCGGCGTGGTGTAGGCGGTCAGGCTGACCAGCGGCGCTCCGCCCTTGCGGGCCCGGATATCGGCCGGCAGCGGGGCCGACTTTCGCGCGGTGGCGCTCATTGGCGTCTCCTCCCTCGTCAACAAGGCTGGCGTCGTCTAGCAGCCTGCCCCCCTATATTCCAGTGCGCATGTGCTTGCACCGCCGGGGAAATCGGGCACACTTCGAGCCGATGCCTGCCAACGGAGAGCCCGATGTCCCGCCCCATGTCCTACCTCGCCCCGGCCGCCGCCGCGATGCTGCTTTCGGCGCAGGCGCTGATGGCCCAGCAGACCGACCTGACCATTGCGCTGCAACTCGAGCCGCCGCATCTCGATCCGACCTCGGCCGCGGCCGGCGCCATCGACAGCGTGCTCTATGCCAACGTCTTCGAAGGGCTGACGCGTTTCACCGAGACCGGGGAGGTCGTGCCGGGCCTCGCCGAGAGCTGGGAGATCTCCGACGGCGGGCTCACCTACACCTTCCGGCTGCGCGACGGCGTCACCTTCCATGACGGCAGTACGATGGATGCCGAGGACGTCAAGTTCAGCCTCGATCGCGCCCGCGGGGAAGACAGCCTTAACGCCCAGAAGGCGCTGTTCGAGGGCATCGCGGAGGTGACGGTTGTCGATCCGCTCACCGTCGAGGTGACGCTCTCGGAGCCCGACGGCACGTTCCTGTTCAACATGGCCTGGGGCGACGCGGTGATCGTGGCCCCCGAGAGCATCGAGGGCATCCAGCAGACCCCTGTCGGCACCGGCCCCTTCACCTTCGAGCGCTGGGTCACGGGAGACCGCATCGAGATGGGTCGCAACGCGGACTACTGGGGCGCGGCCCCGGCACTCGAGGCGGTGACCTTCCGTTTTATCTCGGACCCGACGGCGGCGTTCGCGGCGATGATGGCGCAGGATATCGACGCCTTCGCCGGCTTCCCGGCGCCCGAGAACCTCGCCATGTTCGAGGCAGACCCGCGCTTTCAGGTTCTTGTGGGTTCGACCGAGGGCGAGACCATCCTCGCGATGAACCACGGGGACGCACATTTCTCCGATCCCAAGGTGCGCGAAGCGCTGTCCCACGCCATCGACCGACAGGCGATCATCGACGGTGCGATGTTCGGCTACGGCACGCCCATCGGCACCCATTTCGCGCCGCACAATCCCGACTATGTCGACCTCACCGAGCTCTCGAGCTACGATCCGGAGCTTGCAACGACGCTGCTGGAGGATGCGGGCTATCCCGAGGGCTTCACCACCACACTGAAGCTGCCGCCGCCCTCTTACGCCCGTCGCGGCGGCGAGATCATCGCGGCGCAGCTGCGCGAGGTGGGGATCGAGACCCAGATCACCAATCTGGAATGGGCGCAGTGGCTCGAAGAGGTGTTCCGCGGCAAGGATTTCGGCCTGACCATCGTGTCGCATACCGAGCCCTTCGACATCGGCATCTATGCCCGGCCGGACTATTACTTCCAGTATGACAACGCGGCCTTCCAGGAGCTGATGAGCACCCTCACCGGCACCACCGACCCGGCAGCGCGCTCCGAGCTGATCCAGCAGGCGCAGACGATGATCGCCGAGGATCACGTCAACGCCTACCTGTTCCAGCTCGCCTTCCCGACGGTGGCGGACGCGCGGCTCGATGGGCTGTGGCAGAACCAGCCGACGCAGGCGACCGACCTGACCGGGGTGCGCTGGACCGAGTGAGCGGACACGCCCGTCCTGTGACGGGCTTTGTGCGCCAAACGGCTGAGCGTCGTGGACGGCATCAAGGCGCCCCGGCGCAGAGCCAAGGCACTGCAAGCGCCGCTCAGCCCCGCCGCAGCGGCACCACCGACACCGCCACGCCGCCCAGCACCAGCAGGGCGGCGAGCGCGAAGCGCGCGGTGAGGGCCTCGCCGAGAAACACCATGCCGCCCGCCATGGCGATCACCGGCACGGTGAGCTGCGCCACGGCGGCGACCGACCCCGGCAGGCGGGGCAGAACCGCGTACCAGAGCGCGTAGCCGAGCCCCGAGGTCACGGCGCCCGAGACCACCGCCAGCACGACCGCGCCAAGGCTCCATGGGCCGACAGATCCCGAAAGCTGTAGCCCCAGCAGCACCACCAGCCCGAGCCCGGTCGCCAGCACGAAATTTGCAGCCGTCGAGACCAGCGCCACCTCGGCCTTGCGTCCGGCCAGCGAATAGACGCCCCAGCCGACGCCCGCGAGCAGCATGGCCAGCGCGTGCGGCAGGCTGGGCGCGGCACCGCCGCCCGGCCAGAGCAGCCAGACCAGCCCGCCAAAGGCCAGCCCCGCCCCCAGCCAGCGCTGCGCCGGCACCCGCTCACCGCCCGCCACGCTGCCCCCGAACATGGTCACCTGCACCATGCCGAAGAGCAGCAGCGCCCCGAGCCCCGCAGGCATCCCCGCATAGGCCGCCGAGAAGCCGTAGATGTAGAGAAACAGCCCTGCCACGCCGGCCAACCGCCCGGCGCCGCCCAGCCTCAGACGCCCCTCCCGTGCCAGAACCAGCGCTGCGAGCATCAGCGCACCGGACAGCAGCCGCAGCGTGCCGAAGCTCACCGCGTCGATGCCGCCCGAGGCGAGCGCCGCGCGGTTGAGCACGGAATTGGCAGCGAAGGCGGTCATGGTCAGCGCCACGAGCAGGAACAGTCGCATCGGCCACGGGCCTCCCTTCCCGCTGCACGCCGCCTCTGGGCGTGTCACTCCTTGGGGGCGCTGCCCGCCGCGTCGCCCTGCTTCTTCTTCAGCGCCGCCAACTTGGACTTGAGCGCCCCGCGCCGCCGACTCTGATAGGCACGGATCACCGGAACCGTGAGGTAGTAGCAGACCAGCCCCGAAACGATGCCCGGCAGGATCCCCCCGATCAGGTAGGGATAGAACACCTTGTCGTAGAACAGGATCAACTCGGACCAATTGGTCGGTTCCCCGGTGAACCACGCCACGAGATTGTGCCACAGGTCTCCGCCGGCATAGGCAAAGCGGTCGAGCACCGACTTGTGGTCGGGCTCGTGCCGGTCGATGCCGAGAAACCAGTAGCCGGTGCGGAGCGAGCTGAAGGCAATGGGCACATAGGTCAGCGGGTTGCCGAAGAAGGTCCCCAGAAGCGAGGCGAGGATGTTGCCGCGCAGCGCCTTGGCGATCAGCGCCGCGACGACGAAATGCATGCCGTAGAGCGGGGTGAAGGCGGTGAAGACTCCGGCAAACACGCCCCGCGCGATCCGTTCGGGGGGATCGGGTAGCCGGTGCAGCCGGTGCTGGATATACCGCGCCGCACGTCCCCAGCCGCCACGCGGCCAGAAGAATTCGACCAGTATCCTCCAGACAGGTCGTCTGTCACGGCGTTTGAAGACCAAAGGCCCGTCCTGTCCAATCCTCCGCAGCCCCGTGGGACCGCGTTTCCTTTCAGTCGCAACCGCTGCCGGCTGCGTCCCCTTACTGTGCCGCCGTCGGAAGCGCCGTCAGCGAGGCGTCTCGCCGGCGGTGCACGGAGGCGACATCGCTTTCGGCTTCGAGGGCGGAGATCACCGAATGAAGGTGTTCCGCGTCGCGGAACTCCACGTCCATCCGGATGCGGAAGAAGTCCGGCTTCCGGTCCACGAAGACAAGATCCGAGATATTGGCCAACCGCTCGCCGATCAAGGTGCAAACCCGCCCCAGCACCCCGGCATCGTTGCCGATGGTTAGCTCTAGGCTCACATCATAGGCAGCCGGGTGCGTGCCCTCCTCCCAGCGCAGGTCGACCCAGCGGTCGGGCTGGTCCTCATAGGCGGCGAGGGATTCGCAGTCGATGGCGTGCACGAACACGCCCTTGCCGCGCTGGGTGATGCCGATGATGCGCTCGCCCGGCAACGGCTGGCAGCAGCGCGCCCGGGTAAAACCGGTGCCGGGCTCGAGCCCGATCACCGCGCGATGGGCATCGACCTCGACATCGTCCGCCGGCCCCAGATCGGGGTAGACCGCGTGCACCACCTCGCGCGAGGTCAGCTCGGCGCTGCCCAGACGGGCGAGAAGCTCGTCCTTGTCCTCGAGCCGCAGGGTCTGGGCCGCCTTCTCGAGCACCTTGTCGGTGGCCTTCTTGCCCACATGCTCGAAGGCCGAGCGCGCCAGCTCGTGGCCGAGCCGCACGAAACGCTCGCGCCCGGCCTCGCGCAGGGCGCGGCGAATCGCGGTGCGGGCCTTGCCGGTGGTGGCGATGTCGAGCCATGTGGCCTGCGGGGTCTGGCCCTCTGCGGTGATGATCTCGACCGACTGGCCGTTCTTCAGCCGGGTCCAGAGCGGCACCCGGATGCCGTCGACCTTGGCACCGACACAGGCCGAGCCGATACGGGTGTGGATGGCATAGGCGTAATCCAGCGGTGTCGCCCCGCGCGGCAGCTTCACCACGTCGCCCTTGGGCGTGAAGCAGAACACCTTGTCCGAGTACATCTCGAGCTTCACCGCCTCGAGGAACTCGTCATGATCCTGCTCGCTGTCGAACTGCTCGGTCAGCGAGGCGATCCAGCGGGCGGGATCGACGGCGAACGGGTTCTCGGCGCGCTGGCCGTCGCGATAGGACCAGTGCGCGGCGACGCCGGTCTCGGCGACCTCGTGCATCTGCCGGGTGCGGATCTGCACCTCGACGCGCTTGCCGTCGCGGCCCGACACGGTGGTGTGGATCGAGCGGTAGCCGTTCGACTTGGGCTGGCTGACATAATCCTTGAACCGCCCGGGCACCGCGCGCCAGCGCTGGTGGATCACCCCGAGCGCACCGTAGCAGTCCATGTCGTTGCGGGTGATGACGCGGAAGCCGTAGATGTCGGACAGGCGCGAGAAGCCCATGCCCTTTTCCTGCATCTTGCGCCAGATCGAGTAGGGCTTCTTGGCCCGTCCGAAGACCTCGGCCTCGATGCCGGCCTCCTCGAGCTCGTGGCGCATGTCGCCGGTGATCCGGTGGATCACGTCGCCGGCCTCTTTCTGCAGCGTGATGAAGCGGCGGATGATCGAGGCGCGGCCCTCGGGATTGAGCACCCGGAACGCCAGATCCTCGAGCTCTTCGCGCATCCACTGCATGCCCATCCGGCCGGCCAGCGGCGCGTAGATGTCCATCGTCTCGCGCGCCTTCTGGATCTGCTTCTCGGCGCGCATCGCCTTGATGGTGCGCATGTTGTGCAGACGGTCCGCGAGCTTCACGAGGATCACCCGCAGGTCCTTGGACATCGCCATGAACAGCTTGCGGAAGTTCTCGGCCTGCTTGGTCTCCGAGCTGGAGAGCTGTAGGTTGGTCAGCTTGGTGACGCCGTCGACCAGATCGGCCACATCCTCGCCGAAGCGCTCGGCGATGTCGGACCACGAGGCGCGGGTGTCCTCGATGGTGTCGTGCAGCAGGGCAGTGATGATGGTCGCATCGTCGAGCTGCTGCTCGGTCAGGATCGCGGCAACGGCGACGGGATGCGTGAAGTAGGGCTCGCCGGAATGGCGCATCTGCCCGTCATGCATCGCGCGGCCGAACTCGTAGGCCGCGCGGATCAGGTCTTCGTTGGTCTTGGGATTGTAGTTGCGGACCAGTGCAACCAGATCTTCCGCCGCAATCATGGGCGCCTATCCTTCACCTGGCCCGCATCCGCGGGCCTCAGCCCTCGCCCTGGGCCTCCATGAGCGCGCGCAGGAGCTTCTCCTCAGACATGTCGTCCTCGACCGGCTTGTCCTGCTCGGCCCCCATGAGCAGCGCCATGCTGTCATCTTCGGGCTCATCGACCTCGATCTGGGTCTGATGGCTCTCGATCAGACGCTCACGCAGCTCGTCAGCCGACTGGGTCTCCTCGGCGATTTCGCGGAGGGCGACCACCGGGTTCTTGTCGTTGTCGCGGTCGACCGTCAGCGGGCTGCCGGATGCCACTTCGCGCGCACGATGCGCGGCGAGCATCACCAGCTCGAACCGGTTCGGGACCTTGTCGACGCAATCTTCTACCGTCACGCGGGCCATATGCGTATCACCTATTCGGGTTAGCCGTCAGAAAGGGAATCCCTATCGCGTCATGGCCCGAAAGACAAGCGGGGATCGGTCATAAAGGCTTGACTTCGTCGCGCGCCTCCTGCGGCAATGCCTCGCAGAGCTGGCGCACCGTGCGATCGAGCAGGGGATGGCGCCAGTCCGCAGCGACATCGCAGAGTGGCACCAGCACGAAGGCACGTTCGTGCATGCGCGGATGCGGCAGAATCAGCTCGTCCGGCGCCCTGACTTTCTGCTCCTCCAGGCTCAACATCCGCCATTTCGAATATGACGTTACGTCAGGAAGAATCTCCCCACCATGGGCCAGCAAGTCCAGATCGAGGCTCCTGCTGCCCCACCTCTGCTCGCGCTCCCGGCCAAATTTATGCTCGATTTGATGCATCACCGAGAGCAGCTCGGCGGCGCTGGACTCTCCGGTTGAGACGATGCAGGCGTTCACGTAATCAGGCCCGGCCCCCGCCGGAAAACAAGGGGTTGCATAAAACCGGCTCACCCGCAGGACACACTCCCCAGACGCGGACAGTTCATCGATTGCCGCTCGCAATGTTTCCGCCGGAGAACCAATCGCGGACGATAGATTCGCGCCGAGTGCAATCAACTTTTCTTGTTCCCTTAGCACGTTTGAGCTATCCTTTTGGATTATGTGTTGCGGCTTGTACTGACGGCCAAATATCTTAATCTTCGACGACCGAGTGCGCCAAACCACTCACATTCACACTCACGGACATTGGCGCGCTCCATTGCTGAAAGGACATTTGATGTTTTACAAGGACGAACGGCTCGCGCTGTTCATAGACGGGTCGAACCTGTATGCCGCCGCGAAAGCGCTTGGCTTCGACATCGACTACAAGCTCCTCCGACAGGAATTTGTACGCCGAGGCAAGATGGTTCGCGCGTTCTACTACACCGCGCTTCTCGAAAACGACGAGTATCGTCT
>NZ_DS022276.1:680344-733790 GCF_000153725.1 Salipiger bermudensis HTCC2601 | reverse complement strand
GCGCGGTCAGGTCACGCGCGCGCAACGCGCGGGCAAGGGGGCGCAGGATGCCGAGACCTTCCTGCGCGGCATGGCGATCCCGCAGGGCGCGACGCTGGGGGCGGGCTGATGTTTCCCACGCTGATCGGCACGGTGGTGATCGCGGGCATCGTCGGCTACGCCTCGGAGCGCAGCGGTTTCACCCGCAACGGCATCCTGCCGAGCATCATCATCTGCATCGGTGGCGCCTTCCTGGCATATTTCATCCGGCTGATGTTCGGCATCGGCTTCGGCTCGCCGGGGCTCAACGCCATCGCCTCGTCGATCGGGGCGCTGATCATCGTGCCGTTTCACTGGCGCGGACGGAGGTAAGGCCCATGTCGGTCGTCTGGCTCATCATCATCGGCGCCGCGGCGGGGTTCCTCGCCACGCGCTTCATGCGGATCGAACTCGGCCTCGTGCAGACCATGGCGCTCGGCATCGCCGGGGCGGTGATCGGCGGGCTGGTGCTGCGGCTGCTGATCGCGGTGACCGGCGCTCTGGCCGGGCTGGTGGGCGCGGTACTGGGCGCCATGCTGCTGCTCTGGCTCTGGCAGGTCTACAACCGGCGCTGAGCCGGGCCGCCCCTCCTCTTCCCGTTCCTGTCAATGAGGCAGGTCAAGGTGGCGCTGCGTAAACCGGCGCTTCGTTGACATGTCACTTCGCGCATATGATCGCGCGACGTGAGGGAGGCTCATCACCGATGAAGGGGAGACACGACATGACACGTCTGAACACCACGCTGGCCGCCGCTGCGGCCCTCGCGCTGAGCGCCGGGGCGGGGCTGGCCGATGACATGGGCAAGCAGGATTTCGTCGAGGGCTGCGCCGGTTGCCACGGCGAAAGCGGCATGGGGCAGGGGTCTCTGGCTGAGCTCTTGACCGTGGAGATGCCCGACCTGACGCACCTCTCGGCCAACAATGACGGCGTGTTTCCGATGCTCGAGGTCATCCACATCATCGACGGCCGCACCCAGCTGCGGGCGCATGGCGATCCGATGCCGATCTGGGGCACCGTCTTCAAGTCGCGTCTGATGACCGAAAGCGGCATGATGGGCGGCGCCGAGGCGCTGGCACGCGGACGCATCCTGTCGATCGCCTACTACCTTGAGTCGATCCAGCAATAGCCCCCGGCCAGCCCGGCGCGGCGTCCGTTCCGGGTCGGGCTGTGCGGCTGCGCGAAGACCCTGCGCGCCGCGCCGCAATTGCCTGCTGGCGTCCAAAGCCTAATTTCTCTCCCAACCAAAGAGGAGAGAGCCGATGGGTTTGCTGGTTGACGGCGAATGGCAGGACCGCTGGGACTACAACGACGACAGCGGCAAATTTCAACGCAGCGAGACGGCGTTTCGCAACTGGATCACCGCCGATGGCAGTGCCGGCCCCTCGGGTGAGGGCGGCTTCAAGGCCGAGCCGGGGCGCTATCACCTCTATGTCAGCTATGCCTGCCCGTGGGCGCACCGGGCGCTGGTGTTCCGCGCGCTCAAGGGGCTCGAGGAGCTGATCCCGGTGAGCGTGGTGCATCCGGACATGCTGTCGGATGGCTGGACCTTCAAGACGGATTTCCCCGGCGCCACCGGTGATCGGCTCTACGATCTGCCGTTCCTGCGCGACATCTACACCAAGGCGCAGCCCGACATCTCGGGGCGGGTCACGGTGCCGGTGCTGTGGGACAAGGAGCGCGAGACCATCGTCTCGAACGAGAGCGCCGAGATCATCCGGATGTTGAACGAGGCCTTCGACAGGCTGACCGGCAACAGTGATGATTACTGGCCCGAGGCGCTGCGCGAGGCCATCGAGCCGGTCAACGCGCGGATCTACGACACGGTGAACAACGGCGTCTACAAGGCCGGGTTCGCCACTTCGCAGGAGGCCTATGACGATGCGGTGGGGCCGCTCTTCGAGAGCCTCGACTGGATCGAGGAGCGTCTCTCGAAAGGCCGCTACCTGATGGGGGACCGCGTCACCGAGGCCGATTGGCGGCTCTTCACCACGCTGATCCGCTTCGATCAGGTCTACAACGTGCACTTCAAGTGCAACAAGGCGCGGATCGTCGACTATCCCAACCTCTGGGCCTACACGCGCGAGCTCTACCAGTGGCCCGGCGTTGCCGACACGGTGCATTTCGATCATTTCAAGCGGCACTACTACTACAGCCATGACATGATCAATCCGAACCGGATCATCCCGGTGGGCCCCGACCTCGACCTGATGGCGCCGCATGGGCGGGAGGCGCTCAAGGCCGCCTGAGCGGGCTCAGTGCGGCTCGGGCTGGCCGAAATGCTCGACCATCGCGGCCAGGTCCGCCGGCGGTGTGGCGCTTGGCAGGTAGGCGCAGGCGTTGCTGCAGAGCTGGAAGATCGAGCCGTCGGAAAAGAACGAGGTGTTGGTGACGAAGATCACCTTCGCCTCGGGCCTCCGGTAATTGGCGAAATCCGCGACCGCGATGGCGCTGCCCTCGTCGAGCACGAGGTCTAGGACGATGATGTCGGTCGGGCTGTCGAGCAGGTGGCCGGTGGCCTCGTCTTCGGTCAGCGCGACGGTGACCGTCGCGCCGAGCCGCGCCAGATGGCGCGACCACAGGCCACCCAACTCTTTCCGACTTTCGACGATGAGCACGTTCATGCGCGTCTCCGATGGCAGTCGTCCCCAGGCGATGAGGCCTTTGTCTTCCTCAGTTCTAAACAATTGTTTAACGAACTCGTAAGGAATGTGAACGAAACGCAAACATGAGCGGGATGCCGCTTCTTGCGCCGCCAAACCGGGCTGGTACTGTGCCGCCAAACGCGGAAACGAGGTTCACATGCGCGCGCTCTCCTGTCTCATCGCCCTTTCGCTCTCCGGTGCGGCTTTCGCGCAGGAGGTGCCCTGCGGCGGCGATTTCCAGACCTTCAAGGCGGGGCTGCGGGACGAGGCCGTGGCGATGGGCCACGACGCCGAGGTGGCGCGGCGCTTCCTGTCCGGCGCGCGGCAGGACAGCAGCGTGCTGCGCCGCGACCGGGCGCAGGGCATCTTCCAGACGCCATTCATCGAGTTCTCGCGCAAGCTGATCAGCCAGGACCGGCTCGACCGGGGGCGCCAGCTGTCGCAGCGCTGGGACGAGGTCTTTGATCGGATCGAGCGCGATTACGGCATCTCGCGCGGGGTGCTGCTGGCGTTCTGGGCCTTCGAGACCGATTACGGTGCTTTCCAGGGGGATTTCAACACGCTGAACGCGCTGGTCACGCTGGCGCATGACTGCCGCCGCCCCGAGATCTTCCGGCCGCAGATCTTCGCCGCGATGGAGCTCTACGAGCGGGGTGACTTCGATCCTGCCACCACCACCGGCGCCTGGGCGGGCGAGATCGGCATGGTGCAGATGCTGCCCAGGGACATCCTCGAGAACGGCATGGACGGCGATGGCGATGGCCATGTCACGCTCAAGACCTCGGCACCGGATGCGCTGCTCTCGGGGGCCAAGATGCTCTCGGAGCTGGGCTGGCGCCACGGCGAGCCGTGGCTGCAGGAGGTTGTCCTGCCCGCCGACATGGACTGGTCGCAGACCGGGCTCGAGACCACGATGAGCGTGGCCGAATGGGAGCGCCTCGGGGTGCGGGCCCGCGAGGGGGCGCTGGATGACGGCCGGCTCGAGGCCTCAATCCTGCTGCCGCAGGGGCGCGGCGGGCCGAGCTTCATCGCCTATCCGAATTTTCGCGTCTACTTTGAGTGGAATCAGAGCTTTACCTACGTCATGACCGCCGCCTACTTCGCCTCCCGGCTGGAGGGCGCCTCGGTCTATGACCCGGGCAACCCCGATCCCGGCCTCTCGGGCGAGCAGATGCTGGCGCTGCAGCGTGCGCTGGACGCCAAGGGCTACGACGTGGGCGGCATCGATGGCATTCTCGGGGCCGGGACGCGCTCGGCGGTCCGCGACATGCAGGCCCGACTGGGCCTGCCGGCGGATGGCTGGCCCACAATCGAACTGCTGAACCTGCTCTGACCCACGTTTGATACAGGTCTGATCCGGGCCGGAACCCTGCCCGGGGGCTCCTCGTTACTTCGCCATGATACGGGATATCGCATTGCCGGTCGCCCTGCTGTCGCTATTGCAGGTCGGAATGTGTGCGCCGGACGAGGCGCCGACCCCACCCGAGGAGGTGGAGCTTCAGGTGCTGCCCGACGACATGCGGGGCCGCTGGGGGCTTGTCGACGCCGATTGCGAGCGGGGCCGGGCCGACGCCAAGGGCCTGATGGTCGTCACCGCCCGCCACCTCACCTTTTATGAGTCCCGCGCCACGCTGCGAGAGGTTGAGCATCTCGGCCCGGAGCGGGTCGCGGCAGAGTTCTCCTATACCGGCGAAGGTACGACCTGGTCACAAGACGTGTCGCTCACCCTCACGGAAGACGGAGACCGCCTGCAGCGGCAGGAAACCGGGCCCGAGGCTGAACCCGTGGACCTGACCTATCGGCGCTGCGACGGCGGCTGATCAGCCCGGAATGATCTCGAACTTCAGCACGTCGACCATGCCGCGGTCTGTGATCTTCAGCGACGGAATTACCGGCAGGGCAAGGAAGGCAAGCTGCAGGAAGGGCTCCTCCAGCGTCACACCCAGAGACCGTGCCGCGGCGCGCAGTTCGACCAGCCGGTCGCGCACCTCCTCGAACGGCGCGAGGCTCATCAGTCCGGCCACCGGCAGCGCCAACTCGGCGAGGATGTCGCCGCCCCGCGCCACTACGAAGCCGCCCTCGATCTCCTCGAGCCGGTTCGCAGCCAGCGCCATGTCGTCGTAATCGACGCCGACACAGGCGATGTTGTGGTGGTCGTGGCAGACCGTCGAGGCAATGGCCCCGCTCTGCAGCCCGAACCCCTTCACGAATCCGGTGGCCACGTTGCCGTTCTTGCCGTGCCGCTCCGCCACCGCGATGCGCACCAGATCGCGCGCCGCGTCGGGCCGCTTGTCGCCGTCCTCGATGGCGATCGTCTCGCGCAGGTGGTCGGTGAGGATCTGCCCCTCGCGGATGCCGATCACGTCGGTTTCCTCGCGATTGCCGATGGCGCGGAACTGCCCGGGCACCAGCCGCGGTGCCTTGACCGATCCGCGCCCCACCGATTCGACCGATCCGCGCGCCGCGAAGGCTGCGTCGGTCGCCACCACGCCGCCTGCCAGCACCATCTGCGCATGGCAGCCTTCGAGCGAGTCAATTGCAACGATATCGGCGCGCTTGCCCGGCGCGATCATTCCGCGATCCTTGAGCCCGAAGGCCTCAGCCGCCGACAGCGTCGCCGCGCGATAGGCCGCGAGCGGCGGGGTGCCGAGCGCGATCATCGTGCGGATCATGTAATCGAGATGGCCGTGCTCGGCGATATCCAGCGGGTTGCGGTCATCGGTGCACAGGCACATGTAGGGCGCCGTGCGCTCGCTCAGGAGCGGTTGCAGCGCGTGCATGTCCTTCGAGACCGAGCCGTCGCGGATCAGCACCCGCATGCCCTTGCGCAGCTTCTCGAGCGCCTCCCCGGCACTGGTTGCCTCGTGCTCGGTGCGGATGCCGGCGGCGACATAGGCGTTGAGATCCTTGCCCGAGAGCAGCGGGCAATGGCCATCCACATGGCCGCCCTCGAAGAGCCGCAGCTTCTTCATCGCCTCCGGATCGCGGTGGATCACGCCGGGATAGTTCATGAACTCCGCCAGCCCGATGCCCGACGGATGACCCATCAGCGGTGCCAGATCCTCGGCCAGCAGCTCGGCGCCCGCCGTCTCCATATGCGTCGACGGCACGCAGGAGGACAGCTGCACGCGGATGTCCATCAACGTATGCGCGCTGGCCTCCTGGAAGTAGCGGATGCCCGCCGCGCCGATCACGTTGGCGATCTCGTGCGGGTCACAGATCGCAGTGGTGACGCCACGCGGGGTCACGCAGCGGTCGAACTCGAACGGGGTGACGAGGCTGCTCTCGATATGCAGGTGGGTGTCGATGAAGCCGGGCACCAGGATCAGGCCGCTCACGTCGATCACCTCGCCCGCCTCGTAGTCCTCCAGAATGCCGACGATGGTGTCGCCGCAGATCGCCACGTCGCCTTCGAGGAGGTCGCCGGTGACGAGATCGAGGATGCGGCCTCCGCGCAGGACGCGGTCTGCCGGGGCGTCGCCGCGCCCCTGCGCGATGCGGGTTTCGAGATCTGCCATGCCGGCCTCCGCTGCTGTTTCGCGAGAGTTTGGCACAGCCGCCACCGGGGCGACAGGCCGGATGAGGGGGTGCCAGCGTTCAAGGGATCTTAACGCCTCATGCGGCACACCATGCGGAGGGTTGTGTTTGAACGGGATGCCACGGAATGAGCCTGCGCCTGATGTTGCTGAGTGCCATTGCGCCACTCCTGTTGCTTGTGCTGTACCTCGCTGGCAACGGATTGTCGTCGCTGTCACAGCTGTCCCAGCGCGAAAGGATGGTGTCTCAGGTCGCCGCCGAATCCGGGGCGGTCGCGGACCTGGTGCATGAATTGCAGAAGGAACGCGGCTATTCCGCCGGGTTCAGCTCGTCCCTCGGGCGCAATTTCCGCACCGAGCTTGCCGCCCAGCGGGAGGCCACGGATGCCGCGATCGAGTCCCATCTGGCGGATCGTGCGGTGTTGTCGGACGTCGCGCCGGAGCAGGTCGCAACGGTCGATGACGGGATGGCGGCGCTCGCCAAGCGGCGCAAGCAGATCGATGCGCTGGCGCTGACCGTACCCGAGCTTGCGGGGTACTACACCGGCATCATCGAGACGCTGATGGCGGCCTCGAGCCGGGTGCGCCTCGGTGCCGGGGGCGATCCGGGGGCAACTCTGATGGAGGCCGCTGAACTGGTCGCCCTGGCGAAAGAGAGCGCCGGGCTCGAGCGGGCGATGGGCGCCGCCGGGCTAGGTGGCACCCGCTTCGCCGACCCGGTGCACCGCCGCTTCACCGATCTCGGTGCCCGGCAGCGCGCCTTCCTGACACGGGCAGAGGCGGTGCTCGGACGACCGGGATTCGTGGCCGGGCTGACCGACGCGCCGGCGGCGCGCAGGCTCGAGCCGATGCGCCAGGCTATCGTGGCGCTGCCTTATGGCGGCGAACGGGGAAGGTTGACCGCGCCGGCGTGGTTCGCGGCCTCGACCGCGTGGATCGACGATCTGCGCAGGGCCGAGGCCGCGCTGGTCGCGGAGCTGGCGGAACTGACCGCCGCCGGTGCGGCGGAGGCGGGACAGGCGCTCCGGTTCGAGGCCCTGTTGACGGCGGGGGTGGCCTTGCTCAGCACCGGTTTCGCCCTGTTCCAGTCCGAGCTCGTCACGCGGCGGCTGCGCCGGCTCACGGCGGTGATGAACGAAGTGATCGGCGGCCAGTTCGAGGTCTGGGTGCCCCATATCAAGGCGCGCGGAGAGATCGGGATGATGGCGCGGTCGATCTATCGCTTCAAGCAGATCACCAGGGCGGCCACGGAACGGCGTGAACAAGAGGAAGCCACGTTGCACGACAAGCATCGCCAGGTGGTGGAGCTGGTGACCGAGGGGCTGAACGCGCTGGCCCATGCCCGGCTGACCCTGCGCTTCGACGCGCCGCTGGCGCCGGAATACGACTCGATCCGCACCGATTTCAACACCGCGACCGCGCGCCTGCGCGAGGTCATGCTGACGCTTGCAGGCACCGTCTCGGAACTGCGCGATCAGGCGTCGGATATGCGGGTGTCGGCGTCCGACCTCGCCGATCGGACCACCCGCCAGGTCGAGATGATCGCGCGCACCTCCGACACCGTGTCCGGACTGACCGAGACGTTGCGCCAGACCAGCGGGTCGCTGAGGGATGCCAAGGACCTTGCCGATGGCGCGCGCGAACGCGCGGATCTCTCCGGCGGGGTGGTCGACCGCGCGGTGAACGCGATGGACCGGATCGCGGATTCCTCCGGCCGCATCGCCCAGATCACCGGGGTGATCGAGGATATTTCGTTCCAGACCAACCTTCTGGCTCTGAATGCCGGGGTCGAGGCCGCGCGCGCCGGCGAAAGCGGCAAGGGCTTTGCGGTGGTCGCGATGGAGGTGCAGAGCCTCGCCGGGCGCTCGGCCGACGCGGCGCTCGAGATCAAGGCGCTGATCGAAGAGAGCGCCGCCGAGGTCAAGAGCGGTGTCGATCTGGTCGGAGAGACCGGCCGCGCGTTGCAGACCATCCTTGAACAGATCCGCAAGGTGGATGAGGTGCTCTCGGGCGTGAGCACCGCCGCCGACGGCCAGAGTCGCGAACTCGAGGAAATCAACGATGCCATTCGGCGGCTCAACGAACTCACCGCGCAGAACGGCACGGCGGCGGAGGGCAGCCGAGACAGCTCGCACGAGATCGCCGAGCGGGTCCAGCATCTCGCGGCGCTCGTGTCCGAGTTCGAGCTCGAGGCATCCGGCCCGGAGGACAACTTAAGGGCAGCATGAGCGTCTTGGGGCAACAGCCAGAAAATATCTGTCGAAAAGCCCGCTTTTCCGGAGGTCTGTGCTAAGATGACCGTGTGACCAGTGGGATAGCCGTGACCGTTACGCAGCGTAGCGAACGCCTTCCTTAATTTTACCTCCTTTCCGGACCAGCCTAGAAGAACAACCGAAAGGTGATTCGTGGAACTTGACAGGGGATTTCGAGGTGAAGGTTGATTTAGCGATGCGTCCCGACGCCCGACAGACGACTGCCATGCGTGTTCTCATCGCCGATGACCATGACCTCCTGCGCGACACGCTCGAGCTTTTTCTCGAAGGCGAGGGCAGTTTCGAGACCATCGGGGTCTCGACCTATCCCGAGGCCGAGGCGCGGGTCGCGACGGACGGACCTTTCGATCTCGTTCTGCTCGATTACTCGATGCCGGGGATGAACGGGCTGACCGGCTTTACCCGGATGCAGGCGCTGCCCGGTGCGCGCCGCGTCGCGATCATTTCGGGCACCGCCAGCCGCGAGGTGGCGGAAAAGGTGCTCGAGGCCGGGGCCGCGGGCTTCCTGCCGAAAACCCTCTCGGCGAAATCTCTGGTCAACGCCGTGCGCTTCATGGCGATGGGCGAGCAATACGCGCCGCTCGACTTCATGCGCGCCGAGGAAGAGACCGAGGTAAACCCGCTCGCGGAGAAGCTGTCGCCGCGTGAACTCGAGGTGCTCGAGGGGCTGACGCAGGGCAAGTCCAACAAGGAAATCGCCCGCGATCTCGACATCCGCGAGCCGACCGTCAAGCTGCATGTGAAGTCGCTGTATCGCAAGATCAACGCGTCGAACCGCACCCATGCGGCGATGATCGCCAAGGAAGCCGGGCTGTTTTGACCGCCCGGCGCCACGCGTCACCCTAAGATCAGATCCATTTTGCCAGCGGCGGCAGGCTCATCAGAACCGCGTTGGCATCGTGCCCGGTGGCCAGACCGAACTTGGTGCCCCGGTCATAGACGAGATTGTACTCGGCATAGAGCCCGCGATGCACCAGCTGCGTCTCACGGTCCGCCGCGTCGCAGGGCATCACCCGGCGCTTTTCCACCAGCGGCAGGTAGGCCGGCAGGAAGGCGCGGCCGATATCCTGCGTCAGCGCGAAATCCGCGTCCCAGTCGCCGGTGTTGCGGTCGTCCATGAAGATGCCGCCGACACCGCGCGCCCGCTTGCGGTGCGGGATGTAGAAATACTCGTCGGCCCAGGCCTTGAGCTCGGGATAGAGCGCCGGCCCGTGTGGGTCGAGATGCGCCTTCTGGGTGGCGTGGAAATGCGCCGTGTCCTCGTCGTATTCGATGCAGGGATTGAGGTCGGAGCCGCCGCCGAACCACCAGGCGTTCGGGGTCCAGAACATGCGCGTGTTCATGTGCACCGCCGGGACGTGCGGGTTGCGCATGTGGGCGACGAGGCTGATGCCGCTGGCCCAGAAGCGGGGGTCGCTCTCGATCCCCGGCACGCCGCGCGCCGCCATGGATTTCTGCGCCGCCTCGCCGAGCGTGCCGTAAACGGTGGAGACGTTGACGCCGACCTTCTCGAACACCCGACCACCGCGCATCACGCTCATCAGCCCGCCACCGGCATCGGAGCCGTCCTCGGCGGTGCGGCTGGTGGGGGTGACCTCGAAGGCTCCGGGCGCGTCGTCGGAGAACGGGCCGGTGTCATGGCTCTGCTCGAGCCCCTCGAAGGCCGCCACGATCTCGTCGCGCAGGGCGCGGAACCAGTCCGAGGCGCGGATCTTGCGCTCGGCGAAGGCATCGGTGTCGGTCATCGTGGATCTCCTCGCTATGCGGGCCCGTGTTAGACCCAAGCGGGGGCGGGGGCAATCAGTGCGCGGGGGCGACAACCGGGTCGATCAGCGTGCGGCCGCCATCGACGGTGAGGATCTGACCGGTCATGAAGCCCGCCCCTTCGGAGGCGAGGAACTGAACCGCCTCGGCCAGCGCGCCGGGCGCGGCGATGCGGCCAAGCGGCGTGTTGGCTTCGATCTCCTTGCGGTAGTTCGGGTGATCCTTAAGCTTGTCCTTGAGGCTCGCCGACATCACCGAGCCGAAGCCGACGCCGTTCACCCGGATGCGCTCGGGCGCCAGTGCGACTGCCATCGAGCGAGTCATCTGGTCGAGCGCGGCGCAGGACACGGAGTAGGACAGGATCTGCTTCTGGGTGCGGCGCGAGGCGATGGACGAGAGGTTGATGATCGCGCCGGCCTGCCGGTCGCTGTCGCCGTTCGACTGCTTCATCATCCGCCTGGCGACGATCTGGCTGAGCCGGTAGGCCGGCATCAGGTTCTGCCCGATCAGCGTTTCCATGGTGTCGTCTTCGAGGTCGAGCGGATCGGTCGGCATCATCTGCCGCGCCCCGTTGATCAGGATATCGACCCGGTCGAACTGGTCGAGCGTGGCCGAGAGCAGGTTGTTCAGCGTCAGCTTCTCGCGCAGGTCGCCGGCGAAGTAGCACATGTTGCCGCCGTCGGTTTCCTGCCCGCATTCCTTGGCGAGCCGGTTCTCGTCCATGTCGGCGAACATCACGTTGGCGCCCTTGTCGGCGAAGTGCCGTGCGATGGCGAGACCGACGCCGTTCGCGGCTCCGGTGACGATGGCGGTCTTGCCTTCGATCGAATAGCTCATTCGGCGTTCCCTGAGAGTTGGCGCGTCGGGGTGACGTTAGCGAAGATCACCGGTTCGGGCGAGAGCCGTGCAGGATCTTGAAGCGGCTGTCCCCGGCGATCTCGTCGCTGTTGCGGAATTGTGCGGCAAGCGTGGTCTCGTAGGGCAGGTGGCGGTTGGCCACCAGCCAGAGCTGCCCGGACGGTTTCAGCATCTTGCGCGCGGCGGTGATGAAGGCCTGCCCCAGAGAGGGATCGGCACGCCGTCCCTGATGGAAGGGCGGGTTCATCACCACGGCGTCAAGCAGTTCGGGCGGGGTCCAGGTGGTCGCGTCGGCCCAGTGGAACTGCACTCGCGGGTCGGTGACGTTGCGGCGCGCACACTCAAACGCGGCGTGGTCGGCCTCGACCATGTGCAGCGTTCTGATGCCGTCGCGGGTCAGCAGACCGGCCCCGAGCCCGCCCCATCCGGCGCCGAGATCGGCGACCTGCGCGCCGAGCTTCTCGGGCAGCGCGGCGAGCAGAGCGGCCGAGCCCGGATCGGGGGCGTCGGCCGAGAACACGCCCGGCGCGGTCCAGAGCCCGTGGACGTTGGGCGCGGCCTCGCGGGCCCAGTCTGCGAAGGCGTCGGTGGCGGTGAACCAGACCGTCTTGCCATGCGCCTTGGAGACCTGACCGAGCAGCGGTGCACGCGCCTTCACCGCCTTGGCGATGGGCTCGATGCCGTCGTCTTCTGGCCGTCGATGACGATCAGCCCGCCGGGGGCCGCGGCACAAGCCATGGCGACGCGCGCCTCGGCCAGCTCGCGCGAGCGGGGCAGGAAGACGATGGCGGCGGCAAAGTCGCCTTCCGGTGCAGAGCGACGGGCACACCGCGGCGCTGCCACAGGTCATGATCGGGATTGAAGCCCTGCACCACGGCGCAGCGCTCGAGCGGCAGTGCCTCGGTGAGCAGGTCCCCGGGGGCGCCGATCAGCAGGATGCGGCCATCGGAGGGCAGGGTGAGGCCTGCCTTTGTTGCGAAACTCAATCTCTCGGCTGTCATGGCAGGGCCGGCGCGGGGGCGCGGCTCACTCCTTTTCCATGGTGCATTGCAGCGGATGCTGATGGCGGCGGGCGAAATCCATCACCTGTCCGACCTTGGTCTCGGCGATCTCGTGGCTGAACACGCCGACCACCGCGACCCCCTTCTTGTGCACCGTGAGCATGATTTCGAAAGCCTGGGCATGGGACATGCCGAAAAACCGCTCGAGCACGTGGACGACGAATTCCATCGGCGTGTAATCGTCGTTCAGCAGCAGCACCTTGTAGAGCGGCGGCCGCTTGGTCTTGGGCTTGGTCTGCAGGACCACATCGGCATCGCCATCGCCATCTCCCGGCAGGGAGGGCGAGTTCGCGAGGCGGATGGTTTTTTCCGTGATGGTGATTGTCATCTCGGGCTCAAGGCGCTTTGCGGTTGGTGGCTCGAAGGGTCTATATAAATCGGTGATCGCCCGGAGAAAAGGGCTCAGGACGGAGTCTTCGCCTTATGGCCTCGAATTTGCTGACAATCGGTTTCGATGCGGACGACACGCTCTGGCACAACGAGCGTTTCTTCAAGCTGACACAGGAGCGATTCGCCGAGCTGCTGCAGGACCATGTGGAGGCCGATCACCTCGACGCGCGGCTGCTCGAGGCCGAGCGGCGCAATATCGGGCATTACGGTTTCGGCGTGAAGGGCTTCGTGCTGTCGATGATCGAGACCGCGATCGAGGTCACCGACGGGCGGGTGCCGGGCAGCGTCATCGGCGAGATCCTCAAGGCCGGGCAGGACATGCTGGCCCACCCCATCGAGTTGCTGCCGCACGCGCAGGAGGCGGTCGAGGCGCTGGCGGCGGATCATCACCTCGTGCTGATCACCAAGGGCGATCTTCTGCACCAAGAGCGCAAGCTCGCCCAGTCCGGGCTGGGCGACTGGTTCGATGCGGTGGAGATCGTCTCGGACAAGCGGCCCGAGACCTATGCCCGGATCTTCGCGGCCTGCCCGGGTGGGGCAGGGGCGGCGATGATGGTCGGCAACTCGCTGAAATCGGATGTGCGTCCGGCGATCGAGGCGGGCGGCTGGGGAGTCTACGTGCCGCAGGAGCTCATGTGGTCTCTGGAGGCGGCGGAAAAGCCCGCGCATCCGCGGTTTGCAGAGCTCGAAGATCTTGGCGGGCTGGTGAGTCTGGTGCGCGAGATCGGCTGAGTCTCGCGATTTCGCCACATTTTTGCCTTAATCGCCGTGATAGTCGGTGGTCCGAAACGGCCCCCAACATCTGGACTCCGCTGCCTTCGAAAGAGGCAGAGAATCAACATATTGCGGTCTTCCGCGATGCGATCTTCCGTGCTACGCTTTCAAACAATCATAACGAGAAGTTCACCGGAGAAACCGGGAACACCGAGGCAGAAAAAAAGGCGGATACCGTGACGGGACGGCACAGGCAAAAGCCGGGCCGAGCAGGCCTGCAATTCATTACACTACTCTGGTTCCTCATCGCTGCTCCGATGAGCGCTCTCGCTGCGCCCTACGCGGCGATGGTGGTGGACGCCAGATCCGGCGAGGTGCTGCATTCCGAGAATGCCGACACCCCGCTGCACCCCGCATCTCTGACCAAGATGATGACGCTCTACCTCGCCTTTGAGGCGGTCGAGCATGGCGAGTTGACCATGGACACGGTGGTCACGATCTCGCGCAATGCCGCGGCAGAGCCGCCCTCGAAACTGGGGCTGCGCTCGGGGCAGAAGATCAAGCTGCGCTATCTGGTGCGGGCGGCGGCGGTGAAATCCGCCAACGATGCCGCCACCGCCATCGGTGAGGCGATCTCGGGCAGCGAAGCGGCCTTCGCACGGCGGATGAACCGCACCGCCAAGGCGATGGGCATGTCGCGCACCACGTTCAAGAACGCCAACGGACTGACCGAGACCGGTCACATGTCGACGGCGCGGGACATGACGCTGCTCGGGCGGCACATGATCTACGACTACCCGCAGTATTATAATCTGTTCTCGCGCATCACGACCCATGCGGGCATGCACGAGGTCTACAACACCAACCGGCGGTTCCTCGGGGCCTACAAGGGCGCCGACGGCATCAAGACCGGCTACACCCGCGCGGCGGGCTTCAACCTCGTGGCCTCTGCCGAGCGCGGCAGCGAACGGGTGGTGACGACGGTGTTCGGCGGTCGCTCCACCGCGTCGCGCAATGCCAAGGTGGCGGAGTTGATGGATCTCGGCTTCAAGCGCGCCAAGACCCGCGTCGCGCTGCGGGCGCCGGGCAAGCCGCCCTATCTCGGCAATCGCGGGCTCGGCAATGTCGAAGTGGCGCGCAGCGCCGACCCCTCGCCGGACGGCGCGCGTGGCAAGACGATTCGCGTGGTCTCGGCGGCGGTGACCCGCAGCCTGCGACCGCAATCCCGCCCCGGCGCCTCGAGCGCCGAGATCGCCCCGCTGGTGGCGAGCGTGGAGAGCGACATCGAGACCGTGCTGGCCAGTGTACAGATCGCCGAGGAGAGCGCCGTCTCGGAGGTCGAGATTGCCGAAGCGGTCCCCGAGGCGGTTGCCGGCGATGCCTCGGACGTGGCGCCCAATGCCTCGATCAAGCCGGTGCGCCGCCCGCAGGGCATCCTGATGGCTGCCGCCTCGGCGGCGCCGGCCGAGGCACAGGCCGTGCCGGTCTCGGCGCCGGTGCAGGAAACGCAGGAGGTCGTGACACGGCTCTCGACCTCGGGCGGGCGCCACTGGGGCATCAATGTCGGTCGCTATCCAAGCCGCTACGCCGCCGAGAAGGTGCTGCTGAAGACCGCGCTGATGGAGACCTCGACGCTGGATGGCTCGCTGCGCAAAGTGATCGACCGCAGCTCCGGCTTCGATGCCAATTTCATGGGGCTGAGCCGCGAGACCGCGGATCTCGCCTGCCGCCGGCTGCAGGCGCGGCAGGTGACCTGCTTCATGATCGGGCCGAGCTGACGCCGGGCCACGCCGTGACGGCGCGGGCGAAGACCCGGGCCGCTCTCCAGACCCCTGCCCCCGGCCGCAATGCCGGGGGCATTTTCTTGTGAAAGATGTCCGGCGGTGCAGCCCTTCGGACTGCGCAGGATCAGCCCGGTCCCGTCTTCGCCGGCCCGGGCGGTGACGGGGGCGCTGCCCCCTGTCGCACCGGAGGTGCGCGCATAATAAAAGAAAGGAGGGGGCGCTGCCCCCTCTTGGCGCTGTGCGCCAATTCACCCCCGAGGTATTTTGAAACCAGAGAAGCCAGGAGCGCTGCGCCCCTGGCTTCTCTTCGTCAAAAATACTCCCGCCGGAGGCGTCCGGCCCGGATGTTTGCGAGATGGTCAGCCGCGCCAGGCGAAAAAATCAGGGCCGGCCCTGGCGAGGAGCTCTTCGGCGAGCGCGCGGCCCATGGCGGGGCCATCGGCGGCGGGGCCGCTCAGTTCGCCGGCGTGGGAGGCGCTGCCGTCGGGGGCGAGGATCTCGCCGCGCAGGCGGAGCCTGTCTCCGTCGAGCTCCGCGAGCCCTGCGATGGGGGTCTCGCAGGAGCCGTCGAGCGCCGCGAGGAAGGTGCGTTCGGCGGCGAGACGGGTGGCGGTGTCGGTATCGTGGATCGCGGCCAGCATGTCGCCCGTGCGGCTGTCATCGGAGCGACGCTCGATGCCGATGGCACCCTGGGCGATGGCGGGCAGCATGTCGTCGGGCGACATGGCGGTCATCGGGATGTCGGTCATGTCCATGCGACGCAGTCCCGCCATGGCGAGGAAGGTGGCGGCAGCGACGCCGTCCTCGAGCTTCTTCAGCCGGGTCTGCACGTTGCCGCGGAACTCCACCACCTGCAGGTCCGGCCGGCGGTTCAGCAGCTGCGCACGGCGGCGCAGCGACGAGGTGCCGACAACGGTGCCCTCGGGCAGGGCGGCAAGCCCGGCATGGCCCGGCGATATGAAGGCGTCGCGCTCGTCCTCGCGCGGGAGGTAGCAGTCGAGCACGAGGCCCTCGGGCTGCTCCGTCGGCATGTCCTTCATCGAGTGCACCGCGATGTCGATGCCGCCCGAGAGCAGCTGCTCCTCGATCTCCTTGGTAAAGAGCCCCTTGTTGCCGATCTCTTTCAGCGGCCGGTCGGCAGCGATCATCGCGCGGTCGTCGCCGGTGGTCTTGATGACGACGATCTCGAAGGCGTCCTGCGGCAGGTCGAAGGCGGCGGCGAGGCGGTCGCGGGTCTCGTGGGCCTGGGCCAGCGCCAGCGGCGATCCGCGGGTGCCGATCTTCAGAGGAGCGGCGGGGGAGGGAAGCAGTGTCATCATGGGCCTGAGCTTTATGTCGCGTGTTCGCCTGTGGCAATGGGGCGTGAATTGACATATTGCCGCCTGCGACACCATCTGGGAGGCCGCGACAATGACCAAGACCATCCTCAGGGCGCTTGCCGGCGAGACCTTGCCCGTGCCGCCGATCTGGATGATGCGCCAGGCCGGGCGCTACCTGCCGGAATACAAGGCGACGCGGGCGCAGGCCGGCGACTTCCTGTCGCTGTGCTACAACCCCGAGCTCGCCGCCGAGGTGACGCTGCAGCCGATCCGCCGTTACGGCTTCGATGGGGCGATCCTGTTCGCCGACATTCTGCTGGTGCCGCAGGCGCTCGGCAACGACCTGTGGTTCGTCACCGGCGAGGGGCCGCGCCTGTCGACCATCACCACGCAGGCCGAGTTCGACAAGCTGGGCCGTGGCGAGATGATCCATGACACGCTGAGCCCGATCTACGAGACGGTGAAGATCCTCCGCCGCGAGCTGCCGGAAGAGACCACGCTGATCGGCTTTGCCGGCGCGCCGTGGACGGTGGCGACCTACATGATCGCGGGTCGCGGCACCAAGGACCAGGGCCCGGCGCACGCGCTCAAGGCCGAGAACCGGCCGCTCTTCGAGGCGATCATCGAGCGGTTGACCGAGGCCACCATCGACTACCTCTCGGCGCAGGTCGAGGCGGGGGCCGAGGTGGTCAAGCTGTTCGACAGCTGGGCGGGCTCGCTCTCGGGCGAGGATTTCCGGCGCTACGCACTTGAGCCCGCACGGATCATCACCCAGGAGCTCAAGGCACGCCATCCCGGCCTGCCGGTCATCGTGTTCCCGCGGCAGGCGGGGCAGGGTTATGTCGGCTTCCACGAAGCGACCGGCGCCGATTGCGTCGCGGTTGATGACAGCGTGAGCCCGGAATGGGCGGCCGAGCACGTGCAGGTTTCGGGCTGCGTGCAGGGCAATCTTGCGTCCTCGCACATGGTGACCGGCGGCGACGCGCTGGTGACCGAGACCCTGCGCGTGGTGAAGGCGTTCTCCAAGGGGCCGCACATCTTCAACCTCGGTCACGGCATCACCCCCGATGCCGATCCCGAGAACGTGCAACTGATGATCGACACGGTGCGCGAGGGCGCCTGAGCCCCCGGCTGCGGCACGATCCGGGTTGCGATGACCCTGCCCCGGTGCGATTGGGGCAGGGACACAGCCGGAGATCCCAGACATGCCCTTCACCCTCGCCACCTGGAACATCAACTCGGTCCGCCTGCGCGAGGCGCTGGTCTGCAAGCTGCTGACCGAGGAGGCACCGGACGTGCTCTGCCTGCAGGAGTGCAAGAGCCCGGTCGAGAAGATTCCGATGGAGGCGTTCCGCGCGCTCGGCTACGGCCATGTCGTGGCGCGGGGGCAGAAGGGCTACAACGGCGTGGCGATCCTGTCGAAGCTGCCGATGCGCGACATGGGCGACCACGACTTCGCCGGGCTGGGCCATGCCCGCCACGTTGCGGCCGAGCTCGAGAACGGCGTGACGGTGCAGAACTTCTACGTTCCCGCCGGCGGCGACGTGCCCGATCGGGAGGTCAACGAGAAGTTTGGCCAGAAGCTCGATTACCTCGCCGAGATGCGCGACTGGTTCCGCGCGGAGGCGCCGAAGAAATCCATCCTCGTCGGCGATCTCAACATCGCCCCGCGCGAGGATGACGTCTGGTCGCACAAGCAGCTTCTGAAGGTGGTCTCGCATACGCCCGTCGAGGTCGAGGCGCTGGCCGAGACGCAGGAGGCCGGTGGCTGGGTCGACATCACCCGCAAGGACATCCCCGAAGGCCAGCTCTATTCGTGGTGGTCCTACCGGGCGCGTGACTGGGATGCCGCCGACAAGGGCCGTCGCCTCGATCATGTCTGGGCGACGCCCGACATCGCCTCCGCCGGGCATTCGAGCCGGGTGCTGCGAGATGCGCGCGGCTGGGAAAAGCCCTCGGACCACGCGCCGGTTTTCGCGACATTCGATCTCTGACCGCGAACAATGGCGCCGGGGGAACCGGAAGGACTTGGCAGGGTTGAGACGAACCCTGTAGGCATAGGTCCATGTTCATCACCGATCTGCGCATCCTGATCTCCGTTCTCATCGCCGTCCTCCTGCCGCTGGCCGTGGGGGTGGCGATCTGGCGGGTGCTGCGCCGCGCGCGCACGCCGCAAGGCTCGGTCGCGTGGGTTGTGTTCCTGCTCGCCGCGCCTTGGTTCGCGTTGCCAGCCTACCTGCTTTTCGGGCATCACAAGCTGCACGGCTTCACCAAGCGCCGGCGTGCCAGTCACCAGCTGATGAAGACCTACGGGGCTTATGCGCGCACGGTACAGCCGAGCCGGCAGCGCGCCGCCTACCGGCTCTACGAGAGCATCTCGGAGCTGAAAGTGGTCGGCGGCAACCGGTTCGAGCTGCTGATTGACGGCGCGCAGACCTTCCCGGCGATCCACGAGGCCATCGACGCCGCCAAGAGCTACGTGTTGGTCCAATACTATACCATCGCCGACGACGACACCGGCCGGGCGCTGGCGGACCGCCTGATCGCGGCGGCGGAGCGCGGCGTGGACGTGCGTCTGCTCTATGACGGGGTGGGCAGCTACAGCCTGCCGGCAAGCTACCGCGAGCGGCTGGTCGAGGCCGGTGTCACCGTGCTCGACCCGCGCGCCGCACGCGGCCCGACCTCGCGGCTGCAGATCAACTTCCGGAACCATCGCAAGACCGTCATCATCGACGGCGAGATCGGCTTTACAGGCGGACTCAACGTCTCGGACACCTATCGCGGGCTGAACCCGGAATTCGGGCCGTGGCGCGACACCCACCTGCGGCTTACCGGGCCGACCGTGGCGCAGCTTCAGCTGGCCTATGTCGAGGACTGGCACTGGGCCACCGACGAGGCGCTGGGCGAAAAGCTGCACTGGACCCCGGCGGCGCAGGAAGATGGCGCCGACGCGGTGGTGGTGCCCTCCGGCCCGGTCGACGAGCTCGACAGCGGCTCACTGTTCTATTTCTCCGCGATCAACGCCGCGCGAGAGCGGCTGTGGATCTCGTCGCCCTACCTTGTTCCCGACGAGGAGGTCATGGCGGCGCTGAAGGCGGCGGCGCTGCGCGGGGTCGACGTACGGGTGCTTGTGCCCGAGGTCCGCGACCACTGGCTGACCTGGCTCGCGGCCTTCACCTATTTCGACGAGCTGCGCGCCGCCGGGGTGCAGATCTGGCGCTACCAGCCGGGTTTCGTGCACCAGAAGGTGGTGGTCTGCGACGACGATTTTGCCGGTGTCGGCACTGCCAACCTCGACAATCGGTCCTTCCGGCTCAATTTCGAGACCATGGTGGCGGTGTTCGACGAGCGCTTCGCGGGCCGGGTGGCCGCGATGCTCGAGGCGGATTTCGAGGTCTCCGAGAAGCTCGAGACCAGCTTCGACGAGCAGCCGCTGTGGCTGCGCGCCGGCGCACGCGTCACCCGGCTGTTCTCTCCGGTGCTCTGAGAGGGACCGCCGGGCATGAAAATCGCGAGCTACAACATCCGCAAGGCGCTGGGGACCGATCGCCGCCGCGATCCGGCGCGCATCCTCAAGGTGCTCAACCAGATCGACGCCGACGCGGTGCTGCTGCAGGAGGCTGACCTCCGGCTCGGGCCGCGCCCCACCGCGCTGCCGCGCTTCCTGATCTCGCAGGAGACCGACTACGAGGTTGCCGACCTGGCGATCAACGATGTCAGCATCGGTTGGCATGGCAACGCCATCCTGCTGCGCCGGGGGCTCGAGCCCGCCCGGCTCGAGCGCATCGATCTGCCGGGGTTGGAGCCGCGCGGCGCGGTGCTGGCCGAAGTCGGCGGCGTGACCCTGGTGGGCGCGCATCTGGGGCTGATGCGGCGCTACCGCCTGCAGCAGATGACCACGATCCGCGAGCATCTGAAGGGGCGCGAGATCCGGGCGCTGATCGCCGGCGACTTCAACGAGTGGTCAGACGTCCGCGGCTACGAGCCGTGGGAGAAGAATTTCGAACTGCTGCTGCCGGGACGCAGCTATCACGCGCGCCGACCCTTCGTGGCGCTCGACGGCATCGCCCACGGCCGCGGGCTTCGCATCGCCGAGATGGGGGTCGAGAGTGGCGGCGCGGCGCGGCTGGCCTCGGATCACCTGCCGATCTGGGCCCGGATCGAGCACGACTAGCGCGGCTTTTCGGCGCTTTGGGCCCAAGCGCTGACGCGATCCCCTTGCAACACCAAGGCTCATGCGCCATCTGTCCCTGCAACGTGACCGCAAGCAGCGGAGGACAAGATGCTGGAACTGGGTGGCAATGCGCAGGCGCCGAAGGGCGATCTGATCAAGGACGTGACCGAAGCCGACTTCATGGCCGAGGTGGTCGAGAAGTCGCAGGAGGTCCCGGTGATCGTGGACTTCTGGGCGCCGTGGTGCGGCCCCTGCAAGCAGCTCGGACCGGCACTCGAGGCCGAGGTGACCGCTGCCAAGGGCGCCGTGGTCATGGCCAAGGTCAATGTCGACGAGGCGCAGATGATCGCCGGCCAGATGCGGATCCAGTCGATCCCGACGGTCTATGCCTTCTACAAGGGCCAGCCGGTCGATGGCTTCCAGGGCGCACTGCCGCCCTCCGAGCTGAAGGCCTTTGTCGAGCGGGTGATCCAGGCCGCCGGTGGCGAAGCCGGTGAGGACGGGCTCGATGCCGCGGTCGACGCCGCCGAGGAGATGCTCGAGCAGGGTGCCGCCACCGACGCGGCGCAGACCTTCGCGGCGATCCTCGAGGAAGAGCCGCAGAACGCCCGCGCCTACGGCGGCTTCGTGCGCGCCCATATTGCGATGGACGATCTCGAGCAGGCCGAGGCGGTGCTCAACGGCGCCCCGGTGGAGATTTCCAAGAGCCCCGAGCTGGAAGCCGCACACGCGCAGCTCGAGCTCGCGAAGCAGGCCGCCGATGCCGGCCCCGTCGCAGATCTGACCGCCGCCGTCGAAGCCGATCCGGCCGATCATCAGGCCCGCTTCGACCTCGCTCAGGCGCTCTATGCCAAGGGCGACGCGGCGGGCGCGGTGGAACAGCTGCTCGAGCTCTTCAAGCGCGATCGCGAGTGGAACGACGGCGCGGCAAAAGCTCAGCTTTTCACCATCTTCGAGGCGCTGAAGCCGAACGATCCGGTGGTGCTGAACGGACGCCGAAAACTCAGCTCGATGATATTTGCCTGAGGCCTCGGGCGCGCTAGCTGGGCTTGCATGGCGAAACACATCGATCTGCCGGGAACGATCCCGATCTTTCCCCTGCCGGGCGCGCTGCTTCTGCCGCGCGCGCGGCTGCCTCTGCACATTTTCGAACCCCGCTACCTGGCGATGTTCGACGACGCGCTCAAGACCGAGTCGCGCCTGATCGGCATGGTCCAGCCCGACCCGCTGTCGAAGCGCGAGGGCGGAGACGGGCTTTACCGCATCGGCTGCGCCGGGCGGGTGACGCAATTCTCGGAAACCGAGGATGGGCGCTACATGATCACCCTCACGGGCATGTCGCGGTTTCGCATCCGGCAGGAGATCGAGAGCTTCACCCCCTACCGCCGTTGCGAGGTGAGCTGGGAGGGGTTCGACCGGGATCTCGAGACCGACGAAAGCGATCCCGAATTCCAGCGTGACGCATTCATGAGGCTGCTCGACCGCTATTTCGAGGCCAAGGGCCTGTCGGCGGACTGGGGCACGCTCAAGGAGGCCGATGACGAGCTGCTGGTGAATTCGCTGTCCATGCTGCTCGAGTTCGACCCCGAGGAAAAACAGGCGCTGCTCGAGGCGCCGTCGCTGCAGACCCGGCGCGAAACGCTGGTGACGCTGATCGAATATGCCCTTCGGGGCGGTGGCGGAGAGGACCGCGTGCAATGACCGAAGCCGACACATCCCCCGCGGCGTTTGACCGCCGCATGCTCGAGGCGCTGGTCTGCCCGGCGACGCAGCACCGGCTCGACTACGATCTCGAGCGTCAGGAGCTGATCAGCAAGGCCGCGGGCCTCGCCTACCCGATCCGCGACGGCATCCCGGTGATGCTGGTCGACGAGGCGCGTCGGATCGACGACTGAGGCAATTCGCCGGTTGCGCAACCCCGCCCGCCGGGCCGATGATCGCAACAGATGCGGTGTTCGGACTGGGAGGTCGGGAGATGCGGACGGCGATTGTTCTTTCCATGGTTCTGAGTGGCGTTGCGCCGGGCACGCTTCTGGCCGAGAACGAGGAGGGTGCGGCCTATTTCCAACAGGCCTGCACGCGCTGTCATCGCAACCCGTCCGAGGTGTCTTATGCGTTCGAAGGGCCGGATGCCGCGGCCGAGATGGACGCCTTCCTGAGCCGCCATCATGCCAGCGATCCCGACCTGCGGGCGGCGCTCATCGCGTGGTTCCGGTCTCAGACCAGCGAGTAGAGCGCCATCGCCGCCGCCAGCGCGGCGAAGATCGTCGCGAACCCCGCCATTATCCGGTGATCCTTGCGCGAGAGCGGCCCCGAGCCGTAGCTGAAACGCTCGTAATGGATGTGCGAGAGCGGCACGCCGAGGTCGTTGAGCGTATCGGTCAGCGTGGTCATCAAGGGCCCCGGGCCGCAGATCATCACCTCGACGCGCTTCGGATCCAGCCCATCGAGAAGCAGCTTCATCTGCGCCTCGCCGAGCCGGCCCTGCGCGATCTCGCCGCCGGCGTTGCGGCTTGCGGTCAGCAGTGGCGTCACGCCGAGCGTCGCCAGTGCCGGGCGGAACATCGCGGCGGGGATCATGTCGCGGCTGTCATGCATCGCGTAGGCAAAGCGCAGCCGGCAGGCGCAGCCGTCGCGGGCGAAGGTTTCGAGCATCGACAGGATCGGCGCGATGCCGACGCCGCCGGCGATCAGGACGAGCCCGTCGCGCGGGGCGTCGCTTGGTCCGAAGCTGCCATGCGGCCCGTCGATGGCGACGCGGGTGCCCGGTTCCACCGCATCGAGCGACGAGGTGAAATCGCCCGCCTCCTGGATCAGCAGCCGGAGTTGCGGCGCGCCGGGGGCGGAGGCGATGGAGAACGGGTGGTCATGCAGCGGCAGGCGCTGGCCGCCGACGCTGGCCCAGACGAACTGGCCGGGCCGGAAGTCGAGGCTGTCGCCATGCGGGTTCTCAAGCAGCATCTCGTGGATGCGCGGCGTGACGCGGCGGAGGCTGGCGACGGTCCAGCACTCACTGCGGGGCCGTGTCAGCCGACGGGCATAGACCCAGAGCGCGGGCAGGGTGACGGCGGCAGCGAAGCCCGTCCAGAGCGCGGCGCGGGCCGGGCCAAGCAACCCGTCGGTGACAAGGTGTGCCAGCACCAGCCCGACCAGCGCCAGCGCCCCCAGAGCGTGGCTGCCGCGCCAGATCTGGTAGCGCACCGGCAGCCGGTCGCGCAGCAGCGCCAGCCCCACCAGAAGCGCCAGCAGGATCAGCGCCAGCCGCGCATCCCAGAGCCGCTCGGCGGTCATCAGCGTCGCGAAGCGGCGGGCGAGGCGGTTCGGGCGATCCGGGTCGGGCAGGCCGATCAGCAGCGCCACATGCGCCAGCGCGAAGGCCAGCGCCATCGGCGCGGCCCATTTGTGGAATGCCATGGTGATGTCGATGCCGATGCGGCCCGAAACCGCCTCGAAGCGGCCGCTGGAGATCATCTGCAGGAGGATCATCGCTGCCGAGATCGAGCCCGCCGCGGCGCCAAGCTGCACGGTGACCTGCCGGTGCGTCTCGCCGAGCAGGGCGGCCAGCGCGAGCGGCAGCACCACGGCGCCGATATAGATCAGCGCAAGTGTAAGCGGGGGAATGCCCGCGTGAATGCCCCTGTGGCTCGGAAGATCCGGCATCCGGCCCTCCATCGGTTTGCGTCCCGAGTCTGCACCCGTGCCGCAAACCGCGCCTTGAGCCGCGTCAAAGAGGGAGGTCGAGCGCCCGCTTGAACATCTCCGGATCGACATTGCCGCCCGAGATCGTGCAAACCACCGCGTTGCCCTCGATCTCATCGCCGTGGAACAGCGCCGCGGCCAGCGCCACCGCGCCGCCCGGCTCGGCCACCACCTTGAGGTGCCGGAAGGCGAGCTGCATGGCCTTCAGCGCCTCTTCCTCGCTGACGGCGAGGCCCGGACCGCAGAGGCGGCGCATGATCGGGAAGGTCAGCTCGCCGGGCTGCGGCGTCACGATCGCGTCGCAGATACTGCCCGAGAGTTGCGCGTTGCGGGCGATCTCGCCGGCTGCCAGAGAGCGTTTCACGTCGTCGAACCCCTCGGGCTCGGCGGGCCGTACCCGCAGCCCCGGCGCCCTGGCTTCGAGCGCCAGCGCGATGCCCGAGGTCAGACCGCCGCCGCCGCAGCAGACGATCACGTCGGCCTCGCTCACGCCGGCCTCCGCCGCCTGCTCGGCGATCTCGAGCCCGCAGGTGCCCTGTCCGGCGATCACCTCGGGTTCGTCGAACGGCTTGATCAGCGTCAGCCCGCGCTCTGCCGCGAGCCGCGCGCCGATCGCGTCGCGGTCTTCGGAAGCGCGGTCATAGAGCACCACCTCGCCACCGAGCCCCCTGGTGCCGGCAACCTTTGCGTCGGGCGCGTCCGAAGGCATGATGATCACCGCCGGGATGCCATGCATCCGCGCCGCCGCCGCGATGCCCTGCGCGTGGTTGCCCGAAGAGAACGCGATCACGCCACGCTGCCGGAGCTCGGGATCGAGCACCGAGATCGCCGACCACGCGCCGCGGAACTTGAAGCTGCCGGTGTGCTGAAGGCACTCGGCCTTGACCAGAACCCGGCGCCCGGCGATCTCGTCGAGGAACGGAGAGGAAAGCAGCGGCGTGCGGCGGGCGTGACCGGCGAGCCGCTTTGCGGCCGCCTCGATGCGGGCGATGTCCATGGAATGTCCTGTGGTGCGGCGTTTGGCCGGAGCCTGCGCCGGGGCCTTTCCGGTGTCAACGGGGTTGCGGCGCGGGCGGCGCGGAGGCAGGGTCCGGCGCCATGATCGAACGGGAACACAGCGCGGACGGGGTGACATCGCGGGCGTATTATTCGCCCTGCGAGCGCTATCGCTACGGGCTCGAGCGGGTCTGGGGGCAGGGGCCGTCGCTGCTCTATGTCATGCTCAACCCCTCGACCGCCGACGAGCTGCGCAACGACCCCACCATCGAGCGCTGCCAGCGTCGTGCGGTGCAGCTGGGGTTTGGCGCGATGCGCATCGCCAACCTCTTCGCCTGGCGCGCCACCCGGCCCGAGGACCTGCGCAAGGCGCGCGCGCCGGTGGGCACGGAGAACGACGCGCTGCTGCGCGCCTGGCATGATCAGGCCGACATGACGCTGGCCGCGTGGGGCGTGCACGGCGCGTTGATGGGGCGCGGGCCGGCGCTGGCGGCGGCGCTGCCGGGCGTGCTGCATCACCTCGGCCTGACCCGCGACGGCCACCCGCGCCACCCGCTCTACGTCTCCTACAAGGTCGCGCCGGCGCCTTGGCCCGAGGCCGAGCGCTACCCGGTCACGCCCGCGCGGATTGCGGGCGGTTAACCCTGAGCGGCGATATCCGTTGAGTTGCGGCCTCCGGCGCGGGAAACTCTGCACTCGTCATGAGTGAGAGGTTGGCGGATGCTCTGGTTGGCGGGTCTGATGGGAATGATGGTGCTGGGATCGGTTGCGATCATCGGCACGCAGGAGCTTGGCGAGAGCGACGAGGGCGACACTCCCGATGAGGCGGAAGAGACCGGTCCGCGTGGCGTCATCGCCTCGGGCACCGAGGGTCCCGACACGCTTGAGGGCAGCGAAGAGACCGATCTGCTGGCCGGGCTTGGCGGCGATGACCTGCTGGACGGGCTGGGCGGCGACGATGAACTGGTGGGCGGCGAGGGGAGCGACACCGTGCTCGGCGGCGACGGTAACGACACGCTGCACGGCGACGCCGGGGGCGACCTGCTCATGGGGCTTGGCGGATCGGATCAGCTCTTTGCCCATGATGGCGGAGGCGCGCTCGACGGTGGGGACGATGATGATGAGCTGCAGGGCGGGCTGTCGGCGGATTCCCTGCTCGGCGGCTCCGGGAACGATGCGCTGCACGGGCGCGAGGGCGACGATACGCTGATCGGAGGCACCGGGCAGGACACCTTGTTCGGTGGCTGGGACGATGACGTGATCTCGGGCCTGATGCTGGCCGGAGATGGCGGCGATGGCGATGATCTCGATTATCTCAACGGCGGCGATGGTGACGACCGGCTCGAGATCGGCGCACGCGACGTGGCCTCGGGCGGGGAGGGCAGCGACGAGTTCGTGCTCGGCTCGTGGATCCGCGACGGCCAGAGCGCCATGCTGATGGATTTCGATCCCGGGCAGGACCAGATGCTGATCGTCTACGACGACAGCGACGGGGCCGACACGCCCGAGGTCGAGCTGCGCAGCAGCGCCGAACTGCCCGGTCTGACCGAGGTCGTGCTGGATGGCGATGTCATCGCCGTGATGCCCGATGCCGACGCGCCTGAGGTCGAGGCCATCGTCGTGCTGGGCGAGAGCGCGGCTGCGCTGGCGGGCGCGGCCTGAGCACGCAGCCTGAGCACGCGGCCGGTGCGGCTGTGGCGGCAGGCGGGGATTTTCCTTTTCAACGCGCCGGAATCGCCTTATACGCGCGCATCCGCTCCATTCGGGGGTGGGTATCTCCACGGGCCCTGCTGGACGACATCCCGGCTTGTGCCATCCACACCAACCATCAAGGAGACCCCGATGTCGATCACCGTCGAAGAAAAGAACCGCCTGATGAAGGAATTCGCCACCAAAGAAGGCGATACCGGCTCCCCTGAAGTTCACGTGGCCATCCTCACCAGCCGCATCACCACCCTGACCGAGCACTTCAAGACCCACAAGAAGGACAACCACTCGCGTCGTGCCTTCTCAAGCTCGTGGCTCAGCGCCGCAAGCTGCTGGACTACCTGAAGGCAAGGAAGAGCCCGTTACCAGGACTCATCAGCGCCTCGGCATCCGCCGCTAGTCGCTTTCGGGCATGCGCCCGGCCAAGGTTACGAGCGCCCGTTCCGAGAGGAGCGGGCGTTTTCATTTTGCCAGTTCTTGCGAGTTGCGCGGCGATCGGATTTTGCACATACTGAAGGCGAGATTTCATTTATTCATTAATCCTGGGGTTGAGACATGCCTGATGATTTCGAGAATGCAGTATCCACAACAGGAACGATTTCAGTAGGCGGTTTCGCGACAGGTATTATCGAAGTGGATAATGATGTCGATTGGTTTGCTACGCAGCTGGACGCAGACCAGTATTACCGGATCGATCTGGTCTCTGCTTCGAATGGCGATGTTTTGGGCCTGGGAGACCCCTATTTTCTTGGATTGCGGAATTCGCAGGGTCAGATCGTCTATGGGACAGGGGATGACGATGGTGGCGAGGGTTATAACTCCCGGAGCATCTTTTCGGTTGCCCAGTCCGGGACCTACTATCTCGCGGCGTCTGCCTTTGGAACTTCCACCGGAGCATATGAACTGAACCTAACAGCCTACGATTTCGTTGATGATTTCGGTGCCGATCCTGAGACTTCTGGAAATTTCTCCGTTGGAGAGACCGTATCCGGAGAAATTCAGGCCGGCGACGTCTATCAAATTCAGGATGACGACTGGTTTGCAATAGAGTTGACGGCCGGTGAAAGCTATATCTTCGATGTGTCCGCTAGCGGCAATGGCACTTCTGACAGCGGGGGCTTTCCGTCTATCGAGGGGTTGTATGACTCGGAAGGCGAGTATGTGTCGGAATGGAATGACCAAGTTGCCTACCGAGGTAACAAGGTTCTGTTTACTCCCGATGAATCAGGAGTGTACCATGTATCTGTAACAAATTGGGATTATTTCTTGGAAGGTGAAGGCGGCTACGAACTGCAAGCCTCAATCTACCAACGCATCGACGATTTCGCGGCGACGGTCGATACGACGGGCATTCTACGTGTCGGAGAGGCCGCAACTGGCGAGATTGAGGATAATGCGTTTCTACCGCGCGCGGATCGTGACTGGTTTGCAGTGGAGTTGGAGGAGGGCGGCGTTTACCAGTTCGTCATGTCGCCCACCGACGCCACAGGCTCGCTGTCCTACTCGGCCGTGATCAGGGGGATCTATGACAGCGAGGGAGACTTGATCCCGGTAATGGTCAGAAATTCTTATTACTTGAGCAACAGTTTGTTTTTCGCTCCCGAGGCCAATGGAACGTATTTCGTATCGGCATCGGCCGAGTGGGTCGACGTGTATGGCGCCTACGAAATCTCGGCCGAAAGGATTTACAGTTTCGATGGATACGTACCGGATGCCGTGGCCTCGATCCAGATACACGCTTACTCTCCCAATTATGTCGACGATGCGTCTTCGACGCTCGTGTTTGGTTCAGACCGCGATAATACGATTCGCGGCATTTCCGGGCACGACGTCTTGCTCGGTGCGGAGGGCGACGACCTCTTGATCGGTGATGACACTGCCGACGGTCAATGGCTCCCCGGCATCGAGGGAGCGGTTTTCCGCCTGTTTGAGTTTCTGCTCGACCGCGAACCCAGCGAGAGAGAGCTGCAGATGGGGCTGGAGAATGCTTATTATTCATTCTACGGTCTGAGCGATGCGGCGGCCTTCATCATCGGCAGCCCCGAGTTCGATCAGCGCTGGGGTGATCTGCATGGCGCAGACCTGATTTCGTTCTTCTACGAGCGTTTGCGTGGCAATGTCGTGGATGATGATCCTTATCGCGAAATTTGGCTAGACCAGTTGGAACGGGCCTATAGTTGGGGTTTGCTGCCTCGCTACGCCGAGGGCGAGATCGCCAGCGCTTTCGTCCTGAGCGAGGAGTATCAATCGCAGAGCTCGGGCTACGATCTGACTGGGCGCCTCGTCGAGTTCGAAAATCAATGGGGAGACGAGGTGTTCTCGTCCTATCAGGCGGTCTTGGGCCGGCGTCCGGATGCGCGGGGGTTCGAGAACTGGCTCGATCGCATCGAAAACGGGCTCGATCTCAGCGGTCTGACCCGGATGCTGCTTACGTCGCAAGAGTTCGAGCAGAGCGCGAGTGGCCTGTCGGATCGCGACTTTGTCGAACTGGTCCTGACCAATTTGGATGACACGACATCCGAAGTCGAGGTGGATTTCGCCGCGGCACAGCTTGACGCCGGGCTCAGCCGTGATGAATTCGTCGCCGTGCAAGTCCTGCTCAATGACGATCAAGGCTTTGACGCATGGATGCGCGCGCGGGGCGAAGACGACGTGCTCGCTGGCGGTGCCGGCAATGACCTGCTCTTCGGTGGGCCCGGGTCCGACAGGTTTGTCTTTGCACCCGACGAAGGCAACGACACGGTCGCCGATCTACAGTCCTTCGACATCATTGACCTGATGGCCTTTGGTTTCGCCGATCTCGATGCCGCGCTTGAGGCCTTCCATCAGGATGGCGACCACCTCGTCTTCGAAGCGGAGAATACCAGAATCCGGTTCCAGTCCGAGCAATTGGCGGCGCTCACCGACGACATGCTGCAGGTTTGATCACGATTGTGAAACCAGTGCCGGACATCGATCATTCGCTGTCTCGGCGTTGCCAGGTGAGCGGTCAGCGAGAGGGCTGCAAGGTCAGTGTTTGCCGGCGATAGAGCGCTGCTCGCCTGGCGCGGAATGCCTTGCGGCTTGAAATCTCGCGATGCGCTTACGATCTGCTGGCGGGGGTGACGCACCGCGGGTTTTTCTTTCAATCATCGGGAAAACACTGTATGGCCGCGCCATCTGAGACGTGACGCCCTTGGCCCCCGGGCGCGTGCAGGAGGATAGGGGGCGGCGGCAATGGGGCCGCCACGAAAACGGGAGACGCGGGAGGGCCCGCGAGTGCTCCCTCACAGGATATGAACATGTTCAACATTACGAAGAAATCGATGCAGTGGGGCGAAGAGACGCTCACGCTGGAATCGGGCAAGGTTGCCCGTCAGGCCGACGGCACCGTCATCGCCACGCTGGGCGAGACCTCCGTCATGGCCAACGTGACCTTCGCGAAAGAGCCGAAGCCGGGTCAGGATTTCTTTCCGCTGACCGTCCACTACCAGGAAAAATACTATGCCGCGGGCAAGGTGCCCGGCGGCTTCTTCAAGCGTGAAGCGCGTCCGACCGAGAAAGAGACGCTGACCGCACGCCTGATCGACCGTCCGATCCGCCCGCTGTTCGTCCCCGGCTTCAAGCATGAAGTGCTGGTGATGTGCACCGTGCTGAGCCACGACCTCGTCAACGACCCCGACATCGTCGCGATGATCGCCGCCTCGGCTGCGCTGACCATCTCGGGCGTGCCGTTCATGGGCCCGATCGCCGGCGCCCGCGTCGGCTTCGAGGATGGCGACTACGTGCTGAACCCGACCGTCGACGACATGCAGGGGCTGCGCAACAACCCCGAGCAGCGTCTCGACCTCGTCGTGGCCGGCACCAAGGACGCCGTGATGATGGTGGAATCGGAAGCCTATGAGCTGACCGAGGAAGAGATGCTGGGCGCGGTGACCTTCGCGCACGAGCAGATCCAGCCTGTCATCGACCTGATCGTCTCGCTGGCCGAAGACTGCGCGAAAGAGCCGTTCGACTTCCAGCCGCCGGATACTCGGCGCTGTACGAGGTCGTGAAGGGCCTTGGCGAAGACAAGATGCGTGCCGCCTATGCGATCACCGACAAGCAGCAACGCGTTGCCGCCGTCTCGGCCGCCAAGGAAGAGATCAAGGGCCAGCTCTCGGAAGAGCAGCTCGAGGACGCGAACCTTGGCTCGGCTCTGAAGAAGCTCGAGTCGACCGTTCTGCGCGCCGACGTGGTCAAGAACAAGCGCCGCATCGACGGTCGCGCGCTTGACCAGGTCCGCCCGATCCAGTCGGAAACCTCGGTGCTGCCGCGCACCCACGGCTCGTCGCTGTTCACCCGCGGCGAAACCCAGGCGCTGGTCGTGACCACGCTGGGCACCGGCGACGACGAGCAGATCATCGACGCGCTGCACGGCAACTTCCGCTCGAACTTCCTGCTGCACTACAACTTCCCTCCCTACTCGGTGGGCGAAGTGGGCCGCGTCGGTTCCCCGGGTCGTCGCGAAATCGGCCACGGCAAGCTGGCATGGCGCGCGCTGCAGGCCGTGCTGCCGGCTCCGACCGACTTCCCCTACACCATCCGCCTGGTCTCCGAGATCACCGAGTCCAACGGCTCGTCCTCGATGGCTTCCGTCTGCGGCGGCTCGCTGTCGATGATGGATGCGGGCGTTCCGCTGAAGGCCCCGGTGGCCGGTGTGGCCATGGGCCTGGTGCTGGAAGATGACGGCGAGTACGCGATCCTGACCGACATCCTCGGCGACGAGGATCACCTCGGCGACATGGACTTCAAAGTCGCAGGCACCGAGAACGGCATCACCTCGCTGCAGATGGACATCAAGGTCGCGGGCATCACCCCCGAGATCATGAAGAAGGCGCTGGCACAGGCCAAGGACGGCCGGATGCACATCCTGTCCGAGATGGGCAAGGCGCTGTCCGAAGCCGGCGAGTTCTCGGTCCACGCTCCGCGCATCGAGATGATGCAGATCCCGACCGACAAGATCCGTGAAGTGATCGGCTCGGGCGGCAAGGTCATCCGCGAGATCGTCGAAGTGTCGGGCGCCAAGGTCGACATCAACGATGAAGGCCTGATCAAGATCGCGTCGCCGAACGGCGAGTCGATCCAGAAGGCCTATGACATGATCCACTCGATCGTGGCCGAGCCGGAAGAGGGCAAGGTCTACAAGGGCAAGGTCGTGAAGATCGTCGATTTCGGCGCCTTCGTGAACTTCTTCGGCAAGCGCGACGGTCTGGTGCACGTGTCCCAGATCGAGAACCGCCGCCTGAACCACCCGAGCGATGTGCTGAAGGAAGGCCAGGAAGTCTTCGTGAAGCTGCTCGGCTTCGACGATCGCGGCAAGGTGCGCCTCGCCATGAAGATGGTCGATCAGGAAACCGGCGAGGAAGTCTCCGCCGAGAAGAAGGAAGAGGCGGCCGACTGAGCCCCTCTCACCTGAAGCAGAAAAAGGAACGCCCCGGTCACTGACCGGGGCGTTCCGCATTTCTGAAGGCTGCCACTTGCGCGTGGTGTCTTCGGCGCTGAATCAGTTGCGACGAGAGGGCGGCGGGGCGCCTTCTGGGGCGAAAACCAGCGAGGTGGTTTCGGCGCCGGCCCAGTAGCCCTCGAAATAGTCGGCCGGGTTTGCGCGGGCGCGCTGCGCGTCGGTCAGCGCCAGCAACCCGGCGATATCGTCATAGCCCCAGCTCAGCAGCAGGCCCGGAGCGGCCACCGCCGAGAGCTTCTCGCCGGGCAGGCCCGACGCCGGGTTCTCGCGTGCGAAGGTTTCCAGCGGTGCGAGGCGAGAAACCTCGCGCCATTCGCTCCAGAGCATCACGTCGGTCTGGCCCAGTGCCGCGAGGTAACGCCCCAGCACAGGCTCCATCGCCGCCGGCAGGAGGTCTTCCTCGGGGTGGTAGAGGCCGGTGCGCTCGCAGTATTCCGCCAGACGCGCGGCGAGGTCCTGATCCGCCTCGGGGATTTCGCCGCCGATCGCCTGCAGCCAGACGGTGCGCGCAAAGCGGTCGAAATCCGTGGCGCCGATGGCAAAGGCAACGTCGGACCACGCCACCGCCTCCCCGGTCTGCTTGATGAGATCCTCGAAGCCTTCGGGGGCGGGGTTGAGCGGCTCGGGCATGCCGCCCTCCTCGATCTGCTCCATCAGCGTTTCGGGGTCCATCGACACCCGCATCGGGCCGAAGCTCGCGGTCTCGGGGGTGTAGCCGGGCACCCGGTAAAACGGGTTCAGCACGACGAAAACGTGGTCGTAATCGTATTTCCACCAGTCGAGGACCGGCACGTTGTCGTAAGGATGCTCGAGCCGGCGGGGCACCGGGCTCAGCGTGTCGTTCTGAAGGTCGAAGTCCATTGCGTCCTGTGTAGCACGGCGCGGCGGCGCGCGCCAAACGCTCTTGGCCGTCGTCAGGGGCGGCCGCGTGCGGTGGTAAACGGTATGCTGACGAAAAAAGGCCGGGCGTGACGCCCGGCCAGGTCCAACAGGGAGGTGCATGTGAATGCCCGCACATGCAACGGGATCTCTGTCATATAGGAACTAAAGCTATCTGAACAATGATGCTTTGATCTGACGCAAACGGAACCCCGCCGTTGCGCGAAGAGATGCCGACCGGCGTGCGCCTCTGCCGTCGCGGGCCTGGTTCGCGTGGGAACAAAAGGGCCGCCGCTGTCGTTGGGCGGGCAATGACGGGCGCACTGTCTGCTGCCCACGATCGCAAGATCGCCCCTCCGTCACGACAGAGAGAAAGCGAGAGACCCATGGCCGACAAGCCGACCCTCACCTCCACCTCCGGTGCGCCCTATCCCACGAACCGCACGTCGCAGACCGCGGGCAGCCGCGGCCCTGTGCTGATGCAGGATCACCAACTGATTGAAAAACTTGCGCATCAGAACCGCGAGCGCATCCCCGAGCGGGTCGTGCATGCCAAGGGCTGGGGGCTTCAGGGCACCTTCACGGTCACGCATGACATCTCCAGATACACCTGCGCCAAGCTGTTCTCCGAGGTTGGCAAGACCACCGAGGTGCTGTCGCGCTGGTCCACCGTCGCCGGTGAACGCGGCGCCGCCGATGCAGAGCGCGACGTGCGCGGCTTTGCCCTGAAGTTCTACACCGAGGACGGCAACTGGGACATGGTGGGCAACAACACCCCGATCTTCTTCGTCCGCGATGCGTTCAAGTTTCCTGATTTCATCCGCACGCAAAAGCGGCACCCAAAGACCAACATGCGCTCTCCCGAGGCGATGTTCGACTTCTGGGCGGCGCAGCCCGAATCGGTGCACCAGGTCACCATACTGATGTCGGACCGCGGTATCCCGCGCACCCCCGCGCACATGAACGGTTACGGCTCGCACACCTTTTCGATGTGGAACGCCGAGGGCGAGCGTCACTGGGTGAAGTTCCACTTCAAGACCCAGCAAGGGCATGACTGGCTGTCCGACGCCAAGGCGGCCGAGATCATCGGCCAGACGCGCGAGAGCTACCAGGAAGAGCTGTGGAACATGCTCACCGAGGGCAATTTCCCGAAATGGACCATGTACATTCAGGTCATGAGCGAGGAAGAGGCGCTCGAAACGCCGTTCAACCCGTTCGACCTGACCAAGGTCTGGCCGCACGAGGACTACCCGCTGATCGAGGTCGGCGAGCTCGAGATGAACACCATCCCTGAGAACTACTTCCAGATGGTCGAGAACGCCGCCTACAACGTGAACAACGTGGTGCCGGGCATCGGCTTCTCGCCGGACAAGATGCTGCAGGCTCGGATCCTGTCCTACGCCGATGCGCACCGCTACCGCCTTGGCACCCATTACGAGGCGCTGCCCGCCAACGCACCGAAGAACGCCAAGGTGAACCATTACCACAAGGACGGCGCCATGCGGTTCTTCACCAACGATTTCGGCAATCCCGACGCCTATTACGAGCCGAACCAGTATGACGGCCCGGTGGCGGACGAAAGCGTGCAGGAGCCGCCGATGCGCATCGACCCCGAGGCCGTCGCCGCGCGCTTCGATCAGGAAGAGAGCGAAGTCGATTACGTCCAGCCGCGCGCCCTTTATGCAGAGGTGCTCGACGATGACGAGCGCGACCGGCTGCACCGCAACATGGCTGGCGGCATGGCGCCCTGCACCGACGGCGTGAAGGAGCGCTGGCTTGCGGTGCTGAAGAAGGTGCATCCCGATTACGAGGCCGGCGTGCGCCGCGCGCTGGAAACCGGCCAGCACGGCGACCCGTCCCTGCCGGTGACCGACGACACCCCGATCCGCGCCGCTGAGTAAGCCGCGCATCCTTGAAAATGAAAAAGGCCGCCCGAACCCCCGGGCGGCCTTTCTGTTTGGGACGCTTGCCGGGGGCGCTGCCCCCGTCCGCGTGCCGCGGACTCCCCCGAGGTATTTTTGAACCAAAGAAGCCAGGAGCACGGCACCCCTGGCTTCTCTTCGTCAAGAATACTCCCGCCGGAGGCAGGCCGGCCCGGGCGGCCGGGCGCTTGGCTGATTAAGCAACCAGACGGTATCCCCCCGACTCGGTCACGAGGATGCGCGCATTGGAGGGATCCGGTTCGATCTTCTGGCGCAGGCGGTAGATGTGGGTCTCGAGCGTGTGCGTCGTCACCCCGGCATTGTAGCCCCAGACCTCGTGCAGCAGCACGTCGCGCGGCACCACGCCCTCGGTCGAGCGGTAGAGGAATTTGAGGATGTTGGTCTCTTTCTCGGTGAGGCGGATCTTGCGGTCGTCCTCGGTGACCAGCAGCTTCATCGACGGCTTGAACGTGTAGGGGCCGACGGTGAAGACCGCGTCCTCGGATTGCTCGTGCTGGCGCAGCTGGGCGCGGATCCGGGCGAGAAGAACCGGGAACTGAACGGCTTGGTGACGTAGTCATTGGCGCCGGCATCGAGCCCGAGGATGGTGTCGGCGTCGGTGTCGTGGCCGGTCAGCATGATGATCGGCGCCTTCACGCCCTGCTTGCGCATCAGCCGGCAGAGCTCGCGCCCGTCATTGTCGGGCAGGCCCACGTCGAGGATGATGAGCTCGTAATTCTGTACCTTGACCCGGCCCATGGCGGCGGCGGCTGTCTCTGCCTCGAAGACCTCGAAATCCTCGGTCATCACCAGTTGTTCGGCCAGGGCCTCGCGCAGGTCGTCATCGTCGTCGACCAGAAGGATGTTCTTGATCTGGGCCATGTGTCTGTCTCCATTCACGTTTCCCCTCACATGGAAACACCGTTGCGTGCGGGCAAGTTTTGCTGCACCAGTCTCACGCCCTCGTGTTGCAGGAGGGCTTTTGTTACAAGTTCGATGCTGGTTTGTTACAGCGCCGCTGTCCCGGAAGGCCGCCCCATGCCGCTTGCACCCAACCTGATGGAGATCCTCGCCCGCGCCCGCGCCGACCTGCGCATGGGGGTGCCGGTGGTGTTGTCGGGCGCCGGCGGCAGAGGGCTGCTGCTGCTGGCTGCTGAGACGGTCTCGGCCGAGCGGCTGGCGCTGGTCCGCGAGGCCGGCGGAGAGCTTGACCTGGTGCTGACGGCGCGCCGGGCCGCGACGCTGAAGGCGCGGGTCTACGATGGCGATCTGGCGCGGGTGGCGTTGCCCGGGGATGCGGGGCTCGACTGGGTGCGCAGCATTGCCGACCCGGCCGACGATCTGGCCATGCCGATGAAGGGGCCTTTGCAGGAGCGGCGCGGTGGCGACGTTGCGCTGCACCGGCTGGCGATCACGCTGGCGAAATCGGCGCGGCTGCTGCCGGCGGCGCTGGTGCTCGAACTCGAGGCGCCGCAGGGCGTGGCGCTGCGCGAGAACCTGACGCTGGTGGACGGGGTGGCGGCGGCGCCGTCGATGCTGCTGCTGTCGAACCTCGATCACGTGGTCTCGGCGCGGGTGCCGCTGGAGACCGCCGAGACCGCGCGGCTGCATATCTACCGCCCGCAGGACGGCTCGGAGGAGCATTACGCCATCGAGGTCGGTCGCCCCGACCGCGACGCGCCGGTGCTGGCGCGGCTGCACTCGGCCTGTTTCACCGGCGACGTGCTGGGTTCGCTGAAATGCGATTGCGGCCCGCAGCTGCACGCGGCGCTCTCGAAGATGGGCGAGGAGGGGCACGGGGTGCTGCTCTACCTCAATCAGGAGGGCCGCGGCATCGGGCTCGCCAACAAGATGCGCGCCTACGCGCTGCAGGATCAGGGCTTTGATACGGTGCAGGCCAATCACCGTCTGGGCTTCGAGGATGACGAGCGCGATTTCCGCCTCGGCGCCGAGATCCTGCGCCGGATGGGCTTCGGCTCGGTGCGTCTGCTGACCAACAACCCCAACAAGCTGGCGATGATGGAGCGCAGCGGCATCGCTGTCGCGGAGCGGGTGCCGCTGAAGGTCGGCAAGACCGCGTTCAACGCCCATTACCTCGCCACGAAGGCGGCCAAGTCGGGCCACCTGCTCTAGGCCCGGAGGAGGGATCGCATGGAGATGGTTCTCACGCCGATGGGGCTGCGCTTTGCGGGGCGGCTCTGGCCCTGCTCGGTCGGCAAGGGGGGGATCCGCGCCGACAAGCGCGAGGGGGATGGCGCGACGCCGGTGGGGGACCACCGCATCGCCCTGTGCTTTCATCGGCCGGACCGTGTGGCGGCGCCGGCGCCGTGGTCGCGGCCGATCCTTCCGGGCGATCTGTGGTCTGATGCGTCGGGCGATGCCGCCTACAACACGCTGGTGCGGGCGCCCTACCGGCTCAGCCACGAACGCATGCGGCGGGCCGATCCGCTCTACGACATCGTGCTGACCACGGACTGGAACTGGCCCGATGCGCAGGCGGGGCGCGGCTCGGCGATCTTCCTGCACCAGTGGCGGCGTCCGGGCTACCCGACCGAGGGCTGCCTCGCCTTTCGCCGCGAGCATATTCGTGAGATCGCCGTGCTTGCGGTGCCGGGGACGCGGCTCATCGTGCCCGCGGCGCTGGCGGGATGATGGTGCCCCGCGTCTGACCCGCGCCTGTCTGGTGGCTCTCGCGTGCGAAGGCAGGGGGCACTGCCTAGCCGTTAATTGCAGCGGCGACCGACGAAGCTTCGAACCTAAGAAACGCGGTTTCGGAGAGGACCCTGCGCACGTTCGAAGGGGGCAGGGGGCGCTGCCCCCTCTTGGCGCTGTGCGCCAATTCACCCCCGAGGTATTTTAAAACCAAAGAAGCCAGGAGCGCTGTGCCCCTGGCTTCTCTTCGTCAAAAATACTCCCGCCGGAGGCGTCCTACGCTGACACCTGTGCCGAGGCCGGGCGCGAGCGCTGTTGCGCCGGATGGGTCTTGCGTCAGGCCTTGCGGCTCAGGAGGTCGACGCCGAGGGTGGTGAGGACCTTCTCCTCAATATGGCGCGCGTCGAGGCCGGCGCTCTCGTACATGTCGTCGGGGCTGGCATGGTCGATGAACGTGTCGGGCAGCACCATGGAGCGGAACTTCAGCCCGTGGTCGAACACGCCCTCGTCGGAGAGCAGCTGTGCCACGTGGCTGCCGAAGCCGCCGACCGAGCCTTCCTCGATGGTGATCAGCGCCTCGTGCTCCGCCGCGAGCCGCAGGGTCAGGTCGCGGTCCAGCGGCTTGGCGAAGCGGGCATCGGCGACGGTGGGCGTGATGCCCCGGGCCGAGAGCTTCTCGCAAGCCTTGCGGACCTCGCCGAGCCGGGTGCCGAAGCTCAGGAGTGCCACGCGTTTGCCCTCCGAGACGATGCGGCCGCGGCCGATCTCGAGGATCTCGCCAGCTTCCGGCATCTCGACCCCCTCGCCCTCGCCGCGCGGGTAGCGGAAGGCGATCGGGCCCTCGTCATGCGCGGCGGCGGTGGCCACCATGTGCTTGAGTTCGGCCTCGTCGGCGGCGGCCATCACCACCATGCCCGGCAGGTTGGCCATGAAGGCGATGTCGTAGGCGCCGGCATGGGTGGCGCCGTCCGCACCAACGAGCCCGGCGCGGTCGATGGCGAAGCGCACCGGCAGGCGCTGGATCGCCACGTCATGCACCACCTGATCGTAGCCGCGCTGCAGGAAGGTCGAGTACATGGCGCAGAACGGCTTCATCCCGCCCGCCGCGAGACCGGCGGCGAAGGTCACGCCGTGCTGCTCGGCGATGCCCACGTCGAAGACCCGCGAGGGGTAGCGCTCGGCCATCAGGTCGAGCCCGGTGCCGTCGGGCATGGCGGCGGTCACCGCGCAGATGCGGCTGTCCTCGGCGGCCAGCCGGGTCAGCTCCTTGGCGAAGACCTTGGTATAGGCCGGCGCGTTGGAGGGCGCCTTCTTCTGCTCGCCGGTGGCGACGTCGAACTTCGCTCGGGCGTGGCCGCGGTCGGCGGACTCCTCAGCCGGGCCGTAGCCCTTGCCCTTCTTGGTCAGCACGTGCAGCAGGATCGGCTTGTTCGCGCGGGCGCGCACCATGCGCAGCACCGGAAGCAGCTGGTGCAGGTCGTGGCCGTCGAGCGGGCCAAGATAATCGAAGCCCAACTCTTCGAACAGCGTGCCGCCCACGGTCATGCCCTTGAGCATCTCCTTGGCGCGCTTGGCACCCTCGCGGAATGGCGGCGGCAGCAGCGAGACCGCGCCCTTGGCGGCGGCCTTGAGGTCCTGAAACGGTTCCTCGGCATAGAGCCGCGACAGGTAGGACGACATCGCCCCGGTGGGCGGCGCGATGGACATCTCGTTGTCATTGAGGATCACGATCAGCCGCTTGCCGAGGTGGCCGGCATTGTTCATCGCCTCATAGGCCATGCCCGCGCTCATCGCGCCGTCGCCGATCACCGCGATGGCATCGCCCGCGCCGGTGTCGCAGACGCCGCCGAGATCGCGCGCCACGGCAAAGCCCAGCGCGGCGGAGATCGAGGTCGAGCTGTGGCCGGCGCCGAAAGGATCGTAAGGCGACTCGGAGCGCTTGGTGAAGCCCGAGAGCCCGCCCTTCTTGCGCAGGGTGCGGATGCGGTCGCGGCGTCCGGTCAGGATCTTGTGCGGGTAGGCCTGGTGCGAGACGTCCCAGATCACCTTGTCGCGCGGCGTGTCGAACACCGCGTGCAGCGCCACGGTGAGCTCGATCACGCCAAGGCCCGCGCCGAGATGGCCGCCGGTCTCGGAGACCGCGGCGATGGTCTCGTCGCGCAGCTCGTGGGCGACCTGCTCGAGCTCGGCATCAGAGAAGCGCTTGAGATCGGCGGGCGAGCTCACCCGGTCGAGAAGCGGCGTTTGGGGGCTGTCAGACATGCTGTCCCTCGACACTCAGTTCCGGCGGGAGATAACGAACCGGGCGGCTTCCCGCAAGGCATCGGCCCGGTGACCATAGGGAGATAGCGCGTCGCAGGCCTCGGTCACAAGTGACGTGGCGCGCGCCTTGGCGCCCTCGAGCCCGAGCAGCGACACGAAGGTGGCCTTGCCGCGCCCGGCATCCTTGCCCACCGCCTTGCCGACGGTTTCGGCGTCGCCCTCGACATCGAGGATGTCATCGGCGATCTGGAAAGCTAGGCCGAGGCGCTCGGCATAGGCGGTGAGCGGCGCGAGATCGGCATGCGCCAACCGCGCGCCGGCCTCGGCGGACCACGCGATGAGCGCGCCGGTCTTGCCGGCCTGAAGCGCGGTGATCTGCTGCAGATCGAGCGGGGCGTCGGCGCGCTCGGCCGCCATGTCGAGCGCCTGTCCCAGCACCATGCCGCGCGCGCCGGCGGCGCGGGCGAGGCTCAGGGTCAGGTCGGCGCGAACCAGCGGGTCGGGGTGGCAGCGCGGGTCCGCGACCATCTCGAAGCCCAGCGCTTGCAGGGCGTCGCCCGCAAGCACGGCGGTGGCCTCGTCCCACTTGCGGTGCACCGTGGGCAGGCCGCGGCGCAGATCGTCATCGTCCATGCAGGGCAGGTCGTCATGCACGAGGCTGTAAGCGTGGATCGCCTCGATGGCGCAGGCCGGCCAGAGCGCGCGCTCGGGCGCCACGTCGTGCAGCCGCGCGCCCTCCAGCACCAGCCAGCCGCGCAGCCCCTTGCCACCGGTGGTGGCATAGCGCATCGCGTGCAGCACCGGCAGGTCGGCGGCATCGCTCAGGACATGATCGAAATGGGCGGCGACGGCGCGGGCGCCGGCCTCCAGGCTGTCGCGGAACATCGGGGGTCAGAGGCCTTCGGCGGCCTTCAGCCCGGCGGGCTGGCCCTCGGCATCGAGGGTGATCTGGGCGACCTTTTCCTCGGCCTCCTTGAGCTTGGTCTCGCAGCGCGCCTTGAGCTTGGCACCGCGTTCGTAGAGCGCGATCGACTGCTCCAGCGGCACTTCGCCGCGTTCCAGCTGGCCCACCACCTGCTCGAGCTCGGCCATGGCCTGTTCGAATGTCATCTCCTCGACGGGCGTGTCGCTCATTTTCCTGCCTCGATCAGTTCTTCCACATGGGCGCGGGCCGAGCCGGCCAGCGCGGCGAGATCATAGCCGCCTTCCAGCACCGAGACCACCCGCCCCTCGCATTGATCCGTGGCGATGCGGCAGAGCTCGCGGGTGAGCCAGGCGAAATCCTGATCCTTCCAGTTCAGTTGTGCCAGCGGGTCTTCGTGGTGGGCGTCGAACCCGGCAGAGATCACGATCAGGTCGGGGCGGAATTCGCGCAGCCGGGGCAGGGCCTGCTCGGTATAGGCGCGATACATTTCGGTGCCGCCGCTGCCGGGGGCGAGCGGCAGGTTCAGCACGTTGTCGTGACCGCCGCGCTCGGTCGCCGCACCGGTGCCGGGCCATAGCGGATATTGCTGCGACGAGATGAACAGCGCGCGCGGCTCGTCCCACAGCAGGTCCTGGGTGCCGTTGCCGTGATGCACGTCGAAATCCACCACCGCGACGCGCTCGAGCCCGTGGTGATCGAGCGCGTGTTTCGCCGCCAGCGCGGCGTTGCCGAACAGGCAGAAGCCCATCGGGGTTTCGCGCTCGGCATGGTGGCCCGGCGGGCGGGTGGCGCAGAAGACGTTGCGGGCCTCACGCGACATCACCGCGTCCACGGCGCGCATCGCGGCCCCGGCGCCACGGCGCGCCGCCATCATCGAGCCCGGCGACATCCAGGTGTCGCCGTCGAGCGCGATCTCGCCCTCGGTGGGTTCGGCGCCCGCAATGCGCGCGATGTAGGCTGCCGGATGCACCCGCGCGAGATCCTCGTCGCTCGCCGGCGGGGCGCTCAGGCGCAGCAGGTCGAGCGGGGCCAGCGCGTGCAGCACGTGCTCGAGCCGCGCCACCTGCTCGGGGTGGCCCTCGGGGGTGACATGCTCGAGGCAGTCGGCATGGGTGATCAGTGCCGTGGTCATGACGGATCCTCCCTCATCGGTCGGGGCCACCAGACCGCGATTGGCCGGCAGGGACAAGGTGCGAATTTCAGCGGTGGCCGACGGTCAGTCGGGCGCCAGCATGTAGCCCGCGCCGCGCACGGTCTGCAGGTAGCGCGGCTGCTTGGGGTCGGTTTCGATCTTGCGGCGCAGGCGGGTGATCTGCACGTCGACCGCGCGCTCCTGCGCCTGGCCCTTGTCGCGGCCGAGTTCCTCGACCAGCTGCGCCCGGCTCAGCGCCTCGCCGGGGCGGCCCGAGAAGATCCGCATCAGCTGGCTTTCGGTGGCGGTGAGGCGCACCAGCTCCTCGCCCTTCCACATCTCGCCCCGCTCGATGTCGTAGCGAATGGGGCCGAGGCCGATGAGCTTGGGCACGGTCTCCTCCGAGGGGGTCTCGGGCATCCGCCGCAGGATGGCGTTGATACGCAGCAGGAGCTCCTTCGGCTCGAAGGGTTTGGCGAGGTAGTCGTCGGCGCCGGCTTCCAGCCCCTTGATGCGGTCCTCGGTCTCGCCGCGGGCGGTGAGCAGCATGATCGGCGTGCTCGAGGTCTCGCGGATCGCCGCGGTGAGCGAGATGCCGTCCTCGCCGGGCATCATCACGTCGAGCACGATCATGTCGAACTCGAGCCCGGTGAGCAGGCGGCGCGCATGGGCGGCATCACGCGCGGCGCTGACGAGGAAGCCGTTGCGCATCAAGAACTTCTGCAGCAGGCCGCGGATGCGCTCGTCGTCGTCGACGATCAGGATGTGGGCGTCGGGATCGCTCATCCGCGGGCCTCGCGCAGGCCGGAGTAGTGGCGGCGCATCTCGGGATCCATCATCGCCTCGAGCACTCGGCGGAAACCGGCCACGGCCTCGGGCCCGGCCTGCCGGTAGGCGGCGCGCATCCGCGCCCGCTGCGCCTCGGAAAGCTGGTGCTCGAGTGCGGCGCCGGCCTCGGTCAGGTGCAGGTGACGCTCGCGCTTGTCGGCGCGGCCGACCTTGCTCTCGACCAGCCCGTCCTCGATCAGGGTGCGCAGTACGCGGTTGAGCGATTGCTTGGTGACCCCGAGGATCGACAGCAGATTGTTGACCGTGGTGCCGGGCGCGATGTTGATGAAGTGGATGGCGCGGTGATGCGCGCGACCGTAATGCAGGCCCTGCAGGATGCGGTCGGGATCGGCGGTAAAGGCCCGATACGCAAAGAACATCGCCTCGATGCCCTGCCGCAGCTGTTCGTCGGTGAGATAGAGCAGCAGCTCGCCGCCATGCCCCTGACTGCCCGGACCGTCCGCCATTGCTGCCCCCTCCGTCTTGCGTCTTTTGCGGCACTTTAAGTCAGCCTTGTTGACATTCCAATAGCAAACTGGTAGCGAGTCGCAGTTTTTCCGCAATTATGTGTCCGGATCGGACGTAAGTTGCGCAACAAATGAAAAGGCGCCGAGAAGGAGACTCGCTATGGAAGGTGCGTATGACGACCGCGACGGAAAGATCTGGCTCGATGGGCAGCTGGTGGAGTGGCGGGATGCGAAGGTGCACGTACTGACCCACGCGCTGCACTATGCGAGCTCGGTCTTCGAGGGCGAGCGGGCCTATAACGGCAAGATCTTCCTTGGCCACGCGCATTCCGAGCGCCTGATCGCCTCGGCGCAGTCGCTCGATTTCGAGATCCCCTACACCGCCGACGAGATCGACGCGATCAAGGACGAGGTGCTCAAGGTCAACGGCTTCACCAACGCCTACGTGCGTGCAGTGGCGTGGCGTGGTGCCGGCCCGGACATGGGTGTCGCCTCGTCGCGCAACCCGGTGCAGCTTGCCGTGGCCGCGTGGGAGTGGGGCAACTACTATGGTGACGCCAAGACCAAGGGCGCCAAGCTCGACATCGCCAAGTGGAAGCGGCCCTCGCCGGAGACCATCCCGGTGCACGCCAAGGCCGCCGGCCTGTACATGATCTGCACCATGTCCAAGCACGCCGCCGAGGCGAAGGGCTGCTCGGATGCGCTGTTCATGGACTATCGCGGCTACGTCGCCGAGGCGACCGGCGCCAACATCTTCTTCGTGAAGGATGGTGAGGTGCACACCCCGCTGGCAGACTGCTTCCTCAACGGCCTGACCCGGCAGACGGTGATCCGGCTGCTGAAGGAGAAGGGCATCACCGTGCACGAGCGCCACATCATGCCCGAGGAGCTCGAGAGCTTTGAGCAGTGCTGGCTCACCGGCACCGCCGCCGAGGTCACCCCGGTGGGGCAGATCGGCGACTACAGCTTCGAGGTCGGCGCGCTGACGCTGGATATCGCCGAGACCTACGAAACGCTGGTGCGCAGCTAAGGCTGGCATCGCTTCGATGAGACAGGGCACCCCGGGGCTGAGGCCGCGGGGTGTTTTGTTTTTTGGGGGGCACGACGGCTTTCCCCTGAGCTACGGCTTGTGGCCCGACCGCGCGGACTCAAGGCCGCAGGCCGTCGCGCCATCGCCGGCCCGCCCCGACGGGCTGGCGATTTGGTGCCGTAAGCGCGGCGTGTCTGGGTCCTTCGGGTCTGGGTACAATAAATCGAGAGGTTCGGAGGTCGGCTCGCCACCCCGCGGGCTGGCGATGGCGCGGCGACGTCCCGAACGATGCGGTCTCGCCGAGGCGGGAAAGGCTGGTGCGCCATCCCTTGCACGCGCCCCCGCAACCCTCCGCGACGTTAACGGTCACACCAGCGCTTGAACGCCCCGCGCCTTGGTGTCACCCTGCCTCGCAAATAACGTGACGAGGCAGGCATGCAGGACAACCACGCACCGCTGGAGATCGTGTCTCCCGAGGCCCCCGAGGCCGCGCTCTTTACCGAGGCGAAGGCCGCCGTCGACCGGCTCTGCGCGCTCTACGAGCTGTCGGTCACCTTCCTGCATGACCGCTTCCTCGACGCCATGGCCAGCGGCCATCCCGGCGTGCGGCTGCGCGCCTTCTATCCCGAGGTGCGGATCACCACCGGCACCCATGCCAAGGTCGACAGCCGCCTGAGCTTCGGCCATGTCGCGGCCCCCGGCACCCACGCCGCCAGCATCACCCGGCCTGATCTCTTCCGGCACTACCTTGAGCAACAGATCGGGCTGCTGCTTGAGAACCATCAGGTGGCGGTGCAGGTCGGTCTCTCCTCGACCCCGATGCCGGTGCATTTCGCCGTCGCCAACTATCCCGACCTTGCCGTGCCGCAGGAGGGCGCCGGGCGCTTCATCCTGCGCGACGTGTTTGACGTGCCCGATCTCAGCTCGACCAATGACGACATCGTCAACGGCGTGGCAAAGCCTGCCGAGGACGGCGCCGGGCCGCTGGCGCCGTTTACCGCGCAGCGTATCGACTACTCGCTGGCGCGGCTGGCGCATTACACCGCCACCGATCCCCAGCATTTCCAGAACCACGTGCTGTTCACCAACTACCAGTTCTATGTCAGCGAGTTCGAGGCCTATGCGCGCCAGCAGCTCGCCGATCCCGAGAGCGGCTACACCAGCTTCGTCTCGACCGGCAATGTCGAGATCACAGACCCCGAGACGGCCATCCCGCCGAGCCTCAAGATGCCGCAGATGCCGACCTACCACCTCAAGCGCAAGGACGGCTCGGGCATCACGCTGGTCAATATCGGGGTGGGGCCCTCGAACGCCAAGACCGCCACCGACCACATCGCCGTGCTGCGCCCGCATGCCTGGCTCATGGTTGGCCACTGCGCCGGGCTGCGCAGCTCGCAGAGCCTTGGCGATTTCGTGCTCGCCCACGCCTACCTGCGTGAGGACAAGGTGCTCGACGACGACCTGCCGGTCTGGGTGCCGATCCCGGCCCTGGCCGAGATACAGGTGGCGCTTGAACAGGCGGTGGCCGAGGAAACACAGCTCGACGGCTACGACCTCAAGCGGATCATGCGCACCGGCACCGTGGCCTCGGTCGACAACCGCAACTGGGAGTTGCGCGACCAGTCCGGCCCGGTGCAGCGCCTGAGCCAGTCGCGGGCCGTGGCTCTCGACATGGAAAGCGCGACCATCGCCGCCAACGGCTTCCGCTTCCGCGTGCCCTACGGAACGCTGCTCTGCGTCAGCGACAAGCCGCTGCATGGCGAGCTGAAACTGCCCGGCATGGCGAGCGATTTCTACAAGACCCAGGTTGCGCGCCACCTGATGATCGGGATACGAGCCATGGAACGGCTGCGCGGGATGCCGCTCGAGCGCCTGCACTCCCGCAAGCTGCGTAGCTTTGAGGAAACAGCTTTCCTCTGACATGGGTGCAACGCCGCCGATACGCCGCTATATGCGCAGTTTTCCCTTGCAAATAGCCCCTAATCGTTGTGTTTGAACTCCATATGATGTTACTTTCCCGTATCGAGGCCCAATCGTTCGGGCAGTTCAAGGAGACCATGAAATGGCGAAACCGATGACCAAGACCCAGCTGGTGGCCGCTCTGGCCGAGGAGATGGGCGCAGACAAGAAGACCGCCTCCACCGCGCTGGATGCGATCACCGGGATCATCACCAAGGAAGTCGCCGAAGGCGGCGCGGTGACCCTTCCGGGCGTGGGCAAGATCTATTGCCGCGAGCGCCCGGAGCGCATGGTGCGCAACCCCGCCACCGGCGAACAGTTCAAGAAAGAAGCCGACAAGCAGGTCAAGATGACCATCGCGAAGGCTCTGAAGGACAGCGTCAACGGCTGATCCAGCCCCGGACGACATGACCTTGAAAGGACCGCCCTTTGGCGGTCCTTTTTGTTTGTTTACAGATGGTTATTTCCTGTCTCTAGGCTGGCATGCAGCCGCATTGGGCGCAGGGTTGAGGTTTGCTCCGGTTCTGGTGCCGCCGCACTTGCGCCGCGATGGAGGCCAAAAAGACGGAGCGAGCGGCACTCAACTCCCTTGCGATCCCGGCATACGGGTCTTAACAAAAACTGATGCAACTCATCCCACCCGACATGATCTGTTTCGCGCTCTACTCGGCGCAGCATGCGATGCAGCAGGCCTATGCAGAGCTGCTCGATGGTCTTGGGCTGACCTATCCGCAATATCTGCTGATGACGGCGCTCTGGGCTGAGGACGGGCGCACCGTCGGCGCGCTTGGGCGCGACCTGCGGCTCGAATCGAACACGCTGACGCCGATGCTGAAACGGCTCGAGGGGCAGGGGCTGGTCAGGCGCAAGCGCGACAGCAAGGACGAGCGGCGTGTGTTGATCCGGGTGACGGCCAAGGGCCGCGCACTGCAGGAGCAGGCGGCGCGGATTCCCGAGTGCCTGATCGAGCGCGTTGGGCTTCCGCTTGAGGATCTCACCCGCCTGCGCGACGAGCTTCACGATCTGAGGGATCGTCTGCGCAGCGCGGGCGAGGAAGGCTAGGGCGTCGCCTCAGGCGACAGCGCCGAGCCTGGCGATCTGGCGACCGTCCTCGTCGAAGTTCTCGGGCGCCAGCCAGTGCTCGAAGCGGGCCTTCAGCGCCGGCCATTCCCGGTCCAGCACCGAGAACCACGCGGTGTCGCGGTTGCGGCCCTTGACGATCGTGGCCTGCCGGAAGGTGCCCTCGTACTGGAAACCGAGGCGCTGGGCGGCGCGGCGCGATGGCATGTTGAGCGCGTCGCATTTCCACTCGTAGCGGCGGTAGCCCAGCGTGTCGAAGGCGCGCGCCATCATCAGATACATCGCCTCGGTGGCGCCGGCGGTCTTCTGCAGGCGCGGCGACATGTGGATGAAACCGACCTCGATCGCGCCATTGGCCGGATCGATACGCAGGTAGGAGCAGAACCCGACAGGCTGGCCATCAGGCGTGCAGATGGCGAAATAGAGCGGGTCTTCGCTGGCCTCGGCGCCGGTGGCCCAGTCGGTCGCATCCGCCAGATCGGAGAAGGGGCCGCGCGGCAGGTAGGTCCAGCCACGGCCCGTGCTGTCCTCGGCGAAGGCCTCGAAGAGACCGGGCGCATGGGCCACGGTCAACGGCTCGAGCCGCACGTAGCGACCCTCGTTGACGCTGCGCTCCGGGCGCGGACGGGGAAAGCTCCCGTCGACCGGCTGGCCGACGGGTTGCCCAAGATCGTTCAGGGGGCCGTCAGTCATCGTTCAGGAGAAGACCTTGGTCAGGCTGCGGTCCACCGCATCGACGATCTGGTCGATGTCGTCTGCCGTGGCGATCAGCGGCGGCGCGAAGCACAGCACGTTGTTCAGCCCCGGGTTCGAGCGGTTGGTGGCGCCGATGATGACCCCGTCGGCGGCACAGGCCCCGACCACGGCACCGATATGCTTCTCCGAAACCGGTTCCTTGGTGGTGCGGTCGCTGACCAGCTCAAGCCCAAGGAACAGGCCCTTGCCGCGGGCCTCGCCCACCACCGCGTGCTTGTCGCCGAGCGCGGCCAGCTTTTCGAGCATGTAGTCGCCCATCTTGGTGGTGTTCTCGAGCAGGTTCTCGTCTTCGATGATGCGCATGTTCTCGAGCGCCGCCGCCGGGCCGGCGGTGCAGCCGCCGAAGGTCGAGATGTCGCGGAAGTAGTTCATCGGATCGCTGTCGTCGTCCTTGAACATGTCGAAGACGCGCTCGGAGGTGACGCAGCACGCGATGGCGGCGTAGCCCGAGGCGACGCCCTTCGCCATGGTGACGAAATCGGGCTCGATGCCATAATGCTGGTAGCCGAACCAATGGGTGCCGGTCCGGCCCACGCCGCAGACGACCTCGTCGATATGCAGCAGGATGTCGTACTTGCGGCAGATCTCCTGCACCCGCTCCCAGTAGCCCGGGGGCGGCACGATGACGCCGCCGCCGGCGGTCACCGGCTCGAGGCAGAGCGCGCCCACGGTGTCGGGGCCCTCGCGCAGGATGACTTCCTCGATGGCGTCGGCGGCGCGCTGGCCATAGGCCTCGCCCGACAGGTCCCACTGGGCGCGGTACTCGAGGCAATGCGGCACCGACACGAAGCCCGGCGCGAACGGGCCGTACTGCATGTTGCGCTCGACCTGACCACCGGCCGACATCGCGCCGATGGTCGAGCCGTGGTAGTCGCGCTCACGGTAGAGGATCTTGTTCTTCTTGCCGCCATAGCGCTTGTGCGCGATCTGGCGGACCATCTTGAAGGCCTTCTCGTTCGCCTCCGAGCCCGAGTTGGTATAGTAGACCCGGCTCATGCCCGGCATCTTCGAGATCAGCTTCTCGGCAAACAGTGCGCCCGGCACCGAGCCCGCGGCGCCGGCGAAGTAGTTCAGCTTCATCAGCTGCTCGGAGATCGCGTCGACGATGGACTTGCGCCCGTAGCCCACGTTCACGGTCCAGACCGCGCCCGAGACGGCGTCGATATGCTCGCGTCCGTGCTGGTCCCAGACCCGCAGGCCCTTGCCCTCGACGATGATGCGCGGGTCTGTGGTTTCGAACGGCTTGTGCTGCGTCAGATGATGCCAGACGTGGCGCTTGTCGGCCTCGACAACGTGGCTGAGATCGTTCTGCGTGAGCGTGCCGTCCATTGGTCCTGTCTCCTGGGAAGCGTGATTCCGGCCCCGGGGCCGTCTGGCGCGAATGTTAGCACACACATATTCCGGACTGGCAACCCAATCGGCCGCCCGCGCAGAGTTGCGCCGGCGCCGCTGCGGAGAAAACCGGCATCAGGAACGAGGGCCTGCGGCTTGTGCATCTGCACGGAAAACGGGCGCAGTTCCCGGGAAAACCATTGATTGCCCGCTCAATTTCGGCTCGGATTGGCTCGAGCGCGCGGCCCTGACGCCCGCGCCACAGACAAAGGCCCCGCCGGATGAGCAGGGGTCGGATGACAGGGAGAGTCATGATGAAGACGATCAAGGGCCTGATGACGGGTGCTGCCGCGGCCGCGCTGATGACCGGCGCCGCCAGCGCGCAGGATCTGACCGTGGGGTATTTCCTCGAGTGGCCGATGCCGTTCGAATACGCCAAGGCCGAAGGCATGTACGAAGAGGCGATGGGCCTCGAGATCAACTGGGTGAGCTTCGACACCGGCACCGCGATGAGTGCCGCGATGGCCTCGGGCGACGTGCATCTTTCGGTGAGCCAGGGCGTGCCGCCTTTCGTGGTCGCCGCCTCCGCCGGGCAGGATCTGCAGATCCTCGACGTCGCGGTGAGCTATGCCGACAACGACAACTGCGTCGTGGCCGAAGCGCTGGAAATCGACAAGGATTCCGCCGGCGAGCTCGAGGGCAAGAAGGTCGCCGTGCCGCTGGGCACCGCGGCGCATTACGGCTTTCTCAAGCAGATGGATCACTTCGGCGTCGACGTCTCGACCATGGAGATCGTCGACATGGCGCCGCCGGATGGTGCCGCGGCGATCGCCCAGGGCTCGGTCGACATGGCCTGCGGCTGGGGCGGCTCGCTGCGCCGCATGAAAGAGCATGGCAACGTGCTGCTGACCGGCGCCGAGAAGGAAGAGCTGGGCATCCTGGTCTTCGACGTGACCTCCGGCCCGGCAGGCTGGGTCGCCGAGAACTCGGACATCGTGGCCGAGTTCCTCGCGGTTACCGCCGAGGCCAACGCCATGTGGGCTGACGAGGCCAACCACGAGATGATGCTGCCGGTGATCGCCAAGGATGCCGGCATGGATGAAGAGGCGACCGCCGAGACGCTGGCCACCTTCGTGTTCCCGAGCGTCGAGGAGCAGCTCACCGAGAAGTGGCTCGCCGGCGGTGCACAGGAGTTCATGAAGGGCGTGGCCGACGTGTTCGTCGAGGCGGGCTCCATCGACGGAGCGCTCGACAGCTATGCTGACGCGGTGAACACCGGCCCGCTCGAGGCGGCCTCGGAGATGTAATCACGCGCGGGCGCGGGGCGATCCTGCTCCGCGCCCGGCACTCTTTGACGAATTTGACAGGGGTCGGTTCAAGGCTCCTGCGCCGGCAACGCACCGGCAGGCGGGGGCCATGAGCGGATTAGAAATCGAAAACCTGTCCATGCGCTTCGATCTGCCGAACTGCAGTTCGGTGCAGGCGCTGAAGGACGTGTCGCTGCATCTGGCCGAGGGCGAGCTTCTCTCCGTGCTCGGACCCTCGGGCTGTGGCAAGACCACGCTTCTCAACATCGTGGCGGGCTTTCTCGCCCCCACCGAGGGCCAGATCCGGCTCAACGGGCACACCGTCACCGGCCCCGCCGCCGAGCGGGGCATGGTGTTCCAGCAGGGCGCACTCTTCGAGTGGATGAACGTGCGCGAGAACGTCGCCTTCGGCCCGCGCATGGCCGGCAAGCGCGAGCGGGATTGGGCCGGCACCGTCGATCACCTGCTCGAGGTCGTGGGCCTCAGGGATTTCAAGGAGAAGGCCGTCTACGAGCTCTCGGGCGGCATGCAGCAGCGCGTGGCGCTGGCCCGCTGCCTCGCCAACGATCCCGACGTGATCCTGATGGACGAGCCGCTGGGCGCGCTCGACGCGCTGACCCGCGAGAAGATGCAGTCTCTCGTGCTGAAGCTCTGGAAGGAGACCGGCAAGACCATCATCCTGATCACCCACTCGGTCGAGGAGGCGCTGCTTCTGGGCGAACGGCTGCTGGTGATGGCGCCGCGCCCGGGCCGCATCCACAAGGAATACCGCCTGCCCTTCGCCGATCTTGGCGTCGGGGAGGACCTGCGCACGGTCAAGAAACACCCGGAGTTCAACAAGACCCGCGAGGAGATCCTCGGGATGATCTGGGACATGGAAGAGGAAATCATGGGCCGCACGGAGGAGACGCAATGATCGTCCTGCTGATCTATGTCGCGATCTTCGTGGCCTCGTTCTTCCTTGTGAAGCTCCTGGTGCACAAGACCACGCGCGATTTCACCGCCCGCAAGACCGTTACCTTCGGCGACGAGAGCGCGGTGCGCCCGAACCGGATCGCCAGCGTGATCTCGGTGCTGACGATCTTCCTGCTCTGGGGCGCCTTCACCGGCTCCTCCTGGGTGCCGGGCTTCCTGCACGCGCCGGGGCCTTTCGTGGGCGACGCCACCTTCACCTACACCGCCGAGGCCGAGGGTGCGGCGCCCGACGACGCCACGGTGACGGTGCGGGTCTTCCCGGTCGGCGAGGATGTCGAGGCGCCCGAGGTCGATCCCGGCGCGGGCTGGGCCAAGGACGATTCCGACAGTGTCGGCGCATGGCGCTCGGGGCTGATCCGGGTCGACCGCAACGACGGGTATGGCCGCGACGAGGGCCACACGGTCGTGGCGGTCAACGGCGAGCCGATCGCGCCGGGCGGCGAGGTCATCACCGAGTTCGGCCGGGTCGGCATGTCGCCCAAGGGCACGCTGAATTTCGAGCCGCGCAAGGGATGGCAAATGGAACCGATCTGGCTGCCGCCGCCCGAGGCGGTGCTCGCACGGCTCAAGGAGATTGCGCAGGACGGCTACCGCGACAGCACGCTGTGGGAGCATCTCGGCTGGTCGCTGTTCCGGGTCATCGCGGGCTTCTTCTTCGGGGCGCTGATCGGCATCCCGCTGGGCTACGCGATGGGTCTCAGCGACTGGTTCCGCGGCTGGTTCGACCCGATCGTCGAGTTCATGCGCCCGGTGCCGCCGCTGGCGCTGATCCCGCTGGTGATCATCTGGGCCGGCATCGGCGAGACCGGCAAGATCATCCTGCTTTTCCTCGCGGCGCTCTGGATCATGGCCATCGCGGCGCGCTCGGGTGTGTCGGGGGTGAAGATCTCCAAGGTGCACGCGGCCTATTCTCTGGGCGCGTCCAAGGCGCAGATCATGCGCCACGTGATCGTGCCCAACTCGCTGCCCGAGATCTTCACCGGCGCGCGGGTGGCGATGGGCGTGTGCTGGGGCACCGTGGTGGCCGCAGAACTGGTCGCCGCCGAGAAGGGCGCGGGCATGATGATCATGGTGGCGTCGAAGTTCCAGCTCACCGACATCGTGATCATGGGGATTATCCTGATCGGCGTGATCGGGTTCGGCATCGACATCCTGATGCGGTTTGCCGAGAAGGCTCTGGTGCCGTGGAAGGGCCGCGGCTGACGGCACACGCCTCTGGGAGGCCCCCTCCGGGTGGGCCTCCTCGGACAAACTGTATGAAAACGAAACACGCAGTCGGCGCGCCGCGCTCGGCCGTCAGCTCAGCGTTCAACTGGCGCTAGGGCTCAGGCAGCGAAGCGGGCCCACCAAGCTCTCTCGTGGGCTCTATTCGCCGCCGAACTGCTGCACCAGCGCACCCACCTGGCCGTCGAGCCAGAGCCGCGCGGTGTCGATCTGGCCGACATAGCATCCAGAATCGGGGTCGAGCCCGGGACATCTCGGCGATGGTCGGGGCGAGCAGTAGAGCGCCCCGCGACGAC
>NZ_DS022276.1:678297-680177 GCF_000153725.1 Salipiger bermudensis HTCC2601 | reverse complement strand
CGGAGCCGCGACTGAAGCCGCGGGTCTCGGCCTCGTCCTCTTCCTCGACGGCGGCGCGGCCCTGAGGCGTCTCCATGCTGCGGCGCTCCGAGGAGGCGCGCAGGGTCTGGTTGATTTCCTCGATGTCCGGCAGCAATTCACGGCGCGAGCTGGCTGCGGCGGCGGCGGCGGTGCCCTCGGGCGCCGGGGCCGCGCGCGGCGTGGGGTCCGGCTGAGGCTCGGGCTCGGGCGCAGTGGGAGGCGTTTCGGCAAAGCTGAAGGACTCTGACTCGTCCTCCTCCTCGCCACGCATCCTCGCCATGCGTTCGCGCGCCTCCCGGCTGCGACGCTCGCTGTCGTCCTCGGAGGGCTCGGTCAGCCCCAGCTCGGTCTGGGTTTCGAGGCTGCCCGCTTCGGAGGCGCGACGGCGGGCCTCGCGTTCGGCCTCCTCGCGCAGAACTTCGGCCACCGAGGGGTCGAGTTCGCGGCGCGGCCGGGGACGCGGCTGCGGTGCGGGAGCCGCCTCCGGTTCGGGCGCTGGTTCGGGTTCGGGGGAAGGATCCGCGACGGCGGCCTGCTGTTCTTCGGTTGCGTCGAGCGCTTCTTCGAACGCGTCCTCGAAGTCTGCCTCGGGCTCCGCAGAGGCCTCGGGCGCGTCCTCCGGTTCAGGCTGCCAGTCCTCGTCCGGGATGGGCAGGCCAAGCTCCTGCGCGAGCTCGGGATCATCGTCGGGATGGGCCTGGAACCAGGTGTGGCCGCAATTCGAGCACTGAACGTCACGCCCGCCTTCGGGAATGACATTCGTCGGTACTTCGTATTGCGCGCCGCAATTCGGGCATATCAGCCGCATCTGGTCCCCATATCCTGCCAAGGGTCTGCTGGTCCTTGTTGGATCACAATAAGTTACCGCCCCAAGTCGTGAAAGCCTCTTTTCCGAAACCCCGGCGGATTGCATATGCGCCGCGGCTCATGCACAACAGGGCCTGATTTCGGGATGGTGGAACAAGCGTGATCGAGCTCGACAATGTGGCCTACAGCTATGGCGGCGGAGAGCTTCTCTCAGAGCTGTCGCTGCAGCTTGCCCCCGGCTCCTTCCATTTCCTGACCGGCCCCTCGGGCACCGGCAAGACGACGCTGCTCAAGCTCTGCTACGGCGCGCTGCGCCCGACCGCAGGGCAGGCGCGGCTCTTCGGGACCGATGTGCGCGAGATGGACCGCGATGCCGTCGCCCTGAGCCGCCGCCGCATCGGCGTGGTGCACCAGGATTGCCAGTTCCTCGATCATCTCACGCTCGCCGAGAACGTCGCCCTGCCGCTGACCGTCGCCGGGGAGCCGATCTCGGCGCAGGATCAGAACCTGCGCGAGCTCTTGGGCTGGGTCGGGCTGTCCTCGCGCGCCAATGCGCTGCCGCCGGAGCTGTCGGGCGGCGAGCGTCAGCGCGCCGCGCTGGCCCGTGCGGTGATCTCGTCGCCCGAGGTGGTGCTCGCGGACGAGCCCACCGGCAATGTCGACTGGGAGATGTCGCAGCGCCTGCTGCGTCTGCTGATCGAGCTCAACCGGATGGGCGTGACCGTGCTGATCGCGACGCATGACCTGCAGCTGATCCGTGCCGCCAAGAGCCAGGTGCAGGCGCGGGTGCTGCGCATCGCCAACCGCAGGCTGCAATCGGCGGGGGTGGATCTGTGAGGATGTCGCTGCACACGCTTAGCGCGCTCGGTCGCGGCGACAAGGCCGCCGACCGCGTGGTGCCACCAACCGGTTTCACCGCGCGGCTGACGCTCTTCGTCTCCGCTGCCATGGCCTTTCTCGCGGTCTTCGCGCTGGCGCTGTCGCTGGCGGCGGGGCGCCTTGCCACGAGCTGGGGCGACGAGTTGGCGCGCGCCTCGACGGTGCGGATCTCG
>NZ_DS022276.1:593925-678187 GCF_000153725.1 Salipiger bermudensis HTCC2601 | reverse complement strand
CCCGTGCCGCAGCTCATCGAGGTGACCGAAACCTCGCAGGGCTACGACGCCGCCGGGTTGCGCCTGCGGCTACAGGCCGAGGTGCCTGGCGCGGTGCTGGACGATCACGCCCGCTGGCGCAAGCCCTTGGTGGCGGCGGCGGCGCGACTGAAGATGCTGGGCTGGGTCTCGGGGCTTCTCATCGCGGCGGCGGTCGGTGCCATGGTGACGCTGGCCGCCAACGCGGCGCTCTCGGCCAATGCGCAGGTCATCGCGGTGCTGCGCCTCGTGGGCGCGACCGACGCCTATATCGCGCGCGCCTTCGTGCGCCGCTTCACCCTGCGGGCGCTCAGTGGCGCAGCGGTTGGCACGGTGCTTGGTGTCGGCGCCGTGGCCCTGTTGCCCAGCGGCGGCGAAACCGCCGGTTTCCTGACCGGCCTGAGTTTCCGCGGCTGGCACTGGGGCATTCCGGCGCTGGTGCCGCTGCTCGCGGCAGTGGTGGCCTTTGCCGCGACGGCGGTGGCCGCGCGCCGCGTTCTTGGAGGATTGAGTTGATGGCATACGCGCTGCAATGGCTGCGCTCGCTGGTGTTTCTGGTGGCGATCTATGGCGGGATGGCGGTGATCGGCATCTTGTTCTTCCCGTGGGCGATGCTGTCGCGCAAGGGCGCACGCGCCGCCTGTCTCACGTGGTGCCGCTGGGTGCGCTGGAGTGCAGGCTGGATGGTCGGCCTGAAGACCGAGGTCCGTGGCACGCCGCCGCAAGGCGAGGTGATCATCGCCTCGAAGCACCAGAGCTTCCTCGACATCATCCTGATCTTCGGCGCCGTCCCGGCGGGCAAGTTCATCATGAAGCGCGAGCTGCTCTGGGCCCCGGTGCTGGGGCAATATGCCATGCGCATCGGCTGCGTGCCGGTCAATCGCGGCAAGCGTGGTGCGGCGATCTCGCAGATGCTCAAGGACGTGGATCGCGGCGCCATCGAGCCCGGCCAGTTGATCATCTACCCGCAGGGCACCCGCGTCGCCCCGGGCGTCAAGGCGCCCTACAAGGTCGGCGCGGCGCTGCTCTACCAGCAGTCCGGCCAGCCCTGCGTGCCGGCGGCCACCAATGTGGGCCTGTTCTGGCCGCGCAAGGGCATCTACCGCAAGCCCGGCACTGCCGTGGTCGAGTTCCTGCCGGTGATCGAGCCGGGGCTCTCGAAGCACGCCTTCCTCGCCCGGCTCGAGCAGGAGGTCGAGACCGCCAGCGAGGCGCTGCACCAGGAGGCGGTGCCGCATGCGCAGGATTGAGGACAGCGCCGAGCTCGAGGCGCTCTACGGTACACCCTCGGACGCGGCGCTGCGCAAGGTGGCGCAGCGGCTGACCCCGGCCTACCGGCGCTGGATCGAGGCCGCGCGCTTCTGCGTGATCTCGACCGTCGGCCCCGATGGCACCGACGGCACGCCGCGTGGCGATGACGGCCCGGTGGTGCTCGAGCTCGATCCCGGCACACTGGCGCTGCCGGACTGGCGCGGCAACAACCGGCTCGACAGCCTGCGCAACATCGTCTCGGACGGGCGTATCTCGCTGATGTTCATGGTGCCCGGCGACAACGTGGTGGTGCGCGTCAACGGTACCGCGTGGCTCACCGATGACGCGGCGCTGCGCGAGCGCTTCCGACGCAAGTCGATGTTGCCGGCCACGGTGGCGGTGATCGAGATCGCCGAGGTCTATGCGCAATGCCCGAAGGCGCTGCTGCGCTCCGGCCTCTGGGGCCGCGACGACAGCGCCGCGACGCCAAGCCTTGGAGAGATCCTCGACGAGATGACCAGCGGCGAGATCGAGGCCGGCGCGTGGGAGCGTGAGTACCCGGAGCGGGCGCGGAACACGCTTTGGTGAGTGCGCAAATTATTTTGGGAACCCGGGAACGGAGACTGGGGGCGGCCACGTTGAACTTCTGAGTTTCATAATTCAGGAGTTTCCATGTCCGCCGATACCCCTCGCCCCACCCGCCGTGCCATGCTCGCCGGTTTCGCCGCCTCTCCGGTCGTGGCGACCGGCGTCGGGGTGTTCCCGAGCAAGGCGCGGGCACAGGCAAGCGCGGCGGGGCTGCTGACACCGAATGTCTGCATGGTGCTGCCCGAGGTCACCGAGGGGCCGTACTACGTCGACGAACGACTGCTGCGCGCCGACATCACAGAAGGGCGCGAGGGCGTGCCGCTGCGGCTTCAGATGCAGGTGGTGACGGCGGATTGCCGGCCGGTGCCCGAGGCGCGGGTCGATATCTGGCATTGCGATGCGCAGGGCAACTACTCGGGCTACGCGAGGCAGGGCAGCGACGGCACCAACGACACCAGCGGCGAAACCTTCCTGCGCGGCACCCAGATCTCTGACGAGAACGGTCTGGTCAGTTTCGACACGATGTATCCCGGCTGGTATCGCGGGCGCACGACCCACATCCACTACAAGGTGTTTCTCGACGAGAGCACGGTGCTCACCAGCCAGATCTTCTTCCCCGACGCGCTGAGCCAGTATCTCTACCTCGCGGTGCCGCCCTACAACGACCGCTCGGCGGAGCGCGATACGATGAACGGCAATGACGGCATCGCGCAGCAGGCGGGGGAGGGCGCCTTCGCGGCGATCCGGGAGCAGCAGGCGCGCTATGATGCGGCGCTGGTGGTGGGGATCGACCCGCAGGGCGGAGGCCCCGAGCGCGCCACGCAGCGCCCGTCGCGCGGTGGCGCGAGCGAGGTCTTCATCCCCGGGCGCGACGGCTGAGCCGGCAGCTGCGCAGAGATGCCACGAAAAAGGCCCCCGCAGAACGCTGCGGGGGCCTTTCCGTTTCGACCGGTGGGTCGGATCAGGCGTGGATGGCGCCGTCGCCGCAGGCCAGCGCTGCCTCGCGCACCGCTTCCGAGAAGGTCGGGTGGGCGTGGCAGGTCAGCGCCAGGTCCTCGGCCGAGCCGCCGTATTCCATCGCCACGCAGACCTCGTGGATCAGGTCGCCGGCCGCCGGGCCGATGATGTGGCAGCCGAGGATGCGGTCGGTTTCCTTGTCCGCCAGCAGCTTGACGAAGCCGTCGCCGGCGAACACGGCCTTGGCGCGGCCGTTGCCCATGAAGGAGAACTTGCCAACCTTGTAGGCCTTGCCGGCGTCCTTGAGCTCCTGCTCGGTGGCGCCGACCGAGGCGACCTCGGGGTGGGTGTAGATCACGCTCGGGATCACGTTGTAGTTTACGTGACCATGCTTGCCGGCGATGACCTCGGCGCAGGCCATGCCCTCGTCCTCGGCCTTGTGGGCCAGCATCGGGCCCTCGATGGCGTCGCCGATGGCGTAGACACCCTTGACGCTGGTCGCCCAGTGGCTGTCGGTCTTGATCTGGCCGCCCTTGGTGGTCTCGATGCCGAGCGCGTCGAGCCCCAGACCCTCGGTGTAGGGCTTGCGACCGGTGGCGACGAGCACCACGTCCGCATCCACGCTGTGCTCGCTGTCATCCTTGCGCAGCTTGTAGGTGACCTTGGCCTTGCCGCCCTTGGTCTCGACCTTGGAGACCGCCGCACCGAGAGTGAACTCGAGGCCCTGCTTGGTCAGCATCTTCTTGAAGTTACGCTGCACCTCCGTGTCCATCGTGGGCGTGATGGTGTCGAGGAACTCGATCACGGTGACCTCGGAGCCGAGGCGCTTGTAGACCGAGCCCATCTCGAGGCCGATCACGCCGGCGCCGATCACCACCATCTTCTTGGGGATCTTCGGCAGTTCGAGCGCACCGGTGGAGGTGACCACGACCTTCTCATCGATCTCGACCTCTGCGCCGGGCACCGAAGCGGGCGCGGAGCCCGAGGCGATGATGATGTTCTTGGCCTCGTGAACCTCGTCACCGACCTTGACCTTGCCAGCCTCGGGGATCGAACCCCATCCCTTGAGCCAGTCGATCTTGTTCTTCTTGAAGAGGAACTCGATGCCGCCGGTGTTCTGGCCGATGACGTCGTCCTTGTAGGACAGCATCTGCTTCCAGTCGACCGAGGGCGCCTTGCCCTTGAGGCCCATCTTGGCGAAGTTCTCTTCCGCCTCGTGCAGCTGGTGGCTGGCATGCAGCAGCGCCTTGGAGGGGATGCAGCCCACGTTCAGGCAGGTGCCGCCGAGGGTCTCGCGGCCCTCGACACAGGCGGTCTTGAGGCCGAGCTGGGCGCAGCGGATGGCGGCAACGTAGCCGCCGGGACCCGCGCCGATGACGATGACGTCGTATTGTGCCATGTGGTAGTCCTTTCCTTGTCGTCTAGGCGGGGAGGGGCGCTGCCCCTCTGCGGCTGCGCCGCATTCACCCCGGGATATTTCAGGCCAGAAGAGGCCTCATCAGAAGAGCGCCGCCACGAGCATGACGGCAGTCGCAACGAGCCCCACCACCCAAATCAGCGAGCGCCAGGGCGCCCAGCCGAAGAGATAGGCGGGGATGTAGAGCAGGCGGGCGCCGAGATAGGCCAGCGCGCAGAGCAGGGTGAGCGCCGAGGTCTGGTCGGCATAGGTGACGGCGACCACCGCTATGGTGAAGAGGATCAGCCCTTCGAAATGGTTGTTCATGGCACGCTGGGCGCGGCCGGCATAGCCGGTAAGCTGGCGTGGCGTGTCGCGCGGCGAGGCGGCGTATTTCGGGCCGACCTGTCGCTGGGCCAGCACCGAAAACAGGGCGAACTGGGCGATCTGCAGAAGCGCGGCGAGGACGAGGGCGGTGAGCTCGGGGGTCATGTCAGAAGACGCTCGCGATGATCATGACGAAACAGGAGAGAAAACCCGCCATGAAGATCACCGAGCGCCACGGCACCCAGCCGAAGGCGTAGGCGGGCAGGTAGAGGGCGCGGGCCGCGACGAAGATCCAGGCGGCGAGCCCGGTGATCCAGCCGTTGCTGGCCGTGAATTCGACCAGCACCACGGCGATGATGAACAGGCCGATATTCTCGGTGTGGTTGGCCAGCGCCCGGCGCAGGCGCTTGGTGTGCTCGGAGAGGCGGTCGTCGAGCCCCTCGCGGGTGCCGGTGTTGCCGTCATGGCCGATATCGGCCTCGAGCGCGCGTTGCGACCAGAGCACCGCGGCGAGCTGGATGAAGGCGGTTGCGGCGAGGGCGGCAAGTTCGGGGCTCATGCTCAGGCGGTCCTCAGGACATGCGAGGCGGCGGGGCCGTGGCCGAGTGCCGAGCTCTTCTCGAGCCAGGCCTTGGCCTTGGGCAGGTCGTTGACGGAAAACAGCAGCCAATGGCCGGGGCCGCTTTCCTCGGTCCAGCGCTGCAGCAGGGTAAGACCGGCATTGGCGCGGTTCTCGGCATCGCTGTCGAACTGGGCTTCATCGAAGCCGGGGAAGTGAAGAAGAAGCTGCGTGGCCATGCTCAGGTCTCCGTTTGTAAGGTCATCTTGGACGGAATCTTGAAGCTAGCGCGGCGGCAGATGCCGGCGAGGCATCGGGGGGCGGAGGCGGCTCTGGCGCAGGCCGTCGGGCGCGTGGTCGATCTGGTCGCGGGGCTGCGCTGCATGAACCCTCTCCGAAAGGGGATCCCGGGCGGGACGGGCCCGCCCGGGGATCGGGATCAGAGATCCATCAGCAGGCGACGCGGATCCTCGAGCGCTTCCTTGACGCGTACGAGGAAGGTCACGGCGCCCTTGCCGTCGACGATGCGGTGATCGTAGCTCAGCGCGAGGTACATCATCGGGCGGATCTTGATCTCGCCGTTGACGACCATCGGGCGGTCCTGGATCTTGTGCATGCCGAGGATGCCCGACTGCGGCGGGTTGAGGATCGGCGAGGACATCAGCGAGCCGTAGACACCCCCGTTGGAGATGGTGAACGTGCCGCCCTGCATCTCGGCCATCGAGAGCTTGCCGTCACGGGCGCGCTTGCCCTTCTCGGCGATCTCGCCTTCGATCTCGGCGAAGGACTTCTCGTGGACGTCGCGCAGAACCGGCACAACGAGACCCTGCGGGGTGCCCGCGGCGATGCCCATGTGAACGAAGTTCTTGTAGACCACCTCGTTGCCGTCGATCTCGGCGTTGACCTCGGGGACTTCCTTCAGCGCGTGCACGCAGGCCTTGGTGAAGAAGGACATGAAGCCGAGACGCACGCCGTGCTTCTTCTCGAACAGGTCCTTGTACTGCTTCCGCAGCGCCATCGTCTCGGTCATGTCCACCTCGTTGTAGGTGGTGAGCATGGCGGCGGTGTTCTGAGCGTCCTTCAGGCGGCGGGCGATGGTCTGGCGCAGGCGGGTCATCTTGACGCGCTCTTCGCGGGCGGCATCCTCGGCCGGGCTCGGCGCGCGCTGCGGCTGGGCCGGGGCGGAGGAGGCGGCCGGGGCCGACTTGGCGGCGGCGATCGCGGCCGAGACGTCTTCCTTCATGACGCGGCCGTCCTTGCCGGTGCCCTTGACGTCCTTCGGGTCGAGACCGGCCTCGGCCATCGCCTTCTTGGCCGACGGCGCATCCTCGACATCGCCGCGGCCCGAGGTGGTGGGCTCGGCGGCAGAGGCGGAGCTCGGCGCCGGGGCTTCGACGGCGCCCTTGGCAGCACCACCGGCACCGCCGGACATGACTGCGAGCTTGCCGCCGGCTTCGACGGTGGCGCCTTCCTCGGCGAGGATCTCGGTCAGGGTGCCGGAGGCCGGGGCGGGCACTTCGACCGAGACCTTGTCGGTCTCGAGTTCGCAGAGCATCTCGTCCTGCTCGACGCTGTCGCCGACCTTCTTGAACCAGGTCGAGACGGTGGCCTCGGAGACGGACTCGCCCAGGGTCGGGACCATCACGTCGACCGGGGCGTCACCGCCGGAGGCCGGCGCCTCTTCGGAGGAGGACTTGGCGGCGGAGGGGCGTTCCTCGACGGTGGTCGAGCCGGCCTCGCCCGCGGGGGCGATGTTGGCGAGAAGCGCATCGACGCCGACGGTATCGCCTTCATTGGCGACGATGTCCTCGAGCACACCGGCCACCGGCGAGGGGACCTCGACGGTCACCTTGTCGGTTTCCAGCTCGCAGAGCATCTCGTCCACGTCAACGCTGTCGCCAGGCTTCTTGAACCAGGTGGCCACCGTTGCCTCGGTCACGGATTCCCCGAGCGTGGGGACGCGCACTTCGGTCGTCATAGTCTCAATTCCCTTCGATGGTCAGCGCCTCGTTCACGAGCGCTTCTTGTTGTGCCTTGTGCTGGCTGGCCAGACCCGTGGCGGGCGAGGCCGAGGTGGCGCGGCCCACGTAGACCGGCCGCTTGTGGGTGGCGTCGATGCGCCCCAGCACCCATTCGATGTTGGGCTCGATGAAGGTCCAGGCGCCCTGGTTCTTGGGCTCTTCCTGGCACCAGATCATCTCGGCGCCCTTGAAGCGTTCCAGCTCCTTCACGAGGCTCAGCGCCGGGAAGGGATAGAACTGCTCGATGCGCAGGATGTAGACGTCGTCGAGGCCGCGGGCATCGCGCTCCTCGAGCAGGTCGTAATAGACCTTGCCCGAGCACATCACGACGCGCTTGATCTCGGCATCGGGCTTCAGGGTTGTTTCCGAATGGCCCTTCTCGGCATCGTCCCAGAGCACGCGGTGGAAGCTCGAACCGGTGACGAAATCCTCGGCGTTGGACACGGCCAGCTTGTGACGCAGAAGCGATTTCGGCGTCATCATGATCAGCGGCTTGCGGTAGCTGCGGTGCAGCTGACGGCGCAGGATGTGGAAGTAGTTCGCCGGAGTCGAGCAGTTGGCGACGATCCAGTTGTCCTGACCGCACATCTGGAGGAAGCGCTCGAGACGCGCCGAGCTGTGCTCAGGGCCCTGGCCCTCGTAGCCATGCGGCAGCAGGCAGACGAGGCCCGACATGCGCAGCCACTTCGATTCACCGGAGCTCACGAACTGGTCGAACATGATCTGGGCGCCGTTGGCGAAATCGCCGAACTGCGCTTCCCACAGCACCAGCGAGTTGGGCTCGGCCAGCGAATAGCCGTACTCGAAGCCGCAGACCGCATATTCCGAGAGCGCGCTGTCGATCACCTCGTAGCGGGCCTGGCCTTCGCGGATGTTGTTGAGCGGGTAGTAGCGCTCTTCGTCGTCCTGGTTGATCAGGCCGGAATGGCGCTGCGAGAAGGTGCCGCGGGTGCTGTCCTGACCGGACAGGCGCACCGGGTAGCCCTCGGTGAGAAGAGAGCCGAAGGCCATGCTCTCGGCGGTCGCCCAGTCGAAGCCGGCGCCGTTCTCGAACATCTTCTTGCGGTGATCGAGGAAGCGTCCGACGGTCTTGTGCAGCGGGAAGCCCTCGGGGACCGTGGTCAGGCCCTTGCCGATCTCTTCCAGCGTCTCGGGCTTGATCGCGGTCTCGCCGCGCTGGTAGTTGCCCTCTTTCTGCTTGTCGAGATGCGACCAGCGGCCATCGAGCCAGTCGGCCTTGTTCGGCTTGAAGGTCTTGCCGGCCTCGAACTCCTCGTTGAGGTGGGCCTGGAACGCCGCCTTCATGTCCTCGATTTCGCCCTCGGGGATCAGGCCGTCCTTGACGAGCCGCTCGGTGTAGAGCGTCAGCGTCGTCTTTTGCTTCTTGATCTGCTTGTACATCACCGGGTTGGTGAACATGGGCTCGTCGCCCTCGTTGTGACCGAACCGGCGGTAGCAGAACATGTCGATGACCACGTCCTTGCCGAACTTCTGGCGGAACTCGGTGGCCACCTTGGCGGCGTGCACCACGGCCTCGGGGTCGTCACCGTTGACGTGGAAGATCGGCGCCTCGACCACCAGTGCGTTGTCGGTGGGGTAGGGCGAGGAGCGCGAGAAGTGCGGCGCGGTGGTGAAGCCGATCTGGTTGTTCACCACGATGTGGATGGTGCCGCCGGTGCGGTGACCGCGCAGGCCCGACAGAGCGAAGCACTCGGCCACGACGCCCTGACCGGCAAAGGCCGCGTCACCGTGCAGCAGCACCGGAAGCACCTGCGTACGCTCGACATCGCCGAGCTGGTCCTGCTTGGCGCGGACCTTGCCCAGAACCACCGGGTTCACCGCCTCGAGGTGCGAGGGGTTGGCGGTCAGCGACAGGTGCACCTCGTTGCCGTCGAACTCGCGGTCCGAGGAGGCGCCGAGGTGGTATTTCACGTCGCCGGAGCCGTCGACATCCTCGGGCTTGAAGCTGCCGCCCTGGAATTCGTTGAAGATCGCGCGGTAGGGCTTGTTCATCACGTTGGCGAGCACCGACAGGCGGCCGCGGTGGGGCATGCCGACCACGACTTCCTTGATGCCGAGGTTGCCGCCGCGCTTGATGATCTGCTCCATCGCCGGGATCAGGCTTTCGCCGCCGTCGAGGCCGAAGCGCTTGGTGCCCATGTACTTGACGTGCAGGAACTTCTCGAAGCCCTCTGCCTCGACCATCTTGTTGAGGATGGCGCGGCGCCCTTCACGGGTGAACTTCACTTCTTTCCCGTAGCCCTCGATGCGCTCCTTCAGCCAGGAGGACTGCTCGGGGTCGGAGATGTGCATGTACTGCAGCGCGAAGGTGCCGCAATAGGTGCGCTTGAGCACGCCCATGATCTCGCGCAGCGACGCGATCTGGAGGCCCAGAACGTTGTCGATGAAGATCGGCCGGTCCATGTCGGCGTCGGTGAAGCCGTAGGCCTTGGGGTCGAGCTCGGGATGCGGGTCGCGACCGTGCAGGCCCAGCGGATCGAGATCGGCGGCGAGGTGGCCGCGGATGCGGTGGGCGCGGATGATCATCAGCGCGCGGATCGAGTCGAGCACGGCGCGCTTGACCTGATCGTCGGTCAGGCTGACGCCCTTCTCGGAGGCTTTGTCGGCGATCTTCTTGCCGGCGCCCTTGGCTTCTGCGGGGGCCATCGGCATCGGCCATTCGCCGGTCAGCGCCGCGGTGACATCGTCATCCGGGGTCGGCGGCCAGTCGGCCCGGTGCCAGGAGGCGCCCTGGGCCTCGGCCTTCACGCTGGTCTCGTCATCGCCGAGGGCGCTGAAGAACTCCGCCCAGGCGGCATCCACCGCGTTGGGGTCGTTGGCGTAGCGGGCGTACATCTGTTCGAGGTACTCCGCGTTCGCGCCCTGCATGAAGCTGGAGGCGTGGAACTGGTCGTTGGGACTCTGATCCGTCATCGCGCGTCTTCCTTTCTGACCGATCGCTGTAGCAGCAGGAAAGAGGCCGGACCGCCCGGCGCCTGTCGTGATGCTCAGCCAATCTGCTTGGCTTTTCAATGGCGCGTCCCGGGCAAAACCCGGACCACGCGTTGCTGATGACCGACATTTGTGCCGGTCGCCCCGGACGCAAGCCCGGGGCGAAGATATTTCCTCAGGCTTCCATCGCCTTGACGACGGCTTCGCCGAGGGTGGCGGGGCTGTCCGCGACCACGATGCCGGCCGACTTCATGGCCTCGATCTTGGACTCTGCGTCGCCCTTGCCACCGGCGACGATGGCGCCGGCGTGGCCCATGCGGCGGCCCGGAGGGGCGGTGCGGCCGGCGATGAAGCCAGCGGTCGGCTTCCAGCGGCCTTTCTTCTTCTGCTCCTTGAGGAACTCTGCGGCTTCTTCTTCCGCCGAGCCACCGATCTCGCCGATCATGATGATGGATTCGGTTTCCGGATCGTCCAGGAACATGTCGAGCACGTCGATGTGCTCGGTGCCCTTGATCGGGTCGCCACCGATGCCCACGGCCGAGGACTGGCCGAGGCCGAGGTCGGTGGTCTGCTTCACGGCTTCATAGGTCAGGGTGCCCGAACGCGACACGACGCCGACCTTGCCACGCTTGTGGATGTGGCCGGGCATGATGCCGATCTTGCAGGCGTCGGGGGTGATGACACCGGGGCAGTTCGGGCCGATCAGGCGCGACTTGCTGTCGATCAGGGCGCGCTTCACCTTCATCATGTCGAGCACCGGGATGCCCTCGGTGATGCAGATGATGAGCTCGATCTCGGCGTCGATCGCCTCGAGGATGGAGTCGGCGGCGAAGGGCGGCGGCACGTAGATCACCGAGGCGTTGGCCTCGGTCTTGTGCACGGCTTCGTGGACCGAGTTGAAGACCGGCAGGCCGAGGTGCTCCTGACCGCCCTTGCCGGGGGTCACGCCGCCGACCATCTTGGTGCCGTAGGCGATGGCCTGCTCGGAGTGGAAGGTGCCCTGCGAGCCGGTGAAGCCCTGACAGATGACTTTGGTGTTTTCGTCGACGAGGACTGCCATTGGTGGCGTTCTCCTTATTGGGCCGCGAGCGCGCGGCGCATGTTTTGAGACGGCGCCGCGAGATGCGGGCCGATGACACGACAAGACAGCGCGCAGCCCTCGGGCGCGCACTGTCCGGAATGCTCAGACGTGAGAAGGTGAGGCGTTACTGCCCGTCGCGTCCCGCGACCTCGTCCAGCACCCGCGCCAACAGGAGCGCGACGCCCCCGAGGATCAGCGAGCGACCGAGCGAATCCGTCACGTTGGTGGGCGCGAAGGCCTGCACCCCGTCCCGGCCGCGCTGCGCCGCACGGCGCAGACGGCTGCGACGCGGTCCGTCGCCCATGCGATTGGGCGGCGGCACGTGTCCGAAGCGGGGCTTGGCAATCAACAGCGCCGCGCCGACTGCCAGCAGACCGCCGGCATAGGCCACCGGCATCAGCCGGTCGCGACTGGCGGGAAGCGCCTTGTTGGACAGGGTGGGCAGATTGGTGCGGCCGGGCAGCTTGATCGACATGACGGGACTCTCCTTTCGGGAGGCAACCCGCCAGGCCCGCGGAGTGTTCCGCGAAAAGCGCGATATGCTGCATCGACCGCATCAGGCTCAGCCCTTGACCGCTTTCACGATCTTCTCGGCACCGTCGCTGAGGTTGTCGGCGGCGATCACGTCGAGACCGGACTCGTTGATGATCTTCTTGCCGAGATCCACGTTGGTGCCCTCGAGGCGCACCACCAGCGGAACCTGCAGGCCGACTTCCTTCACCGCGGCGATCACGCCTTCGGCGATGACGTCGCAGCGCATGATGCCGCCGAAGATGTTCACGAGGATGCCTTTGACGTTGTCGTCCGAGGTGATGATCTTGAACGCCTCGGTCACCTTCTCCTTGGTCGCGCCGCCACCCACGTCGAGGAAGTTGGCCGGCTCGCCGCCGTAGAGCTTAATGATGTCCATGGTCGCCATGGCGAGGCCCGCGCCGTTCACCATGCAGCCGATCTCGCCGTCGAGGGCGATGTAGTTGAGGTCGTGCTGCGAGGCCGCGAGTTCCTTGGGGTCTTCCTCGGTCTCGTCACGCAGGCCGACGATGTCGGGGTGACGGTAGAGCGCGTTGGAGTCGAAGCCGGCCTTGCAGTCGAGGCACTTGATCTCGCCCTCGGTGGTCAGGATCAGCGGGTTGATCTCCAGCATCTCCATGTCCTTGTCGGTGAACATGCGATAGAGGTTGCCGAGCAGGTTGGAGCACTGGCGCACAGCCTTGCCCTCGAGGCCGAGCGCGAAGGCGACGCGGCGGCCGTGGAAGCCCTGGTAGCCGACCGCCGGATCGATCGAGAAGGAGAGGATCTTCTCGGGGGTCGAGGCTGCGACCTCCTCGATGTCCATGCCGCCCTCGGTCGAGCAGACGATCGAGATGCGCGACGTGACGCGGTCGACCAGCAGCGCGAGGTAGAATTCGGAGGTGATGTCCGAGCCGTCCTCGATGTAGATGCGGTTGACCTGCTTGCCTGCCGGGCCGGTCTGGTGGGTCACCAGCGTGTGGCCGAGCATCCGGTTGGCTTCGTCGGCGGCTTCCTCGACCGACTTGGCGAGGCGGACACCGCCTTTTTCACCGGCTTCGTGTTCCTTGAAGGAGCCCTTGCCGCGACCACCTGCGTGGATCTGCGCCTTGACGACCCAGAGCGGGCCGTCGAGCTCGCCTGCGGCGGTCTTGGCGTCGTTGGCCGTCAGCACGATACGGCCGTCGGAGACCGGGCAGCCATAGTCGCGCAGAAGCGCCTTCGCCTGATATTCATGGATGTTCATGAAAGAATCTTCCCGTCTTGCTGCGATTTCCCTGCCGGTATAGCCATGCATATCGGCGCTCGTTAATCGAAATATTGCCCGACCCCTCCAATTACGAGCATTTTTCGACCTTTGTGATCACACGATTTAGACCTGTGATCACAACAGTTGCCGGATTGCCTGCGATGTTAGCGCCGACCTGCAGGTTCGCGCTTGTTTGGGTGAATCACTCGTCCACGCCGCACTGGTGAGAGTGCAGCTCGGCCGTCGCGCCACACGACCCGCGACGGGCCGCGCCCGCTGCAGCGCGCGGGCGGTCTCGTCGGGTATGTTGGGAAAGGGCGGGTCGCGAGCCTCGAGGCTCGCTCGGAGAGGCGCCTGAGGAGGTGATCTGCGTCGAGCGCTGTTGGGGCGCGTCAGCTCCGCTGATCGGCGGCCTCGATGGACGCCGCGGCGCATGGCGATCCAAGGGCCTTGGAGCCGGGCAGGGAAGCGAAGCGCGCTTGATTATCCGAGGCCGAGGAGCTTTCGAAGCTTTCCTTGGCGTTTCGCGCGCGGGACCCGGGCGAGGGGGGAGACCTTCTTCTGCGATCCGGGTGACAAGAACTTGTCCGCAGACAGCAGCGCGATCAGGTGCCTGTAGGCGCCGCGTCGCAAGAAGCCCTCAAGCGTCGTCGCGTCGTTCGCGGCCTTGCCGTCCGGCCTTCGAAGATCCGAGTCGTGTATGATCCGAGGCGCGCAGTAGGCGGAGGACATCGTTACGACTTCGTTGATACGCTTGAAGTTGTACTCTGGCGGAAGCACCGCGATCCGCAAATCGCTGTGCCACAGCAGTTCCCGAAAGATCGGTTGATCGACGACGCTGTCAGCGGCTGCCATCTCGGCATCGACCTGCGCCAGAAAATCCGACATCCGCTGGGATTTTCGGATCGCCAGAACGCCCGTGTTGATCTGCGGAAAGCTGTTCGGAAATTGTATCTTGTGGGTGCGATGGCTGTGCCGAGAGTTCCGCAGGACGACATGCGCTCCGGCAATGTCGAAGCGATCCAGCGTGAAGAAGATGTCTGAAATGTCGGCGCAGACAAACGTGTCGGCATCAAGATAGATGGTGCGATCGAACTCTGCGCGCCGCAAGGCTTCGAATTTCGGCCGCTTCGACTGGGACACTGACAGGAGGTGAACCGCGTCGAAACAGTGCCCCTCGGCAGGGTGCGAATCGCAGTAGAGATGTACTGTCGCACCTGGGTTGCTGTCTTTCAGGCTTCTCGCAGAGTTGAGAGCCAGGTCAATGTACTTGGCCCCTTTTGCGGCATAGACAAAGCCAAGTGTTTCGCTCGATTGCATTGGCGGCCTTAGTTCCTGAAGAAAAGGGGCCGAAGAGGCCCCTTTCCTGTCTTGTACGCTGATCAGGCGAGGGAGCTGTCGATGCCCTTGCAGGCCTCGACAAGGCCCTTCACGGCGTTGACCGAGGTGTCGAACATCTCCTGCTCGTCCTTGTTGAGCTGGATGTTCATGATCTTTTCGATGCCGCCGGCGCCGATCACGGTGGGCACGCCCACATACATGTCCTTCACGCCGAGGTCGCCATCGCAATAGGCGGCGCAGGGCAGGACGCGCTTCTGGTCCTTGAGATAGGCTTCCGCCATCTCGATGGCGCTGGTCGCGGGTGCGTAGAAGGCCGAGCCGGTCTTCAGCAGGCCGACGATCTCGGCGCCGCCGTCACGGGTGCGCTGCACGATGGCGTCGAGCTTCTCCTGCGTGGTCCAGCCCATGTCGACGAGGTCGGGCAGGGGCACACCGGCGACGGTGGAGTAACGGACGCAGGGCACCATGGTGTCGCCGTGGCCGCCGAGCACGAACGCGGTCACGTCCTTCATCGACACGTTGAACTCGGTCGCGAGGAAGTGGCGGAAGCGCGCGGAGTCAAGCACGCCGGCCATGCCGCAGACCTTGTTCGCGGGCAGGCCCGAGAATTTCTGCAGCGCCCAGACCATCGCGTCGAGCGGGTTGGTGATGCAGATGACAAAGGCATCCGGAGCGTTGTCGCGGATGCCTTCACCGACCGACTTCATGACCTTGAGGTTGATGCCCAGCAGGTCGTCGCGGCTCATGCCCGGCTTGCGCGGCACGCCAGCGGTCACGATGCAGACGTCGGCGCCGGCGATGTCGGCGTAGTCCTGGGTGCCCTTCAGCGTGGCGTCGAAGCCTTCCGAGGGGCCGGACTCGGCGATGTCGAGGGCCTTGCCCTCGGGGGTGCCTTCGGCGATGTCGAAGAGAACGACGTCACCCAGTTCCTTGAGGGCTGCGAGGTGGGCGAGGGTGCCGCCGATCTGTCCCGCGCCGATCAGGGCGATCTTGGGTCTGGCCATGGATCTGTCTCCGCTCCATTTGTGAATTCCGACGTTTGCGTAAGGGTTTGGCCGGCCACACGCAAGGGTGCTGCATGGCAGCATCGGGCGCGCGCGCCCGCGCAGAGGCGTGATTGGTGGCGCTAAAGACAAGAAAATCGAAGGGTTAGCGCGGGGCTGCCGGGATGCGTGCAAACCGGGTTTTCAGCCGATCAGGGGATGATCCCGAGGCAGAACGCTGCGATTGCACGCACTCTGAACGATTCTTGCGCTTGCCGCCGGCCGCGCATTGCGGATCATGCGTCCGTGTCGGCGGAGGGCAGCGGCTCGGCCAGTGTCTCGAAGGATTGACCGCTCGCGATCAGGCAGGTCAGGCCCGCGCCGGAGGTGATGGTGATGGTCCAGCTGCCGGTCTCGTCCGAGGCAAAGACCTCGACCAGCGCATTGTCGCCGTTGAGGCCGATGCTCTGACGGGTTTCGCCGTACGTATCCGCAAGCTTGCGCAGCACCGTGTCGCGCGGCGCACAGGCTGGGCTGCGGGCCTGCAGGACCTGCGGCACAATCACCGCCCCCAAAACCAGCATGGTCATCGCTGCTTTCGCGTTCATCACGTTCATCGGCTTGCCCCTTTCGGATGCGGCACCGCCGGCCCGGCCGCGCGATGCGGGTGCTGCCCCTCCAAGGCCTGACCGCGCCCCCGTCAGCGCCCGCCACCCTGGCAAAGAGGCTGACCGGCATTGCTCAAGGAAAGGTTAACGAGACGGCGAAGGGACGGCGGCGCCCTATACTGGACCAAGGTCGCGCCGCCTTTTTCTGCATTGCGGCGCAAAGGCTCTTGCACTTTTCGGAATTTGCTGACCATTTTCGCGCAACTTTATTTCTTCTTGGAGGAGGAGTCTCATGGACCTCACGATGCGCCCCTACCGTTCGGTGCTGTATATCCCGGGTTCCAAGGAGCGCGCGCTCGACAAGGCGCGCACGCTCGCCGTCGATGCCATAATCTTCGATCTGGAGGACGCGGTGTCGCCGGGTGAGAAGGAGACCGCGCGCGAGACGCTGGCGCAGGCGCTACGCCAGGGCGGCTATGGCAAGCGGACCAAGATCGTGCGCATCAATGGCCTCGAGACCCATTGGGGGCGCGATGATGCGGCGGCGGCCAACGATATGGACTGTGATGCGGTGCTGCTGCCCAAGGTCGAGAGCCCCGAGCAGCTCGACGCGCTGGCCAAGCTTACCGACAAGCCGATCTGGGCGATGATGGAGACCCCGCGCGGCATCCTCAACGCCGCCGCCATCGGCGCACACGAGCAGCTCTGGGGTATGGTCATGGGCACCAACGACCTCGCCAAGGAGCTGAACTCGCGCTTCCGCCCGGACCGGTTGGCGATGCAGAGCGCACTGGGGACGTGCCTGCTGGCAGCAAAGGCCACCGGCTGCGTCATCGTCGACGGGGTCTACAATGCCTTCAAGGATGACGACGGGCTGAAGGCGGAATGCGATCAGGGGCGCGACATGGGCTTCGATGGCAAGACGCTGATCCACCCGGCGCAGGTCGCCGTGACCAACGCCGCCTTCGCGCCGACCGAGGCCGAGGTCGAGCTGGCCCGCCGCCAGATCGAGGCCTTCGAAGAGGCCGAGAAGCAGGGGCAGGGCGTGGCCGTGGTCGATGGCAAGATCGTCGAGAACCTGCACGTCGCGACGGCACAGACCTTGCTTGCCAAGGCGGAGGCCATTGCCGCCATGGCCGAATGATCGCAGGGTGACGGGAAAGAGACCCGACCAAAGGAGACACCCATGGTCCTGCTCATTCTCGGCGTCGCGCTCTGGTGGGGCGCGCACCTGTTCAAGCGGCTGGCCCCGGCGCAGCGCGCCGCCTTGGGCGACAAGGGCAAGGGCCCAGTCGCTCTGGCGCTGCTCGCCGCGATCCTGCTGATGATCTTCGGCTACCGCATGGCCGAGGGCGCCTTTTTCTGGGGGCGCCACCCGGCCACGGTGGGCATCAACAACCTGCTGATGATCGCCGCGCTCTACCTGACCTCGCCCGGCCCCAAGAAAGGTGCGGTGCTCTACAAGATGCGCCACCCGATGCTGACGGGCTTCATGCTCTGGGCCGTGGCGCACCTGCTGGTGAACGGCGACGTGCCGTCCTTCGTGCTGTTCGGCGGGCTTGGCCTCTGGGCCATCGTCGAGATGGTGGTGATCAACCGCGCCGAGCCGGAGTGGACCCCGCCGCAGAAGGGCTCCATCGGCAAGGATGCGATGTTCCTCGCGATCAGTGTGGTGCTGCTCTTCGTGATCGGCTTCATCCACACCTGGCTGGGCTATCCGACCTTCGGTTAATGAACTGGAAAGACATATGAAACTCTACCGCTTCCTCTCCGAGGACGACACTTCGGCCTTCTGCCACAAGGTCACCGCGGCGCTCAACAAGGGCTGGGAGCTCTATGGCGCGCCGACCTATGCCTTCGACGCGGCCAACGGCGTGATGCGCTGCGGTCAGGCGGTGACCAAGGAGGTCGAGGGCACCTACACCCCCGACACCAAGCTGGGAGAGCATTGATGGCCAAGACCAATCCGGGACGGTTCTTCGAGGATTACAGCATCGGTCAGGTAATCGAGCACGCGGTGCCACGCACCGTCTCGGGCGGCGAGCGGGCGCTCTACCATGCGCTCTACCCGGCCCGGCACGCGCTCTACTCCTCCGACGCCTTCGCGCAGGCCTGCGGGCTGCCGGCGTCGCCGATCGACGATCTGGCGGCGTTTCACGTGGTCTTCGGCAAGACCGTGCCGGACGTGTCCCTGAACGCGGTGGCCAATCTCGGCTATGCCGAGGGGCGCTGGCTGAAGCCGGTCTATGCCGGTGACACGCTGCGCTCGTCCTCGGAGGTGATCGGGCTCAAGCAGAACTCCAACGGCAAGACCGGGGTGGTCTATGTGCGCACCACCGGCACCAACCAGCGCGGCGAGACCGTGATGGAGTATTGCCGCTGGGTGATGGTGCGCAAGAACGACCTCGACGCGCCGGCGCCCGAGACGGTGCTGCCGGACCTGAAGACGGTGCTGGCGTCCGAGGATCTGGTGATCCCCGATGGTTTGAGCTTCGAGGGATACGATTTCACGTTGTCGGGCGAGCCGCATCGCTGGGGCGACTACGAGGTTGGCGAGACCATCGACCATGTCGACGGTGTCACCATCGAGGAGGCCGAGCACATGATGGCGACCCGCCTTTGGCAGAACACCGCCAAGGTGCATTTCGACGCCACCTTCCGCCCCGACGGACAGCGTCTGATCTATGGCGGGCACGTGATCTCGATGGCGCGTGCGCTGAGCTTCAACGGGCTGGCCAACGCGCAGATGATCGTGGGGCTGAATGGTGGGGCACATGCCAACCCGTGCTTCTCTGGCGATACCGTGAAAGCGTGGTCCGAGGTCCTCGACAAGGCCGACACGGCGGCGCCGGGCGTCGGCGCGATCCGGCTGCGGCTGGTGGCCACCAAGGGCGGCGCGCCGTTCGAGCTGCGCGGCGAGGATGGCAAGTACAAGCCCGAGGTGCTGCTCGACCTCGATTACTGGGCCCTGATGCCGCGATAAGTCGCAGCCAACGGTCAACCTTTTGTTACCCTGATTGTTTCCTCTCCGCTAAACTCGCCTTGCGGGGAGGAGATTCGGATAACGCCAGGAGGATAGACCATGGCTGCTTCACCCTTGCCGCACGGCACCAGGGACGTGCTTGATATGCCGCCCAGCGACATGCCCAACGTCATTCGCCGTCTGACCGCGGACCGCAAGCTGAGCGGGCTGGTGTCGCGCATTCACCGCGATCTGCACTCGAATGACCCGGCGCGCCGCAGCCAGGGTGCGCTGGCGCTCAAGCGGCTTGGCTTCCCCGAGTAACATCCCGCGCGCCGGTCTTTCATTGCCGACAGAATCAAGATGCTGCGCCTGCATCCGCTTTTCTGATGTTAGCGCGCAATATGTGATCACACTTTTTCGGGTGTGATCACAGATCACGTGGATTTTTCATCAAAGCGATCAAAAAACGCGCCTGCTGCACGTGCACTCTGGTGACAGAGGTGCGAAAAAACCGTTAGAACGCCCTCACAAGGGAACCGAAAGGACTAGCCATGGCCGAAGCTAAACGGATCGAGCGCCCGCTCTCCCCCTTCATGTTCGTACAGTATTATCGCTTGCAGCTCACCGCGGTGACCTCGGTGATGATCCGGATCACCGGGAACGCCCTGATGGTGGCGACGCTGCTCGTGATCTGGTGGCTGCTCGCGCTCGCCGCAGGGCCGGAAGCCTTCGAGACCGCCGAATGGTGGATTACCTCGTGGGTCGGCAACCTGGTGATGTTCGGATCGCTCTGGGCGGTCTGGTATCACTACCTCGGTGGCCTGCGTCACCTGATCTTCGACGCCGGCAAGGGTCTCGAGCTCGAGACCGCCGAAAAGCTCGGCTGGGCCTGCGTTTATGGATCGGTCGTCCTGACCGTCCTCACCGTCATCATCTACTGGATCTGAGGGAGGCACGACCGATGCGTTACCTGACCGACCGCAAGCGCGCCGTAGGCAAGGGCTCGGCCCACGCCGGTGCCGAGCATCACTGGTTCATGATCGTCAGCTCCGTGGCGCTGGCCTTCATGCTGCCCACATGGCTGATCGTCTTCGGCCGCGCGCTGGGCTCCGGCTACGACGCCGCGCTCGACACCATGTCGCGCCCGTTCCCGGCCATCCTCACCGCGCTGGTGCTGATCGTGGGCATGGTCCACTTCCAGAAGGGCGCCCGCACGATGATCGAGGATTACACCGGCGGCACCACCCGCAAGCTGCTGATCATGGCCTTTGCCGGCTTCGCCTACCTGATGATCGCCTGCGGGATCTTCGCGCTCGTCAAGATCGCGCTCTGAGACAGGAAGACCAGAAAAATGGCTGCATACGAATACGAGACGCATAACTATGACGTCGTGGTCGTCGGGGCCGGCGGCGCCGGCCTGCGCGCCACGCTCGGCATGGCGGAACAGGGTCTGCGCACCGCCTGCGTGACCAAGGTGTTCCCGACCCGCTCGCACACCGTCGCCGCACAGGGCGGCATCGCCGCGTCGCTGTCCAACATGGGCCCCGACAACTGGCAGTGGCACATGTACGACACCGTCAAGGGCTCGGACTGGCTCGGCGATACCGACGCGATGGAATACCTCGCGCGCTCGGCCCCTGCCGCGGTCTACGAGCTCGAGCATTACGGCGTGCCGTTCTCGCGCACCGAGGAAGGCAAGATCTACCAGCGCCCGTTCGGCGGCCACACCACCGAGTTCGGTGAAGGCCCGCCGGTGCAGCGCACCTGCGCCGCCGCCGACCGCACCGGCCACGCCATCCTGCACACGCTTTATGGTCAGTCGCTGAAGAACAACGCCGAGTTCTACATCGAGTATTTCGCCATCGACCTCATCATGAGCGACGACGGCGTTTGCCAGGGCGTGGTCTGCTGGAAGCTCGACGACGGCACCTTCCACGTGTTCAACGCCAAGATGGTCGTGCTGGCCACCGGCGGCTATGGCCGGGCCTACTTCTCGGCCACCTCGGCACACACCTGCACCGGCGATGGCGGCGGCATGGTGGCCCGTGCGGGCCTCGCGCTGCAGGACATGGAGTTCGTGCAGTTCCACCCGACCGGCATCTACGGATCGGGCTGCCTCATCACCGAGGGTGCCCGCGGCGAAGGCGGCTACCTGACCAACTCGGAAGGCGAGCGCTTCATGGAGCGCTATGCCCCCACCTACAAGGACCTCGCGCCGCGGGACTACGTCTCGCGCTCGATGACCATGGAGATCCGCGAAGGCCGCGGCGTGGGCGAGCATGGGGATCACATCCATCTGAACCTGTCGCACCTGCCGGCCGAAGCGCTGGCCGAGCGCCTGCCGGGCATCTCCGAGTCCGCGAAGATCTTCGCCGGTGTCGACGTCACGAAAGAGCCGATCCCGGTTCTGCCGACGGTGCACTACAACATGGGCGGCATTCCGACGAACTACTGGGGCGAGGTGCTGAACCCGACCTCGGAGGATCCCAACGCCGTGGTGCCGGGCCTGATGGCCGTGGGCGAAGCGGGCTGTGCCTCGGTGCATGGCGCCAACCGTCTCGGCTCCAACTCGCTGATCGACCTCGTGGTCTTCGGCCGCGCAGCCGCGATCCGTGCCGGCGAGGTGGTCGACCGCGCCGCGCCGACCCACGCGCTCAACCAGCCGTCGGTGGACAAGGCCTTCGACCGGTTCGACGGGCTGCGCTACGCCGAGGGCGGCACGCCGACCGCCGAACTGCGCCTCGAGATGCAGCGCACCATGCAGGAAGACGCTGCGGTGTTCCGCACCGACAAGACCCTCAAGGAGGGTGTTGAGAAGATGACCGCGATCGCCGGAAAGATGGGCGACATCAGGGTCTCGGACCGCTCGCTGGTGTGGAACTCGGATCTCATGGAGACGCTCGAGCTGACCAACCTGATGCCCAACGCGCTCGCCACCATCGTGGGCGCCGAGGCGCGCAAGGAAAGCCGCGGGGCGCATGCCCACGAGGACTACCCCGAGCGTGACGACGAGAACTGGCGCATCCACACGATCAGCCGTGTCGACGACACCAAGGTGACCCTGACGCACCGTCCGGTGATCGTGGACCCGCTGACCGAGGAGGAGAAGGGCGGCATCAGCCTCGCCAAGATCGCCCCGAAGGCCCGCACGTTCTGATGTGCACCACGGGCTCCGCTTCGAGACCGGAACGCGCCGCCGACGTGGTGGCGCGTGTCGGTATCGTCCGGAGCAGCGGCAAGGCCGCTTCGGCGCGGACGGGTCTTTCGATTCGCGCCGGGCTCGCTGTCCTCATTCTGGGGGCGGCGGCCGGGTGCAGCGTGGTCTCGCCGCCGGGCGACGACCTGATGCTGGACGTTGCGGGCTCGGCCGTGGCGCCGATCCTCGCCAGTAAGGCGCCGGGTGTGCCGACCGACACCGCAGTCGCCTGCACGCTGGACTATGCCAGCCAAGGACAGCTTCAGGCGCTGGCGGAGAACTCGGCCCTCGGCCAGACCGAACTGAACGACGACATCGTCACCGACATCCTCTTCACCCAGGGCACCCGCGAGTGCATGAGCGACAACCTCATCGACCGCGCGCTGTTCTAGGAGACCCGACTTGCGCAAGATCCTTCTCCTCACCCTGTTGCTCGCCGCCTGCTCGACCCAGAGCCAGGATGCGATCGCGCGCGGTGCGGCGCGTTCGACGGTGACCAAGATCGTGGTGGACCGCTTCCCCGGCGCCCCGGTCGAGCCGGTGCTCGACTGCGTCATCGACAACGCCAGTGCGACGCAGATCTATGCGCTCGCCGCCGACACCATCGGCGGTCCCACCGAAAGCTCGATCCAGATCGTCGCCGACGTTGTGCAGAAGCCCGAGACCATCACCTGCCTGAGCACCACGGGGCTCGCGGCGGTTCTGTCCGGGGCAGGGGCGTGACGATGAGCATCGTTGCGCACAACAGCATGTTACCGACGGCGCGTTTCGCGCCGACCCGAAATTTTGTATGGTCCGGTAAGTCGTCCGGGCCGGACCTTGCCAACCCATAGACTCACCGAAAGGAAAGCAGAGGCTCGCCATGGTTCAGTTCACGCTTCCGAAGAATTCCCGCATCCGCACCGGCAAGACCTGGCCGAAACCGGATGGCGCGACCAACGTGCGCGCGTTCAAGATCTACCGCTGGGATCCCGACACCGGTGAGAACCCCCGCGTCGACACCTACTACCTCGATATGGACAAGTGCGGCCCGATGGTTCTGGACGCGCTCATCAAGATCAAGAACGAGGTCGACCCGACGCTGACCTTCCGCCGCTCCTGCCGCGAAGGCATCTGCGGGTCGTGCGCGATGAACATCGACGGCATCAACACGCTGGCCTGCATCTACGGTCTCGACGAGATCAGCGGCGACGTGAAGGTCTACCCGCTGCCGCACATGCCCGTGGTCAAGGACCTGATCCCGGACCTGACACACTTCTACGCCCAGCATGCCTCGATCATGCCGTGGCTCGAGACCAAGACCAACCGTCCCGAGAAGGAGTGGAAGCAATCCATCGAGGACCGCAAGAAGCTCGACGGTCTGTATGAGTGCGTGATGTGCGCCTCGTGCTCGACCTCCTGCCCGAGCTACTGGTGGAACTCGGACCGCTACCTCGGACCGGCGGCGCTGCTGCACGCCTACCGCTGGATCATCGACAGCCGCGACGAAGCCACCGGCGAGCGTCTCGATCAGCTCGAAGACCCGTTCAAGCTCTATCGCTGCCACACGATCATGAACTGCACCAAGACCTGCCCGAAGGGCCTGAACCCGGCGAAGTCCATCGCCGAGATCAAGAAGATGCTGCTGAACCGGCACGTCTGATCGCAGGTCGAACGCGAGACAGTAACGCCGTTCCCCGCGGGGAGCGGCGTTTTCCGTTACTAGGGGCTCAGGCGCGGACGACCGAGACGCTCTGCGAGAGCAGCGTTGCGGGCGCCTGGCTTTCCATGAAGGCGATGTCATAGGCATCGCGGCCCACGGCGATCAGCGCGAGACTGTCGGCTTGGCACATGCCGGTAGGGTCGACGAGATGCCAGCCATCCTCGAGCCAGACCTGGCCCACGGCGTGGAAGTCCTGCGGCGTCACGTCCGGGCCATAGGCGGCAGCCGCGCGGGCCGGGATCTGCGCCGCCCGCACCATGGCGCAGAACAGGTGCACGTAGTCGCGGCACACCCCCTCGCGCCCGGCGAAAGTCTCGAGCACGTTGGTGTCGGAATCCGAGCTGCCGGGCACGTAGGAGAGCTCGGCCTCGATCCAGTCGCGGATCGCCGCCACCTTTCGGCCGCCTGCGAGATGCCCGAAGCGCTTGTTGACGAAGGCCACGAACTTGTCCGACTGACAGTAGCGCGAGGGCCGGATGTAGGGGGCAGGCTCGGACGGGATCAGATGCAGCGGCAGCGCCTCCAACCCGTCGAGCGCGGGCGCGGGGCGCGTGATCTCGACCTCGGAGCGGTAGCTCAGGCGCATCTCCTGCCCTGGAATGCGCGCCCAGATGCGTTGGCCGACACCGCAATCGCCCTCGATGCGATGCAGCTCGGCATCGCCGAGATCCATGCTCTCGCTCAGGACCGTCTGGCCCTCGGTCCGCGCCGCCTCGAGCACCAGCGCCACGGTGTTGGGCTCGGTGAAGCTGTAGTGCATCTGTACGTCGATCGAAACGCGCATCGGGCTCGTCCTTTCCTTGGCTCGGTCTGGGGGGAGGGCGCGGCGGCTCTGTCTGCCACGCTACAACAATTCGGCGCTCCCTGTCCGGATTCGGGACGCGATGCAACCGGAAGGATGGTTGGCTGCGCCATCATCGTGCGGACCTAGGGGAAACATGCATCCAGCGCATTTCGCACTTGCAGCAATCGGGGGTGTGCTGCGCTGCAGCAAGGTCTATCTAGGGCTTGTAAGGGGAGGAAAGACGGACACGACACCGAAAGGCCAACCCGATGCAAGACCAGACCCAACAACAGATCGACGCCGCCGAGGCCCTCGCCATCCTCGAGCAGGCCTATGCCTATTACCAGCCCGAGCCGGTTCTGGTGCATGACGCCGACCGCGTCGCCGATGAAGAACCCGGCACCTGCGCCTACTACCAGGCCGCCTGAGGGCTGGCCTGCCGGGAAGGCAGAGCTAGGTTTCCCTCATGGTTTCTGAACTCCCCGAACGAGGCCCGCGGTGATTTTCGCTGTCGGCCTCGTTATCGCGTTTGTCATTCTGCTGGTCTTCAACATGAAGAACCGCGACCGTCGGCAATGCCGGTGGCGCGAGTACCGGCAGGGTGACACCAGCCAGTGGCGCTGCATCCATTGCGGTGCCGCGACCGAGGGCACCCCCGGCGAGGTGCCGAAGCTCTGCTTCCGGGATCGTGGCTGAGAGGCGCGAGAGCGCCCGCACAGCCTGCCCAGCCCCTTAGTGTTTCCCTGTGAACCGATTGATCGTGCAATCTGGTGCCCCTTGAACGGTGCCGGGCGCTGGCGCATGGACATCCCCGGTTTTTCCGTTAACCCTTGCCCGCAACGCCGGGCGCAAGACCCGGCAGGGGATAAGGGAAGAGAACAGGGAGTTCCGGAATGTCCATGAAAACGCTTCTCGCGGCGGCGAGCCTCGTTGCGATGGCCGCCAGCGCGCAGGCCGAAGTCAAGATCGGCATGATCACCACGCTTTCGGGCGGCGGCGCGAGCCTCGGCATCGACACGCGCGACGGCTTCATGCTGGCGATGGAGGCCGCCGGCCGCGACGACGTCGAGGTGATCATCGAGGATGATCAGCGCAAGCCCGACGTGGCGGTGCAGCTGGCCGACAAGATGATCCAGTCCGAGAAGGTCGACATCCTGACCGGCATCGTCTGGTCGAACCTCGCCATGGCGGTGGTGCCGGCGGCGACGGCGCAGGGCAAGTTCTACCTCTCGACCAACGCGGCCCCGGCGCAGCTGGCGGGGCGCGGCTGCAACCCGAACTATTTCTCGGTCTCCTACCAGAACGACAACCTGCACGAGGCCGCGGGCGCCTATGCCAAGTCCGAGGGCTATACCAACCCCTTCATCATGGCGCCGAACTACCCGGCGGGGCAGGACAGCCTGAACGGCTTCAAGCGCTTCTACGGCGGTGAGCTGGCGGGAGAGGTCTATACCAAGCTCGGCCAGACCGATTACGCTGCCGAGATCGCGCAGATCCGTGCCTCGGGCGCAGACAGCATCTTCTTCTTCCTGCCCGGCGGCATGGGGATCTCGTTCCTCAAGCAATATGCCGACAGCGGCGTCGATCTGCCGGTGATGGGTCCGGCCTTCTCCTTCGATCAGGCCATCCTGCAGGCCGTGGGCGAGGCGGCGATGGGCGTGAAGAACGGGTCCAACTGGTCCAAGGATCTCGACAACGCGGCCAACGCCGCCTTCGTGTCGGGCTTCGAGGAGACGTACGGCCGCCTGCCGTCGCTCTATGCCGCCTATGGCTACGACACCGCCAACCTGCTGCTCTCGGCGCTCGACGTGGCCGAGCCGTCCGACGCCGAGGCGTTCCGCGCGGCGCTGAAGGCGGCGGAGTTCGACAGCGTGCGCGGTGAGTTCAGCTTCGATACCAACCAGCACCCGATCCAGGACATCTACATCCGCGAGGTCATCAAGGAGGGCGAGGTCTACACCAACAAGATCGTCGCCACCGCGATCGAAGACCGCTCTTCGGCCTATGTCGACGAGTGCTCGATGAACTGATCCTGCGGGGGCCTGATCGTCAGGCCCCCGACACGACGAAGGCCCCAGATGTCCCCGATCCTGCTTGCTGAACAGGTCCTGAACGGCCTGCAATCCGGCGTCATGCTGTTTCTCATGGCTGCCGGTCTGACGCTGATCTTCGGCGTCATGGGGCTGATCAACCTCGCCCATGGCTCGCTCTACATGATCGGCGCCTTCGCGGCGGCGGCCGTCGCGGGCGCCACCGGTTCGTTCGCGCTGGCGCTGGTGGCGGCGCTGGCCGCTGCCGCGGCCGCGGGCGCGCTGATCGAGCTGCTGGTGATCCGCAGGCTTTATGCCCGCGACCATCTCGACCAGGTGCTGGCCACTTTCGCGCTGATCCTGATCCTGTCGGAAGGCACCCGCTGGCTCTTCGGCTCCTTCCCGCTTTATCTCAACATGCCCGCAGGCCTTTCCGGCACCGTCACGCTGCCCGGCGGCATCGTCTACCCGGTCTATCGGCTGGCGCTGATCGCCGTGGGCATCGCGGTGGCGCTGGGGCTGTGGTGGCTCAACGCCCGCACCCGGCTCGGCATCCGCATTCGCGCCGGCGAGAACGACCGCGAGATGATCGCGGCACTCGGCGTCGATATCTCGAAGCTCTACACGCTGGTCTTCGCCATCGGTGCGGCGCTGGCGGGGCTGGCGGGGGCGCTGGTGGGGGCGATCCAGTCGGTGCAGGTGGGCATGGGCGAGCCGGTGCTGATCCTTGCCTTCGTGGTGATCGTGATCGGCGGCATCGGCTCGATCAAGGGCGCGCTGATCGGGGCGCTTCTGGTGGGGCTCACCGACACGCTGGGCGGGGTGTTGCTGCCCGAGCTGTTCAAGCTCTTCACCGATCCCGCCAGCGCCGCCGCCACCGGCTCGGCCTTCGCTTCGATGGCGATCTACGTGCTGATGGCCGGCGTGCTGATCTGGCGCCCCACCGGCCTTTTCGGAGCGCGCACATGAGCCGGGAACGCCTGCTGAACGGCGCGCTGCTCTTGGCGCTGATCGTGATCCCGGGATGGGCACTCTACGCCGACGAGCCGTTCACCATCACGCTCGCCACGCGCGCGGTGATCTTTGCGCTGGCCGCCGTCGGGCTCAATATCGCGCTCGGGCTGGGCGGGCTGGTGAGCCTTGGCCACGCGGTGTTCTTCGGCATCGGCGGCTATGCCATGGGCATCCTCGCCAGCCACGCGCAGAGCTACACGCCGCTGATCGAATGGCCTTTCGTGATCGAGGGCACGAAATCGATGCCGGTGATCTGGCTCGTGGCCATCGTGGCCTCGTCGGCTGCGGCGCTGCTGATCGGACTTCTGAGCCTGCGCACCTCGGGCGTCTATTTCATCATGATCACGCTGGCCTTCGGTCAGATGATGTATTTCTTCGCCATCTCCTGGCCCGCTTATGGCGGTGAGGACGGGCTGTCGATCTATGTGCGCAACGGCTTTCCCGGCCTCAACACGCTTGTTCCAATCCAGTTCTACGGCCTGTGCCTCGCGTTGCTCTGCCTCGTGCTTGCCTTCAACGCGCGGCTGATGCGTTCGCCCTTCGGGCTGGCGCTCGACGCGGCGCGGCAGGTGCCCGAGCGGGTGCGTGCCGTGGGGCTGGACCCGCGGCGGCTGCAGCTGGTGGCGCTGGTGATCTCGGGCGCCATCACCGGGCTGGCAGGGGCACTCTTTGCCGATCTCAATCGCTTCGTTTCGCCCACCATGCTGAGCTGGCAGATGTCGGGCGAGATCATGGTCTTCGTGATCATCGGCGGCGTGGCACGGCTCTTCGGCCCGGTGGCGGGGGCGGGGATCTACGTGCTGCTCGAGCATCTGCTGGGCGGGGTCAGCGAGTACTGGCAGATCTTCCTCGGGCTGGTGCTGCTGATGGTGGTGCTGTTCGGCAAGGGCGGTGTGGTCGGCATGATCGCCGGGAGGCGGCGCGATGGCTGATCCGGTTCTCGCGACTCACGGCCTCAGCAAGGCCTTCGGCGCCCTGCAGGCCAGCGACGCCATCTCGCTCGAACTGCGCGCCGGAGAGATCCACGCGGTGATTGGCCCGAACGGAGCCGGCAAGTCCACCCTGATCGCGCAGATCTGCGGCTCGCTCGCGCCGGATGCGGGCCGGGTCGAGTTCCTTGGCCGCGACGTGACGCAAGAGAGCACGCAGGCGCGGGCGGCGCGTGGGCTGGCGCGCACTTTCCAGACCTCGGCGCTGGCGATGGAGGACACGGTGTTGCAAAACGCGCTGCTGGGGGCGCTCGGCGCGTCGGGGCGGCCGTGGCGGTTCTTCTCGCGCGCCTCGCGCGATGCAGCCCTGCTCGACCGGGCCGAAGCGGCGCTCGAGGCGGTGGGCATCGCCGATCTCTGCGAGCTGCGCACCGCCGAGCTGAGCCACGGCCAGCGCCGCCAGCTGGAGGTGGCCGTCGCCCTGACGCTGGAGCCGAAAGCCTTCGTCATGGACGAGCCGATGGCTGGGCTGGGGCAGGAGGGCTCGAAGCGGCTCACCGGCTTCCTCGACGGGCTGCGGGCCCAGGCCCCGATCCTGCTGGTCGAGCATGACATGGACGCTGTGTTCGCGCTGGCCGACCGGATCAGCGTTCTGGTCTATGGCAAGGTCATCGCCACCGGCAGCGTCGCCGAGATCCGCCGCGACCCGCTGGTGCGCGACGCCTACCTGGGGGACGAGGCATGAGCCTGCTGTCGCTGCACCGACTCACCGCCTCCTACGGGGACAGCCAGGCGCTGTTTGGCGTCGACCTCGAGATCGCCGAGGGCGAGGCGGTGGCGATGATGGGCCGCAACGGCATGGGCAAGACCACCACGGTGCATTGCATCTGCCGGATGCTGCCGGCCCACGGCACGCTGGTCTTCGACGGGCACGACCTGTCGCGCCTGCCGAGCCACCGCGCCGCGCGGCTGGGCATCGGGCTGGTGCCCGAGGGGCGGCGCTGCTTCCGCGATCTGAGCGTCACCGAGAACCTGATCGCCGCGGCGCGCCCGGGCCATTGGGATGCCGCCCGGGTCGAGGCGCTGTTTCCGCGCCTGGCCGAGCGCCGGGGCCAGCGCGCCGCCTCTCTCTCTGGTGGCGAACAGCAGATGCTGGCGATTGGCCGGGCCCTGATGACCAACCCGCGCCTGTTGATCCTCGACGAGGCCACAGAGGGGCTCGCGCCTACCGTGCGGCAGGAGATCTGGCAGGCGGTGGCAGCGCTCAAGGCCGAGACCGGCATGGCGCTGCTGGTGATCGACAAGTCGCTGAAGGAGCTGCGCTGGGCCTGTGACCGCGCGGTGATCCTCGAACGCGGCCGCAGCGTCTGGTCGGGCACCATGGCCGAGCTCACGCCGGAGATCGGCGAGCGCCATCTCGGGCTCTGAGGGCGGCCATTGATTTCGTTGCCGTCGCTCACTAGCCATTTCGGGGAAGACTGATCGAGGAGCGCCCGAAATGACCCAAGCCCCCGCCGATGCCGAAGCCCGCCGCGCCGTCGCGCCGGTGATCTGCTATCCCAACGAGACGCTGCCGGTGCCGGACATGGCGCTCTACACGCAGGCGCTCGAGGGGGCCGAGGTGATCGAGACGGTCCTCGCCGCGCCGCGCGAGGCCTGCAGCTTTCGCGTGTGCACCGGGCAATTCTTCCGCATCACCAGCGTCGAGGGCCCGCAGGTCGGAGATCTGAACCTCTGGAATGCCGATGACCTGTCCGAGCGCTTCTATTCCGGCAAGACCCGCGCGCTGCATGGCACGCACCTGACCACGGGCGAGCGCATGTGGTCGGCCTTTCCGCATCTGCGCCCGATGGCGACCATCGTCGAAGATACGCTCGGCTGGTACGGGATCGACCCTTATGGCGGCTCGGTGCACGACGTGATCGGCACGCGCTGCGATCCCTATACCGGCAACCTGCTCTCGGGCTCTCAGTACCATCACTGCTGTCATTCGAACCTGATCCGGGCGCTGGCCGACGCCACTGGCATGAGCTTGGCCGAGGCCGAGCCGCACGTGCATGACGTGCTGAACGTGTTCATGTGCACCGGCTTCACCCGTGACACCGGGCAATATTTCATGAAGGCCAGCCCGGTGCGCCCCGGCGACCACCTGACCTTCTTTGCCGAAATTGATTTGCTGGGCGCGCTCAGCGCCTGTCCCGGCGGCGATTGCTCGTCCGAGCACAGCTCGGACAGCGCCGCCTGCCATCCGCTGCAGGTCGAGATCCTGGCGCCGCGCGAAGGCGCTCTGGAGGGGTGGCAGGCGCCCGCGCGCAACGGATATGACCGCAGCCACGGGCGCTGAGCCTGTCTTGGGGGAGGCGGCCTTAGCTGAAGGCCGCCTCGAGTGCGATCTGCACCATGTCGCCGAACGAGCTCTGCCGGTCTTCGGAGGGCAGCGCCTCTTGGGTGAGAAGGTGGTCGGACACGGTAAGCACGGCCAGCGCGCGCACGCCGTGGCGGGCAGCAAGATTGTAAAGCTCTGCCGCTTCCATTTCGACTCCGAGGATGCCGTGTCGCGTCATCATCTCGGTGAGGTCGGGGCGTTCATCATAGAACACGTCGGAGGAATAGATCCCGCCGACATGGCAAGTGGCTCCGGTGCCTTTCGCCGCCTCGACCGCTGCATTGAGCAGGCCGTAATCGGCGCAGGGCGCGAAGTTCAATTCCCGGAAAATGCCGCGCGACGGGGTCGACAGCGATGAGGCGGTCATCGCGACGATCACGTCGCGGATTCCCACATGTTCCTGCATCGCCCCGCAGGAACCGATCCGGATCAGCGTCTTTGCGCCGTAGTCCCGGATCAGTTCGTTGGCATAGATCGACAGGCTTGGCATGCCCATGCCCGAGCCGTGAATGGTGACGCGGTTGCCTTTCCATGTGCCGGTGAATCCCAGCATTCCACGAACGCGGTTCACACAGACCGGATCATCGAGAAAGGTGTTGGCGGCCCATTCGGCCCGCAGCGGATCGCCGGGCATCAGCACCGTTTCGGCGATCTGCCCGGGCTCTGCGCCGATATGGACCGTCATCAGAGCGCCAGATCTTCCATCGACTTGCCCTCTTCGAGAGCGGCGACGACCCAGTTGGGCTTGCGGCCACGACCGGTCCAGGTCTGATCCGGGTCGGCGGGATTTGCGTATTTCGGAGCGCCTTTCGAGCCCTTCTTTTCGTTCGCCGCGAGGATCTCTTCGAGCGAGAAGCCAAACTCTTTCGCGGCCTGCTCGGCGGCGCGCTTGGCTTCGGCGCGACGGCGCGCGTCAATTGTCTTGAGTGCCTTTTCGACATCAGTTTTGAGCTCGGTGAGCTCTTCTTTCGAAAGGGACTCGAGATCGAAGTTCATTTTTATTCTCCTTGGTATTCTGTAGGATGCCTCCTCTTTTGGTATTTTTCTTTTTAACGGGTAAACTCAAGAGGACATTCTGTGTCAGATGAGCGAAAGTTTGCATAAAGGCATAAAGCCGCTCACCTTTTCCGGGAGCGGCTTCACAATTCCTCCATTATTGGGGGCGCAGTGCTTTATTGCGCGGCGACTGCCTGGGGATCGACCAGTGTCACGATATCCATCATGATGGTGTTCAGATTGAAGTCTTTTGGCGTGTAGACTTTTGCCACGCCCATCGCTTTGAGGCGCTTTGCATCCTCGTCGGGAATAATCCCGCCAACGATGACCGGCACATCCGAAAGCCCCTCGGCCTGCATCCGCTCCATCAGGTCCTCGACCAGCGGAATGTGGCTGCCCGACAGGATCGACAGGCCGACCACGTGGGCACCGGTCCTGGCCGCCTCGACGATCTGTTCCGGTGTCAGGCGGATACCCTCGTAGTCGATCTCCATGCCGCAATCGCGGGCGCGGAAGGCGATCTGCTCGGCGCCGTTGGAATGGCCGTCGAGCCCGGGCTTGCCGACGAGGAAACGCAGCCGGCGGCCAAGCCGGTCGCTGACCGCATCGACCGCGTCGCGGATATCGTCGAGCCCCTCGGTCTTGTTGCTGACCGCGCGCGACACCCCGGTGGGGCCGCGATATTCGCCGTGAACGCTGCGCATCTGCTGGGCCCATTCGCCGGTGGTGACGCCGGCCTTGGCGGCCTTGATCGAGGCGGCCATGACATTGCGCCCTTCGGCCGCCGCCGCACGCAACTCGGCCAGCGCGGCGCTTACCGCGGCCTCGTCGCGCTCGGCGCGCCACGCGTTCAGGCGGGCAATCTGCTCCTGCTCGACCGCCGGGTCGACCACCATGATGCCGCCATCCTCGCCGACCAGCGGCGAGGGCTCGCCCTCGGTCCACTTGTTGACGCCGACGACGGTGGTCTCGTTGCGCTCGATGCGGTTCAGGCGCTCGGCGTTGGAGTCGACCAGCCGCGACTTCATGTAGTCGATCGCGCCGATCGCGCCGCCCATGCTGTCGATATTGCCAAGCTCGGCGCGGGCGCCGTCCTTCAGCGCCTCGACCTTGGCGTCGACCGCCGGGTTGCCGTCGAAGAGATCCTCGAATTCCAGCAGGTCGGTCTCGTAGGCGAGGATCTGCTGCATCCGCATCGACCATTGCTGGTCCCACGGGCGCGGCAGGCCAAGTGCCTCGTTCCAGGCCGGCAGCTGCACCGCGCGGGCGCGGGCCTTCTTGGAGAGCGTCACGGCGAGCATCTCGATCAGGATGCGGTAGACGTTGTTCTCGGGCTGCTGCTCGGTCAGCCCGAGCGAGTTGACCTGCACGCCATAGCGGAAGCGGCGGAACTTGGGGTCTTCCACGCCGTAGCGTGTCTCGAGGATCTCGTCCCAGAGATCGACGAAGGCGCGCATCTTGCACATCTCGGTGACGAAGCGGATGCCGGCATTCACGAAGAACGAGATCCGCCCGCAGAGCGCCGGGAAATCCTCGGGCGCGACCCGCGGTTTCAGCTCGTCGAGCACCGCGATGGCGGTGGCAAGCGCAAAGGCCAGCTCCTGCTCGGGCGTCGCCCCGGCCTCCTGCAGGTGATAGGAACACACGTTCATCGGGTTCCATTTCGGCACGTTGGTATAGCAGTACTCGGCCACGTCGCCGATCATCTTCAGCGACGGTTTCGGCGGGCAGATATAGGTGCCGCGGCTGAGGTACTCCTTGATCAGGTCGTTCTGAACGGTGCCCTGGAGCTTCGAGACATCGGCGCCTTGTTCCTCGGCCACCGCGATATAGAGCGAGAGCAGCCAGGGTGCTGTGGCATTGATCGTCATCGAGGTGTTCATCTGCTCGAGCGGGATCTCTTCGAACAGGGTGCGCATATCGCCAAGGTGGCAGACCGGCACGCCGACCTTGCCGACCTCGCCGCGCGACAGGATGTGGTCGCTGTCATAGCCGGTCTGGGTGGGCAGGTCGAACGCCACCGAAAGCCCGGTCTGACCGCGCGCGAGGTTGCTGCGGTAGAGCGCGTTCGACGCTTTCGCGGTGGAATGGCCGGCATAGGTGCGGATCAGCCAGGGCCGGTCGGCCTTGGACGCGGGGGCGCTTTGGGGGCTGTCTTTCTGAACGTCCGTCATGTCGGTCTCCGTGGGCAGATCAGAATCGTGTTTGCAAGCTTGTTGCGTTCGGGACTTGGTATGCGAAATAAAATGTCTCGTCAATTCGCCGCGCTGCGGCGTTCTCGGGCAGTTTTGCGACGCAGCGTCAGGTGAACCCGGTGGCAGGCACGAATTCTACCAAGGATTCCCCGATTCAGCGCTATTCTGGGCGCATCGCCGGCGGTTCGGCCGCGCCTTTGGCTTCGACATTGGTCGCAGCGATCCAAGTTTCTGCGGCTGCTCGGTCATAAAGTTACAAAATACACCTTGGTTGTTGTTGCATTGTTGCGTGGCCAAATGTATCTCCCTAGATCGAAGCCCCGCGATTCTGCACTGCGGCGCGGGGCCGGAGGACAAGGCCAGACAAGATCGACACGATCGCAACGGATTACTTGAGGAAGGAGGCCCCGATGGCTCTGGATACGCAAACCGGGATCGCGCCCTACGATGCGCCGGAAAAAGACCTCTACGAGATCGGCGAGATGCCGCCTCTCGGTTACGTGCCGAAGAAGATGTATGCTTGGGCGATCCGCCGCGAGCGTCATGGCGAGCCGGACAAGTCGTTCCAGAAGGAAGTGGTCGATACCTGGCAGGTCGACAGCCACGAGGTGCTGGTTCTCGTCATGGCGGCGGGCGTCAACTACAACGGCGTCTGGGCCGGGCTCGGGGTGCCGATCTCGCCCTTCGACGTGCACAAGCAGGAGTATCACATCGCCGGCTCCGACGCCTCGGGCATCGTCTGGGCGGTTGGTGACAAGGTCAAGCAGTGGAAAGTCGGCGACGAGGTCGTGATCCACTGCAACCAGGACGATGGCGACGACGAGGAGTGCAACGGCGGCGACCCGATGTTCTCGCCGACGCAGCGGATCTGGGGCTACGAGACCGGCGACGGCTCCTTCGCCCAGTTCGCCCGCGTGCAGGCCCAGCAGCTGATGCCGCGCCCCAAGCACCTGACTTGGGAAGAGAGCGCCTGCTACACGCTGACGCTGGCAACCGCCTACCGGATGCTCTTTGGTCACCACCCGCACGAGCTCAAGCCCGGCCAGAACGTGCTGGTCTGGGGCGCCTCGGGCGGCCTCGGCTCATATGCGATCCAGCTGATCAACACGGCCGGCGCCAACGCCATCGCGGTGATCTCGGAAGAGGACAAGCGCGACTTCGTGCTCGGCCTCGGCGCCAAGGGCGTGATCAACCGGAAGGACTTCAAGTGCTGGGGCCAGCTGCCCACGGTCAACACGCCGGAATATAATGACTGGATGAAAGAGGCCCGCAAGTTCGGCAAGGCGATCTGGGATATCACCGGCAAGGGCGTGAACGTGGACATGGTCTTCGAGCACCCGGGTGAGGCGACCTTCCCGGTCTCGACGCTGGTCTGCAAAAAGGGCGGCATGGTGGTGATCTGCGCCGGCACCACCGGTTTCAACTGCACCTTCGACGTGCGTTACATGTGGATGCACCAGAAGCGCCTGCAGGGGTCGCACTTTGCCCATCTCAAGCAGGCCGCCTCGGCCAACCGCCTGATGGTCGAGCGCCGCCTCGATCCCTGCATGTCCGAGGTGTTCGGCTGGGACGAGATCCCCGACGCCCACATGAAGATGCTGCGCAACCAGCACAAGCCCGGCAACATGTCGGTTCTGGTGCAGGCGCCCAAGACCGGGCTGCGCACCTTCGAGGAGGCGCTGGAGGCCCGCGGTTAACCGCTCCTTCAGGCTGACCCTGCTAGAAACGCCCGCGAATCGTGATCCGGTTCGCGGGCGTTGCCGTGTCCGGGCGGAAGGCCGCGTTGGATCAGCGGTTTGCGGCGCGCGCCCCCACCGTTTCGGGGGAGGGGATTTGCGTGAATTTATCGGGAATTGTGCAGCTGCTACGCTGACGTTTACCTTTTGTTAACTTGGTGCGGGAGACGCTCTCCATGCGACATGAATGGATCATCGACGTGCTGACCGATCTCAGGGGATATGCACGCGCCAACGCGCTCGAGGCTCTGGCAGAGCAGCTCGCAGACGCGCAGGCCGTGGCAGAGGTCGAACTGGCGTCGTCTGCTGGGGAGCGTGGTATTGGGACGAGTGGACAGGGTACCGGCAGCGGGAGGGTTTATCGCCCCGCTTGAGAATGTGCAGCGGCTGGAGGATCTCCAGCACATCACCGAACAGATGAGGGATTGCCTGGGGGTCGATCACCTCGTCTATCATTGGATTGGGGCGCAGGGGGCGCAGTACGGGTGCGGCACCTATACGCCCGACTGGCTCGCGCGCTACGTGGCGCAGGGCTACCTGCGGGTCGATCCGGTGATCCAGGGCTGTTTCCAACGCTTCCATCCGGTCGACTGGAAGGCGCTCGACTGGTCCTCGAAAGCGGCCCGGGCCTTTCTCAAGGATGCACTGCGGCACGGCCTCGGCAATCAGGGCTTTACCGTCCCGATCCGCGGGCCGAACGGACAGTTTGCGCTCTTCACCGTCAACCACGGCTGCGAGGATGCGCTCTGGTCCAGCTTCATCGCGCAATGGCGGGCAGAGCTGATCCTCGCGGCGCATGGCATCAACGCCAAGGCGCTCGAGCTGATGCCGGGGCCGGCCAGCCAGGCCCCGGTGGCGCTGTCCCCGCGCGAGCTCGACGCCATGCGCCTGCTCGCCAGCGGTCTCAGCCGGGCGCAGGTCGCCGCCGAGCTCAACATCTCCGAGCACACGGTGCGGGTCTATATCGAAGGCGCGCGCTTCAAGCTCGGGGCGCTCAACACCACCCACGCCGTGGCCCGCGCGATGAGCTGTGGGCTGATCGCGCTCTAGGCGCCCGCCGCGCGCGATGGGCTCTGGCCCTCGCCTGCGCGCGGCTTTAGGGTCCGCGCCATGGATCTGCCCGCACTGACATTCTCCGAAGACCAGGCCGAGGCCTGGGACCGCGTGGCAGAGATGCTGCGCGAGGCTGGCGTCGATCTCGACGACGGCTCCGTGGTTCCCGCCAAGGAGGGGCCGGGGCGGGTCATGGCGCTGATGGGCAAGGCGGGCTCGGGCAAGACGCTGCTGCTTTCGGAGCTCTGCAAGGCGCTGGACAGCGCCGGGGCCGAGATCGTCTCGGGTGATTACGAGAGCCGCCGCAAGGGGGACAAGCGCAGCTTCGCGGTGCTGGCCCCGACCAACAAGGCGGCCAGCGTGCTGCGCATGCGCGGGGTGCCGGCGACGACCATCCACCGCATCATCTATACGCCGGTCTACGATCCCGAATACGAGCGCATCGCCGAATGGCTGATGGGCAATGTCGAGCAGCCCGAGATCGAGGATCTGAGCCCCGAGGCACTGGAACGCGCCCGGACTTCCTACGAGGCGCACAAGTCGGTGCCCGCAGCGCTCGCCGCCGCCGGTCTGCGGGGCAGCGATTTCATCACCGGCTGGAAGCGCCGCGAGGAGCCGCTCGACATTGGCTTCGTCGACGAGGCCTCGATGCTCGACGACCGCCAGTTCGAGGACCTGCAGGAGATCTTCCCCAACCTCGTGCTGTTCGGCGATCCCGCGCAGCTCGCGCCGGTCAACCAGTCGGGTAAGATGGTGTTCGACGGCGTGCCCGACGAACAGAAGCTCGAGCTGCACCGCATCCACCGGCAGGAGGCCGACAACCCGATCCTCGACCTCGCCCATGCGCTGGCGGATCCCTCGCTCGAGTTCCAGGATTTCGAGCGTATGATCAAGGAGAAGGCGCGGCAGGACGACCGCGTTGTCTGGAGCCAGCGCGTCGAGGTCGACCTGATGGCCCGCTCGCCGGTGCTGGTCTGGCGCAACGCCACGCGCATCCGGCTGATCAATGCCTTTCGCGCGGTGCACGACGCGCCCGAGACCGAGCTGCTGCCCGGCGAGCCGCTGATCTGCGACGGGCTCGAGCTGCCGCTCAAGCACCGCAAGAAGCGGCTCGACCTCGAGGCGCGCGGCCTGATCAAGGGCGCGCAGGTGATCTATCTCGGGCCGGGGCGCAAGCCCGGCTTCTCGCGGCTGCACGTGATGGGCGCGCCCGACCCGCAGGTCTCCGCGGCCTCGATCGTGAAGATCGAGAAGCCCGACGAGGAAGAGCCCTTCATCCCCTTCGCGGCGCGCATGGGGGCGACCTTCCTGCATGGCGCCGCGGTGACGATTCACAAGGCGCAGGGCTCGCAATGGGAGCAGGTGCAGGTCTTCGCGCCCGACCTTTTCGTGGCGGCGCGCATGGGGCGGGTCGAGGCCGGTCAGCCGCTGTGGAAACGGCTGGCCTACGTGGCGATCACCCGCGCCTCCGAGCGGCTGCACTGGGTGGTGCGCAACCGCCTGTCGCGGCCCTCGGGGCTTCTGCGGACCGATGACCTCAAGGCGCCGGCCGTGGCACTGGAACTAGAAGCACAGGAAGGCGATCTGCTATGAGCGACGGTCTCGACACGCCCTCGAACTTCGCCCGTCACCTCGGCTACGAACTGGTGGAGTGGCGCGAGGACTACGCCCGCTACGAGATGCCGATCACCGAGGTGCTGGGCAATCGCGGTGGCATCCCGCATGGCGGCGTGCACGCGACCCTGCTCGACAGCGCCATGGGCATCTGCGGGTGCTGGACCGGTGACGCGGAGATCCGCAAGACCGCCCTGACCCTGTCGCTGAACGTGCAGTATATCGGTCGACCCGTCGGCACGCGTCTGATCTGCGAGGGGTTTCGCACCGGGGGAGGGCGCAGCACCTTCTTCGCCGAAGCGGTTCTTCGCGATGACACCGGCGCGCTGGTCGCAAAAGGCACCGGCGTGTTCCGGCAACGCACGAGCTGAGCGTCGCGGCTGCGGCACGGGCTAAAGGGGGCGCTGCCCCCTCTTGCGCAAGCGCCAATTCACCCCCGAGGTATTTGAAACCAGAGAAGGGAAGGGCGCAGCGCCCCTGTCTCTTCTGGCTTTAAATATCCCCGCCGGAGGCTGGCCGGCCCCTGCGGCCGGGTGCGCGGCGGGGCTCAGTAGCCGGCTGCGCGGTCCACGAGATGCAGAAGCGGTTCGCCCGCCTCGCCGCGCCTGATGTTCTCCGCGATGACGCGGGAGGCGCTGGGCACCCGGGTCTCGGAGGCAATGTGCGGGGTGACGGTGACCTTCGGATGGGCCCAGAACGGATGTTCTGCCGGCAAGGGCTCGGTACGGAAGACGTCGAGTGTGGCGTGGGCGATCTGGCCGCTGTCGAGGGCGGCGATCAGCGCATCGTCCACGATCAGCGGGCCTCGGCCCGGGTTCACGATGACCGCACCGCGAGGCAGTTGCGCGAGCCTCTCGGTGTCGAGCAGGTCGCGGGTGGCCGGCGTGTCCGGCAACAGCAGCACGAGGATCTCGGCGTTCTCGAGGGCTTCGGAGAGCCCATCGGATCCGTGCAGCGTGGTGATGCCGGCAACGGTCTTGGGGCTGCGCGACCAGCCGGTGACCGGGAAGCCCAAGGCACTCAGCGCCTCGGCGCAGGCCAAGCCCAGCGTGCCGAGCCCGAGGATGCCGACCGGACGCTCGCCGGCCAGCGGCGGCACGACCGGGCGCCACGCCTGCTCGGGATTGGCGATGTAGGCATCCATACCGAGGTGATGGCGCAGCACATGCCCGGTGACGTATTCCACCATGCCCTGCGTCAGCCCCTCTTCGTCGACCATGCGGGCCAGAGGGACGGTCAGCGTCGGGTTGCCGGTGATCTTCTCGACCCCGGCCCAGAGGTTCAGCACCGCCTTGAGCCGTGTATAGGGGGTGAAGTCCTGCAACCAGGATCCGGGCGCGTAGACCACGTAGTCGACGCTCTCGGGGTCGGCCTCGTAGGCGAGCTGGTAGTCGAGCCCGGTGGCGTCGAGGGCGGTGCGCAACGGCGCCTCGTATTCGGCCCAGAGGTCGGGGCCGGCGGCGAAGAGGATGTTGGTCATGTCAGCGGGGCCTGTGGATGTGGGCGCTCTGCACCAGTCCGAACGCGATCATCAGGACCAGCATCGCCGAGCCGCCGTAGCTCACCAGCGGCAACGGCACGCCGACCACCGGGGCGAGGCCCATGACCATCGACATGTTGACGGCGAAGAACAGGAAGAAGGTCAGGCCGATCCCGAGGATCAGCAGCGAGGAATAGCGGTCGCGGTTCTGCAGCGCCGCGACGATGCAGAACAACAGGACCAGGACGTAAAGCACGAGCAGGGAAAAGCCGCCGACGAAGCCGAACTCCTCGGCCAGCGTGTTGAAGATGAAGTCGGTGTGCTTCTCGGGCAGGAAGTTGAGCCGCGACTGAGTACCTTGCATGAAGCCGCGCCCGGTCCAGCCGCCCGAGCCCATGGCGATCTTGGCCTGGGTGATATGGTAGCCGGCGCCGAGCGGGTCGGTGGAGGGATCTAGGAAGGTGTCGATGCGGCGGAACTGGTAGTCCTTCAGCAACTGCCAGGGCGTCCCGCGCGACAGGAATACCGTGTAGATGCCGCCCCCCGCGGCAGCGATCACCACGGCGAAATAGGCCCAGTGCACGCCCGCGAGGAACATCATCAGCCCGCCGGCGGTCATCAGCAGGATGGCGGTGCCGAGGTCGGGCTGGGTCAGGGTCAGGAAGGTCGGCGCGAGGATCAGGATCAGCGGCGCGATCACCCAGATCGGCCGCGACACCCGCTTCATCGGCAACCAGTCGTAATAGGCGGCGAGTGCCATCACGAGGGCGATCTTCATCAGCTCGGAAGGCTGCAGCCGCATGAATCCAAGATCGATCCAGCGCTGGGCCCCCATGCCCACGGCGCCGAACAGTTCCACCGCGACGAGCAGCGCCAGCGCCACGAGGTAGATCAGTGCGGAGAGATTGCGCCAGAGCCAGATCGGCACCATCGCGGTGATGAACATCGCCGCGAGCCCGAGGCCGAAGCGCTCCATCTGCGGCTCGGCCCAGGGCTGCAGTGCGCCGCCGGCGACCGAGTAGAGCATCAGGAAGCCGACACAGGCCACCGCGGTGAGCAGGATGATCAGCGGCCAGTTCAGGTAGAGGACCTTGCGCCAGCCCGAGGGCACCGTCTTGACGGTATATTCAAGATAGCTCATGCCCGGCGCCCCGCCTCGGCGGCGCGCTTGGCGCGCTCGGCTTCGAGCCGCTCCTGCTGGGCCTTGATACGCTCGCGGTCGCCGGCCGGGTAGGCCTCGAGCGGCGGCGTGCCCTTGTAGAGTGCCTGAAGCGTGATGTCGCGCGCGATGGGGGCCGCCGTGGAGGAGCCGCCGCCGCCATGCTCGACGACGATCGAGACGGCGATGCGGGGGGCATCATAGGGGGCAAAGTTCACGAAGAGCGCGTGGTCGCGCTCTTCCCAGGGCACATCCTGGTTGCGCACCACGCGGTTGAGCACCTGGCTGGTGCCGGTCTTGCCGGCGAGCCGCATGTCCTCGGCGATGATGCGCGAGCGGTAGGCGGTGCCCCGGCGGCTGTTGGAGACCACGAACATCGCCTTGCGGATCAATTTGAGGTGAGCTTCGTCGATATCGAGCGGCGTGCCGCCGCGAGACGGCGTCTGCAGGCCGCCGACGCTGCGCACGAGGCGCGGCTCGACCGAGCGCCCGGTGGCCACGCGCGCCACCATGATGGCCTGCTGCAGCGGCGAAGTCAGCACGTAGCCCTGGCCGATCGAGGCGTTCACCGTGTCGCCGATGCGCCATTCGGCCCCTCGCTCGCGGCGCTTCCAGTCGCGGTCGGGCATCAGGCCGGCGGTGACCGCCGACATCGGCACGTCGGGGGCAGTGCCAAGGCCGAGCTTGCGGCCCATCTCTGCGATGCGGTCGATGCCGACCTTGAGCGCGAGATCGTAATAGTAGACGTCGCAGCTGTCGCGCAGGCTCTGTTCGAGGTTCACGTGGCCGTGGCCGGCGCGCTTCCAGCAGTGGAACCGGCGCGAGCCGATCTCCATGTGGCCCGGGCAATAGACGGTCTCGTCCGGACGGATCAGCCCGGCTTCGAGCGCCGCCAGCGCGGTGACGATCTTGAAGGTCGAACCCGGCGGATAGGCGTCTTGCACGGTCTTCGAGGCCAGCGGGCGGTGGTTGTTCTCGCGCAGTACGCCGTAGTCGCCGACCGAGATTCCGCGCACGAACTTGTTGGGATCGTAGGACGGCGAGGAGGCAATGGCGAGCACGTCGCCATGCTCGAGATCGACCACCACCGCCGAGGCGCTCTCCTCGCCGAGCCTTGCCTTGATGTAGTCCTGCAGCTCGCTGTCTAGGGTCAGCTGCAGGTCGGCGCCGGCCTCGCCCTCGCGGCGGTCGAGCTCGCGCATGACGCGGCCCACGGCGTTGACCTCGACGCGCTTGGCGCCGGCGGAGCCGCGCAGCTGTTCCTCGAACTTGGCCTCGACACCGACCTTGCCGATCTGGAAGCGCGGGATGCGCAGCACCGGCTCGGGGTCCTCGTAGCGGGCGAGGTCGCGCTCGGAGACCGGGCCGACATAGCCCACCACATGGGCGAATGTCTCGTGCTGCGGGTAGAACCGGCTGAGGCCGACCTCTGGATAGACGCCGGGCAGGGCGGGGGCGTTGACCGCGACACGGCTGATCGCCTCCCAGCTGACCCGGTCGGCCACGGTGACCTGCAGGAAGGGCGGCGAGGTGCGCATCTCCTCGAGCGCGCGGGTCACATCCTCGGGCCGCAGGTCGACCAGCGCCGACAGCCGCCCGATGACGTCTTCGACATCGCCGGCATCCTCGCGCCGCATGGTGATGCGGTAGGTCTGCTCGTTCTCGGCGATGAGCCGGCCCTCGCGGTCGAAAATTCGGCCGCGCGAGGGGGGGATGAGGTGGATGTTGATGCGGTTCTCTTCCGCCATCAGGCGGAATTCGGCGGCCTGGTCGACCTGCATGTGCCGCATCCGCAACCCCAGCACCCCGGCAAAGGCGATCTGGGCGCCGCCCAGCAGAAGGCCGCGCCGGGTCATCCGGCGGCTGCTTTCGGCGCTGTCCCGTGGTGTGCGTCTCACAGGCTCCTCCCGGCATGATCGAAGTCGCCCGGCGCCATCCGGCGCACCCCGAGCAGACCTTGCGACAGGATCACCACGAGCGGGTAGGCCGCGATGGTGGTGGCGTATCGCATCAGGGTCAGGAAAGCGGTTCCGGTCGGCACGATCAAGAGGGCAAGCACGAGACGGTACGCGATCGTGATCGCCAGCAGCACGATCGCGACCCGGAGCCACTCCATCAGGAAGGTGGTCTCGCGGTCGCGGCGGTCGCGCGACTTGAGGAACTCGACCGCCAGCAGCATCAGCGCGGCCCAGAGCCCGGGCGGGCGCTGGAACAGGATATCGGCCAGCAGCATGACGCCGGCAATCGACAGCGCCGGAACGTAGTCAGGCCGGCGCAGCGCCCAGGCAAAGCACAGCGCGACAAGGACGTCGGGCCCGGCAAAGCGCGGCGGCATCATGTCGAGCGGCAGCAGGCGATAGAACATCACCAGGAGCGCGATCCCGATGAAGGCCGCGCGCATGACCCAGATGCGGGCAGGGCGGGCCTCAGCCATCGCCGGGCACCGGGGCGGGCGGCATCTCGATGGCCGGCGGCGTCGCCGGCAGGATCAGCGCCGAGGGCGAGCCGACCCGGCGCGCACCGTGGTCGCGCAGCACGCGCAGGAACTCGAGCCGTTCGTAATCAGCGGCAAGGCGCACCCGCAGGCGGCCGCCGGGATCCTCGGCCACCTGTCCGATCAGCAGCCCCGGCGGAAAGACCTCGCCATCGCCGCTGGTGACGATCCGGTCGCCGGGGCGCACCTGGTCGGGATCCTCGAGGAAGTCGATCGGCGGCGCGGCGGAGTTGTCGCCGGTGATCAGCGCCCGCTGCCCCGAGGGCTGGATGATCGCCGGGATGCGGCTGGTGGCATCGGTGAGCAGGATCACCCGGCTGGTGTTGGCCCCGACGCCCGAGATCCGTCCCACGAGGCCGATGCCGTCCATGGTGGCCCAGCCGTCGACGATGCCGTCGCGCGAGCCGACGTTGATCAGCACCGACTGACGGAACGGCGAGCCGCTATCGGCCAGCACCACGCCGGTGATGTAGGTCAGCCGCGGGTCGAGCCGCACGTTGTTGAGGTCGCGCAGCCGGGCGTTCTCCTGCTCGAGCTGCAGCGCGGCCTCCTTCCAGGCGGTCATGCGGCGCAGCTCGCGGCGCAGCTCCTGGTTCTGGTCGTAGATGCGCTGGTAGCTCTGGAAGTCGCGCAGGATGCGCACCGCGCCGGTGACCGGCGCCATGGCCCAGTCGAAGCCCGGCATCACCGTGTCGACGATCTGCGCCCGGAAACGTTCGGCCCGCGGGCTGTCGATGCGCCAGAAGATGAACAGGCCGACGAGGCACAACAGCAGGACCGCCAGAAGCAGGCGCTTCAGCGGACCGGCATAGTCCTCGGAATTGGTCCCATGCTTCGCCATTCAACTCATCTTAGCGTCGGCGGGCGGCTCCGCGAAGGGCCGTCACGAATCGTAGTCGATGGCGTGCCGCAGCTGCTTTTCGTATTCCAGCGCCTTGCCGGTGCCGAGCGCCACGCAGTTCAGGCTCTCGTCGGCGATCGACACCGCCAGCCCGGTCTGCTCGCGCAGCGCTAGGTCGAGCTCGCCCAGCAGCGCGCCGCCTCCGGTGAGCATCACGCCACGGTCGACGATGTCGGCGGCGAGATCCGGCGGGGTTGCTTCGAGCGCGGTCATCACCGCCTCGCAGATCGCCTGCACCGGTTCAGACAGAGCCTCTGCCACCTGCGCCTGGCTGATCTCGGTTTCCTTCGGCACACCGTTCAGCAGGTCGCGGCCGCGGATCTGCATCGACGAGCCGCGCCCGTCATCGGGCATGCGGGCAGTGCCGATCGAGGTCTTGATGCGCTCGGCAGTGGATTCGCCCACGAGCAGGTTCTGCTGGCGGCGCAGGTAGTTGACGATGGCTTCGTCCATGCGGTCGCCGCCCACGCGCACCGAGCGCGCATAGACGATGTCGCCCAGCGACAGCACCGCCACCTCGGTGGTGCCGCCACCGATATCGACCACCATCGAGCCTGTGGGATCGGTGATCGGCATGCCGGCCCCGATGGCCGCGGCGATGGGCTCGGCGATCAGCCCGGCCTTGCGGGCGCCGGCGCTCAGCACCGACTGGCGGATGGCGCGCTTCTCGACCGGGGTGGCACCGTGCGGCACGCAGACGATGATCTTCGGCTTCGAGAAGGTCGAGCGCTTGTGCACCTTGCGGATGAAGTGCTTGATCATCTCCTCGGCGGTGTCGAAATCGGCGATCACGCCTTCGCGCATCGGCCGGATGGCCTCGATCGAGCCGGGGGTCCGGCCAAGCATCAGCTTGGCATCTTCACCCACCGCGAGCACCTTCTTGACGCCGTCCTTGATGTGGTAGGCGACGACTGAAGGCTCGGACAGCACGACCCCGCGTCCCTTGACGTAGACCAGCGTGTTTGCGGTCCCGAGGTCGATTGCCATGTCCGCCGAGAAGGCGCCCATGAGTCTGTCCAGTCCAAACATATAACGTCCTGCCCCAATGATAGGATGGGCCCGCGACTCTTCCCGAGCCCAAGCCGAAGCCCTTATAGGACCGCTCGGACGATGGCGAAAGGGGCTGGCTCGCGCAAATCAGCGTGAAACCGCCGCAATTTTTGGCCCGCGTGCAGGCGCTGTGCAGTTCCGGGAGACCGCCTCGCGGCCTTGTTGCGCGGCGCCCGGGCTGGCATAGCTCGGGGGAACGCAAGCAAGGGGACAGGCATGGGACTGACCGTCTATCTTTCCGGAGAGATCCACACCGACTGGCGCGAGCAGATCATCGAGGGCGCGCAGGGGCTCGACGTGACCTTCTCGGCGCCGGTGACCGATCACGCCGCCAGCGACGACTGCGGCGTGGCGATCCTCGGCGCCGAGGACAGCAAGTTCTGGCACGACCGCAAGGGCGCGCAGGTCAACGCCATCCGCACCCGCAAGGGCATCGCCGATGCCGACGTGGTCGTGGTGCGCTTCGGCGACAAGTACAAGCAGTGGAACGCCGCTTTCGATGCCGGCTACGCCGCCGCGCTCGGCAAGTCGCTGATCATCCTGCAGCCGGCCGAGCATGACCACGCCCTCAAGGAGGTCGACGCCGCCGCCCTCGCGGTGGCCCGCGAGCCGGGCGAGGTGGTCGAGATCCTGCGCTACGTGCTGACCGGCACCCTGCCGGCCTGAGCCCGACGCCGACAGCGCGCCCGCCCTTGCCACGACCGGCCGGGCAGGCGCGCCCGCATCTTCTCGACGTCGCCGGATACGCCGGCCGGAGGCAGCGCAGCCGTTGCCGTCCGCGCCCCGTCGGGCAAGGCCGCATCGCTCGCCGCGCACCTCTCGGCAGGCATGGTTCGGGCGCGTCCCTGTTCTTCTCTACGTCGAAAAATACTCCCGCCGGAGGCAGGCCGCACCGTGCCGAATGTGCACCGCGGGGGCAAGGCTCCGGACCTTGCCGCTTCACGCGCCACGCCAGCCGTGGCAGGATCGCGCGTGGGTTGTGCCGCGATGCAGCAGAGCCGGGTGTCATCAGTGTCAGTCATCACAAGGAACGTGACCGTGATCAACGAATTCAAGGATTTCATCGCTAAGGGCAATGTTATGGACATGGCGGTGGGCATCATCATCGGGGCCGCCTTCACCGCCATCGTGCAGTCGCTGGTGGGCGACATCCTCAACCCGATCATCGCGCTGTTCACTGGCGGGATCGATTTCACCGGCTGGTTCTACGCGCTCGACGGCAACGAGTATGCCTCGCTCGACGCGGCGACCGAGGCCGGCGCGCCGGTCTTCGCGGTCGGCAAGTTCATCATGGCGGTGATCAACTTCTTCATCATCGCCTTCGTGGTCTTCATGCTGGTCAAGATGGTGAACCGGGTGAAGGCCGCCGCCGAGAAGCCCGACGAGGTCGCCCCCGAGGTGCCGACCGGGCCGTCGCAGCTCGACATCCTGATCGAGATCCGCGACGCGCTGAAGAAGTGAGCCGCGTGGGCGTCCTCGGGCGCCCGCAAGCCTTTCGCCCCGTGCAGCCCGGCCTCCCGCTGCGACCGGTTGCGCGGTGCGTGTCGCTTCGCTAACAGACCCGGATCAGCGAAGAGGGTGCCATGAGCCGAGCCATCAAAATCGCCTGCGGCAGCGTCGTCGTGGGCCTCGTGGTCCTTGCCATCAAGACGCTGGCCTGGTGGCTCACCGGCTCGGTGGCTCTGCTGTCGGACGCGCTCGAAAGCATCGTCAACGTGGCGACGGCACTGACCGCATTGGTGGCGCTGCGCATCGCGGCGCAGCCGGCGGACGCGGATCACCCGTTCGGGCACCACAAGGCGGAATATTTCAGCGCCGTGCTCGAGGGCGTGCTGATCATCGTCGCGGCGATCCTGATCCTACGCGAGGCGTGGGGCGCCTGGCAGGCGCCGCGCATCATCGATGATCCGTGGCTCGGGCTCGGCATCAACCTCGTGGCCAGCGTGATCAACGCGGTCTGGTCCTTCGTGCTGATCCGTGCCGGGCGGCGGCTCTACTCTCCGGCGCTCGAGGCCGACGGCAAGCATCTGCTCACGGATGTGTTCACCTCGGTGGGCGTCACCATCGGCATCGTCGCGGCGGTGCTGACAGGCTGGAGTTGGCTCGACCCGGCGCTGGCGGCGCTGGTGGCGGTCAACATCCTCTGGGCCGGCTGGCAGGTGATGCGCCATTCGGTCGGCGGGCTCATGGACGAGGCTGCGCCGGAAGGGGAGCTCGAGCAGATGCGGGCGCTGATCTCGGCCAATGCCGAGGGCGCGGTCGAGGCGCATGACCTGCGCTCGCGCCGCGCCGGCAGTGCGCTCTTCGTGGAGTTCCACCTCGTGGTGCCGGGCGAGATGACGGTGGACGCGGCGCATGACATCTGCGACCGACTCGAGCACGCGCTGCATGCCAGCTTCGAGGGCAGCCGGGTGACGATCCACGTCGAGCCCGAACACAAGGCCAAGCACAGCGGCATCGTGGTGCTCTGAGCTCCGGGCACGCCCGTTTCTCAAAGTCAGATGGTCAGCGCGTGCCGGCGCCCGTCAGGCGCCGGCGTAACGCCTCCTCAGAGAACGCTCTCCGGCGCCACGAAGGCGCGCCCCAGCGCCTCGGCCACCGGCGCGTTGGTGAGCTGGCCCGCGTGCACGTTCAGACCCGCAAGCAGGTGACGGTCCTCGGCACAGGCCTTCCGCCAGCCCTTGTTCGCCAGCGCCATCACGAAGGGCAGGGTGGCGTTGCCAAGCGCGATGGTCGAGGTGCGCGGCACCGCGCCGGGCATGTTGGCGACGCAGTAATGCTGGATGCCGTCGACCTCGTAGACCGGATCGTCATGGGTTGTCGCCCGCGAGGTCTCGAAGCAGCCGCCCTGGTCGATGGCCACGTCCACCAGCACCGCGCCGGGCTTCATCAGCCCCAGCATCTCGCGGCTGATCAGCTTGGGCGCGGCGGCGCCGGGGATCAGCACCGCGCCGATCACCATGTCGGCCTCCGGCAAGACCTCGACCAGTGCGCCCTCGGTCGAGTAGCGGTTGCGGAAGGTGGTGCCGAACACGTCATCGAGATAGCGCAGCCGCGGCAGCGAGCGGTCGAGCACGGTGACATTGGCGCCCATGCCGGCGGCGATGCGGGCCGCGTGGGTGCCGACATTGCCGCCGCCCACCACCACGACGTTGGCCGGGCCCACGCCGGGCACGCCGCCCATCAGCACGCCGCGCCCGCCATTGGCCTTCTGCAGCGACCACGCCCCCATCTGCGGCGCCAGTCGCCCGGCGACCTCGGACATCGGCGCCAGCAGCGGCAGACCGCCACGGTCGTCGGTCACGGTCTCGTAAGCCATGCAGGTGGCCCCCGAGGCCAGCAGGTCGTCGGTCTGGGCCGGGTCGGGCGCGAGGTGGAGATAAGTGAAGAGCAGCTGCCCCTCGCGCAGCATGGCGCGCTCGGCCGGCTGCGGTTCCTTGACCTTGACGATCATCTCGGTCGCGTCAAAGACCTCCCGCGCGGTATCGACGATCGTGGCGCCCGCGGCGACGTAGTCGTCATCCTCGAAGCCGGCGCCGAGCCCGGCGCCGCTCTGGATCAGCACCTCGTGGCCCTGCGACACCGCTTCGCGCGCGGCGTTGGGCGTCAGGCCGACGCGGTATTCCTGCGCTTTGACCTCTCTGGGGCATCCGAGTTTCATGGCTGAGTCCTCCCTAAGTTCTCTGGGATCAGCGTGACAGCCGTGGCTTGCAATTTCCCGCCGGATTTGGTGCTTTGCAGCCCGGGTTCTTCGCAGAACCTTCGAAGATTCCGCCGTCTCGTGAAAGAACCTGCCATGGACCTCGACGATATCGACCATCGCATCCTGCGCGTGCTGCAAAAGCAGGGGCGCATGTCGAATGCCGAGCTCTCCGAGCAGGTGCATCTTTCGGCCTCGGCCTGCCACCGCCGGGTGCAGCGGCTCGAGAGCGAGGGCATCATCCGCGGCTACGTGGCGCTGCTCGACGCGCGCAGGATGGGCATGCCGACCACGGTCTTCGTCGAGATTACCCTCAGTGCGCAGGCCGACGAGGTGCTCGAGGCGTTCGAGAAGGCGGTCTCGCGCATTCCCGATGTGCTCGAATGCCACCTGATGGCGGGCAGCGCCGATTACATCCTCAAGGTCGTGGCCGAGGATACCGAGGATTTCGCCCGAATCCACCGACAGCACCTGACCCGTCTGCCCGGCGTGGCGCAGATGCAGTCGAGCTTCGCGCTGCGCACCGTCTTCAAGACCACCGCCCTGCCGGTCTGACGCCTCGCGGTTGCGCGAACATGCTGGTCCTTCCGCGCAAGCAGTTGCGCGGGGCTCAATTGTCTGACATATCAAATGTCAGACAATTGAATGGCCGGTACGCATGCCGGGGGAGGGCAGCATGTCTTGGGATCACGTCATCATCGGAGCGGGCAGCGCGGGCTGTGTTCTGGCCAAGCGGCTGGCCGAGGCGGGGCGCCGGGTGCTGCTGCTCGAGGCGGGCGGGCGCGATACCTATCACTGGATCCACATCCCGATGGGCTACCTCTACTGCATCGACAATCCGCGCACCGACTGGTGCTACCGCACCGCGCCAGATGACGGGCTGAACGGCCGCTCGCTGCTTTACCCGCGCGGCAAGGTGCTGGGTGGCTGCTCGTCGATCAACGGCATGCTCTACCTGCGCGGACAGGCGGCGGATTACGATGGCTGGCGCCAGATGGGCCTGACCGGCTGGGGCTGGGACGATGTGCTGCCCTATTTCAGGAAGAGCGAGGACTTCGTCGAGGGCGAGAGCGAGATGCACGGCGCGGGCGGCGAATGGCGGGTCGAGAACCAGCGCCTGCACTGGCCGGTGCTCGACGACTGGATGGAGGCGGCGCACGAGGCCGGGCTGCCCAAGGTCACCGATTTCAACACCGGCAACAACGAGGGCGTGGGCTATTTCAGGGTGAACCAGCGCAACGGCTGGCGGATGAACACTGCCAAGGCCTTCCTGCGCACCACCGACAGCGAGAACCTTCGGGTCGAGACCCATGCCCATGTCACCGGGCTGATCTTCGAGGGCAGCAAGGTCGTGGGCGTGGCCTACGAACAGGGCGGCCAGCCGCGCGAGGCGCGCTGCGGCGGCGACGTGATCCTCTCGGCCGGTGCGGTGAACTCGCCGCAGCTGCTGCAGCTCTCCGGCATCGGCCCGGCAGAGGAGCTGCGCGCGCACGGCATAGAGGTGCGGCATGACGCGCCGGGGGTGGGTGGCAACCTGCAGGACCACCTGCAGCTGCGCTGTTCGTGGCGCCTCACCGGGGCCAAGACCCTCAACCAGATGGCCAATTCGCTCATGGGCAAGCTGGCGATCGGGCTGGAATACGTGGCACGGCGCTCCGGACCGATGTCGATGGCGCCCTCGCAGCTCGGCGCCTTCGCCAAGTCCCGCGAAGGGCTCGCCACGCCGGACGTGGAGTTCCACGTGCAACCGCTGTCGCTCGACGCCTTCGGCCAGCCGCTGCACAGCTACCCGGCGATCACCGCCAGTGTCTGCAACCTCCGCCCCGAGAGCCGCGGCACGATCCGGTTGGCCTCGAACGATCCCAAGGATGCGCCGGTGATCGCGCCGAATTACCTCTCGACCGAGGGCGACCGCCGCGTCGCGGTGGACAGCATCCGCCTGTCGCGCCGCATCATGACGCAAGGGGCAATGGCGAAATACGCCCCCGAAGAGGTCAAGCCCGGGGCGGATCACCAGACGGACGCGGAGGTGGCGCAAGCCGCCGGCGACGTGGGCACGACGATCTTCCACCCGGTGGGCACGGTGCGCATGGGGCTGGACGAGGCGGCGCCGCTCGATGCGGAATGCCGGATGAAGGGGCTCGACGGGCTGCGGGTGGTCGATGCCAGCGTCATGCCGACCATCACCAGCGGCAACACCAACGCGCCCACGATCATGATCGCCGAAAAGGCGGCGGAAATGATCCTGCGTGGGTGACCGGGGCGCACGTGCCGGGCCGTTGGGCCGGTGGCAGGCCCGGGACGCCTCCGGCGGGAGTATTTGCGACGTAGAGAAGAGCGGGGCGTGGCGCCGGGGCGGCCGGTGACCGGGAATGCCCGCCTTTGGGGGCGTTGTTCGGAGGGAGCCCTGCCCTGGCGTGTCTGGCGGGTGCGGGATGCCTCCGGCGGGAGTATTTTCCGACGTAGAAAAGGAGCAGGGGGCGGGGGGCAGCGTGAGGGGGGTCAGTCCTGCTTGGGCTTGTCGTCGTATTGGCCCGAGAGGATGCGGGCGGCGTTGCCCTCGGGGTCGTCATACTGCTTGGTGCGCACTGTGATGACGAAGAACAGCAGCCCCATGCCGCCGAGGAAGAGCGAGATCGGGATCAGGTAGAGCAGGATGTTCATGGCGGGTCCTTGGGCTTGGGGGCTTGCGGCTTGGTCAGCGCAGGCGCAGCGCGTTCAGCGACACGGTAATCGACGAGGCGGACATCGCAAGCGCCGCGATCAGCGGCGAGCACAGCCCGGCGATGGCCAGCGGCACGGCGATGACGTTGTACCACGTGGCGATGGCAAAGTTCTCGCGGATGCGGCGGGTGGCTTTCTTCGACAGGGTCAGCGCCTCGGGCAGCGGGGCGAGCGAGTTGCCGAGCAGCACGATGTCGGAGGCGACGCGGGCGGCGTCGAGCGCCGTGGCCGGCGAGATCGACACATGCGCGCCGGCGAGCGCCGCGGTGTCGTTGAGCCCGTCGCCCACCATCAGCACGCGCGCGCCTTCATCGGTGAGCGCCTTGATGCGGGCGGCCTTGTCCTGCGGCAGTGCTTCGGCGATCCATTGCGGGATGCCCAGCCGGCGCGCCAGCGCCTCGACCGCGGCGGTACTGTCGCCGGAGATCAGGATCACCCGCTTGCCGGCCTTGATGAGCGCGCTCACGGTTTCCTCGGCGCCGTCGCGCAGGCTGTCGGCGAAGGTGAAGACCTGCGCCGGGCCGTCTCCCACGGCGAGCCAGGTGGCGGTGAGGTCCGAACTGCCGCCGCCGACCCAGGCGGCGCGGCCGAGCCGCACGCGGCGGCCCTGCCAGAGGCCTTGTGTGCCGTGGCCCGGCACCTCGGTGATCCCGGTCACCGGGGCGGGGGCGAGACCCCTGGCGCGCAGGGCGGTCGTCAGCGCGACCGAGAGCGGGTGGGACGAGCCCTCGGCCAGCGCCAGCGCGATCTCGAGATCGGCGCGGGTGAAATCCTCGACATTGGTGACCTCGGGCGCACCGGCGGTGAGCGTGCCGGTCTTGTCGAACACCACCGTGTCGATCTCGGACAGGCGCTCGAGCGCAGTGGCGTCCTTGATCAGAAGGCCCTTCCTGAACAGCCGCCCCGACGCGGCGGTGGTCACTGCGGGCACCGCGAGGCCGAGGGCGCAGGGGCAGGTGATGATCAGCACCGCCGCCGCGATGTTGAGCGCGACGCGGAAATCCTGCGTGTAGAGATACCAGCCGACGAAGGCGAGGGCCGAGAGGATGTGCACGCCCGGCGCGTAGAGCTTGGCGGCCTTGTCGGCCAGCGGCGTGTAGTTGGCGCGGCCCGACTCGGCCACCGCCACCAGATCCGCCATGCGATGCAGCGAGGTTTCGCGGCCCACGGCGCTGGCGCGCACCAGCAGCGGGCCGGTGAGGTTGACTTCGCCGGCGCTGACCAGCGTGCCCGGCGCCGCGTAGACCGGCACCGTCTCGCCGGTGAGCAGAGAGCGGTCGAGCTCGGACTGGCCCTCCGCGATCTCGCCATCGACCGGCATGCGCCCGCCGGGGCGCACCCGCAGCAGATCACCGATGCGCAGATCGGCGACCGAGACCTGCTCCTCGCCATCGTCGGTCAGGCGCCAGGCGCGCGGCACCTCGAGCGCCGCCAGCTCCTCGGCGGCGGAGCGCGCGATGGAGCGGGTGCGATGGTCGAGATAGCGCCCCGTCAGCAGGAAGAAGGTCAGCGCGATGGCGGCGTCGAAATAGGCGTGCTCGCCCGAGAGCGAGGTCTCCCAGAGCGAGGTCACCACCGCCAGCAGGATCGCGAGCGAGATTGGCACGTCCATGTTGAGCCGGCCGGCGCGGAGCGCGCTCCAGGCGTTGCGGAAGAAGATCTGCCCCGAGAAGGCGATGGTCGGCAGGGTGATCGCCGCCGAGACCCAATGGAACATGTCGCGGGTCGGGCCTTCGGCGCCGGACAGACCGAGATCGACAGCAGCATGACGTTCATCATGGCGAAGCCCGCCACCGCGAGCCGCATCAAGAGGTCGCGACCAGCCTTGTCGGTCTGGGTGGCCGAGAGCGCGCCGGTGTCGAGCTCGTGGGCCTCGTAGCCGGCGGCGGTGACCACCGGTATCAGGTCCTCGGCACTGAGCCCGGCATCGGCCTCGATCGCCACGCGCTTCATGGTGAGGTTGACGCGGGCGCTGCGCACGCCCGGGGCAGCGGCGAGCGCGGCCTCCACGCCGCGGATGCAGTTGGCGCAATGGATGGTCGGCAGCGACAACACCACGTGGCTGTCATCAGGCAGCTGCGCTTCGGCGAGGGCCTCGGCGGCGGGAGCGGCGGAGCAGGCGGGGCAGGCCGAGACCTGCGGGCGCATTGCTGCGGTCATCGCGTCATTCCTTGACGTAGAGTTCCAGGCGCTGCTCGAAGAGGGTGCCGTCATGGGCCTCTGCGGTCAGCCAGATGTTCCAGTAGCCCGGCGCCAGCGCATCTTCGGCCACGTAGGCGCGGCCATCGAAGCGGAACGCGGGCTCGCGGTCGTCGCGCACCGTGGTGGTGCGGCCGACCTTGGCCGAGAAGCCGGCTGGGCGCACCGGGTAGCCCTTTTCATCGGTAATGGCGAGGGCGAGGAGGCCGTCCTCGTGGCTGGTCTCGACCGTCCAGCCGAGCGCCTCCTGCGCCGCGCGTCGGTCGTCGAAGGTCTGGCTGGCGACGTAGGAGTTCTTCACCTGCAGGCCGGGGAAGGTGTTCACCGCGTTGAAGGCCAGCGCCAGGTTGACCGCGATGATCACCCCGAAGGCGCCGACGAAGATGGCCAGAACGTGCCAGCCGGTGAGTTTGAAATCCTTGGTCATCAGTTGTCCCGTCCGTTGAACACGGTGTCCTTGGTGGCGCTGTGGCCGGTGGTGGTGTCCTCGAGCCGCAGCTCGAAGCCGGTGCGCTCGGCCTGCGCCTCCGGGCTGCCGCTCGGGGCGGTCACGTAGACGCGCTGCAGGTAGGTCTCGTTGGCGGGCACATCGACGATAAGATCGTCCTCGCCCTCGAGCGTGATGGCAAGCCCGTCATTGTCGGCGATCGACAGCGCGTAGGGCCGTTCCTCGCCATGCTTGTTGCGCAGGCGCACGTCGTAGGTGTTGCGGATCGAGCCGTCCGAGAGCACCACGAAGGTCGGGTTGCGCACCGGGGCGACGGTCATCTCGACATCGGGGCGCAGCACCAGCGCCACCAGCAGTCCGACGCCGACCAGCGACCAGAGCGCGGTATAGAGGATCACCCGGGGGCGGAAGACGTGCTTCCACACCGGTCGCGGCGTCTCGCCGGCGCGCTCGCGGGTCTCGTCGGAGAGGGCGAGGTAGTCGATCAGGCCCCGCGGCTTGCCGATCTTCTCCATCACGTCGTCGCAGGCATCGATGCAGAGCGCGCAGGTGATGCAGGCGAGCTGCTGGCCATCGCGGATGTCGATCCCCATCGGGCAGACGTTGACGCAGGCGTGGCAGTCGATGCAGTCGCCGAGGTTCTCGGCGCCGGCGCCCTTGCGGTGCTTGCCCCGCGGCTCGCCGCGCCAGTCGCGGTAGCCCACGGTCAGCGTGTCCTCGTCCATCATCGCGGCCTGGATGCGCGGCCACGGGCAGGCGTAGATGCAGATCTGCTCGCGGGCGAAGCCGCCGAAGGCGAAGGTGGTAGCGGTGAGCACCAGCATGGTGGTGTAGGCCACCGGATGGGCATTGCCGGTCACGAGATTGACCATCAGCGTCGGGGCGTCGGTGAAGTAGAAGATCCACGCGCCGCCGGTGGCCAGCGCGATCAGGAACCACGCCACCCATTTGGTGATCCGCAGGCGCAGCTTGCGGGCGTCCATCTTCTTTTGCCGGTGCAGGCGCAGGCGGGCGTTGCGGTCGCCCTCGATCCAGCGCTCGACCAGGATGAAGAGATCGGTCCAGACGGTCTGCGGGCAGGCGTAGCCGCACCAGACTCGTCCCAGCGCCGAGGTGAAGAGGAAGAGCCCGAGCCCGGCCATCACAAGAAGGCCGGCGACAAAGTAGAACTCGTGCGGCCAGATCTCGATGAAAAAGAAGAAGAAGCGACGGTTGGCGAGGTCGAGAAGCACCGCCTGGTCGGGCAGTTCCGGGCCGCGATCCCAGCGAATCCACGGGGTGATGTAGTAGATGCCCAGCATCAGCCCCATCAGCCACCATTTGAGATTGCGGAATGTCCCGCTCACGCGGCGCGGGAAGATCGGCTCGCGCGCCTCGTAGAGGGAGGGGGCAGGTTGATGGGTCTCAGCCACGGGGATTCGCTCCGGTGTCGGTTTGCCTGTTGTCGGTCCTTTTCGCGCCGGTGGGTCGCGCAAACATTGATATGCATCAATATCTACATCCCCGATTAAGCTTTGACGGCCTCCCGTCGCAGCCACGATACGAAGTGTCGCAGTGGCGGGCGGGCGACCCCGGGACGGGTCACGAGATAATAGCCCTTCTTGCGGGTGTCCTCGAACAGCAGGCGCAGCCGCCCGGCCTGAATGTCGGGCTCGACGAAGAGCCGGGCGGTGATCGCCACGCCCTGACCCTGCCGCGCGGCCTCGATCATCATGTTGCCGGGCAGGCCGGTCATGCCGCGGCTGCGGTCCTGCTCGACGCCATGCTCGGCGAACCAGTCGGTGGCCTCGTTGGTGCCAAGCTCCTGCAGCCACGGGAACGGGCGCAGGTCTGCGGGGCTGGCGATCTCGCACTCTCCGACGAGGTCGGTGGCGGCGACCACGACGATGGGCGAGAGCACCAGCAGCGTGCTCTCGAGCCCCGGCCAGTCACCATTGCCGTAGCGGATCGCCACGTCGAGACCGCCGGGCTCGAGCGTGCGAAGCGCGGCGGAGGGGTCGATGGTCAGGCTGATCTCGGGGTGGCGGGTGCGGAACAGCGGCAGGCGCGGCATCAGCCAGACCGCGGCAAAGCCGGGCGTCGCCGAGATCTCGAGCGGACGGTCGGCATCCCGCCCGGTCAGCTCCCGGGTGGTCTGCAGCATGGTTCCGAAGCCCTCGAGCAGCGCCTCGGCCAGCCGCTCGCCTTCGGCGCTGAGCCGCATCCGCCGCCCGTGCCGGTCGAGTAGGGGCACGCCCATGTGGGCTTCAAGGTTGCGGATCTGCTGGCTGATCGCGGCGTGGCTCACATTGAGCGCGCCGCCCGCCTCGGCGACCGAACCGCAATCGGCATAGGCGGCGAAGGCGCGCAGCGCCGAGAGAGGCGGGAGGGCAGACCAGTCCATGTCAGGTGAGCTTACATAGGTGCATTCTTCCTGACTCGCCCGAAACGCAGCAATGCGTCAAGTATGAGAGTAGGAAACGCCAGAACAGGAGAAACGATATGCTCGGGATCTACGCAAAATCTTTCATGACTGCCAGCCGTCTGGAGCAGGACAAGCGCCGCTGGAGCGTCAGCGAGCGCAACGAGGCCGAGAGGCTGCGCCGCACCAATGGCCGCCAGGAAGCGCGCCGCTGGTGACACAAAAAGATACACCGTTCAGTGAGGATTTCTGGGCCCGCTCTTGATCGCATCGAGGGAGGGCCCTTACTGTCAGGTATCCCTCGTACGAGTGCTGCCGTTTGGGCACAAAAAAGCGCCGGTGCCCCTGGAAACGCGCGAACAGGTGGGGCACCGGCGCTGGCCTCCGGGCCTTGCGGCCCGAAGGTGTTCTCTGGAGGGGTTATTCGCCCCCGCCGAGCCCGTGGACGTAGGTGGCCACGGCGCGGATCTCCGCTTCGCTCAGATCGGCCCCGCCCATCGCAGGCATGACGCCGTAGCGGGCGTTGTAGACCGTCTCGTGCAGCGTCTCGTAATCGCCACCATAGAGCCAGATCGCGTCGGTGAGGTTCGGCGCGCCCTGCATGCGGTCGCCGGTGCCATCCTCTGCGTGGCAGGAGGCGCAGTTGATGTCGTAGACCTCGGCACCGGCCTCGACCAGCGAGGCATCCCGGGGCTCTTCGCCCGAGAGCGTCATGACGAAGTTGACGACCTGATCGATCTCTTCACCGCTGAGCAAGTCATCCCGACCGAAAGCCGGCATCGCGGACTGCCGAAGCCACTCCTCATCCGTGTCCTCGTTCCGGATCCCCGCGGTCACCGTGTAGTGGATGTCCTCGATCGTGCCGCCCCAGAGCCAGTCGTCGTCCAGCAGGTTGGGATAACCCTTTGCACCGGCCGCACCCGACCCGTGACACTGGGCGCACCAGGTGCGGAACACCGCGGCGCCGGCGTTCTGCGCGTAGGTGTTCAGCTCTGGGTCGCCGGCGATCTCGGTCAGCTCGGCCGAGGCCAGACGCTCGTTGATCGGGGCCAGTTCGGCTTCGTGATCCTGGATCGCCTGTTCGACATTGCCGCGGGTCGACCAGCCCAGAAGGCCGGCGGTCGCGGTGCGCACGCCCGGCCAGGCCGGGTAGGCGATGGTGTAACCGACGCCCCAGACGATGCAGGCATAGAAGATCATCAGCCACCACTTCGGCAGCGGCTTGTTGTACTCCTCGATGCCGTCCCAGGAATGGCCGGTCGTCTCGTAGTCTTGGTCGTCTTTCTTGTTGTTGTCACTCATGTCCCGTCTCCTCAGTCCTGGGCGGGGTCGGCCTTATGGGGCGCGATCGGTTTGTCTTCGTTGCGGAACGGGATGTTGGCGACGTCCTCATGGGTCTTGCGGCTGCCCGGGCGCAGGGCCCAGACGATCACCCCAAGGAAGAAGACGAACATCGCCAGCAGGCCCCAGCTGTCCGCGAAGTGACGCAGCGTGTTGTAAAGCTCTGGATCCATCTCGCGACCTCAGCGGCTTGCATCGGGTTCGAAGGTCGAGAAATCGACCAGCGTACCGAGCATCTGCAGATAGGCGATCAGGGCGTCGAGCTCGGAGATCCCGGGCTGGCCGTCGAAGTTGCGCACGTTGACGTCGTCGCCGTAGCGCTCGAGCAGCCCGTCATAGTCGCTGTCGGGGTTCGACTGCGCCAGGAAGTCCTGGAAGCCGGCCTCGATCATCTCTTCGGTGTAGGGCACGCCCACGAAGCGATGCGTCGACATCAGGTCCTGGATGTGCTCGCCCTCGATCAGCTTGGCTTCGAGGAAGCCGTACTTGGGCATGACCGATTCCGGCACCACCGATTGCGGATCGCGCAGGTGGTCGACGTGCCATTCGTCCGAGTAGCGTCCGCCGACGCGGGCGAGGTCGGGCCCCGTCCGCTTCGAGCCCCACTGGAACGGGTGGTCGTATTGCGACTCCGCCGCCAGAGAGTAGTGGCCGTAACGTTCGACCTCGTCGCGCATCGGGCGGATCATCTGCGAGTGGCAGACGTAGCAGCCCTCGCGGATGTAGATGTCGCGCCCGGCCAGCTCCAGCGGCGTGTAAGGCCGCATGCCCTCGACCTCCTCGATGGTGTTCTCGAGGTAGAAGAGCGGCACGATCTGGACCAGGCCCCCGATGGTCACCACCAGGAAGGCGAAGATGGCCAGCAGGGTGACGTTCTTCTCGAGGATTCCGTGTTTGTCGAGAATGCTCATTGTCTCGGCCCTCCTTATTCGGCCGGGGTGGCGTGAGCAGCCGCAGCGCTGGCCTCGACGGCCGGTGCCCGCTTCACGGTCATCCAGAGGTTGTAGCACATGATGATCGAGCCGGTGATGTAGAGGCCACCGCCGAGGGCGCGGACAACATACATCGGGAACTTGGCGGACACGGTGTCGGCGAAGGAGTTCACCAGGAAGCCGTTTGCATCCACCTCACGCCACATCAGGCCTTCCATGATGCCGGTCACCCACATCGAGGCGGCGTAGAGCACGATGCCGATGGTGGCGAGCCAGAAGTGCCAGGACACGAGGCTGAGCGAATACAGGCGCTCGCGGTTCCACAGCTTGGGCGTCAAGAAATAGAGCGCACCGAAGGTGATCATCCCGTTCCAGCCAAGCGCGCCGGAGTGCACGTGGCCGATGGTCCAGTCGGTGTAGTGCGACAGCGAGTTCACCGCGCGGATCGACATCATCGGGCCTTCGAAGGTGGACATGCCGTAGAAGCCGACCGAGATCACCAGCATTCGCATGATGGGGTCGGTGCGCAGCTTGTCCCAGGCGCCCGAGAGGGTCATCAGGCCGTTGATCATGCCACCCCAGGAGGGCATCCAGAGCACGATCGAGAACACCATGCCGAGGGTCGAGGCCCAGTCGGGCAGGGCGGTGTAGTGCAGGTGGTGCGGACCGGCCCAGATGTAGATGAAGATCAGCGCCCAGAAGTGCACGATCGAGAGCTTGTAGGAGAACACAGGGCGCTCGGCCTGCTTGGGCACGAAGTAATACATCATGCCGAGGAAGCCCGCAGTCAGGAAGAAGCCCACGGCGTTGTGGCCGTACCACCACTGGGTCATCGCGTCCTGCACGCCCGAGAACACCTGCACCGACTTGGAGCCCCAGATCGAGACCGGGATGCTGAGGTTGTTGAACACGTGCAGCATGGCGACGGTGATGATGAAGCTCAGGTAGAACCAGTTCGCCACGTAGATGTGGGGTTCCTTGCGCTTCACGATGGTGCCGACGAAGACCGCGAGATAGGCCAGCCAGACGATGGTCAGCCAGAGATCGACGTACCATTCGGGCTCGGCATATTCCTTCGACTGGGTGCCACCGAGCAGGTAGCCGGTCGCGGCGAGGACGATGAACAGGTTGTAGCCCCAGAACACGAACCACGCGAGGTTGCCGCCCCAGAGACGGGCCGCCGAAGTGCGCTGGACGACGTAGAAGGACGTTGCGATCAGGGCGTTGCCACCGAAGGCGAAGATCACCGCCGATGTGTGCAGCGGACGCAGCCTGCCGAAGTTCATGTAGCCCTGGGCCCAGTCGAAATTGAGCACCGGGAAGGCGAGCTGTGCGGCGATGAAGGTGCCGGCGGCAAAGCCCACCACGCCCCAGAAGGCTGTGGCGATGACGCCGTAGCGTACCACGCCGTCGAGATAGGAGGTTTCCAGCACCTTGGCGGGTACGGGTTCATCGGTTTGGCGGAGGGTCCACAGGAAAAGCCCGGCTGTCACCAGGAAGATGATGATGGCGTGGACCATGTAAGCCGCATCCCGAGCGTAGTTGGCCGCGATCAGCGAGAAGATCGCCACCACGCCAAGCAAGATGAGCTTGAGGTAATTGATCATTGTTCGTCCCTTCGTCTCTCTCCCGCACGATTCGTTGCCGCGCGGGCGGTTTTAGACTGACCGGTTAATGCGGATTTCCCTCCCGGATCACTTTGATCTGTATCAAGGCTTTCCGCCCAAGGCCTTGAGCATTGTCAAAGTGCGGTCATTCGCGCCGCCGTAGAGTGTGAGCGAGGCCACAGAACTTCCGAGGAGACGAAAAGATGGGCTACAAGACAATTCTGACCGTGGTCAGCGACGAGGCCCTGGCCCAGTCGACCGTGGACCATGCCGCCGCACTCGCCGCCGGCTGGGATGCGCATCTCGATGCATTGTGCTTTGGCGTCGACCGGACCCAGACCGGCTATTATTACGCCGGTGCCAACGCGATGATTTTGCAGGAGACGATCACCCGCGCCACCTCCGATGCCGAGAAGCTCGCGGGCGTTGTCCGCGCCGCGCTGGGCAAGAAAGAGGCGCGCTGGGCGGTCGAGGAGGGCGTCGCGCAGCTTGCGGATATCGGCCGCCACGTGGCCGGCCGGGCGCGCTTTGCCGATCTCGTGGTCCTGCCCAAGCCCTATGGCAAGGAACATGGCGTCGAGCTCGAGCCGGTGACCGAGGGGGCGCTCTTCGAGGGCCAGACCCCTGTGCTGGTGGTGCCCGACACGGTCACCCCGACCGCGACGCCGTCGCGCGTCGTGATCGGCTGGAACGAGAGCAACGAGGCGCTGCGCGCGGTTCGGGCGTCGCTGCCGCTGCTGCAGAGCGCCGACAACGTGCACGTGGTGGTCATCGATCCGCCGCAGCATGGGCCGAACCGCTCGGATCCGGGCGGGGCGCTGTCGCAGTACCTCGCACGGCACGGCGTCAAGACCGAGATCGACGTGCTGTCGAAGACCATGCCACGGGTGTCGGACGTGCTCTGCCGCCACGTCCAGGATCTCGATGCGGACATGATCGTGATGGGGGCCTATGGCCACTCGCGCTTCCGCGAAGCGATCCTCGGCGGGGCAACCCGCAACATGCTCGAACAGGCGGAGGTGCCGGTCTTCCTGGCCCATTGAGCTGGATCAGACCGCAAGACGCAGAACACGGGGCGGCGCATCATGCGCCGCCTTTCTCGTTTGCGGGCGGCGCGAAACCGCCGAGCCGGGGCACCGTAGACTTGGGCGCATGACCGGGCCGGGCTACGCTTTCCCCGATTGCAAAAGGGAGGCATCACTCATGTCCTACGTATCCGGTTTCATGGCCGCCGTTCCGATCGAGAACAAGGACGCCTATCGCGCCAGTGCAGAGAAGAGCTGGCAGCTGTTCAAGGATTACGGCGCCACCGGCATTCGTGAATGCTGGGAAGCGGATGTGCCCGACGGCGAGGTGACGTCCCTTCCGATGGCGGTGAAGCGTCAGGAGGGCGAGGCGGTGGTTTTCTCTTGGATCCTCTGGCCTGACAAGGCGACCTGCGATGCCTGCTGGGCCTCGATGGAGACAGATCCGCGCTGGGGCGAGATGATGGAAATGCCGTTCGACGGCAAGCGCATGATCTTCGGCGGCTTCGAGACCTTGTTCGAAGCCTGAGACCAAGCTTCAGGCGAAGACGCCGCCATCGGCGTCGTCGCCGGCCTCTTCGAGCAGGCGGGACATGTCGGGCACGGTGACGTGGCGCTTGCCCTCGAGCTCGATAACCCCGTCCTTGCGCAGCGCCGAGATCTGCCGGCTCACGGTTTCCAGCGTCAGGCCGAGGTAATCGGCCATCGCCTCACGGGTCAGCGGCAGGTCGAAGACGATGTTGCCATGCGCCGTGGTCATGTTGATCGAGGCATCGCGGCGGGCAATGATCGACAGCAGCGAGGCGATCTTCTCGCGCGCGGTCTTGCGCCCCAGCACCAGCATCCATTCGCGCGCGGCGTCGAGCTCGTCGAGGGTCATCTCCAGCAACCGCTGGGCGATGTGCGGGGTCTGGCGCATCAGCTCTTCGAAGGGCGACTTGCGGAAGCAGCACATCACCAGATCGGTGGTCGCAACCACGTCATAGGCGGCATTGGAGCGGCCGGGCCTGCCGACGAAATCGCTCGGCAGCAGAAGACCCACCATCTGGGTGCGCCCGTCTTCCATCGTCTGCGTCAGGGTGGCTATGCCCGACACCACGGAGCCGACGAAATCCATCCGGTCGCCGGACCAGATAACGGTCTGGCCGGCCTCGAACTTCCGGTAGTACTTGATCTCTTCCAGGCGCTCGAGTTCATCCGACTCGCAGCGCGCACAGACGGCTCTGTGACGGATCGGGCACTCGGCGCATTCCTGCGAAACGGAGAGGCTGCGTTCGTTAAGCATAATTTTAGAACAATCCTGTCTACTGGCCCGACGGAAGATCGAAACGAATACGCGGTCTTGATCTGGGTCAAAGTTGCGCTAGTGGCTCCTTTCTAAATGTAAGCGCATGAACACTCGAACACAACTCTCGCGGTTGGGGCTCTTTGACGCGAAGGTCCCCCGGTACACGAGCTACCCCACAGCCCCGCATTTCTCGAATGCGGTCACACCGGGGCAATTTGCCTCCTGGATCGAGGCCGTGCCGGAAAACGGAACGGTATCGCTCTACCTGCATGTGCCGTTCTGTCGCAGACTTTGCTGGTTCTGCGCCTGCCGGACGCAGGGCACCGCGACGCTTGGTCCGGTGGAGACCTATGTCGAAACCCTCAAGGCCGAGCTCGACCTGCTCAAGCGGCACCTGCCGCGTGGCGTGAAGCTGTCGCGTCTGCATTGGGGCGGCGGCACGCCGACTCTGCTGTCGCCGGATCTCATGCGGGCGCTGATCGACAAGGTGCACGAGGTGGCGGAGTTCGCCGACAATGCCGAGTTCTCGGTCGAGATCGACCCCAACGAACTGGATGGCGAGCGGCTGGATGTTCTGGCCGCAGGCGGCATGAATCGCGCCTCGATCGGGGTGCAGGATTTCGACGAGGAGATCCAGCAGACCATCGGACGGCCGCAAGGCTACGACGTGACCCGCGAAGCGGTCGAGATGATCCGCGAGCGCGGCGTGCACAGCCTCAACGCCGATATCCTCTACGGCCTGCCGCACCAGACCCGCTCGCGCATCACCGAGACCGTGCAGAAGCTGCTCTCGTTCGCGCCGGACCGGGTGGCCCTCTACGGCTACGCGCATGTGCCGTGGATGGCCAAGCGCCAGCAGATGATCCCCTCCGAGGCGCTGCCGACTCCGGCCGAACGGCTCGATCTCTTCGACACCGCGCGCAGGCTCTTCGTCTGGGACGGCTATGCAGAGATCGGCATCGACCACTTCGCAGCGCCCGATGACGGGCTCGCCATCGCCCAGAAGACCGGGCGGCTGCGGCGCAATTTCCAGGGCTATACCGATGACACCTCCAAGGTGCTGATCGGGCTCGGGGCCTCGTCGATCTCAAAATTCCCGCAGGGCTACGCGCAGAACGCGCCTTCGACCGGCGTCTATACCGGGTCCATCCGCGACGGGCGCTTCGCTACCGCGAAAGGCCACGCCTTCAGCGGGGAAGACACGCTGCGGGCGCGGATGATCGAGATGCTGATGTGCGATTTCCGCATCCGCTCGGGCGAGCTGATGCGCGATTACGGCATCAGTGAGAGCGCGCTGAATGCCATGTTCAAGCGGGTGAACAATGCCTTCGAGGGGCTGCTGGAGATCACCGAAGACGGGCTTTTCGTGCCGGTCGAGGCGCGGCCCCTGACGCGGATGATCGCGCGCCATTTCGATGCCTATGACCTGTCCAAGGCCGGCCACAGCTCGGCGGTCTGATCTGATAGAGAGACGCGCCCGGCCCTTCGCGAGAGGGCCGGGCGTTTCCCGTTTCAGCCGGCCAGCTCGAAGGCGGCGGCAAAGAGCCTGCGGGTGTAGTCGGATTTCGGGCGCTCGAAGACCTCGCGGGCCTCGCCCATCTCGACCACGTCGCCCTGCTTCATCACGATGATCTTGTGGCTCATGGCGCGCACCACCTTGAGGTCGTGCGAGATGAACAGGTAGGCGAGGTCGTACTTGCGCTGCAGCTCGCGCAACAGGTCGACGATCTGCACCTGCACCGTCATGTCGAGCGCCGAGGTCGGCTCATCGAGCACAACCAGCCGGGGCCGCAGCACCATGGCGCGGGCGATGGCGATGCGCTGGCGCTGACCGCCGGAGAACTCGTGCGGGTAGCGGTGCTTGCTGGCCGGGTCGAGCCCCACCTCGCGCATCACCTCGTCCACCGCCTGAGAGGCAGGCTTGCCATCAGGCGAGCCGTGCACGCCCAGACCTTCTGCGATGATCTGTTCGCAGGTCATGCGTGGCGAGAGCGAGCCGAACGGGTCCTGGAACACGATCTGGATCTCGGAGCGCAGCTTGCGCAGCTGCCGGGTCGACCAGCCGCGCACGTCCTGCCCGCGATAGGTGATGCCGCCCTCGGACTGGATCAGCCGCATCATGGCGAGCGCCAGCGTGGTCTTGCCCGAGCCGCTTTCGCCGACGATGCCCACGGTCTCGCCGGCGCGTACGGTGAAGCTGGCGTCGTTCACGGCCTTCACGTGGCCCACGGTCTTCTTCAGGAACCCCTGCTGGATCGGGAACCAGATCTTGAGGTTCTGCGCGCTGGCAATCTCTTCCGATCCGGTCTCGACCGGATCGGGCAGTCCGGTGCTCTCGGCCGAGATCAGCATCCGGGTATAGGGGTGCCGCGGATTGTCGAAGATATCCTTGGTGCGGCCCTGCTCGACGATCTCGCCCTGCTTCATCACGCAGACCCGGTCGGCGAAGCGGCGCACGATGTTGAGGTCGTGGGTGATGAACAGGAGGCTCATGTGCTCGGCCTCCTTGAGCTCGGCCAGAAGCTCGAGGATCTGCGCCTGGATGGTCACGTCGAGCGCCGTGGTAGGCTCATCGGCGATCAGCAGGTCGGGGCCGTTGGCCAGCGCCATGGCGATCATCACGCGCTGCCGCTGCCCGCCCGAGAGCTGGTGCGGATAGGCCGAGAGCCGGCTTTCGGGATCGCGGATGCCCACCTTGTTGAGCAGGTCGATGATCCGGGCGCGCGCCTTGTCGCCGGTCAGACCCTGATGCAGGGCGATACTCTCCGAAAGTTGCTTCTCCAGCGTGTGCAGCGGGTTCAGCGAGGTCATCGGCTCCTGGAAGATGAAGCTGATATCGTTGCCGCGCACCTCGCGAAGAAGCTTGCCCGGCGCGCCGATCATCTCCTTGCCCTTGTAGGTGACCGAGCCCTCGACGCGGGCGGCATCGCCCAGAAGCGACACGGTCGAGAGCGCCGTGACCGACTTGCCCGAGCCCGACTCGCCCACCAGCGCGACGGTCTCGCCCTTTTGCAGGTCGAAGGAGACGCCCTTGACCGCGCGGGTCTCCTTGCCGTCCTGCCGGAAGCTGACGACGAGGTCTTTCACCTCGAGAAGCGTGCTCATGAGAAGGTCTTCCTCGGGTCGAAGGCATCGCGCACGCCTTCGAAGATGAAGACGAGCAGGGAGAGCATCAGCGCGAAGACGGTGAAGGCGGTGAAGCCCAGCCACGGAGCCTGCAGGTTCTGCTTGGCCTGCAGTGTCAGCTCGCCCAGAGACGGTGCCGAGGAGGGCAGGCCGAAGCCAAGGAAATCGAGGCTCGCGAGCGTGCTGATCGTGCCGGTCACGATAAAGGGCAGCATGGTGAGCGTGGCGACCATGGCGTTGGGCAGCATGTGGCGGAACATGATGGTGGCGTTCGACACGCCGAGCGCCTTGGCGGCGCGCACGTATTCGAGGTTGCGCGCGCGCAGGAACTCGGCCCGCACGACACCCACGAGCGCGGTCCAGCCGAACAGCACGGTGAGGATCACCAAGAGCCAGAAACTTCGGCCCAGGATCGCGAAGAGGATGATGATCACGTAGAGCGACGGAGTCGCCGACCAGATCTCGATCACGCGCTGGAAGATGAGGTCCAGCCAGCCGCCGAAATAGCCCTGCAGCGCGCCCGCGACGACGCCGATCAGAGAGGCGCTGACCGTCACGATCAGGGTGAAGAGGATCGACAGGCGGAAGCCATAGATCACCCGTGCGGCGACATCGCGCTTGGTGTCGTCGGTGCCAAGCCAGTTCTGCGCATTGGGCGGCAGGGGGGCGGCGCCGGGACGGTCGACGGGGGTGTTGAAGCTGTAGGGGATCGGCGGCCAGAGCATCCAGCCCTTGTCGAAGTCGCCCTCCAGCGTCTCGCCGGCATCCACCGCCTCGATCAGGCCTTCGGGGTCGTCGAAGCACATGTCGAGCCCGCCGGTCTTGATCAGGCACTGAACCTCGGGGTCGCGATAGACCGCCTCGGTGCGGAAATCGCCGCCAAACGCGGTCTCCGGGTAGAAGGAGAAGATCGGCATCCGGTACTCGCCGCGGTAGTTCACGAGGATCGGCTTGTCGTTGGCGATGAACTCGGCAAACAGCGACAGGGTGAAGAGGATGGTGAAGATCACCAGCGACCAGAAGGCGCGACCGTTCTTGCGGAAGTTCCGCCAGCGCCGCTGGTTCAGCGGCGACAGCGCGAAGCGGCCGGGTTTCGGCATCGGCGCCACCGGCTTGCCGGGCTCTGGGTTGGGGCGGATGCCGCCACCGCTCTCGCGGCCGTCATCGGTGCGCACGGGATCGGGCTCGTAGCTCATTTCAGCCCTCCCGCTTCTCGAAGTCGATGCGCGGATCGACCAGCACGTACATCAGGTCCGACAGGATGCCGACCACGAGGCCGATCAGGCCGAAGATGAACAGCGTGCCGAAGATCACCGGGTAATCGCGCGCCACCGCCGCCTCGAAGCCGAGCCGGCCCAGCCCGTCGAGCGAGAAGATCGTCTCGATGATCAGGCTGCCCGAGAAGAATACGCCGATGAACACCGCCGGGAAGCCGGCGATGACGATCAGCATGGCGTTGCGGAAGACGTGGCCATAGAGCACCCGGCGCTCGGTCAGGCCCTTGGCGCGGGCGGTCATCACGTAGTGTTTCTTGATCTCGTCGAGGAAGCTGTTCTTGGTCAGCAGCGTCAGCGTGGCGAAGGCGGCGATGGTCGAGGCGATCACCGGCAGCGCGATGTGCCAGAAATAGTCGGCGATCTTCGCGGGCCAGCTCAGCATCTCCCAGTTGTCCGACGTGAGGCCGCGAAGCGGGAAGATCTGCCAGTAGGAGCCACCGGCGAAGAGCACCAGCAGCAGGATCGCGAAAAGGAAGCCCGGAATGGCATAGGCCACGATGATCACGCCCGAGGTCCAAGTGTCGAAGGGGCCGCCATCCTGAACCGCCTTCTTGATGCCTAGCGGGATCGAGATGGCGTAGGCGATCAGCGTCGACCACAGGCCAAGCGAGATCGACACTGGCATCTTCTCTAGCACCAGATCGATGACGCTGATCGAGCGGAAGTAGCTCTCGCCGAAATCGAGCCGCATGTAGTTCCACAGCATGTTGAAGAAACGCTCGACAGGCGGCTTGTCGAAGCCGAACTCGCGCTCGAGCTCCTCGATGAAATCGGGCGGCAGGCCGCGGGCACCGGCATATTCGTCGCTTCCGCCGCCACTGCCGGAGGCGACCTCGCCGCCACCGCCGGCAAAGCCCTCGAACACGTCGCCCTGGCCTTGCACCTGGGCGATGATCTGTTCGATCGGGCCGCCGGGCACGAACTGCACCAGCGTGAAATTGATGACCATGATGCCCAGCAACGTGGGGATGATCAGCAGCAGTCGTCTTAGGATATAGGCGCCCATGGCCGGCTTACAGTGCTCCTGCGGCGCGCAGCTCGGCGGCCTTGTCTTCGTCCCACCACCACAGCGACATCACGCCGAGCCCGTAGGCGGGCGGGGTGTCCTCGTAGGGGCGGCTGTAGGCATCGAGATAGGCGATGTTGTGCACGCCCTTGTACCACTGTGGCACCCAGATGTGCATCGCCCGGAGCACCCGGTCGAGCGCATGAACCGCAGCGGTCAGCGCCTCGCGGCTCTCGGCATCGGCGATGGCGCGGATCAGCGTGTCGACGCCCTCGTTCTTCAGCCCCGCGATGTTCGACGAGCCGGGCACGTCGGCGGTTTCCGAGCCGAAGACCGAGCGCAGCTCGTCGCCCGGCGTCTGGCTCATGGCGAAGCGCTGGGTGACAATGTCGTACTCGAAGTTCTTCTGGCGCTCCTGCGCCTCGGCGGCATCAACCCGGTTGGCGCGGGCCTCGATGCCGAGGCGTTTGAGGTTCTCGATATAGGGGTTGATGATGCGCTCGAAGGAGGGGCTGTCATTGAGCACCTCGATGATCAGGCGCTCGCCATCCTTGTAGCGGAAGCCGTCATCGCCCACTTCCCACCCGGCCTCGTTCAGCAGCCGACCGGCCTGCCGCAGGGTGCGGCGGTCGGCGAGCTCGGTCGAGCTCGAGGTGGCCGGGGTGAAGGCCTCGTCGGTGAACACCGTCTCGGGGATGTGCTCGCGGATCGGCTCGAGCAGTTCCAGCTCGGCCTCGGACGGCATGCCGGTGGCCTGCAGGGTCTGGGAGTTTTCCCAGAAGCTGTCGGTGCGGTCATAAAGGCCGTAGAACAGGCTCTCGTTCGCCCATTCGAAGTTGAACGCCATGCCGATCGCTTCGCGCAGGCGAGGATCCTGGAACTTCTCGCGGCGCAGGTTGAACCAGAAGCCCTGGGTGCCGGCAGGGCGGCCGTCGGGGAGGGTCTCGACTTCGATGGTGCCCTCCTCGATGGCCGGGAAGTTGTAACCGGTGGCCCAGATCCGCGACTGGTACTCCTCGCGGTAGGTATAGGCACCGCCCTTGAAGGCCTCGAAGGCAGTTGTGTAATCGGCGAAATACTCGACGCGGAGGATGTCGAAATTGTTCTGGCCCACGTTCACGGGCAGATCCTTGGCCCAGTAGTCGTCGCGCAGCTTGTAGGCGACCGAGCGGCCGGGATCGACCGACAGCAGCTCGTAGGCGCCCGAGCCCATCGGCGGCTCGAGGCTGCTCTCGGCGAAGTCGCGGTCCTCGTAATAGGCCTTGGAGAAGATCGGCAGGCCGCCCGCGGTCATCAGCAGCTCGCGCAGCGGGCCCTCGGGATCGAAGGTGAACTTCACCGTGTGCTCGTCGAGCGCCTCGGCTTTCTCGATGTCGTTGAACTGCACGCGGAAGCTCGGCAAGCCCTTCTCGACGAGGATGTTGAACGAGAACACCACGTCTTCGGCGGTGACCGGCGTGCCGTCGCGGAACGTGGCCTCGGGGCGCATGTGGAAGATGATCCACTCGCGGCTCTCGGGGTATTCGACGCTCTCGGCGACGAGGCCGTACATGCTGTCGGGCTCGTCCAGCGTGCCGGTGAGCAGGCTGTCGTAGAACGCCGTCGACATGGCGGCGGCGTTGCCCTTGAGGATGTAGGGGGTGAGGCTGTCGAAGGTGCCGAACGCCCAGGTCGACATCTCGCCGCCCTTGGGGGCCTCCGGGTTCACGTAGTCGAAATGCGCAAAACCTTCGGGATATTTCAGCTCGCCGAAGGACGAGACGCCGTGCGAGGTGATGATGGTCTTGCCATCCTGCGTGCCGTCCTGGGCCAAGGCGCCCGGGGCCGAAAGCGCAAGGCTGAGAGCGAATAGCGCTGATCCGAGGGACAGGGCGGGTCGGGCGGTGGCGGCGCGCGTCATCGTTCGGATCATCTGGGCTCCCCTTGCTGGCGGCTTCTTCCGTGCCGGTTGATGTAAGCTAAGGGTGCGCGGCGACCACATTCAAGCGGTGTTTGCTAGAGTTTGCGTGAACGACGCGCGATTTCGCCGTGTCGCGGCGGCGCTGTGCGAGACAGGAAAGCGCAACGAAAAAGGCCGCGGCGAAGCGCGGCCTTTCGGAATTCGAAACCCGATCTCTGGGATCAGTTGGTGCCCTGAAGATAGGCGATCAGGTTCACCCGGTCGGCCGGCTTGTTGAGACCTGCAAAGCTCATCGTGGTGCCCGGCGCGGTGTTGCGCGGGCTCTCGAGGAAGGCGAACAGGTTCTCGGGGCTCCAGACGTCGCCCACCTGGTCGAGCGCGCCGGAGTAGCCGAAGCCGCCAACGGCGCCGATCTCGCGGCCCACCACACCATTCAGGTGCGGGCCGGTGGCGTCGGAGCCATCGAGCTTGTGGCACGCGCGGCACTTGCCGAAGACACGCTCGCCGGCACCGGCATCCGCCTCGGCCATCAGCGTGGCGAAATCCACTTCCTCTTCCGGTTCGGCAGCGCCTTCGCTGCCGGTGTCGATGACGTATGCAGCCGCGTGCTCCTCACCGTGGCCGCCACCCGTGCTGTAGAGTGACTCGCCAACCCAGTTGCCCAGCAGGTAGATCAGAAGCGCACCGCAGAGTCCGCCTACCGCTTTGGTAATCGTCATCGTGTCAAACATATGCTGTGTGTCCCAAGAATGTCCTCCGGCCGGTGTCTACGGCTTCCCTTGTCGTCTGGCAAGGTATAGAAGCCGCGACCAATCGCGCAAGAGGCCATTGCGCATCGATAAAGAGAGAATTGGACGCACCCATGACCGATCGGATCGCCTTTCAGGGAGAGCTTGGCGCCTATTCGCACGAGGCCTGCCGCGATGCCCGGCCCGACATGGAGGCGCTGCCCTGCCACACCTTCGAAGAGGTGATCGACGCGGTGCAGAGCGGCCGCGCCAAGCTCGCGATGCTGCCGGTGGAAAACACCACCTATGGCCGGGTGGCCGACATCCACCGTCTGCTGCCCGCAAGCGGCCTGCGCATCGTCGACGAGGCCTTTGTACGGGTGCATATCAGCCTGATGGCGTTGCCCGGGGTGAAGCTCGAAGAGTTGAAGAAGGTGCGCGCCCATCTGGTGCTGATCCCGCAGGCGGCGAGCTTTCTCGAAAAATACGACATCAAGGGCGAGGCGGCGGCGGACAGCGCCGGTGCGGCGGCCGAGCTGGCCGAGGGCGGGATGCGCGACGAGGGCGTTCTGGCCTCTGACCTCGCCGCCGAGACCTATGGGCTCGAGATCCTTGCGCAGCATATCGAGGACCACGCTCACAACACCACGCGCTTCCTGATCATGGGCAAAGAGGCCGACCTGACGCGCCGCGGCACCCATGGCATGATGACCACCTTCATCTTCGAGGTACGCAACATCCCGGCGGCGCTCTACAAGGCGATGGGCGGCTTCGCCACCAACGGCGTCAACATGACCAAGCTCGAGAGCTACATGGTCAACGGCTCCTTCACCGCGACGCAGTTCTACGCCGATATCGAGGGCCATCCCGAGGATCCGGCGGTTAAGCGCGCGCTGGACGAGCTTGAGTATTTCACCAATCGACTGGAGATTCTCGGCGTCTATCCCCGCGATCCGCGGCGCGACTGACGCTCCGGGAAGGGGAGACGACATGGACGACACCCAGATCATCGCGCGGGTCAGCGCGACCCCGGCGCGCCGGGTCATCGGCGTGGGCACGCTGGCCGCCCTCGGTGCGCTGCTGCTGTGGCTGCTGGTGGCCGAGCCCCCGGCCGAGATCTATTGGCAGGCGGTGCTTCTGCTGCTCGGCGTCGCGGCGCTGTGGATGGCGCAGATGATGTGGCGTGCCACCGGGCGCGACCTGATCCTCACCGAGCACGGGCTGAGCGACAGCTCCGGCGCGATGCTGGCGCGGGTCGAGGACATCGCCAAGGTCGACCGCTCGATGTTCGCCATGAAGCCCTCGAACGGCTTCCTGATTCAGCTCAACGAGAAACAGCCGCGCGCCTGGCAGCCCGGGCTGTGGTGGCGGATGGGCAAACGGGTCGCGGTGGGCGGCGTCACCGCCGGGCGCGACACCAAGCCGATGGCGGATGCGCTGTCGATGCTTGTGGCGCGTCACAAGGGTGAGGCGCAGTTCTAGCGCGCTGCTCTGACCGCGAGCGCCGCCCGCGACCGACGGGCGTCCTTGCCGTCAGGGCCGCCCGTGACCGTTGCCATTCCCGCGACCGTGGCCGCGATTGGGCTCGACGTTGTTGGAGCCGTCCTCATTGCTGCAATCCGTCGCGTTCTCGGCGTTGTTGTTGCACAGCGATCCGCCGGGAGCGTCCTGGTCGCCATTGCCCCAGCCGTTGTTCTCGTTCTGCTGCCGCGCAAACAGCACCTGCGGCGCATAGCGCGGATGCGTGAAGCTGTAGGTCTTGAGCTCGAGCGGATCGAGGCCGACGTTGAAGATCGGGTAATAGTCCTCCCTGGATTCGACCATGATCACCTGGCCGTTGTTGGCCATGTTCGGCAGGCGGTTCGCGTAATTTTCGGCATCGTTTCTGTTGAGCTCTTCGTAGTCGCCGCGCGCGGCCGACCAGACCACGGAATATCTCCGATTGTTGGCGTTGTACTCGACCACGCTGATCCGAAGATCGGCGCCGTAGCGCCCGGTCAGTTCATCGGGTTCGGTGACGTTCTTGGTCAACACGCCGAACAGCTTGAAGCTGTTGTCGATAAAGGTGTCGTCGATTTCCTCGGTCTCGCGCGAGAGCATGTCGCCGATGGCGTAGTTGGCCTTCTGGTTGACCGATTGCTGGCGGAACACATCGAAATAGACCCACGCTGCGCCGAACAGCACGAAGAGCACCGGCAGCATGAACATCACCTCGATGGTGACGTATCCCTCGTTGTCTCGGCGGAACTTGCGGAGAAGGGTCTTGATCGTTGTCATATTCATGTCTCTCTCCTCCTTTACATCGGCTCGTGAACGAAGGTGGAGGTCGACACCACACCGGTAAAGCCGTTCTCATCAAGCTTCACGGGGGACCCGATGCGCGAGACCGGGGTGATCGGCTTGTATTTGTAGCAGGCCCGCAGGAGCATGGTTTCATGCTCTTGGCCAAATTCGAAAGTCCGCTGCGGCGTCACGTCGAGCGCGACATCGGTGCAATCGATGCTGGACGGCGGGTCGGTCCAGTCGCGCATGTCGAGGCCGATCATCTCGAGATGCAGCATCGTGCTGCAATCGCCGAGAATCGTCGTCCGGTCGCAGATCATCTGCTTGAGCTGCGCATGAGTGTAGGTGTGGCCGGTGCCGAGCTTTACTTCGCGCACGGTCAGATCCAGCGCCCGCTCGAGTTGGGTGTGGCGCAGCGTCATCGCGCCGACCTCGATGGTCGACAGGGCGATGCCCACCATCATCGGCATCCAGAGCGCGAAGGGGACGACCGCTGAGCCGTCTTCGCTCTTGCGGAAGCGGCGGAGGGTCTTGGCGATGCGGGCGATCATTGGGTCAGCCTCAGCTGGTTCAGCGTCTGGGCAATGGTCGAGAAGGCCTCGGAGATCTCGACGCCTTCGACGCGGAAGAAGTGTGCCGGCGAAGAGGCGCAGCTCTCCATCACGTTGGCCCCGTGGTCCGACACCTCGAAACCGATGGACCAGATCAGAATGCCCTGCCTCTTGGCGGCGGTACAGACACTGCTGAGCAGCGTGTCGCCGGTCGCAGCGTCATATTTCTGGTAGTAGAAGCTGCTGCGGTTCCACGAGTTCACGTAATAGTTCAGGTAGTGCCAGAGGTTGTACTGCGACCAGTGCTCGACCTCGTTCTCGTCGTTGTAGGCCCAGTTCTGGATCCGGAACGAGCGGTCGTGCTGGCCGTCGGTCATCAGCACGATGGTCTTGAGCACGTCGGTATCGGAGTAGGCGACCGGCCGGCCCTCGAACACCGCGTCGACGGTGCCGTCGGCGATCATGCCGGACGCGATGGGCCGGGTCGACGGGTCGAGCAGGGCGCTGGCCCATTTCATGCCCATGAAGATCGAGGTGCCTGCGCGCGGCTGCAGCTGGCTGATCTGCGTCTTGAGCGCGCCCGCGTCCTGACTCCAGGGGCGGATCTGCTCGTAGGCGTAGCGCGGGCAGACCGTGTCTGTCAGCGAGTTGCTGCCGGAATAGTTCCACTGGAAGTGCTGCATCTGATCGTAGGTCAGCGAGAGGTCGAGCGCCGCCGAGTTGAAGGCGCTGTTCGGCATCTCGAGGCAGTACGAGTCGTCGTGCATGTAGTTCACGTTGAGATAGCTCAGGATCTCGGGTCCGGCATTCACGTGCTCGGAGTAGGGCACCAGCGAGATCGACACGAGATCCTCGGAGCCGTCGTCGAGCAGCGTATCGACGAAATCGGACGCGGCTGTCTGGAGCTCGGCCATCTTGTCGCCGTCATCCATCGAGCCCGAAATGTCGAGCACCATCGAGACCTCGACCTTGTTGATGCGCTCCATCGCCTGCGAGTGGCCGCCGGCCTGCATGTTTTCGATGCCGATCAGCTGCATGAAATTCGACGGCATGGTGCGGTAGCCGTCGGCGGTGACGGTGCGGTAGTTCAGCCCCTCGTCGACATTGACCGAGACCAGCGCATCGGCCAGGCTCATCTTGGACATGTAGTCTTCGACGACGCCTTGCGCGTCGAGCTCGTTGTCGAGGTCGGCGGCCGCAAGCACCGCGCGGTCGAGCGTGTTCTGGATCTTGGTGCGCTGAAGCTCGGCATACATCATGTCGATGCCGATGCCGCCGAAGATCATCATCAGCAGCGACAGGGCGACCGCCATGATCGTCATGCTGCCCGATTCGGCCCGGCGAAAGCCCTGAAGCTGTGCGACGAGAGCGGACACAGCGGTATCCGTCCGTCGGAGGCACGCGCCTCCGAAAGCAAAAATCTGCTTCATTTTCCCGACTCCTTCCCCCCGGAATTTTTCCGGGAAGCCCCACTCGATACATTCCTGCGACGGCATTGGTTATGCCCCGCCATCATGGCCAAATTGGGGCCAATTTGATGGTAAACTCTTGCAACTACTGAGCTTGCTGCGGACAAAACCGGCCGGACTTTCGGCGTTGTTGCGGCGCTGAGGACAATGCCCCGCGCTAGCGCTAATGAACCATGAATTCCGCTTCTCGAATCCGGCGCAAAAAGGGTTTTGCCAAACGATTCTGGCAAACTAGAGTTAACGCCAACAGCCGATCATGACCCGCAACAGGGCAGGCGGCCGAGGGAGGAGATACCATGTGCGCAGCACCGGCGAATGAGCCGACGTTCCGCGAGAGCGTCGATCTGATGTTCAATCGGGCTGCGGCCCTGATGGACCTGCCCCCGGGGCTCGAGGAAAAGATCAGGGTCTGCAACGGCACCTACACGGTGCGCTTCGGGGTAAGGCTGCGCGGCCAGATCCACACCTTCACCGGCTACCGCGCGGTGCATTCCGAACACATGGAGCCGGTCAAGGGCGGCATCCGCTACGCCTCGGCGGTCGATCAGGACGAGGTCGAGGCGCTGGCGGCGCTGATGACCTACAAATGCGCCCTGGTCGAGGCGCCGTTCGGCGGCTCCAAGGGCGGGCTCTGCATCAACCCGCGCGATTACGACGAGTACGAGCTCGAGCAGATCACCCGGCGTTTCGCCTACGAGCTGATCAAGCGCGACCTGATCAATCCGAGCCAGAACGTGCCCGCCCCCGACATGGGCACCAGCGAGCGCGAGATGGCGTGGATGGCCGATCAATACGCCCGCATGAACACCACCGACATCAACTCGCGTGCCTGCGTGACGGGCAAGCCGCTCAATGCGGGCGGCATCGCCGGTCGGGTCGAGGCGACAGGGCGCGGCGTGCAATACGCCCTGCGCGAGTTCTTCCGCCATCCCGAGGATGTCGCCGTCGCCGGCCTTTCGGGCAAGCTCGAAGGCAAGCGGGTGGTGGTGCAGGGGCTCGGCAACGTGGGCTACCATGCCGCCAAGTTCCTGTCCGAGGATGACGGCGCGCTGATCGTCGGCATCATCGAACGCGACGGCGCGCTCTACGATCCCAGTGGCCTCAATGTCGAGCGGGTGCGCGACTGGCTGGTGCGCCATGGCGGGCTGCGCGGCTACCCCGAGGCCAACAGCGTCGCCGATGGCGGCAGCGTGATGGAGAGCGACTGCGACATCCTCATCCCCGCGGCGCTCGAGGGGGTGATCAACCTTACCAACGCCCACAACATCCAGGCCAAGCTGATCATCGAGGCCGCCAACGGCCCGATCACCGCCGGCGCCGACGACATCCTGCGCAATCGCGGCACGGTGATCATTCCCGATCTCTATGCCAATGCCGGTGGTGTGACGGTCAGCTATTTCGAATGGGTGAAGAACCTCAGCCACATCCGCTTCGGCCGGATGCAGCGGCGGCAGGAGGAGTCGCGCCACCAGCTCGTGGTCGACGAGCTCGAGCGGCTCGATCACATGCTGGGCGACGCCTGGAGCCTGACGCCGAGCTTCAAGGAAAAGTACCTGCGCGGCGCCGACGAACTCGAGCTGGTGCGCTCGGGGCTCGATGACACCATGCGCATCGCCTACCAGTCGATGCGCGAGGTGTGGCACGGGCGCGACGATGTCACCGATCTGCGCACTGCCGCCTTCATCGTCGCCATCGACCGGGTGGCGAGCAGCTACCGCGCCAAGGGGCTCTGAACCCGGGCCGGGCAGAGCCTTGCCGGGGCGGCGTGACAGCGCCGCCCGCCCGCGCTATGGCTCTGGCCGTCGAATTCACAGCAGGAGCCCGCGCCATGATCCTTCGCCTGACCCTCGCCCTTGGTCTTCTGGCCAGCCTTCCCGCCGCCGCCGATGCGCAGCAGGACAAGGCTGCCGCCTGCGCGGAGTCCGCGGGCATCGTCATGCAGGCGGTCGAGGCGCGCAAGCAGGGGGCTGCAAAGTCGAAGGCCCGCGCGGCCCTGCGCGAGCAGATCGGTGACCGTGGCGCCGGCGATATGCTGGCCGACTGGATCTGGTCGCTGCCCGAGGATCAGCTTACCGACGAGGTCGGCGCGGCGTGGGAGGCCCAGTGCCTCGCGCAGTGATGCGCGGTCAGGTGCCGTGTATTTGAGACAAGCTGCTCAGACCATCTGGACTCGGCTCGCCGCTGGCCCGATATTCGCAACATGAGTCTGCCCCCCGGTTTCCTAGACGAGCTGCGCAACCGCACGAGCCTGGTTCAGGTCGTGGGGCGCAAGGTCATGTGGGACAATCGCAAGTCCAACCAGGCCAAGGGCGACATGTGGGCGCCTTGCCCGTTCCACCAGGAAAAGTCGGCCTCGTTCCACGTCGATGACCGCAAGGGCTTTTACTACTGCTTCGGCTGCCACGCGAAGGGTGACGCGATCTCCTTCGTGCGCGAGAGCGAGAATGTCGAGTTCATGGAGGCGATCGAGATCCTTGCCCGCGAGGCCGGGATGCCGATGCCGGCGCGCGATCCGCAGGCTGCCAAGAAGGCCGACCGCCGCGAGCAGCTTTCCGAGGTCATGGAGCAGGCGGTGCGCTTCTTCCGCATGCAGCTGCGCGCCGGCGCCGCCACCGAGGCGCGTGCCTATCTCGACCGGCGCGGCCTCAAGGAAGACGTGCGCGACCGCTTCGAGATCGGCTTCGCGCCGGAGGGCTGGCAGAATCTCTGGGATCACCTGCGCGGGCAGGGCGTGGCCGAGGACCTGATCCTCGGCGCGGGGCTGGCCAAGGCCTCGGACCGGGGCAAGGCGCCCTACGACGTGTTCCGCAACCGCATCATGTTCCCGATCCGGGATGCCCGTGGCCGCGCCATCGCTTTCGGCGGCCGCGCCATGGATCCGCGCGACAACGCCAAGTACCTCAACTCACCCGAGACCGAGCTCTTCGACAAGGGGCGCAACCTCTACAACCATGCGCCTGCGCGCGAGGCGGCGGGCAAGGGCCAGCCGCTGATCGTGGCCGAAGGCTACATGGACGTGATCGCGCTCTCCGAGGCCGGGTTCGGCGCCTCGGTGGCGCCGCTGGGCACGGCGGTGACCGAGACCCAGATGCAGCTGCTCTGGCGCATCACCGACGAGCCGATCGTGGCGCTTGATGGCGACAAGGCAGGGCTGCGCGCCGCCTACCGGGTGATCGACCTCGCCCTGCCGCTCTTGCAGGCGGGCAAGACGCTGCGTTTCGCGCTGATGCCCGAGGGCAAGGATCCGGACGACCTGCTGCGCGCCGAAGGGGCGGGGGCGGTGAGCAAGGTGCTCGAGGGCGCTATGCCGATGGTGCAGCTTCTCTGGCGGCGCGAGACCGAGGGCAAGGTGTTCGACAGCCCCGAGCGCAAGGCGGCGCTCGATGCACGGCTGCGCGACGTGCTGCGCCAGATCCAGGACCCGGGCCTGCGGCGCCATTACGGTGACGAGATCAAGGAGCTGCGCTTCCAGCTGTTCCGCCCGCAACGCCCCAAGCGGGCGTTCGGCGGCGGCGGCGCTGGCGGCCCGCGCCGTGCCTGGAATGCGCCCGCGCCACCAAGCGCCAGCGTCAAGAGCTCGCTGCTGGTCGCCGCCGGCGACACCGCGGAGAACGAGCTGCGCGAGGCGGTGATCCTTGCCGTGCTGCTCTCGACGCCCGAGCTGATCGCCGAGTTCGAGCAGGGGCTGGAAATGCTCAACTGTACCGACCCGGTACGCGCCTCGCTGCGCGACGTGCTGTTGCGCAACAATGCCGACAGCGCCGCCGCCCTGCGCGAGGAGGCGGAGTACAGAATCGGGCCCGAGCCCCTTGAAAACCTGCTCGCGGCACGCCATGTCGCGGTCGTTCCCTGTGTGCGACGACCCGGTGACATCGAACTGGCACGGATGACCGTGGCCGAGGAGTTGTCGAAGATCACCGCGCGCTCCGGCGCCGCGGCCGAGATCGCCGAGGCCGAAGAAGACTTGGAACACCTCGCCGACGAGGCGCTGACCTGGCGCCTCGCCCAGGCCGCAAAGGCCCGCAACGAGGCGGTGCTGCGCAAGGACGAGGGCGAGATGGATTACGATTTCGGGCCCAACGGGGCCCGATTGGACAAGGACGAACGAGACGCCTTCAAGGCGCTAACGGAACAGATTCGCTTTTCCAAGCACGGGAACTAACTGTGCGGAGAGGGAAAACTGGAGGAAAACGGGGTAAACGGGTGGCCGAATCAGTTGATTCCCCCCATGATTCGCAGCAACGAATCAATCTATCCTTTGCGACCGCCGGCCAGTCCGGCCGCCTCCCTTTGACGGAGCTCTAAATGGCAGCCAAAGACAACGACGACGCCAAGCCGGAAACTCAGGACGATGCTCACAGCCTCGACATGAGCCAGGCCGCGGTCAAAAAGATGATCGCCGAGGCGCGCGAGCGTGGCTACATCACCTACGACCAGCTCAACCAGGTCCTTCCCCCCGATCAGGTCTCGTCCGACCAGATCGAGGATGTGATGTCGATGCTCTCGGAAATGGGCATCCAAGTCACCGAGGAAGACGAAGAGGCCGAGGAAGACGCCAACAAGGGCTCGACCGAACTGGTCGACGCCTCCAAGGGGCGTGACGTCGCGCTGTCTTCGGGCGCCAATGAAAAGCTCGACCGCACCGATGACCCGGTGCGCATGTACCTGCGCGAGATGGGCTCGGTCGAGCTGCTGTCGCGCGAGGGCGAGATCGCCATCGCCAAGCGCATCGAGGCCGGCCGCAACACGATGATCCTCGGGCTTTGCGAAAGCCCGCTGACCTTCCAGGCGATCACCATCTGGCACCAGGAACTTCTCGAGGAAGAGATCCTGCTGCGCGACGTGATCGACCTCGAGACCACCTTCGGCAACCAGATGGACGAAGAGGGCGGGCTCGAGGAGCCGGTTGTCGACGCCACGGCCGCCACCGCTGAAAAGCCCAAGAAGGACGAGCCGGAATACGACGCCGACGGCAATCCCATCGCCCGCGACGATGATGACGACGACGAAGAGCAGGCCAACATGTCGCTCGCCGCGATGGAGGCCGCGCTCAAGCCGCGCGTGCTCGAGACGCTCGAGCGCATTGCCGGCGATTACGAGCAGCTCGCCGCCATGCAGGACGCCCGCATCAGCGCGACGCTGAACGAGGACGGGTCGTTCTCGCAGGCCGACGAGGCCCAGTACCAGCAGCTCCGCTCCGAGATCGTCGAACTTGTGAACGGCCTGCACCTGCACAACAACCGCATCGAGGCGCTGATCGACCAGCTCTACGGCATCAATCGCCGTATCATGTCGATCGACTCGAGCATGGTGAAGCTTGCCGATCAGGCCCGCATCAACCGTCGCGAGTTCATCGACGAGTATCGCGGCCACGAACTCGACCCGAACTGGATCGAGCGCATGTCGGAGAAGCCCGGCCGCGGCTGGCAGATGCTGATCGAGCGTTTCGAGGACAAGATCGAGGGGCTGCGTTCGGACATGGCGCAGGTCGGTCAGTATGTCGGTCTCGATATCAGCGAATTCCGCCGCATCGTCGGTCAGGTGCAGAAGGGCGAGAAGGAGGCGCGCCAGGCCAAGAAGGAAATGGTCGAGGCCAACCTGCGCCTGGTGATCTCGATCGCCAAGAAATACACCAACCGCGGGCTGCAGTTCCTCGACCTGATCCAGGAAGGCAACATCGGCCTGATGAAGGCCGTCGACAAGTTCGAGTATCGCCGCGGCTACAAGTTCTCGACCTACGCGACGTGGTGGATCCGCCAGGCGATCACCCGTTCGATCGCCGACCAGGCGCGCACCATCCGTATCCCGGTGCACATGATCGAGACGATCAACAAGCTGGTCCGCACCGGCCGCCAGATGCTGCACGAGATCGGCCGCGAGCCGACCCCGGAGGAGCTGGCCGAGAAGCTGCAGATGCCGCTCGAGAAGGTCCGCAAGGTGATGAAGATCGCCAAGGAGCCGATCTCGCTCGAAACGCCGATCGGCGACGAGGAAGATTCGCAGCTTGGCGATTTCATCGAGGACAAGAACGCCATCCTGCCGCTCGACAGCGCCATTCAGGAAAACCTCAAGGAGACCACCACCCGCGTGCTCTCTTCGCTCACCCCGCGCGAGGAGCGGGTTCTGCGGATGCGTTTCGGCATCGGCATGAACACCGACCACACGCTGGAAGAGGTCGGCCAGCAGTTCTCGGTGACGCGCGAGCGGATCCGTCAGATCGAGGCCAAGGCGCTGCGCAAGCTCAAGCATCCGAGCCGCTCGCGCAAGCTGCGCAGCTTCCTCGACCAGTAAGGCCCGCGCGGGCCGGGAAGGAGAGGACAGATGTCGCTCTTGTCGCGTCTCTTCGGCGGTGGCGGTCCGAAACCGGAACCCAAGGCCGAAACCATCGACTACAACGGGTTCCGGATCACTCCGGAACCCATGCCCGCCGAGGGCCAGTTCCGCATCGCGGCGCTGATCGAGGCCGAGGTCGATGGTGAAATGAAGACCCATCACCTCGTCCGTGCCGATGTCATCCGTGACCGGGAAGATGCCGAGCAGGCCTCGATCCGCAAGGCCAAGCAGATGATCGACGAGCAGGGCGCGCGGCTCTTCGGCTGAGCGCGCCCCAAGGCTTGACGGCGGGGCAGGGGCCGCTAACTCCGGCTCATGCCTGATTATCGCACCACCTGCCAGATCCATGCCGCCGTGCTCGCGGCGCTGTTCGCCACCTACCTGCTGCTGCCCTTCGCGCCCTTGTGGGTGTTCGGGCAGGAGGCTCTGCCGGGTGCCGTCTTCATGACGCGCCGTGCCTCGGTGGTCTTCCTTGGCATCGCGGCGATGCTCATGCTGTCGCGTAACGCGCCGCGCTCGGAGGCGCGACAGGCGATCGTGATCGGCCTGATCATCGTCTATCTCGGGCTCGCCTTGATCGGCGCCCAAGCGACGCTGCGGGGCGTCGCTGGCTGGCTGACATGGCTCACGGTCGCGGCCGAGCTGGTGCTGGCCGCGAGCCTCGTTCCGCACCTGCGCTCGCGCGAGACGGCCTGACAGACGCTTTCGTCCGGAGCAGACACTGAAAGGCCCTCGCGATGGTTCGCGAGGGCCTTTCTCTTTGCGGCTATGACGGGCCTCAGCCGCTCGGCACGACGAAGACTTCCTGCACATTGGCGCGCTTGTTGGCGCCGAGCGCGTAGACCACGGCCTCGGCGATGTCCTCGGGCTTGAGCTTGTCGGGCTTGGCCTCGTCGAAGAACGGCGTGTCGACCATGCCGGGCGCCACCACGGTCACCCGTGCGCCCCACTCGCGGAACTCCTCCGCGAGATTGCCACCATAGCCGTGCACGAACCACTTGGTCGCGCTATAGACCGAGCCCTTGATGTGGGTGCGGCCCGCCGCGGAGCCGGTCAGCAGCAGGTGCCCGCCATTCTTTTTGAAGTAGGTCGAGGCGGCCTTGGCGGTCCACAGCACGCCCATCACGTTGAGCTGGACCATGCTCTGCCACTCCTCTGGGTCACCGGCCAGTGTTCCAGCGCCCGAGACGCCCATGCCGGCATTGGCGAAGGCGGCATCCACATCGCCGAAGTGTTCGGCGAGCTTGGCCATCGCCTTGGTCTGCGCCTCGAGCGAGGTGGCGTCGCCCGGAAGCGCCAGCGCTTGCTCGCCAAGCTCGTCCACCAGCGCCGAGAGTTTATCCTCGGAGCGGGCAAAGAGGCCGACATTCCAGCCGGCCGCGACCGCCTTGCGCGCGGTTTCGGCGCCGATGCCCGAGCTTGCGCCAGTGATGAAGAGGGTCTTGCGGGTCATATGAAACCTCCGTTTTTCTTCTGTCCCACAACGCCTGTGAGGTCGTGTGGTTGCGGATGCTCTCAAACTGGTCGGAACCCTGCCGCGCCAGACTGCGTTAAATGGGCAACAACGGAGGATCTTCTGCCATGACCCGCCTTTTCGTCCTGACCGCCGCAGCCACCTGCGTTTCCGTCGCCGCCTTCGCTGCGACCGAAGCGCTGATGACCGACGAGCCCGAGGTGATCGAAATCAGCGTGTCGGCGGACGAGCTTGCAGACTGCCGCGAAACGCTCCGCGAAGTTGGCCAGATGCCCGCAGTGACCGATGGCGGCTCGCCGATCCTGTTTGACGACACCGCCGACCTGCCGCAGGTTGCCTGCGTCGTGAGCGAGGCCTGATCGCCTCGGCTGGCCGCCCGCCTGCTTCCGCGCTAGAAAGTGGGTAAGGGGGCACGCATGGCGCAAACGACATTCTCGATACAGACCAGTGGGCAAGGGCTCTACGACTTCACTCGCGAGGTGGCGAGTTGGGTCTCTGCTCAAAAGCGGGACGACGCGCTGCTCACGCTCTTTGTGCGCCACACCTCTGCCTCACTGCTGATACAGGAGAATGCCGATCCCGAGGTGCAGACCGACCTGCGAAACTACTTCCATCGGCTGGTGCCGCCTTCGAGTGATCCGTCGATGGACTACCTCACCCATACCTACGAAGGGCCGGACGACATGCCGGCCCATATCAAGGCTGCAATGATGCCGGTTTCGCTATCGATCCCGGTCAGCCGGGGGCGCATGGTGCTTGGGACGTGGCAGGGAATTTACCTTTTTGAACATCGGGATGCAGCGCACCGGCGCGAGGTCGCCGCACATCTTGCCTGAGGGCTGGGCGCTGACACCCCCTCATCTAGTTGCTCAATTATCCTCTACCCAATCTCTGGCGGCTCCCTATAGTGGCTGTGGATAAGTGG
>NZ_DS022276.1:531732-593825 GCF_000153725.1 Salipiger bermudensis HTCC2601 | reverse complement strand
CACGCCGAGGCAGACACCAAACGGATAGGGGGACAGGCATGCGCTGCCCGTTTTGCGGACATATCGACACGCAGGTGAAAGATTCCCGACCGGCGGAAGAGCACGTGTCGATCCGGCGCCGTCGCTTCTGCCCGGCCTGCGGTGGCCGTTTCACCACCTACGAGCGGGTGCAGCTGCGCGATCTCGTGGTGATCAAGTCGAACGGACGGCGCGAGGATTTCGATCGCGACAAGCTCGAACGCTCGATCCGCATCGCGCTGCAGAAACGCCCCATAGAGCCCGAGCGCGTGGATCAGATGATCAGCGGCATCGTGCGCCGCCTCGAGAGCCTCGGCGAGACCGACATCCCCTCGAAGCAGATCGGCGAGATCGTCATGGAGACGCTCGCCCGCATCGACACTGTCGCCTATGTGCGCTTTGCCAGCGTCTACAAGAACTTCCAGGCGGCGGACGATTTCGACAAGTTCGTCAGCGAACTGCGCCCTGACGCGACGACTGCCGAGAAGTGACCGACGACCTCCGGCACATGGCCCACGCCCTGCGGTTGGGCCGGAGACGGATGGGCCAGTGCTGGCCCAACCCGGCGGTTGGGTGTGTCATCGTCAAGGATGGACGCGTCGTCGGACGTGGCGCCACCGCGCCCGGGGGCAGGCCCCATGCCGAGCCGCAGGCGCTGGCACAGGCCGGCGAGGCGGCGCGCGGCGCCACCGCCTACGTGACGCTCGAGCCGTGCTCGCATCACGGCAAGACGCCGCCTTGTGCCGAGGCGCTGGTGAAGTCCGGCGTGGCGCGGGTCGTCGCACCGCTTGCGGACAATGACGCGCGGGTCTCGGGGCAGGGGTTTGCGCATTTGCGCAAGCATGGCATCGAGGTGACCACGGGCGTGCTGGCAGAGGATGCGGCCCGCGATCACGCCGGCTTCTTCCTGCGCAACGATCACGGGCGGCCGCTGGTGACGCTGAAGCTTGCGAACAGTTTCGACGGCCGCATCGCCACCGCCACGGGCGAGAGCCAGTGGATCACCGGACCCGAGGCGCGGCGCTACGTGCACGGCCTGCGGGCCAGCCATGACGCGGTGATGGTGGGGGCAGGGACGGCGCGCGCCGACGATCCGGCGCTTACTGTGCGCGGCTGGGGCGAGGTGCAGCAGCCGGTGCGGGTGATCGTCTCGCGGCTCATCGACGTGCCGCTGATGAGCACGCTGGCCAGCTCTGCACGCGAGGTGCCAGTCTGGCTGGCACACGGCTCGGATGCCGCGTCGATGACGAAGCGGGCATGGCAGAGTTGCGGCGCCAAGCTGCTTCAGTGCAAGGTCTCCGGTGGCCGCATCGACCCCCATGCGCTGCTTTCGGCTCTGGGCAAGGAAGGGCTCACGCGGGTGTTCTGCGAGGGCGGCGGACAGCTGGCCGCCTCGCTTCTGGCGGCGGATCTGGTCGACGAGCTTGTAGGCTTCACCGCTGGCATCGCCGTGGGCGCCGAAGGCCGTCCGGGGATCGGCGCCATGGGTGTCGACCGCCTGGCCGAGGCACCACGTTTCGAGTTGGAAGAGGTTCGGGCGGTCGGCGGCGATGTGCTGCATCGCTGGCGCCGCGGCGGGGCCGCATCACGCTGACCGGCCCCAAGGCTGGCGGGGCTCAGCCCCGCCGCATGTGCACTCAGTGCACCGTCACCGGCGCAAAATCGTTCTGCCGCGCGAGGATGAAGGCCTGCTTGCGGTCCTTGACCAGCGCAAGACGCTCGCCTTCCGCATTGTGCACCGCATAGAGCGTCTCAAGCCCGCCAAGCTGGCCCTGGATCTCTTCCGGGAGGTCTCCGGCGGCGACGGCACGCACGTAAACAATGCGCTCTTCGCCCGGTGTCTGGAATTCGTACTTGGTATTCATCGAATTACCCCTTTCTGATCGAGATCGTCTGAACCACCGTCTCGGGTCGGGAGATGGTCAGATCCACGTGCAGCAAGCCATTCTCCATGACAGCCTCGCCCACTTCTACGCCGTCGGCCAAGACGAAACTGCGCTGGAACTGTCGCGAGGCAATGCCACGATGCAGGAATATGCGTTCGCTGCCGTCGTCACCTTGCCGCCCGCGGATCACCAGTTGGCGATCCTCGACAGTGATCGACAGGTCGTCTTCCGAGAACCCGGCCACGGCAAGCGTGATCCGGTAGGAGCGTTCCGAGGTCTGTTCGATATTGAAGGGCGGATAGCCCTCGCTCGATTTCGCCGTGCGTTCCAGCAGGCGCTCGAGTTGCTCGAAGCCGAGCATGTGCGGGTAGGAACCCAAAGTCATCTTGCTCATGACATGTCCTTTGCAGAAAGCGACCGTCCGCCGGGCCCCGCATTCGGCAACCCGACTGAAATCAATATGGGAAGCCCCCGGAATATCCGCAAGGGCTTTGCCAGAGCGATTGGACTTGCTATCTAAGGGGTCTGTATCGCAAGGAGTTTGCCCGCATGGAGACGCCGCAAGACATCTCGATGAAAACCGAGGAAGTGCTGCGTGTCGAGCTTGAGGTCTTCAAACGCGAACACCGCGATCTCGACGAAGCCATCGCGGCCCTGCAGGACCGCGGCATGGGCGACCAGCTGACGCTTCAACGCCTGAAGAAGAAGAAGCTGTTCCTGAAGGACAAGATCGCCCTCATCGAAGACCGGCTGACCCCCGACATCATCGCCTGAGGGCTGCTCAGCCGAGGCTGAGCGCGGTCTGCTTGAGCATCTCCGCCGAGCGGCGCAGCGCGCTTGCCTCGTCCTCGGCCAGTTCCGGCAGCAGTGTGGTCATCACGCCGCTGCGGCCGACCACGCGGGGCAGGCTGAGCGCCACGTCGGTCACGCCCTCGACCTCCGGTGTCACGATCGAGACCGACAGCACGCTGCGCTGGTCGTCGCGCACCGCCTGCACGATGCGCGCAAGCCCCGCGCCGATGCCGTACCACGTGGCGCCCTTGCCCTCGATGATGCGGTAGGCAGCGCGGCGCACGCCCTCATCGATGCGTTCGCGCACCGACTGGGTGATCGCGGCACCCACCTGCACGCCGAAGCGCGCCACCGGCTCCGAGCCGGCCCGCGCCGAGGCCCAGGCCAGCACCTCCGAGTCGCCATGCTCGCCCAGCACGTAGGCATGCACCGATTGCGGCGCCACGCCGAGATGGTCGCCCAGCAGGCTGCGGAAACGCGCGGTATCGAGGATGGTGCCCGAGCCGATGACCTTCTCGCGCGGCAGGCCCGAGATACGCAGCGCCACCTCGGTCATCACGTCGACCGGGTTCGAGGCCACGAGCAACATGGTCTCGGGGGCGGCCTTCTGCACGCCCGCGATGACCTGCGCAAAGACCTCGGCGTTGCGCGACAGAAGGCTGATCCGGTCTTCTCCGGGCTTCTGTGCGACGCCGGCGGCGAGGATCACCAGATCGGCGCCCTCGAGCGCGTCGTAGTCGCCCGCCGAGACCCGGCAGGGATGGGCGAAGGGCACCGCATGGGCGATGTCTTCTGCCTGCGCCACGGCGAGTGCCATGTTGCGGTCGACGAGGACGATCTCGCTGGCGCCGCCGCGCAGTGCGAGCGCGTAGCCCGCCGCCGAGCCCACCATGCCCGCGCCCACGATCCCGATCTTCATGACGATTCTCCTCAGTGCTGTCGGGAGGAGGTTTGCACGCTAACGGCGAGGGCGATAGGGGCGGGGGTCCTTGTGCGGGTCTTCGGGGCAGGGATGGCCCAGAGAATTGGCGAGAAGTGGCCTCGGCAAAGCTGCGAGCGCCGCCTCCGCGGATTCAAGCCCGCCTCGATCTGCAGTGCCTGAGAATGAAAGGGCCGCGGTCCCAGCGCCCTTCATACGTCGAGCTTTGCCATCAGCGTGCGCAGCACCGTGCGCTCGTCTTCGTCGAGCTTCGCGGTGCGGCTGCGGAACAGCGTCGCCTGGCTGCGCAGCACGGGCTCATCGTCGATCACCTTGAGGTGGTTGGCCCGCAGCGTGTCTCCGGTCGACGTGATGTCGGCCACCGCCTCGGCGGTAAGGTTCTTCACCGTGCCCTCGGTGGCGCCCTGCGAGTCCACGAGCTGGTAATCCGCCACGCCGCCATGGCGCAGATACTCGCGCACCAGCCGGTGATACTTGGTGGCGATCCGCATCCGGAAGCCGTGTTCCGCGCGGAACGCCGCCGCCGCCGCGTCGAGATCGTCGAGCGTATCGACATCGACCCAGCAGGCGGGCACCGCGACGATCAGGTCGGCCTGTCCGAAGCCCAGCTCGGCCAACGGCTCGACCTTCTGGTCCCACTGCACGAGCTTCTCGCGGATGAGATCGGTGCCGGTGACGCCAAGGTGGATGCGCCCGGCAGCCAGCTCGCGCGGGATCTCTCCTGCCGAGAGCAGCACCAGGTCGACGCCTTCGACCCCGTCCACCGCGCCGGCATATTCCCGGTCGTTGCCAGTGCGGGCAAGGCCCACGCCACGGGCTCCGAACCAGTCGAAGGTCTTCTCCATCAGGCGCCCCTTCGAGGGCACCCCAAGCTTCACACTCATGCCCGCTCTCCCGTCTGCAGAAGCAGCCCCGGACGGATGACCCCGCCCACGGCCGGGGCGGCGCGGCCATTGCCCAGCCGCTCTGTCAGCGCGTCATAGCGCCCCCCGGTGGCCACCGGGGGAAGGTCGGGCCGCGCCGTCGGCACGAAGCCGAAGACGAAGCCGTCGTAATATTCCATCGAGCTGCGGCCGTAGCTTGCTTCGAACTCCAGCGCGGCCACGTCGACCCCGCGGGCAGTCAGCGCCTCGCAGCGGCGCTCGAAGCGGTCCACCGCCGGCAGCAGCGCCGGCATATCGACGGCGATGTCATGCAGCTGTTCCAATGCAAAGGAGCAGGTCTCGCGCACCGCCAGCAGCGTGTCGATCAGCGCCACCTGGCTCTCGCAGAGCGGGCCTTCGGCGGCGTCCTCGCGCAGCGCGGCGATGCGCGCGGCGACCTCGGTCTCCGAACGCAGGCCGATCGCCGGGGCTGCGGTGTCCATCGGGTTCTCTGCGGCCAGCAAGGCCTTGCGCGACGGCGGCACCGGGCTGCGGCCCGAGTAGCGGTCGAGCAGGGCGCGGAACCGGCGCGGACGCCAGATGTGGCGCATCAGCGCGGACCGGCGGCGCTCGGAGGTCTCGAGCCCCGCGACCGCAGCGGTCAGGATGCCGATATCGCCGGTCACCGCGCGCAGCCGATAGGGCGCCAGCGTCTCGGCGAAAAGCGCGAAGACCTCGGCATCGGCCTGCGCCGGATCGTCATCGGCGAACAGCTCGAAGCCGACCTGGAAATACTCCGGCGCGCGCTCGGGATGCTCTTCCTGGCGGCGAAAGACCTCGCCGGCATAGGTGTAGCGCGACGGCGCGGCGCCGGTCTCCATGTGCATCTGAACCACCGGCACGGTGAAGTCGGGCCGCAGCATGACCTCGCCGCGGGCGGGGTCGTGGGTCACGTAGGTGCGGGCGCGGATGTCCTCGCCATAAAGGTCGAGCAGGGTTTCCGCCGGCTGCAGGATGGCGCAGTCGACATTCTCGGCCCCGGCCTCGAGAAACCGGGCCCGCAGGCGGACGGCTTCGGCGCGTTCCTGCGCGGTGGTCACGCCCATTGGTTCAGGATCTCTCTCACCTTGGCGACCAGATCGCCGCGCGCCACCTCGTATTGAGAGGGGCGCTCCTTCCATTCCTCGAGGCTGGCGCTTTCGGCCAGCTTGGCGCCGAGGACCAGGTCCTTGATCTGCACCACGCCGCGCTCCTTCTCGTCGCCGCCCTCGATGACGGCGACCGGCGAGCTGCGCTTGTCGGCATATTTGAGCTGGTTGCCGAAATTCTTCGGATTGCCGAGATAGACCTCGGCACGGATGCCCGCATTGCGCAGCTCGGCCACCATCGCCTGGTAATCGGCCATGCGGTCGCGATCCATCACCGTCACGACCACGGGGCCCTGCACGGTGCCGCCGATGCGGCCCTTCTCGCGCAGCGCCGCGAGCAGCCGGTCGACGCCGATGGAGACGCCGGTCGCGGGCACCGCCTGACCGGTGAAGCGCTTGACGAGATCGTCGTAGCGTCCGCCGCCGGCGACCGAGCCGAACTGGCGCTTGCGGCCCTTCTCGTCGAAGATCTCGAAGGTCAGCTCGGCCTCGAAGACCGGGCCGGTGTAGTAGCCCAAGCCGCGCACCACGCTGGGGTCGATCTCGATACGGTCGGGGCCATAGCCCTGCGCCGCCAGCAGCGCGCCGATCTCCTCGAGCTCGTCGACCCCCTCGGCGCCGATCTCGGAGCTGCCGACAGCGGCGCGGAGGTTGGCCACCGTGGCGGCGGCATCGGCACCCTTAGAGGTCAGGAAGGCGACCACCGGCTCGGCCTGCGCCTCGCTCAGGCCCACGCCGTCGATATAGGCGCCCGAGGCATCGAGCCTGCCCTTGCCGAGCAGCTCGCGCACGCCGGCCTCGCCGACCTTGTCGAATTTGTCGATGGTGCGCAGCACCGCGTCGCGCTGCGCGTCATCCTCGAGCCCCATGGTCTCGAGCACGCCGTTCAGAACCTTGCGGTTGTTGACCCGCACCAGGTAGTCGCCGCGCGGAATCCCGACCACTTCCAGCGTGTCCGCCAGCATGGCGCAGATCTCGGCATCCGCGGCGACGCTCGCGGCGCCCACGGTGTCGGCGTCGCATTGATAGAACTGGCGGAAGCGGCCTGGGCCGGGCTTCTCGTTGCGCCAGACCGGGCCCATGGCGTAGCGGCGATAGGGCAGGGGCAGGTCGTTGCGGTGCTGGGCATAGACCCGGGCCAGCGGCGCCGTCAGGTCGTAGCGCAGCGCCATCCAGCTCTCGTCCTCGTCCTGCCAGGCGAACACGCCCTCGTTGGGCCGGTCGACATCGGGAAGGAACTTGCCGAGCGCCTCGACGGTCTCCACCGCGCTCGATTCCAGCGCGTCGAAGCCGTAGCGATGATACACCCCGGCGATGGCCTCGAGCATCTCGGCGCGCTCGGTCACTTCGGGACCGAAATAGTCGCGGAAGCCCTTCGGCGTCTGTGCCTTGGGGCGGGGGGCTTTTTTCACTTTGGCCATGGCGGGCTCCGGGCTCGTCCAGATTGCGCGCCCCCCTTAGCCGCTTGCGCGTGCGGGGGCAAGCGACCGGCGGTGTGCAGCGGCCCGGCGTTACATCCTGCGGCTTGTGTCGGATGCCTCCGGCGGGGATATTTAGAGCCAGAAGAAGACAGGGGCGCCGCACTCCCCACCCGCCCTGGTTTCTTCTGGCACAAAATATCCCGGGGGAGGCCGCCAGGCCGGGGGGCAGCGCCCCCCATGCGCCCTTTCCAAGCCGCGCGGCGCGGCATATGTGGCGCGACATAAGCGGCGCGGCCTATGTGGCGCGACAAAAGGAGCCGGAGACATGCCAAGCGACACCGACAGCCTGCAGGAACGCATCGCCCATCTCGAGCGGGCGGTGGACGATCTTTCCGAGACCGTGGCGCGTCAGGACCGCGACATCGCGCTGCTCACCCGTCGCGTGGCGCTGCTGCTCGAGCGCGAGGCGGCGCGGCAGGACGAGGGGGTCGGCGCGGTGGTGATGGGCGACGAGCGCCCGCCGCACTACTGAGGAGCGGCGCGCGGCCGGGGTGAGGCGCCCGGCTCAGAAATCCTCCACCGCCATCACCCCGTCGAGCGATTTCACCGCGCCCTTGATCTCGGGGGTGACGGGGAATTCCTGCCTGAGATCCATCTCGACCTCACCCGGCAAGCCGGAGCCCGCGAAGCAAAGCCGCACGGGGCCGCGCCCGGCGCGCGGCATCTGCTCGGCAGCGCGGCCCAGAACCGAGGCGACCTGCGCCACGGTGTCGGGATTCTCGATGTAGATCTTCATGCCCGCGGCGCCGGCATCGGCCACGACCTGCTCGACCGGTCCGAAGGAGCGGGCCAGCAGCTTCAGCTGGTCCGACTCCATCGTCGCCTCGACGGTGACCACCACCTTGGTGCCGGTCTCCAGCAGGTCGCGCGCCTTTTCCAGCGTGTCCGAGAAGATCGTCACCTCGTAGGCGCCGCTCGGGTCCGAGAGCTGGGCGAAGGCGAAGCGGTTGCCCTTGGCCGACTTGCGCTCCTGACGGCCGGCCACCACGCCACCCATCTTGGCGATGCAGGCGCCGCCTCGGGCCTTGTCCTCGACCTCGTCCAGCGTCAGCACGTCGCGCCGCTTGAGCGCCGGCATGTAATCGTCGAGCGGGTGGCCCGAGAGATAGAAGCCGATCGCCTTGAACTCCTCCGAGAGCCGCTCGGCGGGCAGCCAGTCGGGCGCCGGCGACAGCCGCGGCTCGGGCAGGTCGTCGCCGGCCTCGCCGAAGAGCGAGACCTGCGCCGAGGCCTTCTGCTCGTGGATCGCGGCGGAATAGGCGACCAGCGCGTCGAGCGATTCGAAGATCCGCCGGCGGTTGCGGTCGAGCTGGTCGAAGCAGCCGGCCCGCGCCATCATCTCGAGCGGCCGCTTGCCGACGCGCTTGAGATCGACCCGGCGGGCGAAATCGTAGACGTTGACGAAGGGCTTGTCGGGGCTCCTGGGGTCCTCGGGCACCGAGCGGCGCCCCTCGACCACCAGCCGCATCGCATCAAGCCCGACATTCTTCAGCGCGCCGAGCGCATAGACCAGCTTGCCGTCCTCGACGTCAAAGCTCGCCTGGGACCGGTTCACGCAGGGCGGGATGTAGTCGAGCTTGAGGCCCTTCTTGGTCTCGTAGAAATAGACCGCCAGCTTCTCGGTGAGATGGATGTCGCAGTTCATCACGCCGGCCATGAACTCGACCGGGTGGTTCGCCTTGAGCCAGGCGGTCTGGTAGCTCACCACCGCGTAGGCGGCGGCGTGGGACTTGTTGAAGCCGTAGTTGGCGAATTTCTCGAGCAGGTCGAAGACCTCGGTGGCCTTCTTCTTCTCGACGCCGTTCTTGGCGGCGCCGGACTCGAATTTCGGGCGCTCGGCGTCCATCGCCTCCTTGATCTTCTTGCCCATGGCGCGGCGCAGCAGGTCGGCGCCGCCGAGCGAGTAGCCCGCCATCTCCTGGGCGATCTGCATCACCTGTTCCTGGTAGACGATGATGCCCTGGGTTTCGGCAAGGATGTGGTCGATCGATGGGTGCACGGAGGTGATCTCGCGCTGGCCGTTCTTGACCTCGCAATAGACCGGGATGTTCTCCATCGGGCCGGGACGATAGAGCGCCACGAGGGCCACGATGTCCTCGATGCAGGTCGGTTTCATGCGCTTGAGCGCGTCCATCATGCCGGTGGATTCCACCTGGAACACGGCGACGGTCTTGGCCGAGGCGTAGAGCTTGTAGGTCTTGTCGTCATCCAGCGGGATGAGGTTCATCTGGTTCTCGCCGCCCTCGGCCGGCTCGTAGAGCTGGCTTCCGTCGGCGGCGACATGGATCGGGCGGCCGGACTTGAGGATCAGGTCGACGGCGTTCTGGATCACCGTCAGCGTCTTCAGGCCGAGGAAGTCGAACTTCACCAGACCCGCCTGTTCCACCCATTTCATGTTGAACTGGGTCGCCGGCATGTCCGAGCGTGGATCCTGGTAGAGCGGCACCAGCTCGTCGGTGGGGCGGTCGGCGATGACCACGCCGGCGGCGTGGGTGCCGGCGGAGCGCAGCAGCCCCTCGACCTGCATGCCGTATTTCAGCAGCCGGTCGACGACCTCCTCGCGCTCGGCTTCCTCGCGCAGGCGCGGCTCGTCCTGCAGCGCCTTCTCGATCGAGACAGGCTTCACGCCCTCCACGGGGATCATCTTCGACAGCCGGTCGACCTGGCCGTAGGGCATCTGCAGCACCCGGCCCATGTCGCGCACCGCGGCCTTGGAGAGCAGCGCGCCGAAGGTGATGATCTGGCCCACCTTGTCGCGGCCGTATTTCTCCTGAACGTAGCGGATCACCTCTTCTCGGCGGTCCATGCAGAAGTCGATGTCGAAGTCCGGCATCGAGACCCGTTCGGGGTTGAGGAAGCGCTCGAACAGCAGCGAATAGCGCAGCGGGTCAAGGTCGGTGATGGTCAGCGCGTAGGCCACCAGAGAGCCCGCACCCGAGCCCCGGCCGGGGCCGACGGGAATGTCGTGATCCTTGGCCCACTTGATGAAGTCGGCAACGATCAGGAAGTAGCCCGGAAAGCCCATGCCCTCGATGATGCCGAGCTCGAAATCGAGCCGCTCCTGGTATTTCTCCACCGTCACCGCGTGCGGGATCACCGAGAGGCGCTTCTGCAGACCCTCGTTGGCCTGACGGCGCAGTTCGACCACCTCGTCATCTGCGAATTTCGGCAGGATCGGATCGCGGCGGTAGGCCATGAAGGCACAGCGCTTGGCGATCTCGACGGTGTTTTCCAGCGCCTCGGGCAAATCGGCGAAGAGCGTCGCCATCTCCTGCGGGGTCTTGAGGTAGTGCTGCGGGGTCAGCCGCCGGCGCGGCTCCTGCTGGTCGACATAGGCGCCCTCGGCGATGCAGATCATCGCGTCATGCGCCTCGTACATGTTCTCCTTGGGGAAATACACGTCGTTGGTGGCGACCAGCGGGATGCCCATCTCGTAGGCCATCTCCACGTGGCCGCGCTCGGTCAGGCGCTCGGCCTCGGGCAGGCCGTCCTCGCCGGGATGACGCTGCAATTCGACATAGAGCCGGTCCTGATAGATCTGGTGCAGCCGGGTCAGCAGGGTCTGCGCCGCGGCGCGGTGGTTCTCGCGCAGGAGGCGGCCGACCGGGCCGTCTGGTCCGCCGGAGAGGCAGATCACGCCCTCGCCATACTCTTCGAGCTCGTCCAGCAGCACATGTGCCAGCTCGCCGTCGCGCCGCAGGTAGAGGCACGAGTTGAGCTTCATCAGGTTCTCGTAGCCGCGCTCGTTCTGGGCCAGCAGCACCACCGGCGCCGGCGCCTTCGGGCGTTCTCCCGGGGCCGGCTGCACGTAGCGCAGATCGACTTGGCAGCCGACGATCGGCTGCACCCCGGCGCCGCTCGCGGTCACCGAGAACTCGAGCGCCGAGAACAGGTTGTTGGTGTCGGTCACCGCCACGGCGGGCATCTCCATGGCCTCGCAGAGGCCGGGAAGCTTCTTCAGGCGGATGGCGCCTTCGAGCAGGGAGTATTCGGTGTGAACGCGGAGGTGGATGAATCGGGGATCTGCCATGCGCCCGACATTATGGCGCGCCCGCGCCCGGCGAAAGACCCGACTCACGCCCCGGTGTCTTCGCGCCGCGCGCCTGCGGCATCGCTCGGTAAAGGCCATGGTCGGACGGAATCCATCCCAATCACCACATTTCGATAGCGAGTTTGCCCAATTTTCCCCTCAGTTTCTGGTGACTTTGGGTGACACGACACTTCTTACCTGCCGTGGCGCCTTGTGTTGCGCTGCGGTCCTACATAGACGGTCCGGGTTTCTCCCCCTTCCGAGCGCGGCATATGGCAATGGACAAGGCTCTCGATTCCTATTCTCCCGACATCACTGGCATGACCTTCGCCGAGACCGGCGCCGGCCAGATGCCGACCTACGGCCAAACGCCCGAGCGGCGCGCGGGCCTCTCGACCCGGACCAGCGAGCGCCGCCGCAAGGCGCTTCTGGCTGCAGCGAAGCTGGCACCGGGCCTGACCGCCCGGCATCTGGCGAAGCGCTACCTCTGCTCTGCGGCCAATATCGACCGTGCCCGGCTCTGCGGTGCGGGCAAGGCCGAGTTCCTGCCCTCGGGCGAGGCGGCGGCGGTGCTGCGCCACGCTCCGATGGCCGAGCCCACCGGTCAGCGCATCCTGCTGGTGCACGGCCATGACGGCAATGTGCGCCAGTTCGGCCGCATGATCCGCGCGCTGCAGAACGCGGGCGCCGAAGTCGATGCGCTGCTGCTTCCGGGCCATATCGAGCCCGATCGGGACCCGTGCAGCATCGCCGACATCACCCGTGCGATCCACGACTGCGCCCGGACCCATGGCCCCTATGACGGGGCGATCGCCCATTGCGTCAGTGCCAACGGTCTGATCTTCGCGCTCGAGGACGGGCTGGAATGCGGCCGCGTGGTACTCATCTCGGCGCCACTCGACCAGCGCAAGCTGCTGCGGCTCGGCGGCTCCCAATACGGCATTGAAGGCGACTGTCTCGAGCGCTTCGTCGACGAGGTCGTCCGTCTGAGCGCCCCGTACCCGGCCGAGGCGCCGTGGCGTGCCATCGCCGCAACGCGTTCCGAGCCGATGCTCGCCGTGCATGCGCGCAACGACTACGCTGCTCCGGCAGAGGATCTCGAGCCGCTGGCGGATGTTTGGGCCGAAGGTCGAATCGAGATCTTCGAGAACGCGGATCACAACACCATCGTCGGCCAGTCCGCGCCGGTGCAGTGCATCACCGACTTCCTCACTCGCGATTTCCGCCAACCCGATGAGGCCGGCGCCAGCTGATGGCGCGACCTTGGAGGGTGACGCCAAGTTTGGTGGCACCCTCCGCCCATCTGCCTCTCAAATGGGCATTTTCCTCTTGCCAAGCGGGAAACCCGGAACCTAGCCTGTAGCGGATCGATAAAGGTCCGCACGCTTTCTACGCCGCATCGAGGGTGTGCATGACAGGGACGGGGTATCGCGGCGGGTTCTTCATATGGATATCTGCTTTCTTCTGAACGGGGAAAGAGTGGAGCTGCGCGGCGTATCCCCGACGCGCACGGCTCTCGACTGGCTGCGCGAGGAGCGTGGTCTGAGCGGCACCAAGGAAGGCTGCAACGAAGGCGATTGCGGCGCCTGCACGGTGATGGTCACCGACGCGCACGGCTCGCGGGCACTCAACGCCTGCATCCTGTTCCTGCCGCAGTTGCACGGCAAGGCGCTGCGCACCGTCGAGGGGCTCGCCGGGCCCGATGGCAGCCTCCACCCGGTGCAGGAAGCGATGGTCACGCATCATGGCTCGCAATGCGGCTTCTGCACGCCGGGATTCGTGGTCTCGATGGCCAAGGCGCACAAGGTCGGCGACACCCAATACGACGATGCGCTGGCGGGCAATCTCTGCCGTTGCACCGGCTACGCCCCCATCGTGCGCGCGGCCGAGGCCGCCGCCGACGCGCCGGTGCCGGACTGGATGGAAGAGCCCGCGCTTCCCAAGGTGGCCGGGCAGGTCTCCTCTGCCGATCTCAGCGCGCACTCGCCCTCAAGCAGCGATGAGCTGGCCGAGCTGGTGGCCAAGCACCCCTCGGCAACCATCGTTGCCGGCGCCACCGATGTCGGGCTTTGGGTTACCAAGCAGCTGCGCGAGCTGCCAGAGGTGATTTTTCTCAACCGCTGCGAGGACCTGCAGCAGATCGAGGTCAGGGATGAGGCCATCCGGATCGGGGCCGGCGTCACCATGGACCGGGTGCTCGATCTGATGCGGGAGCACTACCCGAGCTATGCCGGGATGCTGCGCCGCTACGGCTCGGCGCAGGTGCGCGCCGCCGCCACCATCGGCGGCAACATCGCCAACGGCTCACCGATCGGGGACAACCCCCCGGCGCTGATCGCGCTGGGCGCGCGGCTGCGCCTGCGTTTCCGCGACACGCGGCGCGAGATGGCGCTGGAGGAGTTCTTCATCGAGTACGGCAAGCAGGATCGCTATCCGGGCGAGTTCGTCGAGGCGGTGACGATCCCGCGCCAGCCTGATCGGCTGAAGGTCTACAAGCTTTCGAAACGTTTCGATCAGGACATCTCGGCGGTCTGCGGCGCGTTCAACGTTACCGTCGAGGACGGCAAGGTCGTGACGGCCCGCATCGCCTTTGGTGGCATGGCGGGCATCCCCAAGCGCGCAGCGGCGGTCGAAGCGGCGCTGACCGGCAAGCCGTGGACCGACGAGGCGGTGGTTTCCGCGTGGGACGCGTGGGAGCAGGATTTCGCGCCGCTTTCGGACATGCGGGCGAGTGCCGAGTACCGGCTCGCCGCGGCGCGCAACATGCTGACCCGCTGCCTGCTCGAGGACATGGGCGCGGCCACAGACGTCCGGGAGGTGCGGGCATGAGCGTTACGAAACCGCTGCCGCATGACGCGGCGCCGCTGCATGTGACCGGCAAGGCCCGCTACATCGACGACATCCCCGTGCCGTCGAACTGCCTGCACATGGCCTTCGGTCTGTCGGAGATCGCCTCGGGCCGGATCCGCGAGATCGACCTTTCCGAGGTGCGCCGTGCGCCCGGCGTGGTGAAGGTCTGGGAGGCCAAGGACCTGCCCTCGGATTGCGACTGTTCTCCCTCGCTGCATGACGAGCCGCTGCTTTCCGGGGCCTCGGTGCATTACGTCGGCCAGCCGATCTTCATGGTCGCGGCCACCAGCCACCTCGCCGCCCGCAAGGCGGTGCGCAAGGCGAAGATCAGCTACCAGCCGCGCGACGCGGTGCTGACCGTCGACGAGGCGATGGCCGCCGACAGCCGCTTCGAGGACGGCCCGCGGATCTGGGAGAAGGGCGACGCCGACGCCGCCATGGCCGAGGCGGAGCACACGGTCTCGGGCACGCTCGAGATGGGCGGGCAGGAGCATTTCTACCTCGAAGGGCAGGCCGCCATGGTGCTGCCGCAGGAAAACGGCGACCTGCTGGTGCACAGCTCGACCCAGCACCCGAGCGAGATCCAGCACAAGGTTGCGCACGCGCTGCACCTGCCGATGCATGGCGTGCGGGTCGAGACCCGGCGCATGGGCGGCGGTTTCGGCGGCAAGGAGAGCCAGGGCAACGCGCTGGCCATTGCCTGCGCCGTGGCGGCGGCCGAGACCGGACGGCCCGCCAAGATGCGCTACGACCGCGACGATGACATGGTGATCACCGGCAAGCGCCATGATTTCCGTATCGAGTACAGCGCCGGTTTCGACGGCAACGGGCGCCTCAAGGCGGTGGATTTCGTGCAATATGCCCGCTGCGGCTGGGCGCAGGATCTGTCGTTGCCGGTGGCGGACCGGGCCATGCTGCACTCGGACAACGCCTATGACATTCCCAGCCTGCGGGTCGAGAGCCACCGGCTGAAGACCAACACCCAGAGCGCCACCGCCTATCGCGGCTTTGGCGGGCCGCAGGGCATGCTGGGGATCGAGCGGGTGCTCGACCACGTGGCCCATGCGCTGGGGCGCGATCCGCTGGAGATCCGGCGGTTGAACTACTACTCGGATGTCGGCGCGGTGGAGAGTTTGGACGGGGGGCTGTCTGCCCCCCGGGCGCCTGCGGAGCAGGCACCTCCCCCCGAGGATATTTCCGGCCAGAAGAAACAGGCTGCCGCGGAAGAGGACCTGACCTCGCGCGGGGCGGTGTCGAGCGTGCCCGCGGGACCTGCGCCCAGCGTGCCGGCGGACAGGCAGGTGACGCATTACGGCCAGCCCGTGGAGGATTTCATCCTTGGCGGACTGACCGAACGGCTGGCCGAGAGCTGCGACTACGCGGCGCGGCGCGCGGGGGTGGCAGAGTGGAACGTGGGCACGCCGCTGCTGAAGCGCGGCATCGCGCTGACGCCGGTGAAGTTCGGCATTTCGTTCACGCTCACCCACCTCAACCAGGCCGGTGCGCTGGTGCATGTCTACCAGGACGGCTCGGTGGCGCTGAACCATGGCGGCACCGAGATGGGGCAGGGGCTGTTCCAGAAGGTGGCGCAGGTGGCGGCGGCGCGATTCGGCCTGCCGCTCGATATGGTGCGGATCACCGCAACGGACACCGCCAAGGTGCCCAACACCTCGGCCACCGCCGCCTCCTCGGGCTCGGACCTGAACGGCATGGCGGTCAAGGCCGCCTGCGACACCATCCGCGACCGCATGGCCGAGCATCTGGCGGGGCTATTCCAGGCCAAGACCTCGGAGGTCGCCTTTGCCGGCGGGGAGGTCACGGTCGGAAGCGAGACGATGAGCTTCGCGCAGGCGGCCAAGCTTTGCTACGAGGGGCGGGTGAGCCTGTCGTCGACCGGGTTCTACAAGACGCCCAAGGTCGCGTGGGACCGGATCAAGGGGCAGGGTAGGCCGTTTTTCTACTTCGCCTATGGCGCGGCCTGCACCGAGGTGGTGCTCGACACCCTGACCGGCGAGTACCGCATCCTGCGCACCGACATCCTGCACGATTGCGGCGCCTCGCTGAACCCGGCGCTGGATATCGGCCAGATCGAGGGCGGCTACGTGCAGGGCGCCGGCTGGCTCACCACCGAGGAGCTGGTCTGGGACGAAGACGGGCGGCTGCGCACCCATGCGCCCTCGACCTACAAGATCCCGGCCTGTTCCGACCGGCCCGAGATATTCAACGTGGCGCTCTGGGAAGGGCGCAACGAGGAAGAGACGATCTATCGCTCCAAGGCGGTGGGCGAGCCGCCGTTCATGCTGGGCATCTCGGCCTTCCTGGCACTGTCGGACGCGGTGGCGTCCTGCGGCACGCGCTATCCGGCACTCGACGCGCCGGCGACACCGGAGCGCGTGCTGAGGGCAATCCGGGCGGTGCGCGATGAGCTTTGATCTGGAGGCGTTGCGCCGCGCGGTGGACCGGCACGGGCGGGTGGCGCGTGTGGTCGTGGCCGAGGTCGCGGGCTCGGTGCCACGCGGTCCCGGCACGGCGATGCTGGTTTGGGCCGAGGGCGGTGGCCTGGCGCAGTCCGGCACCATCGGCGGCGGCGCGCTCGAGTTGGCGGCGGCGGAGGCAGCGCTGGGTCGCGAGGGGCTGACACGCCATCCGCTGGGGCCGTCTCTGGGGCAGTGCTGTGGCGGCGCGGTGGTGCTGCTGACCGAGCATTTCGATGCCGCGCGGGTCGCGGCGCTCGAGGGGCAGGAGGTGATCGCGCGCGGGCCGGGGGAGATGCCGCTGGCGGTGCGGCGGCTCATCGACCGGGCGCGGGGACAGGGCGTGCGCCCCGAGCCGCAGCTGGTGCAGGGCTGGATGGTCGAGCCGGTGGCACGGGCCGAGCGGCAGCTCTGGATCTGGGGCGCGGGCCATGTGGGACGCGCCGTGGTGGAGACGCTGGCGCCCTTGCCGGAGCTGGCGCTCACCTGGATCGACACCGCGCCCGAGCGGTTTCCGCAGGAGGTGCCCGAGGGGGTGACCGTGGTGCCGGCGGCGCAGCCGGAGCGGCTGGTGCGCCACGCGCCCGAGAGCGCCGAGCACCTGATCTTGACCTACAGCCACGAGATCGATTTCGCGCTGTGCCATGCATTGCTGGAGCACGGGTTCGGCTTTGCCGGGCTGATCGGGTCCGAGACGAAATGGGCCCGGTTCCGCAAGCGATTGGCTACGCTGGGTCATCCTGATGCCCGGATCGCGCGCATCTGCTGCCCAATTGGGCAGAAATCCTACGGCAAGCACCCGCAGGCCATTGCCATCGGGGTGGCTGCGCATCTACTCAACCGTGAAACAGGGGATGGACAGGCGTGGCAGACACACTTCTCAGCATCCGGGGCCTGACCAAGGCCTATCCGGGCGTCGTGGCCAATGACGACGTCTCCTTCGAGATCCAGAAAGGCGAGATCCACGCGTTGCTGGGCGAGAACGGCGCCGGCAAGTCGACGCTGGTGAAGATGATCTTCGGCCTGGTGAAGCCCGATCGCGGCGAGATGCTGCTCGACGGCAGCGCCTACACGCCGGGCAAGCCCTCGGACGCGCGCCGCGCCGGCGTGGCGATGGTGTTCCAGCATTTCTCGCTCTTCGAGGCGCTGGACGTGGCCGAGAACGTGGCGCTGGGCATGGAGAACCCGCCCAAACCCCGCGATCTGGCGCGGCAGATCCGTGAGGTCTCGGAGACCTACGGGCTGCCGCTCGATCCTTCGCGCACCGTGGGCACGCTGTCGGCGGGCGAGCGCCAGCGGGTCGAGATCATCCGCTGCCTGCTGCAGCACCCGCGGCTCCTGATCATGGACGAGCCGACCTCGGTGCTGACACCGCAGGAGGTGGAGATCCTGTTCGAGACGCTGGCCAAGCTGAAGGCGGAGGGTACGTCCATCCTCTATATCTCGCACAAGCTCGAAGAGATCCGCACGCTCTGCGACGAGGCGACGATCCTGCGGCTGGGCAAGAATGTCGGCACCTGCACGCCGCGCGAGGTGACCGCGCGGCAGATGGCCGAGATGATGGTGGGCTCGAGCTTTGCCACGCCCGAGGCGCGCAGCGCCGAGAAGGGCGAGGTGCTGCTCAAGTGCGACGCGCTCTCGATGCCGGCACCGGGCGCCTTCGGCACGCCGCTGCGGGAGGTCTCGCTGGAGGTCCGCGCGGGCGAGGTGCTGGGGATCGGCGGCGTCGCCGGCAACGGGCAGGACGAGCTGCTGATGGCGCTGTCGGGCGAGCGGCTGGCGCCCAAGGGGGCGATCTGGTTCAAGGGTGAGGACATCAGTCGGGCCGGGCCTATGGCGCGCCGCGACGCGGGGCTTCTGTCGGGGCCCGAGGAACGGCTGGGCCACGCGGCGGCGCCCAATATGAGCCTGACCGAGAATGGCGTGCTGACCGCCTCGCGGCGGAAGGGGCTGGTCTCGAACGGCTTCATCGACTGGGGCAAGGCCACGGGCTTTGCCGAGGAGGTGATCGAGCGCTTCGACGTGCGCACGCCGGGGCCGGGTACGGCGGCGCGGGCGCTGTCCGGCGGCAACCTGCAGAAATACGTGGTCGGCCGCGAGATCCAGCAGGATCCGGATGTTTTCGTGGTCAACCAGCCCACCTGGGGCGTGGATGCGGCGGCGGCGGCGGCGATCCGTCAGGCACTGCTCGACCTGGCCGCCAAGGGCGCGGCGATCATCTGCATCAGCCAGGATCTTGACGAACTGATGGAAATTTCCGACCGCTTCGGCGCTCTGAACGAGGGGCGGCTGTCGCCGACCCGCGCGGTGAGCGAGCTGGATATCGAGAAGATCGGCCTGATGATGGGCGGTGCGCATGACATGGAGGTGGCCCATGTGGATGGCTGACCGCAGCAGAGTTTTCGTCCGAAAACTCTGCGACCCGACCCCGGGCGCGAAGATTTTTCCTGCGAAAAATCTTCCGGAGGCGCGCGCATGATCCGGCTGGAGAAACGCCCGCAGCCCTCGACGCTCTGGACCGCGCTGACGCCGGTGCTGGCGGTGCTGCTGACGATGATCGTCGGCGGCATCATGTTCGCTGCGCTCGGCAAGCCGCCGCTCGAGGCGATCCGCACGATCTTCTGGGATCCGTTGTTTCACCCGCAATTCGCTTCGTATTCGCGGCCGCAGCTGCTGGTGAAGGCGGGGCCGCTGATCCTCATTGCCATCGGGCTCTCGGTCGGCTTCCGGGCGGGGATCTGGAACATCGGGGCGGAGGGACAATACATCATGGGGGCGGTGATCGGCGCCGCGGTGGGGCTGGCCTTCTACCCGTCCGACAGCGTGCTGCTGTTTCCGCTGATGGTGGTGGCGGGCGCGCTGGGCGGCTGGCTCTGGGCGATGATCCCGGCACTGCTCAAGACCCGCTTCGGCACCAACGAGATCCTCGTCTCGCTGATGCTGGTCTACGTGGCCGAGAACATCCTCGCCTCGGCCTCCTCGAGCTGGCTGCGCAATCCCGAGGGGCAGGGCTTTCCGGGCTCGCGCAACTTCAAGCAATGGCCGGCGGTATTCAATGACGAGCTTATCGCCAATACCGGCATGCACTGGGGCGTGGTCGCGGCCTTCATCGCGGTGATCGGCGCCTACGTGCTGATGGCGCGCCACATCCAGGGCTTCAACATCCGCCTGACCGGCGAGGCGCCGCGGGCGGCGCGCTTCTCGGGGGTGAACCCGGTGCGCATCGTGCTGCTCTGCCTCGGCGTCTCGGGCGCGCTGGCCGGCATGGCGGGGCTGTTCGAGGTCACCGGGCCGGCTGGCCAGATCAGCATCGATTTCGGCTCGGGCTACGGGTTCACCGCGATCATCGTGGCGTTCCTCGGGCGGCTGAACCCGTTCGGCATCCTGCTTGCCGGGCTGCTGATGGCGCTGACCTATATCGGCGGCGAGCTGGCGCAGCTCATGCTCGGCCTGCCCGGCGCATCGATCCAGCTGTTCCAGGGCATGCTGCTGTTCTTCCTGCTCGCCACGGACGTGTTCACGAATTACCGCATCCGCTTTGTCGGACGGGAGGTGGCGTGATGGATCCCGTTCTTCTCGTTGCCTCGATCATGGTTTCGGCGACGCCGATCCTGCTGGCCGCCATCGGCGAGCTGGTGACCGAGAAATCCGGCGTGCTGAACCTCGGGGTCGAGGGCATGATGATCACCGGCGCGGTGATGGGCTTTGCCATCGCCGTCTCGACCGGCTCGCCGCTGCTGGGCTTTCTCGGCGCGGCCGTCGCCTCGGCGGTGCTGTCGCTGAGCTTCGGCCTGCTGACCCAGTACCTCCTGTCGAACCAGGTCGCCACCGGCCTCGGGCTGACGCTGGTGGGGCTTGGCCTCTCGGCGCTGATCGGCTCCAACTACGAGGGACAGCGGGCGCCGAACCTGCCCAAGCTCGACATCCCCGTGCTAAGCGACATCCCGGTGCTCGGGCGGATGCTGTTCTCGCATGACTTTGTCGTCTACCTGAGCCTCGCGCTGGTCGTCGCGGTCTGGGCCTTCCTCAAGTACACCCGCGCCGGCCTGATCCTGCGCGCGGTGGGGGAGGATCACGAGAGCGCCCATGCGCTGGGCTACAAGGTGGTGCGGGTGCGCATGGCGGCGATCGCCTTCGGCGGCGCCTGCGCCGGGCTCGGCGGCGCCTATGTCAGCCTCGTGCGGGTGCCGCAATGGACCGAGGGCATGACCGCCGGCGCTGGCTGGATCGCGCTGGCCATCGTGGTGTTCTCGTCGTGGCGGCCGCTGGGCGTTCTGGTGGGGGCCTACCTGTTCGGCGGCGTCACGGTGATCCAGCTGAACCTGCAGGCTGCTGGCACCACGGTGCCGGTCGAACTCTTGTCGATGTCGCCCTACCTGATCACCATCCTCGTGCTGGTCGTCATCTCGGCGCGCGGGGCGCATGGCGCGCCGGGCTCGCTCGGCCGGCCGTTCCACGCCAGCTCGTGAGGCGCGATGCCGGGGAGGGAAAGGCATACGAAGGGCAAGGCGCGGGTGCAGGCGGCGCTCGACGGGCGCGACCCGCGCTTCGGCGCGCGCATTCTCTGGGGGCTTTACGGGGTCATCATCCTCTCGGCGGTGGTGCTTACGCTGGAGAGCATGGACAGCCTGCCTCCGCTGATCCATCGCCTGCTCGGCTGGGCCGAGTTCGCCATCCTCGGAGTGTTCGCAGGGGAGTACCTTCTGCGGCTCTGGGCGGCGCCGTCGCGATGGCGCTACGCGCTGAGCTTCTGGGGCATCGTCGACCTGCTTTCGGTGCTGCCGGGGCTGCTGCTTCTGCAACCGCAGACCCAGAGCCTGCGCGTGCTGCGCCTGATGCGGGTGTTCCGGCTGCTGAAGCTGCTGCGTCTGCGCCGCGCCTCGCGCCGGCTCGAGGACGCGTTGCGCGCCTCGCGCGAGGAGCTGATCCTGTTCACCGCGGTGGCGGTGCTGGTGCTCTTCGTGGCGTCGGTGGGGATCCATTTCTTCGAGCACGAGGCGCAGCCGGAGAAATTCGGGTCGATCCCGAAATGCATGTGGTGGGCGCTCGCAACGTTGAGCACGGTGGGGTATGGCGATGTCTACCCGATCACCGCGGGGGGGCGCATCTTCACTGGGCTCACGGTGCTGATCGGGGTGGGTATCGTCGCCATCCCGGCCGGGATCATCACCTCGGAACTGCTGCGGCAGAAGCCGCGCCCGGAGCGCCCTTCGCAGGGTACGCAGACCGAAACACCAACAAAGACTGAAAAACCAATGGGAGACCAAGAATGATCAAACGCAGAACGCTTCTCGCCGCCTCCGCGGCGCTCGGCCTCGTGATGGGCGGGACCGCCTTCGCCCAGGACGTGCCGAAGATCGGCTTCGTCTATGTGGGGCCGGTGAACGACGGGGGCTGGTCGCAGCACCACCACGAATCCGCGATGCAGATGAAGGAGCATTTCGGCGATGCCATCGAGGTGATCGAGCAGGAGAGCGTGCCCGAGGGCGCCGATGCCGAGCGCGTGCTGACCCAGATGGCGCTGTCCGGCGCCGACCTGATCTTCACCACCTCCTTCGGCTACATGGACCCCACCATCAACGTCGCCGAGAAGTTCCCTGACGTGAAGTTCGAGCACGCCACCGGCTACAAGACCGCCGACAACGTCTCGGCCTACTCGGCGCGCTTTTACGAGGGGCGCGCGATCACCGGCTATCTTGCCGGCGCGATGTCCGAGACCAACAAGATCGGCTATATCGGCTCCTTCCCGATCCCGGAAGTGATCCGCGGCATCAACTCCTCCTACCTTCACGCCAAGCAGGCCAACCCCGATGTCGAGATCGCCGTGGTCTGGCTCAACACCTGGTTTGACCCGGCCAAGGAAGCCGACGCAACGCAGGCGTTGCTCGACCAGGGTGCTGACGTGGTGCTGGCCCACACCGACTCCACCGCGCCGCTCGCGGTGCTCGAGAAGGCCGGCGCCTACGGCTTCGGCCAGGCCGCCGACATGGCCGAGTACAAGCCGACGCCGCGGATCTCGTCGATCATCGACGACTGGGCGCCCTACTACATCGAGCGCGTGCAGGCGGTCCTCGACGGCACCTGGGAGAGCCACAACACCTGGCAGGGCATTGGTGACGGCATGGTCGGCATCGGCGAGTTCACCGGCCCGATCCCCGAGGACGTGCTGGCCCACGTGACGCAGATGAAGGACGACATCGCGTCCGGCGCCTACCACCCGTTCACCGGCCCGATCAACAAGCAGGACGGTTCGGCCTGGCTCGCCGAGGGCGAAGTCGCCGATGACGGCACGCTGGCGGGCATGAACTTCTACGTCGAAGGCGTGAGCGGCTCGATCCCGAACTGAGCTCTTGGGCTTTGACTGGTCACTGGCACCGCCGGCGCATCTGCCCGGCGGTGCTTTTGCTTGGGGCGGTCGGGATGTGAGTATTTACCGACGTAGAGAAGACAGGAGCGCGGCGCGTCTCGGGGGAGGTGGGGCGCGGGGTGGCTGCGGGATCGGGCGGGCGCTGCGGTGCGTGTGCCCAGTGGTGGTGAGGGCCGGGATGGTCGGGATTTGAGTATTTGTCGACGTAGAGAAGAGCAGAGGTCGGCGCTGCCGGTGGCGGTGGTGCTCGGGGCAGCGGTGTGGCCGGGGGGCGAGCCGTCTCCGACGCTGCGGCGGCGGGCGAAGCGCGCGGTGGCGCTGTGGCAGTCGGGCGAGGTCGGGGCGATCCTCGGCTGTGGAGGAGAGGGCGCGCATGCGCCGTCCGAGGCCGAGGTGATCTGCCGGCTGGCGCGCGAGGCGGGGGTGCCGGAGGAGGCGCTCTTCCGGGAGGACCGGTCGACCACGACGGAGGAGAACCTGCGTTTCGCGCTCCCGGTTCTGGAAGAGATGGGCGCGCACGACGTGGTGATCGTCAGCGAGGCCTATCACTTGCCGCGAGCGCTGCTGGTGGCGCGGCGGCTGGGGCTCAGGGCACGCGGGGCGGCGCCGGGCCTCGGGGGCGCGCGGATGGGCGCTCAGGCAAGGGCGATGCTGCGCGAGATCCCGGCGTTTGTCTGGTACTGGCTGCGTGGGGCAGGACGCTAGTGTGGTCGCTCAGAGCACGCCGATCTCGGCCAGCGCACCGGCCAGTTCCGGCGGCAGCGCGTCCTCGTCCTGGCGGTTGGCTGGAAGATCGCGGGGGGCATCCTCCGGGGCGAGGTAGCGCCATCCCTGAAACGGCCGCCGCGGCGCCGTGGTGACACGGATCAGCCCCGGCTGCAGCACGATGGCGCAGCGCTCCACGCCATCCGAGCCGGTCACCGGATCGAGCCGCAGGATCGGCTGGCGGCACTGGATCAGACCCTTGAAGACCCAGTAGATGCTGCCGCCGTTCAGCACCTCGGCCTCGCGGCGCGGCCACATCCGGGTGACGTGGCGCGGCAGGCCGTCCTCGGTCTGGGCGGCGCGGCTTGCCTGCCAGGCCGCGAGCGTCTCGAGGCTTTCGGTCCCGGCGCTGAGCTTTATCAGGTGCGTGAACTTGTCCACAGAGTCCTCCACAGATGCCGCAGCATATTGTAGTTTGCCCCGGACCGGTTGCAAGTAGTGGTGGCGTAACGTCGATGCGAGTCTGTCTCGAAGGCTCTGGACGTGCTAGCTTCGTGCCTGCTATCAGGCCTGTTCTGCCAAAGAGGATTCCGCTGCCATGAGCCGTTTCGCCGCCCCCATTGCCGAACAGATCTGGGACATGAAGTACCGCTTCAAGGAGGCGGACGGTACCCCGATCGACATGAGCGTCGAGGACAGCTGGCGCCGCATCGCGCGCTCGCTCGCCTCTGTCGAGAAAGACGCCGAGCGCTGGGAAGAGACGTTTTTCGAGGCACTTGAGGATTTCAAATACCTCCCCGCAGGCCGCATCACCGCCGGCGCCGGCACCGCGCGCTCGGTGACGCTGTTCAACTGCTTCGTCATGGGCACCGTGCCGGACAGCATGTCGGGCATCTTCGACATGCTCAAGGAGGCCGCGCTGACGATGCAGCAGGGCGGGGGAATCGGCTACGACTTCTCGACCATCCGGCCCAAGGGCGCGATTGTGCACGGGGTTGCCGCCGACGCCTCCGGGCCGCTCTCGTTCATGGATGTCTGGGACGCCATGTGCCGCACCATCATGTCGGCGGGCTCGCGCCGCGGCGCGATGATGGCCACCATGCGCTGCGACCACCCCGACGTGGAGCAGTTCATCGCCGCCAAGTCCGACAGCGCGCGGCTGCGCATGTTCAACCTGTCGGTGCTGGTCACCGATCCGTTCATGGAAGCGGTGAAGGCGGACGGCTCCTGGGATCTCAAGTTCGACGGCAAGGTCTATCACACCGTCAAGGCACGGGACCTGTGGAACAAGATCATGAAGGCGACCTATGATTACGCCGAGCCGGGCGTGATCTTCATCGACCGCATCAACGAGGCCAACAACCTCAACTATGTCGAGCAGATCGCCGCGACGAACCCCTGCGGCGAACAGCCGCTGCCGCCCTACGGCGCCTGCCTGCTCGGCTCGATCAACCTCGCGCGGCTGGTCACCGACCCGTTCACCGACGCGGCCGAGATCGACGACGCGGCGCTGGAAACGCTCGTCGCCACCGCCGTGCGCATGATGGACAACGTGGTCGACGCCTCGCGTTTCCCGCTGCCCGAGCAGGAAGAAGAAGCTCAGAACAAGCGCCGCATCGGCCTTGGCGTCACCGGCCTAGCCGACGCGCTGCTGATGAAGGGGTTGCGCTACGGCTCCGAGGAGGCCGCCGCCCAGACCGAGGACTGGCTGCACCGCATCGCCCGCGCCTCCTATCTTGCCTCGGTCGAGCTGGCGAAAGAGAAGGGTGCCTTCCCGCTCTTCGACGCCGAGAAGTACCTCGCCTCGGGCAACATGATGAACATGGACGAGGACGTGCGCGAGGCGATCCGCACCCACGGCATCCGCAACGCGCTGCTGACCTCGATCGCGCCCACCGGCACGATCTCGCTCTATGCCGGCAACGTGTCGTCGGGCATCGAGCCGGTCTTCGCCTATGCTTACAAGCGCAAGGTGCTGCAGAAGGACGGCACCCGGACCGAGGAAGAGGTGGTCGATTACGCGGTCCAGATGTGGCGCGACCTGAAGGGCGACGCCGAGCTGCCGGACTACTTCGTCAACGCCCAGACGCTTGATCCGCAGGATCACGTGCGCATGCAGGCGGCGGCGCAGAAATGGATCGACAGTTCGATCTCGAAGACCATCAACTGCCCCGAGGACATCTCCTTCGAGGCGTTCAAGGACGTCTACATGCAGGCCTACGAGACCGGCTGCAAGGGCTGCACCACCTATCGTCCGAACGACGTGACCGGCTCGGTCCTGTCGGTGTCGGAGGAGAAGAAGGCGGCGCCCGAGGCGGTCGCGACGCCGGCGGCAGAGCCCAACCAGCCGCATGGCGACGTGATCTACATGGCCGAGCCGCTGGATCGCCCGCAGGCGCTCGAGGGCCAGACCTACAAGCTCAAGTGGCCCGACAGCGAGCACGCCATTTACCTGACGATCAACGACATCATCGTCGGCGGTCATCGCCGCCCCTTCGAGGTCTTCATCAACTCGAAGAACATGGAGCACTACGCCTGGACCGTGGCACTCACGCGGATGATCTCGGCGGTGTTTCGGCGCGGCGGTGACGTGTCCTTCGTGGTCGAGGAGCTCAAGGCGGTGTTCGACCCGCGCGGCGGCGCCTGGGTGCAGGGCAAGTACATCCCGTCGATCCTGGCGGCCATCGGCGGCGTGATCGAGCGTCACCTGATCGCCACCGGCTTTCTCGAGGGCGAGGGCATGGGTCTCAAGACCGATCCGCAGGCCAAGGTCGTCGGCCTCGACGCGCCCCGCGGCAAGGCGTGCCCGTCCTGCGGCCAGTTCTCGATGATGATGGTCGAGGGCTGCATGACCTGCTCGAGCTGCGGGCACTCGAAGTGTGGGTGAGCTGAAGGGGTTACTTAGTCAGAGAAAGCAGATGAATGCGCAAACGGAAGCATAAGTCTGCGCAAGGGGTGTCAAGGGCGAAACGTACCGCCTGGTGCCCCTGGGCTGCTCTCTGAAGGACGGTGATAGAGGCGCTGGAGCAGACGCTCCGGCGCCTTTCGCGTATGAAGGGGATGTGCGGTTCGTGATATGAAGTCACGGAGGGCCGTCGTGCCGTCGCTATGCGCTCCTGAGCAGGGCGCAGCGGCGCTCGCGATGGTGAGACCCTGAACACAAGGTTGCTTTGAAACGGTGGAAGCTCTGACGAAGACTATGATGCAGACGCAAACTGTCGCTACGATCCTGAACCGATATCAGCGTCGGAGAAATTGTCAGGTGCCCATCACGGCAACCGATGTCTACGCCGACACCATTGCGCGCGTCTGTGGAGAAGACGTTGACCTCGACCCGGTCGAACGAGGCCTTATCCACCTCAAGCGTCAGAAGGTAATTTCTGGCCGAAGACTGGTCGCCCTTCTTGGCCGCCACCAGCGCGAGATCAGACCTGAGTGACGCCTCGCGAGGGCTTCCTGATCCAGTTGACACAACGCTACCCAGGAAGACACTGAGCGTCGCAGCTCTTGGAACAGAGTGATGGCCTCAACCGGCCCATAGACACCGCTCACGTCCGGCGCAGGAAGGCAAACTGACCTGGCACGAAGGGCGGACTGCCAGCTTTCGCTGCGCCCTGGGCGAGCGGGAGCTCTGCGCAGCGAAGCCGACAACGAGTGGGCAGCATTGATAGCTCGATTATCGTAGCTGCACTCGTAGTTCATCTCAGGCGTCACGACTTTGCCAATTGAGCAAAGAGGGGCAACCACGGAACACACCCAGTTCAAATAAACCTAGTAGGTTTTGGTGGAGTAAGTCATAGATCAATCTGCGCCAATTGAAGCAGATAGACCATCTATTACATAGGCGGGCACACTATCGAAAACCCTTGGATTGAGCTGCATGATGTACTCACTCTCAATATGAAACGCTGTCCGTCATCAAATAATTTGGGACCCGGAATGCTCAGCCGGTCAGGAGGGTCTGGCTCATACTGTTCGAGGTTAGGCCGCCTGAGTTCGGTTGAGCAAGCGGCGCTGGCGGATGGTGTCGGACTTGATCCTCCTTCGTTCGGCTAAGATGGCTTTGGCGCGACCGAAGTAGACGTCGGCCGGGGTGACGTTTCCGAGGCTCTCATGGACGCGTTGATGGTTGTAGTGGTCGACGAAGGTCTCGATCGCGGCCTCGAGTGCGCCGGGGAGGTAGTGGTTCTCCAGCAGGATGCGGTTCTTCAGGGTCTGGTGCCAGCGTTCGATCTTGCCCTGCGTCTGCGGATGGTTGGGGGCCCCGCGCACATGCTCCATCTGCTTGTCCTCCAGCCAGGTTGCGAGATCGCCTGCAATGTAGGATGAGCCGTTGTCGCTGAGAAGTCGTGGTCGGTGTAGCACGGTCGGCTGGTCGTAAACGGACGCCTCCAGCGCGAGCTGGAGCGTGTCAGTGACATCTTCGGCCCGCATGGTCGTGCAGAGCTTCCAGGCGATCACATATCGGCTGAAGTCATCCAGGATGGTGCTCAGATAGTACCACCCCCAACCGATCACCTTCAGGTACGTGAAGTCGGTCTGCCAGAGCTGGTTTGGCCGGCTCGTCTTATTGCGGAACTCGTCCGCAGCCTTGACCACGATGAAGGCAGGGCTCGGGATCAGGTCGTGTGCCTTGAGGATGCGATACACCGAAGCCTCTGAGACAAAGTACTTCTTCGTATCTGTGAAGCGCACCGCAAGCTCCCGTGGAGAGAGGTCGGGCTCCTCCAGCGCCAAGCCGACCACATCCTGCCGGACAGCATCAGGGATGCGGTTCCAGACCCGACCCGGATGGGGTCGGCGATCCTCGAGACCGGCCTCCCCAAGGGATCGGTATCGGTCGTACCAACGATAGAAAGTTGTCTTCGGAATACCGAACATCTCCAGCGTATGCGCCGCGGGCAGATGTGATCTCTCGACGAGCCGGATAATCTCGAGCTTTTCGGATGCAGGGTACCTCATTCGTGGTCTCCCCCATCCCCGATCATACTTTTTTTGAGCAGCCGGTTCTCAAGGGTGGCCTCTGCCAAGGCTTCCTTCAGCGCGCTGGCTTCAGCCCGCAGGACCTTCACTTCCGGGCTGCTCGCCTGGCGCGCTGCGTCACCAGCAAGCCGCTTCTTGCCGGCCTCAAGAAACTCTTTGGACCAACTGTAGTACAGGCTCGTCGCAATCCCCTCGCGCCGGCAAAGCTCGGCTATGCTCTCCTCGCCGCGAAGCCCCTCAAGCACGATGCGGATCTTTTCCTCCGCCGAATGCTGTTTGCGGGTGCGTCGGCGGATGTCCTTCACAACCTTCTCGGCGGAAGGCTTGGGTGTTCCGGGTTTCTGTCTCATCTCCACTCCTTGGTGGTTACGATGAGCCAGAAACCCTCCTTTCCGAAATCAATTCAGATGTCCCATGGGCGCTGACGCCGGACACGAGGTCTTGAAGTGGCGCCCAAGGGTGGTGGCCTCGTGCTCAAGGACGGGACCGATGGGCGCGAGCTTTGCAAGATGTCTGCATTGGGCCTCAGCTACAAGGAGATGGTGCAGGGCTTCGAGGGAGGGTTTCCCGGCCATCCGTCTTCCTCCATGGCGGACTACGCTCTAGGAAAGAAGAGGGCAGGTGCGCCGAAGCCACAAAGGCGCAGCAAGCCTTCGACCGAAGAAGATGACTTCGACATCATAGACGAGTGAAACTGCCAGCGCGCTCACCCTATCTCGTCTGGCGATTCCGCTCGAACGCCAGCATCGCCACTTTCCTCTTGGCCGCGATGTCGCGGACGGTCGTGGCAACTGCTGACTCACCGAATTCCCTTGGATTGAAGGGGCGCCCGTACCAACGGATCATGTCCTTGTGCGCCGGGTGACGGCTATTGGCCATGGCTTCTACGAAATCGAAGAAACCGGGCGGGCCACCGACGTCTTCCGGCGGCGCGGTGCGCTCGCCACCCAGATAGAGGGGATAGTCGACGTCTGGATCCGCGACTCCGACATGTTCGATGACGACGCGATGCTGCCAGTTGTCACCGAAATCGTAGGTGTATTCGAAGTCTGCTACGCTACGCCCGACCAAGGTTTCCAGGCGCATGTTCTTGGCATGGTAGACCTTGTGGCCCCATGCCGCGTCCTCCGGACTGGGTTCCCCGTAGTCACGCTCCCCGACCGTGAACTGATAGAGGTGGTAGTTCTCCCAAGGCATTACGCCCTGGATGAGTTCATGGAGGGCGCGTAGGTTCGTGGTCAGGCTGACCTCGACCCGTCGCCATATGGTTGGCTCGATATGCAAGAGCTCCACGCGCAGTCGAGCGATCTGATGTGCCATGAAGGCTCCTTCCACACGGCCGAACGAGTGACCGGCGTCTCTCTATTCCGCCGCGATGCCCTGTCCGGATGCCGAAAGGCGGTTGACGTAGGACTTGAACTCGCGCGTCGAGGTGAAACACCGATACCCGGCTGAGCTTGCGAGTGAGATCAACTCCGCGCTCTCGCCCAAAAGAACAGCGACGGGTTCGGACAATTCGGTCTGGACACCATTCGGCCAGACTAGGTCGAGGATCGCGCGTTGTTCGCCGGTTTCGGCATCAACGAAGTCGAAGGACATCTCACCTTGCGCGAAGCCTTGCTGCGCCACCCAGTCGTTAAGGGCTTCCAATTCATTGGCTTCCTCTTCGCTGGCGATGCCGCCGAGAAGAACCTTGTCGGTCAATTTGGCCGAGCGCGATCCTTCCAGGATCGCAGTGTCGCCATGGAGCAGAGAGGCGAGGCATTCATTGGCAGCGTCGGCCAAGAGTTCCTTCCGGGCTTCGATGAAGTCGCGGTACTTATCGATCTTCCAAAGCTCGGGGTCCTGCGGGATCCACTGCGATTGGAGGGCGCCGGGGTGCGCCGCCTCGATCTCTGGGAAATATTCCTCGGGGCGACGATCCGAGATCGAAAGGTTGGTATCCTTGGTCAAGAAGCAGAAGTTGGCCAGCGCGTTAACTTCAGACCGTGCATATGTGGCTTCATAGAGGCGGGCGCGGGGGAAGATGTGGTGAACTTCCAGCCGGCTCATTCTCCCTAGAAGATTGTTCTTCAACGGAAGGCCCGTGCCCCAGTCGCGCGCCTCGGTCATCCGCGTCAGCATGTACAGGACGGGATAGAAACGCGCACCAACGCTCCACGAGTGGAAATGCCCTGGTTCAACGCGCAGCCCGCCCTGGGCGAGCCGGAGCTCGCCAATCAGCTTGTCCAGGTCGCCCCCGCTCTGGTCGAGAATGCCGAGATCCTTGTCGATGAAGCTCTCCACGGATCCCGAGAAGCGCCCCCACATGCCGGTTTGGACGAACCAGAAGAGGAGTTTGTCACGGGTCTTCTCGTCCAGCTTGCCGCCGTGGGAGTCGAGGAAGCGCACCATGACGGGAATGGCGAACTTCGAGAACAAGACACGGTTATGATCGAGGCCAAGGCGACCTCCGATCATGTTCAGGCTGCTGTCGATATGCTTCACAGCGCGTTTCAGAGCGCCTTCAATGTCACCAGCATCCTGGCTGTGAAGGTAGAGGAACTTCGCCTCTCCGGTCAGGATCGTGTTCACGGAGCGGAGCAGCCAATCGAGCGTGAAGTCATATCCTTCCGAACGCCAGCGGCCGATGCTGGACTTCATCGTATCACGGGCTTCCGGCCAGTCCGCGCAGATCTTCGCCAAGGCCAGATCGCCCTTCGACAGTTTGGTGCCGCCGCTGTTCACGCGATTGAAGATGTCGACGACGACGTCCAGCGTCTTGTCCGGACCGGTGACCTCTTCGATGTGGAAGTTCTTTTCACGGATGCCCAGCAGCTGGTTCAGGCGGCCGATGTAGTCGCCGACTTTCGCTTGCGTATCCGGGTTCTGGCTCAGGGTGGCCACAAAGGCACCGATCCCCGCGTTCCCCTTCTGCAGGACCTGGGTCACGTCGATCCAAAGCGGGTCGTCCCCCATCTTGATCGGCTGGAAGAACGCGAATTCCTCGGTCTCGAGGTTGAACCTCAGGTCGGTGAAGGCCTTGGCGTTTCCATCGAAGAAGCGTGGCGGCTTGCCACGGATCACGCCATAGAGCGAGGTGATCCGCTGTTGTCCGTCCAGGAGCAGCTTCACGACACCGGGTGCCAGTTGGCCGTCGCCACGATGGGTTGCCGTTGATGCATCGGTCGCCCAGACCAAAAGACTGCCAACCGGATGCCCTCTGTACAGCGATTGGAAAAGACCGCGGACTTGTTCACGCCCCCAGACATACCCACGCTGGAATTCTGGAAGGGCCATGTGGCCTTTGTCGATATATTCGAGAATTGAAGAGATCTGCATTGGGCAACCGATAATATACTGGGCGTTGAGACAGAATGGCCTGCATCCGCCTGATTGCACAAGGTTGCTTATGATGAATCAGGGCCGAAACCGGGTTGGCCGGTCACGAAGCGAGGCCGGGGCCAAGGGATGCGATGAACTTAGCGTGCTGCCGATGCCCAGAAGTACGCGTCAATTGCAGCGCCGTGATGACCAGCGGGGCAGCTATTAGGCAATCGGCGAGCGGCGAGACCAAGCCGCCCGCGGCGATAGCCGGAACGGCGCGCGGTTCTTCCGAGCCGACGCGCCGAGGTTTCATGCTCCGTCCCGCCAGGCAAGCCTCCGCGGGACGGTTCGGGCAAGGCTCAATGCCTGTCAATCGTCATGAAGACGATGCATTCCTTCTGACGCGCCATCAGGTTGTCGATCCCCGAGGTGATATCGTAGCGGACCTCCAGCGGCGACAGACAATCAATAGTCACCGCCTCGATGAAGCGGTCATGGAAATGCTTGCGGCGATGATCTGCCGGATCGAAGCGCAGCTCACGATACAGCCCCTTGCCGGAAAGAAGGCGGCTCAGCAGTTCGCTCTGGGCCCGAGCATCGAGCTCCGGGCAATTGCCCGGTTGCCACACGAGGTTAAGACGGCCGACCTTCACCCCGATCCGGTGCAAGGTCGTCAGAAGTGCCTCGAAACGTTCGCGATTGGCGGGACGGGCGATGCACCAGGGGTCCTCGACATGCAGATCGACTTCACGGTCCACGATCGCCTCGAAAAGCTGGGCGTGATCGCGCGGATCGCCGGGCCGGTAGTCGATTTTCCGGATTCGTGCATTGAAAGTGTCGAGCACGCCGTCAAGACGACGAATGCCGCCGATATTAGCATGGATCCAGCTGTCCTGCGGGGCTGTCCGTCCCAGATGCGAGACACCGCTCAGCGGCCCACCCAGCACCGAGGTGTGATCCATCTCGCCCCAGAATTCGTCCATCCCTTCGGACTTGATGACGATCATCCGGGGCGCGCGGGCCAGCCGTCCTGAATCTGCCGCATAGACCGACATCTGACCATTGCGCTCGTATTCAACCAGGCCATCGACCAACCGCCGATCCAGGCCGGTGGCGGTCGCCCCCACCCGATCCGTATCTTCAGGGATCAGCAATTCGACCTTGCGTCGACGATCCTCGTCGAGCCAGCGGCGCAGCGCACGCAGGCTCGAGGTTGCCGCTTCCAGGTCGAAGGCACCCCAAAGGGTGTCACCGGCGATCACGAGGCTGCTGGCGTTTTCCAGCCGCAACGGCAGCGTCTGAGGGCTCTGTTGCACAAATCGCGTAAGGGATTCATCTCGTGAATCCAGCATGGTAGCTGTGATGCATGAGCAGACCTACACTCCCAACCTACAGGACCAGGAACTGGCCAGCCTATAACGAAGCGCTCAAGCGCCGAGGTTCGCTGACGATCTGGTTCGACCCCGAGATGAGCTGGGATGCAGTGCCGACAGGCAGGCGTGGCCGCCGTCAGAGCTACAGCGACGCCGCCATACAGACTTGCCTCTCGATAAAGGTGCTGTTCGGGATGGCCCTCCGGCAGACAACCGGGTTCGTCGAAAGTCTGCTGCGACTGGTTGGCCTTGACTGGACGGTGCCCGACTTCAGCACGTTGTCGCGCCGCCAGAAGACGCTGGCCGTCAATATCCCGTATCGCGGCTCCAAGGGGCCGCTGCACCTGCTGATCGACAGCACCGGCATCAAGGTCGAGGGCGAAGGAGAATGGCACGCCCGCAAGCATGGTGGCCGGAAACGTCGCGTCTGGCGCAAGATCCACCTCGGGATTGATGAGGAAACGCTGGAGATCCGGTCTGTTGAGATCACCGGGAGCCACATTGGCGATGCACCGGTTTTGCCCGACCTGCTCGGCCAGGTCCCGGCGGACCAGGAAATCGGCAGCGTCACGGCAGATGGGGCCTACGACACACGCAAATGCCACGATGCCATCGCTGACCGCGGCGCCCACGCCGTCATCCCGCCCCGCAAGAACGCCAAGCCATGGAAGACCGTCACCGCTGGCGCGGCCGCCCGAAACGAGGCCCTGCGCGCATCAAGATACCTCGGCCGTGCCCTGTGGCGACGATGGAGCGGATACCACCGCCGAAGCCGCGTCGAAACGAAAATGCATTGTGTCAAACTGCTGGGTCAACGGCTCATGGCGCGGGACTTCGACCGACAGGTCGCCGAGCTCCAAGTCCGCATCGCCGTGCTCAACCGCTATACCGCGCTTGGCATACCCGTCACGGAAGCCGTGGGATAAGTCCGTCCGGGGAAAGGGGAACCTCGGCCATCACCCGATTTGTGCAACAGAGCCCTTCAGGTGCCCTAAGCGCCCTAGCCCTGACGCCCGCCGAGATTATGACTCTTCCCCAAACCAAGCGCACAAGACCGGACGATAAGAGGTCTGGTAGAGTGGCCGCCTCTTTCGGACCGCCCGGGTCGAACTCGTAAGCGGCCTCAGCTACGTCCCAAGCTGAAGCTGGCGATATCTTCATATCCTGAAGAAGACGCAGTGCCACCACGTCGGGCGTGTAGGCTTGGTTCGGGTCGAGATAACGATCTTGCGGTATGACGGAGAGCTTGCGCGAGAGGCGGTCCCGAAGAACTTGGCGCGTCTCGCTCGGCGCATATTTGAAGCTTGCAAAGCGGGACATCGAATGGCCGTCCTTCAGGAGGGTCGGTGCAACCGAGTTAAATTTTCTGCTCGCAGAGTCTAGCGGACCACGCGAGCCCATTCATTATTTGGAGAACCGCATGATTGCCCTGTAGTCGATTTCTCTGCGATTCTTGCAGGAGCCTTTTTGAGTCACTGTTGCATAAGGGTCCCGCCCAAGCAGCGCTCATCTTAATGCGGAACACTCCTGCCCAATGAATGAGTTCATGCACGCCACCACGGATCGCTCGCATTCCGTCAGGGCGCAAACGGTACCAAAGCGGCTGTACGTTGTCCCGGCAGCGAATGAACGCTCCCCGCCCTTCTTTCCTGAGGGTCGTCGCAGCCGCAGTGTAAATCAAGCACTCGCGGCGAACGGCTGGAAGGTGCGCACTGCGGTCCTCGTTCACTTGGACGATGCCGCGCGGTGTCATAAATGTCCGGTGTGGGAAGCCGGCCTGTTGCAGTGGTGGCCCTTGCGAACGTCGGGATTGGCCGAGTGACGGCAAGGCAATGCTGGAGAACGTGGCACGCCGCGCGGCATCCGACCCGGCACCTATCGGACGGCAAGAATGTGCACAGTCCACAAGAGGCGCACAATGTTGAGCTCACACACTTTATGGCGGCATCTCAGAGAGCAACCTGATTTGGTGTGCTTAAGAACCCCGACCTCTATTTCCCAAAGTATCATGCGACAAATTGTCATAGGGGGGTCGACTTACCGACTAGGCTTAGATCGGCGGTGCGTTGGCCGGAAATTGACGTTCTTCGCTAGGCTCAGGCCCCATTGATTTTCCCTGAGCAGCGTGATTCAGCGTTCGGAAAACGAGCGGTGACATGTCTGATCTCTTCTGGCTGAACGACGCGCAGATGGCGCGTCTTGAACCCTATTTCCCGAAGTCCCACGGCAAGCCTCGCGTCGATGATAGACGTGTGCTGAGCGGGATTATCTTCATAAACCGTAATGGCTTACGCTGGCGGGATGCGCCGAAAGAGTATGGCCCTCATAAGACGCTCTACAATCGTTGGAAGCGATGGAGCGACAAAGGCATCTTTGCTCACATGATGGCCGGGTTGGCTGCCGAGCACGGCGAGAAGAAAACGGTGATGATTGATGCGACGTACCTGAAGGCACATCGCACCGCGTCCAGCCTGGGCGCGAAAAAGGGGGGCGTGGCCGCCTGATCGGTCGCACCAAGGGCGGCATGAACACCAAGCTGCATGCCATCTGCGACAGCAACGGCCGCCCGATCAGTTTCTTCGTCTCCGCTGGCCAAGTCAGTGATTACATCGGGGCGCGAGCGTTGCTCAGCAGCCTGCCCGATGTCGACTGGCTGCTCGGGGATCGCGGCTACGACGCCGATTGGTTCCGAGAAGCGTTGCAAGACAAAGGGATACGCGCCTGCATCCCGGGTCGGAAACAACGCAAAACAACCGTGAAATACCCTCTTGATGGTGTGGACGCCCCCTCACGGCATCGCTGTGCCAAGGTAGCGGTGTCGAAATTCGCTACGAGGAGGAAGCGTCCATGGAGAAGGTTAGCATTGTAGGGCTGGATATTGCCAAGAGTTCGTTTCACGCGCATGGCGCGGCGGCAAATGGATCTAAGGTCTTTAGCAAGGCGTTGCCGCGAGGGCGGGTGCTAGAGTTTTTCGGTCAGATTGAGCCTTGCACCATCGCTTTGGAGGCTTGCGCGGGTGCGCATCACTGGAGCCGGGAGCTTTCCAGACTTGGCCACGATGTCAGGCTCATCGCCCCGCAATACGTCAAACCCTATGTGAAGCGGCAAAAGAACGATGCGAATGATGCCGAAGCCATCGCTGAAGCAGCGTCCCGACCGACCATGCGCTTTGTGACGACCAAGACAACCGAGCAACAAGGTCAGTCGATGGTACTCAAGACCCGCGATCTTTTGACAGGGCAACGTACCCAGGCGATCAACGCATTGCGAGGGCATCTGGCTGAACATGGGATTGTCGCGCCGAAAGGCCCTCAGCATCTGCCTCGGTTGGAAAAGGCTGTGGCTGAGAATGGAGAACGATTGCCGCCCGAAGTCACCGGCCTTTGCCAAATATTCTTCGATCTCATCGCCGGGCTAAGCGCGCGCATTGACGCGCTGACCCGGCAACTTCGACAGATTGCCCGACAGGACGATGTGGCGCGCAGGTTGATGACCATGCCGGGGATCGGCCCGGTGACGGCGGTATCGATTGCCGTGCTGGCGGCACCGCCAGAGATGTTCAGCAAGGGGCGCGACTTCGCAGCCTGGATCGGGCTGGCACCACGCCAGCATTCTACGGGCGGTAAAACAAGGCTGGGCAAGATATCAAAAATGGGTCAGCGCGACCTGCGGCGTTTGCTGATCATCGGTGCAATGTCCGCGATCCAAGCCGCGCAAAAACGCGGCGGCGCGCCAGATGGGTCGTGGCTGGCCCGTATGTTGGCTCGCAAACCTAAAATGCTGGTTGCAGTTGCGCTGGCAAACAAGATGGCGCGGATGGCCTGGGCGATCATGGCTCATGGCGGCGTCTACGAGACCCCTGCCAACGCCTGAGCGCGAAGGCAGGCTGGGGTGCGGTGGTTCTGAATGGAGGTCATGGCAAAGCGTCGACGAGATCAGGAATGGGAAAACCAGTAATGTCCCGAGTAGCTTGTACTACGGCCTCTCGTTTTGGACCTGTTCCTCGAACTCACCATGAGGGCCCGCGGCATTGAAGGTCGCAACCAGAGGCCGGATACACGAAGGAACTCGACCGCAATGCTGTTGCCAAAGTCAAAAAATCGCTTGCAGCCCCGGGGGCGTCCATACACGGGACATTGTTGCGCAATGCCCTGCCGGGCAAGGGACAAACGCCGCTACAAACGCCGGAACCGTATCGAGATCATGTTCGGCAGGCTCAAGGACTGGCGCCGTGTCGCGACCAGATATGACAGATGCCCAAAGGCCTTCTTCTCAGCCATCGCTCTCGCCGCAACTGTCATCTATTGGCTATGAGTCCTGAGCCTAGGGAGTCTCATTTGCGGATCGTGTGCAGAAGGCATATCGGCGCGCTTCTCTGTAGTCGAGAAAGCTGAAATCGCGCGCCCCGCACATCTCTACGCCGCGCCCGCGAATCCTACGCAACTCGCGGGACGACCCTCTAACCGGTCTTTCCCAAGTTGGCTTCGTTGAGGGCCATGGTGCCGCATGCACCACGCCCTGACAACGTTTTTTTCGAACGGAGACGCCGTGGGTGATCAGCCTACGCCCCGGACGGGGGCCCTTGTCGGACGCCATTGGCAGCCAGATGCCCATCGACTGCAGGCCGCAGACGCAATGGTCGAGCCGGGTTTCTTCGATCTTGATGGTCAGCGCAGTCAGCATGTCGCCGCTGGAGGCGCCCGCAGCCGTTGGATTGCGGCAATGACGGCGCGTACCATCGGCCCTGTCACCGCGACCTCGGCAAGTTGAAAGATGATGGCGCGGGCATGCCGAACAACCCGCGCGCCGATCTTGATGAGCTTGAGCTGCAGGCTGGTAAGCGACCATGCCGACATGGGCTCTGGCAGGCCGACATGAGCGAGGAAGACGGCGAGGTTGTACGCCAGCGCGTGCAGCTGGAGCCGCACCTCGTTATCCCGGAACCGGCGGCACGACAGGCGCGTCCAGCGGATGGCGTACTTGCCCTCACGGATGTGCTGCTCGGCGGTGCCGCGACGGTTGTAGAACCCGCTGATCCACTCGGGGTCCATCGGCAGGTTGGTCACCACGAAACCGACGCGAGGGAACAACTCGCCCGGATGCCACTCGATCTTCGCGACCACGCGGCGCGGCTTGTCCCAGCTCTTCGCCTGATACTCGAAGTCCTCGTAGAACCGTCGGGCGTGCTTCGGTGGCCGTCCGACCGGGCGCTTCAGCCGATGCGCTATATGCTCCTGCAGAACGGCGTTCGCGGGCAGCCGGATCGCGTAAAAGTACCCCGCTGCCTCCAGCGTCTTGTACAGATCGGGCAGCGCGAATGCGGCGTCCGCGCGGAAGAACTTCAGCATGTCGCGGTCGGCGTAGCGCTGCATCACCGGCTCCAGAACCGCCTTCCAGCCGTCGGCGCTGTGGACGTTTCCAGGGCGCAGGGAGCAGCGTTCCAGCATCCCGAACTGGTTGAACAGGAAGAGCGGGTGGTAGCAGGCGCAGCCGAAATGGCCATTCCACGCGGTGCCCTCCTGCTCGCCGTGGGTCGGGCTGACCGAACTATCCATGTCGAGCACGATGTACTTCAGACCCGCCCGGTCGAGGGAGCGGTCGATCCACTGGCCGCTCAGATCGGCGAGCGCCGCGCGGTTGCTCTCTGTCGCCAGCCCCTCGGTCTCGAACCGGCTCATCTGCGACGTTGACGCGGCCTGCCCATCGATGGCGCGGTGACCGACCACCTGCCGCATCGCCGGGTCATGGGCCAGCCGCTCGGCGTCGTTGACGTCTTCGTATCCGGCGAGGCGACCATAGACGGCTTGACGGAACAGCCCGGCCAACTGGTGAACTCGGTTAGCACCCGTTCGATTGTCGACCAGCGCTGCGCTCGTCAGATCGGACAGTCCGAGCGCATCATCGAGTTCCCGGACGATCAGCAGGCCACCATCCGAACTGAGCTGCGATCCCCGGAACTCCAGCCGCACCCGCCGGTCGAAATCCAGCCTCAGATCGTCCCGAGACCCCGCACCCGATAGGTGAGCCATGAAACGTCGCCCTCATGCCGCCCAACTAACTGGAGAATAACAGAAATACGGCCATCAACAGAGCGGAATGTTCAGGTCACTTGGGAAATCTGGGTCTAAACCAATCGCAAGTATCGCGAGTTGCGCGCCCCCGCAACCAACGCCTCGCAGTCATTGGCTGCATTCGCCGAGAGGCGTTCAGATCGCCCCCCGTAACAAAAAGAGATTGCTGGTCCGGTGACAACGTCCAGCCGTGTTCTATCAGCAGGTTGCCTTTGGCAGGGTGTTCAACACGTGAACGCCACCGACGACACTGTCTCCAAGTCAATTGGTGCTCCTACATGTTCACGAAAGAGGCAAAGTACGATTTGTCTGATTGAAAAAATCGCTCCTTTTCAGCCCGAGCGTCGAACCGGTTTTATTCTGATCCGCGTCGCAGAACCTGGCCGTGATGGACGCCGCATGCGCTGCCTCGGGTCTCGTGTTGTGACTTCGGCATTCCAGGTCCAGTCTGCGAACTTGTCGCCGGTTTGGCGCAGATGGGTGTAGCGCTTGAGCGACGTCCATGACCGGTGGCCGGAAACAGCAGCCGCGTGAGGAACGTTGTAGCCGATCTCGAACAGGCGCGAGACGCCTTCGTGCCTCAGGTCGTGGAAGCGCAGATTCTCGATGCCGAGAAGCTGCGTCGCCCGAGTGAAGGCCGCGCTTATTGCATCGGTGGAGTAGGGGAAGATCTGGCTCGCGTGTTTCGGCATCGCCTCAATGATCGCCAGCGCCGGATCGGGCAGGTCGCACCAGACGTCGTTGCCAATCTTCTCGCCGGGGTTCTTCATGTCGCGCACAAGGACGCGTTTGCCGTCCTTGTCGAGGTCCGCCCATGTGATCCGCGTGATCTCTTCCTGTCGTCGTGTTGAGAAAATCGCAAAGGCGATGACGCGATGCATTGGGACGGAGGAAGGGCGGCGGATCGAGCGATCGAGGAAATGCGCCATCAACTGGTCGAGTTCGTCCAGCGTCGGTCGGCGATCGCGGTGGCGGCTCTTCTGCGTCAGCCCTAGCTTCTTCGCGACGATCATCGCATTGCGCATCGCGCGTTCGTCCAGCGGATAGTTCCAGGCCGGACCGGCCACCGTGAAGACCGCGCTGAGATGGGAGAGGTAGTTGGCCACGGTTTGCGGCGAGACACCCGTCTTCAGCTTCTCCTGAGCGAAGGCCACGATGTCGGCGCTGTCGATTTGGGCGCAAAGCTTGTTCGCGATGTCGAACTCCTTGATGCTCTTGAGAACCTGCGCCTTGGTCCGACCGATTGCCTTCGCGCTGTCTTCGACATATTTGTCGATTGCGTCGCCGAGGGTCACTTCGCGGCGGCGGGTCTCTCCGATGGGCAGGTTTTCAAGAGCGCCGGGCTTGGCAAGGTCCTTCTCGCGCTTCTCGATCCAGGCCGCGGCGGTCGAACGCAGCTCGAAGGTCCGGTTCTCGCGCCAGACAGTTTTTCCAGCCCGCCGAACGGCGATCTGGGCAAGCCAGGCGGCGGAGCCGTCTTTGCGCTTTCGCTTGATGATGGTACCCATGGGGTTACAACATTTGGCTCAAGTTACAACATTTGTTGTAAATCATGCCAAAAATCGGCGCGAATTACAACATATGAGACGGTAACAGGGCGGATAGATGAGCGGTAAATGGCTGATAAAAAAATAAAATATAGTGTTCTCAATGCGTCCCGCTTGTCGGTTGCACCTATGATGGATTGGACCGACCGGCACTGCCGTTATCTGCACCGGCTGCTGTCGCGGAGGGCACTGCTTTATTCTGAGATGGTCACGGCCCCGGCGCTCGTGCGCGGCGGGGCGCTGCATCTGCTCGACTATAACCCTGAGGAGCACCCTGTCGCGCTGCAGCTTGGCGGGTCGGATCCGGAGGAGCTCGCGCGGGCGGCGACGCTTGGCGAGCAGGCGGGCTATGATCAGATCGATCTCAATTGTGGCTGCCCGTCGGACAGGGTGCAATCGGGCACGTTCGGCGCTGTGCTGATGCGGTCGCCGGAGCTCGTCGCGGACTGCGTCGCCGCTATGCGCGAGGCGGTGAAGATCGACGTCACCGTCAAGTGCCGCATCGGCGTCGACGAGCAGGAGCCGCGCGACGTGCTGCCCGACTTCCTCCAGAAGATCTCGGGCGCGGGCTGCGAGCGCGTGGTGATCCACGCCCGCAAGGCCTGGCTGCAGGGGCTGAGCCCCAAGGAAAACCGCGATATCCCGCCGCTCGATTACGAGATCGTGCGCGAGATGAAGCGGGCCTTCCCGCAGCTGCACGTCTCGATCAACGGCGGCATCACAGATCTCGATACCGCCGAGGCGCTGCTCGCCGACGGGCTCGACGGCGTGATGATCGGGCGCGCCGCCTATCACCAGCCTTGGGACATCCTCGCCAATGCCGATGCCCGGATCTATGGCGAGGCGGCCGGGCCGGTGTCCCCTGAGGAGGCGGTGCAGGCGATGCTGCCCTATATCGGGCGCCACCTCGCCAGCGGCGGCAGGCTGCACCAGATCACCCGGCACATGTTGGGCCTCTTTGCCGGGCGACCGGGTGCGCGGCAGTGGCGCCGGGTGCTGTCCGAGGGCGCCACGCGCGACGGCGCCGGGCCGGAGCTGGTCGAAGAGGCGCTGTCGCGGGTGCCAGCGGCCGCCTGAGCTTCGCGCATCGGCGCAAGGCTTGCACGCGCGGCGGCGGGGGACTAAGCCGCTGGTATACCAGATCAAGGATCTCCCCCATGCCGGACATTGCCACGCTGCTGCCCCTTGTCGGGCTGCTTGTCGTCACCAGCGCCTTTGCCGGGCTGATCGCGGGGCTACTGGGCGTGGGCGGGGGCATCGTTCTGGTGCCGGCCTTTCTCTTCACCTTCGAGACCATCGGCTATGGCAGCCCACAGGTGATGCAGATCTGCCTTGCCACCTCGCTGGCGACGATCATCGTCACCTCGATCCGCTCGGTGCTGTCGCACAACAAGAAGGGCGCGGTCGAGTGGGGCATCCTGCGCGCCTGGGCGCCGGGCATCGCCATCGGCGCGCTGATCGGGGTGCTGACCGCGGCCCGGCTGCGCTCGGATTTCCTGCAGGCGCTGTTCGGCTGCATCGCCATCTTCATCGGTCTCTACTTTGCATTCGGGCGCCGCGACTGGCGGCTCTCGGGCGCCATGCCGGGCGGTGGGATGCGGGCGCTGCTGTCGCCGGTCGTGGGCTTCCTGTCGGTGCTGATGGGGATCGGGGGCGGCAGCTTCGGGGTGCCGATGATGACCCTGTGCTCGGTGCCGATGCACCGCGCCGTGGCCACCGCCGCGGGCTTCGGCCTGCTGATCGCGCTGCCCTCGGTGCTGGCCTTCCTCTTCGTGCCGGTGCCCGCAGAGGTGCGACCGCCGCTGACGCTTGGATCGGTCAATCTCGGCGCTTTCTTCATCGCCATCTCGATGACCCTGATCACCGCGCCGCTTGGCGCGAAGCTTGCCCACGCGGTCGACGAGAAGACCCTGCGCCGGTCCTTTGCGGTGTTCATTCTGGTGGTGGCCGCCAACATGCTGCGCAAGTCTTTCTTCTGAACAGCGTCTTGATAATGTGGAGAGAAATGACGTGATCCGGCCCGGATCGCGTGATTGTCGCGTCGATTGATCGACGCGGATGAAAAATCTGGCGCGGTGTGAAGAAATCTCGTTAACGTGATCTCTGGCCGAAAATCGGTCGGGACAGGGATTTGAAAATGCTCGAAGTTCTTTTGCTTCTTTCGCTTGGTGTCTTGGGAATTTCTCTGATTGGCAGCGGTGACGGTGGTGACGGTGGTGGCGATGACGACTCTGATGCGCCGGAGACGGATCCCGAAGAGCCGATCGTCGGCACGCTCGGCGACGATGACGACTCCGCGGTGCTCACCGACAATGCCGACTCCGTCGAGGGAGGCGCTGGCAACGACCTGATCGACGCGCTTGGCGGCCCCGACTGGGTACGTGGCAACGATGGCAACGACACGCTTCTGGGCGGCGACGGCAACGACTTCCTTGCGGGCAATGCGGGCGCCGACGAGATCGACGGCCAAGACGGCAACGACCTCCTGCGTGGCGGGGTCGGGCCGGATCTGATCCAGGGCGGCGCGGGGGACGACCTGATCGAGACCGGGCTTGGCGGCGACCGCGCCTGGGGCGACGAGGGCAACGACACCATCGTGATCAGCGAAGAAAGCGGTGACGAGCTGCCCTTCAACGAGGTCTATGGCGGGCTGGGGGATGACCTGATGCTGGTCGACAACAGCAACGCGCAGGTCTCGGGCGATCAGGGCAACGACACGATCGCGATCTACCTCACCGACGAGGACGCCTATGTCGACGCGCTCGGGGGCGAGGGGGACGACCTGATCGTGGCAGGCGAGACCGGGATCGACGCGTCGATCTACGCCTCGGGTGGCGAGGGCAACGACACCATCGATGTCGGTGCCGGTGGCTATGTCAGCGGCGATGCCGGCGACGATGTCATCCTGGCGGAGGGCATCGAGATCTATGGCGGGGCCGGCAGCGACCTGTTCGTCGGCGACCTGACCGGGGACCGCAGCATGTCGGGGGTGGTGCTGGATTTCCTGCCCGGCGAGGACGCGATCCTGTTCGATGTCCCGGGGCCGGACCTCGAGGACGCGGAGCTGGTCATCGGCGAGCCGGCCTTCAGCGAAGTCTACGGCAGGAGCCTGACGGAGATCGCCCTGACCGCGGGCGGCCAGACCTACTCGATCTTCGTCCAGACCGCCGAGGAGATCCAGCCGGACGACATCATCGTGCGGGGCGCGTGAGCCTCAGCCGCGGCGTCCCTCGCGGCCGCCGCGGCGCTTGCTGATGCGCGGGGCGCGGGAAGGCAACTCCTGCATCACCGCGCGGCGCGCGTCGGGGCTCATCCGCGACCACGCGGTGATCTCGTCGATGCTGCGCAGGCAGCCGGTGCAGAGCCGGCTTTCCGGGTGGATGACGCAGATCTTGATACAGGGGCTTTCGATCTCGTCGCGCTTCCAGACATCATCGCTCATCCGTTTGCCCTCAGGTGGCGCAGCCGGTCGAGCGCGCCCTGCAGGATGTAGGAGGCGGCGACATGGTCGATGAGCTCGGCGCGTTTGGCGCGCGAGGTGTCGGCCTCGAGCAGGGCGCGCTCTGCCGCGACCGTGGAGAGGCGCTCGTCCCAGAAAGTGACCGGCCCGTCCCAGAGCCGCGAGAAGTTGCGCGCGAAGGCGCGGGTCGACTGGCAGCGCGGGCCCTCGGAGCCGTCCATGTTGCGCGGCAGCCCGAGCACCACGCCGCCGATCTCGCGCTTGACGAGGATCTCGAGCAGGCGCTCGGCGTCGAGGGTGAACTTCTTGCGCTTCACCGTCTCGAGCGGGGTGGCGACGGTGAGCAGGCGATCGGACACCGCCACGCCGATGGTCTTGGTGCCGAGGTCGAGCCCGGCTAGGGCGCGGTCGCGGGGCAGGGCGGCGGCGAAGTCTTCGATCTCGTCATGGATCATCGCAGGTGGCTTTCGTTGCGTCGGAGGGGGCGCTGCCCCCGTCGCCCGAGGGCGACTCCCCCGAGGTATTTTTGAACCAGAGAAGACGGGGGCGTCATTCCACGACACCGGCGCGGGCGGCCCCGGCGCGGACGATGGCGAGCGCGTCGGGCTGGGCTGCGAAGATCGCCTGGGCCTCCTGCCAGATCGCGGCGGCCTGTTCGGTGCGGCCGAGCACACCGAGCGCGCCGAGAAGCTGGCCCCATTCCTGGGGCGAGCCGCCTTGTTCGGCGAGGCGGGCGCCGAGCCGGTCGACCATGCCCTCGATCATCTGCTGGCGGTCCTCGTCGCTGAGCTCGGAGGCGGCCTCGACATCCGCCGCGCCAGGGCCGGCGAGGGCCGGTGCGCCGGGAGCGGCAGGAAGCTCGTAGTCGTTGACGCCGGCGGCATAGGCGAGATCGGGGATCTGCTCGCGGATCGGCTCGGCCCAGGGGGCATCGGCGGGGCCTTCGCGCAGCAGCTTGTCCCAGATCCGGAAGGCGGTGTCGGGGCGACCGGTCTGCGCCATCATCAGTCCGCCATAATAGCGCGCCACGCCGTTGTCGGGATCGCGCCGCATCACCTCGTCGAGCGCCTGCTCGGCCTCGGGCGAGACGTAGCCACCGGCGGCGAGCACCAGCATGTCGGCAAGATCGGCGTAATCCTTGGCGCTGACGCTGTCGCCCTTGAGCGAGATCAGCCGGCGTTGCGCGGCGTAGGCCTTGGCATAGTTGCCGAGCGCCGCCTCTGAGCGGGCCAGCAGAATGTGGCCCTGGATGTCGTCGGGGCGTTCGGTGACCGCCGTGCGCAGGCGCTCGACCAGAGCGAGGTAGTCCTCCGGCGCCTCGACCGGCGGCTGGGCCGGGAGCTGGGCCTCTGCCTCGTCCTGCGAGGGCCGGTTGGCCCGTGCCTCCTGCGCCGCCGAGATGCGGGCCTGGAGGCCGAGATCGCCGTAGCCCGGCGCGCCGAGCCGCAGGTAGAGCAGGGAGCTGCCACCGATCAGCGCCAGCACGATCACCGCCGCCATCACCTTGCCGGGACCGCTGCCGCGGCTGGCCGACGCCGCACCGCCCTGGATCCGCGCATCGGCGGCGAGAATGCGGCGCGAGACCTCGGTCTTCAGTCGCTCCGCCTCTTCCGGGGCGATGGTGCCACGGGCCGCGTCGCGCTCGATCTCGCGCAGTTGGTCGCGATAGACCTGCAGGTCATAGGCCTCGGCCGGCCCGGTTGCACGCTCGCCGCGCAGAAGTGCCATCACCAGCAGCGCCGCTACCACGAGCACCACCGCGCCCGCCACGATCCAGAAGAGGGTCAATGCTGTCTCCGTCCCTTTGTCCGCCCCTCATGTATAGGCAGCGGCCGCAGGAAAAAAGGCCTCAAGGGCGCGACGGATTGCCGGTGGCGGGTCACGAAGGCGTCGATGTGGTTGCGGTCGGGGCGCCTCCCGTGCTGATCTTGGTTGTACAGGGGCATTGCCGCGCCCCGGATTCGAGGATTGATGAAGCGTTATTCCGCATTTGCCATCGCCCGCGAGGCGGCCCGCTACCACACCGGCTGGGGCCGTGCCTGGGGCAAGCCCAAGCCGAAAACCCATTACGACGTGATCATCGTCGGCGCCGGCGGGCACGGGCTCGCCACTGCCTATTACCTCGGGAAGAATTTCGGCATCCGCAACGTGGCGATCCTCGAGAAGGGCTGGCTCGGCGGCGGCAATACCGGACGCAACACCACGATCATCCGCTCGAACTACCTTCAGGACCCGTCCGCGGCCCTCTACGAGAAGGCGCGCTCGCTCTACGAGGGGCTGAGCCAGGATCTCAACTACAACGTCATGTTCTCGCCCCGCGGCGTGATGATGTTGGCGCAGACCGAGCACGAGCTGCGCGGCTACCAGCGCACCGCGCATGCCAACCGCCTGCAAGGCATCGACACCGAGATGATCTCGCCGCGCGAGGTCAAGCGGCTCTGCCCGATCATGAACATCGACGGGCCCCGCTACCCGGTTCTGGGCGCGCTCTGGCAAGCCCGCGCCGGCACCGCGCGCCACGATGCGGTGGCCTGGGGTTACGCCCGCGCCTGCTCCGACATGGGCATGGACATCCTGCAGGGCTGCGAGGTCACCGCGGTGCGCCAGACCGGCGGCAAGGTCACCGGGGTCGAGACCTCGCTCGGAGAGATCTCGTGCAACAAGCTCGGCATCGTGGTGGCGGGCCATTCCGGCGTGCTGGCCGAGAAGGCCGGCTTCCGGCTGCCGCTCGAGAGCGTGTCGCTGCAGGCGCTGGTCAGCGAGCCGATCAAGCCCTGCATGGACGTGGTCGTCATGGCCAACACGGTGCACGGCTACATGAGCCAGTCCGACAAGGGCGAGATGGTGATCGGCGGCGGCACCGACGGGTACATCAACTACACCCAGCGCGGCAGCTTCCAGCACATCGAGGAGACGGTGCGGGCGCTGGTCGAGACCTTCCCGATGATCTCGCGACTCAAGATGCTGAGGCAATGGGGCGGCATCGTCGACGTGACCGGGGACCGTTCGCCGATCCTGTCGAAGACCCCGCTCGAGGGCTGTTTCATCAATTGCGGGTGGGGCACCGGCGGCTTCAAGGCGATCCCCGGCTCGGGCTGGGGCTTTGCCGAGCTCATGGCCAAGGGACACTCGCCGCTGACCGCCGAGTTCGGCCTCGACCGCTTCCGCGAGGGCCGCTTCATCGACGAGAGCGTCGCGGCGGGGGTGGCGCATTGACCGCCCCGCGCGATCCTTTCCCGGTGGTGTTACTTGCCGACCATCGCCCGCTTCACGCGGAACGGCGCGGGGGCGGCGAGGCCTGCGAGCCCGGCCAGCGCGCCGTGGCCGTCATTGCAGGGCGGGCGCCAGCTGTGGATGAACTCGGCCGCGATCATCGCCCGATCCTCGGGGCGGGCCAGCGCCAGCCCGCCGATGGCGTCGAAGCCGAGTGCCTCGGCGCGTTCCCAAGGGCCGCCGGGGCGACGGTCCTCGGCCAGCTGCGCGTCGAGCGCGCAGGTCTCGCCGACATAGAACACCTGAACCTGCCGCGAGCGGCCCTCGGGCAGCTTGAGGTAGAGGTAGACCGCGCCGGTATCGGTGAAACCGGTATCGGGAGAGAACAGCTCGACCGGGTAGTCCCGGCCGCGGTGGCTCGTGAGTGTAAGGGTGGTCAGCCTGCTCATGGAGTTTCTCGTTCTTGTTGCCTCGGGACCAATCTAGGGGCCGAACGAGAAAACAACGTGATCCGACCCGGGATCGCGCCGGCTCAGCATGAAAATCCGCGAATCTGCCCGTCTTTTGCGCAGCTGGCGCGGGAATGGGCGCAGGATGCGGCGTGCCCGGGACGGAACGCCCGGCGCGTGACACGCGTTCGACTGACATCCTCAGGCAGCGAAGGAGCGCCCGAATGTCAGATCGTCCCGCGCCGCGGCGCGCCCCCGGCCGTCGCCTCGCGCCCGTCCTCTTCGCCGTGGTGCTCTCGGTGGTGCTCGCCGTGCTGCTCTACACATTGCTTGCCCCCGGCGCGACCGGATCGCCGGGCATCGGCGTTCGCGTCCCGGTGCCGACAGAAGGTGGCGCCTCGGCGCTCGACAATGCCGCCAATGCCCTGGAAAATCTCGACGACCTCTAGGGCAGGGGGCATCGCGCCGCCGCTGCCTCGTGGTGTCGCAAAAGGAGCCTTCGCATGCTGATCCTCCACTGCCCCTGCTGCGGCGTCGACGCCGCCGAGATCGAGCTCGCCCCCGGCGGCGAGGCGCATCTGAAACGCGAAGGCCCCGGCAGTTCCGACGCGGCGCTCGAGACCTATCTCTTCACCCGCGACAACCCGCGCGGGGTCGTGCTCGAGCGCTGGCGCCACGCCTATGGCTGTGGAAAGTGGTTCCTCGCCGCGCGCGACAGCGTCACCATGGAGGTCTACGGCACCTACGCGGCCCAGACCCACGCGCCGCCGCAGGAGATCGTCGACCGCATCACCGCCCGTCACCCGGGCTGGGCAGAGGCGCTCTGATGCTTCTTCTGGCCGAAAATATCCTCGGGGGGAGCGCGCCCCGTCGCGCGAGGGGGCAGACAGCCCCCGCCCCCGCTCGCAACATCTCGGGAGCTTGGGCATGAGCACGCGTCTCGCTACGGGCGGCCGCTTCACCGATCGCGGCAAACAGATCGGCTTCACCTTCAACGGCCGCCGCTTCACTGGCTTCGAGGGCGACACGCTGGCCTCGGCCCTGCTCGCCGGAGACCAGCTTCTGGTGGGCCGAAGCTTCAAGTACCACCGCCCGCGCGGCATCGTCGCGTCTGGTGCCGAGGAGCCGAACGCGTTGGTGGGACTCGGGCAGGGGGCGCGGTTCGAGCCGGATCAGCGCGCCACCACCACCGAGCTCTTCGACGGGTTGGTGGCCGAGAGCCAAAACCACTGGCCGAGCCTCGCCTTCGACGTGGGCGAGATCAACGCCAAGCTCGCGCGCTTCCTGCCGGCCGGGTTCTACTACAAGACGTTCCTCTGGCCGCGGTCGTTCTGGAAATACGTCTACGAGCCGGTGATCCGGCAATCCGCCGGTCTCGGCAAGGCGCCCCACCCGGAGGTGCGTGACGCCGACCGCTACGAGCATTTCCATGCCCATACCGACGTGCTGATCGTCGGCGGTGGCGTGGCCGGGCTGCAGGCGGCGCGCAACGCCGCGCATGCCGGGGTTCAGGTGCTGCTCATGGAGCAGGCCGCTCATTGGGGCGGCCGAGCGCCGGTCGACGGCGGCACCATCGAGGAGCTCGCCCCCGAGGCATGGGTCGCGCAGACCGTCGCCGAGCTCGAGGCGATGGACAATGTCCGGCTGAGGCTGCGCTGCATGGGGGCAGGCGTTTACGATCACGGCTACGCGCTGGGCTATGAGCGCGTCACCGACCACAGGCCGGGCGCGCAGGGGCCGCGACATCGGCTCTGGCGCATCCGCGCCAAACAGATCGTCTCCGCCACCGGCGCCATCGAGCGCCCGCTGAGCTTTGCCGGCAACGACGTGCCGGGCGTGATGCTGGCCTCTGCCGTGCGCGATTACGTGGTCAATTACGGTGTCGCCCCCGGCGACCGCACCGTGGTGGTCACCAACAATGACGACGCCTACCGCACCGCGATCCTGCTCAAGCAGAGCGGCCTCGACGTGCCGGCGATCCTCGACGCCCGCCCGATGGGGGGCGGCGCGCTGATGCAGGAGGCGCGCGATCTCGGCATCCGGGTCGAGCCTGCCCGCGGCATCTCCAAGGTGCTGGGCGGCGCCCGGGTCACCGGCGTGGCGATCTGCGATCAGGCCGGCGGCGGCTCGATGCTCGAGGAGATCGCGTGCGACGCGGTGGCGATGTCCGGCGGTTGGTCGCCGGTGGTGCATCTCTGGTCGCATTGCGGCGGCAAGCTGACATGGGACGCCGACGGCGCCTTCTTCCGCCCCGACCCCTCCCGCGCGCCCACCGGTGCCGATGGCAAGCCCTTCGTGATTGCGGCAGGATCGGCCAATGGCCATCTCGGGCTGCAGGAGGCGCTGGCCTGCGCCGACGGCGCCGGCAAGGCGGCGATCGAGGCCATGGGCTGCGGCTTCGAGGAAAGCCCGGTGCCGAAGGCCGAGAGCACCGCGGAAGCACCGCTGCTGCCAGTCTGGCTGATGCCGCAGGGCGCCCGCGCCGATCTGCGCATGAAGGCCTTTCTCGACTATCAGAACGACGTGAAAGTGTCCGACGTTCAGCTCGCCGCGCGCGAGGGCTATGAAAGCGTCGAGCACGCCAAGCGCTACACCACGCTCGGCATGGCCACGGATCAGGGCAAGCTGAGCAACATCAACGGTCTGGCGATCCTGTCCGATGCGCTCGGCGCGCCCATCCCGCAGACTGGCACCACCACCTCCCGCCCGCCCTACACGCCGATCAGCTTCGGCGCCATCGCCGGCGAGGCGCGAGACGCGGTGTTTCAGCCGCTGCGCCGCACCCCGATGCAGGACTGGCACGAGGCCAACAACGCGGCGTGGGAGATTGTCGGCCAGTGGCGCCGGCCCTATTGCTACCCGCGCCCGGGCGAAAGCCGTCACGCCGCCGTCAATCGCGAGATCAGCGCCACCCGCGAGAGCCTCGGCCTGCTCGACGCCTCGACACTTGGCAAGATCCTCGTAAAGGGGCCTGACGCGGGCCGGTTCCTCGACATGATGTATACCAACATGATGTCGACCCTGCCGGTGGGCAAATGCCGCTACGGCCTCATGTGCAACGAGAACGGCTTCCTGATGGATGACGGTGTCGTGGTGCGGCTCTCCGAGGACAGCTGGCTCTGCCACACCACCTCCGGCGGCGCGGATCACGTTCACGCCCACATGGAAGACTGGCTGCAATGCGAATGGTGGGACTGGAAGGTCTACACCGCCAACCTGACCGAGCAATACGCCCAGATCGCCGTGGTCGGCCCCAATGCCCGCAAGCTGCTGGAAAAGCTCGGCGGCATGGATGTCTCGAAGGAGGCGATGCCGTTCATGACCTGGGCGGATGGCAGGCTCGCCGACACCCCGGTGCGGGTCTACCGCATCTCGTTCTCGGGCGAGCTGTCCTACGAGATCGCGGTGCCGGCCAATCGCGGCCGCGCCTTCTGGGGCAAGCTGCTCGAGGCCGGGGCAGAGTGGAACATCACCCCCTACGGCACCGAGGCGCTGCACGTGATGCGGGCCGAGAAGGGCTTCATCATGATCGGCGACGAGAGCGACGGCACGGTGATCCCGCAGGATCTTGGCCTGCACTGGGCGATCTCGAAGAAGAAAGAGGACTTCCTTGGAAAGCGCGCGCAGCAGCGCCCCGACATGGCGCGCGATGGCCGCTGGCAGCTGGTCGGGCTCGAGACACTCGACGGCTCGGTGCTGCCTGATGGCGCCTATGCCATCGCGGCGGGCAAGAACGCCAACGGCCAGCGCAACACGCAAGGCCGCGTGACCTCGACCTACTTCTCGCCGACGCTGAACAAGGGCATCGCCATGGGGCTGGTCGAACACGGGCCCGACCGTATGGGCGAGGTGCTCTCGTTCACCGCCGAGACACAGGACGAGACCCGCGACGAGCTGACCACCGTCGAGGCGAAGATCGTGAGCCCGGTGTTCTTTGATCCGAAAGGGGAGAAACAGGATGTCTGATGTGATGGCACCGATGGCGGGCGCCCGCTCCGAGGGCCTGATCTCGATCGAGGCGCTGCCGCCGCAGGGCCAGATCTCCCTGCGCTGCGAGGTCTCGGACGATTACCGCGCGAAGCTTGGCGAGCTGCTGGGCCTCGGCATCCCCGAGCCGCTCTCGGCGGTGGAGGAGGGCGACCGGGCGCTGCTCTGGATGGCGCATGACGAGCTTCTGCTGCTTCTGCCCTATGATGCGGTGCCGGAGATGCTCGCGCGGCTGAACACCACGTTCGAGGGCTGGTTCATCGCGATCACCGATGTTTCTGACGCCCGCGCCCAGTTCCGGCTGAGCGGCCCGCATCTGCGCGACGTGCTCTCCAAGGTGACGCCGGCCGACATCTCGCCGGACGCCTTTACCCCCGGTATGGTCCGGCGCTCGCGGCTGGCGCAGGTGGCGGCGGGCTATTGGCTGCGCAGCGCGAGCGAAGCGCAGGTCTTCGTGTTCCGCTCGGTAGCCGACTACGCCTTCCAGGTGCTGTCGCTGGCAGCTGGGCCCGGCGGAGAGGTGCACCACCACACGCGCGAGGCGATTTCGGAACAGGACGCGTCATCGCACGTTTAAACCATGACACTCCTTGACCTCGCTGAACGTGGGTCTAGGAATGGTATACAAATTCACTCGGACCAAGAGGGTAACACCATGGCTTTCGAACTTCCCGATCTCCCCTACGCACACGACGCGCTTGCCTCCAAGGGCATGTCCAAGGAGACGCTCGAGTACCACCACGACATCCACCACAACACCTACGTCACCACGCTGAACAAGCTGATCGACGGCACCGAGTGGGCTGACAAGTCGCTGGAAGAGATCGTGAAAGGCACTTACGAAGCTGGCGCCGTGGCGCAATCGGGCCTGTTCAACAACGCCTCGCAGCACTGGAACCACACCCAGTTCTGGGAAATGATGGGCTCCGGCGACAACGCCATGCCGTCCGAGCTTGAAGCGGCCCTAAAAGAGAGCTTCGGCTCGGTCGACAAATTCAAGGAAGACTTCTCGGCAGCCGGCGCCGGGCAGTTCGGCTCGGGCTGGGCATGGCTGGTCAAGGACGCCGATGGCGGCCTGAAGATCACCAAGACCGAGAACGGCGTGAACCCGCTGTGCTTCGGCCAGACCGCTCTGCTGGGCTGCGACGTGTGGGAGCACTCCTACTACATCGACTTCCGCAACAAGCGCCCGGCCTACTTGGCCAACTTCCTCGACAACCTGGTCAACTGGGAAAACGTCGCCTCGCGCATGTGATCGCGACCGACCTGTTCCTGACAGGACGAAGCCCCGCGCAGTGCGCGGGGCTTTTCTTTTGTCGGTCCGGGAGGCGCTGTGATCAGGACCGGTGCCGCCTCCGGGCCTCAGGAATGCGCCGTGCTCAGCATGCAGCTGGCCTTCACGACCCCGGCTGCCCGATGCTCGACAGGGCCCGAGCCTGAGGCCACAGGCGCCCTAGCGCTTCACCCGCTCACGCCAGAGGGTGAACAGTCCCGCCGCCACGATGATCACCGCGCCCATCGCCACGTTGGGCCGCAGCGTCTCGTTGAACACGGTCATGCCGAGGGCCGAGGCGAACACCAGCTGCAGGTAGGCGAAAGGCTGGACCGCCGAGGCCTCGGCCACCTCGTAACACTTGATCAGCGTGTAATGTCCGCTGGCGCCGGTGATGCAGAGCAGCGCCATCCAGCCCCAGTCCGGTGCGCTCATCGGCTCCCAGAACCACGCGCCCACCAGCGTCGCGGTCACCGCGCCCGAAACCCCGGTCCAGAAGAACGAGGTCGCGGCGGTGTCGCGCCGGGCCACGTAGCGGGTCAGCAATCCGTAGAGCGCGAACATCAGCGCCGCCACCAGTGGCACGGCGGCGTGAGGCGAGAACACACCGCCCGAGGGCTGCAGGATGATGACGACCCCGATGAAGCCCACGCCAATGGCCGACCAGCGTCGCCAGCCGACCTTCTCGCCGAGGATCGGCCCCGACAGCGCCGCCACGAGCAGCGGGTAGGCGGTGAAGACGGCGTGGCTCTCGGTGAGGCCCAGCAGCACGAAGGCGGTGATCATCACCCAGATCTCGGCCACCAGCAGCACGCCGCGGAAGATCTGCAGCCACGGCTGCGTGGTGGCAGCGGCGGCCTTCAGCCCGCCCGCCTGCCGCCCGGCGATGGCCATGACGAAGGCGGCGAAGAACCAGTAGCGGATCATCACCACCATGTAGACGTTGTAGCTGTCCGACAGGTGCCGAGAGATGCCGTCCTGCAGGGCAAAGACGAAGGTCGTCAGGACCATCAGCCAGATGCCGAATTTGGTGTTCTGTTCCGCCATCAGGCCAGCTCCGCGCGCGTCATGTGTCGCTTGCGGCCATAGCCGGGCACACGGGCGACTGCAAACCCTGCCGCCTCGAGTGCGCGGCGCACGTGGCCGGCTGCGGTGTAGGTGGCAATGGTGCCGCCCGGCGCAGTGTGACGGCCGACCTCTTCCATCAGGTCCGCGCCCCAGAGCTCGGGGTTCTTGGCGGGCGAGAAGCCATCGAGAAACCACGCATCCGCCTCGCCCTGCCATGCGGGCAGGGCAAGGCGGGCATCGCCTTCCACCATGCGGAAGCGCAGGTCGGGCAGGTCGATCTCGCGCGCCCCGTCGCGCCAGAACGGCGCCAGCTCATCGGCGATGGCGGACAGCTCGGGAAAGGCCGACTGGGCGCGGATCATGTCCGCGCCGGTCATCGGGAAGGCCTCGAAGCTGGTGAAATGGAGCGTCCCGGCGGTGCCGCTCTGGCGCCAGATCTGCAGCGTGGCGAGCAGGTTGAGCCCGGTGCCGAAGCCCAGCTCGGCCACGTGAAAGCCGTCGCGGAAACGGGCGGGAAGATCATTGCCGGCGAGGAAGGTGTGTCGGGTCTCGGCGAGGCCGTTCTCGAGCGAGAAATACGGATCGTCGAAGCGCGGCGACACCGGCACCTCGCCGTCGCGCCAGAGAGGGGCGTCGGGCTGGTTCGTCATGATGGTCTGTCCTAGAACTGGCGCGACCATGACCGGAGGGCAGACGAATGGCAAGCATCGACGTGACAGTGCGCGGGGCAGGGATCTTCGGCCTCTCGATCGCCTGGGCCTGCGCCCGGGCCGGGGCAACGGTCCAGGTCGTCGACCCGTACGGGCCGGGGGCCGGATCGAGCGGCGGCATCGTCGGCGCGCTGGCCCCGCACGTGCCGGAGAACTGGAACCCGAAGAAGGCGTTCCAGCTCGAGAGCCTGTTGATGGCCGAAGCCTTCTGGGCCGAGGTCGAGGCGGTGGGCGGCGTCTCGCCCGACTACGCCCGCAGCGGCCGGCTGCAGCCGGTGGCCGACGACAAGGGGCTTGAATTGGCGCGCGGACGCGAGATCACGGCGCGAGACCTCTGGGGCGAGGCCGCGGTCTGGGAGGTGATCCGCGCCGAGGAGGCCGGGCCCTTCGCGCCGCTGACCCCCACGGGCTGGCTGATCCGCGACACGCTCAGCGCCCGGATGTCGCCGCGGCGCGCCTCGGCGGCGCTGGTGGCGGCGCTCTCGGCGATGGGTGTCGAGGTGGTGCGCGAGGCCGAGGATGCCGGGCAGGTGCTCTGGGCCACCGGCTGGCAGGGGCTGATCGCGCTCTCGGAGGCCTTGGGCAAGCCGGTGGGGGCGGGTGTGAAGGGCCAGTCGGCGCTGCTGCGGTTCGATGCTGGCGATGCGCCTCAGGTCTTTGCCGGCGGTTTGCACATCGTGCCGCATCACGACGGCACCGTGGCGATCGGCTCGACTTCGGAGCGCGACTTCGAAGACCCGACCTCCTGCGACGATCAATGCGAGGCGCTGGTCGAGCGCGCGGTGACGGCGATGCCGCTCCTGCATGGTGCCGAGGTGGTCGAGCGCTGGGCCGGAGTGAGGCCCCGTGCAAAGAGCCGGGCGCCGATGCTCGGGGGCTGGCCCGGGCGGGAGGGGCATTTCATCGCCAATGGCGGCTTCAAGATCGGCTTCGGCATGGCGCCGAAGGTGGCCGGGGTGATGGCGGACCTTATGCTGAACGGGCAGGATGGGATCCCGCAGGGGTTCCGGGTCGAGGATTCGCTGTAGTTCGGGCGATGTCCTGACGCCTTGGAGGTTGGAGAGGGGGGATGGGGGCGCTGCCCCCGTCCGCGTGCCGCGGCCTCCCCCGGGATATTTCTGGCCAGAAGAAGCTTGGGGGGCTGCGCTGCTTGAAGCGTCGCACCGTTGAAGGGCTGGCAAAGCCGGGCGCGCGAAGCTGTGCGGAGCGTTGCGCCACTTGCAGCGCGGTGAGGGGGCGCCGCCCCCGCCGCAGCGGAGCTGCGACTCCCCCCGAGGTATTTTCGAACCAGAGAAGATGGAGCGGTGTGGCGGCGGTGGCTCAGCGGGTCATGCGGTGAACGCTCATCGAGATGTGGGCGCGGCGGATCAGGGCGGCGGCGGCGGTGTCTCCGGCTGCGAGAGCGGTTTCGGTTTCGCGCATCTCGCCGAGGAAGATGGCGCATTCCGAGGTCAGGTTCATGCGCGGGATCGAGGTCAGCCAGATCCGGGCGGTGAGGTAGTAGAGCCGGGCCGCGGTCTCGCGCAGGGGGGCGTTGCCGGTGAGCGACAGGCCGAAGCGGTGGTAGGCGCTGTTGAGCGCGGCGAAGGCGCGCGGATCGGGGGCGGCGAGCAGCGCCTCGCCGCGGGTGACGAAATCGCGGATCTCGGCCCTCACCCCGGGGGTCACCGGCAGCGGGTCGAGCTGGCCTGCCAGCGCGGCCAGGTGCAGGCGCAGATCGTAGACCTGCGCCATCAGTGCCATGTCGACATCGGTGACCAGCGTGCCGATGCCGTGGCGGCTTTCCACCAGCCCCTCGTCTTCGAGCCGCGCCAGCACCCGGCGCAGCGGCGTGCGCGAGGTGCCGAACTCGGCCGCCAGCGCCTCTTCCGAGAGCTTGGTGCCCGGCGGGTAGTCGAGCAGGCAGATGCGCTCGCGCAGTTCTGAATGCAGGCGCTGGTGGCGCGCCGCGGCGGTGCTCACGCGGCGACGCTCCGCCCGATGCCCTCCAGCATGGTCAGGCATTGCGACAGCTGCTGGCGCGAGACGAACTCGTCAGGCTTGTGGGCCTGCGCGATCGAGCCCGGGCCGCAGATCACCACCGACATGCCCATTTCCTGGAACAGGCCGCCCTCGGTGCTGAATGGCACCACGCCGCAGTCGTCATTGCCGGTGAGCTGCGCCACCAGATCGCGGGCGGCATTGTCGGACATCGGCTCGAGCCCGGCCACCTCGCCGATCACCTGGGTCTCGATGCGGGCCTCCGGGTTCACCTTGCGCATCGCCGGGAGCAGCTCGGTTTCGACATAAGCTTCCAGCGCATCCTTGACGAAATGCGCGTCGCCCGACTGCACCGGGCGCATCTCCCAGTCGACCTCGGCGAAGCCGGGGATGACGTTGTGCGCCACGCCACCATAGAGCCGGCCCACATTGACCGTGGTCCAGGGCGGATCGAAGCGCGAATTGGCCGGCACCCGGGTCTTGAGCTGCTCGGCCAGGCTCATCAGCTGGGTGACGTAGCGCACCGCGTATTCCACCGCGTTGACGCCGCGCGCGGGGGCCGAGCCGTGCCCTTCGAGCCCGTGGAAGCGGCAGGTGTATTCGCAGCAGCCCTTGTGGCCCTCGATGATCTTCATGTCGGTCGGCTCACCCACGATGGCCATCCGTGGCGCGTAGCCGCGGCGCTCGAGCTCGGGCACCAGGGCGCGGGCGCCCATGCAGCCGACCTCTTCGTCATGGGTGAAGCACAGGTGTACCGGGCGCTTCAGCGGTGTCTGCGACAGCGGATCGGCCATGGCGATGGCGGCGGCGATGAAGCCTTTCATGTCGCAGGCACCGCGGCCGAGCAGCAGGTCGTCGCGCTCGGTCAGGTGGAACGGGTTGGAGTGCCAGACCTGGTCGGTCACCGGCACCACGTCGGAATGGCCCGACAGCACCACGCCGCCCGGCACGTCGGGGCCGATGGTGGCGAACATGTTGGCCTTGGCGCCGCTGGCGTCGGCGAAGAGCTCGACCTTCGCGCCATGATGTTCCAGCCAGTTCGCCATCCACGCCATCATGTCGAGATTGCTGTCGCTCGACACGGTGGGGAAGGAGATGAGGTCGGCGAGAATCGCTTCGGTCTCTTTCAGCATGGTTGGCTCCTCAGGCTTTGACGAACATCTGGCGGGGACGGTCGCAGAAGCATTCCGCCGCCCCGTCTTCGGTGATCAGGATCGATTCGGTGATTTCCAGGCCCCAGTCCGACATCCACAGGCCGGGCATGAAGTGGAAGGTCATGCCGGGCTGCAGGATGGTCTCGTCCTCGGCGCGCAGCGAGATCGTGCGCTCGCCCCAGTCCGGAGGGTAGGACAGGCCGATGGGGTAGCCGCAGCGGGCGCCGCGCTCGATCCCGGCGCGCTCGAGCGGCGCGGCCAGCGCGTTGGCGATGTCGCAGGCGCGGTTGCCGGCGCGGGCGGCCTGGAGCCCGGCCTCGAGCCCTTCGACCAGCGCGTCCTCCGCGGCGAGGAACAGGTCGGGTGGCTGGCCGAGAAAGATCGTCCGGCAAAGCGGCGCGTGATAGCGGCGGTAGCAGCCGGAGATCTCGAAGAAGGTGGCCTCGCCCTTCTTGAACGGCCGCCCGTCCCAGGTCAGGTGCGGGGCGGCGGCATCCGAGCCCGAGGGCAGCAGCGGCACGATGGAGGCGTAGTCGCCCCAGTCGTCGCCCACGCCGAGGATGGCGTCACGCTGGATCTCGGCCACCACCTCGTTCTTCGGCACGCCGGGCTCGACCCGCTCGAGCAGGCCGTCGACGATCTTTTCCGAGATTCGCGCCGCCTTGCGCATGAAGGCGATCTCTTCGGCGGACTTGATGTTGCGCTGCCAGTTCACCAGCGCGGTGGCGTCGACGATGGTGGCGCTGGGCAGGCTGTCGGCCAGCGCCATGAAGGCCTTGGCGGAAAAGTAGTAATTCTCCATCTCGACGCCGAGCCGCGCGCCCTCGTGCCCCATGCCGATCAGGCGCTGGGCGAGATCTTCCATCGGGTGGCGCTCGGTCGACTGCACGTAGTTGTCGGCATAGCCGATGACCCGGTCGTCGCCCATCCAGACGGTGCGCACGGCACCGTTTGTGTCCTGGTTGCGGCCCCACCAGATTGGGTCGGCATCGTGGAACACCAACACGCCCTGATGCACGTAGAACGACCAGCCGTCATAGGCGGTGAGCCAGGCCATGTTCGACGGGTCGGTGACCAGCAGAACCTCAACGCCAGCCTTTTCCATGGCGGCGCGGGTCTTGGCGAGACGTCGTTCATACTCGGCCTCGGAGAAGGGCAGGTCTTTCTGGAATCGGTGCTGGTCCATGGGCGGTCTCCGGGGGTGGTCTTCGCCCCAGCTAGACAGTTGTGCACAACTGTGGCTGTCAAAAACCGACATCACGCGTCGCTCATGGGATGGTGGCGCTGAAATTCCGCGCGGGTGGTCAGAAGTTGTGCACTTGTGGGCGCTAACCGCGCCGGAATTCCGGAAAATGGCAGAAGGGGCACCCACGGGAGGGTGGGTTCCGTAGCGTAAGGCGCCTCGAAGATCGAAGTCGAATGTACCGGCGCCGGCTGCCAGAGTGGCGTTTTTGGCTGCAAAGTGCCGCTTTCGGCACCGGATCTCCCGTGTTGCCGGGGCTAGGCTTTCTCTCGCGTCTATGCGGTTGCAAGACGTGGTCGGACGCGGTTTAGTTTGACCCACAAGACAGCGGGGACAATCCGCGAGACATCAACGGGGAGCCGGATTTGCCAGATACCGGGACAAGCGACGCGTTCGTCGCCTTTGAACGTGTTCAGAAAAGCTATGATGGCGAGACACTCGTCGTCAAAGACCTGAACCTCAACATGCCAAAGGGCGAGTTCCTGACCATGCTCGGGCCGTCCGGATCGGGCAAGACAACCTGCCTGATGATGCTGGCCGGGTTCGAGACCGCCACACATGGCGAGATCAAGCTCGACGGGGTCAGCATCAACAACATCCCGCCTCACAAGCGCGGCATCGGGATGGTCTTCCAGAACTACGCGCTCTTCCCCCACATGACCGTTGCCGAGAACCTGTCCTTCCCTCTGGAAGTGCGCAAGATCGGCAAGTCCGAGCGGGAGAAGAAGGTGATGCGCGCGCTCGACATGGTCGAGATGGGGGCCTTCGGAGGCCGCCGTCCGGCGCAGCTTTCGGGCGGTCAGCAGCAGCGGATCGCGCTGGCGCGCGCTCTGGTGTTCGAGCCCGAGCTGGTGCTCATGGACGAGCCGCTCGGCGCGCTCGACAAGCAGCTTCGCGAGAAGATGCAGTTCGAGATCACCGACCTGGCGCACCGTCTGGGCATCACGGTGGTCTACGTGACCCACGACCAGACCGAGGCGCTGACCATGTCGGACCGCGTCGCCGTGTTCGACGATGGCCGCATCCAGCAGCTGGCACCGCCAGACGAGCTTTACGAGGCGCCGCAGAACAGCTTCGTGGCGCAGTTCATCGGCGAGAACAACACGCTTGAGGGCGTGGTCAAGGAGATCAGCGGCGGTCGCTGCACGGTCCAGCTCGACGGTGGCGAGATGATCGACGCCATGCCGGTCAACGTCAGCAAGGTTGGCGAACGCACCCGCGTCTCGATCCGGCCCGAACGGGTCGAGGTCAATCCCGAGCTTGGCGAGGGTGCCCACACGCTAAAGGCAAAGGTGAAGGAATTCATCTACATGGGCGATATCTTCCGGACGCGGCTGAGCGTCGCCGGCAACGAGGATTTCGTCATCAAGACGCGCAACCGCCCCGACCAGGTGCGGCTCAAGCCGGGCGAGGATGTCACCATCGGCTGGTTGCCCGAGGATTGCCGCGCGCTCGACGCGCAGTAGATTGTGAATTGCGGCCGCGGCGGATCTGCGGATCCTCGCCGCGGCGGCATTCTCCACGAGGTCGGTGCCGCAACCCGGGCGTCGTCCTCATAAAATGACGGGTTGAAAAGGGAGTTACCTATGAAACTGACCAAGACGCTTCTGGCCTCGACGGCGCTGACCGTGTCCGCCGGCGCGGTGGCTGCACAGGATATGGCCGACAGCATGACGCTTGTTTCCTGGGGCGGCGCTTACCAGCGCAGCCAGGACGAAGCTTATGTGAAGCCCTATCTCGAGATGCACCCGGACGTGAGCGTCTCGTGGGATGAGAGCTCGAACGAAGCCGTGGCGCGTCTGCGTGCCATGAACGAAGCCGGCAACATCACCTGGGATCTCGTCGACGTGGTGGCGGCCGACGCCATCCGCCTGTGCGACGAAGGCCTGGCGATGGAATACGACCCCGAGGACCTGCTCGCCGAAGGCGACGACGGCACCTCCGCCGAGGACGATTTCGGCGACCTGATCGTGTCCGACTGCTTCATCCCGCAGATCGTCTATTCGACCACCGTCGGCTACCGCACCGACCTCGTGGGCGACACCGCGCCGACCGACATCTGCGCGCTGTTCGACCTCGAGGCCTACCCGGGCAAGCGCGCTCTCGAGCGCCGTCCGATCAACAACATGGAGTGGGCGCTGTACTGTGACGGCGTCGCCAAGGACGAGATCTACGACGTTCTCGAGACCCCGGAAGGTCAGGACCGCGCGCTCGCCAAGCTCGACTCCATCAAGGACGAGACCGTGTGGTGGTCCGCCGGCGCCGACACGCCGCAGCTGCTCGCCGACGGCGAAGTCATCATGGGCTCGACCTATAACGGCCGTCTGTTCTCGGTGATCGAGGAGCAGGACCAGCCGGTGGGCATGCTCTGGGACATGCAGGTGTTCGACCTCGATGGCTGGATCATTCCGACCGGCCTCTCCGACGAGAGCCTCGCACGGGTGAAGGACTTCGTCATGTTCGCCACCGACACCCAGCGTCTGGCCGACCAGGCCAAGTACATCTCCTACGGTCCGGCGCGTCAGTCCTCGGCACCGCTGGTCGGAGAGCACGCGGAGCTCGGCATCGAAATGGCGCCGCACATGCCGACCGATCCGGCCAACGCGGAAAACACCCTGCTCTACAACTACGAGTTCTGGGCCGACTACCGCGATGACATCGACGCCAAGTTCCAGTCCTGGCTGGCGCAATAAGCGCTCCGGCTGATCTGACAGGGAAGGGG
>NZ_DS022276.1:424221-531632 GCF_000153725.1 Salipiger bermudensis HTCC2601 | reverse complement strand
AATCAAATGCGCATCAAAGACGCAGATCCAACGGGGACCACATCCGCATGAGCGACGCCACAGGGCCAGACAAATTCGACGGGCCGACGCCAGACAATGCGCTGCGTCAGGCCAACAAGACCTCCGGCCCGATGCTGGCCGCCGACGGAAAACCGCTTAAGAAGAGCCTGTCGCGGGCGCTGCGGAGACAGAAGCTGCGGGCGTTGATGCTGATCGCGCCGCTGCTGATCTTCGTGCTGGTGTCCTTCATCGCGCCGATCGCAGACATGCTGTTCCGCTCGGTCGAGAACCAGATCGTCTCGGACACGATGCCGCGCACCACCGAGGTGCTGGGCGCGTGGGACGGGCAGGACCTGCCCCCCGAGGAGGCTTTCGAGGCCGCCTATTACGACCTGTATATCGCTGCCGAGCAGCGCATCCACACCCGCCTCGGCTCGCGTTTGAACTACGAGCTGACCGGCGCCTCCTCGCTGTTCCGCAAGTCGGGCCGCGGGCTCGACGACATCGGCGAGGTCTACCAGGACCAGTTCGAGGATCTCGACGAGAACTGGGACGAGCCGATGCCCTGGATCGAGTTGATGGGCGATCCCGACTGGCTTGCCGAACAGCAGGAATGGGCGGCGGACGAAGAGGGCAGGCAGCCGCGTTTCGAGCTGCGCGAGGGCATCGACGAGATCCTGCCGCGCAGCGCCGCGCAATATGCCATCTTCGCCGACTTCACCCAGCGCGTGGAAGAGGACAACCTGCTCGAGGAAGAACCCTGGTCGGCGGTACACACCGCCCTCTACCAAGATCTCGCATCCGGCGACGTGTCGTCCTATTCCGGTCCGCGCGCAGACATGCTTCAGGCCGCGGCCGCGCTTGTGGCCAGCCCCGAGTTCGAGACCGTCGCCTTCATTGACGGGTTCGAGGAGATCGACGAGGACTGGATCGAGCCGCCAATCTGGCGCACCATCAAGCTCTATAGCCCCAACTATACCTCGGGCTACTTCCTCAATTCGATCGACATGCAGCTGACGCCGGACGGCGCCGAGGCGCGGCCCGAGAACGAGCAGATCTACATGCTGCTGTTCAAGCGCACGCTGTTCATGTCGCTGGTCATCACCCTCAGCTGCATCCTGCTGGGCTACCCGGTGGCCTACATCCTGTCGAACCTGCCGATGCGCACCGCCAACCTTCTGATGATCCTCGTGCTGCTGCCGTTCTGGACGTCGCTGCTGGTACGGACCTCGGCCTGGAAGGTGATGCTTCAGCAGCAGGGTGTGATCAACGACGTGCTGGTCTGGATCGGACTGGTGGCCGACGAGCAGCGCCTGACCATGATCAACAACCAGTTCGGCACCATCGTGGCCATGACCCACATCCTGCTGCCGTTCATGATCCTGCCGATGTACTCGGTGATGTCGACGATCCCGCCGTCCTACGTCCGGGCCGCGAAATCGCTCGGCGCGACCAACTGGACGACCTTCTGGCGGGTCTACTTCCCGCAGTCGATCCCGGGTATCGGGGCGGGCTCGATCCTCGTCTTCATCCTGTCGATCGGCTACTACATCACCCCCGAGATCGTCGGCGGCACCACCGGTACGTTCATTTCGAACCGGATCGCCTACCACATCTCGTCCTCGCTCAACTGGGGCCTCGCGGCCGCGCTGGGTACGATTCTGCTGGCAGTGGTCCTGCTGCTCTACTGGGCCTACGACCGCATCGTCGGCATCGACAACGTGAAGCTGGGGTAAGGCAATGAACGACGTGATCCTCACACCCGTGGAAGAGAAACCTCTCTCCTTCACCCTGCCGGTGCTCGCGGCGGCAGGGGCCTTCGCCGGCATCTTCGTCGGCGCGGCCAACGGCTCGAGCCTTCTGGGCATCGTGGCCGGCGCGATCATCATGGCTGCGATCGGCTTCCTTGCGGTCTCGGTTCTTGGCGAGAGCAAGGAAAAGCCCGCGCGCTGGGGGCTGATCGCAATCTTCGCGGCGGTCGGCTACGGTCTTGGCGGTCTGCCCGGCCTTGTGGTCGGCGCGCTCTTCGCGTGGTTCTTCGGCTGGTTCTCCTACTGGGTCGGCTTTGGCCGCTACCGCGAGAAGCTGGTGCCCTATCTCACCCCCGGGCAAGTGCTGTGGCACTATTCCTTCCGGGTGATCTGCGGCGCCATCTTCGTGTTCCTCATCACGCCGATCCTCGTGGTGATGCCGCTGTCGTTCAACGCCGAGGACTTCTTCACCTTCACCCCGGAGATGCTGCGCTTCGATCCGGAAGGCTACTCGCTGAAGCACTACCGCGACTTCCTGACCAACCCGGAATGGACCCGCGCGGTGAAGAACTCGCTTCTGATCGCGCCCGTGGCCACGCTGATCTCGGTCTCGCTCGGCACGCTGGCGGCCATCGGCCTGAGCCAGAGCCACGTGCCCGGCAAGCGCGCCATCATGGCGATCCTGATCTCGCCGATGATCGTGCCGCTGATCATCTCGGCCACCGGCATGTACTTCTTCTACTCGAAGATCGGCATCGTCGGCACCTACTGGGGCGTCGTGCTGGCGCATGCGGTGCTGGGCATTCCCTTCGTGATCATCACCGTGACCGCGACGCTGGTGGGCTTCGACCGCTCGCTGACCCGTGCCGCGGCCAACATGGGCGCCGATCCGGTCACCACCTTCTTCCGGGTGCAGATGCCGCTGATCCTGCCCGGCGTGATCTCGGGCGGTCTGTTCGCCTTCATCACCTCCTTCGACGAGGTCGTGGTGGTGCTGTTCATCGGTTCGGCCGAGCTGCAGACCCTGCCGTGGCAGATGTTCACCGGCCTGCGCGAGCAGATCTCGCCCACCATCCTCGCCGCGGCGACGATCCTCGTGGGCATCTCGATCCTGTTGCTGAGCACGGTCGAGCTGCTGCGCCGCCGCTCCGAACGGCTGCGTGGCATGAGCCCGGGCTGACCCGGGCACCAGCGACGAAAAATGCGGAACGCGGGCGTCAAAAGCGCCCGCGTTCAGCTTTTGGAAAGGGTGCTGCGTGCATGGTCGGGGCGATTGCGTCCTGAGGCACGAGGCACCGATGACCCAGCATGATTCCCAGCTCGTCACCCAAAGCCGCAGCGGCATGGGCGAGGTCCCGTTCGAGGCATCGTGCATGTTCTATTCCCGCACCGACGAGCGCGGGATCATCATCGAGGGCAACAGCATCTTCCGGCGTATCTCGGGCTTTGGCTGGGAGGAACTGAAAGGTGCGCCACACAAGCTCGTGCGCCATCCCGACATGCCCAAGGGCGTGTTTCACCTCTACTGGGATCGGCTGAAATCCGGCAAGGAGGTCGCCGCCTACGTCAAGAACAAGTCCAAGGACGGGCGCTATTACTGGGTGCTCGCGGTGGCCTGGCCGATCCCGGGGGGCTATCTCTCGGTGCGGATCAAGCCGCATACAGAGTTGTTCTCCACGGTGAAGGAGCTTTATGCCGATCTGCGCCACGCGGAACTCGAGGAGGGCGTTTCTGCCGCACGCAGCGCGGAGACGCTGCTCGCCCGTCTGCCCGAGCTCGGCTACGAGGATTACGATGCCTACATGTCGGCGGCGCTCTCGCTCGAGCTCGAGGATCGCGCCAAGCGCAGCGGGCTGACGCTGGATCCGCAGCAGCAGCGTTTCCTTACCATGGTCCGCACAATCGCGCAGATCCGGGAAGAGACCGACCGCATGACCGAGATCATCAAGATGATCCGGACGGTGCCCATGAACATGCGTATCCTCGCCTCGCGGCTGGAGAATGCCGGCGGCCCGATCAGCGCGATTTCGGTCAATTACGGCTCCATGCTCGACGAGATGGCAAGCTGGGTGAAGGGATTCGTCGAGGGTAAGGACAGCACCTATGTCCGCATGCGAGAGACCATCGAGCGTGGCCAGTTCCTCGTCTGCGCGGCAATCATGCAGCGCGAGATGTCGTCACTCTTCGAGGAAGACATGAAGAGCGCGCCGGACATCACGGCACTGATCGAGGATCGCGACACCCTGCAGGCCGAGGCCAAGATGTTCCGCAAGAGCGCCGGAGAGGCGCTCAAGGTGGTCGAGAGCGAGGCGACCCGACTGGGCCGCAGTGTGCTCGACATGAAGCGCTACGTGACCGGACTCAGCTCGACCCGGATGATGTGCAAGATCGAGAGCGCGGCGCTCAACGGCTCGGGCGATTCGTTGTCGGGGATCGTCGATCAGCTGGATGCCGGGCAGGACGAGATCGAAGCGCGGCTGGCCCGGATCGTCGAGCTGAACACCATCATCCAGTCCAACACCGCGATGCTGCGGGCGGTCACATGACGGCGGTGGGTGGGGGGATCAGGCAGGCCGCAGCCCGGTCTCGACCAGCATACCGCGGCGCTTGGCCTCGTAGTAGTAGCCCCGCGCGTACCACCCGATCGCCGCATCATGGCTGCCGTCAGACAGAAGCCATGCTCCACGCAGGTACTTCACCCCGTATTGCAGGTTGGTATCCGCGTTCAGCAGGTCCGACGGCGCGCCGCGGAAGCCCATGGTGCGGGCCGTCTGCGGCAGGATTTGCAGCAACCCGTAATAGGGGCCATTGCGGGCGGCCGGGTTATGGGTACTCTCGCGGATGGCCAACCGGTGCACGAGCGCGCGCGGGACCTCGTAATGATCGGACCAGCGGTTGATCTGGGTGCGCAGCTGCGGCGTCTCGTTGGGATAGAGCGGCGGGTTGTGGTTGCGGGACACAGGCTCATCGCGGCGGGCGCCGCAGCCGGCAAGCCCGCCGAACAGCAGCACCATCATGGCACGGCGGGACAGACTCGGCATGGGACACCTCTCTTGTACGGGCTGATGTGTGATTAGCGCTTTGCGGCGGCCTTGCCCATCCTCGGGGCAGACGATGCGCGGCGCGCCGCTCAACGCTGAGCGCTTGCATATTGTGCCGGCAGATCTCACCTTGGATGCATGACAAAGAGACTTCTCTCGCTCGGACATGGCTACTCGGCGCAGGCGCTGGCGCGGCAATTGCTGCCGCAGGGCTGGACGGTGATCGGCACCACCCGCGACCCGGCCAAGGCGGAGCGGTTCCGGGCAGAGGGCGTCGTGCCGCTGCTCTGGGATCGCATGGCCGTGGAAGAGGCGCTGGGGCGGGTGAGCCATGTGCTGATCTCCGCCGGGCCGGACAGTGACGGCGACCCGTCCTTGCGCCTTTGCGGCCCGGCCATGGCCGAACGCGCGGCACAGCTCGACTGGGTCGCATACCTCTCCACGACCGGTGTCTATGGCGACCATGGTGGCGGTTGGGTCGACGAGGACACCCCGCTGACGCCCGGCACGCGGCGCGGGGCGATGCGGCTGGCCGCCGAGGATGCCTGGCGGGCCATTCCCGATCTTCCGCTGCACATCTTTCGCCTTGCCGGCATCTACGGCCCCGGCCGCGGCCCCTTCGCCAAGGTGCGCGCCGGCACCGCGCGGCGCATCGTGAAGCCGGGGCAGGTGTTCTCGCGCATTCACGTGGAGGACATCGCGCAGGTGCTCGAGGCCTCGATCCGCCTGCCCGATCCCGGCGCAATCTACAACCTCTGCGACGATGATCCGGCGCCGCCTCAGGAGGTCATCTTACACGCCGCGGAGCTGCTCGGCGTCACGCCGCCGCCGGAAGAACCCTTCGAGAGTGCCGAGATGGGCGCCATGGCGCGCAGTTTCTATGCCGAGAGCAAGCGGGTCTCGAACCGCCGCATCAAGGAAGAGCTTGGTGTGAGGCTCTATTACCCGGATTACCGCGCCGGGCTCGCGGCGCTGCTGGCGGCGGAGGACGACGCGGGCTGAGCGTTGTCCCGGCGTGGGGGAGTGGTAGGAGGAGAGGGGGCTCTGCCCCCTCTTGGCCTGCGGCGAATTCACCCCCGAGGTATTTGTCGAACCAGAGAAGGTTGGCCAGAGAAGGTGGGAGTGTCCGCGGTCGGAAGGTCGAAGCGGGGCCAGCCAGGAAGGGGAGGCGCGCGACCGTCGTCGCGCGGGGGGCCTCAGTCGAACTTGCGCGAGGGGGCGAGCACCTTGGCCTCGCCGGCGAGCACCTTCTTGCCATCGACGGAGCAGTGGCAGTCGAGCGTGACGCGGCGCTTCGAATGGTCGATATCGACCACCTTGACCTCGGCATAGACCGTGTCGCCCGGCCGCACGGGGCCGAGGAACTTGAGAGTCTGGCCGAGATAGATCGTGCCGTGGCCGGGAAGCTGCTCGCCGATCACCGCCGAAATCAGCCCGGCGGTCAGCATGCCATGGGCGATGCGGCCCTCAAAGATCGTGTCATGGGCATAGGCGTCGTCGAGATGCACCGGGTTGCGGTCGGTCGAGACCTCGGCAAAGAGCTCGATGTCGCGGTCGGTCACCTGTTTGCGCAGGTGGCGGGTCATCCCCATCTCGATATCCTCGATGCAGATGGTTCCACGCGGGAAGTTATCGAACATCTCAGCCTCCATGATCTTCGGCCCGGTAACAAAGCTGCGGCAAAAACGCCGCTTGAGTAACTTTATTACTTCGCGGGCGCAGAAAATCAAGCGCGTTTCGCCCGGTTTCGACCAAAGAACCGTGCGGCGCGACGTTGCACACGGCAAAAAGGGCGCGCCGTCCGATCGCGGCGCGCCCTTGTGTCTCGGGCCAGAAAGAGAGGGCGCCTCAGCGCAGGAAGCCGATCGAGTAGGTCGGGGTCATGCCTTCCCTGGCGAGGAAGTCGAGAAGCGCCTCGGCGTGGGGTTGGGCTTCGGTGCGGGTTTCCTCGGCGGCGAGCCCGCCGGTGATGAACAGCGAATCGATGTCCTCGCCCAGCGCGCCCTGGATGTCGGTGCGCACGCCGTCGCCGATGGCGAGGATGGCGCTGTCGCCGATCTCGGGGGCGATCTCGTGCAGGCGGCGGCGGGCGAGATCGTAGATCGGCGGGTGGGGCTTGCCGAAATAGAGGCTCTCGCCGCCCATCTCGGTGTAGAGCGCCGCCAGTGCGCCGGCGCACCACTCGCGGCGGTGGCCGCGATCCACGACGATGTCGGGGTTGGCGCAGAGCAGCTTGAGCCCCTTCTGCTTGGCGTAGAGAAACTGCGGCCGCATCTCGGCAGGATCGGCGCTGGAGTCGAACGGCCCGGTGCAGACGATGCCCTCGGCCTCTTCGAGCGGCACGCAGGTGACCTTGATCGGCTCCTTGATCAGGTGCAGCGGCTCGAAGAAGGTCTTCTCCTCCTCTATGCCGATGAAATAGACCTTCTCGCCCACCGTGCCCTGGAACATCGCGGCGCGGGCGCTGTCGCCGGAGGTGGCGATGGTGTCCCAGGCGTCGTCGGGCACGCCGAACTTCACCAGCTGCTTGGCGACCTCGACGCGGGTGCGCGGCGAGTTGGTCACCAGCACGACGATGCCGCCCGCCTTGCGGTAGGCCTGCAGCGCGGCGCAGGCCTCGGGATAGGCGGTGACGCCGTTATGGACGCAGCCCCAGAGGTCGACGAACAGCGCCTCGTAGTTCTGCGAGACGTCGGACAGGGCTTCGATGATCTGGGACATGGGTCACCTTATATGCATGTGCTCGGGTCGCGCCCTAGGTAGGCTGCGGGGGCGGACTTGGCCAGTCCCGATGCCCTGTCAGAGCCGGGCGGTGAGACTGTAGCCGAAGCGGGCGGTCTCCTGCGGCGGCAGGCTCAGGCTGAAGGGGCGGTCGGCGATCTGCGTCGTAGCGCCGTGCGCGGCGGCCATGCCGTGCCAGGGCTCGACGCAGAGGAAGGGCGCGCCGGGCGGCTGCCAGAGCGCGAGGTTGGGCAGGTTGTCGAAGGCGAAGGCCAGCTCGGGGCCGCCCAGCACGCCGTAGGTGAGGCCGCGGCCCGCGCCTTCGGGGAAGATCATCGCGTCAGCCTCGAACTGCGCGGGGTCGAGCGTCAGCTGTCCGGCGGTGAAGGGTGAGGGCAGGCGCTCGGGCGGCAGCAGGCCATCGCGCAGCCGGGCTATGGCGGGCTCGGCGCCATTGTCGAGCCGGATCTCGTGGGGGCGGCTCTCGGCGCCGGGCAGGGGCCAGACAAAAGCCGGGTGGAAGCCGAAGCCGAAGGGCATGGGGCGGCTGTCGCGATTGGTGATCTCGACACTGACGGAGAGCGTGGCGCTCGCGAGCGCGTGCGTGACGGCGATCTCGAAGGCGAAAGGGTAGAGCGCGCGGGTCTCGTCGCTGTCCTGCAGCAGATGGCGGCAGGCGGTGTCGGAACGGCTTTCGAGCGCGAAAGTGCTGCGGCGGGCAAACCCGTGCTGGCGCATCTCGGCCTCGTGAGCGCCAACGGCGATGCGGTCATCGGCTGCCTTGCCGACGATGGGGAAGAGGATCGGGGCGCGGCCGCTCCACCAGGTCGGGTCGCCATGCCAGAGCAGGTCGGCGCCGGCGCTTGTCCGCAGGCTCTGCATCTCGGCGCCAAGCGGCGCGATGGTGGCGGTCAGGGCGTCGCTGGCGATCTGGATCGTGTCGCTGGTCATGTCGGGCTCGTCTGGGGCGCTCTCATTGTCGGGCGAGCTTGTCTCAGCGTGACCCGATTGACCAGAGCCTGTGGCAGGGTTGCATGGCAAGCCGATGACAGGGCACGAAAAAGGGGCGCCCCGGCAAGGGCGCCCCTCTGATCGCGTCACAAGGGAAGGGATCAGACCTTGAGGTTCGGGATGATCTGCTTCTTGCGGCTCATCACGCCCGGCAGCACCACGGTGTCGCCCTCGACGGTGGCGCCGAAGCTCTTCTCGGCCACGGTCTTGACCAGATCGTTGGGAACCAGCAGCGTGGCCTCTTCCTTGATGATGTCGACCACAAAGAGCAGCACCTCGTCGACGCCATCCTCGGCGGCGACGGTCTTGAAGCTCTCCATCAGGCTGGCCTTGCGGTCGAGCGGGATCTCGGGCGCGGTGGTCTCGAGCACGGAGACGCGGAACTTGGTGCCGTCGACGGCATATTCCTTGCTGTCCATGCGGATCAGCTCGGCATCGGAGAAGGCCGAGACGTCGGACTTTGCGGCGAACATCTGGGCTGCAAACTCGGAGATGTCGAGGTCGAGATCGGCGGCCAGCGTCTCGGCCACGGCGCGGTCATGCGCGGTGGTGGTCGGCGAGCGGAATTCCAGAGTGTCCGACAGGATGCAGGTCAGCGCGGCGCCCTTGATGGCATCGGGCATCTTGGCCACGTCGCCGCCCATCAGGTCGACCATGATGGTTGCGGTGCAGGCCAGCGGGCGCACGGTGATGTCGATCGGACCCTTGGTCTCGAGGCCGCCGACCAGCTTGTGGTGGTCGATGATGCCGCGAATGTCCGCATCGTTGATCGAGGCGGGCAGCTCGGCGGGGTTGTTGGTGTCGACGATCACGACCGGCGCGTCGGCTTCGACATCCGCGATGATCTCGGGCTTGTCGAGGCCCCAGTGCTCGAGCATGAAGGCCGCTTCGGTGTTGGGCTCGCCCAGAAGCACGGGCTTGGCGCTCTCGCCCTTCACCTCGTTGAGGTACCACGACCAGATGATCGGGCTGCCGGTGCTGTCGGTGTCGGGGGATTTGTGGCCGAAAACCAGAGTGGTCATGGAAAATTAGCTCCTTGGGTGCGGATCGGAATTTGGCGCGGGTTATAGGTGGCGAGCGCCGTCTTGTCACCTGCGGAAATGCCGCGCCTGCAAAGGTGGCGCAAGCGTTTGCGCAACCAGTGGAACCTGTGCGCGGGAGGTCGCGTTGGTCACGCAAACGAGAGGATATGATCAAATGAACGCGATGACCCGCCCCGCCCAGATCGACGCCGCCCTTGACGTGCCGCCGGACCCGCGCCAGCCGATGAGCGCCACCCAGGAAGAGCGTCTGCGCGAACTTTCGGAACGGGCCGGTGAGCCTGTGCATACCGACCTGACGGTGCAGCAGGCCGAGCACCGGATCGAGCTGCTCGAAGCCGTGGTGTACTGAGCGGAATTCTCCCCCTACATAGGCCTTTACCGGTCAGGTCAGCCACGGCTCTGGGATGTCGTCATCCCTGTTCAGGGCTGTGACCCACCGGCTCTGAGGGGCTGTTTTTCCATCCTGTGGGCGCGCCTCTTTGCCCGGGGCCGCGCGGACCCGGAGGCGATTTTCGTTTACGCCTCGCGCTACTCCTGCTATCCCGCTGGCGACTGATTGTTCAGTGTTAAACTACTTTTCGGGAGGAAGGCGGGTCATGTCGGACACCACACAGGAAAGTCTGCGCCAGGCGGCGCTGTTCTATCACGAGAACCCCAAGCCCGGGAAACTCGAGATCAGGGCGACCAAGCCTCTGGCCAACGGTCGCGACCTGAGCCGCGCCTATTCTCCCGGCGTTGCCGAGGCCTGCCTCGAGATCAAGGCCGACCCGGCCAACGCCGCGCGCTACACCGCCCGTGGCAACCTCGTGGCGGTGGTGTCGAACGGCACCGCGGTGCTGGGGCTCGGCAATATCGGCCCGCTGGCCTCCAAGCCGGTGATGGAGGGCAAGGCCGTCCTGTTCAAGAAATTCGCCAATATCGACTGCTTCGACATCGAGCTGAACCAGCCCGATCCCGAGAAGCTGGCCGAGATCGTCTGCGCCATGGAGCCGACCTTCGGCGCGATCAACCTCGAAGATATCAAGGCGCCGGACTGCTTCATCGTCGAGAAGATCTGCCGCGAGCGCATGAACATCCCCGTCTTCCATGACGATCAGCATGGCACGGCCATCGTCGTCGGCGCCGCGGCGTTCAACGCGCTGCACGTGGCGGGCAAGAATTTCGAGGATATCAAGATCGTCTCCACCGGCGGCGGCGCGGCGGGCATTGCCTGTCTCAACATGCTGCTCAAGCTCGGGGTGAAGCGCGAGAATGTCTGGCTCTGCGACATCCACGGCCTCGTCTACGAGGGGCGCGAAGAGGACATGAACCCGCAGAAGGCGGCGTTTGCGCAGAAGAGCGACAAGCGCACCCTCGACGAGGTGATCGACGGCGCCGACATGTTCCTCGGCCTCTCCGGTCCCGGCGTGCTCAAGCCCGAGCATGTGCAGCGCATGACCACGCAGCCCATCGTCTTCGGCCTCGCCAACCCGACGCCCGAGATTATGCCGGACGCGGTGCGCGCGGTGGCACCGGACGCGATCATCGCCACCGGGCGCAGCGACTTCCCGAACCAGGTCAACAACGTCCTGTGTTTCCCGTTCATCTTCCGCGGCGCACTCGACGTCGGCGCGACCGAGATCAACGACGACATGGCCGTGGCCTGCGTCGAGGGTATCGCGGCGCTGGCGCGGGCCACCACCTCGGCCGAGGCGGCGGCGGCCTATCACGGCGAGCAACTCACGTTCGGACGCGATTACCTGATCCCCAAGCCCTTCGACCCGCGGCTGTCGGGCGTGGTGTCCTCGGCTGTGGCCAAGGCCGCGATGGAGTCGGGCGTGGCGACGCGCCCGCTCGAGGATCTGCAGGCCTACAAGGATCATCTCAACGCATCGGTGTTCAAGTCGGCGCTGCTCATGCGTCCGGTCTTCGAGGCCGCCCGCACCGCCTCGCGCTCCATCGTGTTCTCGGAAGGAGAGGACGAGCGCGTGCTGCGCGCCGCGCAGGCCATTCTCGAGGAGACCACCGAGCAGCCGATCCTGATCGGGCGTCCCGAGGTGCTCGAGACCCGCTGTGAGCGCATGGGCCTCGAGATCCGTCCGGGCCGCGACTTCCACGTCGTCGACCCGAACAACGACCCGCGCTACCGCGAATACTGGGAGACCTATCACCGGCTCATGGCGCGCCGCGGGGTGACGCCGGATCTGGCCCGCGCCATCCTGCGCACCAACACCACCGCAATCGCCGCCATCATGGTGCATCGCGGCGAGGCAGACAGCATGATCTGCGGCACCTTCGGCGAGTATCGCTGGCACCTGAACTACATCAGCCAGGTGCTGGGCAACGAAGGTCACATGCCTCAGGGCGCGCTGTCGATGATGATCCTCGAGGACGGCCCGCTCTTCCTTGGCGACACGCAGGTCTGGACCGAGCCCTCTCCCGAGCAGATTGCCCAGACGGTGATCGGCGCCGCGCGCCACGTGCGCCGCTTCGGCCTGACGCCCAAGATCGCGCTGTGCTCGCGCTCGCAGTTCGGCAACCAGTCCGACGGCTCCGGTCCGCGCATCCGCGCCGCGCTCGATATCCTCGACAGCCAGCCGCGTGATTTCATGTACGAGGGCGAGATGCACGTGGACAGCGCGCTCGACCCCGAGCTGCGCGACCGCCTGATGCCGGAAAACCGGCTCGAGGGCGCGGCCAACGTGCTGATCTTCGCGCAGGCGGATGCGGCCAGCGGCGTGCGCAACATCCTGCGTCTCAAGGCGGGTGGTCTGGAGGTGGGGCCGATCCTCATGGGGCTCGGCAACCGGGCGCATATCGTGACGCCATCGATCACCTCGCGCGGCCTGCTGAACATGGCGGCCATCGCCGGCACGCCGGTCGCCAGCTACGGCTGAGGCTGAAACGCGCGCCCCGGTGGGGGCCGGGGCGCGCGCTCAGTGGTCTACCAGCAGCTTGCGGTTCTTCGAGATCCGCTCCGAGAGCTTGCGGGCGCGCCGGCCTGAGACCAGGGGGCGGGCCGAGAGATACTGGTCTATGTCGGGGAACAGGGTCAGGATCTCCCGGCGCGCCTCCGCCGGCAGCGCCTTGATCGATTCACTCCCGAGATAGAGGCTTTCCGTCGCGGCCCCGTTCGAGAAGACGATCTGGTGCTGATCGAAGAAGAAGTGCCAGTAGGTCACCGCGGTGATTTCCTCGGCGATGTTGATGCCGTCGAGAGACAGCAGGTGCTTTGCGGCGATCAGAACCTCCTTCTGGCCGAACATGCGTTCGGCGACCGCATTGGAGACAAGCACACGGTGCTGGGGCGAGACCACGATGTCGCGTTCGGGCCGCCCCTTTCCCAGGGCATTTGCACGGATCCGGATGGGGCGCAGTTCGGGATTGCGTTCCAGATCCTCCTCCTCGAGATGGCGGCATCCGATCCAGCGGATCGGCTGGTAGCCGTTGTCCATCGTCAGGACGCGGTGCCCTGCGCGGAGGTTTTCCACCGCAACATCGCCCGCCAGCGTGGCAACGGGTGTTCCGGTGGTCAGGCAGGCCAGAGCCACGCCCGGGAAGGTGAAGGTATCGCCGTTGAGCAGCGTGGCCTGGTTCGTGAAGAACTCCGAGGCCTCGGCCGCAGTCATCGGGACATCGATATTGACGCTCTGGCTCAGCAGCCCGCCATCGACCGTCAGGTGCAGGACACTGCCGTCATAGGCGCTGCTCGGATCGCCGGGGCTCGATTCGTCAAGTTCGATGGTGCGGCCATCGACAATGAACTGGTCGGTGGCCTGCATCCCGGTGGTGTTGAAATTCACCGGCTGGATGCCGAGAACCGACAAGGTCGGCGGATCGTAGGTGAAGGTGCCGGTGCCGAAGGGGCCCGAATAGGCGACGTCGTAGCTGTTCAGCAGGCCGTTGACGATGCCGAGGCTCAGTGTCGAGGCGTCCAGGGTCATGGCGCTGTTGTCGAAGACCTCGAATGTGAAGCCGTTGAGCAGCGAGGCGTCGAGTAGGCCGTTATCGATGGTCAGGTCGCCGCCGTTGATCGCCCGGAAGGTCGGAGAGGCCCCGGCGTTGACGCCTGCGATCGAAGTGATCGTGAGGGTTACGCCATCGACGATCAGCAGGCTGTCGCCAAGCGCCGTGATCTGGACGGTGTCGCCGTCATTGGCGTTGCCATCGTCATAGGTGAAGGTCGAATTGGTGAGCAGGTCGACAGAGAGCAGGGCCATGGCGCTCAGACCCCACTAGTCTTGTCGGTCCGGCGCTCGGGTGCCGGCCGTTGCGGTGTCGAGTGTCCCTTGGGCTGGCGGGGGCCGGGATGAGCCCCCGCCGTAAGTGGTGTGCCGGGGAGGGAGGCCTGTATAAGAGCGCTCTGCGCCATGTTTTACTCTCCTGTTTCCAACCCTTGTCGCGGAGGGCCGGACCTCGTTACTGCGGGAGATGCATGGCGGGTTTTGCCGCTCTGGAGATCTCTCATCCACTATTGAGCGACTCAATTGTGCTATCAATTTGATATTCGAGTAAGGAAACTCGCATTTTGAGAGAGGAGGTTGTTTTAAAATGATATTTTTTGATCTTCAGCGTTTTTTCGAAGTTAATGAAGTGTTTCGAATGTATGTTTCGCCCTTGGAAATAGTGAATTGAGGCTGAAATGAGGCAGTTCTTATGGTTTAGGCGATTCTGAAAAGGTCATAAGCGCTGACAAATATTTATGTTTGATATTTATTGGCCTGCAAACGTTTTGCTGCGAATGGAGTTTGCAAAAGCGCCCTGACTTCGCAGCGCAGTCCTCAAAATTTGCATATTTGCAAATTGTCCGCCCTCCCGAGGGCGGTTTTTTGCAAATCACCTGCGGTTTTGTGTCATGCTTGGCGGTAACATACTTGCTCCATGCATATCGCGTGCCTAATCAAAATACCCAAAGGCGAGAGGAGGAGCTTTCCCCATGGGCTACAAGGACGTGTACGAGGCCTGGAAATCCGACCCCGAGGGGTTCTGGATGGAGGCCGCTGAGGCGATCGACTGGGACAAGCCGCCGTCGAAGGCGCTCTTCGACAAGGGCGGCGACATGTACGAGTGGTTCTCGGACGGCATGGTCAACACCTGCTGGAACGCGGTGGACCGCCATGTCGAGGCCGGGCGCGGCGACGAGATCGCCATCATGCATGAAAGCCCGATCACCCACTCGAGCAAGGGCATCACCTATTCCGAGCTGCGCGACCGCGTTGCCTCGCTGGCCGGTGCGCTGAAGATGCGCGGCGTCGAAAAGGGCGACCGGGTCATCATCTACATGCCGATGATCCCCGAGGCGCTCGAGGCGATGCTGGCCTGCGCGCGTCTCGGCGCGGTGCACTCGGTGGTGTTCGGCGGCTTTGCCGCGCATGAATTGGCGGTGCGTATCGACGATTGCACGCCCAAGGCGATCATCGCGTCGAGCTGCGGTCTCGAGCCGGGCCGTGTGGTGCATTACAAGCCGCTGCTCGACGAGGCGATCGAGCAATCGACCCACAAGCCGGAATTCTGCGTGGTGTTCCAGCGCGAGCAGGAGGTGGCCAAGCTGATCGAAGGGCGCGACTTCTCGTGGCATGGCTTCCAGTATGGCGTGAAGCCGGCCGAGTGCGTGCCGGTCGAGGGCAATCATCCGGCCTATATCCTCTACACCTCCGGCACCACGGGCCAGCCCAAGGGTGTCGTGCGTTCAACCGCGGGGCATCTCGTCGCGCTGCAATGGACGATGAAGAACATCTACAACATCGAGGCGGGCGATCGTTTCTGGGCCGCCTCGGACGTGGGTTGGGTCGTGGGGCACAGCTACATCTGCTATGGCCCGCTGATCACCGGCGCGCAGACCATCGTCTTCGAGGGCAAGCCCATCGGGACGCCGCACGCCGGTGTGTTCTGGCGCATCATCCAGAACCACCGGGTTAAGAGCTTCTTCACTGCACCGACCGCGCTGCGCGCCATCCGTCGCGCCGATCCCGATGGTGAATGGATCAAGCGCTACAAGCTGCACGACCTGCAGGCGCTGTTCCTCGCCGGCGAGCGGGCGGACCCGAGCACCATTGAATGGGCGCAGAAACACCTGAACGTGCCGGTCATCGACCACTGGTGGCAGACCGAGACCGGCTGGGGCATCGCCGCCAACCCGATCGGCATCGAGGAGCTTCCGGTCAAGCTGGGCTCTCCGTCGGTCGCGATGCCGGGCTATGACGTGCGCATCCTCGATGAGGGCGGCCACGAGATGCCGGCGGGCGAGCTTGGCGCCATCGCCATCAAGCTGCCGCTGCCGCCGGGCACGCTGCAGACGCTGTGGCAGGCCGAGGCGCGGTTCAAGAAATCCTACCTCACCCAGTTCCCCGGCTATTACGAGACCGGCGATGCGGGGATGAAGGACGAGGATGGCTATCTCTACATCATGTCGCGCACCGATGACGTCATCAACGTGGCGGGGCACCGGCTGTCGACCGGCGCCATGGAGGAGGTTCTGGCCTCGCACCCGGACGTGGCCGAATGCGCGGTGATCGGCGTCTCGGACGCGCTCAAGGGGCAGATGCCGATGGGCTTCCTCTGCCTCAGCTCCGGTGTGGATCGCGACGAGGCAGAGGTCTGCAAGGAATGCGTCAAGCTGGTGCGTGACCAGATCGGCCCGGTTGCTGCCTTCAAGCTCTGCACCGTTGTGGATCGCCTGCCCAAGACCCGCTCGGGCAAGATCCTGCGCGCCACCATGGTCAAGATCGCCGATGGCGAAGAGTTCAAGATGCCGGCGACGATCGACGATCCGGTCATTCTCGACGAAATCCGCACGGCGCTCGAGGGCATGGGTTACGCCAAAAAGGTACCCGCGTGATCTGGCTCTGCGCCTGACCAGGCGACCAAGACGCCCGCTGTCCCGCAGCGGGCGTTTTTTGTCTCAGCTCTCGTAGAGCTCCAGGGGCAGCCCGTCGGGATCGGCGAAAAAGGTGAAGCGCTTGCCGGTCAGCTCGTCCGTGCGGATTGGTTCGACCGCCACGCCCTGTGCCTCGAGCCGATGCGCCGCGTTCTCCACATCCGCGACCGAGAAGGCGAGGTGGCGCAGCCCCTTGGCCTCGGGATGGCTAATACGGTCGGGCGGGTTGGGGAAGCTGAACAGCTCGATCTGGCCGCCACCGGGCAGGGCAAGGTCAAGCTTCCAGCTGTCGCGAGCCTCGCGATAGGTCTCGGCGATGATCTCGAGCCCAAGCAGCTCGGTGTAGAACGCCTTGCTGCGGGCGTAGTCGCCGCAGATCACCGCCACGTGGTGAAAGCCTGTGAGCATGGTCCTGTGCCTCCCGTCCGCGACCTGCCTGCAACAGCTACCAGAGCGCCCGACAAAAGAAAGACCCCGGGGGAGGGAAACCCCGGGGCCTTCTTACGTGCCTCGCCTGAGAGGGATCAGGCGGCGTGCTTGTGGTAGAACTCGTCGACCTCGCGCTCTGCTTCGTCCTTCGCCAGACCGTAGCGCTCTTGGACAACACCCACGAGCTTGTCGCGGTCGCCTTCGGCGCGGTCGAGATCGTCATCGGTGAGCTCGCCCCACTTGGACTTCGCCTCACCTTTCAGCTGTTTCCATTTGCCTTGGATCACATCCCAGTTCATCGGGTTTCTCCTTTGTCTCGGCTTGGTCCCGCCTCGTCGCGGGGTTCGGACAAGAAACGCCGTTAGCGCGGCCGGAGTTCCGAGCGATCAGACAAATTGTTCGCGGATCAGGCGCTCCTCGAGCCCGTGGCCCGGATCGAACAGCACCCGGTGCGCGACCTTGGGTTCCGAGCGGATCTCGACCCGCAACACGTCGCGCACCGACTGGCTGTCGGCCTCGGCCATCACCGGGCGCTTCTCGGGCTCGAGCACTTCGAAGGTCACGTCGGCGGTCTTGGGCAGCAGGGCGCCGCGCCAGCGGCGGGGGCGGAAGGCGGCGACGGCGGTGAGCGCCAGAACGTCGGCGCCGATCGGCAGGATGGGGCCGTGGGCCGAGTAGTTGTAGGCCGTGGAGCCGGCGGGGGTTGCCAGCAGGGCGCCATCGCAGACCAGCTCGGGCATGCGCAGCCTGCCATCGACGTAGATCGCCAGCCGCGCCGCCTGCGGGCCGGCGCGCAGCAGCGACACCTCGTTGATCGCCAGCGCCCGGTGCTCGCTGCCGTCGGCGCGGTGGGCGCGCATCGAGAGCGGGTTGATCACCGCCTCCTCGGCGGCGGCCAGTCGCTCTTCGAAGGCGTGCTCGGAATATTCGTTCATCAGGAAGCCCACGGTGCCGCGGTTCATGCCGTAGACCGGGACCGCGAGCGCCTCGGTGCGGTGCAGCGTGTGCAGCATGAAGCCGTCGCCGCCAAGCGCCACGATCACGTCGGCGCCGTCCTCGGCGTGGTTCCCGTAGCGGCGTGTCAGCCCGGCCAGCGCGGCCTGTGCGATGGGCGCGTTGGACGCGCAGAAGGCAATTTTCAGCGACATGGGTTTCCTTGGACTGTCACGCCGTTCCGAAACAATCACAACTTCCCGGAACCCGCCAGTACCGTCGCCCCTCTACCGGAACAATGCCGCTTTGATCCCTTTGCGCGCGCGCCGCTTTCCTTTACGTAGGCGCCACGTGACGAATCCATGACACCGGAGACCTGCCTCATGAACGCCCCGCACCGCGATGACGGCTTCTTCACCCAGTCGCTTTCCGACCGCGACCCCGAGCTTTTCGCCTCCATCACCGGCGAACTCGGCCGTCAGCGCGACGAGATCGAACTGATCGCATCCGAGAACATCGTCTCCCGCGCCGTTATGGAAGCGCAGGGCTCGGTGATGACCAACAAATACGCCGAAGGTTACCCCGGACGCCGCTACTACGGTGGCTGTGACTGGGTCGACGTGGCCGAAAACCTCGCCATCCACCGCGCCAAAGAGCTCTTCGGCTGCGAGTTTGCCAACGTGCAGCCGAACTCCGGCAGCCAGGCCAACCAGGGCGTGTTCACCGCGCTGATCCAGCCCGGCGACACCATCCTCGGCATGTCGCTCGACGCCGGTGGCCACCTGACCCACGGCGCAAAGCCGAACCAGTCGGGCAAGTGGTTCAACGCCGTGCAATACGGCGTGCGTCAGCAGGACAACATGCTCGACTATGACCAGGTTCAGGAACTGGCCAACGAGCACAAGCCCAAGCTGATCATCGCCGGCGGCTCGGCCATCCCGCGCCAGATCGACTTCGCCAAGATGCGCGAGATCGCCGACAGCGTGGGCGCCTACCTGCATGTCGACATGGCGCACTTCGCCGGCCTCGTGGCGGCGGGCGAGCATCCCTCGCCGTTCCCGCACGCGCACGTGGTGACCACCACCACCCACAAGACCCTGCGCGGTCCCCGTGGCGGCATGATCCTCACCAATGACGAGGCCATCGCCAAGAAGGTCAACTCGGCGATCTTCCCGGGCATCCAGGGCGGTCCGCTGATGCATGTCATCGCCGGCAAGGCCGTGGCCTTTGGCGAAGCGCTGAAGCCCGAGTTCAAGACCTATGCCAAGCAGGTCATCGCCAACGCGCAGGCGCTGTCGGACCAGCTGATCAAGGGCGGTCTCGACACCGTGACCCACGGCACCGACACCCACGTGGTGCTGGTCGACCTGCGCCCTAAGGGCGTGAAGGGCAACGCCACCGAGAAGGCTCTGGGCCGGGCGCACATCACCTGCAACAAGAACGGCGTGCCGTTCGATCCGGAAAAGCCTACCGTGACCTCGGGCATCCGTCTTGGGTCGCCGGCAGGCACCACCCGCGGCTTCGGCGAGGACGAGTTCCGCCAGATCGCCGACTGGATCATCGAGGTGGTCGACGGTCTCGCCGCCAATGGCGAAGAGGGCAATGCCGAGGTCGAGGCCAAGGTGCGCGGTGAAGTGACCGAGTTCCTCAAGAGCTTCCCGATCTACCCGACGCTCTGAGACTGAATGTCCGGTCGCTCTGTCGGCCGGGATGACATCGAAAGCGCCCTCGCGGATCTCCTCGGGGGCGTTTTCCTTTGATGGTACCGCGGCGGTCAGTCCCGCCGGTCGCGACCCCGCTGGCGGTGATCCAAGGTCGTGGTGTCGCGCCCGCCCGAGCGCGGCAGCTCCGCCCCCAAGCCGACCTGTCGCGCCAGCCGCTCGGCGGGGAGATCGGGTCTCCGCGAGGCAAAGCCCTCGAGCGCATGCCGCGCCAGCGGGACGTGGCCTGCCGCCACCGCGCGGGCCAGCACGCTCCGGACATAGCTCTTGTGGTTCCGACGTACCCGGATCATGCGGAAGAACTCTGCGTCGGTCAGCGTGCCGTCGATCGCCTCTCGCACCACCGTCCCGAGCAACCCCCAGAATGCAAGATAGCGCGGGATCTTGTGGCCGACGAACGGGCAGCGGAGGTGGACGACGCCCCGCGCCGTGAGCCGGTCCGCATGGCGGCGGTCCTCTGGCATGCACGGGTCGTAGAACACCAGCGCCTCGCACAGGTGGTGCGAGGTCACGGCGGCGTCGGCGTAGCGCGGCTCGTCCCAGTCGCCCCGTAGCCTCGCATTTTCGTAGCGGCGCTCCCACGGCACCAGCGCCGGCGACAGCGTGGTCTGCGGCGAAAACGCGATGGCCCGGGCGCGCGGGCAGGCGCTGGCATAGGTGAGCGCGCCGTAGCCGCCCATCGAGCTGCCGTAGAACACCACGTTGTCGAAGCGGTCAAAGAAGCCGCTGTCGCGCAGCTCGTCGAAGAAATCGCAGAGCTGACGGTGGCGGAACCAGTCGTTGCGCCGCTTCATCATGATGCCGAGATGCGAATGGCCCTGTTTCGCGACGAACTGATATGCCCACGGGTAGCGCGGCACCGGCATGTCGCGGCTCTTCATGTTGTCGAAGGTGACGACCAGGGTGCTGCCGCGTTGGAAATGCACCGCGGAATGACGGTCGAAGTCGCGAAAGAAGCCGCCGGATGTCGCCGTGGCCTCGATTGCCGCCCTGCGGAACTTGCGGGGAAGAGGCATCCCGACCGTGCCTTCCTGACCTTGCTGACTGCCTGAACCGCCCGCCTTCTGACGATCGAGGTGGCGCGCCGGGCGGGGTGACGGAAGGCTATCATCGCAGATCGGGAAAAGGCCCGAGGGGGCCGTAACGCAGCGCGCAAGGTGTTGCCGGAATGTCAGATCCCGCGATGCGCGCTGCAGGGTGCTACCGCGACGCATGTGCCGCGGTAGCGTATTCGTGTGGCTCAGGCCGGGTTCTTGGCGTAGCGCAGGTAGGGCAGCTTGATGTCCAGCTCGCCGTATTTGTCGGCCGCCGCCGCGTCATCGAGCGACAGCGCAACGATCACGTCCTGGCCTGTCTCCCAGTTGGCGGGCACGGCGAGCGGCTGCTCGTAGGTGCGCTGCAGGCCGTCGAGGGCGCGCAGCACCTCGGCGAAGTTGCGGCCCACCGACATCGGGTAGGTCATCATCAGCTGCACCTTCTTGTTGGGCGCAATGATGAAGACCGAGCGCACGGTGGCGCTGTCGGCGGGGGTGCGGCCGTCGGGCAGGTAGGCATCGGCGGGCAGCATGTCGAGCGCCTTGGCCAGCTTCAGGTCATCGTCGGCCACGATCGGGAAACCCGCCGAGGCGCCGGAGGTGGACTCGATGTCGCCCTTCCATTTCTTGTGCTCCTCGACGCCGTCGACCGAGATGCCCATCACCTTGGTGCCGCGCTTGGCCCATTCGTCGGCCAGCTGCGCCACGGCACCGAACTCGGTGGTGCAGACCGGCGTGAAGTCCTTCGGGTGCGAGAACAGGATCGCCCAGCTGTCGCCGATCCAGTCGTGCAGGTCGTACTCGCCAAGGTCGGTGACGACGTGGAGGTTGGGAATCTCGTCGTTGATGCGCAGTGCCATGGGACTCTCCTTTCGCATGACGTCCGGTTCGGACGGTCTGTCTCCATTCTACGTACTACCTCGATGCTTGATGTAAAGACCCCCGCTTGCGGCGGGCCGGGCCGCGTGACAGAGTGCCGCTACGGGGAAATTTGATCAAATCTCAACGAAGGAAGACTCCCATGATCGAGAAGCGTCAGTTCTACATCGACGGCGCGTGGACCGAGGCGCTTGACGGGCGCGACCACGAGGTGATCGATCCGGCGACCGAAGAGCCCTGCGCGATCATCGCGCTCGGCGGTCAGGCCGATACCGACGCTGCCGTGGCCGCTGCCAAGCGCGCGCTGCCCGGCTGGATGGCGACACCCGCCGCCGAGCGTATCGCGCTCGTCGAGAAGCTGCTGGCAGTCTACAAGTCCCGCGCCGAGGAGCTGGCGCAGGCCATGAGCCTCGAGATGGGCGCCCCGATCGCGCTGGCGCGCGCCAACCAGGTCGGCGCCGGGCTGTTTCACCTGCAGAACTTCGTCAACGCCGCCAAGGAATTCGACTTCGAGGCGCCGTTCTCGGAGGCGCATGCCGATACCCACATGATCCACGAGGCAATCGGCGTCTGCGCGCTGATCACGCCGTGGAACTGGCCGATGAACCAGATCACGCTGAAGGTCGGCGCGGCGGCGATTGCCGGCTGCACCATGGTGCTGAAACCCTCCGAGGAGAGCCCGCTCTCGGCGCTGCTCTTCGCCGAGTTCATGGACGAGGCCGGTTTCCCGAAGGGCGTGTTCAACCTCGTCAACGGTGACGGCGCGGGCGTCGGCACGCAGCTCTCGGGGCATCCGGATGTCGACATGGTGAGCTTCACCGGTTCGACGCGTGCGGGGCGTGCGATCTCCAGGACCGCCGCCGAGACGCTCAAGCGCGTGCATCTGGAATTGGGGGGCAAGGGCGCCAACCTGATCTTCGCCGATGCCGACGACACCGCGGTGAAGCGCGGCGTGATGCACATGATGCAGAACTCGGGCCAGAGCTGCAACGCGCCTTCGCGGATGATGGTCGAGGCGCCGATCTACGACCGCGTGGTCGAAGAGGCGGCCGCCGTCGCGCAGACCGTCAAGGTTGGCGCGCCCTCCGAGGATGGCAAGCATATCGGTCCGGTGGTGAACGCCACCCAGTACGAGAAGATCCAGGGCCTGATCGAGACCGGGGTCAAGGAAGGCGCGCGGCTCGTCGCCGGCGGCCCGGGCCGTCCCGAGGGCTTCAACAAGGGCTTCTATGTGCGCCCCACGGTGTTCGCCGACGTGACACCGGACATGACCATCGCCAACGAAGAGATCTTCGGCCCGGTGCTCTCGATCATGAAGTTCGAGACCGAGGCCGAGGCGGTCGAGGTCGCCAATGACACGCCCTATGGCCTGACGAACTATGTTCAGAGCCAGGATGTCGACCGCCGCCACCGTCTGGCGCGGCAGCTCCGGTCGGGCATGGTCGAGATGAACGGCAAGAGCCGTGCCCCCGGCGCGCCCTTCGGCGGCATGAAGCAGTCGGGCAATGGTCGCGAGGGTGGCCTCCTCGGCATCCACGACTTCCTCGAGATCAAGGCGGTCAGCGGCTGGGCCGCGGAATAAGCCTCGCTCGGGGCGGCAGCACACCGCCGCCGCCCCGCACCGCGCCCTGATCTTCTCTACGTTCCAAAATACTCACGGCCCGGCTTCACCGCCGGGCCTCGCCTCCCAGAAAAAGGCACCCCCTCCGGGCCTGCCCTGATCATCTCTTCGGACCAAGCCACTCACGCCGCCACGCAGTCCGCCCCTCCGGACTCCCCGCGCAGCCCCTATCTTCTCTACGTTGACAAATACTCACGGCCCGACCTCCCCGTCGGGTCGCACCTCTCAGACGAGGGCACCCCTCCGGGACTGCCCTGATCTTCTCTACGTCAATAAATACTCACAGCCCGAACCGCACCGCCGGGCGCGCCGTCTCAGAACGGGGCCTTGGCGCGGAACTTCACCCCGATGCCGCTTTCGGGGTGGTGCAGCCGCAGTTCCTCGGCGTGCAGCATCATGCGCGGATACTCCGCTGCGGTCTCGGGGGCGTAGAGCGGGTCGCCAATGATCGGATGTCCGAGCGCCAGCATGTGCACCCGCAGCTGGTGGCTGCGCCCGGTGAGCGGGTGCAGCCGGACGCGGCTTTCGGCGTCGCTGGCCTTGGTCACCTTGTACTCGGTCAGCGCGGGCTTGCCGGTCTCGTGGCAGACTTTCTGCAGCGGCCGGTTCGGCCAGTCGACGATCAGCGGCAGATCCACACTGCCGGTCTTCGGTTCGAGCCTGCCGGCGACGCGGGCGATATATGTCTTGCGGGTCTTGCGGGTCTCGAACTGCTGGCCGAGGTGGCGCTGCGCGTGGGCGGTGAGCGCGAAAACCATGACACCCGAGGTGTCGCGGTCGAGCCGGTGCACCAGCCGTACCGTCGGGAAGGCGCGCTCGAGCCGCGCGATCAGGCAATCGGCCAGCTCCGGCCCCTTGCCGGGCACCGAGAGCAGGCCCGCGGGCTTGTCGACGACCAGAAGGTCGCTGTCCTCATGCAGGATTGGGATCTCGCCCTCGGGCGGGGAATAGACATCGCTCATGCCGCCCCATGTGGCGCAGCCGCGCCGTCATCGCAAGGCTCGAGGCGCCATCCGTTGCCGTGAAGACCCGACACTGACCCGAGCGGTGCGCCGCCGGCCCTGTTAGCGCCTGCGGGCTTGCCACTCGTCTCGCCTGCGCGCTACACCCCTTGCGACAGTCATTTCAAAGGACCTCTCCATGTCGATCCCCACGGATTTCAATGACCGCATGTTGTCTCTGGGCCTGGCCCGCGTGGCCGAACAGGCCGCGATCGCGTCAGCCAAGCTGATCGGCCATGGCGACGAGAAGGCCGCCGACCAGGCGGCCGTGAACGCGATGCGCGACCAGCTCAACAAGCTCGACATCAAGGGCGTCGTGGTGATCGGCGAGGGCGAGCGCGACGAGGCGCCGATGCTCTACATCGGCGAAGAGGTCGGCACCGGCGAGGGCCCGGGCGTGGACATCGCGCTCGACCCGCTCGAAGGCACCACCCTGACCGCCAAGGATATGCCGAACGCGCTCACCGTGATCGCCATGGGGCCGCGCGGCTCGATGCTGCACGCCCCCGACGTCTACATGGACAAGCTGGCCATCGGCCCGGGCTTTGACGAGGATGTCGTCACCCTCGACATGACCCCGACCCAGCGCGTCGAGGCGCTGGCCGCGGCCAAGGGCTGCAAGACCACCGACATCACCTGCTGCGTGCTCGAGCGCCCGCGCCACGAGGAGATGATCGCCGAGATCCGCGCCACCGGTGCGGCGATCCGCCTGATCACCGACGGCGACGTGGCCGGGGTCATGCACTGCGCCGAGGCGCACCTGACCGGCATCGACATGTACATGGGCTCGGGTGGCGCGCCGGAAGGCGTTCTGGCGGCGGCGGCGCTCAAGTGCATGGGCGGCCAGATGTACGGCAAGCTGATGTTCCGCAACGACGACGAGCGCGGTCGCGCCGCCAAGGCCGGGATCACCGATCTCGACAAGATCTACAAGCGCGACGAGATGGTCACCGCCGACGTGATCTTCGCCGCCACCGGCGTCACCAACGGCTCGATCCTGTCGGGCATCAAGCGCGAGCCGGGCTGGATCACCACCGAGACCATCCTGATGCGCTCGAAGACCGGCTCGGTCCGCCGGGTGATCTATCGCAACCCGTTCGAATGACGCCACGCCCGGCTTTGATGCCGTGACGTGAGTATTTGCCAACGTGAAGAAGCAGGGGGCGGCGTTCCGTTCCCTGCTTTTTCGCTTTATGGCAGGCGTGAGACAGGCAGAGGGGAACGATTGGGCATGAGCTATCTCGGGGTCGAGGCATCGCTGACCGGGCGCCGCTGGGTCGGGCCGGGGGTCGAGCAGGAACGGCAGGCAGAGGCGCTGGCGCAGCAGAGCAACCTGCCGCGCGGGCTGTGCCAGGTGCTGGCGCGCCTCGGGGTCGAGGCGCCGGAGGTGGCCGGCTATCTCGCGCCGACGCTGCGTGACCTGCTGCCGGATCCGCGCTCGCTTCGTGACATGGAGACCGCTGCCACGCGGGTTCTGGCGGCTGTGAAGCGGCGCGAGCGCATCGCGGTGTTCGCCGATTACGACGTAGATGGCGGGACCTCGGCGGCGCTGCTGCTCGACTGGCTGCATCAGCTTGGGCTCGGCGCGACGCTTTATATTCCCGACCGCATCGACGAGGGCTACGGCCCGAACGAGCCGGCGATGGAAAAGCTGGCCTCGGGGCATGACCTGATCATCTGCGTCGATTGCGGCACGCTCTCGCACGGGCCGATCGCCGCGGCGAAGGGGGCGGACGTGGTGGTGCTCGACCACCACCTCGGCGGCGAGACGCTGCCCGATTGCGTGGCGGTGGTGAACCCCAACCGGCAGGACGAGGACGGCGCGCTGGCGCATCTTTGCGCGGCCGCCGTGGTCTTCCTGATGCTGGTGGAGTGCGGCCGGCAGATGCGCGAGGCAGGCCAGCGCGGGCCCGACCTGATGGCGATGCTGGATCTCGTGGCGCTGGCCACGGTGGCGGATGTCGCGCCGCTCAAGGGCGTCAACCGGGCGCTGGTGCGGCAGGGCCTTGCGGTGATGGCGCGGCGCGCGCGGCCGGGGCTTGTCGCGCTGTCGGACGTGGCGCGGCTCGACACGGCGCCGTCTTCGTATCATCTGGGCTACGTGCTGGGGCCGCGGGTCAATGCCGGCGGTCGCATCGGGCAGGCCGACATTGGCGCCCGGCTGCTGGCCAGCCGCGACCGGCACGAGAGCGAGGCGCTGGCGGCGCGGCTCGACCAGCTCAACACCGAGCGCCGCGAGGTCGAGGAGGCAGTGCGCGCCGCGGCGCTGGCGCAGGCCGAGGCGCGCGGGCTCGACGCGCCGCTGGTCTGGGCGGCGGGCGAGGGCTGGCACCCGGGCGTCGTCGGCATCGTCGCCTCGCGCTTGAAGGAGCTAACCAACCGTCCGGCGGTGGTGATCGGCCTCGACGGCGACGAGGGCAAGGGCTCGGGCCGCTCGGTCTCGGGCGTCGATCTGGGCGCCAGCATTCAGCGTCTGGCGGCGGACGGTCTGCTGCTGAAGGGCGGAGGGCACAAGATGGCCGCGGGCCTGACGGTGGCGCGGGACGGGCTCGAGGCCGCGATGGAGCGGCTCTCCGAGCTTCTGGCGAAGCAGGGCGCGGGGCAGGGCGGGGCAGCCGACCTGAAGCTCGACGGACTGCTGATGCCGGGCGCGGCCAATATCGAGCTCTGCGAGCAGATGGAGCAGGCCGGCCCGTTCGGAGCCGGCGCGCCGGCGCCGCGCTTTGCCATGCCCGACGTGCAGGTGGGCTTTGCCAAGCAGGTGGGCTCGGGGCATCTCAAGGTTTCGTTCGGTGATGGGCTCGGGGCAAAGATCGACGCGATCTGCTTCGGCGCCTTCGACGGCCCGCTGGGGCAGGCGCTCTGCGACCACCGGGGGCGGCGATTCCACGTCGCCGGTCGGCTCGAGATCAACGAGTGGAACGGGCGGCGCTCGGTGCAGATGCGACTGGAGGATGCGGCGCCGGCGGAGGGTTGAGGAAATTCGGCCTAAGAGCTTGAAAAATAGTCATATATTCCGCTCGTGGTGGGGCGGAAGGCATGAGAGAAAAATATGAAAATTGGGCTTGCGGCTGCGCACGCAATTCCCTAAAACCCGCGTCACGCTTCGGCTCTGGCCCGTTCGTCTATCGGTTAGGACGCCAGGTTTTCAACCTGGAAAGAGGGGTTCGATTCCCCTACGGGCTGCCACCGAAGCGCAAGTCGACGACCTGATCGTCGCAGAGTGGCCCGTTCGTCTATCGGTTAGGACGCCAGGTTTTCAACCTGGAAAGAGGGGTTCGATTCCCCTACGGGCTGCCACTTGTTCCCAGAAAATCAGAACTTCCGCCGAGCGGGTCTCTCGTGCCTGTCCTGCTGCCGTCCCCGTATGGAGGCAGCCCGCGCAGGCCCTTGACGGGGCGGGCCGGGCCGGAAACAACGTTGGCAAGTGTCATGCCGGCCGAGAGGAGAGGCAGATGAAATTCCGTTTTCCCATCGTCATCATCGATGAGGATTTCCGCTCCGAGAACACCTCGGGCCTGGGCATCCGGGCCCTGGCCGACGCCATCGAAAGCGAGGGCTTCGAGGTGCTGGGCGTCACCGGCTACAGCGACCTGAGCCAGTTCGCCCAGCAGCAGAGCCGGGCCAGCGCCTTCGTGCTGTCGATCGACGACGAGGAATTCACCCCGGGCCCGGATCTCGACCCGGCGGTGCTCAACTTGCGGACCTTCATCGAGGAAGTGCGCTGGAAGAACGCCGACGTGCCGATCTATGTCTATGGCGAGACCAAGACCTCGCGCCACCTGCCCAACGACATCCTACGCGAGCTGCACGGCTTCATCCACATGTTCGAGGATACGCCGGAATTCGTCGCCCGCCACATCATCCGCGAGGCGAAGAGCTATCTCGAAGGCATCCAGCCGCCCTTCTTCAAGGAGCTGCTCGATTATGCCGAGGATGGCTCCTACTCGTGGCACTGCCCCGGCCACTCGGGGGGCGTGGCCTTCCTGAAATCGCCGATCGGGCAAATGTACCACCAGTTCTACGGTGAGAACATGCTGCGCGCCGACGTGTGCAACGCCGTCGAGGAACTGGGCCAGCTGCTCGATCACAACGGCGCCATCGGCGCTTCCGAGCGCAACGCGGCGCGGATCTTCAACGCCGATCACTGCTTCTTCGTGACCAACGGTACCTCGACCAGCAACAAGATGGTCTGGCATCACAGTGTTGCGCCGGGCGACGTGGTGGTGGTCGACCGCAACTGCCACAAGTCGATCCTGCACTCGATCATCATGACCGGCGCGATCCCGGTCTTCCTGCGCCCGACCCGCAACCATTGGGGCATCATCGGGCCGATCCCGCGCGCCGAGTTCGAGCCCGAGTCGATCAAGGCCAAGATCCGCGACAACCCGCTGCTCGAGGGCTACGACGCCGAGGCGGTGCAGCCGCGCATCATGACGCTGACCCAGTCGACCTATGACGGCGTGCTCTACAACACCGAAGAGATCAAGCGCCTGCTCGACGGCTGGGTCGAGAACCTGCATTTCGACGAGGCCTGGCTGCCGCATGCCGCCTTCCATCCGTTCTACGGCACCTATCACGCCATGGGCCGCAAGCGCGGGCGGACCGAGAAATCGGTGACCTATGCCACCCAGTCGGTGCACAAGCTGCTTGCCGGCATCAGTCAGGCCAGCCACGTGCTGGTGCAGGATTCCCAGACCACGAAGCTCGACCGGCATCTCTTCAACGAGAGCTACCTGATGCACACCTCCACCAGCCCGCAATACTCGATCATCGCGAGCTGCGACGTGGCGGCGGCGATGATGGAGCCGCCGGGCGGCACTGCGTTGGTCGAGGAGAGCCTCGACGAGGCGCTCGATTTCCGCCGTGCCATGCGCAAGGTCGACGAGGAGTACGGCGACGACGAATGGTGGTTCAAGGTCTGGGGGCCGGACGATCTTGCCGAGGAGGGCATCGGCCGCACCCGCGACTGGGAACTCAAGAAGACCGATGCCGAGGGGCTCGAGACCGGTGGCGGCGACAGCTGGCACGGCTTCGGCGACATGGCGCCGGGCTTCAACATGCTTGACCCGATCAAGGCGACGATCATCACCCCCGGCCTCGATATCGACGGCAATTTCGGCGACAGCGGCATCCCGGCGTCGATCGTGTCGAAATACCTCACGGAGCATGGCGTGGTGGTCGAGAAGACCGGCCTCTACAGCTTCTTCATCATGTTCACCATCGGCATCACCAAGGGTCGCTGGAACACGCTTCTCGCGGCGCTGCAGCAGTTCAAGGATGATTTCGACAAGAACCAGCCGCTGTGGCGGGTGATGCCGGAGTTTTGCGCCAAGCAGCCCCGCTACGAGAAAATGGGGCTGCGCGATCTCTGCCAGCATGTGCACCAGATGTATGCCAAGTACGACGTGGCGCGGCTCTCGACCGAGATCTATCTCAGCGATCACCGCCCGGCGATGACGCCCTCGGAGGCGTTCTCGCATATCGCGCGTCGCAAGACCGACCGGGTGGGCATCGACGAGCTCGAGGGGCGCATCACCACCAGCCTCGTGACGCCCTACCCGCCGGGCATCCCGCTGCTGATCCCGGGCGAGGTGTTCAACGCCAAGATCGTCGACTACCTGCGCTTCAACCGCGAGTTTGCACGTGAGTGCCCGGGCTTCGAGACCGATATCCACGGCCTTGTTGCGGAAGCGGGCGAGGACGGTCAGACCCGGTACTTCGCCGATTGCGTCGCCGAGTGAGCGGGCCAGCCCAAGATTTTTCGTACGAAAAATCTTGGGCGCGCGATGATCGGGGCCATGTCCCCGCCGCCAGTGCACGCGTCTCGGTCCTGCCGGGGCGCGTTTTTCGTGCCAGTGTCGGGATCGGGAACATGACGCGTGACCCGGAGCGATGTCCCATGCCATCCTGATACGGACGGAGCGGCCGTAGGAGGGGCGCTCGGGGTGCAGGGGAGCATGACATGGGACAACCGCTGAGTTCGATCACCATCGTGGGAGGAGGCACCGCCGGCTGGCTGGCCGCGGTCTATCTCAGGCGCGCCTGCGCCGAGCGGATCCGCATCACGCTGATCGAGTCTCCGAATATTCCGACCGTCGGCGTGGGAGAGGCGACGGTGCCGCAGATGCCATTTACGCTGCGCCAGATCGGGCTCGACGAGCGCACCTTCTTTCGCCGCTGCGACGCGACCTTCAAGACCGGGGTGATGTTCCGGAACTGGAACACCGACCGCAAAGGAAAGCTCGTCTCTTACCTTAACCCGTTCTCCAACGCGCCGTCGCTCGACGGGGTGAGCATCGGCAACCATTTCCATGCCTTCGGCGCGGGCAAACGCGACTATGTCAGTTGCTACTCGCCCTATGCTCACATGGCGAAGGCCTTCAAGGGGCCATTTTCGTTCAAGGACCCCAAGGCCGACCCGATGCCCAAGCCGGCTTACGCGTATCACCTCAACGCCGTGGCCTTCGCAAAGCTGCTGGCAGAGGTCGGCACCGAGCGTGGCATCGAGCACGTCCTCGACGATGTCGATGATGTCGAGCTTGACGAGCGCGGCTACGTCGCGGCTTTGCAGCTGCGCGAGCGCGGGCGGCATCCGGTCGAACTGGTGATCGACTGCACCGGCTTTCGCGGTCGGATCATCCGCGAGGCGCTGGACGAGCCGTTCGAGGATTACAGCGACTATCTTGGCAACGACCGCGCCATGGCGCTGCAGATTCCGCACACGAACCCTGAGAAGCTTCCCCCCTTCACCAGCTCCACCGCGCTTGGCGCCGGCTGGTCATGGAGCGTGCCGCTCTTCAACCGGGTGGGCACGGGCTACGTGTTCTCGTCGGCGCACCGCACCGACGACGAGGCCCGGGACGAGTTCCTCGCCCATCTCGGCGCTGCCGCCCCGCCCGGCTCGGAGCCGCGGGTGATCCCGATGCGCATCGGGCGCTCGCGCCGGGCCTGGGTAAAGAACTGCATCGCGATGGGCCTGTCGGGAGGTTTCATCGAGCCGCTGGAATCGACGGCGATCCACATGATCGACCAGAGCATCCGGATGCTGCTCTTCAACATGCCGAGCACGGATTACGAGGCGCCCGTCCGGCGTCGCTTCAACCGCCTCGTCGATGACCTTTACGGAGAGGTGCGGGATTTCATTTGCCTGCACTACCGGATGGGCAACCGCGAGGACAGCGCCTACTGGATCGACGCCCGGACAGAACTGAAGATCACCGACCGGCTGGCGGAGAATCTCGAGCTCTGGCAATATCAGCTGCCGACGCAGCACGACCTCGAAAGCGCGCAGCTCTTCACGCATGACACTTACCAGACCGTGCTTTTCGGGAAGCGATGCTATGAAAATGGCTACGGGGCCGAGCGGCTGAACACGCCGCGCGAGGTCCGGGCGGGCTCGTGGAAGGCCTATCTGCGCGATGCTGATATCCGTTTTGCAAAGATCGTGGACTACAAGGGCGATCATCACCGGCTCCTGATGGCGCTCCGGGGAGAGCTGGAGCCCGGCGCTGCCCGCAAGACACCGGCCGTGGTGGCGGCCAGGACAGGCTCCTGTCTCAAGGAAACGCCGGTGCTGTTCTGAGCGCGGGGCGCGCAAGATTTTTCGTACGAAAAATCTTGGCCCTTGGTCGCGGATCAGCCGGGCCGGCGCCGGGCCGCGACGTGGTGGCGGTCGTCCAGTGTCGAGAGCAGGATCGCGAGGACGATGCCGACGCTGGCGCCGAGCAGCGTATCGAGCACCCGCTCGGGGGCCATGGCGGCTCCGGCCGCTGCCGGTGCGGCGAGATGGCTCATCAGCAGCGCCATCGGTGTGACGAAGATTTGCCCTAACCCGTAGTTCGAGCCGATCACCAGCTCGGTTGCGAATTGCAGGGTGAATAGCAGGGCGATGATGGTCCAGACGGAAGGCTCCTGCACCAGGATCAGCCAGGCGAAGGTCGCGCCGACCACGGCGCCGGCCATGCGTTGCAGCGCCCGGTGGAAATTGATGTGCAGCTGCGGTCCCTGAAGCACCGCCAACGCGCCCATGGCGGCCCAGACCGGGTGATCGGCCCCGAGCGCATGGCTGACCAGAAGCGCGATAAGGGCGCCCAGAACGATGCGCAGCGATGCGGTCAGGCGATGGCCCATCGGGCGCGCGGCCTCGCTGGGGAAGCGGCGGGTCTCGTCGGGCAGGTGGCGCAACCACTCGGTCAGCCCGCAGATCGCCCAGGCGAGAAGCGCCACGGCGCCGGTGGCCGCGCCGCGCGCCAGCACCTCGGCGCCCGATCCGACAGGGGCCAGAGCGGCGCCCGCAGCGAAGACGAAGATCAGTGCGCCCGGCGGGCCGAAGCGCCCGGTCACGGCGATGAAGAAATAGAGCCCGCAGGCCAGTGCCAGCAGCAAGAGTTCAAGCAGCGGCGGCACGCCGAGCCAGCTCGCGGTCGACATCGCCAGCACTGCCGAGACCTGGCAGAGCGCCGCCAGCAGCACGACGCGGTTGCGCCCCTTGGTGGCCTCGAACCGGCCGAACAGTGCCACCAGCGCCCCGAGCGCGGCAAAGCCGATCAGGTGCGCGAAGGCCGAGAGGTGAAACAGCGGCAGGGCGATGGCCACGGTGAGCGCGGCCTGGAACCCGGCGAGGCAGGAGTTGCGTAGGGACGGCTGTGCCTGAAAGGCCAGGCTGCCGCGCAGCGCGTCCGCGCACAGCAGGTGGCGGGCGACGTCGATGCGGCGGGGGCGGTCAAGCGCGGGATCGGTGGTGCTCATCTGTCGGTCTCCTGTCTGTCGGTCCCCTGCCGGGCCGCGAGCCTTGCCTCGATGCGGGCGAACTGCGCCAGCATGGTCTCGATCTCGGCATCGCTGAGATCGGCGAGCAGCTCTTCCTCGGCGCGGGCAAGCTCGGCGCGGATCTCGGCGACCCGCTGCGTTCCGGCGGCGGTAAGGTGGATCAGGCGTGCGCGGCCGTCATCGGGGTCTGGGCGGCGCTCGATCAGGCCGTCGCGCACATGGATGTCGAGCACCCGCACGAGGCTGGAGCCGTCGACGCCGACCAGCGCGGCGAGCGCCTTTTGCGGAATGCCGCCGCCGGTCTCGGCCAGATGCACGAGCGGCACCCAAGTGGCATCGGTCAGGCCGTTGCCGGCAAGATGGGCGTCGAGCGCTCGGCGCCAGCGTCGGGCGAGCAGCGAGAACCGGATTCCGAGCCGGTAGCGAGGGGAGGAGGGGGGCGTGGTCATGCACGCGATCTAGCATATTTAAATTGATTTGCAATTCAATCTATATGGAGGCCGTCCAAGTTTCGGGCGTCGCAGGTAATCTCGTTGTACTCGGAGCATCAGACCCGGCTGTGCGTCACGTCAGGGCAGGTGGCTCACTTCTTGGATCTGAACAGTGATACCGTTTGCAAGCACATGCGCTTGTCCCTATCGTTTCAGTCCAGCCATGCCGCCGCGTGGCGGCATGGGTCTGGCATCGGACCTCACACTGGAGAACTTGTTGCTACGCCGTCAGTCTCCGAACTTTGACAAGAATTCCTTCCTTTCCGGGCCCAGCGAGATGGCCCGCCGCATTCGCGAGTTCGACTGGTCAGAGCATCCGCTTGGCCCGTCCGAAGACTGGCCAGCGGCGCTGCGCTCGGCGCTGGGTATCGCGCTGAACTCGGCCTTTCCGACCTGTATCTACTGGGGGCCGGAGCTGCGCCTGCTCTACAATGACAGCTGGTCGCACATTCCCGGCCCGCGCCACCCCGGCTGTCTCGGTGAACCCGCCGCCGAGGTCTGGTCGGACATCTGGCATATCATCGAGCCGCAGTTCGCCCAGGCGATCAGCACCGGGGAAGGCGTCTATTTCCGGGACCAGATGCTGCCGATGCGCCGCTTCGGGGTCGAGGAAGAGACCTACTGGACCTACAATTTCACCCCGATCCGCGACGATGACGGTTCCATCGGCGGCGTCTTCAACTCCGGCAACGAGACCACGCGGCAGGTTCTTCAGCAGGAAAACACCCGTTTCCTGCTCGAGCTGAGCGATGTGTTCCGCAACGTGACGGACCTTGCCGAGCTTCGGCGGTGCTCGATCGCCATGCTGGGCGCGCATCTTGGTGTCGACCGGGTCGGTCTGCGAGAAAGGGTGCAGGACGGGCTGCGCGCCAAGATGCCCGTGATCGAGCAGTGGGCGGCCGAAGGTGTGCCGCCTGTGCCGTCCGGGATGGCGCGCGCGCCGATCCTCGACGCGGCCTGGCAGCAGTTGCTCGACGGTCGCGTGATCCGGCTCGACGGCACCGATCCGACCCGCGCCGCCATCGACCGGACGGTGCTCGACAGCCTGAACTGCGAGGCCGCGCTGGCGGTGCCATGGGTCGAGGACGGGCGCACCGAGGCGATCCTCTTCGTGCATTCCTGCAAGGCGCGGCACTGGACGGATCTCGAGCTCGAGACGGTCGAGCAGGTGCTGTCGCGGATGAAGGCGTTGATGGACCGCGCCCGCGCCGCCGAACGCGAACGGCTGATGTCGGACGAGATCAATCACCGCTCGCGCAACCTGCTGGCGGTGGTACAGGGCATCGTGCGGCTGGCGCGGCCCGAAGAGCCCGAAGTGATGCGCGCCAAGTTGATCGACCGGCTGAGCGCGCTGGCGCAGAACCACTCGTTGCTTGCCGATCAGCGCTGGGAGCCGGTGGCCCTCTCCCGCCTGCTGTCGCAGGAGCTTGCGCCTTATGCCGGCGGGGGCGAGATCAGGGTGAGCATGAGCGGCCCTGCGGTGGTGCTGAGCTCGGAGGAATGCCAGATGCTCGGCATGGTGGTGCACGAGCTGGTGACCAATGCCTCGAAGCACGGTGCGCTGAAGGACGCGGGCGGGGCGCTCGACGTGAGCTGGGATGTCACCGACGGCCGCCTGCATCTGGACTGGATCGAGACGGTTGCCGGTCCGCTGGATCGCGAAGGGTTCGACGTACCGGGCTTCGGCTCGAGCCTGCTGCGGCTGATGATCGAGCTGCAGCTCGAGGGCAAGCTCGTGCGCGAGCTTACCCCGACCGGGTTGCATTGCGTCATCGACGTGCCCTGGGCGCGGCGCGATGCGTCCCAGCGTGAGCCCGCCGACCGCGAGGTGGAGCGCATCGCGGTGACGTGAGCCGCGCCACGGCGGTGTCGGGGAACCGGCGCTGGCCGCGGGGCGTTCTCGGCGCATGACCACCGCGCCCGATCTCGTCTACTACCCTGATGACCGCCCCGGCATTGCGCGCCGACGCTGCGGGCGTGGCTTCTCCTACATCGCGCCGGACGGCACCCGCATCGAGCGTGGTCCCGAGCGGCGCCGGATCGAGGCGCTTGCGGTGCCGCCAGCCTACGAAAAGGTGTGGATCTGCCCGCGTGAGAACGGCCACCTCCAAGCCACTGGCCGCGATGCGCGGGCGCGCAAGCAATACCGCTACCATCCCGACTGGACCGAGCATCGCGCACGGCAGAAATTCGAGCATCTGGCCGAGTTCGGCCATGCGCTGCCCGGGCTGCGGCGGCGCATCCTCGAGGACCTGCGCGGCCGAGACCCGGGCGACCGGGCCTTTGCGCTGGCCGCGGTGCTGGCGCTGCTCGACCGGGCCGGCATCCGCGTCGGCAACGCCGATTATGCCAAGCAGAACCGCAGCTACGGCGCGACCACGCTGCGCGGCACGCATATGACGCTCGAGGGGGGTGTGCTGAGGCTGAACTTCACCGGCAAGGGCGGCAACAAGGTTGAAAGCACCTTGCGCGACCGCACGCTTGAGCGTGTGATGACCGGGCTGCACGACCTGCCGGGTCGCGAGCTGATCACGTGGCTCGACGAGGACGGGACACCGCATTCGGTGCGCTCGGAAGAGGTGAATGCCTTTCTGGCCGACCGCACGGGCAACAGCGCGCTTACGGCCAAGACCTTCCGCACCTGGAACGGCACGGCGGCGGCGCTGAAATGCGCGCTGGAGGCCGAGCGCGTGACGATCAAGGCGATGTCCGAGGCCGCCTCGGAGCGTCTTCACAACACGCCCGCCATCGCGCGCAAGTCCTACATCCATCCGGACGTGATCGCATTGTCCGAGAGCGAGGCGGACGCACGGGCGACATTGTCGCGCGAGGCACCGGAGGTCAGCGGGCTACGCCGGGCGGAAGCGCAACTGCTTCATCTGCTGGAGCGATGAGCCCGCCGCGCCGGAACGCGGCGGGCGGCTTTCCTGGGCAAAGCCTCAGGGCCGGAGGTACGAATACCCCTCTTCCTGCAGCTCGACGAGCCGCGCGGCCCCGGAGGACACGACCTGCGCCTCTTCGAGCAGGGTCACCGGTGCGCCGGTCTTCTTCTCGATATTGGCGATGGTGTTGCCACAGGCCGAAAAGGTGATCGGCAATTCGAGGGAAAGTGTCTCGATCCGGTCCTTCACCGGGGTTTTGCCCTCGATCAGCATGTGCAGCCCGGGCCCGTAGGTGACCATCTCGATCACCACCTCGTCGCCCTGCTCGGCGTAATACTGGGTCAGGTTCTTGGCATTGTTGAGGGCCATGTTCAGCACGTGGGGATCGTTTTGATCCACGTGGAACGCCACATGGTGGGTCTTGCCTTCGGCCCACGCTGATAGCGGCGCGACCGCCAGCGTGGCGGCAAGCGCAATCGTCTTTCTCATCTCTGTCTCCTCCCAAAGAGACCGCGATGGTAGCGCAAAAGTCAGTATTTTCGATGTGTTTTTGCCCACAAGCCTACTCCGGCCACGGGTGACGAGCAGCCACCATCGGCACCGAGAACGCGCCAATGGTAGGTGCGTCTTGTGCGTTCGTCGGAGACGAGGACGCTTCCTAGGTTTTCGACGTGCACCACTGTCGCAGTCGTGAAACCTGCGTCGCGGGGGCCCAAGAAAATTCGTCCGAATTTTCTTGGGCGGGGGCCGGTCGGGCAGGGCGCGCAAGGCGGAGGAAAATTCGGACGAATTTTCCTCGATCCCGGGATCAGTTCCCGGCGATCCGCGCGGCGCCGTCTTCCATCGCGGCGCGTAGCCGACGCTCGAGGGTCTTCTGCTTCGAAGGGGTGTAGAACTTCAGGCCGAACATGTCCTTTACGTAGAACGTGTCGACCACCTGCTCACCATAGGTCGCGATCACTGCCGAGGAGATGTAGACATTGCTCTCCGACAGGGTCCGCGCCAGATCGTAGAGCAGGCCGGGCCGGTCGCGGGTGTCGACCTCGATGATGGTGTAGATCTCCGAGCCCTCGTTGTCGAAGGCGATCGAGGTCGGCACGTTGAAGGCCTTCTCGCGCTTCTTGAGCTTGCCCCGCGACAGGATCGCCTCGCGCGGCTTGACCTCGCCCATCAGCGTCTTGCGAATGGTGTCGCGCAGGCGCGGGATGCGGCTTTCCTCGTAGGGCGAGCCCTCTGAATCCTGGATCCAGAAGGCCGCCGTGGCATAGCCGTCCTTCGATGTGAAGGTGCGCGCATCGACCACGTTCGCGCCCACCAGGGACAGTGCGCCCGCGAGCCGGGCGAAGATGCCCGGGTGATCGGCCAGCGCAAAGCAGACCCGCGTCGCGTCGCGATCCTCGTCGGGATGGATGTCGATGCGGATCTCGGTGTCGCCGATGTCGCGCAGCAGCTCGGCAAAGACCTTGTGGGCTGTGACGTGCAGCCCCTGCCAGTAGGGATCGTAATGCCGCGCGGTCTCGGCCCGCAGATCCTTGGCGTCCCAGTCGGCGAGCTCTTCGCGCAGGGCTTTCTTGGCCTCGGCGCCGCGGTTCTCACGGTTGAGCGCCTCCATGCCATCCTCGAGCGCGCGGCGGGTCTGCCGGTAGAGCGCCCGCAGGAGAGCCGCCTTCCAGTTGTTCCACACGCCCGGGCCGACGCCGCGGATGTCGCAGACCGTCAGCACGGTCAGCAGGTCGAGCCGCTCCTTGGTCTGCACCGCCTTGGCAAAATCACGCACGGTGCGCGGATCGGCGATGTCGCGCTTCTGCGCCATGTCCGACATCAGCAGGTGGTAGCGCACCAGCCACTCGACGGTGGCGCACTCCGCCTTGGTCAGGCCCAGCCGTGGCGCCACCTTGCGGGCGATGCGCGCCCCGACCACCGAGTGATCCTCGTCGCGTCCCTTGCCGATGTCATGCAGCAGCAGCGCCACGTACAGCACCTTGCGGTTTACGCCCTCCTGCAGGATCGTCGAGGCGACGGGCAGCTCCTCGACAAGGTCGCCATGCTCGATCTCGCTGAGATTCGCGATGCACTGGATGGTGTGCTCGTCGACCGTGTAGGCGTGATACATGTTGAACTGCATCATCGCCACGATGGGCTCGAACTCGGGGATGAAGGCGCCGATGACGCCAAGCTCGTTCATCCGGCGCAGCGATCGCTCGGGATTGCCGTGCTTGAGCAGCAGGTCGAGGAACAGCCGCCGCGCCTCCTTGTCGCCGCGCAGCTCGTCGTCGATCAGGTGCAGGTTGGCCTTGATCAGCCGCATGCCGTGCGGGTGGAGCAGAAGGCCGGTGCGCAGCCCTTCCTCGAAATAGCGCAGCAGGTTCAGCTTGTCGGCGAGGAAGGCCTCGTCATCGGCGATGGCGAGGCGGTTGTTGACCACCTCGTAGCCGTCCTTGACCTGCGGGCCACGCTTGAACAGGCGCAGCAGCAGCGGCGCGTCCTTCTGATGCTCGGACTCGAGCGCGGTCAGGAAGATCCGCGTCAGATCGCCCACCGCGGTGGCGTGGCGGAAATAGTCCTGCATGAACAGCTCGACACCGCGTCGTCCGGCACGGTCGGCATAGCCCATGCGCTCCGCCACTTCGACCTGCATGTCGAAGGTCAGCTGCTCGACCGCGCGCCCGGCAGCGAGATGCAGGTGGCAGCGCACTGCCCAGAGGAACTCCTCGGCGCGCATGAAGAGATTGTATTCCTCGCGCCGGAAGACGCCGATGCGCACCAGCTCCTCGGCGTCGTCGGTGTGATGGATGTACTTGGTGATCCAGTAGAGCGACTGCAGGTCGCGCAGCCCGCCCTTGCCTTCCTTGACGTTGGGCTCGACCACGTAGCGCAGGCCCTGCTTGCGATGACGATTGCCGCGCTCCTCGAGCTTGGCGGCCACGAAGGCGCGCTCGGAGCCCTTGAAGAGGTCTTCCCAGAGCCGGGTCTCGAGCTCGCGGGCCAGCGGTTCGTGGCCGATGATGAACCGGGTCTCGAGCATCGCGGTGCGGATGGTGAAATCCTCGCCGCCAAGGCGCAGGCAGTCCTTCACCGTGCGCGAGGCGTGGCCCACCTTGAGCTTCAGGTCCCACAGCACGTAGAGCATCGACTCGATGACGCTTTCGGCCCAGGGCGTGATCTTCCACGGTGTCAGGAACAGAAGGTCGACATCGGAATCCGGCGCCATCTCGCCGCGGCCGTAGCCGCCCACCGCCATCACCGTCAGGCGTTCGCCCTCGGTGGGGGTGTTGAGCGGGTGCAGCCGCACGGTCGCCAGCTCGAAGACCAGCCGGACGATGCCGTCGGTCAGCCATGCATAGGCTTCGGTGGTGGGGAAGGCGGCGCGTGGCTTGGCGGCGAAGGCATCGGCGATGACGGCGCGGCCATGATCGCGGGCCTCGGACAGGAGCTTCACCGCGATGGCGCGCACCTGTGCTTCGGTTTCGGCCTCGGCGACCTGAGTGAAGAGCTCGGCGCGAAGGGCGGGAAGGTCGAAGATCTCCGATGCCGGTGCGATCAGGTCGTCCGGCATCGGGGCTTGCATGAGGTCTTCAGAAACCTGCGCCGGAGAAGCTGGAGGGGGCAGGGTCAAGGATCACCATCTGGTTGTTGCGCACGGTCGCGACGGCCAGACCACGTTCGTTGGTGCCATCGCTTTTCAGGCGGAATACACCGCCCGTGCCTTGGAAACCAGCGGATTGCGTCAGGGCGCGCCCGGTGAGGGCGTCACCGCGGCCCTGTTTCACCAGCGCGCCGATGGCGGCGATGCCGTCGAAGGCCAGACCGGCGAGAGGGTGCGGGTTCTCGCCATAGGCGGCGCTGTAGCGCGAGGTGAAGTTGCGCTGCATCGACTGGTTCGGCAGGGCGAACCAAGCGCCGTTGGCGCCCGGATAGGCGAAGAGCTCTGGCTTCACGTCCCAGCGCGTCAGACCGACATACTGGAATTCCGCCGGATCGAGCCCGTTCTCGGGCATCACCTGCAGCAGAAGCGGCATGGCGGCGTTGGTGGCGTCGGTGGTGATGAAGACCGAATCCGCGCCCGAGTTGCGGGCGACGTCACCCATCGACTGCGCGGTGCTGGTCACGCCCTCGACGCTGAGCGGGTAGGGCTGCACCGTCGCGACGCGGACGCCGTTCTGCGAGGCGGCCTGCTGGATGGCGTTGCGGCCGAACTGGCCGGGCACGTCCTCGGAATGCAGGATCGCGATGCTCGACAGGCCATTGCCGCGTCCGTACTGCATCAGCCGGTCGGCGGTGTTCTCGAAGGTCGGTCCGAGCACGAAGAGGTTGCCGCCGGCGATCGACGGGTTGTTCGAGAAGGCCAGCACGTTGACGCCCTCGTCGGCGACCACCTTGCTGGCCTCGACGGCGACCTCCCCGCGCAGCGGGCCGAGGATGATCTTGGCCCCTTCGTCGACCGCGCGCTGAGCCTGCGCCGCGGCGGTGGCGCCGGAGCCGGCGGTGTCATAGACCGCGAGGTCGATATTGACCCCGTCGAGATCGGCAATGGCGAGGCGCGCGGCGTTCTCGAGATCGCGGGCGATGCTGGCGGCGCCGGAATCGCTCTGCGGCACCAGCAGCGCCACGCGCACGCTCTCGTTGGGGTTGATTCGCGGGCCGCCGCTGTTTGACGCACCGAGATCGGTCATCGTGGAGACGTCGCAGGCGGTGACGAGGCCTGCGCCCGCCACGACGGCAGCGGTGCAGAGCGCCTTGCGGGCGCGGGACAAAACGGCGAACATGGTGGTGAACTCCCTCGATCATAGGCGCGGGTTGAAGCCCGCGTGGGTTTACGGGGGATCATAGTCCAGCAAGGGGATGGGTCCAGAGATGAATCCGGAAAGGCGCGGATTGGCGCCGGGACTGTACATGGTGGCGGTCCCGATCGGCAACGCGCGCGACATCACGTTGCGCGCGCTCGACATTCTGCGCGAGGCCGACGTGCTGGCAGCCGAGGACACCCGCAGCCTGCGTCGGCTGCTCGAGATTCACGGCGTGCCGCTGGGGGATCGCACGGTGCTCGCCTACCACGATCACAACGGTGGCAAGGTGCGACCGAAGCTGCTCGGGGCGCTGACCGAGGGCCGCTCGGTGGCCTATGCCTCCGAGGCCGGCACGCCGATGATTTCTGATCCGGGCTTCGATCTGGTGCGCGCGGCCCGCGAGGAGGGGCTGCCGGTGACCACGGCGCCCGGCGCCTCGGCGGTGATCGCTGCGCTGACCATCGCGGGTCTTCCGACCGACCGTTTCCTGTTCGGCGGCTTTCTTCCCAACGCCTCCGGCGCGCGTCGCAAGGCGCTTGAGGAGCTGCGCGCCGTGCCCGCGACGCTGGCCTTCTACGAGTCGCCCAAGCGGCTGGGGGCGATGCTGGCGGACGCGGCCGCGGCGCTCGGACCGGACCGCCCCGCCGCGGTCTGCCGCGAACTCACCAAACGGTTCGAGGAATGCCGCGAGGGCAGCCTTGCCGAACTTGCCGAGAGCTATGCCGAGACGACGCCCAAGGGCGAGATCGTGGTGCTGATCGGCAAGGGGAATTCAGAGGAAATTAGCGAATCTGATCTAGACCACTCGCTGTCCGAGGCGCTGCTGACGATGTCTGTGCGCGATGCCGCCGATGCGGTCTCGGGCATGTACGGCGTGAAACGGCGCCCGGTCTACCAGCGTGCCATGGCGCTCGCGAAGGAACGGGCAGAAGGCGGGGATTGATCCCCGGGAAGGGGGCGTCCATGTCGGTGATGGGCCAACAGCTCAGTTTCGATTTCCACACTCCGGTGCCTGCGCTGCCAGAGCGACACGCGCAGCAAATCCATGGGCAGGGCCGTCGCAGGCGCGTTGAACGCGGTGCGCTGGGCCATCGCGCTGGACTGTCGGCCGAAGCGCAGGTGGCGCAGGACTACCGGCGCCGCGGCTACCGGGTGGCAGGACAGCGCTGGCGAGGCCGCTCTGGCGAGATTGACCTGATCCTGCACGATGGCGACGGGCTGATCTTTGTCGAGGTCAAGAAAAGCCGCAGCTTCGATCATGCGATGCAACACCTGTCCTCCCGCCAGATTGCGCGCCTGCTGCGCGCCGGCGAAGAATTCGCAGGGACCCAGCCGCGCGGCTCGCTCATCGAGATGCGCTTCGACGTGGCGCTGATGAACGAGCAGGGCATGATCCGCATCGTCGAGAACGCCCTCGGCCCCTGAGGGGGCATTGCCAGTCCCCGGTCTCTGGGCCATGTATGGCGAAAGCCAGAGCGGGAGAGCCCATGAAGATCGCCTTTCAGATGGACCCGATCGGTCCGATCGACATCAACGCAGACAGCACGTTTCGACTGGCCGAGGAAGCTCAGGCGCGCGGGCACGAACTGTATTACTATCTGCCGGATCACCTCTCCTTCCAGGAGGGGCGGATCATGGCGCGGGCGCGTACGCTCAAGGTCAAGCGCGTGCAGGGCGAGCATGCCGAGCTCGGGCCGCTGCAGCTGATCGACCTCTCCGAGGTCGATGTGGTCTGGCTGCGGCAAGACCCGCCCTTCGACATGCATTACATCACCACCACGCACCTGCTCGAGCGGCTGGTGCCCGACACACTGGTGGTCAACGATCCGTTCTGGGTGCGCAACTCGCCGGAAAAGCTGCTGGTGCTCAACTTCCCCGAGCTGACGCCGCCCACCACCGTCGCCCGCGACCTCGAGACCATCCGCGAGTTCAAGGCCAAGCACGGCGACATCATCCTCAAGCCGCTCTACGGCAATGGCGGCGCGGGCGTGTTCCGCCTCGATGAGAACGACCGCAATCTGAGCTCGCTCTACGAGCTCTTCACCGGCTTCTCGCGCGAGCCGCTGATCGTGCAGAAATACCTGCCGGCGGTGACCAAGGGCGACAAGCGGGTGATCCTCGTCGATGGCGAGCCGGTGGGCGCGATCAACCGCGTGCCGGCGGCCAACGAGGTGCGCTCGAACATGCATGTGGGTGGCCGTCCCGAGAAGGTCGAGCTGACAGAGCGGGACCGCGAGATCTGCGCTGCGATTGGCCCGGTCCTGCGTGAGAAGGGGCAGGTTTTCGTCGGCATCGACGTGATCGGCGACTGGCTGACCGAGATCAACGTGACCTCGCCCACGGGCATCCAGGAACTCGAGCGGTTCGACGGCGTCAACGTCGCCGGGAAGATCTGGCAGGCGATCGAAGCCAAGCGCGGATGAGCCGGCGGCTCTCCGCGCTCAACCTCTTTCTGCGCCTCGCGGTCAAACCGCGGCTGGCGCGGACAGCGGGTCCGGGCGCGGCGGAGCGCGAATTTCGCCGTCTCGGGGCGCAGGTGCTGCGCCAGCCGCCCTACCTGCGCCGGATCGAGCGCCCGGGCGGGCTGCACTGGATCAGCGCCGGCCCCTGCCTGCCTGGCAAGCTGATCCTTTACTTCCATGGCGGCGGCTATATCTCGGGCAGCCCCGCCACCCATCAGGGGCTGATCGCGCGGCTGTCGAAACTGGCGCGGATCGAGATCTGCGCGCCTGACTACCCTCTTGCACAGCACGCCCCGGTTCCAGCCGCCTTCGAGGCGGCCCTCGCGGCGTGGCGGCGCTGTCTCGCGCTGGGCTACCTGCCGGAACGCATCCTCCTCGCTGGCGATTCCGCCGGGGGCGGGCTGGCGCTGGCGCTGCTGGCGCGGCTCTGCGCCGAGGGCACGCCGCCGGCGGGCGTCGTTGCCTTCTCGCCCTGGACCGATCTCGACATGACCGGCGCGAGCCTGCGCGACAATGCAGCCGCTGACCCCTTCCTGCCGGTCGCCCGCATCGAGGAACTCTGCGAGATCGTGCTGGCCGGGACCGATCCGAAGGATCCGCGCATTTCGCCGCTCTACGGCACTTTTCCCGGCTGCCCGCCGGTGCTGATCTGCCACTCCGCGACCGAGATCCTCGCCGATGACGCCCGCAGCATGGCGGCCCGCCTGCGCGAACAGGGTGGCGCGGTCACGCTGCACGAAGCCCCCGACGCGCCCCATGCGTGGCCGGTCTTCGACGGCTGGATCCCCGAGGCGCGCGCCACGCTGCGGCTCGCGGCCCGCTTCGCTCAGTCCTGCCTCGCGGCAACGAGCCGGTAGCTCAGGGCCTCGGCCACGTGCGGCCGGCGCAGCGTGTCGTCGCCGGCGAGATCGGCGATGGTGCGCGCCACGCGCAGGATGCGATGATAGCCCCGCGCCGAGAGGCCGAAGCGGTCGGAGGCGCGCAGCAGCAGCGCACGGCTCTCTTCATCCGGCGCGGCGATCTCTTCGAGCAGTTGTCCCTCGGCATCGGCATTGGTGCGCAGCCCGGGGTGGTCGGCAAAGCGCTCGGCCTGTCGCGCACGCGCCGCTTCGACCCGCGCTGCCACGATGGCCGAACTGTCGCCCGAGGCAGGCAGGTCGAGATCGGTGAAGGCGACGGGGGGCACCTCGATGCGCAGGTCGAAGCGATCCATCAGCGGCCCCGAGCTGCGCCCGAGATAATCCTCGCCACAGGCCGGCGCGCGCGAGCAGGCGCGGGCCGGATCGGTGAGGTGGCCGCAGCGGCAGGGGTTGGCGGCGGCGACCAGCAGGAAGCGGCAGGGGTAGCTCACATGGGCGTTCGCCCGCGACACCATGACCTCGCCGCTCTCGATCGGCTGGCGCAGGGTCTCGAGCACGGTGCGGGGGAACTCTGGGAATTCGTCCATGAAGAGCACGCCGTTATGAGCGAGGCTGACCTCGCCGGGGCTGGCCCGCCGCCCGCCGCCGATGATCGCCGCCATCGAGGCGGTGTGATGCGGCGCGCGGTAGGGGCGCGCCCGCGAGATGCCGCCTTCGTCGAGCAGCCCGGCAAGCGAATGAATCATAGAGGTCTCGAGCGCCTCCGGGGCGGTGAGCGGCGGCAGGATGCCTGCCATGCGCGAGGCCAGCATCGATTTGCCTGAGCCCGGCGTGCCGACGAGGATCAGGTGGTGCCGACCGGCGGCGGCGATCTCGAGCGCGCGCTTGGCGCGCTCCTGTCCCTTGACGTCACGCAGGTCGCGGTGGCCGGTGACGGCGGGGCGTTCGCCCGGCTCTGCGGGGGCCATGGGGGCGGCACCGCTGTAATGACGCACCACCTCGGTCAGGCTGCGTGCGGCGAGCACCCGGCAGGCTCCCACCCAGGCGGCCTCGGGGCCGGACGCGAGCGGGCAAAGCAGGGAGCGCTCTTCCTCGGCGGCGGTCATCGCGGCGGGCAGTGCGCCCGGCACAGCCACCAGCGTGCCGTCGAGCGCAAGTTCCCCGAGCGCCATGGTCCGCGCGACCTCGTCCCGGGGCAGAATTTCCAGCGCGGCGAGCAGGGCGAGCGCGATGGGAAGATCGAAATGCGAGCCCTCCTTGGGCAGGTCGGCGGGCGAGAGGTTCACGGTGATCCGCTTCGAGGGGAGGGCAATCGCCATGGCGGTGAGCGCGGCGCGCACCCGCTCACGCGCTTCCGAGACGGCCTTGTCCGGCAGCCCCACGATGGCAAAGGCCGGCACGCCGGCGCTCACCGCGCATTGCACCTCTACCGGGCGGGCCTCGACGCCCTCGAAAGCCACCGTGTAGGCATGGGCGGTCACGCGCGGTCCTTCCTCTGAGATCGGGAGAAGATGGGGCAAAGTTGGTTAGCAAGAGGTTAACGCAGCCACTGGTGTTGAAAGGCTCTTGGCATTTCGCCGCTCGAGGCGCGGCCTTTCGGTGGGCTCATACGAGGCGATCCCGCGCGGGGCTCGCAAAAACGTGATGGTCGGTTCTCTCTAGGGTTGCAGGCTCGATGCCTTGAGGCAGGCAAGGTTCTGACCAACACGCTTCGCCCTTCGCGCTGGGCGACTGGAGTTTGGGGTGAAGATACTATTTTTCAATAGCTTGGATTGTCTGGACAGCGCGTCCGGGAAGACTAAATCCTACGATGAACGTCAAGGTTGCGTCAGCGGCCGGGGCGCGCCACGGCAGCTCGTGAACCGTCGCATGGCCCCCCATGTTGCGCCTCGGTTCCCGTGCCGGGCAAAAAATCCTGTCTGCCTCAGCAACCATTTGCCGATTTGTCGCGTTCTTAAGGAACAAGCGTGTGCGAGACGGCGGGGCAGCCCGTCCAAGAAACCGATGGGGAACCCGAATGGCAGTCGAGTCTTTCAACGATCAGACCCTCTCCCGCAAGGCGATGAAGGCCGAGCTTCTGGACGCCGAAACCGAGTTGCAGCTTGCTTATGCCTGGCGCGACCATCGAGACGAGGCGGCATTGCATCGGCTGATCAACGCCTACATGCGGCTCGCGATCTCGATGGCGGCGAAGTTCAAGCGATACGGCGCGCCGATGGGCGACCTGATCCAAGAGGCCGGTCTTGGCCTGATGAAGGCCGCCGACAAGTTCGATCCCGATCGGGGCGTGCGCTTCTCGACCTACGCGGTCTGGTGGATCAAGGCCAGCATCCAGGACTATGTGATGCGAAACTGGTCGATGGTGCGCACCGGCTCGACCTCCTCTCAGAAATCGCTGTTCTTCAACATGCGCCGGGTCCAGGCTCGGCTCGAGCGCGAGGCGGCGGCCGAGGGTCGCGCGCTGGAGCGGCACTCGCTGCACGCTGCCATCGCCAAGGAAGTGGGCGTGCCGCTGCACGATGTCGAGATGATGGACGGGCGCCTCTCGGGCTCGGACTTTTCGCTCAACGCGACGCAGTCGACCGACGAGGATGGCCGCGAATGGATCGACACGCTTGAGGATGACGGCGAGCAGAGCGCATCTCTGGTCGAGGGCAAGCTCGACAACGATCAGCTGCGCGAGTGGCTGGTGGTGGCGTTGACCGGGCTGAATGACCGGGAACGCTTCATCGTGCGCGAGCGCAAGCTGCGCGACGAGACCCGCACGCTCGAGAGCCTTGGGCAGGAGCTTGGCCTGTCGAAAGAGCGGGTCCGGCAACTTGAGGCCGCCGCCTTCGTGAAAATGCGGAAGTCGCTTGAAGCCCAGTCGCGTGAGGTGGCACAGTTCCTCGCATGATGCGATCTGTCCAGCTCTGCGCCCCGCTTCTCTCCCTGACCCTGGTTGCCTCCGCGGCTCTGTCGCAGGAGAGCGAGGCTGACGCTCAGAGGCTGGAGGAAGCGCAGGTGGTGTTTCTGGGCGAGGTGCATGACAACCCCGCTCATCATGCCCGCCAGGCAGAGCTCGTGGCCGAGATCCGGCCGGTGGCCGTGGTGTTCGAGATGCTGACCAACGAACAGGCGGCGTCGATTCAACCGGAATACCTGGCAGATGAAGCCGCGCTGGCCGATCGGCTCGCGTGGGACGAGTCCGGTTGGCCGGACTTCTCGATGTATTACCCGATTTTCCAGGCGGCCGGCGAGGCCGCCATTTTTGGTGCCGCGATGCCCCGCGAGGAAGCCCGTCGTGCCCGCAACGAGCCGCTCGACCGCGTCTTCGGCCCGAGTGCCGGGTTCTACGGGCTTGATGAAGGCTTGCCGCCGGAGCAGCAGGCCGAGCGCGAGGCGATGCAGATGGCAGCACATTGTGATGCGCTGCCGGCCGACATGCTGCCGGTGATGGTCGGCATCCAGCGCCTGCGCGACGCGCGGCTTGCCGAGACCGCGCTCGAGGCACTGTCGATGCATGGCGCGCCGGTGGTCGTTATCACCGGGAATGGCCATGCCCGCACCGACTGGGGCGCGCCTGCGCTCATTGCCATGGCCGCCCCCGAAGTGCCTGTAGCTGCGCTCGGGCAGGGCGAGGCCGGGCGCGATGCGCCAGATGGCCGTTTCGATCTGCTGGAAGAAACCGAGGCGGTCGAGCGCGACGACCCCTGCGCGGCCTTCGAGAGCCCCGAGCCTCCGGCCAATTGAGTTTTCCCCGCCCGCGCCTTAACAGGAGAGGTGACGGGCAAGGGAGTGGCGCGGGATGCTGTCGGGCAAGCGAATTCTTCTCATCATCAGCGGCGGCATTGCGGCCTACAAGGCGCTCGAGCTGATCCGCCGCCTGCGCGAGCGCGGTTCCGCGGTCACGCCGGTGCTGACGCCGTCGGCGCGGGAGTTCGTCACCCCGCTTTCGGTAAGCGCGCTGGCCGGCGAGAAGGTCTATACCGATCTCTTCGATTTGACCGACGAGGCCGAGATGGGCCATATCCAGCTCTCGCGCGTGGCCGATCTGGTGCTGGTCGCACCTGCCACGGCGGACCTGATGGCCAAGATGGCACACGGCTTTGCGGGCGATCTCGCGTCGACGCTGCTCTTGGCCACCGACACGCCGGTGATGATCGCCCCCGCCATGAACGTGCGGATGTGGGAGCACCCGGCCACGCAGCGCAATCTCGCGACCTTGAGGGGCGACGGCGTCACCGTGGTCGGCCCCGACGCGGGCGACATGGCCTGCGGCGAATACGGGCCAGGGCGTCTGGTCGAGGTGCCGCAGATCGTGGCGGCGGTGGAGCGGGCGCTGGCGGACGGCCCGTTGAAGGGCCGGCGGGTGCTGGTCACCTCCGGCCCCACCCATGAGCCCATCGACCCGGTGCGCTATATCGCCAACCGCTCCTCGGGCGCGCAGGGCACGGCGATCGCCGAGGCGCTGCGCGATCTCGGTGCCGAGGTGGTCTTCGTCACCGGCCCGGCCGAGAAAGCCCGGCCCACCGGGGTCGAGGTCATCGAGGTCGAAAGCGCGCTCGAGATGCGCGCCGCGGTGCTGGGCGCGCTGCCGGTCGCGGCGGCCGTGTTCGCCGCCGCGGTGGCGGATTGGCGGGTGGCGCAGGCATCTAGCTCGAAGATCAAGAAACAGGCGGGCCGGCTGCCGGTGCTCGAGTTCTCCGAGAACCCCGACATCCTTGCCGAGGTCTCGGGACTGGGCGAGGAACGGCCCGGCCTTGTTGTGGGCTTTGCCGCCGAGACCGACGACGTGGTGGCCCATGCCACCGCCAAGCGGCAGCGCAAGGGCTGCGACTGGATCGTCGCCAATGACGTCAGCCCGGCGACGGGCATCATGGGCGGCAGCGAGAACGCCGTGGTGCTGATCTCGGACGCGGGCGCCGAGGCGTGGCCGCGCATGGGCAAGCGCGCGGTGGCCGAGCGGCTGGCGGCGCGCATTGCCGAGGCGCTGGGCGCCTGACCCTGTCCCCGCGGGGGCGGAACCGATCCTGAACACGTCCCCGCGGGGACAGAACGACCAAGAGGACATGCGGACGTGGTGACGATTGCAGTGATGTGGGACGAGGGCGCCGACCGGGCGCTGGGTCTGCCGGGCTATGAGACCTCGGGGGCGGCGGGCGCGGATCTGCGCGCCAACCTGCCCGACCGGGGCGAGATCAAACTGGCGCCGGGGGCGCGGGCGCTGGTGCCCACCGGACTTCGGCTGGCGATCCCCGAAGGCTGGGAGGTGCAGATCCGGCCACGCTCGGGGCTGGCGCTGAAGCATGGCATCACCCTGCCCAACAGCCCTGGCACCATCGACAGCGACTATCGCGGCCCGCTCGGGGTGATTGTGATGAATGCGGGCGAGGCGCCCTTTACCATCGCCCATGGCGACCGCATCGCGCAGATGGTGGCGGCGCCGGTGGTGCAGGCGGGCTTCGATCTGGTCGAGACCCTGCCCGAGACCGCGCGCGGCGCTGGCGGCTTCGGCTCGACGGGCGTCTCCTGATGCTTCTGGTCCTCGTCATCGCCGCGGCGATCTGGGGGCTGGGGCGGCTGATGGGCGCCTCGCGGCAGGCGCGGCTCTATATGTTGGGGCTGCTCTACGTGGCGCTTCTGGCACTGCACCTCGTGCTGCCTGACGGCCACCCGCTGCGCATGGCCACCGGTGAGAGCCCGGCGCTCTGGGCCATTCTCGGAGGCTTCGTGGCGCTGGCGCTGGCCTATGCGCAGGTGCTGCGCCGGGTCAAGGCGCGGGCCGTGGCGCAGGAGGAGGAGCGGGCACCCGCTGTGCCGGAGAAGCGGGGGCGGTTCGGCGAGGCGGAGCTCGAGCGCTACGCCCGCCATATCGTGCTGCGCGAGCTGGGTGGACCCGGGCAGAAGGCGTTGCGCGAGGCCAAGGTGCTGGTGATCGGGGCCGGGGGCCTCGGCGCGCCGGCGCTGCAATACCTCGCGGCCGCCGGGGTCGGCACCATCGGGGTGGTCGATGACGACGTCGTCGAGAACGCCAACCTGCAGCGGCAGGTGATCCACACCGATGACCGGATCGGCATGCCCAAGGTGTTCTCGGCGCAGGCGGCGATGGAGGCGCAGAACCCCTACGTCGAGGTGCGGCCCTATCACCGGCGGCTCGACGCGGAGAGCGCCGCGCTGCTTTTTGCCGAGTATGACGTGATCCTCGACGGCACCGACAATTTCGAGACCCGCTACCTCAGCAACCGGGCAGCGGTCGCGGCGGGCAAGCCTCTGGTCTCGGGCGCGCTGAGCCAGTGGGAGGGGCAGCTTTCGGTCTTTGATCCCGCCAGGGGCACGCCTTGCTACCAGTGCCTGTTCCCCGAGGCCCCGGCGCCGGGGCTGGCGCCCTCCTGCGCCGAGGCCGGTGTGCTGGGGCCCCTGCCGGGCGTGGTGGGCGCGATGATGGCGGTGGAGACGGTCAAGCTGATCGCCGGGGCGGGCCAGCCGCTGCTGTGCGAGATGCTGATCTATGACGCGCTCTGGGGCGAGACCCGGAAGATCGGGTTGAAACGGCGCGAGGGCTGCCCGATCTGCGGCTGAGCCGCGGGCAGCGCGCTTGGTCTCGTCGGTTTGGTGGGGCGGGGCGTTTCGACCCGGCGCTGCGCGCGTGTCCGCGGCGGATGCCTCCGGCGGGAGTATTTTTGACGAAGAGAAGCCAGGGGCGTTCGGCGGGGCGGAGGGGGCGCGCCTTTGTTCGCCCCGTCTACTGCGTTGTGCGTTTCGCGGGAGCCGCGCGGGGTGGCAGGGGGGCTGCCTCCGGTGGGAGTGTTTTTGACGAAGAGAAGATAGGGGCGTCCCGCGGTGACGGGATTGTTGTCTGCGGGCATTGTCGTGGCGGCGGGGCGGCCTTAGCTTTGGGGCAAAAGGAGTTCCGTACATGACCAACCCGCTGCTTGCCGACTGGGACACGCCGTTCCGGATCGCGCCCTTCGACCGTATCTCCGACGAGGATTTCGCCCCCGCCTTCGAGCAGGCGCTGGCGGCGCATCTGGCCGAAATCGAGTCCATCGCGGACAACCCGGAGCCGGCGAGCTTTGCCAACACGATCCTTGCGATGGAAGGCGCCGGCGAGTCGCTCGACAAGGTGCTGTCGGTGTTCTTCTCGGTGGCCGGCGCCGACAGCAACGACGCGCGGCAGGCGCTGCAGCGGGACGTCTCGCCGAAGCTCTCGGCGCACAGCTCTGCGATCTACGCCAACGCGCGCCTCTTCGGGCGCGTGGCCGATCTCTGGGCCCGGCGCGAGGAGCTGGGCCTGTCGGACGAGGAGGCGCGGGTGCTCTACCTCACACATCGCGGCTTCGTCCGTGCCGGCGCGGCGCTTGAAGGCGAAGAGGCGGAGCGCATGAAGGCGGTGAAGTCGCGGCTCGCAGTGCTCGGCACCGAGTTCACCCAGAACCTGCTCAAGGACGAGGCCTCGTGGTTCATGCCGCTGTCCGAGGCCGACCTCGACGGGCTGCCGGGCTTCGTGGTCGATGCGGCGCGCTCCGCCGGCGAGGCGCTTGGGCAGGAAGGGCCGGTGGTGACGCTGTCGCGCTCGCTGATCACGCCGTTTTTGCAATTCTGCCCGCGCCGGGATCTGCGGCAGACCGCGTTCGAGGCCTGGGCGGCGCGCGGCGCCAATGGTGGCGAGACCGACAACCGCAGCATCGCCGCGGAGGTGCTGGCGCTGCGCGAGGAGCGTGCCAAGCTGCTGGGCTACGCCGATTTCGCCTCCTACAAGCTCGAGACCGAGATGGCCGGGACGCCCGACCGGGTGCGCGAGCTGCTGATGCAGGTCTGGGAGCCCGCCCGGGCGCAGGCGCTGCGAGATGCGGCCGAGATGGAGGAGATGCTGCGCGAGGATGGCATCAACGACGCGCTTCAGCCCTGGGACTGGCGCTACTATGCCGAGAAGCGTCGTCGCGCGCTGCACGATCTCGACGAGGCCGAGCTCAAGCCCTACCTGCAGCTCGAGCGCATGATCGAGGCGGCCTTCACCTGCGCCAACCGGCTTTTCGGGCTGGAGTTCAAGCCGCTCGACGTGGCGCTCTATCACCCCGATTGCCGGGCCTGGGAGGTGACGCGCAACGGCGAGCATCTTGCGGTGTTCATCGGCGATTATTTCGCACGCGCGTCAAAGCGCTCGGGGGCGTGGTGCTCGGCGATGCGCAGCCAGGCCAAGCGGCCCAAGATCGAGACGCCGATCGTGGTCAACGTGTGCAATTTCGCCAAGCCGTCCAAGGGCAAGCCGGCGCTGCTGTCCTATGACGACGCGCGCACGCTGTTCCACGAGTTCGGCCACGCGCTGCACCAGATCCTGTCGGATGTTGACTTCGGCTCGGTCTCGGGCACGTCGGTGGCGCGCGATTTCGTAGAGCTGCCGAGCCAGCTCTACGAGCACTGGCTCGAGGTGCCGCGGGTGCTCGAGGAGTTTGCCACCCACGCCGAGACCGGCGCGCCGATGCCCAAGGCGCTGCTCGACAAGGTGCTGGCGGCGGCCACCTTCGACATGGGGTTCCAGACGGTGGAATACGTGGCCTCGGCTCTGGTTGACCTCGAGTTCCACTCCGGCACGGCGCCGGGTGATCCGATGGCGCGGCAGGCGGAGATCCTGCGCGGCATCGGCATGCCGCAGGCCATCACCATGCGCCACGCGACACCGCATTTCGCCCATGTCTTCGCCGGCGACGGCTATTCCAGCGGCTACTACAGCTACATGTGGTCCGAGGTGATGGACGCGGATGCCTTTGCCGCGTTCGAGGAGGCCGGCGATGCCTTCGATCCGGCGACAGCGGAGAAGCTCGAGCGCTTCATCCTCTCGAAGGGGGGCTCGCAGGAGGCGGAGGACCTCTACACCGCCTTCCGCGGCCGGATGCCCGGAGTCGAGGCGCTGCTCAAGGGGCGCGGGCTTGCTGCCTGATGTCAGAAGGGTTCGCGCGTCAGCGTGAACCCGTCTTCTTCCAGAAGCCGTGCCACGCCCGCGTGCCCCGGCAGATGGGCGGCGCCGAAGGCGGCGATCACCGGCCCTTCGGTGGTCGCGGCGGCCTCGAGGATTACCGGCAGCCAGTCGCGGTTGCGCTGCGCCAGCAGGGCCTCGTTGGTCTCGTCGAGCATGGTTTGCGCCTCATCCGGCGCGATCAGGTCGCTGCGCTGCATCAGGATGCCCGAGAGCGCCCACATCTCGCCGGGGCGCTCGTCGAAATAGGCGGCGACGGTGGTGGCCATGCCGTCGGCGCCCTGATCCTCGGTGGCGAGCGACAGCGACATCATCTCGACCTGCTCCTCGAGCGGGGCCTCGTTGAAGATACCGAAGGCGGTGTCGAAAGGCTCCAGCGGCAGGGTTGGCACGCCGGCGGCCTCGGCCAGTGCCTCGAGCCGCACGTCGAGCCCGTTCTGCTCCTTCATCGCGGCTTGGGCACAGGCCGGAATGGCCAGCATCATCGACAGGTACCAAGGCCGGAACTTGGATGCCATGACCGCGGGGATGCCACGGGCGCTGACCGCCTCGGAAAGCGCCTGCCAGTCATCCTCGGGCATGATCTCGGGCAGGGTGGTCTCGGTCAGTAGCAGGAGCTCGGGCCGCTCGGTCATCGCCTGCATGAGCCGCGCCTGTTCGGCCTGCGGCATCTCGAGCAGCAGCGCGCCGGCCTCGGCGATCACGGGGCGCAGCCGGTCGACGGGGCCGTCAAGGCGCGGATCGCTCAGGTGCATGGTGCCGATCAGGTGAATGACCTCGCCGTCCTTCTCGGCCCGCCAGTGATTGCCGGTGGCGTAGGGCATGGCGTCGAGCTCTGCGTCGAGCCGGGCCCGCTCGGCGGCGCTCAGGGTTTCGCGCAGATCGGTGCCCTCGCAGGCGGCATGGGCGGCGGGCGCGAGGGAGAGGCCGAGCAGGGCGGCAAGGATCAGGCGCATGGGGTCTCCGGGCTGGCGTGGCAACAGGCTCGGCGCAGGCTAGGGCAGGGGATGGACAGCGGCAAGCGGCGGGGCCACTGTCGGCGCCATGCAGCGGGAAAGTGAACTCTACGCGCCGGTGAAGGCGCTTCTGACGGGGCAGGGCTACGAGGTGAAGGGCGAGGTCGGCGCCGCCGATCTCGTGGCGATGCGTGGGCCGGAGCCGCCGGTGATCGTCGAGCTGAAGCTGAAGATCTCGCTGGCGCTGTTTCACCAGGCGGTGGCGCGGCTGACGGTGAGCGACGCGGTCTATATCGCGGTGCCCAAGCCTTCGGGGCGGACCGCGCGGCGGGCGCTGAAGGACAATCTCGCACTGTGCCGGCGGCTGGGGCTCGGCTTCATCGTGGTCAAGGAGGGCAGGGCCGAAGTGCTGTGCGATCCGGGGCCCTACGCGCCGCGCAAGAACAAGCGCAAGCAGGCGCGGCTCCTGCGGGAGTTCCAGCGCATCGAGGGCGACCCGAACGCCGGCGGCGCGACCCGGCACGGCATCGTTACCGGCTACCGGCAGGACGCGCTGCGCTGCGCCGCGCATCTGGCCGAGCACGGCGCCAGCCGGGGGCGCGACGTGGTCTCGGCGACCGGCGTGAAGGAGGCCACGCGGATCATGCGCGACAACCATTACGGTTGGTTCGACAAGGTCGAGACCGGTGTCTACGCGATCAGCGCGGCGGGCCGCGCCGGGCTCACCCACTGGGCCTATAGCTGGTAGCTCAGATCTCTTCGGTGCGGGCGGCGGCCTCGGCGGCCAGCGCCTGTTCTGCCTTGCGCTGGCGCCGCGCGACAACGCGCTCGCGGTTCAGCGTGTAGAGGCCCGAGGCCACGATGATGGCACAGCCGACCAGCGTCCAGAGGTCGGGAAGGTCGGCGAACAGCAGGAAGCCGTAGAGGGTGCTCCACAGGATCATCGAGTACTGCATCGGCGCGACCACCACCGCCTGCGCCACGTCGAGCGCGCGAATGATGAAGATCTCGCCGGTGGCGGCGCAGAGCGCCATCGCCGCGGCGACGAGCCAGATCCAGCCCTCGGTGGGCATCTCCCAGACGAAGGGGATGGGCAGGGTCAGCAGCGCTGTCGATGTGATCGAGGTATAGGCGACCGTGGTGGCGATGGTGTCGTCGCCGCTGAGCACCCGCGACAGGATCTGGCGGGTGGCAAAGGCGGTGGCGGCGGCGACGATGAGGAAGATCGCCGGGTGGAACACGCCCATGCCGGGACGGATCACGATCATCATGCCGAGAAAGCCCACCGCCACGGCGGCCCAGCGGCGCCAGCCGACCGGCTCCTTCAGGAACAGCCCGCCGATGACCGTGACGATGAACGGCGCGATGAAGGTCACGGCGGTGGCGTCGGCCAGCGGCACGTGCTGCACTGCGAGGATGAAAAAGGTGGCCGAACAGGTCGCCAGCACCCCCCGCGAGATCTGGGCCGCCGGATGCCGGGTTCGCATCACCTGAAACCCGCGCATCGCCAGCATCACGACGACACCCGAGAACAGCCCGAGCTGACGCATCCAGACGACCTGCAGCGGCGGCAGCTCGGTGGTCAGCAGCTTGGCCATGGCGTCGGTTGCGCCGAAGAAGAGGAACCCCAGCGTGATCAGCAGGATGCCCTTCATGTTGTCGGGGGCGGGACGGGCGGCGGCGTGCGGCACCTGAACGGATGCAGCGGGATGAATCGGCATGGCTGGCTCTTGGGCTGGGGGACGCGAATGCGCGTCGATTGGTATACCATTCCATGAAACGGGGCGGGATGCCATGCCGATTGCGCCGCTTGCCGTCCTTCGTGACACCGCCCTTGACCCGCTATCGGCAAATTTCGGCGCAGCCGCTTTTGTGCGGCGAATTCATTCATAGGTGAGGCTCGGGAGACGTTCGGAGAGAGGCGATTTTTCCGGACGGCCCCGTTGACACGACTCGCGACGGTCCCTAGCTATGCGCCATTAGCACTCAGAAGAGGTGAGTGCTAACGGCCCCGCAAGGGGCTGTTACTGGGACAAACTTTGAGCCAGGAGTACTCGAAGATGGCATTCAAACCGCTTCATGACCGCGTGCTGGTCCGCCGCGTTGAGAGCGACGAGAAGACCAAAGGTGGTCTGATCATCCCCGACAGCGCCAAGGAAAAGCCCGCCGAGGGCGTCGTGGTCGCATGTGGCGAAGGCGCACGCAAGGACAACGGCGAACTGATCTCGATGGCCGTGTCCGAAGGCGACCGCGTCCTGTTCGGCAAGTGGTCGGGCACCGAGGTCTCGATCGATGGCGAAGAGCTGCTGATCATGAAGGAATCGGACATTCTCGGCATCACTGCTGCTGCCTGAGATCCGCTTCCACGCACTGACCGGCGGGTGCGCCCGCCTATTCCCAACAGAATTCAGGAGAACTGACAGATGTCTGCAAAGGACGTGAAGTTCGATACCGACGCCCGCACGCGCATGCTCAAGGGTGTGAACATCCTCGCCGACGCGGTGAAGGTGACCCTCGGCCCGAAAGGCCGCAATGTCGTGCTCGACAAATCCTTCGGCGCACCGCGCATCACCAAGGACGGCGTGTCCGTGGCGAAGGAAATCGAGCTGGAAGACAAGTTCGAGAACATGGGCGCCCAGATGGTGAAGGAAGTCGCTTCCCGCACCAACGACGAAGCAGGCGACGGCACCACCACCGCCACCGTGCTGGCTCAGGCCATCGTCAAGGAAGGCATGAAGTCGGTCGCAGCGGGCATGAACCCGATGGACCTCAAGCGCGGCATCGACCTGGCGACTGCCAAGGTCGTCGAAGCGATCAAGGCAGCTGCCCGCCCGGTCAACGACTCGGGTGAAGTCGCTCAGGTCGGCACCATCTCCGCAAACGGCGAGGCCGAGATCGGCCGTCAGATCGCCGACGCGATGCAGAAGGTCGGCAACGAGGGTGTCATCACCGTCGAGGAGAACAAGGGCCTCGAGACCGAGACCGACGTCGTCGAAGGCATGCAGTTCGACCGCGGCTACCTGTCGCCCTACTTCGTGACCAACGCCGACAAGATGATTGCAGAGCTCGACGACTGCATGATCCTGCTGCACGAGAAGAAACTCTCGTCGCTGCAGCCGCTCGTGCCGCTGCTCGAGCAGGTGATCCAGTCGCAGAAGCCGCTGCTGATCATCGCGGAAGACGTCGAAGGCGAAGCGCTGGCGACCCTCGTGGTCAACAAGCTGCGCGGCGGCCTCAAGATCGCAGCCGTCAAGGCACCGGGCTTCGGCGACCGCCGCAAGGCCATGCTGCAGGACATCGCGATCCTGACCGGCGGCCAGGTGATCTCGGAAGATCTCGGCATGAAGCTCGAGTCCGTGACCATGGACATGCTCGGCACCGCGAAGACCGTGACCATCACCAAGGACGAGACCACCATCGTCGACGGCCACGGCGAGAAGGCAGAGATCGAGGCGCGCGTTTCGCAGATCCGCACCCAGATCGAAGAGACCTCCTCGGACTACGACCGTGAGAAGCTGCAAGAGCGCGTTGCCAAGCTGGCAGGCGGTGTTGCCGTGATCCGCGTCGGCGGCATGACCGAAGTGGAAGTGAAAGAGCGCAAGGACCGCGTCGATGACGCCCTGAACGCGACCCGCGCGGCCGTTCAGGAAGGCATCGTGGTCGGTGGCGGCGTTGCCCTGGTGCAGGGTGCCAAGGCCCTCGACGGCCTGGAAGGCGCCAACAGCGACCAGAACGCCGGTGTCACCATCGTGCGCAAGGCTCTGGAAGCACCGCTGCGTCAGATCGCCCAGAACGCGGGCGTCGACGGTTCGGTCGTGGCTGGCAAGATCCGCGAAAGCGAAGATCTGAAGTTCGGCTACAACGCCCAGACCGACGAATATGGCGACATGTTCAAGTTCGGCGTGATCGACCCGGCAAAGGTCGTCCGCACCGCTCTGGAAGACGCCGCTTCGATCGCGGGCCTGCTCATCACCACCGAGGCGATGGTTGCAGACAAGCCGCAGAAAGACGCCCCCGCAGCAATGCCCGACATGGGCGGCATGGGCGGCATGGGCGGCATGATGTAATCCGGTCGGCCTCCCTCTTGGGAGGCCACCGCGACCATCACGGTTGCCAAGTGCCTCGTTGCACGCAAAGGGCCCCTCTCGGGGCCCTTTGTCATGTCTGGCGCACGGGTTGGTTGCGGAAGGTGAAATTTGATCCTGCGTAAAGTGCCGGACATCCGCCGCTGCTACGCTCGCCTTGATGATTGCGGAGGGCGAGAGATGCCGAGACCTGTATTCCTTTTGACTTTATTGCTGTTTCTGCTGCCGGCATTGCCGTCTCTGGCGCAGGACAAAACCGAGAGTTTCGACCTTGGCGGCGACCGTTTCATCGCCGGGCGTATCGCTGCGATGTCCGAGCCCGGGGGCGCCGACGTGTTCCTTGCCGGCGAGCGGGTGACGCTCGAGGCCGAGATTACCGGCAGCGCGCACATGGCCGGACGCTGGGTCACTGTGTCCGGGCCGGTGGGGCAGGGGCTCTATGCCGCGGGGCAGGAGGTGCGGGTCGGGGCCGCGGTGACGGGCAATGCCACGCTGGCGGGCCAGCGGGTCGATGTGACCGCGCCGATCGGCGGCAACCTGCGGGTCTTCGGCTCGGAGATCACCCTCTCGGCGGCGATCGAGGGCACGCTGCTGGCAGGCGGTGAGTTTGTCGAGATCGACGGGCCGGTGACCGGCGACATTGCCCTGAGCGCCCGGGAGCTGCGCTTCGGGCCCGATGCGGCGATCTCTGGCACGCTGACGCTCTACGAGGACGACCCGGGCGAGATCATCGTGCCCGAGAGCGTGATTCCGGCGGACAGGGTCCAGCGGGAAGAGATCAGCGAGTGGGAGCCGATCCGCGAGGGCGGTTTCTGGCCCGGGGTGAAGGCTGTCATCAGCTTCGCCATCGGCGTGCTGCTCGTGGCGCTGGTTGCGGCGGCGGCCGCGGCGCTGATGCCGCAGACATTCGCCGCCATGCGGGCGCAGCTGCTGGGACACCCGTTCCGGACGCTGCTCACCGGCTTCATCGCGCAATCGACGGTGATCGGCGCGGGCATCCTGCTGGCGATGACCCTGATCGGCCTGCTGCTCACCCCGGCGGCGCTGTTCTTCGCCATTCTGGCCGGGCTCGCGGGCTACATCGTCGGCGCCTATGCGCTTGGCGTGGCCGCGCTGAAGCTCGCCGGGCAGGGCTTTCCGCACGAGGCGAAGCACCGCGCGCTGGCAGCGCTGGCGGGGGCGGTGATCGCGGCGCTGGTCGCGCTGATCCCGCTGATCGGCTGGATCGCGATCATGGCGCTGTCGTTGGCCGGGCTTGGCGCGGTCACACGGACGGCCTTCCCGCACCGGTTCCAGACCGCCGGCTGAGGGATGGCCCGGGCGCCATGCAGGGATTGCATGGCGCCTACTCCATCGGAACGAAGCGTCGATAGCTTCCGTTGTCTTTCCAAAGGATTGAAAGGAAAGCCAACGTGATGACCCGTTTCGAAAACAAGACCGTCATCGTCACCGGCGCGAGCTCTGGCATCGGCGCCGCCACCGCTCGCCGGTTCGGCCGCGAGGGCGCCAACGTGGTGCTGGTCTCGCGCACCCAGTCGAAGCTCGACAAGGTGGCGGAGGACATCCCCTCGGCCAAGGTGGTGCCCGCCGACCTGTCCACCAGGGAGGGCGTTGCGACCGCCGCCAAGGCCGCACGCGAGGCCTTTGGCCAGGTCGACGTGCTGGTCAATAACGCCGGCACCGCCGTCACCGGCAGCATCGAAGACGTGGACGAGGACGGCTTTGCCGAGGTCATGGAAACCGACGTCACCGGCGTCTGGCGCCTGACCAAGGCGCTCTGGGGCGATCTCAAGGCCACGAAAGGCAACGTGGTGATGACCTCGTCGGTCTCGGGCATCGGCGGCGACTGGAATATGCACGCCTACAACGCCGCCAAGGGCGCGGTGACCAACCTGACCCGGGCGCTGGCGCTCGACGCACGCAATAGCGGCGTGCGGGTCAACGCGGTCAACCCGAGCTTCACCAAGACCGAGCTCACCAGCGACATGCTCGAGAATGACGAGCTTGTGGCGAAATTCATGGAGCGGATCCCGCTGGGCCGGCCGGCCGAGCCCGAGGACATCGCCGACGTGATTGCCTTCCTCGCCTCGGACGACGCGCGCTTCGTCAACGGTGTGAACCTTCCGGTGGATGGCGGGCTTTCCGCCTCGAATGGTCAGCCGCCGCAGGCCTGAGCCCTTGATCCCGTGCCGCCCATGGTCTTCATGGGCGGCATGGATGGACCTGACGACTCGTTCGAGACGCCCCTCTGGGGAGAAAACCTGCGCGTGGCCGGGGTCGACGAGGTCGGCCGCGGCCCGCTTGCCGGCCCGGTGGTTGCCGCGGCGGTAGTGCTCGATCCGCTTTGCATCCCGCCCGGGCTAAACGACTCCAAGAAGCTCAGCGCGAAACGCCGGGCGCGGCTGGCAGGCTGGCTGCATGAATGTGCCGAGGTCAGCATCGGTGTCGCGACGGTCGAGGAGATCGACGAGCTCAACATCCTGCAGGCCTCGCTTCTCGCCATGCACCGGGCGGTGACCGGGCTGAAACGTCCTGCGCAACACGCGCTGGTAGACGGGCGTTTCATCCCGCCGCAGCTGCCCTGCCACGCCACGCCGATCATCAAGGGGGACGGGCGCTCGGTCAGCATCGCTGCCGCCTCGGTTGTCGCAAAATGCTATCGTGATCGCCTCATGCGGGACTTGGCGCAACAGCATCCCGGCTACGGCTGGGAGACCAACGCCGGCTATGGGTCGAAAAAGCACAAGGAGGCGCTCCAAAATCTGGGAGTGACCCCTCACCATAGGCGATCCTTCAAGCCGATACACAATATCTTGTGGCAAGCTAATTTCACAAGTGACTGATTCAAAAAAGAAATTGACCGCGAATCACCTTTGACTCAAAATTAGGGCCAACCAACGAGTGCAAAAGCACCATAGGGCTTGAGGCAAAGATGAACGCGATGACCAAACCGAAGAGCGCAGATGCGCTCCCTATCAACACGATTCTGGCCGGGGACTGCATCGAAATGATGAACAGTCTGCCTGCGGAGTCGGTGGATCTGATCTTTGCCGATCCACCCTACAACCTGCAATTGCGGGGTGATCTGCACCGGCCCGACAATAGCCGTGTCGACGCGGTCGACGATCACTGGGATCAGTTCGCGTCGTTCGAGGTCTACGATAGGTTCACCCGTGAGTGGCTCGCCGCCGCCAAGCGGCTGCTGAAGCCCAATGGTGCGATCTGGGTCATCGGTTCCTACCACAACATCTTCCGCGTCGGCGCGGCGCTGCAGGATGCCGGCTACTGGATCCTGAACGACGTCATCTGGCGCAAGTCCAACCCGATGCCGAACTTCCGCGGCAAGCGCTTCACCAACGCCCACGAGACGATGATCTGGGCGTCGAAGGGCGAGGGCGCCAAGTACACCTTCAACTACGAGGCGCTCAAGGCCCTGAACGAGGGCATCCAGATGCGCTCGGACTGGGTTCTGCCGATCTGCAACGGCGGCGAACGGCTGAAGGACGCCAATGGCGACAAGGCGCACCCGACGCAGAAGCCGGCAAGTCTGCTGCACCGTGTGCTCGTGGGCTCGACCAATCCCGGCGACGTGGTGCTCGACCCGTTCTTCGGCACCGGCACCACCGGCGCGGTGGCCAAGATGCTCGGCCGCGACTGGATCGGCATCGAGCGCGAGGCGGCCTATCGCGAAGTGGCCGAGCGCCGCATCGCCGACGTGCGCGCCTATGACCGCTCCTCGCTCGAGGTGACCCGGGCCAAGCGCGCCGAGCCGCGCGTGCCCTTCGGCCAGCTGGTCGAACGCGGCCTGCTGCGCCCCGGCGAGATGCTGGTCTCGGCCAATGGCAAGGTCGCCAAGGTGCGGGCCGACGGCACGCTTGTGGGCGACGACGTGAAAGGCTCGATCCATCAGGTCGGCGCGCATCTCGAAGGCGCGCCCTCGTGCAACGGCTGGACCTACTGGCATTTCCGCAAGGACGGCAAGGTCGTCCCGATCGACGTGCTGCGCCAGCAGATCCGTGCCGAGATGGCCGCCCGCCCGAACTGAGGCAGTCCGAACAATCGCAAGAACACCGCCGGTGCCTGTCTTCGCAGGCACTGACTGGCCCCGACTGCGCATGCAGCGGGGCCTCTTTTGGTCTGGGTCGCGGCGGCAACGTGGTGCCTGCGTCGACATGGATGCCACACACGCTCGCGGCATGGTCCCGCATCATGGCTGAAATCGTTGGGTAAAACCGGAATGAGGAACGGCACGGCTCTGATGCTGCCGGCAGTCATTCCGCAGGGTGCCACGTCGGAACGTCCGGACCATCGGATTGACCCTGTCGCGCGCTGAGGTCATTGGTGCGCAAACGGAGTATGTTCATGGATCTGCGCGCGATCTTCATGGGGCTGGCCTTTGCGGTCATGTGGTCCTCGGCCTTCAGCTCGGCCCGTATCATCGTCAGTGCCGCCCCGCCGATGGGCACGCTTGCGCTGCGCTTCCTGATCTCGGGATTGCTGGCGGTGGCGCTGGCCCGGCTGATGGGTCAGAGCTGGCGCCTGACGCGGGTCCAATGGCGCGCGACGATCATCTTCGGCATGTGCCAGAACGCCCTGTATCTGGGCCTGAATTTCGTTGCCATGCAGACCATCGAGGCGTCTCTGGCCTCGATCGTTGCCTCCACCATGCCGCTGATCGTGGCGCTGGTGAGCTGGATCTGGCTGGGCGAGCGGCTGCGCCCTGTGGGCTATGGCGGCCTGCTGGCCGGGGTGCTTGGCGTGACGCTGATCATGGGCGCGCGGCTGCAGGGCGGCGCCGACCCGTTCGGGGTGATGCTCTGCGTTCTGGGTATGCTGTCGCTGGCGGTGGCGACCCTGTCGGTGCGCGGCGCCATCGGTGGCGGCAACGTGATGATGATCGTGGGGCTGCAGATGCTGGTCGGCAGCGCGCTGCTCTGGCCTCTGGCGCTGGCGTTCGAGCAGCCCGAGGTGACGTGGTCGTGGGCGTTGATCGCGGCCTTCGCCTACACTGTTCTGGTTCCCGGTGTCGCGGCGACCTTTGTCTGGGTGCTTCTGGTCGAGCGCATCGGCGCCACGCGCGCCGCCACCTTCCACTTTCTGAACCCGTTCTTCGGTGTCGCCATCGCGGCGCTTCTGCTGGGTGAGCCGATGGGCCGGATGGATGTGGTCGGCGTTGCGATCATCACCGCCGGCATCCTCGCGGTTCAGCTGTCGCGAATGCCCGCGCGGCCGCCGCGTTAGAAGGGTTTGTTTACACCTGTCTGCTAGCTCACGTCCCGGCGCACCCGGCGCGCGTTTGGAACAGGAGCATAGCGGCAGTGATGAGACGTTTTTCCATCAGGATCCAGATCCTGGCCCTGGGCATGGTGTTCGTGCTGCTTCTGGCGGTCAGCGGCGTTCTGTCGTGGAACATGCAGAATACCGTTGCCCGGGACGTGCATTTCACCTTCGACGTGATCAAGCAGAACGAGCTGATCGCCTGGGTGCGCGAGGATCTCGAGCAGGCCCGCGCCGATCTCCTGCGCAGCGATGCCGGACAAGAGGGCGCTTTCGATAGCTTGATCGGCAACCTCGCAGAGGTCACCCGCGACATCGCCGCCTCGGATGGCGTGTTCAACGCGCCGGAGTCGCAACGTGCCCGACGTCTCGACTTCCACGAGCGTTTCGCCGGCGTCAGCGCCGATGTCGCCGCCCTGTCCGCGGACCTGCAGACCGCCGTCGGCACCCGGGCGGAGCGGGCCTTTGCCGATCTCGACATCGCGCCGTTCTACGAGCGGCTGGTGACGGTGATCGCGGAAGTGGACAGCATGCAGGAGGTTGTCCGCACACAGACCCTCGTGACCGAAGACGAGACCATCGACGCGGTGGAGCAGAGCCAGTGGCTGTTGGCTGTGTCGCTCGCAGGGGTGACAGCCATCTCCTTTCTTCTGGTCGTGATCTTCGGCCGCATGTTGGCGACACCCTTCAAGACCGCCGCCACATCGGTCGACCGCCTCGCAGAGGGCGATTACGATACCGAGATCGGCGGCACCGCCTATGGCGACGAGGCGGGCATGATCGCCCGCAACCTGGAGCAACTGCGCGACAAGCTCCGCGCAAGCGATGACGAGGCCGCGCGCGAGCGTGTCACCAACGAGCGTCGGACCGCCTTGTTTCGGGCGCTCGGCGCCGCGATGGGCGGGCTGTCCCAAGGCCGGGTCGAGTCACGGCTCGACACCTCGGAATGGTCCGATCTTGGCGAGAGCTACGAAGCGATCTGTAGCGACTTCAACGAATTGTCGGAGCAGATCGGAGATCTGATCTCGTCCCTGCGCGACTCTTCGGACATGGTGCAGCGCAATTCCCAGGAGCTGTCCTCGATGTCGACCGAGATGTCGCGCCGGTCCGAGGTGCAGGCCGCAACGCTCGAGGAATCGGCCGCCGCGCTCGAGCAGATGTCGAGCAGCGTGCGCGCCGCAGCGGAGCGCGCCGAGGAGGCCGACCAGCGCGCCGGGGCCGGTCGCCGCCGCGCCGAAGAGGGCGGCGCGGTGATGGAGCGGGCGCTGACGGCGATGAGCTCGATCGCGGCTTCCTCGGATCAGATCACGCAGATCATCGGGGTGATCGACGACATCGCCTTCCAGACGAACCTCCTGGCGCTGAACGCGGGGGTCGAGGCCGCCCGCGCCGGAGAAAGCGGCAAGGGCTTCTCGGTGGTCGCCTCCGAGGTGCGCTCTCTGGCGCAGCGGGCCTCCGAGTCGGCCCGCGAGATCAAGGCTCTGGTCTCGAACAGTTCGCAGCAGGTCAAGGATGGCGGCCAGCTGGTGGAGCAAACCGGTGAGACGCTGTCGGATATCGTGCGCTACGTGACCGAGGTCTCGGACATGGTGGGCGAGATCGCGTCCGCTGCCAAGGAGCAGGCGGCGGGTCTGCAGGAGATCAATGTCGGGGTCGCGGAGCTTGACAAGGTCACCCAGCAAAACGCCGCCATGGTGGGCGAGACGAGCTCTGCCAGCCAGCAACTCAGCAGCGAGGCCGATCGCCTGACGTCGCAGCTCAACCGGTTCATGGGGGCCGAAACCGGCGCCCTCGAAGAGGTCACGCCGGTGACCGCGCCAATCGGCGAACTCGAGGTGCCACCGCCGGCGACAAGCGAGGCACCCATGAAGCGCGCCGTCGGTGACAATGCCACGATGTGGGAGGAATTCTGACACACGGGGGGGCACGCGGTGAGGCGCTCGCGGTCCGCCCCGTCAGCAGGCCGAGCGGCCCGGCCCTGCAGGGCAGCGTTCCTGCAAAGCCATCCTCTCAGAATCGACGCGCTTCTGTGGATGTCATGACAGGTACTCGTTTGCCGAAGAAGAAGGGGCCGTCCAGAAAAACTGGATGGCCCCGCCGCCGCTTTTCGGACGTTCCCGATCGCAGAGGCCGCCCGGCCGTGTCAGCCGATCTTTCCGCGGTTCTCGCCGACCTGACCGCGGTGCAGCAGAAGGTGATCGAGGAGCACGCAGGCCACCATCGCCTCGCCCACCGGCACCGCCCGGATGCCGACGCAAGGGTCGTGACGGCCCTTGGTGATGATTTCCGCCTCTTCGCCGGACTTGGTGATCGTACGCCGCGGCGTGAGGATCGACGAGGTCGGCTTCACCGCGAAGCGCAGCACGATGTCCTGCCCGGTGGAGATCCCGCCAAGGATGCCGCCGGCATGGTTCGAGCTGTAGATCGGGCCATCCGGCCCCATGCTGATCTCGTCGGCATTCTCCGAGCCGCGCAGCACCGCCGAGGCCATGCCCTCGCCGATCTCCACCGCCTTCACGGCGTTGATCGACATCGCCGCCGCCGCGAGATCGGTGTCGAGCTTGCCATAGACCGGCGCGCCGAGCCCGGCGGGCACACCGCGCGCGACGACCTCGATCACCGCGCCGACGCTGTCGCCCGACTTGCGCAAATCGTCGAGATAGGCGGCCCAGGTCTCTGCCGCCTCGGCATCCGGGGTCCAGAACGGGTTCTGCGGGATCTGGGCGAAATCGATCTTGCTGCGGTCGATCTGGTGCGGGCCGACCTGCACCATGTAGCCGGTGATCTCGATCCCTGGCGCCAGCGTCTCGAGCGCGGCGCGCGCCAGCCCGCCTGCCGCGACCCGAGCGGCAGTCTCGCGCGCGGAGGAGCGTCCGCCGCCGCGATAATCGCGGATGCCGTATTTCTGCCAGTAGGTGATGTCGGCGTGACCCGGGCGGAACTTCTCGGCGATGTCGCCATAATCCTTCGACCGCTGGTCGGTGTTCTCGATCATCAGCTGCACCGGCGTGCCGGTGGTCTGGCCCTCGAACACGCCCGACAGGATGCGCACCGCATCGGGCTCGCGCCGCTGGGTGGTGAACTTGTTCTGCCCCGGCTTGCGCTTGTCGAGCCAGTGCTGGAGCATCGCCTCGTCCACCGCAACGCCCGGAGGGCAACCATCGACCGTCGCACCAAGCGCGGGCCCGTGGCTTTCGCCCCATGTGGTGACGCGGAACAGGTGGCCGAATGTGTTCATGCTCATGCGCGATCTCCTTTGTCCCGGCTTCCTGTAGGGCAGGGGCGGCGGCGTCTCAAGGGATTTCACCTTGCAAGGCCCCCCGTGCAAGACTAGGTCTTGCGATACCTCGGGGTGCCCGCACGGGCTGAGATGCATGACGCGAACCCGTTGAACCTGAACCGGTTGATACCGGCGGAGGGAAGGTGACGGCATCCTGCCCAGTCTTGCCCTCTCGCCGCAAGTCTGGAGGACGCCATGAAGGCCACCACCACTTTTGCAGCGGGACTTCTGACCGCCAGCGCCGCGCTGGCAGACACCCCGTGCTCACCGTCTATGCCGGCGACTACGTCGTCTCGGAATGGGGCCCCGCCCGAGATCGAGGAGATGTCGAGGCGAGTGCGGCTGCGACTGCAGTCAGCCCGCGACTGCTGCCGCGCATTCTGCTGGAGGGTGAGCGCACCGAGGCCGACGTGGTCTTCGGCCTCAACACGGATGTCACCAAACAGGCGCGCGAGAGCGGGCTGTTTGCACCGCACAATGTTGATTTGTCGCCTCTCACGCTGCCGATCGACTGGAGCGACGACGTCTTTCTGCCCTACAATTACGGTCACACCGCCTTCATCTACAACACCGAGCGGCTGGCCGAGCCGCCGGAGAGCTTCGACGCGCTGCTCGAGGCTCCCGATGATCTGAAGATCGTGATCCAGGACCCGCGCAGCTCGATCTCCGGGCTGGCGACGGTGCTCTGGGTGCAGTCGGTCTATGGCGATGGTGCCGAGGCCGCTTGGGAGAAGCTGGCGCCGAAGATCCTCACGGTGACCAAGGGCTGGTCCGAAAGCTATGGCCTGTTCACCGATGGCGAGGCCGACATGGTGATGAGCTACACCACGAGCCCGGCCTATCACATCATCGCCGAGGAGGATCGGACCAAGAAAGCCGCGATCTTCCCCGAGGGGCATTACTTCATGGTCGAGCTGGCCGCCAAGGTGGCAAGCACCGATCAGCCGGAACTGGCGGATCAATTCCTCGCGTTTACCTTGAGTGAACCGTTTCAGGAGATGATTGCCACGGGCAACTGGTCCTTCCCGGCAGCACTGCCGCGGGAGCAATGGCCGGAGGGGTTCAAGGAACTCGCGCTGCCCGAGGAGGTGCTGTTCTACTCCGAGGACGAGGCGGCGGCGCTGCGCGATGAGGCGGTCGAGGCATGGCGTCGCGCGCTGTCGCGCTGAGCCGGGGCTCTGCTGCCGCCTGGCTTGCCGGTCTGGCGGTGGCGGCGCTGACGCTCGGGCCGGTGGCGGCGGTACTGGTGCGGGCCGGGGGCTGGGGCGATCTTGGCCCCGGCGACTGGCAGGCGCTGCGCTTCACGCTGCTGCAGGCTCTGGCCTCTGCGGGGGCGAGCGTCGCCCTTGCGGTGCCGGTCGCGCGGGCACTGGCGCGGCGGCGGTTTCGCGGCCGTGGCGCTCTGGTGGCGCTGATGGGGGCGCCGTTCATCCTGCCGGTGATCGTCGCCGTGCTCGGGCTCATTGCGGTGTTCGGGCAGAACGGGCTGGCAAACGCTGCGCTCAGGGCACTGGGGCTGCCGGAGATGACGATCTATGGCATCCACGGCGTGATCCTCGCGCATGTGTTCTTCAACCTGCCGCTGGCGGTGCGGCTGTTGTTGCAGGGCTGGCTGGCAATCCCGGCCGAGCGCTTCCGTCTGACGGCTTCGCTCGGGCTGTCGCCGTGGGCAATGTTCCGGGTGCTCGAGGCACCGATGCTGCTGCGCATCGCGCCGGGGGCGTTTGCGGTGATCTTCGTTATTTGCCTGTCGAGCTTTGCCGTGGCGCTGACGCTCGGGGGCGGGCCGCGGGCCACCACGGTCGAGTTGGCGATCTATCAGGCGGTGCGGTTCGATTTCGACCTCGGGCGCGCGGCGCTGCTGTCGGTGATCCAGCTGGCGCTGGCTCTGACGGCCGGGCTCGTGGCGCTGCGGCTGGGCGCTGGCAGCGGCTTTGGTGCCGGGCTCGACCGGGTGGCGCGGCGATGGGACGGGCGGGGCCGGCTGGCGCGCCTCGCTGACGGGCTGTGGATCGTACTGGCGGCGGGGTTCCTGCTCACGCCGCTGGCCATGGTGGCTCTGCGCGGGCTGCCCGGGCTCACCGCGATGGGGCCGGGCACATGGGAGGCAGCGCTCAATTCCGTCACCGTGGCGCTGATCTCGACGGCGCTCTGCATCGCTTGGGCGTTGCCACTGGCGACGCGCGGCGGCGAGCTGGTGGGGCTCGCGGGCATCGCGCTCTCGCCGCTGGTGCTGGGGACCGGGCTGTTCCTGATCGTGCGCCCTTACGCGAACCCGTTCGCGCTGGCGCTGCCGGTCACCATGGTGGTGAACGCGCTGGTGGCGCTGCCCTTTGCGCTGCGCATCCTGCGTCCGGAGGCCGAGGCGGTGCGGGCAGACTATGGCCGACTGGCGCTGGCTTTGGGCCTGACTCGGATGGCTTGGCTGCGTTTGGTCTTTCTGCCGCGGCTGCGGCGGCCGCTGGGCTTTGCCGCGGGGCTGACGGCGGCCCTGTCGATGGGCGATCTCGGCGTCATCGCGCTGTTCGCCGATCCCGACCGTGCGACGCTGCCACTGCAGGTCTACCGGCTGATGGGCTCCTACCAGATGCAGGCGGCGGCGGGTGCGGCGCTTCTGCTTCTGCTGCTGAGCTTCGGCGCGTTCTGGATTTTCGACCGGGGAGGGCGGGTCAATGCTGACGCTTGAGGGCATACGCTACGGCGACGGGGCGTTCTCGCTCGCGGCGGATCTGCGCCTGTCCCCCGGTGGCCGCGTGGCGGTCATCGGCCCGTCAGGCGCGGGCAAGTCGACGCTGCTCGATCTCATTGCCGGGTTTCGCCGTCCCGATGCCGGCCGGCTGCTTTGGCAGGGGCGCGACATCACTGCCGCGCCGCCGGATCGGCGCCCGGTGGCGACGCTGTTCCAGGAGAACAACCTGTTCCCGCATCTCGACCTCGCGCGCAATCTCGGGCTGGCGTTGCGGCCCGATGGCGGGCGGCTCCGGGCGGATGAGCGCCGCGAGGTCGAGCGCGCGCTTGACCGGGTGGGGCTGCAGGGCCTTGGCGATCGCAAGCCGGGCGCCCTCTCGGGCGGGCAGCAGAGCCGGGCGGCGCTGGCGCGGGTGCTGCTGCAGGCCCGGCCGATCATCGCGCTCGACGAGCCCTTCGCGGCGCTGGGGCCGGCGCTGAAGGGTGAGATGCTGGATCTGGTGCGCGGCGTTGCCAAGGAGCTGGGGGCGCTGGTGTTGATGGTCAGCCACGATCCCGAGGATGCCAAGCGCTTCGCCGGTGAGGTGGTGCTGGTGGCCGACGGCGTGGCCGCGGCGCCGGTGGCCACGACACGTCTGTTCGAAGAGCCGCCGGAGGCGCTGCGGCGCTATCTCGGCCGCTGAGCGGTGCGCGCCTCAGGCGCCTTGGGGATACCGTCGGCCAACAAAAAAGCCCCGCGCGATGCGCGGGGCTTTCTCTTTGTGCGGCAGGCGCGATCAGTCGTGCTTGTGCTTGATCGGGCGCCAGATGCGCTTGTTGGTGAGGTAGAGCAGCACCGAGAGCACGGCGAGGAAGATCACGCCGGCGAAACCGGCCTGCTTGCGCGCCATCATCTTGGGCTCTGCCGTCCACATCAGGAAGGCCGCCACGTCCTTCGCCTCGTTCTCGAGCGAGTTCGGGTGGCCGCCGTTATACTCCACGTCCTCGCCCATCAGCGGCGGGGCCATGGAGATCCAGCCGCCCGGGAAGGCGTGGTTCTCGTAGAAGGTGGTGCCGGCCTCGACCTTCTCTTCGCCGGTGTAGCCGGTGAGGATCGAGGCGATGTACTCGGCGCCGCCCATGCCGTTGAAGAGCTGGCTCAGGCCGGTGCCGTAGGGGCCGTGGAAGCCTGCACGCGCCTTGGCCATCAGCGACAGGTCGGGGGCGCCGACGCCGTCATTGACCGGGAAGTGGTCGGTGGGGATCGCCGGGCGGAAATCCTCGAGCTCTTCGTCGTAGATCTCGAAGTTCTGCTCCGCGTAGGCGCGCACCTCGTCTTCCGAGAAGTGCGGGCCGCCCTCGTCGCCGAGGGTGCGGAACGGCACGTAGCGAAGACCGTGGCAGGCCGAGCAGACCTCGGTATAGACCTGCAGGCCGCGCTGCAGCTGGTCCTGGTCGAAGGCGCCAAACGGGCCTTCGAAGGAGAAGCTGTAATCCTCGACATGGCCCATGTCGCCGGCGGCAAAGGCGCCGCCGGTGGCCAGGCCGAGGGCCATCGCGGTCGAAAGGGCAAGTTTCTTGAACATGGTCATCTGTCCTTTCTGTCTCACTCTGCCGGGGTCGTGGCGGAGGAGCCGGTTTCCGAGGTCTTGCCGTAATGGGCCTCGAAATCTTCCTCGATGGTCGCGGGTTGCGGCAGCGGCTTCTCGAACACGCCGAGCAGCGGCAGGATCACGAAGAAGTAGCCGAACCAGTAGGCCGAGCCGATCAGCGAGAAGCTGGCATAGGGCTCTTCGGCGGGCATGGCACCGAGCCACATCAGCGCGATGAAGTCGATGACCAGCAGCCAGAACCACCACTTGAACTGCGGGCGGTACTTGCCCGAGCGCACCGAGGAGGTGTCGAGCCAGGGCGCCAGCGCCATGGCGATGATGGCCCCGAACATGGCCAGCACGCCGAAGAACTTGGCGTCGATGATGCCGCCCGTCAGGAACGAGGCGATCTGCACGACCCAGACTTCCGAGGTGAAGGCACGCAGGATGGCGTAGAACGGTAGGAAGTACCATTCCGGAACGATGTGCGCGGGCGTCGAGAGCGGGTTGGCCTCGATGTAGTTGTCGGGGTGGCCGAGGTAGTTCGGCATGAAGCCGACGATGGCCCAGAACACCGCGAGGATCAGCGCGAGCGCGAACAGGTCCTTGATGACGTAGTAGGGCCAGAACGGAACCGTGTCCTTCTCGGCCTCGGCCTTGGAGCCGCGACGGACGTCAACACCGGTGGGGTTGTTGTTGCCGGTCGAGTGGAAGGCCCAGATGTGCACCGCCACCAGCGCCGCGATGACGAAGGGCAGCAGGTAGTGCAGCGAGAAGAAGCGGTTCAGCGTGGCGTTGTCGACCGCCGGTCCGCCCAGCAGCCAGGTCTGGATCGGCTCGCCGATGAACGGGATCGCGCCGAACAGGCCGGTGATCACCGTGGCGCCCCAGAACGACATCTGGCCCCAGGGCAGAACGTAGCCCATGAACGCGGTGCCCATCATGCACAGATAGATGAGCATGCCGATGATCCAGGTGACCTCGCGCGGGCTCTTGTAGGAGCCGTAGTAGAGGCCACGGAAGATGTGCAGGTAGACCGCGACGAAGAACAGCGAGGCGCCGTTCATGTGCAGGTAGCGGATCATGTAGCCACCGTTCACGTCGCGCATGATGTGCTCGATCGAGGCGAAGGCCATGTCGACGTGCGGCGTGTAGTGCATGACCAGCACGATGCCGGTGATGATCTGCAGCGCCAGGCAGAAGGTGAGGACGATCCCCCAGATCCACATCCAGTTCAGGTTCTTGGGCGTGGGGATCATGATGGTGTCGTAGAGAAGTCCGACGATCGGCAGGCGCTTGTGCAGCCAGCGCTCGGGGCCGGTCTTCGGTTCGTAATGGTCGTGCGGAATACCCGACATCTAGATGCCTCCCTTATCCCAGCAGAATGGTGGTTTCTTCGACGAATTCCGCCGTGGGAACCGGGAGGTTCTGCGGGGCGGGGCCTTTGCGGATGCGACCGGCCGTGTCGTAGTGCGAGCCGTGGCAGGGGCAGAACCAGCCGCCGACGCCACCGGCGGTGTATTCGCCGGCATTGCCCAGCGGCACGCAGCCGAGGTGGGTGCAGACACCCATCATCACCAGCCATTCGCCGGTCTCGTCGAGCGCGCGGTTGGCGTCGGTCGCGTCAGCGCCTTCGGGGATGTTTGGGTTGCGCGCCACCGGATCGACCAGTTCGCTCATCTCGACGCCCTGCGCGGCCTCGATCTCGGCCTCGGTGCGGCGGCGGATGAACACCGGCTTGCCGAGATACTGAACGGTCAGCTGGGTGCCGGTCTCGACGCCCGAGACATCGACGCGGATCGTGCTCAGCGCGCGCACGTCGGCGGACGGGTTCATCTGGTTGACCAGCGGCCAGACGGCTGCGCCGGCAGTGACGGCGCCCGCACCGGCGGTGGCATAGTAGAGGAAGTCCCTCCGAGTGCCTTCGTGATCTTCTGCTTGTGTCACGGGGTAATCTCCATTCCTCACGGCCTTTTGCTGGCCATAATAGCTAGATAGCCGCGTCCCGATACGGCTTTTCCGCTCGCGTGTTTAGCGATCTGTCATGTGTCCGTAAAGCAATCATGAACGTACATTGTGCCAAAGTGCGCATCTGTCGCAATTGAAACGCTTTGCCTGCAGGACTATGTGACGCCGAAGCCATGCAAAGCGCGCGGAGCACATCCATGAAAGCACTGATTCTCACAGCGACACTTTCCGTCGCCGCAGCAGCGGCGTCGCAGGCCGCAGCGCAGGATTACGAACTGTCGATCTATTCGGGCTGGCAGACCGCGCCGCACAGCCGCGTCTCGGGCGACTATCCCGGTGGTGGCGATTACGACGCCCTGATCGGCTGGGACGGCAAGAGCTTCGAGATGCCGCCCTATTACGGTCTGCGCGGCACGTGGTGGCGCTCTGAAACCTTCGGCGTGGCGCTCGAATTCACCCATGCCAAGGTCTATGCTCCCGACGACGAGCGCGAGGCGATCGGTTTCGACAGCATGGAGTTCACCGACGGCCACAACCTGCTCACGCTGAACGCAATGCGGCGCTGGCCCGAGCAGTGGGGCACCGCGACCCCCTATGCCGGCGCGGGCCTCGGCATCGCCTTCCCGCATGTGGATGTCGAGACCACCGGCGGCGACAAGACCTTCGGCTACCAGCTGACCGGTCCCGCCGTGCGGCTGCTGGCGGGCGTCAGCTACCCGATCAGCGAGCGGGTCTCGATTTTTGGCGAGTACCAGTTCACCTATTCGAGCAACGAGGCCGATCTCGACGGCGGCGGCTCGCTCGAGACCGACATCAAGACCAACGCGATCAACGTCGGCCTGTCGCTGAACTTCTGATACCGGCCTCGGCTGGAGACGCAAAAGCGCCCCTCGGGGCGCTTTTTTCGTTACTGGGGGCTGTTCCCGCGCTCCGCCGGGCCGGGGACCTCAGCGCCTGCGGACGAACTCGGTGCGCAGGACGAGGCCCTTGATGGTGTCGTGGCGGCAGTCGATCTCGTCGGGGTTGTCCGTCAGGCGAATGCTGCGGATCACCGTGCGCTGCTTCAGCGTCTGCCCGGCGCCCTTCACCTTCAGATCCTTCACCAGCACCACGGAATCGCCATCCGTCAGCAGGTTGCCCGCGGCGTCGCGGATCTCGACCGCATTCGCCGTTACGAGTTCGGAGGCCGGGCGCCATTCGCCGCTGGCCTCGTCATAGACCCACTCTTCATCCTGATCGGCCATCGCCTGTCCTTCCCGTCATTCGCCCGCAAGGGGTGCTTAGTCGCCCGTGCCGATGCGCGGCTTGCGCGGCAGCATCACGATCACGGTGCCGATATAACCGATGCAGAACAGCACCAGCGTGATCCACGCATAGCTCACCGCAGCCGCCAGCGCGAAGGCGACGGCCACGAGAAAGAACTTGGCGTTCTTGCGCGGGATGCGGGTGGTCTTGAACGACCAGGTCGGGATGCGGCTGATCATCAGCAGCCCCATCGCCACCATCCACAGCGCCAACACGAAGTCCGGCAGGAACGGGCCCGACCCGAGGGCGAAGCTCAGGAACATCGGCAGCATCACCAGCAGCGCCCCGGCAGGGGAGGGGACGCCGGTGAAATAGGCGTTGTCGTGGCTCTTGTCCTCGGACTTGCGCTGCACGTTGAACCGCGCGAGGCGAACCACCGCGCAGACCGCGAAGACCAGCACCGCGAGCCAGCCGAAGCCGCGGCTGTCCTCGAGCGCCCAGGTGTAGAGCAGAAGCCCCGGCGCGACGCCGAAATTGAGGAAATCCGCAAGGCTGTCGAGCTCGGCGCCCATGCCGCTCTCGGACTTGAGGGCGCGGGCGAGGCGCCCGTCCATGCCGTCGAGCACCGCGGCCAGCAGGATCAACTGCACCGCGAAGGTGTAGGAGCCCTGCAGCCCGAGCTTGATCGCCGTCAGGCCGGCGCAGATCGCCACCACCGTCAGCATGTTGGGCAGCAACTGGATGATCGTCAGCTTCTCGGTGCCGGGCTCCCTCGGGTGCCCTTGGGGGGCCTTCGCCTCGGGCCGGGGCTCGGAAGGGGTCTCGGGATCAGTGGTCATCGCCGGCCCCGCTGGTCAGGTCGGCGATCACCGTCTCGCCAGCCACCATGGTCTGGCCGATGCGCACCTGCGGGGCGACGCCTTCGGGCAGGTAGACATCAAGCCGCGAACCGAAGCGGATCAGGCCGAAGCGCTCGCCACGGTCGAGCCAGTCGCCCTCTTTCTTCCACCACATGATGCGCCGCGCCACGAGGCCGGCAATCTGCACCACCGCGATCTCGCGACCGTCCTGCATGCGCAGGCGCAGGGCGTTGCGCTCGTTGTCCTCAGAGGCCTTGTCGAGCGAGGCGTTGAGGAACTTGCCGGGGCGGTAGGCGAGCTTGACCAACTCACCCGCGACCGGCGCGCGGTTCACGTGGCAATTGAACACCGACATGAAGACCGAGACCCGGGTCAGCGGCTCGGGGCCCATGCCGAGCTCGGCCGGCGGCACTGCGGGCTCGATCAGCGAGACCACGCCATCGGCGGGGCTGATGACGAGGCCGGGGCGGACGGGGGTGACGCGGTCGGGGTCGCGGAAGAAATAGTAGCACCAGACCGTGAGACCGACGCCGATCCAGCCGAACGGCTCCCAGATCAGGAACAGGATCAGGGTGATCGCGGCGAAGATCGCGACGAACTTGCGCCCCTCGGGGTGCATGGGCTTGATGAAGGTGTCGCGCATCCGCATGGCTGGGATCCTCCCGCGTGTCTTGGAAACTGCCGTGGCTTACGGAGCATCGCGGGCCGTTGCAAGCCCGCGCGGCATTACGTGTCCGGTTCCGTTGCGATCATCGAGGGCCTTGCGGCAAAGCCCGCATGCCATTCCGCCAATGCGTCGCGACCGGTGCGCCACTTGCGCGCGTCATGGCGGAAATCAAGATAGCTCAACGCGCAGGCCATGCCGATATGGCCGATGTCGATGCGCCCGTGCAGGTGGCTCATCCAGCGCGTGCTTACCGCGTCGAGCGCGCGCGATACTTTGGCCCATTGCCCCTCGATCCACTCCATCGAGACCTTGTCTGCCGGGCGGAAGCGCTCTTCGTAGACGATCAGGACGGCGGCATCCATGATGCCGTCGGCGGTGGCCTCGAGCGTCAGCGTGTCGAACTGGCGGATCTCCGGATAAAGCCCGGTCTGGGCCCGATGGTCGAGGAAGCGGCAGATGACGCGGCTGTCATAGAGGGTCGGGCCGTCGTCACGGATCAGCGCCGGGATCTTGCCCACCGGGTTGGCGGCGATCAGGTTGGGATCGGGGGTCAGCGGCGAGGCGGTGACCTGCACCTGCTCGACCGCGTCGTATTGGTCGGTCTCGTGCAGGGTGACGAGCACCTTGCGGACAAAAGGCGACGGGCCGGCCTTCAGCAGTTTCATGGGTCTGCTCCTTGCTGTTCCCGGAGAGGCGCCCCGGGGTGGTTCGTCGCGAAACCTAGGCAGCGACGCGTACAGGAGCAAATCTTTTCGGAAAGATGTGCGGAGCTTCGGTGTCGTCCGGCGCCGGTCAGCCCGCCTTCGGGTGGGTCGCGGCGTAGACCTTCATCAGGTGCACCTCGTCGACCGAGGTATAGGCCTGCGTGGTCGACAGCGACGCGTGACCCAGCAGCTCCTGGATCGCCCGAAGGTCGCCGCCGGCGGCGAGCAGGTGGGTGGCGAAGCTGTGGCGCATGGCGTGCGGGGTTGCGGTGGCGGGCAGGCCAAGCTGCAACCGCGCCGCCTCGGTCACCTTCTGGATCAGCCGCGGGTTCAGCGCGCCGCCGCGCTTGCCGCGGAACACCGGCGCGTCGGGCTCGGGATCATAGGGGCAGAGCCGCAGGTAGGTGTCGAGCGCGCGCCGTGCGATCGGCAGCACCGGCACGATGCGCTCCTTGCCACCCTTGCCGACGATGCGCAGGCTCTCGCCCAGAGGCAGGTCGCGCCCCCTGAGCCCCAGCGCCTCGGATATCCGCAGCCCGCAGCCGTAGAGCAGCGTCACCACCGCCGCGTCGCGGGCGCCGATCCAGCTGTCGGCGGCCTGCATCTCGACCGTGTCGATCATCGCCTTCGCGGCATCCTCGGCGAGCGGGCGCGGCAGCTTCTTCTGGAACTTGGGCGCGCGGGCCATCATCACCGCAGTGGGCTCGAAGCCTTCAAGCTCGGCCAGCCAGCGGTAGAAGCTCTTCACCGCCGAGAGCTTGCGCGCCATGGTGCGCGAGCCCACGCCCTGACCGCGCAGGTGGGCGAGAAAGGCGCGCATGTCGGGCGTGGTCACGCGGGCCAGCGGCGCCAGCCCCTGCGGCTCGGCGTGGTGCGAGGTCAGGAAGACGATGAACTCGAGCACATCGGCGCGGTAGGCGGTGATGGTGTTCTCGGAATTGCCCTTGAGCGCGCGCGCCGCCGTCAGCCAGCTCTCCAGCGCGTCGCGCGCTGCCGGGGAGATCTCGAGCGTCACGCCAGCCAGCGCCGCATGGCGCGTTCGAACACCCCGGCGAAAAAGGCCAGCAGGTCGGTGCCCTGCTGCGGGGTGAAGAGATGCGGATCCTCCGAGCCCATGACCAGCAAGCCGGGCAGGCGACCGGGGCCGAAATCGAGCCGCAGGCAGGCTTCCGAGCGCATCCACGAGGCGCTCTCGCCATAGATCGCCGGGTCACCCTCGCTCATCTGGCGCAACGTCACCTGCCGCTTCGGCGCGTGGTTGCGGCCATCGGCGAGGAAGGCGTCAATGAAGCCGGGTTCGGCCACCGAGAGCACGTCGCCCAGCCGGCGGATCGCCGGATCGCTGTCGTTCTGCACCGACTCGAGCACCAGCTTGACGCTATCGACGCGCAGGATGTCGGCCACCTCGCCGCCGAGATCGCGCAGGAACGGCTCGAACTCGAGCGGGTCGAGCATCCGCAGGATGGCGCGGTGGATCTGGTTGGTTCCGGCGAGGTTCTCGTAGGCTGCTGCGATGACGCTGCGATGGGTGTCCTCGAGCCGGTCCAGCCGGGCCTCGAGCCGATCCATGGCGATGCCGCGCAGGTCGACGATGTTGCCGCCCATCGCGCGCTCGTTCGCGGCGATCAGCGCCTGCATCAGGTCGCGATCGTCGAGGATCATGTCGGGGCGCGAGATGATCTCCTCGCGCAGCGACTCGTCGATGGTCTGGGACTGTCTGCTCATGCCCGCCTCTTTGTTGTTTGCCGGCAACCTAGCAGGGCGATGCGCGGATTGCGCGCCATTTTTCGACGGTGGCGCCCGGTTTCGCGTGTCTGTTGCGCATCGGTCGGGCGCTGCCAGTCATGCGAAAGGACTGAGCCGATTTTCCGACCGTGGTGGAAAGCTTTGGCCGCCGGCGGGTTCCGTGCCAGACTAGGGCAGGAACGGAGGAGACACATGCCAAAGATCACAGGGCCAAAGATTACTGGGCCAGACATCACCAGCCCGAGCCCCTGCCAGACCGTCATCACCACTTTCGAGACCTCGCCCGGCACCTGCCAGGACCTGCTCGATGCGTTGCAGGAGGCCTATGCGGGCTTCATCTCGAAACAGCCCGGCTTCATCGCCGCGGGCCTGCACGTCAATGACGCCCAGACCCGCATCGCCAACTACTCGCAGTGGCAGAGCCGCGAGGACTTTCAGGCCATGCTGCGCAGCGAGGAGATGCGCGAGCACAATCGCCGTTTCAACGCGCTGTGCCGCAGCTTCGAGCCGGTGCTGTATGACGTGGCGGCGACCTACGGCTGACGCGGGCGGCGCGAGTCGCTGCGGCTCATGATCAGGCGGCCCGTTATCAGGCAACCCGTGATCAGGCAGCCAGCGGACGGGCGTCCTTGCGGCGCTCGTTCACCTCGAGCCGGTATCCCGCCCCGCGCACCGTCTCGATCTTCAGGGCCGGGCCGACGCTTTGCAGATGCGCGCGAAGGTTGCACATGTAGACGTCGAAAACGCGTGGCGCCGGCTCGTTCTCGAACCCGTAGACATGGCCCAGAAGCGCGTCGCGGGCGGCCAGCCGGCCCGGGCGCAGCACGAGGAACTCGAGGATCTCGTAGAGCTTGGGCGAGAGTGACAGCGTGACCTCGCCGAGATGCGCGCGCCGCCGCTCGAGATCGAGCAGCAGCGGTCCGCGCTCGACCAGCGGGTGGGCGACGCCATGGGCGCGGCGCGCAACGGCGGAAAGGCGCGCCAGTGCCTCGGGCAGGGCGGCGGTGTCCTCGATCACCGCATCGGCCCCGGCCATCAGCCAATGTGCGATGCGTTCGGGGGCAGGGGCCGAGGCGATCAAGCAGATCGGCACGTCCGGTCTCTGGGCGCGCAGGTCGGCAAGGCTCACGTGGCGGCCAAGCTGGGAGGCCTCGAGCACCAGCAGGTCATGCTGACCCATGCGGTGGAAATCGGCAAGCTCTTCGCCGGCCTCGCAGCTTGTCCGCAGCAACCCGCTATCGGCCACGGCCTTGGACAGGGTGACCATCTTCCAGTTCGTTTCACCAATCAGGTAGCGCATGTGGGACTCTCCTCGCTCAGGCTCGTTCGGGATCGACTTAGTGGATCGGTCGGCGCGGCGGGAAACGGCGGCTGCGCTGCGGGGCATCGGCGCGGTCAGCGAAAGATCCGGCGGTTTCGGGGATCTGGCGCTGAGGTTCGGTCGATGTGGCGCGTTCTGCGGCCTGCAACCGAGACGCTACGGTCAGATTGCGACCGAATTGTGATCGGAACCGGGCCGGGTGAGGGTGATATGGATCAAGGCATAGCCCCTTCGGATAGCGCAAACTCGACGCAGAATCTTTGAAGGAGGCCGCGCATGTACACCAATATCCTTGTCCCGATCGCATTCGACAGTGACGCCAAGGCCGAGGCGGCGGTGGCCGTCGCCCGTCAACTCGCCGGCGAGGACAGCATCATCACCCTGCTGCACGTCATGGAGCATATTCCGGGCTACGCAATCAGCTACATGCCGCCCGATTACCTCGCGCAGTCGCGCGCGGCGGTGCAGTCTGAGCTTGACGCGATGGCCGCCAAGCTCGGCCATGCCTCTGGGATCGTGGTCGAGGGCCACTCCGGCCGCACCATCCTCGACTATGCCGAGGAAACCGGTTCCGATCTGATCGTCATCGCCTCGCACCGGCCGGGCATGGGCGACATGCTGATGGGATCGACCGCGACGCAGGTGGTGCGCCACGCCAAGTGCGCGGTCCACGTGCTGCGCTGAGGCATTGCGGCGGCGCGGTCAGCGCGCCGCCAGCAGCGCCCGCTTGCGGGCGAAGACGTCCTGCCGCGGCAGCCACGGATAGGCGTCGTCCTCGGTGACGGCGCCCCAGAAGAGCTGGCCGCCATTGCGCCATGGATCGAGCACGATGCCCTCGTACATGCTGTCGCCCGGCGCGGTGACCACGACGGTGCTGTGCTCGATGCGGATGGCGCTTTGCGAGTTGGCGATGGCGCGCTGCAGTTCGAGCGTCTCGAACCCTTCCTGTGCCAGCCGCGCCTGCAGATCGTCGGCCCACTGGTAGCACAGGCCGCGGGGCTTGAGGCCCTGATTGACCTTGATGTTGTGAATGATCGGCGGATCCTCCACCTGGTACTCCACCGCAAGCCGCAGCGGGTACTCATAGGCGATGGCCGCCGCCCGCGCCGCCTCGCCGGCGTCGATGCCGGGATCGAGGGCGTGGATCTCGTCGGCAAGCGCCGCGATATCGGCCTCGGTCGGGCGCGGGAGATCCTCGGGGCGCTGTGTCGCGCAGGCGGCCACGAAGAGCGTGACACTCAGGAAAAGGATTGTGGTCAGTTGTCTGGGGAGGGGCAATGTCGGGCCGGATCGTTGCTTGGGTCGGGGCGGAGTGTCCGCAAAGCCGCCCGGGATGGCAAGCCGCGCAATGCCCGCGATGACGCCGCCGTGATCGCGCTGCATCGGGGCGGGCATCGGGGGCCACGATTGCGCGCGCGGCCCCGCTGGGCTAAGCCGGTCCGACCTGACGTGACGACCGGAGCCTGAACATGTTTCGCCTGATCCCCGCCCTCGGCCTCGTTCTTGGCCTCGCGGCCTGCGCCAACGGCCAATCCCAGCTCGATGAGCCGCTTGAGCCGATCGGGGATTTCAAGCTTGGCCACGCCGCCGTGGTGGCGCCGAACCTTGTCGAGGGGCCGGTCTCGCGCAACGCCACCGAGGAGGAATGGATCGCCTCGGTCGACGCCGCCATCGAAGAGCGCTTCCGGCGCTACGAGGGCGACAGGTTCTACCACATGGGCATCAGCGTCGAGGGGTTCGTGCTGGCCCAGCCGGGCGTGCCGCTGGTGTTTAGCCCGAAATCGGCGCTCATCCTGCGGGTGACCGTGTGGGACGACGCCACCCAGAGCAAGCTCAACGCCGAGCCCGAGCAGTTCACCGTGCTCGAGAGCTTCACCGCCGAGACCGTGGTGGGTTCGGGCGTCACCCAGACCAAGGCGCAGCAGATGCGCAACCTCTCCGCCAACGCGGCGCTGCAGATCGAGAAATGGATGCGGCGCATGCAGGAGGACGAGGGCTGGTTCGGCGGCCCCGACGCCAACCCGCCCGCTGCCGAGCCCGCCGCCTCGCCCGAGGCTGCGGCAGAGCCCGAGGCGGACGTGGACCCTGCGGCGGAGACGTCGCAAGAGGCCGCCTCCTGAGGCATCGCCGCGGCGCGGCAATGCCCGGCGCGGCGTGCTTTCCTGAAAACCCGCGATCACAAGGGCTTGTGCTTCCGGCCCGTCTGGCCGTGTCCCTCGGGGCGCGGCCGGGCGGGCCCGTGCCCATCCGTGCATGAACGGCTTGATTTTCCCTCTGCAAGCCAATAAACGGCCCGCGATGCGAAACCGGGTCATTTGGGGCCCCTGGAAAAGGCGAGGCGTCTTAGAAAGATGGCAAAGGAAAAGTTTGAGCGCGGCAAACCGCACTGCAACATCGGCACGATCGGTCACGTTGACCACGGCAAGACGACGCTGACGGCGGCGATCACGAAGTACTTCGGTGACTTCCGCGCCTACGATCAGATCGACGGCGCGCCGGAAGAGAAAGCCCGCGGCATCACGATCTCGACCGCGCACGTGGAGTACGAGACCGAGAACCGTCACTACGCGCACGTCGACTGCCCCGGCCACGCCGACTACGTGAAGAACATGATCACCGGTGCTGCCCAGATGGACGGCGCGATCCTGGTTGTGAACGCAGCTGACGGCCCGATGCCGCAGACCCGCGAGCACATCCTGCTGGGCCGCCAGGTGGGCATCCCCGCCATGGTCGTGTTCCTGAACAAGGTCGACCAGGTGGACGACGAGGAGCTCCTCGAGCTCGTCGAGATGGAAGTCCGCGAGTTGCTCTCCGAGTACGACTTCCCGGGCGACGACATTCCGATCATCGCGGGCTCCGCTCTCGCGGCGATGGAAGGCCGTGATCCGGAGATCGGCGAGAACAAGATCAAGGAACTGATGGCTGCCGTGGACGAGTACATCCCGCAGCCCGAGCGCGCTGTCGACCAGCCGTTCCTGATGCCGATCGAAGATGTGTTCTCGATCTCGGGCCGCGGCACCGTTGTGACCGGCCGTGTCGAGCGTGGCGTCGTGAACGTTGGCGACGAACTGGAAATCGTCGGCATCCGCGACACCAAGAAGACCACCTGCACCGGTGTCGAGATGTTCCGCAAGCTGCTCGATCGCGGTGAAGCCGGCGACAACATCGGCGCGCTGCTGCGCGGCATCGACCGTGAAGGCGTCGAGCGTGGCCAGGTTCTCTGCAAGCCGGGTTCGGTCAAGCCGCACACCAAGTTCGAAGCCGAGGTCTACATCCTGACCAAGGAAGAAGGTGGCCGTCACACGCCGTTCTTCGCGAACTACCGTCCGCAGTTCTACTTCCGGACCACCGACGTGACCGGCACCGTGACCCTCCCCGAGGGCACCGAGATGGTCATGCCCGGCGACAACCTGAAGTTCGCGGTCGAGCTGATCGCCCCGATCGCCATGGAAGACGGCCTCCGCTTCGCCATCCGCGAAGGCGGCCGTACCGTCGGCTCCGGCGTCGTCTCCAAGATCATCGAGTGATCTTCGGACCGGTCGTGCCGCACGTCGGCGCGACCTACCGAAACGTTTAAAGGGGCGCCCCGAGGGGCGCCCCTTTTGCATGTCGGGCCTGTGGCCGTTGCCGGGGGCGCCGCGTGATGCGGCGCTCCCGGAGAATGCGACTTACTGGTAGTTGTGGACCGCGGCCTCGACGCTGGCTTTCTTGTCAGCCGCGCTGTTTTCGTCCTGCACCAGCTGGTACACGGCGATCGCCTGCGAGTTGGTCAGGGCTTCGACATTGGCCGTCGGCGCAATGCGCTGGAGCGCGGCGCGGGCGTTGTCGCCGGTGTTGTACGCCTGGGCGGATGCGGCGCCGGACAGGGCGGCAACGGTGGTGATGGCGGCGGCGGTGAGGGTGATGAAGCGTTTCATGTCAGGTTCCTTTGGTTCTCTGCTGCACATGTTGTGCGGTTGATCGTATGATCCGTGCTTCGGATGAGTTGGATATCGGTCGGAAACCCGCCAGTTTCAAATCACGCCAACGCTCACGCCGCCTCGCGACTTCGTGCACTTGAACGTGAGCGAACGCGTCCCAAGAGCATGTCTAGTAAGCTGAAACCTCAATGGTTCCTGGCGATCGTGGCTGACAGCGGGTCACGCGTTTTACGAGTGCTGCGTGAGCTGTGAGCCGAATTGAGCGCTACTTTGGCGATGCGATAGCTGTTGTGAATAAATGCACATAATGGGTCGGGCGGGTAGGCGCGCAATGTTGTCTTGCCAGAGCCCCGGCCGAGGCTAATTTTGTTGCCATGAACGAGCTTGTCCCCCGCACCGATGATGTCATCCAGTCCGCCTTTGTCCTGGCGGGCAATCGCCACAGTCAGACCCTCTCGGCGGCCGAGGTGTCGGAGGTCCTGCGCAGCGACGAGCTCGGCTGGGTCCATCTGCGCGCCCAGCATCCCGACACACCCGCCTGGATCGTCGAGAACCTCTCTTACCTCGATCCCACCATCATCGACGCGCTGGTCGCGGAGGAGACGCGTCCGAGGGTGACCCGCGTCGGCGATGGGCTGATCGTCATTCTGCGGGGCATCAACACCATCGAGGGGCAGGATCCCGAGGACATGGTCTCGGTGCGGTTGTGGATCGACCCTTACCGCATCGTGAGTCTTGCCCGCCGCAAGGTCCGCGCCATCGAGGAGATCGCGACCGAACTGGACCATGGGCGTGGCCCCTGTGACTGCGCCGAGTTCCTCGTGACGCTGGTCGAGCGGCTCACGCAGCGCATCGAGCGGCACTGGAACGGGATCGACGATCTTGCCGACGATCTCGAGGAGGCGGTGCTCGACGAAGCCGGGCCGGAGGTGCGCGCGACGCTGGTGGACCTGCGTCGGCAGGCGATCATCCTGCGCCGCTACCTGCAGCCGCAGCGAGACGCGCTGCGCGCGCTGCAGACCGGGCAGCCTGCATGGCTCGAGAGTGACGACCAGCGCCACCTCGCGGAGGAACTCGACGCGCTGGAGAGGGTGGTCGAAGACGCCGACGCGATGCGCGAGCGCATGGCGTTGGTGCGCGACGAGCTGAACGGCCAGGCCTCTGAGCGGCTGAACCGCAACATGTACCTTCTGTCGATTCTCTCAGCGGTGTTCCTGCCGCTTGGATTCCTCACCGGATTGTTCGGAATCAACGTCGCGGGCCTGCCCGGAACCGGCGAACCGCTGGCCTTCTGGATCTTTGTGGGGGCACTTGTGATCGTGGCCGCGCTGCAGCTTGCGGTGCTGCGCAGAATGCGGTGGATCTGAGGTGCTTTTCCCGCTTGCAAAGCCGTGGAGCCTCTCGTAAACGGGGCACCGGCCTTAGGGGTATAGCTCAGCTGGTAGAGCGACGGTCTCCAAAACCGTAGGTCGCGGGTTCGAACCCTGCTGCCCCTGCCAATTCCCTCACATGACGGATAATGATCGACGCACGTTCGAGCGCTCTTCTTGCGGGCGGGCAGGCGACATGGTGCTTGCCGGCGTGAGTGTGTGATGTTATATCGTAAGCCATTGAGGCGTTCGGAAATCGTCTCAGGGTGACTTCGGGCTGGCTGCTTTTGCAGTCGGCCCTTTTTCGTCTCGGCGTCTAGCCGGCGCGACCAACCGACCGGCCGCACGCACAAAAAAGGGCCGCGCAAAAAGGCGCGGCCCCGATGTTGTCGCTGAAGTCGGATTACGACAGAGCATCTTCGATCTTGTTGCGCATCTCGGCGTCTTCATCGGCACCGTAGATCGCTGCGCGGATCTCGTTCACCTGCTCGGTGGTCAGCACGGTGAGGTCGGCGTCGGGGGCAACCGACTTCACGGCCTGCATTTCACCGGTGGTCAGGTTCGGTGCGGCGCTTTCCATGTCCTTCAGGAGCTGGACGCGAACGTTGTCCGGGTTGTCGTCCTGATTCACCAGGGCGATGACTTCCTGCTTCTCTGCTTCGGTCATCTCGTTGAGGCGCCATTCCGGCACATAGGCGGTCAGGTCCATCTCGGAGACGTCAGCGGAGGCCGGGCTCGGGTTGTCCATCGCTGCGATGGCTTCGATATCCTGACGCTTCTGGGTGTCCGAGCTGCCGCTGTTTGCGACGGCGAACATTTCGGCGACCTGATCATCGGAAAGGACCGAGAAGTTGGCATCCGGGTAGTACATGGTGATGGCTGCCTCTTCGGCCTCGGACGCTGCGAAAGCCGAGGTTGCCATGGTTGCGGCGAGTGCGGTAGCGGTAAGAAGACGTTTCATGATACGATCCTTTCGTCTCGTGGAACTTTTAAACTTTCGATGTGCGGAGCGTGGCGCCCTGCGATTGTGACTGAACAACCGCCGCCGAGACGGAATGGTTCCTGCCGAGCCGCGGCGAAAAAATATCGTCCAAACATCTGGCATCCTGAAGTTTTCTCCGACGAGCGCGCGAACGCTCCGGGCGTCGATTGGTTGCGTGCGGATGTGGCGGATTTTCTCAGATTTTCGTGAGAGTGAGCGCCCGCGCCGTGATCGTCCGGGAGCTTCTCGTGAGCTCCCGGGCGCCCGGTCGGGCCCTTGCCAGCGGGCGCGGAGCCTCGTATATGCGCCAAAACCGCATGCAAACGGAAAGCACCCGTCGATGGCCAACCCCATTCAGTTCATTCAGCAGACCCGGGCCGAGGTCGCCAAGATCGTCTGGCCGACCCGCCGCGAGGTGCTGCTTACCACCGTCACCGTCTTCATCATGGCGGCGCTGACCGCGAGCTTCTTCGCGATCGTCGACATCCTGATCCGCAGCGGGTTGCAGGGCCTTCTGTCGTTCTTCGGCTGAGGCCGGGGCGAAACCGCCCGCCGGGCCTTGAAATCAGCCGGGCAGGGCGGTAGGGGACGGAACACTTTCCTCAGGCGGGCGTGCAGCGATTCGAGTTGCACGCCGGTTTTTGTTTGGGGCGAGGCCGTTCCGAGGCGCAAACGCCTCGCGAGAAAAACGGTCGCGTAGACGCGAAAGACTGCCGGCAGAGATGACCGGCGCAAGGTTGGAAGAGGGGCCCTATGGCGAAGCGGTGGTATTCGGTCAGTGTTCTGTCGAACTTCGAGAAGAAGATCGCGGAGCAGATCCGTCAGTCTGTCGAAGAGCAGGGGCTCGAGGACCAGATCGATGAGGTCCTCGTTCCGACCGAGGAGGTCATCGAGGTGCGTCGCGGCAAGAAGGTGACCACCGAGCGGCGCTTCATGCCCGGCTACGTGCTGGTGCACATGGAGATGTCGGACCAGGGCTATCACCTGGTGAACTCGATCAACCGCGTCACCGGGTTCCTTGGTCCGCAGGGCCGGCCGATGCCGATGCGCGATGCCGAGGTCGAGTCGATCCTGGGCCGCGTTCAGGAAAGCGACGAGGCGCCGCGCACGCTCATCCACTTCGAGGTGGGCGAGAAGGTCAAGGTCAACGACGGTCCGTTCGAGGGCTTCGATGGCATGATCGAGAGTGTCGACGACGACAACCAGCGTCTGCGCGTCGCGGTGTCGATCTTCGGCCGGGAGACCCCGGTCGAACTGGAATTCACTCAGGTCTCCAAGCAGGGCTGAGGATTGGCGGCGGGGTTGCCCGCCGCACGCGGCAGAGATGCCGTTTCACCGTGGCAGGCGAGGTCATCGCGATGACCGGACCAGACCACGCAACGCAAAAGCCCCGAGGACGCGTTCGAGGGGTGTTGTAAAGGAGAAAGACAATGGCCAAGAAGCTTGCCGGCGTCATGAAGCTGCAGATCCCTGCAGGCAAAGCGAACCCGTCGCCGCCCGTGGGCCCCGCCCTCGGTCAGCGTGGCATCAACATCATGGAATTCTGCAAGGCGTTCAACGCCAAGACGCAGGAAATGGAGCCCGGCGCGCCGTGCCCGACCGTGATCACCTACTATCAGGACAAGTCCTTCACGATGGACATCAAGACGCCGCCCGCGTCTTACTACCTGAAGAAGGCGGCTGGCCTGAAGCCGGTCGGCAAGCGGAACCGTCCGCGTGGTGCCGAGAACCCGGGCCGCGAGACCGTTGCGACCGTCACCACCAAGCAGGTGCGCGAGATCGCCGAGGCCAAGATGAAGGACCTCAGCGCGAACGACGTCGAAGCTGCAATGCAGATCATCCTTGGCTCCGCCAAGTCCATGGGCATCGAGGTGAAGTAAGATGGCAAAGCTCGGAAAACGCACCCGCTCCGCCCGTGAGGCCTTTGCAGGCAAGGAAGACGTGACCGTCGAAGAGGCCGTCGCCCTGATCAAGTCCGCTGCCAGCGCGAAGTTCGACGAGACCGTCGAAATCGCGATGAACCTCGGCGTCGACACCCGTCACGCAGACCAGATGGTCCGTGGCGTGATCGGCCTGCCGAACGGCACCGGCAAGACCATGCGCGTCGCCGTCTTTGCCCGTGGCCCGAAGGCTGAAGAAGCCCAGGCCGCCGGTGCGGACATCGTGGGCGCCGAAGACCTGATGGAGACCATCCAGGGCGGCACCATCGAGTTCGATCGCTGCATCGCGACCCCGGACATGATGCCGATCGTCGGCCGTCTCGGTAAGATCCTCGGCCCGCGCAACCTGATGCCGAACCCCAAGGTCGGCACCGTGACCATGGATGTCGCTCAGGCCGTCAAGGACGCCAAGGGTGGCCAGGTCCAGTTCCGCGCCGAAAAGGGCGGTGTGGTCCACGCCGGCGTCGGCAAAGCCTCCTTCGACGAGGCTCAGCTGGTCGAGAACATCCGCGCCTTCGTGAGTGCGGTTGCCAAGGCCAAGCCGACCGGCGCCAAGGGCACCTACATGAAGAAGATCTCGCTCAGCTCCACCATGGGCCCGGGCGTGACCGTCGACGTGGCCAACGCCGCCAGCGTCGAGTGATCTTCGGATTGATCTGATCGGAAAGGGCGGGCCTTCGGGTCCGCCCTTTTTCTTTTTCGGGGTTTATTCTTCGGGGCAGCGCTTGCGCGCCCCATGCGCCGATCGGTGGCGCTAGCCCCGCGCAATCGCGAGCAGGTGCTGCGTGCGGTGCGCCAGCCAGAAGGACAACGGCCCGACGGCCATAGACAGGACGAAGGCGATCGGCCATGCGGTGACGAAGCAAGTCAGCCAGGTGCCGACCCAGCCGGGTGCCAGCGCGGTGGGAATCGCGGTGAAGATCCCGGTCATCAGGAAGGCCATGAGACAGGAGATGAACACCTGCGCGAGAATGACGGTGGCTTTCGTAGGGGGTGTTTCGTTGACAACGGTCATGCGTGCTCTCTGCATATGTAGGGCAGGGGCGGGAGACCGTTCGCAACAGCGCTCGCGCACCCCACCGGAATGGGTGTGCGCCGCGGGTTCGAAACTCGACTAACTCTCGCGAGGATTCGAGGGCCGGGATAACCGAACCGGCCTGGCGTTTTTCGGCCTTAGCCGCTTAAAGACCGGAGGAGGCTGCGTCAAGCCCGGACGCCCGTGTCGGTGTCACGCGAGCGTGACGGAACCTTTTTCACCGCGCCTCTTGGCAGGGCGGGGCAAAACCGGTATCCAGCCGGTGTTGAGGGCATCCGCGCGATTCGTGGGCGCCCTCGATTTCGTCCGAGACGGTGGGTTGGAGGCATCCTATAAATCCTGCCTGAGACGGGAAGAGACATACGAACCGGATCTTACAAGTGTTCCGGCGACGCGATGCGACGACCCGAATCGGACCTTCTTGGCCAGGGAAACCTGGCTTGAACGAGCCGGAGGGGTCTCCCCTCCATCAACTGGAGTGAAACTGTGGATAGAGCCCAGAAAGAGAAAGTGGTCGAGGAACTCGGCCAGATCTTCGAAAGCTCTGGCGTCGTGGTGGTATCCCGCTACGAGGGTCTCACGGTTGCCGAGATGACGGATCTTCGGGCGCGCGCAAGCGCGGCTGAGACGCAGGTCCGCGTCGCCAAGAACAGGCTCGCCAAGATCGCCCTCCAGGGCAAGGAATGCGAGAGCATCTCCTCCTTCCTGGAAGGCATGACCGTTCTCACCTATTCCGAAGATCCCGTGGCGGCAGCCAAGGTGATCGAGGACTTCGCCAAGGACAACAAGAAGCTTGAGATTCTTGGCGGTGCGATGGGTGGTACGGCTCTGGACCGGGCCGGTGTCGAGGCCGTGTCGAAAATGCCGTCGCGCGATGAGCTTATTGCTTCCATCGTCGGCTGCATCGGCGCACCCGCTTCGAACATCGCCGGCGCCATTGGCGCACCTGCTTCGAACATCGCTTCGATCCTTTCCTCCATCGAGGAAAAGGCCGAGGCGGCGTAACGCGCAGTCAAAGGACACTCGTGGGGTTGCAGACCCGCACGTTGGAACACATCTAAAGATACGGAAAAGGCAAAATGGCTGATCTTAAAGCACTTGCAGAGCAAATCGTCGGTCTGACCCTGCTCGAAGCACAAGAACTGAAAACCATCCTCAAGGACGAGTACGGCATCGAGCCCGCAGCTGGCGGCGCTGTCATGATGGCTGGCCCGGCCGGCGGCGGCGAAGCTGCTGCTGAAGAGGAAAAGACCGAGTTCGACGTGATCCTCAAGTCGGCTGGCGACAAGAAGATCAACGTGATCAAGGAAGTCCGCGGCATCACCGGTCTCGGCCTGAAAGAAGCCAAAGAGCTGGTGGAAGCCGGCGGCAAGGCTGTCAAGGAAGGCGTTTCCAAGGACGAAGCCGAGGAAATCAAGAAGAAGCTCGAAGAAGCAGGCGCGGAAATCGAGCTCAAGTAATCACGCATGGTGCGCTCGCACTTCATGTGATTATGACTTCAGGCTGGGTCCGGGGTTCCCCGGGCCCAGCCGAACCCGTCTCAGAGAGGCCCCTTGCCGGCGTGCGGGGGAGGGGCTTTTCTCAGACGAGTTCACCGATCGGGAGGCCCTTGGTGGGACAGGGGCCAGGAATGGATCAGAACCGTCGTCTCGGATGGACGTGCCGCTGGTGCCCGACAGCGCGCGCGACCGGTGAGAAGCTGAAAAGGTGACAAACCTCATGGCGCAAAGTTTCCTTGGCCAGAAACGTCTTCGCAAATACTTCGGTAAAATCCGTGAAGTTCTGGAGATGCCGAACCTAATCGAGGTTCAGAAGAGCTCCTACGAACTGTTCCTGAAATCCGGTGACCAGCCCCAGCCGACCGACGGCGAGGGGATCAAAGGCGTGTTCCAGTCGGTTTTCCCGATCAAGGATTTCAACGAGACCGCGGTGCTCGAGTTCGTCAGCTACGAGCTCGAGAAGCCGAAATACGACGTCGAGGAGTGCATGCAGCGCGACATGACCTACAGCGCCCCGCTGAAGGTCACCCTGCGCCTGATCGTGTTCGATATCGACGAAGACACCGGCGCCAAGTCGGTGAAGGACATCAAGGAACAGGACGTGTTCATGGGCGACATGCCGCTCATGACGCCGAACGGCACGTTCATCGTGAACGGCACCGAGCGCGTGATCGTGTCTCAGATGCACCGTTCGCCGGGCGTGTTCTTCGACCATGACAAGGGCAAGACGCACAGCTCGGGCAAGCTGCTCTTCGCCTGCCGCATCATCCCCTACCGCGGCTCGTGGCTCGACTTCGAATTCGACGCCAAGGACATCGTGTTCGCCCGCATCGATCGCCGCCGCAAGCTGCCGGTCACGACCCTGCTCTACGCCCTCGGGCTGGATCAGGAAGCGATCATGGACGCTTACTACAAGACCGTCACCTACAACCTGCGCCGTGGCGAAGGCTGGGTGACCAAGTTCTTCCCCGAGCGTGTGCGCGGCACCCGCCCGACCTATGACCTCGTGGATGCCGACAGCGGCGAGATCATCGCCGAGGCCACCAAGAAGGTGACCCCGCGCGCGGTGAAGAAGCTGATCGACGAAGGCAACGTGCAGAACCTGCTGCTTCCGTTCGACCAGATCGTCGGCAAGTACGTGTCCAAGGACATCATCAACGAGGAAACCGGCGCGATCTACGTCGAGGCCGGCGACGAGCTGACCTGGACCGTCGACAAGGATGGCGACGTGACCGGCGGCACCCTGAAGGAGCTGGTCGACGCGGGCATCACCGAGATCCCGGTCCTCGACATCGACAACGTCACCGTGGGTCCGTACATGCGGAACACCATGGCGCAGGACAAGAACATGGACCGCAACAGCGCGCTCATGGACATCTACCGCGTCATGCGTCCGGGCGAGCCGCCCACCGTCGAGGCTGCCTCGGCGCTGTTCGACACCCTGTTCTTCGACAGCGAGCGCTACGACCTCTCGGCCGTGGGCCGGGTGAAGATGAACATGCGTCTCGCGCTCGAGAAGCCCGACACCCAGCGCACGCTGGATCGTGACGACATCGTCAAGTGCATCAAGGCGCTGGTCGAACTGCGTGACGGCAAGGGCGAAGTCGACGACATCGACCACCTCGGCAACCGTCGCGTCCGTTCCGTCGGCGAGCTGATGGAGAACCAGTACCGCGTCGGCCTGCTGCGCATGGAGCGCGCCATCAAGGAGCGCATGTCGTCGGTCGAGATCGACACCGTCATGCCGCAGGACCTGATCAACGCGAAGCCCGCCGCGGCCGCCGTTCGCGAGTTCTTCGGCTCGTCGCAGCTGTCGCAGTTCATGGACCAGACCAACCCGCTCTCCGAAGTGACGCACAAGCGTCGTCTTTCGGCGCTCGGGCCGGGCGGTCTGACCCGTGAGCGTGCCGGCTTCGAGGTGCGCGACGTGCACCCGACCCACTACGGCCGGATGTGCCCGATCGAGACGCCGGAAGGCCCGAACATCGGTCTGATCAACTCGCTGGCCACCTTCGCCCGCGTCAACAAGTATGGCTTCATCGAGACCCCGTACCGGGTGGTGAAGGACAAGCAGGTGACCGACGAGGTCCACTACATGTCCGCCACCGAGGAGATGCGCCACACGGTTGCACAGGCGAACGCCAACATCGACGAGGGGGGCCAGTTCATCAACGAGATGGTCAACACCCGTCAGTCCGGTGACTACACGCTCGCGCCGGCGGAAAGCGTCGACCTGATCGACGTGTCGCCCAAGCAGTTGGTCTCGGTCGGCGCCTCGCTGATCCCGTTCCTCGAGAACGACGACGCCAACCGCGCCCTGATGGGGGCGAACATGCAACGTCAGGCCGTGCCGACGCTGCGCTCGGAAGCGCCGCTCGTGGGCACCGGCATCGAGGGCAAGGTCGCCATCGACTCCGGCGCTGCCATCCAGGCACACCGCGCCGGCATCGTCGACCAGGTGGACGCTCAGCGGATCGTGATCCGCGCAACCGAGGATCTCGAGCTTGGCGATGCCGGGGTCGATATCTACCGGATGCGCAAGTTCCAGCGTTCGAACCAGAACACCTGCATCAACCAGCGTCCGCTGATCAAGGTGGGTGACAAGGTCGGCAAGGGCGAGGTCATCGCGGATGGTCCGTCGACGGATATGGGGGAACTGGCGCTCGGCAAGAACGTCATCGTCGCCTTCATGCCGTGGAACGGCTACAACTACGAGGACTCCATCCTGATCTCCGAGCGCATCGCGCGTGACGACGTCTTCACCTCGATCCACATCGAGGAATTCGAAGTCGCCGCCCGTGACACCAAGCTCGGGCCGGAAGAGATCACCCGCGACATCCCGAACGTCGGCGAGGAAGCCCTGCGCAACCTCGACGAGGCCGGCATCGTCTATATCGGCGCCGACGTGGAGCCGGGCGACATTCTCGTGGGCAAGATCACTCCGAAGGGCGAGAGCCCGATGACGCCGGAAGAAAAGCTTCTGCGCGCCATCTTCGGCGAAAAGGCCTCGGACGTGCGCGACACCTCGCTGCGGGTGAAGCCGGGCGACTACGGCACCGTCGTGGAAGTGCGGGTCTTCAACCGTCACGGCGTCGAAAAGGACGAACGTGCGCTGCAGATCGAGCGCGAGGAAGTCGAGCAGCTGGCCCGTGACCGGGACGACGAGCTCGCCATCCTCGACCGCAACATCTATGCGCGTCTCGGCGACCTGATCCTCGGCAAGACCGCGGTGAAGGGCCCGAAAGGCGTGAAGCCGAACTCGGAGATCACCTCCGAGCTGCTCGAGACGCTCAGCCGCGGCCAGTGGTGGCAGCTGGCGCTCGCCGAAGAGCAGGACGCGCAGATCGTCGAGGCCCTGCACGAGCAGTACGAGGCGCAGAAGCGCGCCCTCGATGCCCGCTTCGAGGACAAGGTCGAGAAGGTCCGTCGTGGCGACGACCTGCCGCCGGGCGTGATGAAGATGGTCAAGGTGTTCGTGGCGGTGAAGCGCAAGCTGCAGCCGGGCGACAAGATGGCCGGCCGTCACGGCAACAAGGGTGTGATTTCCCGCGTTGTTCCGATGGAGGACATGCCGTTCCTCGAGGATGGCACCCCGGTCGACTTCTGCCTCAACCCGCTAGGCGTGCCGTCGCGCATGAACGTCGGTCAGATCCTTGAAACCCACATGGGCTGGGCCTCGCGCGGCCTGGGCATCAAGATCGACGACGCTCTGCAGGACTACCGCCGCTCGGGTGACCTCACGCCGGTCCGCGAAGCCATGCGCATCGCCTATGGTGACGAGGTCTACGACGAGGGCATCGCCGACATGGAAGAGGATCTGCTGGTGGAAGCCGCAGGCAACGTCACCCGTGGCGTGCCGATCGCGACCCCGGTCTTCGACGGCGCCAAGGAAGCGGATGTCAACGACGCGCTGTCGCGCGCCGGCTTCGACACTTCGGGCCAGTCGCGCCTGTTCGACGGTCGCACCGGCGAAGAGTTTGCGCGGAAGGTCACGGTGGGTGTGAAGTACCTGCTGAAGCTGCACCACCTTGTCGACGACAAGATCCACGCACGTTCGACCGGGCCGTACTCGCTCGTCACGCAGCAGCCGCTGGGTGGTAAGGCGCAGTTCGGTGGCCAGCGCTTCGGTGAGATGGAAGTCTGGGCTCTGGAAGCCTATGGCGCCGCCTACACCCTGCAGGAAATGCTGACCGTGAAGTCGGATGACGTGGCGGGCCGGACCAAGGTCTACGAAAGCATCGTCAAGGGCGAGGACAATTACGAGGCGGGCGTTCCCGAGAGCTTCAATGTGCTCGTGAAGGAAGTCCGCGGCCTCGGCCTGAACATGGAACTCCTGGACGCGGAAGGGGAGGAGTGACGAAGAATTTTCCTCCGAAAATTCTTCCGCCCAAGATTTTTCGTTCGAAAAATCTTGGGCCCTCTCCCGACGCAGCCATGACACAAAGGTTTTGACATGAACCAGGAACTGACGAACAACCCGTTCAACCCGCTGACCCCGCCCAAGGTCTTCGACGAGATCAAGGTGTCGCTCGCTTCGCCCGAGCGGATCCTCTCGTGGTCCTACGGCGAGATCAAAAAGCCCGAGACGATCAACTACCGCACGTTCAAGCCCGAGCGTGACGGCCTCTTCTGCGCGCGCATCTTCGGCCCGATCAAGGACTACGAGTGCCTGTGCGGCAAGTACAAGCGCATGAAGTATCGCGGCGTCGTCTGCGAAAAGTGCGGCGTCGAGGTTACCCTCCAGAAGGTGCGCCGCGAGCGCATGGGCCACATCGAGCTGGCCGCGCCCTGCGCCCATATCTGGTTCCTGAAGTCGCTGCCGTCGCGCATCGGCCTCATGCTGGACATGACCCTGCGTGACCTCGAGCGTGTGCTTTACTTCGAGAACTACGTGGTGATCGAGCCCGGTCTCACCGACCTGACCTACGGCCAGATGCTCACCGAGGACGAGTTCCTCGATGCGCAGGATGCCTATGGCATGGACGCCTTCACCGCCAATATCGGCGCCGAAGCGATCCGCGAGATGCTGGCCCAGATCGACCTCGAAGCCGAGGCCGAGCAGCTGCGCGCGGACCTCAAGGAGGCCACCGGCGAGCTCAAGCCGAAGAAGATCATCAAGCGCCTCAAGGTGGTTGAGAGCTTCCTCGAGTCGGGCAACCGCCCCGAGTGGATGATCCTCACCGTGATCCCGGTCATCCCGCCGGAACTGCGTCCGCTGGTGCCGCTGGACGGTGGCCGCTTCGCGACCTCCGACCTCAACGACCTGTACCGCCGCGTGATCAACCGGAACAACCGCCTCAAGCGGCTGATCGAACTGCGCGCGCCGGACATCATCGTCCGCAACGAAAAGCGGATGCTGCAGGAAGCCGTCGACGCCCTGTTCGACAACGGTCGCCGTGGCCGCGTCATCACCGGCGCCAACAAGCGCCCGCTGAAGTCGCTCTCCGACATGCTCAAGGGCAAGCAGGGCCGCTTCCGTCAGAACCTTCTGGGCAAGCGCGTCGACTTCTCCGGCCGTTCGGTCATCGTGACCGGTCCGGAGCTCAAGCTGCACCAGTGCGGCCTGCCCAAGAAGATGGCGCTCGAGCTGTTCAAGCCGTTCATCTACTCGCGGCTCGAGGCCAAGGGCCTGTCGAGCACCGTGAAGCAGGCGAAGAAGTTGGTCGAGAAAGAGCGTCCCGAGGTCTGGGACATCCTCGACGAGGTCATCCGCGAGCACCCGGTTCTGCTGAACCGCGCGCCCACGCTGCACCGTCTTGGTATCCAGGCGTTCGAACCCCAGCTCATCGAGGGCAAGGCGATCCAGCTTCACCCGCTCGTGTGTTCGGCCTTCAACGCCGACTTCGACGGTGACCAGATGGCCGTTCACGTGCCGCTGTCGCTGGAAGCGCAGCTCGAGGCGCGCGTCCTGATGATGTCCACGAACAACGTGCTGTCGCCCGCAAACGGCAGCCCGATCATCGTGCCGTCGCAGGACATGATCCTTGGCATCTACTACCTCACCATCATGCGCGAAGGCATGAAGGGCGAGGGCATGGTGTTCTCGAACATCGAAGAGGTCGAGCACGCACTCACCGCCGGCGAAGTGCACCTGCACGCCAAGATCACCTGCCGCGTCAAGCAGATCGACGAGACCGGCCAGGAGATCGTCAAGCGCTACGAGACCACCCCGGGCCGTGTGCGCCTCGGCTCCCTTCTGCCGATGAACGCCAAGGCGCCGTTCGACCTCGTCAACAGCCTGCTGCGGAAGAAGGACGTCCAGCGCGTCATCGACACCGTCTACCGCTATTGCGGTCAGAAGGAGTCGGTCATCTTCTGTGACCAGATCATGTCGATGGGCTTCAAGGAGGCCTTCAAGGCGGGCATCTCGTTCGGCAAGGACGACATGGTCATCCCCGACACGAAGTGGGATCTGGTCGAGGAAACCCGCGATCAGGTGAAGGACTTCGAACAGCAGTACATGGACGGCCTGATCACCCAGGGCGAGAAGTACAACAAGGTCGTGGACGCCTGGTCGAAGTGTAACGACAAGGTCACCGACGCCATGATGAACACCATCTCCGCCGCCAAGCGCGCCGAGGATGGCTCCGAGATGGAACCCAACTCGGTCTACATGATGGCCCACTCCGGTGCCCGTGGCTCGGTCACGCAGATGAAGCAGCTGGGCGGGATGCGCGGCCTGATGGCGAAGCCGAACGGCGACATCATCGAGACCCCGATCATCTCGAACTTCAAGGAAGGCCTGACCGTTCTCGAGTACTTCAACTCGACCCACGGTGCCCGTAAGGGTCTGTCGGACACCGCTCTGAAGACGGCGAACTCGGGTTACCTGACCCGTCGTCTGGTGGACGTGGCGCAGGACTGCATCGTGCGCATGCGCGATTGCGGCACCGACCGTGCGATCACCGCGGAAGCGGCGGTCAACGACGGTGAGGTCGTGTCGAGCATCGGTGAGCGTATCCTGGGTCGCGTCGCGGCCGAGGACATCATGCGCCCCGGCACCGAAGAGGTTCTGGTTCGCGACGGTCAGCTCATCGACGAGCGCATGGCGGATGCCATCGAGGATGCGGCGGTGCAGACCGCGCGGATCCGCTCGCCGCTGACCTGTGAGGCCGAAGAGGGCGTCTGCGCCATGTGCTACGGCCGTGACCTTGCGCGCGGCACGATGGTGAACACCGGCGAGGCCGTCGGCATCATCGCGGCACAGTCGATCGGTGAACCGGGCACGCAGCTGACGATGCGGACCTTCCACATCGGCGGCGTTGCCCAGGGTGGCCAGCAGTCCTTCCTCGAGGCGAGCCAGGAAGGCATCATTGCCTTCGAGAACGCCTCGACGCTCGAGAACACCTCCGGCGAGACGCTGGTGATGGGCCGCAACATGAAGCTCATCATCCAGGGCGAGGATGGGGCCGAGCGCGCCAGCCACAAGCTGGGCTACGGCACCAAGCTCTTCGTCAAGGAAGGCGAGACCATTGAACGTGGCGCCAAGCTCTTTGAGTGGGACCCGTACACCCTGCCGATCATCGCGGAAGCCGATGGTGTGGCCCGTCACGTCGACCTCGTAAACGGCCTTGCCGTGCGCGACGAGACCGACGATGCCACCGGCATGACCCAGAAGATCGTGATCGACTGGCGTGCGGCACCGAAGGGCAACGAGCTCAAGCCCGAGATCATCCTGATGGATGGCGACGGCGAGCCCGTCCGCAACGCGGCCGGCAACCCGATCACCTACCCGATGTCGGTGGACGCGATCCTGTCCTGCGAAGACGGTCAGGAGATCAAGGCCGGTGACGTCGTGGCGCGTATCCCGCGCGAAGGTGCGAAGACGAAGGACATCACCGGTGGTCTGCCACGTGTGGCCGAACTCTTCGAGGCACGCCGTCCGAAGGACCACGCGATCATCGCCGAGATCGACGGCTACGTGCGCTTTGGCAAGGACTACAAGAACAAGCGCCGTATCGCGATCGAGCCCGTCGACGACACGCTCGACACCAAGGAATACATGATCCCGAAAGGGAAGCACATTCCTGTGGTCGAAGGCGACTATGTCCAGAAGGGCGACTACATCATGGACGGCAACCCGGCGCCGCACGACATCCTCGCCATCATGGGGATCGAGGCGCTGGCCAACTACATGATTGACGAGGTGCAGGACGTGTATCGACTGCAGGGCGTGAAGATCAACGACAAGCACGTCGAGGTCATCGTCCGGCAGATGCTGCAGAAGTGGGAGATCACCGACAGCGGCGATACGACCCTTCTCAAGGGCGAGCACGTGGACAAGGCCGAGTTCGACGCGGCCAACGCCAAGATCGAGAAGAAGGGCGGCCGTCCGGCACAGGGCGAACCGATCCTTCTCGGCATCACCAAGGCGTCGCTGCAGACCCGCTCCTTCATCTCGGCGGCCTCCTTCCAGGAGACCACCCGGGTCCTCACCGAAGCCTCGGTGCAGGGCAAGAAGGACAAGCTCGTGGGCCTCAAGGAGAACGTCATCGTGGGCCGCCTGATCCCGGCGGGCACCGGTGGCGCGACCCAGCGGGTGCGCAAGATCGCGACCGACCGCGACGGCAAGGTGATCGAGGTCAAGAAGGCCGAGGCGGAAGCCGCCGCGGCCCTCGCGGCCCCGGATGCCGAGTTCTCGGGCAACGACGTGATCGGTGGCGACGAGTTCGACAACCTGGTCGTGGATACGCCGGAGAGCCGCGAGTAAACCTCGCCTCTCGCTGACAATGAAAAGCCCCCGCCCCGCGCGGGGGCTTTTTCGTATTTGCGGGCCCCATTCTGCGGCCCAGGAAAATCATACGTGGGCGAACGGAATGTTCTTGGCGGATCGCTGCGACGGGTCTACCGATCATGGCATGGCACAGCTTTCAGACAACACCCGCGGCGCGCTCTTGATGATGGCCTCGATGGCGGCCTTCACGCTGGGCGACACCTGCGTGAAGGCGATCGGCGAGGCGATCTCGCTGTCGCAGCTGCTGGTGATCCGCGGCTTCTTTGCAAGCTTGTTCATCGCGCTTCTGGCGTGGCGCCTGAACGCGCTGCGCTTCGACCTGCCGCGCCGCGATTGGGCGCTGGTGCTGACCCGCGCGGTGGCCGAGGTGTGCTCGACCTATTTCTTCCTCACCGCTCTGCGCCAGATGCCGCTGGCCAACGTGACCGCGCTTCTCCAGATGTTGCCGCTGACCCTGACGCTGGGCTCTGCGGTGTTCTTCGGCGAGAGGGTGGGCTGGCGACGCTGGCTCGCCATCGCGGCGGGCTTTGCAGGCATGCTGCTGATCGTGCGACCGGGCACAGAGGGCTTCAACCTCTACTCGATTTTCGCACTGGTCGCGGTGGCCTTCGTGACGTTGCGGGATCTGGTCACCCGCCGGATGTCACCTGCGGTGCCGTCGCTGACCGTCACGCTGGTCTCCTCGGTGGCGGTGTTCCTCTTCGCGCTGACCATGTCGCTGGGGCAGGCGTGGGAACCGATCACGCCCCGGCTGGGACTGCTGCTGGCCGGCACCACCCTCTTCATCATTGCCGGCTACAGCCTGTCGGTGATCGTGATGCGGGTGGGCGAGATGAGCTTCGTCGCACCGTTCCGATATACCGGGCTGCTGATCGCGCTGGCGGTCGGGCTGCTGGTGTTCGGAGACTGGCCGGTGCCGCTCACCCTGATCGGCGCGGCGATCATCGTCGCGACCGGCAGCTTCAACCTCTGGCGCGAGGGCCAGCTGCGGCGCCGCGCCATGGCTCAGGCAAAGATCCGGCGCACCTGATCGGCATCGATGGCAAAGCGCTCTCGGAACAGCGCCTCTCCGTCGCCGTCGAGCCGGGGCAGGGCGACCGGCTTCACGTGCTTCTTCTGCCGCGAGTCGTTGTGCTCATTGTGGCCGCGCACATACATCGGCCGGTCGGTGAAGGTTACCGTGGGCATGAAGCGCATGATCTTGTTGTGCCCGAAATTCATCGTGCTCTGTTTCACGCCCGGGGCCACCGCCATCGCCTCGGCCACGCCCCAGTAGGGGGTGACCGTTTCTTCGGCGCAGATCCCCTCCGCATCGGGTCGGGCGACGTAGCCGCGGTTCCAGTCGAAGCCCACGAGCCGATGCTTGGCGCGCAACGACGCAACGTCACGCGCCGCCTCGCGCAGGGTGGCCACGAAGTCCACCGCCACCGCGTCGTCGTCGTCATGGCGGAACTGCAGGCAGGGCACGGCCATGTCCCGGGCGGCGTTTATGACCTCCTGGCAGACCGCCCGGTGGGGGCCCGGAGGGCGGGCCACGATGCGCGCCTGCGGGAGCCCCTCAAGCAGCGCCTCGAGCCTCTCGCGCGCTGCTGGGGGCAGCGAGGTGCCCACCAGCACGAGAAAGGTGAAGTCGGGATCGCTCTGGGCTTTCAGCCCCGGCAGGCAGATCGCCTCGAAGTGGCGGAAGCGCTCCTCGAGGCGGGCCGGGGCGAAGAGATAGGCCTCGCGGGTGGCGGTATCGTCGTGTTCGACCTGGAAACCACCCTCGGCCGGATAGGAAAACCGGCACAGCCCGATCACTTGCATCGCCCACGCTCCTCTGAAACAAGCCCCTGACCTGCATCGCATTGCCGCTTTGCCCTGACAAGGTTCGGCTTATGTTGACAAGGCTCGCGACTCCCCCTATACGCGCCTCAATTCGCCGGAGGCATCAGTGCGTCCGGTGCGTTCTACAGTACTGAAGCGGTCACGATCCGGGCCTCGGCCCCGATCCTCTGGACACCCACCGCGTCGTTCCCTTACGGGAGCGCATGCGGTGCTTTGCGTCGTCTCTGACTGTCGGGTCAGGGGAGATGCGTCGCCGGTGACCTGCGGACGCGCAGGGCGCCTTGAATGATGAACCGCACGGGACGCCCCGTGCAGCACATATGTGAGAAACACGGGGAAGATACCCAAATGCCCACGATCCAGCAGCTGATCCGCAAGCCGCGGCAGCCCAAAGTCAAACGTTCCAAGTCGATGCACCTGCAGGAATGCCCGCAGAAGCGTGGCGTCTGCACCCGCGTCTACACCACCACCCCCAAGAAGCCGAACTCCGCTATGCGGAAAGTGGCCAAGGTGCGCCTGACCAACGGCTTCGAGGTGATCAGCTACATTCCGGGCGAAAGCCACAACCTGCAAGAGCACTCGGTTGTGCTCATCCGTGGCGGCCGTGTGAAAGACCTTCCCGGTGTGCGTTACCACATCCTGCGCGGTGTGCTGGATACCCAGGGTGTCAAGGACCGGAAGCAGCGTCGCTCGAAGTACGGCGCGAAGCGTCCCAAGTAAGAGGATACGGAAATGTCTCGTCGTCACGCTGCAGAGAAGCGCGAAGTCCTGCCCGACGCCAAGTATGGCGATATCGTGCTGACCAAGTTCATGAACAACCTGATGGTCGATGGTAAGAAGTCGGTCGCAGAAAAGATCGTCTACAACGCGCTCGACCGCGTCGAAGGCAAGGTGAAGCGCGCGCCCGTGGAAGTGTTCCACGAAGCGCTCGACAACATCAAACCGTCGGTCGAGGTCCGCTCGCGCCGCGTCGGTGGTGCCACCTACCAGGTGCCCGTCGAAGTGCGCCCCGAGCGTCGCGAAGCGCTGGCCATCCGCTGGCTCATCACCGCGTCGCGTTCGCGCAACGAGAACACCATGGAAGAGCGCCTCGCCGGTGAGCTTCTGGACGCTGTGCAATCTCGCGGTTCCGCCGTGAAGAAGCGCGAAGACACTCACAAGATGGCCGACGCGAACAAGGCGTTCAGCCACTACCGCTGGTAAATCCAGGAAAGGCAGTCCATCATGGCACGCGATTATCCGCTGGAGCGTTACCGTAACTTCGGGATCATGGCCCACATTGATGCGGGCAAGACCACGACGACGGAGCGCATTCTCTACTACACCGGCCGTTCCCACAAGATCGGCGAAGTCCACGACGGCGCAGCCACGATGGACTGGATGGAGCAGGAGCAGGAACGCGGGATCACCATCACTTCCGCCGCCACCACCACGTTCTGGCAGTGGCAGGAAGATCCGACCGCCGAAGGCACGTCGGACACCAAGTTCCGCTACAACATCATCGACACCCCCGGTCACGTCGACTTCACCATCGAGGTGGAGCGTTCGCTGGCGGTTCTCGACGGTGCCATCTGCCTTCTGGACGGCAACGCCGGCGTCGAGCCGCAGACCGAGACCGTCTGGCGTCAGGCCGACCGCTACAAGGTCCCGCGTATCGTGTTCGTCAACAAGATGGACAAGATCGGTGCCGACTTCTTCAACTGCGTGAAGATGATCAAGGACCGCACCGGCGCGACCCCCGTTCCGGTCAACTTCCCGATCGGTGCAGAGGACAAGCTCGAGGGCATCGTCGACCTGATCACGATGGAAGAGTGGGTTTGGCAGGGTGAAGACCTGGGCGCCTCTTGGGTGCGCCAGCCGATCCGTGACGACCTCAAGGACCTGGCCGACGAGTGGCGCTCGCACATGATCGAGAACGCCGTCGAGCAGGACGACGACGCGATGGAAGCGTATCTCGAAGGCGAAGAGCCGTCGATCGAGCAGCTGCGCGACCTGATCCGCAAGGGCACGCTCAACCTGTCCTTCGTGCCGGTTCTGGGTGGCTCCGCGTTCAAGAACAAGGGTGTTCAGCCCCTGCTCAACGGCGTGGTCGACTTCCTGCCGGGTCCGCTCGACGTGCCGCCCTACATGGGCTTCTCGCCGGACGACGAGACCGAGACGCGCAACATCGAACGTCGCCCCGGCGACGAGGAGCCGTTTGCCGGCCTCGCGTTCAAGATCATGAACGACCCGTTCGTGGGCTCGCTGACCTTCACCCGTATCTACTCGGGCCTTCTCGAGAAGGGCAGCAGCATCATCAACTCGACCAAGGGCAAGAAAGAGCGCATCGGTCGTATGATGATGATGCACTCCAACAGCCGGGAAGAGATCGACTGGGCAGGTTCGGGCGACATCATCGCCATCGCGGGCCTGAAGGAAACCACCACCGGTGACACCCTGTGCGATGCCAACAAGCAGGTCGTCCTGGAAACCATGACCTTCCCCGACCCGGTCATCGAGATCGCCGTCGAGCCGAAGACCAAGGCTGACCAGGAGAAGATGTCCGCAGGCCTGCAGCGTCTGGCTGCCGAGGACCCGTCCTTCCGCGTCGAGACCGACCTCGAGTCCGGTCAGACCATCATGAAGGGCATGGGCGAACTTCACCTCGACATCCTCGTCGACCGCCTCAAGCGGGAGTTCAAGGTCGAGGCGAACATCGGTGCCCCGCAGGTGGCTTATCGCGAGACCATCGGTCACGAGATCGAGCACACCTACACCCACAAGAAGCAGTCGGGTGGTTCGGGTCAGTTCGCTGAGGTGAAGCTGGTCATCAGCCCCACAGAGCCGGGCGAAGGCTACTCGTTCGAGAGCAAGATCGTCGGTGGTTCGGTTCCGAAGGAATACATCCCGGGCGTCGAGAAGGGCATCAAGTCGGTCATGGACTCCGGTCCGCTGGCAGGCTTCCCGGTGATCGACTTCAAGGTCGCACTGATCGACGGTAAGTTCCACGACGTGGACTCCTCGGTCCTGGCCTTCGAAATCGCGTCGCGGATGGCCATGCGCGAAGGTCTGCGCAAGGCCGGTGCGAAGCTGCTCGAGCCGATGATGAAGGTCGAGGTCGTGACCCCGGAAGAGTACACCGGTTCGATCATCGGTGACCTCACCTCCCGTCGTGGTCAGGTGTCGGGTCAGGAGCCGCGCGGCAACGCCGTGGCGATCCAGGCCTTCGTGCCGCTGGCCAACATGTTCGGCTACATCAACACCCTGCGCTCCATGTCCTCGGGCCGCGCGCAGTTCACGATGCAGTTCGACCACTACGATCCGGTTCCGCAGAACATCTCTGACGAGATCCAGTCCAAGTACGCATAAGCCGGGTGGCGGGGCCGGTCCCCGCCCTACCCACCACCGTAGGGTGGGCTAAATGCCCACCACCTGACAGAAAAAGGAGCCTTTCGCATGGCAAAGGAAAAGTTTGAGCGCGGCAAACCGCACTGTAACATCGGCACGATCGGTCACGTTGACCACGGCAAGACGACGCTGACGGCGGCGATCACGAAGTACTTCGGTGACTTCCGCGCCTACGATCAGATCGACGGCGCGCCGGAAGAGAAAGCCCGCGGCATCACGATCTCGACCGCGCACGTGGAGTACGAGACCGAGAACCGTCACTACGCGCACGTCGACTGCCCCGGCCACGCCGACTACGTGAAGAACATGATCACCGGTGCTGCCCAGATGGACGGCGCGATCCTGGTTGTGAACGCAGCTGACGGCCCGATGCCGCAGACCCGCGAGCACATCCTGCTGGGCCGCCAGGTGGGCATCCCCGCCCATGGTCGTGTTCCTCAACAAGGTCGACCAGGTGGACGACGAGGAGCTCCTCGAGCTCGTCGAGATGGAAGTCCGCGAGCTGCTCTCCGAGTACGACTTCCCGGGCGACGACATTCCGATCATCGCGGGCTCCGCTCTCGCGGCGATGGAAGGCCGTGATCCGGAAATCGGCGAGAATAAGATCAAGGAACTGATGGCTGCCGTGGACGAGTACATCCCGCAGCCCGAGCGCGCTGTCGACCAGCCGTTCCTGATGCCGATCGAAGACGTGTTCTCGATCTCGGGCCGCGGCACCGTTGTGACCGGCCGTGTCGAGCGTGGCGTCGTGAACGTCGGCGACGAACTGGAAATCGTCGGCATCCGCGACACCAAGAAGACCACCTGCACCGGTGTCGAGATGTTCCGCAAGCTGCTCGATCGCGGTGAAGCCGGCGACAACATCGGCGCGCTGCTGCGCGGCATCGACCGTGAAGGCGTCGAGCGTGGCCAGGTTCTCTGCAAGCCGGGTTCGGTCAAGCCGCACACCAAGTTCGAAGCCGAGGTCTACATCCTGACCAAGGAAGAAGGTGGCCGTCACACGCCGTTCTTCGCGAACTACCGTCCGCAGTTCTACTTCCGGACCACCGACGTGACCGGCACCGTGACCCTCCCCGAGGGCACCGAGATGGTCATGCCCGGCGACAACCTGAAGTTCGCGGTTGAGCTGATCGCCCCGATCGCCATGGAAGACGGCCTCCGCTTCGCCATCCGCGAAGGCGGCCGTACCGTCGGCTCCGGCGTCGTCTCCAAGATCATCGAGTGATCTTGACAGCAGGCGCGTCCGGCCTTATCCGGCGCGCCAGCTTGGAATTCTGATGGGTGCTTCGGCACCCATCATGTCTTAGGGCAGGGGCCTCGGCCGCGCCCGAACGGGTTCGAAGAGGGGGCGGGATGGTCCTGTCTCCTCCTCTCAACTCTCACGCCTATGTAAAGGCAGACCGAACATGCAAAGCCAGAACATTCGCATCCGGCTCAAGGCGTTCGATTACCGCGTCCTCGATGCTTCGACGCAGGAAATCGTGAACACCGCCAAGCGGACGGGCGCGCAGGTGCGCGGGCCGATCCCGCTGCCGAACAAGATCGAAAAATTCACCGTTCTGCGTGGCCCCCACGTGAACAAGAAATCCCGCGACCAGTTCGAGATCCGCACCCACAAGCGGCTGCTCGACATCGTCGATCCGACCCCGCAGACGGTGGACGCGCTCATGAAGCTCGACCTCGCCGCCGGCGTGGATGTCGAGATCAAGGTGTAAGGAGAGCAACTCATGATGCGCTCTGGAGTGATCGCAAAGAAAGTCGGCATGACCCGGCTTTTCCTGGAAGACGGCAAGCAGGTTCCTGTCACCGTTCTCCAACTCGACGGTTGTCAGGTCGTCGCCCAGCGGACCAGCGACAAGGACGGCTACACCGCCGTTCAGCTCGGCGCGGGCTCGGTCAAGGCAAAGAACGTCTCCAAGCCGATGCGTGGCCATTTCGCCATCGCCAAGGTGGAGCCGAAGCGGAAGATCGCGGAATTCCGCGTCGATGCCGAGAACCTGATCGGCGTCGGTGAGGAAATCACCGCTGACCATTACTTCGAAGGCCAGTTCGTGGACGTGTCCGGCACGACCATCGGTAAAGGCTTCGCCGGTGCCATGAAGCGGCACAACTTCGGCGGCCTGCGCGCCACGCACGGTGTGTCGATCTCGCACCGTTCGCACGGTTCGACCGGTCAGTGTCAGGATCCGGGCAAGGTCTTCAAAGGCAAGAAGATGGCCGGCCACATGGGTGCCGTCCGTGTCACCACGCAGAACCTGCAGGTTGTGAAGACCGACGCATCGCGCGGCCTCATCATGATCAAGGGCGCGGTTCCGGGCTCCAAGGGGGGCTGGGTGACGATCAAGGACGCGGTCAAGAAGCCGTTCCCCGAGAACGCCATTCTGCCCGCCGCCCTGAAGTCCGCCGCTGAGGAAGCCGCGAAAGCCGCCGAGGAAGCCGCCGCACAGGCCGCAGCCGAGGAAGCCGCAGCAGCCGAAGCAGCAGCCGCAGAGCAGGCCGCAGCCGAAGCAGAGGCCCTGAAAGCCGCCGAGGCGGAGATCGAGGCCGAGAAGAAGGAAGGCGACGAATGAAACTCGACGTGATCAAACTCGACGGCGGTGCCGCGGGCGAAGTCGAGCTGACGGACGAGATCTTCGATCTCGAGCCGCGCGCCGACATCCTGCACCGCGTGGTCCGCTGGCAGCGCAACAAGGCGCAGGCTGGCACCCACAAGGTCAAGACCCGCTCGGAAGTGAGCTACTCGACCAAGAAGATCTATCGCCAGAAGGGCACCGGTGGCGCACGCCACGGCTCCCGCAAGGCGCCGATCTTCCGCAAGGGTGGTATCTACAAGGGTCCGACCCCGCGCAGCCACGCCCACGATCTTCCCAAGAAGGTGCGTCAGCTGGGCCTCAAGCTCGCACTGTCCGCCAAGGCGAAAGCCGGCAGCCTCGTGATCATCGAGAACGCCGACGCCGACGGCAAGACCAAGACCCTCGCAAGCCAGGTCAAGAACCTCGGCTGGAAGCGGGCTCTGGTCATCGACGGTGCCGAGGTCAACGAGAACTTCGCTCGCGCTGCGGCGAACATCGACGGCCTCGACGTGCTGCCCAGCGTG
>NZ_DS022276.1:397118-424121 GCF_000153725.1 Salipiger bermudensis HTCC2601 | reverse complement strand
AGCAGCAGACTCGCTGAGGGCTTGTCATGCGTCGAGTCACGAGACTCGTGGTCGCGACACGCGCTCGAGTGTGCCAGGGGGTCCACGTGTATGCATCTCAACGTGCACCCTGTCTCACGAAAGCGGTGTCGAAGCTCTGAGCTCGACTGAAATGAGTGCGAAGCCCGAACATACGACGTGATCCGCAAGCCGATCATCACCGAGAAGTCGACCATGGCGTCCGAGAACGGCGCGGTTGTCTTCGAAGTGTCGATCGACGCAACCAAACCCCAGGTGAAAGAGGCCGTCGAGGCGCTCTTCGGTGTCAAGGTCAAGGCCGTTAACACCACCATCACCAAGGGCAAGGTGAAGCGCTTCCGTGGCCAGATCGGCCGCCGGAACGACGTGAAGAAGGCCTACGTGACCCTTGAAGAGGGCAACACGATCGACGTGTCGACCGGCCTCTGATCGTCTCACAGCGATTGCACGACATCGGAAAGGCCCCCGGGAAACCGGGGGCCTTTCTGCATGACAGGGGGGCTGGAGTGACCGGGTTTGCTCGGCACGGCGACGCCGGGGGCAGGGGGCTCGAGAGAACCGGAGAGCTGGCTTGGACGGACCTCGCGACGGGCCTTGACCTCTCGCGGTGGATCTCCTAAACGACCCCATCCGCTAAGGCCCCGGATTCGTCCGGGGCTTCGCGTTTTGCCCAAGCTGATCCGTTCCACGTATTCGCCGGGCATCGAACCGGGCACCTTCGGGGGCCTACACCATCGGCCACCTGCGGATCCATCCGGGATCGAGGGGGCTTTCACATAGGGTGGACCCGTTTCACCCGTTCTGCAAACGGAAGACAGAAGCATGGCACTCAAGTCGTACAAACCGACGACGCCGGGCCAGCGCGGGCTGGTGCTGATCGACCGTTCGGAGCTGTACAAAGGACGTCCCGTCAAGGCCCTCACCGAGGGTCTGACGAAATCGGGCGGCCGGAACAACACCGGACGGATCACTGCACGCCGCCGCGGCGGTGGCGCGAAGCGTCTCTACCGGATCGTCGATTTCAAGCGCAACAAGTTTGACGTGAACGGCATCGTCGTTCGCATCGAATACGACCCCAACCGTACCGCCTTTATCGCTCTCATCCAGTATGATGACGGTGAGCAGGCCTACATCCTGGCGCCGCAGCGTCTGGCCATCGGTGACAAGATCGTCGCCTCGGCCAAGGCTGACATCAAGCCGGGCAATGCGATGCCGTTCTCGGGCCTCCCGATCGGTACCATCGTGCACAACATCGAGCTGAAGCCGGGCAAGGGCGGTCAGATCGCACGCGCCGCGGGCACCTATGCCCAGTTCGTCGGCCGTGACGGTGGCTACGCCCAGATCCGTCTGTCCTCGGGCGAGCTGCGTCTGGTGCGTCAGGAATGCATGGCCACCGTCGGTGCCGTGTCGAACCCCGACAACAGCAACCAGAACCTCGGTAAAGCCGGTCGCGTCCGCCACATGGGCAAGCGTCCGAGCGTCCGCGGCGTCGTGATGAACCCGATCGACCACCCGCACGGTGGTGGTGAAGGCCGGACCTCCGGTGGTCGTCACCCGGTGACGCCCTGGGGCAAGCCGACCAAGGGCAAGCGGACCCGCGACACCAACAAGGCGTCGCAGAAGCTCATCGTCCGCTCGCGTCACGCCAAGAAGAAGGGTCGCTAACATATGTCGCGCTCTGTATGGAAAGGCCCTTTCGTTGATGCCTACGTCCTGAAAAAGGCCGAGAAGGTACGCGAAGGCGGCAAGAACGAAGTCATCAAAATCTGGTCGCGCCGCTCGACGATCCTGCCCCAGTTCGTGGGCCTGACGTTTGGCGTCTACAACGGCCAGAAGCACGTTCCCGTGCTGGTTACCGAAGACATGATCGGTCAGAAATTCGGTGAATACTCGCCGACCCGCACCTACTACGGGCACGCGGCCGACAAGAAAGCCAAGAGGAAGTAAGCCATGGGCAAGGATAAGAATCCCCGCCGCGTGGCGGACAACGAGGCAATGGCCAAGCTGCGCATGCTGCGCACGTCGCCGCAGAAGCTGAACCTGGTGGCCGCGCTGATCCGTGGCAAGAAGGTGGAAAAGGCCCTCACGGACCTGACCTTCTCGAAGAAGCGGATCGCCGTGGACGTGAAGAAGTGCCTTCAGTCCGCTATCGCGAACGCCGAGAACAACCACGGTCTGGACGTCGACGAGCTTGTCGTCGCCGAGGCTTACGTGGGCAAGAACCTTGTGATGAAGCGCGGGCGTCCCCGTGCCCGTGGCCGCTTTGGCCGCATCAACAAGCCGTTCTCGGAACTCACCATCAAGGTGCGTCAGATCGAGGAGCAAGCCTAATGGGTAACAAGACCAATCCGATCGGCATGCGTCTTCAGGTCAACCGCACCTGGGACAGCCGTTGGTACGCTGACACCAAGGATTACGGCGACCTGCTTCTGGAAGACATCGCGATCCGCGAGTTCATCCACGAAGAGTGCAAGCAGGCCGGCGTCGCACGTGTGATCATCGAGCGTCCGCACAAGAAGTGCCGCGTGACCGTTCACACCGCACGTCCGGGCGTGATCATCGGCAAGAAAGGCGCGGACATCGAAGTCCTGCGCAAGAAGCTGGCGAGCATGACCGACAGCGAGCTGCACCTCAACATCGTCGAGGTGCGCAAGCCCGAGCTTGACGCCCGCCTCGTGGGTGAGAGCATCGCGCAGCAGCTCGAGCGTCGTGTGTCGTTCCGTCGTGCCATGAAGCGCGCGGTTCAGAACGCCATGCGCATGGGTGCCCTCGGCATCCGTGTGAACGTCGCTGGTCGTCTCGGCGGTGCCGAGATCGCCCGTACCGAGTGGTATCGCGAAGGCCGTGTGCCCCTGCACACCCTGCGCGCCGATATCGATTACGCCAACGTCGAAGCCACGACCCCCTATGGTATCATCGGGATCAAGGTCTGGATCTTCAAAGGCGAAATCATGGAGCACGACCCGGCTGCCCGCGACCGCAAGTCGCAGGAAATCCAGGACGGTCCGGCTCCGCGCGGCGCCATGGGCGGCCGTCGCTGAGGGAGTTTGACTGATGCTGCAACCGAAACGCACAAAATTCCGCAAGATGTTCAAGGGCCGGATCAAGGGTGAAGCCAAGGGCGGCTCTGATCTGAACTTTGGTCATTACGGTCTCAAGGCTCTTCAGCCCGAGCGCGTCACCGCGCGCCAGATCGAGGCAGCCCGTCGTGCCATGACGCGTCACATGAAGCGTCAGGGCCGTGTTTGGATCCGGATCTTCCCGGATACCCCGGTCACCTCGAAGCCCACCGAAGTCCGGATGGGTAAGGGTAAGGGCTCGGTCGATTACTGGGCCTGCAAGGTCAAGCCGGGCCGTGTGATGTTCGAGATCGACGGCGTTGCCGAAGATGTCGCACGCGAAGCTCTGCGCCTTGCCGCGATGAAGCTGCCGATCAAGACCCGCGTCGTCGTTCGCGAAGACTGGTAAGATCGGGCGCTTCCGCGCTTGAGAAAAGATCGCGACCCCCGCCGAGCGATCGGCGGGGGTCTTTTCGTTTGGGGTGCTCTCTGCGGGGCAGGGGGCTAATCCGGGAGCACGCGCGACACTTCCCGATCGAAGCGCGCCCAGCTCATGGTTGCCTTGTTGCCGGCATAGCCATGGTAATGCGATCGGCCGCTGGAATTCGGGAGCCCGGCCCAGATCTGCGCGAGGTTGTTCATGAAGCGCGTGCGGCTGATCGTGCCCGCCTGTAGCTCACCCAGCCCCGCATCGAGCAGCAGAAGGTCGGCGAGGCGGTCCTGGACCTGCGGCGAGAACCGCGTGCTGCGCGGAAGATTTGCGCGCCCAACGAGCATGCGCAGCGTATCGGGGATGAACTGGTAGCGCCCGATTGCATGGGGCTGCCCGGGGGTGTCCGCGATCCACTGGAAGATGTCAGCCAGCGTCATGCGCGTGGGCGCCCTGGGCGGGCGGATGCGGGCCCCGTGCTGCACGGCGTCATAGCCCGCGGCGCCGGCTTCGGCCAGGGCGATGACATTGCGCAGATGCGCCGCGACTCCGGTGACGGGGCCAGGAAGTCGGGGGGTGGCGCGCGGGGCGACGGGGGCGAAGAGCCCTCCTTCGCGGCGGCCTGCAAACAGGCTCGCCGTCCCGAGGTTGGCAAGGGGGGCGCCGCCACGAGGAGGGCGCGGCGCGACCGGTGGGGGCACGCCCGCGGAGATATGCCGCCCGGTATCGGTCGCCGGAGGGGCGAATAGGGGCCGACCCTGTTGCAGGAGCGGTTGCCCGCCATCTTGAAGTGGCAGGAACGCCGCAGCAGAGCCCGGCAGCGGGGCGAGCAGCATCGACAGCGCCAGAAGCGTGCGCAGGAGGGTCATTCTGACCTCGTCCATATTCGACTGCCAAGCTGGTGGCAGAACGGGATGGCAGTGTATGACCGCGCGCAGTGATGGCGCAGTCATTCGTGAGCGGTGGCCAGGCCGGTCTGACGGCCCGGCCACAGAGAGAGCGCCTGAAGGAGGCGAGGCCGTGAGTGGCATCTGTGACCTGTCCGTCAGCATGGCAGCGAGCTCTTAACAATAGCTTGCCTCTCGCCAGTTTCCGCGACTCGCGCTATGAGCGGGGCATGACCCAGATCCGTTCTCTCTTCGCGACCCGCCTCTACCGCGCCCCGCTCTCCGAGCAGGCGCCTGCCATCGATTTCGACGAGCTCGAGGCCTCGTGCTGGTCCATCGCCGAGGATGACGAGGCGGGGCAGGAATGGTGCGACGAGAACAACTACCCGGGCTACACCTCCTATGCCTCGCTGACCGACCTGCCGTGGCGCTTTCCAATCTTTGCGGCTCTGGTCGAGGCGCTCGACAGGCATGTGGCGGCTTTCGCCGAGGATCTGGAATTCGATCTCGGCGACAAGAAGCTGGTGGTCGAGGATATTTGGATCAACATCCTGCCCGAGGGCGGCACGCACAGCTCGCATATCCACCCGCATTCGGTGATCTCGGGAACGACCTATGTCTCGATGCCCGACGGCACCTCGGCGCTGAAGCTCGAGGATCCGCGGCTGGGCTTCATGATGGCTGCGCCGGCGCGCCGCAAGGGCTGCCGCGAGGAGCTGAAGACCTTCGTCTACGAGGCACCGGCGGTGGGTGATGTGCTGCTCTGGGAGTCGTGGCTGCGTCACGAGGTGCCGCCCAACACGGCGGAAGACGAGCGCATCTCGGTAAGCTTCAACTACAAGTGGGAGTGAGCACCGGTTCGGCGTAGCCGGCAAACGCTCCGGGGGAGCGTTTGAGGTGCGAACGGGCGGAGCCCGCCGGTTCGGCTCCAAACGGACGATTGCCGAAGCAGGGCAGGGGGGCAGATCTGCCCACGCCCGGCCCGCGCAGCCCTTTCTCCCTTGCCTTATGCGCGATCCCGGCCTATAGAGCGCGCTCATCCACCTCCACCGGGAATCAGGGTGACCCGCATAACGACGGGGCTCTCCGGTGATGTTGCAACAAAGGAGCGACCGCTATGGACGCCAAAGAGCTTAGCTCGAAGACCCCGGACCAGCTCCGGGACGAGCTCGTGGCCCTGAAGAAGGAGGCCTTCAACCTCCGCTTCCAGAAGGCCACCGGAGCCATCGAAAACACCGCACGTATCCGCCAGGTCCGCCGTGACGTGGCACGTGTGAAGACCGTGCTGAACCAGAAAGCCGCAGCCGCGGCTTCGGCGGAATAAGGAGTTAACCCCATGCCCAAGCGTATCCTGCAAGGCACCGTGACCTCCACCGCCAACGCACAGACCGTCACGGTCCAGGTGGTCCGCCGCTTCAAGCACCCCGTGCTGCAGAAGACCATCAAGAAGTCGAAGAAGTACCGCGCTCACGACGAGGCGGGCAAGTTCGCAGTCGGCGACAGCGTCCGCATCATCGAATGCGCGCCGAAGTCGAAGACGAAGCGCTGGGAAGTGATCGCGGAGTAATCCGCCCACATCCCAGTTTGATCGAAACCCTGGGGGGTAGACCTAGAACAACCCCCAAAGGTCGGGAGAAACCACATGATCCAGATGCAGACCAATCTGGATGTCGCTGACAACTCCGGTGCCCGGAAAGTTCAGTGCATCAAGGTCCTCGGCGGCTCGCATCGCCGCTACGCATCGGTCGGCGACATCATCGTCGTCTCGGTGAAAGAGGCCATTCCGCGCGGCCGCGTGAAGAAGGGTGACGTCCGCAAGGCCGTCGTCGTGCGCACCGCCAAGGAAGTCCGCCGTGAAGACGGCACGTCCATCCGCTTCGACCGCAACGCGGCCGTCATCCTGAACAACTCGGGCGAGCCGGTCGGCACCCGTATCTTCGGGCCGGTCGTTCGCGAGCTGCGTGCGAAGAACTTCATGAAGATCATCTCGCTCGCTCCGGAGGTGCTCTGATGGCTGCCAAGCTGAAAAAAGGTGACAAGGTCATCGTTCTTGCCGGTAAGGACAAGGGCAAGACCGGAACCATCGAATCCGTCGATCCGAAGGCCGGCAAGGCCGTCGTCGGCGGCGTGAACATGGCGATCCGTCACACCCGTCAGTCGCAGGACTCGCAGGGCGGCCGTCTGCCGCAGGCGAAGCCCCTCGACCTGTCGAACCTCGCCATCGTCGATGCCAACGGCAAACCGACCCGCGTTGGCTTCCGCATGGAAGGCGACAAGAAGGTCCGTTTCGCCAAGACCACGGGGGACGTGATCGATGCTTGATACCGCGACCTATACCCCGCGTCTCAAGACGCAGTTCCGCGACACGATCAAGGCCGCTCTGAAAGAAGAGTTCGGCTACACCAACGACATGCAGATCCCGCGTCTTGACAAGATCGTCCTGAACATCGGCTGCGGTGCCGAGGCCGTGCGCGACTCCAAGAAGGCGAAATCGGCTCAGGAAGACCTGACCAAGATCGCCGGCCAGCTGGCCGTCACCACGAAAGCCAAGAAGTCGATCGCCGGCTTCCGCGTTCGTGAAGACATGCCGCTCGGTGCCAAGGTGACCCTGCGTGGTGACCGGATGTACGATTTCCTTGACCGCCTGGTGAACATCGCGATGCCCCGCATCCGCGACTTCCGTGGCGTGAAGCCGTCGTTCGACGGCCGTGGCAACTTTGCCATGGGCATCAAGGAGCACATCGTGTTCCCCGAGATCGAGTTCGACAAGGTCGACGAGGTCTGGGGCATCGATGTCATCATCACCACCACCGCGGCAACCGACGCGGAAGCCAAGGCGCTGTTGAAGCATTTCAACATGCCCTTCAACGCCTGAGGAGCGAACACATGGCCAAGAAATCCATGATCGAACGCGAAAAGAAGCGCCAGGCGCTGGTGGAGAAGTATGCCGCCAAGCGCGCTGAGCTCAAAGAGATCGCGACCGACGAAAGCAAACCGATGGAAGAGCGCTTCAAGGCCCGCCTGAAGCTGGCGAAGCTGCCGCGCAATTCCTCGCCGACCCGTCTGCACAACCGCTGCCAGCTCACGGGCCGTCCCCACGCATACTACCGCAAGCTCAAGGTCAGCCGTATCGCTCTTCGCGATCTCGGTTCCAATGGCCTGGCTCCCGGTGTCGTGAAATCGAGCTGGTAAGGAGGGTATGAGATGAACGATCCTATCGGCGATATGCTCACCCGTATCCGCAACTCGCAGCTTCGCGGCAAGTCGGTCGTGTCGACCCCCGCGTCGAAGCTGCGCGCCTGGGTGCTCGACGTCCTTGCGGACGAAGGCTACATCCGCGGCTACGAGTCCGGGACCGACAAGAACGGCCACCCGACCCTCGAGATCAGCCTCAAGTACTTCGATGGCACCCCGGTCATCCGCGAACTGCAGCGGGTCTCCAAGCCCGGCCGTCGCGTGTACATGGGTGTGAAGGACATCCCCTCGGTCCGTCAGGGCCTGGGTGTGTCGATTGTCAGCACGCCGAAGGGCGTGATGTCGGACGCAAACGCCCGCGCTGCCAATGTCGGCGGCGAGGTGCTCTGCACGGTATTCTAAGGAGGGACGCATGTCTCGTATTGGGAAAAAGCCGGTTGAGCTGCCCTCGGGTGTTTCCGCATCCGTCAGCGGCCAGACCGTTGAAGTGAAGGGCCCGAAAGGCGCCCAGACCTTCACCGCCACCGACGATGTGACCATCGCGGTCGAGGACAACACCATCAGCGTGACGCCGCGCGGCAACTCCAAGCGCGCCCGTCAGCAGTGGGGGATGTCCCGCACCGTGGTCGCCAACATGGTCCACGGCGTCCAGAACACCTTCAAGAAAGAGCTCGAGATCCAGGGCGTGGGTTACCGCGCTCAGGTCCAGGGTTCGACCCTGAAGCTGAACCTGGGCTACAGCCACGACGTGAACTTCGACATTCCGCAGGGCATCACGGTCACCACGCCGAAGCCGACGGAAATCATCGTCGAGGGCCACAACGCCCAAGAGGTCGGTCAGGTTGCGGCAAACATCCGCGACTGGCGCCGTCCGGAGCCGTACAAAGGCAAGGGTATTCGCTACAAAGGTGAGTACATCTTCGCCAAGGAAGGCAAGAAGAAGTAAGGACGCGGACAATGGCAAACAGCAAACTGCAACTGTTCCAGAAGCGCCGCCTGCGCGTCCGGAACAAGCTTCGCAAGGTCAACGCCGGCCGCGTGCGCCTTTCGGTGCACCGTTCGAACAAGAACATCAGCGTCCAGCTGATCGACGACGTTCGTGGCGTGACCCTGGCTTCGGCCTCGACCATGGAGAAAGATCTCGGTGTGGTCGGCAAGGGCAACGTCGAAGCGGCCCAGAAAGTGGGCGCCCTGATCGCCGAGCGTGCCAAGGCCGCCGGTGTGGAAGAAGCCTATTTCGATCGTGGCGGCTTCCTCTATCACGGTCGCGTCAAGGCTCTGGCCGACGCGGCCCGCGAGGGTGGCCTCAAGCTCTGATCCGTCGCGGCGGGGTTCGGCCCCGCCCGACGATCTCTCTCGGGGCAGCTTCGGTTGCCCCGTTCTTGTAGGCGGAAACGCCTCGATGATCCGGGAGACGCCTTCTGCGCCTCACCTGGATTGCACCAACCCGGTGGCTCCGGACCGCGAGGACCGCAGCGCGCCGACCCTGAACAGAGGAATGCCTGATGGCAGAACGTGACAATCGCCGGAACAACCGTCGCGACCGCGACGAAACGCCGGAATTCGCAGATCGCCTAGTCGCGATCAACCGTGTGTCCAAGACCGTGAAGGGCGGTAAGCGCTTCGGCTTCGCCGCGCTCGTCGTCGTCGGCGACCAGAAGGGCCGCGTCGGCTTCGGCAAGGGCAAGGCCAAGGAGGTCCCCGAGGCCATCCGCAAGGCCACCGAGCAAGCCAAGCGCAAGATGATCCGCGTGCCGCTGCGCGAAGGCCGCACCCTGCACCACGACGTCGAGGGCCGTCACGGCGCTGGCCGTGTTGTGATGCGCACCGCACCGCAAGGTACCGGTATCATTGCCGGTGGTCCGATGCGTGCCGTGTTCGAGATGCTGGGCGTGCACGACGTGGTCGCCAAGTCGATCGGGTCGCAAAACCCCTACAACATGATCCGCGCCACGCTGGCCGGCCTCGAGCGCGAGCAGTCGCCGCGCAACGTTGCCCAGCGTCGCGGCAAGAAAGTGGCCGACATCCTGCCCAAGCGCGACGAAGCGCCGGCCGAGTCGAGCCAAGTCGCTGAGGAGGCCTGAGATCCATGGCTAAAACCATCGTCGTGAAGCAGATCGGCTCGCCGATCCGCCGCCCGGAAGTCCAGCGCAAGACCCTCATCGGTCTCGGCCTGAACAAGATGCACAAGACCCGCGAACTCGAGGATACCCCCTCGGTGCGCGGCATGATCGCCAAGATCCCGCATCTCGTCGAGGTCGTCGAAGAGCGCGGCTGAAGCAATCCGCTTCGACAGTATTGAGACACGCCCCGGAGATCCCTCTCCGGGGCGTGTTTCCTTTTAGGGGCAGAGCTTCCGGCGCAGCCCAAGAATTTTAGCTAAAATTCTTGGCCCCGTGGCCCCCGCCGGGGATGAAAAAAAGCCCGTCCGAAAGGACGGGCTTTTTCTTTGAGGTCCGTGCCCGTGGGGCAGGGGGCTCAGTGGCCGAGGATCTGACTGAGGAACAGCTTGGTGCGCTCGTGCTGCGGGTTGTTGAAGAACGCCTTGGGCTCGTTCTGCTCGACGATCTGGCCCGCATCCATGAAGATCACCCGGTTCGCCACCGCCTGCGCGAAACCCATCTCATGGGTCACGCAGAGCATGGTCATGCCCTCTTCGGCAAGGCTCACCATGGTGTCGAGCACCTCCTTGATCATCTCCGGGTCGAGGGCCGAGGTGGGCTCATCGAAGAGCATGATCCGCGGCTTCATGCACAGCGAGCGGGCGATCGCCACGCGCTGCTGCTGACCGCCCGAGAGCTGGCCGGGATACTTGTGCGCCTGCTCGGGGATCTTCACCTTCTCGAGAAAGTGCATCGCCGTGGCCTCGGCCTCCTTCTTCGGGACCTTGCGGACCCAGATCGGAGCGAGGGTGCAGTTCTCGAGGATGGTCAGGTGCGGGAACAGGTTGAAGTGCTGGAACACCATGCCCACTTCCGAGCGGATCTTGTCGATGTTCTTCAGATCCGAGCCGAGCTCGGTGCCGTCGACCACGATCTTGCCCGCCTGATGCTCTTCCAGTCGGTTGATGCAGCGGATCATCGTCGACTTGCCCGAGCCCGAAGGCCCGGCGATGACGATGCGCTCGCCGCGATGCACCGTGAGGTCGATGTCGCGCAGTACGTGGAAGTTGCCGTACCACTTGTTCATCTTGGTGATCTGGATCGCCACCTCGTCGGAGACGGTCATCTGGCTGCGGTCGACGGTCTCGGTCGCCTGTTGTTGCATGATCAGGTCTCCTTAGCGGTGCTCACGACGGAGCTTTTTCTCGAGGAAGAGGGAATAGCGGCCCATGCTGAAGCAGAAGATGAAGAAGCACAGCCCGATGAAGACGAAGAGTTCCCAGTAGATGCCGTTCCAGTCGGTGCTGGCGCGGATCGCGTTCGACAGGCCGATCGGGTCCAGCAGGCCGATGAAGACCACCAGCGTGGTGTCCTTGAACAGGCCGATGAAGGTGTTCACGATCCCGGGGATCGAGATCTTCAGCGCCTGCGGCAGGATGATCAGCCGCATCGACTTCCAGTAGTCTAGGCCAAGCGCATCCGCCGCCTCGTACTGGCCCTTGGGAAGCGCGGCGAGACCGCCGCGGACCACCTCGGCGATATAGGCCGAGGAGAACAGCGTCACCATGATGATGACCCGCAGCATCAGGTCGAAATTGGTGCCCGGCGGCAGGAAGTAGTTCAGCAGCAGCGAAGCGGTGAACAACCACACGATCAGCGGCACGCCACGGATCACCTCGATGAAGATCACCGAGCACTTGTTGATGATGAACAGGTCCGATTGCCGTCCCAGCGCCAGCACGATGCCCAGGGGCAGCGACAGGGCGATGCCCGAGACGCCGATGATCATCGCCAGCATGAAGCCGCCCATGTCGTTGGAGCGCACGTTGACGAGCTCGAGCGGGATCACCGCGTTGAGCGCGCCCGCGAGCGGGCCGCTGAGGGTGAACCAGTAGAGCAGGGGGACGAAGATCGCCAGCAGGACGGCCGCGAGCGCGCCGAGGGCAGGGGCCGCAAAGCGCATGACCACGGCACCGAGGGCAAAGCCCGCTGCCACGGCGATGGGGCCCCAGAGCGAGCCGCCCCAGAGCAGCCAGTAGAGCACGAAGGGGGCGGCGGCCGAGAACCACAGTGCCTTGCGCGGCACCGAGGCGAAGAGCACCGGTGCGATGGCGGCAAGGAACAGCACGAAGGCCAGAACCGGGCGCCAGTAGAGTTCGGGCGGGTAGAATCCGAAGAGCAGCTGGTTCCAGCGCTCCGAGATCACCGCCCAGCAGGCGACGGAGGCATCGGCGCCGTAGATCTCGTCTCGGATCTCGCGGCACTGGGCGAGGCTGTCGGCATCCCAGATGCCCATCACCGCCCAAGGCAGGAGGTGGCTAAGCACGGTCCAGATCACGAACAGCGACACCACCGTCAGGATGACGTTGAGCGGGGTCGAGAACATGTTCTCGTGGATCCACTTGTAGGCGCCGGACTGCGACAGCGGCGGCTCCTGCTCCTCGACCATGGTGTCGCGGACAAAGGCGACGGTCTGTGCGTGTGTATCGCTCATCTCAGCGCTCCTTCAGCTTCACGGAGGCGTTGTAGACGTTCATCACGCCCGAGATCAGCAGGCTGAGCACGAGGTAGAACAACCCGAGCAGCAGCATGCCCTCGAGCTCACGTCCGGTCTGGTTGATGGTGATGCCGCCGAGGGTGGAGCGGACGTCCATGTAGCCCACGGCGATGGCCAGGGAGCTGTTCTTGGTGAGGTTTAGGAACTGCGAGATCAGCGGCGGGATGATGACGCGGAGCGCCTGCGGCAGGATCACGAGGTTCATCGTGGTGCTGGGGCGAATGCCGAGCGCATAGGCGGCCTCGGTCTGGCCCTTGTTGACCGCGAGGATGCCGCCGCGGACGATCTCGGCGATGAAGGCACCGGTATAGAGCGAGAGCGCCAGCCACAGCGCGATCAGCGAGTTGCGCAGGTGGATGCCGCCGCCGAAGTTGAAGCCCTGCAGCGAGGGCATGTCGAGAAAGGCGCCCATCAGCAGCATCAGCAGGCCGGTGGGCAGGATCAGGATGCCGAGGATGAGATACCAGGTTGTCGGCCGGTCGCCGGTGGCTTCCTGCTTCGCGGTGGCCCAGTGGCGCAGTCGCTGGATGGCGAAGATCGAGGCGCCAAGCACCACCAGAACGACAAGCCAGTTGAGCGCCCCGTTGGTGAAGAAGGGCGAGGCGAAATGGATCGCGGGGACATAGACGCCGCGGTTGGTGATCGCCACGGCGTCGAACAGCATCGAGGCGTCTGGCGTGTCGCCGCGGAAGGCGCGCGGCGCCGGGGTGCTTTCGGTCATCAGCGCGAAGATCAGCACGATCCAGAGCAGCAGCGGCACGTTGCGGAAGCCCTCGACATAGACCGCCATCAGGCGCGAGACGAGCCAGTTGTTGGACAGGCGCAGCACGCCGGCGATGACGCCCAGCACGGTGGCCAGCGCGCAGCCCAGAACGGCGACGAGCAACGTGTTGAGGATGCCGACGATGGCCGCCCGTCCATGCGTGGACTGGCTGTCATACTCGATCAGGCGCTGGTTGATGTCGTAGCCCGAGGGCTGGGTCAGGAAGCCGAAGTCGAAATCCTTGCCGAGCGTCTGCAGGTTGTGGATGGTGTTCGACACCAGCCAAGAGAACAGGAGCATCAGCACGATCATCGCCACGACCTGGATCGTGAGCGAGCGGTAGCGTGTGTCGTAAATAAGCTGCGACAGCCGGAAGCCCTGCCCCGGCGGGTCTGTCATCGTCGTCATGTCGTCTCCCCGGTGGTTCCCGTTCTTTCCAAGGCGTCGCGCCGGTTTGTCCGGCATCCGGCCCCTCTCCGGGAACTCAGTTTGGTCGTTTCGACCGATAGTCTGATTTGTTTGTCGTCAGTTAGGAAGGGCGCGGGAATGTCTCCCCGCGCCCCAGTGTTTTCCGTCCGATCAGCGGAACGGCGGGCTGTACATCAGGCCGCCTTCGGTCCACTGCGCGTTCAGGCCGCGCGACAGGCCGATCGGGGTGTTCTCGCCGATGGTCTTCTCGAAGATCTCGCCGTAGTTGCCGTTGGCCATGATGGCTTTCTTGGCCCAGTCGGCTTCGAGGCCGATCATCGCGCCAAGCTCACCTTCGGTGCCGAGCAGACGGTTGATTTCCGGGTTGTCGGTCGGGGCCGAGGACAGTTCCTCGATGTTCGCCGAGGTGACGCCGTATTCTTCGGCGGCGATCAGCGCGTTGAGGGTCCAGCGGGCGATGTCGCCCCACTCATTGTCGCCGTGGCGGACCAGCGGGCCGAGCGGCTCTTTCGAGATGATTTCCGGCAGGATCACGTGATCGCCCGGGGTCTCGAAGGAGGCACGGGTCGCCGCGAGGCCGGAGGCGTCGGTTGTGTAGACGTCGCAGGCACCGGCAAGGTACTGCTGCTGCGCCTCGGCGTTGGTCTCGATCGGCACCGGCTCGTAGTTGATGTTGTTGACGCGGAAGAAGTCCGCGAGGTTGAGCTCGGTGGTGGTGCCGGTCTGGATGCAGACGGTGGCGCCATCAAGCTCCTTGGCCGAGGACACGCCCAGCTCCTTCGGGATCATGAAGCCCTGGCCGTCGTAGTAGTTCACGCCGACGAATTCGAACTTCAGGTCGTTGTCCCGCGAGAAGGTCCAGGTGGTGTTGCGGGCCAGCATGTCGATCTCGCCCGAGGCCAGCGCGGTGAAGCGGGTCTGACCGGTGGTGGAGACGAACTCGACAGCCATCGGATCGCCGAGGACGGCGGCTGCAACGGCACGGCAGACGGCGACGTCGAAGCCCTGCCAGACGCCGTTGGCGTCGGGGGCCGAGAAGCCGGTCAGGCCGGTGGACACGCCGCAGTTCAGATTGCCACGTGCCTTGACGTCGTCGAGCGTCGCGGCGCTTGCGGCGCCTGCGGCGAGACCGGCAACGGTCAGCGCGCCAAGGATTACGGTGTTCTTCATGTTAACCTCTTCCTGTTTTCCAGCCCCTGTCGGGCCGGTTCATTGGCCCTTCGTGGACCGTGATAACCTAGGATGGGTGCTCCCCCCCATTGGTGCTCGCGAGTTTGGGAGGATTCCTTCTGAGAGGTCAAGCCGTTCCGCCTGACAAATCACCATTACGTGCCGCCTAATTGAGCAGTCAATCCGATGGCGCGGCGGGATTAATCAGCGCTGCAGAGGCGATAAAACCTATGCGCGTGCAGAAAGGCGGCGCGCTTTCGTTCCGCGACGTCGCTTGCCTCTTCGTCAACGCCCCAGAGCTCTTCCTGCCAGCTCTCGTCGAGCCGCGACAGCGCCCAGAGCGCCTCGGGATCGTGGTCCGGATCGGTGGCCGCAAGGCCCAGCACCAGCGAGCCGGTGAGCGACACGAGGTCGTGGAACGCTGCCAGCTCGAAGGCATCGAGCGCATGCGCCTGGCGGGCCAGCGCTGCCAGGGCGTCGGGATCCTGAGGCGCGTGGATCACCCCGGCGCGGGGCTCGAGCCGGGCGCCGAAGCGCGCGGCAGCCCAGTCGAGCAGCGGGTCCCAGCGTTCGGACTGGCGCTGCACCAGCTCGTCGGGCTGGTCGGCGCGGTAGCACAGCAGATCGCTGTCGCCGTAATCGGCCAGCATATCGGCCACCGCTGCGCGCTGCGGCGTAACCTTCTCGATGGCGCTGTTCGCGGTGCGTGTGAAGGGCATGGTGTTGGGGTCGATCTTCTCGCCCTGCGCCTGCCATTCCTCGGCGATGGCCTCGGCCAGCCCGCGGGTCGGCACCACCAGAGGCGATTTGCCCGGCGTCATCACCCGGCGGCCGTCCAGCGCGATGCCGTGGCCACCCTCGACTTGCGTGGCGGTTGCGGTCTCGTAGAACCGGCGGGGTGCCCATTCGCTCATGCGGTCTGCTCCCAGATCTGTGTCAGAAGGCCGGGCAGCAGGCGGATGTCGTCGATGACGAGATGCGCGTCGCGCAGCCGCTCGGCGTCGTGGTAGCCCCAGGTCACGCCGATCGCGAGGATGCCGGCGGAACGGGCCATGTCCATGTCGTAGCTGGTGTCGCCGATCATCACGGCGCGATGCGGCTCGACCCCGGTCTCCGAGAGCGCCGCCTCGATCATCGAGGGGTGCGGCTTGGACGGGTGGTCGTCGGCGCATTGCTGGGTGACGAAGAGCGGGCGCATATCGTGTCCATCGACCAGCTTGTCGAGCCCGCGGCGGGACTTGCCGGTGGCGATCCCAAGCAACGTGTCGGGCTCGGCGTGAAGCTGGTCGAGCACCTTGCGCACATGCGGGTAGAGCGGGGAGCTATCGGGCGTGCCCTTCTCGGCGCGCAGGGCGAGATAGGCGGCCTTGTAGGCCTCGACCATTTCCGCGCGGGCGGTCTTGTCCGCCTTGGGGGCGAGCCTGGCCATCGCCTGCGGCAGCGAGAGGCCGACGATGGCGAGGATCTCCTCGCGCGCCGGAACGGCGAGGCCGGTGGCGCCGAAGGCGGCCTGCATCGAGGCGAGGATATCGGCCTGGCTGTCGACCAGAGTGCCGTCGACATCGAAGATCACGAGGCGCAGCGACATGCTCAGTGCAGCTCCGCGAAGGGGTCGTCGGCGGCGATGTCCTCTGCCCAGCCGAGCGTCTCCCATGTGTTGGCCATATGCGCGGGCAGCGAGGCGGTCACGGTGACCGGCTTCTTGGTCACCGGGTGCAGGAAGGTCATCGAGCGTGCGTGCAGGTGCAGCTTCTTCGAGATCACCCCGCCAAGCTGGGCGCCCCAGCCATCGCCGAGGTTCTCCTGCCCGGAGCCTCCATACTTGCCGTCGCCGATGATCGGGTGGCCGATCTCGGCCATGTGGGCGCGCAGCTGGTGGGTGCGGCCGGTGATCGGCTCAAGCGCCACCCACGAGGCGCGGCCTGCCACGCGGTAGAGCGTGGCATAGAGCGTATGGGCACGCTTCGCGCCGGGGGTGCGGTCCATCTCGCGCGGGTGCACGCAGATCATCTTCTCGCCCTCGCCGGACTTGCCGTGGCCCGGCGCCTTCACGAGGCCGAAGCGGATCTCACCGAGATAGGGCGTCGGCACGCCGGCGACCACGGCCCAGTAGATCTTGCGGGTCTGCTTGTGCCGGATCGCACCGGTGAGCGCCTGCGCGATCTCGCGGGTGCGGGCCAGCAGCAGCACGCCTGAGGTGTCCTTGTCGAGCCGATGCACCAGCCGGGGCTTCTCGTCGTAGTCGAAGCGCAGCGCCTCGGCGAGGCCGTCGACATGGCGCTCCTGCTTGCTGCCGCCCTGCACCGGCAGGCCCGGGGGCTTGTTGAGCGCGATGATGTGGTCGTCGCGGTAGATCACCGCGTCGCGGATCATCTTGGCGTCGGCATCGCTGACCGTGGCCTTGGGCTTGGCCGCCGGTGCCGGGGTCTCGCCGGGCTCGGGCAGGGGCGGGACGCGCACCTGCTGGCCGACCTCGAGCCGGGTCGCGGCCTTGCAGCGGCCACCGTCGACCCGCAGCTCGCCCTTGCGGCACATCTTTTCGATGCGGCCCTGCTGGAGATGCGGGAATTGGCGCTTGAGCCAGCGGTCGAGGCGCTGGTCGCCGTCGCCGGGGCCCACGGTGATGGTCTGGACACGGCTCATGCGAAGACACTCCGGGTGAGGAACAGGCCGGCGAAAAGCGCGGCGATGGACAGGATCAGCGAGGCGGCGACATAGCCGGCGGCCAGCGCCACCTCACCGCGTTCATACAAGGTGACGGCATCGAGCGAGAAGCTCGAAAAGGTGGTGAAGCCGCCGAGCACCCCGATGGCGAGGAAGGGAGCGAAGCGGGTGGCCGAGAGGTTGGCCAGTGTGACCACCAGCACGCCCATCAGGAAGGAGCCGACGACGTTCACCGTCAGCGTGCCCCACGGGTAGCTGCGTCCCATCAGCGCGGTCATGCCGACGCCGGTGAGATAGCGCCCGCTGGCACCCAGTGCGCCGCCCGCGGCGACCTGTATAAGCGTGTAGAACATGGGCGCGATGTGTCCTGCGGCGGCCCGCTTGTCAAGGTCGGGCCGGGTGGGGGCGCTGCCCCCGCCCGCGCGGAGCGCGCGGTCTCCCCCGAGGTATTTGGTAACCAGAGAAGGGCGGGGCGGGGCGCTTGCGTCAGCGCAGCGCCAGACCCTGAGCGTCGAAGAGATGGGTCTGACCGGGCTCGAAGATCAGGCCGCAGGACTGGCCGGGTTTGAGCCCGGTGTCGCCGTGGCTGCGGACGGTCAGCTTGCCGGCAGGGCCGCAATCGACGATCACGTAGGTGTCGGCGCCGAGATATTCCATCACGTCGACGGTGCCGTCGATCTGGCCGCTGCCCGGCTCGGCGAGCGTGATGTGCTCGGGGCGGATGCCGAAATGTTCGGCCTGCGCGGGCAGCGGAGCGTCGAGCGTCAGCCCGGGCGTGGCGGCGGGGAAGACGTTCATCTTGGGCGAGCCGATGAACTGCGCCACGAAGAGGTTGCCGGGCTTCTCATAGAGCTCGCGCGGGGTGCCGACCTGGCTGACGCGGCCGGCTTCCAGCACCACGATGCGGTCGGCAAGGGTCATCGCCTCGACCTGATCATGGGTGACGTAGATCATCGTGGCGTCCAGCGTCTGGTGCAGCTTGGCGATCTCGTAGCGCATCTCGACGCGCAGCGCGGCGTCGAGGTTCGAGAGCGGCTCATCGAACAGGAAGGCGGTGGGATCGCGCACGATCGAGCGGCCGATCGCCACCCTCTGGCGCTGGCCGCCCGAAAGGTCCTTGGGCCGGCGGTCGAGCAATGGCTCGAGCTTCAGCACGCGCGCCGCCTCGTCGACCTTGGCGTCCATCTCGGATTTCGCCACGCCCGCGGCCTTGAGAGAGAAGCCCATGTTCTCGCGCACCGACATGTGCGGATAGAGCGCGTAGCTCTGGAACACCATCGCGAGCCCGCGCCGGGCCGGGGGCTCGGCGGTGGCGTCGCGCCCGCCGATCAGGATCTGCCCGCGCGAGGTCTCTTCCAGCCCGGCGATCATCCGCAGCAACGTGGACTTGCCGCAGCCCGAGGGGCCGACGAAGATGACGAATTCGCCCTCCTCGATGGCAAGGTCCACGCCCTTGATGACCTGCGCCTCGCCGTACCATTTCTCGACGCTTTTCAGCTCGATGCTTGCCATGTCTGTCGTCCTTACCGTCCGGCCCAGGCCAGCCACACCGCGGCGGTCCAGGTGAAGTTGTCGCCGCCGCACGGGGCGGCATCCAGCGGGTCGAAATACTCGCGGAAGCCCGCGCTCTCGATCAGCGCGGCGGTCTCCTCGCGCAGCCGCGCTTCGTCCCAGTCGCGCCCGGCGCTCAGGAGCCCGAGCCCGATCAGCGCGTTCATCTGCGGCCAGACCGGCCCGCGCCAGTAGCGCTTGCGCTCGAAGCTTGGCGCCTCCGGGTCCGACGAGGGCAGGCCGTAGGTCACCGCGTCCCACATGCGGGCGAGATGCGCCTCCATCTCGGGCCTCTCGCAGCGGGCCAGCCAGCACAGCAGCGCGCCCGAGCCGACCACCCCGGCCCATGCGCCGCTGCGCAGGTCGCGCGCATCAAAGCTCTGCAGCTCCGGGTTCCACAGCGTCTGCACGCCCGCGCGCAGCTCTGCCGCCCAGCCCGCGATCTCGGAGACATCCTCACCCAACGCCCGGCCGAGGGCTGCGAGGTCGTCATGGGCGCGGATCAGGAGGAAGGTGATGCCGGGGTCGGCCATCAGGAAGGGGCAGCGCTCGACGATGGTCTGCTGGTCCCAGCCGCACTCCCTGCCGAAGCGGACGAGCGCGAGGTAGCGGTCGTATTCGAGCTTGGTCGGGCGCTGCTCTCCGTCGACCTGTGCCGCGTCGCGGCGGGCGTAATCGCCGGCGCCGGAGCCGTCGACATTGGCGAGGCCCACGTCCCAGTCCGGGCAGTTGTCGCGCCCCGACTCCCACGGGTGGCACACCGCCACCGCGCCGCTGGCGCAGCGGGTCTGCATCCACCAGCGGTGCCACGCCAAGAGCCTCGGGTAGAGCGCGCGCAGCCGCTCGGTGCCGGCCTCCGGGTCGGCTTCCCAGACCATGCGCATCAGCGTGGCCGCGACGGGGGGCTGGCTGATGCCCGAGGTCGGCACGTCGCCGCCCGCGCCCCAGACATCGGGGCCGGGGAAATAGCCCGGCGCCGCGTCGTGAAACACCATGTGCGGCACCATGCCGTCCGCCCATTGCGCGGCGAGAAGCGTCTCGAACTCGCGCCAGGCGCGGTCGCTGTCGAAGGTGGAAAATCCCCATGCCGCGAATGCGCTGTCCCAGTTCCATTGGAAGGGGTAGAGCATGTCGGTGGGCACGGTATAGCCGCCCCGGTCGTTGCCGCGCAGGATGGCGCGGGCCTGATCGTCCAGCATCGTCATCCTTTCACCGACCCCGCGGTGAGGCCCTTGGTCATGAAGCGCTCGAGTCCGAGGAACAGCACCATGATCGGCACCGTGGCGATCACCGAGCCCGCCATCAGGTGCTGGCGCGGCACCTCGGAGGAGTTCAGCGAGGCGATGCCGCGGGTCAGGGTGTATTTCGACGGATCGTCGAGCAGCATGAAGGCGAGCAGGAACTCGTTCCACGCGATCATGAAGACGTAGAGCGACACGCTCGCCAGTGCCGGCAGCGACAGCGGCAGGGTGATCTGCCAGATCACCTTGAGCCGGCTCAGCCCGTCCATCAGCCCGGCCTCCTCGATCTCGGCGGGCAGGCCGCGGAAATAGCCCTGCAGCATGTAGAGCGCCACGGGGATGGTGGTCACCGGGTAGATCAGCACGATGCCGAAGATGGTGTTGCGCAGCCCGGTCATGGAAAACGCGATGTAGATCGGCAGCGCCAGCACGATCATCGGCACCATGTAGATCAGCAGGATCGAGCGCGAGAACAGCGCCTGTCCCCTGAAGCGCAGCCGCGCCACCGCGTAGGCGCCGGGGATGGCAAAGGCCAGGGTGATCAGCACGGTGAGCACCGAGACGTAGAAGCTGGTCCACAGGTAGCGGCCGAAGCTGTACTCGGTCATCAGCTCGGAATAGCTGCGGAAGAGTTCGGCCCCCTGGCTCAGGTCGATGGTGAAGTCGAGCGGGTTGGCCATCAGCTCGGCCTGGTTCTTCAGGCTGGTCATCACCATGACGTAGAACGGGATCAGCACGATCGCGGTGAAGAAGATGTAGCCGAAGCCGGTCAGGAAGCGGATCACCGCCTCCTCGAACTCGTGCCGGGTGATGGTGCCGGGGCGCAGCTCCTCGAGGATCAGCCACAGCCCCAGCCCGGTGAAGCCCAGCGTGGCCACCCGCCCGGTCCAGGCTGCCAGCGGCGCACTGCCCTCGCCGATCTCAAGCGCACCGATCCCCGCCACCGCGCTCAGCGCGAGCAGACCCAACGCCACCGCCAGCGGCACCACCAGCCGCTGCCGCCCGCCGAACCGCAGGCAGCCCAGCCCCAGCGCCACGCCGGCCAGCAGCCCGCCCCAGAGCGTCGGGCGGAAGGCGTCGCCGGTGAACAGGCTCATGGCCACCGCCACTGTCGTCGCCACCACGAGCGACCACAGCGCCCCAAGGATCGGCCCGGTCAGGAGCCCATGCCGCAGCAGTCTCATGCCACACCCCCGATCTTCTCTGGTTCAAAAATACCTCGGGGTGAATGCCGCCCCCCGGGCGGCAGAGGGGCAGCGCCCCTCCACACCCCTGCCACACGCGCCACGCTCACAACCCTTCCTCCCGGCTCATCACCCGGAAGAAGAACACCGAGAACAGCAGCAGGCAGCAGAAGATCACCACCGCCACCGCCGCACCGGCGCCGATATTCGAAAGCGCGAAGGCCTGCTCGTAGACGTTCACCGTCAGCACCCGCGTGCCCGCGTTGCCGCCGGTGAGCAGGAAGATGTCGTCGAACTTGTTGAAGGTCCAGATGAAGCGCAGCAGGAACAGCACCGACAGGATGCCCAGAAGCTGCGGCAGCGACAGGTACCAGAACTTCTGGAACGGCGAGGCGCCGTCCATGTCGGCGGCCTCGTACATGTCGTGGTCGATCGACTGCATCCTGGCGAGAATGAACAGGAAACTGAGCGGGAAATAGCGCCAGATCTCGAACAGGGTCACCATGATCAGCGCCAGAGGGCGCTCACCGAAGAAGTTGATCGCCTGAGAGGTCACGCCCATCTGCAGGAGCAGCGCATTGGCCGAGCCCGAGAACGGGTCGAAGAGCAGGATCCAGGCGAACGCCACGGCGATCACCGGGGCGACATAGGGAAACAGGTAAAGCCCGCGCAGGATGCCCTGTCCCTTGAAGGACTTGTTGAGCAGCATGGCGGCGAAGAGCCCCATGATCAGCGCGCCCAGCGTGCCGAAGATGGTGTAGAACAGCGTCACCCCCAGCACGGACCAGAACTCGTCGCCGTCGAAGACGCGGACGAAGTTCTCGGCGGTAAAGTCGAAGCTGGTCAGCACGTTGGTGGCGCTGCCGGTCATCGCAGGCGGGCTGTCGGTGGCCGGCGGGCCCGCGAGATAGGTCTCGGTGGCGGTAACGGGGATCTGCAGCGTCACCCGCTGGCCGCCTTCCCAGTCGCCGAAATCGCAGCCCAGCCGTCCGTCGGCGATGGCGCAGGCGGGATCGAGCTCGCCCGCCTCCAGCCCATCGGGCCAGGCATCGCTCAGCGTGACGCCCCGGATCGGCTGATCCTGCGAGGAGTTGCGCAGCCGATAGCGCAGCGTGGCCGCGTCGCCCGGTGCCTCTAGATCGCCGCGGATGTCTTCGCGCACGATGGGCGTCGGCGGGCGCAGGTCGGCCAGCGTCACCGGTTTGAAGCTGATCCAGAATACTGCCAGCAGCGGCAGGATCACCACCAGCGACACCGCTGCAAGCGTCGGGAACAGCAGGCCCCAGGCCAGCCGCGCCTCGCGCTTCGCCAGCGGGCCGGTGCCGGTGGGAGGGGTGGCGTCGGTCATCTTCGCCCTCGTCTTGCGGATACGAAGCCCGTCCCGACGCGACGCCGGGACGGGCAGGGGCCTGGGTTACTGGATCGCACCAAGCTCGCTGTTGAGTTGCTCGACCGCCGTGCTCGCGTCGATCTCGCCGTCGATATACTCGCGCACCACGCGGTTCAGCGCCTGGCTGCTGATCATCTTCGAGGCCAGCGCCAGCTGTCCGTCATCGGCGCCCCAGCGCTGGGCCACGTCGAGACCGGCGACGATCTCGTCGATCATCTCCTGCGGGTAGAGATCGCTCAGCGGCGCCTTGCGGTCGACGCCCACCGGCAGCTCGGACCAGGCGTTGACGAAGGCCTCGGCGTCATCACCGTCGCCGCGGCGGATCGGGAACTTGCCCTCGGGCGCGATCGAGAGCGTGTCGACATAGCCTTCGCCCATCGAGTAGGTCACGAACTCGATGGCGGCGTCGGTCTGCGCGTCGCCGGTGATGCCGAACATGTTGATCGACGCCCACGCCGCGCCATCGGGGTTCGACGGGCCGGCGAAGTTGGTCACGATGCCGGTCTTCGAGGCGAGCTCGGACGAGGTCGGATCGTCGGTGATGGTGGGCGGCGCGCTGTCGCGCAGGCCGGCCAGCTCGTCGAGGATGAAGGGCGACCAGATGATCATCGCCGCGTTGCCCGAGAAGTAGAGCGTGCGCGACTGGTCCCAGTAGAGATCACCCGGAGGCGAGGCCTCGGCGATGGCCTTGTAGAATTCCAGAACCTCGGTGGTCGCGGTCTCGTCGAGCGGGGTGAAGCCGTCCGGCCCCACCGGCGAGACACCATTGGCAAGGAAGACATGCTCGAGCACCTGGCTCATGAAGGATTCGTCCACCTTGGTGGCGGCGACGAAGCCGTACATCTCGGGCGGATTGTGCAGCGCCTCCAGCGCGGTCTCGACCGCGGCATAGGAGGTCGGCGGCTCGAGCCCGGCCTCCTCGAACAGGTCGGCGCGGTAGACGATCATCTGGGTCCAGCCGTCTGCGGGCACCGAGGCCCAGCTGCCCTCGTCGAATCGCGCCATCTCGAGCGCGCCCGAGGCGAAGGTGTCGGGGCCGAGCGCGTCGATCACGTCGGTCGCGGCGTCGGGATCGAGGATGCCTGCCTCGGCCCAGGGCAGGGCCAGTGCCAGCGGATGGTAGATCACGTCTGGCAGGTCGCCCGCGGCATAGGCCGCGGTGGCGCGGGTGCCAAGCTCGCTCTCGGTGACCGGGATCACCTCGACGGTGTGGCCCGAGGCCTCGCCGAATTCCTGCGCCATGCTTTCCTGCCGCGCGAGCCGCTCGGGCTGCTCCTCGGTGGTCCAGAAGCGGATGGTCTCCGCCCCGGCGGCGCCGGCGCTCAGCGCCAGGGCCATCGCGACGCTGCCGAGCAGCGGTTTGCGCATGGATGTCATGGGGTCCTCCTGTAAATCGTCACGTAAGTCGTCAAATCGACGGGCGCGCTGCCCGGCGGGCAGCAGCGGATGTTCGAGATCCGGGTGGGGGTGCGGAATCGCGCCACGCCGTCACGCGCGGGCGTCAGGCCGCCTCTGTTCCTGTTTGCCGATAACCGCATGCAAACAACTCTCCCGTGCAGGAGAGTTGTCCTTCAAAGCGATTTGGGCAAGGGAAAAATCCGCCGCGTCGCAGCAAGTTAGCGATAAACCGTCAGATCGAGACCTTGGCCAGCAGCGCCTCGCGGTCGATCTCGCCCGCTCTACCGGAGAGTGCCACTTCTCCGCGGGTCACCGCGACGAAACTGTCGGCCAGCCCCCACATGAAGTCGAAGTATTGCTCCACGAGGATGATCGCCATGTCGCCCTGGTCGCGCAGCTGCGCGATCACCCGGCCGATCTGCTGGATGATGTTGGGCTGGATGCCCTCGGTCGGCTCGTCCAGCAACAGCACGCGCGGCCGCGAGATCAGCGCCCGCGCGATGGCAAGCTGCTGCTGCTGCCCGCCCGACAGGTCGCCGCCGCGGCGGTGCAGGAAGTCCTTCAGGATCGGGAATAGCTCGAAGATATGTGCAGGCACGCCATGGTCCGATTTCGGCAGGCAGGCGAAGCCGGTCTCGAGGTTCTCCTGCACGGTCATGAGCGGGAAGACCTCGCGCCCCTGCGGGACGTAGGCGATGCCCGCGCGCGCTGCCTGATAGGCGTTGAGGTGCTCCAGCGGCTTGCCATCCAGCGTGATGGCGCCGCCTGCATAGGGGTGCCGCCCGGCGATGGCCTTCAGCAGCGAGGTCTTGCCCACGCCGTTGGTCCCGGTCACCGCGGTGACCTCGCCCGGCGCGGCGGTGAGGGAGATCCCGTGCAGGATCTGGCTTTGCCCGTATTTCAGGGTCAGGTTCTCGACGCTCAGCATGGCGTTCTCCTCTCAGCGACCGAGATAGACTTCGATGACCTCGGGGTTCGAGGTCACGTGATCGAGCGAGCCCTCGGCCAGCACCGAGCCCTCGCACAGCACCGTCACCCGGCAGTCGAGCCGGCGGATGAACTCCATGTCGTGCTCGACGACGACGACGGCGTGCTTCTCGGCGGCGCGCTTGAGCAGGTCGGTGGTGTGCTCGCGCTCGGCCGGGGTCATGCCGGCGGCGGGCTCGTCCACCAGCAGCAGGCGCGGGTCCTGCGCCAGCAGCATGCCGATCTCGAGCCATTGCTTCTGGCCGTGGCTCAGCTCGCCCGCGATGCGGGGCAGGCTGTCGGTCAGGCCGATGATCTCGGCCAGTTCCTCGATGCGCTCGGCGCCGCGCTTCGTCTTGCGATAGAGCAGGACATCGAACGGCCCGCGCTTGTTCTTCAGCGCCATGGCGAGGTTCTCGCGCACGCTCTGCGCTTCGAACACAGTGGGCTTCTGGAACTTGCGCCCGACGCCGGCCATGGCGATCTGGCTTTCCGACATCTTCAGCAGCGAGATCGACTTCTCGCCATAGATCACCGTGCCCTCGTCGGGCCGGGTCTTGCCGGTGATGATGTCCATGAAGGTGGTCTTGCCGGCGCCGTTGGGGCCGATGATGGCGCGCAGCTCGGGCTCCCCGATGCGGAAGCTCAGGTTGTTGATCGCCTTGAAGCCGTCAAAGCTGACCGACACGCCGGACATTTCGAGAAGCGTCTTCATTTCTCTTCCTCCCCCTCGACGGTGCGGCGCGCGCCCTTGTCGGGTCCGAAGTCGCCCACACGCTCAGGGATGGTGTGGCGCGTGGAGATCAGGTCGAAGAGCCCGCCGATGCCCTTGGGGGCCAGCAGCGTGACCGCGACGAAGCTCACGCCGAGCAGCACCAGCCACCAGTCGGTCCACTGGATGGTGTAGAACCCCAGCGGCACCGACGGCACCGCGCCGGAGGTGAACCAGCTCGACAGCAGCGACACGAGGGCTGCGCCAAGCGCGGCGCCATAGAGCCTGCCGCGCCCGCCGATGGCGACCCAGACCGCGAGGTAGATCGAGGCGATGGGGGCGATCTCGTTGGGGTTGATGATGCCGGCCTGGGGGTAGTAGAGCGCGCCGGCGATGCCCGCGACGATGCCGGTCAGGGTGAAGACGAAGAGCTTGTAGCCCTCGACATGGTAGCCGAGGAAGCGCACCCGGCTCTCGTTGTCGCGGATGCCGCGGATCACCGAGCCAAACTTGCCCGAGGTGACCCAGGCAAAGAGCACGTAGCCCAGACCCAGCGCCGCCGCCGAGGCCCAGAAGAAGGCGATCGACAGCGTGGACTGCGGCACATCGTCGAGACCGGGCAGGTTCTGCAGCCCCGACAGGCCGTTGTTGCCGCGCAGCCCGCTCTCATTCTGGAAGAGGTAGAGCGACAGCGCCAGCGTCATCGCCTGGGTCAGGATCGACAGGTAGACGCCGGTGACCCGGCTGCGGAAGGCGAGCCATCCGAAGACCAGCGCCAGAAGCCCCGGCACCAGCACGACCATGGCGATCTGCAGCCAGAAGCTGTGGGCGAAGATCCAGATTGCGGGAAACTGCGAGCTGCCCACCACGCCAAAGATCTGCGTGCCGATGGAGTCGTGGATCTCCTGCGGGGTCGGCGGGAGGGCGGCGGCGAGCAGGCTCTCGGTGACGATGATCTCGGTGCGGGCATACATCAGCCACATGCCGATCATGTAGCCGCCAAGCCCGAAAAACGCCATGTGGCCGAGGCTGAGGATGCCGGTGTAGCCCCAGACCACGTCCATCGCCACGGCGACCAGCATCAGGCAGAGCGTCTTGCCCAGCGTCTTGACGAAGCTGGTGGAGATCATGCCGTTGCCGGCAGCCTCCGAGAGCACCGTGACGATCAGGGCGAAGATCCCCAGCGCCAGCAGGAACCAGAACACCGAGCGGTTCTGTGTCAGGAAGGTACGGGTCATGCGAGGGCCCTTTCGCTGGTCAGGGAGGGGGCGCTGCCCCCTCGCGCGC
>NZ_DS022276.1:370379-396884 GCF_000153725.1 Salipiger bermudensis HTCC2601 | reverse complement strand
CGGAGGTAACCTGGGCATAGAGCCCGATGGCGATGCCGGCGATGCCGGCGATGCCGGAGCCGAGGCCGAAGGTCAGCATGTTGATCTTGTCGGGGTTGATGCCCATCGAGGCCGCCATGCCGGGGTTCTGGGTCACCGCGCGCACCTCCAGCCCGAGCCGGGTCTTGTTGAGCACCAGCAGGATCAGCCCGAGAAAGATCAGCGCGAGGATGAAGATGGCGATGCGGATATTGGCGATGCCCACAACGTCGTTGAGCACCCATGCCCCGTCGAGCCAGGACGGCGAGGTCAGCGGCCGTGCCTGGGTGCCGAAGATGTTCTTGGCGAGCTGCTGCAGCGCGATGGAGATGCCGAAGGTGGCCAGCAGGGTTTCGAGCGGGCGGTGATAGAGCCAGCGGATCACCAGCCGCTCCATCGCCACGCCGGCGGCAAAGGTCACCGCGAAGGCCAGCGGCAGCGCCACGATCAGGCTCACGGTGTAATCCGGGATGATCTGCTGCACCACGTAGCCGGTATAGGCGCCCATCATGATGAACTCGCCATGCGCCATGTTGATCACCCCCATCACCCCGAAGGTGATGGCCAGGCCGATGGCGGCGAGGAAATAGATCGAGGCCAGCGACAGCGCGTCGAGCCCGAGGTCCAGCGCCTGGTTCATCGCCACCCGGGTCTCGACCTCGTCGAGCGCGGCGCGGGCGGCATCGGTGATCGCGGGATCGTCCTCGGTATATTCCTCGTAGAACACATGAGAGGCGAGGGAGGCCGCGATGTCGTCCTCGGTGACCAGCGGCGGCACGGTGCCGGCCTCGGCCAGCGCCGCATAGGCGCGGGCGCGGCCATCCTCGGAGGCGAGCTGGCCGATCGGCACGCCGCCGACGCTGCCGCCGTCGATATTGTCGGTCAGCGCCGCCTTGATCTGGGCGGGCGACTGCTGCGCCGGGGCGAGATCGGCCTCGACCAGTCTTGCATAGGCCTCGGCCTCGCTCAGGTCGTCACCCGGGGTCAGCGTGCGGGCGATGTTGGTACCTTCGGGCAGGCTTTCGGCCACGCCGCTGCGGATGGTGAGGATCTGGTTGAGCACCGCGCGCACGTCCACCGCCAGCGCATCGGAGAGCGCGTCGATGGCGTCCATGCGGATCTCGGGCGTGGCGCCGTAGCGCGCCGCGAGCATCCCGGCGAGGCGCTCCTTGCGGGCCTTCAGCGCGGGGTCGGTCTCGGTCTCGATCGAGGCGCGCAGCGGCTCGAGCTGGTCGGGCTCGGGATTGCGCGAGATGCTGTCGAGCGCGTCGATGCGGCGGGCGATGTCGGGATCCGAGAGCTGGAACTGCACAAGCGCGGTGGCGATCACCCGGCGCACGCCGCCATTGGGGCGCACATCGTCGAGCTCGGCCTCGGGGGCGAGAGTCACGGGCTCGCCGGTGTCGATGTCGAGCGGCGGCTCGCCGTCGTAGTAGAACAGGCCGGTGGTCTCGTCCTGAACGACCTCGCGCTCGGACCAGCGGTTGAGGAACTCGGGCACCTGCGGCAGGCCGGAGGCGACCAGCGCCTCGATCACCGATCCGACGGACTGTCGGCCGGGGCTGGCGACCTCGTTCGCCTGGGTCTGCAGAAGCGTCTGGAGCGGCCCCGTGTCCTGCGCCGCCGCCCGCGAGGGGGGCAGGGAAAGACAGAGTGCCAGCGACAGGGCGAGGGCGAGCATGCGCGGCATCGGCAGCGGTCCCGGATATTGGAGAAGGGGTCTTTCGGACAAGCGGCGGGCGCCCCTGAGCGAGGCGCCCGCCAAGGATCACGTCAGATCAGTAGTTCGACTCGATCTGCACGCAGGTCTTGGTCTCGGTGTTGTACATGCCGCACTCGAGCTCGGCCCAGTCGGACTTGAGCGGCGCGGATTCCGGCAGGTAGTCGGTCCATGCGTCGCCCGGAACCGGATCGGTTTCCGAGATGATGTCGAACATGCCGTCGGCGCGGATCTCGCCGATCAGCACCGGCTTGGAGAGGTGGTGGTTCACGCCCATCACGGCAGTGCCGCCGGTCAGGTTCGGGAACTCCTGGCCCCACATGGCTTCGCGCACGGCGTCGACCTCGGTGGTGCCGGCCTCTTCGACCGCGTTCACCCACATGTTGAAGCCGATATAGTGAGCTTCCATCGGGTCGTTGGTCACGCGCGACTCGTCGCCGATGAATTCGTGCCAGGAGGCGATGAACTCTTCGTTGGCCTCGGATTCGGCGGTCATGAAGTAGTTCCACGCGGCGAGGTGGCCTTCGAGGTTGGAGGTGTCGAGGCCGGACAGCTCTTCTTCACCCACCGAGAAGGCCACGACGGGGATGTCGTCGGCCGAGATGCCGGCGGCTGCGAGTTCCTTGTAGAAGCCGATATTGGCGTCGCCGTTGATCGTCGAGATCACGCCGACCTGCTTGCCGTCCTCACCCAGCGCCACGACGTCGGAGACGATGGTCGACCAGTCGGAGTGACCGAAGGGGGTGTAGTTGACGAAGATGTCTTCCTCGGCGATGCCCTTCGACTTGAGGTAGGACTCGAGGATGTTGTTCGTGGTGCGCGGGTAGACGTAGTCGGTGCCGAGCAGGGCGAACTTCTCGACGCCAAGCTCGTCGAGGAAATAGTCGGTGGCCGGGATCGCCTGCTGGTTCGGGGCGGCGCCGGTGTAGAACACGTTCTTGGACGATTCCTCGCCCTCGTACTGCACCGGGTAGAAGTAGAGGTGGTTCAGCTCTTCGAGAACCGGCAGCACGGCCTTGCGGCTGGCCGAGGTCCAGGAGCCGAAGGTCACGTCGACCTCGTCATTCGAGATCAGCTCGCGCGCCTTTTCGGCGAAGAGAGGCCAGTCGGAGGCCGGATCCTTCACCACAGCCTCGAGCTCGCAGCCCAGCAGGCCGCCATCGGCGTTCTGCTTTTCGATGAGCATCAGCATGGTGTCTTTCAGAGTGGTCTCCGAGATCGCCATGGTGCCGGACAGGGAGTGCAGCACGCCCACCTTGATGGGGCATTCCACGTCCTGGGCGTTGGCTGCGCCGGCGGCGATCAGGGCCGCGGCGGCCACACCCGAGAGTTTCAATGTCTTGATCATAAGGTCACTTCCCTTGTACGCGGCGCGATCCTCCCGTACCCGCCCGACGCATTGCCGGGCGGAGCAGAAATTGACTGCTCGCCGCTTCGTTATTGTAAGTCAGGGCGGGCTCCGGGCTTGGGCCTCTTGCCGCCGTGACATCCCCGTTGTTCACGCTCCGATCGAAGCGCGCTAACTGATTAGCCGGGGGGTGTCCGGTCGCCACGTCAATTTGCCCCAGTGTCTCCGGACCGGACGCGAGGGGTTAATTTGTGGGCGGAATTTCTTGCGTTTGCGTATTTATTGTGCGGAAAATTTCAAAAATCCGCCGCCAGCCATGCATTTTGGTGGTTATCTTATTCAAAACGCCGAATCCGGTTTCGCTCAAGAATTGGGCGGGAATTGGCGAATTGGGCAAAATTTTTTACCCGAGGCCTTTCACTTGATGCAGATTAGTTGGACGTTGAGGCGCAGAGCGAAGGGAAGACAATGAGCGCCAAGCAAGCCCCGATCTTCAATGAGATGATGAACGGCGCGGATGTCCGTGCCGCCTACCAGAACCTCGAGCAGTGGTATCGGTCGATGCCCGCCGAGCTTCGCAGCCTCAAGCAATCCGAAGCCGAGGACCTGTTCCGTCGCGTCGGCATCACTTTCGCCGTCTACGGCGAGGGCGGCGACCCGGAACGTCTGATCCCGTTCGACATGTTCCCGCGCGTGCTGACCGCGTCGGAGTGGCGCAAGCTCGACCGCGGCATCCGCCAGCGCGCTGCTGCCCTCAACGCGTTTCTCTGCGATGTCTACGGACGCCGTGAGATCATCCGCGCCGGCCGCATCCCCGAGCACCTCGTGACCAACAACGAGGCCTACGAGAAGGCGGCGATCGGATTCATGCCGCCGGGCGGGGTGTTCAGCCATATTGTTGGCGTCGACCTCGTGCGCACCGGGCCCGATCAGTTCTACGTGCTCGAGGACAATTGCCGCACGCCCTCGGGCGTCAGCTACATGCTGCAAAACCGTGAGATCATGATGCGCATGTTCCCGCAGCTCTTCATGGAGAACCGCATCGCGCCGGTGGACGGCTACGCCGGGCTGCTGAAGAAGACGCTGGGCTCGGTGGCGCCGAAGAAGTGCCAGAACGAGCCCAACATCGTCATCCTGACGCCCGGCCAGTTCAACTCGGCCTATTACGAGCACTCCTTCCTCGCCGATCTCATGGGGGTCGAGCTGGTCGAAGGGCAGGATCTCTTTGTCGAGGGCGATTTCGTCTGGATGAAGACCACCGAGGGCCCCAAGAAGGTCGACGTGATCTATCGCCGGATCGACGACAGCTTCCTCGACCCGCTGTGCTTCCGCCCCGACTCGATGCTGGGTGTGCCGGGGCTGATGAACGTCTACCGCTCCGGCGGCGTGACGATCTGCTCGGCGCCGGGTGCCGGCGTGGCCGATGACAAGGCGATCTACACCTACGTGCCCGAGATGATCCGCTTCTACCTCGGCGAGGAGCCGGTGCTCGAGAACGTGCCGACCTGGCAATGCGCCAAGAAGGACGATTGCAAATACGTGCTAGAACACCTGCCAGAGCTGGTGGTGAAGGAGGTGCACGGGTCGGGCGGATACGGTATGCTGGTCGGGCCGAAGGCGGACAAGTCCACCATCGAGGCCTTCGAGGCCAAGATCCGCGCCAAGCCCGAGAACTACATCGCGCAGCCGACGCTGTCGCTCTCGGCCTGTCCGACCTTCGTGGAGGAGGGGATCGCGCCGCGCCACGTGGACCTGAGGCCCTACTGCCTCGTGGGGGAAAAGATCGAACTGGTGCCCGGGGGGCTGACCCGCGTGGCGCTGACCGAAGGGTCGCTGGTGGTGAACTCGTCGCAGGGCGGCGGGGTGAAAGACACCTGGGTCCTGGCGGAGTAAGAAGACCATGCTGAGCCGTACCGCAGATCACCTTTACTGGATGGCCCGCTATCTCGAGCGCGCCGAAACCACTGGCCGCCTGCTCGAGGTGGGGGCCCGCAACGCGCTGCTGCCCGACCCGTCGGGCGGCTATCGCAACGACTGGGAAGCCGTGCTTCAGGCCAAGGGCGCGCTCGAGCCGTTCCTCGAGAAATATGGCGAGCCCAACCAGCGCAACATCGAGACCTACCTGTTCTTCGATTCCGACAACCCGTCCTCGGTGCTGTCCTGCATCAACGCCGCGCGCGAGAACGGCCGGGTGGTGCGCACCGCGCTGACCTCGCCGGTCTGGGATGCGCTCAACGGCGCCTACCAGGAGCTCAAGCAGCTGCAACGCGTCGAGCGCAGCAAGCTGATGACCAGCGAGCTGACCGACTGGACCATGCGCAACTGCTTCCTCGTGAAGGGCTGCGTGCAGGCCACGCAGCTGCGCAATGACGGCTACGATTTCATGGGCATCGGCACCGCGATCGAGCGCGCCGACAACACCGCCCGGCTGATCGACGTGAAATACTACGTGCTGCTGCCGTCGCTCTCGTATGTCGGCTCCGGGCTCGACCAGAGCCAGTGGGCGCTGCTGCTGCAATCGATGACCGCGCAGCGCGCGTTCAACTGGACCTATACCGGCGAGATCACCGCGCAGAAGATCGCCCACCTGCTGATCCTCAACCGCAAGTTCCCGCGGTCGCTGCGTTCCTGCGTGCAGTGGACCTGCGACCATCTCGACAACATCGCCGAGAACTACCAGACCGGCTCACGCGCGCAGGAGGCGGCCCACCAGCTGCTCGACGACCTGCTCAATGTCACCGTCGACGACATCTTCGACGAGGGGCTGCACGAATTCCTCGGGCGCTTCATGGCGCGCAATGCCGGGCTCGCGAACACGGTTCAGGACGTCTATCTTCACGGGATCCCGGCATGAAACTGAGTGTCAGACATACCACCCGCTACAGGTTCGATCACCCGGTGCGCGGCGTCGTGCAGTCGCTGCGGCTCTGGCCGGCGGATTGCGCCTCGCAGAAGGTGTTGTCCTGGGAGGTGAGGACCGAAGGTGCCACGCGCGGCGCCGAGTTCACCGACGGGGCGGGCGACCGCACTGCGCTGGCCAGCTGGCGCGGCCCGCTCGAGACGCTGACCGTCGAGGTGATCGGCGAGATCGAGACCGTCGATCTTTTCGGCGTGCTGCGCGACCACCGCGAGAAGGGGCCGGCCTCGCTCTACCTGCGCTCCACCCGGCAGGTGCGGCCCGATCAGGATCTCAAGGACCTCTCTGCTTCGGCGCTCGAGGGGATGAAGGGGGCCAGCGACCTTGACCGAGCGCACGCGCTCGCCAAGGCGGTGACCGACGCGATCGAGTACGCGCCCGGCGAGACCAGGGCTCACACCACGGCCGCCGAGGCCCTCTCGGGCGGGAAGGGGGTGTGTCAGGATCATGCCCACGCGCTGATTGCCGTGGCCCACGCCGCGGGCATTCCCGCGCGCTATGTCACAGGCTATCTGCAAGCGGACGAGGACGGACAGCAGCACGAGGCCAGCCATGCCTGGGCCGAGCTCTTCGTGCCCGAGCTTGGCTGGGTCGGGTTCGACGCTGCCAATCGGTGCTGCCCGGACGAGCGCTATATCCGGCTTGGCTCGGGATACGACGCGCAAGACGCGGCGCCGATCCGCGGCGTTGTGCAGGGCAGCACGCCGGAAGAGCACCTCGAGGTCGAGGTGGTCGTGGCCAACGGGCAGCAACAGCAGCAGTAGCCACGCCCGCGCGATGCCATTGCCCGGACCCCGCATCGGCAGTATGACGCCATGCGGGGCATGGTGCCCCCAGAGGATTCGGTCATGACCTATTGCGTTGGATTGCTGCTCGACGCGGGCGTTGTCCTGCTGTCGGACACGCGGACCAATGCCGGTCTCGACAACATTGCGACCTATCGCAAGATGTTCCTGTTCGAGCAGCCTGGCGATCGCGCCATCGGCATCATGACCGCCGGGTCGCTGTCGATCACCCAGACCGTGATGGCGCGGCTCGCCGATGCCAACGAAGAGCCGGACAACGACCGCTCGATCCTGCGCGCGCCGACCATGCTCCAGGTGGCCGAACTTGTCGGTGCCACTTTGTCGGACGTGACCTCGGACGTGAAGTCCAAGATGGAACGGATGAGCCAGAACGCCACCGCCTCGATGATCGTGGCCGGGCAGCGCAAGGGCGGTCCGATGCGCATGTTCCTGATCTATCCCGAGGGCAATTTCATCGAGGCCACCGCCGACACGCCGTTCCTGCAGATCGGCGAGCACAAGTACGGCAAGCCGATTCTCGACCGGGTGATCGAGCCGGGCACGTCGCTGGGCGATGCCGAAAAGGCGGTGCTGCTGTCGATGGATTCGACCCTGCGATCCAACCTTAGCGTCGGCATGCCGCTTGATTTCGCGGTGATCGAGGCCGACGCCTTCCAGATCGGTCGCACCCGCCGGATCGAGGCCGATGACGAGGGCTTTGCCCGGATGAGCGCGGCATGGTCCGAGGCGCTTCGCAACGCGTTCCAGGAAATCGACCCGATCTGACGAAGCGGGCAGTGTTGCGCGCTTGGCGCTTGGCGCGCATGTCTCCTGGCTTGGCGTCCCTCGCGGACACCCCACAGGTCTGTTCCGACGCCATGGTGCCGGGCGGGCAGTGCCGTGGCGGACACGGGCCTTCAGGTGACCGAGCCCGGCGCGGGCCGGACGAAGGTGTCTTTCTTTGTCACGCCGAGCGCCTGGGGTGGCGGCGCCGTGCGCGGGTATGGGGCTCGGGGGCCGCATTTCAGAATAGGACGATTTCGCCGACCGCGGCGGCGGGCGGAGGGGCAGGGGGCGCCACCTGGTCCACCGCGCCCGGCACGATGAACTGCTTCACCCGCCCGTCTGAGGGCCAGAACCGGATCCGGCGGGCCGAGTTGCCACCGGTGCTTTCCGAGGCGATCGGAATGCCCTCGTTCTGCAGGAACTCGCGGGCGAAAGCGACATTGGAATCGCCGATGTCACGCAGCTGGGTCAGCATCTTGGCGCCGCCGAACAGTTTCGCGACCATGCGGTTCTTGCGCGCGCCATGTTTCAGCAAGCCGTTGATCAAGAGCTCCATCGAGTAGGCGCCGTATCGCACGTCTTCGCCGGCGCGCCCGGCGCGGTGCGGCAGCAGAAAATGGTTCATTCCGCCGATCTTCTGCGACGGATCGGTGAGACAGACCGCGGCGCAGCTGCCGAGGACGGTCGACATGACGCAATCGGGGTCAGCGGAGATATGGTATTCCCCCTGAACGACGTTCACCATTTTTTCGCTCGTGCTCATCGGGTGGCGAGCCTCCGGTTTGTTTCTGAGGGTGCTTCGCGGCAGGTCCTGAGGATCTCGGGACCGATCCTTGGCAAGGGCAAAGAGTGCATGGCCGCCCCGAGCTCGACCGCAGCGCGCGGCATGCCGTACACCGTGCTCGTGGCCTCATCCTGAGCGATGGTGGTGGCACCAGCGTCGCGCAGGGCGAGAAGGCCTGCGGCGCCGTCGCGGCCCATGCCGGTGAGCAATGCCGCAACCACACGCTTGGCCCCCGGTATTGCGGAGTCGAACATTGCATCGACCGACGGCATGTGACCTGAGATCGGTGTGCCAGGCTCGAGGGTTATGCGCATCGGTTTGCCCCCGGCGAGCCGCATGTGAGCCCGGCTGCCGGCTGCCACCACGACCTCGCCATGGGTAACATGGTCGCCATGCCGGGCGGGACGCACGCGTGCCTGGCATTGCCGGTCGAGCAGGCGCGTCAGGCTCTCTCCGAAGCCGCCGCCGGTGTGCTGCACGATGAAGGTGGGCGGGCAATCGGCCGGGAAGGTGGACAGCACGGTGAGCAGCGCATCGACCCCGCCGGTGGAGGCGCCGATGAGAACAAAACGCTTGCTGCGTCGACGGTCATGGGCCTCATCCGACCTCGGAATCGCGGGTGCCTTCGGAGGTTCGGCGCGTCCGTTCCGCCGGGCCGTGCGGGTCACGCTGCGCAAGTGATCGATCAGTGGCTCCGCTGCAATATCGGCGGCCACCGCGAATAGATCGGAGGTTCGGCCCCAAGGTGATGCGGCGATGCGGCTGCCGGTATCGGGGGCATCGGATATGACGATCCAGCGGACATCCAACGCTGCGAAGAGTGCGCGCATTACTTCGAATTCAGGCGCTCGGGCGAGGCTTCCATCGATGAGCACGGCCAAGGGCTGGCGCTCTTCGACCTCGGCGAAGGTGGTCATCAGATCAGGCGTTTCAGCCATGATCCGGATGTGCGGTGACGATCCGATACTCTGCACGACCCGCCGGCGACGGGAGCGATCCGGTATGGCGATGATCAGCGAAATCGGATCCATCGGAGCCCCTTTCGATAGATGGTGCCGGTGCCGCCGCCGGCCCCGGAATGCCGAAGACAAGGTCCCTGAGGAGCCTGCCGAGGATGCGCGAAGGTCCGCCGAAGGCGCACCTCTGCCCGTGCGTCGTTGCCCTCACGTCGTCAGAAAAGCTCGGGGGCGTTGGCCGCCAGATCGTCGTGGCTGATCCCGCTCAATCGACGACCGAGAGCGCGAAGCGGTATCGCGGAGAGTTCGCGGGTCAGGTCGAGTTCGGCGCTGTCTTCGAGCCGCTGGGAGAGCTTTTCGGAATAGGCGGCGAGGGCATCCGTGGACTGCGCGAGCATGTCGAGCTCTTGCAATGCTGTCACGGCGACGGAGCCGAGCCGCTCGCCGCCCGACGCATAGACATGCTCGATTCCGTGCTCCAGCCGTTCGAGACGGTGGTGGAGGTGGCGGATCTCGTCTGACAGCATACGCATCGCCTCGCTCGGGGAGAGCCGGATTTCACCCTTGGTCATATCAGAGCTTTCCCACGACACTTTCGATGCATTGTTTCATTGCCAGTGAGGTGAACGGCTTCTTGATCATGTTGTTGAGCCCCCACTTCTTGGCCGTCGCGACCATGTCCGGCGTTGGTTTGCCAGTGACCAGGATGAACCCCATCCGCTGGGTGGCCTTGTTTTGCCGCACCGCCTGCAACAGGCCGAGCCCGTCCATGTTGGGCATGTTGAAATCCGACAGCACGAGGTGCACGGGATTGGCCGAGATACGTGCAAGCGCCTGTTGGCCATCATTTTCGGTCAGGTAGTTCTTGATACCAATTTCATCGAGCGCTTGCGTGATGAGGCCACGACTTGTCGCCATGTCGTCGACCACCATGATGCGCAGGGAGTCCTTCAGGCTCATTCTTGTCTCCTATCGGGCGGGGTCGGGACGGGGCGCGACGGTTTTGCGGTAGGTGGTGACACCGGCGGACTGCAGGCTCTCCAGCGCGGGGCCCGCAACGCGTTCGGAATGCCCGATGAACAGGAGCCCGCCCTGGCGCAGCAACCCGGTGAACCGGGACCACAGGCGGTGCTGGGTCTGATGGTCGAAATAGATCGCGACATTCCGGCAGAAAATTGCGTCAAAGGGGCCCTTGAAGGGCCAGGCTTCGATCAGATTGAGTTCGCCGAAGGTCACCATGCGCTGCACTGGTGTGGCGATCTCGAAGCTGGCTGGATCCTCGGCGCAGGACCGGGTGCCGTTCTTTTGCATGTCTGCGGGGATCGTTGTGAGATCCTCGCGCGCATAGCGCGCCGCCGACGCCTTGCGGATCATCGCGGGGTCGATGTCGGTCGCGAGGATGCGGGCATTTCGCAGGCTGGTCTCCGACAGCGTGTCGGACAGGGTCATTGCGATTGAAAAGGCTTCTTGGCCCGACGAACATCCGGCCGACCAGATCCTGACCCGCGGCTGCTTTTCGAATTGCGGAACCAACTCCTTTCTCAAGGTGTCGAAATGGTGCTTCTCGCGGAAGAAGCTGGTGACGTTGGTTGTCAGCGCAGAGATCAGCTCAAGACGCTCCTCCGCTTCTCCCGGACTTTTGAGGAGGGCCATGTAGCTCGTGAAGTCGGTGATGTTTCGGGCCCGCAGGCGCCGCGCGATCCGCGAGTACACCAGAGGCTTCTTGCTCTCGGCCAGTGCGAGGCCGAATTCGGCGTGAGCGAGCTGCGCCAAAGACCGGAAGTCGTCGTCGGTAAAGCGGAACTCGCCAGATCCACTTGCCGGGGCGGTGGTGATCATACGGCGCCCCCTTCGGTGTCGAGCACGGCGTCGAGATTGACCACTCGGACCATGTTTTCCCCGACCGAAATCACGCCAAGGATCGCCTGACGGGCGGCTTCCGATTTTATGTCCGGGGTTTCCTGAATGGCGGATTTCGCCACCGAAAGGATCTCTGAAACCGACTCAACAAGAAGGCCGATGGTCGTTCCGCCGGCAGCGGCGACGATGACCACGTTGCGTTCATTGTCGATGGTCTCGCCCAGGCCGAACCGGGCGGAGAGATCGAAAATCGGGATCACCGCGCCGCGAAGGTTCATCACGCCGAGCACGTCGTCGGGCGTGTGCGGCAGCTTGGTGACCGGGGTCCAGCGTCGAATCTCGCGGATCTGGGTGATCTCGAGGCAGAAGCTCTGGTCCCCGGCGGAGAAAGTGATGAATTCGAACTGGGCCTCGGTGGGGGCCTCGGTAACGTCAAGCATGGCGCAGCTCCGGTCTGGGGGATGAGGCGGGCGGCAGGAAGATCGCCGCCGGGGTAAGTTTGACAAGTTCGTCGGGGTCTAGGATCAGGGCGATCTTCCCGTCACCAAGGATAGTTGCTGCGGAGACGCCGGCGATGGCCCCGTAATTGCTTTCGAGGCTCTTGATCACCACCTGGCGCTGGTCGTGAATGGCGCCGACGCGGAGTGCGGTGAGGCCCTGTCCCTCGGTGCTCACCAAAAGCAGGACGCCGCTGCTGTCTGCGCGCTCACCCGAGAGACCGAGATTGCGCGCCACATCAACGATCGGGACATAGGCGCCACGCACAGAGATCACCTCGCCGTCGGTCCCGATACAGTGCAGATCGCGCGGGTTGGGGCGGATGGTTTCGATGATCGAGGCGATCGGGATCACCATGGTCTGATCGGCGATCGAGATCACGAAGCCGTCCATCACGGCGAGCGTCAGTGGCAGGACGATGGTGAAGGTGGTGCCCGCGCCGGGGGTCGAGGCGATGGAGACGCGGCCGCCGAGCGCGGCGACGGCATTCTTGACCACATCCATGCCGACCCCGCGGCCAGAAAGGTTCGACACCTCCGCAGCGGTGGAAAAGCCGGGCAGGAACAAGAGGTTGTCGACCTCCTGCTCCGAGAGCTCTGCCTCTGGCGAGACGAGGCCTTTCTCGATCGCTTTCTCGAGGATCCGGGACCGGTTCAGCCCGGCGCCGTCATCGGCGATCTCGATGAAGACGCTGCCGGAGCGGTGAGAGGCCGACAGACGGATGGCGCCTGTCGGATCCTTGCCGAGCTCGCCTCGCTTGTCCGGACGTTCAAGCCCGTGGTCGACGGCGTTGCGCACCATGTGGGTGAGCGGGTCGGCCAGCCGTTCGATCACCGTCTTGTCAACTTCCGTCGAGTCGCCCACGGTCACCAGCTTGACCTTCTTGCCGGTGGCTTCGGCGGCCTCGCGCACGATCCGGGACATGCGCTGGAACAGCGGCTTCACCGGCTGCGCACGGATGGCCATCACCCCTTCCTGGATGTCGCGCGCGAGCAGCTTGTAGGCTTCGAGTTCGTTGGTGAGATGGGCCACGGCCGGCAGCTCGAGTTCCTCGATCCGTTGCGAGATCATGGCCTGGTTGATGATCAGCTCGCCCACCGTATTGATCAGCCGATCCACCCGGTCGAGGTCCACGCGCAGGGTCGGGCGCGGGCCACGTGGCTCGTCGCGCGGGGCGTTGGCTGTGGTGCTCTTGCCAATGGCAGGCGGAGGGGGTGCCGCTTCCTCCGGCGCTTTCAGATCGGCCAGAGCGGCGCCGCCGGTCGGATCCGCGAGGTCCGGAGAGGTCAGGTCGTCGGTCAGCTCCTCATCGAAGGCCGCCACCGGATCGTCGGACACCGCGATTTCGAGCTCGCACAGCGCATCCACGAACTCGAACACCTCGTGGAGCACGGTCTCGTCTTCTGAAGTCAGCAGCGTGAGGCGCCAGTCGATGACCGCATCCTCGGGATCGAAGGCATCGAACTCGGGCAGGCGAGAGAGGTCGGCGGTCACCGACAGCGTTCCGAGCTCGGCAAGAGCGTCGAACAGCAGCAACGGCTCATGCCCGTTGGCGTAGAGTGCCGGCGTCGGGCAGAACCGAATATCGAAGCGGCGCAGTTCGGCCTCGCTGGGCGGTTCAGGCTCGGCAAGGTCGAGCGCCAGAGGCGCCGCATCGAAGGCGAGCGGTGCAGCATCGAAGGCGATCTCTTCTTCGCTCTCGACGTCGCCGAGATAGGCGCTCAACTCCTTGAGGATCGCGGCCTCGGATTCGGCATTGGGGTCGCGCCCGTCGCGTGCCGCCTCCACCAGATCCGCCAGCTGGTCGCCCGAGCGGTGGAAAAGCAGCATCAGCTCTTCGTTCACCGCAAGCTGTTTCGACCGGACCTTGTCCATCACCGTCTCGAAAGTGTGGGCGAAGTTCACCAGCCGGTCGAGCGCGAAGGCCCCGGCGCCGCCCTTGATCGAATGCACGGCCCGGAACACCGCGTTGACCACCTCCATGTCGGAGGCGTTCTCCTCCATCGCGGCGAGCCCTTCGACGAGCGCCTCGAGAAGCTCTTCGCATTCTTCGAAAAACGTATCGCGGATCGAGCTGTTGGACATGGCTTACACCACGTGCCCGGTGAGCCGGCGCAGAACCGACACCAGCGAGGCATCGTCGAACGGTTTCACGATCCAGCCCGTCGCCCCGGCCTCGCGCGCCCGGGCCTTCAGATCCGGGCCGCTTTCGGTGGTCAGCACGATGATCGGCACGGTCGTGCGGTTGGGGCCGCTGCGCAGGTTATCGATCACACCGAACCCGTCCATGTTGGGCATGTTGATGTCGGTGATCACCACGTCGGGTTCGACTTCGGAGAATTGCTCCACCCCTTCGACCCCGTCGCAGGCCGAGTGGTATTCGAACCCCGCGCCTTCGAGCGAAACGCGCAGCAGGTTTCGGATGGTGCGGGAATCGTCGATCGCGAGGACTTTGGTGGTCATGAGGTCTGGTCCTTGTCGAAATGATCGGGGGCGAGGCCGAGCCGTTCGAGGCCGGCGCGGAAACTGTCATTTGCCTCGGTCAGGCGGAACGGGAGCTTTTCGCGAGCCCACTGCTTCTGCGCCACGAGCAGGATCTGAAGCCGGTGGGCATCGACCCGCGCGACATCGCTGGCCGAGATCGTCACCGGGGCATGGCGCGCGCCCAGAAGGAACGGAACCAGCGCGTCTTCCCCATTGCGGTTTCGCGCGGGTTCGAGAACGTGGAAATGCGGATCGGACATCGTCTGCTCGGAGCCTCTGCCAGCCTCGGGGTCGGATGACCCGCGCCGCGGCGGTGCCGCCCGGGGTCAGGCAAGAGACATACGGTCGGTGTCTTAACAAAGCGTTCTGGCGCGCGGGTTTTCGCAGTCCGCTTGCAGCCGCGCGGGCATCGCCTACAAGTGAGGCGACAGAGCAAAGGGAGAATGTCGATGGCGCGCAATGGTGGACAGCTTGTGGTGGACTGCCTCGTGGCCCTGGGGGCCCGCAGGGCCTTTGGCGTGCCGGGCGAGAGCTACCTCGCGGTGCTCGACGCGATGCACGACACCGGCGGCAAGCTCGATTTCGTCAATTGCCGGCAGGAGGGCGGGGCGGCCTTCATGGCGGCGGCGCATGGCAAGCTGACCGGTGAACCCGGCATCTGCATGGTGACCCGCGGCCCCGGCGCGACCAATGCCTCGATCGGGGTGCACACCGCGATGCAGGACAGCGTGCCGATGATCCTCCTCGTGGGCCAGATCGGCACCGAGATGCGCGAGCGCGAGGCCTTCCAGGAAGTCAATTACCGCGCCGTCTTCGGCACCATGGCCAAGTGGGTGACCGAGATCGACGATGTCTCGCGCGTCCCCGAGATCCTGTCGCGGGCCTGGACCACGGCGACCACCGGCCGTCCCGGCCCGGTGGTCATCGCGCTGCCCGAGGACATGCTGATGGCCGAGACCGAGGCTGCTCCCGTTGACGGCCCGGTGCCGGTCTTCCTGCCCGAGCCCGCACCGGCGGCGGTGGCCGAGGCGATGGGGCTGCTGGTGCGTGCCGAGCGGCCGCTGATCGTGATCGGCGGCGCGCCATGGGATCGCGACGCGCAGGATGCGCTGAAGCACTTCGCCGAAGCCTCGGACATCCCGGTGATCAGCTCGTTCCGCTATCAGGACCAGTTCGACAACGGCTCCGACTGCTTCTGCGGCGATGCGGGCGTGGGCATGAGCGCCGCGACCAAGGCTCTGCTGGGGCAGGCGGACGTGATCCTCGCGCTGGGCACCCGCTTCGGCGAGAACATGACCGACGGTTACACGCTTCTGCAGGTGCCGGACCCGGTTCAGAAGATCGTGCACGTGATGGCCTCGGACCGCGAGATCGGCAAGGTCTACCGCCCGGCGCTGGGCATCCACGCCTGCCCGCAACGGTTCGCACTGGCGCTGGGTGAAACGGTGCAGGGCGGCTGGGCCGATTGGCGCCGCAAGGCGCGCGAGGCCTATCTCGGGTTTATCGACAACGCGCCGGCGCAGCCCGGCCCGGTCGACATGGTGGCGGTCTGCACGCATCTGCGCGAGCGGCTCGAGGGCCAGGATCTGGTGCTGACCAACGGGGCGGGCAACTTCACCGTCTGGCCGACGCGCTTCTTCCGCTTCCGCCCGGGGATGCGGCTGCTCGGGCCGCAATCGGGGGCGATGGGCTACGGCCTGCCGGCAGCGGTGGCGGCGAAGATCGAGCGCCCCGATGCGACGGTGATCTGCTTTGCCGGCGATGGCGACATCCAGATGACCATGCAGGAGCTTGCGACCGCCCGTCAGGCCGGCGCGGCGGTGATCGTGATCGTGGTGAACAATGGCACCTACGGCACCATCCGCGCACATCAGGAGCGTGAGTTCCCGACCCGGGTGTCGGGCACCGAGCTGGTCAACCCGGACTTCGCCGCGCTGGCGCAATCCTGCGGGCTGCACGGTGAGCTGGTCTCGGAGACCGCCGGGTTCGACGCGGCGTTCGAGCGGGCGCTGGCCTCGCCCACCGGCGCGCTGCTGGAACTGATCGTCGACAAGGAGGCGCTGACGCCCTATCGCACGCTGAGCCAGATCCGCAGCGGCAGCTGAGAGGCAGCCGTGCCAGAGGCATCCTCCGGCACGACGAAGGCGAGACGGCTTCGCCCTGAGTCCGCGCCGGGCATCGCTCGAATGTCGGCGCGGATCAAACCCAGGTGTGACATCTCGGAAGGTGATTCACCCGCTGCGGGGGCGGTCGGGCTCGACGCTGGCTGGCCTGGACCGGGCTCGGTGACTCTTGACTGGGTGGATGACGAGGCGCTGATCGCGCTGCGCCCGCAGAAGGTTCGCCGCGACCCGCAGGGAGGCGACCAGTTATCTCGGAGGCGATGCGGTCTCGGCCCGCTACAGATACGCGGCGATCTGGGATGCGCTGCGCCTGCTGCGCACCATCTGAGCCGGGGCAGGGCGGTCAGACCGCCCGCAAGCTTCGTCCGGGAGCAAAGGCGAAGGTCTCGCCGCCAGCCTCCTCGCAGCGTTCAACGACCCGGTTCCGGCCGCGATGCTTGGCGGCGTAAAGGGCGGCGTCGGCGCGCGCGATCACCGTCTCGCGGCGGTCCTCGGCAGCGCAGAGTGCGAGGCCGATCGAGGCAGTCACCGGCTGCTCCGCGACGCGGACGCTGCCGGCGATCGCGAGGCGCAGGCGCTCGCCCGTGCTCCAGGCGGTATCCCGCGTGGCGCCGGGCAGCCAGATCACGAACTCCTCGCCGCCGAATCGTGCCACCACGTCTTCGCGCCGCAACGCGGCAGAGATCACCGTCGCCGCTTGGCGCAGCACATCGTCGCCGATGGCGTGGCCATAGGTGTCGTTCACTCTTTTGAAACGATCGAGGTCCAGAAAGAGGATGGCACCGGGTGCCTGCTGCGGCACGCGGGCGTCAAAGCCGCGCCGGTTGGGCAGTCCGGTCAGCGGATCGGTCTGGGCCGCGGTCTGCGCCTGTTGCTGCCGTCGCAGCATGCTGTCTGCCATCAGGTTGGTGAGCCGCATCAGCGCGCCGATCTCGTCGCGATGACGGTCGGGCAGTGCGGGGATCGAATCGCCGCGTTCGAGCGACTCGATGGCACCGTTCATCCGGCGCACCGGCGCAAGCAGCGCCCAGAGCCCGGCCAGCGTGCCACCACAGCCCGTCAGCGTCGCGGCAAGCAGCAGGGCCAGCACGTCGAGATGCGCCGCGATGCCGCCGGTTTGGATCAGGGCATAGATCACCACGGCGATCAGCGGCACATGCGTGCCGACGAAGGCCACGGCGAACACCTTGATCGGAAAGCTGTTCGGAAAAGCCCGGTCCAGAAGAGCATAGAAAAGCATCGCACCCACTCGCGCCAGTACTCCCCCAAAGCAAGAGGATGACGGGGCTTTGTTAACGGATGGTTAAGGTGCACGCGGCCGGCCGGGCGCAGCGGCGCTGTCTTCCAAGACATTGATTTACTTTGGAAAGAAGTGGTGCTGCTGGAGAGAATTGAACTCTCGACCTCTCCCTTACCAAGGGAGTGCTCTACCTCTGAGCTACAGCAGCGCCGGTGCGCCTTGGTGGCGTGGCGGCGTCTCTAAAGGCAATTTCAGACGGGCGCAAGCGCAATCTGGACGCTTTTTTGCCCCTGCTTTAAAGAAGTGTCATGGAGCGCAAGACAGGCAGCACTAAAACCAAGGCAGAAGAGCGTGATGCGCGGCTGAAAGCGGCGTTGAAGGCGAATCTCGCCCGTAGAAAACAGCAGGCCAAGGCCCGCAGCGCGGACAGCACCGCGCGCGATCAGAGCAGTGAAGAGGACAATTAGGACATGGATTCGATCATCGTCACAGGGAACGGGCCGCTGTCCGGCCAGATCCCCATCGCGGGCGCGAAGAATGCCTGTCTCACCCTGATGCCGGCGACGCTGCTCTCGGACGAGCCGCTGACGCTGACCAACGCGCCGCGCCTGTCGGACATCCGCACCATGACGACGCTGTTGCAGTCGCTGGGGGCCGAGGTCCAGGCGCTCAACGAGGGGCAGGTGCTGGCGCTGTCGAGCCACGCGCTGACCTCGACCCGCGCCGAGTATGACATCGTGCGCAAGATGCGCGCCTCGATTCTCGTGCTCGGGCCGCTGCTGGCCAAGCACGGTCATGCCGAGGTGTCGCTGCCCGGCGGTTGCGCCATCGGCGCCCGCCCGGTCGACCTGCACCTGCGCGCGCTCGAGGCACTGGGCGCCGAGCTCGACCTGCGCGAGGGCTACGTGCACGCCAAGGCGCCGGCGGGCGGCCTCAAGGGCGGTGTCGTCGACTTCCCGCTGGTCTCGGTGGGCGCGACAGAGAACGCGCTGATGGCGGCGACGCTGGCCAAGGGCACCACGCTGATCAAGAACGCCGCGCGAGAGCCGGAAATCGTCGATCTGGCGCGCTGCCTGCAGAAGATGGGGGCGCAGATCTCGGGCGAGGGCAGCGACACGATCGAGGTGCAGGGCGTCGACAGCCTCGGCGGCGCGACCCACCGCGTGGTCACCGACCGCATCGAGCTTGGCACCTACATGCTGGCCCCGGCCATCGCCGGCGGCGAGGTCGAGTGCCTCGGCGGCACAATCGAACTGGTGAAGAGCTTCTGCGAGACGCTCGATGCCGCCGGGATTTCCGTCGAGGAGACCGAGACCGGCCTCAAGGTCAGCCGCAAGAACGGCCGGGTGCGCGCGGTCGACGTGACCACCGAACCGTTCCCCGGTTTCCCGACCGACCTGCAGGCGCAGATGATGGCGCTGCTCTGCACCGCCGAGGGTACCTCGGTGCTCGAGGAGAAGATCTTCGAGAATCGCTTCATGCATGCGCCCGAGCTGATGCGCATGGGCGCGCGCATCGACGTGCATGGCGGCACCGCCACCGTGACCGGGGTCGACAAGCTCAAGGGCGCGCCGGTGATGGCCACAGATCTGCGCGCCAGCGTCTCGCTGATCCTCGCAGGCCTTGCGGCCGAGGGCGAAACCGTGGTCAACCGGGTGTACCATCTCGACCGCGGCTATGAACACGTGGTGCGCAAGCTTTCGGGCGTGGGCGCCAAGATCGAACGGGTGAAGAACGAGTGACCGACGCACGCTTTGAAGACGCCGCCGGCGCGCCGCTGAACCTTGGCGCCATGGACCCGGACGACCTGCAGGTGCTCTCGGCACTGCTGCAGGACGCGGTGCTGACCGTGGCCGATGTGGCCTGGCAGAAACGCCACCAGCGGCTGACCCTTCTGGTCAACCGCCTGCGTCGCGAGGATGGTGTGCATGTCTCGCCGCCCGAGCGGGTACGGGCACTGCTCGCGGTCGAGAACGTCATCGGCGTGTCGAGCCAGGGCGTGTCGCGCGATGATCCGGAACTGGTGCTGTCGATCCTCGCGGTGAGCTTTGAGCCGACCGAGGAGGGCGCGGGCAACGTGGTCTTCACCCTCGCCGGTGACGGTGCGCTGCGCGCGCAGGTCGAAGCGCTTGAGCTTCGCCTGCGCGACGTTACGCGGCCCTATCAGGCCGTGTCCGGCAAGACGCCGGATCACGAGCTCTAGGACAGCTCCGGGCCGGTCACTCGGCCTGGATCGACTCGAGGTAATAAGCCAGCGACAGGATGCGCCCGCGCACCACGATCTCGCTGGCATAGGCGCCGATGTCGCCCTCGACCTCGCTCTTGAAGCGCGCGCCCCAGACCGGCATCGGGTAGCCGTGGCCACGGATACCGGTGCGCCCGTCGACCACCTGGATCATCTCGAGCATCGGGAACACGCCGTCGTTCTGCGCCGAGACCTGCGTCAGGTCGGGCACCGGCACGGTCATGAGCTCGGCGAGCGGGCCGTCGCCTACGGCGCTCTCGCCGTGGCAGGCGGCGCAGTGGTTCATGTATTCGATCTTGCCGGCCTCGTCCGCAGGCGCCGCGAACGGCAGTGCAAGCGCCAGCACGCCGGCGATTGTTGCAAGGGTCTTCATGGGTTTCCTCCTCCCCAAAGTGACACACTCCCCGTCTTTCGAATGTTAGCGCGCCCGCTCCGGCAGGGCCTTGACCGGGATCAAGGCGCCAGGCGCTTGAGGCGCGGGCGGGCAGGGGGTAAGAGGCGCAGGACAGCGAAAAGGACCGCGCCATGCCCGTCTTCCTCGACACCACCGATCCCGATTTCGAGATCGCGTTCTCCCGCCTGCTGACAGCCAAGCGCGAGGACAGCCCCGATGTCGACGACACGGTCGCGGCGATCATCGCCGACGTGCGGGCACGCGGCGACGCGGCGCTGGTCGACTACACCGCCAGGTTCGACCGGCTCGAGCTGACGCCCGAGCGTCTGGCCTTTACGCCCGAGGAGATCGAGGCGGAATGCGCCCGCGTCCCCGACGACGAGCGCGCCGCGCTGGAGAAGGCCGCCGAACGGATCCGCGCCTATCACGTGCGCCAGATGCCCGAGGATGCGCTCTGGACCGATCCCGATGGTGCCACCCTCGGCTGGCGCTGGACCCCGGTGGCGGCTGCCGGGCTCTACGTGCCGGGCGGGCTGGCAAGCTATCCGTCCTCGGTGCTGATGAACGCCATTCCCGCCAAGGTGGCTGGCGTCGAGCGGCTCTGCATCACCGTTCCCACGCCTGATGGCGTGGTGAACCCGCTGGTCCTGCTGGCCGCGCGCATTGCCGGCGTCGACGAGATCTACCGTCTGGGCGGCGCGCAGGCCATCGCAGCGCTCGCCTACGGCACCGAGACCGTGGCGCCTGTCGACAAGATCACCGGCCCGGGCAACGCCTTCGTCGCCGCCGCCAAGCGCCGGGTCTTCGGCAAGGTCGGCATCGACATGATCGCCGGCCCCTCCGAAATCCTCGTCATCGCCGATGCCGAGAACGATCCCGAGTTCATCGCGCTCGACCTGATGAGCCAGGCCGAGCATGACGAGAGCGCCCAGTCGATCCTGGTCACCACGGATGCGGCCTTCGGGCAGGCGGTCGCCGCCGAGGTCGAGCGCCAGATCGAGGTGCTCGAGCGGGGCGCCATCGCCGGTGCCAGCTGGCGCGATTTCGGCGCCATCATCGTGGCGCGCGATCTCGACGAGGCGGCGGCGCTGTCGGACCGGGTGGCGCCCGAGCACCTCGAGCTCTGCGTCGCCGACCCGCTGGCGCTGTCGGAAAAGATCCGCCACGCCGGCGCGATCTTCCTTGGCCAGTGGACGCCAGAAGCAATCGGCGACTATGTCGGCGGCCCCAACCACGTGCTCCCCACCGCGCGCTCGGCGCGGTTCTCCTCCGGGCTTTCGGCGCTGGATTTCCTCAAGCGCACCACGCTGGCGCAGATGTCGCCGCAGGCGCTGCGCGCCATCGGCCCCGCCGCCGAGGTCCTCGCCACCTCGGAGAGCCTTCAGGCGCACGGGCTCAGCGTGACGGCGCGCCTGCGCAAGATGAACGACTGACGGCTCAGGTCACCCGCAGCTTGGTGACCGTTTTCGTGGCCGGCCCGGGCGGCGCCTGTTCCGCCACGGGCAGGGCGCTGCCCGGCTGCACCAGCATCAGCAGCGCCTTTTCGCAGCGGTAATAGGCCTCGTGGATGTCGGCGAGTTCGAACAGGTGCATGCCGCGCGGCACGTGCGGCGTTACCGCCTTGGGAAACAGCGGATCATAGAACGCGCCGGGCTTGCCGGCGGCATCGATGCGGCGCGGCACCGGAACCTGCGATCCCATGTAATCCTGCGGGAACACCACGTCGATCCAGCCGCGGATGCGTGGCCTGGCCTCGTAGAACTTGCCGATCTCGCATTCCACCAGCGGCTCCTGCTGCGACAGCAGCCCCAGCGCCGAGCCCCAGGTGAACAGCACCACGTGATCGAGCCGGTCGCCGTAATCGGCCAGCGCATCCACCGCGATGGCGCCTCCCAGCGAGTGCCCGACCACGTAGATTTCGTCATAGGCCCGGTCGCCGCTCACGTCGCCGACCTGGTCGAGCAGTTGCAGCGCCCGCGCCTTGGTCTTGGCGCGCAGACCGATGTCGTCATCGCCGCAGGGCTCGTCGCGCAGGTAGGCTTTGGCATAGGCCGAGATATTGGCGAACTGCTCGAGATAGCCGAGGCTCCAGACCCAGAGCAGCAGCCCCGCCAGCACCGAACCGGTCACCGCGGCAGCGCCCACGCTGATCTGCGCCCAGAGCTTCTCGAAGCCCGGAATCGCGGCGAAAGCCTCCGGGATCGAGATCGCGCCAAAAGTCTGCAAGAGCAGCAGCGCCACCACCAGCCACCACAGGATCAGCGCCAGCGCCGCCAGCCGCATCGCCGTGGCCGCCCGGGGTGGGGCCTCGCCGCGATCTCGCCACGCCCGTGCGCCGCCGAACAGCCAGTAGCGCAGCAGCAACCCGCCGCGCTTGAACCGCGCCCATGGCGACTCGCGGCTCCAGTCCGGCACGAGATCGGCCCAGTAGGCCTCGTAGACATCGATCTCGCGGCTCTCGCCACCACAGCGGGCGGTGGCCCGCAGGCGGGCGGCGCCTGCGCGGGCGCCGTCGCCATCCTCGAGCTGCTCGATCCGCCATCCATCGGTGTAGTGACGCAGGGCGCGCACCAGGCGGTCGCGCAACAGGTTGCGCTCGTTGCGGCCGAAGCCGGGGACAAGGACAATGGCGCGGCGCGGCATGGGCGGTCTCCGGGATCAATGCAGTCAAAGAATGCGAAATCATACCACATTTCCCGTCATGCGGGAAACGCGGCGTCGCAGGGCTCCGTCGCATTGCAGTGAGATCGCGGGCGCGCTAAGCCTTTCGGGCCCGGTGAAGGACAGTGCTCATGAGCCACATCTCGCAAATCGATCTTGACGACGGCAACCTGCCGCCGCCCACGCCCGAGATCGAGCAGGAGCGCCGCGTCGCCATGTTCGACCTCATGGAGGAGAACTCCTTCACGCTGCCCGCGCGCGACGGTCGCGAGGTGCCGGTCGGCCCCTACAAGCTGGGCCTCGCCATTCGCGAGAAGCGGCTGGTCTTCGACATCGCCACCGAGGCCGACGAGAAGGCGGCGGAGTTCCATCTCTCGCTGTCGCCGTTCCGCCAGGTGGTGAAGGACTATTTCCAGATCTGCAAAAGCTATTTCGACGCGGTGAAGACCGCGGCGCCCAGCCAGATCGAGACCATCGACATGGCCCGCCGCGGCATCCACAACGAGGGCGCGCGCATCCTGCAGGAGCGGCTCGAGGGCAAGGCCGAGGTCGATGACGACACCGCGCGCCGGCTCTTCACCCTCATCTGCGTGCTGCATTTCGGAGGCTGAGGCTTGGCCGGACTGCCGCAATCGGTACTGTTCTGCTGCGATCACAACGCAGTGCGCTCGCCCATGGCCGAAGGGATCATGAAGAAGCTCTACGGCTTCGACACCTACGTGCAGTCGGTGGGGGTGGTGAACGATCTCGACATCGACGGCTTCGCCATCGCGGTCTGCCGCGAGATCGGCGTCGAGCTCGACAAGCACCGCTCGCGCAGCTTCGAAGAGCTCGAGGAGATGGGCGAGGCGCTGTCGGGCTTCGATCTGATCGTCGCCATGTCGCCGGCCTCGCAGCGCGCCGCGCTCGACCTCACACGCTATTACCACCTGACGGTCGAATACTGGCCCGTCATGGACCCGACCGGCCTTGGCGAGAGCCGCGAGATGAAACTCAACGCCTATCGCCAGACCCGCGACCAGATCACAGACAAGCTGAAGAGCAGATGGGGAGCCACATGAGCGCAACCGACACCATCCGGCGGTATTTCGACGCCTTCAACGCCAAGGACACGGAGGCCATGCTGGCCTGCCTCGATGCCGAGGTGGCGCATCACGTCAACGAGGGCCAGGTGCGCACCGGCAAGACCAAGTTCGCCGAGTTCTGCGCCCACATGTCCCACTGCTACGACGAAAATCTCACCGACATGGTGGTGTTCGAGGCCGAGGGCGGCACCCGCGCCGCCGCCGAGTACACCGTCAACGGCACCTACCTCGCCACCGATGACGGACTGCCCGCGGCCAACGGTCAGACCTACCGCCTGCCGGCAGGCTCGTTTTTCACCCTGAAGGACGACAAGATCACCCGCGTGGTCACCTATTACAACCTCGCGGACTGGATCCGGCAGGTCGGCTGATGCGGGTCGAGGTGCTGACCGGCGCGGCGCTCGACGCCGCGCTCGACGATGTGGCGCGGCTGCGCATCGAGGTGTTCCGCGACTGGCCTTATCTCTATGTCGGCGATCTCGACTACGAGCGCGCCTACCTGCAGACCTATCGAGACAGCCCCGGCGCGGTGCTGGTCGGCGCCTTCGACGGCGACCGGCTCGTCGGCGCCGCCACCGGCACCCCGATGGAGGATCACGCAGACGACTTCGCCGCAGCCTTCGCCGGCAGCGGCTACGAACTCGCCACGATCTTCTACTGCGCCGAATCCGTGCTGCTGCCCGACTATCGTGGCCGCGGCGTCGGTCACCGCTTCTTCGACCTGCGCGAGGCCCATGCCCGCGCAATGGGCCGCACCCGCTCTGCCTTCTGCGCGGTCCAGCGCCCCGCTGATCACCCGCTCCGCCCGGCCGATTACGCCCCGCTCGACCCGTTCTGGCGCAAGCGCGGCTACGAGAGGCTCGAGGGCGCCCTTGCACATTTCCGATGGAAAGACGCCGATCAGCCCATCGAATCCGACCATGTCTTGCAGTTCTGGATCAAATCCCTGAGCTGAGCCGCCAACAGACCAGCCCCCCAGGCTTCTTCTGGCCAAAAATATCCCGGGGTCCGGGGCAGCGCCCCGGTCCGCCCCCTCCAAAAGGATCGCCGCCATGAAACTCGCCGCCGCCGCCTACAAGATGGATGTCCTCGACAGCTGGGAGGCCTATGCCGCCAAGCTCACCGCGTGGGTCGAGGATGCAGCCGGGCAGGGCGCCGACCTGTTGGTGTTCCCCGAATACGGCGCCATGGAGCTGGCAACCTTGGCGGGTCCCGAGGCTGCCGGCGATCTCGAGGCCTCGCTGCACGCGGTCTCCGAGCGGATCCCGCAGGTCGATGCGTTGCATGCCGAATTGGCAAAAATCCACGGGGTGCACATCCTCGCCGCCTCGGCTCCGGTCTTCGATCCCGAGATCGGCCCTCGCCCGGTCAACCGCGCCCGTTTCTTCGGGCCCTCCGGCGCCATGGGCCACCAGGACAAGCAGATCATGACCCGCTTCGAGCGCGAGGACTGGGGCGTGGTGGGCGGCGGGCCGCTGCATCTCTTCGACACCGCGCTCGGCAAGATCGGCATCCTGATCTGCTACGACAGCGAATACCCGCTCCTCGCCCGCGCCATGATGGAGGCCGACCTGATTCTCGTCCCCTCCTGCACCGAGGCGGCGCATGGCTACAACCGCGTGCGCATCGGAGCGATGGCGCGCGCGCTCGAGCAGCAATGCGTGACGGTGATGGCCTCGACCGTTGGCGATTGCGACTGGTCCGAGGCGGTGGACACCAATTGCGGCATGGGGGGCGTCTTCGGTCCGCCCGACACCGGCTTTCCCGCCGATGGCGTGCTGGCGCAGGGCCAGATGGATCAGCCTGGCTGGACCTATGCCACGCTCGATCTTGACGCCGTCAGCCGGGTCCGCAAGGATGGTGTCGTGCTCAACCGCGCCCACTGGGCAGAGCAGGCCGGGCGTGACAGCCCCGCCATCTTGCGGAGCCTTTCCTGATCCCTGCTGCAATGCGCCCTTGAATTATGCGCGAATTGAGCGCATATCGTGATGCGTTCCGCAGAGTTTGGCGGAACTGCAATCACAGGAGTGACCATGGCCAAGGAAGACATTCTCGAATTCCCCGGCGTCGTGAAGGAACTCCTGCCCAACGCGACATTCCGGGTCGAGCTCGAGAACGGCCATGAGATCATCGCGCACACGGCAGGCAAGATGCGAAAGAACCGCATCCGGGTTCTGGCAGGCGACCGCGTCCAGGTGGAAATGACCCCCTACGATCTGACCAAGGGTCGGATCAACTATCGCTTCAAGTAAGCCTCGCATGGGCCTGACGTTGATGGCGAAACCCGTAAAGCGGGCGGCGCCCGCTCGGGCCCTCGCATGAAGCTCGTTCTCGGTTCCGGCAGCCCGCGCCGGCGCGAACTGCTCGCGCATCTGGGCGTGGTGCCTGCCGATATCCGCCCCCCCGATATCGATGAGGACCCCCGTCGCGGTGAGCTGCCGCGGCCCTATTGCGTGCGTCTCGCCCGCGAGAAGGCCGAGGCCATCCCCGCTGGGGCGGACGAGGTCGTGCTCTCCGCCGACACAACCGTGGCGCTGGGCCGGCGAATCCTCGGCAAGCCCGAGGACGAGAAGCAGGCGGCCGAGTTCCTCACCGCGCTGT
>NZ_DS022276.1:348446-369866 GCF_000153725.1 Salipiger bermudensis HTCC2601 | reverse complement strand
TGTTCCTGCGCACCCCGGACGGCAACGCCTTCCTGCGGCAGGTCAAGGGGCTTGCCCCCGGCGACGCGCTGCTGGTGCAGGTCACCGGATTTGCCGAGCCCGGCAAGGCCATCCCGGTCACCACGCGGCTGCTGTTCAAGTCGCGCTATGCCATCGTCACCCCGGGCGCGCCGGGCCTCAACGTCTCGCGCCAGATCAAGGATGACGATCTGCGCGACACGCTGCTGGGCGTCGCGCACGAGGTGATGGAGGGCGATCACGGGCTGATCCTGCGCTCTTCCTGCGCCACGGGTGATCCCGACGACATCGCCGAGGATATCGCCGCCATGGTGCAACTCGCGGCGCAGGTGATGGCCGACGCAAGCGGCGAGCCCGAGACGCTGGTCGAGGGCGACGGCCCGCACGCGCTGGCGTGGCGCGAGTGGGACAGCGACGATGTCGACGGCAAGCCCGGCAGCTTCGAGCGCCACAACGTCCTCGACGCGCTCGAGGATCTGCGCTCGCCGATGGTCGCGCTCCCGGGGGGCGGTTCGATGTACATCGAGCCCACCCGCGCGCTGGTCGCCATCGACATCAACACCGGCAACGACACCTCGCCCGCCGCCGGTCTCAAGGCCAACATGGCGGCGCTGCGCGAACTGCCGCGCCAGCTGCGCCTGCGCGGGCTTGGCGGTCAGATCCTCGTCGATCCGGCCCCGGCGCCCAAGAAGGACCGTCGCCAGATGGAGCAGGTGCTGCGCGCCGCGCTCAAGCAGGATGCCACCGAGACCATCCTTGCCGGCTGGACCCAGCTTGGTTTGATGGAGCTGCAGCGCAAGCGCGAGCGCATGCCGCTGCGCGAGGTTCTGTCATGAGCTGTCCGATCTGCGGCAAGCCGACCGAGGCGAAATACCGTCCGTTCTGTTCCGGGCGCTGCGCCGATATCGACCTCGCGAAATGGGTCTCGGGCAGCTACGCCATCCCGTCCACCGATCCCGAGGATATCGAGGAGGCCATCGAGGCCGCCGAGAAGGCCCGGCAAGAGGAAACCAAGCATTGACCACCATCACCCCCGAGCTGCTCACCGAGATCCGGTCGAAATTCGCCCATGTGGAGGCCTGCCCCTTCACCGGGCCGCGGGTGTTCTTCGAGAATGCCGGCGGCGCGCTGACGCTGAATTCCGTGGTCGAGACCTCGGCCCGCTTCGCCGCGATCCCCGACAATCAGGGCCGCGACAACCCCGCCTCCGCCGCGCTCGGCGAGATCATCGCCAAGGCGCGCGAGGACGCGGCGACCTTCTTCAACGCGCCCGGCGGCAAGGTCTTCGTGGGTGAGAGCGGCACCGAGCTGCTGTTCCGGCTCATCGCCGATGCCTGCCTCGGCACGCCCGAGGGTATCGTGCTGGGCTCCACGGTCGAACACCCGGCCTCGCGCAGCGCCTGTGCCCGCTGGGCCGAGGTGGCGGGCAAGCCTCATGTGCTGGTCGCCCATGACGACACCACCGGCGTCGTGACGCCCGAGGTCTATGCGGAGGCCGTCACCGAGGACACCCGCGTGGCCACCATCCTGCATACCTCGCCGGTCACCGGCATGGGCATGGACGTGGCCGGGATCGCGAAGGCAATTCGTGCCAAGGCGCCCGAGGCGCTGATCATCGTCGACGGCATCCAGCACGCCTGTCACGGCGGCATCGACATCGCCTCCTACGACATCGACGGCTATGTGGTCTCCCCCTACAAGGTGTTCTCGCGCCACGGCTACGGCGTGGCTTGGGCCTCGGACCGGCTCAGCGCGCTGCAGCATGACGCGCTGGTGGGCGGCCCTCAGGGCAACTGGGAGCTTGGCACCCGCGACACCGGCGCCTATGCCACCTTCTCGGACGTGGTCGAGTATTTCGAATGGCTCGGCAGCCGGGTCTCCGACGCCACCGACCCGCGCGCGCGGATCGAGGCGGCGGGCCGCGCGATCCATGACCACGAGGCGGCGCTCACCAACGCCATGCTGCACGGAACCGGCAACCTGCCGGGGCTTGCGGAGATGGAAGGCGTCAGCATCGTCGGCGGCACCGACAACCCGGCCCGCGAGGGGCTGGTGAGCTTCTACGCCGCAGGGCGTGCGTCTCCGGAGCTGGTTTCGGCGCTGTCGGAGCACGGCATCCGTACCCATACCCGCAAGGCGGATCACTACTCGGGCAACATCCTCACGCCGCTCGGCCAGGAGGATTGCGTGCGCGTGTCGCTGGCGCATTACAACACCGAGGCCGAGGTCGCGGCCTTCCTGTCGGCGGTTAAGCGGATCCTCGGCTGAGCGCTGGCCCCGCGGTGGCATGGGGGCGCTGCCCCCGCCGCGGCAAGCCGCGACTCCCCCGAGGTATTGACAACCAGAGAAGGGCAGGGCGCGGCGCTCCTGTCTTCTCTTCCTCAAAAATACTCCCGCCGGAGGCATCTGCCGGTGACGCAGGTGCTGCCGCCTGAGTAGGGCGGCGCGCCGGGCTCACGTGCGAAAGCGCACGATGGAGCGGCGGTTGCCGCGCAGCGCCTCGATTTCCACGCGCGGCGCGGCGCGGCGGAGAAGCCGGTCGACCCTGTCCGGATCGGTGACGGCGCGGCCGTCGATCGTCAGCAGGATATCACCGCGGCGCAGGCCGATGCGGGCAGCATAGAGGCCAGGATCGGTGACCACGACGCCTTCGGCAGCCATCGGCAGATCAAGCTCCGTGGCCACCGCCGGGTTCATCCGTGCCAGTGACAGGCCCGGCAGCACGGCGCGGTCGTCCAGCGTCACCGCATCGCGCGGCGGCGTTTCGGGGGCGGCGATCATCTCGACCTCGGCCTCGCGCCGTTCGCCGTCATGCAGATAACGGATGCGGGCCACGTGGCCGAGCCCGGCCACCGACATGCGGTAGATCATCTCGGGCGGCGTGTTGACTGGCTGGCCGTCCACCGCAAGCACCACGTCGCCGACCCCGAGCCCCGCCTTGGCGAACGGGCTCTCGGCGTGGATGGCGGCGATCAGCACGCCGCCGGGCAGGCCGAGCCCGAGGCTCTCCGACAGGTCCGCGTCCACCGGCTGGCCGGTCATCCCGGCCCAGGGCCGGGCGAAGCCGTCATTGCCGGCGCGGGCCTGCTCGACGAACTGGGCCACCAGCGCCGAGGGAATGGCGAAGCCGATGCCGTTGGAGCCGCCCGAGCGGGTCAGGATGGACGTGTTGACCCCGATGAGGTCGCCGTTCACGTCGATCAGCGCGCCGCCGGAATTGCCCGGGTTGATCGGCGCATCGGTCTGGATGAAGTAGCCACGCGCGTTGCCGGTGGCGGTGCCGGAGCGGGCCAGCCCCGAGACGATGCCCGAGGTCACCGTCTGGCCCACGCCGAAGGGGTTGCCGATCGCAAGCACCAGCTCGCCCACCTCGACCGTGTCGCTGTCGCGCAGCGCCAGATACGGCATGTCCCCGGCGCCCTCGAGCTTGAGGATGGCGAGATCGGATTCCTCGTCGCCGAGCAGCACGGTGGCGGCGTATTCCTCGCCGGTGTTGAGCACCACGCGGATGTCGGTGGCCTGCCCCACCACGTGGTAGTTCGACACCACGATGCCGTCGTCCGAGAGGATCACGCCAGAGCCCAGCGAGTTCTGCACCCGCGGTCGGCCGCCGAACTCGCGGAACAGGTTGCCGAAGAGCGGATCGCCCGCGAAGGGACTGCGGGTCTCGACGGTGCGGCGGGCGTAGATGTTCACCACTGCCGGCGTCGCCTGCTTCACCAGCGGCACGAAGCTGAGCGAGATCTCGGCCTGGCTCTCGGGCACCCTCGTCTCGGCAGGGGAGGCGCTGGGGGCGAGGCATAGGGTGAGGGCGGCGAGCGCTGCGACGACGGTGCGAAGCATGGTATGATCCTCCTGTGCTGACCGGATATGCCCGCGCGCGCCGACGGTTTCAAGACGATGAGACGGAACGCGAAAAGCGATGTCTGCGTTGTCTGGGCACAACCGAGGAAAGGAGGATCCCATGGCCGAGCGCTACAGATCCGAGGACGGTCGCCGCGAGACCGAAGAGTATATCGACAGCACCGAGACCCCTGACCAGCAGGGCCGCGCCGGCGGCGCGACCGAGCGGCAAGTGGGCACGCGCGACCTGCTCAAGCGGGCCGAGCAGGACCGGCCGGGCGTCACGCGGGTGCGCAAGTCGGAAGAGAAACAGAGCGACTGAGGAGAGGACGATGACCGAACTGAAGAAGGGCACCTGGGTGGTCGTGACCGACAGCGAGAAGGCGTTGTTCCTGCGCAATCTCACCGATCACGATGACCCCAACCTCGACGTGTTCGACGAAGAGGAGCAGGAAAACCCCTCTGACCGTGAGCAAGGCGCCAACAAGCCGGGCCGGATGCACGACACCGGGATGGGGCACCGTTCGTCGATGGACGACACCGACTGGCACGAACTGCAGAAGGAGCGCTTTGCCGCGGATCTGGCCGAGCATCTCTACGAGGAGGCGCACAAGGGCGCATTCGACGAGCTGGTGCTGGTGGCCTCGCCGCAGGTTCTGGGCGATCTGCGCCGCGAGATGCACAAGGAGGTCGCTGCCAAGGTGGTGGCCGAGGTGCCCAAGACCCTGACCAATCACCCGGTCGACAAGATCGAGTCGCTGGTCAAGAAAGAGCTCGACGCCGCCTGAGCGGCTGATACCGGGCAACAAAAAAGGCGCCGCAGATCTCTGCGGCGCCTTTCTTTTGGTCGTGGGTCGCGAGGATTACTCCTCTGCGGCCTCGAGCTCTGCGAGGCGGGCCTTGTCGGCTGCGCCCTTGGCGTCGACATCGCGGTCGACCAGCTCGATGATCGCCATCGGCGCCATGTCACCATAACGGAAGCCGGCTTTCAGCACGCGGCAGTAGCCGCCCGAACGCTCGGCGTAGCGCGGGCCAAGCACTTCGAACAGCTTCGCGACGTCCTTGTCCTGTTTCAGCTGGGCGGCAGCCTGACGGCGGGCGTGCACGTCGCCGCGCTTGCCGAGGGTGATCAGCTTGTCGATGACGCGCTTGAGTTCCTTGGCCTTGGGCAGGGTGGTCTTGATCTGCTCGTGCTCGATTAGCGAGCCGGCCATGTTTGCCCACAGTGCCTTGCGGTGCTCGTGGGTGCGGTTGAGGCGGCGGTAGCCTTTTGCGTGACGCATGTCTCTTTACTCCGATTTGCCCTCTACGGGCGGTTTTGCTTTGTCAGGCGGCCCATGCGTTGCGGACCGCTCACCTTGGGGCAGATGCCCGGATCCCCTTGCGGGGAAGGAAACGGGGCGCCCTCTCACCGCGCCCCGTTCCTTGTCTCTGAGAGGCTCTTAGAACTGGTCTTCGAGCTTCTTGGCGAGATCTTCGATGTTGTCCGGCGGCCAGTCCTCGACATCCATGCCGAGGTGAAGACCCATGGAGGACAGCACTTCCTTGATCTCGTTCAGCGACTTGCGGCCGAAGTTCGGGGTGCGGAGCATCTCGGCTTCGGTCTTCTGGATCAGGTCGCCGATATAGACGATGTTGTCGTTCTTCAGGCAGTTCGCGGAGCGCACCGACAGCTCGAGCTCGTCCACCTTCTTGAGAAGGAGCGGGTTGAACTCGAGGCCATCGTCCTCGTCCTGACGGCCAGCCGCTTCGGGCTCGTCGAAGTTGACGAAGATCGACAGCTGATCCTGCAGGATGCGGGCAGCAAAGGCGATCGCGTCTTCGGGCGTGACCGAACCGTCGGTTTCCACCTTCATGGTCAGCTTGTCATAGTCGAGAACCTGGCCCTCACGGGTCGGCTGCACCTCGTAGGCGACGCGCTTGACCGGCGAGTAGATCGCATCGATCGGGATCAGGCCGATGGGCGCGTCTTCCGGCTTGTTCTTGTCGGCAGAGACGTAGCCCTTTCCGGTGTTCACCGTGAGCTCGACATAGAGATCGGCACCATCGTCGAGGTGGCAGATCACGTGATCCTTGTTCAGCACCTCGATGCCGGCGGTCTCGGCGATGTCACCTGCGGTGACGGCGCCCGGGCCGGTGGCGTTGATCGAGAGGCGCTTGGGGCCTTCGACTTCCATGCGCAGCGAGACGCCCTTGAGGTTCAGGACGATGTCGGTGACATCTTCGCGGACGCCCGCGACGGAGGAGAATTCGTGCAGCACGTTGTCGATCTGCACGCTGGTGATGGCCGCACCCTGAAGGCTCGACAGCAGCACCCGGCGCAGCGCGTTGCCCAAGGTCAGACCGAAGCCGCGCTCGAGCGGCTCGGCGACGACGGTGGCCACGCGGCTCGGGTCGGCGCCGGGGCGAACCTCCAGCTGGGTCGGCTTGATCAGTTCAGCCCAGTTCTTGTGGATCATGCGTCCCTCCATTCCTGTCCGTGCCCCATGTCCAAAGGCTCAGACGCCCGAGGTTGAAATGACGTAAGGCGGGGCCCCGCACGACGGCAGGGCCCCACCTTGTTGTAACGATAGATCAGACGCGGCGGCGCTTCGGCGGGCGGCAGCCGTTGTGCGCGATCGGCGACACGTCGCGGATCGACGTGATGTTGAAGCCTGCGGCGGCCAGCGCGCGCAGGGCCGATTCACGGCCCGAGCCGGGGCCCTGGACTTCGACTTCCAGCGTCTTCACGCCGTGTTCCTGCGCTTTCTTGCCGGCATCTTCTGCGGCCAGCTGAGCGGCGTAGGGGGTCGATTTCCGCGAGCCTTTGAAGCCCATGGTGCCGGCGGACGACCAGGAGATCGCATTGCCTTGCACGTCCGAGATCAGGATCTTGGTGTTGTTGAACGAAGAGTTCACATGCGCCACGCCTGCGGCGATGTTCTTGGAGACCTTCTTCTTGCCTCCGCGACGGGTATCACGTGCCATATCGAGTAGCCTCCCTTACTTCTTCTTGCCGGCGATCGGCTTCGCGGGGCCCTTGCGGGTACGCGCGTTGGTGTGGGTCCGCTGACCGCGGACGGGGAGGTTGCGGCGGTGACGCAGGCCACGGTAGCAGCCGAGGTCCATCAGGCGCTTGACGTTCATCTGAACTTCGCGGCGCAGGTCACCTTCGACGGTGAAGTTGGCGTCGATGTGCTCACGGATGGCGAGGACTTCGGTGTCGGACAGCTCGTTGACGCGACGGGTCGCATCGATGTTCACGGCCTCGCAGATCTGCTGAGCCGAGGTGTGGCCGATACCGGTGATGTAGGTGAGGGCGATCGGCACCCGTTTGTTGGTCGGGATGTTGACGCCGGCGATACGTGCCAAATCTCTGTTCCTTTTCGTTGCGGTTCCGTAGTGCCAGAACCTTTTTTCACAACATGAGCCCGAGGCGAGATCGCCGTCGGGCTGTCCGCTGATGAGGTGATCTGCGGTAGGGGAGCGACCCACCCCGCAAACATTGATTCTCTGATAGAGATGCGGGTGGGTATGAGGATTCGGAGCAAGGGTCAACCCCAATGTCGGAACCTCGCGCCGCACCGGCGCGTTTGTCCGGATATGACGACCGAGAACCACATCTCCCGCCCGAGCACGGGGTCTGATCCCGATATGATCACCCAGATGCTCTATACAAGTCTGTCGCGACATCCGCGAGGCCATTCGTCCGATTACGACATTCTCCAGGAGGCGATGCGAAACAATCGCTCCGGCGGTGTGACGGGCTATCTCCTGCGCGACACGGACCGCTTCTGCCAGGTGTTGGAAGGGCCGCAGCGCGTGCTTGAAAGCCTCTACAACCGCATTCATCTCGATCCGCGGCATTACCAGATCGTGCTGCGGATGCAGCGCGAGGTCCGGGAGCGCAGCTTCCTTGGCTGGTCGATGGGCTACGGCAGCCTGTCGGCCGAGGACAGCGCGGTGCTGGAACGCAGCTTCGCCGGGCCACCCAAGGCCGTCCTGCTCGCGTTCGGTAGGGTCGGTCGGATTGCAGGTGTCTCGGGCTGACCGCGTGCAGGGGCGTCACCGCAAATCCGCAAGCGTCGGGTCTGAGAGAGTGACGCTGGCATGAGTTCGGGAGAGGGCGCGGCTGTCGTCAAAACGAAAAAGGCGGACCCTGGGGCCCGCCTTTGTCTTGTGTTGGTCAGCAGCGATCAGCTGTCGAGCTTCGCGCCCAGTGCCGCCTTGACCTCGTCCATCGAGGCCATGCCGTCGATGCGTGAATACATGCCCTTGGCATAGTAGTACCCGATCAGCGGCGAGGTCTGCTTGTAATACTCCATCAGGCGCTTCTTGAGGCTCTCGGCATTGTCGTCGGCGCGCGGCTTTTCACCTGCGGCGATGGCAGCCTCGGCGCGCCCCACGATGCGGTCCACCAGCGCCTCGTCGTTGACGCGCAGCTCGATCACCTTGTCGAGGCTCTGGCCCATCTCGGTCAGAAGTTCACCCAGCGCGTCTGCCTGCTTCAGCGTGCGGGGGAAGCCGTCGAAGATGAAGCCCGATGCCTTGGTGGTCTGCAGCTTCTCGCGGATCAGGCCGATGACGATCTCGTCGGTGACCAGCTCGCCCGCATCCATGATCGCGGCGACACGCTTGCCCATCTCGCTGCCTGAGGCCTTCGCCTCGCGCAGCATGTCCCCGGTGGAGAGCTGGACCATGCCACGCTCCTCGACGAGAAATCCGGCCTGTGTGCCTTTGCCGGCGCCCGGCGGTCCAAGAAGAATGATGTTCATCGGCGTGCAGGTCCCCTCCGCTTGCGGGTCTTACTCTTACCGCGGAGCTGCGACTTCTGAATAAGACCTTCGTATTGATGTGCCAGCAGATGGCTCTGGATCTGCTGAATGGTGTCCATGGTCACCGATACCACGATGAGAACCGATGTCCCGCCGAAATAGAACGGGATCGCGTACTGCGAGCGCAGGATCTCGGGCAGGAGGCAGACCGCGGCCAGATAGGCCGAGCCCACGACCAGGATCCGGTTGACCACGTACTCGAGGTGATCGGCGGTGCGCTTGCCGGGGCGGATGCCCGGGATGAAGCCGTTCTGGTTCTTCAGGTTGTCGGCCACGTCATCGGGTTTGAACGACACGTTGAAGGTGTAGAAGTAGGCGAAGAAGACGATCATCGCGGCGAAGAACAGCAGGTAAAGCGGCTGTCCGGGGCCGAAATAGGCAAGGATCGTCGACATCACCGGACCGCTCGAGCCAGCCTGGCTGAAGGTCGCGATGGTGGTCGGCAGCAGCAGCAGCGAGGAGGCGAAGATCGCCGGGATCACGCCCGCCGGGTTGACCTTGACGGGCAGGTGCGACTGCTGCGCCTCGGTCATCTTCATGCCGACCTGGCGGCGCGGGTACTGAATGGTGATCTTGCGCAGCGCGCGTTCCATGAACACCACGAACATGATCACCGCGATGACCATGACGATGACCCCCACGATGATCGCCGGGCTCATGGCGCCGGAACGGCCGGAGGCGAAGAACTGCGCCAGTGCGGCGGGGATCTCGGCCACGATGCCGACGAAGATGATCAGCGAGATGCCGTTGCCGACGCCGCGGGCGGTGATCTGCTCGCCCAGCCACATCAGGAACATCGTGCCGCCGACCAGCGTGATCACCACGGCGGCGCGGAAATACCAGCCAGCCTCGTGGGCCAGGTCGCCGGCCTCGAGCGACACCGCAAGGCCATAGGCCTGAAACAGCGCCAGAAGCACCGTGCCGTAGCGGGTGTACTGGTTGATCTTCTTGCGGCCCTGCTCGCCCTCTTTCTTGAGCTGCTCGAGCGCCGGCACCATGGCCGCGAGGAGCTGCACGATGATCGAGGCCGAGATGTAGGGCATGATGCCGAGGGCGAAGATGCCCATGCGTCCCAGCGCGCCGCCGGTGAACATGGAAACCATGCCGCCGATGCCCTGGCCGGCCTGCTCCATGAAGTCGCGGAGCGCGCCGCCGTCGATTCCGGGGACGGGGATGAAGGTGCCCAGCCGGTAGACGATCAGAAGGCCGAGGGTGAATAGGATGCGGTTGCGAAGGTCAGTGGCCTTCCCAAGCGCCGCCCAACTGGTGTTGGCGGCCATTTGTTCCACAGCGGATGCCATGCGGGTCCTCTCGAAGGCAGAACGCCGCCGGAAGCGCTTTCCGGCTCCGGCGGCGTTCGTGGAAAACGTGGGGTCCTATGTAAGCGGCAGTCTCACCGCTCACAACCCGCTTATTCTGCGGCCGCCGCGGTCGTGACCTTGAGAGCGCCGCCGGCTTTCTCGACTGCCTCGACGGCGGATTTCGACGCGCCGGTGGTCTCGATGGTCAGGGCGGTGGTGACGTCACCCTTGGCGAGCACGCGGATGCCGTCGAGCTTGCGGCGCACGAGGCCCGATGCCACGAGGCTGTCCTCGGTGATCGATGCCGCGTCGAGCTTGCCTGCGTCGACGAACTTCTGGATCAGGCCGAGGTTGACGACAGCGTAGCTCTTGCGGTTCGGCTTGTTGAAGCCGCGCTTGGGCAGACGCTGGTAGAGCGGCATCTGGCCGCCTTCGTAGCCGTTGATGGCCACACCCGAACGCGATTTCTGACCCTTGATACCACGGCCACCCATCTTGCCTTTGCCCGAACCCGGGCCGCGGCCGATGCGCTTTTTGGACTGGACGGCGCCAGGATTGTCGCGAAGTTCATTCAGTTTCATGTCGCTTCTCCATTGCCGGATGTGACCCCGAAGCGAACGGGCCAACCACGGCGTTTTTTGGTTTTCTGAATCAGTGGCGCAAGGCCACCGGGGGCCTGTACCCCAGAGGCCGGTACAAAGCAAGGGCGCCGGCGCTCCCCTGAGGTGAGAGCGGCGCCCATGCCCGAAGGCACCGCGGCGTCTTTCGACGGCCTCCCTCTGGCGGGAGTATTTTTGACGAAGAGAAGCCAGGGGCGCGGCGCACATGGCTTCTCTGGTTTCAAAATACCTCGGGGGTGAATTGGCGCGCAGCGCCAAGAGGGGGCAGCGCCCCCGCCTTGTCACGGACCAGGGCGGGCGGTCAGTCCGCGCCCTTTTCCAGAGCGTCGAGCCGGGCCTTCAGCGCCTCGTTCTCTTCGCGGGCCTTCTGCGCCATGGCGCGGACCGCGTCGAACTCTTCGCGGGTGACGAAATCGCGATCGGCCAGCCAGCGGTCGATCATCGACTTCATCGCCGTCTCGGCCTCGTCCCTGGCGCCCTGTGCCACGCCCATGGCGTTGGTCATCAGCTGCGAGATGTCGTCGAATACCTTGTTGCGGGTCTGCATGGGTGCTCCTGATACGATGTTGTCATCAATATGGGCCCTGCAGCCGCCGGCCTCAAGGTTGACTTCGCCGCCAAAGCGACGGCACTCATGCGGCCATGAAAGCCGCCCTGCAATTCCCCTCGCTCTCGCCCGAACTGTTCTCGATCTCGATCGGCAGTTTCGAGTTCGCCCTGCGCTGGTACGCGCTGGCCTATATCGCCGGTATTCTGCTCGGCTGGCAGCTCGCCGCGGCGGCGCTGCGCCGCGTCCGGCTCTGGCGCGACGAGAGTCCGCCGATGAGCACGGAGCAGCTCGAGCAGCTGCTGACCTGGGTGATCCTCGGCATCATCCTCGGCGGACGGCTGGGCTTCGTGCTGTTCTACCAGCCGGCCTATTACCTCTCCAATCCCGGCGAGATCCTGATGATCTGGCACGGCGGCATGTCGTTCCATGGCGGGCTGCTGGGGGTGATCGTGGCGGCGCTCGGCTTCTGCCTGAAGCATGGCATCCGCCTGATGCCCACCGCCGACCTGATGGCGCTTGCCGTGCCGCCGGGGCTGCTGCTCGGGCGGATCGCCAACTTCGTCAATGCCGAGCTCTGGGGCCGGCCCACTGATTTGCCCTGGGGCGTGATCTTCCCCGGTGAGGCGGCGCAGGCCTGCGGCCAGGCCGCGGGGGAACTTTGCGCCCGTCATCCCTCGCAGCTCTACGAGGCCGGGCTCGAGGGGCTGATCCTCGGCGCCGTGCTGATCTGGCTGGCCTTCGCGCGCGGCGCGCTCAAGCGGCCCGGCATCGTGGTGGGGACCTTCTTCGCGGGCTATGGCCTCGCGCGCTTCATCGTCGAGTTCGCCCGCCAGCCCGATGCGCAGTTCGTCTCGCCGGGCAACCCGCTGGGGCTGGCCTTTCAGGTGGGCGGCTTCGGTCTCACCATGGGGCAGATCCTGTCGCTGCCGATGATTCTCATCGGCGTGGCGCTGCTGGTCGCGGCGAGGCGGCGGGCATGAGCCCGCTCGAGGAGATCTTGCACCGGCGCATCGCAGCCGAGGGGCCGATGACCATCGCCGAATACATGGCCACCTGCCTCGGCCATCCGCGGTACGGCTATTACCCGACGCGTGACCCGCTGGGCGCGGCGGGAGATTTCACCACCGCGCCCGAGATCAGCCAGATGTTCGGCGAGCTTCTGGGTCTATGCCTTGCGCAGTGCTGGCTGGAGCAGGGGCGGCCATCGTCTTTCGTGCTGGCCGAGCTGGGGCCGGGGCGAGGCACGCTGATGGCCGACGCCACCCGCGCCATGCGCGGCGTGCCGGGCATGCTCGAGGCGGCGCGTCTGCACCTTGTCGAGACCTCGCCGCGCCTGCGCGACGAGCAGCACCGCAGGCTCGCACCGCTGATGCCGGTCTGGCACGACAGCGTCGCGAACCTGCCCGAGGCGCCGCTCTACCTGCTTGCCAACGAGTTCTTCGACGCGCTGCCGATCCGCCAGTTCCTGCGCTCTGGCGAGGGCTGGTGCGAGCGCGTGGTCGGCCTTTCGGAAGGGCGGCTCGCCTTCGGCCTCACCGAGCCCGCGCCGCACGGCGAGCTTGAACACCGGCTTGCCGACACGCGCGAGGGCGACCTTGTCGAGACCTGCGCCCCGGCCACCGGCATCGCCGAAGACATCGGCCGTCGCATCGCGTCGCAGGGTGGCGCGGCGCTGATCGTCGACTACGGCAGCGCGCGCAGCCTCGGCGACACCTTCCAGGCGGTGCGCCGGCACGACAAGGTGTCTCCGCTCGACGCCCCGGGCACGGCCGACCTCACCGCGCATGTGGACTTCGGCGCGCTTGCCACCGCCATGCCCTGCGCCACCACCACGCTTACGCCGCAGGGCGTCTTCCTAGAGCGGCTGGGCATCACCGACCGCGCGCGCGCGCTAGCGGCACGGCTCAGCGGAGCGCAGCTCGACAGCCACGTCGCCGCACATCGCCGGTTGACGCACCCCGAGGAAATGGGTTCGCTGTTCAAGACACTCGGGGCCTTCCCGGAAGGCGCAGCCCCACCGCCCGGACTACTGGACACATGACGCTTGAGATCATCACTTCGCAAAGCCTCGTTCCCCTGAGGCATGGTTTCTTCACCCGCAAGGGCGGGGCCTCGTCAGGGGTGTTCGCGGGTCTGAACTGCGGCAACGGCTCGTCGGACCAGTCCGAGATCGTGGCGATCAACCGCGCCCGCGCCGCCGACGCGATGGACGTGCCGGTCGGGCAGCTGGTGAATGTCCATCAGACCCATTCCTCGAAGGTGGTTGTGGTCGAGGGGCCGCATGAGGGGCCGGCGCCCGAGGCCGACGCCATGGTCACGGCCACGCCGGGGCTGGCGATCGCGGTGCTCACCGCCGACTGCCAGCCGGTGCTGTTCGCCGATGCCGAGGCCGGCGTGGTCGGGGCAGCCCATGCGGGCTGGCGCGGGGCCATCGACGGCGTGCTGGAAGAGACCGTGGCCGCCATGGTCGGGCTCGGCGCAACGCGTGAGCGTATTCGCGCGGTGATCGGCCCGAGCATCAGCCAGCGCGCCTACGAGGTCGGGCCGGAGTTCTTCGAGACCTTCATGAGCGTGGATCCGGTGAACGGCCGTTTCTTCGCAGGGGGCGAGGGCGACCGGATGCATTTCGATCTGCCGGGCTTTGGCCTGCACAAGCTGCGCGAGGCCGGGGTCGAGGCGGAATGGACCCGTCACTGCACCTATTCCGACCCGCAGCGCTTCTATTCCTTCCGCCGCTCGGTGCACGAGCGCGAGGCGGATTACGGTCGGCTGATCTCGGCGATCCGGCTCTGATCTTCGTTTCGGAAACAAACGCGCCAAGCCCCTGAAATTGTCCGCGCTTTGTCAAAAAGGCGCCCCAATCTCCCGTCATGGTCTGAACAAGCCCGCAGCTTGGACGCTGCAGTACAGGCGAGAAAAAGACCGAGCAGGAGCAGTGTCATGAAAAAGCCGAGCCGTTTCATCAAGTCCGCCGTCGCAACCGCAAAGTCGGTGGAGATGGAGCTTCCCTGGGCGCGCGGCGCGCGGCGGGACGCGGCCATCGCGCGCCGCAAAGGACAGGCCCCGGTTCTGAAGCGGGCCTGAAACCCGATCCCGATTCGCCTCGGTTTTGGCCAGTTTCGGCGAATTGACCCCTGCCAAGGGAACAATCATCAGCGTTTGACCGGATTGATCGCGATAATTCGGTCAAATCCGGTTAAATTTTGACATACCCGGGGCATTGGGTCCTATCTGTCATCATTCGTTTTACAACAGTCCTTCTGTTGTTGTTGGTGGGGGCCAACACGGTTGTGACCAGTCCTTTAAGGGGTGTTCACGTGTCTAGTCTTAACCAGTCCTTCGAGTCCGCAACCCGGTCGGTTTCTCTTCAGATTCCCCGCAAACCCGTGTCGCACCGCGCCGAACCGCGCCCGCGCCGCAGCTCTGCCCTGATGCGCAAGTACGAGACCTCGGCGCTGATGCCCGATCTCTCGATTTCATTCAAAAGCCAGATCGCCCCGGCCCAGCCGCTCTTCGAAGAGGCCTGCACCGCCTTCGCGCGTGGCACGCTGATTCCCACTGTGCGCGGCCCGGTCGCCATCGAGGATCTGCTGCCCGGCGATTACGTCGAGAGCAGCGCCGGCGCGCAGCCGGTCACCTGGATCGGGTCGACCACCTATGTGCCTGGCATTCCGGACGATGCCACGACGCTGGCCTCGCTGTCGCGCATCACCGCCGACAGTTTCGGCCCCGGCCGCCCGATGGTCGACGTGCTTGTCGGACCGGCGGCGCACATGGTGATGCGCCGCGACCGGTTGAAATCGCTGATCGGTCGCGAGACCGTTCTGGTGCCGGTGGCGGATTTCGCCGACGGCGACCGCATCGTCGAGGTGACGCCGGTGGGCTCGGTGCAGCTCTACCACCTGATGCTTGGCCGCCACGCCACCATGCGGATCGGCGGTATCGAGATGGAGAGCTATCACCCTGGCAAGTCGCTCGTTCGTTCGATGGGCGAGAGCACCGCAGCGCTGTTCCTGTCGCTGTTCCCGAATATCGGACAGGCCGAGGATTTCGGCGAGCTCAGCCTCACCCGCACCACGCGCGAGGTGATCGACAGCTTGACCTCTCTCTGATCCGAAGCGGCGGCCTCAGGCGGAGCGGCTCAGCCGCTCCTCCAGCACGTCGAACGGCACGCCCGGCTCGTCCTTGGCGCCACGGATCACCAGCGAGGTCTTCACACTGCCGACATTCTCGGCGGTGAGCAGATCTCCGGTCAGGAAGCTCTGAAAGGTCGAGAGGTCGGGAGCCACGCATTTCAGGATGAAATCAACCTCGCCGTTGAGCATGTGGCACTCGCGTACAAGCGGCCAGTTGCGACAGCGCTCCTCGAAGGCGCGCAGATCGACCTCGGCCTGGCTCTGCAGTCCGACCGACGCGAAGACCTGAACCTCGAAGCCCAGTTCGCGCGGATCGACATCGGCGTGGTAGCCGCGGATGAAGCCCTGTTCCTCGAGCGTGCGCACCCGGCGCAGGCAGGGCGGGGCGGAGATCCCGACACGTTTGGCGAGCTCGACATTGGTCATGCGGCCATCGGCCTGCAGCTCCGCCAGAATCTTGCGATCGATCGGATCGAGCCGGTTCCCGGGCATCGTCATACCTCTTTTGATTTCGCGATTGTTATACCACCCCGGCGGCGTGGCGCAATAAAGTTTCACTCTAGTGAAAGAATATTAAGCGCTCATGCGCAGAGGCGCTGATTATTCCATCATGACACTGTCAGGTTGAGGTGACCGCCCTGGCGACCGTTGGCGCGAACATCTGTTCGGCTGCGAGCGGCGGGGTGGTTCCGCCGCCTTATGCCGCGCTGCCGCGGAAACGGCAAGCGCTTCGGGGCGGGGCTTTCGCTGCCGGGGCAAGCCGACTATATGAGCGCGAAACGCTTTGTCCGAGGATTGTCCCATGTCCGATACCCGCCACACCAAGGTCCTGATCATCGGCTCCGGCCCGGCCGGCTACACCGCCGGTGTCTACGCCTCGCGCGCCATGCTCGAGCCGATCCTCGTGCAGGGGCTCGAGCCGGGCGGTCAGCTGACCACCACCACCGAGGTCGAGAACTGGCCGGGCCACACCGAGGTGCAGGGCCCCGAGTTGATGGTCAACATGGAGGCGCATGCCCGCGCCATGGGCACCGAGATCATCGGTGACATCATCACCAAGCTCGACCTCGACGTGCGTCCCTTCGTGGCACATGGCGACAGCGGCACCACCTACACCGCCGACGCGGTGATCCTTGCCACCGGCGCGCGCGCCAAGTGGCTGGGTCTCGAGTCCGAGGAGGCCTACAAGGGCTTCGGCGTCTCGGCCTGCGCCACCTGCGACGGCTTCTTCTACCGCGGCCAGGAGATCGTGGTGGTCGGTGGCGGCAACACTGCCGTGGAAGAAGCACTGTTCCTGACCAACTTCGCCAGCAAGGTGACGCTGATCCACCGTCGCGATGAGCTGCGCGCCGAGAAGATCCTGCAGGACCGCCTGCTCAAGCACGAGAAGATCGTGCCGCTCTGGCACCACGCGCTCGAGGAAGTGGTGGGCGAGGACAGCCCCAAGGGCGTCACCGCGGTGCGCGCCAAGAACGTGCAGACCGGCGAGATCACCGAGATCCCCTGCAAGGGTGTCTTCGTCGCCATCGGCCACGCGCCGGCCAACGAACTGGTCAAGGACGTGCTCGAGACCCATATGGGCGGTTACGTGAAGACCCAGCCCGACAGCACTGCGACCTCGATCCCCGGCGTTTTCGCGGCCGGCGACCTGACCGACCACAAGTACCGCCAGGCGGTGACCAGCGCCGGCATGGGCTGCATGGCGGCGCTGGAGGCCGAGCGCTGGCTGGCGGAACAGGGTGTCGACGAGGGCAAGGATGTCTCCGAGCCGCTGGGCTACGGCGCCGAAAACCCGGTCGCCGGCTGAGCCGCAAGGACTGCGAACTCTGGAAGGGGGGTGCCGCTGGCGCGCCCCTTCTTCGTTTCAGCCCTGTTCCGGCCGTTGACGCGCGGGCGACAATCTTTGGTTGAAGGCCCGGTCTGGCGCATCTTCGCAACTTTGAGCGTCGCAGGCGGCGGAATTATGCGCCTGCAGCAATTTTTCCTTTCCTGAGGTCGCGGTCTGTGCAATGCGTTCATTCGTGAACACACTTTGAGTCGTCTATTTATGTCCACCCCTGGTGCAAAACCGATTACCGATGAGGAAGGCCCGCTGTTCCGGCTGCTGCGTCACGTTGACGTGGCGCCGCACGCATCGCAGCGAGAGATCTCCTCGGCCATCGGCGTGTCTCTGGGGCGTCTCAATGCGCAGCTTCGGGCCGCAGCCGAAGCCGGGTTCATCACCATCAGCGAACGCTCTGGGCCGGACCGGCGCCAGCGCTTCGCCTATTCCCTGACTTCACGCGGTGCGGCTGAAAAGGCCCGGCTCACGGACCGCTTTCTGGCGCGGAAGTTCCTCGAGTACCAGGCGCTTCACGCCGAACTGACCGGGACCGCCAGCGGCTACGTTCCCTCCACTAACAGGACCAGATTCATGCAGAACAATCTCGCTCCCATTCCCGAGCTGTTCGTCTCGTACGACAGCGCCCAGAAGCTCAAGGTCGAAGCCGGCGAGCTGACCTCGCACGATCTGACCCCGCGCCAGATCTGCGACCTCGAGCTGCTGATGAATGGCGGCTTCTACCCGCTGAAGGGCTTCCTCGGTGAAGAGGACTACGACGGCGTGGTCGACAACATGCGCATGGCCGACGGCACGCTCTGGCCGATGCCGATCACCCTCGACGTCAAGGAAGACTTCGCCGACAAGATCGAGATCGGTCAGGACATCGCCCTGCGCGATCAGGAAGGCGTGATCCTCGCCACCATGACCGTGACCGACAAGTGGGCGCCGAACAAGTCCAAGGAAGCCGAGAAGGTCTTCGGCGCCGATGACGACGCGCACCCGGCGGTCAACTACCTGCACAACCACGCCGGCAAGATCTATCTCGGCGGCCCGGTCACCGGCATCCAGCAGCCGGTGCACTACGATTTCCGCGCCCGCCGCGACACGCCCAACGAGCTGCGCGCCTATTTCCGCAAGCTCGGCTGGCGCAAGGTGGTGGCGTTCCAGACCCGCAACCCGCTGCACCGCGCCCACCAGGAGCTGACCTTCCGCGCCGCCCGTGAATCGCAGGCCAACCTGCTGATCCACCCGGTCGTCGGCATGACCAAGCCGGGCGATGTCGATCACTTCACCCGCGTGCGCTGCTACGAGGCGGTGCTCGACAAGTACCCGGCCTCGACCACCTCGATGTCGCTGCTGCCGCTCGCCATGCGCATGGCCGGCCCGCGCGAGGCGGTCTGGCACGGCCTGATCCGCAAGAACTTCGGCGTGACCCACTTCATCGTCGGCCGCGACCACGCGGGCCCGGGCAAGAACTCCGCCGGCGAGGACTTCTACGGTCCCTACGATGCGCAGGAGCTGTTCAAGGCGCATGAGGAAGAGATGGGCATCGAGATGGTGCCGTTCAAACACATGGTCTACGTCGAAGAGCGTGCCCAGTACGAGCCCGCCGACGAGATCGCCGACAAGGACAGCGTCAACATCCTGAACATCTCGGGCACCGAGCTGCGCCGTCGTCTTCAGGAAGGCCTCGAGATCCCCGAGTGGTTCTCGTTCCCCGAGGTTGTGGCCGAGCTGCGCCGCACCAAGCCGCCGCGTTCGAAGCAGGGCTTCACCGTGTTCTTCACCGGCTTCTCGGGCTCGGGCAAGTCGACCATCGCCAACGCTCTGATGACCAAGCTGATGGAGATGGGTGGCCGTCCGGTGACGCTGCTCGACGGCGACATCGTCCGCAAGAACCTCAGCTCCGAGCTGGGCTTCTCGAAGGAGCACCGCGACCTCAACATCCGTCGCATCGGCTATGTGGCGTCCGAGATCACCAAGAACGGCGGCATCGCGATCTGCGCGCCCATCGCGCCTTACGCGGCCACCCGCCGCGCGGTGCGCGAGGACATCGAACAGTTCGGTGCCTTCATCGAGGTGCACGTGGCGACCACGATCGAAGAGTGCGAGCGTCGTGACCGCAAGGGCCTCTACAAGCTGGCCCGCGAAGGCAAGATCAAGGAGTTCACCGGCATCTCCGATCCCTACGACGTTCCGGCCAACCCGGAGCTGCGGGTCGAGACCGAGGGCACCGATGTTGACAACTGCGCGCATCAGGTGATCCTGAAGCTCGAGAGCATGGGCCTGATCGCCGGCCACTGAGCCAGCTTTCCGCCAGAGGAACCGGGGCCATGCGCGACACCGCGCGTGGCCCTTCTCGCGTGTCGGCTGCGGCGGGAATGCTCCGATGCCGCGCGCGGCTCGGCTTGCTCGTCACGCCCGTTGGGCTATCCTCGGGACAAACGACGGAAAGGCAGCCTGCCCATGAAACTCTTCATCATTCTCCTCGCCGCCGCGGTGACGGTGGCCGGTGTTGCGCAGGCCGCGCGCAATCATGGCCGCATCGACGAGCCCGCGGCGGGCGACCGCACGACCATCAAGGCGGGGGACCGACTCGCGATGAGCATGGGACGGCCCAACGAGCTCACGACCGGCGAGCAACAGCAGGTGGTCTTCCTGCTTCCGGGCACCGACCCCGCCAGCATCCCGCCGGAGAAATGGGGCCGCGTGCGCGCCATCATCCACGGCGATTACAGCGACTCCCAAAAGAAGACCGAACTGCGGGGCCTTCTTCGGCGCTGACCTGCCGTCCTTGCACGGTCTGGCGGTCTTTGGGTAGGATTTTCCGAAGCAACGCTGCGGGAGATTGTCATTTTCCGAAGCCATTCCTCTCCGTATCACGGGGGCCGAGATTTTCGGGCGCAACAGCGCCACGGCACAGGAGAGGACGCGCGGATGACACTCGAGACAATCGACACCCTGGTGGTCGGCGGCGGGCAGGCTGGGATCGCCATGAGCGAGCATCTGGGCCGCGCCGGCATCCCGCATCTTGTGCTCGAGCGCGCCCGCATCGCCGAGCGCTGGCGCTCGGAGCGCTGGGACAGCCTGGTCGCCAACGGACCGGCCTGGCATGACCGATTTCCCGGCCTCGATTTCCCCGGTGGTGATGGCGAGGCCTTTATCCCGAAAGAGAAGGTGGCCGACTACTTCGTGCAATATGCCGAGCAGATCGGCGCGCCGCTGCGCTGTGGCGTCGAAGTCACCTTGGTGCGTCGGCTCGAGGGCAGGCGGGGCTTCCGGGTCGAGACCTCGGACGGGCCGATCGAGGCCCGCAACGTAGTCGCCGCGACCGGGCCGTTTCAGCGCCCGGTGATGCCGGACGTGATCGCCGCGCGCGACAGCCTGCATCAGATCCATTCCAACGCTTATCGCAATCCCGGCCAGTTGCCCGAGGGGGCGGTGCTGGTGGTGGGCGCGGGCTCGTCCGGCGTGCAGATCGCCGACGAGCTGTCGCGTGCGGGGCGCAAGGTCTACCTCTCGGTCGGGCCGCATGACCGCCCCCCGCGCCGCTACCGCGGGCGCGACTTCGTCTGGTGGCTGGGCGTGCTCGGCAAATGGGACCTCGCAGCACAGGAGCCCGGCCGCGAGCATGTCACCATCGCGGTGAGCGGCGCGCGCGGCGGCGAGACGGTGGATTTCCGAAGGCTTGCGGCGCAAGGCATCACGCTGCTCGGGCGGACACTCTCGGAGGCGGGCGGTACGCTGCGCTTTGCCGATGATGTGGCGCTGCAGGTGCGGCGCGGCGATGAAAATTACCTTGCCCTGCTCGACGAGGCCGATGCCTATGTCGCGCGCAACGGGCTCGACCTGCCGGAGGAGCCGGAGGCGCGGGTCTTTGGACCCGAGCCCGACTGCCTGACCAACCCGGTCACCGCGCTGGATCTGGACGAGGCGGGCATTGCCTCGGTGATCTGGGCCACAGGCTACGCGGTCGATTACGGCTGGCTCGAGGTCGACACGTTCGACGAAAAGGGCGTGCCCCGCCATCAGCGCGGCGTCTCGGAAGAGCCGGGCATCTATTTCCTCGGGTTGCCCTGGCAGTCGCGGCGTGGGTCGAGCTTCATATGGGGCGTCTGGCATGACGCGCGCCATGTCGCCGACCAGATCGCGATCCAGGCAAGCTATGCCGCTTACGATGACGCCGCCCGGCGCCGGGCGCCGGCGGTCGCACAGGCGGGCTGACGCGCTTCAGGCGGGGCGCGTGGCTGCGGGCGGCGCGTCCATGCCGGGGATGTGGCTGTCCGAGATCTCGCGGGTGCAATGCTCCATGAAGC
>NZ_DS022276.1:268643-348035 GCF_000153725.1 Salipiger bermudensis HTCC2601 | reverse complement strand
CTTGGCCAACGGATCGGTCTCGGCAAGCATCGCGAACGGCGCGAGCCCAGCCAGCGGCGTGAAGCTGAAGCCGTCAGGTAGGTGCAGGTCGTAGCTGAGTGCGATGTCGAGCTCGGCGCGCTCCAGCCGGTGCAGCAGGCGTTCGTGATCGGCTACATCGGGCAGCACCTGCGCGCCGGGAAAGGCGTTGGTGAAGCTGTGGGCGATGGCCGGCAGGACCATGGGCGCGAAGGTGAGCAGGCAACCAAGCGACAGCGTCCCGGCAACCGTGTCCGAAGCCTCGGAGGCCGTCTGGTAGAGCTTCTGCGCCTGATCGAGCAGCTGCTTGGCCTCGACCAGAAGCTCGCGTCCGACGCGGGTCAGCGACAGTCCCTGCGCGTGCCTGCGCAGGAAGAGCTGCGCGCCAAGCTCGGCCTCGAGCTGCGAGATCGCCGCCGAGATCGAGGGCGGCGAGACATGGATGCGTTCTGCCGCCAGCGTGATCGAGCCGGCTTCGGCGGTGGCGACAAAGTACTCGATCTGGCGCAGCGTGTATCTCATGGCAGCGAGTCTTTCCCGGACGCCGGGGCGGGGCAAGCCGAAAGCGCGGCGTGTGTGCCGGTCTCAATGTGCGCTGGTGCGGGTGGGGCTCAGAGCGCAGCCGCCCCCGCCGCGCGGCCCAGCACCGCTGCTGCCAGAAGTCCGTTGCCGGAGAGGTAACCGCTGTCGCCCGCGCCCGAGACGCCGCAGGCGGCACCGCCGGCGGCGAAGAGGTTGGGGAAGGGCGTGCCATCTGCCGCCATCACCCGCCCGGAGCCATCGGTCACGAGCCCACCCTGCGTGTGGAACAGCGCGCCGGTGACACGCACCGCGCAATAGGGCGGCGCCAGCCGGGTTTCGCCCCAGAGCCGGCCGAAGCGGTCGGTCTCACCGGGGGTGATCGCACTCATTTCTGCGTGCAGGGCGTCGGCGGGCAGATCGAGCTGTGCTGCGAGCTCGTCGAGCGTATCGGCGCTGCGCACCGCGCCCTGCGCCTCTGCATTGCGGAAATCCTCGAACTGCCGCGCGATGCCGGCGATGCGGGCGTCGAAGATCGTCACCGCCTCGCCGCCGGGCTGGGCCAGAACCACGCGTGCCGCCTCGGAGTAGCCCTGCGCCTCGTTCCAGAACCGCTTTCCCTCGCGGTTCACCTGGATGCCGCCCTCGGTGATCGTGGCCCAGGTGATCAGGATACCGTGCGGATGCGCCACGTTGCCGTGGCCTTGGTAAGCACCGAGATGTCGGGTGCCGGCCTCAAGCGCCGTGCCCCAGTCCAGGGCCTCGCCGCGGTTGCCCTCGTGGCCGAACCACAGCGCGTCCGAGATCGCGGGCATGTGCGCGGCGACCTTGTCGCGGCTGCCGCCGAAGCCGTTGCAGGCCAGCACCAGCTTGGCGCAGCCCACGGTCTCGCGCGTGCCGTCGGGCGCGCGCAGCCCGGCGCCGGTGATGGTGCGTCCCTCGTGGTATAGGATCTCTGCCCTGCGTCCGCAGAGCAGGTCAATGCCCTGCGCCTCGACGGTGGCGCGCAGCCGGTCAATCAGCTCTGCGCCGGATCGGCTTGGCAGCCCGTGCATCCGCCGCCGTGAATGGCCGGGATAGTCGAAATCGCTCACCACCGAGAAGGGCAGGCCGTAGCGCGTGCTGAGCCAATCGATCACCCCCGCCGAGCCCTCCGCCAGCGCCGCGACCAGCGCCGGATCGTTCTCGCCCTTGGCCTTGGCCTGTATGTCGCCGGCGAAGCGTGCGGCATCGTCGGCGATGCCCGCCTCGGCCTGCAACGCGGCGCCGGCAGCGGGGATGAGCCCTGCCGAGAGCGCCGTCGAGCCTTGCGGCACCGGGTCGGCCTCGATCACAAGCACCTCCTGCCCGGCCTCGTGGGCGGCCAGAGCGGCGATCAGGCCGCAGGCCCCGGCGCCGACGATCAGCGTCCCGACCTCGATGTCGAAGGCATCGGGGGTGGGAGCGATCTCAGCCATCACGGGGCTCCCATTTCTGACCCGAGGCCAGCATTTCGGGCGTGCCGATGACCTCGTTGAGCCCGTCGAAATCGAACATCCGCTCGGCGAAGGGCCGGTTCGAGCCGTTGGCGTGCAGGCTGGCGTAATAGTCCTGCGCGGTGCGTGCCAGGGCCCGCACGATGCCGCCGGGGAAAATCACGATGGAAAAGCCCATCGCCTCGAGATCGCTGGCATTCGAGATCGGCGTGAAGCCGCCCTCGACCATGTTGGCGAGCAGCGGGATGCGCTTGCCGAAGGTTTCGCCCACCAGCTTCAGCTCGTCGCCCGAGCGCGGCGCCTCGATGAAGAGCGCGTCGGCGCCAGCCTCGATATAGGCCTCGGCCCGGGCCATGGCGGCGTCGATGCCTTCGACCGCGATGGCGTCGGTGCGGGCGATGATCAGCGTCTCATCGCTGGCGCGGGCATCGGCCATGGCGGCGATCTTGCCGGCCATCTCGGCCGAGGGGATCAGCGACTTGTCCTTCAGGTGGCCGCAGCGCTTGGGATAAGTCTGGTCCTCGACCTGAAGCGCCGCTGCGCCGGCGCGCTCGTAGACCCGCATGGTGCGCTGGGCGTTGAGCGCATTGCCGAAGCCGGTATCGGCGTCGATGATCACCGGCACGTCGATGCGGTCGGCGATCAGCGCCATTGTGTCGGCCATCTCGCTGGCGGTGGTCAGCCCGATATCGGGCCGGCCGAGCCGGGTATAGGCGACCGCGGCGCCGGAGAGGTAGACCGCCTCGAACCCGGCCTGCTGCGCCATCGCGGCGGTCAGCCCGTCATAGACTCCGGGGGCGACGAGGATCTCGGGGGCGTTGAGACGTGTGCGCAGGCTCATGACAGCGCCTCCAGTTCGGCGATGACCTCGGCACAGGTCTTCTGCGAGCCGAGCGAGCCCAGCGAGACCAGTGTGGCGTCATGGACCTCGGGGCGGAAGGCGGCGCAGCCGTCGGTCAGCAGGACGGTGTCGACATTGCGCAGATGGGCGTCGCGCAGCGTCGAGGCGACGCCGCCATTGGTGACGATGCCGCCGATGATCAGCGTGTCGATCCCCAGTGCCCGCAGGATGTATTCCAGCCGGCTTTGGTAGAAGGCGGAATAGGCCACCTTCTCGACGGTGTAATCGGCCGGGGCCAGCGTCTCGACCAGCTGGTGGCCGAACTTGCCGGGAGCGAAATCGCCCTTGCCGAGGAACGGGCGCAGTTCCTTGAGATGCGGCGCGATGAGCGGCTCGTCCTTGGGTCCGGGCACCAGCGTGAACTGGGCGCTGATATAGGTGCCGCCCTTGGCGCGCAGCGCGTCGCGCAGCGGTGCGATGCGCTCGGGCAGGGCGGCGATGGGCTCGGCGGACTGGCCGGCGCGGCCATAGGCGCCCTCGGGGTGGAGAAAGTCGTTCTGCAGGTCGATGGTCAGCAGAGCGGTGCGTGTCGGGTCGATCGGTCCGTGAGCCATGGGTCAGGTCCTCGTGATGATGGTGTTGCCATAGGCGTCGACCCGGCCCTTCAGGCCCGGATCGAGCAGCACGGTGGTGTCGGCCTGCTCTAGGATCGCCGGGCCCTCGACCTCGGCGCCGACCGGCAGCGCGAGACGGTCATAGATCGTGGTCTCGTGCCAGGCGGTGCCGAAATGCACCTGCCGCGTGCCCTTGCGCGCCGCCTCGACGCTGCCGCCCTGCGGCGCCAGCGTGGCGAGGTCGAATTTCGGCCGCTTGCCGATCACTGCGCTGCGCAGGTTCATCACCCGCTGCACGCCACCGGGGAGCGTACGGCCATAGGCAGAGCGATAGGCCGCCTCGAAGGCCTCGGCGATCTGCTCGGCGGTGGGCGGGATGACGGTGCCGGCCTCGACGCTCACCTCGAGCGCCACCGGCACCGTGTGGGTCTGGCCGAGATAGGCCATGTCGAGTTCGAAGCGCAGCTCGCGGGCCTCGAAGCGGGTCGCGGCGGCGTCGAGCATGGCGCTGCCCTTGTCGGCGTGGTCCTGCATGAAACGCCCGAGCGCCTCACGGTCGAGGCTCGAGACGGTGGCGTTGATGGTCTGCACGAAATCGTGGCGCATGTCGGCGATGACGCAGCCCATGGCCGAGGTAACGCCGGGATAGCGCGGCACGATGGCACTGCCGAGGCCGACATCGGCGAGCATCGCGCCAGTGTGCAGCGCGCCGCCGCCGCCGAAGGGCATGAAGGCAAAGCGCTTGGGGTCGAAGCCGCGCTCGATGGAGACGAGGCGGATCGCTCCGGCCATGCGCGAGTTGGCGACCGTCAGGATCGCCTCGGCGGCCTCGGTGGTCGACAGGCCGAGCGGTGTGCCCACGTGTTCGTCGATGGCGCGGGAGGCGGCCTCGACATCGAGCCGCTCGAGCTTTCCGCCGATCGGGTTCTCGGGGTCGATGCGGCCCAGCACAACGTTTGCGTCGGTCACCGTGGGGCGGGTGTTGCCCTGCCCGTAGGCCACCGGCCCGGGGGTCGAGCCCGCGCTTTCCGGCCCGATGTTGAGCAGACCGCCCTTGTCGACCCAGGCGATCGAGCCGCCGCCGGCACCGATGGTGGTGATCTCGATCATCGGCGCGCGCACCGTCATGCCGAAATCGACCGAGGTCTCTGGGGCCAGCATCGACTGCCCTCCGGCGATCAGCGACACGTCGAAGGAGGTGCCGCCCATGTCGCCGGTGATGATGTCGGGAAAGCCCGCCTCGGTGGCGATATGCGCCGCCGCGATCACCCCCGCCGCAGGCCCGGAAAGCGCGGTGCGCACCGGCAAACGGCAGGCGGTGTCGACGTCCATCACGCCGCCGTTCGACTGCACGATGAGGAACTCGGAGCCGAAGCCGCCGTCGCGCAGGGCGCTGTCGAGCCGGTCGAGATAGCCCGATACCTCGGGCTGAAGGTAGGCGTTGAGCGCGGTGGTCGAGAAGCGCTCGTATTCGCGGATCTCGGGCAGGATCTCGGACGAGGCCGAGACATGCGCGTTGGGCCAGATCTCGCGCAGCGCGGCGACCGCCTTGGCCTCGTTTTCGGGGTTGGCGTAGCTGTTGGCAAAGAGCACCGCCACCGCCTGCGCGCCGGCCTCGATGAGCTGCCGGCCCGCTGCGCGCACCGCGTCGAGATCGACCTCGGTGCGGATGGTGCCGTCGGCCAGCGTGCGCTCGGGCACTTCGAGGCGCAGTTCGCGCGGCACCACGGGCTCGAACTCGCCGCGCAGGCCCCAGGTGCGGGGCCGATCCCGGCGACGCATCTCGAGCACGTCGCGCAGGCCCTCGGTGGTGATCACGCCGATGCGCGCGCCCTTGCGCTCGAGCAGGGCGTTGGTGCCGGCGGTTGTGCCGTGGATCACAGCCTGCACGGTCGAGAGATCCTCGACCTGCCGCCCGATGCCGTCGAGAAAGCCGCCCGACTGGTCGGGCCGCGTGGTCGGCACCTTGGCGACGCGGGCGGTGCCCGCCGCCTCGTCGACCACGAAGACATCCGTGAAGGTGCCGCCCACGTCGACGCCGATGACCTGAGACCGGTCCGTCATGCCCGCACCTCCTTCCACTTTGTTCCGTAAATCCTGTCCGCCTCGGCCTCGCTGAGGAAGCCCTTGGCGACGTCGCCCGCCACCTTCTCGGGGGCGCGGTCTTCGGGGACGCCGTAGCCGCCGCCGCCCGGGGTCTCGAGCCGCACTGACTGGCCCTGCACCAGCTGGATGCCGCGCATCTTCGACGCCAGCGGCGGGGTGTCCCAGCCCTCGTCGGTCTGGAACTCGAAATGGTTCAGCGCCGCCTCGCCGCCGCCCGCGACGCCCTTGGGCGCGAAGCGCCCGCGCTCGCCGAAGAGGAAGACCTCGGCGCCGTTCTCTTCGAGCACCTCGATCTCGTAGACCGCGCCGAGCCCTCCGCGATGCTGGCCGGGGCCTGCGCTGTCCGGGCGCAGGGCCCATTGCTTGAACATCACCGGGTAGGCGGCCTCGAGGATCTCCATCGGCGGGATCGTCGCGGTCGAGATCGGCGCGTTGCCGTGGTTCAGCCCATCCGACTCGGGCGAGCCGCCATGGCCGCCGCCGTAGAACGAGAACATCACCCACGGGCTGCCGTTCGAGCGCCGTCCGGCGATGGCGAGCGCGTTGATCGTGCCATAGGCATTGGCGACCACCCGCTCGGGTGCGGCCTGCGCGGCGGCAGAGAAGATCACGTCGATCATCCGCATGATGGTCTCGGTGTAGCCGCCGACCGGGGCGGGGAACTCGGCCGCCAGCAGCGAGCCCTCGGGGATGCGCACGTCGATCGGGCGCATCACGCCGGCGTTGGCTGGCACGTCGGGGAAAATGTGCTTGATCGCCACGTAGGCGGTCGCCACGGCGGTGGGCAGGGCGATGTTCACCGGGCCCTGACAGCGCGGTGCGGTGCCGGCGAAATCAAGCACCATCCGCTCGCCCTTGATCTCCAGCGCCACCTTGATCGGCAGCGCCTCGTCGGTGATGCCGTCATTGTCGAGGAAATCCTCGGCCTCCCAGCGCCCGTCGGGCAGGGTGGCGAGCTCGGCCCGCATCAGCGTCTCGGCCCGGTCCGACAGCGCCGAGAGCGCCGCCGCGACGGTGCCGCCGCCATATTCGCCCAGCAGCTCGCCCATGCGCTTGACGCCAAGATCAAGCGCGCCGAGCTGGCCGTTGAGATCGCCCTCGGCGGATTGCGGCAGCCGGGTGTTGCGCATCAGGATGTCGATGACGTCCTGATTGATCTCGCCCTTGCTTGCCAGCCGCACGGGCGGCAGGACGAAGGCCTCCTGAAAGGCGTCCTTGGCGGCGGGGTTGTAGTTGCCCGGCGCGCCGCCGCCGAGGTCGTGCCAGTGCCCGACCGAGGCCAGCCAGCAGAACAGCTTGCCCTCGTGGTAATAAGGCCGGATCACCCGCATGTCGTTGAGATGGGTGCCGCCGAGATGGGCGTCGTTGAAGATGAAGATGTCGCCGTCCTCGGCGCTGTCGCCGAACTTGTCGATCACCGCCTTCACCGCAAAGGACATCACGCCGACAAAGATCGGCAGGCCCGACTTGCCCTGCACCAGCGTGTCGCCGGTGGTGGCGTGGTAGATGCCGTGGCTGGCGTCATGCGCCTCGGCGATGATCGGGTTGAAGGCCGAGCGGAACAGCGTCGCGTCCATCTCGTCGGCGATCTGCTCCATGCGGCCGGAGAGAACCGCCAGCGTGATCGGGTCGATTTCGGGGCTGGGCATCAGGGGCGCTCCTCTGCGATGTCGTTCCAGACGTCCTGTCTTGTGATGAGACCGTCCGTCAGCTCGAAGCGGTCGATGAATCGGATGCCTTCGAAAGGCGTGCCGTCGGGCCATTCGCCGTAGAGCGTGCCGGTGACGTAGACGATCGAGGGGCCGGGAGCGGCGGCGAGGTCGACGCTCTCGATGACTTTCTTGACGAAGCGGTAGCGCGGGCGCGACCATTCGATCAGCTCGTCCAGCGTGGTCATCGGCGCGGCGCCGGGGAAACGCATGGTGAAGCCCTCGCCGAGCCGGGCGCGCGCGGCGTCGAGCGCGCGGGCCTCCATCTCGGCAAGGTAGCCGCGCACGATGGCGCAGGGATCGGGCAGGGCGGGCGCCGGGCTGCGGCGCATCCGGCCACGCATGTAATCCTCGCCCGTATGCTCCGAGATCATCACCGTGACCGCGTCGGCCGGGGCGGCGATCACCGTGCCGATCGCGTCGGTGACGGCTTCGCCGAGACGGCGCTTGGTGTCGCCGTCATAGCCTTCGATGAGGTGCATCTGCACGATCGGCATGAGAGGTGCCTCCTGTTTGACTTGTATTTTTTCTAATACAGATTTTGACGATCAGAAAAGACAAATTTATTGATTTTGTAAAATCATTGCGTAGGGTCGGGTCTCAAGGAGTGGAAAATGACCGATCAGCATCGCCAGACATTGCCGGAAGGTGGCAAGGCCCGCAGGGTCTATCTCCTGCTGCGCGACGATATCCTTTCGGGCGTGTACGGCGCGGGCTCGGCCCTCGCGGGGGAGCAGAAGCTCGCCGAGATGCACGGGGTCAGCCGGGTGACGGTTCGCCGTGCGCTCGACGCGCTCGACGAGGACGGTCTGATCGAACGCCGCGCCGGCAGCGGCACGCGGGTCCGCGAAGCGGTGCAGCCCGAGACCATGTCCGCCGACATGGCGACGCTGATTCCGCAGATCGTCAAGATGGGCCAGCACAGCGCCCGGCTGCTGTCATTCTCCTACGGCGCCGCGCCCGATTACGTGGCCGAGGCGATGGGGCTTGGCGATGGCCACCGGGTGCAGCGCGCCGTGCGCGTGCGTCTGGCGGGCGAGGCGCCGTTCTCGCATCTCACCACCTTCGTGCCCGAGGACATCGCGGCGAACTACTCGGAGGCCGATCTTGCCAACGTGCCGCTCTACCAGCTGCTCGAGCGCTCGGGCGTGCGGGTGTCATCCGCCTCGCAGCGGGTCGGGGCGACATTGGCCGGGCCGGATGTGGCCGACGCGCTGGGCGTGTCGGTGGGCGCGGCGCTGCTGTCGCTGCGCCGGGTGGTGCGGGATGGCGACGGGCGTGCGGTGGAATACCTCGCGGCTCTCTACCGGCCCGACCTCTTCGAGCTGGAAATGTCGCTCTCGCGGGTCGGTGAAAGCGCCATGCGCCACTGGGAGCCGGTGGTCGACCAGCGGCAGGGCGAAACGGAGGGGCAGGGCTGATGGCAACGCTTCTCGACAAGCTCTGGGCCGCGCACGAGATCAAGGCCGAGCACGGCCAGTCGCTGCTCTGGGTCGACCGCCATCTGGTGCACGAGGGCTCGCACCATGCCTTCGCCAAGCTCGCCGAGCGCGGGCTGGAGGTGGCCGAGCCGGAGCTGACCTTCGGCGTGGCCGATCACTACGCGCCGACGCGCAACCGCGACCGCATCGACAATCCGCAGGTGGCGGTGATGCTCGAGCGGCTCGAGGCCAACTGCACCCGCCACGGCATCCGGCTCTTCGGGCTGCGCGATCCGCGGCAGGGCATCGTGCATGTCATCGGGCCGGAGCAGGGGCTGACCCTTCCGGGGCTTCTGATCAATTGCGGCGACAGCCACACCTCGACCCATGGTGCCTTTGGCGCGCTGGGCTTCGGCATCGGCGCGACGCAGGTGGCCCATGTGCTGGCCACCCAGACCGTCTGGCAGGCCAAGCCGCGCTCCATGCGTATCCGCTTCGAGGGCGAGCCGGGTGTTGCCGTGACCGCCAAGGACATGGCGCTGCACTGGATCTCGCAGCTCGGCACCGGCGGCGCCACGGGACACGCTGTGGAATATGCCGGATCGGCGGTACGGGCGCTGTCGATGGAAGGCCGCATGACGCTGTGCAACCTGTCGATCGAGGGCGGCGCGCGCTTCGGCATGGTGGCGCCCGACGCGGTGACGCTGGCCTATGTGAAGGGCCGCCCGATGGCGCCCTTGGGCACCGACTGGGACGCGGCCGAGGCCTATTGGCAGACGTTGCACAGCGATACCGACGCCAGCTTCGACCGCGATGTGAGCTTCGACATGGCCGAGGTCGCCCCCACGGTCACGTGGGGCACGACGCCGGATCAGGCGCTGCCAATCGGCGCCAGCCTGCCCGATCCGGCACGCCTTGACCCCGAGCAGGCCGAGGCCGCGCGGGATGCGATGGCGTACATGGGGCTGACGCCGGGCCGCCCGCTCGAGGGCACGCCGGTGGATCAGGTCTTCCTCGGCTCCTGCACCAATGGCCGCATCGACGACCTGCGCGCCGCCGCAGCCGTGCTCCAGGGGCGCAAGGCCAAGGTGCCCGGGCTGGTCTCGCCGGGCTCGATGCTGGTCAAGCAGCAGGCCGAGCAGGAGGGGCTCGACAAGGTCTTCATCGAGGCGGGGCTGGAATGGACCGGCTCCGGCTGCTCGATGTGCGTCGGTATGAACGGCGATCTCGTCGGACCCGGCAAGCGCTGCGCCTCCTCGACCAACCGCAATTTCCGCGGCCGGCAGGGCAAGGGAGCGCGCACGCACCTGATGAGTCCGGCAATGGTCGCGGCCGCCGCCGTCACCGGCACGCTCACCGATGTGCGGCCATTGCTGGAGGGACGGGGCTGATGGCGGGCTGGACCACACATGAGGGCGAGGCGGTGGTGCTCGACCGCCGCGACGTCGACACCGATCAGCTGATCCCGGCGCGGTTCATGTCCGCCAGCCGGGCCGAGGGCTATGGCCGCTTCCTGCTGCATGATCTGCGCGAAGACGACGCGGACTTCCCGCTCGACCGCCATCCCGGCGCAAGCATGCTGGTGGCGGGGCCGAATTTCGGCTGCGGCTCCTCGCGCGAGGCGGCGGTCTATGCGCTGGTCGATGCCGGCATCCGCGTCGTGGTGGCCGAGAGCTTTGCCGACATCTTCGCCGGCAACGCGGTGAACAACGGGCTGCTGCCGGTCGCCACGCCCGAGGCGGCGGCGCTGCGCGCGGCCATCGGGCAGGGCGCGGTACCCGCCCGCGTCGATCTTGCCAGCCGCCGCCTGAGCGTGGCGGGGCAAGAGCTGAACTTTGCGCTGTCCGAGACGGCGCAGGCCAAGCTGATGAACGGATGGGACGACATCGACCTCACCCGCGCCCATGCGGGGGATATCCGGAACTTCCGCGACAGACGGAAGGCCGATCACGCCTGGGCCTGGCCGTCAGCCTAAGCCCGGGTCCGCTTTCAATCGCCGGGGGACCGGCACCTTACAGGGAGAGATTCTCATGAAGACCACCTTCTTCGCCAGTGCAGCCGCGATGCTGCTGGCCACCACCGCGCTGGCGGAAGACCGGCTTTCGGCCGTGCATGCCTTCCCCGAAACGCTGATCTATACCCAGAGCTTCCTGAGCTTCGTCGACAAGGTCAACGAGGCCGGCGAGGGCGTCATCCAGATCGACGTGCGCGGCGGCCCCGAGGCCATCGGCATGTTCCAGCAGCCCGACGCGGTGCGCAACGGCGTGGTCGACATGGTCTACACCCCCGGCTCGTTCTATGCCGGCACCGTGCCCGAGAAAGACGCGCTGGTGACCGCCAACATCGCCGCGCCGGTGGCGCGCGAGAATGGCGGCCTCGATCTGATCGACGAGATCCATCAGGAAAAGATGGGCGTGAAGTACCTCGGTTGGTTCGACAGCGGCGTGTGCTACAACCTCTGGACCCGCAACGAGCCGAGCCTCGACGCCGACGGCAATCTCGATGTCTCGGGCCTGAAGCTGCGTGGCAACGCGGTCTACAACGCCTTCTTCAGCGATTATCTCGGCGCGCAGGTGATCGACCTGCCGACCACCGATGTCTACTCGGGCCTCGAGCGCGGGGTGGTGGATGCCACCGGCTGGACCCAGATCGGTCTCATCGACCTGAAGTGGAACGAGTTCCTCAACTACCGCATCGAGCCGTGCTTCTTCTCGACCGACCTGGGCGTGATCGTGAACCTCGACAAGTGGGAGAGCCTCTCGGACGAGTCGCGCCAGATCCTTACCGAGGTTGCCATCGCCCACGAGGCCGAGTCCGCCGAAGCCCTCGGCGAGAAGCGCGACGAGGATTTCGCCGCGCTGGAAGAGCAGGGCATGCAGGTCGTCACCCTCGAGGGCGAGGCGGCCGAGAACTACCTTGCCGCGGCGCGCGGCGAGACGCTCGAGCGCATGCAGGAGCTGATGAGCGCGCATCCCTCGGGCGCCGGCAATTACGACACGCTGGTCGACCTGTTCTACGACGACAGCGAGTAATGTTTCCCGGCGCGGTCCCGCTGCGGGCCGCGCCGCCTTCTTCCCTGAAAGGCAAGACCCATGCAGTCCCTGACACGGGCCTATGACAACGTGCTGACCGGCATGGCGATCCTCTCCGGTCTGCTGCTGCTGTGGATGATGGTTTCGATCATCGTCTCGGTGACCATGCGCAACCTCGGCCTGCAGCCCTTCGCGTGGCTGTTCACCTCGTTGGAATACGGGCTGCTCTACATGACCATGCTCGGCGCGCCGTGGCTGGTGCGCGAGAAGGGCCATGTGCATATCGAGCTCTTCACCGCGGCGCTCTCGCCCGCGGGTCAGCGCTTCGTGAGCCGGCTGGTCGCGGTGCTCTGCGTGCTGGTCTGCGTGGTGCTGGCATGGAAGGGCGCCGAGCTCGTGGCCAAGAACCTCTCGCGCAACGATTACGACGTGCGCGCCTATTACACGCCGAAATGGATGCTGACGCTGGCCTTCCCGATCAGCTTCGGATTCATGGCGATCGAATTCGCCCGGTTCGCCTTTGGGCCCCGGATGCTGCTCTCGGGTCAGGCGGGGATCCACGAATGATGGAATGGTACTGGGCCATGGCCCTTCTGCTGGGCACGATCATGGGCCTCATGGCCCTTGGCATGCCGGTGGCGCTGGCGTTCCTCGCCTCCAACATCGCCGGGGCCTACGTGTTCATGGGCGGCATGAACGGCATCAGCCAGCTGCTCGACAACGGTTTCGGCGCGCTGACGCGGTTCTCGCTGGTGCCGATCCCGCTGTTCCTGCTGATGGGCGAGATCTTCTTCTATACCGGCCTGGGCGAGCGCATGTTCAACGCCATCGACCGCTTGCTTGGCCGGGTGCCGGGGCGGCTGTCCTACGTCACCGTGATCGGCGGCACCGGCTTCTCGACGTTGTCGGGCTCGTCGATGGGATCGACCGCGCTGCTGGGCAGCCTGATGGTGCCCGAGATGAGCAAGCGCGGCTACAAGAAGCATATGTCCATCGGGCCGATCCTCGGCACTGGCGGTCTGGCGATCATCATCCCGCCCTCGGCGCTGGCGGTGCTTCTGGCGACGCTGGCGCAGATCGACGTTGGCCAGCTGCTGCTCGCCGGCGTGATCCCGGGCGTGCTGCTGGCGGGGCTCTACATCGTGCTGATCTGGGCCCAGACCAGGATCGACCCTGACGCCGCGCCGGCCTACGACGTCGCGCCGCTCGCCGGTCGCGAGAAGCTCAAGCTGATCGCCAAGGACATCCTGCCGATGATGTCGGTGATGGTGTTCACCGTCTGGGGCATGGTGGCCGGGGTCTTCACCCCGTCCGAGGCCGCCGCCTTCGGCGCGCTGGGCGTGCTGATCCTCGCGGTGATCTTCCGCTGCCTGAGCTTCGACGCGATGGTCAAGTCGGTGAAGGGCGCGCTGCGCGTGACGCTGATGGCCTATCTCATCGTCTTCGGCTCGGCCACGTTCAGCCAGCTTCTGGCGTTCTCGGGCGGCTCGCGCGGGCTGATCAACTGGGCCACCGGCTTCGAGCTGGCGCCGCTGGCGATGCTGGCGGTGATGTTCGGCGTGCTGCTGATCCTCGGGATGTTCATGGAGCAGATCTCGATGATGCTGCTCACCGTGCCGATCTTCTTCCCGCTGGCGGCGCAGATGGGGTTCGATCCGATCTGGTTCGGCCTGATCATGCTGCTCGGGCTCGAGATCAGCTTTACCACGCCGCCCTTCGGCCTGCTGCTCTTCGTGATGAAGGGCGTGGCGCCTCCGGGCACCACGATGCACCAGATCTACATGTCGGCGCTGCCCTTCATCGGCTGCTCGCTGCTTCTGGTGCTGATCCTCGTGGCTTTCCCCGGGCTGGCGCTCTGGCTGCCGGGGCTCTGAGGCCGTCTCTCTGACACGGAAGATCCGCCCGGCCGGTCCCCGGACCCGCCGGGCGGTTTTGCGTTGGCTGGCCGGTTTCGGTTGCCGCGCCGAGACCAGGCGCACAAAGGGCCGGACGGCTGGGCAGGGGCGTCCGGAATCTCAGGACGGAAAGAAGGCCTCTGGCGCCTTCATGCCCGGCAGCGCGCGCATCGCCTCGCCCCAGCGCCGCATCTTGTCGGAGGGCGTGACGCCGGCCTCCTCGAGCCACTGCACATAGCCCCAGACGGCGCAATCGCCGATGCCAGGAGCCGCGCCGTGCAGGAATTCGGCCGCGCCCAGAAGCCGGTCGAAATTGTTCCGGTCGACCTCGAAGCGTGCGGTGAGCCAGGCGATCACATCGGGCGGAAGGCCGCCGCTGCCGATGCGCCGTGCCTCCTTGAGCTGCGGCAGGCACAGGCCGATGCGGTTGCCTTCCCACATCAGGATCTCGCGGCCGCGGCGCAGCCCTTCGGGCGTGTCACCGCCGAGCACCGCGAAGCGCTGTGCCAGCTCCATGAGGATCGCCCCCGACTGGAACACCGGCGTGCCGTCGATGACCAGAACCGGCACCTCCGCGAGGGGGCTGACGGCAAGGAAGTCCGCCGGGCGGGTCTCGGGCGCGGCCCAGATATCGATCCGCGTCGTGCGGTGCGCGAGGCCGGCCAGCGAGAGCGCCAGAGCGACCTTGCAGGCGTGGCCGCTGTCGGGATGTCCGTAGAGATGAAGGTCGGTCATGGGCGCTCCTCGGCGGTGTCGCTCCAAGGTGCGCGGACGCCCTGCGGAGTCAACAGCTTCGTCATGCACCCGTCGTCCGGTCTTCAGATGTGGCTCGGCAAGTTCCTCCGACACTGAGTGCCGCCCTCACCGTCAGCGCCCCGACCCCAAGGTCTCGGACCATGCGTTTCAGGACGCGGTGCTGGACCGGTTCGCGGAGATGACGGGCGTGCCTGCGCCCTGAACAGATGGGCCCTGTTCAGATCATCTCGATCCGGACGGGATAGGTGCCCTTGTGCAGCAGGGGCGCCACGTCGCCCTCGAGATGGCCCAGCCGGATCAGGTCGTCGCGGAAGGTGTAGTCGCCGTGGAACAGCGCGAGGTTGCCCCAGCCGAGGAAGTAGCACAGATCCCCCGGCGTCTCGTCGCTGAACGGCTCGAATCCGCCCTCGTCGAGACGGCGGGGCAGGTGCACGATCTTCTCGTTGTTGGAGAAATCCTCGATCTCCAGTTCGGCGGGTAGCATCGAGACCAGGTCGCGCGTGGTCGGATTATCGAACAGCTGGTAGGTCACCTGCTGGTCGTCGAAGCTGACCCTCATGCGCATCGGCTGTGCGCGGGCGACGGCTGGGATCATCAGCGTTGCCGCTGCGCCCGCCAGAACGGCGCGGCGGGAGGTGTGGATCTTCATGGTTCAGCTCTCCGTCTTCGGTTTCAACAAGTTACGGCCCGTGCCGGTGATCGCAAGCGCGATGACGGCCAGAAGCACGCTTCCCGCAAAGGTGGCTGTGACCGACCACAGGTCCAGCAGAAAGCCCCCGATCACGCCGCCCAGCAGGATCGAGGCCTGGATCACCGCCACCATCAGCCCACCTGCCGCTTCGGGTAGGTCATCGACGTTACGGGACATCCAGCTCATCCAGATCACCGACATGGCGGTGTTCATCGCGCCCCAGATCGCCAGCAGCAGTCCGGCGGCGATCACCGATCCCCCGGCGACCAGCAAGGCCGCGGTGCAGCCGCCCATCACCAGCGCCGGAAGGCACAGCATCCGCTCGATCCGGCCCCCGACCATGCGGCCCGACAGCGACGAGCCGATGAACCCAGCCCCGCCCAGCACCAGCAGCAGCACCGACAGCAGATCGACCCCGACGCCGGTGATCTGCTCCAGGAACGGCCGCAGGTAGGTGAACATGGTAAAGGCCGAGCCCCAGGTGAAGGTGATCGCGATCAGCCCCCGTCGGAAATGGCGCCGCCGCAGGAGCGTGCCGAAGGTGGCAAAGCTGGCCCGCGTCGTCACCGGCAGCGAAGGCAGCGCCACGAGGTGCCAGACGAGGTTCAGCGCCACCACAGGGGTCAGCGCCCAGAACACGCCGCGCCAGCCGACGATGTCGCCAAGGTAGCTGCCAAGCGGCGCGGCAAAGGCCGCCGCGATCGCCTGCCCGCCATACATCAGGCCAAGCGCGCGCGGGACGTCGCGCTCCGGCACCAGCCGCATGAGGATCGAGGTCGCCAGCGACCAGAACCCGCCGACGCAGACACCCAGCAGCGCCCGCCCCGCCATCAGCACCGCAAAGGACGGCGCCAGCGCCACCACCACGAGCGAGATCAGCATCAGCGCGGTCAGCACCACCAGCACGGTCTTGCGGTTGATCCGTCCCGCGACCGTGGTGATGGCAAGGCTGGTGGCCACCGCGAACAGCCCGCTGATCGAGATCGCTTGACCGGTCTGCCCGGTCGTCGCGCCAAGCCCCTCGGCCATGGGCGTCAGCAGGCTGACCGGCATGAACTCGGACGCGATCAGCATCGCCACGCAGAGCGACATGGACCACACCGCGCCCCAGGCGCCGCCTTCTGCAATTTTGGTCTTTTCGAAGGGGGTATCGGTCACGCTCTGCTCCGTCCGTCTGTCTCCGGCCCGTTCTATCCGTTCGGCAAGCGGGCGTTTATGCGCGATTTTCGCATGCAGTGATGTGCGAGACGGGTCAAAGCGTGGTTCCGGCGCGGTCTCTATTCATGAAGGTCTCTCATCACGACATGCGGATTTATGGCCTTAATCGCACGTTCCTGCCGTCCCATCTTGAGTGCAGACAAGGCAACCACAGGGATCACTGATGACCGAGACACCGCAAACCCCCGCCGAAACCGATGTAACCAATGAGGGCCGCCGCAACCTGCTGAAGATGGCCGGCGTGAGCGCCGCCACCATCGCCGCAGCCTCCTTTGGCAGCCCGCTGCGCGCCCAGACCAGCGACTGGGACAAGACCTTCCCGCAAAGCGACGCGGTCGAGCATGCCAAGGTCGAGTTCACCAACCGCTACGGCATCACGCTGGTCGGCGATCTTTACATGCCCGTCGAGCGCGCCGACGGCCCGATGCCCGCGCTTGCCGTGGCCGGCCCCTTCGGCGCCGTCAAGGAACAGGCCGCCGGTCTTTACGCGCAGGAGATGGCCGAGCGCGGCTTCGTCACGCTGGCCTTCGATCCGTCCTACGTGGGTGAAAGCGGCGGCCAGCCGCGCTCGGTCGCCTCGCCGGACATCAACACCGAGGACTTCATGGCCGCCATCGACTTCCTCGGCCTGCATGACGCGGTCGACCGCGAGCGGATCGGCATCATCGGCATCTGCGGTTTCGGCGGCATGGCCCTGAACGCGGTGGCCGCCGACAAGCGGGTGAAGGCCGTCGCGACGACTTCGATGTATGACATGTCCCGCGTGATGGCGAAGGGCTACTACGACAGGCTCACCGACGAGCAGCGCGCCGAAGGTCTCGCCGCGATGAGCCGTCAACGCTGGGAAGACGCCGCCTCGGACAGCCCCGCGCTTGCGGGCGGCCTGCCGGACAGCCTTGACGGGATCGACGACCCGGTGATCCAGATGTATTTCGCCTATTACAAGGACCCCGAGCGCGGCTATCACCCCCGGTCGGTGAATTCGAATGACGGCTGGACGGTGACGACCCCGCTGTCTTTCATGAACATGCCGCTCCTGACCTATATCGACGAGATCTCACCGCGCCCGATGCTGGTGATCGCAGGGTCCGAGGCGCACTCGCGCTACTTCAGCGAGGATGCAGTGGCCAACGCCGCCGAGCCGAAAGAGCTGGTGATCATCGACGGGGCCGATCACGTCGATCTGTATGATCAGGTCGATATCATCCCCTTCGACAAGCTCGAGGCGTTCTTCAGCCAGAACCTCGCCTGAAAGGGCGGTGACGCATGACAGGGTGCGGCCTGCCGGGCCGCACCCTTTTGCAGTCCAGTGGTCCGGGCGTAGCAGCACGAGCCCGCGCGTTGCGTTGAACGGACGAGGGAACCCACGTCACACATAGCATGCCCGATCCTCTTCGAGATGATGTCCCGGGAAGTGGTGTAGCTCCTCATGGGCCTCGCGCTTTCGAGCGGGCCGAGCTGGTCAGTCGCTCTGCGCTGCAGGCAGACTGACACCGAGATCATCGCAGACGGGCGCGAGCGTTTCCAGCGTCATGTATCTGGCGCGCTGGACTGTCCATTCCTCGGTCTGCTCCATGAGGATCGCGCCGACGAGGCGCCGGATCGAAGCCTCGTTCGGAAAGATGCCGACGACGTCCGTGCGTCGCTTGATCTCGCCGTTCAGCCGCTCGATCGGATTGGTGCTGTGCAGCTTGGTGCGATGCTGGGCCGGGAAGGTCATATAGGCCAGGACGTCCTCCTCGGCCGTGTCCATGAGCGTGGCCAGCTTGGGGAGCTTGCCGCGCATCTGGTCCGCCACGAGACGCCACTGGGCCTTCGCCGCCGCGTGGTCGGGCTGGGCAAAGGCCGTGGCGATGAATGCCGAGACCACCCGGCGGCTGTTCTTGCCGGCATGGGCGAGCGCATTGCGCTGGAAGTGGACGCGGCAGCGCTGCCAGGTCGTGGACAGGACCCGGGCGGTGGCGGCCTTGATGCCCTCATGCGCATCGCTGATCACAAGCTTCACGCCGCTGAGGCCACGGCGGACGAGATCACGCAGGAACTCGGTCCAAAAGGGTTCGGCCTCGGAGGCCCCGATCGCCATGCCCAGCACTTCGCGCCTGCCGTCGGTGTTGACGCCCACCGCGAGCGTGACCGCAACCGATACGATCCGGCCGCCCTGGCGCACCTTGAGATAGGTGGCATCGATCCAGAGGTAGGGCCATTCGCCCTCGATCGGCCGTGTCAGAAAGGCATCCACGCGCTCGTCGATCTCCTCGCACAGTCGGCTGACCTGGCTCTTCGACACCCCGGTGCCACCCATGGCCTGCACCAGGTCGTCCATCGATCGCGTTGAGACGCCGTGGACATAGGCCTCCTGGATCACGGCCGTCAGGGCCTTCTCAACAGAGCGCCGCGGCTCGAGGAACGAGGGGAAATAGGAGCCGGTGCGCAGGCGCGGGATGCGCAGTTCGACGCTGCCGGCCCGGGTCTGCCAGTCCCGATCGCGATACCCGTTGCGCTGCGCCAGGCGCTCGCTGGTCTTCTCACCATAGTCAGCACCGGTCTTGGCGCCGACCTCCAACTCCATCAGCCGTTCGGCAGCAAAGCCGATCATCTCGCGAAGCAGGTCGGCATCGGCGCTCTTCTCTACCAGCGCACGCAGGTCCATCATGGGTTTGGTCATCGGGGGCATCCCTCGGTTCAGGTTGGTGTCAGCAACCCGACCCTACCGAGAAACCCGATGGCCACCGAAAGCTACACCACGACCTGGGACCTCACCTCCTTCGATCAGTCCTGCAACACCAAGACGACCCGCTATTCACGCGCTTCGCACGGCTTGGAGCAAAGGTCGGATCACAGGCCAGAAACGAGCGTTCAAGCCCAAACACCCGTGGGACATCAGGGTCTGGCTAGAGCAGGTCAGCCTGCCAACCGAACGCTTGGACTGCACGAAGGGAGGCTGAACTTTCCCAACTCAACGCCTAACAACTCAACTCTGCTCTTGGAGCTGGATGCACGAAAATGATTGGGATTTGGTAGCGGAGGAGGGACTTGACCCCCCGACACGCGGATTATGATGTTAAGTTCCTTTATATATTTCAATAGTTTAAACGACACGGGGGGTAGTCGTCCCCGTGTCGTTGACGGAATGTGTCTGGCTGTTCATAGAAAAATTTCAGTCTCTCCAACGAGTGACGTTCTGAGACTAGAAAAGAGGCTAAATCACAGCCCATGTTCGGCAAATGTTCTATCGCGCATTAATATGCTGGTAGTTGGTGAATTTGAGGGGGCGAGGTCGTGGGAAACCGCGTAGCTCAGTCGGTAGAGCCGTCCTCTCAAGTACATCAGAGGTGGTGTTCTTTGTGCAGGAGTGGCGGAATAGGTAGACGCTATTGGCTCACCTAAGTTCTCCCGGGGCCAGGAAAGGTGAGCCCGTAACCTGAGGAACATGCAAGGTGACTATACGAGTATCAACAGGTGGCGCAATTCCACTGTGGCTGAAGCGATATGAAAGCCTCTCGGCAAATCCTTGCCTCCTGCACAAAGCACACCATCGGAGCAAATCGTGAACGAGCAGCACAAGACATCAATCTCATTTTTCAATTACGCTCATTCATACGCCAGTTCAGCGAGGGCACTCCGTGGTGCCGATGTCGATGCTACGCATCCTGACGGTCCAGTGTACTTTCTATATTTCCATGCCATCGAGCTTTACCTGAAGTCATACCTCATGGCGTTCGGCTTCACAGAAGGTCAGCTCCGGAAGCGGAAGTACGGTCACAACATTTGCTGCCTTGCGAACGAAGCGGAGGGTCACGGGCTCACCCTAGCTGACACAGACAGGCACGTTGTTCTTCACCTATCAGAGAGCGACAACATAATGACGTCGCGGTACATCAAGCTCGGCGTTCACAGTCGGCTCCCCTTCGACGTGCTTCACGAGACCTGCTACCGCCTTCACGCGGAGATTGGCCCGAAAGCGTATGAAGGCAGTGGGGTAACACGCCGTCCGGTGCTTCCGCCTGGGCCGGTCAACATGCTGAAGTCGATAGAATCAAGGCTCAATGCCAGAGACTAAAGCGAGACTAATAGTCTCTCTTCCAGCCGTCACGTCACCGAAGTCATTGGAAAGTTTGGTAGCGGAGGAGGGACTTGAACCCCCGACACGCGGATTATGATTCCGCTGCTCTAACCAACTGAGCTACTCCGCCAAACCGTGGAGCGGTGGGTATGACAGGGGGGCTGACTCGTCAAGCGGAAAAGACAGGTTTTTTCACCGTTTCGGAAAATGTTTGCCGCGGCGCGGCGGCGGCTCCCTCGAAGGGCGGTGCAAGATGAAAAACGCCGCCCCAAGGGCGGCGCTGATCACGGCTGGAGCTGCTGCGGACAGTCGGGGCCGCGCTCACTTCACGATGGTCTCGTCCCGGACGAACATATTGGACCAGGCGCGGTCTACCAGTTCCTTGGTCATGCGATAGGGCCAGCCTTCGAAGTCGCAGACCGCGAGCATCTGGTCGATCAGAAATACCGGCTGGTAGTTGGCATAGACGTTGTCGATCGTCGGGTACTTGGTCTTCAGAAGGTAAACCAGCGCGGCCTCATCGAGCTCGAGCTTCTTCTTGCGGGCCACAAGCGCAAAAATCTTCAGGAAGTCCTGCTGGTTCGGTCCGTCGATCTTGATCTTGAAGAAGATCCGGCGCAGGGCCGCCTGGTCGAAGATCTCATTGGGATGAAAATTGGTCGAGAAGATCACCAGCGTGTCGAAGGGGACCTCGAACTTCTCACCCGATTGCAGCGCGAGGATGTCCTTGGATTCCTCGAGCGGCACGATCCAGCGGTTGACCAGCGCCTGCGGCGGCTCGGCCTGACGTCCGAGGTCGTCGACGATGAAGATGCCGCCAGTGGACTTGAGCTGCAGCGGCGCCTGGTAGGTGCGGGCGGTGGGGTTGTAGACGAGGTCGAGCATGTTCAGCGACAGCTCGCCGCCGGTGATCACCGTGGGGCGCTCGCAGAGCACGTAGCGGCTGTCGAAGCGGTTGGTGCGGCGTAGCTGGGTGGGGGCGTCCTCGGCCGTCTCGGCAGCGCTGTGCACGATCGGGTCATAGACCGAGATGACCTGCCCGGAATACTCGATGGCGCGGGGCACGTAGATCTTGTCGCCCATGGCGTCGCGGATGCCGTTCGAGATCGACGATTTGCCGTTGCCCGGCGGGCCGTACATCAGGATCGAACGGCCCGAGCTGACCGCCGGGCCGAGATGCGAGATCAGCTGCTCGGGAAGCACGAGGTGGCCCATGGCACCCAACAGCTGGTCGCGGGTGATCTGGACGTTGCGGATCGACTGGCGCTTGACCTGCTCGCGGTAGATCTCGAGCGGCACCGGCATGGCGCCGAAATATTCCGACTGCGACAGCGCATCGAGCGCGCGTGCCTTGCCGGAATCGGTCAGCTGGTAGCCCATCTCGTTGCCGGTGGTGCTGGCGCTCAGGGTGCCCATCGCCTCGATCAGGCTCTGAGAGCGGCCGAGGTCGATTAGCTCCTGCGTGATGCCGATCGGCAGGCACAGCGCCTTGGCAAGGGCGGAGACGGTATTGGTGTTCTTGCGGAACAGGGTCTTCAGCGCGATGTCGCGCATGAAGATCTGAGACAGGCTCATCTCGTCCAGCCGCTTGGGCGCGGGCGGTGCCAGAACGGCGCTCGATTCCATGTTCATTTGCGGGTGCCCCGTAGGAAGTGTTGCCGAGGAGGAAACGGTAGCTTTGTGGCAACAGCTTGGCCGGGCTTGGGAAATGCAGCGGCGCGTCGTGAAAGGGCGCGCGACTGGCGCGCTGCAGGCTCAGGGGCGCGGTACGGCCACGGTCTCGGCGCCGATCACCGAAGCGATCCGTTCGGCGATGGCGCGGCTGCCCTTGGGGGAGGGATGAATGAGGTCTGGGCCGTGGTACGAGCGATCGCCCTCCGGCACGAGGTCGGAAAGCGAGACATGGGTCACGCCGGGGTCGTGATCGGCGAGCCGGGCGAGGCGGCGCTCGAAGCGGTCGCCGATGTCGCGGCAGCCGTCGATCAATGACCAGCGGCCGGGGCTGCGCAGGTAGCCGGGATAGACGACGCCGGCGCCGCTGGCCCTCAGCGCGGCCACCAGCTCGGGAATCACGCCGGTGCGGCCATCCTCCGAGATCATCCGCTCGAGGCGGGTCTCGCAGAGCGCGCAGGCACACCCGAAGAGCAGGTCGTTGCCGCCTCCGTTCAGCACCACCCAGTCCCACGGGTGGGCGCGGTACTGCGCTGCGATGCGCATCCCTGCGCTGCCGCTGAGGGGAAAGACATAGATCATCCGCGCGCCGGGCACCGAGCGGTCGATGACCTCCTCGCCGAGAAGGTCCTCGAGCCCGTCGCCCACCGACTGGCCGGTGCCGCGATGGGTGGCGAGCATCGAGTCGCCCATCATCAGGATGCGGGCGTCGCTGTCGGGCGAGACGCGCTCGCCGCAGGCGGCCAGGAAGGCAAGGCTGATGAGGCAGAGGAGGCGCAGGCGCATGGCGTCGGATCTCGCTGGGAGCGCCGGCCGACCCGGCGCCCGTTACTTGCCGTAGAGTATGCCGAGCACGAGGTAGATCGCCAGAGTTCCGCCAAGCGCAACGCCCATCGGGAAGCGCTTGCCGCTCGACCAGCTCTTCCAGTCGGGGGCGAGGCGGCGCAGCGGGGTCATCTTGGCGATGCGGTGGGCGAGGAAGGCGGCCAGCGTCACCGCGGCCCCCAGAGCCATCAGGAAGCGCAGGTCGCCGACGTGGATGAAGGGGGCCGCTGCGGCGATGAACTTGGCGTCACCGGCACCCATGACGCCGCCGGCGTTGAGCGCGATGCCCGCAACCAGCGCCACGCCGAAATGCGCGTAGCGCCAGAGATAGGCGTCGAGCGGCAGCACGAAGACTCCCACCACCGCATAGACCAGCAGCAGCGCCAGGTTGGCCTGGTTGGTGATCCGCATCTCACGCATGTCGGTGAAGCAGACATAGAGACAGATGGGCAGCACGAACGGCGCGAACCAGGTCGCGGCGGCGGCGGAAATCGACAGCATCGGCTCAGTTCGTGACCGTCGGTTCGAGCGCCGCGAGCGCCGTGGCGGCGGCGTCGAAATGCTGCGGGTGGGTCTCGATCGCGTCTTCGAGAAGGCCCTTGCCGATGCGCACGTCGCCGCGCTTGACCGCCGAGAGCCCCATGGTGTGCAGCAGCTCGGCGCGCTCGACCTGGGTCATCTGCAGGACTGGCAGGGTGTAGTTGCCCTGCGCGCCGCGGGCGAGCACGAGGTTGTTCTTGGCGGTGAACATCGCCGGATCGTGGCGCAGAGTCTCGTAGAACAGCTTTTCGGCGCCGGAATAGTCGCCGCGCGACAGCTTGGAATAGCCCCAGTTGTTCAGCACCGAGGCCGGCTTGGTGGTCAGGCCCACCGCGGTCTCGTAGAAGCTGTCGGCCTTGTCCCAGTTCTGGTTGGCATCGGCGATCATCGCCTCGAGCCGGTAGCGCTTGTAGCTCTCGTGGGTCGGCGGGATCGAGTTCAGCGTTTGCTCGGCGCGCTCCCAGTCGTTGTTGCGGATCAGCGCGTCGGCCAGCGCCACGCGGTCATCGTTGGTGCTGTCGGCATGGTCGACGACCTTGGCCCAGGCGATGCTGGCCTCCTGGTTGCGCTTGGCGCGGACCAGCGAGGCGGCGAGACCGCGCATCAGGTCGATGCGGCCCGGGTCGATGCCGTCGGCGCGCTGGAAATAGGTCACCGCCTCGGACGGGTCCGCGGCCTTGAGCATGACATCGTTGAGGCCGGTCCCGTCGATGGCGTTCACACCGGTGAACTCGCGGTCGACGGCGTCCTTGTCGATGGTCTTGTCACATGCGGAGAGTCCGAACACCCCTGCCGCGCAGAGGGTCGCAAGGATGGGGTGGCGCATTGTTGCGTCCTTTTTGCTGCTTTTGCCTCGTCAGTCGATCGACCGGATGAGGTAGCTGCCGCTGCCCCGGCGGACCAACTTGTAGTCTTCTTGCCTGGGCTCACCATAGCTCGCAGTTTCCATTTTTGCGAGCGCCAAGCGCAGATTGTCGCGGATTGCGTCACTTTCGCCATTGTCGAGCGCGTAGGCCCGGCGGAACACCTCGGAGGCCTCGGCGGTCTCTCCGCGCTCCATCAACACGACGCCAAGGTTGTTCCAGGCCTCGGCCCAGTCCGGCTCCTCCTCGACGGCCTGCCGCAGCAGGGTTTCCGACTGGTTGAGGCGGCCGAGTCCGAGATTGGCGGTGCCGAGCGAGGTCAGCACCTCTCCGGTCAGGCCATGGGTGGCGGCGGCGCGGGTGAAGGCCTCGAGCGCGAGCTCGTACTGCCCCGCCTCCATCAGCCGGTGACCGACGATCAGCCCATCCACCGCCTCGCCCCCCGGATCGAGGGCGGGGGCGTAGATCTGGTCCTCGGGAATGACACGGCCGCCCGAAGAACAGGCGGCCAGCATCAGAAATGTCAGGCAGGCGATCAGGCCTTGGCGCATGGCGACCCCGTTGCGCGGTCTTAGAAGCCGAGGCTCCCGAGCTTGGTGATGTTCACGACCGACGGCCCGACCAGAATGATCAGAAGCGGCGGCACGGTGAGCATCATAGTCGTCAGCGTCATCTTTGTCGGCAGCTTGTTCGCCTTTTCCTCGGCACGCATGACTCTTTTGTCACGCATCTCGCTGGCATAGATGCGCAGCGCGTCGGCGATCGAGGTGCCGAAGGTCGAAGCCTGGTTCAGGACGGTGACGAACGACGACACATCGGCCACGCCGCAGCGCTCGCCCATGTCGTTGAGCACCGAGGCCTTGTCCTTGCCGGCCTTCATCTCGTGACTGATGATCTCGAACTCGTCCGCAAGCGCCGCGTAGGAGGCCCGGATCTCCTTGGAGACACGCACGATCGACTGGTCAAGCGACTGGCCGGCCTCGACGCAGACCAGCATCATGTCGAGCGCATCGGGGAAGCCCTCCTCGATCTGCTTCTTGCGCTCCTCGACACGCTTGGTGATCCAGTATTTCGGGGCGAGATAGCCGAGCGCGCCGGGCAGGATGATGTACATCAGCTTCTGCTGCATCGTGCTTTCGGGGCCATCGATGAACATCAGGTAATAGGTCAGGCCCGCCACCAGCAGGCCGAGCCCCAGCACCATCTGCGCAAGGTAGTAGAGCCGCACCGCGTCGCGGGTGCGGTAGCCCGCCTGCAGCAGCTTCATGCGCACCTCGCCAAGCTCCTCGGCGCTCTTGGGCTCGAGATACTGGGCGTATTTGTTCAGCTTGGCGTTCTTGCGCTTGTCGCGCAGGATCGCCTTGGTCTCGGCATCGACCCGGTCGCGACCGGACTTGGCGAGCTTGTCCATCGGGTCGGGCTTGCCGGCCAGCATCAGCGGGATGGCCGCGACGATCAGCAGGAAGGCGAGGCCGGCGACCACCATCAGCGGGCCCGCCGGACCAAGCATGTCGGTGATCATGGTGTTGAGCGTTTCGATCATTTTGACAGCCCTCTCAGACCTTGATGTTCACGAGCATGCGCATGACCATCAGGTTCAGCGCCAGGAACACCGCGACGATGAAGCAGGCCGGGACGAACCACGGGTGGTCGAGAACCTCATCGTAGTAATGCGGATCGGTAAGCTGGATCACCAGCAGCACGCCCACCGGGAAGCCCGACAGGAACTTGCCCGACCATTGCGCCTCGGCGGTGATCGCCTTGACCCGGCGGAACAGCCGGAAGCGGGCGCGGATGACCTTGGCGAGGCCCTCTAGGATCTCGGCGAGGTTGCCGCCCGATTGCTGCTGGATCGACACCGCCACGGCGAGGAAGCGCAGATCCTGCATGTCGAGGCGCTCGGCCATGTGCTTGAGGCTCTCACCGATGTCGCGGCCATAGGTGCTCTCATCGGCGATCACGCCGAACTCGGTGGCGAGCGGGTCCTTGATCTCCTTCGAGACCACCGCGATGGCCGAGCTGAACGGGTGCCCGACGCGCAGCGAGCGCACCATCAACTCCACCGCGTCGGGAAGCTGCTCCTCGATCAGCGCGAGGCGTTTCTTGGCCTTGCCGTTGACCCACATGAACACGCCGCCCACGCCCATGCCGATGGCGATCATCACCCGCACGCCAAGCCCGGCCTCGGTGCCGGCGGTCAGACCGAAGAAGGCAAAGACGCTGACGCCAGCCATCATCAGGATAAGCTGGTTCGGGGTGAAGGCCAGCGCGGCCTTCTGGGCGCGATCCGCAAGCAGCGAATAGAGCGGCAGGCCGCGGCTCTTCATGTGCTGGTCCATCTCCTTGCGGAGCTTGGCGAGCACCTCCTCGCGGTTGCTGTGCTTGTCGAGCATCTCGAGCCGGCGGTTGACCTTGCTGTTGAGGCTGATCGACTTTCCGAAGGCCACGAGATAGACGCCTTCGACCAGCACGAGCACGCCGACGAAGATCAGGCCATAGATGATCAGTTCTGCCGAAAACATGACTGGTTACTCCGGACGGAAAGGTTCGTAGATCGACGGCGGGACATCGTAGCCCCACATCTTGAAGCGCTCCGAGAAGTGGCTGCGCACGCCGGTCGCGGTAAAGTGGCCGATGATCTTGTTGTCGGGGGTCAGGCCCACGCGCTGGTAGCGGAAGATCTCCTGCATCGAGATCACGTCGCCCTCCATGCCGGTGATCTCGGTGATCGAGGTCATCCGGCGCGAGCCGTCCTGCAGGCGCGAGGCCTGCACGATGAGGTTCACCGCCGAGGAGATCTGGCTGCGCATCGCCTTGAGCGGCATCTCCACACCGGACATCGCGATCATGTTCTCCATCCGCGAGATGCCGTCGCGCGGGTTGTTGGCGTGGATCGTGGTCATCGAGCCGTCATGGCCGGTGTTCATGGCCTGCAGCATGTCGATGACTTCCTCGCCGCGGGTCTCGCCGACGATGATGCGGTCGGGGCGCATCCGCAGCGCGTTCTTGAGACAGTCGCGCGGGGTCACCGCGCCCTTGCCCTCGACGTTGGGCGGGCGGCTTTCCATGCGGCCCACGTGGCTCTGCTGAAGCTGGAGTTCCGCGGTGTCCTCGATGGTCAGAATGCGCTCGCTGTCGTCGATGAAGGAGGACAACGCGTTGAGCGTGGTGGTCTTGCCCGAGCCGGTTCCGCCCGAGACGATGACGTTGAGGCGGGTGGCGACGGCGGCCTGCAGGTAGACCGCCATCTCCTCGGTGAAGGCGCCGAACTGGATCAGGTCGTCGATCGACAGCTTGTCCTTCTTGAACTTCCGGATCGAGACCAGCGAGCCATCCACCGCGATCGGCGGCACCATGGCGTTGAAACGCGAGCCGTCGGCAAGGCGGGCGTCGACATAGGGGTTCGACTCGTCGACCCGGCGACCCACCGCCGAGACGATCTTGTCGATGATCCGCATCAGGTGACGTTCGTCCTTGAAGACGACGTCCGACACCTGCAGCTTGCCGTTGCGCTCGACGAAGATCTGGTGCGGACCGTTCACGAGGATGTCCGAAACGGTCTCGTCCTGCAGCAGCGACTCGAGCGGGCCGAGGCCCTTGACCTCGTCGTAGAGCTCCTGGTTGAGGGTCTGCCGGTCCTCGCGGTTGAGCACGATGCCCTTGTCCTGCAGGGTCTCGGCGACGATGGCGCTGATTTCCTCGCGAAGCTCCTTTTCGCTGGCCTGGTCGATGGCCGCGAGGTTCAAATTGTCGAGCAGCACCCGGTGCATCTCGAGCTTGATGTCGCCCATGCGCTCCTTGCGCTTCTTCTCGCGGTCCTGCGGAGTGACCTCGGCGGGCTTGGCGCGCGGCTTGCGTGGCGGCGTCGCAGGGGGCGCAGGCGCCTTGGCCCGGGGTTGCTGCGGGGCAGGGGCCTTTGCTGCGGCGGCGGGCGCCTCGGCCACGGCGACGGCGGGCGCCGCGCTTTTGGCCGACGGTTTCTTGTAGCGTGAGAACATCCTTCAGACCCCCTCTCAGGCTGCTTCGGCGTCGGATTGACCGATGCTGTGCAGCTCGACCGCCAGCTTCGCGATTTCCTTGCGCAACGGGTTCTTCTGGGCGTGCTGCGCCAGCGGCAGCCCGTGATCGTTGGCCTGGCCGACAAGGCGGCCGCCATCGGAAAGCTGCACGTTGATGCGGATGCCGAGGCTCTCGGCCATGCGCCGCACCCGGCTCTTGCCCTGCAGGTCGGTGAATTTTGGCGCCCGGTTGAGCGTGAAGCGCAGCTTGTCGAAGGGCAACTCCTCGGCCTGCATGGCGCGCTTCAGGCGCAGCGTGTTCTGGGCCGAGCGCATGTCGAGCTCGAGCAGGGCGAAATAGACCTGCGCCTCGGTCAGCACGGTGTCGGTCCACTGCACCAGCGTGGTCGGCATGTCGACCACGACGTAATCGAAATGCTCGCGCGCCACGTCGAGAACCTGCTTCACATCTTCGGGGCCGATCAGGTCGAGCGGGACGAGGTCGGCGGGCGAGGTCAGGACCTGGAGCTTGTCCTCGAAGCTCACCAGCGCCTGAGCGAAGCTCTCGCCATCCATCGATTCCACGTCGCCCAGCATCTCGAGCACCGCCTCGCGGCGGGGCAGGTCGAGATAGGTGGCGACGGAGCCGAACTGCAGGCTGAAATCGAGCAGGCAGACGCGTGGGGCGCGCCCCTTGCTGATATTGGCGAGCTCCCAGGCGAGATTGACCGCGAAATTGGTGGCACCGCAGCCGCCACACATGCCTTGCACCGCAATCAGCACCCCGTCGCCATCGCCCGACAGCTTGACCGGCGGTTCGGCGGCGTCGGCCACCACCGAGGCGCGGCGCATCCGGTCGACCGCGGCGGCCAGCTCGCCCTCGGGCAGCGGGTAGGGGACGAACTCGTCCGCGCCCCGGCGCAGCAGCTGGTGCAGCGCCGCCGGGGTGACGTCTTCGGCGATCAGGACCACCTTGATGTCACGCGCCTTCGCGGCGCCGATGACCTCCGATATCAGGCCGAGATCCTCCTCGTCCTCCTCGTCGATCGCCATGGCGACGAATTCAAGATCCTGCGAGTCCGGCTGTCCGAGAAAGGCCAGCGCCTCGCCGAAGCCGAGATCGCCCCAGCCTTCGCCGAGCAGCGCTTCCATATCCTCGATGAGCAGATCGAAATTTTGCACGTTCCGGCTGATCGTGCAGGCGACGATCGGGCTCGGGTCACTTTGTACAGCGGTCATACTCGTCATTTGCCTGTCATCCTTTGCCTTCTTGGAGACACCCGGCGAGGCAGGGAAGACAGCGCACACACCTGTTCCCGTCGCCGGGATGCGGCTCCGACTCGGTCGGCGCAGCTGTCCCGCTGACGGTAAATTCACTCAGAATGTGGGCGACATTTGGGCCGAAAAACCGAAATTGTACGGTAATGCTGGACGATCAGTCGTCGTTCGGGACGATTAGCTGTCGGTCGAGAGCTCGGCGCCGGTGATGCCGGTGAGGCCGCTGGCCGGCTCGGCACTGCGGATGTACTCGCGGTAGATCACCTCGGCATACTTGCCGTCGAGCACCGTCGGATGCGAGCCGACGAAGCCCGAAACCTCGGTCACCGTTCGCCGGTTCCGGCGCTCGCGTTCGCTGGTGACGATCAGCGGCTGGGTTTCGCCGTAGGAGACCACCGCCTCGAGACGCTCGCGAGAGATGCCCTGCGCGGCAAGGTAGGAGACCACCGCCTGCGCGCGGGCCATGCCGAGGCGCTTGTTGTAGGCGGGCGAGCCGACGAGATCGGTATGGCCGTAGACGCGGAAGCGCACTTCGGGGAACTGGCGGATCCAGTTGGCCTGCTCCCGCAGGGTGGCGCGGGCGCCATTGTCGAGCTGTGCGCTGTTGAAGGCGAAGGTGACCATGGTCGGCACCTCCTCGGCGAAGCGCTCGCCAAGGTCGATCACGTAGCGGCGATCGCCGTTCTGGATCTGGGTGTTGTTCATCGTGGCGTTGCCGAAGCTGCCATTGTCGACCACGCGGCCGGCTTCCTGGCCCCACTGGCTCGAGGCGCCGCAGGCGGCGAGGAGGGAGAGTCCGAGGCCCGCGAGGCCGATCCTGATCATCTTGCTGCGCCCGGTCATCTCACCAGTCCTCATCTCAGTCCATCACATAGCCGTAGGAGCCGGTGAAATCCTGCTTCGCGACTTCTGCCGCGCCGCCGGATTGCGGCCGCCGGGTGTCGGAGGCGGTCCGGCCGTAGAGGAACAGGTCCTTCTCGGTGGGCGGGCGCACGCGGTCGGTGGGCAGAGCCAGCACCTCGCCCCGGGTCGGGGTCACGAGATGCGGGGTGACGATGATCACCAGCTCGGACTGCTCGCGCTCGTATTCGGCGCTACGGAACAGCGCCCCGAGAACCGGGATGTCGCCGAGCCACGGCACCTGGCCGTTGAGGTCCCGGAAATCGTCCTGCAGCAGGCCGGCGATGGCAAAGCTTTCGCCGTCGCGCATCTCGACCGTGGTCGAGGTCTCGCGGCGCCGGAAGGCATCGATGGTGATCTCGCCGGTGGTGATGCCGTTCGACGAGTCGATGGACGACACCGCCGCCTCGAGCTCGAGGTTGATCAGGTCGCCATCGACGACGCGCGGCACGAAGTTCAGCTCGACGCCGAAGGGCTTGTAGCTGACGATCGTGGTGCCATCGTCCTGCGACACCGGAACCGGATATTCGCCGCCGGCGAGGAAGCGTGCTTCCTGTCCCGACAGGGCGGTCAGGTTCGGCTCGGCGAGGGTGCGCGAAATGCCTTTCGATTCAAGCGCTTCCAGCAGGATGCCAACCTGAAGTGCGCCACTGTTGAAGCCCAGGAGAAAGGCCCCTTCGGCGTCGTCATTCACGTTGATGCTGGTGTTGCCCGACTGGCCGATCAGGGTGCCGGTCTCGCTCGCGAGCGTGGTTTCATCGTTGCCGAACAGGGTGCCGGTCACCGACAGCGACGAGCGCAGGTTCTTGGCGACCGAGCGCTGCATCTCGGCGAAGCGCACCTTCAGCATCACCTGCTGCACGCCGCCCACGGTCATCAGGTTCGAGACCCGCTCGGGGGCATAGCGCTCGGCAAGATCGAGCGCGCGCTGCAGCTTCTGGGCGCTCGAGATCGTACCCGATAGCACGATGCCGTCATTGGCGGTGCGCACCTCGATGGGCTCGTTGGGAAGGATCTGGCGCAGGCGTTCCTTGAACTCGGTGACGTCCGCGGCGACCCGCACGTCGACATTGGTGATCAGCCGGCCGTTGGCGTCGAGAATGGTCAGCGTGGTAGTGCCGGGGGTCTTGCCCAGCACATAGATCGTGCGGTCGGACAGCGAGGAAATGTCGGCGATGGCGGGGTTCGCGATGGAGAGTTCGGCGAAGGGCCGGTCGCTTTCGACCACCACGGCGCGATTCATCGGAACGCTGAGCACGCTTTCGGTGCCGGTCCGCACAACGCGCAGACTGTCGGCCCAGCTTGAGTGGGCGACCGGACTCGCGGCCAGGGTCAGCCCGAGCAGGGCCGCCTTGAGGGTCTTCTCGAATGTCATGTGACCTGCCTTTCGATCACGCCTCGGGTGCGGGTCTTTTCTGCCCACTTTGCGGGCGACTGTGCGACAGTTTGGGTTTCTTTGCAAGAATCAATGGTTTCAGGCGCGTCGCTGATGTGGGGTGCGGGCAACAGCGCCTTGTCTTTGGGCGTGGAACGCAAGCGGGGGCGCCCTCTGGCGCCCCCGGTTCAAGCGGTTGAAAAAGCTCAGTTCGTGCAGGGGATCGGGATCTCGACAACTTCCGATCCGCGGCGCACCCGGGTGGTGCAGACCTGAATGGATTTCTTCTCGACCTGCTGCTCGCGCTTCGTGAGCCCGAGAAGGGCGCGCTGGTCGACCTCGATCGCGTCGGCGACGGTCTCGTCGTTCGCGGCCATCAGCGACAGCGACAGCCGACCGGTGCTTTGCGCCTGTGCAAGGCCGGCAACCTGTTGCGGCGTGATGGCGACTGTGACGGTGCGTGCGATGGTCGTCGGGTTCGCGGTTTCCGATTCCGCGGTCTGGTCGACGGCGATCAGACGGATCCCGGTCTCGATCAGCTTGGTCACATCGCCCTGCGGCAGGTTGGGGTCGTTGCCCGGAACGCGGCCGGTCCAGTAGACGTCGACCCGGTCGCCCGGGCGCAGGAAGCCGGAGACGCCGGTCGCCACGTCGACCTTGATGGCAAAGGCGCGCTCGCCGCGCTCAAGCCGCGAGGTCAGGCCGGCATCGCCGCCCGGTTCGCTGACGCGCCCGTCGAGGACGGCGTCGAACTTGTCCATCGCGTTGACCACGACGCGCGGCGCGTCGCCCTCCACGAAGAGCGGCCGCTTCTCGGTGAAGATGCCCTCGGGCATGATCTCCATCGGCCAGGGGGCCAGCTTGACCGCGTCGGGGGTCAGGATCTCGCCGCGGGCGATAGGCCGGGTCATGACATAGATGCGTCCGGTCGGAACCGCTTCGACAGCCTTCTGGCGCTCTTCCTGAAGCGCGTTCTGATACGCGCCGAACTGCTTCTGGGCGAGGTGCACGGCGAAGCCTGCAAGGGCAAGGCCTGCCAGAAGTACAAGTCCGAATACCAGTCGCATACGTGTTACCTCTCGGGTTGTCGCCTGTGCTCGGTCCGCTCGTGGACCGGGGGCGATCTCTGATCCTGCTCCCGACACATACCGGGGGAATGTGGCCAATTCTTGCCGTCCTCGCAGCGCTTTGCGGGCGTCGACGGGGAGGGGGGCAAGGAGGGGCGCAAAAAAGACGAAAGCCGCTTCGGGGCGAAGCGGCTGGAATGCTAGGGCTGTCCGCGCGGGATCAGTCCGGAAAGAGCCGCGTCTGTTCCTGGGCGACGGCGTTGCCCGCCGCGGCTTCGAGGTTCGCGCTGTTGTCGCGGATCTGGTAGAACGAGATCGCCGCCATCGCCACGACCGACGCAGTGAGAACGACCCAGTCGACGGTAATTGCGCCGGTTTCGTCGCTCAGAAAACCCTTGAGCTGTTGGATCATCTGGACCTTCCGCAGGGAAAAACTCGTCAAAGCAGGAAATCGGGGTGGATCCGCCCACCGGCCGTCAGACCGACCGGTGGGCGAGAAATCCGGATCTTCCGACGTGATTAGAACAGGTTGCCCTGCTCGGACGCGATCGCGTTGCCCGCGGCGCTGATCATGTTGTCGGAGTTGTCCTTGATGGTGGTGTAAGCGCCGATCGCCATTGCAACCACGGCCGCAGTCAGCACGACCCAGTCAACCGTCACGGCACCGTCTTCGTCTGCGCGGAAGTTTTTGATGAAGTTCAGCATGTCTCTCTCCAAAGTATAATGTACTGGTCTCAGGTTACTTACTCACCGCGCCGGTGCCTCGGGGTTTCTCTCACGGCCCCGTCCGTTGCGGTATGAGGGTATATAGCCCCCGGAATCGGGCACGAATTTGGCGCAATTGGTTTGTTTTCAGGAGGGAGATGGAAACAATCTGGCAAGTTCATCTTAATGAAATCAAAAGGAAATACGTGGTCGGCGAGTTCCCGTTTTGCGGGAGCCGCGGGGCAGGCCGGCGAAAAAGGCACGGCCCGGCGCCGAATCCCGGCGCCCGTCTTGGTCGGTGGCCCGCGGCATGAGACACTGCCACAAAAGCGCAGAGACCAGAGGCAGGTCCGACAATGTTTCGCATGATGACAGCCACCGTTCTCGTGGCCCTGATGAGCGCAGGTGCGGTTCCGGCAGAGCAGCCGGCGCCGTTTCCGGAATTCTCCGCCAAGCGGGTCACGCCGCCGAAGGCCGGCGCCAAGCGCCGCATCACCGTTCAGATCGCGCCCGCCCCGATGAAGCCCAAGCCGCTGCCGGCCCCGGAGGCGGCCGTGGTGGCGTCGTCGGGGCGCGCCGGCGGGTCAGGCTCCTATGGCTGGTTCTGGGATGCGGTCTCGCCGGCACTGGCCGATAGTGGCCCGGGGCGGCTCGAACCCACGCTGATCAAGCTGTCGACCCCGCCGCAGGGATACGGCGTGGCCGCGCCGCGCCTTCAGGATCTGCAGAGCATGGCGTCGTCCTGGGGTGTCGAGCTTCTCAAGGCGACCGTGGGGACCCGTGTGTCGCCGGCACTGGCGCTGGCGGTGATGGCGGTGGAATCCTCCGGTCGGGCGGATGCGGTGAGCGGGGCCGGCGCGCAGGGGCTGATGCAGCTCATGCCGGCGACCGCGGCGCGCTTCGGGGTCGCGGATTCCCTCAACCCGGCGCAGAACATACAGGGCGGCGTGGCCTTCCTCGATTTCCTGATGGAGACTTTCGACGGCGACCCGATCATGGTGCTGGCGGGCTACAATGCCGGCGAGAACTCGATCCCGAGGCACGAGGGGGTGCCCCCCTATGCCGAGACCCGTGACTACGTGCCCAAGGTGCTGGCAGCGTTTAGCGTGGCGCGCGGTCTGTGCCTGACGCCCCCTGAACTGCTCTCGGATGGCTGCGTCTTCCGGGTCTCCGCCAACTGACGCGGCACAAGATTTTTCGTACGAAAAATCTTTGGCGGCCCCCAGCTTTCCAAAGCGGTCTTCAGCCCCTCAGCACGGCGCCGGGGTTCATGATGCCGTTGGGGTCGAGCGCCGCCTTGATCGCCCGCATCGCGGCGAGTTTCGCGGGATCGCCGTAGCGCTCCAGATCGTCGACCTTGAGCCTCCCGATTCCGTGCTCGGCGCTGACCGAGCCGCCCATCTCATGCACCAGATCATGCACCGTCCGCTTGATCTCCTCGCGCTGATGGACGTGCTGCTCCTTGCTGCGCCCGGGCAGGGGGAAGACGTTGTAATGCAGGTTGCCGTCGCCGAGATGTCCGAAGCAGTTGATCCGGAAGGCGCCCACCTCGGCCAGCCGCGGCGCGCTGCGCTCGATGAACTCCGGAACCAGCCCGAGCGGCAGCGAGATGTCATGCGACGAGATTGCGCCGATCGCCTTGTTGCCCTCGGGGATGCGCTCCCGGATGGCCCAGAACTCGGCGCGCTGCTGCTCGGACTGGGCCACCAGCCCGTCGCTGACCAGCCCGGCCTCCAGCGCGGTGCCGAAGAGCGTCTCGAGCGCGGCCTCGGGGTCGAGCCCGCGCGACAGGCCAAGCTCCACCAGCACGCACCACTCCGGCGGCTGGGGCCAGGGCTGGCGCACGTCGGGCAGTTTCTCGGTCAGGAAGTCCAGCCCCTGCCGCGAGATCAGTTCGAAGGCGCTGATGCCCTCGCCAAGCTGGTCGCGGGCGATGGCCAGCAGGTCGAGCGCCGCGGCGGGGCTCTCGACGGTGAAGAGCGCGGTGCCGGTAACGGCGGGCACCGGCGAGAGCTTGAGGGCAGCAGCGGTGATCAGCCCCAAGGTGCCCTCGGCGCCCATCAGCAGGTGACGCAGGTCGTAGCCGGTGTTGTCCTTGCGCAGCCGCTTGAGCCCGTGCCAGATCGTGCCGTCGGGCAGCACTGCCTCGAGCCCCAGCACCTGCTCGCGGGCATTGCCGTAGCGCAGCACGTTCACCCCGCCGGCGTTGGTCGAGAGCAGGCCCCCGATGCGCGCGGTGCCCTCCGAGGCCAGCGACAGGGCGAAAAGCCGGTTCTCCGCCAGCGCCGCCGCCTGAACGTCGGCCAGCACCGCGCCGGCCTCCGCGATCAGCACGTTCTCCCGAGGGTAAAGCGCCCGCACGGCAGCCATGCGCTCCATCGAGACGAGCAGCGGCGCGGCACCGTCCTGCGCCACCTGGCCACCCACCAGCCCGGTGCCGCCGCCATAGGGTACCACGCCCACGCGCGCTGCGTTGCAGGCGCGCACGATGGTGGCCGCCTCCTCGGTGCTGCGCGGCAGGGCGACCCAGCGCGAGCTGCCTTGCCAGCGGCCGCGCGGCTCCTCGAGATAGCGCGGCTCGGCGCGGTGCAGGGTGTTTTCGGGCAGGCGGGCTGCGAGGGTCTCGGCGAAGGTATCGTCGGCGGGTATAAGCGGCATGGGAGGGTCCTTTCGGCGCCGACTGTGCCGATTTTCCGCGCGAAGCCAAGGGGCGGACCGGTCGGGCGCCGGGCAAATCTTTCGCAGAAAGATTTGGGCCCCATGGTCAGGGGGCGCGCCGCTACTCCCGCAAGGGCATCGGTTGCAGCACCACCACGGTCGGGCGTGAGGGCAGGTCGCGCAGGCTCACGACCATCTCCGGGCCCGTGCGGCGGTCGATCATGAAGCGGTCCGAGACCCCCTCGATGAAGGCATTGAGCGAATAGCCCGAGAACCAGTGCATCGGGATAATGATCGAGCTCTTCACCCGGTCGACCACGTCGATCATCGTGTCGAGCGCCATGGTGTAGCCGCCATCCACCGGCACCATCAGCACGTCGAGCCGCCCGAGGGCCGCATATTGCGCATCGTTGGGCTCGTGATGCAGGTGGCCGAGATGACCGATGCAGAGGCCCTCGACCTCGAAGACGAAGATCGAGTTGCCGCGCTCCTCGGTGCCGCCCATGGCCGAGCGGATGTCGGTCGAGACGTTGCGCACCAGCATCTCGCCAAGGTCGAGGTGATGCTCGATGCCCTCGCCGAACGGGCCCCAGCCGGGCAGCACATGCGGGATCGCGGGGTCGGGGGTCGACGTCCAGTGCGAGGAATGCGCGTGGTTCATCGTGACGATGTCGGGCACCAGATCGGTGTTGCCGATGAAGCCAGTGTAATCGGTGACCGCCTCGAGCCCGCCGCGGGTCTGGATCAGGAAGCTGGCATGTGACAGGTAGCGGATGCGCACCGAGTATTCCGGTACAGGGTCGGTCCAGGCCGCCTTGTGAAGGTATTGCAGCCCCGGCGCGGCGTCGGCAATGGCGATGCAATGCGAAGGCTGGCGGGCCTGCTGGGCCTGCAGGGCCGGGGCGGTGGCGAAAAGGGCAAGTCCGAGGGCGAGCGCATGGCGCAGCATGGGCGGGTCTCCTTGATGCGTGAGACCAGCCTAGCAGGGAACGCCGCCCTTCCATCTGACATTTCCGTTGGGTCAGCCTGCACCAGCGGTCTGACGCAGGATCGCCCAAAGCGCGGGCAGGACGGGCGCGGTCAGCCCACCTGCGTCTTGCCGCGCCGGTCGCCGCGCAGCGCGGCGTAGAGCACATGGGTGCGCCAGCGCCCGTTGATCTGAAGGTAGCTCTGCGCCACGCCCTCGTACTTGAAGCCCGAGCGCTCCAGAAGCCCGCGCGAGGCGACGTTCTCGGGCAGGCAGGCCGCCTCGATGCGGCTCAGGTCGAGCCGCTCGAACGCGTGGTGCACCAGCGCCGCGATGGTCTCGCGCATGTAGCCATGGCGGGCGAAGGGCTGACCGGTCCAGTAGCCCAACACCCCCGATTGCGCCGGCCCGCGGCGGATGTTGTCGAGGGTGATGGCGCCCAGCAGCTGCTCGTCCTCACGGCGAAACAGGAACAATGGCACCGCGGTGCCCGCGGCGATCGAGCGGTTGGCCCAATAGACCCGGTTGGTGAAGGCCCGACGGGTGAGGTGATCCTGCGCCCAGGACGGCTCCCAGGGCGTCAGGTAGGCCTGGCTCTCGACGCGCAGCGAGACCCAGGCGTTGAAGTCGCCGTGCTGCGGCGGCCGCAGCACCAGACGCTCGGTGTCGAGCCGGAACCTGCGCCGCCGCCCGAGCATCAGGCGGCTCGACGTGCCTGCAGCGCGGCGAGGTCGGGCGCCTTGCCGACCGGGCCGTAGAGCGCCAGCGCCGCCGGCGCAGAGGCTGCCATCTGCTCGGCGAAGAGGCGCACGTCGCCCGTGGTGACGTTGTCGATCTTGGCGACCGTGTCCTCGATCGGCGGCACCTTGCCCCAGATCTGCACCATGCGCGCCATGCGCTCGGCGCGCGACGACGAGCTTTCCAGCCCCATGAGAAGCCCGGCCTTCATCTGGGCGCGGGCGCGGGCGATCTCTTCCGGGGACATGTCCTCGGCGGCGCGCTTCATCTCGTCGATGGTGAGATGGGCGAGATCGGCAAGCTCGTCGCCGCTGGTGCCGGCGTAGACCGTCATCAGCCCGGTATCCTCGTAGGCGCCGCTCTGGGCGAAGATCGTGTAGCACAGGCCGCGCTTCTCGCGGATCTCCTGGAACAGCCGCGAAGACATGCCGCCGCCAAGCGCGATGGAATAGATCTGCGAGGTGTAGAAACCGGGATCACGATAGCCGGGACCCTCGAAGGCGAGCGCGAAATGCGCCTGCTCGAGCTGCTTCTCGCGGCGGATCTCGCCACCGGTGAAGCGCGCGGTCTCGGGGCCTGCGGCCTTGCGCGAGCCCATGTCGCCGAACAGCGCCTCGGCCTGGCTGACCAGCGCCTCGTGATCGACCGAGCCCGCGGCCGAGATGATCAGCTGCTCGGGGCCGTAATGCTCGTCGACGAAGGTCTCGAGATCGCCCTTGCCGAAGCCGCGCACGTTGGCCTCTTCGCCGAGGATGGTGCGGCCCAGCGGCTGCTTCTGGTAGGCGCGCTCCTGCAGCCAGTCGAAGATCACGTCGTCGGGCGTGTCGAGCGCCTGGCCGATCTCCTGCAGGATGACATGGCGCTCGGTCTCGATCTCGCGCTCGTCGAAGACCGGGTTGCGCAGGATGTCGGCGATCACGTCGAGCGCCAGCTTGGTGTCGTTCTCGAGCACGCGGGCATAGTAGGCCGTGACCTCGCGCGAGGTGTAGGCGTTGATATAGCCGCCCACATCCTCGATCGCTTCGGCGATCTGCAGCGCCGAGCGGGTCTTGGTGCCCTTGAAGGCCATGTGCTCGAGGAAATGCGCCACGCCGTTCTGCTCGATGCGCTCGTTGCGGCCACCGGCGGTGACCCAGACGCCGATCGAGGCGGATTGCAGCCCGTCCATGCGTTCGCTGACGATGCGCAGGCCGTTCTTCAGGGTGGTCAGTTCGACAGTCACTTGTTGATACGCTCCCGGATCAGGGTTTCGAGGGCGGAAAGATCGTTTTCCACGCGGGTGACGCGCTCGGGCCGGTCGAAGAGATCGGCCATCCGCTCGGGCAGGGGCGGACGAAGGCCGCTGGCCTGCTCGACGGCGTCGGGGAATTTCGCCGGGTGGGCGGTGGCCAGCGTGACCATCGGCGTCGCCGGGTCGCGGTGCTCGTCGGCCACCTTCACGCCGATGGCGGAGTGCGGGCAGAGCAGCTCGCCCATGCTGTCATGCGCCTTCCGGATCGTCGCCAGCGTCTCGTCCTCGGAGGCGCGGCCGCTTTCGAAATGCTCGCGCAGGCCCTGCAGCGCGCCCTGGCTGACATGGAAGCCGCCGCCGGATTTCAGCTCGTCCATCAGTTGCGCCACGGCGCTGCCGTCGCGGCCATAGGCATCGAACAGCGCGCGCTCGAAGTTCGAGCTGACCTGGATGTCCATCGAGGGCGAGATCGACGGAAAGACCTCGGAGGTCTTGTAGTCGCCCGAGGACAGGCAGCGGTGCAGGATGTCGTTCTGGTTGGTGGCGACCACCAGCCGGTCGATCGGCAGGCCCATGCGCTTGGCGATGTAGCCGGCGAAAATATCGCCGAAATTGCCGGTGGGGACGGTGAAGCTCACCTTGCGGTCGGGCGCGCCGAGCGAGACGGCGGCAGAGAAGTAGTAGACCACCTGCGCCAGCACCCGCGCCCAGTTGATCGAGTTCACGCCCGCCAGCCGCACCTCGTCGCGGAAGGCGAAATCGTTGAACATGTCCTTGAGCTTAGCCTGGCAGTCGTCGAAATGTCCGTCGAGCGCGAGGGCGTGCACATTGGCCTCGGTCGGCGTGGTCATCTGGCGGCGCTGCACCTCCGAGACGCGGCCATGCGGGAACAGGATGAACACGTCGACCGCGTCGAGCCCCTTGAACGCCTCGATGGCGGCCGAGCCGGTATCGCCCGAGGTGGCGCCCACGATGGTGACACGCTCGCCGCGGCGGGTCAGCGCCTCCTCGAAGAGCTGCCCGATGAGCTGCATCGCGAAGTCCTTGAAGGCCAGCGTCGGCCCGTGGAACAGCTCGAGGAGGAAATGCCCTGGCGCCAGCTGCACCATCGGCGCACGGGCGTTGTGGCCGAAGCCCGCGTAGGCCTTGGAGATCAGGTCGCCGAAGGTCTCGTCGGTGAAGCCGTCGCCGACGAAGGGCCGCATGACGCGAAAGGCGGTCTCCTCGTAGCTCAGACCATGCAACGCGCGGATGTCATCCGGAGACATGGTCGGGATGGTCTCGGGCACGTAGAGCCCGCCATCGCGGGCGAGGCCCGACAGCATGGCTTCTTCGAAACTCAGCGCGGGCGCCTGTCCGCGGGTCGAGATGTAGCGCATCAGGTCTCTCCGGTCTTTCTCAGCCGCACGATGTAATAGGCGGTCATGAACAGCCACACCACGGCGAGCGAGAACCATGTCAGGGCATATTGCAGGTGATCGTTGGGAATGCCGCTGGTGTCCACCGGCAGCGGCTCGATTTGCGGGTCGCCGGGCGAAATCTCCCGGGCGATGACGAGAAGCGGCTCGGTCTGCAACGCTTCGGCCATCTGACCGATGTCGCGGGCGAACCAGATATTGCCGGCGACGTCGTTCTCGGGGGTCGAGGAATTGCGGTCGTCGGGCCAGTGCAGGTTGCCCCGCACCTCGGCCGAGCCCGTGGTGCGCGTGGCATCCTTGTTGTCGTCGGTGGTGAAGCCGCGGTCGAGCAGGATCAGCCGGCCCTCGTCGGTGCGGTAGGGCGAGACGATGCGGTAGCCGGCGCCGATCATCTTGCGGCTGACCAGCACGCGGGCCTCTCCCGGCAGGATCTCGCCGCTCAGCGACACCGGCTGGTAGCGCTGCTCGGTGGGCGAGACCATCACCGGCAGCGGCTCGGGATCGGCGGCGATGCGGGCCTCGATATCGGCCAGAACACCCAGTTTCCAGTCCAGCCGCTGCAACTGCCACAGGCCGAGACCGACAAGAATGCCGGCACCGATCAGGCCGAAGAGCAGGGGGGCGAGGTAGCGGGTCACGCGGGCTCCGAAGCGGATTGCAGTGTCGCCTGCTTTATCGTGCCGGGGCAGGGGGGTGCAAGCCGGGATGCCGGGGGCGCTTGCAGCGGCGATCGGCCTGTGCCGCCGCGGTCTCTCGGGAGTGTGAGGTCGCTGCCCGAGTTTCGCCTGAATCGCCCGCTAGGTCGGCGCGATGAGACAGATATTTTTCAGCTTTATCATAGTTCTGGCCGGGGCTTCGGCGATGGCCGAACCTTCGGGCCGGGTGCATGTGGTCGACGGCGATACGCTCGACGTGGGCGGCACGCGGGTGCGGCTGCACGGCATCGACGCGCCCGAGGTCAAGCAGATGTGTGGCGGTGAGGGCGCGCCGATGTGGTCCTGCGGGGCCTGGGTGTCGCAGGAGGTGAGGACGCGCTACGAGGGCCGGCAGGCCCGCTGCGAGACCCTCGACACCGACCGCTACGGCCGTGCGGTGGCGCGCTGCGAGATCGGCGGGCGCGACATCGGGCGCGAGATGGTGCGTGACGGGCTGGCCTTCGCCTACCGCCGCTATTCGATGGCCTACGATCTCGACGAGAAGCGCGCTGCCGTGCGCGAGATTGGACTGCACAGCACCGGCGTGCAGGCGCCGGCGGCGTTCCGGGCCGATGCCCGCAAGGGCCGAGAGGTGGCCAACAGCGCCGGCGCGCCGCAGGGCTGCGCGATCAAGGGCAACATCTCGCGCAAGGGCGAACGGATCTACCACGTTCCGGGACAGGAGCATTACGGCGCCACGCGGATCAGCACCGGAAAGGGCGAGCGCTGGTTCTGCTCCGAGGCCGAGGCCCGCGCCGCCGGCTGGCGCCGCGCCAAGCGCTAGGGAGACGGACGCGGGAAAATCCGGGCGGTTTGATCCGGGTCAAGGCCGGCGCGTCCGCCGTCATGTCAGCCTGTCCTCCCGCGCCGGTCCCACCACGGTCCCGGGCGGGCCGACGACCCGAAGAAGGAGGAGACAGAGCATGTCCCACGTCCCGCACGACCTCGCCCGCGACTTTCCCGACTATGCCGAGCGGATCTCGGAGCTGAAAGCCTCCGACAAGCGCTTTGCGCATCTGGCGGAGCGCTACCACGACATCAATCGCGAGGTGCACCGGGTCGAGACCTCTCTGCAGCCGATGGACACCCTGGCCGAGAACGACCTGCGCAAGCAGCGCGCCCTGCTCAAGGACGAGCTCTATGCGCTGCTGACCCGAGAGACCGCCTGAGCGGTCACTCGAGCAGCGTTTCCACCTGCGAGGTGATCGCCGCCGACATGGGGCGCGTGGTCGCGCCCCAGCCCTCGACGAAACTGCCGTCGGGAGCAATCAGCGCCTTGTTGAAATTCCAGGACGGTGAAAACCCCTGATCCGCCAACCAGCGGTAGAACGGATGCGCCTGTGAGCCTGTCACGTGAGTGATGGTGGTCATCGGCAGGTCGAGGTCGAAATTCAGCTCGCAGAAATCCTTGACCTCGGCCTCGCTGCCGAGTTCCTGCCGAAAGTCGTTCGACGGCACCGCGAGCACGACGAGACCGCGGTCGCGGTAGGTGTCGTAGAGCTCTTGCAGGCCATCGTATTGCGGGGTGAAGCCGCAGCGCGATGCGGTGTTGACCACCAGCACCGGCTGTCCGCGATAGCTCTCGAGGTTGAGATCGCCGCCATCTATGCTGCCAAAGCTGAAGGCCTGCGCGGCCAGCGCGGGCAGGGCGAGGATCAGGGCGGTGAGGGTGGCGAGAACGCGGAACATGCGGGCACTCCTTTGAGCAGGCAAGATAGAGCGGTGCCGGCAAAGTCAACGGGTCTGGTCAGAGGCCCCGGACGGGCCTATCTTTTTTGTCGAAAGAGGAGAGTGCCATGGCCGGAGGCTGGAGCCGCGACGGGGCGGTGAGCGAACAGATCGAGGCGTCGATCTCGGAAGAGCTGGAGCGCATGCGGGCGCGGCGCGCGCCGGTGGGCGAGAGCCTGAGCGAATGTGCCGAGTGCGGCGAGGAGATTCCCGAGAAGCGCCGGCTGGCGCTGCCGGGGGTGAAGCTTTGCATCGATTGCCAGCAGGAGCGCGACGGCGCTCAGCGGGCGCGCGGCGGCATCAACCGGCGCGGCTCGAAGGATTCCCAGCTCAAGTGATCTCGCGGTGGGCGTGACCTGAAGGAGCGGGCGCTGGGCGCCCGCGCAGGTCGTCTCGCACCCGGCCCTGTGGGCCGCGGGCTCGGGTTGGCACGGGTGGCTGTGTTTCGGTGACCATGTCGGTGTGGCGCGCATGGGGCCGCCCGGTTGTCTGCCGAGAGGCGTCTGAGGGGCAGGTCTGCCCTCAGAGCGCCATCGCGATCATGAGGCGAGTCGCCGTCGCCTCAAGGACGCCTGTGGCGCCGCGCAGGCGCGGTGGCCTGCGGCCATCCTTGACCCGCCGGAGACTCACCGGGGGTCATGATCGGAGTCGGTTTGGGGCGGCGGATCTGTATCCGTTGGCCGACGTTGATCGGTGTCGGTGGGCGTGTCCAGCCCGGCGCGGCGCAGGCCGGCGCGGTAGAGCGGCACCAGGTCTAGCATCGCCACCGCGAAGCCCAGCGGGATCATCCAGAAGCCCAGGATCGGAAGGAAGCCGAGGATGCCGCCAATGATCAGCAGCAGCCCCAACACCAGCCGTAGTCCGGGTGGCACGCGGCGCCGGACATGCACCTGGAAGCGGCGTGTCCGGCCCTTGAGAGAGCGTCTCTGGCGTCGGGGCTGCGGTGTTTGCATCGGCGGCCGTGCGGGCGTTCAGCCCTCCATCGCCTCCAGCTCGTCGATGAACCCCTCGATCATCGACAGGCCCTTGTCCCAGAACCTGGGATCCGACGCGTCGAGGCCGAAGGGCGCCAGCAGCGCCTTGTGGTGCTTCGAGCCGCCCGCCTTGAGCATGTCGAAATACTTGTCTTCGAAGCCCGCGGGATCCTCCTGGTAGACCGCGTAGAGCGCGTTCACCAGCCCGTCGCCGAAGGCATAGGCGTAGACGTAGAAGGGCGAATGCACGAAGTGGGGGATATAGGCCCAGAAGCTCTCGTAGCCTTCCATGAACTCGAAGCACGGCCCGAGGCTCTCGGCCTGCACCGACATCCACAGCGCGTTGATGTCGTCCGGTGTCAGCTCGCCACCGCGGCGTGCTTCGTGCAGCTTGCACTCGAAATCGTAGAACGCGATCTGCCGCACCACGGTGTTGATCATGTCCTCGACTTTGCCGGCGAGCAGCACCTTGCGCTCTTTCGGGTCGGTGGCCTTGTCGAGCATGGCGCGGAAGGTCAGCATCTCGCCGAAGACCGAGGCGGTCTCGGCCAGCGTCAGCGGGGTCGAGGCCAGCATCTCGCCCTGGCCCGCGGCCAGCACCTGGTGCACGCCGTGGCCGAGCTCGTGCGCCAGCGTCATCACGTCGCGCGGTTTGCCGAGGTAATTCAGCATCACGTAGGGGTGCACATCCGTCACCGTGGGGTGGGCGAAGGCGCCCGGCGCCTTGCCGGGCTTCACGCCGGCATCGATCCAGCCCTTGTCGAAGAACGGCGCGGCGATCTCGGCCATGCGCGGGTCGAACCCGGCATAGGCCTGCATGACGGTGTCGCGCGCCTCGTCCCAGCCGACGATGCGGGTGCTCTCCATCGGCAGCGGCGCATTGCGGTCCCAGACCTGCATGGTCTCGAGACCCAGCCACTTGCGCTTGAGCTCGTAGTAGCGGTGCGACAGGCGCGGATAGGCGGCGACCACCGCGTCACGCAGCGCCTCGACCACCTCGGGCTCGACATCGTTGCTCAGGTGGCGGCCCATCTGCGCCGAAGGCATGCCGCGCCAGCGGTCCATGACCTCCTTCTCCTTGGCCTGCGTATTGTGCACGCGGGCGAAGGTGCGGATGTTCTCGCCGAAGACGCGGGCCAGTTCGCGGGCGGCGGCCTCGCGCTTGGAGCGGTCCTGCTCGGTGAGGAAGTTGAGCGCCGCCTCGATCGACATCTCTTCGCCGTCGATGGTGAAGGTCAGCCCCGCGATGGTCTCGTCAAAGAGCTTCATCCACGCGTCGCCCACCACGCCCATGTCGTGCAGGAAGCGCTCGAGCTCGTCGGAGAGCTGGTAGGGCTTCATGGCGCGGATGCGGTCGAAGGCGGGCTTGTAGCGCGCAAGCTCGTCATTGGCCTCGAAGAGCGCGCTATAGGCGTCATCCTCGACGGTGTTGAGCTCGAGCGAGAAGAACACCAGCGGCGTGGTGTAGATCGTCACCTTCTCCTGCAGGTCGGAGAGGAACTTGGCGCGCTCGCTGTCCATGGTGTTCTGGTAGTAGCGCAGCCCGGCGAAGGACATCAGCCGGCCGCCAACGGCCTCGATCTTCTCGTGGCGCTGGACCATCTCGAGGAAGCCCGCGGCATCGAGGCCGGCGATCTTGCCTTCGAAATCCTGCGCGAAGCGGGCGCAGGCATCTTCCAGCCAGTCGAGATCGCGCTTCAGCTCGGGCGCGTCCTGCCCTTCGTAGAGATCGCTCAGGTCCCATTCCGGCAGCTTGCCGAGGTCGCGGCCCCCGGAAGCGTTGGCGTCGAAGACGGGGCGGGGATGGGAAATGGCGTTCGTCATGGAGTCCTCATCAGAAGTTTCCCTCTGACATAGGGGCGCGGGTGGGGCGATGGCAATGGTCGCCGGCGGGAAAGCGTGCCGGGGGGATCAGATCCGGCCGCGGCGACCGGAGTGGAGCGCGAGCCCGTCGGTCACTCGGCCAACGAGGCTGCCGGTGATCCGAGGCGCCCCCGGTGTGGACGGTGCCCCTGCGGACATTCTGAAGCGGCTGAGGTCGGAGGCGGGATCGGCGCAGCGGGCCCTGGCGTAGCGTGCTGCCTGGCTGGGTGTCTCGCCTCGGGCGGCACAGCGGACGGTTCGAGGCCCGCCGTTCGCAATTCTTGAAGACATTGCGACTTATGTATCGCCACCGGCGGTCGGAAATCCGTAGATTGCGGCCTGTATTGGTCTAAGGTCGAAGACGGGTGCGCCTTGGAGGGGGCGAACCTGCATTTCAGAGCATGGGAGGGAATTTACGTATGTCACAGAAACCAATCATTTACGGCGCGGTGGGGATCGTGCTCGGCTTTCTCGGTGGCGTCGCCGCCGGCAGCGCCATCAACGGCAGCAAGATCACCGATGCTGTGGGCCGTGCCATGGGGCCGGCACAGGAGGCCGCGAGCCAGGCAGCCTCGAGCCAGCAGGCAGCCCTCGACGGGCTGTCCGAGCGCATCGCGGCGCTCGAGGCGGCGATGTCCGAGGACGATGGCGGCGAGGATATCACCGCAGCGCTGGGTGAGCGGCTCGATGCGATGAAATCCGAGATGCAGACCCGGCTCGAGGACCTGTCGGCGCGCACAAGAACTCAGGCCGAGGCAGTGCAGGGCGCGCTCTCGGAGCTGTCGGGCGGCATGCAGGAGGCGGCGCAGATGGCCGCGGCGGCGGTCGCCGCACGGGCTGCCGGAGGCGGTGAGGGTGCCAGCGCCGAGGGTATGACCGTGACCGATCCTCTCGGCGTGGGCGAGACGGCGCAGTTCGCCGACGGACAGGTGCGGGCCTTCGTTTCGCGGGTGGACCCGGCGGGCGGCTCGGTGCGGCTGATGGTCAATGGCGAGGCGACGGCGCTGGGCTCCGGCGGGACCACGCGGGTCGCTCTGGGCGACGGGGCCTGCACCGTGGCGGTGATGGGGCTGGACGACGGCAAGGCGACGCTGGGCTCGGACTGCGGCGTGGCGGCATCGGGCGGCTCTGAAGAGGGCGGTGAAAGCGAGGCCGCGGCTGCACCGGCCGAGGCCCCCGAGGATGGCCATCGCGCCGGCGAGGTGGCGTCGCTTGCCGACGGTAAGCTGCGGGTCTTCGTCTCGGGCCTCGCGGATGACGGCTCGGCAGCGCGCATCGCGGTCAACGGTGTGCAGACCCAATTGGTCAACGCAGGAGAGAGCGTCGAGGTCGAGACCGGCGAAGGCGCCTGCACGGTCACCGTGACCGGCGTCGGCAACGGCATGGTCGGGCTGGAGGCCTCCTGCGGCTGAGGGCGCAGGCCCTCAAACCGGTGCAACGGGGGATGGCCGTGGGAGGTTCGCGGCCATTCCGCACGGTCTGGGGCGGTTCTGGCTCGGCTTACCCGTAGGCCGCCAGAAGCGCCTGCAGGTCGGCCAGCGTGTTGGCCTCCTGCACCGGCTTGTCGTGGCGCCAGCGCGCCATGCGTGGAAACCGCAGGGCAAGGCCCGACTTGTGGCGCGGGCTCGGCTGGATGCCCTCGAAGGCGATCTCGAAGACCAGCTCGGGCTTGACCTGCCGCACCGGGCCAAAGCGCTGCAGAGTGTTGCGGCGCACCCAGGCGGTGATCTTGTTGAACTCCGCATCCGTCAGGCCGGAATAGGCCTTGGTGAAGGGCACCAGGTCGTTGCCGTTCCATGCCGCGAAGGTGAAATCGGTGAACAGGTTGGCGCGCCGCCCGTGGCCCTGCTGGGCGTAGATCATCACCGCGTCGACGCTGAGCGGGTCGAGCTTCCACTTCCACCAGTCGCCCTTCTTGCGCCCCGCAAGGTAGGGCGCGCCGAGCCGCTTCAGCATCAGCCCCTCGGCGCGGCGCTCGCGGGCGGTGGCGCGGGTCTCGGCCAGCCCTTCCCATGTGTCGAAGCCAAGGCGCGGCGAGGGGCGGATCGGCGCATCTGGCGGCAGGTCCGAGAGCAGCGCGTCGAGCCGGGCGCGGCGCTGGGCCAAGGGCGTGTCGCGCAGATCCTGCCCGTCCGCTTCGAGCAGGTCGTAGGCCAGCAGGATGACCGGGGCCTCCTTGAGCAGCTTCTTTGGCACCGTCTTGCGCCCGATGCGCTGTTGCAACGTGTTGAAGGGCAGGGGCTGGGTGCCGTCCCACGCCACGATCTCGCCGTCGAACACGTGGCCCGGCGCGATGAAATCCGCCGCCCGGGCAAGCTCGGGGAAGCGGTCGGTCATCAGCTCCTCGCCGCGCGACCAGACGTGGTGCGATCCGCCGCGCAGGATGAGCTGCCCGCGGATGCCGTCCCATTTCCATTCCGCCAGCCAGTCCTCCGTCGGGCCGAGGCTCTCGGGCCCGTCGTCGAGTTGGTAGGCGAGGTAGAACGGGTAGGGGCGGCTTTCATTCTCCTCCGGGTCGGGGGATTCGACCAGCGCGTGCCAGCTGGTGCTCTGCGGCGTCCAGTCGCCCATCAGCCGCAGCGCCAGCGCCGCCTCGTCCTGCCCGGTGGCCTGCGCCAGCGCGCGGGTCATCAGCTTTCGGCTTACACCGATGCGGAAGCCGCCGGTGATCAGCTTGTTGAACAGGAAGCGCCCGGTCTCGTCGAGCTGGTCCCAAGCGTCGAGGATGAAGGCCTTGCGCGCCTCGAGGTCGCGCTTGGGCATGTCCGCCAGCGCCTCGAGCCAGCTTGCCAGGCTGTGATCCGCCTCCCGCGTGGCAGGCGGCAAAAGCAGGGCGATGGTTTCGGCAAGGTCGCCGACGATGGGATAGCTTTCTTCCAGCAGCCAGAGCGGCAGGCCGGCGCGCTCGGCGGCCCATTCGCGCAGCTGCGTGGTGGTGACGGCGCGCTTCGGGCGGCGGCCCGAGAACAGCGCGATGGTCCAGAGCCGGTCCTCGTCGGGCGCGGTGCGGAAATACTCCGCCAGCGCGGCGGTCTTGACCGTGGTCTTGGTGCTCTGGTCGACGGCGGTGAACAGCGCGGCAAAGGCCTTCATGCGGCATCCTCCGTGCCCTCGGCCGCGTCGTCCTCGCCGCCGAACTCGGTCGGCACCACCTCGGCCTGATAGCCCTGGGTGTTGAGCCAGCGGGCAAAGATCTCGGTATAGCCGTGGGTGGCGAAGATGCGCTCGGCGCCGGTCTGCCGGATGGCCTCGTGCAGCTCGGGCCAGTCGGCATGATCGGAGAGCACGAAGCCCCGGTCGGCGCCGCGCCGCCGCCGCACCCCGCGCATCCGCATCCAGCCAGAGGCCATGCCCGTCGAGGCGCGCCCGAAACGCCGCGCCCATGTGCTGCCGAGCGCCGAGGGCGGTGCGATGACCAGCGCGCCGGGATGCGCCTTCACGTCCAGATCGGGCGTCACGTGGTGGGTGTCGGGCAGCGCATAGCCCTGCGCGCGCAGCACCGCGTTGGTGTTTTCCACCGCGCCATGGGTGAGGATCGGGCCGATCTCGGGGTCGAGCAGCGCCAGCAGGCGCTGTGCCTTCCCAAGCGAGTACGCGCCAAGAAGGCAGTGCCGCCCCTCGGCGGCGGTCCGGGCCCACCAGTCGTTGATCTCGGCGGCAATCTCCTGCTGCGGGCGCCACGTGAAGACCGGCAGGCCGAAGGTGCATTCGGTGATGAAGGCATGGCAGCGCACCGGCTCGAACGTCTCGCAGAGCCCGTCCGCGGCGAGCTTGTAGTCGCCCGACACAACCCAGACCTCGCCCCCCACCTCGACGCGGATCTGCGCCGAGCCGGGAATGTGGCCGGCGGGATGGAAACTGACCGTGGCGCGGCCGATCTGGCGGCGCTCGTCGAAGCGGATGGTCTCGAGGGTGATCTCGCCCAGCCGATGCCGGATCACCGGGGCGGCGGCCTCGGTCGAGAGGTAGGCGCCGTGACCGGGGCGGGCGTGATCGGAATGACCATGCGTGATCAAGGCGCGCGCCACCGGGCGCCACGGGTCGATGTGGAAATCGCCCGCCGGGCAGTAGATGCCCCGTTCGGTGAAGATGAGGACCGGCTCTGTCATGCGCGAGAGGGTAGCGCGGCGCAGGCCGCGGGCCAGATCAGGCCGAGCGGCTGGCCGAACTGCCGTGCTCGCCCGCGCTGGCGAAGACATCGACCATGCGGGTGAGGATCCGGCCGCGGGTGACGGCGTCTTCCATCAGCACCTCGTGGCGGCCGCCGGCGATGGTCTCGAGCTGGCCGCCGGGCCATGCCGCCATGCGCGCGGCGATGCGCGGCACATCGACGATGCGCTCGTCGCTGCCGACAAAGGCGATGGCGGGCATCTTCGGCGCGGGTAGGCGGGCCAGGGTCAGGCATTCGTTGAGCGCCTGATGCAGCCAGCGCAGCGACGGACCGCCGAGCTGCAGTTCGGGCATGTCGTGCACCTGGCGCTGCATGTAATTCCAGCCGTCGCGGTCGCGTGTCAGCAGGTTGTTCTCGAACGCCACCGTGGCGACGTAGCTCTCGGGCCCGGTGGAGGGCGCATAGACATGGCCGATACCCATCTGGCTGCTGCCCCATCCCAGCGCCCAGGCGGCGGGGCGCAGGGCGGCCGCCATGCGGATGCCCCACATCGGCCCGGTGAAGGCGGCGGCGGTGACCGGCAGCCCCTCGATCAGGGCGCGCAGACCGATGCAGCCGCCCATGGAATGCCCCAAGAGGTAGAAGGGCCGGGGCAGGCCCAGCTCTTCTGCGGCCTCGAGCATGGCGGTGACGTCGAACTGGTAATCCTGGAACAGGTTGACGTGACCGGCGCGGGGGTCGCGGTGCATGCGGTCGGCAAGCCCCTGTCCGCGCCAGTCGATGGTCAGCGTGTGGTAGCCCAGATCGGCGAACTCGCTGGCGACGCGCCCGTATTTCTCGACATATTCCGTGCGGCCGGGGAACAGCAGCACGGTGCCCCGCGCCGCCTCGGGGCCCGGGTAATGGGCCAGCCGGATGCGCAGGTCGTCTTCGGTCTTCTGCCAATAGGCGCGGGCCCCTGCGGGACCCTCGGCCAGTTCGGCATGAAAGGGCGCGTCGAGCATCATGTCAGGACAGAACTCCTCCGAGGCGCATCGCAGCGCCCATGTCCCCGTCGATTGCGAGCTTGCCCGACATGAAGGCCGTGGTCGGGTTGAGGTCGCCCTCGAGAATTTGCTGGAAGGTCTCGGTATCGGCGGAGAGCGTCACATCGGCGTCGTCGTCCCCGGCCCGGACCCCGGCCTCGTCGATGATGATGCTGCCTTCGTCCTCGATGACGAACTTGGCGGTGCCGTCGAATCCCTCGCCGTCCAGCTTCTTGTTCAGCGCGTCGACCGCTGCGGTGATGACTTCGCTCATTCTGATCCCTTCCTTCACGAAAACCTGTGCTGGCAATCCAGCATCTTCGGGTTACACTCGGAATCTATGAGCATGGGCCTACGCAAGAGCAAACGTATCGTGGCGGCACTTTCCGTCACAGTCATGTTTTCCCTACCCGTCGCGGCACTCGCGCAGGCGGCATCGGGAGATCTGCTGGAAGAGCTTGGCGCGGCGGAAAATGCCGCCGAGGCTGACCGCATCGAGAAGGCGATCTATCTCGAGTGGTCGAAATCCGGCTCGGCGGCGATGGACCTGCTCCTGAAGCGCGGGCGCGACGCGCTCGAGGTCAACGAGACCGCATCCGCCATCGAGCACCTGACCGCGCTCACCGATCATGCCCCGCAATTCGCCGAAGGCTGGCACGCGCTTGCGCTGGCCTACTACCAGGCCGAGATGTTCGGCCCTGCGATGGATGCGCTCGAGCATGCGCTTGCGGAGAACCCTCAGCATTTCGGTGCTTTGCGCGGCGTTGCCGCGATCCACGAGCAGCTTGGAAACGAGTCGCTTGCATATGACGCCTACACGCGGGTACTGGAACTCAGACCGTTTGACGACGAGGTCACCGACGCGCTGGAGCGGCTTGCGGGCCAGGTCCAGGGCATCGAGATCTGAACCTCTGAGGGAAGGAACAGGGCGTCACCATGCCCCAGAGCGCACGGATCGCGGCCGTTCTCGGCCCGACCAACACTGGCAAAACCCATTACGCAATCGAACGCATGCTCGGCCACCGCACCGGGATGATCGGCCTGCCACTGCGGCTTCTGGCCCGCGAGGTCTACGACAAGGTCGTGGCGGCGCGCGGCCCGGGCACAGTGGCGCTGGTCACCGGCGAGGAGCGCATCGTGCCGCCGCGGGCGCAGTACTGGATCTGCACCGTCGAGGCGATGCCCGAAGGCATGGGCTGCGACTTCGTCGCCATCGACGAGATCCAGCTCTGCGCCGATCCTGAGCGCGGCCATGTCTTCACCGACCGGCTGCTGCGCATGCGGGGCCTGCACGAGACGCTGTTTCTCGGCTCCGACACCATGCGCGGGCCGATCAACGCGCTGGTGAAGGGCTGCGAGTTCATCCGCCGCGAGCGGATGAGCCAATTGGGCTACCTTGGTTCGAAAAAGATAAGCCGGATGCCGGCGCGCTCGGCGATTGTCGGGTTTTCGGTCGATAATGTCTATGCCATCGCCGAGCTGATCCGCCGCACCAAGGGCGGTGCCGCGGTGGTCATGGGGGCGCTGAGCCCGCGCACGAGGAACGCGCAGGTCGATCTCTACCAGAATGGCGAGGTCGACTACCTCGTCGCCACCGACGCCATCGGCATGGGGCTCAACCTCGATATCGACCACGTCGCCTTCTCGAGCCTGACCAAGTTCGACGGCCGCCGGATGCGGCCGCTGCAGCCCAACGAGCTGGCGCAGATCGCCGGCCGGGCCGGGCGCGGCATGAAGCCCGGCACATTCGGCACCACCGGGGACGCCGGCCAGATCCCCGACGACTGGGTCGAGGCGATCACCAGCCACAGCTTCACCCCGCTGCGCAAGCTCAACTGGCGCAACCCGAAGCTCAATTTCGGCTCGATCCAGGGGCTGGTGCATTCGCTCGAGCTCAGCCCCAACGACGAGTGGCTCGCCAAGGCGCGCGAGGCCGACGACCTGATGGCGCTCAAGACGCTGGGGCAGGAGGCTGAGGTGCAGGCGCGCGCGACGAACCCGCGCTCGGTGCAGCTTTTGTGGGATGTCTGCCGGATCCCGGATTTCCGGGGAATCAGTCATGCGGAACATGCTGGCCTGTTGCAGGTTATCTTCCAGCATCTGCACGAGCGCGGCGAGATCCCGAGAGACTTCCTCGCGCGTCAGATCAAGCGGATCGACCGCACCGATGGCGATATCGACACATTGTCGAAGCGATTGGCGTTTATCCGCACATGGACCTACGTGGCGCAGCGCCGCGGCTGGGTCGATGACGAAAGCCATTGGCGCGAGGCGACCCGCGCTGTAGAAGACGCACTGTCCGACGCCCTGCACGAGCGTCTGACTCAGAGATTTGTTGACCGGCGGACAAGCGTATTGCTTCGCCGGTTGAAGCAGAAGGAGGCCCTTTTGGCCGAGGTGAATGACAAGGGTGAGGTGACCGTCGAAGGAGAATTCGTCGGTCGTCTTGAAGGGTTCCGGTTCCGTCAGGACCAAGGGGCGACGGGCCAAGAGGCCAAGACGCTGAAGCAGGCGTCGCTTCAGGCGCTCGCGCCGCATTTCCACCTTCGGGCGGATCGGTTCTACAATGCGCCGGATACCGAGATTGATTTCACCGAGCAGGGCGGCCTCATGTGGGGCGACCAGGCGGTGGGCAAGCTCGCCAAGGGCGACGACCCGCTCAAGCCGCGCGTGGTGGCCTTCGTCGACGACACCGCCGGACCGGACGTGGTCCAGAAGGTCGAGCGCCGTCTGCAGCACTTCATCGACCGCAAGATCGCGGCGCTGTTCGAGCCGCTGCTCAACATGCAGCGCGACGAGACCCTGACCGGCCTCGCCCGTGGCTTCGCCTTCCGCATGGTCGAGGCGATGGGCATCCTGCCGCGCCAGCTGGTGGCCGACGAGGTCAAGCAGCTCGACCAGGACGCCCGTGGCGCCCTGCGCAAGCACGGCATGCGCTTCGGCCAGTACACCATCTTCATGCCGCTGCTGCTTAAGCCCGCGCCGACGCGCCTGCGGCTGGTGCTGTGGTCGCTCTTCAACGATCTCGACACCTTCCCCGAGGCCCCGCCCCCGGGTCTGGTGACCGTGCCCAATATCCGCGACGTGCCGATGCAGCACTATTCGCTGGCAGGCTACCGCCCGGCCGGTGAGCGCGCGATCCGGATCGACATGCTCGAGCGGCTTGCCGACCTGCTGCGCGGGCAGGACAGCCGCGGCGGTTTCGAGGCCAACGCGGACATGCTGTCGATCACCGGCATGACGCTGGAGCAGTTCGCCGACCTGATGCAGGGCCTCGGCTATCGCGGCGAGAAGGGTGAGCGCAACAAGGTGCGCCGCGCCGACGAGGTGGTCGCCGAGACCTCTGAGCCGTCGGGCGAGCCCGGCGAGAACGAGCCGGTCTTCGACGCGGCCCGCGAGGAAGAGGCGACACCCGCGGCGATGGCCGATCCCGCAGCGACCCCGCCGGCTGCCGACGTGGTGACGGGCTCCGAGGCCATCGATGACGAGGGCTTCGCGCCGGTCAACGAAGATCCCGCGCCGGTCGAAGTCGACGATCACATCGCCGAGACCCCCGAGGAAGAGATCCTCCCCGGCACTGCGCCCGACGAGGCACTGGCAGGCCCCGAGACCGAGGTGTTCTACACCTTCACCTGGGCCGGCAACCGCAACAATCGCGGCCCGCGTCGCGAGGTCGGTGGCAACCGCGAGCGTGACGGCGGCGGCCGTGACGGCCAGAAGGGCGCCCGCGGCAAGGGCGGTGCGCCGCGCGGCAAGGGCGGCCCCGGCGGCAAGAAGGGCAAGGGCGGCAAGCCCCAGGGCGACAAGGGCGCCAAGACCTACGAGTCGCGCCCCCGCAAGGAGCAGAAGATCGACCCCGACAACCCCTTCGCCGCGGCGCTCATGGGGTTCAAGGGCAAGTCGTAAGTGTCTGAGCCGGCGACCAAGCTGCGCATCGACAAGTGGCTGTGGCAGGCCCGCTTCTTCAAGACGCGGAGCCTTGCCGCGAAGGTCGTGTCGGGCGGGCTGCGCGTCAACGGACAGCCCATCGCCAAGCCTGCCTTCTCGGTGGGGCTTGGCGACGTACTGACCTTTTCGCAGGGCCGCGACGTGCGGGTGATCAAGGTGGTCGCCCTCGGCACGCGGCGCGGACCGGCACCGGAGGCTCAGGCGCTTTACGAAGACTTGGATCCGCCGGCGCCGCGCGCGCCGGCGCCACAGACCCCTCGCTTCGAGGGCGGGGGTCGTCCAACCAAACGGGATCGCCGCCAGCTCGACCGGCATCGGGATATGCTTGAATGATCCCGCATCGTGGTCTAGCTAGACGAAAATCGTGACACTCTGACGGATGATTTTGCCATGACTTACGTGGTCACTGAAAACTGCATCGCCTGCAAATACACCGACTGCGTCGAAGTCTGTCCGGTGGATTGCTTCTACGAGGGCGAGAACACGCTGGTGATTCATCCCGATGAATGCATCGATTGCGGCGTTTGCGAACCGGAATGCCCCGCCGACGCCATCCGGCCCGACACCGAGCCGGACATGGAGAAGTGGGTCGAGTTCAACCGCAAGTACTCCGAGATGTGGCCGGTCATCATTTCCAAGAAGGATCCGATGCCCGAGGCCGAGGAGCGCGATGGCGAGCCAGGCAAGATGGAGAAGTACTTCTCCGAGGCGCCGGGCGAGGGCGGCTGAGCGGCGATTCGCCGTTGTGCAGCCAAAGCGGTTGCAAACGCGTAACTGAATCCGCGCAAATCCCTGATTTCGCGTGAAATCTCTGTTTCCGCCAAGAATCTGGGAAAGAGCGGGCTTTTGTGCTATTCTAGGTGGCACACATGACGAAGCCACGCTGACATGATCAGGTCGGGAACCGGCCGGGGGAATAATCGAAGACGTGACGTTTTCAGGCGAACGGGATGCTTTGCATATCCGTCCGTCTTTTTGTCGCCGCGTCATTCTTGTCGTGATGAGCCGTGGCTTGGCTGCTAAGGACCCTGTTGTATGACCAAGAGCAAGAAGAACGAATTCCGGCCGAACGATTACGTGGTCTATCCCGCCCATGGCGTGGGTCAGATCATGTCGATCGAGGAGCAGGAAGTCGCCGGCATGACGCTGGAACTGTTTGTGATTTCTTTCGAAAAGGACAAGATGACCCTACGGGTGCCGACCCACAAGGCAACCGAGATCGGCATGCGCTCGCTCTCCTCGCCCGACGTGGTGAGCCAGGCGATGAAGACGCTGAAGGGCAAGGCCAAGGTCAAGCGCGCGATGTGGTCGCGCCGCGCTCAGGAATATGAGCAGAAGATCAACTCGGGCGACCTGATCGCTATTGCCGAAGTGGTGCGCGACCTGCACCGCGCCGACGACCAGCGCGAGCAGAGCTACTCCGAGCGTCAGCTGTACGAGGCCGCGCTCGAGCGTCTGACCCGCGAAGTGGCTGCCGTCTCAGGTGGGGACGAGGTCGCCGCCGCGCGCCAGGTCGACGAGGTCCTGGGGCTGCGCGCAGCCTGATCCTCATCTGACACAAACATTCGGGAAAAGCGGGCCTTCGGGTCCGCTTTTTTCGTTGTCTGGGGACGGCGCGCACCTCTTGCCACGCGGAACAGCGCCGCAGGCCGCCGCGCCATCCCGCAAGCCGGTAATAGAGCGGCGGCGTCCACTCGAAACGCACAGGAGGGACTGAGGTTGCGACACGCCCGATCTCTCACGCCGCGTCCTCGCGCCCCTCCATCAATGCCGTGTAAAGCGCCGTCTCGAGCTCCTTCTCGAGCTCGCGGGCGCGCTTGATATAAGCCTCGTTCTCGGCCGAGGGCACGTCGGGATCCCAGAGCTGGGCCAACTCCTGCACCGTTTGCCGGTCGTGGTGGTAGAAGGTCTCCTGCGCGATCGCCGCTTCGTACTCGCTCATGCCGATCTCCTCGAGCACGTAGCGCCCGGCCCGCAGCGAGCTGTCGAACATCTCGCGCACGATCTTGTCGGCGCCGGCCTGGTAGAGCTCGTAGACATGCGTCCGGTCATGGGCGCGGGCGATGATGAAGACATCCTCTCGGATGCGGCGGGCGAAGCGCACCAGCTTGGTGGTCGCCTTGGGATCGTCGAGCCCGGCCACAAGCACCTTGGCGTCCTTGATGCCCGCGGCATGCAGCAGCTCGGGCCGGGTCGGATCGCCGAAGAAGCCGCGATGGCCGAAACGGCGCATGAGCTCGATGGTCTTCATGTCGTGATCGATCACCACCGTGCGGTAGCCCGAGCTGCCCACCAGCCGGTTCACGATCTGGCCGAAGCGCCCGATGCCAGCGATGATGATCGGCCCATCCGCCTCGATGCTGTCCTCCTGCTGCGCCTCGCGGGCCTCCTCGAGCCGGGTCGAGAGCCAGTCGTAGAGGATGAAGAGCAGGGGGGTGATCAGCATCGACAGCGCCACCACGAGCAGCAGCCGCTGCCCCAGTCCGGTGTTGAAGATGTTGAGCTGCAGTGCGAAGGAGATCAGGACGAAGCCGAACTCCCCGGCCTGCGCCAGCGACAGGGTAAAGAGCCAGCGCGCCCGTGTGTGCAGCTTGAAGACCCGTGCCAGCAGCATCAGGATCGCGCCCTTCAGCAGCATCAGTCCGAGCGCCAGACCCAGGATCACGAAGGGCTCGCGCAGGAAGGCGAGGATGTCGATGCCCGCGCCCACGGTGATGAAGAACAGCCCCAGCAGCAGCCCCTTGAAGGGCTCGATATCCGACTCGAGCTGGTGGCGGAATTCAGAGTTCGCCAGCACCACCCCGGCGAGGAAGGTGCCGAGCGCCGGCGACAGGCCCACGAGCTCCATCAGGAAGGCGATGCCGACCACGATCAGCAGCGCCACGGCGGTGAACATTTCGGGCAGGCGCGAGGAATGGATATGCCGGAACAGCGGGCGCGCGCCGTAGATGCCGGCCACGATGATCAGCGCGATGGCGGCCAGCGTCACCAGCGCCACGCCCCAGCCTGGCAGGCCCTCGACCAGAGACAACCCGTGGTGCCCGTCCTCGCTGCCATGCCCGAGCTCGATGGACCCATCGGGAGAGAGATGCGCCACGCCCGGCAGCGCCAGCAGTGGCAGCATCACCAGCATCGGAATCACGGCGATGTCCTGCGTCAGCAGCACCGAGAAGGCCGAGCGCCCGCCGGTCGACTGCATCAGCCCCTTCTCGTTCAGCGTCTGCAGCACGATGGCGGTTGAGGAGAGGGCAAAGACCATGCCGCAGGCCAGAGCTGGCGCCCAGCTCACCCCGAGCGCCATGGCGCAGCCCATCACAGCCAGCATGGTGATGGCGATCTGCGAGCCTCCCAGCCCCACCAGCCGGTGGCGCATGTCCCAGAGCGCGCGCGGTTCCAGCTCGAGCCCGATGATGAAGAGCATCATCACCACGCCGAACTCTGCGAAATGGCGCAGATCCTCGGTGGCGGCGACGAGGTCCAGCACCGGCCCGATGACGATGCCGGCCAGGAGGTATCCCAGCACCGAGCCGAGCCCCAGCCGTGCCGCGATCGGCACCGCGATCACCGCCGCCAGAAGGTAGATCGAAGCCTGAAAGAGAAATCCGTCCATAGTCGTCCCGCTGCCTCTGCCCACGACATGATGGGGCAGGGCGGGCGGAAATGACAACCGCCCTCGGCGCCAGCCTGCGCGGATCGCTGCACAAATCGAGCGCATTCGATGTAAAGACCGGCGGGCGGGCGCGGCCTGTCACAACCGGAAAGCTTGACGCAACGGCGCGAGAGGCGTAATGCGCGGCCCGTGGCGCTTTGTTACCGGATTGCGGGCCACGTTAAACATGCCGCTAAAGAGGTCAGACGAAAGCCCCTTTCGCTTGACCGCGACGGGGCTTTTTTCAATTGCGGCGAGGGGTGCCGCGAAAGGATACGACATGACCAGCAAGGGATCTCGCACGAACGCGGTTCACGGCGGCACCAAGCGCAGCCAGTGGGGCGAGCTCAGCGAAGCGATTTTTCTCACCCAGGGCTTCGCCTATGACAGTGCCGAGCAGGCCGAGGCGCGCTTTCTGAAGTCCGGCCCGGACGAGTTCATCTATGCCCGCTACGGCAACCCGACCGTGGCCATGTTCGAGGAGCGCATCGCGCTTCTCGAGGGCGCCGAGGATGCCTTTGCCACCGCCTCCGGCATGGCCGCCGTCAACGGCGCGCTGACGTCCTGCCTCAAGGCCGGCGACCGTGTGGTGGCCGCGAAGGCGTTGTTCGGCTCCTGCCTCTACATCCTCGAGAGCATCCTGCCGCGCTACGGCGTCGAGGTGGAGTTCGTTGACGGGGCGGACCTTGCAGCCTGGGAAGAGGCGCTGAAGCCCGGCGCCACGGCGGTGTTCTTCGAGAGCATGTCCAACCCGACGCTCGAGATCGTCGATATCGAGGGCGTGGCCAAGCTGGCCCACGAGGCCGGCGCGATCGTCATCGTCGACAATGTCTTCTCCACGCCGGTCTACTCCAACGCCATCGCGCAAGGTGCTGATGTGGTCGTCTATTCCGCGACGAAGCACATCGACGGCCAGGGGCGGGCGCTCGGAGGCGTTGTCCTCGGCAGCCGCGAGTTCATTCGCGGCACGGTCGAGCCCTACATGAAGCACACCGGCGGCTCGATGAGCCCGTTCACCGCGTGGATCATGCTCAAGGGCCTTGAGACCATCGACCTGCGGGTGCGGGCGCAGACCGCGTCGGCCAAGGCGATCGCCGAGGCGGTGAGCAAACATGCCAGGATCACCAAGGTCAGCTATCCGGGACTCGAGAGCCACACGCAGCACGCGCTGGCGCAGCGTCAACTCGGCGCGGGCGGCACGATGGTGGCCTTCGAGATCGACGGCGGGAAGGAGGCGGCGTTCCGCTTCTGCAACGCTCTTCAGATCATCCTGATTTCGAACAACCTTGGCGATGCCAAGTCCATCGCGACGCATCCGGCGACCACCACGCACCAGCGCCTGTCGCCCGAGCAGCGCGCGGATCTGGGCATTTCGGACGGGCTTATCCGCCTGTCGGTCGGCATCGAGGATACCGATGATCTGGTCGCCGACGTGCTGCAGGCGCTTGATGCTGGATAGCATCACATACGTGTGATTTCCGGGCGTTACTCGCCCGGAAGCAGGAAAAAGTTGGAAAACGTTTCATGCGCGACCTATCTCTGGGGCGGTAGGAGAGACGCCCGAGGAATACCAGAATGAACGTCCACACGCCGGAAATCGACAGCAAGCCCAGCGAAGAGCAGGTGCGCGCCGCGCTCGACCTGCTACGCCGTTTTGCCGACAAGGCACAAGATACCGAGATCGACGCGGTCGATCCGGCGCTTGCCCTGCTTCGGGACGGGTCCGGTTACCCGGACCTGTCGCGTATCTTTCCGCAAGACTTCGAGGCAGATGCCGCCTACCGCGAAACGCTTCCGGACCTGCAGAATGGCCCGGCGTCGCTGATCCGGGGAGCGAACCGCGCAATCCAGCATGTCGGGATTTCCAACTTCCGGCTGCCGATTAAGTTCCACACACGCGACAATGGCGATCTGACGCTGGAGACCTCGGTCACCGGCACGGTGAGTCTCGATGCCGACAAGAAGGGCATCAACATGTCGCGCATCATGCGCAGCTTCTATGTCCACGCCGACAAGACCTTCTCCTTCGAGGTGATCGAGGCCGCGCTGGACGACTACAAGAGCGATCTCGAGAGCTTTGACGCCCGCATTGAGTTGGCTTTTTCCTTCCCCGTGAAGGTGGAATCGCTGCGCTCGGGCCTGTGGGGCTTTCAGTATTACGACATTGCGCTCGAACTGGTGGAAACCGCGGGCGTGCGCCGCAAGATCGTGCATCTCGACTATGTCTACAGCTCGACCTGCCCGTGCTCGCTCGAGCTGTCCGAGCACGCCCGGCGCGAGCGCAACCAGCTCGCGACCCCGCATTCGCAGCGCTCCGTGGCGCGGGTCTCGGTGGAGCTCAAGGAGGGCGAGTGCCTGTGGTTCGAGGATCTGATCGACCTCTGCCGCGCCGCCGTGCCGACCGAGACCCAGGTCATGGTCAAGCGCGAGGACGAGCAGGCCTTCGCCGAGCTCAACGCTGCCAACCCGATCTTCGTCGAGGATGCCGCGCGGCTCTTCGCCGCGCAGCTTCAGGCGGATCCGCGCATTGGGGACTACCGCGTGCTGGCCAGCCATCAGGAAAGCCTGCACTCGCATGATGCGGTGTCGGTGCTGACCGAAGGCACCACATTTGCTCATGATAGCCTTGGCCCGAAGCTGTTTCCGACGCTGATCCACAGCCACTGAGGCCCACCCTGCGATGGATTAGGATGCGCCGCCCCGAGGGGTGGCGCATTTCTTATGCAGCTTGCTGCATTGCAGCAATTCGTGATCGGCCGGTTCGGGAATGCGCAAGGGTTTGGCCTAAGTATGGGGTTGGGAGGAAACCAACAGAAGGAGGTTTCCGGATGCACGCCGATACCGTTCAGATCGCCATGGGCCGCGGCTCGCTGAAGCAGAAGATAGACCTGTATTTCGCAAATCTCGGGCTGGGGCTGAACCCCTACGGTCTGCGCAAGGCCCGGATGCGCGAGATCATTCACCTCGAGATGAAGAGCGACGACCAGCTCGCCCGCATGGGGCTCAGCCGCGACGAGATCCTGCCGCACGTGTTCCGCGATCTGCTGACCGCCTGAGCGGCGCAGGCGCTCTCGGGGAATTTGCCCGCCGGGCTGCTTGACTAATTTCGCGGGGCAGGACAACGCTGCGCCATGTTCGACCTCCGTCCCGTCGCCTATGTCATCGGTCTTCTCGTCGCCACCTTGGGGGCGACCATGTTCCTGCCCATGCTCGTCGACATCGCCGAGGGGCGGGGAGAGTGGCACGTGTTCCTCGAGACCGGCCTCGTCAGCATGTTGACCGGCGGGCTCATCGCGCTGGCCTGTGCCAATGGCGTGAAGGAGGGGCTGACGCTGCAGCAGACCTTCCTGCTCACCGTGGGGGTCTGGGCCGCGCTGCCGCTGTTCGGCGGTCTGCCTTTCATTTTCGGCGCCACCGAGGCAAGCTTTACCGACGCCTATTTCGAGGCCATGTCGGGCCTGACCACCACCGGCTCGACCGTGTTCAGCGGGCTCGATACCCTGCCCAAGGGGCTGCTCCTGTGGCGCGGCATCCTGCAATGGCTGGGCGGCATCGGCATCATCGTGGTGGCCATGGTGTTCCTGCCCGAGCTGCGGGTGGGCGGAATGCAGGTGTTCCGCTCGGAGGCTTTCGAGACGATGGGAAAGATCCTGCCACGCGCCACCGAGATCGCGTCGTCAATCTCGACGATCTATGTCGGCATGACGCTGGCCTGCGCCGTGGCCTACCTGCTCTGCGGCATGAACGCCTTCGACGCGATGGTGCACGCGCTCACCACGATCTCGACTGGCGGCTTCGCCAATTACGACGCCAGCTTCGGCACCTTTTCAGGCCCGGCGGAATACGTGGCCTCGGTCTTCATGATCGCCGCCGCGCTGCCCTTCGTGCGCTATGTGCAGATGATGAACGGCCATTACACCGCGCTTTGGCGCGACACCCAGGTGCTGGCCTTCTTCGGCGTCATCGCGGTGCTGGTGCTGATGATGGTGGTGACGCTGGTCTCGATCTTTCCGCACCACCCCGAGCAGGCGGTGCGCGAGGCGCTGTTCAATATCACCTCGATCATATCGGGCACCGGCTATGCCTCGGTGGATTACATGCAGTGGGGCTCGTTCATCATCACGATGTTCTTCTTCATCGGGCTGATTGGCGGCTGCGCCGGCTCTACTGCCTGCTCGGTGAAGATCTTCCGCTACCAGATCCTGTTCGCCTCGATCCGGGTGCAGCTGCGCCGCATCCGCGCCCCGCACGGCGTGTTCACCCCGCGCTTCCAGGGGCGCCCCGTCGATGACGACACGCTGTCCTCGGTGCTCAGCTTCTTCGCCTTCTTCGTGGTCTCGCTGGGGGTGCTGTCGGTGGGGCTCGGGATGACCGGGCTCGACTTCATCACCTCGCTTTCGGGCGCGGCGACGGCGCTGGCCAATGTCGGCCCGGGCCTCGGAGATCAGATCGGCCCGGCGGGCAATTTCGCCGACATCAACGACACCGCCAAGTGGATGCTGGCCTTCGCCATGCTCACAGGACGGCTCGAGGTGATGGCAGTCTTCACCCTCTTCACGCTGCGGTTCTGGCGCGCCTGAGCCGGCGCGCCAGCCCCATGCCTCAGTGCGGCTCGCCGGCGAGGTGGGTGATGTCGAGGCCGCGGGTATAGACCAGCCCCATCGAATCCCTCAGCACGAGCGGACCGCCGATATAGTCCGGCCCGATGCCGGGGCCCCGGATCGTCAGGTGCCAGTCGTTGCGGCTGACGCTGTCGGGCAGCAGGTCGAGCGGATCGATCTCTTCGGTCGCGCCGCCTTCCATGTGACAGACGGTGAACACCTCGCCGCCCTGCGGCGCGTTGCGCAGCGAGACAAAGACCGTGCGGCCGTCGATCGGCTCGAGATACCGGAAATGGTCGTCGTCACGGAAGTTCTTGCGCAGCCACGGGTTGTTGAGCCGGAACATGCGCAGGCGGCGCATGGCGTTGGTCTGCACCGGGTCAAGCTTCGAGGTCGAGTGCGAGACGTTGCAGTACTCGTGCATGTCGTCCATCCAGGCCCGCGCGATCTGCTTCAGCCCGCCCACGGTGATCGGGCGCGGCCCCGCCAGCGGCGGCTCCACCGCGTTCAGAAGCGTGGCGATGGTGTTGAGGTCGTAATCGGTCACCTCGACCAGCGCCGGCAGGAACTCGAGGAACCGGGCGAGGTCTTCGCGAGTCTCGAAACCCAGCTCCTTGAGCCAGCGGAAGGCGCCAGGGACCGAGTAGCTGTACTCGTCCACCTGCCACTTGAGTGAAATCGCCTCTTCGGCCACGACCTTGACGCCGTACTTGTCATCCTGATTTCGGATGAAGCCCCAGCTGGCACGTGCGGTGGCGTTGAGGAAATCCATCGGCACGCCGGGCAGGGCGGCATAGGTTAGGATGGACACCGCCGGGTTGTCATAGGCCTTGTCGAGGATCTCCATCTTGGTGTCGCCGAGACGGGTGTTGATGTTGAGCTTGGGATTCACCTGCGTGCCCCGGCGCAGCGTGTCGTGGTTGGCGGTGCCCGAAATCCAGTTCGAGCCGCGTGTGAGGATCTCCCACAGGCGCCAGTATTTCGACAGCCAGAAGGTGTAGATGAACGGCGTGTTGTGGGCGAAGGTCAGCGGCCCCCACTGGAACACGTCCGGGTCGGTGTCCTTCTGGTTCTCGATCACCGCGCGGTAATCCGAGCTCAGCTCCCAGTCTTCCTGCGGCCACGGGCGGCCGTCCTCGAAGACGAACCACGGCCGGTAATCGACGCCGGCCACGTTCTGCACCACGTCCGACATTTCCTGCAGGTAGTCGTCGTCGTGGCGCATCTCCTGCGTCGAGGCATCCCACCACTTGAAGTCCTGCGCCCCGTCCACGCGCACGCCGTCGGCACCGAAATCCACCTTGCGGCGCTGCAGCTCGAGCAGGATCGCCCGCACGAACGGGTTGTTGTAGTCGAGGTTCTGGCCGTACATGTTCGGCCCGGCGAAGAAATGGCTGTTGAGCGCGTTGAGCCCCTGGTTGTCGGAGTGTCCGAACACCACGTCGAGCACCAGCATCTTGGGCCAGCGCGGGAAGTTGTGCAGCACCGCCGCAAGGTCGACCAGCTCGTCGGGCCGCGCCGTCTCGAGCAGCACCGGGTTCACCGTGGCCATGCCCGAGATCACGATGTCATAGCCCCAGTTGGTGGTGTCGGGCCGCATCAGGTGAGCGGTCACCGTCTCCTCGTCGCTTTCGACATCGGTCCAGAAATCCGGGCCCGCCTCGTAGACGGTGGTGGGCTCGACCGGCAGCAGCTGCACCGCATCGTAGCCGGCGAAGAGCTCTTCGTCAGGCTCGAGCGCGAGGCCGGCGCCGACGCGCACCGCGAGGCGCTCGAACTGGCGGGTGAGCGAGGCCAGCGTGCCGCCGGGCGTCGCGGTGGGCACGTGGACCTGCAGGATCGAGGTCGGCGGTGCGAACTTGTACGGGCCGTCGGCTTTGCGGACCTGCTCGAAATAGCCCTTGTCCTGTCGCCGCGCCTGCATTGCCGGCAGATCGTAGATCTCGGCCGGGGAGAAGGCGCCATAGGGCAGGGAGGCGGCGAGTGGATCGAGGATGCGATGATAGGCGCCCTCCTGGTCGCGGTAGACCAGCGCGTAGAAATCGCCGATCTGGTCGCGGCTGCCGGCCTTGAGACCGGTGGCGGCGGCAAAGGTGAAGGCCTCGCAACGTGACACCGGCAGCAGCACACGGTCGAACTTCACGTCGCCCTGGCTGGCGGTGAGGTCGAGCTCTTCCTGCGGGCGCAGGATCTCGAGGAACACGTCGCCATCGGCGATGCGCCAATCCTGCAGCTCCGGGGTCCAGAAGCCGAACTCCACGCGTTCGCCATCGACAAGAGCCCCCAGCTGCCGCGCGATCTGCTTGCCGGCGGCAAAGCGGTCGGGGGCGGTGTTGAGCACCTGCTGGCACCACTCGGCGCGGGCCTCGGCGGCGGAAAGGTCGGCGAGGATGGCGGGCGTGTCTGTCATGGCGTCTCGGTCCTGTCTCGTTGCTCATGTGCCACGACCGCGGTCCCTCGGGGCGCGCGGCGCGGAATGTCTGGCGATCTGCGGGAAGAGGACGCAATCGGGCGCACCCTCCCGGAGGAACCGGCGGGCCCTCCCGCCTGTCCTCCGGTCAACCTAAGGCGCTGAGACCTGTCTGCAACGCGAAAGGCGGGGTTTCGCCGCAAGGCCGGGGCGATGTTTTGAGCAAAGCGCGTTCAGGCGGCAGAGGATCAGGCAGCGGCCTTGAGAAGCTTTTCGCGCATGAACTCGATCCGGTCCTGTCCCCAGAACCGTTCGCCATCAACGACGTAGGTCGGCGACCCGAAGATCTCGGCCTCGATCGCGGATTGCGTGACCGCGTCGGCCTCGTCGCGCACGTCCTCGGACTCGGCCTCGTGCAGGATGTCGTAGGCGGGCAGGTCGATCTGGCGCAGCGCCTCGCCAAGGTCGCCCGGATCCGAGATGTTGCGCCCCTCGGCCCAGACCCCGCGCAGGCAGGCCAGCGTGACCGCGTCCTGATCAAGCCCGAGCCGGCCTGTGGCAAGGATCACCCGGCATGGCAGGCGCACATCGACCGGGTGATGCGCCGGGTTCGGGGGCATGCGCAGGCCGCGCAGCCGCGCCCAGCGGCGCTGGTCCTCGATGCGGTAGCTCTGCCGCGCCTCGCATTGTTCGAGCGGGTGGGTGGTGCCCATTTCGGCATAGACTTTGCGGATGTCCATCGGGTGAAAGCGCACCATAGCGCCGGCCTCTGCGGCCAGCGACATCAGCGCCTGATGGCCGAGATAGGTGAACCCGGAGGCTGGTGAGAAGAAATAGTCGATGGTCTTGCGCATGACGCCCCCGGATTTCGAAACTGGCTTCGTACCCTTGATCGGCGGTCCGTATCGGCGGCCCCGGCTCCGCAGAGCCCCGAACCGGATCGTTGCATGATTGACGCGCAGCGGGCCTCTGCTTGTCAACGAGACCCGGCCCGCGCGGGCCGGGTGCGTCGCGGCTGCCGGGCAATCCGGGCGGAAACGCTCCTGAACACCGAAAGAACGCCGGAAATTTGCGCAGATTTGAATCACATTCGTGACGCCGCGCCCGCCATTGTCAGCGCCGGTGCCGTGGCTATGCTCCGCCGGGAAAAGGGAGGATTTGTGATGAAAATCGAAGATCGTGTGTTCCTCGTGACCGGCGGCGGCTCGGGCCTCGGCGCGGCGGTGGCCGAGATGCTGGTGGGCGCCGGTGGCCGCGCCGTTCTGCTCGACGTGAATGCCGAGGCCGGCGAGGCCAAGGCCGCCGCGCTCGGTGAGGCGGCGCATTTCGTGAAGACCGACGTGACCGACGCAGCGCAGGGCGAGGCGGCGGTGGCCGCGGCGCTGGAGCGTTTCGGCCGGCTCGACGGTCTGGTCAGCTGCGCGGGCGTCGCGCCGGGCGAAAAGATCATCGGGCGCGAGGGACCGCACGGGCTCGACAGCTTCGCGCGGGCGGTGACGATCAATCTCGTGGGCACGTTCAACATGCTGCGGCTGGCGGCGGATGCGATCTCGAAGCAGGACCCGGGCGAGGGCGGCGAGCGCGGGGTGATCATCAACACCGCCTCGATCGCTGCGATGGACGGGCAGATCGGGCAGGCGGCCTACGCGGCGTCAAAGGGCGGCGTGGCCTCGCTGACCTTGCCCGCGGCGCGCGAGCTGGCGCGGCACGGCATCCGCGTTGTGACCATCGCGCCGGGCATTTTCGGCACGCCGATGATGGCGGGCCTGCCGCAGGAGGTGCAGGACAGCCTCGGGGCGTCGGTGCCGTTCCCGCCGCGGCTGGGCGATCCGCAGGAGTACGCGGCGCTGGCGCGGCACATCATCGAGAACCAGATGCTGAACGGCGAGGTGATCCGCCTCGACGGTGCGCTGCGGATGGCGCCGAAATAGGGCGGCGCGCGCGAGCGCTGTGCGGATTTCGGAAGGGGCGAGCGTGTCCCAAGCGCGGAATCAAGGCCGAAGGCCGCCGCGCCATCGTCATGCTGAAAGCATGCCTCCGGCATGGCCCGCCCGGACGGGCTGGCGATCTGGTGAAGCTGGGAGCCACGTGTCGAGGTCCTTCGGACTTGGCCAGGATAAATCGAGAGGCTCCAAGACCGGATCGCCATCCCGCGGGCCGGCGATGGCGCGCTGGCGTACCGGCATGACGAAGTGAGGCCGGCTCGGAGGGACAAGTCACAACTCCCTCCAAACGCAAACCGCCGCCCCGAGGGGCGGCGGTTGTCGTTCAAGCTCCAGAGGAAATCCTCAGCCGATCTCGGCCAGGCGCGCCAGCGCCTCCTTGAGCTTGGCCTCTTCCTCTTCGCGTGCGGCGAGGTTGTCGCGGGTTTCTTCGACCACCTCCTCGGGCGCGCTCTCGACGAACTTGGGGTTCTTCAAACGCCCGCGCAGGCCGCCCAGCTCCTTGCCGAGCTTGGCGATGTTCTTCTCGAGCCGCGCCTTCTCGGCCTCGACATCGATGATGTCGGCCAACGGCAGACCGAAGGTCGCACCGCCCACCGGCACGGTCACGCAGCCCTTGGGGAAGCTGTCGACCGCTGTCAGGCTCTCGAGCCGCGCCAGACGCTTGATCAGCGTCTCGTTGTTGGCCCAGGCCGCTTTGCCTGCGGCGTCGATCTCGGTCACGAGTACCGGCACGTAGAGCCCCACCGGCACGCCCATCTGCGCCCGCGCCGAGCGCACGCCCTCGATCAGCGAGATCACCCAGCGCATCTCGGCATCCGCCGCCGGGTCGAGCAGTTCCTCGGTGGTGTAGCTCGGCCAGTCGCCATGCACGAGCATCTTCGAGCGCTCGCCCAGCGTGCCCCAGAGCTCTTCGGTGATGAAGGGCATGATCGGGTGCAGCAGGATCAGGCACTGGTCGATGACCCAGGACATCGTGGCCTGCGTCTCGGCCTTGGCGGCCTCGTCCTCGCCCTGCAACAGGGGCTTCGAGAACTCGACATACCAGTCGCAGACCACGCCCCAGACAAAGGCGTAGAGCGACAGCGCCGCGTCGTTAAAGCGGTAGTCGGCCAGCGCCGCATCGACGGTCTCGCGCACCCGCGCGGTCTCTCCGAGGATCCACTTGTTCACCGTGGCCTGCGGGACCGGGCGGTCACCGCCCAGCCCCACCGCGCCGTTCATCTCGGCGAAACGGGCGGCGTTCCACAGCTTGGTGCCGAAATTGCGGTAGCCCGCGATGCGCTGCATGTCGAGCTTCAGCACGCCGCCCAGCGAGGCCATGGCCGCGTTGGTGAAGCGCAGCGCGTCGGCGCCGTACTCGTCGATGATCTCGAGAGGGTCGACCACGTTGCCGAGCGACTTGGACATCTTCTTGCCCTTGGCGTCGCGCACGAGCCCGTGCAGGTAGACATCCCGGAACGGGATCTCGTCGACCACGGCGAGCTGCATCATCATCATCCGCGCGACCCAGAAGAACAGGATGTCCTGCCCGGTCACCAGGACGCTGGTGGGGAAGTAGCGCTCGAGCTCCGCCGTCTTTTCCGGCCAGCCCAGCGTGCCGATCGGCCAGAGCCCGGACGAGAACCACGTGTCCAGAACGTCGGGATCGCGGAACACCGGGATCGCCTGCGGCCGGCGGCGCTGGTCGACGCCGGTGAAATCGGTGCCCTGCTCGAGAAGGGCGGCAAGGTGATCCTCGGCCGCTGCCGCATCCTCGACCATCAGGAACTCGGCATCCTCGCCGAAGAAGTCGTGCATCTTCTTCAGCGCCTCCTCCTCGGTGGCGGCACAGAACGAACGCCACTCGTCGCCGAGACCCGGGGTGTGCCAGACCGGGATCTGGTGGCCCCACCAGAGCTGGCGCGAGATGCACCAGGGCTCGATGTTCTCGAGCCAGTGATAATAGGTCTTCTCGCCGCTCTCGGGCATGATCCGCACGCGCCCTTCGCGCACGGCGTCGAGCGCCGGCCCGACGATCTGCGCGGTGTCGACGAACCACTGGTCGGTGAGCATCGGCTCGATGACGACCTTGGAGCGGTCGCCGAAGGGCTGCATGATCGGCTTGGCCTCCACGAGCGGCACCCACTGGGCCGCCTCGTCACGCGCCTCGCCGCCCTCTTCGGGCGCCACGGGGGCCTTGGCCGCCGCCTGGCCGAGCCGCGGATCGGTGACCTCGGTCATCACCGCGAGGCCTTCATCGGTGATCTCGCGCACCACCGCCTCGCGCGCCTCGAACCGGTCGAGCCCGCGCAGGTGATCGGGGACCAGGTTCAGCGCGTCGGCCTCGTGCTCGGTGAGCGTAAGCTCGCCACGGGCGACCTTCTGCGCGGTCTCGGCGGCCTCGGCATAGGCGGTGCCGTCGGCGCGCATGGTGCCGCGGGTGTCCATCAGGCGGTACATCGGGATGCCGCCGCGCTTGGCGACCTGGTAGTCGTTGAAATCATGCGCGCCGGTGATCTTCACCGCGCCCGAACCGAAGGTCGGATCGGGATACTCGTCGGTGATGATCGGGATCAGGCGGCGATGCTCCTTCGGCCCCACCGGGATCTCGCAGAGCTGGCCGACGATCGGCGCGTAGCGGTCGTCCGACGGGTGCACGGCGACCGCGCCGTCGCCCAGCATGGTCTCGGGACGGGTGGTGGCGATGGAGATATAGTCGCGCTCTTCCTCGAAGAGCACGGTGCCGTCCTCGTCCTTCTCCACGTAGGTGTAGGTGGCGCCGCCGGCGAGCGGGTACTTGAAGTGCCACATGTGGCCCGGCACCTCGATGTTCTCGACCTCGAGATCCGAGATCGCGGTCTCGAAATGCGGGTCCCAGTTCACCAGCCGCTTGCCGCGGTAGATCAGGCCCTTCTCGTACATGTCGACGAAGACCTTGATCACCGCGTCGTGGAAGTTGCCCTCCTCACCCGCGGGCGCGCCCTCGGCGCCGGACATGGTGAAGGCGTTGCGCGACCAGTCGCAGGACGCGCCGAGGCGCTTGAGCTGGTTGATGATGGTGCCGCCAGACTGCTGCTTCCATTCCCAGATCTTCGCGGTAAAGGCCTCGCGACCCATTTCGCGGCGGGTGGCGTTGCTGGCATCCTTGGCCAGCTCACGCTCGACCACCATCTGCGTGGCGATGCCCGCATGGTCCTGCCCGGGCTGCCACAGCGTGTCGAAGCCGCGCATCCGGTGCCAGCGCACGAGGATGTCCTGCAGCGTGTTGTTGAAGGCGTGGCCCATGTGCAGCGAGCCTGTCACGTTGGGCGGCGGGATCATGATGCAGAAGCTCTCGTCGCGCGAGGCATTTGCCCCGGCGTCAAAGGCGCCCGCCTTCTCCCATGCTTCGTAGATGCGCGCCTCGGCGGCGGCCGCGTCAAAGGTCTTTTCCATCGCCATGGGTCGTCTTCCCGTGCCTGCATGCATTGTCCCGCCTCGTCTACCCGCTGGCGGGGCAAAGGGAAAGGCTGCACGTCCCGCGCCGCGCCCGGGTTTCTTCTGGCCGAAAGTATCCCGGGGAGTCCGCGCGCCCGCGCGGACGGGGCAGAGCCCCGAAATCGCCCGCCACGCGGGCGGGGCTCAGAGGCAAGGGGGCGAAAACGAAAAACGGCGGTGCCCGGGAGGAGGAGGGGCACCGCCGTCTGATCATTCCGACAGCCCAGGGAGGAGGAGAGGGCTTCGGAAACCGGCTGGACCATTGCGGTCCGAATGGGAGGTGCGGCGGGATCAGGGAGGAGGAGAGATCCCGCCGCGTATCGAAGGCCCCAGGGAGGAGGAGAGGGGCTCCGAAACTGTCGGGCGCGTGGCCCGGATATGGGGTGCGACGGTGCCAGGGAGGAGGAGAGGCACCGTCGCGTATCGAAGGCCCCAGGGAGGAGGAGAGGGGCTCCGAACTGTCGGGCACTTGGCCCTTTTGTCTTTGCGGCGGCGACCTCGGGAGGAGGAGTGAGGTCGCCGCCGGGCTCGATGCGCTCAGGGAGGAGGAGGAGAGCGCCTCGAGGAAACTGTGGTCAGGCCTCGTAGGCGGCCTGGTAGGCGATCCGGCGGATCATCGAGCGGTGCAGCCCGAGATCGCTCAGCTCGCGGTTGCTCAGATGGCCAAGCTCGCGCAGCGTCTCGCGGTAGAGACGGCGACGGGCATTGCGCTCGCGCAGCGAGGCGATCATGCCGGCGAAGAAGCCGTTCGAGCCTTGGGTGCTGGTGTCGGTTGCGTATGCCATGTTCGTTGCTAGCCTGTGTTCGAGTATCTGTGTGTTTCGCTGTGTTGGCCCTAACATGTGGCAAATGCTGCGACTGCACAATCCTGCCATATCTCAATGCCGCTATGCAGCATCTGCATGGGCCGGCTGAGGGAGAGCTAAGCGAAAGCAACGCGTTAAGCGTAACAATTAAGCGGGCTGTGTACGAGCGTTGCGCCCAGAGCAACGTGACGCTACGTCGGTCTGCAGAAATGGAAAGGATAGACCATGTCCCCGACACAAGAGGCGGTGAAGGCGGAGCTTGCGCGGCTGGATCTGCCCGACGGCGGAAACCTGATTTCGCGAGACATGATTCGAGCTTTGAGCATCGAAGGTGGTGCCGTGCGCTTCGTCATCGAGGCACCCTCGCCGGAGATGGCCAAGCACATGGAGCCGCTGCGTGCCGCTGCCGAGCGCGCCGTGATGGCGCTTGAGGGCGTCACCTCCGCCAGTGCGGCGCTCACCGCGCATGGCCCGGCGGCGAAAGCGCCTTCGCTCAAGATCGGCGGCCACGCCAAGCCGCAGGAGGGGAAGATGAACCCGCCCGGGGTGAAGGCGGTGATCGCCATCGGCTCCGGCAAGGGCGGGGTCGGCAAGTCCACCGTGTCGTCGAACCTCGCGGTGGCGCTGGCGCGGGCGGGCAAGAAGGTGGGCCTGCTCGATGCCGACATCCACGGCCCCTCGCAGCCGCGCATGTTCGGCATCTCGAAGCGCCCCGCCAGCCCGGACGGCAAGACCATCATCCCGCTTCAGGCGCATGGCGTGACGCTGATGTCGATCGGCTTCATGCTGCCCGAGGACAAGGCTGTCGTCTGGCGCGGGCCGATGCTGATGGGGGCGCTGCAGCAGATGATGATGCAGGTGGAGTGGGGCGAGCTCGACGTGCTCCTCATCGACCTGCCGCCGGGCACCGGCGACGTGCAGCTCTCGCTCGGCCAGAAGAGCGATCTGGCCGGCGCCATCGTGGTCTCGACGCCGCAGGACGTGGCGATGATCGACGCGCGCAAGGCGCTCGACGCGTTCGATACGCTCAAAGTGCCGGTTCTGGGCCTGATCGAGAACATGTCGATGTTCATCTGCCCAGATTGCGGCCGTGAGGCGCATCTCTTCGGGCAGGGCGGCGTCGCGGCCGAGGCCGAGAAGCTGGGCCTGCCGGTGCTGGCGCAGCTGCCCATCGACCTCGACACCCGCATCGGCGGCGACGAGGGCCGGCCCGTGGCGCTGGGCGACGGGGTCATGGCGCAGGCCTATGCGACGCTGGCTGACCGGTTCATCAAGGGCGGGATCGTCTGAGGCGGCGGTCCCCGCGGGGACACTTTATATATGCGCTGGATGCGGGGACCGGAGGGTCTGCGCTCCCGGCGCCGTGCGAGCGGAGGTGGCGCACCGGGAGGGGCGCTGCCCCCCATGTCGTACCGGAGGAGCGCCTTCTAAAGAAAGGAGGGGGCGCTGCCCCCTCTTGGCCTGCGGCCAATTCACCCCCGAGGTATTTTGAACCAAAGAAGACGGGGGCCGGTGCGGGGCGGGCCGGCTCAGCCGCGGCGGTCGAGCTTGGTGGTGAGGTGGATCAGGCTTTCCGAGCTTTTCACCCCGCGGGCCTCGGCGATGCGGTCGAGGGCGGCGTCGAGCGCCTCGGTCGAGCTGGCGCAGACGATCACCATCAGGTCGACCCTGCCCGAGGTGGTGTGCACCGTCTCCACCTCGGGCATCTGGCGCAGCCGGGCCAGCACGTCGGCCTGGGCGCGCGGCTCGATGCAGACCAGCACCGTGGCGCGGATCGCCTCCTTGAGTGCCGGGCCGCGGCGGATGGTGAAGCCGGCAATGGCGCCGCGCTGGATCAGACGCTCGATCCGGGCCTGCACCGTGGTGCGCGCGAGCCCGAGCCGCCGCGCGAGATCGGAGACCGGCATGCGCGCGTCAGTGGAGAGCAGCGACACGAGGGCGCGGTCGGTTTCGTCGATATGTTGAGATCTGTGGTCGAATTGTTCCATCTGGGGATCAGGATGACAGTTCTGCCGGGCGAAATCGAGTCTCCTGACGCGCATACTCGAGAAAGGTGCAAACAGGAGGTGTCTTCATGGGGATCGAGCAGGCCCTGATTCCATCGCCCGAGACGTGGCTGGCGCGCGAGCGGCCCGACGAGCCGGTGTTCTTCTTCTGCCCGCAGCGGCTGGGCGATGTGGCCGGGCGGTTTCTGGACGGGTTCCCGGGGGTGGTGAGCTACGCGGTCAAGGCCAACCCGTTGCCGGAGATGATCGAGGGGCTCTGGCGCGCCGGCCTGCGGGTCTTCGACGTGGCCTCTCCGGCGGAGATGGCGCTGGTGCGGGCGCAGTGCCCCGAGGCCGTCCTGCATTACCACAATCCGGTCCGCTCGCAGGCCGAGGTCAGCGCAGGTCTGGCGCATCGCTGTGTGTCGTGGTCGGTCGACCGGATGAGCGAGCTTGAAAAGCTCGCCGCGCTGCCGGCGGGCACCGAGATCGCGGTGCGGCTGAAGCTGCCCGTGGCCGGTGCGGCCTATGATTTCGGAGCCAAGTTCGGGGCCGAGCCGGCGGGCGCGGTGACGCTCTTGCGGCGGGTGGCCGAGATGGGGCTCACGCCGTCGCTGACCTTTCATCCCGGCACGCAATGCCGCGGTGCCGAGCCCTGGGCGCGCTACATCCACGCGGCGGCCGGGGTGGCGCGAGACGCGGGCGTGACGCTGCACCGGCTGAACGTGGGCGGAGGTTTCCCGAGCGACAGGGGCGAGGGGGAACCCGATCTCGAGACCATCTTCGCCACCATCGGGCGTGCCACGCGCGAGGCCTTCCCGAGACCGCCGGACCTGGTTTGCGAGCCGGGCCGGGGGCTCTGCGCCGAGGCCTTCCTGCTGGCGCTGAAGGTCAAGGCGGTGGAGGCAGAGGCGCTCTTCGTCAATGACGGCATTTATGGCAGCATGGCCGAATGGCGCGATCTGGGGATGGCGGGACGCGTGCGGGTGGTCGATCCGGCGGGGCGGCGGCGGGGCGGGCGCGCGCAGCCGCGCATCGTCTTCGGCCCGACCTGCGACAGTCTCGACCGTCTGCCCGAGCCGATGGCGCTTCCCGCCGCCATCGAAGAAGGCGACTTCGTGATCTGCGAGGGCATGGGCGCCTATTCCCGGGCGCTGGTCACCGGGTTCAACGGCTACGGAGCGCGCAGGGTCGTGCGGATGTCCGCGGCCTGCTGAGAATTCCCGGGCGTCGCGCTGGACACTTGCTCGGCGGAGCGCCACTCTGCGCCGCAGAAGACCAGCCAAGCGCGAGGACGGGATATGGAAAAGTTCGGCAAGAGCCAGTCATTCAAGCGCAGCGAGGACGTGCGCTTTCTCACCGGGCATGGACGCTATATCGACGACATCGCGCCCGATGGCGCGCTGCACGGCTTTTTGCTGCGCTCGCCGGTGGCCCATGCGACCATCACCTCGCTGGATGTCGAGGCGGCGCGCGAGGCAGAGGGCGTGGCATTGGTGCTGACCGTCGATGACCTGCTCGAGGCGGGGATGGACATTCGCATGGGCGGCACCGTGCTCACGAACCGCGACGGCTCGAAGGCGGCCGAGCCCGAGCGCCCGATGCTGGCGCGCGGCAAGCTGCGACATGTCGGCGAGCCCGTGGCGCTCGTGGTGGCCGAGACGCTGCAGCAGGCCCGGGATGCGGCCGAGCTGATCGAGCTCGATTATGACGATCTGCCCGCCCATGTGGAGGTCTGCGCCGGTGGCGAGACCATTCATCCCGAGGCGCCCGACAACCGCGCCTTCGACTGGGGCATGGGCGACGAGGCGGCGACGGCGGAGGCCTTCGACAAGGCGGCCCGCGTGGTGCGGCTCGAGGTCGGCGACAACCGGGTGATCGTCAACGCCATGGAGGGCCGCGGCTGCTATGCCGAGTGGGACGGCGCGCGGCTGCACGTGGCGTTCAACGGGCAGGGGGTCTGGGGCCTCAAGGGCGAACTGGCCGAAGCCATGGGACTCGACCCGGAGGCGGTGCGCATCACCAACCCCGACGTGGGCGGCGGCTTCGGTATGAAAGCGGCTTCCTATCCGGAATACTTCGTGCTGGCGCAGGCGGCGCGGGTGCTTGGCAAGCCGGTGCGCTGGATCTCGGAACGCACCGAGGGGATGCTGTCGGACCATGCCGGGCGCGACCTGACGACCATGGCGGAGCTGGCCTTCGATGCGGATCATCGCATCCTCGGCTACCGCATTCACACGATGTGCAACCTCGGGGCCTACAACTCGGGCTTCGGCCAGCCGATCCAGACGCTGCTGTTCTCCAAGGTTCTGACCGGGACCTACGATATCCCGACCGCCTACATGCGGGTCGAAGGGTTCTTCACCAATACCACGCAGGTTGACGCCTATCGCGGCGCCGGCCGGCCCGAGGCGATCTATGTCATCGAGCGGGTGATGGACCGTGCGGCGCGCGAGTTGGGGCTCGACCCGATCGAGCTCCGCAAGATCAACTTCATCAAGGACTTCCCCTACAAGACCGTGACCGGAGAGACCTATGACGTGGGCGATTTTCCCCGCGTGCTGGATCACGCCATCCTTGATGCCGACGTGGCGGGCTTTGCCGCGCGCAAGGACGAGAGCGCGGCGCAGGGCAAGCTGCGCGGGCTGGGGCTGTGCTTCTACATCGAATCGATTCTCGGCGATCCGGCCGAGGATGTGCGGGTCGAGTTCACCGAGGATGGCGGCGCGGTGATCTATGTCGGCACCCAGTCCAACGGGCAGGGGCACGAGACGGTGTTCGCCAAGTTCCTCAGCGACCACTCCGGCATTCCCTTCGACAAGATCGCCTTCGTGCAGGGCGACAGTGACCTGATCGCCCGTGGCGGCGGCACTGGCGGGTCGCGCTCGGTGACCACGCAGGCCAACGTGACGCTGTCCTGCGTGCGCCAGATGGTCGAGGGATTCTCGGCCTTCCTCGCCGAGGAAATGGGCGTCGAGGCGGCGGAGGTGCGGTTCGATGACGAGCGCTTCCGGGCCGAGGGCTCGAACCTGACGCCGACCATGCTCGAGGTGGCCGAGATGGCCCGCGCCAAGGGCCGCGAGGACCTGCTGACCTGGTCCGCGCGTGACCAGATCGAGGCCCGCTCCTATCCCAACGGGGCGCATTTCGCCGAGGTGGAGATCGACCTCGAGACCGGTGTGACCGAGGTGGTGAAATACACCGTGGTCGACGATTTCGGCAACCTCATCAATCCGATGCTGGCCGAGGGCCAGGTGCATGGCGGGGTCGCACAGGGGCTTGGGCAGGCGCTGTGCGAGCGCACGGTGTTCGACGAGGACGGCCAGCTGCTCTCGGCCAGCTTCATGGACTACGCCATGCCGCGGGCCGACGACATGCCTTGGGTCAAGTTCGACGTCGAGCCGGTACCCTCGACCGGCAATCCGATGGGGATGAAGGGCTGCGGCGAGGCGGGCACGGTGGGCGCGCTGGCGGCGGTGTCGAACGCCATGCAGGACGCGCTCTGGGAGAAAGGCGTGAAGCAGGTCGACATGCCTTTCACGCCGATGCGGGTCTGGAGCCTGCTGCAGGGCGCGCCGCTGGCGGCGGAGTGATCGCGCGGGGAAGTGTGGAAAGGCGGCGTCAAGGTTTTTGTTCACGCTTCCTTGAGGGGGTTTGCAATTGTGGCTTTCGTGCCCATATCCCTTACAGGATCGCGGAGACGGAACCTTCGCGACGCCTTCACTGTCCCTCGTTCCGCACTTGCGCCCAAGGTCTTCCTTGGGCGCTTTTTCTTTGCGCGCTTGCCCCGTAAGGTGAGGCCATGAGCTATACCGACGCGTTTCTGAAATCCGTATTGGCCCGCAGCAAGGTGATCGCCGTGGTCGGCGTGTCGCTGAACCCGGTGCGCCCGAGCTACTACGTGGCGCGCTACCTGAGCCTGCGCGGCTACCGGGTGATCGGGGTCAATCCCGGCCATGCGGGCGCGATGCTGTTCGGCGAGGAGGTGCGCGGGGCGATCGAAGAGCTTCCGGCAGAGGTCGACATGGTCGACATCTTCCGTCGCTCCGAGGCGGTGCCGGGAATCGTCGAGGACGCCCTGGCGCATCTGCCGGGGCTCAGGACGGTGTGGATGCAGATCGGCGTCGAGAACGCGGCCGCTGCTGCGGCGGCGGAGGCCAGGGGAATCGATGTGGTGATGAACCGCTGCCCCAAGATCGAGTACCAGCGCCTGCATGGCGAGCTGCGCATGGGCGGCTTCAACACCGGCGTGATTTCGTCAAAGCTTTGACCGGCGGGGCGCGCCTGCCCGGCCTCGGGATGCCTGCAGCCCGTCGGACGCCTCCGGCGGGAGTATTTTTGACGAAGAGAAGCCAGGGGCGCAGCGCCCCGTCCCGCCACGCGAACGCTGCCTCAGCCCTTGCGCGATGCCTTCTCTGCGATGCCGGACTGCCCCTGTCGCCGCGCGAGCTCTTCCATCACTGCTGAAAGAGGCAGGTCGCGCGCCTTGAGCATCACGAGGAAATGGAACAGCACGTCCGCGCCTTCCGAGGCGAGCTTGTCGCGGTCGCCCTTGACCGCTTCGATGATCGCCTCCACGGCCTCTTCGCCGAATTTCTCGGCGCATTTCTCCGGGCCCTTGGCGAGCAGCTTGGCGGTCCAGCTGTCGTCGGGCGAGGCGGAGGCGCGGGCGGCGACGATGGCTTCGAGTTCTTCCAGAGTCATCAGAGCCTCACCGGAATGCCGGCCTGCGCCATGTGGGCCTTGGCCTCCGCGATGGTGAACTCGCCGAAGTGGAAGATCGAGGCGGCGAGCACAGCCGAGGCGTGGCCCTCGGTCACGCCTTCCACGAGATGGTCGAGCGTTCCGACGCCGCCGGAGGCGATCACGGGGATGTCCACCGCGTCGGAGATGGCGCGGGTCAGCGGCAGGTTGAAGCCGGCCTTGGTGCCGTCCCGATCCATCGAGGTGAGCAGGATCTCACCGGCGCCCTTGGCGGTCACCGTGCGCGCGAACTCCACCGCGTCGATGCCGGTGGGCTTGCGGCCGCCATGGGTGAAGATCTCCCACCGCCCCGGTTCCACGGTCTTGGCGTCGATTGCCACCACGATGCATTGCGAGCCGAAATGATCTGCCGCCTCGGCGACCACGTCGGGATTGGCCACCGCCGCCGAGTTGAAGCTGACCTTGTCGGCCCCGGCGAGCAGAAGGTTGCGCACATCGGCCACCGTGCGCACGCCGCCACCCACGGTCAGCGGGATGAAGCACTGCTCGGCGGTGCGGGTCACCACGTCGAACATGGTGCCGCGATTCTCATGCGTGGCGTGGATGTCGAGAAAGGTGATCTCGTCGGCGCCTGCGGCGTCATAGGCGCGGGCGGCGTCGACCGGGTCGCCGGCATCGCGCAGGTCGACGAAATTGACGCCCTTGACCACACGGCCATCGGCGACATCGAGACAGGGAATGATGCGGGTCTTGAGCATGACCGCCTTATGGCGCGGATCGGCGGGGGAGGAAAGGGGCCTGCTGTTGCATTGCTGCGGCGACGGCGAATCAGGGACGACAGACGGGCAGAAGGGGCGCTGCCCCTGTCGCTCCGGAGGCGCGCATTCGAAAGAAGAGAA
>NZ_DS022276.1:234105-268536 GCF_000153725.1 Salipiger bermudensis HTCC2601 | reverse complement strand
CCGATCACCGTCTCATGGGCGACGATGGCGGTGACGTCGCCGCCGTATTCCACATGCGCCACCCGTTGCGAGGCGTCGGTCATGCGCATCTGGAAGGAGTGCACGAAATAGGCATGATCCCCGGTCGAGATGCCCTCGAGCACCGGGTGGGCATGGTCGATCACCAGGTCGTTCCAGCCCATATGCGGCACTTTCAGCGACGGCTCAGACGGCGCGATGCGTTGGACCTCGCCGTCGATCCAGCCGAGACCGTCGGTGTCCTCGTATTCGTGCCCCTTGCGCGCCAGTAGCTGCATGCCGACGCAGATGCCGAGGAACGGCACGGCGCGGGTCTCGACCGCCTCGACCATGGCCTGAAAGCAGCCCGACCGGCGCAGCGCCGCGGCGCAGGCCGGGAAGGCGCCGTCGCCGGGCAGCACGATGCGGTCGGCATTTGCCACCGTCTCGGGATCGGTGGTCACCACGACCTCGCCGCCGCCGGTCTCGCGCGCCATGCGCTGGAACGCCTTCTCGGCCGAGTGCAGGTTGCCGCTCTCGTAGTCGATGATCGCCGTCAGCATCTCGTGCGGTCCTTTCCGGTCAGGGCCGGCTCAGAGGTTGTCGTATTGCGGCATGCCCAGCACGTGGTAGCCGCCATCGACGCGGATGATCTCGCCGGTGGTGCAGGCGCCGGCATCCGAGACCAGATAGACCGCGGTGCCGCCGACCGCCTCGAGCGTGGCGTTGGAGCGCAGCGGGGTGTTCTGCTCGGTGAACTTGTAGGTCTTGCGCGCGCCGCCGATGGCCGCGCCGGCCAGCGTCTTCATCGGGCCGGGCGAGATCGCGTTCACCCGGATGCCCTCGGGGCCGAGATCGTTGGCCAGGTAACGGGTGGTCGATTCCAGCGCCGCCTTGGCCACGCCCATGACGTTGTAGTTCGGGAACACCCGCTGGCTGCCGTCATAGGTGAGGGTCAGCAGCGTGCCGCCATTCTCGACCATCAGCGGGTGAGCACGGCGCGCCACCTCGATGAAGCTGTAGCACGAGATGTCGAGCGAGTTGCGGAAGTTGCTGCGCGAGGTGTTGAGAATGCGCCCGGTGAGCTCGGACTTGTCCGAGAAGGCGATGGCGTGGACCACGAAATCGATGGTCGGCCAGCGTGCCGCAAGGGTCTCGAAACCCGCATCGAGCGAGGCGTCATCGGTGACATCGACATCGACCATCAGGTCGCTGCCGACGCTCTCCGCCAGCGGCTGCAGGCGCTTGCCAAAGGCCTCGCCCTGGTAGGTGAAGGCAAGCTCCGCACCGGCCTCGTGCAAGGCGCGCGCGATGCCCCATGCGATGGAGCGGTCATTCGCCACCCCCATGACCAGCCCGCGCTTGCCCTTCAGAAGCTCCGACATGTTCTGTAATCCGCTGTTAGGTATCAAAAATCAGTCACGGTAGCGGCTCAGAAGCATCGAGCCGTTGGTGCCGCCGAAACCGAAGGAATTGGTCATCACCGTGTCGAGCCCGGCATCGTCGACGCGTGCAGTGGCGATTTCGGCCGGCGCCAGCGCCGGGTCGAGCTCGTCCACGTTGATCGAGGGGATGATGAAGTCGTGCTGCAGCGCCAGCAGGCAGTAGACCGCTTCCTGCGCGCCGGTGGCGCCCTGGCTGTGGCCGGTCATCGACTTGGTCGAGGACACCGGCGGGGTCTGGCCCTCGCCGAAGACGCGGCGCACCGCCTCGATCTCGCCGACATCGCCGACCGGGGTCGAGGTGCCGTGAGCGTTGATGTAGCCGACCTTGCGGTCCTCGGGCAGGGTCTGCAGCGCGAGCCGCATGGCGCGCTCGCCACCCTCGCCGGAGGGGGCAACCATGTCATGGCCGTCCGAGGTCGCGGCGAAGCCGGTGACCTCGGCATAGATCTTGGCGCCACGGGCCTTGGCGTGCTCGAGCTCTTCGAGCACGAGGATGCCGCCGCCGCCGGAGATCACGAAGCCGTCGCGCCCGGCGTCAAAGGCGCGCGAGGCCTTGTCGGGGCTGTCATTGTACTTCGAGCTCATCGCGCCCATGGCGTCGAACAGGCACGACAGGGTCCAGTCGAGCTCTTCGCCGCCGCCGGCGAACATCACGTCCTGCTTGCCCATCATGATCTGCTCGGCGGCGTTGCCGATGCAGTGCAGCGAGGTCGAGCAGGCCGAGGTGATCGAGTAGTTGATGCCCTTGATCTTGAACGCGGTCGACAGGTTCGCGCTGACCGTCGAGCACATCGCCTTGGGCACCGCGAAGGGGCCCACGCGCTTGGTGCCGCCGCTCTTGAGCACGGTCTGGTGCGCGGTCAGCAGCGCCGAGGTCGAGGGGCCCCCGGAGCCGGCGATCAGGCCGGTGCGCGGGTTGACCACATCGGACTCCTCGAGCCCGGAGTCGGCGATCGCCTGCTGCATGGCGATATGGGCATAGGCCGCACCGGGGCCCATGAAGCGCAGGGTGCGCTTGTCGACATGCTCGGAGACGTCGATATCGACGGCCCCGGCGATCTGGCTGCGGAAGCCGTGTTCCTTCATCTGTTCGTTGGCAGTGATGCCGGAGCGGCCTGCCTTCAGTGAGGCGAGGACTTCTTCGGCGTTGGTGCCAATGGACGATACGATGCCCAGTCCGGTGACGACGACGCGACGCATGGTGCCTCCCATATGTTTGTTGGGGGCTATGTAGGGCATGGGGCAGGGGGGACGCAAGCGGCGGATTGCCTCTGCGGAACCGGGCCGCACCCCTCAGCGCAAGGCCCGGCGACGGCGCAGCGGCTCGCTTTCCACGGCCATGCGCTGCACGTATTTCAGATGCCCGATGGCGCTCAGGACGTCCTGATGGTCGCGGCGCTGCTCGAGATAGTCGGACAGGCGCAGCAGGTTCACGGGCTGGCGTGCGACCAGCATCTTGATGCGCTCCACCGCGGTCTCGACCGGGTAGTGCAGCACGATCTGCGCGGCGGTCTGGGTGGGGGTCAGGAGGTAGTAATCCTGCGCCCGGCGCGGCGTGTCACGCACCGCGTCGAAGGGCGAAGCGCCAAGCGCGCGAAAGCGGGGGATGTGCATGCGGATGTCGAGGGCCGAGTTCTCGAGGATCGAGCCTGTCGCCTGCCGGAAGCCGAGCGGCTCCAGACGCCGGGTGGCGTAGGCGCGCATCGGGCCGGTCATCATGTCCATGTCGGCGCGATCATAGCGCAGGTCGTCGAAGACCGAGACCAGCCGCCATGCCGGGTCGGCGAGCATGAGGTAGGGGTCCTTGGCAAGGCTTTCGAGCGCCTCGCGCAGCGTCTCGGCACGCTGCCGGCCGTCCGCGTCGAGCGGTACGAAAGCGCTGTAGCGGGGGCGGCGCAGCAGGCGCTTGGCGATCCGGGCGATCATTGCGGCTCTCCGTTTCTGCGCAGTCGCGGCACGCTGGCGCGCTGGACAAAGAGGCGCCGCCGCTTACGTCGCAAGCTAGGAGCAAACGAGCGAGGGACCAGTCCATGCTGCAGGACAAGCGAAAGGATCTGGACGCGGAGAAGCGCAAGACGCTGCTCGAGCGCCTGTTGCAGGAGATCGGGCGCGAGCAGCCGGATCTCTACTACCAGTCGACCAGCGAGATCGCCCAGCGGCTAAAGCAGCGTATCGCCAGCGGCGCGGCGCTGCATCCCGAGGATCGCAAACTGGTGGAGCGGCTGAGCCCGCGCGACATCGCGGTTCTGCTCAGCCTGCATTGAGGGGCGCCGCTGCGGCGCACCCTCCTGGCCGATCAGCTCTCGCTGAGCGCGACCTTCATGTCCTTGACCTGGTAGATCACTTCGCCATCGGCCTCGACGATGCCGTCGGCCACGCCCATGGTCAGGCGGCGGGTCTGCACGGCCTTGGTGAAATCGATCTTGTAGGTCAGCATCTTGCGGTCGGGGCGCACCATGCCGGTAAGCTTCACCTCACCCACGCCAAGCGCGTAGCCGCGACCTTGCCAGCCGCGCCAGCCGAGGTTGAAGCCGGTCAGCTGCCAGAGCCCGTCGAGCCCGAGGCAGCCGGGCATGATCGGGTTGCCCGGGAAGTGGCAGTCGAAGAACCACAGGTCGGGGGTGATGTCGAACTCGGCCAGCACGTGGCCCTTGCCGTGGGCGCCGCCATCCGCCGAGATATCGGTGATGCGGTCCATCATGAGCATGGGCGGGGCCGGAAGCTGCGCATTGCCCTCGCCGAACAGCTCGCCGCGGGAACATTTCAGCAGGTCTTCCTTGCCGAAGCTGGTGGGATAGTCTGCCATCGATGACTGACCCTTCGTGTCGTGGGTTTCAGGTTTGGCACCCTCTATCACCGTGAAAGTGCGGCTTGCAAGCCTGCCGCGCCGAGGCGCCGCCTCTGCGGATCGGGAGTTTTCGTTTGAAATCCGGCCTGCTCACTCCTTATATATGTCAGGCGGATGAACGTATCGGATGAGGCAATGACAGCAGAGGCCGTTCAGAGAGGCACGCAGTGGTTGGCGCAGGCTGAACTGCGCCCGACACGGCAGCGCTTGGCGCTGGCGGCGCTTCTGGTTGGCGACGGAAAGAACCGCCATGTCACCGCCGAAAGCCTCTTTGCCGCGGTGAAGGAGCAGGGCGAGAGCGTGTCTCTGGCGACGGTCTACAACACGCTGCGCGCGTTCTGCGATGCCGGGTTGATGCAGGAAGTCACCGTCGACGGCACCCGCAGCTATTTCGACACAAACACCCATGAGCACCCGCATTTCTACTGGGAAGATGACGGTCACCTGACCGATGCTCCCGCCGAGGACATGGTCATCGCGCGTCTGCCCGACGCACCCGAAGGCGCCGAGATCGCCTCGGTCGACGTGGTGATCCGCCTGCGCAAGCGCGGCTGACCGCGCCGCGCTCCGGCGCCCATCCCCGCCCCGCGAAACGCCCTCACTGCCGGCTGCCGTGACCAAGGCATTGCCGCGCCGGTCAGGAACCGCGCGGCGTCGCTGGTCGTTGATCTCCCAAAAGGAGACATCGCATGACCCGCACACTCACCCTTCGCAGCATCGCCCCGGTCACCCACGACACCTACAGGCTCACCTTCGACCGTCCCGCAGATCTTGACTACACCCCCGGGCAGGCGGCGCACATGGCGCTCGATCAGGAGGGCTGGCGCGACGAGATCCGCTCCTTCACCATGACCTCGCTGCCGGGCGAGGAACAGCTTGAGTTCGTCATCAAGTCCTATCCCGAAGACGCCGAGGGCCATGGCGGTGTGACCGCCCGCATCGCCAGGCTGCAGCCCGGCGACACCATGCTGCTCGAGGACATCTGGGGCGCGATCGAGGACAAGGGCGACGGCGTCTTCATCGCCGGCGGCGCCGGGGTGACACCGTTCATCGCCATCCTGCGCGACAAGCTCGCCCGCAAGGGCACGCTCAAGGGCAACACTCTGGTGTTCTCCAACAAGGCCGAGCGCGACATCATCCTGCGCGACAGCTTCGAGAAGATGCCCGGTCTCGAGACCTGCTTCCTCGTCACCGAGGAAGAGGACAGCCCGCTGCACCGCGGTCAGATCGATGCCGACCTGCTCGGCAAGCACGTCACACCCGGCAAGGACACCTGCTATATCTGCGGCCCCGACGCCATGCTCGACGACATCGCAGAGGCGCTCACGTCGATCGACGTGCCCGAGGGCGACATTGTCACGGAGCAGTTTGACTGAGCCTCAGGCCCTGAGGTCACGCACGTAGAACAGATCGGTCTCGGGGCCCCCGGGGCCGATCACCGTGTTCGGCATCCGCCCGTGACGGACAAAGCCGTGGCGCTCGTAGAAGCGGATGGCCCGCGCGTTGCGCTCGGCCACGCAGAGCTCGAGTTGCCAGACGCCGAGCGGTCGCACATGGTCGACGATCGCACCCAGAAGCTGCATCGCGGCGCCCGAGCCATGCAGCGCGGGGCGGATGTAGAAGGCTCCGATCTCCACCCGGTGCGCGGCACGCGCGAAGGGCAGGCGGCGCAAGCCCACCATGCCGCAAAGCGCCGCCCCCTCGAAGAGCCCCAGCGTCATGCCCTCCGACAGGGTTTGCGCCACCGTCTCCGGGCTCAGCGCCTGCACCTCGTCCGGCGTGCTGCAAAAGGCGTCCGGGTAGCGCTCGACCGCCTCGAGGCAGAGCGCGGCGTAGGCGGTCGCGTCATCCGGGCCAAGCGCCCTCACGCTCAGAACCATTGTCCGGGCTCTATCAGCCCCAGATCGAGAAGCTGGCGTGAGTGCCATTCGAACTCGGTCGAGTTGTGCCAGCGGAAATCGTGGATGTCGAAGGTGCTGCCGGGGTTGCGCTTCAGGGCCTTGGCGGTGCGGAACGACACCAGCGCCGCGGTGAGGTTGTTGTGCCACGGGCAGGCGTAGGTGTTGTATTCCTCGTCCGAAAAGATGTGGTCGTCGCGCAGTTTCAGCCCCGGTTTGGCCCGGAACAGGGCGATGCGGTCGATCTTGCGCCGCGTCTCGGGCACGTGCTCCTCGTAGCGCCAGCGCAGTCCACCGAAGAAATCCAGCTGCCGTTCCTTGGGGTGATTGTGCCGCGCCGCATCGTTGCGCGTCTGGGCGTAATACCCGGAACGGTCGAGATAGGTGTCGTCGAGCGACACCGCGTCGGGAGAGCGCTGCAGATCGCCGGCATAGAGGTCGATCACGTAGGTGAGCATCGCGTCGCGCCGCTCTTCAGTGTGAAAGGCCAGCATCTCGCTGACCGAGCGGGTCTCGCAGTAGGGGTAGAACAGGTACTCGGCGTTGTAGCAATAGAACATCCACAGCCCGGGCCCCGCCTCGATCACCGCGTCGACGGCCCTTGGCACGGCGCGCTCGACGCGCAGGTCGTAGTCGATCCGGTGCACGCGCGCGCGCAGGTCCTTCGCCATGTCGAATTGCGGTGGCATGAAGGCGATCACGCAGCCGAAGCCCGATTGCAGGGTGTGGCGCAGCGTGGTGTCGATCTCGGCCTCGTCCTCGCAAAACACCATCGCCACCGGACCGGCTGCCAGCGCGGCCTTCGCCTGGCCAAGGAAATCTGCAAGGCTCTCGTGATGCATCGTCTGTCTCTTTGCCGGCTGTGCGCTCAAGGATTGGTGAATTCGCAGGGCTTTGCAAGCAACCGGGGCAGGCCGCCTCCGTTCGCCGTCCTCGCTTTATTGCTGGCCCGCGCATCCTATGCCCCCTTGTCTTCTTCTGGCCGGACATGTCCCTGCCGGAGGCCCCTTGCGTCGACCACGGCGCGCGACGCCGGACCAAGCGCCTTGAAACAGGCATAGCGCCCCCAATACGACCCCTCCGACACCACCTCGGACAGCGGCCCCATACCAGCCCGACGCCCCTGGCTTCTCTTCGTCAAAAATACTCCCGCCGGAGGCCGGCCGGGCTTCGCGGCCGGGTGCGCCTCCCGGAGAGACGCACCACCCCGGGTCCCGCGCCCCTCCGCGCACCCTTTTCACGCGCCCCGTTTTGCGCTATCCGCCCGCCCTTGAACCGCGCGACCGGGAGTCCCTCTCATGACCCAGCCCAAGAAGCTCTTCATCAAGACCTATGGCTGCCAGATGAACGTCTATGACAGCGAGCGCATGGCCGAGGCCATGGGCGGGCAGGGCTATGTCCAGACCGACAGCCCCGACGACGCCGACATGATCCTGCTCAACACCTGCCACATCCGCGAGAAGGCGGCGGAGAAGGTCTATTCCGAGCTTGGTCGCTACAAGGGGCTCAAGTCCGAGCGTCCGGACCTGAAGATCGGCGTGGCGGGCTGCGTGGCGCAGGCCGAGGGCGAAGAGATCATGCGGCGCCAGCCGATGGTTGACCTCGTGGTGGGGCCGCAAAGCTATCACCGCCTTCCCGAGCTCGAGGCGAAGGCGCGCGGCGGCGAGAAGGCGCTCGATACCGACTTCCCCGAGGAGGACAAGTTCGAGCGGCTGAAATCCCGGCCCAAGGCCAAGCGTGGCCCGACTGCCTTTCTCACCGTGCAGGAGGGCTGTGACAAGTTCTGCGCCTTCTGCGTGGTGCCCTATACCCGCGGCGCCGAGGTCTCGCGCCCGGCCGATCGCGTGCTGACCGAAGCCCGCGACCTCGTCGAGCGCGGCGTGCGCGAGCTCACCCTGCTGGGCCAGAACGTCAACGCCTATCACGGCCATGACCGCGGCCTTGCCGGGCTGATCCGCGAGCTGGCAAAGATCGACGGGCTCGAGCGCATCCGCTTCACCACCTCGCATCCCAACGACATGGATGACGACCTGATCGCGGCGCATGGCGATTGCGACAAGCTGATGCCCTACCTGCACCTGCCCGTGCAGGCGGGCTCGGACCGCATCCTCAAGCGGATGAACCGCCAGCACACGGCCGAGCAGTATCTGCGGCTCATCGAGCGCCTGCGCGCGGCGCGCCCCGACCTGCACCTCTCGGGCGATTTCATCGTCGGCTTCCCGGAAGAGACCGAAGAGGATTTCCGCGACACCATGGCGCTGATCGAGGCGGTTCAATACGGCTCCGCCTTCTCGTTCAAGTATTCCGAGCGTCCGGGCACCCCGGCCGCCGAGCGCCCGCAGGTCTCCGAGGCCGAGAAGGACGACCGTCTGCAGCGGCTTCAGGCGCTGCTGACCCGCCAGCAGCGCGCCCTGCAGGACGCCATGGTCGGCCGCGATGTCGGCGTGCTGTTCGAGAAGGCCGGCCGCCTGCCGGGCCAGATGGTCGGCAAGTCCGACTACCTGCACGCTGTGCACGTGGCGGCGGAAGGGCTGCAGCCCGGCGATCTTCGCCCTGTCAGGATCGTCGAGAGCGGCCCGAACTCGCTGAAAGGCGTGCTCGTTTGAGGCGAGCTTCGGCGCTGCCCTGCAGGCGTCGCGGTTTTTGCGTTTCTGCTTTGGACAATGCCGGGAAGATCGGTGGTTTGTCCCCTCATGCACCACAATATATGGTGGTTTTTCCTTCACAGGGCGGAAATGTCTGCTACTGTCTTGCCTTAGAGTAAATATTGCAGCGTTTGCCTGCCGCCCGCGCCCGCGCGGGCTTGGCGGACATCAAGCACAAGGGGACAGAGGCTGTGGCAAAACGCATTTCCAAAGCCTTCAGAGGGGTGGTCGGCGCGCTGGCGCTGGCCTGTGCAACCGCGGTCGGCGTCAGTGGCCCGGTGGCCGCCGACAGCGACGGCGCGGCTCTGAACACACCGGTGATTTCAACCCAGAACACCCGCACCATCCGCGGTGAGCGCTACGTGCCCGGGATCTCGCTGTCGCCGGACGGCTGCGAGATCTGGGTGATGGATGACGGCGCCGAGGGCTACGCGGTCTCGCGCATGACCCCGGACGGGCGTCCGGTCTGCCGCGACATCAACGTCTGCGGCACGCTCAACACCGACCAGTACTTCGCCACCGACAAGTACTACATCTCGCCCAAGGGCAAGGCGCGGCTGGAAGAGTTCTTCAACAGCGCCACCGCCTTCGGCTTCATCATCGCCGGTCACACCGATGCCCGCGCCAGCATCGAGTACAACCGCCGCCTGAGCTACAATCGCGCCAACGCGGTGGCCTCGGTGGCGCGCGGCACCGGCGCCCGCATCATCGACGTGCGCGGTTACGGCGAGGAATACCCGGTGGCGACCAACCGCACCGTCGAGGGCATGGCGAAGAACCGCCGCGTCGAAATCCTGTGTGTGCGCTGAGGAGACGACCATGAAGACTGTACGCATCGTTCTCGCCCTCGGCACCGCGCTGGTACTCGCCGCCTGCGATGCCGGCCCCGACAAGAGCCAGGACCGCAACACCATCGACCGCGACGATCTCTCGCAGCTCAAGTGGGGCGTCTGGGTCGATCCCGACGGCTGCGACAACTGGATCGCCGACGATGGCGTCGAGGGCTATCTCGCCCGCCGCTACGACCGTTACGGCAAGCCGGTCTGTTCCGGCGTGGCGCCGCCGACCGTGGCCACCGGCGACTTCAAGCAGGGCGCGAGCTCGGTGATCGGCGATCCGATCTGACCCGGCGCAGAGCCTGACGCAGAGACACGACCGCGCGGTGCCCATCGCGCGGTCGTTTTGCTTCTGCGCAGGCCATGGGCGCATCGCGGGGCTTGCCCTTCCCCGGGCCGCTTGGCACGATGGGAGCGACTCTAGGCGCAGGAGACATGCGTGACGACAGGCACTCTGACAGAAGCCATCCTCGAATTCCCCGACAACCGGCTGCTGATCGATCTGTGCGGCGAATTCGACCGCAACCTCACCGATATCGAGACCCGAACCGGGGTGCAGATCCTGCGCCGCGGCAACCAGCTCGCGATCCACGGCCCCGAAGAGGCGCAGGCCGCCGCCCGCGAGGTGCTCGGCGCGCTTTACCAGCGGCTCGAGCAGGGGCGCTCGGTGGGCCGGGCCGACATCGACCGCGAGTTCCGCCTCGCCCCCGAGCCCGAGGAAGAGGCCAGCGGCGGCCAGCTCGAGATGTTCGAGGGCGGCAAGGTCGAGATCAAGACCCGCAAGAAGCTGATCGAGCCGCGCACCGACGCCCAGAAGGCCTATGTGCGCTCGCTCTACCAGCACGAGATGTGCTTCGGCATCGGCCCCGCTGGCACCGGCAAGACCTATCTCGCCGTCGCCGTGGGCGTGAACATGCTGATCACCGGCGCGGTCGACAAGATCATCCTGTGCCGCCCCGCGGTCGAGGCCGGCGAGCGCCTCGGCTTCCTGCCCGGCACGCAGGAGGAGAAGGTCGATCCCTACATGCAGCCGCTCTACGACGCGCTGAACGATTTCCTGCCCGGCAAGCAGCTCGCCAAGATGCGCGAGGAGAAGACCGTCGAGATCGCGCCGCTGGCCTTCATGCGCGGCCGCACGCTGTCGAACGCCTTCGTGGTGCTCGACGAGGCGCAGAACGCCACCACCATGCAGATGAAGATGTTCCTGACCCGTCTCGGCGAGGGCTCGCGCATGGTGATCACCGGCGACCGCACCCAGGTCGATCTGCCGCGCGGCGTGCCCTCGGGCCTGCAGGATGCCGAGCGTCTGCTCTCCGCGATCGACAAGATCGGCTTCAACTACTTCACCGGCAAGGACGTCGTGCGTCACCCGCTGGTCGCCGCCATCATCGAGGCCTACGAACAGGACGTCTCGGGCTGATCCTCGCGGCGCGCCTGCCTCTTGCGCGCCAGCCGCCAGCCGCTATACGCCCCACATGTCCTTCTCCGGTTGAAAAATACCTCGGGGGAGCCCCGGACGCAGGTCCGGGGCGGGGGCAGCGCCCCCGGCTGCGACGTTGACACAAGCAGGACCAGGCCCTGATGCTGACCGACACTCTCCTCGAAGACCCGCGCTGGCAGGCGGCCGGCCTCGAGGCCTTGGCCGAGCGCGCCGCCTGCGCCGCATTGTCGCATCTCTCGCTCGACCCCGAGCGCTTCGAGATCGCCGTGCTGGCCTGCGACGATGCCCGCATCGCCGAACTGAACGGCGATTTCCGCGCCAAGCCCAAGCCCACCAACGTGCTGTCCTGGCCGTCGGAGGAGCGTGACCCCGAAGAGCCGCCGGAAGGCGGTGAGGACGGCATGCCGGAGGAGCTGGGCGACATCGCCATCGCCTGGGAAACATGCGCCCGAGAGGCCGCCGAACAGGGCAAGCCGCTGGACCATCACATCACCCACCTGATGGTGCACGCCACGCTGCACCTGCTGGGCTATGACCACATCAGTGACGCGGAAGCCACGGTGATGGAAACTCTCGAGACGGAAATACTTGGCAAAATGGGTATCGAGGACCCATATTCGTAACGCTTGGGGCAACGGCCCCGTTTTTGGATAGGAACAATGGGCGATAACGACGGCTCGTCTACGGCAGCGCAAAGCGCGCAGCAGCTGACAGATGCACCCGCGGGCGATGGACTTTTCCGCCGCCTTATCAAAGCGTTGAAACCGGAGGAGGAGCACGGCCAAGAGGCTGGCGGCGCCTCCGTTACGGTCGCCATGCCGCGTCCCGGCATGATGAACCTGCGCCGCATGCGCGTCGAGGACGTGGCGATTCCCAAGGCCGAGATCGTCGCGGTGCCCGACACCATCACCAAGTCCGAGCTGGTGCAGGTCTTCCGCGACAGCGGCATGACCCGCCTGCCGGTGTTCTCGGGCACGCTCGACACGCCGGTGGGCATGGCGCACCTGAAAGACTTCGCGCTGCGCCACGGGTTCAACGGCAGCGAAGAGGATTTTGATCTGAACAAGATCCTGCGCCCGCTGGTCTTCGTGCCTCCCTCGATGCCGATCGGCGTGCTGCTCACCAAGATGCAGACCGAGCGCCGGCACATGGCGCTGGTGATCGACGAATACGGCGGGGTCGACGGGCTTGTGACCATTGAGGACCTGATCGAACAGGTCATCGGCGAGATCGAGGACGAGCACGACATCGACGAGGGCCGCAATTTCTTCCGCGAGAAATCCGGCAGCTGGCTGGCGCTGGCCACCACGCCGCTCGAGGAGTTCGAGGCCCAGACCGGTATCGCCCTGACCGCCGACGAGGAGATCGACGAGGAAGAGATCGACACGCTTGGCGGTCTGGTCTTCATGCTTGCCGGCCACGTCCCGGCGCGCGGGGAGGTGGTGCCGCACCCGGGCGGCTTCGATCTCGAGGTTGTCGACGCCGATCCGCGCCGCATCAAGCGCCTGCGCATCCGGCCGCACGAGCAGACCGCAGGTGCCGGGCCGAGTGCCATGCGCCCGGCCGAACCGGTCGCACCGCTTCAGGCCGAGCCGCGCGCCGAGGCCTCCGCCGAGGCGCAGAGTGCCTGACACGTCTGGGGCCGCGCGCAGCCGTCTCCAGACTTTGGCGCAGCTGGCGCTCGCCGTGGCGGCGGGCGCGGCTCTGGGGCTGGGGCAGGCGCCTTGGGCACTGACCTGGGTGGGCTTTGCCGGGCTGCTTGCCATCGTCGCCCTGTTCGCGCGATCACGCGGTCCGCGCGGGGCCCTGGCCACCGGCTGGGGCGCGGGGTTCGGCTATTTTGCACTTGTGCTCAACTGGGTCACCGAGCCGTTCCAGGTCGATGCCGCCACCACCGGCTGGATGGCGCCTTTCGCGCTGGCGCTGCTGGCCGCCGGGCTGGCGCTGTTCTGGGCGCTGGCCTTCTGGTGCGCTGGGCGCGCGGTTCCGCGGCGCCGGCTGTTCGCCCTCGTGGTGTTCTGGTCCACCGTCGAGCTGGCCCGGGCCTATGTTCTGACCGGCTTTGCGTGGGCCACGCTCGGCTCGCTCTGGGCGCCGACCCCGGCGCTGCAATGGGCGGCATGGATCGGCACGCACGGGCTCACCGTCCTCACACTTGGCAGTGCCGCGCTGCTCGTCGCGGGGCTGCGCGACCTCCGCCTTGGCTGGCCACGTCTCACCGCCGGCCTTGCCGGGCTTGCGGCGCTGGTCGCGGGCGGGACTGCGATCACCCCGCCGATGCAGGATCTCTCCGGGCGCCCGGTGGTGCGGCTTGTGCAGCCCAACGCCCCGCAGCACCAGAAATGGGACCGCGCCTTCGTGCCGATCTTCTTCGAGCGCCAGGTGGAATACACCGCCGCCCCCGCCAGCGAGGGGCTCGACCGCCCGGCGCTCACCGTCTGGCCCGAGACCGCTCTGCCGATGCTGCTCGAGAATGCCGAGGACGCGCTCGCCCGCATCTCTGACGCCGCCGGCCCGGCCAAGGTGGCACTCGGAATCCAGCGCGTCGAGGAGGGCACGTGGTTCAACTCGCTGGCGCTCGCGGGACCCGGCGGCGCGGTCGAGGCGACCTATGACAAGCACCATCTTGTGCCGTTCGGCGAGTACATGCCCTTTGCCGCGCTCTTCGCGAGGATCGAGGTGGGCGGGCTGGCGCAGCGCGCTGCTGGCGGCTATGGCGCAGGGCCGGGGCCGCGCACCATCGATCTCGGGCCCGATCTCGGCCGCGCGCTGCCGCTGATCTGCTACGAGGCGGTGTTCCCGCAGGACCTGCGCGCGCCACAGCGCCCGGACCTGCTGCTGCAGATCACCAACGACGCGTGGTTCGGCACCGTCTCGGGCCCGTACCAGCACCTCGCTCAGGCCCGGATGCGGGCGGTCGAGCAGGGGCTGCCGCTGTTGCGCGCGGCCAATACAGGCGTCTCGGCGGTGATCGACGGGGCGGGGCGGGTGCTTGACAGCCTGCCCCTCGGCGAGGCCGGTTACCTGGACACGCCCCTGCCGCCGCCGCTGCGCGTCACGCTCTACAGCCGCACCGGGGATCTGCCTCTGGCGATCCTGCTCGGGCTTCTGGCGTTTACGTTGTCTTTGCCGCGACGCCGGGTTTCGGTTGACGCCGAGTCCGCAACCACGTAGCGATATCCGTCATATCCCCGTCACAACGGCTTCCTGGCGTGACGGCTGGTACCCAATGGAGCAAATATGTCCCGACAGAATTACACCTTCACTTCGGAATCCGTGTCCGAGGGCCACCCGGATAAGGTCTGCGACCGGATTTCCGACGCCATCCTCGATGCGCTCCTTGCCGAGGATCCGCTGGCGCGCGTCGCCTGCGAGACCTTTGCCACCACCGATCGCGTGGTGATCGGCGGCGAGATCGGCCTGACCGACCAGGACAAGCTGCATGACTACATGCAGCGCATCCCCGACATCGCCCGCGCCTGCATCCGGGACATCGGCTACGAGCAGGACAAGTTCCATTGGGAAACCTGCGAGATCACCAACCTGCTGCACGAGCAGTCGGCCCATATCGCGCAGGGCGTGACCGGTGAGCGCGGCGACGAGGGGGCGGGCGACCAGGGCATCATGTTCGGTTACGCCACCAACGAGACGCCCGAGATGATGCCGGCGCCGATCCTCTACTCGCACGCGGTGCTCAAGCGCCTTGCCGAAGCGCGCAAGTCCGGCGCCGAGCCGCAGCTTGGCCCCGACGCCAAGTCGCAATTCTCGGTACGCTACGAGAACGGCAAGCCGGTGGGCGTGACCTCGGTGGTGCTGTCGCACCAGCATCTCGACCCGAGCCTCAGTTCGGACGACATCCGCGCCATTGCCGAGCCCTATATCCGAGAGGTGCTTCCCGAGGGCTGGCTCTCGAACGAGACCGAATGGTGGGTGAATCCCACCGGCACCTTCGTGATCGGCGGGCCGGACGGCGACGCGGGCCTGACGGGGCGCAAGATCATCGTCGACACCTATGGCGGTGCGGCGCCGCATGGTGGCGGGGCGTTCTCGGGCAAGGACCCGTCCAAGGTCGACCGCTCGGCGGCCTACGCGGCGCGCTACCTCGCGAAGAACATCGTCGCCGCCGGCATGGCCGAGAAGGCCACGGTGCAGCTGTCCTACGCCATCGGCGTGGCCAAGCCGCTGTCGATCTATGTCGACACCTTCGGCACCGCCGAGGTCGACCCGGCGGCGATCGAGCGGGCGATCCCCAAGGTCATGGACCTGACGCCGCGCGGCATCCGCACCCATCTCGACCTCAACAAGCCGATCTACGAGCGCACCGCCGCCTACGGCCATTTCGGCCGCGCGGCGGATGCCGACGGTGGCTTCTCTTGGGAGAAGACCGATCTCGCGGACGCGCTCGGCCGCGAGGTCTGAGGCGGGCAGGGCCGCGCCCCTCGCAGGACACGGGCCACGCGCGGCGACGATGCCGCGCGGGCGAAGCTGGAGTGATATGGTGAGAGGGCGTTGCGGGATTGCCCCGCGCGCGGCTTGACGCTAAAGCCCCCGGCCATGACCAGTTCGAACAAGCATCCCGGCGCCCCGTGGCGCAACTTCTATGGCCGCGTGAAGGGCAAGACGCTGAAGGCGTCGCAGGAAGCCTATCTCGACGAGGATCTCGCCAAGCTGTCGCCCGGCGCGGTGGACTGGGACGAGAACCCCGAGCGCGCGGCGCTCGACACTGGCGCGATGTTCGGCGGCAAGCCGGTCTGGCTCGAGGTCGGTTTCGGCGGCGGCGAGCACATGGTGCACCAGGCCGCGACCTATCCGGAGGTCGGCGTGATTGGCTGCGAGCCCTTCATCAACGGCGTGGCGATGCTGCTCGGCAAGATCCGCCGGGCCGGCGTCGAGAACGTCAAGGTCTATCCGGGCGACGTGCGCAACCTTTTCGACGTGCTGCCCGAAGCCTCGATCGACAAGGCCTTCCTGCTCTATCCCGACCCGTGGCCCAAGGCGCGGCACCACCGGCGCCGCTTTGTCACGCCCGAGCATCTCGAGCCGCTGGCGCGGGTGCTGAAGCCCGGCGCCGAGTTCCGCGTTGCCACCGACATTCCCGACTACGTGCGCCAGACCATGGTCGAGGTGCCGAAGGCCGGGTTCGAATGGCTGGCCGAGGGGCCAGCGGACTGGCGCGAGCCGTGGGGCGACTGGATCTCGACCCGCTACGAGCAGAAGGCGCTGCGCGAAGGCCGGGTGCCGCATTACATGACGTTCCGCAAACGCTGAGCGGGGGAGGGGCGCTGCCCCTCTTGGCGCGCTGCGCCAATTCACCCCGGAGTATTTGAGAACGAAGAGAAGACAGGGGCGCGGGCGGCTGCTATCAGCGCCGTGAGCGATAACAGAGCAGGAAGCGAGGGGGCGAGATGTCGAGCCACGGGGAAGCCATTCCGATGATTGCACGCCGGTCCAGTGGGCTGAGCGGCGAGGCACATGTGCCGGGGGACAAGTCGATCTCGCACCGGTCGCTGATCCTCGGTGCCATGGCGGTGGGCGAGACCCGGGTCACCGGGCTGCTCGAGGGGCAGGACGTTCTCGACACCGCCAAGGCGATGCGCGCCTTCGGGGCGGAGGTCGAGAAGCGCGGCGACACCTGGCACGTGAACGGCGTCGGCGTCGGCGGATTCGCCGAGCCGGAGCAGGTGATCGATTGCGGCAACTCGGGCACCGGGGTGCGGCTGATCATGGGAGCGATGGCCACCACGCCGATCACCGCGACCTTCACCGGCGATGCCAGCCTCAACAAGCGCCCGATGGCGCGGGTCACCGATCCCCTCGCGCTGTTCGGGGCGCAGGCGGTGGGCCGCGAAGGTGGCCGGCTGCCGATGACGATTGTCGGCGCGCGTGATCCGCTGCCCGTGCGCTATGCCACGCCGGTGCCGTCGGCGCAGGTCAAGTCCGCGGTGCTGCTGGCGGGGCTGAACGCACCGGGCGAGACCGTGGTGATCGAGCGCGAGGCAACGCGCGACCATTCCGAGCGCATGCTGACCGGTTTCGGCGCCAAGGTCGTCACCGAGGAGACCGAAGAGGGCCGGGTGATCACGCTGACCGGCCAGCCGGAGCTCAAGCCGCAGGTCATCGTGGTGCCGCGCGACCCGAGCTCGGCGGCCTTTCCGGTCTGCGCCGCGCTGATCACCGAGGGCTCGGACGTGCTGGTGCCCAATATCGGCCTCAACCCGACCCGCGCGGGCCTGTTCTTCACCCTGCAGGAGATGGGCGCGGATCTGACTTTCGAGAACCCGCGCGAAGAGGGCGGCGAGCCGGTGGCGGATCTACGGGCGCGGTTCTCGCCGGATCTCAAGGGCATCGAGGTGCCGGCCGAGCGCGCCGCCAGCATGATCGACGAGTACCCGGTGCTGTCGGTGGTGGCGAGCTTTGCCGAGGGCAAGACCCACATGCCGGGCGTCAAGGAGCTGCGGGTCAAGGAAAGCGACCGCATCGACGCCATGGCGACGGGGCTGCGTGCCAACGGTGTCGAGGTCGACGAGGGCGAGGACTGGTGGACGGTGCATGGCCGCGGCCATGGCAACGTGCCGGGCGGGGCCGAGACGGCGAGCCATCTGGACCACCGCATCGCCATGTCCTTCCTTGTCATGGGGCTGGCCACGACGGAGCCGGTGCGGGTCGATGATGGTGGACCGATCGCGACATCCTTCCCGATCTTCGAGCCGCTGATGAGCGGGCTTGGCGCGGTGATCGAGCGGCTCTGATGCGCCGCCTTCTGCCGCCTCTCGCGGCCTTCGCCGCGGCGATGCTGCTGCTGATGTGGTGGTATGCGGGCAAGGTGCTGATCCCGGCAGCGGGCGGGCTGATGCCGCTCGACATGCGGCTCCTGGGCTTCTCGGCGGAGGCGGCGCAGGCCTATGTGGCCGCGCTCGAGGGACGCGGGCGCGCGGTTTACCTGCTCGAGATGCGGTGGCTCGACACGGGCTTCATGTGGAGTTTCGCGCTTCTGCTGGCGCTCGGGCTGCTGCGGTTCAGCCGGGGCAGGCCCCTCTGGCTGCGGGCGCTGCTGCTCTTGCCGGTGGCGGCCTATCTCGGGGCCGACTGGGCCGAGGGGGTGACGGTGCGCGAACTGCTGCTGCGCGGGCCGGAACAGTTCCTGCCGCTTCTGGCGGAGTGGGCGGCGCTGTTCACCCGGCTGAAGACCGGCTTCGCGGCGCTGTCGCTTGGTCTGCTTGCCCGGCTGTGGTGGTTGGAGCGGCGCCAGGGTTGAAGCCCCCGGCCGCGCTCGCCATAACGGCGGGACGCATCAAGGAGGCAGTGCCATGAGCTTCACCATCGCCATCGACGGGCCGGCAGCCGCCGGCAAGGGCACCATCAGCAAGGCCGTCGCGGCGCATTTCGGCGTCGGGCATCTCGACACCGGGCTGCTCTACCGCGCCGTGGGCAAGCGCATGCTCGACGGGGTCGAGCCCATCGAGGCGGCGCTGGCGCTGGTGGCAGAGGACCTCGAGGCCGAGGGCCTGCGCACCGCCGACGTGGCGCAGGCGGCGAGCAAGGTGGCGGCGATCCCCGAGGTGCGGTCGGCACTGGTCGATTTCCAGCGCGCCTATGCCCGGCGCGCCGGGGGCGCGGTGCTCGACGGTCGCGACATCGGCACGGTGATCTGCCCCGAGGCTGAGGCCAAGCTCTTTGTCACCGCCAGCGCCGAGGTGCGGGCACGGCGGCGCTACGCTGAGCTGTACGCCGGCGGGGCGGAGACCGATTACGAAACCGTGCTGGCAGACACCAAGGAGCGCGACCACCGCGACGCCACGCGCTCGGACGCCCCCCTGCGCCCGGCCGAGGACGCGGTGATCCTCGACACATCTACGTTGGATATCGACGCAGCGGTGGCGCAGGCCATCGCCGTGGTCGCGGCCAAACGCAAGGACGGAGACACGGCATGAAGACACGGAAAATCGGGGCGCTCGAGACCTCCTGCCTCGGGATCGGGGCGATGTCGTTCGCGGATTTCTACGGCGCCACCACGGAGGAGAACTCGCAGGCGATCCTCGATCTCGCCCACGAGCTGGGTGTGCGCCATATCGACACCTCGAACGTCTATGGCATGGGGCGCTCGGAGCGCGCCATCGGGGCGTGGCTGCGTGCCAACCCCGGCGCGCGCGAGGGGCTGCACATCGCGACCAAGGCGGGCATCACCCGCGACGCCGAGGGCAATCGCCGGTTTGACAACTCGCTGGCGCATATGGAGGTCGAGCTCGACGCCTCGCTCGAGCGTCTGGGGATCGACTGCGTCGATCTGTTCTACGTGCACCGCTACCAGGCCGAGATCCCTGCCGAAGAGGTGGCCGGCACCATGGGGCGGCTGGTCGAGAAGGGCAAATGTCGCAGCATCGGCTTTTCCGAGATCGCGCCCTCGACGCTGCGGCTGGCCCATGCCGAGCACCCGGTCGCGGCGGTGCAGGCGGAATACTCGCTCGCCACCCGGCTGCCCGAGATGGGCATGGTGCAGGCCTGCGCCGAGCTCGGCGTGGCGCTGGTGGCGTTCTCGCCCGTGGGGCGTTCGCTTCTCACCGATCATCCGATCGACCGCGAGCGCATCGCCGGCAACCCGTTCCTCGCCAGCAATCCGCGGATGATGGAACCGAACTACACCCGCAACCTCGAGATCGTGGCGGGCTTCCGGGCGCTCGCTGCCGAGATGGGACTGAGCGCCGCCGGTCTCGCCATCGCCTGGGCGCTGCACAGGGGCGATCACGTGCTGCCGATCCCCGGCACCCGCTCGGTCAGCCATTTCCGCGAGCTGGTGCAGGGGGCCGAGGCCAGCCTGACCGCCGAGGATATGGGCCGCATCGAGGCGGTGCTGCCCGTCGGCTGGTGCCATGGCGACCGCTATTCGCGGACGCAGTGGATCGGGCCGGAGAATTACAGCTGAGTCGCCGGACGGCTCCACGAGGCCGTTCGGACCTGCCTCGCGGCGGGGAAAACGCCGCGAAACCCTGCCAGAGCGGGGTTTGCGGCCGCTCGGGGCTTGATCCGGCGGGCGCATCGGCGTATATCGCGCGACGTCAAGACAGGCGCAAAGCTGCGGACAGGGAGGTGAGCAGGGTCGGAATCACACCGGCCCTCTTTGTTTTGTAGCGCCAGGACCGACCAACGTTGCCTGCTTTCAGTGGGGGACAGCCAAGACCGGCGGAGACAACCGCCCGGCCAGAAAACCGTTGTAAAGGAACAGAACGCCACATGGCTAATTCGACCATGGAGGAATTCGAGGCCCTCCTTAATGAAAGCCTCGAAATGGACACCCCGGACGAAGGTTCGGTTGTCAAAGGCAAGGTCATCGCGATCGAAGCGGGCCAGGCCATCATCGATGTCGGCTACAAGATGGAAGGCCGCGTCGATCTGAAAGAATTCGCAAATCCCGGCGAAGCTCCCGAGATCACCGTTGGTGACGAAGTGGAAGTCTTCCTCCGCGCGGCCGAGAACGCCCGCGGCGAAGCCGTGATTTCCCGTGAGATGGCCCGCCGCGAAGAGGCATGGGACCGTCTCGAGAAGGCCTATGCCGACGACGCCCGCGTCGAAGGTGCGATCTTCGGCCGCGTCAAGGGTGGCTTCACCGTCGACCTCGGCGGCGCGGTTGCGTTCCTGCCGGGTTCGCAGGTCGACGTGCGCCCGGTGCGCGATGCTGGCCCGCTCATGGGTCTCAAGCAGCCGTTCCAGATCCTCAAGATGGACCGTCGCCGTGGCAACATCGTTGTCTCGCGTCGTGCGATCCTCGAAGAGAGCCGCGCCGAGCAGCGTGCGGAAGTCATCGCCAACCTGTCCGAAGGCCAGACGGTCGACGGCGTGGTCAAGAACATCACCGAGTACGGTGCGTTCGTCGATCTGGGCGGCGTGGACGGCCTGCTGCACGTCACCGACATGGCATGGCGCCGCGTCAACCACCCCTCCGAGATCCTGTCGATCGGCGAGACCGTGAAGGTCCAGGTCATCAAGATCAACAAGGAAACCCACCGTATCTCCCTCGGCATGAAGCAGCTGCAGGAAGACCCGTGGGATCTGGTTGCGGTCAAGTACCCGCTGGCTTCGGTCCACAAGGGCCGCGTCACGAACATCACCGATTACGGTGCATTCGTGGAGCTGGAGCCGGGTGTCGAGGGCCTCGTTCACGTGTCCGAAATGTCCTGGACCAAGAAGAACGTGCACCCCGGCAAGATCGTCTCGACCAGCCAGGAAGTCGACGTCATGGTGCTCGAGATCGACCCGGCCAAGCGCCGCGTGTCGCTCGGCCTCAAGCAGACCATGCGCAACCCGTGGGAAGTCTTCTCCGAGACCCACCCCGAGGGCACGCAGGTCGAGGGCGAGGTCAAGAACATCACCGAGTTTGGCCTGTTCATCGGTCTCGACGGCGAGATCGACGGCATGGTGCACCTCTCCGACCTCAGCTGGGACCAGCGCGGCGAGGAAGCCATCCAGGAGTACCGCAAGGGCGACGTGGTTCAGGCCGTGGTCACCGAAGTGGACACCGACAAGGAGCGTATCTCGCTCTCGATCAAGGCACTCGGCGGCGACAAGTTCGCTGACGCGGTTGGCGGCGTGAAGCGCGGCTCGATCGTGACCGTCGAGGTCACCGCGATCGAAGATGGCGGTATCGAGGTGGAATACGAGGGCATGAAGTCCTTCATCCGCCGCTCCGACCTGTCGCGCGACCGCGCAGAGCAGCGCCCCGAGCGCTTCTCGGTGGGCGACAAGGTGGACGTCCGCGTCACCAACATCGACAGCAAGACCCGTCGTCTGGGCCTGTCGATCAAGGCACGCGAGATCGCCGAAGAGAAGGAAGCCGTGGAACAGTACGGTTCCTCCGACTCCGGCGCATCGCTCGGCGACATCCTCGGCGCAGCTCTCAAGGGCGACAACTGAGCCTGAGGCGCTGACGCGCTGAAGAGATTGGCCCCGCCGGAGCGATCCGGCGGGGCTTCTTGCATCTTGGGCGCCGGGACTTGCATGGTTCCTTGACAGCCTTGGGTTGCGCGCGCAGGGTCAAGGCATTGTTCCGCCAAGTCATTGCGCCATGCCCGATCTTTCAATCCGTCCTTTTGCCGCCGCGCTGTGCCTTGCGCTTCCGAGTTGCGGCATCGCCCAGTCGCTCTCCGACATCACGCCTTTCGATCCGGCGGTCATGCACCGCACCGCACGCTACTGCGAGCGGCACTGGAACGAGATCTACGACGATCCCCGCCTGTCGGAGCTGTGCGTCGGCAGCTTCCTCTGCGGTGATGGCGGTTGCGAGACCGGCACCGTCATCGCCGTGGTGGCCCGAAGCCGCGAGGAGGAGATGCGCACGCTTCTGGCGCGGCTGCCGGTGGAGGACATGACGCCCTGCGACCCGGGCGACCCGTACGAGCGCCAATATGTCGATCCGCTGGGCGGGGACGGCGCGCCGTTCGGCTTCAATGGCCAGACCGAAAAGCTCGAGGGCCGCGAGGTCGTGCCCTATTGCGGCAAGACCCTTCCGGGATACGAGGCCGACGTGGTCGTTGCCCTGCGCCAGATGGGCGGCGATGACATCGCCGCGATTCGCCGTGGCATCGGGGCCGGGGCAATGCCGGCGCAGCTGCGCCTCACAGCGCCGCAGTTCGCCGCCATCCGCGACGCCGGTGCGCTGCCGCTGCGGGCGCCGCTGGTCGCCGCCCTCGAGACCGCCACCGGCCTGCCCTGCGAGACCACCGCCCGGCAGACCTGCGCCGTCACCGCCGAGCGGGGCCGTCTGAAGGCGCGGCTGCTGTTCCCCGATGGCGCGCTGACCGGGCGGGCAGGGCATTGGGAAGAGGCCTATCTCGAGCTCTACCCCACCAACCCCTCGGGCGATCTCTACGAGCTGAGCGTCGACATGCCGATCACCGCGATCCGGCGTTGGCCCGGCGACCGGCGCAAGCCGGTGGACGGTTTCCAGTCGCTCGACCGCGACGGCGGCTTCGCGGCCTTCCGGCAGGGGCTGATGTCGGCGGTCTCGGACGCGCTCGAGGATGGCCGGATCGGGGGCGAGTGAGATGTATCAGCGCAGCGCCCGGGCGCTCTTTGCCCTTCTGGTCGTCATCGTTCACGTGGCCTTCGTGTCGTTCTGCGCGGTCTACCTGCAGAGCCGGATCACCAAGATCGAGACCTATGTCTCGACCATCGCGGTGTTCCTGCCGGTCTTCGGCATCTATGTCGGCGTGGTGGTGAAATCGGTGGGGCTTGGGAAGGGGCCGCGCGGGCGCAAGGTCAGCGGGCTGTTCCTTGCGCTGATGTCGATTCTCTTCGTCGCCTACGTGGCCGGCAATGGCTTCGTGCTGTGGAGCTACGAGACCGGATTCATCGGCAGCGAGGACCTGTTGCCGGCGGCGGTCTCGCTGGTGGAGAGCGCCTTCGGGGGCTTCTTCACCACCCTGTTCCTGACGCTCTTCGGGCAGGGGCAGGACGCCGAGCGGGACTGAATGGCGAGGCGAATCGCATTTTGAAACGGAGATGTTTCCGCGGTGCAGCATTGCGCCTCCGGGGCCATGATCGGCCTCTTCGTGCGGTCAGGGCTGACAAAGTGCTGCTTTCCAATGCTTTTCCGCGTGATCGGCCGGTTTCCATTTGGCGCGGGAGCGCGAAGTGTCGTAGAACTCGAACAGCGCGAAAAGACGCAGTGAGGGGATGTGCGAGGATGATCAGGTCTGAATTGATCCAGAAGATCGCGGAGGAGAACCCGCATCTCTACCAACGGGACGTGGAGCGGATCGTGAACACGATCTTCGAGGAGATCACCAATGCCATGGCCCGGGGCGACCGGGTCGAACTGCGCGGTTTCGGTGCCTTCTCGGTCAAGAAACGCGATGCGCGGCTCGGGCGGAACCCCCGCACCGGAGAAGCGGTTGAAGTCGAGGAGAAGCACGTGCCATTCTTCAAGACGGGCAAACTGCTTCGTGACCGGCTGAACGGAAAGTAAGACAAGAACATGCGTTACATTCGCTATGCGTTTCTGGGCGTTCTCGCGATCGTCCTCGTGGCCATCGCAATGGCCAACCGCTCGATGGTGGAGCTCACGCTGCTGCCGCCCGACATCGCGACCCTGCTGGAGTTCCAGCAGACCCTGAGCCTGCCGTTGTTCCTCGTGTTCTTCGGCGGCATCCTGTTTGGCCTGCTGATCGGCTTCTTCTGGGAGTGGCTGCGCGAGCACAAGCACCGCGCCGCCGCCTCCGAGCGCAAGGCGGAGGTCCGCAAGCTCGAGCGCGAGCTGAAGAAAACCCAGGCCGAGCGCGACAAGGACAAGGACGAGGTCCTGGCGATCCTCGACCAGAGCGCCTGACGGCGATCTGAGTCGCCGGGGCGCGCTGCGTCCCCGGCCGCATCGCCTGGCGGAACGGATCGGAGGGGGCGCTGCCCCCGTCGCAGCGGGGCTGCGACTCCCCCGAGGTATTTTTGAACCAGAGAAGACAGGGCCGTGCGCTGGCCGGAGACGGGGGTGTGATGAGCGAGATTCGCGTCAAGATCTGCGGCCTCACCCGGCCGGAGGACGTTGTCGCCACGGCCGAGGCCGGGGCGAGCTATGCGGGCTTCGTGTTCTTTCCCAAGAGCCCGCGGCACGTAAGCGTGTCGCAGGCGCGCGAGCTGGCGCTGACAGCGCCGGTGGGGCTTGCCAAGGTCGGTCTCGTGGTCAATGCCGACGATGCGCTGCTCGACGAGATCCTCGAGCAGGTGCCGCTCGACATGTTGCAGCTGCACGGACGCGAGAGCGTTGACCGGGTGGCGGAGATCCGGGCCCGCTACGGGCTTCCGGTGATGAAGGCGGTGGGCGTGGCGAGCGAGGCGGATCTGCCGGCGCTGCTCGACTACGGCAAGGTGGCTGACCAGATTCTCGTCGATGCCAAGGCACCGAAAGGCGCGGCGCTGCCGGGCGGCAACGGTCTGGCCTTCGACTGGCGGCTGATCGCCGGGCGGCGCTGGCCCTGTCCGTGGATGCTCGCGGGGGGGCTGACCCCGGCCAATGTCGGGCAGGCCATCGCGATGACCGGGGCGCGGCAGGTGGATGTCTCGTCCGGGATCGAATCGGAGCCCGGCGTGAAGGATGCCGCGCGCATCAGCGCCTTCCTGCAGGCGGTCAGCGATGCGGCCGAGGCGGTGTCGGTGCCGCGGCTCTGAGCGGCGCTTGCGTCTCCGCGCCGCGGAGGCCGCGTCGGGGCTGGTCTCCGGCGGCGAAACGGTGCTTCTCTCTGGTTCGAGCCAGGGAGGGGGCGCCATGCGGTTCTCGGTCCGTCACGAAACCATCTACAGCTACGACACGCCGGTTGTGCTGGCAGCACACAGGCTGCGGCTGACGCCGCGCGGTGATTGCGGCCGGGTGCTGTCCCGCGGGCTGGAGATCCTGCCGGAGCCCGCGATGATACGTGAAGAGGTGGACGCTCACGGCAACCCGCTGGTGCTGGTGGAATTCGGGCCGGGCGCAAGCGATCTGCTGCGCATCGATAGCGCGTTCGAGATCGAAACGCGGCAGGCCACGCCGCCCGGGGCGCAGCGCTTGCCGCGCCTTCCGTGGCCCCGCCGGGACGATGCGCCGGACGCATGCCTGACGGGGCGCGATCCGGGCCCCGAGGTGCGGCGCTTTGCCGAGGGTCTGGCCGAACTGGCGGGCCGGGACGCGATGGGGTTTCTCGAGCTCCTGACCGCTACGCTCTACCAGCGCACCGACCGGCGCATCCGGCAGGACGGGTATGCCCAGAGCCCGCAGGAGACGCTTGAGCGGGCGCAGGGCGCGTGCCGGGACCTCGCTGTCCTGTTCATCGCCTGTTGTCGCCTGATGGGGCTGCCGGCGCGCTTCGTGAGCGGGTATCAGGCGCAAGCCGAAAGCGTCGACGGGCAGCGCCACCTGCATGCCTGGCCGGAGGTCTGGCTGGGGCAGGCGGGATGGCAGGGATTCGATCCCACCCATGGCACGCGGGTGCGCGACGGGCACGTTGCGTTATGCGCCGCGCCGGAGCAGGGGGAGACCATGCCGGTGGAGGGCGGCTATTATGGCCCGCCCGTGGCGGCGCGGCTGCGCTACCGGGTCGAGGTGGAGGTGAAGGCGTGACGGGTCCGGACGGGCGCGGCGGATACTCTGCGCGCACAGGCGCCGAAAAGCAGGGGCGCGAAAGCAGAAAGGCCACCCGAATGGGCGGCCCTTTCAATACTCTCGTGATCCTAGGATCGTCTCAGCCCTGGCGGGCTTTGAAACGACGCTGGGTCTTGTTGATCACGTAGACGCGGCCCTTGCGGCGCACAACGCGGCAGTCACGATGGCGCTTCTTGAGCGAGCGGAGCGAGTTTGCGACCTTCATTATGGTCTCTCCTCTTGTCGCGGCGCGCGAGCGCCTGGCGTTGCGGGACCTACCGTGGGCGCGACCCCGCGGAGGTGGTGAATTAGGACCATGGTGGGCGGTACTGGGATCGAACCAGTGGCCCCTACGATGTCAACGTAGTGCTCTACCGCTGAGCTAACCGCCCTCTCATGGCCTGCGCGATACCCGTGTCTCCGTGCCCCAGAAGTAAGTGGGGCGCGGGAGAACCGCGCCGGTGGAGCGCTCTATAAGTGGAGTCGGAGATGGTGGCAAGGGCTTTTCTGGCAAAGAATGCCGGTTTCCATCCCGCGAAGAAAACAGGCTTTTTGCCCTCGCGAAAATCGCGCTAAACTATGCTCATCAGGAGGACGAATGCCCAAAGTCGCCTTTCATCTCGATCTGCCGGAGGCGGCCACCTCCTGTGCCGTGTTCGCCTCGCCGCATTCCGGGCGCGACTATCCGTGGAGCTTCCTGCGCAACACCGTTCTCGACGAGCACGCCATCCGCTCCTCCGAGGACGCCTTTGTCGACCGGCTTTTCGATTGCGCACCGCAATTCGGGGCGCCGCTTTTGCGCGCCGGGGCCCCGCGCGCCTTTCTCGACCTCAACCGCGCCCCGGACGAGCTCGACCCGGCCCTGATCGAGGGGGTGCGCCGCGGCGGGCACAACCCGCGCGTGGCGAGCGGTCTTGGCGTGGTGCCACGGGTGGTCTCGAACGGGCGGGCGATCTATCGCGGCAAGATGCCGCTTTCCGAGGCCGAGCGCCGCATCGCGCGCTACTGGCATCCCTATCACGCGCAGCTGCGCGAGCTGGTCGAGAGCGCGCGCAGCCGCTTCGGCGAGGCGATTCTGATCGACTGTCATTCCATGCCGCACGAGGCGGTGGACGGCGTGGCGCGCAACTCCGCCCGCCGGCCCGAGATCGTCATCGGTGATCGCTTCGGCGCCTCGGCCTCGGCGGAGATCGTGTCGCGGGTCGAAGCGGCCTTCACCCGGGCCGGGCTCTCGGTGGTGCGCAACGCGCCGTTCGCCGGGGCCTACGTGACGCAGGCCTACGGACGACCGTCGCGCCAGCAGCACGCCATCCAGATCGAGATCGATCGCTCGGTCTACATGGACGAGGCGCGAATCCGCCCCAGTGCCGATTTCCAGGCCTTCCGGCGGGTGCTGCGCGGCGTTGTGGCCGAGATCGCGGCCATCGGGCATCGCGACCAGGACAAGCCGCTGGCCGCGGAGTAGCGCTCTCGAAGCGCAAGGCAGGCGAAAGCGACTCAGGCGAGCAGCGTGTCGAGCCTGTCCGCCAGTGCCGTGTCGTCGTCGATCTGCAGCCGCACCGGCAGGGTGAGCACCTTGGGACGGAATTCCGCCGGCAGGCGCACTGCGTCCTTCTCGGTGGTGACGAGTTGCGCGCCGAGGCGGGCGGCGTCGGTCTCGAGCCGGGTCAGCAGCTGCGGTGTGAAGGGCTGGTGATCGTCGAGCGCCGAGGTGCCGCGAAGCTCCGCCCCGAGGCCCTTGAGCGTGGCAAAGAACTTCTCCGGGTGGCCGATGCCGGCAAAGGCGAAGGCGGGCAGCCCGTCCCAGGTCATGCCGGTCTGCAAGGGCGCGAGGTGGCCCGTCAGGTGTGGCAGCGGGATATGGGCCTCCCAAGCCTCGGAAAAGCGCCTCTGGGCGGGGGCAGGGCCGATCGAGAGGACGAGGTCGGCGCGGGCAAGGCCAGCCTCTACGGGCTCGCGCAGGGGGCCTGCGGGCATACAGCGCCCATTCCCGAAGCCCTTGGCCGCGTCGACCACGATGATCGACAGGTTCTTGTTCAACGCCGGGTTCTGGAAACCGTCATCCATGACGATGACCTGTGCCCCGGCCTCGGCGGCGGCGTAGGCCCCGGCGGCGCGATCGCGCGCGACCCAGACCGGCGTGAAGGCGGCAAGCAGCAGCGGCTCGTCGCCGACATCCGCGGGGCCGTGGCTCAGCGGATCGACCTGCACCGGCCCCTCGAGCCGGCCGCCATGACCGCGCGAGACCACGTGCACCGCCTCGCCGCGGGCGCTCAGCCGCTCGATCAGGGCGATCACGGTCGGTGTCTTGCCGGTGCCGCCGGCGTTGAGGTTGCCGACGCAGATCACCGGGACGCCCACCGAGGCGCCGGGAGCCGAGACGCGGCGGGCGGTGGTCCGGGCGGTCAGCGCACCGAGCGGCGCCAGCAGGCGGGCACGCAGCGCGGGCTGCGAGGGCGGTGTGTACCAAAAGGCTGGCGGGCGCATCAGGCGGCCTCCCCGGCGTTGGTGTCATCGTCGCGGGGATCGTCCTCGCCGTCGAGCCAGCGGAACACCTGCGCGATCACCTTGTCGGTGAGCGCCGCACCCTGGCTGACCACGTCCCAGCCGGCATGGGCCATGGCCGCGGCGCGATCGGGTGCCACCAGCTGCGAGACCGCCGAGGCGAGGCTGTCGAAATCACGCACGATGCGGGCGGCGCCGGCGTCGACCAGCCGGGTATAGGCGGCGAGGTGACGCCCGACATTCGGCCCGTAGAGCAGCGCCGCGCCGTGAGCGGCGGCGGCCAGCGGGTCCTCTCCGCCATGGCCCGGGCGCAGCGAGCCGCCGAGGAAGGCAATGGGGGCGAGGCGATACCAGAGCCCGAGCTCCGCGTCGTCTTCGGTGACCAGAACCTGGGTGTTCTCGTCGGGCATCTCGCCATCGTCCCACGACACGCTGCGCAGGTCGGAGGCGCGGGCGATGCGGCAGATCTCGGCGCCGTCCTCGCGACTGGCGGGGACCATGAACAGGATCAGCCGGTGCGCCAGCCGGATGGCGCGGCGATGTGCCTGCAGGATCTCGGCCGCCTCGTCAGCGCGCACCCGCGCGGCGAGCCACGCCGGACGACCCGAAAGGAGCTGCGCCATCTCTTCGTGCAGATCCGGAGAACAGTCGAGCGGCGGCGCGCTCTCGCTCAACGGGCCGGCGCGGCGCAGCCGTTCGTCGGGCAGGCCGAGGCGGCGCAGGCGACGGTGTGCCATGTCATCGATCGAGAAGATCCGGTCGAACAGCGCCAGCGTCGCGGTGGTGCAATCGGGCAGCCAGACCGGCCCCGGCACGTGCCATGGATCATTGCCGGCATCGAGATGCACGAGCTTGGTGCCGGTGTCCGAGAGTCGCGAGAGCAGCGCCGGTTGCAGCGTCTGCCCGGTCCAGAGGCCGATATCGGGGCGCCAGTGGGCGGCGAAGCTCTGGGCATCGGCGATGGTGTCGGCGGGCAGGGGCAGGCCGATGCAGCCCGGGTAGGGCTGCGCCGGTACGCTGGGATGCCAGGTCAGCAGCACCGAGATCTCGTCCCGCTGGGCGCGGATGCGGGCGGCGAGCGCCGCAAGCGCGCGGGCGCTGTCGAGCCGCGCGGCGTGCATCCAGATCAGCGGGCCATCCGGGCGCGGCACCACCGACGGTGAGGCCGTGGGGCGACCGCGCGCCGAGGCGAGATAGGCCGAGAGCGCGAAGGGCTTGCGGGACAAGGGTGTCAGCCGAGCTCCTCGGTGGTCGAGGCTTCGGCCTCTTCGTCGCGCAGGCGATGCAGGTGGGCGATGTAGTAGCGCATGTGGGCATTGTCGACGGTGCGCTGCGCCTCGGCCTTCCAGGCGTCGTGGGCGCTGGCATAGTCGGGGAAGATCCCGACGATGTGCAGCTCGTCGACATTCTTGAAGACGTTCTTTTCCGGGGTCACGAGTTCGCCGCCGAACACGAGGTGGAGTCGTTGAACCATGCTCTGACCTTTCAGGTGAAGACGTCGGCAACCTACGATCTCGCCCGGCAAGGTCAAGCGCCGAGCGGCTTGCGGGATGGGCAGGCGTTCTCGAAAACGCCTGCAAATTTTCCTGACCGGCGTCGGCGCTCAAGGGCCGGGCAGGTCAGGGCGCTTGCCGCAGCCTGCCGAGGATCTCGCCGTGCAGCGCCGGGTTGGCGGCGACCACGCCGTCATGCTTGGGGTGGGGCGCGTTGAACCGGATCGGCTGACCGCTGCGGTCGCTGATCATCGCGCCCGCCTCGGAAAGCAGCAGGGCGCCCGCGGCGATGTCCCATTCCCAGGACGGGCGCAGCGTCAGCATGGCGTCGAAGCGGCCCTCGGCCACCAGCCCCAGGCGGTAGGCGATCGAGGGGCGGTGGCTGCGCTGCAGCTCCGGCATCGGACTGCGCCAGTGATCGGGCTGCATCGACGGCTTGGTGGCCAGAACCTGAGCGGTCTCGAGCGTTGCGACGCCGCTGGCGTGGACCGTTGCATCGTTGAGACGCGTCCCCTCGCCAAGCGCTGCGCTGTAGAACCGCTCGCGCATCGGCAGGAACACCACCGCGGCGGTGATCTCGCCATCCTGCGCCACCGCCAGCGAATGCGCCCAGCTGTCCGAGCCCTCGATGAAGCTGCGGGTGCCGTCTATCGGGTCGACGATGAAGACCCGCTCCGCCCCGAGCCGCGCCGGATCGTCGGCGCTTTCCTCGCTGAGCCAGCCATAGTCGGGCCGGGCGCTGCGCAGCAGCTCCTCGAGCACCGCGTTCACCGCCATGTCGGCATCGGTCACCGGGCTGCCATCGGCGGCCTTGTGGCGCACGTTCATGGTGCCGCCGATATAGCGTGTGGCGGTCTCGGCGGCGCTCCAGGCGGCGCGGGTCAGAAGCGCGAGATCACTCTCCGGCAAGGGTGAGCCCCTCGACCAGAAGCGATGGCACCACGCGCGACAGCCAGCCGCGCGCGTCGTTGGCGGGGGTGATCCGTCGCAGCATGTCGCGCAGGTTGCCGGCGATGGTCACGCCGGAGACCGGGTAGGCGACCTCGCCGTTCTCGACCCAGAACCCCGCTGCCCCGCGCGAGTAGTCGCCGGTATTGGGGTTGATCGTGGCGCCGATCATCGAGGTCACCACCAGCCCCGATCCCATCTGCGCAATCAACTCCTGACGGCTCTTGTCGCCTTGCGTGAGCGCGAGGTTCCACGGGGTCGGAGACGGCCCGCCGCTGGTGCCGCGGGCGGCGTTTCCGGTGGGCTCCATGCCGAGCTTGCGGGCATTGGCCAGATCGAGCGTGTAGCCGGTCAGCACGCCGTCCTCGACCAGCGCGCGGGCCTGCGTCGGCAGGCCCTCCGCGTCGAACGGGCGCGAGCCCGCGATGCGTGGACGGTGCGGATCCTCGACCAGCGACAGCCCCTTCGGCAGCACGTCCTCTCCGAGCGCTCCGCGCAGCCACGACGCGCCGCGCGCCACTGCGGCCCCGTTGGCCGCCGCGATCAGGTGGCCGATCAGCGAGGCGGCGATGCGCTCGTCGAACAGCACCGGGTAGGCGCCGGTCTTGGGGCGGCGCGGGTTCTGCCGCTCGAGCGCGCGCTCGGCGGCGCGGCGGCCGATCTCCGCGGCGCCACGCAGTTCCGACTGGAAGGTGCGGCTGTCGCCGTCGTAATCACGCTCCATCTCGAGCCCGGTGCCCGCGATGGCGACGCAGGAGCGCGAGCGCGAGCTGCGCCAGTAGCCACCCGAAAACCCGTTGCTCGCCGCGAGATGCACCTGGCGTCGGCCATAGCCCGCCGAGGCCGACTGCACCTGCCCGATGCCCTCGACCGCCAGCGCCGCCGCTTCCGCCGCGCAGGCGTCCTCCTGCAGCTCGGCCGGAGAGGGCGCGTCGGTGGGATCGCACATCTCGAGCGCCTCGATGTCCCAGTCCCGGGCGAGCTGCGCGGGATCGGCAAGCCCGGCATAGGGATCTTCTGGCGCCTCGCGGGCCATCGCCACGGCGCGCTCGGCCATGGTGGCGATGGTGGAGTCCTTGGTGTCGGAGGACGAGACCACCGCGCTGCGCCGCCCGATGAAGACCCTGAGCCCGATATCGGTGCCCTCCGAGCGCTCCGCCTGCTCGAGCGTGCCGTTGCGCACGTCGATCTCGGTCGAGCTGCCCTCGACGGCGAGCGCGTCGGCGGCATCGGCGCCGGCCTTGGTGGCGGCATCCAGAAGGGCTTGGGTCAGGCTGTCGAGGGGTCGGTTCATGGGGGCTCCGCGTTGCTGCCCCATCGAGGTAGGCCGCAGGACGGGCAGGTGCAAGGGAAAGGCGCCGCCGCGCCTTACTCGTCGCGCGCCACCACGCCGACGATCGGCCCCATCGTGCGGCCGATGTCGCGCCGCCCGGCCTCGGGCGCGTAGAGCCGAGAGACGTTGCCGTCGAGGAACAGCGCCTGTGGCAGACCCAGCCGGTCGCGGAACAGCGAGGCAAACTCGTGGAAGGTGACGGCGGTTTCCGAGATCACGAAGACCGCGCGCGTGCCATCCTCGGATGTGCCGACGCCGTTGCGGATGTAGCGCGAGCTGCTGTCGGGCAGGAAGCGCGGGTGCAGCGCGCCGTCGATCACCAGCATCGGACCGGATTGGGTGGCATAGCGGCAGGACGGGCGCTCGCGCAGGAAGGCGCGGGTTTCGATCACGTCGGCGCGGTTGCGGCGAATGCACAGGATGCCGTTCGGCAGCAGCCCGAAATTGCCGGGCCCGGCGCTCGAGATCACCCGCATTTCCTCTTCGCCGCGCTCGACATAGTAGCCGACCGGCGCGCGATCCTCGTGATACATGCCGGCATTCATCGCGAAGGCGAGGCGCCGGCCCTGCGGGCGCAGCGCATTGTCGATGGCGGTGAACTGGCCCCAGGGGGTGCCGTCCTCGGTGTAGAGGAAGGTGCGCAGCGCCTCGCGGGCAGGGCGCACCTCGCAGACGGTGTAGCGGTTGCCGGCATGCTCTAACGGCTCGCAGCCAACCGCCCTGGCGGGCAGCGGCAGCGCCGCGAGGATCAGCGCGGTGGCCGCGGCCAGAACGCCGCGCACCGGCCTACTCCTCCACGTCGCGGCGCACCGCATCCTGCGAGAACAACCGCCGGGTCTCGTCGAGCCGGTCGAAGGTCTCGTCGAGCTTGAAGCGGATCTCGGGGGCGAATTTCAGCGTCAGCCCTTTCGACACCGCGCGGCGCAGCTCGGACTTGTTGCGCTTGAGCAGGTCGAACATCTCGTCCGGTTTGCCGCCGCCCAGCGGCACCACATAGGCGGTCGCCACCTTGAGGTCGGGCGACACCGTCACCTCGCCCACGGTGATCGACAGGCGGTTGAGCTCGGGGTCGTGGATGTCGCCGCGCGTCAGCACCTCCGAGAGCGTGCGGCGAATGAGTTCGCCGACGCGAAGCTGTCTCTGGCTCGGTCCGGGACCGTCTTGGAATCTGTTCTTGCCCATGTCTTCCCACTTAGTCCTTGCCCGCCCCTTTGCCAAGCCGGACGCTGCGCGCTAAGGAAGCGCGCAAAGGATGAACTGGAGATGACGATGAGCGAGAAGCCGGGCGTTGTTGTGACGGGCGTGTCGGGCCGCATGGGCCAGATGCTGGTGCGCGAACTGCAAAAGAGCGACCGGCTGGCGCTGGTGGGCGCGGTCGAGCGCGCGGGCCATGACTGGGTGGGGCGCGACCTCGGCACCTGCATGGGCGGCACCGAGATCGGCGTCACCGTCACCGATGACGCGCTCGAGGCGTTCAGCAAGGCGCAGGCGGTGATCGACTTCACCGCGCCGGCTGCCACCGTGGCCTTCGCGGAGCTCGCGGCGCAGGCCCGGGCAGTGCACGTGATCGGCACCACCGGGCTCGACGCGGAGGATCTCAGGAAAATCCACGTCGCGGGCCGCCACGCGGTGATCGTGCGCGCCGGCAACATGTCGCTCGGCGTCAACCTGCTCACCAAGGTGACCCGCCAGGTCGCCGCGGCGCTCGACGAGGACTGGGATATCGAGATCGTCGAGGCGCATCACAACCAGAAGGTCGATGCGCCGTCGGGCACCGCGCTGATGCTGGGCGAAGCCGCCGCCGAGGGCCGCGGCGTGGCGCTCGACGCGGTCTCGGACCGGGGCCGCGACGGCATCACCGGCAAGCGCAAGCGGGGCGACATCGGCTTTCACGCCATCCGCGGCGGCGACGTGGTGGGCGAGCACGAGGTGATCTTCGCCG
>NZ_DS022276.1:213614-233868 GCF_000153725.1 Salipiger bermudensis HTCC2601 | reverse complement strand
TCCCCCGACCGGCGGCCAACCAGGCCGACGGCGTCTTTCGCGCATGTCCGCCGGCCCGCGGGGCCGGCGGCCGGGCGACGCGGGCGAAGCCCGCGGCGCAATCCCTCATGGCCCTCAGCCTGCGGCCTTCAGCTCGAGACGGCGACGGTGCAGGACCGGCTCGGTATAGCCCGACGGCTGCACCCGGCCCTCGAAGACCAGGTCGCAAGCGGCCTTGAAGGCCGGCCCGTCATAGTCCGGCGCCATCGGACGATAGGCCGCATCGCCGGCGTTCTGACGATCCACGACCTCGGCCATGCGCTTCATCACCGCCATGACCTCGTCCTCCGAGACCACGCCGTGATGCAGCCAGTTGGCCAGGTGCTGCGACGAGATCCGGCAGGTCGCGCGGTCCTCCATCAGCCCCACGTCATGGATGTCCGGCACCTTCGAGCAGCCGACGCCCTGGTCGACCCAGCGCACCACGTAGCCCAAGATGCCCTGCGCGTTGTTCTCGATCTCCTCGCGGATCTCGTCCTCGGACCAGTTGGCGCCCTCGGCCACCGGGATGGTCAGCAGATCCTCGAGCGTGCCGCGTGGCCCGCCCGCGGCGATCTCCGCCTGCCGCTCGAGCACGTCGACCTCGTGGTAATGCAGCGCGTGCAGCGTCGCGGCGGTGGGCGACGGCACCCAGGCGCAGTTCGCCCCGGCCTTCGGGTGGCCGATCTTGGCCTTGAGCATATCCGCCATCAGGTCCGGCATGGCCCACATACCCTTGCCGATCTGCGCCTTGCCCCGCAGGCCGCAGGCGAGGCCGATATCGACATTGCGATCCTCGTAGGAGGCGATCCACGCAGTGCCCTTCATGTCGCCCTTGCGGATCATCGGGCCGGCTTCCATCGAGCTGTGCATCTCGTCGCCGGTGCGATCGAGGAAACCCGTGTTGATGAAGGCGACCCGGTGCTTGGCGGCGCGGATGCACTCCTTGAGGTTCGCGCTCGTCCGGCGCTCCTCGTCCATGATGCCGAGCTTCACGGTGTATTGCGGCAGCTCCAGCGCCGCTTCCACGAAGCTGAAGATCTCGTCCGCGAAGGCGACCTCCTCGGGCCCGTGCATCTTCGGCTTCACCACGTAGACCGAGCCCTTGACCGAGTTGCGCGGCCCTTCACTCTTCGACAGGTCGTGCTTGGCGATCAGCGTGGTCACCATCGCATCCATCAGCCCCTCGAAGATCTCCGAGCCGTCCTCGAGCAGGATCGCCGGGTTGGTCATCAGATGGCCGACATTGCGCACCAACATCATCGAGCGCCCCTTGAGCACCAGCTCCGAGCCGTCCGGCGCGGTGTAAACGCGGTCGCCATGCAGGGTGCGAGTGACCTGCGCGCCGCCCTTCTCGAACGTGTCCGCAAGATCGCCCTTCATCAGGCCCAGCCAGTTGCCATAGGCCTGTGCCTTCTCCTCGGCATCGACGCAGGCAACGGAGTCCTCGCAATCCATGATGGCCGAGACCGCGGCCTCCATCAGCACGTCCGCGAGCCCCGCGTCATCGGTCTTGCCGATGAAATGATCGCGGTCGATGACCAGCTCGACATGCAGGCCGTTGTTGCGCAGCAGAATCGCCTCGGGGGCCTCGGCCGAACCGCGGTAGCCGGCGAACTGCGCCGGGCTCAGCAGCGGCTTGCCCGAGACGCGCAGTGTGCCGCCCTCGACGGTGTATGCGTCCGCCCCCGCATGGCTGCCGCCATTGACCGGGAAGGTCGCGTCGAGAAAGGCCTTGGCAGCACTCACCACCTCGCCGGCGCGGTCCATGTCGAACCCGCCCTTGCCGGGCAGCGAGCCCATCGCGTCGGTGCCATAATAGGCGTCGTAGAGCGAGCCCCAGCGCGCGTTGGCGGCGTTCAGCGCGTAGCGCGCATTGGTGATCGGCACCACCAGCTGCGGCCCGGGCACCGAGGCAAACTCCGGGTCGGTGTTCCGCGTCTCGATCTCGAAGGCCGGCCCCTCAGGCACGAGATAGCCGATCTCCTCGAGAAAGGCGCGATAAGCCTCGGCGTCATGCGGCTGGCCCTTGCGCGCAAGGTGCCACTCGTCGAGCTGCGCCTGGATGCGCTCGCGGGTCTCGAGCAGCGCCGCGTTGCGCGGGCCGAACGTATGCGCCAGCTCCGAGAGCTTTTCCCAGAAAGTCTCCGCCGCCACACCGCTGCCCGGCAGCGCCTTCTCTTCGATGAAGTCGAACAGAATACGGTCGATCTGAAGACCGTTGCGGGTGATGCGGTCGCTCATGGCAAGCCTCCTGGCAGGATTCGGGTGGTGTGCGAGTTTCCCGACCAGTAAGAGAGTTTCCGATCGGAAACAAGTGCGGTCATATTATTTGACCAATTTCCGGCGTGCACCTGCAAACGCCTCGCGCGGGGGACCACCTGCTTTCCACGGCAGGGAGCCGGCCCTCAGGCGGCGTCGCGATCCGCCTGCTGTCGCGCCCAGAGCTGCGCATAGCGCCCGCCGCGCGCCAGCAGCGCCTCGTGGGTACCCTCCTCGACCACCTCGCCCTTCTCCAGCACCACGATGCGGTCGGCATCGGCGATGGTCGAGAGGCGGTGGGCGATGGTGATCACCGTGCGGCCCTCGCCCGCGCGCTTCAGCGCGGTCTGGATCTCGGCCTCGGTCTCGGTGTCGAGCGCCGAGGTGGCCTCGTCGAGCAACAGAATCGGCGGGTTCTTCAGCAAGGTGCGCGCAATGCCCACCCGCTGCTTCTCCCCTCCCGAAAGCTTCAGCCCGCGCTCGCCCACCTGTGTGTCGTAGCCCTCGGGCAGGCTCTCGATGAAACCGTGGATCTGCGCCGCCTGCGCCGCTGCGACGATCTCGTCCTCGGTGGCGCCGTCGCGGCCATAGGCGATGTTGTAGCGGATGGTGTCGTTGAACAGCACCGTGTCCTGCGGCACCACCCCGATCGCTCCGTGAAGGCTGTCTTGCGTGACGTCGCGCAGATCCTGCCCGTCGATGCGGATCGCGCCGCCGCCCACGTCGTAGAAACGGAACAGCAGCCGCCCGATGGTCGACTTGCCCGAGCCCGACGGCCCGACCAACGCCACGTTCTGCCCGGCGCCAACCTCGAGCGAGACGCCCTTGAGGATCGGACGCTCGGGATCGTAGCCAAAGCGCACGTCGTCAAAGGCCACAACGCCGCCCGCCACCGCGATGGCCGGCGCGCCGGGCTTGTCGGTCACGTCGCGCGGGCTGTCGAGCAGGTCGAACATCTCGCCCATGTCGACGAGGCTCTGGCGGATCTCGCGATAGACCGTGCCGAGGAAGTTCAGAGGCATGGTGATCTGGATCATGTAGGCGTTGACCATGACGAAGTCGCCCACCGTCAGGCTGCCGTTCTGCACGCCCATCGCCGCCATCACCATGACGATGACGAGCCCGGTGGTGATCAGGAAGGACTGGCCGAAATTGAGCATCGCCAGCGAGGTCGCGGTCTTCACCGCGGCCCGCTCGTAGCCCTTCATCGCAGCGTCATAGCGCGCCGCCTCGCGCGCCTCGGCGCCGAAATACTTCACCGTCTCGAAGTTCAGCAGGCTGTCGATGGCCTTCTGGTTGGCGTCGGTGTCCTGCTGGTTCATCGTCCGGCGCAGCCGCACCCGCCACTCGGTGACCTTGAAGGTGAACCAGACATAGAGCGCGATGGTCAGCACCACCACGGCCAGATACCAGACGTCGAACAGGAAGAAGAGCACCGCCGCCACCAGTGTCAGCTCGATGATCAGCGGCCCGACGCTGAACAGCAGGAAGCGCAGCAGGAATTCGACCCCCTTGACGCCCCGCTCAATGATCCGCGACAGGCCGCCGGTCTTGCGGCTGATGTGATAGCGCAGCGACAGGCGGTGGATATGGGTGAAGGTCTCGAGCGCAAGCTGGCGCAGCGCGCGCTGGCCGACGCGGGCGAAGACGCCGTCACGGGCCTGCTGGAAGCCCACGGTCATCAGCCGTGCCAGCCCGTAGGCGATGGTCAGCCCCACCGCGCCCAGCATCAGGTCGGGCACCTCGCCCGAAAGGCTGTCGACGGCGCGCTTGTAGAGGATCGGCGTGCCCACGGCGATCAGCTTGGCCATCAGCAGAAGCCCCAGCGCGATCACCACCCGGCGCTTCACCCAGACCTGCCCGTCGGGCCAAAGATAGGGCCAGACCCGGCGAATGGTGCGCAGGCCGGAGCGGCGCTCCTCGCGGGCGATGTCTGCGGAGGTTTCGGGAGGCATGGCGGGTCCGTTCTGTCGCGTCTCCCGCCTGCCTTAGCGCGATGACCGGCAGGAGACCAGAGCAGGCCCCGACCTGGCGCCGGGATGAGGGGCCGGAAAAAAGGGGCGCTGCCCCTCTTGGCGCAAGCGCCAATTCACCCCGAGGTATTTGGAAACCAGAGAAGACAGGAGCGCATCCCCCCTGCTTCTCTTCGTCAAAAAATACTCCCGCCGGAGGCGTCCGGGCGCGCCGCCCCGCGCCATGGCCGGGCCTGAGGCGCTGGCTCAGTCCGGCAGCTCGAAGATCTGGCCCGGGTAGATCAGGTCGGGGTTGCGGATCTGTTCGCGGTTGGCCTCGAAGACCTTTACATAGGCCAGCCCCTCGCCGTAGCGGTCCCGCGCCAGTGCCCAGAGCGTGTTGCCGGGCTGCACGGTGACCGCGGTCAGCGCCGCCTCGCCCGCCTCTACCTCGTCGGCCGCGGCCGCAAGCTTGGCCGGCTCCTCGCGCAGAAACGGGCTTTCGGCGCGCGCGGACACATCCCCGCTCTCGGCAAGCTGGTCGACGCGCAGCGTGTAAGTGCCGCCTTCCACGCCGGGAAGGTCGATCCGCCAACGCCCGGTCTCGGGAACCGCGCCGGTGGCGACGGAACGATTGTCGAGATAGATCCGCAGCGTCGCATCCGCGCTTCCGCGGCCCGAAAGCGTCACCCCGCCGGTCTCGTCATAGGTGATGGCATCGATCGCCACCTGCCCCTCGGGCAGCGGGTCAGGCGCCTGCAGCACCTCGACCCCTGCCTCGGTCGAGAGCAGGATGGCGGGCGCCGCTGCGGACGCATCCGCCGGCGCGGGCGGCGTGACCGCCCCCCCCGCTGTCTCGCCGGAGGCCATCTCAAGCGCCTCGTCATTCGCGACGGCTTCGACACCCGGAGCATCCGCCCCCTCGGCCCCCCGGGCTGACGGTCCGACGGCGGCCTCGGCAACGGCGGAGATCTCGGCGGTGCTGCCCGCGGGCGGCGGCTCGGGTGCGTCGGAGGGAGCGGGCGGCGCGAGGATGACCTCTTCGGTCGAGGCGATCTCCTGCTCGCCGAGCTTCATGCTCAGGCGCAGCACCCGCGGGTCGGCGGAGGGCGGCAAATCGAGGAACAGCGCGAATCTGCCGGAGGAATCCGCCGAGGCCACCGGCTGCGCCTCACCATCGAGCAGAACCGAGACCTCGGCACCGGGCGCGGCGCTGCCGGCCACCAGCGTCTGGCCGCCGGGATCGGCGCGCACCAGGTCGAAACGCGGCGGGGCCGGCTCTGCCGGGGCCTCGGCGGGGCTGTCGGCGGCGACCGCGTCGGGCGCCTCGCTGCCGGCGTCGGCCGCGTCGGGGGCAGGCATTGCCTGCGGTGCCTCGGGCGTGGCGGAGTTGGTGGCGACGGCGGCGTCGCTTCCGGTATCCCCCTCGACCGAGGCCGTCTCGACCGGCGAGACGAGGCTGAGCGGCCCCGTGTCCGGCCCGATCAGTCCGGCCAGATAAAGCAGTGCCGCCAGCGCCACCGCGCCCAGAATCCCCCAGCCAAGAGCCTTTGTCATTGTCGCGCTATCCATGTCCCCAAGTGACGCTGCAGCGCAGCGCTGTTGAGATGGTATAACAATCCCGTTATCACGGGTCAAAACAGCAATTTATCGCCGAGTCTCAGCATGAACCCGAAATCCGTCTGCGTCTACTGCGGCTCGCGCCCCGGCCGTGCCGCCTCCTACACCGCTGCCGCCGAGGCCATGGGCCATGCGCTGGCCGCCGAAAAGTGGCGCCTCGTCTACGGCGCGGGCGATGTCGGGCTGATGGGCGTGGTGGCCCGCGCCGCACAGGCCAGCGGCGGCGACACGTTCGGAGTGATTCCCACTCACCTGCTGCAGCGCGAGGTCGGCAAGACCGACCTCACCCGCTTCGTCGTCACCGAGACCATGCACGAGCGCAAGAAGGTCATGGTGATGAATGCCGATGCCATCGTGATGATGCCCGGCGGTGCCGGCAGCCTCGACGAGTTCTTCGAGGTGCTGACATGGCGCCAGCTCGGGCTGCACGACAAACCCATCGTGCTGCTCGATGCCGACGGGTTCTGGGGGCCGCTCAAGGCGCTGCTGCATCACGTGGTCGACGAGGGCTTCGCCGACCACGCGATGCTGGATTTCGTGCAGAGCGCCGAGACCGCCAAGGGCGTCATGGAGATCCTGCGCCGCGCCCTGAGCTGACGCGCACGCCCCTGCCCCGGCCTCAGTCGGTCCGGCGCAGGGTGCTGCCGATGAGCTCTTCCGAAAACGGCACCGGCAGCGGATCGCGCCCCAGGCGGGCACGGTAGACCGGCAGGCTTTCCGAGACCCGCATGACGTAGTTGCGGGTCTCGTTGAACGGGATCATCTCGATCCAGTCGATCACGTCGATCTCGCCAGTCCGCGGGTCACCGAACTGGTCCATCCAGCGGATCGGCCGTCCCGGGCCGGCGTTGTAGCCCGCCGACATCATCACGACATTGCCGTCGAAACGCTCCGCCAGCCGGGCAAGATAGGTCGAGCCGAGCCGGGCGTTGTAGGCCGGATCCTCGGTCAGACCGTCATGCGAATAGGCAATGTCGAGCCAGCCCGAGACCTCCCGCGCTGTGCCCGGCATCAGCTGCATGAGCCCCCGCGCCCCGGCATGGGAGACCACCGCCGGATCGAACTCGGACTCGCGCCGCGCAATCGCCAGCACCATCTCCTTCGGGACCGGGAAGTCGGTCGCCACGAGATCCGGATGCAGCGCGTAGTAGGGCCCCGGCAGTTCGACGCCGTAGCGCGCTGCGCGCTTGCCGACCATGACCTGCACATGCGGGCGGCCCATCTCGGCGAGCATGTCGCCAAGCTGGCCGATCTGCTGCCGGTCAAGCCCTTCGGCCAGATGGGTGAGGAAGCGCTCGCCCAGGGTCAGCTCGCCCGAGGCCAGAAGCAGGATCGCCGCCTTGTAGACACTGCTCTCGGTAAAGGCGGCGCTGTTCCAGTCGGGGAACTCCTCGGTTCCCGCGAGCGCCGGGTTGGGCGCCACGCCCGCCTTCTCGGCGGCCAGAAGGCCGTAGAACGAGGTCTGCCAGCGGGCGCCCTGCTCATAGGCGGTCTGTGCGGCCTCGGCGTTGCCAAGCGCCTCGTGCGCCCGGCCGGTCCAGTAGCCGGCCCGGCCCAGCGAGATCGGCGTATCGACCGCGCCGCCGTGGCCCTGGAAGTGCCTCAGCGCGCGCTGCGGATTGTCGAGGAAGCGCAGCGAGAGATAGCCCGAAAGCCATTCCAGCGCAGCGTAGTCCGAGCCCTCCGAGAGATGATGGGTCGAGGCCACCTGATAGGCAGTCCGGTAGTCTCCATCGAGCATCATCGAATGCGCGATGTCGTCCCGCCGCCCGGCCCAGGCCCAGGGCTCGCCCAGGGTCTCGGCGCTCTTGGAATGCGCTAGAAGCAGCGCCACGGCATCGGCGGTGCGGCCCTTGCGGACGCGCCAGAGGAAACGCTCATAAGCCAGCCCGGGATGATCGCGCAGCGCCTCGGGCACCTTTTCGATCAGCCCGTCGACCCCCGGCGACATGTCGCGCAGGGCGATTCGCGCCTCGGCCAGCGCGCGCCAGTCCTCGCCGACCAGCGGCATGATGGCCCGGGCATTTGATTCCCAGCCTTGCCACAGCGCCATGTCCAGCCGCGCCTCGTGATGGGCGGTCAGCAGATCGCCCCATTGCGACAGGAAGCTCGAGCGTTCCTCGGAAGACAGCGCCAGCGTGCGCCACGCCAGCACCACCTCGGCCTCGGCGGCACCGCGCTCGCCCTCGGCCATGTAGCTGCGCGCCAGCGCCAGCGCGCCGGCGCCGGTCTGCGGGCGGTAGCCATCGAAGAAGGCGCGGATGATCGACATGTCGCCGGATTCCGAGATCGCGATCTCGCTCTTTTCACGCAAGTAGGGCATTCCCGGCCAGTCCGGGTTCCGTGCGATGAAGTCCATGATCTGCGATGGGTCGCCCCTGCTGGCACGCAGGTAGTGCCACAAGATCACGTCGAGCGCCGGCTGGCCGTCACCGCGCGAATCGATCAGGGCTGCCGCCCAATTGCCCTCGCGCATGGCCTGCATAGCCTCAGCCAGCGGGCGCTCGGCCTGCGCGGCGGCGGGAGTGGCGGCCGGAACGGCCAGGGCGAGCGAGAGGAGGATGGCCCAGAGGCGCGACATGAGCTTGCAATTTCCGATCTGAGAAGGAATAGACGCGCTCCAGAGGATATCGCGCGTCATGAAGGCTGCAATTCACATTCCCTTCAGGGTGGCGTGGGTCCGCGGAGATGACGTTAACACATAAAAGGAGCGTGTCATGTTGAAAGGTTCAATGCCTGCCCTGGTCACGCCGTTCAAGGACGGCGCAGTGGATTTCGACACGCTCAAACGCCTTGTCGAGTGGCATATCGAGCAGGGCAGCCACGGGCTCGTGCCGGTCGGCACCACCGGCGAGAGCCCGACGCTCACCCACAAGGAGCACGAGGCGGTGATCGAATGTGTCGTCACCGCCGTGGCGGGGCGCATTCCGGTGATCGCCGGGGCCGGCTCGAACAACACCGACGAGGCGATCCGCTTCGTGCAGTTCGCCGAGAAGGTCGGCGCCGATGCCGCGCTGGTGGTCACGCCCTATTACAACAAGCCGACCCAGGCCGGACTGATCGCGCATTTCACCGCGCTGCACGACTGCGCGAACATCCCGATCGTGATCTACAACATCCCCGGGCGCTCGGCGGTCGACATGACCCCCGCGACGCTGGGCGAGCTGGCCAAGCTGCCACGCATCATCGGCGTGAAGGATGCCACCGCCGATCTCGCGCGGGTCTGTGCCCAGCGCATCACCTGCGGGCCGGACTTCCTGCAGATCTCCGGCGAGGACGCGACTGCGCATGGCTTCAACGCGCAGGGCGGCGTGGGCTGCATCTCGGTGACGGCGAATGCCGCACCGGCGCTGTGCTCGCAACTTCAGGAAGCCACGCTCGCGGGCGATTACGGCAAGGCGCTTACCATCCAGGACCGGCTGATGCCGCTGCATCAGGCGATCTTTGCCGAACCCGGGCTTTGCGGCGCCAAATACGCCATGGCCCGCCTCGGTCTCTGCGAGGAAGAGATGCGCCTGCCGCTGCTGCCGGTGACCGAGCCGGTGCGCGCCCGCATCGACGACGCGCTGCGCCATGCCGGTCTGCTCAACTGAGGCAGGCGACAGGCCGCCCACGCGGCACAGAAGATCCAGAACGGCCGGGCACGTCCCGGCCGTTCGTCATTTCAAGACCTTGCAACAAGATCGAATTCTGCGCAGCGTTCCCCTGAAACACCCAGGAGGACCCCCCATGCGGTTCTTGGCAGTCCTGTTCGCCTTCCTCGCGCCGGCCTCTGCCGTCAGCGCGGGCGACGATGAAGAGCGGACCCTGCGCGCGTTGCTCTCGCGCGGCGACGAAGAGGTCGCCATGGCCCCGGCCTTTCTCGACAGCGTGCCGCCCGAGACCCTCTCGCAGGTGCTCGACGGGCTGAAGGACGCCATCGGCCCGGTCGCCCGGATCGACGGCAAGGGCCGCGATTACGTGGTGCAGTCCGACACCCACCGTATGCCCGCCCGCATCGCCTTCGATGCCGAGGGACGGGTCTCGACGCTCTGGTTCGGCGCGCCCGAGCCGCGCGTCACCGATCTCGCCAGCGCCGAGGCGCTGCTCGGCGAGCTTGGACAGGACGTGTCGTGGCTCGCCATGCGCGACGGCGCGGTGATCTCCGAGAGCCGCGCAAGCGAGCCGCTCGCGGTGGGCTCGGCCTTCAAGATCGGTGTGCTGGCGGCGCTGGCCGACGAGATCGAGGCCGGGCGCCGCGACTGGGCCGAGGTGGTGCGGCTGGAAGAACATCACCGCTCGCTGCCCTCGGGCCGGATGCAGGACTATCCCGCGGGCGCACCGCTGACGCTGCACAGCGCCGCGCTGGCGATGATCGCCGAGAGCGACAACACCGCCACGGACCTGCTGATCGACCTGCTGGGCCACGAAGCCGTTGCCGAAAGGCTCGGGATCGCCTCCGAAGACCTGCTCACCACCCGCGCGTTTTTCGCGCTCAAGGCTGACGAGGCCCGCCGTGCCGACTGGCGCGCGGCCTCGCCCGCCGACAAGCCCGCCATCGCCGCAAGCGCCGCAGAGACCCTGCCCGCCCTCGAGGCCGTCACCGGCCCGCACGCGCAGGGGGTCGAGTGGTATCTCCCTCTCGACCGGCTCTGCGCGCTTGGCGCGCCTTTGGCCGCCCTGCCGCTGATGCAGGTCAATCCCGGCCCGGTCGTGGGGCAGCCCGGCCTGTGGCAGAGCATCGCCTACAAGGGCGGCTCCGAGACCGGCGTGCTCAACTTCACCGCTTGGCTGACCGACACCGAGGGCCGGCAACATTGCGCGGCGCTCACCGTCAACGATCCCGGCGCCATCTCCGAGACCACCGCGGTCGCCGCCTTTGGCGCCTTCCTGCGCAGCCTGCACGGGCAGCCCTGAGCCATGGCTTTCCATCCGCCGCCGCACAGGCTAGATCGGGCCGGGCAGGCAAAACCGGGGAAGACAGCATGAAGACAGTGGCCTGGGTGGCAGCGATCACCCTCGTTCTCGACCAGCTCAGCAAGTGGCTGGTGGTTCATGTAATGTCACTCGACAGCCGGCTCGCCATCGACGTGCTGCCGCCGTTCCTGAACTTCCGCATGGCGTGGAACTACGGCATCAATTTCGGCCTGCTGAACGGCGGCACCGAGGCCACCAAGTGGATCCTGATCTCGGTCGCACTGGGCATCGTGCTCTTCGTTCTGGTCTGGCTGCGCCGCGACCCTCCGGGCACACTCGGGCTTATCTCGGGCGGGCTGCTGATCGGCGGCGCGCTCGGAAACGTGATCGACCGCCTGCTCTATGGCGCGGTGGCCGACTTTCTCAACATGTCCTGCTGCGGCATCAACAACCCCTTCGCCTTCAACGTCGCCGATATCGCGATCTTCGCAGGTGCCCTCGGGCTGGTGTTCTTTCCCGGCGGCACGGGCAAGCGCGGGAAAAACGGCTCGTGACGGGGCGGGCTCGATACGTTAAAGCAGACGCAGGCAAGAACCGGAGAATGGCAATGAAGCTGTCGCAGGTCGTGATCGTGATGGGGCTCGTGGGGCTCGCCGGCTGTTCGTCGGGCGAGCGGGACATGCGCCTGCACTACCTCAAGACCAACAGCGGCACGCCCGAGGAATTCGCCATCGTCCCGAACAAACCGCTCGAGACGCCGCCGGCGATGACCGCCCTGCCGGCGCCCACCCCCGGCAGCGCCAACCGCACCGACCAGACGCCCAAGGCCGATGCCGTGGCCGCGCTTGGTGGCAACCCGGCGCGCCTGAACGAGGGCGGCACGCCTACGGGCAACGGCGCACTGCTGCAGCACGCGGGCCGCTATGGCACCGCTCCCAACATCCGGACCGAGCTTGCCGCCGCCGATTTCGAGCACCGCAGGCGCGCGTCGCGCTTCAGCTACAAGATCGTGCCGCAGGACGAATACTACGATGCCTACCGCGAGCAGTGGCTGAACAGCTACGATGCGCTCGAAGCCTATCGCCGCGCCGGCATCGAGACCCCGTCGGCCCCGCCGGAAGGCTGGGACAACTGAGCCGGACCTCCGGCACCCTGCCCCGGAACGCCTGACTTAAGCTCAACGTCTTGGCGGGCCGCTCCCGCTGCGCCTGTCGCTTGAGCTGCGCCCGACCTGCGCCGCGCCAATATCACGGCGGAACCACGTCCCGACCGGGACCGTCCCTTGATCGCGCGGTCCTCAAGCGGTGCTCCCACCCTGAAGGCTTCCGCCGGATCCGAGCGCACAACGCAGGCGCCCGAAAGGACAGCGCTCCTTTTGCGCGCCCTCCCCCACCATCACGAAACCGCAAGCCCGGCTTGAATACCCGACAACTCCGCGTAGGTTCTCTGCACTTGGGGTTCAGACAGGGATTTTGCCGATGAAGAGACTCGCCGCGGCCCTCACGCTTGCCGCCGTCACGCTCACCGCGCCGCCAGCGCTGGCCGAGGAGACCGTCACCCCGGTCACCGACTTCACCCTCGACAATGGCATGGAGGTCGTGGTCATCGAGGACCACCGCGCCCCGGTCGTGGTGCACATGGTCTGGTACCGGGCAGGCTCTGCCGACGAGACCGCCGGCACCTCGGGCGTGGCCCACTTCCTCGAGCACCTGCTCTTCAAGGGCACCGAGACGATGGAAGCGGGCGAGTTCTCCAGGGTGGTGGCGGAGAATGGCGGCACCGACAATGCCTTCACCTCTTACGACCAGACCGCCTACTTCCAGCGCATCGCCGCTGATCGGCTGGGCCTGATGATGCAGATGGAGGCCGACCGCATGGTCAACCTCCAGCTCGATGAGGACGACATCCTGACCGAGCGCGACGTGATCATCGAAGAGCGCAACACGCGGGTCGAGAACGACCCCTCGGCGCTGATGCGCGAGCAGATGGGGGCGGCGCTCTATCAGAACCACCGCTACGGCGTGCCGATCATCGGCTGGCGCCACGAGATGGAAGCGCTCGACCTCGAGGCCGCCACCGGCTTCTACCAGCGTCACTACGCCCCCAACAACGCCATCCTGATCGTCGCCGGCGACGTCACCCCCGACGAGGTTCGCGCGCTCGCCGAAGAGCACTACGCCCCGATCCCCGCCAATCCCGAGGTCGGCGCCCCGCGCCTGCGCCCGCAGGAGCCCCCGCAGCTTGCCGAGCGCCGGCTGGTCTACCGCGACCCCCGCGTCGCGCAGCCCTACCTGATGCGCCGCTACCTCGCCCCCGAGCGCGACCCCGGCGACCAGCGCACCGCCGCCGCCCTCACCCTGCTCGACGAGATCCTCGGCAGCGGCCAAACCTCGGTTCTGAACCGTGACCTGCAGTTCGACGCGCAGGTCGCGCTGCACACCGGCAGCTACTATGACGGCACCTCCTACGACACGTCGAGCTTCACGCTGATCGTCGTGCCCGCCGCCGATGTCAGCCTCGAAGACGCCGAGGCCGCCCTCGACACGGCTTTGGCGAATTTCCTCGAGGAAGGCGTCGATGCCGATCAGCTCGACCGCATCAAGTTCCAGCTCAACGCCGATCTGGTCTACCAGCAGGACAGCACCCAGTCGCTGGCACGGCGCTACGGCGGTGCGCTGACGGCGGGGCTGACGATCGAGGACGTGCAGGCCTGGCCCGGGATCCTGCAGTCGATCACTGCCGAGGAGATCGTCGAAGCGGCCCGGCAGGTCTTCGACGCCAAGCAATCGGTCACCGGCTACCTGATGGCCGAAGAGGCCGCCGACGCCCCCCAGCAGGAGGTCTCGCAATGAAACCGCTCTTCGCCGCCGTCTTCAGCCTGTTCTTCGCCGCGCCCGCGCTCGCGGCAACCGACATCCAGACCGTCGAGACCCCGATGGGTTTCAACGCCTGGCTGGTCGAGGAGCCGTCGATCCCCTTCACCTCACTCGAGATCCGCTTTCGCGGCGGCACCTCGCTCGACGCGCCCGGCAAGCGTGGCGCGACAAACCTCATGGTGGGACTGCTCGAGGAAGGCGCGGGTGACCTGGACGCGCGCGGCTTCGCCGAGGCGCGAGACGCACTCGCGGCCAGCTTCCGCTACGATTCGGGCCCCGATTCGATCTCGGTCTCGGCGCGCTTTCTCACCGAGAACCGCGATGAGGCCGTGGCCTTGCTGCGCCAGAGCCTGGTCGACCCGCGCTTCGACGAAGACGCGCTCGAGCGCGTCCGCGCCCAGGTGCTCTCGGGCATCCGCAGCGATGCGCGCGATCCCGACGCCATCGCCAACGCCCGGTTCGACGAGATGGTGTTCGGCAATCATCCCTACGGCTCCCAGCCTTCGGGCACCGAAGAGAGCGTCGGCGCCCTGACCCGCGACGACATCGTCGCCGCCCATGAGGCCACCATGACCCGCGACCGGGTCTACATCGCCGCCGCCGGCGACATCTCCCCCGACGCGCTTGCCACGCTGATCGACGATCTGCTGGGCGATCTGCCGGAGACCGGCGCGCCGCTGCCCGCTGATATCGAGGCCGAGACCAGCGCCGGCGTCACCGTGGTGCCCTTCGACACGCCGCAATCGGTGGCCATGTTCGGCCATGCCGGCATCGCCCGCGATGACCCGGACTTCTTCGCCGCCTACGTGCTCAACCAGATCCTCGGCGGCGGCGGCTTCGAGGCCCGGCTGATGACCGAGGTGCGCGAAAAGCGCGGCCTGACCTACGGCGTTTATTCCTACCTCGTGCCGATGGACCATTCGGCGCTCTATCTCGGCCGCGTGGCGTCTGCCAATGACCGCATCGCCGAGGCGATCTCGGTGATCCGCGACGAGTGGCGCAAGATGGCCGAAGACGGCGTGACCGCAGCCGAGCTCGAACAGGCCAAGACCTACCTGACCGGCGCCTACCCGCTGCGGTTCGACGGCAACGGCCCGATCGCGCGCATCCTCGTCGGCATGCAGATGGACGGCCTCTCGCCCGAGTACGTCACCACCCGCAATGCCGAGGTCGAGGCGGTCACCCGCGACGACGTCGCCCGCGTCGCCGCCCGCCTGCTCGACCCCGAGGCCCTGCGCTTCGTGGTGGTGGGCCGCCCCGAGGGCCTTGAAGACGAGGCCCCCGGCCAATAACCCCACGGGTCGGGCGCACACGCCCTCGGCCCGCCGCAGCCCCATCTTCTCTTCGTCAAAAATACTCCGGGGTGAATTGGCCGCAGGCCAAGAGGGGCAGCGCCCCTCCTCCCCCTCGCCACAAAAAACGGCCGGCCCCATCCCTGGGCCGGCCGCGTCACATCTCGCGAAGGGCGCCCGGAGGCGCGGGCGAAGCGCCGCCTCAGTGGCGGAAGTGGCGCATCCCGGTGAACACCATCGCCAGCCCGGCCTCGTCGGCTGCCGCGATCACCTCGGCGTCGCGCATCGAGCCGCCCGGCTGGATCACCGTGGTGGCGCCCGCCGCCGCGGCCTCGAGCAGACCGTCTGCAAACGGGAAGAACGCGTCCGAGGCCACCGCGGAGCCCTTGGTCAGCGCCTCGGGCAGGCCCAGCGCCTCGGCCATGCGCTCGGATTTCTTCGCCGCGATCAGCGCCGAATCGACCCGGCTCATCTGGCCCGCGCCGACGCCCACCGTGGCGCCGTCCTTGACGTAGACGATGGCGTTCGACTTCACGTGCTTGGCGACCTTCCAGGCAAACAGCAGATCCTCGAGCTCGGCGTCCGAGGGCTGCCGCTTGGTCACCACCTTCAGATCCTCGAGCCCGATCCGGCCGACATCCTTGTCCTGCACCAGGAAGCCGCCCGCAACCTGCCGATAGGTCAGGCCCGGCGTTCCGGGGTTGGCCACGCCATCGGTGGTCAGCAGCCGCAGGTTCTTCTTCTTGGCAAAGATCTCCTTCGCCGCGTCATCGGCGCCCGGCGCGATCACCACCTCGGTGAAGATCTCGGCGATCGCCTCGGCGGTCTCGGCGTCGAGCTTCATGTTCAGCGCCACGATGCCCCCGAAGGCCGACGTTCGGTCGCAATCAAAGGCCTTCCGGTAGGCCTCCGTCAGGGTCGCGCCCCTGGCCACGCCGCAGGGGTTGGCGTGCTTGATGATGGCGCAGGCCGGCCCGTCGCCGGGCAGGAATTCCGACACCAGCTCGAAGGCGGCGTCGGTGTCGTTGATGTTGTTGTAGCTCAGCTCCTTGCCCTGGTGCTGCACCGCGTTGGCCACGCCCGGACGGTCCGAGCCGTCGCGGTAGAACGCCGCCGCCTGGTGCGGGTTCTCGCCGTAGCGCAGGGTTTGGGCCAGCTCGCCGGCGAAGGCACGGCGGCGCGGCGCCGCCTCCTCGAGCGCGCCCGCCATCCAGGTCGAGACCGCGGCGTCATAGGCGCCGGTGCGGGCATAGGCGGTCAGCGCCAGCTTCTGGCGGAAGCCGTAGGAGGTGGCACCGTCATTGGCGTCGAGCTCGGCCAGCAGCGGCTCGTAATCGGCGATGTCGGTGACCACGTTGACGAAGGCGTGGTTCTTGGCCGCGGCGCGGATCATCGCCGGACCGCCGATGTCGATGTTCTCGATGCAGGTGTCGTAGTCGGCGCCCTTGGCGACGGTCTCCTCGAACGGGTAGAGGTTGACCACCAGCAGGTCGATCTCGGGGATCGCGTGGCCCTTCATCGCCTCGACATGGGCGTCGTCGTCGCGCAGCGCCAGCAGGCCGCCATGGATGCGCGGGTGCAGGGTCTTGACCCGGCCATCCATCATCTCGGGGAACTCGGTGACCTCGGCCACGTCCTTGACCGCGATGCCTTCGTCGCGCAGCGCCTTGGCGGAGCCGCCGGTGGAGAGGATCTCGATTCCGCGCTCGGAGAGGGCACGGCCAAGATCGATCAGGCCGGTCTTGTCGGAGACGGAAATCAGCGCGCGGGCGACTTTGTGCAGGTCAGGCATACGGATCGGGTTCCCAGATGGTTCAATGCGTCGGCTCCGCCTCGTCGATGGCCACGTCGCGCAGGGCGATCGCGGTGTCCTGCGTCTTGGCCAAGGACCAACGGATGCGCGTCGCATACTCCATCGCGCGGCCGGATAAAACGATCTGTTTCGCCGCGCGGGGCCGCAACCGGCCTTTTTCGAGGTAAACCGACGGCTCCAGCGTCAACCGCGGCCCTGCATCGTGGCGGAACACCCAGACCTCGCCCGAGCGCAGCGCCAGCGACACCGCGCTGCCGCCCATGTCGAGCGCGGCATCGACCTCCGGGTGCAGGTGGAACCGCAGCTGCCAGGGCAGCCCGCTCAGCGTCGCCGCGTCGAGCCGCCGGTCAAAGACACGCTTGTCGGCATCGTCGAGCGTGATCAGCATGTCCTCGCCCGAGACCGCGCGCCCGTCGGCGCTCAGCTCGAGGATGCGGGCATGGGTCAGCCCGTGGGTCCGGCGGTAGCCGTCATGGCCGCCCTCGAAGCGCTGCCCGCCCTCGACATGGCCGATCTCGACGGGCACCTGTTTCGGCCCATCCTCGAGCCATTCGCGCACACCGCCATCGGCCACCCGCGGCGTCGCCAGCCGCCCGCTGGAATAGCCGTCGAGGCACAGCGTCGAATGCGAGGGCGTGGCGCGTCCGGCACGGCGCCAATCCGCCCCGAAGCCGGCGCCCGAACCGCAGCTCACCACCACCGGGCGTCGCCCCGAGGTCAGTTCGAAGGCCAGGGTCGAGGCATGGGCATCGAAGGAAGCGGGCCCCGTTGGCGGCGGCGCGGCATCGATGATCAGGCTGCTGCGCCCGCCCGAAAGCCGCGCGTAGCCCATCGCCAGCCCTTCAACCTGACGGCGCCTGACGCCCGAGGCCGCCAGCGCCTGGTCGAGCCGCCCGTCGAGCCCGCGCCCGCCGCCCTGGAACCGCGCCAGCCCGCCATCGGCGTGGCGCAGGGCGCGCAAGGTCGGCGCGATGCGCGCGATGGCCGCGGCATGTGCCTCCTCGGCGGTCAGGTCCTCGTCCTCGAGCGCCGCCCGGGCCCAGGTCAGCAGGGTGAACACCTCGAGCAGTTCCTCGGGGTTCCGGGTCGGGATGCCGCCCTGCGCATCGACCTGTGACGCGCATTCGACGCCCAGCGCCTTGCGTGCCGTCTCCGCATGGGCGCCCATGCCCTCGAAGGACAGACCGGCATAGAGCAGCCCGGTCAGCGCCTCGAACCGCGCCAGCCCCGGCGGCGTGCTCGGCCAGCGCCGCGCCAGGAAAATCGTCTGCGCCGCCAGCGCGCGGTAGAGCGCCGCGGCCTCGTCCGCCTCGGCGCCACGCAGCAGGAACAGCGCGTGATGGATCGTGCGGATCAGCCGCCGCCCGGCGGCGTCCGGGCTCCAGCCATCGCCCTTGCCGCTGCCGTAGCGGGCGATCCAGCCCCAGACCCATTTCCGCGCCAAGAGCCGCGCCCGCGCGTCCCCCACCGCCGCGAGGTCATCGAGCCAGCGGAAGCCGTGGATCTCCGCCTCCCACGCCGCATCCGGCGGGGCGATGTCCCAGATCATCGCGTCAGGGGCTTCGACGAGGTGTCCCGCGAACATCAGGTTGCCGGCGCAAAGCTGGCGTCCCCGCGCAAAACTTCCGGTGCTGCGGGGTTCGGGCTGCGAGACGAGGGCAGAGCCCGGACGGGCACGCGCCGCCAGACGCGCGTGCAGGCGGTTCAGGAACCGCGTCACCGCGGCAGACCAGTTGCCCCTGTTCGACATGTCCCTCTCGTGCCCCGTCTCGGCCTCATCCGGCTCTTTGTTGCCAAGAGGTGTAGCGAAGGGGGGCGCTCAAGTCACCTCGCAATGAGCCGTTCAGGCCGGTTTGCGCAGGATCGCCACGTAGAACCCGTCCATGCCGCCGCGCTCCGCCCAGAAATCGGGCCGCAGCCGCAGCCCGCCCTCCTCCGAGCGCCAAGCCTCTTCGACGCCCGCGGCCTCCGGACGCAGCACCTCGAGCCCGGGGTGGCGGGCCAGCGCCTCCTCGACCTGGCACTCGCCCTCGTCCGGGATCAGCGAGCAGGTGCAGAACACCAGTCGGCCGCCGGGCGCGAGCAGGCGCAGCGCGTGGTCGATCATCGCCGCCTGCAAGCCGATCAGCTCGGAGATGCCCTCGCCCTGCTTGGCCTGCGGCAGGTCGGGGTGGCGGCGGATGGTGCCGGTGGCCGAGCACGGCGCGTCAAGCAGGATGGCGTCATAGGTGCCGTCGTGCGCGAGCGCATCACCGGTGACCGTCGCCGCCTCGAGACCCGTGCGGGCGAGGTTCTCGCGCACCCGGCCCATGCGGGCCTCGGACAGGTCGAGCGCGGTAACGTTTGCCCCCGCCGCGGCCAGCTGCATGGTCTTGCCCCCGGGCGCGGCGCACATGTCGAGAATGTTGAGGCCCGTCACGTCGCCCAGAAGCCGCGCGGGCAGCGCCGCGGCGGCGTCCTGCACCCACCAATCGCCGGTGTCGTAGCCCGGCAGCGCCGAGACCTGCCCGGCGCTGGCCAGCCGCACCGAGCCGGTGGGCAGCAGCGAGCCGCCGACCGCCGCGGCCAGCGCCGCCGCATCGGCCTTGGCGCTGAGATCGAGCGGCGCGCCCGCCAGGTGCGCCGCTTCCATCGCCGCGACCGCCTTGTTGCCCCAGGCGATGGTCAGCGGCTCGCGCAGCCAGCGCGGCAGGCGCGGCACCCGCAGGGTGGACCATTTCGCCGGCGCCTCCTCGGTGAGCTTGCGCAGCACCGCGTTGACGAGCCCCTTCATCGATTGGGTCTTGCGGTCGCCGGCGACGATCTGGACGCAATCGTTGACCACCCCATGCGCCGCCCCGCCGGTGGCGAGCTCCCACGCCCCGAGGCGCAGCACATTGCGCACGAAGAGTGGCGGCGACTTGCGCAGATGCGGCTTCAGGAGCCGGTCGCAGCGCTCGAGATTGCGCAGCACCTCCTGCGCCATGCGCTGCGCGGCGGCGCGATCGGGGGCGGGCATCGCCTCCCATGCGGAGCCGGTCATGGCGTCCGAGAGCAGCCGTCCCTGCCCCAGAACCTGACCGAGCAGCGCCACGCTCTGGGCGCGGGCGGTGGGAATGGGCGGCATGGAGGTCTCTCCCCGGGTTGTCTCGCTGGGCTGGCGGGCCCTATATCAGGGGGGACCAGACGAGGAAAGCGCCATGACCGACGAGACATCCGACCGCAAGGACCTGCCCCCCGCCGCGCAGCGCGCCCTGGCCGAGGCGGCGGAGCGCCGCGCCGCGGCCGAGGAGGCAGCGCGCGAGGCGCCCACGCCGAAGGAATACGGCGGTCGCGACGGGCTTGACCCGGCGCGCTATGGCGACTGGGAGAAGAAGGGCATCGCGATCGACTTCTGATCGCGGTGCGCCCGAGGGATTGCGCGGGCTGACGCCCACGCCCGGGTGCAGGGGCACTGCCCCTGGCGCACCGAAGGTGCGCTGCCCCTATAGCGCCGGAGGCGCGCTGGCGTGGGAAAGAGGGGCGCTGCCCCTCTTGGCCTGCGCG
>NZ_DS022276.1:175843-213415 GCF_000153725.1 Salipiger bermudensis HTCC2601 | reverse complement strand
CGCCCCCTCCCTGCCTTTCCGAAGCGCACGGACGGACGATCAGCCCTGTCGGTACATATAAGTGGTGGGGTCGCGGCGCGGGCCGCCCTCGGGGGCAAGGGCAAAGCCTGGAATCTCGCCCGCGATCTCGAAGCCGCAGCTGGCGTAGAGCGCCTGCGACGGGTCGCCGCTGCGGGTGTCGAGGGTGATCAGGCTGCGCGCCTCCGCCTCGGCACGGGCGAGCAAGGCCTGCATCAGGGCGCGGGCGATGCCGCGGCGGCGAAACGCGGGGGCGACCAGCATCTTGGAGACCTCGGCGCGGTGAGCCTGGTTCGGCATCATGTCGAGCACCAGTTGCACGGTGCCGACGAGGCGCGCGTCTTCGAAGGCCCCCCAGAGCACGCGGCTCCCGTCCGCGATCGAGGGCAGGACGTTCCGCCGCCAGAAGCGGGCCGCCTCCAGGACCTCGAAGGGCATGACGAAGCCGACGCTGGCGCCGTCCACAACGCAAGCCTGCAGCAGCTTCGCGAGATCGGGGAGGCAATGCGCCGCCTCTTGGGCCGACAGGCTGCGGATCGTCAGGGTCACGGTGTCACCAGAAAAAGCATGTAACGGGCGGCTTCGCGCGGCGGGGTCTGGAAGCGGGAGGCACCCGAGAGGCGGTAACGCAGGGCATCGCCGGGCGCGAGATCGTGGCGCCGGTCGTCCAGCGTCACCGCCAGCCGCCCCGTGAGCAGCACCAGGTGATGCTCGAGATCGGCCACCGGCGGGCGGTGATAGGAGATGTCGCTATCGGGGGCGAGCGTGCAGTCGAGCACTTCGCCCGCCAGCGCCGCGCTGCCCGGCGAGACCACGCGTCGGGTGAAGCCGCGATCCTGCCAGACCGGCTGCTCGGCCTCGGGCACGCAGGCCGGGAAGCTCTCCTCGACCATCGCCAGAAGGCGCGACATGGTGAGGCCGTAGGCGGCGCAGAGCTTGCCCAGCTGTTCCGCGGTGGGGCTGACCTCGGCTTTTTCCATGCGTGACAGCGCCGCGCGGCTGAGCCCGCTTTGCGCCGCCAGCGCCTCGAGCGTCAGGTCGCGCTCGGCGCGCAGGGCGGAGAGGCGCTGTGACAGCCGGGTGGTGAGCGGGGAGACCATGACCGATTCCGGGAATATTTCTCTATATAGAGACATTGACCGAAGCGGCCCCGCCCTGCAAGCCCGCTCTTGCCCTGCGCCAGCCGCGCCCCAGGTGAAGGCCCCTGCCCGCCCCACGGGATTTTTTCTCTGCCCCGGGGGAAGCGGGCTTTGACACTCGCGCTTCCTCTGGGTAGGCTGCACGAAAGTTTAACACTAAACTAGTTGGGGAGGAATCGCATGGCCGCCCGGAAATCTGCTGCCAAGCCGAACGTCTCGCCCGAGGAGCTCAAGCAATACTACCGTGACATGCTGCTCATCCGCCGCTTCGAAGAGAAGGCGGGTCAGTTGTACGGTATGGGGCTCATCGGCGGCTTTTGTCACCTTTATATCGGCCAGGAAGCCGTGGTCGTCGGCCTCGAGGCCGCGGCGGAGGAAGGCGACAAGCGCGTCACCTCCTATCGCGACCACGGCCACATGCTGGCCTGCGGCATGGACCCGAACGGGGTCATGGCCGAGCTCACCGGCCGCGAGGGCGGCTACTCGAAGGGCAAGGGCGGCTCGATGCACATGTTCAGCCGCGAGAAGCACTTCTACGGCGGTCACGGCATCGTCGGCGCGCAGGTGCCGCTCGGCGCCGGCCTCGCCTTCGCCGACAACTACCTCGAGAACGGCCGGGTGACCTTCACCTATTTCGGGGACGGCGCCGCCAACCAGGGCCAGGTCTACGAGACCTTCAACATGGCCTCGATCTGGAAGCTGCCGGTGGTGTTCGTGATCGAGAACAACCAGTACGCCATGGGCACGGCGCAGAAGCGCTCGACCTCGGGCGAGGACATCTACACCCGCGGCGCGCCCTTCGGCATTCCCGGCGAGCTGGTCGACGGCATGGACGTGCTCAAGGTCAAGGAAGCGGGCGAGAAGGCGGTCGAGCACTGCCGCGCCGGCAAGGGCCCCTACATCCTCGAGATCAAGACCTACCGCTACCGCGGCCACTCGATGTCGGACCCGGCCAAGTACCGGACCCGCGAGGAAGTCCAGAAGATGCGCGAAGAGCGCGACCCGATCCAGAACGTCCGCGACCTGCTGCTTCAGGGCAAGCATGCCAGCGAGGACGATCTCAAGGCGATCGACAAGGAAATCAAGGACATCGTGAACGCCTCCGCCGAGTTCGCCAAGGAGAGCCCGGAGCCGGCGCTCGAGGAACTCTGGACCGACATCTATTCCGACGACGTGCCCCAGGGCGACGCGATCGAGGCCTGAGGCAGGAGAGAACACGATATGGCAACGCAAATCCTGATGCCCGCCCTGTCCCCCACCATGGAAGAGGGCACGCTGGCGAAATGGCTGGTCAAGGAGGGCGACACCGTCACCTCCGGTGACATCCTCGCCGAGATCGAGACCGACAAGGCGACGATGGAATTCGAAGCGGTCGACGAGGGCATCGTCGGCAAGATCCTCGTCGAGGAAGGCTCCGAGGGCGTGAAGGTCAACACGCCCATCGCGGTTCTGGTCGAGGAAGGCGAAAGCGTCGACGACGCCGAGGCCTCAGACGCCGCCGCGCCCGCAGCCAGCGACGAGAGCGCCCCGGCCGAAGCCAAGGGCGATGTCGCCCCCGGCCCGCAGGAGCCCGCCTCCTCGGTGCCCGCCGCCGCGGCCTCGCCGGACTGGCCGGAAGGCACCGAAATGAAGACCCAGACCGTGCGCGAGGCGCTGCGGGATGCCATGGCCGAAGAGATGCGATCGGACGCGAACGTCTTCGTCATGGGTGAGGAGGTCGCCGAGTACCAGGGCGCCTACAAGGTGACGCAGGGCCTGCTCGACGAGTTCGGCGGCAAGCGCGTCATCGACACCCCGATCACCGAGCACGGCTTTGCCGGCATCGGCGTCGGAGCGGCCTTCGGCGGCCTCAAGCCGATCGTCGAGTTCATGACCTTCAACTTCGCCATGCAGGCGATCGACCAGATCATCAACTCGGCCGCCAAGACGCTCTACATGTCCGGCGGCCAGATGGGCGCACCCATGGTGTTCCGCGGCCCCAACGGCGCCGCCGCCCGCGTCGGCGCGCAGCACTCCCAGGACTACGCGGCATGGTACGCGATGATCCCGGGCCTCAAGGTGGCGATGCCCTACTCGGCCGCAGATGCAAAAGGCCTGCTCAAGTCGGCGATCCGCGATCCCAACCCGGTGATCTTCCTCGAGAACGAGATCCTCTATGGCCGCTCCTTCGAGGTGCCGGTGATGGACGATTTCACCGTGCCCTTCGGCAAGGCGAAGATCTGGCGCGAAGGCTCTGACGTGACCCTCGTCAGCTTCGGCATCGGCATGCAATACGCGCTCGAGGCGGCTGACAAGCTGGCCGAAGAGGGCATCGAGGCCGAGGTGATCGACCTGCGCACCCTGCGCCCGATCGATTACGGCACGGTCATCGAGTCGGTGAAGAAGACCAACCGCTGCGTGACCATCGAAGAGGGCTTCCCGGTGGGCTCCATCGGCAACCATATCGGCGCCTACATCATGCAGAACGCGTTCGACTATCTCGACGCGCCGGTGATCAACTGCGCCGGCAAGGACGTTCCGATGCCCTACGCCGCCAACCTCGAGAAGCACGCGCTGGTTACCACCGCCGAGGTGCTCGAGGCGGTCAAGCAGGTGACCTACCGGTGAGCCCGGTCGAGGTCATCGGTCGCGACGTCGCGCGCGAGGCCTACCGCGTCCGGGTGGACGTGGCGGGCTCCGCGCGGACGGCCTTCGTGCCCGAGTGCCTCATGGAAACGCTGCGCCCGGGCGAGCGCCCGAGCCACCAGCAAGCCTATGAATGGATCGCCGCCCATCGCGGCAAGATCGAGACCGCGGTGATCGCACGGGCCGCGGCGCGCCAGCCGCGCCCGCCCTACGATCTCGTGACCCTCGCCGAGGAGAGCTGACAACATGCCCACCGAAATCCTGATGCCCGCCCTGTCGCCGACCATGGAGGAAGGCACCCTGGCCAAATGGCTGGTCAAGGAAGGCGATACCGTGAATTCCGGCGACATCCTCGCCGAGATCGAAACCGACAAGGCCACGATGGAGTTCGAGGCCGTCGATGAAGGCACCATCGGCAAGATCCTGATCGAGGACGGCACCGAGGGCGTGAAGGTGAACACGCCGATCGCCGTGCTGCTCGAGGAAGGCGAAAGCGCCGACGACATCGACAGCGCGTCCGCCTCCCCTGCCCCTGCCCCTGCCGCCGAGGACAAGGCCCCGGCCAAGGACGAGGCCAAGGCCGCCGCCGCGACGCCCGCCGCCGCTTCGGCCAGCGCTGCCCCCGCAGCACCGCAGGGCTCGGATGGCAAGCGCATCTTCGCCACCCCGCTGGCGCGTCGCATCGCCGCCGACAAGGGGCTCGATCTGGCGCAGATCAAGGGCTCGGGCCCGCATGGCCGAATCGTGAAGGCCGACGTGGAAAGCGCCAAGCCCGGCGCCGCCGAGGCTCCGAAATCCGCCGAGGCGCCCGCCGCCAAGGCAGCCCCCGCCGCTTCGGGTGGCGGCATGCCCACCGGCCCCTCCGCCGAGCAGGTCCTCAAGATGTACGAGGGCCGCGACTTCGAGGAGGTCAAGCTGGACGGCATGCGCCGTACCGTGGGTGCCCGACTCACCGAATCCAAGCAGACCATCCCGCACTTCTACCTGCGCCGCGACATCAAGCTCGACGCGCTGCTGAAGTTCCGCAGCCAGCTCAACAAGCAGCTCGAGGGCCGCGGCGTGAAGCTTTCGGTCAACGACTTCATCATCAAGGCCTGCGCGCTGGCGCTCCAGGCCGTGCCCGATGCCAACGCAGTCTGGGCCGGCGACCGGATGCTCAAGCTCAAGCCCTCCGATGTTGCCGTGGCCGTGGCCATCGACGGCGGCCTCTTCACCCCGGTGCTCAAGGACGCGGAGATGAAATCCCTCTCCGCCCTGTCCACCGAGATGAAGGACCTCGCGTCCCGCGCCCGCGGCAAGAAGCTTGCGCCGCATGAATATGTCGGTGGCAGCTTCGCGATCTCCAACCTCGGCATGTTCGGCATCGACAACTTCGACGCCGTCATCAACCCGCCGCACGGCGCCATCCTCGCGGTCGGCGCCGGGGTCAAGAAGCCCATCGTCGGCGACGACGGCGAACTGACCGTGGCCACGGTGATGTCGGTGACGCTCTCGGTCGATCACCGGGTCATCGACGGCGCGCTTGGCGCCGAACTGCTGAAGGCGATCGTCGAGAACCTCGAGAACCCGATGGTGATGCTCGCCTGACCTGTCTTCAGGTTCGCATCATTGAGACGCCCGCCGCCCACCGGCGGGCGTTTCCTTTTGCTCCGATGTATGTTTCCGGTGCATGGCCCCCTTGCAGACAATCCGGCTTGTGCGCTCCCCCACCGGACCGTTAGCGTAAGACATGCTGCACTGCGGCAGGTTTCCCTATGCCTGCCGTCAAGATCCCCACGACGTCACCCCGACACTTCGGAGCTGTTCCATGGTCTATACCGACCGCCAGGCCCGCCTGACGATCCTGTCACTCGCCCTTGGCGCCTTTGCCATTGGCGTGACCGAGTTCGCCGCCATGGGCCTGCTGCCCTATTACGCGCTCGATCTCGGCGTCACCGAACCCGAGGCCGGCTTTGCGGTCAGCGGCTACGCCATCGGCGTGGTGGTCGGCGCGCCGGTGCTGGCGGTGCTGGGCAGCATGTTGCCGCGCAAGCTCTTGCTGGTGCTGCTGATGGCGTTCTTCATGCTGACCAACGTGCTCACCGCCCTCGCCACCGGGCTCGACACGCTGGTCATCGCGCGCGTGCTCTCGGGCCTGCCGCACGGGGCCTTCCTCGGCATCGGCATGCTCTTCGCCGCCGAGATGATGCCGCAGGGCCGCAAGGCGGCTGGCGTGGCACAGGTGCTGATGGGGCTGACCATCGCCAACGTCATCGGCGTGCCCGCTGCCGGTGCCATCGGTCAGTATTTCGGCTGGCGCTGGTGCTTCGTGCTGGTGGCGGTGATCGCCGCCGGTTCGGCGCTGATGATCGCCCGCGTCGCGCCCGAGCCGCAGGACGGCCCGGCAGCGAGCCCGCTGCGCGAGCTCTCGGCGCTGGCCAACCGCGCCGTGTGGCTGACGCTGGCCGTCGGTGCCGTGGGCTTCGGTGCGGTCTTCGCGGTCTATTCATACTTCTCCGCCGCGCTGATCTCGGCCACCGATGCACCCGCCTGGGCGATCCCGCTGGCGCTGTCGTGTTTCGGCATCGGGGCCACCGCCGGCAACTACTATGCCGGCCGCCTCGCCGCGTGGTCGCATTTCGGCGGCACCCTGCTGCTGCTCATCGGCATGGTCGTCTGCTCGCTGATCTATGCCGCGGTGATGGGCCAGTGGATCGCGATGATCCTCGTGGTGATGGCGCTCGGCCTGACCGCCGGTCTGGTGATCCCGCTGCAGATGCGCCTGATGGACGTGGCCGGCGAAGGCCAGACCCTCGCCGCCGCGCTCAACCACGCCGCCTTCAACGCCGCCAATGCGCTGGGTCCCTGGCTCGCGGGCATGGCACTCGCCGCCGGTCACGGCTTCAGCGCCACCGGCATCGTGGGCGCGGGTCTCGGGGCTGCCGGGATCGCGGTCCTAGGACTCGCTTGGCTCGACGCCCGCCCGCGCCGCGGCGCGGTAATCCCGGCGGAGTAAGGCGCCCTAGCGGACGACGAAAAAGGGCCGGGCTCCATCCGTGGAGCCCGGCCCTTCTTGTCTCTGACTGGAAGGCCTCTGCTCAGCCGGTGCAGTTGCAGCCGGTGAGTTTCTGATCCATGTTGCGCGACGGCTGATCGCAGCCGGCATCGCCGACGATCTTGGCCGGGACGCCCGCCACGGTCTTGCACGGCGGCACTTCCTCGAGCACCACCGAACCCGCCGCGATGCGCGAGCCATTGCCGATGCGAATATTTCCCAGCACCTTGGCGCCGGCACCGATCAGCACGCCATCGCCGATCTTGGGGTGACGGTCCTCGTCTTCCTTGCCGGTGCCGCCCAGCGTCACCGAGTGCAGGATCGAGACGTCATTGCCGACCTTGGCGGTCTCGCCGATGACGATGGAGTGGGCGTGGTCGATCATGATACCCTGCCCGATCTCGGCGGCGGGGTGAATGTCGACCCCGTAGAGCTCTGACGCACGCATCTGGAAAAAGAACGCCAGATCCCAGCGCCCCTGCCCCCAGAGCCAGTGCGCCACGCGCTGGGTCTGCACCGCCTGGAAGCCCTTGAAGTAGAGCAGCGGTTGCAGGAAGCGGTGGCAGGCCGGGTCGCGATCGAAGGTGGCGCGGATATCGGCCCGCGCCGCACGCGCCAGCCACGGATCCGAGGCATAGGCCTCGTCGCAGATCTCGCGCAGGATCTGGTCCGACATCTCGCCGTTCGAAAGTTTCATCGCGATGCGGAAGGCCAGCGCGCCCTCGATGGTGGCGTGGTGCAGCACCGAGACATGCACCATCCCGCCCAGAAGCGGCTCGTCCGCGACGGCCTGTTCGGCTTCGCGGGTGATGCGGTCCCAGACCGGGTCCAGCTCGGCGATCCTTGCGCGGGTTTCGGCCATCGTAACCTCCGTTTGATCCGGTTCTTATAGCAGATAGGCCGGGTGGGCTGAAACGCAAAACCGTGATGGTTGGAATCGTCGGTGGTGATGGCTTACCGCTCACGATGGCGCAACCGCACCGCCTCCAGCGCGAGAATTAGGCAATCGGCATAGTCGGGATCATCGAGGCGCCGCTCCGGCGCGATCGGACGCGACAGCGCCGCCGCCATCAACGTGCCGTTGCCCCAGTCGGGATGGGCCCGCCCGAAATGGCGGCGGTAGCGGTCGGCGGCTTCGGCCTGGGCCACCATCTCTCGCGCCTGACGCCATCGCGTCCCGCGCGGCACCGCCAGCAGCGCGCAGGCGGCACAGATCACGTCGCCATGCAGGACCGGCCTCATGCTGTGAGCGACAGCCTCGCGAAGGGCCCCGGCCCGTAGCGCGCCGAGACCTGTGCCACCGCGATCTCGAAACTGCCGCTGAGGCCATCCTGAGCGGGGTCATAGCTCCATTGTGGCGTCACAACCTGCGCGCTGCGCAGCACCGTCTCGCCCTGCATCACACGAACCTCGTAGAGCTCCTGCTCCTCTCCAAGCGGCACCTCGGCAAGCTCCCAGTCGTCACCGTCGATGCGGGTGCGGCGGATCCAGCTCAGCGCCAGCGTGCCGCCCTGATCCTCGGCCCGCAGATGCACCGGGCTGAAGGGCCGCAGCCCGTTGCCGTCGAAGGCACGGACCTCATGCACATAGCTCGGATCGTCATAGCCGCGCCGCGCGGGTCCGATGCGGAAATGCCGCTGCTGCCGCCTCAGGGCCGCCGCAAGCGCGATCTGCTGCGGCACCCCGTCAAGCCGCACCACCCACGAGCCCGCCGGCCAGACCTCTGGCATCAGAGCGTCGGTGCCGAGCTGCCCGCGCAGGCGGTGGCTCAGCAGCCAGGTGGCCTCTCCCGCCATCTGCGCATCGCGGAACTGCATCAGCTCCCAACCGCCCGGACTGCCATCGCCGATCGCCACGAGGTTGCCCCCGCCCAGCAACGCCGCGTCGTCGATCGCGGCGAGCTCGCCCGAGAGCATCCGCACCTGCAAAGCCGCGCCACGGTCGATCCGACCCGAGGGCGCCCGCGCCAGGGCGGTCTCGGTCACGCCGACTGCCGAGCGCGCTGCGATGATCTCGTTCAGCGCGTAATCGGCATCAGAGGCGGAATCGTAGACCGCCACGGAGCCGGGCCAAGGCTCGGCGGTGAGCGCGAGATGCGGCGCGTGCGGCACCTCGTCCCCGGTGATCAGCGGCAGGTCGAGGAACAGCGGCAGCACCTGCACCGCCGGCACGAAGCCGCGCAGGATCGCGGCATCGTCGGGGAAATCCGACGGCAGGTAGACATCGGGCTCGAAGCGCACCGCCTCGACCATCTGCTGCGCGCCGATCTCGACGCGATCAACCCGCGCCACGACCTCGCCCGCCTCTCCGGGCAGAGAGATGATGTCTCCCGCGCTGACCCCGAGACGCGACGGCGGCAGCGAGAAGCGCAGGGAGTCGCGCGCAACGCGCGACTCCGCCAGCCAGCGCTCCAGCGTCAGCCGCGCCTCGCGCCGAGTCAGTTCCATCGGCAACTCGGTCTCGGCGACGGCATGGGTGCGGTCATCGGGCAGCACCGTCTCCTCGGCCACCGCCAGATGATCGCCATCGGCCTCAAGGAAGCGCAGCCGCACCCGCCCCGCCATCTCCGCCTCGGCGGCGCGGATCTGCACCAGATCGCCATCAAGCTCCGGCGACACGGCGAGCGCATCGCGCGTCAGCGCCTGCACGGGTCGGTCCTTGCGCAGGATGAAGTGCAGGCTGCCGTCGCGCTCCACCGCGTCAAAGCCATGTGCCAGCATCAGCGGTTGCAGCGCGCGCCGGGCATCGCCCACCTCGCCCACCACGTAGCCACGCACCCAGCCGTGCAGCGCGCTCACGTCGTAGTCCTGCAGACCCGCACGCTCGCAGATTTCCGCCACCACCGAGGCCAGCGTGCGCGAGGAGACACGGCCGGTGATCCAATGCCCGCGCCGATAGTTGTCGCCGTCGGCCCAGAGTTCGGCGAGCCCCGGGAACCAAGGGTAGGGCCGTGCGTCCCAAGCCCAGACATAGGCGTGGTCCATGTCGAGCATCGGCGCGCCGTACTCCTCCGAGACCGGGTTATTGGCCGGGTCGGTCCAGTATCCATGCATTGCCCGCAGGTACTGGCGCTGGATCAGCTCGTCTCGCAAGCCGTTGGAATAGTAAGGCAAGTCGCTCTCGGAGCTCTTGGGGTCGAGGAATTTGTTGGGCTGGTTGGTGCCCTTGTCCACCGCCGGGCAGCCCAGCTCGGTAAAGCGGATCGGTTTCGATCCCGGCACCCAGCCGGTCGGGTCGGGCTGCCGCACGCCGCCGATGCGCTCGTAATGGGCGTGGTCCCACCAGTTGCGGATGTCCTTGTAGCGAAACACCCAAGGCTCGTGGTGCGCGCCATCGGTGATCGGCTCGCGGCGCTGCGCGTCGCGGGCCTGTTCTGAGGGATAGTACCAGTCGTAGCCCTCGCCGCCCGCCACGTTGGCCATCAGGTAGCCTGGGTCGTAGACCGCCCCCCACGCAGCGTCGGCGTGGTCGCTGCCCTCGCGCCAGTCCGAGAGCGGCATGTAATTGTCGATGCCGATGAAGTCGATCTCGTCATCGGCCCATAGCGGATCGAGGTGAAAATACACGTCGCCCGAGCCGTCCTGCGGCTGGTAACCGAAATACTCCGACCAGTCGGCGGCATAGCTGAGCTTGACGTCAGGCCCCAGCAGCGCCCGGCACTCCGCCGCCAGCGCCCTGAGCGCCGCCACCGCCGGAAAGCCGCTCGCACCCCGAATCCATGTCAGGCTGCGCATCTCCGAGCCAATGCAGAACGCCTCGACGCCCACGGCTGCGGCGCAGAGCGCCGCGTGGTGCAGGATGAAGCGGCGATAGCTCCACTCCTCGGGACCGGTATAGGTCACCTCGCCGTCGGTTACGGTAAAATCCGAGGCCTGCGCCGTGCCGAAGAACGCCGCCACCTGAGCGTCGGCGGGGGAGGTGCCATCGGGCGAGCCGGGCCGCCCCGGCGCCACGTCGAGCGTGATGCGCCCCCGCCACGGCAGTTCCGGCTGGTCCTCGGCATCGCTCCACGGATCCGGAAGGCCGTTGCCGTCCATCTGGTCCATCAGGATGAAGGGGTAGACCAGCACGTCGAGCCCCTGCGCCACCATGCGCCGGATCGCCTGGATCACCGAGGCGTCGCAGGGCGTGCCGCCATAGACCGGGCGACCGTCAAGCTCGGGCACCGCCTGCGCCGTGCCCCGCGTGGCGCCACAGACCTGCCACGGCATGTTCCTCGACTCAAATTGCTTTTGCTCGACCTTCGGACGGATTTCGCAGGTTCCGCAGCGCAGGTCGCCGCCGAACCAGCTCACCACCAGCGAGACTGCGCCGCAGTTCGGCACTTCCTCGGTCAGCTGGTCGAGCGAGACATTGAAATCAGGCGCTTCGGAGGGGCTGTTGACATTTGGAAGCCCCGAGCCGTTCTCGCTGTAGCTCATGTAGACAGGCTCGGTCGCCAGCGCGTATTCCCCGGTGCCCGGGATCATCGCCACGCCGCGAATGATATGCGGCACGTCTTCGGGATCGTCCTGCACCGGGCGGGTGACCTCGAAGCTCAACTGAGGCACCCGGTTGCCGTAATTCTCGAGCGTCATGTCCTCGATCACCACATAGGCGGTGCCGCGATAGGCCGGCACCTGTCCGACCCCCTCGACCGCCTCGATCTTTGGGTCGGGCAACTGGTCCCTGCTGCCGGTATAGACCCGCATGTTCAGATCGCCCACCGGGATCTCGGCACCATCGGCCCAGACCCGGTTGACGCTGGTGATCTCGCCCTCGCAGAGCGCCAGAGCAAGGCTCAGCGAATAGCTGTAGCTCTTCACCGTCTGGCTTGGACCGCCTCCGCCCTTGCCGCCGCCACCGACCTTGTCCTTGTCGACCCGCTCGCGGAACTCGGTGGCCCAGATCACCTGCCCGCCCAGTCGCATCCGACCATAGGCCTGCGGGATCGCCGCGCCTTCGCCCGCGCCGCTGAGGAAGAAACGGTCGATGCGCCCGGTCTCGACGGTCTCCGAGCCCTGTCCCATCAGCCGCTGGTCGAGCGCCCGCCCGAGGCTGGCACCGATGAACCGGCCCACCGCAGTCATCGACAAGCCAAGTACCGAGCCACCGATGGCTCCGCCCACGGCGGCGCCCACGGCGGAAAAGACGATTGTCGCCATCAGCTTGCTCCTTCCGGGAACGCAAAACGCGCCGCCAGCCGGCGGCGCCAGGGCCGGCTGAGCCGGCTTTCGACCACGCCGTGGCCGCTATAGGCATGAACAAAGCTCGCCGCCGCGCCAAGACCGGCCTGCAGCCCGAGATGCTTGGCCACCGAGCCATCGCGCATGCGAAACAGCAGCACGTCGCCCGGCGCCTCGTCCTCGAGCGGCTTGCGCGCCATGTGCCGCAGCGCGGCGGCCAGCAGCGCCTCCTCGCCCTGCGGCTCGGACCAGTCGCGGGTATAGGCGGGCACCGTCTCGGGCTCCGGTCCGATCACCTCGCGCCAGACCCCGCGCACGAGGCCGAGGCAATCGCACCCCGCCCCGCGCAGCGAGGCCTGATGGCGATAGGGCGTGCCGATCCAGCCCCGCGCTGCGCTCACGATCCGCGTGCTCATCGCCGGCTTCCCCCGCCCTTCGCCTTGGCCCGGGTCGGATGCACCAACATCCAGTCCTCCTCGGGAATGTCTGGAAAGCCCTGGAAGTTCAAAACGTTGTTGAATTTCAGCCGGCAGGTCTCGAAACGCTTGTCGCAGCCCGCCTCGAGCCGCACCAGGTCGCCCGCCACAAGCGTCGCCCCAAGCGGGAGCCAAAGCTCGATCCGCCGCCCCTCTTCGCTGAAACGGTCGCGCTTGATCGCCCCCGTCAGCCCCTGCGCCGCACCGCTTAGCACCACCAGCCGGCCGCGTTGGAACCAGCCCGCCTCGAAGCCGGTCAGCGCGCCGAAGAGCAGTTCGCGGTTGTCCTGCACCTGCACCGCCGCGCCCTCGTGAAAATACCCCGGCTCGCCCAGATCGACACGGCAGCTCGCATCTCCCAGCACTGCCGTGCACGGTGCCTGATAGACGCGCCCCAGCGGCCGGTTCAGCGCCTCGGTCAGGCCACGCAGCTCGGCGTGAAAGGCCCCGCCCGCGCGACGGATCTCGCCGATCGAGCCGCGGAACAGCATCCGCCGCTGACTCACATCCTGCCAGTTGACCAGCCAGCACACCACCTCGGCCCCATCGAAGCGCCCGGCTTCAATATCCGCCTCCGACAGCGCATCGTCGCGCAGCGCACCCATCGCCTCGGAATTGTCGACCGAGAGCCCCGTGGCCTGCTGCAGCGTCTTGGCGCTGAGGCCTGTATCGGCGCGAAAGCTCTGACCGTCGAACGCCAGATCGCGGTCGTGATCGGTGAACCCGAGCGCGACACCATCGGCCCGCGTGACCGCCCAGCAACGCGCCACGGTGCCAAGCCCGCCGGCCAGATGCACATGTAGCTCCGCCGCCCCCATCAGACCCGCACCTCGACCACCGGAACGTCGGGCGCCTGCCCGGCCTGGAAGCTCGCGACGCTCACGTTGATGCGCTCGGTGTCGAAGCGCACCGGCACGTCGAACTCGTAGCCCGCGGTGATCTCGACGCCGGAAAGCGGCGGGTCGGTGAAGGTGATCGTGCCCGTGGTCAGGTCGAGCGCGAAATGCACGCCCTCGCGCATCTCCACGTCCTGCACGGCGGCGATTACCGTGCCCGCCACCGGCTTGGTGATCGGGCGGGCATAGCTGGCCCCGCCGGAGCGATAGACCTTGACCAGCTGGAAGCTCCGCGTCGCCCCGTCGCCCCGCGCGATCACCTGGTCGCCGGGGCTCACCGTGCCCGAGGGCCGGCACGAGCGGTAATCGGCCCAATCCTTCCAGCGAAACCCGTAGAGCTGGCCGTGCCGCGCCTCGAAGAACGCCAGCAGCTGCTCGATATCGTCGAGCCCGCGCAGCCCCAGCCCTGCATCGTAGCGCCGGCGCGAATGCGCCCAGGGGCTATTGCGCTCCTCGAAGCCGCTGCTCAGTTCGACCACGTCCGTGCGCCGCTCGGGCCCGCCGAGCGCGCCAAAGCTCAGGTCGGCGGGAAATCTCACCTCGTGGAAACTCATGCTCTTCTCCTCAGCTCCTCAGCGGTTGCGCAGGCCCTGACCCAGCGCGCGGCTCATCTGCGCCGCGATCTGCGACTGGCTGCGGCGGAAGCCCTGCACGTCTGGCGTGGTGATGTTCATCACCACCATCGGCGGCTGGTGAGCGGCGCTGGCGCGCACGCCGAGCCGCCCGTCCGGCCCGCGCGAGAGCGGCATGATCGCCTCGGGGCCGGCCTCGCCCATGAGCCCGGTGCCGCCCCGCATCGGGAACGCTACCGGCCCGTTCACCACTCCTCCCGCGGCGAACGGCATCACCTTGCCCTGCGCGAAGGCGCCGCCATGCGCGAAGGGCGAGAGCCCGCCGAACACCCCGGCCATGCTGCCGGCGATCAGCCCGCCCAGATGATCCGACACCGGTCGCACCGCGGCGCGGTAGGCCGCATCCACCATCGAGCGCGCCACAACGCCCAGCGCATCCGACAGCTTCATCCCGTCGAGGATCACCCCGTCGATGGCCCACCCCAGCCCAGAGCTCAGCGACCGTTCGAGCCGCGTGACGCTGCCTCCGGTCGCGGAAAACGTCTGGTGGATGCGCTTGAGCTCGGCATCGAACCCCGCCGCCATGGCGCTGGCCGAGCCGAGGCTCGCCTCCAGTGCCGCGATATCGCCGTCGAGATCGCCCATCTCGCCAAACTCGGTCATTGCCGATCCCCTTTCACCTCGTCCGGGAAGGCCGCGAGCAGCTCCTCGAGCCGCGCCCGTCCCATGGGCCTCGCGGCGCTGTCACCGCCCAACATCAGCCGCAGCTCCGCCGGGGTCAGCGCCCAGAATTCACCCGGCCTCAGCCCCAACCCGCGCAGCCCGGCGCGCATCAGCGCCGGCCAGTCGAAGCGCTCCATCAGCCTTCCTCCGGCAGCATGAAGGCCCGCGCCAGAAGCTCCGCCGCCGCCCGCGCCGCGACCATCGGGCCGCCTGCGATCTCGGCGCGCAGCAGATCCGCCGCAGAGCCTTCCCAGCCGCCGCCGCGCAGCCCGGCGACGATCAGCGCCAGCACGTCACGGGTGCTGCAGCGCCCCTCCTCGAAGCGCTGCGCCAGCGCGACCAGCGTATCGTCGCCGAGGCTCTCTTCGAGCTCGGCCAGCGCCCCCAGCGTCAGCCGCATCACCCGGCGCTCGCCATCAAGCGTCACCGCCACCTCGCCGCGCCACGGGTTCACCATCAGGCCACCGGCACCGGCACGAAGCTCAGCGCGCCCGCCGAGGCCAGCGAGACCTCGTAGGTGGCCTCGCCATTGTGGCTGCCGGCATATTCGATGGCGGTGACCTGAAAGGCCCCCTCCACGGTGCCGAAATCCGGGATCACCACCTGGAAGGCCGGCGTGTCGCCATCGAAAAAGATCTGCCGGGCGCGTTCGTCGGTGGCCTGGTCCTTGAACACGCCCGAGCCCGAGATATTGGCCGATTTCACCCCGGCCCCCGCCAAGAGTTCGCGCCAGCCACCCTGGCTCTCCAGAGTCGTCACGTCGACGCTCTCGGCGTTGAAGCTCACCCGCGTGGCGCGCAGCCCCGCCATGGTCTCGAACTGGCCGTCGCCGGTCAGGTCCACCTTGACCAAAAGGTCCTTGCCGTTCTGGGCACCCATCTGTCTCGCTCCTTGCTGATAGGCGGAAGCCTCCGCCACGTGTCACTGACTGGTCGTGCCGGCGCCTCACGCGTCCTCGACACGGGCGCGGAAGATCATGTCGATGCGCCTCAGCCCGCCGCTCTCGCGCTGCGCCCGGGCGCGGCGGAAGTGGAGGCTCACAAGCCGCCCCCGCGTCAGCGCCAGCGGCGCATCGTCAAGCGCGTCGCTCGCCGCCGCCGCCACCTCCTTGGCCGACTGGAATCCCGCCGCGTCGCTGATCACCGCCACCGTCAGATCATGCCAGGCGCCGTTCCCATCCGCGTCGGAGGCGTCGCGCACCGTCTCGGCGCCGAGCGTCAGGTAGAGCCCCGGAAGCGTCCCGGCAGGCGGCGCGTCGTAGATATGCGCCCCCACGAGCGCCGCAAGCGCCGGATCCCCGGCCAGCCGCTGATAGATCGCACCCTGAAGCGCCGCCGACATCGCGTAGCTCATGCCGCCACCTCCTCGCGTGCCTCGCAGGTGAGATAGAGCCCGCCGGGCTCGACCTCTGTCACAGCCACGATGCGGAAAAGCCGCGTCTGCTGGCGAAAGCGCTGTCCGGGCAGCGGCCGGTTCGAGGCCCCCAGCGGCGCGCCGCGCACGGTAATACGGAAGGCCCGCACCGACATCGCGCCCGCCTCGCCGGTCGCCTCGCGCCCGGTCTTGGGGCGGATCTCGGCCCAGAGCGTGCCCATGGCGGTCCAGCTCTCCATCTGCCCCCCTGCGCCATCAGGGCTGACCACCGGCGCCTCGAGCACCAGCCTGCGGTTCAATAGCGGAATGCTCATGCGCCAAACCCCATGCGAAGCGGGCGGTAGCGCGCGATCAGCGAAGTAACCCCGAACGGCATGCAGCCCTGCCCCAGCCCGGTCGCCTCGCGATATTCGTAGTAATGCGCCGCCAGCAGCAGCACCGCCTGAGCCAGGTCTGCCGGCAGATCGTCGAATGCCGCGCCAAAGCCTGCGGTAAAACGGATCTCCGCCGCCCCGCCCTCGGGCAACGTTGGCAAGGCGGCGCCCTGCGCGCAGAGCCGCGGCGCCTGACCGTCCTGTTCGAGCCGGAAAGCGCTGGCCGCGATGGTCTCGGCGGCACCGAAACGGTCGATCACCGCGATCCCCGTCACCGCCGTCACCGGCGCGATGGGAAAGCGCTCGGCCTGCGCATCGCGCCAGCCATGCAGCGTCCAGACGAACCCGCGCGTGATCAACGCCTTGCCGGTGCGCGCCTCGATTGCTGCCAGCGCCGCGCGCAGGAACGAGCCCAGCACCGCGTCCTGCAGGTCGTCCTCGGCGAAACCGGTGCCGAGCCGCAGGTGCCGCCTCAGCGCGACGACCGGCAGCACCGCCTCGGGCAGCTGGGTTTCTTCGATCAACATCATCGTTCTTCTCCGCAAACCTCTCCCGACCGCCCGCCCGAGCGGGCGCGTACCGCGTGCATTGCTCGGACGGAGGGAGCAGCTGACAACACACGCGTCCCGGCACGCGCCCCACGCGGGCGGCGCTATGCCGCCCCCGTGTCCCGTGGCCGGATCAGGCCGTGTCGCAGCGCAGCAGCTTGATCGCCGCGAAGTCGCTCACGTCGCCGCCCACGCGCTTGGTGGCGTAGAACAGGACGTGTGGCTTGGCGCTGAACGGATCGCGCAGCACCCGCAGATCGGGACGCTCGGCGATGGTGTAGCCGGCCGAGAAATCCCCGAAGGCGATGGCATCGGTGCCGCTGCCGATATCGGGCATGTCCTCGGCGATCAGCACCGGATAACCCAACAGCCGCGCCGGCTCCGCCGCCGCCAGCCCGTCCGACCACAGGTGGCGCCCGTCGCCATCCTTGAGCTTGCGCAGCGCGCCGGCGGTCTTGGAGTTCATCACGAAGCTCGCCCGCGCCCGGTACTCGGCCCCCAGCGCGTAGACTAGGTCGATGATGGCATCGCCATCGCCGATGCCGCCATCCACCCCGCTCGGCACATAGCCGAGGTTGCCCCAGGTCCAGACCGCGTTGTCGACCGCGTCGTGGTCGAGAAAGCCGCGCGGCTTGTCATCGCCGTCGCCCAACACGAAGGCCGCCGCTTCGGCGCGGGCGAACTTGTCGGCGATGCGCCCCGCGAGCCACATCTCGATGTCGAAGGCGCTGTCGTCGAGCAGCCGCTGGCTCGCCTTCGGCATCGCCGAGAGCTCGTGCAGCTTGATCGCGATGCGGTCGATGGTCGGCGTGCCGGTCTCCGACGAGGCGGCGGTCTCGTCCGCCCAGCCCGCGCCGGTCTCGCCTTGGTCGATCAGCACATCGTAAGAGGTCGCCTCGACGGTCACCACGCTGGCGATGGCGCGGATCGAGGCGGTGCTGTCGAGCACCGACTTCACCGTCTCCGAGGTCGCCGGATCGACCAGATAGCCGCCATCGCCGGCCACCCCGGTCGACAGCGCCTTGCCCTCGAGCACGAGGCCGCGCAGCCCGTCATCGTCACCCGTCCGGAGATAGGCATCGAAGGCCTCGCGGTGCGGCGCGCCGGTGTCCGCCGTGGTCGCCAGGGCCGGGCGTCCGCGCGGCGTTGCGTGTTTCGCGTCAAGCATGGTCAGTCGCTCTTCCTGTTGTTGCATCTTCAGCTCAAGGTCGCCCCGCAAGGCCCTGATATCGTCCACAAGCCCCGCGATGGCGGCGCCGACGCGGGTGGCCGGATGGCCGTTCCCGGCCCGGGAGACGTTGTCGGTGTTGGTCATGGTCTCGATCCCGTTCCTGATCGGCGCGCTCAACCTCGCGCCAGGTCCCGGCGCGCGCGCTCGAGCGTCTGCGCCAGCTCGTCCATCGCGGCCTCGTCGGGGCGTGTGCCCTTGGCCGCGACCCGTGCGCTGGGCAGCATCGGGAAGGTCACCAGCGACACCTCCCAGAGCTCCAGCTCGGTCAGGAGCCTGCGCCCCGTGCCGTCCTTTGTGGCGCGCAGCGTGCGGTAGCCGATCGACAACCCGTCGATGGCCCCCGCAGCGATAAGCGCCGCCGCCTCGCGCCCGCGCGCGACCGTGTCGAGCAACCGCCCCGTCACGTGCAGGCCGCGCGCATCCTCGTGCACCTCGTCCCAGGTGCCGATGGGCTGCGCCGGATCGTGCTGCCACAGCATCTTCACCGCGCGCCCTTCCGCCGCCAGCCGCTTCAGCGAGGCCGCGTAGGCCCCCGCCGCCACCACGTCGCCGCCCTGATCACAGGCTCCGAAGAGCGAGGCATAGCCCTCGATCCGCGCGCCCTCGCTCAGCGTCACCCCGGTGTCGAAGCGACAGAACTTGTGCTCCAGATCCATTCCCGTTCCTTTCCCGGTTGGGTCCCTGCAGCCACGCCTAGGGCGTTGCCACGATGACGCTCTGAAACGCCTGCGCGACGATCACGCCGGCCACGCCGGAGACCGCCAGCCACATCCGCCGCTCGAGCCGTTCGAGCAGCAGCTCCAGCCGGTCGAGACGCGCGTTCAGCGCATCGAGCTGCAGCCGGCTCATCTGCTCATGCGCCTCCAGCTTCAGCGCCGGCGCACAGGCGAAGGGCTCATAATCCAGCCTGCGATCACTCACCGGCATTTCCCTCCGGCACGTCCTGAAGCTCCGGCAGTCCCAGCATCCGGCGCTTCTCTGCGGCGGTGAGGAACTCGGCGCCGGCGACCCGCGCCCACTGCGCGTCGCGCTCGGCGGCCAGCGCGGGCACCTGGTCAAGATCGGGCATCAACGCGACCTCCTCTCCCAGATGCGAGGCCAGCCACCGCCCCACCGCCGCCGTCACCCGTGTCGCCAGAGGCAACACGGTGAGCCGGTAGAAGGCGCGGTGCGCCTCTTGGTAATTGGCAAAGGTCGCCTCACCGGGGATGCCCAGCAGCATCGGCGGCACCCCGAAGGCCACCGCGATCTCGCGCGCCGCCGCCTCCTTGGTCTTCTGGAATTCCATGTCGGAGGGCGAAAACCCCATCGGCTTCCAGTCCAGCCCGCCCTCGAGAAGCATCGGCCGCCCGGCATTGCGTGCGCCTTGGTGCAGCAGCTCCATCTCCTCACGGAGACGCTGGAACTGATCCGCCGCCATGCCGCCCTGTCCGTCACCGGCGGTCCAGACGATGGCACCCGAGGGCCGTGCCGCGTTGTCGAGCAGCGATTTCGACCAGCGGCTGGCGCTGTTGTGCACGTCGACCGCCTGCGCCGCCGCCTGAACCGGCGACAGCCCGTAGTGATCGTCCTGCGGGTGGAACGCCTTGATGTGACAGATCGGCGAGGCCCGCTCCCTCACCTCGAACCGGTGCCGGCGGGCGTCGACCATATAGTCATAGGCCACCGGCCAGCCATCCGGCCCTGGCACCAGCCGCATCCGGTCCGAGCGCAGCACGTGCAACTCCGCCGGCAGCCGCGCCGCGCCCGGCACCGCCTCGACATAGGCATCCCCCGACAGCAGCAGATGACCGTAGAGTGCCTCGAAGAGCTCCGCCCTGCCCTGCGCCGGGTTCGGCGCCGTCACCAGCGACAAAAGCGGATGCCGGAAAAAGCGCTGCTCGGCATCCTGCAGAACCAACGGCAGCGCCGCGGCGGCTTCGGCGATCAGCTTCACAGCCCGGAACCCCACCGGGTTGCCGCTGAACCCCGAGCGCGTCAGCGAACCGCCGTCGCGCGGACTCCACGCCACTCGCCCAGACCCCGCATAGGCCATCAGCGGCCCCGTGGCCGAAGCCTTGGCTTCGGTCTCCGCCGCCGCCTCGCGATCCCTGCGCAGAAAATCGAACACCATCGCTCGCCGCTCCTTCACCCGATCCAGTGCGAACCGCCGGGTCCGCATCGCGTTGAGGAAGGACACTATGAACGAGAGATTAAGCACCTCTGGCGGCTGCGCACGGGCAGCTCGCAACGGCCCCTCGCGCGGCAAAGCCGCTATGCGCCCAGCGCACTAGCGCTTCCCGATGCGCCTCGATAGTCTCCGGCAACACGACAGAATGCTGCGTGAGGACGAATGGAATTGTACGGAAGTTCTGAATGACCACCGAGACGACACAGGCCACTCTGCGCCCGCTCCTGGCCGATGATGCCACCACCGTGGCCGAGATCTTCCGCGACGCCGTGCTCAACGGCACCACCGCCCACTACACCGAAACCGAGCGCGAGGCCTGGGCCGGGCCCAAGCCCGACCCGGAGCGCTGGCGCGACCGCGTCGGCAGCTCGGTCGGGCTCATGGCAGAGCGTGATGGCACACCGCTTGGCCTGATGACCCTCGTCGCCCCCGGTCATATCGATCTCGCCTTCGTGCGCCCCTCCGCCGCTGGTCAGGGCATCGGGGCCGAGCTTCTCGCCGCGCTTACGCAGATCGCCCGCGCCAGCGGCGCGCGCGAGCTGACCGCCGAGGTCAGCAAGGCCGCCCGCCCCTTCTTCGAGCGCCACGGCTTCTACGTCCTGCGCCAGCAGAGTGTCATCCGACGCGGCGTGGCGCTGATCAACTACGCCATGCAAAAGCCGCTCTGAGCCACGCTCAGATCACCCGCAACGCCGGCCGCCGCCAGCCCTGCATCGGCGTCGCGATGAGCTCGGTCAGTGCCCAGACCAGCGCATCCACCCGGTCGGGCGAGCCCTGCCCGGCGAAGCCCGAGACCGTCATCAGCCCCATCTGCTCCTCGAGCGTGTCGAGCACGCCGCAATGCGCCACCCGGCCCTGCTCGTAAAGCGCCGCCACCGGCTCCGCCCGCGCCGCCTTGCCGCGCGTGGCGTGCACCTTGCGCAAGGGCACCTGCGGCGCCACCTGCCGCAGCACCGTCTCGACCATCGCGCCGCCCTGGTTGACCTCGGCCACCACCCGGTCGGCCTGCCAGCGCCCGTAGGCCGCCGCCACCGCCTCGGCCCAGCCGGTGGGAGAGGCGCCCTGCACGCTGGCATCCTCCAGCACCCAGGCCCGCCAGGCCTGCGGCGGCCCCGCGCAGACCGCCCCTGCCACGAGGATCCCGCAGGCATCCGCTCCCTGCCCCTCGCCCGCCGGCGGATCCACCGCGACGACGATGCGGTCGAAGCGCTCGGGCATCTCCGCGCCGCGCGCGCGCTCCAGCACCGCCTGCGTCCAGAGCGTGCCGTCCACATCGGTCACAAGCACGCCGTCGAGCTCCTGCCGCGCCAGCCGCGTGTTGCCGTAGCGCGCCCGCACCTCCCGCAGGAACGACGCCGCGAGGTTGGCCCGGTTGGCCTCGGTCTTGGCATGGGTCACCACAGTGCTGTCCAGCTCCAGCAGCTCCTTCAGCACGCCCACGTTGCGCGGCGTGGTGGTGACGCAGACCTGCGGTCGCTCGCCCAGCCGCAGCGCGAATTGCAGCATGTCCCAGGTTTCGCGCGCCTTCTTCCACTTGGCCAGCTCGTCGACCCAGGCGGCATCGAATTGCGGCCCGCGCAGCCCCTCCGGGTCATGCGCCGAGAACACCATCGCCTCGGCGCCGTTGGGCCAGACCAGACACCGCCGCCCGGCATGCCAGTCGGGCCGCCGGTCGGGCGGCGAACAGGCGAGGATGCCGCTCTCGCCGAACACCATCACCTCGCGCACCTGGTCCAGCGTCTCGCCCACCAGCGCCACCCGCCGGCAGCGCCCGGGCGACAGCGGCAGCGCGCCCTCGACGCAGGTGCGCACCCATTCCGCCCCGGCCCGGGTCTTGCCCGCCCCGCGCCCGCCCATGATCACCCATGCGCGCCAACAGCCCTCGGGCGGCAGCTGGTGCGGCATGGCCCAGAATTCGAAAAGAAAGGGGAGTGCCAGGCACTCCCCCTCGGTCAGCTCACTCAGGAAGCTCTCCCGCACCGCAGCAGCGGCGGAGGCGAGCCATGCGGCACCCGATCTCATCGCGCGCCCGTTCGAGATCGAGAGCCCAGTCTCCCGCAAGGCCTTTCTGTTTTCGTCTGACATTGGCGATCTGCGCCTCCGTTTCGTGCGACGCCCTCATCCAGTAGCGGACATCGCTCATCAGCTTGCCCGCATCGGTCTTCGACACCGCCTTCCCGTCTTCGATCTGCGCCTTGAGGCGTCTTATGTCCGCGCCGAGGTCCCGCAGAACGTCGGCGATGCGGTCGCGCTCGTCTTCGAGTCGCGACATCTCCTCTTCGAGGTGGACCAGGATCATGCTCGATACCTTTCTTGCCTGTAGGTCTCCGCCCGAGGCAGCCAAACGCACAACGCAAGAAAGCCCCACGGGGGCCTGTCCCCGGGGGCCGTGTGCGCGGCTTGTCCAGCATGTCTGAAAAGGTACGCCCGAGCGCGCGTCGGGTCAAGTTTCCGCACCGAACGCCGCCTTACAAGCACCTGTTAACGCTTGATGATAGCGCCGCCCCGCCGGCAAGAAAAAACGGCGCGGCACCTTCACGTGCCGCGCCCGCGGGATGCGCCCTCACGGGCCCATCGATCAAGTGACCGGATCAGTCGAGCCGGGTCAGGAGATCGCCCACCGATGCCTTGGCGTCGCCATAGAACATGCGGGTGTTGTCCTTGTAGAACAGCGGGTTCTCGATGCCCGAGTAACCGGTGCCCTGGCCGCGCTTCGACACGAAGACCTGCTTCGCCTTCCACACTTCCAGAACCGGCATGCCGGCGATCGGCGAGTTCGGGTCCTCCTGTGCCGCCGGGTTCACGATGTCGTTCGAGCCGATCACGATGACCACGTCGGTTTCCGGGAAGTCCTCGTTGATCTCGTCCATCTCGAGCACGATGTCGTAGGGCACCTTGGCCTCGGCCAGCAGCACGTTCATGTGCCCGGGCAGACGACCGGCAACGGGGTGGATCGCGAAGCGAACCTCCTTGCCCTTGGCGCGCAGCTTGCGGGTCAGTTCCGCCACGTTCTGCTGGGCCTGTGCCACCGCCATGCCGTAGCCCGGCACGATGATGATGCTGTCGGCCTCATCAAGCGCCGTCGACACGCCATCGGCGTCGATCGCCACCTGTTCGCCCTCGATCTCCGCTGCCGGACCGGCGGTGCCGCCGAAGCCGCCAAGGATCACCGAGATGAACGAGCGGTTCATCGCCTTGCACATGATGTAGGACAGGATGGCACCCGAGGAGCCCACCAGCGCACCGACCACGATGAGCAGGTCATTGCCCAGCGAGAAGCCGATCGCCGCCGCGGCCCAGCCCGAATAGCTGTTGAGCATCGACACCACCACCGGCATGTCGGCGCCGCCGATGCCCATGATCAGGTGATAGCCGATGAACAGCGCACAAAGCGTCATCAGGAACAGCGGGAAGAAGCCGCCGGTGCCCATGTACCAGAACAGGCAGAGCAGCGAGATCGCCGCCGCCGCCGCGTTCAGGATGTGGCCGCCGGGCAGTTTCTTGGCCGCCGAGCTCACCTTGCCGGCCAGCTTGCCATAGGCAATGACCGAGCCGGTGAAGGTGATGGCACCGATGAACACGCCTAGGAAGAGCTCGACCGAAAGGATGCTGAGCTCGACCGGGGCCTTGTGGGCCACCAGTTCCGCGAAGGCGCCATGCGCCTCGGCGGCATCCGGGCCGGTCACGGCCTTCATGGTGAAATGCGCGTTGTAGCCCACGAACACCGCCGCCAGACCGACGAGCGAGTGCATCGCCGCGACAAGCTGCGGCATCTCGGTCATCTCGACCTTCTTGGCCACGTAGATGCCGATGATGCCCCCCGCCGCGATCAGGATGATCGACAGCAGCCACAGGCCCGAGCCGGGCCCGATCAGCGTCGCGAACACCGCCAGCGCCATGCCGACGATGCCGTACCAGACGGCGCGTTTCGCGCTCTCCTGCCCCGAAAGGCCACCGAGCGAGAGGATGAAGAGGACTGCCGCGACCACATAGGCCGCCGTAGTGAATCCGAATTCCATGTCTGTGGCCTCCCCTTACGACTTCTGGAACATGGCGAGCATGCGCCGTGTGACCATGAAACCGCCGAAGATGTTGATGCCGGCCATGAAGACCGAGACGGCGGCGAGGAGGATCACCAGCCACGAGCCCGAGCCGATCTGCATCAGCGCGCCAAGGATGATGATCGAGGAAATGGCGTTGGTGACGGCCATCAGCGGGGTGTGCAGCGAGTGGCTGACGTTCCAGATCACCTGGAAGCCGACAAACACCGACAGCACGAACACGATGAAGTGCTGCATGAAGCTCGCGGGGGCCACGAGGCCCACCGCCAGCAGCAGCACGCCGCCGATGCCCAGCAAGGTGACCTGCTGCTTGGTCTGGGCCTTGAACGCCGCGACTTCCGCCGCGCGCTTCTCTTCCGGCGTCAGTTCCGGCGCCTTTTCCTTCGGCTTCTGCGCTGCGATCGCCTTGGTCTTCGGCGGCGGCGGCGGCCAAGTCACGTCATGCTTGTGCGCGATGGTCGCGCCGCGGATGACGTCATCCTCCATGTTGTGGTTGACCGTGCCGTCCTTCTCGGGCGTCAGGTCGGTCATCATGTGGCGGATGTTGGTGGCGTAGAGGCTCGAGGACTGCGTTGCCATGCGCGAGGGGAAGTCGGTATAGCCGACGATGGTCACGCCATTGTCGGTGACGATCTTCTCGTCCTTGACGGTGAGCTTGCAGTTGCCGCCCTTCTCGGCCGCGAGGTCGATGATCACCGAGCCACGCTTCATCGCCGCGACCATGTCCGGCGTCCAGAGCTCGGGCGCCTCGCGGTTGGGGATCAGCGCCGTGGTGATGACGATGTCCATCTCGGGTGCCAGCTCACGGAACTTGGCCAGCTGCGCTTCCCGGAATTCCGGCGAAGACACGGAGGCGTAGCCGCCGGAGCTCGAGCCGTCCGCCTGCTCTTCCTCGAAGTCGAGATAGACGAACTCCGCGCCCATTGACTCGACCTGCTCCGCCACTTCCGGACGCACGTCGAAGGCGTAGGTGATGGCGCCCAGCGAGGTGGCGGTGCCGATGGCGGCGAGGCCGGCCACACCGGCGCCGACGATCAGCACCTTGGCGGGCGGCACCTTGCCGGCGGCGGTCACCTGCCCGGTGAAGAAGCGGCCGAAATTGTTGCCCGCCTCGATCACCGCGCGGTAGCCCGCGATGTTGGCCATCGAGCTCAGCGCGTCCATCTTCTGGGCGCGGCTGATGCGCGGCACCATGTCCATGGCGATGACGCTGGCGCCCTTGTCGGCCGCCTCTTTCATCAGCTCTTCGTTCTGGGCCGGCCAGAAGAACGAAATCAGGGTCTTGTCGGCGCTCAGGCGGCCAACTTCCTCATCACTCGGCGGTTGCACCTTGGCGATGATGTCGGCCTGCGACCAGAGCGCATCCGGCCCGTCGACGACGGCGACGCCGGCTTCCTCATAGGCGGCGTCGGCAAACCCTGCCTTCACGCCCGCCCCGGTTTCGATGACGCAGTCATAGCCGAGCTTCTGAAGCTGCAGCGCCGACTCCGGCGTCATCGCAACCCGGTTTTCTCCTGCCGCCAACTCCTTTGGCGTTCCGATCTTCACGTCTTGGATCCCCCTTGGTTCCTAAGGTCTTTCGTTACGTTGCGGCACAAGCCGTATGCCCCGGGTCTATCCTGCAGGCCCGCGGCTCACAATGTGGTCGCGCCGGTTAATCACATTCCACCGTGATTTTAAAGCCACCGTCTCGTTTGTTGCGAGTATCTGACGTAACGCGCAACAAACTTTCGCTGCAATCGCACCTCTTCTTTCTCGATGAAGCGCTTTTCCACAACCCAGACAAAGATCGGAACCAGCGCCAGCGACAGCACCGCGTCGAGATAGAGGATGATCCCCAGCAGGATCATCACGTCCCCCACGTAAATCGGGTTGCGCGACAGCTTGAAGACACCGCCCGTGACAAGCTGCGCCGCCTCGTCATGCGGCATGAAACTGGTGCGGTTTCGGCGCAGCTCGATCAGCGCCAGGGCCGCCAGCAGCAGCCCGCCACCCACGAACAGCCCGCCGAGCAGATCCGCCCAGACCGGGCCAAAGCTCAGACCCACGGGGTGGTTGCGTGCCTGCCAATAGGCAAGGCACAGGAAAGCCAGCAACCAGACCGGCGGAATATCGATCCACTTCCGTATCACGCGAGCGTCCAGCCCTCTTTCTGCACAACCAACGCCAAGAGGCGACAAGAGCGGCGCCGGGTCAAGAGGCCCGGCGCCGCTCCCTCGTTTTGCCTATGCCGCCTTGCGCCGGCGCCTTCAGTCTTCTGCGTGCCCGCGGCGCGTCATTCCCATTCCATTTCCTCGAACACCCGCCCGGCATTCTTGGTGGCCAGTTCCTCGAACGTGTCGAGCCGCGCCCAGTTCGACTGATCGACATAGAACGCACCGGCAAGATCGCCACCCTCGTCGATATGGGTGCGGATCTTGGCGCGCAGATCCTTGAGGTAATCCGAGGTGTAGCGCGTCACCTGCGCCATGTTCGTCGGGTGCCCGTGGCCGGGGATCACGTAGGTCGCGCCCAGATCGGTGAACGGGCCGTCGAAGGTCTCGATCCAGCAGCTCGTGCAGGTCTCGGCGAAGATCGGCGGCATGCGCTCGTGAAAGGCGATGTCGCCGGCGATGACAATGCCCCATTGCGGGATCCAGACCTGCACATCGCCCGGATCGTGTGCCGGACCGAGATGCAGCACCTCGATGGTCACATCCCCCATCTCGACCGTGTAATTGTCGGAAAAGGACAAGTTCGGCACCGAGATCGCCGTGCCGTCGGCCTTGTCTTGGTTGTATCTCTGCATGCCCTGCAGAATGAAATCGCCATCTTTCTCGACCACCTCGATGGCATCCTCATGCGCCAGGACATCGACCCCGAGCCCGGCCCAGTAGGCATTGCCGAGCACCGCGTGCCCCTGCCCGTTCTCGTTGATCACCAGCTTCACCGGCTGGTTGGTGACCGCCTTGATCTCGTCGTGCAGCGCCTTCGCCAGCCGCACCGAGGCGCCGCCATTGATCACCACCACGCCGTCGCCGGTCTCGATGAAGCTGAGATTGTTGTTGTGCCCCGAGTTCTCATAGGTCGGCGGCGCCGTCGCCCCGATGGCGCTCCACACATGCGGAATGAATTCCACCGGTTTGCTGTAAAGCTCGGACTGCGGATAAAGATCCGCAATATCCTCATGCGCCGCGGCCGCCCCGGCCAGCAGCACGCCTGCAATCGTCATCGAGAGCCGCATGACATCTCCTCCTCCTTGGATTGGCCAACACATTCACAGATGCGCATAGGTTAGACAAGCGGCAATCCCGCATCTTGCCTGCGACGCGAAACCGCGTCAGGGTCGCGCGACCACATGAGACGGGGGCGGAATGCTGGAGGGACGACACGCGCTGGTGACCGGCGGCGGCACCGGGATCGGGCTGTCGATCGCGCGCACCCTTGCCGAGGCCGGCGCCAGCGTCACCATCTGCGGACGCCGCGCCGAGGTGCTCGAGGCGGCAGGCGCGCCGCTGCATCCGCAGGTGATGGACGTGACCGACGAGGCCTCGGTGCGTGCGGGCATCGCGGCGGCCACCGCCGCCCGCGGCCCGGTCCAGATCCTGATCGCCAATGCCGGCCTCGCCCGCCCCGCCCAGTTCCCGGACATCTCGCTCGAGGACTGGCGCCGGAGCCTCGCCGCCAATCTCGACGGCGCCTTCCTGACCACCCGCGAGGTGCTGCCCGCCATGCTCGAGGCCGGCTGGGGCCGGGTCATTGCGATTTCCTCCATCGCCGGGGTCAAGGGCATGAAACGCGCAGCTCCTTACGTCGCCGCCAAGCACGGGCTGGTTGGGCTGATGCGCGCCCTTTCCGCCGATCATCTCGCCCAGCCCGTCACCTTCAACGCGCTCTGCCCGGCCTATGTCGAGACCGACATCGCCCGGCAGAATATCGCCCGCGTCATGCAGCGAGAGGGGCTCGGCCGCGACGCGGCCACCGCCCTCGTGCAGTCCGCCAACCCCCATGGCCGTCTGATCCCGCCAGAGGACATCGCCAGCGCCGCGCTCTGGCTCTGCGGTCCCGGCTCCGACAGCATCGACGGTCAGGCCATCCAGATTTCCGGAGGAGAGTTTTGACCGATTTCGCCTGGACCCGCGAGCAGTTCCACATCCCGCTGGGGCTGATCTATCTCGACGGCAACTCGCTGGGCCCGCTGCCCAAATCCACCCCCGCCCGGCTCGAGCGCATGCTCTCCGAGGAATGGGGCGAACACCTGATCGGCGGCTGGAACACCTGCGGCTGGATGGAGATGCCAAAGCGCCTCGGAGACCGTCTCGGCCGCCTGATCGGCGCCGCGCCGGGCCACACGGTGGTCGGCGACACGCTCTCGATCAAGGTCTTCCAGGCCCTCGCCGCGGCGCTGCAACTGCGCCCCGAGCGCCGGGTGATCCTGTCTGACCGCGGCAACTTCCCTTCCGATCTCTACATGGCCGAAGGGCTCATCCGCCTGCTTGGCGATCGCCACGAACTGCGCCTCGTCGCCCCGCACGAGCTCGAGGACGCGATCACCGAGGAGGTCGCGGCGCTGCTGGTGACCGAGGTCGACTACCGCACCGGACGCCGCCACGACGTCGCGGCGCTCACCGCCAAGGCGCACGAGATGGGCGCGCTGGCGATCTGGGACCTCGCACATTCCGCCGGCGCGGTGCCGGTCGATGTCACTGCCGGCAAGGCGGATTTCGCCGTCGGCTGCACCTACAAGTACATCAATGCCGGCCCAGGCGCGCCGGCCTTCATCTACGTAGCCCCCGAGCACGCGGAAGAGGCCGACCCGGCGCTCGCCGGCTGGCTCGGCCATGCCTCGCCCTTCGCCTTCGAGCAGGGCTACCGCCCCGGCGAGGGCATCGAGCGCATGCGCGTCGGCACCCCGCCGGTGCTGCAGATGGCGGCGCTCGACGCGGCGCTCGACATCTGGGACAAGGTCGACATGGCCAAGCTGCGCCGGCGTTCGCTCGATCTCACGGCGCTGATGATCGACGAGGTCGAGACCCACTGCCCCGGCCTGCGCCTCGCCACCCCGCGCGACGGCACCGCCCGCGGCAGTCAGGTCTCGTTCCGGTCGGAGCATGGCTACGCCATCATGCAGGCGCTGATCGATCTCGGCGTGGTGGGCGATTTCCGCGCCCCCGACATCCTGCGCTTCGGCATCACGCCGCTCTATATCGGCGAGGCCGAGATCCACGAGGCGGTCGAGGTGCTGGCGCGGATCCTGCGCGGCGCACTCTGGGATCAGCCGAAGTACCAGCGCCGCAAACGCGTCACCTGACGCGCGTGGAGGCCGTGGCGGCCCAACCTGCCCCGCCGGCCTCGATGCCCCACACCGCCGCCACCGCTGCAACAGCCCCTCCATCGCCCGCGCGGCAGCGCCCCCGAAGCGCCCACACCCCATCTTCTTCACGTCGAGAAATACTCACGGCCGAGCACCCACCACACACCACGACCCCGGGCAAAGGCGTCACCCAGCCCAAGCGCCCGGAGACGGCGGCCCAAGGGGCCGCAAGGCGACAAGACCTGCGCGCCGCAGGCGCACCGCCCGCTTGCGGTCGCAGCGTCAGCCCAGCCTGCGATTGACGCCACCGCAAGGTTCTCCGACACTGCATGGACCGCACCCGGCAAGAGGAGGCCGCGATGCCCGCCACGCTCACCGTCAACGGAACCGCGCACGAGGTCGATCTTCCGGAGGAGGTCCCCCTGCTCTGGGTGCTGCGCGACGCGCTGAACCTCACCGGCACCAAGTATGGCTGCGGCGTCGCCGCCTGCGGCGCCTGCACGGTGCAGATCGACGGCGAGGCGGTGCGCTCCTGCCAGGTGCCGCTCGGCGATGTCTGGGGCGATGTCACCACCATCGAAGGCCTCGGCACACCCGACGACCTGACCAGGCTCCAGCAGGCCTGGATCGACCATCAGGTGGCGCAATGCGGCTACTGCCAGTCCGGCCAGATCATGCAGGCCGCCGCCCTTCTTGCGGAGACCCCGCAGCCCGACGATGCCGCCATCGACGCCGCCATGGCTGGCAATCTCTGCCGCTGCGGCACCTATCCCCGCATCCGCGCCGCGATCCGCGCCGCCGCCGGCATGGAAAGCTGAGCCATGTCGCGTCTCGGAACCATCGCCCGCCGCAGCTTTCTCTTCGGCTCCGTGGCCATCGCCGGCGGCGTCGCGCTCGGGGTCTGGTACCTGCGCAGCCCCGGCACCAATCCGCTGCGCCCCGAGCCCGACCAGACCACGCTCAACCCCTTCGTGCTGATCGACCGTGAAGGCGTCACCCTGATCGCGCCCCGGGCCGAGATGGGCCAGGGCACCCAGACCACCTGGGCCGCGCTGATCGCCGAGGAGATGGACCTCGCCTGGGATCAGGTCCGCGTGCTGCACGGGCCGCCGGCGCAGGCCTATTACAACAGCGCCCTGATGGCCGAGAACGCTCCCGGCCCGGCCTATGGCAAGAGCGCGTTCCAGCACGCGGTGGGCGAAGCCATGGGCACGCTGGGCAAGCCGCTCCGGATGCAGGTCACCGGAGGCTCGACGGCGATGAAGGATGGCTATGAGCGCATGCGCGCCGCCGGGGCCGCGGCGCGCGAGATGCTCAAGGCCGCCGCCGCCGCGCGTCTTGGCACCGATCCCGGCCTGCTGACCACCCAAGACGGCGCGGTGATCGGACCGGACGGCCAGCGCCTTCCCTATCCCGAGTTGGCCTCCGAGGCCCGCTACCACGCCCCGCGCGAGGTGCTGCTGCGCGATCCCTCCGAGTGGACGCTGCTCGGCACGCCCTTGCCCCGCCTCGACATGGTGGCGAAATCCACCGGCACCGCGGAATACAGCATCGACGTGCGCCCCGAGGGGCTGCGCTTCGCCGCCATCCGCATGTCACCGCGCCGCGCGGGCATGCAGCGCTTCGATGCCGAGACGGCCGAGACCATGCCCGGTGTCGAGAAGGTGGTCGATCTCGGCGACGGCGTCGCGGTGATCGCGACCAACACCTGGCTCGCCCAACAAGCGGTCGACGCCATCGAGGTCGACTGGGCGCCCGCGCCCTACCCCGAGACCACTGACGCCATCATGCGCGAGATCGAGGCCGCCTTCGAGCGCGCCCCCGACAGCACCCTGCTCGATCGTGGCAACGCCGACAGCCTGCCCGAAGGTGCCACCGAGATCACCGCCGAATACCGCGTGCCGTTCCTCGCCCACGCCACCATGGAGCCGCTCAACGCCACCGCTCATATCACCGCAGGTGGGCTCGAGATCTGGACCGGCAACCAGCTGCCCACCTTCACCCGCAGCGCCTGCGCCGATGCCGCGGGCCTGCCAGAAAGCCGCGTCACCGTGCACACCACCCAAATGGGTGGCGGCTTCGGGCGGCGCGGCGAGCTCGACTTCTCGGTCCTCGCCACCCGGGTCGCCATGGCCCTGCCCGGCACGCCGGTGATGACCACATGGTCGCGCGAAGAGGATATGCGCCGCGATTTCTACCGACCCGCCGCCATCGCCCGGATGCGCGGTGCGGTGCAGGATGGCGGGGCCGTGCTCTTCGATGCCGCCGTTGCCGGCCCCTCGACCGCGCGGCAGGCGCTCGAGCGCTGGATGGGGTTCGCGCCGCCGGGGCCCGACAAGGTGCATGTGGAGGGTCTCTGGAACCAGCCCTACGCCATCCCAAACGCCCGCGCCCGCGGCCACATCGCGTCTGATCTGACGGTGCCGGTGGGGTTCTGGCGCTCGGTCGGCAACAGTTACAACGGCTTCTTCCACGAGAGCTTTATCGACGAGATGGCTCATGCTGCCGGGGCCGATCCGCTGGAGTTCCGCCTCACCCTCGCCCACGACGCGTGGCGCCCGGCGGCCCGGGTGCTCGAGGCGGTTCGCGAGATGTCGGGCTGGCCCGACAAGCCCGAGGGCACCGGGCGCGGCGTCGCCATGTGCTTCAGCTTCGGCACCCCGGTGGCCTGCGTCATCGAGGTGGCCGAAAGCGAGGATGGCATCCGCATCCCCCGGGCGTGGATGGCGGCGGATGTCGGCGTGGCGCTCGATCCCGGCATCATCGACCAGCAGCTCGTGGGCGGGCTGGTCTATGGTCTCTCGGCGGCGATGATGGGCGAGATCACCTTCTCGGGCGGCATGGCCGAGCAAGAGAACTTCTACGACTACGATGCCCTGCGCCTGCCGCAGATGCCGCAGGTCGGAACCCGCATCCTCGAGACCCAGCGCTGGATCAGCGGCATCGGAGAGCCCGGAACGCCGCCAGCGGCCCCGGCTCTGGCCAATGCGCTCTTTGACCTGACCGGCACCCGGCATCGCAGCCTGCCGCTGAACCGCAGCGTGACGTTCTCGAGCTGAGACAGGTCCCACCCGGTGTGTCACCCCCGCGTTCGGCAGTGGCTGCCGCTCTCCCCTGCGCCCCCGTCTCAGGCAGGCGGCACACGTAAAGAGTGTGTCGCAACTGAATGATATATTTGAAACAAATTTTCTTCCGCCACATTTCCGTCATATTTGAAGCCAAATAAGAACATCGCGCCTCGTTAACCAAAGCGGGGTAAAAACAGGTCCGCGCAGAATCGGACCGCGAGCAGTACGAGTGGGGCAGCGAACATGGCGACGTACACGGTCGATTTCTATCTTTTCGACCCAACTGGGACCATTCCGACCACGAATGGCCAGAGCTTCGTCTGGAGCGGCCCCTCCGCAAGGCAGGGCCGCGCGATCATCACCGACAACGAGGCCGGTGTCGAAGAGCTCACGCTCGACGACAGCGCTGCCGGGGGCGAGACCGCCACCGCCGATGTCACCACCCCCTCGGGCAGTTCCACCGGCAGCGGCGTGCATGCGGCCGATGTCTGGACCCTGCGCGACACCGTCACCGGCGAAACCTTCGAGGTCGTGCGCTTTTCGACCGACACCGGCGATGCCGCGGGCAGCTACACCCTCTCCGAGCAGCCTCTCGTCGCGGGCCGGAGCTACGAGGTCGTGGCCTACGACAGCGAATCGAATGCCGCCGCAGGTGACGCCGCCTTCAGCTATGCTGATTACGACGACGGCGTGATCGACGGCACCAGCGGCGGCGACAGCATCGACCTCGCCTATGGCGATGCGCAGGGCCAGTCGGTCGACAGCACCGAGCTTGGCAATCACAACACCGTCGCGGCCGGGGATGGCAATGACACCGTCCACGGCGGCATGGGCAGCGACACCATCGACGGCGGCAGCGGCAACGACCTGATCTACGGCGATTACGGCGGTCTCGATCGCCCGGTCGAGACGATGTCGTGGGAAGCGGTCAGCCCCACCGATACCGACGTCTCCGCCGGGTTCACCCAGAACACCGGCGATGTCGATGTCACCTTCTCCTTCGCCAGCGATGGCGACAACCTGCCGCGGTTCGAGGTCGACACCGATTTCCCGCAGTACCGTGCCAGCGACGAGACCTTCTCGACCACGCACGCGCTGTTCCTCATGGGCGATGGCGATGGCGCCACCTCGACCACCACCATCGATTTCACCGCCGCCGACAGCTCGGGCGCCGATGACGCGGTCGAGAACCTCGCGTTTCGCATCAACGATATCGACTGGGCCGATGCCGGACACATCGATGTCGTCACGGTCAACGCCTACGATGCCGATGGCAACCCGGTCGCGGTCAGCTTCACCCTCGATCCCGGCGACACGCTGTCGGGCAACACCATCACCGCAGGCGCAACCGAGGACGAGCCTTCGGACGCAGCCGGATCGGCCCTGATCGAGATCGCGGGTCCGGTCTCCCGGGTCGAGATCATCTACGCCAATGGCGGCACCAGCACCCAGGGCATCTGGGTCACCGACCTTCAGTTCTCCGCCATTCCCGGCGACGGCAGCAATGACAGCCTGCTCGGCGGCACCGGCAACGACACGCTGTATGGCGAGGCCGGCAACGACACGCTCGATGGTGGCGACGGCGACGACAGCCTCGTCGGCGGTGACGGTGACGACCTGTTCTATGGCGGTGCGGGGTCGGATACCTTCGTGGGCGGCGCGGGCGCCGACACGTTCGATGGCGGCATGGGTCTGGACTATGTCAGCTACGAGTCGTCCGACGCGGCGGTGACCGTCAACCTGAGCAACGGGACCTTCTCCGGCGGTGATGCCGAGGGCGACCTGCACTGGGGCCGGGTCGACGGCATCTACGGCTCAGCATTCGACGACTCGCTGACCGGCTATGACGGTCATGGCATCGATGCCGACGGCAGCTACTGGACCAACGCAATCTTCGGGCGCGACGGCAACGACACGATCTCCGGCCTCGGCGGGCGCGACTGGCTCGACGGCGGCAGCGGTGACGATTCCATCGATGGCGGCGGCGACGCGGACACGCTGTTCGGCGGCGACGGGGTCGACACCATCCTCGGCGGTGACGGCGATGACAGCATCTCCGGCGGGCGCGGCGGCGACAGCATCGATGCCGGTGCCGGCAACGACACCATCGATGTCTCGCATGGCGACACCGTCGATGGCGGCGATGGCGACGACCTGTTCCGCCTCGTCGACCTCGGCGAGACGCCGGGCGGCACGATCTTTGTCGAGGGCCGCACCACCGGGCAGAGCGGTGGCGACAGGCTGGATTTCAACGGGCTGGTCGACCGCACCACGCTCAACATCACCGACAGCACCGGCGGCGAGCTCACCGGCACGGCGCAGATGTTCGACGGCACCACCGTCAGCTTTTCGAACATCGACGGCATCATCTGCTTCACGCCCGGCACCCTGATCCGCACCGCCACCGGCCTGCGCCCGGTCGAGGCGCTGCGCCCCGGCGACCTGCTGATCACCCGCGACGCGGGGCCCCAGCCGTTGCGCTGGGTCGGCGCCCGCGAGGTGAGCGCCACCGGCAGCTTTGCCCCGGTACAGGTGCCCGGCGGCAGCCGCCCCCTGCTGGTTTCCCCCCAGCACCGCATGTTGCTGAGCGATTACCGCGCCGAGCTGCTCTTCGGAGAGCGCGAGGTCTTTGTCAGCGCCGCGCTTCTGGCCGAGTACGGCGCGGCCGAGTTTCTTCCCGGCGGAACCGTCACCTACATCCATCTGCTGCTCGATCGTCACCACGTGATCGAGGCCGAGGGCCTGCCGACCGAGAGTTTCCACCTCGGCAGCACCGGGCTCGAGACGCTGTCCGAAGAGAGCCGCGCCAGCCTTTTCGCCACCCTGCCCGGGCTGCGCTCCGATCCCGACCGCTTCGGTCCGACCGCGCGCCGCTGCCTGCGCCGCCACGAGGTGCGCTCGCTGCTCGACTGGCGCGACGGGCTCAAGCTGATCGCCGCCTGAGCCGCGACGGATCTCAGCGCCGGTCGGCGGCCGTCGCGGCCCATCCGTCCACCGCCTCTGCAAGCCTGGCCCAGTCGGTGTATTCCCGGTCGGCCTTCGGATCGACCTTCTGGCCATGCTGCGAGGCGATCCAGCGCATCGCCCAGGATTTGAAGAAATCGTACTCGGCGAAGCGGAACGCGCCGGCCACCTGCTCGATCCGCCCCGGCCTCCAGCCGAAGCCCGCCACGGTCTTGTCGGCGATCTCCCGCAGCTCCTGCCACTCCTCGGCATCCTGACCCGCCGCCGCCAGCGAAACCTGAAGATAAAGCACCGGGTGCCGCGACAGCACGTCCGCGTGCGCCTGCGCGAAGGCGATGAGCTCCGGCTGCAGCGCGCCAACATGCACCGATCCCGCCAGCACCACAGCGTCGAACCGCGCGGGCTCCAGCCCTTCCGCATCGGTGACGTTGAGCAGCTCGACGCTGTGCCCGGCCGCCACCAGCCGGTCGCTGACGAAACGGCAGATCTTGCGGGTCTGCCCCTCGGTGGTCGCGTAAGCAATCAGAATGCGCATGTTGAGGCTCCTCTCCCCGGGTTCGGGGCAAGCCTAGCAGCGCGGTCAGCTTTCCGCCTTGCTCTGGCGCAAGCGGCGTCCTGCGGCGCGGATCAGGCCGAGATGCGCTGCGGTTCGCGCCGCGTGGCGGCGAAGTCGCGCACCGCGTCGCCGAAAGCCTCGAACAGCGGCCGCGACACCGGATCGTTGGCCGCGTCCCATTCCGGGTGCCACTGCACCGACAGGGTAAAGCCCGCGGCCCCCTTCACGTGGATTGCCTCGGGCGTGCCATCGGGCGCAAAGCCCTCGATCTCGATGCGGCTGCCGGGTCGCTTGATGCCCTGCCCATGCAGCGTGTTGGTCATCACCTCGGTGCTGCCGAAAAGCTTGTGGAACCGCCCCCCCTCGGCCAGTGTCACCTTGTGGCGCAGCGCGAACTTCTCCTCGAGCGAGCCGTCGGGAGGCATGCGGTGGTTCATTCGCCCCGGCAGATCGCGGATCTCCGGATAGAGCGTGCCGCCCATCGCCACGTTGACCTCCTGGAAGCCGCGGCAAATGCCCAGGAAAGGCTGCCCGCGCTCGACGCATTGACGCACCAGCGGCAGCACGATGGCATCGCGGGCACGGTCGAAGGCGCCATGCGCCTCGGTGGCCTCCTCGCCGTATTCCTCGGGATGCACGTTGGGCCGCCCGCCGGTGAGCAGGAAGCCGTCGCAGACCTGCATCAGCTCCTCGACCGAGACGAAACGCGGGTCGGCGGCGATCAGCAGGGGCAGACAACCCGAGACGCAGGCCACGGCCTCGGTGTTCATCTCCCCGCCCGCATGGGCCGGGTAGGTCTCGTTCAGAAGGTGCTGGTTGCCGATGATGCCGACGACGGGGCGGGCCATGAAAACCTCTTTCTCGCTGCTGCTGCACCGCAACATAGTGCAGCAGCAGAGGTTTCGAAAGGTGGCTCAGACCTCGGCGACCAGCCCGGCGGCCTCGACGCCCGCTTTCGCGGCAGTCGCGTCATTGTCCGAGCTGTCGCCGGTGACGCCGAGCGCCCCCATCACGCGGCCCTTGGAATCCTTGACCAATACGCCGCCCGGCACCGGGATCATCTGGCCGCCGAAGGCGCCGTTGGCGGCGGCGATGAAATAGGCCTGTGCCTCAGCGCGCGCCATCTGTGCGCTGCCCGGCATGCCCAGCATCACCGCGCCATAGGCCTTGCCCTGCGCGATCTGGAACCGCCCCGGGCTGGCCCCGTCCTGGCGTTCGAAGGCGATGACATGCCCGCCGGCGTCCAGCACCACGGCAGAAAGCGGGTTCAGCCCCATTCCTGCCC
>NZ_DS022276.1:143958-175769 GCF_000153725.1 Salipiger bermudensis HTCC2601 | reverse complement strand
AGCGCATCGCGCCGGATGGTGGCTACCCGACGACGCCTGGCGCCACGGCACCCGCGACTACTGGCACATCGAAACCCGCGAGGGCCGCCGCCTGTGGCTGTTCCACACCCCGCAGGCCCCGGGCTGGTTCGTGCACGGAGAATTCCCGTGACCCCCGCCGCCCCCGCATCTTCTTTGGTTCCAAAATACCTCGGGGGAGTCCGCCCCCGGCGGACGGGGGCAGCGCCCCCAATCCCCCTCATCACCTGCTCCCCCGCCCCCCATCTCACCGACGCACCAAATCCTTCGGCAACGCCCCTGCCCCCAGTCATCCTCGCCGACACCCCGCTCTTCTCTGGTTCCGAAATACCTCGGGGGAGTCCGCCCCCGGCGGACGGGGGCAGCGCCCCCAATGCCCCTCTCCCCCCACTGGCCGAAGGCAGGAACAGCAAGGGTGGCAAGGACGCCCCCCTCCCCACCGCCTATGCCGAGCTCTGCGTCACCTCGAATTTCACCTTCCTCACCGGCGCCTCGCACCCGGAGGAGCTGGTGGCGCGTGCCACCGAGCTCGGGCTCTCGGCCCTGGCGATCACCGACCGCAACTCGCTGGCCGGCATGGTGCGCGCGTGGTCGGCGCTCAAGACCCTGCGCGACGAGGCCGAGCAGGCGCTGCGCATCCGCTCGACCGAGCGCACCGACCCCTCCTCGCGCCAGCCCGAGGCCGGCACGCAGGAGATCGCCGTACGCGCCGGCCAGCTGCTGCCACGGCTGATCACCGGCTGCCGGCTAGTGCTCGAGGACGAGCCTGTCGAGTGGCTCGCCCTGCCCACCGACCGCGCCGCCTATGAACGGCTGTCGCGACTGCTGACGCTTGGCAAGCGCCGGGCCGAGAAGGGCCGCTGCCAGCTGCATCTGGCCGATCTCGAAGAGCATGGCCGCGGCCTGATCCTGATCGCCCTGCCGCCCAAGGACCTGGGGCAGGCCACGGCGCCGCTCAGGCGGCTGCAGCGGCGCTTTCCAGGCCATGTCTTCCTCGGCGCGCCGCCGCGCTATGACGGCTCCGACCAGGCCTGGTTCGACGCCTGCGCAAAGCTGGCGCTCAGGATGAACACGCCGATGGTGGCGGTGGGCGACGTGCTGATGCACCGCGCCGCGCGGCGCCAGCTCGCCGACGTGCTGACCTGCCTGCGCGAGGGCTGCACTATCGACGCCATCGGCACCCGCGCCCTGCCCAATGCCGAGCGCCGACTCAAGCCCGCCACCGACATGGCCCGGCTCTACCGCCGCCACCCCGCCGCCCTGCGCCGCACGCTGGAGATCGCGGCGCGCTGCGCCTTCGACCTCGGAGAACTGAGCTACGAGTATCCCGACGAGATCGCCGATGGCGAGACGCCGCAGGCGCGGCTCGAGCGGCTGGCCCATGCCGGGCTCGAGCGGCGCTATCCCGAGGGCGCGCCGGACAAGGTCTTCGACCTGATGGCCAAGGAGTTGCGGGTGGTCGAGGAACTGGGCTTCGCGGCCTATTTCCTCACCGTGAACGACATCGTCGCCTTCGCCCGGTCGCGTGGCATCCTGTGCCAGGGGCGCGGCTCGGCGGCGAACTCGGTGCTGTGCTACCTGCTGGGCATCACCGATGTCAGCCCCGACCTGATCGGCATGGTCTTCGAGCGCTTCATCTCGCGCTACCGCGGCGAGCCGCCCGACATCGACGTCGATTTCGAGCATGAGCGGCGCGAGGAGGTGATCCAGTGGATCTACGAGAAATACGGCCGCCACCGCGCCGGGCTCTGCGCCACGGTGATCCATTTCCGCACCCGCGCCGCGATCCGCGAGGTCGGCAAGGTCATGGGCCTGAGCCAGGACGTGACGGCGGCGCTCTCGGGGCAGATCTGGGGCCAGTCCAACGGCGGCGCCGATCCCGGCCGCATCCGCGAGCTCGGGCTCGATCCCGGCGACCGGCGGCTGGCGCAGACCATCGGCCTCATTGGCGAGATCATCGGCTTTCCGCGCCACCTGAGCCAGCACGTGGGGGGCTTCATCATCACCCGGGGCCGGCTCGACGAGCTGTGCCCGATCGAGAACGCGGCGATGGAAGGCCGCACCGTCATCGAGTGGGACAAGGACGATATCGACGCGCTCGGCATCCTCAAGGTCGACGTGCTCAGCCTCGGCATGCTGACCTGCATCCGCAAGGCCTTTGCCCTGCTGGATCAGCACGAGGGCCTCCGCCACACGCTCGACACCGTGCCGCAGGAGGACGAGGCCACCTACCGGATGCTGCAGAAGGCCGACGCGGTGGGGGTGTTCCAGGTCGAGAGCCGGGCGCAGATGAACTTCCTGCCCCGGATGAAGCCCGCCACCTTCTACGATCTGGTGATCGAGGTCGCCATCGTCCGCCCCGGCCCGATCCAGGGCGGCATGGTGCAGCCCTATATCCGCCGCCGGCAGGGCCTCGAGCGGCCCGAGCCTTTCGGGCCGGCGCTGTCGGAGGTCACCCGCAAGACCCTCGGCGTGCCGCTGTTTCAGGAACAGGCGATGCAGATCGCCGTGGTCGGCGCCGGCTACTCGGCGGAAGAGGCCGACCGGCTGCGCCGCTCGCTGGCCTCGTTCCGGCGCATGGGCACCATCGGCGAGCATCGCGACCGCTTCACCCGCGGGATGCTCAAGAACGGCTACACCCGCGAGGCCGCCGAGCGCTGCTTCACCCAGATCGAGGGCTTTGCCGATTACGGCTTCCCCGAGAGCCACGCGGCGGCCTTCGCCATGCTGACCTATGTCTCGTCGTGGCTGAAATGCCATCACCCGGCGATCTTCGGCTGCGCGCTGCTGAATTCTCAGCCGATGGGGTTCTACGCCCCGGCGCAGATCGTCCGCGACCTGCGCGACCACGGCATCGAGCTGCGCCCGATCTGCGTCAACCACAGCCAGTGGGACAACGTGCTCGAGCGGCGCGCCGACGGCCGGCTGGCGCTGCGGCTGGGCTTTCGCCAGATCAAGGGCTTCCGCGAGGAGGATGCCGGCTGGATCGTGGCGGCGCGCGGCAACGGCTATCCCGATCCCGAAAGCCTGTGGCTGCGCGCGGGGCTTTTGCCCGGCGTGCTCGAGCGGCTGGCCGAAGCGGATGCCTTCGCCGGCATGGGGCTGACCCGGCGCGATGCGCTCTGGCAGGTGCGCGCCATCCGCTCGCCGGCACCGCTGCCGCTGTTTGCCGATCCGCTCGACGGCGAGGGGCTGCGCGAGCCCGATGTGGAGCTGCCGCCGATGCATCTGGGCGAGGAGGTGGTCGAGGATTACGTCTCCATGCGGCTGTCGCTGCGCGCCCACCCGATGGAGTTTTTGCGGCCCGACATTCCCGACATCGTGCCGCATTCGGAGCTGGCCGCCACGCCGCTGCGGCGGCTCTCGGTCTGCGGCGTGGTGATCACCCGGCAGCGCCCGGGCACCGCCTCGGGGGTGATCTTCGTGACGCTCGAGGACGAGACCGGGGTGTCGAACGTGGTGGTCTGGCCCAAGGTCTACGAACGGTTCCGCCGCGCGGTCATGGGCGGGCGGCTGCTGCGGGTCACCGGCCATCTGCAGCGCGAGGGCATCGTCACCCACCTGATCGCCGAGCAGATCGAGGACCTGTCGTCGCGGCTTGGCGATCTCGGCCACCCGCTCGACGATGTCATCGGCATCACCAACCCCGCCGCCGACGAGGCCCCGCGTCCGGCACGCCCCGCCCCTGCCGCCAAGCACCCGCGCGAGCAGGCCAAGCGGCTGTTCCCGAGCCGCGACTTCCACTAGGGGACCCCGCCCCGTCACCAACGAAACCGTGAGCGCGGAAAACCGCAAAGCCTCGATTTTCGGGGATGACGCCCGCCCGGGGCTTTGCTAGCTTATCCACAGAACCGCACACAGAGGCGGATTGAGGGGATGTCGAGCAGACCTCCCGACATGACCGAAGCAAGACGACCAGCGACCGCCCCGTGGCGCGCCGCCTGCTCTCGTTTTGCGTTGTTTTTGGTGAAAACCCCAAAATCTGGGGGTGTCGGCGAAATCCCGCGCGGATTACCCGGTTTCACCCTATATTTCGTGGTAATTCTGCGTTTTTTGCGTGACCCGTTGCTAATATGTCGGTAAGAATTGCCGGTAAAGGCGCAGGACAGGCGTGTAACAAGTCAAAAATCGCAGGCGGACAAAACACATGACACTCAACCTTTCGATGCCCGGACAGGAAGAGCTGAAGCCCCGGATCACGGTCTTCGGCGTAGGCGGTGCCGGCGGCAACGCCGTCAACAACATGATCGTCCAGCAGCTCGAAGGCGTGGACTTCGTGACGGCCAACACCGACGCGCAGGCGCTGCAGCAGAGCCTCGCGACCTCCAAGGTCCAGCTCGGCATCAAGGTCACCGAAGGCCTCGGCGCAGGGGCGCGTGCCTCGGTCGGCGCGGCCGCGGCCGAAGAGAGCATCGAGCAGATCGTCGATCACCTTGCCGGTGCACACATGTGCTTCATCACCGCCGGCATGGGCGGCGGCACCGGCACCGGCGCGGCCCCGATCATCGCGCAGGCCGCGCGTGAGCTCGGCGTGCTGACCGTGGGCGTGGTAACCAAGCCGTTCCAGTTCGAGGGCGCCAAGCGGATGCGTCAGGCCGAGGACGGGGTCGAGGCCCTGCAGAAGGTCGTCGACACGCTGATCATCATCCCGAACCAGAACCTGTTCCGCCTCGCCAACGAGAAGACCACCTTCACCGAGGCCTTCGCGCTGGCGGACAACGTGCTCTACCAGGGCGTCAAGGGCATCTCGGACCTGATGGTCCGCCCGGGCCTGATCAACCTCGACTTTGCCGACGTGCGCTCGGTGATGGACGAGATGGGCAAGGCGATGATGGGCACCGGCGAGGCCGACGGCGAAGAGCGCGCGATCCAGGCCGCCGAGAAGGCCATCGCGAACCCGCTGCTCGACGAGATCTCGCTCAAGGGCGCCAAGGGCGTGCTGATCAACATCACCGGCGGTCATGACCTGACCCTGTTCGAGCTCGACGAGGCGGCCAACCGCATCCGCGAAGAGGTCGATGCCGATGCCAACATCATCGTCGGCTCGACCCTCGACGACACGATGGAAGGCAACATGCGCGTCTCCGTCGTCGCCACCGGCATCGACGCCAGCAACGTTCACAGCGACGTTCCGGTGCCGCGCCGCAAGCTGGCCGAGCCGCTGAAGCCGACCATGACCGAAGAGGCTCCGGAAGAGGTCGCCGCCGCGCCGGTCGCACCTCAGCCGGCCCCGGCCCCCGCACAGCAACCGGTTGCCGCCCACGCGCCCGAGCCGGAATACGAAGAGGACGAACCGTCGCTGTTCGGCTCGCTCGACCAGCAGCCGGCGCAACAGCCGGTCTACGAGCAGCCCGCAGCACAGGCGCAGGACGACCTGCCGCCGCCGGCCTACCGTCCTCAGGTGGCGCAGTTCCAGCCGCAGACCAATGCGCTCGACGCCGAGCCGGAAACCTTCGTGGCCCCCAAGGCCCCGGCCCCCGGCACCCCCTCGCCGGAGACCCTGCAGCGCCTGCGCACCGCAGCCGAGCACAGCCGGCAGCAGCCGCAGCAGCGCCCCGCCGCGCAGGCTCCGCGCCCGGCCGCCCAGCCGCAGCAGCCCGCCGGCATGCAACGCCCGGCCTCCGAGGCCGACAAGCCGCGCTTCGGGATCAACTCGCTGATCAACCGCATGACCGGTCACGGCCACGCCCAAGGTGGTCAGGGTGGCCACGAGGCCCCCGCTCCGCGCCGCCAGCAGCCGCCGATGCAGGCCCACCAGCCGGCCCCGGTGGTGGACGAGGACGAGCAGCAGGATCAGGACCGGATCGAGATCCCGGCCTTCCTGCGGCGCCAGGCCAACTGACTTTTCGCGAGCTTCCGCGACGGAACGCCCCCTCATCGAGGGGGCGTTTTTCGTTTGTGGTCAAAGGATTGCAACGACCCGAAAAGATGCCTGCAAGGTTTCGCTTATTCCGTTACGGCGATGTTTCAGGCGGTTACAATACTTGATTTGAGCTGACAGGGGCCGGTCTATATCCCCACCATCAAAGGAGCCTCCAGTGGGGTGGAGCCTCCTATGACTGAGGTACGACCGTGCAAACCACTTTGAGATCCGCTGTAACTTTCCAGGGCGTCGGCCTGCATTCCGGCCGCCCGGCACGCATGACCATCCGCCCGGCCTCGGCCGAGCACGGCATCTGGTTCAAGCGGACCGACATCCTTCTGGGCGACACGCTGGTGCCCGCGCGCTGGGACGCCGTCGAGGTGACCCCGCTCTGCACCCGCATCGTCAACGGCGCCGGGGTCTCGGTCTCGACCATCGAACACGTGATGGCCGCGCTCTCTGGCTGCGGCGTGCACAATGCCCTGATCGAGCTCGACGGCCCGGAAGTTCCGATCATGGATGGCTCCGCCGCCCCCTTCGTGCGCGCCATCCTCGAGCGAGGCACCCGCGCCCTGCGCGCGCCGGTCTACGCCATCGAGATCCTCAAGCCGGTCTCGGTGCTGACCGACAAGGGCTGGGCCAGCCTGTCCCCTGCCCGCTCCGGCAACGGCCTCACCATGGATTTCCACATCGCCTTCGAGGACGATGCCATCGGCACGCAGGAGCGCAGCCTGGACCTCGCCAATGGCGCCTTCGTGCGCGAGCTCTGCGACAGCCGCACCTTCTGCCGGCAGTCCGACGTCGACGCGATGCAGGCCAACGGCCTTGCGCTTGGCGGCACCTATGAGAACGCCGTGGTCGTTGATGGCGACAAGGTGCTCTCGCCCGGCGGCCTGCGCCACGACGACGAGGCGGTGCGCCACAAGATGCTCGACGCGCTTGGCGATCTCTACACCGCCGGCGCCCCGATCATCGGCCATTACGAGGGCCACAAGGCCGGTCACGCGATGACCAACATGCTCCTGCGCGAGCTGTTCTCGACCCCCGATGCCTACCGCATCACGCTGTGCGACGACGGGCTCGCGGCACGCCTGCCGGGTGCCGGAGTCGAGAGCGACGAGATCCCGGCGGTTGCCTGACACGCCGCCGGACGCAAAACGCCGTTAAGGCGTTTTGCACCGGAATTTTCTGTGCTAGGACCGTGCCAAGGGCCGTCCTTCGGCCCCTAGAACGAACATGAGGTTAGTCGGGCATGGCAGGCGGAAGATCGCGTAAGCTAGTGATCGGAGTGGCTTTTTCCGCTATTCTGCTGGCGGGTTGCACTGCGCAGGAGCGCGAGGGCTACGCCCGTGGCAACATCCCGCTCGAGACGTTCTCTGCCCAGCAAATCTATGAGCGCGGCGAGTACGAGCTCGACCGCAGGGATGGTGAGCAGGCGGCCTATTACTTCAGCGAGGTCGAGCGCCTCTACCCCTATTCGGAATGGTCGAAGCGGGCGCTGATCATGCAGGCCTATGCCTTCCACACCGAGAAGGATTACGAGAACAGCCGCTCCTCGGCGCAGCGCTATATCGATTTCTATCCGACCGACGAGGATGCCGCCTACGCGCAGTATCTTCTCGCCCTCTCCTACTATGACCAGATCGAGGAGGTCGGGCGCGACCAGGGCCTCACCTTCCAGGCCTTGCAGGCGCTGCGCACGGTGATCGAACGCTATCCCGAGAGCGAGTATGCCCGCAGCTCGATCCTGAAATTCGACCTCGCCTTCGACCACCTCGCCGGCAAGGAAATGGAGATCGGCCGCTACTATCTTCGCGACAAGCATTTCGGCGCCGCGATCAGCCGCTTCCGCGTCGTGGTCGAGGACTTCCAGACCACCACCCACACGCCCGAGGCGCTGCACCGTCTGGTCGAGGCCTATCTCTCGCTCGGTCTCGTGCAGGAAGCGCAGTCCGCCGGCGCGATCCTCGGCTACAACTACCAGGGCTCGGAATGGTACCGTGACAGCTACACGCTGCTGACCAACCGGGGCCTGCCGCTCGAGGCGCAGGGCGACAACTGGCTGGCGCAGGCCTATCGCCAGATGGTGAAGGGCGAGTGGCTATAAGGGATGGCGGGCTGATCGCCCGCCTTGCAGTTCATGCTTCGAGCGCTTGAGATCCGCGACATGCTGATCATCGACCGGCTGGACCTCGCGTTCCAGCCCGGTCTCAACGTGCTGACCGGCGAGACCGGCGCCGGCAAGTCGATCCTTCTGGATTCGCTGGGCTTTGTGCTGGGCTGGCGCGGCCGCGCAGAGCTGGTGCGCAGCGGTGCCGCGCAGGGCGAGGTCACGGCGGTGTTCGAGCTCTCCCCCGGTCACGCGGCGCGCGCGGTGCTGGAAGAGGCCGGGCTGCCGGTCTCGGAAGAGCTGATCCTCCGCCGGGTCAACAGCGCCGATGGCCGCAAGACCGGCTGGGTCAACGACCGTCGCGCCAGCGGCGAGGTGCTGCGGCGCCTGTCCGAGACGCTGGTGGAACTGCACGGCCAGCATGACGACCGCGGCTTGCTCAACCCCTCGGGCCACCGCGCCATTCTCGACAGCTATGCTGCCATCGACGCCGAACTGGCCGCGGCACGCGCCGCCTGGGCCAAGCGGCGCGAAGCCCGCAAGGCGCTCGAGGCGGCGCAGGCCGCGCTCGAGGCGGTGCGCGCCGAGGAAGATTTCCTGCGCCACGCGGTGGATGAGCTGGACCGTCTGGCCCCGATGCCCGGCGAGGAGGCCGAGCTGGACACAAAGCGCCGCATGATGCAGAGCGCCGAGCGCATCCGTGAGGACATCGTGCGCGCCTCGCAAGCGCTAGGCAATGACGGCGCCGAGGGCACCATGGCCAACGCCCTGCGCTGGCTCGAAGGCGCATCCGAGAAGGCCGAGGGCCGGCTCGAGGGGGCCATCGCCGCCCTCACCCGCGCCATGGCCGAGCTGGACGAGGCCGGGCGCGAGGTCGAAGACTGCCTCGATGCGCTGGAATTCAATCCGCAGGATCTCGAGGAGACCGAGGAACGGCTCTTCGCCATCCGCGGCCTCGCCCGCAAGCATGCCATCGCCCCCGACGAGCTGCCCGAGCTGGCAGCAACGCTCTCGGGCCGGCTGGCGGCGCTGGAGAGCGGGGCCGAAAACATCGCCGCCCTCACCCGCGCGGTCTCCGAGGCGGATGCCGAGTATGACACCGCCGCCGCGGCGCTGACCGAGGCGCGCCGCGAGGCCGCGGGCCGGCTCGACACTGCCATGGCCACCGAACTGGCGCCGCTCAAGATGGAGCGCGCGGTGTTCCGCACCGAGGTGGCCGGCGGCGAGCCCGGCCCCGAGGGCCGCGACGCCGTGGCCTTCACCGTCGCGACCAACCCCGGCGCGCCGGCGGGCCCGCTCAACAAGATCGCCTCGGGCGGCGAGCTGTCGCGTTTCCTTCTGGCGCTGAAGGTCAGCCTCTCGGAAGAGCGCAACCGTGGCGTCACGATGATCTTCGATGAGATCGACCGCGGCGTTGGCGGGGCCACCGCCGATGCGGTGGGCCGTCGCCTGAAGGCGCTGGCCGAGGGCGGGCAGGTTCTGGTGGTGACCCATTCGCCTCAGGTGGCGGCGCTCGGCGCGCATCACTGGCGGGTGCAGAAGCGGGTCGAGAACGACGCCACGCTGTCGACCGTAGCGGCACTCGATGCCGGCGACCGCGAGGACGAGATCGCCCGGATGCTCTCGGGCGACACGGTCACCAAGGAAGCCCGTGCGGCCGCTCGGGCGCTGCTGGCGGGGTAGTCCTGCGAGGCTAAAGGCTTGCCGCTTCCCCTTCCATGGCCCCATGTGTTGCGAAGCGGCCTCTCTCTTGTCATCCGTCACAACGCTTGTGGCGCCGCGCCATCGCCTGCCCGTCGGGGTGGCGATCTAAGCGCGGAATTCCTCGATCTATCCCGGCCAAATCCGAAGGACCTCACAGCTCAGCGCTAACGTCTCCCAATCGCCAGCCCGTCGGGCCGGGCAGGCGATGGCGCGGCGGCCTTCGACCTTGATTCCGCGCTCCCACGAAGATCCCCGAAAAACGAAAAACGCCCCCGCAGGATCCTGCGGGGGCGTCCGTATCTAGCAGAGAGCCGAAGCCCCCCTGCCCAACTCACCAGTTGTCGCGGAACCACTTCACGGCGCGCTTGAGCCCGCCGGAGGCATATTTGTCGACCGGGATCTCGAAATCCCACCATTCGTCCTGCGGATGCGCCGCGAAAAGGCAAAGGCCCACCGCGCTGGCAAAGCCCGGACCCGTGGCGGCCTGCGGCAGGCCATGCACGCGCATCGGGCGGCCCAGTCGCACCTGCGAGCCGAGGATGCGGCTTGCAAGGCCGTCGAGGCCGGGGATCTGGCTCGCGGCACCGGTCAGCACGATCTGCTGGCTCGGCAGGTGATCGAAGCCGGCTGCGTCGAGCGAGGCGCGTACCTCCTCGAGTATCTCCTCGACCCGCGGGCGCATGATGCCGATCAGCTCGGCGCGGCTGACCTGACGCCGATCATGGTGCCAGTCGCCGGTATCGCCGGAGATCTCGATCATCTCGCGATCGTCCATGCCGGTGGCGACGACGCCGCCGTAGAAGGTCTTGATGCGCTCGGCCATCGCCATCGGGATCTGCAGACCCATCGAGATGTCGCTGGTCACGTGGTTGCCGCCCATCGGCACCGCGTCGGCGTAAATCATGTGCTTCTTCATGAAGATCGACACGCCGGTGGTGCCGCCGCCCATGTCGATGCAGGCCGCGCCCAGCTCCTGCTCGTCCTCGACCAGCGCCGAGATGCCCGAGGCATAGGCCGAAGAGGAAAGACCCGCGAGTTCGAGATCGCAGCGCTTGACGCAATGGGCGATGTTCTGGATCGCCTGCGCGTTGATCGTCAGCATGTGCATGTCGGTGGCCAGCGCTCGGCCGATCTGGCCGCGCGGATCGTCGAGCCCGGAGCGGTGATCGAGCGCGAAGTTCACCGGCTGTGCGTGCAGCACCTCGCGACCCACGCCGAAATCGGGCACGTCGCAGGCCGAGAGCACCCGCGCCACGTCCTGTTCGGAGACCATGGTGCCGTCGACCTCGACCTGACCGGCGAGCCCGTAGCTGCGCGGCTCGGCGCCCGAGAAGCAGACGATGACGTGATCGACCCGGATATTGGCCATCTTCTGCGCCGCCTGCACGGCGGTCCGGATGGCGCGCTCGGTCTCGCCCATGGCGGCGATCTCGCCGAACTTGACCCCGCGCGAACGGGTCGTCGCGGCGCCGATCACCCGGAAGCCCGACTGCCCGGCCAGCGACCCGATGCCGTCGTCGAGGATCTGCTCGTTGCCGTCGAAGCGCAGCACGAGACAGGCGATCTTGGAACTGCCCACGTCGAGGATCGCCACAACGCCGCGCTGCATCGCCGCCTTGCGCATGTTGCGCATCGCGCGCTGGGATTCATAGAGCTCGATCATTGTTGTTGTTCTCCGGTCTCTAAGGCCTTGATCCGCCAATATTGTTCCACTGCCCCGCTCGCCAGGCGCAGGGTCGGACGGCGCGGCAGACGCAGGTCCACCGCGGCGATGTCACGCCCCAGCATGTCGACCGCCGCATCCATCGCCAGTGCGCGCTCGAGTGCCCGCACGGCGCCGGTCTCGGGCAGCATGATGCGCTGGCCGCGATCCAGCACCACGTCCCAGCGCCGCTCGCCCATGCGCACGAGGCCGCGCATCCGGTCGGTGAGCGGCGCAGCCGCGCGGATCAGCGCCATCGCCTCGGGCACGTGGCCATCGGCGCCGCGCCCGGCGATCACCGGCAGGTTGGGCCGCTCCGAGCGCCGCGTCGCGGGCCCCACATGCACGCCGTCCATGTCGAGAAGCTCGAGCGCGCCGGCATGGCGCCAGAGCGCCACCGGCACCCGCTCGGTCACGTCGATCTGCAACACCCCGCCCTGCCGGATGCGCAGCTCGGCGGATTTCACCGCGTCGAGCCCGGTGATGGTGCCGCGCATGTGATCGAGGTCGAGATCGAAGGAGCTGATCGGGAAATCCAGCGGCACGATCTCGCGGATGTCGTCGGACACGCCGCTGCTGGCGCCGTCGATGGCCATCAGGTTGACCATGAACTCGGGCCGGGTCTCGATCTGGTTGCGGATATGCGCCACCGTATCGACCACCTGCGTGCGGTGTTCTTCGTAAGAGAAATACCAGCTTGCCGCGCCGAAACCGATCACCGCCGGGATGCCGACCCGCAGCGCGAGGCGGAACATCGGCGTCAGCATCAGCCGCTCGAGGCGGTATTTCAGCCGCGACGGCGCGGGATCGGGGCGGTTCACCTGCTGGTTCGCCTGCTGCCGGGGCGGCGCGCTCAACGGTTGCACGAGGCGTCCTCCACCATCCAGCGCATCAGCGCGCCAAAGGACATGCCGCAATGCTGGGCCTGCTCGGGCACCAGCGAGGTCGGCGTCATACCGGGCTGGGTGTTGGTCTCGAGCAGGATCAGCCCGTCCAGCCCGCGGCTCTCGTCCCAGCGAAAATCGGTGCGGCTCACGCCGCGGCAGCCAAGCGCCTCATGGGCACGCAGCGCGTACGCGAGGCAGGCATCGAAGATCTCGGCGGGCACGTCGGCGGGCAGCTCGTGACGCGAGCCGCCTTCCTTGTACTTGGCGTCGTAATCGTACCAGCCCTCGGTGATGATGTCGGTGACGGTCAGCGCCCGGTCGCCCATTACCGTGGTGGTGAGCTCGCGCCCCGGCGCGTAGGTCTCGACCATCAGCGTGTCAGGCATGTCCTCGGCAATGCGCGGCGGCGTGTTGGCGCCCTCCTGCACGAGGTAGACGCCCACCGAGGAGCCTTCGTTATAGGGTTTGACCACGTAGGGCGGCGCCATCATGTGGCGGGCCGAGATCTCGGCCTTGCTCGCCAGAACGCTCTCGACCACCGGAAGTCCCGCGGCGCGGTAGACCTCCTTGGAGCGTTCCTTGTCCATCGCCACCGCCGACGCCAGAACCCCGGAATGGGTGTAGGGAAGACCCATCCATTCCAGCAGCCCCTGCACACAGCCATCCTCGCCCCAACGGCCATGCAGCGCGTTGAACACGACATCGGGCGCGAGCGCCTCGAGACGCTGCGCCAGATCGCGGCCGGCATCGACCTCGGTGACCTGGTAACCTTCTGCCCTCAAAGCGGCGGCACATTCCCGCCCGGAACTGAGAGACACCTCGCGCTCTGCGGAGGGTCCACCCAACAATACCGCCACTTTCGGGTTTGCCCTGCTCGACATCCCCAAAACCGCCTCGAAATCACGGGGCTTTCTGCCCCTTTTGTTCTGCTTCAGGACTCATCGGCCCGGCAAACCGGACCCGCCCTGCGATATTCGACAGCTTGCTCTTTGATCGGCGAGCCGCCGTGCCTGTCACGCGCCGGTTGTCGGCGTCATTTCTGTGCGGGTTCACCGACCCTCATGATTTCCCAATGTAGCTCTATTCCACTGTCTTGGAAAACCTTTTTTCGAACTTCTTCGCCCAGCCCCTCGAGATCGGCCGCCGTTGCCTCTCCGGTGTTCACCAGAAAGTTGGAATGCTTGGGCGACATCTGCGCGCCACCAAGGGTTGCACCGCGCATCCCGGCATCATCAATAACCTTCCACGCCTTGAGGTCATGTACATCGTCTTCGCGCCCGGTCGAGCTGAATCCCGCCGGGTTGCGGAAGGTCGAGCCGGCGGTGCGGTCCTTGGTGGGCTGGGTCTCGTCGCGCTTCTTGACCTGCGCGTCCATGCGCGCGGCTAGCTCTTCCGCGTCGCCCGTCGTGCCCTCGAACACCGCCTCGACGATCACGCAGCCCTCTGGCAGCTCGCTGTGACGGTAGCCGAGCTTGAGCGCGTCCTTCGAGAGCGTCACCAGATCACCGGCCCGGGTCACCGCGCGGATCTCGATCAGGTGGTCGGCCACGTAGGTGCCATAACAGCCCGCATTCATCCGCACCGCGCCGCCAATGCTGCCGGGAATGGTGCGCAGGAAGGTCAGGTCGACCCCCTCCGCCGCCGCCCGCTTGGCCGCCTGCGCGTCGAGCATCGCCGCCCCCACGGTGACGCGGGTGCCGTCGATCTCGATGCCGTTGAAGCCGCGCCCGAGCCGGATCACCACCGCCCGCAGCCCGCCATCGCGCACGATGAGGTTCGAGCCGACGCCCATCGGGAAGACCTCGCGCTCCGGCGGCAGTGCGCGCAGGAACTGCTGCAGGTCCTCGAGATCAGCCGGCTGGAACAGCACGTCCGCCGGCCCGCCGACGCGCAGCCAGGTGAGAGCGGAGAGGTCGCGGTTGGGCGTCAGCCGGCCGCGCACATCGGGAAGGGTGTCGGAGGGGGATGTCTGGGTCATGGCGCTGTTCTGCCCTGCCCCGCCGCCCCGGTAAAGCCCTCGTTAAGGCCCTGCGGTATCAGCCGGCGGCCTCCCCCTGCGCCACCAGCGCGGCGGCGTGGCGCAGATCCGCCTCGAAGGCCGCCTCGGCGGCGCCGCGCGCGCCCTCGGGAAGACGCAGGAGATAGGACGGGTGCCATGTCACCATCACCGGCGTGCCGTCGGGCGCCTGCTCGAGCGTGCCGCGCCTTGTGCCGATGCGGCGGCCATCGCCGGTCAGGCTCTCCGCCGCGCTCGCCCCCATCGCCACGATGAGCTTCGGGCGCACCAGCTGGCGCTCCATGTCGAGCCACCACCGGCAATGGGCGATCTCGCCCGAGTTCGGAGACTGGTGCAGCCGCCGCTTGCCGCGCGGCGCGAACTTGAAATGCTTCACCGCGTTGGTGACATAGGCCCGGTCGCGCGCCAGCCCGGCGCGCTCGGCCACCGCGTCGAAAAGCTGCCCCGCGGGCCCGACGAAGGGCCGCCCCGCCAGATCCTCCTGATCGCCGGGCTGCTCGCCCACGATCATCAGCGCCGCATCGAGCGGGCCCTCGCCCGCCACCGGCTGGGTCGCGTTTTGCCAGAGCGGGCAGCGCCGGCAGCCCGCCAGCCCGGTCAGAAGCGCCTCGCGATCGCCAACCGGCGCGGGCGCCTCGGGGGCGCGCAGCCGCTCGGTGATGCGCTCGGCCCGGATCGGCGGCAGGCTCGGGGCCGCGTCGGCCATGGCCTGCGCTCGCGACTGGGCCTCGGCGATCAGTTCGGGAATCAGCGGCGCCTCTGGCAGGTTGCGCCAGTATTTCTTCGGCATCTCCGCCTGCATCGCGCTGACCTTGAGTCGTGCGGGATTGAAGATGTTGCGGAAGTAGGTGCGCCAGAGCTCCTCTGCGGCGTCGTCGGGCAGCTCGGGCCGCGCCTCGGGCGGGGCGAAGCGAATCTCGAACCCGTCGAAATGCGCCGTCAGATCGGGCGTGAAGATCGACCAGTCCATATCCCCGAAGCGCTTGGCAAGATGGCGCGGCGAGCTCGAGGATGTAGTGCGACGGCTCGAACCACGCGGCAAAGCGCCGGCGCGTGGCGGCAGGATCGCCGATCTCGCGGAAGCGCACGAAGGCGGTCATCTTGTGGCGGTCGCGGCTGACCTCCTTCGCCATCCGCCGCAGCCGGTCGATCCGCGGATCGCCGCGATCCTCGAGCAGGCGGCGGTCGTGGCCCAGCGCCCAGAGCAGCGCGTAGAGCCGGGCAAAGCGTTCGGGATCGCGATGCCAGACCACCAGCCGTGCGAGATCGACGAAGCCCTTGGGCACGGTCACCGCGCCGCCCCGCACCGGCGGCAGCGCCTTGGCGAAAAGGTCTGCCTCGGCGGCGCCCCGGTTCCAGAGCACCTCCTCGGGCGGCACGCCCGCCCCCAGAAGCGCCCGCGCCTCGTCGCGCCAGGCCTCGAAAGTGCCGATCTCCGGCAGCACGACCCGGCGCATCAGAGCAGCTGCAGCTGCTCGGGCGGCGGCGCGAAACGCGCCCGCAGGTCGGCGGCATCCAGCCCCCGCGGCCGCCAGTCGAGCGCCGTCAGGAAGGGCCGCGCCTGCTTGAGGTTGACCCCCATGCGGCGCAGGTCCTCGTAGCGCAGCGCGCGGTGACGGCGGGTGGCGAGGATGCGCCCGACGCTCTTGGTGCCGACGCCTGGAATGCGCAGCAGCAGCTCGCGCTCGGCGCGGTTCACGTCGATCGGGAAGCGATGGCGATTGGCCAACGCCCAAGCGAGCTTGGGGTCGATCTCGAGATCGAGATTGCCGCCCTTGGTGGCCGACGCGATCTCGCCCAGCTCGAAGCCGTAGAAGCGCAGCAGCCAGTCGGCCTGGTAGAGCCGGTGCTCGCGCATGAGCGGCGGCTTGATCAGCGGAAGCGCCGCCGAGCTGTCGGGGATCGGCGAGAAGGCCGAGTAATAGACCCGCTTCAGCCGGTAGCTGGAATAAAGTCGCGTCGAGGTGCCGAGAATGGTGGTGTCATCCGCCCCGTCGGCGCCCACGATCATCTGCGTCGACTGCCCGGCGGGGGCAAAGCGCGGCGGGCGCTTGCCGGTGAAGCTGCGCTCCTTGCGGGCCTCGCGCGACAGCCGCACATCGGCCATCGCCTTGCGGATCTGCGCCGGGTCCTTCTCGGGGGCGTAGGATTTCACCGCCCCGTCGGTCGGCAGCTCGATATTGATCGACAGCCGGTCGGCAAAGAGCCCCGCCTCCTCGATCAGCTCGGGCGTGGCGTCGGGAATGGTCTTGAGGTGGATATAGCCGCGAAAGCCGTGCTCCTGCCGCAGGGTGCGGGCGATGCGCACCATGTCGGTCATGGTCTCGTCGGGGCTGCGGATGATGCCCGAGGAGAGGAACAAACCCTCGATATAGTTGCGGCGATAGAACTCCAGCGTCAGCGTCACCACCTCCTCCGGCGAGAAGCGGGCGCGCTGGACGTTGCTGCTCACCCGGTTCACGCAATAGGCGCAGTCGTAGATGCAGAAATTGGTCATCAGGATCTTGAGCAGGCTGATGCAGCGCCCGTCGGGCGTGTAGGCGTGGCAGATCCCGGAGCCGGTAACCGAGCCCAGCCCCTTGCCATCGCGCGAGTCGCGCTTCTGCCCCCCGCTCGAGGCGCAGGAGGCATCGTATTTTGCCGCGTCGGAAAGAATCGCGAGCTTCTGATCGAGAGTGAGTCGTGCCATGTGTTCATGATATGTTCTTGATGGTGCGGCAATCAAGCGGGGCGCGATCACATCTGCGCTTTGCGGATCGGTCGTGGCGGGCTAAAGCCTTGCGCATGAGCCGTTTCCTGATCCTGCAGCTGCGCCCCGAGGCCGAGGCCAGCGACGACGAATTTTCCGCCTTCCTCGCCAAGGGCGACCTCTCTCCCGACCGGGTGCACCGCATCCGGCTTGATTGCGAGGACCTCCCCGAGGGGCTCGATCCGCGCGACTATGCCGGGGTGATCGTGGGCGGCGGCCCGGGCTGCGTCTCGGACCCGGCGGAGAGCAAATCGGCGGTGGAAGCAAGGATCGAGGCCGCCTGCCTGTCCCTGATGCCGGCGATCACCCGGCATGACGTGCCGTTCATGGGCTGCTGCTACGGCATCGGCATCCTTGCGCATCATCTCGGCGCCGAGGTCGGCAAGGCGCGCTATGGCGAGCCGGTGGGCGCTGTGACCTGCGCCCGCACCGAGGCCGGGGCCACCGATCCGCTGCTCGACGGGCTGCCGGAGCATTTCGATGCCTTCGTGGGCCACAAGGAGGCGGTGCAGCACCTGCCCGAGGGCGCGGTGCATCTGCTGAACTCAGGCCCCTGCCCGTTCCAGATGATCCGCCACGGCGACAACGTCTATGCCACGCAGTTCCATCCGGAAGCTGACGCGGCGGGGTTCGAGACCCGCATCCGCATCTACCGGCACAAGGGCTATTTCGACCCGTCCGAGGCGGATGATCTCATCGCCATGTGCCGGGCCGCCGATGTGACATGGCCCGAGCGGATCCTGCGCAACTTCGTTCAGCGCTACGGCTGAGGTCACACCCCAAAAATCTTAGCTAAGATTTTTGAGGCCAAGATTTTTAGGACTAAAAATCTTGCCCCCCCGCGCCGCGCTCAGAGCGGCCAGATCAGCGGGATGAGCAGCGCTGAAAGTACGCCCACACTGAGGTTCAGCGGCACGCCCACCTTCAGGAAGTCCGAGAAGCGGTAACCGCCCGGGCCATAGACCAGCGTGTTGGTCTGGTAGCCGATGGGGGTGGCAAAGCTGCACGATGCCGCCACCATCACCGCCACCACCAGAGGGCGCGGATCGATGCCCAGCGCCTGCGCCAGCGAGATCGCGATCGGTGTGACGACCACCGCCACGGCGTTGTTGCTCACCGCCTCGGTGAGCACCGAGGTCAGCAGGAACACCGACCAGACCAGCAGCGGCCCGGGCAGCTCCTGCATCCACGGCGCCACCGCCTGCACGATCAGCTCGACCGCGCCAGAGGCCTCAAGCGCCGCGCCGATGGCCAGCATGGCGAAGATCAGCGCAAGCAACCGGCCCTCGATGAAGGAGAAGGCCTCGTCGGCGTCGATGCAGCGCGCCAGCAGCACCACCGCCACCGCGATCACCGTCAGCGACAGGATCGGCGCCACGCCAAGCGCCGCAAGGATCACAATCGCGCCCATCGCGCCAATGGCGATGGGCGCGTGACCGCGGCGGAAGGCGCGGGCCGAGGGGTGCGAGACGTCGACCAGCTCCATCTCGTCGGCGAGACGCTTGATGTCCTCGGGCGCGCCCTCGAGCAGCAGCGTGTCGCCCACGCGCACCACCAGATCGTCGAGCTTGCGGCCGATGTTCTGGTTCCGGCGGTGCACCGCCAGCGGGTAGACGCCGTAGCGCCGGCGCAGGCGCAGCGCGCCGAGCGAGCGGCCGACCATCTTGCAGCCGGGCGAGATCAGCACTTCGACGGTGGTGGTCTCGCGCGCCGAGATCTGGTCGACCCGCTTGAGCTCCTTGTTGCGCTGCAGGCTCAGAAGCTCGGTCATCTGGGTGCGCAGCACCACGCGGTCGCCGACCTCGAGCGTGACGCCCTGCAGGTTGCGGCGCAGCGACTCGTCTCCCCGCACCACGTCGACCAGCCGCACGCCCTCGCGCTTGAAAAGCTGCACCCCCAACACGTCGCGGCCAATCAGGTTGCTGTCGGGCGGGATCACCGCTTCGGTGAAGAACTTCATCCGCGACCGGTCCGACAGCATGCCCGCCATCGAGTGCCGTTCTGGCAGCAGGAAGCGGCCAGCGACGACAAGGTAGAGCATTCCCCAGGCCACGAGGATGACGGCCAGCGGCGTGACCTCGAAGATGGTGAACGGCTCGAGCCCATTGGTGCGGGCAACACCGTCGACCAGCAGGTTGGTCGAGGTGCCGATCAGCGTCGTGGTGCCGCCGAGGATGGCGGCATAGCTGAGCGGGATCAGAAGCTTGGAGGGCTGAACTCCAAGCTGGTGCGAGATCTGCACGAAGATCGGCAGCATCATCACCACCACCGGCGTGTTGTTCATGAAGGCCGACGCCAAGATCACCACAACCATGATCACCGCGATGGCCCGGCGGGGATGCTTGGCGACCTCGCCCTGCGCATAGGAGGCAAAGGCATCGAGCGCGCCGGTGCGCACCATGGCTCCCATGACGATGAACATCGCGGCAATGGTCCATGGCGCCGGGTTGGACAACACCGTGAGCGCCGCATCATAGGGCAGAACCCCCAGCAGCAGCAGCACGCCGACACCCCCGATGGCCACGACCTCGGTGGGATAGCGTTCCTGGACGAAGAGCACGAACATGCCCACCACCGTGGCAATGGTGATGTAAGCCTGCGCCGCCTGGCTCAAGTCGAAAAATTCCATTCGGGAAATCTGCCTCTGCTCAACCCGGCACATACTGACAAAGCGCGGTGAAACTTCAAGCGCAACGGCGAGCGCCCCTGACGGCGACACAGGCCCTGTATCGCCGCGGTATGGTTATAATCAGATTTGCGGCGCGGAATGACGCCGACGCCGGTCCACGCTCACGGCCCGATCTCCTCGAGCCGCCCGCCCTGACGCACCATCTTGACGCGCTCGGCCTTGCCGGTGCGGTCGTCGGTCTCGACATAGAAACCGCAGAGCGTCGCCTCATCCAGCGCCGGCTGGAAGCGGGTCTTGCCCATGCCGGTGACAAAGCGGCGCATCGGCTCGACCTTGTCCATGCCGATGACCGAGTCGTAGTCGCCGCACATGCCCGCATCGGTGAGATAGCCGGTGCCCTTGGGCAGCACCTGCGCATCACCGGTGGGCACGTGGGTGTGGGTCCCCACGACCATGCTGGCGCGTCCGTCGCAGAAATGGCCCATCGCCATCTTCTCCGAGGTCGCCTCGCAATGCACATCGACAAGCACCGCCTGCGCCTGCCCGCCCAGCGGGTGCTTGCGCAGCACCGCGTCCATCGCCGAGAACGGGTCATCAAAGGGGCGCTTCATGAACACCTGCCCCAGCACCTGCGTCACAAGCACCTTGCGGCCGCGGCGGTCGGCGAAGAGCCCGGCCCCGCGCCCCGGCGCCTGCTTGGCGAAGTTCAGCGGCCGGATGATGCGCGGCTCGCTCTCGATGAAGGTCAGCATGTCCTTCTGGTCGAAGGCATGGTCGCCAAGCGTCACCACGTCGGCGCCGGCCTCGAGGATGCCCTTGGCGTGCTCGGCGGTCAGCCCCATGCCGTTCGAGGCATTCTCGCCATTGACCACGACGAAATCGAGCTTCCACGCCTCGCGGAGCTTGGGCAGTCTTTCCGCGATGGCGGCCCGTCCGGCCCGGCCCATCACGTCACCAAGAAATAGCAGTCTCATGGACGCATCCCTAAGCGCGCGCGGCGCGAAAGCAAAGAGATCTTTGACGGCATGGCGCTCCGGGCGCGCTCTCGCTGCATCACCGGCAGGCCAGCGCCTGCGCCATGGCGGCCTCGCTGTAAGGCCCAAGCGCCTCGCGGGTGATCCCGCCCGCACGCAGCCGCGCCACGATGACGCGGCCCCAGTCGCCGCTTGCCAGCACCATCTCGGGGCCGTCACCGCAGTCGCGGAGGCCTCCTGCGATATGGTCCCAGCCGATGCGGTGGTTGGTAAGATCCTCGGCCGAGGCGACCTCGCGGAGCTCTTGCGCGCCCGGCACGACGCGCCAGATGCGCAGCCGCTTGGCAAGGTGAGGGCGGTCGACATAGGCCAGCTCGACCTGCCCGTCGCCATCAAGATCCGCCGCGCCCACCGGCGCCAGCCAGCGGTTGCGCTGGCCGATGAAGGGCGTGGCGGCGAAAAGACCGTCGGCGGTGTAGAGCGCCAGACGGGCGCCGCGCTGGAGATCGCTCTCGACCACCATCGCGGCGCGGAGCGCGCCCAGATCGACAAGCCGCGGGGCCAGATCCTCGAACACCCGGGTCTGAGGCAGGCGGATCAGCAGATCGGGCGCGCCAGCGCGACTCAGCCGCAGCGCGCCCCATTCCACTGCATCGCCCAGCACGCCGTGATCGTAGCGCGTGGTGGGCTCGGCATAGCTGGCGCCGGTCAGCGCCTGCGCCACTGCCCCGCCGGGCGCAGATCCCAGCATCGCCCAGAGGACGAGGCGGGACAGCAGCCGGCGCGGCATGGGATCAGATCTGCTTTTCGGGCATCTGCACGACGAGCCCGTCGAGCGCGTCGGAGACCTTGAGCTGGCAGGTCAGACGCGAGCGCGCCGGATCGGGCTCGTAGGCGAAATCGAGCATGTCTTCTTCCATGTCGTCGCGCGCGGGCAGCTTCTCGACCCAGTCGGGATGCACGTAGACATGGCAGGTGGAACAGGCGCAGGCGCCACCGCAATCGGCATCGATGCCGGGGATGTTGTTGTCGCGGGCGCCTTCCATCACGGTCATGCCGGAGGCAACATCCACGACATGCTCGGTGCCGTTGTGCTCGATATAGGTAATCTTGGCCATGGCCGGGTCGTCTCCATCGTCTCGAATTCGCCCCCCTTTCCTAGTCATCGCGTGCCGCCTGCGCCAGCCCCTTCGCCACGCCGCCCGGTCAATCCGTGGTCGCACACGGGGGCAACTGCTCAAAACCTCGCCACCCGATAGGCAGAGCCTCGGAGCTTTCCAGCCTAGAAGGAAGCCGCTACTCTGCGCCTCAAAACACCGCCCGACACGAAGGCCCCGAGCAGATGACCCGCATTTCCGCCCTGATCGCCGCGCTGGCGCTCGTCCTTGCCGCCTGTGATGCCCCGGAGCCCGCCAGCACCGTCTGGCCCGGCGAGGCGCCGCCAGAGCCCGAGCGCATGTCCGACGGCACCTGCCAGGCCCGCGAGGTCGTGCCGGCGATCTACGAGGAGGTCATGGGCGAGGTGCAGGTGGTGCAGGCCGAGATCGCCGAGGACGGCACGGTGATCCGCCCGCCGATCTATCGCCGTCAGCCGGTGCCTCGCGTGGTCAGTCCGCGCGGAGAGCTGCGCTTCGAAGTGCCCTGCCCCGAGCTGGTGACGCCCGAGCTGGTGGCCTCGCTGCAGCGCGCGCTGGCGGCGCGCGACTACTACGCCGGGCCGGTAACGAGCCAGATGGACCGTGCCACCGTCGCGGCGATCCGCAAATACCAGACCGAGCGCGGCCTCGAGAGCAGCCAGCTCTCGGTCGAGACCGCGCGCACGCTGGGGCTCATCGCGGCACCGCTGGCCGAGATCGAGGAGCTCGGCGACTTCTGAGCCGGCGCTGTCCTAGCCGGCGGTCCTGCGCAGGGCTCGGCTCGAGATCTGCACCGGATTGCCGGAGGGGTCCTTCGCGTTGCTGAAGACGTATCCGTCGGCCTGATGGATCGGGCCGAAGACCAGCCCCTTGCGCTCTGCCTCGGCGCGGAACGTGGCCACATCCTTCACGTCGAAGACCAGCTTCACCAGCGACTGCCCGGCCCGCTGCCCCTTGGCGGCCGGGTGCAGGAGCAACGCAAGGCCGCCCTCGGGCGGCCGCAGCTCGACGATCCGGTCGCCAGGCGCGTGCCGCGCCTCGTAGCCGAAGAACCGGCTGTAGAAGGCGATCATCTCGTCGAGCTTACGCGTGTAGAGAACGAGGCGCCCCAGCAGTGCCGTCATGTTCGCGTCTCCCTGCCCGGGCCACCGCAGGCCGTGCCGTCACCCGCCCCGGGACATGAAAAAGGGCGGATCCGAAGACCCGCCCTTTCGTCTGTTGATATGCCGGCCGGCTCACTCGCTCGCGTCGAGCGACAGCGCCACGAAGCGCGGATCGCCACCGCGGCGGACCAGAAGAAGGATCGACTTGCGACCGGCCTCCTTGGCCTCCTCGATCTTGGTCTCGAGCTCGGAGATGCTCAGCACTTCGGCCTGGCCGGCCTCGGTGATGATGTCGCCGGCGCGCAGGCCCTTCTCGAAGGCTTCCGAGGTCTCGTCCACGCCGGTGACCGCGAGGCCGGTGGCGCTAGACTGCAGACCCATCTCGTCGCGCAGCTCCTGGGTCAGCGGGCTGAGGGTCAGGCCCATCAGCTCGGATTCCGCCGGCTCTTCCGGGGTCATTTCCTGGCTCGCCGGATAGGTGCGCTCGGCTTCCTCGCGACGGCCCAGCGTAACCTTGAGGGTCTCGGTGTTGCCGTTGCGGTTGACCACGACGCGGACCGACTTGCCCACCTCGGTGTTGCCGACGATGCGCACGAGCTGGCGGGTGTCCTGCACCTCGCGGCCGTCGAAGCTGACGATCACGTCACCGGCCTGCATGCCGGCTTCCATCGCCGGGCCTTCGGGCACGTCGGAGACCATTGCGCCCTCGGTCGAGGCAAGGCCAAGCGCCTCGGCCATGTCCTCGGTCACGTCCTGGATGCGCACGCCGAGCCAGCCACGGCGGGTCTCGCCGAACTCCTTGAGCTGGTCGACCACCTTGGTCACCACGTTCGACGCCATCGAGAAGCCGATCCCGATCGAGCCGCCATTGGGCGACAGGATCGCGGTGTTCACGCCGATCACCTGCCCGTCCATGTTGAACAGCGGGCCGCCGGAGTTGCCGCGGTTGATGGCGGCGTCGGTCTGGATGTAGTCGTCATAGGTGCCCGAGAGCGCCCGGTTGCGCGCCGAGACGATGCCGGCAGAAACCGAGAAACCCTGCCCCAGCGGGTTGCCCATCGCCATCACCCAATCGCCCACGCGGGCGTTGTCGCTGTTGCCGAAGGACACGAACTTGAGCGCCTCGTCGGCCTCGACCTTGAGCAGCGCGATGTCGGTATTGGGATCGGTGCCGACCAGCTCCGCCGGGAGCGTGAAGCCCTCGAAGAACTCGATCTCGATCTCGTCCGCGCCCTCGATGACGTGGTTGTTGGTGACGATATAGCCGTCTTCCGAGATGACGAATCCGGACCCCAGAGCCGAAGAGCGGCGCGGGCGGTCGCCCGGGCCGCCGTTGCGGTCCTGGAACTCACGGAAGAAATCCTCGAAGGGCGAGCCTTCGGGAACGATGCCCTGCGGGCCGGTGCGCCCGGCCACGGTGGTCGAGGTGGTGATGTTCACCACCGCGGGGCTGATGCGCTCGGCAAGCTTGGCAAAGCTCTCCGGCGCGTTCTGGGCCGATGCCATCAGCGTCTGGGACACGATCAGGAACATCGACACCGCGGCCAGCCAGAACAGCCGAAGCGGGCTGGCTGCATCGCGTGTCACTGCAAGTGCTTGCGGATTCACCTGGTTCACCTGGAACTCCTTTTCTGCGGCAGCGGCCCGCGCAAAGCCCCGCGCGGCTGCCCTGCCTCCTCACGATGAGGCTAACATAGGAGCGTTCCGGCGCCACCAAAGAAAAGGTTGCAGGGCTTCAAGCGCATGTGAAAACCTGGTGATGGCGCGAGATGGTCAGGGCTTCACTCGCGACGGTTCCGGCGCCGTTCAGAAATTGGAAAGACTTGGCGCCTATATCGACGTGCACCGAAACAGCGGATGGCGCCCCATGTCGCAGGAAAAACTTGACCAATTCGGCCTGACCGATGGCGATCTGGAGCTTTTGAAAGCCGCCGGTCGCGTGCTCCGACCCGAGCTGGGAAAGGTGCTCGAGGGGTTCTATGCCCGGGCGCTGGCCGATCACGGCTCGGCCGCCTTCTTCACCAGCGACGATCGGGTCGACCATGCCCGCGCCGCGCAGGAGGCCCATTGGAGCCGCCTGCTCGAGGCGCGGTTCGACGCCGACTATTTCGCCTCGCTCGACCGGATCGGGCGCACCCATGCGCGCATCGAACTGCCGCTCGATCTCTACATGTCAGCCTATTCCGCCGCCACCTCGGACCTGCTGGAACGCTTCCTCGCCAAGTCCGCGTGGCAGCTGATCGGCCCGCGCGCAGCCCGCACCCGTCGCATGTGCGGCGTGCTCAACCGGGCCTTCGCGCTCGATATCGAGCAGGTCACCTCGATCACCTTCCGGATCTGGGGAGAGGAGCAGAAGGTCGCGCTCGACCACCTTGCCTGCGGCATCCGTGAAATGGCGCAGGGCAACCTCTCGCACGCGGTCCCGGGGCCGGATGACAGCGACTTCCCGTCGAAATACGACGACATGCGCCGCGCCCTGAACGAGGCGGCGCGCACGCTGGAGGGGCTGATCGCCGGCATCGGCCAGTCGATGAACGCCCTGCAGGGCATCACCTCGACTCTGGCCACTTCCGCCGAGGATCTCTCGCGCCGCACCAGCAGCCAGGCCGCCTCGCTGGAACAGACCACCGCGGCGATGCAGATGATCAGCGACAGCGTGCGCGAGACCAGCGGCAAGACCAAGGAGACCGCGGACTTCTTCGACCGCGCCCAGAAGGAGATGCGCGACAGCTCGCGTGTCGCGGGCGATGCCGCCGACATGATGGGCCGGATCAAGGCCGAGTCCGAGAAGATCGCCCAGATCATCGGCCTGATCGACGACATCGCCTTCCAGACCAACCTGCTTGCGCTCAACGCCGGGGTCGAGGCGGCGCGCGCCGGCGAAGCGGGGCGCGGTTTCGCGGTGGTGGCCGGCGAGGTGCGCAGCCTTGCGGCGAACTCCTCGGAAGCGGCGCACGAGATCCGCATGCTGATCCAGTCGAGCGCCGAGCAGGTCAACGACGGCTCGGTTCTGGTCGAGAACGCCCGCCGCTCCATCGTGCAGGTGGTCGACAGTTTCGACGAGATCAGCCGCATCGTGAGCGATATTTCCGACGCCACCAACGACCAGTCGATGGGCCTCGACGAGATCAGCCAGAGCATCGTCGATCTCGATCGCATCACCCAGAGCAATGCCTCGATGGTCGAGCAGACCTCGGGGGCGATGTCGCGGATCAGCGCCATGTCGCAGGACGTGCAGCACAAGATTTCGGGCTTGGTCTATCGCTCAGACGAAGCCGGTGAAGGCGCAAGCGCCCCGGGCAGCTGGGACCAAGAGCTCGCCGCGGCGGCGCAGGCGCCGGAGGTACAGGACAGCGCCCGCGCCGGCTGAGCCCGCGCCGCGCATGGCATCGGCAGGGACATCGGCACCGCGTTGATCCGGGCACTCAGGCCGTGCGCCGCTTGCAGGGAACCGCGCGCCGAGGCACCGCGCACGGACGCCGGCTTTCGGAGCGTTTCGACGGATCAGAGCGCCTTGAAGACAAAGCCGGCAGGATCGTGGCCGCAGGCGCCTGAGCGCGTCAGCCGCGGAAGATCCAGAGCATCAGCACACCGGTTGCCACCGTCACCAGCCCCAGCCTGCGGCGGGTCTCGATCGGCATCTGGCGCAACGCCTCGAGCATACGCTCGACAAGCGAAGGGGCCAGTGCGTACACCAGCCCCTCGATGATGAGGACCATCGCGATCCCCGTTGCGATGTCGCCCGGTGTCATTGCGACACGGGGGCATCTTCGTCGCTGTCCGCGTCAGACGCAGCGGAGTCGGCGGGCGCCGGCTCCGGGGTCTCGGCGGGCGCCTCCTCGGCCACGGGTGCCGCCTCTTCGACCGCCTCGTCCGTCGGCGCAGCCGCCTGCTCTTCGCCATCAACGGACGGCGCGGGCGCCGCGGCGGGAGCCGCCTGGCCCTGACCGTTGAAATACTCGAAGAACTCCCCCTGCGGCGTCATCACGATCGACGAGTTGCTGCCCTGAATGGCGGTCTCGTAGGCTTGGAGCGACCGGTAGAAGGCAAAGAACTCCTGATCGGCGCCATAGGCCTCAGCGAAGATCGCGTTGCGCTCAGCGTCGGCCTCACCGCGGATCACGTTGGCCTCGCGCTCGGCTTCCGACTGGGTCTCGACCACGGTCCGGTCGGCCAGCGCGCGGACCCGCTGCGCCGCCTCGTTACCGCGGGCGATCTCGTCCGCCGCTTCCCGCTCGCGCTCGGCGCGCATCCGGGCGAAGGTCGCCTCGAGGTTCTGCGACGGCAGGTTGGTCTGCTTGAGCCGCACGTCGACCACATCGAGACCGAGCGAACGCGCCGAAGTACGGGCATTGTCGCGGATGCGGTTGGTCAGCGACCGGCGGTCCTCGGAGAGGATCACGTCGGAGGTCACCTGATCGGCACCGAGCGTCTCGCGGATCTGGGCGTTGAGAATGCCCGAAAGCCGGTCTTCGGCGGTGCGCACACCACCCACGCCGACAGCCTGACGGAACTGCACCACGTCGGCGATGCGGTAGCGCGCGAAGGCATCGACCACGAGGCGGCGGTCATCGGACGGCGTGACCTCGATGGTGTCGGTGTCGAGCGACAGGATGCGGTCGTCGTATTTCACCACTTCCTGAATGAAGGGGATCTTGAAGGCCAGGCCCGGCTCTTCCTTGACCGCCTTGATCTGTCCGAACTGCAGCACCAGTGCCTTTTCGCGCTCGTCGACCACGAAGAGCGAGGACAGGAACACGACGATCGCGACAACGATGACCGGCAGGATGAATGTCGTCTTGCGCATATCAGTTGCCCTCCGACGTCGTGTTGCGGCTGCGGTTCAGCTCGTTGAGCGGCAGGTACGGCACCACGCTGCCCTGCTCGCCGGCGATGGACTCGTCGAGGATGGTCTTGTCGACATCGCCCAGCACGCGCTCCATGGTCTCGAGGTAGAGACGGCGGCGGGTGACCTCGGGGGCCTTGGCGTATTCCTCGCGCACGGCGCTGAAGCGGCTGGCTTCACCGAGCGCTTGGTTGACCACCTGGGCGCGGTAGCCCTCGGACTGCTCGCGGATCTGTGCCGCCTGACCACGGGCCTCGGCAACCACGCGGTTGGCATAGGCATCGGCCTGGCGCTCGAGCCGGTCGCGCTCCTGCTCGGCCGCTTGGACCTCGCGGAAGGCGTCGATCACCTCGCGCGGCGGATCGGCGGTGTCGAGGTTGATACGAACCACGTTGATGCCGCTGTCATACTCGTCGAGCGTCGCCTGGATCTGCTCCATCGCGGTGTCGGCGATGATGCCACGGTCGCGGTTGAGGATCGGCGCGAGGTTCGACGCGGCGATGATCTCGCGCATCACTGCCTCGGAGACCGCCTGCACCGTCAGCTGCGGATCGCGGATGTTGAACAGCAGCTTCGACGGGTCGGAGATGTTCCAGACCACCTGGAACTCGATGTCCACGATGTTGGCATCGGTGGTGAGCATCAGCCCGTCCGCGTCGCGACCGGCACCGATGGTCTCGGTGCGCTCGGAGGTCACGTTGACCACCTCGGCGGTGACGAAGGGCCACGGCGCGAAGTTCAGACCGGGATTGCCGGTCGAGCTGTACTTGCCGAGGAACAGTTCCACCGACTGCTCTTCGGGCTTTACCGTGTAGAAGCTCATGTAGCCCCAGAGACCCAGCGCGACGAGCGCCGCGAGGCCAATGGTGCCCTTGCTGATACCGGGACCGCCGCTGCCGCCACTCGAGCCGCCGCCATTGGCGCCGTTGCCGCCACCGCGGCCACCCATGAGCACGCGCAGACGCTCCTGGCCCTTCTTCATCAGCTCGTCGATCTCGGGAATCTGCGGATCCTCGGGTTTGCGGCCACCGTTGTTGTTGCCGCCTCCGCCACTTGGCGGACGGCTACCGCCCTGATTTCCTCCGCCGCCCCAAGGGCCGCCGCTGTTACCTGCCATGAAGCTGTTTTCCTTCCCCTCTAGGTCCTGTCATCCGTATCCCGCACATACCTGTGCATTTTGCTTTCAAATTCAAGCGCTGCGGGTCGGTTTGCGCATCGTCACGATCTCTTCCGACATGGTCGGGTGCACCGCGACGGTGCGATCGAAATCTTCCTTGGTCGCGCCCATCTTCACCGCGATGCCGGCAAGCTGGATCATCTCGCCCGCATTCGGGGCGACGATATGGCAGCCAAGCACCTTCCGGCTCTCCTGCGAGACCACGAGTTTCATCAGCACCCGGTCGGGCCGGCCGGCAAAGGCGGTCTGCATCGGGCGGAACGAGGTCGAGTAGACCTCGATCGGTTCCTGTTCGCGGGCCTGCTCCTCCGAGAGCCCGACGGTGCCGAATTCCGGCTGGGTGAAGATCGCCGAGGGGATCAGGTCGTGATCCACCGGCGTCGGGTTGCCCTTGAACACGGTCTCGACAAAGGCCATGCCCTCGCGGATCGCCACCGGGGTTAGGTTCACCCGGTCGGTGACGTCGCCGATGGCGTAGATCGAGGGCACCGCGGTCTGGCTGTAGTCGTCGACCTCGATCTCGCCCTTGCGGCCAAGCTTCACGCCGACCTCCTCGAGACCCATCTCGGGGGTGTTGGGGGCGCGACCGGTGGCAAAGAACACCTTGTCGAAAATCCGCGTCTTGCCGTTGGTGGATTTCACCCAGATCGGGCCGTCTGGGTTGGAGTTGTCCTCCTCGACGTAATCCGCCTCCTGCACCGCCGCCCCCATCGGGATGCCGTTGGCGTCGTGGCCGGCGAGGTCCTCCTCGGTGGCGCAGCGCATCGCGACGATGTCGGTGCCGAGGTGCAGATCGATGCCGCGCTCGTTCATCGCGTCGGAGATCAGGCCGCGGGCCTCCTCGTCAAAGCCGCGCAACACCTGCGCGCCGCGGTAGTATTGCGTCACCTCGACGCCGAGACCGTGCAGGATGCAGGCGAACTCGCAGGCGATGTAGCCGCCGCCGACGATGAGGATGCGCTTGGGCAACTCTTCCATGTGGAAGATGTCGTCGCTGACGAGGCCGAGATCGGCGTTGGGCACCTCGGGGCGCACCGGGCGGCCGCCGGTGGCGACGAGAATATGCTTGGCGGTGAAGGTCTCGCCAGTGGAGAGCGCCACGGTGTGCGCGTCCTTGATCGTGGCACGGGCGTCGAAGCTGTCGACGCCGGAGTTCTTCAGCAGCGAGCGATAGACGCCCTCGAGCCGGTCGAGCTCGGTGTTGAGGCGGGCGCGGAAGCTCGGCCAGTCGAACGGGCCCTCCTGCAGGCGCCAGCCGTAATTGGCGGCATCCTCGACCACCTCGGCGTATTCGCTGGCGAAGACCATCAGCTTCTTGGGCACGCAGCCACGGATCACGCAGGTGCCGCCGTAGCGGTCCTCCTCGGCCAGCGCCACCTTGGCGCCTGCTTCTCCGGCGGCGACGCGCGCGGCGCGCACCCCGCCCGAACCGCCACCGATGACGAAGAGATCATAGTCGAAGTCGGCCATCAGGGGTCTCCTTGAATTGAGTTCGCAACGGTATCTCACAGCGCTTTCGCGAAGGCCAGACGGGCACGGGCATTTGAAGGGGCCGTGCCTCGCCCTGCCCGGTTGCGCGACGCCTGCGGCGTGGACGGCGGCCTGCATGGTGGCGACGGACGCCGATACCGGCGCCCCTGACGCCAGCGAGGCTTGACAGATGCGAGGGGGCGGACGGCCGAACGTCACCAGCGACCAGAGGCGATCACGTCGCCGGTGGCTCGCTCCGGGCGGATCGGCGTGGCGGGTGGCGCACTGGCGCGGCGCGGCCCGGCGCAAAGCGCGGGCCCGCTGCCTTCGGTGTCGTCGATGGGCTGCGCTTCGGGGCAGCACGCGCCGCCCCGAAGCGAAAGGGATCAGATGTCGCGGAAGAGGTTGTCGTCCTCGACAAACTCGACGCGCTCTTCCGAGACGGTACCGGCATTGATGTCGCGGGTTTCGACCCGGCCGTCCCCGTAGCCGATGATCACACGGTCGCAGATGTCGATGAACAGGCCGTTCTCGACCACGCCGGGGATCTGGTTGACCAGCATCGCCAGCTGCCGGGCATTGCCGATGCGCGACAGGTGCAGGTCGAGAATGTAGTTGCCCTCGTCGGTGATGTAGGGGCGCTCACCGTTCATCCGCAGCGTGGTCTTGCGGCCCAGCACGTCCATGGTCACCAGCGCCTCTTCGAGCAGCGCCTGGCTCGCGGTCCAGCCGAACGGGATGACCTCGACCGGCAGCGGGAAAGCGCCAAGGGTTTCCACGTGCTTTGCGGCATCGGCGATGACGATCATCTCGTCCGAGGCGGTGGCGACGATCTTTTCCTGCAGCAGCGCGCCGCCGCCGCCCTTGATCAGGTTGAGTTCGCTGTCGAACTCGTCGGCGCCGTCGATGGTCAGGTCGAGCCAGCCGGCCTCGTCGAGCGAGATCACCTCGATACCCACCTCGCGGGCGAGCTCGGCGGTGCGGGTCGAGGTCGGCACGCCGCGGAAGCGCAGCCCCTCCTCGCGCACCTTCTCGCCGAGGCAGCGCACCAGCCAGGCGGCAGTGGAGCCGGTGCCGAGCCCGACGCGCATGCCGCTCTGAACGAATTCCGCGGCACGTTTGGCCGCCACGAACTTGGCCTTGTCGATGGGCGAAAGCTCTCCGCTCATGGTGATCTCCCAGAATCCTCGTGTGTCGCGGCCTTATAGGCACGGCACAGCGGGCTGGCGACAGGAGATTCGGGGACAAGCGCGGTTTTTCAAGCGGAGCGCGGGCCCCGATGCGCCGCGTCAAACTCGGCGGAGCGGCGTGCCGCCGCACAGGTCGCCTCTCCCGTCGCCATCGGGCGCCGGGCTCGGGCCGGTGGCAGGCGGGACGCGTTTGCCGGTTGGCGGCGCTCATGGGACCGGCCGGCCTGCCTCCGGCG
>NZ_DS022276.1:103908-143863 GCF_000153725.1 Salipiger bermudensis HTCC2601 | reverse complement strand
GCGGCTTCGTGGTTCCGATGGTGGCGGTCCAGCTCGAGAAGATGGGCATCGACGACGCCGTCGGCGCGTTCCCGGTGCACGGCATCGGCGGCCTGATCGGCGTGGTCTCCTGCGGTATCTTCGCCGCCGGCTACCCGAACGTCGACGGCATGCCGCCGGTCTCGCTCTGGGGCCAGATCGTCGGCGCCGTGACCATGGCCGTTCTCGGCTTCGTGCCGGGCTACGTGGTGTCCTACATCCTCAAGGTCTTCGGCCTGCTGCGCGTGCCGGATCACATCCAGGAAAAGGGCCTCGACATCGTCAAGGTGCCGGTCTCGGCCTACCCGGAAAACTACACCCCGGGCCCGGTCAACGTTGCAACTCCTGCAGCCGCCGGCACTCCGGCCGAGTAAGAAAGGACTCTCACGATGAACACCTCTCCGATCGAAAGCTGGGAAGGCGCGGAAGCGTACTTCACCTTTGCCGACAAACCCGCCGTCATGATGCTGTTCCTGCTGCTCGCGGTCGCGATCACCGCAGGCACGATCATCATCGCCGCGGTGCACGAGAAGCACGCCTACAACAATCACTGACGTCCCTTATAGTCTGTGAAAGCCGGAAGGGGGCGGGCCGCGAGGCTCGCCCCCTTTCACATACGGAAGATTCGCCCCCCGGACCGCCCAGATGGCGGCCTTGATCAATTTCCGTGCAGCACATCCGGCACTATGTACGCGTGCGAAACAAAGCTCTCGCACCGCCCGGATCGGCCGCAAATAATGGCGAAAATATGCAAATATTTTGGAAACTTATCGGGGTCTGTTAGTTAACTCAGTACCGGGTCCGTGAGACGCTCGGCGCCACTGTCAGGACAGATCGGGAGTGGTTACTTTACGATTTTACCAGCCATAGCTGCTACGAAGATTTTATCCAAAGTCAGCCGGGAGCTCCGCAAGGGCCTCCCGGCTATTTCGTTCCGGGTGACGCTGGCGGCGCGCGTTGATAGGATGGCGCGACGCAAAATCACAGGCTTTTCATGACACAGTATCAATACAAGGTCGTTCCCGCCCCCGCCAAGGGCGAGAAGGCGCGCGGCGTGAAGGCGGCCGAAGACCGTTTTGCCCTCGCCATCGAACGGCTGATGAACGAGATGGCAGCGGAGGGTTGGGAGTTCCAGCGCGCCGAGCTTCTGCCCAGCGAAGAACGCAGCGGCCTCACCTCGAGCCAGACCATCTGGCGCAACCTGCTGGTGTTCCGCCGTCCGGCCAGCGTATCCACCATCGAAACGCCCGAGCCGGTGACGGACTCCACCCCGGTGATCGCGCCTGCGACCGCAGCTGCGACCGACGATGACGATGCCGATCTCGAAGGGCGTCGGCTGGCCTCCGCGGCGGATCTCGCCACGCCGGAAACAGCCAAAGATCCTGCGGACAGCACCGGCGGAGATGACACGGACACACCGAAACAGGCCGCCCGCGCCGACGACGACCTCGCCGAAGAAGACGACGAGGCGCCGCTCGACAGTCCGAGCAGCCTGCTCAGCGAGCGCGCCGCACGGATGCGGCACGACTAGTGCCTGGCTTCAGGCGTCGAGATCGAGCGACAGCGCGTGAATCGCCGTCGTGAGCTCGGCGCCGAGCGCCGCGTGCACCGCCCGGTGCCGGGCGATCCGGCTCTTGCCGGCAAGTTCCGGCGCACGCAGGCGCACGTGGAAGTGGCTCTCGCCGCTGCCGTCGTCGCCCGCATGTCCCGCGTGACGACCGCTGTCGTTGCGCACTTCAAGCTCGCTGGGCGTGAACGCCTCGCGCAGCCGTGTTTCGATTTCCGCCGACCGTGACAAATTTCGTCTCCTGCCCTCTTCAAACTGGTGAGGGATTGTCTAAACTCCCTCGTCCGAGTCGAAAAGGTGAGACCATGAGCAGACCTGACCCCTTCGGTTTCGATATGTCGGTGAAGACTTCGAAAAAGAAGAATCCGCGCGGACGCCGCGGCATGTCCGGCGAACAAGAGACCTCCACGCGCCTGTGCGAGCACGAAGGCTGCCAGGAGCCGGGCAAGTTCCGCGCCCCCAAGGCGCCGGACGTGCTCGACGAGTATTACTGGTTCTGCAAGGACCACGTGCGCGAGTACAATTCGCAATGGAGCTTCTTCGACGGCAAGACCGAAGCCGAGATGAATGCCCAGCAGAGCTCCGACAAGGTGTGGGAGCGCAAGACCAAGGATTACCGCGATCCCGAGGCCCGCGCCTGGGCGCGGCTCGGCATCGAGGACCCGCACCAGGTGCTTGGCGACAACGCCACGCGCAACCCGGGCCGCGCCGCGGCGACCGGCGGCGGGCGCCGCCTGCCCCCGACCGAGAAGCGCGCGCTGGAGATCCTCGAGGTCGAGCGCGCCGAGACCAAGGCCGATGTGCGCAAGGCCTACAAGAAGCTGATCAAGGTGCTGCACCCGGACATGAACGGCGGCGACCGCAGCCAGGAAGAGCAGTTGCAGGAGGTTGTCTGGGCCTGGGACCAGATCAAGGACAGCCGCAACTTCAAGTAGACGGATCGGCCTCGGGCGGCAGATTTCGTGCCGCCCGCCCGGCCAACCAGAAGCCCCTGATATCCCATCGTGACTGCCGCTCGGCGCAGGAATGGGCGCTGGCGGAAAAACTTCGACTCACGCGACAAAGACTCGATAGACACACCCTTAAAAGTTGTGCTAGCAAAAATGTGTCGATGGTATTTTCTGTCGAAGGTCCCCGGGGTTTCCCTGACCCGGGCACTCACGGACCGGCCGGGCCTGCGCGTCTTTCCCCTGGGCGCGCAGGCCTACACCCGGCCCCGCCTCCCCTAAGATGACTGCTCGCCCTTATGCCGGGCGAAAGCTCAACGACACGCCGTTGATGCAATGCCGCTTGCCGGTGGGCTGCGGACCGTCATCGAAGATATGCCCCAGATGCGAGCCGCAGCGGCGGCAGTGGCACTCGGTGCGCGTCATGAACAGCGACCGGTCGGCCTTGGTGCCGATGGCGTTCGGCAGCGCCTCGTAGAACGACGGCCAGCCGGTGCCGCTGTCGTACTTGGTCTCCGAGGCGTAGAGCGGCAGATCACAGCCTTTGCACAGGAAGGTGCCGGCGCGCTTCTCGTCATTGAGCGGAGAGCTATAGGCGCGCTCGGTCGCCTCCTCGCGCATGACCTTGTACTCCAGATCGCTCAGCATGGCCTGCCATTCGGCCTTGCTGCGGCTGATCTCGAAACTCTCGGCGGCGGCTGTGCCACCGAGGCCGAGCATGGTTGCGCTGGTCGCCAGAAATCCTCTGCGGGTCATGGTGGGTCCTCCTGCGATGATGACGGGTCAAGGATGCGGTCCGTACGGTGGCCGGTCCAGCCACATCGGAACAAGTTCGCGCGAGATCCGGCAATCTGGGGGTCGTGCCGGCTCTCGCGCGAGGCCGCCCTGCCCGATCCGAGCCGGACGGCACTGCCGGACGCTGCGGTCCGGCAGATCGCGATCTCACCTCTCCGCGGTGTCTGCTCACACCGCGGAGAGGGAGCCGCCCGGCCAGACGGGAAGTGGGCCGGGCAGCGGGGGGGCTCTTACATCGCCGGCAGGAGAACCCGGTCGATGACGTGGATCACGCCGTTCGACTGGCGCACATCCGCGATGGTCACGTTTGCGGTGCGGCCCTGCTCGTCGGTCAGGGTGATCGTGCCGCCCTCCATCTTGGCCTGAAGCGTGCAGCCGCCGACCGTCGGCACCGGGTGCATGCCGCCGTCATCGGCGATCATGCCGGCAATGGCATCGGACATGGCGTTGGTCGCGACCACGTGGCAGGTCAGGATCTGCGCCAGCTGCCCCTTGTGCTCGTCCATCATCAGCTGCGACAGGCTCTCGTCCGAGATCTTGTCGAAGGCCGCGTCGGTCGGCGCGAAGACGGTGAACGGACCCGCGCCCATCAGCGTGTCGACGAGGTCGGCCTGCTTGACCGCCGCCACGAGGGTCTCGTGATCGGCCGAGTTCACGGCGTTCTCGACGATGTTCTTGTCGGCATACATCGGCGCGCCGCCGACCATCGGGTTGTCCTGCGCCAGCGCCGGAGCGGCAGCAAGGGCAAGGGCGGATGCGACGATGGTGCTCTTGAGCATGGTCATGGGTGTTTCCTCCTGGTTGGTCTCCTCCCACCCCCGATCGGAGCGGGTATGCCTAAAACCACGAAGGCTGTTTCGGGGGAGTTTCAGGAAAAATGTTCACGTGATCGTGAGGCGGCGGACATGTCGGCGACGGGACGTCCAGTCGCCGATCCTGATCAGCCCCGCGCGCCTCAGCCTAGGGTGCGGGATGGACGACGCAGGCTCATGGCATCCAGAGCAAGCAGCCCCGCCGCCGGCCCCGCGCTTGAGCAGGCAATGGCGCGGCTTTATTCTGCCTTGTGTCGCGTTTGAGCTTCAGGGCGCCGCCCGTTCGCCGGCGAAACGCTCCCCCGGAGCGTTTCCGGGGAGCCCGCTCACCCCACCTGGCGACCGTGGCTCCAGACGCCGCGGATCACCGGCACGCCCTCGATATGCGCCACCCGCACCAGATCGGCGAATAGCCCTTCCGCGATCACCCCGCGATCGTCGAGCCCCGTGGCCCGCGCCGGGGCCGCCGTCACAGTGGCGATGGCGCGTGGCAGGTCGTCCCAGATCTCCGCCAGTTGAAAGGCCGAGGTCATCAGCGCCGACGGCACGTAGTCCGAGGACAGGATGTCGAGGAACCCGCGCTCGGCCAGCTCCGCCGCCGCCACGTTGCCGGAATGCGAGCCGCCCCGGATCAGGTTCGGCGCTCCCATCATCACCGCGATGTCGTGGGCGTGGCAGGCCTCGGCCGCCTCGACCGTGGTCGGGAACTCTGCCAGCCGCGCACCGTGTCCGGCGCTCACCGCCACATGCTCCGCGGTGGTGTCATCGTGACTTGCCAGCACCGCACCCAGACGCCGCGCCGCCGCCACCGCGCCCGCCTCATGCGCCGCGCCCAGCCGGGCGTGGATCTCGCGCAGACCGGCCACGTGGTCGGTGAACTGATCCTCCGACATGCCATGCTTGCCGCAGACGTAATCCTTCAGCTTCGACAGGTCGCGGAACTGCCGCTGGCCGGGCGTGTGGTCCATGATCGACAAGATCCCCACCCGGTCGGCCTCGCCGAACTCTTCGAGCTCATCGAGCAACGTCTCCGAGCAGACCTCGGCGCGCAGGTGCAGGAAGTGGCTGATCCGCAGCATGCCCTTGGACCGCGCCTGCATCAGCTCGCTGGCCAGCGCCCGGGCGTACTTGCGGTAATCCGTGCGCCCGCCCGAGATCACCGAGCCCACGCGCATGGCGTCGAACACTGTGGTGATGCCCACCGAGGCCAGCTCGCCGTCATGCGCCTGGATCGCCGCCGCGTGCGGCCAGTCCACCTTGGGGCGCGGCTGGATGTGGCGCTCGAGATTGTCGGTGTGCAGCTCGATCAACCCGGGGATCACCAGATCGCCACCGCAGTCGATCGCCCCCGCCGGCGCCACCGCGCCCTGCTCCACCGCCGCGATGCGCCCGTCGCGTACCAGCACGCTGCCCTGCACCACCTCGTGCTCGAGAACGATCCGCGCGTTCGCAAGCACCATCTCGTCGCTGGCCTGAATATGGCCCAGGCTCATCTCGCCCATGCTCTGCCCTTTCTGTCGTCATCATTCCGTGACATGACGGATCTATGCCCGCGCCCATGACACATTACAGCCGTTACGCCGTCTACTACGCCCCGGAGCCGGGGCCGTTTGCCGAGTTCACCGCCCAATGGCTGGGCTGGGATGCCACCGCCGGCGCGGTTCTTGATCACCCGCAGGTGCCGGGCCTGCCGTTGCCGGTGGCCGAGATCACCGCCACGCCGCGCAAATACGGCTTCCACGGCACGCTCAAGCCGCCCTTCCGCCTCACCGGCAGCCGCGCCGCGCTCGAGGCCGATCTCACAGCCCTTGCCGCCACGCTGGCCCCGGCCGAGATGCCCGGCCTTGCGCTCACGCGCCTCGGCAGCTTCCTCGCGCTGACGCCCGAGGGCGACACCACCGGCCTTGCGCGCATCGCTGCCCAGACCGTGCGGGCGCTCGACCCTCACCGCGCCGCGCCCGGCGAAGACGAGCTCGCCCGCCGCCGCAAGGCCAATCTCTCGCCCGCGCAGGAGGAGAACCTGCTGCGCTGGGGCTATCCTTACGTGATGGAAGATTTCCGCTTCCACCTCACCCTCACAGGCCGCCTGCCCCGCGCTCAGGCCGAAGCCACCATGGCGGCCCTCGCCCCGGTGCTGGAGCCGCTGGCCCCGCGCCCGTTCCGCATGGATGCGCTCTGCCTCTTCGGCGAGGACGAGGCGGGCCGCTTCCACCTGCTGCATCGCTACGCCCTCACCGGCTGAAGCGCCGCAAGCAGCTGCGCCATCGCCGCGTCGAGATCGCCCGAGTTGTCGATCTCGCAGACATCCAGCCCGCCGGGCAGCGGGAACCCTGCCCGTTCGAGCCGTCTGACGATGTCCGCCGCGCTCTCGCGCCCACGGTTTGCGAGCCGCTTGGCCAGCACCTCGGGCCGCGCCGTGATATGCAGCACCCGCATGCCCTCGAAGTGCTCCGCCGCCTCGGGCAGCACCGCCCGCGACAGGTTGCAGAGCACCGGACGGCCCTCCGCCAGCACAGCATCAACGCCCGCCGGCACGCCATAGCGCAACCCGTGCGCCTGCCAGTGCAGGGCAAAGGCGCCCTCGGCCACGCGCGCCTCGAACACCGCCTCGCTCACCCCCTCGAAATCCTCGCCACCGGCGCTTGCGGGTCGGGTGATCACCCGCCGCACGAGGTGCAGCCCCGGCACACGCGCAGCCGCCGCCTCCATCAGCGTGTCCTTGCCCACGCCCGAGGGGCCGACGACCGCGAAGAAGCGCCCGCTCACGCCGCGCGCTCCGGGGTGAAGCCGCTGACGTCGATCTCGCGGTCGCAGACCTGCGCCCGGGCCTCGGCATCGTGAAAGATCCCCACGATCGCCGCGCCGCGCGCCTTGGCCTCCTCGATCAGCCCCAGCACCACCGCGCGATTGGTGGCATCAAGCGAGGCGGTGGGCTCGTCGAGCAGCATCGCGGGGAACTCATGCGCAAAGCCGCGCGCGATGTTCACCCGCTGCTGCTCGCCACCCGAGAAGGTCGTCGGCGACAGCGACCAGAGCCGCTCCGGCACGTTGAGCCGCGCCAGCAGGTCCCGCGCCCGCGCCTCGCCTTCGGCGCGGCTGCCGCCTGCCGCCCAGACCGGCTCGGCCACCACCTCCAGTGTCGGCACCCGTGGCACCACGCGCAGGAACTGGCTGACATAGCCCAGCACCTCGCGCCGCATCGCGAGGATCTCGCGTGGCTCCGCCCCGCTCACCTCGACATCGCCCACCACGATGCGCCCGCCATTGGCAAGGTAGTTGCCGTAAAGCATCCGCATCAGCGTCGACTTGCCGGCGCCGGAATCGCCCACCAGCGCCACGCACTCGCCGCGCTCCACCGAAAGCGCTGCTCCCGCCATCACCGGGATCACCGCGCCGCCCTGGTTGTGCAGCACGAAACTCTTCGACACGTCCGAGACCCGGATCATCGCTTCCATCCGCCCTGTCCTTCTCTGGTTTCCAAATACCTTCGGGGGTCCGGGGGCAGACAGCCCCCGGTCCGGCGTCTCAAACCTGCAGCACGCTGGAGACGAGAAGCTGGGTGTAGCCATGCTGCGGATCGTCCAGCACCTGATCGGTCAGCCCGGTCTCGACCACCGCGCCCGACTTCATCACCATCAGCCGGTCGGCCAGCAGCCGCACCACGGCAAGATCGTGGGTCACGATGATCGCCGAAAGGCCCATCTCGCGCACCAGTCCGCGCAGCAGGTCCAGAAGCCGCGCCTGCACGCTGACGTCAAGCCCGCCGGTCGGCTCGTCCATGAACACCAGCCGCGGCCCGGTGACGAGGTTGCGCGCGATCTGCAGCCGCTGCTGCATCCCGCCCGAGAACGCCCGCGGCCGGTCGTCGACCCGGTCCTCGGCGATCTCGACCCGGCTCAGCCAGTCCACCGCCTGTTCGCGGATGTCGCCGTAATGCCGCGCACCCACAGCCATCAGCCGCTCGCCCACATTGGCCCCGGCGCTGACGCCCATGCGCAGCCCGTCGCGGGCGTTCTGGTGCACGAAGGCCCAGTCGGTGCGCCCCAGCATCCGCCGCTCCGGCTCCGACATGGTCAGCGTGTCGACCGGCCCCTCGGCGCGGGTGTCAAAGATCACCTGCCCCTCGTCGGGGGGCTGATGCCCGGCAAGACAGTTCAGCAGCGTCGACTTGCCCGAGCCGCTCTCGCCGACGATGCCCATGACCTCGCCGGGGTAGAGATCGAAGCTCACATCGCCGCAGCCCAGCCGGGCGCCGTAGCGTTTGGTCAGATCCCTGACCTGCAACAAGGGCGTCATGCCGCGTCCTCCCCTGAGAGGCGCCCGCGATGGCCCTCGGCCTGTCGCGCGGCGCAGAAATCGGTGTCCGAGCAGACGAACATGCGCCCGCCCGCGTCGTCGGTGATCACCTCGTCGAGGTAGCTCGTACCGCAACCGCAGAGATCGCAATCGTGATCCGCCTTGCTGGGTTCGAACGGATGGTCCTCGAAATCGAGGCTCACCACCTGCGTGTAGGGCGGGATCGCGTAGATCCGCTGTTCGCGCCCGGCGCCGAAAAGCTGGATCGCGCCACTTTCGAGCTTGGGGTTGTCGAATTTGGGGATCGGCGAGGGATCCATCACGTAGCGCCCCTCGACCTTGACCGGGTAGGCATAGGCGGTCGAGATCGCGCCGTTATGGGCGATGTCCTCGTAGAGCTTCACATACATCAGCCCGTATTCCTCGAGCGCGTGCATCTTGCGGGTCTCGGTCTCGCGCGGCTCAAGAAACCGCAGCGGCTCGGGGATCGGCACCTGATAGACGAGGATCTGGCCGGCGCCGAGCGGCGCCTCGGGGATGCGGTGCCGGGTCTGGATGACGCTGGCCTCGTTGGTATGCTCGGTGGTCGCGACGCCGGCCGTGCGCTCGAAGAACTTGCGGATCGAGACCGCGTTGGTGGTGTCGTCGGCGCCCTGGTCGATGACCTTGAGCCGGTCCTCCGGCGTCAGGCAGGCGGCGGTCACCTGCACCCCGCCGGTGCCCCAGCCATAGGGCATCGGCATTTCGCGCGAGGCGAAGGGCACCTGATAGCCGGGGATCGCCAGCGCCTTCAGCAGCGCGCGGCGGATCATCCGCTTGGTCTGCTCGTCGAGATAGGCGAAGTTGTAGGCCGGGTCGTGCTGCATCGCGGTCATTCCGCCGCCTCCTTCATGCTGCCCTCGACCTCCCGGCGCATCTTGCGCACCAGCTCGAGCTCCGACTGGAAGTCGACATAGTGTGGCAGCTTGATGTGCTCGAGAAAGCCGGTGGCCTGAATGTTGTCGGAATGGGCGAGGACGAATTCCTCGTCCTGCGCCGGGGCGCCGACATTCTCCTCGCCCAGCTCCTCCCAGCGCAGCGCCCGGTCGACCAGCGCCATCGAGATCGCCTTGCGCTCGGTCTGGCCGAAGACCAGCCCGTAGCCGCGGGTGAACTGCGCCGGCTCGGTCTTGGAGCCCATGAACTGGTTCACCGTCTCGCATTCGGTGAGGGTGACCTCGCCGATGCAGATGTCGAAGCCAAGCTCGGGGATCTCCATCTCGACCTCGACCGCGCCGATGCGCAGCTCGCCCACGAAGGGGTGGTTGCGGCCGTAGCCGCGCTGGGTGGAATAGGCCATGCCCAGCACGAAGCCCTCGTCGCCGCGGGTCAGCGCCTGCAAACGCGTCGACCGGTCGGCGGGATACTCCATCGGCTGCCGGGTCATGTCGGGCGGCGTCTCGTCGCTGTGAGCTTCGTCCTGTATCAGCCCGTCGCGATTGAGAAACTCGGTGATGCGCGGGGTCGGCGCCAGGGTCGGCTCTGCCTGACGCGCCACCGGCGCCTCACCCTCGGCGGCGAGTTTGAAATCGAGCAGCCGGTGGGTGTAGTCGAAGGTCGGGCCAAGCACCTGCCCTCCCGGCGCGTCCTTGAAGGTCGCGCTGACGCGGCGGTCGCAGCGCATGGCAGAGGTCTCGACGGGCCGCGAGTGGCCGATGCGCGGCAGCGTCGTGCGATAGGCGCGGATCAAAAAGATCGCCTCGATCAGGTCGCCGCGCGCCTGCTTGATCGCCAGCGCCGCCAGCTCGGGATCGTAGAGCGAGCCCTCGGCCATCACCCTATTCACCGCGAGGCTCATCTGCTCCCGGATCTGCGCCAGCGACAGCTCGGGCACCTGCGGGTCTCCGCGGCGCTCCTCGGCGAGCCACTCATGCGCGGCGTCGATGGCGCGCTCGCCGCCCTTTACAGCCACATACATCAGAGCGCCTCCGTTCTGGTGGTGCGCGGCAGCGCCGCGAGGCGGTCTGCGCAGGTGAAATAGCAATCCCAGCCCAGCGGGAAGCGCGCGGCATTGCGCTGGAAGGCCGCGGTCTCGGGCAGCGCGAGATGGGCCTCGGTCTCGATCCCCGGCCCGGTGAGCCGCACGCCCTCGGCGCGCAGCTCCGGCATCTCGACGATCAGCGTCACCGAGCGGTCGGGATACTCCGCCGTGCCGATGGCATAGGCGTCGTGCGGGGCCAGCGCGTCCCACTGCCCGAGCGCGAACATCGCCTCACCCGGCCCGACCAGCGGCGCGCCGACATGGAAGGCGATCCAGTCGCGCACCGGCTGCGTGTCGTGCCCGGGCGCGAGGTACAGCGGCGTCTCGCCGTCGCAGAGCGTCAGCAGCAGCACCGCCGCCGCCGTGCTCAGAGGCGCGGGCGCCTCGGCCCCCGCCACCTCGTGGAGGCTGCCCGGGCGGGCCATCGCCTCGAGCGCTGCGCGAAAGGCGCGTGCGGCCTCGACCGGCGCGTCGGTGAACCCGCCGCTGAGTGCGTCGTCTCGCATCAGTCCTCTCCCCGAACCATCGTGAAAAACTCGACCTTCGTCGCCGCCGCCTTGGCCGCCCGCTCCCGGCGCGAGGCCGCCTCGGCCTCGGCCAGGGGGGCGATCACCGCCGCGCGCAGCGCCTCGGCCCCGGGCCCCTGCATCAGCGCATCGACCAGCGCCGCGCGCTCCGCGTGAGCCTTGTCGCGGCCCTGCACGTAGCCATGCCCGACCTCGCCGGTCTCGAGCCGCAGCGCGCAGCGCGTGACCGTCATCTCGCCCATGTTGAAGGGCGCGCCGGTGCCGCCGGCGCGGCCCCGCACCATCACGCCACCGGTCTCCGGCATCCGCAGCCACTCATGCACCGGGGCCGCGCCCGCCACCTCGAGCAGCTCTGCCAGGCGCGCCGCGGGCGCCCGGGCGAGCAGCCCCATCCAGCGCTGTCGCGCCTCGGTTCCGACTTCCGTCACATTCATCTGGACAACCTTGCCGACTTGTCTAGGTTTCTATACAACTAGACAAATCATAGAGCCGAGTCGCCCCGATGCGCAAGCGGACTTGCGTGAAATTTCGATGACAGGAGCCGTGCATGGCCCGCAGCCCGATCTGGAAATCCATCGCCGCCGAGCTCGAGGGCGAGATCGCCCGCGGCCTCTACCGCGCCGGGGACAAGCTGCCGACCGAGGCCGAGCTGTCCTCGCGCTTCGGGGTCAACCGCCACACCGCGCGCCGGGCGCTGGCCGATCTCGCCGAGCGCGATCTGGTGCACAGCCGGCGCGGCGCGGGGGTGTTCGTGAAGGCCACGCCGCTCGACTATCCCATCGGCGAGCGGGTGCGCTTTTCGCAGAACCTGCGCGCCTCGGGGCGGCTGCCGGAAAAGCGCGTCCTGCGGATCGAGACCCGCCCCGCCGACCGCGCCGAGGCCGAGGCGCTGGCACTGGCCGAGGGGGCCGAGGTGATCGTCTACGAGGGGCTGTCTCTGGCCGAGGCGATGCCGGTGGCGCATTTCATCAGCTGCTTCCCCGCAGCGCGCTTTCCGGGCCTCGCCTCCACACTCGAGGAGGTCGCTTCGGTCACCAAGGCTTTGAAAGCGAACGGGATCGAGGACTACACCCGCGCCCGCACCCGGCTGACCGCCGAGGCCGCGACGCCGACGCAAGCGCTGCACCTGACCATGCGCGAGGGCGCGCCGCTCCTGCGCGCCGAGAGCGTCAACGTTGATGCCGGCGGCCAGCCGGTCGAGTACGGGCTGACATGGTTCGCCGGCGACCGCGTGGCGCTCACGTTTTCTTCAGACGATATGGGCTCTCAGCAGGACACAGCGCCGCAAACGTCATCGCCCTGACATTTTCGCGCGCTAGAAGCTGTGGAAAACCTCGAGCGGACACACGCATGACGGCACTGCTTCCTCCCCTGCGCCTCGTAGGCGCGACCATCCTGCGCGGTGGCGAACTGCAGAAGCGGTCGCTGGTGATCGAGGACGGCGTGATCACCAAGGGCCCGCTGCCCGAGGTCGACATGTCGGGCTACCTGATCCTGCCGGGCATCATTGACCTGCATGGCGACGCCTTCGAGCGTCACATTGCGCCGCGCCCCTCCGCGCCCTTCCCGATCGCGGCCGGTCTGCGCTCGACCGACCGCGAGGCGGCGGCGCATGGCGTCACCACCGCGTGGCTGGCGCAGTGCTGGAGTTGGGAGGGCGGCATGCGCGGCCCCGATTTCGCCGAGGACGTGATGGCCGCGCTCGAGACCTACCGTCCGCGCGCGCTCACCGATCTGCGGCTGCAGCTGCGCTGCGAGACCCACATGCCCGAGACCCGTGACCGGATGCTGGCGGCAATCCGGCGCTTCGGCATCGATTACGTGATCTTCAACAACCACCTGCCCGAAACGCTGGAGCTGGCCGAAAGCGCACCGCACAAGGTGACGCAATATGCCGAGCGCGGCGGGCGCACGCTGGCAGAATTCCTCGTGACGCTGCACGAGGCGAAGGAGCGTGGCCGCGACGTGCCGCGCCATCTCTGCGCGCTGGCCGAGGCCTTCGATGCGCTCGACATGCGCTATGGCAGCCATGACGACCCCGATGGCGAGACGCGGGAATATTACCGCATCATCGGCGCCCGCATCGCCGAGTTCCCGACCACCGCTGCCGCCGCCAAGCTGGCGCGGGCCTGCAACGACCCGGTGCTTATGGGCGCGCCCAACGTGGTGCGCGGCGGTTCGCAATCAGGCAATGTCTCGGCGCTGCACTTGGTGGCGCGCGGGCTCTGCGACGCGCTGGTCTCGGACTATCACTACCCGTGCCTGGCGCAGGCGGCCTGGGTGCTGTTGGATCGCGGCGTGCGCGACCTGCCGGGCGCCTGGGACATGATCAGCAAGGCGCCGGCCGAGATCATGGGCCTCGCCGATCGCGGCACGCTGGATCGCGGCAAGCGGGCGGATTTCGTGGTGGTCAACGCGGCCACGCGCGAGATCGAGGCCACCGTGAGCGGCGGGCGGCTGGCCTACCTCTCCGGCGAGGCCGGGGCGCGGCTGATCGGCACCATGCGCGGGGCGCGGCTGGCGGCGGAATAGCCGCGCCGCCCGGGCCCTAGAGCCGGTCGAGAAGCTCGCGCTTCTTGGACGCGAACTCGTCCTCGGTCAGCAGGCCCGCTTCCTTCAGCTCGCCGAGCTTGCGGATCAGCGCGATGATGTCGTCGGCCCCGGACGGGCCCGTCTCGGAGGCGGCTTCCGGAACCGGAGCCGCTTCGGGGATCGGCGCAGAGGGCATCTCGATGGCGGGATCGGCCAGAGGCTCGGACGGTTCGTCCGAAAATGCTTCCGGGTCCTCCGGCATCTCCTGCGGCTGCGCTTCCCCCACCCGGGGCAGATCCCGCAGCGAAACCAACCCGTGCTGGCTGGTGAAGGTCAGCGATTGGTCGCCGCTCTGCTGCTGCGAGACGCCCGAGATCTGGTGATCGCCGGTGTCATAGATCTCGATCCGGCCGCCGAAATCGATCGCCAGCCGCCGGGTCTGCGGAAACACCGCGTAGCGCAGGTTGTTCTGGCTGCCGGTCGAGGATGGCTGGCCAAGCTCGGCGGGCCAGGAGGCCCCCACGAGCCCGCCCTTGATGAACAGGCTGGTGCCCATGCCGCCGCCCTGCGATTGCGACTGGCTCTGCGTGCCCGGCTGCGGCGCCGGCATCTCGACCGGACGGAACAGGTTGCCGACCATGAGGATGTTCGCAAGATCGGTGCAGAGCGCATCGACCCGCGCCTTCAGCGCATTGTTGAACATGTCGCCGACCATGGTCATGCCGCCCTGCGACCATTGCCCCATGCCGCCGAGCTCGGCGATGTTGAACTGCGCCTGCGTGCCGTTGCCAGCGACCAGCGCCATCAGCATGGCCTCGGCGGTCTCGGTCGAGACGCCGTGGCGGATCGCCGCCTCGGAGACCAGTTTCTTGCCGTCTTCGGTGAGCGCAGTCATCTCGGATCTCCGATCCTTTGGGTGTGTCGCTTCGGGCTTACCACGATGGCAAACCTGCGAACACCGGCGATAACGCCGCGATCCTGCCCTACGCTCGAGGCACGCGAGGCTGGTGCAAATATCGGGCGATCCCGTCGCCGAACCGGGATCACTCGTATTTTTCCAGAAACGCCTCGATCGGCAGGCTGCGGAAATCCTCGAGCCGGTCTCGGAGCGTTGCGTGATCCCAGTCCCACCACGCCAGCGCCATCAGCCGTTCGGCCACCGGCACGGCGAAGCGTTCGCGCAGCGGCACCGCAGGAACACCCGCGACGATCATGTAGGGCGCGACATCCTTCGTCACCACCGCGCCCGCCGCCACCACGGCGCCATGCCCGATGGTCACCTCGGGGCGCACCACGGCGTTGTGGCCGATCCATGTGTCGTGACCGATCTGCGCCCGGCGCGACAGGCGATGCGCGAAGAACGCCGCATCGCGACCGGCATCGTCCCAGTAATCGTCGGAGCGGTAGAGGAAATGGTGCAGTGAGGCCTGCTGCATCGGGTGATCGGTCGGCCCGATGCGCGAGAAGCTCGCGATGTTGGCGAACTTGCCGACGGTCGCGTTGGCGATGTCGGCATAGCGGTCGCAATAGCTGTAATCGCCCATCTCCACATGGCCCAGCCGCGCGCCGCGCCCGATCTCGACGAAGCGCCCGAACCGGCACTCCGTCACTTCGCAATCGGGATGGATGAGCGGCTCTTCCGAGAGGCGCGGCATCAGACGCCCCGGATCAGCTTGCGGCGCAGCCAGCCCGAGAGGCTGTCCATCGCCATCACCATCAGCACGATCAGCACGATGTAATAGCTCACCTCTTCCCAGTCCTTCTGGGTGATCATCGCCTGCGTCAGCAGAAGGCCGATGCCGCCACCGGTGATGGCGCCGATGATGGTGGCCGAGCGGGTGTTGCTCTCGAAGAAATACAGCACCTGCGAGATCAGGACGGGCGTGATCTGCGGGATCACACCGAAGCGGTAGCGCAGCACCGGCGCGGCCCCGGTCGAGGCGACGCCTTCGATCTGCTTGCCGTCGACGTTTTCCAGCGCCTCCGAGAACAGCTTGCCGAAGCTGCCGGTGTCGGTGAGCAGGATCGCGAGTGCCCCGGTCATCGGCCCCGGCCCGAAGGCGCGGCTGAGCACGATGGTCCAGATCAGCCCGTCGACACCGCGCAGGAAGTCGAACACCCGGCGCATGGCGAAGCGCACCGCCAGAAGCGGCGCAAAGTTCTTGGCCGAGAGGAAGGCCAGCGGCAGCGCCACGATGGCCGCGCCGAAGGTGCCGAGGAAGGCCATCAGGATGGTCTCGAACAGCGCCCATGCCACATCGCCATGGCGCCACATGGCGTTGTTCCAGAAATCCTGCCACGCCCCGGCGATGTTGGCGCGCTCGGGGTCGATCCGGTCCCCGAAGGCGATCTCGAAAACGCCGTGGCCGTAATACGGGCTGTCGAGCGTGAAGAAGAACAGCTCCCAGCCAGGGAAGTAGCGGAACAGTTCGGTGCGGTTGCGGGTCAGCGAGACCCGGCCGTGCGAGGTCTCGACCTGAAAGCGGGTGCGCGAGGCCGAGATCCACTCGGGCAGCGTCTCTTCCTCGAGGTTCGACACCACCGCGCGCCCGTCCATGCGGGCCTCGATCAGGCCGAAATCGGGCACCTCATAGGCGAAGCCGCCGCCGGTCAGGAACCGCACCACGTGACCGTCCTCGAGATCCACCACCGTGCCGGCCGCGTCGATCGAGACCCAGTCGGGCTCGGTGCCGGGCGCATAGGTGCCGCGGCGCTCGCCTTCGATGGCGACCTCGACCTCGCCGGAGCGGTTGTCCTGGGTGACATGGGTCTTGTAGCTCCAGACGTCCGACAGCAGCGTGCGGGCGTTGTCCATGCGGGCGCGCTCGGCAAGACCGGGGAGGTCGAAGGCGAAGACGATGTAGACGAGGTAGACCAGCACCAGCACCGGCAGCCCGAAGGCGAAGAGCTTCTTGCGGGCGAACAGGCGGTCGGCAGAGGCGTAGAGGGCGGCGTCGGCCATCAGTGGCCTCCTTTCTTCGCGATCATCGCGTTGCGGACATGGCTCGAGAGCTGGTCGAACACCACGATGGTCAGGAACAGCAGGATGAAGATCGCGGCGGCCTCGTCAAAGCGCCCCTGCCCCCAGGCCATGGCGTTGCGCAGGTCGTAGCCGATGCCGCCGGCGCCGACGAAGCCGAGGATGGCGGACGCGCGGATGTTGATCTCGAAGCGCAGCAGCGCATAGCTGAAATAGTTCGGCGAGACCTGCGGCACGACGCCCAGCCACATGCGCTGGAACCAGGTGCCACCGACCGATTGCAACCCTTCGACGGGCTTGAGATCGGCGTTCTCGTTGACCTCCGAGAACAGCTTGCCCAGCGCCCCGGCGGTGTGGAAGGCGATGGCGATCATCGCCGGCACCGGGCCGCCGCCCAGCACGAAGATCAGCACCAGCGCCACGACGATCTCGGGGATCGCGCGCATGATGTCCATGATGCGCCGGAACAGCGGGATCAGCCGCGGCCAGCGCGCCAGCCCCCGGGTCGAGAGCAGCGACAGCAGCATCGCGAGGCCGGCCCCGATCAGGGTCGAGACGGCGGCGATGTTGACGGTCTCCATCAGCGAGGGGAAGTAGCGCAGGAAATGCCCCGGCAGCCGGTCGAGCTTGGGGATCGTGTCGGCCAGAACGGCGGCGGGGAAATCGAAGATCTGCGGCAGACCGTCCCAGAAGCCGCCGGCGTTGCGGTCATTGGTCAGGATGAAGCCGGACACCATGAGCGCCACGAAGATCGCCAGCACGATGCCGCCATAGAGGCGCTTTCGCGCCATCAGCGCCATGTAATGCGCGCGCGTGTCGAAGGGAGGGTCGGAATGCATCATGGGGGTCGTGTCCTGCCTGACGGATGGCCGTCACCGCGCCGCCGCAAGGGCGCCGGGATCGCGTGTCATGGTCGTGTCCGGGAAAACGGAAACGGGCCCGCGAAGACGCGGGCCCGAGAGGGATCGGATGATCAGTTGATCTTGGAACGGCGGGCCGAGACGATCGACTCGTATTCCTGATGCGTCACCGGGATGAAATCCTTGGCGTCGCCGGCGGCCACGCCGTAGGCGCAGTCGGGATCTTCTTCCCAGAGGTTCGCGGTCAGCTCGATGACGGCGTCCTTGACGTCCTGCGGCAGCGCCTTGCGCAGCACGAACGGACCCTCGGGGATGATCTTCGACTGCCAGATCTGCACCAGCTCGTTCATGTCGACGAGGCCGGCATCGGTGGCGCGGCGCAGGGCGCCCGAGTTGTAGCCATCTTCCCATGCGCCCTGGCCATCGGCCCAGGTCACGCCGGCATCGACGTCGCCGTTGTTGACCGCGACGATGGTCTGCTCGTGACCGCCGGTGAACACCACGTCGGAGAAGTAGTCGCCGGGCTGCATCGAGTAGCCGGCCTCGGCGATCTCGATCGACGGGATCAGGTAGCCGGAGGTCGAGTTGGGATCACCGAAGCCGAACTCCTTGCCCTGCAGGTCCTCGAGCGAGGTGATGCCGCTGTCGGCGCGGGCGAAACCGATCGAGTAGTAGCCGATCGAGCCGTCCTCGTTCTGCTTGACCAGCACCGGCTCGACCGCTTCGGGATCGGCAATGAAGGTGCCGGCATAGGAAGAGGCGCCCATCCAGGCCGCGTCGATGGTGCCGCCGAGCAGGCCCTGCATCACGCCGTTGTAGTCCGCCGGGGTGAAGATCTTCACCTCGACGCCGAGCGCGCTGGCGATCTTCTCGGCGTAGCACTGGTTCGAGGCCAGACGGTCCTGAGCGTTCTCGCCGCCGAGGATGCCGAGACGGAATTCGGTGATCTCCTGTGCCGAGGCAGCGGAGCAGAGCGCAGTGGTGGCCAGAGCGGCCGCGATGAGCTTTTTCATGATGGTTCTTCCCCTTTTTCGGATTGAAAGGCCCGTCCCGTGGGCCCGTTGGAAGCTCTTAGATTGCGACCTCGGCCTGACGGATCTCCGTCTCGGCCACAGGGTCGCGGATTTCGGTGGAGGTGGCGTCCTCGGAAAAGTCTGCCCCCGCCCCATAGATGTCGCGGGCGACACCGGTGGTGAGCTGCTCGGGCGTGCCGTCAAAGACGATGCGCCCGTCGCGCATCCCGATCACCCGGTCGCAATAGCGCCGCGCGGTGTCGAGCGTGTGCAGGTTGGCGATGACCATGCGGCCATCCTCGTCATGGATGCGGCGCAGCGCCTCCATGACGATCTGTGCGTTCATCGGGTCGAGCGAGGCGATGGGCTCGTCGGCGAGGATCACCTTGGGATCCTGCATCAGCGCCCGCGCGATGGCGACGCGTTGTTGCTGACCACCCGAGAGCGCCTCGGCGCGCTTGGCGGCGTGATCGGCGATGCCCAGACGCTCGAGAATGTCGATGGCGCGGTGGATGTCCTCGCGCGGGTAGAGGTTGAACACCGTCGACAGCGCCGGGCGTTTCGCCAGCGTGCCGTGCAGCACGTTCGAGACCACGTCCATGCGCGGCACGAGGTTGAACTGCTGGAAGATCATCGCGCAGTCCGACTGCCACGCGCGCTTCTCGGCGCCCTTCAGCGCGAGCACGTTGCGGCCCTCGAAGCGGATCTCGCCCTCGGTCGCGTCGGTGAGACGGTTCATCATGCGCAGGAAGGTCGACTTGCCAGCGCCAGACCGTCCGATGATGCCGATCATCTTCGGTCGGTCGACGGTGAAGCTCGCGTTGTCCACGGCAGTATTGGCGCCAAAGCGCTTGGTCAGCTGGTCTACGACGAGCATGTGTCCCCCGGTTGTCCTGTTCCGGGTGCCGTATAGGGCGGCGAGCGTATCGGGTTCGTGACGCTTCCATGTCGCTAAGATCAACCGGGGATGAAGCTTTCATGACATACCGGCATGGCGGGAGCGCCCATATCGCATAGCCCCGAAGATTGCGGTTTGAACGGGGTCCGGGGTAAAAGATCCCGAAATACCCGGCGATCCCGACGCCTCGCGCGGCGCGGCTCGTTGTTCGGCGACTGCAAGGAAAAGGCCCCGGACCGCCTCATGCGACATTCCCCGGAGCAGGGCGCCGCCCCTGCTGCCCACCGTCTCGACCGCTTCGCCGGATTGCTCATGATCCTCGTCACCGGGCTGGTGATCATCCGCGAATGGCTTGGCACCACGGTGCAGGAGCCGCTGGTGGACCTGCTGATGGTGGCGCTGATCGCGGTGCTGTTCTTCCGGGTGCGGGCCAACCGCAAAGCCTTTGTCTATGTCGCGCTGGCGCTGACCGGCGCGCTGATCTGGCAGGGCGGAGACTGGCAGGGCACCGTGGCCAAGGCCTTTCACCAAGCCTCGTTCATCGCCGCCTTCTTCACCGCGCTCGCCACCCTGCGCAGCGCCGCCGAGCCGTCGGCGGCGATCCGCGCCAGCGGCACCTTTCTCGCCGAGCAGCCGCCCGGGCGGCGCTACCTTGCGCTCACCACCGGTGGCACCGCCTTCGCGCTGCTGCTGAATTACGGGGCCATCGCGCTGCTCGGCAGCCTCGCCACCGCCGCAGCACAGGAAGAGCCCGACGAGGAGATCCGCAACCACCGCCGTCGTCGTATGCTGCTGGCGATCCAGCGCGGCTTCGTCACTTCGCTGCCGTGGTCGCCGCTGTCCTTCGCCATCGCCATCTCGACCGCGCTGATCCCCGGCACCAGCTGGGAGACCGTGGTGCTGCCCGCACTCGGCACGGCGCTGCTGATGACCGGCATCGGCTGGGGGCTCGACACGATCTTCAAGCCCAAGCTCACGCACCCGCCACGGCCGCGCGCCAAGCCCCACGGCACATGGGCGCTGATGCTGCCGCTCGTGGGGCTGCTGGCGATCCTCGTGACCAGCGTGCTGATCTTCGGCGCGCTCACCGGCATCAGGGTGATCGGACTGGTGCTGCTGATCGTGCCGGTGATGGCGCTGGTCTGGACCACGCTGCAGGCGCGCGGCGGCGGCGCACCGCTGGGCGCGCGGCTCAGAACCTACGCCTTCCACGACATGCCGGGCTACCGCGGCGAGGTGCTGCTGCTGATGATGGCGGGCTATATCGGCACCGTCGGCGCGCCGCTGCTGGCGCCCATCGTCAAGGCCTCGGGCTTCCACCCCGAAGACCTGCCGCACTGGCTGGTGCTGGCGGGGCTGGTCTGGATCATCCCGCTGGCCGGGCAGTTCGCGATGAACCCGATCCTGGCGGTGACCCTGATCGCGCCGCTGCTGCCGACGCCGGACCAGCTTGGGGTCTCGCCGGTGGCGCTGGTCACCGCGATCACCGCGGGCTGGGCGCTGGGGGGCATCAGCTCACCCTTCACCGCCACCACACTGCTGGTGGGCTCCTTCGGCAATGTCAGCGCGCGCACCGTCGGGCTGCGCTGGAATGGCGGCTACATGCTCGTCGCGCTTATTGTGCTACCGCTCTGGGTGCTGGCCTACGCCTATCTGATCGGCTGACGCACCGGGCGCCTCCGTCGCACGGCGGTGCACCGCTTGCATGCGAACGGCATCCGGTGTCATCTCTGGCGCACGCCAAACCGGAGCCCCTCCCCGCATGACCGACGCCGCCATCACGCCCCCGATCTTCGACGGACACAACGACCTCGTGCTGCGCCTGCTGCGCGGCGACGTCACCCCCGAGGGTGTGGCTGCGGGCCTGCCCGACGGACATATCGACCTGCCGCGCGCGCAGGCCGGCGGGCTGGGCGGCGGGTTCTTCGCGGTCTTCGTGCCCTCGCCGCCGGTGCCCGGCACCTCGCCCGACGACATGAACCAGCCGCAATACGACCTGCCGCTGCCGCTGATGCTGCCCGAGGCCGAAGGCCGCGACGTGACGATCAAAGGCATCGCCGCGCTCGAGGCGCTGGAGCGCGCCGGCGCGGTCACGCTCTGTCGCACGGTGGAGGCGCTCGAAGAGGCGCTGTTCGGCCCGACCATGGCCGCGATCATGCATATCGAGGGCGCCGAAGGGATCGATCCCGGGCTCGAGCAACTGCACGCGCTGCACGCGCGCGGGCTGCGCTCGCTGGGGCCGGTGTGGTCGCGCCCGACGATCTTCGGCCACGGCGTGCCCTTCGCCTTCCCCTCCGGCCCCGACACCGGGCCCGGCCTTACCGATCATGGCAAGCGGCTGATCCGCGAGTGCAACGCGCTGAAGATCATGGTCGATCTCAGCCACCTCAACGAGAAGGGCGTCGACGATGTGGCGGCGATCAGCGACGCACCGCTGGTCGCAACGCACTCCAACGCATGGGCGGTGACGCCGCACAGCCGCAACCTCACGGACCGGCAGCTCGCGATGATCGCCGAGAGCGACGGCATGGTGGGGATCAACTTCGCCTCTGCCTTCCTGCGCAGCGACGGGCAGATGAAGGGCGACGTGCCGCTCGAGCAGATGATGCGCCATCTTGACCACCTGATCGGCATCCTCGGCGAGGACCGCGTGGGCTTCGGCTCGGATTTCGACGGCGCGCTGGTGCCCAACGAGATCACCGACTGCGCCGGCCTGCCCGCCCTGCGGACCGCGATGCGCGCGCACGGCGTGGACGAGGCGCTGATGGAGAAGCTCTGCTGGCGCAACTGGATGCGCGTGCTGCGCAAGACCTGGGGCGCCTGAGCCGGGCCACCTTCGAGCGGTGGAGGCCCGGGCTCAGCTCGCCAAGCGCCTCAGCCCTGCCGCAGCAGCGGCGCGACCTTGGTGCCCAGCACCTCGATCGCTTTCATCATGTCGGCGTGGTCGATCACCCCGATCCCCATCTGGATGGTGACCCGGTCAAAGCCCAGGTCTTCGCGCAGGCCGAGGATCTTGTCGGCCACCTGGTTGGGCGAGCCGACGAACATCGCGCCTTCGGGACCGCAGGAGGCATCGTATTGCGCGCGGCTCTGCGGCCCCCAGCCACGCTCGCGGCCAAGCTGGTCCATCACCGCCTTCTGCGCCGGGTAGAACAGGTCGGCTGCCGCCTTGCCATCTTCACCCAGGAAGCCGTGCACGTTGAGCGACACCCGCGCCTTGTCGGCATTGCCGGCCTGATCGGCGGCGCGGCGGTAGAGATCGGCCAGCGGCGCAAAGCGGCGCGGCTCGCCGCCGATGATCGCCAGCGCCAAAGGCGTGCCCAGCGCGCCCGCCCGCACCATGCTTTGCGGCGTGCCGCCTGCGGCGATCCAGACCGGCAGCTGGTCGTTCACCGGGCGCGGATAGACCCCGAGCCCCGAGACCTTGGGCGTGTGCTTCGTGCCGGGCCAGTTGAGCGTTTCGCGTTCGTTGATCGCCAGCAACATGGCGAGCTTTTCCTCGAACAGATCGCCGTAATCGTCGAGATCATAGCCGAAGAGCGGGAAGCTCTCGATGAAGCTGCCCCGCCCCACCATCAGCTCGGCGCGCCCGCCGGAGAGGTTGTCGAGCGTGGCAAACTGCTGGAACACGCGGATCGGATCGTCCGAGCTCAGCACCGAGACGGCCGAGCTCAGGCGGATGTTCTCGGTCACCGAGGCGGCCGCGGCCAGCACCGTGGCGGGCGAAGAGATGGCGTAGTTCGGACGGTGGTGCTCACCCAGTCCGAAGATGTCGAGCCCGACCTCGTCGGCCAGACGGATCTCCGCGACCAGCTCCCTGAGCCGCTTCTGCGCGTCGACCGTTTCACCGGTCACCGGGTTCTTGCCGACATCGCCGAAAGTGTAGAGTCCGAGTTCCATTGCGTGCTCCCTTGTGTCGTCCGGCAACATAGGTCCTGCGGCCTGCACCGAAAGCCCCGGCCCTGCACAGGGCATGTGCAAGGGACCACCGCCCAGAAAACGGGCAAAGCGCCTTTTTCGAGGGCACCACCCCCATCGGCCAGCTTTACTTCCCACCACAACGCTGCTGTTCCTGAGCCCATGAGTGCCTCCCTCTCCATCGTCGTGGTCGAGCCTGACCGCGACCGCGCCATTCTCATCGTGGACAGCCTGCGGGATGCGGGCAGCTACGACATTCACGTCATCTCCGAGCCCACTGGCCTCGCCCGCAAGATCCAGGCGCTGAGCCCGGACGTGGTGCTGATCGACGTGGAAAGCCCGTCGCGCGACACGCTCGAAGAGCTCGCGCTGGCCTCAGGGCCGCTCGACCGGCCCGTGGCGATGTTCGTCGACCGCGACGGCGAGGGACTGACCGACACCGCCATCGAGGCGGGCGTTTCGGCCTACGTGGTCGATGGCATGAAACCGCAGCGGGTGAAGCCGATCATGGACGCCGCCATCGCGCGCTTTCGCATGTTCCAGCGGATGCGCACCGAGTTGGCCGAAACCAAGCGCGCATTGGAAGAGCGCAAGATGATCGACCGCGCCAAGGGTATGCTGATGAAGGCGCGCGGGGTCGATGAGGACGAGGCCTATGCGCTGCTGCGCAAGACCGCGATGGATCAGGGCAAGCGCGTGGCCGAGGTGGCCGCGGCGCTGGTGACGGCGGCGGGGCTTCTGGGATGATCGCTGCGACCCTGTCCGTGGGTTTCCTGCCCCTGATCGATGCCGCGCCGCTGATCGTGGCGCATGAAATGGGCTTTGCCGCCGAGGAGAGCATCGCGCTCGAGCTGCGCCGGGCGCCATCGTGGTCGTCGGTGCGCGACATGCTGAGCTTCGGCCGGGTCGAGGCGGCGCACATGCTCTCGCCGGTCCCTGTGGCGTCGGCGCTGGGGCTCGGTGGAACCGGCACGGCGCTCTCGGCGGTCTCGGTGCTGGGCGTGAACGGCAATGTCATCGGGGTGAGCAACGCGCTGGCCGCACGGCTGCGCGAACATGGCCACGACTTCGCCTTCAATGATGCCCGCACCGCCGGCGAGGCGCTGATCGCCGTAGCCGACCAGCCGCTGCGCCTGGGCGTGCCCTTCCCGTTCTCGATGCATGCGGAGCTGCTCTACTACTGGCTCTCGGCGCTGGGGCTGCCGGCCCCGCAGAGCGTCGACATCCGCACCGTGCCGCCCTCGCTGATGGCCGATGCCATGCAGGCCGGCGAGATCGACGCCTTCTGCGTCGGCGAGCCCTGGGGCTCGATCGCGGTGGAGAACGGCGTCGGCACGCTGCTGCTGCCTGGCAGCGCGATCTGGCGCTTCGCCCCCGAGAAGGTGCTGGCGGTGCGCAGCGACTGGGCGAGCGCCGAGCCTGACCTGCTGGGCCGGTTGATCCGCGCGGTCTGGCGCGCCGGGCGCTGGCTGGCCGAGCCCGGATCGCCGACGCTTGCTGCCGAGCTGCTCAGCCGCAAGGAATATCTCGACCTGCCGGCCGAGATCCTCGACCGGGCGCTGAACGGCCGGCTGGTGATCTCGGCCCAGGGCGAGGAGCGCCACGTGCCGGGCTTCGTCGAGTTCCACCACGGCGCCGCCACCTTCCCGTGGCGCAGCCAGGCGGAGTGGATCGGGTTGCAGCTCGCCGCGCGCACCGGGCTCGACCGGCCCACCGCGGCGCGTGCCGCGCGCGCGGTGTTCCGCAGCGACCTCTTCCGCGAGGCGCTGGCGCCGACCCGGGCCGAGCTGCCCGGCGCTTCGTCGAAGATGGAGGGCGCGCTCTCGGAGGAGACCGCCGTGGCCTCGACATCGGGACGGCTCTTCCTCGGGCCGGATTCGTTCTTCGATGGCCGCATTTTCGAGCCCTCGGCGCACTGACGCCGCCTTTTTATGCAGATGCAGCATCTGAAAATTGACCACCCGGTTAAACATGACCCCAAGGTGACATTTTCAATTGATCGGATCCGGAAGTTGCCGTCATAGAAGGGTCACGAGCAGCGCAATGGCGCGCCGCTCCCGAAATTCTCCCAGCGTTTGGGATATCCGAGCAAAGCCGCTCGACTGCCGCGACCTCCTCCAGAGTCGCGATCAGTCGGCGGCTTTTTTTGTTTTTCTGCCCGGGCGTTTCACCGGGCATCTCCAAGGGACGGAACGGACGAATGAAGAACCTTCTCCTCGCACTTACCGCCACCACGGCGCTCTCCTCTCCCCTGCTCGCGCAGGATCTCGAAAAGGATGAACTGACCTTCGGCTTCATCAAGCTGACCGACATGGCGCCGCTCGCGGTGGCCTACGAGCAGGGCTACTTCCTCGACGAGGGACTGTTCGTGACGCTCGAGGCACAGGCCAACTGGAAGGTTCTGCTCGACGGCGTGATCGGCGGCCAGCTCGACGGCGCCCACATGCTGGCCGGGCAGCCGCTCGCCGCCACCATCGGCTACGGCACCGAGGCGCATATCATCACGCCCTTCTCGATGGATCTGAACGGCAACGGCATCACCGTCAGCAATGCCGTCTGGGAAGAGATGAAGCCCAACATCCCGACCAACGAAGACGGCCTTCCGCAGCACCCGATCTCGGCCGAGGCGCTGGCGCCGGTGGTCGAGAAGTACCGCTCCGAGGGCAAGCCCTTCAACATGGGTATGGTGTTCCCGGTCTCGACCCACAATTACGAGCTGCGCTACTGGCTCGCCGCCGGTGGTCTCGAGCCCGGCTACTACTCGCCCGAGAACGTCACCGGCCAGATCGGCGCCGATGTTCTGCTCTCGGTCACCCCGCCGCCGCAGATGCCCGCCACCCTCGAGGCCGGCACGATCTACGGCTACTGCGTCGGTGAGCCGTGGAACCAGGCGGCGGTGTTCAAGGGCATCGGCGTGCCGGTGATCACCGATTACGAGCTCTGGAAGAACAACCCCGAGAAGGTCTTCGGCATCACCGCCGATTTCGCGGAAGAGAACCCCAACACCACCAAGGCCGTGGTCAAGGCGCTGATCCGCGCCGCCATGTGGCTTGACGAGAACGACAACGCCAACCGCATGGAAGCGGTCGAGATGCTGTCGCAGCCGGAATACGTGGGCGCCGATGCCGAGGTGATCGCCAACTCGATGACCGGCACCTTCGAATACGAGAAGGGCGACAAGCGCGAGGTTCCCGACTTCAACGTGTTCTTCCGCTACAACGCCACCTACCCGTTCTACTCCGACGCGGTCTGGTACCTGACCCAGATGCGCCGCTGGGGCCAGATCGCCGAGGCCAAGCCGGATAGCTGGTACGACGAGGTCGCCAAGTCGGTCTACAAGCCCGAGATCTACCTCGAGGCCGCTCGCGCGCTGGTCGACGAGGGTCTCGCCAACGAGGCTGATTTCCCCTGGGACAGCGACGGCTACAAGGACGCGACCCCGGCTGCCGACATCATCGACGGCATCCCCTATGACGGCCGCACCCCCAACGGCTATCTCGAGAGCCTGCCGATCGGCCTGAAAGGTGAGCAGAAGGTCGTGGGCAACGAGATCCAGGGCTGATTTCCCTTCGGGGATGTGCCCTCCGGGCGCACCCTGAGGAAACGGCAAATGCATGGCGGACGCACCTCCCGGGTGCCTCCGCCACCTCCTCCCGAGACAGCTTCCGAGACAGACTGCGGGACGGTGGGTGGGGCGATGCGCCCCCGGCGCGAGCGCCGCTCACCGGACCGATCCATCCAACCGCCGAGGACTCCTCAGATGACAACCGTCGATCCAGACTACGCCCGTGAGGCCGAGCGCGAAGCCCGCCGGGCGCGCCTCTTCACCCGCATCAACAAGGCCGACGCCTGGTTCCGCGTCCTCGGCCTCGCATGGATCACCCCGATCCTGAAAGCCGCCGCCGGCGACAACCCCAAGGCCCAGATGAAGGACATCTGGCTGCTGCTGGGCGTGCCGCTTCTGGCCATCGCGGGCTTCCTGCTGCTCTGGGGCACGCTGGCGCCCAAGGTGCAGACCTCGCTCGGCGCGGTCCCGGGTCCGGCGCAGGTCTGGCACGAGGCGGTGCTCCTGCACGAGGACGCGCAGGCCAAGGCCGCCAAGAAGGCCAAGTTCGAGACCATGGTGGCGGCGCGCAACGAGAAGCTCATCGCCGCGGGCAAGGCCGACCAGGTCAAGGACATCGCCTATACCGGCGCGCCGAGCTATTACGAGCAGATCTGGACCTCGATCAAGACGGTGTTCTTCGGCTTCCTGATCGGCTCCTGCGTGGCGATCCCTCTGGGCATTCTCGCCGGCCTCTCTCCTTACGCCAACTCGGCCATCAACCCGCTTGTGCAGATCTTCAAGCCGGTCTCGCCGCTGGCCTGGCTGCCCATCGTGACGATGATCATCTCCGCCGCGGTGGCCACCAATGACGGGCTGTTCTCCAAGTCCTTCCTGATCTCGGCGATCACCGTGACGCTGTGCTCGCTGTGGCCGACCCTGATCAACACCGCGCTCGGCGTGGCCTCGATCGACAAGGATCTGGTCAACGTCTCCAAGGTGCTCAAGATGAACACCTGGACCAAGATCACCAAGCTGGTGCTGCCCTCGGCCCTGCCGCTGATCTTCACCGGCCTGCGCCTGTCGCTCGGGGTTGGCTGGATGGTGCTGATCGCCGCCGAGATGCTGGCCCAGAACCCCGGCCTCGGAAAGTTCGTCTGGGACGAGTTCCAGAACGGCTCCTCCTCGTCGCTCGCCAAGATCATGGTCGCGGTGTTCACCATCGGCATCATCGGCTTCCTGCTCGATCGCGTGATGTTCGCCCTGCAATCGCTCTTCACCTTCTCGAACAACCGCTGAACCGGGCCGGTCAGGAGACCACCAGCGCTCAGGTAGCGAAGCGATAGCGCAAGCAAGCCAGCGCTCAAGCAGCCAAGCGGTAGCGCGAACAAACCAGCGCTCAAGTCGCGAAGCGATCGCGCGAAAGGACAAATCCATGAGCATTCTCAAGTTCGAAAACGTCTCGAAAAGCTTCGGCGAAGGCACCCACAAGACCGATGTGCTGAAAGGCATCGACCTCGAGGTCCGGGAGGGCGAGTTCCTCGTGCTCCTGGGCTTCTCCGGCAGCGGCAAGACCACGCTGATCAACCTGATGGCCGGGCTCGAAAAGCCCTCCAAGGGCCGCGTCACCTTCAAGGGCGCCGAGATCGAGGGCCCCGGCCCCGAGCGCGGCGTGATCTTCCAGAACTATTCGCTGATGCCGTGGCTCACGGTGAACGGCAACGTGCAGCTCGCGCTCGACAGCGTCTTCCCCAAGATGCCCAAGGCCGAGAAGGAGGCCACCGTCGCCAAGTACGTCAAGATGGTCGGGCTCAGCCACGCCACCACGCGGCGTCCGGCCGAGCTCTCGGGCGGCATGCGCCAGCGCGTCAACGTCGCCCGCGCGCTGGCCATGAGCCCCGAAGTGCTGCTGCTCGACGAGCCGCTCTCGGCGCTCGACGCGCTGACCCGCGCCAATCTCGCCGACGAGATCGAGCAGATCTGGGAGCAGGACAAGAAGACCTGCGTGCTGATCACCAACGATGTCGACGAGGCGATCATGCTGGCCGACCGCATCATCGCGCTGAACCCCGACGGCACGCTCGGCACCGAGTTCCCGGTGAGCATTCCGCGCCCGCGCGATCGTGGCGAGATGAACCATGACGAGACCTTCAAGCGCCTGCGCGCCGAGGTCACCACCTACCTGATGGACGTGGGCATCGAGGCCAAGACCGAGGGCAGCCGCAACCTGCCCGACGTGACCCCGATCCACGGCATCGCGGCAGACGTTCCGGCAGCGGTCGCCAAGGCGCAGGAAGGCATGATCGAGGAGCGCTTCCTCGACTTCTCGCAGCTGCACAAGATCTACCCCACCCCCAAGGGCCCGCTCACGGTGGTCGAGGACTTCAACCTCAAGGTCAACAAGGGCGAGTTCATCTCGCTGATCGGCCATTCGGGCTGCGGCAAGTCCACCGTGCTGACCATGGCAGCCGGCCTCAACAGCATCTCCAAGGGCGGCATCCGTCTTGATGGCCGCCATGTCGAGGGCGCCGACCCCGAGCGTGCGGTGGTGTTCCAGTCGCCCAACCTGTTCCCGTGGCTCACCGCCCGCGAGAACTGCGCCATCGGGGTCGACAAGGTCTATCCCAAGGCCTCCCAGGCCGAGCGCCAGGAGGTGGTCGAGTACTATCTCGAGCGCGTCGGCCTCGCCGATGCGATGGACAAGGGTGCTGCCGACATGTCGAACGGCATGAAGCAGCGCGTCGGCATCGCCCGCGCCTTTGCCCTCTCGCCCAAGCTGCTGCTGCTCGACGAGCCCTTCGGGATGCTCGACAGCCTCACCCGCTGGGAGTTGCAGGAGGTGCTGATGGAGGTCTGGTCACGCACCAAGGTGACCGCGATCTGCGTCACCCACGATGTCGACGAGGCGATCCTGCTGGCCGACCGCGTGGTGATGATGACCAACGGCCCGCAGGCCACCATCGGCAAGATCGTCGATGTCGACCTGCCCCGCCCCCGCACCCGCAAGGCGCTGCTCGAGCACCCGGATTACTACCTCTACCGCGAGCAGGTGCTGAACTTCCTCGAGGAGTACGAGCACGGCAAACACGGCAAGTCCGAGGCCAAGACCGAGAAGAAGAAGAAAGCCGCCTGAAAGGCAGGCGCTCCCGCGTGATGCCGGGGCGCGACAGATGCAAACCTCTAGGACAAGGGGGCACGATCATGGACACCGTTCTTGACGCACCCGTGAAGACCTTCATCCAGGTCACCGAGATCTGGGTGCCCGAGGGGGACCGGCTGGTCCTCGCCACGGGCAACTACGGCGCGCTTTCGGCCTTCGAGGAGGCCACCCGCGCGATCAGCTTCGCCAAGGGCGAAGGCCTGCCGGGCAAGGCCTGGGCCGAGGAGCGCCCGGTGGTGCTCAAGGGCTTCGACGGCTCGTATTTCAAGCGCATCGAGGCCGCCGCCGAAGCCGGGCTGACCTCGGCAGTGGCAATCCCGGTGTTCAACGACGCCCAGCTCAAGGCGGTTCTCGTGGTGCTCTGCGGTGATGATGAAAACCGCACCGGCGCCATCGAGGTCTGGCACGAGGAAGACGGTCTCTTGATGCTGGATGATGGCTATTATGGCGCCGCCAAGCATTTCGAATGGGTCTCCCAGCACACGCATTTCCCGCGCGGCCAGGGCCTGCCGGGGGGCGTCTGGTCGGCCAGCACGCCGATGCTGTTCCGCGATCTCGGCTCCGGCTACCGCTTCATCCGCGCCGACAGCGCCGGCAAGGCGGGGCTGACCACCGGGCTCGGCCTGCCGATCCCGGTGCCGCAGGACAAGAGCTTCGTGCTCACCCTGCTCTCGGCCCGCGGCACGCCGATCGCGCGCCGTTTCGAGATCTGGGACTCGCGCCCGGTCAAGGTCGGCCGCGAGATCGCCGCGATCCTCGCCGACGGCATCTGCGAGCGCGAGGGCCCGCTCTGGACCGACGACACGCAGGAGCCGCCGCGCCGGGTCAACGCCAACCAGGGCAATATCGGCAAGGTGCTCGCCACCGGCCTGCCGTTGATCGTCACCGGCAAGCCGGGCCTCACCGAGGGTTACGAAACCCTCGTCGCCCTGCCGATCTTTGATGCGGGCGAGATCGCCCACATCGTCGCATGGTACGTCTGAGAGGAGCCGCAGAGATGCAGAAACTCGTCGTCATCGGAGCAGGCATGGCCTCTGGCCGACTGCTCGAACACCTGCTCGACGCCGATCCCGGCGCCTTCGAGATCACGCTCTTCAACGCCGAACCGCGCGGCAACTACAACCGCATCATGCTCTCGCCAGTGCTCTCGGGCGAAAAGAGCTTTGCCGAGATCGTCACCCATGATGACGACTGGTACGGCGCCACAAGGTCGCCTGCCGGTTCGGCGAAAAGGTCCTGAGCGTCGATACCGCGCGCAAGGTCGTGGTCGGCGAGAAGGGCGAAGTGGCCTATGACAAGCTGGTCTTCGGCACCGGGTCCTCGGCCTTCATCATTCCCTGCCCCGGCCATGACCTGCCCGGCGTCGTGGCCTTCCGCGACCTCGAGGACACCACCGCGATGACCGAGGCCGCCGGCAAACCCGGCTCCAAGGCCGTGGTCATCGGTGGCGGCCTGCTCGGGCTCGAGGCGGCGGCGGCGCTGCGGCTGCGCGGCATGGAGGTCACGGTGCTGCACATCGCCTCGCACCTGATGGAGCGCCAGCTCGATCCGGCGGCGGGCTACCTGCTGAAGAAGGATCTCGAGCGCCGCGGCATCACCGTGCTGCTCGAAGCCTCGACCAAGGAGATCGTGGGCAACGGCAAGGCCGAGCAGGTCAACCTCGCCGACGGCACCGAGCTGCCCTGCGACATCGTCTGCATGGCGGTGGGCATCCGCCCGGCGGTGAAGCTGGCGCAGGACAGCGGCATCGCCTGCGGCCGCGCCATCAAGGTCGACGCGCAGATGCGCACCGAGACGCCGGATGTCTTTGCCGTGGGCGAATGCGTCGAGTATGAGGGCAACCTCTTCGGCCTCGTGGCACCGCTCTACGATCAGGCCAAGGTTCTGGCCAAGACGCTGCTCGGCGAAGAAGAGACCTTCGCCATGCGCGAGCTCTCGACCAAGCTCAAGGTCACCGGCTGCGACCTGTTCTCGGCGGGCGATTTCGCCGACGGCCCGGGTCGCGAGGACATCGTCTATCGTGACCCCGCCCGAGGCATCTACAAGCGCCTCGTGATCGAGGAGGACAAGCTGGTCGGCGCGGTGATGTATGGCGACACCGCCGACGGCAACTGGTTCTTCGGGCTGATCAAGGATGGCACAGACATCTCGGAGATGCGCGAGACGCTGATCTTCGGGCCGTCCTATCAGGGGGGTGCATCCGCGGACCCTCTGTCAGCCGTTGCAGCATTGCCGCCTGAGGCGGAGATCTGCGGCTGCAACGGCGTATGCAAGGGCGATATCGTGGCCGCCATCGAAGGCGGCGCCACCGATCTCGGGGCGATCAAGGCCACCACCAAGGCCAGCGCGTCGTGCGGCACCTGCACCGGGCTCGTCGAGCAGGTGCTCTCGGTCACGCTGGGCGACGAGTTCGTGCTGCCCACGGCGCAGCCGGTCTGCGGCTGCACCGACCTCACCCATGAGGACGTGCGCCGCCTGATCAAGGCGCAGGAGCTGAAATCGCAGGAGGCGGTCTGGCAGGAGCTGGGCTGGAAGACCCGCAATGGCTGCCATGTCTGCCGCCCGGCGATCAACTTCTACCTGCTGGCGGACTGGCCGCTCGACTATACCGACGATCCGCAAAGCCGCTTCGTCAACGAGCGCAACCACGCCAACATCCAGAAGGACGGCACCTATAGCGTGATGCCGCGCATGTGGGGCGGCATGACCACCCCGCAGGAGCTGATCGCCATCGCGCAGGCGGCGGAGAAATACGGCGCCACCGTCAAGGTCACCGGCGGCCAGCGCATCGACCTTCTGGGCGTCAAGAAAGAGGATCTGCCGGCGATCTGGCACGATCTCAACGAGGCCGGCATGGTCTCGGGCCACGCCTATACCAAGGGTCTGCGCACGGTGAAGACCTGCGTCGGCTCCGACTGGTGCCGCTTCGGCACGCAGGACAGCACCGGGCTCGGCATCAAGCTCGAGAAGAAGCTCTGGGGGTCGTGGACGCCGCACAAGGTCAAGCTCGGCGTCTCGGGCTGCCCGCGCAACTGCGCCGAAGCGACCTGCAAGGATGTCGGCATCATCTGCGTCGACAGCGGCTACCAGATCGGCGTCGCCGGTGCCGCCGGCATGGACGTGAAAGAGACCGAACGCCTCGTCGACGTGCCCACCGAAGAGGCGGCGATCGAGTGGACCACCGCCTTCGTGCAGCTCTACCGCGAGCACGCCAAGTATCTCGACCGGCCCTACAAGTGGGTCGCCAAGGTCGGGCTCGACTGGGTCAAGGAGGTGCTCTCCGACGAGACCGAGCGCCGGGCGCTGGTCGAGCGTTTCGACGTCTCGCAAAGCGTCTACCAGACCGATCCCTGGGCGGAGCGGGCAGAGCCGGAGGCCGCGCGCCGCTTCCAGCCGCTTGCCGACCTCACCCTGAAGGCGGCGGAATGAGCGCCGCCCCTCGCCAAGATTGCCGCCCCGGCCTTCGGGGCGGCTCCCCCATCTCGCAAGCGGAGACAGGCCAATGAGCTGGATCGACATCGGACATATCGACGACGTGCCGCTGCGCGGCGCCCGGCTGGTCAGGACGGAGGTCGGCTGCGTGGCGATCTTCCGCACCGACACCGCCGAGGTGTTTGCCGCCTCGAACACCTGCCCGCACAAGCAGGGCCCGCTCTCGGAGGGCATCGTGCACGGCCAGAAGGTCACCTGCCCGCTGCACAACTGGGTGTTCGACCTCAACACCGGCGAGGCGCAGGGCGCCGACGAGGGCCGCATCGACACCTACCCGGTACGGCTCGAGGACGGGCGCATCCTGCTCGACGGCGCGGCGGTCTCCCGGCGGAGTGCGGCGTGATGAAAGACCAGGGCGTTTCCGAGATCTGTTCGACCTGCCCCTATTGCGGGGTGGGATGCGGGGTGCGCCTGCTGGCCGACGGCCAGGGCGGGCTGACGGTACGGGGCGACCCGGAGCACCCGGCGAATTTCGGAAAGCTCTGCTCCAAGGGCTCGGCCCTTGGCGAGACCGTGGGGCTGGAAGGGCGCCTGCTCTCTCCCCGCGTGCACGGCCGCGAGGCGAACTGGGACGAGGCGCTCGATCTCGTCGCCCAGCGCTTTCGCGAGACCATCGAGCAGCACGGGCCGGAGAGCGTGGGCTTCTACGTCTCCGGCCAACTGCTGACCGAGGATTACTACGTCGCCAACAAGCTGATGAAGGGCTATGTCGGCGCCGCCAATATCGACACCAACTCGCGGCTCTGCATGGCGTCGTCGGTGGCCGGCCACCGCCGCGCCTTCGGCACCGACACCGTGCCCGGGACCTACGAGGATCTTGAGGAGGCCGACCTGATCGTGCTGGTGGGCTCGAACCTCGCGTGGTGCCACCCGGTGCTCTACCAGCGCATCCTCGCGGCGCGGAAGGCGCGCGGCACCAAGCTCGTGGTCATCGACCCGCGCCGCACCGCCTCCTGCGATGGCGCCGACATGCATCTCGCGCTCAAGGCCGGCACCGATGCGGCGCTGTTCAACGGGCTGCTCTGCGCCATCCACGAGGCCGGCGCGCTCGACAAGGAATTCCTCGCCACCGTGCAGGGCTTCAACGAGGCGCTGATCGCCGCCTCGAGCGACCGCGACACCGTCACCGGGCTGTCGGAGGCGCAACTCGCGGCGTTCTACAAGCTCTGGATCGGCACCGGAAAGGTGGTCACCGTCTATTCGCAGGGCGTGAACCAGTCCACCTCGGGCAGCGACAAGGTCAACGCCATCCTCAACTGCCACCTCGCCACGGGCCGCATCGGCACCCCCGGCTGCGGGCCGTTCTCGATCACCGGCCAGCCCAACGCCATGGGCGGGCGCGAGGTCGGTGGGCTGGCCAACATGCTGGCCTGTCACCTCGACATCGAGAACGCCGACCACCGCGCCGCGGTGCATGAATTCTGGGACAGCCCGCGCATGGCCGACGCGCCGGGGCTCAAGGCGGTGGACCTGTTCCGCGCCGCCGGCGACGGCCGCATCAAGGCGCTGTGGATCATCCACACCAACCCCGCCGTCACCATGCCCGATGCCGATGCGGTCACCAAGGCGATCGCCGATTGCGATTTCGTCGTGGTCTCGGACATCACCGCCGCCACCGACACCGCCCGGCTGGCCCATGTGCTGCTGCCCGCCTCGGCCTGGGCCGAGAAGGAGGGCACGGTCACCAACTCCGACCGCACCATCAGCCGCCAGCGCGCCGCGCTGCCGGCGCCCGGCGTGGCGCGGCCCGACTGGGAGATCCTCGCCGAGGTCGGCCGCCGCATGGGCTGGCGCGAGGCGTTCGACTATGCCTGCCCGGCCGAGATCTTCCGCGAATACGCAGCCCTTTCAGGGCTTGCCGGCACGCTCGGGCGCGATTTCGACATCTCCGCCAAGGCCGAGCTCAGCGACAGCGCATACATGGCGATGGCGCCCTTCCGCTGGCCTGCCAGCGCCACCCGCAACGGCGGCCGCTTCTTCGCCGACGGGCGTTTCTACCACCCCGACGGCAAGGCCCGGATGCTGCCGATCCGCTATCGCCCCCCGGCGTCCGAGCCCTGCACCGAGTTTCCCTTCCGGCTCAACACCGGGCGCATCCGCGACCAGTGGCATACCATGACCCGCACCGCCCGCTCACCGCGGCTGGCCGCCCATCTCGCAGAGCCCTTCCTCGAGATCCACCCCGAGGATGCGCGCCGCCTCGGCATCGCGCCCGCCGATCTGGTGCGGCTCGAGAACCCGCAGGGCAAGGCGATCCTGCGGGCGCGGATCACCGATGCGGTGGCGCCGGGCGACGTGTTTGCGCCGATGCACTGGACCGGCGAAACCGCGCCCTCGGCCCGGATCGACGCGCTGGTCGCCGCCAACACCGACCCGGTCTCGGGCCAGCCCGAGAGCAAGGCCAGCACCACGGCGGTGGCACGCTTCGACGCGGCATGGTACGGCTATGCCGTGTCCGCCACCGAGATCACCCCCACCGCCGATTACTGGGCCCGCGCCTGCACCCGTGCGGGCTGGCGCGCCGAGCTGGCCGCCGCAGCCCAGCCCGAGGACTGGGAGGCCGAGGCGCGCGCGCTCTTCGGCCTGCCCGACGCGCCCTGCCAGACCGTGATCGACGCCCGGCGCGGCGTTGCCCGCATCGCCTTCCACGACGGCGACCGGCTGATCGCGGCGCTCTTCGCCGGCCCCGAACCGGTGGCGCTCAAGCGCGACTTCCTCGCCACCCTGCCCGGCACCGAGGCCCCCGACGCCCTTACCGGCCAGCCGCCCGCCGACCGCCCCGATCCCGGCCCGCTGGTGTGCTCGTGCTTCAATGTCGGGCTCAACACCATCGTCGCCGCCATCGAGACGCAAGGGCTGCTCAGCGTCGAACAGATCGGCGCGGCGCTGGAGGCGGGAACCAATTGCGGTTCCTGCCGGCCCGAGCTGGCCTCGATCCTCGCCGCGGCACAGGCGAAGGTGGCCGCGGAATGACGCTTGGCGCCCATGTCCGCACGCTGGGGCGCGGCCCCGGACGGTCGCGCTCGCTCAGCCGCGAGGAAGCGGTCGATGCGATGCAGCTCATGCTCTCGGGCGAGGCCGATCCCCATGCCATCGGCGCGCTCCTGATGCTGATGCGGATGAAGGGCGAGACCGCCGACGAGATCGCGGGCTTCGCGCATGCGGCGCAGCAGAGCCTTCCGGCCCTGCCCCGCCCGGCGCTCGACTGGCCTTCCTATGCCGCCGGCCGCACCCGCGGCCTGCCGTGGTTCCTGCTCTCGGCGCGGCTGGTGGCCGATGCCGGGCACCCGGTGCTGATGCATGGCTGGAACGGCGCCGACGCGGCGGTGCGCAACGGGCTCGCCGCCGCCGGCATCCCGGTGGCCGAGGGGCCCACCGAGGCCTCCACTCTCATGGAGCAACACGGCATCGCCTACCTGCCGCTCGAGCATCTTTCTGCGGCGCTCTTCCGCCTGCTGAGATTGCGCGACGTGCTGCACCTGCGCTCCTGCGTGAACACCGTCTGCCGGATGCTCAACCCGGCGCGGGCCAGCGTCTCTGTGCAGGGCGTGTTCCACCCGCCCTATCGCCTGCTGCAGGCCGATGCGGGCGCCATTCTCGGGCTCGACGCGCTCACCGTGATCAAGGGCGGCGGCGGCGAGTTCGAACGTCACCCAGCCAAGGCGATCGCCGGCTTCGGCCTGCGCGAGGGCGCCGCGTGGGAGACAAGCTTTCCTGCCCTGCTGCCCGAGGCCACCCGTCGCCTTGATGATGGCGAGAGCGATCCGGCGCTGCTCGGCGCGCTTTGGGCGGGTGAGCGCGACGATCCCTTCGCCGAGGCCGTGGTGCTGGGCACCGCCGCGCTGGCGCTCGACACGCTGGGTCAGAATGCGCCCCTCGAGAGCGCCCGCCAGCTCTGGCAGGCGCGCCGCGCCGTCACCGCGTCTGCATGAAAAGCCGCCCCGGCGCCCGCTTCGGCGCCGCGATCCCTGCCAGCCTCATCATGTGCCACGCCAGCACCTGGTTGCTCGACAGCACCGGCAGTCCCAGCTCTGCCTCGAGCGCGGGAATCACCGACAGGGTGCGCAGGTTGGTGCAGGACAGGAACAGCCCGTCGAGCGGCGCCTCCCCGGCCAGCCGCATCGCGGCGTCGCGCAGGCTCTGCGGCCCGATCCGCGCCACCCGGGCCTCTTCCGGCACCTCGAAACTGGCAAAGACCGGCGTCTCGATCCGCGCCTCGGCCAGCACCGCGCGCAGCCGCCCCGAGACCTCGGCCACGTAGGGCGAGATCAGCCCCAGCCGGCGCACCCCCAGCGCCGCGCAGGCGGCGATCAGTGCCGAGACCGGCTCGGTCACCACATCCGCCTCCACCGCCGCGCGGATCTGCGCCGCCACGTGGGGCGCGCCGATCTGCGCCGTGCCCGAGGTGCAGGCATAGCCCACCGCCGAGAACCGCGCCCAGGGCGGGAACAGTGCCGCCGCCTGGCCCAGATGGCCCTCCATCTCGGCCAGCGTCTCGGGGGTGACCTCGGCGCCCGAGGGCACGCGGGTGACGAGCAGATTGCCGCGCTGCGGGATCAGGCGGCGCATGTCGGCCTCGACGCTCTCGTCCGATTGCAGCACCACGAGCCCCAGCGCCGGACGCGCCGGACCAAGGCGGTAGGGCAGCGGCGCGCTCATCGGCGGCCTGCCACGGAGAGGGAAATGATCATCATGGCGACAGTGGCGCACCGCGCGCGGCTTGCGTCAATCGCGACGCGGCCCGTGGCAGCGCCAGTCCGCAGGATCTGCCCGCTTTCCACGCTTTGTCGGCGCAGGGATCTTGGCCCGCCCCGGCCCGACCCTGTATCCTGACCCCATGCCCGCGAATCTGTTCGACAGCTTCCCCCTGCGTCCCGCCCGCGTCCACGAGGTCTGCGGCCCCGGCGCCAGCAGCTTCGCCGCGATCCTCGCGGCGCAGGGCGCGGGCCCGGTGCTCTGGGTGCGCCCGGGCTGGAGCGCGGAGATGCTGACCCCGCAGGGCCTGTCACCGTTCTTCGATCCCTCCCGGCTGCTGATCGCCGAGGCGCCCTCGCCCACCGATGCGCTGGCGGTCACCGAGGAGGCGCTGCGCGACGGCGCGGTGCCGCTGGTGGTGACCGAGATCACCAAGCCGCTCGACCTGCGCCAGGGCCGCCGCCTGCAGCTTGCCGCGAAAAGCGGCGGCAGCACCGGGCTCTGCCTGATCCCCGAGGGCATGGGCAGCAACGCCGCCGAGACCCGCTGGCGCGCCGCCCCGCGGCTGGCCTCCGAAGAGGAGGCGGACTCGACAGCGCTGCGTTGGGAAATTATAAAGAACAAATCAGGAACACTGGGAGCCTGGGATGTTCTTTGGACAGACACGGCGCATCGTCTCCATGTGGTTTCCCCGGTTGCCGAGCGACCGGGTTCTGCGTGCGCGTCCGGTTGAGGCGCCCTTTGCGCTGGTGCAGACTCAGGCCAATGCCGAGCGGCTGTTCTGCCTGAACCCGCGGGCCGAGGCCGAGGGGCTGCATCGCGGCATGGCGCTGGCGGATGCGCGGATCTACTGCCCGGCGCTGCTCACTGCGCCGGCCGAACCGGGGCACGACGGGCGCTTTCTCGCGGCGCTGCGGCGCTGGGCCACGCGCTACTGCCCCTGGGTCGGGATCGACGGCGCGGACGGGCTGGTGCTGGATGTCACCGGCGCCACCCATCTGCATGGTGGCGAGGCGATGATGCTGGCCGACATGCGCGCCCGCGCCGCCCGCGCCGGGCTGGCGCTGCGGCTGGGGCTGGCCGACAGCCGCGGCGGCGCCTGGGCGCTGGCGCGCTTCGGCGAGGGGGTGGCGCCGGCGGGCGATCCGCTGGCCGCGCTCGGACCGCTGCCGGTGGCGGCGCTCCGGCTCGAGCCCGAGGTGGTGACGGCGCTGCAGCGGCTCGGGCTGCGCACGATCGGCGATCTCGCCGCCAGCCCGCGCCCGCCGCTGACCCGGCGCTTCGGGCCCGCCCTGCTGGCCCGGCTCGACCAAGCGCTGGGCGCGATGCCCGAGCCGGTCACCCCCACCGCCGAGCCGCCGCATTACGGCATTCGCCTGAGCCTGCCCGAGCCCATCGGCCTCACCGAGGACGTGATGGCCGGCACCGAGCGCCTGCTCGAGCGGCTCTGCGCCCGGCTTCTGGCGCAGGAGACCGGCGCGCGGGTGCTCGAGCTGAGCCTGCGCCGGGTCGATGGCGGCGCGGCCCGGGTCGAGCTGCGGCTGGCGAGCCCGATGCGCGAGGCGGGCCGCATCCTGCCGCTGTTCCGCCGCGGCGTGGAGGCCGCCGAGGCCGGCTTCGGCATCGACCAGCTGCGGCTCGAGGCAGTGGTGGTCGAGGATCTGCCGGTGCAACAGCTGGGCGGGCCGGTGGCGGCGCGCGGGGCGGCGCCCGAGGGCCCGGCGCTCGACGATCTGGTGACCCGCATCGGCACCCGCATCGGGCTCGAGAACATCCGCCGCCTGCTACCCGCCGACAGCCACATCCCCGAGCGCGCCTTCCTCGTCGCCCCCGCCGCCTTCTCCGCCCCGGCCACCGGCGGCTGGCCGTCTCCCCGCCCGC
>NZ_DS022276.1:84404-103355 GCF_000153725.1 Salipiger bermudensis HTCC2601 | reverse complement strand
GGGATCAGGCCGTTGTAGAAGGCGAGGTAGATGTACCAGCCGAAGAAGTAGAAGGTCGGCACCATGAAGGCGAAGGCGAGGATGTTCTTGATCCCCGACGCCAGCACGTTCTTCACCCGGCTCGCGCCCATCTCGTAGGCAAGGAAGCCGGCGTGAATGGCGATCATCAGTGCCGTACACCACCAGTAGAAGATTTCCGAATTGATCGTGCCCGACATCGCGGAGGCGCTCTCCAGAGCCGCCAACCGCTCTGTCAGCGCGGCAAGTTCCTGTTCCATTGTCCTTGGTTCCCCATTGCGGATGTTATTATCAGGGCTTTTTCGCCCCTGCACTCAGAGTGAATAAAGTTTCCTGACGGCAAAACGCGCCGTCCCCTGAAGCCTTGGGGATTCCCATCTTTGTCTATTCAGAGGCGGTTTTCACAAAGTCGTGCCTGCCGCTTGAGCAGGCTGTGAACATCGCCTGCCATTTCCGCAGGCGATTCCACCCCGGCGAATAAAAATTTCCCCTGAGTAATAAGTTTCACTGGACAGGAGGTGAGTCGGTCGGGCTGTCTTGGCCTCGAAAAACACAAAACTGCAGGGATGGACTTCATGGATATCGAACGCTTCGTCGAGGAACCTGGCCGCGACGAGAAGATCAAGGCGGTGCGCGAGAAGATCGACGCGCTGGGCATCGAGTACCTCTATCTCCAGTTCGTGTCGGTCACCGGCAAGATCATGGGCAAGGGCATTCCCGCCGACCATTGGGAGAGCGTCGCCAAGAAGGGCTTCCAGCTGGTCTACGGTGCCACGGTCAACCTGTTCACCAACCGCGCCGGCGATTACATGGGCTACGGTCCCGAGGCCGCCGAGCTGGTCGGCATCCCCGAGCCCGAGACCTTCATGCAGCTGCCCTGGGCGCCCGAGATCGGCCGCATGTACTGCACCCTGTTCCGCAACCGCGAGGAAAAGGTCGATCCCGGCGCCTACCTGACCGCCGATTGCCGCGGCAACCTGCGCCGCATGCACGAGGCGTTCCAGAAGAAGCACGGTCTGCAGCTGCGTATGGGCACCGAGCCCGAGATGATGTGGCTGAAATACGATGAGAACGGCAAGCCGACCGACGGCATGTCGAAGCCCTACTGCTATCATATCGACCAGTTCGAGAGCCTGCGCCCGGTGTCGATGCAGGTGATCCGCTATGCCCGCAAGATGGGGCTCGACATGATCCAGGGCGACCACGAGGACGCACCGGGCCAGCTCGAGTTGAACTGGACCTTCGACGACGTGCTGCGCAATGCCGACCGTCTGACCACCTACCGCCAGCTCTGCGCGCAGGTGGCGCGCGAGCACGGTATCTTTGCCTGCTTCATGACGAAGCCGTTCATGGGCGTCTCGGCGAGCGGATGCCACCACAACATGTCGCTCTGGACCGCGGGCGAGGACGTGTTCAAGCGCACCGGCAACGATCCCGAGAGCCTGCCGGGCAGCCTTGAGAACTACATGTATGTCTCGGGTGGCGACAACACCTTCATGCCGGATACGGATGATCCGCAGATGCCCGGCAAGACCGGCCTCAAGGCGATCGGTGGCGTGGTGCACCACCTGCAGGCGCTGACCGCCATCGGCGCCTCGACGGTGAACTCCTACCGCCGGCTCTGGGACACCGGCTTCTGGGCGCCGGTGTTCTCGGACTGGGGCTTCCAGAACCGCACCACGGGCCTGCGCGTCTCGGCACCGGGCCGCTTCGAGTACCGCTCGGTCGACTCGATGGTGAACCCGTACCTCATGGGCTCGGCGCTGCTCGCGGCGATGGATGACGGGCTCGACAACGATCTCGATCCCGGCGCCCCGGAAGAGCGCAACATCTACGACGCCATGGCGCAGGGCAAGAAGGTCAAGAAACTGCCGATGTCGCTCGGCGAGGCGCTGGCGCATCTGGAAAACGACGAGGTCGTGCAGCGCGGGCTTCCGGGCGAGATGTATCGCCTGTACCATGAGTACAAATCGGATGAGTGGGCGCGCTTCATGTCCACCGTCACCGATTGGGACAAGGACACCTACATGGAGTGCCTGCCATGAGCCTCGAGGCCCAATTTCCCGACGCGCCCTTTCTCGACGTCGCGAACCCGGCCTTCTCGCTCCGGTCCGAGCCGGTGCGGGAGGCCCGCGCAAAGAGCTGGTATGCCCGCACGCCTTACGGGCTGGCGGTGCTGCGCCATCAGGAGATGGGCCAGTTGCTCACCCACAAGTCGCTGATCCAGGGCAGCCATGCCTGGCCGGCGCTGAACGGGGTGACCGAGGGCGTGTTTGCGGACTGGTGGAACAAGTCGATCCTGGTCACCGAGGGCGACGATCACTGGCGCCTGCGCAAGCTCGTGAACCCGGCGTTTTCGCCGAAGGTGGTCAAGGCGCTGATGCCCGAGTTCGAACGCATCGCCAATGATCTGGCGGACGGGTTCATCGACAAAGGCGGCTGCGATTTCATGGCCGAGTTCGCCGATCCCTATGCCGCGCGGGTGCTCTGCCTGCTGCTCGGCCTGCCCGAGAGCGAGGCGCCGTTCATCCTGCGCACCTCGGCCACGATGGGGCTGGCGCTGGGGGTGAACTTCCCCAACCTCGTCTCCGAGATCGAGGCGGCCACGGTGGAGCTTGGCGATTACATCAGCGAGGTGCTGAAAGCGCGCGAGACCGATCCAGGCGAGGACATCCTGTCGATCATGGTGCAGGCGCGCGAAGAGGGCGACCGGCTGAGCCACGAGGAACTGTGGAACCTCGCGCTGATGCTGGCCTTCGCCGGCGTCGACACCACGCGCAACCAGCTGGGCCTCGGCATGTCGATGTTCGCGAACCATCCCGGGCAGTGGGAGGCGTTGGCCGCCGATCCCTCGCTCGACATGGCGGCGGCGACCGAGGTCATGCGGATGCGCCCGACGATCACTTGGGTGTCGCGCGAGGCGATCGAGGATTTCGAGTATGGCGGCATCACCATCCCCAAGGGCACGGTGCTGCATCTCTACTCCGAGAGCGCCGGCACCGACCCGCAGGTCATGGGCGAGGCGGCATTCGACATCACCGCCAAGCGGGCGCGCAATTTCGGCTTTGGCGGCGGCGTGCACCATTGCCTCGGCAACCTCGTGGCGCGCAACGACATGGCGGTGGCCTACCGGGTGCTCTCGGCGCGGATGGGCGCGCCGGTGGTGGGCGAGGGGGCGACCTGGCTCGCCGACAGCGGCAATACCGGGCCGATCTCGCTGCCGATCACGTTTTCGGCGCGGTAGGGGCTGGTTCGTGTCATGCTTCGGAAGGGCTCGTCAGTGACGGGCCCTTTTCGCGTTCCGGGCTCTTCGTCCGATCTCCGCTTTGGCGCGGGCTGACGGCCTCAGACCGCCCCTCCGATAGTGATCGTGTCGAACAGCGACGCCGCCGCGCCGATCGCCGGCCCGTGGGATGGCGATCGGACCGTTGATCCTCTCGATTTATCCCGGCCAAATCCGAAGGACCTCGACACGAGGCACCAAGCTTCACCAAATCGCCAGCCCGTCCGGGCGGGCCGGCGATGGGCGCGGCGGCCTTCGGCCTTGTCCCGCGCCTGCAGAGGTCCGGTCGTTGCGCCTACGTGTGGCTCCGGCAAAGAGCCAAGCTCACAACCCCCACGCAATCTTCTCCGCTCCCAGCGCCCCGATCACGATGGACGGCGCGTTGGTGTTGCCGCCGACGATGCGCGGCATCACCGAGGCATCGGCCACCGACAGCCCTGCCACCCCATGCACCCCCATCGTCGCAGGATCGACCACTGCGCGCGCATCCGTGCCCATCTTGGCCGTGCCCACCGGGTGATAGATCGAATCCGCCGTCGCCCGCACCACCGCGTCGAGCGCGGCGTCGCTGGTGACGGACGGCCCGGGTCGCAGCTCTTCGCCGGTGAACGCCGCCATGGCCGGCTGCTTGCAGAGTTCGCGCAGCATCTTCAGCCCCTCGCGCAGCGCCACGCGGTCGGCCTCTTCCGCCAGGTAATTCGGGTCGATCAGGGGCCGCTCGCGCGGGTTGTTCGAGGCGATGGTCAGCCGGCCCCGGCTCTCGGGCTGGAGCTGGGTCACGTCGATGGCGAAGCCATGGCCGCGATCCTCCGCCGTCGCCCCGTCGAAAGCCAGCGCGTTGATGAAATGCAGCTGCGTGTCCGGCGCGCCGTCGCCCGCCCCGAGCCGCAGGAACGCGCCGGCCTCGAGCCCCTGCTGGGTGCCCACGCCCCTGCCGGTAAAGAGCCATTGCGCGCCCACGGCGAGGTTGTTGGGAAACTTCGCATGATCCCAGAGCGACAGCGGCTCGGTCATGCGGTGCTTGACCTTGACCTCGAGGTGATCGTGCAGGTTCTCGCCCACACCCGGAAGATCGGCGCGGACCGGGATGCCCAGCGGGCGCAGCTGCGCCGCAGGGCCAATGCCCGCGTGCAGCAGCAGGTGCGGCGTGCCGATGGCGCCGGCGCAGAGCACCACGTGCCCGGCGGAGAGCACCTCCTCGCCCGAGGGTGTCATCACCAGAAGCCCGTCGATGCGGGCGCCGTCGCCGGTCAGGCGCAGCACCTCGATGCCTGTCTTCACCTCGAGATTCGCGCGGCCCCTGGCGCGCCCCAGATAGGCGCGGGCGGTGCTGTGGCGCTTGCCGTCCTTGACGTTGACCCGGAACAGCCCGAAGCCCTCGGCCTGACCCTCGATGGCCTGATGCACGTGATAGCCCATCTGGCCCCCGGCCTCGACAAAGGCATCGTAGGCGGGCCCGCTCTCGGGGATCATCGGGGCCATGACCCGGGTGACCTCGTCGAGCACCGGCTTCACCTCGGCCCAGGACCAGCCGTCGCAGCCCGAGGCTGCCCAGTGGTCGTAATCCGAGGCGTGGCCGGTGACCCAGACCATGGCGTTGATCGCGGACGAGCCGCCCAGAACCTTGCCGCGCGGCACGTAAAGCCTGCGGCCATCCATATGGGCCTGCGGCACGGTTTCGAAGTGCCAGTTGAAGCGAGGCGAGGCGATGGCCTTGGCCACGCCAGCCGGCATCGAGATGAACGGGTGGCGCCCGGGCGGTCCGGCCTCGAGCAGCAGCGCCCGGCAGGCGGGATCGCGCGAGAGGCGCTCGGCCACGGCGCAGCCTGCGCTGCCGGCGCCGACGACGATGACGTCCCAGCTCATGCCAGAAGCTCGCGCAGGGCGGCGTCGATCGCGTCGGTGTCGGGCTGGTTGCGGCCGCCGCCCGCATAGTGCCCCCAGACCGAGTCGATCACCCGCAGTTCGGCATCGGGCATCACCGCCACCTCGCGGGCGTTGTCCTCGGGCGGGAAATAGAAATCCGTCCGGCAGGGCAGGACGATGGACTTCGCGGTGATCGCCTTCAGCGCCGCCTCGCGGTCGCCATTGTACAAGGGGTTGGCCGAGATGTCGCAGGCCTGCCACGTGGCGATCAGCGAGAGCATGTCATTGGCGTCGAGCCCGTAATACATCGCGTCCCAGACGTTCTTGAGGTAGTCCTCGACGCTGACATAGCCCATGCCGCGCCAAAGCTCCTCGCGGAACCATTCCTGGCTCAGCACCCAGCCGGCCCAGACCCGGCCCTTGGCGGTCAGACCGCGCCACGGCGGCTCCTTGTAGCGCCCCTGCATCCAGGCCGGATCGGTGATCAGCGCGTGCTTCACCCCCTCGAGGAACACGTAGGTGTGCCCGGCGGTGATCGCCTGCCCGCAGAAGCAGGCCATCGCTTCGACCTTGTCAGGGAACAGCGCCGCCCAGTGATAGGCCTGCTGCCCGCCCATCGACCAGCCGCAGGCGAGCCGCACCTTGGTGATGCCGAACACCTCGCGCAGGAGCCGCTCCTGCAGCATGACGTTGTCATACTGGGTGATAAGCGGGAAATCCGGCCCGGCCAGCGGCACCGGCGTGTTCGACGGCGAGGAGGAGACGCCATTGCCCAGCATGTTGGGCACGATGATGAAGTATTTCTCCGGATCGAGCGCCATTCCCGGGCCGATCAGGAATTCGTTGTCCGCATGGCTGCCGCCATAGCGCGTGGGGTAGACCACCACGTTGTCGAGCGCCGCGTTGAGCCGGCCATAGGTGGCATAGGCGAGCTTGGCATCGGGCAGGGTGATGCCGCATTGCAGATGCACGGGGCCTGCCTCGAAGATCTCGTAAGGGGTCAGTTCCGCGCTCATGCTCTTGTCTCCGTGCCGTGCCGCCGAGGGCGGCGTGAAGTGTTGTACAGCGTCATCGAACCACGCCGGCGCCGGGCTCCGGCGCAGCGTGCAAGGGGGGCTCCGGGCGCTGCCTCATCCTTGGGCAGAGCGCCTCGGGTCCCGGTCAAATTCCCATCCGTGCGCTGAACCCACAAGAAAATTTATTGCGCGAGAGTGAATATTCGAAACCATGAGGAAAACTTGCCCAAAGGGAGAACAGGGACATGAAGATTTGCGTGATCGGCGCCGGCCCGTCGGGTCTGGCCCAGCTTCGGGCCTTCCAGTCCGCCAAGGAGAAGGGCGAGGCGATTCCCGAGATCGTCTGCTACGAGAAGCAGCCCGACTGGGGCGGGCTCTGGCGCTATGACTGGCGCACCGGCGTCGACGAGTACGGCAACCCGGTGCATGGCTCGATGTACCGTTACCTGTGGTCGAACGGACCCAAGGAAGGTCTGGAATTCGCCGACTATTCCTTCGACGAGCATTTCGGCAAGCCGATTGCCAGCTACCCGCCGCGTGCCGTGCTCTTCGACTATATCGAAGGCCGGGTGAAGAAGGCTGGCGTGCGCGACTGGATCCAGTTCTCCACCGTGGTGCGCGATGTCTCCTATGACGAGGGCACGGGCAAGTTCACCGTCACAGCCCGCAATGGCGAGACCGACACCGAGAGCTGCGAAGAGTTCGACCACGTCATTGTCGCCTCGGGGCACTTCTCCTTCCCCAACGTGCCCTATTATCCCGGCTTCGAGAGCTTCAACGGCCGCATCCTGCACGCCCATGATTTCCGCGACGCGCGCGAGTTCGAGGGCAAGGACATCCTCATCCTCGGCACCTCCTACTCGGCCGAGGACATCGGCTCGCAATGCTGGAAATACGGCTGCGCCTCGGTGACCGTGGCGCATCGCACCGCGCCCATGGGCTATGACTGGCCCGATAACTGGAAAGAGGTGCCGGCGCTCGAGCGGGTCGAGGGCAAGACCGCCTATTTCAAGGACGGCACGGAGAAGACCGTCGACGCGATCATCCTCTGCACCGGCTACAAGCATCACTTCCCGTTCCTGCCCGACGACCTGCGCCTCAAGACCGCGAACCGGCTGGCGGCGAGCGATCTCTACAAGGGCGTGGTCTACGTGCCGAACCCGAAGATGTTCTATCTCGGGATGCAGGACCAGTGGTTCACCTTCAACATGTTCGACGCGCAGGCCTGGTGGGTGCGCGACGCCATCCTCGGAAAGATCGCGCTGCCTGACGGGGTGGCGATGGAGGCCGACTGGCAGAAGCGGCAGGCCGACGAGGATGCCTATGACAGCGACCACGACGCCATCGTATACCAGGGGGACTACGTGAAGGAGCTGATCGCCGAGACCGATTATCCCTCCTTTGACGTCGAGGGCGCCAACCAGGCGTTCTTCGAGTGGAAGAAGCACAAGAAGAAGGCGATCATGTCGTTCCGCGACAATGGCTATGTCTCGCCGATCACCGGCACCATCGCCCCGCCGCATCACACGCCGTGGCGCCACGCGTTGGATGACAGTCTCGAGGCCTACCTTCAGGCGCCGAAGGCGGCCGAGTAAGCCATGGGCCTTGCCTTCGAGAGCCGCGAGGCGCGGGCCGGGGTGATCACTCCCGGCCTGACCCTGCCAAGGGGCGTGGAGCGTCATCCGGTGCCGGCGGGCGGCTCGCGCGCGGTCGAGATCCGTGCCGGCGACGAGATCACCGTGCAGGACCGCGAGGGCGGGCAGGTGGCCGAGCTGGTGGCCTTCACGCCGGCGGGTGTCGGCGATCCGGGGCTGATCGGGGCCAAAGGCTCGGTCGGGCCGCAGGGGCTCAAGTCGACTCTGCTCACCAGCCGCTCGGGGCAGGGGGTGGCACGTGCGCTTGCGGCGGCGGGCTTCGATCTGGGCAAGGCGCGGGCGGTGCGGCTCTTTGCCGAGGGCTCGCGCCCCGGCGACAGCGCGGAGTTCACCGCGCAGGGCGACGGGCTGCTGATCGTCGCCGCGCCCGGCGGCCCGATGGCGCCCGAGGCGCAGGACACCCCGACCGACCTGCTGCTGTGGATCCGCCGCGCCGACCTGCGCGATTTCAAGGGCGCCCACCGCGCGCCCGACCCGCTGGCCGATCCGCTGATCGACCAGAACATCCGCCCCGGCGAGGCGCATGTCTACACCGTGCCCAGAGGCGGCTTCATCCAGATCCTCGACGTGCAGGGGCGCGAGTGCTCGGACTTCCAGGCCTTCTCGGCGCGCTCGCTCGATGCCGGGCTCACCCGCGAGATCGACCCCACCGCGACGCGCTCGCAGACCGGCACGATCTATCCCAGGCCGGGGCTGGCGGCGAAATACTGGAATGTGGATTTCGAGCCACTGGTCGAGATCGTGCAGGACACCTGCGGCAGGCACGACACCTTCGGACTGGCCTGCACCCGCCGCTACTACGACGACATGGGCTATTTCGGCCACGTCAACTGCACCGACAACATCAACGCCCAGCTCGCCCCCTATGGCGTGCGCCCGCGCGCCGGCTGGCCCGCGATCAACTTCTTCTTCAACACGCTGATCGACGCCGAGCACAACATCATCACCGAGGAGCCGTGGTCGCGCCCCGGCGATTTCGTGCTGCTGCGGGCGCTGACCGATCTGGTCTGCGTCTCGACCGCGTGCCCCGACGATATCGACCCGGCCAATGGCTGGAACCCAACAGACATTCAGCTCCGCACCTATGGCGCGGGCGAAGACTTCCGCCGCTCGATCGGCTGGCGGAAGAGACCGGAGGACGACGTGGAGCACACGAAGGAGACGGGCTTTCATGCCAGCTTCGCCAAGCTCACCCGCGATTTCGTGGAGTATAACGGCTATTGGCTGCCCAACAGCTTCCCCGGCGAGGGCACGCTCGGCGAATACTGGGCCTGCCGCGAGAAGGTCGCGATCATGGACCTGTCGCCGCTGCGCAAGTTCGAGGTCACCGGGCCGGATGCCGAGACACTTCTGAACCACTGCGTCACCCGCAACATGGAGAAGCTCGCGGTGGGGCAGGTGGTCTACACCGCCGTCTGCGCCACGCATGGCGGCATGATCGACGACGGCACGGTGTTCCGGCTGGGCGAGCACAATTTCCGCTGGATCGGCGGCTGCGACGGCTCTGGCATGTTCATGCGCGAGGAGGCCGAGCGGCTGGGGCTTGATGCCCATGTGCGCAGCTCCACGGACCAGCTCTGCAACGTGGCGCTGCAGGGGCGGCACGCGCAGACGATCCTGTCGCAGCTGTTCTGGACCGCGCCCGACCGATCCAGCATCGACGAGCTTGGCTGGTTCCGCTTCACCGTGGCGCGGCTGGGCGATTTCCAGGGCACACCGGTGATGATCTCGCGCACCGGCTATACCGGCGAGCTGGGCTACGAGATCTTCTGCCACCCCAAGGACGCGGGCGAAGTGTTCGAAGCGATCTGGGAGGCGGGGCAGCCCTATGGGCTGAAGCCGCTGGGCCTTGCCGCGCTCGACATGCTGCGCATCGAGAGCGGGCTGGCCTTTGCCGGGCACGAGTTCGACGACCAGACCGATCCGTTCGAGGCGGGCATCGGCTTTACCGTGCCGCTGAAGTCGAAGCAGGCCGATTTCTCGGGCCGCGCCGCGCTCGAGGAGCGCAAGGCGCATCCGCAGCGCAAGTTGGTGGGCCTCGAGATCGACGCCACCACCGTGCCCGCCCATGGCGATTGCGTGCGGCTGGGGCGGGTGCAGGTCGGCGTGGTGACCTCCGGCACGCGCTCGCCGACCCTCGGCAAGACCATCGCGCTGGCGCGGCTCGACGCGCCCTATACCGATGTCGGAACCGAGCTTGAGATCGGCCAGCTCGACGGGCATCAGAAGCGGCTCACCGCCCGCGTCGTGCCGTTTCCGCATTTCGACCCGACCAAATCGCGCGCGAAGGGAGACTACGGCGCATGAGCCCGGAAGACCGCATCCGGGCGATGGATCTCTGGTCCGGCCCGGTGACCATCGCGCCGCTCTCGGGCGGCATCACCAACCTCAACTTCGTGGTCACCGATGCGGGCCGGCACTTCGTGGTGCGCCTCGGTCAGGACATCCCCGAACACTTGGTGATGCGCTGGAACGAGCGCGCGCTCACCGAAGCCGCCGCCGCCGCCGGCATCTCGCCGGCGCTGCGCCACGCCGAGCCGGGCCTCATGGTCACCGATTTCGTCGCTTCGCAGGCGCTGGCCGAGGCCGACCTGCACGACCCCGCCACCCTGCATGACGCGGTGGCGCTGGTGGGCCGTGTGCATCGCGAGCTCAGCCAGCAGGTGGCCGGCCCGGTGCTGACCTTCTGGGTTTTCCACGTGCTGCGGAGCTATGCCGCCTGGCTCGAGGAAAACGGCTCAGCCCACATCGCGCGGCTGCCGGGGCTGATGGTGCAGGCCGGAGAGCTTGAAGAGGCGGTCGGCAAGGTCGGGCTGGTGCTCGGCCATAACGACTTGCTGCCGCAGAACATCCTGCGCGCCGAGGACGGGCGGCTCTGGCTGGTCGACTGGGAATATGGCGGCTTCAACTCGGCGCTGTTCGATCTCGGCGGGCTGGCCTCCAACGCGGGCCTGCCGCCCGAGGCCGAGGCCGAGATGCTGCGGCTCTATCACGGCCACGATCCCGACCCCGCCTACCTGCGGCGCTACGGTGCGATGAAATGCGCCTCGCTGCTGCGCGAGGCGATGTGGAGCATGGTCTCCGAGATCAGCTCGGACATCGATTTCGACTACGCGGGTTACACGGCAGAGAACCTGTCGCGCTTCAACGCCGCGCTCGACGCCTGGAAGGAGGGCGCATGACCGACTTTCCCACAACCGCGCAGGCGGTCGTCGTCGGCGGCGGGATCATCGGCTGCTCGACGGCCTATCACCTCGCCAAGCTCGGCTGGGAGGTGGTGCTGCTCGAGCGTCACAAGCTGACCTCCGGCACCACGTTCCATGCCGCCGGTCTCGTGGGCCAGCTGCGCAGCTCGGCCAATATCACCGAGCTTCTGGGCTACTCGGTCAGGCTCTACGACACGCTCGAGCAGGAGACCGGGCAGGCCACCGGCTGGAAGCGCAATGGCGGGCTGCGGCTGGCCTGCAACGCCGAGCGCTGGACCGAGGTCAAGCGGCAGGCCACCACGGCGCACAGCTTCGGGCTCGACATGCAGCTGCTGACGCCGTCGGAGGCCAGGGAGCTCTGGCCGCTGATGGATGTGAGCGACGTGGTGGGTGCGGCCTATCTGCCGACCGACGGGCAGGCCAACCCCTCCGACATCACGCTCTCGCTCGCCAAGGGCGCGCGCATGGCCGGCGCGCGGATCATCGAGGATTGCGCGGTCCTCTCGGTGGCGCGCGAGAAGGGCGTCATCACCGGGGTCGAGACGCAGCACGGTTTCATCAAGACCGGCATCGTCATCGCCTGCTGCGGCCAGTGGACCCGCGAGTTTGCCGCGCCGCTCGGCGTGAGCGTGCCGCTTGTCTCGATGGAGCACCAGTACATGGTGACCGAGCCGATCGATGGCGTCACCCGCGACCTGCCGACCCTGCGCGACCCGGATCGGCTGACCTACTGGAAGGAAGAGGTCGGCGGGCTGGTCATGGGCGGCTACGAACCCAATCCGAAGCCCTGGGCGATCAGCGGTATTCCCGAGGGCTTCCACTACACGCTGCTCGACAGCGATTTCGACCATTTCGAGCAGATCATGGAGCTGGCGCTGGGCCGCGTCCCGGCGCTCGAGACGGCGGGCATCAAGACGCTGACCAACGGACCGGAGAGCTTTACGCCCGACGGCAATTTCATCCTCGGCGAGGCGCCCGAGCAGAAGGGCTTTTTCGTCGGCGCAGGCTTCAACGCCTTCGGCATCGCCTCGGGCGGCGGCGCTGGCATGGCGCTGGCGGAATGGGTCGCCAAGGGTGAGCCGCCCTTCGATCTCTGGCCCGTGGATATCCGCCGCTTCGGGCGGCCGCATTTCGATACCGACTGGGTGCGCACCCGGACCATCGAGGCCTATGGCAAGCACTACACCATGGCCTGGCCCTCCGAGGAGCACGACAGCGGACGGCCCGGCCGCCGCTCGCCGCTCTATGATCGGCTCAAGGCGCGCGGCGCGGTGTTCGGCGAGAAGATGGGCTGGGAGCGGCCCAACTGGTTCGCCGCGCCTGGCGAGCACGCGGGCGACATCTACACCTATGGCCGGCCCAACTGGTTCGAGGCGGTGGCGCGCGAGCACAGGGCGGCGCGCGAGGCAGCGGTGCTGATCGACCAGACCAGCTTTGCCAAGTTCATGCTCGAGGGGCCGGATGCCGAGGCGGTGCTGCAGGAGATCGCCGCCAACGACATGAGCGGCCCGGTGGGCCGCCTGACCTATACCCAGATGCTCAACGATCACGGGGGCATTGAGGCCGATCTTACCGTCGCGCGTCTGGCGGAGGAGAGCTTCTACATCGTCACCGGCACCGGCTTTGCCACCCGCGATTTCGACTGGATCCGGCGCGGCATCCCCGAGGGCGCCAATGCCCGGCTCAGCGACGTGACCTCGGGCTACGCGGTGCTGTCGCTGATGGGACCCAAGGCGCGCGACATTCTCGCCCGCGTCACCCGCGCCGATGTGTCGAATGCGGCGCTGCCCTTCGGCAGTGCCGCCAGGATCGCCATCGCCGGCGCGCCGGTCTGGGCTCTGCGGGTCTCCTACGTGGGCGAGCTTGGCTGGGAGCTGCACTTGCCGGTGGAATACGCCGCCACGGTCTATGACGCGCTGCACATGGCGGGGGCCTCTCACGGGCTGGTGGATGCGGGCTACCGCGCCATCGAGACCCTGCGGCTCGAGAAGGGCTACCGCGCCTGGGGCGGCGATATCGGCCCTGACAGCACGCCGCTCGAAGCGGGGCTGGACTTTGCGGTGAAGCTCGACACGGGCGCGTTCCGGGGCCGCGCCGCAATCGCCGCGCAGAAGGCGGCGGGCGTCAGCAAGCGGCTCGCCACCTTCACCGCCGACCCGGAGGTCATCCTGCTGGGCCGCGAGACCATTTTCCGCAACGGCGAGCGCGTGGGCTACCTGAGCTCGGGCGGCTATGGCCACACGCTGGGGCAGGCCATCGGCATGGGCTACCTGAAGAACCCGCAAGGCGTGACGCGTGACTGGATCCTGTCGGGGCAGTACGAGCTTGAGGTCGCGACCGAGCGTGTTCCCTGCAAGGTGAGCCTCGCGCCCCTTTACGATCCCAAGCATACGCGTTTGAAATCCTGAGCGGATTTCCCGCGTCTCGGCTGAATGCCTCGCTGAATACAGGGCTGGATGCCCGACTGAACGAAGGACGACTGACTATGACTTTCTCCGCCAACTGGTCCTGGCCGAATCCGATACGCTTTGGCGCCGGGCGCATTGCCGAGCTGGCCGAGGCCTGCCGCGCCGCAGGTATCTCCAAGCCGCTCCTGGTGACCGACCGCGGCCTCGCCGACCTGCCGATCACGGCGCAGGCGCTCGACATCCTCAAGCGCTCGGGACTCTACTGCGACCTCTTCGCCGATGTCGATCCCAACCCCAACGAGCGCAATCTCGGCGTGGGATGCGTGGCGTTCAAGCAGGGGCGGCATGACGGCGTCATCGCCTTCGGCGGCGGCTCGGGGCTCGATCTCGGCAAGCTCATCGCCTTCATGGCGGGCCAGAGCCGCCCGGTCTGGGAATTCGAGGATGTGGGCGACTGGTGGACCCGCGCCGATGCCTCCGCCATTGCTCCGATCATCGCCGTGCCGACCACCGCCGGCACCGGCTCGGAGGTCGGGCGCGCGGCGGTGCTGACCAATTCCGAGACCCACGAGAAGAAGATCATCTTCCACCCCAGGATGATGCCGGCGCAGGTGATCTGCGATCCCGAGCTGACCGTGGGCATGCCGCCCTTCATCACCGCCGGCACCGGGGTGGACGCGCTGGCCCATTGCATCGAGGCCTATTGCGCCCCGGCCTACGCGCCGATGTCGGACGGCGTCGCGCTCGAGGGGATGCGGCTGTGCAAGGAATACCTGCTGCGCGCCTACAAGGATGGCAGCGATCTAGAGGCCCGGGCCCAGATGATGACCGCCGCCGCCGCTGGCGCCACCGCCTTCCAGAAGGGGCTTGGCGCCATCCACTCGCTGAGCCACCCGATCGGCGCCCATCACGACACCCATCACGGCACCACCAACGGCGTCGTCATGTTGCCGGTGCTGCGCTTCAACCGCCCCGCCATCGAGGACAAGATCGCCCGCGCCGCCGCCTATCTCGGGCTCGAGCCCTCGTTCGACGCCTTCCTGCTCTTCATCGAGGATCTGCTCACCGCGCTCGACATCCCCAAGACGCTTGATGCGCTCGGCGTCAGCGATCCGGATTTCGACGCGCTCTGCGCATCTGCCCTGAAGGACCCGACGGCGGCCTGCAACCCGGTGGCGCTGACGCCGGAGAACATCCTGCCGCTCTACAAGAGCTGTTTCGCAAGCTGAGGTGTGAATGAAGATCCATTTCCGGTCTCTCCCGATCTGCGCGCCCGGCGGGCGCGGTCTGCCCTCTCGGACGGGAGGCTTGACATGAACCTGCCCGGACCTGCACCACGGGACACCCCGACCGGAAATGGAAAACGCATGAAGAACGGCTCGCAGTCGAAGCTCACCCAGAACCCGCACGCGGTCCGCGAGCAGCGCGAGAAGAACCTAGAGGTCGCCATCGGCCGTCAGGTCCGCGACCTGCGCAAGCGCCAGCGCATGACGGGTTCGGAGCTGGCGCAGCAGACCGGGCTTTCGGTGGGGATGCTGTCGAAGATCGAGAACGGGGTGATCTCGCCCTCGCTCAACACGTTGCAGGCGCTGGCCAACGCTCTGCGGGTGCCGCTGGTGCAGCTGTTCTCGGGCTTCGAAGAGCCCCGCGGGGCGATGCATGTGAAGGCGGGGCAGGGGGTCGAGATCGAGCGTGCGGGCACGCGGGCGGGCCACCAGTACAACCTGCTGGGCCATATCGGCTCGAACAACTCGGGCGTGGTGGTCGAGCCCTACCTGATCACGCTGGACAGCGACAGCGACCGCTTCCCGGCCTTCCAGCACGAGGGGATCGAGCTGATCTACATGCTCGAGGGCGTGCTCGATTATCGCCACGGCGATCAGCGCTACCTGCTTGAGCCGGGCGACTCGCTGCTGTTCGATTCCGATGCTCCGCATGGGCCGGAGGGGCTGGTCGAGCTTCCGGCGCGCTACCTGTCGATCATCACCTACCCGCAGGCGCGGTAGGGGGCGGGCCAGGCCCCCGGCTTTCTGGCACATACACTGGCTGCGGCGGACCTCTCCAAGAGGGGCGCGTATGCTGTTTGAACCTCGCCCGCGCGGATTCAACGCCGCAGGCCGCCGTGCATCACCGGACCGCCCCCCGGGCCGGCGATTTGGTGAGGCCCGGGCGCCACGTGTTGAGAGTCTTCGAACGTGGCGGGGATAAATCGAGAGCATCATCGCTGAGATCGCCATCCCGCGGTCCGGCGATGCGCGGCGGGTGCCCGATGTTTCGGCTCTTGGCGGCATCCAGCTGCTCTATGCCCCCTCTCTGTCAGCCGCTCAAAGCGCCCCCTCTGCACAGAATCCCGGCATTCACACAGCGTCAGACCGTGGGATTCAGCGACTTTTCCCTGAGTGAAGTTTTTTTCCTTGAAGTAAACTCAGCGGGGGCGCTATCCAATCTCCAGACACCACGGGCGCCCAGCGCCCGGATCACCAACGGAGAAAACCATGTGTGGCATTGTTGGCCTGTTCCTCAAGAAGGACGACCTCCGCCCGAAACTGGGCGACATGCTGACGGACATGCTCATCACCATGACCGACCGCGGCCCCGACTCGGCCGGCATCGCGATCTACGGCGATGACAGCGACGGTCTGAAGGTGACGGTGCAGTCCGACACCCCCGAGAGCGATTTCGCCGGGCTCGACACCGCGCTGGGCGAGGCGCTGGGCAGCCCCGTCACGATGAAGGCCGTCGACACCCACGCGGTGCTGACCCTGCCCGAGGGCACCCGTGACGCTGCCATTGCCTTTCTCGAGGCGCGCGGCCTGCGCATCATGGGCCTTGGCGAGGCGATGGAGATCTACAAGGAGATCGGCCTGCCCAAGGACGTGGCCGACCGCTTCAACCTCCGCGCCATGGGCGGAAGCCACGGCATCGGCCATACCCGCATGGCCACCGAAAGCGCCGTTACCACGCTTGGCGCGCACCCGTTCTCGACCGACGAGGACCAGTGCCTGGTGCATAACGGCTCGCTCTCGAACCACAACCAGATGCGCCGCATCCTGACCGAGAAGGGCTTTGCCCCGCGCACCGAGAACGACACCGAGGTCGCCGCCTGCTACATCTCCTCGCGGATTGCCGAAGGGGCCAATCTCGGCGAGGCGCTGGAAGGCACGCTCGACGATCTTGATGGCTTCTTCACCTTCGTGATGGGCACCAAGACCGGCTTCGGCGTGGTCCGTGACCCGATCGCCTGCAAGCCCGCGGTGATGGCCGAGACCGACGATTACGTCGCCTTCGGTTCGGAATACCGCGCCTTCGCCAACCTGCCCGGCATCGAGGCCGCCCGCGTCTGGGAGCCCGAGCCCGCCACCGTCTATTTCTGGGAGCGCTGAGCGATGACCGCAACCGCAACCGCCGCCACCACCGACCTGCAGACCCTCGACATGGCCGAAATCGAGCTGCGCGAGGTCAACGCCGCCCTGCAGGGCGCGCCCGCGACCAACTACACCCAGTTCGAGATCCGCAACCCGCGCGGCAGCCATGCGGTGGCCGTCGGGCTCGACGCCGAGATCGAGGTCACCGTGAAGGGCTCCACCGGCTATTACTGCGCCGGCATGAACAAGCTTGCCACCGTGCATGTGGAAGGCTCGGTCGGCCCGGGTGCCGCCGAGAATATGATGAGCGGCACAGTGATCGTCGAGGGCGACGCCTCGCAATATGCCGGCGCCACCGGCCATGGTGGGCTGCTGGTGATCAAGGGCAACGCCTCATCCCGCTGCGGCATCTCGATGAAGGGCATCGACATCGTGGTGCATGGCAATATCGGCCACATGTCGGCCTTCATGGCGCAGAAGGGCAACCTCGTGGTGCTGGGCGATGCCGGCGATGCGCTGGGCGACAGCCTCTACGAGGCGCGGCTCTTCGTGCGCGGCTCGGTCAGGTCGCTGGGCGCCGACTGCATCGAGAAGGAGATGCGCCCGGAGCATCTCGAGATCCTGAGGGACCTGCTCGACAAGGCCGGCGCCGATGCCAAGCCCGAAGAGTTCAAACGCTACGGCTCGGCCCGCAAGCTCTACAACTTCAACATCGACCACGCAGACGAATACTGAGGACGGCCCGATGAAAGACACGCCCCAAACCATGCCGCGCCAGTCCTGGACCTTCTCGAACGAGACGAATTCCGAGATCCGCCGCGCCGCCCAGACCGGCATCTACGACATCCGCGGCGGTGGCGCCAAGCGCCGGGTGCCGCATTTCGACGACCTGCTGTTCCTCGGCGCCTCGATGTCGCGCTACCCGCTCGAGGGCTACCGCGAGAAATGCGAGACCGGCGTCACCCTCGGCACCCGCTTCGCCAAGAAGCCGATCGAGCTGAAGATCCCGATCACCATCGCCGGCATGTCTTTCGGCTCGCTCTCCGGTCCCGCGAAAGAGGCGCTCGGGCGCGGCGCCACCCTGGCCGGCACCTCGACCACCACCGGCGACGGCGGCATGACCGAGGAAGAGCGCGGCCATTCGGAAAAGCTGGTCTACCAGTACCTGCCGTCGCGCTACGGCATGAACCCCGACGACCTGCGCCGCGCCGACGCCATCGAGGTGGTGGTGGGGCAGGGCGCCAAGCCGGGCGGTGGCGGCATGCTGCTGGGCCAGAAGATCACCGAGCGCGTCGCCGGTATGCGCGACCTGCCGCAGGGCATCGACCAGCGCTCCGCCTGCCGTCACCCGGACTGGACCGGCCCCGACGATCTCGAGATCAAGATCCTCGAGCTGCGCGAGATCACCAACTGGGAAAAGCCGATCTACATCAAGGTCGGCGGCGCGCGTCCCTATTACGATGTGGCGCTTTCGGTGAAGGCCGGGGCCGACGTGATCGTGCTCGACGGCATGCAGGGCGGCACCGCGGCCACGCAGGACGTGTTCATCGAGCATGTCGGCCAGCCGACGCTGGCCTGCATTCGGCCGGCGGTGAAGGCGCTGCAGGATCTCGGCATGCACCGCAAGGTGCAGCTGGTGGTCTCGGGCGGCATCCGCACCGGCGCCGATGTCGCCAAGGCGCTGGCACTGGGGGCAGATGCGGTCTCCATCGGCACCGCCGCGCTGGTCGCGCTCGGCGACAACGATCCCAAGTGGGAGGCCGAGTACCAGAAGCTCGGCTCCACCACCGGCGCCTATGACGACTGGCACGAGGGCCGCGACCCGGCGGGCATCACCACCCAGGATCCCGAGCTGATGGCGCGGCTCGATCCGATCGAGGCCGGGCGTCGTCTGCGCAACTATCTCAACGTGCTCACCCTCGAGTGCCAGACGCTGGCCCGCGCCTGCGGCAAGAGCCACGTGCACAATCTCGAGCCCGAGGATCTCTGTGCACTGACCATGGAAGCCGCCGCCATGGCGCAGGTGCCCCTCGCCGGCACCGACTGGTATCCCGGCAAGCCGGGGTTCTGAACGCCACGCCCGGAGAAGCGCCCGCTGCTTCTTCTGGCCTGAAATATCCCGGGGGGAGTCGCG
>NZ_DS022276.1:58996-84304 GCF_000153725.1 Salipiger bermudensis HTCC2601 | reverse complement strand
CGAGTACCCTATCTATCGCGCGCTCGGCACGCCCGACAACGCCTTTGCCGACCTGTTCGAGGTGCTCGACGACGGCACGCCGGTGGCGCTCGATCCGTCCAGCGTCGATCTCGATGCCGCCGAGAGCCTGCAGCCGGCGCGCGAGACCGGGCGCAAGGAGAAGGGGCAGCCGATCGTTGCGGTGATCGACGACGGCATCGGGTTTCTCAATGCGCGCTTCTGCAAGGCCAGGCGCAAGGGCCGCGGCACCGCGCTCAAGACCCGGTTCGAGGCAATCTGGCTGCAGGCGCTGGAGCGCTCCGGTCCCGGCGACCGGAGCGCCTGTCTCGGAGAGGTGCTCGAGCGCCGGCAGATCAACGCCCTGCTTGGCCGCGAGGGGCTTAACGAGACCGGCGAATACACCACGCTGAACGCGCGCCTCGCGCGCGCCGACGCGCGGCGCTCCACCGATTTCGGCACCAGCCACGGCACCCACGTGCTCGACCTCGCCGCCGGCAGCGAGCCTGACGACAGGGACAACCCCGCGCGCGACTGGCCGCTGTTGGGGGTGCAATTGCCGCCGCAGGCCATTGCCGACACCTCGGGCACCAAGTTCGAGAGCTATCTCGTCGACGCGGTGCGCTGGGTGCTGCGCCGGGCCGAGGCGATGGACCCACGCGCACCGGTGATCATCAACCTGTCGCTGGGGATGCTCGCCGGCCCCAAGGACGGCACGCGCTTTGCCGAGTATCAGGTCGCCCGCGAAGCGCGGTTCTGGGAGCAGGTCAAGGGCCAGCCGGTGCGCGTGGTCTGGTCGTTCGGCAACGACTATCGCAAGCGGCTGGTGGCCGGCCTGTCCTACCCGGCCACGAAGGCGCGCAGCGACAGCGAGCAAAGTATCGAATGGCGCGTCCAGCCCGGTGATCTGACCGAGAGCTATGTCGAGATCCGCGCCGAGCCCGGCCAGCCGCTCGAGGCGCTCGAGATCGGCGTGACCACGCCGGCGGGTCTCTCTTCCGGGGTCTCGGGGCTGAAACCGGGCGAGGTCCGCAACCTGACGAAGGGCGATCAGGTTGTGGCGCGGATCTACCACGTGCCCGAGCACCGGCTCGATCCCGACACCCTGCAGCGCAATTTCTACCTGCTGGCCCTCGCGCCCACCGCATCTCTCGATCTCGAACCGCTGGTGCCATCGGGCGCCTGGCACCTCGCGTTCCGCTACGATGGCTGCGACGCATTGAGCCTCGAGCTGCAGGTGCAGCGCGACGACAGCCTTGTCGGATACCGCGCCGGCGCGCGGCAGAGCTATTTCGAGAGCCCCGAGGGCTATGGCTGGAATCAGGAGTTCTTCGATTACACCCAGCTCGAGCCGGACTGCGCGATCAAGTATGCCGGCACCCACAACGCGCTTGCCACGGCGCTGACCCGGCAGGTCTTCCATGTCGGGGCCGTCCGCCGCGACGTGCACGATGACCGCCTGCCGCCCTCGGATTACTGCGGCGAAGGAGCGGCGTGGTCCGTGCCCGGCCCGACCGTCTCGACCATTGCCGACCGCAGCTTCCTGCGCGGCGGGGTTCAGGGATGCGGCACCCTGAGCGGCAGCACCCGCTTCCTCAACGGCACAAGCGCCGCCGCCGGCCGGCTGAGCCGCGCGCTTGCGCTCTCGTCCAAGGAGCTCGTGGCCAACGCGACGACGCCGCATCTGGCCGATTTCAACACCAAGCGGGTGAGCCTGTCCCCGGTCTCCGAAACCGACCGCGCACGGCTCGGCAGCCACGTGGTCATGCTCTGAGGCTTTCCTCGACGGCAGAAAGGAATAGGCCGGGACCAACGGGCCCCGGCCACTCGCTAAAAAGAGGCCGCATCCGCGACCCCCACTGGTTAAACTGAAATTAGCCTTCCTTGAGCGCCTTGCCCCACATGGTGCGCAGCCAGTCGGGCACAACCGACGGGTCGATTTTGACCTTGGTCTCGGTGATTGCGCCTTTCTTGTCGGCAATCTGCTCCGACATCAGTGCAAGGTTGAAATCGCCCTCGTAGTCGCGCCCGTTGAAGCAGCGCGCCGTGGTCTCGTCGCGCTCGTCGAGCAGATTGACCAGCGCCTCGGCCATGGTCACGCCAAGCACGGCGCCGGCCATGCTGTCGGTCGGATAATGCACACCCGCAACGGTGCGGTTGATCGCGATCCGCTCGGCCTGCCGATAGAACGGTGTCTGCTTGGCCAGCAGCTCGGTCGGGTCGAGCGGCTTCGAATGATCGTGGCACAGGCGGCTGAGCAGGGTCGCGGCGGCGAAGCTCTCGGTCGCGTGGCCGCTCGGCCAGGCCCCGTGTCCGGGGGTCTGGATGATCGGCTGCACCTGGTAGGCCAGCGTGATCGGACGCGGCACGTCGAAGCCGAGCTTCACAGGCATCTCCACATGGGTGCAGAGCCGGAACACCGCCTGCGTCAGCGCCAGCTGCCACTTGGTGGCGGCGGACGACATGTAGCTGACGCTGGCAAAGAACGATTGGATGTTGCTGGTCTCCACGCGGATCTCGGACAGGCGATCATAGCGCAGATCGGCGGCGGCGCGCAGGAAACCCAGCTGCTTTTCCTCGAGCACCTTCATGCGCGGACGCTGCAGGGTCACGAGCGGATTGCCCTGAAAGCTGACGGTGCCGCTGGTGTTGGTGATGTCGCTGTGCTCGAAGCTCACGTCGTAGAGGCTCTGGATCGCCTGATCCATCACCGCCCGGCGCGGCGCGGTGCCAAGGCTCTTCACCGCCTCCCAGGTCGAGCGCCCCTCGACCCGCGATGCGCGGCTCGGCAGACCGTCCCAATACCCGACCGTGCCATCACGCGCGCTCCCAAGGGCAACACTCAGGGCCGAGGAGCCACCGCCCCCTTCATGGCCCTCGTGCCCTTCATGTCCTTCATGACCCTCGTGGCCCTCATGTCCTTCGTGGCCTTCGTGACCCTCATGACCGTAAACCGGCATTCCCAGCGTCCCCCGAGAAAGTAATTTCAGAAATCGAATAAAAACGACTTTCCCTGAAACTGACAGAAAAACCGGCTCTGCGTCAAAACCTTGTGCCCATGGCGCGAATGATTCACGGACAATTCACGCCCGTTGCCGGATCTGTGAGGCAGTGCTACCCTACGTAAAGTTGATTGTTTCCCTGGCTGGACAGCCTTATGCGCGACACCGCCCCTTCCCTTCGGATTTCGGTGCTCGGCCCCCTTCGCGTGGAGGCCGGTGAGGGCCTCTGTCTGACCCCGAAAGGTGCGAAGAATCAGGCGCTTCTGGCGCTGCTCGCGCTCTCGCCCGAGATGTCCCGCCCGCGCCGCTGGCTCGAAGACAAGCTCTGGAGCCAGTTCGGCCCCGAACAGGCCAGCGCCAATCTGCGGCAGGCGCTGAGCAAGCTGCGGAGCGCGCTCGGCGATCACGCCGATGTCCTGCGCGCCGACCGTGCCACCGTGTCGCTCGATCCGCTCGCCCTCTCAATCGACTTGCGCGATGACGGCCTGCGCTTCGATCAGCGCACCGAGCTGCTCGAGGGGCTGGACGCCCGCGATCCCGAGTTCGAGGAATGGCTGCGGATGGAGCGCGCCGATCTGCAAGCCCGGCTGTCGCAGGCCGAACCGAAAGAGGCCAAGGGCGTCCTGATCCACTGCCGCTCGACGGCACCGGCCGAGGATGGTGCCAACATCATGGCCGACATCCTCGCCAATCAGATCGGCGAGAACATCGCCGAGCAGATCCGCGCGTGGCGGCAGGCCAACGACCCCGATCATCCCGCCGAGTTGCCGGTGAGCGACATCTCCCTCACCTGCGACATCCTCAAGACGACCGACGGCCACACGCTCTTCGTCAAGGGGCTGCACGTGCCGAGCGGGCGCATCCTCTATTCCAAGATGCAATCGATCAGTCATCTCGAAGCGATCCTGCACAGCGACGAGATCGTCTCCAAACTGGTCTTCGAGGCCGCCGACTGCATCATCGGCAAGCTGCCGCAGGTGCTCGACACCAACCGCCCCGAAAGCCGCGCCACGGCGCTGTCGCGGCTCAGCATGTACCGCATGTTCAGCTTCGAGCGCGACGCCCTGCGCGAGGCCTACTCGCTGCTCAAGCAGGCGCATGAGCTTGACAGCAACGGCATCTACCTCGCCTGGAGCAGCATGGTGCGGATGATTCAGCTGCTCGAGTTGCTGGAGGACGACCGCGACGCGCTGCGCGAGGAAGCCATTGCGCTGAACTACCGAGCGATGGAAGCCTCGGAGGACAATGCCCTGGTGCACGCGCTGATCTCGAAGGTGCGTGGCACCGCGCAGCGCGACGCGGCTGGCGCCTTCGAGCTTGCCGACACCGCGGTCAATCGCAACCCTGCCTCTGCCTTCGCATGGAAGTCGCTGGCCGAGGCGAACATGCTCAAGGGCGACGTGACCTCGGCCTTCGACGCTTCGGCCCGCGCCCGCGCGATCGCGCGCAGCTCGCCGTTCAAGCAATGGTGGGACATGGGGCACTGCATCATCTCGATCGCCTGCAACCGCCCGCACGAGGCCATCGAGGCCGGCGAGGCGGCGGCCCGAGCGGCACCGTTGTCGCGCCCGGCGCATCGGCACCTGTTGGCGCTTTACGCGCTCGACGGGCAGCTCGACAAGGCGCATGCCACGGCGGTGAAACTCGGCAAGATCGAGCCGGGCTTCTCCATCGACCAGATCATCAATGATGAGAACTATCCGGTGCGCACACTGCGCAACAAGGGGCTGCTCGAGCCGATCCGCGCCCTGCTCTGAGGGTGCGCGCGGGCCTAGTTGGCGCGCTTGTCGTGATCGAGCGCACCGACGGTCAGCACCGGCGAGGCATCAATGTCGCGAGCATCGAGCATGGCGGCAACGCGTTCGAGCGACGACAGCAGCTGCGCCTGCTCCCAGTCCTCAAGACGTTCGAATTCGCGCACGAATCGCTGTTGCAGCGCGTCCGGGGCCCGGTCGAGCGTGGCCTCACCCTTTTCGCTGAGCACCACGTTGATCTGGCGCCGGTCCATGCTGGACTGGGCGCGGTTGACCATGCCTTCCTTCACCAGCTTGTCGACAAGACCGGTGATGGTGGCCTGGCTGACGCCCATCTGGGTCGCGAGCGCCTTCGGGGTGGTGGTTCCGCCCTTCATCTGCACGATCTGCATCACTCGCAGCTTCGCCGGCGTCACTCCAGCCGCGCTGGCCAGGTCACGTTCGTAGAGCTCTGTCGCTCTCAATATGCGCCGTAAAGCAATCAAGCTGTCATCCGTTCGATCCATCGGACCCACGCCTCGCAGTGTTTGTGGACGGGCCTTTGTTGCATGAAACGGGCGGATACTTCAATCGACTAAGCATCTCGCCCTGTATTTTCGCTTGCCTAAGGATAATGCTTCGCGAAAAAGTTTCAAGACACCCCATATTTCCTTGATATTTCAATAAGTTAATGAGAAATCAGCAAACTTCCTCCAAAAAACTACTTAGGTGGTTGAAACTTTATCTAGCCTCGCATAGTTTACCACTCAAAGGAAAACAGAGGGACCTGACCCGATGCCGAAAGACAGCTTCACGTCCAAGCAGGACGACCTCCTGCTCCGCAAGCCCGAGGCCACCGATGGCGCCGCCATCTGGGAGCTCGTGCGCGCGTGCAAGCCGCTCGACGAGAACTCGATGTACTGCAACCTCGTCCAGGCGGAGCACTTTCGTGACACCTGCGTTGTGGCCGAGCTCGACGGCGATGTCGTCGGCTGGATCTCGGGTCACATGATCCCCAACAAGGACGCCTACTTCGTTTGGCAGGTCGCCGTTGGCCCGGACGCCCGCGGCCTCGGCCTTGGCCGCAAGATGCTCACTCACCTCGTCGAGCGTGAGGAGTGCAGCGATGCCAAGGAGCTGAAGACGACCATCACCGAAGACAACGATGCGTCCTGGGGTCTCTTCCGCAGCTTCGCCCGCTCCATCGGCGGCGAGCTGACCGACGAGCCTCACTACGAAAAAGAAGTTCACTTCGACGGGCACCACGACACCGAACACTTGGTGACGATTTCCCTGCCGGAGATGGAAGAAGAGCTGGCAAGCGCCGCCTGATCCGTCCCCCGTCGATCTTCACTGATATAAAGAAGTCCCGAAAGGACATCTCATGACACGCGATATCTACACGCGCCGCGAAAGCGAAGCGCGCTCCTACTGCCGTAGCTTCCCGACAAGCTTCGTGAAAGCCAGCGGCTCCATCCTCACCGATGAGTCGGGCCGCGACTATATCGACTTCCTCGCCGGCTGCTCGTCGTTGAACTACGGTCACAACGACGCCGACATGAAAGCCGCGCTGATCGAGCACATCTCGAATGACGGCGTGACCCATGGTCTGGACATGCACACCGACCAGAAAGAAGCCTTTCTGACCGTCTTCGAGGACATTATCCTCAAGCCGCGGAACATGGACCACAAGGTGATGATGGTCGGCCCGACCGGCACCAACGCCGTCGAGGCGGCGATGAAGCTGGCACGCAAGACCACCGGTCGCCACAACATCGTGGCCTTTACCAATGGCTTCCACGGCATGACCATGGGCGCCCTCGCCGCGACCGGCAATTCCGGCAAGCGCAATGGCGGCGCGATGCCCCTGCAGGGCGTCACCCACCTGCCCTACGACGGCGCCTTCGGCGACGGCGTGGACACGCTGGCACAGATCGAGTGGATGCTCGACAACCCGTCCTCGGGTCTCGACGCCCCCGCCGCCTTCCTCGTGGAGCCGGTCCAGGGTGAAGGCGGTCTTAACGCCGCCTCCAAGGAGTGGATGCAGGGCATCGCTAAGCTCGCCAAGAAGCACGGCGCGCTGCTGATCGCCGACGACATTCAGGCTGGCATCGGTCGCACCGGCACGTTCTTCTCCTTCGAAGAATTCGGCATCGAGCCGGACCTGATCCCGCTGGCGAAATCGCTTTCGGGCATGGGTCTGCCCTTCGCCGCGCTGCTGGTGAAGCCGGAGCTCGACGTCTGGAAGCCGGCCGAGCACAACGGCACCTTCCGTGGCAACACCCACGCCTTCGTCACCGCCCGCGTGGCGCTGGAGAAGTTCTGGAAGGACGACTCGTTCTCCAAGGACATCCAGAAGAAGGCCCGCATCGTCGAAATCGGGCTCACCTCGATCGCCGACATGGTCGACGGCGCCCGCCTGAAGGGCCGCGGCCTGATGCGCGGCGTCGACGTGGGCAACGGCGATCTCGCCGGCGAGATCTGTGCCGAAGCCTTCAAACGCGGTCTCATCATCGAGACCTCGGGCGCGCATGACGAAGTGGTCAAGGTGCTCGCACCGCTGACCACCACGGAAGAGCAGTTCGCAAAAGGGTTCGAGATCCTGCGCGACGCCACCCGTGCCGCCCTCACCGAAACAAGCAAGATTGCAGCGGAGTAACCCGACATGATCGTTCGCGACTTCAACGAGCTGAAAAACACCGACAAGCACGTGGCCGACGCCCAGTGGACCTCCACCCGGATGCTTCTGGCACAAGACGGCATGGGCTTCTCGTTCCACATCACCATTCTCGAAGCCGGGTCGGAGCACACGTTCCACTACAAGCACCACTTCGAGAGCGTTTACTGCATGCAGGGCAAGGGCTCGATCACCGACATCGCCACCGGCGAGACGCACGAGATCAAGCCGGGCGTGATGTACGCCCTGAACCTGCACGACAAGCACATCCTGCGCGCCGAGGAAGACCTCCACATGGCTTGCTGCTTCAACCCGCCGGTCACCGGCACTGAAGTGCACCGTGAAGACGGCTCCTACGCGCCGGCAGAGGAGGTGGCGTAAGCCATGGCCCATCATACGGTTGAAAAGATTGGCGGGACGTCGATGTCCCGCCTCGACGAACTGCGCGACACGCTGCTGATCGGCGGTCGCGAAGGTGCCGAGCTTTATGGCCGTATCTTCGTGGTCTCCGCCTTCGGCGGCATCACCAACCTGCTGCTCGAGCACAAGAAGACCGGCGAGCCGGGCGTCTACGGGCAGTTCGCCGAGAGCGACAACACCCACGGCTGGCACGACGCGCTGAACCGCGTCGCCAACGCGATGATCGAGGCGCACACGTCGATCCTCGAGCATCCGGCCGACGTCCAGCAGGCCACCGACTTCGTGCGCACCCGTATCGACGGCGCGCGCAACTGCCTGATCGATCTGGCCCGCGTCTGCTCCTATGGCCACTTCCGCCTGTCCGAGCACATGCTGCAGACCCGCGAGCTGCTCTCCGGTCTCGGCGAGGCGCATTCGGCCTATGTCACCGTGCTGATGCTGCAGCGCTCCGGCGTCGATGCGCGGCTGGTGGATCTCAGCGGCTGGCGCGGCGACGGCGATGTCAATCTCGAGGAACGCATCCTCGGCGCCCTCGAGGGTGTCGACCCGATGACCGAGATGCCCATCGTCACCGGCTATGCCCAGTGTAAGGAAGGCTTGATGCGCGAGTTCGACCGCGGCTATTCCGAGGTCACCTTCTCGCATCTCGCCGCCCTCACCGGCGCGCGCGAGGCGATCATCCACAAGGAGTTTCACCTCTCCTCGGCGGATCCGAACCTCGTGGGCCAGGACGCCGTGCGCAAGCTTGGCCGCACCAACTACGACGTGGCCGACCAGCTGTCGAACATGGGCATGGAGGCGATCCACCCGAAAGCCGCCAAGACCCTGCGCCAAGCCGATGTGCCGTTGCGCGTCACCAACGCCTTCGAGCCGCAGGACCCGGGCACGCTGATCGACGACCAGCCGGCGGACGCCTCTGCGGTGGAGATCGTCACCGGTCTCGACATCATCGCGCTGGAGCTGTTCGAACAGGACATGGTCGGCGTGAAGGGCTATGACGCGACGATCCTCGACGTGCTGACGCGGCACGACGTACGCATCGTATCGAAGGTGTCGAATGCGAACACGATCACCCACTATGTGGATGCCTCGCTCAAGTCGATGCGCCGCGTGGAGAAGGATCTCGAGAAGCTCTATCCCTCGGCCCGGATCTCGTCGCGCACGCTGTCGATGGCGTCGGTCATCGGGCGCGACCTCAGCGGGCTGGCCTGCCTGCAGCGCGGCCTGGTGGCGATCGCCGGGGAAGGTCTGGAGGCCATCGGCGCCAGCCAAGGCCCGCGCAACGTGGACGTGCAGTTCATCATGGAGCGCGACATCCTGAAGCCGGTGATCAAGGCCCTGCACAAGACCTTCATCGAGGCGCAGGACAAGCCGGAAATGCAAGAAGCCGCCTGAGACGCGGCCCTGTAAGGCAAACTGACCGCCCCGCTCCGCGCGGGGCGGTTTTCTTTTGGCCGGTCGCGTCGCCTTCCTCTGACCCCAGCGCTTTCGGCATGGGACGGCCTGCCTCCGGCGGGAGTATTTTTGACGAAGAGAAGCCAGCGGCGCAGCGCTCCTGGCTTCTTTGGTTCAAAAATACCTCGGGGGTGAATTGGCGCACAGCGCCAAGAGGGGGCAGCGCCCCCTATCTCCACTCAAGGCACGCCTCCCCTGCGATAGGGGCGGCTCCTGTCACGGCGCTTCATCAGCCGCAGCGCTTGCGGGCAGCTGCGCGGCGGTCTCGGTGGCTGCGCAGCCCACGCATCGGACGATCTCGGCGATGCGGGCGAGCTGCTCTCCCAGCGGTGTCGACTTGCGCCAGACCATGCCGATGGTGCGTACCGGCGCCGGCGCCGGCAGCCGCGCCAGCGAGACCTGCGCGGACCGGGTTTCGATCGGCAGCGCCATCTCGGGGATCAGCGTGATGCCGATCCCCGCCCCAACCATCTGTACCAGCGTCGAAAGCGAGCTGCCCTCCATCAGATCGCGGGTCACCGAGGGCGAGAGCTTGCAATAGGACAGAGCCTGATCGCGGAAGCAGTGCCCCTCCTCGAGCAGAAGCAGCCGCATCTCGTGCAGCATGCCCGGATCCGGCACCGGCTTGTTGGCCTCGCCGCGCCCGCGTACCAGCACGAATTCCTCGTCGAACAGCGCCACCTCCTCAAGCCCCGGCTCCGAGATCGGCAGCGCCACGATGGCGGTGTCGAGCCTGGCCTCGTGCAGATCCTCGATCAGCGTCTTCGTCACCGCCTCACGCGGCCGCAGGTCGAGACCGGGATATTCCTGCGCCAGAGAGGTGATGACGCGCGGGAGCAGATAGGGCGCTACGGTGGGAATGACGCCGATCCGCAGCCGGCCCACCAGCGGCCCCTGCGCCGCGCGCGCGAGATCGGCGAGGTCGTCGACCGAGCGCAGGATCTCTCCGGTGCGGGCGGCGAACTCCTCGCCCAGCGAGGTCAGACGGATCTGCCTTGCCCCGCGCTCGACCAGCGGCGCTCCGATCAGTGTCTCGAGCTCGCGGATCTGCATCGACAGCGCCGGCTGGCTGATCGCGCACAGCTCGGCGGCGCGTCCGAAATGCCCCAGACGGGCCAGCGCATCGAAGTAGCGCAGGTGTTTCATCGAGATGTTTGCCATAAGCGTGTCTTATCGGATGTTTAAGAAAATGCAATTGGGCTTTATGGCGCACCTTTGCTAGAACGATTCTAGCAAGGGAGACGAGGCCGACCGCGCCGGTTGCGACGATGCGTCGGGATGGCGGCCCCCAAGACCTGTATCGACACGCACGACGATCTCTGGAGGATATCATGGACGGACACACAGTCGAAGGCGACCTCAACGAAAGCACCCGCGGCAGCGGCGGCAGCGGCGGCAAGTGCCCGGTGATGCATGGCAGCCTGACGGCGCTCGGCACCACCGTGATGGATTGGTGGCCGAACGCGCTCAACCTCGACATCCTGCACCAGCACGATCTCAAGACCAACCCGATGGGCCCCGATTTCGACTACCACGAGGAGCTGAAGACGCTCGACGTGGACGCGCTCAAGGACGACCTGCGCCAGCTGATGAACGACAGCCAAGAGTGGTGGCCGGCCGATTGGGGCTCGTATGTGGGCATGTTCGCCCGCGTGGCGTGGCACGCGGCCGGGTCCTACCGTCTCTCCGACGGCCGTGGCGGTGGCGGCACCGGCAACCAGCGCTTTGCGCCGCTCAACAGCTGGCCGGACAACGTCAACACCGACAAGGGCCGCCGCCTGCTGTGGCCGATCAAGAAGAAATACGGCAACAAGATCTCCTGGGCCGACCTGATGATCCTGTCGGGCACCATCGCCTACGAGGTCGCCGGCCTGAAGACCTTTGGCTTCGCCTTCGGCCGCGAGGACATCTGGCACCCTGAAAAGGACACCTACTGGGGCTCCGAGAAGGAGTGGCTGGCCCCCTCCGACACCCGCTACGAGGAAGTGTCGAAGCCGGACACCATGGAGAACCCGCTGGCCGCCGTGCAGATGGGCCTGATCTACGTGAACCCGGAGGGCGTCAACGGCGTCTCCGATCCGCAGAAGACCGCCGACCAGGTGCGTGAGACCTTCGCCCGCATGGCGATGGACGACGAGGAAACTGCCGCGCTGACCGCCGGTGGCCACACCATCGGCAAGTGCCACGGCAACGGCAACGCGGATGACCTCTCGCCCGAGCCCGAAGCCGCCGGCCCCGAGTATCAGGGCATCGGCTGGATGAACACCAAGGGCCGTAGCGTCGGCCGCGACACCGTGGTGTCGGGCATCGAGGGCGCCTGGACCACCAACCCGACCAAGTTCGACATGGGCTGGTTCGACATGCTCTTCGGCCACAAGTGGGAGCTTAAGAAATCCCCTGCAGGCGCCAGCCAGTGGATGCCGGTCGACATCAAGGAAGAGGACATGCCGGCCGATGTCGAGGATCCCTCGATCAAGACCATGCCGATCATGACCGATGCCGACATGGCGATGAAGGTCGACCCGATCTACAACGAGATCTGCCAGAAGTTCATGGCCGACCCGCAGTATTTCGAAGACACCTTCGCCCGCGCCTGGTTCAAGCTGACCCACCGCGACATGGGCCCCAAGGCCTGCTACTACGGCCCCGACGTGCCGCAGGAAGACCTGATCTGGCAGGATCCGATCCCCACCGGTTCGAGCTCCTACGACGTGGCCGCGGTAAAGGCCAAGATCGCCGAGGCCGGCATCCCGCTCGCCGACATGGTGGCCACCGCCTGGGACAGTGCGCGCACCTATCGCGGCTCTGACAAGCGCGGCGGGGCGAACGGCGCCCGCATTCGCCTTGCGCCGCAGAAGGACTGGGTCGGCAACGAGCCCGAGCGTCTGTCGGCGGTGCTCGCCAAGCTCGAGCCGATCGCGGCCGAGACCGGTGCCTCCGTCGCCGACGTCATCGTGCTGGCCGGCAATCTGGGTGTCGAGCAGGCGGCGAAGGCCGCGGGCGTCGATCTCGAGCTGCCCTTCGCACCAGGCCGCGGTGACGCGACCGACGAGATGACCGATGCCGAGAGCTTCGAGCCGCTCGAGCCGCTGGCCGATGGGTTCCGCAACTTCCAGAAGACCGAGTACGTGGTTAGCTCGGAAGAGATGCTGCTCGACCGTGCCCAGCTGATGGGCCTGACGGCGAACGAGATGACCGTGCTGATCGGTGGCATGCGCGCCATGGGCACCAATTTCGGCGCCACCAAGCTGGGCGTGTTCACCGAGCGCGAAGGGGCCCTGACCACCGACTTCTTCGATGTGCTCACCGACATGGCATACCAGTGGCTGCCGGTGGCCGGCGGGACCTACGAGATCCGCGACCGCAAGTCAGGCGAGGTGAAGTACACCGCCAGCCGCGTCGACCTGGTGTTCGGCTCGAACTCGATCCTGCGCGGCTATGCCGAGGTCTATGCCCAGGACGACAACCACGGCAAGTTCGTCAAGGATTTCGCTGCGGCCTGGACCAAGGTGATGACCGCCGACCGCTTCGACCTCGCGTCGTAAGCGCCGCTCGAACACGCGGGGCGGTGCGCCGCCCTGCAACGGGTCCGGCCCTGGCGCTCACGGCCCCCCATTCCCCCGCCGCACCAATGGTGTTGGCGGGGGTCTCTCTTGGCGATGCCTCCGGAGGCATCGACGCTCCGCGCGTCTGGTGAGGGGAGCAGGGGGCGATGCGCCGCTGGCTTCTCTACGTCAAAAATACTCCCGCCGGAGGCGTCCGGCGCTGCCACAGTTGCGACGGTCGGGAGAGCGACGCCTCAGCGCCAGATCGGGTTCGACCAGGCGCGTCTGCCGGCCCGGTCGATCACCGTGACGCGCAGCCACGGGCTGTTGCGGACGCGCTCGAGCGGCACCGTGGCAGAGGTCAGCGACTGGCCGTGCACCGCCGTGGCCGCCGACCCGTGGCCCTGAACGATCACGGTCTGCACTGCAGAGCACTCAACGGCGAGGCGGTCGTCGTCCAGGCGGACGCCGCGCAGCTCAGGGCCCTCGCTCGAGTAGAAATCGCCGCGCTTCAGCGCCGCGAGCAGGGCTTCGGGCGCGTTCTCCTCGGCCTTGACCATGACCCAGCCGCCGAAATGGTCGGGCTCGGTGAAATGCGCGTCGTCGGTTGCGATGAGGCTCAGACGACGGCCTTCCGAAAGCAGAAGGTCGGCAATGGCGGCACCGTCAGCCCGGTCGCAGCCGATGGCACAGCCGTGGTTGTAGATCTCGACCGCGTGGGCCGCCGTGAGGCTGCGCGCATCGTCCAGCGTGAGCCCCGACCATTGCGGATGGGCGATGGCGACGAAGGCCCCCGCGGCGCGGGCGCGGGCGGCGATCTCGGGGCCGCTCTCCTGCCCCTCGACGGGCGCGAAGCCCGGCGCGTGGGGTGGCTGGAACGCCGCTGGCAGCCCAACGGCAAGGATGTGCCAGAGCTCGCCATTGGCCATGGCGCCGGAGTGGATCTCGGCCCCGAGGATGGTGGTGAAGCCGGCCTCGCGGAAGGGCACTGTATCGGTGATCGGGTAACCGTAGGCCCCGATGAAATGGTCGGTCAGCGCAAGAAAGTCGTACCCTTCTGCGCGGTAGCGCCGGCAGACCTCCTGCGGCGTCAGGCAGCCGTCTGAGCGATCCGAATGGGTGTGCAGGTTGCCGCGCCAGAACCGGCCCGGTGCGCTGAAGGCGGAAAGCGTCATCGCCTGTCTCCTCTTGACGTCCGGCAGGGCCTAACGCGCAGGCGCGACGCTTTGATGACAGGGCCGGCCCTTCGCGCTCAGCGGCCGAACGGCTCTCCCAGCGAGGCCACGCCGTTGATCTTCAGCAGCCGCTTGTTGGCCGAGATCGCGCCCAGCACGAGGATCGTCACGATATAGGGCAGGCTCGCCAGCAACTGCGAGTTCAGCGCAACGCCACCGGCCTGTGCGGCGAGCTGCGACAGCGATACCGCGCCGAAGAGCACCGCGCCGAACACCACCCGGCCGGTCATCCACGTGGCGAAGACCACCAGCGCCAGCGCGATCCAGCCACGCCCGGCGATCATGCCCTCGGCCCAGAGCGGCGTGTAGACCGTCGCCGCGTAGGCGCCCGCGAAGCCCGCCATCAGCCCGCCGAACGCCACCGCACCGTAGCGAATGCCGATGACGTTGTAGCCAAGCGCGCGCGCCGCGTGGGGGTTCTCGCCCACCGCGCGGATCACCAGCCCGAGCTTGGAGAACCGCAGCGTGGCCCAGATCGCAAGCGTCGCCAGAAGGCCGAGCCAGACCACCGCATCCTGCGAGAACAGCCCGCCCACCAGCGGCAGATCCGACAGCCCCGGAACCGAGAGCTTGGGCAAGCCCGGCACGGTCAGGCTCTCGTAGCGCTTGCCGAAGAGCGCCGAGAGCCCCTGCCCCAGAATGCCGATGGCGAGCCCCGCCGCGACCTGGTTGGCCCGCACCGCCAGCGCCAGCCAGGCGAAGACCAGCGACAGCGCCGCGCTCGCCAGCCCCGCCGCGACGAAGCCCATGGCGTGGCCGCCGCTCTGGCGCACCACGATGAAAGCCACCACGGCGCCAAGCGCCATCATGCCCTCGATGCCGAGGTTGAGCACGCCGGAGCGCTCGGCCACCAGCTCGCCAAGCGCCGCGAGAAGGAACGGCATGGCGGCGGCCAGCATACCGGCGATGATGAAGGACAGCGCGCTCATGCCGGCGCCTCCTGCCCGTCGCGCACCAGCCGGTAGCGCACCAGCACGATGGCCGCGAGGTAGCAGCACAGCAGCGAGCCCTGGAACACCCGGACCGCGGCCACCGGCAGCCCTGCCGAGACCATGGCGTTGTCGCCGCCGATATAGAGCGCCGCCATGAACAGCGAGGAAAACAGGATGCCCACCGGGTGCAGGCCGCCCAGATAGGCCACGATGATCGCCGCGTAGCCATAGCCCGAGGAGATGCCGCGCTGCAGCTGTCCCATCGGCCCCGCCACCTCGGCGGCGCCGGCGAGCCCCGCCGCAAAGCCGCCGATCAGCAGCGAGAGCCAAACCGCGCGGCCCTCGGAAAAGCCCGCATAGGCGGTGGCGTGCGGCGCCAGCCCGCCGACCACCAGCTGGTAGCCCTGAAAGCTCTTTTGCATGTAGACATAGGCCAGCGCGCTCCAGAGCAGCGCCAGGATCAGCGCCACGTTGACCCGCGTGCCCGGGATCAGCGTCGGCACCATCGCGTCCCACTGGAACATCACCGTCTGCGGGAAATTGAAGCCCATCGGGTCCTTCCACGGCCCCACCAGAAGGTAGGCGAGCAGCTGCGCCGCGATCAGGCTCATCATCAGCGTGACGAGGATCTCGGAGGCGTTGAGCCGCACCCGCCAGAACGCCGGCAGCACCGCCCAGAGCGCGCCGCCCACGCCGCCCAGCAGAAGCATCAGCGGCCAGATCCAGCCGCCCGTCGCCTGCGGGAACCAGACGGGGATGGAGCTGGCGAAGATCGCGCCCAGGATGAACTGCCCTTCGGCGCCGATATTGATCACCTTGGCGCGGAAGCCGATGGCGAGCCCCTGCGCGATGAGCAGCAGCGGCGTCATCTTCAGCAGCACCTCCGAGAAGGACGACCACGAGACGAAGGGCTCGAGCAGCAGCGCGTAGAACACCGCCGCGGGATCGTTGCCCATGACGATGTAGAGCAGGAAGTTGAGCACGATGGCGAGCGCAAGCGCCCCCATCGGCGCCAGCACCGCCATGCGGCGCGAGGCGGTGGTGCGGCGGATCATCCAGATGCCCATCAGGCGGCCCCCTCTTCTGCGCCGATCATGTAGCGTCCAACCTCCTCGACCCGCGTCTCCGAGACCGTGAGCGAGGGCGACAGCCGGCCCTCGCGGATCACCTGGATGCGGTCGCAGATGTCGAACAGCTCCTCGATCTCTTCCGAGATCACCAAGACCGCGGCACCGGCGTTGCGCATGTCGACGAGGCGGCGGCGGATCTCGGTGGCGGCGCCGATATCGACGCCCCATGTGGGCTGCGAGACGAAAAAGAGCTTCGGAGCCAGCTCCATCTCGCGACCGACGATGAATTTCTGCAGGTTGCCGCCGGAAAGCGCCCCGGCCTCGGCCTGCGGGCCGGGGGTGCGCACGTCGTAATCCGCGATGCAGCGACGGGTGAACGCGTCCTCCGCGCCGCGGTCGATCAGGCCGTGCCTCACGAGGCCGAGCCCGTGCGCGGTGAGCAGGCTGTTGTCCGAGAGCGACATCTCGGGGATGGCGCCGCGGCCCAGCCGCTCTTCGGGCACGAAGGCAAAGCCCAGCCTGCGGCGCGCGGCGGCGCCGAGATCGCCCACCGGCTGGCCGAACATCATCACCTCGTCGCGCGCCTCGGCGTGGCGGCGGGTCTCGCCCGAGATCAGCCGTGCCAGCTCGCCCTGCCCGTTGCCCGAGACTCCGGCGATGCCGAGGATCTCGCCCGTGTGCAGCTTCAGGCTCACCGCCTTCAATGACATCTGGAACGGGTCGTCGGGCTGGTAGTCGAGGCCTGCGAGTTCGAGCAGCACCGGTCCCGGCTCACGCGGCACGAAGGGGCGCGGCGCGGGCATGTCACGGCCGATCATCATCTGCGCAAGATCATGCGCGTCATGCTCGCGCGGGTCGACATGGCCGGTCACCGCGCCGTCACGCAAGATGGTGGCGTGGTCGCAGATCGAGCGGATCTCCTCGAGCTTGTGCGAGATGAACAGGATCGAGACGCCCCGGTCGCGCAGCTTGAGCAAGGTCTCGAACAGCGTCCTGACAGATTGCGGCGGCAGTACCGAGGTCGGCTCGTCGAGGATCAAAAGCTTCGGATCGGTCATCAGGCAGCGGATGATCTCGACCCGCTGGCGCTCGCCGACCGAGAGCGCGTGCACATGCGCGAGCGGGTCGACCTCGAGCCCGTAATCCTGCCCGAGCTGGCGGATGCGGGCCACCAATGCGCGTTTCTTTCCCGGCACGATGAGCGAGATATTCTCCACCACCGTGAGCGTCTCGAAGAGCGAAAAATGCTGGAACACCATACCGATGCCCTGCGATCTTGCCTCGTTGGGCGAGCTTGGCGCGACCGGGTTTCCCTGCCAGCGCATCTCGCCCGCATCCGGACTTTCGACGCCGTAGATCAGTTTCATCAGCGTCGATTTGCCGGCGCCGTTCTCGCCCAAGATGGCGTGGATCGAGCCCTCCGCGACATCGAGATCGATGTCGCGGTTGGCCCGCACGGTCACGTAGCTCTTCGAGAGCCCCCGAAGAGACAGCAGCGGCGCCGGCATCGTGCGCTCAGTTCGGCAGCGGCGTGGTCACGCCGGCGACGTGCCAGTCCATCGAGACGATGGCCTCGTCGGGCAGCGTCTCGCCATCCTCGACGCCAACCGTCTCGTCCTGCTTGACGATGCGGCCGGTGAACGGGTGGAACGAGCCGTCGGCAATCGCCGCCTCGACCTCGTCGATCTGCGCCTTGGTCTCGGCGGGGATGTCCGGGTTCCAGTCTGTCACCTTCACCACGTTGTCCTCGACACCGAGGAAGGCGTTGCGGCCCTCGAAGCTGCCGTCCATGTGCGCCTTCACCGACTCCATGAAGAACGGCGACCAGTCGGTCTCGACGCAGCCCAGATAGTAGTTCGGCGCGTTTTCCTTCATCGAGGAATTCAGGTTGAACACGTAGGCGCCCGCCTCCTCGCAGACCGAGACCACAGAGGGCGTGTCCTGCGCGTTTGAGAAGATCACGTCGCAATCCTGCGCCAGCAGGGCGCGGGCGGCGTCCTGTTCCTGCGCCGGGTCGAACCACGAGTTCACCCAGACCACCGAGACCTCGATCTCCGGGTTGACCGCCTGCGCGCCCAGCGTGAAGGCGTTGATCGAGGTGATGAGTTCCGGGATCGCGAAGGCCGAGACCGAGCCCAGCTTGCCGGTCTTCGAGAGCGCCGCGGCGGCCATGCCCATCAGGTAGGTGCCCTGGAAGTACTTCGCCGCGAAAGGCGAGAAGTTCGGCGCGACCATGAACCCCGAGGCGTGCAGCACGGTGACATCGGGGTTGCGGCGGGCGATCTGCATGGCGCCGTTCTGGTAGCCGAAGCTGCCCGCGAGCAGGAACTTGGCGCCGTCCGAGACGACCTTGTTCATGATACGGTCGGCATCCGGGCCCTCGGGGATGTTCTCGAGGATGGTGATGTTCACGCCATCGCCATACTCGGCCTTGATCGGCTCGAGCCCTGCGGCCAGCGCGTGCGACCAGCCCACTTCGCCCACCGGCGAGGGCACGACAAGCGCGATGCCCAGCGGATCCTGCGCATGGGCAATGGAGGGGGCGATGCCGGCGGCAAGGCCTGTGGCGGCCGAGGTCTGCAGGAATCGGCGACGGTTCAGATGCTTCGTCATGTGTAGGTTACTCCCTGTTTTATATATCTATCTTGGCAAGCGCCGCTTCGGCCTCGACGACCATCTCGCGCTCATCGAGCCCGGGGAATGCCCCGTCGGCCCAGACGATCTTGCCGTTCACCATGGTCATGTCGGTGGCCGTGCCGATGCCCACCCGCGGGATCAGGCTCTCGGGATCGTGGCGGGTGCCGACGTAATCCATGCGGCGGCTGTCGATGGCGAAGAGATCGGCCGCCATGCCGGGCACGAGCTGGCCGATATCCGTGCGCCCCAGCAGCGACGCCCCACCCGAGGTGCCGTAGCGCAGGAATGTCGCGGGCTCGGGCACATTGTGGCTGCGGCTCGAGGCCACGAGGCATTGCAGCATGTAGGCCGAGTGCAGGCAGTGCATGAGGTTCGAGTTGTCGTTGCTGGCCGCGCCGTCGCAGCCCAGCCCCACCCGCACGCCAAGCGCCTCCATCGCCGGGATCGGCGTGACCTCGGCGCCCACGAGGTAGACCGGCTCGGGGCAGTGCGACACGCCGGTGCCGCTCGCCGCCATCTGGCGCAGCTCGTCCTCGGTCAGCTCCCAGCAATGGGCATAGAAGGTATCGGGCCCGCAAAAGCCCATCTCCTCGAGATAGTCGACCGTGCGCATGCCGTGGCGGGCGCGGATCACCTCGCTCTCGCCTTCGCCCACATGGCTGTGCAGGATCGCGCCCTTGTCGCGCGCGAGCCGGATGCTCTCGATAAAAGTCTCGCGGTAGCAATTCACCGGCTGGCACGGCGCCAGTGAGACCTGCCGCATCGAGAACGGACCGCCATCGTGATAGGCGTCGATCAGCCGCTCGCAATCGGCGAGGAATTCATCGGTGGTCTCGAGCATCTCGTCGGGGATGGTCGAGCCCTCGGATTTCGGCAGCGTGTTGGTGCCCCGCCCGGCATGGAAGCGCAGGCCGATCTTTTCGGCGGCCTCGAACTGCCGGTCGACGATGCCCTTCCCCGCCTTGCGCGGGAAGCAGTACTGATGGTCGAAGGCGGTGGTGCAGCCATGCTTGGCCAGTTCCGCCATCGCCGTCAGCGAGCTGTGATAGAAGCTCTCCTCGGTGAGTTGGGCAAAGATCGGGTAGATCCGGTCGAGCCACTCGATCACCGAGAGCTTGGTCCAGTCGAGCTCCACGCGGTTGCGCACGAAGCACTGGAAGAAATGGTGATGCGTGTTGACGAGGCCCGGGTAGACGAACCAGCCAGCCGCGTCGATCACCTCGGCCTGCGGCGCGCTCAGCCCCGGCCCGATCGCCTTGATCGCCGGACCCTCGGTCAGCAGGTCGACGTCGCGCAGCACCTCGTTGCCGGTCACCACGGCGGCGCAGCCTTTCAGCAGGTATCCGGTCATGTCAGGCTTGCTCCTTGCGGATCACCTCGGGCATCGGCCCGGGCTCCGGCTTCAGTTCGTGCAGGCGGTGGATGCCGGGCATCTCGATGAACCCGTCCAGCGCCCGGATCGCCCGCATCCAGAGCCGGATCGAGGGATACGGATCGAGCGGCAGCCCGCCATCGGGGGCGAGCGCCACATGCGGGAAGCAGGCGATGTCGGCGATGGTGGGCCGGTTGCCGGCGAGGAAGCTCTCGCCCCGCCGCCGCCCCGCCGAAAGAGCCGCCTCGAGCTCGCGCAGCGCCTGCGTGGCCTGCCCGCGCAGCGCGTCGATATCGCCCGGCGCCAGCAGCATGTCATGCGCCCGCGCGGCGCCTGCGCTGTCGGTCAGCCGCTGCGCGAAAGCCAGCCATTGCGCCACGCGGGCCCGCATCGCGGCCGTATCCTCGCCCAGCCAGGCCGGCGCGTCATGCGCGGCGAGATAGGTCAGGATCGCGGTGCTTTCGGTCAGCACCAGCCCGTCATCCGTGAGCACGGGGATGGTGCCCGCCGGGTTCAGCGCCAGCATCGGCTCGGAGAGGTGCTCCTGCCCGGGGTGGACATCGACCGCCCACAGATCGAGCCGGCGCCCGATCAGCGCCGCCAGCAGACGCACGCGGTAGCACGAGGGCGAAAGGATATAGTCGTAAAGGATCATGCCGCCACCAGTTGCGCGCCGTAGGTAAAGCCATGCCGCTTGAGCCAGCGGCGATAGGCGATCGAGGTCATGTCGGCCCGGGTCGGGATCTCCCGCCCGGGATCGAGCGGCAGCAGTGCGGGCAGCTGGTTTTCCAGCACCGAGCGGTCCTGCACGAAGATCATCTGCTGGAAGTGGATCAGGTCGGTCATCTCGGCATCGTCGTCGTAGAGCGCCATGTAGGGCCAGACATCGCAGAGCGTCTCGGTCAGCGGCTGCACGAAGAGCGCGATCACGTCCCACTCCCCGGGCTTCGGCGGGCAGGTCTTGTAGAGCACCGAACAGGTCGGCGCGCAGACCCGGTACATGTAATCGGTGGTGATGCCGCCTTCCGCGGATTTCGCGGCCTGCGGCTGGAAGAACTTCACCTTGGTGGCCCAGACCTCGTCGACATCGTCGCGGATCTCGACCTCGTAGCGCGCGACCTCCGTATGCGGCTCGGAGCCGAGGATGTCGGTGTGCACGAAGGGGAAATGCGCGATGTCGAGGAAGTTCTCGACCGCCCGCAGGGGCGAGCACCGCACCCGGCAGACGCCCACATCGACCAGCCGCCGACCCGGCTGGTCGACCTCGGGGATGGTGAACAGATCCTTCTCGGGCTGGCCCAGCGAGGTCCAGACATGGCCAAAACGGTCGATCACCGGAAGCGCGCGGCCCGTGCCGTCGGTGACGCTTGGCGCACCGCCCGCGAGGGCCACCCGGATCGGCTCGCCCATGAGCATCGTATCGCGGCCCTGCGCCGTGAGCTGCTTGGTCATTCCCACCGGGTACCACTGATCGCGCATCGCGCCCCCTTCGCTCATGCCGTCATCTCCTCTGCGGCTTCGACCCGGCGCCGCAGCGCCTCGACTTCCGCCGAAAGCGCGTCGAGCGCCGCCGGATCACTGCCCTCGGGCGCCAGCAGGTGCAGCCCCGCCGCGCCTCCGCGCAGCGGCTGGATCAGCGCCACCACCTGCGCGCCGCCGAGCACGGTCTCGATCACCGTGCCCGTGCCCCCAAGCGCCGCGGCCAGCGCCTCCGGCGCGGCCGAAACCTGCAGCGAGCGAAATGCCACGACCCCGGGAAACTCCGGCGGCGGGCCGTCTGGCGCCTCCTCGGCCACCCAGATCACCCCGCTGGCCTCGGCCACGGAGAACACCGGCACCCTGATCGCCTCGGGCGGGGTCAGCTCGGGATGGGCGGGGATGCGCACGCATTGCCCGCCCTCACCGTAACCCCAGCCATGGTAGATGCAGGACAGCCGCTCGCCGCGCACGAAGCCGTGCGACAGCCGCATGCCGCGATGCGGGCAGCGATCAGCCCAGGCGGCGATGCGCCCGGAGGCGCTGCGCCAGATCGCGAGGTCATGCGGCCCGAGCTGCCCCGGCGCGGCGGAGGCTACGGGGATGTCGTCGGAAAGCGCAGCGGGGGTCCAATCGGTGGGCACGGTGTCTCCGGTGTCGGGTGTGGGCGCTGACGCACACGGATCCGAGCACGCCGCGCCCATCATGCCCATCTCGGCCCCTCGACACCAGAGACCCGGCGCAGAAATCGCCCAGCAATTTGGCGGCACGCCTGAAAATAAGGCAGGCCTCAAAGCGCGCTTACGTGGCGGAAATCCGTTTGCGCACAATCGACTCGACCCAGGCGTCGATGGGACCGAGCAGGCAGCCCATCTCCATCGCGTCAAGCAGCGCCGGCGCGCCTTCGAACTCCACCGCCAGCCGCTCCGGCGCGCTGTCGCGCAGCCGCATCCCCACCCCCAGCCGCGCCGCGTGGCGCTCGACCCAAGGCAGGAAGAGCGGCGTGCCAAGCGCCCCTTCGATGGTGAATTCTTCCCGTGTCATGTCCGTCTCGCCGATCCGTCGCCAACCGGCGAAGCAAACGCCCTTTCCCGGCACCCGTCAATCCCTGCGCCCGGCCCGAAGCACCCGGCCGGTCGGCGCCGCGCGCGTGGCTCTGCCGGACGCCTCCGGCGGGAGTATTTTTGACGAAGAGAAGCTAGGGACACAGCGCTCCTGGCTTCTTTGGTTCCAAAATACCTCGGGGGAGTCCGCGGCACGCGGACGGGGGCAGCGCCCCCGGCAACGGTGGGACTCAGCCCATGCGCTCGGAGGCGTAGCTGCCCGGAGAGGCCGGGAACACGACCGTCTTGTTGCCGTTGAGAAAGACCCGGCGGTGAATATGGGCATGGATCGCGCGGGCCAGCACCTGCGCCTCGACATCGCGGCCAAGCGAGACGTAATCCTCGGGCGATTGCGCGTGGGTCACGCGCACCGTGTCCTGCTCGATGATCGGGCCTTCGTCGAGATCGGCGGTCACGTAATGCGAGGTCGCCCCGATCAGCTTCACGCCGCGCTCGAAGGCCTGCTTGTAGGGGTTGGCCCCCTTGAAGGAGGGCAGGAACGAGTGGTGGATGTTGATGATCCGCCCCGACATCACCCGGCACAGATCGTCCGAGAGGATCTGCATGTAGCGCGCCAGCACCACGAGCTCGGCGCCGGTCTCCTCGACCACCTCCATGATCCGCGCCTCGGCCTGCGGCTTGTTCTCTTTCGTCACCCGGATGCAGTGGAAGGGGATGTCGTGGTTCACCACCACCTTCTGGTAATCCATGTGGTTCGAGATCACCGCCACGATGTCGATCGGCAGCGCCCCGATGCGCCAGCGGTAGAGCAGGTCGTTCAGGCAATGCCCGAAGCGCGAGACCATGATGATGACCTTCATCTTCTCGGCCTCGTCGTGGAACTCGTAGTCCATCTTGAAGTTCTTCGCGGTCTCGGCGAAGCGCTCGCGCAGCTCCTCCAGCGTCGCATCCTTCTCCGACATGACGCTGACGCGCATGAAGAAATTGCCGGTCTCGAAATCGTCGAACTGAGAGCTGTCGGTGATGTTGCAGCCCTGCTCGGCGAGGAAGGCGGCGATCGCCGCGACGATGCCGCGGGTCGAGGGGCAGGTCACGGTGAGGGCGAATTTGCTCATGCTCAAAACTCCAGTCCATGGGCGGGCGCGTCATGCGCAAGGCCGGGTGTTGTGCCGCCGGGCCGCGACCCGGCACCGCCAGCCCGGTGTCTCTCAGACGAATGGCGAAGACGCTCCCGCGATGCAAGCCCGTCCGCGGCGCGCCACCCGGCGAAAGCGACGCGGTGGCTCAGATGTCGAGCGTGTGCTCGCGTTCCCAGTTGGAGAAATGCGACACGAAGCTGTCCCATTCCTCGCGCTTCTTTTTGATGAAGGAGGCGGAGAACGCCGCGCCCAGCATCTCTTTCAGCGCGTCATCGGCATCGAAGCTGCGGATCGCGTCGAGCATGTTCAGCGGCAGCCGCGGCGCGTCGGTCACGGTGTGGCCCTCGGCATACATGTCGATGTCGTAGCGCGGGCCGGGATCCGCCTTGGAGCGGATGCCCGAGAGGCCAGCTGCGATGATCACCGCCTGCAGCAGGTAGGGGTTCGCCGCGCCGTCGGGCAGGCGCAGCTCGAAGCGGCCCGGCCCCGGCACCCGCACCATGTGGGTGCGGTTGTTGCCGGTCCAGGTCACCGTGTTGGGCGCCCAGGTGGCGCCGGAGACGGTGCGTGGCGCGTTGATGCGCTTGTAGCTGTTGACCGTGGGGTTGGTGATCGCGGCCAGCGCCTCGGCGTGTTTCATGATGCCGCCGAGGAAATGCCCGCCCTGCTCCGACAGGCCCACCTCGCCGATCTGGCCGCCGGCATCGCCTGCGAAGGCGTTGGTTGTGCCGCTGGTGTCCCAGACAGAGATATGCGCGTGGCAGCCATTGCCGGTCAGCCCCTCGATGGGCTTGGGCATGAAGGTGGCGCGCAGCCCGTGCTTTTCGGCGACGGATTTGACCATGAACTTGAAGAAGCTGTGGCGGTCGGCGGTGACAAGCGCGTCGTCGAATTCCCAGTTCATCTCGAACTGGCCGTTGGCGTCCTCGTGGTCGTTCTGGTAGGGGCCCCAGCCGAGCTCGAGCATGTAGTCGCAGATCTCGGCGATCACGTCGTAGCGGCGCATCACCGCCTGCTGGTCGTAGCAGGGCTTGGCGGCAGTGTCGGCTTCGTCGGAGATCGCGGTGCCTTCGGGGGTGAGCAGGAAGAACTCGGCCTCGACCCCGGTCTTGACCCGAAGCCCCTCGGCCTCGGCCTCGCGGATCAGCTTGCGCAGGACGTTGCGCGGCGCCTGTTCGACCTCTTCGCCCTCCATGACGCAATTGGCGGCGACCCAGGCGACCTCGGGCTTCCAGGGCAGCTGGATCACCGTCTCGGGGTCGGGCACGGCGAGCATGTCCGGATGCGCCGGGGTCATGTCGAGCCAGGTGGCGAAGCCGGCGAAGCCCGCGCCTTCCTCGGCCATGTCGGCGATGGCCTGGGCCGGCACCAGCTTGGCGCGCTGGCCGCCGAACAGGTCGGTGAAGGAGATCATGAAGTACTTCACGCCCTTTTCCTGGGCGAAGGCGGCGAGGTCGGTCATATTTTGTGTTCCCTGTCGTCTGTGGCGGACCTCTGGTCGGGCCCGTGCGGCCTCTTCGGGGCCTTTGCGAGACTTCGGACCGCTTGGTGCGG
>NZ_DS022276.1:49085-58733 GCF_000153725.1 Salipiger bermudensis HTCC2601 | reverse complement strand
TCGACGCTCGAAAGGCGCCGCAGACATCGCGACCCCCGGCCACGTCTTCCCGTTGCGGCCAAGTCCGGCGGCGTTCTGGTGCGTGCCGGCCATACCGAGGCCGCGGTCGACGTGTCGCGCTTGCAGCCTCAACTCCGCCGGGGTGATCTGCGAGATCATGAACGAGGACGGCTCGATGTCGCGCCTGCCCGAGCTGGTGGCCTTCGCGCAGAAGCACGGCCTCAAGATCGGCACGATCTCCGACCTGATCGCCTATCGCCGCCGCCATGACAATCTCGTGCGCGTCGAGCGCTCGCAGACCGTCAGCTCCGAGTTCGGCGGCGAGTGGGACATGCGGATCTACTCCGACACCACCCATGGCGACGAGCATATCGTCCTGTCGAAGGGCGATCTCTCGGGCGACGCGCCGGTGCTGGTCCGGATGCACGCGCTCGACCCGATGCTCGACATCGCCGGCACCGGCCATTCGGGCCGCGCCGACGAGTTCCGCGACGCCATGACCGTGGTGGCCGAGGAAGGCCGCGGCGTGGTCGTGCTGCTGCGCGACACCGCGATGAAGCTCGACCCCGAGGAGGGCAGTTCGCCCAAGACCCTGCGCCAGTACGGTCTTGGCGCGCAGATCCTCTCCTCGCTCGGACTGTCCAAGCTGGTGCTGCTGACCAATTCGCCGACCCCCAAGGTGGTTGGGCTCGACGCCTACGGCCTCGAGATCGTCGGCACCCGCAAGATCGGAGACGCCTGATGGCCTCGAACGAAGAGCATTACACCCTGCCCCGACCGGAGTTCGACAAGCCGGTGAAGATCCTCATCGTGGTGGCACCCTATTACAAGCAGATCGCCGAGCAGCTGGTCGCCGGCGCCAGCGCCGAGATCGAGGCGGCGGGCGGCTTCCACGAGGTGATCGAGGTGCCCGGCGCGCTCGAGGTGCCATCGGCCATCGGCATCGCCGAGCGGATGTCGAATTTCGACGGCTACGTGGCGCTTGGCTGCGTGATCCGCGGCGAGACCACGCATTATGACACGGTCTGCAATGACAGCTCGCGCGGGCTGACGTTGCTGGGTCTTCAGGGCCTGTGCATCGGCAACGGAATCCTCACGGTCGAGAATTACGATCAGGCCTGGGCCCGCGCCGAGGCGGCGGGCCAGAACAAGGGCGGCGGCGCCGCCGCGGCGGCCTTGCATCTGATCGCGCTGGCCCGTAGGTGGGGCGGCGCCCGCAAGGGGGTGGGATTCGTCCCCTCCCGCGACGAGTACCAGATCGCGGGTGCCTCACGAGGAAACGACAGCGCATGACCACCCCGGACACCCCCCCGGCCCTCTCGGGCAATCAGAAGCGGCGGATGAAATCCGCCTCGCGGCTCTACGCGGTGCAGGCGCTGTACCAGATGGAAGCTGGGGACGTGGCCGTCGAGAAGGTGCAGCGCGAGTTCGTCGACTACCGCTTCGGCGCCGAGATCGACGAGGGCGTCGAGATGGTCGAGGGCGATGTGACGCTGTTTGGCAAGATCACCTCGTCGGCGGTCAACTGGCAGGCCAAGATCGACCAGATGACCGACCGCGCGCTGGTCGCCAAGTGGCCGATCGCCCGCATCGACCCGACCCTGCGGGCCCTGTTCCGCGCCGCCGGCGCCGAGCTCGTCGACAGCGACACTCCGCCCAAGGTCGTGATCTCGGAATATGTCGAGGTGGCTTCTGCCTTCTTCCCCGAGGGCCGCGAGCCGCGCTTCGTCAACGCCGTGCTCGACCACATGGCCCGCGAGGCCCGGCCCGAGGCTTTCTGAGCCCGCCTCGCCCCTGCCTCTCCCGTCGATCCTGACCAGCCCGCGCCGCGATTTCGCGGCGCTCGCTATTCGTGGGGCGAGGATTTTCGCAATCCGAAGCGTCATACGTCTGTTACACTTCCGGGCATGCGGACCCTCGCCCTGATTCCCTTCCTGCTCCCGGCCCCTGCCCTCGCGGCCTCGCCGATTGCCGAGGTGCTGTGCGAACCGGGCCCGCAGATGACCAAGCGCCTCGCAACGCGCTACGGCGCCACGCTTTCCTCCACCGGCCTTCGCAATCCCGAGGAGGTGGTCGAGGTCTGGACCGACGCTGACGGCGGCTGGACCATGGTCATCGCCTATGCCTCGGGCACCTCCTGCATCGTGGCGATGGGCGAGCACTGGGCGCAGCTTCAGCCACAAGATCCGGCGTAATCCACAGGCTTTCCCCCATGATCGTGGGGTCTGACGCCGCGCGGACCCTTTTCGCGGCTGTCCCGCTCTGCCATAATCGACGCCAATCAACGATCAGAACGAGCAGCGCACCATGGCCGACGATCTTCTCGCCGCAACCGATACCCCCGACTACGACGCCTCCTCCATCGAGGTTCTCGAGGGGCTCGAACCGGTCCGAAAGCGGCCCGGCATGTATATCGGCGGCACCGACGAGCGGGCGCTGCACCACCTCGTGGCCGAGGTGCTCGACAACTCGATGGACGAGGCCGTCGCCGGCCACGCCAACCGCATCGAGGTCGAGCTGCATGGCGATTACGCCGTTACCATCCGCGACAACGGCCGCGGCATCCCGATCGATCCGCATCCCAAGTTCCCCGGCAAGTCGGCGCTCGAGGTGATCCTCTGCACGCTGCACGCCGGCGGCAAGTTCTCCGGCAAGGCCTACGAGACCTCGGGCGGTCTGCACGGCGTCGGCGCCTCGGTGGTCAACGCGCTGTCGGATTCGATGGTCGTGCAGGTGGCCCGCAACAAGGAGCTCTTCGAGCAGCGCTTCTCGCGCGGCATTCCGCAGGGCGGGGTCGAGAAGGTTGGCGCGGCGCCCAACCGCCGCGGCACCACCGTGACCTTCCACGCCGACGAGCAGATCTTCGGCTCGCACCGGTTCAAGCCGGCGCGGCTGTTCAAGATGGTGCGCTCCAAGGCCTACCTGTTCTCTGGCGTCGAGATCCGCTGGAAATCCGCCATCGACGACAACGAGACCCCGCTCGAGGCCACCTTCCACTTCCCCGGCGGCCTGTCGGACTACCTGACCGAGACGCTGGGCACCGCCTCGACCTATTCCGAGAAGCCCTTCGCCGGCACCGTCGACTTCAAGGAAAAGTTCAACACGCCCGGCAAGGTCGAATGGGCGATCAGCTGGACGCCCTCGCGCGACGGCTTCATCCAGTCCTACTGTAACACCGTCCCCACCCCCGAGGGCGGCACCCACGAGGCCGGGTTCTGGGCCGCGATCCTCAAGGGCATCCGCGCCTATGGCGAGCTGGTGAACAACCGCAAAGCCAGCCAGATCACCCGCGACGACCTGATCACCGGCGGCTGCGCGCTGGTGTCGTGCTTCATCCGCGAGCCGGAATTCGTTGGCCAGACCAAGGATCGCCTCGCCACCACCGAGGCGCAGCGCCTCGTCGAAGGCGCGGTGCGCGACCATTTCGACAACTGGCTCGCCGCCGATACCAAGTCCGCCGGCGCCATCCTCGACTTCCTCGTGCTGCGCGCCGAGGAGCGCCTGCGCCGCCGGCAGGAGAAAGAAACCGCCCGCAAGTCGGCCACCAAGAAGTTGCGCCTGCCGGGCAAGCTCACCGACTGCACCAACAAGAACCGCGAGGGCACCGAGCTGTTCATCGTCGAGGGCGACTCGGCCGGCGGGTCGGCCAAGGGCGCCCGCTTCCGCGAGAGCCAGGCCCTGCTGCCGCTCAAGGGCAAGATCCTCAACGTGCTGGGCGCGGCCTCGAACAAGCTCACCTCCAACGCCGAGATCCGCGATCTCTGCGAGGCGCTCGGCGTGGGGCTCGGCACCAAGTTCAACGTCGATGATCTGCGTTACGAGAAGATCATCATCATGACCGACGCGGATGTCGACGGCGCCCATATCGCGGCGCTGTTGATGACCTTCTTCTACACCCAGATGCGCCCGCTGATCGATGGCGGCCACCTCTACATGGCCTGCCCGCCGCTCTACCGCCTGACCCAGGGCGCCCGCCGGATCTATGTCGCCGACGACGCCGAGAAGGAGGAGATGCTGAAGAAGGGCCTTGGCGGCAAGGGCAAGATCGACGTGCAGCGTTTCAAGGGTCTGGGGGAGATGGACGCCAAGGACCTCAAGGAGACCACGATGGACCCGGCCACCCGCAAGCTGATCCGGGTGACCATCGACGAGGACGAGCCCGGCGAGACCGGCGATCTGGTCGAGCGCCTGATGGGCAAGAAGCCGGAGCTGCGCTTCCAGTACATCCAGGAGAACGCGCGGTTCGTGGAAGAGCTGGATGTGTGAGAATGGCCAATAGCGCTTCAGGGAAAGGTGTATATCTTGCATTCGCAGATGAGTCCGACCATACGGCGAAAAACAGCTTTACCGCTGTTGGCCTTACGGCAATTCCAGCCTCTGAAGTCGCAGCGATCAGCAAAAAAATAAGCGCGCTTCGCTACGAATGTGGAGCATTTTGTGCCACCGATCTTCTAAAATTTAACCTTAAGTCACGCCCTGAAACCTGTGATAAGAAAACTCATGAGGATCTGAAAACCCAATGCGTCACGATCGCGAAAGATCATGGCGCATTTTTCATCGGCTATGCCTACTTCAACCAGGCCCACAAAAGCAACAACCCTGAACGAAATCGAGCTTTCGGTTTCAATTCTGTCTTGCAGAAACTTAACCAAGAAATGTTGGAGCGAGATTCCTTTGCGGTCGCACAGATTGATCGTCTCGATTTCTCAAAAAAAATATAAAATTTACAATGATGGCTTTTCATATCTAAGAGAGAAATTTCAACAGGGGAACGAGTTCCAACAAGGCTTCTCAGAACTAGATAGAATTATTTCTTTCTCTATGTCTTGCGAAGGAACGTCACACCTTCAGTCAGTAAATGATATTTTGACAGGCAGTTTTCGATACCTTGCCAACGGGGACAATCCGCAAGCCCGGAAAGCCCTCCAAAAGCAGATCGAAGAAGTTATGTTAAAGTCCTCAAGTGGAAAATTCAAAGAGTATGGCTTCTTGCTGCGCCCAAAAATGCAAAAGAACCTGCCGGCGGGAGTGAAGGCAGAGTATCAGATGCTTCGAAGCTTCTTAAATAGCAACAACGAATGAACGGATCGAGCGCCATCGCCGGCCCGCGGGATGGCGATGCGACCTCCGAACCTCTCGATTTATCCCCGCCACGTCCGAAGGACCTCGACACTTACGCTTGCGTCGCCAGATCGCCAGCCCGAGGGGGCGGGCCGGCGATGGCGCGGCGGCCTTCGGCCTTGATTCCGCGCAGGCGTGATGATCGAAGAACGGAAAACCACGCGGCCCGCCCATGCTCACCCTCTCCCCGCCCTGGCTGACCTTCGATCTCGGCCAGCCCATGCAGATCCTCAGCTTCGCGCCTCATAATGGCGGGCTGGTCGAGGCGCGCCGCATCCTCTGGCGCGAGGTGCGCAATGCCGATCTGTCGGAGGATCTCGACGCCATCGCATGGCTCGAGGCGCAGCTCGAGGACCGAGAGGCGACGGACGCCGTCTGCTTCCTGACCTCGCGCAGGCTCGACGCCCACCGCAGCGCGACGGCCACCGAGGACGGCGTCACCGCCACCGCCGTGGTCACTGCGGGGCTGTCGAACGCCGAGCGCATCGGCACCCGCCTGCCGCAGACATGGATGCAGCCGGCGAAGGACTGGGGCACCATCAACATCGCGCTGCGCCTGTCCTGCCCCCTCGGCCAGACCGCCCTCATCGAGGCGCTGAGCCTCGTGGCCGAGGCGCGCACCGCAGCCGTGCTCGAGGCCCGCACCGACCTGCCCACCGGCCGCGCCACCGGCACCGGCACCGACTGCATCGCCGTGGCCGTGCCAAAGGGCTGCGCCGCCTTCGCCGGCAAGCACACCGCCGCCGGCCACGCGCTTGGCCGCGCGGCCTATGAGGCGACCCTCGCCGCGGTGAAGGATTGGCAACGCGACGCAGAGGGCTGGTGAGCCAAGCGGCACGACACTGCAGATCCGCTCACATCTGCGTCAGGCCCACCACGCGGCGCTTCGCGAAACCAACCCATCAGGGCTAGCCTTGCCGCAACGCCACGATGGAGCCCTGCCCATGCGCCGCCTCGCCCCTGCCCTCGCCCTCACGCTCCTCGCCAGCCCCGCGCTCGCGCAGGACACCGATCTCGAGCTGGTGCTGCTGGCCGACAGTTCGGGCTCAATCTCGCCCGCCGAGCTGATGTTCCAGCGCGAGGGCTACGCGCAGGCGATGACCGATCCGGAGGTGCTTTCCGCCATCGCCAACACCGCCTATGGCGAGATCGCCGTGACCTACATGGAATGGGCCGCGCACCAGGGTCAGGTGGTGAAGTGGATGCGCATCAGCGATGCCGAGGATGCGCAGGCCTTCGCCGACCAGCTGCTGACCACGCCGCGCATGGCCTTCGGGCGCAACGCCATCGGCGCGGCGCTGCTCGAGGCGGCCTGGCAGATCGAGGCCAACGACATCGACGGCTGGCGCAAGGTGATCGATTTCTCCGGCGACAGCGCCGGCAACTGGTCCGGCCCGCCGATCGAAGCCGCCCGCGACGAGGTCCTCGCCAAAGGTATCACCATCAACGCCCTGCCGATCCTGCGCCCCGATGATCCCGGCCGCGCCCAGGGCGGGCTCGAGGCGATCTACGAGCAGCGCATCATCGGCGGGCTCGGTGCCTTCGTGGTCACCGCCGAGGACCGCGACAGCTTTGCCGAGGCGGTGAAGCGCAAGCTGATCCTCGAGATCTCGTCTTCCGGCATGGTCGACAAGCGCCACGCCGCCGCCGACTGAAACCGCGCGAGACGGCGCTTGCGCCCGGCCCAACACTCTGCCCCTATCGCTTCATGCGTATCCTGGCCTTTTCCCTTTGCCTGCTGCTTGCCGCCTGCGGCCGCCCGCTGACCACGAACGAGGTCTCGTTCCTGACCGCAATGCAGGGGCCCAGCTTCGACGGGGATCGCATTCGCTTTCACGACGGCCTCTGGGCCGGAAAGATCACCTACCAGCGTCCGATCCGTCCGCGCCTGACCTGCATGGAGCGCATGTGGCCGCCTTCGCGCGGGGAGACCGTGACCGTCTCTCCCGGCGCGATGACGCTGTTCCGCCACGTGTTCTACCGCGAGGATCTCTACCGCGACGATTTCGTGCCGGAGTACCCCGAGCGCATCGACCTCGCCGACGCCATGCTGCTGGCGCATGAGGCCACCCATGTCTGGCAGTGGGAGAACCGCGCCCGCACCGGCTATTCGCCGCTGAAGGCGGCGCGAGAGCACCGGGTGTCGGAAGACCCCTATCTCTTCGACCCAGGGAACAGCGCCCGCTTCCTCGATCACGGCTACGAGCAGCAGGGCGCCATCGTCGAGGAATATGTCTGCTGCCACGTGCTCGACCCCGAGGCGCCGCGCACCGCCCGTCTGCGCGAGATGATCTCGGCCGAGATGCCGGTCGCAGGGCTCGAGGCGGTGCTGGACGATCCCGAGGTGCTGGTGCCGTGGCGCGGCATCCAGCCCGAGGGCATCTGCCGCTGAGGCCCGGCAGCGCCGGGGCTAGTCCGGCTTCTGGATCTCGAGCAGGTAGGTCACCAGATCGACCACCGGCCTTGAGGTCAGCACCGGCTGGCCCGCGGGGGTCTTGATCGGCACGTCGAACACACCTTCGAAATAGTCACCGTAGACCGGCATCGGAGAGCCGTGGCTGACCAGCGGGTCGCGGCCGTCGATGCGTTTGACGATGCGCTCGAGCGGGAAGCTGCCGCCATTGGCCGCCGAGAGCTCGGTCAGGTTGACCGGCTTGATCAGCAGGACCCCGGCCATCGGCCCGTCGCCCCGGCCTTCGAGCCCGTGGCAGGTGGCGCAGTGGGTGTGATAGAGCGAGCGGCCGATATCGGCGTCCTGCGCAGAGGCCGCGCCGCTCAGGGCGGCGACTGCCAGCGTGGCGAAAATGAATGTCCGCATGAGATCCTCCCCGTGCTGTGCGGGGAAGTCTCTCACTCCTCGAGGGCCCGCGCCTTGACACCGGTCAAGGTGGGTGCCCGCCTCAGACCACCGCGAGATGGCTGCCGCTGCGACCCGCCTCCATCGGCCAGGGCGCAAGCCGGCCCTCGATGCGCAGGGTGGCATGGCCGGTGGCGCCGCGCGGGTGCACCGCAAGGTCGACCATCTGGCCGTCGAAATTGCTGAACCCGAGCGAGAGGCTCTGGCCCTGCGCCTCGAAGCGGCGGCGCAGCACGTGGCAGGCGATGGCCTCTCCAAGACGCAGATCCCGGTAGTTCTCGGACTGAAAGTAGTTGCCGCTCACCGAGCGCGCCAGTGCCACGTCGGCGGCCAGCCGGTCGGCCTCGGCGCCGATATCGATGCCGGTGCCCTGGCTTCCGACCATGCGAAGGCGGGCGTGCCGACGGCTGTCGAACACCGCTTTCAACAGGGTCGAGAGCGCCCCCGCGACCACCGCCTTGGCCACGTGATCGGCGCGATGCGATGGCTGGTCGTCACGCAGCGACGGCAGGTGCAGGTCGGCCCGCCCGCGGCGGACGCCCCCCTGCGCCCGGTTCATCCGGTCGACCCAGTGCAGCAGTTGCGGCGCCTTCCCGGCGAGCTCCTCGGCGCAGGCGGCAAGGTCGCCCTCGCCCCCGACAGGCTGATCCTCCCGCGCCAGAAGCGCCGTGATCCGCGCCGCGGTCACCGAGGGACGGCTGAGACGGTCGGCGCGGCCCTGCATGCGCATCGCCGCCGAATAGGAGCGCTCGGCACACTCGGCCATCATCGACAGCAGGGCCTGGGCAGAGACCACGCCCGGCGTGGCGATGGCCTCGAGCCCGGGGTCGAGGGGCGCCCGGCGGCCCAGCAGCCGCAGCGCAGCATTGAAATAGATCCGGCAGGGATGGCTGGCATGCAGCCGCCCGACCAGAGCCCGCGGCGTGATCAGCGCCTCGCCCTGCGAAGCGCCCTGCCCCGGCAGCGCCAGCGAGGCGCCGGAGCAGCGTTCGATCCACTCGAGCCAGCGCGACATCGGCGCATCGGCATCGGGCGCGGCGCAGGGCTCGGTCTCGGCGCAGTTGGCGCGATCTGTGGCGTGCAGGGTCGAGAGACGGATCTGCGGTCCACGATGCGCCACAACGCCGCGAAACAGGCTGCGCAGGGTCAGCTGACCATCGCCGTTCAGCCGAAGGCCGCGGCGCTGGTCAGCATCCCCGCAGACGGTCCGGGAGCAAAGAACCGTCTCGACAGGCCCGGGAACGGGAAGGGCCTGATCGTTGAACCAGCTCAGCGAGCGTAGTTCGCAGAGCAGTTCGTGAAGGGTGAAATGGGTGCTCGCATCGATCCAGATCTCGCAATGGGGATCCTGCATCAGCTCGAAGGGCAGATCGCGGACCAGCGCCATGGCGTAAAGCTCGGCCAGTTCGGCGGCAAGCTCGGCCGGCCCCATGCGCGGCGCGGCGGGAAGCTGGAGATGGAGCCCGGCAGGCGTGTCGCGGCGGAGGCCGCCATCGATGACGTGCAGCCCGTTCTGGTGTGTCTCAAGCCGGATGCTCATGGTGATATTCCCTGTCGCTGGCGGCCTCTCGGCGGACCGCCTTGGATAACGTGACGTAGGGACAATGTGACCGGCCCGCGTGAACGCAGCGTGAGTGAACCGCGATTTCCGCGTGATCGGACCGCGAATT
>NZ_DS022276.1:48541-48854 GCF_000153725.1 Salipiger bermudensis HTCC2601 | reverse complement strand
CGGGCGGCTCGACAGGAGTCAGGCCGCGCCCTGGTGGCTGAATTGTCGCTCGGGGTGGCCCATTGCGCCGGGATCACCAGATCGCCCTCGTTCTCGCGATCCTCGTGGTCGACCAGGATGAACATGCGCCCGTTGCGCGCATCCTCGATGATCTCCTCGATCGGGGAGATTGCATCCTTCCAGTCCGATTCGACCGGGCCGGGGCTTTCGAAATCCGCCATCTCGTCACCTTCTGTCTGGTCCCTGCCAGATAAGAGATGCGGGGCAAAATGGCTAGGGCACATTTGCGTTGATGGTCTGTAGGGGCGGGAGG
>NZ_DS022276.1:17500-48438 GCF_000153725.1 Salipiger bermudensis HTCC2601 | reverse complement strand
GCGGGAGGGGGCGCTGCCCCTCTGCCGTCCTGGGCGCATTCACCCCCGAAGGTATTTGAACCAGAGAAGGGGCGGGGCGGCGCGGGGTGGTGCAGGTCAGTCGAAGATGTCTTCGAGCAGGTCGAAGAGGCCCTTGGCGGCCTTCTTGCCGAGGCTCTTCTTGCTGCGCTTCTTCTGTGCCTTGCGCAGGGCCTTGGCGCGCGTCTTTGCCTCTTTCTCGGATGACGTGGGCCGGTGGCGCGGGGCATCGCGGTCGACGGCCTCGGGGCGGAGTTGCTTGAGCTCGTGCAGCGGCGCGCCGCAGGAACTGCAGGCAAGCTCGTGCCGGCCCCGGTCGAGGACCAGCGCGGCGCGGGTGCCGCAATAACTGCAGGTGGCGATCTTGGTGCTGGGCATCGGGTCGATATGGGCGCGAGAGGCGCGCCCGGCAAGGTCAGGGCCGGGCGGCGTAGAGGGCGACCGCGGCGGCGTTGGAGACGTTGAGCGAGCCGAAGCCGCCGGCGAAATCGATGCGCACCAGCTTGTCGACGGTGGTCTTGGTCTTTTCGCGCAGGCCCGGGCCCTCGGCACCGAGCACCAGCGCCACCGGGCGGTCGCGCAGCCCCTCGAGCGCCTGCTCGATGGTGCCTTCCGCTTCGCCGTCGAGGCCCAGCACGAGATAACCCATCGTCTGCAGTGTGCGGATTGTGTCGGCGAGGTTGCGCTCGCGCAGGTAGGGCTGCCGCTCGAGCGCGCCGGAGGCGGTCTTGGCCAGCGCGCCGGTCTCGGGGGCGGAGTGGTGCTGCACGCCGATCACCGCCTGCGCGCCGAACACCTCGGCGGAGCGCAGGATGGCGCCCACGTTGTGGGGATCGCTGACCCGGTCGAGCAGCACGAGACGCGCCGGGCGGTCGTCGTCGCGCACCGCCACGTCGTCGAGCCGGCCCCAGTCGAGCGGCTTCACCTCGAGCGCCGCGCCCTGGTGCACCGATTGTGGATCGAGCGGGGCGCCGAACTTGCGCGGGTCGTGGATCTCGGGGGCGATGCCGGCCTCGGCCACCGCGTCGGCGAGCTTGGCCTCGGCATTGGGGGTGAGGATCAGGCGCAGCTTCTCGCGCCGCGGATTGAGCAGCGCATCGCGCACCGCGTGCAGGCCGAAGAGCCACACGGTTTCGGCGGACCTGGCCTTCTTTGCCTGTTCCTTCTCGACCACCCATTTCGGTTTCTTGACCATCTCGCGCCTCTCTTCCTGCGGTGCCGTTCCCTTGCCTTTCCCTTGTCTTCGCCGCAAGGGATTTTCCTGTTGACGCCGGTTTGCGGCTTTTGTAGTCAGCGCCACACGCCGGCAGCGTCGGCAAGAAAGTGGGCGACAGGCCGCAAGGTGTGGCAGGGGACTGTAACTCCCTCGCGGAGACGCACGCTAGGTTCGATTCCTAGGTCGCCCACCACTTTCTCCCTTCCTAAGCAGACAAGACCAGCACTGATCTCTGATGACGGTATGCTTCGATATTGGGTCGGCTCTCTTGCGGACCTGGCATCGCGGCGTGCTGCCGTCGCGCCAGCGCTCGAGGTGAGGTCGTTTCGCGGCCCATCCCGAGCGGCACAGGAAAACGGCGCGCCTTCCAGCCCGATGCTCTGCCGACCCTAAGATCCTCTGATCTGCGCCTGTGGTCACTCCCGTGCTCTGCGCCAGCTTGCGGAGAGGCAACTTGCGACGAGTACGGGGCCTTCTTGTTAACGTTGCGTGCATAAAGGCTGCAGCTGTCCACAAACCCGAAAATCCGGTGGTATGGTCTTCCCCTTGTTGGATATGGGGCAGGGAAATCTGCCTGCGCAGCGCTAACTCAGCCAGACATCGCCTGCCGTCACGTTGGAGACCCCGGAATGATCCTGCCCGACCACCCGACTTTGCATCCCCGGAACCTTCGACGTACCTTTGAGGCGCGGGTTCCGCAGAAGGCATTGAGGGATCTTTGGACCCGGCTGCGCTTCGGACCCGGCGCGCCTCTCAGCGACGAGTGCATCTTTGTTCGTCCCGGCGATGTGCGGCACGTCTATGCGCCCGACAAAAGCGCGTCTGCGCCGGTTTTCAAACGCCGCCACAGCGGCCTGGTCCGCGGGGGCGACTGGGATCTGTCGCGCGAGCCGCTCCCCGAAACCCGGGCCATGCGCGTGGTGCGGGACCATTTCGTGCACGGCATGAGCTGGGCGGACACCGGGATCGTGGACTACCATCTCGCCATCATTGCGAAGAAGGGCGTCTCCGAGGGGTTGCGGTCGACAGAGGACATCATGGCACGGTACGAAACCTTCGACCGGGTCTTCGAAGAGGCCCAGCGGACCGGCAGGCTGCGCACGCGCCGCGAGCTTCCCGGATATTTCCGGCGGGAACACGAAGGCATCTTCTTCCACATCGCCCGGGACGGAGAGCCCCTTCGCGGAGGCGGGGGGCGGCATCGTTTCGCGATCGCGAGCATCCTTGGGCTGGCCAGCGTGCCCGCGCAACTGGGTGTCATCCACCCCGAGGCGCTACGCGCCGGGCATCTGGAGCGCCTGCGCAGCCCCAGCTGAGGACCGCAAGACCCGGGACGCAAGATCGCAGCTCGGCAGGCACGTTTCATGGGGGCTCCCTTCGTGCGTGCCCGCAGCCAAAGGAGAGCGGGGAGGCATTTCTTGCGTCCGACTTGCTGTCCGGCGGCGGGTCACAGATCCCGCCCGAGGTGCTGAGCTGGAATTCCTGCAAGCGGTGCGGGCGGGTAGCGTGCCCGGCGAAAGTGCAGTCCGGCTGGTCGGTCGGTGCCCAGAAGCTGAAATTTTCCGGAGACACCGACCAGCGAAAATCCGGGCGATGTGGCCTATGTCATATTTCTTGGTCGCCCAGCTCTTTCTCCCGTCCTGAACCGGCGTTGTTGGACAAATCAGCTGGTGACCGCAGTCCCCCTTTCCCCAGACACACCTATCCTGCGGCCACGGTCATCGGGATGCCGAGAGCCGTGAAGCGGTTCATGACCGCCGCGCGGATCTGGACCTCTGCCACTTGGCGGTCGAAGTCCCGTGACATCAGCCGCTGGCCGAGCTGCTTCACGCAGTTCATTTTCGTTTCGACCCGGCTGCGGCGGTGGTACCCGCTCCAATTCCGCCAGAGCGCCCTGCCCAGGTGCTTTGACGCCCGCAGGATTTCGTTGCGCGCCCGGGCTCCGGCAGTGTCCGGCTCCCATGGCCTCGCGGTCCGCCTCGGCGGAATGACCGCTGCCGCGTCACGGGCGGCGATGGCATCGTGGCAGGCGCGCGTGTCGTAGGCGCCGTCGGCCGTCACCGTGGCGATCTCCTCCTCCGCCGGAATCTGGGCGAGCAGATCTGGCAGCATCGGCGCATCGCCGACATTGCTGGACGTGACCTCGATGGCCCGGATCTCCAATGTTTGCTCGTCGATCCCGAGGTGGATCTTGCGCCACACACGCCGTTTCGAGCCGCCATGCTTGCGCGTGTGCCACTCGCCTTCGCCCTCCACCTTGATGCCGGTGCTGTCTACTAGCAGGTGAAGCGCCCCCTTGGAGCCGCGATACGGGATGCTGACGTCCAAGGTCTTCTGACGACGTGACAGCGTGCTGAAGTCAGGAACGGACCACCCCAGCCCGGACAGTTCCAGCAGGCTCGCCACGAACCCCGTCGTCTGGCGGAGCGGCAGCCCGAGGAGGACCTTGAGGGTGAGACAGGCCTGGATTGCGGCGTCGCTATAGGTTTGCTGGCGACCGCGCCGCCCGGACGGCGCCGCTTTCCATTGCATCAAGGGATCGAACCAGACGGTCAGCGATCCGCGCCGCCTCAGCGCCTGATTGTAGCTGCGCCAGTTGGTGGTCTTGTAGGTCGGCTTCGGAGGTCTGCTCATGCTGCCCGGCTAGCATGCTGGATTCACGAGATGAATCCCCTAGATTTGCGCAACAACGCCTCCTGAACCGACAAGAGCCAGTGCACAGGCTTCACGCGGGCGTGGGGGCCGCCTCTGGAAGAACATCCGCGTTCGGCACTGTTCGCTGTGGTCTGCCATTCGAAAGCGACTCAAACTTATGGGTTTTCTGAATCCTGCCGGAAGGCCATGCCACGTAATCCCGGCACCAATGCCAAGCATTCGCGTCCCAAACTAAACCTTCGGTGCCGGACACCCGACGGTTCGCTGAGCGGACCTTCCCGCCGCTCGCCAGATTCGATGCAACGACAACAGCAGCCCGAAGCGGACTTCAAGTTGTGGCTACGAAGCACACAATTTAGTGCTCTAGCCACATTCCGAGTAAAATTCTGTACTAAAATAGCCACGGTTAAAGCTAAAATGATAAGTAAGGTCGTTCGTAAATAACTCTGTATCAACCTCTACTCCGAGATCCCTCGAGATCGCAATAATTTCTGTAGTCACAAGTTCTGGTGACGAAACCTTGAACTTAGCAGACATGCGAAACCCACGACTCTCACGAGCAAAGTCCTTCAACCTGAATCTTATGCTATACACCCGGGCGTGGCTTGGCATCATCAGCCCTATACTATAAAACGGTTCGAACAAGTAAGGCTGAATTATTTGCTGTTCTTCACCTAAAGGTCCGATCGCTCTAAATTCTACATCTTCTAAAGAGACATTCGCCGAGAAGTCGGACTTATTCAACAAGCAAAACCCTACACTAGCCAACTGTTGCGTGTTGTTGGCCTTATACGCAGTTATTTCTACACTTGGCTGTGCTTTTTGTATTAGTTCAAGAATCTTAATGCGCTGATTGATAGTATTTTCTGATTTTTCCTGACGTGCAATAGAAATACTTAAATCGTTGAGTGATGCAATCTGATTCTGGCTCTCGCGCCGCAGGTCAAGCATACTGCTCTCTAGTTTCAGCCTGCCCTCTTCTAATAGATTGCTTCTATAGCCTGAAAAATATAAGGAGATGCATGAGGCGATTGTCGAAATTGAAAGCAACGAGTAAATAACAACTTTTTCAAAACGGCCCAATCCTGACGGCGCTTGCTCAATTGCCACGTCAAATCCCCTCCGTTTTTGACTCTGGAAACACTAGGTTGTTACACACGCTGAAGCAAGGAGGATTGACCGCGCCGCACTGTCGTTTCTGACAGGCCACAGCGGTGGAAGTCAGTTGCCGAAAGTAGGCTTTGGACTGTACGTTTGAATTTGCAATGCCGCTTCTGCATCATTCCTGCCGCTCGTCACCGTCGCAGCATCAGTCAAAGAGGGCTCTTTTCGGTCATTCGCTGTGCCAGGCACGAACGGCCGTTTTCCTTTTCCCATGCGATTTGGGGCAGCGATCTGACACAGACGTCGGTTCTCTTGGCACCTGACACTCCCGCCTCCGCAGAGCTGCTGGACATTGCCCCCGGTCGATCCCGAGCGGCAAAAGAAAACGGCCCGCCTCGCGGGGAGGGGGCCGTCCGGGTGGTTTGGATCCGGGTGCGGGGTCAGCGCAGCGGTATGCTGACCTTGAAATTCACCGTCTCCACGCCCGGGTTCTCATCATAGATCCCGGCATTGGAGCGGTGGTCGTAGCTCACCGCGTAGCGCCAGCCGTTGCGGTTCTCGTAGCCCAACTCGATGCCCGAGCGGAATTCGATCGGGCCGCCCAGGTCGAAATCGTCAGCCGCGGCGTAGAGCCCGGGCATGGCGTGCAGCTCGGTGTAGAACGGGCTCTTTCCGAAGGTGGTGCCCCAGGTCCAGCCATAGCCGACCCACGAGCCGCTCTCCTCGCCCCAGGACAGGCCCACGGCCTGGCCGAACGGGCCGATCATGCGGGCGAAATCGTACCGCATCGAAACCTCGAAGCCCTCTTCGGCGCGCCGCTCGATCACGTTGCCGGCCGAGAATGAAAGCCGCGACTCCTGCTCGCCGGCCCCGAGGCAACCGGTTGGCGTGCCGCAGTAATTCGTTCCCATATCCGTCAGACCTGCTACCAGAAGCAGCACTGCAAAGGTGCCATCTGCCATCTTGACCTCCAACTGTCTTTGCCGACCTGCATGGCGCAGATCGGGCGCCAAGTCCAGCACGGGGCGCTGGCGACGCGCGACGTTGGGAGGGGGACAGGCGCTTAGCCGTCCTGCGCCGCAAGGTCGAGATAGACGCCGTTGGTCCAGCCGAAGCCGTCCTGCAGCTCGTATTCGCCGCCGCCACTGCGCGAGAGCGGGTCGAGCACGTTGTATTTCTCGACGAATTTTCCGGTCTCGCGGAACACCGTGTCACAGGTGGCAAGCCAGCGGGTGCGCAGGGTCTCGGCCAGCGCATCGAAGCCGTAGCGGCGCAGGCCCTGCACCGCGATCCATTGCAGCGGGGCCCAGCCGTTGGGGCTGTCCCATTGCTGGCCGCTCTCGATGTCGGTGGTCAGGAGCCCGCCGGCGCGCAGCAGGTGGCGCTCGGCCCAGTCCGCGGTGCGCGCGGCCTGATCGGGCGTCGCGGCACCGGCCCAGAGCGGGAAGAGCCCCGCCGCGCTGGTGATCGGGATGCGCCCGCCATCCTCGATCGAGAGGTCGAAGAAATAGCCGCGCTCGGGGTCGAAGAAGCGCTGCGAGATCGCTGCGCGCCGGGTCTCGGCCGCGGCGGCGTACTGCGCGGAGCGGTCCGGCGCAGCCAGTGCGGTCGCCTCGGCCAGCAGCTCTTCTATGCGCAGCATCAGGCAGTTGAGATCCACCGGCCAGATCCGCGTGGTGCGGATGGTGCCGAGATCCGCCGGATCGTTCAGCCAGCGCGAGGAGAAATCCCAACCGCTCTCGCAGGCGGCGCGCAGGTCGCGGAAAAATCGAGGATGGGCCTGCGCATGATTTTCCCAGTCGAGATCGGTGGCATACATCTCGATGCGCGGGCCATCGCCCGCATCCCAGTAGCGCGCCAGACCTTCGTGGTTGCGCGGCGTCTCCATGAAGAAGCGGTACTCGGCCTCCATCGCTGGCAGGTAGCGCGCGAAAGCGCCCGCCGGATCGCCGGTGGCGCGGCCGAAATCGGCCACCATCGAGGAAAAGAACGGGGGCTGCGAGCGGGTCAGGAAATACGAACGGAAGCCGTTCGGGATGAAGCCGATCTCGTTCAGGGCATGGTCGAAATTGTCGAGCATGTCGCGCACCAGCGCGGTCCGCCCGCTGCGCAGCAGCCCCAGCTGGGTGAAGTAGCTGTCCCAGTAATAGGCCTCTTGAAAGCGCCCGCCGGCGATCACGTAGGGACGGGGCAGGGGCAACCGCGTCGACCGCTCTTCCGTGTCGTCGGCGGGGCGGGTGAGATGCGGCCAGACCGCCTCGAGATGCTGCCGCGCGTCATGATCGGGATTGGTGTGGTAGGCGTCGCCGGGCGCTTGTGCCGGGACGAACCAGCGATCGTAGAAGGCCTGCAGATCGACATGACCCTCCAAGCGCGCCCTGTCGTATGCCGCGCAGATCTCTTCCGCCGGCGCCCGCAGGATCGAATCCGAGATCGCCTTTTCATCGACCCACAAGCCCGAGCAATGCAGATCGACGAACAGATCCTTCAGGCTCTGGTCGAGATATTCCATGCTGGGCCCTTCCCGGTCGCTTGCCTTTGTGCCTGTCTAGGCCAGCGGGCCGGAAAAGGACAATGGTGGGGCAGCAGAACACCCCGGCCTCAGAGCGCGCCTTCGTCGCCCATGAACATCACCGAGGGGTTCGATCCGTCACTCGAGACGAGACAGCGCCACGGCGCACCGTTGGCGCCGACGCGCAGGTAGACGGCGGTCGCAGCCTCGGAGAACTCCGAGCCCACCGCGGTCACGACGCCCTCGGTCATCGATTCGAGCTCGGCCCGGCAGGCGCTGATCGCTTCGTTGCTGACAGAGCCGTCGAAGGTGGTGATGAAGGGCGGACCCGCCGGCGAGGCCTCCATCGGCGCGCTCGTCACGCTGCCGCTGTCCTCGACGCATCCCGCGAGCAGCGCGAGTGCTGTCAGCGCTGCGGTAAGCCTGAATGTCTTCGTCATGTCGGTGGTCCTCCGCTTGTGGTTCACGTGTCGTGGGGCCTCCGTCGCGGCGCTCAGTTCGCCAGCAGGGCGGCATCGAAGCCGCCGTTGCGCCACTTGGTGAGCGCGGCGGTGAAGTTCGGCCCCGGCAGCCCGTCGATGGCGCTGGCGTAGAAGCCCGCCTGCGCCAGCCGCGCTTGCACCGCCGAAAGCGTCTCGCGGGTCCAGTCCGCGCTGTTGCGGGTAAGCTGGGTCAGCACGGTGCCGTCATCCTCGGCCACCCCGCGCAATAGCGCGTCGGCGGCGGCATTCGGGTCGCGGGCCACGCCGCGCCCCTCGTCGAGCAGGATGGCGGCGGCGAGATAGCCCTGCGCCTCGCCGTCGCGGGCGGCGCGGCGGAAATAGTCGAGCGCCTCGGCCGGATCGCCAAGCGCGCCGTCCTGCGCCAGTACCCCGAGGTTGAAGGCCGCCTTGGGCGCGCCCTCGGCCGCGGCGCGCTTCAGGAGTGCGATGGCGCGGTCGGCGTCCTGCGGCAGCAGCTTGCCCTCGAAGAGGGTGATCGCGAGGTTGATCATCGCGTCCTGGCTGCCCCCCTCGGCGGCACGTTCGTAGAGCCGCATCGCACCGGGGATGTCTTGCGCCATGCCGGTGCCGTTTTCCTTCAGCTGCGCGAGGCTGACCATGGCGCGCAGGTCGCCGCGCTCGGCGGCGCTGAGATAGAGGTCGATGGCGCGCGACAGGTCGCCCGAGGCAGCGGTGGCACGGGCCAGCAGCGCCACGTAATGGCTGAGTTCCGGCGACTGGATCGCCGCCGCCGAGCAAGCCCGGATCGCCGCCACCGCGTTCTGTTGCAGGCGCGCGAAGGGCACGCCGGGATTGCCCGCAGTGGCGTCGCGCGGGTGGGTGGCAAGGCGCTCGCAGAGGGCGCCGTCCGACGCGCTCTCGAGCGGCGGAAGAAGTGCGATCAGCCGCTGCGCCTCGGCGTGATGGGCGCCCTCGGGGTAGCGCTCGAGATAGACCTCGAGCAGAGGGCGCAGGCGGCTGCGCCGGGCCAGCGCCCAGAACTTCTCTTCCTGTTCGCCCGACGCATCGGCCAGCCCCAGCGCGCGGGTGCTGAGGCCGGTATCGAGAAAGGCCAGCGCCTCTTCGGCATGGGCACCCTGCGGGTAGGTCTCGAGATAGAGCCGCAGGAGGTCGGGATCCTTGGCCCCGGTGGCCACCTGGTAGAACAGCGCCTCCTCGGACACCGTCACCGGGCTCTCGTCGAACATGAAGCTGCGGGTGAGCGACGAGTTCTCCCAAGGGATCTGCCGTCCGCCGGTGGCCGCCAGGACGTCGCGCCGCACCGAGATCATAAGCTCCGAGATGTCCTGCCCGGGGGTGTAGAGGTGGTGCAGCATGGCCTCGGTGAAGAAGCTGTTCCGTCCGGTGCCGTCATAGGCCACGTTGTCGGGCTGGGTGGCATAGGCGAACAGGAAGTTCGCGTCCGTCCCCACCCGCGCCAGCCCGTCTCCCACCCCCGGCGCATCCTCGAGCACCTGCCCGAACGGATTGTCACGGCAAGCGTCGAGGAAGATCAGCTTCATCCCCGGAGAGGCCTCCATCGCGCGCAGCACCTCGTTGATCGCCACCGTCTCCTCGGGAATGTCCGTGACGGTGCTGAGCGCAGCGTCGGTGGGCAGGAGGTAGTTGCGCCCGTCGACCTGGAAGGCGTGGCCGGCATAGTAGAACAGAACCACGTCGGCGCGCGCTGCGGCGGCGGCGAAATCGCGGGTGGTCTGGCGCATGCCCGCCTTTGTGAGGTTGCGACCGGTATGCACCTCGAACCCCAGCCCCTCGAGGGCCACCGAGATGTCGAGCGCGTCGTTTTGAGGGTTCTCGAGCCTGCCCACCGCCTCGTATTCGGAGTTGCCGACCACCAGCGCGACGCGGGTGTCGGCCAGGGCCGGTGCGGCAGCGAGGAAGAGCGTCGTGCAGAGCATTGCCAGCTGTCGTCCGGGTCGGGCCATGGCTCAGAGCCCCACCGCCCGCGACAACTCGATGCCGACGCTTTCGACGGCGGTCGAGATGCGGGTGATCGTTTCGGTCTGCACGCTGGCAAGCTCGGGATCGTCGGCCCGGACAAAGGCGATGGCCTTGCGGATCTCGTTCGCCGCGGTGTCGATTTCGGCTCGCGACTCGTTGATCGCGTCGCGGCGGATGGCCTCGCGCTCGGCTTCGGTGGTGGCCTCGGCCAGTCGGCTCTCGGCACGGGCGCGGGCGCCGTCGATGCCGCGCCGCGCGTCCTGCACGATGCGCGCCACGTCCTGCATCCCCGGCGGCAGGTCGCTGGCGATCTCGTCGAGCTCGTTGGCAAAGTCGTTCAACGCGTCCGACAGGCAGGCGAGGTAGCGGCTCACGTCGGCACTGCTCTGGGCGCAGGCATCGGCGGCGACCTCGAGGGTCGTGGCGATCGGTTCGACCGCCGCGAGCGTGCGTCGGGCGTCATCCACGCTGGTCGAGGGGCCCGGCACCGCGAGCGTGGTGCCGTCGGGCTCGGTCGAGAGCGCGAGCTGGATCGTGTCGGTCGGGTTCGGCTGATCGAAAGCCACTGGCAGGGTGGGCAGCGGCACGATCTCCTCGGTCCCGGCCTCGACCGTCATCGTGCCGTCGACAAGGGTGATGTCATAGTTCGACAGACCGGTGCCTTCCGGGCTGGAGATTGCGATCAGGTAGGGCCCGTCCTCGGCGCTGGCCTCCGCGTCCGCGCCGTCGCTCGACAGGCTGGCGCTGTCGACACTGTCCTCGAACAGCAGCCCGGAGGTGGTGAACTCGGTCCCGGCGAAAGTGAAGGCCTCGCCATAGGTCTTCACCTGGTCGTCCGCGGTGACGGTGAGCGCCGCCGGATCGACGGTCATCGCGCCATCGACATAGGCGATGGTGTAGTTCGTCAGGCCGGATCCGGACGCGTTGCTTGCGGTGATCGCGTAGGGCGATCCGTCGACGCCGGCGGTGTCCGCCGCGCCGAGGCTGGCGAGCTCGACGCTGTCGACACTGTCCTCGAACAGCAGCCCGGAGGTGGTGACCTCGGTGCCGGCGAAGGTGAAGGCCTCGCCATAGGTCTTGACCTGGTCGTCGGCGGTGATGGTGAGCGCCGCCGGGTCCACCGTCATCGCGCCATCGACATAGGCGATGGTGTAGTTCGTCAGCCCGGATCCGGACGCATTGCCCGCGGTGATGGCGTAGGGCGATCCGTCGACGGTGGCGGTGTCCGCCGCGCCGAGGCTGGCGAGATCGACGCTGTCGACGCTGTCGCTGAACAGCAGCCCGGAGGTGGTGACCTCGGTCCCGGCGAAGGTGAAGGCCTCGCCATAGGTCTTGACCTGGTCGTCCGCGGTGATGGTGAGCGCCGCCGGGTCCACCGTCATCGCGCCATCGACATAGGCGATGGTGTAGTTCGTCAGGCCCGAGCCGGACGCGTTGCTTGCGGTGATGGCGTAGGGCGATCCGTCGACGGTGGCGGTGTCCGCTGCGCCGAGGCTGGCGAGATCGACGCTGTCGACGCTGTCGCTGAACAGCAGCCCGGAGGTGGTGACCTCGGTGCCGGCGAAGGTGAAGGCCTCGCCATAGGTCTTGGCCTGGTCGTCCGCGGTGATGGTGAGCGCCGCCGGATCGACGGTCATCGCGCCGTCGACATAGGCGATGGTGTAGTTCGTCAGGCCCGAGCCGGACGCGTTGCTTGCAGTGATCGCGTAGGGCGATCCGTCGACGGTGGCGGTGTCCGCCGCGCCGAGGCTGGCGAGATCGACGCTGTCGACACTGTCCTCGAAGAGAAGCCCGGAGGTGGTGACCTCGGTCCCGGCGAAGGTGAAGGCCTCGCCATAGGTCTTCACCTGGTCGTCCGCGGTGACGGTGAGCTCCGCCGGATCGACGGTCATGGCGCCGTCGACATAGGCGATGGTGTAGTTCGTCAGGCCCGAGCCGGACGCGTTGCTTGCAGTGATGGCGTAGGGCGATCCGTCGACGGTGGCGGTGTCCGCCGCGCCGAGGCTGGCGAGATCGACGCTGTCGACACTGTCCTCGAACAGCAGCCCGGAGGTCGTGACCTCGGTCCCGGCGAAGGTGAAACTCTCGCCATAGGTCTTCACCTGGTCGTCCGCGGTGATGGTGAGCGCCGCCGGGTCCACCGTCATCGCACCATCGACATAGGCGATGGTGTAGTTCGTCAGGCCCGAGCCGGACGCGTTGCTTGCGGTGATCGCGTAGGGCGATCCGTCGACGGTGGCGGTGTCCGCCGCGCCGAGGCTGGCGAGATCGACGCTGTCGACGCTGTCGCTGAACAGCAGCCCGGAGGTGGTGACCTCGGTCCCGGCGAAGGTGAAGGCCTCGCCATAGGTCTTCACCTGGTCGTCCGCGGTGATGGTGAGCGCCGCTGGGTCCACCGTCATCGCGCCGTCGACATAGGCGATGGTGTAGTTCGTCAGGCCGGATCCGGACGCGTTGCTTGCGGTGATCGCATAGGGCGATCCATCGACGGTGGCGGTGTCCGCCGCGCCGAGGCTCGCGAGATCGACGCTGTCGACACTGTCGCTGAACAGCAGCCCGGAGGTGGTGACCTCGGTCCCGGCGAAGGTGAAACTCTCGCCATAGGTCTTCACCTGGTCGTCGGCGGTGATGGTGAGCGCCGCCGGATCGACGGTCATCGCGCCGTCGACATAGGCGATGGTGTAGTTCGTCAGGCCCGAGCCGGACGCGTTGCTTGCGGTGATGGCGTAGGGTGATCCGTCGACGGTGGCGGTGTCCGCCGCGCCGAGGCTGGCGAGATCGACGCTCTCGACGCTGTCGCTGAACAGCAGCCCGGAGGTGGTGACCTCGGTGCCGGCGAAGGTGAAGGCCTCGCCATAGGTCTTGACCTGGTCGTCCGCGGTGATGGTGAGCGCCGCCGGGTCCACCGTCATCGCGCCATCGACATAGGCGATGGTGTAGTTCGTCAGGCCCGAGCCAGACGCGTTGCTTGCGGTGATGGCGTAGGGCGATCCGTCGACGGTGGCGGTGTCCGCCGCGCCGAGGCTGGCGAGATCGACGCTGTCGACGCTGTCGCTGAACAGCAGCCCGGAGGTGGTGACCTCGGTCCCGGCGAAGGTGAAACTCTCGCCATAGGTCTTCACCTGGTCGTCCGCGGTGATGGTGAGCGCCGCCGGATCCACCGTCATCGCGCCATCGACATAGGCGATGGTGTAGTTCGTCAGGCCCGAGCCCGAGGCGTTGCTTGCAGTGATGGCGTAGGGTGATCCGTCGACGGTGGCGGTGTCCGCCGCGCCGAGGCTGGCGAGATCGACGCTCTCGACGCTGTCGCTGAACAGCAGCCCGGAGGTGGTGACCTCGGTGCCGGCGAAGGTGAAGGCCTCGCCGTAGGTCTTCACCTGGTCGTCCGCGGTGATGGTGAGCGCCGCCGGATCCACCGTCATCGCGCCATCGACATAGGCGATGGTGTAGTTCGTCAGGCCGGATCCGGACGCGTTGCTTGCGGTGATGGCGTAGGGTGATCCGTCGACGGTGGCGGTGTCCGCCGCGCCGAGGCTGGCGAGATCGACGCTGTCGACACTGTCCTCGAACAGCAGCCCGGAGGTGGTGACCTCGGTCCCGGCGAAGGTGAAGGCCTCGCCATAGGTCTTGACCTGGTCGTCGGCGGTGATGGTGAGCGCCGCCGGATCCACCGTCATCGCGCCATCGACATAGGCGATGGTGTAGTTCGTCAGGCCCGAGCCCGAGGCGTTGCTTGCAGTGATGGCGTAGGGTGATCCGTCGACGGTGGCGGTGTCCGCCGCGCCGAGGCTGGCGAGATCGACGCTCTCGACGCTGTCGCTGAACAGCAGCCCGGAGGTGGTGACCTCGGTGCCGGCGAAGGTGAAGGCCTCGCCGTAGGTCTTCACCTGGTCGTCCGCGGTGATGGTGAGCGGGGCGGGCGTGATCGTGTAGGTGCCGGGCAGATCGACCACGCGGTAGCTCTCGCCCAGCGTACTGGTGAGGGACGTGGTCGTGAGAGTGAAGGTGCCGGTCCCGACGTCGTCCGACGGGAAGACGAGGTCGGCGAAGAGCGGCGCGCTGTCGAGCGTGTCGCCCGACGGCGGGAAGACGTAGACCGAGGGGCCACCGGCGACGCTGCCGGTGGTGCTTGCGGTCGGGGTCTCGCCATATTGCAGGGTGACCGGGTCGGGGCGTGCGAAGACCACCTGGTCGATGCTGTAGATCGCCGGGTGGAAGCCGGTGTCGCCGGGGGCCCAGACGGTGTCGAAATCCCAGCCCGCCGCACCAGCCAGCGCGAAGAAGCCGGCGGTGTCCCGGAAGGCCGCCGTGGCAAGGCCGGTGCCGCCGTCGCTTGTGCCCTGGCCGGTGGTCTCGGTGTCCCAGTAGGCAGCGGTGATCGGCGTGGCGACGATATCGGGATCGAAGGAGAAGTTCTCTCCGATCAGACCGCCGGACAGGATCGTCCCGACGGGGGGCGGGGTGACGAGCCCCGAGGCGTAGACGCGCGACAGGCTGCCCCCGAAGGTGCGCCCGACGAAGCCGCCGATGATGCCGGTGCCGGCAGAGTTGTTGAAGGTGATGCTCACCGGCCCCTGCGCGTAGCTGTCCGAGATCAGCCCGGCTTCGTTGCCGCCGGTGTGCCCGCCTGCAAAGAGCTGCTGGACGGCGTGGTACTCCTCGACCGCGACGGTTCCCGTCGCACCGGTCTCGGACAGGCTGCCTGCATTGACGCCGGCAAAGCCGCCGCCGAGCCCCCGAACGGTGAGAGCGAGATCGGCCACGTCGGAGGCGAGGTCCTCGGTCAGCAGCACGCCTACATCGCTGTCGGCGCGGGCATCGCTGATGCTGCCCTCGTTGCGCCCTGCAAACCCGCCCACGGCGACGTCGCCCACGAAGGTGTCGCCGTAACCGCCCTGAACGTATACGGAATTCTCGGATCGCGACGTGGTGATGGTGCCCGGAAGGCCCTCGCCGGTCAGGTTGTAGCCGACGAAGCCGCCGGCGTTCAGCTCGGTATCGCCGGGGGTGATCGAGATCAGGCTGCCGGTGGTTTCGAACTCTTCGGGGTCGAAGTCGCCGACGAAGGCGGAGACGTCGCCGGTCGCTTCCGAGCCGGAGATCGTGCCGGCGTTGGCCGCCGCGAAGCCGCCGATCTGGGACCCGACCTCGTCGGTGACGGTGGTCACAGAGAGCGTGTTGCTGGCCGAGGAGCTGCTGTCCGAGATCGTGCCGATGTTGATCCCGGCAAAGCCGCCGACAAGCCCGACGGTGTCGGCGCTGGCCGAGACCGAGCCGCCCGAGCTGGAGCCGGAGATGGCGCCGCTGTTCGATCCCACCAGCCCGCCGGCAAATATCCGCAGTCCGGAGCCTATGCCATCGACCGTGCCGGTGAAGGACGAGTCGGTGATGGTGCCGGTATTGATCGCGGCGAGGCCGCCGACATCGCCCCCGGCGGTGCCTTCTCCGAAATCCTGGGCAAAGCCGGTCACGTCTCCGGTCACGTCGACATCCGAGACGGTGCCTGCATTGCTGGCGATGAGCCCGCCGGTGTTGTCGCCGGTGATGTCGACATTGGTCAGTGCCAGATCCGAGATCGACGCGGTCGCTTCCGTGGAGAAGAACAGGCCGGCGTCGGAGAACCGGTTGATGGAGAGCCCGTCGATGGTGAAGCCGTTGCCCTCGAGCGAGGCCGAGAAGCCGACCTCGGAATTGCCGATCGGGTTGAACCCCAGCGCGCCCTCGCCGAAGGCGCCCCAACCGCTGGTCGATGTGGCGTCGATGTCATTGCCGAGGGCGAAATGGCTGTCGAGCAGGTCGAAGGAATCCATGCCTTGCAGACCGTAGGCATCGGTCAGGATGTAGGGCGCGGCGACGGTGCCGCTGCCCCCCGCGACACGCAGGAAGCTGGCGCCGGAGCCAAGCTGGAAGTCGGTGACTGCGAAGGCTGACAGCGCCGGTCCCGCCTGCCGCCACGTGCCCGAGCTCATGTTGAAATCGCGCACCACGATGCTGCCGCCCGAACCGGTCTCGATGACGCTGCCGCTGGCGTTGACGGTATCGGCGGCGATGCTGAGGTTCGACACGTCGATGGCGCTGGTGGCGGCGAGCGTGACGGTGCCGGTGGCGTTCAGCACGAAGGCCGCGGCGGGATCGGCGTTGCCGTTGATGGCGCCGAGAATGTCGATGTTGCGGTCGGCGACAAGCTCGAAGGTGGTGCCGGTGGTCCAGTCGATATCGGCGCGAATGGTGATGTCGCCCGGATCGCTGCCACAGCACAGTTCGCTGGTGTCGAGCGTGAGGTTGCCGAGCGACAGGGCGGTCTCGACATCTGCCTCCGAGATCGTGCCGGGCACGAGAATGTCGTCAGGATCAAGCAGAAGCGTGCCGAAGTCGCCCGCGGGCGCGCGCAGATCGGTGAGGCCGGAATAGGACAGCGCGCGGGCGCTCGAGACTTCCACGAAGCCGCCATTGCCGCCATGCGCGCCGCCACGGGCGCTGATGCGTCCCGAAAACTCGGTCGCGAGGTCCGACCAGATCACCGTGCGCCCACCATCGCCCTGGCCGAGCGCGTCGACGCGGATCTCGGTGCTGGCATCGACGGTGACGGTGTCGGCACGGGCGAGCATGCCCGCGCCGGCGAAATCGCCTCCGATGCGGATCAGCCCGCCGCCGCCATCGCCGCTGGCGTCGATCTCGGCCCCGGCGAGCGCGATCTGCGCGCCGGTGATGTCGATGCGTCCGCCGGTGGGGCGCTGCTGCGGGCGCAGCGAGCTGGCGACCGCCTCGGCGCTGATCCGCGGCGCGCGGGTGGTGACACGGCCGGTCACCCGGACCGTGCCGCCTCCGCCGCCGCCCAGCACCACGGCGCCGTTGCGCACCGAGACCGAGCGCGCCTCGGCCACGCCCGAGAGGTTGATGGCGTTGCGCGCGGCGTTGCGCGCGGTGGCGGCCTTCATCTCGATGAGCCCGCCATCCGCCGAGACCCGGCCCGAGTTGGTGATCAGTGCGTCGGGATTGCCGTCATCCTCGGAGGGCAGGGCGACCTGCAGGAAACCGTCGCCCGAGACGTCGAGCGTCACCAGCTCGCCCGCGGCAAGGCCGATCTTGCCGAGTGGCACCACCACGGTGCCGGCATTGTCGACCCGTCCGCCGATCAGCGCCGCATAGCCGCCGCGGCCCACGGTGATCGCGCCCCTGTTGGTGACCTTTGCCGAGCGACCGTTGCCGCCATAGCGCAGGCGGCCCTGCATGAAATCGCCATCCATCACGTCGAGCGTCGAGGCCACGAAGCCACCGCCGGTCTCGACCCGGCCACTCTTGCCGATGAAGATGCCGTTGGGATTGACCAGATGCACCTGCCCGTTGGCGGTGAGACGGCCATGGATGCGGCTGTCGGCGCTGCCGGTGACGCGGTTGAGGATGGCGCTCGACGACGAGGGCTGGCGGATGTCCACCGAGGCGCCGGCACCGATGGAGAAGCTGTTCCAGTTCACCACCGCCCGGTCCGAGCCTTGGGTGATGGTCATCGACTGGGCGCCGGGCGTGGCGATGCTGACATCGCCGGCCGCCACGCTGGCGCCGGTCGGCAGCTGATCGGCGGCCGCAATTGCCGGCGCGATCAGGATCAGCGTGCTGCAGAGCAGCCGCGCCTTCAGGCGGGTCTTGTTCTCAGAAGCGGAAGTTCCCCGACAGGCTGAAGCGTGTGTCGTCCGGGCCATGATCCCGTTCTCCCTTGCCAAATTCTAGTCTCAAAGAGCTTGCTCGAAATCGTGATGCCGGTTGCGAGAACAGGTCGAGCCCGAGACCATAGGCGCGGGCTTGCTCGAAGGAGTCTTCGAGCGCGGTCGGGTTCTCGATCCGTACCGCTCCGATGCCCGCGAAAATATACGGGCTCACGACGAGCGGGGTGTTCTGGAACTGGACATTGGTCGGACGCGACAGCTCGGTGCGGACGACCCAGCCGCTGTCGCCGCGCAGGCCGCCGGCATCGAAGGTCGACAGCTCTCCGGCCCCGGCGATGCTGAATTGTTCGGAGGTCAGCAGGGGCTCCCCGAACGAGGTCTGGAAGCGCCCGATCAGGCTGAGCGAAACATCCTCGCCAAGCGCCCGACGATGCGTGACCGAGCCGCTGAGCTTGGTGAAGGTGGCATCGGCATCGGCCCGCGACAGCGGCGTGTCGCCGCTGGCGTCGCTCTCGGTGCGGGCCCCGAGCGTGTCGAGTCCCTGCGACAGCAGCAGCGCGGCCTCGGAGAAGGCGCCGTCCTCGTGGGTGTAGGTCACGTTGACCCCGGCGCGCAGCACGGTCAGCCGGTCTTCGTAGATCTCGATGCCGCCGTCGATCAGTTCCTGCCGGTCGATCGCATGGTCGAGCATCATCTGCGTGGTGAGGTTGAGCTGGCGCGAGCGGATCCACGGATAGATCAGGCGCAGCGAGTGGCGGTCGAAATCCGAGCGGGTGGGGATGTCGTCAGTATCGGGCGTGGTGTCGGCGCTGGTGTACTCGTAGTTGAGCGCGAGCCCCGAGCTGCCCAGCGGCACCACCACGCCGGCGGCGAGGATGCGATAGGTCGGATCGGCCGAAAACATTTGGTCCGGCGTCGCCGAAACCCGGCCATAGATCGTCTCGCCGAACTTGAGCGGGCTGTTGAACTCGACACCGGCGTTGAGGGTGAACCCGCCCAGATCGTCGGGGGCGAAATTGTCGAAGCCCGTGAAACCGGTGACCTTCTGGAATTCAGGGTCGAGCGCGATCACCGTGCCGCCGGGCTGCTGGCCGGTGGTCAGCGCCGATCCGAGCGCCACGCCCGCCACGTCACCCGAGAGCAGGAGCTGCCGCTCGAGCTCGGTCAGGGTCACGCCGGGGCGGTCGACGAGCGGCGCGGTCAGCGCCTCGATGCGCGGACGTACCTCGGGCGGCACCTGCGATGTGTCCACCGCCTCGACGAAGCCGTTGATCACGCCGACCGAAAGCACGCCGCCATCGCGCAGGCTTTGCTGCGGCAGCACCACGCGGGCCAGCACATAGCCCGCCTGCGCATAGGCAGCCTCGAGATCGGCGGTGGCCTCGAAGATCTCCGACACGGGGATGCGCCCGCCGGTCAGGCGGCGTTCGAGCGCGGCATTGGCCTCGGCCATCTGCGGCAGGCCGCCATCGAGCGACACGCCCGAGAGGGTGATGCCGATCTGCTCGGCCCCGGGAGGCGCCTGCGTGCCGGTGGCACCGGAGAACACTACCGAGCCTTGCAGATTCTGCAGCTGTGGCTGGAAGCTTTCGGGAGTGACCTGACTGGCGGTCTGGGCAGGGGCTGCGGCGGGCAGGCAAAGCGCACCCGCAGTCAGCACCGACAGGGTGGTTCGCACGGTCGGCGTGCGCGTCGACGTCACCTGGTCTCCTCCGGACATGGCGGCGCTGCTCCTCCAAAATGGACAAATCAATGGATTAACCTTACCCAAGGTCAGCGGAATGTCTAAACATTCTTGGTCGGTAGGCGAAGATTGGTGCAATCCTCGGCTGATCGCCGTGGCGCGCGGCGTTGGCGTCGCAGGGCTGCGTTGGCGTCAAGCCTTCTCCTTGCCGCCCGCCTTGCGTATGTCTGGCCCTGGGCCGGTGCTGCCGACCCGCCGACCGCAAGGACCGAGGATTCGATGACCGACCTGTTCGATGCCGCCCCCCGCGAGGGACATGTGCCGCTCGCCGCCGCGCTGCGGCCCGAAACCCTCGACGATGTCATCGGCCAGCCGGCGATCACCGCCGAGGGTTCGATCCTGCGACGCCGGATCAAGGCAGGCGCGTTGGGCAGCCTGATCCTCTACGGCCCACCGGGCATCGGCAAGACCACCATCGCCCGCGCCGTGGGCACGATGCTGGGCAAGGAGTTCCGCCCGTTGCACGCCACCCGCGACGGGGTGAAGGAGTTGCGCAAGATCGCCGACGAGGCACGCATCCGCCCGCTGCTGATCTTCGTCGACGAGGTGCACCGCTTCTCGGCCACGCAGGCCGATGACCTGCTGTCGATCTGCGAGGAGGGCACGGCGGATTTCGTCGGCGCCACCACTGGCAACCCCTATCACGCGCTGCCGCCGGCGCTGGTGTCGCGCTCGACGATTCTCAAGCTCGAGCCGATGAGTCTCGAGGATATGGAGCAGGTGGTGCGGCGCGGCATCGATCACCTGCACAGCACCGGTCTGGATGTCGAGATGACGCCCGAGCAGGTGCGGCTGGTGGCAGGGCGGTCTGGCGGTGATGCGCGCCGGGCGCTGACCACGCTCGAGAGCCTCGCCGTGGGCCACCCGGGCGGGCGCATCGAGATCACCGAGGCGATGCTGGAAGAGGCCTACGCCTCGGCGGCGATCAACCATGACCGTTCGGGGGATCAGCATTACGACGTGGTCTCTGCCTTCGTGAAATCCATGCGCGGCTCGGACCCGGACGCGACGCTCTACTGGTTGGCGCGGATGATCCACGCCGGAGAGGACCCGCGCTATATCGCGCGGCGCATCATGATCCACGCCTCCGAGGATGTCGGGCTGGCCGACAACACCGCGCTGCAGACCGCGGTCGCCGCCGCCACGGCGGTCGAGAAGATCGGCTACCCGGAGGCCCGTATCATCCTTGCCCACGCGGCGCTGCACGTGGCGCGCGCGCCCAAGTCGAACTCAGCCTGCCGGGGCATCGGCGCGGCGCTTGCGGCGGTCGAGCAGGGGGCGCCGGCACTGGTGCCGAAGCACCTGCGCGATGCGCATTATGCCGGGGCGGCCAAGCTCGGGCACGTGGGCTACCAATTCCCGCATGACGATCCGCGCGGCTGGGTCGAGCAGGAGTACGTTCCAGGGCTGAAACCCGGCAGCCTCTATCAGAGCGACGCCCGCGGCGGCGCCACCTTCGAGGCCCGCGCCGACCAGTTCTGGGAGACCGTGACGGGCAGGAAGGTGCCGGGGACGTTCTCGTGAGCCGCGCCGCGGGCCGGGTCGGCTGGATCGATCTGGCGCGGGTGGCGGCGCTGGCGGGCATGGTTGTCTTCCACTTCGCCCGAGATCTCGAGATCTTCGGCCTCGTGCCGCATGGCCTGACGATGAGCGGCGGCTGGGCGCTGTTCGCCCGGCTTGTGGCGGGCAGTTTTGTGTTCCTGTCGGGGATGAGCCTGGTGCTGGCCCATGGCGCGGGCCTGCGCTGGGGCGCGTGGCGGCGACGCTTCCTGATGATCGTCGGGGCGGCGGGTCTCGTGAGCCTTGCGACCTACGCCGCCTTCCCGCAGCGCTTCGTCTATTTCGGCATCCTGCACAGCATCGCCGCCGCGAGCCTGATCGGCCTCGCGGTCCTGCGCCTGCCCGCATGGGGGATGGCGCTGACAGGCGCCGCTGTCGCGGCGCTGCACCTGACGATCGGGCGGGCGCTCTTCGACAGTGTGTGGCTGGCATGGACCGGGCTGAGCAGCACCGTTCGGCCGTCGCTGGATTTCCTGCCGCTGGTGCCGTGGCTCGCGCCGTTCCTTTTTGGCATGGCGCTGGCCCGCGCGGTGGATCTCCGCGCGCTGCCCGCGCTGCACCTGCCGGCGGTGCTCACATGGATCAGCCGGCATAGCCTGTCGGTCTATCTCGTGCACCAGCCGGTGCTGCTCGGGGTGATCTGGCTCGCAACGCGCCTCGGCTGAGCCGGGCAGGGCGTCAGCCTCAGATCACGCAGTCGCGCGCCTCGAGCTCCTGCACTGGATCGTCGGGCGCGCAGGGTTCGCCGGACAGCGGATAGCTGTCGTGACCTTCGCAGGCGCCGAGGGCGAAAAGGGCGGCAAGCGCCAGTATCATGGCAAGGGGTTTCATGGCTTCGTCTCCTCCACTTGGGCGGCTCCGAGCCTCGCGCGCCACAGCTTCGGGGTCGCTGTGCCAATTCTACGCCTGTGCGAGCGCCAATGCGATGGTTTTCTTCGCCTCTTGTCTGCCCGGAGCGCTTGACAGACCCGGGCGCGCGGGGCCTTAGCTGCCAGCCATGTTCGGCTTCAAGGATATCGAGATCATCCGATCCGTGGTGCGCCACGGCGGGTTTCGCGCGGCGGCGGATGCCACCGGGCTGGCGCAGTCGGCGATCTCGCGCCGCATTCGCCATCTCGAGGATCGCATGGGCATCACCATCTTCGAGCGCGCCGGGCGCGGCGTGCGGCTGAGCGCCACCGGGCGCCGGCTCTGCGACGAGGCCGAGATGCTGATCGCGCAGCGCGACCGCATCCTCGAGGAGCTGACGCAGGGGGTGATGGCCGGCGTGGTGCGCCTTGGCGTGGCCGAGACCATGACCCACACGCTGCTGCCGCGCATGTTGACCACCCTGCGCGCCCGTCACCCGATGCTGCGGTTCGAAATCTCGGTCGATACCTCGGAACAAATGGGTCAGGCGCTGCGCGACGATGCGCTCGACGTGGTGATCATGCTGCGCGACCAGGCGCCGCGCGGCATCGCGCTGACACCGCTGCCGCCGGTGCGCATGGGCTGGTTCGTCTCGCCAGAGCATTTCACCCTGCCGAGCCCCGCGGGGATCGACGACCTTGCGGCGCTGCCCATCGTCTCCTTCCCGAAGACGACGATCCCGCACCGGCAGGTGCTCGAGGTGATGACCGCGGGCCGGCGCAAGCCGGCGACCGTGCACGGTTCCGCCTCGCTCGCGACGATGGTGAACCTCGTGCAGCAGGGATTCGGCATCGGGACGATTCCGCATGACATCGTCGAGGCCTGGCCGCAGACCATGCTGCAGGAGATCGATGTGCTGCCCGAGGCGAACCTGCCGCGGCTCGAGTTCGTGATCTGCCATGATCCTGAAAGAAATGAAGAAATCGGTCGCGAGGTGACGCGGGCGGCGGTCGAGGCCGGGTGCGACTGATCTGCTGAGAAGATCAGTTGTGATTGAAATCGAACTATTGATCTAATCGGTCAGTCTGCGGAATGCTCTGGGGAACTGGAGAATTGCCATGACCGATCAAATCCGTGCCATCTCGTCTCCCAAGGAATTGCGTGCCCGCATCCGCGAGGGCCGTTTCACCGGGCCCACCGCCGGGCATGGCGGCGAGGCGCTGCAGGCAAACCTCGTGATGCTGCGGGGAGAGGACGCGCAGGAATTCCTGCGCTTCTGTCAGGCGAACCCGCGCCCCTGTCCGCTGCTGGCGGTGGGAGAGCCGGGCGATCCGTCGCTGCCGAGCCTGGGCGATATCGACCTGCGCCACGACGTGCCGCGCTACCGGGTGTGGCGCGATGGCGAACTGGTGGGCGAGCCCACCGACATCGCAGACCTCTGGACCGACGACATGGTGTCCTTCGCGCTGGGCTGCTCGTTCAGCTTCGAGGATGCGCTGACCCGGGCGGGCATTCCGGTCCGCCATCAGGACGCCGGACGCAACGTGCCGATGTATCGCACCAACCTCGCGACCCGGCCCGCCGGCCGGTTCTCTGGGCCGCTGGTCGTCAGCCTGCGGGCAATGCCCGCCGCCGACGCCATCGAGGCGATCTCGATCTGCGAGCGTTTCCCGCTGGCGCATGGCGCGCCGGTCCATATCGGTGATCCGGCCCAGATCGGCATTGAGGACATTCACACGCCCGACTACGGCGATGCGCCCGATATCCGGCCCGGCGATATCCCCGTGTTCTGGGCCTGCGGGGTGACGCCTCAGGCGGCGATCACCACCGCGAAACCCGCCCTCGCGATCACCCACGCGCCGGGTCACATGCTGGTCACCGACATCCCGTCGAGCCATGCAGAACGCCGCCTCACCGGGGTTCACCCGGCCTGAGGCACTTCACGGTCAGACGAAAAAGACCAACACCAACAGGAGACTCCCCATGAAAAAGACCATGATGACCGCAATGACCGCCGCGCTGCTGGCCGGTCCTGCGCTCGCACAGGAAGAGCTTGCCGTTGTCGGCAGCTGGTCCAGCCTGCCGCTCTACAAGCAGTTCACCACCCCGTTCTGGACCGAGGAACTCTCGGAGATGACCGGCGGCGCCTTCACCGCGCAGCTGACCAGCTTCGATCAGATGGGCATCGCGGGCGCAGACGTCTACCGCATGCTGGGCGACGGCGTCTTCCATGTCGGCCAGACCGTGGCCGACTACACCGTGGGCGACGCGCCCGAGCTCGAGGGGCTCGACGTGCCGCTCGTCGCCACCACCGCCGACGAGGCGCAGGCGATGGTCGAGGCGGCCCGCCCGATGGTCGACGACATCATGCGTGACCGTTTCAACTCGGAAGTGCTGGGCATCGCGCCGTACCCGCCGCAGATCGTGTTCTGCAAGGGCGAGATCGGCTCCCTTGCGGATCTCGAGGGCAAGAAGGTGCGCGGCTCGGGGCGCATGACCACCAAGTTGCTCGAGGCGCTGGGCGCCGAGGGCATCAACATCGCCTTTTCGGAAGTGCCGGGCTCGCTGCAGCGCGGGGTGATCGACTGCGCCGTGACCGGTGCCGGCTCGGGCTACTCCGCCGGCTGGTGGGAAGTCTCCGACCACCTGCTGACGCTGCCGCTGGGTGGCTGGGATCCGGTCGTCATCGCTATGAACGGCGATGCCTTTGACGGCCTGTCGGCCGAAGACCAGGAGAGCCTGAAGGCCGCTGTGACCGAAGGTCTGGCGGACAAGGCCTGGGCCGCGGCGCAGGGCGGTCTCGAGAACGACATCGCGTGCCTGACCGGACAGGGCGAATGCAGCTCGGGCGAGTCGGCCTCCATGACTCTGGTCGAGGCCTCCGAGGAAGACATGGCCACCGCGCGTGAAGCGCTCGAGACCGAAGTGCTGCCCGAATGGGCCGAGCGCGCCGGTGCCGAGTGGGCAACCCGCTGGAACGACACCGTCGGCGCCACCGTCGGCGTGACCGTTCCGGTTTCGGAATAAGGGGCGCCAGCGTGAGCCGCATCGAAACACTGGAAGGCGCGCTGCGGCGCGCCAACCGCCTCGTGGCGCTGGTTCTCGGCGTGGCGCTGGTGGGCACCGTCCTGTTCGTCCTGATCGACGTGATCGGGCGCAAGACCGGCTGGGGCTCGCTTGGCGGCTCCGACGAGATCTCGGGCTACGTCATGGCCGCGGTGGCAAGCTGGGGCCTGTCCTGCGCGCTGCTCGACCGCGCCCATGTGCGCATCGACCTGATCCGGCAGAAGCTCAATGACACCGGGCAGGGGCTGATGGACATCTTCGCGATGATCGTCACCAACGGCGTGGTGCTGCTGATCGCCTACCAGTGCTGGCCGGTGCTGCAGAAGACCATCGAGCGCGGCTCGCGGGCCAACACCCCGCTCGAGACGCCGCTCTGGATCCCGCAGGGCATCTGGTTCGCGGGCTGGGCGTGGTTTGCCCTGAGCGCCACAGCGCTGAGCCTCATCGGCATCGCCTATTTCGCGCGCGGCAAGCGGGCACAACTGGCCAATACCATCGGCCTCGGCTCGGAGCTTGACCAATGATCTGGACGGTTGCCGCCTCTCTTCTCGGGCTCATGGCCCTGTCGATCCCGGTGGGGATCGTGCTCTTCATCCTCGGCATCGGGGTGGGCGAGTTCTATTCCGCCTTCCCGCTGCTGCGTGGGCTGGGGCAGGTCGTGTGGTCGTCGTCCTCCTCCTCGACGCTGATCGCCGTGCCGCTCTTCGTGCTGCTGGGCGAGATCCTCGTCCGCGGCGGCGTTGCCGCGCGCACCTATGCCGCGCTCGACAAATGGCTGAGCTGGCTGCCCGGCGGGCTGATCCATGCCAACATCGCCACCGCGACGATGTTCTCGGCCACGTCGGGCTCGTCGGTCGCGACCGCCGCCACCGTGGCCACCGTCGCCATGCCGCAAGCGGAAAAGCTGAAATACGATCCCAAGCTGTTCTCGGGCGCCATCGCCGCCGGCGGCACGCTGGGCATCCTGATCCCGCCCTCGATCAACCTGATCGTCTACGGCTTTCTCACCGAGACCTCGATCCCGCAGCTGTTCTCGGCCGGTCTCGTGCCCGGCATCCTGATGGCGCTGGCCTTCGTCGTCGTCACCGCTCTGATCTGCAAGGCACGCCCCGCCCTGGGCGGCCCCTCGCGCAGCTTTATCTGGGGCGAGCGTCTGCGCAGCCTCGTGCAATTGGTGCCGATCATCATCCTTTTCGTGGTGGTCATCGGTTCGATCTACGCCGGCTGGGCGACACCCACCGAATCCGCCGCCATCGGCGTGGTGATCGCAGCGCTGATCGCCATCACGCTCGGCAACGGGCTGGGGCTTGCCACGATCGCCGAGGCGCTGCACGGCACGATCCGGATCTCGGCGATGATCATGCTGGTGATTGCCGGCGCCTATTTCCTCAACTTCGCCATGACCTCGGCGGGGCTGGGTCGGGCGCTGACCGAGCTGCTCGAGAACACCGGCTTGTCGCCGCTGGGCACGCTGCTGCTGGTGGTGCTGCTCTACCTCATCCTCGGCTTCTTCATCGAGACGCTGTCGCTCATGGTCGCCACGATCCCGATCATCGTGCCGATCATCGCGGGGCTGGGCTATGACAAGGTCTGGTTCGGCGTGCTGATGATCGTGCTGATCGAGATGGCGCTGATCACCCCGCCGGTGGGCCTCAACCTCTTCGTGGTGCAAAGCGCCCGCGCCAAGGGCTCGATGAACGAGGTGATCCTCGGGGTCATTCCCTTCGTGCTTGTCATGCTTTGCATGGTCGCGCTGTTGATCGCGGTGCCGGGCCTCGCGCTCTGGCTGCCCTCCATCCTCTGACAGGAGTTCACAAGATGACCCTTTCGTTCCGCGTCAACGGCGCGCCGCTGACGCTTGACCTGACGCACCTGATCGTCGCTGGCTGGACCGGGCGTGACGCCGACGCCATCGCCCACCACATCGCCGAGCTGGCAGAGCTGGGCGTGCCCGCCCCCTCGGACACGCCTCTTTACTACAGGGTGTCGGCACCGCTGTTGACCGACGCGCCGCTGATCGAGGCGGTGGGCGAGGCGTCCTCGGGCGAGGTCGAGCCGCTGATCGTCGAGGCCGAGGGCAAGCGCTACCTCGGCCTTGCCTCGGATCACACCGACCGCGCGCTCGAGGCGCATTCGGTGGCGATGTCCAAGCAGGTCTGCGCCAAGCCCTGTGCGCTGGAGCTCTGGGAGTGGGATGAGGTCGCCGAGCGTCTGGAAGAGATCGAGCTGGAAAGCTGGATCGAAGAGGGTGGCGACTGGGTGCCGTACCAATCCGGCACCATCGCCTCGATCCGCCCGCTGACCGAACTGATCGCGGGAAGCCGCCTGTCCGAGCTCGCAAAGGACGGCCCCGTGGCCATGCTCTGCGGCACCTTCGGCGCCAAGGGCGGCGTGCGCCCGGCGGCGAAGTTCCGGATGCAGATGCGCGACCCCAAGACCGGCCGCAGCATCACCCATGAATACGAGACCCGCACCCTGCCGGAGGTCGCATGAGCACGGAATTCCTGAGCAAGGTCGACGAGGCCATCGCCCGCGCGCAGGCGCTGCCTCAGGCCGAGCGCCGTGCCATCTTCACAGCGTTTTCGCCCGAGCGCATCCGTGCCGAGGCGCAGGCGCTGCAGGCCCGCAAGGACGCGGGCGAGGATCTTCCGCTCTTCGGCACGCTGGTCTCCGTCAAGGATCTCTATGACGAGGTGGGCGAGGTCACGGGCGCGGGCTCGCGCCTGCTGGCCGAACGCGAACCAGCCACGCACGACTGCGCCTCGGTGGCCAAGCTGAAGCAGGCCGGTGCGCTGATGTTCGGGCGCAGCTCGATGTCGGAATTCGCCTATTCCGGCGTTGGCCTCAATCCGCACCACGGCACACCCTCCTCGGCTATGGTGCAGGGCGGCATGCCCGGCGGCTCGAGCTCGGGCGCGGCGGTCTGCGTCGGGCTGGGGCTCACGGATGCGGCCATCGGCACCGACACCGGCGGCTCGCTGCGCATCCCAGCCGCAGCCAACGGCATCTGGGGCTTCAAGCCGAGCCAGGGGCTGATCGACGATTCCAGCGTGCATCCGCTCGCCCCCACATATGATGTGCCAGGGCCCATGGCCGCGAGCCTGCCGCTGACCCGCGCGCTGGCCGAGGTCATGGCGGGGCAGGGGCTTTCGACCTCGGTGCCCGAGACCCTGCGCCTCGCGATCCCTGCCGGTGCCTTCACCGACGGCCTCTCCCCGGAGGTTGCGGCACTCTTCGAGGCCGAGAAGGCGCGGCTCATGGAGATGGGCCACGAGTTGGTGCCGGTCGACATGTCCGCCATCGGGGCCGCCGTCGGTCTCAACAAGATCATCGTCTCGGTCGAGGCGCACCGGATCTACGCCGATGATCTCGATCGGCTCGAAGAGGTCGGCGATCCGCGCGTGCTGTCGCGCATCCGCTTCGCCGAGACCCTCTCGGACGCCGAGATCGCCGAGGCCTATGACAAGCGCGCCGCCATCGTGGCGCAGTTCAACGCCGCGATGGAAGGACTGGACGCGCTGGTCGCACCGACACTCATGCGCCTGCCGCCGAGCATCGCCGAGGTCGAGGCCGAGTTCGACCGGCTCAACATGGAGATGCTGCGCAACACGTCTTTGGTGAACCTTGTCGATGGCTGTGCACTCGCGATGCCGACGCCGGGGCTCACGCCCGCGTTTTCCATGACCATGCTGGTCGGGGTGAAAGGCGCGGATGCCGCGCTCTTCGCCATCGCCGAGCGGCTTACCGCGTGAGCGTCATGACCGACACGCGCGCCCTTGACCCGGAGGTGCTGCCCGTCGGTCTCGACGGCTACCTCGTGCGCTTCGCGCTCACCCCGGAGCCCGCGGCGATGACCGCGGCCCGGCGCTTTGCCACCCGCATCGAAGAGGCCACGCCCGAAGGCGTTGTCGAGATTGCCGCCGCGCTGGTCTCGGTGCTGGTACGGTTCGAGCCCTCCGTGGATCGGGCCCTGCTGCAAACGCATCTCACCGGGATGGCAGAAGAGATCGTCTCCGGCCCGCTCGATCTGCCCGCGCCCACCCGCCGCTGGACCGTCCCCGTCGCCTTTGGCGGCGAGGAGGGTCCGCAACTGGCACAGGCCGCGAAGGCGGCGGGCCTGACCGTGACACAGGCGGTGGATGAGATCTGCGCCGCCGACCTGCGCGTGCTCACCATCGGCTTCGCGCCGGGCCAGCCCTATATCGGCCTGATGCCCGAGCACTGGAACCTCCCGCGCATGTCCGAGCTCAACCCGTCGGTTCCGGCGGGCGCGCTGGTGGTGGCGGTGCGCCAGTTCGTGCTCTTCGGCGCCGAGTCGGCCACAGGCTGGCAACAGGTCGGCCGCGCCGCCTTCCGCACCTTCGTGCCGGAGCGCGCCGAGCCGATGCCGCTGCGGGGCGGTGACGCCATCCGCTTTGCCCGCGCCACGGCCGATGAGATCGCGCGCCTTTCCGAGGACAACGACCGCATGGGCGGCGCCCAGCTGGAGGTGCTGCGATGACCGCGCTCACCGTCAAACGCGCCGACGGCATCCTTACCGTGCAGGACATGGGCCGCCCCGGCCATCTGGCGCAGGGGCTCTCCCGTGGCGGCGCCATGGACCGGCGCGCGCTGCTCGAGGCCGCCGCGCTGCTTGGCGCCCGCGCACCGCTTGCGGCGATCGAGATGGCTGGCGCCGGAGGGCAGTTCTCCGTCGATGCCCCGACCCGCATTGCCCTGACCGGTGCGCCGATGAGCGCGACGCTCGACGGTGAGGCGCTGCGCTGGAACGCCACGCATCTGCTGCAGCCCGGCCAGCTTCTGCAGATCCGCGGCGCGCGCTCGGGCGTCTACGGTTATCTCACCGCCGCCGGCGGGATCACCTCCGAGCCCTGGCTCGACAGCCGTGCCACCCATCTGAGCATTGGCATCGGCACCCCGCTCGCGGCCGGGGATGCGCTCCCCTGCGGTGATGATCCCGCGCCCGAGCGCCCGGCCCACGGGCTCGCCCCTGAAAGCCGCTTCGACGGCGGCACCATCCGGGTGGTCGACGGGCCGCACACGGCGCTCTTCGATGCTGACGTGCTCGAGGCTTTCTACGCCACCGCCTTTACCCGTGGCCCGCGCGGCAACCGGCAGGGCGTGCAACTCGCGGCCGAGGCGCGCTTCACGACCGATCACGCCAAGGGGCTGGCCTCGGACCTGATCGGCCCGGGCGATCTTCAGATGACCGGCGACGGGGTGCCCTACGTGCTGATGGCCGAGTGCCAGACCGTCGGCGGCTACCCCCGCATCGGCACAGTGCTCCCCGCCGATCTGCCGATCGTGGCGCAGGCGGCACCGGGGGCGATGCTGCGTCCGCGCCGGGTGTCGCTCGACGAGGCGCTGGCGGCGGCACGCCCGGAAGAAGCCGAGCTGCGCGACCTGGCCGGGCGCTGCGCACCGCTGGTGCGTGATCCGGCCACGATTCACGACCTCCTCTCCTACCAGCTGGTGAGCGGGGTCACCGCCGGTGACGATCTCGACCGGGGCTGAGCCACGGCGGCCCATGAGGAAAGAGCACCAGCAAGAAGGGGCGGGGCCGGCGGGCCCCCGCCCTTTTCACGAGTCGGACCGGGGCAGGGGGCGTTGCGACCGAGTCAGCGTGGCAGGGGGGGCGGTGAGTCTACCAAACATGTGCACATAAAGTTGGATTACAGGAGTGTTCTGTGCGCGCGGCGCCCGAAAGGGGAGGGAGAAGTCCGATGAAACCGCCCTCACAGAGGCAGGGATAGGGGCGCAGAGAAGAAAATCGAGAAAAATCGGATTTCTTCGCAGAAAGTGCTTGCGGGTCCCCGGCGCTATCCGTAAAAGCCCCTTCACCGGCGGCGCTGAGGCGCACGACGGGGCGCCAGACGGGGGCGGCGGCGAGGCGGAGACGCGGAGCTGACGCAGACGAGGCGGCAAGACATTCGAGAGGTATGACGGGCGGGCGCGCCGGAAGTTAGGGCGCGCTGGTCTGGTTTTGTCTCTCACGCTGTTTGACATCGCTAATATCTGAAGAGATATGTGGGCGACCTTGGTTCATTCGATGGATCAAACGTCTGTATATCGCGCTTCTAGGGTTTCGGCCCGATGATGAAGTGTC
>NZ_DS022276.1:0-15000 GCF_000153725.1 Salipiger bermudensis HTCC2601 | reverse complement strand
CCAGGAATTTCCGAATGGGGCAACCCACCTGATAATCTTCAGTTATTGCTTCGCAATAACCACACTCCGTGCCTGCTCAATGCAGGTACACCGATCCTTCGGATCGGCACTGGGCGTGGTGCGAGGCTCTTATCTGGGGGTTAAAACAGGTACTTTTAACCTGAATACATAGGGTTTTAAGAGCAAACCCGGGGAACTGAAACATCTAAGTACCCGGAGGAAAGGACATCAATAGAGACTCCCCTAGTAGCGGCGAGCGAACGGGGACCAGCCGAGCCTTGAGAGTGACCAGAAGGATCTGGAAAGATCAGCCATAGTGGGTGACAGCCCCGTATGGGAAGCTCGATAGGACGTATCAAGTAGGGCGGGACACGTGAAATCCTGTCTGAAGATCGGAGGACCACCTCCGAAGGCTAAGTACTCCTTACTGACCGATAGCGAACCAGTACCGTGAGGGAAAGGTGAAAAGCACCCCGACGAGGGGAGTGAAACAGTACCTGAAACCGAACGCCTACAATCAGTCGGAGCTTCCTTGCGAAGTGACGGCGTACCTTTTGTATAATGGGTCATCGACTTGGTCTATCTAGCAAGCTTAAGCCGTTAGGTGTAGGCGCAGCGAAAGCGAGTCTTAATAGGGCGTCGAGTTAGATGGATCAGACCCGAAACCGAGTGATCTAGGCATGACCAGGATGAAGGTAAGGTAACACTTACTGGAGGTCCGAACCCACACCTGTTGAAAAAGGTCGGGATGAGTTGTGCCTAGGGGTGAAAGGCCAATCAAACTCGGAGATAGCTGGTTCTCCGCGAAATCTATTTAGGTAGAGCGTCATCCGAATGCCCCGGGGGGTAGAGCACTGGATGGGTAATGGGGCCCCACAGGCTTACTGATCCTAACCAAACTCCGAATACCCGGGAGTACTAGATGGCAGACACACTGCGGATGCTAACGTCCGTAGTGGAGAGGGAAACAACCCTGACCTACAGCTAAGGCCCCCAATTCATGGCTAAGTGGGAAAGCAGGTGGGACGACCAAAACAACCAGGAGGTTGGCTTAGAAGCAGCCATCCTTTAAAGATAGCGTAACAGCTCACTGGTCTAATCAAGTTGTCCTGCGGCGAAGATGTAACGGGGCTCAAGCCATGAGCCGAAGCTTAGGATGCCGTAAGGCATGGTAGCGGAGCGTAGTGTGATATAGGATCTATCCTCTTCTGCATCCTTCGGGATGCAATGGAGGACAGGATCCTTTCAGTGAAGCCCGGGCGTGAGCCATCGGGTGGAGAGATCACTAGCGAGAATGATGACATGAGTAGCGACAAAGAGTGTGAGAGACACTCTCGCCGAAAGTCCAAGGGTTCCTGCTTAAAGCTAATCTGAGCAGGGTAAGCCGGCCCCTAAGGCGAGGCCGAAAGGCGTAGTCGATGGGAACCAGGTTAATATTCCTGGGCCATGTGGTGGTGACGGATCGCAGAGGTTGTCAGTCCTTATCGGATTGAACTGGCAGCTGAGCGGTCCCTGGAAATAGCCCCACTTTAGGACCGTACCCTAAACCGACACAGGTGGACTGGTAGAGAATACCAAGGCGCTTGAGAGAACGATGTTGAAGGAACTCGGCAAAATACCTCCGTAAGTTCGCGAGAAGGAGGCCCGGTTCCTAGGCAACTAGGGGCTGGGGGCACAAACCAGGGGGTGGCGACTGTTTACTAAAAACACAGGGCTCTGCGAAGTCGCAAGACGACGTATAGGGTCTGACGCCTGCCCGGTGCCTGAAGGTTAAAAGGAGGGGTGAGAGCTCCGAATTGAAGCCCAGGTAAACGGCGGCCGTAACTATAACGGTCCTAAGGTAGCGAAATTCCTTGTCGGGTAAGTTCCGACCTGCACGAATGGCGTAACGACTTCCCCGCTGTCTCCAACATCGACTCAGCGAAATTGAATTGCCTGTCAAGATGCAGGCTTCCCGCGGTTAGACGGAAAGACCCCGTGCACCTTTACTACAGCTTCGCACTGGCATCAGGATTGTGATGTGCAGGATAGGTGGTAGGCTTCGAAGCAGGGACGCCAGTCTCTGTGGAGCCAACAGATGAGATACCACCCTTCGCACTCTTGATGTCTAACCGCGGTCCGTTATCCGGATCCGGGACCCTGCGTGGCGGGTAGTTTGACTGGGGCGGTCGCCTCCTAAAGCGTAACGGAGGCGCGCGAAGGTTGGCTCAGAGCGGTCGGAAATCGCTCGTTGAGTGCAATGGCAGAAGCCAGCCTGACTGCAAGACTGACAAGTCGAGCAGAGTCGAAAGACGGCCATAGTGATCCGGTGGTCCCAAGTGGGAGGGCCATCGCTCAACGGATAAAAGGTACGCCGGGGATAACAGGCTGATACTGCCCAAGAGTCCATATCGACGGCAGTGTTTGGCACCTCGATGTCGGCTCATCTCATCCTGGGGCTGGAGCAGTCCAGGGTACGGCTGTTCGCCGTTTAAAGAGGTACGTGAGCTGGGTTTAGAACGTCGTGAGACAGTTCGGTCCCTATCTGCCGTGGGTGTAGGATACTTGAGAGGAGTTGCCCCTAGTACGAGAGGACCGGGGTGAACGATCCACTGGTGGACCAGTTGTCGTGCCAACGGCAGTGCTGGGTAGCTATGATCGGACAGGATAACCGCTGAAGGCATCTAAGCGGGAAGCCCCCCTCAAAACAAGGTATCCCTGAGGACCGTGGAAGACCACCACGTCGATAGGCCGGAGATGTAAGCATGGTAACATGTTCAGTTGACCGGTACTAATGGTCCGATAGGCTTGATTTGATCCAGTAACAGACAGGGACACAAACCTGACTGCGAACACTCAAAAGCATACACATACAGCGTACTCGACTGACAGCACCGCCCGACAGGGCAGGTTGATGAACACCCACCCGCAGTGACGGGATCTGGCAGCGCGCTTCGCGTCGCGAAACGCTCCCTGCCGCACCGTCTCTGCAGCGTGGTCTTTCCTTGGTTTGGTGGTCATAGCACGAGCAAAACACCCGGCTCCATTCCGAACCCGGTCGTTAAGTGCCGTCGCGCCAATGGTACTGCGTCTCAAGACGTGGGAGAGTAGGTCACCGCCAAACCTAGAAAAGACCACAAAACCGTATCTCTCTAAACGATCCACCCTGACCAAAACATAATCAGGGCAAAATCGCCGCGGGATGGAGCAGCCCGGTAGCTCGTCAGGCTCATAACCTGAAGGTCGTAGGTTCAAATCCTACTCCCGCAACCAACTTCCGCGAAAATATCGCCTCGGACGGCGTCGAGTTCACTCGGCGCCGATTTGCGTAGCATCTCCAAAAGATTACCCGACAGCTCCAGACGGTGGCCGTCTGCGTCCGCGTCCCAGTGGACGACCACGTGGTCGACGATCTCGTGCAACTCGTCGGCCGCGCGTCCGGCGACGGCCTCGTCGGAGAGGCTTGCGGCCAGGTCGGTCACCATTGCCCGATAGAGCTCTGGGAGGTTGTCCGGCAGCTCCACCGCCGACGGAACAATCTCCTCCCGCTTCAGCTTCATTGCTTTCAGCTCCGCGTCCACGGCGTTCAGTCGGGGCAGGAGGACCGCCACGGCGTCGCCGGTCTCGATCGCCCGCAGCAGGTTGCGGTGGCTGGTCTCGAGTTCGCGCACACGCGCATCGTGCAGGCGTAGCGTGTCCTCGGCCGAGCCTTGGCTCTGGGCCAGGTGCTTTTTGAAGCTCGTCTGGAAGGCCTCGTAGGCCTCGGGCTGCATGAGTTCACTCCGCAGGGCCGAGAGCACCATCTCCGAGGCGCGGGTCTCCTTGAGGCCGCGGAAGCCGGCGCACACGCTCTTGCCCTTCTCCTTTGCGTTGGCGCAGTAGTAGGCCTTGTATTTGCCGCTCCCGGCGACGGTCATCTTGCCGCCGCAGAGCCCACAGTGGAGCAGGCCGGACAGCAGATACTTGCGCCGGCGGAGCGATTGTCCGACGGACAGGTGGTTGCGGTCAGTGCTGCTCATCTTCGAGCGACGCTTTGCCTGGCTTTCCTGTCGCGTCTTCACCGCGTCCCAGAGTTCTTGGTCGACAATCCGCAGCTGCGGCACCTCGACGATCTGCCATTCACTTTCGGGGTTCAGCGTCGAGCGTTTCTTCTCGGTCAGCGGGTCCTTGCGGTAGCACAGACGGTTCCAGATGCGTCGCCCGATATAGAGCTCGTTGTTCAGGATGCCGGTGCCGCGTGTGCGGTTGCCGTTAATGGTGTTCTGCTTCCAATGGCCCGACGACGCGCGCTTGGTCCCGACGGAAGGGGAGGGGATACCATCGTCATTCAGGGCGCTTGCGATCGCGATAGGGGACATGCCGGCGGCATAGTCCCTGAAAATGCGGCGCACGACCGCTGCCTCGAGGTCGTCGATCGCCAGTGCGCCCTTATCCGGGGCGCCGCGCGCGTCAGTCCCCGGACGGTAACCGTAGATGCGGCCACCGCCGCTGCGCCCCGACATCACCTTCCCCTCGATACCACGGCGCACTTTGTCTGATAGGTCCTCGAGGAACATCGCGCTCATCATCGATGAGAGGCCGAGCGTCATCGCGTCGACCTTACCGCGCCCGATGGTATGGATCTCTACGTTTGCGTAGCGTGCGGCCTTGTAGAAGCCGGCGAGGTGTTCCTGGTCGCGCGAGAGCCGGTCGAGGGACTCGGTCAGCACGATGTCGAAGGCGTTGTCATGCAGCGCTTCGGAGAGGCGCGCGAAATCGGGACGCGTGCGACTTGAAGTGCCGCTGATGGCGCTGTCGGAAAAGCGCTCGACGATCGCCCACCCCCGCTGGTTCGCGTAGCGCGTGGCCTGCCGGAATTGATCCTCAATCGACATTGGGTTCTGCATGTCGGTCGAGTAGCGCGCGTAGAGCGCGACGCGGCGGGGGGATTTGTGGCTCGAATGCTGGTTCATGAACGGGTCTCCCGTGCGTCGTAGAGCGCCTTGATCAAGCTTCCGGCGCTTTTCGCGGGGTTCAGGATTGCGTCGAGATTGACCGTCTGCGTCGCGCAGCACAAGTCCGCCCCGTGCTGCTGGCAGAACCGCGCGAAGGCCTGAAGCCCCTCGGGATCGCGCGAGATGCGCGCCAGATCCGTCGCGATGATGGCTTGGGCCTCGCCGCCTGCAATCCGATCCCGAAGGATGGTCAGGCCGGGGGCGTCACTCACCCCGCTGACGCCGTTGTCGACAATGACTTGGAGGACGCGCCAGCCCCGCGCTTCGGCATAGTCGGTGCAGAGCTTGTGCTGCTCGGCGATGGCGGCGTCGCTCGAATGGGCCGCGCGCAGGTAGAGAAGGGCTGTGGTGTCGGTGGTCATGTTCGTCTCGTCGTCGGGCTGTGGCGCACACGGCGCGGTTGGCGGATATATCTGGAAAGATTGCGGAAATGATATGACCATCGCCAGACTTTCTCGTAGGTTGTGCTCATCGCGTCAGGCGTTGCGTCCTTTGCTTCCCGCTCCTGCGAGAGCTTGCGGACTGCGGCTTCTGCGAGAAGGTCGATCAGTTTGTCGAGCGGCATCGGCGGAGTCCTTTCCTGTTCGGGCGCAGAGCAACCGACAAGGCGGACACCCACCCGAGCCTTCGTGCACCGGTGACCGAAAGCGCCCGCGGAAGCTCCGTGGGCGCATTTTGCTTCAGTGAAAGAGCAGTGCTGCATGGACGAGGAGCAGCAGTATGATCGCCGCTCGGACGATCCACGTTGGATTCGCCCGCAAGATTTCGGTGACGACCCGTAGGTAGGGCATCTCAAGTTCTCCGTGTCGAGGTTCGTGGCGCGCCAGCGTTGTCGGTAGCAGCGACGGAGCATTGGTTGCCGGCGCGCCTGCTGCCGAAGTGATCCTGTTCCGGCAGGTGGGCCCGAAGGCCCTCAAGAGGCGGCGCCCTGGGGCGCCGCCGTTCGAGCTATTCCGAGCCGAGGAGGGTGGCCGCGACCCGTCTGGCTTCGACGGCGTCGAGGACGGCTGTGATGGCTGCATCGAGTGCGCGCAGTTCCGCCAACGCCTCGGTGAGCTCCGCAGCGCGGTGGTCGTAGCTTGTCTCCAAATGCCCTTCCGACGGATCGCTCTCGTGGGGCCGGAAGGTCTCGCGGCGCCCGGCCGCGATCTCCCGCTCGACCTGCATCATCAGGGCGTCGAGCTCGTCGAGGATCTCAGTCCGGAAGAGCCGGCTGGTCTCCAGCTGGCGCATGACGCGTTCGGCGCCGAGCCGCTTCGCCGGGTGTAGAAGGGGGTGCACGCTCTCCAGAATAGCAGCGTGCGTCCGTCGGGCTTGGCCGAGGGCATGTTCGACGAGAGCAGTCACACGGTCGGCGGTGGCGGGCATGATCGCTTCCTGGCTCATGCAGCACCTCCTGCGCGCGCAAGGCGTTTCGGTCGCCGTTTTTCCACAACGAGCGTGTCGGTCCGGCGGCGGTGACGTTCGGCAAGGCGCTCGGCGACAATATCGCGCTGCGCTTGGATACGAGCGCGCACATCGAGAAGCCGCTCGGCCGGTCTGCCAGAGAGGCGCCCCAGGACCGGCGAGCCTGTCTCGCGGCAGATTGCGAACCCGGAATTGTCGAGCGAGACCAGCATTCGTCGCTTGCCGATGAAACGCGTCGGGCGGTCGAGGCCGAACGTGGGAAAGTCGCACTCGTGCAGGGCATGCACCTCTTCGCCCCAGTTTGCGCGGCGCGGCGAGCTGGTGCCGTAGGCGATCAGCGCGAACCGTTTGCCGACCAGATCCTCGATCTCAAGGATTAGGCACGGCCGAGGCTTGGGCTTGTCGTTGGCCCCGGCCTTCCGGACCGGGAACCGGAAACTGACGATATCGCCGGGCGACAGGTGATTCTGCCAGTCGGGTGTCATCGTGAGAATGGTGTTCGTCGTATCGAGCATTGTCGGCTCCTTGCATGATGGATGTCCGACGCGTGTGACCTTCCCCTATATCCTCTCGGCCGGGGCCTGCCGCCGTGCGCGTCACGAGACGCGCGCACGGTGGTAGGGGCTGGCCCTGCTCACCTGTGCTGTATGCTTCCTTCGCTGATGGGAGAGTGTCGAGAGGGTGTCCCTTTCGACCCCGCCGGGAGGGCGAGCTGTGATGGGTTTGGGAAGAGGTGCGGAACGCTCTTCCCGGGAGTGGGAGAGGTTTGGAGGTGAGCGCGGAGCGGCCCTCCGGGAGCAGGGGGTCTTGGGGGAGTGCGGAACGATGACCCAAGCCCGTCGGGAGACGCCAGGGGGTGCAGGGGGAGTGGCGAACGATGACCCTGCCCTGGGAGTCCAGAGGGGTGGCGCGCACTCTGGTCCGGCTGAAGGCCCTTGGCGGGTGCGGGAGGGCGGAGCGCCTCCCGTGCGGCGCGTCAGCGCCGCCGGGGTCCGGGGGCGTAAGCCCCCGGCGAACGACAGCTGGAACGCAGGCCCGAAGGGCCGGAGTGCCAGCTGGTTAGTGAGTATGGGGCTGCGCGCATGTCACGACCAATCTCACGAATATGCTCTTTGAGAGGATAAGCTATCGCGTCGATCAAGTAACACGTCCATGCAAAGCGCGAGGACCACTTGTCGCCTGCATGATTTGTGGGGATAGTCCCACCAAGCCGGGCTGGCCCCAAAATTCGAACTTTTTATAGGCTGAGTTATGAAGCTTATCTCCTTCTCCGGAGTCGATCTAAATGGATACTTGGGTATCAATCTCAAGTTCGACGACACGCTAACATTTCTTACCGGAATCAATGGCACTGGTAAAACAACGGCTTTGAACTCTATCGCGGCATTGCTGATGCCTCGGCTTGATTATCTGGCTAGTCAGGAGTATTCGGAGCTATCTCTAACTATCGAGCACAACGGCGAGAAGGTGGTTTTTAAAGCCTTTCAAGAGTTTGGTGAAATTGTTCTTACTTGTTCGAAGTTTCCGGATGAAAACATTTCCTACAGTAGGTATGATGCGCAGGATGAAGATATTCCGCATTATAAGGCTCGTGAGCGTGAAGATGCGTATTACAATTCTATTCTTCAGGATAACACCCATCGGGGCATAATTGGATACCTCCAAGAACTTCCAACTCCGATGTTTCTTGGCTTGGATCGGCGAACTCGGACATTTGATCCGGATGGTTATATTGCGCTACGACATGCCCGGCGCAGACCGAGTCGGAGAAATATCTTTGGAAACTCACTTTCAGTGAGCCTGACGGAGGCGCTAGCCTTTGCCGCAGAGCACCAATCAAGAAATCGCCGAAGGAAATTCGTTCTCGACAGAAAGTTCCGAGATAACTTGGTTCTCGAGTTGCTTTCGATGCCTCCAGCCGGGATAAGAGCGTATCGTGAAGAAAGCGCTTCATTGAATTGGCGGGATTTGCAGGCTGCTAAAAAAAATATCTATAAGATTCCTGAGCTTCTCGGTCTTCCGCGTGAGGAGGTGATAAGTCGCATTGGGGATTTCTTTGAGTTCATTGAGGGGAGATTGCAGGCGGCTCGAAGTGAGGTCTCGAAAAGGAATGATGAGGGCATTTTGGGTGATCCGAGTTGGGAAGCACGCGTCGACCTGGCTCAAAACAAATCAAATATCGATAAGATAAACAAACTATCTTCGATGGTTTCTGAGTATACATCGGAGTCAGAGCGTATTGATAGCTCGATAACGGACTTTCTTGATCTAGCGAATTCTTTTCTTCGGGACAGTGGTAAGGAGCTGGAGTTCGATGAGTCCGGTGAGTTGGTGTTTTCCGCTGGAGATGGGCAGTCTCGCGAAATAACTGCGCTTTCTTCTGGCGAGATTCAGATTATCGTGATTCTAGCTCACTTGTATTTTAATCCGGAGACGAAAAGAGCGAACGTATTCATCATCGATGAGCCAGAGCTTTCCCTGCATGTTCAGTGGCAGCAAAAATTCGTCGAGTCGCTTCTTAAGGCGTCTGGTTCTACGCAGTTTCTGATGGCTACGCACTCTCCAACCGTCATCATTGGGCGTGTGAAGAAATGTATCGATCTGTCTCCTAAAAAATGAATACGACTGTAGTTTATCCCGTTGGAGTTGGTGAGGCGCTTGGGCACCTCAATGGAAGTCGGAATGACGTTGAAATATTCGTCGAGGATACGGCGAATATTAACATGTGGAGGACTTTGCTTCGAAATTTTCTTCCCGAGGGCGTTGCCTTTAACGACCCGATACCGCTTGGTGGTCGGCGCAGAGTTCTCGAAGAGTGTAGAGCCGATCAAGGTGATGATGGTCGTAGGAAGTTGTATATAATAGATGCGGACATGGATATCCTATATGGACGCGCTAAGCCGAGACTGAAGCACTTATATAGACTGCGTGCCTACTGTGTGGAGAATTATTTAATTCACGAACGCGGCTTGGTAGAGCTGGCTCAGTTGCTAAATGTAGATGTTTCTACGGCGGATGCAGAGGATCAATTGGACTTTCCGAGTTGGGTTCAAAACTTGGAGGGCCTTTTTGCACGACTTTTTGTAATGTTCGGGGTGAGTAGGTTATTGAGGCCGGAAATCAAAACGGTGAGTTTGCATTTCAGCCGTTTCTGCCCTAACGGTGCGCAGGCTGATCAACTTTGTGAGGCTTCAGTCTCTCGCTACTCTTATCAAGTGCTGCGAGAATTGAGGAGAACGCATACCAAAGAAGAGGTGGCGGCCTCAATCGCTGCCGTGTCGGAAAACGTTCGGAAGTTTAGTTTTCTCTCGTATGCTTCCGGTAAGAGCTATATTTTGCCACTGCTAATGGTGAGAATGCGCAGAGTTTTTGGACCTGGCTTGAATGTGGAACAGGCGAAAGTCGCCCTCGCGCGAGAGGTTGGCCAAAATGTCGACCCCTACCTCACTAAGAGGTTGAGAAAGCTCTGCCAATAAAAGCTTGTTTGATGCCGGAAACGTTGTCTGAAAATTCTCAAACAGCGTCTGCACGTCTGGCTTGCCCGGTGAGAAGATTTCTAAAAAACCTACTCCGTTAGCACCAATCGACCGAACTCCTGAGCTCTTATGCTCAGGAGTTCGCTGATGGACGGTTCAAACATCCAGACAGACTACCCCGTTGTGCTGCGGTTCGAGGGGCTTTACCCGCACCAGCTCGGCGGCTACGAGGCACATCGCCTTCGGAAGGGAGGAGATCTCGGTCACGTCAATTGCTCGCGATCAGATCTCAATCAAACGCTGATCGGTTCCGAGGACTGGGCAGCTCGTGCGCTCGACGAGATCGCGGAGATGACAGCAGACAATTTCGCTGCCGAACTGGCGTCGCTGGAGAAGCGAAAGCGGAAGAAGGACATTGAGCGACGGATCGTCGAGGGGCCGAAGCAACCTTGGCGTTCGACCCGGCATGGCCCGATGCGGGAGGTCATCCTCACAGTCAACAAAGACTGGTTCGATGGTGATCTCTCTGCGTTCTTTGGAGAGGGGGAGAACCAGCGAGAGCAACGATTTGGCGAGCTCGCGAAGGAATGGCTCATCGACAGCTTCGGCGAAGACGTCATTCATGCCCGCGCCGATCGGGATGAGCTTGCCTACCATGTCCATGCGGTGATCATGCCGCGGGCGAAGGTCGAGATTGCCAAGCCAAAGGCAAAGGTGCCGACAGCCAGCGCGACGCGTTGGATGCTACAGCCCTCCATCCATCCACTCATCAAAGACTACGAAGCGGCTCAGGACAGTGTTGGCCAGTGGTTCTCAGAGTTGGGCCTTGTCCGAGGGGAGCGGCGTGCGGAAGCTATCCGAAACGCTCGCAAGAACGGGCAGGAGACCCCGAAGCGCCGGTATCACGCCAAGACCTGGAAATGGCGAGCCGAGCAAGAGCTTCGTCTCAAGGCCGAGGCTGAGGCTTTAGCCGCCGAGAGAGCCGAGCTCGATGAACGGACTGGGCGTGTCGTCGAACGCGAGGATGAGGCCGAAACAGTGTTGGCGGTGGCCGAAGGCATTGCGTCAGGTGCGTTCGTTCTCGGCGGTGACAACGATGAATCCGCCTTGGTCGAAGCGCCAGACGCCCCGCCGCCCGAGGGCTCGGCCATCGAAGACTTGAGGCGTAGATCGGCACGCGGTTTCACACGGGCGGTGGGTATCTTCGGGCGTGCGTGGTCCCAAATGATTGGTCAGGCTCGGCGGAATGCCGATGCCCGCGTGTCTGAGGCAATGGATCAGATCAACCGAGCGGACGAAGTCCTCGTCGAGGCGACCTTGCAGTTGCCGGCAGAAAAGCAGTCTCAGGTTGCACGCATACGCCAGTCGATACCGGCGATGCTCCGTAGGTTGAAGCGGTCTGAGGCTACGCTGTCGAGTGGCTTCGATGAGACGCGCGCCGAGCGAAGCGATCCGGGTGATGAAGAAAAGTTATGATATTTAACAGTGTGTTGAGTTCAGTCTTCGAAAAAATTTGCCGTTTCCACGACTCGGTAGTGGGAAAGATTGCAATGTGATGATCAGCACTGGCCAGTGCCCTTCAAACCTTGACCTCCGCGGGGGCTAAAAATCGACAAAGGACACCACAATGACCAATCTTCTCGACCCCAAGTTCGCCGCCTCCAAGGCGTCGAGAAAAGAGCGACAACAGGCCAGTGAACCTCCCGTCACGGCGGCCACGGAGCGGGCCATGGCGACAATCCTCCGCTCGCTGAACAAGCAGGCGAAGAAGGAGGATGCCCAAGAGCGCCTTCGCGTGAAGGCGATCAACGACACGATGCCTGAGCTCATTGCTGCAATGGATGAGGAGTTTCTGGCACCGTTCTTCTTTGGACTGGAGCGGTTGGCGACGGCAGCGAACCGCAGGCGGATCGCGACACATCCGCTCCGCCCGGAGATTGTGGACGTGCTCCACGAAGAAGCCGACGCAGAAGAGGCGCGCGCGGCCGAGGAGGAAGAGAGGTCAAAAGCTCAACCGACTGACAGTGGCGCGAAGCCTGAAAAGGCTACGCCGAACGGTGCCGCGCCAGTGAGCGCGTCGACCACCTGATGCCTATGGGCCAAGCCGGGGGCGTAGCGATACGTCCCCGCGTGACCCGTCGCTCACCGGGCGACGGGAATAAGCAGCGTGGTTTTCGCCAAAGTGCAATGCGAGCTCCCGCAACCAGTTCTAACGAACTCGGATCGACATCCCCCAGCCCTCCGGGCTGGGCCTGAGCGATCATCGCGCTCAGCGCCCCCTCAAGCTCCAGCGTGATCCCCTTCGTCCCCGCGTCGTGATGCACCACAACGCGGTCGATCAGGCTGCGCAGCAGGTCAAGCGCCGGGGCGCGGATTGTCTCGTCCTTCAGCGCCTCTGACAGCTCCGAGACCTTGCTCCGATAGAGCTCCGCCAGCTTCGGATGAAACCGCACCGCGCTCGGGGCAGGGGCCTCCAGCTTGCGCTCCAGCTCGGCCTTCTCGTCTTCCAGCGCCTGCAGCTTTTGCAGCAGTCCCGCTGTCCGCAACCCGTCGGCGATGGCGTCGTAGAGTGTGGCGCGACATCGCAGTTGAGTGCTGGGCGACATCGCAGGTGGATGACGGTGACGTTTTTTGACGGTGCCGGTTTGCGGCCGTCAGATCAAGTTTCGATCTCGCTGCTCAATGTCGCTGGCCGCGAGTTGTCCTTCGCTGTGGCGATCTCCTTTTCGGGCTGTTGTTTGTCGCGGTCATCTTCGATGTCGCTGAGCGATGTCGCGGCGGCATAGGCGGCACGGCGTCGGTAGCTTTCGACGTTCATCTCGAAGATTGTTGCATGGTGAACGAGCCGATCGATGGCGGCGATGGTCATCGCCCTGTCGGGGAAGATGGCGTCCCAACCACTGAACGGCTGATTGGCCGTGATCATGATAGAGCGCCGCTCGTATCGTGCGGAGATGAGCTCGAAGAGGGCGCTGGTCTCGGCCTGATCCTTTCGCACGTACGACAGGTCGTCGAGGATGAGCAGGTCGAACTTGTCGAGCTTCGCGATCTCCTGAGTGAGCGCCAGGTCCTGCCGCGCCACTTGCAGGCGTTGGACCAGGTCCGACGTCCTTGCCATAAGCACACGGTACCCTCGTTGGATGAGTTCGTATCCGATGGCCCCCGCGAGGTGCGTCTTGCCCGAGCCGGGCGGGCCGAAGGCCAGCAAATTGTGCCCTGCCTGCAGCCAGCTGTCGCCTTCGACCAGCGCTCTGACGCGGGCCTGGCTCAAGGTGGGTACCGCCAGGAAGTCGAAGGCGTCGAGCGTTTTCCCTTGTGGCAGCCTTGCAGCGGCAAGATGGCGTTGGGAGTGCGGGCGCTGTTCCCGCTCGCTCAGCTCCAGCTCGCACAGCGCCGCCAACAAGCGTTCGGCCGGCCAACCCTCCTTGTCGGCACGGGTGCAGAACTCCGGCCAGAGGCGGGCAACCGTGGGCAGCCTGAGCGCCGTCAGTAAGGTAGGCAGTGTTGCGGTTTCCACGGTCATGCTCATGCGGCCGCTCCCTGACCCTGGATCAGGTCATCGTAACTGCCGGCAGAGGGGATGCAGACCGGGACATCGGGCCCACCATCGCCTTCGGTCCGCGTGAAGCGGGAGCGCAGTTCCTCGAGGACCGGAAGTTCGCCTCGGGCAAGGATTGCCGAGAGGGCCGCGGCCAATTCCGCCTCGCAGGTCTGATCATGGGCGAGCCACAGCAGGCCGACCATGATCCGGCAGGCTTGCCGCAGCGGTCCGGCAGCCGTCAGCGCGTCCCAGCATCGGCGGTATTCCGTGCGAGGGAAGAGCGCGTCGCGATAGGTCAGGTTGGCGAAGGCCTGAGGCTTGGCCCGCAAGCTGTGGATGACGTGATGGTAGCTAACGACATAGCCATGGCCCCCACGTCCGCCGGCAGGCGGGCGCCCGCGCGGTAGGGTCTCGAGGGGTGTGCCGCCGAGGAACAACTCCAGGCGATCATCGAAGATGCGCAGCTTCAGCTCGTAGCCGATCAGGCGAGAGTGAACGGTGTAGAACACCTTTCGGAACACGAAGCCGCCCGACGAGGTCACCCGCACGCGCGCCTCGTCGTAATCACAGCTACGGCGCGCCGGAAGCGGCTGCAGATGTGGCCGTTCGACCCTCAGGCGGTCCCGATGCCGTGCATTGTGGCGCGCGACAACCTGGGCCACGAAGTGTCGCCAGCCGTCCAACTCATCGAAGTCATGACTGCCACGCAGCAGCAGGGCCTGCTCCAAGCGGGTCTTGAGATGTCCGTGCCGGCTCTCGATAGACCCGTTTTCGTGTGCAATGCCGCGGTTGTTCCGGGTCGCTTCCATGCCGTAGTCGGCACACAGCGCGTCATAGCGTGTGCGCAGGTCCTCTCGGGCATCCCGATCGAGATTGGCGAAGGCGGCCGACAAGCTGTCCGTCCGATGTTCGCGCGGGGCGCCGCCGAGAAGCCATAGGGCGTTCTGCAATCCGCCAGCCAAGGCGGTGTAGCTCTCGCCGCCAAGCACCACCTCGGCATGCTCCCAGCCCGAGTGAACCAGGGTGAAGTGATAGATCCGATGCGCCAAGGGCACTCCGGCAATCGTGACGCCGAGCGCGCGCGCGTCGAAGAAGTCGGACATGCCCTCCCGTCCCGGCGGGTGTGACTGGCGGAAGATCACTTCCCTGTCCGGCCCGTGTTCGGCGCGCCAAAGCCGCATCCGGCGCTCCAAGGTGCGGCGCGCAGAGCTCAGGTCCCGGTCCGGATGACGGTACTGCATCTCCTCGAGCACCGCGATCGGCCGAAGGCCCGGTGTCGCTTCGATCAGCGGAACGATCTCTTCATCCCACAGGCCGGCCAAAGGGTCGGGCTTGCCGCCTCCGTGTCGGCGCTCACGTCGTTTCTGAGATGGAGGGCGGGGGTCACGTTCGATCCGGGCTCCGGTGCTGACGCTGAAGCCGGCTTTGGCAGCCGCAATCTTTTGCGTGTGATGCTGTCGAAGGGTCATGTAATCCTCGTGTTGTCGGTCGGTGATGAAACGGCCGGGCATCCGATCCTCTTCTTGGTCGTCGAAGATCGGACCACCCTGACCGCCGTCACCGCCAACCGCACGGGGTAAACCCGCGCGAGATTTTGGGGGAA
>NZ_DS022277.1:773318-814175 GCF_000153725.1 Salipiger bermudensis HTCC2601 | reverse complement strand
AGGGTGCGTCCGGTGGCGGGCGCCGAGCCTCAAGAATGGGGGAGAGACCACATGCAGGGTAGCACGTTCATCGGATTGGATGTCCATAAGGCGACGATTTCAGTCGCGGTTGCGATGGGAGAGCGCGGTGGAGAGGTCCGGCATTGGGGGACGGTGCCGCACCGCCCTGATTATGTCCGTAAGCTGGTGGAAAAGCTGGCTGCGAGCGGAGGCCGGTTGTGTTTCTGCTATGAGGCCGGGCCTTGCGGCTACGGTCTGCACCGGCAACTCGTCGACATGGGGCATGACTGCATCGTGGTCGCACCATCGCTCATTCCGGTGAAGACGGGCGACCGTGTGAAGACCGACCGCCGCGATGCAGTGATGCTGGCGAAGTTGCACCGTGCAGGAGAGCTGACAGCGGTCTGGGTGCCGGATGCGGCGCATGAGGCGATGCGCGACCTGGTACGAGCGCGCGCTACGGCGATGCAGGTGCTGGGAAAGGCGCGTCAGCATTTGCAGGGGTTTCTGCTAAGGCACGGTCGCATCTATCCCGGAAAGAAGGGGTGGACAGTCGCCTACCGTCGCTGGCTGACCACGGTGCGCTTTGAGCACCCTGCCCAGAAGATCGTGTTCCAGGACTATGTCGATGCGGTCTCCGACGCCGAAGTCCGTGTCGAGAGGCTCACGACACAGATTGCCGACCTGCTCCCGACCTGGTCGCTGGCCCCGGTGGTCGAGGCGGTGCAAGCGATGAGGGGCGTAGCCTTCATCGTCGCAGTTACCGTGGTGGCCGAGGTCGGCGATTTCCAGCGGTTCGATAACCCACGTCAATTGATGGCCTACCTCGGGCTCACGCCTTCGGAATATTCCAGTGGGGCCACTGTGCGCCGTGGTGGCATCACAAAGGCCGGCAGTGGTCTCGCCCGGCGGGCGCTGATCGAAGGAGCGTGGAGCTACCGCATGCAGGCCCGCGTCAGCCGCAAACTCCACGACAGGCTCGAGGGCCTACCCAAAGCCGTGCGTGACATTGCGTGGAAGGGACAGTTGCGGATGTGCCAACGCTACCGACATCTGGTTGCGGCTGGAAAAGCGAAGGTTGTCGTCACCACGGCCATCGCGCGCGAGATGGTTGGTTTCATCTGGGCCATCGCCAGAGCTGTCACCTCGCCACATGACGTCGGAGCGCCCGCTCATAGCTGAGAAAGGCGTCCCGATCATGCCGATGCGCAAGGTTGGGGGCGGAACGCGGTGGGGAATCCTCGTGCCCTGTTATGAGCCGACACGGTCGACGCTCGTCCCTTAGAACGAGGCAGCCCCAAGACGAAACCACGGTCATGCGGTAGCCAACCCGCGCATGAGAGCTTGCTCAACCGTCGTCTCAGTTCCGTCTCCTACCTTGCGCATCTATACTACATTGCGCCCGGCCTCGCCGGATTATTTGACGTGAACCAAACGGTTGACAGCGATCATGAGAGCAGGCCGCTGAAAAACTCCTGCCTCGACGCCTGTCGCGGAACATGATTCACCGTCGCCACTACGATGGCGACGGAGTGTGGGATGCGTGGATCAGATCAGGTGACGGGCTCGCTGTTCAGCTACGTCGATCTCGAGGAGCGCATTCCAGTGCGACACCCGCTTCGCAAGATCAGGGCCGTCGTCAACGACGCACTGCGCTCCCTGGATGCAGAGTTCGACCGGCTTTACGCGGGTGAGGGCCGCCCCTCGATCGCGCCGGAACGATTGATCCGGGCCAGCCTGCTGCAAATCCTCTACTCGATCCGGTCCGAGCGGCAGCTCATGGAGCAGATGGACTACAACTTGCTGTTCCGCTGGTTCGTGGGCCTTGGGATCGATGACGTTGTCTGGGTCCCGACCGTGTTCACGAAGAACCGCGACCGGCTGCTGACCACGGACATGTCGCGCAAGAACATGGCCGCCATTCTGGCGCATCGCGAGGTGGCACCGCTGCTGTCGGACGACCATTTCTCGGTCGACGGCACCCTTGTGAAGGCCTGGGCGTCGATGAAGAGTTTCCAGCCGAAGGAAAGAGCGACGTTGGGCGGGGACGAGGGTTCCGGCGATCCGCCAGATGGCAGCGCGCCGCCCACATCTTCCTCTGACCAGTCCACCGTCGAGCCCGACCCGATGACCCGCCCCACACGCCGCAACCGTAACGCCGAAGTCGACTTCCGTGGCGAACGACGGTCGAACGCGACCCATGCTTCGATGACCGATCCGGAGGCCCGGCTGTTCAAGACCCCCCCGGCGCCGGCGCCATGCTGTGCTTCATGGGGCACAGCATGATGGAGAACCGCTCCGGCCTGATCGTGCAGGCCGACCTGACGCGGGCGGACGGCCACGCCGAGCGGCGTGCTGCCATCGACATGCTTCACCGCCACTCGCCGGGATCGACCCGGCGCCTGACCCTGGCAGCGGACCGCGGTTACGACAGCGCCGACTTCGTCGCCGAGCTGCGCCAAATGGTGGTCACGCCGCATGTCGCCCAGAAGTCTCGACACTCCGCCATCGACGGCAGAACCACCCGGCACCCCGGCTACGCCAAGTCACAGCGGCGCCGGAAGAAGATCGAGGAACCTTTCGGCTGGACCAAAACCGTCGGTGGCATGGCGCAGCCCCTGTACCGCGGCATCGAGCGCGTACGGGCCCGCTTCACCTTGGCGATGGCGGCCTGCAACCTCGCGAGGCTGCCGAAACTGCTCGCCAACTGAGCCGGCAAGCGGCTACTCGGACTGCCGGTTCGCAAACCAGGCCGCATCGAGCTCCTGCTCAAGGGAAACCCTTCCTCAAGGCAGACCTTTTCAGCGGCCTGCTAGGGGTAACAAGTATCCCTACTACTCATGCCGAGGAAAAGGCTGCGAAAGCTGTCACAAAGTAATCCCCAGAGACAAACTATAGATGGAGTTCCTGAACCACCTCGATGAACTTCAGCCCTGCACCGAGGTCAGGGATGCCGCACATGCGATCCTCGCGGACATGTGGTCACAACGCGAGGCGCACCGTTCCGAACGTAGAAAAAATGCCCAGAAGCTCGCCCGGAAGGCTGAGGCCGAGATCAGAAAATTTCTGGATCGGATCGTGAACACCACGAACCCGAACATCATTGCGGCTTACGAGAAAAAGATCTCTGACTTGCAACGCGATGCGCTGGTTTGGAAGGAAGAAGCCCAGAATCTCGGCAAGAAACAGCCCCAGTTCAAGGAGTTGTTCGAACAATCCATGGAGGTACTGTCGAACCCCTGTGAAATATGGAGAAATCGGGACTTCGGGTGGAAGCGGATGGTGCTGAAGGTCGTCTTTTCCGAGCGCCTGCCCTACTGTCGGAAAAACGGACTTCGAACAGCAAAAACCACCTTTGCCTTCAAGGACTTATCGGCAGCCAATACCGGCGATGGTATTTTGGCGCGGTCACGACGTTTCGAACTCCTTCGCGTGTAGCCAATCTGCGTGTTTTGGGGCGCGCTTGGTCCGGCTCCACTCTTCGAGCATGTCCCATTTTACAGAATCGAGTCGTTCCAGCGCCTTCTGTTGATCCGGATCCGGTGCTGCCAGCTCGACCCGGTGGCCGTTCGGATCGAAAAAGTAGATCGAGTGGAAGATCGAGTGATCGGTCACGCCGAGCACCTCAACGCCATTCTTCTCAAGATGATCTCGGTACTCCAGCAGAGCCTCGCGATCCTTCACCTGGAACGCGATGTGTTGGACCCAAGGGGGTGTGTTCTCATCACGCCCCATGTCGGGCTTGGTGGGAAGCTCGAAAAATGCCAGCACGTTACCCGCCCCGGCGTCGAGAAAGACATGCATGTAGGGGTCCGGCTCGTGGGTCGAGGGCACCTTGTCTTCGGCGATCGCCAGCACGAAGCCCATATTGAGCATCTCGGTATAGAACTGGACGGTCTCCTTTGCGTCACGGCAGCGATAGGCGACGTGGTGAATGCGTTCGATCTTCACGGTACAAGCTCCATTATTAGTTGCATATGCAACTAGTAGGTTTTCAGCCGTAAGCGCGACTTGATCCAAATCAGTTACGCAATATCAAACTCGCTTTTTTTGGCGGGACCGCTCCCTTGCAGATCGCCCCGCAACGGAGCTGGCTCCGCTCCTCTTCGCCCGTTGAAACACAAGCGCGGCCCCCGTTCGGAGGCCGCGCTTCACCTTCGGCGAAAGGCAGTTTCGGTCAGGCGATGGTTGCCTTGATGGCGACACGCAGTTTGCACGCGAAGACTTCAGCGGCGGAGCTGTAGACTCTTCGCCCTCCGGCCTCCTCGGTTGCGCTCAGAGAGGCAAAGGTGGCTCGCGCCTCAATCCAGCATCGCATGCGGGATCCACATTGCGATTTCCGGAAAGGCCATGACCAGCATCAGGGCGATCAACTGCAACACCACGAAGGGAATGATCCCGCGATAGACGTGGCCCAGCCGCACTTCGGGCGGCGCCACCGCCTTGAGGTAGAACAGAGATGGCCCCATCGGCGGTGTCATGAAGGAGGTCTGGAGGTTGATCGCCAGCATGATGGCGAACCAATAGGGCAGATCTTGGGGCGAGACGTGCTCGCCGAAGTCCTGCGCGAGCATGATTGGCGCGAAGACCGGCAGGACGATCAGCGTGATTTCGATCCAGTCAAAGAAGAAGCCCAGAACGAAGACCAGGACAAGCACGATCGCCAGCAGGTGCCAGGGGCTCAACTCGAGCGCGATCACGTAGTCGGTCACCAGATGCTCGCCGCCCAGCAGGCGGAACGTCAGGGCGAAGGCGGTGGCGGCAAGGATGATCATGAAGATCATGCCGGTGGTCAGCGCGGACTCCCGGATCGAGTCCAGAAAGATCCGCCACCAGCCGCGGTTCTCGGCCGCGAAGCGCGACAGCGCGCCGCCCTTGGCCGCGTTGGCCGCCGCGCCTTCGATCGCGAAGCGGGTGTAGCTCAGCGCGGTGTAGATCACCGGGCGCACCACGAAGGCAAGCAGCAGCGCCCCTCCCGCGCCGATCCCGGCGGACTCGGTCGGGGTGGCCCAACCGAAGAGGATCGAACCAAGCACGCAGAAGATCAGCAGAAAGGCAGGCACGAGTCCGACCAGAAGCGTGACGATCAGCCGGCCGAGATCCTTGCTCCCATGTCCGCTGCGCGCCGCCGGGGCGGCCCCCGGCGCAAAGACGCTCACACCGAGGATGAACACCAGGTAGAGGACGCCCAGAAGCAGGCCCGGACCGAAGGCTGCCATGAACATCGTGCCCACGGAACGCGACAGAAGATCGGCGATGATCACCAGCATGATCGACGGCGGGATCAGGATCCCGAGCGTGCCCGAGGCTGCGATGGTTCCCGAGGCCAGTGCCGGTGAGTATCGTTTCTCCAGCATCACCGGCATGGCCAGCAGGCTCAGCATCACCACCGAGGCGCCAACGATGCCCGTCGCCGCGGCGAGGATGATGCCCAATAGCGTGACCGAAAGCGCAAGCCCGCCGGGAACGCGTTCCAGCGCCCGGTTGAGACTGGCAAGCATATCCTTGGCCACGCCGGCCTTCTCAAGCACCACCCCCATGAAGACAAAAAGCGGCACCGTGGTCAGCGTCAGATTCTCGGCAGCCCCGCTCCACATGCGCTGGGTGATGGAATAGAGCTGGATCGGGATCAGCTCGCCGGTCAGCACGCCGATCAGGCCGAAGGCGACACCGACCCCACCCAGGACGAAAGCCACCGGAAACCCGGAAAACAGCAGCATCGCCATCGTGGCGAACATGAAAAGCGGCAGAAATTCGATGAAGGTGCTCACAGCGAGCCCGCCCCCTTGCGGTCGAGATTGGCGCGGTGCGGGTCGATCAGCGCGGCAGCACTGCGACAGGCGCGGCTGAGTCCGGCCAGCGCGACGAGGTAGATGCCGAGCGGCAACATGGATTTGATCGCCCAGCGGTAAGGCAGGCCGTCGATCGACTGCGAGACCTCACCACGTGTGAACGAGGTCAGGGCGAAATTCGTGGCGTATTAACCGGTGACGGCGCAGAACGGAAAAACCAGCAGCAGAATGCCCAGCAGCTCGACCAGCGCCTTGCCGCGCGGTGAGAACGTCGCGTGAAGCAGGTCGATCCTCACGTGGCGGTCGTGGATATAGGCGGTTCCGAGCACACCCATGATCAGGATCGTGTGCAGATGCCACTCGGCCTCTTGCAGCTGGGTCGACCCCATCTGCAGAAAGCGCCGCGTGACAACGTCGAAGACCACGACGACGACCAGCGCCGGAAGCGCAAAGGCCGCGATACGCGCGATCGTGTTCAGCACGGCGTCGATCGCTGCGCTCAGTTTCAACAAAGGGGACATTTTTCCTCCACGCCCGGTCCGGCGTCGGCATGGCCGCCCCGCCAGCGGTTGTGGCGGGGCCCGTTTCGGCAGGACCGGGCGCGGAGCCCGGTCCCGTCTTGTTCAGTCCGTGGCGGGCTTGAGGTAGCCCAGGTTCTGCCAATCGGCGTACCCGTCGCGGAAGCTGTTGTAGGACGCCATCACGCGGGCAAAGCTTTCGTGCTTTTCGCTTTCCTCGGCAGCGACCTCGTCCCAGGCGGATTCGAGAGCGGCGAGCAGGTCATCGGACCACTGGCGCACCTCGGGATCGCCGTCCTTTTCCATCAGCGCCTGAATGGCAGCCGGCTGGTCCGCCGCCCCTTGCGCCAGTGTGCGCAAGGTGGCTTCGCCACAGGTGGTCTCGATGGCCAGCTGCTGTTGCTCGCTGAGCGCGTTCCAGGTGTCGAGGTTGATGATCAGAGTGTCGATCGACACCTGCTGGTGCCAGCCGGGAAAGTAGACGTAGTCCACCACCTGTTCGAGGCCTGCGTTCAGGTCGACGGATGGGCTGGCATATTCGCCGCCGTCAATCACGCCGCGTTCAAGCGCGGCATAGACCTCGGATCCGGCGATCAGCTGGATCGAAGCCCCGAGCTTGTCGAGCACGCGCCCGCCAAGGCCGAAATAGCGCAGCTTCATGCCCGAGAGGTCCTCGGCAGAGTTGATCTCGCGCTTCATCCAGCCCGATGTTTCGGGCGCACCGAGAGTGCAGACGAAGCCCTTCAGGTTCAGGTTGGCAAGCAGCTCGTCATGCAGTTCATTGCCGCCGCCATAGCGCATCCACGCCATGAACTCGGTCGCCTGCGGGCCGAAGGGCACGGCGGTGAAGATCGTCATCGCGGGCTCGAGCCCGGCACCGTAGCCCGGCGTGCCGAAGGCCATGTCGACAGCGCCCTGCGAGACGGCGTCGAAATAGTCTGTGCTCGGCACCAGTGCGCCGGGCTCAAACACATCAACCTCGAGACTGCCGCCGGTGAGCTTCTCGATCCGCTCGGCGATCCACGGAGTGATCTCGCCGATCACCGGGGTCTGCGTGGGGAATGCGCTGTGCATCCGCAGTTTGCGTGTCTCCTGCGCGGCCGCGGCGCCGGCGGCGACGATCGCGACGGCCGAAACCATTGCGCGAAGTGTGAAGCCGTTGAGTAGTGCCATGATCTTTCCTCCCAGTATTTGAAGCCTTCTCCGGATCGGAGAAGGGAATTTCCGTGCCTGCGCAACGCTCCGGGCCGCTCTGAAAGGCCCGGGTCAGGCCCGGTCACAGCCGTCAGGCTTTAGTATGCTATATGCAAACTGTTTCACTTTTGGCGAATTTCTGTCAACCGCGGAGATCGCCGATTTTGTGTCCGCTGAACCCGCGCGTCTGACCTCCTACTGTGGCGCAGCGCTTGACGGCGGGCGCACCGGCTCCGCCCGGGATCTCGCCGGTGTCCCTGTCGAGCAAGGCCGCTCAGACGACCTGTCGGGTTTCGACGAAATAGGGTGTGATCGTGTCGAGAAAGACTTTTGCGTGCTCTTGGGTCTCGGTCACGATGTCAGTGGCGTAGAGTTCTGCCGCGGCTTCGGTATCGCGGAACCAGAATTCGACGATCCCGTCGACCGGAACTGCCGAATAGGGTGCGCGTTCGGTGCGTGATCCATGATAGCGGTCGACCACGATGTTCTGGTGATAGCCCAGGACATTCGGCCAGCGCCGCACAAAATCCGCATGGGTGTCGAGCCATTCGTGCCGGAACTGTTCGGGGGTGACGTCGGGCCGCCGCTTAAGCAGCGTCATGCGCTTGATGAAAGGCCCACCGTCGAAGTCCATCGGCACGACCTTGTGTTTCTCGCAGGCGACAAGTTGAACGTCCTCAAGAAACGCCTCTTCATCCACAAGCGTCGGCGCGAAGACCTCTCCGCTGACCGCATCGAGCATCGCCTGCATGTCGTCGAAATGCAGCTCGGAGAAGCCGTCGAGATCCCATTCCGAACCGCGCGCATGGCTGATCCCGAACTGATCCTTGTTGGTCACGACATGCTGGAAATAGGCCCGTAGCCCCGGAAATTTCGCCGCCATCGGGCCGTGGCTCTTTTCCCAATGCGCGTTGAAGTCTTCGGGCGAAAGGCCCGACTTGCGGGTCAGCAGACCAAATCGGGTGATCATGACGTTGTCTCCTCCTGTGTCATGTCCGTCAGGCGTGGGCAGTCAGTCGGCCTTGTCGAGCCGTTCCAACGCCCCCTGTCTCTTCGCGAGCCACTCGCGATGCTGAAGCGGCCAGGGCTCGAAGGTCTCGGCACAGCCAAGCGCACGGGCCGCTTCGGCGGGCCAATACGGCGTGCGCAGCATCTCGCGCCCGAGCGCGACAAGGTCGGCCCGACCTTCTGCGACAACGGCATCGGCCTGTTCGGGGGTCAGAATGATCCCCACGGCCTGGGTCGCGATGCCGGTGCGGGCGCGCACCTCCTCTGCGAACGGCACCTGAAAGCCGATCCCGCGTGGAACGTTGCTGCGCCGTGTGGCCTCGCTGAGACCGCCGGAAGAGCAGTCGACGACATCGACGCCCACCTCCTTCAACGCCTCGGCCAAGGCAACCGAGTCCTCCATATCCCAGCCGCCTTCCGCGCCATCGAGGCACGAGAGACGGGCAAATAGAGGCTTGCCCTCGGGGCATGCAGCCCGCACCTCGCGCGCGGTCTCGACCGCAAGACGCATCCGGTTTTCCAGCGAGCCACCATAGGCGTCACTGCGCTTGTTGGAGTGCGGCGACAGGAAGCTGGCCAGCAGATAGCCATGACCGAAATGCAGCTCGATGACATCCGCGCCGGCGGCATCCGCGCGCCGGGCGGCTTGCACGAAGGCCTCCTTGATCTCTGAGATTGCCTCAAGCGTCAGAACATCGGGCACAGACCATTCAGGGCTGGCCGCGATGGCACTCGGCCCGACACGGCACCAGTCGAGTCCGCTGGCATCGAGCGCCTCGACACTGAGCGGGCGGCCGCCTTCCCAGAGCGGTTCGGAGAAGGCCTTTCGACCGGCGTGGGCCAGCTGAATTCCGAAGAGGGCCCCGTTGGCGTGGATGAAGTCGGCGATCCGGCGCAGGCCGGGGATGTGGTCGTCATCCCAGATCCCGAGATCGGCGAACCCGACGCGGCTATCACTGGTCACCGCCGTGCTTTCGGTCAGAACCAGTGCGGCGCCGCCAAGGGCGAACTTGCCGTAGTGCACGAGGTGCCAGTCCTGTGCGATGCCGTCGACGGCGGAATGCTGGCACATGGGCGACACCACCATGCGGTTCTTGAGCGTGACGCCGCGCAGGCTTAACGGCTGCAACAGCGCGGGCGGCGCCGCCACGGCCTCAGCGGGCGCACCCGTTTCCGGTCTCGACATGGTATCCTCCTCACGTGTGTCCGGGCCAACCCCATGCGGGTCGGCTCAGCCATGGTGTTATCTATTGGCAAAATGATTCACCAAATGCAAATCATTTTCCGATTGCCTCCGGGCGAGCGCCTGGATTCAACGTGACCGGTCGAGAGATCCCGGCACCGCCCCGGGGAGGCAATCTGCTGGCGCAGAGGTTCGCGGCGATATGTGTGCATTGACCCCGCTTGCGATCCGGGCCGCTGCGCGCCCTGCCCCGTATTGCAGACATGGGCGCCCTGGCAGCCCCGACCGAAGGCTCCAGAGGCGAGCTCGCCGGTCTGCGGTCAATCAACCCGATGACCTGCCGTGGTCACGCGACGGTCGGGCATGAGGGCGGCGCTGGTCGCTCGGAGATGCAGGGAGTTAGGGGCACCCGACGCCGGTGCTCTTTGGTTTGCAGCCCGGTGACCGCTCAGGTCGCGAATGCTGGTTGCTGGCTCATGACCGCCCGGGAGTGGTCGACATCAGGGCGCGTGGCCGAGGTCGGCCGAGATGCGCGCCACCGCCGCAAGCAGCTGCTGTCTCAGGTGCGTCTCATCAGCCAAGACCCGTTCGAGCTCACCGGTCATCGTGACGGCGAACCAGATCTCGCCATTGTGGTCAAAGATTGGGGCTGCAAGAGAACGGAGCCGGATCGGCCCACGCTGCTCCCAGGTGGCGCAGCCAGCGGCGCGGATCTCTCTCGCCTGCGCATCAAGCAGATCATCCTCGGGGTTCGCGTCGTGCAGACGCGGAAAGGCCGCGCGTTCGGCCAGCACCGCCGGGGCGCGCAACTCGGCGCTGATATGCGCGCGAAACAGCAGCCCGGTGGCAGAGCGCGCAAGCGGCATGCTGCGCCCGATATGGATATCGGTGTGACGCGCCTCACGGCCCCGGACGATGTCTACGACCACGGGCCCATAGGTACCCCAAACCGACAGGAAACACATCATTTCGGTCTCGCCGGACAGCTCGCCGATCAGCTTTCGCGCACTCTCGAACGCATCGTAGCTGTGCAGGCGTACCAGCAACAATTCTGCGGCCACCGGCCCGAGACGATACCGTGGCGAGCCGGGGACCTTCTCCACCAGTCCGGTGCGCCGCAGGCTGACCAAGTAGCCATGCGCCTTGGCCGGAACGAGCGCGGCGTCGCTGCACACGTCCTTGAGCTTGCGCGGCTCGGGCGAAAGCGCCATGGCGGATAGCAGCCGCCCTGCAATCTCGGCCGATCCGACGCCGCGGCGGTCTTCGGGCACCGACGCAGCCTCCTCGGCTGGCTCCATAATCCCGGCAGGCAACTCGGCGAACACCGCAGGCTCATCGCGCGCAGCGCGCAGGTCTCTGGAGATCTCCTCCGCAAGATCCACGGCAGACCGTCGAGGCAGTCCCGACGTGCTCCCGACGATGGTCATGACGCAAAGCAGCCGCTCGCCCTCATCGAAGACCGGCACGGCAAGACCGTTGATCCCGGGAAAATAGGCATCCTGAACGAAGCTGTAGCCGGTCTCGTGAATCTCGGAGATCATTGCCTCAAGCGTGGCGCGCTCCGGCACATCGCCAATGCCCGGGACATCCGTGCGGGCCTCGAATTCGTCCTCGGCGCGGTCGGCCACGCGGGGATCGTCCGACAGCGCGAGAAAGACTCGCCCCGTGGCGGTGCCGGTCACATTATAGACCGTTCCCGGCCGAAGGTTGAGATTGAGCGAGCTGCGCGATGGGATGACCTTGGCTACGGTCGGCATCTGCCCGGCCCAGAAGACGAGCGCGACCAAGAGGTCACGCTCTGCTGCGATCCTCTGCGCCAGTGGCAGGACACCATAGGACTGGCCAATCATCTCGAGCCTGCATTGTCCCAGTCGCGCCGCCAGCGGCCCAATGGCATGACCTTTCGCATCGGCGTCGAGTTCGATCAGCCCGAGACGTTGCAGGCTCGTCAGATACGGTCGCAACTGAGCTGGCTGAAGCCCGGACGCGGCCGCGATCTCAACCAGGCCCGGCCGCTCGCCCAGTCCGGTCATGCTTCCAAGGATGGTGCCGAAGATCTCCACCGATTTGAGGCCGCGGCCAAGATCGTCCTCAGCTTTCATCTCTTCCTGCGCCTCATTCCGATCCTTGTGGTCCGACCTACTGCATCAGCCGGATCAGGGACAGGGTGAGCTCCGAAAAAACCTCAGCCCCCCGAATGCAACCGAGAGGTGCCTCTTGAGGCCTGTCGCGAACCCAATGGAAGACGCGCCCGGACATGGGCGCCTCGCTCCACTGTCGCGCGCCGACGCCCTCGGCGCCGACGCGCAAGTTTCGCGGCTGGAGGACATGGCTTGTATCGCAAAGTGTCGGCACAATGCGGCGAATCAATTTCCATATGGCGAATTACTGACAGCCTGACACTCTCACCGAACGGAAGACATCTCCTTCCTCTGGACAACCTTCATGACCCTTGCCGATGCCCCTGCAAGGGCTGCCGATCTGCATCAGCGCCGGCGGCATTCTCATGTCGGTCCAGCGCCCTCGTACTACTCGGGCATGACCGCGTCGGGATGCGCGGCCTGAAAGGCCGGAAGATCGGCGCAAGCTGCCGCGACGCGGGTGATCTTTGGAAGATCAGACGTGTCGACCCCCCAACGGTCGGCGTTATAGAGCTGCGGGATCAGGGCGAGATCGGCCTGCGTCAGGGACGCACCCATGCAGAACGGCACCGCCTCATCCAGCATCCGCTCGATTGCGACGAGCCCCGGACGAATGAAGTGCCGCATCCATTCGGCGCGGGTCTCGTCGCGCCCCGTCAGCCTTGCGGCATGGGCCGCCACTCGCAGGTTGCACACCGGGTGTATTTCGCAGGCGATGGCCTGAAGTACGGCGCGCATGCGCGCCGCCTGAGCCGGATCCGCGGGCCGCAGCGACAGTCGCCCGGTGTCCTCGAGGTAGTCGAGGATGGCCATGGACTGGGTCAGTCGAAGCCCATCGATTTCGAGAACCGGGACAAGCGCCTGAGGGTTGCGCGCCACGTGGGCGTCCTCGCTTTGGTCACCGGCGACGAGATCGACCGGCACAGCGCTATAAGACAGATCCGCGAGGTTCAGTGCGATACGCACGCGCCAACTGGCGGTGGAACGCCAGTAGTCGTAGAGGACCACGTCAGTCATGGGTGTCTCCTGGCAAAGGGGTCAAAAAAGGCCCCCGGCAAGAGTCCGGGGGCCGAAACAGCGCTGCCCCGGACGGAGCGCGCGCTGGGGAGAGATCTTGGGAGCACACTAGTCGTTGCGGTCCCATTGGGCCTGCCGGGCGACCCCAAGCCGATTGGACCGGGAGCCGCCCGTACAAGCCGGAAAGAGCCTTGCAGTGGCCCCGGCAGGATGACGCCGGGGTGGGCAATCAGCCTTGAAGGTCAGCCCACATCTGCTGGTCGCGCTCGGCGGTCCAGACGCGCGGCGTGTCGATGCCGCGGGCTTCGTCATAGGCCCGACCGACGTTGAACGGCAGGCAGTGCTCGTAGATCGCGTAATCGGCAAACTTCGGATCGCACTCAGCGCGCACAGCGTCCCACGCCTCCTTGAGCGAGCCGCCACGGGCCACCACGCGCTCCACCGGCTTGTAGGTCGAGCGCACGAAATCCGCCGTGCTCTCGAGCGCTGCGGCCACCGCCGCGTCGCCGACCAACGCATCGCCACGGCCCGGCGCGATGGCCTTCGGCTCGAAGGCTGCGATGTTTGCCAGCGTTTCCGGCCAGTCTCCGAAATGCCCGTCGCCGCAGTAGCAGGCCGAGTGATATTCGACGATGTCGCCAGTGAACATCACCTCTTGATCCGGCACCCAGATCACCGCGTCTCCGGCGGTGTGGGCACGCCCCAGATGCATGATGTCGACGCGACGCTTGCCAAGATAAACCGTCATGCGGTCGCTGAACGTCGTCGTCGGACGGGTCAGGCCGGGGATTTCCTCGTGTCCCTGGAACAGCCGCGGGAAACGGCCGAACTCGCTGTCCCAGTCCTCTTGCCCGCGCTCTTCGACCATCGCCGCGGCGGTGTCGCTCATGATGATTTCGCGCGCGCCATAGGCCGAGGCGCCGAGCACCCGAACCGCGTGGTAATGCGTCAGCACCAAGTGCGAGATCGGCTTGTCGGTCACTGAGCGCACGCACTCAATCACCTTCCGTGCGAGCCGCGGCGTGGCCTGCGCCTCGACGATCATCACGCTCTCGTCGCCGATGATGACGCCGGTGTTGGGATCACCCTCGGCGGTAAAGGCGTAAAGCCCCTCGCCCACCTGCGTGAAGCTGATGGTCTTTTCTTCCATGTCGCCTTGCGACGCGAAGGCCTTGGTCTTTGTGATGGTCTCGGTCATGGTCGGGGTCTCCTCCCTCAGTCTTTGATCCAGTCGGGCTGCGGCACCGCGGGCAGAACCTTGCCCGTGCTCTCACCGAAGCCGATACGATAGCCGTCGCCCTGCGCGGCACCGCGCAGCGTCAGCGTGTCTCCATCCTCAAGGAAGCTGCGCGTCTCGCCGCCGGGCAGCGCAAGCGGCTCCTTGCCACCCCAGCTCATCTCCAGCAGCGATCCGCGGCTGTCCGGGGTGGTGCCCGAGATGGTTCCCGAGCCCAGCAGGTCGCCGGTGCGCATGGCGCAGCCGCTGCTGGTGTGATGGCAAAGCTGCTGCGCGGCGGAGTAGTACATCTCGGAATAGTTGGTGCGCGAGATCACGACCTCCTCACCGCCCTCGGGAGCCAACGCGACCTCGAGCGCGATGTCGTAGAGCATCGGGCCGGGTTCGGAGAGATAGGGCAGCAGCTCACGCTCACGCTCGGGCGTCGAGATGCGGAACGGCGCCAGCGCCGCGGCGGTGACGATCCACGGGCTGATCGTGGTGGCGGTGGCCTTCGACTGGAACGGACCCAAGGGCTGGTATTCCCAGGCCTGGATATCGCGCGCTGACCAGTCGTTGAGCAGCACATAGCCGAAGATCATCTCGTCCGCCTGCGCCACCGAGACCATACCGTCCGAGGGCGTACCGACGATGGCGCCCATCTCGAGCTCGAGATCGAAGCGCCTGCAGGGTGCGAACTCGGGCAGCTCCGCGTCAGGCGCCTTGAGCTGACCCCAGGGGCGACGCACCTCGGCGCCCGACACCACCACCGAAGACGCGCGGCCATTGTAGCCGATGGGGATCGACAGCCAGTTCGGCGGCAGCGCATTCTCCGGCCCGCGGAACATCGAGCCGACGTTGAAGGCGTGGTTCTTGGCGGCGTAGAAATCCGTGTACTCGGTCACGGCGAAGGGCATAAGCAGCGCCACCTCAGCCAGCGGCACCAGACCCGGCTCCACCGCAGCGCGATGCGCCTCGTCGCCCAACAGCTCGATCAGCCGCGCGCGCAGCGCGGCCCAGACCTCGGGGCCGGCGGCCATCACCGCGTTCCACGACGGCGCCGCGAAGAGCGCCGGGTCGAGCCGGTGATCGACGGCGCCCACATCGAGCACGTAGTCGCCGATCGCCACGCCCATGCGCGCACCCTTGCCATCCTCGAACACGCCATAAGGCAGGTTGTTCAGCGGGAAGTCGCAGTCCGGCGCATTGGCCCCCGCGACCCAGCTCGTCATCAAGCTCATCAAAAGTCCTTCCGGGGCCGCGGCCCCTGTTCATCAGTGCGTGAGTGCGGCGGACACCTTGGCCCGCCGCGCTCCAGGCCTCAGTCCCAGTTGCCCTCAGGCGTACCGTCGAAGCGCTTTTTCAGGCTGTCCCAGCAGTCGATGTAATCGTCCTGCAGCGGTGCCTCGGTTGCGGCGAAGCGGGTCAGGTGCTGCGGGAAGCGGGTCTCGAACATGAAGCTCATGGTGTTGTCGAGCTTGCCCGGCTCGAGCTCGCCGAAGCTGGCCTTCTCGAAGGCTTCATTGTCCGGCCCGTGCGGCAGCATCATGTTGTGCAAGCTCATCCCGCCGGGCACGAAGCCCTGCGGCTTGGCGTCATACTCGCCGTAGATGTTGCCCATCATCTCGGACATGACGTTCTTATGATACCAGGGCGGACGGAAGGTGTTCTCGGCCACCATCCAGCGCTCGCGGAACAGGACGAAATCGATATTTGCGGTGCCCTCGACGCCCGAGGGCGCGGTCAGCACGGTGAAGATCGACGGATCGGGGTGATCGAAGAGGATCGCCCCCACTGGGCAATAGGTCCGCAGGTCGTATTTGACCGGCGCGTAGTTGCCGTGCCACGCCACCACATCAAGCGGCGAGTGCCCGATCCAGGTCTCGTGGAACTGGCCCTGCCACTTGATCACTACGCGGCTCTTCGCCTCGCGATCCTCGAAGGCGGCGACCGGGGTCTTGAAGTCGCGCCGGTTGGCCATGCAATTGGCCCCGATCGGGCCGCGGCCCGGCAGGTCGAACTTCTGGCCGTAGTTCTCGCACACGAAGCCGCGCGCCGGACCGTCGATCACCTCGACCCGGTACACAAGGCCGCGCGGCAGAATGGCGATTTCCTTCGGCTCTAGATCGATCACCCCAAGCTCGGTGCAGAAGCGCAGCCGGCCCTCCTGCGGCACGACAAGAAGCTCGCTGTCGGCCGAATAGAAATACTCATCCTGCATCGATTGCGTGACGAGGTAGATGTGGCTCGCCATGCCGACCTGCGTGTAGACGTCGCCAGCGGTGGTCATGGTGCGCATGCCGGTGAGCCAGGTCAGACTGGCCTCGGAATGCGGCACCGGATCCCAGCGGTACTGGCCAAGGCTGATCACGTCGGGATCGACGTTCGGCGCGCTCTGCCAGTAGGGCACGTCGATCTTCGAGAACCGCCCGGTGTGCTTCACCGCCGGCCGGATGCGGTAGCACCAGGTGCGCTCGTTCTGATGGCTCGGCGCGGTGAAAGCGGTGCCGGAGAGTTGCTCGCCATAAAGACCGTAGGCGCAGCGCTGCGGGCTGTTCATCCCCTCGGGCAGCGCACCGGGCAGCGCCTCGGTTTCAAAATCATTGCCGAAGCCGGGCATGTAACCCTCGTGCAGGGCACTGATACCGGGCGCACGGATCATTCCTTGGGGCAGGTCCTGTCGGGACATCTGAGTCTCCTTTTTCAAGCGACTGGCGGTCACGCCAGAGCAGAACATGATCTTGTTGCTAATGCAACCACTATGCGAACTTGTTGTCTATTACCTAATTCTGAACTGCGAAGAGTGCGGTTGCCTTGGCAGGTCTGTGTCGGCATTCTCCGCCCACGCAGCCGCAAATGAAGGAATGTCCCTTGCCCGCCGACGATCGCCAGTCCGAAACGACCTCCTTCGATCTCGAACAATTTCTTCCCTTCATCCTCAACCAGGCGGCAGAGGCGACAGGCCGCGCCTTCCAGCCAGCCTACCGAGAAGGTCACGGGCTCAGCCGGACCGAGTGGCGGGTGCTGGCCATTACCGGGCGCTACGAGCGCCTCACGGCCCGCGACATCTGTGCCATCGCCCACGAAGAAAAGAGCCGGGTCAGTCGGGCCGTCGCGGCCTTGGAACGTCAGGGTCTGATCCGGCGCGAAGCGGACAGCCGGGATCGGCGCTCTGACACCCTCATGCTGACCTCAGACGGATCCGCGCTCTACGCCCGGATCGGCCGATCCGCGATCGCCTTCGACCGTGTGCTGCGCGAAGCGCTGACCCCCGAGGCCGAGGCTGCCTTGCGGCAGCTTCTGGAGCGGATCACCCGGATCGCGGAGGACATGCCCGAGGGGCCGGGGCGAGGCTGAGCGCCCCGCCCCGCAGGACTCACTGCGAAAACAGCGCCTCCATTTTCTCAATCGGCAGCGAGGACGACAGGTCCGCATCCGGCGGCATCGCCGGATCGCAGAGTGGGTCGAGCCCTTCTTCGCTGTTGGCGAAGGGGAAAGCCACCAGGGCGCGGGGTTCGGGATTCTCGATGCCATTGCGCGCCGCCAGCGCAGCGCGAAGCGCGAAGCGCACATCGGCCGTCGTGCCGCTGAGCGCGAGTTGCGGCCACGCTTCACCTGCGGCCTTGGCGTCCGTCCACTTGCACGAATATTCGTTGTTGGTGGCGATGAAGGCCATTGCCGGCACGTCCAGACCAGCCGCCTCATAGGCTTTCACGGCAGCGAGGCTTGTCACCCCGTAATCCGACGCGATCGCGTCAATGTGGTCGTGTTTTGCAATCAGACCGGCCACGGCCTTCTGTGCATCCGCGGGATTCCAGTTGGTGACGATGAAATTGTCGTCCAGCAGCTCGATCCCGGGATAGCCCGAAAGCCCGTCCTTGTAGCCGTCGAGGAACGTCACCGACGAGGCCGAGCCAGCCAGCCCTCCCAGGAAGACGGTCGTGCCCTCGCCCAGGGTCTCGCCAACCCACTCGCCGAAGATCCTGCCCGCCGAGAACGCATCCTCATAGGGGTTTGCGGCATAGTCGACGCCGACCCGGCCGCTGAGGTCCGAGAAATACGGCACCATGGTGGTTCCGGCCATCTGCGCATTCCGATAGGCGGGGATCGCTGCATCGCCGAAATCGGTGTAGCTGATGATGATCTCGTAGCCTTGCGCCACGAAGCCGTTGATAGCGGCGTTGTAGGCCTGCACATCGCCGCCCGCTTCGGCGTAGGTGACCTCGCCGATGTTGTCGCACTTGCCGGCCTCGTCTTCGAGCTCGGCAAAGGCCGTGCGACGCCACGAATTGCCCCCGTAGCCATCGATCAGCGCCACGCGCAGCGGCTCCTCGCCACACAGCGGTGCGATGTCCGCATGATCGTTCACATAGGCGAAATCCTGAGCCATCGCGGCCCCCGCGACGTGCGCGGATACCAGCGCGGTTCCGGCGACGAAAGCTGCCTTGCGGCCAAATCCGGTCATTGTCTTCTCCTCCCGTTGACACGCCGCTTGGCGCCGGTCTCCTCCTGACGCGGCGGCGGCATACAGTGGGGGCGCCCAAGCATGGCCGCCCCCCGTGTTCGATCAGCCGATCTTCATCGCGACTGTCTTCTGCTCGGTGTAGATGTCCATCGCCGAGCGACCCATCTCGCGGCCCCAGCCCGATTGCTTGAAACCGCCCCAGCCCATGGAGGGGTCGATCATGTTGTGGGCATTGACCCAGACGGTGCCAGCGCGAATGCGTCCGGCCAGCCCATGCGCCAACTTCAGATCGTTGGTCCAGATGCTTGCCGCAAGGCCGTACTCGGTATTGTTGGCCTCGAGCGCCAAGGCCTCGATGTTGCGCGAGTCGATCTTCATCGCGCTGATCACCGGGCCGAAGATCTCCTCGCGGTAGACGCACATATCGGGGGTCACATCACGCAGCAGGGTCGGCTTGACGAAAAAGCCGTCCATACCGGCATTGCCGCCGGTGACCAGCTGCGCGCCTTCCTTGAGGCCGGTGTCCAGCAGGCGGTTCACCCGCTCGAACTGCTTGGCCGAGATGATCGGACCCATGTTCGTCGCGGGGTCGAGACCATGACCCAGCTTCAGTGTTTCCGAATAGGCGGCGACACCCTCGATCACCCGGTCGTAGACATCCTCGTGGATATAGAGCCGCGTGCCAGCCGAGCAGGCCTGACCGCTGTTGAGGTAGACCGCCTCGGCCACCTGCGGGATAGCAGCGTCGATGTCGGCATCGGGGAAGACGAAGACAGGGCTCTTGCCGCCGAGCTCGAGGCTCACCCGTTTGAGATTGCCGGACGCGCCGCGCACGATGGCCTGGCCGGTCGCGGTCGAGCCGGTGAAGCCGACCTTGTCCACGTCGGCGTGATCGACCAGCGCCGCACCGATCTTGCCGTCGCCCGTGACGATGTTCACCACGCCCTCGGGAACGCCTGCCTCACGGCAGATCTCGGCGAAGAGCATCGCCGACAGCGGTGTGTCCTCGGCCGGCTTCACCACCACGGTGCAGCCCGCGGCCAGTGCCGGTGCCAGTTTCCAGGCCATCATCAGGAAGGGCACATTCCATGGCAGGATCTGAGCCACGACACCGACCGGCTCACGCGTGGTGTAGGTGTGCCAGTCGCCGGGCAGGCTGACGGGCAGCGTGTCGCCGTTGATCTTGTTGGCCCAACCCGAGAAATAGCGGAAATGCTCTGCGGCACCGGCAATGTAGCCGTTCTTGACCACGCCGTAGGGCGAGCCTTCGTCGAGCGTATCAAGCTCCGCAAGCTGCACCGCGTGTTTGTCGATCAGTTCGGCGATGCGCCACAGCAGCTTCACGCGCTCAAGCGGTTTGGTCGTGCGCCAGACGCCGCCGTCAAAGGCCTTGCGGGCCGATGCGACCGCAAGGTCGACGTCGTTCGCGGTCGCGTCGGCGACATTCGAGATCACTTTGCCGGTGGCCGGATCGACGACGTCGCGGCGGCCGCCCTCGACAGATTCAACGGACTCGCCGCCGATGAAGAGCTTGTGCCGCTGGCCGAGAAAGCTCCGGGTTTCGGTGCTGATGAAATCGAGCGGATTGTCGAAGGAGAAGGGCTTGTTCATGGGAAGTCTCCCTTTTGAAGGTGTCGCGGCGGGCGCCCCGGAAAAGGGGTGCCCGCGTCTGGTTGGCTTACTGGGCGAAGAGCGCCTGCAGCTTCTCTTCGGGCAGGAGAGACGAAAGGTCGGCATCCGGCGGCGCCGTGTCCGAACATTTCGGCATCGTGTCGGTGGTGCTATCGGCATAGATGTAGGGGACCACGCCGAGCGGCTCGTCGATCTCGATCCCGTTATGCGCCGCCAGCGCCTGGCGGAGCGCGAAGCGGATATCTGCCGTAGACCCGTCGAGCGCGAGATATTTCCAGCCCTCATTCGCGGCGACGGCCTCGGTGTACTTGCAGTTCAACTCGTTGCTGGTGGCGATGGTCGCCTGCGCGGGAACCGCCATTCCGGCCTGCTCGAACGCCTTGACCGTGGCCAGCGTGGTGACACCGTAATCCGAGGCGATGCCGTCGATCGTGTCGCCATACTTGGCGATCAGCCCCGCGGCGGCCTTCTGCGCGTCAGCCGGGTTCCAGTTGGTGGCAATGAAGTTCTCGTCCAGCAGGGTCAGGCCGGGGTGGGCCGCTAGGCCTTCCTTGAACCCCTTGAGGAATACCGCCGACGAGGTCGCACCTGCCGGACCGCCGAGCATCAATACGTTGCCCTCTCCCTCGAGCGCCGTGCCGAGCCACTCGGCGTATTGCTTCCCGATGGCAAAGGAGTCCTGATAGGGGTTCACCGCGTAGTCGAAGCCCGGGCGCCCTGCGAGCTGATTGAAGTAAGGCACCATGGTCGTTCCGTTGCCATTCGACATCCGGTAGGCCGGGATCGCCGCATCGCCGAAATCCGTAAAGGCGAGAATGATCTCGTAGCCTTGCGTGGCATATCCGTTGATGGCGGCGTTGTAGGTCTGCTGATCGCCGCCCGCGTCGGTGTGATCCTCGACCGTCACGTTCGGGCAGGCGGCCGCTTCATCCTGAAGCTCGGCGAAGGTGATCTTGCGCCAGGTGTCGCCACCCCAGCCGTCGACCAGCGCCACGCGGATCGGGTCGGTGCCGCAGAAAGGCGCAATATCGACCCCCTGATCGACACGGGCCGGGCCCGCATCCTGAGCAAGTACAGCGCTCCCGAGAACGGCTGCGCCGGCGCAACCGGCCAAGAGGCGTGCGGTCGAGCGGGTGATGATGGAATTGATCATTGGATTCTCTCCCCGTCGTGGGACGTGTCTCCTCGCTCACGGCCACCGGTGGCGGCCGCGCGAGGTGGTGTTGTCTGAAGCAGGCGGCTTGCGCTCAGGCGGCGGCGCGGATCATGTCCGATGCCTTCTCCGCGATCATGATCGTCGGAGCGTTGGTGTTGCCGGAGGTCAGTGTCGGCATGATCGAGGCATCCACGACCCGCAGGCCTCCGATACCGCGCACGCGCAGTTCGTCATCGACCACCGCCATCTCGTCCGAGCCCATCTTGCAGGTGCCGACCGGGTGATAAACGCTGTTGCAGTCGTTCTTGATATACTCATCGAGCTCGGCGTCGGACACGACGCCCTTGCCCGGCGCATACTCGTCGCCCCGGATGCTGTCGAAGGCCGGCTGCGCAAGGATGTCGCGCATCATGCGCAGACCTTCACGCAGGACCCGCAGATCCTCTGGCTCCGAGAGGAAGTTCGGATCAAGCTCGGGCAGCTGGAGCGGGTCAGAGGACTTTGCCATCACCGTGCCACGGCTCTGCGGGCGCGAAATATTATAGTAGGGCATGCAGCCCTCTACATTGATGATCTCGCGTCCGTGGTCCTTGTACATGATGTTGTTGAAATGAACCTGGATGTCCGGCGCCTCGAGCCCCTCTCGAGAGTTGAGGAAGGACATGACCTCGACGCCGTGACCGGCTACCGGCCCCTTGCCGGTGGTGTAGTACTGAAGCAGCGCCATGGCCGCGGCGTAGGGCTTGGTCTGACCCAGAAGCGATACCGGTTTGGACAGGCCCTGCTTGACCGAGCTCGCGAGGTGGTCCTGAAGGTTCCGGCCGACACCGGGCAGCTCGTGCTCGACCTTGACGCCGATGCGGTTGAGGTGCTCAGGATCGCCAATGCCGGAAATCTGAAGCAGGTGCGGCGAGTTGAAGGCGCCACCGCAGAGGATGACCTCCTTGTCCGCATAGACGGTCTTCTTGCTACGCCCCTGCACGAACTCGACGCCGACCGCGCGGCCGCCCTTCATGATGATCCTGGAGGCCATCGCGTTGGTGTAGAAGGTCAGGTTCTTGCGCTTCTTGATCGGGGTGATGTAGCAGCGCGAAACGCTCGAACGGATCCCGTCGCGGACGGTGCCATCACAGGGGCCGACGCCGTATTGCTCGCCGCTGTTGAGGTCTTCGTTGAACGGATAGCCCGCCTGCATGCAGGCATCGCGCCACGCAACGCAGGGCTCTGCCTGAATCGGGTTGCGAGTCGTGGCGAGAGGCCCGTCAAATCCGTGAACCTCTTCCTTGCCGCCACCGCCCCAGTTCTCGGCGCGCATCATGTAGGGAAGGATGCTGTCGTAGTCCCAGCCACGGTTGCCCATCTGCGCCCAGCGGTCGTAGTCGCTCCGGTGGCCGCGCGTGTAGATCATGCCGTTCACCGTCGAACAGCCTCCGACGCTGCGGGCGCGCGGGACGAACATCACCCGGTTGTTGACGTTCTTCTGCGGGACGGTGTGATAGCCCCAATCCAGCGCAAGCGTCTGCATAAGCCGGAAATAGCCCATCGGCATGTGGATCCAGGGGCTGCGGTCCCAGCCGCCCGCTTCGATCACTGCGATTTCCGCGTTCTCGTCCTGGCTCAGGCGATTGATAAGCACGCCTCCGCCGGAGCCTGCACCGATGATGATGTAGTCAGCCATTTTTTCCTCCCGCCCCGCCAACGCAAGATGGCCGGGCCTTTGCCTTCTGCGCCCCAGCGTTTTCGACGGGGTGCCTCCTCTGTCGCAACATTTGCCATCCGCAAAACTCTTAGTCAATAATGAATCTATTATCTCGCGCCCTCTGAACTGGAGGCTCCCTGCAGATCCTTTGCATAAGGGCGCTGATCTTCGGCAAAACCCGCCTGTTACGGCCCTCAAATCGCTGGCGCCCAACCGTCTTCGGCCAGTGGTTGACGACCTCGCAAGTGCTGAGGCCGCTCTGCGTCAGGTCCGTTCGGCGCCGGATTTCTGGCGAATCGGTCACCTCACCGCGAAGAACACCACCACAGTTCGGGCGAAAAGAGTTTTCCGTCGCGCGCAATCGCGGTATCAAGCTTCAAGCCGATCATTCGGCGTGGGCCCGTCCCCTCAGGACGCGGCGATAGGAAAGGAGAGGCATGTATGCGTCAGGGCGCGCGCGGCATTCAGTCGATCGAGGTTAGCGGAAGGATTCTCCGCGCTCTTGTCGAAACCTGTCAGCCGATGATGCTCAAGGAGCTCGCCCTCGCTGCCGACCTCGCCCCCGCGCAATGCCATGCGTACCTGACCAGCCTGCGCCACGTCGGCCTCGTGCACCAGAACCCGTCGACGGGGCTCTACAGCACCGGATCATTTGCCATGCGGCTCGGCATCGGGTGGCTGCGCAGCAGCCCTTTGGTGCTCGAAGTCTCGGAAGAGATCAAGAAACTGTCTGACAGCCTGAGCGTGATGTCGGTGCTCGCGGCCTGGAGCACGGGCGGGCCGACCATCATCCAGATCAATGCGAGCGCCTGGCAAAGCGCGCTGAACGTGCGGCAGGGCACCACCTTCTCGGTCACGGGAACCGCAACGGGACGCATTTTTGCGGCTTTCGGCGAGTCCCCCGAGATCGAGACGCAGATCGCGGCGGAATTCGACAGGGATACTCCTCCGGGATCGATCGGCACGATATTGGAACGCGCGGAGTTCGAAGCCCAACTCGAGACCACGCGGGAATATGGCTACGCGATCGCCGAAGGCACCCCGATCCCGCGGACCAACGCCATTTCCGTGCCGATCTTTGATGCCGAAGGCACTCTGCAATTCGCGGCGGGCCTCATCGGTCCGGACGAACGGTTGCCGGTCTCGCACGGATCGCCTGCCCAGGTCGGCCTGCTGGAGCTGTCCGAACTCATGCGCAAGCGGATCAGGTCCGGCGGCATTGCCGAGACGCACGACGCCCAGCTTACAGAACGGAGCTGACACGATGCCCCCCACCACGAGCAAGCGAAAATCGACCGAGCCGAAATCCGAGGGGCGCGGCGTCCAATCCATCGAAATCGGCGCACGTCTGCTGTCGGCCCTGGTCGAGGAAGTCGAGCCGATGATGCTCAAGGACCTCGCGCAGGTGGCCGGCTTTGCCCCCGCGCAGGCGCATGCCTATCTGGTCAGCTTCCGCAAGACGGGCCTGGTCGAGCAGGACGCCGACACCGGGCGCTACCGGCTTGGACGCTTCGCGCTCGATCTCGGCATCACCAGCATGCGCACGACCGACCCCATGGCATTGGCCGGCGATGCGATCACCGAATTGTCGGAACGCACCGCCCTGCACGTTGCACTGGTGGTCTGGGGCTCGTTCGGGCCGACCGTCGTCTCGGTCAAGGAGAGCGGCGGGCAACTCAACATGAACACTCGCCCCGGCACGGTTTACTCGATGGCGGGCACAGCGAGCGGCCGGATCTTCACGGCATTCCTGCCCGATGCCATCGTCCGAGATGCCATCGCCAGCGAGAAGCGCGAGCGAGCCGACAGCGGCCGGGTCGGGACGGCGCGCTTCATGTCGCGCAAGGAGATCGACCAGATCCGCGAGCAGGGCTATGCCACGGTCGAACAGCCGCCCGTTCCCGGGATCTCGGCCTATTCCGCGCCAGTCTTCGATCACTCCGGACAGCTGGTCATGGCGATCACCATCATCGGGCAGGACTATTACCTCGAAGCTCACGCCGAGGATGAGTTCATTCCCGCGCTGATCGAGGCCGCCCGAGGCCTGTCGACCGAGCTCGGCTACACGCACTCAAGCTGACGCGGCCCTTGGCGGACCGCCTGAATGGAAACCGCGGCCGCCGAAGAATCGGCGACCGCAGCTGACTGCTGTTCACATGCGCGTCGGGCCAGTGCTCCGACGTATCGAGGAGCAAGCGAAGGGCTGCCTACGCCAAAGCCCTCCGCCCGAGCGCAATGCGCCTCAGCTCGCCATCGGGTAGTCGATGTAGCCGGTCATGCCGGGGGTGTAATAGGTATCCGGGTTGCCCTCGGCAAAGGGGATGCCCTCGGCCACGCGGCGCACCAGGTCCGGATTGCTGACGAAGGCGCGCCCGAAGGCGACGAGATCCACCCGGCCGGCCTCGAGCTCCTTCTCGGCGCTCTCCGGCGTGTATCCGGCAGCCGCGATGAGCGGACCCGAGTAGAGGCGCCGCGCGGTGTCGATCACCTCGACATCCCGGCCCGAGGCTTCCATCTGGATGTTGCCGCTCACCACCGGTCGGATGACGTGCACATAGCCGACACCCATCTCTTCGCAGAGCTTCAGCATGGCTTCGTACTTGGCGTTGGGGTCTTCGTCCTGGATGTCGTTGAACGTGCCATAGGGCGACATGCGCACACCGATGCACTCTTTCGGATAGACCTCCATCATCGCTGTCAGCACCGCGCGCATGAAGTTGAGCCGATCATCGAGCGACCCGCCCCACTTGTCGGTGCGCAGGTTCGTGTTGGTCGAGGCGAACTGATCCACGAGATACCCGTTCGCCGCATGAAGCTCGACCCCGTCGAACCCGGCCTTCTTGGCGTTGGCGCAGGCGCTGCGATAGGAGTCGATCACCCACTGGACATCCTCCTCGGTCATCTCCTTGGGCACCGGGTTCTCGACGAGATCCTCTGCCGTGTCGGTGTAGATCGGCAGCCCGGGCTGGACCGCCGACGGCCCCATGGGGAAGCAGCCTTCGGGCTGGTTGTCGGGGTGCCCGATACGGCCGCAATGCCAGAGCTGGATCAGCGCCTTGGCGCCGCCCGCGTGGATCTGCGACACGATCTCGGTCCAGCGCTCGGTCTGCGCCTCGCTCCAGATGCCCGGCGTGCGGGGGTAGCCCGTGGCCTCGGGACTCACCTGGGTCGCCTCACAGATCACAAGGCCTGCGCTATTGCGCTGGCCGTAATACTCGGGCGCGCGCTGGTTCGGACTGAAATCCTCCTCGGCGCGATTACGCGTGAGCGGGGGCATGACGATATGACTCGTCAGGTCCCAGGGGCCAAATTTGGCGGGCGACAGCAATTTCTCATACATCGAATTCCTCCCTCGAAGAGCGCTCCGCACAATCGCGAGCGAAGCTTGCCGGCGATATTATTTCAGCACGTGTGTTAGTCAATACCGAATCTGTACACCTGACACAAACTTCTCACCTCCAGACATCGGCACGCTTATGGGCGGCATGCACCTTTTACGAAGACGATAAGTTTCATTTCAGCTGCGACCTCAGAAATTTCGGCACCTCAAGGACAAATGCAGGCGTTTTCCATTGACGACTCGTTTCGTTTTATGTGTTCTGAATAAGGACCGCGAAAACCCCTTTTTTTTCGGCCCACCCGGAAGCGTCACGACAGCTCGTCGCTGGCCATGCCCGCAGAGCCGGTCGGCCTGACGTCGTAGCGGCCCTTCCGGAGATCACGCCCGGACGGACGGCAGGGAGGAGGAGGCATCGCGCAGCCTGGCCGTCCCCGAGCGGATTTTCACCCCAAGCGATGCCGCAGAAATGGATAGACCCATGACCACCGACACCCTGACGAGAGACACCCAGAGCACCGAGGCCGCACTGCGTCGCCTCCTGGACATCGAGGAAATCCGGGCTCTGCGCGTGCGCTACAGCAACGTGCTCGACACCGGCAAGATCGACGGCTTCGACGACGTCTTCACCGAGGACGCCGTCCTGTCCGTCACAGTGGGGGACATGCAAGGAATTAGCGCCATAAAAGAAGGGCTTAAAGGGGCGTTCGACCTCTATAACTGGAAGCAGAAAGACAGCTATCCCTTCATGCACGCGGTGACGAACCATGACATTCGCATCACCGGCCCAGACAGCGCCGAGGGCCAGTGCTACCTTCTGGATTTCGTCACGGGACGCGAGGCCGACCAGCATCCGCTGCTTCTGGTCGGGCTCTACGTCGACAAATACGTGCGTGAGAACGGCGCCTGGAAGATTTCGCACACCCGGCTCGACGTGCCTTGGGGCAGCACCGACGCGTGAGCCCGTGGCGCCCGGCCTCCGGGCGCCACCGAGAACGCCGAAGGGCGCCGGACCACATCAGGTCCGGCGCCTTTTTCCTCAGCTCGACACAGTGGCGTCAGGAGGGCTGCGCGAACAGATCCGGCATGCCGCCTGTCTCTCCGCCGTCGGCAACGAATTCCGCGCCGGTGGAGAATGAGCTGGCATCGCTGGCCAGATATATCACGAGGTTTGCAATTTCATCCGGCTGACCCATGCGCTTCATCGGTACATGGTTAAAATTCGGATACAGATCTTCAACCATATCCGTATCTATATTCCCCGGATGAACTGAGTTTACTCGAATTCCGTGGCCCGCCAATTCAACTGCAGCGGCCCTGGTCAAACCCCGGATCCCGAATTTCGAAGTCACATATGCAGATACGCCGCCAAATGCCTTGAGGCCCGCGGTGGAGGATATATTGATAATCGATCCGGAGCCGTTTCTTTTCATAACGGGAAGCACGGCGCGTATTCCCTTGAAAGCCCCGCCGAGATTGATAGAGAGCACTTTCTCCCACTCCTCGTCGCTGCAGGTTTCGATATTCGAGAACCGCAGGATACCGGCATTGTTGACCAGGACATCGATCTGCCCGAACCGGGCGACCCCGGCGGCAACCGCACCTTCCCAGTCCTCGGACCGGCTCACATCGAGAGGCACCGCCAAGGCGCGTGCATCACCCAGATCCTCCGCCAACGCTCGCACCTCATCGTCGAGCACGTCCCCGAGGATCACGCAGGCTCCCGCCTCGGCGAAACGGCGCGCCTCGTGTGCGCCCATACCGCGCGCCGCGCCACTGATCAGAACCACTTTTCCTGTCACGTCCATGTCTTCTCCTTCCCCCGCCACACGCGGCCGCCTACTTGATGGTCCAGCCGCCATCGGCCAAGAGCACCGCCCCGTGAACGAAACTCGCCTCTTCGCTCGCCAGGAACAGGGCCACATTCGCCAACTCTTCGGGTTGGGCGTGACGGCCGGCGGGAGCCTGACGCAGGGCGTGGACCACCGGCAGGTCTTCGTTGTTGAGGATCTCCGAGGTCATCCCGGTCTCGACCGCGCCGGGCGCGACGGCGTTCACGCGGATCCCCTTGGGCGCGTATTCCAGCGCAAGTTGCCGGGTGAAGCCGACGACGCCATGCTTGGCTGTCGTGTAAGCGATGCCCCCTCCGCCCGCGATGAAGGCCGCGATCGAGGCAACGTTGACGATGGCGCCGCCACCCGCGTCGATCATACCGGGGAGCAGCGCCTTCGAGACCAGCCACATCCCCTTGAGATCGACGCCCATGATCCGGTCCCAGAGCGCCTCGTCCGTGGTCAGCGCATCGGCATAATCGTCGAGAATGCCCGCGTTGTTGAACAGCACCCGGACCGGGCCGAGGCTGTTCTCGGTGGCACGTGCAGCCTCGGCGATGCTGGCGCTGTCCGAGATGTCGACGGTAAATCCTTCGGCGGTGCCGCCAGCCGCCCGGACGGCTTCGACGGTTTCGGCGATGCGCTCCGGCACGATGTCCCAGACCGCGACGGCAGCGCCCTCCCGGGCAAAGATGCTGGCGGCCGCGCGGCCGATGCCTGAACCGGCGCCGGTGATGACGGCAGTCTTGCCAGCCAGCCGGCCCGTTGTGGTCGTGTCAGTCATGTCTGTCTCCGTGAAGTTGGTTTGGGCGGGCCGTCAGGCCCGCGCCCTCAGCGAATAGCGCCGCACTGCATCGGCGACCGGCGACTGTCCGTTCACGAGGTCCACCCCGAGGAAGGCAAGCAGGATCAATCCGGTGGCAAGGTTCGCCGCCCAGTTGGGCGCACCCAGAAGTTGCAGCCCCGACAAGAGCACTTGCAGAGTCAGCACCCCGATCAGAACACCCAGCATGCTGCCACGCCCGCCATAGAGGCTCACGCCTCCGATCAGCGCGGCGGTCACTGCGGCGAGCAGAACCGTCTCGTAGCTGCCCGGTGTCGCGCTGCCGCCCTTGAGCGAAGCCAGCGCCCCGGCCAGCGCGGCAAGACCCGCAGAGGTGGCGAAGCTCAGGACCAGGGGCCGGGTCTGCGGCACGCCCGCCGCCCGGGATTCCTTGCGTGAGCCGCCGATGGCGAAGATCTCGCGCCCCGGCCGGCTGTAGCGCAGCAGCAGGCCCGTCAGCACCAGAACGCCGATCATCAGCAGGCTGAAGGGCGAGAAGATCAGAAGCATCCTTTCGCGCAGCGCCATCGAGATGCCGAGGTCCGAGAGAGCCAGCGACAGGGTCCGTTCGTCGGAGATGACATAGGCAAGGCCACGAATGCCGATAAACGTGCCCAGCGTGAACACCAGAGACGAGATCTGAAGCCGCGCGATCGCATAGCCCTGCAGGATGCCGTAGAGCACCGCCGGAACGACCGCCGCGATGATCGCGATCACAAGCCCGTGGCCCGACATCATGATCGCCACAAGCCCCGCGCATGCGGCGACCGAGCCGACCGAGAGATCCAGCTCACCTGCCATCATGTTGACCGCAAGCCCGGCTGCGACGATGCCCAGCATGGCCGAGGATTCAAGGATCGCATAGGCATTGCCGGTGGTGCCGAAGTTGGTCACGCTCGCCGCCATGGCGGCATAGACGATCACCAGAAGCAGAACGCGCTGCAAGAGTGGATTTTTGAGGAGGGTCATGGTTTCAGGCTCCTTTCCGGCGGCCAGCGATGTGGAAGCCCGCGACGATCAGCACGATGAAGGCCCCGGTGATCAGCGTCCGCACACCCGACGACCAGGCGAGCAGCAGCATGTAGTTCTGCAAAGTGGCGATGAAGACCGCCCCCAAGGCCGCGCGGAACGGAGATCCCTTGCCGCCCTGGATTGCGGTGCCACCGATCAGCACCGCCGCGATAACGTCGAAATCCACCGCTCCGAAGCCGGCCACCCGCGCCTTGCTGAACTGCGCCGCCTCGAAGACGCCCATCATGGCGGCGGCGAGGCTTGCGATGATGAAGACAAGGATCGTGATCCGCGACACGTTCAAACCCGAGGCGCCCGCCGTCGCGCGGTTTGCGCCGATCAGGATGGTCTCGCGCCCGAAGCGGGTCTTGTTGATGACCCACCAAGCCACCGCAACGGACACGAGGAAGGCCCAGGTCTGTGTCGGCACGCCAAGAATGCGCCCGTTCCCGATCCACTCGACCACGGCACTTTCAATGGCGATGTTGCGTCCGCCGGTCGTCAGGCCGGCGAGACCTGCAAGAAGCGCCCCTGCCCCGAGCGTCGTGATGATCGGGTTCGCGCCCATCGAGATGATCGCCCCCTGCACCGCGCCGATCGCAACGACCGCCAGCAGCATGACAGCCACCGCCAGCCCGAACGGCAGCCCCTGCGCCATCAACACGGCCATGAAGACACCGGCGAACATCGCCGTCTGACCGAGCGCGAGCGAAAAGAACCGCCCCGAGATCGTGATGAAGGTCGCCCCCATCGCGACGATGCCGGACATTGCGGCCGCTCTCAGGATCGCCAGTCCATTCTCGGGCGTCAGGAACGCCGGGTTGAACCAGCCGCCAAGCGCCACGAGGGCGACTACAGCGGCCGCGAGCAGGATGAGCTTCAGCAGCCTTCGGCTGCGCGGGGGGTGTACCTGACTGATTTGCATGGCTGAATCCGACATCAAGCCGCCTCCTCTTCCGGGTGGGTGATGTCGCGCACCAGCTCGTGGCTGGTGACGCGGGTGGGATCGACGACGCGCACCTGACGACCGCGGTACATGGTGACGACCCGGTCGGCGAGGCCCTGGACCTCGTCGATGTCCGACGAGGCGAAAATGATCGCCATCCCCTCTTCTGCAAGACGCCGCAGATGGCCGTAGATCTCGGCGCGGGCGCCGACGTCGACGCCGCGGGTGGGCTCGGACACCAGCAGCACGCGCGGCGCGATGCCGAGCCACTTGCCAAGGGCGACCTTCTGCTGGTTACCCCCCGACAGCGCACCAACCTTGTACTCGGCCCGACTGCCGTCGATGGCCATCTGGGACGACACCTCCGCGGTCAACGCACGGATGCGCCGCCGGTTGACCAGCCCGCCGGGCGACACGCGCCGCATCGAGGGCGAGATGATATTGGTCGAGACCGGCAGCTCGGCAAAGATGCCATCGAGTTTTCGGTCGCTCGAGCAGTAGGCGACGCCGCGCTTCATCGCCTCGGGCAGGCTATGGGCCCGCGGAAACGCTCTGCCATGCACCTCGATACTGCCACCTTCGACAATATCCGCACCGGCAATCGCCCGCAGCAGAGCCTCCGAGCCTGAGCCGATCTGCCCGGCGATCCCGAGGATCTCACCCTTGCGCACCTGAAGGTTCTGCGGCAGCGGCAGTGCAGGCGTGGTCACGCCCTGCATCTCGAGCGCGATCGCGCCCAGACTCGAGGCGCGATGCGGGAACATCTCCTCCAGCGGACGCCCGATCATCTTCTTGATGACCTTTTCAAGCGTCATGTCCGACACATTCACCGGCGGGCTGCTCTGACCGCTGCGAAGCGTGGTGATCCGATCGGCGATCTCGAACACCTCGCCGAGACGGTGGGTGACGTAAATGATGCTGTGCCCCGCCCGCGCGAGGCGGACGACCATCGCCTTGACCCGCTCGATGTCGGAATCGTTGAGCGCGGCAGTGGGCTCGTCGAGGATAAGGATGCGCGCATCCGTCGCCAGAAGCCTGGCAATCTCGATCAACTGACGCTCGGCAACCGCGAGCGTTTCGACCCGCGTGGACGGATCCAGGTGATGCAAGCCGACCGCCTCGAGATAGGGCCGCGCCTTCTCGGCCAGCCGTCTGCGGGTCCAAGGGCCGCGGAACGGCACGCCGCCGAGAAAGATGTTCTCCGCAGCGCTCAACGCTCCGATTACGCTCAGCTCCTGTTCGGCGACGGCAATGCTCGCCGCGTGTGACAGGCGCGCGCTGCCGAGGCTGAACGGCTTGCCGTCGATGCGGGTCTCACCGCTGTCAGGCGCGTGCAGACCTGCGAGCACCTTGACCAGCGTGCTTTTTCCGGCGCCATTCTCACCCAGCAAGGCCATCACCTCGCCCTTGCGCAATTCAAAGTCCACACCCCGCAGCGCCTTTACCGCGCCGAAGGATTTGGAGATCCCCTTCATCTCGAGGACCACGTCTCCCGGCCCCTGTCCTGTCATGTTCATCATATCCGCTTTCGCCATGCGACGGGCACACCGGTCCTGGCTCGGGCCGGCGGCCTCGTCGCTTCACTTCGGGAAAATGTCAGTTGAAGTTCAGTTGTAGTCGCAGAGTTCCGAGGCGCTCTTGCCCCAGATCTTGGTCTGCTCGTAGGACGCAGGTGAACCATCCAGCATCGTGTTCGGCATGAAGTTCCATTTGTGCGGCGGCTCGTCGATCGACGGAGGCGTATCGGGCGACAGGCTCGTCTCGCCATCCACGACCTCACCGGTATTGAGGTAGGCCGCCAGTGCCCACATTGCGGCAGCGCCTTCGATATAGGGCGACTGGATCGAAGTCCCGACCAGCTCGCCGTTCATCACTGCCTCGTTGGTGGTCGCGTTCATGCAGGTCCCGCCAACGAAGAGCGCGTCCTTGCCCGGCTCCAGCCCGCTTTCCTTTGCCGCGCGCATGGCCCCGTAGGCGAGCGCATCGTTCACACCGTAGACCCAGTTGAACTTGCCTGCATTGGCGGGAATGATCTGGGAGCCGATGGAATAGCCCTCGTTCTCGAGAAAGCCGCCCGAATTGACGTCCGCGAGGATCGACACGCCATCGGGAAAGCTCCGCGCCATCTCGTCGCGGAAACCCTGCACGCGCTGCTGAGCCGCTGTGTGTCCGGCAACGGTGTTGACCACGAGCCCGTCGCCGAGGGTCACGCCCGCTTTCTCCGCGCCCGCGACCAGCAGCTGAGCCGCATTGACGCCCGAGAGGTAGTCGTTCACGCCGCCATAGGCGACGAAAAGCGCGCCCTGCTCGGCCGAGGGCACCTGATTGAGCAGCACAAGCGGGATCTCCGCCGACGTGATCGCCAGCTCAGAGGCGACGGCCGCAGCACCCGAAACCGGGTTCAGCACGATGCCCAGGGGATCGCCACCCGTGGCCAGCAGCTGCTGGATCGCCGCGTCCTGCTGTTCCTGGGTCGCGGATTCGACGTAGGTCAGGTCCCAGCCGAATTGTTTCGCCACATCGGCGGCCCCCACGGCGTTTTGCCCGAAATAGGGGTTTTCGCGCGACTGGCCGAACATCACGATCGATCCACTGTCGGGCAGCTCTGCCAGCGCGGCACTGCCGCCGAGCGCAAGCGCCATCGTTACCGCGCCAGCGCGCAGTTTCTTGCCGTTTTCCATTGGTCTCCTCCCTATTGGAAATCGTATTTCGCTGCCTTTGCGCGGCCCCCTCCGAGCCAGCGCCTGGGCGCGTCATCCTGTCCTGCGTGTGTCCTCCCAGGCCACGCGCAGCCGGGTCAGGGTCAGGCTGGCGATCCGCCACTGGCCACCGATCTTCCGGTACGTCTCGTCGTAATGCCCGAAGCCGTGCATGACCTCGTGGCCGTATTCGAGCCTGTCGTAGAGCGTCCAGCGCCCCGAAGCCGCATCGGCCGACTGAAGCGTGATCAGCGGATCATGGCCTTGGTGGACCGACACGATGCTCCCGACCGCCTGCTCGATGACCTTCGCGGTGGCTGCGCCTCCGATGACAACCCAGGCATCCGGGTCCGCATCGGCCTCGGTGACGCCGTGGTGCCCGACGTGATGCTGCAACTCGCCACCAAAGTCGACGCGCGCGTCCTCGGTGAAGATGTCAATGATGGCGGGCCAGTCCTTGGTGTCCACCGCGTGGAAATAACGGGCCTTGAGGGCCCGGATCTCTTCGAGCGCGACAAGGCGTGCAAGATCGTTCACCGCCGAGGCGGTGATATTGGACTGTTCCGTCATGAATCCCTCCCGTTTTACCGGCGCTGGACGGGGTCACGTCACCTGCGCTGATAGAACAAACTTTGTCATTTAACGAAGCTATTCGTCAATACATAACTTTCAGTCGCAGCCTTGGCGGCATGATTGCCACAGCCGCAGATGGGACAATAAACTGTAAAGTATAGTAAAATTATTTTCTGACTTCTGAGTGGCATGTAAAACGTTCTCGCGATGAGCGAAGAATCGGCCACATCCAGTATGCGGCGACCTACGCGATGCGGCCGCGTGCAGCATGCCGATCACTGCCTACTTTCCGGACTTCAGACCACGTGCGCGCTGCTAGACCGCGTGGATCGGCATCTCAGCAGGGTTGAAGTCTGGCCACACCGGCACGAGCGCGCCTCCCGCAATGCCGGGCCAACCAGAGACGTCGGCGGACAGCGCCCTGGCCCATCATGCCGATTTCCGACGCCCCCTCTCCCCGGACGAGAGGAGGCCTTGGCGCGACCTGCCGCTCGAACCTATCCGACAAGTGGCGTGTCTCGGATGGAAGCGCGTCTCGATGCCCTCCGTCACGCCGAAGCGATCGGGGTCATCGGACTGTGGCTGCGCGACATCCCAACCCTCGGCCCGCGCTGCAGCGAAGCGGGGCAAGTGTGCGAGCCGCTGACCTATATCGCCGCCTCGGTCGGGGTGACACGGTACATGTCGCCGGGCACGTGATGAGCCCCTCGTACCGGTCGTCTCGCTGACTGTCCTCATGGTCAGGAAGCCCTCACGTTCAGAGCTTCGCCACAACGTCATTTTCGGTGCGCGATCATGACATCACCTGGCGCGACCGGTTTCCGTCGAAACGGGAGCCCTCTTCGCCCATATTAGGGGGCGTCGATCCGTCGCGTGACGCTGGCGCGCACGAGTTCGGCAATCGTGCGCATGCCCATCTTCTTCATCACCCGCGCCCGGTGAACCTTCACCGTCTTCTCGGCCAGACCGAGATCATGGGCGATCTCCTTGTTGAGGCTGCCCGAGACCACCGCATCGAGCACTTCCGTCTCGCGCGGGGTCAGGCTCTGCAGCCGTTCCTCGTAGCGCGCGGTGCAGTGCGTCTCGGCCTGCGCCTGTCGGGCCAGCGCCCTCGCGGCGGCAAGCGTTGTCAGCAGCATGCTCGGCTGCACCGGCTTGGTGAGGAAGTCGAACGCCCCCTCCTTCATCGCCCTGACCCCCATGCCGATGTCGCCGCGTCCGGTCAGGAACACGACGGGCAACTCCGGCTGGAGCGCCGCGACCCGCTCGGCAAGCTCGAAGCCGTCGAGCCGGGGCAGATACATGTCGAGGATGGCGCAGCCCGCAACCGCCGGATCGAAATCGTCCAGGAACGTCTCGCCGCTCGCATGGGGATGCACGTCGAATCCGCCGGCCCGGATCAGCCGCGCCAGGGCACGGCGCACGCTCTCGTCGTCATCGACGAGATGGACGACGAAGGGCTCTTCGGATGGCGCGTTCATGGCGCCGGCAGGGACAGCGCAACCCGCGCCCCGTCCCTTGTGCTGCTGACAAAGCGCAGCGATCCGCCATGCGCTTCGGCGATGGTCTGGCTGATCGACAGCCCCAGCCCCATGCCCTGGACCTTGGAGGTCGCGAAGGGCTTGAAGGGATTGTCCCGCAAGGCCTCGGGCAGGCCGGGCCCGGTGTCCGTCACCGAGAGCACGCGCTGATCCTTCGGACCCAGTCCGGTCTCGATGATCATATGCCGGGTCGTCTGGTCGGCCATCGCATCCGCCGCGTTGATGACGAGGTTGAGCAGCACTTGCTGCAATTGCTGGACATCTCCCTTTACCATGAGGGAATTGCTGGAGAGTTTCAACTCTAGCGCGATCTTGCGCGACAGAATTTCGCTGCTGACAAGCCGGACGGTCGACCTCACCACCTTGTTGAGATCCGTGTCCTCGAGGCCGGCACTGTCGCTCGTCATCAGACGCCGCAGATTGATGATCACGTCCGCCGCACGCTGGTCGTCATGGGCGATGTCGCGCAACACCTCTTCCAGTTCCGCAAGGTCCGGAGCCGGCTGGGCGAGCATCGCGGAGCCTGCCTCGGCATTGGCGAGGATCGAGGTCAGGGGCTGGTTCAGCTCGTGCGCTATGGCCCCGGACAGCTCGCCGAGCTGGGCGATGCGCGACAGCCTGGCCATCTCCATGCGCCGCCGGGCAAGCTCCTCGGCATTCCGGCGCCGGCGGCGCTCCATGATGATCAGGGCGGCGATGGTGCTGGCCTGAAGCAGGATGATCGCCAGCGCCAGCAGGATCTCCAGCCGGTAGCGCTCCCAGATGCCCGGATCGTAATAGAGCAGCCGGCTGTCGGGCGGGCGCAGCTCGGGATCGAGATCGTGGCGCCTGAGCTGCCGCCAATCGAGCACCGCCGACACCGGCACCGACACCGCCTGCCTGGCGCCGGACGGGTCCTCGAGGACCCTGAGCGCCTTTTCCGCGATCGCGGCGCCGGTGTCCTCGAAGGTCGAAAAGCTCCCGCCCACCACCCCGCGACCGATGTTGGAGCTGTAGACGCCGTAGGTCGGTGCGGCGGACACCTCGGCAATCGAGGCCAGCGCATCCGCCGGCACGAAGCGGCGTCCGTCGGCATCCTCGAAGATCGTCAGCCCGATCAGGATGTCCGAGGGATCGAGCGCCGCCGCCCGGTCCCGAAAACCTTCAAGCGACAGGTCGGAGACGAACGCGATCTCGATATCGGAGACATCGGCGAGCGCCGCTTCCGCAAAGGACCTCCATCTTCGATCGAAATCGGCCGATCCGGTGAAGATCACCGCGCGCTGCGCCTCCGGCTGCAAGTGCCGCGCCAGCTCGAAGGTGCCGCGCAGGTCAAATCTCGACACCACCGCATGCAGCCCCTCGACCTCCGCAAACGCTTGCCGCGTGGCCTCGAGAATGCCCCCGTAGACCACCGGCACACCGGGCGCGATGCGCTCCCTGATCCCGACAGCCAGGGGCACCGCCTCCGGGCCGATCGTCATGATCAGGTCGATGGTCTGGTCGCGGTATTTCGCATCCAGCGCGTCGATGAAGCGTTGCTCGTCCACCGCATCAGGAAAGCGCTGCGCGTCGCGGTATTCCTCGTAGATCTCGTATCTCGAGGTCCTCTCAGCCCCGGAGAAGACAGAGCGTATGCCCTCCTCGACCGCAACATTGGCCGCGAGCGTGCTGGACCCGGAGTAGATCGCGAGGACCCTGAGCTGGGACGATGGCCGGCCTTCCTGAGCCCAGGCCGCAGACCACCACAACAGCGCGACAATGCCAAGAAGGGCACACCTGCAGGCGCGGGCTGACATGGTCTGTCTTATTGTCTCGGCGAAGCTGCGCAGCTTTGCCCCCAAAAGGTCGAATTCAAAAATCTACCGCGAGTGAACCGCACGCAACGCTCCGAAAAGGGGGCGATGCTTGTGGACCAGTCACACCGGTCGCCGACAGAATGCCGGTTCTCCATCGGGCGTCAAGTCAAGGCAGATCGCGGCGTGACCGGCGAGATCGACTTTCCGGTGGCGGTCCGGCCCGAAACACCAACGCGTGCTCCACGTCAACGAGCACGACGAGCTCAAGCCGGGCACGGTTACTGCGATCGACATCCTGACCGGACTGATGCTGGTCAACCTGTGTTTTCCGGACGTGGATCCGCAGAGGTTCGGTCTCGAAGGCAGCAGGCCGCATGCCGACCGGCCCTGGACCACTCGGCTACAGAAAGAAACCATGGACGATCGAGGTGCGCATCGCGAGGAAACTTGCCCCGCAGACCGTTCAAGGGATCTGCTGGATCGCCCTCAGCATCGCTTCGCAGGTCCTCCGGTTATGCGCCTCAAGGCGCGCGGCAAGATCCAGCGGGGTCTTTGCACGAAGGGCGATCATGATCTGCTCGTGCTCCGAGAAGCTATCCGCCACGCGTGAGAAATCCTCGTTCACAACGAAGCGATACCGCCAGATCCGCTGCTGCAGCCCCTCGTAGGTCTCGCACAGCAGCGCATTGCCTGAGATCTGCGCCAGCCTCTTGTGAAAGGCATAGTTCAACCGGGTGTACTCATCCATCTGCCCCAGTTCGAGCGCCGCGCCGAGTTCGTGGTGCAGCGCGCCGATCGCGTCGAGATCCTCCTGCGTGACCCGTTCGGCGGCGGTGAGACCGATCAGCCGTTCCAACGCCCCCTTCAGCTCGAAGATTGGCTGAATCTGGTCCGGATCGATTGGCGCGACGATCGCTCCGCGGTTGGGGCGGAGCTGAACGAACCCCTGCACCGCCAGCACCTTGAGCGCCTCGCGCAGCGGCGTACGCGACACTCCGAACATGCGGCAAAGCTCGGCCTCGGGGATGCGCTGGCCGTTTTCCAGAGTGCCCTCGATCATCAGCTGACGCATCCGGCTCACAAGGGTCTCGTGCAGAGAGGCCTCGCCATCGTCCGCCGGTAGCAGATCATCCCTCACCTCCAGGTCCCCCATCCCGCCTCCTCGTGCTGCGCGCAGGTCATTTTGCGAACATCATGCCGAATTCCGACAGCGGCGTCATGTCCGTCCCGGCCTCCTTCAGGCAGCCCCACAGGGTGAAGGCCACGGAATCAAGCACCGGAATGCCAAGCTCGCGCTCCAGTTCGGCCGCCACCAAGGGACCGCGCATGTTGGTGCAGACGATCGCGATCGCGTCGGGCTTGGCCTCGGCCACTTCGCGGCACATGCCTGCGATCTCTTCTTCGGAGACTTCCGAGAACGAAAAATTGTCCGACCGGTTGCTGTGCCGCTCTGCCACGGTTTCGATCCCGATGGCCGCGTAATTGTCGATGATCTGCTGCTGCACATCCGGTGTATAGGGTGTCACAAGGCCCAACGTCTTCACCCCGAACGCCTCGAGCAGCGCGTTGAGGCTCTTGATCGCCGTGGTCGCCTTGGCGCCCGTGCGCTCGCTCAGCGCGGCGCAGAGCCGGTCATCGCTGTCAAAGCCCAGCCAGCTGGCCGAAGTGCCATTCCACGCGATGACGTCGATCTTGGCGTCGGCCAGCAGATCCGCCGCCGCAAGGACGGGATCGGTCCCGAACTGCTTGTCGGACCCTTCATCGAGCGCGATCCGCGTAACCTGCAGGCGACCGAAATGCACCGAGACATCCGGGAAGAGCGGCCACGCCAACGCCGCAGTGTAGGGTTCGACCACCGTGTTGGATGACGGGGTCAGCATGCCGATGATGGTCGGGCCGGAAGAAGCGCTTGTCTGCATTCAGAAGTTCCATTCACTGCGGAGGTCGCGGAAGAATTGCATTCATTTCTTGCAGCTCCGCGTTCAGATCTGTCCTGACAACTTGCGCCACGCCAGAGCAACCACGTCAACGCAGTAAAGCCAAAAAAATGCACGAAACGGGCACATCACCGGCATTTCGCCGCTGTTTTCGCCTAAATTTGCGCCAAAACCAATAGATCTACAGAAAGCTGGGCGGCAGGCCGGGATTTCCATTGATCGCGACACTGGCTTCCTGAGACGCTCCAATCAGTCACAAAATGAATGCAATATCAGGGAGACAATAATGCGCAACAGGTTCACCACAGCCCTGGCCGCCGCCGCTCTGGCCAGCGTCCCGGCCCTCGCCTCGGCACAGGATACGCTCCGTATCGCTGGCAACTTCTCGCAGAACACCAAGCAGGTCTCGATCGAGCAGGCCTTCTTCGAGACCCTCGGCGAGGACGCCGGCGTCGACCTCGAAGTCAATTACAACCCGATGGATGTGGTGGGCGTAAAGGCCCCTGACGCCCTGCGCCTGCTGCGCAGCGGCGCCTTTGACGTGATGTCGGTACAAATCGGCATGGCGTCGCGCGATGACCCGTTCTTCGAGGGCATCGACCTGATCGGCGTCGCCACCGACATGGACAGCCTGCACACCGTCGTCGATGCCTATCGCGACGCCTTCGACACCCGCCTGCAGGAGAAGTTCAACGCCAAGGCGCTGACCCTCTGGCCCTTCGGCCCGCAGGTCTTCTACTGCAACGAGCCGATCGAGACGCTGGCCGATCTTGAGGGCATGAAGGTCCGCAGCTTCACCCCGTCGATGTCCGCCATGCTGGAATCTCTGGGCGCCACACCCGTGACCCTGCAGTTTTCCGAGGTCTACCCGGCCCTGCAGCGCGGCGTCGTGACCTGCGGCGTGACCTCCCCGACGTCCGGCAACACCGGCAACTGGCCCGAGGTGACCACCCATCAGCTGCCGTTGTCGGTCTCCGGCTCGGTGCAGGGGCATTTCATCAACCTCGACACATGGAACTCTTTCACGGCCGAGCAACAGGCCGCGCTGGAAGAAGAGTTCAAATCACTTGAGGACCAGCTGTGGGAGCTCGCCGTGTCGGCCAACGGTGACGCGGTGGCCTGCAACACCGGTGCCGACAGCTGCTCGGATCACACGAAGTTCGACATGGAGCTGGTCGAGATCAACGACGACGACCGCGCGAAGATCAAGGAGATCGCCGAGACCGTCGTGCTGCCGATCTGGAAGGAGACCTGCAACAATGTCGACCCGTCCTGCACGGAAACCTGGAACGAGACCGCGGGCGACGCCGCAGGCCTGACCATCAACTGAGCCTGTCCAGAGCAAGACCCTGTGCGGGG
>NZ_DS022277.1:633414-773218 GCF_000153725.1 Salipiger bermudensis HTCC2601 | reverse complement strand
CGCGATCCGGCGCCCCCGCGTCCCCATTCACGCAGGCCTCGGAGACTCAGAATGTCCGGAGAAAACAGGATCGCGCAGGCGATGACCCCCGTCGCGCGGTTCCTTGCGCTGGTGGCCGGCTACGCGCTGCTGCTGCTCACCCTGACCATCACCGCCGAGGTGCTGCTGCGGCGCTTCGCAAATGTCTCGCTTCAGGGCGGCGACGAGCTCGGCGGCTACACGCTGGCCATCACCGGTGCCTTCGGCTTTTCGCTCGCCGCGATCGAACGGGCCCACACCCGCGTTGAGATCCTGACCGAGCGCGTCAATCCCGGCGTCGGGTCGGTGCTGAACCTGCTGGCGACGCTGGGCACCATGCTGATGGCGCTTTTCATGGCCTGGCGCGGCTGGGCCGCGCTGATGGAGAGCATTGAATTCAAGTCCCTGTCCGGAACGCCCCTCATGACCCCGCTGTGGATGCCACAAAGCCTCTGGGTCTTCGGACTGGCCGTGTTTGCCGTGGTCTCGACCGCGCTCTTCCTGCACGCGGCGATTCTGTTCCTGTGCGACCGTGACCGGCTGAACCGCTTCTACGGGCCCAAGTCGCTCGACGATCTCATCCATGAAGAACAGGCCGGCGTGACGGCACGAGGTGCACAATGATCGGGATCGGAGAAGCGACGCTCGGCTTCATGATGATGCTGGGCCTGATGTTGATCGGCCTTCCGGTAGCCGTGGCGATGTTCCTCACCGCCTTCACCGGCGCCATGCTCACCATGGGTTGGCCGATCCTGATGACCTTCGGCAACCAGATCTGGAGCGGTCAGAACGATTTCATCCTCACAGCGATCCCGCTTTTCGTCTTCCTAGGAGAAATCCTGGTGCGCTCGGGCGTGGCGGACGGGCTTTACCGCGCGCTGTCGGACTGGATGCGCAAGCTGCCCGGCGGGCTGCTGCACTCGAATATTGGGGCATCGGCCTTCTTTGCCGCGGTCTCGGGATCCTCGGTCGCGACCGCCGCCACCATCGGCAACGTGGCCATCCCGATCCTGTCGGAGCGCAAGTACGACGAGCGCCTGACCGCCGGAACCATCGCCGCGGGCGCCACGCTGGGCATCCTGATCCCGCCGTCGATCAACATCATCATCTACGGCTCGATGACCAACACCTCCATCGGCCAACTCTTTGCCGCCGGTATCCTGCCGGGCATCGCCCTGACCGTCGCCTTCATGGCGCTGATCGCGGTGATCTCTGTCCTGCACCCCGGCGTCGCGGGGCCCAGCCTGCCCGACCGCCCGATGCGCGAAAAGCTGAAGTCCCTGCTGGAAATCCTGCCACCGCTGCTGATCTTCGCCATCGTCATGGGCGTCATCTACGGCGGCTGGGCCACGCCCACGGAATCCGCCGCCATTGGCGTCACCTGCGCGCTGCTGGTGGCCTTGGCCAAGCGCAAGATGACCCTGCCGCTTCTGCACGAGGCGATGATCTCCACCGTCCGGATCTCGGCGATGATCCTGCTGATCATGGTCGGCGCGCATTTCCTGAACTTCGTGATCGGGATGCTCGGCATTCCCCAGACGCTGACCCGCTTCGTGGTCGATCTGGGCGCCGGCCCGATCCAGGTGCTGTTCCTGCTGATCCTCTTCTACCTCATCCTAGGCTGCTTCATGGAGACGCTGTCGATGATGATCGCAACGCTGCCGGTGGTCTTTCCGCTGGTCGTGCAGCTGGGCATCGATCCGGTCTGGTTCGGCATCTTCCTTGTCCTGATGATGGAGACCGGGCTGATCACGCCGCCCATCGGCATGAACCTCTACATCGTTCAGGGCGTGCGCGGGACCGGGTCGATCATGGACGTGATTTGGGGCTCCCTGCCCTTCGTCCTGCTGATGCTGGCCTTCACGATCCTGCTGATCTTCTGGCCGGGACTGGTGCTCTGGTTGCCGAACCTGTTGTTCTGACCATGCAGCTTCTGACAGCCGATTGCGTGATCCCCGGAGCGGAGCGCCCACCGCTGCGCCCCGGGGCCGTGGCGGTGGACGCGGGCCGCATCGTGGCGCTCGGCACGCCCGACAACATGCGCGCGTGCTTTCCCGCCGCGCGCCTCACCGCGCTCGGCGATGCGATCCTGCTGCCCGGCTTCGTGAACGCCCACCAGCATGGGCGCGGCCTCAGCCAGGTGCAGCTGGGCTATCCCGACGACCAACTCGAGCCCTGGATCGCCCGGCGGCGCGGGCGCAAGGCACCCGACGCCTACCTGCTGACCCGGCTTGCCGCGCAGGAGATGCTGCGCAATGGTGTCACCGCCACGCTCCACGCGAATTACTCATACGCCACAGGCGATTACGAGGCCGAGCTGCGCGGTGTCATCCGCGCCTACGAGGAGACCGGGCTGCGCGCCACGGTTTGCGTGGGCTTCGCAAATCAGGGCGGTCTGGTCTACCCGCCGACCGATGAAAGCGCCTTCCGCGATGGCCTGTCCCCGCAGGCACAAGCCCTCCTGAGCCAAACACGGCCCGCCTACCTGCCCTTGCAGGAAACGCTGGTTCTGACGGATCGGCTCCTGTCCGAATATGCCGGCCACCCGACGATCTCGATTGCCCATGGCCCGGCCGGACCGCAATGGGTGTCAGATGCCGCCTGGCAGTCCATCGCCGCCCATGCCGCGCGCACCGGCACCGGCATCCATTTCCATCTGCTGGAATCCCCCGCGCAGCGGGCCGTCGCCGAGACGCTGTGCAGCGGAGCGGTCCTGAAGCACCTCGAAGCCCTCGGCGTCTTCGAGACCCAAGTCAGCGCGGCCCACTTCACCCAGGCGCGCGCGCATGACGTCGAGGAGGCTCTGCGCCTCGGCCTCACCGTCGTGTCGAACCCCGGCGCCAACATGCGGCTCTTCAACGGTGCGCCGCCACTGGCCGACTGGCGTGCGGCCGGGCTTCCCGTGGCGCTCGGCACCGACAATTGCGCACTGGACGATAGCGAGGATTACCTGTCCGAACTGCGCCTCGGCGGCCTGCTGGCCCGGGGCACGGGCGCGGCTGCCAAAGCCAACCGGCTGACCCTCGCAATGGACACCAAGATCGGCGCTCAGGCGATCTTTCAGCCCGACATCGGCACGATCGCCCCGGGCCAGCGCGCCGATCTGGTGGCGCTCGACCCGACCCGCGCGCGCGGCCCCTACACCGATCCCGATTGCGACCCGCTCGATCTGATCCTCGGCCGCTGCACCGGCGCGGACACGCTCCTGACCATGGTCGGCGGAGACATCCGCTACCGCGCCGGCGAGCCGCCCGCGCCCACCGCCGAGGTTGCGGAAATGGCCGCCGCCGCCCGGCTGGCCGGGCCGGATGCCGGCGTGCAGGCCGAGGAAATCGCCGAAGCCCTCCGACAGGAGCTCCCCCGATGATCGTGCTCGTCACCGGCGCCTCTGGCTTCGTCGGCTCTGCCATAGCCGAAGCCCTCTGCGCGCGCCGCATTCCCGTGCTCGGCCTTGACCTTCACCCGCCTCGGAACAGTTGGCCGGGCTTTGACTTCGTCACCGCAGACCTGAGGGATCAGGCATCCCTTGATGCCGCGCTGACCGGGCGCCGCCTGACCCACATGATCCACGCCGCAGCCCTCACCCCCGACGCCGCCTTCGAAGAGGCCAACCCGGACCTCGTGCTCGACGTCAATCTGCTTGGCAGCGTGCGTCTGCTGCAAGCCGCAAAGACCGCCGGCATCCGCCGGCTCCTTCAGCTCTCCTCGATCGCCGTCTACGGCAACGCCGCACCTGAAGCCGACGGGCTCTACCACGAGGACCGCACCACCCCCACGCCGCAAAGCCTTTACGGTATAGGAAAATATGCCGCCGAGATGAGCCTGCGCCGCCTCGCGCCTTCTGCCGGGATCGATCTGTCCATCCTGCGCCTCGGCCCGATCTTCGGCCCGCACGAACGTGCGTCAGACAGCCGGAAGGTCTCCAGCCCACATCACCAGATCCTTCTGGCCGCGCTGGAGGGGCGCCCCGTCACGTTGCCCCGCGCAGTGCCCGCCGACTGGTGCTATTCCCGCGACGCCGCCGCGGCCATCGCTTCACTGGTGAGCAGTGACACCGCATTGCCTGACATCGTGCATATCGGGGCTGGAGAGGTGACCGACCTGCCGGACTGGTGCACGGCGCTGGCCGCGCATCTGCCGCTGAGCTGGCACATCGACGCCGCAGCGCCGACCATCCGCTACGGCTATCCCACCGACCGCCCGGCGCTCGCCATCCAGCGCCTGCGCCGGCTGGTGCCCGGCTCGCACACCCCGCTGCCCCGGGCCGCCGCCGACTGGCTCGGGCACATCGCACATTCGCCGAAGGAGACCCTCTCATGACCCAGCGCCTTGCGGGCCGCGTCGCCATCATAACCGGAGGATCCTCGGGCATCGGGCGCGCCATCGTCCGAAAATACGCGGCCGAAGGCGCCCATGTCTTTGTCGCCGACATCACCGAAGAGGCCGTCGAGGGCGGCCGCCCCGTCTGCGAGGTGGTGGCCGAGGAGGGTGGATCCGCCGTCTTCGTCAAGACCGATGTCTCGTGCGCCGACGCGGTCGAGGCGCTTGTGGACCGGGCCTCCGCCCAGACCGGCCGCCTCGACATTCTCGTCAACAACGCCGTGCTGCGCGCCGGCAAGCCTCTGGTCGAGACCGAGGAGGCCGACTGGGACCGCGTGATGGATGTGAGCCTCAAGGGCGCCTACCTCTGCGCGCGCGCCGCCGTTCGCCAGATGATGACGCAGGAGATCCGCGAGGAGGTGCGCGGCCGCCTGATCCACATCTCCTCCCAGCACGGCCATGTCTCAGCGCCCGAGGATTTTGCCTATGGTGTCAGCAAGGCCGGCATCGCCTACATGACCCGCCAGATTGCCGCCGATTACGGCCCCCATCAGATCGTCTCGAACGCCATCGCTCCCGGCAAGATCCTCACTGGCAAGGGCGGCCGCGCGGTCGAGCCGCGCTGGATCGACTATTCCAAGCAACGCACCCCGTGGCCCCGCCTCGGAACCCCCGACGATGTCGCCCGCGCCGCGATCTTCCTCGCCAGTGACGAGGCGACCTATCTCACCGGACACACCCTGTTCGTTGACGGCGGCTGGATGGCCGCCTGATCCACGCGTGAACCAAGATCTGCGCATTTCCCGACTTTGTAATCATCCGGGACGGCCTGAACACCACACCCGGCGTCTTCTCCGCAGATCTCGCCAACAGCGGCTTACCCGGCACCAAAGCGGGCAGCACGCGCACCCGTGAGGGCGCTTGATCTGGCCGACGCCCGCCATGGTATGCGACGGTGATCGCCGTAGCGGCCGCCTCTCCGACAAATGCTGTCGCCACGCCAGAACCGACAGCCATGGCACTGGGCCGCAGACGCCCTCGAGGTGTCGCCTGAGAGACATCGTGCAAGCCTCGTTCGCGAGTGTCAAAACAAGTCGGCAATCATCTGGCGAAAGCGCGATGCGGCGATTGCGCCCTGCACGCCGATTGGCCAGAAGCGATGAAACGCCATGCGTTTCATGTCCGACACGGGCAGCGGCAGCGTCTCGGTCGTGACGCTGCCCGTCAGGCTCTCTGCGAGATGGGCGCCAAGAGCGGTCGAAAGCGCGACACCGCGCCCGTTGTAGCCATAGGCGATCAGCAACCCGGCCCACGGCGCATGCAGCTTTGGCAAGTGATCTGGCGTGATCGACACCCGGCCGTTCCACGCATAGTCCCATTCGACCGATGCAAGCGCCGGCCAGAGGTGCTCCGCATGGCGCCGAACAGCGCCCATGCTTGCGGCGTCCGACGACGGGCGCATCGGGCCACGGCCACCGATCACCATCCGGCCGGCGGCATCGACACGGCAATAGACCGTCACCAGCCCGGATTCGTAGAGGACCTGCCGCCCGGGCATCACGCGCGCCGCCAGATCCGAGGGCAGCGGCTCGGAGGCGAGCACCGAGCTGAAGACCGGGACGGATGCCTCTGCCAGTCCCGGCCACAGGCGATCCGCATAGCCATTGCAGGCAATCAGAACTTTGGCCGCGCGAACCTCGTGACCATTTGCCGTGAACCGCCAGCCTCCGCCCTGCTCGGCCAGATCGCTGGCGCGTGACCGGGCAAAGATCTCGGCGCCGGCCCGCGCCGCACTCCCGGCGAGGCCCCGCACGAGCTTTAGCGGATCGACATCTCCGCCACGCCTGTCGAGCAAAGCCGCGGGATAGTGCTGATGGCCGGTCAGCGCCGCAAGCGCTTCACCCTCGAGCCAGTCGACCGGCATCCCGAGTGCGCGCATGTCATCATAGGTTCGCCGCACCCCCGCAATGTCACGCTCTGAGGCCGCCGCCCGCAGCGTCCCGTTGCGGCGCAGATCGCAGTCGATGCCAAGCCTGTCGACCAGCGCGGCGGTGACGTCGACCGTGGACCAGCCGAACGCGACGATGCTGCGAGCTTGATCCTCACCGAACCGCTCGTTGAACCACGAGGGATCGAACTTGAGCCCCGGGTTGAGCTGCCCTCCGTTGCGCCCAGAGGCGCCCCAACCCGGCACATGCGCCTCGAAGACCGCCACAGAAACGCCGGCCTCGGCGAGATGAAGAGCCGTAGAAAGGCCGGTCAGCCCGCCTCCGACGATGGCCACATCGACGGTCTTGGGGCCCGCGAGCACGGGCCAGGACGGCTCGGGGCCGTTCTGGTTGAGATAGAGCGCGTTGCCGGCTGTTTCCTCCATGGGCGTCAGGCCGCCTCGGGCAGGGCCACGCTGCTGTCGCGCAGCGCGGCCACGACCCGCGCGAGGCGCTGCTTCAGCGCATCGGAGAGAGGTGGCGTCGGGAGCGCCGACCCGCCGGTGTCGGTCCCGATCAGCTCCAGCGCGTGCCGCAAGGGGCCAGGGCTTTCCTCTGCAGACAGCCCATCCATGAGCCGCCCGAGGCGTCGTTGCAGCGCAAGCGACTCGTCTGCCTTGCCTGCCTGAACCTGCGCCGGGCCCTTCGGCATCCGACCCGCGGAGATCAGCACGTCGCCGACCATGCCACTCGCAAGCTGCTGGAGAAAGAGCGTGTCCTGCCCGCTCGGGGCACCAAGGGATGGGCCGACGCGCTGCATGATCTGGTCGAAGTGATAGAGGTCGGTGCTTGAGGCTTTCATTTCGTCGATGATGCCACCTTCAACGCGCTTTGCAATAATGTCTGGCACAAAAGGCGAGGCGCGCGTATCGGATTTTCATAGCGCATGATCGGCAGGTCCACCTGCATGATGCACCATGTGGATGTCGTCGATCGCGCTTTGCTACGCCGGGGAGTTCTCGTAGGGCGCGTTCAGCATCGGCCCCGTGGCCCCGCCTTCCCGATTGCTCTGGCCGCGGGTATCGCGTCTCCGAGTCCGGGCGCGAGCACACCCGTGTGCGTGGTCGCCAAGACACCCTTGCCTCGCGCTGTTCTCGCCTCATGTCCCCGCAGCATGGGAAGACGTACAAGTACTGCCTCCGCGTCCTCATGGCTCCTGCAAGCAGAAACAGGACGCTCGCCACGGCCCCCGCCGAGAGTACAGCCCCCACGGCAAGCGCCTTCGAGCGACCGACGTTTTGGAGGGGCAGCGCTAAGTTGAACATGGTCGAGGCGCAGCGGAAGCGGGGCATTTCAAACCGTCGCGAGGCCTGCTCCACGGGCATTCGCAGCCTCAGCGCTGAAGCGCCGCCGCTCGCCGTTTCCTGTTCCTTTGGCTCGACCAGAGTCCCCAGGCCAAAGCCACCACAGTCAAGATTATCGAGGTCGCGGCGATGGGGCTCTCCACGAAGGTCGCGAAGTCTCCGCGCGACAGCAGCATTGCGCGGCGGAAGTGATTTTCCATCAAGGGTCCCAGAACGAAGCCGAGCAGCAGAGGCGCCGTGGGCCAGTCGAAGATCCGCATCACATAGCCGAGAAACCCGAAGACCAGCACCAACCAGATGTCGAAGATCGAGTTGTTGACCGTATAGGTGCCGATGCAGATGAACATGATGATGGCCGGGTAGAGCCATGTATACGGGAGCATCAAGAGCCGCACCCAGAGGCCGATGAGCGGAATGTTCAGGATGAGCAGCATCAGGTTCCCGACCCAGAAACTCATCACCAGCCCCCAGAACAGGTCCGAGCTCTCGGTCAGCAGCGCCGGACCCGGCGTGATTCCGTGCACCAGAAGGGCACCGAGCATCAGCGCCATGGTCGGACTGCCGGGAATGCCAAGCGACAGTGTCGGGATGAAAGCGGTCTGGTCGGCGGAGTTGTTGGCTGCTTCCGGCGCCATGATGCCTTCGACGGCCCCCTTCCCAAAGCGCTCGGGGTCGGACGAACTACGCTTCTCGACGGCGTAGGCCATGAACGCTGCCACCGCGGGGCCGGTCGCGGGAAGCGTGCCGAAGAAGGAGCCGATGCCGGACCCGCGCAATGTCGGCAGCCAGGACCGCCGCCAGTCGTCGCGGGTCGGGAGCATGGCCCGCAGACCGACACTGTCCACGTCGATGTCGCCGGGCTTGATGCGACGGACTGTGGCGATGACCTCGGAGATGCCGAACATTCCCATCGCCAGGGCAACGAGGCTGACGGATTCGGTCAGTTCGAAGAATCCGAAGGAAAACCGCGGCACCCCTGTATACATGTCTGCCCCGATGGTGCCGAGCATCAGCCCCGCGACCACCATGGCGAGCCCTTTCGCGACCGAGCCGCCGGAGATCGTCGACGCGGCAACGAGCCCGAAGACCATCAGCGAGAAATACTCTGCCGAGCCGAAGCGCAGCGCGTAGGGAGCGATGACCGGCGTGAACATGGTCATTACGAGGATCCCGATCGAGCCGCCGACGAAAGAGGCGATCGTGGTCATGAAGAGCGCAACGCCCCCCCGCCCCGCACGCGCCATCGGATAACCGTCGAGTGCCGTCACCGCGTTCGACGGTGTTCCGGGAATGTTGAGAAGGATGGCCGCGGTGCTGCCGCCATAACTCGAACCATACCAGATCCCAGCCAACATGATCAGCGCGGTTGTCGGGTCGAGATAGAAGGTGATCGGAAACAGCATCGAGATGCTTGCCAGAACCCCGATGCCCGGAATGACCCCGATCACCATCCCCAGAAGAACGCCGAGAAAACAGTAGAGCAGGTTGTGATAGCTCAGGGCGATCGAGAGCCCCAGCGTGATGTTGTCAAGAAATCCCATGGTCATGTCCGCTCTCAGAACGGCCAGCGTGCGATCGGTACGTTCAGACCGAAAGCCACGACGAAGATCAGCCAGGATGCGAGGCAGAGGATCGCCGAGATCGCCGCCATGCGAAGGGGGCGGATCTCGAGCTCGGCGAGTGACGCCACGACGGTCAGGGTGATGACGGCCGGGATCAGGCCACAGCTGCGCAGCATCAGCGCGAAGACCCCACAGGCCCCGAGCACGAAGATCGGCGTCCAAACCCGAATATCAGGCTTGTTTCCGGCGCGCCTGAGCGCCGGGACGATCTGCGCCGCCCCGAATATGGCCAGCGCCACGCCGAGGATGGTGGGAAACATGCCCGGGCCCATGCGCCGGATCGTCCCGATATCGTAATGCGTCGCGGCATAGGCCGAAAAGACGAGCCCGAGGCAGATGAGCACCAGCCCGCCGACAATGTCCGTGTAGTCTTTCGAGTACATCGCAATCCCTGCTGTGTTGTCCTCCGCCGGCTTTATGGGGGCCGGTCGGAGCATTTCATTCAATCGACGAGAAGGCCGTCACGGCGCGCCTGCTCGACGATCCGCTGCGCTCGCGTGATGAAGGGGCCGTCCACGAGCTGGCCGTTGACCACGAAGGCCCCCACTGCGCGGGCACCTGCGTCTGCCGCGGCACGGGTCACATCGACGGCATGGGCCAGTTCGTCCGGCGTGGGCCGAAAGACCTCGTTGGCGAGCCGCAACTGGCTCGGGTGGATGCAGCTCTTTCCGGTGAAGCCCATCGCGCGTGCCGCCTGGGCATCTGCAACGAAGTCATCGGGTGCCGAAATGTTCACGAAGGCACCATCAAAGGCGTCGATCCCGGCCTGCGCGGCAGCGATACGGACGCTCCAGCGGGTCTGGGCGATGGCGAAGCTGTTGCTCTGGCGGATGCCCAGCGGCGCGAAGAGGTCACCGAAACCGATCTGAAGCCCCATCACGCGGGGATGCGCTGCAGCACTTGCGCTGGCGTTCTGCAGGCCGGCCGGTGTCTCGATATTGGCGAGGATCCGGATCGGCTCGGTGATCCCGTGGCGGGCCTCGCAGAGCTCGATGTGGCTCAGCGCGGCAAGGATTTCCTCGGGGGACTCAATCTTGGGTAAATTGATCACGTCGAGCCCGGTGCGCACGATCGCCTCGACATCCTGTTTGAAATGCTCGGTCGCGAGCGCGTTCACCCGCACTAGCACAAGCTTGTCGTGGGTGCGGGGTGCTTCCAGATGCGCCGACAAAACCGCCCTGGCCTCGTGCTTGCGCGCCTCGTCGACCGCATCCTCGAGGTCGAACGAGATCGCATCCGCCTCGCTGCGTGCCGCCTTTTCAAAGAGCTCGGGCCGCGATGCTGGGACAAAAAGTTTGCTGCGCATGAAATTGGCACCTTCCAGTTTTTTGTAGAGTCTAGTTTGTCTACAATCTACAAACTGATAGACATGATCACACCACGTTTGCAATATCCGGCCTAGCGAAGAGCCCGGCACCACCGGCCCTTTGCCTAAAAAATCAACTGCAATCCAATGGGATGAGTATGAAGACAATGAACAAGAGAACCCTCCTTGCCCTCACGGCGGCATCCGCCATGGCCTTCACCGCGGCAGGCGCCCAAGCACAGGAATGGCCGAACGATACCGTCACGCTGGTGGTCCCTTTCACTCCCGGCGGCAGCAACGACATCATCGCGCGCTACCTTGCGCAGGAACTGTCGGACTCGATGGGCCAATCGGTCATCGTCGAGAACCGCGCCGGCGCGGGCGGCTCGATCGGCGCGGCCTATGTCGCCGCAGCGGAGGCAGATGGCTACACCTTCCTCTTCACCTCCGGCTCCATCGCGACAAGCGCTGCGGTCCGCGAAGTGCCCTTCGACGTGACGACGGATTTCGCCGGCGTCTCCCGGGTGGCGACCGCGCCCTTCGTCATCGTCACGCGCGAAGACCTCGGCGCCTCCAACGTCGAGGAGCTGGTCGGGATGGCCAAGGAGCAGCCGGGTGAACTGTTCTACGGCAGCGCCGGCATCGGTGACAGCTCGCACATGGCCACCGCGCTGTTCGAGCAGGCCGCCGGCATCGAAATGGAGCTGACACCCTACCAGGGCATCGCCCCCGCACAGGTGGATCTCGCCGGCGGGCGCCTCGATCTTATCATCACCACCGTCGCTTCGCTGACTGGATCGCCCGCCGAGGGGCTTCCGCGCCTCGCTTACACCACCGAAGAGCGGATGGAGTCGGCTCCCGACATGCCCACCGTGATGGAAAGCGGCATCGACTACTCGACCGAAGTCTGGTGGGGCGTCTTCGCGCCGGCGGCGACCGACGACGCCATCGTCGACACCATGAACGCCGCGATCGAGACCGCTCTCGAAGACGAGGCTTTCAAGACGTTCATCGCCGATGCGGGCGCGCAGGCGACCCCTTCGAGCCCGGCCGCCCTGACCGAGACACTGCTCGACGACTACGCACAATGGACGACCATCGTCGAGACCCTCGGCATCGGCGACTGACCGAGAAACAGGCGGGATCCGGACGGTGGCCGGATCCCGCCCAAGACGCGCAGCCAAGGATCCCCCTGGAGGAAGAATGAATCACATGACCATGACCGAAACCGAGAGCCCGACCGCCGTGCCGCAGGCACCACTCCAGGGCATTCGGGTCCTCGACCTCAGCGCCTATATCGCAGGCCCATACGGCTGCGCCCTCCTGGCGGATCTGGGGGCTGAGGTCATCAAGTCGAGCCACCCACCGGCGACAACCTCCGCAAGTATCCCTCCACTCTGGACAAAGAAAGCCGCGCCTTCCTCGGGGTCACCGAGCAACGCGGAATCGTTCTGGATCTCAGAAGCCAGAAGGCTCGACACGCTCATGCAACTGGTCGCCAAGGCGGATGTCTTCGTGCACAACTTCCGCCCCAACGTGCCGCCACGGCTCAAGATCGACTTCGAGACGCTCTCTGCCCACAACCCGAGGCTGATCTACTGCGCAGTCTCGGGCTATGGCGAGCAGGGGCCTGCCCGCGAAAAGGCCGGCTATGATCAGGTTTTGCAGGCAATGTCCGGCCTCTGCGCCCTGCAGGGGGCGCCGGGTGCTCCGGAGATACTCTACGGCTCTGTGGTAGACTATTACGCCGCCTCGATCCTCAGCAGCGGGGTGAGCTCGGCGCTCTTCCAGCGGGAACGGACCGGCAAGGGATGCTATGTCGGCGTCTCGCTGCTACGCAGTGCGCTTGCGATGCAATCGGCCCGACTGGTTTGGGCCGAATCCGAAGATCGGGACGTGAACCGGGACATGCGGTCGGGGGGCATCACCGGATTGCATCCGACGCGCGAGGGCACACTCTACATCTCCGCCAATACGCCGCACTTCTGGCAGGCGCTCTGCGAGCTGACCGGGCTCGACGAGCTTTTCACCGATCCCCGGTTCGACACTGTGCGCAAACGCGCCGAAAATGCAGAGTTTCTCACGGCGCGCCTGCACGAAGCGCTGGCGTTGCGCAGCGCCGAGGAATGGCAGGAGCGATTTGGCCAGCGCGTTCCATGCGCCGTCGTGCGCCAGGTCGAGGACATGTTCGACGACCCGCAGGTCGCCGCCGAGGGCATGATCAGCAACTTCGAGCACCCCGTCATCGGCCACTATCGCGGCTTCGCCGGCGCGGTGAAATTCGCCTCCGACAGCCGCGCCCTGCCCGCTCCCGTGGCGGGCACCCCCGCGCCGCTCTTCGGACAGCACACGGACGACATCCTCTCGGAGCTCGGCCTTGACCCCGAAGCGATCGAAGCGCTGCACAAGACGGGAGCCGTCGAATGACCACCCACGGACAAGACCCCATCACCGAGCGTTGGATCGCACATGCCAGCTCCGCGTTGCATGATATTGAGTCCCGCACTGCCCCGGACCGGCTCGCCTCCGAACTCGCGCGGCTCAACAGCGCAGTGCGCAATGTCGCGGACGGCAAGCTCGGCCATGACGATCAGCCGGGAGACTACCTTGCCCTGCTCGCCGAGAGCGGGGCACAGAGCCGCAGCATCGCCGGAACGGCATCCACGGAGGTCAGCCAGACACGGCCGGCCTCCGCGATTGCGGCAGAGGCAGAGGGCGCGTCCTTGTCCATGATGGCCGCGCAATCGCTCAGCGGCACGGCTGCGGCCCTTGCGAGGGGCGAAACGTCGGCGACGGCCCTGACCGAAGCGGCGCTAGCTGCCGCGCATGCAAGCAAGCCCCGCCATTGCGCGTTCATTGAAACCTATGAAGAGAGCGCCCGCGCCAAGGCCAGAAGCCTTGATGACGCCGCCGCGCAGGGCCTGCATCGTGGACCGCTGCACGGCATCCCGCTGGCGCACAAGGACTGCTTCGAACAGGCCGGCCGTGCGATGACCGTGGGGGCCGCCGTCCGACGCGATGCAGCCCCGGCCGAGCGGGACGCGACCGTGATCGCACGCTATGACACGGCGGGTGCTGTCAATATCGGCAGTCTCAACATGAACGAGATGGTCTGCGGCCCAACCGGCCAAAACCCGCATTTCGGCGATTGCTGCAACGCATGGGATCCGAGTCGCATCTCGGGCGGCTCTTCCAGCGGCTCGGCGGTCGCGGTGGCCACGGGCGCGATCTTCGGCGCTCTCGGATCGGACACGGGTGGCTCGACCCGCCTGCCGTCCTCGATGAACGGCGTATTCGGGCTCAAGCCGACCTACGGGTTGGTGTCGCGGGCCGGCAGTTTTCCCCGCGCCTTCTCGCTCGATTCTATCGGCCCAATCGCCCGTAGCGCCGAGGATTGCGCGCTGCTGCTCCGGTCAGTCGCGGGCCACGACCCCCGCGACCCCACCAGCCTCGACGTGCCGGTTCCGGACTACCTGTCCCTTTTCGACGCACCCTGGGTCATGCAAAGCCGTGTTGCTGCACTGAGCCTTGGCGTGCCCTGCGATCCGGGGATCCAAGAGGTGTTTGATCGCTTCACGGTACGCTGCACGGATATGTTCGAAGCCGCGCCCGCCCGGGACTTCCCGGAAATGGAGGCCTGCTACGCACTGGGCGACATTATCTCGAAGGTCGAGGCCGCCACGCTTCACAGCGAGGCCATGCGCCAGTCTCCGGAGCGCTTTTCGCAAGCCGTGTTCTCGCGCACCGAACCCGGACTTCATGTGCCCGCCGTGCGCTATCTCGAGGCGCTTTCCCTTCGGGCAACTGTGCTTCGCTCGTTCCTCGACGGCCCGCTCGGAGACACTGATGTGCTGATCTGTCCGACCGTCCCGCTGCCGGTGCCACTGCGCAACGATGCCGACATGGAGGCACCTGATTCCGTCTTCGGCGTGGTCGCCGCCATCACCCGGTTGACCAGGACCTTCAGCTATCTCGGTGTGCCCGTGCTCTCGATGCCTATCGGCGTCGATGCAAACGGCATGCCCGTCGGCGCACAGCTCATCGCGCGCCCGCTCGATGAGGGGCGGTTGCTGGCCGTTGCACATCAGCTCTCGCTGCAAATGGGCTGGCCCATTCTCCCGGAACAACAGGCCTGAAACGCCCCGCGAGTTGGTGACTGCGCCATCTCGCGCTTTGACATGGGTGGCCATATTGAAGATGAATGCCCGACCACGGGCCAAGTTTAGGCAGGACAAAAATGCAAATGGCGATGAAGCGCTGATGGCGGAAGGCGTTCCGGGAACAATTCCATATTTCGTCGCCTCTCAGGTGCGCGAACTCATAATGAACGGGACCTTCCGTCCCGGCCAGCCCTTGCGCGAGCAAGATCTCGAGCAGCGCTTCAGCATCAGCCGCGGCCCGGTGCGCGAAGCCCTGCGCCTGCTCGAGGTGCGTGGACTGGTTTCACACGTTCCCAGGCGTGGCTTTCGGGTCAAGCTTTACGAGGATCGCGAACTGCGGGACCATTTCATGCTGCGCGGAGAACTCGAGGCGCTTGCGATCCTGCAACTGACCGGTATCGAGGACCTGTCTCCGCTGGTGGACGAGCTCACCACGGCCCGCGCGGAACTTACGCGCGCGCGCGATGCCAACGATCCACGGGCCTACCTTCAGAGCATCCGGAGCTTCTACGATCTGATCGCCAACTTCTCTGGAAACACGCCCCTGCGCGAGGTTCTCGACCGGCTCAACGACGCTATAGAACCGGTGCGATACAACCTGTTGCTGCGCAAACTGGGCGAGAGTCAGACGCTGGATTACACCGGCATCATCCTCAACGCGCTTGCCGAGCGGAGATTTCAGGACGCCGCCGAGGCCAAACGCGCCCACGTCATGAGCAATCTCGACAATATTCTGACCGCCTATCGCGAAGCTCGCTACGAGCCCTAGCGCGACGGACTGCGAATGCCAGCTCGGGCAGCCCCGGAGCGAGCGGGAAGCCACCGCGTTTCACAGTCCGACCGCGACGCGCCCAGCCGGTGGCAGAACCGCGAAAGGCGCCGTGACGACGAGCGGGTCTCACGGTCGCCGACCACGTGACGGGGCCAGGCCGTCGCGTCATGCCTTCACGTCCTGGCTCCGTGGCCCGCTCTGCTTCAAAGCTTTTTTCACGACAATATTTCTTCAATTGGCGTGTTTGCATGTCATCACGGAGCGAAAGTGAGCTCGCAAAGTATCGCTAAAACTTCACCAAATTGCAGTTTTCTTGCATATTTTTCGATCTTCTCGTGAAGTCGCCGAGATTTTCACGACCAAATGTATCGCTCCACTCTTGAAAATTGTCGGGAAAATGTCTGCCATCCGGTCATGGCGACAAACCTCCCCGAGAGACTCTTCGCCACGACATCAAAAGGAAATGCATGATGAAGCCCTGGACCCGATATCTCGACGACGCCGATCAGGCGGTTCTGCAGAAGGGACGTTTCGGGAACCGGATGGGCCTTGGCAAACGCGCGGCGATCGTCGCAATCGACTGCCAGAAATACATGGTCGGCGAAGAGGGTCGAGACTCGGACTGGCCGTCCAGCTGTGGCGCCATTGGACGCGCCGCCCTGCAGCGGGGCGCCGATCTCGTCGCGCGCGCGCAGGCCATGGGGGTGCCGGTTTTCTTCACCCTCTTCGAGCTTGCCGCCAACGGCAAGGACATCGGTGTCTACGGTCGCAAGCGCAGTTTGCTCGACTCCCAACACTGGTGCCTCGAGAATACCAAGGGGGCCGAGCTGAGCGACCTGATGTCGCCGGCGGAACAGGATGTCACCTTCGTCAAGAAAAAGCCCTCGGGGTTTCACGGAACGCCGCTGCTTGGGTATCTCAACGACCGCGACATCGACACCGTGATCGTGATCGGCGGCGCCACCTCCAACTGCATCCGCGCGACGGTATTTGACAGCGCCTCCTACAATTTCCGGACGATCGTGGCCCAGGACGCGGTTTTCGACCGCATTCCGGTTTCCCACGCCATCAGCCTCTTCGACATGGACCGGCAGTTCGCCGACGTCATGCCGGTCGACGACATCGTCGCTGCACTTGAGGAAATGACCTCCCCGGCGTGAGGCCGAGCCGGCGCACGCGAAATTCTAAAAGACCAACAGACAGGGAACTTTGATGAAACAGACGCTTCTCGCGACGGCACTTGCCGCGCTAGTACTGCTACCCGGTGCTGCCCTTGCCCAACAAGTCGTCCGCATTGCCTACGTCACCGCGGAGAACTCGCCGCAGGCCTCGCAGGCCCGACTCTTCGCCGAGCAGGTCGAGGCGCGGCTCCCCGGCGCGTTCGAGTTCCGTTTCTTCCCCTCGGCCCAGCTCGGCAACGAACAGGCAACGCTCGAACAGCTTCAGCTTGGCACGCTGGAAATGGGCAACCTCGTCACGCCGATGACTGAAGCCGATGACCGGCTCGGGATTTTCGACCTACCCTGGCTGTTCGAGGACCGCGCCCACGTGCAACGCGCCATCACGGGCGACCTCAAGTCCGAGATTGTCGGTGCGGCCGAAGCGGGGACATCGACCAAGGTCCTCGGGATCTACGAAAACGGCTTCCGCCACGTGATGTCGCCTGTGGCGATCACGACACCCGCGGACATGGAAGGCCTCAAGATCCGCCTCCCCGGGGGACAGGTCCGACAGGAGGTGTTCCGCATGCTGGGGGCAAACCCCACCCCGATCGACTGGTCCGAGGTCTACACCGCCCTGCAGACCGGGGTTGTCGACGGCGCTGAAGCGGCGGCCTACGGCTTTGCAGGCTCCAAGCTCTACCAGGTTTCGGATCATCTTTCCCTGACCGCCCACAACTACGCACCGAGCTTCCTGGTCGCCTCCCAGACCTTCTGGAGCGGGCTGAGCGACGAGGCGAAAACCGCCTTCGCCGAAGCCGCCGAGGTGATCATCGAACCGTCCTTCGAAGAGGCCGCGACCCAGGACCAGATCGCGATCGACGAAATCGCCACCGAGGCTGCCGTCAACGAGATCGATTTCATCGCCTTCCAGGCGGCAGTCCAGCCGGTCTACGATGACTACATTGCCGAGAACGGCTCCGAGTGGCTCGATGCCATCCGAGCGGCGCAGGCCGAATGAGGCAACACCGATGATCCTGCGTCTGATCGACCGGATCGCGGACACCGTGCTGGCGCTTCTCCTCGCCGGCACGGTGATCGTTCTGGGGCTCGCGGTGTGGTTCCGATACGTCCTCAACGTGTCGCTGGGTTGGAGCGATGAGGTGGCCGCCTACACTCTTGTCTGGATGATCTTCCTCGGAAGCTACGCCTGCGCCCGAAAAGGGCTTCACCTTGATTTCCCCTTCCTGAGCGAGCGCCTGCCCGCCCGCTTTCGCCGCATCCTAGACCGGGCGCTTCAGGCAGCGCTGTCGGCCTACTGCCTGTTCGTCGCCTGGCAGTCATGGAAAGTGCTCACCGTAATCGGACATTCCAGCCTGCGCTCCGTCGACATGCCGCGAGGGGTGTTCCTGTCGGCCCTGCCGGTTTCCTTCGCACTCATGGCGGTGGCTTTTCTGTGGAACGCATTGCGCCCCGCCGCGCCTGACCAAACCGACTGAACGGAGCCCGACTTGGCCATTGCCCTCATCCTGACCATGATCTTCCTGATCGCCATCGGCTTGCCGGTGGCCTTCGCCATGCTTCTCTCGGCCACCGGCTTCATGGCCCTCGCTGGCATCGGGATGCCCACCTTGCCGGTCACGCTGTTCTCGGGTTCGGCAAGCTTCGTCATCCTCGCCGTGCCGCTTTTCATCCTGATGGGCGAGATCATGTCGAGCACGTCGATCGCAGCCCGCCTCATCGATCTCAGCCGCGCGCTCGTGGGCTGGATGTCGGGCGGGCTTGCCCACGTTAATGTGGTTTCCTCGATGCTGATGGCCGAGATGAGCGGCTCAGCCGTCGCCGATGCCGCCATGATGGGCAAGCTTTTCGTGCCGCAGATGGAACGCGCGGGCTATCCAAGGGCATTCTCGGTCTCCGTCACTGCCGCCTCGGCGATCATCGGCATCATCATCCCGCCATCCATCGCCATGGTGATCTTCGGGGCCGTCTCCAATACCTCGATCCGCGACCTCTTCCTTGCCGGTCTCGCGCCCGGAATAGGGCTCGGGATCGTTTTCATGATCACCAACCGGCTCTTCGCTCGCCGCGAGAACCATCCCCGGGACGCGGCCTTCGCGGTCGCAGCCCTGCTCGCGGCGCTGCGCCGGGCGCTGGTGCCCCTGCTTATTCCGGTCGTCGTCATCGGGGGTCTGATCGGCGGGATCGTGACCCCCACCGAGGCCGCGGCGATCGGTGTCATCGCCTCGCTGCTCTACGGCTTCGTGCTGCGCGAGCTTTCACTCGCCACGCTGTGGCGATTGCTCGTGTCAACGTCCCACCAATCCGCCTCGATCCTGATCATCGTCGCAGCCTCGGCCATTCTCGGACAGGTGCTGGCAAACGAACAGGTGCCGCAGCGCCTCGCGGCGCACCTCGGCGACACGACCGAAAGCGCGTGGCTGCTGCTCCTCTACATCAACCTCCTCCTGCTCGTGGCGGGCATGTTTCTTCAGGCAACGGCCGCCATCATCGTGGTCGTGCCGGTCTTGATGCCAGTGGTGCTCTCCTTCGGAATCGATCCGGTGCATTTCGGCATCCTTACCTGCGTCAACCTCGCCATCGGCCAGCAGACCCCGCCGGTCGCGACGGTCCTGATGACCGTCTGCGGCATCACCCGCACCCCGATCAAGGAGACCTTTCCATATATGGTCTGGTATCTCGCGGCGATGTTCGTGGTGCTCGCCGTCGTCACCTACCTTCCGCTGATGGTCTGACCGAAGGAGCGTAGACCCATGAAAAGCTATCGGATCGTCGAGGTTGCCCCCGAGACCGAAGCCGCGCTTGCTGCGGCGCTCCCTCGCCTCTCCGAGCTGCCGCACCCGCTGCGCGCGCAGGTCGTCAAGGCCTGGGGCTCGGCGCTTGCCTCGTCGGACTTCACGCGGTTCGAAGACATGGCCTTCGCGCCCGGCACCGGCTACGGGCTGTTGCGCCACACACGCGAGGTCTGCGAGACCGGCCTGGCGCTGCGCGCCTCTGCCGAAGCGCTCTGGCTGGCTCAGATTGATCGCGACGCCCTGATTGCCGCGCTTCTGCTCCACGATCTCGACAAGGCGCTCCTCTACCGCCCGGGGCCCGACGGCAATGTAGACGCCACGATCGTCTCTCAGAGGCTGCCGCACGGTGTCTTGGCCTCGCTAATGCTGGCCGAGATCGGCCTAGACGAAGCGATCATCGCAGCCGTCGCGACGCACGCGGTCGATGCGCCCTTCCGCGGGCAGGGTCCACTGGAGCACATCCTCCACTACGCCGACATGTTTTGTGCGGATCAGGCCCTTGTCCTGTCGGGGAAAATGCCCTTCTTCACGAAACGGGCTCCAGGCGATTTGCCTGCCGGAACCTGACCGTCTACCCTAGCGCGCACAGCCTGCAGGATCTCGCAACCGTATGCCCCTCGACAAGACTCTCACCTATCAAGTCATGGAGCGCATCCGTCGCCTGATCGTGGAGGGCAGCTACGTTCCCGGCGACCGCCTGGGCGAACAGGATCTCGAGGCCCGGGTCGGCGCGTCACGCGCCTCGGTGCGCGAAGCTCTGCGACTGCTCGAGGTTCAGGGGCTGGTGGTCCACATTCCGAGGCGTGGTTTCCGGGTTCGCAAGATGACCCGCAGCGAGGTCCGCGACCTCTACGAGCTCCGCGCCGATCTGGAGGCGAAAGCCGTGCTTGCGCTCGAGACCCGCGGCAATCTCGAGGGGCTCATAACCGAGCTGGAACGGCACAACGCGGTCATGCGCGAGGCGATGGTGAACGAAGATGTCGATGCCCATCTCGAGGGCAACATCGCCTTTCACACTGCCATTCTCGACCACGCCGCGAACCTGCCATTGAAGCGCGCGATCCTCCAGATGAACATGATCTGCCAGCCGCTGCGCTTTTCATCCCTGAAGGGCCGCGCGCGTCAGAACGGCACGTTGGACTACCATGTCCAGCTAGTTGCCGAGCTTCGCCGCGGCGATATCCCCGGCGCCGCCGAAACCATGCGTGAACATATCCTTGTCAGCATACCGACCGTGCTGCGCTACTATGACGAGCATATCGGCGAGAGCCACTTCTCCGGCAACGTCTGAGCCGGGATACAGCGGCGACGACGGATCCTCTTTTGAGGGCAACGAGACAGTCGCGATGACGGCGCTCAGCTTACCACGCCCGCGCGCTTGAGCCGGTCGATCTCGGACGAGACCGCCTCGGCAAAGGCCAGCCCGACGGTGCTCAGGGGGCGATCGCGCGGAACGAACTGGGCGATGTCCCAGGTGATCGCCGGAAGCAGCCTGTGCGACGAGACCTTCCCGGGATCGAGCAGCTGGCTTGCCACGGGATCGACGATCGCGACACCAACGCCACGTTCGACGAGGCGCACCACGCCGTGCAGCGTTCGCAGCTCCGCGGCGATGGTGCGGTCGACATTGATGGTCTCCATCATGTGATCGACGCGCTGGCGCAACGGGCTGCCCTCGGCAAGGTCGATAAACCACTCCTTGCGCAACCGCGGCAGAGGAATTTCCTCAACGTCACCGAGGGGATGGCCCTTCGGCAAAATGCAATGCGCTTCGCAGTGCGCCAGCGCGCGCGCATCGCCGCCAAACGCCTCGGCGTTGAGCGTGATCCCGAAGGCCAGGTCGCAGCGTTGCTCGCTGATCATGCGCAGGAGCTCGGCCATGCCGACATCGACGATCTGCACGGTCGCGAGAGGATGGCTCTCGCGAAAGCTCTGCAGCGCATCGAGCAGGAAGGTGTCGCAGAAGATCGGCTGGGCAGCGATCACAAGGTGCCCGACCTGTCCGTTGGAGATCGCCACCGCCTCCTGCTCGAGGCTGCGCAACCCGGCGAGATGGCGCACCACGGTCTGGTGGAATCGGAACGCCTCGGGCGTCGGGGCAAGGCGATTCCGTTTGCGCAGAAACAAGTCGAAGCCGACCTTTTCCTCCAGCGCCGAGAGCAATCGGCTCACCATCGGTTGGCTCGTCTCAAGGTCTTCCGCGGCCATTTTGACCCCGCCCAGCCGCATATAGGCGTCAAAAGCCTCCAATTCGCGTGTCTTGAACATGGCGCGCTCCCTCAGTATGCATTTTATGCAAACAGAGGCGATCTATTGTCAATCTTCGCATACTGTGAATGGTGCGGCGCATCCAACAGACCGGCCCTGCCGGCGCAGATGTGAGGCAAACATGAAAAAACTTCTTGGAACGATCGCCCTCGCCGTGATCGCAGCAACCGGGCCCGCCGCGGCCCAGGAGTATCCCGATCAGGCGGTGACCCTCGTGGTCCCCTATGGCCCCGGCGGTGCCTCCGATCTCGCCGGCCGCGCGCTGGCAGAGACCGCGCAGCCGTTCCTTGGCCAGCCGGTCACCGTGATGAACAAGCCCGGCGCAGGCGGCATGAACGGCGCCCGCTCGGTCTCCGAGGCGGACGCCGACGGCTACACCCTGCTGCTCGCCCGCGTCGGCATGGCGCTGTCGCCCGCCGTGACCCCGGGCAACGCTGTGCCGTGGGACGCCTACACCTTCCTCGGTGCGCTCGAAGCCACGCCGATGATCCTCGCGGTGCGTGCCGATGCCCCCTATGACACCGCCGAAGAGCTGGTGACCGCGATCAAGGAGAGCAACGGCCGCATGACCTATGCCGCCTCGGGCGCCACCGCGATCGACGGCTTCACCACGCAGGCGCTGCTGGCCGACAACGATCTCGACCCGCTCACCGCGGCAACGCTGGTGCCCTACAAGGGGGGCGGCGCGCTGGCCACCGCGCTGCTCGGCGGCCACGTGGATTTCGTCGCCATGGCGGCGGGCTCGCTGATGCCGCATATCGAAAGCGGTGATCTGAAGGCGCTGATGGTCTTCGCGCCCAAGCGCATGGACACCCTGCCCGACGTCGCGACCGCGGCCGAGCTCGGCTACGAGAAGGCCGGCCAGATCGCCGGCTGGAGCGCGCTCTACGGTCCCAAGGACCTGCCCGAAGAGGTGACCGCCAAGTGGCAGGACGTGCTGGCCGAGGTCGCCACCGACGAGAAATGGCTCGACCTCGCGGCGCGCCGGGGCTCGATCTCGACCATCGGCGATGTCGACATGAGCGACTACGCCCAGAGCCAGTACGAGCTGTTCCACGGCCTGGCGCAGGATTTCGGCTACCTGTCGAACTGAGCGCCCCGGGCCGCGCCGCGGCCCGGCTGACCTGACGACCGATCGGCGCGGCCCCGACAAGAGCGGGCCGCGCCACCGTTCCGCCCCGCGCCACCGGGGCCCCCTCTTTCCCGGAGTGTCGCATGCCCAAGCCCGTCCTGCGGGGGCTGATCATTGTCGCCTTCTTCGCGCTGACCGCCTTCGTTCTCGTTCCGGCCTTCGTGCCGCGCCCCGCCTTCATTCCCGGCTTCGCCCCGCCGCCCGACATGTGGCCGCGCACCGTCTCGCTGGCTGGCATCGCGCTTGGCGCGCTGGCGCTGCTCTTCGCCGTCACCCGCCCGCAGGCCGACGAGCCGCCGCTCGAGACCGATGGCAGCAGCCCCGCCCGCATGACGGGCCGTTTCGCCGGGCTGATGCTGGCCTTCGTGCTGTTCCTCGTGGCCATTCCGCTGCTCGGCTTCCTGGTCTCGACGATGCTGCTCACGCTCTGCATCGTGCTGATGACCGGCGAGCGCGGCCACCGCATCTGGATCGCCCTGCTCGCCTTCGGCGCGCCGATCCTGCTGCAGCTGTTCTTCAATTCCGCGCTCGGCACCCAGTTTCCCAAGGGCGTGCTGACGAAGCCCTTCGGCTTCTGATCGGAGATCCCCATGCTCAATGAAATCCTCTCCGCGCTGGTCGCCGTGGCGACGCTGCAGAACCTGCTGATCATGGTCGCGGGCATCTGGGGCGGCGTCATCGTCGGCGCCATCCCCGGCATGACCGGAACCATGGCCGTGACCCTCGCGCTGCCCTTCACCTTCTACATGGACCCGGTGCCCTCGATCCTGCTGCTGGTCGCGCTCTACAAGGGCTCGACCTATGGCGGCTCGGTCTCGGCGATCCTGATCAAGACGCCGGGCACCGCCTCGGCCGCCTGCACCGCGCTCGACGGCTACCCGCTGGCGCAGCAGGGCAAGGCCGGCAAGGCGCTCAACATGGCGCTCTATTCCTCGGTCACCGGCGACTTCATCTCCAACCTGTCGCTGATCTTCTTCGCCGCGCCGCTCGCCGTTCTGGCGCTGCGCATCGGCCCGCCCGAGTTCTTCATGCTGATGCTGTTCGCGCTGACCACCGTGGCCGGCGTCTCGGGCAGCTCGCTGCTGATGGGGCTGGTCTCGGCGGCGCTGGGTCTGCTGCTGGCGACCGTGGGCGAGGACATGTACGGCTCGTTCCGTTTCGCCTTCACCCCGGACATGCAGGCGGGCCTGTCGATCGCGCCGGTGCTCATTGGCCTCTTCGCCCTGCCCGAGCTGATCAAGCTGGTGGTGATGCGTGCCGCCAAGAAGGAAGAGGCCGCCACCCTCGGCGCGCAGCACGTGACACGCGCAGAGTTCATGGGCTCGCTCAAGAGCATCCTCAAGGGCTCGGTGATCGGCTCCGTTCTGGGCGCCATCCCCGGCATCGGGCCGTCCTCGGCGGCGTTCTTCTCCTATGGCGAGGCGCAGCGCAGCTCGAAGAACGGCGCCAATTTCGGCAAGGGCGAGCTCGAGGGCATCGCTGCGTCGGAATCCGCCAATAACGGGGCCTGCGGTGCCACGATGATCCCGCTGCTGGCTCTCGGTGTGCCCGGCGACGTGATCACCGGGGTCATGCTGGGCGCCTTCATGATCCAGGGCCTGACGCCCGGGCCGCTGCTGTTCCAGACCAACATCCACGAGGTCTACATGCTGCTGATCGGCATGCTGGTCTCGTCGGTGCTGCTGTTCTTCGCCGGCAAGGCGACGATGCGGATGTTTGCCAAGGTCTCGCACATCCCGCAGACGCTGCTGACGCCGCTGGTCCTGCTGCTGTGCATCTTCGGCATCTACTCGATCGCCTCGAGCCCCTTCGACGTGGCGGTGCTGCTGGTCATGGGCGTGGTGGGCTTCGGGATGTTCCTGCTGAATATCCCGGCAGCGCCGTTCCTCATCGCCTTCATCCTCGGCCCGATGCTGGAGGAAAACCTGCGCCGCGCGCTGGCAATCTCGCGCGGGGAGCCGGCAGTGCTACTGTCGTCGCCAATCACCTGGGTGTTTGCCGCGCTCATCGTGTTCGTCCTGTTCATCACGGTGCGCCGCGAAATCCTGAAATCCAAGACAGAAAGACGAGTAGCCCAATGACCCTGCAGAGCGAGACACAGCCCGCCGCCCAAGACCGGCAGGCCAGCGCCGCGCAGCACCTCTCGGACCTGATCGGCTTCGACACGGTGTCCCGCAACGGCAACCGTCCGCTGATCGACCACATGGCCGCCTTTCTCGAAGGGCTGGGGGCGCGGATCACCATCCTGCCCGACGAGACCGGGGCCAAGGCCAACCTCGTCGCAGCCTTCGGGCCCGAAGGGGTCGCGGGCGTGGTCTGGTCGGGCCATACCGACGTGGTTCCGGCGGACGAGCCCGAGTGGCAGAGCGACCCCTTCACCGCCGAGATCCGCGACGGCAAGCTTTACGGGCGCGGCGCCTGCGACATGAAGGGATTTGCCGCCTGCGCCATGGCGGTCGCACCGCAGCTGGCGGCCGCGCAGCTCTCGCGCCCGGTGTATTTCTGCTTCTCCTTTGACGAAGAGGTCGGCTGCCTCGGGGCGCCGGCGATCGCGCGGCATCTGGCAGCGCTGCCGGTGCCGCCCGAGTTCGCCATCATCGGCGAGCCGTCGATGATGGAGTTGGTGACCGGCCAAAAGGGCAAGATCGCCATGCGCGCGCATGTGACCGGCACATCGGGGCACTCGTCCTTCGCGCCCGAGCACGTCAACGCGGTCGAATACGCCGCCCGCGCCATCGCGATGATCTCGGAGCGCGGCAAGCGGTATGAGACCGAGGGTCCGTTCGACCACGATTTCACCGTGCCGCACGCGACCATGCTGGCCACGATGATCGAGGGCGGGGTCGCGACCAACGTCACCCCCGAAAGCTGCAGCTTCACCTTCGAGCTGCGCTCGATCGCCGGCATGGACCCGGAGGCCGACATGGCCGAGCTGCTGGCGCGGATCGAGACCGAGGTCGGCGCCGAGATGTCCGCAAAGACCGCCGGGACCGGCATCGCCTTCGAACAGATCTTCTCCTACCCGCCGATGGGCGAGGCGCGCAACACCGCGGGCTTTGCCCGCTACGCCCAGCTTATGCCGGAGGCGTGGGGCGGCAAGGTCTCCTACGGCTCCGAGGGCGGGATCTTCGAGCTGATCGGCGGCATCCCCTCGGTGATCGTGGGGCCGGGCTCGATCGAGCAGGCGCACAAGCCCAACGAGTTCGTGGCGCTTGACCAGCTCGACGCTTGCGTCGCCTTCCTAGAAGGTGTCGTCGCGGAACTCAGCACCGTCCCGACCGAGGCGCAGAGCTGAACTGAAACAGCGGGCCGGGGTGGCGAATTCCGCGACCCCGGCGCAGCCCTGACGCCCAAGTCGGCGGTGAAGAGCCGGGATCGCAGGTTTGTCGCGCAGGTCCGGAGCACCTTCGCGCGGCTGGGCACTGGGTCGCGCGCGGAGCCGGAAGTTGCCATCTCTGGCATATTCGATAAATACAACATACGTGTTGTATATTGTATTTACTACAAGAATGGCATATCCTGAAGCTCCTACACGGATGGCATGAGGGTGTCCCATGGATGCGACCACATTCCGCGACGCGACAGCGCTTGGTCACGCGATCCGCCGCCTCCGCAAGGCGAAGGGCTGGTCGCAGGCGGATCTGGCGCGCCTTGCCGGCACCGATGCGCGGCAGGTCTCGCGGATCGAAACCGCCGCGCACGAGCCGAAACTGAGCCTCCTGCTGGCGGTCATCGCCGCGCTTGAACTCGACCTCGCTCTCCTGCCACGGCAAGGCGCCTCACCCGAGACCGCCCGCCCCCGGCCCGAAGACATCTTCTGATGGGTCGCAAGCCCCTGACCCGCACGCTGGACGTCCATGTCAACGGGCGGCTGGCCGGCTACTACCGCTACCGCCCCTCTGCCGGCGCAAGCTTCCAATACGCCGAAGACTGGCTGGGCTGGGCGTATGCCTTCCCGATCTCGCGCCGCCTTCCGCTTGGTCTGGACATCCGCGCGGGCGATGAGGTGGACGCGGTGTTCGAAAACCTGCTCCCCGATGGCACCGACCTGAGGAAGAAGATCGCGGAGCGCACCGAGGCGCGTAGCGACCGGCCCCACGACCTTCTGGCCGCGATCGGACAGGATTGCGTTGGCGCGATGCAGTTCCTGCCGCATGGCGCAACCCCGCCCGACCCGTTCCGGATCGACGGCGAGGCTCAATCCGAAGCGGAGATCGCAGACACGCTCAGGTCGCTGAGCACCACCCCGCTGGGCATCGACCCCGGCGCGCCGTTTCGGATCTCGCTGGCGGGGGCACAGGAAAAGACCGCCTATCTGCGCAAGGACGGCGCTTGGATGCGCCCGCTCGGATCGACCCCGACGACGCATATCTTCAAGCGCCCCATGGGCATCGTGGGCGGCGGGCTCGACATGAGCGGAAGCGTCGAGAACGAGTATTTCTGCCTCCTGCTCGCCCGCGAGATGGGACTGCCGGCGAACCAGGCCGAGATCCACCAGTTCGAGGACCAGATCGCCCTGGTCGTCGAGCGCTTCGACCGACGGCCAAGACGGGCCGGCGGTCTCGTGCGGGTTCCGCAGGAGGATTTCCTGCAGGCCATGGGCCGGTTCTCCGCCGAGAAATATCAGCAGCATGGCGGGCCATCGATGGCAGAGTGCTTCGCGCTGCTGCAGCAGTCCGACACTCCGATCGACGATCAGGCGGCCTTCCTGAAAGCGCAGATCTTCAACTGGATGATCGCGGCGATCGACGGGCATGCCAAGAACTACTCGATCTTCCTCGAGGGCGACGGCTTTCGCATGACGCCGCTCTACGACATCATGAGCGCCGCCCCTGAACGGCTGCGCGCGGGGTTCCGGCACAAGGATCTCCAGCTGGCCATGTCGGTAGGCAAGCGCGGCCACTATCGTCTCGACAAGATCCTGCCACGGCACTTCGACGAAACCGCACATCGCGCCGGTGTGCCGGTTGAGGCGCGGCATCGCGCCGTCCGCGATCTCCTGGCCGCCGCGCCCGGTGCGCTGCATCGCGCGCTCGAGCGGCTGCCCGACAGCGTGCCCACGGACACCGCCAGCCAAATCGTCGAGTATGCCACCGACCGGCTCAGGCTGCTCGAAGCTTTTGCCGAAACGATGACGTGACAACGGATCGGTCACCGCGCGACGGTGGCGGCCGATCCGTTCCGAAGACTGGCGGCTGCGGCCTCAGCGACAAGCGGGCTGAACCAACCTCCCTGTCTCCGGCGCCTCGACCGACAGGCTGGTCCCTCCCCCCCTCGCTCGGAAAGAAGCGTGGTCGGGGGCAAGATGTGCGCGTCGCTCGCCAGCATCGCTGCCGGGCCTTGGCCCGCCGGCCCGGGCCGGGTATCCCGATCCCGGAAACACTCTGGAGACCCGACGTGAGCGCGCAAGGCACCGACAGCAGGCACCCGGCATTCGCATCAGATTCCTACGACGAGATGGCCTACAACCGCGTCTGGTTCAATCTTCTGCGGATCCAGCGCTGCCTTGGCCCCGAGATCGCCCGCGCGCTCAAGGGCGAGGGCGTCGACGATCCGGTCTGGTACGAGATCCTGCTCGAGCTCGAGCGCGCCGGCCCGGATGGCATCGCAATGGCCACACTCGAAGACAAGCTGTTCATGCCGCAATATTCGCTCTCACGACACGCCGCCCGGCTCGAGGCGACCGGCTGGATTCGCCGCAGCCCGAGACCGGGGCCGGGGCGCGGGCAGATGCTCGCGCTGACCGAGGCCGGGAAAGGGCTGCACGCACGCCTCTGGACGGTCTACGAGGAGGCCATTCGCGCGCGGCTTGGTCCACGGATGAGCACCGAGGAGGCCTATGCGCTGTCACGGATGCTGATCCGGCTCTATCCCTGAATGGGGCACCGCGCCCGACCTGCGGGCGCGGTGCGGTGTTCAGAAGCGTCCGACGACGGTGAGGGAGAACGTCCGACCCGGCTCCTTGAGCGTGGTGAAGCCGACGTAGTCGCTGCCATAGGTGGCGCGATCCGCGTATTCCGTGTCGAACAGGTTGTCGACGGACGCGCGCACGGTGATGTTGTCGAGTTGCGGCGGCACGTACTCGGCATAGGCATTGACGACGGTGTAGCCCTCGAGATCCTCGAGGCCCGAGGGCATCTCGTAATCGAGCGCGGCATCTATGCCGCCACCAACGTTCAGACCATCTACGCCGGTCTCCTGATCGATCTCGAACGCCATGACCGTGCCGAGCGGCGCACCGAAATCAAGCTGGTCGTAGCTGTCGGACCGGTCTCCGTCGATGCGGGTGTCGCTTTTCGAAAGAGTGAAACGGGCAAATCCGCTGTCCCAGCCGTAGCTCGCGCCGATGTTGAAGCCGCGGCTCTCGAAGTCGAAATTGTCGGTGCCGCCGCGGGCATTGTCGATCTGGGTGATGAAGAGCTCGCCGCCAAGCTTGAGCCTGCCGCGCTCCCAGTCGAGGCCCAGCGAGGCATTGCGGGCGCGGGACGGATCGAGCGTGCCATAGTCGAAGGGCGGCAGGAACTCCCAATAGGTGTAGTTGTCCTCGATGTCGATGCCACCAAAGACCGACGAGACACCGCCGCGCAGCGTCAGCTCATTGGTGACCGCGTAGGTCGCCGAAAGGTTGCCCGAGGCACCGGAATGGGACACCTCCTCGCCGGTGACGCCCTCGAACTCCTGCCAGTCGTAGCGCGCGCCGAAGGACAGGCCGAGCGCGTCGGTCGGCTGCAGACGGGCCTGTGCGAAAAGGCCGTGAGTGACGCTCTGTTCGGTCTGGTACTCGTCAAAGGCGGGGCTGTCGTATTCGCCGAAGCGCTCGCGCCAGTCGTAGCCCGCGTTGACCGTGCCTGTCGCGAGGTTGAAGGTGTTCATCAGCGTCGCCGACTTGGTCCAGGACAGGCCGTTGCTGTCATATGGCTCTTCGACGATGATATCGCTCTCGGAATAGCCAAGATGCGCCGAGGGATCCCACAGCCCCGTGGCGGCGGTGTTCTCGTAGCGCAGCGAATAGCTGGTGCGCGTGGTGTCGTAGGTGCGCAGGTCCGAGTCGTCGCCGCCGAAATTGGCCCGGTACTGGCGCAACGTGTCATCCCGAAGCTGCTGGCCCGAGAACTCGATGCGATGACCGCTTTCGCTCTCGTAGGCGATCTTGCCGAGCAGGCTGTCGAGATCGGCGGCGGTGCCCCCCATGGTGTCGCCATCGCCAGTGACATAGTCCTCGCCGGTGGCACGCTTGGCATAGCCCAGCACCGACAGCCCGCCGGTGCGGCCCGCAAGCGTCAGCGCGCGCTGGAAGGTCTCGCCGTTGTCGCCGTAGCTCAGGCGCACATTGCCGCCGAAGTTGCGCCCTTCGTCCAGCAGGCGCTCAGGGTCCACGGTCTCCATCACCACCGAGCCGGCCAGCGCATAGGGCCCGGCATCGGCGGGCGAGACGGTGGCATCGACACGCACCTCTTCCAGCAGGCCGGGGTCGATGGCGTTCGCGGTGGCGTGATGGAAGGTGCGGTTGTTCTGCGCGGTGCCGTCGACCACGACGCCGAGATTGAGCATGTCGACGCCGTTGACAAAGATCTTCTGGGCGACGGGAATGGCCCCGCCGACGCTCACCGAGGCAATGCCGGAGAACAGGTCCTTCAGATCGCCGGTGCGCGCATGTTCAAGCTCGCGCCCCGACACGTACATCGACGTGGCGCGGTCCGCGGCGCCGGCAAGGCCGTCAAGCTGTTCGAAATACAACGGGTCTAGCGCGTAGTAGCCCTCAAGCTCCTGCCCCCAGCCCTGCGCCGCGAACGCCGCGCTTGCGGTGCCGGCCAGCAATACCGTTTTGGTGATGGTCGATGCCATGATCCCTGTTCCCCTCACAAATTCCCAAAGGTTGGCTGGGCAGGGCCTGGCTTGACGTTCGCTTACTCCGGGCATGGCATAACATGCAATTGCATGTTTCAGGTTTCCAAACGATGTTGCAAACTTGCCAAGACGACTGGTGGCGACTTCGGATGGCCACGCCCGGAGGGTGCCTCGGCCGGGCTCCGACCGGGAATGTCGGATGGTGGGCTGCCTGCATCAGCACAGCGGCAAGCCCCGGCAGCCCGAGTGGCTGCCGCAGGTCGTTGACAGGGTCGCGGTGGGCGCGTCTCGCTGCCCTGCAGCGAGACGCCGATTGACGCGTGCGGCAAAACTCTGGCATCACTGACGCATATCCGGTCCCGGTGCAGTCTCTGCCCCGGGCGCAAGAAGGGAACGCAGTGCGGCACGGGCCATTCGGTCACGGCCAATTCTGCGACTGCCCCCGCAACTGTAAGCGGCGAGCAACGGCTGATCGTGCCACTGGAGCAATCCGGGAAGGCCAGCCCGCGCGATGACCCGCAAGTCAGGAGACCTGCCGGATACGCGCCCCTGGAACGGGCGCCAAGCCGGGCGTCGGGGTGAGCGCCAGAGCGGATCCGCGTGGTGCCGGCCCTGTCCGCGCGCGAGGATCGCAAGCTCTTGTCCCGATGTCTCAAAGACAGTTGCGCCGGGTGTGGCGCAAAGGACAAGGACGACGAGCCTGATGAAGACGACCCTGATTGCCGCAGCAGCGGCGCTTGCCATCCCGGCAGCCGCGCAGGCGCATTTTCTGCTGGAATACACCACCGACACGATGATCGAGACGCCTGGCGATGTGCCGGTGAAGCTGATCTTCTGGCACCCGTTCGAGAACGGCCACGTGATGGACCTGGAGACGCCCGAAGCGTTCTTCATGATCCACAACGGCGAGAAGACAGATCTTCTCGGCACGCTCGAACCGGTCATGTTCAGCGGCGGCGAGAACGAGGGCGCGGCCTTCCGGGGCACGGTGCCGGTCAGGCGCTCGGGCGATTACGTGCTGGTGACGGTGCCGCAGCCCTACTACGAGGAGTCCGAGGAGATCTATATCCAGCAGATCACCAAGGCCTTCCTGAACCGCAACGAACTGCCCACCGATTGGGACCAGCCGGTCGGCCTGCCAACCGAGATCATCCCGCTGAACAAGCCCTACAACGTCATCTCCGGAGGCACCTTCACAGGCCAGGTTGTCGCCGATGGCGCCCCGGTTGCCGGGGCAGAAATCGAGATCGAGTACATGGCGGCCGAGCCCGACATGCAGAGCGCGGCGTCCTCCGAGCCCACCGTGTCGCCGCTGCCGGGCGGGGCCGTGGTGGCGGTCTCGGACGCCAATGGCTACTTCACCTTCGGCGTCCCCAAGGCCGGCTACTGGGGCTTTGCCGCGCTAGGCTCGGGCCCCGAGACCGAGCACGAGGGCAAGGAACTCAGCCAGGACGCGGTGATCTGGATCCGCGCCTGGGATCTGGAGTAGGCGCGCATGCACATCGTCGACGGCGCCCTGTCGAACGCGGTGGTCCTCGGTGGCGGCATCGCCGCCGCCGGTGGCATCGCCATGGGCCTGAGATCGCTCGACATCGACCGGATCCCGACCGCGGGCGTTCTATCTGCAAGCTTCTTCGTCGCGTCGCTGATCCACGTGCCGATCGGGCCCTCCTCGGTGCATCTGATCCTCAACGGGCTGGCCGGGCTGCTGCTCGGCTGGGCCGCCTTTCCGGCGCTCTTCGTCGGCCTGTTGCTGCAGGCGGTATTCTTCGGCTTCGGCGGGCTCACGGTCCTTGGGATCAACACCCTCAACATCGCCCTGCCAGCGATGCTGGCATGGCTGATTTTCGGGCGGCTGATCGGGCGCGGCACTCCCGGTCAGGGCGCGCTCTGGGGCGGCCTTGGCGGTGGCTTCGCCATCGCGGGGACAACCGCGATGGTCGCGCTGTCGCTGGCGCTGTCGGGAGACGCGTTCCTGCCCGCCGCAAAGCTCGTGTTCTTCGCCCATCTTCCGGTCATGGTCATCGAGGCGCTGCTCGCCGGCTTTGCCGTGCTGCTCGCCCGCAAGGTCAAACCGGAGCTCTTCACCCGGAACGCCATCGCATGAGACATCTTTTCCTGATCACGGCGCTGCTCTGCGCGCCACTGCCCGCTCTGGCCCACAAGGTCGTCGCCGGTGTGTTTCCGTCCGGCGATGCCATCGAGGGCGAACTCGGCTTCTCGAACGGCGACATGGCCGCGGGGACCGAGGTCGTCGTGACCGGGCCGGACGGGGCCGAGCTTGGCCGCACGATCACCGACGAGGACGGCTTCTTCCTCTTCGTCCCGACTGCGCCCGTCGCTCACACCTTCCGTGCCGATCTCGGAGCCGGTCACGTGGCCGAAGTCACCATGCCGGCCGAAGAGGTGGCGGGAATCCTCGGTGCCGCCGCACCCGCCACCCCGGAGGCCGAACCGCCCGCCGCTCCTGCCCCCGCCGCCGACGCCGGCGCCAGCATGGCCGCGCTTGCCGAGACCCGGCGACGGGCCATCGCCGAGGCGGTGCGCAACGAGATCCGCCCGTTGCGTCGCGAGATCGCCGCCTATCGAGAGCACAACGACCTGCAGACCATCCTCGGCGGCATCGGCTATATCGTCGGGCTGTTCGGGCTGGGCTTCTACCTTGCCGCACGGCGCAGGCTCGCGGGCTGATGGCACATGCGCTCGGACATCGCGAGGCGACCCTCTCCGAGGCCGGCGACAGCGATCGGGCGGGGATCATCGGAGCACTCGATCCGCGTCTGCGCATCGTCATGGCCTGCCTTTTCGGCACCGTCACGGTGGCGCTGACCTCGCTGCCGGCGCTCTGCGCCGCGCTGGCCACGGCGCTGCTGCTGCTTGCCGCGTCGCGGTTGCCACCGGTGCCCACCCTGAAGCGGATGGCAATGATGGACGGCTTCATTCTGTTCATGCTGGTGCTGCTGCCGTTCTCGGTCCCGGGCCCTCCGATCGTCACGATCTGGGGCCTCACCGCCAGCTGGGCAGGGCTCTGGCAGGCGGTCGAGATCGCGCTGACCGCCAATGCGGTGATCCTCGCCCTGATGGTGCTGGTCGGAACGCTCGAGCCGGTGACGCTGGGCCACGCGCTGCACAGGCTGCGCTGCCCCGAAACACTGGTGCACCTGCTAATGTTCACGATCCGCTATATCGAGGTCCTGCGCGAGGAATACCTGCGCCTGCGCGGCGCGATGAAGGTGCGCGGCTTCCGCCCCGGCAGCAACTGGCACACCTATCGCAGCTTCGGCTATCTTGTCGGCATGATGCTGGTACGGGCCATCGAACGTTCCGAGCGCATCCTCGGGGCGATGAAATGCCGGGGCTTCTCGGGCCGGTTGCTTCTGATGCAGGACTTCGCACTGACCAGGCGCGACCGGGTCGTCGGCGCGGCGATGACCGCTCTCTGCCTTGGCCTTCTGCTGCTGGATACCCTATGACGCTGCTCGATCTGCGGGACATCCGCTTTGCCTACCCCGGCCATCCGCCGGTGCTCGACGGGGCCTCGCTCCGCCTTGCGCCCGGCCAGCGCCTGTCCCTGACCGGGCCCAACGGTTCGGGCAAGTCGACCCTTCTGCGGATCATTATGGGGCTGCAGGCGCCGGACTCGGGTACGATCACCGCGTTCGGCACATCACGCTCGAAAGAGGCCGATTTCCACGAGCTGCGGCGCCGCGTCGGTCTGGTCTTTCAGGATCCCGACGATCAGCTCTTCTGCCCGACCGTGGCCGAGGACATCGCCTTCGGCCCGCTCAATCTCGGACGCTCTCGGGACGAAGCGCTGGCCATCGTCGACAAGGTTCTGGACGATCTCGACCTCATGCACCTGAAAGGGCGCATCACCCACAAGCTTTCGGGGGGCGAGAAGCGTCTGGTGACGCTGGCCGCAGTGCTGGCGATGGAGCCCGAGGCGCTGCTGCTCGACGAGCCGACAAACGCGCTCGACACCAAGAACGAGGCGCGCCTGCTCGAGATCCTGTGTGCCCTGCCGCAGGCGATCCTTCTGGTCAGCCACGCCCCCTCTTTCCGCGCGGCGTTGGCACCCGAGGCTCTGGAGCTGCGCGACGGGCGTCTGGTGCCGGTCTAGACCGGCTCGCGGCGCAGCAGGTAGGTGTCCATGATCCAGCCATGCCGGGCACGGGCCTCGGCTCGCCGTGCCACGATACGCGGTCCAGCCTCGCAGAGCGCTCCGTGTTCGAGAATCTGTTCGGGCATCCCGAGAAACGCCCCCCACCAGATCCGCAGCCCCTCGGGCGGCAGCGAGCGGAAGCTGCACGCCCCGTCGAGCATCACCGCCACGCTCTCGGCACCCTCGGGCCAGCCCCCGTCGCGCAACCTCCGGCCGGTGGTCACCGTGACCGCGCCGTTGATCGTGTTGAACGGGGTCGCGTGGGCGGCGGTCAGGGCCTGCAGGGCGGTGATCCCCGGCACCACCCGCAGACGTGGCGGTCCCGGCAGCCGCGCGGCGATGCGCAGGGTGGAATCGTAAAGCCCCGGATCGCCCCAGACCAAGAGCGCCACCGGCCCCTCGGGCGCGTCCTCCAGCGCCGCCTGCCAGCGCGCGGCGATGGCCTCGTGCCAGCGCGCGACCCGCTCGTCATAGGGCAGGCTTTCGTCGCGCAACGGCATGTCGAAAGGGATCACCTCGGCGGCGCTGCCGGAGTCCGCGAGGATCGCAAGCCGCAGATGCGCGAGATCGTCCTTGCCCGGCCCCTTGCGCGGCAGCAGCACGCAAGCCGCCTCGCGCAGGGCCTGCCGGCCCTCGAGCGTCAGTTGCGCCGGGTTGCCGGTGCCGATGCCGATCAGCCAGAGCTCAGTCATCGAAGCCCACCCCGACCTCGGCCAGCGGCCCGTAGAGGATCAGCGCCGGCGCGTCGGCGAAGCCCGCCTGAAGGCGCTCGGCCAGAGTGGCGACGGTGCTGCGGTGGAGCTGCTGCTCGGGGGTCGAGACCGCCTCGGCCAGAAGCGCCGGGGTCTCGGGCGGCAGGCCCCTCGCAAACAACATCTCGGCGAGTTTGGGAAAGGTGCGCTTGCCCATGAACACAACCGTCGAGGCGCCGGCATCCGCGAGCGACGCAAGGTCGATATCCTCAGGCAGCGCGCCGGTGGCGCCGTGCCCGGTGACGAACTGCACCCGCCGCGCGGTGAGCCGCCGGGTCAGCGGAATGCCGCAGGCCGCCGCCGCCGCCACCGCCGACGGCACGCCGGGGATGATCTCGTAACCGATGCCAGCCTCGCGCAACGCCAGAAGCTCTTCTTCGAGGCGGCCGAACAGCCCGCTGTCGCCGGATTTCAGCCGCACCACGCGCTGCCCGGTGCGGGCATACTCGACCAGCAGCCGGCTGACATGGTGCTGCCGGGGCGAGGCCCGCCCGGCCCGCTTGCCGACCCCGACGAGATCCGCCTTTGGGTTGGCATGGGCGAGGATCGGCCCGGCGGAGAGATCGTCGAACAGCACCGCCTCGGCGCGGCCCAGCCGGTCCACGGCCTTGAGGGTCAGCAGCTCCGGATCGCCGGGGCCGGACCCCACGAAACTGACGAATCCGCTCATGACGCGCGCTCCTCCTGCGAGATCAGGTGAAAGAAGGTGCCACTGACGGGGCCGCGATGCGAGCCGGTTTCCGGCACCAGAGCGCCGTCGGCATCCGCGACCTCGGCCAGGGCAGGATCGGGCTGCTCGAGGATGGTCGAGTAGTGGAACTCGTGCCCGCGCAGGGCGGTGCCCGCCGCGAGGCCGGGCAACGGCGCGTGCAGTACCGCGCGGCGATAGCCAAGGTGGAACTTGCGCCGCTCGTAGCTTGTCACCAGCCCCAGCAGGCCCGCCATCTCGTGCCGGGTGCCCTCCTTGTCGATCAACCCCTGCCCCAGCACCATGTAGCCGCCGCATTCGCCATGCACCGGGCGGGTCTCGGCATGGGCGCACAGCCCCGCACGAAACCGCCGCGCCGCGGCCAGCCGGCCGGCGTGCAGCTCCGGGTAGCCGCCGGGCAGCCAGACCAGATCGGCGCGCGCATCGGGGGCCTCGTCGGCCAGCGGCGAGAACGGCAGGATCTCGGCCCCCGCCGCGCGCCAGCCCTCGAGCAGGTGCGGATAGGTGAAGGAGAACGCCGCATCCTGCGCCAGCGCGATGCGCTGCGCGGGCGGCGCGGGCAGCGGCCCGGCCTCGCCCAGCGGATGGCCGGAGGCGGCGGCGCGGATCGCCGCCAGATCGACATGCTCCCGCAGGAAGGCCGCGTAGCCCACGATCGCGGCCTCGAGATCGGGATGCTCCACCGCCTGAATGAGGCCCAGATGGCGCTCGGGCAGGGTCAGGTCGCCACGCCGCGGCAGCACGCCCAGCACCGGCAGGCCGGCGCGCTCCATGCCCGCCCGGATCAGCCGCTCATGCCGGGGGGAGGCCACTCGGTTGAGGATGACCCCGGCGAAGGGCAGATCGGGCATGTAGCTGCGGAACCCCAGCGCCGTGGCGGCGGCGCTCTGCGCCTGCCCGCCCACATCGAGCACCAGCACCACCGGCCAGCCCATGCGCCGCGCGGTCTCGGCGCTGGTGCCAAAGCCGCTGAGGCCGCGGGTCGCGACCCCATCGTAGAGCCCCATCGAGCCCTCGGCGACGCAGATATCGGCACCCGCCGCCTGCCCGGCAATGGCCGAGAGCAGCCCCTCGCCCATCGCCCAGCTGTCGAGGTTGAACGAGGGCCGCCCGCAGGCGGCGCGGTGGAAGGCCGGGTCAATATAGTCCGGGCCCGACTTGAACCCCTGCACCGCGAGCCCGTCCTCGGAGAGTGCGCGCAACAGTCCCAGCATCACCGTGGTCTTGCCGGTGCCCGAGGACGGGGCGGAGATCAGAACCCCGCGCATCAGTCTTCGCTCCAGCCCGACCACGGGCTCGAGGCGCTTTGCGGGCGGTAGCGCCGGTCGTAATCCGGGGCGTAGAGGCAGCTTTCGTCAAAGCCCTCGCCAGCCAGCGCGGGGCCCACGAGGATCAGCGCCGTGCGGGTGATCTGCGGCTCCATCCGGGCCTCGATATCGGCAAGCGTGCCGCGCAGGATCCGCTCGTCGGGCCAGCTCGCCCGGTAGACCACCGCCACCGGGCAGTCGGCGCCATAGACCGGTGCAAGCTCGGCCACCACGGTCGCGAGGTTCTGCACCGACAGGTGCAGCGCCAGCGTCGCGCCGGTTGCGGCGAAATTGGCCAGCGTCTCGCCCTCCGGCATCGCGCTGGCCCGGCCCTGCGTACGCGTCAGCACCACCGACTGCGCCAGTCCCGGCAGCGTCAGCTCGGTGCCGAGCGCGGCGGCGGCGGCGGCAAAGGCCGGCACGCCCGGCGTGACCGAGACCGGGATGCCCTCGGCCCGCAGCCGCCTCAGCTGCTCGCCCATCGCCGACCAGACCGAGAGATCGCCGGAATGCAGCCGCGCCACGTCTTGGCCTGCCGCGTGCGCGGCGCGGATCTCGGCCATGATCGCATCGAGGTCGAGCGCCGCGGTGTTGACGATGTGCGCCCCCTCCGGGCAATGCGCGAGCACCGCCTCGGGCACCAGCGAGCCGGCATAGAGGCAGACCGGGCAGGCCGCGATCAGGTCGCGCCCGCGCAGGGTCAGCAGGTCGGGGGCGCCGGGGCCGGCGCCGATGAAATGAACCGTCATTCGGGGTCTCCTGTCGCGATGGCGCATGTGGCCATCCTGTCGGGTGAGATCTGGCGCGGTGCAAGCAGCCGCGCGCGCGGGCCCACCACCGCGAGCGCCGCCGCCTCGGCAAGGCTGCCGGTGCCCCGCGCCGCGAGGGATGCGGCGGAGCGCGTCGCGGTCGGCTGGTCGAGCGCTGCGGCAGGCAGCGCGTGAACCGGCAGGTTCAGCGCGTGGGCAAGGGCGCGGAACGCGGGGTGCGCGGCCTTGTCCTCGGCGGTGGCGAGCGCGTCGGGCGCCGCCCCGGTCAGCGCCAGCGCGTCGGCAAGGCTCTGCGCGCTGACCCCTGCCCGGAATCCGAACCCGGCGACGATCACAACGTCACACTCCACTGCACGACGGGCCGCGACGGCGTCCAGCCCCGGCGGGGCCCGAGCGGCGCCGAAGTTGCCAGCTCGATGCGCAGCAGATCGCCACCTCGCCTTCCCTGCGCGGCGAGCAGCAGCGCCTCGGTCTCGAGCGTCACCGCGTTGGCGACAAGCCGTGTGCCCGGCGCGAGCCGCGCCTCGAGCCAGCCGAGCAGCGCCGCATCGAGCCCGCCGCCCACGAACACCACATCCGGCGCCTGAAGCCCGTCGAGCGCCTGAGGCGCCGCCCCGGTGACGACCTGCAGCCGGTCGACGCCGAGCCGCGAGGCGTTGCCGCGGGAGCGGTCCGCCCGATCGGCGCGCGACTCGATGGCGGTGGCGCTGAGCGAGGGGTGCGACAGCAGCCACTCGATGGAGATACTGCCCGAGCCGCCGCCGATGTCCCACAGGTGCTCGCCCAGCCTCGGGGCGAGCGCCGACAGGGTCAGCGCCCGCACCGGGCGCTTGGTCATCTGGCCGTCGCTCTCGAACCAGTCGTCGCCCCGCCCCGAGGCGAGCGGCAGCGCGGCCCCCGGCCCCGCCACCTCCAGCGCGACACACAGAGGATGCGCGAAATTGCCGTGCAAGGCATCTGCGCGGCTGGTCGTGATCCGCTCACGCGGGCCGCCGAGCGCCTCCATCACCGTGGCCTGCGAGGCGCCGAAGCCCGCCTCGCAAAGGACGCCCGCAAGCACCGCAACCGCGTCCCCGTCGCGCAGGGTCAGCAGCACGCGCGCGCCGGGTGCCAGATGCGGGCGCAGCCGGCTCAGGGGGGCGGCGTGCAGCCCGAGGCAAAGTACGCCCTCGAGCCCCCAGCCCATCCGGCTCGCCGCCAGCGAGACGCAGGACGGGCCGGGCAGCGCGCGCCACTCCCCGGGATCCAGATGACGCGCCAGCACCGTGCCGGCGCCGCACCAGAACGGATCGCCCGAGGCCAGCACCACCACCCGCCGCCCGCGCAGGGCCAGAAGCGGCGGAATGCCGTCGGCGAAGGGCACCGGCCAGGCGATGCCTCTCGCCTGCCCCTCCCGCAGCAGCGCGAGGTGGCGTGGCGGTCCCATCACGACCTCCGCCGCATCGAGCGCCGCAAGGCTTGCGGGCGGCAGCCCTTCCGCGCCATCTTCGCCGAGCCCGACAATCGTCAGCCACGGATCCCCCATGATGGCCTCACCAGACATGCCGCGCCCCCTCTTGCTTGGCGGCACCACCGAGGCCTCGGCCCTCGCGGCGCTGCTGGACGGGGCCGGTATCGCGGCGCGGCTGTCGCTCGCAGGGCGCACCAGAACGCCCGCCGCGCAGCCGCTGCCGACGCGCATCGGCGGGTTCGGCGGGGCGGAGGGGCTGGCGCGCTACCTGCGAGAGCAGCGCATCACGCACATGATCGACGCAACCCACCCGTTCGCCGCGCAGATGAGCCGCAACGCCGCGCAGGCCTGCGCCGCGCTGAACCTGCCGCTCCTCGCGCTCAGCCGGGCGCCGTGGCAGCCGCTTGCCGGGGATCGCTGGCAGCGCGTGCCCGATATCGCCGGCGCGGTGGCGGGGCTCGACCGCCCCGCGATGCGGGTCTTTCTCGCGGTGGGCCGGATGCATCTCGAGGCGTTCGCCGCGCAGCCGCAGCATCACTACCTGCTGCGCCTCGTTGATGCGCCGGAGGCGGTGCCGCTGCCGCGCCACGACTGCGTCGTCGCGCGCGGCCCCTTCACGCTCGCAGGCGATGTGGCGCTGATGCGCGCGCATGGCACCGAGCTCGTGGTCGCCAAGAATGCCGGCGGCCCCGGCGCGGTGGCCAAGATCGCCGCCGCGCGCCAGCTTGGGCTGCCGGTGCTGATGATCGACCGGCCCACCCTGCCCGACCGGGCCGAGACCCACGATCCGCAGGCGGTGATGCGCTGGCTCGGTCATGCCGATCTCGGGGTAAAAACGTAGGGCGCGCCCTCCCGCGCGATCACCCGGGTCCGGGAGGAACCCACCAGCACCACCGTGCGCATGTCGGCCATCTCGGGCCGGCACTCGGGCAGCGGCACCACGCGCAGCGTCTCCTCGGAGGTCGACACCGCGCGGGCAAAGATCACCGGCCGGGCGTCCTTGCAGGCCTCCCGGAGCAGGTCGAGCGCGCGGACGAAGCCCTCGGGCCGCGCCTTGGAGCGCGGATTGTAGAGCGCCATGGCGAAATCCGCCTCGACCGCCAGCCGCAGCCGTTTCTCGATCAGCGCCCATGGCTTGAGATTGTCGCTCAGGTTGATGGCGCAGAAATCATGCCCGAGCGGCGCCCCGGCCCGCGCCGCCGCCGCCAGCATGGCGGTGATCCCCGGCAGCACCTCGATGCGCTGATCGCGCCACGCGGGCGGCCCGGCCTCGACCGCCTCGAACAGCGCCGAGGCCATGGCGAAGACGCCGGGATCACCCGACGAGACCACCACCACGCGCCGCCCCTGCCCCGCCAGCTCGAGCGCATGGCGCGCCCGGTCCAGCTCGACCCGGTTGTCGGAAGCGTGCTTGACCAGTCCGGGCCGGTCGGCCACGCGCGCGACATAAGGGATGTAGCCGATCACGTCGCTGGCCTCGTCGAGCGCCGCGCGCACCTCGGGCGTCACCAGCGCCTCGGCACCGGGTCCGAGCCCGGCCACCACCACGCGCCCGGTCATGGCCGCCGCCCCTGTCCATGCACCACGATGATCGAGAAATAGGGCGTCACCCGGCCCGCGGCCTCGGCGAGGCGCTGCACGCTCTGCCCCGGCATCGAGGCGAACTCCACCAGCCACGCGGCATCGAACCGCCCCGCCCGGCGCAGCGCCCGGCGCACCTTGTCGAGGTTGCGCCCGATCTTCATCACCACCAGCGCGTCGCTTTCGGCCATGCGCGCGGCGAGCATGTCCTCGGGCAGCGTGCCCATCAGCACGCTCAGCATGTCGTCGCCCCAGGTGATCGGTGCGCCGGTCGCGGTCCAGGCCGCCGACATGCCGGTGATCGCCGGCACCACCTCGAGCGGCACCCGGTCGGCCAGCCGCATGTAGAGATGCATGAACGAGCCATAGAAGAACGGATCGCCCTCGCAGAGCACCACCACGTCCTCGCCGGCCTCGGCCAGCGCCGCGAGCCGCTCGGTGCAGGCCTCGTAGAACTCCGCCAGAAGCCGGTTGTACTCGGGGTCGGTGAACGGGATCTCGGTGGTCACCGGGTACTCCATCGGCAGCTCCTGCGCGCCGTCGGGAAGCAGCCCCTCGACGATGCCGCGCGCCTGCCCCTTGCGCCCGGCCTTGCGGAAGAAGGCCACGTGGCGCGCGCCGCGCAGCAGCCGGTCGGCGCGCACGGTCATCAGGTCCGGATCGCCCGGGCCGAGCCCGAGGCCGTAGACCGTGCCGGGGGTGACCGCGCCGCTCATTCGGCGCGGCTCGCGATGGCGTTGACGGCGGCGACCGTGATGGCGCTGCCCCCGAGCCGGCCCTCGACCACGCAGCAGGGCGCCGGCTGGTCGGCCCAGAGCGCCGCCTTGCTTTCGGCGGCGCCCACGAACCCCACCGGGCAGCCGATGATCGCCGCCGGGCGCGGGCAGCCGGGGTCCTGCAGCATGTTGAGCAGGTGGAACAGCGCCGTCGGCGCGTTGCCGATCGCCACCAGAGCGCCGCCCAGATGCGGCCGCCAGTGCTCCAGCGCGGCGGCGGAGCGGGTGTTGCCCATCTCCTTGGCCAGCGCGGGCACCTGCGGATCATGCAGGGTACAGATCACCCGGTTGTCCGCCGGCAGGCGCGGGCGGGTGATGCCCTCCGACACCATGCGCGCGTCGCACAGGATCGGCGCGCCGGCCCCGAGCGCGGCCCGGGCGCGGTCGGTGAAGCCCTTTGAGAACTTCACACGCGCCTCGAGCCCCACCATGCCGGCGGCATGGATCATGCGCACCACGACCGGCTCGTCCTCGGGGGGGAACCGGTCGAGCGCGGCTTCGGCGCGGATGGTGGCGAAGCTCTCGGCATAGATCGCCGCGCCGTCGGTCTTGTAGGTATAGGTCATCGGCTAAATGGCTCCGGTCACAAGGTCTTCGGGGCTGAGCCCGGTTCGGTTTGGGGGGTCGCCGGCGCAGCCGTTCTCGACGAGGTCGAACCGGCCGTCGCGCCCAACGAGGGTGCGGGCGGCGGGGCGCGCCCGGGCGCAGCCCTTGGCGCAGCCCGAGACGTGCAGCCCGCCCGGTCCCGCGGCATCGCGGGCCAGTCTCGCGGCCAGCTTTCGGGCCAAGGGCCGCGTCTCGACGCTGGCCGAGGCGCAGAACGGCGCGCCCGGGCAGGCATCGACGCCAAGCAGGGGATCGCCGGGAGCGGTGATGAACGGTCCGGCAGGCACGTCAGCCACATCTTCGAGCATCAGCATCCGCCACGGCGTCACGCGGATCGCCGGTGCCTCGCTTTCGCCCAGCAGCCGCGCCAGCTCGGCGGCGTCGAACTGCCCGAAGGCCGCGCCGATCACCATGCCCGCCGCGTGCGGGCCCGGCTCGGGGGGCGGCCCGGCGGCGCAGGGCGGCTCCGCCTGCCACGCTTGGGGCAAACGCGCCTGTCCGAGCACCGCGCGCATCCGCCGCGCGCTGTCGCTGCGGTTTGCGTCGAACCAGCGCGCCATCTCGAGCAGCGCCGGGATCGCGTCCTGCTCCGTGACCGGCCTGCCGCGTGCGGCCCCGTCGGCGCGCAGGATCAGGCCCGAGGACCCGCGCTCGAACCGGACATCCGCCGAAGCTCCCCCCAGCAGCGGCGCCGCGCCGGTGTCGACGGCAAAGCTCACCTTGGCCGGCAGCTCCGGCAGAGCGGGCAAGGCCCCGAGCAGCGCCCGCGTGAGGCGCTCAGTCAGATCGCCGCGCTGCCAGAACGGCGTGACAAGCACGTTGCGCCGGCGTTCGAGGCTCGCATCGGCATCGAGCAGATGAAGCCGCGCCAACTCCTGCAGCAGCACCTCGTGATCGGCCTCGGCCACGCCGCGGATCTGCAGGTTGGCGCGGCTGGTCAGATCGATGACACCACTGCCGAAGCGCTGCGCCAGTGCCGCGAGCCCCAACGCCTGCGCCCGGTCGAGCCGCGCCAGCCTTGGCCGCACCCGCACCACCAGCCCGTCGCCCGACATCATCGGGCGATGCGCGCCCGGACACCAGCCCTTCACCCCGATCATGCCCCCGCCTCCAGCGCGGCACGGATCGAATTGCGCCGGGTCTGCCACAGCCCGGCCTCCGCCAACGCGCGGAACCGCGCCCGCAGCGCCTCGAGCGCCTGCGGGTTGGCCTCGGCCATGAACCCCGCGATGTCGTCATCGCCCAGCGTGGCCTCGTAATAGAGATCGAAGAGATGCGGCCCCACGACCCCGGCGAGATGCGCGAAGGCGGCCATGTGATCGAGCGTCGCGGCGATCTCGGCGGCACCGCGAAAGCCATGCGCCCGCATCCCCTGCATCCAGCCGCGCGAGCCTGCGCGGGCCTGCACGACGCGCGCAACCTCTTCGCTCAGGGCGCGCGCACGCGGGCGCGCGGGATCGGTGTTGTCGAGATGGTAGAGCCGCGCCGTGCCGCCTGTGATCTCCTTGGCCGCGGCAAAGCCCGCCTCGTGCGCGGCATAGTCGGCGGCCAGCAGCAGGTCGCTTTCAGGCAGGTCCTGCGGGTGCACGAAACCGTCCGCCGCGGCGACCTGCCGGCGCAGCCCGGCCGCATCATGCGCCGCGGTCTCGCCATCGAGCGCCCAGCTCGAGGCCGCCAGCCACGCCTCCCCGGCGCGGCGGCGCCCGTCCTCGCTGTAATCCTCGAGCGCGTCCAGCATCCCCAGCCCGAAGCTGCCCGGTCGCGGCCCGTAGACTCGCGCGCCGGGGCGCAGCACGTAAGGATTGAAATCCGCCGCCTCGTCGCGCGCTGTGAGCGCCCGCACCGCGCTGGCAAACAGCGCCGAGAGCGTCGGAAAGACATCGCGGAACAGCCCCGACACGCGCAGGGTGACGTCGATGCGCGGGCGGTCGAGCTCGGCGATGGGCAGCACCTCGATGCCGCTCACCCGCTCGCTGCCCGCGTCCCAGACCGGGCGGCAACCCAGCAGGTGCAGCGCCATGGCGAACTCCTCGCCGGCGGTGCGCATGGTGGCCGAGCCCCAGAGATCGACCACCAGCCCGCGCGGCCAGTCGCCCTCGTCCTGCAGGTGCCGCCGGACGAGCTCGTCGGCGAGGCGCACGCCCTGCGCGTGGGCGGCGCGCGTCGGCACCGCGCGCGGATCGGTGGTGAAGAGGTTGCGCCCGGTCGGAAGGACGTCGCCCCGGCCCCGGTAGGGCGAGCCCGACGGCCCCGGCGCGATCCACCGGCCCTCGAGCGCCGAAAGCAGCGCGGCGCGCTCCGCGTCGACCGAGGCCGCGGTCTCGAACGGGGCGCCGGGGTGGGCCGGGCGGCCCCAGACATGCAGCCCCTCACCGAACTGGCTTTCCTTCACATCGCAGACGAAGCGGTCGATGCGGGTGATCGCCTCGGCGCTGCACCCGGCGGCATCGAGGCCCAGATCGTCCTCGACCCCGAGGCTGCGCGCCTCTTCCCGGATGTCGCCCTGCAACCGGTTGCGGCGGCGCGGGTCGAGCCCGTCGGCATTGGAGAACTCGTCCAGCAGCGCCTCGAGCCGGGCCAGCCGCTCCGGCGTGCCGGCCGGTTTCAGCGGCGGCGGGATGTGGCCCAGCGTGACCGCGCCGATCCGGCGCTTGGCCTGTGCCGCCTCGCCGGGATCGTTGACGATGAACGGGTAGATCACCGGCAGCGCGCCGGTCAGCGCCTCGGGCCAGCAGCGCTCGGACAGCGCCACCGACTTGCCCGGCAGCCATTCCAGTGTGCCATGCGCCCCGATATGCACCAGCGCGTCGGCCCGGCCCTGCAGCCAGAGACAGAACGCCACGTAGCCATGGCGCGGCACGCGCTGCAGATCGTGGTAGTCGTCCTCGCGCCGCGCGGGCGTGCCGCGCTCGGGCTGCAGCGCCAGCAGCGCCGCGCCAAGCTCGACCGCCGGGAAACGGAACGCACCGTCCTCGCAGGAGGGATCATCCTCCGGCGCCCCCCATGCGGCGGCAAGATCGTCGCGCAGGGCCTGCGGCAGGGCGGCGAGCGCGTCGCGGTACGCCTCCAGAGGCCAGCGCATCGCTTCCTCCTGCAGCCGGGTCGGCAGATCCCCCGTCTTCGCCGGAATGTCATAGCCCGCCGCGCGCAGATCCTCGAGCATCGCCGCCGCCGAGGCCGGCGCGTCGAGCCCGACCGCGTGGCCCATCTGCCAGTCCTTGCCGGGATAGGTCGAGAGCACCAGCGCCACCCGCCGCTTGGCTGTGTCGAACGAGGACAGGCGCAGCCAGCCCGCGACCCGCGCCACCAGAGCGGCCACCTGCGTTTCGTGCGGGCGGTGCACCATGCGCGCGAATTGCAGCGCCGGATCGCGGGCGCCCGGCTCCTTGAACGAGATCACCCCGCCGCTGAGCCGCCCGTCGACCTCGGGCAGCACCACGTGCATGGCCAGATCGGCGGGTGAGAGCCCGCGCTCTGCCTCTTCCCACGCGCGCCGGGTGGAGGTCGCGAGCGCGGCCTGAAACACCGGCACTCCGGCCACGTCGAGCACCGAGCCGCCGCTCTCGCCACGACCCGAGAACGCCGTCAGGTTCACGATTGCATCCGGGGCGAACGCCCTGATCGCTCCCTCGATCTCATCGGTCAGCGCGGCGACCTTGAGCGAGGGCGCAAACAGCGCCAGAACCTCGGCCCCCTCGGCGCGGAACTGCACGAATAGCGCCTCGACCGGGGCCATGTCGGCGGCCACGAGGTAGGATCGGTAGACCACCACCAGCACCCGGCGCCCGGCCAGCGCGCCCTGCGGATCAGCCAAAGCGCGCGGCGGCACACTCTCCAGCACACCATTTTCAGGCGTCCAAAGCCCCCACGGCGGCAGCGCCTTCGAGCCCGGCACCGGCCCGGCATAGAGCCCCGCCGCCAGCGCCATCTGGGCCAGCGCCGCCTGCGCCGCCACCGCGCCGCCGGTGTCGCACAGATGCGCCAGCCGCCGCAGGGTCGAGACCGGCAGGGTCGAGACCGCATCGAGCTGCGCGTCCTCGCGCCCGTCGGCGGGAAGCACCGCCAGCGCGATGCCTCGCTCTTGCGCAAGTGCCCGCACCTGCGCCAGACCGTAGGACCAGTAGGGCATCCCGCCGATCAGCCGGATCAGGATGCCCTTCGCGCCCGCAAGCGTCTGCTCGACATAGGTGTCGACCGACAGCGGATGCTTCAGCGCAGCGAGATTGGCCAGCCCCAGCTCCGGCAGGCCGCCCGCGGCCCGGTGCCACGCTTCCGCGAAGGCCCCGAGATCGCTGTCGGAGAACGACAGCACCACCAGATCCGCCGGGCTCTGCCCGAGATCGGTGGGGGTCTCGCTCTCCTCGAGCCCGTGGCTTTCGCGGAAGATGACGTGCATGGCGGGCGGGCCTTACTCGGCGGGCTGGCGGGCGGCGCCGAGCGCCGCCTCGATCACGTCGCGGCGGATGTCGTCATGCTCGGCGATCACCACCAGACGGCCGTGCCGCGCCTCGCCCGCGCCCCACGGCCGGTCGAACTGGTGACGCACCCGCGCGCCGACCGCCTGCACGAGCAGGCGCATCGGCTTGCCCGCCACCGCGGCATAGCCCTTGACCCGCAGGATGTTGTGCTCGCGCGCAAGCCCCTCGATGGCGCGGACGAGGGCGGCGGGATCGCTCAGCTCGGGGATCTCCACCGCGATCGAGTCGAACTCGTCGTGATCGTGGTCATGCGGGGTGTCGTGGTGGCTCGGGCGCGCCGCCATGTCATCCTCGGCCGCCGCCTCGAGCCCGAGGATGACGCGGGCGTCGACCACGCCCTCGGCCACCTCGATGACCGGGATCGGGCGCGGCGCCTCGGCGGCGATGATTTCCTTGGCGCGCGCGACGCCGTCGGGACCGGCGAGGTCGGGCTTGGTCAGCAGCACGATGTCGGCGCAGGCGATCTGGTCCTCGAACACCTCCGACAGCGGGGTCTCGTGATCGAGGCTGTCATCGGCGGCGCGCTGCGCGTCGACCCGCGCCACGTCGGGCGCGAAACGCCCTGCCGCCACCGCCTCGGCATCGGCCAGCGCGATCACCCCGTCGACGGTGATGCGCGAGCGGATGTCGGGCCAGTCGAACGCCTTCAGCAGCGGCTTCGGCAGGGCGAGCCCCGAGGTCTCGATCAGGATGTGATCGGGGCGCGGCTCGAGCGCCATCAGCGCCTTGATGGTGGGGATGAAATCATCCGCGACGGTGCAGCAGATGCAGCCGTTCGACAGCTCCATGATGTTCTCCGCCGGGCAGTCGGGGATCGCACACCCTTTGAGGATCTCGCCATCGACGCCCACATCGCCGAACTCGTTGACCACCACGGCAAGGCGCTTGCCGCCGGGGTTCTGCATCAGCCCGGTGATCAGCGTGGTCTTGCCGGAGCCGAGAAAGCCGGTGATCACGGTGACGGGCAGCTTCCTGAGGTCGCTCATTGGTCGGTCTCCTGAAGGGGGTCTGGAAAGGTCGCGGGCGGCACGCGCGCCACGCAGTTGCGCTTGAAATGCTCCGGGCGCTCGCGCCACGGGATCAGCCCGTCGGCGGTGGCGTGATAGCGGCCGGCGCCGTCGAGCAGCGTCTCGGCATGGGCCTCGTCGTCGAGCTGCCCGTAGACATAGGTCCACCGGCCCGCGCCGCGCAGCGCCACGGTGCAGCCCGCCTCGCAGTTCTGCAGGCACTCGACGGCGCGCAGCCGCACCCCCGCGGGGGGCCCGAGCGCGCACAACCGGTCGTAGAGGCGGCGCCCCGGACGGCGGTCATCGGCGGGCGCCTCGGGGCCGCGGCGACACTTGACGCAAACGAGAAGCTCGCTCTCGGCGCTGGATTGTGGATCGTTCTGCACAGGCCTCTCCGCTGGTGTCGGCAAAGGCATGCGAGCAGGATCACCCCCGGCATGAACCGGCGGCATGAACCCGTCCCCGGCACACCCCGTCCGGTCTTGGTGTCGTCTTGCGCTGGCAGGTCTCCCGGCTTGCGGATGCAGGATGGCAGCGCCATCCAGCGGCCCCCCTGCCTTCCCGGCGCAAGGCCAGTGGCGGTGGAGGACCTTTCCGGTCACGGTCGCGGGGGCGGCTGCGCTTGACCCGGTTTCCCGGGCTGGCGCATTCCCTTTTCACCTGTTTACACAGGCACCAGCGTGGTGCCAGATGCGCCGCAATTTCCGCCCTTGTCAAGCGAAGGAGCTTCCGGTGAGCGACGAGACACCCGCCGACGAAAACGCCCGTCACAAAGAAAAGATGAAGAAAATCAAGGCCGCCCGCGACAGAATGATGCAGGGAAAGACCGAGGAGAAAGGCCTGATCATCGTCCATACCGGCCCCGGAAAGGGCAAGTCCTCCTCGGGCTTCGGGATGATCATGCGCTGCATCGGGCATGGCATGCCCTGCGCCGTGGTCCAGTTCATCAAGGGCAACTGGGTCACGGGCGAAGCCGAGTTCCTGCGCAACCGCTTCTCCGAGGAATGCCGCTTCTTCATCTCCGGCGAGGGCTTCACCTGGGACACGCAGGATCGCGAACGCGACATCGCTGCGGCGCGGAACGGCTGGGAGATCGCCAAGGCCCAGATCCGTGACCCCGAGATCCAGTTCGTGCTGCTTGACGAGATCAACATCGCGCTGCGCTACGATTACCTCGAGATCGACGAGGTGGTGGATTTCCTCCTCACCGAGAAGCCGCCGATGACCCATGTCTGCCTCACCGGGCGCAACGCCAAGCCCGAGCTGCTCGAGGCGGCCGACCTCGTGACCGAGATGACGCTGCTCAAGCACCCGTTCAAGGATGGGGTGAAGGCCCAGAAGGGCGTCGAGTTCTGAGACCGCACGCGGCGCGCAACGCACCGGACAACTGGCGGCGGCGGGAGGCTTTCCCGCCCCGTCCGGTCATGTCGGCGGACAACCGGATCGCCGCGACCCGCTCGGCCAGCTCGAAGCCGTCGAGCTGGGGCTGATACATGTCGAGGATGGCGTAGCCCGCAACCGCAGGTCTACGCCCTCTCCCGAAGCGCAAGAGGCCGCCGCTTGTCCTCGGTTCGCGCCCGCCAAAACGATGCACGGGGCCAGCGCGCACCGGCCTCGGCATAGAGCAGGCGGCGCGTTGCGGTCTCGGCGCTGCGGGGCGGCAACGGCACCGGTTCCGGAGCAAGTCCAAGATAGACACGCGCGGCCTCCCGCCCGTCCGACAGCGCCCGCGCGAGACCAAGGCCCGACAGCGGATCGGACGCCGCGTGCGCATCCCCCAGTCCCCGCCAGCCCGCGCCGCCCGCGAGGTGCTGGCCCGGGCTGCCGCAGGGCACGGTGCAGCGGGTGCACTCGGAAAAGCCGCCGATCCGAGCGCGCGTCGCGGGGGCGCGGCCAAGGGCACTCTCCCAAACCGCGCCGGTCATGCGGTCGGTGACGAACCCTGCCGCGATCCGGCCGGGCCGCGGCAGAGCCAAGGTATACCACCAGCCCTGGTCCACGGCTTCCAGAACGAGCTCGACCGCGCCCGCGTCCGCCCCTGCCAGAACGCGGTGATGGCAGATCAAGTCGTCAGCCGCTCCCGCGGCCGCCCCGAGCGCCCGCGCCACGCGCCGCGCCCGGCCGCTTGCGTCGAAGATCGCTCCGGCCGTCACGTCACCGGAATCGCAGGTGATGCGCCAGTCACCGGGGCGACCCGAGATCCCTCGCGCGGTGGATCCGAACCGCAGGGCGGCACCTGCCGCCCCGGCCCGTGCGGCGAGATCCGACAGGAGCGTCGCGCGCTCGATGGCGAAGCCGAGGCCATACGGGTCGAACAGCGCCTCCTGCCGCACGGGCGGACCCGCGCGCCAGTGGCTGACGATGGCAGAGAGCGGCACCGCGCCGGGCGCTCGGGGCGTCCAGCCGAGCCGCGCGAGGACCGGGAGGGCTGCCGGCCCGAGGTGCTCGCCGGGCATATCGCGAAACGACTCGGACCGCTCCAACACGACCACCCGAGCGCCGCCCTCTGCCAGCGTCAGGGCCGCCGCCAGCCCCGCAGGTCCGGCCCCTATGACTGCGACATCGTGCACAGTCATGTCGGCTCGGGCGGCTCGGGCGGCTCGGGCGGCTCGGGCGGCTCGGGCGGCTCCGGAAGGTCGCGCTCGGTTTCCCAGTAGACGCCAGCGCGCTCCAGAACGAAGCCAAGTTTCGACCACTCCGCAATAAACCCGGCGGTATCGTTGATCCCGATCCCCCGGGTCCAGACCCTTGGCACGGTCTGCCCGAAGGGGGTCACCATGTCCGGCCTGTGCTGTGGCCACCAGCCCGGATAGTAGACCGGCCCGGCGAGCTGCGCCGTGTCTTCAGGCGGCGCCTTCGTCGCCCCGGGCGCCGGAGCGTCAACCGTGTCGCGCCGGCACTGCAGGAAATCCGCCTGCCAAGGCACGGCCATCTGCTTCGTCACGTCGCCGGGCTCGAGCTTGCCAGTGACCGAGGCCCGCTGCGCCTCCGCCAGCCGGAAGGGCTCTGCCCAGGTGTAGACATCGCGCATCATCCAGCCGAACTCCATGCCCGGGTAGAACGGCCCGCCACAGGCATTCTCCAACGCCGCACGGTCCATCCCCTCGGGCGTCACCGGGGCGTCGGCACCCGGCGTCGCGGGCGGCGCCCCCCCGGGTGCGCCCACGTCGACCCAGCGGCGCAGATGGTCGTAGATCACGCCCGTCACGGCAAAGCCGGCATCGCCCTGCGGACGCCAGACATACTGGTCGGAATACAGCATCGGCATGTTCATCAGCCCGCGATTGTCACCGTAAGGGCTGCGGATGCGATCAAAGAGCGCCTTGCGGTCGCCGCGGGTTGCGGCCTCCCGCATCGCCATCTGGACGGCGAAAGCGTGCACCGGCCCGGTTCCCATGGTCCAGCGTACGTTCATGATCCGCAGGAGCACCGGATGCACGTCGGTCCAGTAGTCGGTGGTCGTTGGCCGGTCCTCCGGGTGGCCCTGCACCCAGAGATCCCAAAGCATGTCATACGCCGTCACCACGTTCTCCAGCGCGGGCGCGAATTTCGGCACCGTACAGATCACCCATGACGGCGCGGCGTCGAGGACGCGACCGTCAGGAAGCGTGACCTGCGCGGCAACCCGCCCGTCCGAGGTATCGTCATGCCACCCGTCATTGTTGGCATAATCTTCGATCGGCTCACCCCCGGGCGCCGCGGAGTGCCCGTGTCCGCCAAGGACGAGGAGCCGGCCGGCGCCATCGGTCAGCAACTCGCCAAGCGGCACCGCAACCGGCGCAGTTTCGGGGTCGGCCACGAATTGCCCGCTGTCGAACCGCACCGGACCCGCATGCGCACCCGAGATGGAGCGCGGCCCCGGCGCAATCTCGAGCCCGGCGCGCGCCGGGCCGGAGATCTTCGGGTTCCTCGGCGCGCCGGGCTTCTGGCCATTGAAGGTCAGCCAGGATGCTTTGGTATTGGCCACGGTGACAGTCCAGTCGATCCGCGCCTCCGCCGCCGTCACTTCGCCAAGGCAACCGCCCTCCGCGTCGTAAGCGAAGACGCGGAACTCCGCTGCCTGCCGCTTCACGCAGCCCTCGACCTTGTAGCCGCCCGGCGGTGGCGCCACCGGACCGGGGCGCACCGGACCGACAAAATAATCCGTCCGCTGCGCGGCAGGCCCTTCGCCGCGCGCATTGCCCAGCCGTGCGATGCCTACTCCGGGGTGTATCTTCAAGTAGGCTACGGACTGCATGGACATTCCCTGTCAATTCTCCGGATCGCCCCTCCGCATTTGCCCGCTGGCGCGGAATTGATCGGGCAGCGCGGCGCCCTCGCGAGTCATTGAGGCTCTACCAATAGGAGAAATTAAATCACAACACTCTCCAAATTGGTAATGCAAATCCGCGACACGTGTCGTAAGCTCTCATTCACGTCAGCGAATTCAAACTCTGCCATCCCGCGATGAGTTTTGAGAAAATGATAGAAAAACCACCTGTCTGGGACGTCGATATTTCGCCACTCTTCGCAATGCCATACTGGATCGACGAGGCGGAGCGAGAGGATGTCGGATATTTCTGGACTCGCTGCATGGCAGCCTATCTCATCGACTTCACAGACTACGACAGCGTGACGACTTGGGCTGTCACGATCTACAACCACCTCGCTTCTCGCAACATGCCACTGACCCGCGACCAGCGGCAGATGTGGCCCGACGAAGCGCTCGAGACCCTCCGCGCCTGGATCAATGCCGGATGCCCACGCGACGCGACGTCGACGCTCGATCCAGCGGAGCGGATCCCGCCACCCGTGCAGCCGGATCCGGGCCTGCGCGTGCGAAAAGACATCACCGCACTGAGCGAGGCGGAGCTGACCGCCTTTCGCGCCGCGCTCGACGACATCATGCATGTCGGCTCATCCTCACCCTCCAGCCCATGGCAGCAGTGGGCCTATCTCCACACCAACTGGTGCCTGCACTACCAAGAGGCTTTCGGCTTCTGGCACCGCGCGTTCCTGATGTATCTCGAGGACAGGATCGGCATGGCGATCCCCTACTGGGACTGGATGGCCTGGGATGCCGCCGACCCCACGAGCCCGCGCGCGGGCCTACCCCAGGCCTTCCTCGACGAGACCTACGTGCATCCCGACGGGAGCACCCGCCCGAACCCGCTGCGCTTTGCCGCCGCCAAGGATGGCCGATCGAAGAAATGCGACGTCGCGCCCGACCGCTGCACCGGCGACGAATGCCGCTACGTGCAGCGGCTCGAGGTGTTTTCCGATCCCGCCGATCCGGACCGCGCGCGGTATTTCGAGATGCCCCGCATCTTTCAGGATCAGGTGGCCGACGCGCTGCTGTTCGACAGCTTCTCGACCCCGCAGGGCGCCTGGGGAGCGACCGGCGTGCCTTGGGCCAACATCCCGGTCTTCACCCCTCCGCAGCCCGACGACCTCTACCCGTTCCGGCAGATCAATTTCGACGGGCTCTACGAGCAGCCGCATGACAATTACCATGGCTGGATCGGCTACGACATGGCGGACAACGCCTACACCGCCTTCGATCCGATCTTTATCTCCTACCACGCAAACATCGACAGGATGCTGGAGATCTGGATCCGCGCCCACCCGGGTGCGCAGTACACGACGCAGACGCCGCTTCAGCCCTTCGTGGGACCGCTTGCGACAGCCGTGGACGAGGCCTCCCCCGAGCGCTGGCGCTATACCACGCTCGGCCAAATGGCGCAGGACTGCAGGCGACTGGGCTACGACTATGGGCCGGTGACGGTGCCCTCCTACCGCGCCACCCGCCAAGGCGCGGCGCAGGACAAACCGCAGGCTGCGGGCCTCTCCACGGCGCCGGCCGTCGCTGGCGGTCCCTGGATCGCCTTCTCCGGCGTGCGCTGCACCCATGACAGCTACACCATCGATGTCTTTCTCGAGAAACCGGACGCGGATGCCGGGGATATCGGCCCGGCCTGCCCGAATTACGTGGGCCGCTTCTCGCGCATCGGCATGGGCATCGTCGACGACAAGGGCCGCTGCATCCGACATGGCGTGACGCGTCTGATGACTGCCCGGCGGGCCGTGGCGGCGCTCGGCCTCTCGGGGCCCGAAGCTCCAGAGGTCACGGCGGTCGTCACACGCCTCAGCGATGGCCACCGGTTGGGCGATGACGAAGCCGCGGCGCTGCCGGGCTTCGTACCGCGCTTCCATTGGGGCGCACCGCCTGCGGACACCGCGGCGGACCCGCCCGTCACACCATGCTGCGGCGGCTGACCGAAACGGACGACGGCAATGATTTCCTGAGGGAGGGACCCGGAGTGATGAGACGCAAGATTGCAGCGGCGGGCCTTGCCGCAGGGCTCTTCATTGGTGGCGGCACCGTGGCGGCGGCGCAGGACGGCCCGGCCTTTCCCTGCCTGAACCCGCCAACACTTGACTCGACCGTCCCCTCGGACAGCCCGATCACCGATCAGAACTCGCTGAACTGCTTTGCCTGGCAGGAATTCATCGCGCTGAACTGGAAAGCCGACGGCATCGATGCGCCGGCAGGCCCCGATCCGGTCGCGAATTTCGGCGCGCCGGACGACACCGGACCCACCGTTTGGGAAACCTATTCCGACATCCACAGCGTCTTTCTGCCCGATGGCAGCCCGCCGCCGCCCTTCGGCGAGCTGCCCCCGGCGCCTGCCGCCTGTGCGGAAATCTACACGCCGGGCACGCGGGTCCTGACCCGCTCCTCCAAGGTCTCCATCGACTTCGAGGCGCCCGACGACATTGCCGAGGCCTTCCCCTTCGACGGCTCGCCCAACTGGCTCGCCGACCGGGACGGCAACCAGGTCTGGTACGAGATCATGATCAACCGCGACGAATTCGACTACATCGTCGCGAACCGCCTCTACAACGCGGTGGAGGGCTATCTTGCCACGCTCGGTGGACAGGAGGTGGATCTGCCGCGCGGTCGGACAGGCGGAGCGGTGGGCGCCATCGAGCTCAAATCCGCCTGGGTCGAAGTCCCCGACCCTGCTCAGCCCGTCTGGTCGACCTACAAGCTGACCGAAGCGCTGATCCACGACCCCGCGCATGGCAGCTGCGAGACTGCCACGCTGGCGCTGGTCGGTCTTCACATCATCCACAAGACCGAGAGCCAGCCGCAATGGATCTGGTCGACTTTCGAGCATGTCGCGAACGCTCCCGACGCCGCCGCAGTCTCGGCAGGCGACGTGGGCAACGAGTTCCGTTTCTTCAACCCGTCCTGCGCCTCGCAGGCGATCCCGGCGCAATGCGTCGGCAATTCAGTCGCGCGGCCAGACGGGACGCTCTTTTGCGACGCCTCCAAAGTCGGCTCGCCGACCGAGACATCCTGTACACCGAACGCTTCGCCTGGCTTCTGCGTCACGCCGGACTGTCCGCCGATGCCGGTACAGGTGGCGCGCGAGCACGCCATTGCCGACGGGCAGGACAACCTCGTCGCGTCCCTCAACGCCGCCGCACAGTCGATGATCCGCGCGGCCGCTCCGGACTCGGTCTTCGCCAACTACATGCTGGTCGACGTGCTTTGGTCGGACAGTCCCGTCGACGAGAACACGCCCAACCGCGCGCCATCGACCGCCCCGCTCTCGATCTCTGGCATGCGGCCTGCGCCGACCGAGAGACCCGTCGCGAACACCACGATGGAGACGTATATCCAGGGCACCACCTGCATCAGCTGCCATATGGGAGCGAAACTCGCCTGGCCAAGCCAGAACGATGCGCTGACGCCTTTTGCTTCGGACTACAGCTTCAGCTTTCAGAACGCCCTGCCAATCCCGGCTGGCGAGTGAGAGGAGAGACGGACATGGGCCCCACAGCATCACCTCACCTCTCGCGCCGCGGCTTTCTTGCCGGGGCTTCGGCCGCTGCCCTTGCCGCCGGCCTGCCACGGCCGGCGCTTGCGCAGAGCGTCCCGTTGTCGGCATTTTCGACACCCGCGTTCATCCAGGACCTGGCCGCCAATCCGACGCTGCAGGCAGCGTTGAACGACGCGTGGAACATCAACGCCAACGGCTGGACGGAACAGGCGATCCGCGGCAATCCCTTCACCACGCTCTTCGCCGCAAACCAGGATTACTACTACAACCCGCTGTCTACCGACCTCACCGGCTCTATCGTCGAGAAGGTCAGCTGGACCGCCTTTCCGAACCGCGCGGTGTTCTATCTCGACGCATTGAGCGAACAACAGCGGTTCGAGTTCGTCGATTTCGGCTATTCGACCTCGGCGCCCATCGCCCCCATCCCTGCGACCACCACGATCTGCGCGGAGCAGACCGGTGGAGAGATCCCCGCGAATGGCCCCACGAACCAGTTCCAGCCCTACGGTCCGCGCGGCTGGATGGACGAGTATTGCGAGATGGCCGTAACGCGGGAGGGCGACCGCACCGATGGCCGGATCACCCGCATCGACTTTGTCTGCGAGAACCCAGAGTACTGGTACACGCTCTGGTCCGTTTCGCCCGAGACGGTGCTTGAAATCTATCAGGAGATCCTCGGGCGCCCGCAGATCACCCTTGCCGATCTGGAACTGCACGATGCCGCGGGAAACCCGGTGATCGATCCCGGCACCGGTCGGTCGGCCTACAATCCACTCAACAAGTGGAACAGCGGCCCGCACCGGACGGCCGATGGCGGCGGCGCGATGCACCTCACCTCCACACCCAACACGCTACAGACCGAACTCGGCCTTGCCGGCGCTGCGACGGTCCTGCGCAACATGGGCAATGCCAACGGCACGGATCTGATCTGCTGCGCCCAATATGGCCAGATCATGCGCAATTCAGACCCGCATATCGGACAGATTTCGAACCAGATCGTGGGCTTCGGCGGCGGCTTCCGGGTGTCTCTCGCCGATCCGATCGGCCTTTACATCCAGACACCGACCTTCACCAATTACGTCCTGCCCGATGATCCCAACCTGCCCGAGGGGGCCAGCGCTGCCGATTGCTGGACCATCCTGCGCGGGCAGGAAACGCTGCCCGGTTTCCCGTCCAACTTCAACTTCCTCCTGCACGCGAAATTCGAGATCCCCCAGGCGTGGCGCGATGCCGGCGTGAGCTTCGAGGTCGGTGATATCGCGGTCGATGGCGAGCCGATCCGCTACGGCAGCCAGATGCTGCCGACCATCCAGGTGGCGCTCTTCCCCCGCGCGGTGGCCGCCGACACGCCGCAGGCGCCACAGCCCTGCGTGGCGGGGCTCTCCGCACCTTTCGCCAAGGCCCAGCCGCAGCAGATCATGTATCAGGACCTCTGGGACGGATACAACGCGTCGGCGGTGCCGAACGCGCGCGGCGTGGCGATGACGCTGGCATCGAACACGATCATCGTGGCGCCGCGGATCATGCCCGGGACGACGGCAACGCTGGCCCTGCTCGGCTCGGCGTTCGAGGCGGAGGGAGCGCTCCCGCAGGTGGCATTCTTCCGCGAAGGCGATACATCTCCCGACGCCGCGATCACCGTAACGGTCGAAGGGCTGGAAGACGTGGTCTACGCGGTGCCCGGCAACTCCGAGCCCGGGCCGCAGCAGCTCCTGCGCCTGACGGTCGATGTCGGCGCGGACGCCGCGCCCGGCACCCGGTCGGTGTCGGTCGCGAATGCCGGCGACGCACTTGGCGAGACGGCACCGTTCTTCCTCTGGGTCGAGGGATAGGGGCAATTGCCTGCGCGGCGCGACCATCGGCGCATTTCGAAGGGCAGACGCCTTGTAGACACCCGGGCTGCGAGATCACGACCGGAGAGCTCGCCTCGGCGATCTCGATGGCTCGACGCCGCTGCGATACCGCCTCGGGGCGCGCGACAATGACATCGAACGCGTCGGGATCGGGTATCGAGACCGTTGAGACTACTGTTGGGCCATTCCGAAGATAAAGCTGTAATCCGATGCATAGGCCGGCACCCCGTCCGAGCCACCGCCGTCTTTGATCGTCGCGCCGGAATGGCACTCCACGCAGGAGACGTCCTGCGCATAGGTCTCGAGCATTGGGTTCGACACCTTGAAAGCATTGAGCGCCGGGCGGAACGCGGTTTCCGACAGCGGCGACATCGGCGCGGTCGCTCCCGCGTTCTCGTCGACCGGACTGTCTGCCCAGAGCACGTTGACCAGCTGGTAGTACTGGAACACGCTGTCTGGGTTGGCCGCAGCGATCATCGCCTGTGCCGCGGCGTTCGTCGCCACGATCGGGTTCTCGTTCGTCGACGGCAGCGAAAACTGGCGTGTCACCTGGATCGGGTAGGGTTGGCAGGCGCTTCCCGGATCCACCACCCCGCCTTGGAAATCTTTGAGCGCATAGGCCGGCGACACGTTCGGCAGGCAAGAGGTTGTCGTTGCGTTGTCGAACGCCGCGCAGGACTCAGGCACCGGCATCTCGACACACCCGCTTTCGCGGTAGAACCGGTACTCGCGGTCGAGCGTCCCGGCATCAACCTGGGCCTGGTCCGGCGCATTGTCCACGTGATCGAACGTGGACCACGTCCAGCTTGGCTGCGCCGAGGTCTTGTGCAGGATGTGCAGCCCCACGAGCGCCACGGTTCCCGTCGTGCAGACCTGATCGCCACCGGTCCCGCTGCAGAACTGGGCATCGGCCGTCAGATACCGCGTCCAACGTGGATCGTCGGGGTCGGTGACGGACAGCCATGCGGCCTTGAACTCCGCCGCTCCCGAGCTGTCGTTGAAAACCCCCATTGGCAGGTCGATCCGACCGCCATCCTCGACCATCGCCCTCTGTCTCGCCGCCTTGAACAGCTGGTTTCCGATGATGTAGTCGGCCTCCGCGTCGTTCACGAGGATCTCGTACCAGACGAGGTTACCATCCCGGTCGGCGAGCCACGCGGTCGTCGGTGTCGCCTCGTTGATATCGCTCCCGGGGTTGAAGTTGCCGTCGAGCTTCGCGGTCCGTGCGAGCTGGCGCACCCCCTCCGCGGCCTCGGGCGGCGCAACGTAATCCGCCGGAGGCATCAGTTCCGCCGAAGTCATGAACGTCTCGAAGACCGTGGGCCCGCCGCCCGGATCGCCGTAGACCCCGGGATCTCCGCCTGCCTGCGGCCAGGTCACCGCGATGAACTCCTGCCACGCGAAGCAATTGAACGATTGCTGGTCGCTGAGAAGCGTGTCTCCCGGAAAGGTCGGACCTAGCGTCGGTGGGTTGAGGCAGGGGAAGGACGGCGCGTCCTGCGCCAGCGCCGCACTTCCGGAGCTCAGGATCAGCCCGAGGGCGGAAAGGACAAGGGGACGTGTCATGGCGTTGATCTCCGCTGTCGAACTACTGGCCGGACCGGACGAGGATGTTGCCGGGCACCGGCACATCGGGATCGTTGCCGGGATTGGTGACGCGCACACCGTAGCTTCCGTCCGGCACGTCCGGGCCGATCTCGATGGAAAGATCGTAGAGAATGACCTCGTAGATGCCGTCATCCGCCGGTGCATCGGTCTGCGGCATGGCGCCGTTCAATGTAACCGTGATGCCCTGCGCCACCGTGCCGTCCGGCCCCACATAGTCGATCACCGGCGCCATCGCGCCCCCAAGCACCTCGAGCGCCATGTGCGGCAGTGACACGCCCGGCGGCGTCTCGAATGGCAAGAGCGGGATCGTCGCAGCAGAGATCGCCGGCTGGCTCTGAACTGCATCGAAGACCGCCATCGCCACCAGCGGTTGCGCCCAGCCGTTCTGGGCCGAGGCGGGGCTTTTTTCGGCGACGGGTGGGAAGCGCGTGCTGTCCGCGAGGTCCACGTCCAGATAGGCAGTCGCCGCCAGCGCCTGATTGAAGGTCTCGGCGATCTGGCTGCCATACAGGATCGGCAGCGGCGGCGTACGCAAGACCATGCCCGGAAACACCCGGTCCTCGTTCGTCGGAGGCGAGATCACGATGTCTGACACGGTGTAGCCCTTCTCGGCCGGCACCTCGAAGGTCGCGTGCAGGATCTGGTCGTAATGGACATCCGGCCCCGCCTCGGCCGCCGTGCGCCCGCGCACCACCGTGAAGAACTCGGAAGCGGGCGTGCCGTCCGGAGTCTCGTAGTTGGAGAAGTCCGGCATCTGCATGTACAGCGCGATCGGGTTGGTCAGCGTGATCGGCTTGCCGACATTGCGCACCACCTGGTTTCCCTGCATGCCGATATTGGGGTCGGAGTTGCGGAAGTTGCCGCCATACTGACCCGAGCAGATCATGTTCGCGGGGCTGTACTGATCGCCCGGCAGGTCCCGCAGGATCGTTGCCGCGCCGCCAAGATACATCTCTGCGCCCACCGTGTTGGGCGGGCTCGTCAGGTGCACTGCGCCGCCGCCGGTCTCCGTCGCCTCGTTGCCGTAGTTCCACTTGTTGAGCGGGTTGTAGGCGGGATTGCCCGCGGCATCGTTGACCACGTTCCCTTCGGCATCGCGCAGGTAGAGATCCTCGACCACGACCTGGGGTCCAACAAGCTGCTGGTAAAGCACCAGCACCTTTTCCGGATCGACCTCCCAGAGCGTGAACCAGTATTCCGGGTTCTCCGCGGTGAACGAGATCTTGGTGATCTGCCCGCCCTCGTTCCGGGTCACCACCCATTCGTTGTATTCGTCCTTCCACCCCCGCGGCCCGCCGACCCGCGAGCTGTAGAGCGCCCATTCATCCTGCGGTTGGTCCCAGTGCACCACCGGACAGACGCCCGAGACGCCGGTCGGGATCGACACCGCGGCAAAGCCGTCGCCCGGCGTCTCGCCCAGGGCAGGATACTTGGCGAGAACGTCCGACAGGTTTGCCCGAAGGGTCTTGGCGTACGTCGCGCCGTGCGCGTCGATCCAAGTCTGCAGAACCGCGTCGTCGGCAAGATTGCCCTTGTCTGCCAGCGGATAGGTCAGCGCGGGATCGAGCGCATAAGGGGTGCCTTGCGACGTGCTGAAATACCAGTTCACCTTGTTGGGAAAGGCCGTCCACGTGATCGGCTGCACCGCCGTATTGACGGTCTGATCATATTCCGCCGGATCGAGGTAATTGACCCGGGGCGCATCGTTCACATTCGTCCAGGGATTTCCGGCGATGGCCATGTCGGTGAAAGCCGTCATGGCATCGGTCCATCGCCGCTGCATTTCCGCAAGCCCGTCCGGATCGTCAGCGAAATCGGTTTCCGCGATATCGGCTGGCGTGTCGTATTGGAAATCTTCCGCAATAGCAGGGACAGCAGCCATTGGAAAAAGAAGCAACGCCGCAATTGGGAGGCGAGTAAAGTGAGTCATACGATGACTCCAAAGCTAATTACGCCGAATGGCACAGGAAATGCCGTGTGGCGTGACTGTTCCACGCCCGTCGATATTTTTCAACTTATAATTGTCAATCCGGACACCCATCAACTCTGGGTTCGGCTCGACACAGCCGAGCAGTGCCCCTGTCTTCATGTGCATTCCCTATGCACAGCAAGCCCCCTGAGCATTGCTTTCCACGCGAACGGCCCCGGCTTTTCTTCGAGGCCGGGGCCACGATCAATTCTGCCAGGCTGGCCGTATTTCGCCCGGGGATGTGGCCGATTTCATCCGCGAAGGCGTCACGCGGAACGCGCAAGCAGCCTGCCGCAGGCGCTGCCCTCGTTCGTCTCGCCGTCATAGGCGCGGCGTCCGTTCACATAGACAGCGCGGACCCCGATGGACGGGCGCACGGGATCTTCGAAACTGGCGGCATCGCGGATGGTCTCGGGATCGAAGAGCACGAGGTCGGCAAAGGCCCCCTCCGCGATCCGCCCGCGGTCAGGCAGGTCAAGAACGTCTGCCGTCTGGCCGGTCATCTTGGCGATGGCGCCCGCCATCGGCAGCAGTGCCTGTTCGCGGGCGTAGAGGCCCAGCACGCGGGGGAAGGCGCCCCAAAGGCGCGGATGCGGGCGCCGGTCGCGGGGCAGCCCGTCGGATCCCACCAGCGACGGAGGCCAGGACAGGATCCGCTCCAGATCGTCGTCGTCCATCTGGTGGTAGATCGCGCCGCCGGGCCGCAGCCGGTCGAGCGCCGCCATCGGATCGATGCCCCAGAACGCGGCGATCTCGTCGAGATCGCGCCCCGCCATGTCCGGATGCGGGTCCGACCAGCTGACCGTCACCCTCCGGCTGTCGCGTGCGAAGCTCTCGATCAGAACCGTCGAGCTGGCGGTGTAGGGGTAGACGTCGATGTCGAGCCGGATCTCGCCACGCGCCTCCTCGATCATCGCGAGCGTGGTGCGTGAGAGGCCGAAGGCGGCCTCGCCGCAGCACTTGTGATGCGAGATCAGCGTCCGTGCGCCGCTGCGCCGGGCGATGTCGATGGTCTCGGCCACCGCCGAGACCACCCCGGTCCGCTCGTCACGCATATGGGTCGTCCAGAGGGCACCGGCGGTCGCGACCTCGCCCACGAGGGGCAGCACCTCGGAGGTCGTGGCCGCCTTGGCGGGCGGATAGGCCAGCCCGGTGGACAACCCGGCAGCGCCCTGATCGAGCGCCTCTGCCAGACCTTGCCGCATCGCTTCGACCTCTTCAGCGCGTGCCGGCCCGGTCAGATCCTCCACCGCCCGCGCGCGCAGAACCGTGTGACCGACCAGCGGCACCACGTTCACGCCGGGGGCGTGCTGGCGCAGCGCGTCGAGGTAATCGCCAAAGCGCGGGTAGCGGTATTCCTCTGCCGTGGCGATCAGGTCGAGCGGCGGCACGACGGTGTCACGCCGCGTGAGCGGGCTTGGCCCAAGGCTGATCCCGCAATTGCCTGTCACTACGGTGGTAACGCCCTGACTCAGCTTCGGCAGGCTGGTCTCAACGTGCATCGCGGCGAGGTCATCATGGGTGTGGACGTCGATGAAGCCCGGCGCAAGCGCCAGCCCGGCAGCCTCGACCACCTCGCGCGCCGACAGCGTCAGCCCTGCGCCGACAGCCGCGATGCGGTCTCCCGCCACCGCCACGTCGGCCATGACGGGCGGTGCACCGGTGCCGTCGTAGACCTCCGCATTCCGGATCAGCAGGTCGCATTCAAAATCGCCAGTCATGTCGCCTCGCTCCGTGTCCAGGTAAGGTGGTGGTCGCCCCGCGCCTGGGTCACGGTGCCACCCCGCAGGATGCAATAGGCCTCCTGCACGACATAACCCACGACCTGCTCCGCCGCGACCACCGGGTCGCCACGTCGGACCGGACAGCCCTCCCATTCCGGGCGTCGCCACTCCTCTCCCTCCGCCTCGAACCCCAGCGGTGTACCGCGATCCGCGTCGAGCAGAAGCGCGCGCTTGCGGGGGCCGGGGCGAACGCTGAGACCGATGGCGCTGCCCGAGCCGCTCCATGCGTCGAGCGGCGCCAGCGTGTCGTGGATCGCCGAGACCGCAAGATCCGCGAGCGCCTCGTGAGGCAGGATCGAGTTGTGCAGGACTGCGATCGACAGGCCCGGTTCGACCACAAGCGCCTCTCCGATATCGGGTCGTTCCGCCACCGAGGCCGAGTTTCCGATCGCGAGTTCGCCGCTCGGGGTCATGGCGATGAGCCCGGCGTCAAGATCCGGGGCATCCGCAAGCGCCCGGTCGATCGCCTGCGCGGGAGACAGCCCCTCGCGCAGCGCCTGAAGCGCGACGAGGTTCGGGGGGGGCCCGTTCAGGCCCGGCATGTTCGGCAGGCGGTGCCCGGTCATCAGCCCTGCATCGGCGGCACCGGGGGTGAACTGCGACAGGGGTTCGGGCCGGTCCGGCGCCGAGGACATCAACACCGCCAACCGGGCCTCCGCCAGCGCCGCGAGCTGCGGCTCGGCCAGCATCGCCCGCGCCCCGCCGCGCTGCACCCCGAGATCGTGCACCGCGCCATCCGGTGCAAGCACCGTGAGGCTGACGAAACCGCCAATGGCACCTCGCCCGACGGCTTCGACCGCCTCGAGCCCGGCCAGCGCCGCGCGGGCGGCACCCGGGGCCTTCACTGCTATTCCTATGGTCAACTTGCCACCATGTGTTGGGGGGCGATCTCGGTCAGCGGCCCGGTGGGCAGGGTGCTTGTGTCAAGCGTCGGCAAGGTGCCCCGGGTGCGGGTCGGATCCGGCACCGGCACCGCCGCGAGCAGGGCGCGGGTATAGGGATGGCGCGGATCGTTCAGCACCGCGTGCCGCGGCCCGATCTCGACGATCCGGCCGCGCCGCATCACTGCGACGCGATGCGCCACCTCCTCGACCACCGCCATGTCGTGGCTGATGAAGAGATAGGCGAGGCCGAGGCTCTGTTGCAGCTCGAGCATCAGCTCGAGCACCTGCGCCTGGACACTGACATCGAGCGCCGAGGTCGGTTCATCGGCGACGATCAACTTCGGGTTCACCGACAAGGCGCGCGCGATTGACAGGCGCTGGCGCTGACCGCCCGAGAACTCGTGCGGGAAGCGGCGCATGTGGTCTGCCTCGAGCCCGACGCGCGTGAAAAGCTGCTCGGTCCGGTCCTGCAACTCGCGGCCCTTTGCAAGGCCGTGGATCACCATCGGCTCTGCCACCAGCCGCCCGGCGCTGAGGCGTGGGTTGAGCGAGGCGAAGGGGTCCTGAAAGATCATCTGCATCTCGCGCCGCGCCTTGCGCACCGCACCACCAGAGAGCCGTCGCATGTCGGTCCCGCCGATCTCGATCACGCCTTGGTCAAGCTCCAGCAATCGCAGCACCGCCCGTCCCGTGGTGGACTTGCCCGAACCGCTTTCGCCGACCAGCGCCAGCGTCTCTCCCGCCGCGAGGTCGAAGCCCACGTCCTGCATCGCCGCCGTGCCCCCCGCCTTAGCCGCGAAAAGCCCGCGTTCGCGAAAGGTCTTGGACATGCCGTGCGTATGCAGCAGCCGTGCGCCGGGACGTGAAGGGCTGTCGACCACCTGCCGCGGCTCCGCCGCCGCCGCATGGGCCCCAAGCCGTGGGACCGCCGCGAGCAACGCCTTGGTGTAGTCCTGCTGCGGCGTCTCGAAGATCTCGCGGACCGTGCCCTCCTCGATCTTACGCCCCTTGCGCATGACAACGACCCGGTCGGCCATCTCGGCGACAACGCCCATGTCATGGGTGATCAGGATGATCGACGTGCCGAAGCGGGCCTTGAGGTCGCGCATCAGATCGAGGATTTGGGCCTGCACGGTCACGTCGAGCGCCGTGGTCGGCTCATCCGCCAGCAGGATCGCCGGGTCCGAGGCCATCGCCATCGCGATCATCACCCGCTGACGCATACCGCCCGACAGCTCGTGCGGGAACTGCTTCATGCGGCGTGGGGCGTCGTCGAGCCCCACCAGTGTCAGCATCTCGCGGCCCCGCGCCGCGGCCTGCGACCGGCTCATGCCCTTGTGCTCGATCAGCGCCTCGGTGAGCTGCTGGCCGATGCGCAGCACCGGGGTGAGCGAGGTCATCGGTTCCTGGAAGATCATCGTCACCCGGTCGCCCCGGATGCCGCGCAGCTGCTCGTCGCTCAGGTGCAACAGATCCCGACCGTCGAACCGGGCCCTGCCGGCCTCGATGGTCGCGGCGCCCCGCGGCAAGAGACCCAGCAGCGCCATTGAAGATACGCTCTTGCCGGAGCCACTCTCGCCGACGATGGCCAGCGTTTCACCGGCGCGCAGATCGTAGCTCAGGTCCTTCACAGCGACGTTCCGGTGGCGGCCCTTGCCGAACGAGATGGTCAGGTCCCTGACGGACAGGAGCGGGGCGTCTGTGTCTGGTGTCATCGGTCTGTCTGCCTCGGGTCGAGGGCCTCGCGGATGCCGTCGCCCAGCAGGTTGAACCCCAGGACGGTGGTGGCGATGGCGAGGCCGGGAAAGATCATCATCCACGGAGCGCGACTGATGAGATCGCGCGACGAAGACAGCATGAAGCCCCATTCCGGCTGTGGCGGTTGTGCACCGAGCCCGAGAAAGGACAGCCCGGCCGCGGCGAGGATCGCGGTGGAGACCCCCAGTGTGCCGATGACGATCAGCGTCGGCACCACGTTGGGCAGCAGATGCAGAAAGATCAGCCGCAGGTGGCCCGCGCCCGCGGCGACGGCAGCCTCGAAATAGGGTTTGCCCTTCTCCACCAGCACCACGGAATGGGTCACACGGGCGTAGAACGGGATCGAGGCGATGCCGATGGCAATCATCGCGTTCGTCAGGCCGACGCCGAAGATGGCCAGGCAGGCGAGCGCGATCACGATCTCGGTGAACGAGAAGAGCACGTCCACCAGCCGCATCAGGACCCGCTCGGTCCAGCCCGAGGAATAGCCGGCCACGAGGCCGAGCAGCAGTCCGCAGGACAGCGAGATGCCGACGGCGATCACGCCGATCTGCAGCGTCAGCCGCGCGCCGTAGATGATCCGGCTCAGCACGTCCCTGCCGAAATCGTCGGTGCCCATGAGATAGTTCGTGGATGGGGCGTCGAGCCGAGGCCCGGCCGCCATACGCAGCGGATCGTAGGGCGCGATCACCGGAGCGGTCAGTGCCGCGAATATCAGGACCGCCACGATCACGAGGCCGATCAGGCCGGACGGGCCGGCAAGGAGCGCCCGCCAGAAACTGCGCTTGCGCGGCGCGGAGGCGGTGGCGAGATCGTCCGCCAGCTCGGCGGTGGAGGATGAGTGGATCATCACGAATACCGGATGCGGGGGTCAAGGAAGGCGTAGGCGATGTCGATCACCACCGATGCCAGCGCGACCACGGTTGCAAAGAACAGGATGAAGCCCTGGATCAGGGGGTAGTCGCGCGACAGCACCGCCTCGATCGCCAGCCGCCCCACGCCGTTCCAGGCGAAGACATTCTCGATCACGATGGCGCCGCCCATGAGGTAGGCGAACTGCAGGCCCAGCATCGACACCACCGGCACGAGCCCCGAGCGCAGCGCGTGGCGGTACAGCACGATCGAGCGCGGCAGACCCTTGGCGCGGGCGGTACGGATGAAATCCTGGTCGAAGATGTCGATCATCGCCGAGCGGGTCAGGCGCGCCAGCACGGCGGCATTGGCGAGCCCGAGCGTCAATGCCGGCAGCAGCAGGCTGCGCCAGTCACCGCCCGCCACGGGCAACCATTGCAACTGAAGGGCAAACAGGAACAGCAACAGAAGGCCGAGCCAGAAATGCGGCATCGACACACCGACGATCGCCAGCACCATGGCACCGACATCGACCCATGTGCCGCGCTTGTAGGCGGCCAGGAAGCCGAGGCTCATGCCCACCACGATGGCGATCGCAAGGCTCGACACGGTGAGCGCGAGTGTTGCCGGGAAGCGCGTCAGCAGCACGTCGAGCACCGGCTGGTCGCCGACGATGGAGCGGCCGAGATCGCCCTGCACGAGGCGCTCGAGATACATCAGGTACTGGGTCCAGATCGGCTGGTCGAGCCCAAGCCGCACGCGGATCGCCTCGAGTTCCTCGGGGGTGGTCTGGAAACTGCCATACATGATCCGCACCGGATCGCCCGGCACCAGGTGGATCAGGATGGTCACCGCGATGGTCGCAATCCAGATGGTCACGAGCGCGGCGAACAGGCGCTGCAGGATGAACTTGCCCATGGGGCATCTCCTTGCCGAAGGGAAGGGTCCGGCGCGCGGCGGGAGCAAGGCCGCGCGCCGAGGTCGTGAGGGGAAGCGATCCGTTGGGGGGACGGTCCTCAGCCCCCGCTCACCACCGTCACGTCAAGGAAGTTCGGGTGCAGGAAGGGACCGACCTTGAACCCCTCGACTTCGGGACGCACCGCAAAGACCCACTCCCAGCCGGGGCTGTAGAGGCCGATATGCACTGCGTTTTCCATCAGGTACTTGATCACCGCCTGCACCTTCTCAAGCCGGGCGTCGGGATCGATCGTGGTGCGGGTTTCCTCGAGCATCGCGTCGAGCTCGGGCGATTGGTAGCCTGAATAGGCGCCCGGCGAGTGCCACAGCTGGTAGAGAATATCCGGGTCGTACCAGGACCAGGTCATCATGTCGAACGTGCCAGGCTCGTCCGAGGTGGTGTCCTCGTTCTGCGCCTTCACACGGGCGTTCATGGTCCCGATGTCCATGATCTCGACGCCCGCATCGATGCCGACCTGCGCCAGTTGCGACTGGAAGATCTCGGCCAGCTTGTGCCGGTTGCCACCGGTCCAGACGAACATCGTCGTCTCGAGCGGATTGTCCGGGCCGTAGCCCATCTCGGCGAGCAGCGCCTTGGCCTTTTCCGGGTCGTACTCGTAGCCGTACTGCTTGCAGAACTCCTGGTCGTTGCCGAAGACACCGCGCGCCACCGGGCACCACTCGCGGTTGGTCAGGCCACCGTAGATGATGTCGATCGCCATCTGCGGATCGGTGGCATAGGCCACCGCCTGCCGGGCGCGGATGTCGTCGAAGGGCGCACGCGAGGTGGTGAACTCCCAGAACACGTCCTGACCGGTGTTCTCGGCGACCATGATCTCCAGCTCGCCGGCCTCCTTGATGGCCTCGATGTCATCGAAGGGCGGTTCGGCGATATGCACCTCGCCGGTGCGCAGCGCAGCGAGGCGGGTCTGAGCCTCCGGCACAGTGCGGATCAGCAGCCTGTCGATATGAGGGGCTCCCTCGTTGTCGTAGGGCTCGCCGTAATTGACGTAATCCGGGTTCTTCGACAGCGCGACCTCGCTGCCCTTGACCCATTCGTCAAGACTGAACGGCCCGGTGCCAATGGCGGTGGTCGAGCCGAAGGTCTCGGCCGTGTTGCTGTCGCAGATCATCGACGAGAAACTGTCGGCGAGGAACGGCAGGAAGGCGCCGAACTTGCTTGCCAGAGTGACCTTGAAGGTCAGCGGATCGACGACCGTCACGTCGGTGATCGGGCCCCAGCTGGTCTTGGTCAGGCTCGGCGTGTCGCCGAAGGCCCGGTCGATGGTGAACTTCACGTCATTGGCGTCGAACGGCGTGCCGTCATGGCACATGATCCCCTCGTTAAGGGTGAAGGTGTACTCCAGCCCGTCCTCGCTGGCCTCCCAACTTGCGGCCATGTTGGGCCCGGGGTTCCCCTCCATGTCGAAGGCGAGCAACGTATCGTAGATCTGGTCCCAGACCTGCATCGACAGGGTGCTTGTGGCGCGGTGCGGGTCGAGACTGTCGATGTCGCCATAGCGTGCCCAGACAAGCTCCTGAGCGCTGGCCGTTGTCGCGCCGAGTGTCAGTGACGCCGTCAGCGCGAGCCCGGGCAGCGCGGGCAATCCGCGCAGTCTTCTGCGTGTGTCGTCCATGTTCCTCATCTCCATCAAGTCGCGGTGCGTCGCCTCGGATCGAGGAGCGACATGCAGACAAGGCTCCGGGCAGGATACAGGCCGGCGCAAGAAAAAGGTTCACAAACGACATGTCGATTTTCATAAATGAATCTTTTTCACGTGCGCGGCAGATCGTTCTTTTCAGTTCTGAAAACCGAGCGATCTCATTTGCTGCTTTCTTCAGCCCATTGCGAATGGATCGACTCGATGTGGTCGAGTCGCCTCTGCGCCGAATCGCCGGTCCGCGTCGCAACCCGGGCGCAGAGATAGGTGACGAGGCTCAGCGGCGCGGTCATCGAACCGAAGACCGTCGGCCCTTCCGAGCGACCGCGCAGGATCAGGTCGGCGCCCCGCTTGTCGCCCGCCGCGAGCGAGTTGGTGACGAGGATGACCTTGGCGCCCGCGCGCCGTGACGAGCCGATCACGTTGCGCAGCTCGGCCGTGCGCCGACCGACGCCGAAGGCCAGCACCGCGTCCTCGGGGCTGATCGAGGCGAATTCCTCCGGCACCGGAAAGCCGCTCAGGGGGATCATTCGGATGTCCGGAAAGACCTTGATGAGCAGCGCGCGTGCGAAGAGCGCCAGTGGATAGCCTTCGCCGAAGCCCACCACCCAGAGCTTGGCGGCGCGGCAGAGGATCTCGACGGCTTCCGACATCTGTTCTGCCGGAAGGCTTTCGAAGGTCCGCACGAGATGCTTCACCTCAGCATCGAGATACTCTCCCGGAGAGAGAAACCCGCCCGAGAACGCCGGAACCTCGGGCGCCGTGGGCTTGGCGGACTGGCTCTCGCGCACTTCGTGCTGTGCCTCGCGATAGCCGCGATAGCCGAGCCGCCGGAAGAGCCGTGCTGCGGTGGCCTTCGACACGTTTGCCTGATCAGCAATATCGCCTGCGGTCATGTAAGCGAGCACGCCGACATCCTCGAGCAGAAGGTCGGCCAGCCGCCGCTCTCCACGCGGCATCTCGTCGTAGGCCAGCAAAAGGCGCTGTGCGATGTGATAGGTCTGGTCCATGGCATTCGTCCTGAGGCTGTCCGGGTCTCTGATTGTACAGCCTGGCAGGCTGCAATGGTCGTGCCCCATAGAAGCGGTGCACCTGCAGGGGCACCCTCCAACCGACGGTCAGGACTGCCCCTGACAGTGAAGGGCATCACGCCCCCGGGGACAACCGCAGGAAACGCCGCTTCTGCAACTCACCCGGACGAAGGGATGAGCCAAGCCCCACAGACGCCCGGACTGCTGTGGTCCGAGGCGTCGGGCGCGCCCAGCGGGCGCGACCATCACAGCCGCGCCACAGGCCTCCGCTGGCGATGCTATTCAATCCGCGTCCGCCGCCAGTGTCAGCTCGGCGCCGCTCAGAACGTCAGGCAGTGCCGAGAGCATGCGCTCGAGCTCTGCGAGGGTGTTGTAGTGCACCATCGAGACGCGCACGACGCCGTCGTCGTGATCTTCCCCCAAACGTTCGACCAAACGGCGCGAGTGGAAATCGCCGAAGCGGATCGCGACCTTGTGGTCGTCCATCCCACGCGCGACTGCCCCCGAGTTCACGCCCTCGACACGGAAGGAGATCGTCGGAACGCGCAGGTTGCCGCCATTCCCGGGATCGCCGATCACCCGGCAGTCGTTGCGCGCGCCCAGCCAATCCAGCAGACGGTTGGTCAACACTTCCTCCTGACGCGCTATGGCCGCGAAGCCGGCCTCGAACAACGCGCGCCCCTCCGCATCCGATCCGGCGCGGCGACCCAGCGCCTGCACGTACTCGACCACAGCCGTCATGGAGTAGGCCAGCTCGTAGTTCGGATTGCCCGGCTCGAGCTTCCCGGGGACCTTATCCTTGCCGTAGAAGTAGTGATAGAGCCCGTCGAGCTCGGCCAGGAGCTCGTACTTGCCATACATGACCGCGGTGTGAGGCCCGTAGCACTTGTAGAGGCTGAAGATGTAGTAATCGACATCCCATGCGGTCACATCGATGGCGCGATGCGGCGCATAGGCGACGCCGTCGACACAGATCTTCGCACCGTGCCTGTGAACGAAATCTGCGATCTCGCCGACCGGGTTGATGGACCCCAGAATGTTGGAGACATGGTGCACGCAGACCAGCTTCGTGTGCGGCCCCATCAGCGGCGCGAGGTCTTCGAGACGCAGTTGCATCGACGACGTGTCGATGGGCCAGACCTTGATCTCCACACCGAACTCGCGCAGCCGCTCCCACGGCCCGATGTTGGACTCGTGGTCGGCATGGGTCACGATGATCTCGTCGCCGGGTTCGAACTGGCTGCGCATGGCGGCCGCGAGGGTCTGGACCAACACCGTGGTCGAGGGACCAAACACGATTTCCTCGGGCCGCGCGGCGTTGACGAAGGTCTGAGCGGCGCGGCGCCCATCCATCAGCGCCTCCGCCGCAAGCTGCGAGATCTCGTAGCTGCCGCCGATCTGCACGTCGCGATGGGTGAGGAATTCGACGATCCGGTCCATCGCGCCCTGCAGCGTCTGTGAGCCGCCAGCGTTGTCGAAAAACGCCCAGTCCTTGGCCAACGCGGGAAACTGGCCGCGCACGAACTCCATATCCAGTTGATCTGTGTACTCTGACATCGGCTGCCCCTGTGTCTGTCTCGAAGTGGTGTTCAGTGGTCCAGCACGGCGTGCAGGAAGTTGCGGGTGCGCGTCTCGCGCGGGGCGGAAAAGAACTCCGCGGGCGGCGCGCTTTCGATCACCTCGCCGCCATCCATGAAGATCACGCGGTCGGCGACCTGCCGGGCAAAACCCATCTCGTGGGTCACAACCACCATGGTCACGCCGGTCTGCGCGAGGTCGCGCATAACGTCGAGCACCTCGCCGACCATCTCGGGATCGAGCGCCGAGGTGGGCTCATCGAAGAGCAGCACCTGCGGCTCCATCGCCAGCGCACGGGCGATCGCCACGCGCTGCTGCTGGCCGCCAGACAGGCCGCTGGGGTATTTCTCGGCCTGCGATTCCAGCCCGACGCGCGCGAGCAGCTGGTCGGCCTGGGCGGCCGCCGCGGCCTTCGTCGTTCCCCGCACGCGGCGCGGCGCGAGCATGATGTTCTGGCGCACGGTGAGGTGCGGAAAGAGATTGAAGCTCTGGAAGACCATGCCGACCTCGGCGCGCACCTTGGCCAGATTGGCCCCGGGCAACACCGGCACGCCGTCGACATGGATGGCACTGTCGGCGAAGAAATCCTCGAGCCTGTTGATGCATCGGATCAGTGTCGACTTGCCCGAGCCCGAAGGGCCGACAACGCACACCACTTCACCGCGCGCAATCTCGAGGTCGATGCCGCGCAGGGCGTGATAGTGGCCGTAGAATTTCTGCAGGTTCCGGATGCTGATATAGCCCGACATCATGCTTTCCCCCGGTTGAGCCGCCGCTCCAGACGCGACACCAGCAGCACCAGCGGCAGCAGAAACGCGAGATAGATCGCCGCGGCACCGATGAGCGGGCTCGGGTTGGCCGCAAGCGCCTGCGCCTGCGTCGCCTGCTTCAGCAGGTCCGGCATCGCCACGACCGAGGCCAGCGCCGTGTCCTTGACGACGTTGATCGAATTGTTGGTCAGCGGCGGGATCACCATGCGGATCGACTGCGGCAGGATGACGTCGACCATGGTCTGGCGATGACCGAGGCCCAGGGCCGCGGCGGCTTCGAACTGGCCTTTCGGGATGGCCTCGATCCCCGAGCGGAAGATCTCGGCCGTGTAGGCCCCCGAGACCATCGTGAGCGCGGTCATGGCCGACGCGAAGGGCGAGAGCCGCACCCCGACGAAGGGCAGCGCGTAGTAAACGATTATGAGCAGCACCAGCAGCGGGATCGAGCGGAAGACGTCGATGTAGATGCGCGTGAGGATCTGCACCGGCCGCACCGAATAGAGCCGCATCATGCACAGCGCGAGGCCCAGCACGAGCCCAGCCAGGATGCTCGCGGCGCCCAGCTTGAGCGTGAGCCAGAGCCCCTTGAGCAACATCGGAAAACTTCGGGCGAGCACCTCGAAATTGAGGAAGGTTTCGAACAAGTCCATCTGGATCCCCTGCAGGGACCCGGGCGCTCCCGCGCCCGGATCGCGCGCGCTTACTGGGCGCTCGGCATGTCGAGAACGGTCACCGTCGAGGTTCCGGCCTCGGGCGCTGCGCCGAACCATTTCTCGTGCAGCTCCGCGAGCGTCCCGTCCTCTTTCAGACCACTGAGGATCTCGTTGACCTCGGTGGCCAGCTCCGCGTCCTTGGCGAACATGAAGGAGTACTTCTCACCGGTCTCGATGCGCTGCACGACCTCCAGAGCGGGCTTGTCCTTCACGTAGTACTGAAGCGCCGGGATGTCCGAGATGTAGCCGTCGATGCGGCCAGCGGTCAGGTCGAGCATGGCCGGCTGCAGGCCCTCGTAGCGACGAATGTCGGCGAAGCCGTAGTCCTCGGCGTGCTCGGTGGCCCACATGTCGCCGGTCGAGCCGGTGTCGACACCGACGACCTTGTCTTTCATCTCGTCCAGCGAGGCAGGACCCTCGGCGCCAACGGTGAGCGACTGGTCGCTGTCATAGTAGGGCTGCGCGAAGCTCACCGACTGCAGGCGCTCGTCGGTGATGGTGATCGACGACATCGCCATGTCGATGCGGCCCGACTGCACCGCCGAGAACAGCCCGTTGAACGGGATGTTGACGATCTCCACCTCGCGTCCGAGCTGCGACGCAACCGCGTTTGCGAGCTCGACCTCGAAGCCGACGAATTCGCCGCTCTCGTCCTGGAACTCCCAAGGCACGTTGCCGATATTCGCACCGACCTCGAGCGCGTCCTGCGCCTGAGCCGCAGCACCTGCGCCAGCGGCGACAACCCAAACCGGAACGATGAATTTTCTGAGCATCTTTTTCTCCCTGTTGTCTTGCATCCGAAGCGTTCGGATCAACCGGTCAGACCAGTCATACCGGTAGGATCACGCTGGCAAGATTTTTGCAAGTGTGCAATCACTAATTTCGGCGCTGCGAGAGCCGCGGCCGCAGGCAATGCTCAGAATTAGGAACAGAGCGATGGAAGAAGACTTTGGAAAGCTGCCGGTCACGGAGGTCGTGACGCGTCGGATTCAGGAGATGATCCGTAGCGGCGAATTCCCTCCCGATGCCAAGCTTCCCTCGCAGCGGATCCTGTCGGAGCGACTGGGTGTCTCCCGCGCCTCTTTGCGCGAGGCGCTTCTGACCCTCGAAACGCTCGGGCTCATCCGTACGCTGCCCGCGCGCGGCACCTTCGTGACCGGAGAGCGCACGCGCGCGCCCAAGGCCGGCCAGAACTGGCGACATGATGCCCGCTATTCGATCACCGAAGTGTTTCAGACGAGGCTCGTCATCGAAAGCGAGATGTGTCGCCTCGCGGCCCCGGTGATGACGGACGTACAACTCGCAGCGCTCGAAGCCGCCGCGCGGACCTTCGAACAGGCCTGGCGAAAGGGTGATCTTCTGGCGCATGTGGAGGCCGATCTCGATTTCCACTCGCAGATCGCCGACGCCTGCCCGAACGGGATGCTGCGCATGTTCTACCGGTCCATTCATGACGTGCTGACCGAAAGCCAGAGGGTTCCGATCCCGAACACCGAGGTTTCGAGAATGGAGGCTTCGATCTCGGAACATCACGCGATCCTCGCAGCTCTCAGGGCACGCAATGGTGCCATGGCGGCCCTCACGATGCGCACTCATATCAGCAATACGGCCTCGATTGCCGGGGCGCTTCTCGTGGAGGACAGCGAGGCTGACGGCCCGTAGACCGGCGGCGCGGAACGAACGCATGACGGATTTCCACGGGCTTGGTCGCTGCTATGGCCTCGCGCAGCGAGAGGGTCCTTTGACCGGCCCACCAAGCCGACCAGAGCCCTTTGCGCCCAACCCAAGCGCGGTGGGCTGGAGTCATCTCGGCCACCAGCTCATGCGCGGGATCGTTCCGTGGATGCCGAAAATTCGATCTACTCCAGCATCGGCGACACCGGAAAACGGCGCGATGCGTCCTGCGCAGGCCGGGCGGTGGCTTGCACAGCTTGCAGCCGGCGACAGGACGTCTATCCCGGACCTGACGATCTTCCGGGGCGCCCTGCCCCGTCATGGCGTCCCGACGCCGCTCCGCCGGATCGGACAGCGCTGCGCCGATCACTGGTATCATTTCAAGGATAACCGGGCCTGAGCCCGGGCAAGGACAGATGAAAGACACGCACGATATCTCCCCCGCCGCGCAGGCCGAACTCTGGCGCGACCGCTATTCCAAGGTTGCCCTGATCGGCGGCAGGCTCGTCCCTTCGGCCAACGCCATCGAGGTGATCGAGCCTGCCCACATGACGGTGCTTGGCGAGGTGGCCGCCAACGACGCCGCCGACGTGGATGCCGCCGTCGCCGCCGCAAAGGCCGCCGCGCATGACTGGGCCGAGACCCCGGCGCGCGAGCGCGGCCGGCTGGTGGCCGAAGCCGGCCGCATCATGCTGGCGCAACTCGAGCCGCTGGCGCATCTGCTGGCCCGCGAGACCGGCAAGGCGATCCGCACCGAGTGCCGCGGCGAGATCCGCGTCGCCGCCGACCTGCTCGAGATGTTCGGCGGGCTGGGCTCCGAGATCAAGGGTGAGACCCTTCCATTCGCCCCTGACGTCTTCGCCGCCACCACCCGCGAGCCGGTGGGCGTGGTCGGTGCGATCCTGCCGTGGAACGTGCCGCTGGTGCTGATGATGCTCAAGATCGCGCCGGCGCTGGTTGCCGGCAACCCGGTGGTGATCAAGGCCTCCGAGGTCGCCCCCTTCGCCACCTATGCCTGCGCCGAGATGCTGGCCGCGCTGCTGCCCGAGGGAGTGATCAACGTGGTCTGCGGCAGCGGTGCCGAATGCGGACAGGCGCTTGTCGATCATCGCGACGTTGCCAAGATCACCTTCACCGGTTCGGAAGCCGTCGGCGAGAAGATCTACATCTCGGCCGCGAAACGGCTGATCCCGGTGTCGCTCGAACTCGGCGGCAAGAGCCCGATGATCGTCTGCGCGGATGTCGATCTCGAGCGCGCCGTCGAAGGTGCCGTGACCGGCATGCGGTTTACCCGGCAGGGCCAGAGCTGCACTGCCGCCAGCCGGATCTACGTGCACGCGGACATCCACGACGCCTTTGTCGCGGCGCTGAAGGCGCGGCTCGACACCCTGGTGATCGGCGATCCGCTCGATGAGGCCACCGATATCGGCACCATCTCCTCGCCGCAGCAGGTGGCAAAGGTGAAAGGCTACGTCGCGCTGGCCGATGCCGCGCCCGAGGCCGAGGTGATCCGCTGCGCAAAACTGCCCGAGGCCGACACGGTCGCGCCCGATCTCTTCCTTCAGCCGACGCTGGTTCTCGGCATCGACCCGCAGAGCCCGGTGGTGCAGGAAGAGATCTTCGGCCCGGTCACGGTGATCCGGAAATGGACCAGCTATGACGAGGTCATGGCGCAGGCCAACGACACCGAGTTCGGCCTCGCCGCCTCGATCTGGACCAAGGACCTCGCCACCGCGCTGACCGCGTCCAAGCAGCTCGATGCGGGATTCGTGCAGGTCAATGCCGGCTTCACCATCCAGCCGAACCTCTCCTATGGCGGCTTTGGGCGCTCGGGGCTTGGCAAGGAGGCCTCGCTCGAGTCGATGCTCGAACATTTCACCCGCAAGAAGACCGTCGTGCTATCGATGAGCTGATGCTGACCGGTCTTTCCTTCGTGACGATCGCAGAGATCTGCGGCGTGGTGGGGATCGCGGCGGTGCTCCGCGGCCTCACCGGCTTCGGCTTCGCGCTCGCCGCGGTGCCGCTGCTCAGCCTCGTGATCCCGCCAGCGCAGGCGGTGGTGATCGCGGTGCTGCTGCAGTGCCTCGTGGGGGTGCGCGACCTGATCAGCCTCCACGGCCAATTCGACCGAGGCGAGCTCGGCCGCATGGGCCTTGGCGCCTTGATCGGCACGCCGCCGGGCATCCTGCTTCTGGGCTGGCTCGATCCCGACGTGATGCGCGTGGTGATCGCGGCGATCATCTGCCTTGCCATCCCGATGCTGGCGCTGCCGCAGAAACCGCGCGGTGCCGGGGCGCTGCGGCTGGCCTTTCCGGCCGGGCTCGCGGGGGGATTCTTCGGCGGGCTTGCCGCCATGCCGGGACCGCCGGCGATCACCTATTTCCTCTATACGGGCGCAGCCGCCGCGCGAATGCGGGCGAGCCTGATGATCTTCGTGGCCATCACCGCCGCCATCGCGCTGCCCGGTCTTGCCGTCGCAGGCCTCCTGCACGGCAGCGACCTCGTCGCGGCGCTCTGTGCCTTTCCGGTGATGCTTGGCGGCACCTGGCTCGGCGGCAGGCTGTTCGCGCTGACCAGCGAGAAACGCTACCGGCTGGTGTCGCTCTCGGTGCTGCTCGCGACCGCCCTCTCGGCCGGCGCGCGTGGCCTGTCCGCGATGCTCTAGCTGTCAGGTCATCTCGGGCCGCGCGCGGGGCCTTGCTCACAACCGCCTCAGCACTTCCTTCAGAACCCGTTCGGAGGCGCGCGGCAGTTGCTGGCTGCGGTTGGAAAGGACGAAATACGGCGAGACCGTCATGTCGCAGGCCATCTGCAGCGCCACCAGCCGCGCCCCGAGCGCGCTGCCGGTCAGGATCTCGGCGACCTCCTCGGACTGCGGCGAGATCACGTCCGCCTGCGCGATGATCGAGAGCACGATCAACAGCGACGAGGAGTTCGAGACGTTCGCCGGCACCGGCGTGCCGGCCTCGAGGAACGCCGCCTCCACCGCCTGCCGGATCGGAGAGCCGCGCTCCTGAATCACCCATTCGTAACCCGCCACCGCCTCGAGGGGCAGATCCGGTACGCCCGCCAGCGGATGCGTGTCGCGCACCAGTAGCGTGACGCGCTCCGAGCGGGCCGGGTAGACGTGGAACTCGCTGCTGTCCTGCTCCGGCGTCAGCCGCGCGATAATGAAATCAAGCCGACCCTCGCGCAGGCCGCGAACCAGTTGCACCGACGGGCCGACCTCGATCGTGGTCTCGATATCGGGGCTCTCGTCCTTCACCTTGCGCAGCGCCGGCATCAGGCAGCCCACCGCCGGACCGGTCACCGCTCCGACCCGCACCACGCCTGACCGGCCGCCCGCGATGCTCTCGACCTCGGCCTCGAGCGTCTCGAGCTCCCAAAGGACCACGCGCACGTGGCGCAGGACCGCCTGCCCCGCCTGGGTAAGCTCCATCCAGCGGGGGTGCCGCACGAATAGCGGCGTGCCCATATTGGTCTCGATATCCGCCAGCATCCGGCTTGCCGCCGGCTGCGAGATAGACAGCGCCTCGGCCGCGAGTTGCAGCTTCTGCTTCTTCGCGATCTCATCGATCAACTTGAGGTGGTTCGGCTTCAGCCGTCTGCTCAGATCCATCCGGTCGCCATACCTGAAATGATATGCATTTCTTTCATAATAGCATTTTACAGATATAGATCGAAAGCGCTACGCAGTTGATGGTTGAGGAGACCAGGAACTGATCAGCGGCCACCAAGGCGTGAGGAGCCGGCCGCGAATGTGGAGGAGATCATGACTATCAAGTCACTTGCGGCCGTTTCGGCCGCCGCTCTCGTGCTGGCTACCGGCGCCTATGCCGACGGCCTGATTGGCATCGCCATGCCGACCAAGTCGTCCGCCCGCTGGATTTCCGACGGCAACTCGATGGAGGAGCAGCTTCAGGCCGCCGGCTACGAGACGATCCTGCAATATGCCGAAGACGACATCCCGAACCAGGTCAGCCAGATCGAGAACATGATCACCCGCGGCGTGGATGTCCTCGTGATTGCGGCGATCGACGGCACCACGCTCTCGAACGCACTGGAGAATGCCTACTACGCCGATATCGAGGTGATCAGCTACGACCGCCTGATCCGCGACAGCCCCTATGTCAGCTATTACGCCACCTTCGACAACTTCCAGGTCGGCGTTCTGCAGGCCTCGTCCCTGGTCGACGGCATGAAGGAGCGGTTCGGCGACGGGCCCTACAATGTCGAACTGTTCGGCGGCTCGCCGGACGACAACAACGCGTATTTCTTCTACAATGGTGCAATGTCGGTGCTGCAGCCGCTGATCGATGACGGCACCATCAATATCGTCTCGGGCCAGATGGGCATGGACACCGTGGGTACCCTGCGCTGGGACGGCGCGGTGGCGCAGGCGCGGATGGATAACCTGCTCTCCGCGCATTACACCGATGAGCGGGTGCACGGCGTCCTGTCCCCCTATGACGGGCTGTCGATCGGCATTCTGAGCTCGCTCAAGGGTGTGGGCTACGGCAATGGCGATCTCGAGATGCCCATCGTCACCGGTCAGGACGCGGAGCTGCCCTCGGTGAAGTCGATCATCGCCGGCGAGCAGTATTCCACCGTGTTCAAGGACACCCGCGAACTGGCGGGCGTGGCCGTCGACATGGTCGAGGCGCTGCAGAACGGCACCGAGCCCGAGATCAACGACACCGAGACCTACGACAACGGCGAGAAGGTGGTCCCGTCCTACCTGCTCAAGCCGGTGCTTGTGGACAGCTCGAACTGGGAAGAGATCGTCGTCGAGAGCGGCTATCACGACGCCTCGGAGTTCTGAGCAAACCGGAGCCGGGGCCACCGGCCCCGGACGCCCGGACCCGGGCCGGCCACGGCGTCGACCCAGAGGGATCCGCACCGGTCTCCCACGGAGCGGGCGCGCATCGCCGCCCCGCGCGGATCCCACCCCTGAATACGAGAGGTCAACGGCATGACATCCCTGCTCGAGATGTGCGCCATCACCAAGGAATTCCCCGGCGTGAAGGCGCTCGACAACGTCAACCTGACGGTGGCCCGGGGTGAGATCCACGCCATCTGCGGTGAGAACGGCGCCGGCAAGTCGACCCTGATGAAGGTGCTCTCCGGCGTCTATCCCGCCGGCACCTATGACGGCGAAATCCGCTATGACGGCCAGACCGCACAGTTCGCCGACATCAACGACAGCGAAGAGCTGGGGATCATCATCATCCACCAGGAGCTGGCGCTGGTGCCGCTGCTGTCGATCGCCGAGAACATCTTTCTCGGCAACGAACGCGCCACCAAGGGTGTCGTTGACTGGCGCGAGACCTTCCGGATGACCACCGACCTGCTCGACAAGGTCGGGCTGAGCGAACCGCCGGGCACGCTGGTCGACAGCCTCGGCGTCGGCAAGCAGCAGCTGGTCGAGATCGCCAAGGCGCTGTCCAAGGACGTGAAGCTGCTGATCCTCGACGAGCCGACCGCGGCCCTGTCCGAGCACGACAGCCAGGCGCTGCTCGACCTGATGCTCGAGCTGAAGGCGCAGGGCGTCACCCAGATCATCATCAGCCATAAGCTCAACGAGGTGCGCCGCGTGGCCGACAGCGTCACGGTGATCCGCGACGGCGCGACCGTGTCGACGATGAACACCCGCACCGACGACATCACCGAGGACCGCATCGTCCGCGACATGGTGGGCCGCGACATGTCGAACCGCTACCCGCCACGCCCGCATCGCGCCGGCGAGATGCTGATGGAGGTCGAGGATTGGTCGGTCTGGCACCCCGAGCACAAGGACAGGCAGGTGATCCGCAACGCCTCGTTCCGGGTCCGCGCCGGCGAGGTGGTGGGCATCGCCGGGCTGATGGGCTCGGGCCGGACCGAGCTTGCGATGTCGATCTTCGGCCGCAGCTACGGCCAGAACATCTCGGGCCGGGTCAAGATGCACGGGCGCGAGGTCGACACCTCGACCGTCGGGCGCGCCATCGAGTCCGGGCTCGCCTATGTCACCGAGGACCGCAAGTCGCTGGGCCTGATCCTCGAGGAGACGATCCAGAAGAACACCACGCTGGCGAACCTGCCCAGCGTCTCGCGCAACGGCATCATCTCGGAGGGCGAGGAAACCCGCGTGGCCGAGCGCTACCGGCAGGCGATGAACATCCGGACCCCCTCGGTCTTCCAGAAGGTGATGAACCTCTCCGGAGGCAACCAGCAGAAGGTGGTGCTGTCGAAATGGCTGTTCTCGGAGCCCGAGGTGTTGATCCTCGACGAGCCCACGCGCGGCATCGACGTGGGCGCGAAATTTGAAATCTACAACATCATCAACAGCCTGTCCGAGCAGGGCAAGGGCGTGGTGATGATCTCGTCGGAGATGCCGGAACTTCTGGGCATGTGCGACCGGATTTACGTGATGAACGAGGGCGCGCTGGTCGGCGAGCTGAGTGCAGCCGAAGCGAGCCAGGAGCGGATCATGTCGATGATCGTGACCGACGTGGTCGACGAGCCCGCCATGGGCGCGGCGGAATAGGGAGAGGGACAGTTGGAACTGGCTGAAAACAAACGCGGGAACAACGGCGGAAGTCTCGTTCAGTACCTGTCGAAGCACCTGCGAGAATACGGGCTTCTGGTGGCGCTCATCGCGATCATGCTCTTCTTCCAGGTGGTGACCGACGGCACCCTGCTGAAACCCGTCAACATCACCAACCTGTTCCTGCAGAACAGCTATATCATCATCATGGCGCTCGGCATGCTGATCGTCATCGTGGCCGGGCATATCGATCTCTCGGTCGGCTCGGTGATGGGCTTCATCGGCGCTCTGGCGGCGGTGATGATGGTGAACTGGGGCTGGCCGGTCTGGGCCACGATCCCGGCCTGCCTCGTGGCCGGCATCGTGATCGGTGCCTGGCAGGGCTACTGGGTCGCCTACTGGAAGATCCCGGCCTTCATCGTCACGCTGGCGGGCATGCTGGTGTTCCGCGGCCTGTCGCTGTGGCTGCTCGAGGGCCAGTCCGTCGGCCCGTTCGAGCGCAGCTTCCAGTCGCTCTCGACCGGCTTCATCCCCGACTTTACCGGGCTTGGCCGCCCCAACGGCACGGCGCTGGTCGCCGGGGTCATCGCGGTCATGCTGATCGTCTGGCTCGGACTGCGCCAGCGCATCACCAACCGCAAGTACGGCATGGAGGAAGAACCCGCCGCCTTCTTCTGGGCGCGCACCATCATCGTCAGCGGCGCGCTGTTCTACGTCATGTACAAGCTCGCGGGGTTCCGTGGCCTGCCCAACGTGATGATCTCGATGGTGGTCCTGACGCTGATCTATGCCTTCATCACCGAGAACACCACGCTCGGCCGCCGCATCTATGCGCTCGGCGGCAACGAGAAGGCGGCCAAGCTCTCGGGCATCAAGACCGAGCGGCTCACCTTCCTGGCCTTCGTGAACATGGGGATGCTCGCGGCGCTGGCCGGGCTGATCTTTGCCGCCCGTCTCAACACCGCGACACCCAAGGCCGGTTTCGGCTTCGAGCTCGACGTGATCGCGGCGGTGTTCATCGGCGGCGCGTCGATGTCCGGCGGCTCCGGCAAGATCATCGGTGCGGTGGTCGGCGCCTTCATCATGGGCGTGCTGAACAACGGCATGTCGATCATGGGCATCGGCATCGACTACCAGCAGGTCATCAAGGGCCTCGTGCTGCTCGCCGCGGTGTTCTTCGACGTCTACCAGAAAAACAAGGCCTGAGGCGCCATCACGGGCGCGCGGCTGTCGCGCCCTGCCCGCCTTGCCAAGATCTCCCTAGCAATGGACCGACCGACATGACCTTCAAACCTGCCCCCTGGCCCCGGCGCCTGCGCTCGCAGGAATGGTACGGCGGCAATTCCCGCGACACGATCTACCACCGCGGCTGGCTGAAGAACCAAGGCCATCCGCACGATCTCTTCGACGGGCGCCCGATCATCGGGATCATGAACACCTGGTCCGACCTGACCCCCTGCAATGGCCACCTGCGCGAGCTGGCCGAGAAGGTGAAGGCGGGCATCTGGGAGGCCGGCGGCTTCCCGGTCGAGGTTCCGGCCTTTTCGGCCTCCGAGAACACCTTCCGCCCGACGGCGATGATGTACCGCAACCTCGCGGCGCTCTCGATCGAAGAGCAGCTGCGCGGCCAACCCATCGACGGCGCGGTTCTGATGGTGGGCTGCGACAAGACCACGCCCTCGCTGCTGATGGCCGCTGCCTCCTGCGACGTGCCCTCGATCGTGGTCACCGGCGGGCCGATGCTGAACGGCTATTTCCGCGGCGAGCGCGTGGGCTCCGGCACCCACCTGTGGAAGTTCTCCGAGGCGGTGAAGGCCGGCGAGATGACGCAGGAAGAGTTCCTCGAGGCCGAGGCCGGCATGTCGCGCTCGACCGGCACCTGCAACACCATGGGCACCGCCTCGACCATGGCGTCGATGGCCGAGGCGCTTGGCATGGCGCTCTCGGGCAACGCCGCGATCCCGGCGGTCGACAGCCGTCGCCGAGTCATGGCGCAGCTCTCGGGGCGGCGCATCGTGCAGATGGTCAAGGATGACCTCAAGCCATCTGACATCATGACCAAGCAGGCCTTCGAGAACGCCATTCGAACCAACGGGGCCATTGGCGGCTCGACCAACGCGGTGATCCACCTGCTGGCCATCGCGGGCCGGGTCGAGGGCGTGGACCTCACGCTCGACGACTGGGACCGCTGCGGCCGCGATGTCGAGACCATCGTCAACCTCATGCCATCGGGCGAGTACCTGATGGAGGAGTTCTTCTATGCCGGCGGCCTGCCGGTGGTGCTCAAGCGGCTCGGAGAGGCGGGCCTTCTGCACAAGGACGCGCTCACGGTCTCGGGCGAGAGCATCTGGGACGAGGTTCGCGACGTGCTCAACCACAACGAGGACGTCATCCGCCCGGTCGGCAAGGGCCTCACCCCGCAAGGCGGCATCGCCGTTCTGCGCGGCAATCTCGCGCCGAACGGCGCGGTGCTGAAGCCCTCGGCCGCCTCGAAGCACCTGCTGCAGCACAAGGGCCGTGCCGTCGTCTTCGAGGATATCGACGACTACAAGGCCCGCATCAACGATCCCGATCTCGACATCGACGAGACCTGCGTGATGGTGCTGAAGAACTGCGGTCCGAAGGGCTATCCAGGCATGTCCGAGGTCGGCAACATGGGCCTGCCGCCGAAGATCCTGCAAAAGGGCATCACCGACATGGTGCGGATCTCGGACGCGCGCATGTCGGGTACCGCCTACGGCACCGTCGTCCTGCACACCTCGCCCGAGGCCGCAGCCGGTGGTCCGCTGGCGGTGGTGCGCAGCGGTGACATGATCGAGCTCGACGTGCCGGGCCGGCGCCTGCATCTCGACATCTCCGAGGCCGAGCTGGCCGAGCGCCTTGCCAACTGGGTTCCGACCTCGGAGCGCTTTGAGAGTGGCTATGGCTGGCTGCACCAGCAGCACGTGGAGGGCGCCGATACCGGCGCCGATCTCGACTTCCTAAAGGGCTGCCGGGGCAACGCCGTCGGAAAGGACTCGCACTGATGCAGATCGCACTCGCAGGCATCGGCAAGATCGCCATCGACCAGCATGTCCCCGCCCTCTCGGCGTCTGAAGACTGGGAGCTTGCCGCCACGGTCTCGCGCTCCGGCACGGTCGACGGGGTCGACGCCTTCGACAGCCTCGACGCGATGCTCGAGGCCTGCCCCGAGATCCGGGTGGTGTCTCTCTGTCTGCCCCCGGTTCCGCGCTTCGAGTACGCCGCCAAGGCGCTGGCCGCCGGGCGGCACGTGATGCTCGAGAAGCCGCCGGGCGCGACGCTCTCGGAATGCGCCGAGCTTGAGCGCATGGCGCGCGCGCGCGGGCTGTCGATCTATGCCACGTGGCACTCGCGCGAGGCGCAGCAGGTTGCCGCCGCCAAGGCGTGGCTCGCGGACAAAACCCTGAAATCTCTTCATATCACGTGGCGCGAGGATGTCCGGCGCTGGCATCCCGGGCAGGACTGGATCTTCGAGCCCGGCGGGCTCGGCGTGTTCGATCCCGGCATCAACGCGCTGTCGATCCTGACCGAGATCCTGCCCGACGCGATCCACCTTCGCGAGGCGGTGCTCTCCTTCCCCGACAACCGGCAAGCGCCGATCGCGGCGACGCTCGGCTTCCGCCACCCCGGCAATGCGGCGGTCAGCTGTGATTTCGACTTCCGGCAGGAGGGCGAGCAGACCTGGGAGATCGAGGCCATCTGCGCCGAGGGCACGCTGCGGCTCACCCATGGCGGCGCCCAGATGTTCGTCGACGGCGCCCCCGCGGGCGAGGCGCTCACCGGGCTCGCCGGGGAATACCCCCGGCTCTACGCCAAGATGGCGCAGCTCGTGCGCAACGGCCGGATCGACATGGACCTTTCGCCGATGCGCCACGTCGCCGATGCCTTCCTGTTGGGCCGGCGCGAGACCGTCGCCCCCTTCCATTTCTGACGTCGAGGAATTTTCGTGACCGACCTCAAGACAACCCCGCTCACCGGCATCCTGCCCGTCGCGCCCACGCCCTTCTTCGAGGATGGCACGCTCGACCTTCAGGGCATGAAGAACACGCTCGACTGCCTGATCGATCAGGGCGTCGACGCGATCTGCATCCTTGCCAACTATTCCGAGCAGTTCGTGCTCTCCGACGAGGAGCGCCGCGTCCTCACCAAGCTCTGCCTCGAGCATGTGGCGGGCCGGGTTCCGGTGATCGTCACGATCTCGCATTTCTCGACCCAGGTGGCGATCGAACGCGCGACCCACGCGCAATCGCTCGGCGCCGCGATGCTCATGATGATGCCGCCCTATCACGGCGTCGGACTGGTGCCCGCGGCGGACGGCATCTTCGAGCATTTCGCCGCGGTCTCCGACGCGATCTCGATCCCGATCATGATCCAGGACGCGCCGCTCTCGGGCGTCACGCTGCCGGTGCCGCTCTTGGCCAAGATGGCGCGCGAGATCGAGAATGTCTGCTATTTCAAGATGGAAACCCCGTTTGCCGCCGACAAGCTCGAGGCGCTGATTGCCGCAGGCGGCAGCGACATCATCGGCCCCTTTGACGGGGAAGAAGCGGTCACGCTGCTGGCCGATCTCGATGCCGGAGCCACCGGCACCATGACCTCGGGTATGTTCGCCGAGAAGATCCGCCCCATCGTCAGCCACTACCTCGCCGGCGACAAGGCGGCGGCGCTGGCGCAGTGGCAGCTTTGCCTGCCGCTGATCAACCACGAGAACCGTCAGTGCGGTCTGCGCGCCTGCAAGGTGATCTACAAGGAAGGCGGCGTGATTGCCTCGGACCATGTGCGTCACCCGCTCAAGCCGATGACGCCCCGCACCCGCACCCGGCTTCTGGAGCTCGCGCGTGATCTCGACATCATGGCGCTGCGCTGGGGCAAATAAGAGGAGCAACGATATGACTTTCCACGGCAAACACCTGATCGCCGGCGCTTGGGTCGGCAGCGACGACACCTTCTCCTCGACACCGGTCGCCGGCACGCCGATCGCGGTCTCGAAGGGGACGCCAGCACAGGTCGACGCGGCGGCACAGGCTGCCGAGGCGGCCTTCCCGGCCTACGCCGCCACCACGCGCGAGACCCGCGCCACCTTTCTCGAGGCCATCGCCGACGAGATCGAGGCTCGCGGCGACACGATCACCGAGATCGGCACCGCCGAGACCGGCCTGCCCGCCGGCCGCCTCGAGGGGGAGCGCGGCCGCACCACCGGCCAGCTGCGGCTCTTCGCGGCGCATATCCGCGACGGCGCCTATCTCGACCGCCGCCATGACGAAGCACTGCCCGACCGCGCGCCGCTGCCGCGCCCGGACCTGCGGATGATGCAGCGCCCGACCGGCCCGGTGGCAGTTTTCGGCGCCTCGAACTTCCCGCTGGCCTTCTCCACCGCCGGCGGCGACACCGCGTCGGCCCTCGCCGCCGGATGTCCGGTGGTGGTGAAGGGCCACGAGGCCCATCCCGGCACCGCCGAGGTCGTCGCCGAGGCGATCCACGCCGCCATCGAGGCCACCGGGATGCCCGCCGGAACGTTCTCGATGATCCATGGCGGCAGCCACGAGGTCGGCGGCGCGCTGGTCCGGCATCCGCTGATCAAGGCGGTCGGCTTCACCGGCTCGCTGCGCGGCGGCAAGGCGCTGTTCGATCTTTGCGCGCAGCGCCCCGAGCCGATCCCGTTCTTCGGCGAGCTCGGCTCGATCAACCCGATGTTCTTCCTGCCCGCCGCGACGGCCTCGCGCGCCGAGGAGATGGCCAAAGGCTGGGCCGGCTCGCTCACCATGGGGGCCGGGCAGTTCTGCACCAACCCCGGCGCTCTTGTGCTGATCGAAGGCCCCGAGACCGAGGCCTTCCTCGCCGCGGCGAAGGCGGCGCTGGAAGAGACCGCGCCGCAGACCATGCTCACCGAGGGCATCGCAGATGCCTACCGCACCGGGGCCGAGACGCTGTCGTCGCAGAGCGGCGTGCAGGAGGTGATGACCTCGACCTGCGATCTGCGCAACGCCGCGCCCTACCTGCTGCGCACCACCGGCGCGGAGTGGATGGAGAACGAGACGCTGGGCCACGAGGTCTTCGGCCCGCTGGGCATCGCCATCGTGGTCCACGACGCGGACGAGATGCTGGCCGTCGCCAAGAGTTTTGCCGGGCAGCTCACCGCAACGCTGATGATGGGCGAGGACGACACTCCTCTGGCGCAACGCCTGTTGCCGGTGCTCGAGCGCATGGCGGGCCGGGTGCTGGCCAACGGGTTCCCCACCGGGGTCGAGGTCTGCGATGCCATGGTGCATGGTGGCCCCTACCCCGCCTCGACGAATTTCGGCGCGACCTCGGTCGGGACCATGGCGATCCGGCGCTTCCTGCGCCCGGTCTGCTACCAGAACCTCCCCGAAGCGCTGCTGCCACGGGACCTGCAATGACCGTCGTGACGCGACCGGCTTCTTGCGGGACGGGGGCCAAACCGGCCAGAGTGCTCCCAAGCCCCCGTCGTTCCGGCCCGAAGGTGTGACGCCATGACCGCGACCATCTGCGACACGCGCCCCTGCGAGCTGGGCGAGGGCGCGTTCTGGCACCCGGAACGGCAGCAGTTGTTCTGGTTCGATATCCTGAGCGCGCGGTTGCTGTCCTTCGACGCCACCGGTCCGCTGGCGTGGCAGTTCGACGAGATGCACTCTGCCGCCGGCTGGATCGACCGCGACACGCTGCTGCTCGCCTCCGAGACCGGGCTCTGGCGCTTCGACATCGGTTCGGGCCAACGCGAGCGGCTGGCGGAGATCGAGGCAGAGGATGACCGCACCCGCTCGAACGATGGCCGGGCCGACCCTCAAGGCGGCTTCTGGATCGGCACCATGGGCAAACACGCGGAGCCGGGGGCCGGGGCAATCTATCGCTACTTGGATGGCAAGGTGACCCGGCTCTACGACAGCATCTCGATCCCCAACGCGATCTGTTTCAGCCCCGACGGCAGGACCGCCCATTTCGCCGACACGCGCCGACAGATCATCTGGCGGGTCGAGCTCGACGCGGACGGCTGGCCGTGCGGGGAGCGCGAGGTCTTCCTCGACCTGCGCGCGCAGGGGCTGTTTCCCGACGGAGCGGTGATCGACGCCGAGGGCGGGCTTTGGAACGCCCAGTGGGGCGCGGGCCGGGTCGCGCGCTACCTCCCCGACGGGCAGTTCGACCGGGAGATCCTCGTGGGCGGACGGCACAGCTCCTGCCCGGCCTTCGGCGGTCCTGACCTGCGGCGACTCTACATCACCACCGCGCGTGAGGGGATCGAGCATCCCGACGCGGCGCAGGGGCTGCTTTATCAGGCCGACGGCCCGGTCGCGGGCCTGGCCGAGCCGCGGGTGCGGGCCTGACATGGCACGCGACCAGGTCACCGCCTTCGGCACACTCCCGGACGGCACGCAGGTCATGCAGGTCGAGATCGGACGTGGCGCGCTGCGCGCCTCGCTCCTGAGCCATGGCGCCCGCCTGCGCGACCTGCGGCTTGACGGGGTGTCGCATCCTCTGGTGCTCGGCGCCTCCAGCCTCGCGCCCTATCTTGGCGCGATGGCCTATTTCGGCGCCACCGTCGGCCGCTACGCCAACCGGATCGGCGGCGGGCGGTTCACACTCGACGGCCATGAGGTGACGCTCGACCGCAACGAAGCAGGCCGCACCTGCCTTCATGGCGGTCACGACGGCACTGCAACCCTGCCTTGGGACCTGGTCGATCATGGCGCCGATCACGCCACCTTCGCGCTCGAACTGCCCGACGGCCACATGGGCTTTCCCGGAGAGCTCGCCATCACCACCACCTACCGCTGCCAAGACAGCTGCCTGGAGATCGTGACCGAAGCCACGCCCTCGGCGCCCTGCCCGCTCTCCTTCGCGCATCATTCCTATTTCGCGCTGAGCGATGAGGGCAATATTGACCAGTGTCGTCTCCAGATCGCGGCGGAACGCTACCTGCCGGTGACCGCAGAGCAGATCCCGACCGGCGAAATCGCGTCCGTCGCGGACACGCCCTTCGATTTTCGACGTCCGCGGTCTCTGGGCCCGCAAACGATCGATCACAACTTCTGTCTCGCACGCGGGACAGGGCCTGCGGCTCGGCTCACGGCACCGTCGGGCCTGCAGCTCGAGGTCGAGACCGATGCCCCCGGGCTCCAGGTCTATACCGCCGATCACATCGCAGCGCCGGCGGGGCCTGATCCCGACCGTGCCGCCTGTGGGCCACGCGCCGCCATCGCGCTGGAGACGCAGGAATGGCCCGACGCCCCGAACCATCCGACCTTTCCGAACCCGGTGGTCCGTCCCGGCCAGATCCATCGCAACCGGACGACATACAGGTTCCGCAACACATAAGCGGGGAGCGGCGACAGGCTTTTGCTCGCTTGGAGGTTCCGGCCGACAGGATCGACCAGCGTCCACTGCGCCAGCCTCGGCATGAGGGCGTGGTCGTCCGCGCGGCGGGCGCAGTGTCACTGTTCCTGGGCGGTGACCCCCTATGACCTTGCAATCAAGCGCTCGTGAGCGCCGTCAAGGAACGCGGGCCTTTGGCGCACGTTGGGTGGCAGATACCGATTTGGAAAGGACACGAGATGAAGGACACCCACAGTCCCGACCGCGCCATGACCACGACCAATCCGGCCACGGAAGAGGTGATCGACACCTACCCGCTGATGAGCGACGAGGAGATGCACGCAGCGCTCGACGCCTGCCACGCAGCCTTCTCCGACTGGCGGATGACGTCGCATGAAGAGCGCGGCAAGGTCCTGAAGGCCATCGGCGCGAAGCTGCAGGAGCGCAAGGACGAGTTTGCCGCCCTGATGACCCGCGAGATGGGCAAGCGGCTGGAGGACAGCCGTGACGAGATCGATCTTTGCTCCGCGATCTGCGACTGGACCGCACGGGCCGGTCCTGAGGTCCTTGCGGACGAAACCCGTGAACTTCAGGACGGTCGCAAGGGCGTTATCAGCAAGTCGCCGATCGGCGTGATCTACGGCATTCAGCCCTGGAACTTCCCCGCTTATCAGGCGGTCCGCTACGCCATCGCCAACCTGATGGCCGGCAACGGTGTGCTGCTGAAGCATGCCGAGATCTGTACCGGCTCGGGCCTCATGCTGCGTGATATCTTCGAGGAGGCTGGCCTGCCGAAGAACCTCTTCACCGTAATGCTGATCGATCACGATCAGTCCGATGAGCTGATCGCCCACGAGCTGGTGCGCGGCGTGACCATGACCGGCAGTGCCAAGTCCGGCAGCATCATCGCCGCCAAGGCGGGCGAGCACCTGAAGAAAACGGTGATGGAGCTTGGCTCCAACGACGCCTACCTCGTGCTGGAAGATGCCGATATCGATCTTGCCGTGAAGACCTGCGTCGCGGGCCGGATCTACAACAATGGCCAGACCTGCGTGAACGCCAAGCGCTTCGTGGTGGCAGACAAGGTCTATGACGCCTTCGTCGACGGCTACGTCAAGGCGATGGGCGAAGTGAGCCTCGGCGATCCTACCAAGGAAGACACTGATCTTGGCCCGATGGCGCGCAAGGACTTGCGCGAGACACTGCACGAGCAGGTCGAGAAATCCGTCGCCAAGGGCGCGAAGATTGCCGTGGGCGGGACCATGCCCGAGGGCACCGGCTACTACTATCCGGCCACCGTTCTGACTGAAGTGGAACCCGGCCAGCCGGCTTATGACGAAGAGCTTTTCGGCCCGGTGGCGTCGGTGATCCGCGCCAAGGATGACAACGATGCCATGCGCATCGCCAATGACAGCCGCTTCGGCCTTGGCGGCGGCATCTTCAGCAAGGATGAGGACCGCGCGCTGGAACTGGCGAAGCAGCATTTCGACACCGGCATGGTGTTCATCAACCACTTCAACCTCGCGACGCCGGAAATGCCCTTCGGCGGCGTCAAGGACAGTGGTTACGGGCGCGAACATGGCGGCTTCGGCATGACCGAGTTCATCAACGCTAAGGCCATCACCCTGCCGGGCTGACCCGAAGGCAACAAGCATGACGGGCGGAGCTTCACGGCTTCGCCCGTTCTGTTTCCGATCTGCGCCGACGCCCCGGGGGCGTTGACGACGGCCCCGCAGACCCGACATATCGCTTGAAGTATGCAGGAAAGGGCGCGCGGCATGAGTGGGACTCACGAGAGGGCAGACGGGCCGAAGGTGGAACGCCTGTATCTCGATTTCGACAGCTTCTTCGCCTCCGCCGAGCAGCATTTCAACGCCGACCTGCGCGGCCGCCCCTTGGGGGTCGTGCCGCTCGATTCCCCGCACACCTCCTGCATTGCCGTCAGCCGCGAGGCCAAGGCGCGCGGCGTGGCCTCGGGCAGTTCGGTCCGTGAGGCGCGCCGGATCCTCCCGGACATGATCTTCGTGATCGCGCGGCACGACGCCTATGTCCGGCTGCACAAACGCATTCTCGACGTCGTGGGCACCATCCTGCCAGTGGCCAAGGTGCGCTCCATCGACGAGGTGGTCTGCCATCTCTCACCCGGCGAGGCGGCGCAGGGCAAGACCTTGTCCGACCGCATCAAGTCCGCGTTGGAAGAGGCGTTCAGCCCGGCGCTCACCTGCTCCATCGGCATGGCTCCCACCGAGTTGCTTGCCAAGGTTGGCGCCGAAATGAACAAACCCGACGGCTTCGCGCTGATCGAGGCGCGGGGCTTGCCCCGCAGCCTTTCCCATCTCGACCTCCGCGATTTGCCCGGCATCTCCAAGGGCATCGGCGCGCGGCTCGCCGCCTCGGGGGTGCAGGACATCGACGGCCTCTGGCGCCTCGCGCCGAAGCAGGCGCGCAAGATCTGGGGCAATGTCGAGGGCGAGCGTTTCTGGAACGAGTTTCACGGCTTCCATGCCGAGCGGCCCGAGATCAGGAAAAGCATGTATGGCCACGGCCGCGTGCTGCCGCGCGACGGGCGCAGCCCGGATCAGGTCGAAGCCTGCGCCCGGCAGCTTCTGCTGAGCGCCGCGCGGCGACTGCGCCGAGACGAGCTTCGCGCGACCGAGCTGAGCCTCGGTTTCCGTGGCGGGCGCGGCCCCGAGACGGCGCAATGGACGTGGCGCGAGGCATTTCCCGCCGCGCGCGACGACCGCAGTTTCACCCGTGCGCTTTCAAAGGCGCTGACGGAGGCGCGCCATTCCCTTCGGTTCGCGCCGCACTCGGTCAGCGTGACGTTGCACGGGCTGGTCTCGGATGACGAGATCACCGGCGACCTGTTCGGCGGCGCACTCGAGGACGGAGGCGACACGGCTTCGCGCGAGAGATGGGAGAAGGTCAGCGACCTGATGGACAGCCTGCGCCGTTCGCACGGCACGAAGGCCCTGTCGCTGGGGGTGCAGGACGACATTCCCGGTGGCTATGTCGGTGCAAAGATCGCCTTCGGCCGCATCCCCGAGGAGGCGGATTTCAGCGACGCGCCGACGCGGGATGAAGAAACCCGCTTCCTGTCCTACTGAGCGGACCCGCCTCCACGCCGATGAATGCGCGGCCATAGCAACGCGCGGCCGACCGCGAGGCAGCTTGGGCTTGATTTCCTATGGCGCCGCACCAGAATGGCATGCCATATCAGCGGATCGCCCGCAAAGGCATCGGACATGGTTGCAGACACGGCCCCTACGCACAGACCGGACAGCGCAACGGCAACCGCGCAATGGGTCGCGGACATCCTCCGCGACCGCATCGTCAAGGGGGTCTACCCGCCCGGCTCGCGGATCGTCGAACGCAAGATCTCGGCCGAGCTCGAAGTGTCGCGCACACCGGTCCGCGAGGCGCTGAAGCTGATCGATGCGGACGGGCTGATCACCATTTCGCGCAACAAGGGCGCGCAGGTGCTGCAATACGGCGCCGAGGAGGCGCTGGCCCTGTTCGACGTGATCGCCTCGCTCGAGAGTCTTGCCGCCGAGAGACTGGCAGAGCGCATCGACCCCGAGACCCTCGACCGGCTCGAAGAGATGCACGACCGGATGCTGACCTATCACAAGGTCGGCAACCACTCGGACTATTTCGACACCAATTCCGAGATTCATGACCTGATCGTCGGGGCCTGCGGCAACCCCATCGTCACCGAGACGCATCGCAAGCTGATGGCGCGCGCCCGTCGCAGGCGCTTCCTCGCGATCATGAAGCCCGAGCGCCTCCAGGAAGCGGTCGCGGAACACGAAGAGCCGATGCAGGCGCTGCGCGCCGGCGATGCGGACGGCGCCGGACGGATCTGGCGGAGGCACCTGCTGCACACCGGCGCCACCGTCGCCGCCCTGCTCTAGCGGCTCAGCCCGCCTCGGCCCGGGCCCAGAGGCCCTCCGCAACGCGCTGCGCCTCGGCCACGACCTCGGCGGCGTTCACCCGGGTGGGCTTGCGGTCGCGGATCAGCCACGCCCCTTGCACCATGACATCGGTGACGTTGCCCGCCGAGGCGGAATGCGCCACCACGCCGAAGCCGTCGATGACCGGGCGCAGGTTCGGCGCCAGCGGATCCAGCAGGATCAGGTCGGCGGGATCTCCGACCCGCAGTTGCCCGGCCGCACCGTGCCCCTTCAGCGCCTCCGCCCCGGCGACGGTGGCCGAGAACGTGGCCTTCGGGTTGCGGGCGCGCGGCATGGCCAAGGCCGCCACCGGCACGCCAGTGGCCGAGGCGCTCTCACTGGTGCGCATGACCGAGTTCGCGGATCGTCCCATCGCCGCCCTCTCGGGTGGCCAGCAGCTGCGCGTCGCCGTGGCCCGCGCGCTGGTCGTCGGCCCCGATCTTTTGCTGCTCGACGAGCCGTTCTCGGCGCTCGACCGCAAGCTGCGCGAGACCATGCCGGTCGAACTGAAATCCCTGCTGCTCGACCGCGGCGACTTTCTCTATGACAGCGATGTCTACGACGATGACATCCCGCGGATGGCAGGCGATCACGTACTCCTTCCTTATGCGTTCGACACCAACGACATGCGCTTCTCGCCCGGCGGCGGCTTCGTGCAGGCGGCGGATTTCAGCACCTACGTGACGGGCGCCTTCGACCGGCTCTACGCCGAGGGTGCACGCGCCGCGCGGATGATGTCGATCGGCCTGCACCTGCGGCTGATCGGCCGGCCGGGGCGCATCGCAGGGCTCGAGGACGTGCTCGCGCACATCGCCCGGCACGAGGACGTCTGGATCGCACCGCGCCGCGACATTGCGGCGTGCTGGGCCGCAGCGCATGGAGGCATCGCGCTCGAGATGATCGCCGATAGTCTCGACGGCATCGACGCGGTGGTGATCGCCGCCTTCGGAGATCCGAGCCTCGCCGGCGCGCGCGAACTGTTCGACGTGCCCATCGTCGGCATGGCGGATGCGGCGGTGATGCCCGCGGCGATGCTGGGAGAGCGCTTTTCCATCGTGACGTTCTCGCCGGTGATGACACGCTGGTACACCGACTGCGTCCACGATACCGGGCTCGCCGCACGCTTCACCGGCGTGCGCGCGCCCGAGGCCCATGGTGGCAATGGCGCCAATGCCGCGCAGGACATGCGCGGCGATCTCATCGCGCTGGCCCGGCGCGCCGTCGCCGAGGATGGCGCCGACGTGGTGATCCTTGGCGGCGCGCCTCTGGCCGGGCTCGCCCCCGAGATCGACGCCGAGATCCCTGCGATCGTCATCGACCCGATCGCCGCCGCGGTGGCGCAGGCGATCACGCTGAGTTCGCTGAGTTCGCTGAGTTCGCTCAAGGCGCGCTTCGAGGGCCGGGCCTGCAAGCCCATCGCCAAGGCCTCGGTGGGCCTCTCGACCGCGCTCACGCATGTCATCGCCCGGGAGACGGCGCAGTAGACCGCCTGTCCCGCCTCTCACGCCATGTGGGCTGTCTGCGCTGCCGCCAGATGGCCCAGAACCTCTTCGGCGGCGGCGCGTAACGGGTTCACCAGCCGCACCGGGCTGACCTGCGACAGCCGCTCCGCGGCCGCCCCCAGCGGACCGCCGCCGATGATCACCCGCTCGGCCCCCGCCAAGGCGGCGCGTTCGACCGCGGCGAGAAGCCCCCGGTCCAGCGTGTCTTCGCTGGCCATAAGCTCCACCGGGTCTCCTTCTGCCAGAAAACACCCGAGATACCCGCCGCGACCCGCAGCCATGAGAGAGTCGATCCGCCCCCGAAGCGCCGGCGTTGTCGTGGCGACGGCGAAGCGCGCACCGGCACGCCCGCAGGCGCGGGCGGCCGCGGCACCGATGCCGATCACCGGCACCGGGATCCGGCGCTGCAACGCACCCGCCCCCGGATCGCCGAACGCCGCGACGATGACGGCTTGCGCATCAGCCGGGACACGCACCGTGGCAACGCAAGCCGCCGCCGCGTCCAGCGCCTCGGGGCTGGTGAGGAGCAGGGGCCCCGCGTCTGCGGTCCAGCCAGACGGCACATCGCCCAGCACGCCGCCGGCGATGCGGCACATGGTCTGCGTCGTCTCGCGGCAGGAATTGGGGTTCATCAAGAGCACGGTCACGGGCCGGCATACCTCGCTGGTCTGTTGCCGATTTTATACCCGACACCGAGCCTCTCGAAAATATGGAATGCCATTTGAGGCGACGAAAACGGGCCCATATCGGACCGGAGCAAGACCCGTGCCCGGCGACAGCCCTGCAAACGCCATGACGCCAAACAAAGAGCCGGGGCGACAGTGGCGCCGAAAGCACGTATGGACGGGTCGAACCCCCGACGCGAGCCGTCGGACAGACCTTACGCACGTGACGATCCCGCTGCGGCGTCACTCGACCAAGGAACGACCATGCTGTCCTACCAGCACCTTTACCACGCCGGAAACCTTGCCGATGTGCAGAAGCACGCGCTGATGGCGTGGATGCTCGACTACCTCACCCAGAAGGACAAGCCGCTCAGCTATATCGAGACTCATGCCGGGCGCGGGCTCTACGATCTCTCCGCCGCCGAGGCGGTGAAGACCGGCGAGGCGGAACAGGGGATCGGCGTGCTGGCCGCCGCACTGCCCAAGAGCCACCCCTACGCCCGCGCGCTGGCCCGGATTCGCGCCGACCACGGGCCAAACGCCTATCCCGGCTCGCCGCTGATCGCGCGCACTCTGCTGCGCGATCAAGACCGGCTGCACCTTGCAGAGCTGCACCCGCAGGAACACGCGGCCCTGCTTGGCGCGCTCGGCGCCCATAACGTGGCGATCCACCAGCAGGACGGGTTCGAGCTGGCGCAGAGCCTCTGCCCGCCCGAGCCGCGCCGCGGCGTGCTGCTGGTCGATCCCTCCTACGAGGTGAAGCAGGATTACGAGCGCATCCCGAAATTCCTCGCCAAGGTGGCGAAGAAATGGAACGTCGGCATCCTCGCGCTCTGGTATCCGATCCTGACCTCGAACCTGCACGCGCCGATGCTGGCGGCGCTCGAGCGCGACCATCCCGGGGCCCTGCGCCACGAGTTGCGCTTCCCGCCGATCCGCGAGGGCCACCGCATGGTCGGCTCGGGCATGTTCGTGATCAACCCGACCTGGGGGATGCAGGAGGAGGCAAAACGGCTCGACCGGCTCTTTCAAAGCGCGAAAAAACGCTGACCGGAATATCGGAACGGGTGTAGCCTGCACCCCATGCGCTGGCTTGCCCGCCTTTTCTGCCTTGTCTGCGCCGCCCCGGCGCTCGCCTGCGAGGACCCGATCTGCGAGGTCCCGCCGGACAGCCTCGATTTCACCCGGCTGATCGACTTCCAGACCTTCCCCTCGGGCTACGGCGTCGGGCGGGCGCTGTCGGGCGTCGTCGACGGCAAGGGCGTGCGCTTCGGCGAGCGCTTCCTCGGCCAGTTACTCGAGATCGACACCGGCCACGATCATCTCGTCGGACGCCCTCTGCCGCCGCTGACGCTGCTGGCGGGCGAGGATGGCAGCAATCTCGGCACCATAAGCCTCTGGGGTGACAATGTGCTCAAGGGCCACGGGCCGCGCGGCTTCCCCGATGCCGGGGCGGTGGGCGAAGGGTCCATCGCGGCGCTTTTCGACCGTGACCAGCCAGCACTGGCGCTCGACATCCGCGGCGGCGAGGGCGGCACGGTGACGCTGGTGTTCTTCGACCGCACCGGCGCGCCGATCCACAGCCTTCGCAAGCAGGTCGACCGCGATACAGGCACGCTGACCCTGCTGCGCCGTGGCGCCCTGCCCGACATCGCCGGCTTCACCGTCGAGAACGCCGATCCCGAGGGGCTCGGCATCGACAACCTGCGCTTCGAGTTTCACGAACTCATGGGCGCGCGGCCCCTGCCGGACCGGGCGCGACGCGGATGAGACCCGGAGGCTCATACGGCGGCACGCCGCTGCCCTCGCGGCAGGCTGCCGCCCACCCCGGACCGTTGCGCCGGTCCCTGTCGCATCACAAGCATTGCCGAGTGCGCGTTCGTGCCCCAATTTACGACGGCGCGCCATGAGAAAGGATCGCGATGCAACACCTGCCGACTGCACCGACCGATACGAAGCCTCGGGAGCGGCCAGCTTGGGACGCAACCTGAGATTCTGGCTCGCATCGCCCTTTGCGGCGCCGTTCGATCCCGGCGATGCGCCGCTGGCGCTGGGAGCGCTGCTCCTGCGAGCGTCGCGCACCGACCACGCCGGCCTGTTCGCCGAGCCCGCCACCTTCGAGGCGGTTCTGGCGCTGTGCTACGACCTGACCGCGCGCGAGGCGTCGGAGATGCGCGAGGCCTGCGAACGGGTCGAGGCGGTGGCGCCGGACTGCGCCAGCTTCGCCGAGATCCTGCAGCGCGCCGTGGGCCTCAGCGACCGGCAGCGCTTTGCCCTGAGCCTGCATCAGGTGCTTCTGGCGGTCGGCCCCTCGCAGAACCCGCAGCTCGAGGCGCTCTCGAAGCTGTTTCTTGGCGCTCATTCCGCAACAAACCCGGCGCCCTTGCGCGCGGGCTGACGAATCCCCTGTTGCCACGCCTGCACTGCTGTCACACTGGCGGAACCACGCAGGAGACCCCCAATGTTCGAGCGACTGAAATCGTTCTTTCATCACCGCGCAGCACCGGCAAAGCCGCTGCACGAGCTCGACGCCGCCCATGCCATGGGCGCGCTGCTGGTGAAGGTGGCGATCGCCGATCACACCTATCTTTTCGAGGAAGTCGAGCAGATCGACCGCATTCTCGCCGAAGCCTATCATCTCAAACCGCTGCAGGCGGCCAAGATGCGGGCGGAATGCGAGCGGCTGGCCTTCGAGATGCCCGGCATCGAGGAGATGGCAGCCCGCATCCGCGACGGCGTCGATTACGAGCACCGCCGTGCCGCGGTCGAGGCGATGTGGAAGCTGGCCGAGATCGATGGCATCAGCGATGCCGACGAGACCGCGCTGGTCGAGCTGATCGAGGATCACCTCGGGCTCGAGCGCACCGATTCAGAGGAGGCCCGCGCCAGCGCCGTCATCCCCTGACGGCCTCGGCTCACGCGGGCGAGAGCGTCTCTTTCCCGCGGGCCCGACTGGCGCTATATCCATGCCCATGTTCGCAGATTTCCTCAAGCGGCTCGTCGAGCCCGGCCCGCAAACCCTTCCCGATGCCGACGCGCGGCTGGCGCTGACCGCGCTGCTGGTGCGTGTCGCCCGCGCCGACGAAACCTATGACGAGAGCGAGCGCCAGCGCATCGACCGCATCAATGTCGCGCGTTACGGCCTGTCGCCCTTCGAGGCCGCCAAGCTGCGCAGCGAGGGCGAGCAGCTCGAGGCCGAAGCGCCCGACACGGTGCGTTTCACCCGCGCCATCAAGGATGCGGTCGATTACGATCACCGCATCGGCGTGATCGAGGCGCTCTGGCAGGTGGTGCTTGCCGACGGGGTGCGCGACGCCGAGGAGGATGCGCTGCTGCGGCTGGTGTCAAACCTTCTTGGCATCAACGACCGCGATTCCGCCCTCGCCCGGCAGCGGGTTGAACGCGGAAGCTGAGCGGCGCCCACTTACCTCAACCCTAAGAGCCATTGGGCGGCGCAGCCCTTGCGCAGACCGGCGCCTCGAAACGAGGCATTTGCCGATTGACGCGGCGATAACCCTGCCTTTGGTCGCGTTTTGCGCATTGCAAACTGCGGCTGTTTGCGCCCATCCTCCCCCCTGATCGAAACCGCCGCCAGAGGTCAGGCTTGCCAAATCCAACGCCCGTCATCGAGATCCGCAACCTGCACAAGGCCTATGGCAGCCTCGAGGTGCTCAAGGGCGTGGACGTGACCGCCCATCGCGGCGACGTGGTGTCGCTGATCGGGTCGTCGGGCTCGGGCAAGTCGACGCTGCTGCGCTGCTGCAACCTGCTCGAGGACAGCCAGCAGGGCGAGATCCTGTTCAAGGGCGAGCCCGTGGTCTGGAAGGGCGAGAGCCATCACCGTCGCCCCGCAGATCCCAAACAGGTGCTGCGCATCCGGACGAACCTGTCGATGGTGTTCCAGCAATTCAATCTCTGGGCCCACATGACGATCCTGCAAAACGTCATGGAGGCCCCCGTCACCGTGCTGGCGCGCGACCGCGGCTCGGTCGAAAAGGCCGCCCGCGGCTATCTCGAGAAGGTCGGCATCGGCGACAAGTGCGATGTTTACCCGGCGCAGCTCTCGGGCGGCCAGCAGCAGCGCGCAGCAATCGCGCGGGCGCTCTGCATGGAACCCGAAGCGCTGCTCTTCGACGAGCCGACCTCGGCACTCGACCCGGAGCTCGAACAGGAGGTGGTCAAGGTCATCAAGGACCTCGCCGGCGAGGGCCGCACGATGATCATCGTCACCCATGACATGAAGATGGCCCATGACGTGAGCGATCACGTGGTGTTCCTGCATCAGGGCCTGATCGAGGAACAGGGCCCGCCGGAGACGCTGTTCGGCGCCCCCAAGTCCGAGCGCCTGCGCGGATTCCTGAAATCCACGACCCACGCCTGACCGGCGGGGTCCAAAGAGACCAACCAAGGGAGCTAACTTATGAAGAACATCCTTCTCGGCACCGCCGCACTTGCCATGACCGCCTCGATGGCTCTGGCGCAAGACGTCGTGCGCATGGGCACCGAGGGCGCCTACCCTCCGTACAACTTCATCAACGATGACGGCGAGGTCGACGGCTTCGAACGCGATCTCGGCGACGAGCTTTGCGCCCGCGCCGAGCTGACCTGCGAGTGGGTCACCAACGAGTGGGACTCGATCATCCCCAACCTCGTTTCGGGCAACTACGACACCATCATCGCCGGCATGTCGATCAACGACGAGCGCGAAGAGGTGATCGACTTCACCCAGGACTACATCCCGCCGGCGACCTCGTCCTACGTGGCGCTGAGCGAGGACGCCCCGCTTGACGGCGTGGTCGCGGCGCAGACCTCGACCCTGCAGTCGGGCTACATCTCGGAAAGCGGCGCGACGCTGCTCGAGTATGCCACCGCCGACGAGATCATCTCGGCCCTGCGCAACGGCGAAGCCGACGCGGTGTTCTTCGACACCGACTACCTGACGCCGATCGTCGAGGAATCCGCCGGCGAGCTGATGTTCGTGGGCGAGACCGTCACCCTCGGCCGCGGCACCGGCATGGGCATCCGCGAAAGCGACGGCGAGCTGAAGGACACCTTCGACACCGCGATCACCTCGATGAAGGAAGACGGCTCGCTCAACGAGTTGCTGATCAAGTGGTTCGGCGAAGGCACCGACACCTACTGATCGTCCCGACCTGACACCGGAGGCGCGGGCCCGCTCGCGTCTCCGACCTCCGTTCCGCCGCCCTGCGCCGCGCTGTCGCGGCGCCCCAGCCCCGGACCCGCATGTTTTCCTTCTGCACCGACCCCTCGGTCCTGTCGACCCCGGCCTGGTTTGCCTGCTACTTCACCACCGGCAAGCTGATGCTGTTCTACGCCTCCTTCGGGACGGTGCTGCTGCTGCTCGCGATCACCGCGCCGGTGGCGCTCGGCTTCGGCTTCGCCGGCGCCGCCGCGGCCCGTGCGCGCTTTGCGCCGCTGAGCTGGCTGGGCAAGCTCTACATCGCCATGGTGCGCGGCGTGCCGGACATCGTGTTCTTCCTGTTCTTCGTGATCGCGCTCGACCAAGGCTTCGAGTACCTGCGGCACAAGGTGAAATGCCCCGACTGGACCGATCCGATCCGGCAGGGCTCGGATTTCATCGTCTGCGACGCCGCCAAGCTGCCGCTCTCGACCGCGCCACAGATCTGGCACGAGGTCTACGGCTTCTCGCTGGCGGTACTGACCTTCTCGATCGTGTTCGGGGCCTTCGCCGCCAACGTGCTCTACGGCGCCATGCGCGCGGTGCCTCATGCCCAGCTCGAGACCGCAGAGGCCTATGGCATGACGCACCGCCAGACCTTCTGGCGCGTCCTGATACCGCAGATGTGGGTCTATGCCCTGCCCGGGCTGTCGAACCTCTGGATGGTGCTGATCAAGGCCACGCCGCTGCTGTTCCTGCTGGGCGTCGAGGACATCGTCTACTGGGCCCGCGAACTGGGCGGCGCCAAGACGGCGCGGTTCTCGGACTACCCGCATGCGGACTGGCGGGTGTGGTACTTCCTCGGGCTGCTGGTGTTCTACCTACTGTTCACCCGGGTCTCTGAGATCGCGCTGGCGAAGCTGATGACGCGGCTGACCCATGGCCAGGCCACCGTGGGTGGCGAGGCCCAGAGAAAGGCAGCGTGATGAGTGTGAGGAGCGCTGTTTGGGGGCTCTGCCCCCGCCCGTGCAAGCACGGACTCCCCCGGGATATTTTTGGCCAGAAGAAGATGCGGGCCTTTGGCAAGGGAGGCCGGGCATGAGCTGCTGGGACGTGGTGGCCGATTACGGGCTGCGCTCGCTGGGGATCGGCGAGCGGCTGCTGCCGCGGGACGATTTCACCCTGTGCAAGCAGGCGGTGCTGATCGGCTCGGGGATGATCTGGAACGTCTATTTCGGCATCGTGGCGCTGGTCTCGGGGTTCTTCCTCGCCACCGCGCTGGCGGTCGGCAAGGCCTCGCCCCGCTGGCTGCCGCGCAAGCTCTCGGAATGGTTCATCTTCCTGTTCCGCGGCTCTCCGCTCTTCATCCAGTTCTTCTTTGCCTATTTCCTGTTCCTGAGTCTGAAGTCCGTCTCGCCGATCTTCGCGCCCTTCTCCTCGGCGTGGCTCGGCGCGCTGGTGGTGTTGTTCTTCAACACCGCCGCCTATAGTGGCGAGATCTTCTACGGCGCGCTGCTCTCTGTGCCCAAGGGCGATGTCGAGGCCGCCGACGCCTACGGCTTCTCGGGCTGGCCGCGATTCCGCCGCATCGTCTGGCCGACAATGCTGCGGCTGGCCTGGCCCGCCTATACCAACGAGGCGATCTTCCTGTTCCACGCCACCACGCTGGTGTTCTTCTCTGGTTTCCCGGCCTGGCAGCAGCGCGGCGACGCGCTTTATTATGCCAACTACTTCGCCGACAAGACCTTCAACCCCTTCGTGGCCTACCCGATCCTCGCCGGCTATTTCATCGTGCTGACGCTGCTGATCATCTGGCTGTTCGGGGCGATCAACCGGCGGCTCAACCGGCACCTGCCGCAGGCCCGCCGCTCAAAGGTCAGATACCGGCCCAACCTGCTGCGCTGAGGTCCGGTCAAAAAGGCTTTGCCGATCCGCCTGCCCGGTGCAGGATGGGGCTGCGGGCGGCGCCCGCACAGGCGCGGCGCTCCGCATCCGGGACCGGAGGGAGGCAGCCATGCCGACACGTATCACCACAGCCATCTTCCTCGCCATCGCCGCCGAGTTCAGCGCCGAGCCGGCCGCCGCGCAGCAACAGTCGCGCGTCGCGTTCGAGCCAGGCGCGTCGAGCGCCACGATCAGCGGCACCATCACCGGCCAGGAGGTCATCGACTACGCGCTCGGCGCCTCGGCGGGCCAGACGCTCGAGGCGAGCATCGCAGTCGACGGCACCAATGGCGACGGCACGATCTATTTCAACATCATGCCGCCAGGCGCCACCTACGAGGCAATCTTCCTAGGCCAGAGGGAAGGCCGCAAGGCCAGCGTCGTGCTGCCCGAGAGTGGCGATTACACCCTTCGGGTCTACCTGATGGGCAATGACCGCGATGCCGGGAAGACGGTGGGCTTTCTGCTGCCTGTGGCGATCCGCTGAGCAGCTTTCCGGAACCCGCCCCCCGCGCGACGCCACAACGCCGGAATTTTCCTTGCCAGCCCCCCGCGCGGCACGTTATCCAGAATTTGATCAAATTCTACGGTGACCCATGAACGACCCCAAAAGCTGGCTGCGCAAGAACCCGCAGGTCCGCACCATCCGTGTGGCTGCAAGCGACCTCAACGGACAACCACGCGGCAAGCGTGTGCCCGCGCGCTTCGCCGACAAGGTGGTCGAGGACGGCACCCGCTTCCCGCTCTCGGTGCTCAATCTCGACATCTGGGGCGAGGATATCGACGAAAGCCCCCTCGTCTTCGAGACCGGCGACCGCGACGGCGTGCTCTATCCGACCGAGCGCGGCTTTGTGCCGATGCCGTGGCTCGAGGCGCCCACCGCGCTCTTGCCGATCTGGATGTATCGCGAGGACGGCCGGCCCTTCGACGGCGACCCGCGCCACGCGCTCTCGGCGGTGCTCAAGCGCTACCGCAAGCTCGGCCTCACGCCGGTGGTGGCGATCGAGCTCGAGTTCTTCCTCATCGACGACAGCGGCAAGTCGCTTCAGGTGCCGCTGTCACCGCGCTCGCAGAAACGCCGCAAGGCGGCGGAGGTGATGTCGATCCGGGCGCTCGACGCCTTCGACATCTTCTTCACCGATCTCTACGACGCCTGCGAGGACATGGACATCCCCGCCGACACGGCGATCTCGGAGGCCGGGCTCGGGCAGTTCGAGCTCAACCTCATGCACCAACCCGACGCGCTGCGCGCCGCCGACGATGCGTGGTTCTTCAAGATGCTGGTGCGCGGGCTCGCCCGGCGCCACGGCTTTGCCGCCTCGTTCATGGCGAAGCCCTACGAGGATTACCCGGGCTCCGGCATGCACGTGCATTTCTCGGTGCTCGACGAGGACGGCAACAACATCTTCGACGATGGCGGCCCCAAGGGCACCGACAAGATGCGCCATGCGGTGGGCGGGCTGATGGATGCGATGCATGACAGCACGCTGATCTTCGCCCCGCACGGCAACAGCTACGACCGGCTGGTGCCCGAGAACCACGCGCCCTGCGGCATCTCGTGGGCCTACGAGAACCGCACCTCGGCCATCCGCATCCCCGGCGGCAGCCCCAAGGGCCGCCGCATCGAGCACCGCGTGGCGGGCGGCGACGTGAACCCCTACCTGCTGCTGGCCACCCTGCTGGGCGCAGCGCTGAACGGCATCGAGGACGGCACCGAGCCGCCGGCACCGATCACCGGCAACGCCTATGCGCAGGACCTGCCGCTGATCCCGGGCAGCTGGGAAAAGGCCATGGACGCGTTCGAGGCCAGCGAGGTGATGCCGCGCATCCTGCCCGAGGGGCTGATCCGCAACCTGCTGCTGACCAAGCGGCAGGAGCTGCATTTCATGTCCGAGCTCTCGCCCCAGGAGCAGGTGGAAATCTATCTCGACACCGTCTGAGGCCCTCTTGCCGCCCAAGGGCGGCAGGACTACCCTCCGGCCATCAACGATATCGGTGCTTCATGAAAATCGGCATTCTGCAACCCGGGCTCGTCCCGGACGTGATCCTCGAAGAGGTCGGGGATTACGACACGCAATTCCACGCCCTGCTCGACGGGCATGGCTTCGAGTTCGAGACCTGGAAAGTGGTCAACGGCGACTTCCCCGACGGGCCTGACGCTGCCGATGGCTGGCTGATCACCGGCTCGCGCCACGGCGCCTACGAGGATCACCCGTGGATGGCACCGCTCGAAGAGCTGATCCGCGCGATCCACGCCGCCGGCAAGCCGCTGATCGGGGTCTGCTTCGGCCATCAGGTCATCGCGCAGGCGCTTGGCGGCAAGGTCGAGAAATCCGACAAGGGCTGGGTCATCGGACCCACGCTCTACAAGTATCCCGACAGCACCCGGCTGGTGAACGCTTGGCACCAGGATCAGGTCACCGAGCTGCCGCCCGGGGCCGAGGTGGTGGCCTCGTCGGAAAAGTGCCGCAACGCCGCGATCCTCTATCCCGGCCACGCCTACACGGTGCAGCCGCACCCTGAATTCCGCCGCAACTATGTCGACAGCCTCATCGAGCACCGCGCCCCGGGCGTGGTGCCGGCCGAGCTCATCGAAGACGCCAAGACCAAGCTCGAGATGCCGCTCGACAGCGGCGACGTGGGCGCCCAATTCGCGCGGTTCTTCAAGGAGAAGCGGCTATGAGCACCGAATGGACCGCCAGCCTGCCGGAATCCGCCGCCGCCTATCTCGAGGGCCGCAGGCTCGACGAAGTCGAGTGCATCATCTCCGATCTGCCGGGCATCGCCCGCGGCAAGGCCGTGCCGGCATCGAAATTCGCCCGGCAGGCGTATTTCCACCTGCCCGACTCGATCTTCTTCCAGACCATCACCGGCGAATGGGGCGAGGCCGCCGGCGAAGAGGGATTCATCGAGCGCGACATGATCCTCAAGCCTGACATGACCACCGCCAGCGCCGCGCCCTGGACCGGGGACTGGACGCTGCAGGTGATCCATGACGCCTTCGACCGGCACGGCGATCCGATCGAATACGCGCCGCGCAACGTGCTCAAGCGCGTGGTCAAGCTCTACGAAGATCAGGGCTGGGAGCCGATCGTGGCGCCGGAGATGGAGTTCTTCATCGTCGCCCGCAACCTCGACCCGGCCAAGGATATCGAACCGATGATGGGCCGCTCGGGCCGCCCCGCGGCGGCGCGTCAGGCCTATTCGATGACCGCGGTGGACGAGTTCGGCCCGGTGATCGACGACATCTACGATTTCGCCGAGGCGCAGGGCTTCGAGATCGACGGCATCACCCAGGAAGGCGGCGCCGGCCAGCTCGAGATCAACCTGCTGCACGGCGATCCGGTGAAGCTGGCCGACGAAGTGTTCTACTTCAAGCGGCTGATCCGCGAGGCGGCGCTGCGGCATGACTGCTTCGCCACCTTCATGGCCAAGCCGATCGCCAACGAGCCGGGCTCGGCGATGCATATCCACCACTCGGTGATGGATCGCGAGACCGGGCGCAACATCTTCTCCGGACCTCAGGGCGGCGAGACCGACGCGTTCTACCACTTCATCGGCGGGCTGCAGACCTACCTCCCGGCGGCGGTGGCGGTGATGGCGCCCTATGTCAATTCGTATCGCCGATACGTGCGCGACCACGCCGCGCCGATCAACCTCGAATGGGGCCGCGACAACCGCACCACCGGCATCCGCATCCCGCTCTCGGGATCTGAGAGCCGACGGGTCGAGAACCGGCTCGCGGGGATGGATTGCAACCCCTATCTCGGCATCGCGGCCTCGCTGGCCTGCGGCTATCTCGGGCTGATGGAAGAACGCCGCCCGTCGAAGCAGTTCCGCGGTGACGCCTACGAGGGCGAGGGAGACATCCCGCGCGTTCTGGGCTCGGCGCTGGAGCTCTGGGACGAGGCCGAGGCGCTGCACGAGGTGATGGGCAAGGATTTCGCGCGGGTCTACTCGATCGTGAAGCGGGCGGAATACGAGGAATTCCTGTCGGTGATCAGCCCGTGGGAGCGCGAGCACCTGCTGCTCAACGTGTGAGCGCTCTGCCGGGGGCGGAAGGGGCGCTGCCCCTCTTGGCCTTCGGCCAATTCACCCCGGAGTATTTTTGACGAAGAGAAGGGCTGGGTTGTGGACCTGCTGTTTTCCAATGACCGACGCGGGCACTACCCGGAGAGCTGGTATGCGGCCACCGCGACCGATCTCGGGGCCTTCCCGGTTCTCGAGGGCGAGGCGCGGGCCGATGTCTGCATCATCGGGGCGGGATTCACCGGGCTCTCGGCGGCGCTGCACATGGCCGAGGCCGGGCTCGACGTGGTGCTGCTCGAGGCGCATCGGGTGGGGTTCGGCGCCTCGGGGCGCAATGGCGGCCAGCTGGGCTCGGGCCAGCGGCAGGACCAGTTGACGCTCGAGGAGATGCTCGGGCGCGAGGACGCGCGCAAGTACTGGGATCTGGGCGAGGAGGCCAAGGATCTCGTGCGCGACCTGATCGCGAAGCACGACATCGACTGCCACCTGCGCGACGGCGTCGCCTGGTGCGGCTCGCGCCCCGGCGAGGTGCAGCATCTGCACGAGTACGCCGAGCACATGGGCGCGCAATATGGCTACGAGATCGAGCGCCACGATGCCGAGAGCTTCCGCGCCATCTGCCCCTCGCCGGATTATTGCGGCGGCGTGGTCGACATGGGGGCGGCGCATCTACATCCGCTCCGCTTCTCGCAGGGGCTGGCCAAGGCGGCGGTGGGCGCCGGGGCGCGGATCTTCGAGCAGAGCTTCGTGACGGAGGTGCAGGAAGGTGCCGACTGCGTCGTGACCTGCGAGCGCGGATCGGTGCGCGCCGATCACGTGATCTATGCCGGCAACGGCTATCTCGGCAAGCTTCAGCCCCGGGTGGCGCGGCGGGTGATGCCGATCAACAATTTCATCGCCGCCACCGAGCCGCTGGGGGCGCGCACCGCCGAGGTGCTGACCCGCGACATCGCGGTGGCCGACTCGCGCCACGTGGTGAACTACTTCCGGCTCAGCCATGACGGCCGCCTGCTGTTCGGCGGCGGCGAGAGCTATGGTTACAAGTTCCCCGCCGACATCAAGGCCAAGGTGCGCAAGCCGATGCTGGAGATCTTCCCGCAGCTCGCCGGCGTACGGCTCGATTACGCCTGGGGCGGCACGCTGGGGATCACCATGAAGCGCCTGCCGTTCCTCGCGCGGCTCGCGCCCAACGTGCTCAGCGCCTCGGGCTATTCCGGCCACGGGGTCGGCACCGCCGTCCATGCCGGGCGGCTGCTGGCCGAGGCGGTGCGCGGCCAGTCGCAGGGCTTCGACGCCATGGCCGCCCTGCCCGTCCCGCCCTTCCCCGGCGGGCCCGCCTTCCGCACGCCGCTGCTCACGCTCGCGATGACCTGGTTCGCGCTGCGCGACCGCATCGGGCTCTGAACCGCGACCTTTTCGCAACGGCTCTGCCCCGCACCGGCTCCCTCCGGAGGCGGTTTTCACTTGGCTGTCACAGAACTGATGTTTAAGATTTCCAGAATACGACATTCAGGATTTTGAAATATGAGCAGCCTGCCCAACATGCACGACGCAGAGCCGATCCCCGCGGAAGCGCGCGCCGAGATCGACCGGCTTCTGCAATCCGGAGACCTGTTCCGCTACACCGCCCCCGAGGATGCGCCGGTGGCGCTGCTCGAGCGCGAGTTCGCCGCGATGCTGGGCAGCAAATACGCGCTGGCGGTGTCGAGCTGCTCGGCGGCGCTGTTCCTGTCACTGAAGGCGCTCGGCCTGCCGCGCGACGCGCGCGTGATGATCCCGGGCTTCACCTTCGCCGCCGTGCCCTCGGCCATCGTCCATGCCGATTGCGTGCCGGTGCTCTGCGAGGTCGGCGACAACTACCGCATCGACATGGCGGATTTCGAAGCCAAGCTCAGCGGTGTTCAGGCGGTCATCATCAGCCACATGCGTGGCCACACCTCGGACATGGACGCGATCATGGCGCTCTGCGACGCCCGCGGCATTCCGGTGGTGGAAGACGCGGCGCACAGCCTCGGCACGATCTGGGGCGGGCGCAACATCGGCACCATCGGCAAGATCGGCTGCTTCTCGTTCCAGAGCTACAAGCTGGTCAATGCCGGCGAGGGCGGCATCCTGATCACCGACGATGCCGATGTGGTGGCGCAGGCGGTGATCCTGTCGGGTGCCTACGAGCACAACTGGCAAAAGCACATGGCGCGCGGTGACAACCGGGCCGACCTCGAAGAGGCCTTTGCGCGCTGGCAGAACAAGCTGCCGCTCTACAATCTGCGTATGTCGAACCTCTCGGCGGCGGTGATCCGGCCGCAGCTGCCGCATGTGGCGCGCCGCGTCGAAGACGGCCGCCGCAACCACGACTTCGTCGCCGAACGCATCGAGATGAGCCCGTGGATCGAGGTCCCGGCCAAGCTCGAGCGCGAGGAGCGCGCACCGGATTCGCTGCAGTTCAACCTTGTCGGCATGGATCGCGAGGAGATGCGCGCCTTTGCCGAAACCGCCGCCGCGATGGGCGTGAAGGTGCAGGTTTTCGGCCTGTCCTCGGACAACGCCCGCGCCTTCTGGAATTGGCAGTTCCTGCGCGAGATCCCCGAGCTGCCGCAGACCCGCGCCATGCTCGAGCGCGCCTGCGACACCCGCCTGCCGGCGCGTCTGACGCTCGAGGATTGTGCCGGCGTGGCCGATATCCTGATCAACGCCGCCGAGGCGGTGATGGGCGAGACCCGCGCCTACGGCACCTGAGACCCATCAAGACCAAGACCACTCACGACGAACGGAAAACGGGCGGGGATCTCCCCGCCCGTTCTGCGTCTTTGCGCACACGCGGCGGCCCGTGAGGGCCGCGCGGGTCACTTGTTCATCTTGGAAAGCTTGCTCTGCAGCTCGGCCAGCTGTTTCTTTATGGCGTCAAGGTCTTCCTCTTCACCCTTGCCCGGCGTCTCGCCTTCGGCCTCGGGGCCGGACCACTGCTTGCCCATGTTGCCGGTCATCGCCTTGAGAAAGGCCTCCTGCTGGGCCTGCATCGCCTCGAAGCCGGGGATCTTCGGCATCATCGGGTTGGCGTTGACGGTCTCGGCCCATTTCGACTGACTTTCGCGAAACATCTCGAACGACGCGGCAAGGAACTGCGGCACCGACGAGGTGGCCTGCGTGGTGTAGCTGCGCACCAGATCGGTGAGCACATTGATCGGCAGCACGCTTTCGCCGCGGCTCTCGTGCTCGGCCACGATTTGCAGCAGGTATTGCCGGGTCAGGTCGTCACCGGATTTCAGATCGACGATCTGCACGTCGCGCCCATCGCGAATGAAGCCCGCGATGTCCTCCAGCGTGACGTAGTCGCTCGTCTCGGTGTTGTAGAGACGGCGGCTGGCATAGCGCTTGATCAGCAGCGGTTTTTCCGTATCGGCCACCTGGTGCCCTCCCTGGCATGCAGCATTGCAGCGAAAGCCTATGCGAGCGCAGAAAAAAAGAAAAGCCTTTGCGTGCAAGCATGAAGCCCGCGATCAGCCCCGCGACGCAGCGAGAATCCAGTCGATCCACGCCTGTGTCCCGCGCGAGAATTCCAACGGCAACGGCCAGTCTGCCTGCTCTGACACCGCGCGGTTGAACGCCTCGACCTGCAGCACGTAGTGGTTCTCAGCCGGCCAACGCCAGCTCTCCACGTGCCCGCCCGGGCGGTGCAGTTCGAGCGAGGCCTGGCCGAAGACCTGGACGTTGAAGGGAACCGGCAGGCGCAGCACCGCGCGCTCCCCATGCACCACGATCTCCTGCCACGGCGCCGCGCGCATCGAAACCCGCCCGGTGTAGAGAAACTCCGGAAAGCGGGCCATGATGTGGGTGCTGGCGTCGATGCCATTGACCCAGTCGGTCTCGACCGCCAGCAGCTCTTCCGGCTCCTGCCCGGTGATCAGCCGGATCGAGCCGAAGGCATAGATGCCAATGTCGCCAAGGGCACCGCCGCCGGTCTCGGGACGGTTGCGGATGTTGTCGAGATCGTCGTTGAAAAAGCTGTGGGTCGAGTCGATGCGCACGATCTTTCCCAAGGCACCATCCTGGATCAGCTCGCGCGCCTTGGCGAACTGGGGGTGATGCGCGATCATCCACGCCTCGGCGATCAGCTTGCCAGTGCGGTCGCGGGTTTCGATCAGCCGGTCGATCCCGGACGCCTCCATCGCGATGGGCTTTTCGCACAGCACGTGCTTGCCGGCCTCGGCGGCCTTCTCGCTCCACGCCACATGCATCGAATTGGGCAGCGGGATATAGACCGCGTCGATCTCGGGATCGGCGAGCAGCGCGTCGTAATCATCGAAGACCCGCAGTCCGGGCGCGAATTCGGCAAAGGGCGCAGCCTTCTCGGGCGCCGAGGTGGCGATGGCCGACAGCGCCCCGCCGCGCGCCGCGTGGATCGCGGGCGCCATCTGCTGACGGGCGAAGTTCGAGGCGCCCAGAATACCCCAGCGCAAGTGATCGGCCATGATGATGCTCCTTTTCCGTTACCGCTGACGGTAGCGCCACGGGCGGGGCGCGCAACCCGGCCCTCAAGCGTCAGCGAATAAAAAACGCCCGCCCCCGGAAGGGGCAGGCGCGTACCATCTACCGTAACGTCCGGGCTCAGGCGCTGCTCAGCATGCCCTGCTCCTGCGCGAGATCGCGCATGCGCTTCTGCAGTTTCTCGAAGGCGCGGACCTCGATCTGGCGGATGCGCTCGCGGCTGACATCGTAGACGCCCGACAACTCCTCGAGTGTCACCGGCTGCTCGGCCAGTCGACGCTGGGTGAGGATGTCGCGCTCGCGCTCGTTGAGAACGTCCATCGCCTCGGTCAGCAGCTCGCGGCGCGCCTCGAGCTCGTTGCGCTCGGCGTAGTCGCCAGCCTGATCGGCGCTCTCATCCTCGAGCCAGTCCTGCCATTGCATCGAACTCTCGTCATCGCTGCCCACCGTGGCGTTCAGCGAAGCATCGCCACCCGAAAGGCGGCGGTTCATCGAGATCACTTCGTCATGCGTCACGCCAAGATCGGTGGCGATACGCTCGACGTGCTCGGGCCGCAGGTCACCGTCCTCGAGCGCACCGATGCGGCTCTTGGCCTTGCGCAGGTTGAAGAACAGCTTCTTCTGAGCGCTCGTCGTGCCGAGCTTCACCAGCGACCACGAGCGCAGGATATATTCCTGAATGGAGGCACGGATCCACCACATGGCGTAGGTCGCGAGGCGGAAGCCCTTTTCGGGGTCGAAGCGCTTGACCGCCTGCATCAGGCCCACGTTGGCCTCCGAGATCACCTCAGCCTGCGGCAGACCGTAACCACGGTAGCCCATGGCGATCTTGGCAGCGAGGCGCAGGTGGCTGGTGACGAGACGGTGCGCCGACTCGGCGTCCTGATCCTCGACCCAACGCTTGGCCAGCATGTACTCTTCTTCGGGCTCCAGAAGCGGGAACTTCCGGATTTCGGACAGATAGCGGCTCAGGCCCGCCTCTGGGGACGGTGCCGGCAGATTGGCATATTTGCTCACGTTGCTCACGTGCCCGGTTCCTCCAATGTTACGGGGCTTAACATCCCATATGGGAGCGCCACCATGAGTTTGCAAGGTGTGTCACCTTGAGACCTTTATACGACGTTAACGCAGGCTTCCGTCGGACGGGTCCGTCAAAACGCCGCGCTCACGCGGTTGGGAACTTGATGTCATATGTGCGGGATGCACGTAAACGGCCGATACGGCGGGAATTGTGTGCGCATAGGCACACACAATCGTGTCACCCGGCGTTGCGGAGCGCCTCGAGCAGGCTCTGCATGTCCGCGGGCAGCGGCGCCTCGAAGCGCAGCCGCTCGCCGGTGGCCGGATGATCGAAGCCCAGCTCGGCAGCGTGCAGCGCCTGCCGGTCGAAGCCGGCGACCTCGGTTGCCACCGCCTCGCCGATCGCCTTGACCGGCGGTTTGCGGCGTCCGCCATAGACCGGATCACCCACCAGCCCGTGCCCGGCATGGGCCATATGCACGCGGATCTGATGCGTGCGCCCGGTCTCGAGCCGACACTCGAGCAGCGCCATCGCCGGCGGCGCGCCAAAGCTCTCGAGGACCCGCGCCCGGGTCACCGCGTGCCGGCCCTGCCCGTCGAAGAACACCGCCTGCCGCTGCCGGTCGGTCTTATGCCGCGCCAGCCCGGACTGGATGCAGAGCACCCCGCCCGGCTCAACCGACACGCCACGGGTGCCCAGAAGCCGTGGATCGCCCTGGTTGGGCACGCCGTAGCAGATCGCCCGGTAGGCGCGGTCTGCACTGTGCGCCTCGAACTGCGCCGCGAGCCCGTGATGCGCGCGGTCCGACTTGGCCACCACCAGAAGCCCACTGGTGTCCTTGTCGATGCGGTGCACGATGCCCGGCCGCGCCACACCGCCGACCCCCGAGAGCTTGCCGCCGAAGTGGTGCAGCAGCGCATTGACGAGCGTGCCCGTGGGCGTGCCCGGCGCGGGGTGCACCACCATGCCGGCGGGCTTGTTCACCACCACGAGGTCGTCATCCTCCCAGACGATATCGAGGGGGATGTCTTCGGGGCCGATATGGCTCTCTTCGGCCTGCGGGACGGCGATGACGATCTCGTCACCCTCGGCAACCTTGACCTTGGGATCGCTCAGCACCTCTCCGCCACGCGTCACCGCACCTTCGGCGATGAGCTTGGCAAGCCGGGTCCGCGACAGCGCCGCTGCCTCTGGCACATCCCGCGCCAGCGCCTTATCAAGGCGCGCAGGCGGGGCTTCCCCGATGATGATGCGCAAGGCCTTGTCCATGTCCCAGACTCCCGATCCCGACGAACAGTTGCCCGAGCCGACCAACCTGCGCTTCCTGCGCCTGCTGGTCACCGTGCTCACGGGCGTGATGATCGCCGGGCTTCTAGCGATCCTTGCGATGATTGTCATCCAGTACCGCACCACCCGCGTGCCGCTGCCCGAGATCATCACCCTGCCCGACGGCACCACCGCCACCGCGTACACGCAAGGGTCCGACTGGTACGCGGTGGTGACGGCCGACGACGAGATCCTGATCTTCGACCGCGCCTCGGGAGAGATCCGGCAACGCATTGCGGTCGAGAGCCGCCCCTGAGACGAGAGCAGCCGCGCGGGCGTTCCGCGTGTCTCCTGCGACGCGCGCGGCCGGGAAACCCACCGCCCCGTCGCCTGCACCGGCTTGCCTCAGCCAGCCCCGTTCAGCCTGCAACCCCGAGCCGCCGCGCCAGCCGTCGCTCGAGCTGCACCAGCGCGTCATAGATCAGCACCGCGAACAGGCCGACGATCAGGCCGCCTTGCAGCACATAGGCGGTGTTGTTGGTCAAAAGCCCGGCGATGATCACCTCGCCCAGCGTGCGCGCGGCCACCGTGGAGCCGATCGTGGCGGTGCCGAGCGCGATCACCACCGAGAGCCTGATCCCGGTCAGGATCACCGGAAGGGCAAGCGGCAGCTCGACCTGAAACAGCCGCTGGCGCCGGTCAAGCCCGATGCCCCGCGCCGCCTCCATCGCCGAGGGCGGCAAGCTCGACAGGCCCGTCACCGCGTTCTCGAAAATCGGCAACAGCCCGTAGAGGAACAGCGCCACCAGCGTCGGCCCGGCCCCGAAGCCAAGCGCCGGCACCGCCAACGCCAGCACCGCGACGGGCGGGAAGGTCTGGCCGATATTGGTGATGGTGCGCGACAGCGGCCGGAAGGCCGCGCCTGCGGGCCGCGTCACCAGAACCGCCAGCGTCACCGCCACCAGCGTCGCCGCCCCCGAGGCCAGCGCCACCAGCCCCAGATGGCTCAGCGACAGCGACAGCAGCGAGGCACGTTCATAGATGACCGGGCCGCCCGCGGGAGCGGCCGGCGCGAAGAGCGGCTCGAACCAAGCGGGCCGCAGCACCAGCGCCAGCAGCAGCGCAATCAGCGCCGCGCGGAGGGCCGCACCCCGGCTCACCCGTGCGCCTCGGCACGGGCACGGATCGCCGCCAGCGTGACATGACCGAGGGCGGCGCCATCGCGCTCCACGCGCAGCGCATCCCTCCCGCTCCACAGGCAGGTCGAGAGTGCATCGCGCAGGCTGGTCGACGCATCGACGACCGGACCGTCGACAGTGCCCTCTTCGACAATCTCGGAGACCGGGAACAGCGACAGCAGCTTCAGCGGACGATCGACGCCGCCAACCATCTCGGACACGAACTCGGTGGCGGGCTTGGCGATGATCTCGGCAGGGGCCGCGTATTGCACCAGCTTGCCAGCATCCATCACCGCCACCTTGTCGCCAAGCTGGATCGCCTCTTCCATGTCATGGGTGACGATCAGGATGGTCGAGCCGAGCGCCCTCTGGATGCGCCGCAGATCCTCCTGCGCGCGGGTGCGGATGATCGGGTCGAGCGCCCCGAAGGGCTCGTCCATCAGGATCATGTCGGGCCGCGAGGCCAGCGCCCGCGCCACGCCGACACGCTGCTGCTGACCGCCGGACAGCTCGCCGGGATAGCGGTCGCGAAACTCGTCGGGCGGCATCGAGAACAGATCGAGCAGTTCGTCGACGCGAGCGCGGATCTTGTCGCGCGGCCAGCCGAGCAGCCGCGGCACGGCGCCGATGTTGCGCGCCACGCTGTGATGCGGAAACAGACCGTGGCCCTGAATGGCATAGCCGATGCGCCGCCGCAGCGCCTCCTTGGGCAGGCCGGTGGTCGGCTCGCCGTTGATCCGGACCTCGCCAGAGCTTGGCTCGACAAGGCGGTTGATCATCCGCAGCAGCGTGGTCTTGCCGGAACCGGAGGTCCCGACGATGGCGGTGATGGTGCCGGTCTCGACGGTGAGCGAGACCGCGTCCACCGCCGGCGTGCCGTCATAGATCTTGGTGATGGCGTCGATCTCGATCATGGGCGGGTCTCCGGGGTCGGGCTGGCCAGCTCGACCAGGATGTCCATCACGATGGCGGCGATCAGCGCCAGCGCCACGGTCGGCAGGGCGCCGAGCAGGATCAGGTCGGTGGCGGTCTGGTTGAGGCCCTGAAAGACGAAGGTGCCGAAGCCGCCGCCGCCGATAAGTGCCGCGATCACCGCAAGGCCGATGTTCTGCACCAGCACGATGCGCAGCCCGGCAAGGATCACCGGCAGACCGAGCGGCAGCTCGACCTGCCACAGCCGCTGGCGCGAGGTCATGCCCATGCCGCGCGCCGCGTCGCGGGCGGCAGGCGGCGTGCTGTCGAGCCCGGCCACGGTGTTGGCGACCACCGGCAGCAGCGAATAGAGCACCAGCGCGAGGAAGGCCGGGGCGAAGCCGATGCCCGCGATACCGAGCGCTTCGGCGCCGGGCACACTGTCACCAACCCAGCCGAGCAACGGGATCATGATGCCAAACATGGCAAGCGAGGGAATGGTCTGGAGAAAGCTCAGCACCGGCAGCAGCGCGGCGCGCATTCGGGCGTTGCGATGGCAAAGGATGCCGAGCGGAAAGCCTATCGCCGCGGCCACCGCGAGCGAGCCGAAGGCAAGGCCGAGATGACGCCAGAAGGCGGTGGCGAAGGCGGCGCGCCGGCCATCATATTCCCGGAAGATCGACAGCTGCGTCAACGCGTCCATCCGAAGCACCAGTGCGACCGCAAGCAGTGCCACGGCCAGCAGCCCGGCCCGCGCGAGCGGCCCGGGCGACAGCGCCGAGAGCGCGTCGGCCATCAGCAGGCCGAGGATTACCAAGAGGTACCAGAAGCCCGGCGCCGGCGACACGCGGGCATAGGTCCCGGCCCCCTCGAGCAGGGTTTGCGTGCCCTGCCCCAGCAACCAGACCACCCCGGCAAGGCCGAGCGCCGCCCCTGCGAGCCGCAGCCACGGCCAGCGCGGCAGCAGCCCGAGCGCCAGCGCTGCAACAACGGCGGCAAGCCCCGCTGCCACCGCGCCGGAGGGCGCAACCATCCAGACGCCCACACCCTCGCCCGCCACGATGCGGTTCGCGGCGAGCGTCATGAAAGGCGCCAGCAGCGCCAGCGCCCCCAGCGCCGCGAACAGCGCGCCGGGCGGCGAGACGGCCGGAAGAGTTCGGGCAGGCACCGCGAGGGCGATCAGTCGAGCACGCCGATGGTGGTCAGATACTCGCGCGCGACCGCCTCGGCGGGTTCGCCACCGACCTGGATGCGGCCATTGAGCTCTTGCAGGGTCGCCATGTCGAGATCGCTGAAGATCGGGTTCAGCACCTCGGAGATGGCCGGGTATTCCTCGAGCACGGTATCGCGCACCACAGGCGCCGGCTCGTAGACCGGCTGCACACCCTTGTCGTCCTCCATCACCACGAGGCCCGCGGCGCCGACACCGCCATCGGTGCCATAGGCCATCGCCGCGTTCACACCCGAGGTGCCGCGCGCCGCCGCCTGGATCGTCGCCGCGGTGTCACCGCCCGACAGGATCACGGTCTGGTCGGGGCCAAGCTCGAAGCCATAGGTCTCCTGCATCGCCGGCAGCACCGCCGGAGAGGAGACGAACTCGGTCGAGGCCGCGAGCTTGATCTCGCCGCCATCCGCCACCCAGGCGCCGAAATCCGACATGGTGACCAGCTCGTTTTCCTCGGCCAGCGGCCCGGTCAGCGCGATGGCCCAGGTGTTGTTCGCGGGCGCCGATTGCAGCCACGTCAAATCGTTCTCGGTGTCGAGCTCGGCGGCGCGGGCATAGGCCTCTTCGGGGTTCTTCCAGACCTCGCTGTCGGCCTCGTTGAAGAAATACGCCGCGTTGCCGGTATATTCCGGGTAGATGTCGATCTGCCCCGCGAGCAGCGCCTCGCGCACCACCTGGGTGCCGCCAAGCTGCAGCCGGCGCTCCACCGGCAGTCCGGCATCCTCGAGCGCCAGCGCGATCATGTTGCCAAGCAACCCGCCCTCGGTGTCGATCTTGGACGAGACGGTGATCTCGGCATGGGCGGCGGTTCCGAGCGCGGATGCAAGCGCGAGGGCGGCGGTAAGGATCTGGGATTTCATGGCGGTCTGAGCTCCTCCGGGGTAGGTGGCCGTGCCCGTTCAGGGCGTTTCCCCGTCGGACCTAGCGCGCAGGCGTCGTTCACCAAGAAGGAAAGCACGGGCACCCGGCATTTGTCGACCGCCAAGCGTCATGGCCCTGGGATTGGACCTGCCGGACCCGGGAAACCGCCGCCGCGAGCACGTGGCTCCCGGCGGCGGGGATGGCCCGGTCAGGCCTCGATCTGCGAGATCATCCGCTCGAGGCGCTCCATCGCGCGCACCCCGTCGCCGATATCGGGCACGTTGCGGCTCTCGCCGCGCAGGACGGCGGCCACGTCCGCCAGCAGCGCCGCGTAGCCCTTGTGATCCTCGTTGGCGGCGGCGGTGAAGTTCGGCGTCCAGCTCAGCGTGTCGCAGGCCGGGTCGAGCACCGCGCCGGGATCCTCGGCCTTGAAGGGCGGATCGCGGTAGAGCGCCACGTTGATGATGTTGTCGACGTGCAGCCGGGCGTGATCGCCCATGATGCGGATCTCTTCCATCGGCGTGCCACGCGACTGCACCGTGCCCATGACGATGTTGCCGATCTTGCCCTGCTCCGTCGTGAAGTTGAGGTGCAGCAACAGTTTGCCCGGCTGCGGCGAGACAGAGCGGACCTGCATGTCGCCGAAATCCTCACCGGCGAACCACGGGATCAGATCCATGTAATGCACGCAGTGATGCAGGTAGAAGCCGGTATAATCGGGCTCGCCCTCGAAATAGGTGGGCGCGGTCATGTAGGCGCCGGTGATGCCCAGAACATCGCCGAAATCGCCGCCCCTGAGCACGTTCATCGCCATGCGGTTGCCGGTGGAATAGCGCTTCATGAAGCCGACCATCACCGGTTTGCCGGCGGCCTCCGAGGCCTTGGCGATCTCCAGCGCGCCGGCGGCGGTGGCGGCGGGGGGCTTTTCCATGAACACCGGCAGCCCCGCCTCGAGCGCCGCCAGCGTCGCCATGCGGTGCAGCTCGGGGCCGACCGCCATGCCGATGGCGTCGAGCCCCGGCGTCTTGATCATCTCGCGGAAATCGTCGTGCAGCGCGGTGACGCCGTATTCTGCTGCGGTCTTCTTCAGCGCCTCGCCGTCGCGGTCGCAGAGCGCGGCGATGCGGATGTCGTTGCGCCCGAGCTGCGGCAGCAGCATCTGGCGCGCGTGACGGCCGCAGCCGATCCAGCCGATATTGATCATTGGTCCACCTCAGCCAGCGCCAGCGCGTTTCGGATGACGCCGAGCCCGGCCATGAGCTTGTCGCTCTCATCCTCGCGCGGGGCGCGCCAGTGGGCGATTGGCAGCGCGATACGGTCATCGGCGCGGCGGAACGGCTCGAGCGAGATCGGCCCGGCATAGTTCACCTGCGCCAGCGCGCGCATCACGGCGGTCCAGTCGATATGGCCGGTGCCGGGATGGCCGCGATGGTTCTCGTTGGCCTGGAAATGCACGATGCGGTCGCCCGCCATGCGGATCGCGTCGGGGATCGAGCGCTCTTCCATGTTCATGTGGAAGGTGTCGAGCATCAGCTTGAAGCCGGGGTTGTCGACCGCGTCCACCACCTCGCAGGCCTGCCGGGTTGTCGACAGGATATCGGTCTCGAACCGGTTCAGCGCCTCGACCGCGAAGGTCACGCCGGCGGCCTCGGCCTGCGGCGCGATGGTCTGGAAGGCCGAGATCGTGCGCTCGGCGCGGGCGGCGATCTCGTCGTCGGTGCGCGGCACCGGCGGGCGACCGGCAAACACCATAGGCTCACCGTAGAGCGGCCCGCCGACGATGCCGCCGCCAAGCTCGGCCGCGACGTCGATGCAGAGCTTGAGGTAATCCATGCCGCCCTGCCGGTTGGCCGCATCCTCCGAGGCGATGGAGCGCTGCTGGTTCACGCGGGCGGCCAGTACGGTGAAGATGCCGGCATCGTCGGCGGCCTTCTTCACGTCGGCGATCGAGAGGTCGTCCTCGGGCTCGGGGACCAGAAGCTCGACGAAGTCGAAGCCGAGATCGGCGGCCTTCTGGAAATAGTGCAGATCCTTGCCGGCAAAGGGCCGGATGAACTGCATGGAGATGATGCCGATGGGGTTTTTCACGTTTCTTGTCCTTTCCGTCAGCCCTTGACCGCACCTTGCGTGAGGCCGGAGATCAGGCGTTTCTGCACCAGCAGGAAGAGCACGGTGGCGGGGAGGGCGCCGACGATGCCGCCGGCGGTGAGCAGCCCCCATTGCACCTCGTATTCGCCGATCAGCGTCTGCACGGCGACGGTGATGGTGCGCACGTTGCGACCACCGAGTGTGAGGGCATAGAGATACTCGTTCCACGAGGTGATGAAGATGTAGATGCCGGTGGCGATGATGCCGGGCAGGCAGAGCGGCAGCACCACGCGGCGCAGCGCCTGCATTCGTGTGCAGCCATCGGTCATCGCCGCCTCGTCAAGCGAGCGCGGAATGCCGTTCATGTAGCTGACCATCATCCAGATCGAGAACGGGATCGCCACGGTCGAGTTGGCGATGATCAGCGCGATATGGGTGTCGAGCAGCCCAAGCACCCGCATCAGCACGAAAAGCGGCAGGATCAGCAGCACCAGCGGGAACATGTTGATGAGCAGGAACTGCAGCATCAGGATGCGCTTTCCCCTGAAGTTGAAGCGCGAGAACGAATAGGCCGCCGTGACGCTGAGCGAGAGCCCGACGATCACCGTGCCGCCGGCAACGATGAAGCTGTCGAGCAGGTTCTCGGCGAAGCCCACGGTGCGGAACAGCCGCGTGTAGTTCTCGATGGTGGCATTGAGCAGCGACGGGCCTTCGGTGAAGAGCGTGCTCTCGTCGCTGATCGAGGTGATGAACATCCACAGGTAAGGCCCGAGCGTGAAGACCAGAATGGCCAGCATCGGCAGGTCGACCGTCAGGATGCGCTTGGTGGTCGAGGGTTTGTGCAGTGCCATCAGGACGCCGCCTTTCCGGTGCGCTTGAGGTAGAAGACCACGACCACCATCAGCAGCAGGGTGAAGAGCACGGCAATGGCCGAGCCGTAGCCGAAATCGAGATTGGTGCGGGCCTTGATGAAGGCGTAGAGCGGCAGCGTGTGGGTGGCGTAGCCCGGGCCACCGCCGGTCATCACGAAGATCACGTCGAAGCTGTTGGCGACCCAGATCATCCGCAGCAGCACCGCGGTCATCATCACGCCCGAGATGCCGGGCAGGGTGATGTGCCAGAACTGGCGCCATGCCGAGGCGCCGTCGATCGAGGCGGCCTCATAGTAGCTCTGCGGGATCGATTGCAGGCCGGCGAGGATCATCACCGCGAAGAACGGGAAGCCCTGCCAGGTCAGCGTGAGGATGATCGAGGCCAGCGCGGTGTCGGGATCGGCAAGCCACGGGATCGCCTGCTGGATCAGCCCCATGCGCAGCAGGAACTCGTTGGCGATGCCGTAATTGCTGTCGTAGATCCACACCCACATCAGCGCGATCACCACCGAGGGCAGCGCCCACGGGATGATGATCAGGGCACGGGCCACCGGGCGCCACGGGAACTCCTGGTTGAGCAGCAGCGCGGTCACCAGGCCAAGCAGGAGCTGCGCCGGGATCGTCGTGCACATCCAGATGATGGTGTGCTTGAGCGAGATCCAGAACACCTCGTCGTTGAGCGCCGCCTTGAAGTTGTCGAGCCCGACCCAGGTGAAGTCATTGGGCCGGAAGAGCACGTATTCGTGCAGGCTCATCCACGCGGTCTGCAGCATCGGGAAGAACACGATGGCGAGCGTGACGAGCACCGCCGGGGTAAGCATCGCGTAGGGCAGCACCTGACGGCCCAGAGAGGCGCGGTGCTTGGGTGTCTCGGAGACATGGGTCATGGTCGCGTCCGTCATGGGGCACGGGGCTTTCGGCTTGGGGAGCGAGGGTGTCCGGGCGCCGCACTCGGGCGCCCGGATCGTGGCAGAGCGCTTACTCGGCGAAGAGCTCTTCGATCTTGGCGTTCATCTCGGCCGGCTCGATATCGCCGGTCAGCACACGCTGCATGTTCGTGGGCCATGCGGTGTTGACGAAATCCGCCGTGGCCGAGCTGTTGGGCAGCATCTCGGCGAAGGGCAGGCTGTCGACGGTGGCCTGTACGAAGCGTTGCGGGTGCAGCGTCCAGCTTTCGCTGTCGGCCTTGACCACGGGCAGCTGGCCGGTGGCCTCGTTGAACATCGTGTTGTTGCCCTCGGTGGACAGGAAGGTGATCCACTTCCATGCCGCTTCTGGATCCTCGGCCGACGAGAGCACCGCGGTGCTCTCGTCGCCGAAGGCGGTCCAGTGGCCGCCGCCGCATTCCGGCACCGGCGCGGCGGAGACATTGTCTCCCAGCGCTTCCACCATGCCGTTGGCCGAGCCGATATGGTGGATGGTCATCGCGGTCTTGCCGGCCTTGAAGGCGCCGATGATCTCCTGGAAGCCATCGTTGGGGGCCGAGGGCGGGAAGACCCCGTCCTGCTGGAAGAGATCCGCCACGAACTGCGTGCCGGCGACGCCCGCCTCGGAGGTGAGGCCCTCAGTCAGGCTGACGCCCTCGGCGCCGAGCGTGAAGGTTGCCCAATGATCGTGCCCGCCCTTGGCACCACGGAAGCCGAAGCCATAGACATCGGTCTGGCCGTCGCCATCGGTGTCGCGGGTCAGCGCCTTGGCGGTCTCGCGGAACTCGTCGCAGGTGGTGGGCACCGACAGGCCCAGCTCCTCGAACATGTCGGGGCGGTAGTAGAGATACAGCACCACGTATTGCACCGGCAGGTAATACTGCTGGCCGTCCGGGCCCCTGGTGAGCTCGATCAGGTTGTCCTGCAGCCCGTCGGCGCCGTCCCAGTCCGCCAGCCAGTCATCGATCGGCGCCAGCGCACCCATCTCGACGAGGCGGGGCTGGGCGAACATCTTGACCATCGCCGCGTCGGGCGCGTTGCCCCCGATCACCGCGGTATAAAGCTGGTCGTAATAGCTGTTCCACGGGATGTTCTCGGCCTCGACGGTGATGTCGGGGTTGGCCTCCTCGAAGGCGGCGACAAGCGCATCCATCGGGTTGTCGGCATTGTCGAAGTGGTACCAGAACCGCACCGTGCTGTCGGCGCTGGCCATGCCCGCGCAGAGTGCCAGCGTCGAGGCGATGCCTGTCAATGTCTTGAATTTCATAACTTCCTCCCTGTGTTTCCGCCCCTACGGAGCGGCAATCCTGCGAAAGACCTCGCCCGCCCGCGTGAACGCGTCACGCGCCTCCGGCAGGGCAGAGCCCATTTGCATGAAGCCGTGCACGACACCCGCGATCAGGTCGTATGCATCGTCGCGGCCAAGCGCACGGAGCCGCGCGACCAGCGCCTCGGTGTCCGAGAGCAGCGGGTCGAGCTCGGCGGCGTTCAAGTAAAGCGGCGGCAGCCCGGCGAGCTGTGCGTCGCTGGCGGCCAGAGGTGCCACGGCGGGCGCGTCGCGCTTGGGCTCGGAGACGTACCAGTCCCAGTAGCGCATCATCTTGGCGCGGGTCAGGCCCGGGCCCTCGGCGTTGCTGATGTAGCTGTCGCTGTCAAAATCCGCACCGTAGACGCCGTAGAACAGCAGCCCGCAGGCCGGCAGCTCGGCGCCCTCGTCGATCAGCCGCAGCATTGCCGCGAGCGAAAGGTTTGCCCCAGCGCTGTCGCCACCGATGCTCCAGCGCCGGCCCGGCTCGAGGGCTTTCCACGCGCGAAGAATGTCGTCGAGACCCGCGGGATATGGATGCTCTGGCGCGAGGCGGTAATCCACCGTCAGCACCGGGCAGGCGCAGGCCTCGGCGATGCGCCGCGACGCAGCCTCGTGGGTCATCGGCGAACACAGCGCCCAGCCTCCGCCATGCACGTGCAGGATCGCCTCGGTGCCGGTGTCGTTGGCCGGCACCACCCAGCGGGCTGGCATCCCGGCATGCATCACCGTGCGCGCTTCGGCCATCTCTGGCAGCTCTGCGTTCCAGCGCTGGTTGGTCAGCTCGGCCAGCGCGCGGGCGTGCTGCGGCGGCATCAGCGTCGGGTCGCCAAGCCCGGCATCCTCCTGCGCCAGCCGCTCGAGCACGGCGCGCATGTTAGCGGTGGGCGCGCTCATGCGCTTTCTCCGGTGTTGCTGAGGTCGGGCCCGAAATCGACGATCGTGGCGATGTGGTGCGAGAGCAACTCGCGCAGCGTCTCGACATCCCGCTCGGCCAACGCATCAAGGATCGGTACGTGGCGCTCCGCCGTCGCCTCCAGCTCGCGATTGGGCTGGGCGTTGAGGATCTTGAAGCGGTGGTTGTGGATCAGGCAGCGGGTCAGGATCGGCGCCACCAAGGGCAGGTCGGCGGCCTCGAACAGGCGCCGGTGGAAGGCGCGGTCGAAGACCGAGAGCCGGTACTCGTCGCCGTCCCGGGCGGCGTTGCGCATGGCATTGAGCCGGTCGTGCAGATCACGCTCGAGCATCGCGTCGGCGCGGGCCACCACGCGGTCGAGATAAGAGCATTCGACCTCGCGGCGCACATGCAACAGCGCGCGCGCGTCGTCGGCATGGCACGGCGCGACGGTGGTGCCGCGATTGGGCAGGCGGTTCACCAGCCCCTCCTCGTTGAGCCGCATCAAGGCCTCGCGCACCGTGCCCTGGCTGCACTCGAAGCGCTGTGCGAGATCCATCTCGGTCAGCGCCTGCTCGGGCTTGAGAGTTCCCAGCACGATCTCCTTCTCCAGCGCCTCGAACAGCGCATGGCTGCGCTTGCTCGTGCGGCGCGGCGTGACATCGCTCACGGTCATGCTGGTGAAACTCTCCACGGCCATCCTGTGCCGGTCCTCCTCCCGTAGGGCGGGGCCTTGCGGCTTTGCCCTTGTCGTCCATTATCAATATCGATAACATCACAAATATCGATAATGCAACCCCACAATTCCGGGGCCGCAGGTCAGGGAGGACCACATGGCAGAGATCCAGCTGGAGGGCATCGTCAAGAACTATGGTGCGCATCGCGCGATCCATGGTGTTGATTTGCACGTGAAAGATGGCGAGTTCGTCGCCTTTGTCGGGCCCTCGGGCTGCGGCAAGTCGACAATGCTGCGGATGATCGCCGGGCTCGAGGAGATCTCGGGCGGGACGCTGAGAATCGGGGGCCGCGTGGTCAACGAGATCGAACCCAAGGGCCGCGACGTGGCCATGGTGTTCCAAGATTACGCGCTCTACCCGCATATGACGATCCGCGAGAATATCGGCTTCGGACTGAAAATGCGTGGCTGGAAGGCCTCTGATATCGCCCCCAAGGTCGAGGAGGCGGCGGGCATCCTGCAGATCGGCGACTATCTCGACCGCAAGCCGGGCCAGCTCTCGGGCGGCCAGCGCCAGCGCGTCGCCATGGGCCGTGCCATCGTGCGAGAGCCGTCGGTGTTCCTCTTCGACGAGCCGCTGTCGAACCTCGACGCCAAGCTCCGGGTCGAGATGCGCACCCAGATCAAGCGCCTGCACGCGATGCTCGGCACAACCACGGTCTACGTCACCCACGACCAGACCGAGGCGATGACGCTGGCCGACAAGGTGGTGGTCCTGAAGGCCGGCCACATCGTGCAGGAAGGCCCGCCGATGGAGCTATACGAGCGCCCGAACTGCCGCTTCGTGGGCGAATTCATCGGCTCGCCGCAGATGAACGTGTTCTCGGGCGAGCTCGACCGCTCGGGCGCGGCCCCGGTGCTGCGCATGAAGGGCGGCACGCTGGAGCTCGGTGAGGTCGCGGCGCGCGATGGCACACGGCTCGACGTCGGCGTGCGGCCCGAGGATCTGGCGCTCGCGGCGCCCGGCCAGGGCGCGATGAGCCCGGTGGTGGACATCTACGAACCGCTCGGCTCTGACACCATCGCGATCTGCCGGCTGGGCGAGCACGAGGTCTCGGCACGGCTCGCGCCGAACGTGCCGCTGCGCTCCGGCGAGACCCTGCCGCTGGGCTACGACCGCGCGAAGCTGCATTACTTCGACGGCGAATCCGGACAGCGCCTCGACGCGGCCTAGGCCCCACCGCCCTCCTGCAATGCGGCCAGACCGGCCAGCACCACCTTGAGCAATCGCCGGAGCGCGTCTTCGCGCTCCGGCTTCGGCCCCGGGCCGATCAGCGCCGGGTGCAGAAATCCCGCCAGCGCCTCTTCGAGCATCGTCGCCTCGGCCTCTGCGCCGAGGCCGGCTTCGCCAAGCAAACCCGCAAGCTCCTGATGCAGGCGGAGCATGTGATCGCGGATCACCGGGCGCTCGCCGGCCGTCGCCTCGTTGAAGCCGTAGAAGATCTCGGGATCCGTGCGCACGCGAGCGCTCTTGATCCGGTAGCGCGCGACGAACCAGTCCTCGATGCGCTCCGCCGGCGGCGCACTGCCGCCACAGATCGCGGCGGTGCGCGCCCGCGCATCGACCAGCCAGCTTTCGGTCACTGCGTCGAGCAGCGCCGCCTTGTCGCGAAAATGCGCGTAAAGCGCTGCGTGACTCACGCCCATCTCGCGCGCCACATCCGCCAGCCGCAGCTTCACGAACCCGTTTTCACGGATCCGGGCAACCGCGATCTCTACGGCACGCTGCCGCGCTTCTTCCGGGCTGAGACCTGTCCGTGGCACGCCGCTCCTCCTTGACGCATCGGTTTTCGCCAATTACAGAATTAGAAAAATGTAATCAACTGCCCGCGCGCCTCTTCCCGATGATTTTCGGCGTTCGCGGGTTTCTCTATGTCGACATGCCTGCACGGAACTGCCGCGGACCCTGGCCGGGGCCGGGCGCCGTGAGTTTCGGCGGTCCAACCGAAAGACCATATGATGTTGAGCTTGCTCAAGGATTCCCGGGCCGTCGCGCTGCTATTGGCCGCGTCGCTGACGATCCTCTCCAACAGCCTGATCAGCCCGTCCCTGCCGGGCATCGAGGCGCGCTTCGCCGACGAGGAGAACGCCGCGTTGCTGGCGCGCCTGCTGGTCACCGCGCCCTCGCTGATGGTGGCGATTCTCGCGCCCTTCGCCGGCGCGCTGGCCGACCGCTTCGGCCGCCGCCTTCAGCTTCTCGCGGGCGTGGCGCTCTTCGCCATCGCCGGGACCGCGGGTCTCTACCTGCCGACCCTCAAGCTGGTGCTGTTCAGCCGACTGTTCCTCGGGGTTGCCGTGGCGATGATCATGACCGCCCAGACAGCGCTGATCGGTGACTATTTCAAGGGCGAGAAGCGCGGCAACTTCATGGGCCTGCAAATCGCGGCAACCAATTTCGGCGGCCTCATCTTGCTGATGCTGGCCGGCTGGCTGGCCGCCTTCACGCCCCTTGCGCCCTTCGCGATCTACGGCATCGCGCTAGTCTACCTGCCGATCATGATGCTGACGCTGGAGAAATCCGACCGCAGCGCATCGCAGGTCGAGCCCGCCGCCTCCGACGGAGAGGCCAACTGGGTGGCCACGCTGGTGCTGGTGATCCTGCTGGCCGGGCTGTGCTTCGTCTGCTTCTACCTGCTGCCGACACAGGCGCCCTATTTCCTCGCCTCGATCGGTCATCCCGAGCCGCAGGCCGCCGGCATGCTGATGGGCGCGATGACGCTGGCCGGCGGCATTGTCTCGCTGTTCTTCGGCAAGGTCCGGATGCGGCTGGGCCGCTCGGGCACCCCGGCACTCGGCTTCATGGGCTTCGCAACCGGGTTCTACCTGTTCGGGATCGCCCCGAGCTTTGGCCTGACCCTGCTGGGCGCGGCCTTCATCGGAGCCGGCGGCGGCCTGCTGATGCCGACCTTCCTCGGCCTCGCGGTGGGCATCGCACCTGCGCATCGCCGCGGGCTAGCGGCTGGCGCCATCACCACGAGCATCTTCCTTGGGCAGTTCCTCTCGCCCTTCGCCTCAACGCCGCTGATTGCCTCGCTGGGCTATGCCACGACCTTCCTCGCGACCGGTGCGCTGCTGACGCTGCTGGCACTGGTGGCATTGATCGGCCTGCGGGCGCCGCGCGATCCCGCAGCCCGCCCGCTGCCGGCCTGAGGCCCGAGAACCGGGCGGCACCCGGCTGATTCTGACAGGCGGGGGGTTTTATTTTATCCCCCCCCCCCCCTTTTTTGTATCTGTCAGGCGGTTGCCTCGCGCGCCGCCACGTTGCGGCGCTCTTCCCTTCGGAAGAAGATGTAGTAGAGCACCGGGGCAGCCACCAGCGTCAGCACGGTGGCGAAGGCCAGACCGCCCATGATCGTCACCGCCATCGACACGAAGAACGCGTCTCCCAGCAGCGGCGCCATGCCGAGGATCGTCGTCGCCGCCGCCAGCACCACCGGGCGCAGGCGCGATGTGGAGGCCCGGATGATCGCCGGGCGCAGCGCCTCGCCATCTTCGCGCAGCAGGTCGATTTCCTCGACCAGCACGATGCCGTTCTTGATCAGCATCCCCGACAGCGACAGCAGGCCGAGCAGCGCGGTAAAGCTGAACGGCAGCCCGGTAAGGCCAAGCCCCAGCACCACGCCGTTGACCGACATCGGGACAAGCAGCCAGATGATCAGCGGCTGGCGCAGCGCGTTGAACAGCAGGATCGAGATCAGCACCATGATCAGGAAGCTGACCGGAAGCTGGGTCCCGAGCGCCGCCTGCGCCTCGCTCGAGCTCTCGTAGTCGCCGCCCCATTCGAGCTTGTAGCCCAGCGGCAACTCCATCGCCTCGACCGCGCCGCGCACCTCGCCAAAGGCCGTTGCGGCGGTCACGCCGTCGACGATGTCGGCGCCCACGGTGATGGTCAGCACGCGGTCGCGGCGATGCACAAGCGTGTTCTCGGGGATGAACTCGAAGCCGTCGACCACCTGCTCGATGGGCACGAAGGATTCCGCCGCGCTGGAATAGATCACCTGGTCCATCAGGGTCAGATCGCTGTCGGGATCCTCGCGCACGAGGATCGGGATCAGGCGCTCGCCCTCGCGATAGGTGCCCGCCTGCGTGCCGTCGGTGGCCGTCAGCAGGGTCTTCGAGACGTCGTCGCGGCTGATCCCCGCCGCCTGCGCCCGGTCGGTGGCGTAGCGCGGGCGCAGCACCAACTCCTGTTCGCGCCAATCGGTACGGGTGGTGGTGATCTTGTCGCTGGCCTCTTTCATCACCGCCTGCGCCTCGATGGCAAGGTTGCGCAGCACCTCCGGGTCGGGCCCGGAGAACCGCGCCGCCACCGGATCGCCGCCACCGGGGCCGAAGACCAGCCGCTTGGTGCGCATCTCGCCCTGCGGCAAGGCCTCGGCGCCGAAGGCGTCAAGATCGGACTTGAGCTGCGGGATCTCGTCGAGCGTGGCGGTGCGCACGATGATGTGGCCGTAGGACGGGTTCGCCTTCTCGGCCTGATAGGTCAGCATGAAGCGCGTCGCACCCTGTCCCACGAAGGTGGTCGTCGCGACCACCTCGTCACGCTCCGCGAGCCAGCCCTCGAGCACCTTCAGATCCTCAGAGGTCTTCGCGATCGAGGCGCCCTGCGGCAGCTTGTAGTGCACGAAGAACAGCGGCGTGTTGCTGTCGGGGAAGAACTGCTGCGGCAGCTTGGCGAAGGCGTTGAAACACACCGCCGTCAGCGCGATCAGCCCCACCACGACCAGCCAGCGCAGCCGCAGCGCGAGGTCGAGCGTGCGCCCGAACAGGCGGAAGAAAAACCCGCCATAGGCATCGTGATCGCCTTCGTCCTTGGTCACGAAGAGCTTGTTGCCAAGATAGGGCGTCACCGTGATGGCGAGGATCCACGACAGCATCAGCGACATGCCGATGACCGCGAAGAGCGAGAACAGGAACTCGCCGGTAGCGTCGGGGCTCGTTCCGATCCCGGCAAAGGCCATGATGCCGATCACCGTGGCGCCGAGCAGCGGCACCTGTGTCTTCTTCGTCGCCTCGTCCGCCGCCGCCGGGCCGCGCTTGCCGTGCAGCATAGAGACCTGCATGCCCTCGGCCACCACGATGGCGTTGTCGACCAGCATCCCCATGGCGATGATCAGCGCCCCGAGCGAGATGCGCTCCATCTCGATCGAGAAGATCGCCATGAAGAACACCGTCCCGATCACGGTCAGCAGCAGCGTCGCGCCCACCACAACCGCCGCGCGCCAGCCCATCGCCAGCGCCAGCACGACGACCACGATGGCGACCGAGGTGGCAAGGTTGAGCAGGAAGGCGTTCGACGCCTCGTCCACCACCACGTGCTGCTGGTAGATCGGCGTGATCTCGACGCCGAGCGGAATGTCCTTGTCGAGCTCGGCGAGCTTGGCGTCGACCCGTTCGCCGACCTCGACGATGTTCTCCGAGGACAGACCCGCGACCCCGAGGGTAAAGGCCTCGTGGCCATTCTGCCGGATGATCAGATCGGGGTTGTCCTGCCGCCCGCGATAGACCTCGGCGAGGTCGATCAGGTTGATGATCTCGCCCTGCACGCCCACCGTGAGCCCGGCGATGGCCGAGACCGTGTCCTCGCCCTGAGGGCGCTGGATCACCGTGCGCGAGCCGTCGCGCTCGAGCGTGCCGGCTTGCGAGACGCTGTCGGCCTCCGAGATTGCCGAGGCCAGCGCTGTGGGCGGGATGTTCTGGTTGACCGCGCGGGCGATGTCGGGCTCGACGAAGATCGCCTCGTCGGGCAGGCCCGCGGTCTCGACATCGGCCACCCCGTCCACCGCGAGCAACTCGCGGCGCAGGAAGATCGCCAGCCGGTGCTTCTCGGCATCCGAAAAACCATCGGCCGTGATGGCATAGAACAGGCCGTAGACGTCTCCGAAGCTGTCGTTGACGTAAGGCGCACCGGCGCCCGAGGGCAGCCGCGCATCGCCCACCCGGTTGCGCAGGTCGGTCCAGATCTGCGGCAGCTCGGTGCCGTCATAGGTCGACTTGATCTCGACCTCGATGGTCGAGACGCCGGGGCGGTTGACCGAGGTGATGGTCTTCAGCTCGCCCATCTTCTGGATCTCGGATTCCAGCGGCTCCGAGACCTCCGTCGCCACCTGCTCGGCCGAGGCGCCGGGATACTGGGTGACGATGACGGCGTTCTTGATGGTGAAGGCCGGGTCTTCGAGACGGCCGATGGAGAAGAACCCCCAGATGCCGCCGAAGAACAGGATGAGGATCAGGATCCACGTGTAGATCGGCCGCTCGATCGAGCCGCGTGCAATGGTGGTCATACCCCTGCCCTCACTCGCCGAAGCCGACGAAGCGGCGCGCCTTCATGCCGTCGGTAAGGTCACTGACCCCGGCGACGACGATCTCGTCGCCCGATTGCAGCCCCTCGATCACCGCCACGCCGCCATCGTCGGTCGGCTCGACCGTCACAGGCAGCCGCGTGAGCGTACCCTCTGCGGCGCCCTTCGGGTCGAAGCGGAACACGAAGGTGGATCCGTCCGAGGCGATCTGCACCGCTGCCGCCGGGATCTCGATGCGCGGCTCGCCGCGGCTCAGTTTCGCGATCACCGTCACCGACGAGCCCGGCAGAACGTCGAGCCCCTCTGGCGGGGCCATGCCGAAGGTGGCGCGATAGGTCTGCCCGATCGCCGAGGTCTCGGCATTCAGCTCGCGCACGGTCATCTGGTACGTTTCGGGCGAGGATGGGAAGCGCGCCAGCACGCTCACATCGTCGGCCACGTCGGCCTTCTGGATCAGCACCTCGGGCACGTCGATCTCGACCCGGATCTCGGACATGTCATGCAGGCGCACCACCGGCGTGCCGGCCGAGATCGTGGTGTAGTTCTCGACCATGCGCGAGGCGACGAGCGCGTCGAACGGCGCGTAAAGCGTCGCATCGTCGAGCGCGATCTGTGCGTTGTCGACGGAGATCCGGGTCAGCCCGGACTGGGTTTCGGCATCGTCGAGAGCCGACTCGCTGACCGTGCTGCCGCGCAACTTGTTGAGGCGCTCGAGATTGCGGTCGGCCTGCTCCTTCTGCAGCTGCGCCTGATCAAGCGAAAGCTGGAACGGGCGAAGGTCGAGCTGCGCGATCAGCGCGCCCTGCTCGATGGAACTGCCTTCGACGACAGGGAAGCGCTCGATCTGGCCACCCACCTGAAAGGCGAGATCCACCGTGCGTCGCGCCACCACCTTGCCGAAGAACTGGCGGGTGAGCTCCTGCGTACCGGCCTCGACCACGGCGAGCTTCACCGGGCGCAGCGAGGGCTGCGGCTCGGTCTGGGCGAGCGCTGCCTGCGACGAGGCGAGGATCATCGTCACCGCGGCGGCGGCGAGGGGGAACCGGGAGAAGATGGTCATAGGGTAAATCCCTTCGGCAGTCCGTTCTGCAGGATACGTTCAGCCACGCGGTCCATCAGCGTGGCGAGCTGGGTCATTTCGTCGGGGCTCAGGCCGGAGAGCTCGCGGAACTGCGCAACGATCCGCTCGATCAGATCGCTTCGCGCCTCCTGCCCTGCCTCGGTCAGGCGAAGCTGCCAGGCGCGCCGGTCGTCGGGGTCGCGTTCACGCAGCACCATTGCCTTGGCCTCGAGCTGGTCGGCCACCGCCGTCACCGTCGAGGGCTGGGTGTTCAGGTCCTCGGCAAGCTGGCCCATGCGGCGCGGCACGCCCAGATGCATCATCAGCTTGCGCTCGGGCTTGGTCAGCGCGCTGGCCACCTGGCAGTGATCCATCTGCTCGTCGAGCGCGTGTGACAGCACGAAATGCCCGAACAGGATGCGCAGCTCTTGCGGGAGCTGGCCTCCGGACGGATCGAGAAGGCGGTCGGCGAGAGTCGGCATGGGCGGTCCCCTTTCCCGCTGCGAATTAGTTCGACTACTGAAACATTTCAAGTCTCGAAATATTTCACGGCCGAAATGCCTGCATCGTGCCTCGCGGCCCCTCCCCGCGTCTCGGCACGACATAGGTCTGTCGATCGCGAGGTCTCGCGGGCCTGCCACGCGAGCCACAACATTCGCATCCCGGCGCGCGTGCGGCCGGGTTTCTGTCGAAGCGGATGGGGACTGTCCGGCGTGGCGGCGGGCCCCCGCGCCGTGGTCAGATCAGCGGCACGAAGGGCACGCCGCAGGCCGAGAGACCAAGTGCAGCGATGATCATCAGGAGTACGGGTGCAGGTTTCATGCGGACGGTCCTTGCCTGTGCCCCGGCGATCTGCGCGGGATCTCTGCGCTCCAGCCTAGCCGCCACGAACGCTCGCCGCAAAGCACCAGGTCAAAGACCCGCGCCGCGTGGCCGCACGACCCCTCTCACGCACGGGCCTGCGCATAAATATATCTATTTGACAAGATCTTGCCGGTCCGCCGCCGAGGCCGAGACGCCTGCCCAAACGGCCACGGACTTACTGAAATCACGCCCGACAAGCGATTTGGAGTCCACCAAGCCGGTGCCGCATTGCTGCGCCGCCGCGAAAAATATCCTTTGACTCAAGGCGACCCGTTGCGTCTTGATACACTCTATAGGTGATTTGACCTTACGTAAATTACACCCAAACCATTGGAGGGCCCCCATGTCGAACGTCGCGGGAAAAGCCTATGCGATGAACGTGGTGACCCCCAGTCGCCCGGCCGTCACCTGGATCAACCGATTGCTCTTCATGGCGGCGCGCGGCCTGCCCTCGAACCTGATGGGTCTGCTTGGACTGTCTCTCATCCACTTCGCCCGATGGGTCATCGTCAAGCGCGACCAGTGGCCCGATCTCGGTCAGGGCAAGGAGAGCCTCGACAACGACTACATGCTGTTCTGCTCGAATTTCAACGGCACCTGGGACCAGTATATCGACGCCTTTTCCGACGGCATCCCGAACGGTCTCAACCTGTTCTGGTACTCCGCCAGCAAGTACCCGCTCTCGATCCCGATCACGCCGTTCAAGGATTACATCACCTACAACCAGATCGGCACCGACTATTACTACAACGCCACGCCCGGCTCGGCGCAGCGCGACATCAAGTCGGCGCTCAAGGTCTATGACCAGGTGCTCAGCCTCGCCGAGGCCCATGGCAAGGACACGCCCGAGGCCTTCGCCAAGGCGTTCAACGCCGCCTATCTCGAGATCCAGAACGATCTCGGCGATCCCGGGTTCGGACCGGTCGCCAGCCTCGACACCGAGCGCGCCGACGTCAACCGGTTGGCCTATGTCGAAGCAGCACAGGCGTGTTTCACCGCCAAGCGGGGGGCATGACATGGCAGATCTCGACACCGGACACCTTTTTCTGACCTACCTGATCCCGATCCGGCGCGGCGGACCGCATGGCGATGTCTCTTACAAGCAGAAGGTGCGCATCGAGCTTGCCCGCCTGCCCCCGGCGCACCAGACCCCCGCGACGCAAAAGACCAAGTTCGCCGCGCCCTTTGCCCGCAACAGCCGCAATCACTTCGCCCGCATGTTCGTCCTTGATGACGTGGTCTACAACGGCCGCAGCGCGCAGGATGCGCTGGTGGCCACGGTGAAGGGCGTCAACACCATCGTCCCGGGCAAGGTCGACCGACTGCGCTCGGCCTATCTCGTCTTCACCGCCGATATCGACGCCATCGCGAAGGAGGGCGATCCCCTTCCCTCGAACCTCGGCCCGGAGGAGCAGCGCAAGGTGCGGCTGGCCTATGCCCAGACACTCTGGGAGACGATGGGAGAGGAGATCAAGGCGATCTTCGACAATTGCCACGGCTTCGACGGCACCGACAGCGGCGCCGCGTTCGGCGCCTATCTCGAGCGCTGCCATGTCGAGACGACGATGCCCTACCACGATTATTACCTCTCGCTCCCGGCCTTCAACACGCTGCCGCTGAAGGGGCTGATCGCCGCCGTGGGCATCCCGGCGGTCGTGGCGCTGGCAGCACTGGTGCTGCGGATCTTCGGGGTGATCCATGTGCTTGGCATGAACACGCTGGGGCTCGCACTGGTGGCGCTGGCGCTCACGGCGCTGGCGTTCCTGATCTCGGTACGCTTCGCGCTCGCGAACGGGGCCAAACCGCTGCCCCCGGCGAGCCATGATGACCTGCCGACCGTGCTCAAGGCGCTCTACACCCAGCAGGCCTTTGCCGATTTCATCGCCGCCAACCAGCACGCCCGGCCCGAGGCGTTGCAGGCGGCTTTCGGCGATTTCCTGAAACGGCACGCGCCGGGCGACGTCTCCGGACCGACACAGCAGCCGGGCGTGATCTCGGACAGTGCGCCGCAGCCGCGCGCCGGTTTGTAAGGGAGGGGGAGTCATGGCCGATCAGCTGAACCTGCACGACATCCAGGGCAACGTCACCCGCGCCTACGGGCGCTTCTCCTTCCCTTTCGCGCGCTACCTGTTCTTCCGCATCCGCAACCCCGCCGCCGGGCGCGCCTTCGTCGATGCGGTGCGCAAGCAGGTGACCACCTCGGCGCGCTGGCCGGAGGAGGCCGACAAGCCCGAGTGCACCGTCAACATCGCCTTCACCTTCATGGGGCTCTACTGGCTCGAGGTGCCGGACCGGACGCTTCAGGGCATGCCCGACGTGTTCATCTCCGGCATGCGCAGCCGCGCCTCCATGCTGGGCGACCGGGACCCGACCAAGACCGCCGATGACGATCCCGACTGGGACCGCGACTGGGATCCGATCTGGCAGGGCAACCGCAAGGAGGGCAAGGGCGGCGCCGAGGACGTGCATATCCTCGTCACCCTCAACGCCCAGCCCGATCTCGGCGGCGCCGACCCCGAGACGCCGGAGGGGCTGGCGCGGCTCAAACAGCCGCACCCGGAGCTCGAGGCCAAGACCGCGTGGCTGAAATCGCTCACCGGCAGCGGTGTCGAGTTGATCGAGGCCAATGGCAAGGCCGGCGATCAGCCCTACCAGGCGGCTTCGGCGGTGTTCGACGATTTCGAGGGTCTCGCCCTGCCCACCGCGCGCGAGCATTTCGGCTTCACCGACGGCATCGGCGATCCGGTCTTCAAGGGCCAGTACCCGCCTGAAAAGGAGAAGACAGCGCTGATCGGCCGTGGCAAGCGCATGGGCGGCGACTGGGAGCCGCTGGAACCGGGCGAGTTCATCCTCGGCAATCCCGGCGAAAGCCAGGAGCTGCCGCCCACTGCGATGCCGCCAGAATTCATGCAGAACGGCACCTTCATGGCCTACCGCAAGCTGCACGAGAACGTCGCGAGCTTCCACGAGGTGGTCGACGCCGAGGCAGCGCAGTACGCCGAGACCATGGGCGTGGACCTGCCGCAGGCCAAGGAGACCATCCTTGCCAAGATGTGCGGCCGCTGGTCGGACGGCGTGCCTCTGGCGGTGGTGCCCGGCTACGACGACTGGATCGCCCTCGGGACAAAGCTCGGCTGGCGCGACGACACGGGGGCCATGCTGAAGACCCCGCTCGCCTGGGAGAAGAACCTCGCCTATATCCGCAGCCCCGCGGCCTCGGATTTCCGCTATGCCGACGACATGGCGGGCTTCAAGTGCCCCGGCGGCGCGCATATGCGGCGGATGAACACCCGCGATTACCTCGATCCGCTGAACCAGTTCGGCATCGATCCCGAGACCGGCAAGCAATTCGAGAACCCCAAGGCCACCCATGCCCTCAACAAGCGCCGCCGGGTGCTGCGCCGCGGCCTGCCCTACGGGCCGCCGAATTTCGAGCCCCGCGACGACGCCTCGGAACAGGGGGTGATCATGATGGTGATGGGGGTCGACCTGTTCCGGCAGTTCGAGTTCGTGCAGCAGCAATGGATCCAGTACGGGCTCGACTTTCACCAGGGCAACAACACCTGCCCGATGCTGGGCCGCCACGACCACCACACCCGCCACATGATCCCGTCGGACCCGAAGAGCGGCAAGCCGCCCTACATGATGACGCGGCTCAAGACCTTCGTGGAATGCCGCGGCGGCGACTATTTCTTCGTGCCCTCGATGATCGCTCTGCGGATGATCGCGATGGGCATCGTCGATCCGACGTGAGGGCGCTTTGATGCTGGCACGGCTGAAAGGATGTCTCACCACCCTCGCCCGCTTCGTCATGGTGATGGCCGAGGGGCTGGCGGCGCTGGTATGGCTGATCGCAAAGGGGGCCGGCGTCTTCGCAAAGGGCGGCAAGGCGGCGCTGGCGCCGTTCTTCACCGCCGCCGCCACGCAGGAGAAGGGTTTCGCGGTGCTGCGCGCCTTCTGGCCCAACCTGTCGCTCAAGGCGGTGCTGATGAAGGCCTATGACAACACCGGTACCTCCGTTGTTACCCGCCACGAGGATTGCATCGACGTGCTCAACCGCAACGCCGATTTCGAGGTCGTCTACGGCCCGCGCATGCGCAAGCTGACCGGGGGCGAAAACTTCTTCCTCGGAATGCAGCCCGGCTGGGACTACACCCGCGACACTTCGGCCATGCGCCTCGCCGCGCGCCGCCCGGATGTGGCCGAGGTGGTACTGCCGCGCGCGGCACAGCTGGCCGACGAGATCGTCACCGGCGCCGGCGGTCGCATCGACGCGGTGCCCGAACTGTTCCTGCAGGTGCCGTGGGACATGACCGACACCTATTTCGGTGTCGGAGGAGAGCGCGAGACCATGCAGGACTGGACCACCGTCCTGTTCTGGTACCTGTTCGAGGACCTGCCCGCCGATCCAGAGCTCGACACCCGCGCGATGCGCTGTGCCGCGGGGCTGCGCGACTATCTCGACAGTGCCATCGCCGACCGCAAGGCCGCCCCCGATGATCGGCCGCAGATCCTCAACCGCTGCCTCGCACTGCAGGGCGCTGGCACGCCGGGGATGGATGATCTCGGCATCCGCAACAACCTGCTGGGGCTGCTGATCGGGGCGATCCCCACGATCTCCAAGGCCTGCTGCCTCGCCCTCGACGAGCTTCTGAACCGTCCCGAGGAGCTGGCGGCGGCGCAGCGTGCTGCGCGATCGAACGATCCGGTCTTCGAGCAGTTCATCTGGGAGGCGCTACGCTTCAACCCGCACAACCCGGTGATCTATCGCCGCGCCTTGCACGACACGGTGGTGGCGCGCTCGACGCTGCGCGAGGCGAAGATCCGCAAGGGCCAGATCGTCTTTGCCGCCACCCTCTCGGCGATGTTCGACCGCTACCGCATTTCCGACCCGAACAGCTTCCGCACCGACCGCCCTTGGGAGGACTACATCATCTGGGGCTACGGCATGCACACCTGCTTTGGGGCGGCAATCAACAAGGCGGTGATCCCGGCGATCCTGAAACCGCTCATCGCCCAGCCCAACCTGCGCCGCGCCGAGGGGCCCGCCGGGCAGATCGACACCGGCGGCACCCCGCATCCGCAGCACTTCCACCTGCTCTACGACTGAAGGTCCGCCATGTCCCAGCCCCTGCTCGTGACCCTGCTGCCCTCCACCGATGTCGATCTCGGGCGCTGGCTTCTGAGCCATTACGGGGTGAGCTATCGCGAGCGACCCCACGCGCCGATCTTTCACGTGCTGGCCCTGAAGAGCTGGGGCGTGAGCGCGGAGGGCTACCCGCTGCTGGTCTCGGCCGATCGCGGAACGAAATCGGCGGGCATCCAGACCATCCTCGACCAGCTCGAGCCGAAGGCCGCGCCCAACAAACGGCTCTGGCCCGACAAGATGGTCGAGCCCGAACGCTGGAAGGAGGTCGACACGCTGCAGCACGACGCACGTTTCGGCATCGGCACCGCGGTGGTGCAGTGGTCCTACTGGAACCTGCTGAAATACAAGCCCGTGGTCTGGCCGTCTCTGACCACCGGGGTGCCTTGGTACGAAACCCTTACTCTGCGCCTCGCCTTCCCGGTGATCCGCAGCCTGATGTACAAGGGGCTGAAACTCGATCAGAGCGTCGCCGACAGCGCGCTCGAGACCATCCACGCCGGCTTCGACAGGCTCGACGCGAGGCTCTCCGACGGGCGGCGCTACCTGGTGGGCGAGACGCTGACCTTCGCCGATCTCGCCACCGCCGCCTCGCTGGCGCCGATGGTGCTCGCGCAGGGGTATCACGGCATGCTGCCGCTCGAGGCGCGCTGCCCGGTCTTCATGCAGGAGATCTACAAGCCCCTGCGCCAGCGCCCCACAGGCCGATACATCCAGCGGATCTATGACACCCACCGCGCGGCGCAGCTTCTGCAGCTGCGATGAGCCGACTGCCGCTCCGGCTCGTCGCTTTCAAGGCTCCGGACCGCCCGATCAGGCACAGAACGGTTCCAAATTGAGCATGTTTGCGGTATAACAACTATACGTTGTATTGATTCTCTAATTGCAACTTTGGGAGGTTTTTCTTTTGGCTGACAAACCACAGGACGACTCCGCTTCGAACGGTTCGGACGGCCCTGACGAGACCGCGCTCATCCTCGCCGACCTCGCCCTCAGAGCCCGCAATGACCCTGAATATTATGAAAAACTGAAATCCGCCAAGGCCGCGGATCTGAAGGAGCTCGGCCTTTCAGACCTCACACTCACGGACTTCAAGACCCGACTTTCCTCAACCATTGATCAGATAGGAGCATTGGAAATGGCCATGCAGCAAGCAGGAACCTCCGCCGCAACGATGGCATCCTCGACCCAGGCCGGAGGCACCGCCGCCTCGGTCGGCACCGTGGGCTCCGTGGGCAGCGTCTGCGGCACCGCGGCAACCTTTGCGACCGCTGGCACGGCCGGTTCGGGAGGCGCGGCATCGACGCCTCTGGGCGGCGG
>NZ_DS022277.1:577049-633314 GCF_000153725.1 Salipiger bermudensis HTCC2601 | reverse complement strand
GCCGCCACCTCGGTCACCATCGCGAGCCTGCGGCCCGCGCCATGCTTCCCGTGCGGCACGATCGCCACGCTGCCGCCGCCTCCGCCCTGCGGGACCGTCGCAACCCTACCGCCCCCGCCGCCGCCTCCGCCCTGCGCCACCGTCGCGACCATGCCTCCGCCGCCGCCCTGCCTGCCCTGCGGCTCGGTCGGCAGCGTCGGCCCGATCTCGGCACAGAGCGGCGACGCGACCCAGGCCGGCGGCACCGCCGGCAGCGTCGGCACGGGAGGATGCCTCGGCTCGGTCTGCGGCACCGCCGGATCCGCCTTCACCGTGGGCAGCGTCGGCTCGGCGGGCGCCGCCTCGACGCCGCTCGGCGGCAGCGGCATGGGCGACAGCTCGACCCAGGCCGGAGGCACCGTCGGCACCGCCGGCAGCGTCGGCAGCGCGGGCACGTTCTGCGGCACCGCCGGCACCTTCGCCTGCGGCGGCACAGTGGGCTCGGCAGGCGCGGCCTCGACACCGCTCGGCGCCGACAGCTCGACGCAGTCGGGCGCCACATGGGGCAGCGCCGCCACCGCGGGCTCCGTCGGCACCTTCTGCGGCACCGCCGGATCGGTCGGCACCGCGGGCACCGCAGGCTCCAAGAGCTAAGCTCTCCTCGGAGCGGTCCGCGCCCTGCGCAGGCCGCTCCCCCAGCGCCCCTCGCTTGTCGAGGGGCGCGCCTTCCCACATCCCTGTATCCGCTGCCGAGTGACTCCCATGCACCCGATCCAACGTCCTGTCATCAAGTCGAAATATGTCGTCGTGCCGGTCTCGGGCGAGGGCATCTACCTGCTCAGCGAGAACGAGAAGCACGTGCTCGAGGGCGAGACCATGATGCAGCTCGTGCCGCTGCTCGACGGCCAGCGCGGCTGGCCCGAGATCCACGCCACCCTCGCTCCGGCGCTCGGCCCGGACGCGGTGGGGCAAGGCATCGAGGTGCTGCTGGCCAACGCCCACGTGGAAGAGGCCCAGCCCGACGACCGGCAACGATTCCAGATCTTCTGGACCGAACTTGGCCTCACGCCGCAGGCCACCGCCGAGCTCTTGGCGCGCAGCAATGTGCACGTGGTGCCGCTTGGCGAGGTCTCGGCACAGGCCGCGCTTCAGGGGTTGGCCTCGCTGGGGCTGCAGGCCGATCCGCAGCGCCTGGCCACCTTCACGCTGGTCCTGACCGACGACTACGAGAACCCCACGCTGGCCGAGATAAACCGCCACATGCTATCCACGGGCGCGCCGTGGATGCTGGTCAAGCCGCGCGGCCTGCTGCCGCTGGCCGGGCCGATCTTCCGGCCCAACTCGGGCGGCTGCTGGGCCTGCCTCGCCACGTGGCTGCGCCACAACCGCGAGGTCGAGACCTACGTCCGCCGCCGCACCGGGCAGGACGCCCCGTTCAGCACGTCGCGCGCCGAGGTGCCGCTGGGCGAGACACAGGTCATCTCGCTGGCGCTTCTCCAGATGGCACGGCTTCTGGCCCGCGCCGAGAGCCCGTTGATGGACGGGCGCCTCGTGGCCATCGACACGCTCACGGGCGAGCAGAGCCACCACGCCGTGACCCGCCGTCCGCAATGCCCCGAGTGCGGCGACCCGGCCTGCGCCCGCGTCGCGGGCCGGCCGGTGGTGCTCTCGGAGGGGCTCGGCCGCGTCGCCAACGAGAACGGTTTCCGGCCCGAAGCGCCCGAGGTCACCTACCAGCGCTACCAGCATCTCGTGTCGCCGCTGACTGGGGTCATCAAGGGCGTGTTCCCGGTGCCGGCCTCATTCTCGACCCCGATCCGCTCCTACATGGCGGGCCACAACTTCGCGCTCAAGAACGACCATCTGTTCTTTCTCAAGGACGGGCTGCGCACCAATTCCTCGGGCAAGGGCAAGACCGACGCGCAGGCCCGCACCTCGGCGCTCTGCGAAGCGCTCGAGCGCTATTCCGGCACCTTTCGACAGGAGGAGGAGTGCATCCACGCAAGCCTCGAAGAGCTCGGAGACGAGGCCATCGATCCGCGCGACGTGATGCTCTACAGCGAGCGCCAGTATGCCGAGCGCGACGCGTGGAACGCCAAGGGCGCGCGCTTCCAGGTGGTGCCACAGCCCTTTGATGAGACCGCACGCATCTCGTGGTCGCCGGTCTGGTCGTGGACGCAGGAGCGGCGGCGGCTGATCCCGACCTCGCTGGCCTATTACAACGTCAGCGAGGGCGACAACGCCTTCTACTGCTGGGGCGACAGCAACGGCGCCGCGGCGGGCGGCAATCTCGAGGACGCGCTGCTGCAGGGCGCGCTCGAAGTGATCGAGCGCGACGGCGTGGCGATCTGGTGGATAAACCGACTGTCGCGCCCCGGCGTCGACCTCGACAGCTTCGCCGACCCTTATGTCGAGGAGCTCAAAGCCTTCTACGCCGCCTGCGACCGCGAGTTCTGGGTGCTCGACCTCACCAACGACATGGGCATTCCCTGCATGGCGGCGGTCAACCGGCGCATCTCGGGCCCGACCGAGGACATCGTCATGGGGTTCGGCGCCCATCTCGACCCGCGCATCGCCCTGTCGCGCTGCCTCACCGAGATGAACCAGTTCATGCCGGCGGTGCTGAGCGTGAATGCCGATGGCAGCACACACTATGCCTATGACGACCCGGACTCGCTCGACTGGTGGCGCACAGCGACGCTTGCGAACCAGCCTTATCTCAAGCCGTCGCGGGCGAAGAAACGCAAGCCGGAGGATTTCGACTTCGGGGCCGAGGGCTCGGTCTCGGACAACGTGCGCAAGGTCTTCGGACAGTTCGAGGCGCTCGGGCACGAGGTGCTGATCCTCGACCAGTCGCGCCCCGATATTGGCCTGCCGGTGGCCAAGGTGATCGTGCCGGGAATGCGCCACTTCTGGGCCCGGCACGCGCCGGGGCGGCTTTATGACGTGCCGGTCAAGATGGGCTGGCTCAAGAAGGCCCTGACGGAGGACGACCTGAACCCGGTCGCGATGTTCATATGAGCGGGCCCGGGATGCGCGCCGTCCTGCGCCGAGAAGGGTTCGAGGCCAACGCGCCCCGGGCGCTGGCCGCCACCGGCCTGCTGGGCGACCGGGCCAGCCACACCCTGCACTCGGGGCTCGCCAATGGTGGCGTGGCGCTCACTGCTGCCAAACCGCCCGAGCGCGCCGCCATCGAGCAACTGGCCCGCGGCGGGCTCGTGGCCTTCCGCGACAGCGAGGACGTTGCGACGCTGCTGCCGGTCGCCGAGGGCTTTGCGCTGGGGCCGGAGGATCCACTGGCCGAGGCCGAACGCTGGAAGTTGTCGAAGTTCCAATATGTGCAGAGCGAGGGCGGCGAGGCGGTGGCGCGCTCGGCGCTGGGGTTGGCGATGGTGCAGATCCACGACCCCGCGGCTTTGGCGCTGATGGGCCGCTTCTCGGTCGCGACAACGCCCGCCGAGGCGCTCGACAAGGGCGATCTCGGCAATCGCGGCGCGGGATTTCTTGGCCTGCTCGCCTGCGCGGGCATCCTGCTGCCCTGCGACGGCGAGGGCCGCACCGCCGACGAGACCGACGACCAGCGCCGGATGTGGGATTTCCACGAGCTGGTTTATCACAGCCGCAGCCGGCTTGGACGCTCGGGCTTCCGCGTCGGCGCGACATGGGAATTCCGCGACGAGATCCCGCAGCCGCCGATCCTGCGCGACAGCCCGTGGCGCGACAACGGCGTCCTCCCGCTCTACCGCCCGACGGTGCTGTCGCGTGACATGCCGCTCTTCGAGGCGATGGAGACCCGCCGCTCGGTGCGCGCCTACAGCCCTGCCCCGATCACCGCGTGGGAGCTGGGCGAATTCCTCTACCGAACCATGCGGGTACGCGCGCACGTGAAGAGCGGCGACTACGAGGTCGCTTCGCGTCCCTACCCCAATGGCGGCGGCATCTACGAGCAGGAACTCTATGTCACCGTCGAGGCCTGCGCCGACTTGCCGCGCGGCTTCTATCATTACGACCCCGTGGCCCACGCGCTTTGCCCGATCAGCCCGCCGGATGCGGACATGTCCATGCTGATCGAGGAGGCGGTGAGCGCCACCGCCGGGCTTGGTCGGCCACAGATCCTCTTCACCATCGCCAGCCGCTTCGGTGGCTTCAACTGGAAGTACTCGGCGATGTGCTACGCCGCGCAGCTCAAGAACGTCGGGGCGATCTACCAGACCATGTACCTCGTCGCGACGGCAATGGGGCTCGGCGCCTGCGGTCTGGGACTCGGCAATGCCGACCGTTTCGCCCGGATGACCGGTCACGACTACGCCACCGAGGGCTCGATCGGGGAATTCATGATCGGCCGCCCGCTCTGACAGCCTGCCACGAAGGAGAAGACGACAATGGTTTCCTACACCGAAAGCCCGCTGCTCTCATCCCTTCGCGGCCGGGTCCCCGGCATTCCGTCCGAGGCCCGCCACGCGCTCTGCGACCAGCTCGAGATCGGCATGCGGGAGCTCTACACCCACCTGCCGCAGAAGATGTCGGCCTTCGGCATCGACCCGATCGCGCAGCTGCGCGCGCTCAGGGCCAGCCGCGAGGGCAACTTTACCCGTCGCATGCTGCGCATCATCAACGGGCTGAAGGATCGGCACACCACGCTGCGCATGCCACCGCCGTGGTCCGCGCTCGTGGCCTACGTGCCCTTCGTGATCGAGCGGGTCTACCACGACGACCTGCCTCATTACGTCGTCACCAAGCAGCTCTTCGGCTATGACGAGATCCCGGTCGGCGCCACCGTCACCCATTGGAACGGCACCCCGATTCACCTGCACATCAACGCGCTTGCGCGCGAGACGCAGGGCTCGAACTGGGCGGCGGCGCTGCGGCTGGCAATGGCGAACCTGACGATCCGTCCGCTGGCCTATGTGCTGATGCCCGGAGAAGACTGGGTGACGATCAACTACGTGGACCCCGACGGCACCGCCCGTGCCGTCTCCACGCCGTGGCGTTTCTATTCCACCGCCGCCGGGGCGCAGAGCCACGGCAGCGTGAAGGCGGGCGACGTTCCCGCCGCCGCGCTGACCGTCGGGCTCGATGAGCAGACGCTGCTGTCGAACAAGTTCCGCTCGATCGCGCAGAAGCCCCCCGAGAAGGCGCGCGAGGCGCTCACCACCGACGGCATCCTGCGCTATGGCGTCGTGCATACGCCGAGCGGACGCAGCGGCTACCTGCGAATCTTCAGCTTCGAAGTGCCCGACCCGGGCGCGTTCCTCAAGAAACTCGCGGGCATCCTCGAAAACCTGCCGCAGGACCGGCTGGTCATCGACCTGCGCGGCAATCCCGGCGGCCAGATCCCCGCCGGTCAGGGGCTGATCCGGATGCTGACCGCAAAGCCGCTCACCCCCGCCCCCATCGCCTTCCGCGCAACGCCCACGACGCTGGGCCTTGCCGCTGCCCCGGCCTTTCAGGAATGGCGCCGCTCGCTAGAGCTGCAGAGCGCGACCTCGAATGTCTGGGCGCAGGCCTTTCCCATCGCGCCCTACTACGACGACGTGCCGCCCTATCGCTTTCCGGGCAAGGTCGCGATCATCATCGACGCGCTGTGCTACTCGACCACGGATTTCTTTTCGGCGGATTTTGCCGACAACGAAATCGGCCCGATCATCGGCATCGACGCCAGCACGGGCGCGGGCGGCGCCAATGTCTGGCCGTGGTCGGTGCTGGTGAACTACACGCGCTTTCTCGGGATTTCCGGCCCCGAGCCCCTGCCCTCGGGGTTCGACCTCAACATCTCGATGCGCCGCGCCTACCGAACCGGCGCGAGCGCCGGCCTGCCGATCGAGGATCTGGGGATCCGCGCGCAGATCCTGCACAAGCAGACCATGCGCGACCTGCTCGAGGACAATGTCGACCTGATCGCCTGCGCCGTCGCGAGCCTCGCCTGACCAGAATGAGGACGGGCCGCCGGTCATGCAAAAAGGGGCGCCAGATTGGCGCCCCTTTCGGTGATCCTATAGGGATCTCTGCCCGCACCGCCCGAAGGCGGCCTGCGCGATCACTGGTAGCTCTTGATCATCGCTTCGGCGCTGGCCGCGCGGTTTGCGGCGGTGTTTTCGTCTTGCACAGCCTGGTACACGGCCACGGCCTGCGCGTTGGTCAGATCGGCGACATCCGCCTCGGGGGCGATCTTCTCAAGAGCGGCGCGTGCGAAATCGCCGGTGTTGAAGGTCTGGGCCGACGCGGCGCCCGAGAAGGCGGTGGCGGCGGCAAGAGCGGCGACGGTGAGGAATGCTGCGTTTTTCATGTCTAGGTCCTTTCGGTGTGTACTCGCACGGTTGTGCGAGAATTCTGTGTTCCGTGTCGTTCGGATGAGGGATATCTGCCCATCCGCCCCGGAAGTTTCAAATCACCGAAACGCTCACGTGCGCTCTCGAATTCGTGCGAGATCCGAGCTCGTCCGCGAGCATACCGCAACAAACACTGCCGAATCCTCATATTTTTCGGACCACGCGAGACTTCGACAGGGCCGTTGCGTCGTGAAGCAGCATCGCGAACGGCGCCCGAAAAGCACGAAGCAGGCTAACTGTGCATATGCGCACGTTGTAAATCGAAATGGACCAAAGAGGTGGACAAGATGCCCGGTTTCCCGACGCGTGGCGCTCCAACCCCAGCTGGCGCACAGGTTTGGCGGATGCCGCGGGCTGCGGCGCAAGACAGACCCGCCGGCCGGTTTCCACGGGCGGTCCGCGCGCGAGACCCGACCACAAATGCTGGCGGCCTGCGAAAACTCGTCCTGCACCCTGCGACCGGTATCCGATGCTGCGCAACGCCTGTTGATACCGGCGCGCACCGGCCTATCCTCCAGACAGCTGCCCTTGATCCGAAAGCGACCCCGCACGTGAACTGGAAAGACAAGCTGCGTCTTGGCACATCCCGCCCGGCGCCGGCACGACCGTCGGGCTATCAGGCCCTGATGGATCTCGTGGATGACGGCTTCTGCATCATCCAATTTATCGATGGCCCCGATGGGCCGCTCAGCGACTACGTTCATATCGAGTCCAACTCGGGCTACGAGCGGCACACCGGCATTCCCGGGATCGTCGGCAAGACGGTGTTCGACGTCTCGCCGCAGGACGGCGCCGAATGGGTCAAGATCTACCGTCGCGTGCTCGACACCGGCCAGCCGATCCGCTTCGAACGCCGCTTTGCCGAGATCGACCGCCATATCGAGGTCTCCGCCACGTTGGCGGACAGCGTCGAGCAGGGCCGGGTCGCGGTCCTGTTCCGCGACATCACCGAACGCAAACGCGCCGAAGAGGCGCTGCGCGACAGCGAGCAGCGCGCCACGCGCGACGCCCGCCATCTGGCCCGGGCTCTGTCGGCCGGGGCCATTCTCGGGACCTGGATCTGGGCTCTCGACACCGACCATTTCGAGCTCGACACCGGATTCTCGCAGGCGATGGGCCTCGACCCGGAGCAGCCCGCGTCGGATCTCACGCTCGAGATGATCGTGTCGAACGTCCACCCAAGCGACCGCCCCGCTCTGATGGAAGAGATCAACCGGGCGATGTCGGAACGGGCCGCAATCGCCTTCCAGTTCCGCGTGCGGCAGGCCGATGGCCAGTACCACTGGATCGAAACCAATGGCCGCCTCGAAGGCACGAGCCCGCGCATCTTCGCCGGCGTGCTGATGGATCTCGACGAGCGGCGCGCCATCCTCGCAGAGCGCGACCGCGCCACTGCCGAACTGTTCCACCTCAACCAGACGCTCGAGCAGCGCGTCGCGGAACAGACCTCGAAGCTGATGGAACAGGAAGAGGCGTTGCGTCAGGCGCAGAAGATGGAGGCGGTCGGTCAGCTGACCGGCGGGCTGGCGCATGATTTCAACAACCTGCTGACCGCGATCGCGGGCTCGCTCGAGCTGATCACCAGCCGGCTCGACGAGGGCCGCACCGACGAGGCCCACCGCTTCGTCGAGGCGGCGCTGGCCTCGACCGAGCGGGCCGCCACGGTGACGCAGCGGCTGCTCGCCTTTTCCCGGCGCCAGTCACTGCTGCCGGCGCCCACCGATGTGCCCGCGCTGGTGCGCGGCATGGAGGATCTGGTGCGCCGCGCGATCGGACCGCAGGTCAGTGTGACGACCCGCTTCGCCACCGACATGTGGCCCGCAATGGTCGACGGCAACCAGCTCGAGAACGCGCTGCTCAACATCTGCCTCAATGCCCGCGACGCGATGCCCGATGGCGGGCTGATCGAGATCGAGGCCGGCAACGAGACACTCTCCGCCGGAACCGAGCATCTGGCGGCGGGCGCCTACGTCAAGCTCTCGGTGCGTGACAGTGGCAGCGGCATGACCCCGGAACAGCTGGCAAAGGCTTTCGACCCTTATTTCACCACCAAGCCCAGCGGCAAGGGCACCGGGCTTGGCCTGTCGATGGTCTATGGCTTTGCCCGCCAGACCGGTGGCGCCGCGCTGATCCGCTCGCAGCCCGGCAAGGGCACCACGGTCGAGTTGTTCCTGCCGCGCTCCGAACAGGCGGCCGAGACCGCCGGGCCGTCGGCTGGCCTTGCCGATGCGCCTGAGGGCAGCGGCGCCACGATCCTCGTGGTCGATGACGAGGTTCTGGTCCGCATGGTGGTGGCGGAATCGCTGACCGATGCCGGGTTCAAGGTGCTCGAGGCGGGCACCGCGCGCGACGGGCTCGCGCTTCTGGAGGCACATCCCGAGATCTCGGCGCTGCTCACCGATGTCGGCCTGCCCGGCGGCATGACCGGGCGCGAGCTGGCGCGGGCGGCGCGAGAGGCGCACCCGGATCTCGGCATCATGTTCATGACCGGCTATGACGACGAGGCAAGCTCGGGCCCGGCGCTGGCCGGTGCCGAGGTGCTGCTCAAGCCGTTTGCCTTCGACGTGATGGTGCGCCGGATGGTGGAATTGACGTCAGGGGCCTGAAGCCGCCGCCTCCGCTCGCCTCGATCAGCGCTCTTCCGATGCGACGCAGTCCGCCAGCCTGTCGCGCAGCGGCAGCACCGCGCCGAGCCGCGTGGCGAGCAGCGACATCCCCCCGAGCTTGCGCTGCAGGTAGAGCACGTCCATCGGCGGCTCGGGCGGGCAATAGCCCGCCTCCGCCAGCGCAATCCCGTCCGCGCGCAGCCGGTCCCGCAGGCCCCGGTCGGCGAAATCATAGGGCTCCGGCCCACGCAACGCATCGAAGAGCCGCCGCACCATGCCCGTGATGTCGGGTCCGAACCGATCCCCCGCTGCGACGATCCCGAGCTCGACGAGCGCGCTCAGGATGGCATCGGGATCATCTTCGAGCCCGGCCTTCAGAAGCGCCCGCCCCTGCGAGACGACCTCCGCATCAAGGCTCCGCGCCGCCCCGAAATCGAGCAGGACGATGCGCCGGGTCTCCGGCTGATAGCGGTAATTGGCGAAATTGGGATCACTCTGGGTCAGTCCGAACTGGAAGATCTCGCGCAGCGACAGGTCGATGAGAGCCGCGGCGACGCGATCACGCTCGGCCTGCGACGTCTCGGCAACCGCCTCGATCGGCTGGCCGTCGAGCCAGCTCATGCACAGCACCCGCGGCGTGCTCCAGTCTTCATGCCACTCCGGCAGCACAAAACCCGGCGCGTCTGCCAGCAACTCGGAGAAGCGGCGCATCTGCGCGCCCTCGCGGGCATAATCGGTTTCCTCGTGCAGCTGCCGCCGCGCCTCGTCGAGGTAGGGCGCCAGCTCGAACCCCTTCGGCAGCAGTCCCGACAGGTTCAGAAGCGCGCCGACATTGGTCACGTCGCTGTCGATGCTGCGCGCGACGCCAGGATATTGCACCTTGATCGCGACCTCGCGCCCGTCCTGAAGCTCGCCCCGGTGCACCTGACCGATACTGGCCGCCGCGACCGGACGCACGTCGAAGGTTCGAAACGCGCGACGCCAGCCCGGCCCCCACTGCCCGTCGAGCACGTCCCGCAGCTGCTTCGGCGGCATGAAATCGGCCTGATCGCGCAGCCGCGCGAGGATCTCTGCCAGTTCCGGGGGCAGCACTTCGCCGCTGTCCATCGAGATCAGCTGGCCCATCTTCATCGCCGCGCCCCGCATCCGCGCCAGCTCGCTGGCCACGCGCGACAGGTTGCCGGGCGTCATCAGCAGGCGCCGCATCTCCGGGCGGCTGCCGCGACCGGCCTCACCCAAGGCGCCAAGGGCCATGTTGCCCGCGATACCAGCCGCCATGCCGCCCAGCCGCAGGGCGCGCCCGACCCGTCCAGAGGGGATCGGCACCGGGCGCGACGGGGTCTTGTCGCCGCTCATGCCAGACCCGCCTCGTGCAGGATCCGCGGCATTCGCTTGCGCAGCTTGAAGAACCCGGCGGTCGCGTGCGGCCAGACCAATGCGTCCCACCCTCGCTGCCACTCGGCCAGCGCGATGCCCGCCGCCTCGAGCGGCGGCGTCGCCGCCGTGATCCAGTCGCGCAGCGGCCCGGTCGGGACATAGGGCGTCACCACCTGCACCGCGCCAGCAGCCTGCGCCTGCCGCGCAAGCTCTGCCGGATCACCGGCATCGCGCCACTCGGCGGCAAGCCCGAGCCGCGCCACGCTGTCGGCCAGCGCCGCTTCTTCGACCTCGCAGACCCTCGCCGCCACCTGCCCCGGCGAGCGCAGGGCGCTGGCCCGCAGGCAGAGCACACCGCGCAGGTCCAGCCGCTCCGGCGCGAAATCGGAGATCAGGCTATCCTCCTCGGTGAGCAGCAACATCGTCGGCACGCCCTCGCGCGGGGGCGTGATCTGGCGCAGCGGCAGTCGCTCGGGCAGCGGCGCGTCGAGCGGATCGGTGTCCTGCGCAAGCCGCTCCTCTGGCAGGCTCACCCGCCCCCGCGTGAACCGCGCGATGTTGCACGCCTGCGCCTCGTAATGCTTGCCCCGCGTGTGCAGCCCGGCCACCCAGCGCCAGCTGCAGGTGTTGGACGCCGGATCACCGTCGAGCAGGTGGCGCAGGAAGAAGTCCGCCCCAAGCCGCCACGGCAGGCCCCGCGTAAAAATCCAGATCGAGGCGAACCACATGCGGGCGTGATTGTGGAGATAGCCCGTCTGCACCAGCTCGGCGGCCCAGTCGTCGACCCCAGCGAGCCCGGTCCGCCCCGCGCAGACCCGGGCCACGCGATCCCGCAGGTCGGCATCCTCGTCGAGCGCCGCAAGATCGCGGCGCAGACCATCACGATAGTCGTTCCACACCTGCGGACGCTGCTCGAGCCAGCCCTTGAAGTAGCTGCGCCAGAGGACCTCGGAGACAAAGGTGCCCGCGCCATCGATGCCGTGGGTCTCGACCGCCGTCGAGATCACCTCGGGCTCGGTCACCAGCCGCCGCCGCAGGTAGGGCGAGAGACCGGAGACGTGGACATGCCCGCCGGCGCCAAGGTCAAACCCCCGCAGCTCGGCGTAGTCGCGTCCCATATGCGGCCGGAAGGCCTCAAGCCGCCGCAGGCCTGCCTCCCGTGTTGCCTCTGGCACCGTCATCGGGTCCTCCTCGTCGCTCTGAGCTGGAAAATGCGGCGCGCGGCGCGGCTTTCAAGCCTGCCGGTGGCTGCGGACGGCGCCGCAGCAGGGCGTACGAGCCCGGTACGACCGCGCCTCTGCCTCAAACACCGGCAACCTGCGCTCGGGCAGGGGCCCGGAGCCGGCTTCTGCGCGCACTCCCGGAACCGATCTTTCGCCCCGTTCGTTGCGCCTGAAACCAAGAGGTCTAGCGATGAAACTGAATATTGACGGACGGCTCGCCGTGATCAGCGGCGCAGCTGGCGGGATCGGCTTGGCCACGGCCAGGGTGCTTGCCGAGGACGGCGCGCGCCTGTTCCTGACCGACACTTCCGAGGACGCGCTCGCCGAGGCGGCCGGCACGCTCGGCCACAGCGTGGTGGGCAGCTACGCCGCCGACCTGACCGATGACGACGCGGTCGCGGCGCTGACCGAGCGCATCGGCTGGAAGGGCGGCGCCGACATCCTCGTGCACATGGCCGGGATCACCGGCGCCAAGGGCGACCCGCTCGAGATGAGCAACGACGACTGGTTCGCCTGCTGGAACACCAATTTCATGTCCGCCGTGCGCATGACCAGAGCGCTGGTGCCGGGCATGGTCGAGAAGGGGTGGGGCCGGGTGGTCTTCACGGTCTCGGAGAACGCCGTGCAGCCCTATCCGGACGAGGCCGTCTACAACGCCTCGAAGGCGGCACTGCTGAGCTACACCAAGGCCCTGTCGCTGCCCTACGGGCCCAAGGGTGTGCTGGTGAACGCGGTCATGCCCGCGTTCATCGAAAGCCCGATGACCGATGGCATGATGGACAAGCGCGCCGAGGCCCTCGGTGTCTCGAAGGACGACGCCATCAAGAGCTTCCTCGACGAGGAACGCCCCTATCTCTCGCTCAAACGCCGCGGACAGGCGGACGAGGTCGCGGCGGTGGCGGCGCTGCTCTGCTCGGACCGCGCGAGCTTTACCAACGGCTCGGCCTGGCGCGCGGATGGCGGCGCGGTCGCGGCCATAAACACGTGATATTCCATCCAAAGGATTCTCCCATGTCTGACGGACACATCCCCCATCTGCCCGAGCCGGACTATATCGATGACGGCTACAAGGGCGCTGGCAAGCTCACCGGCAAGCGGGTGCTGATTTCGGGCGGCGACAGCGGCATTGGTCGCGCCGTGGCGCTGCACATGGCCCGCGAGGGCGCGAAGGTCGCCATCATCTACCACTCGGCCGAAGACAAGGCAGAGGAGACCCGCAAGGGGCTCGAGGCCGAAGGCGCCGAGGCGTTGGTGATCCAGGGCGACACTGGCAAGAGTGCGGATTGCGATGCGGCGGTGGCGCGCGTCGTCGAGGCCTGGGGCGGCATCGACGTGCTGGTCAACAATGCCGGTTTCCAGAAGCCCTACCATACGCTGGACGAGGTCAGCGACGAGGACTGGCGGGCCCATTTCGACGTCAACATGGCCGGCATGTTCTTCCTGTCGCGCGCCGCGCTGCGGCATATGCCCGATGACGGCGCGATCGTGAACACCAGCTCGATCAATGCCTTTGTCGGCAACGATGCGCTGCTGCCCTATTCCGCCACCAAGGGCGCCATCACCACCTTTACCCGCTCGCTGGCCAAGCAGGTCATGGCGCGCGGCATCCGCGTGAACGAGGTCGCGCCGGGGCCGGTGGCCACCGACATCCAGTCGGTGTTCGAGGATTTCGACGAGGACAAGCTCAGGAACATGGCTGCCCCCATCGGGCGGGTCGGCCAGCCGCGCGAGCTTGGCCCGGCCTACGTCTTTCTCGCCTCGCGCGACGGCTCGTTCATCACCGGGCAGACCATACACGTCAATGGCGGCATGATCGTCGGCGCGTGACGAGGCGGGGCCGCAGGCCCCGACCCTTCGCCGCGTCAGGAGCGCGTGAGCTCCGGCGCGGCGGTGCCGTCGGTCAGGACGGTCAGCGCCACCTGCGCGCCGCCCTGCGCGCGGGTCAGCGTGATCCGCTCGCCGTCCTCCGTGACGCTGCAGCTGCCGGCCGCGAACAGCTCTGGCAGCGCCCTGCGCAGATCGACCAACTCCTTCACAAGCGCCAGCTTGCGCGCGCCGAAGGCCGAAACAGGCGCGTCCGGATCAAGCGGGGCGCGGTTGTCCGGATCGGTCAGCGCGAAGGTGCCGGTTTCGCTGCCCTGATAGATATCGGGCAGGCCGGGGATCACGAACCGCAGCGCGAGCTGGCTCAGCGACAGCGCCTCGCCCCGCGCAACGAGTGCCTCCAACGCCGCCGGCGGCGCCTCGCGCCACGCCCCGAGCAGCGCGCCCGCGAAGTCCGCCGCCCGGCTTTCGGCCTCTTCGTCGGGTTCGTGCCAGTCCGTCAGCTCCTTGGCCTCGCGCAGCGCTTTCTCGAGATGCGCCGCGAGGCGCGCCTCGAGATCATCGCGATCGGGCTCCCACAGCGCGATGGCCGATTGCAGGATATACCAGCGTGTCGCCTCGTCGGGCGGCTCGGGCGCCTCGAGCGTGTGGGCCTGCACCCAGAGCTCGGCCACCTCCGCCGGCAGGTGGGTCATCGCGACAAGCCGTGCGCGGGCGTCCTCGGCCCGCTTGGTGTCATGGCTCGAGCCCAGCGACATGGCGCTTGGCCAGCGCGCCAGACGCGTCTTGCACCACGCCTCGAACGCTGGCCCCGCGAGCGGGGCGGCATCGGGTTCGGAGCCGACCTCAGCCTCGGCGAGGCAGCGGGTGTGACGGTAGAAGGCAGTGTCCTCCTGCGCCTTGGCGACCACCGCGCCGGAGACCTGCTGGAAGCGGACAACGAACGCCGCGCCGATCTGTCCCCGCGGGGACAGCAAAATCTCGCGCAGCATATCAAGCGCAGCCTTGTCCGCCCCGGCATCCGTGGCGATGGCGACGGTCTGGTCGAGCAGCGCCCGGTCTTCGGCAGAGGGACCATCCGCCGCGATGTAGCTGCGGTAGCGGGGAAAGGCGACGAGCATCTCGCGAAGCGCCTCGCGCAGGGTCTCATCCGGCAGGGTCTGCCCGGCCTCTTCCAGAGCGGCCCCGGCCCTGCGCTGCATCTCGCGCAGCTCGGCGGCAAGGTCACCGGAGAGGATCTGGTGCCGCGCGGCGCGGCAGGCGGCCTCGTAGTCGCCGCGCGCACCGGTCACCCCGCGCCACATCGCGTCGAGCCGGTCCATGCCGGCCTCGTCGAGCAGCAACCGGGTGATGCGGTCATTGGCCTCGTAGCCGGTGGTGCCCTCGACCGGCCAGTCGGGCATCTCTTCGTCGCCGGTGAGGATCTTCTCGACCCACACAGGCACCTCAGGCCCGACCTCGTCGCGCAGCCAGCCGAGATAGCCCGCCGGATCGGCAAGCCCGTCGACATGGTCAATCCGCAGGCCATCGGCCAGCCCGGCGCGCACCAGCTCGAGCGGCAGGGCCATCATGGCGTCGAACACCGCGCGGTCCTCGACCCGCATCCCGATCAGGCTGGTGATGTTGAAGAACCGCCGGTGCGAGAGCCTGCGCCGCTCGCGCACCCAGTGGCGCAGCTGCCAGTGCTGCCGATCGAGGATCTCGGCCACGTCGCCCTCGCCCGCGGTGCCCGGCGCCAGCGGCAGCCAGCCACCCTCCCAGCGCACGCGCTGGGTCTCGCGGTCGATCTCGAACGCGCCCGCCGCGATCATCTCGTCGCGCGGCTCGGGCAGGATCGGCAGGATCAGCCGGCTTTCCCAGTCGACGTCGAAATGCCGTGCATAGGGGCTGTCCGCGCCGTGGGTCAGCGCGTCGAGAAGCCACGGGTTCTCGACGCTGAGCACGGTGTGGTTCGGCACCAGATCGAGGATGATCCCGAGGCCCCGCGCCTTTGCCGCCGCGGCGAGACGCTCATAGCCCGCGCGCCCGCCGAGCACCGGGTCGATCTCGGCGGGGTTGGCGACATCGTAGCCGTGGGTCGAGCCGCTCTCGGCGGTGAAGATCGGCGAGAGATACAGGTGGCTCACACCGAGTCCGGCGATATACGGCAGCAGCTCCACGGCGCGGTCGAAATCGACGCCCTGACGCAGTTGCAGGCGGTAGCTGGCAACAAGAGGTCTCACGCGCGGAACTCCACTTCGATGGCAAAGGCCTCGGCTGTGGGATCGCCGAGGCGGAACTGTGGGGCGGCAAGCGGCGCGGCGCTGATCGCCGGGGCGCCGAGTGCCAAGAGCATACGGATCTCGCCCGCCGCGAAGGGCCAGCGGATCTCGAAAGCCTTGGGGCCGTGGCGCGTGACCTCTCCGAGCCCGGTCTTGCCAGAGCGCAGCAGCGGCACCACCTGCGCCGCGCGCAGGGCGAGCAGCTCGCGGGTGAGCTCTCGCCACGCCTCGGCATGAGCGGGCGGGTCCGGGGCGTAGGGTTTCGAGGCCTCGAAGGCCTCGGCGCTGGTGGGATCGGGCATCCCCTCGAGATCGTATCCGATGCCGCGCAACTCGGCAGAGCGCCCCTTGCGCACCGCCTCGCGCGCATCCTCGTCGGGCGGATCACAGAAGAACAGGAAGGGCGTGTCGCGCCCCTCTTCCTCGCCCATGTAGAGCATCGGCAGGAACGGCATCAGCACAAGCGCCGCGTGGCAGACCCGCGCCGAGGGCTCGCCGATCAGGGTGAGCAGCCGCTCGCCATGGGCGCGGTTGCCGATCTGGTCATGGGTCTGGTTGGCATTGACGAAGGCGGTCCACGGCAGGTGCCCGGCAGGCGCACCGCGCACCTCCTCGGGATGCGGTGCCCCCTCGTCGACCTGTCCGCGCGTCATCGCCAGCGCCAGATCGCCGAACGGATCGCGGGCGAAGCGGCTGTAATAGCCCTGCGTCTCGCCGGTCTGCGCCACGTGCAGCGCGTTGTGCCAGTCGTCGTTCCACTCGGCGTCGAAGCCCTGCTCGCGCAGGTGCGGCAGGTTGCGCTCGTCCTCGGTGATCAGGTGAATGGGCCGACCGAAATCCTGCGCGCGGATCTCCCGCGCAAGATCGCGGAGGAATTTCTGCTCCTGCCCGTCACGGATCTGGTGCACCGCGTCGAGGCGGAACCCGTCGAGCCGGTATTCGGTCAGCCAGCCAAGGGCCGCCTCGCGGAAGAAGCTCTGCACCTCGGGGCGTTCGAAGGCGATGCCGTCGCCCCAGGGCGTTGGGCGCTGGTTGAAGAAGTCGGGCGCGTAGCCCGGCAGGAAATTTCCGAACGGGCCGAAATGGTTCATCACCAGATCAAGCAGCACCATCATGCCATGGCGCTGCGCCGTGGCAATGAGCCGGCGCAGATCGTCGGGCGAGCCATAGGGCGCGTGGGCTGCGCGCACCAGCACGCCGTCATAGCCCCAGCCGTGATGCCCGCCGAACTGGCCCACGGGCATGATCTCGACCGCGGTGATACCGAGCGCGGCAAGCTCGGGCAGGCGCGCGGTGGCGGCGGCAAAGGTGCCCTCCGCGGTGAAGGTGCCAATGTGCAATTCGAAGATTGCTGCCTCCTCGAGCGCGCGGCCCGGCCAAGGCGCGCCCCAGTCGAAGCCGGCGGGGTCGACGGTGACCGAGGCGCCCTCGACCCCCGCCGCGCTGCGCGCGCGAGGCCGGATCGGGCCGCTCGTGCCCGTCGATGCGGAAGAGATAGTCCTGTCCCGCGCGGGCCGGCAGACGCGCCCGCCAGAAGCCGTCCTTGCCGCCGGTCATCGGATGCGCATCGCCATCGAGCAGCAGCTGCACGCTGCCCGCCGCCGGGGCCCAGATGTTGAACGACCACGTCCCGTCGCCGCAGGGCTGCGCGCCCCAGTCGCAAGATCGGCTCATGCCGCCCCCTTATCGTTCAAGAATTTGTTAACGTCTTCGCGGCCAGCCTCGGGATCAGGGCGCGCCCCGGAAGACGGTCTGGCGGCGCGGCTGAGGGTCTTTTCATATGGTCAGGCCCTGTCGGAAGCGGATGTCGGTCTGGTCGGCCACGCAAGATACCCACCGGCAAGCCTTGCGCAGCCCGTCGCCTAACGCCACGCGGCGGCCCGAAGTTCCCAAGCTCCCGGCCTGTCGCGACGGTCGGTTCAGGGCGCCCGTCTCAGGGCGTTGCCGTTCAGCGCACCCCGTCCAGCGCCATGACGCAGAGCCCCGCGATGATCAGGCACAATCCCAGCAGCTTTGGCAGCGTCAGCGCCTCGCCGAGGAACACCACGCCGGCCCCCACCACCATGACGAAACTCATCGACACGAAGGGATAGGCCAGCGAAAGATCCACCCGCCGCAGCGCGAAGAGCCAGAGCACCGTGCCGATGCCGTAGAACGCCAGCCCGCCCAACACCCACGGCGAGAACAGCAGCGCCGCCGCCTTGCCCAGCACGCCGGCGCCGTCGGCGAAGCTCACGCGGGTCACGCCGGCCTTGAAACAGGTCTGCCCGAGCGCCGACAGCGCAACCGAGACGAAGATCAGAGCGAAACCGAGAAACGTCATTGAATCATGGGCTCCATGGTCAGGTAGCGCGCGGCGACCACCAGCAGCACGGTGGTGGCAAGGGTCAGCTGGCTGATCCGGTCGGTGACCGCGAAGATCACCGGGTCGTCGCCGATCTTGCCCCGGCAGGCCCACATCCAAGTGCGGTAGATCCAGAACATCATCAGCGGCAGCACCAGCCAGAGCAGGTCGGCGGCACCATAGGTCTGGCTGGCGGTGGCGCTCGACATGTACTGCGCCAGCGTCAGCATCGCCGCCGCCGCATTGGCGATGCCAAAGGCACGCACCGTCGAGAGCTCGGCGCCCCAGTAGTTGCGGCTCGGCAGCTTGGTCGCCTCCTCCACCCTCTCGAGCTCGATGGCGCGCTTGAGATAGGCGAGGCTGACGAAGAAGAACAGCGAGAAGGTCAGCAGCCACGAGCTGACGGCGATGCCGCAGGCCGCCGCTCCGGCGACGATGCGCAACGTGTAGAGCATCCCCAGAACGATGGTGTCGATGGTCGAGAAGCGCTTCAGAACGAAGGAATAGGCGGTGGTCATCGCGAGGTAGACCAGCAGGATTGCGCCGAATTTCGGCGGCAGCGTGGCGAAGGCCAGAAGCAGCGCCAGCGTGGCCAGCCCAAGCGCGGCCCCCGCCCCCTCAACCGGCAACACCGCGCCCGAGGCGAAGGGGCGGTTGCGCTTGGTGCGATGGCGGCGATCGGCCTCGATATCGACGAGATCGTTGGCGAGGTAGACCGACGAAGCGAGGATCGAGACGCAGACGAAGGCCATCAGCGCCGCGAGCAGCATCCCCGCATGACCGTACTGGTGCGACAGCAGAAGCGGCACGAAGACCAGCACGTTCTTGGACCATTGATGCGGCCGCATCGCCTTCCATAGACCGCGCACCAGCGAGCCGTTGCCCTCAGAGACCAGCGTTGCCCTGTCTCCGGTCCGGCGCCGCGCTTCTTCCACGGCGCCAGAAGGCGCCACGAAGCCCGCCCAGCCGGCGGCCTCCCAGATCGGGATGTCGGCGCGGCTGTCACCGAGATATTCGAAGGGCTCGCCGCCGGCGTCGGCCCGGATCACCTCGAGCTTGGCGGCACCCTTGAGGTTGTTGCCCGGCTCCGAGGCCAGAATGCCATCGAAGAGCGCGAGATGCGCGGAGACGGCCTCGGCAACGCGGCGGTCGGCGGCGGTGGCAAGGATCACCCGGCGGCCCTGCTCGCGGGCCTGCCGCAGATAGGACAGCACGTCGTCGTTGTAGGGTAGCAGCTCGGCCCGGAACCCCGCCTCGTCCCAGAGCGCGTGCTTGATCCCGGATCGTCCGTCCTGTCGCGCGGCGCGAAGGATGCCCGTCCAACGCGACGGTGTCTTCAGCGACTCGATCAGAAGCTCCTGCGCGGCATCGGTGCGGATGAGCGTCCCGTCGAGATCGACATAGAGCGGCGTGTCGGCACCGGGCGACGCGGAAGCCTGAGACGGGAGCGCAGCGTTCATCGGGTTTCCCCCTGTTCCCCGGTACAGTCCGATCTGGCCTTGGCCATTCGTGCGCGTCTCGGGACAATACATACAAAAACTGTTTCGAATTGAGGCTCTGTGGTATTTGACTGGTCCCAGGTAGGGCCAGGGATCATGGGTATGAGTATAACGGGCCAGAAGTGGGTCGGAACTGTGTCGGTTCTCGTTCTTTTCACCGTTGCATTTCTGCTGCGGGCGGTTGGAGCGGATTACGGCTATTTCCACGGCGACGAACGCATCAACGAGGCGGCGAAGGTGCTCACCGGGCAACTGGTGCCCGAGCAGCATTTCTATCCGCCCCTGATCAACTACCTCAACGCCATCGGATTGGCCGGGCTGTTCGGCCTCGGGCAGGTGCTTGACTGGTGGTCGGGTCCGAGCGGATTCCGCGCCCAGTATTTCGAGGATGCGACGCCGTTCTATGTCACCGCACGGCTGCTGACCGCCGCCACCGGCGCGCTGCTCGCGCCGCTGTTCTACGGCATTGCCCGTCACTCCGGGCTTGCCCGCGACCGCGCCTTCGCGGTCGGGTTGGTTGGGGCGCTCTTTCCTCTCGGGGTCTTCATGTCGAACATCGCCAAGGGCGACGTGGCGCTGGCCTCCGCCCTGATCGCGACGATCTGGGCCACTCTGGTGCGTTTCGACACCCCGCGCCCGGGGCGCTGGGACGTGATCGTGGCGCTGATGGCGGTGCTGACCGTCAGTTTCAAGCAATCCGGCGTCCTGATCCTCGCGCCGCTGGCGCTGGGATACTGGCTCCTGATCGCCCGGAGCGAGGGCGGCCGGGCCTGTGCCGCCTCGGTCGGGCGCATCCTGCTGACCGCCGCGATCGCATGGCCGATCCTCAATATCGGCCTGGTGCTCGATTTCGCCAGCTTCCTCGAGTTCCAGAAGATCCAGGCGGTGATGTCGGTCACCGGCGACGCAGACCGCACGGTGGGTCTTGTGACCCTGCTCGACCGGCTCGCAACGCCGGTGCTGGGGCTCAACCCGGTCTGGCTGGTCGCAGCGCTGCTGGCCCCGCTGGCGTTGCTGCTGCCGGGCGTCAGGCTCGACCACAAACCGCTGCTCATCGTGGTCTGGATCGCACTGGTGCTGGCCACAGTCGGCACGGCGCTGCTGGTGGGATCGCGCCAGCCCGAGCATCTCTGGATCGCCAATTTCGCCGGCCTTGCGCTGCTCGCCGCGCTGGCGCTCGCAGGGCTCAGCGCCGCGCCGCAGCCGGTGCTGCGCTTTGGCGCCACGGCGGCGCTGGCGGTTGGACTCGTGCTCAGCGCCTCGAACGCCGCGATCCCGCTGCGGCAGGCCAACGCCCCCGCGATCCGCGAGGAGGTCGACACCCGCATCGCGCGTGATTACGCCGATGAGCGCATCATGACCATGCTCGAGACCAACCTGCCCAAGCGCATGGAGGCGCAGGCCATGGAGCACGCGCGCTGGGACCGGCTGGCGGCGAAATACGACGTGGTGATGCCCGAGCTCAGCGAAGAGCGCCTCGTGCGCGAGAACGTGCCCGGCGCGGTGTTTTACATCGGGATGCCGACGGTGATGTATGGCCTCGAAGGCGTCGACGAGGACGCTGAAGATTACGTGGTCCAGGCCCACGCCTGGCCACCGCAGCGCGAGGAGTGGCAGCTCGATTACTGGCTTGATCAGGGTTTCTCGGTCTTCGTCGTCAAGAACCTGCCGTACATGCGCGACGAAGTGCCTTCTGATCTGATGCGGGGCTTCTTTGCGGACATGGAGGCGCGCTGCGTGCTCGATGCCGAGTTCAGCGCCCGCAAGCCCCTGTATCTCGAACGCGATGTCAGCATCTTCCGGTGTCCGCAGCATGGAACAGTCGCCGAAAGTTAACGCCGGTCGTCCGGCTTTCCCGGGCAGGAGCGCCCCCCGGCGCTCCGCTCATGAACCACCGCGTCGGACGATGGCGCGGCGGCCCCCTGGCGCATGCGCCACTCCTGGAAGACGGATATGGCGTCAGCCTCCCTGCCCCCTCGACCGGCCGCCGCCGCGCCCCTCGCGGCGTGCCACCCGGCCTCCCTGTCGTCGGCCTGTCTGATGTCCAACGGCGACGTGACCCGGCTCGACCAGCTGACCGGCCTGCGCTTCATCGCGGCCCTGCTGGTCTTTCTCAGTCACGTGCCATGGCCCTCGGCGCCAGACTGGCTTCAGACGATGCTCGCGCAGGGCTTTGTCGGGGTCTCGTTCTTCTTCGTGCTGTCGGGCTTCGTGCTGTCGCACTCCTACGCCACCCGCATCACCTGCGGTGACATGACCTACGGCCGCTTCATGGCGCTGCGCCTCGCGCGGCTCTCCCCTCTGCACCTCGCCACCGCACTGCCCTATGTGCTGGTCGGGATCTGGCGCAACAACCTCACCGCCCCGGTGGCGCTGCTCAATCTCAGTTTCCTGCAATCCTGGGTGCCGGATTCGACCTACTACCTCTCGCTCAACGCGCCGTCATGGTCGCTTTCGAACGAGATGTTCTTTTACCTGTGCTTCTTTCCGCTCTGTTTTGTCGCCGCCCCGAGGCGCTGGCTGCTGACCGCGCTTCTGACAATGACCGTTGCGGCCTGCGCGGCCTATGCGGTCACGCATTACAACAGCGTCATCCTCGTCGGAGAGCGCACCGTGGGACACTGGGTGTTCTACATCTTCCCGGGGTTTCGCCTGCTCGAGTTCCTCGCCGGCATGGCCCTCTACGATGTCTGGCAACGGGGGCTGCGCCTGCCACGGAGCGCGCTGCCGCTTGCCTGGGCGCTGCTCTTCGCAGCGATGTTCGTGGCCGACCGCATCCCCGAGGCGGTGCGCATGTCGCTGTTCTTCCTGCCGGTGGTGACACTGCTGCTCTATGTCCATCTCGACCGCGCCCCGGCGCTTTGCCGCATCCTGTCGGGGCGGGCGATGGTGCTGCTCGGAGAGGCGTCCTTCGCGCTCTACATGATCCATCAGCCCGCGATCCGGATCTGCAACCGGCTGATCGGCGACCTGCCCCACCGCGATCTCTTCGTCGCGGCAGCGGCGTTCGCGCTGGCCATCGTCGCCTCTCTGGTGCTGTTCATCTATTTCGAACGCCCCGCCGAACGCGGCCTGAAAGCCTGGGTCAACCGGCGCACATCCCGGCAGCGCCGCCCGGCGGAGTGACCCGGCCACTAGGCACGCTGCAACATGCGCCTGGGCGGGATCAGCCGCGCGGGCCCGGGCGGCGGCGCGTCACGACACCTCTTGCTTGCGGTCCGGCTGCGTGACGCCGCAGGACAGCACACCACGCGCCTCGAGTGCGCGCAGCTGGGAGTCGCTATAACCCAGCCCCTCGCGCAGCACCTCTGCCGTGTCCGCGCCCAGCAGCGAGGGCGGCGTCGCAGGCGAGGCCCCCTCGCCGTCGAACAGGATCGGCCCGCGCACCAGCCGCAGCGCGCCGGCCTCGGGGTGGTCGACCTCCTCGATCAGCCCATGCGCCGCCACGTGCTCCTGCTCCAGCGCCTCGCCGATCGACAGGATCGGAGCGTTGGGCACGTCGAACTCGGTCAGCCGCTCGAGCCAGTAGGCGGTGCCCTCCCCCGCCATCGCCTCGTGGATCAGCGGCTCGAGAGCGCCGCGGTTCGCCAGACGTGCCTCGTAGGCGGCAAAGCGCGGATCGTCGATCAGGTCGGCCCGGCCGATGCAACGGGCAAAATTGTGCCAGAAGCGCTCAGTCAGGCAGGCCACGATGACGTGGCCGTCGGCGGTGGGATAGGAGCCATAGGGCACGATGCTGGGATGCTGGGTGCCCACGGGCTGCGGGCTCTCGCCGCTGACGAAGTAGATCTGCGAGAGGTAGCCTTGCAGCGCGATCATGCTGTCGAGCATCGCCACCTCGACGTGCCGCCCCTGCCCGGTCGCGTTGCGTTCGTGGAGAGCGGCGAGCAGCCCGAAGAGCGAGAAGATGCTGCCCGCCATGTCGCCCAGTGGAATGCCGAGCTTGTTCGGTGCCTGCCCCGGCTCGCGGTTGACGCTCATGACGCCGGACAGCGCCTGCGCCACGATATCGAAGGCGGGCTTGTCGCTGTGCGGACTGTTCGCGCCGAACCCGGTGATCGAACAGTAGATCAGCGCCTCGTGGCCGTCGCGCAGGGTCTCGTAGCCGAGGCCCAGCCGATCCATGACGCCGGGGCGGAAGTTCTCCAGCACGATGTCGCAGGTCGCCGCAAGCTCGCGCGCGATGCGCAGGCCATCCTCGGACTTGAGATCGAGCGCGAGGCTCTTCTTGCTGCGATTGAGCGCGATGTAATAATGGCTCAGCCCGCCCTGGAAGGGCGGGAAGTTCCGGGTGTCGTCGCCGTTGCCCATGGGCTCGATCTTGATGATCTCGGCTCCGAGATCGGCGAGCACCATGCTGGCATAGGGCCCCGAAAGGATGCGCGAGAAATCGAGCACACGGATGCCGGCAAGCGGACCCCGGCGCATCTGCGTCTGGCTGTCGGTCATGTGCTCTGTCCCGTCTTGGCTGTGCGTTTCAGGATCGCCGAGGCCGCCGCCACCGGCGCTCCGCCGGCACTCACGCTAGCGTCGACGAAGAGCAGCGAGCGCGTTGCATGGCGCAGGCTGGCGCGGGTGGCGAGGAAATCCCCGGCGCGCGCCGCGCCGAGAAACCGGGTGTCCATCTGCACCGTGACCGTCGGCTGCCGGTCGCAGGCGTTCCACGCGACGAGCGCCACCGCCTGATCGAGCAGGCTGGTCAGCACGCCGCCATGCACCAGCCCGAGCGGGTTCAGGTGCCGTGCCTCTGCCTGCATCGCGTAGACCGCCTCCTCGCCGCGCTCCAGCGGACGCAAGAGCGGCCCGATCTCGTTGATGAACCCTTTGACATTGATCGGTTTCCAGCCCTCGGGACTGACCTCCTCCTCACGCATCTCTGCTCCCCTTCTAGTTCCCTGCGTCGATCTGCAAATCCTGGACCTCGTCGCGCATGGCGCACATGGCCTGCGCCAACTTCGGTATCTCGCGGTCCTCCAGCCGCTCCGAGATCCCGATGGCGACGAGCGAGCGGATCATCCGCCCGCCCGGCCCGAACACCGGCACGGCGATCACCGTGACCCCCGAGATATAGCTCCCCCGGTCCAGAGCGTAGCCGCGGCTGCGCGCCTCGGCCACCTCTTCGAGCCAGTGCTCGAAGCTTGGCGGATGGTCCCAGACCAGCTTGTCGAAGCGGGCGCGCAGGCTCTCCGGGTCGGGCACGTTATGCGCCGCGAAGAGACGGCCGGTGGCGCTGATCAGCGCCGGGAAGCGGCTGCCGAGGTCGACCTGAAGCCGGAACGGCATGTTCGATTGCGACAGCGCCACAACGATCATCTGCGCCGGCTCAGCAAATTGCGTGGCGATGCTGGTGACCCCGAAGGCCTGCGACAGCTCCGACAGCTTCGGCTGGATCAGCACCGAGAAGGTGTTGCGCTGAAGCGCCGAGCGGGCGAGCGGCAAAATGCCCACGCCGATCGAATAGCGCTTGGTGGCCGAATCGAAATCCACTAGCCCCTCGTCCTGCAACACCCGCAGGATGTGCAGGCAGGTGCTTGGCACCAGCTCGAGCTCGCGCGCCATCGGGTTGACCCCCACAGGCTCGGCCGAACGGGCCAGAAACCTCAATATCGCAAGGGCGCGCGTCACTGCGGGAACCGCCCGCTTGCTGCCTGATGATGCCTGTTCCGTGGTCATGTCCATCCTCGGTTTCGCCAGATTTCATTGCCTCTATACAATAATAATAGCGTATTGACAATGATTGCCTGCGATCCCTACCGTTGTCAACGAACCGGACGCAGCGCCCTGAGCCAGCCCGGACCGCGACCTAGGAGGCACGACCAGATGACCAGCCTTGTGGACTTCACGTCCTACGCCGATGCCCAGACGCACTACTCCAAGGACCGGCTGTGGGAGCTGTTCGACGGCACGCGGGAGCGCTTCAACATCGCCCACGAGTGCATCGACCGGCACGTGAAGGGCGACGCGGTGGCGCTGCGGGTGGCCCATGCGGATGGGCGCGACGAGGTCATGTCCTTCGAGGAGCTGTCACGCCGCTCGTCGCAGATCGCGCATTACCTCGCCGGCAGGGGCGTCGCGAAGGGCGACCGCATCGCGGTGATGATCGAGCCGTCGCTGGCCTTCTACTGCGCGCTCTTCGGGGTGATCAAAGCCGGCGCGGTGGCGGTGCCGATGTTCTCGCTCTTCGGTCCAGACGGCATCCGCTTGCGGGTCGGCGATTGCCGTCCGAAGATCTTCTTCACCAATGCCGAGAAGGCGCCCGAGGCCATCGAGGGCGGCGCGCAGAACGTGACCGTCGTCGACGATGACTTCCTGTCGGGACTCGACGCTCTGCCCACCCGTTTCAACTGGGACACCGCCGGCAGCGATCTCGCGGTGTTGCAATACACCTCGGGCACCACCCGCGCGCTGCCGGCGGCAGTGCAGCACTCGCACCAGTCGATCGTCACGCTGATGGTCGCCGCGCTCTATGCCACGGGCATCCGCCCCGGCGACCGCTTCTTCTGCCCGTCCTCGCCGGCCTGGGGCCACGGGCTCTGGCACGGCACGCTGGCGCCGCTGGCCATGGGGGTCTCGACCGGCACGTTCAGCGGCAAGTTCGATCCCGTCCGGTTGCTGAAGGCACTGCAGGATTTCGGCATCACCAACCTCACCGCCGCCGCCACCCATTACCGCATGATGCGCAATTCCGGTCAGGCCGAGCGCTTCACCTACCAGTTCGACAAGCTCTCGTTCACCGGCGAGCCCATCGACAGCGAGACCGCCGCCTATGTCGAACGCGTCTTCGGCACCAAGGTGCGCTCGATGTATGGCACCACCGAGATCGGCGTGATCATCGCCAACTATCCCGGCGCCGACGATCTCGAGGTGCGCGACGGCGCCATGGGCAAGGCGGTGCCCGGGGTCGAGGTCGAGGTGCAGCGCGCCGATGGCAGCCCCGCCGCGCCGGGCGAGACCGGCGAGCTGATGGTGAGGAAGCGCGGCCAGTGGTTCCCGACCAAGGATCTCGGGCGGGTCGACGAGGACGGCTATTTCTACCACGGCGGTCGGGCCGATGACGTGATCATCTCGGCCGGCTGGACCATCGGCGCGGTCGAGGTCGAGGACGCCGTCCTGAGCCACCCAGCGGTGGCCGAATGCGGCGTGATCGGCGCGCCCGATCCGGTGCGCGGCCTCGTCGTCAAGGCTCACATCATTCTCAAGCACGCCGCGCCCCCGTCCGGCGCGGAGGCCGACGCGCTGGTGCAGGACATCCAGGACCACGTCCGCGCCCGGCTCGCCCGCCACGAATACCCCCGCCAGATCGTCTTCGTCAGCGAGCTGCCGAAGACCCCCGCCGGCAAGGTCAACCGCAAGATCCTGCGCGACCGCGAGGCCGCGGCATTCGAGACCGCGGAGTGATCCGCCCCGCCACAGACGTTCGAGGAGAGACGTAAATGAACGACATGACCCAGAGGAAATTCCCCAAGATCACCCAGGAGGGGCTCGACGACCTGCGCCAGCGCGTTGGCGTGAAGATCGAGAAGACGGTGGAGCCGTGGTGCTACGAGGCGACACGCGACAACATCCGTCACTATGCCCATGGCATCGGCGACGACAATCCGCTCTGGTGCGACCCGGACTATGCCGCGGGCACCAGGCATGGCGACGTGATCGCTCTGCCGAGCTTTCTGTTTGCTACCAACCGCATCATCTCCGGCTATGTCGGGGGGCTGCCGGGGGTGCACGCCATGTGGTCTGGCGCGAACTGGAACTGGCACAAGACGATCACCAGGAACATGGCATTCCGCACCGAAGCCTATCTCAAGGATCTGATCGAGCACGAGACCCGCTTTGCCGGCCGTGCCGTGCAGCAGATCTACCACGTCGATTTCTACGACGCGGCGACCGGCGATCTGGTGGCCGATGCCGACAGCTGGTGCTTTCGCACCGACCGCGACCAGGCGCGCGAGAACGGCACCAAGTACACCGAGGCCAAGGCCAAGGGGCGCAAGGTCTGGACCCAGGAAGAGCTCGACAGCTACTACAAGTATTACGAGCACGAGACGGTGCGCGGCGCCGAGACCCGCTACTGGAATGACGTGGCCGAGGGCGAGGAGTTGCCCACCATGGTGAAGGGCCCGATGACGGCCACCGGCTTCATCGCCTACGCCCAAGGATGGGGCGGCCTCTACATCCGCGCCAACAAGCTGGCATGGCAGCTACAGCAGAAGCACCCGAGCGCCGGCCCGAAGAACAAGTTCGGCATTCCCGACTGCCCCGAGCGGGTGCATTGGGAAGAAGAGTTCGCGCTCGAGGTCGGCGCCCCCGGCGCCTATGACTACGGCCCCGAGCGGACCTCGTGGCTGACGCATCAGATCACCAACTGGATGGGCGATGACGGCTTTCTGCGGCAGGCCAAGTGCCAGGTGCGCCGGCACAACCCCGAAGGCGACATCATTCTGATCCACGGCACCGTGGTGCGGAAATTCGAAGAGGACGGCCGCTTCCTGCTGGAGATCCAGCAACGCGCGGAGCAGCAGGACGGAGAGCTCTCGGCCATGGGCGCGGCGATCGTCGAACTGCCGAAGCGCTGAGCGCCCGTCCATCACGCAGCGGCTAGGGAGGAGCGCCGATGCTTGAGACCGGACTGAGAAAACTCGAGGACATCCTGCACATCGCGGGGTGCCTCTGCTTGGTGCTGGTCGCCGGGCTGATCAACCTCGACATCCTGTTGCGGCTGTTCGCCAACCGTCCGGTCCAGGTCCAGTTCGAGCTGACCGAGCTGTTCCTGATGCCGGCGCTGGCCTGCCTGTCGCTGTCGCGGGTGTTCCGCGACGGCGGCCACCTGGCGCTCGAGCTCACGCCCGAGCGGATGCCTGGCCCCTTCGGCGCGGTGGTGGCGCGGCTGCGGTTGCTGCTGCCGGCGCTGTTCTTCGGCGCGGTGACGGTGATGTCGGGCGAGTTCGCCCTAGACGCGATCCTGCAAGGAGACGTGGAATACGGGGTGGTCGACTGGCCCCTCGGCTGGGCCTACGCCGTCGTCCCGCTGGGATGCGGCGTGCTGGTTCTGAGACTGCTGCACGACGCGCTGAGGAGACGCGAACCGGCAGACCTGTGATGATTTCTCAAGGGAGGAGAGACACCATGACGACCAAGACCCGGATGATCGCGGTGCTGGGCACCGCTCTGACCCTCGCGGCGGCGCCGCTTGCGGCGGAAACCCTGCGGCTGGGCGATTTCCAGTCGACCACGCATATCGTGTCGGTCGAGGGCACGACGAAATGGATGGCGGCGGTGGAGGAGGCCACCGGCGGAGAGATCGGCTTCGAGCATTTTCCCTCGCAGCAGGCGGCCAAGTCCAAGGCGCAGCTCGACGCGGTGAACAACGGAATTCTCGACGCCGCCCTTCTGGGCACGCCCTACCACGCCGACGTGCTGCCGCTGAACTCGGTGGTGGCGCTGCCGGGCTATTACGGCTCGGCCGCCGAGGGCACCCAGGCATTGCAGACCATGCTCGAGGCCGGCCCGCTGCGCGACGAGTTCCTCGCCGCCGGCGTCACGCCGGTCTTCGGCTTCGTGCTGCCGCCCTACCAGGTGCTGGCCAAGACGCGCCTCGGGATGCCCGCCGACTGGGCGTCGCAGGACATCCGCACCTCCGGCTCGACCCAGGCGATGACCGCACGCAGCCTCGGCGGGGTCGGCATCTCGATCCCCGGCCCCGAGGTCTATACCGCGGTCGAGCGAGGCCGGCTCGACGCGGTGCTTTTCCCGCTCGCCTCGGTGCCGGGCTACAAGCTCAACGAGGTGGTCAGCCACATCTCGACCAACGGCTCCTTCGGTGGCTACAGCTTCGTCATGGTGATCCGCAGTGACCTGTTCGACGGGCTGCCCGCCGACACGCAAGCCAAGCTGGTCAGCCTTGGCGCCGAAACCGCGGCGCATGTGGCTCAGGCGCAGGACGCCTCGGTCGCCGGGCTGATCGAGGAGTGGAAGGCCGAGGGCATCGACACCTACAGCTTCTCGGCAGAAGAGCTTGCCGCCGTGACCGAGGCGACCGGCGCCGTCAGCACCGACTGGGTCGAGCGCATCGACAATGACGGCGCGATCTCGGTGCTCGAGACCTACAGCGAACTCACCGGCAACTGAGCCGCAGCTGAAGACCATCCCGGGGCAGCCGCGATCATCGCGCGGCTGCCCGCCCCTCAAGACGCGCACGGACCCTTCATGCTGACCTTCTTCGCCATCCTGCTGCTGCTCGCCACCCTGATGGTGTTCCGCGTGCCGATCGCCTTCGCCATGGGCATTGCCGGCACCGCCGGGCTCGCCGCGCAACTCGGCATGCGCCCGGCGCTGGCGGTGCTCGAACGCACCTTCTTTGACACCTCAGCGTCGTTCATCCTCGTGGCGATCCCGCTCTTCATCCTGATGGCAGAGCTGCTGACCGCCGGAGATGTCACGCGCCGCGCCATCATCGCCTGCCAGCGCTGGATCGGCCACGTGAAGGGCGGGCTCGCCATCGCCACCGTCGCGGCCTCGGTGATCCTTGCCGCGCTGGTCGGCAGCTCGACCGCGTCGACCGCGGCGATGGCGGCCTCGGCCTTCCCGGAGATGCGCGCCCACAGGTATTCAGACCGCCTCGCCGCGGCGGTGGTCAGCGTCGGCGGCACGCTCGCCGTGGTGGTGCCACCCTCGATCGTGCTGGTGGTCTACGGCGTGCTGACCGAGACCTCGATCGGCAAGCTCTTTATCGCCGGCATCGTGCCGGGCTTCCTGACCGCCGCCGGCCTCGCGCTGGTGATCAAGATCATCGCCCAGACCACCGACCAGGCCCCGAAGGGCGATCCGTTCGAGCTGAAGGGCGCGCTGCGCCAGAGCGTGCACGTGATCCCGATGGTGGTGCTGCTTCTGGCGGTGATCGGCGCGATCTATGGCGGGCTGGCCTCGCCCTCGGAGGCGGCGGCGCTCGGGGTGATGGGCTCGCTCATCATCGTCATGCTTCAGCGCACGCTCAGCTTCGTGCAGTTTGGCACCTCGATCAGCCGCGCGATCCGAGCCACGGTGATGATCGTGGCCATCGTGGCCTGCTCGGCAATCTTCTCGAACTACCTCGCCTTCACCCGCATCACGCACGGGATGCTCGAGTTCGTCGCCACCACCGAGATGCCACGCGAGCTAATCATGGCGATCATCATCCTCGTGCTGCTGGTGATGGGCATGTTCATGGACCAGCTCGCGATCCTGTCGCTGGCCATGCCACTGGCCTTCCCGACCGCCATGGCAATGGGCTACGATCCGGTCTGGTTCGGCATCGTGGTGACCAAGACCGTCGAGATCGGCTTGCTGACGCCGCCTCTGGGGCTCAACGCCTATGTCGCCGCGGCGCAGACCCGGGTGCCGCTCGGCACGATCTTTCGCGGCATCCTGCCCTTCCTCGGCATGGAGATCGTCGTGCTGGTCCTGCTGCTCTCGTTCCCGCAGATCACCCTTTTCCTGCCGGAGCTGATGATGTCGCGCTGAGCCGGCCCGCGCCGGCATGACGGGGACAGGCGCCGCGTGGGGATGCGCGGCGCCTTTTTCCGTTTCCAAGGTTCACAATTCCGCGCGAACTGCCCATATATCGCGCGACACCGCCGCCCTCGGAAAGGCGCGGCGACAGGAGGAAGGACCACAGGTGCAGAAGCTCGATTTGCCGGAGCGCCCGGACTGGCGCGACAAGGCCGCCGACCAGGGCTTCACCTTTGCCGACATGCATGGCGAGCCCTACTGGGACGAGGCTTCGGCCTATTGCTTCTCGCTGGCCGAAATCGAAGAGCGCATCGAGGACCCCGCCACCGAGTTGCACGGGCTCTGCCGCGAAGCCGTCGCGCGGGTGATCGGCTCGGAGGAGCTGCTCGACCGGCTGGAGATCCCCGAGGCGCATCGCGACTACATCGCGCAAAGCTGGCAGGACGGCGAGCCCGAGCTCTATGGCCGCTTCGATCTGGTCTATGATGGCGACGGTCCGGCCAAGATGCTGGAATACAACGCCGACACCCCGACCTCGCTTTACGAAAGCGCGGCCTTCCAGTGGCAGTGGTTCGAGGACCAGCAGGCGCTCGGCGTGCTGCGCGAGGGCGACGACCAGTTCAATGGCATCCACGAGGCCATCGTCGAGCGGCTGGGCGCGATGTTCGCCCCCGAGACGCAGCTGCATTTCACCGCCCTTTCCGGCGCGCCCGAGGACTACGCCACCGTCGAGGCGCTTGGCTGGGCGGCGCGCGAGGCGGGGCTCGGCGCGCATTACACCGATCTCGAGAAGATCGGCGTCAGCGAGGACGGCCAGTTCCTCGACGACGAGGACCGGGTGATCGGCACGCTGTTCAAGCTCTATCCGTGGGAAGACCTGCTGCGCGACGACTACGCCGCCCATCTCGCTACCGCGCAGTGCCGGATGATCGAGCCGCCGTGGAAGGCGATCCTGTCGAACAAGGGCATTCTGCCGGTGCTGTGGGAGATGTTCGAGGACCATCCCAACCTGCTGCCCGCCTTCTTCGAGAGCGACCTGACCGACCCGTCGCCGGAGACTGCCGCCCGGCTCGCGCGGGCCTCGGGGGCGATGGCGCGCGGTCATGTGCTGAAGCCGATCTTCTCGCGAGAGGGGGCGTCGATCAGCATCGTCGAGGACGGCGCTGTGACCGAGACGGCCAGCAACGACGGCTATGCCAAGCATCCGCGCATCGCGCAGGCCTATCACCCGCTGCCGGTCTTTGCCGGCTTCCGCCCGGTGATCGGCGCCTGGATCGCGGGGGAGCACTGCGCCGGCATCGGCATTCGCGAGGATCGCGGACGGATCACCCAGGATCTGTCGCGCTTCAAACCCCATTTCATCCGAGACTGACGGAGACCGCCATGACCAAACGTTCCCGCACAGCCGCACTCGCCATCGTCGGCGCCGCCTCCTTCGCGCTCGCCGGATGCCGCGAGGAACCGGTCGAGGCGCAGGCCTTCCCCGATCTCGAGAGCTGCCGCAGCGCCGTCGGCCCGACCAGCCTGTTCTCCGAGCAGGATTGCACCAACGCCTTCGCAGAGGCCGAGACCCTGCACGCCGAAACCGCGCCGCGCTATGACAGCCTCGCGGTCTGCGAGGAGCAGTATGGCGAGGGCAATTGCGGCTCCGAGGCGCAGGCCACGGGCGGCGGCTCGGGCAGCATCTTCATGCCGCTGCTGGCCGGCTACCTGATCGGCAACATGCTGGGCGGGCAGCGCGGCCTCGCGGCGCAGCCGATGTATCGCAACGCCAACGGCCGCTTCACCACGCCGGCGGGCGGCACGACCTACGCCAACAACACCGGCCGCGCGAACCTCAACCCGAGCACCTTCAACAAGGCGCCCGTGACCGCCGGCAAGCCGCCCCTCACCCGCGCCACCGCCGCTTCGCGTGGCGGCTTCGGCGGCTCGAAGACCGGCAGCGGACTGCGCAGCTTCGGCGGCTGAGGCCGCCGCAGCGCCCGGCAGGATTCGCCGCGTCCGGTCGCGCCCACGGGCGCGCGACCGTCCCCTCATCCGACATTCGCCGGGCCGCGCCGGACAACGGCCGCGTAGAGCTCTGCCATTGCGCAGTGGCGGAGCGATTCCCGATTTTTTTGCGCAACTCCTGCCCTCCTTGAGACGAGAACCCCTCAAAACTCTCTTTATTTCAATTCTATAGGCATATTTGATATGCATGCATATCTATTATTGACCGAATATAATAAGTGTAGCTACCATATGGGTCAGACGAGCCATGGCTTATGCCTGCACAAGACGGAGGAGCGTTGATGCAGTACTACCTGAACGGCTTTCGGGGCGGCGATCCCGACCTGCGCGATGCGGCCCCCTGCCGCCGAGAGTATGGTGCCTTCGCACCGCTACCCGAGACGGTCGACGTGCTGATCGCCGGTTGCGGCCCGGCGGGCCTCTGCCTCGCCGCGCAGCTGTCGCAATTCCCAGAAATCGACGTGATGATCGTCGAGCCCAAGCCGGGCCCGATGGAGAAGGGGCAGGCCGACGGCGTCAACACCCGCACGATGGAGATGTTTCAGGCCTTTGGCTTCGGCGAGCAGGTCAAGCGCGAGAGCTACTGGGTCAACCAGACCACCTTCTGGACCCCGGACCCGCAAAGGCCGGAACATGTGCGCCGCATCGGCCGCGTGCAGGACGTGGCCGACGATTCCTCCGAGATGCCGCATACGCTGATCAATCAGGCCCGCATCCACGAGCTGTTCCTCGACGTGATGCGCAAGTCGCCGAAGCGGCTGGAGCCCGATTACGGCTGGTCGGTCAAGGATCTCAGCGTCGACGAAAGCACCGAGGATCACCCGGTGACCGTAACGCTCGAGAACACCGGGGTGAACGCCGGCACGTTGCAGACGGTGCGGGCGAACTACGTTGTGGGCTGCGATGGCGCGCGTTCGAACGTGCGCAAGGCGATCGGCGGCATGCTGCACGGCGATGCGGCGCATCAGGCCTGGGGCGTGATGGACATCCTCGCCAACACCGATTTCCCCGACATCCGGCAGAAATGCATCGTCGCCTCGAAGAGCGAGGGCAACGTGCTGATCCTGCCGCGCGAAGGCGGCTACCTGTTCCGCATGTATGTCGAGCTCGACAAGCTCAACCCCGACGAGCGCGTGGCCAGCCGCAACCTCACCTCCGAACACATGATCGCCGCCGCCAACCGGATCATGGCCCCCTACACCATCGACGTGAAGGAGGTGGTCTGGTGGTCGGTCTACGAGATCGGGCACCGCCTCACCGACCGCTTCGACGACGTGCCCGACGATCAGCGCGACGCACGGCATCCGAGGGTCTTTACCGCCGGTGACGCCTGCCACACCCATAGCCCAAAGGCCGGTCAGGGCATGAACGTGTCGATGCAGGACTCGTTCAATCTCGGCTGGAAGCTGGGGCATGTGTTCCAGAAGCGCGCCGCACCGGGTCTGCTGCACAGTTACTCCGCCGAACGCTGGCTCGAGGCCAAGCGGCTGATCGAGACCGATCACAAATGGGCGCGCATCATGTCGGCCCCGCCGGGCGAGTCCGAACTTGATGGCACTGACGTGCCCCGCGTGCAGGCACAATTCATCGAGAACCTCGAGTTCACCGGCGGTTTGGCGGTGAAGTATGAGCCTTCGGCGCTGATCGGTCAGCCCACCCATCAGGCGCTGGCGACCGGTGAGGTGATCGGCAAGCGCTTCCACTCGGCGCCGGTGGTGCGGGTTGCGGACGCAATGCAGATGCAGCTCGGCCACGTGGCAGAGGCCGACGGGCGCTGGCGGATCTACGCTTTCGCCGCCGCAAAGGACAGCGCGGCCCCCGGCTCGGCGATCCACAGGTTGGCCGACTGGCTGGAGCGCGACCCTGCCTCGCCGGTGATGAAATACACCCGGCCGGGCGAGGATATCGACGCGATCATCGATGTCCGCGCGGTGTTCCAGCAGACCTTCGACCAGCTCGCCTACGAGGACATGCCGTCACTGCTGAGACCGCTGAAGGGCAGGTATGGCCTGCAGGACCACGAGAAGGCGTTCTGCACTGACCACAAGGGCGCGGGCGACATCTTCGACATGCGCGGCATCGACCGCGAGACCGGCTGCATGATCGTGGTGCGCCCGGACCAGTACATTGCCCATGTGCTGCCGCTTGACGGCTATGGCGCGCTGGGAGACTTCTTCGACGGCGTCCTGCTGCCGGCGCGCTGACGACAGAGGCCAAAGGAGGGGCGACAATCGCCCCGCCCTCCTGCGCGGGATCAGCCCTCCTGCCAGGCGATGACGAAGCGCGCCGCCTTGTCGGACACTGCCTCGACCGTATCGCCCGGGCTGTAGAGCGCGCTGCCGAGGCCGAACCCCGCGACGCCTGCGCTTCGGAACGGCCCCATCGTGTCGGGCGCGATACCGCCCACCGGGAAGAGCCGGGTGCCGGCGGGCAGGATGGTGCGGATCGCCTTGACCGCCGCCGGCCCCACCAGCTCTGCCGGAAAGACCTTGAGCGCATCGGCCCCGGCGTTGAGCGCGGCGTAGGCCTCTGTCGGGGTCGCGATGCCGGGGATGCAGATCATCCCCGCCACCTTGGCCGCGGCGATCACCGCGGTATCGGCATGCGGCATCACCACCAGATCGGCGCCGATCTCGTCGAGCCGCGCCACATCCGCCAGCGTCGTCACGGTGCCCGCGCCGACCAGCGCCTCGGCGGGCAGCGCCTTGCGCACCGCGGCGATGCTGTCGAAGGGCTCGGGCGAGTTCAGCGGGATCTCGATCAGGCGGAAGCCGGCGTCGAAAAGCGCCTGCGCGATCTCCACCGCCTCTTCCGGGCGCAGCCCGCGCAGGATGGCGACGAGCGGCAGCGCCTCGCAGGCAGCCTCGAGGCGTTGGGGGCGGGTCGGGTCGGTCATGTCAGCTCTCCTGGCGAAGCAGGCCCGCGTCGCGGGCGAAACGGTGCAGCCCCGCAGGGGCCGGGTTCTCGATGATGGCAGCAGGGTCTTGGCGGGACAGCTGGCGCAACGCCTCGCCGTAGCGGGCGCAAAGCGCCCCGCTGCCGACCAGCACCACCGGCCCATCGCCGCTGTCGCGCAGGCCCGAAACAATCTCGTGCCCGATCAGCAGCCCCGAGCAGTAATCGGCAAGCGCGCCACCGGGCAGCTGCCCGGTCAGGCCCAGCGTCCGGGTGCTGAACAGCTGCCGTGTCAGATCGCCGGGGCCGGCCTCGGCGGCCTGCGCCACGCCGCGGGCGAAGGCCCCGTTGCGGGTGTCCTCGGAGACCGGCGCGTCGCTCATCAGCCGCCCGAGGATCGAGTGGCCCCGCAGCAGGGCAAAGATCTCGCCGGTCATGTAGGTGCCGAATCCAGTGACGCTGCCGTCGCGGATTTCGGCCCATTTGCAATGGGTTCCGGGCAGAACGAGGGTCGAGGCCCGCTGCCAGTCGGGCCGGCCTGCCAGCGTTCCGGCGATCTGGATCTCCTCGCCGCGCATCACCTCCGGCGTGCCGCCCTCGGGCTCGAAGATCAGCCCCGGCGCCAGCAGAATCTCGACGCCGTCGCGGGTCACCACCCGCTCTGCCGCCTCATAGAGCCCGGCCAGCGGTGTCGGGCAGGAGAGGTAGGGCACCTCGCGCCAGCCCTGCGCGCTGCCCACCATGCCGCCGGCCACCACCGGCACCGGGCCCGCCGCCAGCCAGTCGCCGCAAAGCGCCGCGAAGGCGGCCTCGAACCCGGCTTCTCCGGGCTCGGGCAGGTGCTGGATGCCATGCGCCGAGGCGCGGGTCTCGAGCACCTCGCCGGTGCTCGCGAGGCGAAAGCCGCGCAGGCTCGACGTGCCCCAGTCCAGCGCGATCAGCGCGGTTGTCGTGTCGCTCATGAAAGGGCCTCCCGCCCATGTAAACGTGGTCAGCGTGACGAGGTCGACTCGCGCACCACAAGCTCGTAGCCAAGGTCGATATGGCGCTCCCGGACCGAGCCCGGCGCCTCGATCTCTGCCAGCAGCATGGCGATGGCACGCCGCCCGATCTCGCGCCGGGGCGTGGCCACCGCGCTCAGCGCGGGCACCATGTGGCGGGCCATCTCGATGTCGTTGTAACTGCAGATACCAAGCTGTTCCGGCACCGCAATGTTGCGCCGGATCGCCTCCATCAGCGCGCCGACGGCGAGGTCGTCATTGTTGCAGATCACCGCGTCGGTCTCCGGCGCGCGGGCCAGCAGCTGCTCGAGCAGGTGCCGCCCCATGCCCACCGAGGACGGCTGCGGCGTGGTGATGATGCGCGCCTCGTCGAGCATGTCGTGGGCCGCCGCGACCTCGCGGAATGCCGCCAGCCGGCGCTGCGCGCGCGGGTCCATCCGGGCGCTGAGAAAGCCCGGCCTGCGATAGCCGCACTCGGCCACGTGCCGCGCCGCGGCGCGCACCGCCTCGAGCTGGTCAAAACCCACGCTCATGTCGACCGAGTCGACGCTGGTCTCCATGATCTGCACCACCGGGCAAGGTGCCTCCTCGAGCAGCTTGCGCCCTGCCGGGGTCTGGTCCATCGACGACACGATCAGCCCCGCCGGCCTCTGGCTGAGGAAGTTGCGGATCAGCCCCTCCTCGGAGAGCGCGCTATAGCGGTAGTTGCCGATCTGCACGAAGAACCGCGTGCCCTCGACGCCCTCGTAGACGCCGCGCAGCACGTCGGCAAAGACGTTGTTTGTCAGAGACGGCACCAGCAGGCCGATGGTCGAGGTGCTGCGCGAGGCCAGCGCCGAGGCTGCCGGATCGGGGGTGTAGCCGAGCTTGCGGATGGCCTCCTCGACCTTGCGGCGCGCACGCTCCGAGACGATCTCGGGCGAGCGAATCGTGCGGGACACGGTGATTGCGCTGACACCGGCTTCGCGGGCCACATCCACCAATGTCGGGCGGTCTGACTGGATCTTGCTCTTGCGGGCCATGGGCGCTGCTCGGGTCCTTTCATGCCGGCGCATCATCGCCGAACCGTCAGGTTTGTTCAAGAAAAACCGCGCTACTCGCGGATCTTGCATCGCGCCCTCGAAAATCCTCCCGACGTTTCCACCGCATTACCACGGCCGGTAGCGTCGGGTTGAGAGCTGTGACCCAGCGAGCCTGACAGACAAAATGATTGCGCTGTCATCGTGCGTCACCTATCGTACAGCCGACTCGGAGACGGGGCCCCGCCCCGGTCGAGCCGCATTTCAAAAGGGAGGAGCCCTCTTATGACGACCCTGACACGCCGCAGCCTTTTCCTCGGAACCGCCATCGCCATTGCCGCCACGACCACCTTCGGCGGTGCCGCGCAGGCGCAGGAACACAGCTTCCGCTTCCAGTCCTCGGACCCGGCCGGCAACACCAACTTCATCCTGCAGAAGGAATGGGCCGAGATGGTCTCGGAGAAGACCGACGGCCGCGTCGCCATCGAGATGCTCCCCGTGGAAACCATCGTCGCCCACTCCGAGACCATGGACGCGGTCGCCGCGGGCATCCTCGACGGCCACTTCACCGACACCTCCTACGCCTCGGGCAAGGATCCGGCCTTCGGCCTGATCGCCAACCCCGTGGGCGCGTGGTCCTCGCCGGAGCAGATGTTCGACTTCATCGAGAACGGCGGCGGCAAGGAGCTGATGAACGAGATGCTCGAGCCCTATGGCCTGCACTTCATCGGCGCCACCACGCCGGGCCTCGAGGCCTTCGTCTCGAAAGTGCCGCTCGAGGGGGTCGACGACCTGCAGGGGCTGAAGCTGCGCGCCCCCGAGGGCATGGTGCAGAACGTCTTCGCCGCCGCGGGTGCCGCGCCGGTGAACCTGCCGGGCTCCGAGGTCTTCACCTCGCTCGACAAGGGCGTGATCGATGCCGCCGACTACAACACCTTCTCGACCAACGCCGCGCAGGGCCTGCATGACGTGGCCAAGCACCCGGTCTACCCGGGCTTCCACTCGATGCCGCTCATCGAGGTGTCGATGAACAAGGCCAAGTGGGACGCGCTGCCCGAGGACCTGCAGACCGCGCTCGAGGAGTCGGTGAAGGAATTCGCCACCTACCAGTCCGAGACCGTGCACGAGCGTGACATGGCAGCGGTGGAAGAGGCCAAGGCCGGCGGCGAGATCACCGTGCATGACTGGTCCGACGAGGACCGCGCCAAGTTCCGCGCCATCGCCCGCTCGCAGTGGGAAGAGGCGGCCGGCGCATCGGCCAACTCGCAGAAGGTCTATGACACGCTGACCACCTACCTCGTCGAAGAAGGCCTGATGGCGGCCGAGTAAGCTCACCGCCACGCCCTTCGCCCCCGGCCAAGGCCGGGGGCTTCTCCCTTCCGCTCCGGAGGCCGCGTTTCCATGACCGACGCCATCGACGAAACCCTTTCCTCGCACAACAAGACGCCCGAACCGGTGCCCGAGGCCGGCATGTTCGGCCACGCGGTCAACGCCGTGGGCATCGTCTTTGCCATCGGCATCCTCGCATCGGCGGGGCTTCTGTTCTACGAGGTGGTGATGCGCTACGTGTTCAACGCGCCGACGCGCTGGGTGCACGAGACCGTGGTCTTCCTCAGCGCCATCGCCTTCGTCTTCGGCGGGCTCTACGCCGCCGCCATCGACAAGCACATCCGCGTGGTGCTGTTCTATGACCGGCTCAGCGCCGGCATGAAGCGGCTCTTCGACGTGGCGATCTCGCTGGCCTGCCTGGTGGCGTCGCTGTTCTTCGCCTGGGCCGCCTGGCTCAGCGTCGAGCGCGCCGCCTGGACGCCGCAGGGCGAGTTCCGCCTCGAGACCTCGGGCTCGGCCTGGAACCCACCCTATCCCGGGCTGCTCAAGGTCTTTCTCTTCGTCATCATGATCCTGCTGGCGCTCCAGTTCGCGATCTTCACGGTCAACTACCTGCGCAAGAAGGCCAAGTGATGGAATTCCTCCCCGACTTTCAGGCCATGGGCATCGGCGGCGCGACCTTCGCCATGTTCGTCATGCTCATGGTGCTGCTGCTCACCGGCATGCCGCTGGCCTTCGTCACCCTGCTGGTGGCACTGATCTTCGCGCTCGGCTGGTTCGGCCCCATGGCGGTGCCGCTGATCACCTCGCGGATCTTCAGCTTCGTCAACAGCTTCGTCTTCGTCTCGGTGCCGATGTTCGTGCTGATGGCGGCGATCCTCGACCGCTCGGGCATCGCCCGGGACCTGTTCGACGCCATGAAGGTGCTGGCCGGCCGCATCCGCGGCGGCGTCGCGATCCAGACCCTGCTGGTCGCGGTGGTGCTGGCCGCCATGTCGGGCATCATCGGCGGCGAGGTCATCCTGCTGGGCCTGCTGGCGCTGCCGCAGATGCTGCGCCTCGGCTATGACCGCAACCTCGCCATCGGCGTGTGCTGCGCAGGTGGCGCGCTCGGCACCATGGTGCCGCCCTCGATCGTGCTGATCATCTACGGCCTGACCGCCAACGTCTCGGTCGGCGACCTGTTCTCGGCCGCCTTCCTGCCCGGCCTGATGCTGGCGGGCTTCTACGCCGCCTACATCCTGATCCGTGCCTACATGAACCCCGCGCTCGCCCCCATCGCCGAGCCCGAGGACATCACCCGCGGCGAGAAACTGCGCCTGCTCAAGGGCCTGTTCCTGCCGATCCTCGTGGTGATCTTCGTGCTGGGCTCGATCTATGGCGGCATCGCCTCGGTCACCGAGGCCTCGGCCATCGGCGTGATCGGCGTGACCCTCTCGACGGTGATCCGCGGCGAGTTCAGCATCTCGCTGCTGATCGGCGCCGCCAAGCAGACCCTGCGCACCGTCGGCATGATCGTCTGGATCGGCATCGGCGCCTCGGCGCTAGTGGGCGTGTTCAACCTCATGGGGGGCATTAACTTCGTCTCGGGCCTGATCACCGGCATCTCGGACAATCCGACCGTGGTCATCCTGTTCATGATGGCGATCCTCTTCGTGCTGGGCATGTTCCTCGACTGGGTGGGCATCGCGCTGCTCTGCATGCCGATCTTCGTTCCCATCGTCGTGCAGATGGGCTACGACCCGGTCTGGTTCGGCGTGGTCTTCGCGATGAACATGCAGGTGAGCTTCCTGTCGCCGCCCTTCGGCCCCGCCGCGTTCTACCTGAAATCGGTGGCGCCGCCGGACATCTCGCTGGGCGACATCTTCCGCTCGCTGCTGCCGTTCATCGGGATGCAGATCCTCGCCGTCGCCATGCTCATCATCTTCCCCGGCATCACCGGCCACTGACCTCCCGGAGACCACCATGACCGACAACACCCGCAAGCCGCTTCGCTCGGAGAGCTGGTTCAACGATCTGGGCGATCCGGAAATGACCGCCCTCTATCTCGAGCGCTACCTCAACTACGGGCTCACCCTCGAAGAGCTGCGCTCGGGCAAGCCGATCATCGGCATCGCCCAGACCGGCTCGGACCTGTCGCCCTGCAACCGCCACCACGTAGAGCTCGCCAAGCGCACCCGGGACGGCATCCGGACCCAGGGCGGCATCCCGCTCGAGATCCCGGTGCACCCGATCCAGGAGACCGGCAAGCGGCCCACGGCGATGCTGGACCGCAACCTCGCCTACCTGAGCCTCGTCGAGAGCCTGTTCGGCTACCCGATCGACGGCGTGGTGCTGACCATCGGCTGCGACAAGACCACCCCGGCGCTCTTGATGGCCGCCGCCACGGTCAACATCCCCGCGATCGCCTTCTCGGTCGGCCCGATGCTGAACGGCTGGCACAAGGGCGAGCGCGCGGGCTCGGGCGCGGTGATCTGGAAGGCGCGCGAGAAATACGCAGCCGGCGAGATCGACGGCGAGGGGTTCCTCAACATGGCCGCCGCCTCGGCGCCGTCGGTGGGCTATTGCAACACCATGGGCACCGCCTCGACGATGAACTCGCTGGCCGAGGTGCTGGGGATGCAACTGCCGGGCTCGGCCTCGATCCCCGCGCCCTATCGCGAGCGCGGCCAGATGGCCTATTACACCGGCTGCCGCATCGTCGACATGGTGCACGAGGATCTGCGCCCGTCGCAGATCATGACCCGTGAGGCGTTCGAGAACGCCATCGTGGTCAACTCCGCCATCGGCGGCTCGACCAACGCGCCAATCCACCTCGTCGCCATCGCCAAGCATCTTGGCATCGAGATCAGCAATGCCGACTGGGAAACCCACGGCTACAAGATCCCGCTGCTGGCCAATGTGCAGCCGGCGGGCGAGTACCTCTCGGAAGACTTCCACCTCGCCGGCGGCCTGCCGGCGGTGGTGGCCGAGCTGTTGCGCGGCGGGCTGGTTCCGCATCCCGATGCGGTGACCGTGACCGGCGAGGGCTTCGGCCAACTCTACACCGACGCGCCCTGCGAGAATGACGACGTCATCCGCCCGCTCGACCGCGCGCTCACCCCTGAGGCCGGCTTCCTCAACATGACCGGCAACCTCTTCGACACCGCGATCATGAAGACCTCGGTGATCACGCAGGAGTTCCGCGACCGTTACCTGTCCAATGCCGACGATCCGATGGCCTTCGAAGGCCCGGCCTTCGTCTTCGACGGGCCCGAGGATTTTCACAAGCGTATCGACGATCCGGCGCTGAACATCACCGCCGACAGCATCCTCGTGATGCGCGGCGCAGGACCAAAGGGCTATCCCGGCGGCGCCGAGGTGGTGAACATGCGGCCGCCCTCCTACCTGATCAAGCAGGGCATCCGCGGCCTGCCCTGCATGGGCGACGGGCGCCAGTCCGGCACCTCGGGCTCGGCTTCGATCCTCAACGCCTCGCCCGAGGCGGCGGATGGCGGCAACCTCGCGATCCTGCGCGATGGGGACCGGCTGCGCGTCGACCTCAACACCCGGCAGGTGCAGCTTCAGCTCTCGGAGGCCGAGATCGCCGAGCGCCGCGCCGCGCTCGAGGCCGAGGGCGGCTACAAGGTGCCCGAGAGCCAGTCGCCCTGGCAGGCGATCTTCCGCGACCGGGTGCGGCAGTTCTCGGACGGCATGGTGCTCGAGGGCGCCGACCAGTTCCGCGACATCGGCAACAAGGTCATGCCGCGCCACAGCCACTGAGCGCGCCCCTTTTCGAATGCCTGCTGCGCCCCGGCCCTCGGTCGGGGCGCAGCCGCGTTTTGGCCCCGCTTCGCGACAAACGCGCCGAGTCTCGCGCCAGGCCGCCCACCCCCCGGACTTGCAATGCGGTTTCACGCCAGCGGCGCGGCGTTTCCATAGCCGAAATTTTCGCTTTTGTTCGCTTTATGGAAAAGCGCGCCAACGGGCACTCTGACGCTAGGGAAACTCGCCTTCAATGAACGCCAATGCGTGCTTGTGAGCGCAACAGGCATCAATAACATATCGTTAATATCGAATGTTATCATTGTGACCATATATATTTCAGTAACTTAGCACAAACCGAACATAAGCGAAAATTTACGCTTGCGAACGCGCCCTCAATCAAGCAGGTTACCGCTCACGCCAAGGTGAGGAGGAGCTTGTGCGCGACAGCCACGACATCGACGTGGTCGATCTGTTCGTGATCGGCGGCGGCATCAACGGATGCGGCATCTCGCGCGATGCGGCGGGGCGCGGGCTCTCGGTCCGCTTGGCCGAGATGGGCGATCTCGCCTCGGCAACCTCTTCGGCCTCCACCAAGCTGTTCCACGGCGGGCTGCGCTACCTCGAGTATTTCGAGTTCCGGCTGGTGCGCGAGGCGCTGATCGAGCGCGAGGTGCTGCTACGCGCCATGCCGCATATCAGCTGGCCGATGCGCTTCGTGCTGCCCTATCACCCGTCGATGCGTTTCGAGAGTGACACGCCCACCTCGAAGCTACTGACCAAGGTCATGCCGTGGATGAAGTGCCGCCGCCCGGCCTGGCTGATCCGCCTGGGTCTGTTCATGTACGACCATCTGGGCGGGCGAAAGATTCTACCGGGCACCTCTACGGTCTCGCTCAAGGGCACGCCCGAGGGCGCTCCGCTGGTCGACCGGCTCGAGACCGCCTACGAGTATTCCGACTGCTGGATCGAGGACTCGCGGCTCGTGGTGCTGAACGCCCGCGACGCCGAGGCGCGCGGCGCCGAGATCCTGACCCGGACCAAGGTGCTCTCGGCCGCGCGCGACGGAGACCTGTGGCTGATCGACACGCAGGACGCAGAGACGGGCGAGATGCGCACCCATCGGGCCCGGATGCTGGTCAATGCCGGCGGGCCGTGGGTCGGCGACATCATCCGCAGCAAGGTCCGGCTCAACACCCGCGAGGGCATCCGGCTGGTGCGCGGCTCGCATATCGTGACGCGCCGCCTTTATGATCACGACAAGTGCTACTTCTTTCAGGGCACCGACGGGCGGATCATCTTTTCGATCCCCTACGAGACCGACTACACCCTGATCGGCACCACCGACGCGGCGCACGCCGACCCCTCGCAGCGCCCGGTCTGCACCCCGGAAGAGCGCGCCTACCTGCTCGAGTTCGCCAACCGGTATTTCAAGCGGGCGATCGACGAGGACGACATCGTCTGGAGCTATTCCGGCGTGCGCCCGCTCTATGACGACGGCGCCAGCAGTGCCACCGCGGCGACCCGCGACTACACGCTCAAGGTCGAGGCCGAGGGCGGCGCGCCGCTGCTCAACGTCTTCGGCGGCAAGATCACCACCTATCGCCGCCTCGCCGAGGGCGCGCTCGAGAAGATCGGTGAACACCTGACCGTCGCAGAGGGCCCATGGACCGCCGGCGTGCCGCTGCCCGGCGGCGATTTCCCGGTCGACGGGTTCGACCGGCTGGTCTCGGATCTCGCAAGCGCCCACCCCTATCTCTCGCCGTTCCATTCCCGCCGGCTGGTGCGGGCCTATGGCACCGAGGCCGCCGAGATGCTGAAGGGCGCCAAGACGCTGGCGGATCTTGGCGAAGATTTTGGCGCCACGCTGACCGCGACCGAGGTCGCGTGGCTGATGAGCAAGGAATACGCGCGCACCGCCGAGGACGTGGTGTGGCGCCGCAACAAGCTGGGCCTGCGCCTGTCCGAGGACGAGGTCGCGCGGCTCGACCGCTGGATGGGCACGCGCCGGCGCGCCGCTGCGGCGGCGGAATAAGGAGGACGACCGGTGACACTGGAACTCAAGGGCGTGTCGAAGGTGGTGGAGGGACAGACCCATATCCACCCCACCGACCTGACGCTGGAAAAGGGCACGATGAACGTGCTGCTCGGGCCGACCACGGCCGGAAAGACCTCTCTGATGCGGCTGATGGCCGGGCTCGACGTGCCCAATAGCGGCCAGATCCTCTGGCAGGGCGAGGACGTGACCGGCCAGCGCGTGCAGGACCGCAAGGTGGCGATGGTCTACCAGCAGTTCATCAACTACCCGTCGATGAGCGTCTACGACAACATCGCCTCGCCGATGAAGTTGATGGGCGTCTCCGCCAAGGAGATCGACACCCGGGTGCGCGAAACCGCCGAGATGATGAAGCTCACCCCGATGCTCGACCGCAAGCCGCTCGAGCTTTCGGGCGGCCAGCAGCAGCGCTGCGCACTGGCGCGCGCACTGGTCAAGAACGCCGGTCTCGTGCTGCTCGACGAGCCGCTGGCCAATCTCGACTATAAGCTTCGCGAGGAGCTGCGGCAGGAGATCCCCAAGATCTTCGAGGCCTCGGGCTCGATCTTCGTCTACGCCACCACCGAGCCGGAGGAGGCGCTTCTGCTCGGCGGCAACGTCGCCACGCTCTGGGAAGGCCGTATCACGCAGTTCGGCCCTACCCCGCGAGTCTACCGCCAACCGGTCGACGCCACCACGGCGCGGGTGTTCTCGGATCCGCCGATGAACTTCCTCGCCGTCTCCAAGACCGGCGACCGGCTGATGTTCGGCGACGGCCAGAGCGCGCCGGCGCTCGGCAAGCTCGCCGAGCTGCCGGACGGGCGCTACACCGCCGGCTTCCGGCCCAACCATCTCGAGATCATGAGCCACGGCACGGAGGCGATGAAGTTCACCGCCAAGCTTCAGGTGACCGAGCTGACCGGCTCCGAGACCTTTGTGCATCTCGACCACCACGGCGAGCGCTGGGTCGGGCTGATCCACGGCGTGCACGACCTGACGCTGGGGGCCGATCTCGACGTCTGGCTCGATGCACGGCACGTCTACATCTTCGGCGAGGACGGCGCGCTGGTCGCGCCCGCCGCCTACGCGCTGGCCGCCTGAGGGGAGAGGACCATGGCAAAGATCACGCTCGACAACCTCGCCCACAGCTACAAGCCGAACCCGGCGACGGAAGACGACTACGCCTTGAAGGAGCTGAACCACGACTGGGTCGATGGCGAGGCCTACGCGCTGCTCGGTTCCTCGGGCTGCGGCAAGTCCACCCTGCTCAACATCATCTCAGGGCTGCTGACGCCCTCGCAGGGGCGCATCCTCTTCGACGGCAAGGACGTCACCCGCGCCCCCACAGCCGAGCGCAACATCGCGCAGGTGTTCCAGTTCCCGGTGGTCTACGACACCATGACGGTGCACGACAATCTCGCCTTCCCGCTGCGCAACCGCGGCCGCGACGAGGCCTACGTGGCCGAGCGCGTGAACGAGATCGCCAAGATGATCGGCATGGAGCACATGCTAAAGCGCAAGGCGCGCGGTCTTGGCGCCGACGAGAAACAGAAGATCAGCCTCGGGCGCGGCATGGTGCGCAAGGACGTGAACGCGCTGCTCTTCGACGAGCCGCTGACGGTGATCGACCCGCACATGAAATGGGAGCTGCGCACCCAGCTCAAGCGGCTGCACCACGAGTTCGGCCACACGATGATCTATGTCACCCACGACCAGACCGAGGCGCTGACCTTCGCCGACAAGGTGGTGGTGATGTATGACGGCCGCGTGGTCCAGATCGGCACGCCCGAAGAGCTTTTCGAGCGGCCCGAGCACACCTTCGTGGGCTATTTCATCGGCTCGCCGGGGATGAACGTGATCCCGGCACGGGTCGAGGGGGCCACCGCCCATGTCGGCGGCGCCGAGATCGCGCTCGGGCAAGGCTACGGCGCGCTCTCGGGCAAGGTCGAGATCGGCATCCGACCGGAATTCGCCCGCCTGTCGCAGAGCGAGGGCCTGCCGGTCAAGGTGCGCCGGGTCGAGGATGTGGGCCGGCACAAGATCATCCGTGCCGACATGTTCGGACAGGAGATCAACATCATCGCCGGCGAGGACGACCGCATCAGCCCCGACATGAACCGGGTGAGCTTCGATGCCTCGCAGGTCAACGTCTATGCCGACGACTGGCGCGTGCAGGGGGCGGCCGCATGATGCAGCATTCCTCCTTCCCCGTTCTCCTCGGGCTTGCCCCGAGGATCTCAATCTCAACGCGCACCCTTTCGGCACGAGATCCTCGGGTCGGGCCCGAGGACGACAGCGCGACCCGTCAAACCGGGGGACATACCCGATGAACAAGACCGTCAATCAGAAAGCCTGGTTCCTCGTGCTGCCGGTGCTGATCCTCGTGGCCTTCTCGGCGGTGATCCCGCTGATGACCGTGGTCAATTACTCGGTGCAGGACACCTTCGGCAACAACCAGTTCTTCTGGGCCGGGCTCGAGTGGTTCGAGGAAATGCTGCACGATGACCGCATGTGGAACGCGCTGAAACGGCAGCTGCTGTTCTCGGGCATCATCCTCGCCATCGAGATCCCGCTGGGCATCTTCGTGGCGCTCAACATGCCGAAATCCGGCTTCTGGTCGAGCTTCTGCCTCGTGCTGATGTCGCTGCCGCTGCTGATCCCGTGGAACGTGGTCGGCACGATCTGGCAGATCTTCGGCCGCGTCGATATCGGCCTGCTGGGCTACGTGCTCGACAAGCTCGGGATCGATTACAACTACACGCAGGACACGCTCGACGCCTGGATCACCATCATCGTGATGGATGTCTGGCACTGGACCTCGCTGGTGGCGCTGCTCGCCTTCGCCGGTCTCAAGTCGATCCCCGACGCCTATTACCAGGCCGCCAAGATCGATCAGGCCAGCCGCTGGAAGGTCTTCCGCTACATCGAGCTGCCCAAGATGATGGGCGTCCTGATGATCGCCATCCTGCTGCGCTTCATGGACAGCTTCATGATCTACACCGAGCCCTTCGTGGTCACCGGGGGCGGCCCCGGCAACGCCACCACGCTGCTCTCCATCGATCTGGTGAAGATGGCTTTGGGGCAGTTCGACCTCGGCCCGGCGGCGGCGTTCTCGCTGATGTATTTCCTCGTGATCCTGCTGATCAGCTGGGTGTTCTACACCGTGATGGTCAATCTCGACAAGAAGGGCATGTGACATGACCGACAGCGCTATATTGCACTCCCGAGATGCCGTCTTTGGTGCGCCGCAAGCAGGGCCAGCGGCGGCCCGTGGGGTGCCGCCAGAGCCGGCGAGGTCATCGATTTATCCCGGCCACGTCCGGACTCGCTCGATCCACTGCGCGGGGGCGACAAAGCGGCAGCCCGCCCGGACGGGCCGCCGCTGGCCCGGCGCCTTCGGCTTGATCCCGGGCCAGACAGCACTCAACGCACAAGAGGCACGCCTCAGATGACCGACAGCGCCATTCCCGAGAATCTCACCGCCGGCGGGGACACCACCCGCAAACGCGTGCGCGTCAACAAGAGTGCGCTGGTGATGGGGGCCTACCTGCTCTTCCTGATGCTGCCGATCTACTGGCTGCTCAACATGAGCCTCAAGACCAATGCCGAGATCCTCAACGATTTCACACTGTTCCCGCGCGACCTGACGCTGGCCAACTACCGCACGATCCTGACCGATCCGAGCTGGTATCTGGGCTACGTCAACTCGCTGATCTACGTGGTGATGAACACGGTGATCTCGCTTCTTGTGGCGCTGCCGGCGGCCTATGCCTTCTCGCGCTACAGCTTCATGGGCGACAAGCACCTGTTCTTCTGGCTGCTGACCAACCGCATGGCGCCCCCGGCGGTCTTCGCGCTGCCGTTCTTCCAGCTCTATTCCTCGGTGGGTCTCTTCGACACCCATATCGCGGTGGCGCTGGCGCATTGCCTGTTCAACGTGCCGCTGGCGGTGTGGATCCTCGAGGGTTTCATGCGCGGCGTGCCCAAGGAGATCGACGAGACCGCCTATATCGACGGCTACTCGTTCGGGAAGTTCTTCGTGAAGATCTTCATGCCGCTGATTGCGAGCGGCATCGGCGTGGCGGCGTTCTTCTGCTTCATGTTCTCGTGGGTCGAGCTGCTGCTGTCGCGCACCCTGACCACCGTTGACGCCAAGCCCATCGCAGCGATCATGACCCGGACGCAGGGCGCCTCGGGCATCGACTGGGGCGTGCTGGCGGCGGCGGGCATCCTGACCATCGTGCCGGGGGCCCTCGTGATCTACTTCGTGCGCAACTACATCGCCAAGGGCTTCGCCCTGGGGAGGGTGTGATGACGACCACCATGAAGGCGCGCATGCGGCAGGCCCGACCTCGGGAGGGCGTCATCGCCAGCCCGGCGGTCGCACTCCAAGCACCACTGCCACGCGCGCATTCATCGACCCAACAAAGGCCCTCCCGGGGGGGAGGTCGGGCCTGGCGCATGCGCGCCGGTTGCACCCGATGGCCAGCCTTCGAAAGGAGACCTGACATGGACTGGATGGCATGGACCTGGCCGACCGCGATCTTCTTCATGGTGATCGCCTCGCTGCTGATCGTCTTCACGATCCTCGCGATCAAGTTCCCCGAAACGCCGCGCGTCGGCGTTCTGCGGATCGAGACCACGCGCGGCGACCGGCTCTTCATCACGCTTCTGGGCAGCGCCTTCATCAACCTCGCCTGGCTGGGGCTCGTCGGAGCCGACACCCAGCCCTGGGCGCTGGCGGTTTGCCTGGCCTACGCCGCTGCGGTGTTCCGCTGGGTCTAGGCGCCCGAGACGGCCGGGGCAGACGGCAGGAGACCGCCCGCCCCGGAACACGACATGACAAGTTCAAACTAGGGAGGACCACATGAACTTGACCCTGAAATCCACCACCGCGCTGGCGCTCGCGCTCAGCCTCACCGGAGGGGCCGCGCTTGCGGGGATGGACGAAGCCCGCGCCTTCCTCGATGCCGAGATCGGCGACATGTCGGTGCTGACCCGCGAAGAGCAGGAAGCCGAGATGCAGTGGTTCATCGACGCCGCCAAGCAGTTCGAGGGCATGGACATCAAGGTGGTCTCCGAGACCATCACCACGCATGAATACGAGAGCCAGGTTCTGGCCAAGGCGTTCAGCGAGATCACCGGCATCAACCTCACCCACGACCTGATCGGCGAAGGCGACGTGGTCGAGAAGCTGCAGACGCAGATGCAGTCGGGCGAGAACATCTACGATGCCTATGTCAACGACAGCGACCTGATCGGCACCCACTGGCGCTACCAGCAGGCCCGCAGCCTGACCGACTGGATGGCCAACGAGGGCGCCGACGTGACCTCGCCGACGCTCGATCTCGACGACTACATCGGCACCGAGTTCACCACCGCCCCCGATGGCGAGCTCTACCAGCTGCCCGACCAGCAATTCGCGAACCTCTACTGGTTCCGCTACGACTGGTTCAACGACGAGAAGAACCAGGCCGACTTCAAGGAGGCCTATGGCTACGATCTCGGCGTGCCGGTGAACTGGTCCGCCTACGAGGACATCGCCGAGTTCTTCACCGGCCGCGACCTGTCGCACATGGGCGTCGAGGACGAGATCTATGGCAACATGGATTACGGCAAGAAGGACCCTTCGCTCGGCTGGCGCTACACCGATGCGTGGCTGTCGATGGCCGGTGCCGGATCGAAGGGTGAGCCGAACGGCCTGCCGGTCGACGAATGGGGCATCCGCGTCAACGAGAACTCGCAGCCGGTGGGCTCGTGCGTTGCCCGTGGCGGCGCCACCAATGGTCCGGCCGCGGTCTATGCCATCACCAAGGCGATCGAGTGGCTCGAGAAGTATACCCCGCCGGCAGCCGCAGGCATGACCTTCTCCGAGGCCGGCCCGGTTCCGGCTCAGGGCAACATCGCGCAGCAGATGTTCTGGTACACCGCCTTCACCGCCGACATGGTCGGTGACGGGGCCGACGCGGTGCTGAACGAGGACGGCACGCCCAAGTGGCGCATGGCCCCCTCGCCGCACGGCGTCTACTGGGAGGAAGGCACCAAGATCGGCTACCAGGACGTGGGCTCCTGGACGCTGATGAAGTCGACCCCCGATGATCGTGCCAAGGCGGCCTGGCTCTATGCCCAGTTCGTCACCTCCAAGACCGTGGACGTGAAGAAGGCCCATGTCGGCCTGACCTTCATCCGCGAGTCGACGATCCAGCACGAGAGCTTCACCGAGCGCGCCCCGATGCTTGGCGGCCTGGTCGAGTTCTACCGCTCGCCCGCGCGCACCGCGTGGTCGCCGACCGGCACCAACGTGCCGGACTACCCCAAGCTCGCGCAGCTGTGGTGGCAGAACATCGGCGACGCCATGTCGGGCGCCAAGACCCCGCAGGAAGCGCTTGATGCGCTCTGCGAGGACCAGGAGCGCGTGATGGAGCGTCTCGAGCGCGCCGGCATCCAGGGCGATATCGGCCCGGTGATGAACGACGAGCAGGATCCGGAGTACTGGCTCAGCCAGGAAGGTTCGCCCAAGGCGGCGCTGGAGAACGAGGACGAAGAGCCCAAGACGATCTCCTATGACGAACTGCTGAAGTCCTGGCAGTAAGCCAGCGGCTGACCGGCGCGCTTGCGCGCCGGTCGTGACAGGATCGGGCCGCGCCTTCGGGCGCGGCTTTCTTGTCTTGGTGGGCGCGCGCGTGTCTTTCGAGGCGCTCACCCGCGAGGTGCGGCACCCTGCGGCTTTGCCTCCGCGCCGGCTTGCGTACGATCCTCGCCGCAAAGCGAACGTCCTGTGAGAATGAAAAAAGGGGCCGCAGCGTTTCCGCCACGGCCCCGTCTTTCGTCTCGGCGGGCAGGCTCAGTGCCCGTGATCGGCCTCGCGCACGGTGGCCACGTCCGCCGCGGTCACCGCGGAGGCGTCGTTGCCCCATGCCCCGCGCAGCCACGTCACCAGCTCCGCGACCTCGTCGTCGGACATCCGGTCGGCATAGCCCTGCATGCGCAGCGCCATCGGACGCTTGGCCGTCGAGGGCACCTCGGCGCCGTTCAGGATCACCGAGATCAGCGGCATGGTTTCCGAGCCGACCACCATCGAGTTGCCCTGCAGCTCGGGGAAGATCTCGGGCGCTCCCTTGCCGGTGGCGAAGTGACAGCCGACGCAGTTGTCCATGTAGAGACGCGCACCGAGAGGCATGTCGGGATCCGCCGAGGCCAGCATCTCGGTGGTCGCCGAACCGGCGCTGTCCGCAGCCGGCACCTCGATCGCTCCTGCCGCGGTCGCAAAGCTCTCGGGCAGGTCCACCGCGTCGCCGTCGATCCCCTTGAGGAAGGCGGCCATCGCGAGGTTGTCCTCGTCGGTCAGCTTCTGAAGCGAGTGCTCGACCACGAGGCCCATCTCGCCATTGGCGGTGGAGTGGGCGTTGCGGCCGGTGGCGAGGTAAGCGGCAAGCTCACCCACCGACCACTTGGCAAGGTCCGTTCCTTCGCCGCGCAGCGCCGGGGCGTTCCAGCCGTCGATCACGCCACCCGCGAGGAAGCTGTCCTCGTCCGCGGTCACGCCGTCCTGCGACATGAACACGCTGCGCGGGCTGTGACAGGCCGCGCAGTGGCCCGGCCCCTCGACGAGGTACTGACCGCGCTGCTGCAGTTCCGGCACATCCGCCGGGGTAAAGCCCGGACCATGGGTCAGCGCCAGCCAGTTCCACGCCCGGATGCCGAAGCGCAGGTTGAACGGGAAGCTGAGCTCGGTTTCCTGAACCTCGTTCGAGACCGGCTCGACCTCGGTCATGATGTATTCGTAGAGGGCACGGATGTCCTCTTCGGTCATCAGCCGGTAGTTCTCGTAGGGCATCGCCGGGTAGAGATGGGTGCCGTCGGGCTCGAGCCCGTCGATCATCGCGGCGCGGAAATCGGCATAGGACCAGTCACCGATCCCGGTCTCGGGATCGGGGGTGATGTTGGTCGACCAGATCGTGCCCATGGGGCTGGCGATGGCCCGGCCACCGGCGAGGCTCTCGCCGTCATCCGAGGTGTGGCAGGCAACGCAGTCCGAGGCGTGCAGGACGTATTCGCCCTGCCCCTCTGCCGGTTCCCAGTCGGCGGCAGGCGCCTCGGCCGGCTGGGTGCGTTGCACCGGCACGAAGATGAAGGCCAGAAGCGCGACCACGCCGACAAGGGCGAGGCCCGCGACGATGCGGAGAAAGGTTTTCATCTACGTTCTCCTCAGACCAGCGGACGCGGGTTGGACAGGTACTGGGTGCGGATGGCATTCACCGTGTGGTAGGCCAGACCGCCGACAAGGCCGGTCGGGTTGTACTGGGTGTTCTGCACGAAGTTGCCCGCGCCCATGGCGAAGACGTTGTGCGCCTTCCAGCTCTGGCAGTAGCGGTTGACCGCGCCCTCGCGGGCGTTCTCGGACATGATGTGGCCGCCGGTGTTGTGCGTGGTCTGGTAGGGGCGAACGTCGTATTCCGCGCCCTCGCCCTTGAAGCCCGAGCGCATCGAGTCCGGGTTCATCGAGGCCGCCAGCGGCTCCATCTTCGACTTCATGAACTGGTTCATCTTCAGGTCGTTGTCCTGCCAGTTGAACGTCATCCGCATCAGCGGCCGGCCATGCCGGTCGGTGTAGGTCGGATCGAGGTCGAGGTGGTTGTTGGCATAGGCCATGTGCGAGCCGTGCGAGCCGATCGACATGGCGTGGCCGTAGTTCTCGCCGATCGCCTGCTTCCAGCCCGCACCCCAGCTCGGCGTGCCCGCCGGCAGCGGCATGTTGCGGATCGGCTGGCCGTTGAACGTGCCCGAGCGCCAGTAGGAGCCACCGATGAAGCCCTCGGCGCCGAAATCGTTCTGCGAAATCGAGAAATCGTCGATGCAGATGCCGTTGGCACCATGGCCGACGAAGGGATTGAACTCCTCGTCGCGGAAGAACATCGAGATGCCGCCGTTCATCTGGTAGGCGTAGTTCTTGCCCAGCGTCCCCTCGCCGGTCAGCGGGTCATAGGCCTCGCCCAGTCCCGAGAGCAGCATCAGGTGCACGTTGTTGAGCTGGTAGCTCGAAAGGATGACGATGTCGGCCGGCTGGAAGACCTCTTCCTGTGCCGCCTCGTCCCAGTAGGTGACGCCGGTCGCGGTCTGGCCATCCTCGGCCAGCTCCACGCGCAACACCTCGGACTCGGTGCGGTATTCGAAGTTCGGGTAGCGCTTGAGCGCGCCGAGGATCGAGGTCTGCGGCGAGGACTTGGAATACTGGTAACAGCCGTAACGCTCGCAGAAGCCGCAGAAATTGCACGGCCCCATCTGCATCCCGTAGGGGTTCACATAGGAGGTCGAGGCAATGCCCGCCGAGGCCGGGAACGGGTGGTAGCCCATCGCGGTAGCCGCGTCGCGGAACTTGGAACTGTCATAGGTGGTGGGCATCGGCGGCATCGGGAAGTCTTCCGAACGCCAGCCCTCGAACGGGTTGCCGCCCTCGCGGATCTCGCCGTTGAGGTTGCCGGCGTAGCCGGAGATGCCCGCGACCTTCTCGAACTGCGTGAAGAACGGCTCGAGCTCGTCATAGCTCACCGGGTAGTCGCCGAGGTTTATGCCCTCGGGGATGATGTCGGCGCCGAAGGTCTCCTCGACATAGGAGCGCAGCCGCATCTCAACTTCCTGAGGACGCCAGTTGAGGCCGTTCCAGTGGGTGCCGGCGCCGCCAACGCCGTTGCCCGGCAGGAAGGAGCCGAGCTGGCGGTAGGGCAGCGCCGTCTCGTCGCCATTGCGGCGCACGGTGACGGTCTGCTGCGACGGCTTCTGCATCATCTTCAGACGCACGCCGTATTTCAGCTCGTCGATCTGCTGCGGGTATTCGAAGTTCGGGACGGTGTTCTGGTCATGGCCACGCTCGAGCGCGACGATGTCGAGGCCCTCCTGCGCCAGTTCGATGCCGGCGATCGAGCCGGTCCATCCGAGGCCGACGATGACCACGTCCTTTTTCTTTTCCTGACGTGCCATGGTTATGCCCTTTCGCCGCTGATCGAGACCGGACCGAGCGGGTATTTTTCATTGTGCCGTTCCGGCCACGCGCGATAGGCCGCGCGGGCGCCCGGGAAGCCGATATAGACCCAGGACTGCATCTCGTGGTTGCCGCCGTATTGCGGGTCCGCGAAGTAGCCTTCCTTGGTGTTGGCCAGCAGGATGGTGAAGAAGTCGCGGATCTCGGAATCGAGCGCGACATCGCCGTTCTGCAGCGAGGTCAGCGCCGCGTCCTTACGCTCGGCATCGAGCTCGGCGAAGGTCGCGCCGTGGGTCTCTTCGCACCAGGCGTCGAAAACCGGGATCGCCTGCCGATAGATCTCGGCCGGGGTCAGAGGCGTCTGCCAGCCGCGGGCGGGCTCGGCATCGGGATCGTGCGGGCCTTCCATGTACCAGTCGTCAGCCGTGCCGTAGTCGCCGGCCAGCTGGAGGTCGATGAAGACGGGCACGCGGGTCTCGATTGCGCCGGGGCCATCGCCGTCGGAGGGGATCAGCCGCGCGGTCGCGGCCATCACGAAGGCCCACTCGGCCGCGGTCAGATAGGCGCGGTCGTAATCTTCGAGGGGAACGGGGGGCGTGGTCTCCTGCGCTTTCGCTTGGGCGGCCAGACCGGAGAGTGCGACACCTGCCGCCGACGCTTTGAGGAAGTTGCGTCGGCTCGGGTATCCGGGGAGATCGGTCATGTAGAATGTCCTGCCGGTATGGGTGGAACGTAAGTGCGCTAACAATGCACTGGGCTCGACCTAGGCCGCGGCAGGATGCCGCGCAAGCGCTGCGGCGGGCTTGCAGGACCGAGACGGTGGCAGCGCGGCCATCCGGCGGAGTGCTGCGGTATACCGTGCAATCGCGCAGAAACTTACAGAACGCCCTTATTATAAGGACCCGATCAGTCATATCTGACCGCCCGTTCGATCATATACTTCGACCGAACGGTCGATTCTCGCACACTGAGTGTGCATCAACGCAGAGGGCCCGATCTCGGGTGGCGGCCGGGAAAGCGTTCATGCGCCACGGTCCCAAGGTGGCCTGGCAGTCGGACGGGAATCGTCGGAGCCTTGCGTCCCGCGAGGGTCCGGCAGATCGCAAAGGGCCGATCTCAGCCCACCCCAAGAGGATTGCCCAATCCTTGAGCACTGCATCGTGGACGCCTTCGGCCAGCTCGGACCGGGACCGCAGAAACCTGACCCATGGCAAGTTTCGAAATGGAGCGGAAACACCAGAACCGCCTAAAATGAATGCAAAAATTCCGTGAAACTGCGTACTCCTGCCAGCGATTGGGCGGTGCCGGTTTGCGCATGCACGCACCG
>NZ_DS022277.1:441469-576993 GCF_000153725.1 Salipiger bermudensis HTCC2601 | reverse complement strand
GCCGCGCCTCCCCCTCCTCCCCTGTCCCCACACGGAAAAAGCGGAAGACGCGACGTCTCGTCAGCTGTAGCTCTCGCGCAGCTGGTTCTTCTGCACCTTGCCCATGGTGTTGCGCGGCAGCGCATCGATCATCTCGTAACGCTGCGGGTGCTTGAAGCGCGCCAGCGCGCCGTTCACCGTCGCGGCGATGGCGTCGAGATCGGGCGTCGCGCCGGGCTCGGCCACCACCAGCGCCAGCGGAGTCTCTCCGAAATCCGCGTGCGGGATGCCAATCACGGCCGACTCGAGCACCCCGGGCTGGTCGTCGATGACCATCTCGATTTCCTTGGGGTAGATGTTGTAGCCGCCCGAGATGATCAGGTCCTTGTTGCGCCCGACGATCTGCACGTAGCCATCGGCATCCAGCGTGCCAAGATCGCCGGTGATGAAGAACCCGTCCGCGCGCAGCTCCTCGGCGGTCTTCTCGGGCATCTTCCAGTACCCCTTGAAGACGTTCGGGCCGCGCACCTCGATCTGGCCGACCTCGCCCTGAGGCACCTCCTTGCCGGTCTCGGGATCGGTGATCTTGAGCTCGACCCCGGGCAACGGGAAGCCCACGGTGCCGGCGCGGCGCTCGCCGTCATAGGGGTTCGAAGTGTTCATGTTGGTTTCGGTCATGCCGTAGCGCTCGAGGATGCGGTGCCCGGTGCGGGCCTCGAACTTCTCGTGCGTGTCCGACAACAGCGGCGCCGAGCCCGACACGAAGAGCCGCATGTGCTGCGCCAGATCGCGGGTGAAGCGCGGATCGTCGAGCAGGCGGGTGTAGAAGGTCGGCACGCCCATCATCGAGGTGGCCTTCGGCATCCACTCGATCAGCTGGTCGATGTCGAGCTTCGGCAGGAAGACCATCGCGCCCCCTGCCAGCAGCATGATGTTCGAGGCCACGAAAAGACCGTGCGTGTGGAAGATCGGCAGCGCGTGCAGCAGCACGTCATCCTTGGTGAAGCGCCAATGTTCGGCCAGCGTCTCGGCGTTCGACAGCAGGTTGTTCTGCGTCAGCATGGCGCCTTTGGAGCGCCCCGTGGTGCCCGAGGTGTAGAGGAAGGCCGCAAGATCCTCGCCGTCGCGGTCGACAGTCTCGAAGCTGTCGGACTTGCCGGCGGCGGCGTCGCTGAGGCTGCCCGAGCCATCCGCGTTGAGCGTCAGAAGCTGCGCGCCGAGTCCCTCGGCGACCGGGCGCAGCCCGGCCTCGCGCTTGGGTCCGCAGACCATCAGCGCCGCGCCGCTGTTCTCGATGAAATAGGTCAGCTCGTCGACGGTGTAGCCGGTGTTGAGCGGCAAAAAGACCACCCCGGCCTGCACGCAGGCGGCATAGAGCGCCAGCGCCTCGGGCGACTTGTCGACCTGCGCCGCCAGCCGGTCGCCCGGCGCGACGCCAAGATCGGCGATGACATGCGCGAAGCGCGCCGCCATGGCAAGGAAGTCCGCATGGCTCAGCACGCGGCCATCGGCGAGCATCAGGAAGGGGGTGTCTTGTCCGGCATGGGCCCCGAAGAGGCGGTCATACAGCGGGTTCGGCATGGATCTGGCTCCTATCCGAAGGATTTTTCTGCGCTTGCCGCCTGCGACCGGATCTCGGGCGAGGCCGCGATCTGGTAGGAGGCTGCAAAGTGTTCGTGGTTCTGCGACACGCGGGCGAGATCGTAAAGGTAGTTCACCATCACGCCGCCCGACTGGGCCATGCCCTTGTCGGAGGTATCGGCCCTCGCGTGGACCTTGTGGACCAGCGCGCCGTTGCCGAGATGGAAGCGGGCCACCGGGTCCTGCGGCGCACCGTTGGGACGCCGCGCGTTGGTCAGGTAATAGGCGGCCAGCTGCGTCATCCGCGCGTCGTCCGTCACGTCATGGGCGTGGCCTTCCGCCTTGAGCCAGCGGGCGAAGCCCGGGATCGGCGAGAGGGTGACGAAGGTGCTCAGCTGCGGCAGCTCAAGCGCGAGATCGGCCGCCACCTGCTTGATCAGCGAATTGCCGAACGAGATGCTGGCAAGTCCCGACTGGCAGTTCGAGATCGAGTAGAATACGGCGGTGTCGGCCTCCTGCGGGGCGATCTTGTCGCGCTCTTCGGCCAGCAGCGTCTGGATCGAACCGGGCACGCCCTTGGTCAGCGCCACCTCGACGAAGATCAGCGGCTCGTCGGGCATTGCCGGGTGGAAGAAGGCAAAGCAGCGCCGGTCCTCGGGCTCGAGCCTGCGGCGCAGGTCGTCCCAGCTGTCGATGGCGTGCACCGCCTCGTAGGCGATGATCTTCTCGAGGATCTGCGCCGGGCTGTCCCAGTTCATCGGGCGCAGCACGAGGAAGCCCCGGTTGAACCAGCTGGCGAACAGGTGCCGGAAGTCGAGATCGAGCGCCTGCAGCGTGTCGTCCCCCTTGCTCAGACGCAGCAGGTCGGCACGCATATGCACCAGCGCCTGCGTCGCGCCCGGCACCTGGTTGAGGCGGCGGATCAACTCCTGCCGCGGCGGCTCGGACGCCTCCATGAAGGCGCGGTAGCTCGATTTGCTCTGGCCCTGCTCGTAGGCGTCAAGCGCGCTGCGCACCGCCTCGGCGTCGATGGTCATGTCCTGCGCCAAATGGTGGAAGAAGGCGAGCTTCGCGTCGTCCTCCATGCCCTCGTAGCGTTCAAGGATGCTGCGCGCCACGGTCTGTCCCGAGATCTCGCCCGAGGCGCCGATCAGGTCGGCGGTCAGCGCCTCGAGCGGACGATTGTCGGGCTTCGAGCTGCCGCCGATACGGTAGCGGCGCTCGAACACGGTGGAGAGAAGATCCGCGAGAATGGTCATATGGCAACCCCCATCACGAGATCGGGCAGCCAGGTGGCCAGGCCCGGGAACAGACACAGCAGCACGATCGCCACCACCATGCAGGCCACGAAGGGCAGCGAGCCCACGAGGATGGTGCGCAGCGAGATGTCGGGCGCGATGCCGTTGATGACGTAGAGGTTCAGACCCACCGGCGGAGAGATCAGGCCGATCTCCATGTTGATGGTCAGCACCACAGCGAACCAGATCGGATCGAACCCGGCGGTGGTGATGATCGGCAGCAGGATCGGCGCCGCCATCAGGATCACCGCCACGGGCGGCAGGAAGAAGCCGGCGATGATCAGGAAGACGTTGATCGTGCCCATCAGCACCCAGCGGTTCACGTCGAGCGTGCCGATCCACTCGGCGATGGCCTGCGTGATGAAGAGCGAGGACAGCATGTAGGAGAATACGCCAGCGGCGGCGATGATGAAGAGGATCATCACCGACTCCTTGGTGCTGTCGCGCAGGATCACCCAGATCGCGCGCGGATCCCAGAGCTTGTAAATCACCACCGCAATCAGCAGGCAGAGCAGCGCGCCGACGGCGGCCGTCTCGGACGGCGTCGCGATGCCGCCATACATGGCGTAGAGCACGCCGATGATGATCGCCACGAAAGGCAGCACGCGGGGCAGGATCTCCATCCGCTCGCGCCAGCTGTAGCTGCCCGCCGACAGCACCGAGGCCTGCCCCGAGCGCCAGGTTGACCACAGCGACCAGACCATGAACAGCCCGACCAGCATCAGCCCCGGCACCACGCCGGCAAGGAACAGGCGGCCGATCGAGGTCTCGGTGGCGATACCATAGACGATCATCGTGACCGAGGGGGGAATGAGGATGCCGAGCGTGCCGCCCGCGGCGATCGAGCCCGCGGCAACACCATCGGGATAGCCGCGCTTGCGCATCTCGGGGATGCCCATCTTGCCGATGGCGGCGCAGGTCGCGGGGCTCGAGCCCGACATCGCGGCAAAGAGCGCGCAGGCGCCGAGGTTCGACACCACCAGCCCGCCGGGGATGCGGGTGAGCCAGCGCTCGAGCGCCTCGTAGAGATCGGCGCCGGCGCGGGTCGAGGCGATGGCCGCGCCCATGATGATGAACATCGGGATCGAGAGCAGCGCGAAATTGTCGAGCTTGCCGAAGAATATCTCCGGTATCAGCGACAGCGAGGACATGCCGTCGAAGACGATAAGGAAGCCGGCCGAGACCACCAGAAGACCGGCGGCAACCGAGATCCCCGAGAACAGCACGGCGATGGTCAGGACGGCGACGAGCGCGCCAAGGGTGAGCGGATCCATCAATCGGCCCTTTCGCTGGCCGCGTCGGCGGCGTGTGTTTCGGTGAGGGTGGCGTCTTCGCTCAGCCCAAAGGGCTTCTCGATGCCGGTCATCATGGCGAAGAAATCGGCGGCCACCTGCAGTGTGTAGAGCCCGAAGCCCACCGGCAGCGCAAGGTAGGGCACCCAGAGCTTGGGGTTCCACGGCGAGTTCGAGGTCTCGCCCCAGTCCCAGGCCTCGTGCCAGAACTCGTAGCCGTACCAGAGCATCCCGCCCGAGACGGCGAGGGTGGCGAGCATCACCACGACGGCGAGCACGCGACGCAGGCCGGGCGGCAGCATCAAGGGCAGCAGGTCGACGTTCACGTGCCCACGCAGGTATTGCACGTAAGGCAGGCCCAGCATGGTGGCGGCGATGACGATGTAGGTCACGCCCTCGGTCTGCCAGATGGTGGAGCCGTTGAGCACGAAGCGGACGAAGATCATCTGGCAGGTGATCACCACCGCCGCGACGATCATCAGGGCGGCCACGATGCCGCAGATGCGGCTGAGCAGCCCGATCAGCCGCAGCAAGGGATTGCCGCCGTGCCGGGCCGAGGGAATGGCGTGTAGGGAACCGGACATGTCGAGGCTTTCTTGTCAGGCGTCAGGGAAAGAGCGATCAGGGCGCTGCCCGGGGCAAGGGCGCGCGGCGCTGTCTCTCTTGGTCAGGGTATGGGCGGGCCGCCATGGCCCGCCCGGGGTCAGCTCACTCGACGCTGAGCGCGAGATCAAGAAGCCGCTGGCCGTCCGGCGAGCCTTCGAGGAAGGCCTTGTAGGCGGTCTCCTTGGCGATGGTTTGCCAGGCGTTGAACTCCTCCTCGGTCATCTCGGCGATCTCGACACCGTTCTCGGCAAAGACCTCGCGGGCGTTGGTGTCCTGCGCCTTGGCTTCCTCGAGGTAATAGGCTTCGGCCTTGGCCGAGGCATCGAGCAGCGCCTGCTGCTGTTCCTCGGTGAGCCCCTCGAAGGTCGACTTGTTCATCAGCATCGGCTGATACATGAACCACAGCGCATACTCACCCGCCGGGGTGAAGCAGGCCACCTGCTCGTAGATCCGGTACGACACGAAGGACGAGGACGAGGTGTTGGCCGCGTCCAGAACGCCGGTCTGCATGGCGTTGTAGATCTCGGCCGAGGACATCGACGCGATCGAGGCACCGGCACCGGCCAGCATCTGCTCAAAGGCCTTGCCCGCGGCGCGGGTCTGCTTGCCCTGCACGTCATCGGGCGCGGTGATGCATTCCTCGGTCCCGGCAAAGCCGCCGGCGAGGTAGCCATGCACCAGCGTCATCACGTCATCCTCGTTCAGGATCGACTCGATCTCGTCCATGAACTCGGAGTCGTTGAGCCGCGCGGCGTGGTCGTGGTTCTTCACGAGGCCCGGCATCAGGGTGAGGTTGTAGGGATTGCGCAGGCCGCCCGCGTAGGCCAGCGGGAAGACGATCATGTCGACCTGCCCGCGCGCCAGCGGCTTGTACTGCTCGCGCGCCTTGAACAGCGACTGCGTCGGGAAAATCTTGATGTCGAGATCGACATCGGCGGCGGCGACCTCGTCGGCCACCATCTGTGCCACCTTGTGGCGCAGGTCGCTCTCGGAAAACTGGTGCGACAGGCGCAGCTCGGCGGCGTGCATGGCGGACGTGCCAAGCAGAACGGTCGCGGCGGTGGCCGCGAGGGTCTTGGTAAACTTCATGGTTTCTCCTCCCAGAGTTGACCGGATTGTGCCTCCGGTCGACGCCCAACCTTGCAATGATTGTTTTTCTAGTCAAGGTTTTCGTATACAAGAATTACGTTCTTGTCGCTCAGGGCTGGGTTCACTAGGATATTTCCATGGAAAGAAAGCGTTCGGACATCATCGCTGACGAGTTGGAGAGCCTGATCCTCGACGGCTCCTTCTCCGATGGCGAGCGGCTCGACGAATCCCAGCTGGCCGATCGCTTCAACGTCTCGCGCACGCCCCTGCGCGAAGCCTTCCAGCGGCTGGCGCTGTCGGGGCTGGCCGAGCAGATCCCGCGCCGGGGCGTCTTCGTGCGCCAGCCCGGACCGGTGGAACTGATCGAGATGTTCGAGGTGATGGCGGCGCTCGAGGCGCTCTGTGGCGAGCTTGCGGCCGCGCGCATCACGGATGAAGCTTTGGAGGAGCTGCGCGCCGCCAACCTGCGCTGTCAGCAGGCGGTCGAAGCGCGTGACACCGATGCGTACTACCGCGAGAACGAGTGTTTTCACGGCATCCTCTACCGCCAGTCCGGCAACGGCTTCCTCGAACAGGAAAGCCGCCGCCTGCATCGCCGCCTTCAGCCGTTCCGCCGGCTGCAGCTAAGGGTGCGCGGGCGGCTGGCGCAGTCGATGGCCGAGCACGAGGCCATCGTCGATGCGCTCGAGGCGGGTGACGCCAAGGGCGCGGCGGCGGCCCTCAAGAGCCATGTCGCGGTGCAGGGCGAGAAGTTCCACCACCTGATCGCCAGCCTGCGGCAGGCGGCGGAGTAAGACGCGGCCGCGCGCCACGCAAAAAAGACCGCCCCTCGGGACGGCCTTTTCAGTCTCACAAGCCAAGACGCACTCAGCCGTTGAGCTCGGTCCAGGCCATGTCTTCGCCGCCAAGGCCGCCCTTCTGAACGCGGGTCGGCAGGCCGATGCGGTCGAGGATGGTGAAGAACGGCTTCGGATCCATCTCCTCCACGTTCTTCATGGTCTTGGCGTCCCACTCACCGGTGGCGATCAGCATCGCGGCGGCGACCGGCGGCACGCCGGCGGTGTAGGAAATGCCCTGCGAGCCCACTTCCTCGTAGGCTTCCTTGTGCTCGGCGACGTTGTAGACGAAGTACTCGACCGCTTCGCCATCCTTCACGCCGGTCACCAGATCGCCGATGCAGGTCTTTCCGGTATAGTCCGGCGCCAGCGATGCGGGATCGGGCAGGCAGGCCTTGACCACCTTCAGCGGCACCACTTCGCCACCATCGGCCAGCGTCACCGGCTGCTCGGAGAGCAGGCCGATATTCTTCAGCACGGTGAAGACGTTTATATAGTGATCGCCGAAGCCCATCCAGAAGCGCACGTCGGCATCCGGGTAGTTGGTCGCAAGGCTGTGCACCTCGTCATGGCCCGATTGGTAGGCCTTGGAGGGCCCTACGACCGGCAGATCCCACTCGCGCCCGGAGGCGAACATGGTGGTCTCTTTCCACTGCTTGTCTTCCCAGTAATAGACCACGCCGGTGAATTCGCGAAAGTTGATCTCCGGGTCGAAGTTGGTGGCAAAGTACTTGCCGTGCGAGCCCGCGTTGATGTCGACGATGTCGATGCTCTTCACCTCGTCCATCTGGTCGATGGCGAAGCGGGCGTAGGCGTTGACCACGCCGGGATCGAAGCCCGCGCCGAGGATCGCGGTGACGCCCTTCTCGGCGCATGCATCGCGGCGCTTCCACTCGTAGTTGGCGTACCACGGCGGGGTCTCGCAGATCTTGTCGGGCTCTTCGTGGATCGCGGTGTCGATATAGGCCACGCCGGTCTCGATGCAGGCGTCGAGCACGTGCATGTTGACGAAGGCGGTGCCCACGTTGATCACGATCTCGGCCCCGGTCTTGCGGATCAGCTCCGCCACCTCGGCGGATTGGGTCGCGTCGACCGCGTGCGCCTCGAAGGCACCGTCGACCTTCATCGCGCCCTTGGCCTGCACGCTCTCGATGATCGCGTCGCATTTGGCCTTGGTCCGGCTGGCGATATGCAGGTCACCCAGCACGTCGTTGTTCTGGGCGCATTTATGCGCCACCACCTGGGCGACGCCGCCGGCGCCGATGATGAGAACGGTCTTCTTCAAGACTTTACCCTCCTTGCACGTTAAGTGGGTGCGCCGCGAGGCGCGGTCATGTCACGACAGGGCCGCCGCGAAATCCTCGTATCCGAAGCTGCGCACGAGCCGCTCGGTGCCGTCAAGCTCACGGATGGCGATCGACGGCATCTGCACGCCGTTGAACCAGTTCTTCTTGACCATTGTGTAACCGGCGGCGTCCTGAAGGCTCAGCCGGTCGCCGGCCTGCAGCGCCTTGGGAAAGCGGAACTCGCCGAAGATATCGCCGGCGAGGCAGGACTTGCCGCAGATCATCCACTCCTGATCGCCGCTTTCCTGCATCTTGGCGCTCTCGCGGTAGATCAGCAGGTCGAGCATATGCGCCTCGATCGAGCTGTCGACGATGGCGAGGTTCTTGCCGTTGAAGAGCGTGTCGAGCACCGTCACCTCAAGCGTGGTCGACTTGGTGATCGCCGCCTCGCCCGGTTCGAGATAGACCTGCACCTCGTTCTCGCCGGCAAAGCGCTTGAGCCGCTCGGCCAGCTTGTCGAGCGGGTAATCCTCGCCGGTGAAGTGGATGCCGCCACCGAGCGAGATCCACTTCATCCGCTTGATCAGCGGGCCGAAGCGGGCCTCGATCTGGCCCAGCATCTCGTCGAAGCGCTCGAAGCTCGCGTTTTCGCAGTTGTTGTGGAACATGAAGCCCGAGATCAGCTCGGCCACCGGCTCGATATCCTCGGGCGCGTGTTCGCCCAGCCGCGAGAAGGGCCGCGCCGGATCGGCGAGATCGAAGCCCGAGGTCGAAACGCCGGGGTTCACCCGCAGGCCACGCGTATGATCGCGGCTCTTCTCCTCGAAGCGTTGCAGCTGCTGCGCGGTGTTGAAGATCACCTTGTCCGAGGAGGCCAGAACCTCGTCGATCTCGTCCGGCGCCCATGCCACGGAATAGGCGTGGGTCTCGCCGGAGAACTTCTCGCGCCCGAGCTTGACCTCGAAGAGCGAGGACGAGGTGGTGCCGTCCATGTACTCCGACATCATGTCGAAGACCGACCACGTGGCGAAGCATTTCAGCGCCAGAAGCGCCTTGGCGCCAGACTGCTCGCGCAGATGGGCGATCTTCTCCATGTTCGGCAGGAGGCGGGATTTGTCGATGAGATAGTAAGGCGTCTGCATGCGCGTCAGGACCTTGGTTACGAGGGAGGCGTGATGCATCGGGCGGGGCTGTGTGGGGCCACATAGTCCGACTGACCCCACGTCGCAAGCTTGCAGGGGGCCTTGGGCCGCTTTTTCCGCCCCCCCTTCTCGCGCCGGGCGGCGGGAACCGATCAACCGGCGGCGGGTTTTGCCCGACTGCGCACCGGTCGCATGGCTTTCCCGCGCCGCCCGACCTAGATTGTGCGTATCGCAAGGGCCGGAGACCGCATGCGCTTTGTCTGGATCACGCTTGGAACGCTGGCGCTGGGGCTCGGGCTGCTGGGCGTGGTGCTGCCCGTGCTGCCGACCACCCCCTTCGTGCTGCTGGCGGCGTTTTCCTATGCGCGCGGCTCGGACCGGATGCACCGGATGCTGGTGGAAAGCCGGATGTTCGGCCCGATGATCGCCGACTGGCAGGCCGAGGGCGCGATCTCGCGCCGCGCCAAGATCACCGCCGCCAGCATGATGCTACTGGTCTTCGCCGTGAGCCTGTGGATGCGCCTGCCTTGGCAAGCGCTGCTGTTCCAAGGCCTCGCCATGGGCGGCGCCGCCACCTACGTACTGACACGGCCGCTGCCGGTGCGCGACCGCTAAGCTAAATCCCGTCGAGCACGCGCCCCATAATCGCCGCCGTGTCGGACCAGCGCGGCAGGGCGCGGCCCTCCGCACGAGCCCTGCGCGCCAGCTCCGCACGCGCCGCGTCATCGCTCAGCAGGTGCCGCAGGTGTTCCGCGAAGGTCTCGGGGTCATCCGGCGGGGCAAGCAGCGCCCCCTGCCCCACGGTGTCGGGCACCGCACCGCCCGCGCAGGTGACGATGGGCAGCCCGTGGCAGAGCGCCTCGGCCAGCGCCATGCCATAGCCCTCGTAGCGGGTCGCCAGCGCGAAGAGGCGCGCCTCGCGATAGGCCTGTGCGAGTGCCGCGTCCGGCAACTCCCCCGCCAGCGAGACGCGATCCGCAAGCCCGGTCCCGGCGATCAGCGCGCGCAGTTCCGCCTCGACCACAGCATCAAAACTCTTGCCGACGATCTGCGCGCTCCAATCGAGATCGGCGATCCGCGCCAGCGCCCGGATCAGCACGTCATGCCCCTTGCGCCGCGCCAGAAGCCCGACCGAGAGGATCCGCGGCCCGGCCTCGACGCCTGTCAGATCGCGCGGCCCGTCATAGCCCGGCAGCGCCACGGTGATCCTGTCCGGATCGGCGCCGAGCCCGATATAGGTCTGTCGGGTGTGCGGGCTGGTCACCACGACCGCCTCGGCATGGCGGATGTTGGCGATCTCCTGCGCCAGCAGCTGGCGCGACAGGTCGGGCGCGAGCCCCTGCTCCATCCCCATCGGGTGGTGCAGCATCGCCACCACCGGACAGCGCAGCCGGGCGAGCTGCGCGGTCTCCATCGCCGCGAAGAGGAGGCCGTCGAGGATCAACGGCTGATCCGGAGGCAAGGCCTCCAGCACCTCAGCCACCTCGGCCCGCAGCGCCGCGTCTTGCTCTGCCGCCGCAGCCTCGGCCGGAACGCGCACATGCGTCACCGGGCGCCCCGAGGCCTGCAGCTCCTCCAGCAGCCGCCGCTGGTAGATGAACCCGCCGGTCTTCTGGCGATGATCGCCGGGGATCGCGAAGGCGCAGGGTCTCATCGCGCCAGCTGCTCGGCATTGGTGCGCGCCAGCACCCAGCGCTCGAGTGCCGCCACCAGCCCGTGAACACAGACTGCCACCAGCCCGATCAGCGCAATGGCGCTCCACAGCATGCCGTAATCCGAGGTCGAGGCCACCGTCGCCATCAACGCGCCAACGCCGCGCCCGGTGGCCAGCCACTCGGCGGTCGTCACCGCGAGGATCGCCGCCGGGATCGCCATGCGCGCCGAGGCAAAGAACGCCGGCAGCATGGCGGGAAGCTGCGCCCCGAGCATCCGCCGCCAGCGCCCCGCCGCGTAGACCTCGAAGAGGTCGAGCACCGCGCGCGGCGTGCGCGCCAGACCGTGCAGGCAGGCCACCAGCGTCGGGAAGAAGATCATCACCGCCACCACTGCAATGGTTCCGGCAGCTTCCCGCCCCAGCGCCCAGACGATCAGCGGCGCGGTGGCGACGATGGGAATGGAGCGCAGCGCAATCGCCACCGGCATGGTGAGCGCGGCGGCGCGCGGCGCCAGCGTCAGTGCGACCGCCAGCCCCGCCCCGAGCGCCAGCCCGGCGAGGTAACCCGGTGCCGTGAAGGCCAGAGTCTCGGCCATCGCGCCCAGCAACTTTGCCCGATGCGCCTCCGCCCCCGGACCGCTCACCATGTAGGCCCAGACATCCTCCGGCCGCTTGGCGAAAAAGCGCGGCAACGCGAAAAGCTCCATCGCGCCCTTCCAGAGCACCAGCGTCACCACCAGCGCCAGCAGCGCCTCGCCCGGGCCGCGCCAGCGGCTCTGCCGCGTCTCCAATGGCGCGGCCAAGAGCACCTGCGGCGGTGCGAGATCGAGCCTGCGCCCGGCCCAGCCCACCGCCGCGAAGGCCAGCACCGAGACGGCGGAGGCGATCACCGCGATGCTCCATGTCGCCGGCAGGTCGAGCGCCCGCAGCGCCCGCACGGTCAGCACGCCCAAACCGCGCTCTGCCCCGGTGAACTCGCCCACCATGGCGCCGAGGAAAGCTGCCGGCGCGGCGATCTGGAGGCCCGCCACGAGATAGGGCAGCGCCGCCGGCAGCCGCACCTCGCGCAGCGCCACCAGGCGCCCGCGCCCGTAGCTGCGCACGAGGTCGAACCAGCCCTGCGGCGCGGCGCGAAGCCCCACCAGCACCGGAAGAAAGGTGGTGTAATAGACGGCCAGCGCCGCCAGCGTCACCTGCGGCCCTTCGCCGGGGCCATAAAGCACCCGCAGGATCGGCCCGGTCGCCACCAGCGGCAGGCAGAACACCAGCAGCGCCAGCGTCGAGACCAGCCGCTCGGCCCGTGGCACCAGCACCACCAGCAGCGCCATGAGCACCCCTGCGAGGTTGCCCCAGACAAAGCCCCGGACCGCCGCCCAGAGCGTCACCGCGAAGGCGCGCCAAAGCAGCCCGGCATGGTCGACCATGTGGGCCAGGATGGCGCTTGGGGCCGCAATGAAGAAGCTCTGGGCGGTGAGCCGCGCCACCACCTCCCACGCGACGACGGCCAGCAGCGCCACGATCAGCCCACTGCCCGGCACGCGGGCAACACGCCCGCCCCGCTGTGCCACCGCTCCGCTCATTGCGCCGCGAGCCGGCCCGGTGGCTGCCCGTCGCGCAGCGCCGCCGAGACTTGCCCGCAGGTCTCGCGGAAGGCTTCCGAGGCCAGCACCACACCATCGCGCGGGCGCGGCAGGTCGACGGCGATGTCGGCGGCGATGCGCGCCGGGCGTGGGCTCAGCACGAGGATGCGGTCGGCCAGCCGCACCGCCTCGGCGACCGAATGCGTCACCAGCACCGAGGTCGCGCCGTGCGCTTCCCAGAGCGCCGGCAGCTCGGCGTTGAGCCGGTCGCGCGTCAGCTCGTCGAGCGCGCCGAAGGGCTCGTCGAGCAGCAAGAGCTCCGGCGCGCTGGCCATCGCCCGGGCAATCGCCGCACGCTGACGCATGCCGCCCGAGAGCTCCGCCGGACGCCGCCCCTCGAAGCCCGAAAGCCCCACCAGCTCGATCAGTTCGGACACCGCGCCGGCATCGCGCGGGCGGCGCGCCAGAGAGCGGCCAAGCGCCACGTTGCCGGCCACCGTCCGCCACGGCAAAAGCGCCGCGTCCTGAAACGCGACCGACAGCGCGGCACGCTTTCGCAGATCGTCGGGGGTTTCCTCGCCGATGCGGATCTCGCCCGTGGACGGGCGTTCGAGCCCGGCGATCAGGCGCAGGAGCGTGGACTTGCCACAGCCCGACGGCCCGACGAGCGCCGTCATGCTGCCGCCCGCGAGCCGAAGGTCGAGCGGCGCCACCGCCGGGATCTCGCCCGCCGGTCCACCGAAGCTCTTCGAGACACCGGTCAGGCGGATGTCGGGCCGTTGCGCGTCAGGCATCCATGCGCCTCTCAGCCATGCACCTCTTCCAGGATCGAGCGGTCCCAGAGATCCGCGCTCACCGGCTTGTCGAGCAGCGCCAGCGTCTCGACATTGGCGGCCACGGTCTCGTCGGTGAACCAGCCGAAGCCCTCGGCCTCGGTCAGATCCGAGAACATCAGCGGCACCTGGCGCTCGGCCTGCAGCTCCTGCGTCGCGAGATCGAGCCCCGCATCGGGGAACATCTCGACGGTCAGCGCAGCGGCGGCGGCGGGGTCGGCCTGGTAGTCCTGCCAGCCCATGACCTCGCCCTTCATCAGCGCCACCAGCTGGTCGCGACGGTTGGCGAGGCTGTCCTCGGTGGCAATATAGGTCTGCGAATGCACCGCGTAGCCGTGATCGGCGAGCAGCATGGTGACATTCTCGACGCCCTGGATCTCCATCGCGACCGGCAGATCGGTGGCCCAGCAGAGCAGGCAGTCGACCTGCCCCTGCACCAGCGGAGCCGGGTCGTATTGCGTCGGGACCACCTCGATCTCCGAGATGTCGACGTCGTTGATCGAGCACAGCGCCTCGAGCACCGGCATGTTGGCAAGCGCCATGCCGATCTTCTTGCCGACCAGATCCGCGGGGCTGTTCACCGGGTTTTCAGCCAGCGAGGCGATGGCGAAGGGGTTCTTCTGCATCGCCACGCCGATGATCTTGAACGGCGCGCCCTGATTGACCGCGGCCGCGGTGTAGTCGGCCGCCGAGATGCCGACGAGCGCGGTGCCCGCGACCACCGGCGGCTCGACCGGCGCGTTCGGCCCGCCCGGCTGAAGCGCGACCTCAAGCCCGGCGTCGCTCCAGTAGCCCTTGTCCTGCGCGATGTAGCTGCCCCCGAACTGCACCGAGTGCAGCCACGAGAGCTGGAAGTTGACCGCGTCCTGCGCGCGGGCGCGATGCGGCAGGATCAGGCCGGCGGTGGCGGTGGTCAGGGCGCCACCCAGAAACAGGCGGCGGCTGGGGGTTCGGAACGTCATGGCAAAAGTCCTCCCGGTTTTTCAGAAGATTAGGTTATTCGGTCGGTGAAGCAATCTCTGCGGTCTCCTGCGGGGCCTGCTGGGCGGTTCGCCGCAGGAAGAATGCCCCGGGCAGGGCAGAGAGCAGCATGGCGATCCCGAAGGCGATGCTGGCGGCGATCCCCGCCTCGGCCCCGAGCCCCGCCATGGTGAAAAGGCTCGCCGCCGCCCCCTCGCGCCAGCCCCAGCCGGCCACCGAGGCGGGCAGCAGCATGGCGGTGAGGATCAGCGGCACGATCAGCAGCGCCGTGGTGGGTGCGAGCGCGCTGCCGGTGGCACGGGCGGCAAGGGCGAAGGCCGCCACGGTGAGCAGCGCGACCAGCACCGACAGGGCGGTCTGCACCGGCCAGCGCCGCAGCAGCGCCTCGCGCACGGCCCGGCGCCAGCCACCCTCGCGCCCCCCGGCGCGGCCTACCGCCAGCGGCACCGCGCCGATCAGCAGCGCCACGAGGAAAGCGAGGGGCAGCCACGCGATGGCCGGCAGTGCGCTCGCGGCCGGCAGAACATTCTGCGGCGCCACGACGAGCAGCATCAGGCCCAGCACCGCCACCAGCGCCATGCCCGCCTGCCCCGAGGCGCGCTCGAGCACCACCGCCTGCGCGGCGCGGCGCATCGGCCCGCCCTTGCGGCTGCGCATGGCCCGCGCGGCATCTCCCAGCACGCCGCCGGGCAGGGTCTGGTTGACGAATTGCGCAAGGTAATATTCCCGCACCGCCTCTCCCGCGCTCAGGGGCAGGTTGAGGGCCGTCGCCGTGAGCTTCCAGCGCAGCGCCGAGAGTAGCGTCACCGCGTTCAGCAGCGCGATCGCGCCGATGAACCACCCGGCCGACAGCCCCGAGAGCCGGGCCAGCACCGCGCGCCCGTCGGCAAGCCACAGGCAGAGCGCGATCAGCGCCAGCGGCACGAAGACGCGCAGAAGCCTCAAGATCCCTCCTCCGTCTCTCGGCTCGTGGCCTCGAGAAAGCGGTCACGAAAGGCACTCATCGGCCAGCTTGCCAGCGCCGGATCGGGCGTCAGGCCGGCGCTCCAGCCCCAGCCCTCGAACAGCGAGACTGCTTCGGGGGGCCCGATCAGGTGCACCGGCACATCCATGCCGCCCTTCTGCGACACGAAGCCCGCCGCCTGATGGTCGCCCAGCACGATCAGCAGCGGCGGCCTCTCGCGCGGGAGCGCCGCCCAGCTCAGCACCGTCTCTACAGAGTAGTCGAGCGCCCGCCCGTAATGATCGCGGATGGTGTCGCGATTGGCCCAGACCTCGCCCGGCGTCGGGCCCGCGACCGCCTGCGCGTCGAAGACGCTGCCGTCGCCAATCGCCTCCCACGGCACCATCTCTGCCACCGGCGTCCACGGCGCGTGGCTCGAGATCAGCGCGATCTCGGTCATCCGCGGCGCACCCTGTGGCGCCAGTCGCTCATAGGCCGCAAGCGTGTACTGGTCGGGCATGGTCACCCAGTTGAAGGGCAGCCCTTCGTAGCCGAGATCCGCGGCCGCCAAGACCGTCTCGAACCCAAGCTGCGGCCCCTCGGGCCAGGGCATCACGATCGCCGGCGCGACGGCAACGCTTTGGTATCCCGCGTCTTTTGCCAGGGTGAACAGCGTCTTGCGCGGGCTTGTCAGCAGCGCGCGATAGCGGGTCTGATCGCTCACGTCGAGGCCGGAGGCCAGTGCCCCGTGCGCCAGCCAGCTCTGTCCGCCCATCACCGGCGAGGTCAGCCAGCCCGAACGCGCCTCGAGCCCCGCCTGTCTCAGCGCCGCCTCACCCTCCGCAAGCGTTTTTGCATGGCGGGGGGCATAAAGCGGGTTCTCATAGGCGGCGCGGCCGTAGCTTTCGATGAAGGCGATCACCACGTCGCGCCCGCCAAGCTGCGCCAGCAGCCCGCCCCGCCCGGCCCAAGGATCGGTCTCGGCGGCGACACGGAACTCGGCCAGCGCGGCGCGCGAGCGGCTGAAATCGCGCAGGTGCTCGGCGGCGAGGCGCGAGGTGAAGGCGGCGCCCGGCGGGTTCCAGCCCTGCCAGCCGTTCAGCGCGGTGCGGATCTCCGACGCCGAAAGCCCGGCAAAGACCAGCGCTATGGCCCCCGCCAAGAGACGCGCCGAGGCCGGAAGGCGGCTGCCGGTCCGAGCCCAGAGCCGCAGCGCGCGGTAGAGCAGCCACGCCATGGCGGCAAGCGCGAGCATCAGCAGCAGCCCCAGAACCACCGTGCCGACAAGACCGATGCTCCCGGACAGCAGATTCAGCCCGGCAGGCAGCAGGTGCATGTCTGCCAGTGGATCGAAGCCTCGCGCGAAGGCGGTGTAGACGCCGAAATCGGCAAGCTTCACCAACACCATGAGCAACAGCGCCAGCGCCGCGAGCCGCGCCAGCCAAGTCGCCCGCCGCCCCAGCGCGAGAAGCCCCAGCAGAAGCACCGGCAACTCGAGCGGCACAAGCCGCAGGGCGCGCCAGCTGAGCGCGTTCGGATGGTTTGGCTGGATCAGCACGAGATCGATCAGCAAGGCCGAGGCGATAAGCGCAAGGGCCAGCCGCACCCCGCCTTTCACCGGCGCCTCGCCAGCCAGAGCACGTCGGCCGCAAAGGACCATGTCAGCAGCGCCAGCGCGATGAGTGCGAGGACCACGCTCACCGGCGGCATCACCACCGGCGCGAGCAGCACCACCAGAGCGCCGATCTGGATCACGCAGACCAGTTTGCGCCGGAAGCGCTGCGGCAAGGGCGCCGCGAGCCAAGGCAGCGGGTACGAGGCGAGCACGAAGAGATAGCGCATCCCGCCAAGCAGCAGAACCCACGGCCCCGCCGCGCCGCTCTGCCAGACCACGGCGGAGAGCAGCAGCGCGAAAACCGCGTCGACCTCCATGTCGAACCGCGCGCCCCACGGCCCCGCAAGCCCGGCACGGCGCGCCAGCGGCCCGTCAAGCCCGTCGAGCGCCAGCGTCCCGAGCGCCAGGGCAAAGATCGCCCAGCCGGTCCTGCCCTCGGTGAGCTCGGGGCGCAGCAGCGGCACCAGCATCAGCGCCGCGAGCGCCAGCCGGCCAAGGGTAAGCGCATTGGCATAACCGAGACGCGGCGCACGCCAGTGGCGCTGCAGGCACAGCGCGACAACGCCCGCGCCAAGCCCGAAGCCCAGCACCGGCGTCAGCATCCGCACGCCCGCAAGAAGCTCGGCGCCGAAGAGCAGCGCGGCGGCGAACCCGCCCGCCAGCATGAGAAGCGCCGCAAATGGCCCCGGTCCGCCGGGGCCGGCGTCGCGTGGACGGGAATGTGCGTGGGTTATGTGCATCTTCAATGAAGTGTCCCAGCCGGCTTCTCTGTCAAGCTGAGTGCTGTTTACCGAGCGTCAGGGTTCATATTATCGTGAGAAAAACCGCTCACGGAGGAGAGAGCATTGGCATCCCTGTCCGAGGCCGCGCCCGCGCGGTATCCGCGCCTGTCCCGGCTGCTGCATTGGCTGACGGTGATCCTGGTGCTCAGCACAATCCCCGCCGGGCTGATCATGGTGCAGGAGGGGCTCTCGCGCCCGCTGCAGAACAGCCTGTTTCTCTATCACAAGAATATCGGCCCGGTGATCCTGATTCTGGTGGTGCTGCGGATCGTGGTGCGCCTCCTCAAACCGGCCCCGCCGTTACCCGCGAGCCTCTCGCGCCCGCAGGTGGTCGCCGCCGAGGCGGTGCACGGGCTGCTCTACCTGACCCTCATCGTGATGGCATTGTCCGGCATCATCCGGGTCCAGGCCGGTGGTTTTCCGATGGAATTCTGGGACCCGTTCATCGGCGGCATGGTGGCAAAGAGCGAGTCGCTCGCGGACACCGCAAAAGCGGTTCACCACTACGCCCGCTACGTGATCATCGCGCTGATCTTCGCCCATGTGGGCGCCGCGGCAATGCACGGGCTGATCAAGCGCGACGGGGTGTTCAGCCGCATGTGGCCCCCGGTGTGAGGCCTGGCGCGCTCAGGCGGCGGCCGCTTCGCCGATGCGGGCGCGGCACCAGTCGGTGACCGCCTCGACATCGGTCGGCAGCGGCTCGGCCAGCTCCTCGGCGAAGGCGAGAAAGCCCTCGAGATTGCTCTGGTTCACCGCCACGAGCACCGGCACCCCGGCGCCGAGCGCCTCGGCGATCACCGGGCGGAAGCCGCGCCCGTCGAGCTCCTGCTTGCCGAACTTGTTCACCAGCAGCAGCGCCGCGCCCTTGTCGAGCCCGGCGCTCACCAGTCCCACCACCCGCTCGAGCCCTTGCGGATCGAGTCGGCAGCCGCGTGACAGCGCCCCCAGATCCTGGCTGATGCGCACCACGTCGGTGCCGCTCAGCACCTCGAGATCCATGTGACACTTGGTGCTCGGCCCGGTCTCGATATTGTGCTGCACAGCCCCCGCAAGCGGCAGCCCCTCGGCGCGCAGGCGTTGCGCCACCTCGCGCATCACGCTGTCGACCTCGCCGCGGCCGAGGCCCGTCACGTATCCAAGCATGCCCATCCCCTTGCAACTGGTCGGAGCACGTTACAAGATGCCCGGCGCACAGGCCAGAGGAGGCAAGAAAATCCAACCCATGCCAGACTTGCCGCTGCTTCCCGATCCCACCGATCCGCGCCTCACCCGGCGCATCTCGGGCACCGACCAGACCGGTGCACCGACCGAGATCGCGGTGGTCGAGGAGCGACCGCTGACGATCTATCTCAACCGTCAGGAAATCGTCACCGCGATGACCATCGGCGATCACCCCGAGTATCTGGCGCTGGGGTTCCTGCGCAATCAGGGCATGTTGCGCTCCGATGACGTGGTGACCGGCGTCGATTACGACGACGAGACCGAGACCGTGGTCGTCCGCACCGAGCGCGAGACGTCCTACGAGGAGAAGGTGCAGAAGAAGACCCGCACCTCGGGCTGTGCCGTGGGCACCGTCTTCGGCGACATGATGGAGGGGCTCGAGGGGCTGACCCTGCCCGACGCGCAGGTGCGCAGCTCGTGGCTCTATGCGCTGGCGAAAGAGATCAACACCACGCCCTCGCTCTATCTCGAGGCAGGGGCGATCCACGGCACGGTGCTGTGTCAGGGCGACAGGCCTCTGGTCTACATGGAAGATGTCGGGCGCCACAACGCCGTCGACAAGATCTCGGGCTTCATGTTCCGCCATGGTGTCGCGGCGCAGGACAAGATCCTCTACACCACCGGCCGGCTGACCTCGGAGATGGTGATCAAGACCGCGCTGATGGGCATCCCGGTGCTGGCCTCGCGCTCGGGCTTTACCGCGTGGGGGGTCGAGATCGCCCGTCAGGTCGGGCTCACCCTGATCGGGCGGATGCGCGGCCAGCGCTTCGTCTGCCTCTCCGGCGAGGCGCGGCTCTTGCGCGATGTCGATCCTGCAAGCGTGCCCGAAGAGGACCGCAAGTCGCGCCGGAAGGCCGCCGAATGAGCCGGGTCCTGCAACAGCCGCTCGGCGTGATCCTCGCCGGCGGGCTCGCCACGCGCATGGGCGGCGGTGACAAGGGCCTCCTTGAGATCGGCGGCGCGCCGCTCCTGCAGCGGGTGATCGACCGGCTGGAGCCGCAGGTGGCCGGGGTCGCGCTCAACGCCAACGGCGATCCGGCACGCTTCGAGAGCTACGGCCTGCCGGTGTTGCCCGACAGCGTCAGCGGCTTTCCGGGGCCGCTGGCGGGCGTGCTGGCGGGTCTCGACTGGGCCGCCAAACAGGGCGCAGACAGCATCGTGACGGTGGCCGCCGACACGCCGTTCTTTCCCTGCGATCTGGTGCCGCGACTGCTGCTCGCCGCCGAGGACGCGCCGCATCCGCTGGCGCTCGCCTGCACGCCGCGCTCCGGCGATGAGGCGCTGAAATCCGGCGGCGGCAAGCGCATCAACCGCCACCCCACCTTCGGCCTCTGGCCGGTGGCACTGGCCGATGACCTGCGCGCGGCGCTTGAGGACGGCCTGCGCAAGGTGGTGCTCTGGACCAACCGGCACGGCGCCGGCGAGGCGCTGTTCCCCGCCGAGCCGTTCGATCCGTTCTTCAACGTCAACACGCCCGAGGATCTGGCCCGCGCCCGCGAGCTCGCGTCATGAGACTCTACGGCGTGACCGGCAGCAAGAACTGCGGCAAGACCGGGCTGATGGAGCGGCTGGTGCCCGAGATCTGCGCGCGCGGCTTGACCGTCTCGACCGTCAAGCACGCCCATCACAGCACCGATGTCGACCAGCCGGGGCGCGACAGCTTCCGCCACCGCGAGGCCGGCGCCAGCGAGGTGCTGCTCGCCTCGCCCAACCGCTGGGCCCTGATGCACGAGCTGCGTGACGCGCCCGAGCCGCCGCTTTCGGATCTGCTGGGCAAGCTCTCGCCGGTCGATCTGATCCTGATCGAAGGCTACAAGCGCGAGCCGCATCCGAAGATCGAGGCGCACCGCGCCGAGACCGGTAAGCCGCTGCTCTCGCCCGACAACGCCAGCATCCGCGCCGTCGCCGCCGACAGCGCCGTCGAGACCGCCCTGCCCCGCTTCGATCTCGACGACACGCGCGCCATCGCCGATTTCATCCTGCGAGAGGTTGGGTTGTGAGTTTCGACACCATCGTCGTGGTCGACTGGTCCGGCGCCTCGTCGCCCTCGCCCGTGAAACCGTCGAAGGACGCGATCTGGATCGGCGTTGCCCGTCGGGGCACGGCTGAGGTCGAGACCAGCTACCACCGCACCCGCCACGACGCGACCGAGACGCTCGCCATGCTGTTTGAAGCCGAGCGCGCCGCCGGGCGCCGGGTGCTGGCCGGGTTCGACTTCCCCTTCGGCTACCCGCGCGGCTTTGCCGAGGCGGTGAGCGGCGAGGCCGACCCCCTGACGCTCTGGCGCGCCCTGAGCGACCGCATCGAGGACGCGCCCGACAACGCCAACAACCGCTTCGCCGTCGCCGCCGGGCTCAACGATGTCTTTCCCGGCATCGGCCCGTTCTGGGGCTGCCCCGACAACCTTGGCGATCCGCGGCTGCCCAGCAAGGGGACCCTGCGCCACGGCCACGGCATGACCGAGCGCCGCGCCTGCGACCGGACCAAGGGCGCGCAGCCGGTCTGGAAGCTCTTCACCACCGGCTCCGTCGGCTCGCAGGCGCTGCTCGGCATCGCCCGGCTGCAAGCCCTGCGCCACCGCTTCGGTCCAGATCTCGCCGTGCGTCCGTTCGAGCGCCACGATGCGCCCATCACCCTTGTCGAGCTCTTCCCGTCGCTGATCGCCCCGACGGTGGAGGCGCTGGCGGAAGAAAACGAGATCAAGGACCGCGCGCAGGTCCGCATCCTTGCCGCCGCGCTGGCGCAGCTCGCGCCGCGCCAGCTTGACGCCATGACCCGCGAGGGCGACGCCGAGGAGGGCTGGATTCTCGGTCTCGGCCACGAAACCCTGCTCGAAAGCGCCGCCCGCGCCGCCTTTGCCACGCCCGATCCGTTGGAAGACATGCCCAAGACCGACCTCATGCCGCCCCGCCTTCGCGACGATTGCTTTGCCATGCCGCAGGGGGTGAGCTGGGTGCCGGTGGACGATGCGCTGGCCAAGCTGCACGATGCGCTGCACCCGGTGACCGGGCTCGAGATCCTGCCCACCGCGCGCACCGCGGGCCGGGTACTGGCGGCAGATGTGACGGCGAAACGTTCCAATCCGCCGATGCCCAACTCGGCGGTGGACGGCTACGGCTTTGCCCACGGGGCCACGGGCACGGGTGTCCAGCGCCTGCCGCTGGTCGCGGGCCGCGCCGCCGCCGGCCAGCCCTACCCGCACGCGGTGCCTCCGGGCCATGCGATCCGCATTCTGACCGGTGCGATCCTGCCCGAGGGGGTCGACACCGTGGTGCTCGAGGAAGACACCAACACCGACGCGACCACCGTGGTCTTCGATGGCCCCGCAAAGCCCCGCGCCAACACCCGCAAGGATGGCGAGGACGTGGCCGCAGGCGCGCCGGCGCTGCCCAAGGGCCGCCGCCTGCGCGCCCCCGATCTAGCGCTGGCCTCGGCGCTCGGCATCGGCGAGCTGCCGGTGCACCGCCCGCTGCGGGTGGGCGTCGTCTCGACCGGCGACGAGATCGTCGCCGCCCCCGACCGCCCCGCCGCGCCGCACCAGATCTGGGACGCCAACCGCCCGATGCTGCTGGCGCTGGCCTCGGGCTGGCACTGCGAGGCGGTGGATCTGGGCCACGTGCCCGACGATCCCGAGCAGATCGCCGCACGGCTCGACGAGGGCGCGCGCAAGGCCGACGTGATCCTGACCTCCGGCGGCGCCTCGGCGGGCGACGAGGACCACGTCTCGGCCCTGCTGCGCCAGCGCGGCACGCTCTCGAGCTGGCGCATCGCACTGAAACCGGGCCGTCCGCTGGCGCTGGCCATGTGGGAGGGCACGCCGGTCTTCGGGCTGCCGGGCAACCCGGTGGCGGCACTGGTCTGCGCGCTGATCTTCGCCCGCCCCGCGTTGTCGCTGATGGCGGGCGCGGGCTGGACCGTGCCGCAGGGCTTCACCGTTCCGGCGGCGTTCTCCAAGCGCAAGAAGCCGGGCCGCCGGGAATACCTGCGCGCACGGCTCACCGAAGACGGCCATGCAGAGGTGTTCGCCTCGGAAGGCTCGGGCCGGATCAGCGGTCTGTCGTGGGCGGACGGACTGGTGGAACTGCCCGATGAGGCGGTGGAGGTCACCCCCGGCACCCCGGTGCGCTACATTCCCTACGCCTCGTTCGGGCTGATCTGAGGCAGAGCTCAGGCCTTGCGGATCAGGTAGACCTGCGCGTCCTGAACCTCGGAGGCGCCGAGGAACGCGTGCCCGGCCTCGGTGCAGAAATGCGGCACGTCGATCACCGCCGCCGGGTCAGTCGCGACGATGCGCAACACCTGCCCGCTCTGCATCCCCTGCAGGCGCTTGCGCGCCTTCAGCACCGGTAGCGGGCAGAGCAGCCCGCGCGCGTCGAGTTCGTGATCCCAGTCCATGGTCCTCAAATAGGCGTCCCCCGTGCCGCTGTCCATCCCGCGCGTCTAGGCGACCGGCAGCCAGACGGTGAACACCGCCCCGCCCTCCGGGGCATTGCCAGCCGTGATGATCCCGCCCGCGCCCTGCACGATGCTCTGCGAGATCGAGAGCCCAAGCCCGGTGCCCTCGCCGCGCCGGGTGGTGAAGAACGGATCGAAGAGCGACCCGAGTGCCTCCTCGGCGATCCCCGGCCCGCTGTCACGCACCGTCAGCGCAACGCCCGCGACGCCCTCGCGCATCTCTTCCGCGAGGCTCAGCCAGAGATGCCCGCGCCCGCTCATCGCCTGCGCCGCGTTGAGGATCAGGTTGATCGACACCTGCTGCATCTCGCCCGCATCGATGGCCACCAGCGGCAGCTCCGGCAGGTCGGTCTGCACCTCGATGGCGCCCTTGCTCAGCGCGTGATCGACCAGCATCAGCGAGTCCTCGACCACCGGCGCCAGCGCCACCGTCTCGGCGCAGTCGGAATACTCGGACGGTTGCGCGAATTTCAGCAGTTTGCCAACGATGGCCTCCATCCGCATCACCTGCCGGTCGATCAGCGTGAGCTCGGTCTCGACCCGGCCCGCCTCGGCGCCCAGTTCCATGCGGATCACGTCGACATTGCCCTGAATGACCGCCATCGGGTTGTTGATCTCATGCGCCACCCCAGCGGTGATCTCGCCGATGGCGGCGAGCTTCTCGCTCATCACCAGCTGCCGGAAGGTCTGTTCGAGCTTCGCGTTCGCCTCGCGCAACTCGGCAGTGCGTGTGTCGACGCGGTCTTCGAGCTCCTCGGCCCAGGCGCGGAGTTTGAGGTCGCGATCCTGCACCTGGTCGAGCAGATCGTCGAGATGGCCCGCCACCTGCCCGATCTCGTCGCGCGCGCCGACCGGACCGATGCGCGCCGCAAGGTTGCCGCGCCCGACGCGGCGCATGGTCAAGGTCATGCGCTCGAGCGGCGCAAAAATGCCCTTGGCCATCCACAGAAAGACCGGCGCCGAGAGCAGCATGACTGCCGCGAAGGCCGCCATCATCCAGAGATAGGCATCCCGCTTGGCCTGTGCGAAGGGCGCCTCGAGCATCCCGACATAGAGCATCCCCACCCGCTGGCCGAAGCTGTCGGTCAGTGGCAGGTAGCCCGAAATGTACCAGTCGTTCACCACGAAGGCGCGGTCGAGCCAGGTCTGCCCCTCGTCGAGCACCGCCTGCCGCACCGAGGCCGAAACCCGCGTGCCGAGCGCCCGCACATCCTCGAAGAGCCGCACATTGGTCGAAATGCGCACGTCGTCGAGAAACAGCGTCGCGGTACCCTGACGCGTGCCGCCGGTGACGGGGTTGAGATAGACCAGCGCGTTGATCGCGTCGATGAAACCGAGATTGCCGTTTAGCAGGATGCCCCCCACCAGCACGCCTTCGTGGTCCGGAAGCCGCACCGGGCTGGCCGCGTGCACCACCATGCCGCGATCCTCGACTTGCCGCTCGGTGGGCACCGCGGCGGTGGTCTCGATCAGGTCGATGCGGGCGCGGGTTTCGAGGTCCCCCGGCAGCGCCGCCAGCACTTCCGGCGGGAAGATGTCGATGGCGGTCTCGGCGCGGCCGCGGCGGGCGGCGTCGATCACCGGCCAGCGCGAGCCGACGCCGTCGCTGGCGCCAGAGGGCAGGTAATAGAGGAAATCGAGCCCCAGCTCTCGGCGCTTGGCGTCGAGAAACTGCGGCTCCGGCACGTCGCCCTCGAGCGCCACGTCGAAGGCCAGCGACTCGGCCACGCCGGTCAGCTCCTCTCCGGTGCGGGTCATCAGCTGCGACAGGTACTGCTCGGCGATGCGCAGATCGCTCTGCACGTTGGCCGCCAGCACCTTGTCGTAATCGCCGGTCCAGCGGGTCATGCCGAGCAGAAGCAGCAGCGGCATCAGCAGCACCAGCGGCGCCAGCGCGAGGATCAGCAGGCGCAGGCGGACGGTGGTCATCGGGCAGCGATCCTCGGGCGGGTCCTGAAGCTCATCGGGGCCGAGCCTAGCACGGCCCCGGCGCGCGGTCAGCGCGGATCAGTGGTGGTGCGGCTCGTCGTCGAGCGAGCCGTGGATGGCGAACTGGTCGAGCCCGGCGTCGCTGGACTCGATCACGCGGTAGGCCTCGCGCACGCCGGATTCGGTCAACTCGCGCGCCACGGTCAACAGGGTGTTGGGCGCGTGATCCTCGCAAAGCTCGACCATCTGGCCGATCTCCTCCTGCGCCACGGGCCGGGCGGCCTCGGCGGAGGGTGCGCCGTAATAGGTGACGAAGTGTTCCGCCAGCAGGTCGGTCAGCGCCTCGAGCTCGGCCGGCTCCAGCGCGGTGACGGCGACAAAGGTCGCGCGACCGAAGGTCTCGAGACCGAGCCAGCCATTGGCAAAGGCCTGCCGCGGCTTGCCGGTCAGGTCGCCCTCGGTCCAGTTGGAGAACTCGAACCCGCCCGAGATGCACCACTCGCCGGTGCGGGCGGGCGAGGCGTAGACGCGCATGTCGCTCTCGTCGAAATGGATGGCGCGGGCAAGCTTCATGGGGCGGGCTCCAGAACGGTTGTCAGCGGGATAAGATGGGTGGTCTCACCGTCGCGCAGCAGCATGCCGAAATCCTCATCGACGCCGAGGAACTTGCCGGTGAGGCCATCTCGGGTGATCTCTTCGCCCATGTCCTGCGCCAGACCGCGCCACTCGGAATGCAGGGCGCGGCTGCCCTCCTCGTCCCAGCGGTTGATCCAGTTGAGGCTGTGCCGCGCCCAAGCCTCGATCAGCGCGTGCGGCGACACCTCGGCGCAGCCCTCGGCATAAAGCGAGGTCTGGTCCGGCGTGTCGCCGGGGCGGTCGCTGGCCGGGATCAGCGGCAGGGTGAAGCCGATGACGAGCCAGTCGGGCACGGCGGCGGGATCGGCGGTCGAGGCCATCGCCCGGAAGCGCCCGCAGGCCGCGCCGTTGACGCGGATGCCGCCGTCCCAGTCGAGATGCACGGCCACCTCGGGCGGGGCCATCACGCCAAGCGCGTTCTGGAACCCCACACCGCAGAGCGGCAGCATCGCCATGGCCTTGGCCAGCGGCACCTCGGGGGCAAAGACCAGCGCCGCCTGCGCGACGCTGGCATTGACGCGATAGGCCACCAGCCCGGCGTCGCAGCCCAGCAGCGCCCGCTGGCAGGCGTGGTCGAAGGCATCGGTCGACACCGCCTCGCCCCAGAGCAGCGGCGGAAAGGCCAGCGCGTCGGCCTCGCTCATGCCACCCCCTTCGCCACCAGCGCGGCGGCGACGTCGTGAAACGCCTTGGCCTGACCGCTGTCGGGCTGGCTCACCACGATCGGCGCGCCGCCATCGGAGGCAAGGCGGATCTGCAGGTCGAGCGGGATCTCGGCCAGAAGCGGCACGCCGAGCTTGGCCGCCTCGGAAGCGACCCCGCCATGGCCGAAGACATGCTCCTCGTGGCCGCAGGCCGAGCAGATATGCGTCGACATGTTCTCGATCATGCCAAGCAGCGGCACGTTGAGCTGCTTGAACATGTCGATGCCCTTGCGCGCGTCCAGAAGCGCCACGTCCTGCGGCGTCGAGACCACGATGGCGCCGTCGACCTGCGCCTTCTGGCTCAGGGTCATCTGCACGTCGCCGGTGCCGGGCGGCAGGTCCACGAGCAGCACGTCGAGCGCGCCCCACTGCACCTGAGTCATCATCTGCTGCAGTGCGCCCATGAGCATCGGCCCGCGCCAGACCACCGCCTGATCGTCGTTGGTCATCAGGCCGATCGACATCATGGTGACGCCGTGGTTGCGCAGCGGCAGGATGGTCTTGCCATCGGGGCTTGCGGGGCGGCCCGAGACGCCCAGCATCCGCGGCTGGCTCGGCCCGTAGACATCGGCATCGAGCAGGCCCACGCGGCGGCCCTGCTGCGCCAGCGCACAGGCGAGGTTCGACGACACGGTCGACTTGCCGACCCCGCCCTTGCCGCTGGCAATGGCGATGATGTGGTTGACACCGGGGATCTTCTGCGGCCCCTGCGGCTCGGCCTTGCGGGTGCGCAGTTCCGGCGGCGCTTTCTCGGTGTGGCCGGTCATCACGATCGACACGCCCGTGACACCCTCGGTGGCCTTCAGAGCCGCCTCGGCCTCGTCCTTGATCTTGGTATAGGCGGTGCTGGCGCTCGGCGGGATCTCCATGACGAAACGCACCGCGCCCGCCTCATCGACATTCAGCGCGCGAACCACGCCGCTCGACAGGATATCGCCGCCCGCGACCGGGTCGGCGATGCTTTTCAGGACGGCCTGAACCGTCTCTCTGCTGGCTGGCAAGGTTTACTCCTGTCCCTTGATCTCGCCGTCGACCTCGTGGGTCAGACCAAGCTCTTCGATGGTCACCACCGCCTTGACCTTGAAGGTCTTGCCGGCGGTGTCCTGCTCGCGCATGGCCTCTTCGATGGCCTGCTGCGAGGTGACGCCCACCTGCTTGAGGAACTTGCGCATGGACATGTTGAAATCGTCGCTCATATCGGCCTCCCTGTGTGGCGCGCTCAGTGGTCGCGCCGCTTGCTGAGATAATCGTCCGTGGTGCGCGGACGCCGCGGCTCACCCACCGCGAAGGGGTTGTTTTCGGAATGATACTGCGCGTTGACGCGGCAGTCGTCACACATCTGGATCATCCGCAGCTTGTCGCCGTCGAACATCGGATGGGCCTGAAGCTTTTCGGTGATCCGGTCAATGGTCGATTTCACCCCGAAGAGCGTACCGCACTCGACACAGGCGAAAGGCTCTTCCTCGTTCAGCACCTTCTGGTCGAAGGCCTCGTCGGTGAGCAGGAGCCGCGGCTCGTAGGCAATGGCGTCCTCGGGGCAGACATTGGCGCAGAGCCCGCATTGCAGGCAGGCATCCTCCTGAAAGCGCAGCTGCGGCAGATCCGGGTTGTCGCCAAGCGCGCCCGAGGGGCAGAGCGAAACGCAGGACAGGCACAGCGTGCAGGCGTCCTGATCGACCAGCACCGCGCCATAAGGCGCGCCTTCCGGCAGCGCGAGGCTCTCGGTTTCTGGGTGCAGGGCGCGGGCGGCCTGACGGGTGATCTGGCGCCGGGTGCCCATCGGGCGCACCGGCGTGGTGACCGGCGTGGGGGCCTCTTCGCCGTAAAGCGCCGCCGACATGGCGTCGGGATCGGGCGTGTCGAGCAGCGTGACCTTGTCGCCGCAGCTGATCGCGTTCGAGAGCGCCACCTGTGTCCCGAGCGCCGGCAGGTCGGCGCCGGGCCCGGGCAGCAGCGTCACCGAGGCGAAGCCGGCGGCAAGGGCCGCGACGGTCTCGGCATGGCCGAAGGCACCGATGGCGCGGATCTCGAGCGGGATCACATCCGCCGGCAGCCCGTCGCCGTGGCGCGCCGAGAGCCGGATCATCTCGGCCCCGTGGGCATCGTGCACCAGCAGGCGCGGCGCGGTGCCGCCGGCGTCGAGATAGGTCTTGGCCAGCGTCTGCACCCGGCGGAAGGTCAGGTCCACCGGCGGCGCGTCGTAGCTGATCGCCCCCGAGGGACAGGCCGAGGAGCACGCGCCGCAGCCGGCGCAGATCATCGGATCGACGCTCACATGGTCGCCATCGGGCGAGATCGCGCCGGTCGGGCAGAGATCGAGGCAGGAGGTGCAGCCCACCTGGCCGGCGCGGCTATGGGCGCAGAGAAGCGGCTCGGTCCGCACGTAGAGCGGTTTCTCGAAGGTGCCGACCAGATGCGACGCCGCCATCACCGCCGCGGCCACCGCCTGCGGGCGGCCCGGATCGGCACGCAGGTAGCCTTCGCGCTTCTCATGCGCCGGGAACAGCGGCGCGTCGCGGCGCAGGTCGAGGATCACGTCGCACTCGGACACGCCGCCATCGCGCGGCTCGGTCAGGGTGAAGCTGCCGCGCCCGCCGGGCTCGATCATGCGCAGCGCGTCGATGGTCACGCGGAACTGGCCGAGCGCGCCCTGCGCCTTGCGCAGCCGTCCCGTCACCACGTCATAGGCGCGGGTGTCGGGCAGGTCGTCGGAGCTCTCAAGCAGCACCGTGACGCCCAGATGAGGCGCAAGCTGGTCTGCGGCCTCGAGCGCCACCTCGGGCGCGCCGAGGATCAGGCACAGCCCCTCCGAGATCACGTCGAGCGATTTCTCCGGCGCTGCGGGCAACATCGCCTCCGCCGCCAATGCGGACATTTTGGGTAGTTTGGACCCTTCGTCCGCGCTCCACCCAGCCCGGTCGCGCAGGTCGAGAAGCGGCGCGGGCTCGAGCTCGAGCTCGTCGGCGAGGGCTTCGAAGGTGCGCGCCTCCTGAGTGCAGCAGAGCACCGCATTACCTTGCGTCAACCCTTTTGCGGCAAGCTCGATCTGGCTGGTGCAGAGCGCCTTGCAAGGGGGGGTCACCTCGAATCCCGTCGCCTCGGACAACGCCTTGGCGTCGATCGACTGGGTGCCCATGCAATCGCATGTTATCAAGGTCTTGGTCATGATGTCCTTCCTGGCGGGCGCGGCCGGAGCCTGCCCCTGAGCGCACGGATTGGCGATTAGCTAGCCTCGATTCGACATGCTCCTCAACTCAATTTCCCGCGCGGCTTTCCGCCGACCGCCCGGCGTGACCGCCCAAGCCCGGCGGATTGATTCGCATGCCGCAATGCGGCACTTTTCCCAAGCAAAACACTCAAGTTGGACAGTCTGTCCGAGCACCCTGACCGCCCGTTTCGGGACTACCCAAATTGTCCCGGAACGAACAAAGAATACTGCCGTGTACCGATTGCCCCTTTCATGGGCACCGCTACGTGTTTCAATCAGGGCGGAGGAGAAAATAGGTTCATCGTGACAGCGTACCCGAGCAACGATCAGTACATGCCCGTAGGCGTCGTGCTTCGCCGCACGCCCGGGGTCACCCGTTGGGCGAAGCACGCCTGGCGGGCGGTCGCCGTGCTGCCCGGCGCCGGCCCCGCCGACTGGCGGGAGCTGCGGCGCGAGGGCGAAACGGTCGAATACCACGCCGCCACCGTCCCGCTCGAGCTCTACCGTGCCGAGACCGAAGCCTACCTGCACGGCATCACCGCCCGCGAGCCCAGCGTCTATGTCGTGATGCGCAAGATCGTCGGCGAGCACCCGTTCGAGGTCGCCCTTGTCACCGCCTCACCCTACGAGGCGCAGGATTACTGCGACAGCGGCGAGGACGTGGTCGAGAAGGTGCCGATGCCGCAGGGCCTGCTGGCCTGGGTCGGCGATTTCGTCGAGCGTCACCATGAGGACGAGGAATTCGTCAAGCGCCGCCGCAAGAACGCCAAGGTCGACGGCGAGCAGGACGGCATCGGCGATCCCCGCATCGTCAAGCCAGCCGACATCTACGCCTCGCCCACGCTGAAACGGGGGCGGCTGCAATGAGAGATTTCTGGTCCCGCAGAAAAGCCGCCGTAGAGGCCGAGCAGAAGGCCGAGGCCGACGCCCAGCTCGAGACCCAGCGCGCCGAGGAGGAGGCCAAGCTCGCCGAGCGCAGCGACGAGGAGCTGCTGGCGGAGGCCGGCCTGCCGCTGCCGGAAGACATCACCGACGGCGAGATGGTGCAGAAGTTCCTCAAGTCGCAGCTGCCCAAGCGGCTGAAGAACCGCGCCCTGCGGACGCTCTGGCGCTCGAACCCGGTGCTGGCCTGCCTCGACGGGCTCAACGACTACGACACGGATTTTACCTTCGTGACCCCGGCGGCAGACTTCAAGACGACCTACCAGGTCGGCAAGGGCCTGCTGGCACATCTCGACTACGTCGCGAAGGACGCTGTCGAGAACGAGGCGGCGGAGTCCGCGTCCGAGGAGGCCCCGGAGCTCGCCGCCGAGACCACATCGCTGCGCGCGCCCGAAACGCTGGGCCCCACCATCGAGACGAAGCCCGAGATCCCGCCGCTCGAGGTGCCCGCGGCCGAAACTGCAGCGCCCGAGACCGCCCAAACCGACACCCCGCCCGAAGAGGAAGAGAGCATGCTCCCGGCCAGTGCCCGCCGCATGCGCTTCCACTTCGAGGCCAGCTGATGACGGACCGACCCCCCATGAGTGCAGCCCCCGACCTGACCACCGACGCGAAGCCGGCTCCGAAGATCGCCGAAGAGGATCGCCTGCGCGCCGATCTCTACAACTTCCTCGGCCTGATCCTCGCCCGCCCCGCCGATCAGGGCCTGATCGACCAGTGTGCCGGCCTCAGCGGCGACGCCAGCCCGGTCGGCGAGGCGGTGACCACGCTTGCCAAGGTCGCGAAGATCTCCAAGCCCGCGGCGGTCGAAAGCGAGTACAACCGCCTGTTCATCGGCCTCGGCCGAGGCGAGCTGTTGCCCTACGCGTCGTATTACCTGACCGGTTTTCTCAACGAGAAGCCCTTGGCGCAGCTGCGTCAGGACATGACGGCGCGCGGCCTCGCCCGCGCAGAGAACGTGTTCGAGCCCGAGGACAACATCGCCTCGCTGATGGAGATGATGGGCGCGATGATCGTCGGCCGCTTCGGGGTGCCTGCGACGCTGGGCCAGCAGAAGACGTTCTTCAACAAGCATATCGGCCCCTGGGCCGCGCATTTCTATTCGGATCTCGAGGGCGCCAAGAACTCGGTCTTCTATGCCCCGGTCGGACGTCTCGGCCGGGCCTTCATGGAGATCGAGTCCGAGGCGTTCCGGATGAGCGCGGAGTGATCCGCACCCCGGCGGGCAACCGCCACAACCAAGAGAGAGGAGGTCTCTCCATGACGAGGAACGACGAGTCGGCCAAGAGCCGCCGTGACTTCCTGAAACTGGCTTCGACCGGCGCACCGCTTGCGGCGGTTGCCGTCGCCACCACCGGCGGCACCGAGGCAGAGGCCGCAGAGCCCGACCTGGCATCGTCCAAGATCCAGGACACCGCGCATACCCGCGCCTACTATGCCGCCGCCCGGTTCTGACCGGACGCTGGTTTTCCCGCCAAGGACGACTGGTTGCGTGACGCCCGACTGTCCGAGGCACCTTTAATACCAAGCAAGCGAGGCACCATGCGGGGGCCGAGCACGCAAGGGGAGTGAGAAACATGTTGAGGAAAAAGACCAACGGGGTTGCGCGACGCCCCCAGCGGACAAGTATCCTTTCCGAGGTGACCAACGCCTCGGTTGACCGCCGCGCCTTCCTGCGCGGCTCGGGTCTGGCGATCGGCGGGCTTGCGGCTGTGGCCGCCACCGGCGGCACCGTGACCCAGGCCACCGCCGCGACCGCGGCCTCCGGCGACGTGACGCGGGTCAAATCCGTCTGCACCCACTGCTCGGTCGGCTGCACCGTCGAGGCAGAGGTCCAGGGCGGCGTCTGGATCGGGCAGGAGCCCGGCTGGGACAGCCCGTTCAACCTCGGCGCCCACTGCGCCAAGGGGGCCTCGGTGCGCGAGCACGCGCATGGCGAGCGCCGCCTGAAGTATCCCATGAAGAAGGTGGGCGGCGAATGGCAGCGCATCTCCTGGGAACAGGCCATCGACGAGATCGGCGACCAGATGATGTCGATCCGCGACAGCTCCGGCCCGGACTCGGTCTACTGGCTGGGCTCGGCCAAGCACTCGAATGAGCAGGCCTACCTGTTCCGCAAGTTCGCCGCCTACTGGGGCACGAACAACGTGGATCACCAGGCCCGGATCTGCCACTCGACCACCGTGGCCGGCGTTGCCAACACATGGGGCTACGGCGCCATGACGAACTCCTACAACGACATCCACAAGTCGCGCGCGATCTTCATCATCGGCGGCAACCCCGCCGAGGCGCACCCGGTGTCGCTTCAGCACGTGCTGAAGGCCAAGGAGCAGAACAACGCGCCGCTGATCGTCTGCGATCCGCGTTTCACCCGCACCGCCGCCCACGCGGACGAATACGTCCGCTTCCGTCCGGGCTCGGACGTGGCGCTGGTCTGGGGTCTGCTGTGGCACATCTTCGAGAACGGCTGGGAAGACCGCGAGTTCATCCGCAGCCGCGTCTGGGGCATGGACGAGATCCGCACCGAGGTCGCCAACTGGACGCCCGACGAGGTCGAGCGCGTCACCGGAGTGCCGGGCAGCCAGCTCGAGCGCGTGGCGCGGACGCTGGCCAACAACCGTCCCGGCACCGTGATCTGGTGCATGGGCGGCACCCAGCACACCAACGGCAACAACAACACCCGGGCCTACTGCATCCTGCAGCTGGCGCTTGGCAACATGGGCACCGCCGGTGGCGGCACCAATATCTTCCGCGGCCATGACAACGTGCAGGGCGCGACCGACCTCGGTGTCCTCGCCGACACGCTGCCGGGCTATTACGGCCTGACCGCGGGAAGCTGGGCGCACTGGGCACGGGTCTGGGAAGAGGATCTCGACTGGCTCAAGGGCCGCTTTGCCACGATGCAGGGCAAGGATGGCAAGGACAAGGCCATGATGAACCTGACCGGCATCCCGGTCAGCCGCTGGATCGACGGTGTGCTCGAGGCCAAGGAAAACCTCGAACAGCCCGACAACACCCGCGCGATGGTGTTCTGGGGCCACGCCCCGAACTCGCAGACCCGGATGAAGGAGATGAAGACGGCGATGGAGAAGCTCGACCTGCTGGTCGTGGTCGATCCCTATCCCACCGTCTCCGCGATCCTGCACGACCGGACCGACAACACCTACCTGCTGCCGGCCTCGACCCAGTTCGAGACCTACGGCTCGGTGACCGCGTCGAACCGCTCGATCCAGTGGCGTGACAAGGTGGTGGACCCGCTCTTCGAGTCGCTGCCCGATCACATCATCATGCACAAGTTCGCCACCAAGTTCGGCTTTGCGGATCGCATGTTCCGCAACATCGAGGTGAATGGCGAGGAACCGCTGGTCGAGGATCTCACCCGCGAATTCAACCGCGGTATGTGGACCGTGGGCTATACCGGCCAGTCGCCGGAACGGCTCAAGATGCACATGGAGAACCAGCACACCTTCGACCGCACCACGCTGCGCGCGAATGGTGGCCCCGCGGATGGCGACTATTACGGCATGCCGTGGCCCTGCTGGGGCACGCCCGAGATGAACCACCCGGGCTCGGCCAATCTCTACGACACCTCGCTTCCGGTGGCGCAGGGCGGTCTGCCGTTCCGTGCCCGTTACGGCGTCGAGCGCAATGGCGAGAATCTGCTCGCCGAGGGCTCTTACACCGTCGGGTCCGAGATCGAGGACGGCTATCCCGAGTTCACCATGCAGATGCTGATCGATCTTGGCTGGGACAGCGATCTCACGCCCTACGAGCGGCGCATGATCGAGTATGTCGCGGGCTATATCGACCAGCGCCCCGAGACCAATACCGATCTCGGAGAGCAATCGCAGAGCGGGCCATACCCGTCCGACTTCGCCGACAAGATCGGCGGCGTGAACTGGAAGACCGACCTTTCGGGCGGCATCCAGCGCGTGGCGATCGCCCATGGCTGTGCCCCTTACGGCAACGCCAAGGCCCGCTGCGTGGTCTGGACCTTCCCGGATCCGGTCCCCGTGCACCGCGAGCCGCTCTACACCAACCGGCGCGACCTGGTGGAGGACTACCCGACCTACGAGGACAAGACCTTCTGGCGGGTGCCGACCATGTACGCTTCGATCCAGAAGAACGACTTCTCGAAGGACTATCCGATCATCCTCACCTCCGGCCGACTGGTCGAGTACGAGGGTGGCGGCGACGAGACCCGGTCCAACCCGTGGCTCGCCGAGCTCCAGCAGAACATGTTCGTCGAGATCAACCCGCGCGACGCCAACAATATCGGCGTTCGGGACGGGGCGGATGTCTGGGTCGAGGGCCCCGAGGGCGGCAAGGTCAAGGTTATGGCCATGGTCACCCCGCGGGTGGGCGAAGGCGTCGCCTTCATGCCGTTCCACTTCGGCGGTCATTTCGAGGGCGAGGATCTGCGCTCGAAATATCCAGACGGTGCGGACCCCATCGTCTTGGGTGAATCCACCAACACTGCGCAGACCTATGGCTACGACTCCGTCACCCAGATGCAGGAGACCAAGGCCACCCTCTGCAAGATCATGCCGGCGTAAGGAGAGCGAGACATGGCACGAGCTAAATTCCTCTGCGATGCCGAACGCTGCATCGAGTGCAACGCCTGCGTCACCGCGTGCAAGAACGAGCACGAGGTGCCGTGGGGCATCAACCGCCGACGGGTGGTGACCATTCAGGACGGCCAGCCGGGCGAACGCTCGATCTCGGTCGCCTGCATGCACTGCTCGGACGCACCCTGCATGGCCGTCTGTCCGGTCGATTGCTTCTACCAGACCGAAGACGGTGTGGTGCTGCACTCCAAGGACCTGTGCATCGGCTGCGGCTACTGCTTTTACGCGTGCCCCTTCGGCGCGCCGCAGTACCCGCAGGCGGGCAACTTCGGCTCGCGCGGCAAGATGGACAAGTGCACCTTCTGCGCCGGTGGCCCGGAAGAGAACACCTCCGCCGCCGAGTTCCAGAAGTACGGGCGCAACCGGATCGCGGAAGGCAAGCTGCCGATCTGCGCCGAGATGTGCTCGACCAAGGCCCTGCTGGCGGGCGACGGCGACGAGGTGTCGTCGATCTACCGCGAGCGTGTGGTCGCGCGGGGCTTCGGCTCCGGCGCCTGGGGCTGGGGCACTGCCTACGACGAGAAGGCCAACTGAGGCCGGACGACCGGCGGGCCCCCGGGCCCGCCAGCGCCTGAACGAGACGCGCGGGGCGGCGATGGCCGCCGTTCCGCGCGGATCCTGCGTGACCGACATTGGAGATGACCATGCTGCGCCATCTGTTGGCCCTTTTCGCACTGGTCCTGATGACCGCCGCCCCGATGGGCGTCGCGGCGCAGGATACCCTTGTGCCCCCCGAGCCCGACCGCACCGCCACCGGCGGTGCGCAGACGCTTGAAGACATCATGCGGCGGCAGGCCGGCATCCAGGTGGATGACGAGTTTCGCCGCGAGAACATCGGCGGCGAGCCGCCCGAGGCGCCGGAGCTTGGCACCCTCGGGGGCGCTTCCGATCCCGACCTCTGGCGCGCCATGCGCTATAACGAGATCGACCCCACCGTCACGACGCTCAACCCCAACGGCAAGGTGCTGATGCAGGACGGCGGCATGTGGTGGCTCGAGTTCCGCGAAGGCCCGCTGCGCACCTATGGCGGCTGGCTGCTCCTCGGCACCATCGCGATTCTGGCAGTGTTCTTCCTGCTGCGCGGCCGCATCAAGATCGACGGCGGCAAGACCGGCGCCACCGTGCTGCGGTTCAAGTGGATCGAGCGCTTCGCCCATTGGGTGCTGGCGGGCTCGTTCATCCTTCTGGGGCTGACCGGGCTGCTCACGCTGTTCGGGCGCAAGTTCCTGATCCCGGCCTTCGGCCACGAGTTGAACTCGGTGCTGCTGACGGGCTCGAAATTCATCCACAACAACGTCAGCTGGGCCTTCATGATCGCGCTGGTCATGGTCTTCGTGATGTGGGTCTGGCACAATCTGCCCGACCGCACGGACATCACCTGGTTCGCGCAGGCCGGCGGCATCATCGGCGACAAGCACCCGCCCGCGAAGAAGTTCAACGCGGGTCAGAAGATCATCTTCTGGTCGGTGATCGTGCTCGGCGTTTCGGTCTCGGTCTCGGGCCTGTCGCTGCTGTTCCCCTACGACCTGCCGCTCTTCGCCAAGACCTTTTCGATCCTCAACGACTGGGGCGTCCCCGGCTGGTTCGGGCTCGAGAGCTTCCCGGTGGCGCTCGCCCCGCAGGAAGAGATGCAGTTCGCCCAGCTCTGGCACGCCATCGTCGCCTTCCTGATGATGGCGGTGATCATCGGCCACATCTATATCGGCACGGTCGGGATGGAGGGCGCCTATGACGCCATGGGCTCAGGCCAGGTCGACGAGAACTGGGCGCACCAGCACCACTCGATCTGGTACGACAAGGTGAAGGAGCGCGAAGCCGAGGCGGCCAGAACGTCGGCCACCCCGGCGGAGTGAGCACATGAGCCGGCTGGCCTTGGCTCTGGGCCTGATGCTCTGCGCCGCGCCTGTCATCGCACAGGACGCGGCGCAGGGGGCAGAGCCGGAGTTCCGCTCACTCAAGGGGCATGGCGGGCCGGTCATGGCCATCGCCGTGGCCCCCTCTGGGCAGGTCGCGACGGGCAGCTTCGACAATTCCGTCGGTCTCTGGGACGAGACCACGCCGCGCTGGCTCGAGGGCCACGCGGCTTCGGTCACCGCGCTGACCTTCGGGGCGCAGGGGCAGCTCGTGTCAGGCGGCGACGATTTCGCAGTCCGGCTCTGGGGCGAAGAGGCTCGCACGCTCGGCCAGCATCAGGGCAAGGTGACGACGCTTGCAGTCTCCCCTGACGGCGAGACCGTGGTCAGCGGCAGCTGGGACGGCTCGATCATGCTCTGGCCGCTTGCGGGCGGCGAGGGCCGCGCCCTGCCCCCCCCCGGCGCGGGCGTCAACGCAGTGGCCTTCGGGACCAATGAGACGCTCTACGCCGCCACCATGAACGGCGGGCTGCTGCGCTACGACCTCGCAGGCGGTGCGCCGGTGCCGCTGGCGCAGCATGGCTTCGGCATAAACCGGCTCGCGCTCGGCGATGGCTGGATCGCCTATGGCGCGGTCGATGGCGGCACCCGCGTGCTCGATCTCGACACCGGCGAGCAGATCGCCGACCTGACGCTCGATCGTCGCCCGATCCTTGCGCTCGCTCATCATGGCCCCACCAATCAGCTGGCCGTGGGCGATGGCGAGGGCTTTATCATGATCGTCGACACCCGTGACTGGCGCATCACCCGCGATTTCCGCGCCACCCGGAAGGGGCCGGTCTGGGCGCTGGCCTTCTCGCCCGATGGCGCGGTGATCCATGCCGGTGGGCTCGACGACGTGGCCTATGCCTGGCCGGTCGCCATGCTTGACCAGTTCGAACCCGGCATCAGCGGCGCGCGCTCCTTCCTGCGCGAGGCCGAGACCATGCCCAATGGCGAGCGGCAGTTCATGCGCAAATGCTCGATCTGCCACGCGCTCTCGCCCGGCCCCTCGCGCAAGGCGGGGCCAAGCCTGCACGGCGTCTTCGGCCGTCGCGCCGGCACGGTGCCCGGCTACAGCTATTCCGACACGCTTGACGGCTCCGACATCGTCTGGACCGAAACCACCATAGACGCGCTTTTCGATCAGGGCCCGGACCACTACATTCCCGGTTCCAAGATGCCCATGCAGGTGATTGCCGGCGGGGGTGACCGGGCCGATCTGATCGACTATCTCAAACGGGCCAGCACCGCGCCGGCCACCACAGGAGACTGACCTACATGAAAGCCATGATCACCGGCTTCGTTGCCATCATCGTCATCGGCGTCGCCGCCTATTTCGGGCTGCACGAGATCGGGTTCTCGTCCGCCGAAGCCTATTCCAGCCCGAACGTCCGGCTCGACTGAGCCGCTGACCCGTGACGCCCAGGGATCTCTCTCGCGACGATTACGGCCCCGCGCTGGCCGGTGCCTCGATCCTCGTGGTCGATGACGAGCCCGGCATGCGCAACTTCCTCGTCAAGACGCTGTCGCCGCGAGTGCAACGGGTCGAGCAGGCCGCCTCGCCGCAAGAGGCCACGGAAAAGCTTGACGCAGCGCATTTCGATCTCGTGATCCTCGACAACGTCATGCCCAGGACCACCGGGCTCGAATGGCTGGCCGAGCAGCAGCGCCGCGGCTTCTTCGGCGACACCATCCTGATCACCGCCTATGCCGATCTTGAGACCGCCATCGCAGCACTGCGTGCCGGCGTCAGCGATTTTGTCCTCAAGCCGTTCCGCGCCAACCAGATCCTTGGCGCGGTGGCCCGCACGCTCGACCGCAAGAACCTGCGCCGCGACAACACGCTGCTCCGGCGCGAGCTGCGCACCGGGCTGTTCCAGGGCAAGCTCCTGGGCAAGTCCGAAGTCATGGTGGCGGTGCGCGCGATGCTGGCCAAGCTCGCGCCGCTGCCCACCCCGGTGCTCTTCACCGGCGCCAGCGGCACCGGCAAGGAGCTGGCGGCGCGACATCTCCACCAGCTCTCCGACCGGGCCGACAAACCCTTCGTGGCGGTGAACTGCGCCGCGATCTCGACCGAGCGCATGGTGCAAGAGCTGTTCGGCAGCATCGAGGGCGGCGAGCGCCTCACGCCCGGCCTGCTGCTGCTGGCCGATGGCGGCACGCTGTTCCTCGACGAGGTGGCGCAGATGCCCGAGGCGCTGCAAGCAGCACTCCTGCGGGTGCTCGAGGATCAGCGCATCCGCCCCGTGGGGGCCGAGCGCGAGCTGCCGCTCAACCTGCGCTTCCTCTTCGCCACCAATGCCGATCTTCAGGCGCTGGTGGCGCAGGGCAAGTTCCGCGCCGACCTCTACCACCGCATCAACGTGCTCACCGTCGAGATGCCGCCCTTGCGCGACCGCTCGGACGACATCCTCGAGCTGGCGGCCCTTTTCACCTCGCAGTTCTCGCAATCGCTGGGGATGCCGGGGCTCGAGCTCGACGAGCAGACGCTGCTGAAGCTGCGGCGCTACGACTGGCCGGGCAACGTGCGCGAACTGCGCAACCTCGCCGAACGCTCGGTGATCCTTGGCGGGTTTCCCGAGGAGTTCGCCGGCGCAGGCTCGGTCACCGGGGCGCAGGCGATCGAGGATCTCGATCTCGTGGTGCAGCGCCACATCCTGCACATGCTCGATCTCTGCGACGGCAACCGCGCCGAAGCCGCGCGGCGGCTCGGCGTCTCGCGCAAGACCATCGACCGCAAGATCGCGCAGTGGGATCAGGACGAGCTGTCTCCGCCCTGAGCGCGCTCAGGCGTTCCAGACCACCTCGCCAAGCCGCGAAATGTCGTAACCGCCGAGGCTTTCGGCGCGCTGGCGGAACGTGTCCGAGCGGCAGAAGGCGATCAGCCCCTGCATGGCAGGCTCGAAATAGGCGCGACGGTCGATGAGCAGGTCGAAACGCTCCTCGATCACCGGCACGAAGCTCAGGCCGTAGGCGCGGGCGACCGACTCGAGCCCGAAGGTCACGTCGGCCTCGCCCCGGCGCACCGACTGCACCGCCTCGTCCTCGCTGCGCTCCATCGCCGTGAGCGCGATACGCGACAGATCGAGCCCGGCCTCCGAGGCCAGATCCCGCAGCAACCCGGCGGTGCCCGAGCCTTCCTGCCGCGGCGCCAGTCTCAGCCCGCCGAGATCGGAAAGGCCACCGACCCGTGGTCCGTCCTCACGCAGCACCAGCCCCCGGCGCCGCCCGGCGAAGGCGATCAGCACCGCGTTCTGCCCCTCGGCCACGCCGCGCGCGGCGCGTAGGTTCCAGGCCCCATCGGCATCGCGCACGTGCAGCCCGGTGGCCACGCCCTCGCCCGCAGCATAGCGCGCAAGCCCGTCGAGGGAGCCGTCGAAGAATGTGGCGAGCCCGCAGCGCGACTGGCGGATGGCCCAGTCGAGCAGCGGATCGTGGCTGCCGAGAAAGACGCCCGGACGGGGTGTCGAGGCCGCGCCGCTCTGGGCCCCCGCGATCCACGCCCGCACCTCGGCGGCGGGAAACAGCAGCTTTCCGGTAGCGCGCGAACAGGGGACCTCGCCCGAGGCGGCAAGGTCATAGACCTTGCGCTCCTTCAGGCGCAGCAGATCGGCCAGTTCGCGGACGGTGAGATATTCGTGGGTCGGGGTCTGCAGGTCTGTCATGGGCTCGCGAAATGGGGGCGGCACCCTTGCCGCCCCCGCGACCCTATCAGCTTCCGGCGGCGTTGGGGAAGAACAGCTGCTGCCCGTCGACCTCGTAGGCAGCAATCGCCGCCTGTCCCGCCTCGGAAACCAGCCAGTCGGCGAAGTCCTGCGCCGCCTCGATCTTGACCGAGGGGCAGTGCTCGGGGTTCACCGGGATCACGCCATACTGGTTGAACATCGCCTCGTCGCCCTCGACGCCGACGCTGTAATCCTGCTTGTTCTGGAAACTGATCCAGGTGGCGCGGTCGGTCATCACGTAGGCGCCCATGCCGATGCCGGCGTTCAGCGTTGCGCCCATGCCAGAGCCGGTCTCGCGATACCATTCGCCCGAGCCGGTGGTCGGGTCGACCCCGGCGGCCTGCCACAGCGCCACTTCCTTCTTGTGGGTGCCGCTGTCATCGCCGCGCGAGGCAAACAGCGCCTCTGCCTCGGCGATCTGGGCGAGCGCCGCCTCGACATCGCTCATGCCGGCGACCCCCGCCGGGTCGCTCTCGGGGCCGACGATGACGAAGTCGTTGTACATCAGGTCGGTACGCTGGGTGCCGTAGCCCGCCGCGACAAATTTCTCCTCCGACGGCTTGGCGTGCACCAGCAGCAGGTCGCCGTCGCAATTCTCGGCGTTCTTGATCGCCTGCCCGGTGCCCACGGCCACCACGTTGACGGTGATGCCGCTCTCGCCGGTGTAGATCGGTAGCAGGTAGTCGTAGAGGCCGGAATTGGCGGTCGAGGTGGTCGATTGCACGATGATCGACGTATCTTGCGCGGCCACCGCCCCGGCAAGGGTGAGCGATGCGGCGGTCGAGGCGATCAGTCTGGCGAAAGTCATGGAAAATCCCTTTTGTCTTCTGGGGGTATCGGGTCGAACGGGAGCGGCAGGATCAGAGCACGATCCGGCCGGCAAGGTAGTCACGCGCCGCGAGCGAGCGCGGCTCGGGGAAGAACTCCGCCGCGGCGCTGTGTTCGGCGACGCGGCCGCGATGCAGGAAGACGACGTCATCGGCGATGCGCCGCGCCTGCCCGATGTCATGGGTGACAAAGATGATACGGGTGCCGCGCGCACAGGCCTCGCCCACGATGCGCTCGATCACCTGCACCGAGGCCGGATCGAGGCTGGCGGTGGGCTCGTCGAGGAACAGCACCTCGGGGTCGGTGGCGAGCGCGCGGGCCAGCGCCAGCCGCTGCGCCTCGCCGCCAGAAAGCGAGCGGGCCGGTTGGCGCGCCTTGTGCGCGAGGCCCACATCCGCGAGCAGCGCATCGCGACGGGCGCGGTTGCCGCCGCGCGCCTTCAGCACGAAATCGAGATTGGCCGCCACAGAGCGCCGCAGCAGCACCGGCTTCTGGAACACCAGCGCCTGGCGTGCGGTGGCCTCGGTCGCGGGCAGGCCGTTCCAGCTCACCGAGCCGGCGGTCGGCGCAAGCAGCCCGTGCAACAGCTTCAGGAGGATGCTCTTGCCCGCCCCGTTCGGCCCCATGATCACGGTGCAGCCGTGGCGCGGCAGCGTCAGGTCGACCCCGTCGAGCAGCGTGCCGCGCGGGATGTCGAGACGCAGGCCGGAGACGCTCAGCGGCAGCAGCGGCCCGACGGGCGCATGGGCGGCGCGGCGGCGCGGCAGGCGGACGGCGTCGGTGATCTGCAGGTCAGACATTGGCGGCGGCCCCGTAACTTGCTTGTCTCGCGGCGCTCATCCGAAGCATCTGGACGCCAGCGTTCACCCCGAGCGCAATCACCAGCAGGACGATCCCCAGCGCCAGCGCCAGCGGCAGGTCACCCTTGGAGGTCTCGAGCGCGATGGCGGTGGTCATGACCCGGGTCAGGTGGTCGATGTTGCCGCCCACGATGATCACCGCGCCGACCTCCGCGGCGGCACGGCCGAAGCCCGCGAGCCCCACGGTCATCAGCGCATAGCGCCCGTCCCAGAGCAGGGTGGTGATGCTCTGCCAGCGGGTCAGGCAGAGCGAGCGGAACTGCTCGGCATATTCGCCGTGCAGGTCCTCGAGCACCTGCCGCGACAGCGCCGCGACGATGGGCACGATCAGGATGGTCTGCGCCACGATCATCGCACCGGGGGTATAAAGCAGCCCGAGAAAGCCCAAGGGGCCCGAGCGCGAAAGGTAGAGATAGACGAGCAGGCCCACGACCACCGGCGGCAGCCCCATCAGGGCGTTGATGAGCACCAACACCGCGCCCCGGCCGCGAAAGCGGCTCACCGCGAGCAACGCGCCCACCGGCAGACCGATGGCGCAAGCGATCAGGGTCGCGCTCAGGCTCACCTGAAGCGACAGGCCGACGATCTCGAAGAGATCGGCGTCACCGGACAACACCAGCGACAGCGCCAGATGGAAGGCCTCCCCGATATCTTGCAAAATCTACCTCCCTTCGGAAATTTTGCAGTAGACTGACCATAGCTTTCATCGCGCCCGATGCAAGCGGGTTGTTCGCGTGCGAACACATGAAGTGGAGCGCATCAGGGGCCGAACGATCGCACGTACCTCCGAAGAACGCCCGGCACGGCCGGAAAGGCGAGGCGTGCCCGTCCTGCCATCCCCCCGTCTGGCCCGCGCGAGGCCCACGCATTGCTGCAACACCGGGATCTCGGAGCGCAGTCCGGGCTGGTCTTCGCCTGCGGATCGACTAGATCGCAGTCCATCGTGCCCGCGGAGAGCCAGGCAAGCGGGACATGTCCGAAACCGACAAAGCCAAGAAACGTGGTGACATGACCTTTCCGAGACGCTGGACCGCAGCGATGCTGTTCCTCGTGGCGCTTGTTTGCAGCGCCATCCTTCCAAACCAAATGCTGGCACAGGAGGCCACGGCCTCAGAGCCCGCCCCGAGCAATCTCGACCTGCTCCTCGACGTCATCGAGAACGACGACAGCCGGGCCGCCCTGATCGACGAACTCCGCGCTGCGCAGAGCGAGGCCGACGCCCCGGTCGACGACCAGATTGTCGAGACCCTCGCCGCCGATGGGGCCACCCCGCCCGAGGCGCTTTCGTTCAGCCGGCGCATCGCGCTGATCACTCAGGAGGCCGCGCAGGACATCGCCTCGGGCCTCGAAACCGCCTGGACCCAGATCATTCGCGCCCCGATGGTCTTTGAGGGCCTGAGCGGCGGGGAGGCCGGCGTGCTGCTCGAAGCGGCGCAACAGCTCGCGCTGATCATCATCGTGACCGTGGCGGTGTTCCTCGTGCTGCGGCGGGTGGGCAAATCGCTCTATGCCCGGATGGACGCCAAGGCCGAAGAGAGCGGCGCCCTGCGCACCACGCTCCTGTTCATCGCATCAGCGCTGATCGACGCGCTCATCGTGGTGATCGCCTGGGCCGCCGGCTACCTCATCGCGACGCTGTTCCTCGGCAATTTCGGCGAGATCGGGATCCGCCAGACGCTCTATCTCAATGCCTTCCTTCTGGTCGAGCTTGCCAAGGTCGGCGTGCGGCTAATCCTGTCGCCGGCCTCGAGCAGCCTGCGCCCGCTGCCGATCTCCGACGGCTCGGCAAAGTACCTTGGATCGCGGCTCAACTTCATGGTCGGCCTCGCTGGTTATGGACAGCTGTTGATCGTGCCGATCCTCAACACCAACATCTCGTTTGCCGCCGGGCGCGCGGTCTCGGCGCTGATCGCGCTGATCGTGGTCGGTCTGGCGATCTGGATGGTGCTGCGCAAGCGCCGCCCGGTGGCCGACTGGCTCGAGCGCGGCGGCCGCAGCAAGGCCGACATGGCGCGCGAGAGCCATCTCGAGGATCAGGGTGAACCGGTGCAGACCCCGGCCAGCGAAGAGTTCCCGATGGGCACGCCCGAGACGCCAAAGAAAAAGCGCGGCGGGCTGCAGGTGCTGGCGCGCAATTGGCACGTCCCGGCGCTGCTCTACCTGCTGGTGATGCTGGTGCTGGTACTGGTCCAGCCCGGTGACGCCGCCTTCCTGTCGCTGCTCAACTCGGGCCAGGTGCTTCTGGTGGCGATCCTCGGCGTGGCGGTCTCGGGGGTGATGACCCGGACCATGGTCAACGGCGTGCAACTCCCCGACACCGTCAACGCCCGCCTGCCTGCGTTGCAGCGGCGGCTGAACACCTTCGTGCCGAAGGCGCTCTTCGTGCTGCGGCTGGTGATCTTCGCGCTCGTGGTGATCTTTGCCATGAACGCCATCAGCCTGATCGACCTGAAGGCCTGGATGGCCGGCCAGTTCGGGCGCGACTTCACCGCAACGGTGTTCTCGGTCGTGGCGGTTCTGATCGTATCCTTCGCGATCTGGGTCGGCATGACCTCGTGGGTCGATTACCGCCTCAACCCCGAATACGGCACCGTGGCGACCTCGCGCGAGCAGACGCTGCTGACCCTCTTGCGCAACGCCGCGACCATCGCGCTGGTCATCATCACGCTGATGTTCGTGCTTTCCGAGATCGGCCTCGACATCGCGCCGCTACTGGCCTCGGCCGGGGTTCTCGGCCTCGCCATCGGTTTCGGCGCGCAAAAGCTGGTGCAGGACATCATCACTGGCATCTTCATCCAGTTCGAGAACGCGATGAACGTTGGCGACGTGGTCACCGCCGGCAGCACCACCGGCGTGGTCGAGAAGCTGACCATCCGCTCGGTGAGCCTGCGCGACGTCAGCGGCGCCTATCACCTGATCCCGTTCTCCTCGGTGGACATGGTCACCAACTTCATGCGCGAGTTCGGCTATTTCGTCTGCGACATGGGCGTGGCCTACCGCGAGAACATCGACGAGGTGAAGCAGGCCATGCTCGACGCCTTCGAGCAACTGCGCGCCGATCCCGAACAGGCGGCCAACATCATGGGCGATCTGGAGTGGTTCGGCATCAACGCCTTCGGCGACAGCGCCGTGGTGGTGCGGGCGCGGATCAAGTGCGTGCCGGGCACGCAATGGGGCGTCGGCCGGGCCTATAACGGCGTCCTGAAAGAGGTGTTCGATGCGCGCAACATCGAGATCCCCTTCCCGCACCAGACGATCTATCTGGGCGAGTCGAAATCGGGCGCGACCCAGCCCTTCCATGTCGTCGCGGAGGGCGGCGAGACCCCCGGCGACAACTGAGGGCCTTCACAGGACAAGAAAAGGGGCCGCGCGGCGATGCTGCGCGGCCCTTTCTCATTGACCACGACCGACGCCCCGCCGCATGGCAGCGCGGCAGCCGCGCTTACTGGATCGAGATCTCGACCCGCTGGCTTTCGCCGGTGCTGCCGGGGATCCGCAGGAAGTAGCGCCCGGGCTTGATGGCCAGGAACTCGATCTCCATCGTGCCGGCCTCGTCGAACTCGACGCTCTCGAGCCCGAAGGGCCGGATCTCGAGCCCGTTCACCACGACCTCGTTGACCCAGATCGCCCGGAAGAAGCCCGAGCCCTCCAGCGCCAGCTCGCCCGAGCCGTCGGCCTCGATCTCGAGCTCGTAAACCATCCCCGACTTGAGCGCGATCGGCCCGTCGGTGAGCGGCTGACCGACCGAGAGCAGGATGCCGGGCATCTCGCCCTTGTTGGTGTTCGACAACACCCCGGCGAAGCCAAAATCATGCGCGGCAGCGGGCAGGGCCAGCAGCGAGAACGCGGCGGCGAGCAGCGGGAATTTCATCAATGGGTCTCCTTCTTTCAAATCAGATGAGGGGTGAGTGTGGCGGGGGTCCCGCGCAGCTCGAGCACCCGGCTGGCGAGGCGGTCGGCCTCGTCTCTGGCATGGGTGACGAATATCGTCGCCGGACGGTGCTCGGCGATCAGCTCTTCGGTGAGACCGAGCATCGCTTCGGCCAGCTCGGGGTCGAGGGACACGAAGGGCTCGTCCATGATCAGCATTTCGGGCGCCCCGGCAAAGGCGCGCGCCAGCGCCAGCCGGCGCTGCTGGCCGAGCGACAGGCTGCGCGGGAAGGCCTCTTCGCGCCCCTTCAGCCCGACCCGCGCCAGCATCGCCCGCGCGCCGCTGTCGCTCAGATCGGGATGCACGAGCGTCAGGTTCTGCAGCGCGCTGCGCCACGGCAGCAGCGTCGGTTCCTGGAACACCATCGCCACGGCCTCGGGGCGCTGCACCTCGCCGTCAAAGGCCGGATCGAGCCCGGCGACGATGCGCAGCACCGTCGACTTGCCGATGCCCGAGGGCCCGACCAGCGCCACGGTCTCGCCGCGCGCCACCGAGAAATGCACGCCGCGTAGCACCTCGGTCGCTCCGAAACGCTTGCTGAGGATGTTGACCCGGATCGCTGCGCGGTCCGCGGGCACCGCCTGCACGGGCGGCACCTGCCGGCCGGTGCCGTTCTGTATCCCCGGCGTCATTCGACCTCCGCGAAGAGGCCCTCGGGCAGGCTCTCGGCCTTGCCAACCAGATCGGCACCGCCAAGCTCGCCCATCAGCGCCAGCAGCTTGCCCGCGGCCGCACCATCCACAGGGCCGCGCGCCGGTACGCCGGCCAGCCAGTCGCTGCGCAACTGCTCGAACTGGGCGTCGCTCGCGGCGTTCATGCGCGGGCGGATCGCCTCCCACGCGGCCATGTCCTCGGCCAGCATCGCCTTGGCCTCGCGGCTGGCCTCGTAGAAGGCCTGCGCCAGCCCGTCGTTCTGCTCGAGGAAGTCGCCCTTGAAGTAGTAGCCAAGGAGCGGCACGTCCGGATCGAGCCCCAGCGCATTGGCCGCAGTCTCGACCGAGATCAGCTCGCGCATCCCGGCGGCCTTCATCTTGGCGAGGAAATGCCAGAAGTTGATCGCCCCGGCATAGTCGCCGCCAAGGCCCGACTTGAAGATCAGCGGCGGCGCGCCGAAGACCTGCTCGGTCTCGGCCTTCAAATCCAGATCGTATTCCTGCTGCGCGTAGGCGCGCAGGATAAGCCAGCTCTTGTCGAGGGGCCCGCCGGCGATGCCGATCTTACCCCCCGCGAGATCCTGCAGCGTCTCGGCCTCCGAGCCCTCGGGCACCACCACGCCGCCCACGGCACGGGAATAGGGCACGACGACGTAATCCTTGCCGTCGGCGCGCTGCCGCGCCACCCAGATCCAGTCGGCCACCGCCATGTCGGCCTCGCCGCCCTCGACGGCGATGCGCGTGGCGCCGTTGTCGGCATAGGGCATGACCTCGAGCCTGAAGCCGTGTTTCTCGTCGAGCCCCTGCTCGGCGATGGTTGCCAGCTCCCAGTTGACGGTGCCGATCTTGAGCACCGCCGCCCGCACCACCGGCAGCTCCTGCGCCATGGCGCCAAGGGCGGTGACGCATCCCAGCGCCAGCGCGGTCAGAAATGTCTTCATGTGCTCCTCCCTGATGCCCGGCCCCGCATGCGGGACAGGGCGATGTCTTTTGCGCTCAGCCCTTACTCTGCGCGGCGGCCCACTTCGTTGAACTCGGCGTCGAGTTCGATGTCGAACTGGCCGGTGCCCTCGCAGATCACGTCGTCGAGGTCGTAGCCGCCCTCGTCGGTCATCTCGATATCGTCGGGATCGACCTCGCAGCGCATGTCGGTCATTATCTCGGCGATCTTCGCCTTGGCCTCGTCCGAGACCATGTGATCATCCGCAAGCGCCGGCCCCGCCAGGCAGAGCGCGAGCATCCCTGCGCCGATTTTTCCCAGTGTCGTCATTGTCTTCCTCCCGTTCAGGGCCACGGCCCACTTTGAACGCTCCGATTGAACCCTCTGCGGGCCCGGCTGCGCTGTCCACACGACCAAAGGCCAAGTTGCGCCCGCCGATCAGTCGGGCGTGATCGCCACGCCCCAGGGCTGCTGGCCCACCTGGATCGACTTGATCGCCTTCTCGGCGGCCACGTCGATCACCGTGATGTCGTTGGAATTGCCGTTGGTGGTGACGAGGTACTCCTCACCCGGCGTGAAGGCCATCTGCCAGACCCGCTGACCCACCATGATGTAGTCGACCACCTCGAGCGAGGCGCCGTCGATCACCGCCACGCGGTTCGCCGGCCCGAGCGCCACGAAGATGCGGCTGCCGTCGCTCTTGGCCTTCACCCCCACCGGCTGCAGCCATTCCGGCAGCACGCCCGGCACCTCGAAGCCGATCTTCTGGCGAAGCGTCGGCGTGCCGTCCTCGGCCACGTCGATCACGCTCACCGTACCGCCGATCTCGGAGCTGACGAAGAGCCGAGTGCCGTCGTCGAGATACTCGGCATAGCGCGGGCGCTGATCGACGAGGATGTTGTGCTTGATCTCGTAATCGCTGGTGTCGATGAAATGCGCCATGTTGGTGGTCTCGGAGGTGTTCACCACCCAGTTGCTGTCGGGCGAGATCGCCATGCCCTCGGGCTCGACCCCCACCGGCACCTCGGCGAGGATGGTGTGATCGGCGGTGTCGGTCACGGTGACGAGGTTGTCGTCCTCATTGGCGATGTAGAGCGGGCTGCCGGAGGGGTGGATCACGAAGAGCTCCGGGTCCGGCCCCGAGGGCAGGGTGTAGAGCTCTTCATAGGTCTCGGTGTCGAAGACGCGCACCGTGTCGTCATCCGAGGCGCAGACATAAAGCAGCGAGCCGTCGGGCGAGAGGGTGATGCCGCGCGGACGGTTGCCGCCGGCAAACTCGTCGAGCACCTCCCAGGTCTCGGTATCGACCACGGTGATGGTGTTGCCGCGCTCGTTCGACACGAAGGCCTTGCCGGCAAACGCCCCGGTGGCGGCCATGCAGAGCGTGGCGGAGAGCATCAGGTGTTTCATGGCGGTCCTCACTGGAATGCGGTGCAATCGGTTTCGGGCGCGTCGAGCCCCAGCGTGTCGAGCGGCGAGCGCTGGTGCAGGAAGCCCTCCTGCGGGCTGACACTCACGGTGATGCGGTCGTCATAGAGCAGGATCGGCTGGCGGAGCTGGCCGTTCCACTGTCGGAACGTCACCTTCTGGCCCTTGAAGGCGGCCAGCTCGAACGCGTCCGACAGGATGTACTCCTCGACGACCTGCGGATCGGCCGAGGAGGTGCGCGTCACCGCCTCGCCCAGCACCCGCAGCGCGAGCCAGCTGTTGTAGTCCTCTTCCTGCACGTGGCGCCGCGTGAGCTCCTCGAAGCGGTTTTGGAACTGCGTCGCGCCCCAGGCCTCGTGGGCGGCGTGGATGGTCACCGGGCGCAGCCCGGCGCTGCCCATCACCGGGCGCGGGGTCCAGAGATGATAGGGCAGGTAGGCGGCGAAATAATCGGTGGCGTCGGCGGCGATCACCACGTCATGGGCCTCGGTGCCCTGCAGGAAGGTCGGCAATTGCCGCTGCACTAGCACGTGACCGCTGTCGGTGCGCCGCGCACCGCCGGTATCCTCGAACTCGCGCTCCTCGACGATGGTGGCGCCGAACTTGCGCGCCGCCCGGCGATAGGCCTCGGCCAGCGCCCGGTCCTCGGGGTTCGAGCCCGAGACCAGCAGCCAGCGCTTCCACTGCTTCCAGATCGCGAACTGCGCCACGGCATCGGCCTGCATCGCCACCGAGGGCGCGATGTGCAGCAGGTTCGCCCGGCACGCCTCGCCGCGCAGCGCCACCTCCGGCGCGCGAACGTTGAACACCAGCGCCCCCGCCTCCGCCGCCATGTCGCTCAGCGCCGTCACCTCGCCGGCCCGCGCGTCGAGCACGACGTAGCGGATGCCGTCCTCGAGCAGCGCCCGCATCTCCTCTGCCGCCGTTTCGGGCGCGGTGGCCACGGTCACGGTCTCGTAGGTCTGCCCCATGAACCGGCCGGTCGTGTTGTTGTCCTCGTCCGCCAGAGCCGCCCCGGCAAAGGCCAGATCCTCGGTGCGAAGATCGTAGCGCGAGATCGGCAGCAGGCTCGGGTAATCGACCCGCAGCACCGCCGCGCGCACCTCCTGCGCCTCGGCACCGGCGGCGGAAACCATCAGACATGCCGCTGCCAAGAGCGGTCCAAGCGATTTCAGCAATGTCTCCTCCCTTGCCCGTCCTCCTCTGACGGGCCCGCCTCAAACCCTGACGGTCAAAGGCTTTTCCCGAAACCGATACTTTTGGTTCGGTTGCGGTAACGAGGGTAGCGACGGCACCATGAGTTACGACTCTTAATTTCTAAGAAGTTTCCAAGAAGGATCCGATGCTGAGACCCGCGCTCCTGCTGCTTCTGGCGCTTTCCGGCCCTGCCTGGGCCGGCGAGAAGGTCGCGTTCTTCGGTATCACCTTGCTGGATTCCTCGCTGCAGACCGCCGAACTGGGCCAGGACCCGGCGGAGCTTTCGCGCATCACCATGCTGGAGGAGCTGGTCGCGGAGCGCTTTGCGGAGGGGGGTTACGAGTTGCTGGATCTCGACCCGGTGGCGGACGATCTCGATCGTATCGTCAACCCGGCCAAGTGCTATGGCTGCGATACGCGCATGGCGGCAAAGCTGGGGGCGGATTACGCGCTCGTCGGCGAGGTCCAGAAGGTCTCGAACCTGATCCTGTCGATGAACCTGCAGATGCGCGACGCATCGACGGGCGAGACGGTGAAGGGCCGCGTGGTCGACATCCGGTCGAACACCGATGACAGCTGGCGGCGGGGCATGAGCTACATACTGAAAACCGCATTCTTCAAGGAGGAGGAAGGATGAACAGACGAACCCTGCTTGCAGCGGGCGTGGCGCTTGCCATGATCCCCGCAGCCGCCATGGCCCACGGGCCGACCCGCCAGAAGGTCACGGTGACCACCGAGGTCGCCGCCGAGCCCGCCGAGGTCTGGGCCGCGATCGGCGATTTCCAGGATCTCACCTGGCACCCGGCGGTGGTCTCGCAAAGCGGCGAGGGCGGCAACGAGATCGACGCCACCCGCGCGCTCTACCTCTCCGATCAGGGCGCCGAGGGGCCGATGATCGCCGAGGTGCTCTACAAGTATTCAGACGAGAAGATGAGCTACAGCTACCGCATCACCGAGGTGGCGGTCGAAGTGCTGCCGGTGACCAACTATTCGTCGCACCTCACGGTCATGCCGCGCGACGGTGGCGGCTCGGTGGTGGAATGGCGCGGCGCGTTCTACCGCGGCTACCCCAACAACGACCCGCCGGAAGAGCTCAACGACGAGGCCGCCATCGCGGCGGTAACCGGCGTCTACGAGGCCGGGCTTCAGGCGCTGGTCGAGCGGTTCGGTGAGCCGTCTTCGTGATCTCGCCCTCGGGCTGAGCCTGACCCTCGCCGCGCTTCCCGCGGCGGGGGAGGTCGCCTTCGTCACCTGCCAGAATGGCGACGCGGTGAGCGTGGTCGACCTTGACACCGGCACCGAGCGCGCCCGCTGGGAGGTGCCCGGCAAACCCGCGGGCGTGGCTGTGGGCAAAGATGCGGTCTTCACCGTCTCGCCCGACAGCAAGACGGTGCGGCGGTTCTCCCTGCGCGGCGAGGTGTCCGCCTCGATTACCCTCGACGGCGGCCCGATCGGCGCGGCCTATGACGCGCGCCACGACCGGCTCTTTGTCTCCGACTGGTACAACGCCCGGCTCTGGGCGCTCGACGGCACGACGCTGGAGGTTCAGGCAGAGCTGCCTGCAGGCGCGGCGCCCGCGGGCCTCGGGCTGTCGCAAGACGGAACGCTGCTGGCCGCCGCCGAACGCGATGCCGACCGGGTCAGCCTCTACGACACCGAAACCCTCGCCCGTCTGCGCAGCGTCTCGGTCGGCACCCGGCCCTTCGGCCTCGGCTTCGCGCCCGACGGCCGGCTCTTCGTCGGCAATGTCGGCAGCAACGATGTGACGGTGAGCGACCCGGCCTCTGGCGAGGTGCTGGCCACGGTGCCGGTGGGCGAACGCCCCTATGGCGTGGCCTTCGCCGCCGGGCGCGCCTTCGTCACCAACCAGTACGAGAACACGCTCTCGGTCATTGCACTCGCCGATCTCTCGCCCGTCGCCACGCTGGAGACCGGTGAGTACCCCGAAGGCATCTCCGCCACCGCCGACGGCCGCATCGCCGTGGCCAACTGGTTCGACAACACCCTGAGCGTGATCGACGCGGCCAGCCTCGAGACCGTGGCCGTGCTCGAGACCGCCGACGGCCCGCGCGCCTTCGGCGCTTTCCTGTTCGGAGGAGACCTGCCATGACCGCCCCCCTGCCCCGCCTCCTGCTCGCCGCCCTGTTGAGCCTCGCGGCACTGCCGCTGCAGGCCGGCGACGCTTGGGACAGCATCCGCACCCAGCTCTATGGCGACCGCCCCATGCTTCCGGGCGACGGGGTGATCGCGCTCGACGCGCCCTACCGGACCGACAACGACGCCCGCACCCGCATCGCCGCGCAAATCGCGGCCCCACAGGGAGGGCAGATCGGCAAGGTGGCGGTGGTGCTGGACGAAAACCCGATGCCGGTCTCGGCCCTGTTCGAGCTGCGTCAGCCGCAGCCGCGCTTCTTCTTCGACACCACGCTCCGGATCAACGGCCCGACGCCGCTGCACGTGGTGGCCGAGATGACCGATGGCCGGCTCTTCGTGACAGAGGCCTTCGTCAAGACCTCCGGCCAGGGCGCCTGCGCCGCACCTCCCGGCACCGATCCCGAGGCCGCGCTCGCCACGCTGGGCGACATGGTGCTCTCGGTGGGTGACGGCCCCGCTGCGGACCGGCTCGCAGCGCTCTCCGAGCGGCTGCGCCGGCTCGATGTCGATATCTCTCACCCGTCGCATTCGGGGATGCAGATGGACCAGATCAGCCTGCTCTTCATCCCGATGCGCTATGTCGAAACGCTCGAGATCGAGACCGAGAACGGCGGTTACGTCGACGTGACGGGCAGCATCTCGCTGTCGGAGAATCCGCAGGTGGGCCTCTCGGTGCCGGCAGACACGCGCCGCGTGGGCGTGACGATGACCGACACGAGCGGCACCGTCACGACGGCGGAAACCGAGCTCGCGGGGTTCTGAAGGGATTTCGCCGCGCAAGCGCGTCGACCGACGCAGGGGGCGCTGCCCCCTCTTGGCGCTGTGCGCCAATTCACCCCCCGAGGTATTTTTGAACCAAAGAAGCCAGAAGCGCCGCCCCCCTGGCTTCTCTTCGTCAAAAATACTCCCGCCGGAGGCAGGCCGGCTCTGGTCGCCGCGTTGACCTCCGGCGAGGGCGCCCAAAAATCCGATGGGCCCGGTGCTCAGGGATGACCGGAATGGGGCGTGACGCGCTCGAGCGGAAAGTCGAAGAAGCTCCAACCATCGGTGCCTTCGGGCAGCCAGTAGACCGTCTCGTAGCCGTATTCCAGTGCGCGCTTTGCGGCGTTCCAGCTCATCCAGCAGTCGTCGAGACAGAAGAACAGCACGGGATGCGCAAGATCATCGCCGGTCGCTGCGGCGAGCCCGTCGCGAAAGTAGCGCGCCGTCACCTCGGCAATGGCACCGTATCCCACGTTGGGAAGCCAGATCGCGCCCGCGATGCTGTCGCGCGGGGTGTCGCGCCAGATCGTGCCCTCTGGCAGGTTCGCGGGCTTTGGCGCTCGCGGCAGCACGTCGATGAAGGCGGTCTCGCCGGTCTCCCAGAGCGCATGGGCCTCTTCCGGTCCGACCACCGCGGCGCCGGCCAGGGTCTCAGGGACCGGGGCGCGATAGTGGTCCATCCGGTAGCCCTCGGGCTCCGGCACCTGCGCAAGCGCGAGCGCCGGCAGCAGCCCAACCACTGCCGCCAGCGCCCGTTTCACTGCCCGACCTCGCGCAGCCCGTCGCCCATGTCGGTGACCAGCGGCACGCCGGCCTCGGCAAGGATCGCGTCGATCTCGCCCTGGTTGCGGCGGATCAGCGAATTGAGCTTGCGCTGCCAGACCTTCTCGCCCTGCCGGACCCCCATGGTGATGCGGTAGAAGAGCTTCGGAAATTCCGCCTCTTTGAGCAGCGGGATCACCTTGAGCCCGGGGTGATCGCGCTTGACCAGCGGGCCGCCGATCGGCCCCCAGATCACCGCCGCCTCGATCTCGCCCGCGTCGAGATCGTTCAGCATGTTCACCGTCGGGCTGTCATACCGCCGGTCGACCACCAGCTGGTAGGGCTTGGCCTTGCCGATCAGCCCGTAGCGCGCCATGTGGTTGGCTGGTGGCGATCCTGCCACCACGCCGAGCACCCGGCCCTCGAGCCGCGGATCCGAGAGCTGCGTCACCCCGGCAAGCGCGCTCTCTTCCGGCACCACGAGCACGTAGGTCGAGACCATGTAGTGGTTGGTGTTGAGCACCAGCTCGTGGCCCTGGGCATAGCCCATCACCACATCGCACTTGCCCGCCTTCAGCGTGTTGCGGATGAAGCCGGTGGCCATCGGGTACCACTCGTAGCGCACCGGCAGTTCCAGCTTCGAGGCGATCAGCTCGGCCAGCGCATTTTCGTAGCCCGACCCGTCCTCCATCGACATCGGATCGTTGGCCGGATCGGCGCAAACCCTGAATGCCGTCCGGGAGACAAGATCCGAGGTTTGCGCCTCCCCCGGCCCTGCATGGGAGGCCATCAGGACCGACAGCGCGACCGCCAGGAGGCCGCGCCGGTTACGAACCCATGCAGGCATCTTCCATCTCGCTGAACGTTTCGCTCTTGGCTTCCTTCTGGGCCGGGCGTCCGCGCCCGATGGCGCCGGAGCCATGCGCCTTGAGATAGGTATAGATGTCATCGAGATAGCACATCACGTTGGGGTTGGTGCCGAAGGCGGGCATCACCGAGTTCTCGGCCGCACCAACCTTCTGGCGGCCGTTCACCACCACGTCGACGAAATCGTAATAATCCATGTCGAGCGCCGAGTCCTTGAGCGCCGGGGCATAGGTCGATCCCTCGCCATCCGGGCCGTGGCAGACGTGGCACTCGGCGTGGTAGCGGCGGAAGCCCGAGAAGGTCGGCCAATCCACCGTGCCATCCTCGGCCACGTTGAAGGTCGGGATGCCGTCCTCGGTGAAGTAGCGCCCGCCTTCCTCGTAATCGACCGCGATGTTCGGGTCATCCATCGAGACGGCGTCCGCGGCGGACACCACGCTTGCCGACATGGCGCAGGCGGCCGCGGCAAGAAGAAGGGTAAAGGGTCGGGTCATTGGCTATCGGTCCTGGGATCACTGGGAAGTCTGGACCGGCGGGGCGGAACACCCCGCCGGTCCTGCGATGGCTGCGGATCAGTCGGGAAGGGCGAAGACCGTCAGCTGGCCACCAAGCGCGGTGTAGTCGCTGAGGGCCGAATAGCCGCCCACGGCGCCGAGACCGTCATTGGGGTTGGTGAGACCGGCCGCGAGGCCGATGCCGGCCCAGCCGCCGACGCCTGAGAGGATGCCGACATACTGCTTGCCGCCATGCTCGTAGGTCATCACGTTGCCGATGATGCCCGAGGGGGTCTTGAAGCGGTAGAGCTCGTCGCCGGTCTCGGAGTCCACGGCCTTGAGGTAACCCTCGAGCGTGCCGTAGAACACCACGTCACCCGCGGTGGCCAGAGCGCCCGACCAGACCGAGAACTGCTCGGGGATCGACCACTTGATCTCGCCGTTGATGTTATCCCAGGCGATGAAGTTGCCCATGCCACCATGGCTGTCGGGCGCCGGGTACATTGCCAGCGTCGCGCCCACATAGGGCTGACCGGCGGTGTAGCTCACGCGGAACGGCTCGTAATCCATGCAGACGTGGTTGGTCGGCACGTAGAACAACTCGGTCTTGGGCGAGTAGGAGGCCGGCTGCTGGTCCTTGGTGCCAAGCGCCGCCGGGCAGATGCCGGTCGAGTTCACGTCCTCGCCGTTCTGCTCGGTCGAGTACTCGGCCACAACCGCCGGACGGCCGTAGTTTTCCGAGGCCGGGTCCATGTCGACGCCCGTGGTCCAGTTGACCACCGGATCGAATTTCTCGGCGACCAGAAGCTCGCCCGTGATCCGGTCCATCGTGTAGGCGAGGCCGTTGCGGTCGAAATGGGTGAGAAGCTGGCGCATCTCTCCATCCATCTCCTGATCCGTGAGGATCATCTCGTTGATGCCGTCGTAGTCCCACTCGTCATGCGGGGTCATCTGGTAGAACCACTTGGCCATGCCGTCATCGGGGTCACGCGCCATCACGGTCATCGACCAGCGGTTGTCGCCCGGGCGCTGCGCCGGGTTCCAGGTCGAGGGGTTGCCGGTGCCGTAGTAGATCAGGTCGGCCTCGGGGTCATAGGAATACCAGCCCCAGGTGGTGCCGCCGCCGATCATCCACTGATCGCCTTCCCATGTGTTGGTGCCCGAGTCCGCGCCAACCGGCTCGCCGAGATGGGTGGTGTTCTCGGGATCCACGAGGATGTCCTCGTCCGGCCCCATCGAATAGGCGCGCCACTCCTGCTCGCCGGTCTCCATGTTGTAGGCCGTGACCGATCCGCGGACGCCGAACTCGCCGCCCGAGATGCCGACGATGACCTTGTCCTTCACCGGCAGAACCGTGGCGGTATTGGTCTCGCCCTTGGACGGATCGCCGTTCACCGCCTCCCAGAGCACTTCGCCGGTTTCGCTGTCGAGCGCGACCACCTTGGTGTCGGCCTGGTGCAGGAAGATCTTGCCATCGGCATAGGCGACGCCGCGGTTCACCGTGTCGCAGCACATCACCGGGATCACGTTGGGATCCTGCTTCGGCTCGTAGCGCCACTTGATCTTGCCGTCCTCGTTGAGGTCCAGCGCGTAGACGATATTGGGGAACGGCGTGTGCACGAACATCGTGTCGCCGACCACGAGCGGCGAGCCTTCATGGCCGCGCAGCACGCCGGTCGAGAAGGTCCAGGCGACCTGCAGGTCGCCCACGTTGTCCTTGTTGATGGAGTCGAGTTCCGAGTAGCGCTGGTTCGCGTAGTCGCCCGTCTGGATCGCCCATTGCGAAGCGTCGTCCATCTGGGTCATCAGGTCTTCGTTGGCCGAGGCAAACGATGCGGCAAAAAGAGCCACGCCCGACGTCAGCAACGTCAGTGTCTTCATTTCCTTCTCCCTTGGGTGTGTCGGCGTTTCCGCCTGTTGTCCCGGGGGCAGCCGACCGACGGTCGGTGCTGCCTCGGGCTCATCCGGATCGGGCTCCTCTTCCTCCCGCCGTCACCGGAATTTCCTGTCTCTGGTGTCGAGTGTCTCCCTTACTCGGTGAACGTGGCCAGGTAGGCGATGACGTCGGCGCGCTCGTCCTCCTTGCGGAGGCCGGCGAACGACATCTTCGTGCCCTTGGCGTAGTCGCGCGGCTTCTCGAGGAACGCCGCGAGTTCTTCTTCGGTCCAGGCGCCCTTCTCGGCGGCAAGCTCGGTCAGCGCGTCGGAATAGCCGAACCCCTCGAGCGCCGCGATCTCGCGGCCCACGATGCCGTTCAGCTGCGGGCCGACCTTGTTCTCGGCCCCCTCCCCCACTGCATGGCAGGCGCGGCACTTGCGAAAGACCTTTTCGCCTTTCTCAGCGTCGCCTTCGGCCGAGGCAATCCCGGCCGTAAGGCTCAGCAGGCACGCCGTGGCGAGCAGTTTCTGGATCATCTTTGTCCTCCTCCCTTTCCAGGATTCGTTACTTCAGTCGCGCGGCATGCCAGGCGACGTGATCTCCCGCGAACGTATTCACGAAGAAATACGAGTGGTCATAGCCTTCCTGCATCCGGAAGGTGGCGGGCTGACGGCGCTTGGCGATCGCCGCGGCCAGCGCCTCGGGCTTCAGCAGGTCGAGGAACTGGTCGCTCGCCCCCTGGTCCACCAGCAGGTCATCCTTCCAGCCGTGCTCCTCCAGCAGCAGCGTGGAATCGTGCTCTGCCCAGCAGCCCTCGTCATCGCCGAGATAGGCCGAGAGCTGCTTGCGCCCCCAGTCCGACTGGGTCGGATGCGCGATCGGCGCGAAGGCCGACAGGCTGTCGAACATCGACGGGTTGCGCATCGCGATGGTCAGCGCCCCGTGTCCGCCCATCGAGTGGCCGGTGATGCCGTGTTTGCCGCCGATGCCGTCCAGCCCCTCGACGATGCCGCGCAGATCCTTGGTGATGTAGTCGTACATCTGGAAATGCGGCTTCCACGGGTCGCGCTTGGCGTTGACGTAGAACCCGGCGCCCTGGCCGAGATCGTAGGCGTCGTCATCGGCCACGCCCTCGCCCCGCGGCGAGGTGTCGGGAAACACGACCGCAAGGCCGTGTTTCGCCGCGTGTTCCTGAAAGCCGCCCTTCGTCATGGCGTTCTCGTGGGTGCAGGTGAGACCCGAGAGATACCACAGAACCGGCACCGGCCCGTCCTTGGCCTGCGGCGGCATGTAGACCGCGAAGGTCATGTCACAGCCGCAGGACTCGGAGGCGTGCTTGTACACGGTCTGCGTTCCGCCGAAGCTTCGGTTTTCCGCAACAGTTTCCATCAGTATTCGACCACCGCGCGGATCGACTTGCCTTCATGCATCAGGTCGAAGCCGTGGTTGATCTCGTCGAGCGTGATCTTGTGGGTGATCATCGGGTCGATCTCGATCTTGCCGTCCATGTACCACTCGACGAACTTGGGAACGTCGGTGCGGCCCTTGGCGCCGCCGAACGCGGTGCCCTTCCAGACCCGGCCGGTGACCAGCTGGAACGGACGGGTCGAGATCTCGGCCCCTGCCGGCGCCACGCCGATGATGACCGAGACGCCCCAGCCGCGGTGCGAGCACTCGAGCGCGTCGCGCATCACCTTGACGTTGCCGGTGGCGTCGAAGCTGTAGTCGACGCCGCCGATCTGGTCGGCGCCACGCTTGGTCAGGTCGACGATGGCCTGCACGGTGCTGTCGACCTTCGACGGGTTGACGAAGTGGGTCATGCCGAACTTCTTGGCCATCTCGGCCTTGTCGTCGTTCAGGTCGACGCCGATGATCATGTCGGCACCCGCCATGCGCAGGCCCTGGATCACGTTGAGGCCGATGCCGCCGAGGCCGAACACGGCCGCGGTCGAGCCGATCTCGACGCCGGCTGTGTTGATCACCGCGCCGATGCCGGTGGTGACGCCGCAGCCGATGTAGCAGATCTTGTCGAACGGAGCGTCATCGCGAACCTTGGCAAGCGCGATCTCGGGCATCACCGTGTGGTTGGCGAAGGTCGAGCAGCCCATGTAGTGGTAGATCGGCGTGCCATCGAGCATCGAGAAGCGCGTGGTGCCGTCGGGCATCAGGCCCTGGCCTTGCGTGTTGCGGATCGCGGTGCAGAGGTTGGTCTTGCCAGACAGGCAGGACGGGCACTCGCGGCACTCGGGCGTGTAAAGCGGGATCACGTGATCGCCGGGCTTCAGCGTGGTGACGCCCTCGCCCACTTCGAGCACGATGCCCGCGCCCTCGTGACCGAGGATCGACGGGAACAGCCCCTCGGGGTCGGCGCCCGAGCGGGTGAATTCATCTGTGTGGCAGAGGCCAGTGGCCTTGATCTCGACGAGAACTTCGCCGGCCTTCGGGCCATCGAGGTTCACTTCCATGATTTCCAACGGTTTGCCGGCCTCCAAGGCCACGGCTGCACGGGTGCGCATGCAGACTCCCTCCTGACTTCAAATCAATACGCTCTGCGGCGATTGCCCAGAGTATGGGTGCGCTATCGCATACCGAACAATACACCCAATGGTGGGTATTCCCCGGAATGGACCTCGCCGCCACCCTGTTTCATAGTCGGTTGCGGGAGGAAAGCTGATGTACACTCATAAATGCTATGCGGTTTTTGCACTGGTCATATCCTGTGCAACGGCCGGGAATGCGGCGGATTTTTCCGACCCGACCTGGCCCTGCATCCAGCGCAAGGTCGAACGGCTCTCGGTCGGTCTGATGTGGCCCGCGCCGCTCTCGGAGGAGGTGCTCGATCCTGCCACGAAAGCGGCGGTCGACGAGCTCGCCGAGACGCTGGCGCTGCGCCGGGTCGATCTCGAAGAGGCCCGCGGCGCGGTCGCCACCTTCGCCGAGGCGCAGGGCCATGACATGGCGCTGATGGGCGCGGTGTTCGAGCGCGTCTTCGACCGGCTCTCGAACCGCCGCACCCGCATCATCAACGGCATCGGGGAATTCTCGCTCGGCCAGATCGCACTGTCGGAAAAGATCGACGGCGCCCGCGCCGAGATGGACAGCCAGATGGCACAGTCCGAGCCCGATTTCGACCGGGTCGATGCACTCGAGGAACAGGTCGACTGGGACCAGCGCATCTTCACCGACCGGCAGAAGACCATCACCTATCTCTGCGAGACGCCGACGCTGCTCGAAAAGCGCCTCTACGCGATCTCGCAGATGCTGCAGGAGGCCGGGCAGAGCGGCTGAGCCCCTGCCCCGGTCTTGGCTCAGGTCAGGAAGCCCTTCACCTCGTCGCTGCTCACCACGTGGCAGTAGATCATGTTGATGATCCGCAGTTCCGCCTCGTGCAGCTCGCGCGTGGCGGCGGCACAGCAATCCTCGACCACCACGACACCGAAGCTCTCGTCGGCAAGCGAACGCACCGAGGACGAGATGCACTGGTCGGTGAAGATCCCCGCCACGATCACGTCGGTGATGCCCATGTTGTGCAGCACCATGCGCAGGTTGGTTCCCGTCAGCGCCGAGTCGGTGGTCTTGGTCACCACGATCTCGTCGCCCACCGGGCCGACCGCGCCGACGATCTGCGAATCCGCGCGGTCCTTGGGCAGAAGCAGGTAGTTGAAGCCCGGCTTCTTCTGGCTCAGCGAGCGGTCGCGCCCATCTTCCTTGAGGCAGGCGATGCGGGCATGGATCACCTCGATGCCATTGTCGCGCGCCCAGCCCTGAAGCGCTGCGGTGTTGGGGATCACCGTCTCGTGCATGCGCTCGAAGAACGGCGCCCAGCGACGCGCCTCGACCGGATCGTCGGGCAGTTCGAGATAGGTGTTCTGGATGTCGATCACCAGAAGCGCCGTCTTCGGCGCCTCCAGCACGATATCCTCGGGCTCATCGGCGGTCTCGTAGTAGAACGAACGCCACGCGGTCTTCCAGCTCATCAGATCTCCTCGATTGCCTCGAGACTTTCCGGCAGGATCTGCCCGCCGTCCACCACGATCTGCTGGCCGGTGATGTAGCCGGCCTCGTCCGAGGCGAAGAACAGTGCCGCGTTGCCGATATCCTCGACCGCGCCGAGCCGCTTGAGCGGGATCGAGGCGGCCATGGTCTTGAGATAGTCCTCGCCCAGATCCTGAAGCCCTTCGGTGAAGATGTTGCCCGGCATCACCGCGTTGATCGTGGTGTTGTAGCGCGACAGCTCCATCGCGGCGGTCTTGAGGAAGCCGAGCTGGCCCGATTTCGACGCGCCGTAATGCGACCAGCCCGGGAACCCCGTGACCGGCCCGGTGATCGACGAGGTCAGAACGACGCGGCCCTTGCCGGCGGTCTCGAAGATCGGGATGCAGGCCTTCACGCAGAGAAAGCTCGACTTGAGGTTCACCTGCATGACGGTGTCCCAGTCGTCGGGCGACATGTCGACCATCTTCACCTGCGGGAAGATGCCGGCATTGGCACAGAGGATGTCGACCCCGCCGAAAGCGCCAACGGTGGCGGCGACCATCTGCTGCACCGACTCCCAGTCGGCCACGTCGGTCAGGTGATAGGTGGCGGTGCCGCCGGCGGCCTCGATCTCGGCAACCGCCAGCTTCGCCGCCTCCTCGCCGCGGGCCGCGATCATCACCTTGGCGCCCTGTGCGGCGAACACCTTGGCGATGCCTTTGCCGATCCCCTTCGATCCGCCGGTGACGATCACCGATTTCCCAGCAATGGATGTGAGCATTCCTGTGTCTCCCTGCTATGGTCACCACGCTCGCGCAGGCCGCTCCGGGCGCCCGGCCATGGTGCCGCTTTTTGTGCATCTGTCCCGAGTGAACCGCCGCTTTCTGCGCCTACACAAGCAACAATGTTGCAAGACGCAGATTTCAAACCTAGCGAAGAAGCGACTGCAAAAGAAAAGGGCAAGGCGATGGCAGGACTTTACGAGGATGGATTTGTCGAGCGCCTGCGGCAGGGCGCGCTGTCGCTGCGGCAAGAGTGGCAGCTGAGCGCGGATTGCGACATCCGGCTTCTGACCCTGTCGGAGAACGCCACCTTCATCGCCACCGATCCCGGCCGCGCCGCGCCGATCATCCTGCGGGTGCACCGTCCGGCCTATCACAGCAAGGCCGAGATCGAATCCGAGCTGGCGTGGATCAACGCCCTGCGCGACAGCGGCGCGGTCGACACGCCGGAACCGCTTCTGGCGGCGAACGGCAGCCACATCGCCTCGTTTCAGGATGGCGACGAAATCCGCCATGTCGTCGCCTTCTCCTTCATGTCCGGCAAGGAGCCCGCCGCCGGCGAGAGCCTCGCCTCGGGCTTCGAGATCCTCGGCGCGATCTCGGCCCGGCTGCACGCGCACGTCCGTCGCTGGACCCGGCCCGAGGGTTTCACCCGCAAGACCTGGAACTTCCAGAGCGCCTTCGGCCCCGAACCGCTCTGGGGCGACTGGCGCGCGGCGCTCGGTCTCACGCAGGACCAGAAGGCGGTGCTCGAGCGGCTCTGCGAGGTACTCGAGCGCAAGCTCGCCGCCTATGGCGAGACGCCCGACCGCTTCGGCCTTGTCCATGCCGACCTGCGGCTCGCCAACCTGCTCGAGGATGGCGACAGGCTCGGGGTGATCGACTTCGACGATTGCGGGCTGTCTTGGTATGTCTACGACTTCGCCGCCGCGATCTCGTTCCTCGAGACCGAGCCCTACATCCCGGCACTTCAGGAGGCGTGGATCAAAGGCTACCGCTCGGTCGCGGAACTGGATGACGAACACGTGGCGATGATCCCGACCTTCATCATGTTCCGCCGCCTGCTGCTCACCGCCTGGATCGCAAGCCACGCCGAGACCGAGACCGCCGCCGAGGCCGGCCACGCCGCGTACACGCTTGGCACCGTGGCGCTGGCCGAGGCCTATCTCGCGGAGCACGGAGCATGAGCCAGATCCGCCAGATCCTCGACATGAACGCCTTCGATGCCTCGACGGGCGGAGAAGGCGCGGTGAAGCGCAGGCTCGACAATCTCGGCGCCGCCTCGGTGCTGTTCTACCGCGAGCCGATCGAGATGGTGGCCGCGAAAGGCGCGTGGATGGAGGCGCGCGACGGCACGCGGTATCTCGATTTCTACAACAACGTGCCGTCGGTCGGGCACTCCCACCCCGAGGTGGTCGCAGCGGTAAGCGCGCAAGTGGCCAAGCTCAACACCAACACCCGCTATCTCGTCGAGATCGTGGACGATTACCTCGAGGCGCTGAAGACCAAGCTGCATGGCCAGCTGTCCAACGTGGTGATGACCTGCTCGGGCAGCGAGGCCAACGACCTCGCCATCCGCGTCGCCCGCGCGGTCAGCGGCAAGACCGGCGTCATCGTCACTGAAACCGCCTATCACGGCAACACCGCGCTGGTGACCGAGGTTTCGCCCTCGGCGCTCAAGCGCAGCCCGCTGCCCGATCACGTGGTCATCGTACCCGCTCCGGGGGCCGCGGCTTACGGAGAAGACATCGCGAACGGCTTCCGCGCGGCGGTGGTTGCGGCGATGGAGACGCTGGAGACGCGCGGCCACGGCACGGCAGCGTTCCTCGCGGATTCGATCTTTTCCTCCGATGGCATCTTCGCCGACCCGGCGGGCTTCCTGCTACCGGCGGTGCAGGCGGTGCAGGAGGACGGCGGGCTCTATATCGCCGACGAGGTGCAGCCGGGCTTCGGCCGCACCGGCGATGCGTTCTGGGGCTATGAGCGTCACGGCATTGCGCCGGACATCGTCACCATGGGCAAACCGATGGGCAACGGATTTCCCATGGCGGGGATGGCGGCGCGGCCCGAGCATCTCGCGGCCTTCTGCGAGGATGTGGGCTATTTCAACACCTTCGGCGGCAACCCGGTGGCCGCCGCCGCCGGGCTGGCCGTCCTGCGCGTGATCGCAGAGGAGGGCCTGCAGGGGAACGCGCTGCGCGTCGGCGCGCATCTCAAGGCGGGGCTCTCGGAAGTCGCCGCGGGCTCGGACCGGGTGACGGAGGTGCGCGGCGCGGGGCTGTTCCTCGGCGTCGATCTCGGAGCGGAAGACGGGTCGGGTGCGCCGGATGCGGGCTACACCGTGCAGGTCATCGACCGGATGCGCGCCGCGGGCGTGCTGATCGGGGCCGCCGGGCGCTTTGGCGCCACCTTGAAGGTGCGCCCGCCGCTCTGCCTCAACATGGCCGAGGCGGATCGCTTCATCGAGGCCTTCTCGGGGGCGGTGAAGGGCTGATTTGCCTCCGGCATTGGCCGCGTCCGCCCAGTACCGCCGGAGCGCGAAGCTCCCCGCGCGGAATCAAGGCCGCAGGCCGCCGCGCGATCGCCGGCCCGCCCCCCGGGCTGGCGATATGGTGAAATCATCAATTCGCTTCGAGGTCCTTCGGACGTGGCCCGGATAAATCAAGGGACTCCAAGCTTTGAGCGCCACCCCGCGGGCCGGCGATCGCGCGGCTTCCCCCTCAGGAGCGGCGCCACCCCGGCAAAACCAACCAATTCGTCGCAAATTCGCCCCATGTTACCGACCAAAGTCTCCCCCTCTCTTAGAAGATAAGAATAGCCAGCCGCCCCTCCTCTTTGCCAAGCTGACCCTGTTCAACCGAGTCACCGGAATCCAAGAGGAGGAGAGATTCATGGCCTGGAACAAGCCTGTCATCCGCGAGATCGAGTGCGGCATGGAAATTAACATGTATGGCCCGGAACACGACGACGGCGTCCTGTTCTGATCAGCCGCGCGCGGGAGGACGTGATGCAATTCCGCGCGCGCATTCTCGGAGCCGCAGCTGGGGGCGGACTGCCCCAATGGAACTGCGGATGCGAGAACTGCCGGCTCGCACGGGCCGGCGAGATTCCCTCGCAGACCCAGAGCTCCCTCGCCGTCTCGGCGGACGGTGAAAACTGGGCGATCCTGAACGCCTCGCCCGACATCCGGGCGCAACTGGCCGCCACTCACGAATTGCACCCGACCGGCCTGCGCGACATGCCGCTGCGCTCGGTGCTTCTGACCAATGGCGATATTGACCACGTGGCTGGCCTTCTGACACTGCGCGAGATGCAGCCCTTCACGCTCTTCGCGACCGCCGGCATCCACGAGGTGCTGGCAGAGAACCCGATCTTTTCCGCCCTGAACCCTTCGGTCGTGACCCGCGCCAACGTGGCGCTCGAGGCCCCTGCCGAGATCGTTCCCGGGCTCACCGCCACGCTCTTCGCCGTGCCCGGCAAGGTGCCGCTCTACATGGAGGGCGAGACCGTCGAGACAGACCTCGTCGGCGAGCAGACCGTCGGCGTCGAGTTGAAGACAGACACAGAGACGGTGTTCTACATTCCCGGCTGCGCGCTCCTGAACGACGCCCTGCGCCAGCGCCTGCGCGGCGCCTCGCTGATCTTCTTCGACGGGACGCTCTGGCGCGATGACGAGATGGTGCGCGCAGGGCTCGGGCAGAAGACCGGCAAGCGCATGGGCCATATGTCGATGAGCGGCGAGGACGGCTCCATCGCGGCCTTCGCGGGGCTCGAGATCGGCCGCAAGGTCTTTGTCCACATGAACAACACCAACCCCGTGTTGCGGCCCGGCTCGGAGGAGCGCCGGGCGGCGGAGGATGCGGGATGGATCATCGGTCAGGACGGTATGGAGGTGACGGCATGACCCAGACACACGCGGAATTCGAGGCCCGGCTGCGCCAGATCGGCGCCGAGCGCTACCACGATCTGCACCCGTTCCATCACAAGCTGCATGGCGGCGATTGCACCCCCGATCAGGTGCGCGCCTGGGTCATCAACCGCTACTACTACCAGCACTCGATCCCGATGAAGGACGCGGCCTTCATGTCCCGTGTCGAGGACCCAGACCTGCGCCGCGCCTGGCGGAGCCGCATCGAGGATCACGACGGCACCGAGACCAACGAGGGCGGCATCCGCCGCTGGCTGCGGCTCGCCGAGGCGGTGGGGCTCGATCCCGACTATGTCGCCTCCTGCGAGGGCGTGCTGCCGGCCACAAAGTTCGCCGTCGACGCCTATGTGCGCTTCGTGCGCGACAAGACCCTGCTCGAGGCGGTGGCGGCCTCTCTGACCGAGCTGTTTGCGCCCAAGATCCACGCCAACCGCATCGAGGGGCTTCTGAAGAACTATGAGTTCGCCGACGATTCCTCGCTCTCCTATTTCCGCAACCGGCTGAAGGAAGCGCCCAAGGACGTGGCCTTCGGGCTGCAATGGGTGCTCGACCATGCCGATACGCAGGAAAAGCAGGACGCGGCCGCCAAGGCGTTGATCTTCAAGACCGATGTGCTCTGGTCGCAGCTCGACGCGCTGTGGGGCGCCTATGTCGACCCGGCCCGCATCCCGCCCGGGGCGTGGCAGCCCGGCGAGGGGCTCGCCAACGCGCAGGCGGCATGATGCAGCCCGCCGAGATCCCCACCCTGCCCCGCGGCGTGCGCCTGCACTGGGACAGGGTGCGCGAGACCTGGGTGCTCTTGGCGCCCGAACGCGCCATCACCCTCGACCAGGTCGGCCACGCCATCCTGTCGGAGGTCGACGGGAGCCGCAGCTTCGGTGAGATCACCGCCGGGCTTGCAGCGAAGTACAACGCCCCGCAGGAGCAGATCGCCAAGGACAGCGCCGGCTTTCTCGGCGCTCTGAGGGAGCGGCGGTTCCTCGAGGTGGCGTGAGACCTCCTGTGCCTGGTTCCGACAAAGGCGCTCGACACCGCGTCACAGCATCGAAATACCATCGCGCCACTTCTCGGCGCCCGGAGGCCCAGCCATGACCAAAGCCCGCCCCCCCATCGCCATGCTGGCGGAACTCACCCATCGTTGCCCGCTCTCCTGCCCCTATTGCTCGAACCCCATCGAGATGGCGCGGCAGGATGCCGAGCTCTCCACCGAGGAGTGGAAAAGCGTCTTCGCTCAAGCCGCCGATCTCGGCGTACTGCAGCTGCACCTCTCCGGCGGCGAGCCAGCCACGCGCCGCGATCTCGAGGACCTGGTGCAGGCGGCGCGCGAGGCGGGGCTCTATACCAACCTCATCACCTCCGGCATCGGCCTGACCGAACGCCGCCTCAAGGCGCTGGACGCGGCCGGGCTCGACCATGTGCAGCTTTCCCTACAGGGCACGACCCCGGAGATGGCCGACGAGATCGGCGGCTACAAGGGCGGCTTCAAGCGCAAGATGCAGGTGGCCGAGTGGATCGCCGAGATCGGCTTCCCGCTGACGCTCAACGCGGTGCTGCACCGGCGCAACCTGCACCAGTTGCCGCGCGCGCTCGAGATGGCGGTCGAGATGGGGGCGCGGCGCATCGAAGTTGCCACCGTCCAGTTCCACGGTTGGGCCCTGAAGAATCGCGACGCCCTGATGCCGACGCGCGAACAGGCCGCGGAGGCAACGCGGATCGTGCAGGAGGCGCGGCTGCGCCTGAAGGGCACGCTGGTGATCGATTACGTGCCGGCCGATTACCATTCCGACTACCCCAAGCGCTGCATGGGCGGCTGGGGCTCGACCGGGCTCAACGTTGCGCCCGACGGACAGGTGCTGCCCTGCCACGCGGCGCAGACCATCCCGCATCTGCGCTTCGACAACGTGCGCGAGCGGCCCCTCTCGGAGATCTGGTACGACGGCGCCGCCTTCAACGCCTATCGCGGCACCGACTGGATGCCAGAGCCCTGTTCCTCCTGCGAGCGCAAGACCGTCGATTTCGGCGGCTGTCGCTGCCAGGCCATGGCGCTCGCGGGCGATCCGGCCGCCACCGACCCGGTGTGCATAAAGTCGCCCCACCATGTCGACTTGCAGGCGCGCGCCGACGCCCACGCGGCCGCGGAATACGCCGCTCTGATCTATCGTTCCGCGCCCGGCAAGGCCCCTGAGCCCGCCGAATAGCAGCCTGTTTCGGCAAACATCGCCATGCGGGGCTGCAAAGAGCCGAAAGAGGCTCTGTTTCGGCTCAGAATCGGAGCGCCCTGCCCTATTCGAAAAAGGCCCAAACGACTCGGTGTGCTGACAAATTCGTCCGGACGTGCGTTGTTTGGGGGCAACTTCGAAAAAGACCGCCTTTTCCGTGACTTGCAGCACGAAGTTCAAAAAACTTTGATATTTTTCAGAGATTTACCCACAGTATTGCACTTGGCACCTGAACTGCCTCAGGAGGGGCGGGCCCCCTGCCCTGCCACGCAACCGAAGGAAACTGTGGACAACCTGCCCTTCTCTTGCGTAAAGAAACGGTAATAAAAGCGCTGACGAAAAACAGCGTTACCGAAAATGAGGGCAGACGTGGCGGATACCATTCATATCAACGCCCGTGTACGGGAGAACGCCGAGGCACTGACTTCGGCGCTGGAAGACCACATGCTGAAGGTCTTCGCCCCCGACGCGCGCAAGGAACTCAGACGCTTCTCCGCCGGGGAAGCGGCCGAGCTGCTCGGCATCTCCGCCAGCTTCCTGCGCAAGCTGCATTTCGACAACCGCATCCCCGAGGTCCATACCACGCCGGGCGGAAGACGACACTATTCCGCCGCCGATGTGCTCGAGATTCGCAAGGTGCTCGACAGCACTGCCAAGACCAAGGGCACCTACCTGCGCGGCCGCCGCGAGGGCGACAAGGTGCAGGTGCTGTCCTTCCTCAACTTCAAAGGCGGCTCGGGCAAGACCACCTCTTCGATCCACACCGCGCAGCGCCTCGCGCTCAAGGGCTACCGGGTGCTGTGCGTCGATATCGACCCGCAGGCCTCGCTGACCACGCTGTTCGGCTACCGCCCCGAGTATGATTTCCTCGAGTCGGGCACGATCTACGACGCGATCCGCTACGATGATCCGATGCCGCTGAGCCAGATCATCCAGCCGACCTTCTTCACCGGCATCGACCTGGCCCCCGGCGGACTGATCCTGCAGGAATTCGAGCATGAAACCCCGCAGGCCCTGATGACCAACGTCCAACCCGCCTTCTTTGCCCGCATGGCCGCGGCGCTGCAGGAGGTCGAGGCGAATTATGACGTGATCATCTTCGATTGTCCGCCGCAGCTCGGCTATCTCACCATGTCGGCACTCTGCGCCTCGACCGGGGTGCTGATCACCATCGTTCCGAACATGCTCGACATCGCCTCGATGTCGCAATTCCTGCAGATGAGCGCCGACCTGCTCGACGTGGTGTCGAATGCCGGCGCCAGCATGGAGTTCGACTTCCTGCGTTTCATGATCAACCGATACGAGCCCAATGACGGCCCGCAGCAGCAGGTCGTGGCTTTCCTGCGCCAGCTCTTCGGCGAGGAGGTCATGGTCAATGCCATGCTCAAGTCCACGGCGATCTCGGATGCGGGTCTTACGCAGCAGACCGTTTACGAGGTCGACCGCAGCCAGTTTCACCGCAACACCTATGACCGTGCGGTGGATTCACTGAATCAGGTCAATGACGAGATTGAGTCTCTCATTCAGAAAGCATGGGGACGCTGATGGCACGCAAGGGAATTCTCGAACCACGCATCACGCCGCTGGGCGGCGGACCGGCGCCAACCGATCGAAAATCCGCCGCCGAGGCGCGGATGATGCCCCGCGGGGCGGTCGGCGCTTTGCAATCCTCGCTCACCAAGCTGCAGGAAAACGCCGTGCAGGAGGTGGAGCCGGCGCTGATCGACGATGCCGGCTACGAAGACCGGCTCGGGATCAACGATGAGGCGCAAAACCAGCTGAAAGAGAGCCTGCAGACCTATGGTCAGCAGGTTCCCGTGCTTTTGCGCCCCCACCCCAAGAACGCCGGACGCTTCGAGATCGTCTATGGCCGCCGACGCCTGCGGGCGCTGCGCGACCTTGGCCTCAAGATCAAGGCGATGGTGCGCCAGCTCGACGACCACGCACTGGTCATGGCGCAGGGCCAGGAAAACACCTCGCGGCAGGACCTGAGCTTCGTCGAAAAGGCGAGCTTCGCGGCGCAGCTGCAGGACGGAGGCTATGACCGGCAGACGATCGCCGCGGCGCTGTCGATCGACCTGCCGATGGTCAGCCGCATGCTCAAGGTGGGCACGGCCTTCTCGCTGCCTTTCCTGCGCCGCATCGGCTCGGCCCCCGGCATCGGGCGCGATCGTTGGATGAGCCTCGCCAAGCTTCTGGAAGAGGACGCCGCGCAGGCCCGCGTCGAGACGGCAATGGACGCGCCCGGCTTCGAGGCGCTCGATTCAGACGCCCGCTTCGAGGAAGTGTTCGGCGCCGCGCAGCGCAAGACCACGGCCCCGGCCAAGGCCCCTGCCCCGCGTCCGCGAACCCTGCGCACGGTGGATGGCGCGCCGCTGGCCGAAATCCGCAGCACCGGACGGGGCCTGACCCTGACCGTGCCGTCGAAAACCGCGAACGGCTTCGACCGCTGGCTCGACGGGCAGGCGGACGAAATCATGAAAGAGCTTCACGACCGCTGGCAAAGCACCCGGTCGGAGGACTGAGAGCAGTGAACGAATAACAAGGAGGCACGAGAGGACAGGCGACAAAAAGAAAAGCCCCCCAGGATTGATCCCGGAAGGCCCTTCTCGAACGTAGCAATTTGAGTTAGCCGCCAGACCCGGACTCTGTCAACCATGCATCTCGGTGCAGGGGCGGAGAATTGTTGTCTTTCGTGAAATGTCACATGGAAAACACGTCCCGACCCCCGTTCGGGCGACCGGTTGCGGCTTGTCTGCCGTCATCGGAAGCCTCGCAACGGCCCGCTACACCTATGTCCGACAAATGGGCCCTGTTGCGCGACCTGACCACCGGCGCCGAGGCGTTTGGCCTGGGCCACCGCACGCTTTCGGTGCTGAAGGCGCTGCTGACCTTCTGGCCGGAACGAGAGTTGCCCGCCGATCCCGACGAAGCCATCGTGTTCCCGTCGAACCGCGTCCTGTCGGAGCGGCTTTCCGGCATGCCCGAGAGCACGTTGCGCCGGCACCTGGCGAAGCTGGTCGAGACCGGCGTTATCAGCCGTCACGACAGCCCCAACCGCAAGCGCTATGCCCGCAGCAAGTCCGGAGTGATCGGGATCGCTTTCGGGTTCGATCTCTCCCCCCTCGCCCGTCATGCCGAGACCCTGGCCTCTGCGGCGGCATCCGTCACCGCGCAGCGCGAGCGGATCGCCGTCCTGCGCGCCCGGCTTGGGATGCTGCGCCAACGTCTGGCCGAAGAAGATGCTCCGGACGTTCTGATCGACGCGGCGCGCCTGATGCTGCGCCGCCGAGCCTCCGAACAGGATCTGGCCGAGCTTGTGAGCCGGCTCGAAGCTGCACTCCCTACCCCGGAACTCGTCGAGCCGTCCCTTCAGCCCATCACCGAAACAACCAAAATGAGCGCCAGCGTCGCCCGGAATGAGCGGCACATACAAGAAACAGATAAAGCTATTTCTGACTCTGAGTCCGCGCCTACATCTGACGCTGCGCCGACGGAAAGCTCGGGATCTGCAGAGACGCAGAATGCGATCACCGTTCCGATGATCACCGACGCCTGTCGGGAATATCGGGCTTTCTTCCCAGATCAGCCGCGAGGCTGGCACGATGTCGTCTCGATCTCGCAGAGGCTTGCGCCCATGCTGGGGATCGACCCGCCGGTGCTACAGGAGGCGCAACGGATCATGGGGCATGAGCGGGCTGCCGTGACGGTGCTTTGCCTGCTCGAACGGGCCAGCGAAATCCGCAAGCCAGGTGCGTATCTGCGACGGCTGACACAGGTGGCGCGGAAGGGCAGCTTCTCGGTCAGTGCGATGCTTGCAGCTGCCAGCCGACGCGCGCCAACGCCGGCCCTTGCCTAGTCGTGGGTTGCCGGAACTTCAGTCAGCAATCCTTACGACTGTGCGCCTCAGGGACACGGCTCCGAGCTGAAGCGAAAGCGCGTGATGCCTAAGGGATGCGCAGGTCCGGGTCAAAACGCCAAACCCCTCTGCGAACCGGTCTGGCATGTCGAGGAGGGGCTTGCGAGAGAGCGCCCGGTCCGGCATAGGATAAGCACGGCCTCTTCGCAAAGAAGCGTCGAGTGGTTGGCCTCTTTCGTCGAGGCGGAAAATCGGGCCCGAATGCCGGCCGGTCTGGCCCAAACCCTCCAAAAACACCTGAAAACCAGCAGAAATCCGGGGATTGTCAGCTGACAATCCTGAAAAATGCGTCTTTTCAATCAGTTAGTATTTTGTCAGCCCGGCAATCCAGCAAAACGGCTGACAATGCGTTGCGACCCTTGGCTGTGTTCCGGCAGATCGACCGCTTGGCTAGACTGAAGCTCCCCGGGCTCGGCCCGCAGCGACCTTGAGAGCGATGATGAGCCCGACTTCGACGCCTCTTGCCCAGATTGACGGACCCGACGCATGACGGCGGCCCTCGATGTCCCCGGCGCGACGCTTCATTGCCGCGATCTGCTTGCTCTACGTGAGGTCGCGCTGAGCGGGCGACAGAGCTGGGAGCCGTGCCAAACCATGCTGGTGGCGGATTTCCGGCCGTCGATGCTGCGCGGGCTGATCCGGGCGTTTCGTTCCGTAGCCGCCGCCGAAGCGCTGGTGCTGGTCGGCTGGCGGGTGGCCGAGGCTGGCGGGCAAGTGGGACTGCTGGCGATCGGGTCGGGCGCGCCCGTGCTTGTCGCGCCGGCTGCCGGGGCAGGGGCAATGCCGGAGGTGATCTCGGAGTTGGTGCGGGCGCATGATCTGGCGGCGGCGAATGCCATGGCCGGATGCCTCGACGATCCGCCGCTTGATCGGAGCCTCGTCTCTCTGGACCGGCTGACAACCGATGGCGAGCTTGTCATCGCCTCCGGCTTCGAGACACCCGGAGCGGCGCTGTCCCGGCGTCTCGGGATGCTCGGTCACACCCATGTGCTGCGGCTGATCCGGATCACCGACCTTTCCTTCACGGGAGAGATGCAGGACGATCACCCGGCCCCTGATCTGGCCGGGGCCAGCGCGATTTCGCTCGATGCCTGCCTGCCACCCGACGCGATGGCGCGGGTTTTGCGCTCGGACTGGTCGCAGCAGGGCTAAGAGGGCGAAAGTTGCGGGCTTACAATGCCGAACTTTGCGATTCTCCCGCGTTTATCCGAGAATCTCGCCCCATTGACCCGCTGAACTGGCATTTGTCTTCGATAAATGCGCAGTGAGGGCTCGGAAAGTCGGCGTTTCCGACTTTGGGCCGATACGAATGGTTGCATTGCCCGAATCTCGGACCGGGCGCACCCTCGCGACCGGGCGCCGTATGGAGGCGGCGCCTCACAGGGAGGAGAAATCAACAGATGGGAATTCTCGACAAGATCTTTGGCGGCGACACCGACAGCGTGCCGCCGAAATACACGCATGTGAAGATACACCCCGCAATCGACGACGGGGTGAAGCCAGCGACCCCCGGCTTTTCGGGTGGCACGCTGAAGTGCAAATGCCCCAGCGATCAGGTGGTGGTGACGGTGGAGGCGCAGACCGCGCACAACCACGTTTGCGGCTGCACCAAGTGCTGGAAGCCCAAGGAGGCGATCTTCAGCCAAGTGGCGGTGGTCGGACGCGACAAGCTCAAGGTCACCGAACACGAGGAAAAGCTTGAGATCGTCGATGCCTCGGCCGCGATCCAGCGCCATGCCTGCAAGGGGTGCGGTGTGCACATGTATGGCCGGATCGAGAACACCGGGCATCCGTTCCACGGGCTCGATTTCGTCCATACCGAGCTGTCGCCGCAATCGGGCTGGTCGCCGGCAGAGTTCGCGGCCTTCGTGTCTTCGATCATCGAATCCGGGGTCGACCCGGACCGCATGGATGAGATCCGCGGCCGGCTGCGCGAGCTCGGGCTCGAGCCCTACGATTGCCTGTCGCCGCCGCTGATGGATGCCATCGCAACCCATGTTGCCAAGCAGAGCGGCGCTCTGAAGTAGACGGCTGACAATCGCCCCCGGCTCCGCGGAAACCCGCCGCGAGGGCCGGGCGCCCACAACACCATTGCGCGAACGAAAAATCCTGCGCTAACCTCCGACCCGGGAGGACATTTCAATGAAAGACGTTACCGAGGCCCGTTCGCCGGGTGCCGTGCGATCGGTCGTGATCGTGGACGATCACCCGCTCTACAGCGATGCGCTGGCGGCTGCGATCCAGCTGGTCTTTCCCGATTGCCGGATGGAGAAGGCCCAGACGCTGGGCGCGGCGCTGACCATGATCGAGAATGGCGTCTCGCCCGATCTGGTGATGTTCGACCTTAAGCTGCCGGATGTCTGCGGGATCTCGGGGTTTCAGCGCCTGCGCGAGGCGCTGCCGGATGTGCCGGTGCTGGTGATCTCGTCGCTGACCTCGGCGCAGGTGGTGCAGGCGCTGATGGCGGAGGGCGCGGCGGGCTTCCTGCCCAAGGATGCCCCGGCGCCGATGCTCCGGCAGGCCCTGCGCGATATCGCCAGCGGCGCGACCTACGTGCACCCGGGCTACCAGAGCAGTGCCGCGTCCAGCACGGGGGACGTGCCCTTCGAGGCGCTGCACCCGAAGCTCGCCGAGCTCACGCCACAGCAGCAGCGCATCATGAAGCTGATCTGCGCCGGCAAGCCCAACAAGCAGATTGCCTACGAGCTGTCGCTGGCCGAGGCTACGGTGAAGGCGCATATCACCGCGCTGCTGCGCCGGCTCGGGGTGCAGAACCGCACCCAGGCGGCGGTGCTGGTCGAGAACTCGGCCCCGGCCACCGCCATCGGCGCCGGCGAGGCCGACGCGCAGGCCTTTCTGAGCCGCTGAGCCATGCGCGACGAGCAGACGCCGCCGCGCTTCGTACAGGTCGCCGTGTCGCGCGACACCAACGCGCAGGCGGCGGTCCGCGAGGCGCTGGCCGGGATCGACCTGCCCGAGACCTGCTTCCTGCTCGCCTTCGTCCCTGACGGGCTGTCGCTCGAGGCGGTGGCGAACGCGCTCGAGGCCGGGGCAGGGGGGGTGCCGGTCTTTGGCTGCACGACGGCTGGCACGATCACCACCGAAGGCTACGAAACTGAGGCGCTGCTGCTGCTCGCCTTCCCGCGAGCGCATTTCCGCTGTGCCTCGATGCTGATCGCGCCGCTCAAGCCGATGTCGATGAAGTCCATCGCCAGCGAGCTGCGCACCCATGCGGCCCGCTTCCGCCGCACCGCGGGGTGGAACCGGCTGGCGCTGATCTTTGCCGACGGGCTGTCGAAGCAGGAGGACCTGCTGGTCGCAACGCTCGAGGCGGCGCTCGGAGAGGTGCCGGTGTTCGGCGGATCGGCGGGCGACAACCTGGCCTTCCGGGAAACCTTCGTGCTGCATGAGGGGCGTTTTCACACCAATGCCGCGCTGCTGCTGTTGCTCGAGACCGACCTCGCGTTTCAGGGGCTGGGCTTCGATCATTTCCTGCCCACCGAGGAGCAGATGGTGGTGACCGAGGCGCTGCCCGACGAGCGGCTGGTGCTCGAGATCAACGGCGCGCCGGCAGCGCTCGAATATGCGCGCATCGTCGGCTGCCCGGTGGAGCAGCTCTCGCCCGAGGTGTTTGCCGAGAACCCGATGCTGGTGCGCCAGAACATGAACTACCACGTGCGCGCCGTGCATGACGCGCCGGGCGCGCATGCGCTGTCGTTCCTTGGCGCCATCGATGACGGGCTGATCCTGACGCTGGGCCGCGGCAAGGAGATCCTCGAGACGCTGGAGGCCGAGCTCGACGTGAAGGGCCCGCGCGAGGCGGCGCCGGATTTCGTCCTGGGCTTCGATTGCGTGCTGCGCAAGCTCGAGATCGAGCAGAAGCAGCTCACCACGCAGGTCAGCGAGATCTTCCGTCGTCGCCGGGTGCTGGGCTTCAACACCTATGGCGAGCAGCATTGCGGGGTCCACGTGAATCAGACCTTCGTGGGTGTGGCCTTCTTCGAGCCGGGGAGGCACGCCTTCGCATGATCGATCCGGACGAACCGCTCGACATCCAGCTCGCCCGGCAGGCCAAGATCATCGATGCGCTGATGCGGCGTGCCAACCGGCAGCACGAGGTCGGCAGCTCGGCCTATGGCGCCTTCCAGTCGGCCATTGCGCTGCAGGGGCAGATCTGGGCCAAGACCCGCGATCTCGAGCGCACCACCGACGAGCTGCGCCATGCCCGCGACGACACCCAGCGCATGCGCAAGAACCTCGCCGACGCGATGGCCGCGATGGATGGGGGCGTGGCGCTGTTCACCGCCGGGCGGCTCGAGGTCTGCAACGACATCTTCCAGGCGCTGTTGCCCGACATCTCGGAGCGGCTGCAGCCGGGGCTGGAGATCGACGCCTGCTTCGCCGCCATGTCCGACAGCCTCTACCTGGTGACCGTGGAGGGCAATTTCGACACCGCTCTGGCTCAGGCGCGGCGGGGCAGGGTGGGGGCCTCGGTGGTGTCACTGGTGATCGAGCTGGTGGGCGACCGCTGGTACCAGATCAACCTCCAGCGCACGAGCGCCGAGAACATGGTGCTGCTGCTCACCGAGATCACCACCATCGTGCGCCGCAACCGCTCGGAGAAGGAGAGCCTTATCGACAGACAGGCGGACTATCTCCAGGCAGTGTTCGAGAACATGACCTCGGGGGTCTGCACCTTCTCGCCAGAGGGCGAGGTGATGATGTACAACCAGCAGTTCCGCCAGCTTCTGGGGCTGCCCTACACCATGCTGCAGCAGGGCTCCGACCTGCACCGGATGCTCGACTTCGTGGCCCAGCATGCGCTGATCACCGAGGCCGAGGATTTCGATATCGGCTACTGGCTCGACCGGCTCGAGCGGCAGGGGCGGCTGCGACGCCGGGTGCGCCATGCCACGGGCCGGATGCTCGACCTGCACGCGCACCGGCTGCCCGACGGCGGTGTGCTGCTCGAGCTCAAGGACGTGACGCTCGAGACACGCGCCACGGTGATGCTCGAGAACCGTGTGGCCGAGCGCACCACCGAGCTGACCCATGCCAACGCACAGCTGCGCCAGCAATTTGCCGAGATGGCCCGGGTCGAGGAGGAGCTGCGCGTGGCCAAGGAACGCGCCGAGGCGGCGGTCTCGTCCAAGACCCGCTTCCTCGCCGCCGCGAGCCACGACCTGCTGCAGCCGATCAACGCCGCCAAGCTGCTGATCGCGACCCTGAAGGACAGCGCCGCCGAGACCCGCTTCGCGCCGATGGTCGACCGGCTCGACGGCTCGTTCTCCTCGATCGAACAGCTGCTGCATTCGCTGCTCGACATCTCGCGGCTGGAATCGGCTGACCGTTCGCTGACACCCTCGGATGTCTGCCTCGGCACGCTGATGCGCAGCGTCTGGGAGGATCAGACCCCGGTGGCGCAGCGCAAGGGGGTGCAGCTCGACGTGGTGCCGAGCATGGTCTTCGTGCGCTCGGATCCGGTCTACCTGCTGCGCTCGATCCAGAACCTCGTGGTCAACGCGCTGCAATACACCCCCGAGGGCGGGCGCGTGCTGGTGGGCTGCCGCCGCAAGGGCGGGGCGGTGGAGCTGCAGGTCTGGGACACCGGCATCGGCATCAGCCGCAAGGACCAGAAGCGGATCTTCGAGGAGTTCGCCCGCGCAGACAACGTGCCGCTCGGCTCGGGCGTGGGGCTGGGCCTGTCCATCGTCGACCGCACCTGCCGCCATCTCGGCCACAAGGTGCGGGTGCGCTCGAAGCCGGGCATCGGCTCGGTCTTCTCGGTCGAGATGGAGGCGGCGGCGGGCCGGCATGCGGCGCCGGAGCAGGGCTGCGAGCAGACGCCGGCGGTGGTCGAGGCCGAGATGGATTACATCATCCTGGTGATCGAGAACGACCCGGATGTGCTGTATGCCTTCACCCGAAAGCTGGAGCAATGGGGGGCGAGCGTGTTCGCGGCGCGCTCGGCGGCGGAGGCGCTGACCCATGTGCGCGACATGGGCATGGCGCCGGACATCCTGCTCGCCGACTTCCAGCTCGACGATGGCGAGACCGGGGATCGGGCCATCGCCGCGGTGCGGGCCGAGTGCGGCGTGCAGGTGCCGGCGATCATGATCACCGCCGACCGCAGCAACGATCTTTTGAAGCGCGGCGCGCGCGAGGGGTTCTCGGTGCTCACCAAGCCGGTGCAGCTGTCGCGCCTGCGCCCGCTCATCGAGTGGAAGGTGCGCTGGCAGGCGCCGGAGGATGGGCCTGTGGATGCGGCGCAGTGAGGCGCTGGTGTCGACGCCGTGCCGCCGGGGGGCCAGCCCCCCGGACCCCCCGGGATATTTCCGGCCAGAAGAAGGGCAGCGCGTGGCGCGGGGGGGCGCGGGAGCGCGGCACCGACAAAAGTCGGCAATGACAGGGGGGGCAGGGGGAATAGCATGGGGCTCGGGAGGATTCACATCATGCGCAAGACACTGGCCCTTGTGGCGGCACTGAGCTGTTTCGCGGTCTCTGGCAGGGCGGCGACGACGGACGCGGAGCAGACCTATGATCTGCTGTTCAAGGGCGGCACGCTCGACGCGGTGAGCCGCGACGCGGAGCTGACCTACACCCGTGAGGTGCGCAACGCCGCCAAGCCCGAGGCGGCGGAGCGCGACACCGGCGCCATCGCGCTGTCCTTCGAGGAGGGCGAGGCGGTGGTGGCGACGTTGGAATTCCGTCAGGATGGCAAGCACCGCAATCTCGGCAGCTTTCCGGCCAGCGTCGGCAATCCGATGATCATGGTGTTCTACGAGAGCGTGATCCGCGACATGGCGGAGACCGCCGGCGGATCGCCCTTTTACATCCGCAACCGGGTCAAGGAGGCGCTGGTGCAGCCCGCCGAGATCGAAACCGGGGAGGCGGAGTTCGGGGGCGAGACCGTGGCGACCCGGACGGTCACGCTGCGGCCGTTCCTCGACGATCCGAACCGCGACCGGATGATGGGGTTTGGCGATCTCGAGCTGCGGGTGACCATGTCGGATGCGGTCCCGGGGTGGTATCTCAGCCTGGTGGCCGAGGCGCCCGGGGAGCAGGGGACCGAGGAGGGCTACGTCTCGGCGCTGCGCTTCGAGCAGGTGACGGAGCAATGATCCGCGCGGTCGTGCTGGGGCTGGCGATGCTCGCGCCGGGCTGGGCCGCGGCACAGAGCGTCGCCGAACGGCTCAACGATTACCCGACCGAGGCGCGGGCGGATTACGTCTTTGGCTGCATGGCGTCGAACGGGCAGAGCCGGCAGGTGCTGCGGCAATGCGCCTGCTCGATCGACGAGATTGCATCGATCCTTCCTTACGAACAATATGTCGAGGCCGAGACGGTGCTGTCGATGCGGCTTACCGGGGGCGAGCGCATGGCCGTGTTCAACAGCGCCGTCGCCGCCAACAACCTGGTGGTCGACCTGCGCCGGGCGCAGGCCGAGGCCGAGGTGGTGTGTTTCTTCTGAGGCGTTGCCCCCCTTGGTCGGTGCCATCGGTCCAGTCGCCTCGGGCCTCAGTCTCGAGCCCCTGAGATGGTGACGATTGCTGACCGGCCGCTTGCGGCGGCGCGCGCGCACCGGAGCCGCCGCCTCCGCCCTAGCTTTCAACCTTTGGCAGCTCGGTCTCGAAGGTGTTGCCGTCGGTGTCACTGGCCCGGACCGTCAGCGCTGGCGCGCCGTTGTCGAGATAGCTGAAGCGGAACACCGGATTTTCGCTGATCGAGATGCCGCCATCCATCTCGAACAGCTTCTCCTCGCCCTGCCAGACCTCGAGATGGTCGATGAAATGTGCCGGGATGAAGAGCTGGGTGATCTGGTCGCGCTGCAGGCCGGAATAGTTCGGGTGCCGGATCTGGATCTGCGCCTCGCGCCGGGGCATCGAGATGGCCGGGGCCTCGGCCTCGCCGAAGAGCCGCAGCTTCATCTGGCCCATGTTGGCGAGCGCCACCTCGGGGTCACGGGTGGCGGGGGCGGAGCAGCCGCCGGAGGCCTTCACGAAGCGCCCGCCCATGCGCAGCCCCTCGGGCGTCTCGGCGATGACGCGGACGTTGGAATATTGGTTGACCCGCACCCGCATCTCGAAATCGAGCGGGGCCATGGCGGGCGAGAAGGTGAACGCGCCGGCGACAGGCGCCGGGTTCTCGTCGATCACCACGGTGGCGCGGTCGATCCGGGCCGAGAGATCGGTTTGCACGATGTGGATCGGCACGGTTGCGGCGTCCTCGGCGCGGTAGGGCGCCTCGATGGTGAAGAGCCCGTCGGCCGGGGTGATCTCGGCGTCGCCGACCACGTCGGCGCGCAGGCTTTGCCATGTCGGGCTCTCGGTGAGAGGGTTCTGGGTGTCGGCGGCGAGCGCCGGGACCGCCAGGGCCGCCGCCAGAAGGGCGGCGGGAATGGTGAGGCTGTCCATGCTTCTCCTCCTCGCATGGGATATTGTCGGATCATGCCACAGATCTGCGACTCACGGTACCGAGCGCTTTGTCGGTGTGGATCACGCCTGTGTGTGGCGCGAGGCTGCGGCGAGGAGGCGCGCGATGTTCGAGGCGGTCGTGATGATCTGTGCGGCGCTGGCGGGGGAGCCCTGCCGCGCGGCGCTGGTGCCGGGCTACGAGGCGGAGAGCCTGGAGGCCTGCGAGGCGGCGCTTGCGGCGCGCGCGGTGGAGGGCGCGGTCTGCCAGGCCGCAGGCGGGGCGCTTGCGGTCGAGGAGGTGGCGCCCGGGGTCTTCGTGCATGTCGGCCGGATCGAGGAGCCGGATGTTGGCAATGGCGGCGATGTGTCGAACCTCGGTTTCGTCATCGGCGATGCGGCGGTGGCGGTGATCGACACCGGCTCGGCAGCGTGGGTCGGCGAGGCGCTGTGGCGGGCGATCCGGGCACAGACGGCGCTGCCGGTGCGGCACGTGATCCTCACCCATGTGCATCCCGATCACGTGCTGGGCGCCAGCGTCTTCCCCGGCGCCGAGGTCGTGGGCCACGCGGGGCTGGCGCGGGCGCTGGCAGAACGGCAGGGCAACTATCTCGAGAGTTTCGAGCGCGAGATCGGCCTGCCGCTGTTTCTCGGCACCGAGGCGCCCGAGGTGACGCGCGACGTCGAGAGCGGCACGCTGATCGACCTAGGGGGCCGGGTGCTGGAGCTGCGCGCCTGGCAGACGGCGCATAGCAGCACCGATCTGACGGTGCTGGACCGGACCACGGGGACGCTCTTTGCCGGAGACCTGATCTTCGACGGGCACGTGCCTGCGCTCGACGGCAGCCTGCGGGGCTGGCAGGCGGTGCTGACCGAGATGCAGGGGCTAGATGTGGCGCGGCTGGTGCCGGGGCATGGCGGTCCGGTGCTCGACTGGCCCGAGGGCGGGGCGCCGGTGCTGGGCTATCTCGATGTGCTGGCGCGGGATGCGCGGGCGGCGATCGACGCGGGGATGCGGCTGGGGGACGCTGTGCAGGAGATCGGGATCAGCGAGGCGGGGGCGTGGGCGCTCTTCGAGGCGTTCAACGCTCGGAACGCCACGGTCGCCTATACCGAGCTCGAGTGGGAGTAGGGGCCTGTCACGCCGAGGCGCGATCAGTTCCCCAGCGCGGACCCAAGCCCGCATGGCGCCGCAATGCTCGGTGGCCCCTCAGCCCTCGGACGCCTTTTGCAGCTCCTCGGAGAACTGCCGGCGCAGGCGGCGGCGGACATCGGCGGCGCGGTTGCGCTTTTCCTCGGTCTCGGTGAGGATCTTCAGCTCCGGCACCTGCGCCGGCTTGCCGTCATCGCCCATCGCCACCATGGTGAAATAGCACGAGTTGGTGTGCCGCCGCGTGCCCTTGCGGATGTCCTCGGCCTCGACCCGGATGCCGATTTCCATCGAGGTGCGCCCGACATGGTTCACCGCGGCGCGGAAGGTCACCAGCTCGCCGACGTTGATCGGCTGCTTGAAGGTCACCTGATCCACCGAGAGCGTCACCGCGTAGCGCCCGGAAAACCGCGAGGCGCAGGAAAACGCCACACGATCGAGCAGGTTCAGAAGTGCGCCACCATGCACCTTGCCGCTGAAATTCGCCATGTCCGGCGTCATCAGAACGGTCATTTCAAGCTGCCTCGGGTCCATTGGTCGCTCCTGTCCTAGCATCCCCGGTGTTTGCGCCGAACACGCGCGAGCGCGCAAGGCCAAACTGCCGCCGGGTCAGCGGGTGGGGGCAACACCATCCAGACAGAAGCCGCGATTGCGCATCGTGGTGATCTCGAAGCCGAAATCCGAGGCAGGATGCAGCTTCTTGCGCAGGTAGCCAATGTACACGTCGACCACGTTTTCCGAGCGCGACTCGCCCGCCCAGAGCGCATCGAAAATGGTGCCGCGGGACAGGGGGGAGCCGGCATGGTCTGCCAGCAGCGCCAGCAGCGCGAATTCGCGTTCCGTCAGGTGCTCCGAGCGGGTCTCGGTGACGAGGCTCTGGTCCTGCGCCCGCAGCCGGGCCGGTGAGGGGCGCAGAGCGGCGACGCGGCGCTCCTGCACCTTGAGCCGCGCCACCAACTCGTCGAAGGAGAACGGTTTGACCACGTAATCATCCGCCCCCGCCTCGAGTCCGGCGGCGCGGTGTTCGACCTCCGAGAGCGCCGAGAGCATGACGATGGGCAGCTGCGCGCCCCCGGCGCGCGCGGCGCGCACCAGCTCGATGCCGCTGTCGGCGCCGAGCATGACATCGACCACCGCAGCGACATAGCGCTGGCTGGTCAGCTCGGGCAGGGCGGTGTCGGCGCGGTTGCGGGTCTCGACCGCGTAGCCGTGCAACCCCAGCCCGCGCGCCAGCGCCGAGCAGATCTCGGGGTCGTCATCGACCACCAGGAGGGGGGCGGCATCCTTCATGGCGAGAGCTTAGGCTCTACCGTGCGGAAGACGAACCGAGATTTTTGTCCCGGGTGCGTCGCCGAGGGCGATTTCGCGGGGCAGCGGGCTCGTCACCGCGATCGTGCCGCCCTGTTGCTCAACCACCCAGCGCGCCAGCGCGAGGCCGAGACCGAAGCCCTGCGCGGTGCCGCCCGATCCTTGCGCGAACCGGTCGAAGATCCGCGCCTGATCCCCGGGCGCGATGCCGGGGCCGTTGTCGCTGACTGCGACCGTGCCATCGGGCTTGACCTCGAGGCGCAGCGCACCGCCGCTGCGGGCGTGGCGGATGGCGTTGCGGATGAGGCCCACGATCACCTGCCGCAGCCAGTTGCGGTCGCCCTCGACGGTGACCTCGGGGAGAGCGCCGGGGGCGGCGAGGGTCATGCCGGCGTTCGACAGTTCGGCGGCGGTCTCGGCAATGGCGTCCTGCACCAGAGCGCCGAGATCCACCGGCGCTGTGTCGAGCCCGAGCTGGCCGGTCTCGGACCGCGCGATGCGCAACAGGTCGTCGATGCGGCGATTGAGGCGGGTGGCGCGGGTTTCGATGGTGGCGAAGGCCGCCTGCGGGTCGGGCGCGCCCTGCCGGCCGAGCTGTGCCTCCATCAGGATGACGGTCAGCGGTGTGCGCAGTTCGTGCGAGATGTCGGCGAAGAAGCGGCGGCGGTCCTCGTCAGTGCGCTCGAGCCGCATGTTGGCGGCGCGCAGCGCCTCGGTGCGCTCGTCGATGATCTGGTTCAGGCGCGCGCGATCCTGTGCCACGGTCTCGGCGCGGGTGGCGAGCGCCTCGGCCATGCGGTTGGTCTCGGCGTAGAGCTGGCCGATCTCGTCTTGGCGGTCGTCGGGCAGGCGAATGGCGAAATCCTCGCCACGGATGCGCTGCGCAGCGGCGCGCAGCGCGTCGAGCCGCCGGAACTGCGGCCGCACGAGGCCGAGATAGACCGCTGCGCAGAGCAGCAGCGCCGCCAGTCCCATCGCGAGCGCAACGCTGGTCAGCCGCTGGCGCAGGCTGTCGATGCCGGTCAGGATCTCGCGCCTCAGGCGTTTCTCCTCGTTGACCGCCTCGGCGAGAAGCGGCTCGAAGCCGGAGGCGAAGGTGTCGAGATAGGCACGCAGGCGGTCGCGGTCATCTGTCGCCGAGATCAGACCGTCATGGGCCTGAGCAAAGCGTGCCTCCATACGGGCGATCGACAGAGACAGCGTGGCGCGGCGGGTCTGGGCGTCGAGTCCGAGGCTCTCGGCGCTGGTGACCTCGGCATCGAGCCCGGCACGCAGCCGGGTAAAGGTCCGGCGCATGTTGGCGGCGATGGTGTCGGTGCGCTCGGCGCGCACCTCGGGCGGCTGGCCACGCTGGATGACCTCGGCGGCGACCACGATAAAGGTGGAGACCTGGGTGGAGAGCGCGGCGTATTCCTCGAGCCGGCGTTCGGCAGCGAGCGCGCTGTCGAGCCGGTCGGAGACCTGCGCCATGCCGAGCACCACCATGGCCGCGGTGAGCAGGGTGGTCAGGGTCAGAAGGCCCGCGGCAAGCCCGAGGCGGGCCTTGAGCGACAGGGGCGGCAAGCGGCGCGTTAACATTTGGTCAGCTTTGTTTACCTTTATTTAACGCCCAAAATGTGGCATTTTGGGGCATTCACTGCCGAAAAATCCGTCTAATGCTGCATTGCAGCATCGCTGACACAAACGCTTTGAACCCATTTTCATCCTGCCTGCGTGACTCTGACACTGCATCACGTCCCAACCCACGAGGCAAACATGATTGAGCTTCTCTTTGTGGCCTGCCTGTCCACAGCGCCAGATCAGTGCCAGGAACGCAGCCTGCTGTTCACCGACATTTCTCCCATGACCTGCATGATGGGCGCGCAGCCCGAGCTTGCGAAATGGACCGAGACGCATCCGGCCTTTCGGGTGACCGGCTGGAAATGCCAGATGGTCAACCCGAACGAGAAAGAGGTCTGATCCCGTCACGCGGCCCTGTCGGGAGGGCCGGCCGCGTGACTCCTTCTTTGATCCTTTCCGGTCCCCGGAGTTTGTGACTTTGCGAGCGTAGCGCCTGTCTTACCCGTGGTTGCGAGGGCGCATCGCAGCCTGGGCAATTTCGCCCATCCTGCGGTGATCCCGACGAAAATGCGCCTCCTCCCTTAGGAGCAATTGACGCCGCCCGGACAAGCGGCCACGCTTCCCGCCGGAGGCAGGGGGAGGAGACCCGTGCAGGGACAAGATACGGCCGAGCGCTGGCAGCGCACGGGGAGCGCCACGGGCCGGGCGCCCGGGGGCGTCGCGGTGACCGCGATCTCGCTCTGCGGGCTGGTGCTGCTGTGGGTCCTGGCCGCCACGCTGACCGATGACGCGCAGGTGCTGCCGCAGCCATGGGACCTGATCGAGCCCTTCGTGCAGGCGCTTAGCTCGGGCGAGTTGCTCTTTCACCTGGGCCGCACGCTCGGTCGGGTGGCCTGGGCCTTCGTGCTGGCGATGAGCCTCGGCATCGCGCTGGGGCTGGCGATGGGGCGGCTTCCGGCGTTGGATCGCTGGCTCGATCCGTGGCTGGTGATCTTCCTCAACCTGCCGGCGCTGGTGCTGATCGTGCTGTGCTATCTCTGGATCGGTCTCACCGAGACCGCCGCCATCGCGGCCGTCACACTCAACAAGATCCCCAACGTCGCCACGGTGATCCGCGAGGGCGCCCGGGCGCTCGACCCGGGGCTCGACGATATGGCCGGGGTCTACCGGATGCCCTGGGCCACGCGGATGCGCCACGTGGTGCTGCCGCAGCTCGCGCCCTTTGTCACCGCCGCCGCGCGCTCGGGCGTCGCGGTGATCTGGAAGATCGTGCTGGTGGTCGAGTTCCTTGGCCGCTCGAACGGCGTCGGTTTCCAGATCCACCTGTATTTCCAGCTCTTCGACGTGGCCATGGTGCTGGTCTACGCCTTCTCCTTCATCGCGGTGATGCTGGCGGTGGAGTGGCTGGTGCTGCAACCCTGGGAGCGTCGGGTGCGCCGATGGCGCGGGTGATGCCCGGCGAAACGCCCACGACAACAATGACACGCAAAAGGCCCGCATGACCGCTCTGGAAATCAATGACCTCGGCTACAGCTTTGGTGCCAAGCGCGCACTCGACGGGGTAAGCTTTGCCCTGCGGCCGGGCAAGTTCACCGCGCTGCTTGGCCCCAACGGTGCCGGCAAGTCGACGCTGTTTTCGCTGCTCACCCGGCTTTTCGTCAGCCGCGAGGGGCGGATCTCGGTTGCCGGGCACGATCTGGCGCGCGAGCCGCGCGCGGCGCTGTCGAAGATCGGCGTGGTGTTCCAGCAGCCGACGCTGGATCTCGACATGTCGGTGATGCGCAACATGCGGTACTTCGCGGCGCTGCACGGCATATCCGGGCGCGAGGCGCAGGCGCGCTCCGAGCGCGCGCTGGCGCAGCTTGGCATGGTCGAGCGGGCGGGCGAGAAGGTGCGCGACCTCAACGGCGGCCACCGCCGCCGCATGGAGATCGCCCGCGCGCTGATCCACGAGCCCGAGGTGCTGCTGCTCGACGAGCCGACGGTGGGGCTCGATTTCAAGAGCCGTCAGGCCATCGTCGACCACGTGCACGGGCTGGCCGAGCGCGGGCTCACGGTGTTCTGGGCCACGCACCTGGTGGACGAAATCCGCGACTACGACGACGTGGTGGTGCTGCACCGGGGCCGGGTGCTGGCGCACCGCGCCGCCGCCAAGCTGCGCGAGGGCCGGCCGCTGGCCGAGGTCTTCATCGAGATGACCGGCGGGGAGGAGACACGATGAGCCTTTATCTCACCGCCATGCTCGCGATCATTCGCCGCGAGGCGCTGCGCTTCATCCATCAGCGCTCGCGCTTTCTCGCCGCACTCGTCCGGCCGCTGGTTTGGCTGGTGGTCTTCGCCGCCGGATTCCGCGCGGCGCTGGGGCTGTCGATCATCCCGCCCTATCAGACCTACATCACCTACGAGGTCTATATCGTGCCGGGGCTGTGCGGCATGATCCAGCTGTTCAACGGGATGCAGTCCTCGCTGTCGCTGGTCTACGATCAGGAAATGGGCTCGATGCGGTTGCTGCTGACCTCGCCGCTGCCGCGCTGGTGGCTGCTCTTCTCCAAGCTGCTTGCGGGCGTGGCGGTGTCGATCCTGCAGGTCTATGTCTTCCTCGCCATCGCGGCCGGGTTCGGCATCGTGCTGCCGCTGGCGGGCTATGCGCTGGTGCTGCCGGCGCTGCTGGTCTCGGGGCTGATGCTGGGGGCGCTGGGGCTGCTGATCTCCTCGACCATCCGCCAGCTCGAGAATTTCGCGGGGGTGATGAACTTCGTGATCTTCCCGATGTTCTTCCTGTCGACGGCGCTTTACCCGCTCTGGAAGATGGCCGAGAGCTCGACCCTGCTGCGCGACATCTGCGCCTGGAATCCGTTCACCCACGCGGTCGAGCTGATCCGTTTTGCGCTCTATCTCGAGCTCAACGGCTGGGCGCTGCTCTGGGTCTGTCTGAGTTTCGTGGTGTTCTTCGGGCTGGCGCTGGTGGGCTATGACCCGGCCTACGGGATGACCCGGCGGCGCAAGGGCTGAGCCTCTGCGCGCAAAGCCAAGGTGACGCCGCCGGGACTGGCGATCTGGTGACGCTGGCGCCGCCTGTCGAGGTCTTTCGAAGGTGGACGGGAGAAACCGGGACGTTCGGCAGGCGCATCGCCATCGCTCGGGCAGGCGATGCGCGTCTCCCCTCCGCCCTGCGCGCTAACACCGCCAATAGGGGCTTTCTGCCCCGCTAAGGGGATGTTAAGCCCTTGCCCAACCACCCCTGCCGCTTATCGGCATCCCCCCAGATCCATCGGAGGAGCGAAAGTACCATGGCCGACCAGAACACTCCCGACATTGTGTATACAAAGGTAGACGAAGCGCCCGAGCTGGCCTCGGCCTCGCTTTTGCCGATCATCCAGAGCTTCGCGTCCGCGGCGGGAATCAGCGTCGGGACCAAGGACATTTCGCTCGCCGGCCGCATCATCTCGACCTTCCCCGAGGTGCTGACCGACGAACAGAAGCAGTCGGACGACCTCGCATGGCTCGGCGAGTGGGTGAAGAAGCCCGAAGCGAACGTCATCAAGCTGCCCAACATCTCGGCGTCCGAGCCGCAGCTCGTCGCCGCGGTCAAGGAACTGCAGGAGCAGGGCTACGCACTGCCGGACTACCCCTATTCCCCGTCCACCGACGAGGAAAAGGCCGTGCGCGCCAAGTATGACACCATCAAGGGCTCGGCGGTGAACCCGGTGCTGCGCGAGGGCAACTCCGACCGCCGCGCCGCGGCTGCCGTGAAGAACTACGCCCAGTCCAACCCGCACCGCATGGGCGAGTGGACCTCCGACAGCAAGACCCGCGTGGCCTCGATGTCGGGTGGCGACTTCTTCTCGAACGAAGTGTCGGCGACCCTGCCCAAGGCCGCGACCGCCAAGATCGTGCTCGAGACCTCCGAGGGCGAGACCGTCCTGAAAGAGGGCGTCTCCTACCCCGAGGGCACCGTGGTCGATGCGACCTACATGTCGGCCAAGGCGCTCGACGCCTTCCTCGCGGAAGAGATCGAGAAGACCAAGGCCGAGGGCACGCTGTTCTCGCTGCACATGAAGGCCACCATGATGAAGGTCTCCGACCCGATCATTTTCGGCCACGCGGTCAAGGAGTGGCTCAAGCCGGTGTTCGAAAAGTACGGCGCCAAGATGGAAGAGCTGGGCGTGAACCCCAACGGCGGCCTCGGTGCGTTGCTCGAGCGGGTCAAGGACGAGCCCGAGATCCTCAAGGCCATCGAGGAGGTACGCGAAACGCGCCCGCCGATGTACATGGTCAATTCGGACAAGGGCATCACCAACCTGCACGTGCCCTCCGACGTGATCATCGACGCCTCGATGCCGGCGCTGATCCGCGACGGCGGCAAGGGCTGGGGCCCGGACAACGCGCAGCACGACACCAACTGCGTGATCCCCGACAACTCTTACGCGCCGGTCTATGACGCCGCGATCGAGTTCTTCAAGGCCAACGGCAAGCTCGACCCGGCCACCGCCGGCACCGTGCAGAACCTCGGCCTGATGGCGCAGAAGGCGGAAGAGTACGGCTCGCACCCGACCACCTTCGAGATCCCCTCGGCAGGCACCGTGAAGATGATCCTCGACGACGGCACCGTGCTGCACAGCCACGCGGTCGAAGCGGGCGACATCTGGCGTTCGGCCTCGGCCCGCAAGGCGCCGATCGAGGACTGGGTGAACCTTGCCATCGAGCGTCAGAAGGCTACCGGCTACCGCGCCATCTTCTGGCTCGACGCCAACCGCGCCCACGATGCCGAGCTGATCGCCTACGTGAAGCCGATCCTCGAGGCCAAGGGCGTGGCCGACAAGTTCGAGATCATGGCGCCGCGCGAAGCCACCATCGCCTCGCTCGAGACCATCACCAAGGGCGAGAACACCATCGCGATCACCGGCAACGTGCTGCGCGACTACCTCACCGACCTGTTCCCGATCCTCGAGCTTGCGACCTCGGCCAAGATGCTGTCGATCGTCAAGCTGATGAACGGCGGCGGCCTGTTTGAGACGGGCGCCGGCGGCTCGGCACCCAAGCACGTGCAGCAGCTCATGGAGCAGAACCACCTGCGCTGGGACTCGCTTGGCGAATTCTGCGCGCTTGGCGAAAGCTTCAAGTTCTACGCCGACCAGACCGGCAACGAGAAGGCGCGGGTGCTGGGCGAGGCGGTCGACATCGCCACGCAAGGCATCCTCGACGAGAACCGCTCGCCCTCGCGCAAGGTCGGTGAGCCAGACAACCGCGACAGCCACTACTGGTTCGCCCGCTACTGGGCGCAGGCGTTGTCCGAGCAGTCAACCGATGCCGAGCTGAAGGCGCATTTCGAGCCCATCGCCACGGCGCTGGTCGCGAGCGAAGCCGCCATCGTCGGCGAGCTTTCGGCGGCACAGGGCAAGGCTGTGGATCTCGGCGGCTACTACCACGGCGACGCGGTCAAGACCGCATCCGTGATGCGTCCGTCGGGCACGCTGAACGGCATCATCGGCTGATCCGCTTCTGATCTTCCCCCGTCCTCGTGTGCGAGGGCGGGGGGCTCACGCCAGGTCGCGGGCAAAAACGCGACACCTTGCCGAGCACGACTGCGCGGCGCTGAGGCAGCGCTTGCGATGCGCCCGGCCCTTCGACAGGTTTCGTCCGAAAGATCGAACTCGGAGAGCCGTCGTGTCATCAGGAAATGTGTCGTCGGGACATCCGCGGTCGCTTGCATATTTCGCGACGCTGCTGCTGACCCTTGTCGCCACCGGGGCGCTTTACCTGCTGTATCTTTCCGGCCTGCAGGCGGGCGGCTTCGACGCCGCCGGTCTGCTGCTGGGCCGGGATTTCCTCAACCTGCATTTCGCCGGCACCCTGCTGGGGCAGGGCGAGATGACCACGCTGTTCGACCAGCAGGCCTATGCCGAGGCGATGCGGGCGCATCTCGGGCGCGACTACACGATCCACAACTGGTCCTACCCGCCGCACATGTTCCCGGTGGCGCAGCTCGCCGCGAGCCTGCCGTATTTCGTGGCGCTGGGGCTCTGGACGCTGCTCGGTGTGGCGCTGACCTGCGTCGGGGCACGGCTTGCCGGGGTGCCGCTGGCGTGGCTTCTGCCGATCGTGCTGTCCCCGGCGGTGACGGTCAACCTTCTGGCCGGGCAGAACGGCACCTATACCGCCGGGCTGCTGCTGCTGGCGCTGACGCTGGCCGAACGGCGGCGCTGGCTGGGGGCAGGGCTGTGCTGGGCGCTGCTCACGGTCAAGCCGCATCTTGGGCTGCTGGCGCTGCCGATGGTGCTGCTGCGTCGGCAATGGCGCATCGTGGCGGCGGGGGCGGTCTGCCTGTCGGTGATCGTCGCGCTGACACTGGCGCTCTACGGGGCCGAGCCTTGGCGCCTGTTCCTCACCGAGACCACCGCGCAGCAGCGGGTGGTGGTGGAAGAGTGGCGCGGGCTCTTGCTCAAGCTGATGCCGACCGCGTTCATCGCCGGGCGCCTTGCAGGGCTCGAGACCGGTGCGGCCTACCTGCAGCACGGGGGCGTTGCGGTGCTGACGCTGCTGCTGCTCTGGCGCAGCTGGCCGGGGCAGGGGGGCACGTTGCGCGACTGGATCACGTGGTTCAGCCTCGGCACGTTCCTGTTGCTGCCCTACAGCTTCTACTATGACCTCGTGATCTTGCAGGTCATGCTGGTGCTCTGGGTCGGGGATCCGAAGGGGCTGTTCCCGACGCGTTCGGAATCGGTGGCGCAGATCGCCTGGTACGTGGCGTGGTTCCTGCCCTACCTCTGCTATCTCGCGGCCTTTGCGTGGAACCTGCAACCGGCGCCGGTTCTTCTGCTGTTGATGCTGTTTGGCCGCGTCACGGCCCAGCGGCGCGCTGAGCCCGCCTAGTCGGCGGTTGTCTTCGCGCAACGCCTTGGACGACGGGTAAGATCGGGGAAAGCATCCGAAGCGCGGGCGCGCCATGGGGCGTGGATCTGAGCGCGTGTCACGCTCTGATCTTGCCCGGACCGGGCCGCGATGGCATGAGCGCTGCATGGACAAGGTCGATTGCATCATTGCCGGCGCGGGCGTCGTCGGGCTCGCCATCGCACGGGCGCTCGCGCAGCGAGGCGTCGAGGTTCTGATCCTGGAACCAGAGGACGCCTTTGGCACCGGCACCTCGTCGCGGAACTCCGAGGTGATCCACGCCGGCATCTACTATCCCACCGGCAGCCTGAAGGCGCAGCTCTGCGTCGAGGGCAAGGCGCGGCTCTACGACTATGCCAAGGCCTTCGACGTGCCACACAGGCGCTGCGGCAAGTTGATCGTGGCGACCTCAGACGAGCAGGTTTCTGCGCTGGAAGGGATCCGTGCCAAGGCCAAGGCGGCGGGGGTGCATGATCTGCGGTTGATCCCGGCGGACGAGGCTCTGTCCATGGAGCCCGAGCTTGCCTGCAAGGCGGCGCTTCTCTCGCCCTCCACAGGGATCGTGGACAGCCACGCGCTGATGCTGTCGCTGCTGGGGCAGGCGGAACAGGCCGGCGCGCTCCTGAGCCTCGGGACGCGGGTTGCCGGGGTGCGGGCGACGGCTGACGGGTTCGAGGTGACCAGCGAGGATGTCGCCAGCGGCGAGCGCTTCACCATGGGCTGCGCGCGCTTCGTGAATGCCGCCGGGCTTCATGCCTCCGAGCTTGCGGCGCGCATCGAAGGTCTTGGCGCGGCCCACGTCCCAACGACCCTCTACGCACGCGGCAATTATTTCGCGCTCCCCGGGCGGGCGGCGTTTTCGCGGTTGATCTACCCGGTGCCCGAGCCCGGCGGTCTCGGCGTGCACCTGACGCTCGATCTGGGCGGCGGCATGCGGTTTGGGCCGGATGTGGAGTGGATCGACGGCGTCGACTATCGGGTCAATGGCGCGCGCGCCGGGCATTTCGAGACCGAGATCCGCAGGTACTGGCCGGCGCTGCCGGCAGGCGCGCTCGCGCCGACCTATTGCGGCATCCGGCCCAAGCTCTCGGGCCCTGGTGAGCCGGCGGCAGATTTCCGCATCGACGGGCCGGAGGCTCACGGCGTGGCGGGGCTCGTGAATCTCTTCGGTATCGAAAGCCCGGGGCTGACCGCGTCGCTGGCGATTGCCGAGCGTGTGGCGGGGCAGCTGGCGCCCTGAGGCTCAGCCCTCGGGCGTGGTGTCGGCGACGACGGCGCCGCGCTCGCCCATCGGAAGGCGCGGACCGCGCGTTGTATCGGCGCGGGTCTGATGCTCGAGCTCGGCGTTGATCTTCCCGCCAAGCAGGACCACGAAGGCCGAAATCCAGAGCCAGAACAGCAGGATGACCACCCCGGCGAGCGATCCGAAGGTTTCCTGATAGCTGCCGAAATTCTCCGCGTAGATCGAGAAGCCCACCGAGGTGACGATCCACAGGAGGCAGGCGATGGCGGCCCCAGGCGTGACCCAGCGCCAGCGCGCCGGGCGGCGGTCGGGGCCGAAGTGATAGATCAGCGCCACGGCGAGCACCGTGAAGCCCAGCAGCAGAACCCAGCGCAGGCCCGAGACGAGCAATTCCGCCGTGCCACCCAGGGGGATCACCGCGAGGACGCCGGGCAGGATCAGCACCCCGGCAAAGGCCAGCACAAGGCCGACGATCAAGAGGAAGGTCAGCGCCATGGTGGTGAGCTTCAGCTTGACGAAGCCCCGGCTCTCGCGTTCGCCATAGGCGACGTTGAGCCCGGCCACGAGGTTGCCCACACCGGCGGAGGCCGAGTAGAGCGCCAGCCCGAGGCCCAGCAGAGCCGCGAGACCGAGCCCGCCCTGGTCCGACCCGGCAACGCTCTTGGCCTGATCGATGACGATCTCGGCGGCGCGGTCCGGCAGCATGGCCGAGATCTGCTGGATCTGGTCGGTCACGTCGGCCGGGGTCAGGAACAGCCCGGCCACGGCCATCAGCGCCGTGATCGCCGGGAAGATGGCCAGAAGCCCGAAGAAGGCGACCCCGGCGGCGATCAGGCTAAGGCGGTCCTCGCCGATCCCGTCCTTCACGCGCAGGGCGGCGGCCTTCAAGCTGGCCCGACCGAGTTCGGCGGGGCGGGAGGCGAAAGAGGTCTCTGCGGGCATGACTGGCTCCGGTCGGCAAAGGCTATCGGAGATCAACCCGCCGTCACGCCAGCGAGTTCCCGCCGATCTGCCGTCACGGGCAATTCTCACGAAAAGCTCTCAATTATTTGTCAGCGCCGTGTGTCGCCCTACTCCTCATGCGTGTGGCGGCGTGCTGCTCCCCGGCGCATCGCCCCTGACACATGAACAGGAGCCACTCATGTCATATCGCCATGGCCTCACGGTCATAATGGTCTTTGCGATCGTTGCCATCGGCTGCGGTCTCTACGGCTATTTCGCCCCGCTCACCGGCGTTACCGGAGTCTGGGGGCCGCTCGCGGCCGCCTTCGGAGCGCTTTGCATTCTTTTCGGTGGCGCGCTGATGGTGCGTGCCCGCAGCCGCGGCGCCCGGTTCGTGCTGATGCTGCTTCTGGCGCTTGGCATCGTTCTCACCGCCTTCGCCGCATGGTTGCTGCACCAGTGGATCATGCTGGCCGCGCTCGGGCTCTGCGCCGTGGGCTGGCTGGCCGCCGTTTCCGGACCGGAAGGAGATGTCGCATGAACCGTCTTTTGCGATCCACCGCCATCCTGACCCTGCTTGCCGTACCCGTCTTCGCACAGCAGGAAGATACCCCTGGGCCGACCGGCGAACCCGAGGCCGCGGCGCCGGAGACCGGTGTGCCCGCGTCTGAGGAGGCCGCGCCGGAGCCAGAGGCCGCCGACGCGGACGATGCGCCCGCCGAACCCGCGGAGGCGGGTGCTGAGGGTGACGCCGCGCCAGCCCGCGACGCGGCCGAGCCTGACACCGCCGAAGACGATGCGGCAGCGTCGGAAGAGCCCTCAGCCGACAGCGCGGAGGCCGCGTCGGAGGACACCCCTGCCGAGCCCGAGAGCGAGACCGCGCAGGCCCGGCCCTCTTCGGATGCGAAGGTGCCGGCCTCCGGGCCCGGCTGGCCGAGCTTCCACGGTCAGGTTTCGGGCGCCAAGTACTCGCCGCTTGACCAGATCACGCCCGAGAATGTCGGCGAGCTGGAGCTTGCCTGGCGGCTCGAGACCGGTGACGTCTCGGACGGCTCCGGCGATCTGCCGGCGACGGTCTGGTCGGCGACGCCGATCTACGCCAACGACCTGCTCTATATCGGGACGCCGTTCTACCGGGTGCTCGCGGTCGATCCCGCCACCGGCGAAGAGGTTTGGTCCTTCGACAGCCAGTCGACCCTCGAGGCGCTGACCCAGCCCGCCCTGAAAAACCGTGGTGTGGCCTACTGGGAGGCCGCCGAGCCGGTCGAGGGCGAGGCCTGCCAGCGCATCGTCTATCTCGGCACCATGGACGCGCAGCTCTTCGCGCTCGACGCCGATGACGGCGCGCTTTGCGAGGACTTTGCCGATGGCGGCGTGCTCGACGTGAACCAGTGGAACACCGTCAACGACCGCTGGCCGCTGTCCCTGCTGCAGCCACCCACCATCGTCGACGATCACGTCATCATCGGCTGGGCCGGCAATGACTGGGACTGGGCCGAGGCGCCTCCGGGCTCGGTGTTCTCGGTCAACGCGCAGACGGGCGAGCTGGAATGGACCTTCGACACCATCCCCGAAGAGATCCGCGAACGCACCGGCACCGCCAATGTCTGGACCGCGATGAGCGCCGACGAGGAGCGCGGCATCGTCTACCTGCCGGTGGCCTCGCCGTCGCCCAACTACTGGGGCGGCAACCGCACCGAGGATATCCCCTATGCCACCTCGACCACGGCGCTCGACATCGAGACCGGCGAGGTGATCTGGTCGCGGCAATGGGTGCATCACGACATCTGGGACTATGACATCAACTCGGCGCCCACGCTGATGGACATCACCGTCGACGGCGAGGAGATCCCGGCGCTGATGCAGGCCACCAAGATGGGCTTCCTCTTCGTGGTCAACCGCGAGACCGGCGAGGATATCTGGCCGATCGAGGAACGCGCGGTCCCCGCCGGCGACATCGAGGGCGAGCGCTATCCCCCGACCCAGCCCTTCCCGACCGTGCCAGCGCCGCTGATCGACCAGTCGACGCTGCCCGACGTCTGGCCCCTCGCCGATATCGCCTCCTTCGGCGAGTGCTCGGCGCTCTGGGACGAGATGCAATATGCCGGCATGTACCAGCCGCCCACCACCGAGGGCGCCGGGGCCGGGGCCTATCCGAATTCCGCCGGCGTGGTGCAGTGGGGCGGCGTGGGCTTCGACCCGGAGCGCCAGCTCGCGGTGGTCAATCTCAGCCACGTGGTGCAGTACATCCAGCTCTACGAGCGCGAGGAATACGACCGCATCAACGGCGAGGCCGGCCCGGGTGAAAGCGGCTTCCACCCGCAGACGGGCGCGCCCTACGGCATGTCGCTCAAGACCGCGCTGAACCGCTGGGGCATGCCCTGCTGGAAGCCGCCCTTTGGCGAACTGGCGGCCATCGACATGAGCACCGGCGAGATCGTCTGGCGCAAACCGTTCGGCTCGTCGCAGCGCTATGGCTTCTACATGCCGGAGATGTGGGGGTCGCCCACCATCGGCGGACCCGCAGTGACCGCCTCGGGGCTGATCTTCATCGGCGCCACCATGGATGCCAAGGTCCGCGCCTACGATCTGCAGACCGGCGAGGAACTCTGGGAAGACCTCACCGAGGCGCCCTCGGTGTCTAACCCGGCGATCTACGAACATGACGGCGCGCAATACGTCGCCTTCGTGTCGGGCGGGAACTCCATCCTCAAGCCCTCGGTGGGCGACATGGTCTCGGTCTACCGCCTGCCGGTGGAGTGATCACACTGACGAGACGCGAGAGGCGCGCCGAAAGGTGCGTCTCTATCGCTGGCAATGCCGTTCGACCGTCGAGCGCGTTGCCTGCGCGGAACGAGGCCGCAGGCCGCCGCGCGACGACGCGAGGCTCTATTCATCCGGCACGTACAGAAGCGCGCCGCAGAACAACGCCGAGGTTCTAGCTCCGCTCCGACATTTTCCCCGGATTGTCGATCACCCGCAGGCCCAGACGCGCCTCGCGGGCACGGCGCACCTGGCGGGGCAGCAGGTTGCCTGCCAGCGCCGAGAGGTAGGCGGTGATCTCGGCCTCGGCGCGCTCGCGGCTCTTCTTGGCCCGCAGGAGCCGGCCCAGAGACGAGCCGCGCTCTGCCGCCCTGGCTGCCAGCAGCATCAGGGTGATCTCGCGCAGCCGGTAGAGCGTCATCTCCGCCACATCGGGGCTCAGCCCGGCGAGCAGCGGCTCGGGTGGGGTGAGCTCGGACAGCAGCGCGCGCAGCGTCTCGCCGTGCTTGGACTCTTCGGCGCGGGTCAGGCAGACCTCCACCACGCCCGCCATCTCGGCCTGGAACACCGCCCGGCCGACCTTGGCGGATTGCTCGGAGTAGCCCTGCTGGCGGATCATCGTCAGTTCGCCGCGCTTGGGATCGTCGGCCACCGTCAGCCCCTCGAGTTCGAGCTCGGAGGGCTCGGACTCGCCGAGCGCGTCGCGCAATCCGCTGGCCTCGGCAAAGACCGCGAGCTGCAGGAGGTCGTCCCGCGACAGGTCGCAGGAGAGGCGGCTGATGCCGGTGCCGCGGTCTCCCCGGAAGCTCAGGGAGAGACGGCAGGTGCCGTCGTCGCGCATGTCCATGACGAAGATTTTCGAAGCCATGGCCGGGAATTAGGCGCAGGCGAAAGCGGGTGCAAGCGGGCCGTTCGAAGACTCGACGGGCGCTGGCGGATTTCGACCGATGCGGGGCTCTGGCGCGGTGCCAAACATATCGGCCCGCCGGAATTCGACACGCGTCCGAAGAAAGTTGGGAACCAGAACAGCTCGGAGAGGTTAGGCTGGTGGTCAGCGGATGTCCGGCCTGCGAGTCTCCCCCTTTCAGTCGCCGCCGGGCAACACGACCGCGCAGACCCCAAAGACACCCGAGCGACCCCGAGAGGATGCCCACGCGAATGCCACATCGCCTTTCGCAGGTTGTGCCTGCCGCCCGGTCGCAGCTCTCTCCGCATCTCCCCTCCCCATGATCCCGGAACCTGCCATGCTTCACTCGCACAACGAGACGATCGATCCGCGCGAAGCCAGCGTCGATCCCGCCCGCTCCCGCCCCGATCAGCTCGGCGCCCGTTTTGACGGCGAGGGCACCAACTTTGCGCTGTTCTCGCAGCACGCCGACGCGGTGGAGCTCTGCCTCTTCGACACCGAGGGGAACGAAGAGCTCGCGCGGCTTGAGCTGCCGCGCGCCGAGGGCGGGATCTTCTTTGGCTATTGCCCGGGCGTGACGCCGGGGCAGGCCTATGGCTACCGCGTGCACGGACCGCATAAGCCCAAGGACGGCCATCGCTTCAACCCGCACAAGCTGCTGCTCGATCCCTATGCCATGGCGATGCGCGGCACGCTCGAGTGGGACGATGCGCTCTACGGCTACCCGGTGGGCGGCTCGGATCTCGAACTCGACACCCGTGACAGTGCCCCCTTCATGCCCAAGGCGGTGGTCGCAGACCCGGTCTTCGACTGGGAGGCGGACCAGCAGCCGCGCGTGCGCTGGCAGGATACGGTGATCTACGAGGCGCATGTGAAGGGCCTCACCATGCGCCATCCGGGCGTGGTACAGGCCGATCGCGGCACGTTTCGCGGCCTCGCCTCGGAGCCGGTGATCGAGCACCTGCAGAAGATCGGCGTGACCACGATCGAGCTTCTGCCGATCCACGCCATGGTGCAGGACCGCCACCTCGTCGAGCAGGGGCTGCGCAACTACTGGGGCTACAACACCCTGGGCTTCTTCGCGCCGAACCGCAGTTACCTCGCCTCCGAGGACGTGCGCGAGGTGCGCGCGGCGGTCAAGCGCTTCCACGCCGCCGGCATCGAGGTGATCCTCGACGTGGTCTACAACCACACCGCCGAGGGCAACGAGCTTGGTCCGATGCTGTCCTTCAAGGGCATCGACAACGCCAGCTATTACCTGCTCTCGCCCGAGGATCGCCGCCACGGCTTTGATACCACCGGCACCGGCAACACGCTCAACGTCTCACATCCGATGGTGCTGCGGCTGGTGATGGACAGCTTGCGCTACTGGGTCGAGGCTTTCCACGTGGACGGCTTCCGCTTCGACCTGGCGTCGACTCTGGCGCGCGAGCCCGACGGGTTCGAGCGCGAGGGCGCCTTCTTCAACGCCATCCGGCAGGATCCGGTGCTGAGCCAGGTCAAGCTCATCGCCGAGCCGTGGGACGTGGGCGATGGCGGCTATCAGGTCGGCGGGTTCCCATGGCCCTTCCGCGAGTGGAACGACAAGTTCCGCGACGACGTGCGCGCCTTCTGGCGCCGCGATCCGGGGCTTCTCCCCGGGCTGTCGGAGCGGCTGATGGGCAGCCCGGTGCAGTTCGACCATTCGCTGCGGCCGGCCACCTCGTCGGTGAACTTCGTCGCCGCCCATGACGGCTTCACCCTTTGGGACACGGTGTCGTACAACGACAAGCACAACGAGGCCAATGGCGAGGGCAACCGTGACGGCCACGGCCACAACCTCTCGGACAATATGGGCCATGAAGGCGCCACCGAGGACGCGGGCATCAACGCCGCCCGCGAGGCGCGGGTGAAGGGCCTGCTGGCAACCACATTGCTGTCGCATGGCGTGCCGATGATCCTTGCCGGCGACGAACTTGGCCAGACCCAGGACGGCAACAACAACGCCTATTGCCAGGACAACGAGACCACCTGGATCGACTGGGAGGGCGCGCGCCCCGGCCTGATCGAGGCCGTCGCCGCTTTGACCGCGCTGCGCCGGGACTGGCGCGCGCATCTCGCGCCCTACGGGTTCTGGCCGCGCCCGGAGGCCACCGAGACGATCTGGATCCATCCCGAGGGCCGCGACATGTCGGGCGACGACTGGCGAGATGGCGGGCTCTTCGCGGTCGGCATGCGCCACCATCAGGAAGACTGTTCGGACCTTCTCGTGCTGATCAATGGCGGCGATGCCTGCACCTTCACGCTGCCCGAGGATGGCGACTGGCAGCTCATCCTCGACACGTCGCGCGAGCCGGTGGCCTGCGCCGAGACGATGGAGGCGCAGTTCACCGTCGAGACACAGGCGGTGGCGGTCCTGAAGGATCTCTCCGGCGGCGCCTGACCTGCCTTTGACCGCTGCGCCTGCCGGCTTCGGCGGGAACCGGGCGCAGCGGATCACCCCTCTCGGCAGGGGCCCGCCGGTTCCATCTCGGAGAATAAGCTCACTCCCTTGTGAACCTTTTGGAGTGCGGGGCGTTCCGTCGGTAACGAGAACACCGATAGGGAGCCCCGCATGAAGCAAATGAGACCGCAAGAATCCTTCTGGATCTTTCCAAAGGTTCACCGGCCCGTCTTCATCGTTTCCGCCGGCCTGATCGTCGGCTTCATTCTCTTTGGCGTCCTGTTCAACGACCTCGCCAACACCATCTTCACTGGACTTCAGAGCATTCTGGCCCGCTATCTCGGCTGGGCGATGATCCTGCTGGTGAACGCTCTCCTGCTCTTCGTCGTCATCATGGCCATCGGGCCGTTCGGGGACGTGCGCCTCGGCAGCATGGACGAAGACCCGGAGTATTCGATTTTTTCCTGGACCGCGATGCTGTTCAGCGCCGGGATCGGCATCGGGCTGATCTACTGGGGTGTGGCCGAGCCCATGTACCACTTTCTCGCTCCGCCGGTGGAAGAGGCGCAGAGCGTCGCCGCCGCGCAGGAGGCAATGGCGCTCAGCTTCATGCACTGGGGCTTCCACGCCTGGGCGATCTACGCCGTGGTGGGCCTCGCGCTGGCCTACTACCATTTCCGCAAGGGCCTGCCGCTGTCGATCCGCTCGACGCTCTACCCGCTGATCGGCGACAAGGTCTATGGCTTCTGGGGTGACGTGGTCGACATCGTTGCCGTGTTCGGCACCATGTTCGGCATCGTCACCTCGCTGGGCCTTGGTGCAACGCAGGTGAATGCCGGGCTCGAGCAGGTCTTCGGCGTGCCCAACAATGCCGGCGTGCAGATCATGATCATCGCCGCGATCACGCTGATGGCGACGATCTCGGTGGTGGCCGGTCTCGACGGCGGCATCAAGCGGCTGTCGAACATCAACATCGTTCTGACCATCATCCTGCTGGCCTTCATGCTGATCGTCGGCCCGACGCTCTTCATCTTCGACACGTTCGTCGACAATTACGGCTACTACCTGAGTCGTCTCATCCAGCTCGGAACCTGGAACGAAGGCTGGGTCGGCGGCAACGAGGGCAGCACCTGGCAGGACAGCTGGACGATCTTCTACTGGGCCTGGTGGGTGAGCTGGGCGCCGTTCGTCGGCGTGTTCATCGCCCGCATCAGCCGCGGCCGCACGGTGCGCGAGTTCATGCTCGGCGTGATGCTGCTGCCCTGCACGATCATGTTCTTCTGGTTCACCGCTTTCGGTGGCACCGCGATCTCGATCTCTCTTGGCGGTGATCAGGCGCTGGTCGAGGCGACACAGGAGAACTATGCCAACACCATGTTCGTGCTGCTGGAGTATTTCCCGCTCTCGAGCCTGACGGCGCTGTTCACCACCGTGCTGATCGTGATGTGGTTCGTGACCTCGTCGGATTCGGGCAGCTTCGTGATCGACATGCTGACAGCCGGCGGCGACCCCAATCCGCCGAAGATCCAGCGCATCTTCTGGGCCGTGGCCGAGGGCGCTGTGGCCTCTGTGCTGCTGCTGGCAGGCGGGCTCGAGGCGTTGCAGGCGGCCGCGGTGGTGGCGGGCTTCCCCTTCGCCGTGGTGCTGTTCCTGATCGCCTGGGCGCTGGTACGGGCGCTGCGCTGGGACAACCTGATGATGCACCGCCATCGCCAGCGCTATCGCAGCGACCGCGAGGCCGAGCACAACATGCCCGGCGACATCCACGATGCCTATGTCGAGCGCGACCGGGGGCGCGAGGACGGCGTTCCGGGAGGTCAGGTCAACCCGGCGGAGTAGACCGGATTACCGGTCTCTTGGCTGAGGCCGGCTGACCCGCCCGAGACTGACGCCCCCGCGGAACGCCGTGGGGGCGTTTTTGGTCCGGGCAGGCCGAGGCGAGCGTAGAGGCACAGCCGACCGGCAAAATTGCAACGCCCAATGACTGCTTCTGGCAACTCGAGGACCTCTGGGTTACCGTCCGGGCAAAAGCGAAGCGGTTCGCGGCACTTGAAGGAGAAGTTGGTTCTCTATGACAAAGATCACCCCCGTCATTCTCTGTGGTGGTTCCGGCACACGCCTCTGGCCGGTGTCGCGGAAGAGCTTTCCGAAGCAGTTTGCCAGCCTTCTCGAGGAAGAGAGCCTGTTTCAGAAGACCGTGATGCGGCTGAGCGGGGCGGCCTGCTTCGACAAGCCCATCGCCGTGACCAACTCGGATTTCCGTTTCATCGTGACCGAACAACTCGCCGCCGTCGGCATCGACCCCGGCGCGATCCTGATCGAGCCCGAGGGGCGCAACACCGCGCCGGCGGTGCTTGCAACGGCGCTGTACCTGCATGCCAAGGATCCCGACGCCGCGATGCTGGTGGCGCCGGCAGATCACGAGGTCGCTGATACCGAAGCCTTCCGCGCCGCGGTCGAGACCGGGCTGAAAGCGCTCGAGGCGGGCAAGCTGGTGCTGTTCGGCATCCGCCCGGACCGGCCCGAGACCGGCTATGGCTATCTCGAACTGGACGGGAGCGGCGGTGACACCGTGCCGCTCAAGCGCTTTGTCGAGAAACCGGATGCCGCGACGGCGGCCGAGATGCTCGCCAGCGGCGGGTTCCTCTGGAATGCCGGCATCTTCCTGTTCCGGGTCAAGGACATCCTCGCCGCGTTCGATACCCATGCCAGCCAGCTCGTCGCGCCGGTGACCGCGGCGGTCAACGAGGCACAGATCGATCTGGGCTTCCTGCGGCTCGCGGCGGAGCCGTGGTCGCGGGCCGAGGACATCTCGATCGACTACGCGGTGATGGAAAAGGCCGCAGGCCTCGAGGTTGTGCCCTTCGATGCCGGCTGGTCGGATCTTGGTGGCTGGGACGCGATCTGGCGCGAGGCCGGGCCGGACGAGAGCGGCAACGTGACCCACGGCACCGCCACGGCGATCGACTGTGCGGGCTCGCTGCTGCGGTCTGACAGCGAGACCGTGGAGCTGGTCGGCATCGGCCTGAAGGACATCGTCGCGGTGGCGATGAACGACGCCGTGCTCGTCGCGCCCAAGGATCGGGCGCAGGACGTCAAGCTTGCGGTCAACGCGCTGAAGGCGAAGGGTGCCAAGCAGGCGGTGGAGTTCCCCAAGGATCGCCGTCCCTGGGGCTGGTTCGAGAGCCTCGTGGTCGGCTCGCGCTTCCAGGTGAAGCGCATCGTCGTGCATCCCGGCGCTTCGCTGTCGCTGCAGAGCCACTTCCACCGTTCCGAGCACTGGATCGTGGTCGAGGGGACGGCCAAGGTGACCTGCGACGACACCGTCAAACTGGTGACCGAGAACGAGTCGATCTACATCCCGCTCGGCGCGAAACACCGGATGGAGAACCCCGGCAAGGTGCCGATGGTTCTGATCGAGGTGCAGACCGGCTCCTATGTGGGCGAGGACGACATCGTGCGCTACGAGGATGTCTATTCGCGGGGGCAGGGGGCGAAGGGCTGAGCGCCGTCCGCCTTGCGCAACTGACTGAGGGACCAGAGACAATGGCACCGAAATTCGGCACCAGCGGCCTGCGCGGCCTGGTGACAGAGCTGACGCCCGAGCTGGTCGCCGACCACGTGCGGGCCTTCATCGCGGCCTGCGACATCGGCAACGGGCTGTGCCTCGGGCGCGATCTGCGCCCGTCCTCCCCGCGCATCGCGGCGGATATTGCGGCGGCGGCGCGGGCCGAGGGCGTCCGGGTCATCGATTGCGGGGCGCTTCCGACGCCGGCGCTTGCGCTGGCGGCACAGGAGGTCGGCGCCGGGGCGATCATGGTGACCGGCAGCCACATCCCGGCGGATCGCAACGGGCTGAAGTTCTATTCTCGGACCGGCGAGATCACCAAGACCGACGAGGCGGCGATCAACGGCGCGCTCGGGCGTGCGACAGGCACGGCCGAGAGCGAAATGGCGCAGGACGAGGACGCCGCCGCGCGCTTCGTCGAACGCTATATCGAGGCCTGTGGCGCGTTCGCGCTCAACGGGCGCAGGATCGGGCTTTATGCCCATTCTGCCGTGGGCCGCGACGATCTCGCCGCGATCCTGCAGGGGCTTGGGGCGGAGGTGGTCGAATATGGCCGCTCGGAGACCTTCGTTCCCGTCGACACCGAGGCGGTCGATCCAGACACGCGTGCGCAGATCGCGGCGTGGGTCAAGGCCGACGGGCTCGACGCGCTGGTCTCGACCGATGGCGACAGCGACCGGCCGCTCTTGTCGGACGAGACCGGCACCATCGTGCCGGGCGACGTCATGGGCCAGATCACCGCCGAGATGCTGGGGGCCGAGACGGTGGTGACGCCGATCTCGTCGAACTCGGGCGTGCAGAAGAAGGGGTTCGGGGCGGTAAGGCTGACCCGGATCGGCTCGCCCTTCGTGATCGCGGGCATGGAAGAGGCCGGCGGCAAGGTGGTGGGCTACGAGGCCAACGGGGGCTTCCTGCTGGGCTTCGAGGCGCAGGGCCCGGCGGGTCCGCTGGCATCGCTCGCCACACGCGACTGCATGTTGCCGCTGATCATGACGCTGATCGCAGCCGGAAACGGCACGGTCTCGGCGCGGGTGGCGCAGGAGCCGCCGGTGGTGACGATGGCGGATCGTTTGCAGGAGGTGCCACAGGAGCGCTCGCAACCCTTCGTGGCGCGGCTCGCAGACAGCGCCGAGGCGCGCGCATCGTTTTTGGCCGAGCTTGGAGGTGATGAGGCCGGCACGGATCTGACCGACGGTGTCCGGATGACGCTGACCGACGGTTGCATCGTGCATGTGCGCCCCTCCGGAAACGCACCGGAGTTGCGGCTCTATGTCGAGGCGTCGGACAAGGCCGGGGCGGAGGCGCTCATGGCTGCGGGGCTTGCTGCGCTGCACCGGGCAGTTCTCGGCTGATCTGTTCGGCAGACTTGCCGTCGCCACGTATGGCCGCGGTGGGCGTGTCACCGGTCGGGCCGGCGCGCCACAAAGGCGCGACTTCCGCTGCAGCGGGGCAATAATTGAGTTGTTTCTGACGCCATGTGCGGCAACACTTCGGCCGATTGTAACGGAAGGAATTGAAACCATGTGTATCGGGCTCCGACTGCTCAGCTTTCTCGGTATCGTGGCGTTTGCCTCTGTCGCGGGGGCACAGGAATACCGGCTGGCGCCGGGCGACGTGGTCGAGGTGCGCCGGTCCGGCGAGGAAGAGGAAGTCAGCGCGGTCGTTGATGCCAACGGTCAGATCCGGCTCGTAGATGTCGGCGGGATCACCGTCGCCGACCTGACCCTCGATGAGGCCGAGTCCATGGTCGAGGCGGAGCTTGTCGCTCAGGGGTTTTTCGTTGATCCCGACGTGAGCCTGATGCTCGTCTCCTATGCCCCGGTGATCGTCGCTGGTGACGTGCTCAACCCCGGCATGGTCGAGTTCTTTCCCGGGATGACCGTCTCTTCCGCCCTCGCCATGGCCGGCGGCAGTCAGGTGCAGGGGCTGACCCGAACCGAGATTCTGCGTCTGCGTTCGATGGTCGAGAACGACATGAAAGTCGCGAACCTCAATCTCGCCCGAGCGGTTGCGGATCTGGCCTATCATCAGGCCCGTCTGGCCGAAGGCGATGCGCCGGTGTCGGTCGACTCCGCCCTGATGCAGGGGGTTCCGGCGCCGGGGCTTGTGAACTTCGAGGGTATGGTCTCGGAGCGTCAGGCTCAGCTCGACGCGCTGCGCGAGCGCACGCGCACGCTTCTGGAATTCTGGGAGAGCGAGATCGCTACGATCGAGAACCAGCGCGAGAACTTCGACGCGCGGATCTCCGTTCAGGACGAGATCGTCGCCAGCACCGCGGATGCGCTCGCGGCGGCGCGCCAGCTTTCCGAACGCGGCCTGCAGACCGCGTCGAACCTCTCGGCGGCGGAGCAGCGCGAGGCCGATGCGCGCAGCAAGGTTCTCGAACTCGAGGCCGCGAAGATCAACGCGACCCGTGCCATCGCTTCGGCGCAGCGCGAACGGGTGCAGTATCTCGCCACGCAGCGGCAGGATGCGCTCGACGGGGTGAATGACGCCCGCGAGCAGATTGCATTGCAGACGATCTCCTACAGCGAGGCCGTGGAACAGGTGAGTATCCTCAGCAGCGGCAGTGCTGCCGCCGTGGTGGCGTCGCAGATCGTCGGGCTGGATTTCGAGATCCAGAGCCGCCGCAGTGACACCGGCACCGAGGGAGAAATCTCCATGTCCACGCCGATCCTGCCTGGTGACACGCTGTTGGTCGCGATCCGCCCCCTCGAGGACGAGGTCGCGAACTGAGACATGCCCCGCGCCGCGCCATGAGCATGGCCGTGGCAACGTTCGGAGCCGTCGGGCCTGGTTAATCCGGTGTGCCCTAGCCTCATGCGGAATCCACCGTGGAGGTTTTGCGTGATACAGATGATCGATGCACAGGCGGCGCAGCGCGGGCTGAGCAGGCGGCTGGCCTATTTTTGTGGAGAAACGCTTCGGGTCCGGGTCAGCGGCCTCGCACCGGGGCAGTTCGTCACGGTCACCGTGGCAGAAGACCACGTGCAGGCGCCGCTGATCCAGCGGACTGCCGAAGGTGATGTCGACCTCGACCCCGAGACGCTCGAGGTGCTCGAGGAAGGGCGCAGCTATGTCTACAATGTCTGGGCAGGCGTGGCCGACAATATCTCGGTGCTGATGCATGGCGAGATGGTGGCCCGGCGCAGCGTTCAGCCGCTGATCGCTCCGGAGCCGCAGGACCCGCAAGATCCGCAGGATCCTTCGGATCCGCTGGCACTGACCGGGACACCTGCGAGCGCGGCAACGGTCGGTGTTGCCTACAGCTTCTCTCCCGACGTGAGCGGCGGCACCGCGCCCTACAGTTTCACGCTGGTCTCCGGGCAATTGCCGGCGGGTCTGCTGTTTGACCCGTCGAGCGGGGCGATCGCGGGCACGCCGACCGAGGTCGAGACCCGCTCGGGTCTTGTCCTCGGGGTCACGGATGCGGACGGCGCGAGCGTGAGCCTTGCGGCGTTTGCGATCTCGGTCGCGGCAGGGGCGGGGCCGGTGGGGCTGATGGCGCCGCCGAACCTCTTCACCGCGGCTCAGTCCTCCCTCGACGACGTGGCGCATATCGACCTTCAGGGCAATTGGGAGGTCGCGAACGGACGGCTGCGCAGCCCGGTGGCGGGCGGCACGGCGGGACAGGCCGCGCGATTGTCACTGGCGGCGGCGCTGACACCGGGGCACGCCCATTTCATCCGTTTCGACCAAGAGGTCTCCGCCGGCAGCCTGAGGGCGCGGTTCGCTGCGCCGGGCCTGTCGCCGAGTCGCCAGCTGACCGCACCCTACATGGATCACGAGGTCATCCCGGCCGCGGACATGACGAGTGCGGCAACGCGCCTCGATCTGCAACCCAGCACCGATTACGACGGCTCTGTTGGGGCGATCGCCGCCTACGACCTGTCCACCGTCGATCCCAACCTCGTGGCCTCCGACGTGATCATCGTCGGCGGAGACAGCAACAGCGCCAATGCCACGTCCGAGCGCTTCGGTGACGAGATCCCGACCTCGGCACGGGAGACCGCCTTCGATCCGCGCATCTGGTACATGCCCTGCCTGCGGGCGACCGGCAATTATCCGACCACCGACAGCGTTCGCCACGTGCCGCAACCCTGCATCGAGCCGGTGGCGGCGGTCGAGGCGCGGCGGATGTCGCCCGTCCATGCGGTGGCCGGTGCGCTGGTCGGCTGGTCGGCGGCGCGCGGGCGGCCGCTTCTCGTGATGGCGCTCGGCGACCCGGGGTCGGGTTTCATGAACACCGAGGACTGGCGCAAATCCTCGGCCGTGGCCACCACCGGCAGCCGGATGTGGTCCGAGCTCCTCGCCATGAAGGCCGCGCTCGATGCATTGGGGCCGGCGCACGAGATTGTCGGCATGGTGTGGAGCCAGGGTGCGAACGACCTGTTTGGAGGCGATTACAGCGTCTCGGGTCAGTGGATGGACCAGATGCGCCAGTTCGTCAGCGATCTGCGGTCCGATATCGCCGATGTGCCGATGGTGATGTGGAGCGTCGGTCAGCACTACGAGCCTGCCCCCTATGACGGTCGCGGGGCGGCGATGCGGGCGGCGCAGCTGCGTCTCGATCAGGATAGCGGCGACGCGGCGTGGGCGATCGACCGCTTTCGAGTGGTGGTGCCGGAGACCGGAAACGAACTCGGCGGCGCGGATGACCCGCACTACACCGCACATGGCATGCAACAGAACGGCCGTGACGCGGGCGCGGCGCTTCTGTCGTTGCTCTGAGCGACCGTCTTTTCGACGCAACGGGCGCCGCCATCTGGCGGCGCTTCGCGTATGACGGGGTGCCACCGCGGTGGAGCGAAACGACCGAGGGCTGCACGGCGCCTCGACGGGGCGCGGTCCGACGGGTGAGTCGGCGAAAAACGCGGGTCTATCTACCTCAGGCAGAGTCGGATCGAATCGAATTCTCTGCTGGCTTGAGCGGTGACATGACAGTTCGGAAACAGCGGCCCGAAATGGGGCCGCTGTAGACATAATTTGGACATAATGGCGTGAGCCTGCTTGACTAATGATTGTGCAGATGAGACGTTTTTGGGGCGCGTTTTACTGCGGTGCAGAAAGTTTTTTCTTCTTCTGATCGCACAAGAGTTTGCTGACGCGTTTGTAACGGGTTGAATATGAAGGATTTTTTTCGAATGGCGCACGTTCGCGCTGCTGACGTCTGCAAGGATGCAGATTTGTTTGCAGCTGCAGAATGGCGTAGTTCTAAATCATGTTTAAGGTCGGCGCTCGACGTCGTCAGGCCATAGTTTTCGATCGGTGCCCCTCTGCTTTCTAGGCGCCGCGCTCTTCTTTTAAGGATGTCTCAATGTCTAACACTTCTACCAATGTGAACGACATCGTCACCGCAGGGTCGGACAGGTCGAACGATCTGCGGTCGGCCCGCAACGGAAGCTTTACCAAGCGCGCTTTCGACATCGTCCTCTCCATTCTGATGCTGCCCATTCTGCTGCCGGTCATCGCGGTTCTTTACATCGCCGTCCGGGCCGAGGGTGGTCCAGGCTTCTTCGGTCACAAGCGCGTCGGTCGCAATGGGACCCAGTTCCGTTGCTGGAAGATCCGCACCATGGTGCCGGACGCACAGGAGCGTCTCGAGGAGCTGCTCCGCAACGATCCCGCCGCCCGCGCCGAGTGGGAGCGCGACCGCAAGCTGCGCAACGATCCCCGCGTCACGCGGCTTGGTGCGTTCCTGCGCCGCAGTTCGCTGGATGAACTGCCGCAGATCTGGAACGTGCTGCGCGGCGAGATGAGCCTGATCGGCCCGCGCCCGGTGACCGAACCCGAACTCCAGCGCTATGGCGGTGCCGCATGGGCCTACCTTGCCATGCGTCCGGGCATCACCGGCCTCTGGCAGGTCTCCGGCCGGAACGACGTCTCCTACGAGGAGCGCGTTCAACTCGATGTGGCCTACCACAACGGTGTTTCGCTCATGGGCGATGTCCGCATCCTGTTCCTCACAGTGGGTGCAGTGCTCGGCAAGACCGGAATGTAAACGCAGTTCGGACCGTAACGGTCCGTACTGATTGGATCTGATGAAAACGCCGAGGCTTGCCTCGGCGTTTTTCGTATTTGGACGGGTGGCCCGCGGGTCGGAGCGCTGCGACGCTCGCATCAGCGCCGGGGGCCTGCGCGCCAGAGCCTGTAGGCGAGAAGACCGAACATGACCACACTGCCGACCAGTGTGTAGAGCGCCAGCGCGGGGGCAAGCTCGAGCTTGAAGTGAAGACTGGTGAGGGCGGCCACTAGGAAGGCGACCGGTATGGCGCACATCGCCGCCAAGATCGCCTCGCCGCTGCGAACCGGAAGCTCCGAGGCGCGCATGCTGCGACAGCTCTCATATTCGCCTGCCGGCGCATTGTATTGATTGTCCGCGTCCATTCTGCTCTCCCAATTCCAATGGGCGGTCCAAGAACAATACCGCAAGCGTTTCTGATCGGAGAACAATATTTGCCGAAATCGCGGGAAATAGGCGTTTTTGTCGCATAAAAGTTTCTGAAGGTGAAACGTGATTACCATTTCTTAAGATTTCTATTGCTTTAGAGATTCCCCGCTGCACGGATCAACCCTCACGGGATCGTGAGCGGCTGCAACTCTCGCCAGCCTGTCGCGCTGCTTTCAGCATGATCATGAGATTCGCACCGCGCCTGCGACGCGAACCCGCGCCGTTCGGCGGCCACGATTGGCTCCGGCGCGATCTTTTCGTGCGCGGCGCCGGATCTGGACGCTGCAAGGAGCGCCGCCGCAATATCGCCCTCATGCCGCCATGCAGCACGCCACTCTGCAGCCGCATCGCGGCGCAACGTCGCAGATCAGCCATCGCGCTAAGCCCTTGTTCACGCTGGTCTCCTTTGAGGTGACAGGTGATCAACCCTTGGGTGAATGGCGGCGATCTAGTTTCAGGCAAACTCACGTCCGGCGAGACTAAACTTTGTCTCAATGCCACTCAGAAATGTCCCGCAAAACGCCCGACCGTGCCCGAAATTCGTCCGCATTCCCCACGATTTTGGCCCCTGGGAACGAAAACCCGCGGCACTCGCGGCACAAGCTACGACCAAAGGAAAGTTGAACATGCAGACACTGCAGGCCAAGATTCTGGGGGCGGGAATTGCGGATGAGTTTCTCTCTGACGAACGGGTTGGAGAGACCTGGTATCTTGAAGGATCGGGCAAATCCGACGTCAAAGTGGACGTCGCGTCTGTCTGGGAAGACTATACTGGTGAGGGTGTGAAGGTCGGCGTGATCGACTCGCAGATCGATTACACGCACGAGGATCTGGGAGCCTACGACACAAGCCTCGACTACAATTTCGCGCTTGAAAGCGGCGACCTGTCGCTGCGGTCGCGCGATATCACCGACCGGCACGGGACAACGGTGGCGGGTGTCATCGCGGCCGAGGGCGGCAATGGCACCGGCTCCGTGGGGATTGCGCCTGGTGTGACGCTGGTCGGGTTCGGCATCGATTACGGCAGCAGCAACGCCGTCGAGAACGTGCTGCAGGCGCTTCGCGCATCGGTCGCGCTCGACGTCGTCAACAACAGCTGGAGCTTCGCGAGCAATTTCTCCGACCGGTTCTGGCTCGGCGAAGACGGGGCCGAGATGGAAGCGACGCTCAGGCATGTGGTCGAAACCGGACGCGACGGGCTGGGCACGAGCATCGTGTTCTCGGCCGGCAACGGTGGAACCTACGGATCGTCGAACTATCACAACTTCCAGAACTCGCCCTACACCATCGCGGTCGGCGGTGTGACTGCAGAGGGCGATGCCTGGGACAAGACCAGCCTTGGCGCGAACGTGTTGATCTCGGCTCCGGCCGAGAATGTCCTCAGCACGGCGCCGAACGGCTATTCCTACGTGTCGGGCACCTCGTTTGCCGCTCCGGCGGTGTCAGCCACCATCGCGCTGATGCTCGAGGCGAACCCGGACCTCGGCTATCGCGACATCCAGAAGATCCTGTCGCTTTCGGCGCGGCGCGACGGCTTGACCGACGAGCTGTCGGTCGGCAACGGCTGGATCACCAACGGCGCCGATGATTTCAACGGCGGTGGCCAGCACTTCAGCGACTCCACGGGCTTCGGTTTTCTCAACGTGCATGATGCCGTGCGCCTTGCCGAGACGTGGACCACGCAGAAGACCCTCGAGGGCCTCGATACCGTCGAGGTGAAGGGCAAGAGCGATGCCGTGCTGAAGGCCGGGAGCAACGATCATATCTCCTACGATATCGAGGTGACCGAAGACATCGAGGTCGAGCATGTCGAGCTCGCGATGGGGCTGACCTGGCGCTTTACCGGTGATCTCGATGTTTATCTGACCAGCCCCGACGGCACGACCGTGCAACTGGTCTATTCGATCGAGGATCGCGACTTCATCGGCACACTGCGGAACTTCGAGTTCTCGTCGGTCGCCAGCATGGGCGAGATGGGCAAGGGCACCTGGACCGTCGATATCTACAACCGCGACCCCGACTCCGTCGACATCGATGGCAGCGCCATGACCGGGAGCCTGAACAACGTCACGTTGACGTTGCACGGCGAGACCGATGGCCTGGCCGACGATGTCTACGTCTATAACGATGAGTTCGGGACGCTCTATGAGGGCGCCGATCTGTCGGATCGGCAGGTGCTCTGGGACAAGGATGGCGGCATCGATGCGATCAATGCCGCGGCGGTCACCAGTGACAGCCTGATCGATCTGAGCGGGGCCAGCGCGAGCGAGATTGCTGGCGTGAAGCTCAAGATCGGCGTGCCAGACTCAATCGAGAACGCCTTCGGCGGGGACGGCGACGATACGCTTGTCGGCACCGATGGGGATAATCTCCTGTCCGGCGGCCGCGGCGACGACTCGCTGCATTACTCCTCGGGTAACGACACGATCGACGGTGGCGCTGGCGTCGATACGCTGCGGATCGCGGCCTTGTCGACCGAGATCGAGGGCGCCTTCGCCGATCCTTACACCTTCTTGATGCGGCAGGGCGATGAGAACGCGCTGAGCCATGTCAAGAATGTCGAGTTCTTCGCCTTCCAAGACGTCACCTACTCGGTGTCCCAGTTGATCGTCATCTATGGCGAGAGCGACGTGCCGGTGGTCGTCGAGACACCAGACGAGGTCGTGGTCGAGGCGCCGGTAGAGGCGGTGCCCGAGCCGGATCCCGTCACCGCGCCCGAACCCGAGGTGCCGACCGAGGAAGCGGTCGAGGAAACGCCGGAAGAGCCCGTCGAGGACACGCCCGAGGCCCCGGTGGACGACACGCCGGAGACCGGTACGGAATATGACCGCACTGAGACCGGGACAGTCGGAGACGACCAGATGCGCGGACATTACGGAAGTGACGACATGTCGGGTCTGGGCGGCAACGACACGATCTTTGGCCGCGGCGGTGCTGACCGCATTCACGGTGGGGCCGGCGACGACAAGCTGGTTGCCGGTGGTGGCGACGATATCGTCTACGGTGGTGGCGGCGAAGATATCATCAACGGCGGTGACGGAAACGACCGGATCTTCGGCGGTGCCGATCGTGACCGGCTCATCGGCAGCGTCGGCGACGACTCCCTCTACGGGGGTGAAGGCAACGACGTTCTGCGTGGCGACGATGGCAACGATCTGCTGGTCGGCGGAGCAGGGCGCGACGTGATGCTTGGCGGCGACGGGGCGGATACGTTCGTGTTCGATCTGGCCGACAATGCCTCGATGGACGTGATCCGCGATTTCAACGCCGAGGAAGGCGACAGGATCGTGGTGGAGGGGCTGCAGGGCGCGGGCAGCGTCGAGCTGTCGCTGTTCGAGAAGAAAGGCACCTTCTTCCTTCAGGCCGAAGCCGGTGACGAGGTCTACCGCATCGCCAAGATCCTTGGTGACGATGTCACCGGTCTGACCATCGAAGAGCAGGATTTCGGCAGCGGCTCGGGCTTCCTTCTCTCCTGATCCAAGGCCCTCTCCCGAAAGGAAAGGCCCCGGCGCAGTCCGGGGCCTTTCTGTTTGCGCCGCGCTATTCGTGCGCCTTCCGCCGGCCGCATCGAGGAACCGGGAACAACGTGCCCGGGCGCGGCCGGATCGTGTCGTCAGTCCGTTGCGGGGAGAATTGCCTGCACCGCTGTCTCGTCCAGGCCTTCGATCAGGAGGCTCTGATCGTCACCCAGGGTGAGGAGGGTCCCTTCGGGCACCTCGGTCAGACGCCACTCGGAGCGCCGCGCGAGCAGGCCCGGGCCCATCGCCAGAAGCGCCTGCGAGGCGGCGCCCCGGATCCGGTCGTGCCCGTCTCCGGCACGGAGGCGGATGGTCACGTTGGTGGCATTCGGGGCGATGACAAAGAGATCGTCGCCTTCATCGCCCTGCAAAAGGGCGCGGGGAGAGGCGGCCTCGAGCCGATCGTTCCCGGAACCACCCCTGAGCAGCGCGTCGGGGCGGCGTGCGACGCCGTGCTCGACATTGGCTGGCAGATCGAGCGGGATCATGGTGTCGATACGGTCGATGCTTCCCGCGGACGGCTCGACCACGTTGCTCTCGCGGCTGGCGATCACGAAACGGTCATGCCCCGGCCCGCCGGTTATCTCGATGGCGCGGCCCTGGTCGTTGAGCCAGCTGCCGTCGGGGCCTCCGGTGAGGCGGCCGTCGCCGTCAATATCGAACTCCGGGCGCCGGCTGCGCTTGGCCTCGGCGCGCCAGAGGTCGAGCGACACCGGCCAGCGGCTCTCGAACTGATCGGCGCTGAAATCGGCCACGTCGCGATCCCGGAAGATCACCGTCGACGGCCAGCCCGGATCAGCACCGCTCGGAAGCCAGACATCCGCTCCGACCTGCGTCAGACGGGTCATGACATCCTTGGCATCGACGAACGGGTAGCTGTCGAAGATGATGCGGTCGTCGGCGTCGAAGCCGCGGATGATCTTGTTGGATTTGCCGCGCTGCAGGTGGATGAGGTCGGCGCCGCCGGTCAGGGTGATCACGTCGAATCCTGCTGCCGGTGCGATGGTGTCGTCGCCCGGCGTATCGAGAATGACGCTGTCGCGGTCGTCATAGGCCGACGTGCCCGCCGCCATGTCGAGTTGGAGCTCGGGCTCGAAGGCCCGAACCCGGATTCGCCGGATCATGTAGGCGTTCTCGGGCGCCAGCACCTGCTCGAGCGTTTCCTCCGGAGCCGGCCACCACCCACCCCTTGCGGTGAACTGGTCATTGGCGATCAGGAACATCGGCGAGTGTACGTCTTCCGCGGTCGGGGCGGTGTAGATCTCGCGCAGCGAGTCGCGGTCCTTGCCGAAGTAGAACGTCACTTTCTCGGGCGTCCAGGTGCCAGCGAAGATATGGAAATCGCTGTAGATATCGGCCCCGTACTCGGCCGAGTCCTGGTACTTGTTGAAGGTGTAGACCGATCGGTCGCCGCGCGGGCGCTCGTTCGGTTTCGGATCGGTGCCGGGGTCCGCATAGGGGTTTTCGATATCGGTGCTGTAGATCTCTTCGCGGCCTTCGCCGCGGGCGTCGAAATGGACCGAGGTGTTGAAACGCCCGTCTTTCTTGGTCGGCCTGCCGATGCCTTCTCCGTAAGCTTCGAAGAAGTCGATTTCCGGGGGCCAGCCAAGCCCCGCATAGGTCAGCCAGAAGGCCGGCCAGCGGCCGCGCCCGCGCGGGATGCGGGCCTCGATCTCGAAATAGCCATAGGTCTGGGACCAGGTGTGCGCGGTGGTGATCTCCCCGGTGCCGAAACGGATCTTGTCGGCCTGATTGCCCTGCCGGGTCGCCTTCATGTAATCGCGCAGCGCCGGTAGCACGTCATCCGGGATTGCCACCGTGCGCAGGGCCAGGCCCTCCGGGGTGATCTCGTGCACCTTCGGAAGCAGCGCGTCCGCCTCCTCGCCGAGCACGCCGTGGTCGATGAACACGGTTTCCGCTGCGTTGGTCATCAGGTTTCCCCGTCGCGGCAGTGTCGACCAGAGGCCCGACCGCCCGTCATAGCGGTTCAGAGGGCCGTCGAAGGTTTCGTCTAGTATGGAAATCGTGCCGGACAGATCCGGGCCGGCAAGCAATGTGCCGGGGGCGAGAAGAAGTGCGAGGGCTGCACAGTGAATACGCATGTGGTGGGCTCCTGAAGACAGGGCTGGAAAAAGCAGAGGGCCGAATGATTTCTGCGTTTGCAGAATGGTCGAATTGGTATAGCGCACGGAGCGGGTTAATCCCGTGCGGGATCTTGCGAATTTTCGATCACGCTCTTTTTGGAGGATTGGATTTGTTGTTCAGGATTCGGCGCAACGGGTCAAGACACGCTCCCGTGGGGAACCCGGAGGCCGCGGCGGCAGGTGGGCGATCGGGGCGCGGCGGGACGCTGCAAAAGGCACTATCGCTGGTTGGTGCCCGCGTGCTGGGCAATGTGCTCACCCTTGGTTACACGCTGATCCTCGCCCGTATCACCACGCCGACCGAGTTCGGTCTAATCATGTCCGCCTTCGCCTGGATCATGCTGCTGTCGGTGTTCCTGGCGTTGAACCTCGAATCCGGCTCGATCAAGTATCTGGTGCAGTATCGCGAGACCGGCCAGTCGGGGCGTGCGGCGGGCTTCATCCGCCTCAACCGGATGACCATCCTCGGGCTGACGCTGGCATCGGCCATTGTCGCCGCGCTGGCGTGGTGGGCCGGGGCCTTCGGGAGCGACGAAGCCATGCTCGGTGTCGTTGCCGTGACCGTTGTCGCGGCGCCGGTGGTGGCGATGACGCGGGTCTACGGGCGCCATGCCACGGCGCTCGGGCAGGTGCTGCGCGGCGGGGTTCCGATCATGCTGGTGCGGCCGGCGGTGATCTTCCTCCTGGTGGCACTGATCTGGCTCAGCGGTGCGCGGCCAGGATTGACCGTCTACATGCTGCTGTTTCTTGCGGCCTTTGCCGTCACCGCGCTGGTACAGGCGTTGCTCCTGCGCAAGACCTTCGGTTTCGCCGCGGGCGTGCCAAAGCAGTATGACGAGGCCCGCAAGTGGTTTGCCACCGGCGCCATGATGGCACCGCTTCTGATGCTGCGCGACAATCTCAAGCACGTGGTCGTGGCGGCCGCAGGGCTCGTCCTGGCCCCGGCGCAGGTCGGCTACCTCGCGCTTGCGCTGTCGATCATGGCCTTCGTCTATTTCGCCATGAAGGCGGTCGACATCTCGACGAGCCCGCAGCTGTCCCGTGCGCTGCATGCCAAGGATGCGGATCGCGTGGCCGAGCTTTTGGATAACGCGGCGCGCCTCAAGATCGCCGGACTGGTCGCCGGTGCGGCGGTGATTGCCGTGTTCGGCGGCATGGCGCTCGAGCTCTTCGGGCCGGAATACCGCGCCTCGCTTGCGCCGTTGTTGATCCTGCTGATCATCCCGGCCTCGGATGCGGTGTTCGGGCCGGCGCAGATCGTGCTGAACGTCACCGGGCGTCAGGACGTGATCTTCTGGGTGGCCGGGCTCAGCACCGGGATCATGGTCGGGGCGACGGCTCTTGGCGGGGTGCTTGGCGGCGCCAGTGGCGCGGCGCTCGGGGCCTCGCTCAGCTATGCCGTCCAACAGCTGATCCTGCGGTCGGTGGCGAAGTCTTCGGCCGGGACCGAAACCTCCATAATCGCGATTTTTCAGCGCTTGAGAGGGCAATAAGGCCCATTTGTCAGACCGTCGGCAAAATGGCGACACACTGATCTGTATTTAACGATTGACGGCCAAGGCCTTGGGCTTGTTACTGGCGTCGGTTATCAAGAATGCTGCGGTGCGGTAAAAAAGTTGCCCTCTTTTGGTGAGGGTGCTCTTCGGTGCCGCAACTTTTGGAAGAGTTATTGTGAATGCGACAGGGCAAGCCGAATGAATATGGACCGTGACACGGACCTGATGTCGCACAAGACAGACCGTGATCAGCTGTTCCCCTCCGTCGATGTCGGGGAGACACTGCGCGATCTGATGATGCGCTTTCGCCGCCACTGGGCTGTCCTGGTGGTCGGTGTCGCTTCGGCGGTCGTCCTTGCCCTGATCATGGTCTCGAACGCCAGCCCGACCTACACCGCGAACGGCGCGATCCTGATCGATCCGCGCGTCGGGCAGTCACCGGATGGCGATAGCGATATCGCGCCCGGTCTGCTGCTGTCGGACGCCCTGACCGTGGACAGCGAACTGCGCGTTCTGGGCTCGCGCGAGGTCACCGCCGCGACGGTGCGCGAGCTGGGACTCGGGGAACCAAGGGCCTCTGAGCCGTCGGCGCTCCTGGGATGGATCAAGGGCGTGTTCCGCATTGGCGACGACGGCGATGGCGATGCGACCGTGGCGATGCTTCCCGAAGACATGCAGCAGGAACGCCTGCTCGAGATCGCGCGGCGGAATTTCGTTCAGGGGCTTGCGGTCGAACGCTCGGGCGAGAGCTTCGTCATCGACGTTCGCTACACCTCGCAGAGCATCGAGATGGCGCCCAGGGCGGTGAATGCCCTGATGCGTGAGTATCTTCGGCTGTCGAGCCGTCAGCAGACGGCCAATGTCGAGCGTACGCAGGTCTGGCTGTCATCCCGGATCGAGGAACTTGCAGCGGGCGTTCAGGCCTCCGAGCGTGCAGTGGCGTCCTATCGCCGCGAGAACCAGCTCATGGTGCCGGAGGGCGAGTTCCTTCCGATCGAGATCGCACTCAACGCCGCGAACGAACAGCTTGTCGAGCTGCAGGGGCAGGCGGTGACGGCGAAGGTTCAGGCCGACCAGCTCGAGGACCAGATCGAGAGCGGCGAGATCGAAGCGATCCAGCTGGCGCCGGAAGAACGCACCGAAGCGGTCACCGAGTTCGAGGCGCGCTATGCCGAGCTTTTGCAGGCCGAGCAGGAGGCGCTTCTCACTTATGACGAATCCGCGCCGGTCGTGGTGAACACCCGCCGCGCGATGGAGCAGACCCGCACGCTGATCGTCCAGGAGTACCGCTCGATCCTCGAACAGCTGCGCGCGCGCGAGCGGGCGCTGGCCGGGCAGCTCTCGGCAACGCGCGAGATGATCGGCGAGATGAATGCCGATTACAGCAGTGTGATGGAAAAGACCGTTGCGCTGCGCAGCCTCGAGCGCGAGGCCGAGGCCAAGCGAGAACTCTATGAGCGGATGCTCGAGCAGTACAACAGCACCTCGCAGCTTCTGACCTTCGACGCGACCCCCGCGCGCGTCATCGCCTGGGCGGTGCCGCCGGACACGAAGTCCGGACCGCGCTCGAAGCGGATCGTGGTGCTTGCCGCCTTCGCGGGTCTCCTGCTGTCGATCGGTGTGGTGCTCGCGATCGAGGCGCTGGACAACAGCTTTCGGTCGCAGGGCAGCCTCTCGAAGCGCTTCAACCTGCCGTTCATCGGTGTGGTCCCGAACTTCACGACCGAGCGCAAGGAGGCACGCGGCGGTGGCTGGCTCACGCCGCCCGATCGAAGCCCGCGCTGGCGGATGCTGCCCTCGAATGCCAAGCGTTTGCGCTTTGCGATGGACAATCCCCGTTCCGTCACCGCGACGACGATGCGCGCGATCATGGTGCGCGAGGCGATGGAACGGAAGAGCGACAGCGCAGAGGGCGTGGTCATCGGCTTCACCTCGACGGTGCGGGACGAGGGCAAGACCACGACCGCCTTCAACTTCGCCTCCTATCTCGCCGCGAACACCAACAAGGTGGCCATCGTCGATCTCGACCTGATCGCCGGCGAGATCACCTCCTATCTCGGCAAGATGCTGCCCGAGAGCAACAATTTGACTAAACTCATGGAGAACCCAGCCGAAGGGCTGTCTCACGCCGAGGGTATCGACGAGTTCCCCGGGCTGGCAGTGTTCGGCAACAGCCGCGAAGGCTCGACGATCCAATATGGACCGAGAGAGCTTGAAGAGATCGCCAACGTGCTGCGGTTCCTGCGCCGGTATTTCGACTACGTGGTGGTCGACCTTCCTCCGGTGAGCGGTGCGAGCCTGACGCCCATGCTGGCATCGAACTGCGACAAGATCATTTATGTCGTGCGCTGGGGCTGGACGGCCCGCAAGCAGGTGAGTTCAGCGCTCGAGCACTCCGGCCTGCGCCGGAAGAACCTGATGGGTCTGCTTTTCACCCGTGCCAACCTGCGGCGCTACAAGTCCTACAACCGCGACGGATCCTACGAATACTATTGATCGGGGTCGCGGTCCGACGCCCCGGACCGGCCCCGCCCCGCATAGCGTAGAGAGTTTATGAACAAGATCTACGGCATCCAGTACCTGCGCGCCTTTGCGGCGCTTTCGGTGGTCGCTCTGCACGCGGGCAAGCGTGTCGAGGCCGAGCTGCCGGAGCCGCTCTATCATGTGCTGTTGCTTGGACATGGCGGCGTCGATCTGTTCTTCGTGATCAGTGGCTTCATCATGTGGAGCATCAGCCAGAAGAAAGAGACCGAGCCGGGCGGCTTCCTCGTCCGGCGCTTGATCCGGGTCGCGCCGCCTTACTGGATCGCCACGATCTGCTTCGTGCTCGTGAGCGTCGTGATCGGCTCGGCCTGGGTCGAGCTGAGCACGCCGCATATCCTCAAGTCGCTGGCCTTCGTGCCGCATTTCAACGCGACCGAGCCCGCGCGCATCTGGCCGGTGCTCGTGCCGGGTTGGACTCTCAACTACGAGATGTTCTTCTACATTCTCTTCGCGGCCACGCTGCTCGTGGCCAAGAGTGCCCGGTTCTTCGTCCTGACAGGTTTGCTGTTTGCGCTGGTGGCCGTTGGGTACGCGGCGAAGCCTGCGGATGCCATCACGATCACCTACACCAGTCCGCTTCTGCTCGAGTTCCTCGGGGGCGTCGTGGTGGCCCGTATCTGGCAAAGCGCCCCAGGAGGTGTTCTGCGCAACGGCCTGCTGATCGCGATCGCGGCGGTGGCGTTCCTCGTGCTCGGTCCGCAGGTGGACCCGACCGACTACTGGAGCCGCACCATCGGCTTTGGGGGTCCGGGCATCCTGCTGGTCTCAGGCGTGGCGGGGCTTGCGGGGCGGGTGCCACAGCTTCCCGTGCTCGAGCGTCTCGGCGATGCCAGCTACGCGATTTACCTGTTTCATCTCTTTGTTGTGGTGCCGATGCAGGTTGTCTGGGTCGCCATGCCCGACTTGCACGGGCCTGGAACGGCCATGGCTTTCGTCGTCGTCGTGCTTGGCCTGTCGGCGCTGCTTGGCAACGTGCTGTATCTCTACATGGAGCGGCCCTTGCAGATCGGGCTGTCCAATCTCTTACTGAACCGGAACAGGAGGCAGCAGGTTGCAAGCCGCTGAGATCCAGCCAGCCAAGCGTGGGGCCCGGATCGTGGTGTTCGGCTTCGACGTCGGCGAGATCTCGCAGATCCGCCGCATTCGGGCGCTCATCGCACTCGGGCACGACGTGCACAGCTTCACCATGCGCCGCGACAACATGAACATGGATTTCGAGCCGGACTGGCCGAACACCCACCTGTTCATGACCAGCAACGAGAACCTGCCGAAGCGCGCGGTGGTCGTGGCCCGATCCATCGTCAAGATGACCGGGCATCGCGAGATGCTGAAGGGGGCCGATGTCATCATCGCGCGCAATCTCGACATGCTGGCGATTGCCTGGGCGGCGCGCGCGATGGCGGGCGCCTCGGACGTGCCGCTGATCTACGAGTGCCTCGACATCAATGGGGCGCTCTGCCGCGAGGGCCGCAAGGCAGACGCGATGCGCGCCGCCGAGCAGTTCCTGCTCCGGCGCATCCAGATGCTGGTGGTCTCCTCACCGGGCTTCATGCGGAATTTCTTCGAGCCCGTGCAGGGGTATGACGGGCCTTGGGCGCTCTGGGAGAACAAGCTTGCCGCAGGATCTGCGCTGCCCGGGCGCCCGGTTTCGCGCGGGGCGCCGGACGCGGACCGTCCGCTCCGCGTTGGCTGGGTCGGGACCATACGCTGTGCGCCGAGTCTGGCGCTGCTCTCCGAGGTCGCCGCGCGCTTGGGGCCGGGCGTCGAGATCCATATTCATGGTGTCGTGCACCGCCACGTTCTTCCGGATTTCGACGAGGTGATCGCGGCGCATCCCAACATGGTTTTCCACGGCGCCTACGAATACCCGCAGGACCTGCCCGAGATCTACGAAGGCGTCGACGTGGTCTGGTCGCAGGATCTCTGGCAGCGGGGCAACAATTCCGACTGGCTGCTGCCCAACCGCATCTACGAGGCAAGCTGGGCCGGTTGTCCGAGCATCGCCGTCGCCGGAACCGAAACCGCGCGGCGGGTCGCCGACGACCGGCTGGGCTGGGTGATCGACGCGCCCGAGGCCGCCGATCTGATCGCGCTTCTGACAGGGCTGACGCGCGAGGAGATCGCGGCCCGCGGCCAAGAGCTGCTCGACCGGCCGGCCGTGGATTTCGTGCAGTCGCCGACGGACATCGCCGAGGTGATCGACACCGTCCGCGAGCGCGCGGGGTAGGGGACAGGGATGGAAGACATGCTCGACGCAACAGCGACACGGACAGGCGCCGACCCGGCGACCATCCTCGTCGCGATCCCCACGCTGAATGAGGCGACGCATATCGAGGCCACGCTCGACGCGCTGCATCGCGATCGGCCGGAGATGGCTGGCGTGAAGATCGTGGTCGCCGATGGCGGCAGCACCGACTCCACCCGCGCGATCGTCGCCGACTACGCGCAGCGCCGCCCCAACGTGGTCCTCATCGACAATCCCGCGCGGCTGCAATCGGCGGCGGTGAACCTCGTGGTCGAGCGCTGCGCGGAGCCGCAGCACGAGATCCTCGTGCGGGTCGACGCCCACTCGCGCTACCCCGACGGCTATGTGCTTGCCGTGGCGGACAGCCTTCTTGCCCGCGACGTGGCGGCCTTGGCGACGGTCATGGACACGATTGGCCTGAGCTGCGTGCAGAAGGGCGTGGCCTGGGCCAGTGACACCAAGCTCGGCTCCGGCGGCTCGGGGCATCGCGGCGGGGCCGTGTCGGGCTATGTCGATCACGGCCATCACGCCGGGTTCAGGCTAGACATCTGGCGCAGGACGGGAGGCTACGACACCGGTTTCGTCGCCAACGAGGATGCCGAGCTCGATCACCGCATCGGGCTGGCCGGGGGCAAGATCTGGCTCGATGCCGATATCCGCCTCGACTATCTCGCCCGCGACTCGCTGCGCAAGCTGGCCAGGCAATACTGGCGGTACGGGCTCGGGCGCGGTCAGAACGTGCTCAAGCACCGGCTGAAACCGCGGCTGCGGCAATTGATCCCGCCGGCGGTCACCGCGGTGAACCTGCTGTCGGTGCTGCTCTCGGTCGTGTTTCCGCCGATCCTGCTGCTGCCGGTGATCTACCTGCTCATGCTGGCGGCAACCGCGGTGAGCCTCGCGGTGAAACACCGCAGTGCCTGCGCGCTCTGGGCTGCGCCGGCGCTATTTCTCATGCACAATTGCTTTGGCGCCGGGTTTCTGACGCAGCTGATCCTCAGAGGGAGGGGGGCGAAGTGAACATCACGATCACCATCTGTACCTTCCGGCGCAGCCATATCGCCACCACGCTGCAGTCGCTTGAGGCGATGCAGCGCCCCGAGGGGTGCACCGTCTCCATCGTCGTCATCGACAACGACGACACGCCGTCGGCACAGGAGAGGGTGGACGGCACCGCCGCCGCGATGAGCCTGCCGGTGCGTTACGTGCACCAGCCGGGTGCCAACATCTCGATCGCGCGCAATGCCGGCCTTGACGCGGCGACGACCGAGTGGGTCGCCTTTCTCGACGATGACGAGGTGGTCGAGCCCGACTGGCTGGTCGAACTGGTCAAGCGTCAGCGCGAGACCGGGGCCGACGCGGTGTTCGGTCCGAGCTATGCGCGCTATGACGACGACGCGCCCGACTGGATCGTCCGGGGCGATTTCCATTCGCAGGTCGCGGCGCCGCGCGCCGGGGTGATCGAGACCGGGCACACCTGCAACGCCTTGCTGCGCTGGGGTGACGCGCCGTGGCGGGACGAGCGCTTCGCGCTCGAGCGTGGCAAATCCGGCGGCGAGGACACGGAGTTCTTCTTCCGGCTGCGCCAGTTCGGGGCACAGTATGCCATCGCCGACGGCGCCATCGTGCGCGAGGATGTCCCCGCGGCGCGGCTTTCGGTGAAATGGCTTCTGCGCCGACGCTTCCGGATCGGACAGAGCTACTCAGCCTCCGCCGACAGCATCCGGCAGCGCTTGGGGCTGTTCGGCTCTAGCTCGGTGAAGGCTGGATACTGCTTTCTTCGCGCCGGTTTTGCACTGGCGAACCCCGAGCGCCGGACGTTCTGGCTGATGCGGGGAACCATGCATGCCGGGATCTGCGCGGGCTGCCTGAAGCTGCCCGAGAAGAGCCTTTACGGGGTGCAGGGCTGATGACAGCGCGAGTGGGGAGTTGACGAGATGCTAGCTGGTTTGCAGTGCGGGCGTGCGGTCGCGGCAGTGATGGTCGCGATCTTTCATGCCAACGTTTTTCTTCTGCCGAGCAAGTTCTATGCCGGCGAGGGCGCAGGCGCGGCCTTCAACTTCGGTTATGCCGGGGTGGAGTTTTTCTTCGTGCTGTCCGGCTTCATCATGGTGCTGGTCCATCGCCGCGACTTTGGCCAGCCGAGCAAGGCGCTGGTCTTCATGCGCAAGCGGGTCGTGCGGATCTATCCTATCTACTGGCTTGTGATGGCCTTTCTTCTGGCAATCTATTTCGTGTCTCCCGGACGGGGGCCGGATCATGCACGTGATCCGCTGGCCATCCTCCAGTCGCTTCTCCTGATCCCGTCCGAGGACGGTCCGATCATGCAGGTTGCCTGGACGCTGCAGCACGAGATGCTGTTCTACATCATCTTTTCCGGGATCATCCTAAACCTCCGCATCGGGCGCATCGTGTTCGGTGCTTGGATGCTGGCCTGCGTTCTGGCGCTGCCTTGGTCTCACGACATGAGCTTCCCGCTCTCTTTCCTGCTCAAGCCGCACAACCTGCTGTTCCTCTTCGGGATCGTGGCGGCCTACGCCTATACGCATCTGTCGCGGTCATCGGCGCTGCTGGCATTCTGGACCGGGTGCGCCCTGTTTCTCGGCATCGGCCTCTCGGAAACCGTCCTTGGGGTGATGGGCCCCGAGAGCCTGCAGCCGCTGGGCTACGGGCTTGGCGCGTTGCTGATCGTGATCGGGCTGGCGCAGGGCGGGCTGCCGGCGCCACGCTGGCTGACGTTCATCGGCGATGCATCCTACGCCATCTATCTCGTGCATTTGCCGGTGATGAACATCGCAGCCGTCGGTTTGCTCGCCGCCGGGCTGCATCTTGTGCTGCCGCCGCTGGCGATGCTTGCGTTGATCACTGTGATCGTCACGGTCGCCGGAGCCCTCGTGCACGTCTTTGCGGAAAAGCCGCTGATGAAATATTTCAAGAACCGATCCCCCCGCCAGGCAGCCGCCTGAGGGCACCGAAGGGAGATACAGCCTCTTGTCGACCGACGCCAAACTGCTTCCCGACTTCATCATCATCGGTGCCATGAAATGTGGCACGACGACGCTCTATCGCTATCTCGCCCTGCATCCCGAGATCGACATGTCGCGGGACAAGGAGACCGACTTCTTCGTCGCCGAGAAGAACTGGGGCAAGGGCCTTGGCTGGTATTCCAACCAGTTCACCCATGCCGATCGCGTACGCGGCGAGGCGAGTCCGAATTACACGAAATGCAAGGATTTTCCCGGCGTCGCGCAACGCATCTCCGAGACCTGCCCGGATGTGAAGCTGATCTACATCGTGCGCGAACCGGTCTCCCGAGCGGAATCTCAGTTCCGGCACAGCTTCATCATGGAGGGGCTGGAGAGCGACCTGCAGGGCTTCGAGGACAGCCGCCAGTATGCGCATATCCTCGACTCGAGCCACTACGCGCGTCAGGTCGAGGAGTATCTGCGGTTCTTCCCGAAAGAGGCGTTCCTGTTTCTCGATTTCGACGAACTCCGGCGCGACCCTCAGGCCGTCATGAACAAGGTCACCGACCATGTCGGCGTGTCGCGGATGCAGATCGAGGATCTCGGTAAGCAGAACGACAGCGCCGAACTTTCGCGGGTGCCCGGTTTCGTGCTGCGGTTCGCGAGCAGCGCGCTCGGCCGACGCTTGGCGGGCCTGATGAGCCGGGATCTGCGCAACCGAATCCGCGGCGGGCTCGCGTTTCAGAAGGCGCGTGTGCCCCCCGGCTTTTCCGAAGATCTCAAGGTCCGGATGCAGAGTGACTTGGGCGACGACAGCGCGCGCTTTCGCGAGATTTCCGGATTGTCTCTGAGCGGCTGGCGCTGACGGCGGCTGCAGGCTCGTTCGCAGCCTGACGAGTGGGGAAGCAGTGATCCCCGTGAGGTCGAATCCGACGCCGATTTCACCTTGGGTGGCGTGGCGATCGAAATTTCTCCTATTGAGGGAAAGTGGGGCAAAAACTGGGCGGACTGTGTCTGATCTGGAATGCTTTCAAAATAGGCATGAGCACTTCAAGATATTGATAAGGTTGTATTAATTTAGTTCCATCAAGTTATTGTAAGTCGTCGCGGGTTTTTGATTGCGGCAAATTTGGGGCGGATGTATGCTCAAAATTGTTAATTGGTTCAAAAAAGGATGATTCCGATGAGCATTTTGTCTAACGGAAATGAGTCGATCATCGACTCGAACGGCGATACCTTCATCAATGGCGCAGGCGGCGACGACTTTATTAACGGCGCAGGCGGCGACGACTACATCAAGGGCGGCGTCGGTAACGACCGTCTGAAAGGTGGCTGGGGTGACGACGCCATGGCCGGCGGCGAGGGCAATGACACCCTTGCAGGCGGTGCAGGCAACGACACCCTCGGCGGTGGCGAAGGCGACGACGTGCTGAATGGCGGCACGGGCGACGACGTTCTCTACGGCGGTCCGGGCGACGACATCATGGTTGGTGCCGACGGCGCTGACACGTTCGCCTTCACCACGGTGTCCACCGGCACCACCAAGGTCGTGGATTTCGACATGGCCGAAGGCGACTCCGTGCGTCTCGAAGGCGGTGTTACCGCGACCGGCTACACCGAGACCTCGAACGGTATCCTTGTCGAGCTCGACAACGGCGGCTTCATCAACATGATTGGTGTGAGCGGAGCTGACTACGACGACATCTTCTGATTTCGAAGATCGTCAGGCCAAAATTTCGACACCCCCGGGTTTTCCGGGGGTGTTTTTTCATGTGATACGCCCTTCGCGTCCAGACCGCGGCCGATCCGTGCCTCGGGTGCTACAGTTGCACGGACTGTTTCCTTATTGGGCGAAATTTGCACATCATTTACGCGCAGTTATCCTGTAGAAGGAGCCCGCGCACGGTCGTCATGACAGCGCGGACATTTTGAGCATAGAAAAACCTGTGGCCCGAATTGGCGGGCACGCATCACAGGAACAGGAGAGCGGTATATGGCGCGCAAGGCTCCTTTCAGGGAACGCATGACCAGACGGTTGGCCATCGCCTCCGGTCGCGGACGACGTTCCTTTCCCGGCGCCGCGCCGAAACATCGCAGCGTCTACCTGCACCTTCCCAAATGTGGCGGGACCTCCCTGTCGGAAGCGATGTACGCCACGGTGCCGGTGAACCAGCGCATCGGCGTGATCGATGCGGTCTCAACCCGGCGGGCGCTTGCGATCGAGGCCTTCGACAAGGATGACGCCTTTCTCTGCCACGAGGATCTCGACACCGGGCAGATGGTCTTCGACCTGCGCGAAACCATGATGCTGCAGCACATGGCGTGGGACACCATGCTGATCCACGGCCATGTCTTCTGGTCCGACAAGGCCGAACGGCATTTCGGAGACACCTACAAATACGTCACCATGATGCGCGACCCGGTGGCGCGCACGGTCTCCAACTTCCGCATGGCGCAGCGCACCGGGGTCGTGGCCGGCGGTATGGAGGAGTATCTCGCCAGCGATGTCGCGAAGCGGCATGCCAGGGTCTTTCTGCGCTATCTCGCGAGCCGCAACGATATTCCCGACGCAGACCTTCCGGCGGCGATCGAGCTCGCCAAGGCCCGCGTGGAGAAATTCGCCCTGATCGGCTTCCTGGACGACATCGACAGTTTCTTCTCGCGCTACCGCGAGATCTTCGGGGTGTCGCTCCGGATGTCGCAGCTGAACTCGGCACCTGACCGCAAGCCCGACATTCCCCAAGCCGAGATGGAGGCCCTGCGCGCGCTCTGTGCCCCGGATCTCGAGATCTTTGAACACGCGCGCAGTCTGCGCTGAGCGACCGATATGGCGGCCACCGAGCAGATCACCTACGGCGCACCTGATGACACCCGCCCGGGAGAACAGCTCTGGGCGCTGATCGATTCGACCTTGCTGGTTCTGACCATCGCCGCCAGCTCCGACATGCTGGTCAAGCTCGGGCCGGTGCAGACCCTGAGCTGGCTGCTGTGCTACGGGCTGACCTTGCTGCGTATCGGGATGATCTTTCCGCAATTCTTGGCGCTTGCCGCTGGCAACAAGATCGTCTTCGTCTACCCGTTCATCTGCCTGTCCTCGGTGCTATGGTCGTCGGCCCCGTCCGAGAGCCTCGTGGGCGGTATCCAGCTGCTGATGACATGCATCATCGCGACCTTCCTCGGCTGGCGCTATTCGCTCACGCTGATCATCCGCGCGGTCGCTGTCATCCTCTCGGTGGCCGCGGCCCTGTCGCTGCTGCACTGGGCGACCGGGATTTTCCCGTGGCCGGCCTTCACCCGCGCTGGCGGTCTGGCGGGGATCTTCTCGCACAAGAGCATGCTTGGCCTGCGCGTGCTGATTGCCGCGCTGGCCATCCTCGCGCTGTGGCTGATGCCGACGCGGACCATTTCGCGGGTCTCGAAACGCTGGCTGCTGCTCGCCATGGCGATGGTGCTGATGTCGCTGGCGCTTTCGCAGTCGGCGACGGCGCTGCTTCTGCTGCCCGCAATGGCCTATGTGCTTTTCTTCCTGTGCCGGGATCGGACACCGCCGATGGTGGTCGTCCTGCTGTTCGTGGGGGCGATGGTGATCTTTGCCATCGCGCCGCTGGTGCTGACGGTGCTTGGCTACGATCCGGTGACCTTCGTGCTCAACGCCGTCGGCAAGGACGCGACGCTGACCGGCCGCACGGAAATCTGGGAGGTGGCCGGCGAGGTGATCGGCGAGCATCCCGTCCTTGGCGTCGGGTTCGGAGCGTTCTGGAAGGCCTCGGAATTTTCGGTCCTGCGCCTGGCGACGCAGCATGCCGGGGCCATCACGAGCAGCTCGTTCCACAATTTCGCGCTGGAGATCCTCGTCTCGACGGGGCCGCTGGGGCTGCTGGCGGTCGCCGGCTTGATCGGTGCCGGCCTTTACCGGCTCGCCGCCCTTCTGTCGCTCACCGGATCGGTGGCGGCGGCGATCGGAATCGTGCTGCTGCTCACCTTGGTCGCGACGTCGTTCCTCGGGCCGGCGCTTTATCGGGGCCACGACTTCGCAATGGTCATGGTCGTGATGCTCGTCGTCAGCGCCCGCGAGGACATGCGCACCGCCCGCGCCGCGCTCGGCAGGGGGCAGGCAGGCTGATTTACCCGTCCGCGCGGCTGCGCGGCCCGTGATCCGCACACCGCGGATCGGACTGAACACGATTTTTGAGACGGATTTGGAAGAAGGACAGGATGAGCATGGCATATCAGGGCGACTCCCTCATCAAGAAGGTCCTGCAGACCCCGTTCAAGGCGATCGGCTACAAGATCGTGCGGCTCAAGCCCTACGAAGAGCTTTCGACCCCGTCACGCGCGGACACCGGGTTCACGAAGCTGTTCTGCATCGGCTTCAACAAGACCGCGACGACGACCGTCGAGGCGGTGCTGCGCGAACACGGGTTCCGCCTGCCCAAGCAGGTCGATCAGGAGGTGCTGCTGCGCCCGGTGCTCGACTACAAGCGGCTCGATCTGCTGAAGGGCTTTGTCGAGGAATACGACGCGTTCCAGGATCTGCCGTTCTCGCAGAACCGGACCTATATCGCCTGCGATGCGATGTTTCCCGGCTCCAAGTTCATCCTGACGCTGCGCGACCCGGAGAAATGGGTCGAGAGCTACATCCGCTATTACCGCGACGAGTTCGAGGTCCCGGTCGAAGAGGCGCCGAGCGAGGTGATGTTTCGGGATCGCAACCTGTATCTCGAAAAGGGTTACGTCTACGACGTGCTGCGCCGGCTGCTGACCGTCTACGAAGACGGCAAGAGCGTCACGCGCTGGGATCTCGCCTTTGATCGCGACTTCCTGAAGGAGATCTACACCCGTCGCAACGCCGAGATCATCTCGTACTTCGACAGCCGCCCGGATGATCTTCTGGTGATCGACCCGACCTCGGAGCCGGACACTGGGCGGCTGCTGGCCTTCCTCGGCATCACCGGCACCGAGCCCGGACCGTTTCCCAAGCTCAACGCGCGCTGATCCCTCATGCTTGCCGCCCGCCGCCCCCAGACAAGACGAGAGATAGGTCTCAGATGAAACTCGGATATCGCCCGGAAATCGATGGCATGCGCGCGATCGCGGTCAGCGCGGTCATTCTCTATCACCTCAAGATCCCTTTCGGCGATGGAAGCCTTCTTGCCGGCGGCTATCTCGGGGTGGACCTGTTCTTCGTTCTATCCGGCTATCTCATCACCAAGATCATCCTGATCGAGTTTGACGAGGCGGACCGTTTTGACGTGGTGCAGTTCTACTGGCGACGTGCCCGGCGCATCCTGCCACCGCTGCTTCTGGTGATGCTGGCGACGATCCCGGTCGCGTGGGCGATCCTGTTGCCGACCGAGATGGAGCGCTTTGCCAAGTCGCTGTTCGCGGCACTCGGTTTCTACAGCAATTTCTTCTGGTTCTTCGAGCTCAACGATTACGGCGCCCAGTCGGGTCTGCTGCAGCCCTTCCTGCACACCTGGAGCCTGGCCATCGAGGAGCAGTTCTATCTCGTGTTCCCGGTGGCGCTGCTGGTGCTCTACCGGTGGCTTGGTCGGCACCGCATCGGTGTGATCATTGTTGCGTTCATGATCCTGAGTTTCGTGATCTCGCAAGTGAGCACCGCATTTGTGCGCGAATTCTCGTTCTTCTCGCCGGCCAGCCGGGCGTGGGAAATGCTCGGCGGCTCGCTTCTGGCCTACATGTCGCTGCGCAACCCAGACGCTTTGCGCGGCTCGAAAGCCGCGCGGGTGATTCCGTCCCTCGCGCTGCTGACGCTGCTCGCGTCACTCTGGAGCCTCAAGCTCAGCGACATCTCGCATCCCGGCTACATGACCATCCCGGTCATCCTCGCGACCTGCGCGATGATCTGGTTCGCGGACCCGCGTGAGCCGGTAACGCGCCTGCTGTCGACGCGCCCCTTCGTTATGGTCGGCAAACTGTCCTATTCGCTGTATCTCTGGCATTTTCCGATCTTCGCCTTCGGGCGGCTCAATTCCATGGGCGAGGCGCCGGGACTCGAGATGCTGGTCTGGCTCGCGCTGACGATCCTGTTGTCGTGGCTCGGCTATCTTCTGGTCGAGAAACCGCTGCGGTTCCGTGCCTCGCCACGGCTCTTCGTATCGACCATGACGGCGTGTCTTGCCGCGGTTCTGGTGTTCTCGGCAACGACGCTGGTCCAGAACGGCTTTGCGAACCGGCTGGGCGATCTCGCTGCGATCTACGGTGACAACGATTACGACAACGAGGCGCTCAAGAACGCATCCTGGTCGGTTCTCGACGACATCGCCGGGGACGAGGTCGTGACGGCCGACAATGCGCATGGGCCATCCCGGTCCGAGGCCGAGAACCTGTGGTTCCGCGATTCCGACAAGACCCATGTGCTGATCCTTGGCAACTCGCACAGCAAGGACATGTTCAACGCGCTTTACCTCAACGGAGATCTGTTCCCCGATCACGAGTTTGCCCGGTTCGGCCTCGGGGACGACTTCCCGCAGAGCCAGATCGAGACGCTGCTGGCGTCGCCGAATTTCGAGGCCAGCGACCTGGTGCTGATCGCGCCGCGCTATACCGAGATCACCATGTCGCGCCTTGGCGCGCTGATCGACGCGATCGGCGGGGCGGGCAAGCGCGTGGCGCTGGTGGGAAACACCGTCGAGTACCGGCTCGAGAACGGGCTGCCGGTGTTCGACTGGTACGTGCGGCGCGAGCAGGCAACGCCGGACGCGGAGGTGGTCAACCACCTCGGGCACAACTATGAACTTGCCCGCGGCGAAGAGATCAACGCGTCGGTGCGCGCTGTCGCAGAGGAAAAGGGCGTGCCCTATCTTTCGCGCCGCGACCTGTTGTGCAGCGATGCCGAGGAAAGCTGTGCTCTGATGACGCCGGACGGGCGCAAGGCGCTCTATGACTACAGCCACTGGACGCTCGAGGGCGCCCGGCATTTCGGCGCCCTCGCGGCCGAGCGGAACTGGCTGTCCGACTAGCCCGTCCGGGGGGCCAAGCCCTCGTGGCCCCGGCCACCGGCGCCGAGGGGCGCACGGGGCAGGGGGCCCGCTCAGACCGAGAGCAACGCGTGATCGGCGGTCAGGATGAGGTCCCGATCGAGATCGAAGTCGGCGATGTCGACATTCCGCAGCCGGGCGAAGTTCACGATCAGCTTTGGGTCGTCGGTCATGGGGCCGTCACGGTCGACCGACAAAAGCAGGTCGTTGTTCTTCTCGCTAAGGATGAGATGGTCGCGGACGAAAATCTCGGCCAGCTCGCTCTGGCTCGCCCCCTCGACCTCGAGCGCCGCGACCAGCCCCGAAAGGTCGATCCTGTCCTCGCCCGGCAGGAAATCGATCACCGTGTCGGCGCCGAGAAACTCGTACTCCCAGGACGCGGCGTCGGGGGCATCCTCGCCACTCTCCTCGGCTGCGGTCACCGCGGCGTCATGGTCTCTCTGGCTCGCGCGGTTGCGGGCCACGACCTCCCAGTCGCGGGCATAGATGCTCGTCTGGAAGACGAACACGTCGGCATCGAGGCCGCCCTTCAGCTTGTCCATGCCGTGACCGCCATCGAGCGTGTCCTTGCCCGACGAGCCGTAGAGCTTGTCATTGTCGCGGCCGCCGTCGAGGACATCGTCGCCGGAATTGCCATTCAGGTAATCGTTTCCGGCCCCGCCATACACCAAGTCATTGCCGCCGCCGCCGACGGCGTAGTCCCGCCCGGCGCCGGCCAGCAGGATGTCATGCCCCGCGCCGCCCTCGAGACGGTCGTTGCCGTTCTCGGCAAAGATCAGATCGTCGCCCTTGCCGCCGCGCAGCTTGTCATCGCCGGTTCCGCCGAACATCCAGTCGTCGCCGTTGCGGCCCTCGATCACGTCATCGCCGCCGAGTCCGCTGAGAATGTCGCCGTGGCGGTTGCCGTAGATGCCATCGCCATCGGCGCCGCCGGTGATCCGCGAGGGCGCGTCCCCGGCCACGAGGTTGCCGTTCGCCTTTGGCGCGGACACCTCCTCGTAGTCGCCGGCCGGCTCCAGCTCTCCTGCGGCGACGTCGAAGGGGTCTTCGACGGGCAACGCGATATTACTTGCCAAGAGCTCCGACACGGTCACGTCCCGCAGCGTGATGCTGTTGTCCGCGTCGAACTCAAGAACGGCATCTCGGCCCTGCTGCTCGAACGCCGCAAGCGCCTCGGCCGCGGAGGCAAAGCCGGTGCCGAGAAGCGAGAGCGTGTCATCGCTGCCGAAGGAGAGGATGGTGTCGTGCCCGTCGCCGGCGCGGTAGCCCACAAGGTCCGCGCCGCCGCCTAGCTCGAGATGGTCATCCCCCAGTCCGCCGTAGAAGGTTGTGCCGAGCGCGTTGCCGGTCAGCCGGTTGCCAAGCGCATTGCCGTAGAGCGCCACGTCCACGGTATCGTCATAGAGCTTGGCATTCTCGAGATTGGCACCCAGCGTGTAGGCGTCGATGTCGAACAGGCTGTAGACCAGATTGCCGTTCGCATCCTCGGTCCTGTAGGTCTTGTTGAGCACCCTGTCGCGAACGAGGACCGTGTCCACGCCCTCATCGGCTTGCTCGCGGATATAGGTCGCGCCGTTCAGTTCGTAGGTGTCGTCTCCAAGCCCGCCTGCCAGCTCTTGGGCGCGCAGCACCGCGAGGGCGCCGGCATGCTGGATCTGCGCGCTGAGATAGTCCTCTCCGTCGGTTCCGAGGTAGGATTCCGCGGTGAGCTGGCGGATGCGCGACGCATAATCATGGCCCTTGCTCTGCGGTGCGACCACGCGCACCGATGCTTCGGTGATGCGGGCGATATCGGTGTTCTCGAAGATGATGGTCTGCGGCGCAAAGGGGTAGGCGCCGTTGATCAGCCATGCGTCGGTGCCGACTTGGGTCAGCGTCGCCAGCGCGGCGGCGCTGTCGGCGAAGTTGAAGCCTTCGAGCACGAGCGTGTCGCCTTCGCCCGGATCGAAGTCGGTGATGATCTTGTTGCCCTCGCCGTGGATCACGCGGAAGGTATCGGCGCCCGCGCCGCCGGTGAACTGGTCAAACCCGCTGCCGCCGTAGATGACGTTATCGAGCGCGTTTCCTGTCAGCACGTCGTCACCGGTCAGGTCGCGGCTCTGATGGCTGCCCGTGTCGGTCAGGGTGCGTGTCTGCGCCTCGTCTTGACCATAGATGTAGACATCCGCGGCATCCGGGACCGTCTCGTCATCCGGTTTCAGCGCATAGACCTTGATGTAGTCGACGTCGAGGCTGCTTTCGAAGGGGGCGTTGTCGTCGTCATCCGGGTTCCAGGCGAAGCTGCCGCCGAACTGGTTCCAGAGCACGAAATACATGTCGGTGGTGACATCATCAGGGGTCTGGGTCCGGAAGATCTCGTGCATGTTCGAGGAGTCGGTGCCGAACAGGAACGAGATGTGGTCCGGCGTCCACTCTATGCCGTAGGTGTAGAACTCTTCGTGGATGTCGACATCCTCGCCGGTGACCTCGTCGAGCTCCACCAGGCGCTTGTAGACGTATTTCTCGTTGTTGTCGGGATCGTGGAGCGCCTCTCCTGGCGAGGAGCGGGTCTCGTCCCAGCCGAACTTCTCAAGCATCGCCTGATTGGCGCTTCCCCACTGCTCGCCGTAGACGTTGGTGATATCGGTGGTGCTGTCATGCACCGCCTGATCAGCCTCTTCCCCGATGCCGTAGTCGTTGAAGAGCACGTTGGTCCAGATCGCATCGTCGATGCCCCGGCCATTGGTGCCGTCGTAGCGCCCCAGCGCTTCCATGTTGATTTCTGGCGGCCAGCCTTCGTGGGCGCTGGTGAGCCAGGGCGCCGAGAGATGCCCGGTGCCGGCGGGCATCTTCACGCGCACCTCGTAATATCCATAGCTCTCGGCCCAGCTTTGGTGCAGGCTCAGCATCCCGGTCAGATACTCTATGTCCGAGGCATTCTGCGCGCCGGCCATGACATATGGGCTCGCGTCGAGCACCGCCTGAATGTCGTCCTGCTTGGCCGGATCGATGCGCGAGACGTTGATGCTGAGGACGCCGTCCTCGACGGTGAAGGGATCGAGTCCGAGGTTGTTGCCCTCGGCATCGGTGAGGTCGGGATCACCAAACAGCGAGAACTTGCTGTTGTGGACCCGGTTGCCCTTTTCCATATCCGTGGACCAGAGGCCGCTGATCCCGTCGTGAAGGTTCAGATCCTCTTTCGCCCCGTCAAACTTTTCATCGACGATGAGCTTGTAGTTTTCGAAATTGACCGTCATGCGCGCCTGCCCCGCATTTTGTATGGCTGAACCTCCCTAACACAACCTTGAGCGATTTGACTCGAACCACAATGAACGCGACAGGTTCGCGGCCATGTGTTGCCGATGTTCGACGCATTCCTAGGCGAAGCGGCCGCATGTGATGGCACTGCGGAGGGTGCACGCCCTGGCATATCACTTTGATGTTATATGCTCGGAAAAGTTGTGTTTGCGTTCGCGCAGGCCGAATTCACGGCAGCGGACATCTGGGCCTGCTGCGCAACGCGGCTCGGGATCAGGGAGTTTTGCCTGTAAGGAGATAGGGCTGCGCCTCTGGCCGGTCGGCGAGGGTGCAGAGAAGGCGG
>NZ_DS022277.1:95341-441436 GCF_000153725.1 Salipiger bermudensis HTCC2601 | reverse complement strand
GCCCGCCTCGATGATCAGAACAGCGACTCGACCTCGAGCACCGTGAGCCCCGAGAACAGGATGGTGCCGCCATTGTCGAGCGTGACCAGCGCATCCGAGCCGACCGCGACGACGCTGGCGAGCGCGACGCCGCCCGCGTTGATCTGGTCCTGAGCCATATCGAAGTCGGAGATCCGCGAGGCTCCGGTGCTTCCCGACTTGAAGCGGAACTCATCGCTTCCGAACCCGCCGACGAGCAAGTCGTCGCCAGCGCCGCCAAAGATCGTGTCGTTGCCGTCGCCGCCGATGATGGTGTCGTTCCCGGCATTGCCGAACAGGCGGTCTTCGCCGGATTGACCCTTGATGAGGTCGTCGCCGGAACCGCCCAGGACGATGTCGTCGTCATCGCCACCGAAGATGGTGTCGTTGCCGCCATTGCCGCGCAGCAGGTCGTTGCCGGCGTTGCCTCTCACGACATCGGCCCCGGTTCCACCGGACGCGGTATCGTCGCCAGCGCCGCCGAAGAGGCTATCATCGCCGGTGCCGCCGAGCAGCTTGTCGTTGCCGACATTGCCATTGAGCAGGTCGTTGCCGCCGCCACCAGCGAGGGTGTCGTCGCCAGCACCGCCGATCACGGTGTCGTCGCCCGCGCCGGCGAGGATGCGGTCGTCGCCGTCATTGCCCTTGACCGAGTCCTCTCCGGAGCCGCCCTTGACGTCGTCGTCTCCGTCGCCGCCGAAGATGATGTCGTCTCCGCCGAAGCCGTTGATTGTGTCGTCGCCGTCGCTGCCGGTCAGACCGTCGCTGCCGCTGCCGCCAGAGACATCGACGCCGCCCGTTGCCGTTGCATTGACGTCCATCGTCACGGTCGCGGTGGCGGTGCCGCCGTTGCCGTCGCGAATGGTGTAGGTGAAGCTGTCGGTTCCGGTGAAGCCGGCATCGGGGGTGTAGACGACCGTATCGTCGCTGGGATCGCCCGGCGTCAGGTTGTCATCGGTGGTTACGGTGCCGTTGCTGCCCTGGGTGACACTGTCGATGTAGAGCGTATCGCCATCCGGATCGCTGTCGTTGTCGAGGACGTCGATGCCCATCGGCGCGCCGGCCACCGTGAACTCGCTGTCGTCAACGGCGATCGGGGCGTCGTTGACCGGATCGACCGTGACATTGACCACCGCTGTGTCCGTCCCGCCATTTCCGTCATCTACGAGCAGCGTGAAGCTGTCGCTGCCGAAAAAGTCGGGAGCGGGGGTGTAGATCAGCTCGCCCAGGGCGTTGAACGTCGCCGTCCCGTTGGTCGGGCCGGTCTGCACGCTGTAGGTCAGGCTGTCGCCATCCACGTCGGTAGCGGTCTCGAAGGGCACTACCACGCCGGTATCCTCGTTCGTGGTAACGCCGAAGTCGCCATAGACCGGGGCGTCATTTGCCCCGTCGATGGTGACGGTGACAGTGGCCGTGTCGGTGCCGCCGTTGCCGTCGCTGATCGTGTAGGTGAAGCTGTCCGTGGTGGACGCCCCCACCGCGAGATCTTCGAAGGCGCCGTTCGGGTCGTAGCTGAACTCGCCCGTCGCGCTGTTCAGCGTCACCGTGGCCCCTGAGGGCAGCAGCACCGGCGTGTCGAAGAAGCCCGCGTCGGTGCTGGCGACCCCGGCAAACGCAATGATGGAGATCGTATCGAGATCCACGTCGGTATCGTTCAACAGCGGCGAGCCGAGATTGGCCGCCGGGCCGTCCTCGGAGACCGAGCCTGTATCGTCGACCGCGACCGGCGCATCGTTCACGGCGATGACATTAAGGCTGACCGTCGCTTGATCGGTGCCGCCATTGCCGTCCGACGCCTCGTAGGTGAAGCTGTCCGGCCCGTTGTAGTCGGCATCCGGGGTATAGGAGATCGTGCCGTCGGACTGCAGCGTCAGGCTGCCGTTCGAGACGTCGCTGACCAGCGCGTAGGTCAGGCTGTCGCCGTCCGGGTCGCTGTCGTTGCCGGCCACCGATCCGGTAAGCGTGGTGTCCTCGAAGACACCGGCAGCATCATCGACCGCGTCGGGCGGGGAATTGGCCACATCGTTGTCGGTGATCGTCGCCTGACCCGAGGCCAGCAGCGCCGTCGTGTTGGCGTCACGCAGCTGCAGGAAGAAGCTCTCGTCACCCTCGACGATGGCATCGTCGACGATGCCGGTCGAGATCGTCGTAGTGGTCTGGCCCGCGGCGAAGGTGAAGGGCAGGAACAGGCCAGCAGTGTAGTCCGCCGGGTCCGTCGCGCTGCCATCGGCGAAGCCCACGGTCAGGACATCGCTCTCCACGCTGGTATTGCCGCTGCGTGTGACGGTGAAGGTCGCAGTGCCCGCGCCCTCGTCGACGGTGATGTCGCCGATCGAGAAGCTCGAGACCGGGCCCGCCACGGTGATTTCGACCGTCGCGGTGACGATCCCGCCTTGGCCGTCAGCGAGATCATACTCGAAACTGTCGAGGCCGGAGAACCCGGCGTCGGGCGTGTAGGTGAAGCTGCCGTCGGCGAACAGCAACGCGAAGCCGTTCGTCGCCTGCGCGAAGGTCGCGAGGATCAGCGGATCGCCGTCGATGTCGAAGTCGTTGTCGAGCACACCTGCCGCGGGAACGTTGAGCACGGTCTCGAAACCGGTGGAATAGCTGTCATCGACCGCCACCGGCGCATCATCGACCGAGGTCACGGTCACAGCGACCGCGGCGGTGTCGGTGCCGCCATTGCCGTCGCTGATCGTATAGGTGAAGCTGTCGGTGCCGTTGAAATTGGCGTCGGGGGTGTAGGTGATGGTGCCATCGGCCTCGACGGTTGTGGTGCCGTTGCTGCCATTGGTGGCCGAGGCCACGCTGAGCGTGTCGCCATCCACGTCGCTGTCATTGGACAGCACCGCGACGTTGACCGCGTTGTCCTCTGCGGTCACCACGGCATCGTCCACCGCAACCGGGGCGTTGTTTACCGAGGTCACGGTCACAGCGACCGCGGCGGTGTCGGTGCCGCCATTGCCGTCGCTGATCGTATAGGTGAAGCTGTCGGTTCCGTTGAAATTGGCGTCGGGGGTGTAGGTGATGGTGCCATCGGCCTCGACGGTTGTGGTGCCGTTGCTGCCATTGGTGGCCGAGGCCACGCTGAGCGTGTCGCCATCCACGTCGCTGTCATTGGACAGCACCGCGACGTTGACCGCGTTGTCCTCTGCGGTCACCACGGCATCGTCCACCGCGACCGGATCGTCGTTCACCGGAAAGACAGTGATCTGCGCCGTCGCCTGATCGGTGCCGCCACGACCGTCCGACACCTCGTAGGTGAAGCTGTCGGTACCGTTGAAGTCGGCATTGCCCCGATAGCTGAAGCTGCCGTCGGAGTTGAGCGTCAGTGTTCCGTTGCTGACATCCGAGACCAGCGAGACGGTGAGCGGATCGCCATCTGCGTCGCTGTCGTTTTGCAGCACGCCAAGGGCGGCATTGGCCGATCCGTTGGTATCCTCGCTGACGCTGTAGAGATCGTTCCCTGCCACGGGCGCGGAATTGGGCGCTGGCAGAGCCAGGACAACGTTGTCCAGGCTGCCGACATCGACGCCATTGAGGTATTCGCCGCGGATCTGAAGGCTCTGCAAGTCCGCCATGACGGCGTCGATCTGCGCCTGTGTCGCCACGCTGCCGCTCTCGGAGTTCAACCGCCAGTCGGAGCGGGTGTCCATGAAGGCGCTGAAGCTGCCCCAGTTGCCGTCAGCGGCGCCAATGTCGAGCACCAGCGTCAGGCCGGCCCCGCTCAGGACCAGGTCGCCGGCGCCGTTCGCGGCCCCTCCGCTGCCGGTGCTGCGCAGGTCGAAGCTCAGCGTGCCGCCGGAATAGGCGCTCCGATCGCCAAGATAGGCGGCTGGGGCGACCCAGTACCAGTAGGGCCCGGTCGCGAGGTCCGTGGCCTCGATATGGCCGTCGGGGTTGCCGCCCGAGGCGACCCATTGCAGGCCGGTGACGTCGCCGGTGACGGTCCAGCCTTCCAGGTCCGTGTCGAAGGTCGAGACGATATCCGCCGGCGCCGAGACGCTGACATCGACCGTCGCGGTGTCCGTGCCGCCATTGCCGTCGCTCACCGTGTAGGTGAAGCTGTCGGAGCCAGTGAAGCTGGCATTCGGGGTGTAGGTGATGGTGCCGTCGGCCTCGACGGTGGTGGAGCCGTTGCTGCCATTCGTTGCCGAGGCCACGCTGAGCGTGTCGCCGTCCACGTCGCCGTCATTGCCCAGAACGCCGATATTCACCGCCGTGTCGACGCTTGTGGCGGCGACGTCGTCTATGGCGTCGGGGGCATCGTTGACCGGGCTGACCGTGACCGCCACAGCCGCCGTGTCGGTGCCGCCATTGCCGTCGCTCACCGTGTAGGTGAAGCTGTCGGTGCCGTTGAAATCGGCGTCGGGGGTGTAGGTGATGGTGCCGTCGGCCTCGACGGTGGTGGTGCCGTTGCTGCCATTGGTGGCCGAGGCCACGCTGAGCGTGTCGCCATCGACATCGCTGTCATTGGTCAGCACTGCGACATTGACCGCGTTGTCCTCGGTGGTGACAACCGCATCGTCGATCGCGACGGGATCGTCGTTCACAGGGGCAACCGTGATGGTGACGGTGGCCTGATCGGTGCCGCCGTTGCCGTCGGACACCTCGTAGGTGAAGCTGTCGGTTCCGTTGAAGTTGGTCTGCGGGGCATAGGCCCAGACGCCGTTCGAGACCGGGGTAAGTGTGCCGTTGCTGACGCCCGAGACCAGCGAGTAGGTCAGGCTGTCGCCGTCGGGGTCGCTGTCATTGCCGGTTACGTCGATGTTCTGCGTGCCGCTGTCCTCGTTGCGGTTGACGCTGTCGTCCCCGGCGACCGGGGCGCTGTTCGACGGGCCGGACACAGACACGGTCACGGTTGCGGTGTCTGTCCCGCCATTGCCGTCGCTGATCGTGTAGGTGAAGCTGTCGCTTCCCGAGAAGCCGCCATCGGGCGTGTAGACGACGCGGTCGTCGCTGGCATCTCCGGGCGTGCCCATATCGTCGATGCTCACGGTTCCGTTCGAGGCCGTTCCGACGCTGTCGAGCAGCACCGGATCGCCGTCGACGTCGCTGTCATTGGCCAGCACGTCGACGCTCACCGGGGTCGCGGCGGCGGTCGAGCCGCTGTCGTCGGTGGCGACGGGAGCGTCATTCACCGGGCTGACAGTGACGAATACGGTGCCACTGCGCGAGCCGCCGTCGCTGTCCTCGACGGTGTAGCTGAAGCTCGCGGCGCCATTGAAATCGGCGTTGGGGGTGAAGGTGACGGTGTTGTCGCTCTCGATCACCGCCACGCCGGCGCCGGTGGTGCCGACGGCGGTCACGGTGAGGGCGGTGCCGTCCTCGACATCGCTGTCATTGGCCAGCACGTCGATGTTGACCGCCGTGTCCTCGTTGGTCGTCGCGCTGTCGTTGGCGACCGTCGGGAGGTCGTTGACCGCCGCCACCGCGACCGTCACCGTCGAGGTGGCGGTCTCGAACCCGTCGCTGACGATCACCTCGAAATTGGCGGTGCCGTTGAAGTTGCTCGCCGGGGTGAAGCGCACGAAACTGGCGAAGAGCTGCAATGTGCCATTGGTCGCGTTCTGCACGCCGGTGATCGACAAAGGGTCGCCGTCGGGATCGCTGTCGTTGATCAGCAGATCGGCCAGCGGGATGTCGATGAAGGAGTCTTCATTGGTGGCGACGCTGTCGCTGACCGGCTGCGGCGCATTGTTGAAGGCGTAGCTCTGGTCGTCGAACTGCAGCACACGGACATTGGTCAGCACGTCGGTGCCGTCAGGCCCCGTCACCGTCGAGGCTGAGCCGTCTCCGGTGATCGTATAATCCGCTAGATCGCCAGAGAACACCGCAGTGTCGGTCCCGGTGCCGCCGTCGATGCTGTCATCGCCGCCGCCGCCGCGGATGGTGTCGTCGCCTGCGCCTGCGTCGACGGTGTCGTTCTGCTCTCCGGCCTCGATCGTATCGTCGCCGTCACCGGCGTCGATATCGTCCTCGCCGGCCAGCGCCACGATGGTGTCGTTGCCGGCATAGCCTTCGATGGTGTCGTTGAGGATCGTGCCGACGAGGCTGTCATCGCCCGGCGAGCCGGTGACCAGCGATCCGGTCAGCCCGTTGGCCACCACGACGTCGCCATCGGCAAAGCGCAGGCGCTCGACATTGTAGACCACGTCGGTGCCGTCGCCGTTGCCCGTCAGGTTGATGACCTGAAGGCCGGTCGCGGTGCCGACGATGGAGTAGTCGCCGCGATTGCCTCGGTAGACTGCCACGTCGCCATCGCTGCCCGAGCCGGAGTTGTCGGCGCCGCCGTCGATGGTGTCGTCGCCGGTGCCGCTATAGGCGTTCTGGTGGAAGATGTCGTCCCCATCACCGCCGAGCAGGGAGTCGTTGCCGTTGTTGCCCTCGAGCGAGTCGTCGCCCGTGCCGCCGAAGATCGTATCGTCCCCGTTGTTCCCGGCCAGAGAGTCGTCATCGGCACCGCCGTCGATGGTGTCGCCGTAGCTTGAGCCGCGCACGGTGTCGTTGCCGGCCCCACCACGCAGGTCGTAGCTCAGGTTGCCGTTGTTGTAGTCGTAGCTGCCGTGATCCTGGATGGTGTCGTTGCCATCGCCGCCCTCGACGGTCACGTTGCGGGCGTTCACGGCATCGTTGTGGTAGTTGTAATAGCGGATCGAGTCATCGCCGGTGCCACCGTCGATGCTCTCGCCCGAGACGTACCACAAGCGGTCATTGCCGTCGCCGCCGAGGACGGTGTTGTTGCCCTCCTGGTCCAGGATGGTGTCGTCACCGGCGCCCATGTCGATGCTGTCGTCGCCGCTGTCGCGGTTGCCGTCGTAGGAGTAATCGTTGCCGTCGCCGCCCTCGAGCGTGTCGTTGCCATCGTCGCCATAGAGCGTGTCGTCGTCGCTGCCCCCGACGACACTGTCATCGCCCGCGCCGCCGAAAAGTGAGTCCGTGCCCGCGTCGCCTTCGAGCGTGTCGTCGCCGTCGTCGCCGTTGACGATATCGGCTCCGTCTCCGCCGGAGATCGAGTCCGCATCCTCGTCGCCATTGATCGAGTCGTTGCCCGCGAGACCGTTCACGGTGTCATCGCCGGCCAGCGCATCGATGGAGTCGTCGCCGGCGGTGCCGTCGAGGCTGTCGGCGCCGGGTGTGCCGGTTACGATGGTTCCGAGCGTCAGGCCCGACACGGCGACATCGCCATCGCCGAAACGCAGGGTCTCGACATTCGAGACCGTGTCGTCGCCGTAGGTTCCGGTGCGGTCGACGACCCTGAGGGTGCCGCCGCCATTGTCGAGGATGAGGTAGTTGGACCGGTCTCCGGAGAACTGTGCAACGTCACCGGAGGTTTCCCCGCCGGAGCCGCCGTCGAGGCTGTCATTGCCCTGATCGCCCACGAGCGTGTCGTCACCATCCCCGCCTTCGAGCGTATCGTCGCCCGTGCCGCCAGACATCGAGTCGTTGCCGGTGCCGCCGGTCATGCTGTCGTTGCCATTGTTCCCGGCCAGAGAGTCGTCATCGGCACCGCCGTCGATGGTGTCGCCGTAGCTTGAGCCGCGCACGGTGTCGTTGCCGGCCCCACCACGCAGGTCGTAGCTCAGGTTGCCGTTGTTGTAGTCGTAGCTGCCGTGATCCTGGATGGTGTCGTTGCCATCGCCGCCCTCGACGGTGACGTTGCGGGCGTTCACGGCATCGTTGTGGTAGTTGTAATAGCGGATCGAGTCATCGCCCGTGCCACCGTCGATGCTCTCGCCCGAGACGTACCAGAGACGGTCGTTGCCATCGCCGCCGAGGACCGTGTTGTTGCCGTCGGCGTCATAGACGGTGTCGTCGCCCGCGCCCATGTCTATGCTGTCATCGCCGCTGTCGCGACCGCTGTTGTAGGAGTAATCGTCGCCGTCGCCGCCTTCGAGCGTGTCGTCGCCATCGTCGCCGTAGAGCGTGTCATTCTCGGTGCCGCCGCTGAGGAAGTCGTTCCCGAGGCCACCGCCGAGCTCATCCGAATCCGCGCCGCCCAGCAGCGAGTCATTGCCGCCGTTGCCGTTGAACGTGTCGTTGCCGCCAAGGCCCGTGGCGGTATCGTCGCCCTCACCGCCTTCGAAGGTGTCAGCGCCGCTGGTGCCGGTGAAGTTGGTGCCCGGATTCGTGCCGATCACAACGTCCTGATCGGTGAAGCGCAGGATCGAGACGCCGGTGATGATGTCGGTGCCTTCCCCGACCACCGTCGCCTCGCCGAGCGCACCGGTGGTGATGGTAAAGCCCGCGCGGGCGGAGTTGAAGTATGCGATGTCGCCGCCGCCGCCGGGGGTGCCGCCGTCGATGGTGTCGTCGCCGTTGCCGCCATAGAGCGCGTCGAGCCCGGCGCCACCGAGCAGCGAGTCGTTGCCGTTGTCACCGCGCAGCGTGTCGTCACCATCGCCGCCCTCGAGCGTGTCGTCGTCATTGCCGCCCGACATCGAGTCGTTGCCGGTGCCGCCGGTCATGCTGTCGTTGCCACTATTGCCGGCTAGAGAGTCGTCGTCTGCGCCACCGTCGATGGTGTCGCCGTAGCTTGAGCCGCGCACGGTGTCGTTGCCGGCCCCGCCACGCAGGTCGTAGCTCAGGTTGCCGTTGTTGTAGTCGTAGCTGCCGCTGTCCTGGATCGTATCGTTGCCATCGCCGCCCTCGATGGTGACGTTGCGGGCGTTCACGGCATCGTTGTGATAGTTGTAGTAGCGGATCGAGTCATCGCCCGTGCCACCGTCGATGCTCTCGCCCGAGACGTACCACAAGCGGTCATTGCCGTCGCCGCCGAGGATCGTGTTGTTTCCCTCGGCGTCGTAGACGGTGTCGTCGCCGGCACCCATGTCGATGCTGTCATCGCCTGTATCACGCGTGCTGTCGTAGGAGTAGTCGTTGCCGTCGCCGCCTTCTAGCGTGTCGTTGCCGTCGTCGCCATAGAGTGTGTCGTCCTCGGTGCCGCCGACGACACTGTCATCGCCTGCGCCGCCGAACAGGGAGTCCGTGCCCGCGTCGCCTTCGAGCGTGTCGTCGCCGTCGCCGCCGTTGACGATATCCGAGCCATCGCCGCCGGAGATCGAGTCAGCATCTGCGTCGCCGTTCAGGGAGTCGTTGCCGCCCAGCCCGTTGATCGTGTCGTCGCCTGCGAGACCGTCGATGGAATCGTCGCCCGAGGTGCCGTCGAGGCTGTCCCCGCCGGCGGTGCCGGCGCTGGCGGCGCCCAGGGCCAGTCCGGAGACCGCGATATCGCCGTCCGAGAAGCGCAGGGTCTCGACATTCGAGACCGTGTCGTCGCCATAGGTGCCGGCGCGGTCGACCACCCGCAACGTGCCGCCGCCATTGTCGAGAATGAGGTAGTTCGCCCGTACCCCGGTGAACTGAGCGACGTCGCCGTTGGTCTCGCCGCCCGAGCCGCCGTCGAGGAGATCATCGCCTCGGTCGCCCTGAAGGATATCGTCTCCGGCCTCGCCCTCGAGCGTGTCGTCGTCATTGCCGCCCGACAGCGTGTCGTCGCCGGTGCCGCCGGTCATGCTGTCGTTGCCACTATTGCCGGCCAGCGAGTCGTCGTCGGCGCCACCGTCGATGGTGTCGCCGTAGCTTGAGCCGCGCACGATGTCGTTGCCGGCCCCGCCGCGCAGGTCATAGCTCAGGTTGCCGTTGTTGTAGTCGTAGCTGCCGCTGTCCTGGATCGTGTCGTTGCCATCGCCGCCCTCGACGGTGACGTTGCGGGCGTTCACGGCGTCGTTGTGATAGTTGTAGTAGCGGATGGAGTCATCGCCCGTGCCACCGTCGATGCTCTCGCCCGAGACGTACCAGAGCCGGTCGTTGCCGTCGCCGCCGAGGACCGTGTTGTTGCCCTCGGCGTCGTAGACGGTGTCATCCCCCGCGCCCATGTCGATGCTGTCGTCGCCGCTGTCGCGGTTGCTGTCGTAGGAGTAATCGTTGCCGTCGCCGCCGAGGATGGTGTCGTTGCCGTCATCCCCGTAGAGCGTGTCTCCCTCGGTGCCGCCATCGATGCTGTCGTCGCCATCGCCGCCATGCAGGATGTCGACCCCGGAATCGCCGATCAGCGTGTCATTTCCGGCGTCGCCCTCGACGGAGTCGTTCCCGGCGCCTGCTTCGACCGAGTCGTTGCCATCCAGAGCGTTGATGATGTCATTTCCGGCGAGACCGTTGATGGTGTCGTCGCTGTTGGAGCCGGGAAGGGTGTCGTCGTTGGACGTGCCGGTGAAAATGGGCATCGAAATAAACCTCGCAGTCGAAATGGCGCGATAAAAAATGAAGAAATTTCGGTAGAGTTTTCGTGATTAGCGTGATTCGATCAAGGTCAATCTTGTCAACAATGTGGCGCCAGTTGACGCATTATGGTTGCTCTGGGACATCATGTATCACGCTGTGGTGGTTTTCCGGCCTGGTGCTGGCGCCCGCTTCGCGCTGTGACCGATGGATCGCTGCGGCAAGCTGATGACCCGCGGCCGGCCCCGGTGGGCAGCAGGACACCGTCGGACAACACGTCGTCACATTTCGAAGGCTGGACGGCTGCGACCCGATGCCCGGGGGCTCTATTTGGATGCGGCGCAGCGGACGATGCGATGCGACGGGGCCGGGCGTGCGGCCCCGCGATGCTCCGGGCTCAGTCGTTGATGGCGCGCGCCTCTATCTCGCGCAGCCAGCCAGCCGAGGCGGCGCGTTGACCGAAGAGGGCGGCGCCTTCCAGCGTCCAGTGAAGATCGTCGTACATCGTCTTTCGGCCCGTCTTGGTCACCAGCGTGCAGCTTGCCTCGTCGGGGCAGACCAGTCGGCGGCGCGACAGGTAGGTTGCCCCGGCGGCCTCGGCGATTTCGCGGATCGCGCTGTTCTGATCCTGGGCGCGACGGTCTTCATACTGCGTGGCAAGGGCATTCAGCTCGGTGAGCGCCGAGGTCTCCTGTGTCTTCATCAGGAACCAGTCGAACAGCGGGCGCGGTCCGCCGGCGTCGAACTTGGCGGTATTCCCGAGCACCAGAACCGTTTTGCCATCGTGGTTCACCGCCTCGAGGATGGTCTGTAGGGCGGTGCGGAACTCACGATAGTAGTTCGGCGCGACCATGATCACGTCGGCGGCCTCGAAGTTCGGCGTATCGCGCAGGAGGCTCAGATCTTCGTCGAGACTGCTTCGGTGAAGATTGAAGCGGGCGAATTCATAATTCGGGAAACGCTCGGCATTGAGCGTCAGCGCGTTGTAGACATCCTTCGACAGACTGTCGCCGATGATCAGCACGTTCGCCGATCCTGCGCTCTCGAACCACAACTCCTTGCTGCCCGACTCAGAAGGCCTCAGCGCGTTCCATGCCCCGATCTCTTCATCGGGGAAGCGCTTGTTCAGCAGCTGCCAGCTCGCCGCAGCGAGGGTGGCGTTGTCGCTCTCCGCCGGACCATAGAGCTTTGCGAGCGCTTGCGTGCGGCCCGATTGCGAGCCGTCCGTTGTCACGCTGAAGATCGTGATCGCGGCGACAGGCACCAGCGCCGCGGCGGCGCTGAGCGCGAAGGGCCGCCAGGGCACCTGGAACCGGAAGGGCCGCTCGACGAGGTAGTACCCGATCGCCGAGAGCGCGAAGGTCAGCGCGGTCCAGGCGATCATCTCGGTTGGCGTCGGCTTGTCGATCGACATGATCCGTCCGAAGGCGAAGATCGGGAAATGCCAGAGATAGAGCGAGTAGGACAGCTTGCCGACCCAGACCAAGGGGGAGAGCGAGAGCAGGCGCGTCACCGGCTCGTTCCGTTCGGCGCACCAGATCAGGCCGCAGGTCGCAAGAATGACGGGCACCGTTCCGAGGCCGGGATGCTGCATGCTGACCAGATCCTGGGTGACGAAGGCGCCGATCAGCACCACGAGCGACACTGCCGGAATGACCCGCGAGATCCGCCAGCGGGTGGCCGGGCCGATTTCGCGCACCAGAACCGCCAGGACAGCCCCTGCGAGCATCTCCCATGCCCGGCTTGTCGGCGTGTAGAACGAAAAGGCCGGGTGCAGCACCGTGGTGATGGCGGCGACCGCGAACCCTGCGATGGTCATCGCCACGAGGATCCAGAGCAGGGGCCTCATCTTCACGCGGGGCAGCAGCAGGATCAGGAAGGGCGGAAACAGAAGGTAGAACTGTTCCTCGATCGCGAGGCTCCAGGTGTGCAGGAACGGCTGGAGCAGTCCCGATTGCGCGCCATACTCACTGAGTTCGAAGAACCAGAAGCCATTGCTCACGAAGCCGAGTGCCGCGACGAGCGACAGCGAAAACCGGTCGAGCTCGCTGGGTAGCAGAAGAAACCACGCGACGGGCAGGCTGGCGAGCATGACAAGCAGCAGGGCCGGCAGGATTCGCCGTGCGCGGCGCAGGTAGAACTGCTTCACGCTGATGCCGCCGGTGCGGCTGAACTCATCCAGCATGATGCCGCTGATCAGAAAGCCCGAGAGAACGAAGAACAGGTCCACACCCAGGAAGCCACCGGGAAGAAACGTGCCTTCGGAGGTCTGGATCTTGAGGTGGTAAAGGATCACCGCGCTTACGGCGATCGCGCGCATTCCATCGATTTCAGGGCGATAGCTCGACGAGGACGTGGACATGAAATGGGTTACTTTCGCGAACAAGAATTGTCGAAATTAAGGAGCAAGCGAGTCGCCAGTGCCACCTTGAGAAATTTTTGAGGTGTCGGATCAATCTATAATACTGGCGGAAAAACCGCACAAGCTTGGCGGGGGCAGAGGCGCAATGCGCCGCAGGTTTGTCAACAATTGGGTGGATTTTCAACGATTGGGGGCAAGCCTGCACGATCTGTGGTCCACCTGATATCGTCTTTCTCGCTGGCACGACTCTGCCGAAGACAGCCCGGTTGCTGCCCTGTTCCCGGGATCTGCGCCAAGAAAAGAAGGGCGGGGGGGGGCGGGGCGTTGCAGGATCCAGGCGCGAGCGGGGCTGCGCGTCACCCCGGCAGCTCCATGATAAGGCAGGTGGTGGTGCCGAAGGCGACCACGCGGCCCTCGGCGTCGATCAGCTTGGCCTCGGAGGTGCCGATGCTGCGGCCGAGGGTGATGAGCTCGCCCACACAGGTATAGGTCTCGCCCACCTTCGGCGCTCGGGTGAGGTTGGTCTTGACCTCGACGGTGGTATAGCCGCGGCCCGCCGGCAGCCCGGAATGCACTGCGCAGGCCAGTGTGCTGTCGAGCACTGTCATCGCCCAGCCGCCATGCACGCCACCCATCGGGTTGATGAAGTTCGGTGGCGGCGAGCAGGTCCAGGTGACACGGCCTTTCTCCACGGCGGTGATCCACTGGTTCGACACCGCACAGACCGGCGGGGAGGGCAGATCTCCGGCGATCATCTTGGCAAACAGGTCGAGCCCCGAGTGGCTGGCGAGAGTTTGCGGCGGTATGACCCCCAAAGGGCGGTCGGGACGGATGGTCATCCGGGCTTCTCCTTGCAGGCGTCGGGCCTTTGCCCGCGGGATGGCGCAGCTATGGCGGGGCTTGGCGGCGGATGCAAAGCGAACGCTACGGCCCGCGCTTTCAAGAGGGGGACAACACCGGCAGCTTGCTCGAAGCCTTCATCTCCTTCAGCGACAGGTTCGAGCGGATGCTCGTGACCCCCGGCAGCCGCCGCAACGTGCCATCGACGAAGCCGCTGTAATCGTCGAGATCTCGGGCGACCACGATCAGCAGGAAATCGTCGGCGCCGGTGGTGTTGTGGCAGGCTAGGATGTTCGGCGTGGTCTCGACGAGGCGCTGAAACTCGGCGGTGGCCGTCTGATCGTGCTCGGAGCAGCGCAGCTGCACGAAGGCCATGACGCCGAGCCCCAGCTTCCGCCGATTCAGGTTGGCTTGGTAGCCCTCGATGACGCCGCTTTCCTCGAGCCGCTTGAGCCGCCGCCAGCACGGGGTCTCGCTCATCCCGAGCGTGTCGGCGAGGCGGGCATTGGTCATCCGCCCGTCCTCCTGCAGCAGGGTGAGGATGCGGGCGCTCGCGGCGTCGATCTCGGGCATGGGCAGAAAGCTCTCGAATTGCGGGCTTCGGGGGAAGACTCTTTCTCTGAATAGCCGGATATCAAGAAGATTGGCAGAGCTATTTCCATGCCCGTGGTTATGATCTCCTACGCTCAAAGCCGAAACGGAAAGACCCAGCCATGAAAGCCGTCCTGTTCGAGACATTCCAAGAAGCGCCCAAGCTGGTCACCGTGCCGGATCCCGTACCGGATGCGCACGGCGTCGTCCTGAAGGTCGCGGCCACTGGCGTCTGCCGCAGCGACTGGCATGGCTGGATGGGGCATGACAGCGACATCGAGCTGCCGCACGTGCCAGGGCACGAGCTGGCCGGCGAGGTCGCGGCGGTGGGCAAGGATGTCCGCAACTGGAAGATCGGCGACAAGGTCACGGTGCCGTTCATCTGCGGCTGCGGCAGCTGTTCCGAGTGCCATGCCGGTCAGCAGCAGGTCTGCCTGCATCAGGAGCAGCCCGGCTTTACCCATTGGGGGTCGTTTGCGGAATACGTTCCGATCCATCAGGCCGATCTCAACCTCGTGGCGCTGCCCGAGGGCATGGGCTTCGACACGGCGGCGAGCCTCGGATGCCGCTTTGCCACCTCGTTCCGGGCGGTGATCGATCAGGGCAAGGTGCGGGCCGGGCAGTGGGTCGCCGTGCATGGCTGCGGCGGCGTCGGCCTTTCGGCGGTGATGATCGCCGCCGCCGCCGGTGCCAACGTGATCGGCGTCGATCTCGATCCGGTGAAGCTCGCGCTGGCGAAGGAGATCGGCGCAGTCGCGGCAATCGATGGGCACGAAGCAGACGTGCCTGGCGCGATCCGCGAGATCACCCGTGGCGGCGCGCATGTCTCGCTCGATGCGCTCGGTCATCCGGTCACCATGACCAACTCGATCCTGTGCTTGCGGCCGCGTGGCAAGCACGTTCAGGTCGGGCTGATGCTGGGAGAGCACGCGGCGCCGCAGGTGCCGATGCCCAAGATCGTCGGGCAGGAGATCGAGCTGCTGGGCTCGCACGGGATGCAGGCGCATCGCTACGGTGCGATGCTCGACATGGTCGCCAGCGGCAAGCTCGATCCGGCACGGCTGGTTGGCGAGCGTATCAGCCTCGCCGAGGCGCCGGCGGCGCTGATGGCGATGGACAGCTTCCGTTCGGTCGGCGCCACGGTGATCACCCGGTTCTGAGGCAGGCCACCTGCCTTTGCAGGGCAGCTGTCAAATGCGATGTCTGCGTGCGGGGGATGCGGCCCCGGCAGGGAAAAGGGCGGCCCGCAGGGGCCGTCGGGAGGAGAGTGAGAGATGTTCGAGACGGTCGGGGACTACCCCGTCGACCCCATCATGATCGGGGCCGAGTACTTTGCGCAGGATCCGCGCAGCGACAAGCTCAACCTGACGGTGGGGATCTATCAGGACGCCGCCGGCCAGACCCCGGTGATGCAGGCGGTCAAGCAGGCGGAGCGGCGGCTGGTCGAGACGCAGGCCAGCAAGTCCTATCTCGCGCTGACAGGCGATGCCGAGTACTGCGCCGTGCTGGGCCACGCGCTGATGGGGCCGCGGTTTGACGAGGGCTGGGTCGCGGCGCAGACCGCAGGCGGTGCGGTGGCGCTGCGGGTGATGGCGGATCTGCTGGCACAGATGCCGGCCAGGCCCACGGTCTGGATGCAGCGCCCGACCTACGGCAACTACGTTCCGATCCTCAGCGCCGCCGGGGCGCGCTTCGCCGACGTGCCCTACTACGATCCGCTCCGGCGCGAGATCACCTTCGAGCAGATGCTCGACGGCCTTCAGGCGGCCCGGCCCGGGGATATTTTCCTGATGCAGGGCGTGTGCCACAACCCGACCGGTGCCGACATGACGCCCGAACAGGTCGAGGCGCTGCTCGACACGCTCGAGGCGCGTGGCCTCGTGCCGTGGCTCGATCTGGCCTATCTCGGCTTTGCCGGCGGCTTCGAGGCCGATTGCGCCATGGCCCGCCGCATCGCCGAGCGCTTCGACGAGTGCATCTTCTGCATCACGCTGTCGAAGACCTTCGGCATCTACCGCGACCGCGCCGGGGCGCTCTTCGTGAAGACCCGCAGCGGCGACCGGGCACGGGTGCACCGGGCGGTGACGGCCATCGTCCGCTCGGGTGCCTCCCATGCCCCGGATCACGGGCCATCGGTGGTGCGCACGATCCTGCAGGACCCGGAGCTGAAGGCGCTCTGGCTCCGCGAGCTGGACCAGATGCGTGCGCGCGTGGCGCAGGTGCGTGCTGCGCTGGTGCGGACCGAGCAGGAGGGCTTCGGCTGCGACGAGCTCGCCTATCTCGGGCGGCAGTCGGGGATGTTCTCGCTGCTGCCGCTGACCGACACTCAGGAGGCGGCGCTGACGCGCGAACACGGCATTCACGTGGTGAAGGGTGGTCGGGTCAACGTGGCGCGTCTTGGGCCGAAGGATATCCCGTGGCTGGTGCGGGCCGTGCACGACGTGATGGCGCCGGTGGCCTGACAGCGCTTGCGCGGCACCGGCACTGGCTGGAGCCATGCCCGGGTGGAAGCGGCTGCGGCTTCCCACCTGCCCGGACGCGAGCCGGGCCCGGCCCGCGGGTCGTGCAGGCGCCGCAGCACCGTCCGCCAGCCCTACCAGTCCAGGTCGAACTTGGTGATCAGCGCAGAGACCTGCGCGCCCGTCAGGCGCTTGGGCGACAAGCCGCGAGTCATCATTGCCAGCTTGGCCCCGGCCTCGACCAGCCCGGTGCGGGACAGGATGCGGCCCTCGGAGGTCTCGCACAGGATCGTCGCGACCTCGTCGATGCGGGCGATGGGGCAGTGCAGGTCGGGACGGTCTGGCAGCACGGCGCAGGCGTTGGCCGCCAGCGTCATCTCGCACAGGTCGGGCACCGAGCGCGCCGATCTCGACGCAGTTGCCGTCGCCCAGCCGTCCAAGGCCGGCGACCTCGGGCACGTCGGCGAGCTCTCCGTCGACCGTCATGGTGCCTGCCGCGCGGTCGAAGAACACGCCCGCATTCTCGACACGCTGCGTCGCCGGGAGGGGGGCCTTGCTGCGCGAGATGCTGAGGGCGCATCACCTTTCGGGCTGGGGCGCGGCGGGCGCTGGAGTTGCAGGAGAAGACCCATAGCCGCATGCGCGCGGTTGCAGATCGGTTCGGCGGGACCGGCGTGGGCCAAGGGCCTGCCCGGGCGCGGTGACCCGCGTCGATCACACTCCGAAAATGGCTGAACCGGACGCTGCGACGTGGCTGGCATGCGCGCGCATTCCGGCTCATAGATATCCGACACGAAGCGCTTTCGCGGAGGGGAGGATGACGACGCGATACGCAGATCTGCTGATGGATACGGTCTCACGGCTCACCGAGGCGGAGGGGCCGGATCAGACTTGGGATGCTGCCGCCGGGGTTGCCAACAGGATCGGCGCCCGCGCCCTGACCTGCGGTGCGGTGATGCGCGACAGCCGCCACGTTGCCTGGGTCCGAAGTTCCATGGATGCCTCGTTTCTCGAGGCCTTCAGTGACGCCAGGCTCTACGAGGTCGACCCCATCCAGGCGGGCGCGATTGCCGGGCGGGTGGCGCCCAGGATCGACGTTGCCGCGGCGCTTCGGACCGAGACCGATCCTCGCGCCCGTGACCTATATGCGATGCTGCTCGAGCACGGGTTTCGGCACTACCTCAACCACACCTGGATCGAGGAGGCGAGCGAGCAGACCTTCGCGCTGGCCTGCGACGCACATCCCGCCGAGCTGTTCGGCCGTGGCACGGAGCGGGCGTTCTCCGCGGTCTCCGCGATCCTCTCCATGGCAATGCGCTCGCCCGGACTCGTCTATGCAGAGGACCGCGCCTTCGACGCGCCGTGGTCGCGCCTGAGCGATCCCGAGCGCGACGTTCTCTGCTATCTGGGGCAGGGCCTCAACAGCGAGCAGATCGCCGACCGCCTTCTACGCCCGCAGTCCGAGGTCTCCTTGCTGCTGGATCGCGCGTGCCGCAGGCTGGGCACGCAACGGCCCGAGCAGGCGCTGTCTCTGGTTCTGGTGCGCGGCGGTCTGTGCCTCTAGCGCCGGGCAGCGCGCTCTTCATAGCGGCGCTCCTGCGCGATGCGGCCGGGGCGCTCCGGCCCGACATGCGCGAGGGTGAGGCGGCTCAGCGCCGCAGATTCTCGACGATCACCGCGATCCCCTGCCCGCCGCCGATGCACATCGTGGCAAGGCCGTAGCGACCGCCGGTGCGCGCAAGCTCGTAGAGAAGCTTGGTGAGGATGATCGCGCCGGAGGCACCGATGGGATGGCCGAGGGCGATGGCGCCGCCGTTCGGATTGACCTTGGCGGGATCGAGACCAAGCGTCTTGCTGACCGCGCAGGCCTGCGCCGCGAAGGCCTCGTTGCTCTCGATCACGTCGAGATCTGCGACCGAAAGGCCGGCGCGGCCAAGAGCCTGCTCGGTCGCGGGGACTGGTCCGAGCCCCATGAGCGACGGGGCCACGCCGCCAAGCCCCGAGGCCACGATGCGGGCCATCGGCGCGAGGCCCTTCTTCGCGGCAAGCGCGGCGCTCGACAGCACCAGCGCGGCGGCGCCGTCGTTGATGCCGCTGGCGTTGCCGGCTGTCACCGAGCCGTCCTTGCGGAAGGCGGGGCGGAGACGGGCGAGATCCTCGGCGCTGGCATCGGTCCGGACCATCTCGTCGCGGGCGAAGCTCTCGGTCTTGCGGCCCTTGCGCACCTCGAGCGGCAGAATCTGGTCGTCGAACCGGCCTTCGCACTGGGCCTGCGCCGCGCGGCGGTGCGACTCGGCGGCGGTGGCGTCCTGTTCGGTGCGCGAGACGCCGTCGCGCTCGGCTACGTTTTCGGCGGTGATGCCCATGTGGCCGTTGCCGAACGGGTCGGTGAGCGCGCCGATCATCATGTCGGTCGCGGTGACCTCGCCCATCCGTGCGCCGAACCGGGCCGACATCAGGTGGCCGGCGCGGCTCATGCTCTCGGCGCCTCCGGCGAGGGCGGCCTCGCAATGGCCGAGCATGATCGCCTCGCTGGCCGAGACCACCGCCTGCAGCCCGCTGCCGCAGAGCCGGTTGAGCGTGAGGGCCGGGCTGGTCTCGGGAACGCCCGCACCGATGGCCGCCACCCGCGACAGGTACATGTCGCGCGGCTCGGTGTGGATCACGTTGCCCATAACGGTCTGGCCGATGGCGGCACCCTCGAGGCCGGAGCGCGCAATCGCCTCGGTCGCGATGGTTGTGGCAAGGTCGCAGGGCGCGATGCCGGAAAGCGAGCCTCCGAAGGTGCCGATGGCGGTGCGGGCGGCGCTCAGGATCACGATGTCTTTGGTCATGGGGTCTCCGGTCGGGCAGGACGGGGCGCGCCTCCGGGATCGCCGGGTCGGCGCGTGGGTGTCGGGTTTGCCGCAGATTGGCGCGCTTCGATCGCCTTGCACAATGGCGCGGCGCGGTCGGCGGGACTTGGGCTGCCATAGGCGCCGGATGGGTCTGAGGGGCGACAGTTGACCGAAGAAGGATGCGAGACGATACTAGAGGATTACCAAGACCTGCCTTGCCGCGATCATTCCCGCAAGAGCCCGGTGATGTCGCGCGTCAGGCAGAATTCCCGCTCGCGGTAGGTGTAGTTCCCGAACAGCGCGACAGTCTTGTCGGCATCCAGCAGAACGCGGCTGATCCGTGCCACGGGCGCGGTCTGTAGACATTGCAATTGCTGGCTTTCGTCCTCGGTCGGCATCGAGACACGGATCAGCTCGGAGCCGGTGATCTGCCGTGGCCGCGTCGCGTCGCGCACCAGCCGGGTGATCTTGGACACGGTCTCGCCGCCCGGCGGAAACTGCCGGTAGAGGGCGAGGCGGACATAGGTCTCGGAACAGGCATAGGGGATGCCCTTGTAGAGATCGCGCTTGCGGATCCGCACATAGGGGCCCGCGTCGAGCCCCTCCTCGAGCAGGCGCGGCGGCAGCTGGTCGAACTCGTCATACTCGAGCCGGTCGACGGTGTAGGTTTCCGGCGTGTCGTCAATCGAGCCGATCGAGGAAAAGATCGGCTGGTCCGACATCTCGGGGGCTTTCCACGTGACGTAGGTGCGCTTGCCGCGATGGCTCGACAGCAGGCCTTCCTGCACCAGCAACTGGATCGCTTGCCGCACTGTCACCCGGGCGAGGCTGAACTCCTCGGTCAGCTCGTCGAGCGTCGGGACCGGGTCGTCCTGCCGCCAGACGCCGGTATGGATGCGGTCGCGCAGGATATTCGCGAGTTGCGCATAGAGCGTGACCGGGCCCTGCTTGAGGTTGTGCGATGGCATTGGGCCTCCCGGATTCTCTGAGGGGTGAGGGTCCTATCCTCTAACACCGTTCATGTATTGTCTCCTAGATCCAAGTGACGACCTAGTGTGAGGCGTGACGTCAAGATGCCAGAACCGGCCTATGAACACGGGATATTTTGCGCATCGCACCGGGTTTTCCTATCTGAACCATAGTCTGGGTCGAGGGGCGGGGGCTCATGATGTCCTAAAGTCGGGCATAGGTGTCTAAGAAGGCTCTGAGCCTTCGGCCCTCGCCGAGGGGCGTTTGTCGCTGTCACAAGGAGGGATGTGCCATGAGCAGGACCGTTGCCATCATCGGGGCCGGTACGATGGGGGGTGGGATCGCCATCAGCGCGCTTGCGGGCGGTTGTCGGGTGACCCTGATCGACACCACCGAAGCGGCGCTTGCCGCCGCCGAGGCGCGGATCGGCAAGGCTTTCGCGCGCATGGTCGAGAAGGGCCGGATGAGCGCAGAGAGCGCCGAGGCCAGCCGGGCGGCGCTGAGCCTCTCGACACGCATGGAGGCGGTGGCCGGGGCGGCGCTTGTGATCGAAGCGGTGTTCGAGGATCTCGCGGTGAAGACCGGGCTTCTGACCCGGCTTGCGCCGCATCTCGACGACGAGGCGGTTGTCGCGACCAACACCAGCGCGCTGCGGGTGAGCGATCTGGCCGGCTGCCTGCCTGAGCCCGGGCGGTTCCTCGGGCTGCATTTCTTCAGCCCGGCCGACATCAACCCGCTGGTCGAGGTGGTACGCGGCGCGGCGACGTCTGAGGACAGTCTCGCGCTGGCGCTGGACTACGTCACCGCGATGGGCAAGACGCCGCTGACCTGCCGCGATGCCAACGGTTTCGCGGTCAACCGGTTCTTCTGCCCCTACACCAACGAGGCCGTGCGCATCGCCGACGAGGGGCTGGCCAGCCCCGGGCAGATCGACATGGTGGCCCGCGAGGTGTTCGACCTTGCCATCGGGCCCTTCGCGGTGATGAACATCATCAAGCCCCGGATCAATCTCAACGCCGTGCGCAATCTCGGCGCGCTGGGGCCGAGCTATGCCCCGGCGGCGGGGCTCATCGCAGTGGGGGAGGCGGGGGACGCCTGGCAGATCGACGAGGCGCCCGAGGCCCCCGATGCGGCGCTGGCGCGGCTGATCGCGGATCGTTTGCGCGCGGCCCTGTTCCTGCCGGTGCTCGAGGAACTGGCCGAGGACGTGGCCAGCCCCGAGGACATCGACACCGGCGCGCGGCTGGCGCTGCGCTTTGGAAGGCCGCCGGTGGCGCTGATGCGCGAGACCGGCGAGACGGAACTGCGCGAGATCGTGTCACGCTACTGCGCGCGCTTCGACACGGCCTTTCCTGATGCGGGGATGCGAGGGGTCTTCGGCTGACGCGGGTCCGGTCCCACTGAGCCACCAGTCATTGCCTATGGGTGCCGTCGGATCAAACCGGGAGAGCCGGTAAACCGGCCCGGACATGATGGAACATTGCCGCCGCCGGTGCCAGTCTGCACGCAGCAAGGCGCGGGTGCGCGCACGGAACAGAGACAGGAACGGGAGGGGTTCATGGACGGCGACACACTGACGCTGGAACGGGCGGTGGCGAAATTTGTGGTGAATTTCAGCTATGAGGATATCGACGACGCGACCCTTGCGGCGCTCAAGATGCTGACGCGCGACCAGTTCGCGATCCAGATCGGGGCCTCGCAGCTGCCCTGGTCGCAAAAGGCCCGGGCGTTCCGCGATCCGCGCCCCGGCAAGGCCACCATCGTCGGCGACGGCGAGACCAAGGCGGCAGCGGTCGATGCGGCCTATCTCAACGCAACCTACGGCCACGGCTTCGAGTATGACGATTTCTTCGGCAACGCCCATCCGGGCTGCGCCGTGGTGCCCGCCGCCTTCGCCATGGGCGAAGAGATGGGGGCCGATCTGAAGACGGTGATCACCGCGCTCGTGGTCGGCTACGAGACCTATGTGCGGATCGGTAAATGGGGCTCGCCGGCGGTGCTCAACGAGGGCTGGCAGCCGCACGCGATCTGGGGTGGCTTCGGCATCGCGGCACTGGCGGCCAAGATGTACGGTCTCGACGAGGAAGAGACCTTCCATGCGCTCGCCATCGCGCTCAGCCACGCGTCGGGGCCGACGGAATACGCCTCGAGCGGTGGCTCGATCAAGCGGGTGCATGCGGGGATCTGCGTGCGCAGCGGCATCGAATCCGCCGAGCTGGCCCGCGCCGGCATCACCGGGCCGCGCAACTTCCTCACTGGAAACCGCGGTCTCTACAAGATGTTCTGCGACAAGACCGTGGGCGATGAGGCCATCGCCGATTTTCTGCCAGAGACGCCGAACTTCATGCCGGGCCTGTCCTACAAGGCCTATTGCTGCTGCGCCTGCACCTTCTCCTACATCGAGGCGATGGAGCATGTGCGCGACCGTGCCGGGGAGATCGAGCGCATCGATGCCAAGGTGCAGACCATGGTCAACAGCATCGTCGGCACCCGCAACGTGAACATCTACACCCCTCGAAACATCGAGGAGGTGCAGTATTCACTGCCGGCGCAGATGGCGCTGTCGGTGCTGGGCAAGGGCAACGGGTTCACCGCGCACAAGGCCATCCTCGACGGCGAGATCGATCTTGGTCCAGGCTCGGAAGTGCGCGACATGCTCGAGAAGGTGAAGATCGAGATCAGCCCCGAGCTCGACGCGAGCTACCCGTATTTCGTTGCCGACGTGACGGTGCATTTCAAGGACGGCACCAGCCAGCACATCTTCGAGGAGCAATCGAAAGGCTCGCCCAAGAAGCCGTTCACGCCCGAAGAGCACATGACCAAGCTCGACGACCTGACGGTGGCCTTCATCGGCAAGGCCCAGGCCGACCGGCTCTGGGCGATGGTCGAGGAGATGAAGCCCGATCGCCCGGCCTCGGAGGTGACGGCGCTGCTGCTGGCCGGCGCCTGAGCCGGCGCGCCGGGCGCCCGCGCCCGGTTTGCGCCGCTCGAAAACACAGGCCCGAAACGAGAAACGCCCCGCAGCCGGTCAGGCTGTGGGGCGATTTCGTGCCGGCTTGCGGCGGGAGAGGATCCCGCGGCGTCGGGCTTAGTGGTGGACGGCGTGACCGTGTGCCTGGCCGCCGAACAGCTTCGCGAAGAAGTCGCGGATCACGGCGCTGCGGTAGGCTTGGGCTTCGGCGATGACTTTGGCGTTCTTTGAGTGGTCCATCTCGGGTCTCCTGAATCGTGCATAATGTTGCTTGATCACAATTTAGGAGACCCACCCCGCCCGAACCACCCTTGATGCTGCAACGCGGCATTGCGGGAGAGTCATGGCTGCGCGCGGTGGCGTCAGGCCTTTGGCGGGTTTGCCTCGAACAGCGCCATGCCGGATTTCGCCGCGTTCACGGCGCAGGGCCAGCCGGCGTAGAAGGCGACCTGCACCACCAGCCCGCGCAACTCGTCCACCGCCACGCCGTTCTCGACGGCGAGCTTCATGTGATGCTCGAGTTCGGCATTCTTGCCAAGCGCCGCGAGCACCGCGCAGGTCACGAGGCTGCGGTCGCGCTTGTTCAGCTCGGGCTGGTTCCAGACGTCGTCGTAGAGAACGGTGTCGCGCAGGCGCCCGAACTCGGGAACCGCATCGTAAACGGTGGCTTTGCTCATCTCTTGTCCTTCCGATGGCGTTTGAAACGGGTCGCCACGATGATCACACCAAGCGGCCCCGGGCGACAGGGAGGCAGAAGTGGATGGCCGCCCAAGCTTCGGCCTATGGCGGTGGCGGGCCCCGTTTCCAGCTTACGGGGGGTGGGATAGCGTTTTGCTGTTCGCAGAGCGGGAGAGGGGCCCGCGCTGCCGCCATCATCAGCCGATCGCGCGCCGCCCGGCAGGGCCCGCCGCGTCCCCGAAGGAGGAGAAAGCCCATGCAGCCCGTGATGGATCCGGCGGTGCCGGACTTCGTGAACAAGCTTCAACGCATCGATACCTACGACGAGATCGAGGAAATCATGAAGTCGCAGGACTTCGTGATGGCCGGCGCGGATGAGCGCTTCATCTTCCTCGAGGACACGCTGATCATGGCCGAGGGCGAGCAGCATTCCGAGCTGACCCGCCTGTTCGCGCCGCTGATGTCGCGCCAGGCGGTGGCCTATTACGAGCTTCAGCTGGTCGAGCCGGCGATCCAGGACTCGATTGCCGAGATGACCTCGACCCGCGGCGAGGACGGCAAGGTGCGCGCCGACGTGGTGCCGCTGATCCACGCCGCGCTGACGCGGATTTCGGCCCGTGTGACCGGCGTCGACGGCGTTGACAGCAAGCAAGCCACCGAGCGCTTCCGCGACATGGTGCTGGCGGTGAGCGCCGCCACGACGGCGAGCTATTCCTCGGCCACCAATCCCGGTGCCATCATCCAGAAGGGCAAGGACGCGCTGCAGGCGCTGGCCGATGAGTGGATGCAGGCCTCGCTCGACCGACGCATCGCGCTGGCCAAGCAGCACAAGGCGGGCGAGATCGAGGCCGCCGACCTGCCGCGGGACGTGCTGATGTCGCTCTGCCTTGCCGAAGACCTGTCGCGCCCGGACGATGACAAGCGCGTCCCCTATGTCTGGCGGCACTGCGCGCAGTTCCTCACCGGCTCGATCAAGACCACCAGCCACATGCTCCCGCATGCCTTCGTGCACATCGACGAGTGGATCAAGGAACACCCCGAGGACCGTCCCAATCTCACGGATCCGGAGTGGTTGCACCGGGCCATCGCCGAGGCCTTCCGCCTGCACCAGACAACGCCCGCGCGCTTCCGCAAGGCGACCCGTGATGTGGAATTGAGCACCGGCCGCAAGGTCGCATCGGGCGAGATGGTGGCGATCCATGCTCCGGTGGCCAACGTCGAAGCCTTCGGCGAGGACGGTCGCTATTTCAACATCCATCGCGAAGTGCCCAAGGGCAAGAAGGCCTGGGGCATGACCTTCGGCATCGGCAAGCATTCCTGCATCGGCCAGAACCTGGTGACCGGGATCATGAACAAGGGCGACGCCAAGCACGGCACCCACGGCACCGCGGTGCGGCTGCTCAAGGCGATGTATGAGCTCGGGGCCGAGCTTGACCCGGACAACCCGCCACAGCGCCCGCATGACAACCTTCACGACACCTGGGAGAGCGTGCCGGTGATCCTGCACAAGGCCTGATCCTCGGGCTGCGCGCCGGGGCCTGAGGGGCCGGCGCGTCTGCCTCGAGGGCGTGGCAAAGCCTTTCGCCACGCCCCTGCAACGAAAGAGGCCCGCCGTTTCCGACGGGCCTTTCGCTGTCTCCGGCGCGGGGCTCAGACCTTTTCGGTCAGCGCCGGCACCGCTTCGAAGAGGTCCGCCACGAGGCCGAAATCGGCGACCTGGAAGATCGGCGCCTCTTCGTCCTTGTTGATCGCGACGATGATCTTGCTGTCCTTCATGCCGGCAAGGTGCTGGATCGCCCCCGAGATGCCGCAGGCGACGTAGAGATCCGGGGCCACGACCTTGCCGGTCTGGCCGACCTGCCAGTCGTTCGGGGCAAAGCCCGAGTCGACCGCGGCGCGCGAGGCGCCCACGGCGGCGCCAAGCTTGTCGGCGAGCTTCTCGATGATCACGAAATCCTCTTCCGAGCCCACGCCGCGACCGCCGGAGACGACGATCTTGGCCGAGGTCAGCTCGGGGCGGTCGCTCTCGGCCACCTTGTCCTCGACCCATTCCGACAGCGCCGGGTCCTCGGCGGCGGCGATGTCCTCGACCGCGGCCGAGCCGCCGGTGGCGGCGGCGTCGAAGGTCGAGGTGCGGAAGGTGATAACCTTCTTTTCATCCTTCGACTTTACCGTCTGCATGGCGTTGCCGGCATAGACCGGGCGCTCGAAGGTGTCGGCATCAACCACGGAGGTGACATCGGTCAGCACCATCACGTCCAGCAGCGCCGCGACGCGGGGCAGGATGTTCTTCGCATCGGTGGTCGCCGGGGCCACGATGTGGCTGTAATCGCCGGCGAGCGACACGATCAGCGCCGCGGTGGGCTCCGCCAGACGGTGGCCGTAAAGCGCATCCTCGGCGACCAGCACCTTGGACACGCCCTCGATGGTCGCGGCCTCGTCGGCGGCGTCCTTGGCGGTGGCGCCCACGGCCAGCACGGTCACGTCGCCCAGCGGCGCGGCGGCTGCACGGCTTGGCGTGCGTCCATCGCCAGCGTGCCGTCATGATTTCTGCAATAAGGAGAACAGCCATCAGATCGCACCTTTCCTTGAGTTCTCGACCAGCTCGTCGACCGAGCCCACCATGATGCCCGCGGCGCGTTCCGCCGGCTCGGCGGTCTTGACGATCTCGAGCCGCGGCGCGACGTCGACGCCGTAATCGGCGGGGGTCTTCTCGTCGAGCGGCTTCTTCTTCGCCTTCATGATGTTGGGCAGCGAGGCGTAGCGCGGCTCGTTGAGGCGCAGGTCGGTGGTGACGATGGCGGGCAGCTTGACCTTGATGGTCTGCAGGCCGCCGTCGACCTCGCGCGCCACGGTGGCGGCGTCGCCGTCGACCTCGAGCGAGTTGGCGTTGGTCGCCTGGGCGTAGCCGGTCAGCGCCGCCAGCATCTGGCCGGTGGCGTTGAGGTCGTTGTCGATGGCCTGCTTGCCGCAGATCACCAGGCCCGGCTCTTCTTCCTTGACGATGGCGGCCAGAAGCTTGGCCACGGCCAGCGGCTCGATATCCTCGTGCACGTCATCGGCGGCGGTCACCAGGATGGCGCGGTCGGCGCCCATGGCGAGACCGGTGCGCAGGGTCTCCTGCGCCTGCTTGACGCCGATCGAGACGACGATCACTTCCTCGGCCTTGCCGGCTTCCTTGAGGCGGATGGCCTCTTCGACGGCGATTTCGTCGAACGGGTTCATCGACATCTTCACGTTGGCCAGATCGACGCCGCTTCCGTCCGCTTTCACACGAACCTTCACGTTGTAGTCGATCACGCGCTTCACGGGCACAAGCACCTTCATCGGCGGTCTCTCCTGTCGCGTTTCGGTCTTCCCCTGTCGGGGCCTGAGGCGGAGCTAGAGCATATTTCGCCCCGGTCTACGAGAGATCGGCCCTCTGGGCGCGCCATAGGCAGACCCTATGCGCAGAGCCTCCCGGGGTTCGCCGGCGCCCATTCCGTGGCACAGTCCGGACAGGACGAGAGCGCGGGAAAGGCCGCGCGAGGGAGGAAAGATGGGGCCACTGGAAGGGGTTCGGGTGCTCGAACTGGCCGGCATGGGGCCGGTGCCGTTCTGCGGCATGCTGCTTGGCGACATGGGCGCGGATGTGCTTCGCGTCGACCGTATCACACCGGTGGAGCGCGGCGTCGGTGCCGAGGATGCGCAGGACCTGCGCGGGCGGAACAAGCGCTCCGCTGGCATCGACCTCAAGTCCAGCGCCGGCCGAGCGACGCTGCTTGAACTGGTGGCGCAGGCCGACATCCTGATCGAGGGCTATCGGCCCGGCGTGATGGAACGGCTGGGCCTCGGGCCCGACACCTGCCTGGCCCGAAATCCCAAGCTGGTCTATGGCCGCGCCACCGGCTGGGGGCAGGACGGGCCTCTGGCACAGGCCGCCGGCCATGACATCAACTACATCGCCCTGACCGGTGCGCTGGCGATGATCGGCCCCGCTGGCGGGGCGCCGGTGCCGCCGCTCAACCTCGTGGGCGATTACGGAGGCGGGGCGCTCTACCTCGCCTTCGGCACGGTCTGCGCCCTGCATCACGCGCGTTCGGGGGGCGGCGGACAGGTCGTCGATGCGGCGATGATCGACGGCGTGTCGAGCCTGCTCACGGTGTTTCGTGGCTTCCTCCAGAACGACCGGCTCCACGAGGGCCGGGGGCAGAATGCGCTCGATGGCGGCGCGCCGTGGTATTGCACCTACGAGACACGCGATGGCGGCTGGATGGCGGTCGGGGCGCTCGAGCAGCGCTTCTACATCCCCTTCGTGACCGGGCTCGGGCTCGATCCGGCGGCGCTGCCATCCCGCGAGGATCGCGCCAACTGGGGCGAGCTGCGGTCGCTCTTCGCGGCGCGCTTCCGCAAGCGCAGCCGGGCGGAGTGGGAACTGGTCTTTGCCGGCAGCGATGCCTGCGTGAGCCCGGTGCTGAGCCTCGCGGAGGCTTCGCGCCACCCGCAAAGCACCGCGCGCGCGGCGTTCACGTGGCTCGACGGGGCGGAGCATCCCCGCCCGGCGCCGCGCTTCTCGCAAACGCCGGCAACGGTGCGGCAGGCGCCCGCCCGCGCCGGGGCCGACACGCAGGTCGCGCTCAGCGACTGGGGGATCGACGCGACGCAGATCCGCGACGGGCTCGCGGCCGGCTATCTGGGGGAGGGCTGAACGGTGCACAGCCTTCTGCAATACGGCGCGACGGCACGCCGGACGCCCTCTTCAAAGGCGCGTCGTGTTGGGGCTCACGGCAGGCTCACACCAGCGAGAGTCATTTCCGATGGGGTCCAGAGACAGGAGCAATCGCTGCCGTCCGAGGCGGTCGCGCAAGTGGAACCGGGCCGGGCGAGCCTGTAGATTTTTTGAAATGGCGCGGCGGGCCGGACAGGGATCCGCGGCGCAGGGCGGACGCCGATGGCGCGGACATCGAGCGCACCGGCGGACCGCACAGGAAACGGAGAGACAGATGGCCAAGACGAGACCTTTGACCGGAATTCGGGTTCTGGAACTCGGCGCCTATATTTCGGGGCCCTACGCGGCGGCGATCCTCGCCTCGCTCGGGGCCGAGGTGGTGAAGGTCGAGCCGCCGCATGGCGGCGATCCGTTCCGCCGCGGCGTCGACACCAAGAGCCCCTATTTCGTGCAGTACAACGCCGGCAAGAAGAGCCTCGCGGTCAACCTCAAGTCGCCGGACGGGCTGGCGCTGGTCAAGTCGCTGCTGCCCGAGTTCGACGTGGTGATCGAGAACAGCCGCCCCGGCAAGATGGCGGCGCTCGGGCTCGGCATCGAGGACGTGCAGAAGATCAACCCGGCCATCGTCTACGCGTCGGTTTCGGGGTTCGGCGACGGGGGGCCGTGGCGCGACCGGGCGGCCTACGACTCGATCGGACAGAGCATGGGCGCGTTCTACTCGATCATGAACGATGCCGAGGATGCGCGGCTCTCGGGCACCTGCATCGGCGACCTGATCACCGCGATCACAGCCACGATGGGCATTCTCGCGGGGCTCGTCGGGCGCGGCCTGACGCCGGGCGGGGCGGGGGCGGATGTGCGCACCTCGCTGCTCGAGGCAATGTCGACCATCACCATCGATGCGGTGACGCAGATGTACGAGGACGGCGGCAAGGCGCCCACGCGCGAGTCGCGCCATCCGCAGGCGCAGAATTTCTGCCTGCAGACCTCGGATGGCGGCGGCATCACGCTGCACCTGTCGTCGTCGCAGAAGTTCTGGCAGGCGCTGACCCGCGCCATCGAGCGGCCCGAGCTGGCCGAGGATGCGCGCTTCGTCACCTATTTCGACCGGCTGAAGAACTATTTCGAGCTGCGCCCGATCGTCGAGGCCGAGTTCAAGCGCCGCGACCGGGCCGAGTGGGAGGCGCGTCTGATCGAGTTCGACGTGCCCTTTGCCCCGGTGCTGACCGCCGCCGAGCTTGTGAGCCATCCGCAGACCGAATGGCTCGACATGATGGAGCCCGAACGCAACGGGCTGGCGCTGGTGCGGGCGCCGTGGCGCTTTGCGGGCGAACGGCCGGGGCGCGACTTCGAGGCGCCGCATATCGGAGAGCACACGCGCGAGATCGCGGCCCGGGTGCTGGGCAGCGCCGATGTCGACCGGCTGATCGCCGAGGGTGTGCTGGTGCAGTCCCCCGACGGTGCCGAAGCGGTTGCCGCGCAGGCCTGAGACGACAAGACGAATGTCAGGAACGGAAAGAGACGAAATGGGTATTCTTGAGCAGTATTTCGGCCTCGCCGGCAAGACCGTGCTGGTCACCGGCGGTGGCCGCGGCATCGGAGAGTCGATCGCCGAGGGCTTCGTGAAGGCCGGGGCAAAGGTCTATATCTGCTCGCGGAAGGCCGAGACCTGCGCCGCCACCGCCGAGCGGCTGTCGGCCTTCGGCACCTGCATCGCGCTGCCGGTGGCGGCGGACATCTCGACCGAGGCCGGCCGCCGCGCCGTGGTCGAGGCAATGGGCGAGCGCGAAGACAAGCTCGACGTGCTGATCAACAATGCCGGCGCGCTCTGGGCGGCACCGCTGGCCGAGTATCCCGAAAGCGGCTGGGACAAGGTGTTCGACCTCAACGTGAAGGGGCTGTTCTTCCTGATCCGCGACCTGGTGCCGCTGCTTGAGGCTGCAGCCAGCAAGGCCGAGCCGGCGCGGATCATCAATATCGGCTCGATCGACGGCTTCCACATCCCCAAGCACGAGACCTATGCCTATTCCTCGTCGAAGGCGGCGTCGCACCAGCTCTCGATTCACCTCGCGGACCAGCTCGCCGGGCGCAACATCACCGTGAACGTCATCGCACCGGGCATGTTCCCGTCCAAGATGATGCAGGGCACGCTCGACCGGGTGGGCGAGGAGAAGGTGGTCGAGAAGGTGCCGATGAAGCGCCTGACCGGCGCGGACGACATGGCCGGCACGGCGATGTTCCTCGCCTCGCACGCCGCCTCCTACATCACCGGCGTGGTGCTGCCTGTCGATGGCGGCACCGCCACCACGCTGTGAAACAGACCGCGCCGCGCACCGGGTCGGTGCGCGGGCCATTCGCCTCGGAGGTTGCGTCGGCGGGGCCGGCGCATTAGCTCTTGGTGCGTCGTCATCTCTTCCGGAAAAGGGGCCGATGGAGCTTCCGCCACACGCACAGGGGCGCCGCAGCCAGTTGTCTCAGGACGTGGCCAGCTATGTCCGCGAGCTGATCATCTCGGGGCGCGCCCGCCGCGACGATTACCTGCGCATCGACACGATTGCCAAGGCCATGGGCATCAGCTCCACGCCCGTGCGCGAGGGGCTGCTGATGCTGCAGCTCGAGGGCTTCGTGAAGCTTGTGCCACGACACGGCTTCCGCGTCGTCGGGGTCGAGCCGCAGGACGTGCTCGACATCTTCTGGGCGCAGGGTGTGCTGGCAGGCGAGCTCGCCGCGCGAGCCGCGATGCGCGCCAGCGAGGACGAGCTCTCCGAGCTCGAGGCGCTGATCGAGGCGCATTCCAGGGCCGTTGCCGCCGGGGATGAGCCGTCCTACACGCGGCTCGGGCACCAGTTTCACCGCGCGGTAAACCTCGCGGCGCGGTCGAACCGGCTGGCCAACCTGCTCGGCAACATGACCAAGCAGCTTCCCAACCAGTTCTACGGCAAGATCGAGGGACAGATCGAAGGCTCGCTCGAGTATCACCCGCGCATCCTCGAGGCGATCCGCGGGCGCGACGCCGAGGCGGCGCGGGCGCAGATGGTCGAGCATATCGTCAGCGGCGGTGACGCGCTGGTGCAGTATCTCGAGGATCAGGGCCTCTGGGCCGAGGATCGGGAGAGCGACGCGGGAGCCTGACGGACAGGCCCCCGCGCGGCTTCAGAGCGCTGCCGAAAGATACACCGCATCCTCGGAGTTGCGCTGTCCCAGCACACCCTGGATGCGGCGCAGGTGATTGGTGCTGTCGAGCGTGCGGGTGGAATCGTAGACCACCTTGCGGTCGGCCACCCGCCAGACTCCATCATCGCGTTTTTCGAACCGGTCGACATAGCGGCCGAACACCTCGATATCGGTGGGCGCGCCGTCGGCCGGCTCGCGCCGGCTCATGGCCACGAAATAGGTCTCTGCGGTGGCCACGGTCGGGCTCACGACCTCGATCAGGCAATTGCCCATGAAGTGCATCGAGAACGGCACCGTCGCGTGGCGCTCCGAGACCCATGCGATGAAGGCATCGGCGTCGCCGTGAAACTCGCCGTGCCAGTCGATGGCATCGTCGTGGTAGCAGGCCCGGACCAGCGGCCAGTCCCGCCGGTCGACCCCCCGGGCATAGCGCAGCAGGTTCTCCTGTATCTCCTGCTTGGCGGTGAGCTCGTCGAGCTTGTCCATGGTCTGCCTCCTCCTCTTCAGACTCGGGTCGTCAAACGGGGTCCCAGGAAAACACGTCCTGGCTGCGGTCGAGCCCGAAATAGGCCGGGGCCAGCGCCGGGCCGGCGTGGTCGCGGATCAGCTCGGGCGTCCAGCCTTCCTCGCGCTGTACCGAGCGCACGGGCCGGCTCTGGCTCATCAGCAGGATCTCGTTCTTGCGCACTGCAAAGACCTGGCCCGACACGTCCTTCGCCGCTTCCGAGGCGAGGTAGACCGCAAGCGGGGTGTTCTTCTCGGGGGTCATCTGCTTGAGCTTGTCGACCCGCGCTTGCTGATCCGGGGTGTCGGTGGGGATGTTTCCCGTCATCCGGCCCCAGGCGAAGGGGCAGATGCAGTTGGCGCGGACGTTGTAGCGCGCCATGTCTAGCGCGATCGACTTGGTCAGTGCCACGATCCCGAGCTTGGCGGCGGAATAGTTGGCCTGCCCGATATTGCCCACCAGGCCCGAGGCGCTGGTCATGTTGATGTAGGCCCCCGATTCCTGCTGTCGGAACAGCGGCGCCGCGGCGCGGCTGACGAAGAACGTGCCGTTGAGATGGACGTTCAGCACCGAGAGCCACTGCTCCGGCTCCATCTTGTGGAACATCGCGTCCCGCAGGATGCCGGCATTGTTGACCACGATGTCGAGCTTGCCGAAGCTGTCGACGGCGGTGCCGACGATGCGCTGCGCCGCGTCCCAGTCCGAGACCGAGTCGGTGCTGATCGTGGCCTGACCGCCGAAGCCCCGGATCTCGTCGCGGGTGTCCTCGGCCGGCGAGTTTGAGCCGCCCTCGCCGGACAGCGAGACGCCGATATCGTTGACCACCACCGACGCGCCGGCGCGCGCCAGCGCCACTGCCAGCGCCCGTCCGATGCCGTTGCCTGCGCCGGTGACGACTGCGACCTTACCCTCGAGCATATCCGTTTCCTTGCCTTGTCCGTTTTGTCTGCGCCATCGCCCGGGCGGTGGCACCTTGCGGCCCAGGATAGGCAACAAGTTCCGGCCTGTGCAGCCGCGGCGCGCGTCATTCGCCCTGTCGCCCGGATAGGTGCGGCCTATGCCGCATCGCCGCCGCTTTCACTGATCCGCGCGTCAGCTAAGGTCCGTCTGTCTTCGCGTGCTCTGAGGCGCGCCCGGAGACAGGCCGGGCCCGGCCCGGCGGCGGACCACGGGACAGGAGGAGCAGGACCAATGGCAGCAAGTGGCAATCTGGATCGGATCTATATCGGCGGGGACTGGGTCACGCCGGACTCCTCGGACCGGATCGAGGTGATCTCGCCGGTGACCGAAGAGCCCATCGCCTCGGTGCCGGCCGGGTCGCGCGCCGATGTCGACGCGGCGGTCGCGGCGGCGCGCCGTGCCTTCGACGAGGGGCCGTGGCCGCATCTCGAACTGTCCGAGCGCATGGCCTGCCTCGCGCGGTTGAAGGACATCTTCGAGCGCCGCGCCGAAGAGATCGCGCAGACCATCACCGCCGAGATGGGCAGCCCGATCACCGCCTCGCGCACCCAGCAGGTGCCGATCCCGATCATGATGATGGAGGCGCAGCTCGATCTTGCGCCGCAGCTGGCCTGGCGCGAACTGCGCCAGTCCAAGACCGGCAACGGCCTCGTGCTGCGCAAGCCCAAGGGGGTGGTGGTGGCCATCGTGCCGTGGAACGCGCCGCTTATGGTGACGCTGGCCAAGATCGGCCCGGCACTGCTGGCGGGCTGCACGGTGATCCTCAAGCCGGCGCCGGAATCGCCTCTCAGCGCCTACCTGCTGGCTGAGATGATCGACGAGGCGGGCTTTCCGCCTGGCAGCTTCAACATGCTCTGCGCCGACCGCGCCGAGAGCGAGTATCTCGCGCTGCACCCGGGGGTGAACAAGGTTTCCTTCACCGGCTCGACCATCGCCGGGCAGACGCTGGCGCGGGGTTGCGGCGACTTGCTGCGCCCGATCACGCTGGAGCTTGGCGGCAAGTCGGCGGCGGTGCTGCTCGAGGATGCCGATGTCGGTGCCGCCATCGAGGCGCTCCGCGTCGGCTCGTTCCGCAACTCTGGCCAGATCTGCAGCCTCAAGACCCGCATCGTGGTCTCGAAGCGGCAGGAGGCGGAAGCGCTGGAGCGGCTCGAGGCGCTGGTGGCGTCGATGCCGGTGGGCGATCCGCTCGACGAGACGACCCAGATCGGCCCGATGGTCAGCCAGCGTCAGCGCGACCGGGTGGCCGGCTATATTGACACCGGGCTCAAGGATGGCGCGCGGTTGATCTGCGGCGGACCGGGGCGGCCCGAGGGGCTGAACCGCGGCTGGTTCGTGCGGCCAACGATCCTCGCCGGGGTCGAACCCGGTGCGACGGTGGCGCAGGAAGAGATCTTCGGCCCGGTGCTCTCGGTCATCACCTATGACACCGAGGACGAGGCCATCGCCATCGCCAACAACTCGCAATACGGGCTGAACGGCTCGGTCTTCACCGCCGACACCGCGCGCGGCGTGGCCATCGCCGAGCGCATCAAGTCGGGGGTGGTCGAGGTCAACGGTGCGGGCTGTGGCTTCCATTGCCCGATCGGCGGGGTGAAGGCGTCGGGGATTGGTCGCGAGCACGGCCGCGAGGGATTTGATCCCTATGTTGAGATCCGCACCATCGGGCTGCCGAAGGAGTATGCCGACAGCCTCGCCTGAGCGTGCGACCGAAGATTTTTCGTGCGAAGAATCTTCGGCCGTCCTGCCGGGCGTCAGGGTTTGCCGGCGAGCGGATCCGGCTCCGGCCCGGTGACATCAGGCAGCGGGCGCCAGATCGCGAACAGCGCGGTGCCCGCCATCGCTACAGCCGACGCCACGAGCGCGATCTGCAGGCCGAAATGCTCGGCCACGATGCCCCAGCCCCAGCTCCCGAGCGCCAGCCCGAGATAGGTGAAGGTGAGGTGCATCGACACCATCCGCCCCACCAGCCGGCGCGGCGCCGAGAGTTGCAGTGTCGAGTTCAGCAGCGTCAGGTTGACCAGCCAGCAGGCGCCGCAGACGAATGTCGCCGCGAGCCCGACAATCGGGGCATGGGTCAGTGCCAGCACCAGGATGGCGGCGGCGCAGAGCGCGGTCATGCCGGTGACGACGCGCTCGATGCCGAAGGCGCGGCGCAGCCGCGACAGCAGCAGGCCGCCAGAGATCGCTCCGATGCCGATGCTGCCATAGAGCAGCCCGTAGATGTCGGCCTCGCCGGTGAACTGGTCGCGGGCCACCAGCGGCAGAAGCGCGATCATGCCGTTGGAGCAGAAGCCGAACAGGAACACCCGCTGCACGATCGGATGCACGTGCCGCGCTTCGACGATGAACCGGACCCCCTCTGAGATTGCCCGCCCGATCGAGGCGCCGGGAACATCCTCACGCTTGGGTGCCCGCCACAGCGCCAGGGCCACGATCGCAGGGACGTAGCTCAGCGATCCGACGAGGAAAGCCGCGGTGCTGCCGGCGGTGGCGAGCACTAGTCCGCCCAGCACCGGGCCGAGCGTCTTCATCAGGTTGGCGCTGATGGTGTGAAGCGACACCGCCTCGGGAAGCTGGTCGCGCGGGGCGATGTCACCCAGCGAGGCGATCCAGGCCGGGGCCAGGGTCGCGTTGCCCGAGGTCACAAGGAACGCCAGCACCAGCACCCAGGCGGGTGTCAGCAGTTGCGCCGCCGCCATGCCCACCAGCACCAGCGACACGAGGAACATGAAGATCTGGCTGAGGATCATCACCCGCCGCCGATCGAGCACATCCGCGAGCCCGCCTGCCAGCAGCGACAGCAGCACCGGCGGCAGCGACGTGATGGTGGTGACGAGCGCCACCATCGTGGCGCTGTCGGTGAGTTCGGCCATCACCCACGAACAGGCGACGATATGGATGAACAGGCCAAGGAAACAGACCTCGATGGAGGGCAGGAGCCGCCGAAAGGCCGGATCGACAAGCAGCGAAAGCGCGGATTTCCCGGCGGCCATGATGCGCTCCTCAGCAGCCCAGCGTCATGCCGCCATCGACGGTCAGGGTCTGGCCGGTGATGAAGCGGGCGTCGTCGCTGGCGAGGAAGGCCGAGGCGCGGGCGATGTCCCAGGCGTCGCCGAGCCATTTCATCGGCACGCGCTCGGCCCGCGCCTTCCAGACCTCGTCCATCTGCTCGGGGGAGGCGCCCCAGTTGCTCTGCGCCGAGGCGCGTGCCATCGGCGTGTCCATCAGCCCCGGCAGCACCGCGTTCACCCGGACCTGCCGCGCGGCGTATTCCGCCGCGGTCACCCGGGTCATCTGGTTCATTGCCGCCTTCGAGGAATAGTAGGCGACGTAGTTCTTCCCGAGATAGCGGATGCTCGAGATCGACGAGACGTTGACCACCGCGCCGCCACCGCGGGCCAGCATCTCGGGAATGGCGTGCTTCATCGACAGGAAGCAGCTCTTGAGATTGACCGCGAAGACCTTGTCGAAATCCTCTTCCGAGAGCTCCACCACGTCGCCGGGCACCACGATGCCCACGTTGTTGACCAGCAGGTCGAGCCCGCCGAACTCGGCCACCGCGGCGTCGACCGCCGCCTTGACCTCGTCCGAGGAGGTGGCGTTGCCGCCGATGCCGAGCGCGGTGCCGCCCTCGTCGCGGATCGTCCGGGCGGCCTCTTCGGCGAGACGGGCGTCGAGATCGAAGCAGACAACGCTGGCCCCCTCGCGGGCGAACTGTGCCGCGCAGGCCTTGCCGATGCCCCAGCCGCCGCCGGCGGTGCCGGCGCCGATGACCAGCGCGGTCTTTCCCTTGAAACGCTCCACGTGCCTGTCTCCTCTATTCCGTCTTGGTGCCTGCTGCGAGCTTCGGGGCAGGGCGGGGATTGTCAATTGCGGTCGCCGAAGCCGCTGCCTGTCGCCGCCCTAGGCGATCACCCCTGCGCCCATTCGCAGGGGTTTCCAAGCCCGGCCCGAGCGGCGCCTATGAGGTTGCCAGCTTTTGCCTTTCGAGCCCTCCGGAGCGGCGTGGCTCAATTGACCCAAAATAATATATTATGCATCAAAAGGGGAAAGAGGAGGCATTTCCGGTATGAAACCCACACGTTCGATGCTGTTCGTTCCCGGCCACAAGCAATCCTGGGCCAAGAAGGCGGTGGCCGCCGGCGCGGATGCGGTGATCCTAGACCTTGAGGATTCCGTGCCCGAGGACATGAAAGCCGAGACCCGCCACATGGTCGCCGAAACAATTGGTGAGCTGGCAAAGTCCGATCCCGAGGTCGGGGTCTATGTGCGCCTCAACGCGCTCGAGACCGGCATGATGGGCGATGATCTCGAGGCGGTGGCGATCAAGGGCTGCAACGGCTTCCTGCCGCCCAAGACCTACGGCGCACGCGACGTGGTGCAGGCCGAGGCGCTGGTCGATCACTATGAGCGTCGCAACGGGGTTGACGCGGGCACGCTGGAATTTGTGCTCTCGCTCGAGACAGCGCAGGCCTACGCGGACTGCGAGAACATGATCAAGGCGTCGCCGCGCTGTGCCACGCTGTTCGCCGGCACGGCGCGCGATGCCGACGTGTCGCGCTCGATCGGGTTCGAGTTCACCCCGGACGGGTTCGAGACGCTCTACATGCGCTCGCGCGCGGTGCTGGCTGTGCGCGCGGCGGGGCGGGATTTTCCCATCGTCGGGCTGTGGCAGGATCTCAAGGATATCGACGGCGCGTGGAAATTCGCCCGTGACAACAAGACCCTCGGCTTCCGCGGGCTGGTGGCGATCCACCCCAGCCATGTCGCCATCGCCAACGAGGTCTTCATGCCGACCGAGCAGGAGGTCGCCTTCTATCAGGGCATGATCGACGCTTTCGATGCCGGTGTGGCGCGTGGCGATGCGGCGGTGGCCTACGAGGGCATGCATATCGATCTCGCCCACGTGAAGACCGCACGCGAGGTGATCGGCATGTACGAGCAGCTCAAGGGCAGGGGGTGAGGCGATGAAGGGACGCGCGCGTTTCGGCGAGGCGGCATCCGCAGACTGGATGCCCGGCCCTGACCAGATGGACCGCAGCCGCCTGGCGGCGGCGATGCACCGCTGGGGCTATGAGGGGCTCGAGGACATGCATCGGGCGTCGATCGACGACCCCGAGAGCTTCTGGCCGCGGGCGCTCGACGACCTCGGCGTCACCTTCACGACGCCCTGGTCCACCTTCCGCGACGACAGCGCCGGCTTTGCCTTTCCGCGCTGGTTCTCCGGCGGGGCGCTGAACGTCGCGACCCATTGCGTCACTCGCCACGCTAAAGACCCCGAGGCCGCAAAGCGGCCCGCCGTGATCAGTGAAGCCGACAGCGGTGTGTGCCGCGAGCTGAGCTTCGGCGCGCTTGGCGCCGAGGTCGAGCGGGTGGCCGCCGGGCTGGCGGCGCTCGGCATCGGCAAGGGCGACCGGGTAGGGCTGTTCCTTCCGGTGATCCCCGAGGCCGCGGTGGCGCTGATGGCCTGCGCCAAGATCGGCGCCGTGGCGGTGCCGGCCTTCTCGGGCTACGGGCCCGATCCGCTCGCGGCGCGGCTCAACGCGGCGGACGCTGTGGCGCTGGTCACCGTCGACGGCACCACCCGCAAAGGCAAGCCTGTCGCCATGAAAGAGACCGCTGACGGCGCGTTGAAGCAGGCCCCCGGCGTGCGCCATGTGCTGGTGATCGAGAACACCGGAAGCGGCTGCGCAATGACCGAGGGGCGCGACCACGCCTGGGCCGACATCGGCAAGGCGTGCGATCCGGTGCCGACCGTGGCCTGCGATCCCAACGATCCGTTCATGATCATCTATACCTCTGGCACCACCGGTGCGCCCAAGGGCATTGTGCACAGCCATGCCGGCTACCTGATCAAGTCCGGCGTCGATTTCGGCTATGCCTTCGATGTGCAGTCCGACGACCTCGTCGGCTGGATCGCCGACATGGGCTGGATGCTGGGGCCGCTGATGATCACCGGTTGCCTGCAGTTCGGCGCCGGTATCGTCTTTGTCGAAGGGCTGCCGAACTTCCCCGATCACAACCGCATGTGGGACATCGTCGAGCGCCACCGCGTGACCATGCTGGGCATGGCGCCCACCGCCGCGCGCGGTCTGCGGGCGGCGATGGCGGGTGGCGTTCCGGAGCAGGACATCTCGAGCCTGCGCGCCTTCACCTCCACAGGCGAGGCCTGGGACGAGCCGACCTGGTGGTGGCTGTTCCGCGACGTGGGCGGGAAGACGCTTCCCATCATCAACTACACCGGCGGCACCGAGACCGGCGGCGGCATCCTGTCGAACTACACCTGCGCGCCGATCTCCTGCGCCACCTTCGCGGGCCCGCTGCCGGGGCAGGATGCCGACGTGCTCGATGCCGAGGGCAATCCCACCGACGGCATCGGCGAGCTTGCGGTGCACAACACCTGGCCGGGGATGACCCACGCCTTCTGGCAGGATCCCGAGCGTTATTTCGAGACCTACTGGAGCACCTTCCCCGACACCTGGGTGCATGGCGACCTCGCCTCGGTGGCCGGCGATGGCTACTGGCGCATCCACGGCCGCTCGGACGACACCATCAAGGTCTCGGGCCGCCGCATCGGCCCGGCCGAGATCGAGAGCGCCTTGGTGACCAACCCCGAGGTCTCGGAGGCCGCCGTGATCGGCGTGCCCGACCCGGATCGCGGCTCGCGCATCGTGGCCTTCGTGACGCTGGGCAGCGGCGTCGAGGCGCTCGACATGGTGAGGGCAGCAGAGGCCGTCACCCGGCTGGTGGGCAAGGCGATGATCCCGTCGCTGATCGTGCCGGTGCCGGGCCTGCCCAAGACCAAGAACGGCAAGATCATGCGCCGCGCCATCCGCGCGCGCTATCTCGGCCAGCCCGCGGGCGACATGTCGGCGCTCGATGCGTCGACCCCGCTCGAGCTGATCCCGGTGCAGGCCGACACCGAACAGACCGCCTGAGAGGAGACCCCAGAATGGCACTCGACCAATCCGAACTCGACCTGATCCGAGGCTCCGTCAGCAAGATCGCCGAGGAGTTCGATCTCGAATACTGGCGCAAGATGGACAAGACCAAGGAGTACCCCTGGGATTTCAAGGACGCGCTGGCCCAGGGCGGCTGGCTCGGCATCCTGATGCCCGAGGAATACGGCGGCATGGGGCTTGGCCTGACCGAATGCGGCATCGTGCTCGACGAACTGGGCCAGAAATGCGGGTTCAACGCCAACTCGGTGTTCCAGTACTACGTCTTTCCGCCGGGTCCGGTGATCCACCACGGCTCGCCCGAGATGAAGCAGGAGTTCCTGCCCAAGCTCGCCAGCGGCGAGGAAATGATGTGCTTCGGCGTGTCCGAACCCGACAACGGCGTCGACACCTCGCGGCTCAAGACCTTCGCCAAGAAGGACGGCAACCGTTACCTCGTGAACGGGCGCAAGGTGTGGATTTCGAACGCGCTCAACGCCGACCGCATCCTGCTGCTGACCCGCACCAGCCCGCGCAACCCCGAACGCCCGTTCGATGGCATGACGCTGTTCCTCAGCCGTCTGAAGGACAAGAAGGGCGTGCAGATCAACCGCATCGACAAGATCATGCGCAACGCGGTCGACAGCAACGAGATCGTGTTCGAGGATTTCGAGGTCTTCGAGGACGAGATCGTCGGCGAGGAGGGCAAGGGCTTCCGTTGCCTGATCGACGGCCTGAATCCCGAGCGTATCGCGGTGGCGCAAACCTGCATCGGGCTGGGGCGCGGAGCGCTGAACCTGGCGGTGCAATACGCCAAGGACCGCATCGTCTTCGACCGTCCGATCGGCAAGAACCAGGCCGTGGCGCACCCGCTCGCGGATGCCTGGATGCGGCTCGAGGCGGCGGATCTGGTGACCCAGAAGGCGGCGCGGCTGTTCGACGAGGGCCGCTCTTGCGGGCCCGAGGCCAATGCCGCCAAATACCTCGCAAGCGATGCCGGCTTCGAGGCGGCGGACCGGGCAATGCAGTTCCATGGCGGTTTCAGCATGTCGACCGAGTACCACGTCTCGCGCTTCTGGATGGAGGCACGGCACCTCAAGATCGCGCCGATCAGCCAGCAGATGGTGATGAATTTCATCTCCGACAAGGTGCTCGGACTGCCGCGCTCCTACTGAGGACGACCGGCGCCGGCGGGAGGCCGGCGCCAGACAGAACAAGACGAAAGGAAGGACAGAATAGATGCGCGATGCAGTCATCTGCGAACCGATCCGCACTCCGGTCGGCGGCTACGGCGGCTCCCTGCGGGATGTGCCCGTCGCCGAGCTTGCCGCCACGGTGGTCAAGGCGCTGGTCGAACGTTCGGGTGTCACCAGCGAGGAGATCGACGACGTGATCTTCGGGCAGGTCTACCCCAATTCCGAGGCCCCGGCGATCGGTCGGATCGCGGCGCTCGATGCCGGGCTCGACATCTCGGTGCCGGGCACCCAGATCGACCGCCGCTGCGGCTCGGGGCTGCAGGCGGTGATCAATGCCTCGATGTGCGTGCAAACCGGCGTGGCCGACCTGATCATCGCCGGCGGCGCCGAGTCCATGAGCCAGGCGGAGTACTACACAATGGGCGCGCGCTGGGGCCTCAAGGGCCGCGACGCCGAGCTCATGTGCCGCATCGGGCGCGGCCGCGTCACCTCGGGCGGCAAGTTCTATCCGGTGGCGGGCGGCATGCTCGAGACCGCGGAGAACCTGCGCCGCGACTTCTCGATCTCGCGCGAGGAGCAGGATGCCTTCGCCGCCAACTCGCACGCCAAGGCGTCTGCCGCGACCGCCGCGGGCAAGTTCCGCGACGAGACGGTGCCGGTCACGATCAAGTCGCGCAAGGGCGAGACCGTGTTCGACACCGACGAGCACATTCGCCACGACGCCACCGCCGAGAGCCTCTCGGGCCTGCGGCCGATCCTTGGGCGCTCGGATGCCGAGGCGACGGTCACCGCGGGCAATGCCTCGGGCCAGAATGACGCCGCCGCCGCCTGCATCGTCACCACCCGCGAGAAGGCCGAGGCGCTCGGCCTCAAGCCGATGGGCCGGCTGGTGAACTGGGGCGTGGCGGGGGTCGGCCCCGAGCGCATGGGCATCGGCCCGGTACCCGCAGTCGAGAAGGCGCTCGGCCGCGCCGGGCTTGCCATGAAGGACATGGATCTCGTCGAGCTGAACGAGGCCTTCGCGGCGCAGGTGCTGGCCTGCACCAAGAGCTGGGGCTTCGGCGACGACGACTACGCCCGGCTCAACGTCAATGGCTCGGGCATCTCGCTCGGCCATCCGGTCGGCGCCACGGGTGTGCGCATCCTTGCCACCATGCTGCGCGAGATGGAGCGCCGCAAGGACCGATACGGGCTGGAAACCATGTGCATCGGCGGCGGGCAGGGCCTCGCCGCGATCTTCGAACGCGTCAGCTAAGGGACAGGACAATGAGCGCTCTCGACAAATACAAGGACTACGCCTTCAAGTTCGAAATGAACGAGCCCGGCGTGCTGGAGCTGATCTTCGACGGCCCGAACCTGAACGCGGTGGACGCGCGGGTGCATTCCGACATCCCCTATGTCTGGAACACCATCGACGAGGACCCGGACGTCAACGTGGTCATCGTGCGCGGCGCCGGCAAGGCGTTCTCGGCGGGCGGAGATTTTGCCCTGATCGACGCCCAGATCGAGGATTACGGCACGCTGACGCAGGTTCTGCGCGAGTCCCGCGATCTTTATTACAACATGATCGACTGCTCGAAGCCGATCATCTCGGCGATCCACGGCCCGGCTGTGGGCGCAGGGCTCGTGGTGGCGCTGATGGCCGACATCTCGATCGCCGCCAAGGACGCGGTGATCGTCGACGGCCACACGCGGCTCGGGGTGGCTGCGGGCGACCACGCGGCGGCGGTCTGGCCGCTGATGTGCGGCATGGCCAAGGCCAAGTACCTGCTGCTGACCTGCGACAAGATCTCGGGGGCGGAGGCCGAGCGCATCGGTCTGGTGTCGCTCACCGTCGAGGAGGAAGACCTGCTCGAGACGGCGCGCAAGACCGCCAGCAAGCTGAACCGGGGCGCACAGGAATCGATCCGCTGGACCAAGCAGACGCTAAACCTGTTCTGGAAGCACAACGCCGGCACCTTCGAGGCCGGCCTGGCGCTGGAATTCCTCGGCTTCGGCGGCCCGGACGTGCGCGAGGGCGTGGCCAGCCACAAGGAAAAGCGGCGCCCGGATTTCTCGCGAAGGCGCTGAGGCGGCAGGCTTGAAAGCAAGCGCCCCCGCGGGTCTCCGCGGGGGCGTTTCTTGTTGGCGCTCGTTAATGCAGCGGGTCAGCCGGCCTTGACGGTGCCTGCCTCGCACATCGCGGCGATCTCCTCGGTGCTGAAGCCATAATCCGCCAGCACCGCCTCGCTGTGCTCGCCAAGCAGCGGCGGGCGGGCGAAGTCCACGCTACCGCCCGAGAGCTTCGCCGGCGGCGGCACCAGCGGGAAGGGCGCGGAGTCGGGGAAGGCCACGTCGCGCATGAAGGTCTGGCGCAGGTCGAGCGCGCCGCCCATCACCTCGGCCGGAGACAGCACCGGGCCGCAGCCGATGCTGGCATTGCCGAGGATCTCGATGCAGTCGTCGCGGCGCTTGTCCGCGCACCATTTCTGCATGATCGCGCTCAGGTCCTCGCCGTTCTCGCCGCGGGTGTCGTCCGTGGCGAAGCGCGGGTCGTCGAGCAGGTCCTCGCGCTCGACGATCTTGCACCAGCGCTGGAACACCTTCTGGCCGATCACCTGCATGATGAACCAGCCGTCGCGCGCCTTGAAGATGTCGGACGGGCCCGACATCGGGCTGCGGTTGCCCGATGGCTCGCGGTGGCGGAAGCCGGTGCCTTCCTCCATCAGGATCTGGTTGGTGAGGTTGAGCGAGGTGCCCACCAGCGAGGCCTCGACATGGGTGCCCTCGCCGCTGCGCATCTTGCGGATGATCGCCGCCAGCGTGCCATAGGCCAGCGACAGTGAGGTCGAGAAGTCGATCGGCGCCGTCGCCGCGCGATGCGGCTTGCCCGGCTCGCCGGTCAGCCAGACCGCGCCGCTCACCGCCTGGCCCACCCCGTCAAAGCCGATGCGCTCGGCCATCGGCCCTTCAGTGCCGTAGGCGCTGGCGGTGGCAAGGATGATGTCGGGCTTGATGGCTTTCAGGGTGTCGTAGTCGAGGCCAAAATACTTCAGCGCGTTGGGCGAGTAGTTCGCCACCACCACGTCGGCCTGCGCGATCATCTTCTTCATCACCTCGCGGCCCTCGGGCGAGGTCATCGCCAGCGCCAGGCAGCGCTTGCCGCCGTTGCATTGCAGGAACTGAGCGCCCTCGCCGTGATCGGTGACCGGCATCAGGAAGCGGTCGTCCTCGCCGCGCGGGCGCTCGATGCGGATCACGTCGGCGCCGAAACTGGCGAGCAGATGCGCGCAATAGGGGCCGGCGATCCACCGGCCGAAATCGAGCACGCGGATGCCCTCAAGAATACCCGTCATGACTGGCTCGCTCCCTTTTCCTGTCCGTTCGGGCCCGAGGGCGCGTGCGCCTCCGGGCGCCTGCAGAATATGAGCATCCCAACGGCTTAGAAACGTGGCCGGCGCCTTTCGCACCGCCCGAGAGCCTGCGCCTTGCGCGGGGCAACGCAATACCTATGCCTGTGGCCGCACCCTGTCCGTTCCCGTCACCCGAGGGCAGTATGCCTCCAAGGCCAGTGCGCCGCCCCGGCCTCCGGCCGGGCTGGCGGTGCCCTGGGACATCCGAGGGAGGAATGCCATGAGTGAGGCCGCCGCTGTCGCGCAGCCCGACTCGCACCTGCGCGGGATCGCCTTCAAGATCCTCTACGTGATCTGCATCGTGCTGATGCTGACGCTGGTGAAACTGATCGACGACGTGCCGCTGGGAGAGGTGATGTTCTTCCGCTGCTTCTTTTCGATCCTTCCGATCGCGGGGCTGCTGATCCTGCGCGGTGAGCTGACCGCGGCGTTCCGCACAAGGCGCTTCGTCGGGCACGTGACCCGCACCTGTCTGGGGCTGACGATGATGGGCCTGACCTTCGTGTCGGTGCAGGCCCTGCCGCTGCCCGAGACGGTCACCCTGCAATACACCCAGCCGCTCTTCGTCGTGGCCTTCTCGGCGCTGTTCCTGCGCGAGGCGGTGGGGGTGAACCGCTGGGGTGCGGTGGCCTTCGGCTTTGCCGGCGTCCTTGTCATCACCTGGCCGAACCTGTCGATGCTGACCAGCGGCTCGGCCGAGCTGACCACGCGCGAGCTGATCGGCATCGCGGCGGCGCTGATCGCGGCGGCGGGGGTCGCGGTGGTGTTCTTGCTGGTGCGCGGTCTGGTGAAGACCGAGAAGCCGACCACGATCACCGCCTATTTCTGGCTGATCTCTTCGTCGCTCCTTGCGCTCTCGGCCTTTGGCGGCTGGGAGCCACTGACGCTCGAGCAGACTGCGCTGCTGATCGCCTGCGGGATCCTCGGAGGTTTTGGCCAGCTCTGCATGGCGCTGAGCCTGCAAGCGGCGCCGGCCTCGGTCACCGCGTCGTTCGAGTACACATCGCTGCTCTTCGCCATCGGGCTGGGCTATTTCATCTTTGGTGACATTCCCGGCATCAACACGCTGTTCGGCGGTGCGATGGTGATCGCGGCGGGGCTGTTCATCCTCTGGCGCGAGAGCCGCGCCGGGGTGTCGAGCACGCCCAGGCGCAAGCTGCCGCCCGCCCCGTAAGGCGGGCGCTCAGTCGAGCGCCGCGTAGAGGAAGTCCGGCACTGCCACCGCTTTGCGGGTGTTGAGGTCCACGGTCAGTAGACATTGCTCGATGGTGGCCACCGCCTCGCCCATGTCGTCGAAGACGCGATGCACCGCCCAGAAGCTCTTGCCCTTGATCGCCTGCAGCCGCGACGTCGCGAAGAGCGGCCGCCCTGCCACCGGTGCGGCCCCGCGCGAGACCAGGAACTCCACCCCCATCCGGTTGATCCCGGTGCGGTTCGAGAACTCGGGCGTGAAGCCGAGATGGTTGAGCTGCGCGTGGGACGAGACCGAGCTGTGGCGGATGATCTGCTCGAAGAGCAGCGCGCCGGTGTGGTCGAGATCGCTTGGCCGCACCGGGCCGAGCGGCACCGTCACGTCATGCGCCCCGGCGTCCGGCCAGTCCCGCATCGGGGTGGTGCCGAGTCCGCGGGGCAGGGCGAGCGGCACCTCCTCGGGCGTCACCTCGGGCAGATCCGCGGCGCGCTGGGTCGTCAGGTCGAGCGCGGTGGCAGAGATCTCGCCGCCGCTCATCAGCAGGTGAACCACGGCGCCGTCCTGTGGCCCGCCCGCGAGCCGCGCGCTGCGCACTTCGACGGGGGCGGACACGAAGAGTTCGCGATGGAAACGCAGGTGCCGAAGCGGCGTGATCGCACCGCCGGGGCCGGGGGCACCCGGCGCGGTGGCGAGCGCCTCGGCCGCCATCTGGAAGCTGCGGCCGTAGAACCGGGCATTCCAGTGGTTGTTGTAGTCGCACTCCCAGCGCTCGACCCGGCTGTAATAGGTCGGTCTGCCGATCTCGGTCATGTGCTTGGTCCCCGTTTCGCGTTGCGATGATCCGTCTGTTGAAGACCGCTTGCGGTCAAGGTGCAAGACCGCACCGGGCGAAGGGGGGTAAAGGAAAAGGCGGGCATGTCGCCATGCCCGCCTCGATCCTGTGCAGTCGCGGCTGCGTCAGTCCATGCCGTAGGTCGCCGGGTCGAGCTGACCGTAAAGGTTGTCATAGAGAACCTTGGTCAGTTCTTCCTCGTTGCCCGGGTCTTCCATGCCTTCGATCAGGCCGGCCCACTTGTCGAGATAGGGCTGGAACGAGGAGAAGAGCGCTTCCGGATCCTCGACGCCGTAGACATCCTTGACCAGCTCGTTGCGGCCGCCAAGACCGTTGTCGACCCATTCCTGAACAGCGTTCTGGATGCTCTCTCCGGGCTCGACAATGGCGTGGCCCTTCTCCTCGGAGGTGGCGAGTGCCTTCTCGTCGGAGGAGAGGAAGTCGATCTGCAGGCGCGCATGGGCCTGCGCGACCAGCTCCATGATGGTGCCGCGCTGCTCGTCGGTCAGGCTCTGCCAGAAGTCCTTGTTGTAGAGCTGGACCGGCGAGTTGAAGCTGCCTTCCCAGTTCAGCAGCGTGACCGAGTTCGACACCTCGTCGAGCGAGTTGTCGATGTTGAGCCACGCGGCAAGGATGCCGGCGCAGTCGATCTGGCCGGTCTGAAGCGCTTGGTAGATCTCGGTTGCGGGGATGTTGACCGGGATGACGCCCAGATCCTGCGCCAGTTTCGAGGTCAGGCCGCCGGGAAAGCGGATCTTCAGGCCCTGAAGCTGATCGAGCTCGGTGATCGGCTCGGAGGTGTTGCAGATCGCCGGGTAGCCCGGGGTCGAGAAGCCGCCGAAGGGCACCACGTTGTGCTCGGCGAACTCTGCCTGGCCCTCGGGATCGTTGGCGACCCAGTCGGCATAGGCGGCACCAAGCGCCGTGGGGTCGGAGACTATGTAGCCCGAGCCCGACAGCGCGTTCGACAGCGGCAGTTCCGACGGGGTGTAGCCCGAGGTGTGGAAGCCTTCCTGCGCCACGCCGTCGCCGATGCCCTGCAGCGAGGACTTGGCCGGCAGCAGCACGCCGCCGGAGAACAGCTCGAAGGCGATCTCGCCGTTGGTGGCCTCGTTCAGCGCCTCGGCAAACCATTTCGCGGTGCGCACGGTGGTTTCGCCCTCGGGCTGGAAATGCGCCATGCGATAGCTTTCGGCCGCGACGCTGGTGGCCGCCATCAGGCCGACGCCGCCGGCAAGCAGCAGTGCTTTGATAGAAGTCATGTGATCCCTCTCCTCCCTTGCGTTGCAGGCCGCTGGCCGTCAGCGCGGCGGCGGCATGCAACAATGATGCAATTTAGGACTATAGTCAGACGCCCTGCCGCCGCGGAACGGTATTTTTCCTCCCATAGGCGGAGGCTGTCGCCACCCAAAGGTTTGCCGCGGCATGGCGCGCTTGCCGGAGAAACGGCCCAGCCGGTAGACAAGGACAATCGGGCGATCTGCGCCGAGCCTGGACGAGGAGGACTGTCCCAGGACCGCGCTGCCCGAAAAAGAAGGAGGGAGGAGCATGATCCGCAATCCGCTTGAGTGGGTGTCGGAGGCACTCGTGACCATCACCACCATCCCGGTCCTGGCGATGATGGGGCATGTCACGCTGGACGTTGTCCTGAAATACACCATCAACACCCCGATCCAGGGCACGCTGGAAGTAACCGCCTATTACTACATGGTGGCGATCGTGGTTCTGCCCATGGCATTTGTCGAACTGACGCGTCAGTCAATCTCGGTCGAACTGTTCTACCAGATGATGCCCTACAAGATGCAGGTTGCGGTGGTGGGCTTCGTCCTGCTGATCAGCGCGATCGGGTATGGCGGGCTTGCCTACATCTCGTGGCCGGATGCCATCAAGGCCTTCGAGCGCAAGGAGATCGTGATGGGCGCGGTGCGCGTCTACATCTGGCCCGCGCGCTTCCTGCTGCCCTGCGCCATGGTGCTGACCTCTCTGGTCTGCCTGCTCCTGTTCTTCCGCCTTCTCTTCAAGCCGCGCGCGCGGGCCGAGCTGGTCTCGGTTCACACCGCAGAAAACGACCACGGAGCTGACTGACCATGTCGATGTTGGAAATCGGATTCGCCAGCACCGGCATCGTGCTGTTCCTGATCGCGCTCCGCGCGCCGATCGGGATCGTGCTTCTTCTCGTCTCCTTCGGGGGCGTCTGGGCCGCGCTCGGCTTCCAGGTCGCCTGGGGCATCGCCCGCGCCATCCCGTTCGACTTCATCGCGAACTGGAGCTTCAGCGCCGTGCCGATGTTCCTGCTGATGGGGTACGTGGCCTCGAACGGGGGGCTGACGGACGGGCTCTTCGCCGCGCTCAAGATCATCCTCAGGCGGGTGCCGGGCGGGCTCGGCTGCGCCGGGGTCGGCGCCTGCGCGCTGTTCTCGGCGGCCTCGGGCTCGTCGGTGGCGACCTCGGCTGCGATGTCGCGCATCGCAGTGCCCGAGATGCTCAAGCAGGGCTATGACAAGGCGCTCGCCACCGGCACAATCGCCTCGGCGGGCACGCTGGGCTCGCTGATCCCGCCGTCGATCCTGATGATCGTCTACGCGATCTTCGCCAATGTCTCGGTCGGCAAGCTGTTCCTCGCGGGCTTCCTGCCGGGCGCGCTCTCGGCGGCGATGTACATGACGATGATCATGCTGCGGGTGAAGGCCAACCCGTCTCTGGCGCCGCGCGCCGAGATTACCGCGACCCGGGCCGACACCATCGCCGCACTCAAGCAGGTCTGGCCGCTGCCGGCGCTGATCCTCGGTGTGCTGGGCGGCATCTTCGCCGGGGTGATGACCCCGACCGAAGCCGGTGCCGTCGGCGCCTCGCTCGCCATGGTGCTCGCGGCGCTGCGTCGTCGCCTGACCTGGACCGTGGTGCGCACCGCCGTGCGTGACGCGGCCATCGGCACCTCGACGGTGTTCATCATCGCGGTGGGCGCCACCATGTTCACCAGCTTCATGGGGCTGACCGGCGTGCCGCGTGCCATCGCCAACGCGATGCTCTCGGTCGGCGACAGCCCGGTGGTTCTGATCCTGATGATCGCGGTGGTCTATATCGTGCTCGGCATGTTCATCGAGTCGATCGGCATCATGCTGCTGACATTGCCGATCTTCTTCCCGCTGCTGCAGGCGGCCAATGTCGACATGATCTGGTTCGGCATCATCGTCATCAAGCTGCTGGAGATCGGCATGATCACCCCGCCCGTGGGCCTGAACTGCTATGTCATAGGGTCCGCCCTGAGAGGCACGGTGCCGATCTCGACGGTATTCCGGGGCGCGCTGTGGTTCATCGCCACCGACATGATCACGCTCACCCTGCTGATCAGCTTCCCGGCCATCGCCCTCTGGCTGCCGAACCTGCTGGACTGAGCCGCGCCGCGAGAGCACCCGTCCTCGGGCCGCGGCAGCGTCAAGACGTTGCCGCGGCTCGTTCACTTTGAACGCAAACTCACGAGGGAGGAGATCCGATGGACCCCGTGCAACGGATGTTGATCGAACACGAGTGCGCCAAGCTGACGGTGCTCTACTGCCGCCACCTCGATCACCTCGACCCCGATGCCTTCGCAGCGATCTATACCGAGGACGCGGTCTACAAGCCTGCGGTCGAGCCGGTACCGATCGAGGGACGCGCCGCGATCCGCGACTGGATCGGGCGCTATCCGAAGGATCGGCTGGGGCGGCACGTGGCGACCAACCAGATCGTCGAGGTCATCGACGAGGACAGCGCCACCGGCTCGTCCTACGCCATCGTCTTCCGCGAGCCGGCCCCGCGCGAGGGGGTGATCTCGGACCGGGTGACGCCGCGCAGCCTCGTCGAGTATTCCGACAGCTACCGCCGCACCGCCGAGGGCTGGAAGATCGCCCGGCGGGTCTATCGCTTCGACTTCCTGCAACGTGAGGAAGCCCGCCGCCCGGGAGAGGCGGCAGGCTGATCGCAAGCCGGATCATGGAGGCGTCTTAGTCCTTCCAGGAATTCTCGGGCACGAAATCCTCCGGACGGGTGGCTGCGAGCCCCGCTTGGAGCGCCCGCGCGTCGAGCGGACGGCAATAGACCGGCCGGGCGCGCTCAAAGCGCCAGCTCTCGGCCAGCGGGCCGGCATGGACCGGCTCGAACCCGGCATCCCTCACGATCTGCGAGACCACGGTGGCGGCCTGTTCGTCGTCGCTGGCGATGGGCAGGGCGGGGGTGCCGCCGGACGGGGGCGTCTTGCCACCCTGCTCGAGATGCGGCGACATGATCGAGTTGAACGCCTTGACGACGCGGGCCTTGGGCAGCTTGCGCTGCAACTGGCCGCTGGTGGTCTCGCCGCCGCCCTCGAACTCGGGAAGCACGCCGTCGCGACCGGGATAGTAGTTGCAGGTGTCGATCACGATGCGCTGGCCTATGGCTTCGGCCGGAAGGGTGTCGAAGGCATTGAGCGGTACGGTGACCACCGTGACATCGCCGAATTGCGCCGCCTCCTCGGCCGAGCCCCCATGACAGCCGAGCGCCTCGGCGGTCTCGCGAACCGCCTCGGCACCGCGCGAATTGCTGATCATCAGCTCGTGCCCCTGCGGGGCGAGCCTGGTGACGAGGGCGCTGGCGATGCGCCCGGCGCCGACGATACCGATCTTCATGGCAGATCCTCCCATCTCTGTCACAAGCCGCCCGGTGGGGCGGCGTCGTCGTTGAGTGTAGGGCAGGCGGGCCGCCGGTTCGGCCCGTTTCCGGATATCAGGGCGCGGTGCCATGCGTTTCCTCCGCCCGGCATAGGCGGCGACTATGTGCGCAGGTGCCGCCTCTCGCCGGAGCGGGCGCAACCTGCATACTGTCTCCCGAGACGAGATCCGCCGCCCGAGCGCGGCCACAACCATTGGGGGGAGACCATGGCAAGCGCAGAACCATCACTCGAGCAAAAGGTCGCAGAGCTCTGGGATCGCGAACAGATCCGGCAATGTCTCGTCCGGTATTGCCGGGGCGTCGACCGCTTCGACCGCGCATTGATCCTGTCGGCCTTTCATCCGGATTGTCTCGATGAGCATGGCAAATTCGTCGGCACGCCCGAGGAGTTCGTCGAGTGGGCACTTGGCCAGCATGGCGCGGCGCACCTGTCGCACCAGCATTGCCTGCTGAACCAGACCGTGGAGATCGAGGGCGACACGGCCCATTCCGAGACCTACTTCATGTTCGTGTGCATGAACCGCAAGGGCAAGCCGCTGACTCTGGGCGGCGGGCGCTATGTCGACCGGCTCGAGAAGCGGGACGGGGAGTGGCGCATCGCGGCGCGGGTGACGCTGCGCGACTGGTCGATGATGGACGAGATCCCTGACATGGACGATCTGACCTCCTTCACCTCGACGCGGGCGATCCTGCCGGAGCCGGTGAAGGCCTTCATGAATGCCGGGCGCGGCCCTGCGCGCGACCCCAGTGATCCGTCCTACGACCGACCGCTGACCGTCGACCCCAGCCGCCGCGACGGCTATCTCGAGATGATGGCAAAGACCGAGAAGGCCTGAGAAGGGGCCCGCCCCGCGGCCTCAGGGCGCGGGGCAGGGCCGCGGTCAGCTGTCCTCTTCGAGCGAGGATTTCTTGATCATCATGCCGGTGCGGCGCAGGATCACCACGACCTCGTCGCGCTGGTTGAGGCCGCGGGTCTCGAACTCGACGAGCCCGGCATTGGGGCGCGATTTCGACTCGCGCTTCGAGATCACTTCGGTCTCGGTGTAGATCGTGTCACCGATGAAGACCGGGTTGGGGAATTTCACGTCGGAATAGCCCATGTTGGCCAGCGTGGTGCCGAGGGTCATGTCGTGCACCTGCACGCCGGCCACCAGCGACAGCGTGAAATTGCTGTTCACCAGACGTTTGCCGAAGATCGACTCGTTGCGGCAATACTCGTCATCCACGTGCAGCCAGGCCATGTTGTAGGTCAGCGTGGAGAACAGCAGGTTGTCGGCCTCGGTGACGGTGCGGGTGATCGAATGCTTGTAAGTCGTGCCCGGCTCGAGCTCTTCGTAGAACATGCCGCTGGCCAGTTGCTTGTAGTTTGCGGGCATCCGCACCTCCCTGTTCGAATTGGTCTGGCCCGGGATCGAGCCGCTCTCTTCATGTAGTATCGTGTATCATGCACGATCTGGCCCGGAAATATCGCGCCCCTGCCGCCTCTTGCGGCCTTCGCGCTGGCCTATGGTCCGAACGTTCGGCTCAAAGCGACGGCGACAAACAAAAAGGGGAGCGGGCGCATCAGGCCCGCTCCCCTGTCATCCCGCGATATGGCGCGCGTCAGTCGGAGAGCGCGGCCTTGAACTCGTCGAGCGCGTCCTGGCCTGGCAGACCGCGATCGTTGAGCCGTGCCACGAAATTGCTCTCAACCGGCTCCATCGCGGTCGAGAAGGCCTCGACCTGCTCGGGCGTCAGCTCGTAGATCTCGATGCCCTGCGAGGCGTATTCGTCGCGCAGCCTGCCCTCGTTCTCGTCGACCCAGGCCGCGAGCTCGAGTTCGGTCTTCTTGCCGCACTCGTCGACCACGGTCTGCACCTCGGCGGGCAGCCCGTCGAACACCTCCTGGCTCATGCCAATCCACGAGGCCGAGGTGCCGAAGCTGGCATTGGCGCTCATGTGGGTGGCGACCTCGTTGACCGAGTAGGGCGTGGCGCTGGCGAAGGACAGGATGGTGCCGTCGACGGTGCCACGCTGCATTGCGGTGTAGAGATCGTTGGCCGACATCTCGACCGGAACCGCGCCGATGGATTCGACCAGGAAGTTCAGCGCCGAGCCGGTGGTGCGGATCTTCTGGCCCGACCAGTCCGACACCTCGGCATAGGTCTTGGTGCCCATGATCTGGTAGGGGGCCAGCAGGCTCAGCTGAAGCGGCTTGACGCCGACCTCGTCGAGCTCGGCCTTGAGCACACCGTCCCGGCTGATCGCCTCGCGCCACGCCTCGACTGCGGCCACGGCCGACTCCGACATGCCGGGCAGAAGCGTCACGCTTTGCAGCGGCACCGTCGCGGTCTCGGCCGCGATGGTCGAGAAGGTCATCTGCGCGAGCCCCTTCTGAAGCGCCGAGACCCCCTCGTCGCGCTTGACCAGCTGGCCGGAGGGGAAATAGTTGAAATCGATGGCGTCCCCGGCGCCTTCGGTGATGCAGGTCATCAGCCGCTCGACCCCCTGCACCGACACGAAATGCGTCGGAGGCAGGTCGGTGGCGACGATCAGCGTTTCCGCGGTGGCCGCGGTCGATGTCAGGGCGGTGCCAAGCGTCAGCGCCGCGATCAATCCAGTCTGTTTCACAAGATCTCCTCCCTACTAGATCTAAGATGCATCCTTTTTGCCTGACTGAGGGTTCAGTTACCAGATCAATGCGGCTACGCTCGGCCCAGCTAGGTGGGGGAGGTTCGCCGCTTGAGGCTCCGGTTGACCCTGAAGGCGTGTTCACGATGCGCCATGACTGTAGGGCCTCGGGCAAGATGCGCATAGCGGGTCCCGGCATGAGTACGGCCACCGACCGCCTGTGCCTATGGCCGACATAGGGGGGTGGTCGAATTGATCCGCCACGGCCTTAGAAGGTAAGACCATGTGTGGGCAAACTTCGCGTAACGCGAGATTGCCGGTGCGCCGCGACCGGCGCGGCCCGGCTCAGGAGATACGGGCGGCGCGTTGCGCCGAAACAGGGCAGGACATCGGGCACATGCCGTTGGCGCCTGCCGGGAGGAGGACAGATGACAGACAATCCCGCGCCGGGATCACCGATCTACCGCGCGCTGAACCGGGTGCTGGCGCCGGTCGAGGTCGCCGCGGCAGTGATCGCCGCGCTGATGATGCTGATCGCGATGGTGCTCAACACCGCCGACGCTCTGCTGCGCTACGCGATCAACAGCCCGCTGAACTTCAACCTCTTCGTGACCGAGAACTACCTGATGGTCGGGCTGATCTGCATGCCGATGGCCTGGGCGTTCCGGACAGGGGGCTACATCCGCATCACCTTCCTGCTGCACGCGCTGCCGCGAAAGGTCGGTGACATCCTGCTGCGCGTGGGCCTCCTCGCCAGCGGGATCTACTGCGCCCAGCTGGCCTGGCTCTCGGGCTACAACTGGTGGGATGCCTACAGCACCAATTCCGTCGACATGGGCGTGGTGGACTGGCCGTGGCACTGGTCTTGGATCTGGATCCCGATCGGCATGGGGCTGCTCTCCTTGCGCCTGCTGCTGACCACCATCGGCCCCGCAGCCGGGCTCGACGTGTCCCACGAGATCGAGGAGGAAGCCGTATGACCTTCGCAATCGGCGTTGCCATCCTTCTCGGCCTGATGGTGCTCGCGGTGCCCATCGGCTACGCGCTCGGGATTGCGGGGGTGATCAGTCTCAACATGCTGGTCCCGATGAGCATGATCGAGACCCTGCTCGGCAAGGTGGTGCACGGCACCGTCGCCAACTCGATCATGCTGACCATACCGATGTTCATCCTGATGGCCGAGTTTCTCGCCTGCGGCGGCGTCGCCACCGACCTGCTGCTGGCCTGCAACCGGCTGCTGCGCAAGGTGCGCGGCGGTCTCGCCATGGCCTGCATCTTCGCGGGTGCCATCCATGCTGCCGCCACCGGCAGCAGCACCGCCTCGGCGGCAAGCCTCGCGAGGGCCTCGTTCCCGGCGATGATGAAGGCGGGCTACGCGCCGTCGCTGGCGGTGGGCACGATCTCGATCGCCGGTACGCTGGCGATCATGATCCCGCCCTCGGTGGCCTTCGTGATCTACGGTGTGGTGACCGAGACCTCGATCGGGAGGCTGTTCCTTGCCGGGATCATCCCCGGGATCCTGACCATGCTGGGCTACATCCTGACGATCTCGATCACCCTGAGGGTCAAGCCCGAATGGGGCCCGAGCAACGCGGATCAGGAACGCGCCATGGCCGAAGAGCGCGGCGGGCGCGTCTGGCCGATGTTCGTGCTGATCGTGGTGGTGCTGGGCGGGCTCTACAGCGGCATCGCCACCCCCACCGAGGTTGCGGCCATCGGAGCCTTCGGGGCGCTGATCATCTCGGTCTTCTCGGGGCGGATGACCCAGCGCGGCTTCAACCATGCGCTCGGTGGCACCATGCGGATCACCTCGATGATCATGATGATCATCATCAGCGCGCACGTGGTGGGCTACTTCATCTCCTTCACCAAGATCACCGACACGCTGCTCGAATGGATCGCCCAGAGCGGCATGACGCCGGTGCAGGCGATGCTGATCGTGGTGTTCATCTACCTGATCCTGGGCATGTTCATGGACCAGGCGGCGGTGCTGATCCTCACCGCCCCGATCTCGACCCCGCTGATGGCGGGGCTCGGCTTCGACCCGGTCTGGTGGGGGGTGATCATGATCAAGACCACCGAGATCGGGCTGGTAACGCCACCGCTGGGCATGGTGGTCTTCGTCACCGGCTCATCGACCAACACAGATCTCAGATCGAGCTTCGCCGGTGTCACGCCCTTCATCATCGCCGAGTTCGTGACGCTCGGCCTGCTGCTGGCGTTCCCGGCGATCACGCTCTGGCTCACCTGAGCCCGCGGCCGACCGGAGCGCATCGCGTGCCGGTCGGTCCTGCCCCGCCCACCTATCCGGGAAGCCTGTTCCGGGCATTGGCAACGCCTCTGCGACGCCATCCGCCGGGGCAAGTGCCTTGCCGCAAACGGGGGCAGGGGCGACACTGAGACAAGGTGCGGACCGGGGCGCACAGGCGCTCGCCCGGTCCAAGGGAGGAGAACCCACACAGATGCAGTATGTATCCGCAACGTCCATCGAGCAGGCGGTCGGCCTTCTGGCAGCCGAGCAAGGCGCCGCGCATGTGCTGGCCGGCGGCACCGATCTCGTCGTGCAGATGAGCGCGGGGCTGCGCGCGCCCGAGCTTGTGGTCGACATCAAGGCAATCCCCGAGGTGGTCTCGATCACCGAGGACGCCGAGGGCTTCCACATCGGCGCGGCGGTCTGCGGCGCCCAGATCAACGAACATGCGGGGCTGCGCAAGGCCTGGCCCGGTGTGCTCGAGGCGATCGACCTGATCGGCTCGATGCAGGTGCAGTCGCGCGCGACCCCCGCCGGCAACCTCTGCAACGCCTCGCCAGCCGCCGACAGCGTCCCGGCGATGATCGCTGCCGGTGCGAGCGCCAGCGTGGTCGGCCCGAAGGGCCGCCGCGAGGTCCCGGTCGAAGAGATCCCAACCGGGCCGGGCAAGACCAGCCTGGAAAAAGGCGAGGTGATTGTCGCGATCAACCTTCCGCCACGCCCCGAACGTGCGGGCGACGCCTACCTGCGCTTCATCCCGCGCACCGAGATGGACATCGCGGTGGTGGGCGTCGGGGTCAATCTCGTGCTCGATGCGGACGGCACCTGCAGCTTCGCCCGGGTGGCGATCGGCGCGGTGGCGCCGACGGCGCTGCTGGTGCCCGCGGCTTCGGAGGCGCTGGTGGGCACCACGCTCGACGATGCGGCACTCGAGCGCGCCGCCGAGGCGGTGCGCGGGGTCTGCCGGCCGATCGACGACAAGCGCGGCACCGCCGAGTACCGCATCCGCATCGCGGGGGTGATCTTCAAGCGCACCGTCGCCGCCGCGCTCGCCCGCGCCCAGACCTGACCGAGGAGGACAGCAGATGGCCAAACTCCATGTGACCACGACGATCAACGGCGACGAGGTCGAATTCCTCGCCCGTCCCGACCAGACCCTGCTCTCGGCGCTGCGCGACGAGCTCAACCTGACCGGCTCCAAGGAGGGCTGCGGGTCGGGCGATTGCGGTGCCTGCTCGATCGAGGTGAACGGGCGGGTGACGTGTTCGTGCCTGATGCTCGCCGCCGAGGCCGGCGGCAAGACCATCACCACCATCGAGGGCGTCGCCGATCACGGCGAGCTGCACCCGGTGCAACGTCACTTCCTGCAGGAGGCCGCGCTGCAATGCGGCTTTTGCACCCCGGGCATTATCGTCGCCGCGAAGAACCTGCTCGAGCGCAATCCGGACCCGACCGAGGAAGAGATCCGCTTCTGGCTGGCGGGCAACCTCTGCCGCTGTACCGGCTATGACAAGATCATCCGCGCGGTGCAGGCCGCCGCCGAGGAGATGCGCGCCCCCGCCTGAGGGCGGCGGTGCGCGCGCACGTCATGGAGCCCTTCGCGCTCTACGCGATCAAATACGCGGTGAACGGGCCACGCACGCTCGGGCAGAACCTGCAGGGCGGCGACATGCACGAGGCGGATGCAGACCTGGACTTCTATGTCTGGGTGGCGCAGCGCTCGGACCGGGTGTTTCTGATCGACACCGGCTCGAGCGATGCCTCGGCGGAGCGCCGGGGCGACGGCTACTTGCGGTCCCCGGCGGATGCCATCGGGCTTCTCGGGCTCGATCCGGCCCGGATCGAGGACGTGATCCTCACCCACATGCATTACGACCACGCTGGCAACCTGCACCGCTTTCCGCAGGCGCGGTTTCACTTGCAGGACACGGAGATGTCCTACGCCACCGGGCGCTGCATGTGCGCGCCGGTCCTGCGGCGCGGCTACGAGATCGAGGATGTGGTGCACTTGGTGCGCTGCGTGCATTGCGACCGCGTGGTGTTCCACGACCACAGCGCCGAGATTGTACCGGGGCTCAGCGTGCACCGCATCGGCGGCCACACGGACGGGCTTCAGGTGGTGCGGGTCTGGACCGCGCGCGGCTGGGTGGTGGTGGCCTCGGATGCGGCGCATTTCTTTGCCAATGCGAAGCAGCGTGTGCCGTTCCCGTCGATCCTGCATGCCGATGCGATGGCCGAGGGTTTCCGCATCATCCTCGAGCTTGTGGGGGGCTCCTGGGATCACGTGATCCCCGGTCATGATCCGCTGGTGATGGATCTCTACCCGGCACCCGATCCGGCGCTCGAGGGCATCGTCGCACGGCTCGATCTTCCGCCGCGCCGGCCGGCCTGAGCCGCTCTTGTCCCGATTGCAAGATCGAACGGATGCGCTCCGTGCGAGGCCGTTTGATCCTGTGCTCGGCCCCCTGCACCCCTGCGCCGCCGGGTCGCGGCGCAGGGGCAGTTGATCAGAGCTCTTCGCCGCGCTCGTCGAGCGCCTTGAGCACGGTCTGCGGGTTCATCGGCAGCGAGGTCATCCGGCGTTTGGTGGCGGCGGAGACCGCGTTGGCGACGCAGCCGAGCGCCGAGACCATGCTCGCCTCTGCCACGCCCTTCACCCCGAACGGGTGGAAGGGGTTGGGCACCTCGACGATGATCGCCTGCAGCATCGGCAGGTCCGAGGCCACCGGCATCCGGTAGTCGAGCCAGCCGGAATTCTGCAACACACCGTCCTTGCCGTAGACATAGCCCTCGTTCAGCGCCCAGCCGATGCCCTGCACGCAGGCGCCCTGCATCTGCCCTTCGACATAGGCGGGGTGGATGGCGCGCCCGGCGTCCTGGCAGCTGACGAAGTTGAGGATCTTGGTGGCGCCGGTGTCGGGATCGACCTCGACATCGCAGAACATCGCGCTCAGTCCCGGTGCGTGACCCGACATGGTCTTGCCGTAGGAGGCTCCGAAATGCCCGCCGGTGGCGCTGGCATCCGCCGCAAGTTCCTTGAGCGTCAGCGGCTCGAACTTGCCGACATTGGTCGAGGACGGGTGCGCCGCGCCGCCGGCCCATTCCACGGCCTCGACCTCGACGCCCCAGATCTCGGCGGCGCGTTGCTTGAGCTGGTCGATGACCTCCTCGCAGGCGCCGACGATGGCCTTTCCGGTGGCAAAGGTCACCCGGCTGCCTCCCGTAAGATCGCCATAGGGCACCGACGCGGTGTCGTGGATCTCGGAGCGCACGTCCTCGTAGGGCACGCCGAGCGTGTCGGCCGCCATCATCGCCATCGAGGCGCGGCTGCCGCCGATATCGGGGCTCGAATTCGCGATGGTGACGACGCCGTCGCTGTTGATCAGGCAGGTGGCACCAGAATGGCCCGACATGTTGTGCCAGTAGCCCGCCGCCACGCCGCGGCCCTGATTGGGGCCGAGCGGCTTGGCGTAGTCGGGATGCGCCTTGAGCGCCTCGAGGATCTCGACGAAGCCGTTGTGGGTCACCGTGCGGTCGCCAAGCTGACGGGTGCCCTCGGTGATGGCGTTCTTCAGCCGCAGGTCGATCGGATCCATACCGATCTTCTTGGCGATCACGTCGAGCACGCCCTCGACGGCAAAGCAGGACTGGGTCGAGCCGGGTGCCCGGTAGGCCGCGGTCATGGCGCGGTTCGAGAGCACGTCATGGCCGACCGCGTGCTGGTTGGCGATGTCGTACTGCCCGAAGGCGCAGAGGCAGCCATTTATGAAGGGCGCGCCGGGGAAGGCGCCGGAATTGTAGTAGAGCTCGATCTCGCCGGCGGTGATGGTGCCGTCGCGCTTTGCGCCGATCTTGACGCGGATCTTGCTGTCCGAGGCCGGGCCGGTGGCGCGGAACACCTCGTCGCGCGACATGGTCATCTTGACCGGAAGCCCGGCCTTCTTCGACAGCATCATCGCCACCGGTTCGAGATAGACCTTGGTCTTGCCGCCGAAGCCGCCGCCGATCTCGGCGGCGCTGGCGCGGATGTCGCCCGGTGACATGCCGGTCATCTTGGCGGTCAGGTCACGCATGGTGAAATGGCCCTGGCTCGAGACCCAGAGCTGCGAGCTGCCGTCGGTCTCGTACTCGGCCACGCAGGCATGCGGCTCGATATAGCCCTGGTGCACCGGGACGCTGTCGAAGCTCAGCTCGACGACCTCGTCGGCCTCGGCAAAGCCCGCGGCGACATCGCCGAGGCTGTCCTCCCAGCGCCGGGTGATGTTCGAGGGCGTCGTGGGGGCCGGCGTGACGTTGCGGGTGGTCATGCCGTCATGCACCTGCGGCGCGCCGGGGGCGATGGCCTCGTCGATGCTGATGACATGCGGCAGCACCTCGTAGTCGACCTCGATCAGCTTCAGCGCGGCCTTGGCGGTCGCCTCGTCACGGGCGGCAACGGCGGCGAGCGCGTGGCCGTGGTAGAATACCTTGCCCCGCGCCATGACGTTCGAGGATTCGTGGAACATGTTCTTCTCGATGCGCTCGGGCCCGGCATAGGCATCGGGAAAATCCGGGAAGTCGGCCCCGGTCACCACCGCGTGCACGCCCGGCAGGGCCTCGGCCTTCGAGGTATCGATGGCGCGGATACGGGCATGGGCATGCGGCGAGCGCAGCACCTTGCCGTGGATCATCCCCGCCGGGGCGTAATCGCTGCCATAGCGCGCCGCGCCGGTGACCTTGGGCACGCCGTCGGGGCGCACCGGGCGGGTGCCCACATAGCCGTCGCGTGCGGGCGAGATGTCCGACTTGATCTCGTTCATGAGCTCCACTCCTCCTGAAGGTCGCGTGACGTGGTGGCCGGCCAGCGCCGGTGGCGTCCCGGTTGCCGCAGGCCGTGGCCACGCAGAGTTGGGTTCAGGGTATCATCCCGGCCCGAGCGGCGAGGCAGGAAAAATGCGGGCCAGCACGGATTCCTTTGGCAGGCAAAGGCGTGGCGCATGGCCCGGAGCTGCCGCGATATTCAGCGCCGGCCGGGTTTGCCAGACGGGCGCAGCGCCTTTTGGTCGAAACAAAAAAGGCGCGCCCCGCGGGAGAACCGGGGCGCGCAGAAAGGGCGGGGCGTGGAGGTCGCGCCGCCCTCGGTCTCAGAATACGAAGACGCCCTTGCCACCGGTCTGCTTGTCGAACATCTGGTAGGCCTTTTCGGCCTCCTCGATGTCCCAGCGGTCCGAGAACACCTTGTCGACCTCGACGCCGTGGTCGGCGATGAACTCGGCGCAGTCCTTCATGCCGTTGATCGAGAAGGTCCACGATCCGATCACTGTGCGCTGGCCGACGATCATGTCGTTCCAGCCCACCACGTTGAGATTGCCGCCCACCGCGACCAGCGCAATGCGACCCCAGGGTGCGGTGCAGCGCACCGCCTGCTGCTTGGCGATGTCGCCGCCGGCGCAGTCCATGGCGCAGGAGGCGCCCTTGCCGCGGGTCAGCTTCTTGACCTCTTCGACAGGGTCGTGGGTCTTGGCGTTGATGACGTGCGCCGCGCCATAGGCCTTTGCTGCCTCGACCCGTCCCGGGTCGATGTCGACGCCGATCACCTCGACACCCATCGCCGCCGCGAGCTGCACCGCCGACAGGCCCACCGGCCCGAGGCCGAAGACCACAAGCTGGTCGCGCGCGCTCACGTCCATGCGGACCAGCGCATAATAGGCGGTGCCTGTGCCGCAGGCCACCGCCGCGCCACCGACGAAGCTCAGCTCGTCGGGCATCTTGACCAGCGTCGAGGCCGGCACCAGCTGGAACTCGGCATGGCCGCCATGCTTGGCGACACCGTGCGGCTCGACGCCGTTCTCGCACATCTGGGTCCAGCCGCCACGGCAATGCTCGCAGAAATTGCAGCCCTCGTAGTGGAACACGATCACCCGGTCGCCGGGCTTGAGCACTTTGGGGTCGATGTCGGGCCCGACCTCCTCAATCACCCCGCAAGGCTCGTGGCCGGCGATGATCGGGGTATCGTCGGGCAGGCCGCGGTCGGCAAAGCTCTTGAGCCCGAGCTGTACCATCAGCTTGGCCATGCTCTCGGCTCGATAGTAGTGAAGATCGCTGCCGCACATGCCAGAGGCCTTCATCCGGACCACAGCCTGTCCCGGCCCGGCTTTCGGATCCTCGAAGTTCATCACCTCGAGCGTGCTGTTCCCCGTGAAGACGACGCCTCGCATGTTCGGTTCCTCCCTCAACTGACATGTCGTGTGAAATCGATGCCAGCAGAGGCCTGACTGACGCCCCCGTCAATCTGGCGGGGACAAAGGCTGCGGGCTTCCTATGGGAGGCATAGGCCAAGGCGGGACGCCCGGGAAAACCCGGCTGCCGCGTTTGACCACTGAATAGTCAGTCAGTAGCGTCAGGGGTGTCGCGGGGAGCGACGAGGAGGACAGGCATCGCCGCTTGGCGTGCCGAGGAAAGCAGGACATGAAGACAAGCATTGTCGGACTCGGTCAGACCGAGTTCTCGAAGAATTCCGGCCGCAGCGAACTCAAGCTGGCGCTCGAGGCCATCCTCGGCGCGCTCGAGGATGCGGGGCTCGAGGTCAACGATATCGACGGTCTGGTGCGCTACACTTGGGACAACACGTCCGAGGCGGCGATCGTGAACGCGCTCGGCCTGCCCTCGCTGAGTTATTACGGTGAAACCGAGTTCGGTGGCGTCAACTGCTGCGGTGCGGTCGCGCAGGCCTCCGCGGCGATCGAGGCCGGGCTGGCGAACTGCGTGGTGTTCTACCGCGCGCTCAACGCCCGGTCCGGCGTGCGCTTCGGGCGCGGCGAGCGGGTGCTGGCGGAAGAGGGCGACTGGCTGGTTTCGCGCCAGCCCGAACCGCCCGGTGACATCTATTCCGCGCCCTTCGGGCTGCTCGTGCCGGGCCAGCACCACGCACTCTACGCGCAAAGCTACATGGGTCATTATGGGCTCGACGAAGAGCGCTTCACCGACATGCTTGGCGGCGTGGCGGTGACCCAGCGGGGCTATGCCAACCGCAATCCGCGGGCGCTGCTGAAGGACAAAAGCCTGAGCCTCGACGACTACCGCGCCGGCCGGGTCATCACCCATCCGCTGCGGATCTACGATTACTGCCTCGAGACGGACGGCGCGATGGCGATGGTCATCGTCAGCCAGGAGAAAGCGCGCGAGCTCTCGGGCAAGGCCGTCGATGTGCTGGCGGCCGGGCAGTACATCTTCCCGGGCTCGGTGCCGATGTATCTCTATGCCGAAAAGACCTACAGCCTCGCCCCCGAGGGCGCGGCGCAGCAGCTCTTCGGGCGCGCGGGGCTCTCGGCCAGCGATATCGACGTGGCGATGATCTACGATGCCACCTCGATGATGGTGCCCATCGCGCTTGAGGATTTCGGTTTCATCGGCCGCGGAGAGGCGGCGGACTTCCTGAGTTCGGGCGGCAACGGACCCGGCGGGCCGCTGCCGGTGAATACCCATGGTGGCCTTCTCTCCGAGGGCTACTTCCACGGCCTCAACACGATTGCCGAAGGCGTTCGGCAGCTTCGGGGCGACTCTCACAATCAGGTCGAGGGCGCCGAAACCGCCTTCGTCACCCTTCGCGGGGCAAGCTCAATGGTGTTGGGGCGCGCATGACTGTCATCAGACCTTCCGACGAGTATCTCGAACAGCCGTACTACCGGCATCTGGCCGAGGGCACGCTGCATCTCAACTGCTGCAACGATTGCGGCGCGGCGCATCATCCGCCCTCGCCGATCTGCCCGAAATGCCGCTCGTTCAACACTGGCTGGAAGCCCGCCTCGGGCCGCGCCACGCTCAACTCCTTCGCCGAGGCGCGCCACGCGGTGCATCCGATGCTCGGCCCCAAGGTGCCTTACGTGATCACGCTGGTCGATCTCGAGGAGGGCGTACGGCTGGTCTCGGGCATCCCCGAGGGAATGCGCTTCGATCTCAAGGTCGGGATGCCGCTCGAATGTAAGGTGATCCGCTTCGACGAGGCCTTCGCACTGCCCTACTTCCTTCCGGTCGGGGAGGGCGGAGCATGAGCCAGACACGACCGCTCGACGGTATCCGCGTGCTCGATTTCGGCGCCTTCGTCGCCGGCCCCTATTGCGGCACCATCCTCGCGGCGCTCGGCGCCGACGTGGTCAAGGTTGAATCGCCGCGCGGCGGAGATCCGTTCCGCCGCGGCGAGGGGGCGAAGAACGCCTATTTCAACCAGATGAACGCCGGCAAGAAGAGCCTCGCCGTCGATCTCAAGCGCCCCGAGGGCATCGCGCTGATCAAGGCGCTGCTGCCGGGCTTCGATGTGCTGATCGAGAACACCCGCCCGGGCAAGATGGCGGCGCTGGGGCTGGGCCCCGACGTGGCCCGCGCGATCAATCCCGACCTGGTCTATTCCTCGGTCTCGGGCTTCGGAGATGGCGGTCCGTGGCGCGACCGCGCCGCCTATGACACCATCGGACTCAGCATGAGCGGTTTCCTGTCGATCATGAGCGACAAGGACAACACCCGCCTTGCCGGCACCTGCATCGGCGACCTGACGACGGCGCTGGTCTCGGTGATCGGCATCGTGACCGGGCTGGTCGGGCGCTTCAAGGGCACGGGGCAGGGGGGCTCCGAGGTCAAGACCTCGCTGCTCGAGGCAATGACCACCATCACCGTCGACGCCATGACGCAGTATTTCGAGACCGCCGAGACCCCGCATCGCGAGTCGCGCCACCCGGCGGCGCAGAGCTTTGCGCTCAAGACCTCCGACGGGCAGGCGATCACCCTGCACATGTCGTCCTCGCCGAAATTCTTCAAGGGCATGCTGAGCGCCATCGAGCGCACTGACCTGCTCGAGGATCCGCGCTTTGCGACCTATGATGATCGCCGCGCGCATTACTTCGAGCTGCGACCCGTCGTTGAGGCGGCCTTCCTGAAACACGACCGCGACGAATGGGAGCGGCGGCTGATCGCCAACGACGTGCCCTATGCGCCGGTGGTGACACCCGACGAGCTTACCGAGCACGAGCAGATGCAGTGGCTCGACATGTACGAGCCGCCCCGCGACGACGGGCTGCGCCTGTTGCGGGCGCCCATGCGCTTCGACGGCGCGCGCCCCGCGAACCATGTCGGTGCGCCCGAGGTCGGGCAGAACTCGCGCGAGGTCGCACTCGAGGTGCTGCCCGAGGCCGAGGTCGAGGCGCTGATCGAGGCCGGGGTGATCGCCCAGGCCCCCGCCGCGTGATGCCAGCAGCAGGACAGAGACGATGACCAAGACCCCCGTCACCACCAGCGCCGCCGAGGCCGTCACCCGCATCGAGAGCGGCATGTCGGTGGTGTTTCCGCATCTCAGCGCCGAGCCCGGCGCGCTGACCTCGGCGCTCTGGGAGCGCGCGGCACATCTGCGCGACCTGACCGTCACCAGCGGCATGCTGCTGTCGGGCTACAAGTTCCTGCAGATGCCCTGCGCCGAGAACATCCATTTCAAGACGTGGTTCTTGCCGGGCACGCTGTTGCGCAAGACCGCCGCCGACGTGAAGGCCGACTACCTGCCGCTGACCTGGTCGCAAACCGCGCGCTACCTGCTCGAGACACCGTTCGACGTGGGCCTGATCCAGGTCTCGCCGCCCGATGAAGAGGGTTATCACAGCATGGGGCTGAACTGCACCGTGGTGAAGGGCATCGTGCACAGCGCCAAGGTGCTGATCGCGCAGGTCAATCCCAACGTGCCGCGCACCCTCGGAGACAGCCGGGTCCACGCCTCCGAGATCGACGTGCTGGTCGAGCAGGAAGAGCCCCTGGCCGAGTATCCCAACCGTCCGCTCGATGACATCGACGAGACCATCGGCACCGCCATCGCGGGGATGATCCCCGACGGCGCCTCGATCAGCCTCGGGGTCGGGGGCATTCCGCTGGCCGCAGCCAACGCGCTGATGGCGCGTGGCGCGCGGGATCTACGCGTCATCAACACCTTCACCGATCCCACGATGGAGCTGATCAAGGCCGGCTGCGCCACGGCCGAGAGCCCCAAGGCCCATGCCGGCGACATCTTCGGCTCCGCCGAGCTCTACCGCTGGGTCGACAACAACCCCGACATCGCCATGGCCAGCGCCATGACCACCCACCGGCCCGAGGATTTCGTCGCCCGCAAGACCGTCTTCTCGGTCAACTCGGCGCTCGAGATCGACCTGCTGGGGCAGGTCAACGCCGAAACCATCGGCGGCAAGCAGGCCGGTTCGATGGGCGGGCTGATCGACTTCGCGGTCGGCGGACAGGTCGAGGGCGGGGCGTTCCTGCTCGGGCTGCGGTCGCGCACCAACAAAGGCAAGCCCCGCATCGTGACCCGGCTCGACGCCAACGTGGTGTCGCTGTCGCGCACCTTCGTCGAGACCGTGGTCACCGAACATGGCACCGCCAGCCTGCGCAACAAGACGGTCTACGAGCGCGCCTTGGCGCTCGCGGGCATCGCCCATCCCGACGACCGCGAGGCCCTCCTCGCCGAGGCGGAGACGCTGCGCTGAGACGCGCGGCAAGGTGAAGAGGGAGGAGACAGACATGAGCGAGACCAAGACCAAACAGCCCCGCAAGGTGATCATCACCTGCGCCATCACCGGCTCGATCCACACGCCGTCGATGTCGCCGCACCTGCCGGTGACTCCGCAGGAGATCAGCACCGCCGCGGTCGAAGCAGCCGAGGCCGGTGCCTCGATCATCCACCTGCATGCCCGCGACCCCGAGACGGGCGTGCCCGACCAGTCCGTGGAGGCCTATGCCAACATCCTGCCGGTCATCAAGCAGCAGACCGGTGCGGTGCTCAACATCACCACCGGCGGCTCGACCACGATGACCACCGAGGAGCGGCTTGCGCCGGCGCTGCACTACGCGCCCGAGGTCGCCTCGCTCAACATGGGGTCGATGAATTTCGGGCTTTACCCGATGCTGAACCGCTTCAAGGCGTTCAAGCACGACTGGGAGGAGCCCTATCTCGAGGGATCCAAGCACCGGATCTTCAAGAACACCTTCGAGGATATCGAGATGATCCTTAGCCGCTGCGCCGACAACGGCACCCGGTTCGAGGTCGAGTGCTACGACATCGGTCATCTCTACACCTGTGCGCATTTCGTCGATCGCGGACTGCTCAAGCCGCCATTCTTCATCCAGAGCGTCTTCGGCATCCTCGGCGGCATCGGCCAGCATCCCGAGGACATCCTGCACATGAAACGCACCGCCGACCGGCTGTTCGGCGACGACTACCAGTGGTCGGTGCTGGGCGCGGGCGCCAAGCAGATGCAGATCGCGGCGCAGTCGGTGATGCTCGGCGGCAACCTTCGGGTGGGGCTCGAGGATTCGCTCTGGCTCGGCCGCGGCACCCTCGCACAAAGCAATGCCGACCAGGTCGCCTTTGCCAAGAAGATGGTCGAGGACCTCGGGATGGCGGTCGCCACCCCGGACGAAGCCCGCGAGATGCTGGCGCTGAAAGGGGGCCATGATGTCAACTTCTGAGATCCTTCTGAGCGACCTGCAGGACGGCATCCTGACGCTGTCGCTGAACCGTCCCGAGCGGCGCAACGCGCTGAACGAGGAGCTGATCCTGTCGCTGACCGCTGCGCTCGAGGCGGCCTCGCAGGATCCGGCGGTGCGGGTCATCGTGCTGACCGGCACCGGCGACAAGGCATTCTGCTCGGGCGCCGATCTCAACCCCAAGGCGGGCACCTTCGGCTTCGACTATGCCAACCCGATGACGGCCTACGCCAACCTGCTGCGCGCGGCGCGCCGCACCACGGTGCCGGTGGTGGGCAGGATCAATGGCCACTGCCTTGCCGGGGGCATGGGGCTGCTGGCGCTCTGCGACATGTCGGTGGCGGCGCGGCCGGCGAAGTTCGGTCTTCCCGAGGTCAAGGTCGGGGTCTTCCCGATGCAGGTGGCGGCGCTGCTGCAGGCCACCGTGCCGCCGCGCCGTTTCGCCGAGATGTGCTACACCGGCGAGTTCATTTCCGCCTCCGAGGCGATGGAGTGGGGGCTGGTCAACTACGTCTGCGATCCCGAAGAGCTCGATGCCAAGGTGGCGTGGCTTGTGGGACGGGTGGCCGACAAGTCGCCCACCGCGATCCGGCGCGGCAAGCACGCGCTGAATTCCATGGCCGGTATGACCACCGATCAGGCCATCGCCTTCATGGAGGCGCAGGTGGGTCTGCTGCCGCTGACCGAGGATGCCAAGGAAGGCATGGCCGCCTTCGCAGAGAAGCGCCCGCCGGTCTGGACCGGGCGCTGAGGAGGGCGGCATGAGCGAGCTTCCGAGCAAGGTGCACATCGTCGAGGAGGGCGCCCGCGAGGGGTTCCAGTCGGAGCCCGCGGGCATCCCGACCTCGGAGAAGATCCGCCTGATCGAGGCGCTGGCCGAGACCGGCGTGCCCGAGATCGACTGCGCCTCCTTCGTGAACCCGAAGGTGGTGCCGCAGATGGCCGACGTGGCGCAGATCGCCGAGGGCATCCGCAAGCGCGAAGGCGTCACCTATGGCTGCATGTGGCTCAACGCCAAGGGCTTCCTGCAGGCCGCCGAGAGCGGTCTCAGCCTGCCCGCGCTGACCTCTGGCAGCGCGTCGGACACCTTCCTGGCGCGCAACAACAACGCGACCCCCGAGAAGCAGCTCGAGGGCCAGCGCAAGCTGCGCGCGCTCTATACCGAGCACGGTCTGGGGCGCGGGCCGGTCTATCTCTTCACCGCCTTCGGCTGCAATTACGAGGGCGACATCCCGGTCGCCAAGGCGCTGGAGCGCGCCGCCGATCTTGTCGGTGTCTGCGAGGAGGCCGGACAACCGCCGAGCTGCATCTATCTCTGCGACACCATCGGCGCCGCCGATCCGCTGCAGGTCCGGGCGCTGGTCGAGGCGGTGCGCACGCGCTGGCCCGACTACCCGGTGGCGCTGCACCTGCACGACACCCGCGGCCTCGGGATCGCCAACGCCATGGCCGGGCTCGAGCTCGGGGTGGCGCGGTTCGACGCTTCGGTCGGTGGGCTGGGCGGGTGCCCCTTCGCCGGCAACAGGTCCGCCGCCGGCAACATCGCCACCGAAGAGCTCGCGCTGCTCTGCGACCGCATGGGCATCGAGACCGGGATCGACATTCCGGCGCTGCTCGGGGTGGCTCAAATCGCCGAAGAGATCGTCAACCATCCGCTGCCCGGCAAGCTGTTCCGGGCCGGCGTGTTCAACAGGAACCCCTGAGGTCCGCGCGCCCGCGCCGCGACCCGGGACACTTGGGAGGAGTAAGCCATGAAGACCCGTGATCTGCCCATCGGCATCGAGGTGACCGACGAGCGGCGCCAGATCGTCGACAATGTCAAGCGCATCTGCGACCGCTTCGACGACGAGTTCTGGCTCGAGAAGGAGAACAAGCACGAGTTCCCGCACGAGTTCCACGCCGCGATGGCCGAGGCCGGCTGGCTGGGCATCACGATGCCCGAGGAATATGGCGGCGCCAATCTCGGCGTAACCGACGCGGCGCTGCTGATGCAGACCATCGGCAATTCCGCGGGCGCGATCTCGGCCTGTTCGACCATTCACATCAACCTCTTCGGCCCCCATGCCATGGTCAAGCATGGCACCAAGGAGCAGAAGGACAGGATGATCCCGCCGCTGGTCGACGGCACCTCCAAGGCCTGTTTCGGCGTCACCGAGCCCGATGCCGGGCTCGACACGACCCACATTTCGACCCGTGCGGTGAAGCAGGGGGCCAACTACATCGTGCACGGCCAGAAGGTCTGGACCTCCACGGCGCAGAATGCCGACAAGATCCTGCTGCTGACACGGACCACGCCGATCGAGGACTGCAACAAGCCCACCGACGGCATGACGCTGTTCTACACCGACGTGGATCGCGACAAGATCGCCATCACCCCGATCGACAAGATGGGCCGCAACGCGGTGAACTCGAACGCCATCTTCATTGACGGGCTGGTGATCCCGGAAGAGGATCGCATCGGCGAGGAGGGCAAGGGCTTCAAGCTGCTGCTCGACAGCCTCAACCCCGAGCGCATCCTCGTCGCCGCCGAGGCCATCGGCGTCGGTCGCCGGGCGCTTCAGAAGGCAGCGGAATACGCCAATGAGCGCGTCGTCTTCGGCCGCCCCATCGGCAAGAACCAGTCGATCCAGCACCCGCTGGCGCAAAGCTGGATGGCGCTCGAGGCGGCCGACCTGATGGTCTGGCAGGCGGCCCGGCTCTATGATGCCGGCGAGCCCTGCGGCGCCGAGGCCAACGCCGCCAAGTTTCTCGCCGCCGACGCCGCCTTCGAGGCCTGCGACCGGGCGGTGCGCACCCATGGCGGCTTCGGCTACGCCAAGGAATATCATGTCGAGCGCTATTTCCGCGAGATCGTGCTGCCGCGCATCGCGCCGGTGACGCGCGAGATGATCATGTCGTTCATCGCCGAGCGCGTGCTCGAGCTGCCGAAATCCTACTGAGGCAGGCAAGAGGGGAGGAGACCATGACGGACCTGACAGGCAAGCGCGCCATCGTGACCGGCGCCTCCGGGGGGCTGGGGCTGCATTTCGCGCAGATCCTGGCCACGCACGGCGCCGAAGTGACGCTGGCCGCGCGCCGGCGCGAGAAGCTCGAGGCGGCGGTGGCCGGGATCGGACGCGGCGCCAGCGCCGTCTCGCTCGACGTGACCGATCCGGAAAGCGTCGCGGCGGCGTTCTCGGGCCCGGCCTATGACATCGTGATCAACAACGCCGGCGTCACTGTGGATGGCCCGGCGCTCAAGACCTCGGAAGAGGATTGGGGCCGGGTGATCGACACCGACCTGACCGGCGTGTTCCGCATCGCGCAGGCGGCGGCGCGCGGCATGACCGCGGCGGGGACCGGCGGCAGCATCGTCAACATCGCCTCGATCCTCGGCCTGAGAGTGGCCGGCAACCTTGCCGCCTATGCCACCGCCAAGGCCGGCGTGGTGCAGATGACCAAGAGCCTCGCGCTGGAATGGGCGCGCCACGGCATCCGCGTCAACGCGCTCTGCCCGGGTTATATCGAGACCGATCTCAACCGCGACTTCTTTGCCTCCGACGCCGGCAAGTCGCTGATCAAGCGTGTGCCGCAGCGCCGGCTCGGACAGATGTCCGAGCTTGACGGCCCGCTGCTGCTGCTGGCCTCCGAGGCGGGCAGCTTCATGACCGGCTCCGAGATCGCCGTCGATGGCGGCCACCTCGTTTCCTCTCTCTAAGGATACCACCCATGGATTTCACCATTTCCCCGAAGATCGAGGATTACCGCGCCCGCATCGCCCGCTTCGTCGAGCAGGAGATCCTGCCGCTCGAGGAGGACCGGGCGAATTACGACCCGCACGAGAACATCCGCAAGGATGTGCTCCGGGATCTACGCGCCAAGGCCAAGGCCGAGGGCCTCTGGTGCCTTCAGCTGAAGCAGGAGACCGGCGGGCAGGAGCTCGGCATTCAGGGCATGGCGGTGTGCTACGAGGAGATGAACCGCTCGATCTTCGGACCGGTCGTGTTCAACGCCGCTGCGCCCGATGACGGCAACATGCAGGTGCTCGAGAAGGTCGGCACCGAGGCGCAGAAGGCCGCGTGGCTCCAGCCCATCGTGCGCGGTGACGTGCAGTCGGCCTTCGTGATGACCGAACCGGCGCCGGGCTCGGGCTCGGACCCGGGCGGCATGATGCTGACCTCCGCGACCCGTAAGGGCGACAGCTACGTGGTGCGCGGCCGCAAGTGGTTCATCACCGGGGCCGAGGAGAGCGAGCATTTCATCCTGATCGCGCGGACCTCGGACGATCCGCGCAAGGGGCTCTCGGCTTTCCTGCACAAGCGCGACACGCCCGGTTTCCGCATCGAGCGCCGCATCCCGATCATGGGGCCGGAAGAGCATGGCGGCCATTGCGAGGTGGTCTACGAGGACATGGAGATCCCCGCCGAGAACCTGCTGATGAACGAGGGCGACGGGCTCAAGCTCACGCAGATCCGCCTCGGGCCGGCGCGTCTTACCCATTGCATGCGCTGGCTCGGCCTCTCCAAGCGCTGCGTCGAGATCGCAAGCGAGTACGCTCACAACCGTTTCGCCTTCGGCGAACGGCTGTCCAAGCGCGAGAGCGTGCAGATGATGCTGGGCGACCTGGCGATGCAGATCGAGATCGGCCGGATGCTGGTGATGAAGGCCGCCTGGGCGCTGGACCAGGGCAGCTTTGCCCGCAAGGAGGTGTCGATGGCCAAGGTCCACGTGGCCAACGTGCTGCACAAGGCCGCCGACACCGCGATCCAGATCAACGGCGCGCGCGGCTATTCCAAGGACACGCCGCTCGAATGGATCTATCGCTACGCCCGGCAGGCGCGGCTGGTCGACGGCGCCGACGAGGTGCACAAGATGGTGCTGCACCGCAATGTCGAGAAGGAAGGCCGCGACTTCTGGAAATGGGACGTGGGCGCATGAGCGGCGAGGTGGATTTCGCCCCCGAGGCGCTGCAGGGCTTCCTCGACGACCGGTTCGGTGCGGCGGAGGTGTTCACGCTCGACAGGATCTCGGGCGGGCAGTCGAACCCGACCTACTTCGTCACCCACGGCAGCCGCGACATGGTGCTGCGCAAGCAGCCCAACGGGCCGATCCTGCGCGGCGCCCACGCGGTCGACCGCGAGTACCGCGTGCTCGCCGCGCTGCACCCCACCGGCGTGCCGGTGCCCGAGCCGGTGCTTTATCACGATGACCCCGGGCTGCTGGGCACGCCGTTCTACCTGATGGCTCGGGTCGAGGGCCGGGTGTTTGCCGATGGCGCCCTGAGCGAGGCCGATCCCGCCGAGCGCCACGCGCTGTGGATGGGGCTCGCCGATGCCATGGCCGAGATGCACAAGGTCCGTCCCGAGGCGGTCGGCCTTGGGGATTTCGGCAAGCCGGGCAATTATTTCGAGCGACAGATCGGACGCTGGGGCCGGCAGTGGGAGGCCAGCGAGACCGAGGGCATCCCCGAGCTCGACCGCCTGCTCGACTGGCTCAAGGCCAACCTGCCGGAGGATGACGGCGCGGTCAGCCTCGCGCATGGGGATTACCGCATGGGCAACGTGCTGTTTCATCCCACCGAGCCGCGGGTTGTTGCGATCCTCGACTGGGAGCTGTCGACTCTGGGGCACCCGCTCGCCGATCTCGGCTATTGCTGCATGGCTTGGCACACCGCGCCGGACGAATATGGCGGGCTTCTCGGGCTCGATCTTGACGCCGAGGGCCTGCCGCAGGAGGACGCCTTCGTGGCACGTTACATGCAGCAGATGCCCGACAGCGCGCCGCTGCTGCCGTTTCACGAGGCCTTCGCGCTGTTCCGCTTCGCGGTGATCTGGGTCGGCATCGCCGACCGGGTCCGTCAGGGCACAGCCGCAGGCCACGCCGGCACCGATCCGGCGCAGCTCGCAAAGCGCTTCGCCATCCGCGGGCTCGAGGTGATCGACGGCGGTCATGGCGGCTGATCCATTGTCTCGAGACGTCGCGGGCGGATCCGGCGGGGCACCGCTTCGCAGAATGGCAGAGGCGCCACGAGGAGGGGCGCGCTCAGGGAGGGCAAGCAGCATGGAAGAACTCGAACGGCGCGTGGCACGCATCCGAACGTCGATCTCGAAGGGTCGCAACGATCTGGTCAGCGGCAACCGCACCCGGATCATCGAGACCGCGACGCGGTTGTTTCGCGCCGAAGGCTACCAGCGCACCGCGATCGGCGACATCGCCGCCGCGCTCGGCGTCAGCCAGGGCAACATCTACCAGTATGTCGAGAAGAAGGACGATATCCTCATTTTGATCCTCTACAGCGCCGTCGAGGATTACAAGAGCGACCTCTTCGTCATCGAGGACGAGGATCTCGACCCGGTGGAGATGCTGATCCGGGCGATCCGCACCTACTATGCCATTCTCGACCGCCATCACGAGAAGACCACGGTGATCTATCACCAGATCTTCCATCTGGAACGCGATGACCGGGCGCTCTTCGGTCAGGTCGAGGCGGCGGTGACGGCACTGTTCGAGCGCCGCGTCGCGGCGGTGATCGCGGCCGGGGCCTGCGCGCCGACCGATGCCTTCCTGCTGGCCTCGAACATCGTCTCGCTGGGTCATACCTGGGCGCTCAAGCGCCGCAGGCTCAAGGCGCATACCGATATCGACGGCTATAGCCAGACCCAGATCGACTACGTGTTCCGCATTCTGGGGCGCGCGCCCGAGACCGGCTGACCCGCGGTGCCCGGCAAGCCGGTGATCACCGCAGGCAGGGCGCGGGCGGCGCCAGAGGAGGACAACGCATGACGGAACCGCTTGCCGGAACGCCCACGCTCCATGGCCGCGCCGAGGCATGGGAATGCGATTTCAACGGCCACTGGAACACGCGCTTCTACTGCCGCGCCTTCCAGACCGCAGCAGAGGTCGCGGCGGCGCTCGACCAGCGCGCGGAGGACGTGGTCGTCCACCGCCGGCTGATCCGCTTTCACAGCGAACTGCACAGCGCCGACCCGATCGAGATCCGCTCCTTCGCCCTGTGCGACGCCGGCGAGGCGCCTGCGACGGCGCACTACATGCTCTGCCACGGCAAGCCTGCCGCCACCGCGCTCGACGAGGAGGCCGCGCCGAACCGCGCGCTGGCCCCGCTGGGCCGCGCCGAGGCCGGGCTCGCGCTGCCGCGCGGGCTCACCGGTGCGCCGGCAGCAGCATGGACGCCCGACCCGGCCCGCGACGTCGTTGTCGAGCTCGGCCCGGTCGGTGCCGATGAGCGCCGCGACGACGGCACGCTGCGCTTCGAGCCGGGTATCGCGCGGCTGGCGGTGGCGTCGCATCACCATGCGGTGGCGCTCGGCTATACTCATGATTTCACGAAGCAAAGCGGCATCGGCCGGATGCTGGTCGAGATGCGTTACACCCGGCTCGGAAGCCTCGCCCGGGGCGGCTTCCTGCGTGGCGCCTCGCGGCTCACCGCCGCGTCGGGAAAATCTTATCGCAGCGCGCATCTCCTTTATGACCATGCCGGTGCGCCGGTGGCGCTCTACGAGCTCTGCACGCTGGCGGTCGACATGACCGCGCGCCGCGCCACGGCGCTGCCGGCGTTCCTGCGCGACGCGGTTGTTGCCTGAGAGGCCGCGCGCCGAGGCCAGCGCCGGGCGGCGAGATCGAAACCGCAGGCCCGCCATGTCCGGCCGGGCCCGGACCACGCAAGGAGGACCACAATGACCATCAACCTAAACGGCCGCACGCGGCTCTACCCGCTGCTCGGCGATCCGATCATCTATGCGCGGTCTCCGGACTGGCTGAGCCACCGCATGGCCGAGCGCGGCATGAACATGATCTCGTTGCCGATGCAGGTGCCCGAGGGCCAGCTCGAGACGGTACTGGCCGGGCTCGCCGCCACTGGCAATGTCGACGGGCTGAGCCTGACCATGCCGCACAAGGTGACCGGTTTCCAGTATTGCGCCACGGTGACCGAGACCTCACGGATGCTTGGTGTCGTCGCGGCGATCCGGCGCAACAAGGACGGTTCCTGGCACGGTCACACCACCGACGGCGATGCTTTCGTGAAGGCGCAGATCGACAATGGCGCCACCATCGAGGGCGCGAAGGTGCTGGTGCTGGGGGCGGGCGGCGCTGGCAGCGCCATCGTGATTTCAATGCTCGAGCACGGCGCCGCCGAGGTCGCGGTGCACGATGTCGATGCCGCGCGCTCGGAGAAGATCGTGAGCCTCCTGAAGGAGAAGTGGGGCGACAAGGTGCGCGTGGGCGAGGCCGATCCGACCGGGTTCGACGTGGTCAGCAACGCCACGCCGATGGGCATGGAAGACGGCGATCCGCTGCCGCTCGACACCACGCGTCTGAGCGCCGAGATGTTCGTCGGCGACGTGGTGGCCGGCCATGGCGAGACGGCGTGGATCAAGGCCGCGAAGGAGGCCGGCTGCAAGACCGCTGACGGCGACGCGATGGTGGTCGCCGTGCTCGACGTGATGTGCGACTTCCTTCAGGACGCCTGGGTCGCCCAGGGCTGAGGTGGTCCACCCTCAAGACGCAAGACGGCGACACCGGGGGGTGTCGCCGTTGGTCTGTTTGACGGGGTGCAGGCTCAGAACGAGGCGGCACCGGCGGTGATGCCGCCATCGACCGGCATCATGATGCCGGTGACGTAGCTGGCATCGTCGCTGAGCAGGAACGAGATCACCGCGGCAATCTCTTCCGGCTGACCTTCGCGGCCGATCGGATGCGCCTTGCGGATCTTCTCGAGGTTTTCCGGATCGGCGCGCATCCCGGCGGTCATCGCGGTGGCGATCATGCCGGGCGCGATGCCGTTGCATCTGATGCCGTGCGGCGCCATCTCGATGGCCACGCCACGGGTCAGGCCCACGACGCCGTGCTTGGAGGTCACGTAGGACAGCCGGTTCGGCACCGCCTCGACACCGGCCTGCGACGAGATGTTGACGATGGAGCCGGGGCGGTTGTGTTCGCGCGCGTAGCGGCAGAAGGCCTGGCTTGTGTTGAACGAGCCCTCGATATTGACGTTCATGTTGAGGTCCCAGACGCCGTGATCGGTGTCGAGGATGTTGCCCACGCCGCGCACCCCGGCGCAGTTCACGACGCCGTCGAGCCCGCCGAACTTGGCGATGCCTTCGGCGGTCATGGCGTCGACCTTGTCCTCGTCCGAGACATCGACACCCACCGCGACGGCTCGGCTCGCGTCGAGGCCGAGCCCGTCCAGCGTCTTTTGTGCGGCGGCCTGATCGAGATCGACGGCGACGACATTGGCGCCATCCTCGATCAGCCGCGCGACGGTCGCGGCGCCGATGCCGCTGCCGGCGCCGGTGACGATGTAGGTGCGTCCTTCAAGCTTGCTCACTTTGGTCTCCTGCTTGGTCTGGGAAACCCCGGAGCGCGGGCGCTCCGGGGCCGCTCTGCGAGCGGTGGGGCTGCGCGGCCCTGCCGCGCCCCCCGGGTCAGTCGACCCCGTAGCTCTCGGGGTCGAGCGAGTCGTAGATATTGGCGATCAGCAGCTCGGTGAGGGCGTCCTCGTCGAACTTGTCCTCCATGCCGCCGATCAGCTCCTGCCACTTGGTGACATAGGGCTCGAACCGCGAAAACAGCGCCTCGGGATCCTCGATGCCATAGGTGTCGCGGGCCACGCCGGCCATGTCGCCGACGCCGTTCTCGACCCATTCGGCCACCGCGGCCTGAATGCTCTCGCCCGGCTGCACCAGCGTGTGCCCATGCTCGGCCACGGCCTCGTCCATCGAGGCCTGCTGCTGGTCTTCGTAGGTGTTCTGAAGACGGGCCTGCGCGCGCGCCGAGAATTCGAACATCTGGCGACGTTGCTCGGGCGTGGCGCTCTCCCAGAAGTCCTGGTTGAACAGGAAGAGCGGCGAGTTGTAGCTGCCGGTCCATTCCATCAGGGTGCTGTGCTTCGACACCTCGGCAAGGCTGTTGTCCACCGTCAGGTAGGACGGGAAGATGCCGGCGCAGTCGATCTGGCCGGTTTGAAGCGCCTGGTAGATCTCGGGCGCGGGGATGTTCACCGCGACGCCGCCGAGGTCCTGAACCAGCTTGCCGATCAGCCCCAGAGAGCGCACCTTGAGGCCCTTCATCTGTTCGAGCTCTGTGATCGGCTCGTTGGTGTTGCAGATGATCGGGTAAGTCGGGGTCGAAAACCCGCCAACCGGCACCACGCCATGCTCGAGGAACTCCTCGTTCTGGGCGGCGTCATGCATGACGAAATCGGTCCAGGCCGCGCCGATGGTGACGGGATCGGGCTCTATGAAGCCGAACCCCGCCAGCGCGTTGGCGATCGGCACCTCGGAGGGCGTGTAGCCCGAGGTGTGGAAGCCAAGCTGTACAACGCCGTCGCCAATGCCCGAGAGATGCGATTTCGGCGGCATCAGCGCACCGGACGAAAACACCTCGAACGAGATGTCGCCATCGGTCGCTTCGGTGATCTGGTCGTTGAACCAGCGCATCACGATCACCGTGGACTCGTTGTCCGGCAGCCAGGACGAGGCGCGGTACATTTCCGCCGATGCTCCGGCCGGAAGCCCGAGCCCGACCACGCCGGCACAGAGCAGTCCCTTGAGTTTGTTCATTGGTCTTCCTCCCTAGAAAACCGCCTCTCCGAATGGCGAGGCGCACGAGGTCCGGGGCGGCGATGCGGGAGTCTCCTGGTCTCCTGCGGTGTCCTGCCGTGCCGGATGCGATCTCGCCGCGGGCCCTCCTCCGACCCCAGGCGTTGCTGTCTCCGGCGCTGCGGGGGACGCGCCCCTGTCTCTCGCCGCCCATATCGTAGGGCCGGGAGCGCCGTTCGCGGAAGCCTGTCGCACGGCGCGCCGGGGCTTCATTGCCGCAGACTCTGGCGGCCATAGCCTTCTCCTGTTCATCCCTCCCGCGCCATCCGGGCGCCGCATCGCTTTCCTATGGCGCCTCTAGGAAGCCGGCGCGTTGCGTGACCCGGGCGGTCGGCTAGGCTCGCCGGGTCGGGACAGCCGCGCCGCGCGCTGCCGCTGCCCGACGGGCCTGCGCAGGAGGCGGGCCGGGAGGAGGACAGATGACCAAGCCGCAGGGCCTGACGCCGGATCTGGTGCAGGATTTTGCCGCCTTTGCCGTGGGGGCGGAGTACGACCGCGTGCCGGACGAGGCCCGCGACAAGGCACGCAAGAGCCTGCTCGACACGCTGGGCGTCTGCCTGGCGGCCTCGGGGCTGGAGCCGGCGGCGCGCGGCATGAACGCCATCGTGCGCGAACATGGCGGCGCGCCCGACTGCACGCTTCTGGGCTTTGGCGGGCGGGCTCCGGCGATGATGGCCGCGATGAACAACGGCGCGCTGGCGCATTGCCTCGATTACGACGATCAGACCCCGTGGGGCCAGCACTGCTCGAGCTCGATCGTGCCGGCGGCTCTGGCGGTGGCCGAGCGTCAGGGCGGCGTCTCGGGGCGCACGCTGATCACCGCCATCGCAGTGGGGCAGGATCTGTTCGCCCGGATGCGCCGCAACGTGGCGTGGAAAAAGGACTGGAACCTCTCCACCGTGCTGGCGATCTACGGCGCCACCGCCGCCTGCGGCCGCGTCATGGGGTTCGACCAGCGCCGGATGATCGCCGCCTTCAGCGCCGCCAGCCAGTCGTCCGCCGGGGTGATGGAACTGGTCTCCGGCACCGGCAGCGACCTGCGCGCGGTCTATGCCGGGTTCTCCGCCAAGGGGGCGGTGCTGGCAGCGCTTCTGGCCGAGCAGGGGGCCAGCGGGCTCGACTCGCTGTTCGAGGGGCCGAACGGCGTTCTTCCGACCTATTTCGCCAGTCATGACAGCGCCGGGATGCGTGCGGGGCTGGGCGCTGAATTCCAGGGCGGGGCGACGCTCTACAAGCGCTGGCCCGCCGTCGGCACCTCGCACAGCCACATGAAGGCGGCGATCGACATGGTCACCGCGGAGGGCATTGCGCCGGATGAGATTGCAGAGATCCGCCTCGCGGTCGGAGATTTCCACATGCTGGGCTGCACCCCGCTCGAGAAGCGCCGCGCGCCCGAGACGCTGGTCGACGCCAAGTTCGCCATGCCTTTCCTCGTTGCCGTGGCGATCGTGCGCCGGGGCATGAGCGTGGCGGATTTCTCGCCCGAGCGCCTGCGCGACCCCGAGGTGCTGGCCACGGCCGCCAAGGTGGTGCCGGTGCCCGATCCCTCTCTCGACTGGACGATGGAGATGCCGCCCGGGCGGGTCGAGATCGTGTTGGCCGACGGGCGCCGCTTCACCGCCACCGGCACCCAGGTGCCGGGCAATGCCGACGCGCCGATGAGCTGGGACGACGTCGATGCCAAGTTCCGCGAGTGCTGCGCTGCCGCCCTGCACCCGCCCGCTCCCGACACCGTCGCCCGGGTTTGCGCAATGGCGCAGGGGCTCGACGGGCTCGACGATGCCACCGAGATCCTGCGCGTGCTGACGCAGACCACCGCCAACCGGGGAGCCGCCTGAGCGCTCCTTCCGTCTTCGCCGGGCGGTGAGGCCACCGCCCGCCCCGTGACCCAATTCGAGGAATCCGATTCATGTCGCTGCTGTCCCAACCGCTCGCCCTGCGTGGCGTCACGTTGCCCAACCGGATCATGGTCTCGCCGATGTGCACCTATTCGACCTCCGGTGACGGTATCGCGACGGACTGGCACTTTGCCCATTACGGCCGGCTGGCGATGGGCGGTGCCGGGCTGGTGATGCTCGAGGCGACCTCGATCGACCCGGTGGGCCGCCACAGCTATGCCGATCTTGGGATCTGGACCGACGCGCAGGTTGCGCCGCTGGCGCGCATCGCACGCTTCATCCGGGCGCAGGGCTCGGTGGCGGCGATCCAGCTCCAGCATGCCGGGCGCAAGTCGAGCGCGCGGCGGCCCTGGCATGGCGGCTCGCCGCTGACCGAGGAGGATCTTGAGCTGCGCGGCGAGGCGCCGTGGCAGGCCATCGGTCCGAGCCCGATCCCGGTGGGCGAGGGCAAGCCGGTGCCGGCCGAGATCGCCTCCGAGGATCTGCCACGGGTGAAGCAGATGTGGGTCGATGCGGCGCGGCGATCGGTCGAGGCGGGCTTCGACGTGATCGAGGTTCACTCCGCCCACGGCTACCTCTTGAACCAGTTCCTCTCGCCCATCGCCAACCGGCGCAACGATGACTACGGCGGCGAGCTCGAAAACCGGATGCGCTTCCCGCTCGAGGTGATCGCGGCGGTGCGCGACGTGGTGCCCGAGGACAAGCTGCTCTTCGTGCGCATCAGCGCCGTCGACGGGGTCGAGGAAGGCTGGACGCTGGAGGAGTCGGTGATCTACGGCCAGCGCCTGCGCGAGATCGGCGTCGATGTGATCGACTGCTCCTCCGGGGGCATCGGCGGCGCCGCGACGATGAACCGGCTGGCGCGCTACCCCGGCTTCCAGCTGCCGCTGAGCCAGGCGGTGCGCGAGGGCTCGGAGCTGCCGACGGTGGGCGTCGGACTGATCTTCAAGCCTCGGCAGGCCGAGGAGGCGCTGAGCGCGGGCCAGGCGGATATCGTCGCCATCGGGCGCGAGTGCCTCAACAATCCCAACTGGCCGGACATGGCGCTGACCGAGCTCGATCCCACGCGCAGCTACGGCCACTGGCAGCCCAATGTCGGCTGGTGGCTCGAGAAGCGTGAGGCGATCATCCGCGAGTACGAGGAAGAGCGCGCCGCCGCCGAGCGGGCACAGGCATGAGTAGCGCGCGGCGGAGGCAAGACGAAAGGGAGACAGGCATGAGCGGCAGGCTCGAGGGCAAGGTGGCACTGATCACCGGCGCGGCGAACGGGCAGGGGGCCGCCGAGGCCAGGCTCTTCGCAGCCGAGGGCGCGGCGGTGGTGGTGACCGATATCGACGACGCCAACGGCGCCGAGGTGGTGGCTGGGATCGAGCAGGCGGGAGGCCGTGCCGCCTACCTGCATCACGATGTCGGCTCCGAGCCGGACTGGACCGCCGCCATCGCGCTGGCGCAGGAGCGCTTCGGCGGGCTCAACGTGCTGGTCAACAATGCCGGTATCGTGCCGCGAAGCACCATCGACGAGACCGCGCTCGGTGCGTGGCAGCGGGCGCTCGACATCAACCTCACCGGGCCGATGCTCGGCATGAAGCTCGCTGCACCGGTGATCCGCGACAGCGGCGGCGGCTCGATCGTCAACGTCTCGTCGGCGGCCGGGCTGACGGCCCATTACGACGCCGCCTACACCGCGAGCAAATGGGGGCTGCGCGGGTTGTCGAAGACGGCCTCGGTGGAATACGCGCCGTGGGGCATCCGGGTGAACTCCATCCATCCCGGCCAGATCGAGGGGACCGCGCTGTTTGCCAACGCCTCGCCAGCGCTGGCGCAGTCCCTGCGTGCCAGCATCCCGATGGAGCGTGCGGGCACGCCCTCGGAATGCGCCGAGCTGGTGCTGTTCCTCGCCTGCGACAGCGCGAGCTTCATCACCGGGGCGGAGATCGCCATCGACGGCGGCTACAGCGCCGGGTCGACCACCTTCATGCGCCAGCAGATGAAAAAGCAGATGAGCACCGGCTGACCGGGCGGACCGGGCCGGTGACACAGGGAGGAGAGAACGGATGACAGAGAACACGCGGCGCCTCGCGGGGCGCAGGATCGTGGTGACGGGAGCGGCCTCGGGCATCGGCAAGGCGGTGGCCGAGTTGTTCCGGCAGGAGGGCGCGGCGCTGGCGCTGCTCGACCTCGACGGGGCCGGCGCAGAGGCAACGCTGGGCGAGGGGGAGGGGCTCGGCATCGGGCTCGACATCACCGATGCCGAGGCGGTGGAGCAGTCCATCGACCGCGCCGCCGAGGCCCTTGGCGGCATCGACGGCGTGGTCAACGCCGCCGGCATCATGCTGACCGGAAAGCTGCTCGAGATGCCTGCCGAGGCGTGGCGCAAGCAGATCGATGTCAATCTCAACGGCACCTACCTGGTGATCCGTGCCTGCCTGCCCTTCCTGCAGCGCGAGACCGGGGCCACGGTGGTCAACATCGCCTCGGCGCAGGGGCTTCTGCCGAACGCGCCGGGCCTGTCGAGCTATGCCGCCTCCAAGGGGGCGGTTGTGGCGCTGTCGCGCTCGCTCGCCGCCGAGCTCGCCCCGGGGATCCGGGTCAACAGCGTCTGTCCCGGGCTCGTCGATACGCCGATGGGGGCGCCCTATCTCGGCAATACCGGGAATTACGCGCTCGGGCGCCCCGCCGATCCGGCCGAGGTCGCGCGCTCGATCCTGTGGCTCACCGGGCCCGAGGCCAGCTACGTGACCGGCGCGGCGCTGGCGGTGGATGGCGGGCGCTCGTTCCACTGAGCGGGGTCCGGCAGCGCCCATAGGCTCTGCCTTGCGCTGCGCACCGGTCCGGGCGGCACCGTTGATGGCGGCGCATGGGGCGCATAGACCTTTTTGAAACAAGCCGTTGCGGCAAAGGAGATCCGAATGAAAAGCGTAGCCTTCCACGAATACGGCGACTCGTCGGTCCTGCAGGTGATCGAGCGTGACATCCCCAGCCCCGCCGCCGGTGAGGTGGTGGTCGAGGTGGTCGCCGCCCCGGTGAACCCCACCGACCTGATGATGCGCGACGGCAAACAGGCGGCGATGATGACCGAGCTCACGCCGCCCTATATCGCCGGGATGGAGTTCTCGGGCCATGTCCACGCGGTGGGCGAGGGGGTGACGCTGAAACCGGGCCAGCCGGTGATCGGAGTGGTGAACCCGCGCCGGCAGGCGGGCGGGGCGCACACCCAATATGTCTGCGTACCGGCCGGGCAGGTCGCCTCTGTTCCCGAGGGAACAGACCTGGTCGCCGCCGCCACGGTGCCGATGAACGCGCTCACCGCGATGCTGTCGCTGGAGCTGACCGGGCTGAAGGCCGGCGAGCTGCTGCTCGTCACCGGCGGGGCCGGGATGCTGGGCGGGTCGGTGCTGCAACTGGCAAAGCAGGCCGGCATCCGCGCCGCCACCAACGCCTCCGAGACCGACGCGGAGCTGGTGCGCTCGCTCGGTGCCGAGACCGTTCTGCCGCGCAGCGAGGGGCTCTCGGAGGCCTTCAAGGCGGCCTACGGGGGGGAGGCGGACGGGCTGATCGACGGCGCGCTGATCGGCGATCACGTCTCGCATCTGGTCAAGCCCGGCGGCGTGGCGGTTGCGCTGCGCAAGTCGAACCCGGTCACCGACTCGCGGCTGAAATGCACTTATGTCTCGGTGCTCGACGCGATGGCCCGGCCCGAGATGGTTGCGGCGGTGGGAGAGCATATCGCCAAGGGCTCGCTGGCGGGCCGTGTCGCGCCCGACGGGGTGGTGCCCTTCAGCGAGGCGCAGGCGGCGTTCACCACGGCCGAGAAGAACACAGCGCGCGGCCGGGTGGTGCTGCGCTTCGCCGACTGACGCCGGCGCTTCTCGTGTCCGGTCACGGCCCTCCGCAAGCGATTGCGGAGGGCCTTTTCACGTCAGTAACTCGCCGACCTAGCCCAGCACGTAGGCGAAAAGCAGCACCCAGAGCGAGAGCAGCACCATCACCGCGCAGAAGAAGCCGCGGTTCCAGACCCAGCCGACCTGGTAGGGCGTGATGCCGCCGAAGCGCGCGATCAGCAGCGTCGTGGCGGTGAAGGGCGACGTGATACCGGTGAGGATCCAGCCGCAGATCAGCGCCACCGCGAGCGCCGTGGGCGAGATGCCGAGCGCCTCGGGGGTCGGCAGCAGCGGGCCGATCAGCGACAGCGTCAGGATCGGGTTGGCCCCGATCTGCCCCATGATCGGCAGGATCCAGAGAAGCGACAGCAGGATCACCGGGGTCGGCAGCGCCGCGAGGTCGATCTCGGCGGCGGCCATCCACGGCCCCAGCAGCGCCGAGGCGGTGATGCCGATATAGCCCGCCGACATCAGCAGCAGGATCTCGTGCTTGTAGCCATTGAGCTCGACCAAAGCGTAGTCGCGCAGCCGCCCTGCGAAGGCGCCGGGTGCCTCGCTCTGCAGCCACAGCCACACCAGAGAGATCGCCGGGATCACCACCAGGACGATGCCGATCACCCGGATGTGCAGGGCCAGCTCGACCACGAGGATGCAGGTCAGCATGATCGCCAGCAGCAGCGCCAACGGCAGCAGCGCCGTCCAGCGCCCGGGATCGAGCTGCACCGCGCGGCGGCCGCCCGAGACCTTGGGCTTGAAGATCGTGTCCATCGCCCAGCCGGTGCCGAAATAGATCACCCCCGTCACCAGCCCCGGCAGCAGCAGCTGGCCCCAGCTTGTGCCCGGGATCACCGAGACCGCGATTGCCACCGAGAAGGACAGGGGCGACCACGGCAGGGAGGATATGAAACCGCGTTGGATCGCCAGCATCATGCGACGGATGCGGATGCGGCGGATCTCCTCGTCGGGCTCGGTGCGGGCGCTGGTCAGCGACAGCGCGCCGAGCAGCTGGATGGCGCCGTAATTCAGCACCAGCGCGAAGATATGCGCCCCGACGGTCAGCGCCATGTAGCGCCGCCCGGGCGGCTGGCGGGCAAGGAAGGTGCCGGCCTTCTCCATCGCTGGCGAGGATTGCGAGACGTTGCGCAGCAGCGACAGCGCGCAAAAGAACGCCGCGTAGAATCCGGATGTCAGCAGCGCCCGGCGCACCACCGGCAGCCAGTCGGCCCCCTGCAGGATCAACGCCAACGTGACCGCGCCCGCCACCGACAGGAAGAGCCAGCCGACGAGCCCCGCCTCGAGCGCGAGAAAGGGCACGATCAGGAAGCTGATCACCGCCACCGGCCCTTGCAGCGCCGCCGTGCCCCCCCATTCCAGCAGTGCCTGCAACGCGATCAGCAGCACGACGAGCGCGCTGAAGGCGACCTGCAGGTGGGGGTGGGGCCGGATCATGACGGGCATGGCAGGCCCTGACCGGGACGGCTCACTTGCGCCGCCCCGCAGTGTAGCCGCCATCGACCGGCACCACCGTGCCGGTGACGTAGCGGGCGCGCTCGGAGGCGAGGAAGGCGATGACCTCGGCCACCTCCTCCGGGGCTCCGGCGCGGCCCAGCGGGTAGGCGCGCCTGAGGCGGTCGATCATGTCGGGATCGGAGAAATAGAGCTCGGTCATCGGGGTGCGGATCACGCCCGGCGCCACTGCGTTGACGCGAATGCCCACCGGTCCGAGATCAAGCGCCAGCTGTTTGGTCAGCCCCACGACCCCGTGCTTGGCCGAGACATAGGCGGCGCGGTTTTCGGAGGCGACGAGACCGGAGGTCGAGGCGACGTTGACGATGGCGCCAGTCTTGCCTGCGGTCTTGAGCCGCCGCGCCACGCCCTGCGCGACGTGGAAGGTGCCGCTGAGATTGACCGTCAGCACCCGCGCCCAGTCGGCCTCTGTGATCTCCAGCGGGTCGGCGAACTCGCGCATTCCGGCGGAATTCACCAGCACATCGGGGCCCCAGGCCTCGGCCTCCAGCACTGAGAGCAGGGCGTCGACCGCCGCGGCGTCGGTCACGTCGAGCGCCTCGCCGCGGCCGCCGAGTTGTGCCGCCACCGCCCGTGCCGCATCGCCGTCGAGATCGGCAAGGATCACGCGCGCACCCTTCGACGCGAGCAGCGCGGCCGACGCGGCCCCGATGCCGCTGGCACCGCCGGTAACGAGGGCGGTGCGCCCTGAAAACGCGCCGCCGCTCACAGCAGTGCCCGCGTCATGCCGCCGTCGAACTGGATGGTCTCTCCGGTGATGAAGCCGGCATGGTCCGAGGCGAGAAAGGCCACCGTCGCGCCCAGCTCCTCGCCCTTGCCGGGGCGCTTGAGTGGGATCGCCGCGACGCGGGCGTCGAGGTTGTGGTAATTGGCGAAGGTCGGAGTGATCACGGTGGCCGGCGCGACCGCGTTCACCGTCACCCCGTGCGGGCCGACCTCGTCCACAAGGTGCTTGAGCGCCGCGTGCACTCCGGCGCGGAAGATCGACGACACCGCATGGCGCGGCATCGGTTGCTTCACGCTGGCCGAGGTGATCGCCACGATGCGCCCCCAGCCCTTGTCGAGCAGCAGCGGCGTCAGGTGGCGCAGCACGAAGAGCGCGCTCTCGAGCTGGTTGTGATAGGCCATTTCCCAGCGCGCATCCTCGGTCTCGGCGAGGAAGTCGCGCATCGGGCTCGGCGGGCGCGGGGTGTTGAGCACGAGGATGTCGATGCCGCCCGACGCCTCGACCTCTTCGCGGAGGCGGCGCACGTCCTCCTGCGAGGTCACGTCGCCGGCAAAGCCCTCGGCCCGGATGCCGTGCGCCCCGGCGAGCCGTGCGGTGACCTCGGCCAGCGTGTCGGGATTGCGGGCCGACAACGCCAGGTCGACGCCTTCCGCCGCCAGCGCCTCGGCACTGGCGAGCCCGAGACCCGAAGTTCCTCCGATGATCAGTGCGCGTTTTCCCGCGATTCCGAGATCCATTCCGTTTGCCCTCCCTCAGCGGCCCCGGGCGCTGGCTCGGCAGCTGCCCGACGGGTGCGGTTCCGTCCTTGGGAGCCCCCGCACCGGCGCCGCGCAGCGGGTCGGAGACTCGTTGCGAAACAGGCCGTTGGCGTCAGGAATGCCCCCGTGTTGCTGAACCGCAGGATAGGCGCAACGGGCGGTCGGGAGGAACCTGTCCGGCGGTGCCATAGGCACCACCTAGACGGGATATCACGTCTCTTCGGGGACGGGCTCTTCGGCGGGTTTGGCTTGGTCCTTCATCTTCTCGACCTCCTCGGACACGATGGCGCGCAGCTGGTAGCGCTCGACCATCTCGGCGATGATCTCGAGGATGAAGGATTCGACCTCGGTGCGGGCCCGCGTCACCGGGCGCATGCGCGAGCGGGCGAGATAGGCGGTGCGGCGGATCGTCGGTTCCTTGATCGGCACCATCGCAAGGGTGCCGTCGGCCACCTGCTTGACCACCGCGCCGTGCGACAGCAGCGTGTAGGCGCTGGCGCGGCTCACCATCTCGACGATATGCGGCAGCGAGTCGATCTCGGCCACGACGTTGAGATCGACGCCAATGGTGCGGGCAAACTTCTCCTGGAGCTTGCGCGCGCCGTGGGTCTGGCTGGTCAGCACCAGCGGCAGCTCGGCGAGCTGCGCCGCGGTGATCGGCTCGAGCGCCACGCCGTCGGGGCCGAGCTCGCCCTGCCAGTTGTCGGTGGCGGTGACGAGGAACATCTCTTCGGTCAGCAGCGGCTGCAACGCGTAGGAGATGTTGTCGGGCGCCTCGTAGACGCAGCCGAGATCGAGCCGGTCGGTGTTGAGCCACTCGATGATGTCGCCCGACATCGCTTCGGCAATGTGCAGCTTGATCTGCGGAAACTCGTAGTGGATGGTCTCGAGCAGTGGCACGCTGAGCAGGATGCTCAGTGAGGGCGGCAGGCCGATCGAGAGCGTGCCGCGCGGCTCGCCGCCGATCTGGCGGATCTCCTCGATCATGTCGCCGACGCTCTTGAGGATCTCGCGGCCGCGTTCGGCCAGCGCAACGCCGGCCTCGGTCATCTGCACGCCGCGGGCGCCGCGGATGGCGAGCTTGGTGCCGAGCTCGTCCTCGAGCTTGGCGATGTTCTCGGACAGCGATGGCTGTGCCATGTTGAGCGCGTTGGCCGCGGCCGAGATCGACCCGTGTTCGGCAAGCGCGAGAAAATAGGAAAGCCTCTTGAAGTTGAGATTGCTCCCGGGCTTTTCGTGGCGGCTCATGTCAATTCCTCCCAAAGTCGACGGAGCGCTGGTGCCGTTTCCGGCAATAGGATTTGTCTATGCCGTGAGGCGCGCGCTGTCCAGCAAAAGGTTGGCGGGTGCAATTCCCTGAAACAAATGCAAATATTTTTGCGCTATCCCGACAGGATCGCTTGCCTTGGGCATTTTGTGCGGCAGTGCAGGGTATCAATCTTCAATTTTGCCTATGGCTTCTCCGCGTGCTGCGGCGGCCGGAGGCCGCGTAGCGCACGGAAATAGCAGCGGGCGAGAGGCCTCCGCCCGTCGCACGGCTCGGCAGGCGACATTCAAGGTCCCTCCCACTGTATCAAGCGCTGCAAGCCCCTTTGTTTCAAGCCGGAAATTGTGACCGGCAGTTCAGTCAGCGGTTTTGCCTATGCGCTCGTTAGGCCCAGAGCCGGAGCGCCCGTGGCTCGATTGACCGTTCAGCCGTGACGTCACTAGCATCGACCGGGATTGAGAGGATCCGGGAGCCTGCACGCTCCGGAAGCAGTCACGGGAGGAGTCCGAAAATGATCAAGACGACCATCAGAACGCTGGCGCTCGGCGCTGTGTCGACCATGGCGCTGTCCGCGCCGGCAGCGGCAATCGACGAGCGCACGTTCCGCGTCACCCAGGTGTTTCCGAGCACCCACTGGCACATGACCGAAGGCATCCAGAACTTCACCGACAAGGTGAAGGAGGCCACCGACGGCGCCATCGATTTCGAGATCTACCACGCCGGCCAGCTCGGCAAGGAAAGCACCACCGTCGTGACCTCGGGTCTGGCGGAGTTCGGCCTGCTGGTGCCGGGCTACGAGGTCGAGAAGCTGCCGCTGACCTCGGTGGTCGAGCTTCCCGGCTATTACGACACCTCCTGCGAGGGCACCCGCCAGTTCTGGGAGCTCGCCAAGCCCGGCGGCGCAATCTACGAGGCAGAGTACAAGCCGCTCGGCATCCGCCCGCTCTACGTCATGACGCTGCGCCCCTACGAGGTGCAGACCAACGAGGCCGTGGTCGAGAGCGTCGAGGACATGAAGGGTCTGAAGCTGCGTGCCAACGGTGCGATGGCCAAGACCGTCGCGGCGGTGGGCGGCACGCCGGTGCAGGTGACCTCGAACGAATTCTACGACGCGCTGGCGCGCGGCACCGTCGATGGTGGCATGTGGATCTCAGGGTCGACCAAGCTCGTGGGCCTCGAGAACGTGCTCAACCACACCGTGACCGGCACCCGCATGGGCGCGGGCAGCACCTTCTTCGCGATCAGCGAGCGCGCTTACCAGAGCCTCGACCCCGAGCTGCAGGAGATCCTCACCACCGCCGGTGAGGAGATGACCATGCACATGTGCGAGTATCTTCAGGCAGCCGACGAGAACGGCGAGAAGGAACTGGTCGCGGAAGGCAAGCTCGAGGTGCACCCGCTCTCCGAGGAGGAAGCGGCGCGCTGGAACGAGATGCTGATCCCGGTGGCCGAGCAATGGGCCGAGGAAATGGACCGCAGTGGCCGCCCGGGGACCGACATTCTCGAGGCCTACCGCGCCGTCGCGGAAGAGATCGAGTGATCTGACCCTCCCCGACCGGGGCCGCGGGGCAGTGCGCTTCGTGGCCTGGTCTTCGCCCTCCCGGCCGGCCGCCGATCCGGCCTCGCGCCGGGATGGCCCCTCGAACGCAACCTAACGGAAGGAGGCGAGGAATGGGCCAATTCCTCAAGCGCCTGGAACAGGCGTCGATGCTGATTGCCGTGGCAGCCATCACGCTGATCATGCTGATCGTCAGCTTCGACGCCATCCTGCGCTACCTGTTCAATTCGCCGCTGCAGTGGTCTTACGAGCTGGTCGGCTACTACCTGATGGTGGTGGGGATCTACTTTGCCCTCTCGGGCACCTTCACCTCGGGCGATCACGTCAACATCACCCTCGTGCGCGACATGCTGCCCAAGCGGCTTCTGGCCTGGCTCGACATCGTCTGGTGCCTGGTCGCCGCAGTGGTCTTCGCGCTGCTGACCCTCGGCACCTGGCGCAACACCGCCGACGCATGGACCCATAACGAGTTCATCCCGGGCTACATCTCCTGGCCCAGTTGGCTCTCACATCTGTGGATTCCGCTGGGCGCGGCGCTGCTCGTCGTCCGGCTTCTCTATCACGTCGTGATCCTTGCCACGCAGGGCCACGACGACGACGTCAACGATCATGGGGAGCCCATGGAATGATCCCGCTCATCGGAGTTCTCATCCTCTTCGCCCTTCTGCTGGTGGGCGCGCCGATCAGCTTCGCCATGCTGATTTCAGGTGCCGTCGGGCTCTACATGATCGGGGGCGAGTTGCCGATGATGGCAATCCTGTCCTCCTTCCCGCGTGAGACCGCGATCACCCGCGAGTTCATCACCGTACCAATGTTCCTGCTGATGGCCGAACTGGTGCTCAAATCCGGCATCGCCGACGACCTGTTCCGCACTGCCGCGGCGTGGTTCGGCCGGGTGCGCGGCGGTCTGGGGATCGCCACGGCGCTGGCCGGTGCCGGGTTCGGGGCGATCTGCGGCTCTTCGACCGCCGCCGCCGCGACCCTGTCCTCGACCTCGCTTCCGGCGATGCTGAAATACGATTACGAGCGCCCGATGGCCGCCGGCGTGGTGGCGATCTCGGGTACGCTGTCGATGCTGATCCCGCCGAGCGTGGCGATGATCGTCTACGGCCTGCTGGCCGATGTGAGCATCGCGCAGATGCTGGTGGCGGGCGTCGTTCCGGGCATCATCGTGACCTCGACCATCGCGCTCACGGTGTATTTCCTCGCCTGGCAGAAGCCCGAGCGCGCGCCGATCAGCGAAAAGGTGCCGCTGCGCGAAAAGATCTACCTGCTGCGGCTGATCGGGCCGATGCTGCTGCTGATGCTGGCGGTGACCGGCGCCATCTATGGTGGCGTGGCCACGCCCAGCGAAGCCTCGGCGCTCGGCGCCTTCGGGGCGGCGATCCTGTATTTCGCCCGCGCCCGCCGCACCCCGGCCGAGGTCTACGAGGTCTTCTCCAAGGCCGCGCGCACCTCCTGCATGATCGCGCTCATCGTGATGTCGGCGCATGTGTTCTCGACCTTCTTTGCGATGACGCAGACCACTCAGAGCCTGGTGCGCTGGGTCGGAGAGCTGCCGCTGCCGGGCTGGGGCATCATCATCGTGCTGGTGCTGATCTACATCCTGCTGGGCACCTTCCTCGACCAGATGGCGATCCTCGTGCTGACCGTGCCGATCGTGGTGCCGATGGTGCTGAGCCTCGGCTATGACCCGATCTGGTGGGGCGTGATCGTCATCGTGACCGCCGAGCTTGGCATGGTGACGCCACCCTTGGGGCTCAACGCCTTCGTGGTGGCGCGCTATTCCGACACGCCGGTGGGCGAGGTGTTCCGCGGGATCTGGCCGCATTTCGTGGCGCATATCATCGCCATCGCGATCCTGCTGCTGTTCCCGGCGCTGTCGCTCTGGCTGCCGCACCAGATGAACTGAGCCTCGCTCCGCGCGAAAGAAAACCGCCCCGCCATCATCGATGGCGGGGCGGTGTCGTTTCAGGCCCGGGCTTTTGTTCTCCGGAGGTCAGTCCTCCGAAGACCGGCGCGCGTGCGGGTGGCGGTGCAGATCGGCGAAGCCCGCCACCGCGTGGGAGGGATCGTCCGGGCCGCGGCTGCAATGGTTGTTTTCCGCGCCCACCTCGCGGGCGGTCTGCACCACCTCGTCCAGCCGGCTCCAGTCGTCGATGACCTTGCGGCTGAGCACCCGCCAAGCCCCGTCGCGCTTGACGAAATGATCGAGATATCGACCGACCCGCATCCGGGTCCAGAGCCGCCCGTCCTCTTCGCGGCGCTGCGACGCCATGAAGTAGGTCTCCACGTCTGCCACGTCGCCGCGCAGGTCGATCAGGATGTTGCCGATATGGTGCACCGAGGCGGTGACGGCGGGATTGGCCGCGCTCTTCGCAAGCGCTGCCATCGCATCCGCCTTGCTGCCGCGAAAATTGCCGTGATCGTCCTCGGCATCGTCGTGAAAGGCGGGGTCGAGCAACGTTGCATCGCCCCGGTCGACGCCGCGCGCATAGGCATAGACCGCCTGCCGGATCGCCTCGTGATCGCGCAGCCGCGTCACCTCCGCCGCCAGCGCGGCCACCTGATCGGCCAAATCTGTCATCTCGGGCCCTCCCTTTCAAACTGCATGGTTGGCGCGAGCCTAGAGGATCGCGGGCGGGGCGGCATCCCCAAGCGCATCAGGGGGCGGGCGCCAAAGGCGCGCCCTCTGGAAAGGATCGGAGCTGGGGCCGGGACGGCGGCAGCGCCTTCTCGTACATTTCGGGGCAACGGTCTGCGGGGCCATTGCGGCGCCCGAGAGGTGGCATAGAGAACCCCTATGGCTGCACCCGGACCTCGGGTTGGCCCCCTCCGGCGTCATTTCCACGCCCTGCCGCAACGCCTAGTGTGGCGGCAAAGCGCGGAGGAGGAGACCCGATGCTGATCAAGGAAAACGGCAGCCAGCCCTCGAGCCTTGGCCCTGAGAGCAACTTCACCGGCCATGCCCGCCGCGACCCGATCCACGTGGCAGACGATCCGTCGCGCCTCGCGGTCGGCGCGGTGACGTTCGATCCCGGTGCGCGCACGGTGTGGCACACCCACCCGGTCGGCCAGTTGCTGGTGATCACCAACGGTGCCGGACGTGTCGGCACGTGGGGTGGCGAGGTGCGCGAGGTCAGGGCCGGTGATACGGTCTGGTTCGAGGCGGGCGAGAAACACTGGCACGGCGCCGGGGCCAGCACCGCGATGACCCACATCGCGATCACCGAGGCGGTGGGCGGCTCCGCGGTGGACTGGCTGGAGCCGGTCTCGGACGCGGATTTCGACACGGCTTGATGACCGAAGGACAGGACGGAAACCGATGAAGACCAAGCGCAACGAGGGCCGCGACGAGCCCATCCTCGACCCGGATCTGCCCATCGTCGACAGCCATTTCCATCTCTTCGACCTGCCGGGCAACCGCTACATGCTCGAGGAGTATCTCGAGGATGCGCAGGGCGGGCATAACGTCGTCGCCTCGATCTACTGCGAGACCAAGAGCTTTGCCCGCACCGACGGCCCCGAACACCTGCGCCCGCTGGGTGAGGTCGAGTTTGCCAACGGAATGGCTGCGATGGCGGCGACCGGGCGCTACGGCCCCTGCAAGGTTGCCGCCGGGATCATCGGCCATGCCGACCTCAGCCTCGGCTCGAAGGTCGGCGAGCTGCTCGATCGCTGCATGCAGGCTGCGCCCGACCGCTATCGCGGCATCCGGCAGGTCACCCTGGACTATCCCGACGAACGGCCGTTCCAGTTCATCATGACCAACCGCCCGCCGCCGGGGTTGCTCGAAACGGCGGGTTTTCCGCTCGGGCTGGCAGAGCTGCAGGCGCGCGGGCTGAGCTATGACGCGGCGGCCTACGACACGGCACTGCCACGCCTGACCGAGCTGGTCGACCAGTTTCCCGACCTGACGGTGGTGCTCAACCATATCGGCAATTTCGTCGGCGTCGACATGAGCCCTCATGAGCGTTCGGAGGCCTTCGCGCGCCTGTCCACCGATCTCAAGGTCTTCGCCGAGCGTCCGAACGTGTTCTGCAAGGTCGGCGGGCTCGGGATGCCGGTGCCGGGCTTCGGCTTCGAAAAGCGCGAGGACGTGGTCGGCTATGCCGAGCTTGCCGAGGCATGGCGCCCGCATGTGGAGCTCGCGATCGAAGCCTTCGGACCCAGGCGCTGCATGATCGAATCCAACTTCCCGCCCGACAGCCGCTCTGCCGGGTTCATCCCGACGCTGAACGCCTACAAGCACATCCTCTCGGGGCTTTCGGAGGATGAGAAGCGCGACGTCTTCGGGCGCAACGCCGCGCGGGTTTACCGGCTTGATCTCGACGGCCTCTGAGCCGCTGCTGCCCGGCTGCGGTCGTCATCGGCTTGTCCGGGTACGCGCAGGCAGGTGTCGCGACCGCCCGACGCGTTCTCGCCGGCGCTAGCCGGTTGCGTCGAGCGACGCGCTCTCGGACGCCGGGAACCGCACCGTGAAGGTGGTGCCTTCGCCTTCCGCGGTCTCTATGTCGATGGTGCCGAGATGCTGGTCGCTGATCGCCTTCACGATGCTCAGTCCCAGCCCGCTGCCTTCGTCGACCCGGTAGCTCGGGGCCCGCGAGAACCGCTCGAAGATCTTCGGTTGAAGCGCGACAGGGATGCCCGGGCCGCGGTCCTGCACCCAGAAACCGTGCCCGTCCGTGGTCAGGCCGACGGTGACGAGCCCGTTCTCGGGCGACGCCTTGATCGCGTTCGAGATCAGGTTGGACGCCAGCCGCCGGATGCGCTCCGCGTGCAGAGGCAGGGCGGGCGAGGGGGCTGCGGGTTTCAGCTCCATACGGACAAGGCGCTCGGTCGCGTAGGGCTGGATCGATTCAAGCGCGTCATCGAGCAGCGGGAGCAGCGGCGTCGCATGGAAATCCGCGCGATCGCCGTCTTCGCGCAGCTTCTCGAGATCGAGGATGTCGCCGGTCATGCGCTCGATGGCAGCGGCGTTGCGCTCCGCGATCTCGAGGAGCTTGCGGCTCTCCTCGGGCAGATCCGTCTCGCGTGCGGCAAGAAGGCGGAGCGCCCCGTGAAGCGCCGCAATCGGATTCTTCAGCTCGTGGCTGACGGTCGCGATCAACGCGTCCTTGGCGCGCTCGAAGCGCCTTTCCTCGGTCACGTCGCGGATCACCCCGAGATAGCCCAGATGCTCGCCGGCCTCGGTGCGCACATCCGCCGAGGAGACCGCGCCTTCGAAGACTGACCCATCCGCCCGGCGACAGGACATGGCGAAGCGGTCGCGCTGATAATGCGAGCCGGGGTTGAAGTTCTTCTTGCCCATGGCCTCGTAGTCGTCGAGCGCCTCGTAAAGCACCGCTGTCTGCCGCCCGACAAGCTGGTCGGGGCTGTAGCCGAAAAGCTCCCGGACGGCGGGGTTGACCACCGAGACGCGGCGGTCGGGATCGGCCACGATGACGGCCTCAGGCACCGCGTCGATCACGGCGGCAAAGAGGCTTCTCTGCGCGCGCAGCTGCCGCCGCTCTTCGCGCAGGTGCAACTCGTTGCCGAGCCAGCGCGCAAGAAACCCGACGAACTCCCGCTCCTGAGCGGAGAACGGCTGCTGGCGCGGGTCCGGGCTCGAGAAGTTCAGCGTGCCGTGGCGGATCGGTCCGCGAAACACCGGCGCGCCAATATAGCTCTCGAGGCCGAAATTCAGGTAGCAGGGGTGGTCCGAGATGTGCTCCAGGCCGGCGTGATAGAAGGCGGTGACGTCATTGGCCTGAAGCGTGTGAAGGCAATAGGTGCCGTCGACGTCGAAGCGGGTGCCCGGCTCCGGCGCCCAGTCCGGGCCATGAACGAAGCTGCAGGTGTAGACCTGTTCGTCGATCGCGCTGACGATGCCAAGCTCGAGCCCGAGGGCTGCACTGCCAAGTTCGAGCAGGCGACCGACCTTGTCCTCGAAAGACAGGTCCGGTTCGACCGCCAGAAGGTAAAGCCGGCGCAGGGCCTCGTCGAAGCCCCGAAAGGCGGTAGGGTCAGCGGTCATCTTCTGGCGTCACTTCTTGTCGAGCTCAGGAAAGGTTCAGGGCGCGCTAACAAATTCTCTGGTTACATCGTCAAGCAAATGCACGGCTTAGTTGCCGATGTAAACTGTTGCGTTCAAAAGCCTTCTCGAAAGACGCTGGTCTGCCACAGGCTCCGGCTGGGCGTTCGCGCCCGCTTTGGCGGTCCCGACCGGTACCGGTCACGCTGACCACGGAGGGCGGTGTGGCGGGCGCGGTGCCGCCCGACGCGGCTCGGCTGGTGGCTGCACGATGAGTGGAGAGGCGCGCGCTTCATCCGTGGTGGTCGGACGCGCCCGACCTCGGGCTGCTCGTCGGCACGTTGCTCTGCGTTATCACTGGCACCCCGCAGGGAAGTGGCGGGTCAAATCGATCGCCTCTTGATCTGTCATACAAATAATGCAAGTCATATGTCAGAAATGAGCGGCAGGGGAAGACTGTCTGACAAAACCTGCTGTCAGACGGGGCCGCGCCCGGCCGGAGGACACACAGGAAGAGGATCGATCATGCTTACCGTCGAAACCCGCCACGCCATTCACCCCGACCATGCCAAGGGGATGGACACCACCGCGCTGCGGTCGCATTTCCTTGGCGAGGGGATGTTTGCCGATGGCGAGATCCGTCTCGTCTACACCCATTACGACCGCTTCACCCTGGGCGGCGCGGTCCCCGCGGGTGGCACGCTGACGCTGGACAAGGTCGAGGAGACCAAGACCGACAGCTTCCTCGACCGCCGCGAGATGGGCATCGTCAACATCGGCGAGCCCGGCACCGTCGAGGCCGGTGGAGAGACCTACGAGATGAACCGCGGCGACGTCCTCTATCTCGGCATGGGCAGCGGCGCGGTCACCTTCGGCGGGCAGGGGCGGTTCTACATCACCTCGGCCCCGGCGCACCGGACGCTGCCCTCGCGGCTGGTGACCGTTGCCGATTGTGTCGAGGTCAAGCTCGGCGCGTCCGAGACCTCGAACAAGCGCACCATCAAGCAGTTCATCCACCCGCAGGTGATGGAGAGCTGCCAGCTGATCCTCGGCTACACCTCGCTCGAGGACGGCTCGGTCTGGAACACCATCCCCAGCCACATTCACGACCGCCGCATGGAGGCCTATCTCTACTGGGGCATGGATGAGGATGCGCGGGTTCTGCACCTGATGGGCGAGCCGACTGAGACGCGGCATCTCTTCGTTGCCAACGAGCAGGCCGTGCTTTCGCCGACCTGGTCGATCCACTCTGGTGCCGGGATCGGCGAGTACACGTTTATCTGGGCCATGGCGGGCGACAATGTCGATTACACCGACATGGAGTTCATCCAGCCCAAGGAGCTGCGCTGATGGCCGGGCCATTCTCTCTGGAGGGGCGTAAAGCGCTGGTGACCGGGGCCAATACCGGTATCGGGCAGGCCATCGCGGTGTCGCTGGCGGGGCAGGGCGCGCATGTGATCTGCGCCGGGCGCCGGGCCTGCGATGAAACCGTCGCCGAGATCACCGCGGCGGGCGGCTCGGGTGAGAGCCTGCTGCTCGATTTCGCCGACCCGATGGCCGCTCGAGACATATTCGACGGGGCGGGCATCTCGATCCTCGTCAACAATGCCGGGATCATCCGCCGGGCCGACTCGGTCGATTATTCCGAAGCCGACTGGGACGACGTGATGGACGTGAACCTCAAGGCGCTGTTCTTCACCTGCCAGGCCTTCGGCAAGGCGCTGCTGGCGCAGGACATGCCGGGCGCGGTGATCAACATCGCCTCGTTGCTGTCGTTCCAGGGCGGCATCCGGGTGCCCGCCTACACGGCGGCCAAGCATGGCGTGGCCGGGGTCACCAAGATCCTCGCCAATGAATGGGCGCCGCACGGGATCACCGTCAACGCCATCGCGCCGGGCTATATCGCGACCAACAACACCCAGGCCCTGCGCGACGATCCCGAGCGCTCTGCGGCGATCCTCGACCGCATTCCTGCCGGGCGCTGGGGCGATGCCTCGGACATCGGCGGCACCGCGGCCTTCCTCGCCTCGCCCGCGGCGACCTACATCACCGGGGCCGTGCTCAACGTCGACGGCGGCTGGCTGGCGCGCTGACCCTTCCACCTGATTGCAATCAGGGCCCCGTCGCATGTGGCGGGGCCCTTTTCCTTTGGGTCGCAGAATCTGTCATATCAATATTGATGACACTCTTTCTGCGGCTGCGAAGAGATCGCGGTTAAGTGTTTGATATAAAAGTAATATCATCGACATTCTCGCAACGCTTGACAGTTATCATACAAGTTGGTCATATATCGCTCAGGCAGACTCGACTCTGCCGACTGTCAGGGAGGACAACACCATGTTTCGTATGACCACTTCCGCGCTTGCGCTCGCGCTGCTTGCCACCCCCGCCATGGCCGAGACCTGGCGCACTTGGGCGATCCACCCCGAGGGCTACCCGAACGTGACCGCGCTCGAGAGCTTTGCCGAGGATGTCGCCACCGCCACCGAGGGCCGCATCGAGCCGCAGGTTTATCCGGGTGGTGTGCTGGGCGCCCAGCCCGACGCCATCGAGCAGCTGCGCGCCGGTGCCATTGCCGTCGGCAACTTCAACATGGGCCCGATGGGCGAGATCGTGCCCGCCACCAACGTGCTGTCGCTGCCGTTCATCTTCCGCGATGTCGATCACATGCACGCGGCGATGGATGGCGAAATCGGCCAGCGCTTCTCGGATGCTCTGTCCGAGGCGGGCATCGTGGCGCTGTCGTGGATGGATAGCGGCTCGCGCAGCTTCTACAACACCAAGAAGCCGATCATGACGCCCGCCGACATGGACGGGCTGAAGTTCCGTGTGATGAGCAACGACCTCTACGTGCAGATGGTCGACAGCCTTGGCGGCAACGCCACGCCGATGGCCTATGGCGAGGTCTACCAGTCGCTCAAGACCGGTGTGATCGACGGCGCCGAGAACAACTACCCCAGCTTCGAGTCGTCCAACCACTACGAGGTGGCGAAGTACTACTCGATCACCAACCACCTGATCATCCCCGAGTGCATCTGCGTCGCCAAGTCGGTGTGGGATGACACCTCGCCCGAGGATCAGGAACTGGTGCGCGAAGCGGCGATTGCCGCCGCCGAGGAGCAGCGTCAGCTCTGGGCCGAGCGCTCCGACGCCTCCCGTGCCCAGGTCTCGGAGGCCGGCGTCGAGATCAACGAGGTCGAGGATCCGATGGCGTTCCAGACCGCGATGGAACCGGTCTATGCCAAGTTCATCGAGGCGAACCCGGATCTCGAGCAGCTGATCCGTGACATCCAGGCGGTCGAGTAAGATCGTCGCACGCCCCGGCCTTCGGGCCGGGGTCTGACGCACTCAGGACTCAGGGGCCGCACTCGGGGCCGCATTCAGGGAGGGGGCGATGTTACCTCAGGACAAGGCAGTCGCCGATATGGGGCCCGTGGAGCGGGCGCTGGATCTGCTCGCCAAGGGCTGCGTCGGCGTGGCCGGGACCGGGCTGGTCGTGCTGGTGGCGATCTTCGGCTGGCTGGTCTGGGGGCGCTACGTGATGAACGACACCCCTACATGGGTCGAGCAGGTGGCGCTTCTGCTGGTGGTCTGGATCACCTTCCTCGGCGGCGCCGCCGGGGTCTGGACGCAGAGTCACCTCTCCATCGAGTTCATCCGCGAGATGCTGCCGTCGGTCCTGCGCGTGCCACTGCACTGGATGGCGCTGGCGGGGATGCTGGTCTTCGGCATCGTGTTGTTCTGGCAGGGCTGGACGCTGGCCCAGAGCCTCTGGCCCCGCCGCGTTCCGATGCTGGGCGTCACCGAGGGGCTGCGGGCGGTTCCTATGGCGATCTGCGGCGCGCTGACGGCGGTTTTCACACTTTACCAAGCGGTGGCGCTGGCCACCGCCAAGACTTGACTGGCAAGGACTGAACCCATGGGTCTGGCACTTCTCTTCGGGCTGTTCTTCTTCGGCCTGCTGACCGGCATGCCGGTGGCCTTTGCCCTCGGGCTCGCCACGGTGGGAGGGTTCCTCTACGAGGGCCTGCCGCTCTTCATCGGCTTCCAGCGCGTGCTGTCGGGGATCTCGGTCTTCTCGTTGCTGGCGATCCCGTTCTTCATCTTCGCCGGCGAGCTGATGATGCAGGGCGGCATCGCCGGGCGGCTCGTCCGCCTCGCGAGCTATGCGGTCGGCTGGATGCGCGGCGGGCTCGGCATCGTCAACGTCGCATCGTCGATGCTGTTCGGCGGCATCTCGGGCTCGGCGGTGGCCGACACCTCGGCGCTCGGCTCGATCCTGATGCCAGTGATGAAGGAGAAAGGCTACGATCCCGACTATGCCGTCAACGTCACCGTGACCTCCTCGGTCGCCGGCGTGGTGATCCCGCCCTCGCACAACATGATCCTCTTCGCGGTGGCGGCGGGCGGCGTCTCGGTCTCGAAGCTGTTCATCGCGGGCATCGTGCCCGGCGTGCTGATGTGCCTCTGCCTCGGGCTGGTGGCCTATGTGGTCGCGGTCAAGCGCGGCTACCCGGCCGAGACCTTCCCGGGCTTCAAGTCGCTGGCGATCTCCACCATCGTGGCGCTGCCGGGCCTGATGACCGCGGTGATCATCGTGGGCGGCGTGCTGTCGGGCGTGATGACGGTGACCGAAAGCGGCGCCTTCGGTGCGATCTGGGCCATCCTCGTGACGGTCTTCGTCTACCGCGAGCTGACCTGGGAGAAGTTCCGCGCCGCCGTGGTGACCTCGGTGCGCACCACCGCGCTGGTGATGCTGCTGGTGGCGACGGCCTCGGCCTTCTCCTACCTGCTGACGCTCTACCGCGTGCCGGATCTTCTGGCGACCGCGGTGACCGGGATTTCCGACAACCCGATCGTCATCCTTCTGCTGCTCAACCTCGTTCTGCTCGGGCTGGGGATGATCATGGACATGGCGGCGCTGATCCTGATCACCACGCCGATCTTCCTGCCGGTGGTCGTGGGCCTCGGGATGGACCCGATCCAGTTCGGTGTCATCCTGATGATGAACCTCGGGCTCGGGCTCTGTACCCCGCCCGTGGGCGCCTGCCTCTTCGTCGGCTGCGTCGTCGGCGGTGTGCGGATCGATCAGGCGGTGCGGACGATCTGGCCCTTCTACCTTGCCATCTTCGGCGCGCTCATGCTGGTCACCTACGTGCCCGCCTTCTCGATGACCCTGCCCGGGCTGATGGAGTGACTTTGATGATGAACCGGATCCTGATCACCGGCGCCGCCGGCACCTTGGGCACCATGCTGCGCGACAAGTTGCGCGGCCACGCCAAGATCCTGCGCCTGTCGGACGTGGCGGAGATGCCCCCCGCGGGTGATGGCGAAGAGGTTGTGCCCTGCGACCTCAGCGACGGCGACGCGGTGATGCGCCTCGTCGAGGGCTGCGACGGCATCGTGCATCTGGGCGGGATCAGCGTCGAGCGCAGCTTCGACCTGATCGAGGCCGCCAACCTGCGCGGCGTCTACAACCTCTACGAGGCGGCGCGGGCGCATGGCATGCCGCGCATCGTCTTCGCCTCCTCGAACCATACGATCGGCTACCACGACCAGACCACGCGGCTCGATCACACGGCGCCTTACCGGCCAGACGGCCTCTACGGCGTGTCGAAGATCTTCGGCGAGGCGGTGGCGAGCCTCTACCACGACAAGTTCGGGCAGGAGAGCGCGCTGGTGCGCATCGGCTCCTGCACGCCCAAGCCCGAGAACTGGCGCATGCTGGCGACCTGGTTCAGCGAAGACGATTTCGTCTCGCTGATCGACGCGGTCTTCGCCGCGCCCCGCCTCGGCTGCACCATGGTCTGGGGGGCCTCGGCCAACGATCACGGCTGGTGGGACAATGCCCACGCGGCCTTCCTCGGCTGGCGGCCAAAGGACAACGCCGCCGCCTTCGCCGAAGAGATCGCCCGCACCGTGCCGCGCCCTGACCCGAACGAAGCGGTCGCCCGCTATCAGGGCGGCGTCTTCACCGATGAACCCATTCATCCATCCCGCAAGGAGGACTGACATGCTGGACGAGACTTTCACCCCCCACGGCAAGCACCTGATCGCCGGAGACTGGGTCGCCTCTGAGGCGACCTTCACCTCCGAGCCCGCCCACGGGCCCGCGCACGCGTTCAGCATCGGCACGCCCGAGCTGGTGACCCGCGCCTGCGAGGCCGCCGAGGAGGCGTTCTGGAGCTACGGCTACACCACCCGCGAAGCGCGCGCCGCCTTCCTCGACGCCATCGCCGACGAGATGGAGGCCCGCGCCGAGGCCATCACCGCGATCGGCACCCAGGAGACCGGCCTGCCCGAGGCCCGGCTTCAGGGCGAGCGCGGCCGCACCACCGGACAGCTCCGCCTTTTCGCCGAGCACATCCGCAAGGGCGACTATCTCGACCGCCGCCATGACGCGGCGCTGCCCGACCGCGCGCCGCTGCCGCGCCCCGACCTGCGGATGATGCAGCGCCCGATCGGTCCGGTGGCCGTGTTCGGTGCCTCGAACTTTCCGCTGGCCTTCTCCACCGCCGGCGGCGACACCGCCGCGGCGCTGGCCGCCGGCTGCCCGGTGGTGGTCAAGGGCCACTCGGCCCATCCCGGCACCGGCGAGATCGTCGCCGAGGCGATCCACGCCGCCATCGCGTCGTGCGGCATGCCCGAGGGCGTGTTCTCGCTGATCCAGGGCGGCAAGCGCGATGTCGGCCAGGCGCTGGTCCAGCACCCGCTGATCAAGGCGGTGGGCTTCACCGGCTCGCTGGGCGGCGGCCGCGCGCTCTTTGATCTCTGCGCCCAGCGTCCCGAGCCGATCCCGTTCTTCGGCGAGCTGGGCTCGGTCAACCCGATGTTCGTCCTGCCCGAGGCCGCCCGCGCCCGCGGCGCCGAGATCGGCAGCGGCTGGGCCGGCTCGCTCACCATGGGCGCCGGCCAGTTCTGCACCAATCCCGGCATCGCGGTGATCGGCACCGGCGCCGAGGGCGACGCCTTCGTCGAGGCGGCCGCCAAGGCGCTCACCGATGCGCCGGCGCAGGTCATGCTGACCGAGGGCATCGCGCAGGCCTATCGCGACGGCAAGGCCCGGTTCGACGGGCGCAACACCGTCAAGCCGGTGCTCACCACCGAGCAGGAGGGCCGCAACGCCAGGCCCAACCTCTACCAGACCGATGCCGCCAGCTACCTGCAGGACCACGCACTCGGGGAAGAGGTCTTCGGCCCGCTCGGGCTGGTGATCCGCGTCTCCTCCGAGACCGAGATGGCCCAGCTCGCCCGTGGTTTCGAGGGCCAGCTCACCGCCACCATCCACATGGACGAGGGCGACACCGCCGACGCCCGCGCGCTGCTGCCGATCCTCGAGCGCAAGGCCGGCCGGGTTCTGGTCAACGGCTTCCCCACCGGCGTCGAGGTCGCGGACACCATGGTCCATGGCGGGCCCTACCCGGCCAGCACGAACTTCGGCGCCACCTCCGTGGGCACGCTGTCGATCCGCCGCTTCCTGCGGCCGGTCTGCTACCAGAACATCCCCGAAGGCGTGCTGCCCGACGACCTGACCTGACCCAGCCGTGGGGCGCCCCGCATGACGGCGCCCCCTCTCACCCGGCCCGCTCTTCTTCTGGCCGAAAATATCCCGGGGTGAATTGGCCGCAGGCCAAGAGGGGCAGCGCCCCTGCACCCCGCCAATAGAGGACTGCCCAATGGACCCGCAACAGATCAAGACCGCCCTCGGATCGGGCCTTCTCTCCTTCCCGGTCACGCCGTTCGACGCCGAGAACCGCTTCGCCCCCGAGCCCTACAAGGCGCATGTGGAATGGCTCTCGGGCTATGACGCCCCGGTGCTCTTCGCCGCCGGCGGCACCGGCGAGTTTTTCTCTCTGACCCCGGAGGAGATCCCGGCCATCGTCTCCGCCGCCAAGGAGGCCGCCGGCGACACCGCCATCGTCTCGGGCTGCGGCTACGGCACCGAGATCGCGGTGGGCATCGCGAAATCGGTCGAGAAGGCCGGCGGCGACGGCATCCTGCTGCTGCCGCATTACCTGATCGACGCGCCGCAGGAAGGGCTCTACGCTCACGTCAAGGCGGTCTGCGATGCGACGGGGATGGGGGTCATGGTCTACAACCGCGACAACGCGGTGCTGCAAGCCGACACGCTGGCGCGGCTCTGCGATGCCTGCCCCAACCTCGTGGGCTTCAAGGACGGCACCGGCGATATCGGCCTGGTGCGTCAGGTCACCGCCAAGATGGGCGACCGGCTGACCTATCTCGGTGGCATGCCCACCGCCGAACTCTTCGCCGAGGCCTATCTTGGTGCCGGCTTCACCACCTACAGCTCCGCCGTGTTCAACTTCGTTCCGGCGCTGGCCAACAAGTTCTATGCCGCGCTGCGGGCCGGCGATCGCGCCACATGCGAGGACATCCTCAAGAGCTTCTTCTATCCATTCATGGAGCTGCGCGCCCGCCGCAAGGGTTATGCGGTCGCGGCCATCAAGGCCGGTGTCCGTCTCGTGGGCTTCGATGCCGGGCCGGTGCGCTCGCCGCTGTCGGATCTCACCGGCGAGGAGGAGGAGATCCTGAAGGACCTGATCGAGGCGCACGCATGAAGATTGCCGAGATCCGCACGCATCTGCTCGAGCACAAGCTCGACACCGCCTTCGAGAGCGCCTCGATGCGCTTCGACAAGCGGGTGCACCTGCTGGTCGAGGTGATCTGCGAGGACGGCACCACCGGCTGGGGCGAGGCGCTCGGCCCGGCCGGGCCCAATGCCGCCGCCATCGCCGTCTATGCCGGCTGGCTCAAGGGCATGAACGCGCTCGAGACCGAGAAGGTCTGGGCAACGCTTTACAACGCGCTGCGCGATCAGGGACAGCGCGGGGTGACGGTGACGGCGCTTTCGGCCATCGACATCGCGCTCTGGGACATCAAGGGCAAGGCGCTTGGCCAGCCGGTTTCGGTGCTGCTCGGCGGGCGCTGGCGCGACAGCGTGCGCGCCTATGCCACCGGCTCGTTCAAGCGCGACGGGGTCGACCGGGTGTCCGACAATGCCGAGGAATGCGCCGGCCACGTCAAGGCCGGCTTCCACGCGGTGAAGATCAAGATCGGCTTCGGCGTCGACGAGGATCTGCGCGTGATCGAGGCGGTGCGCGAGGCCATCGGCCCCGAGACCCGGCTGATGATCGACGCCAATCACGGCTACGACACGATCGAGGCGATCCGCCTTGGTCAAAGTGCTGCGAAATACGGCATCGACTGGTTCGAGGAGCCGGTGGTGCCCGAGCAGCTCGCCGCCTATCGCAAGCTCCGCGAAAGCCAGCCGATCCCGGTTGCGGGCGGCGAGACCTGGCACACCCGCTGGGGCTTTGCCGAGACGCTGGCCTCGGGCTGCGTCGACATCGCCCAGCCCGATCTCTGCGGTGTCGGCGGCTTCACCGAGGCGCGACGGGTGGCCGATCTCTGCACCCTGCACGGGGTGCGGCTGGTGCCGCATGTCTGGGGCACCGCGGTGCAGATCGCGGCGGCGCTGCAGTTCATGGCGGCGATGGTGCCGAACCCGGTGCGGGTCAACCCGGTCGAGCCGATCATGGAGTTCGACCGCACCCACAACCCGTTCCGGCAGGCGGTGGTGACGACCCCCATCGAGCACGAGCAGGGTGTGGTCCGCATCCCCGACGCGCCCGGCCTCGGCATCGAGATCGACCGCGCCGCGCTGGCGCGCTTTGCACCGGAGGCGGCATGATCGACCGAAAGCTCTCGGGAGCGAAGCCCCGGACGCCGATGCCGAAAGGCGCGGTGGACACGCAGATGCACATGTACCTGCCGGGTTTTGCCATGCGCGAAGACGGCACGGGTCGGCCGGCCGATCCGTTACCGACGCCGGAGATGTATCGCGAGACCATGCGCTGGCTTGGGCTCGACGCGGTGGTGGTCACCCAAGGCAACGCGCATGGCACAGACAATGCCAGCCTGCTGGCCTGCCTGGCCCAGATGGGCGACTGCGCCCGGGGCGTGGCAGTGATCACGCCGGAGACCACCGAGGCCGAGATCGCGCGGCTCTCGGAGGGCGGCATCGTGGGGGCGCGGATCATGGACCTGCCCGGCGGCGCGGTCGGGCTCGACGCGCTCGAGGCGGTGGATGCCATCGCCGCCGACGCGGGCTGGATGCTGGCGGTGCAGTTCGACGGCTCCGCCCTGCCGGAGCTCGAGCCGCGTCTCGCGGCGTTGAAGTCTCGCTGGGTGTTGGATCATCACGCCAAGATCTTCGTCGGCGCGACGTCCGCGCATGTGGATGTCATCAAGCGGCTGCTCGATGGCGGGCGCTGCTGGTTCAAGTTTGCCGGCTGCTACGAGAGCTCGCGCAGCGGCGGGCCGGATTTCCCCGACATCGCCGAGGTTGCGCGCGAGATCGGGGGCCACGCGCCGGACCGGATCGTCTGGGGCACCAACTGGCCGCACAACGCTGCGCAAAAGACCAAGGACTATCCCGACGACGCGCATCTGCTCGATCTTGCCATGTCGTGGCTGCCCGATGACGAGGCGCGGCGCATGACACTGGTCGACACGCCGCGCGCGCTCTATGGTTTCGCGCCGGCCTGATCGGCCGGCGCTCGGCGGGGGTCAGGCGGTTTCGGCCGCCAGCCCCGCCCGCACGACTTCCGCTCCCGCCATCATCAGCGGCCCGACGCCCTTGGCGTCATCGGCGACGATCTTCTCGCGCGTGTAATAGCCCGGCGAGCCGTCGCGATAGACGCCCTCGAACCCTCCAAGCCCCGCCACGTGGCAGATCCGGGTCAGCCGGGTGACGCCCTTGGCCTCTTCGAGCCGCGTCGAAACCAGCGCCTCCCACGCCCGCCGTCCCGCCACAGCCTCGGGCGTTAGCCCCAGACGGGCGGCGCCGAGCAGGGCATAAGCGAACATCGCAGAGGCCGAGCTTTCCTCGTAATTGCCGTCCAGCGCGGGGGCGTCGAGCACCTGCGGCCAGAGGCCCGAGGGCGCCTGCTGCGCCACAACCGCGTCGAGCAGCGCCTTGGTGCGGGCGAGAGGAGCGCGCTCGGGGACGAGCTCGGCCAGATCGACCAGCGCCATGGCGAGCCAGCCCACCGCACGCGCCCAGACCGCAGCGGAACGCCCGGTCTCCGGGTCCGCCCAGCCCTGCGCCCGAACCGCATCGTAGCCATGCATATAAAGCCCCGCCGGCCCCGCGGTGAGGTCAAGCGCGCGCTCGAGCTGGGCCATGGCGTCGTCGATCAGTTCGGGCCGGTCGCGACGCAGCGCGTATTCGACCTGAAACGGCAGGCCCATGTAGATGCCGTCGAGCCAGACTTGCTCGGGGTAGCGCTTCTTGTGCCAGTAATTGCCGGCTTGGGTGCGGGGGTGAGCGGCGAGCTGATCGGCCAGCCGGTCGGCGGCGGCCATGTACCGCGGGTCGCCGGTTTCGTCGGCGAGGTGAAAGAGGCAGCGCCCGGCGAGGATGTTGTCGATGTTGAACTCGTCCGGATCGAAGCCCTGCAACGTGCCGTCGGCGGCGATCTGCGGCCCGGTCAGCCGCAACAGGTGGTCGCGCCAGCGCGCCTCGCCGGTCGCTTTGTGCAGCAGCACGAGCCCGCGATAGATGCAGCCATCCTCGTAGCACCAGCGACCGTCCTTGTAATGCTCGTAGCGGCTGGCGAAGGCGTCGAAATAGGAGAAAGGGGTCATTGGCGCTCCGGGGCTCTGGCGGTTTCGAGGGCGTCGGCGGCTGTCAGGCCGCCGGGCTGGATCTGGAGGCCGAGGGCGATGACCTCGGCCTGTTCGGCAAGCAGGCCTGCATGCCTGAGCGGGGTGATGCCGGCGGCCATCAGCGGTGGTGCGGGCCGGGCTGCCGGGTCATGCGAGACCACGCGCACCCGCTCGAGCGTGATCGGCCCGAAGGGGGCTTCTGCCAGGCCAAGAAAGGCGCCAAGCGCGTGGGCCAGGCCGCTGATCTGCACGTCGGAGATCGCGATGCTGCCGACATGCGGCGTGCCCGTGCCGACAGGCGCGGGGGCGCGGTCCTGGACCCAGGGCGCGTGGCCGTCGGGGTCGCAGAAATAATGCCCGTTGGCGGCGAAGGCGGTCTGCACGCCCTCCATCGTGACGTCGTGAAAGCGGATCTCCTCGACCGCGCCGCCACGGCCGCGGCGGGTCTTGATCCGCAGGCCCCGATCCGTGCCGCGCATTTCGCAATGCGCCACCGTCACGTCGCGCACGCCGCCTGACATCTCCGAGCCGATCACCACGCCGCCATGGCCACGCTCCATCAGGCAATGCTGCACCCTGATGCCGGTGGTCGGGCGCAGGTGGGCGCTTTCGCCATTGGGGCCGCGCTTGCCGGCCTTGATGGCGATGCAGTCGTCGCCGACCGAGAAATGCGTGCCGGTGATCTCGACAGCCTCGCACATCTCGGGATTGAAGCCGTCGGTGTTGGGGCTGTCATGCGGCGCCTCGATGCGCAGCGCGGCAGCGGTAAGCCTTTGGCAGCCCTGCGGATGGATCGTCCAGGATGGCGCGTTGCGGATGGTGAAGCCCAGCAGCGTGGTGTCGGTGCAGTCGATGAGATGCAGGCCGCGCGGGCGGCGCGCGCCCTGCCGTGTCTCCTTGGCCCAGGTCCACCAATCGCCGCGGTCACCGCCACCGTCGAGCGTGCCGGGGCCAGAGATCGTGAGGTCGCTTGCGCCGATGGCGTGGAGCGGCGCGGCGAAGCAGGGCTCCGGCAGGCCCTCCCAGCTGCCGAGCATCTTGCCGTCCCGCCAGGCAGGCAGGATCGGCCAGCCCTCGCGCGCGCTTGGCGCGGCAAGCACGGCGCCCTCGGCAAGGTGCAGGGTCATGCGGCTGCGCAGTTCCACCGGCCCGGCGACATAGCGCCCCGGCGGCACCAGCACCGTGCCGCCCTCGGGCACAGCGGCGATGGCCGCGGCGATGGCGCGGGCCGTCTCGGCCGCCGCCTCGGGCGTGTCTGCCGTGTCTGCGATGGCGCCGTGATCGCGGATGTCCACCATTCCGGCGCAAGCGGCGGTCTCGAAAGCGAAGGGCGCGAAGCCCTCCGCCTCGAGATGGTAGAGCGTGGCGGGCGCGAGGTCGTGCAACGCCAGACCCACTTGGGCCGCCACGCCCCGGGCGACGGTCTCGCCGGCGCGCGTCAGCTGCCAGGGAATGGCAGGGGAGAGCGTGTAGCGCGCACCGGGCTGCGGCAGGCATAGGGCCACCGACCGCGCGGAGCGCGCGGCAAGTCGGATGCTGGGCATGGGTTGGACCTCTGGTCTGGAAAGAGGGGCCGCACCGGCGTCTGGCCGGGGCGGCCGGGGGCTCAGGAGTCGAAGTCGCTCAGCACGTCGTTGGCCGCGTCGATGATCACCTCGGCAGCCTCGACCTCGTCGATCATGCCGTAGGAATACTCCTCGAGCGCGTCGATGAAGGCGCCGCGAAGCTCGGGATGCTCATTGAAGGGCGAGATCGCCGGTCCGCTGGCCTCCATCGCGATCTCATGCGCCTTGACGATCTCGGGCTTGATCATGCCGGCCTCGATCAGCCGGTCCGCCGCCACCTTCGAGGCGGGCAGACCGCGCGTGTCCTTGAGCGCATCGATGCCCTCGGGTTCGGTGAGCATGCAGTTGACGATCTCTGCCGCCGCCTCCGGGTTGTCGGAATTGCGCGAGATCGCGAACAGCATCGAGGGCTTGCGATAGGCGCCATCGGTCACCGCATCCTCGAAACGGATCGGGGCGACGCTGTCGATGGTCTGGCCCTCGTCGAGCGGGTCGGCATATTTGAAATAGGTCGTGTCCCACTCGTAGGAGCCGGCGATGCGGCCCTGCGCCCAGTCCTGCTTTTCGTAGAGATTGACGTTGCCCTCGCCGGCTTCCTGCTGCTGGCTGCGCACCGCGCCGGTCTCGATCAGGCGGCCATAGAAGGCGATGCCTGCGGCAAGCTCCTCGGGGCTCCAGGCGACGCGGTTGGTCTCGGGATCGACCAGATCCTTGCCGGTCTTCTGCACCACGGCCAGCGTCACCAGAAGCTGCGCGGTCTCCTTCACCGCGTTGAAGAGGTTGTACCCTTCGCCCTGGCTTTCACGAAGCGCGGCAGCGGCGGAAAAGAACTCCTCCCAGGTCGAGGGCACCGGAATGCCAGCCGCTTCGAGCGTGGTGTTGTTGAAGAAGAACACCCGGCCCGTGGTCGACAGCGGCAGGCCGTTGAGCTTGCCCTGCACGGTGACGGTGGCGAGCTGATCATCGGACCATTGCGACAGGTCGATGGTCTCCGACAGCTCGGTCAGATCGTAGAAGCCCTCGCCATCCTGCGAGAACAGCGGCAGCCACGGCCAGTTGACCTGCACGATATCGGCTTCGGTGCTGCCGGCCATCTGGGTGGTCAGCTTCTCGAGATAGCCGTCGAAGCCGGTGAATTCCGGCGCGACTGTGTGGCCATGTTTCTCGCCGCAGACCTCGAGCGCCTCCTGCGTGGCAACGTGGCGGCTCTCGCCGCCCCACCACGACATGCGCAGATCGGCCGCGGTGGCCTGCGTGGCCAGCGTGAGCGCCAGAGCGGTTGTCAGATGCAGTTTCATCGGGGTCCTCCTCCCAAAGGGTCAGCCCTGCGCGCGCAGGGAGACATTGCGACCGCTGTCACGGTCGAAGATGTGCATGTTGGCGGCCTCGGGCAGAAGCCGGATGGTATCGAGCGAGCGGTCCATGCGCTCGAACTCGGCGGCGCTGGCCACGGTGGTCACCTCGCGCCCGTCGAGCAGGGCGTGGAGATAGACCTCGTGCCCCATGAACTCGACGCCACGCAGCTGCGCCGAGAGCGCGCCGTTGATGCCGGTCGCCAGCGTAAGGTGCTGCGGGCGGATCCCCAGCGCGGCGCGCTCGGGGCGGGCCGAGAGGCGGCTGGTCAGCGCCTCGCCAAGCTGGATCAACTGCCCGCCGGTGCGGAAAGCGCCGCCATCCACGTGACCCTCGATCACGTTCATCTCGGGGCTGCCGATGAAGCCCGCGACAAAGAGGTTGGCGGGCTGCTCGTAGAGCTCCTTGGGGGTGGCGACCTGCATGATATGGCCGTCCTTCATCACGCAGATGCGGTCGCCCATGGTCATCGCCTCGGTCTGGTCGTGGGTGACGTAGACCACCGTGCTGGCCATGCCCTCGCGCTTGAGGCGCTTGTGCAGGTCGGTGATCCGCACCCGCATCGAGGCCCGCAGCTTGGCGTCGAGGTTCGACAGTGGCTCGTCGAAGAGGAACACGTCCGGCTTCTTGATCAGCGCCCGGCCCAGGGCCACGCGCTGAGCCTGACCGCCCGAGAGCTGCTTGGGCAGCCGGTCCAGCAGCGGCTCTATCTCGAGGATCTTGGCGACCTCCTCGACCGCCTTCGCCGCCTCGGCCTTGGAGGCGCCGCCGATGCGCAGCCCGAAGGCGAGGTTGGTGCGCACCTTCATATGCGGATAGAGCGCGTAGTTCTGGAACACCATCGCGATGCCGCGCTTGCCCGGCTCGAGCGTGTTGACGATGCGCTCACCGATGCGGATCTCGCCGGCGGTTACCTCCTCGAGCCCGGCGATCATCCGCAGCGTGGTGGACTTGGCGCAGCCCGAGGGCCCCACCAGCACCATGAACTCGCCTTCCTCGACATCGAGGTTGATCCCGTGCACCGCCTTGAAGGCACCGCCATAGACCTTTTCGAGATTTCTCAGTTGAAGCCGTGCCATTATCCCTTGATCCCCCCTGCGGAAATGCCCTCGATGAAGTACTTCTGTGCCATGAAGAACACGGCCAGCGCGGGCGTGATGGTGAGCACCGACATGGCCAGAATGCGGTTCCATTCGAAGGCCTCGGTGGTGTCGATGGAGAGCTTCAGAGCGAGGCTCACCGGGTACTTGTCGACCGAGCTGATATAGATCAGCGGGCCGAGGAAATCGTTCATCGTCCACATGAACTGGAACAGGCAGACCGAGATCAGCGCCGGGGCCAGCATCGGGACGACCACGAAGAGCAGCGTCTGCCACGAGTTGCAGCCATCGACGCGGGCGGCCTGTTCCATGTCGTCGGGAATGGCGCGCAGGAACTGCACCAGCATGAAGACGAAGAACGCGTCGCCCGCCATTGCCGAGGGCACCCAGAGCGGCAGGAAGCTGTCGAGCCAGCCGAGCTCGCGGAAGAGGATGTATTGCGGGATCCGGGTGACCACGTTGGGCAGCAGCAGGATCGCGATGACGCTGGTGAACAGCAGCTTCTTGAGCGGGAAGTCGAACCGCGCGAAGCCATAGGCCACCATGGTGCAGGAGATCGCCGTGCCGATGGTCTTGGGCAGGATGATCAGGAACGAGTTCCAGAAGAACCGCCCGAAGGTGTAGGGCGTCGAGGTCTCCCAGCCCTGCACGTAGCCCTCGGTGGTGGGCTCGCGCGGGATGAAGCCGGGGTTGGCGAAGATCTCGGCATTGGTCTTGAACGAGGCGCCGACCAGCCAGATCAGCGGGTAGAGCATGACCAGCCCGACGCCCAGGAGGACGGCGTAGCGCAGGATCGCGGAGATCCGGGCGCGGCGCTGCTGGATGCGCTGGTGGCGGCGGGCCTCGGCGAGCGCATCGGCGCCGGCGGTGAAGACATCGGAGGCGTGTGAGATATCGGACATCGGCTCAGCTCCGCTTGTCGCCGGCATAGAAGACCCACTTCTTCGAGGACCAGAAGGCCACGAGGGTCAGCGCCATGATGATGAGGAAAAGCACCCACGCGATGGCCGAGGCATAGCCCATGTCGAAGCGCTTGAAGGCCTCGTCGTAGATGTAGAGCGGCAGCAGGTAGGTGGATTTGAGCGGCCCGCCCTGGGTGATGATGTAGGGGCCGTTGAACTCCTGGAAGGCCTGGACCATCTGCATGATCAGGTTGAAGAAGATCACCGGCGTGATCAGCGGAATGGTGATGAAGACGAAGCTGCGCAGCTTGCTCGCCCCGTCGATGGCGGCGGCCTCGTAGAGCGACTTGTCGATGCTCTGAAGCGCGGCGAGGAAGATCACCATGGCCGAACCGAACTGCCAGCAGCGCAGAAGGGTGATGGTGAAGAGCGCGTTGGTGGGATCGCCGAACCAGTTGACCGGCTCGATCCCGAACCATGCCAGCACCATGTTCACCAGCCCCTCGGTGGCGAAGATGTAGCGCCACAGCACCGCGATGGCGATCGAGCCGCCGAGGATCGAGGGCACGTAGAAGGCGGTGCGAAAGAGGTTGATGCAGCGCAGCTTGTAGTTGAGGATGTAGGCGATGAAGAGCGCGAAAGCGAGTTTCAGCGGCACCGTCAGGAACACGTAGAGCAGCGTCACCGAGAGCGACCGGCGGAAGGTTCGGTCAGAGGTGAAGAGCTCGATATAGTTCTCCAGCCCCGTCCATTTCGGGGGCTGCATCAGGTTGTAACCGGTAAAGCTCAGATAGAATGACGCGAGGAATGGAATCGCGGTGAACGCCATCAGCCCGAGGATGTAAGGGCTGAGATAGATCAGCCCGAGTGATCGTGTGCGGGTCATGGTGCACCTCGCGACAAGGCTGGATTTCCTGAGATAAACGTCAATTTTCCCTCCCTGAACTGCGGATGGCACCGGGCGTGCGGCGCTCCGTCCGATGGCGCGACGGGCCTCCTCCGGTCCGCGGCGTTGCGCCATCTTCAGTTGTATGATGAATTAGTGACAGATCGGGAGCGAGAGATAAATTGACGATCATGGGGGAAAAGATGGATGAAATCGAAGGCGGCGCTCTGGCTCGGTTTCCTCCGGGCGCCCTGACGCTGACGCTCACGCGTGCGGCGATCCGGATGCAGCACGCCACGACCTGGCGGATCGAAAAGGAAAATCCGGTCGAGGATCTTGTCATCGCGCTCGAGGGGCGGGGGCACTACCGGATCGGAGGGCGCCTGCAGGCGCTGTCGGCGGGCGAGGCGATGCTGTTGCCGCGCGACACGCCCTTTGAGGGCTGGAACGAGGGACCCGAGACCTATCTGGGCGTCGCGCAGCATTTCACCCTCTCGGCGCACGGGGCGCAGGATCTCATCGGACAGATGCGCTTGCGCCCGAAGGTGCGCCTGTCCCGCTGGGAGGTGCTCGGCCCGATGATCCGGCACTACCGGCAAAGCGCGCCCCCGGCTTCGGTCACGCTTCCGCAGCATCACCTGTTCATGGTGATGCTGCTCTCGTTCGTCGACGATGCGTTTCTCGGCTGGCGGCAGGAAGCGGTGCCGGTCGATCCCGGCGCGGGCATCGATCTTGCGGTGATGAAGGCCGCGTCAAGGATTGCCGCCACACCGCTCGAGGCGGCGATCGCCGCGCAGGTGGTCGAGGACGCGCCCTACAACCCCGACTATTTCCACCGCGCCTTTCGCGACCGGATCGGGCGCACGCCGAAGCAGTACCAGGAATTCTGCCGCATCGAGCGGGCGGCGCATCTGCTGGAATCCGGCCTCACCGTCGGGGCGGCGGGGGCCGAGGTCGGCTATTCCGATCCGTATTATTTTTCACGCTGCTTCAAGCGCATCATGGGGCTGAGCCCGCGCGGGCATCTGCGCCGGGTGGCGCTGTCGCGCGACGGGCAGCTGATGGGGATGGACGAACCCGACCAAGAGGCCGCGCTTACAGGAAATCGTCCCGGCGAGGGGTGAAGCAATCGACGAGCTGGCCGGCTTCGAGGCAGACGCAGCCGTGCCGCGCACCCGAGGGGATGACGAAGCTGTCGCCCGGGCCGACCTCGAACTCTTTGCCTGCGAGGTGGAAGCGGAAGCGCCCGCTTTCGACATAGGTCGACTGCACATGCGGGTGATCGTGCAGCGCGCCCTCGGCGCCCTCTTCGAAGCGGAAAGACACGACCATCAGCTCGGGCGCGTCCGCCAGAACCTGGCGCTGCACGCCCTTGTCTGGCGAAACCACCGGGAAGGTCTTCAGGGGCTCTGTCATGATCCATCCTTTCTTCGGCGTGATCGCCGTTACCAACATGTATGACAGATATGTATGACAGCTGGCGGAGCGTCAAGTCTTGCCGAAACTGCCTGCCCGCAGCAGGGCCCGATAGCGCGCCTGGCTGCCCTTGAGATGCTGGCGCATGGCGGCGCGGGCGGCGTCTTCGTCTCCGTCGAGGATGGCGTTGACGATCTCGTGGTGTTCCGCCGAGATTACGTCGAGATACTCGCGCGGAACCGGCTCGGAATCGCTTTCGGTCAGCACCTTGCGCGGGATCAGGTTCGATCCGATCATCGACAGGAAGTCGCCGAACCGTGGGTTGTTGGTGGCCTCGGCGATGGCGAGATGCAGGGCGAAATCGGCCTCGACGGTCAGCTCACCGGCATCGGCGGCGCGGTCGACTTCGCGCAGGCACCCGATGATCCTCTCTTCCTGCGCCGGCGAACGGCGCTGTGCCGCCAGCGCTGCCGCCTCGGCCTCGACCGCGGTGCGCAGCTCGAGCAGTTCGATCATCGAGGAGATGCGCACGAAGTCGATGTTCTGAAACGGCAAGTCCACCGGGGCAGGGGGCGCGAGCACGAAGACCCCTGCGCCCTGTCGCGGCTCGACCAGCCCGTCGGCGCGCAGTGAGGCGATGGCCTCGCGGATCACCGTGCGGCTGACGCTGAATTCCTGCGTCATCTGCGCTTCGCTCGGGAGGCGCGTGCCCGGCGGATAGCGGCCCGCGCTGATCTGGTCGCGCAGCGCTTCGCGCACGGTCTCGACAAGCGTGCGGCCGGTTTCGGAGCGGTCAGAACGGCGCATCTTGGCTGGCATATCCATGGCTCGCTTGCTCACTTCTCATACAGGATAGGGATCTGAAGTATGACATCTGTTGAAATCCTTGTCCATGCGACTTCCGTGATGTGTGGCGAAGGGTCTCGCTCCCGCATCATGGGTCGGCGAATGTTAAGAAACCTTGACAGAAGCAAACCTGTATAACAACTATGTAGATGTGTATGACTGAAAGAGGCCGTCAGATTCGACGGCGAGGGAGGGGAACATGCGGCTCGACAGACGCCGCCTGAATGGCATTGCCGAACAGGGAGTCTCGATCTTCGTGACCCTCTTCGGCCTCTTGATACTGACCTTCGTGATCGGGCGCATCATGCCGGTCGATCCGGTCCGCGCCATCGTCGGCGAGGATGCGACCCGCGAGGTCTATGAAAACGTCTACCGTCAGCTCGGGCTCGACAAGCCCATGTGGCAGCAGTTCCTGCTTTACATGCGCGACGTGGTGACGCTGGATTTCGGCACTTCAATCCGCACCGGCCAGCCGGTGCTGCAGGATATCGCCCGGGTGCTGCCGGCCACCATCGAGCTCGCCACCTTCGCCATCCTCATCGGCGCCGGCCTCGGCACGCCGCTCGGGGTGATCGCGGCGGTCAACAAGGACCGCTGGCCCGACCAGTTGATCCGCGTGATCAGCCTGATGGGGCACTCGATGCCGATCTTCTGGACCGGGATGATCGCGCTGCTGGTGTTCTACGCCAATCTCGGCTGGGTCGGCGGGTCCGGCCGGATGAGCCAGTTCTATATCGGGCTGGTGCCGGAGCGGACGAACTTCCTGTTGATCGACAGCGCGCTGGCCGGGGAATGGGAGGTGTTCCGCAGCGCCATCAACCACATCATCCTGCCGGCGGCGCTGCTGGGCTATTCCTCTTCGGCCTACATCACACGCATGACCCGCAGCTTCATGCTCGACCAGCTCGGGCAGGAATACGTGACCACCGCGCGGGTCAAGGGGCTGAGCCGCCGACAGACCGTGTGGCGCCACGCCTTCGGCAACATCCGCGTGCAGCTCGTGACCATCGTGGCGCTGGCCTATGGCGCGCTGCTCGAGGGGGCGGTGCTGATCGAGACGGTCTTCGCCTGGCCGGGCTTCGGCCAGTACCTGACCTCCAACCTGCTGATCGGAGACATGAATGCCGTGATGACCTGCGTGCTGATCGTGGGCGTCATCTTCATCGGTCTGAACATCCTCTCCGACATTCTTTACCGCGTATTCGACCCGAGGACGAGATGAGCATGACCCGCGACATACCCGCCCCCGTGCCGCGCCGCCGGATGCCGCAAAGCCTTATCGCGGCCCGCAACATCGTGGCCTTCCTGACCCGCTCTCCCACGTCGCTCTTCGGACTCGTGGTGCTGGCGCTGCTGATCCTCGTGGCGCTCTTCGCGCCGTTGATCGCCACGCACGACCCGTATGCGCAGAACCTGCAGGCCACCCTGCAGCCGCCTTCGGGCACGCATTTCTTCGGCACCGACGAGCTTGGCCGGGACATCTTCTCACGGCTCGTGCACGGCTCTCGCATCACACTGACCATCATCTCGCTGGTGACCGTCGTGGTGGGGCCGCTGGGCCTCTTCTTCGGCACCGTTGCGGGCTACTTTGGCGGCAAGGTCGACACCGTGCTGATGCGGATCACCGACATCTTCCTGTCGTTCCCGTCGCTGATCCTGTCGCTGGCCTTCGTGGCGGCGCTCGGGCCGAGCCTCAACAACGCGATCATCGCAATTGCGCTGACCGCCTGGCCGCCGATCGCACGCCTTGCGCGGGCCGAGACCCTGACCTTCCGGCAGGCGGATTACATCGCGGCGGCGCGGCTACAGGGGGCGTCTTCGGCGCGGATCATCTGGAAGAGCATTGTGCCGATGTGCCTGCCCTCGGTGACCATCCGCCTGACGCTCAACATGGCGACGGTGATCCTCACCGCAGCAGGGCTCGGCTTTCTCGGCCTCGGCGCGCAACCGCCGCTGCCGGAATGGGGCGCGATGATCGCCACCGGGCGGCGCTACATGATCGATAGCTGGTGGCTGGTGACCTTCCCGGGCATCGCGATCCTCTGCGTTAGCCTCGCCTTCAACCTTCTGGGTGATGGCCTGCGCGACGCGCTCGATCCCAAGCAGATGAACAAGAGGTAATTCATGGACCCGGTTCTCGACATTCAACGGCTCTCGATCCGCTATGCCGGGGCGCCCGCGCCCGCGGTGAGGGATGTGAGCTTCACCCTCGGGCGCGAGCGGCTCGGCATCGTCGGCGAAAGCGGCTCGGGAAAATCTACCGTGGGGCGGGCGATCATGCGCCTGCTCGACACCGCCGAGATCACCGCCGACCGGATGCAGTTCGAGGAGGTCGACCTTCTCAACGCGCCCGAAAGGAAGATGCTCGACGTGCGCGGCAAGCGCATGTCGATGATCCTGCAGGACCCCAAGTTCTCGCTGAACCCGATCCAGCGCTGCGGTCACCAGATCGCCGAGGCCTACCGCACCCATGTCAGATGCTCGAAATCCGAGGCCCGCGCACGGGCCATCGCGATGCTCGAGCAGGTGCATATCCGCGACCCCGAGCGGGTCTATGACCTTTATCCGCACGAGGTCTCGGGCGGCATGGGGCAGCGGGTGATGATCGCGATGATGCTGCTGACCGACCCCGACCTCGTGATCGCCGACGAGCCGACCTCGGCGCTCGACGTGACGGTGCGCTTGCAGGTGCTGCGCATCCTCGACGGGCTGGTGCGCGACAAGGGCATCGGGCTGATCATGATCAGCCACGACCTCAATCTCGTGCGGGCGTTCTGCGACCGGGTGCTGATCATGTATGCGGGCCGCGTGGTCGAGGCGCTCGACGCGCGCGATCTCGACAACGCGCAGCACCCTTATTCGCGCGGCCTGCTCGCGGCGCAGCCGCGCATCGGCGGCACCCGCGAGCCGCTGCCGGTGCTGGCGCGGCAGGACAGTTGGCTCGAACCTCTGGAGGCGCAGGCATGAAACCGATCATCATCGACAGGCTCTCCATCAGCTTTGGTCCGATCCGGGTGCTGCACGATGTCAGCTTCGACGTGACCGCAGGCGAGTGCTTCGGCCTCGTGGGGGAATCCGGCTCCGGCAAATCGACCATCCTGCGATGCGCCTCGATGCTGACCGATATCTGGGACGGCACGGTGCGTATCGGAGAGCACGACGTGCGCAAGATGCCGGTGGCCGAGCGCTGCCGCACGGTGCAGATGGTGTTCCAGGATCCCTACGGCTCGCTGCACCCGCGCCACTCGATCCGCACCGCGCTGGACGAGGGCCTGCGGATCAACGGCTTCGACGACCGCGAGGCGCGTCTGGCGCAGGCGATGCGCGACGTGGGCCTGCCGGTCGAGTTCCTCGACCGCTACCCGCACCAGCTTTCGGGCGGCCAGCGCCAGCGCGTAGCTATCGCCCGCGCGCTGATCCTTGAACCGGACGTGCTGTTCCTCGACGAGCCGACCTCGGCGCTCGATGTCTCGGTGCAGGCGGAGGTGCTGAACCTGCTGGTGCGGCTGCAACAGGAGAAGGGCTTCACCTACCTCATGGTGAGCCACGACCTCGCGGTGGTCGATCACATGTGCGACCGCTTCGCGATCATGCAGCACGGGCGCATCGTCGAGGTGCTCGACCGCGACGCGATTACCGGTGGCGGGGCGACGCAGCCCTATGCCAAGCAGCTCATCGACGCGAGCCTCGAATATGAACGCGCGATCTGAGCCACCCTCGCTGCCGGCGTTCCTCGAGCGCCGGCGGCTGGATCTGCCGATGTCCCTGGCCTTCGCCGCCGCGAGAGGGCCGTTTCGCGTCTGGGCCGAACGGCTGGGCACGCTGTGGCGCGCCGAACTGCCTGAGTGCGACGCGCCCGTCGAGGGGCGGTGCGACGGGGAAGGCGTGACGCTCGACTACGCCACCGGGGCGCAGGCCGAGGGGGTGTTCCTGCGCCCCTCGGAGCCGGGTCCGCATCCAGCCGTCCTGCTGCTGCACGAGCATGGCGGCAGCTTCGATTGCGGCTGGGAAAAGATGCTCGACCTGCCTGCCTCGCAGGACACCCGTGCGCGCCTTTACGAGGGGCGCGCCCCGGCGCAGGCGTTTCTCGAGGCCGGCTTCGCGGTGCTCTGCCTCGACGCGCCGGGCTGGGGCCGGCGCTGGCAGGGCGGGGCCGAGGCACAGCAGGCGCTGGCGGCCAATGCCATGGGTCTCGGCTGGTCGCTCGCGGGCCTTGTCGCGGCCGAGGACGTTCAGGCGGCGCTCTGGCTGGCACGGCAGCCCGGCATCGATGCCGCCCGGATCGGCGCCTTCGGGTTCTCGTGGGGTGGCTTCCGGGCCTGGCAGGTGGCGGCGCTCTGCGGCGCGGTCAAGGCGCATGCGAGCCTGTCGTGGATGGCCTGCAGGGCCGACCTCATGCGGCCCGGCGCGCCGCTCCTGCGCGGGCAGTCGGCCTTCTGGATGCTGCATCCCGGCCTGGCTCATCACGCGGATTTCCCCGACCTCGCAGGGCTTTGCGGGGCCAAGCCGCAGTTCTATCGCTCCGGGCGGGGCGATCGGCACATGCCGGAGGACAGCGTGGCGCGGGCGTGGGACACGCTTTCAGCCATTGTTGCCGCCGCGGGCGGTCCGCCGCCAGATACCGGTTTTCACGATCATGCGCATACCTGCCCGTCAGAGACGCTTGACGAGGCGGTGGCGTTCCTGTCCCGCCAGCTTTGAGCTTCGGGCAGACCGGAAGCCGCAACCCGAACATGGCAAAACGAAAGGCGCGGGACTGGCCCGCGCCTTTCAGCGTCAGCGAGGTGCCGACGTCAGGGGGTCTTTGTCACGTCCTCGAAGCGGGTCACCCACGGGTCGACCACGATGCCCTCGATACCGTCCTGATAGGCGGCGGTGACCACGCGCTCGGAGAACGGCTGGATCGACGGCACGACCTTGTCGATGGTCTGCTGGATCTCCTCGTAGAGCTCGATCTGCCGGTCGCCATCGCCCTCGACAAGCGCCGCCTCGATCTGCTGGTTCAGGCCCTCGTCGTAGAACGAGGTGCGCCAGCCCTGGTAGTTGGTCAGCCCCGCCTCGTCCGAGTTGTCGGGGTTGTAGATCAGCGCCCGCAGGTTGCTGTCCGGATGCGGCTGCTGGCCGCCACCGCCGCGCCCGACGAGCAGCTCGAAATTGCGTTCGCGCATCGCACCGTAGATCTGCCCGCCATCGCCGGTGATGATCTCGGCGTTGATCCCGGCCTGCGCCAGCGTGCCCTGGATCGCGGTGGCGCTGTCGAGGAACTGCTGGGTCGAGATCACCCGGATCGAGGTGTCGAACCCGTCGGGATAACCCGCCTCGGCGAGCAATGCCTTGGCCTTCTCGACATCAAGCGCATAGCCCGGGTCGGGCAGCAGGCCAAAGGCACCGGAGTTGATCGGGCGCTGCTTCTTGACGCCGAAGAAGGGCATGATCGCGCCGTTGATGCCATCATAGTCGATCAGGTGCCGCAGCGCCTCGCGCACCTTGGGGTCGGCGTATTTCTCGTCCTTCATCGACGCGGCGAGGTAGTAGAACCCGGCCGAGGGCACGGTCTCGACAGTGATGTCCTCGTTGGCCTCAAGCGCCTTCAGGTCCGGCGCGGCGAGCGAGAAGCCCACGTCGATGTCGCCCTGCTCGAGCCCCAGCCGTTGCGACTGGCTTTCGGGGAGGTGGCGCATCAATACGCGCGTCATCGCTGGGGCGTCTTCCCAGAACTGCTCGTTGCGGGTCAGGATGACGTATTCGTTGGCCTGCCAGCGGGTCAGCTCGAAGGCGCCGGAGCCCGCGGCGTTGTTGGTAAGCCAGGCTTGGCCCCAGTCGCCGTTCTGCTCGTGCTGCTTGACCACCTCGCTGTCGAGGATCGAGCCGCGCCCGGCCTCGGCGAGATTCATCATGATCAGCTTGGGGTCGTCCTGCTGCGGCAGGGTGAGGACGAAGGTCTTGTCGTCCTCGGCGACGAAGTAGGTGTCGATGTCCTCGGTGATGAAGCCGCGCGATTTCAGCGCCGAGGCCTGCGCGAGGTTCAGCGCCAGCAGCCGCTTGAGGCTGTATTCCACGTCGTGCGCGGTGACAGGATTGCCCGAGGCGAAGACGGCGTCGTCGCGCAGGGTGAAGGTCACGGTCATGTTGTCGTCGGAGATCTCCCAGCTCTCCGCCAGCCGCGGCTCGAGCACGCGGGTCTCGGGGTTGAGCTGGACCAGCGCGTCGTAGACGTTGTTCAGTATCTGGACGGCCTCGCCTCCCGTGATGGCCGCCGGGTCCATGGTCAGGACGTTGTTCATGTTGAACGCCACGATCAGCTGATCCTCGGGCGTTTCGGCCAGCACGGGGCTGGCCCCGGCCATCAGCACCGCCACCGCGGCGCTTGCAAGCAGATGTCTCATGTCTCCTCCCTCAGGTTTCGTGACATCCCGGTGCGCGCGGCCTCAGGCAACGCGGTTGTTCTCGATGTGGTCGAAATCGATGTCCTCGCCCAGACCGGGACGGTCGGGCAGGTGGACATAGCCGTCCGCATCCATCGGATCGGACAGCGATTTCAGGTAGTCGAACCCCTCGTCGTATTCGAGGAACGGGTGCAGCAGGCCGCGCTCGTACCAGCGGCAATTGCGCACCGCGGCGACCACGTGAAGGTTCATGGCGGTGTTGCCGTGGACCTCGCAATTCATGCCAAAGGCTTCGGCCATGTGCAGGGTCTTGAGCGCGGGGGTGATGCCACCCACGTCGTTGACGCCGGTGCGCAGGATGTCGCAGGCCCCGGCCTTGACCCATTCGGCGCGCTGCCAGTGCTTGCCGGCGGCGCTTTCGGGCCCGAGCACCGGAATGTCGAGCTGGTCGGCGAGCCACTTGTAGGACGACATCGATTGCTCGTCCATCGGCTCTTCGATCCAGTCGAAGCCGAGCTTTTCCAGCCCGCGGCCCAACTCGAGTGCGTCGGTGCGCGAATACCAGTGGAAGGCGTCGATCATCAGGCGGATATCCGGCCCCACCGCCTCGCGCACCGCGGCGCAGGCTTTGAGGTCCATCTTCACATCTGGCGACCAGCTCACCGGCGGCATCCAGGTGTGCAGCTTGATGCCCTTGTAGCCTCGCGCCACGAGCTTTTCGGCAAAGCGGCCGTAATCCTCCGGCGTGGCCAGCCCGCCCTCGATCTCGTCGCCACACATGGTCGAACCGTAGGCCAGCACCTTGTCGCGATAGCCGCCGATCAGCTTGTAGACCGGCTGGTCCAGCGTGCGACCGGCCAGATCCCAGAGCGCGCAATCGACCACCGCCAGCGTGCGGTCGGTCAGCTGCGCCGCCGAGCCGCGTTGCCAGTGGGCCAGATCCTGCCACAGCCGCTCGCGGTCGCGGTGATCCTGACCGATGAGCACCTTGCGGACGTATTTGTCGAGCACATGCGGGCGCATCACCTCCGGCGGGGCAAAGCTGTGGCCCTCGTGGCCGTCCTCGGTGCGGATCGTCAGGATGCCCTGATGCACCTCGTGCTCGGGGCCCGGATGGGCATGGCCGGCGCTGTCGGAATGGCGTCGCGTCTTGTGCCGGAACACCCGCGCGGTGACGTCGGTGATGATCACGTGTTGGTCCTCCCGTGCCGCAAGCGCCGGGGCGGTTGCGGGTCTTCAATTCTGTATGACAAGTTGTATTACAGATTATTTGGCGCGGTCAATACGGGATTTCGCATGCATAGGGCGAATTCCACCGGGCATGGGGCTGGACGGCGGGCCGCGCTTTCCGGTAGTTTTCAGATCTGTGTAACAGAAAGAAGGGCCGTGCCGCGTGTCCAAGACAGGTTCAGCCGACATGGCGGCCCCGATCGCAGAGCCGCTTCCCGCCCGCACCCGTGTCGCGGTGATCGCCGACGAGCTGCGGGATTCCATCGGCAAGGGCGATTTCGCGCCGGGCGACCGTCTGCCCAGCGAATCGGAGCTCACGCGCCGGCATTCCGTCAGCCGCACCGTGGTGCGCGAGGTATTCGCGCAGCTGCGCTCGGAGGGGCTGATCGAGGCGCGCAAGGGCTCGGGGGTCTACGTGCTCGACCCGTCGAAGGCGAAACAGCGTCCGTTCTCCGATCTCGACACCGAGCGGCTGTCGGGCGTGATCGAGCTTTTCGAATTGCGGTCCGCCTTCGAGATCCGCTCCGCCGCGCTGGCCGCGACCCGGCGCTCGGGCGCGCAGATCGACAAAATCGTCAAGGCGCAGGGCGAGGTGGCCAAGTGCTTCGAGACCGGCACCTCGACCCGGGAGGCGGATTTCGCCTTTCACTACGCCATCGCCGAGGCCTCGCAGAACAAGCGCTTTCCCGAGTTCCTCTCGCTGATCCGGCCGGGGCTGGTGCCCCGGGTCGAGCTCGAGCCGCGGCGCGGGCCGCCGCGCGCCTACGTGCCGAACCCGCAGCTTGTCAGCGAGCATGACCGCATCATCGATGCCATCATTCTCGGCGATGCCGACGCGGCGGAACAGGCGATGAAGGCGCATCTCGAGGGCAGCCTCGAGCGCTATCGCGACCTGCTCCGCAACAACGCCCGGTAGCCGCCGCGCCGCCCGACTCGTCCCCTGACGGGCGTCGCCTGTCGGTCGAGACTGCTGCCCCGCGGACAACGGTTTTGCGCAGACAGACCCTTGCGTCCGTCCGGCTAATCCGGTCTATCGCGCCGCGGGAGGAGGCCGGACGCTAGCGAGAGGCTCGGATGGCCGAGAAACAGACAACGGGCGCCGCGATCAGCTTCGCGGCCCTTGGAAAGTCCTTTGAAAAGAAGGGCTCGGGCCAGGTCATGGCGCTCGAGGACGTGAGCCTCGACGTGCCGGCCGGGACGATCACTGGAATCATCGGGCGCTCGGGCGCCGGCAAGTCAACGCTCTTGCGCATGGTCAACGGGCTGGAACAGCCGACCACAGGCAGCGTGACGGTTGCCGGGCACGATGTCGGGCGCGCCAGCGCGGCCAAGCTGCGCCACATCCGCCGCGATGTCGGGATGATCTTCCAGCACTTCAACCTGCTGAGCTCGCGCACGGTCTATGGCAACGTCGCGCTGCCGCTCGAGATTGCCGGCGTGCCGAGCGCCGAGATCAAGCCGCGGGTCGATGACCTGATCGCGCGTGTGGGCCTCGAGGAGTTGAGCCGGCGCTACCCGGCAGAGCTTTCGGGCGGTCAGAAGCAGCGCGTGGGCATCGCCCGGGCGCTCGCGACGCGGCCCAAGGTGCTGCTGTCGGACGAGGCCACCTCGGCGCTCGATCCCGAGACCACGCAGACGGTGCTCAAGCTGCTGGCCGACATCAACCGCGATCTCGGCCTCACCATCCTGCTGATCACCCACGAAATGGCCGTCGTGCGCGACATCGCCAGCCACGTGGCGGTGATCGACGGCGGCCGCATCGTCGAGCAGGGCACCACCTACGACGTCTTCGCCGACCCCAAGCATTCCACGACGCGCTCGTTCCTGTCGGGCATCACCGGCGTCACCCTGCCGAGCTTCATCGCCGACCGGCTGCAGCCCGAGCGCCCGCAAGGCGCCGCTCAGGAGGTGATCCGCATCACCTTTGCCGGGCGCCACGCCACCGACCCGATGCTGGCCATGCTCACCTCGGAGCTCGGCATCGCCGTCAACATCCTCGCCGGCGCCATCGAGGAGATCGGCCCGCACCCGTTCGGCAACCTGCTGGTCTCGGTCGAGGCCGGGCGCGGCGCCGAGGCGCGCGCCTATCTGGAACGTCACGAGCTGCTCACGGAGGTGCTGGGCTATGTCGGCTAACCTGATCAACATGCTGCTCGAAGCAACGCTGCAGACGCTCTACATGGTGGCGATCTCCGGCGCGCTCGGCACGATTTTCGGCCTGCCCATCGGCGTCTACCTCGCCGTGTCGCAGCGTGGCGAGCTGCTGTCGTCGCCGGCGGTGAACAAGGTGCTGGGGCTGGTGGTCAACGCCACCCGCTCGGTGCCGTTCATCATCCTCGTGGTGGCGATCATCCCGTTCACGCGACTGATTGCCGGCACCTCCATCGGCACCACCGCCGCCATCGTGCCGCTGACCATCGCCGCCGTGCCCTTCATTGCGCGTCTGGTGGAAAACGCCATCCGCGAGGTCGACAGCGGCCTGATCGAGGCCGCCCGCGCCATGGGCGCCACCCCGCTGCAGATCATCCGCAAGGTCCTGATCCCCGAGGCGCTGCCCGGCATCACTCTGGGCCTGACCCTCGCCGTGGTCAGCCTGATCGGCTATTCCGCCATGGTCGGCGCCGTGGGCGGCGAAGGGCTCGGCGATCTCGGCATCCGCTACGGTTACCAGCGCTTTATGCCCGAGGTCATGCTGGCGGTGGTCGTCATCCTCATCGTGCTGGTCCAGCAAGTGCAGTCCCTCGGCGAGGGGCTGGCCAGACTGGTCGACAAGCGCGCGCCGCGCAATCGCGGCCGCTGATCCCGAAATCAAGCATCAGAAGAATGCACCAAGGAAGGAAATTCCCATGAAGCGACTGATCCCCGTCGTCTCCGCGCTGGCGCTCATTGCCGGCACCGCCTCTGCCGAGGACATCAAGGTCGGCGTCTCGCCTGGCGAGCATGCCGAGATCATGGAAGAGGTGGCCAAGATCGCCGAGCCCATGGGCCTGAACATCGACGTGGTCGAGTTCTCGGATTACGTGGTGCCGAACCAGGCGCTGGCCGATGGCGACATCGAGGCCAACTCGTTCCAGCACGAGCCCTATCTCGACAATCAGGTCAACGACCGCGGCTTCGCGCTGGTGCCGGTGGCGACCACCATCACCACCCCGATGGGCGTGTATTCCGACAGCATCACCGACATGGAGGCCTTCCCCGAGGGCGGCTCCATGGGCATCCCGAACGATCCGACCAACGGTGGCCGCGCGCTGCTGGTGCTGCAAAGCCTCGGACTGATCACGCTCGCCGAGGGCACCGGCCTCGTGCCGACCGTGCTCGACATCGTCGAGAACCCCAAGGACATCCGCTTCCGTGAACTCGACGCGGCGCAACTGCCGCGGTCGCTGGCCGATCTCGACGCGGCGCTGATCAACACCAACTACGCCATCGCTTCTGGTCTGAACCCGAAGGAAGACTCGATCGCGATGGAAAGCGCCGACAATCCTTACGTGAACATCATCGTGGTGCGCGAAGGGGACGAGGAGCAGCCCTGGGTCCAGCCGCTGATCGACGCTTATCACAGCCCCGAGATCAAGGCGTTCATCGACGAGAAGTACCACGGCACCGTGCTGACCTCCTGGTAAGCGCGACGCTCTCGTGACAGCGGAAGGGCGGCCCGGCGGGCCGCCCTTTTTCATGCGCAGGATCCGACAGGACGCCCTCAGCCGTCGCTGGTAAAGACCAGCTCGACGCTGCTCATCGGCCAGCAGCCGCGGTTGAGTTCGATTGCGGCGCCGTCGGGATCGCGGTTGATCGACGTGACGTGCTGTACCGGTGTCTTCGGGGTGAGGCCGAGGATCTCGGCCTCTTCTCGGCTGGCGAGCCCGCCGCGCACCCGGGTCTCGGCGCGGCGGTAATGCGCGATCCCCGTGGCACGATAGACCGCGACGACCGATGCGCTTTCCGCGTAATCCGCCTCGAAGCGGGGAAACCGCGCCAGCGGGAACTCCTTGCGCGAGACATAGATCGGCGCGCCGTCGAGCATCCGAAGGCGATGCAGCTTCAGCACCGGATCGCCGGGAGACAGACCGAAAAGCCGTGCCGCCTCGGCGCTGGCCGGGCCGCGCTCGAGCAGCAAGGTGCGGGTGGAGATCTCGCCGCCATCGGCGACGAGGGAGTCGGCGAAGGTCATGTCGTTGCGGATCTCGAAGTAGCGCGGCTTCTGCCGAACGAAGATCCCGACCCCCTTGCGAGCCTGCAGCTTGCCCTCGCTCTGGTGCAGGGCGAGGGCGCGGCGCACGGTGATCCGGCTCACTCCGAAGAGGTCGGCGAGATGCACCTCCCCGGGCAGCTTCGCGCCGGGCGCCACGAGGCCGCGCTCGATGGCGTCCGCCAGCCGGTCATAGATCTGCAACCAGATCGCGCGAAGGGATTTCGGCGCGTAGGGCCGCGTCGCCAGCGCCGCGAGCTCCGGATGCGCGCCGGGGATCGGGTTCTCGGGCGAGATGTCAGACACGGTCGAGCACTTTTCTCCCATTCACGAACACGGCGCGGACCTCGCGGCTCTCGGGGTCGAGTACCAGCAGATCGGCGCGCTTCCCGGGCGCGATCTTGCCCCGGTCATGCAGCTTGGCTGCCCGCGCCGGGTTTGTCGAGACCAGCGCCCACGCGTCGGCCAGCGGCAGCACGCCGGTCTGCCAGAGCCGCAACGCGGCGTGCAGCGGCGCCGGGTAGTAGTAATCCGAGGCCAGCACGTCGCAGAGTCCGGCGCCGATCGCGGCGGTGGCGCAGAGCGCGCCGTTGTGGCTCAGCCCGCGCAGCGCGTTGGGCGCCCCGAGGATCACCGGCTCGCTGGCGGCGCGCGCGGCGGCGGCTGCGTCTTCGGTCATGGGGAATTCCGACACCGTGATCCCGAGCCGGTTGCCCTCGGCCCAGTCCCCGGCGCTGCACTGGTCGTGCGACAGGATCGGAGCGCCGCACGCGGTGGCGCCGGCGCAGATCTGCGCCGTGGCGCCCGGCACCTCGTCGCGTCGCGCCCAGACGTCGTCGATCATGCGCTTGGTCTCTTCCGGGCTTATCCCCATGCGCGCGGCCATGCGCTTGACCTTGCTCGAGCCCGCCTCGAGGCTCCGGTTCGCGGTGGTGTGGTCGTTGATCGACAGGATGTCGCCCGGTCGGCGCGCGAGCCAGCCCAGCACCTCCTCGACATGATCGACTGCGAAGGTCTCCCAGCGGATGTTGAGGTGGGTGTCACAGCGCAGCCCCGGCGTGGCCGCCTCGAGGGCTGCGACCAGCTCGCGCGCGACCTCGATGCTGCGCAGCCCCGGTTCCCACGACACGGTCAGCGCGTGAAACGCGGTGGTGATGCCGTTCGAGAGCATCTGCCGGTCGGCTTCGGCAAAGGCGAGCGGATAGGGAAAGTGCACGCCGGCGCGCGGCTGCACGATCGCCTCGAACCCGTCGCCATGCAGGTCGACGATCCCCGGCAGCACCCATGCGCCGGTGGCATCGAAGCGGCGTGCCTCAGGCGCCGCTGCCTCGGTAATCTGACCTCCGGCAAGGTGCAGAGCCCCTTGGGTCAGTCCTCCGCCTGCCAGCACCTCTCCGCCGGTGATCGTCCAATTCTCGGTCATTCTTCGCTTTGCTCCGGTCGTCACGAAACTGTCAACGGAACCCCCTATGACCCCTAACTGTGACACTCCTGTGTACACAGCAACCCATTTCTTCGGAGACCACAGCATGATCCGTTCTCTCCTCGCCGCGACCGCTGCCCTCGCGCTCACCGTCGCCGCTCCCGTCCTTGCCGATCCGCTGAAATTCGCGGTGACCGACATCGAAGGGCTGGAAGCCCTGCAACAGGAATTCGCCGCGTTCGAAACCGCGCTCGAAGAGATCTCCGGCGAAGAGATCGAGCTCTTCGCGGTAAGTTCGCGTACGGCCGCCGTCGAGGCGCTGAACCAGGGCCAGGTCGACCTGGTGCTGACCGGCCCCGCCGAGTACGCGGTGATCAAGGAGCTGACCGACGCGCAGATCGTCACCGCCTGGCAGCGCCCGAACTACTATGCGCAGATCGTCGCGCTGAGCGAGGGCCCCGTAAAGACGGTGCAGGACCTGAAGGGCAAGACCGTGACCTTCGGGTCGGTCGGCTCGACCTCCCAACACCTCGGACCGGCGCAGGTGCTGTCGGATTTCGGCCTCGCCTACAACACCGACTACATGCCGCAGATCATTTCGCGCAATGTCGCCGTCGAGGCGCTGATCCGCGGTGATGTCGCCGCCGTCGGCATGAACGAGGGCCACCTTGCGAGCATCCGCGAGGCCTTCCCCGAGCAGTCCTTCACCGTGATTGCCCGTGGCCGCGACCTGCCGAACGACATCCTCGTGGCGCGCGCCGATGCGGATGCCGAGGCCGTCGCCGCGGTGAAGGCGGCGTTCGTCGAGAACGGCGAGACGCTGATGCAGGCGGTCCTGCAGGGCGACGACAACCAGAAGTACAAGGGCGGCTTCTTCCTCAGCGAAGTCAAGGACGGCGATTACGACTACGTGCGCTCGATGTACCAGACCATCGGCGTCGACACCTCGTCCTTCGTCGGCAACTGATCCCCGGATCGGACGGTGCCGGGCCGCTGCGGCCCGGCATCCTTTCGGAGGCCCTCATGCTCGATCTCCAGACTGCCCCGCCCGAGACGGCGCAGCTCGCGGTGGCGCCGGTGATCACCGCGCGCGGCCTGACCAAATCCTATGACCGTCGCAGCATGATCCTGCGCGGCGTCGATCTGCAGATCCAGCCGGGCGAACGCATCGCGCTGATCGGCTCCAACGGCTGCGGCAAGTCCACGCTTCTGAAATGCCTGATCGGCCTGCACCCGATCAGCGGCGGTGAGCTCGATTGCCTTGGGGCGCAGATGCAGGGCGGCGGCAGCCGTGCCGAGCGCCAGCACCTGCGCCAGCAGACCGGTTTCGTGTTCCAGAAACACTGCCTCGTGCGGCGCCGCACGGTCCTGTCGAACGTCATCCACGGGCTGTTCGGCGCTCCGGGCAGCTGGCGCGCCTTCTCGCACAGCATCGCGCCCGAGCCGTGGCGCCAGCGCGCGCTCGAGGCGCTGGACGCGGTGAACCTGGCCGACAAGGCGATGATGCGTGCCGACGCGCTCTCTGGCGGGCAGCAGCAGCGTGTCGCCATCGCCCGCGCGCTCGTGCGCCGACCCCGGCTGCTGATCGCCGACGAGCCCGCGGCGAGCCTCGACCCGGTGTCGGGGCGCAACGTGATGGACCTGTTCCAGAGCCTCTGCGGTGGGCAGGGGATCACGCTGCTGTTCACCTCGCACGACATGAAACACGCGCTGGACTACGCCACCCGCGTGGTTGCGCTGAAACAGGGACGCGTGCTGTTCGACAAGCCGAGCGGCCGGGTCTCGCAATCCGATCTGAACGAGACCTTCCATGGCTGATCCCCGCCCCCTGCCGACCCCGGACCGCATGGGCGGGCTGTCGCCCGCCTCTTTCGCCGCGCTGGTAACCGTCGGCGCGCTGGTTCTGGTGTCGATGAACAACGTCGCGCCCTCGCTGGGGCAACTGGCTGATGGTGTGCCGGGGATGCTGCGTCTCGTGGGCCGGATGCTGCCGCCCAATACCGAGGCGGATTTCCTCGCGCGGATCGCGCTGCGCATCCTCGAGACCTTCCAGATCGCGCTTGCCGGGGCGGCCATCGGCATCGTGCTCAGCCTGCCGATCGCGTGGCTCTCGGCGCGGGGGCTGTCGCCGCTCGGGCGCGGCGCGTTCCTCGTGAAGGCCTTCGTCTCGCTGCTGCGTACCATCCCGGACCTCGTCTGGGCACTGCTCTTCGTGGCGACGGTGGGCCTTGGCGCGGTCGCGGGCACGATGACCATCATGGTCGACACCATCGGCTTCTGCGGCCGGTTCTTCGCCGAGGCGATGGAGGATGCCGAGCGCGAGCCGCAGGAGGCGCTGCGGGCCATCGGCGCCAACCGTGCCTCGGTTCTGGTTGGCGGCGTGCTGCCAGACATCATGCCGTCGCTGATCAACTCCTCGCTCTTTGCGCTGGAAAAGGCGGTGCGCTCGTCGGTGGTGCTCGGGCTCGTCGGTGCCGGCGGCATCGGGCAGGAGCTGAAGGTGGCCTTCGATCTCTTCCAGTACCGCAACGCCTCGATGATCATCCTTGTGATCTTTGCCATCGTGCTGCTCATGGAGCTCTGCACCGACAAGCTGCGCGCGCGCGTAAGGTAAGGCGCATCCCGGCGACCTTGGCGGAGGCCGGGATGCGGTGCGCCGCCCTGCTGGCGAAGGCGGCGCCTGTCTCAGGCCAGCCGGATCGCGGTGCCCCAGTCGTCTTCGAACTGCTCCATGGGCCCGGTATCGCGCCGCAGCAGCTCCACCAGCTCGAGCCCCGTGGTGCGCTCCGACCGCCGTCCCGCACCGGCGCTGAGCCACTGGTTGACGGCGATGTGGTGGTGATAGCCCCCGGTCGAGAGGAACACCGCATCGTCGCGGCTGCTGACCGCGTCGAAGCCGAGCGTCTCCTGCCACCAGCGTCCCGCACGGGGTGCATCGCCCACCTTCATGTGCACGTGGCCGATGCTCGTGCCCGCCGGTGCCCCGGTCCAGAGCGGCGGCAGGGCCCCGAGCGTGGCCATGATGCCCTCGAGGTCGAGCCGGTAGGAGCCCATCTGCACCTCGCCATCGACCCAGCGCCAGCCCGCCTGCGGGGTGTCGGCGTAGATCTCGACCCCGTTGCCCTCGGGATCGGTGAGGTAGATCGCCTCGCTGACCCGGTGATCGGCGGTGCCGTCGACCGGGATGCGCCGCTCGACCGCCATCGCGATCCAGTTGGCGAGATCGCGGCGCGAGGGAAGCAGGATGGCGGTGTGAAAGAGGCCCGCCTCTTGCTGGCCCGGCAGGTCGAGCCCACTGCGCTCGGTCAGGCCGAGCAGTCGCTCGCCACCCGCGCCGAGCCAGATCGTGGCGCCCTCGCGGGTGATCTCCTGCAGGCCGACGGCGCTCTGGTACCACGCCGCAAGCGCTTCGGCGTCGCGGCAGCGCAGGGTCACGCGGCCAGCGCGGACCGGCGCCGAGAGCGGCAGGCTGTTGGCCGCCGCGGCAAGCCCGGGCAGGGTGGAGGCGAGCGCCGCGGCGCCCGCTCCTGTCAACAGGGTTCGCCTGTCCATCACAGTTCTTTCCCGAGCAGTCGGTCGAGAGAATAGCGGCCGCCGCCCTTGGCGAGGAAGGTGAGGGTCACCGCCGACCAGATCAATGACAACTCGGCGCCGCTGTAGCCCTCGTCCCGTGCGATCCAGTGGAAGTAGACCGTCACCAGCAGCACGACGGTGGTGCCGCCGGCGGCGAGGCGGGTGAACAGGCCGAGCACCAGCAGCAGGCCGCCGCCGAACTCGGTCACAGCAAGCAGGATCGACCAGAGCCAGCCGGGTGCGAAGCCGAGCCCTTCCACCATGCCCGCGGCACCGGTGGGATTCTGGATCTTTGGCCAGCCGTGGACCATGAGCGCCACGCCGCTGATCACGCGGAGCCAGAGCTCGGTAAGAGGGGCCGCGGCGCGGTAGAGCGGGGCGAGGACCGGCAGCAGCAGCGCCGGGAGATGGGTGTTGGTTGTCATCGTGTCGTATCTCCATTGAATGCGACCGCCCGGGGGCGTCGCAGAAAAGCCGGCACCTCTTGGTGCCAATGAGAGGGAATGGAGATCAGGCCCGCGGCGGGTGGAGGTCGGGGCGTACCGGTCGGCTCGGGGCAGGGGCGTCATCGGGCGCGATCCGCGCAAGCCGGGTCACCCGGGGCTGCACGGAAAGGTCGCGGGCCGCGGGGACCGTGCAGGTGAAGCAGGGCTTCTTGACCGGAGCACGGGTCGGAAGCGCGACGCCCGGTGCGACGCAGACGTCTTCGAAGGTCAGAGTGCTGGGGCAACGCGACGAGGCCTCGGCCCCCATTGGCAGGAGGGTCGTGACAAGCAGGGCAGTGAGGGTCGCACAGAGCGCCAAGATACGCAGCATCTGCAGGTCCGATCGGTTGATGGTGAGGCCGTTCTGGCGTCCGCTGCTCGACGCGGCAAGCTTGGTCCGCACCGGCTCACACAGAAGTGAGGTTTAGCGGCATGCCTGTGCAAGATGGCGCAGCAGGGTTCCGTGATCGGGCAGCGCGTCGAGCATCTGGCGCGTCAGCGCCTCGGCCGGGGCAGCGCAGGGCGTCGTGCCCGCTGGTGCGGTGGCCGGACGCCACCCCATACCCAGCAGAATGAACTCCCACGCGGTGTGCGAGAAAGGGCTGTAGCGATAGGAGAAATCCGCGAATGAGGGCGGCCGCAGCTGCCAGAGTTCGAGCAGTTCGCGCAGCCGCTCCGAGCGCAGCGCGGCTTTTGCAGCATCGCGCCAGAAGGTCGTGTCACGGCGCTGCGCCACCGCATAGTGCAGTGCGAGGAAATCGGCGAGATCGTCGTGCATCTCGGCCAGCAGCGCGTTGTAGCGCCGCGCCAGCGGTTGCATCGGAAGGCCGGGCGCGGCGGGAAACATCTCGACCAGCGCGCGGGCGGCAAAATCCGCGAGGAAGAGTCCGGTGCTCTCCAGCGGCTCGAGGAACCCCGCCGCAAGGCCAAGCGCCACCACGTTGCCCTGCCACGGCGCGGCGCGCCGTCCGGGGGTGAAATGGATTACCCGGGCGGGCAGCTCGGCGCTGTGCTGGCCCTCCTCGGCGCGCAGCGCTGCCTCGGCCTCGTCATCGCTGAGATGAGCGGAGGAATAGACGTAGCCGCGCCCGCGCCGGTGGCGCAGGCCGATATCCCAGCACCAGCCCGCCTCGAGCGCGCGGGCCCGGGTGAAGGGCGCCGGGGTGTAGGCCGGGTCGTCCTCGGGCACCCGCATGGTCACCGCCCGGTCGCAGAGCAGGCGATCGGCGTAGGACACCCAGTCGCGCCCCTCCTCGGGCAGCAGCAACCCGGCAAAGCCGGTGCAGTCGACCCAGAGATCGGCGCTGAGCGGCGCGCCGTCCTCGGTGCGAAGCGCGGTGACGGTCTCTCCCTCGCGCAGCACCCCGGTGACATGGGCGCTCTGCCGGGTCACGCCCCTGGAGGTCAGCTCGCCCGCGAGGTATTCGGCGAATTTCTCGGCATCGAGGTGATACGCGTAGGGCACCGGTCCGGTGAACTCGGGCGCACCCGCGGGGCGGGGCGCGCGCTCATGCGCGATCAGTGCCGCCTGTGCCGAGGCGATGGCAGCGAAGGGCGGCTCTCCGGAAGAGGCCAGCCAGCGGGCGGCGATGTCGCGGGGCAGGGCGTGGCGATGGAACGGGTGCAGGCAGCGGCTGCCCGGTCCGGACCAGTCATCAAAGCGTATGCCGTGCTTGAAGCTGGCATCGCAGGCCGCAAGCACGCCGCGCTCGGACAGGCCGAAGCGGCGCAGCATGTCGCGCATGGTGGGGATCGTGGCCTCGCCGACCCCGATGCGCGGGGCCTTCGGGCTTTCGACCACGGTGATCGAGACCGGCCCGGGGCCGGTCCCGTTGAGTTGCGCCTGAAGCGTGGCGGCCGCGATCCAGCCAGCCGAGCCACCCCCGACGATGGTGACCCGCATCAGGCGTCTTCGGAGACCGCTGCCTCGTCAGCTTCCGGGGCCGCCGCCTGCGACGCGGCGATGCGGCGCGCCATCGGCGTCAGGTTGTTGAGCGACTGCAGGTGCACGTAGCAGAGCTCGAGCTCATCGGTCTTGGCCATCTCGGCCAGCACCTCGGCGGGCAGCGCCTTGAGCTTGTCGCGGTCGAGCGTGAAGAAGCCGCCAAGCTGCGCCGACTGGCCACCGGGGAGGCTGAACTGCGCCTGCGCGGGCTTCAGAAGGTCGTGCTCCATCAGCCGCTTGCAGAACAGCTGCGTACGGTCGAAGAGGCCCTGGTACTCGCGGGTGAAGGTCAGCATCGACTCGAGGTAGCGGGTGCGCTTGCCCTCGGCGTCGAACAGGCGCTCGCCCTTGCCGTCCTTGTTAAAGCCCTCGTGCTCCTCGTCGATGCAGAGCGTGAAGGTCTTGCCGTCGTCGGAGCGGGCGAAGACGAAAGGATAGCGGCGCAGGAAGGCGGGCACGTAGCCGCCGGTCCAGTTGCCCTCGGCATCGACGGCGTTGTTCTCGTTGGCGCGCATTCCGAGAATGACCGACGGGAAGATATTCTTGTCGTCACCGGCGAAGACGATGGCGTAATCGGTGGCGGCGGCGATGAACTCGGCGGCAAGCAGCGGCACCGAGTTGACCTCTTTCGCAAACGCATAGTTGCGGCCGGCCTCGAGCGACCAGTCGCGGTGCCGTTCGGACGAGATCGGCACAGCCCGCTCGTAGATCATCAGTTGTTTCGTCACGTTGATCCCTCCCTCTGGGTCAGTTCGCCACCCACACCGGTTTCCGTTTTCGAAGGCTATCCGGATAGGGCGAGCGAGAAAAGAAAATTTCAATCCGAAATAAGCGGATGTAGCTGTTCGGCCTCGTCGCCGAAGCGGGCGATATAGGCCGGTGTCAGGCCAAGGCACTCGGTCGAGGCGCACGCGGCGCGGTGCGGGCAGCGGTGGAACTGGTTGCGGTCGAATTCCTGCCAGAAGGCCGGGTCGATCATCAGCAGCGGCTGGGCATTGACCAGCGCGTCCGAGAGCTCGCCCATCAGGCATTCGGGCACGTTCTTGACCTCGACGAACCGGCCCGCCGCGCGCGCGGCGAGGATCGCATCGCGCAGGTAGGGCATCAGCTCGGGGAAGGCGACGGCAAGGCGCTTGTCGTCGCGTTCGGCCATCGGGAAGAAGTTCCAGAACTCCATCTGCACGAGCCGCTCGAGATGGCCAAGCGCGGCGACGATTTCGGGCAGATCGCGATAGCAGAGCGACGTGATCACCGTGTTGGTCAGCAGCCGCACATCCTCGTGACGGTCGAGATACTCCATCCCCGCGAGCATCTTGTCCCACGCGCCGGGGACCTGCGTGATGGCGTCATGGCTGGCTGCTCCGGCCCCGGCGACCGAGACGAAGAACTCGTTCACCCCGGCCTCGAGCAGCCGGTCGGCATACCCGGGCCGCGACAGGTGCACACCGTGGGTCTGGATGCGGACCCGCTCGAAACCGGCAGCGCGGGCGGCGCGGGCGAGATCGGGCAGGTCGGCACGCAGGGTGATCTCGGAGCCGGTCAGGATGAGACCGCGCCAGCGGCGATGTGCGCGCTGCTCCTCAAGCACCTTGTCGAAAAGCGGCGCGGGGGTCGGCTGCAGCCGGTCCATCGTGCCCTCGATCATGCAGTGCACGCATCTGAGGTTGCAGCGAAATTCCATCGTCACGCTGACGTAGTCGTCGTGATCGCGCAGCGACAGCCGCTCGCCCGGCGCGATGGCCCTGGGCGTGGTCACGCCGGCGCGCACGCCGGGTAGATCGAGCGCCTTGCGCGCCTTCAGCGCGGCGTCGGGGCGGAGGCGGTCAGAGGATCCCATAGACGCTTCCCTTGGTGTATCGGACCCCGCCCTCGGGCGTGGCCTCCCAATCGTAGCCGATATCGAAGAGCAGATGCCCGAAGCGGTGCAGGTTGGTGCGGAAGAAGTCGCAGATCGGCTCGGGATAGCCCAGTCGGTCGAGGCAGAGCAGCGTCTGGTCGGCGGGGATGCGCGAGAAATACACCCCGTCGGCGTGGCGCTTGTTGGCGACCACGATGGTCTGCGCGGTGATCCCGGGCCAGAGCCAATGATCTGGCGAGACCGGAGCCGCCGCCTGCGCGGTCTCGGCGAGTTTGGCGCGTATAGCGTCGGCCTCGCAGAGCGCGTTGAAGAAGAAGTAGAAGTTGCGCATCTCGAAGCCGGATTTCGTCAGCCCATAGCAGATGCCCGACGAGACGCTGCTCCCGGGGTTCCCGATATAAAGGTCGATCTGGTCGATGGCGCCACCCTGCAGGTGATCAACGGTCAACTCGACCGAGAACATGAAATAGGGCCGGCTGTCGCCGCTGAGCGGTGCGGTGATCGGCACAAGCGGGCCGATGGCGCGGTGCAGGGCACGGGTGTCGAAGCGCCGGCCCAACCGGGCGTAATCGTAGAAATAGAATTCCCAGCTCAGCCGGCCATCGGCGTGCTTGAGCCCCCAGACGGTGCGGAACGGACCGTTGGCGCCGACGAGCGCGTCGCAGATCTCCAGCATCTTCGGCGCCAGCCCGGCGATGGCGAAGGAGTGATATAGCAGCGCCGCGCTCTGCCAGCTCTCGCGGTTGGGCAGCGCGGGCGGGTCATAGGGCCAGAGACAGAAGTCGAGGCTCGGGTCGGCGCGGCGTGCACGGTGGATGCCTTCGGAGGTCTGTCCGTCCATCACAACGCCCCCCGCACCCGATGCGCGCCGTAATAGAGCGTCGCGAAGGGCCGCCCGTCGCGGGCGGTTCCGGCGGCGACATGACCGAGCGGGCGCGCGGCCTCTCGCGCGAGCAGCGGGGCGGAGGCCGGTCCGAGAAGACGGGTAAGGCTCTCGGCGTGGTCGCCGAGCGTCGCCCCGAGCGGCGTGAGGTTGAGGTCGAGCGAGCGACGCGGGTTGCCGGGTTCCGTCACGTCGAGCAGCGTCAGCGGCTGCGGAGTGGGCAGGGCGGCGAGGCTCAGCAGCGCATCGCGCACCGCTCCCTCGGGCAGCCCGGCGGTGATCCTTTTGGCGAGCTCCGGCGCGGGGAGTGGCCCGGCATCGCGGTAGTCGCTGAGCGCAAATGCACCATCGTCGCGCCATTTCAGCGCGAGGAAGGCAAGGCCTGGTTCGGGCCGGTCGCGGTCGGCGAACTCGAGATAGCATTTCAGCACCCAGTGCGCGCCTTCCGGCTCGAGCCCGAAATGCAGGCTCGCGGCGCGCGACTGCAGCGGCTCGAGCCGTGCCACACCCTCGGCCGGTGCGCCGAGCTCATCGAGCATTCCGCGCAGCACCCGCGACGGGCCCGGGCCAAGCGCACCGCGCGGGAAGCTCACCAGAAAGCGCCCCTCGCGCAACGCGTCGCCGATCGCCTTGACCGAGTATTCGCGCAGCAGCGGACGTTCGACGGGGGCAAGCACTGCTGCGATCCGCTCCGCCGGGCTCATTCTGCCTCTCCCGAGAGCGCCAAGAGGCTGCCGAGCCCCCGGTCGGCGGCGAGCAGGTCGTGGCGCATCCGGCCATGCATGCGTTCGACCCGGCGTTGCCGGGCGCGAAACGCCAGCGCCGCCACGCCGGGGCCGAGAGGCCGGAGCAGCCGTGCCGCGCGGCGGTTCCAGCGCGCGCCCTTGCTGCCGAGCAGCTCGTCCTCGAGCGACAGCATGCGCTCGACCCGGCCCGGATCGCCCTGCCGTCCGCAGCGGCCCTCGAGCTGACGGTCCACCCGGCGGCTGTCGTGGCGCACGGTCAGCAGCACGTGCAGCCCGCCAAGCTCGGCCACGCCCGGCGCGAGCTTGATGTCGGTGCCGCGCCCAGCCATGTTCGTGGCCACCGTCACCGCACCGCGCTGGCCGGCCAGCGCCACCACCGCGGCCTCGTCCGCATCCTGCACCGCGTTCAGAAGCTGGTGCGCAATACCGGCGAGCGCCAGTTCGGCGCTGATCCGTTCCGAGGCCCCGACCGAGCGGGTGCCGATCAGCACCGGGGTGCCGGTGTCATGCAGCTCGGCGGTGCGCGCGGCGATGGCGCGGCACTTCGCGGCCTCGCTGGCAAAGATCCGGTCGCGGGCAAAGCGGCGCCGGTCGCCCTTGTGAGGCGGGATGCGGATCACCCCGAGCCCGTAGACCGAGTAGAGCTCCCACGCCGCATCGCTGGCGGTGCCGGTCATGCCCGCGAGGCGCTGGTAGCGCCGGAATACCCGCTGGTAGCTGATCCGCGACAGGGTGGCGCGGGGCTCGGTCAGTTCGACGTCCTCCTTCAGCTCGATCATCTGGTGCAGCCCCTCGGACCAGCTCCGGTCCTCCTGAATGCGGCCAGTGTTCTCGTCGACGATCTGGACCTTGCCGTCGCGCACGACGTAATCGTTGTCGCGGTGGAACAGGTGCAGCGCCGAGAGCGCCTGCACCACTGCGTGATCGCGGATCACTCCGACCCGGAACGGTCCGCTGCCATACTCGCCCATGATCTCGAGCCGCTCGGCGCCCTTGGGGGTGATCTCGATCCGGTGCTCGTTGGGGTGAATGCGGTAATCCTTGCCTTCGTCGAGCTGGCGCGCGGCGCGCAGCGCGCGGCGCAGGAAGCCCGGATCCTGATTGCGCGCCACATCGGTGCTGCCAGAGATCACCAGCGGTGTGCGGGCCTCATCGATCAGCACCGAGTCCGCCTCGTCGATCAGCGCGAAATGCAATCCGCGCATGCGCAGCACCGCGCCCGGACCCTCGGCCGAGAGGCGCTCGACCTTGCGGCGCAGGTTGCCGGGGTTGCGCCGCAGCACCATGCGGTCGCGGAGATAGTCGAAAGCAATCTCCTTGTTGGCGCCGAAGACGATGTCGGCGCGGTAGATCGCGGCCCGCTCCGGCTCCTGTTGGCCTGCCTGCACCACGCCGGTCGAGAGACCGAGGAAATCATAGAGCGGGCGCATCAGGTCGCGGTCGCGCAGGGCGAGGTAGTCGTTGACGGTAATCACGTGCACCGGCACCCCGGCAAGCGCCATGGTGCAACTTGCCAGCGTCGCGCAGAGCGTCTTGCCCTCGCCAGTGCGCATCTCGGCCACGGCGCCGCGCAGCATGGCGAAGGCGCCAAGCAACTGCACGTCGTAGTGGCGCATCCCGAGCGTGCGCTCGGCGGCCTCGCGCAGCAGCGCGAAGGCCGGACCAAGCATCTTCGCGTCGGGCAGTCCCTGTGCGATCGCCAGCCGGAGCGGGGCGCGCAGCGCCTCGGCGGCGGCGCGCAGCTCTGCGTCGGTGAGCGGCCGCAGAGCGGCCTCGTGCTGCGCGGTCTCGGTGAGGATCGCGCTCAGCCCATGGCGGCGCAGGCCCGCGGTGCGGGCCACGCCGAGACCGATCAATTTCCGGCCCAGCCGGTCGAGCTTGCCCTCCTCGCTCTCGGGGCGCTCGGCATAGCCGGCGATGCGCGGCAGGGTCAGGCGCGGGCCGGGGCGCGGGGCGGCGAGCTCAGACATTGAAGCGCTTCAGGAAGAGCTGGCGCAGCGCCCGGCCGATCCGGAGGCCGACCGGCGCATCGCCGTGATCAAAGCGCACGATGGCGCGCTCGCCGATGAACGGCGCGGCGCCCGTCGCGGTGGTGGCGACGTCGAAGAGGAACAGGCTCTGGACAGTCCGGCTGCGGTCGGGGTCGTCGGGATCGAGCGCGAAGGGCCCGCCCGCCTGTGTCGAGAGCGCGGGCGAGGGCAGCCGGTTGGTGCCCTCAGGAGACAGGCCGACGATCTGGGCCGGGATCTCGATGCCGGGCTGGCGCTCGAGCCGCAGGCTGACCGCATCGCTGGCGCGCACCAGCTCGGCGGTCTGCTGCGGCACCGCCACCCGGTAGCGGGTGGTGCCGTCGGGCAGCAGGTAGCCCAGCACGGCGCCCTTGTGCATCAGGCGCCCCGTCAGGTCGTCGGCCTGCGGGATCAGGGCCATGCCATCGCGCGGGGCCGTAAGTGTGAGGGCGGTGGCGCGTTCGTCGTAGAGCTCAAGCCGGCCCTCGAGATGCGCCACCTGCTCGCGCAGCAGCTTGGCCTGCACCTGGTCCGAGGTGGCGACGGCGGCAAGCTTGAGCCGCATCTCCGCCAGCCGCGCGGCGGCAAGCGTGCGCGCGGCGTCGAGGATGGGGTCCTCCATGCGCAACAGCGCGGTGCCGGCGGCGACGCTGGCCTGCTCGACCGGGGTCTCGGCGACGAACCCGTCGGTGGCGGCGCGCAGGATCTGGTCATCCTCAAGCCAGACCACCCCGGAGGCCAGCGTCCGGTGCGGCACGGGCAGGGCGAAGATCGCCGCGAGCACGGCGGCGGCGAGTCCGCCCGAGACGGCCAGCGCGCGCAGGCGGCGGCCCCGTAGGGAGCCCGCGGTGAAGAGGAATTTCAGCCCCTTCCAGACCGGGAACAGGAAGACGTTGGAAAGCGCCCAGATCGCCAGAAGCACGCCGATGAAGAAGAACTTCGAGGCCACCACCAGCGCGATGGTGATGGAAATGCCGATGCGGTAGACGAAGGCCGCGATCGAGTAGAACAGGAACCACGCCCGCTCGCCCTTGGCAGTGACCGGGCTCTGCGCGCTGCGCAGGCCAAGCAGGTAGCGCTGCACGAGGTACCAGAAATACTTGTTGGACCGCTGCCCCAGATTGGGGATCTCGACCACGTCGCTCAGCACGAAGTAGCCGTCGAAGCGCAGCAGCGGGTTGCCGTTGAAGAACAGCGTCGAGACGCCGCCGATCAGCATCACGTTGAAGGCGAAGGCGCGTACCAGCCCCGGCTCGACATTGATCCAGACGATCATCGCCAGCGCCGCCAGCGCCAGCTCGACCATGATACCGGCACCGCCAACCACCGCGCGGCGCCATTTCTCGGGAAAGGCGGCGGAGGCCGAGGCGTCGACATAGGGCACCGGGATGAAGACGAGGAACATCACCCCGATCTCGTGCACCTCGCCGCCCCAGGCCTTGGTGGCATAGGCGTGGCCCAGCTCGTGCACCGCCTTGACCAGCGGGAAGGCCAGCGCCACCAGCAGGAGGTTCTCGGCCGAGAGCACCCGGTCGATCACCCCGCCGAGCAGCTCTTCGGCATGCAGGACCGCCAGCGCCACCCCGGTCAGCACCAGCGCCAGCCACACGACGAAGCCCCAGACGGTGAAAACCGGACGCACCAGCGCCACGGTGCGGTCGAGGAAGGCGTCGGGGTCGAAGAGCGGCAAACGCATCGCCAGCGGGTTGCGCAGCCGGGCGATCAGGGACTGTCGCGCCTGATCGTGGTGACGGCGGCCCATCTCGGCGATGTCCGGGGGCACGTCGCCGGCGATCAGGTCGGCGCCGTGCAGCTGGGCCAGCAGGCGGATCACCTCGGACTGGGTCGGCGGGTCGTCCTCGAACCGGGCGCAGGCCGCCTCCCAGAGCGTCTGCACGGTGCGTCGCCCGTCCATCAGCGACAGCATCAGGTTCGCCGCCGGGCTCAGCCGGTGATAGCGCCCCGAGTGGCTGTCCTGCACCACGAACCAGGTCTGGCCGCGAAAGCGCTGCCGGTGGATATCGACATGGCTGCGCAGCCGCGGCCGTAGTGGCGCGACGCGATACCAGTCCTGCGAAAGAAAGCTCTGCACCATCGCCGCCTACTCGATCCGCAGCCATTTCCACGACCACAGTCGCGCCCAGTCGACCAGCGGGCGCGCCCAGATCTCGACCAGCCGGGTCTCGCCGGTGTCGATCTTGGCGACGCCCTCCATGCCGGGCTGCAGCGCGGCGGCAGCATCGGTCAGTGCCGCCTCGACGCGGAAGGTGGTGGCGCCGTCGGCATATTCTGCGACCGGCGTGATCTTGGTGATCTCGAAGGCAAAGCTCTGCTCGGGCAGGGCGGTCGGCACCAGCGCGCCGGTCTGGCCGGGGCGCACGTCGGCGATGCGGCGTTCATCGACATCGAGGGTCAGCCGGTAATCCCCGGCAGGCGCGATCGAGAGCAGCGCGTCGCCGCGTGCCACCGCCGCACCGATGCTCTGGCTGAGATCGCCCGAGATCACCAGACCGTCGAAGGGCGCGGTGAGGCGGGTGCGTTCAAGCTGCTTGTCGATCAGCGCGATCTCGGCTTCGGACTGGTCGATCTCGGCCCGGCGCACCTGCGTCTCGGCGCGGTTGCGGGCGGCAAGCGCGCGGTCGTACTCGATCATCTGCCGCTGGCGCTCGGTGACGAGGCGCAGGCGCTCGAGCGCGAGGTCGCGGTCGTCGAGCTGCACCAAGACCGCGCCTGCCGCGACGGCATCCCCGGCGCGGGCGTAGGCCTCGGCGATGAAACCGTCGAAGGGTGCGGCAACGGTGCGCTGGATCCGGCCAGAGACCTGCGCCTCGGCCGAAATCCGGTCCGGCCCGGTGGCGAAATACCCGAACAGTCCAAGGCCGATCAGCGCCAGCAGCGCCAGCTTGCGCCCGATATGTCCGGGGCCGAAAAGTCGGGTGAACTGCTGGCCGAGCGCGATGCCCGCCTTGGTGATCAGCCAGCGGTCGTTGCGGCGCTTTTCGTCGAGCACCGGCGCGATCACCGTGCTGACTGCCTCGAGGATCTCGAGGTCTTGCTGGGTGAAGGGGGTCTCGAGGGGGCGCTCGTAGGTCACGGCGCCAATGAACTGGCCCATGGCGTAGAGCGGCACGGTGAGCACGTGGCCCGCATCTTGCGCCCGGGCGAGCTTTTCGTGGCGATGCGCGGCGACCGGATCGGCGCTGTCCTCTGCCGGCCAGAGCACCGGGCCGCGCTGGTCGATGGCCTCGTCCATTGCCGCGCCGAGCAGCCGCACGAGGTTCATCTGCTTGCCGAACTGGGCCGAGTGCGAGATCGCGGCCACCTTGGTCGAGAACATCCCTCGGAAGCCGATCGAGACCCGGTCGCAGCCGAAGCGGGTGGCAAGATCGGTGGCGGCGGCGCGGGCAGCGGTGGCGATGTCCTCGCGCTCGGCCACGGCGATCACCACGTTCAGCGCCTCAATGGCGTGGTCATAGCGCTGCCGGTCGGCCTGCATCGCCTCGCGCCGCACGAGGTCTCGCATCCATGCCGCGCCCCATTGCAGGCGTCGCATCGCGGCGCGCAGCTCGGCCATGTCTTCGGGCAGGATCTCGAGCCCGACGGCGCCCTGCGTGCGGCCCTCGACGGTGAGCGGCGTGGCCATAGCGACCAGTCCGCCCGATGGGCGGCCATCGTCGCCCACCGCGCCGCGCACCACGCCGCGGTCGCTGTCGAGCGCGGCCTCGGCGGCGGCGAGCAGGATCGCCGAGGGCATCCGGGCCTCCGGGGCATTGGCCACCGCGCGCGGGCGGCCGCCATCGGGGTCGGCGAGGAACACCGCCGTGCCCTCGGCGCCCTCGACCTGCGCCAGCATCAGCGGCACCCAGGCCCGGGCAGCCTCGTCGAGCGCCTCGGCCCGGCTCAGCCGGCGCCACGGGCCGGCATCCTGGACCGCGCGGCCCTCGGCCTGCGCGCGTGCCGAGCCGGGAATGCCCAGCCCGTCCTCCATCAGTCCTCGACCTTCAGGGTTCCGTGCCGGGCCTCGTATTCGCGCAGCACCCCGGTGAGGATCTGGTGGAGGCGCTTGGCCGCGTAGGGGGTCATGATCACCCGGTTGCTCAGGTCGACCCGCAGCGGGCCGTCATCGGCGGGGTTCCAGCTCCGGTTGGTGCCGAAGAACACCTCGACCTGCTCGCGGGTGCCTTGCACGTTGACCACGTTGGCAAAGCTGGTCTGCATCTCGATGTCGTTCCAGACCACGCTCGAGCTGCGGCTCTCGCCACCTTCGCTCAGCGGGGCCGCGGTTTCATTCTCGTCTTTCGCCAAGGGGTCCTCCCTCTTTCGGTAGGCAAGGCGGCCCCCTTGCCGGGGGCCGCCACGCACGCCGTGTGGATCCGTGCCTTCGTCAGTAGGCGCTGTTGTAATCGCTGACGAAGACCCAGTCGTCCTCGTCATCATCGGCGAGCCCGTCCTCGTTCTCAAGGAGATCGTCGATCACCCACAGACCGCCCTTGCTGTCGATGTAAGCGAACAACGCTCCATCCTCGTCGAGCAGGGTGTAAGCCGAGTCCGTGGGCGCCCCGACATCGGCCTTCTGCCCGACATCCTTGACGAACTCGCCAAGCTCCGGGTCGTAGGAATACGAGCCCTTGCCGACGTTCTTGTCCGCCTTCTTGGGGTGGAACTTGAGCTGGATCTCCGAAGAGGCGATGGCCGCCTGAATCTGCGAGAGGCTGGCGCGGGCCGCGGGGCCCTCGCCTTCCGGTGCCGGGTCCTGAGGCGCAGCGTTGCCGGGCTCGGTCGGCTCCTGAGGCACGGAGGCGCCGCCCGACGAGCTGCCGGTTTCGCTTGCCGCCGCCGATGCCGCGGCCGGGGTGCCGTTGCCGCCGTAATCGGCGGTCTCGGAACGGGCGTCGTTGCCAGCACCATTGGCGGCGGTGACGCGCACGTCGCGCTGCGCCGGGCCGTTGCCGGGCTGCGGGTCTGCGGGCGCCCCGTGGGTGTCGCTCCAGTCGGCATCCTGCTGCGTGACGATGCCCATTTCGCCCTCAGGCTCGCCGAAGCGGGCGGGATCGCTGCCGGTGTCGAGCGCGCGGGTCGGATCGGCGCCGTCGCTCTCGCCAAGGAGATACCAGAACTCGATCGCGGCGGGGGCCATCAGGCGGTTCACCGTGGGCGCGCCGAACGGACGGAACGGCACGATGAAGCTGTTGTATTCGCCGGTCCAGTCATGCAACCGGTCGCCGCCCGTGTTGGCGATCAGCACGTCGCGACCCGCCCCGCCGAGGGCGTAGTCCTCGTAGCTCTCGTCGGTGTCGGTGCCGTCATTGCTGCCGCCGGCGGTCTCGAGCACGTCGTCGGCATTGAGCCAGTCGTCGCCATAGCCGCCATACATCCGGTCACGCCCGGTGCCTCCGGTGATCGCGTCATTGCCGAGATCGCCGAAGATCACGTCGTCGCCATCCGTCGTCACCCCGCTCGACGAGCGCGGATCGACCGGCCCCTCCGAGGCATCGTGGTTGAGGAAGAAGGTGCCGCCGTTCGGGGTGATCTTGGCGCGCGGATTGTTCTCGTCGTAATGGGCGAACTCCTCCACCGCCGGGTCGTAGGCCAGCAGACCGCCCGGGTTCACCGGGGTGTCCCAGGAGACGATCGTGCCGTCCATCGCCTGCGGAGTCTCGGACAGGGGCAGCGCCTCGGCGCCCGAGATGGCGTCGTCGCCGGCGCCGCCATGCAGCGAGTCGTCTCCCCAGCCGCCGAAGATGACGTCATCGGCGCGGGCGGGGGTGAACTCCTTGTCCTGCGTCGCCGCGGGATCGAGGTTGAAGGGCGTCAGGTTGACCGACTTCTTCAGCTGCTGATCCACGTTGATGGTGTAGCGGAAGTTGAAGCTGTTGGGGCCGGTGATCAGGTCGTCGGTGCTGGCGAGTGCCGCGATGCCGTAGAGATCCTCACCGTAGCTGGTCGAGTTGCGGCTGGTCATGATCCGGCCGTCATCGCCGATCACGCCGTCGTTGCCGGTGCCGCCCGAGATCCAGTCGCTGCCCCAGCCGCCGATGAGGTCGTCGTTCTGACCGTCACCGAACAGGGCATCGCTGCCCATCTGGCCGTAGATGCTGTCGTCCCCGGCCTCGCCGTGAATCTCGTCGCCTGCGCCGTTGTCGGTGAGCGCCGCGGCGTCGTAATCCGGGCCGCCCTCGGTATAGTCGATCAGTTCGACGGCACGGACGACGATCTTCTCGCCACCGTAATTGTCGTAGGTGAAGCCGAGATAGGCGCCGCTGTCGCTGCCGTTGGTGCCCACGACACGGTAGATGTTGCCGTTGTCGCCGAGGATCACATCGGCGTCGCGGGCATGGCCGTCGATGCCCTCGTTCCCGAGATCGTTGCGCCCCGCTGCGGTGCCAGAGCCGCCGAACAGCAGGTCGGCGCCATCCGGGCGCAGGCTCTCGTCACCGGCGAGACCGGCTAAGAGCGTCGAGCTGCCGCCGATGATGTCGTCCTGTCCGAGGTTGCCGAAGATCACGTCCTCGCCGCCGTTGCCCTCGATATAGTCGTCGCCATCGCGGCCCTCGCCTGCGAAATCGTCGACCGAGGGCAGGGTGGTGAGCAGCGTGTCGCGCGAGGCGCCGACGGCGCCCGGATCGGCGAGGCCGTCGCTGTCGAGGTCGATGGCACCGTCGCCCTGGATCACGTCATTGCCGAGCTGGCCGAAGATCACGTCATTCTCGGCGCCGCCGGCGATGTAGTCGTCGCCGTATTCGACCGGATCCTCGACGTCGGAATGGTCGAACAGCTCGATGGCGCGCTGCTGCGTGCCGTCGGGATTGGCCATATGCGTGCCGGTGACCATCGCCTGCGCGTCATCGCCGCCCCCGATGCCGTAGAGCAGCGTGCCGTCGAGCGCCCGCATCCGGGCCTCGATATCTTCGCCGGTGCGGTAGATGAGGCCGTTGTCACCGAGGATCACGTCATCGTCTGCGCCGCCGTCGATGGCATCGTCGCCATCATGGGCCAGCGCGCCCTCGTTGTCGGTATCGACGTTGTGGCCGCCGATCAGGTCGTCATCGCCGGCCTCGCCGAACAGCCAGTCGTCGCCCTGCTGGCCCATCACGAGATCCTGCCCGGCGCCCGCGAAGACGGTGTCGTTGCCGCCCATCCGGTCTCCGCCGGTGAAGGTGGCCCGGACGTCGAAGGGCATGACCCCGAGGGTCAGGGGCAGGGCGGTCTCGTCAATGTCACCGGCGATGCGGGCGTGATCGCCCATCACCAGGTCGTTGCCGGCCCCAGCGAGGATGCGGTCCCGGCCGGTGCCGCCGATCACCAGATCGTTCGAGGCACCGGAGGAGATCACGTCATCGCCGCCATGGCGCCAGTCGGTGGTCTCGATCTCCTGCGCGAGATCGGTGGAGCCGTCCTCCGCGTTGACCCAGGTCACCCGGCCCACATCGCCCAGCACGATATCGGCGCCATCGGTGCCACCGGTGCCGTCGGTCATGTCGGTGGTGATGGTGTCGCCGCCTGCACCGCCCAGGACGATGTCCTCGCCGAGCCCGGTGGTGACGGTGTCGTCGCCGCCATTGGCCTCGGTCAGGGTGACCGCGCTCAGCAGCTCCAGTGGCAGCGCGCCGAGATTGGCCGCGCCAGTGCCGGTGAGCAGTTCGCCGTTGTCGCCGAAGACAAGGTTCGCCCCCTGTCCGGCGTCAATGCCGTCATTGCCGAGCCCGCCCAGCACCACGTCGCCACCTGCGCCGGTGATCAGCGTGTCGCTGCCGCCCGAAAGCGTGGTCTGGCTGCGGATCGCTGCGATGGTCATCGCGAGGCCCGCAAGCTGCGGCGCGTCGAGCGCCGCGGCGGCGACGACCTCGCCGAGATCACCGAAGACGATGTTCTCGCCGTCGCCCGCATCGACCTCGTCATCGCCGGTGCCGGCAAGGATCACGTCGGTGCCGGCGGCGGCGGTGATGGTGTCGTTCCCGGCCACCTCGGGGCTTTCGGTGAAGATGTGGTCGACATCGCTCTCGTCGCCGTCGAGCACCACCATGTCGACGGTGCCGTTGTCGCCGAGCACAATGTTGGCGCCGCCGGTGTCGGTGACGCTGTCTCCGCCCGCGCCGCCCATGACGATGTCGTTGCCGAGACCCGCGAGGATCTCGTCATCGCCGCCGAACCCGTCGCGGGTGGTGGTGACGCGGATCACCGCGCCGGTGGTGACGATACGCTGGGTGCCGGCCACCTGCTCGATCACGCCGAGATCGGCGATCACGATGTCGTCTCCCGCGCCGGCGTCGATGCTGTCGTCGCCAGGCACGCGGGTGTCGGCACTGTCGAGCGCCGGGGTGGTGACGATGTCGTCGCTGACCACAAGCTCACGCAGCAGCAGGTCGACGGTGAAGCCGGTGTCGCCATAGACGTGATCGGCCCCCGAGAGCGCGGTGATGTCGTCATCTCCGCCACCGCCGGCGATGTGGTCGTCGCCGAGCGAGCCGATGATGGTGTCTTTGCCGATGCCACCATAGATGATCAGGCCGAGCTGGCCCGCTGTGCCGATGGCCGATGCGTCGATCAGGTCGCCGTGGTTTTCCGGGAATTCCCAGCCGTCGAACACCAGCCCGCCGCCCGTGGGCGCACCGCCGAGGTAGTCGTAACGCGCGCCGTAGGTGTCGGTGTCGCCGTAGATCACCAGCAGGCTCTCGGGGCCGCCGCCGCCAAGCACGGTGATCTCGTCCGAGCCGCCGCCGCCATGGATTGCGGTGATCGGCAGATCGACGGTGTTGTCCGAGAAGGTGTTGGTGGCGAGCACGGTGAAGTCGTCATCCGCGGCGCCGAGCAGAACGTCGACGATCTCGACGTTGTTCATGGTGATGCCCTGCGCGTAGCTGACGATCTCGGAGCCGTCCTGTGCAATGCTCTCGTCGAAATCGACGCTGCCGGTGCCCATGCCGAGCCCGTTGACCAGCAGCCGCTCGGTGCCGTCGGGCAGGGTGGTTGTGGTCATGTAGCCCGCCGCGCCGGTCACGTCGGTGTCGTTGAAGATGTTCACGCGGTCGTTCTGCTCGGTCTCGTCGGTGACGATCTCGAGCTCGATCGGACCCGGATCGCTTTCGGTCGGCAGCATCACCGGTGCCAGCAGGGTGCGGTCCTCGGTCGGCGCGCCCTCGATGATCAGCGGGCCGTAGACCTTGGAGGCGGTGTGCTCCTCAGCCGGGAACACCTTGGTGATGTAGTCGGTCTCGGAGGGTACGTAGTCGGGATCCGCCTCGAGCGTCACCGCGACCTCATCGAACCAGTTCGCGGTGGTGAAGGTGATCTGCGCCGCGGTGACGGTGAAGCTGGCGCTGCCGCTCTCGTCGGTGGGGCTCTTGCCGCCCGAAACGTAGAGCCGCGTGCCATCCGCCGAGACCGCGCCGATCAGCACCGCGCCGTCATTGGCGCCGCTGCCCGAGATGTCGAGCGTCTGGCCCGAGCCGAAGCCGCTATCGGCCCAGCTTTGACCGTCGCTGCGCTCGATGTAATCGGCGCCGTCCGCGACCTCCACGAAGCTGACCGCAAGCGTCTCGTCCGCCAGGGTGGCGAGCGACACCCGTCCGCCGGGCACGATCCGGGTCTGGCCGTCGTCGAAGATCGAGATGGTGACATCCGCGGTGGGCGCCTTGGTCAGGCGCACGGTATAGCTGTCGGTCTCGTCATAGGCATCGTCGGCGCTGTCGATCACCACCGTGTCGCCCTGCGTCTCCTGGATCAGGACGCCGGCATCGTCGCCGTCGATGGCGGTGAGGGTGAGATCCTGCGCGCCGGCCGAGGCATAGGTCGGGCCGTCGCTGCTGACGGTATGGGTGACGATGATGCGCTCTGCATTTTCAACGCCGTCATTCGCATTGGCGGTGACGGTGACGCTTTGCGCGATGTCCCAGTTCGAGGCATCGAAGCTGAACACCGTCTGGCTGAAGCTCAGGTCGCCCGAGTTCGAGTTGTCGCTCAGAGTGATCGTGACGGTCTCGCCCGCCGCCGGGGCGCGCGACAGTTTCAGCGCGTAGCTGTCGGTGATGCCCTGCGCGCCTTCCAGCACCAGCGTTTCCGATCCGGTCTCGGTGATTTGCAGCTCGGCGAGATCGTTGTCGCGAACCTCGACCACGAGGTTCTGCACCTGTGCGGCGTCGAACGCCGGATCGACCGACTGCACCGAGTGGCTGATCACCACTTTGCGGCTGCCCTCGGCGGCGGCGTCGTCCTGCGCCTCGATTGTGACGGTCTGCGCCTGATCCCAGTTGCCGGCGTCGAAGGCCAGCACGATGGCATCGCTGAAGCTGGCGCCGTCGGCGCTGATCAGGACGGAGTCCGCCTCCTGTCCTGTGAGGGTGATGCCGGTGTCGCCATTTGCGGCGATGGCGAAGGTCTCTTCGACGACGATCTCGGTCGCGGTGACCGAGACGATCTTGTAGACGCCGTCGGCATCGCCGTCGGTGGTGCCCGACAGGCGGATCGACTGGTAGATGTCGAAGCCGTCGTCGAGGAAGCTGCCGCTGTCGCGGGTGAGCGTGCTGCCGCCCTGCGCGAAGCTGAGCGCGGTGCCGTCGGCCACGGCCGGAACCGCGAGATTGCGGTCGGCGCTCGAGGCGCGGGTGGCCGAGACGGTGACATAGACCACGCCGGTCGGCACGTCGGTCAGGCGGATCGAGTAGACATCGGTGCGGCTGCCTTCGGCCTCGCTCACCAGCGTCTCGCCCGCGGTTGCGTCGCCTGCCACCTCCTGGCTGATGACGATCGCGCCCTGGTTGCCGTCGGCGACCGTGGTGCCGAGCCCTTCGATGAAGGTCTGGTCGTAATCGTCGTCGGCACTGCTGGCCTGGTGGTTGATCAGGCCCGAGCGCCCGGCGAGATCCGCCGAGACGATCTGCTCGGTGACGTCGCCGGTCACGTCGAACGTGTCGGAGCCGAGCCCGCCAATGACGCGGGTCACGGAGCTGGCCGAGGTCGACAGGATGAAGAAGCTGTCATCGCCCTCGAGGCCGTCGACCTCGAGCAGTTCTTCCGTGTTCGACAGCGACACGTTGAGCCCGGCGCCGAACACGCCGTCCTCGGTGATCACGAAGGCGTCGTCGGCCTCGGTGCCGAGCACCACGACCTTGTCGAAGCCGGCCCCGCCGTCGATGTCGAGCGGCGCGTTGATGTTGTAGCGGATCAGGTCGTCTCCGCTGCCGGCATTGAGCTCGGTGTCGTCCTGCAGCGACGAACTGCCGTCGCTGTCGAGCAGGAAGGCACGCACGGTGAATTCGTCATTGCCGCTCTCGCCCTCGAGCTTGAGCTGGGCGCGGTTGGCGTAGACGGTGAAGCTGTCCTGCCCTTCGCCGCCGAAGGCGACTGTGGCGAAGCTGATGCCGTCCGACAGCCAGCCGCGGGTGGTGAGCACGGCGTTGATCTCATCGCCCGGGGCGATGCCGTTCTCGGTGCTCGGGCTGTTGGGATCGTTGCCGAAAAGCTGGCCGAACTGGAAGCTGTCGTCGCCGAGGCCGCCATCGAGGGTCATGATCGCGGCGTTGTCGTCGGCGATGAAGGTATCATCGCCCGCCTCGCCGAGCAGCGTCACCCGGCCGTTGATCGCGCGGTCGTAGTTGATCCGCTCGACGGTATCGGGCCGGGTCGGGTCGTCGCCGCGCATCTGGTCGATATCGCCATGCAGCACCGCGAAGAAGGTCGAGCGGCTGAGGAACACGTCGTCCTTCTCGGTACCGATCACGACCATGCTGTCGGCGTCGAGGGGGCTGCCGGTGTCGAACACGTCGATGATGTAATCGACCGGCTCCCCGTCGACCGAGCCGTGGGTCTGCAGCAGGATATCGTCGGAGCCGTCGCCGCCGTCGATCCAGAAGCTGTCGGTGGCGCGGTTCTGGCTGATCAGGCGGACGATCTCGACAAGATCGTCACCGGCCCCGGCGAGCACGGTGGCGTGGCCGGTCATGGTGGTGGCGTCGAGGAAGCGGATGGAATCCGCCCCCGCACCGCCCTCGACGAGGATCTCGGTCGCCGCCGTGAAGCCGCCGTTCAGCACCATCTGGTCGTCGCCGCCGCCGAGCGCGATGGCGATGTTGCCGCCCGAGACGAAATCGCCCGAGATGTCTAGGAAGTCGCGGGTCTCGCCGGTATCGACGGTGAGCGTCGTTCCGGCCGAAAGCAGGCCGGAGATATCGAGCCGGTCCTCGCCCTCGGCGGTGGTGACGGTGAGCGTGCTACCGGAGAGCACCGCGCCGGAGATGTCGAGCAGGTCGATCCCGGCGCCGGTGTCGATGGTGGTGGCCAGCGCCGTGGTCATCGTGCCGGTGACGGTTACGCTGTCATCGCCGGCCCCGGTGGAGATGGCGCTGTTGCCGCTCGCGCCGGTGGTTCCGTCGATCGTCACCGCATCCTCACCGAAGCCGGTGGAGACCGAGAGATCGCCCGCAAGGACCGAGCCGGTCGCGCTGACGCTGACCGCGTCGTCCCAGGCGCCGGTGTTCAGAGCCACGGTTCCGAGGCCGTCCAGCGCGCCGTCGATCAGGATATCGGCCCCGACGGCTTCCCAGCCTGCAAGGTCCGCGTTGAGGGTGATGCTGCCGGTCTCGGCGATCAGGCTGGCGCCGGCCTGCACGTGCATGTCGTCGCCGGCGGTGAAGACGATGTCGCCGCCGGTCGAGCGCACCTCGACCCCGGCGTTGACGGTGAAGTTGTCGTAATTGTCGGGCGCCGATTCCGTCGCCGTCTCGATGATGTCGCCGGCGGCGAGAATGTCGTTCTCGATGGTGATCGGGCTCGACGCGACGGTGTAGATGTCGCCGCCCGACTGCTGGCCGTAGCCGGCGCCGCCGTCGATGGTCAGCAGCGTCAGCGCGCCCTGGTTGTCGACATAGGTGGAGCCGGTGGTCGAGAGCGACTGCAGCGCCCCGATCTCGGTGTAGATCCAGTTGTCGGAGGTGCCGATATCTCCCTGGGCAATCAGGTAGGCGCGCCCGCCGAGCACGTTGCTGGTGTTGGGCGGCTGCACGCCGTTGTAGATGCTGCCCACCACTGCGGTGAGATAGGCGGTGGCGAGAAGCGGATTGCTCTGGGTCACCTCGACGGTGTTGAGCCACATGTCGCCCGCCTGCTCGATCAGGAAGGTGTTCTCGCGGCTGGTCACGGTCACCACGCCATCGCTGCCGGAGCGACGGCTGTCGATGTCGAGCTCGTTGCCGAAGGCGCCGATATAGCCCAGATCCGCGGTCAGGGTGATGTTGCCCGCCGCCAGCACGTCCGCGGCGAGGCGCGATCCGGTGTCGTTGCCATCGGCGCTGGTCTCGGGGCTGGTCGGATCGACCAGATCGACCGCGTCGAAGATCGAAAGCTGGGCGTAAAGCTCCACGTCTCCGCTGCGCGACAGCACGTTGCGGATGTTCATGTCGCCTTCCTGCTCATAGACGATCACGTCGCCCTCGGCGGTGAGCGTCAGCAGACCGAGATCGTCGCCCAGATCGCCGCGCGCCTCGACCTCCAGCGCGTTGCCGACCACGCCGATGGAGCCGGTCTGTGCCGTGAGCGTGATGCTGTCGGCCTCGATGTTGACGAACTCGGTGTTGTTGTGATCGAGGATCGAGCCGTCGGCCACCAGCGTGACGTCGCCGCCTGCCGAGTAGACCGTGTTGATGTTCATGTCGCCGGCGCGCTCGGTGATGTTGATGTCGCCGGTGCCGCGCGCGGTCAGGGTCGCGCCGACGGTCTGGTCGACATAGACCATGCCGTCGCTGCCGATGCCGCCATCGCCGGACTCGAGCACGAGGTTGTCGGAGGTGATGTTGGTCGAGGTGCTGTTGCCGCCGTTGCTCAGCTCGCCCTGCGCCCGCACCCGGAGGTTGCCGTCGACATTCAGCGAGCCAAGCTCGATGGCGGATTCCGAGCCCACATAGCTCTCGCCGCCTGCGGTGACATCCAGCTGGCCGGTCACCACGATGTCGAGATCCTCGCGCAGCTGCACCTGCACCATCGACAGCTCGACATACTCGTTCACGTCGAGCGTGACGTCGGTCTCGGTGGTGAGCGCGGGGCCGTCCACGGTGATCGTGGTGGCCGTGGCAGCGGTTATCTCGTAGAGCGTCTCGTAATCGTTGGCGTTCTCGGTGTCGCCGGCGAGGATCAGCTTCATCCCGGCGCGGTAGTCCGAGAAGTCTCCGTTGCCGCTGAGCAGCGTGATCGTGTTGCCCGAGATGTCGACGGTCATGTCCTGAAGGTCGACGCCGCGCGGATCGAGCGCGAGGCCCGAGACATGCACCGCGACGTTGGTCTCCGACGACGTCAGCAGCACGCGCGAGGTGTCGAGTTGAAGCGTCGTGCCGCCGTTGGTGATCGCTTCCACGGTGTAGAACGGGCCTTCCTCGGTGGCGTTGGCGCTGTTGCCCTCCACTTGGATGACCTGACCGACGAGGTCGCTGTCCCAGGTGCCCGCGCTGCGGGTGATGGTGTTGGCCGAGGCGTCAAAATCGACGGTCGCGCCGAAGCGGTCGGTGGTCAGGAAGAACAGGTCGTCACGCTCGGCCGCCGAGAGCAGCACGCGCTCATCGGGCGTGAGTTCGGTGTCGGGGTCGATGGCGATGGACTCGAAGCCCTCGGTGGCGCCGATCTGGCCCGAGACGTCGAGCTCGACATTGGCGCCGACGATGTTGGGATCCTCGATCACCGTGTCGGTGTCGGTCACCGGCACCAGAAGGCCCGCGCCGATGGCGTTGATCAGCTCGTCCTCGGTCCAGATCTTGATCGAGCTCTCGATCAGCTCGTTCTCTTCGGTGGTGAGCTCGTATTCCCACGTCTCGTCATAGACATCCGGATCAAGCGGGTTCGAGATCCCGCCGGTATAGCTGCCCCAGACGGCGTCGAGGTTGCGATACTGCTCGGTGCGGCTGGTGCGCAGTGTCAGGATCGCGTTGGCAACATAGGCGGCCACGTCTCCGGCCCCCTCCGAGATCGCCTGCGCGGTGTAGAACTCCTCGTAATAGGCTTCCTCGTCCTCGGTCAGCAGCAGCATCTGAGCCGCATCGTATTCCGAGGAACCGGGCCGGAAGGTAAGATAGAAGTCCGCCGCCGCGGCGTCGAGCGTGGCGTCGTCCCAGCCGGGATTGGCCTCGGCCAGATCGAGACGGTATTCCTCGACCTGCGCGAGGCGGGTCTGCCAATACTGTTGGTACTCCGAGGTCTTGGCGTTGGCGAGCGTGTCCTTGACCTCGTTGAGCTTGTCGGTGGCGTTACCGGTATAGACCTCGACGCCGTTCTCGTCGGTCTCGTAATCGGTGAGCTTGAGCGCCCCCCAGACACCGTCGCGCAGCTCCGAGACGGCGCGTTCATCGGTCTCCTCGATCTGGTTGCCGTCAAGCAGGTCGCCGGAGAGCACGCCGAGATAGACATCGCCCTGGGCCTGGATCTTGAAGAGCCGCAGGTCGCCATCGGTCTCGACCACGTAGACCGCGCCCTGCAGCGCCGTCGCGGTCAGCAGCGACTGGTCGCGGGTGCCGGTGTCGATCTGGATGGCGCGCGCCGAGGCGCCGATGTCGCCATCCTCGGCGATCAGGTCGATGGCATCGCCGACGATCCCGTGGTTGCTGGACGCGGCAAGGATCGAGCCCGCCGAAGTGATCACCGCGTCATAGCCGCCATTCGCTGCCGAGATCATGCCCAGCGTCAAGTCGCCGACGGTCTCGTAGAGGCTGACGATGCCGTCGCTCGCGGTGGCATCGATGCGCTGTCCGGTGACACCCTCGATATCCGAGAGGTTGACGTGCACGTCCTCGAAGGCGCTGCCGATGGCGCGGGCGCTGAGGCCGATGGTGCGGCCGCCGATCTCGCCCGAGATCGCACCGCCGGTGTTGGTGGTGATCACCCCGGTGGTGTTGAGCTGGGTGTGGCCGTATGCGTTGCGCAGCGGCCCGTCGACGGTGATGTCCGAGGCCCCGGCATTGACGACGATCGAGCCGGCATCGTGGCCGATGAAGGTGATCCCCACCGGGCGGTCGGCCTCGATGGTGTGGGTCACGTATTCGACGCTGTCGGTGACGGTCGTGTACTGGAACCAGCTGTAGTTGGTGCCGTACCAGGTCGACCAGTGGTCATAGCCGGTGCGGTTCGGCCCGTTCACGTTGCCAACCACCTCCACGCTGTCATAGGTGTAGGCGTCGCCATCCTTGGCGGTGTCGAGATAGAAGTAGTTGGAATCCGGGACAAGCTCGCCCTCGGTCTTGGTGCTGTCGGTGCGGTCGGGCGCGCGGCTGTCGGGGGCGAAGGCGTCGATGCCGAGCCAGTCGCCCTCGGTCCACTCCTCGACCAGCACCTCGCGGGTGCCCTGCGCCAGCATCCAGCCGTAGCGGTAGCCGGCTTCCGGGGTGTAGGTGAACTCCTTGTCCGAGCCCTGGCCGACGAAGCCGCCGCCATTGTCGCTGATCTCGACCACGCCGTCGTCGTTGACCTGGTAGATCGTGGTGTAAGGCACGCCGTTGGTATCCGGCTTGGCCAGGTCCTTGATGATCAGCTCGCCGGTGCCGCGGGTGGTGGCGTCAAGCTCCTGCACGATGATCTCGGGGGTGTAGCCGCCCGCGAACACCATGCTGTTGGTGATCTCGATCTCGGGATAGCCGCCATAGACGATGATCTCACCGTTGCGGGTGTTCATCACCCGTGCGGTGATGTCGACATAGCCGCCGCCGGGACGCAGCGGCGTGACGAGTACCGCGCCAAGCCCGGCATTCGCGGTCGGGTCGAAATAGATCTGGAAATCGGGGTTGGTGGTCGGCAGCAGGATGGTGGTCGACGAGCCGCTCTGACGATGCTCGTCGATCTTGGCGCGGGTGGTGTCGTCGAGGGTGACGTGGAAGTCCTCCTCACCCGACTGGATGATGCCGTTGATGTTGAGATACTGGCTCTCGATATAGATCCGGTCACCGGTGATCGACGCCTCGGTGGGCGTCACCGCGAGGAAGTCGTCGATGGCGGTCTGATCGACCTCCTCGGCGTTCTCCATCCCGGCGGTGCGGTTGACATAGTCGTCGCCGGTCAGGTCCGAAGTCTTCCACTTCGCGTAGGGCTCGCCGGCAAGGTGGTCTTGCGTCGCGCCGGTGTCGAGGATCGTGGTGCCGTTCGACAGGGTGCGCACCTCGAGGCCGTTTACCTCGGCATTGATGATCACCGAGCCGGTGGACGATCCGTAGCCCGAGTTGTTGTCGAGCGTGATGTCGCCACGCAGGTTGAGCACCGGGCCTTCGATGAATAGGTCGGGCCACACGGCGGTGTTGGTGTTGGGATCGCCATCGTTGAGCACCGCGCCGAGCGCGTCGTAATCGATGGTGATGTTGATCTCGGGCACGCCGCCCGAAGGCGTGGTCGAGGCGGCGGTAAAGCCGAAATTGGGTGCGATCGTGGTCCAGTAGCCGCCGTCATCCTCGAGCACCTCGGCATTCTCGGCAAGGATCGCCGCGCCGGGATCGCCAAGCATCGAGACGTCGACGCTGTTGAAATAGACCCCGCCATTGACCTCGGGGATTTCGGCCCCGTTGATCACGAGATAGGCGGCGGTCTGGTTGGTGATGTTGATCGAGGCGTCGCGCGGCGTGTCGAAGGTGCCCGAGCCGTAGAGCTGGTCGGTGATGATCTCGACAAGGCCCGCCTGCGCGAAGACCGGGTCGACCTCGATGACCTGCACCGTCGGTTGCAGCGCCACCAGCTCGTCCTGATCGATGTCGATCACACCATTGCCATTGTTGTCGAACCAGTTGGCCTCGCCGAAGGCCAGCATTTCCTCGAGGATGCGCTCGATCTGGTCCTGGTAGAACTGCACGAGGTCCTCGTTGACCAGTTCTCCATCCGCGTCGGTGACGTTGTAGAGCGCGAGGTTCTCGCGCGCGATGTCGAGCTGGGCCGAGCGTGTCGTCTCGACCTGCTCGAGCTTCACCGTGAAGGGAATGTCCGACTCTTGCCCGTTGGTGGTGAGGTCGAAGCTGCCGGTGCTGTCGGGCCCGGTGATCGAGCCGGGATCGAAGGTCCAGGTTTGTACGCCGGCGCTGGTGGTGGAGGTGCCGATGAAGCTGTTGGTGTTGGCGTCGAAGGTGATCGTGAGATCCTTGTTGCGCTGTGCGCCGGTGCGGATCGTGCCGTCATTGACCACGCTGCCACGCGCCACAGCGGCGCCGAAGCCCGGCCCGAGATTGGCGTTGTTGCCGCCAAGCGCGGAATCGATGGCATCGCCCACCGCCGATGCCCAGTTCACACCCTTGGCCTTCACGTCGAGATTGGCGATGCCAAGCTCGTCGGAGAACAGGTTGATATTGGCATACCCCTCGAGCAGCGCGCCGCTTTCGACGGTGATGGTGTTGTCGGTGATGACCACCGCGCGGGTCTCGAGATCGTCGATCGGGATCAGCGAGCCGGCGAAATTGTCGACCCGAGCCTTGAGGCTGTGGTCATAGATCCGGCGGTCCATATCGGTGCCGGTGGTCAGGTATGCATCGCGCCCGGCGGTGACGGTGCCGCCGATGGTGATGAGGTTGTCGGGGGCGAGGTCGATCTTGGCATGACCCAGCGCCACGGTGCCGAGGCCATAGGTCTCGGACTTCGAATGCAGGTCGATGTCGTGAAGGCCGTTGGCCTCGAGGATCAACTGGCCCGCCGCGTCAATCACCGCGTCGTCGCCGACCACGATCTCGGCCAGCAGCGTGTCGGCATGCAGGTCGATATAGGCGCCTGCGCCCGAAAGCGCGCCGGCGGTGAACAGCGCCACGTCATCCTCGATGTCGAGCGCGTTGAAGGCCTTGGCGGTGAAGCTGCCGTATGCATCCGTGGTGGTGATCTGGCTGTGATCGTCGACGACGACCTGCGTGGTGAGGGCAATGTCGATCTGCGACGAGGACAGCGCGCCGCTGGCAAGACCGCCGGCATCGCCATCGAGATGGTTGCCGCTCACGCCGTCCTTGACGACGGTGTTGGTGGCGGCGGCGAAGATGCTTTCGGCGGTGACGTTGGCACCGGTGGAGTCGTCGTCGGCGGTGCCGAAACGGACCACCACGTCGGCGGTCACGTCGGTGTTGGCCTCGGCGCCGCTGCCGGCGATCAGGCCGTAGCTGTCGGTCTTGACCAGCGCGTTGGGGCGCGAGGTGAAGGCGGCGGTGACATTGAGCCCGCCGGGCACCTCGTCGATCTGGTCGGCGTAATAGGCGAGGATCGAGGCGTTGTTGGTCGCGACATCGATTTCTGCGCCGTCGTTAATCTGGGCAAGAACGTCCGCATCGATGGTGGCGGTGGGCGCCGCGCCAGCGCCGGCAACCGCGCCACCGGACCCCGCGCGGGTGTCGGCGGTGGCCTCGGCCTCGCCGTCGGCGCTGACGTTGACCAGCGCGGCGGAAATATCGGCATTGTTGCCGACCCGCGCGGTCGAGCTGACATCGGCGTCGGCATTGGCGATCGAGGCGCCGATCCCCACCAGGCCGAAGGCGGCGGAGTTGGCGTCGGCGTATTGCGAGCTGTCCGCGATGGCTGCCACGTCGACCACGATCAGCGCGGTGATATCGGCATTGGCACCGATCTGCGCGGTGACGTTGTCCTCGACCCGGGTTTCCGCCAGCGTGGAGGTTGCGCCGATGAGGCCGCCCGCGGCGGCATGCGCCTCGGCTATCGCATTGGTATTGTTGTTGAATTCGTCGGTGCGCGCTTCGACACTGAGAGTGTCCACCGTCATCGTGCCGCCGCCGGTGGCGGTGACGTCGCTGGCGACGAGGACATCGACGAAATTGGCCGATGCGGCAAAGCCCGAGGCCAGAGACACGCCCACGGCGAAGCCGTCGGCCATGGCGCGCGAGGTGGCGCCGATGGCGACGTCGGTGGCATCGACCTGCACGCCGGTGACGCTTGCGGTGACCTCCGGTGTCACGTCAAGATCGACAAAGCTGCCTGCCGCGCCGAAGGCGGCAAAGCCCAGAGACAGCGAGGCGGTGACGGTTTCGGCCTCGACCCGCGGACGGGCCTCGGCAGTGACGGACATGTCACCCGAGAGCGTGATGACGTCGTCGGTGCCGCTGCCCGAGACCAGCGCCTCGGTGGTCGAGCTGTTGCGCCCGCGCACCTCGGTGCCGGCGCCGGCAACGCTGAAGCCCAGCGAGATCGAGGCCGAGACGGCGGCGGCGGCCGCGGCGGCGTAGGTGTCGCTGTCATCCTCGGCATTGACCGCGAGATCGGCGGCGGTGACATCGGAATTGTCGACCTGCGCGCGGATCGTGTTGTCGACGCTGTTCTCCGACAGGCCCACGGCGATGGAGACCGAGCCTCCCACGAGACCGGCGGAACCCGCGACGCTGGCAGCGCCGACGAAGCTGTCGATGACCGAATTGTCCTGCGCATCGACGGTGACGGTGTTGCCCGAGGCGGTGACGCCGCTGTCGTCGATCTCGGCGATGACGGCGTAGTCGATCGCGTTCAGCGCGTCCGAGCCGCTGCCCGCGGCGGCGCCGGCCACGGCGCCGCCTGCAATGGCGACCGAAAGCGCCACAACGGTGGCATCGATGGTCGCGTCGTCCATCTTGGCCAGCACGTCGACATCGCCGCCGGCGGTGACCGTGCTGCCGTCGATGGCGGCGAACACGCCCGATCCGTCGCCGTTGCCGATGCGGTTCTCGGCGAGGCTGACGCCGATCGAGGCGCCGAAGCCCCCCGCGCCGACGCCGATGGCCGCGGCGGCGGACAGCACGATGGCGTCGATGGTGGCATCGCTCTCGGCGCTCACCAGCACGTCGGTCTGTGCATCCACGGTGGCATCCGTGATCCGCGCGGCGGTGGCGCCGGTAATCTCGTTCTCGGCGTAGGCGCCGGCGCCTGCGAAGCTCACCCCGACGAGCCCGCCCGACACCGCAAGGGCGGCGGCGGCGGTTCCGGCGGTGATCGCGGCGGTGTTCATCGCCTCGATGGTGACGGCGCCTGCGGTGCTCTCGACCCCGTCATCGGTGTTGCGGATCTCGGCCAGCACGTCGCTGCCGATGGCGTTGAAGCCGATGCCGATGCCGGCAGAGACCGCCACGCCCACCATGCCGAAGCCCGCTGCCACGGCCACCGAGCCGCCATAGGCGTCGATGGTCGAGGCATCCTCGGCCGAAACGCTGACCGCCGAGGCGCTGATGCCAGTGCCGTCGCCGTCGATATAGGCCTCGGTGGTGGCGTCGATGACGTTCTCGGCATAGGCGCCGGAACCTGCGACCCCGACGCCGACCTGACCGGCGGCGACCGCTGCGGCGCCGGCGAAGGTCAGAGCGCGGATAGACTGGGCGCTCTCAGCGTGGATCGTCAGATCGCCGCTCAGATCCATCGTCGTGTCCGAGGCAAAGGCCGAGACCGCGCCGGTATCGGCGACGGTGTTGCCGGTGAGGTCGCGACCGATGAAGTTGCGCGCCACCGAGACGCCGATGCCCACGCCGACGCCCACCTGGCCCGCGGCCACGGCGGCGGAGACCGCCAGCACGGCGGCGTTGATCTCGACATCCGAGCGCGCGTCGATCACCACGTCGCCGCTGCCGGTCGTGGTGAGATCGGCGCCCGAGGTGGAGGCCGCGACGTTGGTCTGGATGGCGTTGAGCGCCACCGCACCGGCCCCGGCGATGCCGACCCCGATCTGGCCTGCCGCGACCGAGAGCGCCGCCGCGCCGGAGACTGCGTTGATGCCGGCCTTGCTGGCGAGGATCTGTCCGTTCACGAGGCTGAGCGCGACCGATCTGCCTTCCTCGTCGATCGCGGTCCAGCGCTCGCCCTCTTCGAGGGCCGCGACCTTGACCGTGCCGACGATTTCGAAGCCCTGTCCGCGAAGCGCGTCGGCAATGTCCTCCGCGAGGATTGCGTCGGCGGCGAAATCGACTTCGTCGCGGGTCTCCTCGCCGTCCATTTCGGCCACCGCGAGGTCATCGAGATCGCTGACGCTCACCGGGATCACCACGTCGGCGACGGGCGCGTCGATCGGCAACTCGGGCGTCGAGGCACTGATGATGATGCCCTGCGCGCCGCTGGTGCTGACCGCACCATCGGCAATGGTGGCGGTGACATCGTTGGCGATGTTGTTGATCGCGACCGAGATCCCGATGGACACCGCAACGCCGGTCTGGCCGAAGGCCGCCGAGATCGCCATCGCCGCCGAGACCGCGTCGATGGAGGAGATGTCGTCGGCATTGACCACCACGTGGTCGGCCTGCATGTCGGTCGCGGCGCCCGCGATGCGGGCCGAGACGTCCGAGTTGATGCGGTTCTCGACCGCCGAGCCGCTGCCCGAGACCGCCACGCCGACCTGTCCGCCAGCCACGGCAACCGCGCCGGCGAGGCTCGCCGCCCTGATCGCCTGAGTGCTCAGCGCATCGACGGTGACCCCGCCATCCGCGGTCACGTCGCTGCTGACGATGGCGGCGTCGACGATGGCCGCGGCCTCGTCGAGATTCACCAGCTCCCACAGGTCGGTGTTGCCGTAATCCTGCGAATTCAGAGCGTAGGGCGCGGTATTGTCATCTTCGTCGATGACGTTGTCGGCCTCGGTCACCGTGTCGCCGATATAGCGGTAGACGTCGCCCTTGCGGGCGCCCTGCACGATCAGGACGGTGGTCGAATTCTGGGTCAGCTGGGTGACACTGTCGCCGGTGGTGTTGCCATAGGCCACGGTGCCCTGCTGGTAGCCGATCAGGTTGCGCGACACCGCGACGCCGATCGAAGCGCCGACTCCGGTCTGGCCCACCGCAACGGCGGCAGACGCGGCGATGACGATTGCGTCGATGTCGCCCGAAGCCTCGGAGGTCACCGAGACGCCGCCCAGCGTGGCGGTCACGTCACTGCCCGAGATCAGCGCGCGGGTCTCGCTGCCGATGCGGTTGGTGGCCTCGGCGCCGGCGCCCGAGACTGCGACGGCGGTCTGCCCGAAGCTTGCGGCGATGGAGGCGGCACCTGCGAAGGCCGAGATGTCGGCGGCATTGTCCGCCGCCACGGTCACGTCGCCGCTGCGCGCGGTCACGCCGTCATCGGCGTTCTGGATGCGAGCGATGACGGTGCCGCCGATGTCGTTCTGTCCGAGGCCGAGCCCGATGGAGACCCCGACGCCGGTGCTGCCCACCGCGACCGCGACCGAGGCCGCTCCCGCAAAGGCATTGATCTCGGAAGTGTTCGTGGCCGAGACGGTGATCGCGTCGCCTTGCGTATCATCCGCCAGAGCGCCCGCGTCGCCGTCGATGGCGGCGAGCACGTCGACATTGATGGCGTTCTCGTTCCACACGCCCGAACCCGAGACCGCAACACCGGTGGAGCCGACCGACACCGCGACCGAGCCCGCGAAGGTCAGCGCGTTGATGCTCTGCGCCGCGTCTGCGGTGAGGATGAGATCGCCGCCGGCGTTGACGCTGCTGTCGGAGAGATAGGCCTTCACCTCGAGCGCGTCCTCGTTGCCCAAGCGGTCCTGCCCGAGGAAGTTGCGCGCGATGGCGACGCCGATCGAGGCGCCGACACCGGTCGAACCCGAGACGGCCACGGCGGCGGATGCGGCGATCACCGTGGCATTGATGGTGCTGTCGCCCTGTGCGTCGACCACCACGTCGCCAGCGGTGCCGACCGTGGCATTGTCGATATGGGCCAGCGCGGCCGAGGTCACGACGTTCTCGGCATAGGCACCGGCGCCGCTGACGGAGATCGAGTTGGACGAGCTGACCGAAACCGAGACCGAGGCGGCCGCGGCGATGGCGTTGATGGTGGTGCGCTCGACCACCAGATCGCCGTTGTCGAAGCTCAGCACGAAGCTGCGGCCCGCGCCCTCGCCATCGCCGTTGCTGTCCTCGACCACGGCGAGCCACTTGCCGAAGCCGGCGCTCGAGACGCGCAGCGTGTCGGTGTCCGAGACCTGGTCCTGCGGTCCGAGCGCGCCGTTCAGCGCATCGCGCAGATCGTCGAGGATCGCGGTGTCGGCGGCGAGATCGGCGGCATCGCGCGAAACGGTGTCGTCTTCCTCGTCCTCGGGCGTGCCGTTGTCGTCGTTGACCATCGCCGCTTCGGCGGCGTTGTCGAGGTCGTCGCCATCGAAGCCGGGCGAGCCGACACTGAAGCTTTCGCCCGCCGAGGTTTCGGCCGAGACGATCAGCGAGGTGGTGTCGAGCGGCTCGACCGCGCCGGTGCCGCTGACCGCGACATCGGCGTCGGCGACATAGGCTTCTGCCTGGTTGGAGATCTCGTTCATCGAGATCGCCACACCGAAGGCCACCGAGACCGCGTTGGCCGAGGTGCCGACGCCCACGGCCACCGAGGCCGCACCGGTGATGCTGTCGATGGTCGAGCGGTCGAAGGCCTGCACCCTTCCGGTGGCGAGTTCCAGCGTGCTGCCGCCGTCGCCGCTGATATAGGCCGCGGCATCCGATGCGATGCGGTTGCGCGAGAAGCTGCCGCTGCCGCCCACGGCGGTGCCCGACTTGCCAACCGCCACCGCCACGGCGCCCGCCAGCACCAGCGAGCTGATGCTCTGCTGGGTCAGGGCTTCGATCTCGAGCGCCGCGTCGGCGCCGAGCCCGGTGGTGATGCTGCTGTCGTCGAGATGCGCCGAAGTCAGCGCGCCCTCGCGCGAGAGGCCGACCTGCTTCCACTTCTGGGTGTCGCCGTAATCCTCGACCGAGAGATCGACGGCGCTGGCCTGACCCGCGCCGATATATTCGTAGAAGCGCCCGCGATGCGCCCCTTCGGTGACCTCGACCACGTCGCCTTCGGCCAGCGCTGTGCTGTCGTCGCTCTGGTGGTCTGCGGCGACGGCAGTGTCCTGCCAGCCGATCATGTTGTCGGAGACCGAGGCGCCGATGGCCACCGCTGTGCTGTCGCCCGAGGCGGAGACCGAGACCGAAGCGGCGACGGCGACCACGGTGGCGTCGATGCGCGAGACGGATTCCGCCTGGATCGAAACGGAGTTCGCCACGAGATCGCTGTCCACGATGCTGGCCTCGGCGCCGCCGAACAGGCGGTTGACCGCGACCGCGCCGCCGACCGACACGCCAACCGCGTTGCCGTCCGCCGCGCCCGAGACGCTGGCCGCGACCGCGGCGGCGGTGGATTCGATCACCCCGTCGCGGCTGGCGATGAGGGCGATCTCGCCGGTTGTCGCCTCGACGCCGCTCGACGCGATGCCCGCGTCCACGGTGTTGCGCAGGGTGTTGCGGGCGATCGAGGTGGCCACGGCCACCGAGAGCGACTTGCCGGTGCCGACCGCGATGGAGGCGGAGGCTGCGATGTTCTCGGCGTGGATGAAGCTGGTGTCGATCGCCGAGACCGAGACGTTGCCGGTGGCGGTCTCGACCGTGGGCGCGTTGAGGATCTGCGCTTCGGCGGCCGAGCTGCCCCGGTTCAGCGCCACGATGGGCGCCACGGTGATCGAGGTGTTGTCCTCGAGCGCGATGGAGGTGGCGAGCGCCGCGTTCAGGATATCCGCGGTCAGGTCCATGTCGCTGGTGGCGTCGACCGAGACCCCGGTCTCGGCGGTGACCTCGCTGCGTTCGATGCTGGCCGAGGCCATCGCCGGGATCTCGTCGGCGGGCAGCAGGCCGAACAGGGCGTCAATGGTGTTGAACAGCAGGTTCTGGCTGTTCACCCCGACCGAGTTGAAGGCCAGTGTGACGCCGATGCCGTAGCTCTCGCCGCCGCCCTCGGCCACGGTGGTCATGTCGATGTCACTGTCGATGACGGCGGTGTTCGCCGCCTCGACCGTGACCGCTCCGAGCGCGCTGTCGACATCGCTGTCCTCGAGCGAAGCCTCGGCGGTCGAGAGCACCACGTTGGTGGCGATCAGCGCGTTGACCGCGAGCGTGGTGCCGCCCTCGCCGAAGGCGCTGCCGCCATCGGCGGAGACATCGCCGATATTGTGTGCCTCGATGCCGGCATTCTCGGTGGCGGTGATGGCGATGTCGCCGGTTGCTGTGTCGACAGTGGCCTCGTCGACGCGGGCAATGACGCCGCCGCGCACGTCATTCATGGCGGCCATGCCGCCACCTGCAGTAGCATCGGATTCCGAGAAGTTGAGGTTGATGCCAGGCGGCAGCAGGCTCTCGATATCGAGCGGGTCGATCTTCACCCAGTCGGCATCGGCATCGTAGTCGAGCGTGGAAAGATCCACGTCGGTGCCGGTCTGGTCGGCGCCGAAATAGATGTAGAGCGCCTCGGGCTCGGCTTTGTTGGCGTCGTAATCGTCGGCGATGTAGACCATGTCGCCGAAGGTCACGCCGCGCTGCACGCCCGAGCGGGTGGTGTACTGGTACTCGTTGACCACGTTCTCGAGCGACGTGAAGATGATGCCGAGACCCGCGTCGTTGGTGACCGTTGTGGTCACCTCGAGCGTGTTGGTGACGTCGATCAGGTTGTAGTCGGTGGCCTCGACCCGCACGCCGCTGCCGGCGTCGATGTCGTTGGCATAGCCCGTGTCGTCGCCGACATCGGTCCAGAGCGTGGCGCCGAAGCTCTCGGAGGCGAGGTCGATCACCGCCTCGGGGCCGCTGTATTCGTAGACCGTACCGTCGAGCGCGATCACACGGTCGCCGGTCTCGACCCTCTGGGCGCCGTCGGCGGCGCGCAGGTTGGCCACGTCGATATAGGCCTTGGCCGCGCCCGACACCTTGTTGGTCGCCACGATGGCGCCCACGGCGGTGCCGCTGGCGTTCTCCAGCGCCGCGGCGGCGGATGTGGCCTCGTTGCTGGTGGTGGCGATGATCTTGGCATCGTTGCTGCCCAGCACCTCGACTTTGCCCGCGGCACTGACCGAGGAGTTCAGGATGTAGGCCTCGGCATCGACCGGTGCCTCGCCGTTGAAGGCCGAGGAGATCAGCGGATCGCCGAGGATCCCGTCGAGCGTGTTGAACAGCACGTTCGACGGCTCCCAGCCGACCGAGTTGAAGGCCAGAAGCACACCGACGCCGGTGTCGCCGCTGCCGACCATGGCGAGGTTCTCGGCGGTCAGGTTGGCGGTGTTCATCGCCTCGACCCGCACGTTGCCAAGTCCGCTGCCGGTGTCGCCGGCGGTCAGCGCGCTGTCGAGCACCGCCGCGTCGGCGCCGCCCTGCAGGACGTTGGTGGCGATCACGCCGTTGAAGGCGATGGAGGTGCCCTCGCCGAGATTGCTGCCGCCAGAGGAGGATGTGGAGGCATCGACATTGGCCTCCATCGTGGCGTTCTCGATCGCCTCGACGACGATGTCGCCGTCATCAGAGCCGACCGTTGCGCCACGGATCACTGCCTCGACATCCGACCGCAGATCGTTGAGCACGACCAGTGTGCCGACGCCGACGGAGTCGCTCTCGGAGACATTGCCGAAGCTCGGGATGCCCTGCGTCGTCTGCGTGGGCTTCCAGAGGTTCTTGTCCTCGTAGTTGACGCTGTTGATATCAATGATGCTTTCGGTGCCGAGATACTCGTAGACACCGCCCGCGACGCCGCCGCCGCTATAGCCGTCGTCAAGGCGCACCATCTCGCCGAACTTGACCGTGACCTCCTGGAGGCCGGCACCGCTCAGCGCCAGCCAGTCGGCCTGTTGCAGATCGTTGAGGGTCTCGGCCGCGACCGCCTGTCCACCATCGTTGGTGGTGGTCGAGCTGCTCACCAGCTTCGAGTTCGACCACAGGCCGATATCGTCCTGAGCCCGCACGGTGACGGTGCCGCCCGCGCTGATCTCGGTCAGGGCGGGGGCATCTTCGTTGTCGATCGCCGCGTAGGCCCGGCCGCTCACCTTGTTCGAGGCCAGCACCACGCCGACGCTCTTGCCGCTGGCATCGGTCTGGGCCGAGGCCTCGGAGACGGTGGAGTTCGACACGGTGGCGTTGAGCTTCTCGGTCGAGAGCGCCTCGACGGTCAGGTCGGTGCCGGCGGTGAGGTCGCTGTCGATCACCAGCGCGCGGGCCATCGAGGGGTCTTCGCCGTCGAGCGCCTCGGAGATCAGCGGATCGCCGACCAGCGCGTCCACCGCGTTGAACAGAAGGTTCGACGCCTCCCAGCCCAGCGTGTTGAAAGCCAGCGTCACGCCGACGCCGGTGTCGCCGGTGTTGGTCTCGGTCTGGGTGGTGGCGTCGAGCACTGCGCGGTTGTCGGCGAGGATGTCGATGGCGCCGCCCGCGTCGAGCACGCTGTCGCGCACCAGTGTGGTGGCCGAGGCGCGCACCATGTTGGTGGCGATGGTGGCGTTGACCGCAAGCGACTCGCCGGTGCCCCAGGCGCTGCCGCCCGAGGACGTGACGTTGGAGGTCAGCCGCGCCAGCATGGTGGCGTCGGCCTCTGAGGAGACGGTGATGCCGCCGGAGGTGGCGGTCAGATCGATGCTGTCGACCATGGCGCGGGCCTCGGAGCGCACGTCGTTGGTGACCACGATGCCGCCCACCGCGCGCGAGTTGCTCTCGGCGAGGTTGCCGACATTGGGGAAGATGTCCTGCGGCTCGACATTGCCGTTGAGCACCGTCCAGTTGTCCTCGTTGCCGAGATCCAGCGCCGGGATGTCCGCAAGGTCATAGCTCTGGATCGGGCCGGAATACTGGTAGTACTTGCCCGCCTCGGCGCCGCCATTGGAGCCGATATAGATGACGTTGCCTTCGATCAGGGTCTGGGTGCCGGAGAACGAGGTATAGACGTACTCGTTCTGCAGCGCCTGATTGGCGAGCGCGGTGAAGGCGTCCATGTTGTTGGACACCACCGCCGAAACCTCGATGTTGCTGTCGGCGCGGATATGGGCATTGTCGGAGGCCGACACGGTGATCTCGCCTCCGGCGGCGACACTGCCTTCGGGCAGGGTGTCGTCCTTCTGCTGCCAGTCGGCATTGTTGGCGTAATCCTGCGCCAGATCGGTCAGGTCGATGCTGAGGGGCGCGTTGCCGAGGGTGAAATCGCCGGGCTGGCCGTCGATCACGTCAAAGAGCACGATGCGGTCGTAACCCGGCTCGCGCGGGTCGGTCTCGGTCGAGGCGAGGGTGGGGCCGGAATAGACCACGATATCGCCCTCGGACCACGCCCCGTGATCCTCGTGGATGCGGATGCGGTCGCCGGCCTCGAGCAGCTGCACGTCGCTGCGCGACGAATAGAGGAAGCTCTGGTCGGCGCTCTGAGTTTCGCCGACATATTCGTAGACCTCTGCGCCCACGCTGACGGTCTCGCCGGTGCTGAGGGTCTCGGGCGTGTCGGCATCGTCATGGCTGGTCGTCGTGCTGTTGCTGATCCACGCCGCGGTGTCCGAGGCGATGCGGTTGGTGGCCAGCAGACCGCCGCCGGCCGTGCCGTTGGCGCCGTACTTCAGATCCTTGATGCCCTTGCCCTTGTTGTCCTCCTTGGAGCCTTCGACATAGGCGTCGAACAGGGCGCGGTTGTTCTTGGCGATGGCCGAGGTCTCGTTGCCGACGCGGGCGTCGAGCAGGTTGGCCTCGAGCAGCACCAGCGTGCCTTCGCGGTTCTCGATGATCCAGGTGCGGCCGACGTCGTCCGAGACATACCAGCGGAACTGGGTCTCGACGGTCTCCACCGAGAGGCTGCCCTCGAAGGCGATGTCGGCGGCCTCGAACTCGGCCTGCAGGTTCTCGAGCGCGGCGGCATCGCCGGCTTCGTCCTCGTCGTCGAGCAGCTTTTCGTCGGCCATGTCGTCGAGCAGCTGTGCGGTGGTGTCGGTGAAGGCGATGTCGGTCAGCTCGGCGCTGGTTTCGGCCGTGACCGAGACGTCGCCCGTGGCCGAGACCACGGCATCCTCGATATAGGCCTGCGCGCCCACCGGCTCGGCCTCGATCAGGTAGTCCGAGCCGAGGATCGCGTCGATGGTCTGGAACAGCACGTTGCTGCCGTCGAAGCCCACGGAATTGAATGCCACGACCACGTTGATCGCGTCGCTGGCGCCGGTCATCGAGCTGAGCGTTGTGGCATCGAGCACCGCGAGGTTCAGCGCCTCGACGGAGACGTCGCCGGCGGTGGCGGTCACGTTGCTCTCGGTGATCCGCGCCGAGGCGCGGGAGTTCAGCTCGTTGGTGACCATCAGGCCGCCATAGGTCTCGGTGGCGTTGATGGTGGAGCCATCGACGGCCTTCATCGTGGCGCGCTCGCGGGCCTCGACCGAGACCGAGGCGCCGGTGACATCGTAATCGTCGATATAGGCGTTGGCGCCGCCCTCGGCCTCGTTGCGGCTGACCATGACGTAATAGGCCTTGGCCGAGCCGGTCTTGATGCCTGCGCCCTTCGCCGCCACGCCGATCAGGGCAGGGGGGATGACGTTGGTCTCGTCGAGCTCTTTCCACAGGTCGATATCGGTGTAATCGGCGGTGGCCAGCGGCACCGAAGCGCCGGAGCCCATGTACTGGAACCGCTTACCGTGCAGGTCGCTGTTCGCATGGTTGGTGCCGATGAAGACCCGGTCGCCGAAGACCAGCGCCGGAGAGCCGGACTCGGTGGTGTACTGGTAGGTGTCGAGCAGTTCCTGCGCGAGGTTGTTCAACAGCCCGAGACCGAGGTCATTGGTCCGCGAGGCCCCGGTGTCGATCAGAGTCTGGCTCTCGAGCACGACCTCGTCGCTGGCGGCGACGCGCACCATGCCGGCGGCGGAGGTGACGCTCTCGCCCGAGGGCGTGGCATCGGTGTCGTCGATGAAGGCGTTGGCCGCCCCGGCGAGCATGTTCGAGGCCAGCACGCCCTGTGCCGCCATCGCTTCGGCGCCCTGGAAGGCAGAGGGGTCCGAGCTGACATCGGTGCCGATGCGGGCGGTCAGTTCGGCCGAGTTGGTGGCGGTGACGGTGACGCCGGCCTGGCCGGCCACGTCGCTGTCGATGATCCACGCCTCGGCGTCCGAGAAGCTCTTGTCCCCGATATCGGTGCCGATCAGCGCATCGACGGTTTGGAACAGGATGTTCTCGGCCTCGTAGCCCAGCGTGTTGAAGGCGATGAGCACACCGACACTGTCACCGGCCGAGCTGATCGCCGCGTCCAGCTGTGCGTCCAGCGAGGCGATGTTGTCTGCCTGCACGGTGACGCGGCCTCCGGTGGCGGTCACGTCGGCGGATTGCTCGACGGTGGCCAGCGCACTGGCATTGGCGGTGTTGACCACGATCAGCGCGCCCACGGCGACGGAGTCGCCCTTGTCGCCCTGCACCGAACCGCCGCCCGAGCTCGACACGCCGACATCGCCGGTCGAGGTCAGGCTGGCCATCTCGACGGCCTTCACGGTCATGTCGCCGACGGATTCCACGTCGGCGTTCGAGATCCGGGCCACCGCCTGCGCATCGAAGGTGTTGCGCACCGCCATGCCGCCGACGCCGACGCTGTCGCTGTCCGACAGGTTGGTCCCGGTGGGGATCAGCTCGGTCTCGGGCACCCGCATCCAGAAATCGGTGTCCTCGAAATCGGTGTCCAGCAGATCGATCTGGTCGGTGCCGTCGCCCATGTATTCATAGACCGTGCCGGCCTGGCCGTTGGCGTCGTTGAAGGCGAGCCAGTCATAGTCTAGCCCGACGCGGTCGCCGAAGGAGACCGCCCATGTCGGGCCCGCCACCTGAGCGCCGGAGGAGTCCACCACTTCGGCGCCGTTGGTGCTGTAGGTCGCGGGCAGCAACGTGCCGAGCGCGGCGTCGACACCCGAAAGGCCGCCGTCATTGGTGGTGACCGACGAAGAGGTGACCTTGGCGTTCGAGGCGAGGGTGGTGGTGTCTTCGGCGGTAACGTCGAGCGCGCCGCCGGCGGTGATCGCGCCATCGGCCGGCGCATCGACGATCTCGGCCACCGCGTCGGAGGCAATCTTGTTGTTGGCGAGGATCAGGGCAAAACCCATGCCCTGCGCATCGTAGAGCGGGTTCGCGGTGGCGCTGTCCGAGGCCTGCGAGGTGGCCGAATTGGTCACCGTGGCGTCGATCAGGCTCTCGTTCCGGGCGCTGACGCTGAGCGCGCCCGCGGCGGCCACGTCGGAGGCCGAGACATAGGCATGCGCGTTCGACGGGTCCTCGTTGCCGAGATACTGGTTGATGCCGATCAATGTGTCGATGCCGAGCGCGAAGGCGTCGAGCACGTCGATGTCGAAGCCGATCAGGTTGAAAGAGATGCTGACCCCGACTGCCGAGTTGTTGCCGCTGGTGACCTTGGTCGAGGCCTCCGAGAAGGTGTCGAGGATGGCGGCGTTTGTGGCGCCCACGGCGATGGTGTCGCCGGACACGTCGGCCCCGTTGCGGATCGCCGCGATGGTCTCGCCGCGCATCTCGTTGAAGGCCAGCGTGCCGCCGAAGGCGACGGTCTTGCTGCTCGCCACGAGGCTGGCCTTGCTGGGCGTGTTGCGGGTGTCGCGCACGCTCAGCGCTTCGGCACGAGAGACCAGCGTCTGGGCGTTCTCGGCCTCGACGGTGACGTTGCCGGTGGCGCTGACCGAGGCGCCGTCGATGGCCGCCTCGACGGTCTTGTCCATCTCCGAGATCGCCGCGGCGACCTTGATGTCGGCGTTCGACTGTTCGCTGAGGTCGATGGCGGTCAGCTCGTCGAGATAGGCGTCGAAATCGTTCGACATGGAGGTGAGGCTGCTGGTGTCCAGCGCCGACACGTTCAGCGCGCCGGCCAGCGAGATCGTACCCCCCTCGACCAGCGCGCGGGTGCTGCCGCTGATCGTATTGACCGAGATCTTGGCGGTGACGTCATAGCTCGAGCTGTTGCCTGCGCTGACGGACAGACTCGTCCCGGTGAAGTCGCCGGTGAGCTGCGCCAGAACGGTATCCGAGGCATAGAGATAGGTGGCGCCGATCAGCGAGGCCTGCACCTTGTTCTCGAAGCTGCCGTCATTCATCGCCTCGATCGCGAAGGCGTTGCCCGAGGTGATGGTGCCGTCGACGATCGCCTGCGTGTCGCGGGTCACCGTCATGATGCCGATGGAGACCTCGAAATCGTCAAGCATGGAATTGATGATACCGGTGGCGTCGGCGCCTTCGGTGCCGTCCTCGTCCGGCGTCACGTCGAGGATCAGCGACGAGCTGTCGCTCGCCCGCACGAGACCCGAGACGGACTCCCCCTGCAGGGTCGTGCTGCCGACATTGATCTCGGCGCCCGACTGGATGGTGGCATGGGTGCTTACGTCGGCGATCACCGCGTTGGCGAAGGATCCGAGCACCGACTGGCTGCCGTCGATCTCGACATCGAGCAGGGTCGATGCTTCGAGGCGGAAGGCGTCTGCGGTGATCTCGGACGTGCCGGCCACGTTGGCTGTGGCGCTGACCGTGGGCATCTGCAGCGGGTTGCCCTCGCTGAAGTTGAAATCCGAGAAATCCCCGGTGGCGTCGAGCACGCGCTCGGCATGGGCCGAAAGCGCGACGGTGCCCGAGGAATGGATGTCGCCCTGCACGTCGAGCGAGGCCGAGACCGAGCCGATGCCGGTGAGTTGCAGCAGGGTCAGCCCGACCCCCGACGCGGCGTTCGACGCCTCCAGCGTCACGTCGCCCAGCGGATTCAGCGCGGTCCCGAGCGAAACGCCGCTGGCGAGGGTGATGGACTCAGTCTGGACGCTGAAGTTCATGCCCTCGGTCGCGGTGCTGTCCCAGCCGTCGATGCTGAGCGCGACGTCGGGGTTCAGCAGGCCGAACTCGCTCACGATGGAGAGGCTGTCGGTTGGTGCGTCGAAGGAGAGGCTTTCCAGCCCAGGCCCGTCGATGATGAAGTCGAACCCGCCCGGATCGAGATCGAGCGAGGCGCTCTGCGTGCCGGGCAGCAGCGTCTGCATGTCGATGGTGATCGTGCTCGCGGTGTTGGTCAGGTAGACCGGCTCGAGCCCGGAGAAGCGCAGTTCGGTGCCGTCGATCAGGAAGCTGCCGCTGTTGGGATCCTCGGGCAGGTAGGTGACGCTCTCGCGCTGGCCGTCGATCACCAGCGTGTCGAAGCCGCCGTCGCCGCCGTCGATCCCACCGGAGAGGGCGCCGCTCGCATCCAGAGTGAAGGTGTCGTTGTTGTTGGCGGCGCCGGTCAGGGTCTCGACATTGTCGAAGCTGAGGCTGACAAAGCCATCGGTGGCCACGCCCGCGTCGGGCGCGCCGATGGTCCACTCTACGTCATTCGCCGTCTCGAAGGCGAGGCCATCGAGCCCCTCGCCGCCGTCGAAGCTGAAGCTGAGCGGCGTCTGGTCGCCGAAGCTCAGGCCGTCCAGCGTGATCACGTCGCTGCCCGCGCCGCCGGTGATCGAGATGCCCGAGATCTCCGCGAGGTCGCCGAAACTCAGCACCGTGCCGCCGCTTCGGTCAATGATCTGGACCCGCTGCACCTCGGTGGCGGTTTCGCCCTCGCCTTCGATCTCTTCGTGCAGTTGCACCAGCAGGTCGGTGTCGCGATTGTCCTGATAATACGCGCTGAGATCGAGCGCCAGGACGTCGCCGTTCAGCAGCACGCGCTGCTCGAGCGGGTCGAGCATGAGCTGCCGCGCCGCCCGTTCGAGCGCTGCGAAGCGCCGTTTGTCTTTCCGTTTCAGTCGGCTCTTCACGCGACGGGTGAAGGGAATCCGCGGTAGCTGGCCGGGGCGTTGCTGGGCGAACGGAAATGACATGTCAAAATTCCAGAACTGAGTTCCAATCTGCCCAAATCTCGCCACCTTGTCCCCAGGCGGCGCATGTCTTGCGACATATGTGGCTCGGGCATAGCTACTATGCGCATCCATTGGTTGTGGGGCAACGGTTTATGTTTCTTGTTTGGTGAGGTGATGTTGGCGGAAATCTCAGTTTTCGTGATTTGTGGCGGCTGACATTCTAGGTATGAGATCCGTAAGTGCGGATTCCGCCGGGATTGTCCCGTCAATCTCGCAATCACTGCGCGACCGCAGCCGCTGGCGCTGGATCTGACAAGCGTGGTGAACGAAATCCTGATACGCCGTAAGATAGCCGCCGAGCCACCGGAGAAACCGTGGTTCCTGCCCGTTCGGAACCGAATCGTTCAATTGTGTCAACTTTCGGGCAAGGGCGACGTCCAACGGAAGCTCGATCCAAACGGCAAAGGCGCGACGTTCGCCAAGCGCCGGATCGAGAGGGCCGAGCGGGGTGTCGAGGAGCACCGTCGCCCGCGATGCCAGTGCACGCTCGATGGCATTGGCAAGGCCTGGAGCCTCCATTTCCTCATAGGGCGCCCCGCGCGCGATCCAGTCCCGCATCGCGGCGGGGCCGTTGCGGGTGAAGGTCTGGAAGTCGTCGTAGCGTAGCAGCGTCGCCCGGTCCTTTCGGCGAGCGCCGTCGCGAGCGTCGTCTTGCCACTGCCCGGCGGGCCCGAGATCGTGATGAGCCGGGGCAGGGTCACGCAGGCTTCTCCGCTGCGGTGACGTGGAAGGTCATGTCGAGCCGTGCTGAAAGCGGCGGCAGGGGGCGCAGCCCGGCGGCCTCCATCCAGCCGCGATAGACCGTCGGTGGCCGGTAGAACGGCCCAAACACCAGATTTGCCGCCGCTGCGAGGCCCGATGGTATCGGCTCATCCGCCAGCGCACCGCGCTCGCAGACGATGAGCCGCCCGCCGGGAGGCAGGTGCATGGCCGCCTTTTCCAGAAAGCCGCGGGCCTCTTCCGGCGCCCAGTCATGCAGCACCGACTTGAACAGCACCGCGTCCGCTTCGGGCCAGGCGGTGTCGCGGGCGTCGCCCGGCAGGAAGGACAGGCGCGGCTCCGGCGCGGTTTTCATCCGGGCGCGGCCAAGCTGGCAGACTGCCGGCAGGTCAAGCACCGTGGCGTGCAGCGAGCGGTGCCGCGCCAGCAGCGCCTCCGCCATCACGCCGGTATTGCCGCCGATCTCCAGCAGGCGCGTGCAGCCCTCGAGCGGCATCAACGGCGCCAGCACCGGGGCCTCGCGGCGCGACAGCGCGGTGACGTAGGCGACCCAAGGGGCGGTGTCCTCGATCTGTGCCGCGCCGGTGCCACGGGCGCGCTCATAGCGGAAGAAGCCGAAGGTCTCGGCCCGCGACTGAAAGGCCTGCACCCCGGACGACAGCGCCGGGCCGTGGCGCAGCATGTCGCAGGCGGCCAGCGCGGTGAACTCGACAAGCGCGGCCAGATCTTCGCGCGCGCGCAGCAACTCGGCCATCGGGGGGCTTGGGCGCCATCCGGCATCGGTGGCCCGGAGCGCGCCGCGTTCGGAGAGGATCTGTACCGTCCATGCCTCCTCGGGGCGCGGGCCGGGGGCGGGCAGACGGTCGAAGAGGCGATGGTGCAACGCCGCCCGCAAGGCCGAGAGGGCCGGCACCTCGTCGAGCAAAGCGTCTTGAAGATTTCGGGCCTCTTCATGCAATTGTGGGGTGTTCATCCAGTACTCCGGTTTCGGCAAGCTTGCGCCAGCGGCAGGCGCCATGCAACATGCCCGCACGCCTTACCGGAGGATGAGAGATGTCCGCTCGCACCCGATTGCCGGCGCTCCTGCTCGGCTTGACCCTTGCTGCGCCCGTCAGCGCGCTGCCGCATGATTGCCTGATCGAGCCGCAGGCGGTGATCTCGCTCACCTCGACCGAGCAGGGGCGTATCGACGAGGTTCTGGTGCGCCGGGGGGGTCGCGTAAGCGCGGGCCAGCCACTGATCCGGCTCGAGGAGTCGATCCAGCGCCTGCAGCTCGAGATGGCCAGCGCCAAGGCGGGCACGGATGTCGAGCTGCGGGCCGCTGCGGCACGGGTCGATTTCCGCCGAGAGGCGCTGGCGCGGGCCGAACGGCTCTTCGCCAAGCAAACGGTCACCGAGGCCTCGGTCGAGGACAAGCGCATTGAGCTGACCTTGAGCGAGATGGCGCTGGAGGAGGCCCAGGTGGCGCGGGAACTGGCGCAGATCGAGCGCCGGATGGCGAGCGCGCTGCTCGACCGGCGCACGATCTCGAGCCCGGCGGACGGCATCGTGCTCTCGGTCGAGGCGGCGGCGGGCGAATACGCCTCGGACACCGAGGAGATGATGGTGCTGGCGGTGATGGACCCGCTGCTGGTCGAGGTCTTCGTGCCGCTCGATTATTTTGACCGCATCGCGGTGGGCGATAGCTACGAGGTCTCGCAGGTGGCGCCGCTCGACGGCCGGTTCGAAGCCACCGTGCGGACCGTGGATCGCGTGTTCGACGCCGCCTCGGGCACGTTCGGGGTCCAGCTCGAAATGGCCAATCCCGGCACCGAGATCCCAGCCGGGATACGCTGCACCGTCGACTTCGATCAGGCCTCGCACTGACGTCAGCGCCTGGCCGAAGCAGCCGCGGTCGGGGCCGGCGCGTCAGGACAGGCGGCGGCTGAGGAACAGGACCACGATGCCGAGCGCCATCAGCAGCGCGGCGAGCAGCAGGGGCAAGGTGTAACTGCCCGTGACGCTGCGCAGCGCGCCCGTGACTAGCGGACCGCCGACCTGCCCGATGCCATACATCAGCGTCATGCGCGCCATGGCCCGGCCCGGCTCGGCTGCGCGGATGCCGGCCTCGGCGAGCGATAGCGAGACGATGGCGATGAAGGTGCCTCCGAACAGCGCGGCAGAGAGGAGCGCCAGGGACTCTGCCATCGGGACCGCGAGCATCGCGAGTGCGACGATCTGCACCACGTAGCAGCCGGTCAGGGTGAGATGCGCGCCGAAGCGCCGGGCGAAGGCGGAGCCCGCTATGGCGCCGGCGCTACAGGCCAGACCGAGCAGGATCCAGAACATGTTGCTGCCGAGGATCGAGACATAGAACGTCGCGCCGACCGCGTAGCCCCATCCCGCAGTCAGGTAGGCGAGGCCGAAGAGCCAGAACCACGCGGCCGAAGAGGCAGGGCGTTTCGGCTGCCCGGTGCCGTCGGCTCGGGTGGGCGCGGGGCGCGGCGCCGGGGCGGGGACGAGCAGCCAACAGGCCGGCGCCAGCACCAGCGCCAGTGCGCCGAAGGCGAGCCACTGGCCGTCCCAGCGCAGTTCGGGGATCATCAGCGCCACCACGCCGCTCAGGGAGATCCCGAGGCCCAGCCCGGCGAAATGGGGCGCCAGATCGCGCGAGCCGCCGCGCGCGGTCAGCCAGCCAAGGAGGAACTCGCTGGCAAGCAGCATCCCGGCGGCGCCGCTGGCCCCGGCGAGAAAGCGCGAGATGGCCCAGAGGAAGCTGTTCTCGGCGATCGCCATGGTGAAGCAGGTCAGCACCGCCAGCACGATCCCGGCCCGATACAGCGCCCAGCGGGTCGCGGGCGCCCGGACGAGGCTCAGCAGCAGCGTTGCGGCGAGGTAACCGGCATAGATCGCACCGCCGAGCAGCCCGCCGGTCACAGGCGACAGTGCCGTCTGCTCGAGCATCACCGGCAGCAGCGGGGTGAAGGAAAACCGTGCGATGCCGATGGTCAGCAATTGCGCGGCGATGCCGCCCGCGAAAACCATCGCCACGGTGCGTCGGCGCCCGCTGCCCGTCATTGCCTGTTCCATGCCACCACCTTCGGTTCAGCGAGGCGGCGATCCCGGTCCGGGGCCCCCGCTGTTGCCATCACGCCGATGCATGACACCCCCGGACGCAATTGGCGAGGTCGGAACCGCGCCTTTCACGATGCGGTGGCGCATCTGATGCGGTCTCCGGCAACAAGCAGGCCCTGCGTCGCTCGCGAAGGCGCGGTCTGCCTGCGACGCCCGCATGAGGTCTCAGGACCTTGCGTCGGCGCCCTCTTGCGCGTCGCCCGTGGGCTCGAGGCGGCGGGCCTCATCCACGGCCAACTCGGCCATCTTGATGATGGCCTCCCGGCTCGAGGCAGCGGCGATGAAGCGCGCCTTGTGACAGAACTTGGCGCCGGGCACGCCCGAGACCTGCTCGAGCTCGGCGCCGGAAAGGCCGGCCCAGGCCGCAGGCAGATCGGCCCGCTGCTCGAACCCCTGCTCGTGCTTGCGGATGCCGCCAAGGGTCCACTCGCCGGCGCTGCGCGGGGTCACCACGAAGAGCAGGTGGTCGGCGCCCGCCTCGATCACTGCGGGCCGGAAGGGCATCCCCGTCGGCAGCTCGAGGATCGGGCTGTCGCCGGCGGCCCGAATGGCCTCGGCGGCCAGCACCTCGGCACGCAGCTTGGCGGCGCTGCGGCCGATGCGGGCCTCGACGAACTGCCGCGCGATCCCGACCGCGGCATGGAAGGCGCGGGTCTCGCTCTCGGGGTCGGTGTCGTCGAAGACGGGCTTCAGCGTTTCGATCAGGCCGGGCAGGGTCATCGACGACAGCGGACCTGCCTCGGACAGGCTCACCGTGCCGTTGTCGACCTGATCGACCGGCAGCACGAAGCTGCGGTCGAAGGAGGCGTGCACCGTCTCGAGATGCGCTTCGGGAATCTCGAAGCTCTTCAGGAAGTCGATTCCGAAGTGCTTCCAGACGAGCCCGAAGGAGCTGTAGGGGGTGTCGTCCTCACGCAGCGGGCTTTCGCGCTGGTGGTGATCGAAGATCCCGGCATCGGGGTCGTAGGCCCCGCCGACATCGTAGATCAGCCTGCCGTCTGCGGGCGTGATCCACTCGGAGGACCGGCTGCGGACGACCTCGGCCTCGGGGTAGACGCGGGTGAGGATGACGGTCGACAGCACTTCATCCGCATGGAAGCCGCCGGAATGGGTAACGAGGGTGCTGATGGCCATCTGGGTCGTCCTGCTGCTGCGAATGCCCGCCCCCTATGGCATCGCTTGCGGGGCCGCAAGATGCGACCCGGTCAAGGCCCGCCCGCGCAACCGCTCTGGCAGGGGGCGAGCTTGCTCCGGCTCCGGCAGGAGATCCGGTCTCAGGTGTCGCCTTCAGCGGCCTCGGCCCTGTCGGGGGCGGTGTGCCCCGCGCCGCCATGGCGCCCGGAAAGCTTCTCGCGTCCCGACTGCAGCGCGACGTAGAGGATCGGCGTGAGGATGACGCCAAACGTGCTGGCGAACGCCATGCCGCCGAACACCGCGATGCCGATGGCCTGCTGGCTGCCGGCACCGGCGCCCGAGGCGATCACCAGCGGCACCACGCCCAGCAGGAAGGACAGCGCCGTCATCATGACGGCGCGGAAGCGCAGCCGTGCCGCCTCGGTGCCGGCGTCGAAGATCGACCTGCCCGAGGCCCGCAGATGCATGGCGTACTCGACAATCAGGATGGCGTTCTTGGCGCCGAGCCCGATCAGCATGATCATCCCGATCTGGGTGTAGAGGTTGACGTCGCGCCCGGCGATCAGCACGGCGACATAGGCGCCCAGCAGGGCGAGCGGCACGGTGAGCAGGATCGCCAGCGGCATCGTCCAGCTCTCGTACTGGGCGACCAGGAAAAGATAGGCGAAGATCACCGCCAGCCCGAGGATGACCACCACGATGCCGCCCGACTCCTGCTCTTGCAGGGCCGAGCCGGTCCACTCGAAGCTGTAGCCCGGTGGCAGGGTCTCGGCCGCGACCTGCTCGAGCAGGGCGATCGCTTCCCCGGTCGAGGTGCCCGGGCTGGTGTTCGCGGTCAGCGCGGCAGAGCGGTAGAGGTTGTAGCGCGGCAGGTTCATCGGTCCGACGGTGTTCTCCACCGTGACCAGCGTGCGCAGCGGCACCATCTCTCCGGCCTGCGAGCGCACGTAGAGATTGGCGATGTCGTCGGCCGTGTCGCGGAATTCGCCCTCGGCTTGGATCTTTACCTGATAAACTCGCCCGAATAGGTTGAAATCGTTGACATAGATCGACCCGAGATAGGCCTGAAGCGCGGTGAAGACCTCGGAGACGTTGACCCCGAGCGCCTTGGCGCGCTCGCGGTCGAGATCGACGAAGAGCTGCGGCACGTTGGCCCGGAAGGTGGTGTAGCTGCGGGCGATCTCGTCGCGCTGGTTGGCGGCGAAGATCATCGACTTGACCACCGCGTCAAGCTCCTGCGGGGTGCCGGCGCCGGTCTGTTGGATCTGCATCGTGACGCCGTCGCCGCTGCCGAGGCCAGGGATCGGCGGCGGGCTGAAGGTGATGATCGAGGCGCTGGGGATCTGCTGCAGGCGCCGCTCGACCCGGCCGCGGATCGCCTCGGCGTGCAGCTCGGGATCGCTGCGTTCGTCCCACGGGTCGAGCACCACGGCGAGGAAGGCGCCGTTGGCGGCGGCCCCGCCGGAGAGGATCGAGAAGCCGTTCACGGTGACGTATTCCTTGACGCCCGGCGTATCGGCGATGATCTCGCCGACCTCGCGCGCGACCGCCTCGGTGCGCGCCAGTGTTGCCGCGTCTGGCAGCTGGATGTCGATGGCGAAGGTGCCCTGATCCTCGTTCGGGATGAATCCGGTCGGTGCGATCCGCGACAGCCCGCCGAGCCCGAACAGCACCACGCCGACAAGGACGATCCCGATGATCGACACCCGCGCGAGCCGCGACACGATCCCGACATAGCCGTTGCGGGTGACCGAGATCGCGCCCTCGAAGACGAGCAACAGGCCACGCGGCTCGCCCTTGCGGGGCTTCAGGATCAGGCTGCAGAGCGCCGGCGACAGGGTCAGTGCGTTGAGCGAGGAGATCAGCACCGCACCGGAGATGGTGATCGCGAATTCGCTGTAGAGCCGCCCGGTGATGCCGGGCATGAAGGTCACCGGCACGAAGACTGCCAGCAGCACCAGCGTGGTGGCGATCACCGGCGCGGTGACCTCGCGCATGGCCCGCCGGGTCGCCTCTTTCGGGGCAAGCCCTTCGGCGATCAGGCGCTCGGTGTTCTCGACCACGACGATGGCGTCGTCGACCACGATGCCGATCGCCAGCACGAGGGCGAAGAGCGAGATGGTGTTGAGGCTCATTCCCGCCGCTTGCATCACCGCGAAGGCGCCGATCAGCGAGACCGGGATGGCGACCGCCGGTATCAGCGTCGCGCGCCAGCTGCCGAGGAAGATGTAGACCACCGCGAGCACCAGCACGAGCGCGAGCAGCAGCGTCTGGATCACGTCGTCGATCGAACTCTCGATGAAGTCGGTGTTGTTGTAGGTCACCGCGTAATCCATGCCCTCGGGCAGGTTGGCGGCGAGGCGGTCGATGGTCGAGATGACCCCTTCCGAAACCGCCACGGCGTTGGCGCCCGGCGCCTGGTAGACCCCGATGACCGATGACGGGACGCCATTGAAGGAGCCGGAATAGGTGTAGAACTGCGAGCCCAGCTCGACCCGGGCGACATCGCCCACGGTCACCTGCGCGCCGTCGCGGCCCGTGCGCAGCACGATCTGCTCGAACTCTTCCGGTGCGTCGAGAAGGCCCTGCGCGGTGACGGTATAGGTCAGCTGCGGATCGTCTCCGCCCGGAGGTCCGCCAACTGTCCCCGCGGGGACAATGGCGTTCTGATCCTGGATCGCGGCGACGAAATCGCTCGGCGTCATGCCAAGCGCGGCAAGGCGCTCGGGATCCATCCAGATCCGCATCGCGTATTTCAGGTCGGTCAGGACGTCGGCCCGGCCGACGCCGGGCACCCGGGCCAGCGGATCGCGGAGGTTGATGTTGGCATAGTTGGACAGGAACAGCTCGTCATAGCTGCCGTCCTCGGAATAGAGCGCCACCATCAGCAGCATGTTGCTGCTCGACTTGCTGGTCGAGACACCGTTGCGCACCACGTCGGCCGGCAGCTTGCTGTTGGCCTGCGAGACCCGGTTCTGCACGTTGACGGTGGCGATGTCGGGATCGGTGCCGACCGCGAATGTCACGGTCATGGTGTAGAGGCCGGAATCTGCACTGCTCGAGGACATGTACATCATGTCGTCGACGCCGTTGATCTGCTCCTCCAGCGGCGCCGCGACCGACTCTTCCACGGTGGTCGCACTGGCGCCCAGGAAGGCGGTGGAGACGTTGACCTCGGGGGGCGTGATGTCGGGGAACTTCTCGACCGGCAGGGTCAGGTAGGAGATCAGGCCGAAGAGCGAGATCACCAGCGAGATGACGAGGGCGAATTTCGGGCGGTCGATGAAGAACGACGAGAACACGGGCCTACTCCTCCGTCGCTGCGGCTCCGGCCGGCGCGGCTGCCGGGACCGGTTCGACCGGCTGGCCGATGCGCACCCGCTGCAGGCCCTCGACGATCACCTGCTCGCCTGCCTCGGCCCCAGACAGCACCACCACGTCGGCGCCGAGATTGTCGCCCAGCTGCACGTAGCGCTGCTCGACAAGATCGTCCTCGCCAACCACAAGCACGTAGCTGCCCTGCTGGTCCTGTTGCAGCGCTGCCTGTGGCAGGATGTTGCGGATCTCGGGGTCGCGCCGGCCGATCTCGACATTGACGAACATGCCGGGCACCAGCGTCTCGGAGACGTTGGCGAACTCTGCCCGCAGGTCGATCGTGCCAGTGGCCGGATCGACGCGGTTGTCGACGAAGACCAGCCGACCGTCTTCGTCCAGCATCCGCTCGTTGGGCAGTTGTACGCGCACCAGCACCGCCTCGCCGGTGCCGGCGTCGCGGGGGTTGCCGCCGCCGGCCCAGTCGATCAGTGCGACGAGATCGCGTTCCGACAGCCCGAAATTGACATAGATCGGAGACATCCGGGTGATGTTGGTGAGCGTCCCGCTGGCCGGGCCGACGACCTCGCCCTGGCTGAACTCGATGCGTCCGATGCGGCCATCGAAGGGCGCCTTCATCTCGGTATAGCCAAGACGGATCTCGGCCTCCTGCCGGCGCGCCTCTGCCGCCTGAAGCCGGGCCTCGGCGGTGGCGCGTTGGGCCACGGAGGCGTCGTAGTCGGCCTGAGAGATGGTGTCCCGCTCGAGCAGCTGGGTGTTGCGCGCCAAATCGACCGCGGCAAGCTCCAGCGCCGCCTCGGCCTCGGCGACCGAGGCCTCGGCCTGTGCCAGCGCGGCCTCGTAGGGCGCAGGTTCGATCTTGAAGAGCGTGTCGCCCTCGCTAACGCGCTCGCCCTCGCGGACCCGGCGCTCTTCGAGGAACCCTTCGACACGGGCGCGCAGGTCGGTGGTGTCGACTGCCTCTGCCCGGCCGATGAAGCGTTCCGTCTCGACGACGTCGCGCGAGGTGACCTCGGTCACGACCACGGAAGGCAGCGCCCCGGATTGCGCGCCACCCTCGGCGTCATCCTCGTTGCAGGCGGAAAGCGCGATCGCCGCAAACATGGCGAGACCGAAATGGAAAATACTGCGTCCGAAACGAGGCATATGCTGTTCAATCTCTATCTTGGACTCACGAAGAGACAATATGTCTTAGGTTAACAGCACTTTTTCGCGTTCTGCACCTGTCAATCGACGCACTGGCAGGCGAATGGTCGCAGGTTGCCGCTATCAGGGCGCCTTAGGTCTTCTCTGGACGCGAGTTTTTCCGGTCTCTGCCGTGCCTGAAATGCCAGCGTCTGCCGTAAGTGACGATGCGTCGTGCAACGCGGTGCGCGCCGTTAAGCACAGCGCCGGCGGCACGCCGACACCCCCCCCGTCCCGGGGGCGATGCGGCGGTCACATCCTGGCCCGAGAGGCGGCATTCGCTGCCGCGATGCGGCATCGTGAAATAAATTTCAGGCCTCAGGATTTATTGACAGCAGCGGTGCCCGTCCGCATCCTGAGCCCATCAGACACCGGCCCCGCCATAGGAGAGAGCGAGCCCGGATCAGGGAGGACATCCGATGAAGACCAATTTCCTTGCGGCGGCAGCCGCCTCTTTTGTCGTGGCCGGTGCTTCGGTCGCCAGCGCACAGGACGCTGACGCGCCCTGGGAACAGAGCCCGTTCCGCTGCGAGCCGGGCGAGACCTACGTGATGAACGTGATGGTGTCGGGCGTGGAATACTGGTTCCCGGTCTACGAGATGTTCAAGCAGGCGGCGCACCAGTTCGGTTGCGAGGCGGATTACACCGGCACGCCGGAATATGACGTCAACAAGCAGATCGCCACCTTCGAACAGGCGCTGGCCAAGCAGCCCGCCGGCATCCTGCTGCACCCGATGAACCCCGATCCCTTCGTCGAGCCGATCAACCGTGCGACCGAGGCGGGCACCGCCGTCGTCACCTTCGCCGCCGACAGCCCCAACTCGAAGCGCGTGTCCTACGTCACCTCCGACAACGCCCGCGAGGGCCGCGTGGCCGCGCAGCAGGTCGCCGAGGACATGGGCGGCAGCGGCCAGTACGCGGTGCTCGAGAACCCCGGTCAGGACAACCACGACCGCCGCGTCGCCGCCTTCATCGAGGAGATGGAGGACAACTACCCCGACATGGAGCTGGTGGGTCGCGCCTCGACCGGTCAGGACCCGAACAAGGCCTATCAGGCGGTGCTCTCGCTGGCTCAGGCCAACCCGGAACTGGGCGCGGTCTTCATGCCCGAGGCCTCGTCCGCGATGGGCGCCGCACAGGCCGCCAAGGAAGCCGGCGGCGACATCCGCGTCATGTCGGTGGACGTGAACGCCAGCGTTCTGGACATGATCCAGGCGGGAGAAATGTTCGGCGCGATCAACCCCAACCAGGGCACGCAGGGATATTACGGCTTCCTGCTGCTGTGGCTCGCCAAGCACCCCGAGCTGATCGACCCGATGAACGACCACGCCGAGGCGGGCTTCAACCCGATGGGCATTCCGGTGCTCGACAACGGTTACTCGGTGGTGACGCAGGAGAACGCCGAGAGCTTCTACTGGGACAAGTACCTCAAGAAGCGCGGCACGCGCGGCATCGAGGGCTGATCCTCATCCGATCCCGCGCCCGCCCGGTTCGAGGGCGGGCCTCCTCCCGGCGGATCGCCTTCGCGCGATCCGCCGCCCACTCCCCGCATATCCGGAGGCCACCATGCCGCCCCTTTTGCAACTCAACAGGATCGCGAAGAGCTTCGGCCCGGTGAAGGCGCTGCGCGACGTGTCCTTCGAGCTGCGCGCCGGAGAGATCCACGCCCTCGCGGGCGAGAACGGCGCAGGCAAGTCGACCACGATGAAGATCGTCGATGGCATCCTGCAACCGGACGCCGGAGAGATCCGCGTCGACGGTCAACGTCGCCGCATCCGCTCTCCGCTGGAGGCGCAGGCGCTCGGGATCGGCTTCGTGCATCAGGAAATCGCGCTCTGCCCCGACGTGAGCGTGGCCGAGAACATCTTCATGAGCGCCACCGCCACGCAGCGCGGCCTGATGAACTTCGCCGCGCTGGAGCGCAAGGCAAAGGCGGTGCTGGCGGAACTCTGCGACGTCGATCCCGCCGCAACGGTCGGGAGCCTGAGCATCTCGAACCAGCAGCTTGTCGAGATCGCCAAGGCGCTGACGCTGGATGCGCGCATCCTCATTCTCGACGAGCCGACCTCGGCTCTGACCGAGACCGAGACGGAAAAACTGTTCCGCATCGTGCACCGACTGCGCGAGCGGGGGCTTGGCATCATCCACATCTCGCACCGCATGGCCGAGATCTTCGAACATTGCGACCGCGTCACGGTGTTCCGCGATGGCGAATATGTCACTTGCCTCGACATCCCCGAGACCACCCCGCAGGAGGTGGTGAACAACATGGTCGGGCGCGAGATCTCACATCTTTACCCGGCCAAGGCCACGCAGGCGCCGGGCAAGCCGCTGCTCGAGGTCGAGGGTGTGTCCTGTGACGTGCTCAGCGATGTGTCGCTGACCCTGCGCGAGGGCGAGATCCTGGGGCTCGGCGGTCTCATCGGAGCGGGCCGGTCCGAGCTCGCCAAGGCGATTTGCGGGCTGCGGCGCAGCAGCAAGACCGTGCGCCTGATGGGAGAGCCGGTCGATATTCCCGATTTCTCCGCCGCGCTCGAGCGCGGTATGGTCTACGTCTCCGAGGACCGCAAGGGCGAGGGACTGTTCCTCGACATGCCGATCTCGCAGAACGTCTCGTCGCTGCGCCTGAGCCAGGTGACAAAGGGCGGGCTGGTGGACCGCGCGGCGGAAACCGCGCAGGCCGAGACGCTGGGCCGCCGGCTGCGGCTGAAGGCGGGCAAGCCCGAGGACCCTCCAAGCACCCTGTCGGGCGGCAACCAGCAGAAGGTTGCGCTGGCGCGGATGCTGTCGGTGAACCCGAAGGTGGTGTTCCTCGACGAGCCGACACGCGGCGTCGATGTCGGCGCCAAATCCGAGATCCACGCCATCCTGCGCGAGCTTTGCGAACAGGGAGTCGGCGTCGTGGTGATCTCGTCCGAACTGCCCGAGCTGATCGGGCTCAGCGACCGCATCGTCGTCCTGCACGAGGGCGAGATCACCGGCGAGCTGGGCCCTGACGAGATGACCGAAGAGGCGATCATCCACCTTGCCTCGGGCCTGCACATTCAAGGAGACGCAGCATGAGCGAGACCAGCCTTCCCGGCGGCATGACCGAGACCCGCGCCCCCGGCGCCCTGCGCAAGCTTGCCGGCATGCGCGAGATGGGGCTGCTGTGCATCATCCTCGCGCTTTGCGTCGTGATGAGCTTTGCCAGCCCGTATTTTCTCACATGGTCGAATTTCCGCACCATCTTCCTAAGCTTCTCGATCGAGGGGATCGTTGTGATCGGGATGACGGTGCTGCTGATCGTCGGCGGGCTCGACCTGTCGGTGGGCTCGGTGGTCTGCCTTGCGATGGTGGTCGCGGGCAAGCTGTTCCTGCTGGGCGTCGACCCGTGGCTGGCCTCGGCCGCCGGGGTCGGCGCGGCGGCGGCGGTGGGTGCTGCGATGGGACTCTTCGTGGTCCGGGTGGGCCTGTCGCATTTCATCGCGTCGCTGGCGGCCATGGTGATCGTGCGCGGCCTGTGCCTGCTCATCACCAAGGGCACGCCGCTGTCGCTGTTCTCCCTGCCGCCCGAGTTCAAGTTCGTGGGACAGGGCAGTCTTGGCGGGCTGCCGGTGGTGGTGCTGATCTTCGTGGTGCTGGCGGTGGTCTTCGACTTCCTGCTGCGCCGGTCGGCGAAGTTCCGGACGATCTTTTACACCGGCTCGAACGAGAAGGCGGCCGAGTATTCCGGCATCCGCACCAAGCGCGTGATCTTCTGGGTGACCGTGCTGTGCTCGACGCTCACGGGGCTGGCGGGCGTGATCTTCATGGCGCGCTTCGGCTCGGCCACGCCGCAGTTCGGCGTCGGCATGGAGCTCAACGTCATCGCCGCGGCGGTGATCGGGGGCGCCTCGCTCAAGGGCGGGCAGGGCTCGATCTTCGGCGCGGTTCTGGGGGTGGCGCTGCTGTCGCTGGTCACGTCCTCGCTGATCCTGCTCGACGTGAGCGTCTACATGCAGGACATGATCAAGGGCTTCATCTTGCTCGCGGCGGTCAGCTTCGATCACCTGATGAACAAGCGCGGAAAGCGGGGCTGATCATGGACCAGCTTCAGGACATCGCGCAGGTGCGCCGGATCTACACCGCGCTGACGCTGCACTACGTCGACGGTCTGACCCAGGCCCAGGTGGCAGAGCGGATGGGGCAGAGCCATTCCACCGTGAACCGGATGATCAAGGCGGGCCACGACATGGGCATGGTCGAGATCACCATCCGCTCGCCGTTTCAGGATCATCTCGCGCTGGAGCGCGAGCTGGCCGAGGTCTCGGGCCTACGCGAGGTGGTGATCGAGACCACTGCGTCCGACAACCCCGAGGCGGTGCTGACCCGGGTCGGCATCACCGCCGCCGAGTTGCTGGCGAGCAAGCTCAAGCCCGGCATGACGGTCTGCCTGACGGGCGGCAAGGGTGTCAGCGCCTGCGTTGCCGGCCTGCGCCAGGTGATGCCGCTGCGCGGCATGACCGCGGTGCCCGCGACGGGCCTCGTGCAGGGCAAGCACTACACCGACGTCAACCACGCCGCCGCCACGCTGGCGCGGGCCTTTGGCGGCGAGGCGGTGCAGATGCTCTCGCCGATGTTCGCCGAGACCGAGGAACAGCACGCGATGATCACCGGCATGAAGACGGTGAGCCGGGTGATGGAGGCGGCGCGGGCCGCCGACGTGGCGCTCGTCGGCATCGGCGGGCTGCGCGAGAAGGCGACCTCGTATTTCGATCTGCACCGCGACGTGCCGGCCGAGGAAGAGGCGCTCTACGCTTCGGGCGCCGTGGCGGAGCTGATGGCGCATGTGCTCGATGCCCAGGGCACGGTGACCGGCTACGTGCGCAACCGGCTGGTCGTGGCGATCTCACCGGATGATCTGGCCAAGGTGCCGATCAGCATCGGCGTCGCCGCCGGGCAGGAGAAGGCCGAGGCCATCTGCGCCGTCGTGCGCGGCGGCTACATCAACACGCTCGTCACCGACGAGGCCACCGCCAGGCTCGTGCTGGCGCGCCTGAAGGAGGCCGCATGACCCTGCAAGTCGTTCCCCCCATGACCCGTGCCGCGCGGCTCGATGCGATGGACGGTGCCGCGCCGAAGGTGCTGGTGATCGGCGGCGGCATCAACGGCGCCTCGGTTTACCGCGAGCTGGCGCTGAACGGCGTGCCGGTGATGCTGGCCGAGAAGTCGGATTTCTGCGCGGGGGCCTCCTCGGCGCTGAGCCGCATGGTTCATGGCGGGCTGCGCTATCTCGAGAACGGCGAGTTCGATCTGGTGCGCGAGGCGCTGGACGAGCGCAACCGCCTGCTGAAGAACGCGCCGCATCTCGTGAGCCCGCTGCGCACCATTGTGCCGATCGACAGCTGGGTGTCGGGCGCGCTGAACGCGCCGCTGAAATTCGTCGGCCTGTCGAAGGCGCCCTCGCGGCGCGGCGCCCTCCCGGTGAAGCTGGGGCTGTCCTTCTACGACCTCTACACCCGTGGCAAGGGCGGCCTGCCGCGCCACGCATTCTGGTCCTCGGACAAGGCCAAGGCGCGGTTTCCCTTCCGACCCGACGTGCGCTGCGCTGCCACCTATTACGACGGTCAGGTCAGCCACCCCGAGCGCGTGGTGACCGAGATCTTCGAAGACGTGGCACGCAGTGGCGCCGATGCGGTGGCGCTCAACCATCTCGAGGTCACGCGTGTGGGGACAGAGGTCGCGCTGACCGACCGCGTCGGCGGGCGCGAGATCACCCTGCGCCCCGAGATCGTTGTCAACGCCACCGGAGCCTGGATCGACCGCACCAATGCGCGCGCCGGCACCACCGGTGAGATGGTGCAAGGAACCAAGGGCGCGCACCTAGTGCTCGACCATCCCGAACTGCGCGACATGCTTGGCGACGACATGGTCTATTACGAGAATGTCGACGGGCGCATCTGCATCATGTTCGGCCTGCACGGGAAGGTGCTGATCGGCTCGACCGACATCAAGGTGCCGGACCCCGACAAGGTGCGCTGCGAGGCGGACGAGCGGGCCTATATCCTCGAAGGCATGTCCTGGGTACTGCCCGGCGTGACGGTGCGGCCCGAGCAGGTGCTGCACGTCTTTGCCGGGGTGCGGCCTCTGCCGGTGAGCGGGGCCGGCACCACCGGGCAGATCCCGCGCGGGCATTTCAACCGCTGGACCGAGGGCGCGGTGCCGGTGCTGAGCATGATCGGCGGCAAGTGGACCACCTTCCGCGCCTTCGGTGAACTGGCGGCGGATGACGTGATGACGCGGCTCGGAATGGCGCGCACGAGCGGCACGCAGGAGCTCGCCATAGGCGGCGGTGCCGATTTCCCGGAGGACCGCACCGCGTGGTGCGCCGAGGTCGCGGCGGTTTCGGGGCTGGCTCAGGCGCGCGTCGCGACGTTGCTCGAGCGCTATGGTACGCTGGCGAAGGCGCTTGCGCCGGCCTTCGCGGGGGAGCGGATGCTGCCCGGTCTGCCGGGCTATTCCGAGGCCGAGATCGACTACCTGATCGCTCACGAGCAGGTCGAAACACTGGCCGATCTGGCGCTGCGCCGCACGGTTGTGGCGCTGGCAGGCGGGCTCGACGCGGCGGCGCTCGAGACGCTGGCCGACCGGCTGGCGGCGGCGAAGGGCTGGAGCCCGACCCGCCGGGAGGAGGAGTTGCACGGCTTCCGCGTGAAGCTGGCAACGGATCACGGGGCCGATCCCGAAAGGATCGGCCTGCATCGCAAAGGGGAGGTTGCGGCGCAATGACAGGGTATCTCATCGGCGTGGACGCCGGAAACACCATGGTGAAGGCGGCGCTGTTCGACGCCTCCGGCCAGACGCTCGCCGTCGCCGCGCGCGGCTCCGAGACGCTGCAACCGGCACCGGGCTTTGTCGAACGCTCCCCGGAGGGCTTGTGGCAGGCCGCCTCGGGCGCGATCCGCGATTGTCTGGAGCAGGCCGGGGTGAGCGGCGCGCAGGTGCTGGCGGTCGGGGCTGCGGGCCACGGCAACGGCCTTTACCTGCTGGACCGGGAGGGGCAGGGCCTGGTCGGCATCCAGTCGATGGACAACCGGGCCGAGACGCTGGCTTCCGAGATCGCCGCCGCACATGGCGACGAGATCCTGACACGGGCGCAATCGCGCCCCTGGCCCGCGATGACCCCTGTTCTGCTGCGCTGGATGGCCGAGAACCGGCCCGAGATCATGGCGCGGGCGCATGTCGCGCTGCTGTGCAAGGACGTGATCGTGCACGGGCTGACCGGTCGCACGGGCTCCGAGGTCTCGGACCTTGCAGGCGCCGGGCTGCTGGCGCTTCCCGCGCTGCAATACGATGATGCGCTGCTGCGGCTCTACGGCATCGAGGGGCTGCGGCATGTCCTGCCCGAGCCGGCGCAGAGCGATGCCGTCGTGGGCCATGTCACCGCCGCCGCAGCCGACGCCACCGGCCTCGCCAAAGGCACGCCAGTGGTGGGCGGGCTCTTTGACGTGCTGGCCTCGACTCTGGGGGCGGGAACTTCGCAGGCCGGCGAGGCGTCGATCGTGGCGGGAAGCTGGTCGATCAACCAGGTCTTCGCCCGCGCGCTGCCCGAGAAACCCCGCGCGCTGCTGGCCAGCGTGCTGGGGCGGGACACCTGGGTCAGCTGTGAATGCTCGCCGACCTCGGCGGCGAACCTCGAATGGTTCGTGCAGACCTTCCTTGCGGACGAGGCCAAGGCCACCGGCGAGGACCCGTTCGCGCTGTGCAACCGGCTGGCAGCCGGCTCCGATCCGGAAAGCGACCTGCCGGTGTTCCACCCGTTCCTCTATGCCGGGCCGGTACCTGGGGCCCGCGGTGGCTTCAGCGCCATGGGCGCGTGGCATTCGCGCGGCGACATGGTGCGCGCGCTCTACGAGGGGGTTGCCTTCGGGCACCGCGCACATTTCGAGATCCTCGACCCGGACCGCGCCTTCCGCACCGCGACATTGTCGGGCGGGGCCGCCAAATCGCAGCTCTGGGCGCAGATCTTTGCCGACACGCTCGGCATGACCCTGCGCCTGTCGGATTGCCTCGAAACCGGCGCGCGGGGCGCGGCCATTGCCGCGGCCATCGGCGCGAGGCTGTTCGACGGCTTCGACGCGGCGACCGGGGCCATGGCCCGGCACACAGAGGAAATCACCCCCGATCCGGCGGCGCAGGCGCAGCTGGACGCGAGATACCGGCGCTGGTGCGCCTACCGCGATGCGCTCGGGGCGGCCTGGGCGCCGCCGCAGGTGCTCGCCTTCGAACCAAGAGAGACACAGGAAAGGACATCACATGGCTGATCTCGACGACATCATCGACGGCAAGGATTTCGGGCTGACGACCCCTGCAAAGAACGATCCGTTCTTCCTCAAGGGTGCGGGCGCCTATGACTGGGGTATGCAGAACCGGCTGGCGCGCATCTTCCGCCCCGACACCGGGCGCACGGTGATGCTGGCCTTCGACCACGGCTATTTCCAGGGCCCGACCACCGGGCTCGAGCGGGTCGACATCAACATCGCGCCGCTGTTCGAGCATGCCGATGTGCTGATGTGCACCCGGGGCATGTTGCGCACCTCGGTGCCCGCTTCGACCCGCAAGCCCATCGTGATGCGCGCCTCGGGCGGCAACTCGATCATGTCCGAACTGTCGAACGAGACCATCGCCGTCGACATGGAAGACGCGCTGCGGATGAACGTGGCGGCCATGGCGGCGCAGGTCTATATTGGCTCGGAGTTCGAGCATAAGAGCATCACCAACATCATCAACCTGATCGACCGGGGCAATCGCGTCGGGATGCCGACCCTCGCGGTCACCGGCGTCGGCAAGGACATGGCGCGCGATGCGCGCTACTTCGGCCTTGCCACTCGCATCGCCGCCGAGATCGGTTCGCAGTATGTGAAGAGCTACTACGTCGACGAGGGCTTCGAAAAGGTCTGCGCCGGCTGCCCGGTGCCGATCGTCATCGCCGGGGGCAAGAAGATCCCCGAGGCCGAGGCTCTGGAAGTGGCGTTCAAGGCCATTGATCAGGGCGCTGCGGGTGTCGACATGGGGCGCAACATCTTCCGCGCCGGTGATCCGGTGGCGATGATCCAGGCGGTCTCGGCGGTGGTGCACGATCTGCTCCCGGCGGCGCAGGCGTTCGAGATGTACAACGATCTCGCCACGCGCAAGGCGGCGGCATGACGCTGACGCTCGACGAGGCAGACGCGCTGCTGGCGCAGCGCGTCGAGAGCTCCAGACAGCTCGGGGGGAACCCCGAGCTGTCGATGCATGGCGGTGGCAACACCTCGGTCAAGGTGATGCGCGAGGGCCAGCGGGTGTTGCACGTCAAGGGCTCGGGCTGGGATCTGGCGACGATGGAGCCGCAGGGCATGCCCGGCCTCTGGCTCGACCCGCTCTTCGAGGTCAAGGACGGGCCGCGGCTCAGCGATACCGAGATGGTGGGCCTGCTGCGTGCCAACCTGCTCGACCCCGCCGCGCCGAACCCGTCGGTCGAGACGCTGCTGCACGGCTACCTGCCCGCGCGCTTCGTCGATCACGGGCACGCCTCGGCGGTGCTGGCCCTGGCGAGCCGCCCCGAGGCCGAGCAGCGCGAGATGGTTGAGGCGCTATTCGGCGACAGCATGGTCTTTCTGCCCTACGTCTTTCCGGGGTTCGACCTGTCCATCGAGGGCGCGCGGGCCGCGGCGGCGCAGCCGCAGTCCACCGTCATGTGGCTGGCACAGCACGGGCTTTTCACATGGGGCGACACGGCGGACGAGAGCCTTGGCCGGTTCCGCGATGCCGTGGCCGTCTGCGAGGCGCATCTTGCCGCGCGCGGCGCCGCGCTGATGCCGCCAACCGCGCGCGAGGGCAACGCGGTGCTCGAGGCGCTGCGGCCGCATCTGCGCAGCGCGTTGCCGGGCTTTGCCGAGCACGAGCTGCGCGGGGCCGAACCGCTGGCCCGTCTCTCGGGGCAGGACGGCATGGCCGAGGCCGTCAGCCGCGGCACCGTGACGCCGGATCATGTCATCCGCATCAAGCCCTGGCCGATGGTGATCCCGGCGGACGCGGATGCGGGCACCGTCGCGAAGGCCGCCGAGGCCTTCGCCGCGTCCTATACCCGCTATTTCGAGGCGCACACGGACGGCAGCCTGACGATGCTCGACCGGTCTCCGCGCGTGGTCTTTGTTCCCGGTGCCGGGGTAATCGGCCTCGGGCGCAACAAGACCGAGGCGCGGATCAACGCGGATCTGGCCGAGCAGAACCTGCGCGTTGCGGCGTCTGCCGAGGCGCTTGGCGGCTACCAGCCGCTGCCTCGGCACGAGCAGTTCCGCATCGAATACTGGGAGTTGGAGCAGGCCAAGCTGCGAAAGTAGAGGCAGACCGGGCCGACGGTCGCGAAGGCCCGGTCGATGACCGCCCGGAGCCGGGTGGTCACACCGCCTTGGACTGGTTGACCCGCGCCGACAGCGCCGCGTGATCCTCGACCCGCTCCGAGTAGCGGTCCACGAGGTGGTCGCGGATGTCGCGGGTCAGGAGGGTGAACCTGACCAGTTCCTCCATCACGTCGACGATGCGGTTGTAATAAGGCGAGGGCTTCATCCGTCCGTCCTCGTCGAACTCGTCCCAGGCCTTGGGCACGGAGGACTGGTTGGGAATGGTCAGCAGCCGCATCCAGCGCCCGAGGATGCGCAGCTGGTTGACCGTGTTGAACGATTGCGAGCCGCCGCAGACCTGCATCACCGCCAGCGTCTTGCCCTGCGTCGGACGCACCGAGCCCAGTGACAGCGGGATCCAGTCGATCTGGCTTTTCATGATGCCCGTCATCGCGCCGTGGCGTTCAGGCGAGGACCAGACCATGCCCTCGCACCAGCTTACCAGGTCGCGCAGTTCGGCCACCTTGGGGTGATCGGTCGGGGCGCTGTCCGGCGCGGGCAGGTCGCGCGGATCGAAGAGTTGCACCTCGGCGCCGAAGCGGGTCAGGACGCGGGCGGCCTCTTCGGCGGCAAAGCGCGAGAAGCTGCGCTCGCGCAGCGATCCGTAGAGCACCAGGATGCGCGGGGGATGGCTGCTGCGCTCGGACGGAAACAGCGCGTCGGGATCGATGGGTGCGAAGGTGGCATCGGTGATCTGCGGCGTGTCGGTCATGTCGGACTCCTTGGGACGAGGCGCGTGGCAGCGCGGCTCAGGCCGCAGCCCCGGGAAAACGGGCACGCGTGCGATTGGCGAAGGCCACGAGCGACAGCATCACCGGCACCTCGACCAGCACACCGACCACCGTGGCCAGCGCCGCGCCGGAGTTCAGGCCGAAGAGGCTGATGGCAACCGCGACGGCCAGTTCGAAAAAGTTCGACGTGCCGATCATGGCGCAGGGCGCGGCGATCCGGTGTGGCACCTTCAGCAGGAAGGCCGCGCCATAGGCCAGCGCGAAGATGCAGTAGCTCTGGATCAGGATCGGCACCGCGATCAGGGCGATGATCCCGGGGCGTGAGAGGATGGTGTCGCCCTGCAGGCCGAAGAGGATGGCGACGGTGGCGATCAGGCCGATCATCGACAGCGGCTTGATGCGGGCGGTGAAGGCCGCGATGGCGGCGTCGGACCCGAGCGCGCGGCGCGTCAGCAGCCCCGCCACCAGAGGCAACACCACGTAGAGCACCGTGGCCAGCACCAGCGTGTCCCACGGCACCGCGATCTCGGTCACCCCGAGGAGCAGCGCCACGATCGGCGCGAAGGCCACCACCATGATCAGGTCGTTCACCGAGACCTGCACCAGCGTGTAGGTGGCATCGCCGCGGGTCAGCTGGCTCCAGACGAAGACCATCGCGGTGCAGGGTGCGGCGCCGAGGAGGATCAGCCCGGCGATGTATTGCGCGGCATCTTCGGGGGCGATCCACGGCGCGAAGAGGTGATCGAAGAACAGCACCGCGAGAAAGGCCATGGTGAAGGGCTTGATCAGCCAGTTGACGACCAGCGTGACCATGAGCCCCTTGGGCTGTCGCGCGACCCCGGCCACGGCGCCGAAATCGACGCTGACCATCATCGGATAGACCATCGCCCAGATCAGCACCGCCACGACGAGGTTGATCGAGGCGACCTCGGCCGCCGCGATGGCGTTGACCAGCCCCGGCGCCGCCGTGCCGATGGCGAGGCCCGCGGCCATCGCTATCGCAACCCAGACCGTCAGAAGGCGTTCGAAGCGGCCCATCGGGGCGGGGGCGGACGTGTCGGACATGGAGCCTCCGGAGCTTTGATGAATTCGTCATTTCGCGCATTCACGAATTGATTGACGGATAGGTCAGACGTGGCTCGCTTGTCAACATTCCTCATTTCGCGTAATGACGAATTATGGAACAGACCGCCGCCATCGACGCCTTCAGCGCGCTTGCCCATGACACCCGGCTCAGGATTTTCCGGCTCCTTGTCCAGCGCGGCCCCGGGGGCACGCCGGCGATGGAGATCGGGCGGCTGCTGGACATCAAGCCCTCGACCCTGTCGGGCCATCTGGCCGCGCTGAAGCGCGCCGGGCTGGTCAGCAGCGAACGCCAGCACCGCGAAATCCAGTACGCGCCGCGCCTGGACGCGGTGAACGGGTTGGTGCGGTTCCTGCTCGAGGATTGCTGTGGCGGCGACGAAGGCGCCTGCTCGGGGATCGGTCTGACGGGGCAGGGCTGCAAGACGGCATAGGGCAAGGCCTTTGGGCCACGTCCCTCCGCGGTCAGTCAGCTGTCCAGCCGCCATCCACCATCAGCGACGTGCCTGTCACGAGGGCCGAGGCGTCGGAGCCGAGGTAGACCACGGCGCCCATGATGTCCTCGATCTCGCCGACGCGGCCGAGCTTGATCTTGTCCTCGATCCACGCCCACCGAGGCCTGGTAGGTGTCGGGGAAACTGGCGTTCACGACCGGCGCCAGCGCTCCGAAGGCTCAGCCCTCGGCGTGCTCCGTGGCGCTGATCCAGTCGAGAAACGTTTTCGCGGGGTGCGACGGTCGGCGCGCGCCGGTCACGAAGTAGGATGTCCCGAGATCGAGCTCGCCCCCGGGCCACATGCGCAGCGCGCCGTCGCGCACTGCGCCGCTGGCAATCGAGCGCCAGCCAAGCATCACGCCGCGCCCGTCCAGTACCGCCTGCGCCGCCTGCACGTAGTTGTTGAAGGTCTGCCCCGAGAGCCGGCTGCGCGCGATGCCGCGGGCGCGCAGGTAGTCCTCCCAGCCGGCCCAGTGCTGGTTGTGCGGGCTGCGCACGTGGATCAGCGGCGCCCCGTCGAGCCCGATGCCCTCGGCCTCGAGGCGGTCCAGCAGGGCGGGCGCGGCGACCGGACAGACGCGCTCGTCGAAGAGCTTCTGCGTCGTGCCCTCGCGCCAGCCTCCGGTGCCGTAGCGGATGGCGATGTCGATGCCCGGCGAAAGGTGCGGCAGGTCCGTCGCCGGAGCCTGCACGTTCACCGTGATCTCGGGGTGGCTTGCATAGAACTGCGGCAGCCGCGGCATCAGCCAGTAGGTCGCCATGCCGAGCGTGCAGGACACCATGACCTGCGCGCCGTCCTGGCCGCTGAGCGCTCGGATGTCCTCGAGCGCCGCCGAGATCTGCCCAAGCCCGTCGCGTACCGCCCGGGACAGGAGCTCGCCCGCCTCGGTCAGTTGCGCGGGCCGGGTGGCGCGGTCGAACAGCGTCGTGCCGACATGCTCCTCCAGCGCCTTCAGGGCCTGGCTGACCGCCGGCTGGGTGACGTTGAGCCGCGCCGCCGCCAGCCGCATCGAGCCATGACGCGCGACGGCTTCGAAGGTGGTGAGCAGGCGCAGCGGCGGAAATCGCTCCATTAGATTAACCCCTGGATTAAGTTAGCTTCACGCTAATCCGCCTGTTGGCCAAAAGGAAGACGTGGAATGCTTCTTTGCAGAAACCTCCCCAATCCACGCCAACACATCGAGAACACGCATGAATGTCATGACCTCCCCCGTGGCTGCCCCGGTCCTCAAGGACAAGGGGCTCGAGATTATCCTCTCCGACGGTGAAAGCCATTACTTCAACTTCCATTGGCTGCGCGACAACTGCCCGAGCTCGTTCAGCGCGGCCACCCGTGAGCGCAGCTTCGACATCTTCCACCTCGACGCGGCGCCGCGGGCGAAGACCGCCGAAGTGGCCGGCGACGCGCTCGAACTGACCTGGGAAGCCGAAGACCACGTCACCCGCTTCCCCATCGCATGGCTCGAGGCCTACAAGGTGCCGCAGCGCCGCCCCGATCCGGCGGACCTGCCGCGCAAGGCGTGGTATGGCGATCACTACCCGGACGTGCCGCGCTTCAGCCAGCCCGAGCTGCTGGCAGACGAGGCGCTGCGCGCCAAGTGGATCGAGGCGATGCTGGTCGAGGGCTTCACAATCCTCACCGACATGCCCGACAGCAACGCGGGCCTCACCGAGACGGCCGAGATGATCGGTCAGGTGCGTCCGACCTTTTTCGGTGACTATTTCGACGTGAAGACCCACATCAACCCGACCAACACCGCCTACACGGCCTCGGCGCTGGAGCTGCACACCGACACCCCCGCCGAAGAGCACGCGCCGGGCGTGCAGTTCCTGCATTGCCGTGCCAACACCGTGGATGGCGGCAACAGCCTCTACGCCGATGGCGTGGCGGTGGCCAACGACTTCCGCACCCGCGACCCCGAGGGGTTCAAGCTTCTCTCGGAGGTGCCGGTGCCGTTCTTCTGCGAGCATGACCATTACGACATGCGCTCGCGCCAGACGATCATCGAGCTCGACCAGCATGGCGAAGTGTCGGGCCTGACGATCAGCCAGCACATGCTTGACCTCTCCGATCTCGACCAGCACATGCTCGACAGCTGGTACCCGGCCTTCTGCCGCTTCGGAAAGATGCTGCAGGAAGAGAAATACATGATGACCTTCCTGATGAAGGCGGGCGAATGCATGGTGTTCGACAATCACCGCATCGTGCATGGCCGCGCCGCCTATACTGCCGAAAGCGGCGACCGTTACCTGCGCGGCTGCTACACCGACCGGGCCGAGATGCGCTCGACCTATCGCGCGCTGGTCAGCGAAGGGCGGTTCAAGGCATGAACGCGCACAGCCTTCCCGACGAAGAGACTGCCGCCCTGCGGCAGGATCTCTCGGCGGCGTTCCGGATCTGCCACCAGATGGGATGGAGCGAATCCGTCGGAAACCACTTCAGCGCGGCGGTGTCCGAAGATGGCGCCGCGTTCCTGCTGAACCCGTGCTGGCAGCACTTTGCCACCATCCGCCCCGAGGACCTGCTGCGCATCGATGCCCGCGACGGGCGGGTGCTGGAGGGGCAGGGGGCGCCGGATGCCTCGGCCTGGTGCGTGCATGGCACGCTGCACCGCAAGAAGCCGGAGGCGCGGGTGGTCCTGCACGCGCATTCGCCCTATGCCACGGCGCTGGCCTGCCTGAAGGATCCCACCGTCGTGCCGATCGACAACAACACGGCGCGGTTCTATGGGCGCACCGCCTATGATCTCGACTTCGGCGGCATCGCCGATGCCGAGGAAGAGGGCGAGCGGCTGGCCGAGCGGCTTGGCGACAAGTCGGTGCTGGTGATGGGCAACCACGGCGTCACCATCGTTGGCGACACGGTCGCCGCGGCCTTCGAGGATCTCTATTTCTTCGAGAAGGCGGCGCAGACCCTGATCCTCGCGCGCTCGACAGGCGCGCCGCTGGCGGTGCTTTCGGACGCGGTGGCGCAGAACACCGCCGATGGCTGGCGTGCCTATGCGGGCATGGCCGACCGGCACTTTGCCTTCCTCAAGGCGCAGCTTCCGGCGCTCTGAGCCCTCGCATGACAGCCCCCGCCGGTGTATCCAGCGGGGGCATCCACGCGCGAGGCCCGTCATCAAACGCTATCCTTCCATCCAGGCGCTGCGCGCCATCGAGAGCGTCGCCCGCAACGGTGCGCTCTGGCGTGCCGCGGCCGAGCTCAACGTCACCCGCAGCGCGATCAGCCACCAGCTGCGGTTGCTCGAGGCCGATCTCGGTTTCAAGATCGTCGAGCGCAGCGGCAACAAGTCCGAGATCACCCCCCGCGCCCGTGCCTATGCCGAGGACGTGCGCCGCGCGCTGAGCATGATCGCCAGTTCCACCGCGCGGGTGGCGCAGGAGGGGCTCACCGGCTCGCTGACGATCAGCGCCACGCCCGGTTTTGCCGATGGCTGGCTGTGCCTGCACCTTGGCGATTTCATCGCCGAGCATCCCGACGTGGTGGTGACGGTGCTCAGCTCGCACAAGATGGCCGACACCACCAATCCCGAGATCGACACCTTCATCACCTTCGGGCACGAGCCGCGCGCCAATCTCAGGAGCGTGCCGCTGTTCTCGGTCGAGTTCACGCCGCTTTGCAGCCCGGCCTATCTCAGCCGGTTCAAGAGCTTCAACGACCTGCGCATCCTGCAGCAGGCAACGCTTCTGCACATGAGCGACTTCACCGACTGGGAAGACTGGATGACCCTCTCGGGGCTGCCCTCCGAGGATGCCCGGCGCGGCATCTGCTATTCCGACATGAACATCGTGCACACCGCGGTTCTCGCGGGCGAGGGAATTGCCATCGGAGACACCGTTCTGTGGGGGAAGGATCTTCGCGAGGGGCGTCTGATGCGGCCTTTCGCGGCATCATTGCACGAGAGCACGGGTTATTTCATTTGCACGCCAGAGGAGAACGTCGAGAATCCCATCGTCGATGAATTCCACAAGTGGCTGAAATCTAAGATTGAATTCTCCAGACTCACACCCATCCGGAAGTCGTGACAAAAGAAGTTTGTCGAGCGTCTGAATAAGTTTCATTTGCAGTTCACCTCTTGCCGCCTCACCCTTGGGCCAACACGGACAGGAATGAAAAGCGAGGCGATTGTGTCGAACACAACGCAGATCGAAGCACGTTCGGTCGGAAAGACATTCGGGAAGTTCCACGCGCTGCGTGATGTTTCCCTGCAAATCTCTGAAGGCGAGTTCCTCTCGCTTCTGGGCCCCTCCGGCTCGGGCAAGACCACCTTTCTCACGCTGCTTGGCGGCTATGAGCCGGTGACGCGGGGCAGGCTGATGCTGGAAGGGCAGGACATGACCTCGTGGTCGGCCAACCAGCGCGGCTTCGGCATGGTCTTTCAGGGCTACGCCCTGTTTCCGCACCTGACGGTGGCCGAAAACATCGCCTTCCCGCTGAAGGTGCAGAAGCGCTCCAAGGCGCAGGTCACCGACCGGGTCGCGCAGATGGTCGAGATGGTCGGGCTCTCGGGCCACGAGCACAAGAAACCCAAGGCGCTCTCCGGTGGCCAGCAGCAGCGCGTGGCGCTGGCGCGGGCGCTGGCCTACGAACCCAAGGTGCTGCTTCTCGACGAGCCGTTCTCGGCCCTCGACAAGAACCTGCGCGGCCAGATGCAGGAAGAGCTGCGGCGCCTGCACCGCGATCTGGGCACCACCTTCGTCTTCGTGACCCACGACCAGGAAGAGGCGCTGGCGCTGTCCTCGCGCATCGCGATCTTCAACCACGGCGAGTTGCAGCAGATCGGCACCCCGGACGAGGTCTACGAGCGTCCGGCGAACCGGTTTACCGCGGAGTTCCTTGGCGACATCAACATCCTGTCGCTCGACGCCGAGGCCGGCGGCATCGCCGGTACGCCGCTCGAGCTGCCGGCGAGCGCAACCGCTTACGAGCATGTCGCCATCCGCCCCGAGCACATGCGCCTCGCCGCGGCAGGGGACGGCAACCAGCTTCCGGCACGGGTGCGCGACCGGGTCTATCTTGGCTCCAAGTCGCGGCTGCTGCTCGAGACCCGCGCCGGCGAGGAACTGATGCTCTACTTCGACAACGGCCCCGGCCTGCCGCCGCCGGACCGGGGGGCCGAGCTGAACGTCGTGTGGGACACCCGCGACAGCTTCGCCATCTGACCAATTCCCGACAGCCGATCCCGCGAAACCGGGGCGCCTCAGCGCCCGGGGCGGGAAAGGTCTACCCGATAACCAAGCAACAGGTGAGACAATGACCAATCACTTCCAGAACGACCTCGTGGAAATCCTCAAGGAACGCACCGCGAAGGGACAGATCTCGCGCCGCCAGATGCTGCAGGGGCTGGGCGCCCTGATGGGCACCACCGCGCTCGGCCTCGGCGCCGGCAGCGCGCAGGCTCAGGAGGGCCGGCTGGTGTTCGTGAACTGGGGCGGCGACGCGCTCGACGCCATGGACGCGGCCTTCGGCCAGCCCTTCGCCGAGGAAACCGGCATCAACGTGCTTTATGACGGTTCCGGCCCGACCGAGGGCGCAATCACTGCGCAGGTGCAGGGCGGCCGTCCGACCTGGGACCTCGTCGATGCCGAGCCGTTCTCGTCGCAGGCGCTGGGTCGCCAAGGCATGATGGAGCCGATCGACTATGACGTGGTCGACCCGGCCAAGCAGCGCGAGGGCTTCCACTGGGAGTACTCGTCGTCGTGCTATTTCTACAGCTACGTCATTGCCTACGACGCGACCAAGTACGACACCCCGCCGACCTCGCTGGCCGATTTCTTCGACACCGAGAAATTCCCCGGCAAGCGCTCGATGTACAAGTGGGGCGCCGGCATGTGGGAAGCGGCGCTGCTGGCCGACGGCGTGGCGCCCGAGGATCTCTACCCGCTCGATCTCGACCGGGCGCACGCCAAGATCGAGGCCTTCAAGGAGCATGTCGGTGCGTTCTGGGGCGGCGGTGCCGAAAGCCAGTCGCTGCTGCTCAACGGCGATGTCTCCATGGCGCTGATCTGGAACACCCGCGCGAGCCTGCTGCACAAGGACACCGAGGGCGAGATCACCTTCACGTGGGATGACGGCATCATCGGCCCGGGCGGCATCGGCGTGCTCAAGGACAACCCGGGCGGCAAGGAAGCGGCGATGAACTACATCGCGGCGACCCAGGAGCCCGAGCGCCAGGTGGTGCTGTTCCAGATGCTGGGCAACGGCCCCTCCAACCCGGCGGCGGATGCGCTGATCCCCGAGGAGGAGCGCCGCTTCAACCCGATGGACCCGGCGAACCTGCCCAAGCAGGTGGCGCTCGACATGGCGTGGTACGAGGAGAACTACAGCGCCGCGCTCGACGCGTATCTCCAGATCATCTCCGCCTGATCCCCCGAAACCGCCGCCCCCGTCCCAGTGGTCGGGGGCGGCGTCAAGGAGCCTCCATGCGCCCCGTTCTCTTTCTCATCTGTCCCGTGCTGCTGTTTCTCGGAGCGAGCTACCTGCTGCCGTTCCTCGGGATCGTGCAGCTCAGCTTTACCGACCCCGACCCGGGGCTCGCGCAATATGGCCGCGTGCTGACCGAGGATCTGCCGACCGGTGTGATCTGGCGGACCCTGCGGCTCTGCGTCATCGTCACCGCCGTGTCGGTGAGTTGCGCCTATGTCATCACCCTGCTCTGGGTGCGGGGCAGCCCGCTGGTGCGCTCGATCACCGAGCTCTGCATCATGATTCCGTTCTGGATCTCGGTGCTCAGCCGTGCCTTCGGCTGGCTGTCGATGCTCTCGAACCGTGGCCTGCTCAACACCTGGCTGCAGGATCTCGGCCTGATTGACAGCGCCATCCAGATGACCCGCAACGAGTTTGCCGTCGTCGTCGGCATGTCCCACTACCTCATTCCCTTCGCGGTCTTCCCGCTCGCCACCGCCATGCGCAATGTGGACGAGCGCGTGCTCACGGCCGCCGACGGCATGGGGGCCTCGCGGCTGCGGATCTTCTGGCAGGTGTTCCTGCCGATGACCGCCAGCGGCATCATGGGCGCCACGCTGCTGGTCTTCGTCTTCTCCATCGGCTTCTACGTCACGCCCGCGCTTCTGGGCGGCGGACAATCGGTGCTGGTGGCCGAGCTGATCTACCTCTGGCTCTTCCAGATCCCGCAATGGGGCATGGCCGCCGCGATGAGCGTCGTGCTGATGCTCGGGGTCGGCGGCATCCTCTTCATCCTCATGCGTCGTTACGGGGAGATGGCAAAATGAACCGGCTTCGTCCCGGCGTGCTCGCCACGCTTCTCTCCTCGCTCGTCGCGCTGTTCCTGCTGATGCCACTGATCGCGGTGGTGCCGGTGAGCTTCACCTCGCGCCGCTACCTGTCGCTGCCCAATGGCGACTGGTCCTGGCGCCACTACACCGCGCTGTTCGGGGATCCCGACTGGGGCAGCAGCCTGCTGACCTCGGTGCAGGTCGGCGTGCTGGCGAGCTTGTTGGCGGTGGCGCTCGCCGCGGCCTTCTGCATCGGCATCTGGATGCTGCGCCCGCGCGGCGCGGGGCTGATGACCGGCTTCGTGCTGCTGCCGATGGTGGCGCCGCCGGTGGTGTCGTCGCTGACGCTTTACTTCTTTCTCAACCAGCTGGCGCGGTGGAACTCGCTTGTCGCCTACGACAAGCTCGGCGGCGTGGTGCTGGCCCACATGGTGATGATCGTACCCTATGCGGTGGTGGTCATCATGGTTTCGCTCAGCCAGCTCGACCGGCGCATGGATCTTGCCGCCCAGTCGATGGGCGCCAGCGTGCCGACCCGCGTCTTCGGAGTGATCCTGCCCAACATCCGCTTCGGCCTGCTGGGCGCGTTCTTTCTCTGCTTCCTGCTGAGCTGGGACGAGATCGGCGTGACGCTCTTCGTCACCTCGGTCGAGACCATCACCCTGCCGCGCCGCATGTGGATGGGCCTGCGCGACAATGTCGATCCGGCCATCGCCGCGCTGTCGGTGCTGCTGATCCTCGTGGTCACGGTACTGGTTGTGATCCGTGCCGCCATGCTCATGCGCAAGGAACGACGGGCCCGCGGCGCCTGACCCGACCTGCGCCGCCGGAGCGGCGCGGCTCTCCCCCTGCAACCCACACACTCCCGACCCAAAGAAAAGGGTGACCCATGCATTTTGGACTGACCGAAGAACAGGAGATGATCGTCTCCACCGTGCGGAGCTTCGTCGAGAACGAGATCTACCCGCACGAGGCGCTTGTCGAGCGCACCGGCGAGGTGCCTGCCGAGATCGCGCAGGAGATCAAGCAGAAGTGCCTCGACCTGGGCTTCTATGCCTCGAACTTCCCCGAGAGCGTCGGCGGGCCGGGCCTCAGCCACGTGGATTTCGCGCTGGTCGAGCGCGAGCTCGGCCGCGGCTCGATGGCGCTGACCCATTTCTTCGGGCGCCCGCAGAACATCCTGATGGCCTGCGAGGGCGAGCAGGTCGAGAAGTACCTCATGCCTGCCGTGCGTGGCGAGAAGATGGACGCGCTGGCGATGACCGAGCCCGACGCGGGCTCGGACGTTCGCAGCATGAAATGCCAGGCCGTGCGTGACGGCGGCGACTGGGTGGTGAACGGCTCGAAGCACTTCATCTCGGGCGCCGAGCACGCGGATTTCGTCATCGTCTTCGTCGCCAGCGGCGTCGACGAGACCCCGCGCGGCCCCAAGAAGCGCATCACCTGCTTCCTCGTGGATCGCGGCACACCCGGCTTCGAGATCGCGCGCGGGTACAACTCGGTCTCGCATCGCGGCTACCAGAATTCGATCCTCTATTTCGACAACTGCCGCCTGTCGGATGCGCAGGTGCTCGGCGAGGTCGACGGCGGCTTCGACGTGATGAACGAGTGGCTCTATGCCACGCGCATCACCGTGGCGACCAACTCGGTCGGCCGCGCCCGCCGGGTCTATGACCACGCGGTCGCCTATGCCGCCGAGCGCAAGCAGTTCGGCCAGCCGATCGGCAAGTTCCAGGGTGTGAGCTTCCAGATTGCCGACATGATCACCGAGATTGATGCCGCCGACTGGCTGACCCTCTCCTCGGCATGGCGCCTTGACCAGGGCCTTCCGGCGAACCGCGAGATCGCCTCGGCCAAGGTCTATGCCTCGGAGATGCTCGCGCGTGTGACCGATGCCGCGCTGCAGATCCACGGCGGCATGGGCCTGATGGACGAGCTGCCCATCGAGCGCTTCTGGCGCGACGCGCGCGTCGAGCGGATCTGGGACGGGACTTCGGAGATCCAGCGCCACATCATCAGCCGGGAGATCTTCCGGCCGCTGGGAGCCTAAGCCATGTCGCCGCTGAGCCGTTTCTTCTCGCCGAAGGCCATCACCGTGATCGGTGGCGGCGCATGGTGCGAGGCGGTGGTGCGCCAGTGCCGCGCCACCGGCTTCACCGGTCCGATCTGGCCGGTGCATCCCAAGAAGTCGGAGGTCGGCGGCGAGCCGGCCTATCCCGATCTCGCGTCGCTGCCCGGCGTGCCGGATGCCGCCTTCATCGGCGTCAACCGCGAACTGACCGTCAAGATGGCGGGCGACCTATCCAGGATGGGCTGCGGCGGCGCGGTGTGCTTCGCCGCCGGCTTCTCCGAAGCGGTTTCGGAGCTTGCCGACGGCGATGACCTTCAGGCAGAGCTGGTGGAGGCCGCGGGCGAGATGCGCGTGCTTGGCCCCAACTGCTACGGCATTGTCAACGCGCTCGACGGTGTCGCGCTCTGGCCCGACCGGCACGGCATGAGCCCGGTCGAGAGCGGCGTGGCCGTGATCGGCCAGTCGTCGAACGTGCTCATCAACCTGACCATGCAGCGCCGTGGCCTGCCGCTCGCCGCCGTTGTCGCGGCGGGCAATCAGGCACAGACCTCGATGTCGGACCTCGGCATCGCGCTGCTGGAAAATCCGCGCATCACCGCGCTTGGCCTGCATATCGAGGGGATCAGCGATCTGCCGGCCTTCGAGGCGCTGGCCGCCCGCGCCGCCGAACTGGGCAAGCCCATTGTCGCGCTGCGCGTCGGCTCGTCCGAGCAGGCGCAGGCGGCGGCGGTGTCGCACACCGCCTCGCTCACCGGTTCGGACGCGGGGGCACGGGCGCTTTTGCGCCGCCTCGGCATCGCGCAGGTCGAGACCCCGACCGAGCTGGTCGAGACGCTGAAGATCCTGCATGTCACCGGGGGCTTGCGCTCTGCGCGCATCGCCTCTGCGTCGTGCTCGGGCGGTGAAGCCTCGCTGATGGCCGACATGGGCGAGATCGCCGGGGTCGCGTACCCCGCGCTCACCGACACCCAGAAGACCGGCCTGCGCGCCGCGCTCGGCCCTAAGGTCGCGCTGGCCAATCCCTTGGATTACAACACCTATATCTGGGGCGACGAAGACGCTTTGACGGCGACCTTCACGGCGCTCTGCGATGCCGGGGCGGCGCTTGGCCTGGGCTGCGTGGTGGTGGATTACCCGCGTGATGACCGGTTCGACGCGCCCGATTACGATCAGGTGCTGCGCGCCGTGGCCAAGACCCGCGATGCGACGGGCACTCCGATGGCAATGGTCTCGCTGCTGGCGGAAGGGCTGCCCGAGCCGGTGGCGCGACGGGCGCTTGAGATGGGCGTCGTGCCGCTCTGCGGCATGGGCGATGCACTGAAGGCGATCCGCGCCGCTGTCGCCGTCCCGCCGGGGGGGAATGCGCGCCCCGATCCGGTGACCCTGCCGTTGAACGGCAGCGGCGCGGCGCGGGTGTTCTCCGAGGCCGAGGCCAAGGCGCTGCTCAGCGGCGTCGGTGTTCGGGTGCCCGGCTCGGGCCGCGCGGCGGATGCAGCCACGGCGGCCGAGACCGCGGCCCGGATCGGCTTTCCAGTGGTGCTCAAGGGCGAGGGCATCGCTCACAAGACCGAGGCCGGGGCGGTGGTGCTGAACCTTGCCTCCGCGCAGGAGGTCAGCGATGCGGCAGCAGGGATGCCGGCCGAGAGCTTCCTCGTCGAGGAGATGATCACCGGCACCGTCGCCGAGCTGATCCTCGGCGTGACGCGCGATCCGGCGCATGGCTTCGTGCTGACGCTGGGCCTCGGGGGCATTCTCACCGAGCTCATCCGCGATACCGCCTCGGTGCTGATCCCCGCCAGCCGCGACGACATCGCGGCGGCGTTGCAATCCTTGCGCACCGCGCCGCTGCTGACCGGTTACCGCGGTCGCCCCGGGGCCGACATGGACGCGATCATCGACACCGCCATGGCCCTGCAAACGCTTGTGCAGGACAACGCGAGCGCCCTGCACGAAATCGAAATCAACCCGCTGATCTGCCGCGCCACGGACGCGGTGGCGGCGGATGCCCTGATCAGGATGGAAGAATGACCCAGAACGTCTTGACGACGCGCCGCGGTGCGGTGCTTGAAGTCACCTTGAACCGGCCCAAGGCCAACGCCATCGACATGGCGACGAGCCGCGAGCTGGGCGAGATCTTCACCGAATTCCGCGACGATCCCGCGCTGCGCGTGGCAATCCTCACCGCGCAGGGCGAGAAGTTCTTCTGCCCGGGCTGGGATCTGAAGGCCGCGGCCGAGGGCGAGGCGGCGGATGCCGATTACGGCGTCGGCGGCTTCGGCGGGCTGCAGGAACTGCGCGGCCTGAACAAGCCGGTGATCGCCGCCGTCAACGGCATCGCCTGCGGCGGCGGGCTCGAGCTGGCGCTCGGCGCCGACATCATCCTCGCCGCCGATCATGCCAGCTTTGCCCTGCCGGAGATCAAGTCCGGCACCGTGGCCGATGCCGCGACGATCAAGCTGCCCAAGCGCATCCCCTACCACATCGCGATGGAGCTGCTTTTTACCGGGCGCTGGTTCGACGCCGAGGAGGCGCATCGCTGGGGCCTGATCAACCGTATCCTGCCCGCCGCGGACCTGATGGCCGAGGCGCGCAAGATGGCGGACGAACTCGCCTCCGGCCCGCCGCTGGTCTTTGCCGCGATCAAGGAGATCGCCCGCGAGGCCGAGGACATGAAGTTCCAGGACGTGCTCAACCGCATCAATGGCAGCCAGTTCGAGACCGTCGAGCGGCTCTACCGCTCCGAGGACCAGAAGGAAGGCGCCCGCGCCTTCGCCGAGAAACGTGACCCGGTCTGGAAAGGCCGGTAAGGAGATCCTATGACCCTCCAGATGAACCGCAAGCCCTTCATCACCGCCGCCATCACCGGCGCGGGCGCCACGCAGGACAAGAGCCGGCTCGTGCCGCGCTCTCCGGCCGAGATCGCCGAGGCCGCTATCGATGCCGCCAAGGCCGGTGCGGCGGTGGTGCATTGCCACGTCCGCGATCCCGAGACCGGCGCGCCCTGCCGCGACCGGGCGCTGTTTCGCGAGGTGACCGACCGCATCCGCTCGTCCGAGGTGGATGTGGTGCTGAACCTGACCGCCGGCACCGGCGGTGACCTGACCTTCGGTGATGTCGAGACCCCGATGGAGCTCGACGGTCCCAATACCGACATGGCGGGCGCAACCGAGCGCATGGCGCATATCCGCGACTGTCTGCCCGAGATCTGCACCCTCGACTGCGGCTCGATGAACTTCGGTGACGGCACCTACGTGATGACCAACACCACCGAGATGCTGCGCGCCATGGGCCGGATGATGACCGAGCTTGGCGTGAAGCCCGAGATCGAGGCTTTCGACACCGGCCACCTGTGGTTCGCCAAGCAGCTGGTGAAGGAAGGCGTGCTCGACGATCCGGCGCTGGTGCAGCTCTGCATGGGCATCCCGTGGGGCGCGCCGGGCGACATGAACACCTTCATGGCGATGGTGAACAACGTCCCCGAAAGCTGGACCTGGTCGGCCTTCAGCCTTGGCCGAGACGAGATGCCCTATGTTGCCGCCGCGGCGCTTGCGGGTGGCAACGTGCGCGTGGGGCTTGAGGACAACCTCTATCTCGAGCGCGGCGTGATGGCGACCAACGCGCAGCTCGTCGAGAAGGCCGCCAGCATCCTGTCCAACATGGGCGCCTCGCTGATGGGGCCTCAGGAGGTCCGCGACCAGCTCGGCCTCGTCAAGCGCGCCATGCCGGTGCCCGCATGAGCCGGGCAGCCATCATCGGCGGCGGCGTCATCGGCGGTGGCTGGGCGGCACGCTTTCTGCTCAACGGCTGGGACGTGGCGCTGTTCGACCCGGATCCCGAGGCCGCGCGCAAGGTCGGGGCGGTGCTCGACCGCGCCCGCGCCTCGCTGCCGGCGCTCTACGACCGGCCTCTGCCGCCCGAAGGCGCGCTGCGCGTCTGCGACACGCTCGAAGACGCCGTGCAAGGCGCCGACTGGGTGCAGGAAAGCGTCTCGGAGCGGCGGGAGCTGAAGCACAAGGTTTATGACCAGATCGCCGCGCTCCTGCCCGAGGGCGGCTTCATCGCCTCCTCGACCTCGGGCTTCAAGGCCTCCGACCTTGCCGCGACCGGTGCACCGGTGGTGGTGGTGCATCCGTTCAACCCGGTCTACCTGCTGCCGCTGGTCGAGGTCACCGGGGCGCCCGAACTGCGCGCAAAGGCCCTGCCAGTGGTGCAGTCGCTCGGGATGTACCCGCTCGAGATGCAGACCGAGATCGACGCCTTCATCGGCAACCGCTTTCAGGAGGCGATCTGGCGCGAGGCGCTGTGGATGATCCGAGACGGCATCGCCACCACGGCACAGATCGACGATGCCATGCGCATGGGCTTTGGACTGCGGCTGGCGCAGATGGGCCTTTTCGAGACCTACCGGCTGGCCGGCGGCGAGGCCGGCATGGCTAGCTACATGGAGCAGTTCGGCCCGTCGCTGCACTGGCCATGGTCAAAGCTGACCGACGTGCCCGAGCTCGATACCGCGCTGGTCGAGGCGATCAGCGACCAGTCCGACGCCCAGTCGGGCCACCTGAGCATCGCGGAGCTCGAGCAGCTCCGGGACGACAATCTCGTGGCCATCCTGCGCGGGCTGCGCCGCACCGAGAGCGGGGCAGGGGGTGTCATCGTCGCGCATGAGGCGCAGCTTGCCGCGGGTGGCGAGATCGACGGCCTGCCGATCACCTCGTGCCGCGCCGTGCCGGTCACCTGGACCGACTACAACGGCCACATGAACGAGGCCGCCTATCTAGAGCTTGGCACCTGGGCCACGGATGGCCTGATGAAGCTTGTGGGCGCCGACGAAACTTATGTCGCGAGTGGCAAGAGTTTCTTCACTGTCGACACCCGCATCCGCTATCTCGACGAGGTGCACCGGGGCGCGCTGCTCACGGTGACCACGCAGGTGCTCGAGGGCACCGGCAAGAAGATGAAGCTCTTCCATCGCGTGCTGACCGAGGACGGCAGCCTTGCCGCCACCATCGAGACGCTGATGCTGCACACCGACCTGACCACCCGCCGGGCCTGCCCGCCGGAGCCGCAAGTGGCGCAGGCGCTCGAAGACCTTGCCGCCCGTCACGCCGGACGCCCCGCCGAGGGCGCAGGTGGTGCGGTCGGCCAACGCAACTGACCAACGGAGATCGCCATGTCCCCTGAAGAGAAACAGACCCGCGAAGAGCTTGCCGCCTGCTACCGGCTGGCGGCGCTGCACAAGTTCACCGACCTGATCTACACCCACATCACCGCCCGGGTGCCGGGCGAGGACGGGCATTTCCTGATCAACCCCTACGGCTGGCGCTGGGAAGAGATCACCGCTTCGTCGCTGGTCAAGATCGACATCGACGGCAACAAGGTCGACGGCAGCCCGCACCGGGTGAACCCGGCGGGCTTCACCATCCACTCCGCCGTGCACATGCACCGTCACGATGCGGCGTGGATCATGCACACCCACACCCGCGCGGGCGTTGCGGTGTCGTGCATGGAGGAGGGCCTTCTGCCGCTCAACCAGATCTCGCTGCAGTTCCACAACCGCATCGCCTATCACGACTTCGAGGGCATCGCGCTCGATCTCGAGGAGCGCGAGCGCATCGTGGCCGATTTCGGCGATCACCCGGTGCTGGTGCTGCGCAACCACGGGCTTATCGCGACGGGCGGCAGCGCGGCGGAGATGTTCAACAACATGTTCTACCTCGAGCGCGCCTGCGAGATCCAGGTCGCGGCGACGTCGTCGGGGCAGACGCTGCGGCTTGTGGATGACGAGATCGCCAGCCATGTCCATGCGCAATACGCGCAGATGAACGAGGAAGACGGTGACCTGCAGCTCGAATGGGAGGCGCATCTGCGCTCCATCGACGGGCTTGGCAGCGACTACCGCGCCTGACCTCTCGGGCCGGCATCAAGCAGGGCGCGCGCCGGGATGGCCGCGCCCTTTTTGCAGGCTAGGTAAGCGCCAACGCCCGCGTTCCGGCGGGCCGACACGATACAGGACGAAAGGCAGTCTCATGAAACAGGTGGCGATCAAGGCGCCCGGCGGGCTCGACAATCTGGTGATGAGCGACGTTGCAGATCCGGCGGCCCCAGGCCCCGGCGAGATCACCGTGCGGCTCCATGCCAGCTCGCTCAACTACCACGACTACCGCGTCTGTGCGGTCGAGGGTGCACTTCCCGACGGGCGCATCCCGATGGCCGACGGCGCTGGCGTGGTCGAGGCGATCGGTGCAAATGTTGACGCGTTCGCGGTGGGCGACAGCGTCGTGTCGGGCTTCTTCCCCGACTGGCAGACCGGGGACGAGCGCCCCTGCGATTTCTCCACCACGCCGGGCGACGGTCGCGACGGTTATGCCCGCGAGCGCGTCACGCTGCCGGCGACCTGGTTCACCCACGCGCCCGAAGGCTGGTCGCACGAGGAAGCCGCGACGATCACCACGGCGGGCCTGACCGCGTGGCGGGCGCTGGTGGTGGATGCCGGCATCAAGGCCGGCGACGTTGTCGCGGTTCTCGGCACCGGCGGCGTCTCGATCTACGCGCTGCAACTGGCCAAGGCGATGGGGGCGACGGTGATCGCGACCTCGTCCTCGGATGCCAAGCTCGAGCGCCTGCGCGAGCTCGGCGCGGATCATGTCATCAACTACCGCAGCACGCCCGAATGGGGCGAGGAAATGCGCCGCCTGACCGGCGGTCGCGGCGTCGACATCGTGGTCGAGGTCGGCGGACCGGCGACGCTGTCGCAGTCGATTGTCGCCGGCCGTCCGGGGGCGCATCTCGCCCTCATCGGCGTCTTGACGGGCCGTTCGGGCGAGATCCCCACCGCGCTGCTCATGGCGCGGCAGCAGCGGCTGCAAGGGCTGATCGTGGGCTCGCGCGAACATCAAGAGGACTTCGTGAAGGCGCTCGACGCGCTGAAGCTGCGGCCGGTGATCGACCGCAGCTTCCCGCTGGCGGAGCTGGCCGAGGCCTTCCGCTACCAGGAGAGCGGCGCGCATTTCGGCAAGATCTGCGTCACCATCTGACGGATCGACCCAAGGCAAACCCTGGCGAGACCTGACATGCTCGGCGGCCCACTCTTCGGTGGGCCGTCAAGCGCGTGCGCATAACCATTTGGCGTTGCACCGAAAAACTCGACGGTGTCGGCGCGACGCTGGTGATCGCGTCTGACATGCGAGACGCGTGACCGTCTCGAGGCCATCGCCGTCTTTCGAAGCGCCTCGGGCCGCGCTGCGGCGGGCCGATGCGTTGCAAGGTGGCGCGGCGGTCCCGGTGAACGACCGCGCCGGTCAAAGGGTCAGCCTAGATATTTGCGAAACCAGTCGAGCGTGCGCGTCCATGCCAGTTCGGCGGCATCCTCGTCGTAGCGCGGCGTGGAATCGTTGTGGAAGCCGTGATTGGCGCCCTCGTAGATATACGCCTCGTAGGTTTTGCCATTGGCGTCGAGCGCCTCCTTGTAGGCTGGCCAGCCGGCATTCACCCGCTCGTCGAGCGCACCGTAGTGCAGCAGGATCGGAGCCTCGATCTTCGGCACGTCCTCTGCGGCGGGCTGGCGGCCATAGAAAGGCACCGCCGCGCCGAGCTCGGGATAAGCGACCGCGGCGGCATTCGAGACGCCGCCGCCATAGCAGAAGCCGGTGATGCCGACCTTTCCGGTCACCTCCTCCTGCGCCATCAGGTATTCGATCGCGGCAAAGAAGTCGTTCATCAGCTTCTCCCCATCGACCTGGCGCTGCAGTTCGCGGCCCTCCTCGTCATTGCCGGGATAGCCGCCCATCGGGGTCAGACCGTCCGGCGCCATGGCGATGAAACCGGCCTTGGCCAGCCGCCGCGCCACGTCACGGATATAGGGGTTGAGACCGCGGTTCTCGTGCACCACGACCACGCCCGGCGCGGTCTTGAGCCCGGTGGGTCGGACGTAATAGGCGCGCATCTCGCCATGGCCGTTGGGCGAGGGGTAGGTGATCCACTCCGCTTTGATGTCGGGGTCATTGAAACTGACCTGCTCGGCCATGGCATAGTCCGGTGACATCATCCCGAGGATCGCGGCTGCGGTCAGCCCGCCGACGGCAAACTTGCCGGCGCGGTCGAGAAACTCGCGCTTGGTGATCATGCCGTGGGCGTAGAAGTCATAGAGCTCGAGCAGCTCCGGGGCGAAATCCTTCGCGGTCATGCGGGGTTGCTGTGTCATGCGGTCGTCCTCCTCAGTTGACCTCTGTGCGGCGAGCCCTCCGTGGGGGCCGTGGCGTGGTTGGCGGAATCGGATGCCCTCCAAGAGCGAGTAGAGCACGGGCGAGACGAGGAGCGTGAGCACGAAGGCGTGGGACGCGCAGTTCGGGGGCGCTGCCTCCGTGCCGCGAGGCGGGCGCTCGCACCGGCGAGCGCGTTCGTGGGCGGGGGCGTCCTGGTGTGGAGATCGTGCATGGCGCGGCGAGCCCCGAGAAGATCGAGGCGCGGAGATGCAAGAGACCTGCGTGACGCGAGACCGGGCGAAGGGGGATGCAGGCTCGGACCCGACTCCGATCAACGGATTTTTACCTCAAGTCATCTCGATCAACCGGCTTGAACTTTGGTGCCGAGGCTTCGACGCGCTACAATTCTTTGACCCGAGCGGCTGCATGGCCGCCGGACCCTAGCAGGGACTGACAGGGAGATGCCCGGATGACCACCCTCATCACACGCCGCCATCTGATCGCCTCCAGCGGGGCGGCCATCGCCGGCGCCATCGCCGCCCGGCCCACCCCCGCCCGCGCGCAGGGGCTTGCCCCGACCCCGTCGATGCGCGGGGGACGCAACAACTACCGCCCCGGCGCGCCCATCGTCGAGCGCATCGGAAATGGCGGGTTCTGGATGACCGGAACCGTCCGGCGCGCCGGGGACGGGGCGCCTCTGGCCGGCCAGCGGATCCAGATCTGGGCCCACACCACCGAAGGTCACGAGCGTGACCCGCAGAGCCACGGCGCGACGCTCACGGACGCCAACGGGGTCTTCCGGCTCGAGATGCCGCAGATCGTGCCGGCCTTCGGACAACCGCACGGCCATCTGGCCTATGACAGCGGCGAGTTCGAAACCGTCTTCCTCCGGCCCTTGATGAGCAGCGCGCGAGACAGCAGTCTCGAGGCGCATTTCGTGCTGCGCCCGGTCTGATCGGGGTTCGGGCTTGAACCATCGTCAAGCACAAGGGCTTCGGGCGGCGTTCGTCTGGGGCGCGCTCGCGCTCGCAATCGCTGTTCCGTTGCTCGTCGCGGCGGGCAGTCCGCTCTTGGCGTGGCGGCGGCCTGTCTACATCGTCGCGGGCTTTGCTGGCATCGCCGCGATGGGCATGCTGCTGCTGCAGCCGCTGCTGGCCACGAGCCGTCTGCCGGGGCTGCACGGAGCGCGTGGAAGGCGCATGCACCGACACGCCGGGACTGTTCTTGTCCTGTGTATCTTGGTGCATGTGGCGGGCCTGTGGATCACAAGCCCTCCGGATGTCGTCGACGCCCTGCTGTTCAGGTCGCCGACGCCGTTCTCGGCATGGGGGGTGATCGCCATGTGGGCGCTTTTTGCAATGCAGGGCATGGCGGTGGCGGGGAACAAGACGCGGCGCTGGCATCTGGTGCACCGCGTGCTGGCGGTCGTGGTGGTCGTCGGCAGCGTGGTGCATGCGCTTCTGATCGAGGGCACCATGGGCACGGCGTCGAAGGCGCTGCTTTGTGGTCTCGTCGTGCTGGCCTGTGGGCTGGCGGTTCTGCGACATCGCATCCGCGCGCCGCGTTTGCGTCCACGCAGGAGCTGACCACCGCCGCGGACCTCGCCCAAAGGTCGCGCTGGACCGGTCGGGGTGTTCGGCCGGCTCCACGACTGGAAGCACCTGGGCTCTCGGTGCCCCCCCCGGTCCAAGCCTTCCCGTCCAAGCCTTCGCTTACAGGCGATCGCGGTCACGGCAATTGTCGCCGAGCGTCTAGGAGTCCTGATCTTCGGGCATCATGAGGTCGAGCACGCCGCCGCCGAACAGACGGTCGCGCGAGTGCCGCAGGTGGTTGAGCATCTCGCGGCGGGCCTCTTCCGGTGCGCGCGCGCGTATCGCCGCGAAGATTGCCGTGTGCTCGGCCAGAACCTCTTCGAGGCCCTTGCGGCCATCATTCATCAGCGACTCGCCGTGCAGCTTCATGCCCACGTTCACATGGTCGCGCAGGGCCCGGAAGGTGGCCTCGAAATACTGGTTGTTCGAAGCCTGTGCCACGGCGCTGTGGAACATGAAATCCGCATCCTCGCGGTGCTGCAGCGTGCCCGTGGCGGCGCGCAGAAGGTCGAGCGCTTGCTCGATCTCGGTGAGAGCGGCGGTGTTGCGGCGCACGGCGGCGAGCGCCGCCGCCTCGGTTTCGAGGTTGATGCGGAACTCGTAGCAGCGCTGGATGTCGGCCAGCGTCTCGACCTTGGCAAAGCCCAGCGGCACGTTGGGCTGCGTCGCACGCACGAAGCTCCCGGCCCCCTGACGCGACACCACGAGGCCTTCCTCGCGCAGGCGCTCCAGCGCGGTCCTCAGAACGGGACGCGAGACGCCGAACTCCTCGGCGAGCTGGATCTCCGCGGGCAGTTTGTCATTGGCGGGGTAGTCGCCATTCACGATGCGGGCGTGCAGCGAGTGATAGACCTTGTCCGCCAGTGGCATCCTGGATCTGGGTTTCCCGTTCGGCATGTGGGGTTCGGCTCCGTGTCACCCTCTGGGCTTAGCCATTCACGAGGAATTTTACAAGTTTGACAAGCGTGTCGGGCGGCCCGAAGCCGCCGGACTTGGTGATCAGCAGCAATGGCGGCCCGTCTGCACATCGCGCGACCGGCACCCCGGGCAGCGCTTCGCCCAACACGTCGAGCTGGCCGATCTTCAGCCGGGCCAGCAGCGCCGCTGCGCTTTCTCCGCCGCAGGCAAAGAGCGTCGCGGGGTGCAGGCGGTCATGGGCCGTGGCGATCGTCTCGGCAAAGGCCGCGCCGGCCTGCGCGCCGTCAATGGCCTCGGATCCTTGGGTCATGCGCAAGAGCAGCAGTGGCACGTCGGGCAGGGCCGGGCATGCGCCGTTCGGGGCCTCGGCCAGCGGAACATCGCCAAGCGCGGCGAGCTGCGCCGAGGTCACCGGATCGCGTGAACCGATGGCGAGCAACGCCGGCAGGCCGGGCCGGGGCAGGGCGCGCGGCTGCGGCGCGGGCCAGAGTCGGCGGGCGAGCGCCTCGGCCAGGCCCGCCGCGCCGACAAAGACCGTTTCTTCAAGTCTATCAGGCAGCTGCGCATCCAGAGAGGCCTGGTCGGGCGTGTCCGGAACGGCCACCGCGCGGCCGATCCGGTCGGCCACGGCAATGGGCGTCTCGACGCCGGCGCCGGTGATCGCGCCATCGCTGCAATAGCGTCCTAGCGCCGGGATGGACGGATTGACGAGAAGCGAGGCGCCCGCGGGAACCAGAGCGTCGAGCTCAGCTCCGATATGCCCCTTGAGCCGGCTGTCGATTTTCTTGAAGAGCAGCCCGTCCCGCCCGTCGAGTGCTCGTGCCACGATGCGCGCCTTAGAGATCGCGTCTGCCTCGCTGCCGTCGCGCGTGCCTGTCGCCACCGCGACCACGTCGGCCCCGGAGGTCAGTGCAGTGGCGAAATCCGCAGGCGTGCAGGCCACCCGCACCCGGGCACCCCGCGCTGCGAATGTCGCCGCGCTGTCGAGCGCGCCGGTCAGGTCGTCGGCAACGATATGGACGCGCGGCGGCATGGCGCTCAGAACGCGCGGCGGTAGATTGCCTCGATCTCGTCCACCGAGAGATCGCGCGGGTTCCAGTCAAGCAGCCGGCGGATGCCGTGGGCCTCCTCGGCCATGGCGCGCAGGCTGTCTTCGGTCACGCCGTGGGCGCGCAGCCGCATGTCCAGGCCGAGCGCTTCGCAGAACGCGGTTGCACCGGCACGGACCGTGTCCTCGCTGCCGCCGTCGAAGCCGAGCGCGGCGGCGATCTGCGCCGTCTTCTCGGGGCGCGCCTCGGCGTTGGCGGCCAGAACATGCGGGAAGATCAGCGCGTTGGCGATGCCGTGCGGGAGCTTGTAGCGGGTGCCGAGCGGGTAGCTCAGGGCGTGGCCGGCGGTGGTGTTCACCGGCCCGAGGCAGACGCCGCCATAGAAGGCCGCGAGCGCGAGCCCGGCGCGCGCCTCGGCATCATCGCCGTTGTCGACGGCGCGTTTGAGATACTGCCCGACGAGCTCGATCCCCTGCAGCGCGTAGCCGTCGATCAGCGGGTGGGCGCGCTTGGAGGTGAAGGCCTCGGCGCAATGGGCCATGGCATCGACGCCGGTGGCGGCGGTGACATGCGGCGGCACGGTCATGGTGAGATCGGGGTCGATGATCGCCAGATCGGCGAGCATGTGGGGGCTCTCCGTGGCGATCTTGCTGTTGGTTTCCGGATCGGTCACCAGCGCACGGGTGCCAACCTCGGAGCCGGTGCCCGCTGTGGTCGGGATCTGCACGAGGCCGACCTTGCGGGCGGGGGCGCGGTTCGGGCCGCTGATCTCGGAGAGCGGCTTGTCCTGTCCCATCATCACCGCGACGAGTTTGGCGAGATCCATCGCCGAGCCGCCGCCGAAACCGATCACCAGATCGGCATTGCCTGCCGCCGCGACCGCCTGGTTCAGGTTGTCGGTGCCGGGCTCGGGCACAACCTCGCCAAAGCAGGCGACCGCGCCGAGGCCGAGCGCCTCGAGGCGGGCTGCGTTGATCGGGTCGGCGACCACGAAGGGTGTGCTGTAGCCCTCGGCCGCGACCCACTCGGCGAGCTTTGCGAGCGTGCCGCTGCCGTAGTGAACAAGAGCCGGACGGCGCAATTCGATGGGGGTCGTCAGGTTGTGCATCGCGAATCCTCCTCGGGGACGAAATCGGCGTCTCGCCGCTGGTCTGAGTCGGCGCCCATGGGGGTGAGTGCCGGAAATATGGCCTCAGGACTGGCGCAAGTTTTACAACTTGTCAAATGGTAACTCTCAACCTGGGCGAGGGGCCCTCGCGCGCATGTGGTGCTATAGTGGGGCGAAGGTGGCGATAAAATGCGAATGAAAATAGTTATTTGAATGCGGTATTTTGATGTGGCGTCCGTCTTTCAGCTGGGCGTTTCCACGGGCGGATCGTCAGAATTTCAAGAAATATAGTTTCACCAATTGACAGGTTGTCAGCTTGTCGTCATGTTGACCGGCAAGACTCGGGAGGCGGCGCGTCTGCCTTCCCCGACGCGAGGAGGACCTTTGATGATCGTTCGTGAGGCTAGGGCAGATCTCTGGATCGGCGGCGGATTGCTGGCGCTCTGCGGCTTTGCCGGCTGGCGTGCAACCTACATCAACCAGGGTTTCAATCCGGGTGTTGCCGGGCCGAGCTTCGTGCCGTGGCTTGTCACCGTCCTGATCGCCCTGCTGGCCGTCCTGCTGATCATCCGTGCGCTGCGGGCCGAGCACGATCCTGCATCCGACGTCTCGCTGCCGGGCAAGTCGGTGCTGCTGTCGATGGCCGCCTTCACGCTGGTGATGATCGGCTACGCCGCGGCCTTCATGCCGGTGGGTTGCCTGCCTTCGACGATGGTGGCCTTCATCCTCGGCCTGCTGCTCCTGGGCGAGCGCAACTGGCTGGTGGTGATCCTGTTCCCGGTCGGCATGACCCTCGCGATCTACTTCGGCTTTACCGAGCTTCTCTCGGTCTGGCTGCCCTGAGCGTTATTGCACTCATTCAATCTGAAGGGAGGAACTTCATGTTCAAGACGACATTCATCGGTGCCGCCGTGGCGGCCATCGCGGCAACCGGCGCCCTGGCGCAGGATTTCCCGCAGCGCCCCGTGCAGGTGGTGGTGCCCTACTCCGCGGGCGGCTCGACCGACCTGTCGATGCGGGTTGTCGCCGACGCGTTCGAGCGCATCTTCGACGACAGCACCATGGTGGTGCGCAACCAGCCCGGCGGCGGCGGGGCGATCGGCTCCTCGGCAGCGGTCAATGCCCGTGCCGACGGCTACACGCTGGGCGCCGGCGCCCAGGGCCCGCTGGTCATCAAGCCGCTGATCGGCGGCAACGACTACCAGCTCGACGATGTCGAGTTCATTGGCCTCTACGCCCGTTCGCTGCAGGTCATGGTGGCCTGTGCCGACGCGCCGTTCTCGGACTATGACAGCTTCATCGACTATGCCGGCGAGAACGCGCCGCAGGTTGGCAACTCGGGCGCCGGCGGTGCCAACCAGATCTCGGCCGAGGCTTTCGCCGCTGCCGCCGACATCTCCATCGAGTCGGTGCCGTTCAACGGCTCGTCCGAGGCCCGCACCGCCTGCATCGGGGGTCATATCGACGCCATGGTGGCCTCGCCTGCCGAGGCCAAGTCGGCATCGGATGCCGGCCAGATGACGCCGCTCTTCGTGATGGAAGACGAGCGCATCGACCTGTTCCCCGACACGCCCACGGCGGTCGAGAAGGGCGTTGATTTCACCTGGTCGTCCTGGAAGGGCCTGATCGGTCCCAAGGGCATGGACGAGGCAACGCTGACCTGGCTGCGCGATGCGGTCGAGCAGATTGCCACGGACGAGCAGTTCCGCGAAACGCTGACCGACATGGGCGAATTCGTCACCTTCGAGGACGGCGAAGCCTTCGAGGCGCGCGCCCGCCGCGACATGGAGACCTCGCGCACCGTGCTCGAGAACCTCGGCATGCTCGGCATGAACAACTGATCTGACGTGCGCCTTCGGGCGCATGACACCGGGGCAGGGCGCATCCGCGTCCTGCCTCTTCCCCGCACCGGCCCGCGCAGGGGCCGCAGGACAGAGCTTCAGGACCGTCATGGACTCGATCGCCTTTCTTACACCGCTTCTCGATCTGCAGGTGCTGCTGACCATCGCCGCCGGCACGCTGGGCGGGCTCGTCATCGGCGCACTGCCCGGGTTGACCGCGACCATGGGCGTGGCGCTGCTGATCCCGCTGACCTTCGGCATGACCCCGGTGATGGGGCTCAACATGTTGATCGGCATCTATATCGGCGGCATCTACGGCGGCTGCGTCTCGTCGATCCTGCTGCGCACGCCGGGCACCCCGGCCTCCGCCGCGACGGTGCTCGACGGCTACCCGATGGCGCAGAAAGGCGAGGCCGGCAAGGCGCTTGGCATGGCGACCATCGCCTCGACCGTGGGCGGCCTGATCGCCGCCATCGTGCTGGCGACGCTCGCGCCGCAGCTGGCCGGCATCGCGCTGGAGTTCGGCGCACCGGAGTATTTCGCGCTGGCCCTCTTTGGTCTCACCATCATCGCCTCGCTCTCGGGCGACCTGCTCAAGGGCGCGATCTCGGGCCTTCTGGGCATTCTGATCTCGACCGTCGGGGCCGACCCGATCTCGGGCGTGATGCGCTACACCTTCGGCATTCAGGGCTTTGCCTCGGGCTTCTCCTTCACGCCCGCCCTCATCGGCCTCTTCGCGCTGTCCGAGGTCTTTACCCAGATGGAGCGCATCGCCGCCAAGGAAGAGCCGATCAAGAGCGTCTCGGGCCGCTGGCCCTCGCGCGGAGAGCTCAAGGCCAGCCGCGGCGCACTGGTGCGCGGCTCCATCATCGGCACGCTGATCGGCATCGTGCCCGGCACCGGCTCGGGCACCGCGTCGTGGATCTCATACAACGAGACCCGCCGTGCCTCGAAGACCCCGGAGAAATTCGGCACCGGCTACGCGCCCGGCATCGCCGCCACAGAATCCGCCAACAATGCGGTCTGCGCCTCGGCCCTGATCCCGCTGCTGGCGCTCGGCATCCCCGGTGACGTGGTGACCGCGGTGCTGATGGGCGGTCTGCTGATCCAGGGCCTCGCGCCGGGACCGATGCTGTTCCAGACCAACCCCGACGTGGTCGTGGGCATGTTCGGCGGCACCTTCATCGCGACGATCTTCATGTTCATCTTCGGCATGGCTCTGATCCCGCTGTTCAGCCGCATCCTGATGATCCCGCGCCGCCTTCTGGCCATGTCGATCGTCGTCTTCTGCTTCATCGGCTCGTTCTCGATCAACCTGAACCCGGTCGATCTCTACACCATGGTGGGCTTCGGCGTGCTGGGCTGGGGGATGCAGAAGTTCGGCTTCAGCCAGGCGGCGCTCTGCATCGCGCTGATCCTCGGCCCGCTGCTCGAATCCAACCTTCGCCGCGGTCTGCTGCAGAACGATGACAACGTGCTCGCCTTCATCTCGACGCCGATCACGCTGCTGTTCCTCGCGCTGACCGTGCTCTCTGCCGGCTGGCCCTTCCTCTCCCGCGCGATCCAGCGCCGCCGCGCCGCGCAAAACATCTGACCAAGGAGTCCTCGCATGAGCTCGCAGAAAGAGGCCTTTGTCGCCCTCGTCACCTGTTTCAACGACGATGAGACGATCAACTACGAGGCCACCCGCGCGCAGGTGCGCCGACAGGTCGCCGCCGGCAACAACATCATGTGCGCCGGCACCAACGGCGATTTCTCGGCGCTGACCTTTGATGAAAAGGTAAGGCTGACCGAGGAGGTCGTGGCCGAGGTGGACGGACAGGCCAAGGTCATCGTCAACGCCGGCATGCCCGCCACCTTCGAGACCGTGGCGCTGGCGAAGGAATTCGACCGCATCGGCGTCGACGGGATCGCGGTGATCACGCCGTTCTTCATCGCCTGCACCCAGGACGGGCTGGTGCGCCACTTCACCACCGTGGCCGACGCTGTGAAGACGCCCGTCTATCTTTATGACATCCCGGCCCGCACCCAGAACCACATCGAGCCCGAGACCGCGCGGGCGCTGGCAAAGCACCCCAACATCGCCGGCATCAAGGATTCCGGCGGCGCGCAGGAGACGCTCGAGCAATACATGGCCGTGGGCCGCGACGAAGACGGCTTCGACGTCTATTCCGGTCCCGACCACCTCGTGCACTGGGCCTTCCAGAACGGGGCCAAGGGCGCGATCTCGGGCCTCGGCAACGTGATGCCCGAGGTGCTGGCCAAGATCGTCTCGTGCTTCAACGCCGGCGACGAAGAGGGCGCGGCCAAGGCGCAGGAAACCTACGGCGCGTTCCGCACCGATCTCTACAAGCTGGGATATCCGCCTGCGCTGGTGAAGCGCGCGCTCTGGGTCATGGACAATTCGGTCGGCGCGTCGCGGCAGCCCGCGCTGCTGCCTGATCCCGAGCAGGACAAGCAGATCGAGGCCATCCTCAAGACATACGAGCTGATCTGATGCCCGATCGTAAACCGGTGATCGTCACCACCTCTCCGGGGTTCGGCAAGCATGGCCGCGTCCCGGAGCTGATCCGCGAACGTGGCTGGGAGTTCATCTCCTGTACAGATACGTCGAAACCGGACGGCGGGGTGTCCGAGCATATCGGCCGCGCCGATGCGCTGGTCGTCGGCCTCGTTCCGGTGACACCCGAGACGCTCACGCAGGGCGGCAAGCTGCGTGCCGTGATCAAGCACGGTGTCGGCGTCGACAATATCGACATCCCCGCCTGCACCGAGGCCGGGCTGCCGGTCTGCAACACACCCGCGGCCAATGCCGACGCGGTCGCCGAGCTGGCCGTCGGGCTGATGTTCTCGATGGCGCGCTGGATCCCGCAGGGCCACGCATCGGTGACCGCCGGCGGCTGGGACCGCCGCATCGGCACCCAGCTTGGCGGCAAGACGCTGGGCATCGTGGGGCTCGGGAATATCGGCAAGCGGCTGGCAAAGCTGGCGCGGGGGCTGGGGATGCAGGTGGTGGCCACCGACAAATATCCCGATGAAGCCTTCGCCGCCGAGCACGGCATAAGCTTCCTGCCACTCGAGGAGTTGCTGGCGCAGTCCGACTACATTTCGCTGCACGTCTTCGGCGGGGCGGATAATGCCGCGCTGATCAACGAGGCGACCCTCGCTCAGATCAAGCCCGGTGCGAAGCTCATCAACCTGGCGCGGGGCGAGGTTGTCGATCTCGACGCGGTGGCCAAGGCGCTGGAAAGCGGCCAGCTCGGCGGCGTGGCCATCGACGCCTATGTCTCCGAGCCGCCCGACACCTCGCACCCGGTGTTTAGCCACCCGAACGCGGTCTTCACGCCGCATTCCGGGGCCGACACCCGCGAAGCGCTCGAGAATGTCGGGCTGATGGTGATCGAAAGCCTCGACGCTGTGCTGGCGGGAGAGACCCCGCCGCGCATGTTGAACGCAGACGCGCTCGCCGCCCGCTGAGGGCGCGGCACGCAAATCTGGAGAGACCAAGATGTCAGAGCAACCCATCGTCATCACCATGGGCGACCCGTCCGGCGTAGGCGCCGAAGTCACCGTCAAGGCGATGGCCTCGCTGTCGCCCGAAGAGCGCGCCCGCTACGCGGTGATCGGTGATGCCGACACCATGGCGCGCGCCGTGAAGGCTTGCGACCTCGACCTCGCGCTGCGCGAACAGGGCGCCGGCGACGCCGCCGCGCTGCAAGTCATCGACGTGCCGACCGAGGGCCTCCCGGGAGAATTCGGCGTGTTGTCAGATGCCTGTGGCGAGGCCTGCTTCCGCTACATCAAGAAGGCCGTCGACCTGACCAGCGCCGGCGCGGCCTCGTGCATCGTCACCGCGCCGATCAACAAGGCGGCGCTGAACGCCGCGGGGCATCACTATGACGGCCACACCGGGATGCTGGCGCATCTGACCGGCTGCAAGTCGTCTTGGATGCTGCTGGCCTCTCCGACCCTCAACGTGCTGCATGTCTCGACCCATGTCTCGCTCAAGGACGCCATCGACCGCGCCACCCCCGAGCGCGTGCTCGAGACCATCCGCACCGGCCAAAATCATCTTCGGCGCATGGGCCTCGAGCGTCCGCGCATCGCCGTGGCCGGGATCAATCCGCATTGCGGCGAGGGTGGGCTGTTCGGTCGCGAGGACGATCGGCAGATCTCCCCCGGGGTCGAGATGGCCAAGGCCGAGGGCATTGACGTGACCGGGCCGATCTCGGCCGACACCGTCTACCACAGAGCCAACACCGGCGCCTTCGACCTTGTGATCGCGCAGTATCACGATCAGGGCCATATTCCGATCAAGCTCATCGCCTTCGACACCGCGGTGAATGTGTCGCTGGGCCTGCCAATCGACCGCTGCTCGGTCGATCACGGCACCGCCTTCGACATCGCCGGCACCGGCAAGGCGAACCACGTCAACATGCTGGCGGCGCTGGACTATGCCGGCAAGCTGGCGACCGCAAAGCGGGCCGCCGCAGCCTGAACAGAGGCACCGCGATTGGCGAACTGGCCTCCTCGCCGTCCTCCCGGGCGCGGAGGCCTCGTCTTTTCAGGGAGGCAGTTACAGAAGCAGGCTCGTCGAGTACGAGAATGCGACCGTCCCCGCCGACCGCGCGCGTGATCTCGACCCTCTGCGGCATCCCGACCCCGAGAGAGCCAGGCGCGGGGGTCGGGGCGATATCGGCGTTTTTCCGGGCGAGGATGGGCCGGGTGCCTTGGTCAGTCGCGGGGTGTCCAGGCGACACCGTCGAGGTTTTCGTCGCGTAGGAGGTTTTGGGAATACTCATACATGTCGGGACGATACAGCCCCTCGAGGTATTCGACCGGCTTGCCCGTCGCGTCGCGTACCAGGCGGCGGATGCACAGCAGTGCCGAGCCGGGACTGACTTCGAGCACCTGTGCGACCTGATGGTCGGCCAGCCGCGCCGAGAGCGCCTGCGTCGCGGAGTGGATCCGGTGGCCCTGGGCTTCGAGCAGCAGTAGCAACGGCCGCGCTTCGAGGTCGGCCGAAGAGAAGTTCTGCCCGATTTCGCGGGGCACGTAGGTTGTCAGGTGCGAAAACGGCTTGTCGTCCGCCGACCGCACCCGAACGGCGCGCTGCACCTTGGCGTCCGGCGTCAGGTCGAGGGCGGTGCGGATGTCCTCGGGTGGCGTGACATAGGCGAACTCGATCAGCCGGGCACGGGATTTCAGCCCCATGGCGACGAGGTTGTCGAAGTTTCCGCTGATCTCGGCCCCGACGCTCGTCGTCTTGCGCGGCAGTTCCAGCGGGAATGTCCCTCGCCCCCGCGCCCGCGAAATCAGCCCCTCGGACTGTAGCCGTTCCAGCGCGCGGCGAATGGTGATGCGCGAAACACCGAACATCGCGGTCAGTTCGGGCTCTGACGGCATGGGCTTGTCGACCGGGTAAACACCATCCTCGATCCGCTGGCGCAGGAGCAGATAGGCCTGATGGTGTTTCGGCGTCACCTCTTCTTGGTCCAGCATGATGCGGTTGCGCACGGGATCTCCTGGCAGGAAAATTCTGGTGAAACATGGCCCGGCGAGGCCGGGAGTCGCAGCCCGAAAAAAGGCTGCCTATTCGTATTAGGGCGAAAAACGCTAGGCGTCCATTATCGCGTAAATACTCGGCCTGCCCGATTGGCCATTCCCGTGCCGAACTTGACCAGCAGGGCAACAATTCCGGCCATTTGCCATGCCATTCCTGCATAAAGAGAATGCAGGGCCGCCCGAAAGCCGCTTCGATCGCTTCGTGTCGGGTATACAATACATTTTTCCGCCTCTACTTTTCCCATTGAATCCATGCCCTTTCCGGCCTCCCCTCCCAGATCTCCGCGGCGCTCGCTGCAGTGCAAGAGACTATGACCGACCTAGATCCGACATCCCTGTCCGCCGCCGAGCAATACCGACTGCTGTCCAGTATCGTCGTGCCGCGGCCGATTGCCCTCGTGGTCACGCAAGGCCCGGCGGGCTGGAATGCCGCGCCCTTCAGCTTCTTCACCATGCTCGGCGTCGCACCGCCAACGCTGATCTTCTCGGCCGGGCCGCGCGACGGTGGCGAGAAGGATACCATCTGCAACCTGCGTGATCTGCCCGAATGCGTGGTGCATATCGTCCCCGAGGCGCTGGCGGCCCGGATGAACGCCTGCGCCGCGTCGCTGCCCCGCGAGCAGAGCGAAGTGGCCGAACAGGGCTTCGCCCTGAAGCCCTCGGTTGCGGTGGCGCCGCCGCGGCTGGCCGAATTCCCGGTGCAACTGGAATGCCGGGTGGCGCAATTCCTCGATATCGGCACGCGCCCCCACGTCGCGGTGGTCGCCGAGGTCCTTCAGGTGCATGCCCATGACGGGCTGCTCGGACCGGATCTGTGCTGCGACGGTGACCGGCTGGGCGCCATCGGGCGCATCTCCGGTCAGGGGCATTACGCGCGCCTGACCGACACGTTCCAGATGAAACAGCCCGGCTGATCGCTCCGCACGCACGGACCTAAGCAGGGGCCCGCCGCCCGGGCGGGGCGGCAGGCGTCGTTGCTTTATAGCGCGCAGGGGTCAGACCTGCGAGATGAAGCGGTTGGTATAGAACCGCTCCGGCGGGGTGCCGGGTGTCTCGATGGCGCCGGACACCTCGAGCAACTCGATCGCCCTGGCCCAGTCCGCCTCGCTGAAGGCCATCTGCGCCACGCCCTCGGGCGGTGTCATGTAGAATTTCAGCGCATCGAGGATCTTCTTGCCCTTCTCGACCTCAGCGCCCTCGATTGGATTATAGGTTGCGAGGTATCCGATGATGTCCTCGTAGTTCGCCGGATCCTGCATCGCTTCGACACCTCGCCGGCAGGCGCGCAGGAACTTGACGATGACCTCTTCATTCGCGGGGTCCTCGGCAAAGTCGGTCGAAGTGATCAGCGCGTCAGAGGGCAGGGGGGCGAAATCGTCGGCGGCGATGTAGTGCAGCTCGACCCCCTGCTCCAGCAATGCGGTCTTGGATTCGTAGAACACGAAGAAGCCGTCGACCTCGCCCCGCTCGAGAAAGGCATAGCCGCTGGGGCCGAGCCCGGTGACGACCTTGTTGACGTTGCTCGGATCGAGCCCTTCGGCCATCGACATCAGGTCGAGGTGCTTGTCGATGGCGCCGCCAACGGAGGCGATGCCGATCGTCTTGCCCTGGAATTCGGAGGGATGGGTCAGCGGCTTGTCGGGGAGCGAGGCAATTTCCCAGAAGTTCCGATAGCCGATCTGGCCGATCGACACCAGCGGCGCGCCCTGGTTGGCGATTGGCGGGCAGGTGGTCGAGGGGCCGGCGAGGCCGAAGGCGGTGGCACCAGCGGTCACCTGTTGCACGGCGATGGCGGTGCCGGTGCCGGGTTGCACGGTGATATCCAGCCCCTCGTCGGTGAAATACCCGCGCGCTTCGGCGGCAAGGATGAAGCCCTGGAACAGCGTCAGGCGCGAGGGGGCCATGTAGGTCTGCGCCATACCCTGCGCGGCGGCGGGTGATCCCAGGCCGAAGGTCACGCTGGCAGCGCCCAGCGTGGCGGTAACGGTCGCGCCCGAGGCGCCGGTAAGGAAGGTTCTTCTGTCGATGGTCATGTCGTCAAGCTCTCCTGTTGTGGATTTGCACGGGTGTCCGGGGATCGGATCCCGGGGGCGGGCCCGGTTCAGTCGTTCTGTGCTGAATCGTGCCAGGGCACGGCGATCTTCCGGATCGAGGCGATCACCGCGTAGAAAAGGAAGCCGAAGATCGCGAGGGCGACGATCGTGGCGAACATCTGGTCGACGCGCATGGCGTTCAGCGTCATGACCACCATCGCGCCAAGGCCCTCGTTGCCGCCGAGGTACTCGCCGACGATGGCGCCGGTCACGGCAAGCACGCTGGCCGTCTCGATGCCGGTCAGCAGGTAGGGAAGCACCGCTGGTACATCGAGCGACAGCAAACGCTTCCAGACCGGTGCGCGGATCACCGTGAACAGGTCGCGCTGTTCGCTTCCGATCGACCGGACGCCGAGGATCGTGGCCTTCATCACCGGGAAGAAGGACAGCAGCACCACCATGGCGATCTTGGATTGCATGCCGAAGCCCATCCACAGAAGGAACAGCGGCATCAGCGCCACCTTGGGTGTCACCTGCGAAGCGACGATGAAGGGCGAGGCGATGCGCTCGAACAACTTCGAGCGTCCGAGCAGGATGCCCAGCCCCGCCCCCACCACGACGGCGAGGCCGAACCCCACCAGGATCTCGGTCACGGTGATGCGGAAGAAATTCCAGAAGAACGGCTCCTGGAGCAGCTCGACCAGCGCCAGCGCCACCGCCTCTGGCGGGGGCAGCATGAAGGGGCTGATGTCGAGCACCACGACATAAAGCTTCCACAGCGCGATGAAGGCCAGCAGCAGCAGTGGCGTGGTTATCCAGGTCAGGTAAGTGTCGAGCAGCTCTCGAAGGGACCGCCCACCCTCTGCGGGAGCCATGCTGCGGACGGGGCTTGCGTCGTCGCGGTTGGTCATCGTCATTCCCCCAGCTCCGTCCGAAGTTCGGCGACGAGCGACTGGAAGGCGTCGTCCTTGGTCAGTTCCAGCGGGCGGGGACGCGGGAAGTCGACCTTGATGACCTTCTGCAGCCGTCCCGGATGCGGCGACAGCAGGACGATCTTGTCGGCAAGGAAGGCCGCCTCGGTGATCGAGTGCGTGACCAGCACCACGGTCTTGCGAAACTCGAGCCAGATCAGCTGCAGGGCCATGTTCAACTCGTCCCGCGTGATCGCATCCAGCGCGCTGAACGGTTCATCCATCAACAGGATCGACGGCTCGGGCGCCAGCGCCCGCATGATCGCGACCCGCTGGCGCATCCCGCCCGACAACTGCCGGGGCAGGTGATCGAGGAATTCGCTGAGCCCCGAAAGCTCTCCCAGCTCCTCGGCGCGGCGGCGCCGGTCGGGACGGGACATGCGCTGCACCTCCAGCGGCAAGGCGATGTTCTTCCATACCGAGCGCCACGGCAGTAGGTTGGCATCCTGGAACACGAACCCGAGGTCGCCGATGACTTCGGGCACGGCCTTGCCCTCCGGGGAATAGAGCGATTGGCCGCTGATGCGGATCGCACCGTCGGTCGGCGCCTGCAGGCCCGCCAGCGTGCGGAGCAGGGTGCTCTTGCCGCAGCCGGACCGGCCGATCAGCACGACGAACTCTCCCGGCTCGATTTCTAGGCTCACGTCTTCGACGGCCAGCGTGCGCTGACCCTTGGTGTCATAGACCTTGGTGATGCCATCTATTTCGATGGCGCCTTCACGCGCCGGGGCCGGCTGGCCCGAAGGCGCGGACCGGTCGGCGGCGGTCGGATCCGCTGCAATGCTCATGATGATGTGGCTCCTTGATCGGCGCAGGGCGCAACGCATCGTCCGGCCTCTCCCGCGGGTCGAGGTCGATGCGCGGGGCGCCCGGCTTCAGTCAGTCAGAATTCACGTACGAAAGAGGCATGTCCGGTCGTGGGCGCCTCTCGTCGATTCCATTTGTTATAAAGGCATAATTAAATAACAACAAAAAACGCACATTTTGGGGGAGTGCGCCTCATGCCGGGTCGATGCGCTGGCAAAGTGCTGCCTTTCTTTGCATCTGAAGGTCGTGTGGCCGCGGGACCATGAATCCGATGGGAGATTGGCTGCCTTCAACGCGGTATAGCGAAGGACACTGGCTCTCGGCATCGGCATGCCTTGACCATCCGGCTGTGCAGCCGAGCAACGTCCCGGCGACTAAACTTTTGGCCGAACAACGGAAATCGACCCCAAAAACGAGAAAATTGGGCAAGGCTGACAACAATCATTTGATCTTTGTATAATGCAATTGTGAGGTTTGGAGTGCCCCTTTCCAGCACAGTGAGACACCATGCCGGCCAGCTTTCCCGACCTGAAACCGTTCTTTTCGCCCAAATCGGCGGCCCTCGTCGGCGCCAGCGCGGACCTGAGGAAATTCGGCGGCCGCTGTCTGAAGCAGCTTGTCGATTTCGGCTATGAGGGGCGGATCTACCCGGTCAATCCAAAGGCCGACACCATCCTGGGCATGCCCTGCTACCCTGACATCGCCAGCCTTCCGGAGGCGCCCGACCACGTCGGCATCGTCGTGCCTGGCAAGGCCATACCCGGCGTCCTGAAACAGTGCGGAGATCGTGGCGTGCGCCATGTCACGATCTTCAGCTCCGGCTTCTCCGAGGGCGGCAGCGCCGACGGCGCCGCCTTCCAGGCAGAGATCGTCGCCCTGGCACGGGAACACGGCATTCGCCTGATGGGGCCCAATTGCAACGGCCTGATCAACTATGTCGACGGTTTTGCCCTGACCTCTACCGCGACAATCAACGGTCCGCGCGCGCCCAAAGGCGATGTCGCGGTCCTCGGTCATTCCGGCGGGCTGGCCCAGGTCAATGTGATGTACCGCGCCCAGCAGGCCGGGCTGGGGATCAGCTACCAGGTGTCCTGCGGCAACGACGCGGATCTCGACATCCTCGACTACGCGGCCTTCATGGTCGACGACCCCGAGACCCGTGTCATCCTGATGCTGGCCGAAACCATCCGTGACGGCGGCAAGCTGCGCGCGCTCTCCGACCGGGCGCGCGCCGCGGACAAGCCCATCGTGATGATGAAGCTCGGGCGCTCGGAAGAGGGCATGCAGGCGGCGGTGTCGCATACCGGGGCGCTGGCCAGCAGCGACAGCGTGGCCGATGACGTCCTGCGCCAGCTCGGCATCCTGCGCGTCGACGATTGTCACGAGATGATCGACGTGGCGATGATGCTGCGCACAGGCCGGAGACTGGGTGGGCGCGGACTGGCGGCGGTGTCGATCTCGGGGGGGAACCTCGTGCACCTTGCCGACCAGGGTCCGATGCATGGCCTTGCCTTTCCCGACTTCGGCAGCGCGACCAAGACCCGGATGGCCGAGCTGATCCCGAATTACGGGCAGGCCTCGAACCCCGCCGACGTCACCTCGGCAGCGATCGGCTCGCCCGAGATCTTTGCCGGGGTGCTGGAGACAATCGCACAGGACCCGGCCGTGGACGTGATCCTACCGGTCCTGACCCTGCATTCTGCCGAGCTTATCCGGGGTACGGCGCAGGCGCTTCTGGCAAGCCCCAAGCCCTGCGCGGTGATCTGGAGCGGCAACTGCACCGACGACGACACCTTGACCCATGCCGAGCTGGTCCGCATGGGCCTGCCGGTCTTCCGCGACATTGCCCCCGCCATGCAGGTCATCGATGCCGCCGCGCGCTACGCGGAGCTCGCACAGGCGGCCCGGCCGGTGGTCGCCCCGGTGCCGCCGGTTCAGGGGCTGGACACGTTGCCCGGCCAGCCGGACGAGGCGGACGCGAAGGCCTTCCTCGCCGCCAACGGCTTCGACGTGCCGCGCGGGATGGTGGCCGAAACCGCAGCCGACGCTGGACCGCTGGCCGACCGTCTCGGCGGGGCGGTCGTGGTCAAGATCCTGTCGGCCGAGATCGGTCACAAGACCGAACTCGGCGGTGTGCAGCTGAACCTGAACGGCGCCACGGCCAGCGCCGCCGCCGAAGAGATGGGCGCGCGGATCCGCGAGGTGGCTCCGGACCTCGAGCTGCGGGGCTTCCTGATCGAGGAAATGGCGGCCCCCGGGGTCGAGATGATCCTCGGCCTGTCACGTGACCCGGTCTTCGGCATGGTGCTGACCGTCGGCTTGGGCGGGATCATGGCCGAGCTGCTGGAGGATGTGGCGCATCGCCTGCTCCCGGTGAGCGAGGACGAGGCGCTGTCGATGTTGCGCCAGTTGCGCGGGTGGCCGCTGCTCGACGGCCATCGAGGCCGGGCGCCAGCAGACGTGTCCGCGCTGGTGCGCACGATCACGACGCTGTCGGATCTGGGCATGGGCAGCGATGGCCGCATCGAGACGCTCGACCTCAACCCGGTCATCGTCGGCGAAGCGGGGCAGGGCGCCACGGTCTGTGACGCGCTCGTGGTGCTGAGTCGATGAGGCGTGGCGCGGCCGCCATCGTCGGCGCGGGAGAAAGCCGCATCGGCAAGCACCCGGACAGCACCTCGCTGGGGCTGATGGCCGAGGCAGCCACCGACGCGCTGGCGCAGGCTGGCCTTGGCTTTGACGACATCGACGGGCTGATCACCACCCCCACCCGCATCGACGGCTGGATGATGCCCTGTACTGTCGTTGCCTCTGCGCTTGGGATCCAACCGGATTTCTTCACCACGGTCGACATCGCCGGCGCCTCGGGAACCGCCATGGTGCATCAGGCGGCGATGGCCGTGGCCAGCGGTGCCTGCCACACGGTGCTGTGCGTCGCCGGTCAGAACCTGCTCAGCGGTCTGTCACGCGACGGCGCGGTGGCCGCGATGGCCAGCAAGGGATCGGCCGCCCATGCCGAGCTCGAGCAGCCGCTGGGCCCGCCCATTCCTGCGCTCTACGCCATGGTGGCACAGCGCCACATGCATGATTTCGGGACCACTCCCGAAGCGCTGGCACAGGTCGCCGTCGAGGCGCGTCGCCATGCCGGCCGCAACCCCAATGCCCACAAGAGCCGTCCGATCTCGGTCGAGGACGTGCTGGACGCGCCGCGCATCGCGACGCCGTTCGGGCGGCTGGACTGCTCGCTGGTCTCGGATGGGGCAGGGGCGGTCATCGTGACGACGCCCGAACGCGCCCGTGCGCTGTCGCGCCGTGCGGCGTGGCTGCTAGGGTCGGGTTATGCCATGGGGCACCCCTGGGTCGGAGATTCCGCCGACCTGTCGACCACCTCCGCCACCCGGTCGGGGGCCTCGGCCTTCGCGACGGCGGGGCTGGCCGCAACGGACATGGATTTCGCCTGCCTCTATGATTGCTTCACGATCACCGTGTTGCTCGAGCTTGAGGACCTTGGGTTCTGCCCGAAGGGCGAGGCGGGGGATTTTGTGCTTTCGGGTGCCATCGGCGCCGAGGGCGCACTGCCGGTAAACCCGCATGGCGGGCTGCTGTCTGCGGGCCATTGCGGCGTGCCGGCCGGGCTCTTCCACGTGGTCGAGGCCGCACGGCAGATCCTCGGCCATGGCGGGGCGCGTCAGCTCGACCGCACGGATCATGCGCTGGTGCACGGCAACGGCGGGATCATCGGAGTACATTGCACGCTCGTTCTGGGCGGGGAGGACAGCTGATGGGCAACGCCCCCTTCGACACCGTGGTGCGCTGCGAGGCCTGCGGGCAACCGCGCGCCTACCCGCGCCCGCTTTGTCCCGCGTGTCATTCGCCGGACACCGTGCCGTTCACGCCATCGGGGCGCGGCACGGTCTACACCTTTACCGAAGTGCATCGCGCGCCCTCGTCCGCGTTCGGCGAGGAGGTGCCCTACATCATCGCGCTGATCGATCTCGAGGAGGGGCTGCGCCTTCCCGGTCGGCTGACCGGATCCGACGCGCCCCGCTGCGGCGCCCGGGTCGAGCTGGACGCAAGCCCGGATGGCTATCCCGTCTTCAGGCTGCTGCCCGAGGATGGGCAGCGCTGAACGTGTCCGGTCCCGCCCGCTGCGGGACCGGCGCTGTCCGCGTCAGCTCTTCAGCGCGGCTTCCATCACCTTGGGTTTGATGACCTTTCCGCCGCTGTTCTTGGGGAAGCTGTCCATCACGAAGAAATGCTGCGGCAGCTTGTAGCGCGCCAGTTTCGCGGCGCATTCCTCGGTGATGCTGGTCTGCACCGCCGTTGCATCGGCACCGTCGCGCAGCACCACGGCAATGCCCACCTCCTCGCCGAAGGCGGCGTGCGGCACCGGGAAGACGCAGCATTCCGCCACTGCAGGCAGCGCCGACGCGATCCGCTCGATCTCGGGGGGATAGATGTTGACGCCGCCACGGATGATGACGTCTTTCGAGCGGCCCTTCAGGGTCAGGAAACCGCCTGCGTCCAGCGCGCCGAGATCGCCGGGATAGAAATAGCCATCGTGGAAGGCCTTCGCGGCCGCATCCTCGTCGCGGAAGAACCATTCGGCAACGCCGGGCCCGCGATATCGGACATGGCCGGTTTCGCCGGGCGCCACGGGGGCATGGGCGTCATCGACGATCTGCAGGTCGACCCTGAAAGCGGGGCGGCCCACGGTTTCGGGGTGCGCACGCTGATCCGCCGGGGCCAGCACCGAGACGCCGCCGCCCTCGGTCGAGGCGTAGTATTCGTAGTAATTCGGGGTCAGGCGCGCGCGCACGGCCTCGCGCTCATGGGCATGCAGCGGCGACCCGGACGAGATCAGCTGCCGCAGGCCGTGGAACCCGGCCAGCTCGGAGTCGGGCAGCTCGAGCAGGCGGCGCAGCAGCGTCGGCACGAGGAACAGCGCCGTGGTTTCCGTCTCGGCCACGGCGCGGGCCAGCTCCTGCGCCTTGAAGGGTGGGGTGTTCAGGATGAGCGTCGCACCGATGGCGATCTGCGAAAGGGTAAAGGCTCGCCCGCCGCCGAAGTAGAGCGGCGTCGCGGTCATGAAGCGATCGTAGCAGGAGAACCCCAGCGAGGCCATCTGGCTGACGGTGCGGGCATACATTTGCTCGTGGGTCAGAAGCGGGCCAGTGGGTCGCCCCGTGGTGCCCGAGGACAGCGACACGACCATGCCGAGGTCGGGCGCATGCACGATCGGCGCATCCTCCGAAGCCGTGGCAACCCGGGCCTTCCACACGTCATCGGCCAGCTGCACCGGGCAGCCCTCGATCCCGGGAAGAGGGTCGTCCGAGAACAACAGGCGCGGCGCGAAGAACTCGACCATCCGGCGCTTTTCATCCTCGTGCCAGCGGGCATCGACGGGCAGCGTGATCGCCCCGACCCGGGCCAGCGCGAACAGCAGGGCGACATATTCGATGCTGTCCTGCATGCCGAGCCCCACGAGATCGCCGCGCCCGATCCCGTCTTCGGTCAGAACGGTGGCGGTGCGGCGCACCAGGGCGGCAAACTCGGCGTGGCTGAGCGTGGTGCCGTCGTGGATCAGTGCCGGGTGATCCCCGCGCGATCGGGCCGCATGGTCCAGCGTTTCTGCAAAGTTGAATCCGCTGCTCATTTCATCATCTCCAGCCTGTCGGGAATACAAGAACGCGTTATTTTTGCGATACGTTAAATGTCTTATTGACATAAACTTTAGCAGTATGACCCATCAAGAAGAAAAAGACCGCTTCAGCGGCGAAGCTCATATCTGACCCGATTTCCACACAGGGATGCCTCAATGAAACGCACTTTTGTCATGACCGCCGCCGCTGCGGCCCTTCTCGTCGCCACCGGCGCGCAGGCCGAAACCTTCATCCGCATCGGCTCGGGCCTTGCAGGCACCTACCCCGTGGTGGGCGCCAAGATGGCCGAGATCATCAATGCCAATGTCGAGGGGGTCACCGCGACGACCATCGCGGGCGGCACCGAGGCGAATATGGCTCTGATGGCGCAGGGCGAGGTCGAGATTGTGCTGACCTACGGCTTCCTGACGCCGGTGGTCCAGCGTGGCGAGGGATCGCTTGGCGTGCCGACACCCCAGGTGCGCCACCTGATGACGCTCTACGGGGCCTACTTCCAGCCCGTCGCCTCGGCCGACACCGAGCTGACCTCGCTGGCCGACATCGATGATGAGGCCTACCGTATCTGGGGCGCCAACGCGACGTCGATCTTCCTGCCGATGATTGCCGAGGCGCTGGAGGCGAACGGCAGCAGCTTCGACGCCGTGCGCGCTGCGGGCGGCACGGTGGACGAGATCGGTTATGGCGACACGGCGGGCGCGCTTCAGGACGGGCGTCTCGACGTCGGCTTCTTTGCCGGGCCGGCGCCCTACAGCATGCTGATGCAGATCGAGAACCAGCCGGGCTTCACCCTGATGGGCTTCGACGAGGCGGCAGGCGAGGCCTATACCGCGGCTCTGGCCGGAACCACGATGCAGGAGCTGCCCGCCGGCACCTATGCCGGCCAGGACGAGGCGGTGATGCTGCCCTACCTGATGAACGAGGCCGTGATCTCGGCCGACGTGCCGGACGAGATCGTCTACGAGATCACCAAGGCCCTGGTCGAGAACGTTGGTGAATTCGAAGGCCTCTTCGCGGGCTCCGAGGAAATCCAGCCCGAGACCATGCTCGACCTTGCCTCGGTCGAGACCCATCCCGGCGCGATGATGTTCTACTCCGAGGCCGGACTCGCCGACGACTGATCGCGCCACCGATCCGTTCTCACTGGGGGGCGGCGGTTTCGCCCCCTCAACAAGACAGCACAGGTTCCGAATGTCCGACACCCCGCCTCAGAACGCGTTGAGCCTGCTCGTGCAGGGCTCCGGCGCTGCGCGCCTGAACGGTCTGCTGATCCTCTTCGGCGCCGTCTTCTTCTCGCTGATCCACCTCTACGCGGCGATCTACGGGGCACCGCCGACCATGCTGATGAACCCGCTGCACCTGACCCTCGCCATGGCTCTGGTGGTGCTGGTGCACCCGCTCGGACGGAGCTGGTCCGACCCGTTCAACCGCTGGTCGGTGATCGACGGGGCGCTGCTGGCCGGGGCAATCTGGTTGTCGTGGTATTATGTCAGCACGCTGCCGAACTGGGCCCTGCGACAGGTCATCATGTCCAACACCGACCTGTTCGCGGCATTGCTGACACTGGGGCTGGTGGTCGAAGGGGTGCGCCGGACGCTGGGCCCGATCCTGCTGTTCGTGGCCGGGGCCTTCGTGCTGCATGCGTTGTTCGCGAACCACGCGCCCGGCGTGTTCTACGGCCCGCCAACGAAACCGCTTACCCTGCTGCGAGCGCTGGTGCTGGGCGACAGCGGCATCTTCGGCACGCCGCTGGGGGTGATGGCGCAATATGTCGTGCTGTTCATCCTGTTCGGCAACCTGCTGGCCGTGGTCGGTGTCGGCAGTTTTTTCCTGCGCCTCGCCTTCTCGATGTTCGGGCACCGCACTGGCGGGCCGGCCAAGGCTGCCGTGGTGTCCTCGGCGATGATGGGCACACTGTCGGGCAGCGCCATCGGCAACGTGCTCACCACCGGAGCCTTCACCATTCCGCTGATGCGTCAGCTCGGCTATCGTCCGGCCTTTGCGGGCGGCGCAGAGGCCGCGGCCTCGACGGGCGGCATGATCATGCCGCCGGTGATGGGCGCCATCGCCTTCATCATGGCCGAGTTCCTTGGCCGCCCCTATTCGGAAATCATCCTGGCGGCCCTGATCCCGGCTCTGCTGTATTTCCTGGTGATCTTCGTCGCGGTGCATTTCGAGGCCAAGCGCACCGGCCTGCGGACACTGCCGCGCGACAGCCTGCCGCGCACCTGGGAGGTGCTGCGGCGGCAGGGCTACCTACTGATCCCCATTGCGCTCATCATCGGCGGGCTCGTGGCCGGCTACTCCATCGTGTTCGTGGCGGTGATCGCGCTGGCCGGGACGGTCATCACCGGCTTCGCCAGCCGCCGCACCTGGCCGACACCGATGCGGCTCGCCGCAGCGATGGAGCAGACCGCGCGCTCGACCGCGGCGCTGTCGGTCACCGCGGCCGCGGCGGGCATCATCATCGGGGCCATCTTCTCAACCGGGCTCAGCTTCCAGATCACGCAGGGCGCCCTGTCGGCGGCGGGCGAACAGCTGTGGCTGCTGCTGGCGATGAGCGGGCTGGTCGCCATCGTGCTGGGCATGGGCATGACCGCCTCGGCGGTCTACATCACCATGGTCGCCACCATCGTGCCGATCCTGCGCGCCCTCGGCGTCGACGAAATGGCCGCGCACATGTTCGCCTTCTATTTCGGCATCGTCTCGAACATCACGCCGCCGGTCGCGCTCGCGGCCTTTGCGGCGGCGCCGCTCGCGCGGGCGAACCCGATGGCCACCTCGGTGGCGGCGGCCCGGCTCGGGATCGCGGCCTTCATCATCCCGGTGATGTTCGTCTACCAGCCCGCGCTGCTGATGCAGGGCAGCCCGGCCGAGATCCTTCAGGCTTCGTTGACGGCGGCCTTCGGGCTGGCAACGCTGTCGATCGCCTTCGTGGGTTACTTCTCCGCGCCGATCGCCCTGCCGCTGCGGCTGGTGATGATCGTCGGCGCGGGCATGATGATCGTCCCCGAGGTCCGCACGGACCTTGCCGGCGTCGCGGTGATCCTGCTGGCGCTGTTGGCGTCGCGTTTCTTCACCGTGACCACCTCGGGCGACGGCTCCGCGCCGGGGGCCGGCAAAAAGGCCGCTGCGGCGCAGGGCGGACTGCTCGCGCGGCTGATGGCCCGGCGCATGGAGCGGGCTGCCGTGGGAGAGGGCGACGGCCAGGTCGCGGCGGAGGCCCCGCGCGATCTTTCGGACCTGACCCGCGAGGAAGAGCCCCCGGGCGGCATCGCAGCCCATGATCGTGCCGGTCTCTGGGGTGGATGGGCGATCTTCGGCGGGCTGGCCGTGGCCATGCATCTGATGGGGCGGGCGCTGATCCAGGCGCGCGAGCCGCAGCTCTGGGTCTTGCAGATGGCGGTGCTCAGCCTTGTCTTCACGCTGGCCCTTGCCGCGGTGCTGTGGCGCTCCAAGCGGCGCGGCGCACCCGACATGGCCGAGGTCCCGGCATGATCCGGCGCGGCTTTGTCGATGTCGCCGGCGGGCAGGTGCACTACCGTGCCGCCGGTCCCGAGGATGCGCCTGTCGTGGTGCTGATCCATGCCTCGCCGGGCTCGTCCAGCGGGCTGGTGCCCCTGATGGAGGCTCTTGCCGCGCGCGGGCGCCGGGTGATTGCGCCTGACACGATGGGCAACGGCGACTCCGCCGGCGACATGCCTGACGTGCCCGAGATCGACTTCTTTGCCGACCGGCTGGCCGAGGCGCTGGACGGGCTGGGGATCGCGCAATGCGACCTCTACGGCACCCACACGGGCGGCTCGATCGCCGCAGCGCTGAGTATCGCACGGCCCGCGCGGGTGCGGCGGCTGGTGCTGGACGGGATCGGGCTCTATTCCGACGAGATGCAGGCCGAGATCCTCGACCGCTACGCGCCCGCGCTCGAGGCGGATCTGCACGGCGGGCATCTGAACTGGATCTGGCACTTCGTGCGCGACACCTACATGTTCTGGCCATGGTATGCGACCGATGCCGTCCACGCGCGCAAGATCGGCCTGCCGCCGCCCGATGTGCTGCACGAGAAGGTCATCGACGTGGCCAAGGCCTACAGGACCTATCACCTGTCCTATCGCGCTGCCTTCCGCTTCGACAAGCGGGCCGAGTTCCCACGTATCACGCGCCCCACGCTGGCGGCCTGCGGCGAGGGGGACATGCTGCTGCAATGGCACGCGGAATATGCCGCGCTGATACCAGAGGCCGAGGCGCGGGTGATCCCGTCGGTAACCGCCCGGCCCGACGAGGCCGCGGCGGCATTGCTGAGGTTCCTAGACGCCTGAACCGGACGCGGCGGCGCGGCGACCTCAGTCCAGCTTGTAGAGGCGGCGGGCGTTGTCGCGCAGGAACTTGCGCTTCGCGGCCTCGGGCAGCTCCATGGCCTCGATCTCGTTCCGTGTGCGTTCGAAGTCGAGGACCGGGAAATCGGTCCCGAACAGCACTTTGTCTTGCCCGTAGGAGCGGATGTAGTGCTTGAAGCTCTCCGGCCAGTACTTGGGCGAATGCGCGTCCGAGGCGATGTAGACGTTGCGGTGTTTCCACGCCATCGCGATCATCTCCTCGGTCCACGGGATGCCCACGTGAATGCCGATGAGCTTCAGCTCGGGGAAGTCGCAGGCGACGTCGTCGAGCGTGATCGGCCGGCCGACCGAGCGGCGCGGATAGGTCGGATCGTAGATCATCGACTGGCCGACCTGAAGCTGCATCGGCACGTCCAGCTCCACGCACTTGGCATAGAACGGGTAGTAGCGCGCATGGTTGGGCGCGAGCTCGAACCAGTGCGGATAGGAATGTGCGCCGACAAAGCCCAGCTCGGTGATCGCGTGCTCCATCTCGCGTACGCCGGTCATGCCTTCGGTCGGATCGATGCCGATCATCCCGAGAAACCGGTCGGGATGCGCCTTCACCGCCCGCGCCACCATCGCGGGGGGCAGGCGGTAGCAGGCGGCGGGGCCCTCGGGGCCACATTTGGCGGCGATCAGGAAGGACTTCTCGATCCCTGCCGCATCCATGCGGCGCAGCATCTCGTCCAGCGAGACGCCGTTCATGGTCGAGTCGCTGACCTTCATCTTGCCTTGATAGAACTGCTTCCGGTTGGCCGGGCGCAGCGCCTCGACCTCGTCGGTGAACAGGTTCACAACCGTGTCGATGGCCATAATGTCGTGCATGTCGTCTGTCTCCCTTGCGCCTCGGCGCGTCTCAAAGGCCAAGCTGGCGCGCGATGAGGTCGCGCTGAATTTCGTTCGAGCCCTCCCCGAAGGAATAGAGCCGTGCGTCGCGCCAGTAGCGCTGCATGGCGCTTTCGCGGGCATAGCCGGCGCTGGCGAGGATCTGCATGCCGTGATCGGTCACGAATTGCAGGCATTCGGTGGCCTGAACCTTCGCCTGCGAGGCAAAGCGGCTGCTGTCGCGCCCCTCGGCGATCATCCAGGCGAGGTGGCGCACGACCAGCCGGGTGGCATCGACGCGCATCTGCATGTCGGCGATCCGGTGGCGGATGGTCTGGAACGACCCGATGGGGCGCCCGAACTGCTTGCGCTCTTTGGCATGGGCGATGGTGAGATCCAGCGCCGCCTGCGCACAGCCCAGCACCGTCGCGGCCATACTGGCGCGCGAGTAGTGCAGGGTCGACATCAGGCCGGAAAACCCTTTGCCCTCCTCGCCCATCAGCGCTTCCGCGCCCACCTGCACGCCATCAAGGCCGATCTCCCAGCTCGGCATGCAATTGTTGCCGACCTTGGGGATCTGGGTCATGGCGATGCCGGGCGCGTCGCGCGGCACGAGAAACATCGAGACCCCGCGCGAGCCACGGCTGTCGGGGTCGGTGCGCGCGGCGGTCAGCAGGTAATCGGCGCCGCCGGCGTCGCTGATCCAGGTCTTGCCGCCGGTCAGGACCCAGCCATCGCCGCTGCGCTCGGCCCGGGTGCGGATTGCACCCGCATCCGATCCCGCCTGCGGTTCTGTCAGGGCCAGCGCGATCAGGCAGCGCCCGGAGGTGATGCGCGGCAGCAGCCGGGCCTTCTGGGCCTCGGATCCGTAGGACAGGACCGACATCGCCCCGAAGCCCACCACGCGGTTGACGATCGAGCCGACCGCATAGGCGTGCCAGGCCAGCCGCTCCTGCACCAGCGCCATGGTGGTCCAGTCGAGGCCCAGCCCGCCATGCGCCTCCGGGACGGGCAGTCCCAGAAACCCGGCTTCACCGAGATGCGGCAGCAGGTCATATGGCGGGGTGTGGGCCTCGTCCCGGCGGCCGGCCTCTTCGGACGGCATGTGGCGCGCCATGAAACGGTCGACCGTATCGAGGATCAGGCGCTGGTTCTCATCGGGTTCGAGCATGGCTCAGGACCCTGCCTTCTGGTTGTCCGACCATGAGACGAGCGCGCGTTTCAGCCCCGCCATCATGGCGTAGAGGACAAAGCCGATGAGCGTCAGCAGGATGATGATGACGAACAGACGGTCGGTCTGGAAGGCGTTCATCGTCGCCACGGCCATGTAGCCAAGGCCGCTGCTGCCGCCGAGGAATTCGCCGACCACGGCGCCGATCGTGGCCAGCACGATCGCCATCTCCATGCCCGCCAGAATGGCCGGCAGGGCCGAAGGAATTTGCAGCAGCCAGATGCGCTGCCACAGGGTGGCCTTCAGCGAATGGAACACATCCGCGTGCCCGGGCTGAACCGAGCGCAGGCCGAGAACGGTGTTCACCAGCACCGGGAAGAAGGCGATGACGGCCGCCACGACGATCTTCGAGGTCATGCCGAAGCCGAACCAGACCACGAACAGCGGCACCAGCGCCACCTTGGGGATGACCTGGCTCGCGACGATGAACGGGTGCACCGCGCGCTCGATCAGCGGAGAGGCGGCGACGGCCCAGCCCACGGTCATACCGATCACCGTGGCAAGCCCGAAGCCGGCCAGTGTCTCGGTCAGGGTAATGCTGGCGTGGCGCAGGGTGCGCGGATCCAGCGCGACGTCGAAGAAAATCGCTCCAATCTGGCTGGGCGGCGGCAGGATGAGCGGGTTGATCCCCGACATGCGGCAGTAGATCTCCCACACTGCGAAGAAGCCCACGACCGACACGATGCCGGGTGCGAAATGCCTGATCCGGTTCATGTCAGTGCTCCAACTGGCTGCGAAGGTCGGCCGCGATGGCCTGGAATTCGGGGGTGTTCTCGATCTGGGTGCCGCGTGGCCGCGGGAATGGCACGCGGGTCTCGCTGACGATGCGACCGGGGCGCGCGCTCATCACCACGATGCGGTCGGCCAGCATGATCGCCTCGGTGATGGAATGCGTGACCAGAACCACGGTGGCGCCGGAGGCCATCCACAGCCGTTCCAGCTCGCTGTTCATGCGGGTCCGGGTCAGCGCGTCCAGCGCGCCGAAGGGTTCGTCCATGAGCAGAAGCTGGGGGTCATCGGCCAACGCGCGTGCGATCGAGACACGCTGCTGCATGCCGCCCGAGAGCTCGCGGGGCCAGCTCTTGGTGAAATTCTCGAGGCCCACGCGGCTGCACAGGTCGCGCGCCGTCTCCATCCGGGTGGCCTTGGGCTGTTTCTTGAGACGCAGCGGCAGGGCCACGTTCTCCTCCACGGTCATCCAGGGCATCAGGTTGGCCTGCTGGAAGACGAAGCCGGTGGTGGTTTCACCGGCTTCGACAGGGGTCAGATCAAGCGAACCGGACGTGTGGTCATGAAGCCGGCCGATCATGCGCAGCAGGGTCGTCTTGCCGCAGCCCGAGGGCCCCAGCAGGACGACGAACTCGCCAGGTGAAATCTCGAGATCGCAGGGACTCAGGGCATTCACCGGTCCGTTGCGGGTCTCGTAGGTCTTGCTGACCTGTTGGCATGAAATAGCGACAGTCATTGTGGTCCTGTTCGTGCTTGCGTTGGCTCAGAGCTGATCCGAGATGGCGGTGGTGTAGGCGACCGAGGGGTCCATGTCGGGATCAGACAGGTTCGCGGCGGCCATTTGTTCCCAGCCCTTGGCAAAGGCCTCGGGATAGATCTTGCCGATGCCCTCGTCGCCCCGGGCGACCCACAGCTCCTTCTCGGCCTGCAGCGTCAGCGTCGCGGCCTCGGGAGTGTCGAGCTCCGGGAACGCAAAGGGCATCATCGCCTCGATGCTGGCGGCGCCGGTCTCGTCGGCCTCGATGACCTGAACCGCCTTTTTCACGGCACGCATGTAGGCGAGGCAGACATCGGGGTCGGTCTCAAGCATCTCGTTGGTGGTGAAGTAGACCTGCCCCGGCACGTCCATGTAGGGGTCGAGCGACATCGCGTGCATCGCCGCGCCGCGATCGTTCAGCGGCGCCCAGACGGACATGTCGCCGATGAAGCCGTCGAGGCGGCCCATCTCGATCAGGTCCATCGAGCCGGGCGAGTTGCCGACCACCTGGAAGGTGACCTCGTCCTTGGGCACGCCGGCGCCGGCCAGAAGGATGTCGATCACCTTTTCCGATCCGCCACCGGCCGAAACGATGCCGATGGTCTTGCCCCGGAAGTCCTCGGGGGTCTCAATCGGCGCGTCGGCGCCCGAGATGATCCACCAGGTCGAGGTGTGGGCGATGGTGCCGAACGCGCGGATCGGCGCGTTGCCGGTCGACAGCGCCGCGATCAGGTCGAGCCCGCCGGTGCGAGCGATCTGGACCTGGCCAGCCAGCAGCTGCTGGACCGACGCGGAGGAGCCGTTGCCGGGGATCAGGTTCACCTTGAGGCCCTGCTCCTCGAAGTAGCCATTGGTGATGGCCACGTAGTCGGGGGCGTAGACGGTGGAGTTGCCGTAGGGAGTGATGTAATTGATTTCCCTCAGCGTCTGTGCCGAGAGCCGGGTGCCCGAGCGGATCACCAACGGGGCGGCAAGTGCCATACTGGCAAAGGCGCGGCGGGTCATTTTCGTCGTCATTTTGTTTCTCCTGTTGGGGTGTTCGCGGGGTGCCGGGTCAGCCGGCAAGGGGCGGGAAGGCCGCAAGGTCGGTCCAATGGCGCTCGAAATCCAAGGCCGCGGACAGCAGCGTCGCCTCGCGTTCGGCGGGGGCGATCAGCTGAACGCCAAGGGGCAGCCCGTCCGGGCTCAGCGTGAAGGGCACCGAGATGGCGGGCAGGCCAAGGTAGCTGGCGGGCTGGGTGAAATGCGCAAGCCCGGTCACCTGTGCCCATGTCTCTGCGCGAGAGGTGTCGGCGATCGCGTCGTAGCGCAGCGCGGGCGAGCGGGTCGTCGGCGTCAGCAGCACGTCGCAATGGGCATAGGTCAGCTGGCGCGCCTCGGCCTGCATGACCGCGCGCAGCCTCAGGGCATCCACGTAATCCACCGCGAGGATCCCCTCGCCGCCGGTGATGAACTTGCGCACCGAGAGCTCGTAGAGCGCGGGGTGACTCGACATCATCGCGCGATGGACCGCCGCGGTCTCGGTGCGCATCAGCGCCCGGTGCAGCGAGCGCATCTCGGTCGTCTCGACCACCGGAACGGGCACGATGCTGTGGCCGCACTGCTCGATATGCCGGATCGCCGCGCTGAACGCATCTGCCATCGCGGGGCTGAGGCCTTCTGTATAGTAGCTTTCGGGCAGGCCGATGCGCAGTGGACCCGCCGGGCGTTCGACCGGTGCAGGCGTTTGCCCCCGCGCCACCGCCGTCAGCAGGGCCGCGTCGGCCACGTTGCGCGCCAGAACGCCGGGCCGGTCCGCGGACCAGCTCAGCGGGAAGCAGCCGGTGCCGTCCAGCGCACCGTGTTCGGGCATGTAGCCGACGATGCCGCACAGCGCGGCAGGAACCCGTACCGAGGCACCGCTGTCGGTTCCGATCGATCCGAAGGCCAGCCCCGCCGCGACCGCCACCGCCGAGCCGGACGAGGAGGCGCCGGTGCAGAAGGCCGGGTCCCACGGGTTGCGGGCATCGCCCACCAGAGCGTTCGCGCCGGTCGTGCCAAGCGCGAACCCGGCCATGTTCAGCGGACCGAGGTCGATGGCGCCGGCCGCCTCCATGCGTGCCAGAAGCGGTGACGGAGGCAGCGGTGGACAGGGCAGCGCCCCGCGCACGACGCCGCACCCGGGCTGCCGGTCCGGGGTCGCGAAGATGTCCTTGTGAGCCAGCGGCACACCCGAAAGCGCCCCCGGCCGCGGGGTCTGAGCGGCGGCGCGCGCGGCTTGAGCGTCTATCGAGATGAAGGCGCCCAGTTCGGGATTCATCTCTTCGGCGCGGGACAGACAGGCCTCGGTCGTCTCGGAGGGCGTCAGGCTGCCATCAGAATAGCGCGCCTGAAGCTCGGCGATGGACAGCAGGCGGATGTCGCGGCTCATTTCCGGCGGCTCCCCAGTTCGAAGTCGAAGGGGCCGCAGCCGGGCGACAGGCGGTTGCGAAAGCCCGCAACATCCGCGCCGATCGCGGCGCTTTCGGCGGCACAGGGGGCGAGTTCTTCGTCCAGCAGGGCGCGCTTTCCGTCGAGCCGGTCGCGGATCAGGGCGGTGACGGGGTCGGGCTGTGTCTTCTCCATCGCCCTAGACCTCCCGCTGACCCGGGCAGCGCCTCTCGGCCATCTTTGCGTGGCTGCAGAGCGCCGCGCCGGTCTGCGTGGCAGAGGTGTCGTGGCTGCCGGGCCGCATGGCCTCGGCTTGGGTGGCAGTCTGCTCCGAGCGCTGCGTCAGCGCGGCGAAGGCCATGGGGTCAGGATTTGTGCTCTGTGTCATTCGTGGCTTCAATCCGGGCGTATCGTCAAAGGCGGCGAAACATAGTTGTATTATGTGCACTACAAATAGATGGCTATATTTTTGCACGTCAAACGGTTTGGTCCACTTGACACTTGCTTGGCTGGTCTGGCCGACTAACCTGCCCAAACAAGTGGCACTGCGTCGGGTCATTCGGTCGGAAGGAACAGGGATGAGTGGAACAATCGGTCTGGCTCCGGGCGGCAAAGCCCGTCGAGTCTATCTTCTGCTTCGCGACAGTCTGACCGCAGGGGCGCATGCGGACGGGGCGGCCTTGCCCGGGGAAACCCGCCTCGCCGCCGAGTATGGAGTCTCGCGCGCCACGGTGCGCAAGGTGCTGGCCGCGCTCGAAGACGAGGGCCTGATCAAGCGGGACCAGACCGGAGCCGTTCGCGGCCACGTCGCGGAGGCACCTCTGGACGCGGACTTCACGAAGCTGATCCCGCAGCTGGAACAGATCGGCCATGAAACGACCGCCCGCCTACTGTCCTTTACTTATGACATCGCGCCGCCTCACGTGGCCGAACAGATGGCCATCGATCCGTCGGAGAGGTGCCAGACAGCGATCCGGGTGCGCTATTACAAGGACCGCCCGATGTCCTACCTGACGACCTACGTCCCCGAGCGGATCGCACGGAACTACACCGAGACCGACCTTGCGAGTTCGCCGCTCTATGCCCTGCTCGAGCGCTCCGGGGTCGAGGTGGAGAGCGCGCACCAGTCGGTCAGCGCGACGCTTGCCCGCGCAGACGTGGCAGAGGCGCTGTCCGTCGCGACGGGCGCACCGCTCCTGTCGTTGCGACGGATCGTGCGCGATCGCGAGGGACGTGGGGTCGAGTATCTGCAGGCCCTCTACCTACCCGAGACCTTCCGGCTCGAGATGACGCTGAACCGCGTCGGGCAGGGCGAGAGCCGAGAGTGGCGCCCGGTCATGGGCGCCTCGGGTACGGAGTGAGCACACCGCCCGGCGCCGGTCCTATCGTCGCGACCTGCGTTGTGCCCCTTCAGTTGGCGCACCCCTGTGCGTCAGTCCAGCAGCCGGAAATAGGCCTCCTGCCGGGCGACCAGATCATCGTGGCTGCCGATCTCGACGATGCGCCCGCCATCCATCACCACGATGCGGTCGGCGTGGCGGATGGTCTCGAGCCGGTGCGCGATGATCAGCGTCGTACGTCCGACCGCGAGCCGCGCCAGCGCCGCCTGCACCTCGCGCTCGGTCGAGCGGTCGAGCGCCGAGGTGGCCTCATCGAGCAGCAGGATCGGCGGGTTGCGCAGGAAGACCCGCGCGATGGCGACCCGCTGGCGTTGCCCGCCCGAGAGCATCACCCCGCGCTCGCCCACGACCGTGTCGAGCCCGCTCGGCAGGCTGTCGACCAGCGGGCCGAGCTGGGCATCGCGCACCGCCTCGAGGATCTCCTCCTCGGTCGCACCGAGCCGGCCATAGGCGATGTTCTCGCGCAGGGTTCCGGCGAACAGGAACACGTCCTGCGACACCAGCCCGACCTGCCGGCGCAGGCTCTCGAGGGTCAACGAGGCCGGCGGCAGCCCGTCGATGCGGATCTCGCCGGCGGTGGGCTCGTAGAAGCGCGGCACCAGCGCCATCATCGTGGTCTTGCCGGCGCCGGAGGGTCCGACCAGCGCCACGGTCTCACCGGGTTGCACGGTCAGTGACACGCCGTGCAAGACGCCGCGCGCCCCGTCATAGGTGAACTCGACATTGTCGAAGGCGATCTCGCCGCGCAGGGCCGGGGCCTCGCGCGCCTCAGGGGCGTCGGCGATTTCGGGGTGCTCGTCCAGAAGTTCGAGATAGCGGCGGAAGCCCGCGATTCCGCGGGGGTAGAGCTCGATCACCGCGGCGATCTTTTCCAGCGGGCGGAAGAACACGCCCACCAGCAGCAGGAAGGCGACGTAGTCGCCGGTGCTCATTGCGCCCTCGAAGACAAAGCCCGCGCCGGCCACCATCACCACCACCTGCACCAGCCGCATGCCGGAATACTGCAGCGCGCTCAGCGCCGCCATGATGCGGTAGGCGTCGAGCTTGGTGGCGCGGTAGCGGGCGTTATCCTCGGCGAAGAGCGCGCGCTCATGCGCCTCGTTGGTGAAGGCCTGCACCACGCGGATGCCGCCGATGCTTTCTTCGAGCCGCACGTTGAAGGCCCCCACGCGGCCGTAGATCGCCTGCCAGGTCCGCGTCATCCGGCCGCCATAGACTGCCAGAAGCCAGCCCATCGCCGGCACGATCACCAACGTCATCAGCGCCAGCGGCGGGTGCAGCCAGAGCATCAGCCCGAAGGCGCCGGCAAAGGTCATGATGGCGATGAAGAGGTCCTCGGGACCGTGATGGGCGACCTCGCCGATCTCCTCGAGATCGCGGGTCACACGGGCGACGAGCTTGCCGGTCTCGGCGCGGTCGAACCAGCCCCAGCCCAGCCGGGTGAGGTGTCCGAAGGCGCGGGCGCGCATCTCGGTCTCGATATTGATGCCCAGCATGTGGCCCCAGTAGGTCACCACCAGCATCAGCCCGGCATTGATGACGTAGACGCAGACCAGCGCCACAGAGGCCAGTACGATCAGCCCCCAGTCGCCGCCCGGCAGCAGGTGGTCGATGAAGCCCGCGATGGCCAGCGGAAAGGCCAGCTCGAGCAGGCCCGAGAGCACGGCAGAGCCGAAATCGAGCCAGAAGAGCCGCATGTGCGGGCGGTAGTAGTCGAAGAACTGTCTGAGCATTTTGGGCCTTACACGGGGAGGGCGACGGGGGAGCCGTCGGCGCGGGTCATGACCTCCATGCGCGCGCCATAGATGTCATGAAGACGGTCCGGGGTCATCAGGTCGTCGGGAGTGCCTTCGAAGACCAGCCGCCCGGATTTGAGCGCGACGATATGGTCGCAATAGCGTGCCGCCATGTTGAGATCGTGCAGCACCACCACGACGGAGCGTCCGCGCGCGCGGCTGAGGCTCTGCACCAGCGTCAGGACCTCGACCTGATGCGCGATGTCGAGCGCCGAGATCGGCTCGTCGAGCAGCAGGGTGCCGGCCTCCTGGGCGATCAGCATGGCAAGCCACGCCCGCTGCGCCTCGCCGCCCGAGAGCGTATCGACGCGGCGCGCGGCAAGGCCGTCGAGTCCGCAGGCGGCGATGGCGGCATCGGTGGCGTTGCGGTCCTCGGGGCCGGGACGACCAAGCGCGCCGTGCCAAGGGTAGCGCCCAAGGGCCGCCAGCTCGCGCACGCTCAGCCCCTCGGCGGCGGGCGGATGCTGGGGCAGGTAGGCGAGATGGCGGGCAAGCGCGCGTGTCGGCCAGTCGGGCAGCGGACGCTCTGCGAAAGTGATGCTGCCCCGCGTGGGCTGCGTCTGGCGCGAGAGCAGTTTCAGCAGCGTCGATTTGCCCGAGCCGTTGTGCCCGATCAGCCCGGTCACCTTGCCAGAGGGCAGGCTCAGGTCGAGCCCGTGCAGCAAGGTGCGGCCGGGCACGGTCAGGGTCACGTCGGAAAGGGTGTAGAGCGCGGTCATGTCGGGCGCCTCAGCATCATCCAGATCAGCCAGGGCGTGCCCAGAAGCGACGCGAAGAGGCCGAGCGGCAGGTCATAGGGAAAGCTCGCCATGCGGGCGCCGAAATCGGCGGCGAGCATGAGGGCCGCGCCGAGAGCGGCACTGCCAAGCAGGTGCGGCACCGCCTGCGCAAGCCCGCAGCGCCGGGCAAGGTGCGGCGCCATCAGCCCGACGAAGCTCAGCGGGCCGACGAGCACCGTGGCCGCACCGGTGGCCAGCGCCGCAAGCGCGACGACACAGAGCGTGGCGCCACGCAGCGGCAGGCCGAGCGCGCGGGCGACCTCGGGGCCGAGCGGCAGGATGGTGAGCCAGCGCGCCATCAGCACCGCCGCCGCGCAGGCGAAGGCGAGCAGGGCGACCAGCAGCGCCGCGCCGGATGCCGTGAGCGCCGAGGCCGAGCCCGAGAGCCACGCGAGCACGGCAAAGCTCTTCATCGTGCCGGCGGCCATCAGGATCGACAGCAGCGCCGCGGCCAGCGACGAGACCGCGACGCCGGCCAGAAGCAGGCGCTCGGGCCGTGCGTCGCGGCCCAGCACGGCGCAGGTGAGCACCGCCATGGCCAGCGCCCCGCCAAGCGCCGCGCCGGACGTCAGTGCGACGGCCGAGGGCGCAGCGGCGAGGAACAGCACCCCGGCATAGCCGATCGCGGCCCCGCCCGAGACGCCCAGAACCTCCGGCGAGGCGAGCGGGTTGGCCGTCAGCCGCTGTAGCGCCGCGCCGGCCAGCGCCAGCAGGCCCCCGGCGGCGGCGGCCCCGGCGAGCCGTGGCAGGCGGTTCGGCAGGAACAGCGCGAGGCGTTCGCGGTCGAGCAGGCTCCAGCCGTCGGGCGTGCGGCCGAGCATCAGCAGCAGGCCTAGCAGCACGACCGTCGCAAGGGCGATCAGCCCCACGCGCCGCAGCGGGCGAGCCTTTCGTGGCAGGTGCGCGTCGGGGGCAGGGGGCGGCGTGGCGCGCAGGCGTGGCAGCAGCCACAGCAGCAGCGGGCCGCCGATCAGGCCGGTGACGGCGCCGGTCGGGAACATCTCGGTGCCGTAGCCGGCGGCGGTCAGCACCAGCCCGTCGACCAGCGACAGCAGCACCGCGCCGGTGAGCGGTGCCAGCGCGAGGATCTGCCCCGGGCGGCGCGCTCCCAGCGCGCGGGCGAGCGCCGGGGCGGCGAGGCCCACGAAGGCCACCAGCCCCACCGCGGCAGAGACGCTCGCCGCCAGCACGCAGGCCAGCACCACCGCCAGCGCCCGCACCCGGCCCACCGAAAGCCCGAGCGCGCGCGCGCTCTCGGCCTCGAGCCCGAGCACCGACAGCGGACGCGCCATCAGCGCCGCGAGCCCGCCGCCAAGCGCCAGCACCAGCGCAAGCGCCAGCACCGGGCCCCAGCCGGTCTGCACCAGCGAGCCCCCGGTCCAGACCACCAGCGAGAACAGATACTGACCCTGCGCCAGCGTCAGCGCGCCCGCGAAAGACGAGGCGAAAAGCGAGACCAGCATGCCAGCGATCACCATGGTCACCGGGTGGAAGCCACGCAGTGCGCCCATCCCCATGACCAGCGCCGCCGCGGCGCCGGCGCCCGCCAATGCCACCGGCGCGCGGCCCCAGCCAAGTAACCCCGGAAAGAGCACCGTCACCGCCACCAGTGCCAACTGCGCACCGGACGAGATGCCCAGTGTCGAAGGGTCGGCGATCGGGTTGCGCAGCACCACCTGCAACAGCGCCCCCGAAAGCCCGAGACAGCCCCCAGCGACGAGCGCCATGGCCCCGCGCGGCATGTGGCCATAGAGCATAAGCAATTCGTCGAGGCTCAGCGCCTCGGTCGCGAACCGATCCGGCAGACCCGAAGGCGCGGCCAGCGCCCAGAGCAGGGCCGAGAGCAGCAAGGCGAGCGGCAGGACGAACTTCATGCCATGCGCTCCAGCGCCTCGGTGGCGAGCCGGGCAAAGCGCAGCGCGGCGGGTACCGCGCCGAACGGGTTGACCGGCGGAAGGACCTCGAACCGGTCCTCGGCCACCGGCGTGAGCCGATTCCACAGCACCGAGCGGCGCAGTCCCGGCGCTGCCCCCGGCGGGATGGGTCCGACCGACAGGATACGCGCCTCGGGCCGGGCGGCGAGCCGCTCGAGCGGGGTGGGCGCGGCAAAGCTGAACTCGGTCGGCGCGGTCCACGCGTTCTCGAGGCCGAGCAACGCGGCGACATTGCCGAACATGCTGTCGGGGCCGAAGGCGCGAAAGTGCCGCGCGTCGCCGATCTGGACGATATAGACCGGGCGCGCACGCAGCGGCGCCAGACGGGCGCGCAGGCTTTCAAGCGTTTGCATCGCGGCACGTTCTGCCGCGCGCGCTGCCGCCTCGCGGCCCAGCCGTTCGGCCAGCGCGTGCATCCCGGCGACGGCCAGCGGGAAGGGCGGCTCACCGGTGTAGACCGCGTGCGAGAACACCGGCGCAATCGCCTCGAGCCGCGGCGCGATCTGGGCGTACCATGGCGAAGTCAGGATCAGCGTCGGCCGGGTGAGCTGAAGCAGCTCGAAATTCGGAGACCCACGCAGGCCGAGGTCGGTGACGCTCTCGGGCACCTCCGGCTCGATGGCGTCGGCGCGGAAGCGGATCAGCTCGCAGGCCGCGACCGGCGTCACCCCGAGCGCCAGCGCCGTCTCGAGCATCGCCCAGTCGATCGCCGCGACGCGCGCCTCCCCGCCAGCCGAAAGGCCGGGCGTCGCGGCGAGGGCCAGCGACGACAAAGCGCCGCGCAGGAGAGCGCGGCGCTTCAGGTGTCTTGTGCGAGAGCTTACCACTTCCAGGTCAGGCGGGCCTGCACGGTGCGTCCATCGCCGTAGTAGCAGCCGAAGGAGCCGCAATTGGCGACATAGGCCTCGTCGAAGAGGTTCGACACGTTGACCGACATGCCGAGATCCTCGGTGATCGCGTAGGAGGCCTGAAGGTCGACCAGCGTCACGTCCTCGAGATCATAGCTGTTGGCCGCATCGCCATAGCGCTCGCCGATGTAGCGCACGCCACCGCCGAGCTGCAGCCCGTCAAGCGCGCTGGCAGAGGCGAACTGGTAGTTCAGCCACAGGCTCGCGTTGTGCGCGGGGGCATTGGCCAGCAACTTGCCGTCATTGTCGCCGCTCAGCACCTTGGTGTCGTTCCAGCTGTACTGGCCGCGGATGTTCCAGCCCTGCGCCAGATCGGCGGAGCCTTCCAGCTCGATGCCGCGCGACAGAACCTCGCCCTCCTGCCGGTAATCGCCGATGCCGTTGGCGTCGGTATAGGCCGAGAGCACGTTCTCCTGCCGGAGGTTGTAGACCGCCGCCGAGAAGAAGCCGTCGAAGCCGAGCGGCTGGTACTTCACCCCGGCTTCCCACTGCCGCCCGCGGGTCGGCTCGAAGGCGCTGCCGCTGTTGTCGGTGCCGATCTCGGGGTCGAACGAGGTGGCATAGCTCAGGTAGGGCGCGAGGCCGTTGTCGAAGACATAGGAGATGCCGGCGCGGCCGGTGGTGGCCTCGTCTTCCTGATCCACCGGGGAGGTCCCGGCGAAATTGGTGTAGGTGCTGCCGGTCTGGCTGGTCCAGTCGTGGCGCAGCGCGAGGCTGGCGCGCCAGTTGCCGAACGACATCTCGTCCTGCGCGTAGAGGCCGATCTGCTCGAGCGTCAGGTCGTCGGCGGAGACATACCACGCATCGCTGAGATTGGCGCCGTCATAGCTGGGGTCGGAATAGCTGATCGGGTCGGCATAGCGGAAGCCGGTCTCGCTCTCGACCCCGTAGCGCCGGGCATCAAGGCCGACGACAACCCTGTGCGCCACGGCGCCGGTGTCGAAATGGCCGTTAAGGCGCAGGTCGAGGTTCTGGGTGTAGCTGTCCTCGGAGGTGTCGTTGGCCCCACGGCTGATGGTATCGCGATCGGCATCGACGCTGTTGACGTAGAAGCCGGTGTAGTCCCAGTCGAATTTCTGGTAGCGGAAATTTGCATCGACCGACCAGTCGGCGTTGATCTCCTGATGCGCCGAGAAGCCGAGGTTGAGCATCTCGCGCTCGCTGTCATCGTCGCTCGGATCGCCGGCATAGAAGCTGCGCAGATCGTCGTCATCGACCTTGTCGACAAGGCCGTAGGGCACGCCCGCGGGCGTGATCGGGCTGTCCTTCAGCCACGAGCCGAGGAATTCGATCTGGGTGGCGGCGGTCGGCGCCCAGCGGGTGGCGAGGCCGATATACTTGCGCTCGTTGGTCAGCTCCTCGACATCCTCCTCGCTGTCGCGGGCCACCGCGGTGATGCGGGCGGCAAAGGTGTCGGAGAAGGCGTGGTTGTAGTCGACGAAGCCCTCGGTGGCCTTGGGGTCCCCGACGCCCACGCCAAGCTCGCCGAAGCTGAGGAATTGCGCCCGCTTCTGGATCTGGTTGATCACGCCACCCGGAATGCCGGCACCGTAAAGCGCCGAGGACGGGCCCTTGAGCACCTCGACCCGCTCGAGCGAGTAGATCTCGAAGGCCGGCGCGCCGAGGTCGCGGATCAGGCGCAGGCCGTTGAGATACTGCGCATCCGACCCGTCGAAGCCGCGGATCGTCGGCGCGTCGAAGCGCGGGTCGGTGCCGTAGGGCTGCGCCGTCAGGCCGGCGGTGTAGCCCAGCGTGTCGCCCAGCGTGGTGGCGCCCTGATCCTCGATCTGCTCGCCGGTGATGACCGAGATCGACTGCTGCGTCTCGAGGATCGGCGTGCCGGTCTTGGTGGCGGTGGCGGCGGTGGTGGCGACGTAGCCCGGCACCGGATCGGAGGGATCGGCAGAGCCGTCGACCACCAGCGTGCCGAGGTCGTAGAGGTCAGCGGTCGACTGCGCCGAGGCGGCGGTGGCCAGCGCCAAGAGGCTTGCGCCAGCGGCAAGGGCGGCACGATGGGGAAGGGTCATGTCACTGTCCGGAGGGTTGTTGGCATTTCCCGATCAAATAGATCAGATATTATCGTGCCGCTTGTACAGGACCGGCGGGCTTTGAAGCATCCGGGACAAATCTTCTGCGTCTCCATTCTCCCGGCGTTTCGCCATGCCGGGCCCGGAAGGCGCGTGTGAGGTGGGCCTGATCGGCAAAGCCGCATGCGGCGGCGATCTCGGCGAGGCTGATCTTCGGGTCGGGCATCATCGCCCCGGCGGCCTCGAGTCGCAGCGCCATCAGCCATTTCTGCGGCGTTTGTCCGCGGCTGGCGCGGAAGCCCCGGGTGAGCCAGCTTTCCGACAGCCCAGCCACCTCGGCCAGTTCGGCGCTGGGGATGCGACGGTGCAGCGCCGCGCGGGCGTGAGTCTCGAGCCGCTGGAGAAGGTGAGGAGGCAGGCCACCGCGCTCGCCGCCCGGGGTGGGCGGCCCGAGGTCGAGCACCTCCGAAAGCAGCGCCGAGAGCAGGCCGTCACTCGAGATGTCGGGCCGGCCCGGGCGCTCGACCTCGTCCGCGATCATCCTTGCGAGCGTTTCGATGCGGGGTGTGGTGCCGGCAAGGCGGGGGCGTGTCAGCGCCTCTCGCGGCTGGCCGCGAAGGCGCTGCTGAAGAGGGCCCGCATCGAGATGCAGGTCGAGATGCGCGTGATCCCCGCCCGTGTCGAAGCGGCTCCACAGTGGCACATGCGCGGGCACGTACATCACCGAGACATCGCTCTGCCACGGGCTGCCATCCTCGGTGCGCAGGTGAAGCCCCTCGCCACTGCCGAGAAACACCACCAGCCTTGGATCCGGGGCGCTGTAGAACCCGCCGCCGCCGGCCTCTCCGTGCACGTGCCAGACATCCGCGATCACCCCCGGCCAGCGCCGCCAGCTGAGCGGGCGCAAGGTGCGGATGGCACGGGTTTCGGCGGTCATGCGGGGCATGAAGGTCATCGGGGAACGCTCGACAGAAAGGGCGGAGGGCAGCCTGGCGGGCCGTCCTCCGGCTTGCTGAGCGCTGGAAGAGTCGCATTTCTGACAGGAATAGTCAATTAAGGGGCGCGGCCTGTCGTGCCGCCTGTGCCGAAAGCTTGCCCGACAGGGGCAGCAGCGAGACGGGCGGGTCGGACACCGCGCCCCGCGTCGCCCGGTGCTTCGTCCAGGAACCGGGGCGCGGGATCCGGGCGTTCGGCGCGCAGGTCTCAGGACCAGTAGGCGGCGGAGATGAATTCGCCCTTCTTCAACCCCTGTTCCGGCAGCCAAGCCCGCGCCGCCAGCGCCTGCGCCTTCTCCCCCGCGAAGAAGACATAGCGATCCTGCGCTGGCACGTTCAGCGTCTTCAGGGCCGCGAGCGGGGTCTCGTCACCGCCGCGCAGAACCCAGCGCAACGAGACGCCCTCGGGATGCCTCACGCTCTGGATGTCGGCGGCATCGGGCACGAAGAGCACCGCCTCGCCACGGGTGTTGTCAGGCATCGCCTCGAGGATGCGGATCATCACCGGCAGCGCAGTCTCGTCGCCGACAAGCCCCATCCAGCCGGCCATTTCGGGCAGGCCGCCGCCGCCGGGGCCGGTCATGGCAATCTCGGCGCCCGGCGCGACCCGGTCACACCACTCGGTCACCCGACCGCCCGCATGGCGGAAGACGTCGAAGGTGATGCGCGCGGCAGCGCCCGATACCTCGATGGCGCGCGTGGTGTAGACCGGGCGATGCCAGGCGGTCATGCCGCCGGGCCAGCGCGTGGCGCCGCCCGCGTCGGTCTCGGGCCAGCCGCCGCCCTCGGGTCCGAAGAGCAGGCGAAAATGCAGCCCGGCTTCGGCGAACCGCGCCAGATCCGGTCCCTCGATCACCACGCGGCTGTAATTCGGAGACAGCCGCCGCGCCGCGAGCACCGTGGCGCGCGACTGGTTGCCGGGTTGACGACCCGCCAGATCCTCCTGCCAGCGCGGCACCACGCCCTGCAAGGCCAGCTTCGAGACCAGCAGGTCGCGCGCAAGCTGCAGCGCGACCGCGTCCGGGCTCTCGATCCGCAGCCGCGTGCCAGCGCCGTCTGGCATCACGGTCAGGGATCCGCGAGGAAGCGCGACGGTGATGCTCTCGCCGTGGTCGGACACCGGCCGGCCGGCATCGGCGGCATAGTTTCGGAAGGTCGCGATGGCGGTGGTGCTGTCGATTTCGAGCGTGGCATCGGCGCGCTGCATGGGAACCTTGTCGGGTCAAACGCCGATATGCGGGCCACGAGCAGGCCGTCTGCGGCGAGAATGTCGGGGGAGGGGGACCGTCTCGGTCCGGCTGGGCGCATGCCTTGCTGCGCGCAATCTCTGCGAGCGCACGGGGCGTGTCAAGCTGCGTGGAATGCGGGCCCACCTTGGCGCGACGGGGCGGCAGGCGATGCCCGGTCCCGCCGGCTTTCAGGATGGGCGTCGGGCCGGTCGTTCCGGCCCGGAGCGTGGCATGGCGCTGCTCACCCGGCGGAGCGGGTGAGCATCCCGAAGAGGTCGCGCGGGTCGTCCGGGTCGGCCAGCATGTCGAGCGGCTCGGCAAACGACGTGCCCTGCACCTTGTCACGCACGTAGCGCAGGGCGGAGAAATCCTCGATCGCGAACCCCACGCTGTCGAAGAGCGTGATCTGCTTCGCATCCCGCCGCCCCGGCGTCTCGCCCCGCATCACCTGCCAGAGCTCGGTGACCGGGTGGTCCGGGTCGAGCGCCTGGATCTCGCCCTCGATGCGGGTCTGCTCGGGGTATTCGACGAAGATCTCGGCGCGCAGCAGGATATCGCGGTGCAGCTCCGTTTTGCCGGGGCAGTCGCCGCCGATGGCGTTGATGTGCTGGCCCGCGCCGACCATGTTGTCGGTCAGGATGGTGGCGTATTGCTTGTCTGCGGTGCAGGTGGTGATCACCTGCGCACCCTCGACCGCCTCCTGCCCCGAGCCGCACCGTGTCACCTCGAAGCCTTGCGCGGTCAGGTTGCGGCTGGCCTTCTCGACAGCCTTCGGGTCGAGGTCGTAGAGCCGCAGCCGGTTGATGCCGCAGAGCGCGCGGAAGGCCATGGCCTGGAACTCGCATTGCGCGCCGCAGCCGATCATCGCCATGACGCTGGCATCCTTCGGCGCGAGATGGCGTGCCACCAGCGCCGAGGTCGCCGCTGTGCGCAGCGCGGTCAGCACCGTCATCTCGGTCAGCAGCACAGGGTAGCCGGTGGCGACCTCCGAGAGCACGCCGAAGGCGGTCACGGTCTGGTGGCCGGTGCGGGTGTTCTTGGGGTGGCCGTTGACATACTTGAAGCCATAAAGCGCGTTGTCGGCGGTCGGCATCAGCTCGATCACGCCGCCGGGCACGTGCGAGGCGACGCGCGGGCTCTTGTCGAACTCGGGCCAGCGTTTGAAATCGGCCTCGATATGGCTCGCGAGCTCCTCGAGGAAGGTCTCGATGCCGACATGGTGCACGAGGCGCATCATGTTCTCGACCGAGACGAAGGGCACGTAGGCCAGATCGGACGGGGCGGTTTTTGCGGCATCGGCGGTCATCAATAGGCACTCCGGGTCATCCGATCCATGACGCGGCGGCCGAACAGGCTCGCGGTCAGGTCGCACATCAGCTTGGCGGTCTTGCCGCGTTCGTCGAGGAAGGGGTTGAGCTCGACCAGATCGAGCGAGCTCACCAGCTCGCTGTCGCAGAGCGTCTCCATGATCAGGTGCGCCTCGCGGAAGGTGGCGCCGCCGGGGACGGTGGTGCCGACCGCGGGCGCGATGGCGGGGTCGAGGAAATCCACGTCGAAGGAGACGTGCAGCATGCCGTTCGCCTCGCGAACACGGTCAAGGAAGCGGCGCAGCGGTTCGAGCACGCCGGTCTCGTCGATGGCGCGCATGTCATGGACCTCGACGCCAAGCTCGCGGATGCGGACCTGCTCGGCCGCGTCGACCGAGCGGATGCCCATCATGCAGATGTTGGCCGGATCGACCGTCGCGGGCAGGGTTGGGTAGGCATCGCAGCCCGGCTGGCCGGTGAAATAGGCCACCGGCGTGCCGTGCAGGTTGCCGCTTTCGCTGGTCTCGAGCGTGTGCAGGTCCGGGTGAGCATCGAGCCACAGGACAAAGAGCGGACGGCCCGCCTCCTGCGCGCGGCGCGCCATGGCGGGCACGGTGCCCGCGGCCATGGAGTGATCGCCGCCCATGAAGATCGGCAGATCGCAGGCCGCGCCGGCATCATAGGCGGCAGCGTGCAGCGCGGCGATCCAGGCCGAGGTCTCGGCGAGGTGATGCAGGGCGGGATTGGCGTGGGGCTGCGAAGCTTGCGGCGCGATGCTCACATCACCACGGTCCGAAACCTCCCAGCCGAGTCCGGCGAGACCCTCGGCGAGGCCGGCGGTGCGCAGGCTGGCCGGGCCCATGATGCAGCCGCGCTGCGAGGCGCCGGTCTCGATGGGGGCTCCGAGCAGGGCACAGGTTCCGGGCATGTCGATTGTCCTTTCCGCGAATGATCCGGTTTTGGGGCCTTGTCCCATGTTGCGTTGACATTTTCGACGGATTTGATGATCAATTGTTCTCTCAGATTGCGCAAATTGGAAAGCTGATCGTGCAAAATGATCAAACTCCGGCAGAGGCTGCAGGGGCGCTCTCCGCGTCCGACCAGGCGCTCATCTCGGCGCTGCGGGACGATGCCCGCCGGTCCGTGACCGAGCTTGCCCACATCACCGGCCTGTCCCGCACCACCGTGCGGACCCGGCTCGACCAACTGGTGCGCTCGGGACGCATCCGGCGCTTCACCATCGAGACCGATGTCGATGTCGAGGGCGAGGTCCGCGCCATCACCATGGTCGAGCTTCAGGGGCAGATGTCGCATCAGGTGATCCGGGCACTGGCGAAGATCCCCGGCGTCACCACGATCTGGTCGACAAACGGGGCGTGGGATCTGGTGGTCGACATCCGTACCGGCAGCCTCGTGGCCTTCGACACCGTCCTGCGCGAGATCCGAGGCGTGCCGGGCGTGGTGAACTCTGAAAGCAGCCTGCTGCTGGCGCATGCCGCGGGCATGAGCCGCCGCTGAGATCGGAACGCTGCGGCTGGCGCGAAAGGCGCGGGCCTTTCGGTAGAGGCCTTCAGGCTGCAGGAAAAGAACGGCGTCCGGATCAGCTGCCGACATGGAAGAACAGGGCCTTGGGTCCCTGAGGACATGTGCGACCAACGCAGTTTCGCGGTCGCTCCAAACGATGACAAACGCCTGAAAACCAATTTGGTTTCATGAGCCCGATCGATTGTCATCATGAGACTCAATTTGCTTTGCTCTCCCCTTTCGAGCCCTAGCATTCCTCCCATCACGATCATCCGGCGCGGCTGTCTCCCGCCCCGACCGACCACGCGAGAGGAAGGAACTCTTATGAGCCCACCCATCGATTTCAGCCTGCGCCGCCGGACCCTTCTGGCCGGAACCGCCGCAGCCGCAGCCTTCTCTGCCGTCAATCGTGGCGGTGCCGCGGCACAGTCCACGGGGGCGACCGCAGGCCCGGAGACCACGACCGTTACGCTCTCGGTCAATGGCGAAGAGCGTGAGCTCACCGTCGACAACCGCACCACTCTGCTCGACGCGCTGCGCGAGCACCTGCAACTGACCGGCACCAAGAAGGGTTGCGATCACGGCCAGTGCGGCGCCTGCACCTGCACGGTGAATGGCGAGCGTATCAATTCCTGCCTGAGCCTCGCGGTGATGCATGACGGCGACGAGGTCGAGACCATCGAAGGTATCGGCCAGCCCGAGAGCATGGACCCGATGCAGGCGGCCTTCGTCGAGCATGATGGCTTCCAGTGCGGCTATTGCACCCCGGGACAGATCCAGTCGGCCCGCAAGGTCATCGAGGAGATCCGCGCCGGCATCCCCTCCCACGTGACCGGCGACCTGACCGCCGAGATCGCCATCACCGATGCCGAGATCCGCGAGCGCATGTCGGGCAATATCTGCCGCTGTGGCGCATACGCCAACATCCTCGCGGCCATCACCCAAGTTGCGGAGGAAAGCGCATGAGGGCCTTTTCCTACGAAAAACCCGCCGATCCCGCCGCTGCCGCGGCGCGTGCCGCCGAGGTCGAGGGTGCCAAGTTCCTCGCCGGGGGCACCAATCTTCTCGACCTGATGAAGCTTGAGATCGAGACCCCCCTACACGTGATCGACGTGAACGGGCTCGGGCTTGACGAGATCAGCGAGACCGAGGAGGGCGGCCTGCGCGTCGGCACGCTCGTCACCAACACCGCGCTCTCGGCTGACAGCCGCATCCGCCGCGACTATCCGCTGCTGACCCGGGCCATCGCCGCCGGTGCAACAGGCCAGCTGCGCAATAAGGCGACCACGGGCGGCAACCTGCTGCAGCGCACCCGGTGTCCGTATTTCTACGACACCAACATGCCCTGCAACAAGCGCGCGCCCGGCTCGGGGTGTGGCGCGCTGACCGAAGGCGCGTTTTCGCGTCAGCTCGGCGTCATCGGCACCTCGGATGCCTGCATCGCGACACATCCGTCCGACATGGCGGTGGCGATGCGCGCGCTCGACGCGGTGGTCGAGACGGTGACGCCCGCCGGTATGACCCGCGAGATCCCGCTCGAGGAGTTCCACCTGCTGCCGGGCGACACCCCCGAGGACGAGACCGCGCTGATGCCGGGGGAGCTGATCACCCATGTGCGGCTGCCCGCGCCGGTGGGCGGTACGCAGGAGTATCACAAGGTCCGCGACCGCGCTTCCTATGCCTTCGCGCTGGTTTCGGTGGCGCTGGTCCGTCAGGCCGACGGCTCTGGCCGCGTGGCGCTTGGCGGCGTCGCGCCGAAACCGTGGCGCTCGGACGCTGCGGATGCGGAGCTGCCCAACGGCGCCTCTGCGGTGATGTCGGTGCTGCTCGATGGCGCCCGTCCCACCGAGGAGAACGCCTTCAAGATCACCCTTGCCGAGCGCACGCTCGCCGCCATGCTGAAGGAGGCCTGAGATGGAATTCAACCAACCGGTCGACAGCAATCTCTTCGACGACGCCAAGGTCGTGGGCAAGCCGATGCAGCGCATCGACGGCCCGCTCAAGGTCACCGGCACCGCGCCCTACGCCTATGAGCGCAACGACGCGGCGCCCGATGCGCTCTACGGTTACCCGCTCGGGGCCGCCATCGGACATGGCCGCATCACCCGCATGGACGCCGAGGCTGCGCGCAGCGCGCCGGGCGTGCGGGCGGTGGTGACCACACTCGAGGTAGACCCGCTCGAGAAGGGCATGAACAACGTCGCCCGCCTGTTCGGCGGCGACGAGGTGCAGCACTATCATCAGGCCATCGCCGTGATCGTGGCCGACACGTTCGAGCAGGCGCGCGCCGCGAGTGCGATGATCGAGGTCGATTACGAGGAGGGCACACCCGCCGACCTCGACCTCGACGCGGCCTTTGAGCGGGTTCAGGGCACCGGCGAGCCCGACACGCTGGTGGGCGATGTCGGCGCTGCCTTCCGCGATGCTGCACAGGTCATCGACCAGATGTATCACACGCCCGGTGAGAGCCACACGATGATGGAGCCGCACAGCTCCACCGTCGACTGGTCCGACGGCGAGAACATGACGGTCTGGACCTCGAACCAGATGATCAACTGGAACCACCAGTCGATCGCCACCACCTTCGGCATCGACCAGGACCGCATCCGCGTCGAGAGCCCCTACGTGGGCGGCGGGTTCGGCGCCAAGCTCTGGCTGCGCGCCGACGCGGTTCTGGCGGCGCTCGGCTCGCGCGCCGCTGGTGTGCCGGTGAAGCTCGCGCTGCCGCGCCCGATGGTGATGAACAACACCACCCATCGCTCGGCCACCGTGCAGCGCATTCGTCTCGCTGCCAATGCGGATGGTCACCTCACCGGCATCTGGCACGAGGCCGCGGCCTACTGCCTGCCCGGTGGGCGTGGCGAGAACGCCACCGCGCAGACCCCGATCTTCTATGCCGGCGACAGCCGCCGCGTGAAGAACCACGTGGTCGACATGCCGCTGCCCGAGACCGCCGACATGCGCGCTCCGGGCGAGGCGTCAGGCCTGATGGCGCTCGAGATTGCCATGGACGAGATGGCCGAGGCGCTCGACATGGACCCGGTGCAGTTTCGCATTGTCAACGACACGCAGGTCGACCCCGCCAACCCCGACATTCCCTTCAGCGACCGACATTTCGTGGAATGTCTCGAGCGGGGCGCCGAGGCCTTCGGCTGGTCCGAGCGCAACACCACTCCCGGTGGTCAGCGCGACGGTGACTGGCTGATCGGCCACGGCGTGGCCGGGGCCTATCGCGGCGCGCTCGTGTTGCCCTCGGGCGCGCGGGCGATCCTCGATGGCGGCAAGCTGATCATCGAGACCGACATGACCGACATCGGCACCGGCTCCTACACCATCCTCGCGCAGACCGCCGCCGAGACCATGGGCATGGACGTGGCCGACGTCGAGATGCGCATGGCCAACAGTGCCTACCCGGTCTCGTCCGGTTCCGGCGGCCAGTTCGGCGCCCCGAGCTCGACCTCGGGCGTCTATGCCGCCTGCATGGCACTGCGCGAGAAGATCGCCGGCAATCTCGGCATCGATGAGGCGTCGTTCAACGGCGGTCGAGTCACCGGTGGCGACACCGACATGGCGCTCTCTGAGATCAACGAGGAGGTCTCGGCCGAGGACGCGATCCAGTGGGGCGACTTCCAGCAGGGCTATGCCATGGGCACCTTCGGCGCGCATTTCGTCGAGGTGGGTGTGCATGCCTATACCGGCGAGACCCGGGTGCGGCGGATGCTGGCGGTCTGCGACGCGGGGCGGATCATCAACCCGATCACCGCGCGCAGCCAGGTCATCGGTGGCATGGTGATGGGCGTCGGCGCGGCGCTCTCTGAGGACATGGCGCTTGATCGTGGCCGGGGCTTCTTTGCCAACCACGACATGGCCAATTACGAGGTCGCGGTGCACGCGGACATCCCCGAGCAGGACGTGATCTTCCTCGACACGCTCGATGGGGTGGCAACGCCGCTCAAGGCCAAGGGCGTGGGCGAGCTGGGTCTCTGCGGGGTGGCGGCGGCCATCGCCAACGGCGTCTACAACGCCACCGGAGTCCGGGTCCGCGACTACCCGCTGACCATGGACAAGTTCATCGACCGCCTTCCGGCGATCTGAGCCGGCCAACACGCTTTCGACGGGGCGCCTCCGCAATGGGGCGCCCCGCGTTTCTGATCTGCCTCAGGAATTGCCGACGCTTTGCTTTCTTTCCATGCGCCGAGGAGCTGGAAATGGGGAAAGCACCTCGGGCAGAAAGGGCGAGGAGTGGGCCTGCCCCGTAGCTGCTTTCTGCCGGCCGTGCACAGACACCCGCCGGTCCAAACAGGATCACGCCAGAGAATGCTACGAGGACCGTTCTGCCTGAACGATGCGGGACAGGGCAGGCAGCGGCGCCGAGGCATCATCCTCGAGATCCAGCAGCAGGTGGCAACCGCCTGCTGCCTCCGTGCCGGCGGCGCTCAGCAGGGCGTGGTAGCGCAGGCTGCCCTCGGGCACGTTGGCCTGCACCTGTAGCTGCGACGTCGACGCCCCGAGCGCCTCGCGCAGGCGCGCATCGCTCTCGGGCAGCTCGGCCAGGGCTGCATGGGCCAGCGCCAGAACGCGGTTCGCAGCCCAGGATGGCGCAAAATGTGCCTGCGTGTCGGGCAGGATTGGTGTCTTGTCGAGCGAGAGGAACCGCGCGCCGTCGGGCCCATGCGACAGCTCGGTCTCGTAGCGGATGATGGCGCCCTGAATGCCTGTCGGGCGCATCGCCTGGTAGGCGACGAGCATGTTCAGCCGTAACGTCCCCTGGGGGGCGGGTTCGAATGCCGCATGCAGGATGTGGTGCGAACTGCGCTCGCCCGGCACCGTGGCGAACCATGCGGCAAGGCTGTCGCGGTCATCGGCGAACAGGTGGCGCCCCTGATGGCCGCTCAGCCTGACCTGCGGATCAAAGATCTCAAGATGCGGCGCGAGGGCGCTGCCCGGTGCTTCGAAAAAGGCGAACCAGCGGTAGGCAAGGTGCAGGGCGTCATGCTGCGCGCGCAGCTGGTCGGAGGAGGATGTCATGCCGGACCCTTTGAAATGGAAGCCGCCCCGGCCTGCGACTGGCCGGGGCACATGTTTCTGAGAGGTGCTGTGCGCGGGGATCAGGCGGGGATTGCCTGCGGGGTGACCTCGAGCGCCTGCGCGAGGCTGGTCAGGGCGGTCTGGCGCGCGGCTTCCCCCGGCATCATCAGGTTCACCATGACCTCGTCGGTGCCATAGGCCTGGCCCAGTTCCCGCAGCTGCGATGCGACGCTCTCCGCCGTGCCGTAGATCAGGCGGCCTTCGTTGCGCTGCCGCACCATCCGTTCCTGAATGCTCCAGTCGTGGTTGCGCGTGGTCTCGAGCGACGGAAGCCGGTCGAAGGGCTGCGCGCTCTCGGCATGCGACAGCCACAGGTGGAAGGTGTCGGCGAACTGCTTTGCTTCGGCGTCGGTTTCACCCACGGCGGCAAAGACCGCGACGACGACAGACGGTTTGTCGCCGAAGACGGTGGGCTGGAAGGCCGACCGGTAGGCGGCAGCCGCTTCAGCGCCCTGCGGGCCGGGATTGATGAAATGCGCAAAGGTGAAGCCAAGCCCGGCCTGCGCCGCGACCCCTGCCGTGGATCCGGAGGCGCCCAGCACGAAGGTCTGCGGAATGCGGGCCGTGCGCGGCAGGGCCTGCATCCCGGCATGCCGGCTCTGGGACGGGTGTTGCCCGCTCAGGAAGCCCAGCAGATCGCCGAGCTTCTGGCCGTAGGGCAGCTGGCTCGTCTTCTCTTCGTTGAGCGCGGCGGTGACGCGCTGGTCGGCGCCCGGAGCGCGCCCCAGCCCAAGGTCGATCCGGTCCGGGAACATGCCTTCCAGCAACTGGAAGTTCCCGGCAATCTTGTAACTGCTGTGGTTCGGCAGCAGCACACCGCCCGAGCCAAGGCGGATCGTGTCGGTGGCGGCAGCAGTGCGTGCCATCATCAGCTCGGGCGCGCTGCTGACCATGGCGGGCATGCCGTGGTGCTCAGAAAACCAGTAGCGATGAAGGCCGGCTGCATCGGCGGTCTGTGCAAGGCGCAGCGAGGCGGCCAGCGCGTCCTGCGCCTCAAGGCCTTCGTCGACGGGAACGTAATCAAGGATGCTCAGTCGCATGGGATATCCTTTTGACAAGAGTGGGTTGCCCGCGTTGCGCGGGCGATGGCGGAACGGGCCGGTCAGGCGGTGCTGTGGCCGATGTCGAATTCGGGAATGCTGTCGGTGTCGAACCAGCCGGGGCGGTAATCCGTCCAGCAGAATCGCCACTGGCCGTCCTCTTCGCGCCGCGCACGCAGCTGGTAATGCGCGCCGTAAAGCGGTTTGCCTTCCGGGGTCATCGGTTGTTCGGGCACGATCCGGCCGACGATGGCATTGGCGTGCCGCCCATCGGGATCGGCCTCGACCCGGACAAGCTCGGCGAAGTGCTGCATCCACGGCCAGTGCCGCCGGAAGCTGCGCAGCTGGCCGATGACGGCGTGGCGCCCTTCGTACTGGCCCATCGGGGCAAAACCGCCCGCGACGTCGTCCGTGTAGCTGCCGATCAGCAGGGTGATGTCGCCCTGGTCGATGGCAAAGGAATAGCGGCTGTAAAGCTCGGAAATCGCATCGAAGAGATCGCTTGGCGGCGTGCCGATGGGCTGCAACGCCCACGGGGAATGCAGTTCGCTGACCAGAACAGGGGGCGGGTCGCCCACCTGCCAGCCCGCATCGCTGGGCGGCAAGAGCCAGTGCACGGCAAGCCGGTCGCTGCCACGCATCCAGCTGCTTGAGATCCGGACATGGCTCACCTGCCAGTCGCCTTCGGTGCGCGTCGCGCGCAGCACCACGGTCGCGCCGAAGAGCAGCGCCTGCTGGGCGTCGCTGCGGTTCTGCAACAGCCCATAGGCATAGAAGCTGGCCACGCCCTCATCGCCGTGGGCGGCGGCGTAGCGGTTGCTGGTGCGGATGGTGCAGGCACCCTGCCGACCGTCCGCGGCAAGCGCGTTCTGGATGTCCTGCGCGCCGCCGAGCTGCCCGTGAAGGTTGCTGTCCAGCCGGGCTTCGGGGTCCAGCCAGGAGGGCGCGCCCGGGCTGTCGCCGGACCATGCCGCCGCAAGCCTGTCGATCAACGCCAGAAGCGCCGCGCGGTCCTGTTCCGGACCTTGAAGTTCATGGGTCATGTGTCACCTTTTGCGGGAAGGACGGGCAAGCGCAGGCAGGATGTGCGCGCCCATTTCGTCGATGATGCGTTCGGCCGGGCGCCGCGACGGGCGCAGGTTGAATGCTACGTGTTTCACGCCCTGCGCGGCCTGCTGCTGCAACCGTGCCAGCAGTGCCTTGCGCCCGATGCGCAGCACGTTGTGGTCGCGCCGCGCCGGGGCATCGGGGTTGCGGTCGAGGTCGAGGAAGGTCGAATAGCCATAGGGCGGCGGGCGCCGCTTGCCGGAGGCGGCCTTCAGCTCGTTCAGGATCTTCGTGACCGATTTCGGGTCATCCACCGTCCAGATCCAGGCATCGGCATTCTTCGCAATCCACGGCACCGTCTGCCCGGCGCGCCCGACTGCAATCATCGGCAGCCGATCGCCTTGCGGTTTGGGCAGCAGGTCGAGATTCCCCGACAGCGTACCGAAGCCTTGGGTCTTGCCGCGCGGGAACGCCTCGTCCTGCAGTTTGCGGATCAGCCTGTACGCCTCGCGGAACCGGTCGGCGCGCTTGTCGAAGCGGACGCCGAAGGCGGGGTATTCTGTCGGACGGTCGCCCGACGACAGCCCGAGGAGGAAGCGGCCCTGCGTCAGCATGTCGATGCTGGCGGCCTGTTTCGCCACCGCGATCGGCTCGCGCAGCGGCAGCACGATGCCGGCGGTGCCGATCGCGATGGTCCGCGTTTCAGCGGCGAGAAACCCGGCGTAGACCAGCGGATCCATGATCTGCGCCGCGTCGCCGAACTTCGGGTCGAAGAAGGGCACGTCGCGCAGCCAGATGCTGGCAAACCCCGCCTCTTCGGCGCGCCGCGCCGCGGCGGCATGGCCGTCCAGCGTCGGCACGGGGCTTTCGGCATAGGCTTCGAGCGGTGTGACGAGGCCGACCGTCATCCCTTGCGTGCCGAAAACGGCATCGAGGGGATCGGCGCCGCGGTCCTGTTGCAGCGGATCGAAGCGGGAGTGTCGGGGCACGGGATCGGTCCTTGCGGGGCTTGGCGTGGGCGGGTCGTTGCAGCGGTCCTGCCTGAGAGGACTCAACGGTGTTGCGTTGATCTCGAACATATTCCCACCCTCAGAATCCATAACCCTGAGGTTTTTCCGATCAGTCGATCCTATGGTTCCGCAATTGTAGGGCGTAGACCCCGCCTGACACAGGCCCCGTCAGGTCAGGGACCGCGTGAGCGGGGTTTTTGCGGCAAAGCCGAGGCGCCTTTGTGCAAGGCGCGAGTTGTCAGAGCCAGTAGCCGGCCTCTGCACGGGCCGCGTCGGCAACCAGCGCGTCGATCAGGGCGCGCTGGCCGGGCTTGAGATAGCGCGAGCGTGGCCAGACCGCGTGGATCGGCATTTCGGCCCCGGAAACATCGTCCAGCACCGTGATCAAGTCCCCTGACGCCAGCGCGTCACTCACCAGCCATGTCGGCAGCTGCGACAGCCCCGCGCCCGCCAGCGTGGCCTCCAGCATGGCATCGCCGTCGCTGAATTCGTGCCGCGCGCGGATGGCTTGCGTGCTGATGGACCCGTCGGGCTGTCGCAGGAGCCATGAGGGCGGCACACCGTCCCGCCGGCTGCCGATGATGCAGTCATGCTCGGTGAGTGCCGCCGCGGCGGCCGGGGTGCCATGCGCGGCGAGGTAGGCGGGGCTGGCGCAGATCACCAGCCGCTGACGCCCCAGCCTGCGGGCCACAAGATCGGCATCGTCGCTCAGCGCGCCGATCCGCACCACGAGGTCCACCCCCTCGTCGATCAGGTTCACCCGTCGTTCGGTAAAGCTGACGGCGAGGTCGAGCGCCGGGTGATCCTCGGCCAGCCGGCTCAGCACCGGCATGACGTGACGCCGCCCGAAGGCCGCCGGCAGATGGATGCTCAGACGCCCCGACACCTGCCCGCTGCCTACGGTGACAGATTGCTCCAGCCCCTGGACATCGCTCAGGATCGCCACCCAGCCATCGAAATAGCGCTGTCCCTCGGGCGTCAGCGACAACCGGCGGGTGGTCCGGTGCAGCAGCTTCGTGCCAAGCCGCGCCTCGAGACGACTGACGCTTTTGCCCACGGCAGAGCCGGTCAGCCCGAGGCGCGCACCGGCCGCGGTGAAGGAGCCGTTGCGCATGGTCTCGACGAACTCGCGCACGCCGGAGAAGGGATCATCGTGCTCGGGCATTGCGGAACCTTGGGACGAAATGACTGGAACTGTGATCCTATTATATTCGGTGACAGGATCAATAGATTGGCGCTCAGTAAGGAAGGCCCCCAAGCCTCTGAAACGCCGCTGGCCATGAAGCCGGGGCACAGATGTCTTCCTGCCAACTGCTTATATTCCTTCGAGGACCCACCCATGTCGCAACTCTTTTCGCCCTACGACCTCGCGGGCCTGCCCCTGCCGAACCGCACCGTCATGGCCCCGATGACCCGGTCCCGCGCCGCGACCGGTGCCCCCGACGCGCATACCGCGCTGTACTACGCGCAGCGCGCCAGCGCCGGGCTGCTGATCACTGAAGGCGCTCCGATCAGCCAGGAAGGCAACGGCTATCTCTATACTCCCGGCATCTACACCGACGAACACGAGGCGGCCTGGGCCAAGGTCACCAAGGCCGTGCATGATCGCGGTGGCCGCATCTTCGTGCAGCTCTGGCACGTTGGTCGGGTGTCGCACACGTCGCTGCAACCGGACGGAGCTGCGCCGGTCTCGGCCTCCGCACAGCGCGGCGAGGCCGCGTTCTCCTTCGCCACCGGGCCGGACGGAGAGCCGGGCCAGCAGCCCGCCTCGACGCCGCGCGCGCTTGAAACCGAGGAGGTCGCCCGCGTCACCGCCGATTTCGTGATGGCGGCCAAACGCGCCATTCGTGCCGGCTTTGACGGGGTCGAGATCCACGGCGCCAACAGCTACCTGTTCGAGCAGTTCCTGAACGCCAACTCCAACCTGCGCACCGACCGCTACGGCGGCAGCATCGAGAACCGCATGCGCTTCCTGCTGGAGACCATCGACGCCGTCGCAGCCGAGATCGGCATGAACCGCGTGGGCGTGCGCATTTCGCCGTTCGGGCGGCTGTCGGGGATGCAGGGATACGAAGGCGAGGCCGACACCTGGCTCGCCCTTGCCGAGGCGCTCGAAGCGCGGCAGCCCGCCTACGTTCACCTCAGCGACCAGCTAACCATCGGCGGCGAGGCGATGCCCGCGGGCTTCCCCTCGCAGTTCTGCAAGACCTTCACCGGCACGCTGATCGCCGCAGGCGGCTTCACGCAGGAGACCGGCGAGCAGGCGCTCAAGGACGGCGCGCTGGACCTCATCGCCTTCGGCAAGCCCTTCATCGCCAACCCCGACCTCGTCGAGCGGATGCAGAACGGCTGGCCGATCAACACGCCGTCGCGCGAGGCGTTCTACGGCGGCAACGGCGCTGCCGGGTACACCGATTTCCCCACTTGGGACGAAGAGAAAGACAAGATCGATGAATGATATGAGCCACGCGTCCGTGATAGACACCCGCCGCGAAGACCGCATCAGCGCGATGCTGGACCGCGAAGACATCCGCGCCCTGCGCCAACACTACAGCGCGCTCTTGGACGGCAATCAGGCCGACCGTATTGGCGAGGTTTTCACCGATGACGCCGAGGTGATCGTCACGGTTGGGTCGATGAAGGGCCTCGACGAGATCAAGACCAGCCTGCGCGGCGCCTACCAGATGTTCGATAGCCGCAAGGCCGGGCATTTCCCCTTCGTGCACGCCATTGCCAACCACGAGATCACCCTGACCGGCCGCGATACTGCGACCGGCAGTTGCTACCTGCTCGATTTCGTGACCGACCGTCCCGGTACGCAGCATCCCTTCCTGTTGCTGGGGCGTTACGTCGACAGCTACGTCCGCGTGAATGGCGCCTGGCGCATCAGCCGGTCCGAGCTCGACGTGCTCTGGCCGAATGACGACGCGGCAGAGGCCTAAGCACAGGGGGCGATCCCGGTGTGGGCGGCTTGTGCGAACGCCCTCGTCACCGCAGCCATGCCCTTCTGGGTCGCAAGACCTGCCATGGTGGGGGCCGATCTTCTGTCGGCCCCTGCACTGCGCTGGCCAGACCCGCGCGAGAACGACGCTTCCTGCAACAGGCTGCGCCACGGTGGGTCTATCGACACTCGGAGTCTGCCCGGCCGCTGCACATCGCGGTCATGCGGGGCTGACCGACGACCACGTGTTCTCGATTAGAGTGCGTGCGCCAGAGGTCGAAGCTTCTCACCTGCGATGGCGCAGCGCCTCCAGCACGGCGCGAAAGGCCGCAGAGGCTTGACGTCGGTTGGGGTAGTAGAGATGGAAGCCGTCCCAGACCGGGCAAAAGTCCTCGAGCACCTGCACCAGGCGTCCCTCTGCCAAGCCGGGACGGGCGATCTCTTCTGGCACATAGGTCAGGCCGAACCCGGCCTCGGCTGCGCGCAGGCAATCGAAGATGTTGTTGAAAGCAAGCTGGCCTTCGACCTTGACCCGCAGTTCGTGGTCCCTCTCCTTGAACTCCCATGCAAAGAACCCGCCGGTCGATTGCAGCTGGAAGTTCACGCAAGGCAATGCCGCCAGCTCGCGCGGATGACGAGGGCGCGGGCGGCTGTCGAACAGGTCCGGCGTGCCCACGACGATGTAGCGCAGGTCCGGACCGATCCGGGCCGAGATCATGTCCCGCGCCAGATGTTCACCGCGCCGCACGCCTGCGTCATAGCCTTCGGAGACGATATCGTTCAGCCCGTTGTCCTGCGTGATCTCGACCCGGATGTCGGGGTGCGCCTTAAGGAACGGCGCAAGACGCGGCCAGAGGATGTGGCTGACGCCATACTCCGATGACACGATGCGCACCGTCCCCGCAGGCGTATCACGCAGGTCGCCGAGAGCGTCGAGTTCCGCGTCGATGCCGGCGAAATGTGGCGTGATCCCCTCCAGCAGGCGCTGCCCGGCCTCGGTCGGGGCAACCGCCCGCGTGGTGCGGGTCAGCAGCCGCACACCAAGGCGGGCCTCGAGCTGCCGGATCGTGTGGCTGAGCGCGGATTGCGAGATCCCCATACCCGCCGCGGCACGGGTGAAATTGCGCTCGCGTGCCACCGCGATGAAGGCGCGCAGGTCGTCTATCTTCTCTCTCGCCATGGCTCACTCATGAATCGTTTCGATGGTTTCAAGAAATCTATCCCGCCTACTCTCTGAGTAAAGCCTGCCTATTTTGTGCTTCAAGCCCGTGAGGCGAAGGTAACAAAGAAGGATAACCCCATGAAACGCGTTGTTTTTCACAACAAGATCGGCATGTCCGTGGTCGGCACGCTATTCGTCCCCGAAAACGCCAACGGTCCGCTGCCCGCCGTGGTCATCGGTCACCCCTTTGGCGCGGTAAAGGAGCAATCCTCCATCGTCTACGCAAGGAAACTGGCGGCGGAAGGGTATGTGGCGCTGAGCTTTGACCAGTCGTTCTGGGGGGAAAGCGATGGCTACCCGCGCCAGACCGTGGTGCCGGACATCTATGTCGACAACATCAGCGCGGCGGTGGATTTCCTTGGTACGCAGGACATCGTGGACCGGGACCGCATCGGCGCGCTCGGCATCTGCGGCTCGGGCGGCTTCGTGCTGGCGGCGGCGCAGATCGACCCGCGCCTGAAGGCCATCGCGACGGTGTCGATGTACAACATGGGCGACGCCAACCGGCACGGCATCGGCGGCTCGGTCAGCGCCGAGGATCGTTGGGCGACGCTCGACGCCGCCATGACCCAGCGCCAGGCGGAATACGAAGGGGCCGCGCCGGAATACACCAGCGGCGCGCCGGACGAGATCGACGAGACCTCGGACCCGGTGTCGAAGGAGTTCTACGACTTCTACCGCACCCCGCGCGGCTATTCGCCCCGCACCACGACCAAGCCGACCCTGTCGTCGAACATCGGCTTCATGAACTTTTACCCGTTTACCCGGCTGGACGAGATCTCGCCACGCCCGGTGATGTTCGTCGCCGGCACGGAGGCCCACTCGATTGAGTTCAGCCATGACGCCTATGCCCGCGCAGCCGAGCCCAAGGAACTGGTCGAGGTGCCGGGCGCCGGTCACGTGGATCTCTACGACCGCGAAGAGCTGATCCCCTTCGACAAGCTGCTGAGCTTCTTTGGCAAGCTCTGAGCCATGATGAGCATCGCTCATGGATGTCAGAAGAGCGGCACCCATAGTCGGCAATGACAGCCAAGGCGTATTGCGTCAGCGGGCGGGCTTTTCCGTCCGCTGACCTGTCTTGACCGCGAACCACTCGGGGCAAGCCTGAGCAGGCAAAGGCTCCGCGCCCGAAGTCGCGCAAGATCCCATCGAAAGGATTTCCATGGCCACTGACACACGGTCCAACCCCCGGGCCAATCTCTGGGCGCTGATCGCGCTTGGCTTCGGGGCCTTCGTGATTTCCACCTCTGAATTTGCCAGCATGGGGCTGCTGCCGCTCTTCGCGGACGACCTTGGCCTCAGTCTGCCGAACGCCACCCATGGCATCACCGCCTACGCGCTTGGCGTGACGCTGGGCGCGCCACTGCTGACCATCGGGGCGGCGCGGCTCAACAAACGCGTGCTGCTGATCTGGCTTATGGTGCTGGCCTGCGCGGCCAATGTGCTGACGGCGTTCTCTGGTGGCTTGGGGTCACTGATCGTCGGGCGGTTTGCCAGCGGGCTGCCGCAGGGGGCCTATTTCGGGGCGGCGACGGTGGCGGCGATGCAGATGGTCGGACGCGACCGGGGCGGCTGGGCCGTGGCTCTGGTGATGTCGGGCATCTCGGTGGCCACCATCGGTGGCGCGCCAATGGGCACCTTCATCGGGCAGCTCTTCGACTGGCGCGTGTCCTACGCGGTGATCGCCGTCCTTGGCCTTGCCTCGGCACTGGCGCTCTTGAAGCTGGTGCCGCATTCGCATGACCTCGACGGCGGACCGGTCGCGCAGGAGATGGCGGCGCTGAAGCGCGGACCCGTGTGGCTGCTGCTGGCCTTTGCCTCCGTCGCGGTGGCGAGCCTGTTTTCGGTCTATACCTTCATCGGGCCACTGGTGACCCAGGTGGCGGGTCTGTCCGATATGATGATCGCCCCGGCGCAGATGCTGGTGGGGCTTGGCATCTTCGTCGGCACGCAGATCGGCGGGCGCGCGGCGGACCGCTACCGCTTTGGCGCAATGCTGGTGGCCTTTGCCGGTGCAATGGCAGTGCTGATCCTCATGGCACTGACGGCGCAGTCCCCCGCGATCCTGTTGCCGACCTTCTTCCTGCTGGGCGCCACGATCAACTCGGCGGTGCCTTCGGTCACGGTGCAGCTGATGCGCCTTGCCCCCGAGGCCCCGACCCTGATGGGCGCCATGAACATGGCGGCCTTCAACCTCGCCAATGCCATCGGCGCGGCGGCGGGCGGGCTGACGGTGGATGCGGGCCTTGGCATCGTGTCGTCGATCTGGGCGGGGCTGGCGCTGACCGGCGGCGCGCTTACCTTCTTTGTTGCCGTCTCGGGCAAGCTGCGCAACGGCGTGGGCGCGGGCCAACCGGCGGAATGAGACGCGCGGAGGATGATATGACCGACAGTCCCCTTGCCCTGACATGGGCCGACTGGGCCACGAAACCCGAGACCTGGAACGGCACGGTCGAGGGGCATCGCCTCGGCACCGGCATTTCGGTGATGTTCTACACGACGAACGAGGTTGGCGCCGGTCCGGGCTTTCACACCCACCCTTACGACGAGATCTTCGTCATTCGCGAAGGCTGCGCTCACTTCACCGTGGGCGATCAGGAGATCACCGCGCAGAAGGGCGACATGCTGCGCGCGCCGGCCGGGGTCTGGCACAAGTTCCACAACCTTGGGCCAGGGAGGCTGGAGACGACGGACCTCCACCTCGCGCCGGAAATCACCGTGACATGGCCTGACCAAGGAGACGAGACATGAGCCGCATCCTGATCACCGGAAGCACGCAGGGCGTGGGCCTCAATGCCGCGCGACAGTTGCTGGACGAAGGGCACGAAGTCATCCTGCACGCCCGCAACACGGCCCGCGCCGAGAGCTTCGGTGCTTTGGCAGACCGGGCCGCTGGCGTGGTCACAGGGGACCTGTCCCTGATGCAGGAGGTCGCTGCGCTGGCCGATCAGGTGAATGCTCTTGGTCCAATCGATGCGATCATCCACAATGCCGGTATCCTCGGCGGGTCCCCGCGCAAGGAGACGGCAGAGGGCCGCCTACAGGTGCTCGCGGTCAACACGCTGGCGCCCTACCTGCTGTCGCAACGGGTGGCGGCGAGTCGTCTGATCTTCACCGGCAGCAGCATGCATTACGGTCATGATGGCGCGCTGAACGACATCGAGTGGACCACCCGTCGCTGGGCATCCTCTCAGGCCTATGGCGAAAGCAAGATGCTTGTTGGCGCGCTGTCGAACGCGCTCGCCCAACGTTGGCCGGAGGTGCTGTGCAACACCGTCGATCCGGGCTGGGTGCCGACGCGGATGGGCGGGGCCTCGGCCTCCGATCCGCTTGATCTGGCGCATCGCACGCAGGTCTGGCTGGCGACCAGCGACGATGTCGAAGCGCAGGTCTCCGGCGGCTATTGGCATCATATGAAGACCCGGAGCCCGGATCCAAAAACCACTGCCCCCGGATTTCAGGATGCGCTGATGGCCAGGCTCGACGCCTTGATCGGAGATTGCTTCGGCTGAGGCAATGGTTCGGCACACTCAAACGGCACCCGCAGAAAGAAGGCACCGCTTATCGGTCGTCCAATGGGCTGGAGGTGAAGGCCCGCGTCAGCGGGTTGCGCGGCTCGAGCCGAAGGTCGCGTGACGCCAAGGCTCAGGCTGGGCCTGTTGGCTGAGGCGCCGCCCCGAGGGTCCCCTATCGTCGCGCGACGCGCCAGATCAGGTCGCGCAGCCAGCGATGCATCGCGGAGGCGTTGGTGTGCGCGGCCCAGACCAGCGACACGTCGAACCGCCCCGGGAACGGGCAGTCGGCCACCTTGAGCCGATCGGCGTTCCATTCTCCGAGCCGACGCGGAACCGTGGCCACGAGGTCGGACTCGATGATCAGCGTCGCAAGCCCCGCCGGGCTCGGCGCAACCACGACCGGCGCGATCCGGTGCCCCGCCGCTTCGAGCTCGCGCAGATAGGCGGACTGCCAGCCGCCGCCGTAGTCGATCAGCACGTGGTTGAGGCAGAGATAGCTGTCGATGTCGAGCGCGGTGTCGGCCAGTGGGTGGGCGGCATCCATCAGGCAGGCATATTCCTCGGCATAGAGGCGGCGTGAGTGAAACCCGGATTCCGAGCGCGCGAACGGTCCGATGAGCACGTCGGCCTCGCGGTTGAGCAATCGCAGATGCCCGTCCCCAAGCGCGTTGATGACCTTCACGGTCATCCCCGGTGCCTCGCGGCGGATCGCGCTGACCAGCGCCGGGATCAGCAGCACGCGCTCGTAATAATTGCAGGCGATGGTGACGTTCTGCGTCGCGCTGCCCGGTTCGAAGGCGTCGGGCTGCAGCATCTCGTCAAGCATCCCGAGCATCTGGAGCGAGCGCGCGAGGATCTCCTCGCAGCGATCGGTCGAGACCTGCCGGCCGCCCTCGCGCACGAAGAGCGGATCGTGGAAACACGCCCGCAGCTTGGCGATTGTGTAGCTGACCGCGGACTGGTTGACGTTGAGCTTTTCCGCCGCGGCGGTGAACGAGCCAAGCTCGTGCACCACCCGCAAGAGGTTGAGGGCAGCAAAGTCGATGCTGGATGGATCGGCGTTTGGCTGCGCCATGTGAAGACCTCGCGTCGGCTGGGCGTCCATCGAATTTTTCGATAGCAGGTAATCATTCCATCGCATTGCTTGGCAAGGCCGTGGCTCTCTAATGTCTCCGCAGAGGAGAGCTTTGGGAGGAGTTCATGGCACTGGCACCGCTTGACGGGGCGATTACGCTCGACCAATTGAGTTCGGATCCCTATCCGATCTATCGCCGACTGCGCGCCGAGAGCCCGGTGCTGCGGGTCGCCTCGACCGGCCGGACCCTGCTCACCAAGGCGGCGCTGACCAAGGCGGTCAAGGACAACCCCGAGCTTTTCAGCAGCGATGATCCGCAGACCCCGATGAAGCCGGCCTTCCGGGCGCACACGCTGATGCGCAAGGACGGCAAGGCGCATTTCGTCGAACGCAAGGCGATCTCGAAGGCGCTGACGCCGAAGCGGATCAAGGCCGACTGGGGGCCGCTCTACGAGCAGCTCGCCGAGGACTATATCGCGCGGCTGCCGCGCGGCGAGACGGTCGATCTCTTCACCGATCTCTGCGGCCCGCTTGCGGCCCGCATCCTCGCGCATATCCTCGGCATCCCCGAGGCCAGCGACGAGCAGATGATGCGCTGGTCGCAGTTGCTCATTGACGGGGCCGGCAATTTCGGCTGGAAGCCCGAGCCCTTCGCCGCCTCGGATGCCGCGAATGACGAGATGGACGCGCTCTTTGCCGAGCTCGAGCCGATCCGTCGCGGCGAGCCCGACGGCTCGGCCTATTCGCTGATGCTGACCGCCGACGACCCGATCCCCATGAGCCAGATCCACGCCAATATCAAGATCGCCATCGGCGGCGGCATCAACGAGCCGCGCGATGCGCTGGCGACGATCCTCTACGGCCTGCTGACCAACCCCGACCAGCTGGCGGAGGTGCGCGCGCAGGAGGCCTGGGACAAGGCCTTCGAGGAAGGCATCCGCTGGGTCGCGCCGATTCAGGCCAGCTCGCGGCTGGTCACCGAGGACACCGAGCTTGGCGGGTTCGACATCCCCAAGGGCGATACGGTGATGACGATCCAGGCCTCGGCCAACCGGGACGAAGAGCTTTACGAGGACGGCGAGTCATTCTTTGTGTTCCGCGACAAGAACCCGCATCAGGCCTTCGGCAACGGCCCGCACCATTGCGCAGGCGCACATGTGGCACGCCGCACGGTCGGCAAGATCATCCTGCCGATGCTGTTCGACCGCTTCCCGAACATGACCCTGCCGAACCCGGAGGACGTGGTCTGGAAAGGCTTCGGCTTCCGCGGGCCGATCAACCTGCCGGTGGTGCTCAACTGAGCGCTGCGGGACGCGAGACATTCGAGGAGGAGACAACGATGATCAAGGTGACCTATGTCGCCCATGACGGGACCGAGACGGTGATCGAAGCCGAAGAGGGCACCAGCGTGATGCAGGCCGCGGTTTCGAACGATGTCGAGGGCATCGTCGGCGAGTGCGGCGGCTCGATGATGTGCGCGACTTGCCACTGCTATGTCGACGAGGCGTGGGAGGCCAGAACAGGCCAGCGCTCCGACGACGAGGACGAGATGCTCGAGGGCGCCGCCTCCGAGGTCACCGAGCGCTCGCGCCTGTCCTGCCAGATCAAGCTCGACCCGTCGCTCGACGGGTTGGTGGTGCACCTGCCGGAGGAGCAGTTGTGAGCCCTTCGCGGGTCGTCATCGTCGGTGCGGGGCAGGGCGGACTTCAGGCCGCGATCAGCCTGCGGCAGAACGGCTTTGACGGCGCGATCACCCTGATTGGCGCCGAGCCGGGGCTGCCCTACCAGCGCCCGCCGCTGTCGAAGGCCTACCTGCTCGACGGCAAGGCCGAGGCCCTGACCCTGCGCCCCGCCAGCTTCTTCGAGAGCAAGCAGGTGACCTATCTGCCGGACACGCGGATGCTCGAAATCGACCGTGGGGCCTGCGAGGTCCGGCTTGACGGCGTCGGGGGCGACCGGCGGCTGGGCTATGATCACCTGATCCTCGCCACCGGCACCCGCAACCTGCGCCCGCCCATCGACGGGCTGGAGCATGCCTTTGATCTGCGCACCCTTGCCGATGCCGGGCGTCTGCGCGAGGCGCTCGCCGCCCCCCGGCGCATCGCGGTGATCGGCGGCGGCTTCATCGGCCTCGAGTTCGCCGCGGTGGCGCGCAAACTGGGCCACGAGGTGCGCGTGATCGAGGCCGCGCCGCGCCTGATGGCGCGGGCGGTGTCGCCGGCGATGTCGCGGCATTTCGAGGCGTGGCACCGGGCACAGGGCGTCGCGCTTCATCTGGGGCGTGCCGCGATCGGCGTCGATGCGGCGGGCGTGGCGCTCGATGATGGCGCGCGGGTCGAGGCCGATTTCGTTCTGCTGGCGGCTGGCGTGCGCCCCAACACCGAACTGGCCGAGGCAGCCGGGATCGAGACCGTGAACGGCGTCTCGGTGGATGCGCAGCTCCTCACCTCGGACCCGGCGATCTCGGCGCTTGGCGATTGTGCGAGCTTCCCCGATCCGCGCAGCGGTGCCATGGTACGGCTGGAAAGCGTTCAGGCCGCGACCGATCACGCCCGGCTGATCGCCGCCCGCATCGCCAAGGGCGCCTGCCCGGACTACGCGGCGGTGCCGTGGTTCTGGTCCGATCAGGGCGATCAGAAATTGCAGATCGCGGGCTTTGCCGGCCCCGCGGCGACGGAGGAGGTCGTTGCGGACGGTCTGGTCGCGCGGTTTGACGCGGGTGGGCTTGCGGCGGTGGAAACCGTCAACAATGCGCGGACCCACATGAAGGCGCGGCGGCTTCTGGCGCCGGGGGGATCGGCTGATCTTGCCGCGTTGAAAGACGCCATTTTCGCCTGAACGGGAGATTGGCTTGTGCCGCCGCAACGGACGGCTCAGGCTCTTGAAGAGGGTTCAAACGGGAGGAGAACCATGAAGATCACGTCACTCGCAACGGCAGCGTCGCTCGCCGTCTCGCTGGCCGCCGCGACCGAGGCGCAGGAGCTCAAATACGCCAACTGGGCGCCACCGTTCCATACCATCACCGAGGCGCAGATCGACCCGCTCGCCAGCGCGTTCGCCGAGGGCACGACTGAAGGCGCGAGCCTGCGCGCTTTCCACGGTGGTGAGCTTGGCGCAGGTCCGGCGGATCAGTATGTCCGCATCGTGCAGGGCACGGCGGACATGGGCTGGGGCCTGCCGGGCTACACCTCGTCGCAATTCCCCAAGACGCTGATCGTCGAGCTGCCGGGCGCGCTGCCGCTCGAGGAGCCGGGCTATGCCGCGCTCTGGCGCGCGTTCGACGCCGAGCTCAAGAGCGAGTTCCCGATGACCGAGGCGATCGCACTCTGGGGGGCCGAGCCCAACATCCTGATGATGAAGGAGCGCGAGGTGCTCAGCCCCGGCGATCTCAGCGGTCTGAAGATCCGCGTGGCGGGCTCAATTGCCGCCGAGGCGATGGAGGCGCTTGGCGCGACGCCGGTGCAGCTGCCGATGACGCAGGTCTATAACGGCCTCCAGACTGGCCTGATCGACGGGCTGGTCAGCGGTGCCTCGGTGCTGTCGGACTTCAAGCTCAACGAGGTTGTGAGCACCGTCACTACCGGGCCGAACCTCGGCCGTCTCACCTTTTACACGGTGATGAACAAGGGCGTCTATGACGGCCTCTCCGACGAGGCGCGGGCGGCGCTCGACGAAATCAAGGGCGAGCCGATCTCGAAGATGACCGAGGAGGCCTGGGTCGCCACTGCCGACAAGGCGCTTGAGGAGGCGCGCAGCTCGGACAGCATCACCGTCAACGATCTCGACGCCGCAGCGAGCAAGGCCTTTGACGATGCGCTGGCCGAGGTCACTGACGCCTATGTGGCCGAGGTTGGTGGCGAAGCGGCGCTGGCCGCGATCCAGGGCCAGTGATGCGCGCCCTGCACAAATTTGCGGAGGGGCTGATCCGCCTCTCCGCGATCATCGGCACGCTGGGCCTGCTCTTCGTGGTGGCTGTGATCGTGGTCGACGTGGTCGGGCGAAATTTTGGAGCGCCGCTCTACGGCGCGCAGGATCTGGTGATGATGACGATGGTGATCGTGGTGTTCGGCGGCATGGCGCTTTGCGGCCGCGAGGACGGGCATATCGTCGTCGACATTCTCGAGCCGCGCTTTCCGCCGCGCCTGAACCGCGCCATCGATCTGGTCGCCGGTGTGCTGGGTGCGACGATCTTCGTTGCGATCGCCTACACCGTCTTCAAAAGCGCGCAGCTGAGCCAAATGCTGAACCTGTCGAGCAACCTGCTGCGCCTGCCGACCGCGTGGTTTCAATACGCGCTCTGCGCCTTGTCTTTGATCGCCGCGCTGGCCCTGATCCTGCGCGCGCTGATCACCCCGCGCCGCCCCCATCCCGCGCAGGAGACATCATGAGCCCGGTTTTGATCGGCAGCGCCGGCTTCGTGCTGCTTCTTGTCCTGCTTCTGCTGCGGATCCCGGTTGCCTTTGCCATGTTCACCGTGGGCTTCGTGGGCATCTGGATCTTGAACGGGCTTCAGGCGGCCACCGGGCTGCTGGCCTCGGAGACTTTCGCACTGGCCTCGAATTCCGAGCTCATCGTGGTGCCGCTGTTCATCCTGATGGGCAACGTGGCGAGCGTGACCGGCATGAGCCGGCGGCTCTACGAGGCCGCCTATGCCACCATCGGACAGGTGCGCGGCGGGCTGGCCGCGGCGACCGTGATCGGCTGTGGCGGCTTCGCCGCGCTCTCGGGCTCATCGGTGGCCTCTGCGCTGACCATGGGCCGCACCGCGCTGGCCGAGATGGACCGGTTCAATTACAGCCCGCGCCTTTCCACCGGCGTGGTGGCGGCGGGCGGCACGCTGGGCATCCTGATCCCGCCCTCCACCGGCTTCGTGATCTACGCCATCCTGACCGAGCAAAGCATCGGCCGGCTGTTCATGGCAGGCGTGCTGCCGGGCATCCTGCTTCTGACGCTGTTCCTGCTGACGGTGCTGCTGCTGTGCGCGCTGAAACCCTCGCTCGGACCGAAGGGCCCGGCCACGACGCTGTCGGAGAAGGGCCGCGCGTTTCTCGGTGCGATCCCGATCCTCGTGGTGATCCTGCTGACCATCGGCGGCATCTATACCGGCGTGTTCTCACCCACCGAGGCCGCCGGCGTCGGTGCGGCTCTGGTCATCGTCATCGGCGCGGTGAGCCGCACGCTCGACCTGCGCAGCTTCTGGCAGGCGGCACGCAGCAGCGTCGTGACCACCGCCTCGGTGATGCTGATCCTGATGGCGGCGCACCTGATCAACCCGTTCATCGCGCTCAGCCACCTGCCCGCCGAGGTCAGCCGGATGCTCGTGGCCTTCGATCTGGGCACCTACGGTACGCTGATCCTGATCCTCGCGATCTACCTCGTGCTTGGCTGCTTCCTCGAGGGGCTGGCGATGCTGGTGCTGACGTTGCCAATCTTCATGCCAGTGATCCTGTCGCTCGGCATCGATCCGATCTGGTTTGGGGTGCTGGTGGTGCTGACGCTCGAGATGGGGCTGATCTCGCCGCCGGTGGGGATAAACGTCTTCATCGTGAAGTCGGTGGCGCGCGACGTGCCGCTGAGCGAGATTTTCTGGGGCGTGATCCCGTTCTGGTGCGCCATGCTGGTGACGCTCGGCCTTCTGGTGGCGCTGCCGCAGCTCTCGCTGTGGCTGCCCGGCATGATGTAGAGCCCGGACGAGCCCCGCCGCGACACCGGCAGGATGTCGCGGCGTGGCCGAACAGGAAGAGGGCAGCCGAGAAGAGCCTGCTTGCGGCGGTTGGGCGTGGACAAGACTTGGCGGTCGGCGCGGACTTGCAAGGTTCCGGTACAAGACGCGAGCCATCATCTAGGTCGGCGCGCTTCGAGACGACGCTCGGACGATGGACAAACCAGGAGGCGCACTATCGGTCGACTTCGCCGAGCGCCGAAAAAGCTTGGTGCTGAGACGATGGGTTCCTGCTCGACGGTCCCACGCCTCCTTTGGTACGGATGCAGGAAAGGCGTGTGCAAGATCCGGTCGGTGAGGCAATGCACACGCGCCTGACTTGCGTTGGATTGGCAGGAATGCGTAGGCCAAACCTTCACTGAAGATCGACGGTGACCGCCAGCGTTCGTTGCCCTTGGCGCCGCCCGCGGCGTCATAATGCTCGTGCCAGGACACGATCGTGAGCGGCGCCCGCGGTGGCTTCTTGCAGAACACGGGCCCCCCACAGGGGGAGGCGCGGAATGCCGGACAGTCTCATGGAACGCGTTGGCATTTCTGCACTTCCGCTCGAGCTCTACCCGTGCCACAAGCCGGTCATGTGTGAACGGGCGTCTCTTGTAGTGGGTCTCTCGCTCGGCGTGCTATTGGCATTGTCGAGCATGATTTCCGCCATGCTCATGGCCCCCGACCGCGCCGCTGCCGGCTACGAGGCGTATGCGCTCACCTATGGCGCGGCCCCTGCCGATCTTTGCGGCGAGCACGCCGGGCATGATCACCATTGCCCGCTGTGTCATGGGCTTCCTGACGCCCCCGAGAGCGCCCGGGCAGAGCGCCAGACCCTGCTCGAGCCGCATGAGGCTTGGCAGCGGCGGGACGACCTGCACCGGGCCGCGCAAGCGCGCAACCTCCGTCATTCCCCAAGGGCGCCACCGGTCTCCGTCTGACGGCGCTGCGCCGTCTTATCTCCAGACATCACGCCGGGGCGGTGCGCCCGCCCGGTCGCCCTTTTTCGTGCCCGGCGGATCGTCGGGCCAACCGGAGCTGTCTCATGACGGATACCACTTCTCGCGCGGGGTCTGCCGCGCTCTACCGCGCCGTTTGGCGCTGGCATTTCATCGCAGGCCTGCTGATCCTGCCTTTCGTCCTGATCCTCGCGGTCACCGGCGGGATTTATCTCTTCAAGGACGAGATCAACGACGCCGCCCATTCCCGGCTGCGCTTTGTCGAGCCGGCGGCCAGCCAGCTTGCGCCCTCGGCGATCGCCGGCGCCGCGCTTGACACGCATCCCGGCGAGATCAAGGCCTACACGCCCCCGGCGGCGGACAATCGCAGCGCCGAGGTCGATATCCTCGGCCCGGACGGGCTCAAGAACACGGTCTATGTCGATCCCTACACGTGTACCGTTCTGGGCACGCTCTGGGACGCGGGCGCCGCCGGAAGCCCGGCGATGTATGTCGTGCGCAAGCTGCACTCGCTGGAATATGTCGGCTGGTTCGGCAACCGGCTGATCGAGATGGCCGCCGGCTGGATGGTGCTGCTCGCCGCAACCGGCACCTATCTCTGGTGGCCGCGCAACAAGAAGCTCGGCACCGTGTCGATCAAGGCAAGTCGGGGCCGGCCGTGGTGGCGCGATCTGCACGCGGTCACGGGGATCTACACTGCCGGGTTCATCGTGTTTCTCGCGATGACCGGCCTGCCGTGGTCCTCGGTCTGGGGCGGCAAGTTCTACGATTATGCCAACGGGCTGGGCCTCGGCATGCCCGAGGGCTACTGGTCGGGCCTGCCGCTTTCGACAGTGCCGCTTTCGGAGGCCACCGACCGCGCGCCCTGGATCATCGAGCAGCAGCCGGTGCCGCAGTCCGGATCGGCGGAGGGCGTGCCGCAGACGCTCGACCAGGTGGTCGCGACGGTAGAGGAGCTGGGCATCGTGCCGGGCTATGCGGTGTCGATGCCGCGCGGAGCGGAGGGTGTCTTTACCGCCTCGGTCTATCCCGACGACATCACCTATGAGCGGGTCATCCACCTCGATCAGTATAGCGGCGAGGTGCTCTACGATGCGGGGCTTGCGGATCTCGGCACGCTGGGCCGCTGGGCCGAGTGGGGGATCTCGGTGCATATGGGGCAGGAGTTCGGACTGGTGAACCAGATCGTACTGCTGCTGGCCTGCCTCGCCATGGTCGGGCTCTGCGTTTCCGGAGCCGCGATGTGGTGGAAGCGCCGCCCGTCGGGTGCGCTCGGCGTGCCGCAGGTACCCACGGACTGGCGCATCCCGCGCGCGCTGCTGCTGATGGCGGTCGCGGCGGGGGTGTTCTTCCCGCTGGTCGGCCTGTCGATGCTGGTCCTCGTGGCAGTCGAGATCGCGGTCCATCTCCGTCGTCGCCGCAGAGCGCTGGCCTGATGCACCGCAGGCGCCCGGTCAGCCGGGCGCCTGTCTTCGCGAGCGCAGGTGAGGGTGGCGCCCCGGAATGTCCGGGCCGACCAGGCCGTCAGGATCTCAGCCCTCTGAGCCGTCGGCACGCGCCATGTTGGCATCCGCACTGCGGGCCTGTGCCACGTAGATCGCCACCGCCATCAGGTCGGGCGCCGAGGTCAGCTTGTCCCCTTCCATGATCTTGGCAAGCAAGGGGCCCTGCGACCAGTCCTCGCGAGCCATGAACTGCCGGGCCACCAGCGCGGCTGCCTCTGGGCGGGCATGGACGAAGCGACGCAGGGCGGCCGAGATCTTCGTGCGAAGTGCGGAGGATGCGACGCCGTGCTGGTGCGCGCCGAGCTCGCGGTGCTCGTCCGCCTGCGCCGATGCAAGCGGCGCCGCGACCAGTGCGGCCAGGGCGGTGATCCGGAATGTCTTCATTGTGCGTCCTTTCGCATCGACTCGGACGTGTTTAACAGAGGAACTGTGACGATGATATAACATATCAAATCGTGGTTCGCAGGAAGCCGAGTCTGGCGCCTCGCGGGCAGGTGTCGTCAGCGTGTTGATGGTCAGACTGTTCACCACGTGTCGCCAGCGCTGGCCGGTGGCCAGAGGGACTTGGCGACGCCTGATTGCGTGATCACTGACCAGACTCGATGCGCGAAATCGCGGGTTGCCGCTGGTGCGGGCGCTGAACTACAGCAGAACCTTCGGGCGAGAGCGGCGAAACGGCATATCTTTTCATGGATTTTGTCGGATAAAGGGGACGAGGTCCGTCATTGGGCCGCCGGCCCGAAACGGAAAGACCATGAAGACAAGCCTCACACAGGATTATCTTGGCCCATCGCTGCCTGCAGGCAGCGCCGAAGTGATGCCGCAAGAGGCGCTGTCCCGTCATGACGCATTCATGACACGCAAGGCACCCAGCGTGGAAAGCGACTGGATGCAGGTCGACATTTACAAGGCGCATATCGAAGAGATCAGTCCAGCCATCCTCACGCGGATGCACGAGCTGACCATGAGCGTTTTCTGGCCGCACCGCCCCCCGGACATCGCGCTCTGCATCGGGCTGGGCAAGGGCTATGTCGCACTTGATGAGATTGGCAGGCCGCTGAGCTCGGCGATGGGATTTCCGAGCGGCGAGGATTTCGCCATGCTCGGGATGATGGTCACCACCCCGCGTCTGCAGGCACAGGGCACCGGCGGACGGCTTCTCCGGCGCGTGATCAACGACCTGCAAGGGCGCGATCTGCGCCTGTCGGCCACACGTGAGGGCTATCGCCTCTACGAAGCGGCCGGGTTCGTGCCGATGGGACTGGTGTATCAGCATCAGGGCGTGGCACGCGCGATCCGTCCGCCCGAGCCGGTAACGGGGCTGACCGTGCGGGCCATGCAGCCCGGCGACCTGCCCGCGATCCGGGCGCTTGATCAGCACGCCTACGGTGCGGCCAGGACGGCAATCCTCGACGCGCTGAACGGGGTCTCCGAGGTGATCGTCGCCGAGCGCGGCGGCGCAATCGAGGGCTTCGCCATGATGCGCGCCTTCGGCAAGGGCCGGGTCATCGGACCGCTGATCGCCGAGCAGGATGAGGTGGCGATGCAACTCGCGGCGCATTTCATCCTTGCCAACGAAGGCGCGTTCCTGCGGCTCGACACCATCGTCGAGAGCGAACGCTTCGAGGCCTTCCTCTCGGCTGCGGGTCTCGGGGTCTACGACACAGTCACCGACATGCGCTTCGGCCGCTTGCGCCGTGCCCAGAGCGGTCCCATGACCTACGGGCTGGCCATGCAATCGCTGGGGTGAGCAATCGGGGGGGCGCTCTGAAGCGCCCCGACCTACGACAGCCTGTCCTTGAGGCCGAAATACACGCCCACCAGCGGCAGGAACCACGGCTTGCCCGAGTGCAGCGGCACCTTGGGCCAGTCGAGCCCCTGCAGCGGGTTGGTGTCGGTGCGGCCCATCGCCATGTCGGCCAGAACCTGCCCCATCAGCGTCGCCATCTGCGCGCCGTGGCCGGAATAGCCCATGCCGTAGAGCATGCCGTCGGCCTCACCCGCACGCGGGAAGCGGTCCTTGGTCATGCCGACCATGCCACCCCAGCAATAGTCGATCCCGACACCGGCCATCTGCGGGAACATCTCGGTCAGCGCCGCGCGCAGCACCTTGCCCGACTTGGCGTCCGAGCTCTGGTCCGAGGTGGCCGAGAACCGCGCCCGCCCGCCGAAGATCATCCGCTTGTCCGGCGACAGGCGGAAATAGTTGCCGATGTTCATCGAGGTGACATAGGTGCGGTCGCCCGGCAGGGTCGCCGCGATCTCGGCCTCGCTGAGCGGGCGGGTGGCCACGATGAACGAGCCCACCGAGATGATGCGCTTGCGGAAATAGCCCAGGGGCGCGCATTCGACGCTGTTGGAATAGGCATTGGTCGCGGCGATCACGCGCTCGGCGCGGATCGTGCCCTTGGGCGTCTGGATCAGCCAGCCGCCGCCCTCGCGCTTGCGCCCGATGACCGGGGCGTCTTCCCAGATCTTCGCGCCGCGGCGATGCGCGGCCTCGGCCAGCCCATTCACGTAGCGGCCCATATGCATCATGCCGGACTTGCCGTAGAGCATCGCGCCGTGGAACTGATCCGAGCCGATTTCGTCTGTCAGCTCATGCGCCTCGAGGAAGCGGGTGTCGGGATCGACCTCGCGGTGGATCAGCTCGAAATTCGACCGCAGGCCGGCCACGTGACCGGGCTTGGAGGCGAGCTTGAGCTTGCCGGAGCGGCGGAAGTCGCAGGCGATACCCTCTTCGGCGATCACCTCCTCGATCATGTCGATCGAGCGGTCATAGGCCTGCCACAGCGCCTTGGCGCGCTCGGCGCCGAGCTGCGCCTTGGCTTCGCCATAGCCATGGGCCATGCCGTTGTTGAGATGCCCGCCATTGCGGCCCGAGCCGCCGAAGCCCACATGCCGGGCTTCGAGCACCGCAACGCTCACCCCCTCGCGGGCGAGTTTGCGGGCCGCGTTGAGGCCGGTGAAACCCGCGCCGATCACCACCACGTCGACCTTGCCCTCGACCGGGCCGTCCTGGGCCGAGGCGAAAGCTGGCGCCGTGTCGTGCCAGTAGGATTTGAACTGCATCGCGGTGGCTCCTCTCAAAGACCGACGACGCCGGGCAGGCCGGAGATGTCCTTGATCTCGGTATAGCCGTAGAACGGGTTGGCCGGCTCGTGGCCGCGGTTGACCCAGACCTTGTGTTTGATGCCGATATCATGCGCGGTCATCAGGTCATAGCGGAACGACGACGAGACGTGCAGCACGTCTTCCGGGCCGCAGCCGAGCATGTCGAACATGTACTCGAAGGGGCGCATCTGCGGCTTGTAGGCCTGCGCGCTTTCGGCGGTGAAGACATGCGCGATCGGCGCGCCGAGCTTCTCGATGTTGTGCGGAATCTGGCTGTTCATCGAGTTGGTGAGCGCCACCAGCGGAATGTGCGGCGCGATCTTGGCGAGGCCCGCGGGCACGTCGGGGTTGGGGCCCCAGGTCGGCACGCGGTCATAGATCTTGGCGGCGATCTCGGGATCGAAGGCGACGCCGTTGCGCTTGCAGGTGCGCTCGAGCGCGTTGTGCACCACCTCGGCATAGGGCTTCCACGCCCCCAGAACCTCGTCGAGGCGGTAGGCCGAGAAATCGCGGATGAAGACCTCGATCTTCTCGGCGCCAAGCTGCTCGCCGTAGAAATCGCGCGCGGCGCCGGCCATGTCAAAATAGATCATCGTGCCGTGGCAGTCGAAGGTGATGAATTTGGGGCGGAAGGGCATGTCAGTCTCCGGGGGTCCTTGATGCGGTCATCTTGGCCCGACCCCGGCCACAGCGCCTGCCGCGTTTCCCGCTTTCAGCGCATGAAATTTCGTTTGTCACAGAAGGCGCGGCACGGTCTGCCGCCTGGGCCCGGCATTCGGTGACTGCCGCGGCGGGGCAGGGGGCATTCTGCCCGCAGACCGACATTCCCAACCCGGAGACCCCGATGAGCCTGCTCGTTCCGCTCGACCCCAGCCCCGATTTCGCACCGAAGGAGGCGACCGCCGCCCCGGAGCGTTTGCTCGAGGGCGCGCCCTCTTTCAAGACATGGGAGCTGGACACCGCTCTGGCCGAGGCCGCCAAGTGGGGCAAGATCCGCACCGGGATCTGGGAAGCGACCGCCGGCAAGACCATCTCGATCAAGGGCGAGACCTTCGAGTTCTGCCATATCCTCTCGGGGCGCTGCGAGATCAGCGAGGACGGCGGCGAGACCCATGTCTTCGGCGCGGGCGACAGCTTCGTCATGAAGCCCGGCTTCACCGGCAGCCGGAACACGCTCGAGACGGTGAAGAAGATCTTCGTGATCGCCTCCTGATGCAGGCGGCGGAGATTCTGGAGCGGCTGGTCGGGTTCCCCACGGTGGTGGGCGGCCCGAACGGTGCGCTGATCGACTGGGTGGCGGACTATCTCGGCGCGCATGGCGCGAGGGTGACGCGGCTGATGGGGCCCGAGGGGGATCGCGAGAACCTCTTCGCGACGCTCGGCGATCCGTCGCGTCCCGGCTATATCCTGTCGGGCCATGTCGATGTGGTGCCCGCGGGCGAGCCCGACTGGCTTGGCGATCCGTTCGTGCTGCGCCAAAGCGGCGAGCGGCTGATCGGGCGCGGGGCCTGCGACATGAAGGGCTTTGTCGCCGCGGTGCTCGCGGCCGTGCCGGAGCTGTCGCGGATGCCGCTCGGGGCGCCGATACATATCGCGCTGTCCTATGATGAAGAGGCGGGGTGCCGCGGCGTGCCGCACCTGCTCGAGGCGCTGCCAGACCTCTGCACCGCGCCTCTGGGCTGCATCGTTGGCGAGCCGTCCGGGCTGGTCCCGGTGCTGGCGCACAAGGGCAAGGCGGCGTTGCGGCTGAGTGCTGCGGGCGTGGCGGGGCATTCCTCGCGCCCGGATCTCGGCAGCAACGCGATCCATGCGCTGATCCCGGCGCTGGCCGAGGCCGTCGCGCTGGCCGGAGACCTCAAGGACGGGCCGCAGGATCTGCGGTTCGAGCCGCCCTATTCCTCGCTGCAGGTGGGCACGGTCTCGGGCGGGCAGGCGCTCAACATCATCCCCGAGCAGGCCGAAGCCCGGATCGAGGCGCGCGCCATCGCCGGGGTCGACCCGCGGAAGATCCTGTCGCCGCTGCTCGAGATTCCGGGCGTCGCGGCGGAGTGGCTGGCCAGCTACCCGGCGCTGGCGCTTGATGCCGACCATCCGCTGGCGGCGCTGAGCGCCGCAATCTCGGGGCACGCACCGCTTCAGGCGGTGTCCTATGGCACCGAGGCGGGGCTGTTCCAGCAGGCCGGAGTGGCTTCGGTGATCTGCGGCCCCGGCGACATCGGGCGCGCCCACAAGCCCGAGGAATACCTCACCGAGGCCGAGCTTTCGGGCGCCGTCGAGATGGTTCTGGCGCTTGGCCGCCGTCTGATCTGACGGCGGCATATCCTGCGGCGGCCCGGCGCCGCCGCAGCGCGAACCTGCCGCACGGGCGAAGGATCAGGCGGAACCTGCCGCCCGCGCGGCCCTAAGCTCAGAACAAGAAACGACCCAAGTTCAGAGATGCCCATGACCGCAGCTTCTCCCACCACGACGCCCGCGTCCGATCTGGCCCTGAGGGCCTTCACCCCCGAGCATATTCCGGGCGCGTTGCGCCTGTCGCAGGAGGCGGGCTGGCCTCACCGCGCCGAGGACTGGGCGCTGACGCTGTCGGTGTCGCAGGGTGTCGTGGCGCTGCGCGACGGTGAGATCGTCGGTACGGCGCTGTGTTCGATCTTTGGCGAGGTCGCCTCGGTCAACATGATCATCGTCGATGCGCGGATGCGCGGGCACGGGCTTGGCCGCAAGCTGATGCAGGCGGTTCTTGACCTAGCCGGCACCCGCGAGCTGCGCCTCACTGCCACCACGGACGGGCTGCCGCTCTACCAGAAGTTGGGCTTTCAGTGTACTGGCGAAATTCTGCAACATCAGGGTATTGCCCTGCGCGGCGAGCCAGAGCTGCCGGTCTTCGAGGGCGATGCGGACGGCATTGCCGCGATGGATCTTGCGGCCGGTGGCATGGAGCGCGCGACGCTTCTGGCCGGCATCGCCGAGCGCGGCATGGTGCTGCGTGCGGAGGGCGGCTTTGCGCTGCTGCGCGATTTCGGACGCGGGCAAGTGCTGGGACCGGTCGTGGCCAGAGATATGGCGACCGCGCGGGCGCTGCTGTCTGCCGGGGCCACGCGCGCGGCGGGCGGCTTCCTGCGCGTCGATCTCACCGATCCGGCCCTTGCCGACCATGCGACAGGCCTCGGACTTGTCCATGTGGGGGGCGGCACCGCCATGGCCAAAGGCGCGGCCCCCGCTTGCGCCCCTGTCTTCAAAACCTACGCCCTGGCCTCGCAGGCCCTCGGCTGACCCACGGAGCACATCATGCTGACAAACTCCCTCGTCGAGCTGGACCGCCAGCACCTCGTTCATCCGGTCTCCTCCTTCCGCGGCCATGAGGCGCGCGGCGTGCGCGTGCTGCGCTCGGCCAAGGGTGCGACCGTCACCGATACCGAGGGGCGAGAGCTGCTCGACGGTTTCGCGGGCCTGTGGTGCGTCAACGCGGGCTATGGCCACGAAAGCGTGGTCGAGGCCGCCGCCGACCAGATGCGCAAGCTGCCCTACGCCACCGGCTATTTCGACCTCGGCGCCGAAGCCCCGATCCGACTTGCCGCCGAGCTTGCCGAGCGCAGCCCGGGCGATCTCAACCACATCTATTTCAGCCTCGGCGGCTCGGACGCGGTCGACAGCACGATCCGCTTCATCCGCTACTACTGGCACGCCAAGGGCCAGCCGCAGCGCGACCAGTTCATCTCGGTCGAGCAGGGCTATCACGGCTCGACCAGCATGGCCGCGGGTCTCACCGCGCTGCCCGGCTTTCACGAAGGCTTTGGCATCCCCTATCAGTGGCAGCACAAGATCTCGTCGCATTATGCCTACCGCAACCCGGCGCAATCCGCGGAAGAGATCGTCGCCGCATCGGTGGCCGAGCTGCGCGCCAAGGTGTCCGAGATCGGCGAGGACAAGGTCGCGGCCTTCTATGTCGAGCCGATCCAGGGCTCGGGCGGCATCCTTGTGCCGCCGAAGGGCTGGATGAAGGCGATGCGCGATGTTTGCGCCGAGCTCGAGATCCTGTTTGTCGCCGACGAGGTGATCACCGCCTTCGGTCGCACCGGGCCACTGTTTGCCTGCGAGGACGAGGGCATCGTCCCCGACCTGATGACCACCGCCAAGGGCCTGACCTCGGGCTACGTGCCGATGGGCGCGGTCTTCATGCGCAACCATGTCTATGAGACCATCGCCGATGGTGCCGGCGCCAAGGCGGTCGGTCACGGCTTCACCTACTCGGCGCATCCGGTCTCGGCGGCGGTGGCGCTCGAGGTGCTGTATCTCTACGAGGGCGGATTGCTCGAGAATGGCCGCAAGGCCGGTGCGCGCCTGATGGCCGGACTCGAGACGCTGCGCGATCACCCGCTGGTCGGCGACGTGCGCGGGCGTGGCATGCTGGCCGCGGTCGAGCTGGTCACGGACAAGGAAAAGAAGACCCCGCTGCCCGCCAGCGTGCAGCCCGCCACAAGGCTCTTCGACCGGGCTTGGGAGCAAGGCCTGATCGTCCGCAGCTTCCCGCAGGGTATCTTCGGCTACGCGCCGCCTCTGTGCTGCACCGAAGCGGAGATCGACGCCATTGTCGAGCGCACCCGCACGGTGCTCGACCAGACGCTCGAGGATCCCGAGATCCGCGCGGTGCTGCGCTGATGGCGCTGCTGCTGCTCGGACCCGCCGCGCGCGCCAGCGTCTGGTCGGAGGTCTGCGCCGAGGCAGGCGAGGTCTTCTACCACGAGACCGCCCCGGCCGAGGAGGTGACCCATCTCGCCTGCTGGGTGCCGCCCGAGGATCTTTCGGTTTACCCCAACCTGCGGGTGGTGATCTGCGTCGGCGCCGGTGTCGACCAGATGCCTCTGATGCCGGAGGGGGTGTCGTTGGTGCGCACCCATGCGGCCAGCGTCGACGAGATGGTGCGTGACTGGGTCGTGATGGCGACGCTGATGTTGCACCGCGACATGCCGGGCTACCTCGCGCAGGCGCGCGACGGGCTGTGGCAGGCCGGGACGATCCCGCTGTCGCGCGGCGCGAAGGTCGGCATCATGGGCATGGGCCGCATCGGCTCGCTTGCCGCAGAGACGTTGGGCGGCATGGGCTTCGACGTGCTCGGCTGGTCGCGCTCGGGGCGCGGGCCGGAAGGCGTGCGGATGTTCGACTCGGGCGGCATGGAGCGCTTCCTGTCCGAGGCCGAGATCCTGATCTGCCTGCTGCCGCTGACGCCTGCCACGCAGGGTCTGATGGACGACGCCTTCCTCGCCAAGCTGCCAAAGGGCGCACGGTTGGTGCAGGCGGGACGGGGAGCGCAGCTGTCGCTCGACGCACTGCGCCGCGCGCTCGACAGCGGCCAGCTTTCTTCGGCCATGCTCGACGTCACCGAGCCCGAGCCCCTGCCCGCGGATCACTGGGCGTGGCGCCATCCGCGCGTCATCGTCACGCCGCATGTCGCCGGCCAGACCGACGCCCGCGAGGGCATCGAACACGCGCTGGCAGTGATCCGCGCCGATCGCGCCGGGCAGGCGCTTCCCGGCCTTGTGGATCAGGGGCGAGGCTACTGAGACGCGCTCGCGGACCGCGCCCGGAAATGCCGCGGCCTGCGGGAATACAGAACAATATGCCGCACCCGCCGCCTCTTTCGGAGATTCCGGAGTGCCAATTTGGGACAAGCTCTCAGAGACCGGAGCGCGGGTCTGAACCAAGAAGCACCATGGATTTCACCGCAAACCCGGAGAAATCGACGCAAAACCGGGAGAAACTGCCCGTTTCGCAGCCACAGCAGAAGATGCTGCGAAGCCCGGGCCTCCCGAAAAGGACCAAGGCGCACTCCCCGCGCCGGCGCATCGCAGAAAGGACTGCCGAGATGGCAACGACCACCGCCGTGAAACCCCTGACCGCCTTTGGCTACGTCACCTTCGACGTGGTCGGCACGCTGATCGACTTCGAGGGCGCGATCAAGGAGGGGCTGGCCAAGATCGCCGAGCGCGAGGGCGTCGAGATCGACGGCGAGGCGGCGCTCTCGGTCTATCGCGATGCCCGCTACGAACCCGGCGCGGGTCTGTTCCCCGATGATCTCGGGCGCTGCTATTCCCGCATCGCCGCGGCCTTCGGCCTGCCCGACACCGAGGCATACCGCCAGCTGATGATCGACACCGTGGGCGAGGCCAAGCCGTTTCCCGACAGCGTCGAGGCGATGGCGCGGCTCAAGGCGCGCTACAAGCTCATCGCGATGACCAATGCCCGCCGCTGGGCCTTCGAGAAATACGCCGAGAAGCTGGGCCAGCCGTTCTGGGCCGGGTTCACCACCGACGACACCGGCTGTGAGAAGCCCGACCCGGCCTATTTCGAACAGGTTTTCGAGCATGTGGGCCGCGAGGGTGGCAGCAAGGACGCGATCCTGCACACGGCGCAGAGCCAGTACCACGATATCGGCATCTCGCGCGCCCTTGGCATGACAAATGCCTGGATCCAGCGTCGGCACGCGCAGCAGGGCTATGGCGGAACCATCGAGCCCAAGGAGTTCACCGAGCCCGACTACCATTTCCATGCGCTGATCGAGCTGGCCCGCGCCGCCGACGCGGCCTTTGACGCGCAGACATCCTGAACCAACCCGGCTGAATGCGGCGACAAGACCGCGGCAGCCATCCACGCATCACAACAGGGAAGCAAAGACATGACCAAGACCCCCACCAACTGGACCGGCCGCGATGACGCAATGGTCGAGCAGATGATCCGCCGTGGCGCATCGCGCCGGGATCTGCTGAAAATGCTGATGTCCTCCGGCGTGGCCGCCGCTGCGGGCGGCTCGCTTCTGATGCGCGCCTCGGCCGCGGTTGCCGCGACCCCGGTCACCGGCGGGACGCTGCGGGCGGCGGGCTGGTCCTCCTCGACCGCCGACACGCTCGACCCGGCCAAGGCGTCGCTGTCGACCGATTACGCGCGCTGCTGTGCCTTCTACAACCGGCTGACCTTCCTCGACGAAGAAGGCCAGGTGAACATGGAGCTGGCCGAGAGCGTGTCCTCGGACGACGCCCAGACCTGGGAAGTGAAGCTGAAATCCGGCGTCACCTTCCACGACGGCAAGACCCTCGCAGCCGAGGACGTTGTGTTCTCGCTGCAGCGTCACCTCGACGAGGCGGTCGGCTCGAAGGTGAACTCGATCGCCAAGCAGATGACCGAGATTTCCAAGGTCGACGACCTGACCGTGAAGATCGTGCTCGATTCGCCCAACGCCGACCTGCCGACGATCCTCGCGCTGCACCACTTCATGATCATCGCCGAAGGCACCACGGATTTCTCCACCGCCAACGGCACCGGTGCCTTCATCTGCGAGAGCTTCGAGCCGGGCGTGCGCTCGATCGGGGTGAAGAACCCGAATTACTTCAAGGCCGAGGGGCCGTATCTCGACACGTTCGAGTTCTTCGCGATCCCCGACAACAACGCCCGCGTCAATGCGCTGATGTCCGGCGATATCCAGTACGCAGCCTCGGTCAATCCGCGCTCGGCCCGTCTGCTCGACAGCAATGACAGCGTCTCGACGCTGATCAGCACCGCGGGCAACTACACCAACCTCAACATGCGCCTTGACCTGAACCCGGGTGAAAAGGCCGGCTTCGTCGAGGGCATGAAGTACCTGATGAACCGCGAGGCGATCCAGAAATCCGCCTTCCGCGGCCTTGCGGAAATCGCCAACGACCAGCCGGTGTCGCCGTCGAACCGCTACTACAATCCGAACCTGCCGGCGCGCGAGTTCGATCCCGAGCGCGCCAAGTCGCTGTTCGAGAAGGCCGGTCTTCTGGGCGTCGAGATTCCGATCGTGGCCTCCGATGCGGCCACCGCATCGGTCGACATGGCGACCATCGTGCAGCAGGCCGGCAGCGAGATCGGCATGAACCTCAAGGTCGACCGCGTGCCCTCCGACGGCTACTGGTCGAACTACTGGCTCAAGGCGCCGGTCCACTTCGGCAACATCAACCCGCGGCCCACGCCGGATATCCTGTTCTCGCTGCTCTACTCTTCCGACGCGCCGTGGAACGAGAGCCAGTACAAGTCCGAGAAGTTCGACTCGATGCTGGTCGAGGCGCGCGGCGCGCTCGACGAAGAGCGCCGGAAGGAGATCTACTGGGACATGCAGGAGATGGTCTCCAACGAGGCGGGCACCGGCATCCCGGTCTGGATCTCCAACATGGACGCCCACACCAGCAAGCTCGGCGGTCTCAAGCCGAACCCGCTTGGCGGCATGATGGGCTATGCCTTCGCCGAATACGTTTGGCTGAACGACTGATCCTCGCGCACAATCGGGGCCCGCACTGCAGGTGCGGGCCCTTCGCCTGACCTTCCCACCGGCCGAAAGAGGTGCTTCGCTTGCCCCAATCGCTTCTGCCATGGTTTCTTGTGATACAGCGGCTCGGCATTGCCTTGCTCACGTTGATCATCGTCTCCTTTGCCGTCTTCTTCGCCACCGAGCTTTTGCCCGGGGACGTTGCCGAAATCCTGCTTGGTCAAGCGGCCACGCCCGAGGCCGTCGCAGGCCTCCGCGCCGCGATGGGGCTCGACGAGCCGGCGCTCAGCCGCTTCATCGGTTGGCTTGCGGGGCTGGCAAGCGGGGATCTCGGCACCTCCTACGTCAACAAGATGGAGATCGTGGAACTGCTCTCGGGCCGGCTGAGAAACTCGCTGCAGCTTGCCGGGGTGACGACGCTGGTCTCGGTGCCGATCGCGCTGAGCCTCGGCATCGGTGCCGCCATGTGGCGCGGCTCGCTGTTCGACCGCGTGGTCACGGTGCTGACGATCTCGGTGATCTCGGTGCCGGAATTCATGGTCGCGACATTGGCGGTGCTGATCTTCGCGGTCTGGCTCGACTGGCTGCCGGCGCTGAGCTACGGGGCAGACATGAGCTCGCTCGGAACGATGCTGAAGGCCTACGCGATGCCTGTGATCACGCTCTCCTTCGTGGTCTCTGCGCAGATGATCCGGATGACCCGCGCCGCGGTGATCGAGACGATCAACACGCCTTATGTCGAGATGGCGCTGCTCAAGGGGGCCTCGCGCAAGCGCATGGTGCTCGTGCACGCGCTGCCGAACGCGCTGGGGCCGATCGCCAACGCGGTGGCGCTGTCGCTGAGCTATCTGGTGGGCGGCGTGATCATCGTCGAGACGATCTTCAACTATCCCGGCGTCGCCAAACTGATGGTCGATGCGGTGAGCACCCGGGACCTGCCGCTGATCCAGTCCTGCGCGATGATCTTCTGCGTCAGCTACCTGATGCTGATCACGCTCGCCGACCTGATTGCAATCCTGTCCAACCCGAGGCTGCGTCGATGATGGCAGAGTACCAGACCACCACCGCCGCCAAGGATGCGCCCAAGCCGAAGGGGCCGGGCTGGAGTTTCAACTGGGTCGGCCGCATCGGCCTCGCGATCATGCTGTTCTGGGGGCTCGTGGCCTTCGTCGGCCCGTGGCTCGCGCCGCACCCGCCGGGCGAGATCGTCGACTGGGACTACTTCGGCCCGGTCAGCGGTGACTACTGGATGGGCACCGATTATCTCGGTCGCGACATCTTCTCGCGCATCCTGATGGGCGCGCGCTACACCGTTGGCATCGCGCTCGCCGCCGTCACGCTGGCCTGCACGCTGGGCGTCATCCTCGGCATGATCGCCGCCGTTGCCGGCGGCTGGTTCGACATGGTGCTGTCGCGGCTGCTCGATGCCTTCAACGGCATCCCCTCGCTGCTTTTCGGGCTGGTCGTCGTGGCTGCCGTGGGTTCGTCGATCCCGGTTCTGATCCTGACCCTGACGGCGATCTACATGCCCGGCGCCTACCGCTTTGCCCGCGCGCTGGCGGTCAACGTGAACACCATGGATTTCGTCACCGTGGCACGGGCCCGCGGCGAGAGCACGCGCTACCTGATCCTGCAGGAGATCTTCCCCAACATCCTCGGTCCGGTGCTCGCCGATCTCGGCCTGCGTTTCGTGTTCATCGTGCTGGTGCTGTCGGGGCTGTCCTTCCTCGGGCTCGGGGTGCAGCCGCCCAATGCCGACTGGGGCGGCTTGGTGCGCGAGAACATCGAAGGGCTGAGCCTCGGTGCGCCGGCGGTGATCTTCCCGTCGGTCGCCATCGCCTCGCTGACCATCTCGGTGAACATGTTCATCGACAACCTGCCCACCAAGATCCGCGACAGGAGCGAATGATGACCGATCCCCTCGTCACCGTCGAGAAGCTGCGCATCGGCGCAACCACCGACTCCGGCCGCAAGGTCGAGATCATCAAGGGCGTGGATTTCGAGATCGCACCGGGAGAAATCGTCGCGCTGATCGGCGAGAGCGGCTCGGGCAAGACCACGATCGCGCTGTCGCTGATGGGCCATACCCGGACCGGCTGCAAGATCGAGGGCGGCACGATCCGCATTGGCGACTGCGATATGACCGCCATGTCGAACCGTGCCCGTGCCGCGCTGCGCGGCACCGAGGTCTCCTACGTGCCGCAATCGGCCGCGGCGGCGTTCAACCCCTCGAAGCGGATCATGGATCAGGTCATCGAGATCGCCGCGATCCACGAGCTGATGCCGCGCGCCGAGGCCGAGAAGAAGGCGGTGGAGCTGTTCCGCGCGCTGGCGCTGCCGGATGCCGACACGATCGGCCAGCGCTATCCGCACCAGGTTTCGGGCGGGCAGCTTCAGCGCCTGTCGGCGGCGATGGCGCTGATCGGCGATCCCAAGCTGGTGATCTTCGACGAGCCCACCACGGCGCTCGACGTGACCACCCAGATCGAGGTGCTGCGGGCGTTCAAGTCGGTGATGCGCGCGGGCGGCATCGCGGGTGTCTATGTCAGCCACGACCTTGCCGTCGTGGCGCAGATCGCCGACCGCATCATCGTGCTCAAGGGCGGCGAGATCCAGGAGGTCGGCGGTGCCGAGCAAATCCTGAATGCGCCCCGCGACGCCTATACCAAGCAGCTTCTCGCGGCCTTCGAGCCGGTGCCGCACCAGCCGGAGGAACAGCCGGCGCAGTCCGCCAAGCCCAAGCCGGTGCTCGAGGTCTTCGATCTGTGTGCCGGCTATGGGGCCATACGCAACGGTGAGCCGGCGGCAAAGATCCTCAAGGACGTCAGCTTCAAGATCGAGCGCGGGCGCAATCTTGGCGTCATCGGCGAGTCCGGCTCGGGAAAATCGACACTGGCCCGCGCCGTGGCCGGCATCCTGCCCGCCTATCGCGGTGGCGTCATCGTCGATGGCACGGAGATGAAGCCCGATCTCAAGGATCGCTCCAAGGCCGAGCTGCGGCGGATGCAGATGGTCTTCCAGCTGGCCGATACCGCGCTCAACCCGGCACATTCCATCGGCGCCATCCTCGCCCGGCCGCTGACCTTCTACGAAGGCCTGCGCGGCAAGGCACGCGAGGCCCGGGTGACCGAGCTTCTCGACATGGTCCACCTGCCGGCCAGCCTCCGGCATCGCCTGCCGGGCGAACTGTCGGGTGGCCAGAAGCAGCGGGTGAACCTGGCCCGCGCGCTGGCGGCGAAACCGGAGCTCATTCTCTGCGACGAGATCACCTCGGCGCTCGACACGGTGGTGGCCGCGGCGATCCTCGAGCTGCTCAAAGAACTGCAAAGCGAACTGGGGCTGAGCTATATGTTCATCAGCCACGATCTCTCGACGGTCGAGGCGATCTGCGATGACGTGCTGGTGATGTACAAGGGCGAGGTGGTCGAGGCGCTGCCCGCCGCGACGATGTCGAGCGAGGCCACGCATCCCTACTCGCGGCTGCTGATCTCGTCGGTGCCGAAGCTCGACACTGGCTGGCTTGCCGGGCTCGAGCAGGATCCCGAGCTGGTGGCGCAATTCGCCAACCGCTGAGCCCGAGACCCGCCGGGGCTGCGCGCTGATCGCGTGGCCCCGGTCTCAGATCTTATCGGCGAAGAGATGCGTGAGCGGCATCCGGGTCTTGGAGAACGGGGTCTTCATCACCACGAAGCTGAAATACTTGTCGATCCCGACATCGCGGTCGATGAGTTCCTCGACAATCGTCTGGTAATCCGAGATCGACGCGGTAACGAATTTTGCCAGATAGTCGTAGCCGCCCGAAACGAGGTGGCATTCAACGCAGCATTCGACCTGCTCCAACGCCTCCTGGAAGCGGGCAAAGTCGATCTGGCGGTGGTTGCGCAAGGTGAACTCGGTGAACACGGTCAGCGTCTCGCCGAGCTTGGCCATGTCGACCTGCGCCGCGTAGCCGGTGATGTAGCCGGCCTTCTGCAGCTTCTTCACCCGCATGAGGCAGGGCGAGGGTGACAGGTTCACCAAGTCCGCGAGCTCGACATTGGTGATACGCCCGTTGCGCTGCAACTCGGCGAGAATCTTCAGGTCGATCCGGTCGAGCTTGTAGCTGGGGCTCATCGTGTCTTTCCTTCGGGGTCTGCGCGCCGGTTCGATCTTCTCAAGGGCAGGGGCGTCTGCGAGTCAACCGCATTCGACAGGAAATGCCGTGACGGCCGGGTGATCCGGCAGATGCAACTGGGCCGTCCGGCATAGAAAATGAGGGGATTACAGGAGACTGACATGACCGCCCCCTTGCTGCATATCGACACCCAGACCGAGCTGCCAGAGACCGCCGATTGCGTGGTGATCGGCGCTGGCATCGTCGGCACCTCGGCCGCCTACTGGCTGGCACGGGCGGGGATGAAGGTGGTTCTGCTCGAAAAGGGCCGCGTCGGGGCCGAACAGTCGAGCCGAAACTGGGGCTGGTGCCGCCAGCAGAACCGCGATGCCCGCGAACTGCCGCTCTCGACCCGCAGCCTGGCGCTTTGGGAAGAGATGACGCGCGACATCGGAGAAGACCTCGGGTTTCGCCGTTGCGGCTTGCTCTACCTGTCGAACGATGCGGCCGAGCTGGAGGGCTGGGCGCGCTGGGGCCGCTTCGCCCGCGGCGAAGGCGTCGACACTCGGATGCTGAGCGCCGCAGAGGCCACCGAGCGCGGCGCCGCCACCGGCCAGAGCTGGGCCGGCGGCGTCTGGTCGCCCAGCGACGGCGTGGCCGATCCCTCGCGCGCCGCGCCCCTGATTGCCGAGGGCATCCTCAAGCATGGCGGGCAGGTGATCCAGAGCTGCGCCGCGCGCGGCATCGAGACCGAGGCCGGTGCAGTTTCCGCGGTGGTGACCGAGAAGGGCCGCATCCGCACCAAGCAGGTCGTGCTCTCGGGCGGCGCCTGGGCGGGAAGCTTCCTGCATCAGTTGGGCATCGTCTTTCCGCAGGCCTCGGTGCGCAGCTCGATCCTGTCGCTGGCGCCGGGCATCGAGGATCTGCCGCCGGCGCTTCACACCGCCGCCGTCTCGGTGACCCGGCGCGGCGATGGCGGGCACACACTGGCGATCTCCGGGCGCAGCCATGTCGACCCGACCCCCGGCACGCTGCGCGGGGCCAAGCACTTCCTGCCGATGTTCGCCAAGCGCTGGCGCGCGCTGGCGCCGGGCGGGTTGCAGGCCTGGCAGGCCGAGTTCGAGACCCGCAAGATCTGGGCGCTCGACCGAGAGACCCCGATGGAGCAGGTGCGCATCCTTGATCCCAAGCCATCCGAGCGGCTGGTGGACGAAACCCTGAACCGCGCCCGACGCCTGCTGCCGGCGCTGGAGAAGGCGACCGTCCAGGCCAAGTGGGCGGGCTACATCGACAGCACCCCGGACGGCGTGCCGGTCATCGACGCCGACATCGGCATCCCGGGGCTGACACTGGCGGCCGGGCTCTCGGGCCACGGCTTCGGCATCGGGCCGGGGGTTGGTCATCTGGTGGCGGACATGCTCACCGGGCGCGCGCCGATCACCGAAACCGACCAGTACAAGCTGAACCGCTTCGACGGCTCGCAATGGGGCAAGGTGGCGAAATTCTGAGGTCACGCGGCGAACCTGGCGATCGACATGGCCTCGATCGGGGTCTCACAGGCCCCGGTTGCCACCAGTTCGGCCATGGCGTCTCCGACGCCGGGGCCAAGCTGGAAGCCGTGGCCGCAGAAGCCGAAGGCGTGGAACAGACCGGGCGTGGTGGCCGAGCCCCCCATCACCGGGAGCCCGTCATCGACATACCCTTCGCAGCCCGACCAGTGCCGGATGATCGCCACGTCGCGCAGCGCCGGGCACATCCGCACCAGTTTTCCGAGCTGCCGCGACAGGCCCGAGGGATCGAAACGGCCGAAACCGCTCTCGTCGACGGGCAGTCGCGGCACGCCGCCGCCGAAGACGATGTTGCCGCGCTCGACCTGGCGCAGGTAGGCGCCGCTCTGCTGCGACCAGACACCGACCACCGGCAGGATGCGATGCGGCAGGGGCTCGGTCACGCCCATCTGCGGGCCGTGCATCCCCAGCGGAACCGCCTCGCCGAAGCGGCCCGCAACCTCGGCGCCCCAGGCCCCGGCGCAATTCACCAGCACATCGGCCCCGAAGACGCCCTGTCTGGTGCTGAGCTCGAAGCCGGTCTCGGTGCGGGCGATGTCGGGCACGCCGGCCTCCGCCACGATCTCGGCGCCGGCACGGGCGGCGGCATCGGCAAAGGCCGGCCCAACCAGCCGCGGGTTGGCGCTGCCGTCCTGCGGAGAGAAGCTGGCAGCAATGGCCGTCGGGCCGAGTCCCGGAAAGCGGCGGGCGATCTCGGCGGGCGCCAGCTCCTCGAGCGCGAGGTCCAGCGGCCGTGCTGCGTCGGCGAAGCGGAGCATGTCCGCGCGCGAGGCTTCGTCGAAGATCAGCCGCAGGTGCCCCGTGGCGCGAAACTCGACGTCGCGGCCAAGCAGTGCCTCGGACTGGGTCCAGAGCGCCAGCGCGCGGTTCGCCAGCGGCATCTGCTCGAGCGCTCGCCCGCTGCGGCGGATGTTGCCGAACGAGGCCACCGTTGCGCCGGCCCCGATGAGGCCGCGCTCGATCAGCCGCACGCGGACACCGCGCCGGGCCAGGAAGAAGGCCGTGGCCGTGCCCATCAGCCCGCCGCCAAGTACGATGACCTGCATGAAAGCTCCTTTGCATCTTGCCCCAAGAGAACCCGGCAAGGGGCCTTGGGTCAAAGACGGGAAACGGGCATGGTCATAAGTCCAACCTATGGAGAGCGACATGCGGGCACGGCAGCTTGAGGTGTTCACCGCGGTGATGCGGGCGGGGACAGTGACCGAGGCAGCGCGCCTGCTGAACATCTCGCAACCGGCGCTGAGCCAGGTGTTGCGCCACACCGAGGACGATCTGGGCTTTGCGCTGTTCACCCGCGAGAAGGGGCGGCTGAAACCGACACCGGAGGCCCAGGAACTTTATCCCGAGGCCGAGCGCCTCTTCGGAGAGCTTGAGGGGCTGCGGCGCAAGACCGCCGACCTCAGGCTCGGGCGTGCCGGTCTGGTGCGCATCGGCTGCTCGACCCCGCCCGCCATGTCGCTACTGCCGCGCGTGATGGCGGCGTTTCGCGCCCGGCATCCCGACATCGCGCTGCGTTGCAACGTCGCGCCGGTGCAGTCCCTTCACACCATGCTCCGTGAAGGCGATGCTGCGATGGCGTTGGCGCTGACCGACCAGATGCCGCAGGAGATCGAGGTCGAGGTGCTGGGCCGCACGGGGTTTTGCTGCCTGTTGCCGGCGGAGCATCCGCTGGCCGGGCAGGAGAGCATCGGTCTGGGACAGCTCAGCGATGCTTTTGTCATTTCCTACCGCAACGCGACCCGACCCTATGATGAGCTCGACAGGGCGGCGCGCCGCGAGGGCGGTCGCTTCGAGCCACGGCTCGAGATCGACACTTCGATCTCTGCGGTGGGGTTCGTGCAGGCGGGGCTCGGCATCGCGGTTGTCGACTCGCTGCTGCCTTGGGAGCAGTTCGACGGGATCGAGGTGCGCCCGCTCACCGCCTCGCCGGCCTTGCCGCTGTCGCTGCTGACCTTGCGGGGGAGGGCGCTCTCGCGGGCTGAAGAGCTGATGCGGGGCCAGGTTCGGGCGCTGTTGCCGTCGGGGCTCGCGCCGCCATAGGCCGGACTTATGGTTTTGCGCCGCATCCGACTTGGACCATCGGGCCGTGCTCTGCTCGACTGGGGCAAACGGAACGAAAGGCGATGACCCATGGACGGCCAACTCCCCGGCAGGGACCCTCAGGGCGAAGACTGGAAGATCGGTGTCGATATCGGCGGCACCTTCATGGATTTCTGCGCGCTGGAGGCCAACTCGGGCCGCATCGCCTCGCTCAAGGTGCTGACCACGCCGGATGATCCCGGCGCCGAGCTGCGCACCGGCCTCGACCTGCTGGCCGAGCGCGAAGGGCTGGACGCGGCGGCGGTGAGCCGCTTCGTTCATGGCACCACCGTGGGCATCAACACCATCATCCAGCGCAAGGGCGCACGGCTTGCGATGTTCACCAACGCGGGCTTCGAGGACGTGATCGAACTGGCCCGCCTGCGGATGCCCGACATGTACTCGCTGTTCTGCCAGCGCCCCGATCCGCTGGTGCCGCGCGACATGATCTTCGGCCTGCCGCTGCGGACGCGCGCCGACGGACGCCGCAGCGATGCGCCCGAGGGCGCCGTCGCCGAGGCCGTGGCGCAGGCCCGGGCCGCCGGGGCAGAGGGCGTCATCGTCTCGCTGCTGCACGCATGGCGGGACCCCGCGCAGGAGATCGCGGTGCGCGAGGAGATCGAGGCGCTTGCCCCGGAGCTCTTCGTCTTCACCTCCTCCGAGGTCTGGCCGGTGATCCGCGAATATGAGCGCAGCTCGACCGCGATCCTCAACGGCTACGTGCACCCCCGCGTCGCTGGCTATCTCGAGGCGCTCGAGGCACGGCTGAAGGCACAGGGCGTGCCGGCGCGGGCCATGCTGACCAAGTCGAACGGAGGCGTGATGACGGCCGGCGAGGGGCGCCGCGACTGCGTCTCGATGCTGCTCTCGGGCACCGCCTCGGGGGTCATCGGCGCGGCATGGCTGGCGCGGCAGGCGGGCGAGAGCCGCATCCTGACGCTCGATATCGGCGGCACCTCGGCGGATTTCGCGCTGATCATCGACGGCGAGGTGCAGTTCGGCTCGGACGAGCTGGTGGGAGAGTTCCCTCTGCACATCCCCTCGGTCTCGGTCAGCTCGATCGGCATCGGCGGCGGCTCGATCGCCTCGGTGGATGAGCACGGCGTGCTGCGCGTGGGCCCCGAAAGCGCGGGCTCGGTGCCCGGCCCGGCCTGCTACGGGCGCGGCGGCACCCGCGCCACCGTCACCGACGCGATGGCGGTCTGCGGCTGGCTCGGGCACTCGGAGATGGCCTATGGCCAGCTCGACACGAAGGTGGATCTGGCGCGCGAGGTGGTGGGGGCGCTGGCGCAGACGCTCGGGCGAGGCGTCGAGGAGACCGCTCAGGCGATCCTCGACATCGCGATCTCGGAGATGTTCGTCGAGGTCGAGAAGCTGTCGTCGCGGGCCGGGGTCGACCTGCGCGACTTCGCACTGATGCCCTTCGGCGGCGGCGGCCCGATGCTGGGCGCCTTCCTCGCCCGCGAGCTCGGGATGCCGCGGGTCGTGGCGCCACGACGCCCCGGCGTGGTCTCGGCGCTCGGCGGGCTGGTGGCCGATCTGAAGGGCGATTTCATCCGCACCGTCTTTGCCGATCTCGATGCCGCGCGCCTGCCGGTGCTGCGGGAGCACTTCAAGGCGCTGGCGGACGAGGGCCGCGACTGGCTCGCGGCGCAGGGCCATGACGGGGCCATCGAACTGCGGCTCTCCGGCGACATGCGCTATGCGGGGCAGAGCTACGAGATCGAGGTGGCCCTCGAGCCCGACTGGCTGTCCGATCTCGACCGGCTGACCGATGCGTTCCACGAGACCCATCGCCGGATCTACGATTTCCACGACGCCGAGGGCCGGATCGAGATGGTCAACCTGCGGCTCTCGGCGGTGGGGGCCGGGCCAAAGCCCGATCTCACCGAGCCGGCCCGTGTCGAGGCCGGCGACAGCCGCGAGGTGCAGGTCCATATCGGCGGCTGGCGTCCGGTGCCGCTCTATCCGCGCGCCGCGCTCGCGGCGGGGGCGGTCTTTGACGGGCCGGCGATCGTTGCACAGGAAGACACCACCTTCGCCATCCCCGCGGGCGCCAGCGCCCGGGTCGACGGCCATCTCAACATCCACCTGCAGTTCGAGGACTGATCCATGTTCGACAAGATGACCCTCCAGGTGCTCGCCAACCATGCCCGCGCGGCGGCCGAGAACATGGCCCATACGCTGCACCGCACCGCGCATTCCGCCTTCGTCAAGGAAACCCAGGACTTCACCGTCATGCTGATGGACCGCAGCGGCGACACGTTCGCCGTGCCGATGGAGCTGGGCGCGACGTGGTATCCCGGGCTGACCTATGGCCGGGCGATCGACATGGTCGACGATTACCGCCCCGGCGACGTGGCCTTCACCAACGATCCGTATTCCGGCCACGTGGCCACCCACGCCCCCGACACCCACCTGTGGAAGCCGGTCTTCGCCGATGACGAGATTGTCGCGTGGACCGGCGGGCACATCCACAACACCGACATGGGCGGCGCCGTGCCCGCCTCGCTGTCGCGCTCGCTGACCGAGATCCATCAGGAGGGCCTGCGCTTTCCGCCGATGAAGCTGGTGCGCGAGGGCGTGTTCGACGAGCAGATCATGAAGATCATGTCGACCAACGTGCGTAAGCCTGCGCTCAATATCGGCGACATCAAGGCGCTGGTCGGCGCGCTCAACACCGGCGAGCGCAAGGTTCACGCGATGATCGACCGCTTCGGCAAGCAGGGCTTTGTCAGCGGCGTCGCGGCGCTGATGAGCCAGGCCGAGGCGCAGGCCCGTGCCATTCTCACCGAGATCCCCGATGGTGAGTACGTCTTTGCCGATTACGCCGACGAGGACAGCGACGAGGCCAATCCCTGTCGGCTGAAGCTCACGCTGACGATCCGGGGCGATGAGGCGATCCTTGACTTTACCGGCTCGGACCCGCAGCTCGCATCGTCCCTGAACGTTCCCTCGGGCGGAGATCCGCGCCACACGATGCTGCTGGTTGGCGTCTATTACGTGCTCTACACGCTCAACCCGCGTATCTTGCTCAACACCGGCCTGACACGGCCCTTCACCTGCATCGCCCCGGAGGGCACGGTGCTGAACCCGGTCGCGCCGGCGGCGGTGGGCATGCGCTCGCTGACCTGCGCGCGGCTGCGCTCGGTGATCTTCGGGGCCTTCGTGCAAGCGATCCCCGACCGGATGCCCGCCGCCCCCGCCGGCAACAACTGCATCGTCAACGTGATGACCCGCGACGAGCGCTCGCAACGCACGGTGATCGCGGCGGTGAACCCGGTCGTGGGCGGTGGCGGCGGCATGCCGCATCGCGACGGCACCAACGGCTCGGGCGCCGACGCCGCCTATCTCAAGAACACGCCGATCGAGATCACCGAGACCGAGGTGCCGGTGGAGTTCGTGAAATACGGGCTGGCCCGGGACACCGGCGGCGCGGGGCGCTGGCGTGGCGGTCTGGCGACCGAGATGGCGTTCCGGGTCTTCACCCCCGACAGCCGCATCACCGCGCGCAACCGCGACCGCTCGTTCTTCCGGCCCTGGGGCACCGATGGCGGCCGCGCGGCGGGGCTCGCGGACATGGTGGTCAATCCCGACACTCCCGACGCGCGCCGCATGGGATCGAAAGACACCGCCATCCTTCAGCCCGGCGATGTGCTCGAGGTGCGGTCAGCCGGCGGCGGCGGGCGCGGCAACCCGGCCGAGCGCGAGCCGTGGCGGGTCGCCCGCGACGTGGCGCGGGGCTACGTTTCGCCCGAGGCGGCAGAGCGCGACTACGGCGTGATCCTCAGGGACGGCGAGGTCGACGAGGCCGCGACAGAGGCGGCGCGCGCGGCCATGCCGGCGCCGTCGGCGGCGTTCTTCCATTACGGCCCCGAGCGCGAGAGCTACGAGGCGCGCTGGACCGACGAGGCCTATGACAGGCTCACCGAGATCTTGGGCAGCCTGCCGATCCACTGGCGGTTCTTCACCAAGACCGAGATCTTCCGCCGCATCGAGGGCAGCGGCGCCGTGGCGGTCGATGCCGCGTTCGAAGCCACCTGCGCCCGCTTTCCCGAGCTGCCGCGCCCGCAAGGCTTCGCCGAGGCTGCGGAATGAGTGCAGCCGGGTTCAGCACCGGGCGGCTTGTCCGGCTGGCCGAGACCGCCCGCGCCCCGGTGGGGTTCACCTTCGACGGCGAGGCGCTGACCGGGCTCGAGGGCGACACGGTGCTGACCGCGATCCTGCTGTCGCGCGGCGCCCTGCGCGCCTCCGAGTTCGGCCCCGAGGCGCGGGCCGGGTTCTGCCTGATGGGAGCCTGCCAGGATTGCTGGGTCTGGCAGGAAGAGGGGCCGCGTCTGCGGGCCTGCTCGACACCGCTTGCCGAGGGCATGCGGCTGCTGAGCGCCGCGCCCGCGCAGTGGCCGGCGCGCTCCGCATGAGCCGGGTTCTGATCGCGGGCGCGGGACCGGCGGGCATCCGCGCTGCCGAGACGCTGGCCGGGGCCGGGCTGCACCCGGTCGTGGTGGACGAAGCCGCCCGCGCCGGTGGTCAGATCTACCGCCGCCCGCCGGTGGGCTTCACACGCCCGCCCGAGAAACTCTACGGGTCCGAGGCCGCCAAGGCCCGCGCCCTGCATGGCAGCTTCGATGCGCTGGTCGCCGAGGGACGCATCACCCATCTGCCCGGACGCTCGGTTCTGGCGCTGCGCGACGGGGTTGCGTATGTGCTGGGCGAGGCGCGGGAGGAGATCCGCCATGACCGCCTGATCCTCGCCACCGGCGCGACCGACCGGCTGGCGCCGGTGCCGGGCTGGCAGGCGGGCGGGGTCTATTCGCTCGGTGCGGCGCAGATCGCGCTCAAGACGCAGGGCGTGGCGCTTGGCCGGCGCATCGTGCTGGCCGGGACCGGGCCGCTGCTCACCCTTCTGGCCTCGCAGCTGCAGGCCGCCGGCGCGCAGGTCGCGGCGGTGCTCGACACCGCGCCGTTGCGCGCTCAGCTCACCGGCGGGGTCGGCATGGCGCTGGCGCGGCCGCTGGTGACCTTGCGCGGCCTTCGCCTGCGCGTGGGGCTTGGCCGCATCTACCACGCCGGTGTTACGCTCGAGCGCATCGAGACAGACGAGAGCGGCCCCACCGCGATGGTTTGGTGCGACGCGCGCGGGCGCCGCCACGAGACGCGCTGCGACATGGTCGGGCTCGGCTGGCACCTGCGCGCCGACGGGACGCTGGCCGACATCGCGGGCGCCCGCTTTGACTGGGACCGGGCGTTTCACCAGTGGCTGCCGCGTGCGGATGCACTTGGGCGCGCCGGTGAAGGGCTTTACCTCGCGGGGGACGGGCTGCGCATTCTCGGGGCCGACGGCGCCGAACTTGCCGGGCAGGTCGCCGCCATCGCCTGCCTTCAGGACCTTGGCCTGCCGCATCCCGAGCCCGCGCCGCTGCTGCGCCAGCTGGCGCGGATGCGCCGCTTTGCCGAGGCCATGGCGTGTGCCTTTCCGTGGCCCGACGAGGCGATCGGAAGGCTGCCCGATGACACGGTGATCTGCCGCTGCGAGGGTGTTCGTGCCGGCGACCTGCGCAACACGCTGCCGCTCTCGGGGCCCGAGGCCAACCGGGCCAAGTCGCTCGGGCGCGTTGGCATGGGGCGCTGCCAGGGACGCTATTGCCAGCTGGCCGGGGCCGAGATCATCGCCGCCGCATCGGGCCGGCCACCGTCCGAGGTCGGACGGCTGAGGGCGCAGCCTCCCGCGCGCCCGGCCCCTGTCGGCGCGTGGCTGAGCGAGGCGCCAACCGAGTGCGAGGCCGAGGCAGAATAAGCTGCCAGCCCGACGCATCCCGCAGAGAATTCTGCGTCTGCGCGGCATTCGGCAGCTTTGTCCGGGCCGCTTCGCCGAAGGTGATCCCAAGTAACGACAGGAGTAGCCCATGCCCGGCTTCGACGCCCCGCTTCCGACGGGACATTTCATCGCGGGTCGCACCGTGACCGCCCCGGCCGAGATCGACGTCATCTCGCCCTCCACCGGGCAGCGGATCGGCGCCATTCCCCGCGCCGACGCGGCGCTGGTCGACGAGGCGGTCCAGGCGGCGCGCGCGGCGCGGGAGGCGTCGAACTGGGGCGGCATCGCCCCCCGCGAGCGGGTCAGGGCCATGCACGCCTGGGCCGACCTGATCGAGGCCGAAGCCGAGCGCCTCGCCTATCTCGAGGCGATTTGCTCGTCGAGACCGCTGGCGCAGGCGAAAACCGGCGATGTGATGGTGACGGCCGAGCAGATCCGCTTCTTTGCCGAGTTCGCCGACAAGGAAGGCGGCGATCTCGTGCCGACCGCCGACAGCGCCTTCGGCTTCATCGCCGACGAGCCCTACGGGGTCATCGGCGCGATCACGCCGTGGAACTTCCCGATGTCGATGGCGGGCTGGAAGCTCGGACCGGCGCTCGCAGCGGGCAACGCGGTGGTGCTCAAGCCCTCCGAGATGACCCCTTACAGCACGCTTTACATGGCCGAACTGTCGGTGCGGGCGGGCATCCCCGCCGGCCTGATCAACATCGTGCTGGGCGACGGACCCATCACCGGCACCGCGATCACCGGTCACCCGCAGATCGACAAGGTCTCGTTCACCGGCTCGACCCGCGCCGGCGCCGCGATCATGGAGAACATCGCCCGGACCGGCATCAAGCCCATGACGCTCGAGCTTGGCGGCAAGAGCCCGATGGTGGTGTTCGCCGATGCCGATCTCGATCTTGCGGCCGAGTGTCTCGACCGGGGCATCATGCCCAATGCCGGGCAGTTCTGCGTTGCCGGCTCGCGCATCCTGGTCGAGGAGAGTATCGCCGGGTCGCTGGCCGAGCGTCTCGCGGCGCGCTTTGCCAAGTATCGTCCCGAGGACACGCTGGCCCCCGAGGCCGGTTTCTCGCCGATCATCTCCGCCGGTCAGCTGCAGCGTATCGACGGCATCGTGCAGGCGGCGGTGGGGCAGGGCGCCGAGCTGCTCTGCGGCGGCGCGCCCTTCGACCGCGAGGGCAGCTTCTACCAGCCGACGCTGATTGCCAACGTCACGCAGGACAGCCCCGCCGTGACGCAGGAGATCTTCGGCCCGGTCGCCACGTTCCAGACCTTCAAGGACGAAGACGAGGCGATGGCGCTGGCCGCGCACCAGACCTACGGCCTTGCCGCGGGGCTCTTCACCCGCGATCTCAGCCGCGCGCTGCGCCTGACGCGGCGGCTCGAGGCCGGCACGGTCTGGGTCAATCGCTACGGCCGCACGCGCGACCACATCCTGCCGACCGGGGGCTGGAAGGCCTCGGGACTCGGCAAGGATCTGGGCCGTGAGGCCTTTCTCGCCAACCGCCGGACCAAGTCCGTGCTGATCGACCTTTGAACGGGGACTGACCGATGACCACCTACACTCTTGCCCTGATCCCCGGCGACGGGATTGGCACCGACGTGACCGATGCCGCCATGGAAGTGCTTGCCGCCGCCGCCAAGGGCCGCTTCAGCTTCGAGACCACGCGCTTTCCGTGGTCCTGCGAGTATTATCTCGAGCACGGCACCATGATGCCGGCCGACGGGATCGAGACCCTGCGCGGCTTCGATGCGATCTATCTCGGCGCGGTGGGCTGGCCCGAGACGGTGCCGGACTCGGTGTCGCTGCACGGGCTGCTGCTGCCGATCCGCAAGGCGTTCAACCAATACGCCAATATCCGTCCGCACCGGCTGCTGGCGGGGGTCGAGGGCCCGCTCAAGGCCGAGGGCTTCGACATCCTGTGCATCCGCGAGAACACCGAAGGCGAGTATTCCGGCGCCGGCGGTCGCGTGCACGAGGGCAAGGACAACGAGGTGGCGGTCGAGACCTCGGTCTTCACGCGTGTGGGTGTCGAGCGCATCCTGCGCTTCGGCTTCGAGCAGGCGCGCGCCCGCCGCAAGCACCTGACCAGCGTGACGAAATCGAACGCGCAGAAATACTCGATGGTGTTCTGGGACGAGGTGACGCGCGAGCTGGCCGCCGAGTATCCGGACGTGACCGTCAGCCAGATGCATATTGATGCCATGGCCGCCAAGATGGTCATGGCGCCGCAGGATCTTGATGTGGTGGTGGCGTCGAACCTCTTTGGTGACATCCTCACTGATCTCGGGGCCGCCATTCAGGGCGGTCTCGGCTTCGCCGCCTCGGCCAACATCAACCCCGACCGCACGGCGCCGTCGATGTTCGAGCCGGTGCACGGCTCGGCCCCAGACATCGCAGGCCTGAACATCGCCAACCCGATCGCCGCGATCTGGTCGGTGGCCCAGATGCTAGAACATCTGGGCGAGGGCGAGGCCTCTTCCGCGGTCCTGTCCGCCATCGAGGCGGCGACCGCGAAGGGTCTCGGCTGCCGCCCGGGCGCGAGCAGCACGCAAGAGATCACCGCGGCGGTCATCGCCGCCCTGGAGGCCTGAGACATGACCCTGCACAGCGCATTTGCCGCCGACATCCGCGATAGCCTGTCCGATCCCGACCTGTTCCGCGAAGCGGCGCTGATCGATGGCGCGTGGATCGCCCGTGCCGACATGGAAGTCTCCAACCCTGCGACCGGCGGTGCTTTGGGCCACATGCCCGACTGCACGGCCGACGAGACGACGCAGGCCATTGCCGCGGCAGAGGCCGCGATGGTCGACTGGAAGAAGAAGACCCACGCCGAGCGCGCTGACCTGCTGATGGCGTGGTATCAGCTCATGCTCGACCATGCCGACGACCTTGCGCTGATCCTCACCGCCGAGCAGGGCAAACCGCTGGCCGAAGCAAAGGGCGAGATCCTCTACGGCGCCTCCTTCATGCGCTGGTTCGCCGAGGAAGCGCGTCGGATCAACGGCCACATCATCCCGAGCCCGGTGCCGGGCAAGAAGATTTTCGCGATGAAGGAGCCGGTGGGTGTCTGCGCCATCATCACGCCGTGGAACTTCCCCAACGCGATGATCACCCGCAAGGTGGCCCCGGGGCTGGCCGCGGGCTGCACCATGGTGATCAAACCCTCGGACTTCACCCCCTACTCGGCGCTGGCGCTCTGCGTGCTGGCCGAACGGGCGGGCATTCCCAAGGGCGTGCTCAACGTGCTCACCGGCCGCCCGGAAGAGATCGGCGCGACGCTGACCGCGTCGCCGGTGGTGCGCAAGCTGAGCTTTACCGGCTCGACCCGGGTGGGGGCGCTGCTGGCCGAGCAATGCGCGCCAACGCTGAAGAAGATGAGCCTCGAGCTGGGCGGAAACGCGCCCTTCATCGTGTTCGACGACGCCGATCTCGACGCCGCGGTCGAGGGCGCGATGGCGTCCAAGTTCCGCAATGGCGGCCAAACCTGCGTCTGCGCCAACCGCATCCTCGTGCAGTCGGGCATCCATGACGCCTTTGTCGCCGTGCTGGCGGCGCGGGTCGATGCGCTCAAGGTTGCGGCGGGCACCGAGGCCGGGGCCGAGATCGGCCCGATGATCAACGCCGCCGCGATCGAGAAGATTTCCGCCCATGTCGAGGATGCGCTCGCCAGAGGCGCAACCCGCGCCACCGCCTCGCGCGATCTGCCCGAGCAGTTCGCCGATCCGATGGTGCTTACCGGAGCCACGCCCGAGATGCGGCTGGCCAGCGAAGAGACCTTCGGTCCGGTGGCGCCGATCTTTCGCTTCGAGACCGAGGAGGAGGCCCTTGCCATCGCCAACGGCACCCCGTTCGGACTGGCGGCGTATTTCTACACCACCGACATGGCCCGCGCCTTCCGCTTTGGTGAAGCGCTCGAAGCCGGGCTGGTGGGGCTCAACACCGGCGCCGTGAGCCACGCCGAGGCGCCTTTCGGAGGGGTGAAATCTTCGGGCCTCGGGCGCGAGGGGGCGCAGGAGGGCATCGAGGAGTATCTCGAGACAAAGGCCTTCCACTTCGCCGGGCTCTGATCGCGCCAGTAGCGTTAGCGCGCCGTCCGTGGATGATGGCGCGCGCGGTGCGCCTTAGCAGAGCTGATGGCTCGCGCTCTGCGTCGCCTGTGACCTTCACGAACCGACGCAATGCCCGGCTTGCCTGGGCAGTAAAAGCGCGGCGCAAGATGGCGCGCATTGTCCCTGCCATCGGCGCCATGACGCCGGTGCAGACTGAGTGGCAATGCGCTTGCAGGCATTTCCAGAAGCCTGTAACGCATCTCCGACAAAAACACTCAGTAAAGTGGTCTCCGACATGCTGAACACTTCGACCCTTGCATCTGTAGCCGCCGCGCTGACCCTCTCGGTCGCCTCGGCGCAGGCGCAGACGAGCTACCCGCTGACGATTGAAAACTGCGGCCAGACGGTGACATTCGAGCAGGCGCCGCAGAACGCCGTGGCCCTTGGTCAGAACAGTGCCGAGATCATGCTGCTGCTCGGGCTCGAGGATCAGATGAAGGCGACCGCCTTCTGGCCGAATTCGGTGCTCCCGGACGTTGCCGAGGCCAACGACAAGGTCGAGGTTCTCACGGTGGAGTTCCCGACCCTGGAAGCCGTGCTGTCGAAGCAGCCGGACTTCGTCGCCGCGATGCTGACGACACTGCTCGGGCCCGATAGCAAGGTCGCCAAGCGGTCGGATTTCGAGGAACTCGGGATCCCGACCTACCTGTCGCCCAGTGCTTGCTCGACGACGCTGAATGCGGGCGACGCCTATGGGTCGCGCGGCGAACTGTGGAGCATGGACCTGCTCTACAAGGAGATCGACGATCTGTCGCGGATCTTTGATGTCGCCGATCGCGGAGAGGCGCTGATCGAGGATTTCAAGGCACGTGAAGCGGCGCTGCGCGCGCGGTTCTCCGAGAACGAGGACCTGACCTTCCTGTTCTGGTTCTCCAGCCCGTCGCCCGCCGATGATGCCTATCTCGGCGGCGGCAACGGCCCGTCGGGCTATATCGCGGACGTCCTCGGGGGCCGCAATGCCATCCAGGCCGAGGCCGACTGGCCCGCGGTCGGCTGGGAAGGCATCATGGCGGCCGATCCGACGGTCTTTGTCGCGACGCAGGTCGACCGCAACCGCTGGGATCTGGACACCGCCGAGAACAAGATCGACTTCCTGACCTCCGACCCGACGGTCAGCCAGATGGAGGCGGTGCGGACCGGCCGGATCGTCACCATGAGCGGCGCCGCGATGAACCCGAGCATCCGCACGCTCTACGGCGCCGAGCAGATCGCCGAGCAGCTCGAGACGCTTGATCTTCCGTGATGCCGGCAAGCCTGTCCAAGGGCGGGGCCGCGCGCCTCGCCCTTTTGCTGTTCCTGTCGCTGATCGTTTTGGTCTTTGCCGTCGCGAGCGCGACGGCAATCGGGGATTACAACATCGCGCTCACGACGGTGTTCCTGTCGGTCACCAACGAGTTGGGGCTGACCGGTGCCGATATCCCTCCGATCGAGCAGAGCGTGGTCTGGAACCTGCGCCTGAGCCGGGCCCTGATCGCGGCGCTGGCCGGGGCCGGGCTGGCGCTTTGCGGCGCGATCCTGCAGGCGCTGCTGCGCAACGCGCTGGCAGAGCCCTTCGTGCTCGGCGTCTCGGCCGGGGCTTCGACCGGGGCGGTCTGCGTCATCGTTCTGGGGATCGGCGCGGGGAGCCTGTCGCTGTCTCTGGGCGCCTTTGCCGGGGCTTTTGCCGCCTTCGGGCTGGTGGCGCTGCTGTCGAACGGCGCAACCAGCGGGCCGAACCACACGATCCTTGCGGGCGTCGCGGCCTCGCAGCTGTTCAACGCGCTGACTTCCTATATCGTGACGACCTCTGGCAATGCCCAGCAGGCGCGCGACGTGATGTTCTGGCTGCTGGGCAGCTTCGGGGGCGTGCGTTGGCCGGACTTCCAGCTCCTGCTCGTGGTGGTCCTCTTCGCGCTCGCGGTCTGCATCCTGATGGCACGGTCTCTCGATGCCTTCACCTTCGGCGATGAGGATGCCGCCTCTCTGGGGGTGCCCGTCGCCCGCATTCGCCTCGTGCTCTTTGCGGTGACGGCGCTGCTGACCGCGACGATCGTCAGCATGGTCGGCGCGATCGGGTTCGTCGGCCTCGTGGTGCCCCATGCCGCGCGCTACGTGGTGGGGCCGATGCATCTGCGGCTGCTTCCGGCAAGCGCGCTGACCGGGGCGATCTTCATGGTCGTCGCCGATATCGTGTCGCGCATCATCGCCACGCAGCAGACGGTGCCCATCGGGGTCGTCACGGCGCTGGTCGGCGTGCCCTTCTTCGCCATCATCCTCTACCGCGCGAGGCCACAGGCATGAGCGTCGTTGCCGAGAACCTGCGTTGGGGCGTGCGGCGCAAGATCATTGTGTCGGACGTGTCGCTGAGTGTTGCCCCGGGAGAGACCCTTGGCCTGATTGGGCCCAACGGATCGGGCAAGTCCTCGCTCCTGCGGCTTCTGGCCGGGCTGCGGCGCCCTGCCTCGGGACGGGTCGAGATCAACGGTCAGGACATCGCCGGGGTGGCGCGCAAAGCCTTGTCGCGCCACGTGGCCTTCGTGCAGCAAAGCGCTGCGACCGACACCAACGTCTCGGTGGAGGATGTGGTGCGGCTTGGACGGACGCCGCACCGATCGGCCCTCGCGGGGTGGTCCGAAGGCGACGAAGCCGCGGTGACCGACGCGCTCCAGCGGGTCGGCATGACATCGCGCCGGACACAGGCCTGGCAGACCCTGTCTGGAGGGGAGCGCCAGCGTGTGCATATCGCGCGCGCCTTGGCGCAGGCCCCGCAGGTGATGTTCCTCGACGAGCCGACCAACCACCTCGACATTCATCACCAGATCGAGATCCTGCGCATGGTGCGCGACCTCGACCTGACCAGCGTCATCGCCCTGCATGACCTGAACCTCGCTGCCATGTATTGCGATCGGATCGTGGTGCTTCAGGACGGACAGATCCACGCCTGCGGCACACCTGAAGAGGTTCTCACGCCACAGCTTCTGAAGGATGTCTTCCGGGTCTCTGCCCATGTCGACGCATCCGCGGATGCGGGACGACCACACATCCGTTTCAGCGCGGGGTGATGCACCCGCACCAGAGGCGGGCGTGGACGCGTTCGTTGCTCTGCCCAGCTCAGGAGCCAAGCCATGACCCTGCCGCAGACGCCCACATCGCTTGATGTCTCGAATGAAAGGGTCGGGGTCGTCCTGCGTATCCTGTCGACCCTGGCCTTCGCGTTGATGGGGGTCTTCGTGAAGGCGCTGGGAGACACCGTGCCGCTCGGGCAGGTGGTGTTCTTCCGGTCCGCTGTCGCGATGCTGCCGCTTGTGGCCTACCTGTGGTGGCGCGGGGACTGGCCGCGCGGCCTCAGGACCTCCCGCCCAATGGGGCATATCGGGCGCTGCCTGATGGGCGCCGCCGCCATGTTCACCTCGTTCGCGACGATCCGGCTCCTGCCGCTCGCTGAAGCGACGATGTTGTCCTATCTTGCGCCGGTCGTGCTCGCAGTTCTTGCATGGGCACTTCTGGGAGAGCGGCTGACGGCGCGGCGCATTGCAGGCGTGTCACTGGGCCTTGCGGGTGCGACGGCCTTCTGCCTTCCCGCCTTCGCGGGTGTTTTGCCGGACGCCGGCGGTCTGGGCGTGTTTCTTGGTCTTGTGACGGCCGCGCTGACGGCAGGAGCGCTTGTGCAGGTGCGCAGGCTTACTCTGCTTGGTGAAGGCTCCGGCGCTATCGCGTTCTGGTTCGCGCTCGTGTCGGCGCTTGGCGGCCTTGCGACGCTGCCGTGGGGCTGGATTTGGCCCGGTCCGACAGGCCTTGCTCTCCTGATCGCGATCGGCCTCTCAGGGGGCCTTGCACAGATTCTCATGACGCTGTCGTTTTCCTACGCGGATGCCTCGGCGCTGGCGCCCTTCGAATACCTGTCGGTGCTCTGGGCCGTGGTTCTGGGATTTGCCGTCTTCGCCGAGATACCGGGGCTCGCTTTCTTCATTGCCGGACCACTCGTGCTGTTCGGTGCCTTCATATCCCGGCCGGTCCGGTCGAAATAGGATGGGGGGCACCCTGCAGCCCGACGTCTTTTATAATACATGTGGTTATCTGACTTAGAGTGTCTGCCACGGGAGCGGTTTGCGCGCAACTGAGCGTCTTCGATGCGCGCCTCGACCAGCTTCAGCACCAGGCCCGAGGCCGCACCCTCGTGCCACAGAACCTGCCGCGCGCGGCTGAAATACTGCGCCTCGCCGGTCTCGATCGTCGGGCGAAAGGCCTCGGCTTTCATCCAGCCGAGCATCAGCAGCTCGCCGCTTTCGGCATCGGTCGTTCGGCAGGGCATGAGCCCGTCTGGGCCGAGTTTCGGCGCGAGCCCGGTGCCTTCCAAGACCCGTTCGATGCTCTGCCGTGCCTGGAACTGCTCGTCTGTGTTCATCGTCGCGTTTGCCCTCTTGTTTGGTGTTAGTGTATAACATAACGCGTGGCGCCATGATGGACGAAGCGTACAGAGATGAGCAGCGCTATGACGTTGGATGACATGCGCAATCCCGTCACCTTGCTGACGGGGGCCCTTGGGGGCCGGGAAGACAACGCTTCTGAGGCGTCTCATCCTTGAGCCAGAGGCCGTAGAGGCGCTGGTGGCCAAGGCGCGGATTCCCGGCGCCGCGTGACGGGCGAGACAGGACAAGGAAAGGAGCACCGAATGAACATCACCCAAGACGAGATCGCACAGGCCCTCATGACCTGGGGCAATGGCAAGATCGCCATTTCCAAGGCCTTCGAGGAGGGTGGCATCGACGCCGCACGCGCCGTCGCCTCGGCCAATATCGATGCCTATTACGGCTACAATCTCGGCCCGGTGCTGTTCAAGCCGACCATGGCCAGCGGCGCGCAGACCTTCCGCCCGACTAAGGCCGGAGCTCTGGCCTATTTCTGTGGTCATTCCGAGGAGTACCCGCTCGACAACGGCTTCGCGATCATGGGCTGGCGGGCCTGTGAGAACACCACGTCGGCGACGTTCGTTCAGGGTGATATCGCGATGTGGATGGGCTGGATCCGGCTCACCAACAAGGACGGTTCGATCACCACGGTCGACAAGAGCTTCGGCTACAAGAAGGACGCGGCCGGCACGCTGCGCATTGTCCTGCACCACTCGTCGCTTCCCTACCAGCCGCCGGAGGCCAGCGCATGATCCTCGATACCCCCGCAGACCTGAACCACTGCACCGAACACGCCTCCGGGCCCTCCGGTCTGTCGGCCATCCACCAGCCCGGCACGGCCGCCACGGTCTGGGAGCGGACGCCGTTGAGCGGGTTCCAGAGCTGGATCGACGCGTTGCCGCCCGAGCAACTGCCCCGCGCCCGCGTTATCCTGCGGTCCGAAGCGGTGTGCGATGCACTGCTCGAGATCGCCCGCCTCCACGGCATCCCGGACTGCCCGGAGCGCAACCTGCTGATCGAGGATATCTCGGCGCTGGCGCTGATTTTCGCCGATGTGATGAAGTGCGATCACCTGCAGCTGCGTCTCGACGTGATCCAGAGCAACGCCTGCCGCAAGTTCCATATCGACGCGGTGAGTGCGCGGCTGATCTGCACCTATCGTGGGACCGGCACGCAATACGGGATCTCTGAGGATGGCGCCGATCCGGCGGAGATCCTGACTGTGCCGACCGGGTCTCCGATCATCCTGCGCGGGACGCGCTGGCCGGAAACGCCGCTGTCCGGGCTGCTGCACCGGTCGCCCCCGATCGCCGGGACCGGAGAAACACGCCTGTTGCTGGTGCTCGACCCGGTCGAAGATCCCGAAAAGGCAGACGGCACCGGCTATATGCACTGATCGCCGCGCCCCCGGGGATGCGGATGCTGTCCCGGGGCGCGCGCATCTCACTCCACCTGCGTGCCCGAAGTCGCGAAGCGCGCCCGGTAGTCGCGCGGCGACAGCGAGAACCGGCGCCGGAAGGTCTTGCGCATCTGCTCGTCGCTGCGGAAGCCGGCGCGAAAAGCGACAACCTTCAGCGGAAGGTCGGTGTCTAGCAGCAGCGCCTTTGCCCGGTCGCAGCGCAGGCGCTCGAGCGTGGCCATGGGCGAGGCGCCGAATTCGGCCGTGAAGGCGCGGGTGAGGGTGCGGACGCTCATGCCCTGCGCAGAGGCGATCTCCTCCAGCGTCAGGGGCTGGTCGAGCCGGGCGTTCATCCAGTCGAGCACGTCGCGCATCCCCGCCGGGTCTGACATCTGGCCGGTCAGCAGGGTGCTGAACTGCGACTGCCCGCCGGGCCGCTTGAGATACATCACCATGTCGCGCGCCACCGCGAGCGCGATGTCGCGGCCGCAATCCTGTTCGACGAACGCCAGCGTCAGGTCGATCGCCGCCGTCACCCCGGCCGAGGTCCAGATCTGGCCCGCTCGCACGAAGACCGCGTCGGCATCCACCTCGACCTGCGGAAAACGCTGGCGGAGCCGGTCCGCGTAGTTCCAGTGCGTCGCCGCGCGCTTGCCATCCAGAAGGCCGGCCTCGGCCAGAAAGAATGACCCGGTGCAAAGCGCCGCGCAGCGCGGCACCTTGGCGCCGCTCGTCCGGCACCAGGCGACCAGCGCCGCCTCGCGCTCGAGGGCCTCTTCGATCCGAGCGGCCCCGGCGATCATCACGGTGTCCGGCACGCCGAGATCGCGCAGGGCGACGCTGGCCTCGATCGACATCAGCGTGTCCGAGGGAACGGGGCCGGCCTCGGGTGCGGCGATCTGCACGTCGTAGCCGCCGGGACGCCCCACCGCCGCAAGGTGCTGGGTGGCATAGCCAAGAACGCTCAGCGGCCCCGTGGCCTCGAGTGTCTTGAAGCCGGGGTAGAGGATCAGCGTCACCCGGCGCATGTGATCGGAAGTCTCGGACCGGTCTTGCTCTGTCGGCATCTTCAAATCCTGCGGTGGCCAGTATGGCGCGGTGATTGGCCAGATGGCGTGGGTCTGCGCCGTCGCGCGGGGAGCGTTACTGTGTAACACCCTCCCGGACAGCAACAAGAGGAATGAGCCGATGAAAATCCGCGCCGCCGTCGCCTGGGAAGCCAACCGCCCGCTTGAGATCGAGGAAATCGACCTAGATGGTCCAAAGGAAGGCGAAGTCCTGATCCGGATCGTCACGACCAGCCTGTGTCACACCGACATGTTCACCCTCTCGGGCGCCGATCCCGAAGGGCTGTTTCCGGCCGTTCTCGGCCACGAGGCGGTGGGCATCGTCGAAGAGCTGGGGGCCGGCGTCACCTCGCTCAAGCCGGGCGACCACGTGATCCCGCTCTACACGCCAGAGGACCCGAACTGCCCCTACATCAAGTCCGGCAAGACCAACCTTTGCCAGACCATCCGCAAGACCCAGGGTGCCGGTGTGATGCCTGACGGGACCTCGCGCTTCAGCTACAAGGGCAAGAAGATCCACCACTACATGGGCACCTCGACCTTCGCGGAATACACCGTGCTGCCCGAGATCGCCGTGGCCAAGATCTCCAAGGAGGCCCCGCTGGCCAAGGCATCGGTCATGGGCTGCGCGATCCCTACCGGCATGGGCGCGGTGCGCAACACCGCCAAGGTCGAGCCGGGCGCGACCGTCGCGGTCTTCGGCCTCGGTGCCGTGGGCATGGCGGTAATCCAAGGGGCCAAGATGCAGGGTGCCTTGCGCATCATCGGTATCGACACCAACCCCAACAAGTTCGCGCTGGCGCAGCAACTGGGCGCGCATGAATGCATCAGCCCGAGCGATTTTTCCCAGCCGATTCAGGATGTCATCGTCGAGATGACGGATGGCGGCGTCGATTATTCCTTCGAGTGTATCGGCAACGTGAACGTCATGCGATCGGCGCTGGAATGCTGCCACAAGGGCTGGGGCGAGTGCACCGTGATCGGGGTGGCCGGTGCGGGCGAAGAGATCGCCACGCGCCCCTTCCAGCTGGTCACGGGCCGGGTCTGGCGCGGGTCCGCCTTTGGCGGCGTGCTGGGGCGCAGCCAGCTGCCGGGCATGGTGGACGAGTGGCTTCGGGGCGACTTCGACGTCGATCCCTACATCACCCACAACATGACCCACGAGCAGATCAACACGGCTTTCGACCTGCTGCATGCGGGCAAGTCGATCCGCTCGGTGATCCACTTCCAGCCCAACGAGACGATGCTGACGAACTCGCTGCCCGGCGTGATCGTGCCCGCCTGATCATGCCCTGCTGGGCGTGCACGCCGGGATATGAAAGAAAAGGGCCCGCAATTGGCGGGCCCTTGATGCCAAGGGGGAAGGGCGTCGCAGGTCAGCGCGTCAGACGCGGACGCGGACCCCGCCCATGAGGATGTTCCTCGAGGGCCGATGAGCGTGCAGGTGCCGCCAATAGCTCCCACGAAGCTGAGCGGCAGGGTCCGAGAGGGATCTGGCGCGGGGCGGGCTGCACGGGCTCTGGTCAGGGCTGTCGCGGTCCGATCATGCGATTGACGCGCGCCTTCCTCGGCGCTACGGATCCTGCATGGAAAACACGATGATCATCGCAATGACCTGGTGGCTGGCCTCCTGACAAGGTGGCCGGATGACCAATCAATTTCCGAGGCCGCCGCACGGGCGGCCTTTTGTTTTCCAAGCTCCCCGATGCGCGGTCTCTCGTTTCATGAGGGGACGCAAATGAACAGACCAACCATTCTCACTGGCGACCGCACCACGGGGCCGCTTCACATCGGGCATTATGCCGGCTCGCTGGCAAATCGGCTGCGGTATCAGGACAGCCATGACCAATTCCTGCTGCTGGCGGATACCCAGGCCCTCACGGACAACGCCCACGATCCAGAGAAGGTGCGGCGAAGCGTAATTGAGGTCGCCCTGGATTACCTGGCGGTGGGCATTGATCCCGCGCGCACGACGATCTGTCTGCAATCGCATCTGCCGGCGCTGGCCGAGCTTTCGATGCTTTACCTGAACTTCGTCACTGTCGCGCGGCTTGAACGGAACCCGACGATCAAGGACGAAATCCGAGCGCGCGGGTTCGGGCGGGATACTCCCGCCGGCTTCCTGTGCTATCCTGCGGCACAGGCGGCGGACATCACGGCCTTCAAGGCGACGGTTGTGCCGGTCGGAGAGGATCAGGCCCCGCTGATCGAGCAAACCAACGAGATCGTGCGGCGGATCAATACGACCGCGGGCTGCGCCGTGCTGCCCGAGGCCAGGGCGGTCATCCCCAAGGGGGGCCGCTTGCCCGGTATCGATGGCAAGGCCAAAATGTCGAAATCCGGTGGCAACGCGATTGCGCTGTCCGCGTCGCCCGACGAGATTCGCAACGCGGTCAAGGCGATGTTCACCGATCCCAACCACCTGCGTGTCGAAGACCCGGGCCGCGTCGAGGGCAATGTCGTCTTCACCTATCTCGACGCCTTCGACCCGAACCAGGACACGCTTGCCGAGCTCAAGACGCAGTATCAGCGGGGCGGGCTTGGCGATGGCAAACTCAAGGCGCGACTGGAGGCGATCCTTCAGGACCTGATTGCGCCCATTCGCGCGCGCAGGGCAGAGCTCGTCCAAGACCGTGGATACGTCTTCGATGTGATCAGGGAAGGGACGCAAAGGGCACGCGAGCGCACCGAGGCGACCAAGCGTGACGTCGTGAGCGCCTTGGGCTTGTTCGAGTTGTAGATACGCCGCGGCGAGCCGTTTCGTCTGCGCCAAGGCCTTGGTCGACAGTCAATCCCATTGCCTTGGGTGACGAGCGAATCAGATGCGGAGTGCATGTAGGAATTCAGCGCAAGCTGCAGAGTGCCTTGGCTTTCGGGCGGTTCCTGGCAGGAGGGCGATACTATTTTTCCGCCGCGGCGCCGAATCCATCCTGGCTCACAGGTTTTGATTTACTTCTCCTTTAAGCAAGGAGAGCACAGGGGCCGGGCCAGGGAGGCCTGCCGAAAACGGTCATCTGATGGAGGAGCACGAGATGAAGGCGCTGGTTCTGGAAGAGAAAGGCAAGCTTGCCCTGCGCGAGTTCGAAATTCCCGGTGAACTGAGGCCGCGTGACGTGCGGATCAAAACGCACACGGTCGGCATTTGCGGCTCAGACGTGCATTATTACACCCACGGGAAGATCGGCCATTTCGTCGTGAACGAGCCGATGGTTCTCGGTCATGAAGCGTCGGGGATTGTCATCGAGTGCGGCGCGGATGTGACCGATCTCAAGCCCGGGGATCGGGTTTGCATGGAACCAGGCATTCCCGACCCCGAAAGCCGGGCCAGCAAGCTAGGCATCTACAACGTCGATCCGGCGGTGCGCTTCTGGGCGACACCGCCGGTTCATGGATGCCTCACGCCGGAAGTCATTCATCCCGCCGCCTTCACCTACAAGTTGCCGGACAATGTGAGCTTTGCCGAGGGCGCCATGGTCGAGCCCTTCGCCATCGGCATGCAGGCCGCGCTGCGCGCCCGCATCCAGCCAGGCGATGTCGCGGTGGTCACGGGTGCGGGACCCATCGGCATGATGGTGGCGCTTGCGGCGCTTGCCGGCGGGTGCGCCAAGGTGATCGTCGCGGATCTGGCCCAGCAGAAGCTTGACATCATCGCCGGGTACGACGGGATCGAGGTGGTCAATATCCGCGAGACGCCGGTCGCCGAAGCCGTGGCCGCTACCACCGGCGGATGGGGCGCAGACGTGGTCTTTGAATGCTCTGGGGCCGCGCCTGCGGTTCTGGGGATGCACCAACTGGCAAGGCCCGGCGGCACGATTGTGCTGGTCGGCATGCCGGTGGATCCGGTTCCCGTGGACATCGTCGGCTTGCAGGCCAAGGAGCTGCGGGTCGAGACCGTGTTTCGCTATGCCAATGTCTATGACCGCGCCATTGCCCTCATGGCGTCGGGCAAGGTGGATCTCAAGCCGCTGATCTCGGACAGCATTCCCTTTGCTGACAGCATCGCGGGGTTCGACCGCGCGGTCGAGGCTCGAGACACGGATGTGAAACTTCAGATCGTGATGCCCGAGTAGGCCACGTCTGTCGGGATCGATAGAGGCTCCCCTGCACCCCCGGCATCAACGCGGTTCCGGGGGACGACGCTTTGCCGCCGTCGCCGTGGCTCGCGCGACGCGCACCGTCTCGCGCTCGCCTACGGGCTGGTCCGGACAAGCCTCAAGAGGACCGGATTGCTGCCAACGAGGCGGCGCCGGACGCGCGCCGCGCGAGCCAAGGCGGTGGCCACGGGCGACCAAGGGGGCGCGGCACTCGCACAACCTGAAGTCGGGTGGGAGAGCCTTCGCGATACCGATCTGATCGTTTCATATGCGAAAAAGTATGATCGCTGGATGCGCGGATACTCAGCCTTCAAATCGCTGGAATTTTGAGCGCTTTCGAGAGCTTAACCCAATAAGCCCCCTATACGTGGCCGTTTATGCTGCGCTGCGGCGCCGTAATTTCTGCGCCTCAGCGTCTTTCATAGCTTCATTTTTGCATTCGCGGCGCGCATCGCGTCAAAAAAGTATCGGTCAAAAACCCGATCTGAGGTAGAGCGTCACCACGGCGCAGGGTACCGTCGAGAAAAGCGGCCCTTCCGGGTGGAGACGGCAGGGGGCACCGCGACGGAGGAGAGACTGTCATGCAACCCGACCTGGAACTGGTCCATATCCGCAAAGGCGAAAGCTTCGCTGCCTGGATGCACGGCTACCCGTTCCGCACGGTGCGCTGGCACTATCATCCCGAGTACGAGATCCATCTCGTCGTGGACACGCATGGCACCTTCTACATCGGCGACCACATCGGCGCGTTCGGCCCCGGCCAGCTCATCATGACCGGGCCGAACCTGCCGCAGAACTGGATTTCCGACATCGCGCCTGACGAGATCGTGCCGGCGCGCTCCTTCGTGGTCCAGTTCCCCGAGACGTTCATCGAGGATGCCGCCGCTGCGATGCCCGAGATGGATGCGATCCGCCCGCTGCTCGAGCGCAGCCACCGCGGGCTGCTGTTCAGCCCGGCCACCGCCGAGGCGGTCAAGCCGCTGATGACCGAGCTCTTCGAAGCCCGTGGGCTGCGCCGTCTCGCGTTGTTCTGGGAGATCCTCGACCAGCTCGCCAACGCGCCCGAGCCCGAGGTGCTGGCCAGCCTCAGCTACGAGCTGGACCTCGACGCGCTCAAGGATGTCGGCGTGAACAAGGCCATTGCGCATCTGCGCGAGAACCTGACCGAGAGCATCGATGAAAAGGACCTGGCCGAGATGGTCAATCAAAGCCCAAGTGCTTTTTCGCGCGCGTTCAAGCGGCATACGGGCTCGACCCTCGTGCGCTACAAGAACCAGCTTCGGGTGGATCTGGCCTGCCAGATGCTCCTGACCCAACCGGAGGCCAAGGTGGCCGAGATCTGCTTTGATGTCGGCTTCTCCAACCTCTCGAACTTCAACCGACATTTCGTGCGGCTCAAGGGCATGTCGCCCTCGCAGTTCCGCGCGACCTTCGCCGCCAACGGAGTGTTCTCCGAAGCGGACTGATCCCCGGCGGGCAATCAGGATTTCAGGAATTCGGACGGCGTGCTGCCGACCGGACACGGGCAGGCCTTGCCTGTCACATTAAAACGGGAGGAACCCTTTTATGAAACATCTGCTCGGAGCCGCATCCGCGGCCGCGCTTTCCCTCGCCCTGGCCGTGCCGACCTCTGCCCAGGAGGACGGGCTAAAGATCGGCATGACCTTCCAGGAGATGAACAACCCCTATTTCGTCTCGATGCAGGAGGCCCTGATGGCCGCCGCCGAGGATCTGGGCGCCGAGGTCGTGGTGACCGACGCGGGTCATGACGTGGCCAAACAGATCTCGGACGTCGAGGACATGCTGACCCAAGGCATCGACATCCTGCTGCTCAACCCGACCGACAGCGCTGGCATCGAGAGCGCCGTGCACATGGCCAAGGCGCAGGACGTGATCGTCGTCGCCGTGGATGCCAACGCGAACGGCCCGGTCGACACCTTCGTCGGCTCCAAGAACCGCGACGCAGGTTACCAGTCCTGCAAGTACCTGGCCGAGGCCATCGGAGGCGAAGGCGAGGTGGCGATCCTCGACGGGATCCCGGTTGTGCCGATCCTCGAGAGGGTCGAGGGCTGCAAGGCGGCGCTGGACGAGTTCGACGGCGTCACCCTCGTCGACACCCAGAACGGCCGCCAGGACCGCTCGGTGGCGCTTGGCGTGGTCGAGAACATGATCCAGTCGCACCAGGATCTGAAGGGCATCTTCTCGGTCAACGACGGCGGTGCGATGGGCGCGCTGGCCGCGATCCAGGGCTCTGGCCGAGACATCAAGCTGACCTCGGTCGACGGCGCCCCCGAAGCGGTGGCCGCCATCGCGCAAGGTGGTCCGTTCATCGAGACCACGGCCCAGTTCCCGCGTGACCAGGTGCGCGTCGGCCTCGCGATGGCGCTGGCGCAGAAGTGGGGCGCGCGCGTGGTGCCCTCCGAAGTGCCGATCGACGTGAGCGTGATCGACGCCGAGAACGCTGCCGACTTCAGCTGGTAAGCCGCTTCCCCGGCCATCCCCGCCCGGGGGTGGCCGGCCCAAGCCCCCGGGGCTTCCCCTCAGGACCAAGGACCGTTCCCATGTTGCAACTGACCGGCATCAAGAAACGCTTCGGCAGCATCCAAGTGCTGCACGGGGTCGACCTCGATGTGCGCGCCGGCGAGGTCCACGCGCTGCTGGGCGAGAACGGGGCCGGCAAGTCGACCCTGATGAAGATACTCACCGGCATCCTGAAGCCCAGTGAGGGGACCATCACCATCGAGGGCGAGACCCGTCACTTCGCCAATTACGACGAGGCCATCGAGGCCGGCATCGGCATCGTCTTTCAGGAATTCAGCCTCATCCCATATCTGACGGCGGTCGAGAACATGTTCCTTGCTCGCGAGATCCGCGGCCCCTTCGGCCTGCTGGACCGCAAGGCCATGCGCAAACGCGCCAAGGAGATCCTCGCCCGGCTCGAGGTGAACGTGCCGCTCGACGTGCCCATTGCCAAGCTTTCGGTCGCCGAGCAGCAGTTCGTGGAGATCGCCAAGGCGCTGTCGCTCAACGCGCGGATCCTCGTGCTGGACGAGCCCACCGCCACGCTCACCCCGTCGGAGGTCGAGCACCTCTTCAAGGTCATGCGCGAGCTGCGCAAGCAGGGCGTGGCCATCATCTTCATCTCGCACCATCTCGAGGAGATCTTCGAGATCTGCGACCGCATCACCGTGCTGCGGGACGGCGAGTATGTCGGCGATTGCCTGGTGTCCGAGACCGACAATGACCGGCTGGTCGAGATGATGGTCGGGCGCCGGATCGAGAACAGCTTTCCCGAGAAGCCCGGCCCCCGTCCCGGTGCCAAGGTGATGCTCGAATGCGAGGAGGTGCAGCTGCGCAAGGGCGGGCCGATCTCCGATTTCTTGCTGCGTGAGGGCGAGATCCTCGGCTTTGCCGGGTTGGTCGGGTCCGGGCGCACCGAGACAGCGCTGGCCATGCTCGGCGCCTACCCGGCGTCAAGGTGCAAGGTCATGGTCGACGGCGAGGAGACCCGCTTCAAGGAGCCCGCCGAGGCGCTGGCCCACGGCATCGGACTGCTGCCCGAGAGCCGCAAGGAACAGGGGCTGATCACCAGCTTCTCGATCCTGCAGAACATCTCGCTTAACAACTACGGCAAGTACCGCAAGGGTCACTGGTTCATCGACCTCCAGAAGGAGCGCGAGGCGACCCAGACCGCCATGGGGCAGGTCCGGGTCAAGGCGCAGGGGCCGATGGCGCGGGTCGACACGCTGTCGGGTGGCAACCAGCAGAAGGTGGTCATCGCCCGCTGGCTGAACCACCAGATGAAGGTGCTGATCTTCGACGAGCCCACCCGCGGCATCGACGTCGGCGCCAAGGCCGAGATCTACCAGCTCATGCGTGCGTTCACCGCGCAGGGCTACGCCATCATCATGATTTCCTCGGAGCTGCCCGAAGTCATCGGCATGTCCGACCGGGTCTGCGTGTTCCGGCAGGGCGGCATCGTCGCCACCCTCGAGGGCGACGCGATCAATGCCGAGGAAATCATGACACACGCCACGACCGGGAGGGTTCGTCATGTCGCATAACGCAACAAACACAGCAGAGGACGGCAAGCAGGGCGGGTTCAGCTTGCGGTGGGTGCTCCACTCGCCGCTGGCGCTGCCACTGATCGGGCTGATCGTGGTGTCGATCCTGATGGGGTTCGCGTCCGAGAACTTCTTCTCGGTGGGCAATATCATGAACGTGCTGCGGCAGGTGTCCATCGTGGCGATCCTCGCCGTGGGCATGACCTTCGTGATCCTCACCGGCGGCATCGACCTGTCGGTCGGCGCGGTCATGGCCCTGTCGGGCACCATCGCGGCGGGGCTCATGGTCAACATGGGGCTGCCCGGATGGGTCGGCCTGCTGGCGGGGCTGGGGGTCGGTGTCGGGCTCGGCATCTTCAACGGCGTGATGGTGGCTTGGGGCCGGATGCCCGCCATCATCGTGACGCTGGCAACCATGGGCATCGCGCGTGGCCTCGGCCTGCTCTACTCGGGCGGCTACCCGATCTCGGGCATCCCGTCGTGGATCTCGTGGTTCGGCATCGGTCGCATCGGCATCGTGCCTGTGCCCGTCATCGCCATGGTCATCGTCTACGCCCTCGCCTGGGTCCTGCTGCAGCGCACCCCGTTCGGGCGCCACGTCTATGCCATCGGCGGCAACGAGCTGGCGGCCAAGCTGTCCGGCGTGAAGACCCAGATGGTCAAGCTCACGGTCTACGGCATCTCGGGCCTGACCTCGGCTTTCGCCGCGCTGATCCTCACCGGGCGCCTGATGTCCGGCCAGCCCAATGCCGGGGTCGGCTTCGAGCTCGACGCCATCGCGGCGGTCGTACTGGGCGGCACCGCCATCGCCGGTGGTCGCGGATTGATCCTCGGCACGCTGATCGGCGCGGTGCTTCTGGGCATCCTCAACAACGGTCTGAACCTCATGGGGATCAACCCGTACCTTCAGGATGTCATCAAGGGCCTGATCATCCTGCTGGCCATCTATATCGGCCGCGAATGGTGACGGGCCGCACGGCCCTCACCTTTGCCGCCTCCGCACATACGAAGGAGAGACACACATGTCTGAGAAGCTGAACGGCAAGGTCGCCGTCGTCACCGGCGCGGCCTCGGGCATCGGCCTTGCCGCCACCGAGATGCTGCTGAAGAACGGCTGCACCGTGGTCATGACCGACCGCAACGAGGCCGCGCTGTCCGAGCTGACCGCCAAGTACGGCGACAAGGCCGTGGCGCAGGTGACAGACCTTCTGGACCCGCAGAGCTGCGATGCCATGGTCCCCGAGATCCTCGCCAAGACCGGGCAGATCGACATCCTCTACTGCAACGCGGGCAGCTATATCGGCGGCGACCTGTGGGAGAGCGATCCGGCCACCATCGACCGGATGCTGAACCTCAACGTCAACGCGGTGATGAAGAACATTCATGCCGTGCTGCCCCACATGATGGAGCGCAGGACCGGCGACATCGTGGTGACGAACTCCATCGCCGGGCACTACCCGGCCTACTGGGAGCCGGTCTATTCCGCCTCGAAATGGGCGATCACCAGCTTCATGCAGGGCATTCGCCGGCAGATGATCCCCTACGGCGTGAAGGTGGCGCAGGTCTCGCCCGGGCCCGTAGTCTCGGCGCTGCTGGCCGACTGGCCGGAGGAAAACCTGCGCAAGGCCAAGGAAGCCGGCGCGCTCATGGACCCGGAAGAGGTCGCCGACGCGCTGGAATACATGCTCACCCGCAAGCGGCAGGTGACGGTGCGCGACCTGATCGTGATGCCGTCGGCGTTCGAGCGGATGTGAGCAAGGCGCGGCGGCGCCTTTCCTCCCTTGGGGGCCGCCGCATCAGGTCTTTCCGGGACACCGGAGAGGAAGGAATGACCATGACGGATCTCTTTATCGGCGTCGACGTGGGCACGGGCTCGGCACGGGCGGGTGTCTTCGACCGCGAGGGCGCGCTTCTCGCCACCGCCAAGCGCGACATCGCCATGCACCGCGACGACGCGGGGCTCGTCGAGCAGAGCTCGGCGCAGGTCTGGGACGCGGTCTGTGCCTCGGTGCAGGAGGCGATCGCGGGCTTCGATGCGGCGCGGGTGACGGGCATCGGCTTCGATGCCACCTGCTCGCTCGTGGTGATGGGGCCGGAGGGCGGCCTGCCGGTCAGCGACGACGCCGCGCCCGAACGCGATATCATCGTCTGGATGGACCATCGCGCCACGGAGCAGGCGGCGCGGATCAACGAGGGCCATCACGACGTTCTGAAATATGTCGGCGGGCGGATTTCGCCCGAGATGCAGACGCCGAAGCTGCTGTGGCTCAAGGAGACCAGGCCCGAGACCTACGCAGCGGCGGAGCAGTTCTTCGATCTGACCGATTTCCTGACCTGGAAAGCGAGCGGAGCGCTGGATCGATCGTCCTGCACGCTGACCTGCAAATGGACCTACCTGGCCCACGAGGGGCGCTTCGATCCCGCCTATTTCCAGGCCATCGGGCTTGGCGATCTCGCGGAGCAGAGCTTTGCCCGGATCGGGGCATCGGTAGTGACCCCCGGCACGGCGCTCGGGCAGGGGCTGACTGCGGCGGCGGCGGCCCAGATGGGGCTGCGGCCCGGAATCGCCGTGGCGGCGGGCCTGATCGACGCCCATGCGGGCGGGATCGGCACGGTCGCCGCGGAAGGCGGGGGAGGCGCGGCGTCCGACTGCCTCGGCTACGTCTTCGGCACCTCGTCCTGCACGATGACCACGACCGCCGAGCCGGCCTTCGTGCCCGGGGTCTGGGGGCCCTACTATTCCGCCATGGTCCCGGGCATGTGGCTCAACGAAGGTGGGCAAAGCGCCGCCGGGGCCGCGCTCGCGCATCTCGTGACGCTGCACCCCGCCCATGCCGAGGCCGAACGCATGGCGCGCGCCGAGGGCAAGGAGCTGATGCCGTTTCTCGCCGATCGCGCGCTGGCGCTTGGTGGCGACGCATGCGGCGCGCTGCGGCTGGCCGACGATCTGCACGTGGTGCCCGAGTTCCTCGGCAACCGCGCCCCTTTTGCGGATCCCGAGGCGCGCGCGATCATCGTGGGACAGGGGATGGAGCAGGGCATCGACGCGCTCGTGGCCCTCTATGTCGCGGGGCTGTGCGGGCTGTGCTACGGGCTGCGACAGATCATCGAGACGCAGGATGCGAACGGTGCGCCGACGCGGACGATCTCGGTCTCGGGCGGGGCTGGGGCGCATCCGCTCACGCGGCAGATGCTGGCCGATGCCACCGGTCGCGTGGTCGAGATCATCGAATGCAAGGAGCCGGTGCTGCTGGGCTCGGCCATGCTGGGCGCCGTGGCCGCGGGCGCCTTTGACGACCTGCCCGAGGCCATGACCGCCATGTCGCGTGTCGCGACCCGCTCCACCCCCTCTGGAGGGCGGACCGCAATGCTGCATGGCGCGCGCTACGACACATTCCTCGCCTTCCAGACGCTCGCGCGGGAGAGCCGCGCGCGGATGGCGGCCCTCACCGAATAGAGACGCAAACACAAGGACAGAACCGCGATGGATTTCACTGGCAAGACCGTCATCATCACCGGCGCCGGCAAAGGGATCGGGCGCGCTTGCGCGCGTCTCATGGCCGCGCGTGGCGCCGATGTCGTGGCGATCACCCGCACCCAGGCCGATCTGGACAGTCTCGCGTCCGAGATCGGCTGCGCCACCGTTCAGGCCGATCTGGGCAGTGCCGCCGCGACGCGCGCCGCGATGGCCAAGGCCGGACCCGCGGACATGCTGATCAACAGCGCAGGCATCAACGTGCTCGAGTCGAGTTTCGACATGACCGAGGCGGGCTTCGACGCGGTCATGGGCATCAACCTGCGCGCCGCCTTGATCACCTGTCAGGAGTTCGCCCGGGCGCGGGTCGAAGCGGGTGGCGGAGGGGCCATCGTAAACATCACCTCGATCGCAGGGCATCGCGGGTTTACCGAACATCTTTGCTATGCCGCCTCTAAGGCGGGGCTGGAAGGCGCGAGCCGGGTCATGGCCAAGGAGTTCGGCCCGCACGGCATCCGGGTCAATTGTGTCGCGCCTACGATCACTCTCACCGAGCTTGCAGCCGAAGCCTGGTCCGATCCGGTCAAGGCACAGCCGATGATGGTGCGCCACCCGATGGAGCGGTTCGCAGAGGCAGACGAGGTGGCCGAGACCATCGCCATGATGCTCTCGGACGATGCGAAAATGATGACTGGGGCGGTGGTGCCGGTTGATGGCGGCTTCCTCGCGGTCTGATCCCCGGGGCGAGAGCGTGAGGGTCTTTGCAGACACCGCCAACGTCGACCAGATCCGCGAACTCAGCGCGCTTGGGGCTCCTTGACGGGGCCGCTGAGTTCAGCGCCGCCTTGCGCCCGGGCCTTTATAAGCTCTCTGCAATCCAATATCGAAAGGTTAGGTCGGACGGCCTTTCCCTCTGGCCTTTCGATATGATGCAGGAACGACCGCCTGATGGGTTGCGCTTGCGCTGCCTTTTCGGCACGGACATGACCAAGTTGGCAGACCCGCTGTAAGAGATCTTCGGCGAGAAAATCAGCCGCGACCCGATCTCGCGGCTGCACGGATCGGGATTGCTCGGGACGGGCCCCTGCAGGCCCCGTCACAGGGCGTCTATTGCTTGTGTGACCACCGCGCGCTTTCTCGCGGCCTTCGGCCTCGAGACGCTGCGCCATTTTCCGAACCACGAGCAGACGGAAGATACCCGTATCGCCCAAGGCGACAGCACGACACAGGCGCGGGACCCTCAGGCCGGCGCGGTGTCTTTGACACAGGTCTCGCGGCCGAGCTTCAAGGATACCCGGGCCCGGTGCCGTTTTCTTGAGCACGCCAGGGGGCTGACGGTCCTCCCTTGCATGAGAGAGTTCGCTACACTTGACAGAATCATAAAAACAAACCGACCTGTTTGTATATGGAGGCAATATGACCGTGACCACACGCAGAACCCAGGATCAGCGCAGCGCCAAGACCCGGAGGCTGTTGCTTGATGCGACGATCCAGTCGCTGATGGAGGTTGGCTATGCCAACACCAGCACCGCGGGGATCGCGAAGCGGGCAGGGGTCTCGCGCGGGGCGCAGACCCATCATTACCCCGGCAAAATGGACCTCATCGTCGCGGCCACCGAAGAAATGTTCGCGAATTTCGCCACCGGTCTCGAAACCCTCGCCGGCGAGCTGCGGGCCGGGCGGCTGAGCTACGACGCCTTTTTCGATGCAATCTGGGATGGCGTCTTAAACGGCGACTGGTTCTATTCCTCGCTCGAGATCATCGTCGCCGCCCGCGGCGATGACGAGCTGCGGCGCCAGCTTGCGCCACTGATCCTCGACCTGCACGAGCGCTTCGAGACCACCTGGTCGCGCACCTTCGTGGCGGTCGATCCCGCCGTGGTGTCGTCGCGGGTCGCGCTGAACCTTGCGATGAACGTCTTCCGCGGCATGGCGGTTCAGGCGGTGCTGCGCCGGGACGAAGCCTATTTCCTCGAGATGCTCGCGGCACTGAAGGCGGTGATCGCGGTGCATGTCCGGCCGGCGGAGAACGGTTAACTCAAAAACAAACAAGCTGGTCGGTTTTAAATATACGGGCATATCCTTCCCCCAATGCGGCGTCAGATCGCACCACACCAACTGAGATCCAACAGGAGACCACGATGAAGAAGTATATCTCCCTACTGGCTGCGGCCGGCCTTGCGGCAAGCCCGCTCCTTGCGCAGGACGCGGAGTGGGAAACCGAGGGCCTGACCGACGATGCCATCACCATCGGCGTGATGGGGCCGTTCTCGGGCAACGCCTCGTCCTACAGCAAGGCGCTGATCGGCATGATGGCCTATTACGACAAGGTCAATGAAGAGGGCGGCGTGCACGGGCGCAAGCTCGTGGCGGTGCAGGAAGACACCGCCTGCGACAGCGCCAAGGGGCTCGCCGCCGCCAAGAAGCTGATCTCGCAAGACGAGGTCTTCATGCTGCAGGGCAACTCCTGCTCGGGCGTGGCGCTGGCGCTGCGGCCGACCATCGAGGAGGCGGGCCTGCCGTGGATCGTCGCCCACGCGGTGAGCGACTCGATCTCCGATCCTCTGGCCGGGAATATCTTCCACGGCGTTCCCACCGGCCGCGCCAACGGGCGCGCAATGGCCGCCTTCGTGCTGTCGAAGCCCGACACCAGCAACGTGGCGATCATCGAGCACTCGAACGACTGGGCGCATTCCTACTCGAACCCGGCCCGCGACTACCTGGAAGAGAATGGCGTCGCCCCCTCGCTCGAGCTGACCATGGAGCGCGGCCAGACCGACGCCACCGCGCAGGTGCTGAAGCTGCGGCAGGAGAAGCCCGATTTCATCATCGCGGCGCTCTACGAGGCCGAGACCGCCATCTTCCTGCGGGATCTGAAGAAATACGGCATGGGTGACGTCCCGGTCATGGGCACCGCAGGCACCGACCTCGAGAACACCCTGAAGCGCACCGGCGATTTCGACACGGTGAAGAACTACTACGTGATCCACTCCTACGTCGACAATCTCGACGGCCCGCTGATGCAGCCGTGGGGCGAGATGATCCACAAGTACTACCCGGATGAAGAGCTCTCGACCTTCTCCTTCGTCTCGATCGGTTCCGCCGAGGCGCTGGTCTCGGCGCTGGAAGCGGTGGGGCCCGAGCTCACCCGCTCCAAGCTGATGGCGGCACTGGAAGAGGTGCGCGACTTCGACACCGGTATCCTGTCGGACCCGATCACCTGGACCGCCGACGACCATCAGGGCGTCAAGGGCTCGGCGGTGGCGGGCTTCGTCGATGGCGAGCCGACCGTGCTCAAGGCCTGGGGCCAGCCCTACTGACACCTCCCCGACTGCCGGGCGCGGCAGCCGTCGCGCCCGGTCTTTTCAAGGAGCAGACAACATGCTGATGCAGCTGACTTTGGGAGGTCTCTCCCAGGGCATGATCTATGCGCTCATCGCGCTGTCGCTGACGGTGGTCTACCGCTCGACAACAGTGGTGAATTTCGGACATGGCGATTTCGTCATGGCAGGGGCCTTCCTGTCCTACGTGCTCGTGGTGCTGGCGGGCGTGGCCTTCCTCCCCGCGGCGGCGCTGGCGATGATCGCGATGTTCGTGCTGGGGGTGATGTTCAACCGCGGCCTGATCCGTCCGATCCGCGGCGGCCCGCATATCGGGCTGGCGCTCATGTGCATCGCGGCGGGCTACCTGCTGCGCGGCATCGCGCGCATGGTCTGGGGCCGAGAGGTGCTGCCGATGCCGCCGGTCTTCGACATGGCCCCGATTTTCGTCGGCGACCTCGTGATCACCGGCGACGCGGTGTTCATCATCGGCACCGTGCTTGTCCTGCTGCTGCTGTTCTTCGGGCTGATGGCCCTGACCGACCTCGGCAAGATGGTGCAGGCGGTCTACCAGAGCCCGCGCGGCGCGCGGCTCATCGGTCTCAATGTCGACCGGTTCAACGATTTCTCCTGGGGGGTCGGCGCGGCCCTGGGCGCGCTTGGCGGCATCCTCGTGGCGCCGGTCTCGCTGCTGCATCCCGATCTTGGGGCCTCGTTCCTGATCAAGGGGTTCGCTGCCATGACGCTGGGCGGCTTCGGCTCGCTGGGCGGCGCGGTGCTGGGCGGCGTGCTACTGGGCATCGCCGAGCAATATGCCGGCGCTTACCTCGATACGGCGCTGATCGAGATCACCGCCTACGTGGTGATCGTGGCGGTGCTGTTCATTCGGCCGCAGGGGCTCTTCGGCCGCAAGGCCGTGGTGAAGGTGTGATCCGATGAGCCAGATCATGCCCTCCGCCCGCCAACGCAAGACGCGCACGCTGCTGTTCTGGGCCGTGCCCGCCGTGCTGCTCCTGCTGCCGCTCACCACCAACCCCTACACCCAGTTCATCGCCAACGGCATGCTGGTCTCGGTGCTGGTGACACTCGGCTTCACCCTCACCATCGGCAATCTCGGCCAGCTCGCCTTTGCCAACACGGCCTTCTTCGGGATCGGCGCCTACAGCTCGGCGATCCTAGCGGCCAAGCTCGGCGTGCCGTGGCTGCTGACCATTCCGCTGGCCGGGGCCTTCGGCGCGCTGGGGGGCTTTCTCGCCTCTGCTGCGGCGCTGCGCGGCATCCGCACCTATTACCTCGCGATCATCACCTTGGCCTTCGGCGAGCTGATGCGTTGGGCCTACCTGCACGCCAAGCCGTTGACCGGAGGCACCGATGGCATGCCGATGCCCCGCGAGACGCTGCTGGGCATCTCGCTCACCGACGACACGCTGAAGTTCTACATCTTCCTCGCGGTGACCGTGCTGCTGGTGAAGGCCACGCTGAACCTGATGCGCTCGCATTTCGGCCGGGCCGTGATGGCGGTGCGCGAGAACGAGATCGCCACCGCCTCGCTTGCCATTCCCACGGCGCGGGTGATCCTCGTGACCTTCATGTGGTCGGGCTTCGTGGTGGGCTGCGCCGGGGCGCTCTTTGCCCGCCATGTCGGACACGTCTTTCCGGAGAGCTTCGGCATGCTGCATCTCATCGCCTCCTTCGCGATGGTGCTGGTGGGCGGGCTGGGCTCGGTGCTCGGCGCCGTGCTCGGCGCGGTGCTGCTGACCGCGCTGCCGGAATACCTGCGCGCCTTCCCCGGCATGGAAGAACTGTTCTTCGGCCTGATCGTTGCGGGCGTGCTGGTCGCCATGCCCATGGGCCTCGCGAGCCTGCTGCGCCGGGTCTCGCCCATCTTCGTCGAACGTTTCTACCGGGAGGCCCCATGAGCACGCTTCTGACAGTCGAGGGCCTCTCGGTCCGCTTCTCGGGGCTGACCGCGCTCGACGACGTATCCTTCACCCTCGAGGACGGCAACGTCCGCGCGGTGATCGGACCGAACGGCGCCGGCAAGTCGACGCTGTTCAATGCGATCTCGGGCTATGTCACGCCGACCGCAGGCACCGTACACCTGCGCGGGCAGGAGCTGACCCGGCTCACCCCGCACGAGATCGCCGAGCAGGGCATCCGCCGCACCTTCCAGAATGGCGGGCTGTTCCCGGCCCTGACCGTGCTCGAGAACGTGCTGACCGGGCTGCACGCGCAGACCCACGGCTCGTTCCTTGACATCCTGCTCGGGCGCTCGAAGGCGCTGAAATCCGAGGCCGACAACATCCACCGGGCCCGCGAGCTGCTGAAGCTCATGTCGATGGACCACATGGCCGACACCCGGGCCGGGGACCTCTCGGGCGGGCAGCAGCGCATCGTCGAGATCGTGCGCACCGTTGCCTCCGACCCGCCGGTGCTGCTGCTTGACGAACCGGCGGTGGGGCTGTCGCCGGTGGCCCGCGCGCAGATGATGGAGATCATCCACCGTCTCGCCGGAGAGAAGGGCGTCGGCATCCTGCTGATCGAACATGCGGTCGAGCTGGTGATGGCCGCCGCCGACCGGATCCTCGTGATGGCCGCAGGTGCGCGCATCGCCGAGGGCACGCCAGAGGAAATCCGCGAAGACCGCGCCGTGCTGGAGGCTTACCTTGGACACTCCTGAACCGCTCCTGAAAATCCGTGACCTGCACGTGGGTTACGGCAAGAAGCCGATCCTGCGCGGCGCCTCCTACGACGTGGTGCCGGGCGAGTGCCTCACCCTGCTCGGGGCCAACGGCTCGGGCAAGTCGACCTCAATGAACGCGATCTGCGGCTTTGTCCGCCCAAGCGCCGGCTCGGTGCTCTTCGATGGTCAGGAGACCGCGGGACTGCCGCCGCACCGGATCTTCGCCCTTGGCATCGCGCAGGTGAGTCAGGCACGGGATCTCTTTCCCGACCTTACCGTCGAGGATAACCTGCGCCTCGGCGCCATGCGCCGGGGCGGCAAGGAACTGACGCAGACGCTGGCCCATATCTACGACCGCTTCCCGCGCCTGAAGGAGCGACGGAAGCAAGCGACCCGAACGCTCTCGGGCGGCGAGCAACAGATGGTCGCCATCGGCCGCGCGCTGATGTCCCGGCCACGGCTCCTGTTGCTCGACGAGCCCTCGGGCGGCCTCTCGCCGCAGTTCTGCGAAGAGATCGCCCGCATCATCGACACGTTGAAAGAGGACGGCGTGACCATGCTGATGGTCGAGCAGAACCTCAACCTCGCCTTCCGCGCCGCCGACCGCTTCATCGTCCTGAGGGACGGCGAGGTGGTGGATGGCGGCGACGTCCGCGCCATGGCGGGCGATCACGACGCCATCGTGCGCAACATCTATCTCTGACCGAAGGACCACCAAATGACCACGCTGCACGACGATCTTATCGTCTTCGACGGGCTCATCATCTCAGACTGGGGCCGCCCGGTCTTCGAGGCGATGGCCGCGGGCGGGCTCACCGCCGCCAACTGCACCTGTTCGGTCTGGGAGAATTTCCGCGACACCATGTCGGCGATCGGCGCGTGGAACACGCAGTTCCGCGACAATGCCGACCTCATCGTCAAGGCGAAGACCGTTGCCGACATCCGCGCCGCCAAGGCCGCCGGCAAGACCGGGATCGTGCTGGGCTTTCAGAATACCTCGGCCTTCGAGGACCGGCTCGAGTTCATCGAGCTCTTCAAGGAGCAAGGTGTGGGCATCGTCCAGATGACCTACAACACCCAGAACCTCGTGGGCTCGGGCTGCTACGAGACCACCGATAGCGGGCTCTCCGATTTCGGTCACGAGGTGGTGGACGAGATGAACAGGGTGGGGATGCTCTGCGACCTGAGCCATGTGGGTCCCAAGACCTCGCAGGAGGTGATCCTCGCCTCGAAGAAGCCCGTAGCCTATTCGCACTGCCTGCCCGCCGGGCTCAAGGCGCACCCGCGCAACAAGAGCGACGAGCAGCTCCGTTTCATCGCCGAGCATGACGGGTTCGTCGGCGTGACCATGTTCCCGCCCTTCCTCGCCGCCGGCAACGGTGCGACGGTCGACGATTACGTTGCCGCCATCGACTACATCGTAAACCTCGTGGGGGAGGAGCGCGTGGGCTTCGGCACCGATTTCACCATGGGTTACGGCGCGAAGTTCTTCGAGTATCTCAACCGCGACAAGGGTTACGCCCGTCAACTCACCGAAATCTGGGAGGTCGAGTTCCCCGATGGGCTCGGCTCGATTGCCGATTTCCCGAACCTCACCGCCGCCATGCAGCGCGCCGGCTGGACCGAGACCAAGATCCGCCGCGTGATGGGCGAGAACTGGCTGTCCCTGCTCGACCGCGTTTGGTGATCTCTGGCGCCTGGGGTGGCCCTTGGTGCCTCAGTTCAGAATCTGCACCCTGCGGGTCGCGTCCGGCGACAGTACGGTCGTCACGATGCGGTTGCGGAACAGCTCCACATGGCGGGTGGCGACGCGTTCGGCGCCCTCCGTATCCTGATCGCGGATGAAAGAAACCATTTCGCGATGATCGGCAATCGTGCGGTCGAGATGCTCCTGCAAGCGCGAATGCGTGCCGTCATGTTCGATGAAACTGACATGGCCCACGCGCATGCCCTCGATCAGCGCGCGCTCGTAGCCGTGATGCAGATGCCGCGAATGCGCCGCTTGGCTGATCGCCAGGTGAAAGCGGAAATTCATCTCGGTGAGCGCATCGACGTCGCGTCCCGCCGCGGCCGTTTCGAAATCGCGTTCGGCGGCCTCGATCTCGCGCAGCTCCTCGTCGCTCCGGCGCAGCGCGGCCAGTGTCGTCTGGGCCCGCTGGAGCAGGTCGAGAGATTCAAAAAAATCTCGCAAATCGAAGAGGTTCATCGCCGCGACGCGTGAGCCGCGCCCGCGTACCGCCTGCACCAGCCCCTCGGCGGTCAGACGGATCAGCGCCTCGCGCACGGGCGTGCGCGACACCGCGTAGCGGGACGAGATCTCCAGCTCGTCCAGATCCGATCCGGGCCGCAGCTCCATGCACAGAATCGCCTGCCGCAGCATGCGGTAGACATGCTCGGCGCCGCGCTCGGGAGCCGGTTTCGACACTGCCGGCTTCTTCGCCATTTCCCTGCCTCCGCAGCATTAATTGCAAGCACGGTATACATCCGCGCATGCGCGTTTTCCAAGATCTAATGCTGCAGGCGGAAACACATTGACTCGAATCAAAAATACACTGTGTATTTTACTGTAATACGACAAGGATGCAGAATATGGCCGGAACCTGGACGATAGGCGTGGATGTCGGAGGCACGTTCACCGATCTTTGCGCCATCGAATGCGACAGCGGGCGCATCGCGCTGAACAAGGTGTCGAGCACACCCGCCAACCCGGCGGAGGCGATCATTGCGGGGCTCGACGCGCTGGCGGAAAAGGCGGGGTTCGATCTTGCCGACGTGCGCGCCATCGGCCACGGCACGACCGTGGCAACGAACGCGCTGATCCAGCGCACCGGCGCCAAGGTGGCCATGGTGACCACCCGCAACTTTCGCGATCTGGTCGAGATCGGCCGTCAGATCCGCCCGAAGATGTACGACCTCAAGGCGGATTTCCCGCCGCCGCTCGCCCCGCGCCACCTGCGGTTCGAGGTGACGGAACGGGTCGGCGCCGACGGTGCCGTGGTCGAGCCACTCGACATGGCCAGCGTCGATGCGGTGATCGCAGAGCTGCGCGCCGAAAAGGTCGAGGCGGTCGCCATCGCCTTCCTCTTCGCCTATCTCAACCCGTCGCATGAGCAGGCGGTGAAGGCGCGCATCCAAGAGGCGCTGCCGAATGTGGCGGTCTCGGCCTCCTCCGATGTGATGCCGGAATTCCGCGAGTATGAACGCTCCTCCACGACGCTGCTCAACGCCTATCTGCAACCGGCCTTCGCCGACTACATGCGCACGCTGGAGCGCGAGGTGGCGGCGCGCTCGCCCGGCTCGAGCCTTGGCGTGAACCAGTCGAGCGGCGGGCTGATGTCGGTCGAGACCGCGTGGGAATTCCCGATCCGCACCGCCATGTCCGGACCGGCGGCCGGGGCGAACGGCGCGATCCACACCGCGATGCAGTCGGGCATCGCCAATGTGATCACCTTCGACGTGGGCGGCACCAGCGCCGATGTGGCGCTGATCCGCGACCACACCATCGGGCTGGCCTTCGACCGCGACGTGGCGGAGTTCCCGGTGCGCATGCCCATGGTCGACATCAACACGGTGGGGGCAGGGGGCGGCTCGCTCGCCTGGTTCGACCGCGACGGGCTGATGAAGGTCGGCCCCGCCAGCGCCGGTGCGCGCCCAGGCCCTGCCTGCTACGGGCGCGGCGGGGACCAGGCCACGGTGACGGATGCCAACGTTGTGCTGGGACGGCTGTCGACCAGCGGTCTGCTCGGCGGCGACATGTCCCTCGATGTGGATGCGTCTTTCCGCGTGGTGAACAAGGTGGCCGAGCGCCTGGGAGTCGCCGTCGAGACCGCCGCCCGCGGCATTCTCGACGTGATGGCCGCCAATATGGTCCGCGCGATCCGCGCCATTTCGGTCGAGCGCGGCCACGATCCGCGCGATTTCGCGCTGATGCCCTTCGGCGGTGCCGGTCCACTGCATGCCGAGGCCTGCGCCCGCGCGCTTGGGATCCGGCAGATCCTCGTGCCGCTGCTTCCGGGCATCCTCTGCGCCGAGGGGCTGCTGGTCGCCGGACGCTCGGAGAGCCTCGTGCGGTCGCAGCGCATCGCGCTCGACGACCGGGCGGGATCGCTGCTGTCGCGGTTGGCGGACGAGATGCGTGCCGAGGCCGAAAGCTGGTTCGAAGCCGAGGCCGTCCCAGAGGATGAGCGCAGCTCAAAGCTGGTCGCCGACATGCGCTACACCAGCCAGAATTACGAACTTCAGATTCCGGTTGGCGGCAACAGCGTCACCGATCTGGAGGCGCTGAAGCAGGCGTTCTTTGAGGCGCATACCCAAGCCTATGGCTTCTTCAACCCCGAGGATCCGGTCGAGATCATGGCGCTGCGCATGACGCCGCAGGGCGCCCGGCCGCAGATCGGCAGCCCGCCGCAAAGCCCGACCGCCTCGCGAGAGCCGCAGCCCAAGTCCACGCGCCCGGTCTGGTTCACCGGCCAGCGCGCGCTCGACACCCCGGTTTATGACCGCGCCGAACTCGCCTCCGGTGCGGAGCTGAGCGGCCCCGCCGTGATCGACCAGTTCGACTCGACCCTGCTGCTGTTTCCCGGCGACCGCGCGCGCGTCGACGACGCGCTCAACATTCTCATCACCCGCGGGGAGACCGACCTGTGACCCTTCATGACAAACTCACCGCCCCAGCTGCCGCGAACGACGCCGGCCCCGATCCGATCACCGTCGAGATCGTCTCGTCGGCCTTCCGCTCGGTGGTGGACGAGACCTTCATCGCGCTGATGAAGAGCGCCTATTCCACCAATATCAAGGAACGTCATGACCATTCGACGGCGATCTGCGACCGCAAGGGTCGGCTGATCGTACAGGCCGATCTGTCGCTGCCCATTCACCTTGCTTCGATGACCGGGCTCATGCAGGCGGTGCTGACGCGCTATGCGCCAGAGGACATCCGTGAAGGCGACATCTTTGTCGCCAACGACCCGCACGCGGCGGGTGGCACGCACCTGCCCGACATCAACTATGCGGCGCCGATCTTTGTCGATGGCGCGCTCTTGGGCTTTGTCTGCAACATCGCCCACCATGCCGATATCGGCGGCATGGTGCCGGGGTCCATGGCAGGCGGCATGTCCGAAATCTATCAGGAGGGGCTGCGCATTCCGCTTGTGCGGCTCTTCCGTGAGGGCGAATTGCAGCAGGACATCCTCGACCTGCTGCTGCTCAACGCCCGCATTCCCGAAGAGCGCCGGGGGGACCATTTCGCTCAGATCGCGGCATGCCGCCTCGGGTTGCGGCGGGTCGGCGAGATCGTCGAGCGCTATGGTGCCGAGCTGATCGAGCAGGTCTGGGAGTCGCTTCTGCTGCGTACCCACGACCGGATGCGTGCCGCCATCGCCGAGCTGCCCGACGGGGCCTATCGCTTCGAGGACGTGATGGACGATGATGGCGTCGGCACGTCGGACATTCCGTTGAAGCTGGAGATCCGCGTGACCGGCGACCGGGCGGTGTTCGATCTGCGCGGCTCGGCGCCGCAGGTGAGGGGCAACATCAACCTGACGCGCAACGCGTCGAAGGCGGCGGTGGCCTACGCGTTGCGCACGCTGCTCGACCCGGAGATCGCCAATAACGAGGGCATTCTGGACTGTTGCGAACTGCTGACCGAGCGCGGCAGCATCGTCGATTGCATCGCCCCCGCGCCGGTGGCGCAGCGGCTGAACACCTCGCAGCGGCTGGTGGATGTGATCATCGGCGCCCTGGCCCCGGCGCTGCCCGATGCCGCCGTTGGCGCCGCCAACGGCGCCAACACCACCGCCGTCTTCTCGGGCATCGATCCGCGCAACGGCAAGCCGTATCTCTATCTCGAAACGCTGGGCGGCGGTGCCGGAGGGCGCAGCGATCGTGACGGAAAGGACGGGGTCCAGGTCCATATCACGAACACCTCCAACCTGCCCATCGAGGCGATCGAGACCGAATATCCGCTGCGAGTGGTCAGCTACGGCTTTGTCGCGGACTCCGGCGGGGCAGGGCGGTATCGCGGCGGCGCGGGTTTGCGCCGAGTGATCGCGCCGGTGGATCACGACTGTACCTTCAACGGCGCGGGCGAGCGGTTTTCCCACGCACCCTGGGGGATCTTCGGCGGCGGCGACGGGCGGCCCGGGCGCTTTGTGCTGCAAGGCGACGGCAACGAGACGGTGCTGGCCAACAAACCCTCTGCCGTGCCGCTTGGCCGCGATCAGTCCATAGCCGTCGAGACGCCCGGCTCCGGCGGCTACGGACCCGCCGCCGAGCGCACGCCCGAGGCCGTCGCCGAGGATGCCCTTTCCGGCAAGTACAGCCCCGATTTTCTCGACCGGATTTATCCCGCGCAGCGGCGCGGATGAGCATGGGCGGGGCGGACCAATGCCGCCCCGCCAGATCAAGAACAACTATAGCAACAGGGAAATCAGAACATGACCAACGCATTGACCACACCGCTTCTCGCCGGGGCGCTCGCCGTCGCCGCGCTGCCCGCCTGGGCGCAATCGGTTACCTGGGATCTGGCCAATGAATACCCGCCGAACTCGGTGCACGCGCAATCCGCGGACACCTTCATCGAAGCGCTGAAAGAGGTTTCCGATGGCGATGTGGTGGTCACCGCCCATCACGGCGCGGCGCTGGGATACAAATCCATCGACCAGTACGACGCGGTGGGCGATGGCGCGCTTGATCTCGCCTCTTCCTTCGCGACGCCGTGGTCGGGCATCGACCCGGTGTTCATCCTGTCGTCGATCCCATTCCTGGTCGCCACCCCCGAGGAAGAGCGCCAGCTCTACGAGATCGCCT
>NZ_DS022277.1:0-95241 GCF_000153725.1 Salipiger bermudensis HTCC2601 | reverse complement strand
ACCTGTTTGCGACGCCTTGGCCGCCGAAGCGGGCTCTGGGGCAACAAGCCGCTCGACTCGATGGAGGCACTCGACGGGGTGAAGCTGCGCACCTACGACGCCAACGGCACCATCACCTTCGGCAACACCGCCGCGACCCCGGTGCAGCTGAGCTGGGCCGACACCGTGCCGCAGCTTTCCACCGGCGCCATCGACGCGGTGCTGACCTCCGCCGATGGCGGCGCGGCGGCGCAGCTCTGGGAGCAGCAGTCGCATTTCACCGAAGTGAACTATGCGATGCCGCTGCAATTCGTGCATGTGAACCGCGATGTCTACGAGGCGCTGTCCGACGCGCAGAAGGCCTGGGTGACCGAAGCCGCCGCCACCGCAGAGGATTTCGGCTGGGGTCTGCTCGAAGACCGCGTGGCGCAGAACTACACCGAGATGGAAGGCCACGGCATGACCGTCGTCACCGGTGTTGATCCCGCCTATCTGGCGACGCTGAAAGAGGCCGCGCAGTCGGCGCTCGAAGAGTGGAAAGACAAGATGGGCGACGATGCGGACTCGATCCTTGCCGCCTTCGAGGAACTCCGCGCGGAATGAGCGGGATGTCCGACACCCATGACATCGCCGGCCAGACCGGGCCGGCGATGCTCTTTCAGCGTTGCGTCTTTGCCCTGTCGCAGGCCGCCGCCGTGGTGGCGGCGGTGCTGGTGGTGGGGATGGTGCTGCATATCCTGCTGGAGATCGGCTTGCGGCTGGTCGACCGCTCGACCTTCGTGCTCGACGAAATGGTGGGCTATGCCATCGCAGGCGCCACCTTTATGTCGCTCGGCTATGCGTTCGAGCATTGCGCGCTGGTGCGGGTCGGGCTGCTTGTCGACCGGCTCTCTGGCCGGGCGCGCCGGGCGCTGGAAACGCTTTGCGGAGTTGCCACGCTGGCGGTGACGTCGCAGATCGCCTGGGTCATCGCCAAGACCGCGATGCGCAGTTTCGAGCGTGGCCGCACCTCCAGCTCGATCGCGGAAATCCCTCTTTGGATCCCCGAAGCGGTCTGTGCCCTCGGGCTCGGGATTTTCAGTCTTCAGGTCTTTGCCTGGATCCTGCGTCAGATCTTCGACCTGCCCGGTCCTGTCCCGCCGGGCAGCGACGATCCGCTTCAGAACGACCTGTAGAGACAGGCAGAAAGGGAATTCATGGACCCGCTTTTCGCCGGACTGGCGCTGATCGCGATGCTGGTTGTCACGCTTGGGAGTGGCGTGTGGATCTTTGCCGGGCTTTTTCTCGTCTCATTCGCCGGCCTGCATTTCCTCGTGGGTATGCCGTTTACCCGTGTCTTCTCGATCGCGGGCTCGATCACCTATCGAAGCGCCTCCACCTGGGAGCTGGCCGCGGTGCCGCTGTTCATCTGGGTCGCCGAGCTGATCTTTCGCTCCTCGGTCTCGGCGCGTCTATTCACGGGGCTTGCGCCGCTTGTCGACCGCATCCCCGGACGGCTGCTGCACACCAACGTGCTGGGCTGCACGCTCTTCGCAGCCGTCAGCGGCTCGTCGGCGGCAACCACCGCCACCGTGGGCAAGATCACCTCGAAGGAACTGGTATCGCGCGGCTATGACGAACGGCTGGCGGTTGGTTCGCTGGCCGGAGCGGGCAGCCTCGGACTGCTGCTCCCGCCGTCGATTGCGATGATCATCTACGGCATTCTGGCCGAGGTCTCCGTCAGCCGGCTGTTCGCGGCGGGGGTGCTGCCGGGGCTGGTGGTGGCGGGGCTCTATTCCGCCTTCATCATGCTGATGGCGCTGATACGTCCGAGCGTGGCCCCGGCCGGGCACCAGAACTTCACCATGCGCGACTATGCGCGCGCGGCGTTGGACTTGCTGCCGGTGGTAGCGCTGATGGGGATTGTGCTGGGCGCGATCTATTCCGGTATTGCTACGCCCTCGGAGGCGGCAGCGGTGGGGGTCCTGGCGGCCTTCGTGGTGCTGATCCTGCTGGGCGAGCTGAGCTGGGACCTGGTCCGCGCCAGCCTGCTCGGTACGGTGAAAACCAGCACCATGGTCTGCATCATCCTGATCTCTGCCTCGCTGCTCTCCACAACGCTGGGTTACCTGCACCTGCCGCAGGAACTGGGCGCGGCCATCGGGGCGATGAACCTCGATCCGCTGGCGCTGATCATGCTGCTGGCGGTCTTCTACCTGCTGCTGGGGGTCTTCGTGGACGGGGTGGCGATCATCGTCATGACCCTGCCGATGACGCTGCCGCTGGTGACGGCGGCGGGCTACGATCCGGTCTGGTTCGGCGTCTTTCTGGTGCTGATGGTCGAGATCGGGCTGCTGACACCGCCGGTCGGTATCAACCTCTTCGTGTTGCAGGGGCTGACCAACTGGCCACTGGGACGGGTGGCGCGGGCCTCGGTGCCGTTCTTCCTGCTCTTCGGGCTGGCAGTGGTCATCCTCGTGGCCTTCCCGCAGCTCGCGCTCTGGCTGCCAAACCTGCTTTACGGCGGTTGACCCATTGCGCCGGGGCAACGCCCGCTCGTGGCCCCGGCGCGCACTCAAGGCAGCGGATCTTGGCGCCGCACGTCGGCGCGGCCAGCCGTCCTTCAGCCGTCCGATCACATGCTTGCGCAGTGCATCAAGTCGGATGAGTTTCCGGCGTCGCGCTCCGCCGCTGGCCCTCCTTCACGCTCATCGCCGGAGCCTGCGCCGGGGCGAGACCCTTGCGGAAGCCATGACGATCATCCAAGGCGCGAAACTCAGCGGCGATGATCCCGAAGCCTACCTGGCAGACATCCCGGCCCGCATCGTCGACCACAAGATCAACCGCCTCGACGAACGGCTGCCGTGGAACTGGGTGTCGCAATCCAAAGAGGCCAAGGCCGTCGCTTGAGCTGCGGTCCTTCCCGGCCGGTTACGTCTCATACGGCGTGCGGCTTGTAGGGCTCGTCTCTGGTCAATACAGCCCACATGATCCGGGCCGTCTTGTTCGCCATGGCGACAGTCGCAAGCCGCGCTGGCGTTCTCTGCAAAAGCTTCGTCAGCCTGGGGTCGGCGCACTCGGGAGGGGGGCGCAACTTGCCGGATGCGCGATGTCATACCGACAACGATTAGCTGGTGTAGGTATCGGTCACCCATTCACGACCCGGTCCTTCAACACAGCCCTGTCCGAGAGCTCGACGATGACGACGGGGTCAGCGCGCCCGCCGCCGGATGCTGCCTGAACGCGGACGTCTCGTTCGCCGCCGGCGATGATGTGATCGTCGTCGCCCTAAGCCCGGTCGTTTCCCGATCCACCTTCCATCAAATCGGTGCAGGCGCCGCTGAACAGCCGGTCGGCGGCCCGGGCGCCGCACAGGGGGGCGTCGCAGGAACCGCAAAAGCATCATCGCGACAATCTGTCGGCGATCGTGAAGTCGCGTGGCCGGGAGGCGGAAGCACGCCCCAGGCCCCCGCCGTTCTCATCAATAAGGCAGAGGGTGCATCGTCCCGTCCGGCAGCATGACCGGAAGGCGCAGGTCCTCGACGCAGGAGGTATCAAGCGCGCCCTCCGGGTCCTCGATGAAGGCAGCGGTGATGTCCTTGGCGCACTGGCTGAAGCGGATCGTGCCGTGGCCGGATTCCGGCACCATGACCACCTGCGCGTCGCTGTAGTCCTGCACGGCAAGCTCGCCCCAAACTCCGGCGGTTTGCGTGTCCAGTTCTCCGTTCATCGACAGAACGGGACGGTCGCTTGATCCGACGGAGGTCCAGTCCTCGCGCGGGTGTTTTTCGAACAGGGGACACGCCGTCTCGAAACTCGCCACCATGTCGACGATCGCCTCCTGCATGAGAGGCCCCCATGCGCCGTCTTCGGCGATCAGCCGGCTGAACTTCTCGCTCGAATTCCAGCCGTCGGCGAAATCCTCCTGACAGGCGTAGAGATAGAGTTGCAGCGCGCCCTCAACGTCCTGCACCGTGGCCTCGTTGTCGTCACGGATCAGCTCGAAAACCCGAGTGACCTCTGCCGCGTCAAGCTGGTGGGCCAGCCCCGACAGGGCCTCGGCGGTCTCGCCCGTCATGTGGGTTTCGATCAGCGTGACCAGCCTCGCGGCCGATGGCTCTTCAAAGCGCAGGTCGAGGTAGTCGCGCCCCACAGCGAGGCGCGCCGCCTGATCAGGCAGGGCGCGGATCGCAGCGGCGAGGCGGTCATCGAAGATCTCGGCCAGCGTGGTGTCGCGTGCGTCGGCGTCGAGAGAGCCTTCAAGCTCCTGCGCGGCCCGATCGACCGTGCTTTCCGCGATCTCGATATGCTCGGCGGCGGACAGCATCGCCTCCACCCGGGCCATCTCTGCGTTGGACAAACCGGCGGCCAGAGCTGCGGCACGGGCGGCCTCGGCGCTATATGTGGCAGGCTCCGGCGGCAGCGCCCCGGACAGGATCTGGTCGATGATCGTTGTGTCGCCCTGTTCCAGCTGCGTGACCATCAGCGGAATGTAGGGGGTGATGGCCTTGTAGCTGCCCGTGACGTCCACCCGCTGGTCGATCACGCCCCAAAGCGTTCCGGGGTCGATCTGCCCATTCGGTCCGTCGACCGGCGCCTCGCCGAGGGTTTCATACAGCGCGAAGGTGCGGGCGGTAATATCGGGATAGGCTTCGGCACAGACCGGGTCGCGCTCGCATGGTGCGAGGCTTAGCTGGATCGGGGCGGAATGGGATTGCCAGAACATCGAGTAGAGCGGCAGCCAGGGCGGCGCGTTGCCGTCGATCACGGCCGCGCGGATGCCCGGCGGATCCTGCCGCAGGATCTCCATCGTCAGCTTGGTGCCGTAGGAAATGCCGTAGATGTTGTAGCTGTCATAGCCGAGCGCGGACATCACGGCGGGCACGTCCATAGCGTTCTGTTCGGTGTTGATCAGCGAAATGTCGATGCCTTTTGCATCAAGCTCCGCCAGGCATTCCGATATGAAATCCTGCTCCAGCACCGTCATCTCGAGGCCCTGGAGCCGCGCGTCAACCACGTCTCCAAGCTGGTCGCCCAAAGTCGTGTAGCAATCCATCTCGGGGGCGCTGCTGTCCACACCGCGCTCGTCGATGGCGATGATGTCGCGTCGCCCGCGCAGGTGTTCGAAGAAGCCGATGGTTCTGGCGACGCGGCTGACGGTGCCGTCACCGGGGCCGCCGTGCAGATAGATCACCGGGTCGGGCTGCGGCGACAGGGAATGCGCCTTGTAGAGATTGAAGGCGATGTCGATCTTCGGACCATCGGGCGCGCGGTGATCGAAGGGCACTTCGATGGTGCCGCAGATGACGGTCTTGCCGTCGATCTCGGTGGGCGCGACCGGGCGGGCACAGGGCGCCACCGTCACCGGGTAGGCCGGATCGGCGCCTCCGGCTTTCAGCGTGGCAAAGGCCTCGGGATCGGGCTCTGCCGTCAAGGCGGCGATCAGGGCGAAGATCTGCTCTGGCGACATCGGTCTCTCCTTGCGGTCCTACTGCGCCTGCGGCGGCACATGGAAACCGGGCTTCAGGTCGGCGGTGCAGGCTGCGTTCACCGCTGCGGTCGGGGTCTCGACGAAGCCCTCGGCCACGTCCCTGGCGCATTGCGAGAACATGATGACGGCATGTCCGGCCTCGGGGAAGAGCACTGCCTGCCCGTTCGGCAGCGTCCGTACTACATTCTCTGCGGCATCCGGGTTGGTCTGCGTGTCTTTGGTGCCGGACATGGCGAGCACCGGAATGTCGCTTGTCACCGGGTCATGGAACCCCTCGCGCGGGTGCTTGTCGAACAGATCGCAGAAGCCATAGAGCGGCGCGGTCGACTCCCGGACACCGGTATCGATCGACGGAAAGCGGTAGTCGGCTGCCACGGCATTGTAGCCTTCGAGAGAGTTGAAGGGAAAATCCTCCTGGCATGCAATGATGCCGAGCGCGAAGATCATGCGGGCCAACGCCGTCAGCTTCGCCGCATCGACCCGCGCGCGCTGATAGAAGGCCGCGACATCCTCTTCCGTCATCGCTGCGACCATGCCCAGAAGGCGGAGTTGTTCGACATCTGGCATATGCGTGGCGATCAAGGTTTCGATGTCGGCGCGGTCGGGGTCCTGTCCGATGAACAGCGTGTAATCGCGCAGGAAGGCCAGCAGCGCATCTAGGTCAAGCCGCGTGGCGACATCCGACAGCGCCTCGTCCAGCAGCGCTTCGGTGTTGAGCGCGCCGTAGGTGGCAAGGTCATCAGACAGGGTGGAGAGCAGCTTTGCTGCCGCGTCCCCGGCGCTGCGCATCTGTTCGGCTTCCATCAGCGCGACCTCTGCCAGCGTCCTGTCCAGACCTCCGAGGCCAGCGCCGTATTGGCCCATGATCGCAGCAGCACTGCGGTCCGGGTCGAATCCGCCGGTGACGAGCTTTTCAAGGGTCGCGGTCTCGCCCGCCGCCAGTTCGGTGAAGACCTGTGGCAGGTAGGCTGTGAACGGCCCTGCCACGGCGTTGCTGGAATCGATCAGCTCCGACATCATGCCTGCGTCGATTTCCTCGCCGGCGACGGTCAGCTTCGGCTCTTCGGCCAGCCGACGCCCCGCCGCGTGAACCGTTTCCTCAAGATCCGGGTAGGCAGCAGCGCAGGCGTCATCTTCCATGCAGAAATCCACCACCCAGCCGAGCGCCTGATCCATCGGCACGCCATTGGTGTCATAGGCCGGGCTGTCGACACGGCTGATGCTGTCGATCACCACGCTGCGCAGGCCATCGGGCGCGGAGCGCATCAGTTCCTGCGCCAGCTTGGTGCCGTAAGAGATGCCGAAGGCGTTGTAGACCCCGTAGCCAAGCGCATCCATGATCGCGCGCACATCGCGGGCGCTTTGCGTGGTGTTGTAGAGGGACAGATCGACTCCGGTGGCCACGGTCTCGGTCAGGCATTTCGCCATCGGACCATCCGCGGCGAAGACATTCTCCTCGTCCACGTTTGCGAACTTAACGAACTCCTCCGCGAACTCGGTGTAACAGGCGACCGACCGGTCCGAGAGACCGGCCCCGCGCTGGTCGAAGAGGATGATGTCGCGCCGGTCGCGCAGGAAATCGAACAGAGCGGCGTTCATCGGGATGTCCTGGACCGTGTGCCCGCCCGGCCCCCCGTGCAGGTAGATCACCGGATCGGGTGCGGGTGCGGTGGACCGTGACTTCAGGAGGGCGAAAGCCAGCGGGATCGTCTGGCCACCCGTGGCAGCATGATCCTCGGGCACGTCCACGCGGCCGCAGATCACGGTGCTGCCCTCGACCTCCAGCGGACCGAGGGGACGTGGGCAGGCCTCGATCGCAACGGGGTAACGGGTATCGTGCCCGCCGGCCTTCAGCGGGTCGAACGCGGGTTCGGTCGCGGATGACATAAGCGCGATGAGGGTTGCGATGATCTGGTCAGGCGACATGAGGCGACTCCTTCAGCGGAGGGGCTTCCGTTCGGGGACGTGCCCGGTGCTCTCAGCGAGATCACACCGGGCAGCACGGGCAGTGGTCACCCCGTCCCCCGGGTGGGGGATCGGGACGAGGTGCGTGATCCTGCGACGTTCAGAAGAGCACGTATCCGCCGGTTCCGTTGGTCAGGGTCATCGTCAGCGTGCTGCCATTTCCGCTGTTGTTGCGGACCAGCACGGCCGTCCCGCTGGCCCCGTCGGTGCAATGGACCGAGGCGCTTTCGCTGCGCACCGTGCCCGGCGCGTGGCGAAAGAGACCGGTGCAGGTCAGTCCGCTGCCGGAAACGGTCAGGGCATAGGCCCCCTCCTTGTGGCCGAAGATACGCCCGTTCAGCGCACTGCCGCCGTAGATCGTGCCGTTGCCCGAGACGTTCACGTCCGCCGCCGTCGAACCGCCGCCGGAATGATCGGCGTGGTTCCCCTGTTCCCGCATATGCGCCTCGACCGCGTCATGAGCACGGTTGCGCTGCGTGCCCGAGCAGGAGCTGCCTGCCGTGACAACGCGACCCGCCGGATTGTAGAGCACCGTGCAGCCCTGCGCGAAACGCACCTCGATCTCGCCGGTCTGGCGCGCGTAAAGCTCGGGCACGTCCGACTGGCCCGATCCGTTGCCATGGGTCGGTGCGCCGGATTCCTGAAGGAACCGGCCCGCGACCCAGCCCGAGGTGCTGCCGTCCGGCGTTTCGATGTGGCACCAGCGGCCATTGCCTTCGCCCCGGCAGCCAAGGTTGCGGAAGACTGCCCCGTTCGGCGCCAGTGCCACAACGCGGTTCGAGGTGCCGGGACCTGTGCGGATATTGAGGTGATCGTCGGACGCGACGCCGGTTACCTGCCAGTAATCAGGGCCCATCTGGGCTTGTGCGGCACCGGGCAGAACGGCGAAACAGGCCGCAAGGGCGAACGCAGTGCCGGCTATGGCCGCCTTCAGGCGTTGCGGTATCTGGTTGGTGCGAAACTTCATTGACTTATCTCCACAAGGTTCGGCGACGATCACGGCGCCATGTCATCGGATCTGGCACGCGTGTTCTTCGCCGTAGGCGTCACTGACGCTCATGCTGCCGTCGCCCAAAACGAGGCCACCGGCGCTGCGCATGTAATATGTGCCGGGGGTGTCCATCGCGAGTTGCGCACCGACATAGACGCTGTCGCCCTCCTCGACCCGCAGGCCGGGCAGGTCAGTCGCGAAAACGTCCACCGTCAGGGCGCGTGGGCCGCAGGTCAACTCAAACGTCTCGGACGGCGGCTCGAGCATGAATTCAGCCACCAGTTCGGCCTCGCGCTGAAGATACTCCGTCTCGACGCAGGCCCGCAGATCCGACTCCTTCCAGCATTCGTCGCGGCCCGAGATCCAGCCACGCTGCATGGCGCGCAGGGTGTCGGTCGTCTCCTCGGCGCCGACGTCCAGACCTTCGGCCACCTCGACTGCAGCGGCGAAGCGGTCGGCCAGGCGCCGGTCCAAGGCGGCCAGATCTGCATCGTCGCAGATCAGCTTTTCGGCGGAGCTTTCGGCCTTGGCGCAGTCGAAGGCGGGACCGTCCTGCGCCAGTCCCGCAACGGGGCTGAGCGCGAGGCAGGCGAGGAGGGGAATGGAGCGCGGTGTCATCGAATTTCCTTTGCTGCGATTGGGGTCAGCCCGCTTGCATGCCGGCGTAGGCGGCCATGCCGAAGGTCGTCCAGTCGTTGAGGACATGGGCCCCGGTCGAGGTCCAGATGTTGCGGGTGATGATGTAAGGGATGAGCAGAACGATCCGGATCGGAACCAGCGTGACGGCCTGTATCAGGTTCCCCTGATAAGTCGGCAGATGGACCAGTCCGAAGATGATCGCGGCTACCAGCGCGGCGAGGCAGAGCGCCAGATTGCGCGACATCACACGGGTGAGGCCCGCCATGGCCCCGAGAAAGATCAGGATGGTGAAGATCTCTTCGCCCAGAAGCTGAACCGCAGTCCAGAAAAAGAACAGCACCTGGTCCACTCCGGACGCCGTGGCCACCATATCCCCCGCGGGGTTCGAAGCGGGGTGGAACGCGCTGACGAGGATGGTGCCGACGACGATCGTCACGATGTAGTTCAGGATGAAGAACAGCACCATCAGCCCGACCTCGCGCAGGCCAACAGGCCGGAACAGGGCAAAAGGTGCCTTCGCCCCGGCAACGGCAGCGACAGCGACGAGCGGGATGAGGACGAAGAGCAGCGGTGGAATGAACCCGGCGATCCCACTGTGAAACTGCTGCTGTGCGAGGCCCAGAACGACGAATGAGACCGCGACGGCGATCAGCACGATGATCCATCCCGTCTGGCTGAAACCTTCGGGCGCAGGCCTGTAGTAGGGCAGATCGCACTGCTTGCGCTCGAAGAAGAGGAACCCCTCGCTGGCCGGCAGATCATTCGTGGACATGGACGCAACCCTCTTCATCCGCCGACACCTTGACCCGCGCCGGATGACACGGCCATCGGGACATGACGGCGACGTTAGTCCGTCAGGTCCGGCCAGACTATCCGATCTGCGTCGGCCCTATCCGGTTTGCGGGACGTGCCGCGCGGGCCGCGTCCCGGGCCCTGGTCAGGGTGACGGACGGCGCCTCGCCGTATGTGTTGCGATAGGTCTGCGAAAACCGCCCGAGATGCGAAAAGCCGCAGTCGAAGGCGATGGCCGTCACCGACGGCCCGGCGGCGGCAAGGAGCCGCGTCCGCGCGTTCTCAAGACGTATCCCGGTCAGGTGCTCCCATGGCGTCCGCCCAGTTTTCAGCCGGAACGCGTCCTGAAGCCGCCGGGTGCTGACCCCGACCGCATCGGCGATGGTGCGGACCGTCAGGGGATCCCCGACATACGCTGACATGTAGTCCAATGCGCGACGCACGAGGTCGTCCTGCGACCCGTCCAGCGCCGGATCGGCGCCGTCCGACGCCAGCAGGTGGCGCAGATGTTCAAGGACGAGCGCCGCGAACAGGTCCGAAGCAGGTTGATGAACGAGCGTGGGCGCAGGCGATGACAGGTCGGAAAATAGATACCGCATCAGCCCGCGAAATCCTTCGAGTGCCGAGGTCGAGATAGGCACGAGGGGATCTGTCGCCACGCCAGGGAAAACCTTGCCCTGTCCGACCCGTTTCAGGTCGATCTTTGCGACATTGGCCCGGAAATCCCGATTGCCCCTCGGGTCGACCTGCGTCCATCGCTCCGACGGGCCAAGCGCCAGCACGCCACCTTCCGTGATGACCCGCTCCGTCCGGTCCATGCGAACCCGGGTCACGCCCCGTGTCGGAAGCATGATCGTCAGGAAGTTGGCGTCGGCCAGGTCGATGTCATGCCCCGAGGAGGCGACGCTGAGCAGGCTGGTTCCGATCAGGGGAAAGGTGGCCGAATTGACCCTGATGTGACGATCCCGACCGCGCGCCATGTTGAAGGCGTCAGGTGCGCTGAACAGCGTGGAGCGGTAATCGCCAAGACCGCTCGCCGTTTCTTCCCAGCGCTTTGCTTCATACGTGAGCATGGAATCGCGGACACCCGACCTATACCTCTGAGACAGCTTAACATTCCGCATGGAATTGTCCTGAGCTGAATCCGCGGGCGGAGAGTTTTCAGCGTTTCATGCAATCCTGGCGCACGATGCCTGTCGTTGCGGACTGGCGTTTCCTGCTTAGACCCGATTTGATCATGGTTTGAGAAGCTGGTCCGACTGATCAGATTACAGCGTCCCGATTGACCCTTTACGGGTTGCGAGAAAAAGGGCCGAAAGATCCTGACATCGATATCCGGACGTCTCGCGGCATCCTCCTGGCTGCTGCTGTCTGCGATCACCGCCATGGGTCTCACGCTCGGCGAGTTGGGCAATGTGACGGTCAATGTCTCGATGGCCGTCGTGTTCGGTCTGGTCGGAGGTTTTCTGCTCTGGCGAACCCGAGCCACGGCAACTCTGCACCGGACCCATCCTGCGGATCCGGCGGTCGAGACGGTCCTGAGAACGCAATTGATCGCCAATCTGGCAATGGCACTGCTGGGCCTTGTCTTCGCGTCGGCGGCGGCGCTGCGAGTATGGCGCGAAGCTGTGCCCGTGTTCGGATGAGTTTACCTGGGCGTGACGTGAAGCGGCCGGGCACCGCGTGACCGATGCGACCCTTTCCAGCTTGCTCGGTGGTATGGTCTGCTTCGTCAAGATTGACGATAGTGCGCGCGGGACGGCACGCCTGAGAAGCGGGCTGAGTAGTTTGACGTCCGTCATATGCGATGCGCTCGCGGTCCCGCCGTCGCACCGACCAGCACGGGACCGTATGCGCGCGCGATGTGCTCAGGTGCTTTGAATGAGCCAAGCAGGTCGGATCCCGCTCGCTTCAATGAATGGGGCGGGTGAAAGCCCGCGGAACAGGCCGTGCTCCCGGATCAGGATGGTGCCGAGGCCGGCCGCTGCTCCGCCGAGGACATCCGTATGAAGAGTATCACCGACCATTGCGATGCGCGCAGGCTTGATGTCGGGAAGCCGTCGCAGCGCCTCGTCGAATGCGTTGCGGAAAGGCTTGCCAAACATGGGCAGGGTCGCTCCAGTTTTTTCCGCGATGTCTTGCGCGTACCAGCCGGGCTCCAGCGACAGACCGTGATCGCGCGGGGCTACCAGATCCGGATTGGCGACGATGACGGGGCGCGGCTGGAACTGCAGCGCTCGTTCCAGCCGCGCGTTCTCCGCGTCGCTCCACCGTGCGGCCGACAGGAACAGGAAGGCCGCGGCGGTGATCATAAGATCTGGTTGTTCATGGAGATCCACGATGAAATGGCCGACGGGCGCGTCGGAGAGATCGTCGTCTCCCGATGTGATCGCGGCCCAGACACCGTGGACTTTTGGCAGATGCGCGAAGGCCACGTCCCGGCTCGAGACGACCTCATCGAGCGTGAAGTCGAACCCCAGACGATGGTATTTCGCCAGCACGCCCGACCGCGTGTAGCTTGCCGCATTGGTTAGGACGATGAGGCGCTTCCCTGCGGCGCGCAGCTGCGCGATGCGCTCGACCGCGCCGGGGACCGGCGTTTCGCCCCGGTTCAGCACGCCGAACGCATCGAGGATATAGGCGTCGTAGTCGTTCATGGTGTCTTCGAGCGTCCGGCCCATCCGCGACGTCTCGGGGAATTGCGCCTGCGGCAGCGTGGGCCGCAGGCGCTCGTAACGGGCAAAGGCTGCCTCGGTCGTGATCATGGTGCGCCCTACAGGATCTTGCGTCGTAGGAAGGAGGACACCATCTCGCCGAAGATGACCAGCGCAAGGATCGTCAGCAGCACCGTGGCAACCTCGGGCCAGTTGAAGGTGTCGATCGCACCTTGCAGGATCATGCCAATACCGCCTGCGCCGACCAGCCCCAGCACGGTGCTCTCGCGGAGGTTGATGTCCCAACGCAGGATCGACACGGCGAAGAAGGCGGGCATGACCTGCGGCACGATCGCGTAGAGCACGATCTTGAACCGGGACGCACCGCAGGCTTCGAGCGCCTCGACCGGCCTGCGATCGATCTCCTCGATGGCCTCGCCCAGCAGCTTGCCGAGGAAACCGATGGAGCGGAACATGATCGCCACGATGCCCGCCACGATACCGGGGCCGAAGATCGCCACGAAAAGCAGCGCCCAGATGATCGTATTCACGGACCGCGACGACACGAGGATGAAGCGGCCAAGCCACAGGCAGGCGCGATTGGGCGTGGTGTTCTGTGCGGCGATGTAGGCGACGGGCAGAGAGACCACGACCGCGATCATGGTGGCGAGCGTAGCGATGTTCACGGTCTGCCAGATCGCTTCGAGGATGGAGGGCAAGTTGGACGGATCGGGTGGAATCATGCGACCGAAGAGGTCGGCCATCTGCGCGGGGCTGTCCCAGACCCAAGCCCAGATCACGTCGATGCTTCCCAGCGCCCAGGCGACCACGGCGGCGGCGGAAACAAAGCCTGCGTAGCGGATCAGGCGCTGTTTCGGCGTGAAGCGAGACCAGTCGTCCCGATCGCTGAGCGCTTCGGAGAGGGGTTGCGTTTGTGAAAGAGTGTTCATGTGATGCGCTTTCGGATGACGCCGCTGACGGCCTCGGAGACGAGGATCACGCCGACGATGACCATGGTGATGGCAAGGGCGAAGTCGTAGTCGTAGCGGCCGAACGCATTGGCCAGCGTCGCGCCGATGCCCCCCGCGCCGACGATGCCGACCACGGCCGAGGCCCGCAGATTGCTGTCGAGCTGGTAAATCCCGAGACCCACGAGGCGCGGCATGACCTGCGGCAGCACGGCGTAGACCTGGGTCGTGAGAAACCCGGCTCCGGCGGAGCGCATGGCCTCCACCTGTCCGAAGTCGATCTCCTCGATGCGTTCGGCCAGCAGCTTGGCGACGAACCCCACGGAATAGACGACCAGCGTCAGAGCGCCCGCGAAGGGGCCAAAGCCCACCGCCTTGACGAAGATGATGGCGACGATGACCGGGTGGAAGCTGCGGGCAATGATGACGATCGCGCGACCCAGCAGATAAATGGGTTTGGGCGCGATGTTGCCCGCGGCCATGAAGGCAAGCGGGACGGAAAGGATGATCCCACCCATGGTGGCGATGATCGCAATTTTCAGGCTTTCCATGAAACCGTCAAAGAGCAGGCCCGCGCGGTCGAAGCTGGGCGGAAAGGCCCCGCTGAAGATGCGCTGTGCCCGGCTGAGCCCGTCGGAGACGCGGTCCCAGTCGATGGGCAGCGTGGCGAGGGTGAAGACGATGTAGACAAGCGCTCCGAGATAGAGCGCGTAGCGCAGCAAGGGGTTGGCGATGAAGGGCGGTTTGCGCCAGCTGTCTGGACGGGTATCGGACGTCGCGCTCATGCGGCGGCCCCCGCCTCGGCGCGGTCCTGTGCGGGAACGCCCGCGTAGATCTGGTCCATCTCTGCGCGTGTCAGCGCGGCTGGCTTGTCGTCAAAGATAATCCGGCCATAGCGCATGCCGACGATGCGGTCGGAGAACTCCTTGGCCTCGGTCACATTGTGGATGTTGATGATGACGGGCAGGTTCAGCTCGTTTGCAAGGTCGCGCAGGAGCGACATGATCTGCTCCGAGGTCTTGGGGTCGAGCGAGGCGGTGGGCTCATCGGCCAGCAGGATTTCGGGTCGCTGCATCAGCGCGCGGACCACGCCGACGCGCTGGCGCTCGCCGCCCGAGAGTTCGTCGGCGCGCTTGTCGGCGTAATGGGCGATGCCCACACGCTCCATCAGCTCGAAGGCGCGGCGAATGTCGTCCTTGGGGTAGCGGCGGGTCAGCGCGGCCCATGTCGAGATGTAGCCCAGGCGCCCGGCCTGCACGTTCTCCATCACGGTCAGCCGGTCGATGAGGTTGAAGCTCTGGAAGACCATGCCGATGCGGCGGCGCGCGGTGCGCAGCTCGCGGCGGGACAGGTTGGTGAATTCGGTGCCATTGAGCACGACGGAGCCGGAGGTCGGTTCCACAAGGCGATTGATGCAGCGCAACAGTGTCGACTTGCCCGCGCCGGAGGAGCCGATCACGGAGGTGAGCTGTTCGCCCTCGACCGTCAGGTTGAGCTCTTTCAGCACCGGATCGCCGGTGCCGTAGCGCTTGGTCAGGTTGGTGATCTTGAGCATGGGGGCCTCTTGAGAATGGCGCGGCCAGCGCCCTGTCCACGATGGGCAGGGCGGCGCAACGTGCCCGGCGCGCATGGGCGCACCGGGCTGGCGATGTCGGAGGGGATCAGTTCGCGGCGAGACCCTGCGGGGTGTATTCCACGCCGTTGGACGCCTGAATCTGGCGGATCACGGCCCACTGATCCTTGTAGGTGATCGGGATGAACTTCGACACGCCGTCGAATTCTTCACCCAGCGCGGTGCCTGCGAAGTCGAAGGAGAAGAACGCCTCTTTCACCTTTTCAGCGAGCTCCGGGTCGAGGTTGTGCGCCATGGTGAAGGAGGTGGTCGGGAACGGGTCGCTCTCCCAGATCTTACGCACCTCGGCGGGATCGTAGAGGCCGCGTTCGGCCATGCGGTCCACCACTTCGGAGGCAACGGGGGCTGCATCGTAGTCACCCGCGACGACGCCCAGCATGGATTGGTCATGCGAACCGGAATAGACCACCTCGTAGTCCTTGTCTGGCTCCACGCCCATATCGGGGAACAGCGCGCGCGGCGCCTGATTGCCGGAGTTCGACGTGGGCGAGGTGTGGGCCACGCGCTTGCCCGCGAGGTCAGCCACTTCCTGAATGTCACTGTCGGCTTGCGTGAAGACTTGAAGTTTGTAGCCGAACTGGCCGTCTTCGGCGCCCATGATCGCAAACGGCACGGCCCCCGCGAGGTTCACCGCGAACGGCGTCGGTCCGGTGGAGAAGCCTGCAACATGCAGGCGACCGGAGCGCATCGCCTCGACCTCTGCGGAGTTGGACTGCACCGCGAAGAACTGCACGTCTTTGCCGGTAACCTCGGAGAGATGCTCGATGAACGGCTCCCAGATGTCGGCATAGACTGCGGGGTCTTCGACCGGGGTATAGGCAAAGACCAGCGTATCGGGATTGGTCAGCTCCGCCGGATCGGTGGGCGTGTCGGCCACGAGATCGCCGTTGGCGTCGCAATAGAGCATGTCGAGCGCGCCGCGTTCGGCGCAGTCCTGCGCATGGGCTGCAATCGTGCTGCACGTCAGGATGCCCAGTGCGGTGGCCGCACGGGTGATGAATGGTGTCATGGTGTCCTCCCTTTGACAGCGAGCGGCGCGCTGGCTCATCTCGCATCATGCTGGCAGGCTAGATGCGACGCGCCGGCGATTGCGAGCATCGAACAGTTAACGAAACCACAGAACACGCGCTGAATTGTTAACAGTATTACAAAGCGGCGCCGGGTGCTTAAAGTCCGATGTGATCTGCGCTACGGCTGGGTCTGGCCGTCGGGGAGGCGGCCTCTTGCCAGCACGTCGCAGGAGGAGCGTCACATGCAGGCCACCCGTCCGATTGACGGCTCGGAGCCGGTCATCGCCATCGTCGATGACGACCCGCAGGTGCGCGAAACCCTGTCGGCGCTGATGCATGACAGCGGGTTCGCGGCGGTCTCCTGTGCGGATATCGACGCCTTTCACGCGCTCGGAGACCCGCCGCCCGTGGACCTCGCGCTGATCGACCTGCGGCTCCGGGGCGAGTCCGGCCTGACGCTGGCGATCCATCTGCGCGAGCGCCACGAGATCCCCATCGTCATGCTGACCGGCGTGGGCGACGAGATCGACAAGATCATCGGGCTGGAAACCGGCGCGGACGACTACCTGATCAAGCCCTTCAATCCGCGCGAATTGGTGGCGCGCATCCGGGCGGTGCTGCGCCGGTACGGCCATGCTTCCGCCCGCGCCGTGGCACCGGGCAAACGGAAGATCGTGTTTGGAGAAAAGCGGATCGATCTCGATGCGCGGCGGCTGCTCGACGGCACGGGCGAAGAGGTGCCCCTGACCAATGCCGAATACCGCCTGCTGGAATTTCTCGCCCGCAATCCCGAACGCGTGGTTCCCCGAGAGGAGCTTCTGGAGGCATTGGGGGCCGATACGCAACGCTACGTCGACCGCACGGTCGACGTGCTGATCCTGCGCCTGCGCCGCAAGATCGAGCGGGTGCCCGCCAAGCCGGTGCATCTGCAAACCCGCCGGGCACGCGGCTATGTGTTCCATCTGGCCGCCGGATGACGTGGTTTCGCGACCTTGGCGTGCGGGTTCGCCTGTCCGCCGCGCTGGCAGTGATGTTCGCGCTCATGCTGCTGGTCAGCGTGATCGGATTGCGGGTCCTTGATCGCACCGAAATCTGGATGAATGTGCTGCATCGCGACACGTTGACCGAGGTTGCCGCCGCGATGGATCTGTCGCGTGAAGCCTCCGATCTTGCGACTTCGGCGCCGTTCCTGTTTGCGCTCTTTACGCCCTACCAGTTGGAACAGGAAGTCGCCGGGGTCATGGCGAACCTCGGCCGCGTGCGACAGTCCTCGGCCAACGATCCCGCGCTGGAGCTGCCGCTGGCGCGGTTGGGGATCGCCATCGAGGATCTGGCACAGGCGCTGCTCCCGCAAAGCGCCCGTCAGGCGGAGCTGGATGCCATCGACCGGGCTCTGGTCCGCCTGAACGCCCGAAGCAGGCGGATGGCACAGGATAACCTGTTGCCGCTGCAAACACGCCAGGACTGGAGCGCGCTCCAGCAGTTGACCGCCGTCGCCCTGGGCGCTGCACGGGCCGAGGAACTGATCGAGCTGGGCGGGTTTGCTCGCGATTTCCAACGCCAGAGCAAAACGCTTGAAACCACGATCGGCAATGACTCGCGCGAAACTTTCGAAGAGATTTCCTCGACCGTGAAACGCGCGAGCGGGTTGTTCGTGCTCAAGCACGGTGATCTGTCCGCCCGGCTTGATGCCGAGAATGCTTTGTTCCGCATCCGGCAGGAAACCCGTCGGGTCAGCGCTTTTGCCGAGACCAAGGTCGCCCAGGCCGAGGGCCGGCTATCCCGGGCCCGTGCCGCGACGTCGAACACTTTGGCCTTCGCGCGCAATGCCTTTCTCGCGTTGATCGTTGCGAGCCTTGTCGTTGCGGTGACCTCCTCGATCTACGTGTCGCGGCACGTCGCACGCAATCTCGAGCGCATCTCCGGCGCCATGCGTCGGCTCGCTTCGGGAAACCTGCGCGTGGACCTGCCCGATCCGCCGACATCCCGCGACGAGATTGGTCAACTGTTCACGGCGTTCGGCGTGTTCCGCGACAACGCCCGCAAACTGGACCGGCGCACGGCGCAGATGCGACAGCAAAATGCGCTGTTTTCGCGCGTTTTTCAAAACATAAAGGATGGCGTCGCGGTCGAGGCGGCGGACGGTCGGATCATCGCCGAGAACGAGAACCTGAGAAACCTGCTCCGCCTGCCGCCGGATATCGAAGGAGCATCCGATCGAATGAGCGGCCTGATCGCAGCCTCCCCTTTCTGCCAAGGGGCCGGAGGAGATGAGCGAGGCGGCTTCGAGGAATATGGTGATCCCGATGGAAACGTGATCGAGATACACAAGTCGCCCCTGCCTGACGGCGGCCAGGTCTGGCTGATCTCCGAGACCACCGAACGCAAGCGCATGGAGGCTCGGCTGGAGGCAATCCGCCGGGTCGAGGCCTTGGGAAAAGTCTCGGGAGAAGTGGCACATGATTTCGGAAATATCCTCTCGAGCATCTCTGGCAACCTCCACCTGCTGGAGCAAGCCGAACCGGAGCGTCGACGCGATTTGCACGGACGACTAGGGGCGGCGGTCGATCTGGGAACAAGCCTGACGGAGCGGCTTTTGGCCTTTGCCCGCAAGCAGCATCTCGCGCCGCAGGTGACGGATGTCTCGGAACTTGTGACGGGCATGGCGGATCTTCTCGAAATCGCCATCCCGGAGCAGGTCTCGCTGATCGTGGACGTTCCCGAGACCCCAGCGACCTGTCTCGTCGATCCCGGCCAGCTTGAGAGCGCCATCCTCAATTTGTGCATCAATGCCAGTCAGGCCATCGTCGCGACAGGTGCCGACGCGGGGCGGATCGTGGTGTCTGTGAAAGCCAGCGACGTGGTCGAGGTCGCGGTACGCGACAGCGGGTGCGGCATGTCCGAAGATGTGCTGCGCCACGCGACGGATCCTTTTTTCACGCGCAGGCAAGATGGCGGCGGCACTGGCTTGGGGTTGTCGATGGTCGACGGCTTTGTGCATCAATCCGGAGGTCGTCTCGACATCGAAACAGCAACCGCCCCCTCATTCCATGGGACGACGGTTACCATGTTCTTCCCGCGACAGGAGGATGCACAAGAGACGTCGCCTCCGGTCAGTCCGAGGACCGCACTGGTCATCGATGATGATCCGGCAGCGCTCACGCGATCCTGCAGCATTCTGGAAGCCCTCGGGGCAGAGGTCATTCGCTCCGCGTCTTATGCGGAGGCGATCGAGGTCTTGAAGGACCTTGAGCATCTCGACCTGATGTTGGCCGATCTTTGGCTTGATGACGGGTTCAGCGGTCGCGATCTGATCGACAGGGCGCGTGGCCTCTTCCCTGATTGTCGTTTCGCGCTTATGTCCACGCGCCGCGCGCCACCGGATTTGCCTCGGACTGTTGCGTTCGTTCCAAAGCCTGTCACTGAAGAACCCTTGCGTGACCTCTACTCCGCCGATCTTCGGGAGACACCTGCTTCGCACGCATCGTGATGAGCGTGCGTCATTCGTGTGAGGAGCGAGGTACCCCTATTCGTGAGACAACGACCGCAGGTTGACACGCCATTTCCTATGGTGTGAGCGGATTGGGATGGCAACTGTTGTACAGTTGTGCAATACGGTGCGCGGTTTTGAAAGGGAGCCGCAACCATGTCCGAGACTACTCCCATCACTGGCGTCTATCTCAGCGCGACAACTGACCTTGATGCGCTCTACGGCGACGCGCTTCGGCGTGCAGCGAAGGATGTCGTGCTGCGTCACCCGGATGAGATCGACCGGCCCGAGGACGTGCGCTTCGCGATCTGCTGGGAGCCGGGGGAAGGGGCGTTCGCGCCCTATCGGAACCTCGGACTCGCCATGTCCGTCGCCGCGGGAGTCGATGCGCTGCTGTCCCATCCGGGCCTGCCGAAAACGGTGGCCGTGGCACGGGTCCGCGATCCGCACCAGGCCGAACTCATGGCGGGCTTCGCAGTCCACGAAGTGCTGCATCATGAGCGTGGCTTTGAAGAAATGGCGCGAAACGCCGCTCAGGCGCGGTGGTCTCCAATCCAAATGCGTGCGCCAGCCGCGGTGCAGGTGGCCGTGCTTGGGCACGGGACCATGGGGCGTGCCGTGGTCCGGGGATTGCGGGCGATTGGCTTTGCCGTCCGTGTCGCCTGCTGCAGCATGCCCGAGCTTCAGCTGGATGGTGTCAGCTACCTGACCGGTCCCGGCGCGGTGACGTCTGCCGCCGAGGGCGCGGACCATCTCGTCAACGTGCTGCCGCTGACCGCCGAGACCGAGAACGTGCTGAACGGGGCGCTCTTCGACCGCCTCGCGCCGGGCGCGTCGCTGGTGCAGATCGGGCGCGGCGAGCATCTTGTCGAGACGGATCTGGAGGCCGCTCTGGACAGTGGACAGCTCAAGGGGGCGACGCTCGACGTCTTCCGCGAGGAGCCGCTTCCGGCAACGCACCGCTTCTGGCGCGACGCGCGGTTGCGGCTGACGCCGCACGTCGCCAGCGACTCGCTGCCGGAGGTGGTGGCCGCGCAGGTCATCGAGACCGCGCGGGCGCTGCGCGACGGGCGACCCATGGCCTATGCCGTGGATCGCTCGCGCGGCTACTGACGGGGCGGAGCGGGCGGGCTCAGTGCCCGCTCGGCACCCGGCCCTCGAGCCAGCGCAGCACGATCGTCAGCGTCCCGCTCAGGCACAGGTAGATGGCGATCAGCAGCAGCAGCGGCTCGTAGGTCAGGTAGGTGTCCTGCCGCACGCGGGTGATGACCGCGTAGAGATCGGTCACGGTGATGGTTGCCACCAGGGGCGTCGCCTTGAGTTGCAGGATGATCTCGCCCGCCAGCGTCGGCAGGGCCCGGTGCACGGCGCGCGGGAACCAGACCCGGCGGAACACCATGAGCCGCGGCATCCCGAAGGCCCGAGCGGCCTCCAGTTCACCGCGCGGCACTCCGGCAAAGGCCCCGCGCATGATTTCGCCCTGATAGGCGGCGAAGGAAAGCGTCAGCGTCAGGAAGCCATAGGGCCAGGCCTGCCGCAGGTAGGGCCAGAGCCACGAGCCGCGTATCTCGGGGAACTGCGCGAAAAGCGCGCCGAGCCCGTAATAGATCAGCCAGAGTTGCAGCAGCAGCGGCGTGCCGCGGATCACCGTGCAGAAGCCGGTTGCCAGCCAGCGCAAAGGCGCCGGGCCGGTCACCTGTACGGCCCCCAGCGGCAGCGCGAGGGCAAAGCCCGCTATGACGCTGGACGCCAGCAATACAAGCGTCACCAGCAGGCCGTCGCCGATCTTGGGCAGGTAGACCGGTAGCCAGCTCCACTCCATCTGGGTGATGATTGCCAGCAGCGCGGCGAGGGCCAGCCCGGCCATGACAAGGCGGTGCGGCATCAGCAGCGGCGCGAGGCGCGCGCGCAAAGGCAGCGCGGGGGCAGGGTGGATCGGGGTGACGATGTCGATATCGGGCATGATACGCTCCTCAGGCGGCGGCCGGCAGGCCGCGGCGGGCGCGCCGCTCTAGCCAGCGCAGGCCGAGGTTCGAGATCAGGGTGAGCGCGAGATAGAGAAGCCCGGCGGCGAAGAAGAACAGGAAGTATTCGCGGGTCGCGGCGGCCGCCTGCTTGGTCACGAGCGTCAGCTCGGAGAACCCGATGACGGCGAGGAGCGCCGTGTCCTTCGTGGCGATCATCCATAGGTTCGCCATGCCGGGAAGCGCGTGCGGGGCCATCGCCGGCAGGGTTACGCGGCGCAACACCCTGAATGGCGACATGCCGAAGGCTTGCGCGGCCTCGATCTGTCCGGGCGGCACGGCGCGGATGGCGCCGCGAAACACCTCGGTTGCGTAGCCGCCCTGCACCAGCCCGATGACGAGGATACCGGCGCTGAGGCCGTCGATGTCGATGCCCTCGCGCCCGAAGGCGGCCATCAGCTGGTTCAGCAGATCGGTGCCCACGTAGTAAAACAGCAGCATCAGTACGAGTTCGGGCACCGCGCGGATGAGCAGCGTGTAGATCTCGGCGATGTCGCGCAGCACGCGGCCGCCGTAGAGCTTGGCAGTGGCGCCGAGCAGGCCGATGACGATGCCCAGCAGATAGCCGCCTGCCGCCAGTTCGACCGAGCGCAGGAACCCGGCGAGAAGCGCTCCGCCCCATCCCGGTGAGGTGAGTGCAAGCAGGCTGAAATCTATTGCCTCGATCATCGTGCGGCTGTGTCCCGTGTTGTTGCAGAGATCGGGCCGCGACTCTCGCGTCGCGGCCCGGAAAGACGGCTCAGCTGCCGTAGATGTCGAAACCCGCGAAGTAGGGCTCGGACAGTGCGTCGTAGGTGCCGTTTTCACGGATTGCCGCGATGCCGGAGTTCACCCGTTCCAGCAGGTCGGTGTCCTCCTTGCGCAGGCCCACACCAACGCCGTTGCCGAGGATCGACGGGTCGCTCTCGACCGCGCCGCGATACTCGCAACAGGCTTCGCCGGCGTCGCTCTCGAGGAACGGCATCAGCGCCAGCATGTCGCCGACCACCGCGTCGATGCGGCCCGCCGCCAGGTCCTGCAGCTCTTCGTCCACCGTCGGGTAGCTGCGGATATCCGCGGCGGCCTCGGAGAAATGCGCGCGGGCGTAAGTCTCGTGGATGGTGCCCACCGAGACGCCGAGATAGGCGCCCTCGATGCCTTCGGCGGAGGGCTGGATCTCGGTCTCCTTCAGGGCGATCACGCCGGTCGGCGTGTCATAGTATTTGTCGGAGAAGGCGATCTGCTTGGCGCGCTCCTCGGTAATGCTCATGGAGGCGACGATCATGTCGATCTTGCCGGTGTTGAGCGCCGGGATGATGCCATCCCAGGCCACCGGGGTGATCACGCAGTCGGCCTCGATCTCGGCGCAGAGCGCATCGGCGAAGTCGATCTCCCAGCCGCTCCAGTTCCCGCTCGAGTCGGGGCTGTAGAAGGGCGGATAGGGCTCGGCGGCGATACCGACCTTGTAGGGGTCCGCGAGGGCCGGGGCGGCGAGCGCGGCGGCGGCAGTGGCGGCGAGCGCGAGTGTCTTGAACATGGTGTCTCCTCTGTTTGGTGTCTTGGTGTCGCGCGATCAGGCGATCGAGCGGATGAATTGCTGAAGGTGCGGCGAGCGCGGATCTCCGAAGATCTGCTCGGGCGGGCCCTGCTCCTCGATGCGGCCGTCCTTCAGGTAGACGACGTGGCTGGCGACATCGCGGGCGAAGCTCATCTCGTGCGTGACGAGGATCATCGTGCGCTTCTCGGCGGCGAGGTCGCGGATCACGTTGAGCACCTCGCCGACCAGCTCCGGGTCGAGCGCTGAGGTCGGCTCGTCGAAGAGCATCGCCAGCGGCTCGACCGCCAGCACTCGCGCGATGGCGCAGCGTTGCTGCTGACCGCCGGACATGTGTGCGGGATAGGCGTCTTCCTTCTCGGCGAGGCCGACGCGGTCGAGCACCTGCCGGGCGCGGGCGACGGCCTCGTCCCGGGATATGCCCAGCACCTGCACCGGCACTTCGATCACGTTGCCGAGCACGGTGCGATGCGGCCACAGGTTGAAGTTCTGGAACACCATGCCGAGTTGCGCGCGGATGCGTTGCAGCTGTCGGCGGTCCGCCGGTTCGAGGCCGCCGTCACGGGTGGGGCGCATCGCATAGGTCTCGCCGTGAATGGCGATGTCTCCGGCGCTCGGGGTCTCGAGCATATTGATGCAGCGCAGCATCGTGGACTTGCCAGAGCCCGAGCCGCCGATCACCGCCACCACGTCGCCGGGGCGGGCGGTGAGCGAGATGCCCTTGAGCACCTCAAGATGTCCGAAGCGCTTGTGCAGGTCGCGGATTTCTACCGCCGGCGTGGCGTCGTTCATGGCTGTCCCTCTGCCAAATCCGGGCGTTCCCGGGTGGCTCTTCCCTTGCAATTTCTTCGCTGTTGTACGACTGTAAAACAAATATCGACGAGGAAGTCAAAGTGACGATACGGAACACGCTCGACATGATGCGTTTTGCGGCGAGAGGCTGGGCGTGACCCGGCGTGCCTACAGCCGCCTGTCACAGGACCGTCGCCGCACCGACCTGCTGGAGGCGACGCTGTCCTGCGTCGCCGATCTCGGGCTCGACCGGGCCGGGGCGCGGCAAATCGCCGAGCGGGCCGGGGTCTCGGCGGGCCTGATCCGGCACTACTTCCCGTCGAAGGACGAGATGGTGCGTGCGGCCTATGCCTACCTGATGGGTCAGATGACTGCCGCCGCTGAAGATTCCGGGGCCGGGGATGAGCAGTCGCCCGAGGCGGCGCTGGCGGAAGTCATCGCGGCAAACTTCGCGTCGCCGAGCCTGTCGGGGGTGAAGGTCTCGCTCTGGGCCACCTTCGTGGGGCGTGTGCGCGTCGATCCGGCCTATGCCGACATCCATCGCGAGGGCTACCGGGAGTTCCTCGATCTGCTCGAGGCGCGAATCCACCCGGTGCTGGTGGCGCAGGGCGGCCCGGCGGACCCGTCGCGGTGCAAGCAGCTCGCCATCGCGCTCAACGGGCTGATCGACGGCCTGTGGATCGAGGGCTCGCTGGGCCACGGGCTCTACGACGCGCGGCGGCTTCCGGCCATCGCGCTCGGCGCTGCCGAGGGCATCCTTCGCCTGCCCGACACAACGCTGACGCGCCATTTGGCGCTCGAAGACGAAAGGAGCTGACATGCGGTATGCCGCGATCACCGAACGCCTGCGCACCCTAGGAGGGGACAAGTGGGCCGTGCACAACGCCGCGCGCGCCCGGCGCGATGCGGGCGAAGAGATTCTCGAACTGACCATCGGCGAGCCCGACATCTCGCCCGCGCCTGAACTGATTGAGCACTGCGTCGCCTCGCTGCGCGCTGGCCGCACGCAGTACTCCAACGGGCGCGGCGAGCCCGGGCTGGTCGATGCGCTGGTCGAGGCCTACCGCCCGCGCCATCCACAGATTGGCGCCGAGAACGTGCTGTGCTTTCCCGGCACGCAAACCGCGCTCTTCGCGGTGATGCTGGGGCTCGTCGGGCCGGGCGAGGGGGTGCTGATCGGTGATCCCTACTACGCCACCTACGAGGGCGTGGTGTCCGCCGCGGGCGGTCACGTGCAGGCGGTGCCGCTGCACATGGAGCGGGATTTCGTGCTGCAGCCTGCGGACCTGCGCGCGGCGATCACGCCCGACAGCCGCGTGCTGCTGCTCAACACGCCGCACAACCCGACCGGCGCGGTGATTGACCGCGCGACGCTGGAAAAGCTGGGGACGATCTGCGCCGAGCACGATCTGTGGATCGTCTGCGACGAGGTTTACGCTGAGCTGATCTTCGAGGGCAGCTTCACGTCGCCGCTGGAGATCGAGTCACTGCGCGAGCGTGTCGTGGTGGTGTCTTCGATCTCCAAGAGCCACGCGGCCACCGGCTTCCGCAGCGGCTGGGCCATTGGACCGGCGGAGTTCTGCGCCGCGCTGCTGCCGATTTCCGAAACGATGCTGTTCGGCAACCAGCCGTTCATCGCCGACATGACCGAGGCCGCGCTGCGCGGCGATTTCGACACGTCGGCGCGGATGCGCGAGGCCTTCGGACGGCGCGCGCGGATGCTCTGTGATCGGCTGAACGCGGTGCCGGGCCTCTCCGTGCAGATGCCCCGGGGCGGCATGTTCCTGATGCTCGACGTCGCGGGCACCGGGCTGAATGGCGAGGCCTTTGCCTGGAGGCTGCTGGACGAGCAGGGGGTGGCGGTGATGCCAGGCAGTGCATTTGGCGGCAACGGCGATGGGCTGGTGCGGGTTGCGCTGACCGTCCCGGATGCGGAGCTTGAAGAGGCGGCGCGGCGCGTAGACGCTCTCTGTGCTGACCTGTCTGTGCGTTCAGTCCCGTCGACCGCCATGCTCTAGCGCAGCATCCTGCCGAGAGGTGCCACTCTTGACCCGCTCGATATCCTGATTTCGAGGCGCTGGATGCCGGATCAATTTGCGCTGCCGAGCACGCCGATTGGCGGCTTTCCGATACGCGGCAGCGCCGTAATAGGCTCAGGATCCATCGATTTGAGCTGCGTGAGATGACTCCCGGAGCTTTCGTTTGGGTGACGCGGCTTGATCAGGGGGAAGACAATCAGCTTCGCGGCGTATTTTTTTCAGCAACGCTGATGGCGTGTGCGGGGGAAGACCTCATCCATCGCTTTCCAGAATCCGAGGGCGCCGTCCGCTGCCCGGCAGTGCATAGCCAAAGGCAGTGTCACGAGAGGGGCCGACAGCAAATTTCGGCGCGAGCGCCAGACCGCTGGCCCTGAAATCGACCAGTGGTTCGCGCCAGCTATGTGCGCTTTCGCCTGCCTCCCGGCGCTGCAGATGCGCGCGATGCACGCGGCCTCCGACGCGCCGGCCTCGATGACCATCGCCGCTTTCAGCCTCGGCAACGCCGTCGGCGCCGGGATCGGCGGGCTCGCGCTCAGGGCGGGCTGGTGGCGCTGTGCCTCGGTGCCCGTGGCCGGCGCGGTGCGGGCCTTCGTGGGCTTCGTAGTGATCTGGCTGATGTGTGACCGCGTTCGCGTGGCGGCGGATTGAGCCAGGCAAAGTTGGCAAGGCCCGAAACGGTTTCATGAATATTCATCATGGCCGGCGTGATTGTCCGAGAGCTAATTCCCGGCGATTTCAACGCCATATCCTTATCCACAGAGCAACAAACCCGGAGGGCACCATGGGCTGGAGCAACAGCGAACTCGAGCGGATCGCGGTGGCGGATGATTTCCGCATCGCGCCGCTGCGCGAGGACGGCCGGACCACGGGCACGCCGACCTTCATCTGGTCCGTGGTGGTGGAGGGCGCGCTCTACGTGCGCGCATATAGTGGCCCCGGGTCAAGCTGGTTCCGCGCTGCTCTGCAACAGAAGGCCGGCCAGATCAGCGTGGCAGGGATGACCCGCGACGTTGTCTTCGATGCCGCGGACCCGGCGCTCAACGACTGCATCGACGAGGCCTACCGGGCGAAATACGGCCACAGCCGCTACCTCGCACCGATGGTTTCCGAGCGGGCACGCGCCGCGACCGTGCGGGTCGCGCCGGCCGAAACCGATTGAAACTTTGGGGCCGGCCCGGTGCCGCGCCCCACACGATAGGACGAAAATCATGAAACAGCTTCTGACCGGCAAGACCGCCATTGTGACCGGGGCAAGCAAGGGCATCGGCCTCGCCATTGCCGAGCTCTATGCCGAGGAAGGCGCCAACGTGGTGATGACCGCGCGCGGCAAGGATGCGCTCGAGGACGCCGTCGCGACGATCAACGCCAGAGATGGCGGACGGGCGCTGGCCGTGGTGGCCGACAGCGCCGATCCCGAAGCGCCGGCGCGCGTGTTCAAGGAGGCAATTGACGCCTTCGGCCAGGTCGACATCCTTGTGAACAACGCCGGTGTCGGCGAGATGTACGCCATCGAGAAGACCTCGACCGAGCATTTCGACGAGATCATGCAGATCAACCTCGCGGGCCCGTTCCGCTTCTGCCGCGAGGCGGTCAACCACATGATGCCGCGCAACGAGGGCCGGATCATCAACGTGAGCTCGGTGAATGGCACCACGCCGATCTGCGGCGTCGCCTACACGACCACCAAGGGCGGCATCAACACCATGACCCTCAACATCGCCATGCGCCTCTCGGGCACCAAGATCCGCTGCAACGCCATCGCACCAGGCGTGACCGACACCGACGCGGCGCGCGCCTGGGCCGCCGGTGAACAGGAAGGCGGCGGCGAGATGCTGGAATTCTCCGACAAGTACACCAACACCACCGTTCCGGGCACCGAACCTATCGACCAGGCCTACGCGGCGCTCTACCTTGCCTCCGACATGGGTCGCGCCGTCACAGGGCAGGTCATCCAAGTGGATAACGGCCAATTTCTCTGAGCTGTTTTCGACCAGTCCATTCCGGCCCTCGTCCCAAATCCTGGGGCGAGGGCATTTTCGGGTTCGCCAAGAAGGCCAGCCGATGAACCGACGCACTCTCTTTCGTTCCGGCGCCGCGGCGCTCGGTCTTGGCGCTGTCGGTGGGCTCTTTGCCTCCTGCGCGCAAGTTTCGCGCAACCCGTATTACAGCGGCCCGGTGAGCGATCATTTCGACGGCACGCGCTTCTTCAACCCAATTGTGCACGCTACTCAAAGCGCGATTTCCATGGCTTGGGACGGTAGGGGCGTCGGCCGATTTCCTCCAGCATCTTTTCGCGGAAGACCTCGGCCAGGGTCCGCCATCCGAGGCATTTGCGAGGCGTGTTGTTGAGCTGGTCGCAGAGTTGCTTCAGCTCGAGCTCCGTCATGGCCGCGACGTCGCGCTGCCTTGGAAGCCAGCGCCGGAGCCGGCGGTTGGTGTTCTCGACTGTGCCTTTCTGCCAGGGCGAGGAGGGGTCGCAGAACCAGGTCTGGGTTCCGAGCTGGGCCTGCAGGTGCGGCCATGACACGAACTCCGTGCCGCGGTCGAAGGTGATGGATCTGCGGCCCGCCACGGGAAGATCCCGCACCGCCTTCGCAATCTGCTTCATGACCGGTTTCGTGCGCCTGTTCGCATTCTTCAGCAGCACGGTGAACCTGCTGACGCGTTCGACAAGAGAGGTGACGTTGGTCGGACCAAGGGATCGCTTGAACAGTATCAAATCGCCTTCCCAGTGACCGAATTCCCTGCGGTGTGCGACATCATCCGGGCGCAACAGGATACTGACATCACGGTCGAATTTTGGAGCCCGGCGCTTCCGGGCGCGACGCGGCCGGCGGGCCTTACGGTGTTCGGGCAGGTACCACCAAAGCTCCTGCGCCCTGCCTTCCTTCGAGTAGATGTAGCGGTATACAGACCCGAAGCGACGCACCTTCCTGGACCAGCCGGTTGCCGATCTGCGCAGGCGTCCCGTCGACCGGCAGGCGCATGCGCAGCATGCTGCCGAGAGGGGGCCGTTCTTGATCCGCTCGACGACCTGATTTCGAAGCTCTGGATGCCGGATCAATTTGCGCTGCCGAGCACGCCGATTGGCGGCTTGCTGATGCGCGGCGGCGCCGTAGTAGCCATCATAACCCGGCAGGCACTCATCGCTGAACCAGTCACGCTTGATCCCGCGATAGATGGTGGCTTTCGAGCGCTGAAGGACGCGCGCCATCTCCCGAACCGGGATTTTCGCGAGCTTCCAACGTTCGATCTGAACAGGTTCCTTGAAGTTCAGTGCGTATATACCGCTCCCATGGCAGGCTCTCTCCATTAGATAACCGACTGTTTTCTTAATGAGAGTTGCACTTGAGGGTAGCGCGTACCCGTGAAGCAAACCATTATACGCAGAATAGGGATTATGGATAGATTATGTCCGCAAGCCGTGTTGGCTGGATAGACTAAACACCTGACATCAGGACATCGACAGCTTTCGTAACGAGATCGCCTTGATGTGCGACCGTTCCGTTTCGGCGCAAACTCGTCCGTCGAACAGCCGCAATCAGCCTCGTCGCAAGGATCAGACGCTTGCCGTCATGCTGGAGCTCGGGATTAAGGTGCCGAACCGCAGGGTAGTCGGGAAGAAGGGGAATGACGACGACCGCAGGATCAGGCGGCAGAAGTTCGCTTTCGACGACGACCATGAGAACGCCATTGTATTCCGCGACATCGAAACGGCTCAACTCTTCCACGAAGATCCTCCGGGAGCGACGATGATGTCAGCCAAGGGGTGCCCGTTTCGCTCATGCCAGTCCGACTGGGCAGTGAACGCATCCGCGTTTTCGGCAAGCCATTTCTCGCTTCTTGCGGCTGCGACAGCCTTGACCAACGCCGCCTCGGCGACGGCTGAGACATTGAGGCCAAGCTCCTTTGCAAGGTCGAGCGCTTCAGCATCAAGGGTCAGAGACGTCTTGCGCCGGTTTTGCAATACCATCCAATCATACTCTTTTTTGATACCTCAAATATATACCGCCTCGGCCCTGACACAAGACCTCGAATGCCGACACTTCAAGTCAGCCAACACGGCATGCGGACATCTCCTATGTATAAGAGGCCGTGGCTTTACTCAGCAGCACGTGTCGCCTCTGCTCGGACATTTATCGTCTCAGTACACCCGTGACGCTCATGTCGCACGAGCGATAGGAGGGGCCCGGCGCTGCAAGAGCTCCGAGGCCGGGGTGACCGGACATCGGAAGCGCGCCAGAGACAAGGCCTCTGCACTCATCTCAGGGATGGTGGTCAGCCCCAGCATACCCATGTCGGCGCGCAGCTCGTTCACCAGGAGCCGGATCGCGTGATCCACTCCGGGCTGCCCGGCCACCGTTGCGGCGTAATTGAAGGGCCGGCCAAGAAACACGAAAGCAGCCCCAAGGCCGAGCGCCTTCAGGATGTCGGTGCCGCGCCAGAAACCGCCATCAATCATGACCGGCATATCCGGCACCGCCGCCACGACCCTGGGCAGCGCCCGCATCGGGGACAGCGCATGGTCGAGCTGGCGGCCGCCATGGTTGGAGACGACAATCGCGTCGGCCCCGGTGTCACGCGCCCGGATCGCATCCTGTGGGTGCAGGATCCCCTTGAGAACAAGCTTGCCCGTCCATTCCCGCCGCACCTGTTCGACCTGCGCCCAACTGAGGCGCTCGCGACCGGAAAAGTCCCGAACCGCCCTGCTCGAGAGCAGCGGCGCGCCACGCCCGGCATCGGCGTTTTCGAAATACGGCATGCCGTGCTGTGCGAAGGTCCGAAGGAAAGTGCCGATCGCCCAGCCGGGATGAGTGATGCCGTCCCAGGCCAGCTTGAGACTGGGCCGCAACGGTGTCTTGTAGCCATTGCGCACGTTGTTTTCGCGGCTCGGCACGACGGAGCTGTCGACGGTAATGACGAAGGTGTCGATGCCGGTGGCCGCCACGCGCTTGAGCAGGGCCGAGACATCCGCCGCATCCGGCGGCAGATAGGCCTGATACCAGACGCCCGGCGCCGCCTCGGCGATCTCCTCCATGCGGATCAGAGAGGCGGCGCTGATGACCATCGGTATGCCTGCGGCCACTGCGGCTGTCGCGAGCGCGAGATCGCCGCGATAGCCACTGAGCGAGGAGACGCCCATCGGCGCGATGCCGAACGGGGCCGCGTAGGTTCGGCCCAGAAGCTCGGTCTCGAGCGATCTGCTCGAGACATCGCGCAGGACGCGGGTGACGAAGTCGATCTCGGCGAAGGCGGCTTGGTTGCCCTCCAGCGCAGCGTTGGTCTCGGCCGCGCCGGAGATGTAACCGAAGATCGGCTTCGGTAATTTACGTGCCGCGGCCCTTTCGAAATCGCGCAGCGACAGGATCCTGCGCAGTCTCCGCTCAACAAAGGCATTCGCACCACGCGCGATCAGCGAGGGTGTGTCAGTCATTCCGTTCCGCCTTTCCAGTGCGCGCGCCACCGATCTCCGCGAGCACGCGCGAGAGGTGCTTTTGCATAGCGCTTTCGGCGGCCTCCGGCTCGCGGGCGATAATGGCATCGCAGATTGCCACGTGATCGGCGTGATTTCTTTCTCTCGACGGGCGGTCATGCATGGCGAGGATGCGCTTCTGCTCGGCGCCGAAGACCTTGATCAGCGACAGGATCGTGTCGGTAAGGATCGGGTTGTCGGCGGCCTCAGCAATCCGCGCGTGGATGCTCATGTTGGCCTTGTGTTCACCGCCGGCGCCGCTCAGGGCGCGCTCGGCGGCTTCGATGGCTTCACGCAGAGCCTCGGCCTGCGGATCGGTGATGTTCCGCGCCGCCTTGGCGGCAACTGCGGGCTCGATGGCGAGACGTGCGTCGAGCAGGTGAAGCAATGTCTGGTCATGGCCCTGCAGCGCATCGGGATGACCGGTGATCACCGGCAGGCGCGTACGCGTCAGGTAAATGCCCGAGCCGTGTCGGATCTCGACCGCGCCAAGATTGGCGACCCGTTGCAGCGCCTCGCGCATGGTCGGCACCGAGACCCCGAAGCGCTCCGAGAGCGCCTTGATCGAGGGCAGCCGGTCGCCCGGCCCGAGCCGCTCCTCCCGCGCCACCTGCAGCACCGCCTGAACCAGCGTTTCGGTCAGCGATGGAAATCTGTCGAGAGGGTGGGCCACGCGTGCCTCCAATGTGAACAAGTCATCAGATGAATAGTTGACTAAGCCGAAACCGTCAATATGGTCGAGCTCGTTCATGCCGGGGCGACAAGCCTGCGGCCCAAAAGGAGATTGCGATGACGACCCGACCCCTCGTGCTCAAGGCTGCCAAACTCCCCGGCGAAATTGCTTCGGCGCTCTCTGCATCGCTCGACGTGCTGGAGTTGCCGGAGGACGACGGGGAGATCGCTGCGCTGTTGCAGACCTGTGGATCGCGGGTCCGAGGTCTCGCGGTGAGGAAGCGTCAGATCCGCGCAGAGTTGCTGGACCGCCTGCCGGCGCTCGAGATCGTCGCGAGCTATTCTGCCGGGCTGGAGAACGTTGATACCGAGCACTGCCGCCAACGCGGCATCACGGTCACCAACACCTCGCACATCCTCGCCGAAGAGGTCGCCAACCTGACGGTGATGCACTGCCTCGCGGTGACCCGGCAACTCGTGCGCGCGCATGACTTCGTTCGCTCCGAGGCGTGGACGCGCGGGCAATTCCCGCTCACCCATTCACTCAGTGGCATGGAGGTGGGCATCATCGGGCTGGGGCATATCGGCAAGGCCATCGCCCGCCGGCTCGAGGTGATGGGCGCGCGTGTCAGCTATTATGGCCCCCGGAAGAAGCCGGTCGAGCTGCCCTATTTCGACAGCCCCGAGGCGCTGGCGGAGGCCACGCAGATGCTGGTCGCCTCGTGCCCGCTCAGCGATGCGACGCGCGGGCTGGTGAGCCGGGAGGTGATCGCGGCTCTGGGATCGGAGGGCTACCTCGTGAACATCTCGCGCGGCCCGATCGTCGACGAAACCGCTCTGATAGAGGCGCTTCGGGCGGAGCGGCTGGCTGGCGCTGCCCTGGACGTGTTCGAGAACGAACCTCACGTGCCGGAAGCGCTCAGGATGCATCCCTCGGTGATCCTGACGCCGCATATCGGTTCGGGCACGGAGGAAACCCGGCGCCAGATGGGCCTGTCGATGGTGACGTCACTGAAGACCGCACTGGGAGCCTGACACGGCACACCGCCCTGCGCTCGCGCGCAAACAGACCCTATCGCGCGCCTCAGGCGACGAAGAAGTCCGGGTTCCGCTCGCGGATCTCGTCGGCCATGGCCAGCGTCCCGGAAAGATGCTCGCGGAGCACGGCGCGGGCAGCCTCCACGTCGCCGCGCTCGATCGCCTCGAGAATGCGGGTGTGGCAGCCGACGATGGATTCGGACTTTCCCGGCGCGGGCAGGTTCAGTTTTCTCAGCCGGTCGATATGGCCGGACCGCGCTTCGATCACCGACGACAGCGCCTCCATTCCGATCGCTTCGTAGAGCGCATGGTGGAAGGCGCGGTCGAGCCGGACGAAGGAGGACAGGTCATTCGCATCATGCGCCGCTATTTGCTGCGCGAGGCTCGAGCGTGCCGGCTGGACCGGCGCCGAAGCGCCCATCGCGGCCAGGCGACTGACGATCTCGAGCTCGAGCGATAGGCGCAGGAAATGGGTCTCCCGTGCATGTGACAGGTCGATCTTGGACACCTCCGTCTTGGACTGGGGGTAGATGTGGATCAGCCCCTCCTCCTCGAGCTTGATGAGCGCGTCACGCACCGGAGTCAGGCTGACCTGATATTCGGCGGCGATCTCCGAGCGGGAAATGTACTGACCCGGCGCCAGATCGAGATTGAGGATTCGCTCGCGCAGCGAATCGTGCAGCGCAACGCTGGCAGACGCGCGACGGATCATCGGGCGGCGGCGCTGGGAAGAGGTCATCATGTCGTTCGGCACGGGTGTGATCGCCTTGAGTCCTTCACGTTCGCCGGCAACTATAAACAAGTCTTGCTCGATGGACACTAATATATTAGCACATTAGATGACCGGGGAGGAGGGCTTCCCGGACGATCAGGGGGAGGAACCCAGATGAACTTCGCGAAAGCAGCACTGTTTGCAGGCTGCGCCACCGTCATCGCCACGGTCGCGCCTGCAGAAACCTTCAACATCCAGACCTCGTTCAACGCCGGCGACTTCTCGACGCAGTATCTGACCGAGAACTGGCTTCCGAAAATCAAGGAACGGACCGACGGCCGTGTCGAGGTCATCCTGACGCCGAACAGTTCGGTGGTTCCCGCGCGCGACACACAGGAAGCCATCGCCGCAGGGGTGATCGACGGCGACTGGACCTCGGCGTCCTATTTCGTCGGGGTTGAGCCGGCATATGGTCTGCTCGGCGATCTCATCGCGGGCTACGACACGCCTGAGCAGATGATGGGCTTCTGCCGCGAAGGCGGCGGCGAGGAGCTGTTCCAGAAAGCGGCCGAAAGCCTCACGGGCGGCGAGGTCAAGGTCGTGGCATGCGGGCCCTATTCGCGCGAGGCGCTCGCCTCCCGTGTGCCGATCCGCACCTTCGAGGATCTTCAGGGCAAGAAAATCCGCTCTCCAGAGGGCATGGCCTCGGCGGTGTTTCAGGCTGCCGGCGCCTCGCCCGTCAGCATTCCGTTCTCCGAGGTCTTCGGGGCGCTCGAGAAGGGCATCGTCGACGCGGCCGACGCTTCGGCTTACGTCAACAACGATGCGACCGGCATGCAGGACGTGGCCCCCTACCCGCTCTACCCGGGCATCCACTCCATGCCGAACATGCAGTTCACAGTGAACATGGAGAAGTGGGAGTCGCTGTCGGAGGAAGACCAGACTGCGCTGCGCGACTGGTGGTACGAGGCCCAGTCGGCGATGCGCGACGAGGTCCACAAGCTCGATCAGGAGCTCGCAGCGCGTGATGATGCCTCTGAAAAGATCGAGGTCATCAACTGGGCGCAGGAAGACCGTGACCAGATGCGCGAAGTCGCGCGCGGTCAGTGGGAAGAATACGCCACCAAGTCCGACCTCGCGAAAGAGGTCTACGACGCGCATATCGCTTACATGACCGAGATCGGACTGCTCAAGTAAGCATCCGCCCCACCGCCCTGGCGTCGTGCGACGCCGGGGCGGCCCTGTCCCAACATTCTCGTGGAGAAAGCGATGTCTCGCCTTCTTGCCCGCTATGCCGACGGCATGGACCGCGTCAGCGTCTTTGTCGGCCAGGCCTGCTCTGTCCTGTTTTTCACCTGCATCGCCATATCCGCGCTCGAAGTGGTGCTTCGCTACGGCTTCGACCGGCCCACGGTGTGGTCGACCGAGCTGGCGATGACGCTTTGCGCCACGGCCTGGGTTCTGGCGGTGGGCTTCGTGACCGAGCGCAACCGCCACATCTCGATCACCATGCTTGAACTGGTGGTCAGCCCGAAGCTCTGGCGGCTGTTCCGGCTGCTGCAGATGATGATCGCCTTCGGCTCGATCCTCGTGCTCACCATCGCGCTCTGGAAGCCGGCGATGAAGGTCCTGTCGCGCACCGAATACGCCGGCACCGCACTGAACTCGATCCAGCCGACGATCTTCAAGGTGCTGATCGTGATCGGCTGCCTCCTCTACCTCGCCCAGCTGGCCGCGAACATAATTCGCTGGGTCCAGCGCACCGAAGGAGACCTGTCCAGTGGGCATTGAATACATCACCCTCCTGATCGTGATCTCGCTGCTGGGGCTGATGGCGCTCGGCGTGCCGCTCGGCATCACGACGCTCACGGTCTCGTTGGCCACGGCCATCCTCTATTTCGGCACCCGCGCCGGCTTCTTCATCGTTGCCGCCAACGTCAGCGAGGTGCTGCACAAATACGAACTGATCGCGGTGCCGTTCTTCGTCTTCATGGCGAACGTGCTGGAACGATCAGGCATCGCCAAATCCCTCTTCGACTCCATGGCGATCATGGGCGGGCGCTTTCGTGGCTCGGTCGGCGTGCAGACCTGCATCGTCGCCGTGGTGCTGGCCGCCATGTCCGGCATCATGGGCGGCGAGATCGTCATGCTCGGCCTCATCGCGCTGCCGCAGATGCTGCGGCTGGGCTATGACAAGCACCTCTCGATCGGCATCATCTGTGCCGCAGGCGCGCTGGCCACGCTGATCCCGCCCTCGGTCGTGCTCATCATCTACGGCCTGGCCGCGCAGGTCTCGATCACCAAGCTCTTCGCCGCCTCCGCGGTGCCGGGGCTGATCCTCGCCTCGCTCTACATCACCTACATCCTCATCCGGGTCCGGCTGAAGCCCTCCATGGCGCCGATCTACGACATCCCGGAAACCGGCCTGCCGTTTCTCCAGCGCCTGAAGTTCCTCAAGGGCATTATCCTGCCGGGCGTGCTGATCGGCACGGTTCTGGGGATTATCTATTCCGGCATCGCCACCGTAACCGAGGCCGCCGCCATTGGCGCCGTGGGCGCCCTGGTGGTCGCCGCGGTGCGCGGCGAGCTGCGCTGGAAGATGGCGCGCGACGCCATGCGCCAGACCGTGCTCACCGTGGGCTCGATCATCTGGCTGGTGCTTGGGGCGGTCTCGCTGATCGGCATCTACAACCGCATCGGCGGCGGCGAGTTCCTGCGCGGCATCCTGACCGGGCTCGACGTCGCCCCGATCATGGTGATCGTCGTGATGATGCTGATCGTGATGGTGCTCGGCACCTTCCTCGAATGGATCGCGATCATCTTCATCACCGTGCCGATCTTCGCCCCTGTCGTGGTCGATCTCGGCTTTGATCCGGTCTGGTTTGGCGTGCTCTTCGCCATGAACATCCAGATGTACTATCTCTCGCCCCCGTTCGGGCCTGCCTGCTTCTTCCTGAAGTCGGTCGCCCCGAAAGGCGTCGAGCTGCAGGACATCTTCGTCGCCGTGCTGCCCTTCATCGCGCTGCAGGCCGTCGGACTGTTCCTGGTGCTCTTCATACCCGAGCTGGCGCTCTGGCTGCCCTCGCTGATGGAATAGGAGACCCCAATGTCAGATGACCATCTCACCCGACAGGACGAAGACCTCTCCGCACCCGAGCTCGCCGCCGAGGACCGTCAGGACGGCCACGATTTCGGCAACTGGCCGGAGCTCCTTGGTCTCGCCCTCACGGCGCTCCTGATCTGGCTCACCTTTGCTTTCACGGGATGACCACAATGACCCGCAAGACACCTGAAACCCTGCGGTCCGCCCGCTGGTTCGCGCCGGACGACCTGCGCTCCTTCGGCCACCGCTCGCGAATGATGCAGCTCGGCTACGGTGAAGAGGATTACCGCGATAAGCCGGTGATCGGAGTGCTCAACACCTGGTCCGAGCTCAACACCTGCCACGCCCATTTCAAGGACCGCGTGCATGACGTGAAGCGCGGCGTGCTGCAGGCCGGCGGCCTGCCGGTCGAGATGCCGGCGCTCTCGGTCGACGAGAGCAACATCAAGCCGACCTCGATGCTCTATCGCAACATGCTGGCGATGGAGACCGAGGAGATGATCCGCTGCCACCCGCTCGACGGCGTGGTGTTGATGGGCGGCTGCGACAAGACCACGCCCGGCCTCGTCATGGGGGCGATCAGCGCCGGCGTGCCGCTGATCTACCTGCCCGCAGGGCCCATGCTGCGGGGCAACTACGCCGGCAAGATCCTCGGCTCTGGCTCGGATGCCTGGAAATACTGGGACGAGCGCCGTGCCGGCAACATCTCGGATGAGGAATGGCTCGGCGTGCAGGGCGGCATCGCGCGTTCGGCGGGCACCTGCATGACCATGGGCACCGCCTCGACCATGACGGCGATCGCCGATGCCATGGGCATCACCCTGCCCGGTGCCTCGTCGATCCCCGCGGTCGACAGCAACCACCAGCGCATGTCCGCCGCCTGCGGGCGCCGCATCGTCGAGATGGTCTGGGAGGACATGACCCCCGACCAGATCATCACCGCAGGCGCCTGCCGGAACGCCGCCATCGTCGCCATGGCAACCGGCTGCTCGACCAACGCGGTCGTCCACCTCATAGCCATGGCCCGCCGGGCCGGCGTGCCCATGCAGCTCGAGGAGCTCGACGAGCTCGGTCGCAATACGCCGCTGATCGCCAACGTCCGCCCCTCGGGCAAGGACTACCTGATGGAGGATTTCTACTACGCCGGCGGCCTGCGCGCGCTGATGAAGCAGCTCGAGGACCGGCTCGACACCTCTTGCATGACGGTCACCGGCAAGACCATGGGCGAGAACCTCGAGGGCGCCGAGGTCTATAACGACGACGTCATCCGGCCTCTGTCGAACCCGGTCTATCACGAGGGCTCCCTCGCCGTGCTCAAGGGTAATCTCTGCCCGATGGGTGCGGTCATCAAGCCCGCTGCCTGCGATCCGAAATACCATGTCCACGAAGGCCCGGCACTGGTGTTCGACAGCTACCCGGAAATGAAGAAATTCGTCGACGACGAACAGGCCGAGGTGACGCCCGACCATGTCATGGTGTTGCGCAACGCCGGCCCGCTCGGCGGCCCGGGCTTCCCCGAATGGGGCATGCTGCCGATCCCCAAGGCGCTGATCAAGCAGGGCCACCGCGACATGTTGCGGATCTCGGATGCGCGCATGTCCGGCACCTCCTACGGTGCCTGCGTACTGCACGTCTCGCCCGAGAGCTTCGTCGGCGGCCCGCTTGCCCTGCTCAGGACCGGCGACATCGTACGCCTCGACCTGCCCAACCGCTCGCTCGACATGCTGGTCAGCGAGGAAGACCTCGAGACGCGCCGCAAGGCCCTCGTGCCGCCGGAACCGCGCTTCGAGCGCGGCTGGGGCTGGATGTTCTCCAAGCACGTGCTGCAGGCCGACGAGGGCTGCGACTTCGACTTCCTGAAATCCGACTTCGGCAAGACCGCCGGAGAACCCGACATCTTCTGAGGACTCCAGAAATGACCGATTACGTCCTGTCCGACGAGACCCGCGCCAAGTACAAGCGCATCTCGACCGCCTCCATCGCGACCCAGCTCTACAAGCGCGGCCTGCGCAACCAGTTCATCCAGGGCGTGCAACCCGTTGCCGCGAAATCCGCCAACATGGTCGGGCAGGCCTTCACCCTGCGCTACATCCCGGCCCGCGAGGATCGCAACCCGATCGAGGTGTTCCGAAACGCCGATCACCCGCAGCGCGTCGCGGTCGAGACCTGCCCCGCAGGGCACGTGCTGGTGATGGATGCACGCGGCGATTCCTCGGCGGCCACCGCGGGCTCGATCCTCGTCACCCGCATGGCGGTGCGCGGGTGCGCCGGGCTCGTCACCGACGGCGGCCTGCGCGACTTCGAGGGCATCGGCGCGCTCGACATGCCGGCCTACGCCGCGCGCCCCTCGGCACCCACCAACCTGACCAAGCACGAGGCGCTCGACATCAACGTGCCCATCGCCTGCGGCGAGGTCGCGGTGTTTCCCGGCGACGTGCTGGTGGGAGACCGCGACGGCGTCATGGTGATCCCGGCGCATCTGTCCGACGAGATCGCCGAGGTCTGCGCCGGCATGGAGGATTTCGAGGCCTTCGTGCTCGAGGAGGTCGAGAACGGCGCGCCGATCATCGGGCTCTACCCCTGCACCAAGGACGAGAACCAGAAGAAGTTCGAAGCCTGGTGCGAAAAGACCGGCCTCTGACACCTGCCACATCGGATGGGCGCGGAGAGCTCCGCGCCCTTTCTCTTGCACGGACGAAAGGACATCCCATGAGCTTCACCCCCCACGGCAAGCACCTGATCGCCGGAAACTGGATCGCCTCGGACGCGACCTTCACCTCCGAGCCCGCCCACGGGCCCGCGCACGCGTTCAGCATCGGCACGCCCGAGCTGGTGACCCGCGCCTGCGAGGCGGCCGAGGAGGCGTTCTGGAGCTACGGCTACACCAGCCGCGAAGAGCGCGCCGCCTTCCTCGACGCCATCGCCGACGAGATGGAGGCCCGCGCCGAGGCCATCACCGCGATCGGCACCCAGGAGACCGGCCTGCCCGAGGCCCGGCTTCAGGGCGAGCGCGGCCGCACCACCGGACAGCTCCGCCTTTTCGCCGAGCACATCCGCAAGGGCGACTATCTCGACCGCCGCCATGACGCGGCGCTGCCCGACCGCGCGCCGCTGCCGCGCCCCGACCTGCGGATGATGCAGCGCCCGATCGGTCCGGTGGCCGTGTTCGGTGCCTCGAACTTTCCGCTGGCCTTCTCCACCGCAGGCGGCGACACCGCCGCGGCGCTGGCCGCCGGCTGCCCGGTGGTGGTCAAGGGCCACTCGGCCCATCCCGGCACCGGCGAGATCGTTGCCGAGGCGATCCACGCCGCCATCGCGTCGTGCGGCATGCCCGAGGGCGTGTTCTCGCTGATCCAGGGCGGCAAGCGCGATGTCGGCCAGGCGCTGGTCCAGCACCCGCAGATCAAGGCGGTGGGCTTCACCGGCTCGCTCGGCGGCGGCCGGGCGCTCTTTGATCTCTGCGCCCAGCGTCCCGAGCCGATCCCGTTCTTCGGCGAGCTGGGCTCGGTCAACCCGATGTTCGTCCTGCCCGAGGCCGCCCGCGCCCGTGGCGCCGAGATCGGCAGCGGCTGGGCCGGCTCGCTCACCATGGGGGCAGGCCAGTTCTGCACCAATCCCGGCATCGCGGTGATCGGCACCGGCGCCGAGGGCGATGCCTTCGTCGAGGCCGCCGCCAAGGCGCTCACCGACGCGCTGGCGCAGGTCATGCTGACCGAGGGCATCGCGCAGGCCTATCGCGACGGCAAGGCCCGGTTCGACGGGCGCAACACCGTCAAGCCGGTGCTGACCACCGAGCAGGAGGGCCGCAACGCCAGGCCCAACCTCTACCAGACCGATGCCGCGAGCTACCTGCAGGACCACGCGCTCGGGGAAGAGGTCTTCGGCCCGCTCGGGCTGGTGATCCGCGTCGCCTCCGATGACGAGATGGCCCAGCTCGCCCGCGGCTTCGAGGGCCAGCTCACCGCCACCATCCACATGGACGAGGGCGACACCGCCGACGCCCGCGCGCTGCTTCCGATCCTCGAACGCAAGGCCGGCCGGGTTCTGGTCAATGGCTTCCCCACCGGCGTCGAGGTCGCGGACACCATGGTCCATGGCGGGCCCTACCCGGCCAGCACGAACTTCGGCGCCACCTCCGTGGGCACGCTGTCGATCCGCCGCTTCCTGCGCCCGGTCTGCTACCAAAACATCCCCCAAGGCGTGCTGCCCGACGATCTCGCATAGGCCGGCCGATGTTGGGGCCGTAAAGGCCTGAGCCAACGCGGCTGCTGCCTCTGGACAAGGGCCGCCTGCCGCTGAACACATGCGGCGGCACGCAATTCGACTGATCCGGCTGGTCCACTCACACAATTGGGACGGGCCATTCGGATCAGTCCCAACAAGCCGCCGCGACCATGCCGAACAACGGGTATTGCATGATCGCCACGACCCTCATGTCGGGGCCATACCTTGCGTCAGCAGCACCTGCTTGCACGTCACCAGAAACCAAAGATTGGCGAGGCCGTGACAACCGAAACCATTCCGGCAAGGAAGGTCGTCAGCCAGGGCCGGGAACAAGATTGTTGCAAGGTAGAAGCGAGGCCGACAGTTTCTGCCTGAAGGCATTCAAACGCGCCCTGCCCTGCTATCCACAGGCGGTCGTCAGTACCGACACGAAAGGAGAGGTCCACATGTCAAAGTCTCGAGATAAGCAGTTTGAGACCACGGTTGCTGGTGAAATCGGTATTCTCGCTCGCAGACGCATAGAGGCAGCCATCATTGCTCCCATATACAAGGAAATAGCGCTGCGCTACGGCGATGAGGCGGCCAAGAGCATCATAGACACCGCGATAAGAACTGCCGCGCTGGAAGCTGGCAAGAGCTTTGCACAGAAGACCCCTGGAGGAACCGATTTGAGGAGTTTTCAGGACCTTCAGGTACTCTGGACGCAGGACGATGCCCTGTCCATTGAAATTGAGAAAGCATCAGATAAAGAGTTTCATTATAAGGTAACGCGTTGCCGTTACGCAGAAATGTACCAAGAAATGGGTCTTGGCGATATCGGCCATCTGCTTTCGTGCAACCGAGACTACGTCTTCCCCGAGGGCTATAATACAGACATTAAACTTCAGCGCACGCAAACAATCATGGAAGGCTCTTCTTGTTGCGATTTTAGGTACAGCTACAAGAGCCAAGACCAAGATTCTGGTGTTTCAGGCTAAGTTCGGCATGGGCATCGGCGCATCCGCAAAAACGCGTCTTATGCAGATATCGGGATCGAGCCCGGGCAAGAGCTGCACCATGCCATCCCCCTGCGACAGGTGCCGCTCGCCTACGGATCCGAGCGCCTTTCTCAACGTCTAAAGATGGCGCCATCACGATCTTCTTCTGCAAAGCGTAGAGCGAAGCCTCCGCTATTCCAACACGGCCCCGTCAGGCATGAAACCGTCGACGATACTCGCGCGGTGTCAAACCGACAATGCGGTGAAAAACTTTACGGAAAGCTCCCGGGTCAGCGTAGCCAACCTCCCACGAGACGCGTTCCACCGGTAAACGCCCGAACTGCAGAAGCTCTTGGGCCTTCGCAACCCGAAGCCGCTGGGCGTATTCCGTGGTGGTCAGGCCCGTGGCCTTCTGGAAGCGGCGCAACAAGGTGCGCTCCTCCAGTCCGGCCTCCGCCGCCAATGTCGCGAGCCGCGCCTCCTTCCCTTCGCTTGCCTGCAGGACATGCTGGGCCTTCAGGACCGCTGCATCGCCATGGCTCAGGCGCGGGGAGAACCCACTGTAGTAGCGCTGCTCCCGGCCAGGAGGGTCGACCAGCATCATCTGGGCCGTTTTCCCCATGACGACGGGGCCGAGAAAGCGCTCTATCAGCTTCAGTCCCAGATCTGTCCAGGACATCAAACCGCCTGCCGAAAGGATGTCACCGCCATCGATGACAAGCCGGTCCGGATCAAGGTCTACCTCCGGGAACCTTGCGCGGAAGGCATCTGCATAGGCCCAATGCGTCGTTGCCGCCCGCCCTGCGAGTAACCCTGTTTCCCCCAGAAGAAACGCTCCGCCGCAGACCGAGGCGAGCACGGTCCCTGCCGCGTGGCGCGCGCGAAGCCAGTGCGCGATCGGTGAGGCGGCTTCGGAGCTGATCGGGGCCTCCAATGACGGGGGCACGATCAAAACCTGGCACTGATCGGCAGACGATCCCGGAAGGTCTTGCAGCGCCTCCGCGCCATCGTCTGCTTTGATCATACGGACGTGAAGCCTCTGACCGCCGCCCCCCGCATTCGGGGTCATGCGGTCCGCGACGTGAAACAGATCCTCGAGGCCCATGGCCGCCGAGCGCTGCGCGCCGGGGTAAAGAACGATGCCAATCCTGACTTCTGTCATTTGTCGATATCGCCCCGGATTTTGTCGATTGCGCCAATGGAGTGAAATCTCGGGTGTCATTAGTTTGGCGTCAAGCCAAGCGAAGGAAGGAAATCCGATGTCGAACCGCGCTATCATCGTTATCGACCTGCAGAATGAATACTGGCCGGGCGGCAACCTGCCGCTGGAAGGCATCGATGCCGCCGCTGCCAACGCCGCCCGGGTCATCGCCCATGGCCGCGAAAATGGCGATCTGATCGTCAACATCCGCCACGAGATGCCCGGCGCGCCGGTTTTCGTGCCCGGCTCGGTCGGCGTGGAGATCAACAAGAGCGTCGCTCCCGCTCAAGGAGAGCCGGTCATCACCAAGAACTTCCCCAACTCTTTCCGCGAGACCAGCCTGAAGGACCTGCTGGACGAGAAGGGCATCGGGGAGGTCATCGTGGTTGGTGCCATGAGCCACATGTGCGTGGATGCAACAGTCCGAGCCGCCAACGACTTCGGCTACACGACCACCACCATCCATGACGCTTGCGCCACCCGCGAACTGGAGTTCAACGGCGCGACCGTTCCGGCCGCCCATGTCCAGACGGCGATGATGTCCGCGCTGGCCTTCTTCTACGGCGAGGTCATCTCGACCGACGCCTTCATCGCACGCTAAGCCGGAGACATTCCCATGAAAATCCACCAGATCCGCAACGCCACCCTGATCGTCACCTTTGGCGGCAAACGCTTCCTCGTCGATCCTTACCTGGCCGACAAGGACGCCTATCCCGGCTTTGAAGGCACGGTGAACAGCGAAATCCGCCACCCGCGCGTCGCGCTGTCGACCCCGATGGACACCGTCCTCGACTTCGATGCGCTGATCCTGACGCACCTGCATCCCGATCACTTCGACGAGGCCGCGGTCAAGCTGCTGCCGCGGGACAAGCCAGTCTTCGTACAGGATTATTCCGATGCCGAGCTGATCAAGGCCATGGGCTTTACCGATGTTCGTCCGCTGGGCATCGAGACGACGTTCGAAGGTGTCACCCTGTCGCGTACCCGCGGCCAGCACGGCTCGGACCAGGCCTATGTCTACGGCGCCGAACTTCTGGGCAACGTGATGGGCGTCGTGTTCCGCGCGATGGGCGAAAAGACGCTCTACCTGGCCGGCGACACCGTCTGGAACCAGATGGTCGAGACCAATCTCGAAATGTTCAAGCCCGATGTCATCGTCTTGGCGGCCGGCGATGCACAGGTGCCGGGCCTCGGCTCCATCATCATGGGCACCGCCGACATCAAGGCGGTTCATGACGCGGCGCCCGAGGCGCAGATCATCGCCAGCCACATGGAAACGGTGAACCACTGCGTTCTGAGTCGCGCCGAGCTGGCCTCCTTCGCCGAGGCAAATGGCATGACCGAGCGCCTGTCGATCCCGGCCGACGACACCGTGCTCGAGTTCTGAGGATGAGCGAGAGCAACAAGGCCACCGTCCGCGCCTTCTACGAGGCACTGAACGATCGCCGTTTCGACGATCTGGCGCAGTATTGCCATCCAGGTTTCGTGTTCTACCACCAAGTGGACACGCCGCATTGGGGCGTCGAGGGCTTCCGCGCCTCCGAAGAGAAGAACTTCGCCGCCTATGACGATTGGCAGATGCCACTGATCAAGCTGATTGCAGAAGGCGACCAAGTGGCCGCATACCTGATCTTCGAAGGCACCCATGCCCGCGACTGGGCAGGAATACCCGCCTCGGGACGCAAGCTTCGGTTCTCTTTTCATGAAGCTGACGCTCAGGGACGGGCTGATCATCGAGAAACGGGCGCATTTTGACCGCGCCGATATCAGGCAGCAGCTCACAGGCTAGGCCTGCTCCCCTGCTGGGCCCCGACCGCTCGGGGCCCAGCACAAGATATCAGACGCGCGCCCGAAGGACATTCAGACAACGAAGCTACCCATGCGGGTCATGCGGCACTGGCGAAGAGCACTTGCGCCACTGCGTCGACAGGCCCCTGCCAAACCTCTTGGCCTACTGAAACAGCTCCGCGCGCGTGGGGCAGGATGGAGGGGGACGCCATGATCAGACGTCCCGCCGACATCGCGTCGTCACAGGGTCGCACAGGCAAGACCGGCCAGCAGGGCTCTACTTCAGCTTGCCCCGCTGCATCATCGGCGTCACGCCGAAGGCGGTCCTGTACACCCGCGAAAACGTTCCCGAGTTTTCGAAGCCGCAGGCGAGAGCAATCTCCATGACGGACCGGTCCGTCTGCACCAGAAGGTTTCGCGACTTATCCAGGCGCAGTTCCATGTAGTACTTCTTCGGCGAGCTGTTGAGGTATTTACCGAACAGGCGCTCCATCTGGCGCAGCGAGATACCGACCTCGCGCGCGATCTGCGACGGGCTTCGCGGAGTCTCGATGTTGCGTGACATGATGTCGATCGCCCGTACCAAGTGCGGATTGCGCATGCCATTCCGTGACTGCAACGAAACTTTCTGCGCAGCCGATGAGTCACGTACGGCATTATAGACCATCTGGTCCGCCACCGCGACGGCTAGGTCTTTGCCGTGGTCGCGCTCGATCAGGTGCAGCATGAGGTCGGCGGTCGCAGTTCCCCCCGATGCTGTGATGTGACGCTCATCTACGACGAAGACGTTGCGAACGAGGTTGATCTCGGGAAACTCCTCCATGACGAGATCATGATATTCCCAGTGGATCGCGGCCTGCATGCCGTTCAGAAAGCCGCCCTTTGCCAAAACGTAGGCGCCGGAGCAGAGCGCCCCGATCCGGGCCCGCCCGTGGCGGTCGGCGTGGCGTAGCGCGGCAATGAGCTCGGCGTGATCCTTACTGTGCATGCCGATGCCCGACAGCACGAACAGCCTGTCGCAGGCAGGGAGAGCGTGAAAGGCGTGATGCACCAGGATCGTGGTGCCGTCGGAGCTGGCAACGGTCTCGCCGCTGAGCGAGGCATAAGACCAGCGATACAGCTCTTCCCCGCGGATCAGGTTGGCGATGCGCAGGGGGTCAACGGCACAGGAAAAGGCGATGTGGGTAAAGTCTTCGACCAAGGCAAAGACAAAGTGCTGCGTTGCGGTCAATCTCGCCCATCCTTCAAAGGCGGGCCGCAGGCGATCCCCGCGGCCCCAATGGATCAGCTTGCTGCAGCGCGAGCCTGCTCCAGCCAGCCGTCGTAGGTTTCCTGGTTCTCAGAGATCCAGTCTGCCACATGCTGGTCGATATCGTCAGAGCTATCGGCGCCATCGGCCATCAGCTTGTTCTGAGCCGAGATATCGTTGATTTTGATCTGCGCAACCTCGAACAGTTTCGCTGCGGCAGGGTTGTCGGCGAGGAAATCATCGGTGGCGAGGATGTAGATGTTGTCCACGGCGAAGCCGATGTTCTTGCCGTCGAACGTGGTCTCCGCCTCGACGCCGTCGGGCAATGAGGTATAGGGCACCTCCAGCCATTCCACGTCTTCACCCGGCACCAGCGCGCCCGACACCCAGTAGGGCGTCCAGGTGTAATAGAGGATCGGGTCGCCGTTTTCGTGGCGGGCAATCACGTCGGCCATGATGGCGTTGTAGGAGCCCTGGTTGTGGGTCACTGTGTCGCGCAGGCCGTATTCCTCCAGGTGATGCTCGATGACACGCTCGCAGCCCCAGCCCGGAACGCACCCCGCCAGATCGGCGGAGCCATCGCCATTGGCGTCGAACTTGGCCGCAACGTCCGGATCGGTCAGGTCGCCAAGGCTGGTGACGCCGGCGTCATAGGTTGCCTTGTCGACCAGGTAGCCCTGCAGCGTACCTTCGATAAAGGGGCCAACGCGCTCAAGTACGTCATCGCCGCCGGACTCATCGAAGAAGGCGCTTTGCAGCGTCTCCCAGTGCGCCGGGTAGAAATCACCATCGCCGGTCGCGAGGGCGAGATGCGCGGTCTGGATCTCGACTTCCTGCGGCTCGGCGACCTCATAGCCCAGATCTTCGAGGGCGCTGAACAGGACCCGTGCCTGGAACATCTCTTCGGCGATCAAGCCGATGATGGGGCGAACAGTTGTGCCTTCGCCGGGCATGTCCTGCGCCATTGCGGGCGCCGAAAGGCAGGTGGTGGCGACAAGGGTCGCGAAAATGTTGGGTCTGAACATATGTATCTCCCTGTTGTTGAGTTCAGGTTTCGGGTTTCGCCGTCGCCTGCGCAGCAGGCGGCGTCGTTTCGTTCTTTGGTCCGGTCATCCGCAATGCCAGACCGACCGGCCCGCCCTGCCACCAATGGCGGTGTCCACGCTCGCGACCAGACTGGCCCATGCCCTGACTGATGCGATCCAGCACGATGGCCAGGATCACGATGCCAAGGCCACCGACGATGGCCTTGCCGGCGTCCAGACGACCCATGGCGCGCAGCACCTCGTTGCCGAGTCCCTTCACCGAAATCATGGAGGCGATAACCACCATCGACAGCGACAGCATGATGGTCTGGTTCACGCCGGCCAGGATGGTCGGGGTGGCCAAGGGCAGTTCGACCTTGAAGAGGATCTGCCGCGGCGAGGCGCCAAAGGCCCGGGCGGCTTCGACGACCGAGGGGTTCACGCCTCGGATGCCCAGCGAGGTCAGGCGGATCAGCGGCGGCAGGGCGAAGATGATCGTGACGATCACGCCCGAGACGTTGCCGATCCCAACCAGCATGACCACCGGGACCAGATAGACGAACGCGGGGATGGTCTGCATCGTGTCGAGAACCGGCCTCAGCATCTTTTCGAAGGTGTCGTTCTTTGCAGCGAGAATGCCGAGCGGCAAGCCGATGACGAAACACACGACCACCGCTGCGATGACGATGGCCAGCGTCGTCATTGCCAGGCCCCAGGCATCTGGCGACAGCAGGCCGAGACAGGTCAGCGCGACGCCGACGATGATCGCGGTGCGCGAACCCGCGGCCTGCCATGCGATCAGCACCAGGAGGATCAGCATGAGTGTCGGCGGCACCGCGTTCAGGCTCGTGTCGATCGCCACCACCAGCTCGTTGAACACCTGCTTGATCGGCTGGATCACGTCGCGGTTGGAGATCGCCCACTGCTTGACGCCGTCGGCACTGTCAGCAATTCCGAGATCGACCGAGGAGAAGGGGTCAAGCCAATTGAAGGTCTCTTCGTTTTCCATGGAGCAGCTCCCGTTCAGGCGGCAGCGCCGGTATCATCGGCCCCGCCCTTGATGCCCCGAAGCAGGGCGTTCTTGGTGACGACGCCCAGCGGACGACCGTCGATCTTGACGACGATCGGGTGCTGGGTCGCGATGGAGAGGTTTAGCAGATCGTCGAGCGACTGCTCCGGGTGTGCCTCGGGCCATCCGGTCATGTCGGCATTCCCACGACGCTGTTCGTAGGACGCGACGGGCTCCATGATCTTGCCCGCCGACACGAGTTCGAGCTTGGAAATGCCAGCGACGAAATCCGCGACATAGTCGTCGGCGGGATTGGTCACGATGTCCTCTGGCGTCCCGATCTGCACGAGAACGCCATCCTTCATGATCGCAATGCGGTCACCGATGCGGATTGCTTCGTCGAGGTCGTGCGTGATGAAGAGCGTCGTCTTCTTCATCTCTGCCGACAGCGCCATGAAAGTATCCTGAAGCTGGCGGCGGATCAGGGGGTCGAGCGCCGAGAACGGCTCGTCCATGAGCAAGATCGATGGATCGGCCGCGATGGCCCGCGCCAGTCCGACCCTTTGTTGCATGCCGCCCGACAGCTCATCAGGATACTTGCTTTCCCAGCCATCCAGCTCGACCGAGTGAATCGCCCGCATCGCGTTGGCGTTGCGCTCCTTCACGGAATGGCCTCGCACCTCCTGGCTGAAGGCGACGTTCTCCAGAACCGTGCGATGCGGCATCAGCGCCATGCTCTGGAACACCATGCCGATCTTCTCGGCCCGAAGCTGCCGCAGATCCTTCTGCGACATCTCGTTGATGTTGCGACCCTCGATATAGATCGCCCCTGCCGTCGGTTCGATCAGGCGATTGATATGCCGGATCAGCGTGGATTTGCCGGAGCCCGACAAGCCCATGATGCAGAAGATCTCGCCACGCCTCACTTCGAACGAGGCATCACGCACGCCGACCACGCAATCGTACTGGTCTCGCGTTTCTTCCTTCGAAAGTCCCTGTTGCTGCACGGCTTGCAAGGCTTGGTCCGCCCTGCCGCCGAAGATTTTCCACACGCCATCGCAGCGGATGACGGCTTCGTCCGTTTCTTTGGTCATTTGATCCTCCGTGCAGAAAAAACAAAGACAGAAAACTTCTCTGTAGACAATATGTATTTTCTTATCCTACATGGATTTCAGCTCCCAGCCGCCAGTACAAAGGGTGGCTGCACCTGATGGAGACGAGAAATGGCCGACGACCCCAAGACGAAAAAAATGAAGTGCTTAGAGGACTTGCGGCGGAGAATCCTGACCGAGGATCTGGAGCCGGGCAGCTATCTGGATGAAACCCAGCTGGCAGAGGCCTACGAGATTTCCCGCCCCCCTCTGCGCGAAGTGCTGTTTCAACTGGCAGGCGAAGACTATGTCGTGCTGCACAAGAATCGGGGGACGCAGGTTGCCCCGATGACGCACAAGACGCTGCGAAACTTCTTCGTGGCCGCGCCGATGATCTACGCCGCCGTTTCGCGCCTCGCCGCGCTGAACGGGACGAAAGCACAGCTAATGCGCCTGAAGGACACGCAGCTTCTGTTCCGCGCCGCGATCCGGGACGGCGATGCTGCCGAACGCGCGCTCACCAACCAGAGCTTCCACGCGATCATTGGCGAAATGGCCTCGAACGAGTACCTTTTCCCCTCGCTGCGGCGCCTCCTGATCGACCACACCCGTATCGGCATGACCTTCTACAGCCCGCGCAACACATCCATGGCCCGGCAACGTACCGTTGCGGCCGACCAGCATGACCAATTCATCGCCCACATTGAGGCGGGCGATGCCGATGCCGCCGAGGCCCTTGCCATCGAGCACTGGGAGCTGTCGCGCGCCGAGATCCAGAATTTCGTCACCCCCCAGGGCATGCAGATCCCGCTTGGAGAGGCGCCAGGGGCCACAGCCATAAAGGGAGCTTCATGAAGTTCGAAGGCATATACACGCCTGTCATCACGCCCCACCGCGACGATGGCAGCATCGACCGGGACGCCTTTGCCGCGCAGATCGAGTATCTGATCGACGCGGGTGTCCACGGATTGATCAACGGCGGGTCGACTGGTGAATACTACGCCCAATCCATGGACGAACGCATGGAGATGGCGAGCCTTGCCAAGGACGTCATCGGGAACCGCGTACCGCTGATGATCGGCACGGTGGCGCTGCGCCTGCCCGACAGCATCGCCATGGCCGAGCACGCGGCCAAGATCGGGGCAGATTGTATCCTCGTGGGCTCTCCGCCCTACTCGGTGCCGACCGAGCGGGAGAACGCTCTGAACGCGCTGGCCATCGACCGCGCCGCAGACCTGCCGATCATGCTGTACAACTATCCGGGCCGGATGGGCATCAACATGGGCGAGGAGTTCCTTGACCGGGTGGGACGCTCGCGCAATGTCTGCGCGATCAAGGAAAGCTCGGGTGACATCAACCGGGTCCACCTGCTCGCTCGCGACTATCCGCATATCCAGATGTCCTGCGGCATGGACGATCAGGCGCTGGAGTTCTTCGCCTGGGGCGCCCGCAGCTGGGTTTGCGCCGGGTCGAACTTCCTGCCGCAAGAGCATATCGCGCTCTACACCGCGTGTGCCGTCGAGGGAAATTTCGACAAGGGCCGCCGCATCATGTCCGCGATGATGCCGCTGATGCGCGTTCTGGAGCAGGGCGGCAAGTTCATCCAGTGCGTCAAGCACGGCGTCGAGATGAACGGTCTCTACGCCGGTCCGCCGCGGCCCCCGCTGAAGGGTCTCAACAAGGATGACAAGCGTCAGCTTGAACAGGTGGTCCGCGTGCTCAAGCGCACCGTGGCCGAAATCGCAGCGGAGTGACTGACATGAGCGATCTTCTGACGACCGAAGAATACAAAGCCATCGCCGCCGAACTGTCGTTCCCGACGCAGGCCTTCATCGATGGCAGTTTCCGCCCCGCGCAATCGGGCAAGACCTTCGACAGCCTGAACCCCGCCACCGGCGACGTTCTGGCCAAGGTTGCCGCCTGCGACGCGACCGATGTGGATTTCGCCGTCGAGAAGGCCCGCGATGCCTTCGAGGACGGCCGCTGGTCCCGCCTGCACCCGGCCGAGCGCAAGGAGGTGCTCATCAGGCTGGCCAAGCTGATGAAGCGCAACGCGCGTGAGCTGGCGGTGATGGAGAGCCTCGACAGCGGCAAGACGATCTACGACTGTGAGACCGTCGACATTCCCGAGACCATCCACTGCCTGCTCTGGCACGCTGAACTGATCGACAAGATCTATGACCAGCTCGCGCCGTCCTCCGACGATCATATCGCGATGGTGGTGCGGGAACCCGTCGGCGTCGTCGGTCTGGTGCTGCCCTGGAACTTCCCGCTGCTGATGCTGGCCTGGAAGATCGGCCCGGCGCTGGCTGCCGGCTGCTCGGTGGTGGTGAAACCGGCCGAGGAGACCTCTCTGACCGCACTGCGCCTTGCGGAACTGGCCGCTGAGGCGGGCCTGCCCGCGGGCGTCTTCAACGTGGTCCCGGGCGGCGGTGCCGAGGTCGGCGAGCCGCTGGGCCGTCACCCCGACATTGATGCCGTCTCCTTCACCGGCTCCACCGCAACCGGGCGGCGCTTCCTTGGCTACTCGGCCGAATCCAACATCAAGGAAGTCACGCTCGAGATGGGCGGCAAAAATCCTGCCGTCGTGCTCGACGATGCCGAGAACATCGACCGTGTCGCCGCGCACGTGGTCAACGGCGCCTTTTGGAACATGGGCGAGAACTGTTCGGCCAGCTCCCGTCTCATCGTACAGAAAGGGATCAAGGACGCCCTGATCGAGCGCATCATCGCCCACACCCGCGAATGGCCGGTTGGTGACCCCCTAAACCCGGAAACGCGCGTCGGCGCGTTGGTGTCGAAGGCGCATTTCGAGAAGGTGGCAAGCTATCTCGAGGGGGCGAAAGCGCTGGTGGGTGGCAAGGCCGAAAACGGCTTCGTCGAACCCACGGTGATCGAGGCCCGCCGCGATGACCGGCAGGTGCGCGAAGAGATCTTCGGGCCGGTGCTCTCGGTCCTGACAGTCGAAGGCTTCGACGAGGCCATCGCGCTGGCCAACGACACCGAGTACGGGCTTGCGGCCTCGATCTTCACCGCCAACGTCAAAAAGGCGCTCCGCGGCGCGCGGGCGATCCGCGCCGGCACCGTCACGGTCAACAGCTTTGGCGAAGGCGACAGCGCGACACCGTTCGGAGGCTACAAGCAGTCCGGTTTCGGAGGCCGGGACAACGGCATCCATGCCCACGATCAGTACACCCAGCTGAAGACTATCTGGGTCGACCTTGGCGATGATGCAGACGAGGCCGTGGATTGACAAGACTGACGGTGCGCCAGCTGCCGGCTCTTCGCGGGCCGGCAGGATGGAACCGGCTGCTGCCGGCCGAGCCGCCTGTGACCTTGTATGGCGCCCGCACCGCCGACGTGTTGATCGTCGGTGCAGGCTTTGCCGGTCTCTCGGCGGCGCGGCGCATGCGCCAGCTCGAGCCCTCGGCGCGGATTGTCGTGCTCGAGGCCGGGAAGCTGGCCGACAGCTCGGCGGGCCGCAATTCCGGCTTCATGATCGACCTGCCGCACGATCTGGCGTCTGACGACTATGCCGGCAGCGGAGATGACCGCACGATGATCGATCTCAACCGGCGGGCCATCGGGTTCGCCGGCGAGGCCGTTGCGGACTATGGCATCTCGCCCGGGTTCTTCGACCGCGCCGGAAAGATCAACGGCGCCGCCTCCGAGACCGCCGCGGCGCACAACCAGAGCTACGCCCGTCATCTCGAAAGTCTCGGCGAACGCTCCGAGCTGCTGGATGCGCGGCAAATGCGCGAGATCACCGGATCCTCGCACTATCTGGGCGGGCTGTACACGCCCGGCACGGTCATGCTCCAGCCGGCGGGATACATCCGGGGGCTGGCCACAGGCTTGCGCCGCGACGGCGTCGAGGTCCTGGAGAATGCGCCCGTCACGGAATTGGAACGCGTATCGGGCGACTGGCGCGCCTCGACGGCGTCCGGAACCGTGACCGCCGGTCGCGTCATCCTGACCGTGAACGGCCATCTCGAGAGCTTCGGGTTCGAAACCGGGCGGCTCATGCAGGTTTTCCTGTTCGCGGTGATGACGCCCGAGCTGGACAACGAGACCATCTCGCGGCTCGGCGGTCATCCGCGCTGGGGCATCACGCCTTCGGATCCGATGGGCACCACCATCCGCCGGATCGACGCGGGTCAGGGTGGCAACCGCATCGTGACCCGCACCTGCGCGGCTCTCCGGCCCGGCATGAAGGTCGGCGACGCGGATCTGGCGCGTGCGGCCCGGGTCATGCAGGACAAGTTCGACCAGCGGTTTCCGCAACTTGCCGGCATGGAGATGGAGCACGCTTGGTCCGGTCACCTGTGCCTGACGATGAACGGGGTCTCGGTCATGCGCCAACTGGACGACGGCCTGTTCTCGGGCTGCGTCCAGAACGGGCTCGGGACGGCGCGCGGCACGCTGACGGGGATGGGCGCGGCGGAACTCGCCAGCGGAAACAGCAGCGCCATCACCGCACATTTCACAGGCGAGGCCCGCCCCAGTCGTCTGCCCCCCCGCCCCTTCCGCGAGATCGGCGCCAATGCCTGGATGCGTTGGAAAGAGTACCGCGCCGCGAAGGAATGACATCGCGCGTGGCCTGTCGGCCGCGCGCTTCAACGCCCTGAGGCCAAGCCCGGATCATGCTCATGCGGAGAAGAGCGGTGGTCCGAAACGCTCGGGGTCGATGGTCAATCCAAGACCCGGACCCTGCGGGACACGGATTCGTCCCCCCTCAATGCGCACGCCGTTCTCCGCATCGTAGTGCTCTGCAACATAGGGCTGTGCAAGCCACGCCCCTTCCATCAGCCGCGGCAAGACTGTCGAGGCGATGTGTGTGCAGGCGGCCGAGACAATATCCCCACCCCAGGCGTCGTCGCATGTGTGCGGCAGATTCCGCGCCGCGCAAAAGTCCCGAAACGCGCGCATGTGCTGCAGCCCGCCAATGCGGCTGACCTTCATGCCGAAGCCGTCGACAAGGGACGTCGCCGCGGCGGTGATCACCGTGTTCAGGCTGGTGCCATCCTCGTCCATGTAGAGCGCGTGGTGACACAGCGGGCGGATCGCCTCCAGATCCTCGAAGGAGTTGCAGGGTTGCTCCATCACGAAGGGAATGTCGGGGCATTCGCGGCTGAAGCGCAGGGCGTCACGGGTTGTCCAGCCGCGATTGCCGTCGGCCGCAAGGGCAATACCGGTGCCGCGGACAGCCTCCCAGACCTTGCGGATCGCCTCGATGTCGATCTCGATGGGTCGCGCGCCAAGCTTCACCTGAAGCCGGGAATATCCCTCGCGCTGCTTTTCGAGGGCCTGCCTTGCAGCCTCGTCGGGCTCCATCACCCCCAGTGAGTAATATGAGGAGACGCTATCGGTAAGAGCACCGCCCAGGAGTTCGTGAACAGGCACGCCAAGCCGCTTGCCCCAGAGATCGTGAACCGCGATATCCAGCGCGGACTTGGCATAGTTGTGTCCGCACAACAGGCTGTCCATGCGGGTGTGCAGTGGCAGGGGCAGAGCCTCCGCGCCGGCGAGGCCGGAAGCCAGAACCTCGAGGGCGGCAAGGGCCCCGCCCGCATGGGCCTCGGCATAGGTGGGACCGACCGGACAGGTCTCTCCCCAGCCGATCGTGCCGTCCTCGGCAATGATCTTGACGATGGTGGTCGTCAGCGACCAGACGTCCCCGCTGGCGATGCGGTAAGGACCATTCACGACCGGAAGGTCGTGCTGGAAAAGCTGGATCTCGGCAATCTTCATGGCTGTTATCCCGAAAAAAAGGACCCGCCATCGCGGCGGGCCAGTTGGGGAGGTGTCAGTATGTCTGGTTCAGGGCATCCGCTGCCGGGATCTCGCGTTCGCGCCTGTCGATGAAGTCGCGCAGCGCGTCGTCCCGCGCCTCGTCCAACTTCGGCTCCTCGTAGGCATCCAGAAGCGACCGGGCATGGTCGAGGGCGCGCGCTGTGATCTCCTTGCAGCCTTCGGCGGTCCACTGCTCGATCGAGTTGTTGTCGAAGAGCTTGGGCATGTAGAACGCCGTCTGGAAGTTGTCCTGCGTATGCGGATGGCCCAGATAGTGTCCTCCGGGACCGACGTCGCGGATCGCAGAAAGCGCTGCATCGAAGTCCGCCCAGTTCGGACCTTCGGCCATGCGACAGGCCATGGCGCACTGCTCCGCATCGACGACGAACTTCGCGACGGAGCAGTGCATGCCAGCCTCGTTCCATCCCGCCGAGTGCCAGATATAGTTGGCGCCGGAATGCATCACGGCCGAAAGCGTTGCGCCGCTCTCATAACCGGCCTGAGCGTCGAAGGTTTTGGCCCCGCCCAGCGTGTTCGAGGTCCGCCAGGGAATGCGGTACCAGCGCGCCATCTGCCCGATCATGAAGTTCATCAAGCTGATCTCGGGCGTCCCCGCCATCGGTGCGCCGGATTTCATCGACACCGTGGACAGGTAGTGTCCGTAGATCGCGGGGCAGCCGCGCCGGATCACCTGCGTGTAAGCCAGAGCCGAGAGCGCCTCGGCGTTCAGTTGCGCGACTGCCGCAGGCACCGAAGCGGGGGTATTCGCGCCACCAAGCACGAAGGGCGAGCACAGCACTGGCTGGTTTCGGCGGCAGAAGGCCCGCATGGCGCCCAGCATCGTCTCGTCCCACACCAGCGGCGAGTTGCCGTTGATGTTTCCGGTCGTAACAGGATTGGTCTCCAGAAAGTCCTCGCCGAACAGCAGCGCACACATCTGCATCACATCTTCGGCGTTCTTCGGGCTGGTCGTCATGCCCATGAAGATCTTGTCCGAGTGTTTCATCGAGGAGTAGGTGATGCGCAGATGGCGCTGGCTGATCGGGTGATCGCAGGGCTCTACGATGTGGTGGGCGGTGGAATGCAGCGCCGGTGACATATGTGCCAGCTTGTGGAACATCGCCAGATCTTCGAGCGTAGGCGTTCGCCGTACGTCATCGAGGTCGCGCAGGAAGGGCGCGCCGGTCATCGGCACGAAGATCGCGTGCTGCCCCCCCAAACGCAGGTTGTTTTCCGGGTTTCGGGCGCTGTAGGTGAAATCCGCCGGAATGGTGGCGATCAGGTCACGCACCAGCCCACGATCAAGGTAGACCCGCTCCCCAACGACCTTCGCTCCGATCGCGCTCCAGTCCGCAAGGGCCTCCGGGTCGCGAAAGACCACGCCAACCTGCTCAAGGATGTCCATGGAGGCCGCATCGATCCGTTCAACCATCTCGTGATCGAGGACTTCGCACGGCGGCAAGGTATTGTGCAGACCGGGCAACATTGCAACATCGTGCTTGCTGCGGCGCGAGCGCCGTGCCGCGCGCCCTCCGCTGCGCCCCCGCTTTGCCGCTGCCTCTGTCTCCATGGTTGCCCTCCGATTTAACCCTCAGATATCAACTTCGACCTGGCCGACCGGCTTCGAGCAGCAGGCAAGGATGTAGCCGTCCGCGATGTCGTCTTCCGAAATGCCGCCGTTGTGGACCATGTGGACCTCGCCCTTGGTCTTGCGGATCTTGCATGTCCCGCAAACCCCGAAGGTGCAGCCCGAGGGGATGTTCAGCCCCGCACCACGGGCGACGGCCAGGACCGTGTCCGTCTCGGTGCAACCCGCCGTCACCTTGGAGCTCACGAAAGTGATCTGTGCCGCCACCGACTCGTCAGGTGTGACATCGTCAAGGTCTGGCACGTCCTCGGCAGTTTCCGCAGGTGCGGAAAAGCTCTCCTGACTGTAACGCGACATGTCGTAGCCAAGGCCGATCAGCATCTCCCGTACGGCATCCATGAAGGGCTCCGGTCCGCAGCAGTAGATGTCGCGCTCCAGATAGTCTCCGGCAACGATACCGATCATGATCTGGTTGAGCCTGCCGCGCAGACCCGTCCAGACCTGAAAAGGGTCGTCCTCCTCAACGATGAACGTGAGCTTGATTGACGGCACGCGCGACGCCATCGCGGCCAGGGAGCGCCGTCCTATGATCTCACCGGGCCGACGGGCGCAGTTGATGATACTGACGTCGATATCAGTCCCTCTGTCGTAGAGGTACGTCGTCATCGCCAGCGTTGGCGTCACGCCGGACCCGGCCGAGATGAAGAGGTACTTCTTCTTCCTTGCGGTCGTATCCAGCGTGAACTGGCCTGCCGGGCCGATTGCCTTGACCCGCATTCCGGGCATCAGTTTCTCCAGCATCCAGCGCGTCCCGATGCTGCCGGGCTGTGCTTTCACCGTGATCGACAAAGACAGAGGTCGCGAAGGTGAGGAACTGATTGTGTAGGTCCGGTAGAGCGGCCCGCCGGGCACCGGCAGTTCCAGCGTCAGGAACTGCCCGGGCTCGTACTTGAACAGGTTTCCGGAGGGAGAGACGAAGCTTATGGTGACCGTGTCCGGTGCCTCTGGAACAACGGCACAGCACTCCAGCATCTCGCTATCGGTCCAAATGCCGCTGTTCGCGGTGGCAATGAGATCAGACGTGATCGACATGGCTTATTCTGCCGCCACGGTGAGCTTGCCGCGCCGGTCCGGCCCGGTGATGGCGCGGACGATGGTCTCGGCGTACCAATCGGTGAACTGGATGTTGCCGCCCTCATGGGTCGGCGAATAGGGGCCCGGTCGGTAGGCAGGGCTGAGAATGCCGCGCTGGTTGTTCTCAACCACTTCGCGGTCCTCATCGTTGGTCGCGAGCCAGACCTCGGTCAGGCGCTTGACATCGTAGTCCTGGCCCTCGACCGCATCCTTGTGAACCAGCCACTTCGTGCAGACCTCGGTCTCCGTGGCACTGATCGGCGTGACGCGGAAGATCAGGGCATGGTCAGACAGGAAATGGTTCCAGCATCCCGGGTATTTGTACTTCAAGAGACTGCCGGCATCTTTGAAGGGGATCGAGCTGTTCGGTTTCGTGACAGCGACCTTCCCATCCAGAGTGTAGCTCTCGCCCGCGCCGAGCAACGGGGTGCGAACGAAGCGCCAGTCCCCCCGGACCGGATCCTCCTTGTGCGCGGAGGGAGCGCCGACCGCCTCGCAACGCGCGACATGGGTCTCGAGAAGCCCTGAAAGCTGTCCGGAGTCGTCGTTGCCGATGGCCCGCGGATCATCCGGGAAGGTCAGGCACAGCGAAGGGTGGTTGCCCGAGCAGTGATAGCATTCGCGGTTGTTTTCCCAGACGAGCTTCCAATTGCCCTTCTCGATGATCGTGCTTTCGAAAGCGACCTTGGAATTCTCCAGATCATGCGGGGCGAGATAGCGTGCGGCTTCGGCGGCAAAGTCCTCGAACTCGGGCGCCTCGTCCGCAAGGCAGATGTAGACCATTCCCGAGACATTGCGGCAATGAACTGACATCAGCCCGTGATCCGAAGCGACAAAGTCGGGGCCCATATCACGCGCCCAGAGAAGCGAGCCATCCAGCTCGTAGGTCCACTGGTGGTAAGGACAGACCAGCTTCGGGCCCCTGCCCTTCTTGGTCTTGCACAGGACCGAGCCGCGGTGCCGGCAGGCGTTGTGAAATGCGCGGATCTCACCATCGTTGCCGCGCACGATGACGACGGAATAGGCGCCGATCTCGTGCACGACGAATTCACCGGCCTTCGGGATCTCGCAGGCCGGGATGGCAAAGACCCATTCGCGGTACCAGATCTTCTCCATGTCGACCTCGAAGACGCCTGCGTCGCAATAGAGGTCCTGTTCCAGGGAATGTGCGGGGGTGCGGCGCATCAACAGCGACAGCACTTCGGATTCGCGCAGCATATGCGTACTCCTCTGAGCGGGCCGCAGAACACTGACGGACCGGGTCATCTGGGGAAGAAATTTGAAAGAAGAGTTGGCGCACGGCGTCTCTTCTTCTCGGCAGTACTGCACGGGATCAGGGGGGCGCACTTCGCAAATCGCGACATGTCGGCCGGGATGTCGCGACATGATGACTGGGGTTCAGTCGGGGACGGTCACTCTTGCGCGGAAACGTGCCATCTCGTCCGCTGAAGGCCGCTGTCCGGAGTAGACTTCCACATAGTAGGGAACGCGCTGAATCCGGTCCTCGACGCTTTCCGCGATCCGCATCGAGATATAGCCGATTTGCACGAGGTAGATCGTCCGGGCGCGCACGTCGGCATCTTCTTCCCCGTGTCCCCAGCGGAGCAGCAGCTCGCGCAGGGCCGACAGCCGCTTGGCATCCGCCTCCTGCAGCATGTCCGCGACCTCCGTGTCTTGCTGCGCCCAGGCGCGAACCGCCAGTTCCAGCCGCCGATCGAAGCCAATGTCGCCCAGGAAGATCGAGATCACGCCAAGAATGGCTTCGGCCTCGGTCGCGGCATAGGCCCTGGTGATCTCGAGAAGCGGTTCGGTCGTTGTCGCCTCCCAGCGCTGCAGCAGCGCGAGCAGCAATGCGCGGCGGTCCTTGAAGAACCAGTAGTAGCTGGTGCGCGACAAGTTCAGGGAATTGGCCAGCGGCAAGATCTTCACGGCGTCGACCCCCTTGTCGATCAACGCGTCATAGGCTGCATCAAGCCACAGTTCCGGCGAGCCACGCCAGCCGCGATCGGGAAGAGGGGTCTTGTCGGTCATCGCGCCATTTTCCATGACCCTTACGGGATGTCCAGAGATTGTACAGTGGTGTCGAATTTTCACATGGTCCCGTCGCATTCTGCTTCCTGCCGGACACGACATAGCTGTACATTTTTCCGTATCGTTTCTTACCCGGCACCCTCGGAGGCACCCGCACATGTCGAACGACCCGCTTCTCCAGCCCTATCAGCTCAAGCATCTGACGCTGAAGAACCGCATCATGATCACCAGCCACGAGCCGGCCTATCCCGAGGACGGCATGCCCAAGGACCGCTATCGCGCCTACCACGTGGAGCGCGCCAAGGCCGGCGTTGCGCTGACCATGACCGCAGGATCGGCCAGCGTGTCGCGCGACAGCCCGCCGGTGTTCAACAACATCCTCGCCTGGAAGGACGAGGTCGTGGCCCACATGTCCAAGCTGGCGCAGGAGTGCCACGACGAGGGCTGCGCGGTGATGATCCAGTTGACCCATCTCGGCCGCCGCACCCGCTGGGACAAGGCCGACTGGCTGCCGGTGGTCTCGCCGGGCCACGAGCGCGAGGCATCGCACCGCGCCTTCCCAAAGAAAATGGAAGACTGGGATATCGCGCGCATCGTCGAGGATTACGTGCAGGCCGCCGAACGCATGAAGGCGGCTGGCCTCGACGGGCTCGAAATCCAGGCCTACGGGCACCTGATGGACCAGTTCTGGTCGCCTCTGACCAACGATCTCGAGGGGCCCTACGGTGGCAGCCTCGACAATCGCCTGCGGTTCACCTTCGACGTGCTGCGCGGAATCCGGGAGCGTTGCGGCGAAGAGTTCCTGTTGGGCGTGAGATACACCGGTGACGAAGACCTGCCCGGCGGGTTCGACGCCAAGGACGGGATCGAGATCTCGCGCAAGCTCAAGGACAGTGGACTGGTCGACTTCCTCAACGTGGTGAAGGGCCATATTGCTACCGACGCAGGTCTGACCGACGTGATCCCGGTGCAAGGCATGCGCAACGCCCCGCACCTCGATTTCGCAGGTGAGATCCGCAAGGCCACCGACTTCCCGACCTTCCACGCCGCCAAGATCCCCGACGTGGCCACCGCGCGCCACGCGATCGCCTCGGGCAAGCTGGACATGGTGGGCATGACCCGCGCGCACATCGCGGACCCGCATCTGGTGCGCAAGATCGTCGAGGGCCGGGAGGATGACATTCGTCCCTGCGTGGGCGCCAACTATTGCCTCGACCGGATCTATCAGGGCGGCATGGCGCTTTGTCTGCACAACCCCTCGACCGGTCGCGAAATCGAACAGCCACACATGATCGCCAAGGCCGACACGCCCAAGCGCGTGACCATCGTGGGCGCGGGCCCCGCAGGCATGGAAGCCGCCCGCGTTGCGGCTGAGCGCGGCCACGAGGTGACCGTCTTCGAGGCCGCGGCCCAGCCGGGCGGCCAGATCCGCCTGACCGCCCTGCAGGAGCGTCGGCGCGAGATGTCCTCGATCATCGCATGGCGTTTCAATCAGTGCGAGAAGCTGGGCGTGACCTTCAACTTCAACAGCTTCGCCGATGAGGCCGACGTGCTGGCAACCGAGCCCGACGTTGTAGTCATCGCCACCGGCGGCCTGCCCCACACCGAGGTTCTGACCAGCGGCGACGACCTTGTGGTCTCGGCTTGGGACATCCTCTCAGGAGACGTGAAGCCGGGCAGCAACGTCCTGATCTTCGACGACGCGGGCGACCACGCGGGCCTGCAGGCGGCGGATATCATCGCTGCCACCGGCGCCCGGGTCGAGATCGTGACCCCCGATCGCGCCTTTGCCCCCGAGGTCATGGCGATGAACCTGGTGCCCTACATGCGCAGCCTCCAGGCGAAGGACACCACTTTTACCGTCACTTGGCGACTGACGGACGTGCAGCGCGACGGCAACGGGCTGAAGGCGGTGCTGGGGTCGGATTACGGCGGCGTGACCCGTACCCGCGAGGTCGACCAAGTGATCGTCAACCACGGCACCCGGCCGCTGGATGACCTCTATTTCGACCTCAAACCGAAATCGGTGAATCTTGGCGAGGTCGATCACGAGGCTTTGGTGGCTGGCGCCGCACAGAAGGTCGCAACCGGGCCGACTGACAGCTTCCAGCTGTTCCGCATCGGCGATGCGGTCGCGGCGCGAAACACCCATGCCGCCATCTACGACGCACTGCGCCTGGTGCGCACCGTCTGAGACACGCCATGTCCTGAAACGGAAAAGGGGCCAGCACTTGTCCGGCCCCTTTTCTGTTGTGTCTCTGCCTTGGGTCGGCGGCGGGATGAAAACTCTCGGCAGCAGGTCGCGCTGGAGGGGCTCGCATCTGCCCCGCCGGGTGTTGCCCGGACGATCCGGGCATCCACCGCACGGCCTCTGCCTTCGCGCGGGCACCCGCCTGTCGCGACGGCAAGGACACGCCGTGGAACTTCCCGTCGCCCCGTTGGTTTTGCGAACAGACGCAAGCAATTAGACGGAGATACCATGCCCCGCGCAATTCTTCCCGCCATCGCACTGACCTTCGCCGCAGGCACCGCACTGGCCCAAGGCCTTGATGTGGATGTACTCAGATCGTTGGACGATGCAAAGATCCTCGGACCGAACGGCGATCAGGTCGGCGAGATCGAAGAAATTCTCGTAGACGACTCCGGCACGCCGACCGCAGCGGTGGTCGAGGTCGGTGGCTGGCTCGACATCGGTGATGAGGACGTGGTGATCTCGTTCGACAATCTTCAGTATGACAACGGGACCTACACGGTCTCGATGACCGCCGAGGAAATGGAAACGCTTCCCAAGTGGGATTGATCGGCGCTCGCGAGACGAGACCGACTGAGACATCCGCGGCGCGCCTCGATCTGGGGCGCGCCGTTCTTGCTTTGCGTGGCAACGCAACGCCACGGGCAAATGAAAGCCGATGGAGGTGGACATTTTCAGGCATAGTTCCTGACGATCCGAGCCGTCCCGCAAGATCGACATGATGCTCTGCCGGCGTACTCACGGGGGCTCCCCGCTCGAAGCGCGCCGGACGCTTGAGCAATTGAAGGCTCCGCGCCCGGCGCGCCTGCCCAGAACGACCGTCCCGACTACCAGTCTCGAATGCTCTGCCCGTAGGGAACTGGACCGTTTGCAGCTGGAGTCTTCGGCTGGGCTGCCTCGGCTGGGATAGGAGCGGAAACACATCAAAGCATCGAGCTTCGCGGAGATGCAGAAGGCCTTCATCCTGAAGCGGGTCGCGCACGAAGCTGGCCCTTGGTATGCCTACAAGGGCACCGAGAGGCTTGAAGGGTTGCTCTTCGCAACACGTCGCAGCGTTGCTACTCGCTGCGAGCGGCGCTCAGATGGGGGCGGATTCGTCCTATTCGGCTGCACGACACAGGCCGATTGTGCCCCGCTGTCCGGCACAATCGCCCGCAGAACGAGAGCCTCGGGCAGCGTAGATGTGAGAAAAGGCACCCAGCGATGTGCGCGCCTCCGTCGGTCTGGTTCCGCCGCTCAGCGCTGCGCCTTCGGGGTCCAGGAGAATTTCTGCATCGGCGCGTCCACCGGCGTATGTGCCACGTGGTTGGTGTAGTTGCTCATCACCTTCTGGGCGAGGCCAAGGATGATGTCGAGCACCTGCCGCTCGCCGTAGCCCGCCGCGTAGAACGCCTCGAATGCGTCCTCGCTCGGGTTGCCACGGGTCTCCAGCATCGCCAGCGTAAAGAGACGCAGCGCCTCGAGCTTGCCGCTGGGCAGCGGGGTCTCGTCGCGCAGCGCATCGGAGATCTCGTCGCTCACGCCCATCATCTTGGCGATTCCGGTATGGGCCGGCACGCAGTAATGGCATTCGTGGTAGACGTTGATGGTCTGCCAGACGACGGTCTTCTCGTCGGCGTCAAAGGCCGTCTCCTCGGCAAAGAGCCGGTGCAGCGTCTGGTAGCCGTCGAGCAGCGGCGGCGAGCCCGCCATCACCGAATGCAGCCCCGGCAGGCGGCCGAAAGCCTTCTTGGATTTCTCGATCAGCGGCAGCGACTCCGCCGGCGCGTTGCTGTCGTCGAAGCGTTCGAACTTGGTCATGAGGTCTGGCCCTTTCTCTTGGCTCTGAGGTGCGATACGGCGAACCTGACCATTCTTGAGCGGTCACTCAAGTAATATTAGAGTGATCGCTCAAAAACTCCTCCGCCCCTTCTGTTCGCCCCGACGAACGCCTAAGGTCCCGGCATGGCACGCACCGCTTCCTATGACCGCGAGGCCGCGCTCGACGCGGCGATGACCCTGTTTTGGGTCAAGGGCTACCACGCGACCTCGCTGAAGGATCTCGAGCAGGCACTGCAGATGCGGCCGGGCTCGATCTATGGCGCGTTCCAGAGCAAGGAGGCGCTGTTTCGTGCCACGCTCGACCGCTACGGCGCGCGCATGGCGAACGATCTCGAGACCCTGCTGGCCCATGCGGACTCGCCGCTCGAGGCGCTTCAGGGCCACCTGCGCAGCCTCGCCGAGCTGCGTCCCGGCGATCGCCCGTCGACCGCCTGCATGCTGGTGAAATCGCTGCTCGAAGTGCCCGACGAGGCGGAACTGCGCGCCGTCGTGCTTGGGCATCTCGACACCGTGGAGCACCTGCTGGCCGAGGCCCTGCACCGGGCGCAGGCGCTTGGAGAGCTGGCGCCGGGCAGCGATCCCGACCGCATCGCGCGGCGGATACAGACCTATATCTTTGGCCTCAAGATCCAGGCGCAACGCGAGCGCGACCCCGAGCGCATGCGCCTGCTCTGCGCCGACCTCGCCGACGAGCTCGGCCAGCTGCGCCGACCGCAGGCGGCGTCCTCCGCAAGCTGATCCAGCGCCAAGCCGCCTCGGAGGCGGCGCTGAATCTCGGACGCTAGAGCCGTTGCGCCGCCTCGCGGATCAGGCTTGCGGCATGGGCGGCGCGCGCCGTCGCCGCCCGCCCCTTGCGGTTGACCAGCCAGAGCTCGTGCCAGCGACGCCGCGCCATTGGCGCCACGCGCAGGGCCTGCTTGCCGGCAAAGGCCTCGACCCCGCTGCGCGGCAGCAGGGTATAGCCGATCCCCTTTGCGACCGGCGCCGGGATCTGCCCGATCTGGTTGAGAAATCCCCGCAGCCGCAGCCGGTCGGCCCCGGGATAGGCGTCGGGAAAGTTCAGCCCAAACAACTCGTCGGCATAGCCAAACCCGTCCGGGTGCGCAATGAAGCCGCGCGCCTCGAGATCAGTGAAATCCGGCATCCGGTCCGGCGCCTCCTTCGGGAGCACCAGGCACAGCTCCTCGCGTCCGAGATACTGCCCCTCCAGCCGCGCGTGGCCTGGATCGGCGCCCAGCACGCCCAGATCGAAGCGCCCCTCGAGAAGCCCGGTCCGGATCTCGCCCTGCGGCGCCGCAACCAGCCTGATCGTCAGCGCCGGGGCCGATGCCATCCAGTCCAGCAGGAACGGCGAGAGCAGCATGGCAAAGCTGCCGGAACAGCCGATGCAGAGCGTGCCGGCATCCCGGTCATCGGTCTCGATCGCCTCGCGCAGTCGCGCCTCCTCGCCGCGTCGCGACAGGCCGAGCGCAAACACCGCGTCTCCGGCGGTTGTCAGCGTGAAGCGCTTACCCTCGCGCGCAATCAGCGGCTGGCCGACCTGATCCTCAAGCTTCCTGAGATGTTGCGAGACGCCCGGCTGGGTCATGTTCAGCCGCTCTGCGGCGCGGGTGAAATGCCCGGCTTCGCAAAGCGTGGTGAAGGTCTCGAGCCAGGTGGCGTTCAGCATGGACGCTTACAATCAGTTATCATTTCGATGCCAGATGATAATTTCATATGCAGGTACGGGATGTCTAGCTCCAGGGCACACAGCCACCCAAGGAGACACCCAATGCAACAGACCCCCCGCACCTTCTCTCACATCGGACTTTCGGTTCCCGACCTCGACGCCGCGGTCAAATTCTACTCGGAGGTGCTCGGCTTCTATGTCGTCATGGCGCCCTCAGAGGCGGTCGAGGATGACAGCGCCATCGGCGTCATGTGCACCGACGTCTTCGGCCCCGGCTGGGGCTCGCTGCGTATCGCGCATCTCGCGACAGCCGACGGGATCGGCATCGAGATCTTTGAGTTCCCGGGCGATTACGCGCCCGAGGAAAAGCTCGAGCACAAGCGTCACGGCACCTTCCACTTCGCGGTGCAGGATCCCGATGTCGAGGGTCTGACGCAGCGCATCGTCGAGGCCGGCGGCCGCCAGCGCATGCCGGTGCGAGAGTATTTCCCCGGCAAGAAGCCCTACCGCATGGTCTATGTCGAAGACCCGTTCGGCATCGTCTTCGAGCTCTACAGCCACAGCTACGAGCTGACCTACTCCGCCGGCGCCTATGAGTGACGAGTGACACTCCGCGCGGTCCCGCCCCCGTCGCGGGGCCGCGTGATCCGGCCCGGATCCAAGGCCGGTCACAGCTTCGCGAGCGTTACTAGACGACCGGTCTATTATTTCCTATCTCGCTGCGCATGACAGAGGAAAGCAAATCGGATCTGACGCGGAAGCGCATTCTCGACGCCGGACGCGGCCTGCTGCTGCGTCACGGCTTCTCGGCGGTGGGGCTGTCGCGCATCCTCGCCGAGAGCGGCGTGCCGAAGGGGTCGTTCTACTATTACTTCGCCTCCAAGGAGGCCTTCGGCGCCGCCCTTCTTGAGGATTACGTCGCGGGCTATCTCGCACGTTTCGATGCCCTCATCGACAGCCCTGGCAGCGCCGGCGACAAGCTCGCGCGGTTCTGGGATGCGTGGTTGGCCGAGGCCGGGCGCGCGGGCATCGCCGGCGAATGCCTCGTGGTGAAGCTCGGCGCCGAGGTCGCCGATCTCTCAGAGCCCATGCGCGAAATCCTCGACCGCGGCGTCGACGCACTCGTGGCGCGCATCGCCCGCCTGCTGCGCGACGGCGCAGAGGATGGCAGCGTCGCCCCCGTCGACAATCCCGACGCCACTGCCCGGATGCTCTACGCCAGATGGCTCGGCGCCGCGGTGCTCGCGAAGCTCGCCCAGAGCGATGCGGCCCTGCGCATGGCGCGCGAGGAGACCTCTGCCCAGCTCGCCCCCTCCGGGGCTGAAACGACCGACTGAAAGGAAGAACCAGCATGTTCGCTGCCATCCACGACACCTTCGGCGAGCCCGCCGATGTCCTTGACGCGCGCGAGATCGAGCGCCCCGAGCCCGGGCCCGGAGAGGCGCTGATCCGCATGGTGCTGTCGCCGATCCACAATCACGACCTGTGGACGATCCGCGGCAGCTACGGCTACAAGCCGCCGCTGCCCGGTGCCATCGGCGGCTCCGAGGCGCTAGGCATCGTCGAGGCGCTTGGCGAAGGCGTCGATCCCGAGCTGCTCGGCAAGCGCGTCGCCGCGGCCGGGGTGCACGGCGCCTGGGCCGAGTATTTCACCGCCCCCGCGGCCGCGCTGCTGCCGTTGCCCGACGCCATCCCCGACACCGCCGGCGCCCAGCTCGTGGCGATGCCGTTCAGCGCGCTGTCGTTGCTCGAGACGCTGAAGGTCGGCGAGGGCCAGTGGCTGATCCAAACCGCCGCCAACGGCGCGGTCGGCAAGATCATGGCCGGGCTCGCCAAGGCGCGCGGCATCCGGCTGCTCAACCTCGTGCGCCGCGACGAGGCCGCCAACGAGCTGCTCAAGGCCGGCATGACCAACGTGCTCTCCACCGCGGATCCCGACTGGAAGTCCAAGGCACGCGCACTGATCGGCGAGGCCGGCGCGGTCTCGGCCATCGACTCGGTCGGCGGCGAGATGGCCGCGAGCCTCGTGGACCTGCTGGGCACCGATGGCGAGCTGGTGGTCTTCGGCACCGCGACCGGCGCGCCTCTGGCGCTGTCCTCGGGCGATCTCATCACCAAGCACATCACGGTGAAGGGCTTCTGGGGCGCGCGGGTCAGCAAGGAGATGGCGCCCGACACCCGCCGCCGCCTGATCGGCGAGCTGGTCGAGCTGGCCGCACGTGGTGAGCTGCCGCTCGAGACCGGCGGCAGCTATTCCCTGTCGCGCAGTGCCGACGCGATGAAAGCCGCGCTGACCCCCGGTCGGGCCGGGAAGATCATGCTGCGCCCCTGAGCCCGATAGGTGTCTTGCGCGGCTCTTGGTAATGGGAAAAGCGCCTACAAATCTAGGGCCCGCCTCACCCCGGAACTCGGCACCCAGCTCAGTGGGCATGTGCTGACCATGTCGGACACTTGGGTCAGCGTCATTCCGGCTGAACAATCCCCATGATCCGCCTGAGCGAAGCTGGGTGGCGGGCAACCACCTTGTCACGGCTCGTCCTTTGTCGCGCTTGGCGCAGATTATCCAACTTTCCCAGATAACCCGCCAGCGCGCTGCGGTGCAAAGCGCAGTGACACCGGTTGCGCCATGGCCTCAGCCCAGACTGGCGCCGGCTGCGGCCTGCCAGAGCAGTGCGAGGCCGATCAGCAGCAGGATGCCGTTTATCACCCGGCGAAAGCTCTGCGGGTCGATCCGCCGGATCAGCCAAGCGCCCGCCCAGCTCGAGCCGATGGCGAGGGGAAGGAAGAGCGCGCTGGTCTGTAATGTCCCGAGGCTGAACAAGCCGAGCGCGACGAAGCTTGGCAGCTTCATCAGGTTCACCGCGGCGAAGAACATCACGCTGGTGCCGACATAGACCTCCTTGGGCAGCCGCTTCGGCATGACGTAGATCTGGAACGGCGGCGGCCCGGCATGGGCGATGGCACTGGTAAATCCGCTCGCCGCACCGGCTGCAAGGCCCAGAGGCCAGTCGAAGCGGCGCGCGCGCGCGATCTGCGGGACACCCCGCCGGTCGACCGCCACCTGCCAGAGCGCGAAGGCGACAGAGACCATGCCCAACACCGCCTTGACCGTCCATTCCGGGACTTCCGTGGCCAACACGTAGGCCGCAAGCACCCCAGCCGCGCCGCCCGGCAACATCCGCCGGATCACCCGCCAGTCGATGCTGCGGCGATAGATCGCCACCACCAGCGGGTCCTGCACCAGCAGGATCGGCAGCATGAGGCCTGCCGCGGTCAGCGGGTCGGTGATGGCCGCGACCATCGGCGTGCTTGCCATGCCGATCCCGGCAAAGCCGCCCTTCGACAGGCCGAGGATCACAACCGCCAGTGTCATCACGGCAAGCAGCAGAGGGTCGGTCAGCATGGCGTCCTGTCAACGTCGCTCAGTGCAGCCCCCGCAGGGCAGTCGGCTCGACCACGAAGCTCGAGCTCTCCGCGATGAACTCCTGCGCGTGGCTAAGAACCGTGCGCCCGGCGCCCGAGGCGAAGGCGGCGTCGAGGTCCGTGGCATCCTTGGCCCAGATCTCGACGACGCCGTCAGCCATCATCCGCCCCTCGTCATCGCGCGGGCCGTCCAGCACGAGATTCTGGCGATAGCCAAGCAGCCCCGGCATCCGCTTGACCAGCGCCGCATGTAGACCGAACCATTCTTCCTGAAAGGCCTCCGTCGACAGCTCCGCGCGTTTGCGCAGCAGCGAAATGCGCTTGAACCCAGCGTCGCGGTCCGGCGCCAGGACGCTGTTCTGCAGGCACAGGATCGGGTTCATCTCACGGATCAAATGCCCCGGAACCCCCATCGCGAGATCAAGTTCGCCGCTGGCGGCAGCAGACATCCCGGAAGAGATCGTCGGGCAGAAGAACTGCGCGATGCCATCCAGCGGCGCGGTTTCGTCCTGCGGGCCGTGAATCCGGTTGAAGACCATCCCCCGGATTTCCTCCGCAGAGGCCCCGCCCGAGGCGAGCTCGGCCAGTGGCCCACGCATGGTCTCGGCGCAGAGTTCGTTGGCAGTACGGATCAGGGCCATGACAGAAATCATGTCGTCTCCTCTTGAGCAAAATAGGACGAACGGCCCCGGCGTTTGGCCGGGGCCCGTGGAGTCAGCCGCGCGCGATCCAGCGCAGCAGGTCCGGGAGGTGGCGCACACTCACCGCAACGATGATGGCGCCAGCCTGCACCAGCAGTTGCACCGAGGTTTCGGCCCCGAATGCGAGCACCATCTGACCGAGCAGCGCCATGAACAGCGCTGCCGCCCCGCTGGCGATGACGCTCCCGCGCCCGCCGCTGAAGGGGGTGCCGCCAACCACCACCGCTGCGATCGCAGGCAGTAGGTAATCGATGCCCGCGGTCTGCGAGGCAGAGCCGATAAAGCCGGTGAACAGCATCCCGGCCACGGCGAAGCACAGCGCCGCCACCGCGTAGGTCGCCACCTGGTAGCGCAGAATGGGGATGCCCGCGGCGGTCGCGGCGGCGGGGTTCTGCCCGACGGCGACAAAGCGTCGACCGGCGATCGAACGCTTGGTCACGACGCTGATCACGAGGATGAAGAGCAACGCCAGCACAAGGGTCATCGGCACACCGAAGAGCTTAGAGTGCGAGAACTCGGCCAGCTCCGCAGGTGCGGTCATCGGGCTTCCGCCCGACACCGCGCGCACCGCACCCATCAGGATGGCATTCGTCGCGAGCGTGACCACGATCGGGGTGATGTTCACCTTGGCCACCAGAAGGCCGTTCACGATGCCGATGCCAAGCGCAATGAGCAGCGTGAGCGGCACCGCAAGCAGCGTCGATCCGGTCATGAAGCCGATCTTGGCGAAGAGCAGGCCGGCGATGGTCATGGTGCCCGGCAGCGACATGTCGAGGCCCCGCTGCTGGATCACCACCGTCATCCCCACCGCGGTAATCGCAAGGATCGCCGCGAAGGGCAGGAGCGAGCTGAGTGCGGCGGGCCGCACCACGCCGGGTGCGACGACCGAGCAGATCAGGAACAGCGCGAACAGGCCTCCCCAAATCCACGAGAACTCGTTGAAGAGCGTCGCCGAAAGCCGGGCGAAGCCAGCGTTGCCGGCCGGTGCGTCACCGGCCTTGTTGAGCGTTGTCGTCGTCATGCCTGCACCACCTTTTCACGGCTCTTGGAGTAAAGCGCCACGGACGCGAGAATGAGGAAGCCAAGCAGATACTGCTGCCATTCCTGGCTGAGCCTCAGAAACACGGTCACCGAGTTCACCTGGGTGATGAAGATCGCCCCGAGCAGCGCGCCGACGAAGGATCCGCGCCCCCCGAAAAGGCTCGCGCCGCCGATGACCACCGCCGCGATGGAGCCGAGCGTATAGGTCAGACCGGCCCTGGGATCCCCGATGCCCACCTGGGCAATCATGGTGATCGCGGCCAGACCTGCGAGGAAAGAGCAGCCAACATAGGCCACGAAGCGGGCAAGCTTCGGTCGGATGCCGGCGGTTCGCGCCGCTTCCTGCCGCGAGCCGAGGCCGCGCATCGATACGCCCATCTCTCGCCGATAGAGCCAAAATTCCAGCACCAGCGCCAGCAGGACGGCTGCGATGAAGGTCACCGGCACGATGCCCACCTTCATCGAAAGCGCCATCATCACGTCACCGTCGATCATGCCACCCGGCACCGGGCGCAGGATCAGCGAGATGGCTTGGACCGCCATAAAGGTGGCCAGCGTCGCGACCATCGGGTGCATCCGAAGGCCCTCGACAAGGATCCAGTTTACGACACCGACCGCCATCGCCACCAGCAAGAGCAGCACCCAGCCGGCGACATGTGAGCCCGGCCCCAGCTCCTGCAATAGGAAGAATGAGCCGACGACCTGACAAAGCCCCATCGTTGGCCCTACTGACAGGTCGATGCCGCTGACCATCATCAGGAACTGCTGCCCGTAGGCGACCAGCGCCAGGGTGGCGGCAAAGGTCATCATTCCGGTCAGGCTGCGAGGCGAGAGGTAGAACGGGTTCCACATCCCGGCGACCGCACCCAGAAACAGGATCGCGGCGGCGACCATGACCAGCGGCGCGCTGTTGCTCGCCGCCCATTTCCAGAACGCCGCGACGGGGCGATGATGACGGTCGCGCTGTTCGGTGGATTTCAAGACCGAAGACGTGATGCGATCTTCGGTCACGTCGTCGCCCGAGAGCATGTCGACCACGCGACCACGGGAGAAGATGGCGACATGGTCGCTCAGCCCAGCCACCTCCTGCGCGTCCGAAGACACGACGATCACAGCGACACCGCTGCGGGCGGTTTCACGGATACTGCGGTAGATCTCCGCCCGCGCTCCGACATCGACGCCCTGCGTCGGCTCGTCGACCAGCAGCACCTGCGGCTTGGCCGCAAGGACGCTCGAGAGCACGACCTTTTGCTGGTTGCCGCCGGAGAGGGACTGGATCGGCGTCTCTCCATGCGGCGTCTTGACTGCGAACTGCCGGATCGCATCGACCGTGCGGCGCTGTTCGCTGCCGCTACGGATCAGTCCGAGGGCCGCGTCCTCTTGCGGACTGCGGATCGAGAAATTCTCGCGGATCGAAAGCTCTGGGAAGATCCCTTCGCGGTGCCGGTCCCCGGGCAGGTACGCGATACCGTGTCGCTTCGCGCCCTGACTGTTGCGGATCGAGATTGGCTTTCCAAGAAGGGTCACGTCACCCGACCCGCGATGGATGCCGGCCAGTGCCCGCATGAACTCGCGCTGCCCGTTGGCATCAATGCCCGCGAGACCGAGGATCTCGCCCGCGCGTATGTCGAGATTGACGTTGCTGAAGCCGGGCCCCGAGAAGCCGCGGGTGGACAGCACTGTACGCGTGGAGGCCTCGGACGCCTTAGCGGGGAAAGTCCGGTCGAGATCGCCACCCACGATCAGCGAGACGATCTGATCCTCGGACATGTTCCGGGCATCGAAGGTCCCCTGCCCTTCACCATCGCGCAGCACGGTCAGCCGGTTGGCGATGGCCTGAACTTCGCGAATCCGGTGCGAGATGTAGATCACCGCCGCACCGCGCGCCGTGACTGCGCGCACGCGTTCGAAGAGCCGTTCGACATCCTCCGAGGCGAGGTGCTCGGTCGGCTCATCCAGCACGAGCACTTTCGGCTCGCATTCCAGGGCCTTCACGATCTCGACGATGAAGCGCTGTTCCGGGTTCAGCGTGGACACGTGGTCGCGCGGGTCGATCGTGACGTCCTCGCTCCAGTGCTTGAGCAGTCCACGCGCCCAGGTGTTGAGCGCAGACAGCGAGGGCCGCTTGGCATGTGGCATCCCGAGGAAGAGGTTCTCGGCCACTGACAGGTCCGGCATCAACGCCGGCTCCTGCCGCACGATGGCAAGACCGAGCTCACGCGCGCGATCCGGGTCGCCCGACATCGGGTCGCTGTCGATGTGGACTTCGCCCTCGGTCGCTACAAGCGCCCCCGAGGCTACCCCCATCAGGGTCGATTTGCCTGCGCCGTTCTCACCTACGAGGCCGTGAACCTCTCCGGCGTAGACGTCGAAGGTAATGTCGTGCAGAGCCCGGACACCCGGAAAATGCTTGGAAACGCCGCGCATCTCCAGAAGTTTTCTCGCCGAACTCATGCCTGCCCCCTCGTCGCAGCACGACCACAGGCGGCGGCTCGCACCACAGCGGTGCGAATGACTTCGCCATTCTTTGTCATGATCTCTCTCCCTTTAAAGACCCAACGGCATCGCCGCAGGCCTCGCTCCTCGGCTTAAAGTTTGTCGATGAATAATACATATGTCAATATAGTATGATCTGACGAGCCTCGTCCGCCATGGCATTTGGAATATACGACATTGATATCGCGACACTTTTCTCCATCTGCGCACATGCTTCGGCTCAGACTGACACCTTGGAAGCAGAAATTTTTCTTGGATTCGAGAATTCGTTTGTTAAGGTGCAATCGTTTCGTTATTGCCAAATCAGGTAGGCCGGAGAATCTCCGGCGACCGAGACGACCGAGGGAGGAATCATGCTGGGAATCAAAGGTGCGGTGGCGGTGGTCACCGGCGCCGCTCAGGGCAATGGCAGGTCCATCGCCCTTGGGTTGGCGGAGGCCGGGGCGCGGGTTGTGGTCTGCGACCTGCAGGAGCAGGCCTGCTCGGACGTCGCATCCGAAATCTCCGCGGCCGGAGGCGAGGCCATCGCGCTTGGGCTTGACGTTGCACGAAGGGCCTCCTGTGAGGCGCTCGCGCAGGAAACCGAAAGCCGCTTTGGCGCGCCAACCGATATTCTGGTCAACAACGCCGGCATCATCCGCCGCACCCCGCCGGACGCAGAAAGCTTCGAAGACGACTGGGATGCGATGATGCGGGTCAACGCGACCGGCTGCATGAACATGGTGCGTGCCTTTCTGCCCCAGCTCAAGCGAACCAAGGGCCGGATCGTGAATCTCGGCTCGATCATGTCCGTCTCGGGCGGACCGGGGCTCGTGGCTTACGCAGCCTCCAAGGGGGCGGTGCTGCAGATGACCCGCGCGCTCACCCACGATCTGTCCGAGCACGGGATCCGTGTGAATGCCATCGCGCCCGGTGTCATCGAGACACCAATGACCGCGGCCACGCGCGAGAACCCCGAGGCGATCGGGCGCTTCATGGCACACACGCCGATGCGTCGGCCCGGCCAGCCCTCGGAGCTGGTCGGCCCGGTGCTGTTCCTGGCCTCGGAGGCCTCGAGCTACGTGACCGGCGCTCTGCTGCCGGTCGATGGCGGATATCTGACGGCATAAAGGGGAGAACCGATGAAACGAGAAGATGTAGACGTTCTGGTCGTTGGCTCTGGTGCGGGAGGGCTCGCCTCGGCGGTCTCGGCGGTGCACCGGGGTCTCAAGGTGATCGTGGCGGAAAAGGAAGCTGTCTTTGGCGGCACAACCGCGCGCTCGGGTGGCTGGAGCTGGATCCCCAACAACGCCCCCGCCAAACGTGCCGGGGTGCAGGATAGCGTCGACAAGGCGCGGACCTACCTCAAGCACGAGGCCGGCGAACACTACGATTCAGCAAAGGTCGAGGCATTCCTGGAGGCCGGGCCGAAAGCGGTGGATTTCTTCGAGAGCCAGACATCGCTTCAGTTCGACCTCGGCCCGACCTTTTCCGATTACCACCCGACCGCGCCGGGCGGGATGGATGGCGGTCGGTCGATCGTGGCTCGGCCCTTCGACGGGCGAGAGCTGGGAAAGGAGATCAAGCGTCTGCGCCCACCACTGCGCGAGATCACCGTGCTGGGCATGATGATCGGCTCGGGCAAGGAGCTGCTGCATTTCTTCAATGTGACGCGCTCTCCGATCTCGGCGCTGTTCGTCACCGGGCTGGTTGCGAAATTCGCCCGTGACGTGACCTTCCACGGCCGCTCGATGCGACTGATGAACGGCAATGCTCTGATCGCGCGGCTGGCGAAATCCTGCTTCGACAAGGGTGTCCCGATCTGGACCTCGGCTCCGGTGCGGACGTTGATCCGCGACGACAGCGGCCGCGTCACCGGTGCGGTCGTGAACCGGCCCGATGGTCCGGTCGAGGTGCACGCGCGAAAGGGCGTGGTGCTCGCAGCGGGTGGCTTTCCGCAGGACTCGGTGCGCCGCAAGGAGCTGATGCCGCATGCCCCCTCGGGTCACGAGCATGTGTCGCCCGCTCCTCCGGGCAACACGGGCGACGGCCTGCGCCTTGGCGAGGCTGTGGGCGCGACGGTCAACACCGAGCTGCCGAACTCGGCGGCCTGGGTGCCGGTGTCGCGCCCGCCGATGGGCAACGGCCTACTCGGCACCTTCCCTCATTTCGTTGACCGCTCGAAGCCTGGGGTGATCGCTGTGACGCGCTCGGGCAAGCGGTTCGTGAACGAAGCGCAGAGTTATCACGATTTCTGTCAGGCCATGGTCAAGCGCTGCCAGGAAGAGGGCGGCCCGGATGCCGAACTGGCAGCCTGGTTCGTTGCCGATCATCGGACCTTCCGCAAATACGGTCTCGGCTTCGCCAAGCCGTCGCCGGTGCCCTACAAGAGCCTGGTCAAGCAGGGCTACCTGATCCAGGGCAAGACCATCGCCGATCTGGCGCGTCAGATCGGCGCGGACCCGGCGCAGTTGGAGCAGACCGTGGCAGAGTTCAACAAGCACGCGGTCAAGGGGGAGGATCCCGAGTTCGGCAAGGGTTCGACGGCCTACAACCGGTCGCTGGGCGATCCGCAGCACAAGCCCAACCCCTGCGTTGCGCCGGTCAAGAAGGGCCCGTTCTACGCGGTGCGGCTGTATGTGGGTGATCTCGGGACTTTCGCGGGCCTCAAGACCAACGAGTACGCCGAGGTGCTGAACGGCAACGGCCAGCCAATCGGCGGGCTCTATTCGGCAGGCAACGATGCGGCCTCCATCATGGGCGGCAACTACCCTGGCGGCGGCATTACGCTGGGACCGGCGCTGACTTTCGGCTACATCGCCGCGCGGCACATGTCCGGCGCCAACGCCTGATCCCGGTACACATCCACAAGAGAGCGGCCCCGCAGCACGACGCTGCGGGGCCGTTCCTGTCTCTTTCCGAGGCCGGTTCGGAAGCGCTGAGCGGACAGCGCGGAGAACAGGCTGTATCCTGCGAAGAAAGGGATGGGCGCCGACGTGCCGCGGGCACCCACGGAACCGACTGTTCGCGCGGAGGGCTTATGTGCACTCCCCTGCCCGCGAGAGCGAAAGACCTTCCCTGCCCAAGCCTTTTTTGGGGGGAAGCGCATCATGGCTCCCCCCCCTTGTGACGATCAGCCAAGAGGCCGTCGGCTCTGGGGCGCACCTAACAGGCCGCTGAAAAGGTCTGCCTTGAGGAAGGGTTTCCCTTGAGCAGGAGCTCGATGCGGCCTGGTTTGCGAACCGGCAGTCCGAGTAGCCGCTTGCCGGCTCAGTTGGCGAGCAGTTTCGGCAGCCTCGCGAGGTTGCAGGCCGCCATCGCCAAGGTGAAGCGGGCCCATACGCGCTCGATGCCGCGGTACAGGGGCTGCGCCATGCCACCGACGGTTTTGGTCCAGCCGAAAGGTTCCTCGATCTTCTTCCGGCGCCGCTGTGACTTGGCGTAGCCGGGGTGCCGGGTGGTTCTGCCGTCGATGGCGGAGTGTCGAGACTTCTGGGCGACATGCGGCGTGACCACCATTTGGCGCAGCTCGGCGACGAAGTCGGCGCTGTCGTAACCGCGGTCCGCTGCCAGGGTCAGGCGCCGGGTCGATCCCGGCGAGTGGCGGTGAGGCATGTCGATGGCAGCACGCCGCTCGGCGTGGCCGTCCGCCCGCGTCAGGTCGGCCTGCACGATCAGGCCGGAGCGGTTCTCCATCATGCTGTGCCCCATGAAGCACAGCATGGCGCCGGCGCCGGGGGGTCTTGAACAGCCGGGCCTCCGGATCGGTCATCGAAGCATGGGTCGCGTTCGACCGTCGTTCGCCACGGAAGTCGACTTCGGCGTTACGGTTGCGGCGTGTGGGGCGGGTCATCGGGTCGGGCTCGACGGTGGACTGGTCAGAGGAAGATGTGGGCGGCGCGCTGCCATCTGGCGGATCGCCGGGACCCTCGTCCCCGCCCAACGTCGCTCTTTCCTTCGGCTGGAAACTCTTCATCGACGCCCAGGCCTTCACAAGGGTGCCGTCGACCGAGAAATGGTCGTCCGACAGCAGCGGTGCCACCTCGCGATGCGCCAGAATGGCGGCCATGATCTTGCGCGACATGTCCGTGGTCAGCAGCCGGTCGTGGTTCTTCGTGAACACGGTCGGGACCCAGACAACGTCATCGATCCCAAGGCCCACGAACCAGCGGAACAGCAAGTTGTAGTCCATCTGCTCCATGAGCTGCCGCTCGGACCGGATCGAGTAGAGGATTTGCAGCAGGCTGGCCCGGATCAATCGTTCCGGCGCGATCGAGGGGCGGCCCTCACCCGCGTAAAGCCGGTCGAACTCTGCATCCAGGAAGCGCAGTGCGTCGTTGACGACGGCCCTGATCTTGCGAAGCGGGTATCGCACTGGAATGCGCTCCTCGAGATCGACGTAGCTGAACAGCGAGCCCGTCACCTGATCTGATCCACGCATCCCACACTCCGCCACCATCGTAGTGGTTACGGTGAATCATGTTCCACGTCAGGCGTCGAGGCGAGAGTTTTTCAGCAGCCTGTGAGGGCTTGACGTAGACACCCAGGCTCCGGAAAAAGCCAGAGCTCTTCTCGGCAAACCGCGACACACCGCCAAGAACATCCCTTCAGTCCCCTGGAGCGAGGCGCCTGCCTTCTACCAGAGCTTGGCGGAAGGATCCGTAACCCATCTGGCCTTGCGGCTCTTGATGCTCACCGGCGTACGGTCGAGGCCAATACGCTTCATGCACCTTGACCAGATCGACGGCGATACGTGGACCATTCCGGCAGAACAGATCAAAGGCCGCAGGGGCGCCACGTCTGATTTCCGGGTGCCGCTTTCTTTAGAAGCACAGGAGGTCATCACGGAGGCGAACCGGCATGCGCGAGATGGCTTCCTTTTCCCCGGAACCCGCAAGAGAGTCATATCCGACGCGACGATGGCGCAGCTCATGGAGCGCAGGGGGATGGATGAACGCCCGCACGGCTTTCGGTCCAGCCTGCGTGACTGGCTGGCCGAGGCAACGGATGCCCGGCACGAAGTCGGGGAGACCATCCTCGGCCACGTGGTAGGAGGGCATGTGGAACGCGCCTATAGACGAACGGACTACCTCGACCAGCGCCGTGCCTTGCTTGAGCGTTGGGCGGCACACTTAACCGGCGCACCCTGCGCCGCAGTCAAACTTGCGATAGAATGACAATCAAACCTATGCACGCGTCACGCGTCCTTCCGATCCTTGATGAGAACAGGGAGCTCATCGAAAGGCCCGACCTTTTCACGCTGGCGCGCCTCTCTATACCTGAGAGCGAAGGCGAAGAGCTTGTCACGCAGGTATGGCGGCACATGACCCTCAACTCCGACAATTCCGCGCCACTTAGCGATTTCGACCAGGTCGTCGAGGCGAAGTATCTTCGGCGCAAGCGCTTCTGGACCGAGAGAAGGCACGCCGCGATGATCATCGTGGAGCTCATGCGCCTGAGGTTCGAGGGGCTGCCTCTAACTCGTGCGAACGCATACCGTCTCGTTGCGAAGGCTCTACGTGACGAAGGAGGCAGGCAAGATGAGCTCTCCATGACCACCGTGCTTCAGGCGGAGTTCGAGCGTTGGATCAACACAGCCCACCTCGAGGCTGCACTGCGATGGTCGACCCCGGGCCCAGAGGAGTTTGAGAACGACGCAGCCGCATTCACAGTTTTCCTGTCGAACGCGAGGTCTTTCGAGCAAGAAATCGACGTGATCGCAGATAAGTCAGGGTTCGAGTGGAATCCATGGAGAATCCCCGACTGCTTTGCCCCCTCCCCGCTGCCAGGCCTCTACTCTCTGACCGAAGATGAGCGAGCTTTCGTTATCTGAGGGTTTTCTGACCCATAATCTTTTCTCCTGACTGGGCCGGTCCGCACGCTTCTGCTTTTGGTGAGTCAACCTCCATCAGAACGAAGCTGTGGGCCTCATGACCAACTCTACACTCTCGACCGCTACCAATATCGACCCCCTCCCGGAGGTCCGCGAAGCGGCTGACCTTCTATCCATCAGCGTCCCGACTTTCTGGCGACGGGTCGCTGATGGCTCGATCCCAAAGCCCATAAAGCTCGGTTCCGCCTCGCGCTGGGCGCAATCCGACATCCTTACTGTCATCGACCAAGCGAAGGCACGCCGCTAAGCCTGCGGGCCTGGCTGATCGCATCTGCAAGGCTCTGCGGACCGGTTCTGTAGAACAAGGGTATCACGGGCATGCGCCGGGGTATTGAACGTTCCTGAGCGGCGCTTTGAACAAAATGGACGTGGCGGGTGAGCTGCGTCCCGCCAGTGGTTTCGACCTTTCAGGCCTGCTGCCTCGAGATGCGCTGCCCCCCCCTCGACCGCAGCGCACCGCTTGGCGCGCGTTGTCGGCTTCCGGGCCGGATCCATCCCCCCTTCGACCGACTGGATGACGTGACCGCCGGAAGTTGGCCTGCAGGGACCGGGTGGTGGCGATGGTCGTCTCTCCCACCCGAGCCCCCGAAAGCCGTACGCCATCCGCACATTCTTTAGCCGTTTATCCGCTTTCGCGGCAGTTCCGCGCCCCGGTCCGGCAAATTGTCGAAAACAACTTGTCGATGACAACTGCAATCGACAATCGTTTGACATGTGCCGCCCGGACCCCGCGTGCGGCGCGATCGGTAAAACGTGTTTGGAAGCAGGTGATGATGACTGACCGCCCAAAGGATTGCTTCGACGAGCTGGAGATCGACTGCCTCAGCAGCGCGATCAGCTATTACATCCGGGTGCTGAACCTCTGGGTGTCACGCGACCTTGAAAAGAAGTTCGCCGGGCTTCCGGTGGCTGGCGGCACGGGCAAGGTCTCGACCCTGTTCATCGTGTTCCACCAGCCCGGCATCACCGCCTCGGAGATCCGCCAGTTCGCCGGCAAGGACGCGCCAGCCATGACGCGCCTTGTCGAGAAGCTGATCAGCGAAGGTTTGCTTGACCGGCGGCCCGACCCAGAGACGCGGCGGCGCCAGCAACTCTTCATCACCGACAGGGGCCGCGAGGTGCTCGACGAGGTGCGCGCCATCGTTGGCCGCGAGCGCGAGGAAGCCTTCTGGATGCTGAGCCCGGAAGAGCACGCGCAGACCGTGGCGCTGCTGCGCAAGATCTCGAACGCGTACATCGAACGGCACAAGGGGCTAGATTGGAAGAGGAGCCGGTGATGACCAGGAAAGTCATGCTCTTGACCGGCGGATCGCGCGGTATTGGCCTTGGCATAGCACTCGAGGCCGCACGGCGAGGCTGGTTCGTATCGCTGGGGCTGCGCGGCGAGGCAGCACTGCCGCAAGAGCTAGCGGCGAAGAGCGCCGAGGCGGTGACATATGATGCCACCACCGCCGGCGAGGCCGCTTGGGTCGAGGGTGTCATGCAGCGGCATGGCCGCATCGATGCGGTTGTGGCCTGCGCCGGGCTGCTCGATCACGACACCATTGTCACGCAGGACGATGCGGCGGTGCTGCGTCTATTCGAGGTCAACGCACATGCTCCGCGCCGGCTGGCGGCGGCGGCGTGGCTGCCGCTCATCGACAGTGGAGACGGGCGCATCGTGGTGATGGCGTCGCTGTCCGGAAAACGGGTCAAGTCGCAGCGCTCCGGTCTCTACGCCTTCTCCAAGTTCGCCGCCGTGGGGCTGGCGCATGCGCTAAGACACGAAGGTTGGGATCATGGCATCCGCGCAACCGCGATCTGCCCCGGCCTCGTCGCCACCGACATGGGCCTGTCGGCGGCTGACGGTGGGTATTCCCCGGAGGACATGACGCAGGTTTCTGACCTTGCCGCGCTGACGCTCAACACGATCGAGACGCCCAGCACGCTGTGTCAGGCCGAAATCACGCTTAACTGCCAACCAGATGGAATACACTGATGCCCGGACCTCGTGTCACACCGGTTCACGGAGACGAAGCGCTGCCTGATAAGGTTGACGTGGTGGTCATCGGCGGCGGTATCGTCGGCACCTCCACCGCGCTCGAACTGTCCGAGAAGGGCCTGCGCGTCGCGCTGTGCGAAAAGGGCGGCATCGGTCAGGAGCAGAGCTCGCGCAACTGGGGCTGGGTGCGGATCTCGCGCCGGGACCCGCGCGAGATCCCGTTGATGGCCGAAGCGCTGCGCCTCTGGCCCGGAATGAACGAGCGGACGGGCCGCGAGCTGGGCTACAAGAAGGCCGGCATCATGTTCGCCTGCCGCACCGACAAGCAGATGGCGCAGTACGAGCGCTGGAGCGAGCACCTCAAGCCCTACCAGTTCGATTGCCGCATGGTCTCGGGCGCCGAGTTCGATGCGGTGATACCGGGGTGCGAAGATGATGTGAAAGGCGGGCTCTTCACCGGGGCCGATGGTCGCGCCGAGCCGCAGCTTGCGGCACCCGCGATTGCCGAAGCCGCCCGCGAAAGGGGCGCGGCGATCCTCACCGAATGCGCCGTGCGCGGGGTCGAGACCAGCGCCGGAAACATCAGCGGCGTCATCACCGAGCGCGGCCCGATCGCCTGCGACGCGGTGGTGCTGGCGGGCGGCGCATGGTCGCGGCTGTTCTCGGGCAACCTCGACATCGACTTCCCACAACTCAAGGTGATGAACACCGTGGTCCGCACCGAGCCGCTCGAGGGTGGCCCCGAGGCGGCATACTGGACCCGTGATTTCGCTTTCCGCAAGCGCAGAGACGGCGGCTATTCGCTAGCCTCGGGATCGGTCAACGTGGTGGACATCGTCCCCGACAGCTTTCGGCTGGCATTCAAGTACCTCCCGGCGATGCAGCACCAGTGGCGCGACCTTCGCCTGCGCTTCGGGCCGCGCTTCGCGCAGGAGGCCTCCTATGCGCGCAAGTGGCGGAACGACGAGCCGACGCCCTTCGAATATACCCGCGTCCTCGACCCCAAGCCGCATCCCAAGGTGGTGAGGACCACCCTCAAGGCCGCCGCCGAGGCCTTCCCGATCTTCGCCAAGGCCAAGCCCCGGCAGTCCTGGGCGGGCTACATCGACGTGACCCCGGACGCAGTGCCGGTGATCTCCGGTGTGGATGCCCTGCCCGGCTTCTTCATGGCAACCGGCTTTTCCGGGCACGGCTTCGGCATCGGTCCGGCCGCCGGCAAGCTGATGTCCGAGATCATCACCGGGCGTACACCCTGCGTCGATCCGCATCATTTCCGTTTTTCCCGCTTCTCCGACGGCACTCCACTGAAACCGGACGACGGGTTCTGACTTGCCCGCCCCGGCCGCGCGCCGGGGCGTCGCGAAGGGCGCCAGAAGAAGCGCCACCCCGAGATCGAATGATCTGACCACTCAACAAAGACCGAAACAGGGATCTTTTGAATGACCAACACTGGAAACGATTTTGCGCACCCGTCCCGGCGGGGCTTCCTCGGCATGACGCTGATGGGCGCCGCAGGGCTGGGACTATCGTCGCTGCCCGGCACCGCCCGCGCCCAAGCCACCGGCCAGGTGATCGTCGGCATCAGCCAGGAACCGACGGTGTTCAACCCGCACCTGCTGCACATCGAGGTGGATGAGGGCATCCACTGGGCTCTCTTCGATCCGCTCTTCTCGGTCGAACCCGACGGCTCCTTCGCGCCGCGGCTCGTCACCGAGGTGCCCACCGTTGAGAATGGCGGCATCTCCGAGGATGGCACCGAATGGCGGATCAGCCTCAAGGAGGGCGTGACCTGGCACGATGGCACCCCGCTGACCGCCGAGGACGTGAAGTTCACTCTCGAACTTCAGACCAATCCCGACTTCCGCGCCGCACGCCGCACCGGTCACGAACTGATCGAAGAGATCACCGTGGTGTCGGACACCGAGCTGACCTGGAAGATGTCGTCGGCCTTCGCGCCTTACATGGCGATCCTGAGCTGGACGATGATCGTCCCCGCGCATGCCTTCGAGGGCGAAGATCCGAACGAGGCGCCATTCAACCAGAGCCCGATCGGCACAGGCCCCTTCGTCTGGGACAGCCGCGCTCCGGGCGACAATATCCAGCTGGTCGCCAACCCCGACTACCACGGCAACAAGGCGCAGATCGAGCGTGTCGTGGTTCGCTACGTGCCCGACCTCACGGTGCTCTATACCCAGTTCCGCACCGGCGACATCGACGTGATCGCCCTGCAGGGCATCGCGCCGGACCACTACGCCGAAGCTTCGGAGCTGTCAGGTAAGACGGTCGAGCTGGTGCCCGTGGGCACCGTCGAAACCCTGTCGCTCAACGTGGGCAACCCGGTGCTGGCCGACCCGGCCGTGCGCGAGGCGCTCTATCTCGGCGTCGACAAGGCCACGGTGATCGACGCGCTCTACTACGGGCTGCCGACCGCGACCGAAACCTACATGCCGCAGCAGAGCTTCTACTACAACGAGAGCCTGCCCGAGCATGTCTACGATCCCGAGGCGGGCATCGCCCTGCTCGAGGAAGCGGGCTGGGTCGTCGGCTCTGACGGCATCCGCGAGAAGGACGGCGAGCGACTGAGTTTCGTGTGCTCGACCACCGCCGGCAACCACACCCGCGAGCAGCTTCAGCAGTTCCTGCAGCAAAGCTGGCGCGACATGGGCATCGAGATGAGCATCTCGAACCTGCCGCCGGCAGTGATGTGGGCGGATCACTGGATGCAGTCGCAGTTCGACATGGCGGTGGCCGGGATCATCTTCCTGACGGGCCCCGACCCGGACACCCGCGACTACTTCCACACCGAGGCGATCAACGCACAGGGCGGTGCCGGTCAGAACACCTTCCAATACTCGAATCCGCGCATCGACGAGCTTCTGGCCGAGGGTGCGACCACCGTGTCCCCCGAAGCGCGCAAGCCCATCTACGAAGAGATCCAAGCACTTGTGCGCGAAGAGCTGCCCTTCCTACCGCTGTTCCAGCGCAACGAGGTGCGCGGCCACGACGAGCAGATGGCGGGCTACACCCCCAACATCAACGTCCGCATCACCTTCTGGAACATGCAGGACTGGAGCTGGAGCTGATCCGCTCCCCCCGCCCTGAACGACCAGACGTCTCAGGCGTCCCCGGCGCGGCCTGCGCCGGGGACCTCTGCCCCCTCGCTCATTCGGAGGCCGCAGCATGCTACGTTTCCTCTTAAACCGCGTCCTGCAAGGGGCCGTGCTGATCCTGATCGTGTCGATGATCGGGTTCTTCGTCATCAACCTCGCCCCCGGCGGGCCGCTGTCGCAATACGCCATGACCCCGGGCATGAGCCAAGCCGACCTCGACCGCATCGCGGCGCAGATGGGTCTCGACCGTCCGCTCCCGGTGCAGTACCTCGACTGGCTTGGCAACATGCTGATCGGAGACTGGGGCAACAGCTATCGCGACCAGTCGCCGGTGCTCGACGTGGTGTGGCGACACATGTGGGCGACGCTGCTGCTGATGGGCACCTCGACCGTGATCTCGGTGGCGCTCGGCACCCTCGTCGGCGTGCTCGGCGCGCTGAAGCGCTACTCGATCTTCGATTACATGGCCACGGTGGGCGCGATGATCGCACTGTCGATCCCGACCTTCTGGTTCGGCCTCGTCGCCATCTTCATCTTTGCACTGGAACTCGGCTGGCTGCCCGCCGGCAGCATGTACACGGTCGGCGACCAAAGCCTGGGCGACTACCTCATCCACCTGATCATGCCCTCGATCGTGCTGGCGCTGGTGAATGTCGCAATCTGGAGCCGCTACATGCGCGCCGCGACGCTCGACGTGATCGATCAGGATTATGTCCGCACCGCCAAGGCCAAGGGCCTGCCCCACCTGCGCGTGGTCAGCGCCCATATCGTGCGCAACGCGCTGATCCCGATGATCACCCTCGCCGGCCTGCAGCTGCCCACCATCATCGGCGGCGCGCTGGTGACCGAGACGGTCTTCACCTGGCCCGGCCTCGGACGCCTGTTCATCGACAGCCTCGGCTACAACGACTACCCGGTGATCATGGGCCTGCTCATGTTCTCGGCCATCCTCACCGTCATCGGCAACTTCCTCGCGGACGTGGGGGTCGCACTCGCCGACCCGCGCATCCGTCTGGGCTGACAGAGCTGACCGAAAGGACCGCCCCAATGAGCGCCATCTCCGACGCCCCCGCCCGCCGGCCTTCGCCGCTGCGCGTCTTCACCGGCCCGCGTATGCGCAAGTTCATGCGCCATCGGCTCGCCATGCTGGGCCTGATCATGATCGTGGGCCTGACGCTGACCTGCTTCTTCGGCCCCTACCTGCTGCCCTATGACGAGCTGTACATCGATCTGCGCGCGCGTTTCTCGCCGCCGCTGACCGAGAACCACATCCTCGGCACCGATCCTCTGGGCCGCGATATCGCCGCACGGCTGTTCTCGGCCGGGCAGATCTCGCTCACCGTCGGTTTCACCGCCATGGTGCTCTCGACCCTGATCGGCACTGTGATCGGCTTGGTCGCCGGCTACTTCGGCGGATGGACCCGCACCGGGCTGATGCGCATCGTCGATGCGTTCCTGTCCTTCCCATCGATCTTCCTGATGCTGACGCTCGCGGCCTTCTTGCAACCCTCGCCGACCATGATCACACTGATCATCGCCGTCACCTCGTGGATGGAGGTCGCCCGCATCGTCGAAGCAGAGGTCCGCGGCCAGGCTTCGCGCGATTTCACCGCCGCCGCCCGCATGATCGGCGCGCCGCACTGGTGGATCATGCTGCGCGAGATCCTTCCCAACGTCACCGGTCCGATCATCGTCGCTGCCACTCTGACCGTGGCCCGCGCCATCCTGCTCGAAGCCTACATCTCGTTCCTCGGTTACGGCATACAGCCACCGCTGCCGAGCTGGGGCAACATGCTCAACAACGCCCAACAGTATCTCGAGAGCGCCCCCTGGCTGGCCATCGTGCCGGGCGTCGCAATCACCATGGCGGTGACCTCGTTCAATTTTATCGGCGACGGGCTGCGCGATGCGCTCGATGCACGCTCGGTCAAGTGAGGATGCGGATCATGACGACACCCTCCTCCTCCACCACTGACCCCGTGCTCTCTGTTCGCGACCTGACCATCCGTTTCAAGGCCCGTGGGCGCGAGACCCCGGTGGTGCACGGCATCGATTTCGACATCCATGGCGGCGAGACGCTGGCCCTGGTGGGCGAGTCCGGGTCGGGCAAATCCGTGACCTCTTTCGCACTGATGCGGCTGCTGCCCGACGCGCGGCACTGCACCATCGAGGGCCAGGTCAATATCGGCGGGGTCAACCTGCTGGAGCTGACCGAGCGCAAGATGACCTCGGTGCGCGGGCCGAAGATCGCAATGATCTTCCAGGAGCCTCTGACCTCGCTCAACCCGGTGCACCGGGTCGGCGACCAGATCGCCGAGGCGATCCGCTATCACCGCAAGATGACCCGCGCACAAATCCGGGACCGCGTGCTCGAATTGCTAACCCTCGTCGGCATCCCGGACCCCGAGCGCCGGATGTCCGCCTATCCCGGCGCGATGTCGGGCGGCATGAGGCAGCGCGTGGTCATCGCCATGGCGCTGGCGCTAGAGCCGGACCTGCTCATTGCCGACGAGCCGACCACCGCGCTCGACGTAACGGTGCAGGCGCAGATCCTCGAGCTTCTTCGCGACATCCAGAACCGCACCGGCATGGCAATGCTCTTCATCACCCACGATTTTGGCGTGGTGGCCGAGATCGCCGACCGGGTGATGGTCATGTACTCGGGCCGCATCGTCGAAGAAGGCCGTCTCGAAGACGTTCTGACCCAGCCGCGCATGCCCTACACTCAAGGGCTGCTGTCCTCGGTGCCACGGCTCGAAGATGCCGGGCTCAGGACCGGGGCGCTTGGCACCATCGAGGGCTTCGTACCCACCGCCGGCAACCTGCCCGACGGGTGCAGTTTCCACCCACGCTGCCCCCATGCCCGGCCGGGTGTGTGCGACACCGCCATGCCCGCGCTCGAGCCGCATGGCCGCCCCGATCACCCCGTGCGCTGTCTCCGCATCGAGGACATCGCAGCGTCCGACATGGAGGATCTCTCCGTATGAGCACCCTGATCGAAGCCGTCGACCTCAAGCAGCACTATCCCGTCCGCCAGGGACTGCTCGGTCGCCAGACCGCTGCCGTGAAGGCTGTGGACGGCGTGAACCTGCGAATCCATCGCGGCGAAGTGCTGGGCCTCGTCGGCGAGTCCGGCTCGGGTAAATCCACGCTCGGGCGCAACCTGATGATGATGGAACGCCCGACCTCCGGCGCCGTGCTTTATGAAGGCTCCGACCTGGCAGGCCGCTCGCACAAGGCCCTGCATCCTTACCGGCGGAAGATGCAGATGGTGTTCCAGGATCCGTTCTCGTCCCTGAACCCGCGCATGACGGTCGAGGACAGCCTGACCATGCCGCTGCGCTTTCATCAGCCCGAGCTCAGCGCTGCGCAGCGCCGCGATGCCGCTGCCGAGACGCTGGAGCGCGTCGGGCTGCCACGCAGCATGATAACCCGCTACCCGCACGAGTTCTCGGGCGGCCAGCGCCAGCGCATCGGCATCGCGCGCGGTCTGATCGTGCGGCCCGAGTTCATGGTGGCGGACGAGCCTGTCTCGGCGCTCGACGTGTCGGTGCAGGCGCAGGTGCTCAACCTCTTTTCCGAGATCCGGGAGTCGCTGGGGCTCACGCTGCTGTTCGTGACACATGACCTCGCGGTGGTCGGCCACATCGCCGACCGGGTGGCGGTGATGTACCTCGGACAGATCATGGAGATCGCCCCCACCCGTGCGCTCTTCACGGCACCGAAGCATCCCTACACGGAAACCCTGCTCTCGGCTGCGCCGCAGCCCACGGTCGGCGCCCGGGGCGCGCGCATTCCGATGAAGGGCGAGCCGCCAAGCCCGCTCTCGCCGCCCTCGGGCTGCGTCTTCCGCACCCGGTGCTCGCATGCCACGCCCGAGTGCGACGCGGCCCACCCCGAGCTGCGGTCCCGAGCGCCGGGGCACCTGAGCGCCTGTATCCGCGACGACATCTCTCTCGTGCCGGCGGTATCCGACCGACCGACTTCACCCAGACGAAAGCAGTCAGCATGACCCAGTTCTCTCCCTTCGATACGACCCTTTGGCACGCCACCGCCACACGGGCCCCGGACACCGGCCCGCTCGAGGGCACTGTGCGCACGGATGTTTGCGTCGTGGGTGGCGGCTACACGGGCATGACGTCGGCCATCGAATTGCGCCGCCGCGGGCACGAGGTGGTGCTGCTGGAAGCGCAGGAGGCCGGGTTTGGCGGATCGGGCCGCAATGCCGGTCACTGCACGCCGACATTTTCCTATTACTCGCTGGAAGAGCTGCGCACCCATCTCGGGACCGAGCGCGCAAACCGGCTGATCGCACGCCAGACAAAAGGCGCCGACATGGCCGCCGAATTCATTCGCGATTTCCAGATTTCCTGCGAATGGAAGCAGAACGGCTATTTCCAGGGCGCCCTCAGCCCATCACGTATGGACGGCATTCGCAAAAAGGCCGATAGCTATGCCTCGGTCGGCTGCCCGTCTACGGTTGTCGACGCAGCCGAGGCCAGACGTCTCACTGGATCCGACAGGTTCTTTGGCGGCTGGTTGCTGAAATCGGGCGGCCACCTGAACCCGCTGGGATATGCGCGCGGGCTGGCGCGGGCGGTGCTTCAGGAGGGCGCGCAGCTCTTCACCCGGTCAAAGGTCTCGAAGGTCGAGCGGCAGGGCGACAAGTGGCACGTCCGCACCGATTCCGGCGAAGTGATCGCGGACAAGGTGATCATGGCCACCGGAGCCTATACGGACGGCGGCTGGAACGGGCTCGAGAAGACCTATCGCATCCAGAAGGTGATGCTTGCGGCCACCAGCATCCTGCCCGAGGACGTGCGGGCACAGGTGATCCCCTTCGACGGCACCATGCATGACGGGCGGGGCGACATCTTCGTCTACAAGTACAACGCCGAAGGCCGGATCGTCGCTTCGATGTTCCCGGTCGGCAAACGTGGGCGCGATCTCGAATACACCCGCCAGATGCTCATGGACCGCCTGCGCTGGCTGCACCCTCAGGTGCCTGGTGGCACGACATGGGACTACTTCTGGACCGGCGAGCTGGACATGCAGCGCCACACCATCCCGCGCCTCTACGACCTCGGCCCGGGCGCATTGGCCTGCACCGGTCTGTCCGGACGCGGCGTACCGACCGGCACCATGCTCGGCGGCATCCTTGCCGACTGGGCTGAAGGCACCGCCGAAATGGATCTCGCGCTGCCGGTCGAGCGCCTGAAGGCGGCCCCGCCCTACATGTCGTTCGCGCCGGAGATGATGCTGCGCTGGTACGGGATCAAGGACAACTTCTCCGCACGGCGTGACGGCGTTGAGCTGCCGCCACACGCTTGACACATCGATAACGAGACGGCGCAGTGCCATGCTGTGGCCGGAACAAAGCCGGGCGCGAGGCGTCAGCCTTCGCCTCCATGCGTCAGACTTTCGCGCCCGGAGACGCCGAGCAGTTAGACTGGAGGCGAGGAAGATCAGGAAAGGCGCCGGTTGCGCCTTTCCTCGCTGTCCGGATTGCCCTAATCGCTCATGACACCGTGACGGAGAGCTCGCTCATGACCGGCGGTGCCATGGTCGCATTTGAACTGATCCAGTGGCGCGACACAGGCATCTTTTCGCAGACGCTGGCCGAGCGCGGCGAGAAGAAGACCGGCATTCACAGCGATCAACGCCAAGTGAAAGAGTTCAGCTTACTCAGCCTTGCGACAGGGGTTCGCGGCAGGTGATCCTGCCAAGAAAATGACGAACGATAAGCTTGACGGCCCCCCTTAAGGCGTTCTGAACTGCGCCGAGTTTACCGGAGGCTGATTTCGATTAGTTAGCGGCCGGCGGGATGGCTTGAGCAGCGACGAGCGCGCCCGCATCAAGGAACTGGAGCGCGAGGTGCGCGAGTTACGCCAGGCCAACGAGATCCTGAAGAAGGCGAGTGCCTATTTTGCCCAGGCGGAGCTCGACCGCCCACTGAAGCGATGATCGCCTTCATCGAAGAGCACCGGATGGACTTCGGGGTCGAGCCGATCGGCAAGGTGCTGCCGATCGCCCCGTCGACCTACTATGCCGGGCTTGTCGTCGCCCGCGATCCTTCACAGGCGAGCACTCGCGCCCGCAGTGACGCGGACCTGATGCCGGAAGTGCAGCGGGTCTGGGACGAGAACTTCCAGGTCTACGGCGTGCGCAAGGTCTGGCATCAATTGCGACGAGAAGGCTTCGAAGTGGCGCGCTGCACGGTCGAGCGTCTGATGAAGCGGCTCGGGATTCAGGGCGTTGTCCGGGGAAAGACGCGGAAGACGACGATCCCCGATCCGGCCATGCCCTGTCCGCTGGACAAGGTGAACCGGCAGTTCCGAGCGCCTGCACCCAACTGCCTGTGGGTCAGCGATTTCACCTATGTCTCCACCTGGCAGGGCGTCGTCTACGTCGCCTTCGTAATCGACACCTTCGCCAACAGGATCGTGGGCTGGCGGGCATCCCGGTCGCAGCAGACACAGTTCGTCCTCGATGCTCTCGAACAGGCCCTGTGCGAACGCCGACCAGGGAAGGGTCTGACCCATCATTCCGACCTCGGCGGGCAATACCTGTCCATTCGCTATACGGAGCGCCTGGGCGAGGCCGGGCTGGAGCCATCCGTCGGCAGCGTCGGGGATTCATATGACAACGCGCTGGCCGAAACGATCATCGGCCTCTTCAAGACCGAGGTCATCCACCGACTTGGACCGTGGAAATCGACCGATGCCGTGGAATGGGAGACATTGAAATGGGTCGACTGGTTCAACAACCGCCGCCTTCTCGGGCCGGTCGGGAACATCCCGCCAGCCGAGGCCGAGCGCAACTTCTATGAAACGATCGAAGGAGTGAATATGGTCGCCTGAGACCAAGCAAACTGCCTCCGCTGAAACCGGGGCGTGTGTGGATGCCCCCTGTTTGGCAAGCATGATCTTCGATTTGTCGGCGGGGTCTTCGATCGGACGTGTGTCAGGCCTCTGAGCGTGGCCTTCCATGACGCCACGGGCCGGTATGCTGTTCGGAAGGCTGGGTTCACATCGGTTCAGAGAGCTGCAAGCGCTCGAGCCCCGGGACTGGATCTCCCGCCTTGAACTTCGAAGTCCGTGTCGCCTACTCCTCGTCGATCGCTCACCCCGGCCCTGCGGCCATGCCGTGTTCAGGCCCTGCTCGGGCCCAGATCACGGCATTCGATAATCCTCTTTCTTCGTTGTCATGGCCCAGATTATGCGAGCCATCTTATTCGCCAACGCGACGGCCGCGACCATCCTGGGCTTGCGCGCCACCAGCGCAGCCAGCCAGCGGTTCGCACTGCCGCCCTTGCGAACCACCCAACGGATCACGCTCATGGCGCCGACAATCAGAAGGCGGCGGATGTCAGTTTGGCCCATCTTGCTGACCGAGCCGAGCCTCATCTTGCCGCCGGTGGACCTCTGCCGGGGTACCAGGCCGAGCCACGCTGCGAAGTTTCGTCCGCTGTCAAATGTATCGAGGTCCGGTGCAAATGCCGAGACCGCGCCAGCGGTGACCGGGCCGATCCCGGGGATGGTACACAATCGTCGCAGCTGTGCATCTGCCTTCGATGCCGCCTGGAGTTCGTCCGCCAGCTGTTCGATCACCGCAGTGAGGCGCGCGATTTGGTCGAGGTAAATCGCGCCCATCTCACGAACCGGGCTTGGCAGGTCCGTGGCCTCGTCGTCCAGCGCGTTCAGGCTCGCCGGGCCCTTCGGCGCCACGAGTCCGAACTCGGCCAGATGTCCTCGTAGCCCGTTGATAAGCTGCGTGCGTTGCCGGACCAGGCATTGGTGTGTCCGGAATGCGACCGCGCGCGCCTGGGTCTCGGCGCTCTTGACCGCCACGAAGCGCATAGTCGGGCGCAAGGCCGCCTCCGCGATGGCTTCCGCGTCCGCGCGATCATTCTTCTGGCGCTTTACGAACGGCTTCACGTAGGCCGCCGGAACAAGCCGAGCCTCGTGGCCGTGCAGTTGCGCCACCCGGCCCCAATGGTGCGACGTGGCGCAGGCCTCCATCGCCACGATGCAAGCTGGCTGCTCGGCAAGAAGGGACGCAAGCCGCGTCCGCGACATACTTCGGTTGTATAGAACCGCCCCCTCCGGCCCGATGGCGCAGACCTGGAAGCTACCCTTCGCAAGGTCGATCGCCAGCATGCTGATATTCGTCGTCATCGATGTGCCCTCCGTTCGGTTCCAATGGAACCATCATGGCATATGAGATGCCGTTGGTTGGGGGGGTGAGGTCCCAGGTCGTGGTGTAGCTTTCGGTGGCCATCGGGTTTCTCGGTAGGGTCGGGTTGCTGACACCAACCTGAACCGAGGGATGCCCCCGATGACCAAACCCATGATGGACCTGCGTGCGCTGGTAGAGAAGAGCGCCGATGCCGACCTGCTTCGCGAGATGATCGGCTTTGCTGCCGAACGGCTGATGGAGTTGGAGGTCGGCGCCAAGACCGGTGCTGACTATGGTGAGAAGACCAGCGAGCGCCTGGCGCAGCGCAACGGGTATCGCGATCGGGACTGGCAGACCCGGGCCGGCAGCGTCGAACTGCGCATCCCGCGCCTGCGCACCGGCTCCTATTTCCCCTCGTTCCTCGAGCCGCGGCGCTCTGTTGAGAAGGCCCTGACGGCCGTGATCCAGGAGGCCTATGTCCACGGCGTCTCAACGCGATCGATGGACGACCTGGTGCAGGCCATGGGTGGCACCGGGGTGTCGAAGAGCCAGGTCAGCCGACTGTGCGAGGAGATCGACGAGCGCGTGGATGCCTTTCTGACACGGCCGATCGAGGGCGAATGGCCCTACCTCTGGATCGATGCCACCTATCTCAAGGTGCGCCAGGGCGGCCGGATCGTATCGGTTGCGGTCACGCTCGCGGTGGGCGTCAACACCGACGGCAGGCGCGAAGTGCTGGGCATGGCGATCGGGGCCTCCGAGGCCGAACCCTTTTGGACCGAGTTCCTGCGTGATCTCGTCCGCCGTGGCCTCAGCGGCGTGAAGCTTGTGATCAGCGATGCGCATGAGGGCATCAAGGCCGCCACCGCCCGGGTCCTGTCCACGACCTGGCAGCGCTGCCGCGTCCACTTCCAGCGCAATGCGCTCGCCCATGCCGGCAAGAACAGCCGCCGGGTGGTCTCGGCATTCATCGCCACGGCCTTTGCCCAGCCCGACCACGCGGCGGCGAAGGCCCAGTGGCGTCTCGTGGCGGACCAGATGCGCGGCAAGCTCCCCAAGCTGGCCACGCTCATGGACACGGCCGAGGAGGACGTCCTGGCCTATATGACCTTCCCGGCCCAGCATCGCACCAAGCTGCACAGCACCAATCCGATCGAGCGGCTGAACGGCGAGATCAAGCGACGCACGGACGTCGTCGGCATCTTTCCGAACGAGGCTTCGATCCGGCGCCTCGTCGGCGCGATCCTCATGGAGCAGACCGAGGAATGGACAGTCCAGCGCGCCAGATACATGACGCTGGAAACGCTCGCGCCCGTCTGCGATGATCTCGGTGTCAGTCTGCCTGCAGCGCAGAGCGACTGACCAGCTCGGCCCGCTCGAAAGCGCGAGGCCCATGAGGAGCTACACCACTTCCCGGGACATCATCGGTGGGGGCATCCACCGCATCAGTTCAGATCTCCTTCGCGCAGCTGGTAGCAGACCAGATTGCTGACTCGCCGCCGCGGGTTCGCTCGGTGCAGTCGCGCGTTGAACATCACCTCGTTCGCCACACGACCCTCATCGAAGCGAATGCCGTGCTCGAGGACGAAGGACCGACGGATGAACTTGCCGGCAAGGGAGTGCAGGCGCACGAGATGCTTCGTATCGCCCTGGGCGAGGAACATGTCGATGATCCGGTTGTCCTTTAGACCCCATGATCGTGGAGTGAGCCTGACTGGGCTGGTGGCCTCTCCCGCGGCATTCTCCCTTCGAGGGTTGCGTCCGGTTGGCGGGCGCCGAGCCTCAAGAATGGGGGAGAGACCACATGCAGGGTAGCACGTTCATCGGATTGGATGTCCATAAGGCGACGATTTCAGTCGCGGTTGCGATGGGAGAGCGCGGTGGAGAGGTCCGGCATTGGGGGACGGTGCCGCACCGCCCTGATTATGTCCGTAAGCTGGTGGAAAAGCTGGCTGCGAGCGGAGGCCGGTTGTGTTTCTGCTATGAGGCCGGGCCTTGCGGCTACGGTCTGCACCGGCAACTCGTCGACATGGGGCATGACTGCATCGTGGTCGCACCATCGCTCATTCCGGTGAAGACGGGCGACCGTGTGAAGACCGACCGCCGCGATGCAGTGATGCTGGCGAAGTTGCACCGTGCAGGAGAGCTGACAGCGGTCTGGGTGCCGGATGCGGCGCATGAGGCGATGCGCGACCTGGTACGAGCGCGCGCTACGGCGATGCAGGTGCTGGGAAAGGCGCGTCAGCATTTGCAGGGGTTTCTGCTAAGGCACGGTCGCATCTATCCCGGAAAGAAGGGGTGGACAGTCGCCTACCGTCGCTGGCTGACCACGGTGCGCTTTGAGCACCCTGCCCAGAAGATCGTGTTCCAGGACTATGTCGATGCGGTCTCCGACGCCGAAGTCCGTGTCGAGAGGCTCACGACACAGATTGCCGACCTGCTCCCGACCTGGTCGCTGGCCCCGGTGGTCGAGGCGGTGCAAGCGATGAGGGGCGTAGCCTTCATCGTCGCAGTTACCGTGGTGGCCGAGGTCGGCGATTTCCAGCGGTTCGATAACCCACGTCAATTGATGGCCTACCTCGGGCTCACGCCTTCGGAATATCCAGTGGG
>NZ_DS022278.1:257864-274371 GCF_000153725.1 Salipiger bermudensis HTCC2601 | reverse complement strand
TGGAGATCGCTATCGCGAGGACGCGATAATGCGAAGGAACGCGGCACCATCGCTATTTTTCGGGGATATCGGGGCTGCGTCCTTCACATTATTTCTCCTTCGGTTGGGGTCAGAGGGTATCGAGCCAGGCGAGCAGGTCCGCGTCACGTTTCCATCGCGCGGGTCGATTTCCTTCTGCCGGAACGCCGACCTGTTCGAGCGCCTTTCGCTTGGTTTCGAGATTGGCCTGAGCGTAGTGGTTGGTCGTGTCGAGGCTGACATGCCCCAGCCAGCTGCGGATGACGGTGATGTCGACGCCCGCCGCGACGAGGTGGACGGCCGTCGCGTGCCGGAAGCTGTGCGGCGTCACATGTTTCAAACGCAGCGAGGGCGTCGTTTTCGCCGCGGCCGCGACGTAGGCCGCCAGCTTGAACCGCACGCCCGAAGCTCCCAGTGGCTCGCCGTAGCGATTGACGAAGATGCGCTCATCCGGCGCGCGTGGCTGCCGCTCCAGCAGCTTCTTCATCAAAGCCACGGTTTCCGGCCAGAGCGGGCAGATGCGTTCCTTTCGCCCCTTGCCGTAAAGACGCACATAATACGGTGCTTCAAAACGGATCGCGCCGGGACACAGATCGAGCGCCTCCTGGATGCGCGCACCGCTATTATAGAGCAGCGACAGCAGCACATGGTCTCGCATCCCTTCAATGGTCGACCGGTCGGGCTGCGCGAGAATGGCCTCGACCTCCCCTGGCTCAAGGTAGCAGGGCGCGGCGGTAGGTTTTCGCTTGAGCGGGATCGTGAGGACCTCGGCGCATTGGGCGATATATTCAGGGTCCTTGTCCGCCACGAAGCTGAAGAAGCTGCGGATCGCGGCAAGCCGACAATTGCGCGTGCCGATCGTGCCCTTGCGACCATGCTCGGCATGGGTAAGGAACGCGCGCACCTCGCTGGCGGAGACGTCGGCCAGCGTGATCCGTGCGACACCGCCGCCGTTTCGCTCCGCGACGAACCGGAGCAACATCCGCCAGGTGTCCCGATAGGACTTGATGGTATGGATCGAGGCGCTACGCTGTTCCGCCAGCCATTCCTGGAAGAAGGCCCGCAACAGTTCGGGGAAGGGATTTGTGGCTTTCATGACAGCGCCTCCCCGTTGAGACAGGGGGCGCCGACGGCGCGGAACCGCTCGCTGGCTTCCTGCAGAAGATCCTGCGTGACGGTGATGTAGACCAGCGTCGAGTTGATGTCCCGGTGACCCAGATAGGTCGAGAGGAAGTGCAGGCGGTCCTGCGGGTTGATGCCGATCCGGTACCATTGAAGGATCCGGTTCACGACCATCGAATGCCGCAGGTCATGCACACGTGGCCCCGTCCGTCCGGAGGGTGGCTTGAATCCGGCGCGGCGCATGACGTTGGTGATCATCGTGGTGACCGTCTCCGGAGTATGGTGGCCCTTGAAGTGGCCCTGCCAAAACAACCCCGATTGCTTGTCTTGTGGAGCACCTGCGCGCCGCCTCGCATCGAGATAGGCACGTAGTTCGGTCATGACGCTGTCCGACTGAGGCAGGATCCTGGTCTTGTAGAACTTCGTTTCCCGGACCGTGATCGTGCCGGATTGAAGGTCGACGTCGCCCAGATCGAGCCGCGCAATCTCACTACGTCGAAGCCCGGCGCAATAGGCAAGCAGGATCATGGTGTAGAGGGTCCACGGCCGCAGCGGGGCATGCGGCGACGGATAGGAACGGGCAACTTCGAGCATGTGCCGGATGTCAGCCGGGCTGAAGATATGCGGTTGCCGGTGCTCCCGAGCCACCTCTCGTTCCGGTCGCGGGTTGAAGCGTTTCGGCGGAATGTTCGGATCGAGCCGGTGCCGCGCCTTGGTCAGGATGCGCCCCAGCTTCTGGCATTCCGCCGCGTGATTGCGGGTGGACTTGGCCGCTGCCCAATGGGACAGCATCGTCTCGAGCGGCTCGTCCGCCAGTTCCGGATGAGCCTGCAGGAACCGGTCAAACCGCAGCAACCAGTGAGCCTGCGTCTCATACTGGTATCCCCGGTTTCGCATCAGCGCGACATGGTCACGCATGAAGTCGCCCAGAACGCTGCCGTAGGGCGCAGGCTGGCACAACGCGGCAAGTGCCTCGTCGGGATTGGGGGAGGCAAGAGCCCGCCAGATCGGCTTGTTCTGCTTGATATTGTGCTGCCTGCGAAGCTCGGCGACGGGATTGCCGGGGATCAACTCGTTCTGGACCAGATAGTCGAGGAAGCGGTCAACGATGCAGACCTGGTTCAACAGCGTCGACAATTTCCACCGCGTTGCCATGTCCCCCAGCCAGTCCTCGAGCATCTGGCGATCCACTGCTGAGTGCCGGCGCGCAACATCCTCGAAGCTGCGAAGGATCCACCGGTAAGTGTAACTGCTTCTCTGTCCGAACCGGGAGATGCGGAGAAAGTCCTCGACGGCAAGCAAATCGGGATCGTGCCAGGCGCTCATGACAGCACCTCCGATCCGGGCACGTCGAGCGCTACAGCCCGCAAATCTTCGGTGGCAAGTTTGAGATAGGCGTTGGTGGACTCGGTTGATCGGTGCCCCAGCACGTCGCCGATGATTTTTTGCGGAACCGACGCCCGCAGCAGTTCAACCGCACGCGCGTGGCGGAAGACATGTGGGCCACGCTTTCCCACCGGCACAACGCCTGCGGCCGCCAGGCGCCCGTCGACCATGCCATAGAGGTTCTTCATCCTGGTATAGGGTGCGAGGGAGCGGATGAAGACCTCCCGGCTTTCGACCTGCGGGCGCCCGAGGCGCAGATAGTCGAGCACCGCATCGCCGACCGGCGTCAGCAGCGGCATGTAGGAACAGGCATTGGTCTTGGTGTGACGGATGCGCAGCGAGTCCGCGTGCCAGTCGATGTCTTCGAGCCGGAGACTGCAGATCTCGCCTTCTCGCAGTCCGTAGATGGCGAGCATCAGCAAAATAGCATGGTCGCGCAGCCCCCTCGGCGATCTGTCCCTGGCGGTGGCCTTCAGAACCATGTCGATCTGGCTGCGGTCCAGGATCGAAGGAACATCCTCATAGGCATAGAGCATCGGGCCGATGACCTGCGGGCTCAAATCGGTCGGAACCCGCCCCGACAGGTGGAGATAGCGCAGCAGGGACCGAAGCCACGCAGCAGATGCCGCGAGCGATATCCGTCGCAGTCCGACCGCGCGCATGTCCATGTAGCGATCGATGTCCCGTACGGCCAAGCTTCGGAGACCGTCGGCACCACTGCGGCCGAAATACCAGTCCAGAAAGCGCCGCGCCTCCCGGAGCCGCGCGTCGATAGTTTCATCTGCCAGCCCGCGCTCGTCGCGCATCCAAGTTTCGTAATCATGGCAAATGGCGTGCCGGAGCATCTTAACGGGTTCGATTTCAGCCTCTGGCGGCCATGTGCCTTGGGCCAGCCGGAGCAACCTGCCGATCGCCGTATTTGGTAGCCTGTGCCAGCGCGAGCTGGGCGGCCGACCGTAGCGATCATGAAAGCAATGGACTGCGTGGAGAAAATACTGATCGACCTGCGCTGGCGTCACCATCGCCACCGGCATGTCGCGCTCGGCCAGGTAGTCCAGGAACCGACGGGCGTAGAGCCGATGGTTCGTCACGACCACCGGATTGTAGTTCTGCTCCGTGAGCGATTTCGCGAGCTCGGCGATCAGCTCGTCGTGCAACTTCAACATGAGTGTCTCCTCAGACGGTTGGAAAGCCGCCGAGGTTTGCAATCAAAATAATGCGCAGCAAAGGCCGCGCCGATATCCAGAAGCCAAGGAAAACACAAATGAATCCTGGACACCTTCGCATTATCGCGTCCTCGCGATTACGGACAATCCATCACAATCTCGAGGCGGCGCTGACCGCGACCGGCGTCAACGATGCCTCCGGTCAGACGAACGCCTCTGCGGCGCGGTCTGCCGCGAAGTCACGGTTCGAGAGTACCAAGCAGCGCTTCTTCAACCACCTGCTCCTCGGCATGAAGGCCCCGACGATCATCCGCGCCATCGGCGAGGATTTGGCGGAGGGATATGCCTGCGTCATCCAGGTGGTCTCCACCGGCGAAAGCCTGCTGAAACGGCGTCTGGACGCGATGGACCCCGAGGATGAGTTGACGCAAGGCGCGCTGACCCCGCGCGACTACGTCCTGGGCTACCTCGAACAGGCCTTCCCGATCCACGCCCAGAAACTCGTCGAGATTGACGGCAACATGGTGGCAGAGCCGCTTCGGAACGCGGATGGCGCTCTGGTCGTCTCGCTCGAGGCCGAAGCCCTGCGCGATGCGGCAATGATGGAGCTGATGGCCCTGGCTCCCATCCCCTCGGCGCTCGATCAGATCCTCTGGGCCTTCGGAGACGAGGCGGTGGCCGAGGTGACGGGGCGCTCGGTCAGGCCACTGAAACCCCAAGACGGCGCGCTCTTCATCGAGAAGCGATCCGCCAGCAGCAACTCCTCGGAAACTCGGGCCTTCATGGAGGGCGAGAAGGACGTGCTGATCTTCTCGGACGCTGGTGGCACGGGCCGGTCTTATCATGCGGCGAGATCGGCGAAGAACCAGAAGCGGCGGCGGCACTATCTGCTGGAGCCCGGCTGGCGGGCCGATGCGGCGATCCAGGGGCTCGGCCGCACGCATCGCTCGGCTCAGGTCAGCGCGCCCTTCTTCCGGGTCTGCACCTCGGATGTCCATGGCGAGAAGCGCTTCACCTCGACGATCGCCCGGCGGCTCGACCAATTGGGGGCGCTCACCAAGGGGCAGCGCGAGACCGGCTCGCAGGGCATGTTCCGCGAGGAGGACAATCTCGAAAGCCCGATCGCGCGGGCTGCACTGCGCGGTTACTACGCCGACCTGGCCGCCGGCCGTGCCGGGGCGATGAGCTACGAGCGGTTCGCGGACTGGACCGCGCTTCGGCTGATTGATCAGGACGGGGTTTTGCTGGAAGAGTTGCCGCCCATCCAGCGCTTCCTGAACCGGGTGCTGGCGCTGCCGATCCATATGCAGAACGCGCTCTTCGCCGAGTTCATGACCCGGATTGCCGATCAGACCGAACGGGCGCGGGCCGCAGGCACGCTCGATCTCGGGGTCGAGACCCTGCGCGGCGAAAGGATCGAGCAGGTCTCGGCGGAGGATCTCTGGACCTGCCCGCGCTCCGGGGCGGTGACGCGGATCATCGGGCTCGAGGTGACGGACCCTGTCCATGTCCTCGCGGGTGATGACGCGATGGACCGAAACCACGACAAGCTGCCGATGGTCAATCGCGCCTCGGGGCGCGCGGCGCTGATCTCGTCGCGGCCCATGCAGATCTATGACGAGGAAATCGTCACGCTGATGCGCAAGGTCACGCGGCCGACGGGATCGACCTATGTCGAGGAGGGGAAGTACCAGGCTTCGGCCTGGGAGGAAATCGCCCGTCCCGAGTTCCTGCGTCTCTGGGACGCGGAGGCTGACAGCCTGCCGAAAACCACCACGACGAAGCTCTACCTCCTCACCGGGCTCCTGCTGCCGATCTGGAAGGACATCCCGTCGGGCAACGAGCGCATCTACCGGGTCACGCCGGACGGCCAGGGCAGCATGATCGGTCGGACCGTCAGCGAAGACGGCGCCGCCGCGCTGCGTGCCCGGTTCATGCTGGGCACACCAAAGACCCCGCAGGAGATGCTGACGGCGGCGCTCGGCTCCACCGCGCCGGTCGACTTGGGCCGGGGCCTCACGCTCACCCGCCGCCGGGTCGCGGGCGCGGCCCGTCTCGAGATCGACGGGGCCGACCGGGGTGCGATCGACGGGCTGCAAGCTCTGGGCTGTTTCACCGAGATCATCGCCTACCAGCTCCGGGTCTTCGTGCCGCACGGGGAGGGTGTCGAGACCGCCGCGATCCTCGGCCGGATCATGGCGGCGGGCTCTCCGAGGGCGGCAGATCGCGCCGCCTAAGCGGTACCGATCCAGCGGACGTGGGCAGCGGCGTCGCCGCCCGCGCGCCGCGTTGCCGCGGTCAAAACTGGAACTGGAGATCAATATGAACATCACGCAGATCAAGGCCGCCGTGGATGCCGGTAAATCCGTCCACTGGGCCAACGAAGGCTACCGGGTGCACCGCGATATCCTCGGCCAATACCTCATCACCTTTGTGCCGAACGGCAGCGCAATCGGTCTGACCGACCGGAGTGGCCATCGTCTGAACGGGGCCGAGGCCGACTTCTTCATATCGGTGTCGACGCGTGGCGCAGACGGGGAGCAGGGAAGGGAGGTGCGAGGGGCGACGTCGGACGGCCATCCCGATGCCGGGACGGGCTGACGGGCAGGAGAGAAAAGAAAGAAGGCTGTGGGTTTTTGCGATCCCATGAGGGGTCGGAAAAGCAATCCCGCGCGCTCAGGCAGGAAGCCGGGCAGCGGCACACCCAAGGAGAAGACCCATGTTCGCAGGAACTCTGACCAAAACCGCCGACACCGCAGCCGCAGCCTTTACCGGCATGATCCACTCCACCCGGTTCGACATCGCGATCCAGCTTGAGGCTCGGACCAAGATGTCCGAGCGGAGCCCGGATTTCGACGTGACGGCCGTCAACACGTCCGGGCGCAAGGTGCGCATCGGCACGGCCTGGAACGAGACCGGCAATACCACCGGCAATCCCTACCTTTCGATGCAGATCGACGTGGGCCTCGGGCCGTTCCGCGTCAATGCGGTGCAGAGCAAGGAGGCGCGGGAGGCACAGAGCGGCGACTACGAGATCATCCCGCTGGTTTCGAACCGCACCATGAAATCTGGCTCGATTTCGGGCGAGCTGACGGCGATGGATGCGGACAACGCCTTCGCCGGTTACGTCGCCAACATGATGTTCGATCTCGATTTCATGCTCATCGAGAACGTGTTCAAGACCGAGGAGACCCATCCCGACTACCGTATCGAGGTCAGCTCGCCCAAAGGCCACCCGATCCGGGTCGGATCCGCCTGGATGGCGAAGAGCAATCGCACCGGGAACGACTACGTCTCGCTCCTCATCAACACGCCGGATGGCGACCTGCGAGTGAACGCGGTGCAGAACGAGGAGCAGCGCGGCGGCCAGACCTTCTCGATCATCCCGTTCGTCGAGAGCGCTGACCAAGAGCGGTCGGAAAACACCGGCCTCGCCCTGGTGAGCTGACAAACAGTAGTATTCTAGCGAAAGGGCGTCCCGAGCAATCGGGGCGCCTGTCACCTATGCCTGCAGTACCCAAGAGGCACGCCCCGTGAGAGGAGCCGCGGCAGCGCGGCTCCCCTCTTTTCGTTTCATCCCGTCAAAAGTAATAGACACATGTTCAATCTCTCCCATCCCAAGCTGGTCACGCTCGCCGAGACCGAAGGCTACGCCGAGGTCGCGGACTTCCTGGAAGACCATACGCTCCGCAGCATCGTGCCCGCGATCTGCATGGCGCCGGATTGCGATCACACCGCCGAACTCGAACCGGATCAGCGCGCCGGCATCTGCGAGGCCTGCGGCCGCGCTTCCATGAAATCCGGCCTGGTCATCGCCGGGTTGATCTGAACGCCGCCCGCCGTGCCACTCTCAAACCATTGGAGCCGACATGACACGACATAACCCCATCGAAATCACCGATCCGCCCGCGCCCGGCTTCTCGGAGGCCGAAATCGAGACCATCGACGCGGCACGCGATATCCTGCGCAGGCATGCCCGGGCCACTGCCGTGCTGCAATCCTGGACGATGCTGACCGACTACCTGGCTCTGAACGCCGTCCGCGAACGGGTCGAGGTGTTCCGGGTGCTGCTGTTGGACCGGAAGAACAAGTTGATCCGTGACAAGATCATGTCACGGGGCAGCATTGATCACGTCCCGGTCTATGTCAGCGAGGTCATGCGTTCGGCTCTCGTGCTTGATGCCTCTGCTCTCATCCTCTGTCACAATCACCCCTCTGGCGATCCGCAGCCAAGCCAGGCCGACATCGACATGACACGGAAGATCGTTGACGCCTGCAGGGTGATGGACATTACCCTCCACGATCACCTCATCGTCGGCTTTGGGCGGGAGCAGGCCGCGTTCAGCATGCGGGCGGCGGGGATGTTGGGCGACTAGTGTAGCGGGCGTTTCAGGCCTTGGTTGGCGGGCTACACAGGGGAGCGGAAGCTCGACTCCGCGCCGAGTTTGTCTCATGAGCGCGGAAGCCGCCGTTCAGGCAGCCTGCGGCGAAGGCCGGGTCCGAGCCCACTTTGACCGATGCTGCGTAAAGGATGTATCGCTGCTTTCGAGGGCGGTAGAAAACCTGCTTGATCGCAGCCGCGATGCGGAGGGAAAGCAGCGCCGAGTTGTCGGAACGCGTGAACCAAAAGGCGATCTAATCGAACGATTCAGCGCTTCACCCCGTCTGCGGCTGCCTCTCAAATACTGCGCGGTGCCCAGAGAATAATACCCGCACCGACAAGGCAAATGACCGCTCCAACTACATCCCATTGATCCGGGCGATGCCCTTCTACGCCCCATAGCCACAGCAGGGACGATACGATGTAAACGCCACCGTAGACTGCATAGGCGCGGCCCGCCTGATCGGCGGGGCTGAGCGCCAGTAGCCAGGCGAAAGCGGCAAGGGACAGCATGCCCGGTGCCAACCAAAACACGCTCTTGTCCAGCCGGAACCAGGCCCAGAAAGCAAAGCATCCGGCAATTTCGGCCAGCGCAGCGGCGAAGTAGATAAGAACCGTCTTCATCGGGCCAGACATACGTTCCGAGGAGGATCGGGTCTATTGCGAAAAATCTTTCAAATTCAGAGAAGCGAGCCCAAATCCGATCCAACACTTGGATAGGCCGCCGTCATCGACTTAAGTTGCTTGGCCGCCAGGCCCAGCTTGATTGCCAGCCCGAAGAAATTGATCAGTTCGCCGTATTCCGGGCCGAACAGGTGCGCGCCGAGGATCTTGCCGTTCGACTTGTCCACGAGGACCTTCGCGGCAGCAGAGGTCTCGCCGATCCGGTAGTTCGAATACCAATCGCCAGTGTCGGTGAACCGAACATCGACATCATACCCGGCGTCCCTTGCCTCACTTTCCAACATACCGACACGCGCCACTTCCGGGACTGTGAAGACGGCTGTAGGAATACCGGCATAATCCGGTGCGGTCTGAGTGTCTTTGAGCATGTTGGAGGCCGCGACCTTCCCTTCGATCACTGCGACTGGCGTCAGCGGCATGCCATCGGTGTCGGCGCAATCTCCGGCGGCAAAGACCGCGCTGTTCGTCGTGCTTTGCAGATGCGGGGCTACAACGATGCCCTTGTCGCTGTAATCAACACCAGCCGCCTCAAGATTCAGATCGGCCAGGGCTGCCACACGGCCCGCGCCATGCACGACCAGATCGGTTTCGATTGTTCGGGTTTCATCGCCCGACTTCACCTCGACAGTGAATGCTCTACTGGCTTCCGAGACCGACACGATTTCGGTTTCGCGCATCAGGTCCACGCCGATACCGCCGCTGCGGTCGATCAGCATTTCGACCAGATCGGGATCGAAGCCGCGTAAGGGCCGGGCGCCACGATCCACGATGATCGGGTTGGCTCCGGCCCGTGCGGCGATATGCGCAAACTCGAAGGACACGAAGCCGCCACCGATAAAAAGAACCCGATTGGGAAGGGCCTCCAGGTTGAGGAAATCCGTGCTGTCGATCACGAGATCGGCCCCTGTGAAGCTCAGCGGCCTGGGCATGGCACCGGCGGCCACGAGGAACCGTTCCGACTGATATGCCGTTCCATCGACCTCCAGCGTGTTGCTTCCCGTGAACCGCGCGGCTCCATGCAGGGTTTCGACGCCGTTGCCCGACAGGCCCTTTTCCATCTTGTCCGGCACGGGATCGGTGAAGCCACGCTTGTGTGCCATCAGATCGGCCCAGTTGATCGACAGATCACCGGGATCGATCCCCTTGCCCTGCATGAGCCGTGCCGCGTCCATGATTTCCGCACCGCGCCGCAGGATTTTCTTTGGATCGCAGCCGCGCAATGCGCAGGTGCCGCCGTAGGGCAGCGCATCGACAATGGCGACACGCCATCCTGCCGCGCCACATTTGTTGGCCGCGGCCACGCCCGCCATGCCCGCCCCGATGACGATCAGGTCGTAGTCTTCATTCATTCTCCGGTCCTTGTCCTGATCTTCATCCGGCGCAGCAGCTCAACTTTGCCACGTCCATATCGAAGGTTTGCGCCGCCAGCTTCAGCCCTTCCACGGTCGTCAGATAGGGGAAGATCGTCTCCCCGAGCGCCTTTGTGGTCATGCCAAACTTCAGCGCCATAACGAGGGTCTGGATCGTATCGGACCCCTCGGGCGCGATGATCTGGCCGCCAAGCAGCCGGTCGGACTTTCTGTCCGCCACCAGCTTGATCAATCCGCGCGTGTCGCGTGCGGCCAGTGCGCGCGGCACCTGATCGAGCGGTACGATGGACGTCTTGACGTCGAGGCCCGCGTCCCGCGCCTGGGCTTCACCGAGACCGACGCCCGCGACCTGCGGGTCGGAAAACACCACCCAGGGCATCGCGGCGTTGTCGTAGCGATGGTCTTCGCCGAGAACCGCATTTTTGGCCGCGAGCTTTGCACCATAGGCCGCCATATAGACGAACTGGTCGCGGTCGGTCACATCGCCTGCGGCATAGATGCCGCGCACCGATGTCTGCATGTCCTCGCCGACGACGATGGACCCACGCGCGTCGGTTTCCACGCCGATTGCGTCCAGGCCCATATCTTTGGTATTGGCCCGCCTGCCAGCGGTCGAAACGAGGTGATCCGCCGTCACTTCGACAGGCTTTCCGTTCTGGATCACGCGCAGTGTCACGCCCGCGTCGTCGCGGCGCACAGTGTCGTAGCTTAACCCGGTCAGAAGAGTGATGCCTTCGGCCTCGAACGCCGCCGCCAATGCCTCCGAGACCTCTGGTTCCGCGCCGGGCAACAGATGCGAACGGGCGACAAGCGTGACCTTCACGCCCATGCGGCTCATCATCTGGGCCAGCTCCGCGCCGATGTAGCCCGCGCCGATGAAGATCAGGCTTTTCGGCAGTACTTCGAGTTCCAGAAGACTGGTGCTGTTGAGCGCGCCGATTTCCTCGATGCCGTCGATGGTCGGCAGAACGGGACGCCCGCCCGTGGCGATGATGGTCCTCGGTGCTTTCAGGGTTCGCTCACCGACTGTCACGCCACCTTCGATCAGCCGCGCGGGACCGGCGTCGATGTAATCGACATCCTCATATTCCGGCAGAAGGTCCGCGTATTTCTTCTGGCGCAGGGTCGTGACCAGATCGTCCTTGGACTGAACGAGCGTCTGCCAATCATCCACTTGTGCCCGTCCCGACAGGCCGGGGAACCGCTTGGCAGCCCCCGCACAGTGCACGGCCTCTGCCGCACGGATCATCGCCTTGGAGGGCACGCATCCCACGTTGACGCAAGTTCCGCCGATGGTGCCATGTCCTACGAGGGCGACACGCTTTCCGGCATCCGCGCCGGTAATTGCGGCGGAGAACCCCGCCGATCCGGCCCCAAGAACGATCAGGTCATAGCCGCCCTGTTCATCGTCGGTTTTGTTCAGGTCTTTCATCTCAGCGCGCCTCGCCATGTTCGGGGTCTTTTGGTCTGGCGGCGAGCAGATATATGACCGCGCCGATGGCGATCAGCGGTGTCAACATGCCGAGGAGGCCGAAGACCATGCCGGTGGCGGTGCAACATCCCATCATCATAAGAGCGATCCTTTCTTTTGCGCACGGTTCAGGAGAACCGCGTAGAGTGCTGTGGCGGCGAAAACGCCGATTGTGATCCGTATTGCGAACCTGAATTCGAGAAGAATGATCAGGATCGACAGGGCCACCGCGAGGCCGGTGGCCCAAAGTTTCGGGGCCGGTCCCGGTTTGCCAGCGCGCAGCCAAAGGGCCTGTGCCACCACGGCGAGGCTGAAAAACAGCAGCGGGAACAGGGCGTAATCGAGCCAGCCCGTGAGGGCCGACAATCCGACGCCAGCGACGATGACGACCAGAAGCGGTGTAAAGCAGCAGAGCGCGGCGAAGAGCGCACCGCCAAGCCCCCATTTCAGCAGACGGTCGGAATTTTCAGGTGTGTCAGTCAAGGAGCCGTCTTTCTCTGTGATGGGTCGGGGCCGGAGGCGCGTTTCATTTGCGAACGACGCAGTGCGCGGACGATCAGGTAGGTCAGACCCGCCAAAACCAGCACGGCAATGCCACTCATTCCAGAGAGCCAAGCCCCAACGCCGCCGAACAACGCTGCAAGCACGGCAGTTCCGCCGCCGCAGCAGACGACCACGACCGGAGCTGCTATTCCGAAGGCCAGCAGGCCACCCATCAGATTGTCACGCATTGCAGGAGATTGTCACGCATTGCAGGCGGCTCAGGAGGCTGTGTCGGGCAGCACCTGCGCCGGATAGCCATTGGCCGTCACCGCGCCGATGATGCTTTCGATGGAAGTTTCGGCGTCATCGTAGGTCACGCTGTAAACACCCTGCCCGTATTCGGGGCCGTCCTCGAATGCGGCGATCTCGACCGACGGAACACCGCGCATCGAGCTGGCAACAATGAACGAACAGGACGGGCATGTCAGTTCGCTGACGGCGATCTCGACCTGGCGCTCTTCAGCGAGGGCCGGGGTCGAGAGTGCGACGATGGCCAGGGCGGATAACAGGAGATGCTTCATGGTCATGGTCCTCGTTCAGAATTTCAGGATGAAGGGGGTGATGTAGGGAAAGATCATGGCGACAGCGACAATCGCGGAAGCGGCCCAGAGGGTTGCGCGCATGATGCGGCGGTCGATGGGGCGGGCGCAGGTGCCATCGGCACAGGCCTCGGCATCTACAGGCTTGTAAGCCTTGTAGAAGCCGTATCCCAAAAACGCGGCGCTCAGCGCGAAGGTGTACCATTTGTAGGCATAGAGCGCCCCGAGCTGCGCGATGAACACGCCTGTCACGCCAAAGCTGACCAGCACCAATGGAAGGATGCAGCAAGAAGTCATCGCCAGCGCACCGAGGACGCCGAGGCCGGTCACGCCCCATCCCTTGGTGGTTTCGTCGCCAATTTTCTGCGACTGAGATTGCGGAAGTTCCGCCAAATGTTGTTCCATCGAATCTTCCTTGAACAGATGTTTCCACCGTTCTAGGGTCTGTAGTTGATACAGGCTCAAGGGATTTTTCGGCACAATGAGTAACACAAGCGTGAGATCAATTCGGCGGGGCGATTTGGCCCGCGCAACGGGCTGCAACCTGGAAACCATTCGCTATTACGAGAAAATCGGGATCATGCCGGACCCGCCGCGCAGTACGAAGGGCTACCGAAGCTACGACGATGCCCACGTCAAGCGGCTGAAATTCGTCATGCGGTCCCGCGATCTAGGCTTTTCTCTCGAAGAGGTTCGCGGGCTGCTTGGGCTGGTCGATGACCGATCCCGGACATGCGCCGAGGTGCAGATCATCGCCGAAGATCATCTGACTGACGTTCAGGCCAAGATTGCCGATCTGCAGCGCATCGAGCGCGTCCTGTCGGACACTGTTGCGCGATGCACCGGCGATGCTGCCCCAGAATGCGCGGTGATCGATGCGTTACTCGATGCTTAGTCCACCCTGAAGAAGAGGGGGCAACGGACCTTCGTGAACGGCGCAGCGAAAGCCCGAAAAGTCCGCACTAACGACGCTCGCGCCTCCCGCAGCGAACGTCCGCTGCGGCGTGGTAATCTGGTCAGACGCAGTGATTATGAAGTTAAGGACAGAGCCATGTAAAACCGCCATGATGACCCTAGGTTAATCAGGCCTCTTCGGTGTCATGGAACATACCGCTTCCTCTTTGTTCGCCCCCTGAATTGCTTGGATTGCTTGGGCAATCGCAACCGGCCCGGGAGAAAATGTGAGCGGCGGGCGTAGCGTTGAACGTGGCGCCCGGTGCCTGGCGGCCTCCCCTGCTCGGCTTCGCGTGTCGCAGGGGAGATATCGGCCCTTGGCCGATCGCGCATTCGGCCATGCGGCCTCACCGCGGCGTCGCGCCCAGTCCCCGGTTTGCCCGCCTCGCGGAGCACGTCGCTCCCCGGCCGCTCCGACGGATTGCGCTCTGGTCTGTTTTGGCCAGGGGCCAAAACCATCCCTCCACTTCATCCGTCTCCCGCGTCCGGTTGCGCCGTTTGCCTGCTCGTGTCGGGCAAACCTACCGTCAAACACACACACATGAGCGCGGAAGCATATCCTCCGGATGGCCCCCAAATCAGCCCGCCTCAAGGATCGCAAAACTTTTCGGCAAGGGCGGTGCGCGCGGAGGTGTCAGCCCAGTGTTCGATGGCCTGCCTGTGGTGGGCGACGCGCCCGGAAAACTTTTGCGCCCGGCAAGCCGGCGGCTTCGCCGTCCCTGACCCGGACAGATTCGGTGAACCAGACGTACGGCCATGCCCCCACACTCACGTGGTGGCTCCACAACCATCTGGAGATACCGACATGGCTTACGACAACGCAACCGCCTACGAGACCATCGAACTCTTCGGGCTGACGGAAAAGGGCGCCGTCCTGCCGATCCCCGAAGACGATACGCTGAAGGACAGCATCACCCGAGAGACCTTCGAAGCGCTGCTCGGCCAGCTGCGCGGCACGGGGCTCGAGGGCGAGATCGAACCGCTCGCGCATGGGTTCGCCACGATCCTGCAGCGCCGCAAGGTCGCCCTCGGAAAGGAGCTTGACCGCACCGCCGACAAGATCGGAGCACTCGCAAAATCGCACGACGGATCGGAGATCGCGGAGACCGCGCTGGAAGAGGCTCAGGTCCGCTTCCTGCAGCTGAGGGAAATCGTCGGAGCCGTCGAGACGATGGCCGAGGCGGCGGCGGAATGCTACGAGGTCGAGACCGGCCATGCCTTCATCCCGGCCGCAGGCTCGCGGGCGAGCGTCTGGGCGCAGGAGACCGGTGCGGTCTTCGAGGCCCAGCAGCTCCTGGAACAGCATGATCGCGAGACGGCGGCTAAGTCGAAGGTCGAGGGGGTGCCTCTGATCGTCTCGGGCGCCACCGACTGGACCGATATCGACGTCATCTTCAACACGCTCGACAAGGTTCGGGATCGGATCCGGCAGAACCGCAATCAGGAGATCTTCCTCTGCCACAAGGGCGGCAAACATGGCGCCGAGATGATCGCGGCACGCTGGGCGCGGGCGCGCGGCGTCGCGCAGGCGCGCTTCGATCCGCGCTGGTCCGCACATGGGCGGGCGGCTCCGTTCAAGTGCAACGATGAGATGCTCGACGACAAGTTCGCCGCGACAGGTGTTGTGCTCTTCGGCGGCAACGGAGTGGCGCTGAACCTCGGACAGAAGGCCGAGGCAAAGGGACTGACAGTGATGCGAGTCGCCGATCCGGCGAAGAAGCCATCGGATGAATGACCGAGAGAGGGTCGCGCACGGCGCGGCCCTTTCTTCCCGTCCTCTCGGGTTGCCTTTCAGGCGTTGGAAGGAACGGGCTGAGGATCATTTCCCTGACCGGCGAGAGCGCGTTCCGGCCCGGCTTCGGCGGGGTCGTTTCGTTTGTGGCAGGCCTTTTGGTGTCCTGTCGCGTCAGGGCCCGAGGCCCTGCCCCGGCAGGACTGGCGCTGTCCGCGCGGGAGCCTGTGGCGCGACATCGCAGTTGAGTGCTGGGCGACATCGCAGGTGGATGACGGTGACGTTTTTTGACGGTGCCGGTTTGCGGCCGTCAGATCAAGTTTCGATCTCGCTGCTCAATGTCGCTGGCCGCGAGTTGTCCTTCGCTGTGGCGATCTCCTTTTCGGGCTGTTGTTTGTCGCGGTCATCTTCGATGTCGCTGAGCGATGTCGCGGCGGCATAGGCGGCACGGCGTCGGTAGCTTTCGACGTTCATCTCGAAGATTGTTGCATGGTGAACGAGCCGATCGATGGCGGCGATGGTCATCGCCCTGTCGGGGAAGATGGCGTCCCAACCACTGAACGGCTGATTGGCCGTGATCATGATAGAGCGCCGCTCGTATCGTGCGGAGATGAGCTCGAAGAGGGCGCTGGTCTCGGCCTGATCCTTTCGCACGTACGACAGGTCGTCGAGGATGAGCAGGTCGAACTTGTCGAGCTTCGCGATCTCCTGAGTGAGCGCCAGGTCCTGCCGCGCCACTTGCAGGCGTTGGACCAGGTCCGACGTCCTTGCCATAAGCACACGGTACCCTCGTTGGATGAGTTCGTATCCGATGGCCCCCGCGAGGTGCGTCTTGCCCGAGCCGGGCGGGCCGAAGGCCAGCAAATTGTGCCCTGCCTGCAGCCAGCTGTCGCCTTCGACCAGCGCTCTGACGCGGGCCTGGCTCAAGGTGGGTACCGCCAGGAAGTCGAAGGCGTCGAGCGTTTTCCCTTGTGGCAGCCTTGCAGCGGCAAGATGGCGTTGGATGCGGCGCTGTTCCCGCTCGCTCAGCTCCAGCTCGCACAGCGCCGCCAACAAGCGTTCGGCCGGCCAACCCTCCTTGTCGGCACGGGTGCAGAACTCCGGCCAGAGGCGGGCAACCGTGGGCAGCCTGAGCGCCGTC
>NZ_DS022278.1:220096-256567 GCF_000153725.1 Salipiger bermudensis HTCC2601 | reverse complement strand
CCTTGGGCGGCCGCGGTGAGCGTTCGCGGGTGAGGCTGTCCGGGCCGCCGGAGAAGATGATCGCGTTCGGGGCGCCAAAATCACCACCTGCGATGTCGCGCTGTTTCACCAGCGGTGTCGCTGCACAGGAGCCGCTATCGCGGCGAAATGGCCCCAGGAGGGGCCATTCCAATCCGTGAGCTAATGGCTCGTGGGCATCGGAACGATCAGCACATCCTCATCCGGGCACATCTGGCTGTGATATTGGATCATGGCATCGGCCGAGCGGAAGTGCTTGTGCTCGCCGGACGACGTCGTGAACACCGGCTCTTCCGTCTCGTCGGGGAAGACGCCCATGACGACCCAGACGGTTTTGCCGTTCGCAGGATCTTTATGGGGTTCGTAGCGCAGGCGGCCCCCGCGTTTGATGAACTGGCGCACCCTGTTGCCGAGTAGCAGGGCGCGCTTCGGTTGTCGGACAGCCGCGCTCGATTGGTCCATTTGTACCTCCTTCTTGGTTCGTCTGTGTCGTGCCACAGGTTGGGTGCCCGGCGGCGCAACGGGTCGTGTCGGCTCGCCGCTCGGGAAGAAGCGGTTGGCTGAGAACGTCATGCTGGCTCTCGGTCAGGAGCCCATGACGCCGGGCTTCGCGGCTTCACTGAGGCAGTCGCGAAAAGCGGTCATCCTGGGCCTTCACCACTAAGAACCAAGCCCGGAATTGCTACTTTGAAACAGTCTGAGGTTGAACCTTACTGTTCCATCGTTGCGCGGAAAGACGCCAATCAACGTCAGGGCAAGCCACTGAAAGTCGATATGTTTTTGAATGTGTCTCAGCCTTGGGTAACGGCTGAAGATCAGCTTCTACGCGTATTCCTCGTTTGGAGGGCGCGTTGCGACTGCGATCCAGAACCAATTTTCCGCCGGGTTGATGTGCGACGGACGGTTGAGGGCGAGCGGTTTTCCAGCCTGGAATGAAGCGACCTTGGGAGCGGAGTTTCAGGCCGGAGCAGGCCCCGAACGAGACCCCAAGTATCGAGAGAGGGGCCTGTGGGAAACCGCGACGGGACGTTGGGTCTGGGCGAATCCCGCGCAGGCGCGGGACCGCGTGCCGAGGTTCCGGTCGGCGCCGCCGCCCTCCACCCCGAGCCGGACACCCCCGTGCTCCCTTCGGCCAAGAGCGCTGCGGTCAGTCTCTCCGAGCCAGCCCTCAGCGCGGCCGAATGGTCGCCTAGTGGCCTCCGTCTCGGCCAGAGGTCTGGCCCGCATTTCGCGATCGGTTTGGGGGTGGGGCAGCACAGGAAGGAACGCGCAGGTTCGGGCATCCGTCAGTGTGCGAAAGCACCTTCGCGGTGTGGCGATTTGATTGGGAGAGCGTGCGCCGGCCCCGTCCCGGTGCAAGGGCAGGCCCTTCTTCACTGCGCTGCGCTTCGTTGCGACCGCAGGCGGTGCACCGGTCCGCTCTGGGCCGTCGCGGTGATCTCCCGAAATCATCCATCACCGAAAGGAGCACCACAATGAACAAGATCATCGCCCGTCTGCGCTCAATCCTGCGAAGCCTCGCCACCAAGGCGAACCTCAAGATCTCGGTCGCGCTCAGCGTCCCAGGCTTCCTCAAGGTCGAGGTCAGTTATTCCCGCAACCTGGATCGGCCTCCGGAGGAGGGCTGATGGCCGTCGTCGGCCTCGGCCAGCTGAGTTTCCGACAAGGATCAGAAGAGACCCGCGCAGTTTGCGCGGGTCACATGTCGTCAGAGGTCAGGGCAGGGGATCGACGGGCGTGCGCCCGCTCACCCCCGCCCTGGCTGTTTCCTTTGGTCTGGTCCGCCCAACAGACCTGCCCCGGAAAGTCAAAAGACAAGCGCCGCGCAGGCGCGTCGTCTCCGACGAGGACCGTGTCCTCGGCCTCCGGCCTGCGGGCCGCACCAACCTCGTCTCCGATCCTTTGACTGTCCGGTTCAGGCCCGTGGGTCGGGCTTCGCCCTCTCCCACTCTGTTCCGCCGAAAACATGCGTTTTCGGTCGGATCAGGTGGCCGAGGCGCAGCCCATCGGCGGAAGGAGGGCGCCAAGCCCCCCCGTCTCACCAGTCAGGAGGCCACAAATGGCTAAATCAGATTTCGACATCTACCAGCACGTTACCAACCAGATCATCGAGGCGATGGAGGCGGGCGTTTCGCCGTGGCGCAAGCCTTGGTCCGGTGGCGAGCAGGGCGGCACATTCCCGCTGCGGGCAAATGGCGAGCCCTATCGGGGGATCAATGTGCTGATGCTCTGGCTTGCCGCCCATGCCAACGGGTTTGCTTCGGCGCATTGGTTCACCTTCAAGCAGGCCAAGGACTTCGACGCGCATGTGCGCAAGGGGCAGAAGTCATCGACGGTGGTGAAATACGGGACCATCGAGCGGGAGAATGACGACGGTGAGGCGGTCGCGATCCCCTATGCCCGCGCCTATCGCGTCTTCAACGCCGACCAGATCGAAGGTTTGCCGGAAGAATTCTACAACCGTCCCGAGGTGCAGGAAGATCTTGGCACGCGCCCCCTGCCGGAGGTCGATGCTTTCTTCCAAGCAGTCGGGGCCAATGTCACGCATGGCGGTGCAAGGGCGTGCTATATCCCGTCGGAGGATCGGATCCAGATGCCGCCCGTGTCCGCCTTCATTTCCGCGCAGCACTACACGGCAACGCTTTGCCACGAGGTCACGCATTGGACCGGTCATCGGTCGCGGTTGGACCGCTTCAAGGTCGGTAGCACCAAGGCCGACTATGCCCGCGAAGAGCTGATAGCAGAAATCGGCAGTTGTTTTCTTGGCGCGCGCATTGGCGTCGAGCCGACCATCGACGAGGCCGCATCTTACCTCGAGAGCTGGCTCGGGGTGTTGAAAGAAGACAAGCGGGCGATCTTCAAGGCGGCGAGCGCCGCGCAAAAGGCCGCGGACTTTGTTCTGGAGGCCGCCGCCGTCGGCGGGGCTTTACGCGCCGCCTGAGCAGATCGGCAAGACTTCGCAAGGGGCCCGCATTTGCGGGCCCCATCTGTTTGAAGTCCATACATATGTATGACTCTATGGACGCCACTACAGGCAAGCGGCCTGGCCCCGGGAAAAATTTGCCGCGCCGAGACAGACGTCTCGCCGCGGCGACCCAGGGCCGAGGTCAGTCGCCCTGCATCAGGGCGCCGCGCATATGTCAGCCGAAATCCGACTGCGTTTTGCGGAGAGGTCGATGCGCAATCCAACACGCATGTTTTCCATGAATATGCCCCTCGACGTGCATCGCGCCCTGAAGCGCGAGGCCTTCGAGGGGGAAACGACAATGGGCGAGATCGTCCTCGCCGCGCTTGAGCAATGGGGTATCGGCCCGAAGACCGACGAGAAAGGAGCAGACCGTGAAGACGATCGTGATCGCGAATAACAAGGGCGGCGTCGGCAAGACGACCGTGGCGAGCCAGATTGCCTTTTACCTCGGTCGCGCAGGCTATTCGGTGATCGCCGTTGATCTGGACGGGCAACGCAACCTCACCAGTGCCATGGGTGGCACGCGGGTCGTCGGAAACGCATTGCAGATGCTCGAGGGTGGCGAAGCGCCGAGCTTTTTCGTCGATCCTGGCGAGGTCGTCTTGATCGAAGGGGACCGCGACGTACCTGTCAGCTCGGACGATACGGTGCTGCAAGGCACCGTGGCGGCGCTGGACGGGCTGGAGGGCGCGGACTTCTGCATTGTGGATACGCCGCCGACATTCTCGGCGCTGGTCTACGGCGCGCTTCTGACGGCGGACTTCATGTTGTCGCCTATCGAGCTAAAGCGGTTTTCACTCGATGGTGTCGAGGGCGTACTGAAAGCCTTCGTGCAGGTGCAGGAGATCAACGAGGGCATCCAGTTCCTGGGCCTGCTGCCGTCGCGCTTCGACGCCGTGAAGAAGAACGAGCGCGAGACGCTGCTCGCCGTTGCAGAGTCCTATTCCAACCTTCTGGTGCCACACGCCATCCGGAACCGGGTTGGATACGAGGCAGCCGAGGCGGAGGGGATTCCGGTGTTCGAGGTGCCGACCGCCAGCGGCAAGGAGGCTGCAGCCGAGTTCGGCGCCTTCTTCGACTGGTTCATCGAGGCTATCGAGAAGGAGGAGTGAGCCATGGCCGAGAAGAAATTCGGTAGTACGATGCAGACGCTGGACCGTCTCAAGAAGAGCGGCGATCTCGCGGCCCTGACGCGGAAGAACAAACCGGCGCAGGCCGGGCAGCGTGACATCCCGCTTGACGACATCGTACCGGACCCCGAGCAGCCCCGTCGGCATTTCGACAAGGATCAGCTGGCCTCGCTGGCGGAGAGCATCCGGATCCAAGGGGTACTGCAGGCGATCACGGTGCAGCCTGCAGATGAGGCCGGGAAGCACGTGTTGATCATGGGCGAGCGGCGTTTCCAGGCCGCGAAGTTGGCGGGGCTGATCAGGATTCCGGCTGTCGTTCGCGAGATGACGGACGCGCTGCGCATGGCGCAGCTGACCGAGAACGTGCAGCGGGCCGACCTGACGACCCTGGAGGTCGCGGAGGCGGTCGCTGCGATGCGGGCAGCGGGCCAGTCGCGCAGTGCAATCGCCGAGGCGCTTGGCTGGAACGAAGGCGAGGTGTCCCGCTTCGCCGCCCTGGCCAAGATGCCGGATGTGTTGCGCGACGCTGCCGCCCGGAACGCCCCGATCCGCGCCCTGTCGGATTTGAACACGCTTTGGAAAAAGGACGAAGCCGCCGTTCGGCAGTTTCTCAGCGAGTCCGAGGCGGGGGATATTAGCCGCGTGTCCGTCGAGCGTCTGCGGGCGGAGATCGAAGCCAAACAGGCCGCGCACAACGTGAGTGCGACCGCACCGATTGCGCCCGAGGGGCCTCAAGTGGAAAGCCCGAAGCAAACCCCCGATGCAAGCCTCGAAACGGCGGAAGTGGCAGGGCAGGGGAGCGCGCCAGTTGAAGCGCCAGCGGCCGCTTCTCAGACCGTGCCCCGGCCGCGCGTCGTTGGCGCCTCGCCCGCCCTTTTGGTCCGTCATGCCGGACAGCTCGGCCAGGCGCTTCTCGACCAGCCCGCTTCGAACACCAAGTCTCTCCTAATCCGTTTCGAGGGGGAGGGGCGGCTGGCGGAGGTGCCACTGGCCGAGGTCGAGCTGGTGGAATTGCTGCGGGACTGAGGAGGAAAAGAGATGGTGAAGATCGCGCTTTGGAACGCAATGCTGCTGATCCGCACGCCGGTTCAGGCGACTCTCACGGTGCTGATGGTGCTGCACTTGGCCGCCGGGGTGGCCGGAGCGGTGATGGTCTTCACCGGCTACGGCGTTGATGCCGTTGATCAGACCCCGTTCGTCTATCGGATCATCGCGCCGGTTTTGATGGGCGGCGTGTTCGTCGCCCTGAGCGCTTTGTCGTTCTATCTCGACAGCCTCGTCTTCCGCGTCACCCCGCGCAATCGACTGCTTTTTCTCTGGGGCTAGCCCTCAGCAAAGCAGGCCTGACGGATCGAAACGCACCGCCTCCGGACGGTGCGTTTTACTTTGCGACCAGCGGAGGATCACGGTCTTTCGATGTGATCTGGGACCGCATCTCGCGCCTGCGGCGGCATCTTGCCCAGCCTTGACGGTGAGCGCGGAAAACGTGGTCCCGGACCACGTTTGGGGCTAGGGTTGTGACTAATGCAGGATAGGCTAAGCGCCAGCAAGTAATGCACCTTTGAGTTAAAATGCCGACGAAGAAGAAAGCCGCGATGACCTATCTGCCGCCCGATCGCCATGCCCAGCTGGCGGCCCTGGCGGCATCAGAAGGGCAGACTGTGTCGGTCCTTTTGGGGCGCCTGATCGGTCTGGCGCTGGATGGGGACGAGGCCGCGGCTCCGCCCAGCCGTCCGACTTCCCGCGCGCGGCGGGAGGGCAAGGTGACGGTGCGACTGGCCGCTGACGTGCGGCAGGATCTGGAGGAAGAGGCGCGGTCCCAAGGCGTCACGGCATCCACTTGGGCTGCCGCTTTGCTGTCGGCCCGGATGCGCAATGCACCGCAGATGGTTGCGGGCGAGAGACGGGGCGTTCGCGCGGCCTACCGCCAGCTTCGCGGCCTGGCCGTCAACGCCAACCAGATTGCCTATGCGCTGAACCGAGGTGTGCTCACGGGCGCGGGCGCAGATCTGACCAAGGCTGAGGTCGAGATCCTGCGCCAGGACGTCGCCAAGTTGCGCATGGCGCTCAGCGTCTATGCAGAAGGTCGCTTCCGGTTTCAGTCAGGGGAAGATGATCAGTCATGAGCGACTTCAAGTCGGAGCTGGGGTTCCAGGATTGCTGGGATTCAGAGGCCAACAGAAAGCTGAATAAGCCGGCTGGAGGATCCGTCGACAGCGGGGGCAGAAAGCGCAAGGCTGGCGCCCAAGATGCGGATCGTGCAACTGCGCAGGCGCAGACGATTTCGGCGGCAGATAAGGCGCGGTTGGCCCGTATCGTCAAAGGCGCGCCGGAGGTCATGGTGAAGGTGTCCAAGCCCGCCAAGAACGACAAGTCCGGCAATCCGACCAAGGTCAGCCGAGCATCAGAAGCGGTCAGGGCCTCGGAGCATCTCGCCTATATCAGCCGAAACGGCAAGATTGAGGTCGAGAATGATCGCGGGGAGGCCTTCAACGGCCGTACGCAGGTTGGCGCGATCTTTCGCGAGTGGATAGAGAAACACGACGAGGATCGACGCGAAGGCTCTGCCACGGACCGGACGAGGATCACGACCAGCATCGTGTTCTCGATGCCCGGTACGGCGAATGCGGAAGCGGTGAAAGACGCGGTCAGGGCGCTGGCAAGGCAGGAGTTCCAAGGGCGGCATGACTACGCGATGGCCCTGCACACGGATACGCATCATCCCCATGTGCACCTGACGCTTCGCACCGTGGGCGAGGACGGCGAGAAGCTGAATCTGCGGAAAGCTGATCTGCAACGCCTGCGGGACACGTTCGCCGAGAAGCTCCGGACCCGCGGGATCGAGGCGGAATCCACCCCTCGCCATGCCCGAGGCGTGACGCGCCGGGGAGAGGTCACGCCTGTCTACAAGATCAGGCAACGGGGCGGTAAGCCCTTGGCCGATGCCCGGAAGATGCGCCAGGTCCGCCGCGACCTTGAAGACAACGGCGGGGGCCTACCTCAGAAGGCATGGGATGACGCGTTGATCGCGCGGCGCAACAGGGTGATGGCAACGTATGACCAAGCCGCAACGATCTTGGCAGGATCAGCGGACCCGAAGGACCGTGACCTGGCGCGGGAAACCAAACGGTTCGCAGCGCGGCTGACCGAGACGACGACGCAACGTGCCGAGATGGCCCGTTCTCTAGCGGGGCAGGATGCAGCGCGTTCTGCGCCTCGCGAGCGCGGAAAACCGACCGATAGCCCAGAGCGTCAGCAGGACCTGTCAAAAGGAAGTCCTGACAGGGGTGGGCGTCAAAGATAGAGGATGTTGCGGCATGCGAGGACTACGAAGCACTTCGACGGCCTCGCAAATTTAAGAATCGGCCGTCCGGGCGATCTGCGGCGAACGGCAAATTTGAGCCCATGTTGGTGAAAAATCGCCCTTGATTTAAGACCCTTTGGATATGTTTCAATTCCCGTATAGTGTGGAAGGAACTGACAAGGATGGGGCCGGGGCAGAAGGTGCAGCCAGCGCTGTTTTGCGAGTTCTCACTCGAGGATCGTACACCACAGAGCCACCTGCTTCGCTCCATCGATCAGCCCTGACGGGAAAGGCACTCGCGCCCTTTCCAAGTGGCCTGTTTCTGCACAAGCGAACGGGTTTTCTTCCACGGAAGCGGCCATAAGCGGCTTGATGGACGGCTATGCGGGCACCACCAGAAGTTCTGGAGGGCTGGTACGGCCACCACTCTGGCATCAGCTACTACCACCTTGCGCAAGCAAGGATCGTAACCGCCCGATTGAGGCCGCCTGCCTGACAGCGGGGTTCCGAGCTAAGACACGTGCATAACGACGTCCTTAACGACGTGTCTTATTTGGAGGGGCCATGCTGGGCGAGGTTCTGGGCGTTGAGCGGCGCCGGCGGTGGAGCGAAGACGAGAAGCTCGAGATCCTGTCGGAGGTCGATGTCGGCGGTGCGTCGGTGACGCAGGTGGCGCAGCGGCACGAGATCACGCGCTCCCAGATCTACGGCTGGCGGCGTGATCTGAAGAAGAAGGGCCTGTGGTCGCCGGATCGCGGGGCTGTTTTCCTGCCGGTGGATTTCAGCGCGGCGCCGACGGCAGCGAGCGTCCCCGCGCCAGCGCGATCCGTCATGGTCGAGCTGCGGCTGAGCAACGGGCGCTGCCTGAGGTTCGACAGCGGCATGGATGGAGAGACGCTGACCCGATTGATCCGGGCTGTGGAGGCGGCATGATCGGACCGGGAACGGGTGTTCGGGTCTACTTGGCCTGCGGAACCACCGACATGCGCAAGGGGATCGCCGGTTTGGCCGCGCTTGCCCAGGACGTCCTGCGCCAAAACCCAGCGAGCGGCGCGGTCTTCGCGTTCCGTGGACGCCGGGGAGATCGGCTGAAGCTTCTCTACTGGGACGGCCAGGGCTTCTGCCTCTACTACAAGGTCCTGGAACGGGGGCGCTTCCCGTGGCCCGTCGCCGGCGACGGCGCCGCAAGGCTGACCTCGGCGCAGCTGGCGATGCTCTGGGAAGGCATCGACTGGCGCCGCCCGGACTGGGGTGCGCCTCCCGCTCGGGTGAGCTGATACTTCTCTCAAACCCCTTGTTTTACTGGTTATGGACCGCACGGGATGGTAAAGGTTCCGCATGTCCGAAGCCTCCTCCCTTCCGCCTGACGATCCTGCCAAGTTGCGCGCGATGATCGCCGCACTCGAGGCCGAGAACGCGGCCATGCGGGCCGAGACAACAAGGCTCACGGCCGTCTTGAAGGCACACGAAGCCCTCGTTCAGGCGCTCCAGATCCGGATCGCCAAGCTCCAGCGTCAGAAGTTCGGCGCGAGCTCGGAGAAAATCGAGCGCGAGATCGAACAACTGGAACTGGCCCTCGAGGCGCTGGAGGTCGCGGCTTCCGCCGCCCGGGAGCCCGAGGAGGAGCCGGAAGCAGAGCCCGCTGTCGCGGAACCTGCTCCCATGCGGCGCAAGCCGAAGGTCTCGGAGGCAACGCCCCGCGAGCGCATTGTGCTCGATCCCGGCGATGCCTGTCCCGCTTGCGGGGGCGAGCTGCGGCTCGTCGGTGAAGACATGAGCGAGATCCTCGAACTGATCAGCGCACGGCTGAAGGTGATCGAGACGGCGCGCCCGAAGAAGTCCTGCCGGAGATGCGAGAAGATCACCCAGACCCCGGCGCCTGCCCGCCCGATCCCGCGCAGCATGGCGGGACCGGGCCTTCTGGCGCACATCCTCGTCTCCAAGTTCGACGATCATCTTCCCTTGTATAGACAGAACGAGATCTTCGCCCGCATGGGCGCGGATATCCCGGCCTCGACGCTCGTCGACTGGTGCGGCCAGGGTGTGCGGGTGCTCTCTCCGCTCGTGGCGCGGATCAGGGCTGACGTGATGACCGCCGATCGCCTCCATGCCGATGACACCCCGGTGCGAGTGCTCGACCGCTCCAAGCGGCTCGAGGGACTGGGAAAGGGCGTGAAGGAGGGCCGGATCTGGACCTACCTCCGGGATGACCGGCCATGGGGCGGGACAGCGCCGCCCGGTGTCGCCTACTTCTTCTCACCGGATCGGAAGAGTGCGCATCCGCACCGCCATTTGGCCGAGTTCAGCGGCATCCTCCAGGCGGACGCCTATACCGGCTTCAAGGCGCTCTATGAGCCCGATGCCACCGGCGTGGTGCGCATCCGGGAGGCCGCCTGCTGGGCACACCTGCGCCGGGACTTCCACGATGTCTGGATCGGCACCAAGTCGGAGATCGCCCGGGAGGCGCTGGACCGTATCGGCGCGCTCTACGACATTGAACGCGAGATCACCGGCTGCTCCGCCGAAGAGCGGCGGCGCGTTAGGCAGACCCGCACGCGCCCTCTGGCGGAGGACTTCAAGGCGTGGTCGGAGGCCCAGCTCGGCCGGGTCTCCGGCAAGAGCGCACTGGCCAAAGCCTTCCGCTACGCGCTCCACCGCTGGCCCTCCTTCACGCTCTTCCTGGAGAACGGCCGCGTGGCCATCGACAACAACCCGGCCGAGCGTGCGATCAAGCCCGTGGTGATTGGTCGGAAGAATTGGCTCTTCGCCGGGGCCGATGCCGGGGGTGAAACTCTCGCGGAAGCCATGACGATCATCGAAAGCGCGAAGCTCAGCGGCCACGACCCCGAAGCCTATATGGCAGACATCCTGGCCCGCATCGGCGACCACAAGATCAACCGCCTCGACGAGCTGCTGCCGTGGAACTGGGTGCCGCAATCCAAAGAGGCGAAGGCCGTCGCTTGAGCTGTGGTCCTTACCGGCCGGTTACCAAGGATCGACATGACCGCAGAAATCGCCGCATATTGAATATGCGCTCCAGTCCAGGGTCAAGAGTTGACGAAAGCTCCTGGATTCATCAGTGTTGATTTAGATCAAGGAAAGAAGGCGATGGTCGGGTAGCTTAGACCAAAGGAGTTCCCCTTGCGCTGGAATCGATCAAAAAATCTGTGTGTTGTGGTCTTGCGAACAGTCGCAATGATTGTCGTGGCACTAACTGTCGGATTTAGTTCTATTCCTCATGCAGCTCATGCGCATGATACGCTCTCTTATCCATCATCTCAGACGATCGTATATGCAGGCGTAGACCACGTCGGCGCTCATGCGCCAAGGGCCGCAATTGTCGATGGACATTGCGCTTCGGGGACATCGTGCCTGATCGCGATTGTGCCGGATTGTATACCGTTTTCTGTACCGAGTACTTGTCGCGGGCCCTTTTCCATCGAACAGCGCAGCGGGACGTCGGCGCTGGCTTTTGGGCTCGATCACCCTCCCAAATCCTAACAGGGCTTTTGTCGTGTATCGAGAAGATTACGGCCCTCTCTGGGTCAACGGATGCACGATCAGTGAACATGTAACGCCACTGAACTTCTGGCGCTTACAGGATTCTTAGCGGTTGAAGCACCGGTCCCAGAACTTCTCCATCGACGGCTATCAGCAAGAGAACAGCCACGATAGCTGATCGAAAAGGGACGCGATGCGCATTTTCAGCCGCTTCCCCCCCCTTTGGGATTCAAGGAAGAACAAAATGAAACTGTACAACACGATCGCCACTGCGCTGGTTCTGACCATGGCCGGCGCGGGACTCGCCGTCGCAGATAGCGATCACGGCCATGGTTTTGCCGGCCCGATCGGCAGCGAACAAGATCCCGCGGCCGCAGGTAAGGCGAACATGATGCAGGAGATGATGCCGATGATGCTGCGCATGCACGCCCAGATGATGGGTGGTGCCATGATGGGTTTTGGCCCAGGCGGCATGGGCGCGATGGATGGTGCCATGATGGGCGTCGGCCCCGGCGAGATGGAGATGATGGACGGCGCAATGATGCGCATGATGATGGGTCCGGACATGATGGGAGCCATGACCCCGGAGACGGGGCGCAAGACTATGCTCGCCCGGCTGGAGGAGTTCGACAAGGACGGCGATGGCACGTTGTCACTCGCTGAATTTGAAGCCCTCCACCTGGCGATGACCCGGGAGGTCATGGTCCGCCGCTTTCAGTATCTTGACGCTGACGGCGATGCGAAGATCTCCGAAGCCGAGATGGGCCGTCCCGCACGTCGGATGGAGATGAACGGCTCTGGCGGTCCGATGAGCGGTAACGGAAATACGATGGACGGACCCATGGGCATGATGGATGGCTCCGGATCCTCGGGCAACTGAAAGCGCCTCTGGGCCTTGTGCGGGGCGAGGTTCGGAGACTGTCCGGAATTTTGTGCCCCGGCGTGGTAACTCTGAAATGAGGAGACCCACGTATGAGCATCGACAAAGACCTTCTGGACCAGCTGATGAAAGGCCGATCGGCCGGGGACCTTTTCGGCAAGGACGGCGTTCTCGCCGAGCTGACCAAGGCGCTGGCAGAGCGCGCCTTGAGTGCCGAGCTGGAAGAACATCTGACCGAGGAACGAGCTGACCCACCAGCGGAAGGGGCGTCTCAGGCTCCGAACCGGCGTAACGGTAGCAGCCAGAAAACGGTCACCACCGACAGCGGCAAGGTCGTGTTGGACATCCCTCGGGACCGCAACGGCAGCTTCGATCCCGTGCTGATCGCCAAGTACCAGCGCCGTTTCCCGGAGTTCGATACCAAGATCATTTCCATGTATGCGCGCGGGATGACGACCCGCGAAATCCAGGGACACATTGAGGAGATCTACGGCATCGAGGCCTCCCCGAGCTTGATATCGGCGATCACCGATGCGGTGATGGACGAGGTCACGGCTTGGCAGAACCGTCCGCTCGAGCCCTGCTATCCGGTGGTGTTCATGGACGCGATCCGGGTCAATATCCGCAGCGATGGCGCGGTCTCGAACAAGGCAGTCTTTGTCGCCCTGGCTATCCTCCCGGACGGCACGAGGGACGTGCTGGGGCTATGGTTTCAGGCCAATGAGGGCGCCAAGTTCTGGGCCAAGGTTCTCAACGACCTGCGCAATCGCGGGGTGCAGGACATCCTGATCGCGGTCGTGGACGGCCTCAAGGGCTTCCCCCAGGCCATCGAGGCAGCCTTCCCACAAACTCAGGTTCAGACGTGCATCGTGCATCTTCTGCGCCATTCTATGAGCTTCGCCAGCTACAAGGACCGCAAGGCCGTGGCAGTGGCGCTGAAGGCGGTCTACTCCGCCGTCGACGCGGCAGCCGCCGAGGCCGCGCTGACCGACTTCGAGGAGAGCGATCTGGCCGCCCGCTACCCGGCAATCGCGCCGAGCTGGCGACGGGCCTGGACCGAGGTGATCCCGTTCCTCGACTATCCACCCGAGGTCCGCAGGCTGATCTATACGACGAATGCCGTAGAGGCGCTGAATTCGAAGATCCGCCGGGCTGTCCGCACACGGGGGCATTTCCCCAGCGACGAAGCGGCAGCGAAATTGATATATCTGGCCCTGAATGCTACTTCTCAGGAGTGGAAGCGCTCGGTGCGCGAGTGGCACGCAGTGAAAAGCCAGCTCGCCATCATGTTCGAGGACCGCTTCCCAATGGCGTAATCAACGCGCCGGGGCACAGAATTCCGGACAGTCTCGAGGTTCGCCCTGCACAGGACAGCAAACCGGGAAAGAGAACGTGGCAATGTCGCCGCTCACCTTTGTTGAGGCCGCCAGCGCCATCCTTAGCCCTCTAGTCCGCCAGAAATATCGTCTTTCGGGCCACCAGGATCCCGATCATACTACCGATTATTCGCGAACTGCAGGTGCCCAATAGCATCACCTATCACCCTCACGAGGTATAGTCTTCCACATGCCCCACAGCCAAAGTCACAATCAGAACCAGACCGCAGACGAATTCTGGACTTGCCCAATGCACCCCGAAGTCCGGCAAAACCAACCGGGTGACTGCCCCAAATGCGGGATGCATCTGGTGCCTGAAGGTCAGGCGACGGCGCACGCCAGCCACAGCCACAAGTCGCACAGTGGTCATCACCATGCGTCTACGGCAGGCCCTGATCACATAGGGCGAAAAACGCATGTCGGATTGGCTGCCTCGGGTGGTTCCTACGATACGGTGCCAGCCGGGTATCACGGTCCGGTTTATACGTGTCCCATGCATGCTGAGGTGCGCCAGACTCACTCTGGCTCTTGTCCAATTTGCGGCATGGGGCTGGAGCTTGAATCGGCTACAATGACTGCCGATGAGCCGAATCCCGAACTTATCGACTTTACCCGGCGCTTCTGGATCGGAGCCGGGCTGACAGTCCCTTTGCTGGTCTTCACCATGGGCCCCTATTTGGGGGCCCCGGGCGTGCGCGAGGTGTTTGGCGAGCGAGCCACGCTCTGGATCGAACTGTTCCTCGGCACACCGGTGGTCTGGTGGTGCGGCTGGCCATTCCTGCAGCGTGGCTGGACGTCCTTCCGTTCGATGAAGCTGAACATGTTCTCGCTGGTCGCCATGGGCGTCATGGCCGCCTGGCTCTTCAGCATCGTGGCGGTTCTCCTGCCTGACATCTTCCCGGACGGGTTCCGTAGTGCGGAGGGCCATGTCGGGGTCTACTTCGAAGCTGCGGCAGTAATCGTCACGCTGGTTCTTTTGGGCCAACTGATGGAGCTTCGCGCTCGTGAGGGGACCGGCAAGGCAATCAGAGCGCTGCTCGATCTCGCCGCCAAGACCGCACGGATCATTCGAGAGGACGGCAGGGAGGAAGAAATCCCGCTTGAGGATGTCCAGGTCGGCGACCGGCTGAGGGTCCGACCGGGCGACAAGATTCCCGTTGATGGCGTTGTGCTCGATGGCCGATCCGCAGTCGATGAAAGCATGATCACTGGCGAGCCTGTCCCGGTCGAAAAGGTTGAAGGTGAGCCGGTCACCGGCGCTACGATTAACGGGACCGGATCGCTGATCATCGAAGCACGGCGCGTAGGGGGCGACACGATGCTGAGCCAGATTGTCGAGATGGTGGCCAATGCTCAGCGTTCTCGGGCCCCGATTCAGAAGTATGCCGACCAGGTTTCCGGCTACTTCGTGCCCGCAGTCATCGGCATTGCGGTCCTTTCGTTCATCGGCTGGGCCATCTGGGGGCCAGCTCCAGCACTCTCCTATGCCCTGATCGCAGCGGTCGCCGTCCTGATAATCGCCTGCCCCTGTGCGCTTGGTCTTGCGACGCCGATGTCGATCATGACGGCCACTGGGCGCGGCGCTCAGGCAGGGGTGCTGATCAAGAATGCCGAGGCTCTGGAGCGGTTCGAGAAGATTGATACACTGATCGTCGACAAGACCGGCACTTTGACCATGGGCAAACCGCGGCTGGTCGGCATCTTGCCGGAAGCAGGCCATGACGAAGCCGAGGTGCTACGGTTGGCGGCCACGCTTGAAAAGGGCTCTGAGCACCCGCTCGCCGAGGCCATCGTGGAGGGCGCGCAAGAGCGGGGTATGAAACTTGGCGACGCCGGGGATTTCGAAGCCGTCACCGGCAAGGGGGTTATGGGAACGGTCGACGGAAAACGCATCGCGCTCGGGAACCTCAAGCTGATCCAGGATCTCGGTCTCGACGCTGGCGAGCTGGCCGATAAGGCGAACGCACGACGTGACGAAGGCGAAACGGTCATGTTCGTGGTCGTAGAAGGCAGGGTGGCGGGTATGGTCAGTGTTGCCGACCCGGTGAAGGAGACGACGTCAGAGGCACTGAAGGCGCTTCACGACCTTGGCTTTCGCATCATCATGGCGACTGGCGACAATGAGCGCACGGCAAAAGCCGTCGCCTCAAGGCTCGGCATCGACGAAATTCGGGCGGATGTGCTGCCCGAAGACAAAGCGCGGATCATCAGGGAGTTGCAGTCCGAAGGTAGGAGTGTCGCGATGGCAGGAGACGGCGTCAACGACGCCCCCGCGTTGGCTCAGGCCGATGTCGGGATCGCGATGGGAACCGGAGCGGATGTCGCCATCGAGAGCGCGGGGATCACGCTGGTCAAAGGCAACCTAGACGGCATCGTCCGGGCTCGCCGTCTCGCCCGCGCAACCATGCGCAATATCCGTCAGAATCTCTTCTTTGCGCTGATCTACAACGCCGCCGGCGTGCCGATCGCTGCAGGTGTGCTTTTCCCGCTATTCGGCATCCTGATCAGTCCGATGTTTGCCGCCTTCGCCATGAGCGCATCGTCGATCTCGGTGGTGCTCAATTCCTTGCGACTTCGCAAGACAAGTATCTGAACGAGAGAGGTGCGGAAATGGCACTACATACCAAGCACATCGACGAGAAGAAAAGCAATGAGGAGGCGAGGCCTCCTTCCTTCTGGCGTTCGCGAGGCGGAGTCTATCTCATCGTTGCCCTGGGGATTGCCGGGGTGCTTCTGGGGTACGAACATCGGGTCCACATACTCGCGAGCGATTGGCTCCTCTGGTTGCCGCTACTCGTTTGCGTGGGCATGCACTTCTTTATGCATGGGGGGCACGGAGGCCACGGCCACGGAGATGACAAATCATGACAGATACCGGCGCCTCTTATGGTCTTTGGTTCCTCGTCTTCGTCAACTCGGCGGTGTTTATCATCTTCGCTCTTAGCTTCTTCAAACCGCAAACTGCGCGGGACTGGCGAAGCTTCGGTGCATTCAGTGCGTTCATTGTCGCGCTCTTCGCTGAGATGTACGGCTTCCCGCTGACGATCTTCGTGCTTTCCGGGTGGCTGCAATCGCACTGGCCCGGTATCGACTGGTTCGCTCACGACAGCGGGCATTTGCCAGAGATGATCATGGGCTGGCGCACCAATCCACACTTTGGACCATTTCACCTCCTAAGTTTTCTCCTGGTCGGTGCCGGCTTCTGGCTGCTCTCTGTGGCTTGGCATCATCTCTGGACGGCGCAGCGGCAAGGACGCCTGGCCTCGACAGGACCCTATGCAAGGATTCGCCATCCGCAGTACGCAGCATTCATTCTCATCATGGCTGGATTTCTCGTGCAGTGGCCGACTCTGCTGACGCTCGCGATGTTTCCGGTTTTGGTGTGGATGTATGTGCGCCTGGCGAGGAGCGAGGAAGCCGACAGTCGCGCCAGTTTCGGCGAAGCTTGGGAGCGCTATGCTGCAAGCGTCCCTGCATTCATTCCCCAAAAAAATGCTCCCCCCAGTAGATCAAGCTCGCGAGTTCGGGGCTCAAAGGAAGGTGAAACATGATGGGCGGATTCGGAATGGGAATTGGCGGGATCTGGATGATCCTGATCTTGATCCTGGTTGTGCTCGCAATCGCGGCACTTGTGAAGTACCTGCGCAAATAGCCGAATGAAGTCAGATGAGTTATTCAATCGACCGTTTCTTCGAGGGCGCCAACCTAGACGAGGTTGAAGCTCGCACACGGCAGGCGCTGGCCAACGCGGGCTTTGGCGTCCTGACAGAGATAGACGTGAAGGCGGCAATGAAGAAGAAACTCGACAAGGACATGGATGGCTACCTGATCCTTGGTGCCTGCAACCCCGGGATGGCTCGGGAGGCAATCGGGCTGGAACCCAAGGTGGGTGCGATGCTGCCCTGCAATGTGATCCTGCGCAAAATACCCGGCGGCCTCGAAGTCTCGGCCGTCGATCCGCAGGCATCGATGCAGGCCATCGAAAACACCGAACTCTCCGCCGTAGCGGGCAAGGTTCGTGACAGGCTGGCTGGCGTGGTTGCTGCTATCTGACGATTTCGATAGCCAGAAATGGGCGAAAACATGAACGATTTCTTCACTAACGCCGCGATCTCCCTCGCCGCGTTGATTGCAACATCCCACCTCGGCGACAAGGCGCTGAAGCGCTCCCCGATAACGGAGGTTTCATCATGAAACACAACCATGGGGGCGGCGACTACAAGGCTGGCTCGATCACACTCGGCGGCGCGGTTGCGATGGGTACTGGGGTCATGATCGGTGCTGGCATCTTTGCCCTGACTGGCCAGATTGCCGAGTTGGCAGGGACCCTGTTCCCAATCGCCTTCATCGTCGGCGCAATTGTTACCGGTTTCAGTGCCTACAGCTATGTAAAGATGTCGAATGCCTGGCCCTCGGCAGGGGGCATCGCGATGATCCTGCAGAAGTGCTACGGCCCCGGAGCAGTGGCCGCTGGTGCTGCTCTGTTGATGGCATTGAGCATGGTCATCGCCGAAAGCCTAGTCGCCCGGACCTTCGCTGCCTACCTTCTGCGTCCTTTCAACATTGACGGTGGACCACTGGTGCCGATCTTGGCGGTAGGCGTGATCCTATTCGCATTCCTGGTGAATATCGCGGGAAACCGTTCGATTGGTCTTTTTTCTCTAGTGATGGCTGCGATCAAGATCGGCGGTATTGCCATTTTCGGGTTTGCAGCTCTTTGGTCAAGCGGGTTTGACTTCGCTGCGGGCACGGAAGACATCAGTGCCCATGGCGCCACTGGGTTCATGGCCTCCGTCGCACTCGCCATCTTGGCCTTCAAAGGCTTCACGACAATCACCAATAGCGGCGCTGAGATCACCGATCCCCATCGTAACGTCGGCCGGGCAATCGCCATCTCGATCGCGCTGTGTGTCGTGGTGTACCTCCTAGTGGCCTTCGGCGTCGGTTCGAGCCTGACCATCGACCAAATCGTTGACGCTCGGGATTATTCTCTGGCCGAGGCCGCTAAGCCCGCCCTTGGCGAGGCGGGGTTCCTCCTGACCGTCTTACTCGCGGTCGTGGCCACTGCCTCGGCCGTCCTAGCCAGTGTTTTCGCGGTGTCGCGAATGCTGGCCATGCTGACTGACATGAAGATGATCCCGCACAGCCATTTCGGCATGACGGGCCCGATCCAGCGCCACACCCTTGTCTATACGGTGGTGGTTGCCTCAGGGCTGGCAGTGTTCTTTGACCTAGGCCGGATCGCATCACTCGGTGCGTTCTTCTATCTGGTCATGGACATGGTGGTCCATTGGGGCGTATGGCGTTTCCGCCGGGAAGACATCGGAGCCCGGAGTCCGATTTTGATAGCGGCATTATGCTTCGACGCCATCGTGCTAACTGCATTTACGGCAATGAAGTTGCAGAGCGATCCCATGATCGTCATCCTCGCTGGCGCGGGGATCTTCACTGTCTTCTTCTTCGAGAGGAGCTATCTATCGAATTGGCTCGCTCCGCAGTATGGCAACCGCGATGAATGATGAATAACGTAGTCCTGAAACAAGGTTATAGTCGGCAGACCGCAGTCTGCGGGATAGGTGTACACGCCTGGAAAACGCAGTGTACGGGGGACAGTAGTGACCATTGTGTCGCGAGATCCCATCTTGCTGGCTGACGACGAAAGGTCCCCATGCGCCTGCTCGCCATCATCGTCCTGACCAGCCTGGTGATGCTGGCTGCCTTCCCGCAAATGTCTGCGGCTGGGCCCGCGATGCATGAATGCGCGGCCTGCCCAGAGGCGATCATCGATGCAAATCAGCAGGCCCCGGCGCACCAGCACCAGGTCGACGCGCCTTGTTCTGACATGGCGACCTGCGCAGGCTGGGCCCTTGTCGATACCAGTCAGCCTCTCCATAGCGCCAACCCGCCACGCCTCCGTCATGCGTGGCCGGAGCCACGAAGTGGCACGACGATCAGTCTGTCCCTTGACCTCCCGCCTCCTCGCGCCTGAGCCAGCTCCAGTTGAACCTGGGTCGTTTCCGATCGACCCATCATCAGAGCGCGCGGCCCGCAAAGCCGTGCAGATCAGGATACTATCATGAACAAATTCACCCTCACCGGGGCCGCGATTCTTGTCGTGGCGCTTGGTGCTTATGCAGTCACTCGCTCCTCCGAGCAAACCGCCCCCGCGCAGGAAACCATGGCGCCAGCGGAGGGCGCGGCCATGGTGGCCGTCACTCTTCCCGATACATTGTCGCCCGAGGGGACGATGGGGAAGCGGGCTTTCGATGCGGTCTGCGCTGATTGCCATGGTGACAATGCCGCCGGGAAAATGGGGATCGCCCCGCCGCTGATCCACAAGATCTACGAGCCGTCGCATCATGGCGATATGGCCTTCCAGATGGCGGCTGCGAACGGCGTACGCGCACACCATTGGAAACTCGGCGACATGCCGCCGCAGCCCGGGGTGACCCGCGCGGATGTGACGTCGATCATCGCCTACATCCGCGAAGTACAGCGCGCCAATGGGATCAACTAACATGAAGATGACACGACGCGCCTTCTGCGCAGGTCTCGCGGCTGTTCCACTGGCGCGCCCTACTCAGGCTCAGGATATGGCGCTCCTGACAGCTAGGGCAGCCACGGTGCAGCTTGCCCCGGATGGCTATCCGGCGACGCCGGTCTGGAGCTACGACGGGACGATCCCGGGCCCGGTCATCCGCGCCGCTCAAGGCAGCCGGTTGCAACGGCGACTTGTGAACACGCTGGAGGTTCCGACCTCTGTTCACTGGCATGGCATCCGTATCGACAACGCCATGGATGGTGTCGCGGGGCTGACCCAGAACGCGGTGCCGCCCGGTGAGAGCTTCGACTACGCCTTCGATCTGCCTGATGCGGGAACCTACTGGTATCACGCCCATACAAATTCGATGGAACAGGTCGCGCGGGGTCTTTCCGGAGCCCTGATCATCGAAGAGGCCACACCGCCTGATGTGGACCGGGACGAGGTCCTGATGATCGACGATTGGTTGCTGGACCCTGATACGGGCCTGTTCGTCGATGACTTCGCAGCGCCGATGACGCGCAGCCACGGAGGCCAGATCGGCAACCTCGTGGGCGTGAACGGGCGCTACGATTACAGCCTGTCGGCCCGGCAAAACGAGCGGCTGAGGCTGCGGCTGATCAACTCGGCCAATGCCCAGATATTCGGTCTGAAGCTGGAGGGGCTGACCGGCTGGACGGTGGCTCTCGACGGCATGCCTCTCGACACGCCAGAACCGGTGACGGATACGCTTGTGCTTGCACCGGCACAGCGCATGGATCTGATCGTCGATATCACCGCCGAGGAAGGGGAAACCGCAGGACTTCTCTTTGCCGCAGCGGATGATACTTGGCGCGTACTGGCTGAAGTTTCTGTCGAAGGGCGTGCCGCTTCAGTTCCGCGCGGTGCGCCTCAGCCCTTGCCACGCAATCCGCGCATGGAGGTTGTGGGCGTCGACACCGCGCCTGTCCTTGAGATGCCGCTGCAGGGCGGTGCGATGCGCGGCCTGGAAAGCGCAGCCTTCAACGGGCAGAAACTGACCTGGCAGGAGTTGGTGCAACAAGGACAGTTCTGGGCGCTGGCCGGACAGGCCGGGCTAGGAGAGGCGCCGTTTGCCACGCTTTCGCGCGGCGAGACGGCCCGCATCCGCATGACCAATGACACGATTTTCCCGCACGCGATGCATCTGCACGGGATGCATTTCAGGACGCGTAAGGAAGACGGAAGCCTTGGTCCTCTACGGGACACGGTTCTCGTCATGCCCAACGAGATGACTGAGATCGCCTTCGTTGCGGACAATCTGGGAAAGTGGCTGCTGCATTGCCATATGCTGGGGCACGCAGCTTCGGGAATGACGAATTGGATCATGGTCGCATGAAGGGCCTGATCGCACTTGCAGCAACTCTTGCAAGCTGGGCGCAGGCCGTTGCGGCAGAGGAAGGCATGGATGGCGCAGCTTTGTATCAGCAGAACTGTGCATCCTGCCATGGGACGGAGCTTCAGGGGCAGCCGGACTGGCGCAGCCTCGGTCCCGACGGCCGCCTGCCTGCGCCACCCCATGATGCAACGGGCCACACTTGGCATCATGGCGACGACATCCTGTTCCGCATCACGCGGGACGGGACTGCAGCGGTGGTCGGCGGGGGATATGAAAGTGACATGCCCGGCTTTGGCGACAGCCTGAGGGATGCGGAAATTAGAGCGATCCTCGACTACATCAAATCCACCTGGCCCGAGCGCGAACGCGCCTATCAACGTGAAAGAACTCAGCAGGAATAGGCCGAGAAAAGCCAACTTTTAGGGAACATTCACCCACTGGAAGGTTGTTATTCCCCTAAACGCACTCGGAGGTGACGATGGCCTATTCCCGCTTTTTCCTGATGATTGCCGTGTCTACGGTTCTGATGTTCGGGTTGATGTACCTGAACACGTATCTGATCAGCCATATCTTCTGGTCAGAAACACGCGCCTATATGGCAATCGTCATGGGGGCGGTTATGGCCTTCGTCATGCTGGCCTTCATGCTCGGCATGTACAAGAACCGCACGCTCAATATCGCGATATTCGCGGGCTCCATCATCGTTTTCGCAGGGGCGCTCTGGCTGGTGCGCAGTCAGGTGACGGTGCAGGACCGGGCTTACATGCGCGCGATGATCCCACACCATTCGATCGCCATCATGACGTCGTCGCGCGCGGAAATCACCGATCCCAGGGTGCGCACTTTGGCCGATGACATCATCTACGCCCAGGATAAGGAAATCGCGGAGATGCGCTATCTGATCGCGGACATTTCGGCGAATGGAGAGGCGACGCCCGCCGGGGATGAACCGGTAGCCGAACTGAAACCCGCTCAGGACGCCTTGTCCAGCGAGGTCGTTTCCAAGGTCGATCCGGAGTTCCTGACGCAGGCAGATATCGCCCAGGTCTTCCCGGATGGGGCCGCGTGCAGCTTCACCTACACTGAAACGAGCCCGCCCGTGTTCGTGTCTGGAAACGGCACTGCCTTGGTCAAGATCAGCGGTGATCTTGTGCAACTCGATGGCGGGGAAGACAGCTTCGCCGCTGACCCGATCACGATTGATGTGCGCAATACGGAAGATGATGGCCTTCAGGATTTCGTCATCAGCGCGGGCCCTGACTACGAGGCCGGTTTCCGCGGTCAGTACGCCTGCACGAATTGAGGAAGATGATCATGCCAAAAGATACCACGAAAACCGCCGTTCTCTACCGCATGGTCATGCCTGAGCACACATGCCCCTTCGGTCTGAAATCCAAGGACTTGCTTGAGCGCAAAGGCTACGCCGTCGAAGATCATCACCTGAAGACCGAGGACGAGACTGAGGCCTTCAAGCGCGAGCATGACGTCAAGACGACGCCGCAGACCTTCATTGACGGGAAACGGATCGGGGGTCATGACGACCTGCGCATTTTCCTCGGGATCGACCCGCCCAAGGAAGAACAGAGCGACACGACATATCGACCTGTCATCGCGATCTTTTCAGTCTGTGCCCTGCTGGCGCTTGGGCTGGCGTGGCACCAATACGGGACGATCCTGACTTGGCAGAGCTTCCAGTGGTTCATCTCGTTGTCCATGACCGTGCTTGCGATCCAGAAGCTTCAAGACGTTGAGCAGTTCTCGACAATGTTCCTGAACTACGACCTGCTGGCGAAACGTTGGGTGCCCTACGGCAAGATCTACCCCTACGGCGAGGCGCTGGCTGGCATCCTGATGACTGCGGGAGTCCTGACATGGATTTCCGCACCCGTCGCCCTTTTCATCGGGACCATTGGGGCGGTCAGCGTGTTCAAGGCGGTTTACATCGACAAGCGCGGATTGAAATGTGCCTGCGTCGGCGGGAACTCCAACGTGCCGCTCGGGTTCATTTCCTTGACCGAGAACCTGATGATGATCGTGATGGGGCTCTGGATGGGCCTGCGCGCCCTCGGGGGCTGAGGTGAGAAACGGGGGCGTCGTCGTGACGCCCCCGGTGCCTTTCTGGGTTAGCCGACGTGCTCAGGTGCGACTGTGGACGTGAAGGTCGCGGTGACCAGCAGGATCACGAGGAAGGCCGCTACCTCCCATCGGATCGACGCCCTCAGCGGGCCGGCGTTTCCGGTCTCGGCCAGGGCAGGGGTCAGCCGAAGCTTGTTCAGCCCGGCGAGGCCGAGAAGCAGGGCCACGACTGCCAGTTTCAGCATCAGGAACTGCCCCCAGGGTTGGGTCAGGACCGCGATGGGATCGCCCGCCAGGATCACCAGGATGACGACGCCCGCCACGACAAGTAGCCCGACCATGACAAGCGCTGCCTGACCGAACCGTTCGACAGTACGCCAGGCTGCCTCGTTGCCGCGCCGCGCCATGTCATAGAGCGGATAGAAGCCCCCGATCCAGAAGCTCGCAGCCAGGATGTGGATGACGAAAAGCGTTGCAAGCGCCAGCCTCGGATCTTCGGTCGCGTGACCACGCAGCGCGAAACTGATGGCAACAAGAATGACGCCAAGGACCGCCACAGGTCGTGTCCAACCGCGATTGAGCGCGATGGTCGCGATGCCGAGAAGGCCAAGAATGTCGGCCTCCACCGACAGGCCGAGCGGGCTGAAGAGCGCGACCTGAAGCATCATCGGATCAAGCGCGCCGCCGAAGCCCCCGTAGAAGAAAGCCGCCCGCAGCGGAATGTTCAGCGCGCTGAAGACAATGCCGACGAAGGCTGACCATGCTGCAAGTCGCCTGAGGCGACGGCTTGCAGGGGCATCCAGCTCCGTCAGGAGCCAGAGGTTGATCACGGAGCCCGCCGCAAGCAGGACACTGACATACATCCCCGCCTTGACGAGGATCGAGGCGATCTGCACCGGTTCCAGTGCGGCAAGAACTCCGCCCATGATCAGTTAGCGACCTTGAACGCGAAGCTGCCGTTCATCGGGTGGCCGTCCGGCGACATGCCGCGCCAGTCGATCTTGTAGCTGCCCGGTGCGAGCTTCGGCAGCTTGCCTTCCCAGGTCTTCACGGCCTGGTTCGCGGCAGGACCGTTGATCTTGTAGGTCTTGCCATCAGGTGCGGCCATCGTGACGGTGGTGATCTGCATGGGATCGGTGAACATCAGGTGCATGACCTTGGTGTCCGCGCCGACCGTCTGGCCGTTGCCCGGCATGGTCATCATGCCCTTGCCGTGGGCCAATGCAGCGCCTGCGCTCAGGGCCATACCGACCGACAGTGCGGCGGACGTCAGGATAGTACGAAGTTTCATTGGGGTGCTCCCTTGGTTGGTTCAGGTTGAAAAGGCTGCGCCCTCTCCGCGGCTTCGAAGTAGCCGAGAGGGCGCAGAAAAATCAGAACATGAAGTTGATGCCGACGACGCCGGTCAGCTCGTCGACTTCATGGCCATGATCGCGGAGAATGTCGGCTGTTCCGCCGAAGGCGCGTTCGTAGTTCACGCCGACATAGGGCGACACGCTGCGGCCGATCAGGTCGTAGCTCAGTCGCAGTCCCAGCTCGACAGAGCCGCCGCCCGCCGCGATTTCGCGCGCGGGATCATCCGCCAGCGGCAGGCTGACTTCGAGAGACGGCGTCAGGATCAGCCGGTTGGTCAGCAGGCCTTCGTACTCCACCTCCGCCCCGATGTAGGGGTATTCGGAAACGTAGAGCGCCGCCTCGACCTCGAACCACTGTGGCGCGAGGCCGGTGACGCCGAAAGCGCCATAGTAGCGCTCGGGCGCGCCGTCCGGCGTGGAGGCGGCGATCCCGATGAAGCCATCGAAGAAATCGGTGATCGGCTTCTGGAGGCGGATCTGGTTGTCCATCTCTTCGAAATCGCCACCTTCGATCTTCGCGCCTTCGCTCTTCCAGACGAGCCGCAGCTCGTCATTGCCCGTCCAGGCCTCGAACCCCCAGGCAAAGGAGTTCTCTTCATCGCCCATCCGGTATTCGAGCTTGTCGGTCCGCACGCCCCAGACTGTCGGGGAAACGCCCACCTCGGCCATCGCGACTGAGGTAAAAGTCAGCGCAAGCGGAAGCCCGAGGGCCGTTCCAAGCAGCAGTTTTTTCATGTGATTGGTTTCCTTGGAATACGCGCCCATCAGGACGGGCCGCCTTCGACGATGACCTTGCGGAACATGCCGCCGGCCATGTGGTAGGAGAGGTGGCAATGGAAGGCCCACTGGCCGGGGGCATCGACTTCGGTCTCGGTGTAGAGCGTCGTTCCGGGTGCGACGCTGACCGTGTGCTTCACGGGGTCGTATGCCCCTTTTCCGGTGTCGATGATCGACCACATCCCGTGCAGATGCATCGGATGCGCCATCATGGTTTCGTTGACGAACTTGAACCGGACCCGCTCGCCGTATTTCAGGCGGATCGGGTCGGCGTCTTCGTATTTCACGCCGTCGATGGACCAGATGTAGCGTTCCATGTTGCCGGTAAGGCGGATCTCGATCTCGCGGGTGGCGGGGCGATCACGGTAGAGCGGCTTGCGCGCCGTGAGGTCTTCGTAGCCAAGGAACTTGCCGCCATTGGCCGCCGTCGGGATCAGCCCGCTGCCCGGCGCGTAGAAGGCAGCGCCCGGTGCGCCTTCAGAAGGAACGACGGGCATGCCAGCGGACATGTCCATGCCGCCCATATCCATCCCGGAATGGTCCATGCCCGACATGTCGAAGCCGCTCATATCATGGCCGGAGTGGTCCATACCGGACATGTCGAATCCGCTCATGTCCATCCCAGACATGTCCATACCGCCCATGTCCATTCCCGAATGATCCATTCCGGACATCATGCCCCCCATGTCGGCCATGGTCAGCAGCGGCTGAGGTCGCATTTTGTAGTAGGGTCCGACCATGCCTTCGGACGGCGCCAGCGTGCCCCGCACCATCGCGGTGCGGCCCGCACTTTCGCCGATGATCGAATAGGCCTTGGCCTCGCGCGGCTGGACGATCACGTCATAGGTTTCAGCCACGGCGATGCGCAGCTCATCCACCACGACCGGCTTCACGTCATTGCCGTCGGCCTGCACTACCGTCATTTTCAGACCGGGCACGCGTACGTCGAAATAGGTCGTCGCCGAGGAGTTAATCAGGCGCAGGCGCACCTTTTCGCCGGGCTTGAAGATGCCGGTCCAGTTCTGCTGGGTGCTGGCTCCGTTGATCAGCGGTGTGAAGCCCTGAACATCCTCGATGTCCGTGGGCATCATACGCATGGCGCCCCACATCTTCCGATCTTGAAGGGCGGCTTTCAAACCTTCGGCACCTGCGTCCTCGATCAGGTCCTGCGCCGTGCGTTGCGCGCGGTTGTAGTAGTCTGCCGAAGCTTTCAGGTTGCGGAAGATCCGCGATCCGCTGTGCGGATGCTTGTCCGTGAACTGCACCACGTAGTCGCGGTTCGTCGGCACGGCCTCGCCGCCTTTTGGGGCGATCACGATGGCGCCATAGGCGCCGTCGGGCTCCTGGAAACCCGAATGGCTGTGGAACCAGTAGGTGCCTGCCTGTTCGATCGGAAAGCGGTAGGTAAAGGTTTCGCCCGGCTTGATGCCGTTAAAACTGATGCCCGGCACGCCGTCCTGCTGGAACGGCAGGATCAGGCCATGCCAGTGGATCGACGTGCTTTCGCGCAGATTGTTCTTCACGCGGATGACGACGTCTTCGCCTTCCTGGAAGTGCAGGATGGTCGGGGTCTGGCTGCCATTGTAGCCGATGCCGTTCTTCTTGAAGGTTCCGGTGTCGATCCGGACCTTGTCGACGGTGATGTCATAGGTGCCAGCCTGCGCGGGCAGGCCGAGGGCAAGCCCCAGCACTACGGCGAGAGGCCGCAGGAAGTTCGTGTGTTTCATGTGTTTTCCGTGAGCGCGGACCAAAAGGATGGCCCCGCAAAGAGGAGATCACTGCCGAGCAGTGAAGGGAGGGAGAAGGATCAGATGCGGCGGGGGATTGCCCCCGTGGAGGGCGCAAATGATCGGATTGCGGGACGTCGCCGCTCAGGCAACGCCGCAATCAACGCCGGACAGGCGTGCTCAGGCCAGAGGGGGCCGAAGGAAGGAAAGAAGAACGGACTGCAGAGCCATGCTCGGTTCGGCTGGATTCAGGTCCGTGATCCGGAAATCTTTGTGCAGGTCGACAGCAGACGTATTTCCAGACTGATCTGTGCAAGCAACGCTGGCACAATGAAGCAGTCCCATTGGCTTGGGCTGCTGCTCAGTCTCGAAGGCAGTGTCGACCACCTGATCCTGAAGAACGGATATTTCGTCACTATGCACATGCTGAGCCGCAGGCTCTGCACAATGTTCGGCCATCGGCATCACATGCGCAAATGCACTCGTCACAACGAGCTGCAATGCAACAAGAATGATGAAGATCCTACCGAGCACACAGTTTCCTTTCGTCCATCGACGATAAACACTTCCCGGCGGTCGGTCGTCAAGTAGAAAGAAGCCCTCCAGTTGCTGGAAGCTAACGACTATGTGAAGTCGATACTTCGCTCTATCTAGAGCGGTTACCCTTGGTTTGATCCAATATCTTGCGCTCAGGAACAACTCTCGCCTCTTTGGTGGTCGCTCCGTGTACTTGGGCCTCCTGCTCCTTGGTCACGTTGGCGAGCTTTTGGATTGGGATCTGCCTTCCGGCCTTCATCCCTTGGGATAGCAGCTTGGCGGCATGGTCGCGGGCGGTCTCGCGGTCCTTTTTAGAGACACCTTCAGCCCGAAGCCGTGCGTCCATGTGGGCCAGAACGCTGGCTGGGCCTTTGGCGGCGTGGTCGCCCGGTTCATAGCGCTTGATCCGGTCTTCTAGCCGATCGGATTTGGTGTCCTGCTCGCGCTGCTTGTCGGCCATAGGTGTTTCCTCAGTGGTTGCCTTCGCCGCAGATTTTCCCTGTGACGCCCGTTGCGGCTGTGCTTCGCGCTCGATGTCCTTGGCGTCCCAGAGGCGGCGGTGTCCCTGGCGTTCGACTTCCTCTCCCGTCTTCTGATCCTTGGTCTTATAGGTCACGGGCTCGACGCCGAGAGAGAAGAAGGTCGCGCGGTCGCCGAGCTTCAGGTCATGCTTTTCGAGCGCGGCGGGCAGGGTGACGCTCCAGATATGCTCTTCCTTGCCTGCTTTGTTGGTCAGGGCGATGAAGGGCACGGGGTCAGCGCCTTCGCGGTTGCGATAGGGGGCGGTGCCGATGTCGGTGATCTTGCCGGAGATGCCGTCAGAGTAGCTTTGGCGCGGCGCGGCCTGCTGGTCTTCGCGGTCGGGCGTCTTGGCATTTCCGGAAAGGGAGGCACGGTCTGTCCGCTCAATGGCACGTTCGCCGATCATCTGGGACCGGCGGGTTGCTTCCTCTTGGTCCTTCTCCGTCGGGCGATAGCCCTGAACCTTCAGGCCCTGGGCGGTACCTTCGACCCACATCTCGCGCCGGAACTCCTCTGGCCCTTTCGCCTTGAGGCTCTGCCAGCCGCGATGCGAGGCCAGCTCGATCATGTCCATTGCAGTCCCGCGATCCGCGTTTCGGGTGCTGAGCTGGTCGCCCTTGTCGACGATCGCAGGCCGGGCGTCATCATAGGAACGGTAGAGGTCCTGCTGACCCTTCGCCTTCGTGACAAGAAACCTGTCGTGGTAGCTGATGGGCAGGTCAAAGCGGTCCAGATCCGGTTTGGTCTTTTGTCTCTCGCTTGGCGAGATCGAGCCTTGGTCTTTGGGCTGCTTTTCCGGGCTGGCCTTCTCCGCGGCCCGTTCATGATAGCCGGTCCAGAAGTCCATGTTGGTCTGCGTCATGCGGGAAGGGGCCGCGCCATCGCGGTTGAGGTCCGTGAGAACCTTGCGGACGCTATCGAGCGTGGGAACGGACTTCTGGATGTCCGTGCCGATGGTGACCGTGTGGGCGACGGTGCGCGCGCCCTTGTCCGTGGCCTCGATCACGCGGGGATGCTGGCTGGCGTCAGCATCCGCGAAGGCACGCCCTGCGTCGGTGGCTGAGGTGAAGCGCTCTTCCTTGTCGTTGTGCGCGTAGGAGAGCGTGAAGCTCGTACTCTTGTCCGTCTCAGGCATTCCGTTTCCTTTCGGCTTTCGCGGGGGCGACGTCACAGCCGAGGGCGGCGAGGATGTCCGCCGCGCCCTTGCGTGTTCCGACCTGTCCGGCCTTGTTCAGCTCCTTGATTTTCGCCTGTGCCTTCTGCCCGCTCAGGGCCAGCCGGTCGAAGGAGATGCCTTCGGGGTTGGCGATCTCATCGTCGGTCATCGGCACTTCGGCAGGTTCGCCATTGGCGACGTTCGCGGCCTGGAAGGCTTTAAGACCGGCCAGCTTGTCGAAGTTGGACTGAAGGACGGAGACGCTCACGCGTAGCATCGCGTTCTCGTCTCTCAGGGAGGCCACGGCGTCCGCCAGGGCGTGGCGGTCGATCCTGGGGACCACGGGTGGCGGCACCTTGGAGCGTTCAAGCAGTGCCGCTTCGGCATAGAACCTGATCTTCTTCGCCCGGATCGGTGGGTGTCCGGCGACGAAGACCAGGGCTTCGCTCTGGTCCATTTGCAGCAGTTCCTGCGGCAGCATGAGGGAGCGTTTCTGTTCGCTGTGGCTGACGGTCGTGCCCTTGCGGTTGGCAAGGTATTTGGACTTGGACTCGCTGCGGGCTTCCACGCCATGCGTGCCGAGCCGTTCCGAGAGGTTACGCGCCTCTTTCACCCCCTTCGGGGTGAAGACGATGCTGACGCCGGAATTGTCCATATAGGCATCGGCGCCGTCCTGGCCGTAGATGTCGGCCAGCTGGGCCGGGGTCTGGACGATGGTCAGCACCTTCATGCCGTAGCCCGCGAAATAGCCAATGCCGCGCTTGAAGGCCGGAAGCTCCCCGACCGAGGCGAACTCGTCCATGCAGAGCAGGATCTTGTGTTTCAGGGCCGGATTATGCTCGGGCAGTTCCTGCATGTTCGCATCGACGCAGGACTGGAAGAAGAGGTTCATCAGCGGCCCGAGGCGACCGAGGTTGTTGGGCGTGATGCCGACATAGATCGTCATCCGCTTGCGGCGCAGATCGGCGAAGGCGAAATCCGAGGCGGCGGTCGCGCGGTCGAGCATCGGGTTGGCGAAGAGGCCGAGGTTGGCGGTGATCGTGGATTTCACGCTCTCGAAGGTGTTTTCACTCTTCGAGAGGAAGTCGTTGAGGGTCGAGACGGTCTGAAGCGACAGCGGACGCCCAGAGGCCTTTCTGTCTTCGATCCGCTTCTGAAAGGTCTGGACGAAGTCCGGGGTCAGGGTGAGCTGGCGGTAGATTTCCCCCAGGGTGAAGGGCCGTTCCGGCGTTTCGGCCAGATAGCCGCCGACGCCGACAAAGGCCGTCTGTGCGGCCCGGTCGAAGAACGGGTCTTTCGAGGCCACAGGAATGAACAGATCGGCCAGCCGCTGAAGATCCTCGATCTGGTAATCCGTACCGCGCCGGACCGTCGAGAGGGGGTTCCAGCGATGCGTGCGACCATCCGGATCGAGGGGGTCGAACAGGAAGACCTCCTGACCGCCCGCCTTGCGGAAGCCTGCGGTCAGGGTCCAGTTCTCCTTCTTGATGTCCAGGACCACGGCAGAGTCCGGCCAGTTGAGGAGGTTCGGGATCACCACGCCGACGCCCTTGCCGGAGCGGGTCGGGGCATAGAGCAGGACGTGTTCGTCGCCGCCATACATCAGCAGGTTTTGGGGCGTCAGATGTCCGGCTTTCTGGATCTTGACCGCGCCGCCTTGCTCGACTGCGCGGCCCCATTTGTCGACCCGCTTACCATAGTGTCGGGAGGGCAGGGAGCCGGTGAAGCCCGCAATGAGGCCTGCCTTCGATCTCATGCCCGCCTGCCGGATATCGCGGGCGCGTGCAAACTCGGCGCGGCCATGCACGTCCGGTTTCGGCTGCGCTTTCAGGATGGCGGCGGCGATGACGATGGTCGGCAGCAGCCCGGCATAGCCGGAGAGCTTGATCCATTTGACTGTCTCGGGATCAGTGTATCCGGCCAGTGCAGCCTGCGGCCAAAGCAACAGGTCGCGGGGCAGGTGGAGCGGGACCTCCAGCCCCCACTGCATGACATAGGCGGCGGTGACCAGCCCCCCGGCCACGGCAAAGACCACCGCGGCCGAGATGGCGGCAGCCCGTGCGGGGGTGCCAAGGCGATGCCAGTTCTGGACGATCATGTGGCAGTCCCCAGCTTTCTGCGGGGATCGAAATAGACCTCGGTGACTCTGCGCCCGGCGGCGGTCTTTTTGATCTGCACGACCACGTCGACCATCTGGGTGAGCATGTCCTTGATCTCGTCGCGCTTGAGATCGCGCCCCGCCTCGCTCTCCTTTACCAGAAGGGCCAGCTGCTCGAAGGCGAGCGTGGCGGAGTCGGCGTGTATGGTGGTGATCGACCCGCCATGCCCGGTATTGACGTTGCGCAGGTAGTAGAAGGCCGAGGCGTCGCGAAGCTCCTGCAGGAAGATGCGGTCGGGCCGCATCCGGAGCGCGCTTTCCAGCAGGTCGCGCGCCGTGACCCTGGCCTCGCCCTGACCACCCTTGGAATAGATCATCCGCACCACGTTGGGCTGCGGAAGCTCCAGCTCGACGGTGTCCTCGATGGTGATCAGCCGTTCATCTGTCGGGATCAGCGGAATCAGCGCCTTCGAGAAAGTTGTCTTGCCCGAGCCGGTGGAGCCCGAAACCAGGATGTTCTTCTTCGCCAGCACGGCGGCGTTCAGGAAGGTCTTCCAGTCGCCGTTGCGGTGATGGTCGAGGAGGGCTTCATCCTCGCCAGACAAGGCAGAGGGGGCGTTGGTGACGGCTTCGAACATGCCCTGACCCAGAAGCTCGTCAAGCGTGAAGGTCCGCTGTGCAGGTTTGCGGATGGTGATGCTGACCGTGCCCGCCGGGACGGCAGGCGGCAGCACGATCTGGATGCGCTCGCCCTGTGGCAGGGAGCCAGACAGGAGCGGCGTCGTCTCGTTGACCTTCTGTCGGGAGAAGGTGCCCACGGTCGCGACGAGGCCAGTCAGGAAGGCATAGGTCAGCTCGGGCAGTTCGACGCGCTCCCATGTCCCTTGGGTATATTCGACGAAGACCTCGCCGGGGCGGTTGATGCAGATTTCCAGAACGTCATGGCGTTCAAGGAAGGGCGACAGCGGGGCCATGTGAGAGGCCAGAGCCGGGGGCATGGGCCTGGCTTGCGGCAGGATGGGCCTCTCCATCATTTCAGCCGGTAGACGCCGGAGAAATCGAGATCGCGCGCCACCATGACCGAGACCTCTTCGCCCTGGTTCTTCCGCAGGATCACGGGCACGTCGATGGTGTTTTCCAGCTCCGTCTGGGCGAGGCTGCGCGCCGCCGCGCGGGAGTTTTCATAGGAGTCATCATCGCCGTCGCCGGAGGTGGTGGCGACGATCAGGGCATCGTCGATGATCGACAGCATCATCGTGCCGCCGAAGCGGGTCCAGAACTGGGTGTCGATATCGCCATCGAAGCCGGTACGACCAAGGGCATCGGCACCGGGCGAGCCGAGGTTCACGATCACGCCGTTCGGTGTTTCGGCTCGGGTCCAGATGACGAAGAGGCGTTTGCGGCCTCGCTGCATCCCGCCCTTGTACTCGCCGACGATACGGGTGCCGCGATCCAGCAGGATCACCGCGCCCGTGGTCGAATAGACATCGTCGGGGGATCGTCAAGTTGTTTCCCGGGATCGAAAGTGGGGGTGCGCTACCTTCTGTCACGCGGCCATGCTTTTCGCACAGTCGTTCCAGCGCTCGAACGCGGCGACGAGGCTCTGACGGTATCTGGAGGCAGTCATTTTGTGGCGGCGAGGGCGGAACAGGTTCGCGGTTTCATCGTGGGCGCAGAGGAACCTTTGCGCCTGCCTTGCCGATTTGAATCGGCCCTGGATTTTCTCGCGCTTTCGCGTGGGTCTGTGCGATCCCTCAATACGATTGTTCAGTCCCTTGTGCGCCCGGTGATCCACGTTCAGCCCGAGCTGCCGCAGGGCCGCGCAGTAGCTGCGCAGTTTATCCGTCACGATGACGCGGGGCTCACCCCAGCGGGCGATCAGCCGTGAAATGAAACGCTTCGCCGCCCGCGCATTGCGGCGCGTTTGCACGAGGATGTCGAGAACTTCGCCGTTGCTGTCCACGGCGCGCCACAGCCAGTGTTGCACGCCGTTGATCATGATCACCACCTCGTCCAGGTGCCATTTGTCGGTGGGCCGCGGGCGCGTAGCGCGGACCCGTTTCGCGATATGCGGCCCGAATTTCCCCACCCATGCCCGGATCGCCTCATAGCTCACCACGATACCGCGTTCGGCCAGCAGATCCTCGACATCACGCAGGCTAAGCGAGAAGCGATAATACGCCCAGACCGCGTAGGAAATGATGGAGCGCGGAAAGCGGTGGCCTTTCAGGCGCGGTGCGGAAATCTGACTGATCATCGCACGGAGCTACATAACTGCCCTGCGGAGGGCAATAACTTGACGATCCCTTGTTCGCCGGTCATGACGAGGGTGGCAAGGCATGGGGCCGCATCGCATCCCTGATCGAGACCGCCAAGATCAACAACGTGGAACCGTTCGCCTATCTGAAGGCTACGCTCGAAGCCATCGCGGCCGGACATCCGCAACACCGCATCGACGAGTTGCTTCCCTGGAACTTCCAGCCGTCAAGCTGAAACCTCAGTGCCTTCCAGACACCGCTTACCATACAATTCTTCTGCCTTAAATAGATCAATACCGAGGGACGCGATGATAGTAAAATATTCGGCATAATTTATCACATTTATGTGTAATAACAGATATTTAGCGATACACTTTGATACACAAAGAAGATGGAATGTATTCTGTAAAATGGATAATCTCATTTTAGCGTATAAGACAATCTTATCGCGCATAGAAACGAAATGAGGTAGTAATGACTTCGAAAATTCTCAAAGGCCTTCTGATTTCTGCGTTTGTCACCGTCTCGGCGACAAACGCTATGGCAAGCAATACATCCGCAGCAACCGTCGCAACGATTGAAAAGTATGCGCCGGATGCCAACGTCAGTGCACTGAACCACAGACAGATTTCCACACTGATGAATGTGATCTCTTCGAGCGACGAGGGGTTTGGCGGCAAACAAAATCAGGTTCAGGCGCTTATTCGGAACTTTGAAAACGGCGTATTTTCAGAATAACAAACCGCTTCCTGAAACCGAACAAGATCACAAGCTGCACTCGACTGAAGTTGAGTGCAGCTTTGTGACTTTCGCAACCCGCCAGCCTCACATCGCCGTCGCAGTACTCTGGCTGAGAGATGCTGTATCGGGGCATGAATTGTGCACTGGCTGTCACGTTTTGCATACCAGCAGTTCGGCTGCCAACGGTTCCACGTTGGATCCAAAATGAGAAAGGGGGGTCTAGGTCATGTTGACAAATGGCGCAGCCAAAGGCGGATCGACGTGATGTCGATGAAGCCGAGGAAGCTCTCTGCAGTCTTGTCGTAACGGGTGGCGACACGGCGGGCGTTTTTCAACTTGTTGAAGCACCGTTCGACCAGGTTGCGCAGCCGGTAGAGTGATCGGTCCACACCGACACGCTTTTTGCGGGACTTGCGCATCGGAATGACCGGTAGGACATCCCGTTTCTCCATGGTTTCCCGAATGCTGTCAGCATCGTAGCCCCGGTCAGCGAGCAGCACGCTGGGGGCAGGCAGGTTGTCGGCCATCACCAGATCGAAGCCGAGGTAGTCAGAGGTCTGGCCGGGTGTGATCTCAGTCCTCATGGGCAGGCCCGCGGCGTTGACGAGGAGGTGGATCTTGGTCGTGAAGCCGCCACGAGAACGTCCAAAACCCTGTCGCGGAGTCCCCCTTTAGCGCCCGCTGCCTGATGATGGGCGCGAACCGTAAGCGTCGTCTCGACCCCACGTTGCTGCTGATGGCTTCGGCTGCGAAGTGATCTCCATCTCATGATGGGGAGTGCGTTTCGCAATGTGCGCTACAAATTCGTTTCTCAAATCGCTGGGCGTCGAGATCTACGCTTCGGGGCATCGTCGGTGGCCGGATGAGGCAAAGGCCTTGGCCGTCTCGATGACCCTGGAAGCCGGTGCGACGGTGAATGCCGTGGCGGAGCGGTTTGGCATTCTGCCCAATCAGCTCTCGGCGTGGCGACGTGAGGCCAAACAGGGCAAGCTGGTGCTGCCTGCAGCCGAAGTCGAGGAACCTGTCTTTGCGCCGCTCGTCGTCTGCGAGGTCGCCGAGGAGGAAGAGCGCCCGGAGGTCGCATCGCAGGCTGCCCCGATCAGGATCACTCGAGGCGCTGTCGTGATCGAACTCGCCCATGATGCGCCCGCGGCCCGGATCGCCGAGATCGTCCACGCGCTCGAGGCGTATCCATGCTGATGCCCTCGCAGGGTGTGCGGATTCTGGTGGCGACTGTGGCGCGACATCGCAGTTGAGTGCTGGGCGACATCGCAGGTGGATGACGGTGACGTTTTTTGACGGTGCCGGTTTGCGGCCGTCAGATCAAGTTTCGATCTCGCTGCTCAATGTCGCTGGCCGCGAGTTGTCCTTCGCTGTGGCGATCTCCTTTTCGGGCTGTTGTTTGTCGCGGTCATCTTCGATGTCGCTGAGCGATGTCGCGGCGGCATAGGCGGCACGGCGTCGGTAGCTTTCGACGTTCATCTCGAAGATTGTTGCATGGTGAACGAGCCGATCGATGGCGGCGATGGTCATCGCCCTGTCGGGGAAGATGGCGTCCCAACCACTGAACGGCTGATTGGCCGTGATCATGATAGAGCGCCGCTCGTATCGTGCGGAGATGAGCTCGAAGAGGGCGCTGGTCTCGGCCTGATCCTTTCGCACGTACGACAGGTCGTCGAGGATGAGCAGGTCGAACTTGTCGAGCTTCGCGATCTCCTGAGTGAGCGCCAGGTCCTGCCGCGCCACTTGCAGGCGTTGGACCAGGTCCGACGTCCTTGCCATAAGCACACGGTACCCTCGTTGGATGAGTTCGTATCCGATGGCCCCCGCGAGGTGCGTCTTGCCCGAGCCGGGCGGGCCGAAGGCCAGCAAATTGTGCCCTGCCTGCAGCCAGCTGTCGCCTTCGACCAGCGCTCTGACGCGGGCCTGGCTCAAGGTGGGTACCGCCAGGAAGTCGAAGGCGTCGAGCGTTTTCCCTTGTGGCAGCCTTGCAGCGGCAAGATGGCGTTGGATGCGGCGCTGTTCCCGCTCGCTCAGCTCCAGCTCGCACAGCGCCGCCAACAAGCGTTCGGCCGGCCAACCCTCCTTGTCGGCACGGGTGCAGAACTCCGGCCAGAGGCGGGCAACCGTGGGCAGCCTGAGCGCCGTC
>NZ_DS022278.1:39797-218565 GCF_000153725.1 Salipiger bermudensis HTCC2601 | reverse complement strand
TTCCGCTTCCCCCAAAATCACCACCTGCGATGTCGCGCTGTTTCACCAGCGGTGTCGCTGCACAGGCGACGAAGCCGGTCGACTTCCGCAAGGGACATGATGGCCTCGCGGCGCTGGTGCAGTCGATGTTGGCCGAGGACCCGTTCACTGGCACGGTCTTTGTCTTCCGTTCGAAGCGCGCCGACCGCTTGAAGATCCTGTTCTGGGACGGCAGTGGTTTGGTCATGGCCTACAAGCGGCTTGAGGAAAGCACTTTCACCTGGCCTGCGATCAGGGATGGGGCCATGACGCTGAACCGGGCACAGTTCGAGGCCCTGTTTGCCGGCCTGGACTGGCGCCGTGTGCGATCTCTGGAGGTGCGCAGACCAGCTGTGGCAGAGTGACTCGCCCCAGGGAATGATAGGGCATCGACGCATTTGGCGCGGTATAATCTGCGCATGTCCAACGCCCCGCCCATCGACCTGTCCGCGATCCCCGAGAGCCAGCGCGCCGCCGTTCTTGCGCTGCTGCAGGAGAATGGTGCGCTGAAGGACGCAAACCGGCGCCTCGAGCATCTCGTCGCCGAGTTGAACCATGTCGTGCATGGCAAACGGTCCGAGAAGCTGAGCGAAGACGACCGGCAGCTGGCCTTCGAAGACCTGGAAACCGCCGTCGCCGAGGTCGAGACCCGCAAGGAGCAGGCTGCGCCATCCACCACGACGCCGCGCCGGAGACGGCAGCGCAATCTCGGCCATCTGCCCGCTGATCTGCCGCGCATCGAACGTGTCATCGAACCGGCGAGCCTTGAGTGCCCGTGTGGGTGCGGCCGCATGCACCGGATCGGCGAGGATCGGACCGAGCGGCTGGACATCGTGCCCGCGCAGCTTCGGGTGCTGGTCGACATCCGGCCGAAGTATGCCTGCGGCATCTGCTCGGATGGGGTCATTCAGGCTGTCGCCGCACCCCGGCTGATCGAAGGTGGGCTGCCGACCGAAGGGGCCATCGCACATGTCCTGGTGTCCAAGTTTGCGGACCACCTGCCGTTTTACAGACAGAGCCAGACCCTTGCCCGCTCCGGCATCCAGATCGATCGCAGCACCTTGGCGGACTGGGCCGGCACTGCGGCTTTCCACCTCGGCCCCGTGGTCGACAGGCTGACCGAGCACCTCAAGTCCTCCGGCAAGCTGTTCATGGACGAGACGACCGCCCCGGTGTTGGACCCGGGCCGTGGCCGAACCAAGACCGGCTACCTCTGGGCGCTTGCCCGGGATGATCGTGGATGGGGCGGCGATGACCCGCCCGGCGTGGTCTTCACCTATCGCCCAAGCCGTGCTGGCGCCCATGCCGAGCAGATCCTGCAGGGCTTCGACGGCATCCTGCAACTGGATGGCTATACCGGTTACGATCGACTGACGCGCCCCTCCCGCAAGGGCGGCGCGCCGATCACGGTGGCCCACTGCTGGGCGCATGCGCGGCGCAAGCTGAAGGAGGTCTTCGATCGCGACGGCTCGGAAATCGCCGCCGAGGGCCTGCGCCGGATCGCTGAGCTCTACCGTATCGAGGTCGAGATCCGGGGCATGGGCCCGGGCCAACGTCTGTCGGCCCGTCAGGCCCGCAGCGCGCCCCTCGTGGCCGAGTTCGGCGACTGGCTGCAGGCACAGCGTCTGCGTATCTCGGTTAAGTCACGCCTCGGCGAGAAGCTGACCTACATCCACCGCCAGTGGGGCGGCCTGCAGACCTTCCTCCACGACGGCCGCGTCGAGATGGACTCCAACGCCGTCGAAAACCTGATCCGCCCGATCGCCCTGACAAGAAAGAACGCACTCTTCGCCGGCCACGACGAGGGCGGCCGCACCTGGGCCCGCATCGCCTCCCTGATCGCCACCGCGAAGATCAACGGCGTGGAGCCCTTCGCCTACCTCAAGGCGACCCTCGAAGCGATCGCCGCCGGTCACCCGGCCAGCAGGATCGACGAGCTTCTGCCCTGGAGCTTCACCACGTCAAGCTGATCCCGCGTGGGGCGTAGACAGCGCTTACCGCGAACCACAGTGCTGTCGATCATTTGCAAGGCGTGTGGCAGCGCGCCGCTTTCGTTCAGGGGGTGAGGTCCCAGGTCGTGGTGTAGCTTTCGGTGGCCATCGGGTTTCTCGGTAGGGTCGGGTTGCTGACACCAACCTGAACCGAGGGATGCCCCCGATGACCAAACCCATGATGGACCTGCGTGCGCTGGTAGAGAAGAGCGCCGATGCCGACCTGCTTCGCGAGATGATCGGCTTTGCTGCCGAACGGCTGATGGAGTTGGAGGTCGGCGCCAAGACCGGTGCTGACTATGGTGAGAAGACCAGCGAGCGCCTGGCGCAGCGCAACGGGTATCGCGATCGGGACTGGCAGACCCGGGCCGGCAGCGTCGAACTGCGCATCCCGCGCCTGCGCACCGGCTCCTATTTCCCCTCGTTCCTCGAGCCGCGGCGCTCTGTTGAGAAGGCCCTGACGGCCGTGATCCAGGAGGCCTATGTCCACGGCGTCTCAACGCGATCGATGGACGACCTGGTGCAGGCCATGGGTGGCACCGGGGTGTCGAAGAGCCAGGTCAGCCGACTGTGCGAGGAGATCGACGAGCGCGTGGATGCCTTTCTGACACGGCCGATCGAGGGCGAATGGCCCTACCTCTGGATCGATGCCACCTATCTCAAGGTGCGCCAGGGCGGCCGGATCGTATCGGTTGCGGTCACGCTCGCGGTGGGCGTCAACACCGACGGCAGGCGCGAAGTGCTGGGCATGGCGATCGGGGCCTCCGAGGCCGAACCCTTTTGGACCGAGTTCCTGCGTGATCTCGTCCGCCGTGGCCTCAGCGGCGTGAAGCTTGTGATCAGCGATGCGCATGAGGGCATCAAGGCCGCCACCGCCCGGGTCCTGTCCACGACCTGGCAGCGCTGCCGCGTCCACTTCCAGCGCAATGCGCTCGCCCATGCCGGCAAGAACAGCCGCCGGGTGGTCTCGGCATTCATCGCCACGGCCTTTGCCCAGCCCGACCACGCGGCGGCGAAGGCCCAGTGGCGTCTCGTGGCGGACCAGATGCGCGGCAAGCTCCCCAAGCTGGCCACGCTCATGGACACGGCCGAGGAGGACGTCCTGGCCTATATGACCTTCCCGGCCCAGCATCGCACCAAGCTGCACAGCACCAATCCGATCGAGCGGCTGAACGGCGAGATCAAGCGACGCACGGACGTCGTCGGCATCTTTCCGAACGAGGCTTCGATCCGGCGCCTCGTCGGCGCGATCCTCATGGAGCAGACCGAGGAATGGACAGTCCAGCGCGCCAGATACATGACGCTGGAAACGCTCGCGCCCGTCTGCGATGATCTCGGTGTCAGTCTGCCTGCAGCGCAGAGCGACTGACCAGCTCGGCCCGCTCGAAAGCGCGAGGCCCATGAGGAGCTACACCACTTCCCGGGACATCATCGTTCAGGGCGTCCATGATCTGCTCCCAGAGCCCCGCCAGTGTCCAACGCCGAAACTGCCGATAGACGCTCGACCATTTTCCAAACTCCTCAGGCAGGTCGCGCCAAGGCGCGCCGGTCCGAGCGATCCAGAAAATCCCATCAAGAACAAGGCGGTGATTGGTAGGTTTACGCCCGTTCGGGGCGCGGATTGCAAGGATGAACCGCTCAAAGAACGCCCATTCCTCGTCCGACATCAGGTCTCGTGCCAAGCTGGTCTCCATCGCAGATACCAGCTTGAATCATGCCTAACGGCAACTGTGAATCCCTTTTGTCAACACGGCCTAGCGCACCGCCAAAACACCTGCAACCAGCAAAGTTGTTTTGCTGGCAAGAATGTTGTTGTCTCACGACATGGCGTCGGATCTCCAAGGAGACCTCGACCATGGAACCTACGACCGGCCTGATCCTGCGACGGATCACGCAGACAAATCTCTCTGTTGCAGCGCACAAGCTTGCCACCCTCATCCTCGATGCCATCGCCTGGAAGGATGGCTACAACGGTTTGTCGCGCGGAACGGCAGCCTTCACCCTCTCTGCCCTGGCAGAGAGGATGGGTGTCTCACGACAATATCTTTCGGTTCTTTTGAGCGAACTTGAGACGTCGGAGTTGCAGCTCGAGCGGGCGAAGCCGAATGGCAAGTTCGCGCCCTGGATCTTTCGGTTTTCCGCCTTCGACGAGGAGAGTGAAACCCATGATCTCGTGTCAGGTGAAGGTGACACATCACTATCTAGAGATAATAATAACAAAACTATCTTCGCAGGACTGATCGACATCACAGCGAGTTCGAATGTTTTTCAGACCAGTTGGGCAGAGCTCATCAAAGCAGCGAAGGCCACGTTGCCCTGCTGGAACGTCGACACCCAGGTCATTTGGGACCGCTTCCTCGCCTTCAATCGGTCCCGAGGCAACGGCAGGGTGCCGGCCGGCTTCCTGCTTGGCTTCATGCGCCGATGGCGGAATTCGTCGGGGACTCGGCCTCGTCCCGAGGTGAAACCATCGCAGAAGCGGGTAGCAGACCCCAAAGAGCGCGAATTGCTGAGACAGATGCAAGCCGCCCCGACTGCGAACCGCCAGTTCCACGCGTCCGACCTGTGTCGTTTGATCGGTCACGCTGCCTACGAAGCGCGCGTACTGGATGTAATCCGCAAGTTTGGGTGCCAGAGGTTTTCAGCAACCTTGGCGGTGCACGGACGAGCGGTGTTAGCAGGGGAAATTTCCAGGTAGGTTCGCTTGCCAAGCTTTGGAGCCGAGAAACACGGCGCGATTCAATATCCGATAGTGAAGTTTATGTTAACCAACTGGCGCCCTGAGCCGCTAAAACATTACGATTTGATAATGCCCCGGCAAGGGCAGTGCCACCGTACCAAAGTTACTCCTTTGCGAAAGGAGCGACCATGTTCAGAACTTTCGGATTGCTCTTGGGTCTCGCAACTGCTGTAGTTCTTTTGTTTATGGTTTCGAACAGATGCTGTCTTCTGCGAAGGCATCTGATTGAAAGCTACTCTACCTTTCACTTGCCCAGGCGATTGCCGCCTTCATTTCCGCCGGGTCGAACTAACGGAGTTCTGCCGTGGTCAGCACGTCGGCGAACCTGGTTCCCCACTCCAACAAAGCCCCTTCGCCCACCACAGCGACGCGGCGGAAGTCATTCCTATGGGCTGTGTCGATTTTCAGATCTTCGAGCAGAGCGGACGGCCCATCGTAGCCTTCGAACCTCGTGAGATCGAGAACCAGGCCGGGCTTACTTGTCTCTTGCAGGCGCTCATGAAGCAGGGCGTGCATCCGTTTCAGGTCGCTTTCGCTGAGCTTGCCCTCGCAGGCGAGGCCAATCGTGTCGTCATGAGCTGTCAGTGTCTCGGTGAACATGGTTTTCCTCCTCTTTTTCCGGTTTGCCGTGACCGTAAAGGTCAGCGTTTTCGTGTGCGCGGTCTTCGTGCTCAAATTCCAGACTCGAATGACCGATGCTGAAATCGTCCTTCAGCCGGTCCTTGATCGCGGCCTTGATCTTTTCGATTTGACCCCAGCCGTCCGCTGTCAGCACGACGTGGCAGTCCAGAGCCGCCTCGTGCTCCTGCATCTGCCACAGATGCACGTGATGAACGTCCGCGACACCATCCACACCCCGCATCGCCTGAACGACGGTTTCATTATCGATGTCCGGTGGACTGCCGAGCATCAGCGTCCGAATCGGACCGCCGATCTCGGTAAATGCGAGGTAGAGGATGTAGAGAGCGATGCCGATGGTGATCGCCGGGTCGACCCACCGCATGTTGTAGAGGAGGATGAGCGAGCCGCCGATGATGACCGCCACGGAGGCCAAAGCGTCCGATAGGTTGTGCAGGAAGAGCGCACGGATGTTCACGCTGCCTTTCTGCATCGAATAGGTGAGCAGCGCCGTCAACGTGTCGACGACCAGTGCCACACCGCCCAGGATCACCACCGTCCAGCCCTGTACCTCTGGTGGGTCGATCATGCGCATGCCACCCTCGTAGATCAGGTAGAAGCCGATCAGGATAAGTGTCGTGTAGTTGATGAGCGCTGCGACGATTTCTACCCGCCCATAGCCGAAGGTCATGCGCTTGTCCGCCGGGCGGCGAGCGATCTTACGCGCGAAGAAGGCGATCACCAGCGACGCCATGTCCGAGAAATTGTGGAGGGCATCCGCGATCAGCGCGAGGCTGCCGGAAAGGATCCCGCCGACGATCTGCGCGACCGTCAGGAGGCCGTTGGCCCAGATGGCGATGGAGACGCGACGATCACCGGATTGAGGATCGATGTGGGCGTGGCCGTGATCATGCGGCACGGTTCGTCTCCTCATGGCGGTGGTTCGGCCGATCGAATCCGGGGACCGGCGGCAAGATTCCGCGGCGGATGCGGCGAACCCTGGCATTCATCCAGTGACGGATGACGTGGCGATAGAGCAAGTCGCGCACAAATCCGAAGTTCTGGCGGTGATTGACCCATCCGTCGCCCAAGTCCACCTCTACCCAGGAGTGGAGGATTTCGGACGGCGCGAGGGGATAGACGAGTTCCGGAACGACGCCTCTCTGAAGCGCCTTGTGGATTGTGAACCCGTGCAGTCGGCAGCGAACTCCCACGCCACGCAGCAGGGCCATGAGGAGCGTGCCCTTGGTGTTGCACTGCCCGTGGCCATCTGCGAGGACCTCGGACGCCGGAATGTCGTCGGCGCGGTTGTAGCCGAAGGTAATCTCGTTCCTGACGAAATCGTAGATGGCCCCAATTCGGTCGTCGCTGGGAAGGTCTGCCCAGCCGCGCTCCTCGATCAGTTTTGCAATTGAGGTCGCGTCAAAATCCAGCAGCCGGGTTTTGGCCAAATGAGGGTCGGCGGGGTTCACGGGATACCTCCTCGAATCGTTCACGAGAATATGTAGTTGCTACAGTCACTGTAGCTTCAAGCCCCGATTTCAGGCCGAGTCCTTGGTTACCTGATCGTCATTGTGCACCGCCTTGTGGTGTTCACCATGCGCGTCTCTCAGGATTCCGACGCCACCCCAGGCCGCGATGCCGGCGACAATCACGCCCACGACAAGGTCCGGCCAATTCGTTCCGAGCCAGGCTACGAGCCCGCCTGCGACGACGATTCCGAGATTGGCCGCGAAGTCGTTCCAGCTGAACGTATTCGCCGCTCGGATGTTTACGTCTGGATCGCGAAGCCGTGCCAGCAGCCAGACGCAAAGTGCGTTGATGGCCGCCGCTACCAGCGCCATGACAATCATGATCGTGCCAAGAGGATCCGATCCGCCGACGTAGCGGCGCCACGCGTCATACAGGATTCCAAGGGCGAAGAGGATCAGCAGGCCGCCCGAAACGTTCGCCGCTCCGCGCTTCCACTTGGCGGAGCGGGACAGCGCGAAGAGGCTGATCGCGTAGACGAAACTGTCCGACAGATTGTCGAGGCCATTGGCGATAAGCGCGCTTGACTCGCCGAATGCGCCCGAGGCGAAGAAAGCGACTGCCAGCCCGATGTTGAGACCCAGCACGATCCAGAGTGTGCGTCTTTCCGTTGCGTTTCTCTGCTCCGCCATGCCGGGTATCCAAATTAGTGAATTGCCAATGAGTAACTAACACCGGGCTTTTTGCGTTCCGATCAAAGGTCGTCGAAATTGCTCAGGCGCCGATCTCTTCATGGTCGGTCAGGCATTCGGAATGGTCGCGCAGTACCTCGAGCACACGGCAATCAGAAGTCTGTCCGCCGCTGCACTCATGCACCATCCGCTTCAATTCCGTCCGCAGCGCCTCGAGCCGCGCCAATCGTTGCTCGACCTGTTTGAGTTGCCGACGGGCTATTGCATCCGCCTCAGCGCAGGACTTTCCCGGATGATCGCTGAGATCGAGGAGCTCACGGATCGCGTCCAACGAGAACCCCAGTTGCCGTGCGTGCCGGACGAATGACAAGCGGTCGAGTTCGGCGTCGCCATAGCGTCGTTGGCCCCCCTCGGTCCTGCCGGGCTCAGGCATAAGTCCGATCTGCTCGTAATACCGGATGGTCTGCACCTTTGTTCCGGTCTTCTTCGCCAGCGTCCCAATCGTCAGCATTTCCGCTCCCCACATTACCTACAGTGGGTGTAGCTTTATGCGGTGCGCATCACAAGCTTCACCCGAGTTTCACAGATCGGTGATTGTTGGCCGATCGATGACAATCACGCTTGAACCTACAGTAGCTAGAGGATGTAAACGCACACAAAATATAGAATCAGGTTCGGGCGGAGCGGCGTGAGGCTTTCAGGTCTTCAGAAGGTATTGTGGGTGTTGGCGGGCGCGGCGGCGTTCGTTTTCATCTGGCTGTTGCTATGGTCCGACTACCGTGCCGATCTTGCCCGCACCGAGAGTGAACCACCGTTTCTTGCTGATTTCGAACTGACCGATCATCGCGGCATGGTCCAAACGGACGAAGATTTCGCAGGGCGCTGGATGCTGGTCTTCTTTGGCTTCACCAATTGCCCCGACGTCTGTCCGACAACACTGTCCGAAGTCGCGGCCGTGATGGAGGGCCTGGGCGATGAGGCAGCAATGGTTCAGCCGATTTTCATAACGATTGATCCGGAGCGGGATACGCCGACTGCACTTGCCGAGTATGTGCCCCTGTTCGACGCAGGGATCATCGGGCTGACCGGTACACCGGAGCAGATCGCCGCGACATCCGAAACCTTTCCGATATTCTTTGAGCGGATCGAGCAGGCGACTGCGCCGGGCGGATACACGATGGGTCACACGTCGCATCTTTTCCTTTTCGACACGCAAGCAGGCTTCGCGGACTCCTGGCCCTACGGCACGCCCGCCGAAGAGATCCTCGCCGATCTGAGACAGAGGATCTGATCGTCATGACCCGACTTTCCGGAGAGACGGCCCTTGGCCTGGCCTGGATCATCGCGCTCACCGCGTCGCTTGCCGTGCTCTTCATCGGCGAGGTTCTGGGGCAGACACCTTGCGTGCTCTGCTGGTTCCAGCGTGCCTTCATGTTCCCCTTGGCCATCATCCTCGGGCTTGGGCTGTGGTGGCAGGATCGGCGCGTGGGTCGCTACGGGATCGCGCTGGCTTTGGGCGGTGCCGCCGTCGCGCTTTGGCACTTGGGCCTCTATGTCGGCGTTATCCCCGAGCGTATCCAGCCCTGCACGGCGACCGGCCCATCCTGTACCGACGACAATCAACTGGTCTTCGGCATTCCGATTCCTTTGATGGCGCTCGTCGCCTTCGCGATGATCGGTCTGCTGTCGGCTCTCTCACTGAAGGAAACACAAAAATGAAACGACGCGGCCTCATCCTGTCCGTTCTCGCGCTCGGGGTCGCCGGTTTCGGCGGTGCCGCCTGGTATGCCACCCGCCCCGACCCGATTGCCGCGTCCGATCCCATCGACCCTGAAATGGCCGACGCGCTGATCCGACCCTATTCCCCGATCCTCGGGCCCGAGGATGCGCCCGTAACCATCGTTGAATTCTTCGACCCGGCCTGCGAGGCATGCCGCGCTTTCTATCCGGTCGTCGAGGATATCATGGCGGAGCACGGAGACGCGGTGCGCGTTGTAATCCGCTATACGCCTTTTCACGGCGAGGCGTCGGTAGAAGCGATCCGTGTGCTCGAGGCGGCGCGCATGCAGGACGTGTTTGAACCTGTGCTCGAGGCAGTCTTGCGAGAGCAGCCCAGATGGGCGTCTCACGGGACCCCGGCACCCGGATTGATCCTTGAGATTGCAGCAAGCGGAGGTCTGGATGTCGAAGCTGCCCGGACACAGATGCTGGCCCCCGGTGTTGTGGCGGTGCTCAACCAGGACCGCGCCGATGTCGAGACAGTCGGGGTCCGCCAAACGCCCACGTTCTTCGTGAACGGCAAGCCTCTCGATCCGTTCGGTGAGGCCGAATTGCAGAGGCTGGTGGCAGTGGAAGTTGCGGCAAGCCAAAGCTGATTTGCGGAGGCAGGAGAAACGAGTGGTGAAGAAGTTGAGATATACCAATGCATTGGCCGTGCTTTTGACGGTTGCAGGGCTGTCGGCCCCCGCACTGGCCGGTTCGGAGGATGTCGTGGTCGAGAATGCGTGGTCCCGCGCCTCGATCGGCGTCAACAGGCCAGGTGCCGCCTATATGACCGTGCGCAACACGGGTGAAGACGCCGTTACGCTGACCGGACTTGCGACACCGCTGGCAATGATGCCCGAGATCCATGAGTCGAAAACCAACTCCGATGGCGTCAGTTCCATGGCGCCTGCAGGCGAGATCACGATTGAGCCCGGCCAAAGCGTGGCATTGGAGCCGGGCGGGTTGCACGCCATGCTCATGAAGCTGCAAGAGCCGATGACCGAAGGCGAGAATTTCCCGCTGACACTGACCTTCTCGGATGGCGGCAAGGTGACGGTCGAGGTCCCAATCCTCGGAATCGCCGCGCGTGGACCGGAGGGCTGATGCAACGTCGGCAGCTCCTTCTATACGGCGCAGCCGGTGCCGGCGTTCTTGGCCTGACGCTCTTCGTGGGCTGGTGGCGGGTGGACGGGCCCGGTGCGCCTGAACCAAAAGGGCAGCGGCCCCTGCCCCTATCGGCGATGGAGTTCCGGCTGACCGACCACGAGGAAAATGAGGTAGGGCCTGGCAACCTGATCGGTCGTCCCACAATGGTGTTTTTCGGGTTCACCTACTGCCCGGACGTCTGCCCGACGACCCTATCGGATATTTCCGGCTGGCTTGAGGAACTGGGCGACGAAGCATCAGAGATGAACGTGGTCTTCATCACGGTCGACCCGGAGCGGGACACGGTCGAGGCCATGGCCGAATATGTCGGCTATTTTCATCCGGTCATTCGTGGCTGGACGGGGCCGGAAGACCAAATTGCCCGCGCTGCAGAAGGGTTTCGTGCCTCATTTGAGCGCGTCCCGACTGAGGGCGGCGGCTATACGATGAACCATACGGCAAGCGTATTCCTGTTCGATGCCGAGGGTGAGCTCGTCACCATGATCGACTATCACGAGCAAAGAGAATTCGCGGTGCCGAAGATCCAGCGCGCACTGACAGAAGACGTAGAGGGGGCAACATGAAGATAAGAACTGTCTTGGCGGCCGTTGCGGTCGCAGGCGCATTTTCGGTGACCGCCATCGCCATCTCTGGCGTTCTGTCCAAAGAACCGGTGCCCCCTGCGATTGCTGAAGCGACCCTCTGGACTCCCAATCCGCTTGCGCCGCCTCGGATTACCGAAACCAATTCGGTCCGCCCTACACTCGCCCAGGCGGATATCGCATTCGAGTTCAGACCCCGGCCGCTCCTGACCGTTTCCCCCGCTGATACCTCCTTGCCATCTATCGAGCCCCCGCTGGTCACCTGGTCGCGGGAGATTGCGTCCGGCGAGACGCTTGATGCGGTCCTTTCCGATGCGGGGCTGGATGCTTCGGATCGCGCCGAAATCGCCTTGGCGATTGGCACGGAATACGATCTGCGCCGTCTGCGTCCGGGTCACATCATTACGGTGGTTTCCACAACGGACGACAACCCGCGTCGTGTAGAGCTCGCCGTCGAAGACGGTGTCCGGATAGAGGCGGTCTTCGGCGAACAGCTTGCCGCCCGCGTGTTGGACCCGGATCCCGAATTGGTGACTTTCGCCGGCGAGGCGGTGATCGAGAGCTCGATTTTCGCCGCCCTGAACACGGCAGACATCCCCGCCCGTTTTGCGGTGGACCTGGCGCAGATGCTGGGCGGCACCGTGGATTTCCGTCGTGATCTTGCGGGTGGCGAGACGATGCGCCTCCTTTGGCGCGAGGCCCGAGACGGGAACAAGAGGATTGGTCAGCCCGAGCTTGCCTTTGCCGCACTGGATATCGATGGCTCGGTCTATGAAATCGTCTGGCCGAACGACGGCAGCGGCCAAGCGACGATCTATGTCGACGGAGAAGTCCTGCGCGTGTTTGCGCAACCGGTCGAAGGTGCACGGCTGAGTTCTGTGTTCGGGCGCCGCACCCATCCGGTCTACGGCAATGTACGGATGCACACAGGAGTCGACTTCGCGGCGGCGCGCGGCACGCCGGTACAGGCGACGGCGCCGGGCCGCGTTAGCTTCATCGGCCGACGCGGTGGGTATGGCCGGGTCGTCGAGATCGCTCATGGCTCCGACACCCTGACGCGCTATGCGCATCTGAGCGCCGTACCGGACGGGCTCACACAAGGGCAACGCGTGATGGCCGGAGATATGATCGGGCGGGTCGGTGCGACGGGTACCGCGACAGGCCCCAACCTACATTACGAAGTGCTGGTGGACGGTCGCCCAACCGACCCTCTCTCTGACGACCGATTGGCAGAGGCGGCCGAGCGTGAAGCGGACGACACGGCCGCGCTTGAGCGACTGCGTGAGGCGCGTTCACTTCTTGCTGAGAGGCTCGCCAGCGAATTTGCACAGACGACAACCGAAAGGCTTTGATCCATGAAACGATTTACTCCCGCCCTTGCCATCGCATTTGCCTTGCTTCCTGCGGCGCAGGCCGTCGCAGAGGCGATTCAGATCGACGTCCGGAAGACAAACGGCTGCGGCTGTTGCCTGTCCTGGATGAAGCACCTCGAGGAGAATGGCTTCGCGCCGATGGGCGAGGACATGTTCGGAGGATCTCTTGTGCGCTTCAAACTCGACAATGGCGTGCCGCAGCGCATGGTCTCCTGCCATACGGCTTTGGTCGACGGCTATGTGATCGAGGGCCACGTGCCGGCGGCTGACATCCAACGCCTGCTGGAGGACCGGCCAGACGCGGTAGGCCTGGCGGTGCCGGGAATGCCCTACGGGTCGCCCGGCATGGGACCGGAGGACGACCGGGAGGCTTACGATGTCTTCCTGATCCACGAAGACGGATCGACCGAGGTCTACACCAGCTACTCGGCTCCTGACTGAACTCGCGGCAGAACCTTAACAATTGGAACCCCTCTCCCCCATAGCGCTTGGCTTTCTTGGAAGCCTGGCCGCCGGATCGCTGACCGCGGTCGGGGCGGTCCCCGTTCTTTTTGGGCGCATCCCGTCCCGGGCCACGCGCGATCTGCTGCTTGGCTTCGCGGCGGGTGTCATGCTCGCGGCTTCGTTCTTCTCGCTGATCATCCCGGCTCTCGACGCAGCTGAAGGACAGTTCGACAACGGTGCTCTCCCGGCGGCCATCGTATGTGTTGCGATCCTGCTTGGCATGGGCGCGATCGCTCTGATGAACGAACGGCTACCGCATGAACATTTCAAGACGGGGCGGGAAGGTCCCGACGCCGCATCGCTGCGGCGCGTCTGGCTTTTCATCATCGCGATCACTATCCACAATTTTCCCGAAGGGCTTGCCGTCGGCGTCGGGTTCGGGGCTGACGGTTTGTCGGGCGGGTTGCCACTTGCGATCGGTATTGGATTACAGAATGCCCCCGAAGGTCTGGCGGTGGCGGTTTCGTTGCTCGGCGAGGGCTATTCCAGGCTTCGCGCCTGGGGCATCGCCGCTCTGACCGGTCTCGTCGAGCCCGTCGGTGGACTTCTCGGCGCAGGGATTATCAGTCTTTCGCAACCGCTGCTGCCCTGGGGTCTCGCCTTCGCAGCAGGTGCGATGCTCTACGTCATCAGCCACGAGATCATTCCGGAAACCCACCGATCCGGCCATCAGAACAGGGCGACGCTCGGCCTCGCCGTTGGTCTTGTGATCATGTTGTTCCTCGACGTCTGGCTGGGATAAGCTGATGAGAACTTGCCTCTTCGTCGGTCTGCTTGCTGCGCTGATCGCCTTTCTTGTCGATCAGGCAACGAAGGCAATCGTTGTGTCCAATGCGACTGTTCTTAGTTCCGGCGTATCGGTCTTTCCCGGCTTCAATCTCATCTACCTGCGCAATGACGGAGTGACCTTCGGGCTTCTCGGCGGCGCGCCGTGGTGGAGCCTTGTCTTACTGGCGCTTGGCATCTGCGTCTGGCTGGCGTTCATGCTGGTCCGTACCAGCAGCCGGGTCGAGGCCATTGCCTATGGTGCGATCATCGGCGGTGCACTCGGCAATATTCTGGACCGCCTGCGCTATCGTGCGGTGACGGATTTCCTCGATTTCTACATCGGGACGGCGCACTGGCCTGCCTTCAACATGGCCGATGTTTTTGTGGTTGGCGGCGTGATGCTGCTGCTCATTGCGCCGTGGGTTGGCGCTCGACTTCAGACCGATTCATGAAGCCGGGATTGCCGCAGTTCGTTAGTGAGGACCTGAACCTGTTCCAGCGCATGGGTCTTGCCCTTGCTGCCGGCGGATTGACGGTTTTGACTCTTCCGCCGTTTTCTTGGCTCATCGCGGTCCCTGTCGCCTTCTCCGTGCTCTTTATCGTTCTCCGGAACATCTCAACCTCGCGCGCTTTCCTTGTCGGTTGGGCTTTCGGACTGGGCCAATTCGGGATTGGAATTTCCTGGATCGCCGAGAGCTTTTACGTCGATGCCGAACGTTTCGGCGCACTGGCGATTCCGGCGGTCGCGGGTCTGTCCGCCGGACTTGCCATCTTCCCGGGCATGGCGGCGATGCTTTTTGCCGCCATCATGCAGCGCCGAGCTGTCGGCGGCATTGCGGCGGGCCTGCTGTTTGCAACCTGCTGGGTGGCCACGGAATGGCTGCGGGGTCATGTCCTGACAGGGTTTCCCTGGAACCTTGCCGCTTATGCCCTTGTCGACTATGCCGCCCTGCGCCAACCCGCCGCCTGGGTCGGAAGCTACGGTTTGGGCTTTCTCACGGTCTTCATCGGCATATTGCCAGGTGTGTTGACTGTGGCGGCGCCAAAGAGACGCGCGCCTGTTCTCGTGCTCTTCGCCGTTGCTGTGGCGGGTTTCTGGGTTGGCGGTGCGCTTCGGTCAGGGCAGGACATGCCGCCGACAGACGTTGCTTTGCGCATCGTCCAAGGCAATGTGCCACAAGTCGAGAAGTGGGTACCGGGCAGCCGCCAGCGAACCTTGGAAAAATACCTGGGCTTGTCCGCGCAACCCGGACGTTTCGATTTGCTGCTTTGGCCGGAAACGGCCTTCCCCGGCTTTCTGGACGAAGATGCTGCGGCACGCGCGCGGATATCTGCAGCTTTGCCAGACGGCAGGATCCTACTGACAGGTGCGCCTGACCGAGTGGAGGGCGATGGGGGAACCAGATATTTCAACACGGTTCAGGCCTATGACGGCAGCGGCGAGGTTCTGACGGGGTATGCAAAACATCATCTTGTTCCGTTCGGGGAATATGTGCCCCTGAAAGGCTGGCTGCCCATCGAGCGGCTGACCGAAGGGTTGGGCGATTTCACGCCGGGACCAGGGCCGCGCACGCTGGCGATCCCTGGCGCGCCTCTGGTCGCGGTGGCGATCTGTTACGAGATCATCTTTCCGGGCCACGTGGTCGATGACCTTTTCCGCCCCGACTGGATATTCAACGCCACAAATGATGCCTGGTTCGGAACCAGCATCGGACCCGAGCAGCACCTCGCCTCCGCGCGGATGCGCGCGGTCGAGGAGGGACTTCCCGTGGTCCGGGCGGCCAACACTGGGATATCCGCGATCATCGACGCCAATGGAAATGTCGTCGCGCGTCTTGATACCGGGGAAACAGGCACCATTGATGCCGGCCTGCCGGGCGCGCGTACTCCAACGCCCTATGCGCGGTTCGGCGACTGGACCTTGTTGGTTCTTGTTTTTGGGTGCTGGGTCTTCGGCTGGCTGGCCAGTTTGCTCGGACGAGATCCCGATGCGCGGCATTTTGGAACGGAGGTATCCTGATGCTTGTGATCGTGAGCGCTATCGGAGGCGCGATCTGGGGTGGCTATCTGGCACGACGGAGGAGGGGGAATCACCTGGATATCCTCCAATATGCGGTAGCGTCTGCGATCGCCTTCGGACTTGTCGCCCTGTTTGCAACCATCGTGCTGTCGCGGGTTCTCGGCTAGCGAGCTTCGAAATTGCGCAAACGTGTCAGCGGCTTGAAGACCTGATAGCTCGAGGTCCCGATAGAGAATCGCGCGAATGTGCATCTAGGCGAGCTCATTTCTGATTGAGCCGTCGCTCGAACGCCTCCAATGTCGTCCCGCTGACGTGATGCTCGATCCCTTCCGCATCGCGTTCCGCGGTCTCTTCGTCGATTCCCAGGCTCAGAAGAAAGGCGACGACGACCCTGTGGCGGCGTCGACAGATCTCCGCGAGGTCCTGCCCGGCATCGGTGAGGAATATCGCGCGGTATGGCTCCCGCCGGACCAGACCAGCAGCCTTGAGCCGCGAGATGTTCTTGGTCACGGTCGGCGGCTTCACGCCAAGCCGCTCGGCGATCTCGACCGGTCTGGCCTCCCCGCGCGTCTCGATCAGTTCCGCGATCAGTTCGACGTAATCCTCCGCCATCTCGCTTTCATGTGCCTGACGCACGGTCGCAAAGCCATCGGCCTGCGCCTCGGGAGCCCGGTCGACCGCTTCGAATGGCTCACGCCCTTGTGATTGTAGCTTTGTCATACTCGGGACTTTGCAGCGAAACAGCGGGATTGACAACTTGTTTGCTTCGGGTAGATAAGTTAGCCATGTCTAACTTTTTACTTTGGAGGCCGTGGTGATGCGAAATATTATGAGAGTGCTGCTCGCCACACTCGCAAGTGCGCTCCTCCTGTCCGGACCTGTCGCCGCGACGCCGGCCAAGGAGGCGCCTTGGCTTCCCGAGGCAGCGGCCTACCGTCTGACGCTCTTTCTTGGAAATCTCGAGCCTCTGCCCTGGGACGACATCGAGACCGCCTGGACGGAACCCTACCGGGGTTCGGAATTCTCTGTCGGGGCGCTGGCGTGGCTGGACCGCAAAAGCGATATCGAGCTACCGAAACCGCCGGATCAATGACCGTGCGCCAGTGCTCCTTTCGCCATCTGCTCGCCCACCGGTTCTCCGCCTGAAGGCCCGGCCTCAACCTGATGGCCGTTCAGGAGCCGAAGTGCGTTGGCGACCACCAGCAGAGACACGCCTACATCCGCAGCAATGGCGCCCCACATTGAGGCCATACCGAACGCGGTCAGCCCGACGAACAGCGCCTTGGTCGCCAGCGATATGCCGATATTCTGGTGGATGATCGTCATGGCACGGCGCGAATGGCCGATAAGCCAGGGTACCTTGCCGATGTCGTCGGTCATCAGCGCGATGTCGGCCGTCTCGATCGCGGCATCCGATCCGACAGCGCCCATGGCGATGGCATAATGCGCCCGCGCCATGGCCGGTGCGTCATTCACACCGTCGCCGATCATCGCCACCATGTCGTGGCTTTCGACGAGTTCCTCAATGGCCGTCACCTTGTCTTCTGGCAAAAGTTCGGCGCGCACCTCGTCGATGCCGACTTCGGCTGCCACCGCGCGCGCGGTGCGTTCGTTGTCGCCCGTCAACATCACGATGGTCTTCACACCCTGCGCATGCAGACGCGCAACGATCCCCTTTGCATCTGGGCGGATGCGGTCGCGAAGCTCCAGTACGCCGGTCACGCCGGTCTCGTCACCCACGGCAACGAGGGTGCTCCCTGCCCCTTCGATCCGATCCCGCAGATCCGCCGGAATGGCATTGCCGAACCCCTTCTCTTCGGCGAAGCGATCCGAGCCGAGCCAGATAGCGCGCCCGTCGGCGCGTCCTTCCAGACCGCGCCCGGGCACGGTACGGGTGTCCTCTGCGGCAGACACGGAAACACCATCGGCTTCGGCGCGCGAGAGGATGGCGCGTGCCAGCGGGTGTGAAGACCGCGCCTCCAGGCTTGCTGCCAGCGCCATGAGATCGCGTGCGGAAACGCCGACCAGTGGGTGAACCGCCGCCACCTCAGGCTCGCCCATGGTGATCGTCCCGGTCTTGTCCATCGCCAGTGCCGTGGTCCGCCCCGGCGCCTCGACATAGGCGCCGCCCTTGATGAGCACCCCCGCCCGTGCCGACGCGGTCAGCGCTGCCACGATGGAGACCGGCGTAGAAATGACCAGCGCGCAAGGACATGCGATGACCAGAAGGACCAGAGCATTGTAGAACCAGTAGTCCCAGGCGCCGCCGAGCAGCAGTGGCGGCACCAGCGCGATGGCGATCGCCAAAGCCATCACGATGGGTGTGTAGATGCGCGCGAACTTGGCCACCCACTGTTCGACCGGCGCGCGGCGGGCATGGGCATCGCCCACCATGCGAATGATTTTCGCGAGCACCGTGTCCGAGGCGGCCTTCGTCGCCCGCACCGTCAGTGTGCCCTCGCCGTTGATCGTGCCGGCATAGACCTCGTCGCCTGGTTCCTTGGGCACTAGCGCGCTTTCCCCAGTAATTGGGGCCTGATCGACGGCCCCTGCCCCGTCCACGACCTCACCGTCGAGGGGGATCCGGTCGCCGCCGCGCACGATAAACCTTGCATTGACTGCCACGGCCGCGGCCGGAACGTCGGATTCAGATCCATCGTCGTAAAGAACCCGCGCCGTTGGCGGCGCCAGATCGAGGAGCGCGGAAACCGCATTACGCGCCCGCCCCACGCTCCAGCTCTCAAGATAAAGCGAAAGCGAGAAGAAGAAGGCGACCGTCGCGGCCTCAAAAAACTCGCCGAGGCCGATGGCGCCCGCGACGGCCACCACCATGAGCAGGTTCATGTCGGGGCTAAGCCTCCGCGCCGAAGACCAGGCCTTGGGCGCGACAAGCCAGACGCCAAAAAGAATCGCGACGGCGAAGATCCCTGCTTCCACCATAGGCATAGGCACCTCGCCATGGCCCGCAAAGAGCCCGAGCGCGCCGCCCATGCCGGTCTCGACAATGTGAAAAAGGAATCCCGCCGCCCAGAAGCCGCCGCTCAACGAGGTAAAGCGCTTCTGACGTGCCAGATGCGCCGCCTGGTCCTCTGCTGCGTTGTCGGCATCCCATGGCTTGGCGCTCATGCCGGTCGTTGCGACCAACTGCGTGACTTCGTCGTCTGGTATCCTCTCGGCGCTATCGAGGATGGTCATTCGCCCGTTGATCACGTCGAATGCCAGGTGTTCGGTTCCGCCCACTTTCGGCCCGACAACCCGGTTCAGGATCGCCACCTCTTCGGCGCAATCGAGCCCGGAGACCTGAAAGCTCCTTCCGCCAGACGGCGCTGGCGCCGTGGACGCGACGTCCTTGCTGGCGTCGCAACAGGAGTTGCCTCTTGGGTCAGAATGCTCTTGATCACCCGGATGGCCGTGATCGTTGCGGTTGCCGTCGGAAGACATGGATTGACCTCAGGATTCATTGATTCCACATTGACATAGCCCCTACAGTAACTAGAGCTTCAAGGGCAACAAGTGGATATTCGTCCAGCAAGAAAGGCGCCCTGCGGAGGCTTGAAGCTAGCCGCCCCCTTGAAACGACGCGGTTGGAGCAACGCTTGCCGGTACGAAGCGATCAGAATGAGTGAGGTAGACATGCAGAAACGAAACGCGCCGATTATCGCAGCGACATTGGTGCTTGCTGGCTGCGCGGTGCCAACGCTGGACGACGGCGGCGCTCGCAACGAAGTGGGAAGTGTTCCCGAGGCCGTCATTGCCCTTGCTGCGCCTGGTCAGGATCTCACCACGGCGCGGCTTCGTCCCGAGGATGGCTGTTATTGGTATGAACACAGCGGTCCGGTGGAAAACACCTTGGTTCCGCTACGCTCGGCAGGTGGCAACCCCATCTGCACTTCGCGCCAGTCCTGATCAGCCCATAGATGCGTCAAGCCCACGCGTAACACATGATGCGCCAGTCAACTTCTCGGGGTGACGCTGTCTTCCGCCGAGTACAGGAATGCCGTCGAGCCAATCTCGACGTTGGGATAGAGATCATTGATGTGTGCCATGACCATTCGGACGCAGCCGGAACTCGCACGGCCGCCAATGCTTCTTGGATACGGTGTCCCGTGAATCCTTAGATAGGTGTCTCGGTCGCCGACGAAGAGATAGAGGGCTCGCGATCCGAGCGCGTTTTCAGGTCCGGGTTCCATACCGTCAGCGATATCGGCGTAAAGCTCTGGGTCGCGGTCGATCATGTTTTGTGTCGGCTGCCAATGCGGCCACCTGACCTTGCGCTTGATCGTATAGGTGCCCGGTTCGTAAAGTTTACCGCGCGCGATCGCCACGCCATAGCGCATCGCCGTGCCGCCTTCTTCGATGTGGTAGAGATAGCGCGCAACAGCATCGACATGGATATCACCGGGTACAAGTCCGTCCTTCGCGAGGACCCGCTGTGGCAGGAAGCGAGGGTGAAGGCCCCAAGGGTTGGACGTGGCCGGGTCGTAGCCGGGAGGTGTAACCTGTGCGTCCCAAGCTGCCTTCTGCGCATCGGTAGGCCACGTGTCTGCAAGGAGCGGGCTGGATATCGATGCCGAAAACAGCGCGGTGGTCGTCTGGATGAAATGTCGTCTTGTCAGCATATAGATTGCTCCGTTCACGCATTGGACGGCAAACCGAACCTTACCCCGAACGCAGTGTTGTTCGCCCGGGAAGGAGTGAGGCGTTATTGGCAACTTGCTCCATGGTGCCGTTCTTTGTCGGTGGCTTAACTCCTAAAGCTACTAGAGGTTCAAGAAAATTTTCTGTTATCAATAGACGCTGCTACTAATGGAGCTATCCGATCCGTCCCAGAACCGGAAATACGTCGAGCATCCAGTATGACAGCGCGCTCAACTGCCCTGTCATCATCGCCAGCCCCATCAAGATCATCACTATGCCCGCAAGCTGGTGGAGGCGGCGGCCAACCCGGCCGATGGCCCGCAACCGTCCCGCGATCTGGTCGGTGAATCCGGCCACGATCAGAAACGGTATTCCAAGGCCGGCGGAATAGACGGCAAGCAGCATGATACCTTCGCCCATCGTGGCACTCGCCGCACTGGCTGTCAGGATCGCGCCGAGGATCGGGCCGATGCACGGAGTCCAGCCGAAACCGAAGGCAAGACCGAGGACATAGGACGCAGCGGGTTGGCCCCCGGGGATGTTGAGATTGAATCGGAAGTCGCGTTCCATGACCGAAACACGCGCGGCTCCTATCATGAAGAGCCCGAAGAAAATGATGATGCCGCCCCCAACGAGGTTGAGTTCATACCGCCACCGAAGCAGGGCCTGACCCATTGCAGTCGCGGATGCGCCAAGTCCCATGAAGATGGTGGAGAAGCCGAGGACAAAACACAGGCTCAGCCAGACCGCGCGCGACGGCGAAGCGCCGACCACCCCGCCCTCAGCGGCTGTGCGCCCGGTTACGTAGGAGACATAACCTGGCACAAGAGGTAGCACGCAGGGGGACAGAAATGATATCGTGCCGGCTAGGAGGGCGGCGGTGAGGGCGCGCGCCAAGTGATGTCTTCGTCGACCCAGATCAGCAGGGACCCCCGCTTGCGCAGCGATGCGTTGTAGCTGGACCAGTTGGTCGTACGATAGCGGGCGGGAGATGGGTTGCTCATGGAATGCGGCTAACAGCATGGGTTCGCGAAGGGAATCCTGAGGCGTCAGACTTGTGCAACAACGCCCCGTATCATCGACCTAGTGGTGCCCACATGGCAGGCTATTTCAATGGATAGATTTTTCTCTATCAGTATGCCCGCGGCTCAGTTTGTTAGAAATGTCCTGCTGTTCAGCTTCGCTGCATTACTGCCGGTCCTGTTGTTCTACGTCTTACTGGCTCCGGGCTTTGCTCCGGCTCTTGCTGCCGGCGGACCGGCACTCATGCGCTTACTAAGGCAGGTTGCGACCAACGGTTTGCCCGTGGTTTTTGCCGTCAACTATGTCAGTTTTTTCCTTTTCGCTATGACAAAGCAACCAAAGGCGGGCTCAAGAGACACGGCGTTTTTCGTGCTGGTCGATGTCTTGCTCAGAGCCCTTCTCTTTCCAGGTCTCCACGTGCTGATATACGTTCTATCTGCCGACTGGTTCGGGTCATTCGGCGGCAATCGTTCAACCGCTTTGGCGGTTGTATCCCCGACTCTTGCGCGTTCGGCGTTTTTCGAGAACATCTCCGGCGTTTACCTCTATGCGACTATGATAAGCGCGTTGCCGCTCTACGTCTCGGCTTTCGGGCGGTCGGAATTTCTTGGACCGGTTGTACGTCGCTTGCCCATGAACACGGGCGTGATGCTGCTTGCCCTGGCTGCGTTTGCCTTGTCGGTCGGGCTGATCACGATCGGCGCACAAGGCATCGCATCTCTTCAGGCCAGGTGATGGCAGGCTAATCACCGTGGGCGTGGGCGGGGGCGGGGGCGACTTGCGGTGCCACCCATTGCGACAAGTAAACGCGCTCGAAGGCGAACACAGCGATCATCCCGACAGCGGCGTAGAGAACGATCATCGGGTCGCTTTGAAGCTTCATCACGGTGAAAGCTGCCAGTACTATCGCATCGAGCGCCAGGGCAGTCAAAAGCACGATACCGAAGGCGCCGACGTCTGCTCGACGATAGCGGAACACGCCCCAATGTATGATCATGTCCATGACGAGGTAAAAGAAAGCACCGAGGGATGCGATCCGGCCTAAATCAAAGAGCACGGCCAACGTCGCGGCGATGACGACAGTATAGACCAGGGTGTGGCGTTGGATGGGACCTGGCATACCGAAGTGGCTGTGCGGGATCATTTCCATGTCGGTCAGCATCGCCAGCATACGCGACACCGCGAAGACGCTGGCCAGAACGCCGGACGCCGTTGCGACAGCGGCCAGGATCACCGTGAGTATGAAGCCGGTTTGTCCAAGGGCGGGCTGCGCCGCTTGTGCCAGCGAATAGTCACGCGCTGAGATGATCTCCTCGATCGTGAGACTCGAACCGACCCCGTAGGCGACCAACAGGTAGACGACGACGCAGATTCCGATAGAGAACATGATCGCTCGGCCAACATTGCGATTTGGTTCAGTGATCTCGGCTCCGCTGTTGGTGATCGTGGTGAATCCCTTGAACGCAAGGATGGCCAGCGCCGTAGAGGCGATGAACCCCGTGAGCCCGTAGGATTGTGAGGTCTCGGACGCCGCGGCGAACGCAAAACCACTGGACCACAGGGCCGCGATGCCAAACAGAGCTATGCCTCCGATCTTGATCGCGGCCATGATCAACGAGAACAGCCCGACCGAGCGGTTTCCGGCCATGTTCACCAAAAAGGCGAAAACGATCACGGCCACAGCCAGAGCGGGGACCAATGGGCCACCTTCGATATCGAAAGGGCGCAGGACATAGGTGGCGAAGGTTCGCGCGACGAGGCTTTCCGCGATCACCATGCTGAGCGCCATCAGCAGTGCGGCCCCGCCCGCGATGGCTCCGGGGCCATAGCATTTCTGCAGGATCATGGCGATGCCACCCGAGGACGGCCATTTGTTCGACATCCTGATGTAGCTGTAGGCGCTGAAGCTTGTGACGACCGCGCCGGCGATGAATGCAAGCGGGAAAAGCGGGCCGGCGAGCTGCGCGATTTGCCCCGTCAACGCAAAGATTCCAGCGCCGATCATCACGCCTGTCCCCATCGCAACGGCTCCGCCCAGACTGATGGAATTTTCGCGGTACGTTTCTTTTTCGCTCTGCATAAATGGCCCCCTTTTAATTTTGGTTCATCCGAACGCTGTTGCGCGCTTCTAGATACGAACGCCGCGAAGGCGCAGCGAATTGAGCACCACCGAGATTGACGACGCGCTCATGGCGAAGGCAGCAAACATCGGACTGATGAGGATGCCAAAGAAGGGAAACAGAACTCCCGCCGCGACCGGCACGCCGGAGGCGTTGTAGATCAGCGCGAAGAACAGGTTCTGGCGGATGTTGCGCATCGTGGCCCGGGCGAGCCGCCGCGCACGCACGATACCATCAAGGTTGCCCTTGACCAGCGTGACGCCCGCGCTTTCGATGGCCACATCGGCGCCGGTGCCCATGGCGATGCCGACATCGGCCTGCGCGAGCGCGGGGGCGTCGTTGACGCCATCCCCGGCCATGGCGACCTTGTGGCCCGCCTCTTGCAACTCAAGGATGATCCGCGCCTTGTCCTCCGGCAGCACGTCGGCCCGGATCTCATCGATTCCGAGCCGCGTGCCGATGGCCTTGGCCGTGCGTTCGTTGTCGCCGGTCGCCATGATGACGCGGAACCCCAGTTCATGCAGATCCTCGATGGCTTCTGGCGTGGTCTCCTTCACTGGGTCGGCGACAGCAACTAGACCGGCGATCTCGCCATCCAGCACAACGAACATGACCGTCTCGCCTTCGTCGCGGCGGGCATTGGCCTTGGCGGTCAACGCGCCCGCCTCGAGCCCCAATTCGCGGATCATCGCCAAATTGCCGAGCGCGACCGCTTTGCCGTCAACGACCCCCTTGACGCCCTTGCCAGTGACCGCCTCGAAGTCCCGTGCCTCGTCCATTTTGACATCTCGCTCCTCCGCACCCCTGACGATCGCTTCGGCCAAGGGGTGCTCCGATCCGCGCTCAAGCGATGCGGCGAGACGCAAGACCTCGGCTTCGTCGTGGCCGGGTTGCGGGAGTACGTCGACAAGCCGCGGCTTGCCTTCGGTCAACGTGCCGGTCTTGTCGACGATCAGGGTATCGACTTTCTCGAACCGCTCCAGCGCCTCGGCGTTCTTGATCAGCACCCCTGCCTGAGCGCCCCGTCCTGTCGCTGTCATGATCGACATCGGTGTCGCCAGGCCAAGCGCACAAGGACAGGCGATGATCAGAACCGCCACCGCCGAAATCAATGCGTAGGAAAGCGCAGGCGCGGGCCCCCAGATCGCCCAGGCGATGAAGGACAGGACCGCGATACCGATGACGGCCGGAACGAAATATCCCGCCACCTTGTCGGCGTATTTCTGGATCGGGGCGCGCGAGCGCTGCGCGTTCGACACCATCTCGACAATTTGAGCCAGCATCGTGTCGGACCCGACACGCGTCGCCTCCATCACCAGACTGCCGGTGCCATTGATCGTCGCGCCGGTCAGCGGGTCGCCCTCGGTCTTCTCGACCGGCACGGGTTCACCGGAGATCATGCTTTCGTCGACCGAGGACCGGCCGTCCAGAACCACGCCATCGACCGGCACCTTGTCACCGGGCCGCACGCGCAGCCGGTCCCCGACTTGCACGTCCTCCAGCGGGATTTCCTCCTCGGATCCGTCGTCCCGGATGACCCGCGCGGTCTTTGCCGCCATGTCGAGAAGCGCGCGGATCGCCTTGCCGGTCCCCTCGCGGGCGCGTAGTTCCATCACCTGGCCGAGCAGCACCAGCGTCACGATCACCGCCGCCGCCTCGAAATAGACGCCGACATGGCCTTCGGAGTCTCGGAACCCATCAGGGAATATGTCCGGTGCGAGAACGGCAACGACGCTGAAGAGCCAGGCGGCAAGAACGCCCATGCCGATCAGGGAGAACATGTTGAGGTTCAATGTGCGGAACGAAATCCATCCGCGTTCCAGAAACGGCCAGCCGCACCACAAGACCACTGGCGTTGCCAGGATCAATTCGATCCATTGTGTGGTGCTTTCGCCAAAAAAAGTCCGGACTGCGGGGAAACCGACGAATGGCCCCATCGTGAGGACAAGGAGCGGGATCGTCAGGACTGTGCCGACCCAGAACCGCCGTGTGAAATCCACCAGTTCGGGGTTTGGACCTTCATCGCCCGGCACACCGGATTCCAGTTCCAATCCCATACCACAGATCGGACACGCGCCCGGATCAGGCTGCCGCACCTGAGGGTGCATCGGGCAGGTGAAAATGGGACCATCATGTCCTGTAGGAACCAGATCATATCGGCCATCGGCCGGCGTGGCACCCGCGTGGTGTTCGTGATGATCATGTGCTGAATGGACCTCGAGCTCCGATTCCGGCACGAGGTGCATCCCGCATTTCGGACAATTGCCGGGCTCGTCCTGCCGCACCTCAGGGTGCATGGGGCAAACGAATACCGAAGAAGCTGCTGTGGTTTCAGAACTGTCGGGAGTGCTCATTTTGCGGTCCTTTCCGAGAATGCTTCTCTTGCCTAGGGCTTCCATCCGCGGGAGGGTCAAGAGAGATCAGTACGGCGATTACATTGCGGCTCTGCGGGGTGGCGCTGTCCGGCCCCGTTCCCGCCGGGCGAACACGATCAACGCCAGCCCGACCAGCGCCATTGGCATGGAGAGCAACTGGCCCATGGTCAAACCCCACTCACCAAAATGAAGCGCATGGCCGATCGGGTTGTCCGCCGTCACAAATTGTTGGTCCGGTTGCCGGAACATCTCGACGAAACTTCGGGCAAGACCATAGCCGGTCAGAAACACGCCAGCCAAGGCACCGGGCATTTTCAGCCAGCCCCGGCCCCAAGCGAGATAAATGAGCAGTATTCCAAGAATGAGCCCCTCCAATACCGCCTCGTACAGCTGGGACGGGTGTCGGGCGCAGAGGCCGCTAACCCCTGGGCAGGCCTGCGCGACTTCGCCGGGAAAGATCACCGCCCAGGGAACGTCCGTTGGACGCCCCCACAACTCATTGTTGGTGAAGTTCGCCAGCCTTCCAAGAAACAAGCCTGGTGGTGTTGCCAAAGCCAGCAAGTCGCCAGTGCTGAGCAATGACGCGTTCTGTCTAAGGCAGAACAGCAAGGCCGCGATGACAACTCCCGCGAACCCCCCGTGGAAAGACATGCCGCCTTGCCAGACCATCAGAATTTCCAAGGGATTGGCGAGATAATATGCGGGCTGGTAGAACAGTACAAAGCCCAGGCGACCACCAGCAATCACGCCGATGATGATCCACGTCAGAAGATCTTCGATCTGCGTTCGGTCAAGCGGCGGTCCAGCTGACGTCCAGAGCGCGGGACGGCTTATGGCACTCGAACAAATGCGCCAGCCAATCAGGATACCGAAGATATAGGCTAGCGCGTACCAGCGGAGTGCGAATGTGACCCCCCCGATGTCGAAGGAGAAGAGGTCGGTTCCAATATCCGGAAATGGCAATCCCGCTGGCAGCACTGGGTGAGTTCCTCATCAGGAATTTACGTGGGGATTAGATGGCATTGATCGAGCACCGCTAAAGGCGCTCGATCTGCGACAGGGCATCCAACGCCCATCCCGCCATCACGCGGTGTCGAGGGCGTCCCGAAGGAGATCGCGGACTTCGCCGGCGACCGCGTCCAGGTCTTGGTTCTGCACCGCCTGCATCGAAGCGACAGGATCGACCGCGCTGACCTCGGTGTCGCCGTCCAGTTGCCGCAGGATAACATTGCAGGGAAGCATCGCACCGATGCGAGGCTCGATCTCGATGGCTTTGTGCGCCATGCCCGGATTACAGGCCCCCAAGATGCGGTAAGGCGGCATGTCCGCATCAAGTTTCTTTTTCATCGTCGCTTTGACGTCAATCTCAGTCAGAACGCCGAAGCCCTTGTCTGCCAAAGCATCCCGAACACGCATCTCTGCGTCATCGATTTTGGTGTCTTTCAGGACGCGATCATAGGTATAGGCCATGGGAATTTTCCTTTCCGTGTCTCTATTTGTTGGCATACCGAGGCTAAACGGTTCAGGTCGCGGTTCGGTTCAATGTCCCGACCGCGAATGGTTTTGGGGTTGTGAGGACGGGTGCCGGAAAAAAACCGGCACCCATTGGCTCAGTTGTCCTGCATCATGGAGCCGTTGCCCATGCCCTGACCGTTGCCAGGCCGCGCAGGCGCATCTGCCATATTCGACCGCATCATCTGCATCCGCTCCATCCTATCGGCAGGAGCGGCCATCTCTTCCGGCGTCACCGCGCCGTCGCCATCGGCATCGAGGTGTTGGAAGCGATCCACCATCATTTCGCGGATCATCGCGCTGTGGAGAGCTTCAAACTCGGTAATCGAGAGGCTTCCATCCCCGTCGCTGTCAAACTCGGAAAGCTTGGCCTGCAGCTGCGTGCGCATTTCTTCCGGCGTCGTTGTGCCGTCTCCATCAGTGTCGAACATTTGCATCATGCCGCCAGCCATGCCTGGGCTCATCATACCACTGCCCATGCCTGCGCCCATCATGCCTGCGCCCATCATGTTTCCGTGCATGCGCTTCATCATGTCCATCATTCCGCCCATGTTCCCCATCATACCGGGACCACCGTTCTGCATCATGCCTGGTCCGCTCTGGGCGCCAAATTGTCCCCCACGCCCGTGGTTGGCGTCCGCGAATGCGGCACCGCCAAGGGCGGTTGCAGCCAGGGTCATTGCAGCGAGTAAAGTGTTGCGTTTCATTTCGATCACCTCGTGTCAGTGTTGCGATACCCAGCATATGGGGGGCACCTGCAGATGCGGAATGCCACGCGAGCCGGTGTTTTGTATCGCGAGGTCACAAAGGCGGGGTCTGTTACAAATTGCGACAAATCAATTCGGGGCGAACGCTCCTCTTCATCTGAAACATGCGATATCCAGAAAAAAAGGTGTCGAGGATCCGTATACCAACCGAAACCGAACCCATGTTTCGGTAGAGGTGAAATCCGGAAGAGTTGATGTCGAGATTGCTAGAGGCCCTGAATATCCCGAAAATTCAATCATTCAACCCATGGCAGGAGGCTGCAGGGTGCTCTTTTTGAACCGCATTTTCTCAGTTCTAACCTTGGTAATTTTGGCGGGGTGCGGTGCAGGAAACGACATGCGCCCGGATGCTTCAGCCGAAGTCATCAGTAGCGCATCCTACCGTCACGATGGACCGGCCGCGCTGACGTTGTACACCATGATCAACAACAGGTCCGGGGCGGGTGCGCATAGCAGCGTCATGATTAATGGGTCGCAGCGTGTTATCTTCGATCCGGCAGGAACGGTCCGGCTGAGCGCTGTACCGGAACGGGGAGATGTGCTTTATGGCATTACTCCACAAGTGGCCGATTTTTATGCGCGGGCTCATGCTCGCGAGACCTACCATGTCGTCATACAAGAGATCGATGTGTCTCCCGAAGTCGCGGAGCAGGCTTTGCGCCTTGCAATTGCCAGCGGCCCAGCCGCTTCCGGTTTTTGTAGTGCCAGTACCTCCGCGGTACTCAGACAATTACCAGGATTTGAATCCATCGGACGCACATTTTTTCCAAAGCGCCTGATGGCGGATTTTGGCAAGTTGCCGGGCGTGCGAACCACAAAGCTGTTCGAGAACGATGAGGACGACAAATCCGTAGCGATCGCACAGTTCGAAAGTTCACTTGCGACACAGCCGTGAGTGTTCGTCCAACAATTCATTGGAAGATGTCCCTGCACGACGCAGTCCTCGGCGTGTGAGCCAAAGATGCAATAGGTTAGCTTCGAGCGGTAACGCTGTCTTCGGCCGAGTAAAGGAACGCCGTCGATCCGACAGCGACATTCGGATAGAGATCATTGATGTGGGCCATCACCATGCGCACGCATCCCGAACTGGCCCGGCCGCCAATGCTGCGAGGGCTCGGCGTTCCGTGAATTCGAAGGTACGTATCCCGATCTCCGACGAATAGATACAAAGCCCTGCTGCCCAAGGCATTGTTGGGGCCGGGCTCCATACCGTCGGCAAACCGCTCGTAAGCCTCCGGATCGCGTTCGATCATTGACTGCGTTGGCGTCCAGTGCGGCCATTCGACCTTTCGGCGGATCGTATAGGTGCCGGGTTCATAGAGATCGCCCTTGGCAATCGCCACCCCGTATCGCATCGCGGTGCCACCTTCCTCGATATGGTACAGATAGCGCGCGATCGCATCGACGTGAATGTCACCCGGGCGCAAACCGTCATTCGCCAAAACGCGTTGCGGCAGCAGCCTGGGATGCAGCCCCCATGGGTTGGTTGTTGCCGGGTCATAGTTGGCGGGCGTGATCTGCGCATCCCAAGCTGCTTTTTCGGCTGTTGACGGCCAGGTCTTAGCGAATGCTGGCGAACTCAGAGACGCTGAAAACAGCGAGCCGGAAAGTGCAAGGAAGTGTCGTCTTGTAACCATGAAGCGAAGCCCTTTGTTTGTTTTCGATGAATGCGGGACGATTCAAGAAACGTCCGCGACCCCATGCCACCGAACCTTTTGATGTCTTGCGATCGCGACCAACCAGAGGCAAGCAAGGACACCGCTTAGGATCGCGTTCCAACTGGCCATGGACAACGTCAGAAATTCCCAGACAACCTCACTGCACAGAACAAGATTGGACGTATTTGAACTGGCAGAGGGCAGCAATTCCGATACCGACATTTGGGAAACATCGAGGCCGGATCCCGTGCAAGAAGTCGGTCCCTCCCACCAGCCGCGCTCGACACCGGTATGAAACACTCCCAACGCGGATGTGCTGAGTACCGACAGGGCACCGATTATCAGGATTGGCAAAATCGGCAGAGCAAAGAGCAACAGAGCGCCCATTCCAATGGCGATTGCGTGTGGGTAGCGTTGCCAGATGCACATTGCGCACGGCGCGTACCCAAGAGCCTGGAAAACGAAGGCCCCCAACAGCAAGGCGGCTGATCCTGCCGCCGCAGTCATGCCGAGAGATTTTGGTGTCAGGGTCAATGAACGCTCCCATTGGCAGTCGATGGACCTGTTTCTCGCTTGTCAGGTTACGTAGACGGCGAAAGGCCTGTTATCATTCAGAGATTTGTAACGGTATGTATCCGTCTCGACCCTCAGCCGACTCTGATCCACGTTGCCATACCGTCGGCTTGGTGGCTCAACATGTGGCAATGCAGCATCCACGATCCCGGATTGTCCAGGACGACGAGAATATCCCGCGTCTCGCCGGTATCCAGATAGGTCGAGTCCCGGTATGGACCGGCTTCACCCGCCGCATCGAGTTCCCAGAAATGGTGGCCATGCAGATGCATGACGTGTGGGAACCCGGTTTCGTTGCGGATCGAAATGCGCGCGGTCGTCCCCTGCGCGGCGGATAGGAAAGGCCTTCGAGGCAGGCCGGATACGTCATTGAGCGCCCATGTCCCTGTGCCGTTGTGGGACGCGCTTCCCGCACCTCCCTGGAGCACCAGCTCCGCGGTTTGGCCGGGGTCTTTCGGGGCGGGCATTCGGTTGGCGGGCAATGCGGTGATGGGCGCTTTCGCGGGCTCACGGGAACCGGAAACAGCGATTTCGCCAAGGCTCAACGTCTGTTCTCCAAAGCTGTCGTCGAATCTAATAGGCCCGGTCGCATCACCAATCACATCGCATCTTTGCCCCGGAGCGAGAAGGATCGGTTCGAGCGTCCGAGGATGCGCCAGAGGCATGCCATCCAGTGCAACGATCTTGCCTATCAAACCATCCAGGCCGACACGGTACACCCTGTCGATAGAGGGATTTATGAGACGCAGTCGCAGACGGTCGCCTCGTTTCACAGTCTTGCCGGTTCCATTGAAAACAAGTGCCGTGACCGTATTGCCGATACGGCCCTCGGTTGCGAAGTGGGCCGGGTTGAACGCTTCGTCGTACTGCCCGGACTGATCCAGCAAGACATCGAAGAACTGAACAACGATGTCATGGTCGACAGCCGGCGCATTTTGCTCCTCGACGATGAAGGCGCCGAAAAGACCGCGGCTGACCTGATCGTAAGACAGGTAATGCGAGTGATACCAATACGTGCCGGCATCCGGGACGCCGAATTGATAACGATACGAGTCGCCCGGAATGACCACATCCTGAGTGAGGACGTTGACACCATCCATCCGATTTGGAACCCGCAACCCATGCCAGTGAACGAGAGCGCCCTCCTCCAATCGGTTATCGAGGGTAATGCGGGCGGTTTGTCCTTGTCGCATTCTGACTTCTGGGCCCGGCAGACCACCGTTGAAGCCCAACATCGACACGTCGTACCCAGCAAGGTGCGCCTTGATCGATTGGGGCGCGAGGATCAACTCGTGTGTCGCTGCTGGCAAGCGGGTACCAGCCAGCGCAACGGTCATCCCGCCAAGGAAAGACCTCCGGCTCAAAGACAATTCCGTCACCTCATGAATGATAGACTGGCTTTCGCCAACTGCCGCACTTGTGCCATTTCCGGAAGAGGAACTTCAAGGCGACAGAACACTCCTCACGCCGTTGTCACTTTGGGATACAGGAAGACGCGGGCGCCGATTTCAACGCGTTCGTACAGATCCTTCACATGTTCATTCGTCAACCGCGCGCATCCATTCGACACGGCAGACCCAATTGTCTCCGGGGCGTTCGTTCCATGAATGCGAAGATAGGTATCGCGTCCCTCGGCATCGTAGAGATAGAGCGCGCGGGCCCCGAGCGGGTTGTTTGGCCCGCCTTTCAGTCCATCCTTGTACTTTGCGTATTTGCGTGGCTCGCGCCGGATCATGGCGTTCGTTGGCCGCCACCATGGCCATTTGGCCTTGCGCGCTACCGTGAACTCTCCGGGTTCGTACAAACCTTTGCGCCCTACCCCGACCCCGTAGCGGATCGCCATCCCGTCCTCGAGCATGAAATAAAGGAAAAAATCGTCGGGAACGACGTGGACATCGCCTTTAACCCAGTCACCACGACGGGTGTTTACCAATTGTGGTTCGAACCGTTCGGGCAATTTGACTTTGTGGGCCCAGGCAGTTGTGGGCAGAAAGCAACCCATCGCTCCGGCACAAATCAATTCTCGTCTCGTGAAATTCTGCATGGCGCGATCTCCTCGGACCCATGAAAATTCAGTGCGCGTCAGGGGCAAAGAAAAGAAGCCGTGAACCGGGGCAAACGACGCGCCTTTGTTGCCTTGAAACTACGAAAATTCGTGCTTTTGGAACTCTCCAGCGCTGGAATGTTGTTGTTTTACAGAGAACTGCAAGGAGGTGACTGGAAATGCACTACTCACGATTCTTTATGATGATCGGAACATCGACCGTGGTCATGTTCGTTCTGATGTACCTGAACACCTATCTTTGGGGCCATATCTTCTTTTCGGAGACACGCCTTTACATGGCCATCCTGATGGGGGCGACCATGGCCGTGATCATGTTGGCGTACATGTTGTCCATGTATCAGAACACCAAAGCCAACATCGCGATTTTCGTTGGCGCAATAGTCCTTTTCGCGGCGAGCCTCTGGCTGGTTCGCGGGCAATTCACGGTGCAGGACAGGTCCTACATGCGCGCCATGATCCCGCACCACTCGATCGCCATCATGACGTCGACTCGTGCCGAGATCACCGACCCGCGCGTCCGGGGGCTCGCAGACGACATTATCTATGCGCAGGACAAGGAAATCGCCGAAATGCGCTACCTTATTGCTGACATTGGAGCAAACGGCGAAGCATCGGCCACGCGAAGCGAAACGCCGGCGCAGGTTGTGGATGCGCAACAGGCGCTTCAAACGGAGGTCGTGTCGAAGGTCGATCCTGAGTTTCTGACGGAAGACGAAATCGCTGCGGTGTTCCCGAATGGCGGAAATTGCCGCTTTGCTTACACCTCGGACAGTCCGGCTGTACTGGTGACTGGTGAAACCGGCGAAGGGTCTGCCGCCGCAATGAAGATCAGCGGTGATCTGGTGCGCCTGAATGCGCAGGGCGAAAATGCATTTTCTGAAGGCCCGCTGTCGGCCGAGATCGCAGAGACGAACGGTGACCTGACCGATCTGATCGTCAGCGCGGGAACCGACTACGAAGCCGGGTTCCGTGGTCAACTTACGTGCAGCGGATAAGGAGGAAAGGACATGCCCCGCGACACAGACAGTAAATCCGCGCAGCTTTATCGCATGGTCATGCCGGGCCATGTCTGCCCCTACGGTCTGAAATCGAAAGACCTGCTGGAGCGGCAAGGCTTCGAGGTGGAAGACCATCCGCTTGACACCCGTGAAGACACCGATGCTTTCATGGAGAAGCACGGGGTCGAGACGACGCCGCAGACTTTCATCGGGGACGAACGGATCGGCGGTTACGACGATCTCAGGGTGTTTTTCGACATTGACCCACCCGAGGAAGAGCAAAGCGACACGACCTACCAGCCGGTCATCGCGATCTTTTCCGTTGCCGCGCTGTTGGCATTGGGCCTGTCTTGGCACCAGTACGGGTCGGTCCTTACCTTGCGGGGGTTCGAATGGTTCATTTCGCTGTCCATGACCATTCTCGCGATCCAGAAATTGCAGGATGTCGAAGGGTTTTCGACGATGTTCCTCAACTACGATCTGCTGGCGCGCAAATGGGTGCGATACGGCAAGGTCTACCCGTTCGGCGAAGCGTTGGCAGGTGTCCTGATGACTGCCGGCGCGCTGCTGTGGCTCTCGGCGCCTGTCGCCCTGTTTATCGGCACGGTCGGCGCTGTCAGCGTGTTCAAGGCTGTTTATATCGACAAGAGAGAGCTGAAATGCGCCTGCGTCGGCGGTGACAGTTCCGTCCCGCTGGGGTTCATTTCGCTGACGGAAAACCTGATGATGATCTTCATGGGTATCTGGATGCCGGTCCGCGCGATCTGGTTCTGAGGTACAGCCCCTTCTTGCCTGTCACTTGGCCAACCGCTCCGGCGACAGATCCTCGATGATGGGGCAGTCGGGCCGGTGATCCCCGGCACATTTTTCCACCAGTTCGGCGAGCGTCGCGCGCATGGATTGCAGTTTCGCGATCTTTTCCTCGATCTGGCGCAGATGGTCTTCCGCAACCGCCTTCACTTGCATGCTTTCGCGGTTTTCATCCTCGTAGAGCGACAGGAGCGTCCTGCAATCTTCGATGGTGAACCCCAAGGCCCGTGCGCGACCCAGAAACGCCAGCTTGTGAATGTGGCTCTCGGTGAACGCGCGGTAGCCGTTCTCGCTACGGTTCGGGCGGATCAGCCCGATGTCCTCGTAGTAGCGGATTGTTTTTGGGGGCACACCCGATTGTCGGGCAACGTCTCCGATGTTCATGTCGAACCTCCGTTATTCTGCTGGAGCAGGAGTGGCGGCTGCCAGCTCTGCCGGGATTGCGCGCTGCTCGTCCATCGCAGGCGCGATGCGCCGCAGCCGCAGGGCATTGGTCAGGACAAACACCGAGGACAACGCCATCGCACCCGCCGCAAGGATTGGTGACAGGAGCAACCCAAAGGCGGGATAAAGCACCCCGGCAGCGACCGGAATAAGTGCCACGTTGTAGGCAAAGGCCCAGAACAGGTTCTGCCGGATGTTGCGCATGGTCCGCCGCGATACTTCGAAGGCGTTCACCACGCCGCGCAAATCGCCCGACATCAGGACGACATCCGCAGATTCGATGGCCACATCGGTGCCGGTTCCAATGGCGATGCCCACATCGGCATGCGCCAGCGCCGGGGCGTCGTTGATCCCGTCGCCGACAAAGGCGATGCGCTTGTTCCCTTGGCGCAAACTGTCGAGCGCCGCAACCTTGCCGTCCGGCAGGACGCCGGCGATGACGTGGTCGATACCGGTTTCGCGGGCGATGGCTTCGGCGGTTTCGCGTTTGTCGCCGGTGATCATCGCAACCGCAAGACCCTTTTCGTGCAGCGCTGCGATGGCTGCGCGGCTTGCCGGTTTGACCGGATCGGCCACGCCGATCACGGCGGCGACACGCCCATCTATGGCAGCGTAAAGCGCCGTGCGACCCTTGCTTGCGATCTTCGTTTCCTCTGGAGCCAATGCCGAGACGTCAATGCCTTCGCGCGCCATGTAGCGGTCGGCCCCAACCAACACCTCCACGTCTTCGACCACGGCGCGCACGCCGTAACCTGTGACCGATTGAAAGCCTTCGGCCGCCACAAGAGGTGCGCCCTCGGCCCGCGCGGCCCGCACGATGGCGTCCGCGACAGGATGCTCGGAGAGCGACTCCACGGCAGCGATCTTCGAGAGCGTTGTTGGGCGATCGAACCCTTCCGCCAGCACAAGGTCAGTCAGTGCGGGTCGCCCCTCGGTCACCGTGCCTGTTTTGTCGAGGGCGACCACATCAACGGAATCAAGTTGCTGCAAGGCGTCACCTTTACGGAACAGGACACCCATTTCCGCAGCACGTCCCGTCCCGACCATGATCGAGGTCGGCGTCGCAAGCCCCATCGCGCAGGGGCACGCGATGATGAGCACCGACACACCGGCGACCAGCGCCATCGTCAGGGCCGGATCAGGCCCGAAAAACAGCCAGACCAGCACGGTCGCCGCCGCGATCGCCATCACGGCAGGCACGAACCACAAGGTGATCCGGTCGACCAATCCCTGGATCGGCAGTTTGGCGCCCTGGGCCTCTTCGACCATGCGAATAATCTGCGCCAGGGTCGTGTCGGCGCCGACCCGCGTGGCGAGGAACTGTAGGCTTCCGGCGCCGTTGACCGTCCCGCCGGTCACCGTATCTCCGGCACCTTTTTCAGCGGGGATCGGCTCGCCTGTCAGCATGCTTTCGTCGACGCGGCTGGTCCCCTCGATGACCTCGCCATCGACCGCGATGCGTTCACCAGGGCGCACGATGACGATGTCACCCTGAACCAGCGCATCGATCTCGATCTCGACGCTTTCTCCGTCCCGCATCACGCGTGCAGTCCGCGCCTGAAGCCCTAATAGCTTCTGGATGGCCGCGCCCGTTCTCCCCTTGGCGCGCGCTTCAAGAAACCGCCCCAGAAGGATCAGAACGACGATGACCGCTGCCGCCTCGAAATAGACGGTGCGCAGCGTGTCAGGCAGGACCGACGGTACGAATGTCGCAACCACGGAATAAAGGTAAGCCGCCCCGGTGCCGACCGCGACGAGGCTGTTCATGTCGGGGGCACCCCGGAACAAGGCCGGGAAACCCTTGGTGTAAAACGTCCGGCCCGGGCCGAAGAGAACGATTGTCGTCAGCACGAACTGAAGAAGCCAACTCGTCTGCTGGCCAATCGTGGTCTCGATCAGCATATGAACGGCCGGAATGACGTGGCCACCCATTTCGATCAGGAAGACCGGCAAGGCGAGGATGGCCGCAAAGGTGACCCGTTTGGCAAGCGCCTGAGCCTCTTCCTCCTTGCGCGCAACTCTGTCGTCACCGGCCTGGGCCGTTGCCACGGTTGCTGGATACCCTGCCGCGCCGCTTGATTCGATCAGATCGGATGTCGTGACAAGACCTTCGACGTAAATGACCGTCGCCGTCTCTGAGGCGAGGTTGACGTTCACCTCGACCACCCCGGGCACCGCGGCAAGCGCCTTATCGACCCGCCCGACGCAAGAGGCACAGGACATCGCTGCAATCGTGAGTTCGGCCCTGGCCTTCCGCGCGGGGTAGCCCAGCTCGCGAAGGGATTCGATGATGTCGGGAATGCGCTTGAGCGCGTCCACGCTCATGCGAGCAGTTTCCGAGGCAAGGTTCACCGACACATCCTCTACGCCGTCGATTGCATTCAATGCGCGATCGACCCTGCCAACGCAGGACGCGCATGACATGCCTTCGATCGGCAGGCTGATCTGTTTGGGTTCGGGCATATGTGTCACCTGTTTTTCCATTCGAAGTGGAATATGAGGCTTCCAGTTACTGGAGGGTCAATGGGAGGGCGCCAAATAAATTTCTTCACTTGACCTTCCAGCGGGGGGAAGCCCCATGTCACCGATAGAAATCAGATCAAGGAGTGGTTCCGATGAAGTTCAGCGTTCCGGACATGAGCTGTGGGCATTGCACCGCAGCAATCGAAAGCGCGGTGAAGAGCGCAGATCCGAATGCAGGCGTAGAATGTGACCTTTCTGCCCGACAGGTGCATGTCGACAGCGTGTTACCAGCCGATCAGGTCCAAGCGATCATTCGGGATGCGGGCTACAACGTGGAACCTGCGGCCGCTTGATGCAGTGCCTGGACCACCCAAGGGTGGTCCGGGCACAGAATTTCAGTCTTCGACTTTGCGGGCTTCCTCGACCAAGTCGGCAAGCTGCGCCTTTTCGACGAAGCCCGGGACCAGCGCATCCCCGATCACGAAAGACGGCGTGCCGTTAAAGCCCAGAGCTTGGGTCAGTTGCATGGAGGTCGCAATGTGCTCTTCGACCTCGGGGGCCTCCATGTCCTTGCGCAACTGCGCGATATCCAGGCCGATCTCCTCGGCCACGCGCAGCACGGAGGCCTCTTCCGCGCGGCCTTCCAGCCCCATCATTGCCCAGTGAAACTCTTCGTATTTGTCCTGCTTGCGCGCTGCCAAGGCCGCTTTCGCGGCAAACACCGATCCGTCTCCGAGAATGGGCCATTCACGATAGACGAGGCGAATGTTGGGATCGTCTTCGATCAAAGCCCGCACCTCGGGTTTGACCCGCCGACAATAGGGACAGTTGTAGTCGAAAAATTCCACAACAGTGACGTCCCCTTCCAGGTTGCCGAGAACCGGCGCATTCGGATCGTTCTCGATCAGATCGCGCTGGTCATTCAGAACTTGGGCCTGACTGAGCTCCTGCGCTTGCGCCTGCCTTTGTTCGAGGATCGCCACGGCCTCCATGACAATCTCCGGGTTCTCGCGGATTGCCTCGAGCACAAGTTCCTTGACCCGGGACTCTGACAGTTCGTCCGCGAGTGCCGGTATCGGAAGCAAGGCAGCTATCGCGACCGTCGTGAAGGCTTGTCTGAAACGCATTTTAGTTCTCTCCCCGTTGTTCGTCGGCTTCTGTCCGCGCGGCCTGGACTTCGCGGATGCGGTCTGGCCAGGTGGACCGGATGAAGGCCAGGATGTTGTGAATTTGCTGGTCGGTCAGCACGTCTGCGAAACCGGGCATGCCACTGTCGAATTCGACGCCCTGACGCGCCAGAAGCGCCGCCCCCCCCAGTTTTGTGTAATCGAAGAGCAGGCTGTCAGGATGATGCCAGGTGTGACCCGTCTCATCATGTGGTGGTGCTGGCAGGCGCCCATCCGCGCCGGGCGTTCGCCATTCCGGCTGGCCTTCCAGACCCGCGCCATGACAAGACGCACAGTTTTCTGCGTAGAGCAACGCGCCTTCTTCGATGTCGTAGCTCTCCGCCCTGGACGCGCTGCCGACATCCGAGGATGCACTGGTCGAGAGCCAATACGTGAAGGCGGCTGCTGCGACAGTGATCGGAAGGGACCAAACGAGATATCTCATGTGACCCGTATCCAGGTTGTCATGCCAGATGCGGCGTGGCTGAGCATGTGGCAATGGAACAGCCACTTGCCGGGATTGTCTGCCGTAAAGGCGATCTCCCGGGACTCGTTGCCGGCCAACAGGATCGTGTCCCGCATCGGCCCGAACGCGCCGTCGGGGCGCAGCTCGCGGAAATGCATCCCGTGCAGGTGCATCGCATGTGGGAAAACGGTCTGGTTCTCGATCTTCAGGCGCACCGGCTCGTTCAGGGATAGATCGGCCAGTGGCGTGTAGGTCATTTCGGCGACATCATTCAGGGCCCAGAATTTGCCCGCTTGGGCAAGCTGACGGAATCCAAGACGTTCCCCGCCAAGCAATGCGGACTGCATTCGCCCCATTGCCCCGCCGGACATGACCAGTCGCAAATCACGCGCATCGGCAAGGTCCGGGGCGTGTGCCGCGGGGTTCGGCGGCAACGGCAGTGGCTTGCCTCTTGGTACTGAACTGGCTGTGCCGTTGACCAGAAAACTCACCAACGGGGTCAGTTGATCATCATCGCCGATGCGAAGCAATTGGGCGGTGCCGCCTTCGTCTTCGGTCACATCCACAATTAAGTCGACGCGCTGTGCCGGGCCGAGGATCAACTCGCCGTCAACCGACTGGGGTTGGCCGGTTGGCATTCCATCCACGGCCACCGTCCAGCCACTGAATCCAGAGAGCCTCAGCGGGAAAATTCGAGCGCTTGCTGCGTTGATGATCCGCAAGCGAATGCGCTCGTTGCGCTGCGCGGGCAAGGTCAGGTCATAGCGCCCGTTGGTCGTGATAAAGTTGCCGGTACGTCCACCGTGGCTCATCATCATGGGCTGTTCGAAATTGTCGAACAGCTGCCCGCTTTCGGGATCGAGCAACCAGTCCTCCAGAACGATGACTTCCTCGCGGTCGATGTCCGGTCCATCGACCTCTTCGACGATCAAGGCACCGCGCAGACCACGCGCGACTTGCTCGTATGAGCGATTATGCGCGTGATACCAATAGGTGCCCGCGTCCGGTACGACGAAGTCGTAGTCAAAGGTTCCACCCGGCGCTACGGCCTCTTGGGTCAGCCCTGAAACGCCATCCATCGCGTTGTCGATCCGGATTCCGTGCCAGTGAACCGAACTGGGATCGGGTACCTCGTTGCGAAACCTGCGACGCACCCGATCGCCTTGTGTGACCCTGATTTCCGGGGCCGGAACGAGGCCGTCATAGCCCCAGATCTCTGTTTCCGGGTAGGTGTCCGGAAGAAGCTGTCGACGTGCAACCTTGGCAATCAGGTCCTCGAACGGGGTCGCGGCAAAAGCCGACTGCGGGATGGCCGCCGCGCAGGCCGCCAGTGTTGCATGGCGCAAGAAATCCCGACGTGTTTGTCTCATTTCGATCCTCGAGAAAGCGGGGGCGTGTTGCCCCCGCGTGGTGTTAGTTCGACGCGGGGTTCTCCGCCTCGACCGTGTCCTTGTTCAGCAGGAAAAGCGCCATCGCTTCGCGATCGGCAGGTGTCAGAAACCGAGTTCCCTCGCGAACCACTTCCGCCATGCTGCCGCCGAAAGCATCGCCCGAAGGGGTGATGCCGGTCTGGAGCGCATAAGCGAGGTTTGAAACCGTCCAGTCATTTTTGACCAGGTCTTTTGGCCGTATCGCGGGGGCCTTGCTGCCACCGGGAAGCTGGGCGTTGCCTGCAAAGGAAGCACCGATATCGCGGCCTCCCGCAAGATTGCGCGGCGTATGGCAGGCTCCGCAATGTGCCGCACCGCGCACCAATTCCCGTCCTCGATTCCATGCGTCGCTTCGCCCTTCAATCGGTTCGGTATCCGGATCGTAGAAGAACGCCGCTCGCCAGAGCTTCAGCCCCCATCGTTGGTCGAATGGGAAGCTGACATCATTTTCTGGTGCAGGCTCGTCCACGGGCGGCACGGTTTGAAACGCCGCCCAGAGGTCAGCGATATCCTGATCAGAAAAATCCGCATAGAAGGTGTACGGGAAAGACGGATAGTACGGCGTTCCATCGGGGCCGATGCCTTGCCGCACGGCTTTTGCGAACTGTTCTGCCGTCCATTCGCCCATGCCATGTTCCGGGTCTGTCGTCAGGTTGGGCGGGTAGAACGTTCCGAACGGGGTTTCGAGCGGCGCCCCTCCGGCAAGTGGTGCGCCGCCCGCTTCAAAATTGGTATGACAGGCAATGCACCCACTGGCGCGCGCCAGATATGCGCCCCGGTCGACATTGCCCTCTATTGCAATCGGAGTCACTGCACTGCCGACAGGCCATGCAATCACGACGCCGAGGCTGGCCGCGCCGAGCACGGCGGCCCCGCTGACGAGTGTCAAGAACCGGCGCATGGTCAGTCTTCTTCCGCCCGGAAGCGTTCATGGCATGCGGAACAGACCTGGGTCGTCATCGCGAATGCTGCGTCGGCGGGCATTTCGGCAATGGCGGCCGCATCCATCATGTCGCCTCGGCCCATCATCGTGCTCCCGCCCATCATGGTTGTATCGCCTCCCATCATTGACCCGCCGCCCATCATCGAGGCGCCATCCATGGAGGTATTGCCGCTCATGCCGCCCAATCCATTGTCGGCTGCGCGTTCCAGGCCCTCAGAGTATTCTTCCAGCTGACTTGCCAATGCCGCGAAGCGCTCCCAGTCGGTCCACACCTCGTCCTTGGCTTCCGAGGGCATGCCCCCTGTGCCCTCTGGGAACAGCTTTGTCATGCTCTCACCGGCGTGCTGCTGGAACAGGCGCGCGGCATCGCGCACTGTTTCTGCGTCATAGGCCGTTTCGCCCCGCATCATCGGGGCCACGGTCTTGACCGCCTTCCCCATTGCAAGCATGGCATCCATGCGCTCTTTCACGATGCCGGTGGCACCGCTATGCGCGAATGCCGTGACCGCAGTACCTGCAATCAACACTGCCGCTACGATAGTCGTCTTTTTCATGTCTTCGATCCTTCTTTGGGTCTGCTTTTCGAGCGATGTGAAATCAGACCCACCGTCGGGGCGGTGGAGGATCGCTGATCGGGCGCAATTCGGTTCGTTGGATCGCGCCGTCTTGCATGACGGCTTTCAGAAAAGAAGGCTCGTACGCCATGTTCGGCTGAAGCAATAACGCTGCCGGGACAGAACAATCGAGGCCTGGATGGCAGTGGCCAGAGGCCTCGGTCGATGGCCCTGCGTCTTCGTGACCATGGTATTCCTGCCCCAACGACGTTTCACCATGATATACCGGCGCCTCTGGCACCCCGAGTACTACAAGGAAAAGGCCGAAAACGGCCGACAGAATCCATCGGTTCGTCTTCGACCAACGCATCAGTTGATCCCGTTGGCCCGCTGCAATTCGCGGACATAGGCGGCCACCATCTTGACGTCTCCTTGGGTCAATCCCTCGATCTTAGGCATATTACCGAAATTCCAGTGATGTGCACGGACGCCGTTTTGAGCTGCCAGAACAAAAGCCATGTCCGAATGGTGGCTCGGTTCGTAGATCTTGTGCACGAGAGGCGGCGCAACACCGTTGCGACCGGCGGCATTTTCGCCGTGACACTCGGAACATTTTGCCTCGAATATGTTCTTCCCAAGCGCCGCCTGCTGCGAGAGTGCGTCAGGCAGCTGGACCTGGACGATCGGATCGCCTTCGGCAATCTCGCTTGTGTCAGGTGGCGTCATGGAGTGGCCAACCGCTAAATCTTCGGCTCCAACGAACTGCCAAACGGCAAAACCCCCGCCGATAACAAAAACGGCACCAATCAGCGCAGTTAATTTGTCCATGCCTGTATCTTCCGCCTTGCCCGTTGGGTCAGATGAGTTTGACTTGAGTGCCGACAGGCGCTCGCTCGTAGACTTCCTCGATCTGTTCGTTGAACAAACCGATGCAGCCGTTTGACGACCGGCGGCCGATCTTGCGCGTGTCCTGTGTCCCGTGAATACGGTAGTACTGCCACGACAGGTACAGTGCGCGAGTACCCAAGGGGTTGTCCGGATCACCCCCCTCGATACGTGCCGGCCATTCCGGATTGCGTTCCCGCATGGAGGGCGTCGGCGCCCAACTGGGGTTTTTGCGTTTTTCCACCACTTCAGTGTAACCGCGTTTGGTGAGTTCGTCGGTCAGCGGAACGGATGTCGGGTAAATCCGCATCTCGCCGTCCGCTGTCCAGTGCTGTAGCGCCATCGTCACGGTGTCTGAGATGATGATCCCTTTGCCGAGCGTGTCGAAATGGTCTTGCCAGTCATGAACTCGGAAAGAAGAAATGTTGCGGCGAATGGTTTCGGCTCGAACCACGCTTGGTGCAACCAAAGCGACAGCCGCATACCCCAACAGGCTTCATCGATTGATCTTGTTGTTTCGCGATGTCGTCATGACACACTCCTAGCCTACGGTTTGTACATGTCTTTTACGGGAGACCCGGCATCAGGCAACCTGACAAGGCCGCGAGAAGTGTATCCATTTGTATCCTTGACCTTACCCTGCTGGAGGGTCGCAAATGACGCCAGGAACGAGACAAAGAGGGTGTCATGGACGACGAAAATCCCAAGAATAAGCCGATTACAGACAAGCTCATGCATTACGGAATGATGGCGTGTTGCATTGTGATGCTGTTGCCCGTGATCGGTTTTTTTCTCGCTGGCGGAACGCTTGCGGGTATGTGGGGCAATGCATCGGCTTTCGCCCCGCTCCTGTTGTGCGTTGGAGCGCATCTTGTGATGCATAGATTCATGGGGAAATCGTGCCATTCCGACAAGGCAAACGATACTATCGAGGAAGCGCCCGAGCCCATAAGTTCCGTGATTCCTAGCGTCGCCCGCAACAGGCAGTGATGTGCGAGGGAAAGCAAAGGTATTCGTATTGCTGTTGATGGTTACATTACTTGGAGGTTGCGCGGGAAGCCTTGCAGACTGCCTAGATCTGAAGGCTATCGTGTCCACGAAGCAAGCGTCAGACCTTCTGCCGGATGGGTGTCGAACCCTTTCATCTTCTGCGACTGGCGTTGCGCGAATTGTCTGTGCGGACGGTCGTCAGGGTTTTGCCACAGGTGGACTTTGACGCAATTTCCGCCGTCCTGGCGAAATCTGCGGAAAATATGGGAAGGAAGCAGGTATCTTGATCGATTGCCTTTTGATCCTGCGACGGGTTTTGCTTATTCCCTTCGTGCTCCTGGCCGTTGTCTCTGGAAGTGTCGCGGCAGCAACCTCTGCTGAATACCAGAGCGCGCCACTCACCGCGCATCTCATTAGTGTACAGGACGGCGTTCCCGAGAACACACAGACTCTGTCAGCCGGGCTTCACCTTCAACTGAACGAAAACTGGAAGACCTATTGGCGGTCGGCGGGCGAGGTGGGAATACCGCCTTCGGTCGAATGGAGCGGTTCCGAAAACGTCGCAGATGTCGAATTCATGTGGCCCGCCCCGACGCGCTTCACCGCCTTCGGCATCGAAAATTTTGGTTATGCGGGTGAAGTCGTCTTTCCGCTGCGCATAACGCTCGAAGATCCCGGCGCACCTGTGACTCTTTCCGCGCAGGTCAAACTGCTGGTGTGCTCCAATGTCTGTGTCCCGGAAGAGTTTGACCTGTCACTTCGCCTCGGACGGGGCAACGTCATCGACAGCACTTCGGCTGGGCTGATCGGTACGTTTTCCGAGCGCGTCCCCGAAGGGGCCAAGACGAGCGGCGTCAGCGAGGCAAATGCCTTCATCGACGAAGACCTCACGGAGTTGATCGTCAGCCTTCGCGTCGATGAACCACTCCAGTCGCCGGATGTGTTTCCCGAACTGGGTATGGGTGTTGCGCTTGGCAAACCCGATATCCGTTTGGGAGAAGAGGATCGTTTGCTTTGGGCGCGCTTGCCGATCCTCTCGTCGAATACGGATGTGACAGTGGCTCCGTCGATTACCGTCACCGACGGCGAGAACCGGGCCTTCACGATCATCGCGGATCGCGTGGCGCAAGGAATAGCACCACCCTTTGAGCTGGCCGCCACGACACCGGACATGATGGAACTGATCTGGATTGCCGCGATCGCGCTGCTGGGCGGATTGATCCTGAATGTGATGCCCTGCGTGCTGCCGGTGCTGTCCATCAAGGTGTCGTCTGTGCTCAAACACACCGATCACGACACAACCCGTGTCCGGTTCGGTTTCGTCGCTGCCAGCGCCGGCATCATGACGTTCATGTGGGGTCTGGCGCTCGTCCTCTGGGCGCTCCAGACGGCAGGCCTCAGCGTCGGGTGGGGTCTGCAGTTTCAAAGCCCGCTGTTTCTTGCGGTGATGATCGCTGTTCTGCTCGTCTTTTCGGCAAATCTGTTCGGAGCGTTCGAGTTCGCCCTTCCACACGGCATTCAAACGCGGCTTGCAGGGGCCGGTGGACGCAACGGGTATTCCGCCGACTTTTTCACTGGCATGTTCGGTGCCGTCATGGCGACGCCTTGTTCGGCACCGTTCCTCGGCACCGCTGTGGCCTTTGCTTTGGCCGGGCGTGGCTTGGACATCCTCATAGTCTTTTCGAGCCTCGGGTTCGGCCTCGCCCTGCCCTATCTCGTCATCGCCGCGTTCCCGCGTCTGGTCGCATTCATGCCTAAGCCTGGTCGATGGATGCTGATCATCAAAAGCGTCATGGGGGTCTTGTTGCTTGCAACCGCCGTGTGGCTGTTCTGGGTGCTCGACGGTGTCGCCGGGCTTGTGTCTGTCATCGCGGTCGCGGCGTTGTCCGGTCTCGCCGTTCTGACACTATCTCTCCCGAATGTGCAGTCCCAGTTCAGGTGGTCTATTGCCATAGCCAGCCTTGTCCTGGCCATTGCCGCAGGTCCTCTCTTGCAGCAATCAGCACCTGCGCGTTCGACGCCGCAGTTGGCAATGGCTTGGATCGCATTTGATCGTTCGGACATAGCGAAACGCGTGTCCGCAGGAGAGGTCGTTTTTGTCGATGTGACCGCTGACTGGTGCCTGACTTGCAAAGCGAACAAGACACTTGTCATCGACCGGGAGCCAGTCCGGAGCGCGCTTGAAGCGCCTGGAGTCACGGCGATGCAGGCAGATTGGACACGCCCGGACACGCGCATTTCCCGCTACCTTGAGAGTTTCGGCAGATACGGCATCCCCTTCAATGCCGTCTACGGACCATCGGCACCGAACGGCATTGTGCTGTCCGAATTGCTAACAACCGAAGACGTGATGGACGCCTTGGCGCAAGCCAGCGGTCGGGATGTTTCCGCAAAGGTTGCCGGACAGGAGTGACCTGCCCGGGCGGGACACCGACCAGCAGTCAGCCGCCGAGCCGCTCAAGCGCGGCACGGACCGCCGCACGCCGAGGATCACTGGCGGGCTGCTGCTCCAACAGCGCTTCAGCCTTGCGGTAGGCCTCAACGGCGCGATCGGGCTCCTCAAGGACCGTATAGGCGTTTGCCAGCCGCATCCAACCATCCAGATCGTCCGGTTCATCCTCAAGACGCTCGGCCAGCCGCGAGACCATCGATCGGATGAACTCCGCGCGGTCCGCGTCATTCATCTCCGACGCCGTCGCAACATCTGCCGCACTCGGGCCGGGTGGGGATGTCGGCCCGCTGGGTAGATTGACGACCGGGAGGTCAGCTGCCGCTGCAATCCGGTTGATTTGCAAAACGTATGTTTCCATCCAGGGCACGAACGTCTTTTCCTGGTTCAGCCGGGAAACGAGCAGATCGTAGGCCTTACGCGTCTCTTCTTTTTGAAGATGGTAGAGAGACTCGAAATAGGTTGCCGCAGGATTGGATGGGTCAAGTTCCAAAGCGCGATCAATGGCCAATTTCGCCCGTGGAATAACAACGCCATCATTGGCAACCGCGACAGCCTCCGCCAGCATGGAGAATGTCGCGGAGGTGGCATCCTCCCGTTTGGCGACAACTTCGAATGCTTCGACAGCATCAACTGTTCTGCCCATGCGCTGATAGGTCTGGCCCAACAGCATCCACCCTTCGCTAGGGCCGCCGGTCGGATCGGATACAAGCCTTTCGCGAAGTTGTATTGCCAGCGCCGTCACTTCATCAGTCTGTGCCCGCTCCTCTGCACGGGCAGCGAAGGCCATTGAAGGAACCTCCGGCGATCCCATCGTCAGATAGTAGCCCGCGGCAATAACCGGCGCGAGGACCGCCGCGACAACGAGAGTGACTCTGCCACCATTACGGGATGATCCGGCTTTTTCTTCCGAATTGCGGGTCGTCGCGAGGATCCGTTTCTTGATCTCGAGTCTGGCCGCTTGAGCTTCCTGTTCAGAAATCAAACCGCGGTCCATGTCTCGTTGGATTTCCCGCATCTGATCGGCGAGGATCGCCGGTACCGCATCCCCTCTGGTGAGAGTGTTCGATTTGGACAGCAGCAGCGGGTAGAGGACAATTCCGATTGCGACCAGCGTCAAAAGAACGAAAATACCCCAGATCATGACGCATCCCCCGCTTCGTTTTGCCTGAGAATTTCGGACACGGTGTTCTCATCCTCCGAGCCCAAGTCTTCAAATGCCTCTTGCTTTCGCCGACTCATCAGTAGCCCGCCACCAACGAAAACCCCGATCAGAACGAAAGCGATCGGAGCGAACCAAAGCGCGTAGGTCGCAGGCTCCAGAGGCGGTTTGAGCAGCACGTAATCCCCGTACCGCGCCCGAATGTATTCGATCACCTCCGCGTCGCTGTCTCCGGTGACCAGTCGCTCGCGTACGAGCAGACGCAAGTCCCGCGCCACACCCGCGTTCGAACTGTCGATGTCCTGGTTTTGACAGACGACGCATCGCAGATCCTTGGAAATCTCCCGCGCACGCTGTTCCAATACCGGGTCGGTCAGCATTTCGTCTGGTTCGACCGCATTGGCGGCAAAGGGAAAGAGCCCGATGCAAAACGCGAAAATCAACTGTCTCATGATGCTGCTCCCTTTGGCAGTGCGCCTGCCTGCTTCAGGGCTTGCGTGAACCGTTCGACGGCGTCCGGACCCACGACCGGCCCGACATAGCGAAACAGAACAGTACCATCGCCATCGACGATGAAGGTTTCCGGCACGCCTGAAAGGCCCCATTCGATCCCTGTCCGGCCTGAAAGGTCGGACCCGATCCGTTCGTAGGGATTGCCGAGGTCATTGAGCCACTTCACGGCATCTTCTGGTTTGTCTTTGTAGTTGATGCCGAACAACCGCATGCCCTCGCGTTCGACAAAGCGTGTCAACACGGCATGTTCCGCGCGGCAGGGCACGCACCAGGACGCAAAGACATTGACCACGACCGGTCGTTCGTTGCCTACAAGATCGCTTCGGGCCAGGCCGGGTGTCTCCAACCCCGGCACGGGATCGAGGTCGAACGCCGGGGCCGGTTGCGAGATCAGGACGGAAGGGATCTCGTTGGGATCCCGGTCGGGATTGAGCCCCCAGAGAAAAAAACCCCCGAATATGACCGCCGCAATAAACGGCAGCCCGGCAATGAGACGTTTCATCTTCTCTCCTACTCGGCAGGAACAGCATCGCTGGCTGGCTGTTTGGCGCGGCGCGGCGCCCCGACCCTCAAACGGCGATCCGACAAGGACAAACAGCCACCGATCACCAGCAGGATCGAGCCGATCCAGATCAGGTTGACGAGCGGTTCATAGAGGATCCGAAGGGTCCATGCTCCGGCGTTGTTCACTTGATCGGAGGCTGGCGTTGCAATCGACGTATAGAGATCACCCGCCAATGTAGAGCGGATGGCCGACTCCGTCGTCTGGCTTTCCGCGACCGGGTAATACCGGCGTTCTGGGAAAAGCGTCGTGACCAGCTCGCCATCCCGACGGACCACAAGGGTGCCGCGATCCGCGATGTAGTTCGGCCCTTGAACCTGTGTGGCCCCTTCGAAGGTGATGTCGAACCCCGCGATCGTGACTTCGGTCCCGGGGGCGGCAAAGACGATCTCCTCACTCTTCCATCCGGTCGAGCCGATCATCCCCATCATCAACACAGCGACGCCGGCATGGGCGAGTGTCATACCGTGAGAGGCGCGTGGCAGGTTGCGCGCGCGTCTCGCGCTCTCTGCAAGGGGAACCTCGAACAGGCGGATGCGTAGCGCCCATTCCCGTAGGGTTGCAAAAAGCAGCCACGCTGCGCCAAGGATGGCAAGATAGGCCATGATCGGCCCACCGTTCAGAAGATACCATGCGGCCAAAGCTGCGATGAACGCCAGAACGACCACGAACCGAATGCGATCGAGCAACCCGGCGATATCAGCCCGCTTCCACGACAGGAATGGACCAAGACCCATGAACACGACCAGCGCCAGCATCATCGGAATGAAAGCCGCATTGAAGAAAGGTGGACCCACCGAGATCTTGTCCCCCGTGATAGCCTCGAGGATCAGCGGATAAAGCGTCCCGAACAGAACGGTTCCCGTAGCGGCGGCCAGAATGAGGTTGTTCACGAGCAGCCCGGCTTCGCGGCTGATCGGGCGAAACAAACCACCCGGCTCCATTTCGGGCGCCCGCCAAGCGTAGAGCGCCAGCGACCCACCGATGGACACCGCGAGTAAACCCAGAATGTAAACTCCGCGCTCTGGATCGACGGCGAACGCGTGTACGGATGTAAGCAGGCCTGACCGGACGATGAACGTCCCGAGAAGTGAAAGCGAGAAAGTCAGGATGGCAAGCAGGATGGTCCAGCTTTTGAACGCATCGCGCTTTTCCGTGACGATGGCCGAATGCAACAGCGCTGTGCCCAGAAGCCAAGGCATGAAGCTTACATTCTCGACCGGATCCCAGAACCACCAGCCGCCCCAGCCCAGTTCATAATAGGCCCACCACGATCCAAGAGCGATACCTGCCGTAAGGCTGACCCACGCGGCCAATGTCCACGGGCGGACCCATCTGGCCCAGGCCGGATCGACGCGCCCTTCCAGAAGAGCCGCAACGGCGAAGGAAAACACGATGGAGAAGCCGACATACCCGAAATACAAGAGCGGCGGGTGCATGGCGAGACCCATGTCCTGAAGCAACGGGTTCAGGTCATTGCCGTCGAGCGGCGGCGGAAACACCCGCTCGAAGGGGTTCGACGTCAGCAGCAGGAAGGACAGGAAGCCGACACTGATCCACGCCTGCACCGACAAGGTGCGCGCCTTGGTCTCGGCGGGGATGTTCGATCCGAACCAGGCGACGCCCGCGCCGAACACCGCGAGGATCAGAATCCAGAGCAGCAGCGAACCCTCATGGCTGCCCCAGGTCCCGGCCACCTTGTAGAGCATCGGCTTGAGCGAATGGGAATTCTCGACGACGTTCCTGACGGTGAAGTCGCTGACGATGAAGGCCTGCATCAGCGCTGCGAAGGCTATGGCCACAAACAGCACTTGTCCTATTGCCGTCGCCTGGGCGGATTTCATCCAGACGGCGTTTCCACGCGACGCACCTGCAATCGGCAGAACGCTTTGAACAAGCGCAAGCGCAAGCGCGAGGGCCAGTGCGAAGTGACCAATTTCCGGGACCATGGCGTTCTTTCCTATCCAGTGTCGGTGGGCGTCGCGTCGGACGGCTTTGGCGTCCGCGGCGGGGTCTATTCGTCGAGCGTTGCTTTGCGGCGACGGAACTCTTCTTCGTCGATTTCCCCATTCGCAAAGCGGCGCCGGAGCGCTTCCTGCGCGTCCGAGTCCGAGGGACGGGTGCCATTGTCCCGCAGCCTGAGCACCAGAAACACGATCAATGCGATCACGGCGCCCCAGAAGGCGAGCATCATGAAGCCGCCCATAAAGCCATAGCCTCCGCCCCACATGTGACCTGTCCAGGAGCCTGGACCATCAGCTCGCGCCATGCTGGCGGGCAAGCTGGCCAGCAACGTTGGAATGAGCGTTTTCAGTTTCATCTGTTTCTCCTTCGATTAGTTCGCTTTCATCCAGTGGGATGGTGACAACAGCGCGCAAACCCGCGCTGTTATGGTTGACCAGCTGGATATCGCCGCCATGGGATTGGACGATTGTCCTCGCGATCGAGAGCCCAAGCCCATAACCGCCCGTTTCCAGAGACCTCGATTGCTCGAGGCGATAGAAGGGATCGAAGACCTTTTCCAACTGGTCGACGGGAATGCCGGGCCCATTGTCATCGATGTTGAGTACGAGGTTCGAACCGTGGGTCGCCCAGCTGACTTTTGCGGCACCACCGTAGCGAACGGCGTTCTCAAGCAGGTTCCTCAGCGCCCTTCGGAACGCGTTGGGTCGAAGCCGCACGGCAACATCATCACTCGGGGCAAAGGTGCAGTGTGCCGCCATATCGCTGCACAAGCTGTCCAGAAAATTGCGCAGATCGACCACTTCGGCACCTTCGGATCCGGTAAGGCCCCGTGCAAAGGTGAGCGTCGCTTCGACCATGCTCTGCATCTCTTCGACCGATGCGATGAGGCTGTCCCGCGTCTCTTCTTCGTCAACCAGCTCCGCGCGGACACGCATAGCAGTCAACGGCGAGCGCAAATCGTGACCAAGCGCTGCGAGCATCCGTGTCCGATCGCTGACAAACCGGGTCAGCCGTCGTTGCATGCGGTTGAAGGCGACGGTCAGATCCTTGACCTCGGTCGGCCCCGCGACGGTCAATTCACCCACATCCTCGCCCCGGCCAAGATGGTCCGCGGCCTTGGAGAGGTGCCGCAAAGGACGCGTCAGGCGCGTCATGACAAACCAGAAGATCGCCACCAGGAGCAGTCCGGCGGAAATTCCAAAGGTCAGCATCGAATAGAAAGGCCATTGGATTGGCGGACGCTCGAACCGCGTTCCGACATTCAGCCAACGCGCTCCCTTGATGGCGATCGACAGGTTCATCTCAACCGCCGTCAACTCTCCGCGCATCATCGCGAGATGCATTTCCGTCATCTCGTCCGAGAGATTGGGAAGGGGCCGCAACGCGCCCTCGACCTCGTGCAGTTCAACGCGAATATCCCGGCTGTAGCTATCGCCCAGAAGCGCGCGTATGCGTCCTTCCACGATGCCGCCATACGAATGACCGGTGTGTTCCACGCTCGGAACGTCCGACAGATCAAACCGGATCAATGGCGAATTCGCCGCGCGGAGGATCGAGTCCTGCAACTCCGGCGGGGCCTCCTCGATCAACCGCGCGACATTTGCTGCGCGACCGGCGGCCTCGAACCCCAATGCGGCACGAATCGCAAGGGTGCGCTCGTCAGCGAACAGGAACAGGCTGATCGCCTGGGCCACGACAAGTGCCGCGACCACAAGCAGGATCAACTGGCCGCTCAGAGACCTCATCGCACGGCGCATCACGGCGCATCCTCGACATCGGCAGCCAGACAGTATCCGCCGTTCCGCACCGTTTTGATGACACTGGGCCTAAGTACATCCGGCTCGATTTTGCGGCGGAGACGGCTGATCTGATTGTCGATGGTTCGATCCATCGGGCCTGCCGTCCGCCCAGCGGTCAGGTCAAGCAACTGGTCACGGCTGAGCACCATCCTCGCGCGTTCCAGCAGGACCGCCAGCAATTTGAACTCGGAGGTCGTCAATGGGGTCTCGGTGGTGGACTCGTCAATCAGCACCTGCCGGTCGGTATCCAGTATCCAGTGCGCAAAAGAGACTTTCCTCCCAGCGAGGCTTCCGGCCACAGGTTCGTCGCGGTTGCTTCTCCGAAGAACCGACTTGATGCGGGCGAGCAGTTCTCGTGGATTGAACGGCTTGGCGAGATAATCGTCCGCACCGATTTCCAGACCCACGATCCGATCCGTTTCCTCACCAAGCGCCGTCAGCATGATGATCGGAAGATCACCCTCTGGCGCAAGTCTGCGGCAAACCGACAAACCGTCCTCGCCCGGCATCATGACATCGAGCACGAGGAGGTCGAAGTGACCGGTGGCCAGCTTGGCATCCATCTCCACGGCATCCCTGGCGACGGTCGTGCGCATTCCGTTCTTCTCCAGGAAGCGCGCGACGCTTTCGCGTATCTGAGCGTGGTCGTCCACGATAAGGATATGAGGTGGCGGTCCCATGGCGTCCTTCCTAGATCATCGTTGCATTCTGTTTCATGGGCAGAATTGTAGCCGTTTGTATCAGGTCAGTCCCTTGCTACAGATGGATACAAATCTGTGCCTGCACCGTGTCGTGCTCCCGGGTAGCGTCGCGCGTATGTTATGTGACCTTTGGGATCGCAACCGATCAAAGGATGAGGTTTTCGAATATGGCTCTTGATTTGAACCGGCGCCGTTTCGTTCTGGGTGGTAACCGCCCGATTGAGGCCGCCTGCCTGACAGCGGGGTTCCGAGCTAAGACACGTGCATAACGACGTCCTTAACGACGTGTCTTATTTGGAGGGGCCATGCTGGGCGAGGTTCTGGGCGTTGAGCGGCGCCGGCGGTGGAGCGAAGACGAGAAGCTCGAGATCCTGTCGGAGGTCGATGTCGGCGGTGCGTCGGTGACGCAGGTGGCGCAGCGGCACGAGATCACGCGCTCCCAGATCTACGGCTGGCGGCGTGATCTGAAGAAGAAGGGCCTGTGGTCGCCGGATCGCGGGGCTGTTTTCCTGCCGGTGGATTTCAGCGCGGCGCCGACGGCAGCGAGCGTCCCCGCGCCAGCGCGATCCGTCATGGTCGAGCTGCGGCTGAGCAACGGGCGCTGCCTGAGGTTCGACAGCGGCATGGATGGAGAGACGCTGACCCGATTGATCCGGGCTGTGGAGGCGGCATGATCGGACCGGGAACGGGTGTTCGGGTCTACTTGGCCTGCGGAACCACCGACATGCGCAAGGGGATCGCCGGTTTGGCCGCGCTTGCCCAGGACGTCCTGCGCCAAAACCCAGCGAGCGGCGCGGTCTTCGCGTTCCGTGGACGCCGGGGAGATCGGCTGAAGCTTCTCTACTGGGACGGCCAGGGCTTCTGCCTCTACTACAAGGTCCTGGAACGGGGGCGCTTCCCGTGGCCCGTCGCCGGCGACGGCGCCGCAAGGCTGACCTCGGCGCAGCTGGCGATGCTCTGGGAAGGCATCGACTGGCGCCGCCCGGACTGGGGTGCGCCTCCCGCTCGGGTGAGCTGATACTTCTCTCAAACCCCTTGTTTTACTGGTTATGGACCGCACGGGATGGTAAGGTTCCGCATGTCCGAAGCCTCCTCCCTTCCGCCTGACGATCCTGCCAAGTTGCGCGCGATGATCGCCGCACTCGAGGCCGAGAACGCGGCCATGCGGGCCGAGACAACAAGGCTCACGGCCGTCTTGAAGGCACACGAAGCCCTCGTTCAGGCGCTCCAGATCCGGATCGCCAAGCTCCAGCGTCAGAAGTTCGGCGCGAGCTCGGAGAAAATCGAGCGCGAGATCGAACAACTGGAACTGGCCCTCGAGGCGCTGGAGGTCGCGGCTTCCGCCGCCCGGGAGCCCGAGGAGGAGCCGGAAGCAGAGCCCGCTGTCGCGGAACCTGCTCCCATGCGGCGCAAGCCGAAGGTCTCGGAGGCAACGCCCCGCGAGCGCATTGTGCTCGATCCCGGCGATGCCTGTCCCGCTTGCGGGGGCGAGCTGCGGCTCGTCGGTGAAGACATGAGCGAGATCCTCGAACTGATCAGCGCACGGCTGAAGGTGATCGAGACGGCGCGCCCGAAGAAGTCCTGCCGGAGATGCGAGAAGATCACCCAGACCCCGGCGCCTGCCCGCCCGATCCCGCGCAGCATGGCGGGACCGGGCCTTCTGGCGCACATCCTCGTCTCCAAGTTCGACGATCATCTTCCCTTGTATAGACAGAACGAGATCTTCGCCCGCATGGGCGCGGATATCCCGGCCTCGACGCTCGTCGACTGGTGCGGCCAGGGTGTGCGGGTGCTCTCTCCGCTCGTGGCGCGGATCAGGGCTGACGTGATGACCGCCGATCGCCTCCCATGCCGATGACACCCCGGTGCGAGTGCTCGACCGCTCCAAGCGGCTCGAGGGACTGGGAAAGGGCGTGAAGGAGGGCCGGATCTGGACCTACCTCCGGGATGACCGGCCATGGGGCGGGACAGCGCCGCCCGGTGTCGCCTACTTCTTCTCACCGGATCGGAAGAGTGCGCATCCGCACCGCCATTTGGCCGAGTTCAGCGGCATCCTCCAGGCGGACGCCTATACCGGCTTCAAGGCGCTCTATGAGCCCGATGCCACCGGCGTGGTGCGCATCCGGGAGGCCGCCTGCTGGGCACACCTGCGCCGGGACTTCCACGATGTCTGGATCGGCACCAAGTCGGAGATCGCCCGGGAGGCGCTGGACCGTATCGGCGCGCTCTACGACATTGAACGCGAGATCACCGGCTGCTCCGCCGAAGAGCGGCGGCGCGTTAGGCAGACCCGCACGCGCCCTCTGGCGGAGGACTTCAAGGCGTGGTCGGAGGCCCAGCTCGGCCGGGTCTCCGGCAAGAGCGCACTGGCCAAAGCCTTCCGCTACGCGCTCCACCGCTGGCCCTCCTTCACGCTCTTCCTGGAGAACGGCCGCGTGGCCATCGACAACAACCCGGCCGAGCGTGCGATCAAGCCCGTGGTGATTGGTCGGAAGAATTGGCTCTTCGCCGGGGCCGATGCCGGGGGTGAAACTCTCGCGGAAGCCATGACGATCATCGAAAGCGCGAAGCTCAGCGGCCACGACCCCGAAGCCTATATGGCAGACATCCTGGCCCGCATCGGCGACCACAAGATCAACCGCCTCGACGAGCTGCTGCCGTGGAACTGGGTGCCGCAATCCAAAGAGGCGAAGGCCGTCGCTTGAGCTGTGGTCCTTACCGGCTTGAAGTTACCCACAAGTCGTGCGGCGAATTGATTCACCCACGACACTTGGTCTTGCTCGCAGCGACCTCATCATGATTCGTCATGTAGCACCGAATGATTGAGGTGCGGGCATGGGGCAGAATTGGGTGGAAACGGAAACCGCCGGTTGCGATCTGGGGGACGTCCGGCTGAACCGGCGGCTTGGGGCATTGCTCGAAGCTCTCGGGGAGCGGCCAGGGAAATCGCTGCCCACGGCGTTCCAGGACTGGTCGAACACCAAGGCGGCTTACCGGTTCTTCTCCAACGGGAGTATCAGCGAAGACAAAATTCTCGAGGGGCATTTCGCTGCCTCCGCCCTGCGCATCCGGGCCACCGATGGTCCCGTGCTGATCCTGCAGGACACTACGGAATTCAACTTCAAACGCGCCACGCCGGAAAAGATCGGGTTCACCAAGGTGTCGACCGGGCGCAAGCTGAAGGAAGGCCGCTACCAGAAGCATGCGATCTGCGGGCTCCTGATGCACGCCAGCCTGGCGATCACGCCGGACGGTTTGCCCCTCGGAATGACAGCCGCCAAGTTTTGGTCGCGCTCCAAGTTCAAGGGGGCCGCGGCGCTCAAGCGCAAGATCAATCCGACCCGCGTGCCCATCGAGCAGAAGGAGAGCATGCGCTGGCTCGATACCTGCGCCTGTCCACCGAACTGGCAGGCGCGCCGGAGCGCTGCGTGCATGTCGGCGACCGCGAGAGCGACATCTACGAACTCTACTGCCTGCCGAGGAACTCGGGACCAACTTCCTCGTTCGGAGCTGCGTCGACCGCCTGGCGGAGGATGGCGGCACGACCATCGCCAAAGTTATGGCGCAGGTGCAGTCCAGCGGCACCCATGAGGTGCGGTTCCGGGACTCGCAAGGCAATGACCATTGCGCGGTGCTGTCGGTCCGGCATGCCACCATGATCGTCCGGCCGCCTATCGGAAAGCAGCGAAAATACCGGCATCAGGAGCTCCAGATCATCCATGCCGAGGAACTCGACCCGCCGGAGGGCCGGACGCCCGTCATCTGGAAGCTGATCACGAACCTGCCAGTGGCGAGCCACGCAGACGCTGTACACAAGCTCGAATGGTACGCACTGCGCTGGAAGATCGAGACCTTCTTCCGGACTCTGAAGACCGGCTGCCGGATCGAGGAACTGCGTCTCGCGACTGCCGAGCGCCTGGCCAACTGCATCGCGTTGTGCTGCGTCGTGGCCTGGCGCGTGTCATGGCTGGCAATGCTCAGCCGAGATGCACCGGCGGCGGACCCTGCCGCCGTTTTCACGGAGGACGAGCGCCACCTGCTCGACCAGGCGACGCCTGACAGAAAGCGCCAGGTGCCGCGCGACCTCCAATTCTATGTCAGGGCCGTCGCGCGTCTCGGAGGCTACCTCGACCGCGCTTCCGACGCACCACCGGGGACGACGGTAATCTGGCGTGGCTTCTCCCGTCTCGCCGACCTAGTTGAAGGCGCCCGTCTCGCCACACCGCCGCCGGACAGTTGTGGGTAATTGCAAGCCTTACCGGCCGGTTACTCTGGGTGCTCATATGACGGTGCTGACCGTCGCGGCGTCACCGCTGTTGGCGCAGAGCCGATCTGTCTGGTCGGCAGAGAATGCCTTTGACGCGCTTCTATCGGATACGGCGCGGATCATCGATGTCAGAACGCACAAAGAGTGGCAAGAAACCGGCGTAGGTGCTGGTGTATGGCCGATAAGCATGCACGCGTCCGGTTTTCCGGACCGATTGTTCAGGGCCAAGGAACTGAGCGGTGATCGCACTGTTGGACTGATCTGCGCCACTGGCGGACGCTCCGCATCGCTGCTTCGAGCGTTGAGACAAGCTGGTTATTCGGGCTACGCCGATATCTCGGAAGGGATGTTGGGATCAGGCGAAGGGCCTGGCTGGATCGCATCGAACTTGCCGACCGTTCCGGTGGATGTCGCCCTGAACGGGTTGCCCCCCGCGTTGGCCTGACCAGTGAAGAATCAATTGGTCCCGTTGTGCTAAAAGCCTGATGTATGGTCAAATTGACCTGTTTGAACAGGAAGACGGGTTTGGGTGTATGACCGAGTTGATGGCTATGTTTGTCGGAATATGCGCGGCGATCGTGATGGGAATTGTCCATCATTATGCGTTGTCGGGCATTCTGAAGTTTTCCCCGCAGCGGTCGGATGGCTCCGGCTTTCGGATCATCCTGACGTTTTCCGCGTTGCTGTTGCTGCACGTATTGGAACTTGTGACGCTCGCCGTGTTCAACACGATGGTGGTGGCAAGCGTTCTGCCGCAATCGTTCAGCAACAGCCCGCCGATGTTTCAGGATGTTCTCTATGTTACGGGCATCTCGTTCTCGACCCTTGGCTATTCGTCCATAGAGGTGGTCGGGCCCTTTCGACTGTTGCTGATGCTGCAATCGCTTTTGGGCTTCATGTTGCTGACCTGGTCAGCGACGTTTCTTTACTCAGCCTGCCAGCAAGTCTGGCAGAAGGCGAAAGATGACTGAAAATCGCCACGCGCGTCGGACATGAGCTTGGCGTCAGCGTCAAATACGTCCTGATATCGGTCCTTTGACCTCACCGTGGAACGGTTGAGTGAGCGCTGCGTTGCGCGCGTGGATGAATAGCCCTTGACCTTCCAGTTGCTGGAATCCCTAGGTACAAAGCCATGGCACAGATTTTCGAAAAGACAGGCGATCACGTATCGCACCATCGACACGGGGATATCTTGAGATCTCCCGTATGGGTTGGTGTGTTGTTTGTCTTGCTCACAATGCCGGCTCACCTGTTTTTGGATGAAAAGAGCTCGATAGCTCTTGCTTCGATCACGCTTGCTTTGATTGGCGGTGCCTATATCGGCTTTGGCGCCGCGGACGGCAGAGCGCGCGTGTTCTGGGCAGAGCTCGCCGTCGCCCTTTTGTTCGGCTCGGCAGCCTTTTTGGGGCTGATATGGCATTGGGCTTTCCTTCCCTTGGGCTTGGCCCTGCACGCCCTTTGGGACATGTCACACCACAATTCTTATCGTCTCGCCCGGATTCCGAACTGGTATATTCCATTCTGCGTGGCCTTTGACCTTTTGGCAGCGACGTTCTTCGTTCTGCTCTATGCCGTGTTTTGATCCATGATGATGCGCATCCTTCTTATTGCGGTGTTCCTGATGGGAGTCGTCGCATTGGCCTTCCCGGACGTCCTTGGCGTTGACATTCGCCTGCCTGATCGCGCGGAAATTGACCGCTGGATCGAGGCGGCAGGTCTTGCCGGACCAATTGTTATCGTGGCGCTTATGACAATCGCTATCGTCGCAAGCCCCCTGCCCTCGGCGCCGATCGCACTCGCCGCCGGAGCGGCTTATGGGCACACGTTCGGGACACTCTTTGTCGTTCTTGGCGCGGAACTCGGTGCGCTTGCCGCTTTTGGTCTGGCCCGCGGTCTCGGTCGTCCCTTCGTTGAGCGTCATCTCGGTCAGAAGATTAACACAGGCCTGTTCGGATCGCAGAACACTCTGACCTTCTTGGTCTTCGGCAGTCGCCTGCTGCCGTTTCTGTCCTTCGATATGATCAGTTACGCCGCAGGTCTGAGCAAGCTGCATCTTTGGAGGTTCGCGCTGGCCACGATGGCCGGGATTATTCCAGCGAGTTTTTTGCTCGCTCACATGGGCAGCCAGGCGATGAACGGAGATGCCCGCACTGCCACATGGACCGCGCTTGCGCTCGGTGGCTTTACCGGCCTGTCGGTTCTCTTCGCCGCGACGCGAAAGACCGGTACACAACGGGAGGAGAGCTGATATGGTGTCAATCGGCAAGCAATCTTGACCCCCTATCGGCATCCAAAAATGACCCCCTTTGGAGAGCTCCGGTAGCTGGCCCGATGCGGTGTAGCACTCACACAGCGCAGCCGTATCGGGCCAGCGGGGTCTTGGTCATTCACGGGTCTTGAAGCGCCAGCTCTCGTTGCCGGTCTCGACGATGTCGCAATGGTGGGTCAGGCGGTCGATCAGCGCAGTGGTCATCTTCGCGTCGCCGAAGACCGAAGGCCATTCCCCGAAGTCGAGATTGGTCGTCACGATGATCGAGGTGCGCTCGTAGAGGCGGCTGATGAGATGGAACAGCAGCTGGCCGCCGGTCTGCGCGAAGGGGAGATAGCCGAGCTCATCGAGGATCAGGAAGTCGAGGCGACACAAAAGATCCGCAGTGCGCCCCTGTCGGTCGGCACGGGCTTCGGCATCGAGCTTGTTCACCAAGTCCACGACATTGAAGAAGCGCCCCCGTTTGCCGCGCCGGATGCAGGCCCGGGCAATGCTCACGGCAAGGTGGGATTTACCGGTCCCGGTGCCACCGATGAGCACGACATTGCGCTGATGTTCAAGGAACTCCCCGGCGGCCAGATCGCGCACCAGCGTCTCGTTGACCGGCGTTTCTTCAAAGCTGAACTCGTCGACCTCTTTCGCCAGCGGCAGCTTGGCGATCGTCATCTGGTATTTGATCGAGCGCGCCTGCTTCTCGCTGATCTCGGCATTCAGCAGGTCGCCGACGATCTGTTGCGGCTCGTGTTGGCGCTTCACCGCCGTGGTGATGATCTCATCGTAGGCGGCCTTCATGCCGTAAAGCTTCAGCTGGCTCATCGCGTCCAGCACCTGTGATCTTTCCATGGTTGGGTCTCCTGAGGCTGTCGTAGCGTTTGCAGTCGGCCACGGGTTCGCAGGTCAGTCGCAACGCGGCCGGCGTATCGATGGTCAGCGGCGGTGGCGGCTCCCGATGCCGGGCAAGGATATTGATGACGACCGAGGCCGCGGGGACCCCCTCGCTCAGGGCCTCGGCACAGGCAGCATCCACCGCATCCAGCCCATCGATCGGGATCATGCTGAGGATCTGGACCATCTGCCGGTCGCCGTTCGGCACCTTGCCAAGCTTGCGCTGCACGCGCCTGATCGCCGGCGGCAGGTCCCAGTCCTTGAAGGGGGCGCCATTCCGGAGAGCACCGGGCTTGCGAGCCAGAACTGGAATGTAGTGCAACGGGTCGTAGATGGCCTTGTCACGGCCGAAGGCTCGGGCGTGCTGCCCCATGATCTTGCCGTCCTGCCAGAACTCGACCCGTTCGGCATAGGCACGGATCTCGACCGGGCGGCCGACGGCCCGGCCATCCACGGAGTAGCGGTTCTTGTCGAACCGGACGAGGCAGGTCTTCGAGACCGAGGCAGGCAGCGCGTGGAAGCCATTGAAGGGGCCGACATACGGCACCATGCTGGCGCGTTCTTGCTCGAACACCTCCCAAGTTGTCCGATCCCTGAGCTCGGGGTGCGGGTTGGATTTGGCCCAGGCAACGCACTGGTCTTCAAGCCAAGCGTTGAGTTCGGCATAGCTCTTGAACTTCGGTCGCGGCACGAAGAACCGCCGTCGGACAACGCCGACCTGGTTCTCGACCTGTCCCTTCTCCCAGCCGGATGCCGGGGTGCAAGCGACGGGATCGACCAGATAGTGCCCGCACATTTGCTGGAAGCGCCGGTTGTAGGCACGGTCGCGGCCGACGAAGATCGTGTCGACCGCGGTCTTCATGTTGTCGTAGATGCCCCGCGTGCAGGTGCCCCTGAAGAAGGCGAAGGCCTTGTCATGGGCGTCAAAGACCATCTCCTGCGTCTCGCGGGGATAGGCACGCACGAAGAGCATACGGCTGTGACACAGGCGGACATGTGCCACCTTCACCGTGGTCGTCGCGCCGTCGATAACCACGATCTCGTGGCTCCAGTCGAACTGATAGGCCTCGCCTGGATCGAAGGTTAGTGGGACATAGGCGGCCGCAGACGCCTCCCGTTCCTCTCTGTTCCACGTCGCTGCATATCGTCGAACCGCATCATAACCGCCGTCGTATCCGCGGGCCCGCAGCTCCTCGAAGATCCGGATAAGGGTCAGCCTCTCACGCTTCGCCTTCCGAGCATTTGCCGCCAGAATGTCATTGAGCTCACCCGTCCAAGGGCCGATCTTCGGCAGCGGCTGGATCGTGCGCTCGTAGGTCAGTTCGGTCGCCCCGGACCGGATTACCTTGCGCACCGTGTTCCGCGAAACCCGTAGTTCGCGGCAGATCTGCTTGATCGACTTCTTATCCTGAAAATACGCCCGTCGGATCTTCGCTATCGTCTCCACAACCAACATCCCACACTGTGCTCCCCGTTGACCTCGGGGGCATCATCCACATCAGTGTAAGGGGGTCATTTTTGGACGCCGATCACCCCGCTACGGGGTCAAAATTGCATGCCTGTTCACATGGATGGGCCTGCACCGGGGAAGGCTGGAAGATCCGGCACGAGCTGAACTACGCCTGGATTGTCGAGCCGCAGGAGATCGCCGACACGCTCGGCCAGCGCGGGAACCGGCAATGAGCGACACGCCAACCCAATTTACCGGACTCTGGATCACCGATGACGGCCATGTCCGCCACGGGGCTTGTCACATTAACTCGCCCAGTCTGCGAGATTGGGTACCGATGGTACATCAAGCGACGTTTGCCGCGGATTTCCACGCCTCGAAAGCTTCGAGGCGATGGTAGCGGACGGTGAGAGCGGAACGACGCCGGGCTGGGACTGAGAAACGATTGCGGGTTGCCGATTGCATAGATACAAAACGCTGCAACCCACCCGGCGATCGGAAACCTTGCATTACCCGCTCTCGTTTTCGCAAGGGTAGGTGGCTGTTTTCGGCGCGGTTATTGTGTCCCTTGTGTGACCAATGATCAAGGCTAGGCGCGACCTCGCGCTTGGCGGCTGCGTAGGAGCGCAGTTTGTCCGTAATGATCCGCTTGGGCACGAAGCCCCAGCGCTTCATCAGCTTGACCAAAAGCCGCTTCGCGGCGCGCTTGTCTCGTCTCAATTGAAGGATTTCCTCAAGAACAACGCCGTGTTGGTCGACAGCGCGCCAGAGCCAGTATGACCGGCCCGCGATCTTCACAACGACTTCGTCCAGATGCCAGACATCGCCAGGACAAGGCTGCCGTCGCCGTAGAACGTGAGCGATCAAGGGACCGAACTTGACGGTCCAGCGCCGGATCGTCTCGTACGAAACTTCCACGCCACGTTCCATCATCATCTCCTCGACCTCGCGCAGGCTCAAGTTGAACCGGGCGTAGAGCCAGACAACATGAGCAATGATCTGGGGCGGAAACCGGTGGCGTTTGTAGCTGATCTTCTGTGACTGCATCGAAACCGCCTAAGACCAGATCAATGAACCGGCAACCTCAGGCCCGTTAACGTGACAACACCCTACCGGGATATCCCGATCCAGCCGACAGGCTACGGTCAATCAATGGCGTTGCTTTGCTTGGTTGAGGCACTCAATCACGCTCCAGAGTAACACAGCCAAGTTTCGGCCCCAAAAGCGTCGTATAGCCTCATTGTCTGCTATGACGCTTCTGCTCCACCAAAGTGAGACAGCCGGACAATGCAATTTCGCAGCAGCTTTCACGCTATCGGGCTGGTGTTGCCATCGCGATGACGGTCTTGCATTGTTCCGGCCTGAGGCCTGACTGCTTTTAATACCTCTGACGTCAGACCAAGCGGACGGTCTCGGCTGTGCCGAGGGCGGCAGAAAACCAATACGTCCCGAGCCTAAAGCGCCGCGACCTCGCAGCCGGAGGCCGACGCCATTTGTACGACATCTGCGGGGAGATCGCCCCCGGCGTCAACATATGGGCATGACGGAAGGCACTGAGCTACGGCACGGTGATCTGCGGTCACGAAGTCATCGATCTGCTGCCCGACCGGGAGCGCGACACTGTGGAAGCGTGGCTCCGTGCGCGACTCGGGATCGAGGTCGTTGCCCGTGATCGCAATGGTGGCCACGGCGGTGACACTGCACGTGCGCTACCGGACGAGGTTCAACTCTGAGTCAGAGCCAAGATTGCACGCCTGTTCCCACCCCTTTCAACAGAGCGCCCTGCCCCACTACTTCGATGCTTCCACGAGCTCGTTACGTGTGCGGCCTCCTGCGATGTCCGGCTTCCAGAGCCGGACCTCAGGGAGGGGCAAAATGATCGCTGCTGGTCCACGGTCCGGCTAGGGAGTGCAGCAAATCGGCCCAGAACGTTTCTGCTTCGGATGGACCGGTGCTGACGCCGAGAACCTTGCGCAATAGATCACCATCGGCCTGCTTCTCAACCGGCTCAATCAGCGCGATTCTGTCGTCGACCACCGGCATCTCCGTTCTCGGTTCAAGGTCTCCCAGCCCGAATCTTCGCGAAGACCGGCGGTGGCCGGCAGCGTTACACCCGGCCACGCACTGCGCCGGGGCTCCGCGCTCAGCCCCTTTCCACCAAGCTTGGGACACCACCTTGATCGGCGGCATGTCGATCTGGTCAGCACGGAAAGCATGTCTCTCTCATCTTTACATCCCTTTAGGGAAAACCCTTGCGCGACTCCCCCAAGTTAGACAATAGTCACGGAAAAGAGCACACCCACGCCCTTTTCCGTGAACACGATCTGAGGGCCGGACCGCAAATGCGCCCGTGGGACACAGAACAACAATGAGGCAACGCGTACAAGACGCGGGACAGAGCGGACAGATGGATCAGAGCTTTGAACAGGACGACCTGAATGCGGTCATCCGCGAGCACTCGGAATTGCTCGCCAACCAACTGCATGCGCAGGGCGAGAGCCTGTTCCCCCCGGATGCCGCCAAGACCATGCGGACATTCACCTCGGGCGAGGCCGCGGCTCTGCTCGGCGTCAACGACAGCTACCTGCGCAAACTTCACCTCGAGGGACGTGGCCCCTCTCCCCAGCTGACACCGGGCAATCGCCGGCATTATTCCGTGCACGACTTGAACGCGCTTCGGGTGATGCTGGAGAAGACCGCCCGCAAGCCCGGCGACTACCTGCCGGGCCGACGCCCTGCCCCGGATGCCGGCGCCTCGCCCGACCGGATGCAGGTTATAGGCGTGATGAACTTCAAGGGCGGCTCCGGCAAGACCACCACTTCGGCGCATCTCGCGCAGAGGCTGGCACTGCTCGGCTACCGGGTGCTGGCCATCGATCTCGATCCGCAGGCCTCGCTCACCGCGCTGCACGGAGTGCAGCCGGAATACGACCTCAACGACGGCGGCACGCTCTACGACGCGATCCGCTACGACGATCCCGAGCCAATCTCCAAGGTCATTCGCAAAACCTACATTCCCGGCCTCGATCTCGTGCCCGGCAACCTCGAGCTGATGGAGTTCGAACACGAGACCCCGCGCGCGCTGGCGCAGGGAAACGCCGGGCTGTTCTTCTTTCGGGTGAAAGAGGCGCTGGCCCAGGTCGACGCGGATTACGATGTGGTCGTGATCGACTGCCCGCCGCAGCTTGGCTTCCTGACCATGTCGGCGCTGTCCGCCGCGACCGGGGTGCTGGTGACCATCCACCCCGAGATGCTCGACGTGATGTCGATGTCGCAATTCCTGCGCATGACCGCGGACCTGATGGACGTCATCGCAGAATCGGGCGCCGACATGAAGCACGACTGGATGCGATACCTGCTAACAAGGTATGAACCCACCGACGCCCCGCAGAACCGGATCGTAGCATTTCTGCGCACGATGTATGGCGAAAAGGTGCTCAACGCGCCGATGCTCAAATCGACGGCCATCTCCGACGCAGGGCTCACCAAGCAGACCCTCTATGAGGTCGAACGCTCGGCCTTCACCCGCGCCACCTACGACCGCGCAGTCGAGAGCCTCAACGCGGTGAACGACGAGATCGCGGAACTGATCCAGAAGACCTGGGGACGCACATGACCGATACACGCAAAAAACGCCTCTCCATGCTCGACAGCCTCGCGGCCGCCGGCAGCGGCGGTGCGGCGCCGTCGATGATGTCCTCGAACCGGGCGCTGCGCTCGGCCCGCAACGCGGTCGACGGGCACCACATATGGGAGCTCGACCCCGACAGTATCGAGGACGACCGGATGCGGGATCGGCTCGATCCGGCGGATGTGGTCGACCTGCAGCACGCCATCGAGCAGAACGGCCAGACTGTGCCGATCCTGGTGCGCCGCCATCCGACCGAGGAAGACCGCTACCTGCTGGTTTACGGCCGTCGCCGGCTCGAGGCGATCCGCCAGTCAGACAGCGTTGACAAAGTACGCGCGCTGGTCGCCACCCTGAACGACGCCGACGCGGTGCAGGCGCAGATTTCCGAGAACATGGCGCGGCGTGACCTCTCGTATATCGAGAAAGCCCTTTTTGCTCAGGAGCTTGTGGAAACAGGCTTCGGAACACAGGCCCGCGTTGCCGAAGTGTTAACGGTGACTAAGTCATCGATTTCCATGGCCATCGGCGTCGCCGGAAGCATCGGGCGTGACCTGATCGAGGCGATCGGGGCCGCCCATGGCATCGGCCGACCCCGGTGGGAAGCGCTGTCTCGCGCCATGGAGGAAACCGGCGCCGACCGACAACGGCTGATCGAGATCGCCGAGCAGACCCATGCCAAGGCCGCCGTTGCGGTGGTGCGCGACGAGCAGGTCCCGGATGATGCCTCGGTCGCCGCTTTCGAGGCGGTGATGCAGGCGATTGGTCGCCCCCCTGCCCCGCGCAAGGCCGAAACCGGTGGCGGCGCCAAGCGGTCGCTCAAGATCGATGGCGTGCGCGCCGGCGCGATCCGTCGGACGGCCCGTGGCGTGGCGCTGGACCTCGAAGAGCCCGGCTTCGCCGACTGGCTGGACGCCCGGGCCGAAGATGTGATCGCAGAGCTTCACGCGCGCTGGAAAGAGCGCGTGTAAGACTGAGGAAGAGCAGAAACCGGAACAAGGAGGCACGGTCAGGCGAAAGAAAAGGTCCCGCAAAGACGGCGCTTCACGAGACCCAGACTTGTTTTTCGCACTCTCAAGCTAGTGGTCCCCGACGCTCACCGCAAGTCGAAATCGATTCGCGGAACGGTTTTTCTTTGTCTTCGTGAAAAAACATGGACTACGATCCCATCACGCCTTTCGGGCGATCGCTTCGTGATGCCCGGTCGCTCGCGGCCACGCCGCAGGCGACGCAAGCGCCCTGCCCCACCGTCGACAAGTGGCAAGCGCTTCGTGCGCTTTCAACCTGTCGGGGCGACTACGCGCTGTCCGACCGCGATCTCGCGGTGCTCCAGGCGCTCATCAGCTTTCACCCGCGGACCGACTTGGCGCTCGACGACGGCCCACTTGTGGTGCATCCGTCGAACGCCTCGATCTGCGAGCGGCTGAACGGCATGCCTTCCTCGACCATGCGGCGCCATCTCGGTCGGCTGGTCGACGCCGGCATCATCACCCGCCGTGACAGTCCCAACGGCAAGCGCTATGCTCGACGCTTCGGCGGAACCAAGGTTGCCTACGGCTTTGACCTCGCCCCGCTCGCGCGCCGGTTCGCCGAGTTCGAGGACGCCGCACAGGCGCAGCGTGACCGGGATCTGCGCATCCGTCATCTCCGCGATGTCGTGAGCCTCATGCGCCGCGACCTCGAGGCCCTCACCGAGATTGGCCGCACCGAGGCCCCCTCCGACCCCTCCTGGGATGCCTACGAAGACCTCGCCCGGCTCTCGGCACGGACCCTGCGCAGGAAGCTTACCGAGCACCAGCTCAGCGAGCTCCGCGACACTCTCGCGTCTGCCGTCGAGGCTGCCAAGGCCATGGTTATTCCTGCCGAAACGGTCGAACTGAGCACCTCTGACGTCAGAAATGAGCAGCACCATCAGAGTTCAAAGAAAGACTCTATTGAATCTGAACAGGGCAGGACAGAAAGCGTACTCGATACGGCATTTCCCCGTCCGCAACTTGTGCGTTCGCCGAGAGCTTCCGAACACGCAATCAGCACCGCGCGACCGTCTAACCTTCCATTAGCCTTTGTTCTGGCAAGCTGTCCCGAGTTCTGCAGCTTCCAACCCGATCCAATCCGAAACTGGTCGCAATTCTTCGACGCCGCTGATAGGATCGCTCCGATGCTGGGAATACAGTCAACGACATGGCAGGATGTGAAACGGGATATGGGCCGAGATCAGGCTGCCGTGGTGATCGCGGCGATGCTTGAACGTCTTTCAGAGATCCGGTCTCCGGGCGCCTACCTGCGTGATCTCGGAAAGCGTGCCGCCGCCGGAACTTTCAGCTGCGCGCCAATGGTAGTGGCACTTTCGCGGCGCTCGGCTGCATAGGGTTCACAGCTGTGAATTCCGGCAACGTTCACAGCTGTGAACCAGTGTCTGAGTCCGCAGTAAACCTCGAACGAGACAGTCAGACCCAAAGCAAGGAAACCCGTGAGTGACAACACACGGTCAAGCAGGGGAAAGTCTACGACTTGGCCTACTCGAACTCCACCGCTTGGGAAGCTGATGAAGCCACTGATCGCCTCGGAAAAGCAGAGACTGGCAGGTTTTGAGACGCAGCAGAAACACACCACGCTCGCAGCTCGCGAGGTGGAATACGAGCTCCTACCGACAGCTCATTAGCCATACGAGAGTGATCCGAACCGCTTCGATCTACGTACACGGAGGCAATGTCGCTAAAACATCGACGATATTCCAAAGCCGCTCATACTTGTAGATCGGCGAAACGGTGCAGCCACGCGCCTCCCAACTGTCCGGGGCGACCGGCATTCGCGGGAGTGCCCCCGACAAGAGCTCGGCGGCGAGCGGGTTCCAGACCGTCAGCCCTACGCTCTGGTCGTCAGCGCGTAGGCCCATCGCCCATCAGTCGCCGGCAGCGTTTACGCCCGACGCAGTAGCCTTGGTTGGGCACGCGCTTGCCATCTGACGGCCGCCGTAGAACTGGATTTCCATGAACCGCCGACTGACCAACGTCTTCAACGCCAGGTTTAGTAATGTCTCGGTCTTGCCCGGGCCATAGCAATCCGATCGGCTAACTTAGGTCAGTGGGCATCGCTGGAGGAACGGCAGCAAAGAATGTTCTGGATCGATCATTTCTCGCCTCCGAGCCACGCTCACGGTCTGGAGACTTTCGGTAAAAAACCATCCCTCCATGAGCTGCCGATCTTGGCGTGCAACTTCTCGGTCTCGCTGGCCTTCGCCTCCGCCTTGCCGGAGAAGATTTCGGACATACTCTCGAGGGCTTTCCGCTTCCAGATGTTAACTAGGGACTGCCGCACGCCGTGCTTGACCACCAGATCGAGACTGTCAGCCCGCCACCAATGGCCTCAAGCGCCACCTTCTCCCTGACCTCGTTGCCGTAAATCTTTCGTTTGCCAGACGCGCTGTTCTTCCTCGTCATCGGAAGCGGCAAGCTTCTCAGGCTGTCTGGTGTTGTGGGACCACTTCAAATTGGAACGACCTGCATTGGGTCGCGTGTCTTTTGGCGCTGATGATCGCAGTCTCAGAGCATGGCCAGAACACAGCGCAGGGCCCTCCGGGCAAGCAGGTGGCGACAGCAGCACTGGCCATTGTCTTCGAGGAACATTGCGCGGGTGAGGTCGCCTTGCTGGGCGGCTATCTCCGCACCATGGTCGAAAAAGCGTAAGCGGTGTCGCCGCCCCACATTGCCGACGGGATCAGCCATTGCGAGTTGATACGCATCCGAAGAGAAGGAGTGCGTTTCGCAATGTTCGCAAAGAGTTCGTTCCTCACGGCGCTTGGTGTTGAAGTCTTCGCCTCGGGGCAGAGGCGTTGGCCGGATCATGTGAAGGCGCAGGCGGTGGCCGAGACCCTGGAGCTTGGGGTGACGGTGTCAGGTGTCGCCGCGCGCTACGAGATCATGCCGAGCCAGCTGACGGCGTGGCGGCGGCTGGCCAAGGATGGCAAGCTCGTGCTGCCTGCGGTCGAGACCGATGAGCCGGTTTTCGCACCTCTGATCGTCCGGGATGAGACCACGACGGCCCCCGAGCCCGAGCGGCCCCGCGCCGAGGCGCCAGTTAGGGTTGTCCGGGGTTCGGTCATCATCGAGCTCGCACAGGATGCGCCCGCGGCCCGGATTGCCGAGATAGTCCACGCGCTGGAGGCGCATCCATGCTGATGCCCTCGCAGGGCGTGCGGATCCTGGTGGCGACACAGCCGGTGGACTTCCGGAAAGGCCATGACGGTCTCGCAGCGCTGGTCCAGTCGACGCTGGCTGAGGACCCATTTACCGGCACCGTCTTTGTCTTCCGCTCGAAGCGGGCCGACCGGTTGAAGATCCTGTTCTGGGACGGCAGCGGTTTGGTCATGGCTTACAAGCGGTTGGAGGAAAGCAGCTTCACCTGGCCCGCGGTCCGCGACGGGGCGATGACGTTGAACAGGGCACAGTTCGAGGCCCTGTTCGCCGGGCTGGACTGGCGCCGGGTGCGGTCACTGGAGGTCCGCCGACCGGCTGTGGCAGAGTGACTCGCCCCCGGGAATGCCCGGGCATCGACGCATTTGGCGCGGTATAATCTGCGCATGTCCAACGCTCCGCCCATCGACCTGTCCGCGATCCCCGAGAGCCAGCGCGCCGCCGTTCTGGCGCTGCTGCAGGAGAATGGTGCGTTGAAGGACGCAAACCGGCGCCTCGAGCATCTCGTGGCCGAGTTGAACCATGTCGTGCATGGCAAGCGGTCCGAGAAGCTGAGCGATGATGATCGGCAGCTGGCCTTCGAAGACCTGGAAACCGCCGTCGCCGAGGTCGAGACCCGCAAGGAACAGGCTGCGCCATCCACCACGACGCCGCGCCGGGCACGGCAGCGCAACCTCGGCCATCTACCTGCGGACCTGCCGCGCATCGAGCGTGTCATCGAACCCACCAGTCTCGATTGCCCATGTGGCTGCGGCCAGATGCACCGGATCGGCGAGGACCGCACCGAGCGCCTCGACATCATCCCGGCACAGCTTCGTGTGCTGGTCGACATCCGGCCGAAGTATGCCTGCCGCATCTGCTCGGATGGGGTCACCCAAGCGCCCGCCGCACCTTGGCTGATCGAAGGCGGGATGCCGACCGAGGGAGCCATCGCACACGCGCTGGTGTCCAAGTTCGCGGACCACCTGCCGTTCTACCGCCAAAGCCAGATCCTGGCGCGCTCCGGCATCCAGCTCGACCGCAGCACCTTGGCGGACTGGGCTGGCACGGCGGCCTTCCACCTCGGCCCCGTGGTCGATCGGCTGACCGAGCATCTGAAGGGATCGACCAAGCTCTTCATGGACGAGACGACCGCCCCGGCGTTGGATCCGGGCCGTGGCCGAACCAAGACCGGCTACCTCTGGGCGCTTGCCCGGGATGATCGTGGATGGGGCGGCGATGACCCGCCCGGCGTGGTCTTCACCTATCGCCCAAGCCGTGCTGGCGCCCATGCCGAGCAGATCCTGCAGGGCTTCGACGGTATCCTGCAACTGGATGGCTATACCGGTTACGATCGACTGACGCGCCCCTCCCGCAAGGGCGGCGCGCCGATCACGGTTGCCCGTTGTTGGGCCCATGCGCGTCGCAAGCTGAAGGAGGTCTTTGACCGCGACGGCTCGGAAATCGCCGCCGAGGGTCTGCGCCAGATTGCCGAGCTCTACCGCATCGAGGCCGAGATCCGTGGCATGGGCCCGGGCCAACGCCTGTCGGCCCGTCAGGCCCGCAGCGCACCCCTCGTGGTCGAGTTCGGTGATTGGCTGCACGCACAGCGCCTGCGTGTCTCAGCCAAGTCGCGCCTGGGCGAGAAGCTGACCTACATCCACCGACAGTGGGGCGGCCTGCAGACCTTCCTTCGCGACGGCCGCGTCGAGATGGACTCCAATTCCATCGAGAACCTGATCCGCCCGATCGCCCTGACACGGAAGAACGCACTCTTCGCCGGCCACGACGAGGGCGGCCGCACATGGGCTCGCATCGCCTCCCTGATCGCCACCGCGAAGATCAACGGCGTCGAGCCTTTCGCCTACCTGAAGGCGACCCTCGAGGCCATCGCCGCCGGTCACCCGGCCAGCAGGACCGACGAGCTCCTGCCCTGGAACTTCAACCCGTCAAGCTGAACACGAGTGAGGCGCAGACAGCGCTTACGAAAAAGCCGGGGCAGGGGAGTGAGATCTTGAGCGCAGGTTCTATCGCAGACTAAGCGGTCAGGCGGCGTGATGGGGTAAGGTGGTCAGAGACCGGCGGCCTTGGTCAGGTTCACCCGGAACCTGTCGCGTCTGCGCTGATAGCGGCGGGTCATTTCAGCCGAGGCGTGCCCCAGTTGTTTCTGGACGTAGCGCTCGTCGACTTCCGCTGAACTGGCGAGCCCGGCGCGCAAGCTGTGACCAGAGAACAGCGCCAGGCGCTCCTGTTCCGGCAGCTCGGCTCGGATGCCGGCGTCCAGCACCGTGCGCTTGATCAGCCGCGCCACATGCTTGTCGTTGAGGCGAGTGCCCGAAATGCGCTTGCCATCCCTTGACGTGCCGACGAAGACGGGCCCGAAGTCGATCTTTGCGAAGTGCAGCCATTGTTCGAGCGCGTGGACTGGGCAGGTCTGATCCTTCGAACCGCGGCCGATCTCCACCTCCCGCCAGCCGGTCTTTGCATTGAGCGTCAAAAGGGCGCCTTTGTCGAGGATGTCGATCCAGCCGCCGGAATCCGGCGTGTCGTCCTTGTGTACGTCCAAGCTGACGATCTCCGAACGGCGCAGACCGCCGGCATATCCGAGCAGCAGGACGGCCCGATCCCTAAGCCCGCGCAGATCATAGGGCAGGGTGGCGACCATCGCGAGGATGTCATCGGCCAGGATAGCGGCCTTCTGCACTGGTGGGCGCGCGTGCTTGCGCCTGATCCCGGCCAGAACCGTGGCGATGTGCCGGTTCTTTCGATCGAGGGGGAAGCCGCGCTGCGCGTAATTCCACGCGAGACCCGACAGGCGGCGTTCGATGGTGCCGACGGATAGGGGCCGGAACGCCGACTGCGAAGGGGAGGGGCCCGACCCGGATGCCAGATCCGCGAGGTAGAGTCCGATCATCGCCGGTGACGGCGGTAGCGGTTCCGTGCCCTTCATCCGGCACCAGCGTGTGAAGTGCGCCCAATCCTTCGCATAGGCCTTCAGCGTGTTGTCCGAGGCTGCGGCACGGGCATACTCGCGGGCGGTGTCCACCAATCGGTCCAACGTGCCGGAGCCCGCGACGTAAGAGGGCAAGGCGATGCCAGCGTTTTCCCCCTGATCTCTGTCGTCAGCCCGCGCAGCCTCATGCTCACCGGAGAGCATCGACGTCGGTTTATCGGTCTCTGGGGGCAACTTTGACTGAATCCGGCAATGAAATTGAACTGCTTCCGAGCATATCTCTGTGTGTCCGATAATATAAACTTATTGGACATGATAGCGTCCGGCAAGCCGGGGCGTTTAGCGCGCTATTCTCTGGTAAAAAGCGCCGCGCATCTGTAGGCTTCGGCCATGACATTTGCCCGCCCGGATCCCCTCAGCGCCCTTGGCACCCCGTCCGGGACACCCTCCTGGATTTCTTCCGCGCGCGCGGAAACCCTTGAAGATGCTACGTTCTTTTCGGGCGCGGCGCTAAGTCATCTCCATCTTGTATTGGCATGCGAAGAGGCGCCGCACGCCCTGCTGCGAGACAGGCTGGCGTTGCGCGCGGCCGAGGCCTGTGTCGCGTTTTCCGGGCGTCCGGAGCGGGCGGCGGAGCTACGCGACGCGATCCACCTTCTGCGCCCCGGCGACCTGCCCGGACCGGCCGGGGAAACCTGCCTTGAATGGCGCCGGGCTGCGGAGCGGCCCCTCTCGGTCAAGGCGCTGGCCCGCACGCTGCCGGGCGCCGCGCCGGGCCAGATCGCCACATGGCTCGACGCTGGACGCGGACCGCCGGTGACCCGCGCGGCGATGGTGCTGGAGGCGGTGCTGTCCGAGGCCCCGCGCGCGACGACACCGGCGCTGGTGCTGGCCGATGCCGCCCTCGCGCAGGCGCTTGGCTGGCCTCATCTGGTCCCGCTGCTGGCCGCGGGCGTGACGCGTGCCGACTTGCGCAAGCAGGGCGATGATCTTCGACTAGCCGGTCATCGCGCCCTTCTCGCATCGGCGGTCGAGGCGCTGCGCCTCTCTGCCGACCTCACCCGCCGGGCGGCGCATCTGACGGCGGTCACGCCGAAGCTGCGAGCCAAGGGCGCGGGCGCCGCCGTCGAGATCTTCCTGACCCGCGATGCCGTGGCGCCCTCGGCCCTGCCGTTGCCCGATCGCGCCGCGCGGCGGCTCTGCGACCGTCTGGTCGATCTCGGGGCGGTGCGCGAGTTGACGGGCCGCGACACCTTCCGGCTCTACGGGGTCTGAACGATGCCCAGGGATCGACGCGACGCAGACATCGATCGCGAGCTGGCGGACCTGCCGCCGGAGTTGCGCTGGCGCGAATGGATGCGCCGGATCGAGGCGGTGCTCTTTGCCTCTGCCTCGCCGGTTCCGCGCGAGGATCTGGCGCGGGTCGTGGGGCAGGGGGCCTCGGTCGACCTGCTGGTCGGGGACCTCGCCGCCGATCTCGAGGGCCGGGCTTTCGAACTCGCCCGGGTGGCCGGCGGCTGGATCTTCCGCACGCGCGCGGCCTATGCGCCCGCGATCCGTGCAGCGGCGGATGTCGGCGACCAGCTGCAGGACCTGAGCGCCTTTGACGTCGCGGTGCTGGCTGCCATCGCTTACCACCAGCCGATCACGCGCGACGGGCTGAAGGACATCTTCGGCAAGGAGATCAGCCGCGACCTGATCGGGCGGCTGCATGCACGAGAGCTGATCGGGACCGGGCCAAGGGCGCCTCAGCGTGGCGCGCCCTATACCTTCGTCACCACCACGCAGTTCCTGGTCGCGTTTGGGCTGGAGACGCTCGCGGACCTGCCGGAGCAGGAGCAGTTGGTAGATGCGGGGCTTGAAGGCGGTTCGTAGGAACTGGCGGCGCGCGCATCGAGGGACCTTGGGCTTAAGGCCTGAGCTCTTCGAGCAGTTTGTTCCCCAAGCCCCTTGTTCAGCCGAGGAGCTTCTCCAGCTCCTCCCCTTGGGTGGCATGCTTCTTGGGATCGTTTGCTTTCAACTTGTGCACGTTGATGAGCTTCCATCTGACGGCTGGAAGCTCGGCCGCTTGAGGGCGATCGATCGCGTCGAAGTCGGGGGCGCCGTCATGCAGGGTTCTCAGGAACCTCTTCGCGCCCTCATTCATCCGAGATTGGATGTCCCCGATCAGGCGGTCGCGCGTTGCGATCAATTCCCCCAGGTCGACGGCTTCCTTCGTCATGCCCTCGAATTCCCGCGCGTAGGGCTGGTCCAGATCGATCAGGTTCGGGTTCAACAGTTCGTGCGGCGGGCGTGGTGAACTCGCGACGTAGACCAGAAAGGTGCGGAACAACGCGTCGGTAAAGCCTTCGTTCTCGTAGAGCAGATTGACGTCGTAGAGGTCTCGAGGGTGCTGGCGATCAAGGGCCGCATGTAGCTTGCCGCCGAACAAATCCTCGAAGGAGACGATGTTCATCTCCGCATATCCGAACGCATCCTCGACGGCTTCGGAGACGTCGCGGTGTTCCGGATCATGCACGACGCCGCGGGTGACGGGGGAGGTTTCGATCTTGATTTCGGCCCGGCCGAGGCGGGCGAGTACGCGTGTAGCGCCACCGCCACCGCCGGCAATGCGCTGTGCTTTGGCGCCGGCGATGCCGCCTTCGATGGCGGCGGCAATCCGGTCCATCGCGTCGTTGATCTCGGCGAGGCTTTCGGCGCGGTCTTTGACAGGCAGATAGGTCAGATCGATATCGACCGAGAGGCGCGGAAGGTCGCGATAGAAGAGGTTGATGGCCGTGCCCCCCTTGAGTGCAAATACCTCTTCCCTAGCGACATGCGGGAGTATCCGGACGAGTAGCGCCACCTGGGCGGCATAGTCTTCACGCGCCATGACCACGTTCCTTTCTTGCAAACTCGTCGGGCACCATGATCCTGTAGCGCGGGTGTATCTTGCCGCCTTTGACCAAGGCGCGATCCCCGCTGCCGAGGTCGAAGTCTTTTGGATCGAGACGCTTGCGCCAGGCATGATCGTGGCGGTCGGCGAAGACGAAGAACAGGCGCTTGACCTTGATCTTCTTGCAACTGCTGAGCAGTGCCGAGAGGGTTCTCGGGCGCAACGTCGTCAGGCTTTCAAACGTCATGTCGAGGGTGTGAAAGCTCTCCTGATCCGGCAACTCGTCCAGCGCCTCGAAGACCGCGCGTTCCGGCGAGGACATGACCAGCTTCCAGTCCCATGGCAGGGTTGATGCCGTCTCGTCGGGATTACGTCGTGCGTCATCGACACCCAGCTCGGGATCGGAGAACAGCGATACGTTGCGGGTGCGCAGGTCGGCGTTGAGCGGCAGTTTCTCGAGCCAGTTGGGGATCTTCGCGCCGTAGAGCCAGACCGTGCTCTTGTCGCCGAGTGAGAGATAGTGCGCATAGCCTTGCAGGCCCAATGCCGTCGCCCCGCCGATATGGACAGGGTAGTGCATGATGTGCTGGAGCGAGAGCAGGCAGGTCTTCCAGTCGAGTGTGTTCGTGGTGGCTCTGCCTGGTGCGGGGCGCCGGAAGACGCCGCGGTCAAGGCGTTCCAGCCAACCGCGTTGGACATAGGCGTAGGATGAGCGCCGGCCTACCCCATGGTGTTCAAGCCAGGGGGAGTCTACGAGGAACCCTGCGGGGACAGCCTCAAGAAGGTTCTTTAGCTTTTCGTGCTCTTGTCCACTCATGCGCGACATAATTATGCATTTTTAAAGAGATCACCACTCGCTTCTTTAGGAATTTGTGAGATGGTCCATCAAGGATGGACAAAAATGAATCTCTCAAGGGGCTTGGGGGTGGCGCGGGGACCCGCTCTAGTTCGGCACGACGCGCCGTCGGACCGCAGCGACTACCGACACTTCCTTTTGTCCAAACGCTTCGTCTGAAGTGTAGCTACCATTGCCGCCGAAGCCTTGCTGCGCCGGCAGTCGAACGGCGGGTTCCGGGAGTGCGGCCTCTCCGAGCAGCTCGATGCCGAGCAGCGGCGTCGGGACGGAAATGGTCATCCGGTGCACGTGGCACGAAGCAACAGGTCAGGGCCGAGGCCGCAATGACGGCGGCATCACCCCAAGACGAGGTCCTTCATCCAGACTCAGATCCATTTCGGCCCCATTGCGGACTTACGTCGCTTGGTCAGTCGCTGCAGTGCAACTCCCCAAAGCCAGCCAATCACTGGCTATCGGATTGAAAGCCAATATGCGTCAGATCGCTATCTCTCAAACCGCCCCTTTGATTTACCTAGACGAGACGGCAGGGGCCGCAGCTTGTCCATGGTTTTTGGTTTCGGCCGCTTCTGCTGAAAGCCTGCGAGCTCGTGTCGGCCGAGCTCCGTGATGCGATATCCAAGGGTCCCGAACCACTTGTTGGTGCCAGCCTCAATCAACCTCCAACCCTCAAGATCCGAAAGCGTTTTGTCACCGATCCCGGGCGACAGCTTGTTGCGAAGTACAAATACTAGCTCGCCGCCACATCTAGAATCCTCATAGTCGCATTCCTCGCGTAGCTTTCGCAGGGCGTCGACGTGCCGCTTGGTAAGTTCGTGGTTCATGTCCAAAATCGGCACCCTTCAAGGTTGAGCATCATGATACTGACAGTAATGGTGTGAATACCTGATGAAAACTCGCTCAAGGGGCAAAGACGCTAAGCCGGCCCAGACCTGCAGTTCAATCGCTTGCCGATCGCCGCGGTGCAGCTTTATTAGACCGGCCATTTGTCCATCGCGCAGCATTTTCAGAGGAAAAAGGTTGGCAATGCGGACAAAGGGTGCATTCGCTGCGGATGCGCAGATGGCTGCTTCAGGTTTGGCGCACCGATAGGACATTGCAGCAGGTCGCGCCGGTTAGTCCGTATAGCTTTGGCAGGCATCAACTCCGTTGGCTGTCGAGGCAAGTAGCTGATCTGCATCACGGATGAGATCGGCGACCCGCCTGTCCGCCAGACGATACCGAACGAAGCGGCCTTTGCTGCGGCGACTGACCAGCCCGCATTCCAGCAGACAGCGCAGATGGTTCGAGACGTTGGGCTGACCCAAACCCGTATGCCCGACGATTTCCTGCACGTTGCGTTCGTCCGACACCAGCGCATCGAGGATCGTCAGACGGCTGGGATCGCTTAGGCCCCGGAAGAGCTTTGCCCGCAGTTCCAGTGTATCGGGTGCCGAAAGATCGTCTTGAATGTTTTGCGCTGTCATATCATTATCCACTGATACGTTAGCAGCGTACCTTTTCGCCCGCCACCACAAAAAGGATCGCACATGAGCCAGCCCGATAACAGCAAGTTGGCGACAGCCTCCTCCCCGATCCGAATGCGGGTGCAAGGCATGGACTGCGCGAAAGATGCCGCCGAGATCGAGCGCGCGGCCCGGTCTGCGGGCGTGGCCGAAGGCGACGTGAAAGTGTCCGCCGCCACCCACATCATGACATTGCGGATCGCGGACGGCGATCTGCCGAAAGTGCGGCCCGCGCTCGACGCGACCGGCTACGGTTTCGAGAAGATCGAGGACGGCGATACATCGTCCGATCCGGCCTACAAGGACCCGAGCTATCGCCGCGCGCTCTGGATCGTGGTCGCGCTCAATCTCGGATACGGCGTGGTCGAAATGTTCGGCGGGTTCTTGTCCGGTTCGCAGGCGCTGAAGGCAGACGCGCTCGATTTTCTGGGCGATGGTGCGATCACGTTTCTGGGCCTGCTCGCCATCGGCTGGAGCCTGACATGGCGGGCGCGGTCGGCGATGATCCAAGGCGTGTTTCTGGGCCTTCTGGGCCTTGGCGTTGTCGGCAGCACGCTCTGGCGTGTCCTCAACCAGACCACGCCAGAAGCCGGGTTGATGGGAGCCTTCGCGGTAGGTGCGCTGATCGTAAACATCCTCGCGGTGCTGCCGCTGCTAAAGCACCGCAAGGGTGATGCCAATATGCGAGCCGTCTGGCTGTTCTCTCGCAACGACGCCATCGGCAACCTCGCCGTGGTCATCGCCGCCGGGCTGGTCGCGTGGCTTGGCAGTGCATGGCCCGACCTGATCGTCGCGTTCGCGATCGCGGGGCTTTTCCTGCATTCGTCGTGGATGATCATCCGCGATGCCCGGAGTGACTTGGTGGAAGCTGACTAACTCCATCATGGTGCGACGCGCCGGACGAAAGCCGACATTCGCGCGCCCCGCAGCATCGGTGAGTCTGGGCTCTTCAGTTACATTCGCCGCGAGGAGAATGAACGTCAACTCCTGCGAAACTCATCCGTGCTCCGCGATGATAGCTCTCGTTGTCTGAACTGCCGAAGCAAGCGTTGTCCGGTCTGTGTTCGTGATACCTAGGCCCTCAACATCAAGCGACAGTTGACCTTGGCCACCTCCGCTTGCAGCAGCACGAGCCGCGCGGCCGCGGGCCTTCGCTGCGCTGACAGGGTCAGTTTTCGATGCGTTAGGCACATTGTGGCCGACTTCCCGCGGTCCCGCAGCCGCCCGCACTTCCTGCAGTTCTTGCTTCAACCTCTCCACCGTTTCCCGGGTCTCAGACATCTGCCGATCCCGCCGCAGGCCGTCCTCGTCCGGATATGGGAAGCTTCCCGATTGACAGGCGTGCAGAACCTTCAACGCCGGGTCCTCGAAATACTTCACCCTTCTTGCCCGGATCGGCATCTGCGCGTCGATCACGAGGATGACCTCGTCGAGGTCCATGCGTCGGGCCTCATCCTCGGTCAGGAGCGGGGTATCTTCTGTCCTCTCCGAGACGCTGCGCCCTTCGAATGGATTGCGTCCAACAGCACGGGAGCGGGTCACCACACGCTTGGTGGTCTTGCCGACAGCCTGGCTCAATTCCTCGATGGTCTTCTGCTCGGACGGGGTGAGGTAGAGCTTTACCCCGGCGCCGCCCTGCAGCGACCTGCGGGTGTTTTCACCATAGATCTCGTCCAGCGCCGGGATCGTCTGGGTCACGATGGCGAGGTTGCCGCCGAAGGAGCGCAGCGTCTTTATGCTTTCGGCGACGATTGGCATTTTCCCGAGCCGGTCAAACTCGTCGAGCATGATCATCACCGGCCAGGGCTCGTCATCGCCGGGTTCCTGTGCTTGCAGCGAGGCGATCAGGTCCGAGAAGAAGAGGCGGATCAGCGGGGCAAGCGGGCGGATCATCTCGGATTCGACCGCAAGATAGATCGCATGTGGGCGACGGCGGATATCCCGGAAGGAAAAGTCAGAGGTCGCGGTGGCCGCGTCGATCGCGCGGTTGTCCCAGGTGTCGAGACCCGATGTCATGAGAAGCGAGAGGTAGGAGGTGAGGGTGTCGTTGTTGGTCGAGGCCATACGCTCGAAGATCAGTTTGGCCGAGGTGTTCTTCACCTCCTGCGAACGCTTCAGATATTCCTTCTGCTTGTCGCCCCCCGAGGCGGTGATGCGGTAGATCTCGCCGATGGTCGGCACGCCGCGCTCGAAGGCCAGAAGACCGGCCGCCACGAACAAGTCGATACCGCCTGCGAGAAGGCCGCTCAGCTTTTCGTTGTCGGTCTGCAGGAAGAGCTTCGCGGTGAGTTTAAGCTCCATCTGCTGCCGGTCGGGGTTGGTCATGGCAGCAATGCGCGCCAGCGGATTATAGCGATGTGTTGGTCGGTCCCAGTCGGTCGGCGCGAAGCGGAAAACCTTGTCCCCCATGCTGGCGCGGAAGCGCGAGGTCTCGCGGAAGTTCTCGCCTTTCACGTCGAGCACCACGGCGGAGCCCTTGTAGGTCAGCAGGTTCGGGATCACGAACCCCACGCCCTTGCCCCGGCCTGTAGGCGCCACGATCAGCGCGTGGGGGAAGGTTTTTGAGACTAGGAACGGGCGCTTGGATTTCGGGGAGCCGAGCTTGCCCAGAAGGAAGCCACCGTCGGGCTTGGCAAAGAAACCGTTCCTGTTCATCTCGCTGCGGGTCTGCCAATGCGTCGTCCCGAAGCGGGTCAATGCATCCCCCAGAAGCGTGACGCTCAGCATCAGCGATGCCAGGCCGAAGCTGCCAAGGATGAGGTTCACCCAGAGGAAGTCTTTCGGTGCAGACTGAGACAGACCCCGATATTCGCGGGCAAGCAGGGTGACGTCGAAACGGGTGGGAGAAAGCCCATAGCGGAACATGACAAAGCCGGTCGCCACGACATAGCCCATGGCGAGACCGACCAGCACGAGGCTCAACACTCCTAAGGCAATCTTGCCTTTATCCATGGGTGATCCCCTTCTCGCCATCTGCCGCAGCGTGGCGTGCGCGCTGCGCCTCTATCTGTTCTTCCGCCAATGCATCGAGAACGCGCTCCATCGCCGGGCCGTGCGCAGTGACCTCGCTGCTCTGGAGATAGGTCTTGGCGAGTTCCAGCTGGCGCAGCGGATCCTCGGTGAATGTGTCCAGGACGTCCGCGTTACCGGCCCGCAGCGCGTCGATTGCGTCGTGGCTTAGTCGCTCGTTTATCTGCCGGACGATGTCCTGCTGCTCTGACTCGGAGAGCGGGCCCTCGACGTCGGCGTTTCGCACAAAGGCCATGACGGTTGGCGCTGTCTCTTCCAGATACCGGCGCTCGGCGTAGTCTTGTCGCGCCTGGTCCTCGATCTCGAAACTGCGCTCGCTGATATAGGCACGCGACGCGCCTAGCGAACGAAGGTGATTGATTTCGTCCTGGACGGCCTTCCCGAATTCATCATCCGGCATCTCCGTGCGATAGCGGGCGAGGGTGCGGAGCTCTTCGGCAATCGGACCGAGATGATCCGAAGGATCCCGCAAGGCGAGGTCCATGTCGCCAGCATGAAGCGTGCGGTCCTGCTCGGATACCGCATATTGCGGCGGCATTCGACTGTCGGTGATCTGTTCCCAGGCCATTGAGGCCAGTTCGGCATGTTGCGGCGATTTCTGCGCGTAGACGTCGAACGCGGCGCGGGCCTCTTCAACCTCCACGGCACCTGCCCGCCGGACGGACGGGTCGTCGAAGAACGGATGATCGAAATCCGTCCGGCGGAACTGCGCCACCAGCGCTCTGAACGCCTGCCGCTCCGATGGGGCAAAGATGTCGGACCCATCTTGCGCGAGATCACTCCCAGGTGTCGTCAACCGTTCACCAAGCGCTGCCTCAGCGTCATCCACCTCGTCGACCTCGGTTGGCGCGCGCAGGACGCGTACATCGGTCAAAACATCGCCCAGCCGAACATGCACGGCTTCCAGCCGGTCGAGCGCGTCTTCCCGGTCCGCAGATTTCTCCAGATCGAGGTCGCTTGCTTTGGCAATCCCCTGCAGATCCTGTGCCAGCCACTGGCGCTCCAATGCGGCATTGCCTGCCCCCTCCCGCAGGCGCGCGGCCACAGCCTCGGCATCGATGCCCGTGCCTTGCAACGCTTCGGCCAGCTTTGGTGCCACCTCTCCATCGTCAAGACGCGCGAGGTGATCTTCACTGGCGTTTGGCCTTGCATAGATGCCGTCCCGGGACGGAGCATCGACCAGGGCGGCGGAGCGATCCCCGAGCGGGTTCAAATGCGCGACCGAGGCCAGAACGTCGGTCAGCTTGCGCTCGATCACCGGCCTCTCGGCCGCCGGCGCCCTGTCGATCGCCGCCTCGATCTGGCGAATGTTCTGAGAAAACTCGGTGATCAGCGTGTCGAACGCTGCTTCGTCTTGGGACATGTAGATGGCTCCGTCAGCTTGCATCTGACCGCCACTGGCAAGGATGGTGCTGGCCCGCTCGAGCGCTTCGGCCACGTCGTCGAAATTCGAACGTGACGCCTCCGCCGCGAGCCCACGGTAGATCAACGCCTTGTGCCTGACGGTTTCCAGAGCGGCCCCCAGGTCCGCGCCGGTTCTCTGGCGCTCAACTGGGGGACGACCTTCGTCGCGAGCCTTGTAGATTTCATCGATCTCGGCGCGGTAGGTCGTGACGCCGCGATCCAGACGACGCGTCGCCTCAAGGCGGATCCCATGAACCCGGGCCGCCTCGACCATCGCCTCGCGAAAGGCGTCGTAGTTGAAGTGATGATCCTTCCCGAGAAAGAACATTTCGCCATCCTTGCTGCGGCGGTTCAGAACAATATGCGCATGTGGATGCGCGCGATCTTGGTGTATTGCAGCAATATAGTCGAATTGCGACCCCTCACCTTGAAAGAACTTCTCGCAGACCGCCTGGGTGATATCGCGCACCTCTTCACCCCTGGTCCCAACCGGGAATGCCATCAGCAGATGCGACGTATGGCCAAGCTTGGGGCTGTAGCGCTCGTTCCACTGGTTCTCGAACCGCCGCGCCACTCGGTTGATCTCGGCTTCCGAGAGCTGCTTCTTCCCGTCATGGGTGCCGCGACTGTCGAGGATATGGGTCGACTTTGTTGTGAGATATGTGAGCTGAGCCCGTAGCTGCGCCCCGGTGTGACAGCCCCCTTTCGAGATAGCCTTGAAGATCGCTGGCGAATAGCCGCGCGCGGCCCGAACCATCTGCGCGCCCCTGGAAAGCCCCTGCCAGGATCCCGAAACTCGGCTCCAGCCGCGGTCAAATAGCGCCGGGTCGATGCCACGGACCCGGTCACTCCGCGCCATTCTCATTCCTCTCGGCGAGGCCCGCCAGGGCAGAGCTGATCTCAAGGTCCAGCACGCTGCGCCGCGCACGCGACATCTCCTGGACCTGGTCGGCCAGATCGAAGACCAGACCCGCAAGGGCGCGGACGTCACGGTGACTTGAGGCCGGGTAGGACAGTCTCTCGCCCCGCACCTTGGCCTCGTTCAGACGTCGCGCGATCTGGTTCACGTTGTTGCCGACCCGGTTGAGCGCGGCGCCGAGGTTGCGCAACTCGTCACACATCTCGTCGTCGGGCAGGAAAACACCTTCGGCCGCCAGCATCAGGCGGCGCATGGCATCCGAGCGGTGCGCAATCCCGCGCCGCGACAGCGCCGCGTCGAACCGGCGCAGGTCGTCGTCCGAGACCCGGATCCCCACAACCCGCGATCGGCTGCCGTTCGCTGTCTGACGCTCATCCCAGTGGTTCACCACGTTGTAGATCGTCTTCAGGCTGACATCGTAGCGGGCTGCCAACGACACCGCGGAGACGCCGTTCCGGCGCTCTTGGGAGATGGTCGATCGTTCGATCACTGACAGTCTGCGGCGGCGGGGCATTTTGAAGTTAACGTTCCTATTTCTTGCCAACTTCGTACAAGCCCGCCGACTCCCAACGCAAGTGGAGTCGACCATAAGGGCTTGTACTCAATGTAGAAAATCGCCCTGCAGGGGCGATTTTCCGTCCTTTGTCAAATGGATCGCGCGTCGCGCTCATTGCACCACGCGATGCGGTCTCCGCATCGCGCATCGCGTCTTTCGCGCCCCGTCTCTTGCACCCCGCAAGACGGGTTTTGCTGCGTGCTAACCGGCTCGCGTCACCCGCAGAACGACATACGCGAGACTGCCTCCCGTCGTCTGGAGCGCGCTAACCGTCACCTGCATTCTGTCCGAAGCGCATCGCCAAGCGTATCCCGACACTTGGAGGGTGTGTGATGCCCCGCGGCGAATGCTGATGGCGCCACGGCAGACGTCGCACGGTCATCGCACAACGCCGCCCGCTGCATGCCAAACGCGGGTCGCATCCCGACTTCTGCTTGACCCCTCCGCCTCATGCGTTTAGCGACATTTGGGTATTATCGTTGCGATTCACTATTTTTGCGGAGGATCAGAATGCCGAACGAAAATCTTGTGGTGATCGCAGCGATGGCCCGGAAAGGGGGCAGTGGAAAAACGACGCTTTCGCGCGCCTTGATCAGCGCCGCGATCGCCGCCGGACGCAGAGTGATGTTGATCGACACGGACAGCACGAGAGTACTCGGTGCCTGGCATGCTCGGGCGGAAACCGGTGGGCTGAGTTCGCCGCTTCTCTGCTCGGTCACCGTCGAAAGCGTGGCGGGTGTCGAGGATCAGATCAATCAGGTCTACATGGCAGGCACGGCAGACTTCATCTTCATCGATACCGCAGGGGTCGGTGCCGAATGGTCAGACGGCATTGCGGTGCTTGCGGACCACATCGTGACGCCCGTCATGCTGTCGACGTCTGATTTCGATGTCGGAGCGCAGACTTCTGATTGGTTTGAGAAACTGAAATCCCGTGTTGACGACCCCTCCAGCCTTCCGCGCCACCACGTCGTCCTCAACATGGTCGACCCGAAAACGACCCGTGCTGACGCCGCCCTGATTGAAGAAGCGCTCACCCGTTTTCCGGTGATTGAGACCGTCATGATGCGACGAAACACTTACAAGGAGATGGATCAGAAGGGGCTTCTCCACGCCTTGGCGCTGGAAAAGCAATCCGATCCGAACCCCCTTATGCGTCCACATGTACGTCATGTCGTCGAGGCGCTTGAGGAGGCGACGGACATTCTCAACAACATTCTTGCTGCGTGAGGACAGTCGATTGCGCAAGAAGATCCCGACCATCACTAGGCCCGACCCAGCCTACGCCGCCACCCTGCAACAGGGTGACCGCGAGGTTCCCGAGAAGGAGGAAGAGGTACAGGTCACAGCAACAAAGACAGGCACCCCAGTCGCTGACGTTGGCGCTGATCGGCACGAGTCAGAGCGTGCGCCGAAAAGTGCCGTGGCGCCGCACCAAGTCACCGCGGAAAGCTCTGACCCGCATACCAGCCTGAGAGCTCCCGTTTCGGCACGAGCTTTGAGCCCGACCCGGAAGATCGACATCAGGGTCAACGCACTCGAACGACAGGAAGCAGCGCTGGAAACTTGTGGTGTTGAGCCGGCACATGTGGTGCGTGCCGCCCTGCGCCGTGCAGTCAAAGGCTGGCAACTGTCGCCGGTCTTCGCGCCAATTGCTGAGGAGCGGCGCACTCGAAACACGCAGTGGCAGGCCCGGACATCACTGGCAGTCGATGCGGCCAGCCTGGGTATGCTCCTTCGGGACCACGACCCCCTCGACGTCTTGAGTAAATGGGCTCTGATCCGCGGCCAAGTGGAACCACGCATATGGGGCGAGATCGACAAAATCTTGGAAGAAATTGCCGTTCGCGCTGCATCGCCGCATGAGCAGCACACACCGTAAGAGATCTATCTGAAAAGATAACTTGCATTTCGCCGGTGGATTTTCGCCCAACGGCAGAAGCTCGCCTTGCAGTTGCGGAAAACGTGGCGCTATTGAGCGTCATATAGATTTTCAGACCTCAGTGGTGACGAGTTACGAGGTCCATTTAGGAGGAACGCATTATGAACACGAAGCCCCGCCTGACTGGCGAACCGATCATGCGCATCCTCTGCAAGACATCTGAAAATCTGGTTGGCTACCTGTACCAATGGAACAATGGCGACGTGCAGCCTGCCTGGTTCGACGGCGCCATGGCAGATGGGGTGGATGGCTCCCGCTCCCGGCGTCGCAACACGCCATACTGCAGGTGTCAGAATCTGCGATCGAAAGGAGCCACCCCATGCAAGTTACCACCGTCGGCCTCGACCTGGCCAAGAACATCTTTCAAGTCCACGGAGTGACCGGGACCGGAGAGGTTGCCTTCAACCGACCGTTGAGACGGGCGCAGGTGCTGGCGTTCTTCGAGCGACTGTCGCCCTGCCTCATCGGCATCGAAGCCTGCGCATCGAGCCACCATTGGGCGCGGGAGCTTTCGCAACTCGGCCATACCGTCCGACTGATGCCGCCAATGTACGTCAAACCCTACGTGAAGCGTGGCAAGTCCGATGCGGTCGACGCCGAAGCGATCTGCGAAGCCGTGACAAGGCCCACGATGCGCTTCGTCGAGATCAAGTCCGAGGAGCAGCAGGCACTCTTGTCCTTGCACCGCGCGCGTGACTTCATCGTGCGCCAGAGGACGCAGCTGATCAACATGGTCCGGAGCCTTGCAGCGGAGTTCGGGATCACCATCGCTCGGGGCGTCGCGCGCGCCATCGAGTTCGCCAGGTCCATCATCGACGGCAAGCAGCCGGAACTGCCCGATCTGGCCCAGGACGTTCTGCGCGTCCTCAGCCGACAGTTGGTCGATCTGCACAATCGCCTCGGCTGGTACGAGATCACGATGCGTATTCAGGCCCGTCTCAGCCGCCAAGCTCAACTCCTGCAGACCATTCCCGGCGTCGGGCCCGTCACTGCCTCGGCCGTGGCCGCTACGATTGGGTCGGGCCGCCAATTCCGGAGCGGTCGAGAGTTTGCGGCGTGGCTTGGCCTGACACCACGCAATCATTCCAGCGGTGGTAAAGAGCGGTTGGGAAAGATCACCAAGATGGGTGACCGATACCTACGCCAGCTTATCGTTGTCGGTATGACATCGCGCATCCGGCAAGTTGCGACCCGCCCCGAGCGCGCCGACCCCTGGCTGACGAAGCTGCTGCAGAGAAAGCCAGCGCGGCTTGCGACTGTCGCCATGGCGAACAAGACGGCCCGGATCATGTGGGCTGTATTGACCAGAGACGAGCCCTACAAGCCGCACGCCGTATGAGACGGCGCGCGCCAACGAGATAGCAAGACCAACGATGTGATGGTGTACCGTTCAGCCGCAACGATCAGGACGCTCCGACGAATGTCCCGGGCGCCATTGCCCGCAAAGCAGATAGGAACCTGATCTGCGGATCCCATCAGGGCCAGCGGCGATGACCGCATCAACAGGCCGGACACAAGACCGCTTCTGAAAAGGTACACGCAATCTCATTTAAGCCTTGCTATGCGGGGGCCATCCACACAGGACGTTCGCTATGAACCATTCATTCAAGCGACGGAACAGAACCCAGTCGATCCGAAGACCCCCAGACCGCGTCAGCAAGATCTGACGCACCTTGAAAAGGCCTAGCTCAAGGCCTCGCGTCGGTTTGTGGGTCATCCCATCCCGCAGGTCCTTTGAGCGATAGAGTTGACTTCTATGCCTCAAAAGTGATCTATCTGTGAGTTATAGAAAGGATATCTATAACTCATGGCTTGGAACTGGACGCTGCCTGATTGGCCGGATTTCCGGTATGACGCCTCCGCGCTGGAGCCGTTTGAGCAGACGTTCCTGCTGTCGTCCGGAGAAATCCTCGGCGCGGTCCATCATGTCAGCCAGCCGGAGCGCGAGCAACTCCGCATCGAACTGCTCAGCGAGGAAGCAATGCAGACGAGCGCCATCGAGGGTGAAATCCTCGACCGGCTCAGTGTCCAGTCTTCGTTGCGCCGCCATCTGGGCCTCGATCCGGACAGCTACCCTGCCAAACCGCGCGAACAGGGCGTCGCGGAAATGATGGTCGACGTCTATTCCAGTTTTGCAGAGCCGCTGACCCATGAGACGCTGTACCGCTGGCATCGAATGCTCCTGTCCCATGACAGTCGGTTGGAAACCATCGGGGCCTACCGACAACACGCCGAGGCGATGCAAATCGTTTCCGGCCGCCTTGACCGGCCCACGATCCATTTCGAAGCGCCGCCCTCGGAGCGGGTCATGCCTGAGATGGAGCGATACGCGGATTGGTACAACAAGACCGGGCCGGGGGGAGCAGAGCCGCTTCCAGCGCTGACGCGCGCAGGGCTAAGCCACCTCTATTTCGAGAGCATCCACCCATTCGAAGACGGCAACGGACGCTTGGGTCGCGCCCTCGCTGAAAAGTCGCTGGCGCAGAATATTGGCCAGCCGACCCTCATCTCGCTCGCCTTCACCATCGAGAAGCAGCGCAAGGCATACTACGACCAGCTCGAGCAGCATCAAAAAACGCTCGATGTGACCGATTGGCTCGTCTGGTTCGCGGAAGTTGTCTTGAAAGCCCAACAGGCAACACTCGACCGCGTCGGCTTCTTCATCAGCAAGGCACACTTCTACGATCGTCACAGAGACCACTTGAACGAACGCCAGGCCAAGGCCATCGCTCGAATGTTGCGGGAAGGCCCTGGCGGTTTCAAAGGCGGCCTCAGCGCCGACAACTACCTCAAGATCACCGGAACCTCACGCGCGACCGCGACCCGCGATCTGCAGGATCTGGTCGAGAAGGGCGTGCTCGCTCGAACCGGCGAGCGGAGGCACACGCGATACTGGTTGAAACTCGACTGGAGTGAATAAAAATTGCATGAAAACAACAATTTATAAAAAATCCGATAATTCGTTTTATGTAACATGATCCGAGACTTGAGCTCACGTTGGTGGGCTTGGGAACGCGCCCGACACACTTCGTCACAACCGGTGCTTGTCCGGCAAATCTTTGTTTCCGCAGCACAGATACCCCTTTGGTCGCATCCCGGAAAAGCTCGGGATGACTCAAGCCTGCCCGAAAGCGAATGGTGAACGGTCTTGCGTGTTGGATTTTCCGACATTATATTGAGAGCAAGACAGCTATTCGGACATGGACGATGCAAACGACCACCAAGACGAAACTGTTTCCGAAGCAGGATCTGGAACTTGTGCTTCGTGACGAGCTCATGCTCGCGGCGGAGGCTGAAGCCAGCATGCACGGAATTGTACTGCCCGCATCATCTGGGGTGGCGGCAGTCGCACCTGTACCGATGGACTCTCTTGTAGTTGTGGAGCTCTTGTGCGCGGTCGAACCAGTGCTTGGCTTTACGCCGGCGGATGCGACGGTACGCACTGGCGGATACAACTCGGTGCAAGACGCATTGGATCACTTAATCCCGCGGCTGGAACAGCAGTGGAAGAAGAAGAATGGAGTGTCAGCATGAGCGTCGCCAAGCGGACCAACGACGATGACCAAGAAGCTCGGCAGGAGATGGGGGAGCGGCTGCGGGAAGCACGTCGGTATTTGGGTCTAAAGCAAGACGAGGTGGCCCAGTACCTCAAGATCCAGAGAACCGCGTTGTCTGAGATCGAGGCCGGAAACCGCCGTGTCGAGGCTCTGGAGTTGAACCGGCTCGCGAAGCTGTATCGACAACCGGTCGCGTATTTCATCGGAGAAGACGATGCAGCTGGGAGTTTGCCGGTAGATGTAGCGCACCTTGCACGACAAGCCGCAGACTTGTCTCGGCAAGACCGGGATGAACTGGGGCGTTTTGCCGAGTACTTGCGCGCCCGCTCGGCCGCAACCCAGGAGTAACCAGTGGTTTCCAATTATTCGCAGGCAGTTCGCGGCGGAGCAGCTGCGGCGGCTCGAGCACACCGGCAACTAGGCGTGCGAGAGCGGCTCGAAACGTCAGGCGGTTCAGTCAACGTTTTTGCTCTCATCAATGAACTTGACGTGCCTTTGCTTCTACGGCCGCTCGACGGCTTGCTCGGAGCATATCTTAATGCCCCATCGCAAGGGATTCTCGTCACCACTCAGCGCCCCATGAGTATCCAGCGATTTACGGCCGCACATGAGCTCGGCCATTGTCTTCTGAACCATCAACCCAGCCTCGACGATGAAGCAAGTATCCTCCGTCGAATGCCAGCCAATTTCGATCCGGGCCACGACTATCAAGAAGTCGAAGCCGACGCTTTCGCAGTCGCGTTTCTCATGCCCAAATGGCTGCTCGCCCTACATATGAGGCGGCAGAATTGGACTGTGCCAGACTTTCGACGCGCAAACGTGATTTACCAGTTCAGTCTGCGACTTGGGGTGAGCTACGAGGCGTTGTGCTGGACCCTGGTTCGGTACAGGATGATTGCTGCGAAGCAGGCCCGCGAGCTTTTGCAGACAAAGCCAAAGGCGTTGAAAGAAGCTCTTCTCGCTGATCATCGACCGACAAACTACCGGGGCGATGTATGGCTACTTACCGAACGCGACGCTGGAGCGCTGATTGATGGCAGTCGTAACGATCTATTCGTCCTCAAGCTCACCGAGCACAGCAATGGAGGATACCTCTGGAACATCCATCAATTGCAGGAGAGCGGATTCGCCATCGTCAGTAATGAAATCGAAGCGATCGAAACAGACAGCGTCGGTGATCCTGGAATACGACGCGTCACGGCAATGCCTCCGGAAGAGTACCGAGGTCGCCTTGTGTTGGATGAAACACGACCCTGGGATCACAATCAGAGCTTCTCCAGGCTCGAGTTGGACCTCGACCTGACAGGCCCCGAAGGTGAAGGCCTTTCACGTGCTGAGCGGCGAAGACTCCTGGAGGCCGCTTGAGTGACAGTGACGATAAACGTAGATTTACGGGCGAAATTTGGGCCCGTCAGGGATCAAGGTGCGCGACCAACTTGCTTGGCGTTTGCCGCCAGCGACGCCCATGCTGCATTGCGCAGCGGCTGGGATCCTCTGTCATGTGAGTTCGCCTTCTACCATGCACAAAAACGTACCGGGCGCTCTCCAAATAAGGGAGCATTTCTCGACGACATGTTGGCCACGCTTCGCGATACCGGCCAGCCATCGGAAAGTGGATGGCCGTACATTCCGCGTTTGCCCACGGACCTGAGGCACTATCGCCCCCCATCATCCGTCGGAAATTTATTTGGGCGCGAAGGTCAGAAGACCAGTCACGAAGTCGATCGAGTTTGCGATGCGTTGGATTCCAACGTCCCTGCTATTGTTCTTTCAGTCCTGACGAGAAGTTTCTTTAATCCGCCATCGGATGGAGTCATCGACCAAATCACCGGTGACGAAGTTTTTCCGGCGCCGCGACATGCCGTTATCGCGGTCGGCTATGGGGAAGCGGCGACGAAACGTGTCATTCTGGTGCGAAATAGCTGGGGACCAACCTGGGGTTTGAGCGGGTATGCTTGGCTAACTGAGGATTTTCTGGCTAAGCACATGTATGCCTTGGCAATATTGACGGACGAATGCGATGTATCTGGCCATTCCGCCACAGCCTGATTGTGTAAGAACTTGGCGCGAAGCGGTTCGTTGCGTTGATAGCGAACCCGGACATGAGGCGCACAACGTCCTGATGTCTGTTGATGACCCGACCGCCGGGGCAAAGTTGAGCGACGCGAGCGTCAATGCCGTCAATGAATTCTTGCTACGGCACGACAAATCCGTCCGAACCATCGCCAACACGATCTTTCCGGAGGCGCTCTATCACAGATATGGTGCCCCGGAATTCTTCGACCGGTTTCGCGACCGAGTTCTGCCCACGGTACGACGCAACGAAAGATGGTCAGGATATTATTTCGAGCGGATGGTCGATTGGCCCGGCGCCCCGGCCGGCAATCCGCTTTGGGACATCGTCACGCGTATGAGGGACCCGACGGTCAGGGCAAGGAACAAATTTGAGCTTGCTCTTTTCGATCCTGCTCGCGACGTTGATCGTTCCCCTTACGGCGGACAGTGCCTCAGTTTTCTCAGCTTCAAACTGTTGGCAGGGAATCCGGAGACGCTCACACTCACAGCGATCTACCGGAACCACTACTATGTCGAAAAGCTACTCGGAAACTTGGTTGGTCTCGGCCAGTTGATGTCGTTTGTGGCCACTGAAGCTGGACTCAATATTGGATCCCTGACCGTGCTGTCGTCACATGCGACAATCGACCTGCCACGATCAACCTGCGGGGGGACTACAACACGCGGCGAGCTTCGAGCACTCCTTGACGAGATTGATGGTCTGTCTGCAGCCAATACCTAGGCAAACTCAGCGAAAGGCAGAGTTGCCGTTTCCGGTCGCCGGGCCGAACTTGAGAGATTGTATATTGCCTCGATGCCCGCAATGAACTCACTTTGCCCACCATAGCTCGGATGGCGGACCTGAGATACAGGAAGGTCCAAATCTGCTAGAGCTTCTCCCGCATCACGCCCAATTGCCACCAAGCGTTTAGGTTGAAGCATCTCCAGGAGTGCCAACAGAAATGGCCAGGTTGCCGAACGCTCCGTTTTGCGATGTGAGCGGTTGGTCATGGGATCATCTGGCGCGTGCGGGTGAAGCGGAAACACATTCCACAGCATTACTGGCCTGCCAATTGACGAAAGAAGCTGCCAAGTGACTGTCGCCGTACGTTCGGCAAGTGCCGGTCCTGTCGTGGCCCGAGCAAGGGTTATTCCGCCAAACAGATGTTCAGCTTCCGTGAGATGTGCTTCGTCGGTCAAGGGTACTCCGGTACGCCGTCCCCCCCGGTACCCGAGGTCCCTTGCTATCCAGATAGTATCAGCACGGGCATTCATCGCGGCCTCAAGACACCGCTTCAGGTTCTCGCGTCGAGCGCGCGCAGCATCGACGGTATCGTGAATGGGGCAGATGTCGCTGTACGGATTAAAGGTGTTCACCAAATCGACAGCGGCAAGTTCTTCGACAAAGGATTCTGGAGTGTTCATGTCAACGGCTCGATGTTTAGCCGCCGCTCTACGGCATCTAGGATAACAGTTCCACGGCGATGTTCACGCAGATAGCGAAATGCTGCGTATCCTTGCAGGATGGCCTCTTCCCACAGCCAGGTCGGACAGTTCTCGGCTTCGTAGCCGCGAACGAACTGTCTGACCTGCTTCAATAGGTCGAACGGCAACTCCCCGGCCTTCAGGTCTTGAAAGAAATCCATCTCCATGGCCTGTCCGAAAATCCAAGTCGCGATCCCCTCCTCGATCAATGCGGCGCGGGCTCCGTCTTGGGCCTCGTCGATCTTTGGCCGACTCTTACGTTTCAACCGAAAAAGGGAACGAGTGACCGGCGACCAGCCAAGGATAGCGACGTAGGCATAGTGGAAGACATCATGGAACCTGTAGTCATCCGGTGTCATAGCGTTGTCCGTCAGTCGATCCCCGATGTTGAGGCCGTTGCAGGTCTGGAAGACGTAGCGTTTGCCACCAACCTCCCGTTCAAAGATGTTGATCTTGAGGTTTCTGGGCAGCTGTTCTTCCGGGGGCAAGTCCGCATCGAAGAAGGGCGGGTATGCCTTCTGGATGGGCCATCGGTCTGTCGTCTTTGCTCGATTCTTGATGGCCGCAGCTTCCAGCGTGACGCCCGCTTCATTGGCCGCGCGAATGAGTATCTCGAGAATCGCGACAAGTCGGGGTCCGAGACGTCGGCGATCCCTTTGGAGCTCGTTGTTCGATTGATCGGCCATAAGAAGCCCGGTTGCAGCCGCCAACTCGATGAGGGTTGCTTCGAAAGCCGGTGACGGTGACTGTCCAGCGGTCAGTACAGACGGCTGCAAAGCCTCAAAGGTGAGCGGCACACCCGTTGCGGATAGCCAGTTCTCGCTATCGCTGGCAAGGTTGGTGACAATATCGGCGAACGAGATTTCTGCCCTAGCAGCAACTAGGTTGAAGTACCAAAGTACGTCGCCGAGTTCCTCTGTAACCGCAGCCGCGTAGGCGCGATAGGAGATCGGGTCTCTCTGCTTCTTCTTCACTTCAGAGAGAAGGCTCCCGACCTCTCCAAAGAGGCCAAGCAAAGGGAAGTTGAGGGAATCCGCGTCCCGCCGAAGGTCCGTCGCAAGCGCATCCGTTGAGAAATCCTGAACTGACAATGGAATGAAATCGTCTGACATCTGTCCTCCAAATGTGTGATAGCTGAATGCGAGGCCACCTATATCTTGTATCTGTCATTTGAATCGATTGCGGTCAGTCCGGCAAGAAAAAGTGACTTTGCGCTCATCAGACTTTCCAAGAACCGAAGCTAGGCACACCGAACGGCAAGGGCTGGAGCAATCAGAAAGCGGTCTTCTGGTGCGCGGATCACATCTTGGATGACGACTGGTACCCACGCCGCTTCTTCGTCGCCGACAGCTTCATCAGGGCGTTGACCGCCCTGCCCTCGTCATCGTGTTGCTCGATCAGCATCTGGCCACGGTAACCGATCCGACCCCATTCCCGCACCAGGCTCACGCCGCCAAACAGGTCTTGCTGAACGCTCATTCGATAGAAACGCCGCATGTTGAGAGACGGGTCGATCCGCTTGAGATCGACTGTCGTCGGGAACACCTCCATTTGCTGCGCTTCATCGAACATTTTGCGGTCACCTCGTCTGCGACAACGATACCAAGTGTATGTCCGTGTTTCCACAATGTTCTCTCCCGAACAGGGAAAGGGGGCTCACGCCCCCTTCTCGAACTTCATGACCGGGATGCCGAGCTTCTTGGCCTTGTCGGCGAGGTTTTCCTGGATACCGGTTCCGGGGAAGACAAGGACCCCGACCGGGAGCACATCCAGCATCGCGTCGTTGCGCTTGAAGGGCGCGGCCTTGGCGTGCTTGGTCCAGTCGGGCTTGAAGGCCACCTGCGTCACGCCCCGGGCTTCGGCCCATTTGGCGGCGATGAGCTCTGCGCCCTTCGGGCTGCCACCGTGCAGGAGGACCATGTCGGGATACTTAGTCCGGACCTGGTCGAGCTTGCCCCAGATCAGGCGGTGATCGTTGAAATCGGTCCCGCCGGTGAGGGCGACCTTGGGGCCTGCGGGCAGCATTACCTCGGTCTCGGCGCGGCGCTTGGCGGCCAGGAAATCGCGGCTGTCGATGAGCGCTGCGGTCATGTGCTGGCGGTTCACCATCGATCCGGTGCGGGGTCGCCAGGTCGATCCCGTGTGATGGACGAACTCGGTGGCGGCGTGATCGCGCATCATGTCCATGCAGTTGCGCCGTTCGACGAGGGTCAGGCCTTCGGCCGTCAGGCGCTCGAGTTCGACGGATTTCACCTCGGAGCCGTCCTGCTCGCGTTGAAGGCGGCGCTGCGCCTGTTCGTTCTCATCGAGCGACCGCTCGATCCGGGCGGTGGCGCGGTGGAAGAGGTTGACCTGGCCCCAGAGCACTTCTTCGAGGTCGGGTTCCATGCGGGTGTCTTCCAGGGTCGCGACGAGGGCGTCGAAGATGTCGGCGACGGCGACCGCGAGGCGCTGCCCTTCGGGCATCGGGCGCGGATCGGGCTCGTCAAAGGGGCGATAGCCGTAGAGCTGCAGCTCGTCGAGCGCATGGGCGGTCTGGGATGCGCTATGGGCGGGTTCAAACGCGTCGTCGTGGGTGTGGATCGTCATCGGTTTCTTGCCTCCGGGCCTGTTTAGTCCGCGCGTCATCCCGCGCGGCCTTCATGGGCAGACCCGAGCCGTCGGGGCGGTTGCCCCTTCACCCCGGCTTCACCGGGGCCGGAACATCGTGGAGGAGGTCGGCAGGGAAGCTATTTGTCTCGCGATGCAAAGGCGGCTCTGCCGCCGGCGGAAATAGGTTCCCTGCCGACCTTGCAGGGGCAACCGCTTTGACGGCCTGCCCATCTCTTGAAGGCCGCGCAGGGCTGACGGGTGGATGCGCAAGGCCCGGGATGGGGTGAGGACGACGATCCAGAGCCACGACTGGGATGCTGCCCCCTGCCTCGCACTCCCAGACATCCCCCTGCGCGATTCAGCTCAGCCCAATAGGCGATGCCGATCCTCTGGCCCGATCTGACCTGCCAGATGCTGGCGCAGTGCGTCCTTGCCGTTCGCCCGAAGATCATCGTTGAAATCCCCGAGCCGCGGTTCCAGCACATGGCAACCGATCCCGACCTCGGAGGCTCTGGCGCTCAACTTCTCTGCCGCGCGCTGCCCGGCCGGATCGCGATCGATCGCGATGTAGAGGCGCTTCAGCCCATCTGGCAGCAGGACCGCCCCGAGGTGACCCGAAGAGAGCGCCGCCCAGACGGGCAGACCTGGGATTGCCTCGGACAGGGACAGCATGGTCTCGATGCCTTCGCCGATGACGAGGATGTCATCCTGCGGGGTCAGCCTGACAGCATTGCCGAGGAGGTGACCCATAGCCCGACGCTCTGGATTCACTGCCGCCTTCCCCTGCCCGTCAGCTGCCAACCAGGTGCGCTGCACGCCCTGCACGGCCCCTGCCCCATCGGTAACCGCCGCGATCATCGCCGGTCTGGGGATGCTCCGGGTCTGCCCCTCTTCCCGATGCCAGCACTTCGGGTGGAAGCGTAAGGCGCCGTTCGCCCCGAATTGGGTGATGCCTCGGGAACGGAGGTAGGTCTCAGCAAGCGTGCCTGTGATCGGGTTCGAGGCAGCAAACAAGCGCGCCGCTGCCGCGGGAGTGCCACCGGGCGCCTTGGCCTTCCTCGGCTCTTGCCTATCCGGGACGACCGGCTGCGGACGGCCAAGATGCGCTCGGGCCTCGGCGAGAAGGTCGGGGAAGCGCGTGATCCCCGTCCGGGCGCGGATGATGTCCAGGAGATCGCCATGCTCGCCTGTGGCCCCATCCGTAAACTTGCCCGCTGCCCCTGGTCCCGACGCAGGGCCCGTCAACCGCACGAAGAGCGACCGGCCGGGGTTGTTCTGCAGATCGCCGACGATCCAGTAGGATCCTTCCCGCCGTCCGGCGGGAAGGTAGGCACGACAGACGCCTTCGGCATTTTCTGCCAGATCGCGCACGAGGTCTTCGGTCTCGGAATACATGGGTCAACAACCTCCGCGATCATGTAGCCTTGCGACAGGACAACGTGCAAGCAGACGATCCAGTATCGCGACGCCATCGGCGTCGGTCGGGCAGAACAGCCGAAGCTTCCAACTGATGATCTCCGAGAAGAAGCCATCGGCCTTGAGCCGATCCTTGGCTGCCTCCGAGAAGCCCGACAGTTCGATCCGGTTCGCGCCCATGACGCGCGAGCGGTGCAATTCCATCCCTTCCGACAGGCGCACCACGGTCTTGCCCTCCAGAACGAGGGCATGGACCTGCGCGGCCGAGAGCTTGGGCGCATCGGCGGCCAGCGTGGTCGCGACCCAGGCAGGCGAGACGCGGCGGCCGATGATGCGCTGCCCGTCATCGGTCTGCAGGCGGTAGACGCGGGTTTCATCCTGGGGAAGCTGCTTCCAGATCGGCAGCAGCAGACCTGCCACGATGTGCAGCGTGGAGTCCGAAAACTCCGGCACCTCGGCCAGTTCCGCAGTCCACGCCGCAGTGAAGGCCGCGCGGTCGGCCTCGAGCCAGTGGGTGTCCTCCATGACCTTGGCCGGGACCGTGCTGGCATCAAGCGGGCGGATCAGGCGCAGGCGCGGCTCGATGGTCCCATCGTCCAGCATGTGACTGGTGGCGGGAACCTGCACGGCAGCCCGGCCCGAGCGGCTGTTAATGAGAAGACGCGCCTTCGGATCATCCAGCCAGTCGAGCGCATCAACCAGCGACAGCGGCGTGTTGCGGCGCTTTTCCGCGATGGTGAGAAGCTGGGTTTCGGCGCCGGAGCCAGGATGGGTGTAGATGACGCGTGCGTCGGCCACCCGGAAGCTCTCGGCACGCAGGGTCTCGAGCCCAAGATCATAGACCCCAGCGGCGATGGCGCCCTCAATTCTCTGATCGAGCAGCTCCTCGAAACCCGCGAACAGCACGGCCTGCATGTCGATCGTCAGCGCCAGCAGGCGATTGAGGAAGGTCGTGATCGGCGGCAGGTCATCCTTCAGCCCGTTGTCATCGGTCAGGCTGAGCCCGGTCGCATCCTCGAAAGCCCCGAGCGAACATCCGGCCAGATCGCCGCGATAGATGCGGCGGTAAAGCTGGCGCAGGGCGTCGCGGGCGTAGGGCGACTCGAGGTTATCCTCGGGGCGGAACAACCCCTGGCCTCCGGTCTGGCGCTGGCCGCGCGTGATCGCGCCAAGTGTGTCGAGGCGGCGCGCAATGGTCGACAGAAACCGCTTCTCCGCCTTCACATCGGTGGCCACCGGTCGGAAGAGCGGCGGTTGCGCCTGATTGGTGCGGTTGGTGCGCCCGAGGCCCTGGATCGCCGCATCTGCCTTCCAGCCGGGCTCCAAGAGGTAATGGACCCGCAAGCGCTGGTTCTTCGCCCCGAGATCGGCGTGATAGCTGCGCCCGGTGCCGCCGGCATCCGAGAAGATCAGGATACGTTTTTCGTCATCCATGAAGGCTTGGGTTTCCGCGAGGTTCGCGGCTCCAGCCCGGTTCTCCACCACGAGCCGTGCCGAATGCGCTTCGCCCTTGCGCACGATGCGCCGCGAGCGCCCCGTGACCTCGGCCACGAGATCGGTGCCGAAGCGCTGGACGATCTGGTCGAGCGCACCCGGCACTGGCGGCAGCGAAGCCAGCTTTTCGATCAGCGCGTCTCGACGGCGGACGGCCTCGCGGCATTCGACCGGCTGGCCATCGCGCACCACGGGACGGGAGGAAAGATTGCCCTCGCTGTCGGTGAAAGGCTCGTAGAGCTGCACCGGGAAGGAATGGGCGAGGTAATCGAGGACGTATTCCCTGGGCGTGATATCACAGCGGATATCGTTCCACTCCTCGGTCGGGATCTCCGACAGGCGGCGTTCCATCAGTGCCTCACCCGTCGAGACGATCTGGATGACGGCCGCATGACCCGCAGCCAGATCGGCATCGATGGATGCGATCAGCGTGGGGGTCTTCATCGAGGTGAGCAAATGGCCGAAGAAGCGCTGTTTGGCGCTTTCGAAGGCTGACCGCGCAGCGGATTTCGCCTGACGGTTCAGTGTGCCCGACCCGCTCGGCCCGTCGGCCGCGCCGGAAATGTTCGCCGCCTCCAGCGCCGCGGTCAGGTTGTTGTGGATGATCGCTAATCGCGAGGACGCGATAATGCGAAGGAACGCGGCACCATCGCTATTTTTCGGGGATATCGGGGCTGCGTCCTTCACATTATTTCTCCTTCGGTTGGGGTCAGAGGGTATCGAGCCAGGCGAGCAGGTCCGCGTCACGTTTCCATCGCGCGGGTCGATTTCCTTCTGCCGGAACGCCGACCTGTTCGAGCGCCTTTCGCTTGGTTTCGAGATTGGCCTGAGCGTAGTGGTTGGTCGTGTCGAGGCTGACATGCCCCAGCCAGCTGCGGATGACGGTGATGTCGACGCCCGCCGCGACGAGGTGGACGGCCGTCGCGTGCCGGAAGCTGTGCGGCGTCACATGTTTCAAACGCAGCGAGGGCGTCGTTTTCGCCGCGGCCGCGACGTAGGCCGCCAGCTTGAACCGCACGCCCGAAGCTCCCAGTGGCTCGCCGTAGCGATTGACGAAGATGCGCTCATCCGGCGCGCGTGGCTGCCGCTCCAGCAGCTTCTTCATCAAAGCCACGGTTTCCGGCCAGAGCGGGCAGATGCGTTCCTTTCGCCCCTTGCCGTAAAGACGCACATAATACGGTGCTTCAAAACGGATCGCGCCGGGACACAGATCGAGCGCCTCCTGGATGCGCGCACCGCTATTATAGAGCAGCGACAGCAGCACATGGTCTCGCATCCCTTCAATGGTCGACCGGTCGGGCTGCGCGAGAATGGCCTCGACCTCCCCTGGCTCAAGGTAGCAGGGCGCGGCGGTAGGTTTTCGCTTGAGCGGGATCGTGAGGACCTCGGCGCATTGGGCGATATATTCAGGGTCCTTGTCCGCCACGAAGCTGAAGAAGCTGCGGATCGCGGCAAGCCGACAATTGCGCGTGCCGATCGTGCCCTTGCGACCATGCTCGGCATGGGTAAGGAACGCGCGCACCTCGCTGGCGGAGACGTCGGCCAGCGTGATCCGTGCGACACCGCCGCCGTTTCGCTCCGCGACGAACCGGAGCAACATCCGCCAGGTGTCCCGATAGGACTTGATGGTATGGATCGAGGCGCTACGCTGTTCCGCCAGCCATTCCTGGAAGAAGGCCCGCAACAGTTCGGGGAAGGGATTTGTGGCTTTCATGACAGCGCCTCCCCGTTGAGACAGGGGGCGCCGACGGCGCGGAACCGCTCGCTGGCTTCCTGCAGAAGATCCTGCGTGACGGTGATGTAGACCAGCGTCGAGTTGATGTCCCGGTGACCCAGATAGGTCGAGAGGAAGTGCAGGCGGTCCTGCGGGTTGATGCCGATCCGGTACCATTGAAGGATCCGGTTCACGACCATCGAATGCCGCAGGTCATGCACACGTGGCCCCGTCCGTCCGGAGGGTGGCTTGAATCCGGCGCGGCGCATGACGTTGGTGATCATCGTGGTGACCGTCTCCGGAGTATGGTGGCCCTTGAAGTGGCCCTGCCAAAACAACCCCGATTGCTTGTCTTGTGGAGCACCTGCGCGCCGCCTCGCATCGAGATAGGCACGTAGTTCGGTCATGACGCTGTCCGACTGAGGCAGGATCCTGGTCTTGTAGAACTTCGTTTCCCGGACCGTGATCGTGCCGGATTGAAGGTCGACGTCGCCCAGATCGAGCCGCGCAATCTCACTACGTCGAAGCCCGGCGCAATAGGCAAGCAGGATCATGGTGTAGAGGGTCCACGGCCGCAGCGGGGCATGCGGCGACGGATAGGAACGGGCAACTTCGAGCATGTGCCGGATGTCAGCCGGGCTGAAGATATGCGGTTGCCGGTGCTCCCGAGCCACCTCTCGTTCCGGTCGCGGGTTGAAGCGTTTCGGCGGAATGTTCGGATCGAGCCGGTGCCGCGCCTTGGTCAGGATGCGCCCCAGCTTCTGGCATTCCGCCGCGTGATTGCGGGTGGACTTGGCCGCTGCCCAATGGGACAGCATCGTCTCGAGCGGCTCGTCCGCCAGTTCCGGATGAGCCTGCAGGAACCGGTCAAACCGCAGCAACCAGTGAGCCTGCGTCTCATACTGGTATCCCCGGTTTCGCATCAGCGCGACATGGTCACGCATGAAGTCGCCCAGAACGCTGCCGTAGGGCGCAGGCTGGCACAACGCGGCAAGTGCCTCGTCGGGATTGGGGGAGGCAAGAGCCCGCCAGATCGGCTTGTTCTGCTTGATATTGTGCTGCCTGCGAAGCTCGGCGACGGGATTGCCGGGGATCAACTCGTTCTGGACCAGATAGTCGAGGAAGCGGTCAACGATGCAGACCTGGTTCAACAGCGTCGACAATTTCCACCGCGTTGCCATGTCCCCCAGCCAGTCCTCGAGCATCTGGCGATCCACTGCTGAGTGCCGGCGCGCAACATCCTCGAAGCTGCGAAGGATCCACCGGTAAGTGTAACTGCTTCTCTGTCCGAACCGGGAGATGCGGAGAAAGTCCTCGACGGCAAGCAAATCGGGATCGTGCCAGGCGCTCATGACAGCACCTCCGATCCGGGCACGTCGAGCGCTACAGCCCGCAAATCTTCGGTGGCAAGTTTGAGATAGGCGTTGGTGGACTCGGTTGATCGGTGCCCCAGCACGTCGCCGATGATTTTTTGCGGAACCGACGCCCGCAGCAGTTCAACCGCACGCGCGTGGCGGAAGACATGTGGGCCACGCTTTCCCACCGGCACAACGCCTGCGGCCGCCAGGCGCCCGTCGACCATGCCATAGAGGTTCTTCATCCTGGTATAGGGTGCGAGGGAGCGGATGAAGACCTCCCGGCTTTCGACCTGCGGGCGCCCGAGGCGCAGATAGTCGAGCACCGCATCGCCGACCGGCGTCAGCAGCGGCATGTAGGAACAGGCATTGGTCTTGGTGTGACGGATGCGCAGCGAGTCCGCGTGCCAGTCGATGTCTTCGAGCCGGAGACTGCAGATCTCGCCTTCTCGCAGTCCGTAGATGGCGAGCATCAGCAAAATAGCATGGTCGCGCAGCCCCCTCGGCGATCTGTCCCTGGCGGTGGCCTTCAGAACCATGTCGATCTGGCTGCGGTCCAGGATCGAAGGAACATCCTCATAGGCATAGAGCATCGGGCCGATGACTGCGGGCTCAAATCGGTCGGAACCCGCCCCGACAGGTGGAGATAGCGCAGCAGGGACCGAAGCCACGCAGCAGATGCCGCGAGCGATATCCGTCGCAGTCCGACCGCGCGCATGTCCATGTAGCGATCGATGTCCCGTACGGCCAAGCTTCGGAGACCGTCGGCACCACTGCGGCCGAAATACCAGTCCAGAAAGCGCCGCGCCTCCCGGAGCCGCGCGTCGATAGTTTCATCTGCCAGCCCGCGCTCGTCGCGCATCCAAGTTTCGTAATCATGGCAAATGGCGTGCCGGAGCATCTTAACGGGTTCGATTTCAGCCTCTGGCGGCCATGTGCCTTGGGCCAGCCGGAGCAACCTGCCGATCGCCGTATTTGGTAGCCTGTGCCAGCGCGAGCTGGGCGGCCGACCGTAGCGATCATGAAAGCAATGGACTGCGTGGAGAAAATACTGATCGACCTGCGCTGGCGTCACCATCGCCACCGGCATGTCGCGCTCGGCCAGGTAGTCCAGGAACCGACGGGCGTAGAGCCGATGGTTCGTCACGACCACCGGATTGTAGTTCTGCTCCGTGAGCGATTTCGCGAGCTCGGCGATCAGCTCGTCGTGCAACTTCAACATGAGTGTCTCCTCAGACGGTTGGAAAGCCGCCGAGGTTTGCAATCAAAATAATGCGCAGCAAAGGCCGCGCCGATATCCAGAAGCCAAGGAAAACACAAATGAATCCTGGACACCTTCGCATTATCGCGTCCTCGCGATTACGGACATTATGCGCAGCTGCGCATAATGTCTGGAAGGCCCCGGCATAGGCATCGTAGATACCGCGCTGCTCGGGGCTAAGCGCGTGTTCCAGCATCTCGTATTCGACACCGTCATAGGACAGCGACCGCGCCGTGTAGAGGCCGAGCGCCCGGAGGTCGCGGGCCAGAACCTCCATCGCCGCGACACCGCCGGCCTCGATGGCTTCCACGAATTCTGACCGGGTCTGAAAGGGAAAATCCTCCCCGCCCCACAAACCTAGCCGCTGTGCATAGGCGAGGTTGTGGACCGTCGTCGCGCCCGTGGCCGAGACATAGACCACGCGGGCATTCGGCAGCTTGTGCTGCAGGCGCAGACCCGCCCTGCCCTGCTGCGAGGCCATGGTATCGCCCCGCTCGCCCTTGGACCCGGCGGCATTCGCCATGGCATGGCTTTCATCGAAGAGGATCACCCCGTCGAAATCCGCCCCGAGCCAGTCGACGATCTGGTCGACGCGGGATTTCTTGGCCCCGCGCTCTTCAGAGCGCAGCGTGGCATAGGTGGTGAAGAGGATGCCCTCGGTCAGAGGGATGTCGCGGCCTTGTGCGAAACGCGAGAGCGGCGTCACCAGCAGACGCTCCTGCCCGAGCGCGGACCAGTCGCGCTGTGCGTCCTCGAGGAGCTTGTCGCTTTTCGATATCCAGAGCGCCTTGCGGCGGCCTTGGCACCAGTTGTCGAGCAGGATCCCGGCCGACTGGCGGCCCTTGCCCGCTCCGGTGCCATCGCCAAGGAAGAAACCCCGGCGGAAGCCGATAGCGTCAGCGGCGTCCTCCGGTGCTGCGGATACCACGTCTCCGGTCTCATCGACGGTCCAAGACCCCGCGAGACGCGCGCCATGCGCCTCCCCCGCGTAGATAACGGTCTCGAGCTGCGCGTCGGACAGCAGGCCGTCGCGCAGGACGGCCGGGGGCAGCTTGGGGCGGTACGTGGGTTTAGGGGGCGCGACTGAGGCCATGGCGGCCGACTGCACGAGCTTGGTTGGGTGCGGGGCCGCGCCGGGGATGTCGATCGCCTGCAGGCGGAAGGTCTCGTAGATCGCGTCGGAAAGGCGCGCGGCGCCGTGGCCGTCCGCTGTCTCGCGCGGGATGTAGCCGAGGTCTTCGGCATCCGGCGTGGTGACATGCACATCCATCTTGGTCGCTGCCGTCGAACGCAAGGGTCGAGCGGCAGGGCCGGACGCACGGTGAGGAAGTCCCCGGAAAGGGGAAGCTGGCTGCGATTGAGCGACATCACCCGCATCCAACGTGAGGCGCGGAGGGACCTCGGCCACGATCCGGGCGAGGAGTTGCGCCACATCCGGCGAGATGGAGCGTGCCAGATCAGCGGTAATGCCACCCCGCTCGCCGCAACGGCACTTGTCGAAGACCGAGATCCGGGTCTCGAAGCTGGTGCCATGCTTTGCGAAGGCTGCCCCCGACACAGCTCCGGTGAAGACGAGATGGGCGGTCTCGGTCAGACGGCCGAAGGTCTCGGCCCAGGCAGGCGCAACCGGCGCGAAACCGGCTCCGGTGATGGCGACGAGCCGTCCGCCGGGGGCCAGACGCGCGAGGGCCGAGCGCAGATGCCGGGCCGTCGCCTCGGTCGACCGACCATCGACATTGGCTTGGGCCGAGAAGGGCGGGTTCATCATGATGACGCTCGGACTTGAGGAGACATCGAGATGATCGTCGATCTGCGCGGCATCAAAGGTGGTAACGGGGCGCCCCGGAAAGAGGAGGCGCAGAAGGTCGGCGCGGGTGTCGGCCAACTCGTTCAGAGCCAGAGTGCCGCCGGCGATCTCGGCGAGGATCGCCAGAAGCCCGGTCCCGGCAGACGGCTCTAGGACAAGATCACGGGGCGTGATCTGTGCTGCCGCCACAGCCGCGAGCCCCATGGGCAGCGGCGTCGAGAATTGCTGAAAGCGCTCCATCTCTTCCGACCGCCGGGTGTGCGTGGGCAAGAGGCCTGCCACCTTGGCGAGGATCGGCAAGAGCGCCGCAGGCGAGCCGGCACGCGCAAGCAGCGCCCGACCGAACTTTCGCAGAAAGAGGATCAGCGCCACCTCGCCCGCCTCATAGGCGAGCTTCCAGTCCCAAGCACCGGTCGCATCGGAACCGCCAAAGGCATGTTCCATCTCGCGGCGCAGGCGCAGCGCGTCGATCTGAAGCCCTTGCGCCAGATCGGGCTGCAGCGCTTCGGCAACAGCAACGATCGCAGGGGCAGGATTTGCTGCCAACGGGACAATGGGCGCAGGCAAGGACGCCTGCGCAACAGGGGCAAGATGGGTCATCGGGAAACTCCGGAATGAAGGACAGGATCAGGCCCGTACACCCTCTCTCGGGCAGCCTCGGACCTGATCTTTCCCGGCCCCTCTCTCCCTCTCGAATCCGACGCGTCCCGGAAGCTCGGCTTGATTTTGTTCTTGTTATGTTCTATATTCTGAGCCAAGCCAGAAAGGGGGTTCCACCATGGAAAGCACCACCCGCGCCCTGCCCGTAACACCCAAGCAGATTGCCTATGCGCGGTCGCTCGCCCTGCGCAACCGGACGCTCCTGCCCTGGGAGGTTCAGCAAGACCGGCGATCTTTGAGCACGTGGATCGAGGCTCAGGCCCGGCTGAAGCCGGTATCGGACATGGACGGGCTGCCCACCTCCAGGCAGGTGGCCTTCGCTGAGAAACTCGCCCGGATTAAACGACGCGCCGTTCCGGACGAATGTTTTCGCGACAGGGGGCTCATGTCGAAGTGGATCGACGGGAACAGGTGAGAACGGCACCGGCTGGCTCCGACCTGCCGGAGATTCTGCCATACCGCGGTTTGGCAAACCGAGCGCAGCTGCCAAGCTGTAGGTTGGCAGACTGGACCTTCGGGACATCAGCCTCGGTCAAGCTCCTGTCCGAAGGACCAAGGTCTGGTTCCGGCGGCACGCCGGGAGGTGCACCGCTGCGACCTTCGGTAACCACCGCAAGTCGTAGCCGTCTCTCAACCCAGCGTCTTCAGATCTCCCTCCCCTTGGGGCTAGTCCCTCAGTTCTTTGGAAATGGTGAGATAGGAGCGTCCATAACGCTGGAAAAGCATTCTCATCAAAGAAACCTGTAGATGTCTCTTTGAAAATCTGTCACTTTAAGTATCATGGACACCGCAAGGTCACAGAATCTGAAGAAAGTGCTCGATGCCGTACCCGCCGGGTATCTGGTCGACGCGGCATGGCTCGTCTCGCAGGGCATCGCCTATGAGAGCTTCCGTGACTATGTGAAACGCGGCTGGCTGGAGCGCATCGCACGCGGTGTCTTCCGCCGACCAGTCCCGAATATGCAGGCGTCCAACAGCATCGACTGGAAGACCTGCATCCTTTCGATGCAACATATCATGGGTCATGATCTGCATGTCGGGAGCACAACGGCACTCGGTGAACAAGGACATGCCCATTACCTCCGCCTGGGGGAAAGCGCTCCAGTCTGGGTCTATGGGGACAAGGTCCCGAACTGGCTGATCAAACTGCCGACGGATGCCCCTTTCAGTATCCGCCCCCGTTCCTTGTTCACCGATCCGAAGCTGGGCGTGATCGAGGGCAAGAATTCTGGCCTGCCATGGGACTGGGGTCTGACGATGTCGACGCCGGAGCGCGCAATCCTGGAAGCCATGGACGAGTTGCCCCACCATGAGAGTTTCCACACGCTCGACATGGTCTTCGAGAGCCTGACAACCCTGCGCCCAAGGCTGATTTCCGACCTCCTGCAAGCGTGCCAGAAAATCAAGGTCAAGCGCCTGTTCTTCGTCTTCGCGGACCGCCACGATCATTCCTGGCGCAAACGGATCGACCCGCAGGCATTCGACCTCGGCAGCGGCGACCGAGCCTTGATCCAGGGCGGCAAGATCCACCCGCGCTATCGGATCATGGTGCCAGAAGAATTCGTGAAACCGGAGGCCGAAAATGGCGCGTGAGACCTATGAAGCCCAGGTTGCGCTCCTGGTGCGCGTCCTGCCCAATGTCGCGGGCGAAAGCGTCTTCGCGCTCAAGGGCGGGACGGCCATCAACCTCTTCCACCGCGACCTGCCTCGGCTGTCGGTCGACATCGACCTGACCTACCTGCCAATCAAGGAACGCGCCGAGAGCCTGGACGAGATCAACGCCGCGATGGATCGCATCGCGGCTTCCATCGAGACCGGAATCCGAGGCGCGAAATCGCAGCGCATCCAAGGGGGCGGCGGCGGAGCCACCCGGCTCCTGGCGCGCCTCGGGAATGCCGAGATCAAGATCGAAACCTCGCCCGTGACCCGGGGCGTAGTCCACGACCCGGAAGTCCGGACCGTATCTGCCGCCGTGGAGGATGCCTATGGCTATGCCGAAATGCAGATCGTCTCGTTCGAGGACCTGTTCGCGGGAAAGCTGCACGCCGCCCTGGACAGGCAGCATCCCCGGGATCTCTACGACGTCACACTCCTCTACGAAAACGAGAGCCTGACGCAGGACCTGTTCCACACCTTCCTGATCTATGTCGCCAGTTCGCCGCGACCGGCGCATGAGCTGCTCGATCCGAACCTGATCGATCTCGAGCAACCCTACGCGCGGGAATTCGAAGGCATGACCAGAACACCCGTCCCGCTCGCTACGCTTTTGGCGACGCGCCTCAAGTTGGTCGCCGATCTGCAATCGAGGCTCGATGACAAGGCGAGGCAGTTCCTCCTGACGCTTCAGGACGGCGAGCCTGACTTTGCGGCGATCAACCGCTCGCAAGCCGCTGAGCTACCGGCCGTGAAGTGGAAAGTCCTCAACCTGAACAAACTGAAGCGCGACAACCCCGAAAAACATGCCACGCATCGCGACGCCTTGTTGAAGCTCCTGGGCTGAGCCACGCCCAGCACCGTCGCGAGGGGCGCTTTGCGTTGGCCATCCTCATCGCGTCGATGGAAGGCGCCGAAGACGGGTGAACTCAGTCGGCGCTTCCAAGCCCTGCGTTTCGCTGAAATGACCGCGTTTTCGCCCGATGAAAGGCAGAGCGCAGGGCTTCGGTCGGCAAAGGCGGCGAGTCTATCGCTTCAAAGAAGCGCTCATGGTCGATCTGCTTGAGATCGGTGCGGTCTGGGCTTTCGATATCAGGCGTTGCCATCTTTATAGGCCTCCTGGCCAAGTACGGTTTTGCGGATCAGCCGACGGCCGCAATCGAGTAGTGCGGTGTCCCATCCCACACAAGATCCCAAGACGCGCCCGGACGAACGTTCTGAATTGCGTGGGGCTCAAAGCAGACCAGGCAATTCCCGCCCGGTGCACGAGCCCGGACCGAAGGGTAAATCAGGCCCTTGGATCCGCCCCGACGCAGATGCTGTGCCAGGCTTTGGCCCTCGGGATACCCGACAGCCGGATCCGGATGCAGCGCCGGATGACCTGCCTCATCGGTCATGTCGTCGAAGACGCCGATGAAGTCGGCCAGCAATTCCACATAGCGGGCGCTATCGTGGAAGCTGCCGGTAAAGCCGAGTTCGCGTGTGCGGTGCCAAGCCACTTCGCTGACAGAAACCATCACATCCCATGCGCAGTACCACGCGCCGCGCTCCTCGGCGTTGAAGCGGTTTCCGCCGGCGCGGGCGTAAGTGAAGGCTGCGTTGACGTGACTGTCCCCATAGATGCGCAGATCGCGGCTGCGGCGTTGCCAAGCGAGTTCGCGCGGGTCCAGATGCGGGTTGCGCCCGCGTTCGGCCTGTAGACGTCCACTGGTCAGGCCCTCGATCTCTGCCAAGATCTCCATCTCGTCATCGGTATCGACGAGACCGCGCAGCGATGGTGGCTTGTGGTAGGTGGCGGGCAGGAGACGAACGAGACCGCGATCGGAAATCTCGGTCTGCTTCATGCCCCACCACGCAACGCATCAAGATAGGTCCGAACCGCGAGGATCTGCGGCAAGCCCCCGTCGATGGCGGTGTCGACTGGTCGGCCGCCACCAAAGAGCGGACCGGTGTTCGGCCGGGTGAACCAGCTTCTTGCCAAAGGCTCCGAGAAGTAGAGTTCGAGCGACTTGAAGATGCCAATTACAGCGCTGAGCCGCAGCAGTTGGTCCTTGGTGAGCTCTCCGGCGAAATCCGGCTTCTTGGCGCGCTTCCACGTGCTCTCTGACATGTCGGCAAGGCCAGCCGCTTCCTTGAGACTGAGACCCCAAGCATCGGCCACGCGTGCATAAGCTTTCAACGCGACGGCGTTGATCTGTGCGGGTTCCCGGATTTTCTCTGCAACGTACATGGCGTCCTCCATTGGCTTCAATATAGTCCATATGGACTTACTGTAAAGATCAAATGAACCTTGCGCTTTGATCACTGTTACCCGAACCGCCGCCCTCCTTCCGTGAACGTATACGCGTTGACGATGATTCCCTCCTCGATGGCCTGGTCCGAGGCGAGGTGGTCGTATTCGGCTTCAAGCTGACGGTAGAGCCAGCGGGCCAGATCACGCAGCGTCTCGGTCACGACTTTTTCCGCGTCCTCGGTCGGCGGCTGCCAGGTCGGGCTGTCGCGCGTGACGTCCACGGCCATGCAGTATTCGTGATAGTAGCGGCCACGGTGGCTGGCCGCGGCGGCGAGCTGGTAGAAGTTCCGCCGCTGGATGGCCTGCAGCCGGTCGGCGATGCCGTGCAACGTCACATCCGTCGGGGCATAGTCCCGAATGCGCGCGGCGGCGCCCTTGACGTGGGACCAGTAGCCTTCGAACGAAGCTCCATCACCCTGGCTCCAGAAGCCGGAGAACCAGATGCAGGGCTTGGCCCGTGTCCCGCCACTCATCAGGCGGACGGAGGTGGTTTTCAGGCGGATGCCGAGGATCTCACAGACCCGCTCGAAATCCTCATAGACCGCGTCCCACCAGTCGTCGTGGGGTCCGAGGTCGCGATACCAGTTGCGGGCTTTCTCCTTGGCGGCGTCCGAGAGTTCGGGGAACAGGTAGACGGTAGTGCAGATGAGCTCAGGCATCGACGTCCTCCCCATTCAGTGCTGAGGCCAACCATTCCTGGCTGCTGGACCAGCCGATGGATTTGCGCCCGCCGAGATCGAGGGCATGCGCGCCGCCACCAAAGGCGTCGAGCCGCGGCCGGGAGCAGGTCAGAGCATACTGAAATCCCCAAAGGCCGGTGAGGTCGAGGACTTCGGCGAGGCGCAGCACGAAGCGGATGACGGCCTCGACATCGCCGTGTTCGTCATCATGGATCCAGAGGCTGCTGCCCTCGGGGGCATCCTGGTGCACGAGATCGAAGCCAGCGACATCTGGGTCGTCGGCGTCGTGATCCGCAGCGCGCAGATCGTGAAACAGCGCGAGTGCTCGGGCCGCCTTTTCGGGAGTGCCGACGTCGAGCAGGCATGAGAAATGGGTGAAGTAATCCGCCATGGGAGTCTCCTGAATGGGGAAGACCCGGCCAAGAGGCCGGGTACTGAATCGGGATGAAGGGTCGGCCGGGAGCGATCAGCCGATCGACGTGTCGTCTGCCGCCTGTCGTGCGGCATGCGCGCAGAGCATTTGCCGGTAGAAGCGCTTACGCGCCGTCCGGAGGCCGCAAACAGCGCGTGTGTCGGGGTGCAGCGCCCGGACCGCCGCGCGAACCACTGCCAGTGGCGAAGCGGTCGGCGGCAAGCCAAGACTTAGATAAGTGGGATCGGTCATGTCACATGACCTCGACCACGGGCGAAGCGAGATGCGGATCGACCTGTGCCTCGATCCGTTCGGTCCGACCCATCCAAGGCTCGGGCCGAATGGCCTTCACCCAATCGGCGAAGCTCGGGATGAAGCCGAGGTCCTCCTTCACATGCTGCTCGCCGACCCAGCGGGTCGGGATGACGCGCTCGGTCGAGAGCGTGAGGGTCGGGCCGAAAATCGTCTCGGCCATGAAGATGCCCTCGGCATGGTGGCGCAACGCCCGGTGCCGAAAGTCGGCTGTGATCTCCTTGCTCTGGTCGAACCAGGAATGCACGGCGAGGTAGTCGTCGACCGTGCCGCCCCATTTCTTCACCGAGGACAGGGCGTGGTGGTACGGATGTGCCATCGCCGCCCCCTCAGAAATCGTGTGTGTAGAGTTCGGACGAGGTGAAGCGCTCGTTGAACTCGAGGTGGATGGTGCGAGCGCTAGCGTCGAAGCAGAATTCGCCGTAGGCCCCGTCGTTGTTTTCCCAACCGCCGTGGGTGTCAGACAGCAAGTCGTACGCCAGTTGCTCCACGACATCTTCGAGCGAAAGCGCCCGCATCTCGACCTCCGGGTCGTCCCAGGTCAATGCGGCATAGGCGATCTGGGTCTTGGGGAAAGTGACTTCGGCGTCGCCAGCGTAGGCTTCGATGCTTTCAACCTGGCCGCTATCGCCATAGCCGTCAAAGCTCACGGTCACATGGGTGATGCCCGCGGCAGTCAGGCCATCGAAGAGGCGCTCCTTGTTGGCCGGACGCAAAGCTGCGATCCGCGCGTCACGCTCGGACTGCCGAGCCAGCACGGCGGCGAAATCAATCCTGGACGGCGCCATCGGCGCGGCCAGGGTGGGTTCGATCTTGGACATTGGAAACTCCGAAATGAGGGAAAGGATCTGAACCCCGAGGCTCTCTCGTCCTCCTAGGCTCACATCCTCCCCTGCCCTTCTCTGGCTCTCGGGCGTCACGCCGCGATCTGCAGGGCGCGAGACGCGAAGACACGCCAGAGTGGATCGACAAGACGGGCATCGAGAACGTCGGCGTGGTGCCGCAGCCGTCGCGCAAGGCCATGTTCATGCCACTCGGCCGCCCGCATGGCCTGCGCGCGGGCCTGGCTGGCCTCGGACACGACGGCGCGGGCTTCGGCGGCATCCGAGACCGGGTGGCACCATGCAACCCCGCCACCATGGACAGCCCCGGCCAGAACGAGGCGGCCCTCTCGATCGAGGATCGCCAGGATGCGCGGCGCGTCTTCAGGGGTGACATTTTCGGCATGAACGATTGCCCCCTGCATGGCTTCGGCCAGCGTGGCAAACCGCTCCAGTACCTTGGGGTGCGCCTGCCCGGACATTAGAGCCGCCGACGCGTGGCAAGCCGTCGTGAGCGCAAACGGCAAGTCTTGATCTGCAAGAACGGTCAGGAAGCTCGGCGGCAAACCTGTCTTCTGTGTTTCCGGCTGAGTTTGGAGAGGAAGGTCGAACATGGGCATATCTCCGACGGTGCGGAGAGCCTCTCTCCCCGCTTCAAACCGTCAAAGACCAAACCGCCCCCTCGGACTCTCTGTCGCTGATCGGGCCGATCATTTCGGCGTTGGTAAATCGCCCCATCGAACCCGCAAGTAGCGCCCTTCGCGCTTTGGAAGATCTTTTCGGTCGATCATCCGACCCGAGACCTGAAAATCCTCGTTGATCTTTACAACCAAGAGCTTGTTGAAATGCCCATTGGTATCGACCACAACCACATCCTTTGTCTTGAATGGCGTAATGGTTTTGACCTCGACATGATCATTGCCAAGTCTTCCGTCAGCACCCTGGGCATAGGTCTTGTTCAGCTTGATACCGTACGTGATAGCACCAAACAGCTCACCGATATCGCCGTAGACAGAGAGGTGGAGGCCGGTCTCAAGGTGATAGCTTTCCGCGAGGGACAGGAGATCCTCAAAATATGGGATCATAGACCGGATCGCGTTCGGGTATTTAGCGCCCCACTCCTTGTAGCGAAGCTGCTCGTCGATTTCCGACCAGGTAACCCATTCGCCGTCATCATAAAATGCACGATCTGACCAATCGATTTCTTCCATGCGCGTACTTCCAATACCTAAACATGTCGGGCACGGTAGCAGATCGATGAAACAGGGACGAGACCGGAGGCGATATCGCCTCCGGTCGCCACCTCAACCAACGCGGTCGAGAAGCTTCTTGGCGCGCCCCTCCATATCAAGGCGCGCATCCTGCTGGGTCTTGTCGCGCGCAAGCCGCGTGATCCCCTGTACGAAATCGAAGATGCTCTCGGGCGGGCGGCCCTCTTCCATCAGTACCTTCTCGATGATCTTGCCGGATTCGGCCTTCGAGAAACCGCGCTTGCGCAGGAAATCCGCACGATCTTCGTCGCTGCGCGCCACGATCTGCTGCCGCGCCGCTTTGATGCCGTTCACGAACCCCTGGGGCGAGGAATTGGCGAAGCGCGTCAACGCGGGCGCCGCCTCATGTGCAAAGCGCGAGGCGGCGTATTTCGAGTGACGGATCTTGATCTCCTGGAAATCCTCGACGCCCCAGAGGTTGCGGTTCTGGCACACCGCCCGCAGATAGAAGCTCGCCATGCCGAGGGTCTTGGCGCCCACCTCCGAATTCCAGCAGTAAAAGCCCCGGAAGTAGAGGTCGGGAGAGCCGTCCGGAAGCTTGCCCGCCTCGATCGGGTTGCGATCATCGACAAGAAACAGGAAGACATCGCGGTCCGAGGCATAGAGCGTGGTCGTGTCGCGGCTGATCTCGACATCGGGGTTATAGACCCCGGTCGACCAATCCAGCACGCCCGGCACCTTCCAGCGCGTGTCGCCGGTGCCATTGCCCGCGATGCGCTGAACCGCTTCAACCAGCTCGAAATCGTGGATACGGCCATAGTCGGGGCCGGTCACGGCGCGCAGTTCCGTGCGGCCGTCTTCCGTCTCGAAAGTCTTCAACTGCTCGGCACGGTGGTTGGTCAGACCATATTGCAGATTGATCCCCGCCAGCGGCGCTGGCAATTGCCGCAGATAGGAGGCCGGGGCGCCGACGATGCTGGCAAGCTGGCCGAACGCCCAATGCGTGGGCCCGACAGGCGCCTCGGCTTTCGGCAGCATCAGGTGCAACCGCTCGGGGTTGTCGCGCGCGGCCTCGACGCGGATATCCGCTGTTTGCACCACGCGGCTGCGGCTGCGCTCGGAGCGACCCTTCACCGAGGCCCATAGATCATCGAGCGACAGATACCGCTCGTCATCGGGCCGGTTGAACCATTCGGACGACACCCGCCCGTTCCGCTCACCTCGGCTCACATCCACTTTCCAGCCACCAGCCCGCGTCGGCTGTACCGGATCCAGAACTTCTACAACGCCCATCGGCTATCTCCCGTGACAGGCGCCGGGAGCCACTCTCCCAACCCTCAACCCGTCACCGGGAAACCGGCACTCCTCTCACTCTTGGGTTCACAATGGCGAATTAGAGCAAAGCGGCAGTGTGCGAGGCTTGCGGGTAGTCATCGGTTTTGGCTGTACTGGACGTCGCCCAAGACCCGCACGACGAGCAGGCTGGCCTTGTGGGCAGCGTAGGCCTGCTGGCGTGTGGAAGGCATCTTCGGGTCGTTGTACCGAACCGAAGCGTCACACTGGATGTCTGCAATTAGGTGGCGAAGGTCGAGGCCTCGGATTGATTTGGCAAGGACGTCATGCGGCTCTTTCAGCTTGTGCCCCCATGGAACCTCGTAATCCCCGATGATGGCAATCAAGCCCTTCATGAACTTCTCGGTCATCTGTAGCGAGGACCACCGGGCCTGCCCCCAGTTCGGGGATTGGTTGGTCATATGCGCGACTGCTGCGAACCAATCCTGTTCGGCGGCGGCGAACATCGGGTCGGACTTGCGGAACCGCTTGAAAGCATCACGAACATCTAGCCCGACCACGAACAGCCCGTAGACCTCGTTCAGGTCGTCGTCGGAAAAGTGCTTCAGGCGGGCCTCGGTGATGCCCGTCAGCGAGACGCATGCGTTGACGTTGAGAACCTGTGTCCCGACTCTGTTCCATGTGTCGCTGGGCAGATCGCGTTTGGCCTCGATGACCACTGTCCCGTAGATCAGTGGAATCCGCATCTCCCAGATGTCCCCATCCGCGAGGACCGCGACCTTGGCCTTCTCAGAGAAATCGGTCTTGATCAGGTCGCCATAGACCTCTTCGTACCAGCGGTGAATGCGGTCGGTGTATACGCTGGTCGCGACCAGTTCTGCCGGTGCACCGGGCGGGAGCTTCGCAATCGGAAGACTGATGCGGAACCTATTTCCGAACTCGAGCACCGCCATTATGGGGCGTGAGTGCGGCGGTATTGCCTTTTCCTTGAGCGACTGGTCGATCTCGCGCAGGATGGGTGTGATGTCGTCAGGTATTTGCATAGTGCGATGCTACCCACGGTGGCGGGAAAGGGATACAGGATGCTGCCATTTTTCCGTCGAAAGGCCGAATCGCAACCGACCGGTGACTGGTGGACGGACACGTTCACGCCGGAGGAACACGCGACCATAGAAGGGGTCTTCGCGCCACTCGGCGGAGGCACGGCGGAAAGCCTTGCGCGGTCGACCAATCCGAACAGCCTCGGCGCACTGGCTGAATACCTGAAGAAGGAGCACCTGCGCCATCTGGGGTACAAGCTGCTAGATCGGGCGGACACGCTGGTGAACGAGAACGTCCCGGTTCTTGACCTGCACTTCTACTTTGCGGTCAGGGGTGGGTTCTATTACCGGTGGCGCGATCACGATCCATTCGCCTTGGACGAAGCAGTGAAGAGTTTCGAGCGCCAGATCGGCCTCGGGGCTAATGTCGCCCGGTTCTTCCGCGAGGACAAGAACTGGGGCTTCATCCCTGCCCACGCGGGCTACCGGCAGCTTCGCATCATCGAAGAGAAGCGCGGCAACTGGACCTTGGCGAGGGCGCTCTGCGAGCAAGCGAAAGCCGAGGGCTGGGCAGATGACTGGGACCACCACATCGGTAGGATCGACAAGAAGCTGGCGGCGATGAAGACGCAAGACTGAAGTTTAACAGACCCGGCGGCTTTCCCCGCCGGGCCCGAGGGGGAGACCCCGTTCCTTTCAGAACGGGATCTCGTCGTCGCGGTCGACCAGCTCGGGGTTTTCACTCTCGGCCGACTTCGGGCGGCTCAGGAAGTCGACCTTCTCGGCGATGATCTCGCAGCCGTAGCGGTCGTTCCCCATGCTGTCGATCCACTTGCTGTAGTGGATGCGGCCGTGAACGAGGACCTTCATGCCCTTTTCGCAGTGCTCGGCGACCGTCTTGCCGAGACCGTTGAAGCAGGTGATGCGGTGCCATTCGGTGTCCATGACCCGGTAGCCGTTCTCGTCGCGCAGGACGCGACCTTCCGAGAGGCGGGGGCGCGAGGTGGCGAGGCTGAAGTTGGTGATGTTAGTGCCGCCCTGGGTGGTGCGGGTTTCGGGTTTCTGACCGATGTTGCCGGCGAGGATGACGATGTTCTGCATGGTAAGCTCCTATGTGTCCTGTCTTCGGGACCGTCCCTTCGACAAGACCCGGAAAAAGCCCGTCGGGTGACGCGTGCACGGTGGACGGAACGGACGCCGGAAACCCCCAGAGGACCGGGGTGGAGCGGGCAGGACGCCATAGGCGGCCAACTCGGCCCGGGCTGACGCGGGGTTGCGCGCGAGAGCCCGAACGGGATTAGGGGATTGTCAGTCGAAGGGACGGCCCAGAAGACAGAGAGATACGGGGAGCCCATGCCAGACCATGTCTCCTTGCCAATCGGGACTGTTTGACCCAAAGCCCAGCACACCGCTAGCGGCCTAAGTGGCTATCACCAGCTCTCACCCCTGCCCGCGCCTGCCGAGAAATCCAGGGCCCTACCGCGATGGGTTATCGATACCGGGAAATCCAGGACACGGACCGCACCAACGGCTGCTTTCGATCTCGACGTACTGTCGCTCAGCGAGCTGAAGAAAATGCAGAATGACGTCGCCAAAGCGCTTGCCACATTCGAGGATCGGCACAAGGTGGAAGCCCGCGCCAAGGTGGAAGCTTTCGCCCGGGAACTCGGCTACTCCCTAGCCTACGGCGACCCCGAACAGCGCACCGACTCCAGCGGTCGCCGCCATGGCGAGTGCACCCCAGAGCGTGACCCTTGCAGCACCTCGAATAACACCAGCACCGCCAGCAGAAGCGCCTAATCCACCAAGAACCGCGAGGCCGAGGATCGTCGACACGGCGACCAAGAAAACGATCCGTGCATCCGGGACGACCAGTGCGACGATCAAGGGCAGCACCGCACCCACGGCGAAGGTCAGCGCCGACACCAAGGCGGCCTGGATCGGGCGGGCTGTCACGGTCTCGGAGATGCCAAGCTCGTCGCGGGCATGCGATCCGAGCGCGTCACGTTCGGTCAGTTGCACGGCCACCTTTTCGGCAAGGTCTCGGTCCAGCCCTCGCTCGACATAGATTTGGGTAAGTTCTTCGAGTTCGGCCTCGGGTGTTTCCGCCAGTTCGCGGGTCTCGCGCGCAAGGTCAGCGTTTTCCGCGTCAGTCTGAGAACTGACTGAGACGTACTCGCCTGCCGCCATGGACATCGCGCCGGCCACGAGGCCAGCCAGCCCCGCTATAAGGACCTCCGGCTTTCCCGATCCTGCTGCGGCGACGCCGACCACGAGGCTTGCCGTCGACACCAGCCCGTCGTTCGCGCCGAGAACGGCGGCCCGCAGCCAGCCGATGCGATGCACCATGTGGATTTCGGAATGCGAGAGGCGGCTCATGGCGTGGCTCCTTGCGCGATGTCATCCTGCCCGGAGGAGACAGCCTTTGGTTTCGGAATAGTGGGTTCATGGGGCGCGATGCGCAGCGCGCGGAGGGCGTTCAGGATCACTGCAACGTCGATGACCTCCTGCAGGAGCGCCCCCTGCACCGGAGTGAGATAGCCGAAAGCCGCCGCGATCATGCCCATGACCGAAAGGCCGATCCCGGCGACAACGCTTTCGACAGCGATGCGGCGCGCGCCGCGCGCGATCTCGATCCCTGGCCCGAGGCGGTCGATACGGTCGACAAGCAGCACGACATCCGCCGCCTCCGCCGAGGCCGCCGCGCCCCGTGCGCCCATGGCGACGCCCACGTCTGCCGCTGCGAGCGCGGGCGCGTCGTTGACCCCGTCGCCCACCATCATCACCGGGCCGTTCTTGCGCTCGGTGAGAACGAGCAACACTTTCTGGTCCGGTGTCAGCCCGGCCCGCAGACCGTCGAGCCCAAGCCCTTCGGTGACACGCTCGGCCACGTCAGCGCGGTCTCCGGTCGCGAGCAGGATACGCGCGATCCCCTCGCGCCGCAGCCCGTCCAGCATCTGGCCCGCGCCGTCGCGCAGGGGATCGGACATGACGAGATGCCCTACCATGTGCCCGTCGACCGCGACAGCAACGAGGACCGAACCAGCGGCGATGGCGGAATGATCGCCGGGCCGCCGTCCGACGCGGGATGCGACGAAGGCATCCCCGCCGACGATGATCTTCCGGCCTTCGACATAGCCGACGACGCCTTCGCCCGGAATCTCCGCCACGTCTGACGGAACGGGTAGAGAGAAGCCCCGCTCCTTTGCGGCGGCGACGATGGCCTGAGCCACGGGGTGCTTGGACGCTTGGTCGAGCGCGGCAGCCAAGCGCAGTATGTCCTCCTCTGCCATGCCGTCGTGGCTGTCGATTGCAACGATCTGCGGCCGTCCGTCCGTCAGCGTGCCGGTCTTGTCGAGGATCAGCGTGCGGATGCGCGCCATCGTCTCGAGCGGCCCCGCTCCCTTGATCAGCACCCCGAAATGCGCCGCGCGCGACAGGCCTGCGACCAGCGCGACCGGCACGGCCAGGATCAGGGGACATGGCGTTGCGACGACAAGCACGGCGACGGCCCGGATCGGATCGCCGGTGAACCACCATGCCGCGAAGGCGATGCTGACCGTGACGGCCAGAAACCCCAGCGACCAACGGTCGGCCAGTCGCGACATGGGCGCCTTGGAGGCCTGCGCCTCTTCCACCAGCCGGACGATCCCGGCATAGGTGCTGTCCTTGGCCTCGTGAGTTGCGATCAGGTCGAAGGCTTCGCCCGCATTGGTCGATCCGCTCATGGCCTCGGCGCAGTAACGGAGCCGGACGGGCAGGGATTCCCCCGTCAGCGCCGAGGTGTCGACGAAGGCCGTCTCTGAGCTCAAGGTGCCATCCACCGGCACCACGTCGCCCTGCCGGATCAGAAGGCGGTCGCCGGGCGCAATTTCGTTCAGCGGCACTTCCTCCAGCCCGCCATTCCGGTGTCTTGTCGCGGTCCGGGGCACACGGGACAGCAGGTCGTGCATTTCACGGCGGGCACGCCCTTCCGCGAAGGCTTCGAGGAAGGTGCCGCCGGAATACATTACGGCGACCACCGCCGCGGCGAGGGTCTCGCCGAAGACGAGCGCCGCCGACATGGAGAGCGCGGCGACAATATCGAGGCCCACTTCGCCGGAACGCAGGCTGCGCAGGATCTCGACCACGAGCGCGGCGAGCGCGGGAACGACGCCCGCGATCCAGACCGCGTTCGCGACGTCGGGTTCGCCGGAAAAGTAGAAGGCAAGTCCCGCAATCAGGCCGGTCGCGGCAATGAGCAGGATAGCGGTCTTGAAGCGGTCGGTCCGTGTCGTTTCCATGCGGCTCATCTCCCCTCGGCTGAGGCGATTGCCGCTGGCTCTTCGGAAAATAGTCGTCCGACTCCCACGCCCCTTACGTTGACAACATCATCGCGCAAGAGGAACAGGGCGTCGAGGCCGCTTTGTTTTGCGAGCGTCGCGCCTTTGACCGGCCCAAGCACCATGAGGGCCGTCGCCCAGGCATCTGCCTCTGCACAGCTGCGGGCCACGACCGTGATGGAGGCCGGCGACGCGATCAGCGGCGCTCCCCGCCTCGGGTCCATCGTGTGCGACAGGCGGCGCCCCTGCACCTCGACCCAGTGACGGTAGTCGCCCGAGGTCGCGACGGCGGCATCCTGAAGCGCGAGGATCGAATGCGGCGTCCGGCGCTCGGCGTCCGGCGCCTCGACCGCGATGGTCCAGGCTTCACCGTCCGGCCTGAGGCCCATTGCACGCATCTCGCCATCGATCCCGACGAGTCCGTCGGATATGCCTTGATTGCGGAGGATTTCGGCCAGTCGATCCACGCCGTAGCCCTTGGCGATGCCATTCAGGTCCAGCGCGATGGGTGCGGCCTTGCGCACGTGTTCGCCGTTGATCTCGAGCACGTCATGCGCCGGGCGGCGCGAGGCGGCCATCGCGGTGCGGATGCCATCCGGCGCGGCGGCCTCCGGTCCGAAGCCCCAGGCCATCACCGCGTCGCCCATGCCGATGTCGAAGGCTCCACCAGAGGCGCGGCCAATTTCCAGGCCGAGGCGTAGCACCTCGAGCAATCGTGCAGGAACAGCGATCCATTCACCGATCGGTGCCGCGTTGAGCCGCATAAGGTCGCTGTCCGGCTTCCAGGTCGACATCTGTCCGTCCACCTCATCCACGGCCGCCTGCAATGCCGAGCGGACCGGCCCCGGGTCGAAACCGGGGTCCGCGAATAACAGCGCCGACCACCTCGTGCCCATCGTCGGCCCGTTCAGCGCGATGCGCGCCCGCTCAGTAGACATCTTCGACATACCGCCCCTCCGCCTTCAGGACTGCTGGTGTCAGCCCGGCCGGCGCGAGGATCTCGGCCAGCGCCTCGGCCACGCCGGCGGCCATGTCTCGTCCGCCGCAGACCATCACGCGCGCCCCATTGCGGATGAGCTCCGCGACCTGAGTGGCCTCGCTGCGCAGCGCGTCCTGGACGTAATGGGGACGCGCCCCGCGCGAGACGGCCGTGACCAGCCGGCTTACACGCCCTTCGTCCTGCCATCCGGGGAACTCCTCGCCGTAGAAGAAATCGCTGTCGGGATGGCGCATGCCGAAGAACAGGTGGATCGGCCTGCGGCGCGTATTGCCGCGCACAAAGCCCGCTAGCGGCCCGATGCCGGTCCCCGCGCCGATCAGGATCAGGGGCGCCCGGCTTCGGCCCGGACGGAAGCCGGGGTTGGGGCGCAGGAAGGCGCTCACCGTGTCGCCAGGTTCCAGCGCTGTGAGCTGACCCGAGCAGAGCCCGCCGGGATGCTTCTTGACCACGATCTCGATGAAGCCGTCGCGGCGCCCAGAGGCGAGCGAATAGAGCCGCGGGACGGTCCCGCCTTCGGGCAGAATGCCGATCAGGTCACCCGTCTGGAACCGTGCGAACCCGCCCCCGAGCAACCGTTGCCAGAGCGCAACGCGGGGAAGCGCGAAGCGGAGGATCGCCGTCGGGGCCTGCACCTCGGCGCCGTAGTCGCGCCGCGAGACGAGGGTCAGCGTGGTCGTTTGCGGCTGGACAGGCCGGTGCGACAGTTCGAGTTCGATCCCGAGAGCGTCTCCGAGCGCCCGGCCCCAGCGCGCGAAATCCTGCGGCGACTGGCGGTCGATTGTGTCGAAAGCCAGCAGTTCGGGCCAGCCCTTCGCCTCTGCCGCAGTTGCGACGGACTCCGCGTAGGCGCAATAGGCCGGAAAGCTTCTATCGCCGAAGCCGAGCACCGCAATAGGGATGTCCGCCGCCCGGTCGCACGCGTTGAGCCGGTCGAGAAAGCCCTTGGCCGAGGCAGGCGCGGCCCCGTCGCCATAGGTCGCGGCGAGCAGGATGATCCGCTGGGCGTTGGCGTAGCTTTCGGGGGCGAAGCCCGACATCGGGCCGACATGGACGCTCTGCCCGGCTTGCGTCAGGGCGGCGTGAAGCGTCGCGGCGAAGCCCCATGTGCTGCCGCCCTCGCTGCCGACGAGCAGGATCGTCTCGGCGCGCCCCGCGGGCTGGTTGCCCCGGATCCGCGGCCGACCGCGCAGGCCGGCGAGCCAGACCAGCACGCCGGTCGCGCCCATCGCCGGCACGCCGAGCGCCATGAGCCCGAGCACAAGGCCGAGCGTCGCCGCCCCCTGTCCGGTGTGCAGCATGTAGATGGTTTCCGAAACGCGTTCCCACCCGGTCAGGTCGGCCCAGGCCAGCAGCGCCCCGGTGCCCTGATCGAGATAGCCTGTCCCGCGGTCGGTCTTGAGCGTGAAGACATCGGTCGCATCGCCGGGATAGGGAAAGCTCAATTCCCGCAACTCGGCGATGGGCGTCTGCCGCAGCGTGGCCATCTGGCCCGGAGCGAACCCCGTCGCTCCACTGACCTCGGTCGGCATTGCCGGGATGGCGCCCCCGTCCGGCAGAAGATCGAAGGTGGAGGCCGTCATCCAGAGGGCGGTCGTGGAGGACAGGACAAGGCCGACGACGGCAATCCGCGCGATCTCGACGTGCAGCCGCCCGGCGAGCGGTCCGCGCAGGCGCGCGAACCAGTGCCGCCAGCCGCCCGTCCGCCGAGCGACCAGCGCCGCACCGGAGAGCGAGAGGACCAGCATCGCGGCAGCCCCTGCCGCCATGGCGATGCGCCCGCCGTCCCCGAGGAACAGCGAGCGGTGCAGGTTGGTGAGCCAACGTTCGGCCTGGTTCGGGTCGGCCGAGGCCACGCCCTCACCCGTCGCCGGGTCGATCACGGCGGCACCCGGCGCGCCCTGATCGAACCAGTAGGCAGTGATCCGGCCCGAGGGTGATCGGCGGATCTGCTCGACGCCCGGATAGACTGTCTGGATGCGGTCCGCGAGTCCGGCAACCGTGAGCCCGGTCTCCGGCTGCGGCGCGGCGATGCGCTCGGCCGCGGGGAAGACCGACAGTGCCGCGCCACTCAACGCGAGGATCGTGACGAGCGCGAGGGCCAGAAGACCCGGCCAGCGATGGAGTGCACGGATCATGGCCCTGCCCCTCACATGTCGTAGGCGAAGCTGGCGACGTACCGGCGCCCGCGCACCGGCGTGCCCGCGCCGTCGGTCGTGAGCGGCACCGCCACCTCGTTCGGACTGTCGCGCATGTCCTCGACGGCCGCGTCGATGTGGAGCGTGTAGCCCGCATCGAACAGCGCATCAGCCAGATCAAGCGTGATCTCAAGACTGCGGCCCGCGCCGACGCTGGCCCCGGTAATGCCGTTGACCTGCGCAGTATCGCCGCCCGTGGCACGGTACCAGTCGCTCAGATGCTCGTAGTATTTGGACTTGCCACCAGCCATCCAGAGACTGCCGACATAGGCGCCCGAGGCGTCGGTGACGTAAAGTGCAAGATAGGCTCCGTCACCGCCATAATTGTTGAGGGTGGTGGTCAGCGTCACCGGCCGCGCCATGGCGAGGCCGGGAAGCGTCAGCGCCGTGGTAAGCGCGAGCGTTGCGAGAAGTGATTTCATGGGAATGATCCTTGTTCAGGGTGCTTCGGAGCTGTTCAGTTCACCTGAACCTGCGGAGGGGCGCCATTTCCGAAGAGGCCGTTCTGAGGAGGAGCGACCGTTCCAGCGGGCGCGGGATTGCGGGCGCCGCCCCGACAATCGTCGTCGTCATCATCGTCGTCGCAGTCATCATCATCATCGTCTTCGTCATCGTCGTGTCCGCGACGCGAACCGTCCCGCCAGCGGTCGTCATCGTCGCTTGCGAGAATGAGAGGCATGTCTTGTGAGGCGTCGTCAAAGAGCGCGGCCACGGGCCGAAGCATGCTGTCGGCCGGGGCCTGCATCGCGCTCCAGGCAGGAACGCCGATGGCGGCGGTCAGCGCCGTTGTCGCTGCGAGAAGGGTCAGGGTCTTTTTCATGGCAAGGTCTCCTTTCGTCTGATGAGACCAATCTGGCGCGTCGACCTGAGGGCTTCCTGACGCCCCAGCGATTCCTGCTTCAGCTTGCCGTCAGGAAAAAAATGGCCCCGCCGATGATGGCGGGGCCAAAAAGATGCGAGCGCAGGCTACAGGGCTGGCATGGCTATGCGCCCTGCCCCGCGGTCAGGCGAATTCGAACTGCTCGAAGCGGACACGGCGAGGCGTTTGGCCTTGTGCTTTCAAGCCCTTGAGAATCCCGTCCTTCAGACCGGTTGGGCCGCAGAACCACAAATCGGCTTGCCGGATCGCGAAAGGGACCGCGCCGATCAGGCGCTCGGCCGTGAGCCTGCCATCGCGCGCCGTGACGACCACCTCGAAACTGAAACTCGGATTGCGGGCGGCCGCAGCGCGCAGCGTCTCCAACCCGATCGCCTCGTCTTGCGTTCGAACACAGTGGACGAGGTGAATGTCGCGCCTTTCCGCCTCCGTCAGGCTTTCCGCCCAGGCGAGGAACGGCGTGATACCTATGCCGCCGGCCAGCCAGATCTGGCGCGCACCGCCCTTGCGAAAATCGAACCGCCCATAGGGGCCTTCGACCTGCACGCGCGTTCCGGTCCGCAACGTCGCCGGAAGGCTCCGTGTCCACCCACCCAGAGCCCGGATGGAGAACGTCAGGGAGCCATCAGGGCGCGGGGCACTGGCGATCGTGAACGGGTGCGGCTCGGACAGTCCAGCTTCCGGCGCTCGAACGAAAGCGAATTGCCCGGGCCGCCACCGCATGGCACGGCCTTTGGGAGTGAGCATCAAGGTGGTCGTGTCACCGGTCTGGCTGATCTGGCTGACAGTGAAGTCTCTACGCCGTAGGTGCGGAGCGAGCAACTCGGTGAAGATCCAGGCGACAACTCCGGCAATGCCGAAGGAATTCAGCACCAACATGAATGTCGGGTCCACCCCAGCAGGCACATCGACAAAGAACTGGTGAAACACCACGATAGCAAAAAGAGCTCCCATGAAACGATGGCTAAACCGCCAGAGCTGATAGGGAATCTCGAGCCCGATGAAGGGCAATCTCCTGAACCAGCTGACAGCAACCAGGGCGAGAAGCGCGTTGAAGGCGAGTTCGCCTGCCTCTTCACCCAGTTCCCCTAGGGAGGTTTCACGCACCAAACGCTCGAAATCCGGCTCTATCTGTTGGTGCAGGATCATGAGGACCATTGCGGAAATGCCGAGCCATTTGTGCACCCGGTACATGCGATCGAGACCGCCGAACAATTGTTCCACCAGTGGGGGCCGTGCGGCGAGGATCAAGGTCTGCGCCATCGCGACAACCGCCGCGGCCCCGACGGCAATACCAAATGCTGCGTCCGCACCATAAGGCGCATAGGTGTTCAACCCGAGCAGAGCCGCCAGCAGGCATGGCAGCGCCACCAGCACCGGGCCCGTCAGAGCCAGAGTAGAGTTGAGGGAAAGCCGAAGGAGTGGGGGAAAGCCCGGCGCGGAGACATTACCATCACGATGCGCCGTATCAGTCATCGTCGTGTCTCTCGTGATCGCGGTCGCGACGATCATCATCGTCGTCCTCAAACTCGAACTCGATTACTTCCAGCGTGGCCGGGTGGACCGTCACCTCGATCGCACGCCCCTGGGCATCCCGGCCGTCAATTTCGTAGCAGCCATCGTCGATCTTGATGCGGCGAACCGCCCAGCCATTTTCCTCGGCAAGACGGGCAACCGCATCGCGCGGCTGCCAATCAGCCATCGGGACGAAGCAGTCGTCGTCAGCCAGCGCCGCGCCGGCCGGGAAGACCGCGAGAAAGCCGATAATTGTCAATGTCTTCTTCATGGGGCACACTCCTAGTGGCTCGCCTCTTGATGCACTTCATGCGCTGCGAAGCTGACGGCAGCCTGAACGGGCGCGACCCACAGGCTTCAGCTTCGTGTCAGCCAGACGGATCATGGAGGGACATTAGACAAGGACGGGTACGACCATGCGCATATTGCTGATCGAAGATGACACGACTCTCGGCGCTGCCGTCCGCGACCAGATCGCAGCCGATGGCCAGTCAGTGGATTGGGTTACGCGGTTGGATGCGGCGCGCGATGCCATGGCTGCTACGTCCTACGACTTGATCCTGCTCGACCTGATGCTGCCGGACGGGCGCGGTATAGGGTTTCTCAAGGGCTTGCGCACGCGGGGCGACGTGACTCCGGTCATCATTCTTACCGCACTCGACCAGGTGTCCGATCGGATCGACGGGCTTAATGCAGGCGCTGACGACTATCTTGTGAAGCCTTTCGACCTGTCGGAACTGTCGGCGCGGATCGGATCGGTCGCGCGGCGCTACAGCGGAAACCCCAACCCGATCCTGACCCACGGACCGCTCGACATCGACCTTGCCGCGCGCAGCGTCCATCGGGATGGCAGACATGTGCCGCTGACAGCGCGGGAATGGGCGCTCTTCGAAGCGTTCCTCGCGCGTCCCGGGCAGCTCCTGTCCAAGGCGCAGTTGGAGGAGAAGCTCTACGCCTTCGACGCCGAGGTCGAGAGCAACACCATCGAGGTCCATGTCAGCCGCCTGCGGAAGAAACTGGGGAGCGCAACCATCGAAACCGAGCGCGGCATGGGCTACCGCCTGGGCAGGCCATGAAGTGGCCCGCCAGCCTTCAGGCGCGGCTCGGCCTATCCGTGGGCCTGGTGCTGACGGTGCTGTGGCTTCTCGCAGCGACGGTGACGGCTGTCATCGTCCGGGCCGAAATGGACGAGGTCTTCGACAGCGCGCTCCGTGAGACTGCGGAGCGAATCCTGCCGCTGGCAGTAACCGACATCGTCGGGCGGGAAGATCAGGGTGTGACCCAGCGGCTCGCCCCGATCCGTGAGCATGACGAGTTCTTCACCTATCTCGTACGGGATGCCGAAGGCCGCGTCCTGCTGCAATCGCATGCGGCGGACCCGACCGTATTCCCCTCCTATGACGGGCCCGGGTTTCGCCAGACCGCGACGCACCGTCTCTACAGCGATGCGGCGCTTCAGGGCACGATCCGCATCACCGTGGCCGAGCCGCTGGCCCATCGCATGTCGGTGGCTCGCGAAATACAGATGGGTCTCGGCCTGCCCTTGCTGATCGTGCTTCCAGTGGCCTTGATCGCGATCATTCTGGCAGTTCGCTTCAGCCTTGATCCTCTGCGCCGGTTCCGCGCGCGGCTGGAAGCACGTGGCGCTCGCGACCTTTCACAGGTTCCTCACGAGGGGCTTCCAACCGAAATCGGCCCGCTGGCTGATACGCTGAACAGCCTGCTGGCCAGATTGCGCGAGGCGTTCGAGGCCGAGCGAAGCTTCGCCGCGAATGCCGCTCACGAGTTACGCACACCACTCGCAGGAGCGATCGCGCAGGCGCAGAGGCTCAGGTCGGAAACCAAGGACCGAGCGGCTGCACAACGTGCGACCGACATCGAGGAGACGCTGAAAAGGCTGACGCGACGCACAGAACGCATGATGCAACTTGCACGGGCAGAAGGTGGGCGATTGAGGATGGACAAAAGCTCGGATCTGAGGGGCGTTGCGAGGATTGTGGTGGATGATATTGGCCGCACGGGCACGCCAGACCGTATCAGGCTGAACCTCCCCGACAAGGCTGTCATGTCAGATCTTGATCCCGACGCCTTCGCCATCCTGTGCCGGAACTTAGTGGAAAACGCTCTTCGTCATGGGGGACAGAGTAGCCCGGCCGAAGTCACTCTGACCGCATCTGGCCAGTTCACCGTGGCAAATGACGGCCCTGTCGTGCCGGGCGAAACGCTCGACCGGCTGACAGCGCGTTTCGAGCGGGCAACTGCCAACGCCGACGGCAGCGGCCTTGGTCTTGCCATCGTCGCGGCAATAACAGAGCGGATCGGTAGCCACCTTGTCCTTCAATCGCCGCGGCCGGGCCGGACCACAGGTTTTCAAGTATCGCTCAGGTTGCCGATAGACGACCGCGAGTGACAGTGACATCCCTTTTGGTTGCCAAAGGGCCAAATGCAGCCTTGGGATCAAGATCATCAGGGCCTGGCTTGGCGCGTCGGTTACCGTGCTATGCAGCGTCATGCTCGGAAGGGCAGCGCACAACGCCAGCAGCCTGTTCGGGATAGACGATCGCCATGTAGCCAGCGCTCACCATGGGGGGGTGATCGCTGTTTCCAGCATATGGGGATGGTCGACGAAAAGGCTTCCCGAACCTAGTAGAAGCAGACTGTCCGAAGCGACTTTTAGCCGACTGACTATCCCCGGTCACGGGGGCGCTAGTAGGCCCGGAGGCGCACCTGCGCCGTGCCGGACCCTCGGGAAGTGAGGCCGAAGCCTCACCCGAAGGGATCGTATTCCGAGACGATCACGACCTCGTCTCCGTCGATTTCATCGGCGGGGACAGCGCCGAAGGTTCCATCCCCTGCTTGGAAGACAACGATCGAGACCATGAGCGTGGCGGCGAGGGAGGCTGCGAAGGCGTGTGCATCTTTGCGGGACATCTGTTTGGCTCCTGTCTTGGAGGCGGAGGACCATCCCCCGCGCGACAGGACCCCGCAGGCCCGAAGACTGGCTGACATCACCGGGTGCGTTCGGCTCGTCCGAATCCACCCGGCGGCACGGCCTTGCCCGTAGTCCGACCCCTCGCGGGTTGATCTCGAAGACGGGATTCGGGGCAAGGAAGGGAATGGCGAGCGGGGGATGGTGCCCCATCGTCAGGAGCCGGTTGTCCCGCCGATGCCTGGAACGCCGCCAGCCTCCCGAGCAGGCTCTTGGTTGAAGACCTCCGTCTTTGGGGATGGATCCTCTGGCGCCCCGCGATATCGCGGGACGAGGTTCTTGGTCGGTGAGAGGCCCACCCTTCGGCAGGCCCCACACGCATTGTCAGGGCTCAGGCGGCCAGGTCCGCGCCCCCTGCCCTATCGCTGTCCTCGGCACCGACGATTTCCAGCCGCGCGTTGCGATAGCCCTCCCGCGCAATCCATAGCTCGGCCGCGGTGACGGACTCGGCCAGATGCAGCAGCTCGGTATTGCCCCCGAAGTCGAGGAGCACACGCACCTGCCCGGCCTTCGGTGCCTCGGCCACCTCGAAGATCAGACGGCTGTCCGCCGAATGGCTGCGCATGATCGTGACAAGGATCACCCCGTCGGAGGAGAAGTTGCCCTCATGGAGCGTGAAGGAGGCCGGAGCGGTCCAGGTCGAATACACCCGGGTAGGCTCCTTCTTCACGAGACGGCCGACGCCGTTCGAGCGCTCCCAGGCCGCAAGCTTCTTGGTGAAACGTGCCGGCGGCTTGGGACTACCGTCGGTATAGCGGATCAGCGCCCCCAGAGGGGCTGAGTCGATGATGGTTGTTGCAGACATGATTCCTCATCTCGAATGCGAGCGTTCGCATTCAACATATTGATATTGCAGTATTTTGTGGGAGTGAGGGCGGGTTTCCCCGCCCCCGGATGGCTCAAATCACTCTGCGGCCAGCATCGACGCGGCGGTCTCCGGCAGATCGGCCGTCAGGAAAGCCGGAAGATCGACATCCTCGGGCTGGCCCGCGTGCTCCTCCTGCCCTTCTGCAATCTCTTCGCCGTCGTCCACCGCCAGATCAGCGCGACGCAGGACCTCGGGCAACCAACCGCTGCCCTTGAGAAGCCGCTCGGCCTCCGTGGCCATCTCGCCCTTCTTGAGGTGATCGAGAAGCTGCGCAGTCCCCTCCCCCTTCGCCTCGCGCACAGCCTCGAGGATCCGAGCCTTGGGCACGCGGTTGAGATAGCTATCGACCGTCGGCTCCCAGCCTGCCTCGACCATGTCGAGATCGACCGCCCTCGCCACCAGATCGGCATGGGCCATGCGGCGGGTCAGGCCGCTGGCGGAGATACCCGCACCATAGGGGTTCACCTTCTCATGAAGTGCATTGACGCCAAAGCTGAGGCAATGCGCCAGCAGAGCCAGACGGCTGCCCTGATCGAGAAGGGTCAGATAGTCCCAGAGGGCGGTATCATCGCCGAGGGGCAGATCAGCCTCCCAGGCCGCGTGACGCTCATCGACCAGCTTCGCCACGACGCTGTCCTTTAGGTCCGGTGCCTGCGCCGACATGTAGACGTGACGCACCGAAGCCTCGAGACAGCTTCCCGAGGCCGAGGAGGTGCGGAAGGTATCCGTCACCAGCTTCAGGAGGAGGAGCGTCAGCGCGACGTCCGGCGAACGCCCGATGGCCTCACGCAGTGCGAGGGTCCTGTGGGCGGTCAGTTCCATGACAAGCCGCTCAGGCAACGGCTTCAGCGCCTCGTCGTCTTCCTCCTCGGACGCATCCGTGCCGATCGGTTGCCCGCCTGAGGAGATCACAGTGCCCCCGGCGGAGGTTGCCGACGGTTTCCAGCTGGAACCGCAGGCATCACCCCCCTGCCCCATGGCATCTGCACCATCACCATCCTGGACCGCGGTCTCCTCGCGCGGCTCATCCTCGGGCCGGACATAGCCGCGATCGACAGACAAGTTGCCATCCCGATCCAGTGTGACGAAGACGCCGGCCCGGGCAACCTCGGCCGGGTCGTAGATCACAGGCCGCTGTTCGAGTGCCTCCATCGCCATCTCGAGTTGACCCAGCCGGGCATCGATCTCCTCGGGGTATTCGTCTTGGCCGGAGTATTCTTCCTCCAGCGCGCGATATTCGGCGAGGAGCGTCGCATGGGCCGCGCTTTCCTCGTCGGTCATCGGTGCGGTATCACCTGCCAGACGCCGCAGACCATGACTGTAGCCATAGGGCAGGTCGGTCGCCACCTCGATCCATTTCCAGCCCTCGGACGCCAGCACCTCGGCTTCGGCCTGGAGCTTCTCGGAGACCAGCTGGTCGAGCAGGGCAGGGTCCTCCAGCCAGCCACCGTCGTCGCCCTGGAAGAGATCACGCAGGAGGGCACCGCCCGCCGCCTCATAGGTATCGACACCCACGAAGACCGCACGACGATCGGAAGCTCGGACCGAGGTCTCAGTGAGCATGCGCCGGATGGCATAGGGCTCCTTGTTCCAGGAGTTTTTCACCGCATCCCAGACCTGTTCCTGACGCGCGTGATCCGGGTTCACGGTGAAGGCCATCAGCTGTTCCAGCGTCATGCCATCCTCGGCATAGACCTCAAGCAGGGCAGGGGCCACGGACGCGAGTTTCAGGCGCTGCTTAACGATCTGCGGCGTCACGAAGAAGGCCGCGGCGATCGCTTCTTCACTCTGACCCTTCTCGCGCAAGGCCACGAAGGCGCGGAATTGGTCCAGCGGGTGCAGAGCGACGCGCTGCATGTTCTCTGCCAGCGAGTCGTCCTCGGCCAGGATCTCCGACGCAGCATCCCGCACGATGCAGGGGATCGGTGCGGTCTTCGCCAGCCTCTTCTGCTTCACCAGGAGCGACAGCGCCTGGAAGCGTCGACCACCGGCCGGGATCTCGAACGTGCCGGTCTCGACCCCATCGGCATCAAGCACGGGCCGCACATTCAGGCTCTGCAGCAGGCCGCGCCGCGCGATGTCCTCGGCCAGTTCCTCGACCGAAACGCCGGCCTTGATGCGCCGCACGTTGGACTGGCTCAGCACCAGCTTGTTGAAGGGGATGTCCCGCGACGGGGACAGGGTGATGTTCTGGGCCGCTTTCGCCATCAGATCTTCTCCACGACGGGCGTCGGAAGCCACTCTCCCAATCTCACTTCCCGTCACTCCTCAAACCCCCAGCCTTTCCCTCTCGCCGTCGGTCTTGACCGCGGTCAAGACGTGTAACCTGCATACTCTATGCGCGCAGGATCGTGTCAAAGTATGCCTCGGGCTGCCTGATCGCTTCGCCCTTTCCCAACAGGTAGTCCAAGATCAGCAAAAGCCGTCCAGCCCCAGCTTTTTGGAGACCACGCATCAGTTTTTCTTGGCGTATTCTAAGCAATCGACCGATATCGAAGAGAACGCGGTTCAGGGCCTCGCCTGTTCGTGGCGGGTCTGGGAAGAAGTCCGCGACATGTGAAAAGTCCGTCCATGCCATTTTTGCCGGGTCCCGGTTCATGGTCGGTGCTCCAACGCTTTGGGAAGCGTTGGTCTGGTTCACGTGCGTGTCTTTCTTAATATGTTCTTTTTTTACAGACTCTATCTGCCGGTCATTTTGTCCGTTCCTGGCGGACATTTCGCTCGCGCAGTCACGGCCGAGGGTTTGGTCTTGCGATTCCTCTCGGTCCGCATGGGTGTTTGACTCGTGGCACTCTCCGTAGCTCGGCTTGGCGTTGGCTCCGAGCTCGCGGAGACCAGCGATGATTTGCAAGACTGTGTCGGCAGTCAGGGTTGCTCGACGAAGCAGGTTTCGGATCGTTTCCAGTGAAGCCCGCCGTGCGTCATGGAGCTGTTCGTCCTGTAGGAGGGACGCGCGCAGCGCCAGGGCTTCTGCCTTGAGGGAGCGCAGGCGTTCACGCTCTTCCGTGACCTTCGATGCTCTGGCCGCAAGAGCGTCGTGGCTCTGCATTAGCGGACCCAAGTCGATCCCAAACGCATCCCTGATGATCCCACCGTAGCGGAGAGGGAAGCGTTTCCCGTTCGCTGAACTCTTTCGCTGGATGAGTCCCGCAGCATCAAGGCGCCCCAGGCAGCGGCGAAGCGTTCTTTCGTCAATGCCGTTTGCGCGCTCTGATAAGGAGGCGTTGGAAGGAAACACAATGGTCAGCTTGCACTGTGTTTCACCAGAGTTTGGGCTCTGATCGCGCGGAAGAAAGCTGATGAGCGCTGTCAGTACGGTGACGTCGTTGCTCGTGAGGTTCAGGTCTTTCCGAAGAACCCGCACCGGCCCCAGAAGCTCGTAGGGGTTAGGGCAGGCAATAGCTGGTTGTTCCGCCAAGGCGGTTCGTGCTTGAGTGACATGTCTCATGGTGTTTCGGAAGAAAAAGCTTCCCCGGTCACCGCGAGCGGTGTTGAACTCGATTCGTTTTGGGGGTATCAATCAGGTGTCGAGACTGATTGAGGCCCTTCGGAAGCACCGCTTTCGGGGGGTCTTTCCTTTTCTAACCGTTCCTCCTTTCGTTTTCTGCTCGTTGCTCTTGATGTCTTGACCGCGGTCAAGACACGGGGTCGTCACTTTGGGCCGTCTTGACCGCGGTCAAGAAGCTCTCCGATCAGCTTTCGGACGGCCTCTTCGACGCGTGGGGCAAGATCAGCGTCCACATCGATAGTGATGCGATTGCCTTTGCGGCCGATCTTCACGCGCTCACCTGGCTCAGCCTTGGGCGGAGTTGTCTTGGTGGCCGTGAGCAGCGTAACCGCTGCGTCAAGCCGCTCTGGGCCAGGCAAGCTACGGGGGATTTCGCGGGCGACTTCCTTGGCTCTCGAGACGTCCTTCTCGCACAGCCTGAAAAGCTTCTCCCAGACCCGCCGACCAACGCCATGTGCTGGTCCGATGGCCTGGATCAGCTCCATCGGAATGCCCGTCGCGATACGGTTCATCCGAGAGACGAGAGACTCATCGATCTGGAGTGCCCGATAGGCGATGGTCTGGGCGTTCTTGCGCGTCTCGTCTGTTTTCCCAAGTTCTCGAATGATGCCGGCGACGAACAAAGCCCTCTCGATAAACGAGGGGTCTTGGCGGGCATTGTTCTCCACGCCCTGGGCGATCAGTGCTTCCTCTTCGGTCATTTCCATGACCGTGGCGCGCACCTTCTGACCAAGCTCACGACATGCGAGAAGCCTGCGGCGCCCATAGACGATCTCAAGTGCGCCATCCTGGGTTCGGCGGACGAGAATGGGAACCTTTTGCCCATGCTCCCGGATCGAGGACACGAGTTCCTCGAGGCCATCGCTCGGATCGATACGGTCCATGACCGCGGACATCCGCACGGCGCTCGGGTCGATCAGGCGCGTGGCGTGCTTGTCTTCTTCCAACACCGATGCTTGCGCTCGAGCGACAGTTGGGCTCGTGCGCTTCAGATCGAGATCCGCATCCTCATCCGACCTTGACGCTTTACCCATCGCGTTCTTGAGTGAGTCCCCGAAGACCTTACGCGCCATGGCTGCGCCCCCATGCCTTTAGGATTTCGCGTTCGACTTCGTCGGTAACGCGCGAAACGGACTCGATTGCACGCTCGTAGGTTCTGCGGTTCACGTCGCGAGGTTCGACCTCAAAGATGCTCTGCTGCGTATTGGCGGCATCACCTACCGCTGTCGACTTCAGGAACTCGGCCGGGAGGACCGCATCGCCAAGGACCGTCCGAAGCAGAGACGAGATCTGGACCTGTGGACCGTCGGTATTCTCGTAGCGGGTGATCAGCACCCGCACGAAGTTCAGACCGTGTTCGGGAGCATGCGCCTCGACGACGCCCATCAGGTTGCTTGCCATACCGAGGAAGCTTGCGAGGGACATGACATCAAGCATGGACGCATTGAGCGGGATCAGGACCCCGGTGGAAGCAAAGAGGGCAGAGATCACCGAGAAGTTCAGCTGCGGCGGGGTGTCGAAGATCACCACGTCATATCTGTCCAAGACAGGCTCAAGTGCTTCGCGGATCCGGCTGTGGAACGTGGTGGCTCCGTGCCTGAAGCTCAAAGCGACCTCAAATTCGTACTCCATGATGTCCATGGAGGCGGGGATAAGGTCGACCGTCGGAAAGTTCGTTTTGCGAATGATTTCGGGGGCGGGCAGGGGACCTTCCGACCGGATCAGATCGTAGGAGGTCGGCATGTCCGGATCGAGTTCAGGAGTCACCCCAAACAGGTTTGTCAGACTTGCCTGGCTGTCGAGGTCGATAAGCAGGACCCGATAGCCGCGAAGACCCAGAAGCTGACCAACATGAGCTACGGTCGACGTTTTTGCGGACCCGCCCTTCAGGTTGAAGATTGTCACGACCTGGCACGGTTCGCCGGCTCTTCTGTGAGGGTGCTCATCGGGCTTAATCCTGCCCGTCTCAAGAAGGACGCGTTGGGCCTCGACCATTTCCTCAGCAGAGAAACTGCGGCGGTTGCCACCCTCGAGTATACCTTCGGGAAAGCCTTCGAGGTTTGACACATGGTGGCGGAAGGTGTTCTGGTTGAGCCGTAGGAGATCTGCCGCTTCCCGCATCGCGAAGCGGCGGAGACCCTTCTGGGCATCCGGTGGAAAAGTCTCCTGAGCATGTTCTCGCAACCGGCTACCAAGCCGCTTGGACATGACATCGAATCTTTGAGAGGCTCGTATCCCGCTCATCACTGCCCTCAAGTCTTTATTGTTTTGTAGACCTTAACAGTTTTGGTGAGTAAATCCAGCCCAAACCGTTGAACGGCGTATGCGCGTTGAAGGGGCTGATTTCTGACGAGAGAAAACCGTTAAGTATCAGTGCGTTGGGTGGCCTTGTTCGCAGCGCACCTCAACAGCTCGTGGGTCGTGGCGTCGTGGCCACAACATGTATTGTGGACGCCTACGGACTGCAGATCATAAGAATCGCATGGCGATTCCCGCGACTTCAATCAAGCAGCCCCAGCCTCTCGGCTCGCTCCAACAGCATCTTCACGGATGACGGCTGCCAGCTGGTCCGCCCACGCGGCGTCCGCTCCCGCATTTTCTCGAGCCGGTTGCAGATTTCTTGCAGCGTAATCTCCGGGTTTGCGCCCTTGATGCCGGCAACGATGGCCGGCAAACGGTCGTCGGTGTCGCGGCGACCGGCACGGCCCAACACGGCTTCGGCCAAGAACCCATCCCGCACATACGCGTTCACAGCGCGGAGCAATCGGCTTTGTGTCCACTGACGTTCATGGGGCAGGGGAGCGTTGATGATGCGCAGCACGTCCTCCCAGGCCATGTCGGGCCGCAGGCGACGAACGTGCGGTACCCAGTCCTGTGCCGTCTCGTTCAGGCGATCCATGTAACCGTCTTGCCTCGCCAGCCGCACTTTGCGAAGCGCCGCGGGATCGCGGGCGCGCAGTCCCGGGTTGCCGCCGATCCGACCCTTGCTGCGCGCCGAGGCCAGCCCCGCTTTGGTGCGTTCGCGGATCAGGGCGCGCTCGAACTCGGCCGCGGCGCCGAGAACTTGCAGGGTGAACTTGCCCTGCGGCGAGGACGTGTCGATCGGATCGGTCAGCGAGCGAAAAAAGGCACCTTTCGCCTCCAGCCGCTCGATGACCTCGAGCAGATGCGATAGCGATCGCGCCAGACGATCAATGCGCACGACGACCAGCGTATCGCCCTTGCCAATCCGCTCGAGCACGCGGGCCAGCACGGGCCGCGCACGGTTGCCGCCCGAGGCCTGCTCTTCGTGGATCTCGACGCAGCCCGCGGATTTCAGGGCCTGCGACTGGGGCAGGGGGGTCTGATCTTCGGTCGAGACGCGCGCATAGCCGATCAGGGGCATCAAAACAGGCCGTTTGCAGTTTAAGGTATCATAAATAAACGACCGTTTGTAAATGAATGCAAGGGCGCGCTCTGTGGCGCTGTTCATCAGAAAGCCCTTGGTTTCCATACGCAGAGCGCGATCAGGGAGGTCTCGCGGACCATCGCGCGCGCGTGCTATGTAAGGTGTACAAACGCACTCTGATAAAACCCTTGGGTAAAGCTCAAAATAGCTGTATTTTGCGCATATGAGGCCTGGAACCCCCGCATTGTATGATGAATCCGACGCGCTCGGCATTTATGCTGAGGAGGTCGAACAGGCGTCTGAGGACGACCTGTGGTTTCTGCCCGGTCCGATGGACGACGAGCCGGACTATTTGCCGCCGGGACCACGGGCCGAACCGCGTGAAACCGAGGTCCTCGACGAATGGCGGAAGGCAGAGGGCGGGCAGGCCGCGCGTCTTGCCCGTGTGGCCGGTCGCGTCGGCGCGCTGGACGACCGGTTGAAGCGCGGACCGGAAGGATGGCGGCATCGGCTTGCGCTGATGGAGGCCGCAGATTTGAGCTGGCACACCGGTGACCGCATCAGCCAAGACCGGCTGGCGCTCTGGATCTCGCTGCGCCTGTCCGGTGTCCAGGACGACACGGCGGCGCTGGCGCGAGTCGGATGGGCGATTCGGCGACTGACGGGTGGACCGGGACCGGAGCAGGACCTTTCCGCCTTCCTCGACCGTCGCGACCCCGAGAACATCAGTGATGAGACCGAGCCGTTCGTGGATCGCGCGAGCGGTTGGCTGGATCTGATGGGGCAGGCCACGGACCTGCACCCGATCACTCGCGCTTGCGCGGGCTTTCACCTCTGGCGCCTCGCGGGGCTCGGGCAGCACGACGACCGTATGGAAGCGGCTGTCGCAGCTGCGCGGATCGCGGCCAGCGATGGAAGAGGCGCAGTCTTCACGCCTCTGGCCATGGGCGGGGCAGGGGGACTACGAGCCGGTGGTTCACCGTTCGAACGTCTGGAACGCTGGCTATACGGGATGGAAGCCGCGTGCCTGACCGCGGTGCGGCACCTTGACGATATCGAGGCATGGTCGGCGCGGGCGGAAGCCGAAATGACATTGCTCTCGGGCAGGACGCCGCCGGCCTTGCGCGCAGTGCTGACCGAATGGCCGCTCGTCTCTGCGCCAATGGCCCAGGCCCTGACGAGTGCCAGTCGCGCCGCTGTTCAGCGCAACCTTGCATGGATGCAAGAGCGGGGTCTGATCCGCGAGGTGACAGGACAGGGGCGGTTCAGGATGTGGAAGGCGACAAACTGAAGGTTAGCGTGGGTCTCACCCGCTCACTCGACAGCAGCGATAACCGCGAGCACGCGGCAGGGCGCGCAGAAACTCACCAACACTTAATGCATTTGTTGCACTTATTTCATATATGGTGGTAGAGAACAGAAACCGGAGAGGAGACCACCATGAACATGCTGGCACACCGACATCTTCCGCCCACGCCGCAGGACGCAGCGATTGCGCGCGTCTCTGGCCAGGCATTGTCACGCTTCGCCCAGGCGCGCGCGCCGTTGAAACTTCGTGTGACGGACTCCGAGCAGATGGAGCCGATCGAGCTTCCTGCGGGCGCCGTATCGCTGCTCATGGAGATCCTCGAGGCGATGGCAGCGGGGCGGGGGGTCACCATCATCCCCGAGAACGCCGAACTCTCGACCGTACAGGCCGCTGAGGTTCTGAACGTCTCGCGTCCGTTCCTGATCAAGCTGCTCGAGGATGGTGCCATACCGCATCGGAAGGTCGGCAAGCATCGCCGCGTCCGCATGGAAGACGTGATGTCCTACAAGGCCGCGATCGATACCGAGCGTGAAGCTGCGCTCGATCAACTGGCCGCCGACGCTCAAGAGCAGGACATGGGCTACCGCTCGAAATGAGCCAGTACACGGTCCTGTTCGATGCGAACGTCCTTTATCCCGCGCCGATGCGCGATGCACTGATGCAGTTGGCGGTCACAGACCTTTTCAAGGCCAAGTGGACGGCCGATATCCATCGGGAGTGGATTGATGCGCTTCTGCGCAATGAACCTCATCGGGAGCGCGCCGCGCTGGAACGAACTCGCGACTTGATGGACAGGGCCACACGCGACTGTCTGGTCACCGGCTACGAGGCATTGGTGCCGGCCCTAACACTGCCGGACCCTGACGATCGGCACGTTCTGGCGGCGGCAATCGTTGGGCGCTGTGACGCGATCGTCACGCAGAACCTGAAGGACTTCCCACCAGCGGCACTTGCGCCCTTTGGCATCGAGACCCAACACCCTGACGACTTTTTCCGGAACCAACTGTCTCTCGCGCCCGGTCTGGTCTGTTCCGCGCTGCGGAAAGTTCGCGCGCGCCTCAAGAATCCGCTCAAAAGCGTCGACGAGTATCTCGCGATCCTGACACAGCAGGGGTTGGTCGCCACGGTTGCCGACCTGGAGCAATTCGCCGACCTGCTTTGATCCCAGAACTGCCCTGACTGAATACGTTCTGGCCAGAGTTGTGGCACCCGATCCATCATCACCGCGAGATTTCGCCCGCCAGGACTGCACGCCCGTGGACTGCAAGCGTAGCAGTGAACCTCGGGCAACCGAACTGCCGGATCACGGCGACAATGCGCGCATCGTACGCCGCTTGCCCTATGACGCGACACAGGTCTGACGCGTGAAACTGGCGGTTCGAGCTTGGCGCAGCCTTGATCTGTTCGTGCAGCTCGCGCTCTCGTGGCTCTTGAACCGGCTGTGGTGCGGGGAGAGCCGGTGGGCGCGTCGCTTCTCCAAGCGAGGTGCGCCACCGGCGCATGAAGCCGAGCAGGAAACCGGCCGGAACCTTGCTGTTCCCACGGGCCCGGTTGAAGGCAAGGAAGCGTTCCCAGATCACTTGCGTATCGACGTTCCAGCAGGGTAGGGCGCTCTTCGCGGCCTTGATCAGCTCGGCCCAGCATGTTCGGAACACGTTCGAGCAACCGTCAATGTTGATCTGTCCTGTGAATATAGTTTTGTTAGATTCTTCTCTAGATAGTGATGTGTCGTCTCCGTCTGACACGAGATCGTGGGTCTGTTCGCCGTCGTCAAAGGCCGCGAAGCGGAAGAGCCAGGGGGCGAACTTGCCGTTCGACTTCTCGCGCTCAAGCTTCAGTTCAGAAGTTTCAAGCTCACTCAGCAGAACGCTCAGGTACTGGCGCGAGACGCCCATCTTCGCTGCCAGAGAGGACAGGGTGAAGGCAGCCGTGCCGCGGGGCAGGCCGTTATACCCGTCCTTCCACGCAATTCCGTCGAGGATGAGCGTGGCCAGTTTGTGCGCCGAAACAGAGAGGTCTGTCTGCGTGATCCGCCTTAGGATCAGGCCAGTCGTTGGTTCCATGGTCGTATCTCCTGAGAGAGACGATGCCATGTCGAGAGCAAACAACATTCTTGCCAGCAAAAACACTTTGCTGGTTGCAGGGGTTCGGACACTGCGCTAGAAGAACCGTGTTCAGGGGTTTTTTTCTAGCGCGGCGTCAGGCTTCTCGGTCTGGCGTCGTTTCCCTTTTTTTGGGTGATGCACTGGGCGTTGTTGCAGAACTCAGTCGGTGAAGGATTCACATCGGGAATCCATGCGGTTAGACGATCTGCATGAGCAAGCCCAAGCCCGCCCGCTACCGCACGACGAACTGGTCCAGCTACAACGATGCGCTCAGGAAGCGCGGATCGCTGCTGATCTGGCTGGACAAGGAGATGACCTGGCACGCGCCGCATGAGGGACGCCCAGGGCGCCCGCCGGTCTTTTCGAATGCCGCGATCCAGTTTTGCCTGTCGCTCAAGGTTCTGTTCAAGCTACCGCTCAGGCAGACAGCCGGAATGGTCGCGAGCCTCCTGCGCCTGGCAGGGCTAGACTGGCCCGTTCCGGACTACTCGACGCTGTGCCGCAGACAGAAGACCCTCAAGGTGCAGATCCCCTATCGCCGTGCCGAAGGGCCGCTGAATCTTCTGGTGGACAGCACCGGCATCAAGTTTCTTGGCGACGGCGAATGGCAGGCCCGCAAGCATGGCGTTCAGGGCCGCCGCCAATGGCGCAAGGTGCATCTGGCGATGGATATCGCCACCTCGGATATCCGGGCCGTCGAGTTCACCCCTAGCCGGGAAGGCGACAGCCCAGTCCTGCCGGACCTGTTGGGCCAGATCCCCGAGGACGAGGACATCGGCACCGTGACCGCGGATGGTGCCTACGATACCCGCCGCTGCCACGGCGCCGTCATCGCACGCGGTGGCACGGCAATCATACCGACCCGAAGGAACGGTCGAGCTTGGAAAGAGGACTGCCCGGCTGCCAAGGCGCGCAACGAAACCCTGCGCGCCACGCGTCACTACGGTCGGGCATTCTGGAAGCGGTGGACCGGATACCACGCCCGTAGCCGAGTGGAGGCCAAGATGCGATGCCTGAAGGCCTTCGGTGAGCGCATCGCCGCGCGGGATCCAGATCGCCAAACCGCCGAAATCCACATCCGGGTCGCCCTTGTCAATCGCTTCAACGCGCTCGGCACCGCCCACGTCGTCCGCGTGGCATGAAACTGAATGGGAAAGGGGCACTCACAACTCAGGCCGACTTTCTGCAACAACGCCCATCGCGCCCCATGTTCAAGGTGGAGCGCTGGTGAATTGAGGGCAGAAACTGAAGACGACGGCCGCATCGCCCTCATTCAATCGGACATCTGGATCGGCTTTCCCCGAGCGGAGCAAGTGCTGGACCGGCTGCATGGTCTGATTGAGATGTCGCGGCAGACCCGCATGCCTGGCCTTCTGGTGCATGGGGCGTCCGGCATCGGCAAAACAATGATCGCCCGCAACCTGTCGCGACGCTATGCGCCGGAGTATGATCCGGAGTCGGGCGTCACCCACACCCCGTTACTTCTGTTGCAGGCGCCACCCGCTCCTGATGAGCGGCGGTTCTATATGCACATCCTCGCAGCCGTCGGAGCCCCGTCGTCGACGCTGAGCCTGAAGGCGCAGAGTGTTGCCTCGCTGGAAGTTCGGGTCGTGGGCCTTTTGCGCGACCTCGGGCTGCGGATGATCATGATCGACGAAGTCCACAACCTTCTTGCGGGCACGCATAGGGAACAGCGCCGGTTCCTCAATGTCTTGAGGTATCTCAGCAACGAGCTGGAGGCATCTTTGGTCTGCTACGGTGTCAGCGAAGCCGTCGATGCCATTCGCGGCGATGTCCAACTGGCCCGTCGGCTTGATGAACACCACCTGCCGAATTGGCGCGATGATGCCGAGTTTTCGGATATGATCCAGACATTGATCGCGGCCATGCCGCTGGAGAAGAAATCCAATCTGCAAGTGCGGTCGCTCAAGCAGATCCTCGCATTAACTGGCGGGGTGACGTCCCGCATCTTTGCCTTGGTCAAGGATCTGTCCATCGACGCGATCATCAGCGGTGACGAGTGCGTCACTGATGATGCCATCGCAAAATGGACACCGGTCTGGTCGCGCCATGCAAACGCTCAGCGACGGCTCGAGAAATCTGGGGCGTGACGTGTATCCCGCTGCCGATATCGGTGACGCCAGTGCCGGACGAGTTGCTTTCTGGTTGGTTATCGCGACTGGCCGCTTCCAATCATTGCGAGGTAGCAGACCTGCTCGCCCATATCGGGATCGACGCAAAATATGCTGCAGCCCTTGATTTTGATCTCGACATGCTGGCCGCGGATAGGATTTCCGTTGCGGCGCGCTTCGATCCAGCGTTCGTGTCGTCGATGACTTTCGCGGCGATGCCGGAAGCAGAGATGCGGTTGACCGCACAGGTGCCGTTCCAGGCTTGCACAAGCTGCGCTGATGGCGGCCTTGAGCTCAGGCACTGGCGTAGGGCCTGGGCGTTCGACTGCCAGATTTGTGGTGCCCGGCTTCTTCCAAAGGCCGACAGGCAAAATGGCGCAGCGGTCTCCGAAAAGCTGGTTGATCGTGCCCGCCGGGGGGCACGGATCCTGGAGCGTGTCGCGGTGTCGGGCAGCGCGCGTCAACTACGCCGAGCCATGCGGGCGGTCACCTTCGCGATGGGACTCAAAGCTTTATGTGGAGACCCTTTCTTCGCGCTTCAAAGCCCCCGCCCGAACATAAGGCTCTTCTGCCTTGCCGCCATTGCCTCCGCCCAATCACGTCCACTGGTAAAGGCTGCGTTGTGCAGCATGGACATCGACGTCTACGCACGAGTTGCCCTGCTTCGCGCCTACGATAAGGAGCCCCGACTGCTTGCAACCGTCGACCAGATTGCTCAGCGGATGCGACTACGCGTCGGCGGTTCAGCCACCTCATCTCAAATTTAAGGGCAAGAAAGGCCGGAAAACGCGCCGTGTCTCGGATTTAAGGGCAAGGCGACACCCACTTCCGAGAGAACCAGGAACGGTTGCCTGACCATGCTGCGGCTGCCATCCATGCGTTGATCTGCCAAGCGGAGGCGATTGCCGATCAGGCTGAGGCCCTGGAGAAACGGATCCTCGAGTGGCACCGGACGCACGAGACGAGCCGGCGACTGGCGACCATTCCCGGTATCGGACCGATCACCGCCAGCGCAATTGCTGCAAATGTTCCGGATCCGAGCCTGTTCCGCTCGGCACGACAGTTCGCGGCCTGGCTAGGCCTGACGCCACGGGCGAACTCAAGCAGTGGCAAGGATCGACAGACCGGGATCAGCAAGCAGGGTGATGGATATATCCGGCGACTGCTCGTTTCCGGCGCGACTGCGGTGCTTCGCTTTGCAAGGCAGGGCGATGCCGGCAAGGCTTGGATGCTTGGGCTTAAAGCACGCAAGCGACCGAAAGTCGTTGCGGTCGCGCTCGCCAACAAGACTGCCCGGATCGCTTGGGCGCTCCTGCGCCGCAACGAGATCTACGCGGCCCCTGTCTCCTGAGCGCGGAACCGCTGACGGAATGCGTGAAGCTGAGAAGAGATGACAAACCGGTCGAACCGGGGATCGGGACACCCCAGGGGGTCAAGGCGCAGAAAGCGCGCAATTTTGATTGGGACCCGATCCGCGGACTTCATCTGGGCCAGCGGCTAGACCGCACCACAAAGGCCGTAGACATGACTGCTTTCGGCATAGGCGCGTCAATTCCCAGCTTGCGCAGCAGGGGTCGTCCAGACATGGGAACACTTGCCCTCGCCAGAGATGCCCACTGCGCGTTGGCGACGGTCCACCAATGACTTGCGCCACCGGACCTGTGGGGGAACCGGCGCAGCGCCAGTTCCCCATCGGCTCATTCTGCCGGAACCCAGGGCCGGTTATAGGCTGCCACGCGCCAATCACCGTGTTCGATGAACCGGGGGGCGCTCCCGGTTTCCAGCGCCTCGGCTGCGGCGTTCAGCGCCTCGGGCGATGTCTCGGGCCAGGCGCCCGTTTCGATCCGTTCGACCAGGGTCTCGACGATGGCCGTGCTTTCGGCAGCCGTGAACTCGCAATGGCCCGTGCCCTGGACCAGCGACTGCCGATACAGATCGCCGGTACCCTGCTCCTGCACCAGCGCGCCGTAGCCTTCCATCAGCGTGTAGGGAATGGCCCAGTCGCCCAGCATGTGGATGCGGATCGCCGGAACCTGCAGATCGCCGGTCGTCGTGCGCCCGTCTGCGGCCCAGAAATCGCGCGCATAATCCGAGGCCGCGATGCGGGGGGCGGCGTCGATCCTGGCAATGTCGGCCTGAAGGTCCAAACCGGCCTGTTCGTAGAGCGCCTCAACCGTCCGCGCCATCGCGGGTGCGGCATTCTGGTAGAAGGCGGCATAGTCGACCCCCTCGTTCCCGGAAAGTTGCTGCCCCGATGCGGCGTTTTCGAACAGAAGCCGCGAGGACCCGCCAACATTACCGCCGATGCGCAGCGCCGAGGCCACGATCATGTCGGCCATGGCGCCGGCATCCGCGGTGTCGGGTAGTTCGGTCCCCTCGACCATCCACGGCGACCACTGTCCGATGGCGAAGGCAAGCGCCAGCCGCGCGCGGCCCTCCGGGCTTTCGCCCGCCGTTTCGATGGCGGCCATCCAGGACGCACGGATCGCGTCAAGGCTGCGCTCGCCACCCGCTCCGGCATTGGGCAGGCCGACGATGGCGAGATCGCTGGCCGGACCGTGCCCAGCGGCCTCATAGCTTTCGCCCAGCAGGGTCTGCATGGCGAACCAGCCATCCAGGAAACTGCTCATGATCCAGACCGGCGTATGGGCGGCAAGCACGGCGGCACCGTCGATCCTGTCCGGGTAATCCTCGGCCGAAGCGAGGCTGTCGAGCCCTCCGCCAGAACAGCCGTATTGCAGCACCATGTCAGGAGCGCGCTCCAGGTCCGTGAAAATGTCCTGAACAGCTTGTAGATTCAGGATTTCACGCTGCGGATCGTATTGCCACAGGCGCAGCGGGTGCCGGGCGAGCCCGGCGAAGGCATAGCCACGACCGAGCAGGTCGTCATACCGCTGGACCGCTGACGCGACCGAAACGTTGCTGGCGAAATCCAGATCCCTGAGTAGTCGACCATTCCAGTTCTCGGGCACGCGGATCAGCCATGCCGTCCCGTCCGGCAGGGTTCCCGCATGTTCGTTGAAGGCGGGCTGCTCCTGCGCCGACGCGAGCGGGGCGAAGCCCGCGGTCAGAGCGAGGCAAAGCACCACCATTCCGGTCCGCGAACGCGGGCCGGCCAAATTGGCTGTCCGTGACATGAATTTCCTCCAGTTTGATGCAGCGATGAAATCCGGCTCCTCTTCCGGGGAACCATCGCCGGGAAAAACATAGATAGCTAATTATTAGTGTCAAGGGCTCTGATGCACAAATCGGCTTAAGGCCGAGGTTCCCCTTTCCCCGGACGGACTTATCCCACAGCTTCCGTGACGGGTATTCCGAGCGCGGTGTAGCCGTTCAGGACGGCGATGCGGACCTGGAGTTCGGCGACCTGTCGATCGAAGTCCCGTGCCATGAGCCGCTGGCCCAGCAACTTGATACAATGCATCTTTGTCTCGACGCGGCTTCGGCGGTGGTATCCACTCCATCGTCGCCAGAGCGCGCGGCCCAGGTATTTCGCCGCGCGCAGGGCCTCATTTCGCGCCACGGCTCCGGCGGTGATCGTCTTCCAGGGCTTCGCGTTCTTGCGGGGCGGGATGACGGCATGGGCACCGCGATCTGCAATCGCATCGTGGCATTTGCGCGTGTCGTAGGCGCCATCAGCCGTAACGCTACCGATTTCCTGGTCCTGCGGGATTTGGTCGAGAAGGTGGGTAGGATGGGCGCATCACCGATGTGGCTCCCGGTGACTTCGACGGCCCGGATCTCCAACGTTTCTTCATCGATCCCAAGGTGGAGCTTGCGCCAGACGCGCCGTTTCGGGCCGCCATGCTTGCGTGCGTGCCACTCGCCTTCACCTTCGACCTTGATCCCGGTGCTGTCGATCAGCAGGTGCAACGGCCCCTTGGAGCCGCGGTAGGGGATGTTCACGGCCAAGGTCTTCTGGCGGCGAGATAGCGTGCTGAAGTCGGGCACCGTCCAGTTCAGGCCGACCAGCCGTAGCAGGCTCTCGACGAACCCGGTCGTCTGCCGGAGCGCCATGCCGAACAGCACTTTCATCGAGAGGCACGTCTGGATAGCGGCATCGCTGTAGGTCTGCTGGCGGCCACGCCTGCCTGTCGGCGCGGCATCCCAGCTCATCTCGGGGTCAAACCAGATCGTCAGCGAGCCCCGGCGCTTGACTGCTTCATTGTAGGCTGGCCAGTTCCTGGTCTTGTAGGTCGGGGGTATGGGTCTGCTCATGCAGCCTGACTAACAGACTGGATTCGCAAGGTGAAACCTTCACAGCATTTGCGCAACATGTATAACCGCCCCTTGCGCAAGAGGGTTTCTGGATCAGTTTCGCGCGGTGTCGGGTGCTGACATGTATCCGGCCTCTGTTGCGGCCATCATCACGCCGCGGGCCCGTATGGTGTTCGCAGGTCGGGTCCAGATCAAAGCCGCGTGCTCGATGGCACTCTGTTGCGCTCTGGTTCTCCCGATCCCGTCTCACGACCGTGCGCCAAACGTCTCCTTGCCCTCTTCCGCTCCGACGTCCTCGCGACCAGTGACGGCTTACGCCGCAGCGGTCGGAGACTGGTAGGCGCCGCCTCGGGCCATCAGCGCCCAGACGATCCGCGCCATTTTGTTCGCCAGCGCGACCCGCACCAGCATCGGCGGCTTGCGCGTCAGCATCTCGCCAAGCCATGTGCCCGGCCGGGCAGCGGCATGAACATGCCTGTCGCGTAGCCCTTAATTGTGAGATGAGAAATCCAACGAAATCAACGGCCTTGCTTTGCCCTTAAATATGATATTTTGCCTTTAAATCCGATATTTTTGCCCTTAAACCTGAGACAGGGTTCGCAGCTTCGTGTGGCAAATATTGATGGATGATGATCGCGAAGACTTCGTTGCCGCTGGTGCTGAGGAGGCGCGCAGGGCGGCCGTTCTGCGTCCGCTTGTTCAGGCATATCTCAAAGGAACTGGCAGTCTGGAAAGTGGCATCAATGACGCCGTTTGGGAGCTTGGTGTCAGCAGGGCGACTGTCTGGCGCTGGATAAAGCGTCTGGCCGAAGAGGGTGGGCGCACCAGCGCGCTGGCTTCTCGGAAACGGGGCCGCCCGACTGGTACAACCTTGATATCCGGCAAGGTGGAAGCGGTGATCGAAGAACATCTTCGCCGTTATTTCTTACGGCGGGAACGCCCAAGCCTGTCGCGCATCGTGACAGAAATCCGAAGCGCGTGCTGGCAGCAGGGCTTGCAACCGCCGACACGTCGGACGGTTCAGCGCAGGCTGGATGCAATGGATGCCCGTGAAATTGCCAAGGCACGCGAAGGCGCAAAGGCGGCCCGCCAGAAATTTGCGCCGGTCGTAGGCGACAACAAGGCAAACCGGCCACTGGAGGTCGTGCAAATCGACCATACGCCTGCGGACATCATTCTCGTCGACAGTTTTGAACGCAAACCAATTGGGCGGCCTTGGGTCACGCTGGCGATCGACGTCGCAACGCGGATGGTGACCGGATATTACACCTCTCTCGAGGCACCTTCGCGTCTGTCGGTGGCGCTTTGCCTGACACAGGCTGTGGCCCCCAAGGCGGAACTTCTGGCGGAATTGGTGCGCAATGTTCCTTGGCCCGCGCAGGGTAAACCGCATAGCATCCACGTCGATAACGGGCGCGATTTCCGGTCGCATGCCTTTCGGTCGGCATGTGCAGAATGGGGGATCGATCTGGTCTATCGGCCGCCAGGCAGTCCTCATTTCGGAGGGCACATCGAACGATTGATCGGCACGATGATGGGGGCCGTGCACCTGTTGCCTGGAACAACGCAATCCTCGGTCGTGGCCAAGGGCGACTATGACGCCGAGGGCATGGCCACGATGACCTTAAGCGACTTCGATCGCTGGTTTGCTCTGGAAATCTGCCGCTACAACAACAGCATTCATTCAAGTCTTGGCTGCACGCCCGTTGCCAAATGGGAGGCGCTCTCAGAGCAAATGATGGGCGATATCCCCTTCGAGATTGAAGCCTTTCGGGTGAGCTTTCTGCCAAGTGAACTGCGCAAGGTCAGGCGTGACGGCATCCATCTGTTCCAGATACGGTACTGGTCCGATGCGCTTGCAGGCCACATCGGGCGCGGGGATGGAAAGGTGGTCGTCCGCTACGACCCTCGCGACCTCTCGGTGATCTGGGTCGAACTGGATAATGACCGATACGTCGAAGCTCGGTACCGAAACCTGGAAATTCCGCCTGTGTCGCTCTGGGAATATCGCGAAGCCATGAGGAATGCCCGTGCCCTTGGCAAGTCCGGGTCCAATGAGCTGGTCCTGGCTGAGCTGATCCGACAGCAACGCCAAATCGAGTCTGAAAGCCGGAGCCTGACGAGGGCCGAACGCCGATCCCGTGAAAGAAAAGGGACATTGGAGGGCGCCAACTCGGCCGTCTCAACAACCGAAGGGCTGCGCGCGATCGATACGGGTGATACATCGCGCCCATTGTTCAAGGTGGAGAGATGGTGAATTGAGGGCAGGAAAAACAGAGGAAGACGGTCGGATCACCCTCATTCAATCGGATATCTGGATTGGCTTTCCGCGGGCCGAACAAGTTCTGGACCGTTTGCAGTGTATGATCGAAGCGCCAAGGCAAACCCGTATGCCTGGCCTTCTTGTGCATGGCGCGTCCGGGATCGGAAAGACGATGATCGCCCGCAATCTTTCGCGCAGATATGCACCGGAATATGACCCAGCATCGGGAATTACGCGAACGCCGCTGTTACTGTTACAAGCACCACCAGCTCCCGACGAACGACGGTTCTATCTGCACATCCTGGCGACCGTCGGGGCACCGGCCACGGCACTGAGCGCGCGCGCTCAAAATGTGGCCTCCCTCGAAGTCCGTGTCGTCGCGCTCTTGCGCGACCTTGGCCTGCGGATGATCATGATCGACGAAGTCCACAACCTCTTGGCCGGGACCCACCGCGAACAGCGCCGCTTTCTCAATGTTCTGCGGTATCTCAGCAATGAACTCGAAGTGTCGCTGGTCTGCCTGGGGGTCAGCGAGGCCGTCGATGCCATCCGTGGTGATATCCAGCTTGCCAGGCGGCTGGACGAACATCACCTTCCAAACTGGCGCGACGACGCCGAGTTCTCGGACATGATCCAGACACTCATCGCGGCAATGCCCCTCGAGAAGAAATCCAATCTGAAGGTCAAGTCACTAAAGCAGATACTTGCGCTGACCGGCGGGGTGACCTCGCGCATCTTCGCCCTGATCAAGGATCTTTCCATCGACGCCATTGTCACAGGTGATGAATGCATCACCGATGACGCAATCGCAAAATGGACGCCGGTTTGGTCGCGCCATGCGAACCCCCATCGGCGGCTCGAGAAGTCCGGGGTGTGAAGCCGCACCCGCTGCCCAAGACTGTCGCGCCGCTGCCCGACGAGTTGTTGTCAGGTTGGTTGTCTAGGCTGGCGGCGGCCAACTACTGTGATGATGCGGAACTACTGGCTCATCTCAGAATCGATACCGCGCATGGCACCGCCTTGAACTTCAACGTCGACGCGGCTGCGGCGGCGAAGATTGCCAACGCCGCACGGATTGACCCAGATGTTGTGCGATCTTTGACCTTCCCAGCAATGACGACACGAGAAGCCTCGCTGACGGCCCAGATACCATTCCAGCATTGCCTGCAATGTTCCAGAGAGGGCCTTTCGCTCAAGCATTGGAGGCGAGCCTGGGCATTCGACTGCCAGGTTTGTGGGACGAGACTTGTGCCGACGCTCGGCAAGGCCAGTGGCGAACAGATGCCCGAAAAGCTGATAAATCGTGCGCGCAACGGCGCCGCGCGGCTTGAATACGCCGCGCGATTACGCAGCTCCAAGCAATTTCGGCGCGCAATGCGCGCGGTCACCTTTGCCATATCATTAAAGGCCTTCCGCGGAGATCCGTTATACGCTCTTCAGGGCCACAGGCTGGAAGTAAGGCTGTTTGGCCTTGCTGCAATTGATGCAGCCCAATCCCGTCCACTGGTCAAAGCGGCCATCTCAAGCTCCGGCATCGACGACTATGCAAGGGTTGCTCTATTGCGCGCCTTCGATAAGGAGCCACGTCTGCTTGCCGCGGTTGTTTACATCGCCCGGCAGCGCGCGAAAAGCATAGGCGCGATGGCAGTGGAATCTCATAATTAAGGGCAAAAAATATCCCCGAACGCGTCGTGTCTCAGATTTAAGGGCAACGCGACACCTGGCGACCGTCGGGGCACCGGCCACGGCACTGAGCGCGCGCGCTCAAAATGTGGCCTCCCTCGAAGTCCGTGTCGTCGCGCTCTTGCGCGACCTTGGCCTGCGGATGATCATGATCGACGAAGTCCACAACCTCTTGGCCGGGACCCACCGCGAACAGCGCCGCTTTCTCAATGTTCTGCGGTATCTCAGCAATGAACTCGAAGTGTCGCTGGTCTGCCTGGGGGTCAGCGAGGCCGTCGATGCCATCCGTGGTGATATCCAGCTTGCCAGGCGGCTGGACGAACATCACCTTCCAAACTGGCGCGACGACGCCGAGTTCTCGGACATGATCCAGACACTCATCGCGGCAATGCCCCTCGAGAAGAAATCCAATCTGAAGGTCAAGTCACTAAAGCAGATACTTGCGCTGACCGGCGGGGTGACCTCGCGCATCTTCGCCCTGATCAAGGATCTTTCCATCGACGCCATTGTCACAGGTGATGAATGCATCACCGATGACGCAATCGCAAAATGGACGCCGGTTTGGTCGCGCCATGCGAACCCCCATCGGCGGCTCGAGAAGTCCGGGGTGTGAAGCCGCACCCGCTGCCCAAGACTGTCGCGCCGCTGCCCGACGAGTTGTTGTCAGGTTGGTTGTCTAGGCTGGCGGCGGCCAACTACTGTGATGATGCGGAACTACTGGCTCATCTCAGAATCGATACCGCGCATGGCACCGCCTTGAACTTCAACGTCGACGCGGCTGCGGCGGCGAAGATTGCCAACGCCGCACGGATTGACCCAGATGTTGTGCGATCTTTGACCTTCCCAGCAATGACGACACGAGAAGCCTCGCTGACGGCCCAGATACCATTCCAGCATTGCCTGCAATGTTCCAGAGAGGGCCTTTCGCTCAAGCATTGGAGGCGAGCCTGGGCATTCGACTGCCAGGTTTGTGGGACGAGACTTGTGCCGACGCTCGGCAAGGCCAGTGGCGAACAGATGCCCGAAAAGCTGATAAATCGTGCGCGCAACGGCGCCGCGCGGCTTGAATACGCCGCGCGATTACGCAGCTCCAAGCAATTTCGGCGCGCAATGCGCGCGGTCACCTTTGCCATATCATTAAAGGCCTTCCGCGGAGATCCGTTATACGCTCTTCAGGGCCACAGGCTGGAAGTAAGGCTGTTTTGCCTTGCTGCAATTGATGCAGCCCAATCCCGTCCACTGGTCAAAGCGGCCATCTCAAGCTCCGGCATCGACGACTATGCAAGGGTTGCTCTATTGCGCGCCTTCGATAAGGAGCCACGTCTGCTTGCCGCGGTCGATTACATCGCCCGGCAGCGCGCGAAAAGCATAGGCGCGATGGCAGTGGAATCTCATAATTAAGGGCAAAAAATATCCCCGAACGCGTCGTGTCTCAGATTTAAGGGCAACGCGACACCTGTCTTTCGAGTATCTCTATGACGAGCCGATCTTGCTGGTGGCGCGCGCCGGACATCCAGCGCTGGATCTGCCGGTGACCGACGCTCTGCTACGCTATCCCCTCATCCTGCCCAACCCTGGCGCGATCATCCGTCAGAGCGTGGATCAATACCTTGCCGCGATGGGGTTATCCGATCTCACACCGGTGTTCGAGACGGTGGCCCTGCCGGCGGCGCAAACGCTTCTCGAAGGTTCTGAGATGCTCTGGTTCATCTCGCGCGGCGTCGTGGCGCGGGAAATTGCGCGCGGCAGCCTTGCTGCGCTCGATCTAAAGTCGGATTACATGGCCGGGGCGGTAGGTCTGACACGCAAGTTCACGTTCGACGAAGACAGCCATGCCGATCTGCTGGCGCGGCTTCTACACCGGCGGGTTGAAGAGGATTGCGCCCGTCGTTGAGCCAGTCAGACGGCTTCTAGCGCAATAGCAATACCCTGTCCTACACCGATACACATGGTGGATAGCGATTTCTCACCAGGCTTGAGGTCAAGCATCGCGGTGCCAGTAATCCGCGCACCCGACATGCCCAGCGGATGACCCAACGCGATTGCCCCGCCATTGGGGTTCACACGCACGTCATCATCAGCAATCCCAAGATTACGCAACGTGGCGAGGCCCTGCGAGGCGAAAGCTTCGTTAAGCTCAATCACTGCGAACTCCTCTTGGCGCAGGCCAAGACGCGCCAGAAGCTTTCTCGAGGCCGGAACCGGGCCGAAGCCCATGATGCGCGGCGCCACGCCGGCGGTCGCCCCGCCGAGCACTCTGGCGATCGGCTTAAGCCCATGCTTTTCGGCAGCTTCTTTCGTCGAAAGGATCAAAGCGGCAGACCCGTCATTCACGCCAGAGGCGTTGCCCGCTGTCACAGTGCCATCGGCTTTCACGAAGGGCCGAAGCTTTTTCAGGCCTTCGTATGTAGTCGTGGAACGCGGATGCTCGTCGGTGTCGATGACCAGAGGATCACCTTTGCGCTGCGGGATCGTAACCGGCACGATCTCCTGGGCCAAACGGCCATTGACTTGGGCTTTGGCCGCTTTCTGCTGCGAGCGCAAGGCGAAGGCATCCTGATCGGGGCGCGAGATGCCAAAATCTTCGGCCACATTCTCTGCCGTCTCGGGCATGCTGTCGACGCCATATTTTTCCTTCATCAGCTTGTTAACGAAACGCCAGCCGATAGTGGTGTCGTGGACCTCATTGGCCCGCGAGAAGGCGGAGGTGGCCTTGGGCATCACGAATGGCGCGCGCGACATGCTCTCTACCCCTCCGGCGACAAGCAGCTCGGCCTCGCCGGATTTGATCGCCCGAGCTGCAGTGATGACCGCATCCATACCCGAGCCGCAAAGTCGGTTCATCGTCGTACCCGGCACCGTCTCGGGATAGCCTGCGAGAAGCAGCGCCATGCGGGCGACGTTGCGGTTGTCTTCGCCAGCCTGATTGGCGCAGCCGAAGATCACCTCGTCGATCGCGGCAAGGTCGAGGCCCGGATTGCGCGCGGCAATGGCCCGAAGCGGAATCGCGGCAAGGTCGTCAGCGCGGACGGAGGAAAGCGCACCGCCAAAGCGGCCGATTGGTGTGCGGATGTAGTCGCATATGTATACGTCAGTCATGAGATTCCCTCGGGAACATTGAGTTCGGCAACTTCGCCAACAATGTGCAACGTCGCGCCAGTCACCGCCTGCAAGGCGTCCAAAGTGATGCCCGGCAGTTTTTCACGAAGCACGAATTTGCTATCTTCGATGTCAATCACGGCCAGAGAGGTGTAGACGCGGGTCACGCACCCGACGCCTGTCAGCGGGAAAGTACAGGCCTCGACCAGTTTCGGGCCGCCATCCTTGGTTACATGGTCAGTTACAACCGCCACACGCTTGGCCCCATGCACAAGGTCCATTGCTCCACCCACGGCCGGCACGCCTTTGGTGCCTACGCGCCAGTTCGCCAGATCGCCGTTCTGGGCGACCTGATACGCGCCAAGAACGGCCAGATCGAGGTGGCCACCGCGCACCATCGAAAAGCTGTCGGCATGATGGAAAAAGGATGCACCGGGCTTCAATGTAATCGCCTTTTTGCCCGCATTAATAAGATCCCAGTCTTCCTGTCCCTCCGCAGGGGCTTTTCCGAATCCCAGCACGCCGTTCTCGGTATGATAGGTTACATCGCGGCCATCGGGCTGGAACTTGGCGATCATCTCGGGAAATCCGATACCGAGGTTCACATAGGAACCATCTTCGATATCCTGAGCGGCACGCCACGCGATCTGCGCGTTCGTCAGTTTGTCTTCCATTAAATTGAAACCGGACATCAGTAGACCACCCCCCTACGCACGAGTACTTCTTCTTGTTGAGGCGCGGGAACCTCGACAATCTTGTCGACGAAGATTCCGGGGGTAACTACCGCCTCAGGATCGATGGAGCCGGGTGCGCGGAGGTTGGAGACCTGCGCAATCGTGCGATCGGCAGCCATCGCCATCAACGGATTGAAGTTCCGGCCAGCCAAACGATAGGTAAGGTTGCCGGTCTCGTCACCATCATGGCCTTTGATCAGGGCGAAGTCGGCCTTCAACCACAACTCTTGCACGTACATCTTGCCGTCGAACGTCTCTGTCGGCTTGCCTTCGGCAAGCTCGGTACCAAAAGAAGTTGGCGTATAAAAAGCGGGAATGCCTGCTCCGCGCGCGCGAATGCGTTCGGCCAATGTACCCTGCGGGATCAACTCGAGCTCGATTTCGCTTGCCAGGTATTTTTCGTTGAATGCCTCGGCGTTGGAGCTGCGCGGGAAAGAGCAGATCATCTTCCTGACCATCCCCGCTTTGATCATCGCGGCGATTCCGATCGCGCCGTTTCCCGCGTTATTGTTTATCACGGTAAGATTCTTGGGGCTGCCGGTGGCACGAAAGCGGTCGATTAAAGCGTGGATCAGTTCGATCGGGGCTCCGGAGCCTCCAAAGCCACCGATCATAACCTGTACGCCATCGGGGATATCCGCAACCGCGTCAGCGAGGCTGGGCGATGTTTTGTTCATCAGGATCCTCCTTACATTCACTTCGAAATATCCCTAGATTACCGCCGTAGCGAGTAAAATGTTCATATATTGATCTTTTTTCAACATGTGTATATCAACGTTCGCATGTTGAACAATCCCACCGACTACATCGCCTCGCTCGCCAAGGGGCTGAAAGTGATCGAAGCCTTCGGACCCACATCCCCGCGTCTTTCGATATCCGAAGCTGCCGTCGCCAGTGGCTTGGATCGCGCTGCTACGCGACGCGTACTGTTGACGCTCCACCGCGAAGGTTACGCCGACTATGACGGTAAGTTTTTTACTCTTACCCCGCGCATCCTACGGCTCGGAGTGGCCGCACTTGCTTCCCTACCGCTCTCGCAGATTGTCCAACCTTGGCTTGACCAACTCTCCGAGCAAATTGGTCAAAGCTGTTCCGTGGCACTGCTCGATGAGACCGAGATCGTGTATATCGCGCGCGCGGCGCAGAAACGTGTGATGTCCATCGGGCTCATGCCTGGGTCACGACTCCCCGCCCATTGCACCTCGATGGGAAGGGTTCTGTTGGCTGCGCTGCCTCGCGAAGAGGCTGACCTGCTTGTCAGACGCTCGGACCTTACCCCGCGGACCAAGTTCTCAATACTCGACCCAGTTCAGACCTTGTGCCGGATCGATGCTGCGAGAGAGGACGGATATGCGTTTGTGGACCAGGAAGTGGAAACGGGTTTACGGTCAATCGCTGTTCCGCTGAATGATCGCAAGGGTTTGACCGTCGCTGCTCTCAATATCGGTTTGTCGTCTGCCGGCTGGACACCGAAGCAGACGATTGAAACATACTTGCCGCACTTGCTTGGCGTCCAATCGGCCCTCGGGCGGGTTCTCTGATTGACATTATTTAGAAGTCTAAGTTATTAGGGCCTCAAGCCGGGAGGATACCTTAGATGGAAAATCTGAAACTAGACGCGAAGCTCTCTCTTCAAGAACCAGCCCATCTCTACTACGGCGGCGCATGGGTGCCGCCACTAGAGGGAAAGTACGAAGACACTTTCAACCCAGGAACCGGCGAGCGGATCGGGTCGGTTGCGACGGCAAGTCGCGCCGATGTCGATGCGGCGGTTGCGGCAGCGAAAGAAGGGTTCGAGGTATGGCGGGATGTTGTGCCGCTGGAACGCGCACGTATCCTGAAGGAAATCGCAAATCTCTTGCGAAAGCATGGCGATGAACTGGCGATGATGGACGCTGCAAACTGTGGCAACCCCTATACTGAAATGCGCGGCGACGCCGCGATTGCGGCAGCGCAGATGGAGTTTTTCGCCGGTCTTGTGACCGAAATGAAGGGTGATACGATCCCTATGGGACCAGAGCGCATCAACATGACCCTACGCCAGCCGATGGGCGTGGTTGCAAGGATTCTTGCCTTTAATCATCCGTTCATGTTCTGCGGCGGAAAGATGGCAGCGCCTCTGGCCGCAGGCAATGCCGTCATCATCAAGCCGCCGGTTCAGGCTCCGTTGTCTTCGCTGCGGCTGGCGGAGCTCATCGATGGCCTGCTGCCTAAAGGCACGTTCAATGTTCTGCCGGGCGGCGTCGAGGCAGGAGCTGGGCTGGCCGAACATCCCGACGTCGCCAAGGTCACACTCATCGGCTCCGTACCCGCGGGCCGGGCGGTGATGCGCAGCGCGAGCGACACCGTCAAACCAGTGCTGCTCGAACTCGGCGGCAAGAACGCGCTGATCGCCTATCCGGACAGCGATCCGAAGAAGATCGCCGATGCGATCGTCGGCGGCATGAATTTCGGCTGGTGCGGGCAATCTTGCGGATCGACGAGCCGCGCTTTCTTGCATGTAGACATCCACGATGCGGTCATCTCACATCTCAAAGCGGCTGTCGAACGGTACAAGCCAGGCATTCCGACAGAGCCGGAGACCACGATGGGGGCGATCGTCAGCCGGACACAGTTCGATCGGATCATGGACTTCATCGAATCCGCCATGAGCGAAGGCGCGCGTGCCGTAACCGGCGGCCATGCGGTGACCGAAGGTGCGCTGGCACAGGGAAGCTTCATCGCGCCGACGATTTTTGCGGATGTAACGCCGCAGATGCGTATCGCTCGCGAAGAGATTTTCGGGCCAGTTCTGGCGGTCCGCAAATGGTCGGACGAAGATTCCATGCTGAACGAGGTCAACGCACTTGAGCTGGGGCTGACCTGCGCAATTTGGACTCGGGACTTGGTTACGGCTCATCGCACGGCTGCTCGTGTCGAGGCCGGGTTTGTTTGGGTTAACGAAGTTGGCCGGCATTTCCTTGGTGCCCCGTTCGGTGGGGTCAAACAATCGGGTATCGGGCGCGAAGAAGGTATTGGCGAGCTGATTTCCTTCACCCATGAAAAGAATGTGCATATCAATCTGTCGGGTCAGTAACCCGGTGCAGAGGTAATGTGCGAACGGGGTCTGGGATCCAAAAGCTTTTTCTTTATTGATTGCTTTGGCCGGGATGAGACCATCCCTTCCTACCCTTTCTGCAAACCGACAAGGATCTGAAAAATAATGAGCAATGTTGCGAACGTCCCCGATATCATCCTCGAACCTATGGTTCGGAACGCCATTGTGGAGGACCTGGGTGCAGCAGGCGACGTGACAACCCGTTCCGTTCTGCCTGAAGGCACGCGCTACAAGGCGCAAATGCGTGCACGGCAGGACGCGGTTGTTTCTGGGATGCAGGTGGCCTCTCTGGCGTTTCGGCTGATTGATCCCGATCTTATTGTCGAGACTGTTGTCGCGGATGGTACGGCCTGCAAAACGGGCGATACCTTGATGCGTATAGAGGGATCGGCGGCGTCGATCCTTGCCGCAGAGCGTGTTGCCCTGAACTTTGCCGGGCGGTTGTCCGGGACGGCAACTTTGACAGCGTCCTATGTGCAGGAACTTGCGGGTACCAAGACACGTATCACCTGTACACGCAAAACCACACCGGGGCTGAAGCTTGTCGAGAAACTCGCGATTTTGCATGGCGGCGGCCACAATCACCGGTTTTCCCTGTCCGATGCAATCCTGATCAAGGACAACCATATCGCAGCGGCTGGTGGCATCAAACAGGTGTTGGAAGCCGTTCAGCGAAATGTGGGTCACATGGTCGTGGTCGAGATCGAGATCGACGGTTTGCATCAGTTGGACGAGGTGCTTCAGACCGGGGGCGCAGATGTCATCATGTTTGACAATATGTCGACCGAAGACATGGCCGAAGCCGTAAAGCGCATTGACGGGCGGGCGAAGACAGAAGCCAGCGGGAATGTGACCCTTGGCCGTTTGCGCGAAATCGCATCGGCAAATGTGGATTATATTTCCTCCGGTGCTTTGACCCATTCGGCGGGGACCGTCGATTTCGGTTTGGATTTCTGATCCTCTGAACCGCTCCAGACCGTCTGAAATGCAAAATGCCCGCCCTTTCGGCGGGCAATAAATACCTATTGCGTACGCCTTTCAAAATGGGGCGCTGCTGCATCAACACTTCATAAGGAAAGGCCAAAACACATGACAGAGCACAGGCTGTATCAGGTTGAGCGCCCAGTATCGTCGGATAGTTTGGGAGTTTGGGGTAGCGATGTATTTGCGGATATGTTGCGAGGTTTGGGGGTGAAGTATGTTGCGCTGAACCCTGGGTCGAGCTTTCGGGGTTTGCATGACAGCCTTGTGAACCACCTTGGTAATGAAGATCCGCAGATGCTGTTGTGTCTGCACGAAGAGCATGCGGTTGCGATTGCACATGGCTATGCGAAGGTGACGGGGGAGCCATTGGCGGTGATTCTGCACAGCAACGTGGGTCTGATGCATGGGACGATGGCGATCTTCAACGCATGGTGTGATCGGGTTCCTGTGCTGATCTATGGTGCGACGGGGCCGGTTGATGCGGCGCTGCGGCGTCCTTGGATTGACTGGCTCCATACCTGCCGTGACCAGGCGTCGATGATCCGGAATTATGTGAAATGGGACGATCAGCCTGGCTCGATGGAGGCGGCGCTGGAATCGATGTTGCGTGCGGATGTGATCGCGCGGAGCGAGCCGAAAGGGCCGACCTATGTGAACTTTGATGTGTCGATCCAGGAAAAGCAGCACGCGCAGGCCCCGGCGCTGCCGGATTTTGCGCGTTACCAGCCGCCTTTGCCTGCGGCTCCTTCGGCCGAAGGCGTGGCACGTGCGGCGGACCTGCTGAAGAACGCCAAGGCGCCTGTGGTGCTGGCGGGGCGGGTGTCGCGCGATCCGGCGGATTGGGCGCGGCGTGTGGCCTTTGTCGAGGGGCTGGGGGCGAAGGTTCTGACGGATATCCGGATCGGGGCGTCTTTCCCGACGGATCACCCGCGGCATCGGGGTAAACCAGCCTTCTTCATCGACGACGCGGCGGGCGCGGTGCTGCGCGAGGCCGATGTGATCCTGAGTCTGGACTGGCTGGATGTCGCGGGTACGCTGAAACTGGCGGGCGAAGTGACGGCGCAGGTGATCCAGGCGTCGCTGGATTATCAGCTGCACAATGGCTGGGGGATGGAGCATCAGGCGCTGCCTGCGCTGGATCTGCACCTGGCCTGTGGCCCGGATGTTGCGATGCATGCGATTGCCGATGCCCTGGGTGTAGGGGCGGGCGAGATGCCCGGTGATTTGCCGGTCAAACCCGCGCTGAACGCCCCCGATGCAGATGTTGAGCTTGATATCATGACGCTGGCCGGGGCGCTTGGCGAAGGTTTGGAAGGTGTCTGTGCCAGCTTTGTGCGTTGGCCGTTGGGTTGGGCGGGCGAGGCGTGGCACTTCCGTCATCCGCTGGACTTCCTGGGTTCGGATGGCGGCGCGGGGATCGGCTCGGGTCCTGGGATGCTGATCGGGGCGGCGCTGGCGCTGAAAGACAGCGACCGGCTGCCTGTTGCGGTTCTTGGGGACGGCGACTTCATGATGGCGGCCTCGGCATTTTGGACGGCGGCGCATTATGGCACTCCGTTCCTGGCGGTGGTGTCGAACAATCGCTCGTTCTACAATGACGAGGTGCACCAGGAACGCGTGGCAGTGGCCCGCAACCGCCCGGTCGAGAACAAGTGGATCGGCCAGCGTATCGGTGATCCGGATATCGACATTGCCGGAGTTGCGCGGGCGCAGGGCTGCGAAGGGATCGGCCCGGTCTTTACCGCGGGCGAGCTGGTCGAGGCGATCAAACAGGGCGTCGAGATGGTGCGCGCGGGCAAGAGCGTAGTGATCGATGCACGTGTCCAGCCGGGGTATAACCCCAACATGGTCGCTGGCCTGACGCGGAGCGACTGATGATGACCCCGAAGATCTATATTGCGCAGGATCCTGTGCTGGAAGAGGTGTTGGACACCGCAACGGATCGGCTGCGGGCCGAAGGCTGGGAGGTCGTTCGCGGCCCCCAGATCACCCCGGGTGTTCCGCTGCGGCTGACGGAAGAGCAACGGCAGGCGCTGCTGTCGGACGTTGATATCATCGTGGCCAGCTCGCGGTCGCGGCTGAGCGAGGCGGATCTGGATGCCTCACCACGGCTGCGGGCGCTGGTCTTTCCGACGATCGGGGTGGATGCGGTCGATCTGGAGGCCTGTGCCGCGCGTGGTCTGATCGTGGCCAATGGTGCAACGCCCGAGAACTTTCTGGCGATGTCAGAGGCGACAGTGATGCTGATGCTGGTGCTGCTGTACCGGCTGCATGAATCCGAACGCCTGCTACGCGAAAATGCGGGCCGGCCGCAGCAGATGTATGCGCGGATGGTGCGGGGCCGGACGATCGGCCTGATCGGGTCTGGCCGGATTGGGGCCGGGGTGATCGAGCGACTGCTGGCGTTCGAGCCGGCACAGATCCTGGTGCACGATCCGTTCCTGACACCTGACACCGCACCCGCGGGCGTACGGTTGGTGGAGCGCGACGCGCTGCTGACCACGTCCGATGTGGTCAGCCTGCATGTGCCGCTCAACGCGCAGACGCGAGGCATGATTGCCGAGGCGGAACTGCGCGCGATGAAGACAAATGCGGTTCTGATCAACACCTCGCGCGGGGGTCTCATTGACGAGGATGCGCTGGTGCGGGTGATGACAGCAGGACACCTGGCCGGTGCGGGGCTGGACGTGACGGAAACCGAACCGCTGCCCGCCGACCACCCGCTGCGCGGCCTCGACCGGGTGATCCTCACCCCGCATATCCTGGGCCACACCATTGATCTCTACACGGTCATGCCCGACGTCCTCGTCGAAAACGCAACACGCATCATGAAAGGTGATCTGCCGACATATGTCAGGAACCCCGATGTGGTGGAACGCTGGCGACAAAAGTTGAACGATCTGAACTGACCAACCCCTCCGCGCGAACGGTGTGCACAGCCGAACTGCAGAGCCTATGTTCCTTGCACCTATTGAATGGCCGTGAACCGCGCCGGGTTTGCCGGAGGCGTTACACAACGGTTGCCCGGCGCTGTGCGGCACAGTGGTGCAAGGCAGGTGTCGGCGCATGATGGTCGCGTACTGGAAAGCAACCGGCGCACAATCCCGACACAGGGGCAAAACCACCCCGGAAGAAAGTCCATACTCGGGCCCAACGATAGGCACCCCGGCTTCCATGTCTTGACTTTGTACCAAGGCTCGGCACCTATGTTGCGCGCGCCACAACTCTGGAGTTCTTAGCTATCAAGTCCGGGCGGGCGCGCTGTTTGGATAAAAACCATGTGTGGAGACAGGCCGTGAGCGATGCGATGAAAGAAAAGCAATCAAGCCACGTACCTGTCCAACCCGACGAGCGCATGGCCCGGCTGGTACGACTGGCGGCCCGCGGGTTCAACCGGGCGCTTCAACTTCGACTGCAAACGGAAAATGTTACGTTCGGTCAGTGGATTTTCCTGCGCATCCTCTGGCAGGAAGACGGGTTGTCGCAACGCGAACTGAGCGACCGGGCGCATCTCACCGAACCCACCGCCCACACCGCGCTCATCAAAATGGAAGAATTGGGTTTCATAGAGCGACGCAACGTCGAGGGCAACAAACGGCGCCAGCACGCGTTTCTGACGCGGAAGGGCTTGGAGCTGCGCGACGTTCTCGAACCTCTGGCGCTCGAAGTGAACGATGCAGCGATGGCGGGACTGTCCAAGAAAGCTCAGGAAGACTTGCGACACGCACTTGCCGTGATGATCCGGAACCTCGAAAATGACGAACAGGATGCGGCCGCCAGAGGGGTCCGTGTTCCCCCGACCAAGGGCAACACAGCAAACTGAATCGCGAGCCATGCGTGCCGAGTGTCCGGCGCGGGCCATTCAATGGCGGTTGCGGACATAGAGAGCCTATGGGGGCGGGGGTTTGAGGCCTGCTGCTCCGGGGCTCCACGGGTTGATAGTGCGTCACGACAAAGCACCTACGCCGGACACACGGCTTCGGCGTGTTCCGCGTCAGGAACTATGACTTGAGTGGCTTTCGCTGAACAATAGTCTCGACTTCAATCAGGGTTGACGGGTGCGAGTGGATAGACTACTAGCATTAAAGATAGATATCTAATATTAGATGTCTACTGAAAACAGGGAGGAAGACATGAAATTTCCAATCAAAGCCGTTGCCGCATCGATCGGCCTCGCGGTTCTTGCGAGCGCTGCTTCCGCAGAAAGCGTTAATGTGACCCTTTCAGGCGGCAATCCCTCGGGGCTTTGGTCGCTTCTGGGCGCTGGTATTGACCGTGCCGTCAAGGCGGATGACCCGAGCGGCGTGGTGACTTATCAGGCCACCGGTGGTGGCTTTGCGAACATCGGCCTTCTGGGCCGTGAACGGACCGACCTGGGGATGGCACATGATGCCGAGATCAAGCTGGCCCTCGCAGGGGACGAACCGTTTGACGCGCCGATCGAGAACCTTCAAGCCATCGGCTACATGTACAACTGGGCGCCGATGCACTTCTTCATCAAGAAGTCTCTTGCCGAAGAATATGGCATCGACAGCATTGACGACCTCGCGACGTCCGGCGCGGCGATCCGTGTTGCGAACAACAATGCCGGGAACATCGTCGCCAACATCGCGACCTTCATGCTCGAAGAGGCGGGCTACGACGAAGCCACGATCGAGTCCAATGGCGGCGTGCTTGTCCGTGGTGGTTCGTCACAGCAAGCAGATCTGATTGCAGACGGCCGCACCGATATGGTGATCAACGGCATTTTCATCGGACATTCGTCGTTCCGTAAAGTTGACGAGGGCAATCACGTCGTGTTGCTCAGCGTTCCCGAAAACATCATCGCTGCGACCAACGAGCGTTTCGGAACCGGCACGTTCACAATTCCAGCCGACAGCTACAAGAACCAGACCGAAGATGTCGTCACGCTCGCACTGGGTGCGATGGTAATCACTTCCGATGTACTGCCGGAAGAAACTGGCTACATGCTCGCAAAGAGCATCGCGTCCAATATCGACGAGATCCGCGGCGTGCATAAGGCGATGCAGGCGCTCACACCGGAACTTCTGACGTCGCAGACCACGCTGCCGTTCCATCCTGGTGCGGAGCGTGCCTACAAAGAACTGGGTCTGCTCAATTAAGGTCGATCCCGCGATCCGGCCGGCGCGCGCTGCAACGACACGCGCCGGCCCACTCATCGACTGCACAGAGCAATGCCCCGCGGTGGCTACGTGAGATGTCACGTCATGTCATCGCGCGGCCCATACATCGCGGTTCTTTCTCTTCTCTGCCTTATACGGGGTCTACATGAATTTTCCTTCGCTTACAGAAACCGGTCGTCGTAGAAATTTAGGCTCGCCGATGAGAACCATCGTCATGGTTCTGGCGGCGGCATTCGCGGTTTGGGTAATCCACTCGAACCTCTTCATCATCTCCGATCCGCTCATTCAGGGCATTCTGTTCGTATCGGGCATTTTCACGATTCTCTTCCTCGCGATCGGCGCGACCTCGCGCGCGCCGGACAGCATTCCGATCTATGATTGGGTTCTCTCTGCGCTGAGCCTGGCCACAGGGGTGTATTTCTACGTGACCTCGGGAGCGATTGCGGACCGGATCAGTCTACTCGACGAATTCACAACCGATCAGTTTTTCTTTGGCTCAGCCTTGTTGTTTCTGACCATCGAAGCGACCCGCCGGACCACCGGCCTAGGCCTGACCGGCGTTGTCGCCCTCTTCCTGATTTATAATCTGTTTGGCTCTCTTCTGCCGCCGCCATTCGGGCATCGCGTCAGCGAGTTCAGCTATCTCTTGGATATTCTGGTTTTCACCACCGATGGACTTTTTGGCGTGCCGCTTCAGGTCGTTGCTAGCTATGTTTTCCTGTTCGTGATGTTTGGAACATTCCTGGCCAAGGCCGGGGGAGGGGACTTCTTTTTCAACCTTGCAGCGCTTGTGACCGGCAATGCGCGCGGCGGCCCCGCCAAAATCGCGATCATTTCGTCGGGCCTGTACGGCACGATGTCCGGGAGCCCAACATCCGATGTTGTTGCAACGGGGTCGATCACGATCCCTGTCATGAAGCGACTCGGCTATCGGGCACGGTTCGCGGGGGCGGTGGAAGTCGCGGCGTCGTCTGGCGGAAGCGCGATGCCTCCGATCATGGGGTCAGCAGCCTTCATCATGGCCGAGTATTCCGGCATTTCCTACAACGCCATCGTGCTCGCCGCTCTGGTGCCGGCGCTTCTATACTACACGGGTGTCTTCGCTCAGGTTCACTTCCGGTCAGTCAAGCACAACCTTCGACCCTCTGCAGACGAAATACCTTCAGCAAAGGAAACATTCAGGACCGGATGGGTTTTCCTGCTGCCGATCATCGGCATCATCGTCGCCCTCATTCTGGGGTATTCCCCGACCTTCACAGCCGGTGTCGGAGTTCTAGTAACCATCCTGTCCGCGATGATGCTGAAAGACACACGGCTGTCACTGTGGCAGTTGGTGGAAGGGCTGGGGGCGACTACGCTCCAGATTCTGCCAGTCGCCGGCGCTTGTGCCGCGGCCGGTCTTGTGATTGGCGGCTTGTCGATGACCGGCCTTGGAATGAAATCCGCGAACGTCATTTTGACTGTCAGCAACATGCAACCACTGCTGACACTCGTTATCGCCGCGGTCGTCACGATTGTTCTCGGTCTCGGGATGCCAACGCCCAGTGCGTATATCCTGGCAGCCGTGCTGGTCGGACCGGCGCTGGCAAAGCTCGGTTTCCCGACGTTGCCGAGCCAGATGTTTCTGCTCTACTATGCGATTCTCTCGGCACTTACGCCACCGATCGCCGTGGCAGCAATCGCGGCCTCAGCGATCGCCGACGAAGACCCCTTCAAGATCGCTTTCTCCGCAGTCCGGCTGGCCATCGTCGGCTTCCTTCTGCCCTTCGCCTTCGTGTGGAACCCAGGCATCCTCCTAGAGCTCGGTCCTCTGGCAAACACTTTGGCCGTAGTGGGCGCCTTTGCCGGAGCACTCGCGGTCGCAGCCTCTCTGGAAGGCTTGGTCAAGACGCAACTCAGTGCAGTCGAACGGGGCGTACTGCCAATCGCTGCGATTGGCGCCGTAAGCCCTTACTTGGCGGTATCCGCGATCTGTATTTTAGTGATTGTCGCAATGCTATTCCGGCAGATCGCATTCACGACAGAAAACGCCCGCGTGGACAGTGCCTAGCTGTGGCGCCTCAGCAGGTTGACCCGATTGAAGCGCAGTCTGGTCATCGAGGGATTCAACCCAGAGACGGCATGTGGCCTGGGCCAATTTTTAAGGTTGGTCCGGGCCGGTCGGCCTATGACGCGGAACACAGGCGGCTACTTCCATAGGTGGGAGCTGATCACTTCGCAACCGGCGCAAAGTATTTCGAGGTTCAGGAAATGAATGAAACACCGGGGCCGGAAGAACTTGGGCCAAAACAGCTTAGTATTGGCACCGACGCGATCCCCGAGCTGTCGGTTTCCATCAGAGCACCCCTTGCACAGGCCGCGGTCGTCGCGAAGGCGATAAACGATGCCGCTCTGTATCACCTAGATTGGAACCGATTTGACGCTCGCATGTCCCTACAGAATCAGACTGGCATTGACCAGATCATCTTTTCGGTGACCTTGCTTGGGGAAGAAGCATCCGTTTCGCTCCGAGACGGAATGGCCGCCTTGGCCCATGATCTCGAAGAGAGGCTGAGCTTCGCTTCGGTGACTGTAGGGCACCAGGTGCCGGCCAACGGTACTGACCCGAAACCGCCAGCCGCGCCGCGCTATTGGAAGGCCTGGGTCACCAGCATGCTGGGTGTCTATCCCCTGCTGATCCTTATCTACTACGCGCTGCAACCGCTCACGCAAAACCTTCCAGGTCCCGTGTCTCTGTTTCTTGTTGCGCTGGTGCTCACCGGAGTGAACGGTGTCTACGTTGCGCCGTTTCTGGGCAAGAGATTGCGTCCATGGCTCACACGGTGAAGCGAGATGGTTCGCTTGCCGCGACTTATGCACAGGCTGGCTGCCATGACACCTCAGAGACGGGCCCGGCAAGCCGCTGTCGGGGAGGTTCCGGACCACAATTGCGCGAAAGTATCTCGGTTTTGCGATCTCGTCAGCTTGATCTAGTTCAGAACCCGCTATTTCGGACAACAAGTTAGGTCGATACCTACAACGCGGGAAAAAAAAGTGGCAGGTTACGTTGACAGATAAAACTTAGAGAGCTAAGAATAGTTGAGAGGTCGAAAACCACTCATCCACTGAAAGAGTCGGATGCCATTGGAGGAGCCCAGATGCTTACACCCGAAGAGAATGAACTGCTTACACGCGTAACGGGGGATGCCCCGATGGCGCGACTTATGCGTCAGCATTGGACGCCTGTATGCCTGATCGAAGAGGTTGAAGAGTCGGACGGCAAACCGCTTCGAGTCGAAGTTCTCGGCGAAAGCTATGTCGCGTTCCGGGATACCAAGGGTCGTCTGGGAATGCTGGATGAGCTTTGCCCCCACAGAAAGGCCTCTCTGGTCTATGGCCGTAACGAGGAATGTGGGCTGCGCTGCCTCTATCACGGCTGGAAGATGGATGTTGAAGGCAATGTCGTCGCAATGTCTTCAGAGCCGGAAGGCAGTCCATTGATGGACAAGGTCAAACATCGTTCCTACCCCGTGCGGGAGTGGGGCGGCTTCGTCTGGGCTTGGCTCGGCGAGAAAGATGATATGCCCGAGTTCCAGCCGCCGGCCTTTGCGCCAACCGAAGACACCCCAGTTTCGATCCTGAAGATTCGCGTGCCCGCCAACTGGGCGCAGATTCACGAGGGCCAGATCGATAGCGCGCATTCATCATCGCTCCATTCCTCGAATATGGTTCCGGCACGGGTCGAGGGCGCCGCGGCGGACGACAAATCATGGTACCGCCCATCGACAGACAAATCTCCGCGTATGCAGACTGAAACCACGAGCTACGGTTTCCATTACGCGGCGATCCGTAAGCCGATCAAAAACGCTCAGACGCACAACTATCTCCGGATCACCGAATTTATCGCGCCCTATTATTCGCTGATTCCGCCGAACAACAACTACCGGGTCGCCAGCGTCATCGTGCCGATCAATGACGATGAGACAGCGTTTCACTTCATAGCCTTCGACGGACCGAACGTTCCCTCCACTGAAGAGTGGCGCAAGTTTGCCCATGCCGTACCGGGTGAGGACGTGGACCACAAATGGCGCTCTCTCCGGACGTTGGAGAACGACTTCAAGCAGGACCGAGAAAGGATGAAAGAGGGCCACTTTACCGGCGTGGACGGCATTCCGAACGAAGATATTGTGATGTGGGTTTCGATGGGTAGCCGCGTACAGCGTCACACGGACATTCTTGGGGCCTCCGACCTGGCGATTGTCGAGTTCCGCCGCCTCATGGCCGATGCGGCAAAGAAAGTCGCCGAAGGTGGCCAGGCAATCGGCACCGAGTCGAAGATTCCGCAAAGGGTAATCGCCTCTCACGAGGGAGTGTATCCTAAGGACGTCGATTGGCGAACACTGGTGGACACGTCGAGCAAGACGGAAGCGGCGGAATAACTTGCGCACATGTTTCCTCCCTGAACCGTCCAAGGCCTCAAGGGGTTTTGGGCGGCTCTTTTTTCGTGGTGCCGTCGGACTTTCATAGCTTCCCTCGACGGATTCTGCTCGGCGGGCGACAGGCGTTATGACGACAGCAATCAATATCGAAGACTTGCGGGCGCAGGCACGGCGTCGCCTGCCACGGGTGGTGTTCGATTATTTGGATGGGGGCGCGGAATCGGAGGTGACGCTGCGGCACAATCGCAGTTCCTTCACGAATATCGTTCTCACGCCGCGAATCCTCAAAGGGGGGAGCGTCGATCTCACCTTGGAGCTGTTCGGGGAAACATACTCGAAGCCGTTTTTCATAGGGCCGACAGGGCTGAACGGCCTCTACTGGCCCCAGGGAGATCTGCACCTCGCCGCTGCGGCCGAACGAGCCGGGGTCGGGTTCACGGTTTCGACCGCCTCGAACACGACGCTGGAAGAGATCGCGCGGAGGAGCAAGGGTCCCCTCTGGTTCCAGCTTTATCCGTGGGGGAAGGGCGCATTCGCTGATGCGCTGATCGACCGGGCACAGGCGGCCGGTTACTCGGCTCTGGTACTGACTGTCGATTCACTCGTGGGCGGCAAGCGCGAACGTGATCTGCGGCACGGCTTCGCCCACGAAATCCGCATTGGCCCTCGGACTGTTCTCGATGGGCTTCTGCATCCTGCTTGGCTGACCTCCGTATGGCTCGGGCCGCACCGTCCCAGACTTGAGAACCTCTTGGACTTTGTCGGAAACAGCGCGAGCGACAGAGAACTGGCCGAGTTTACCCGATCTCAGCGGAACCCGGAGTTTTCTTGGGGAGATGTTCGCCGCATTCGGGAGAAATGGAAAGGCCCGCTGCTGATCAAGGGTATCATGTGCCCAGAAGATGCGATTGACGCGCAACGCGCCGGTGTGGATGGAATCGTCGTCTCGAACCATGGTGGCCGTCAGCTTGATGGCGCTCCTGCCACCATCGACGTACTCGCAGATATCATCGCGGCTCTTGATCGGAAGTTTCCGGTTCTGCTGGACGGCGGCATTCGTCGCGGCAGTGACATCGTGAAAGCCCTCGCCTTGGGTGCGAAGGGCATTCTGCTGGGTCGCGCGCCGCTCTATGGCTTGGCGGCGCAAGGCGAGGCGGGCGTGTCACGGGCGCTTTCGATCCTTGAAGAGGAGATGACGAGGACCATGACCTTTGTGGGCGCAAGATCCGTGTCTGCGGTCTCTGATTTCAACGTCGAAATTCGACGGTAATAAATGGTTCCTCCGCCAGTAGCGCTTGCACGATCAACGTTTTGGATGACTGCGTAGTTCAAGGTCGGTTGACACACATAACTTAGCTATCTAAACAAATTCACAATCACGACCATATGGGAGGACCTCATGGAGAATATCAAGATGCGCGTCGAGAAACGGCGTGACTTGACCCCGAGCATCGCCGAATTCACCCTGGTGCCGGTTGGGGCCGATGTGCTCCCTAGTTTCGATCCTGGTGCTCACATCACCTTGGAAACTCCGTCCGGAGCGATGCGTCGCTATTCACTGATCAACGATGGCAGCGACCCAAAGGAATTTGTTGTCGCGATCAAAAGAGAACCGAATTCGCGTGGGGGCTCCGCGTCGATGCACGAACAGGCGACCGTCGGGTCCGAGTTGACAGTCGAATTCCCGGAAAACGATTTCCCGCTAACCGATGTTCAGAAGTACCTGCTCATCGCCGGCGGTATCGGGATCACGCCGATTCTGTCGATGGCACGGTATCTCGACAAGAAGGGCAAGATGCTCAGAATCATCTACGTCAGCCGCAGTCCGGAGGAATCGGCCTATCTGGATGAACTGATGAGAGATTTCGATGGCCGGATCATTGTGCACCATGACGGCGGCGCTCCGGATGCAGTCTACGATTTCTGGGACGATCTCGTCACGCCCCGTGCCACTCACGTCTTCTGTTGTGGTCCGAAACCGCTGATGGATGAAATCAAGGCCGTTTCCGGGCACTGGCCGGAGGGGCGAGTTCACTTCGAGGATTTCAAGCCCGTCGATGTGGTGCGCCAAGACGATGTCTCTTTCGAAGTGGAGCTGAAAAAAAGTAGCGAAACCGTCACGGTGCCCGAAGATCGTTCGATCTTGGAGGCATTGCGTGACGCCGGATTCGCAACGTCCAGCTCCTGTGAAAGTGGCACATGCGGCACCTGCAAGATCCGCCTCCTCGAAGGGGAAGCTGACCATCGCGACATGGTGCTTATGGAAGAGGAAAAAAGCGACCATATAATGATTTGTGTATCGCGCGCGCTATCGGGGAGGCTGGTTCTTGACCTCTGATCCCGTCCGCCTCGGAGTTGCGGGATTGGGGCGGGCTTTCATGCTGATGGTCCCCACCTTTGATGCCGACGCACGCGTCAAGCTCACGGCCGCGGCCGCGCCGAGGGCGGAAAGCCGGGCCGCATTCGAAGAGCAATACGGCGGTGTCGCCTATCCGACTGTCGAGGAACTATGCGCCGATCCATCTGTGGAAGCGATCTACATCGCCACCCCGCACCAAATGCATGTAGATCACGTTCTGGCCGCGGCGCGCGCTGGAAAGCACATTCTCGTGGAAAAGCCGCTCGCGATCTCGATGGAAGACGCCGAGACCATGGTCGCCGCCGCGAACGAGGCGGGGGTTCACCTGATCGTTGGGCCCAGCCACAGTTTCGATCCGCCGGTCGAGCTGGCCGCGCAGTTGATCGCGAGCGGCAAGTTCGGCCAGCTGAGAATGATCCAGGCCCTTAACTACACTGACTTCCTGTATCGTCCCCGACGCCCGGAGGAGCTGCGCACCGAAGAAGGAGGAGGGGTGCTGTTCAGCCAGGCCATCCACCAGATCGACGTGGTCCGACGGCTTGCGGGCGGCATGGGAGAGAAGATTTATGCCATGACCGGGGCATGGGATCCAAAGCGTCCAACAGAAGGCGCCTTTACGGCGCTGATGAACTTTGAGGGTGGATGCGTCGCCAATCTCACCTATTCGGGCTATGCCCATTTCGATAGCGACATTTGGATGAACGACGTCGGAGAGCTGGGGCAGCGAAAACTCGCCGGCGCCTATGGCGATGCAAGGCGGGCGCTGATGGACCTCGATCCCGATGACGAGGCGCGCCTCAAGACGACGCGCACATTCGGCAGCGGTAAGACGGTCGACGCAAAGCACAACGAGCATTTTGGCCCAGTCATCGCGCTTTGCGACCGTGCCGACCTAAAGCTGACTCCGGACGGAGTTGAAGTATTTGGTGACACCGAGCGTGGCTTCATCGAAGTGACATTCGGGCCCGCGCCACGTAGAACCGTGAACGATGCACTGGTAGCCGCTGTCCGCCAGAACAAGGCCCCCGTCCAGACGGGCGCGTGGGGTCTGGCAAGCCTGGAGGTTTGCCATGCGATCCTGCAGTCCGCCTCGACCGGCCAACCTGTCGACCTGCGGCAACAATGCAAAACAAATGAGGAGGAACAAACTGGATGAGCAATCTCAAACTATCCCTTGCCATGGGAAATTATGACCGGACGCGTGCCATTGTGGATGGAAGAGTGCAGATAGACGGTGTCGATCCCGTGCCCATGCTACTGTCCCCAGAGGAAATGTTCTTCCGGGCGTTCCGCCACGAAGCTTTCGATATCAGCGAAATTTCGTTGTCCTCCTATTCGATCTCGGTCGCCCGCGGAAATCCGCACTATGTCGCGATCCCGGTCTTTCTGAGCCGGGCGTTCCGTCACACTTCTGTCTACATTCGAACCGACAAAGGAATCGAAACGCCTCAGGATCTGAGGGGCAAGCGCATTGGGATCGCCGAATACCAGCTGTCCGCCAATGTCTGGGTGCGCGGCATTCTCGAAGAGGAATACGGTGTCAAACCCTCCGACATCATCTGGGTGCGCGGCGGTATGGATACGCCGGGCCGGCCCGAAAAGATCAAGGTTCAGTTACCCGGCGATATCCGCATGGAAGAGGCGCCGGTCGGCAGCACGTTGAATGGCATGCTCGAAGCCGGTGAGATCGACGGCTTCGTCGGCCCGCGTTGGCCGCGTTGTTTCGCCGAGCGGCATCCGCACGTAGGTCGGCTTTTTGCAGACAGCATCGCTACGGCCGAAGCCTATTTCGAAAAGACCCGGATCTTTCCGATCATGCATGTTCTTGGGGTGCGCCGCAGCCTCGCCGAGGAATACCCGTTCCTACCCGCCGCCCTGCTCAAGGCGTTCACGCAATCGAAGCTAATAGCAGAAGAGGCCCTGTCGGACACCTCTGCAACGAAAGTAACGATGCCCTTCGTCGAGGATAATCTCAACCGCGTGCATGCGCTAATGGGTGACGACCCCTGGAGCTATGGCGTCGGCGGCAACGCCCATGTCCTGAACAAGTTTTTGGATTACCACGCGAGTCAGGGACTGTCGCCGCGCCGGGTGGAGATCGAAGAACTGTTCCATCCCTCGACCCTAGAAGCCTACAGCCTTTAAGAGGAGCGCCACAATGGAAAAGTACGCACCCGGAGATATCGTCGAGGTCGAAACAACGAAGGGGCTGGCTTACGTACAGCTCACACATACCCACCCGAGCTATCCTCCCGTGGTCAAGTTCCTCCCGGGGTCTTACGAACACCGGCCCGACAATGTGACTGTATTGGCCGAAAAACCCGCACCGATAGCCATGGTCCCCCTAACGGGGGTATTGAATCGGTTAGGGTTGAAGCACGCGCTTGCCGGAAGGTCGGACATTCCGCATTCGGAAAGAAGCTTCCCGATTTTCCGGATGCCGATTCGCGACAAGCAAGGCAAGATCATCTATTGGTGGTTCTGGGACGGCCAAGGGTTGACCTATTCTACCGAGCTGATGGAGCAGCAGGAGACGCTGCCAATGCGCGAGGTTATGTCTTCAGGCCACTTCCTGGATCAGTTGCTGGCCCATGACGAGTAGCAGGAACAATCCGCGCCGACAGGCGCGATGACCGCGGGGTTCGGTGGCCTCTTGGCCGCGTTCGGAGCGTTCTGCTACGCCTTGAGTTCGGTTTCCATTGCCAAGAGCTCCCAATCGGTTCAGGGCCGCGGCAACGACGTTCTTATCTCTGTGCTGATGACCGCCGTTGTCTCCGGGGCGCTTTGGCTGCTCCTGGGTCCAACGATGCCGGAACTTGGACGCGGTGTACTCATTGGTGTGGCCTATTTCGTTGCAGCCGGGGTGCTTGGCAACGTTGTCGGCCGTCTTACGCTGTTTCGCTCCGTAGAGCTTGCCGGAGCCATCGAGACCGGTTTCATCCGACGCCTGATACCGGTGTTTGCGGCGCTGTTGGCGTTCTTTCTGCTGGGTGAGGTCATCACCACACCTGTGGTCATCGCCTTCTTTCTGGTTACCAGCGGCGTGGTGGTCATGATGTCACGCGCTTCTGTCAAATCGGCTTCTGACTTAGCGGTCGGAGAGCCCGACCCTCTAGAGAGGAACAAGGGCCGCGCGATGGCCGTAGCGTCGGCCGCCGGATATGGTGGCTCTTTCGTCTCCCGAAAACTCGCGATGCAGACTTTGCCAGACCCTCTGGCCGGCGTGTTCATCGGTGCGATGACGGGTCTAATGTGGTTCGCGGTCTCCTGGGTGTTCCGGTTCAAATCGCGCAACGCGCTGTCCTGGCGAATTCAGCGGCCGAGCGGGTGGCAACTTCTGGCTGGCGGTTCGATGACCGTTGGACAAGTGGCGCTGTTCTTTTCGCTTATATTTACTGATGTGACCGTCGTCGCGATCATGTCATCGATCGAGATGTTCTTTGCCGCCTGGCTCGCAGGCCATATCTTCAAAACCGAACGGCGCCCAGGTCCCAGATTCTACCTGGCGTCTGCACTGGCCGCGACCGGTGTGACACTTCTCGCCCTTGCGCCAAGGTTTGGTTAGCGGGACTGGCAACACACGCTTGCGAGATTATCCAGAAGCTTGTCCATCGCAGCGAAAAGGCGACCCAACTCGTCGGGTTCAAATCCCGCCGAGGCGTGATCTGCCGCGAGACGCGCAGATTTCATTGCGCCATCGATCCTTCGAAGGCCTGTGTCAGTCAGGTCGACATGAACCACGCGCCGGTCGGACTGGCTGCGGTTACGCGTGATAAGATCTCGCTTTTCGAGCTCGTCCAGTACGCGTGTAGATGACGCCTTTTCGATGCCCAGCAACCCGGAAAGCTCGGATTGTTTTAGTTTGCCTTCCTCTCTCAGGCACCGGAGATGAATGTACTGCGCCATGCTGAGCCCGGTTTCGCGCAACTGCTCCTGCAGCAGCTTACCATAAAGATGATGCGCCAGGCGGAGCGACGCCCCAAGACCACGTTTCCTAGAAGGTGATTGCGGCACGATTTGCGCCCCCCTAATTTAGATGTCTTATTTCTTGACAATTCTAAAGCCACTCTTATAGTAAGGCAATCTTACTAACTTGAAGCAAGACTGGGCAACAGACGGAGGAGCTAAGATGCCAGAAAGATTGCTATGTGCGGTGTCGGACTTGAGCGACAAGACGGCAAAGATTTGCGAGGTCGACGGGGTCGAGATCGGGGTCATTCGGCACAAAGGAGACATCGTTGCATATAAGAACGTGTGTCCGCACCAAGGTGGCCCGGTATGCGAAGGCCTAAAGATGCCGCAGGTCTGCGTCGAACTCGACGACCAGCAGCGCGCGCTCCGGCAGACCTTCAACGAAGACGAACTGCATTTCGTTTGCCCGTGGCATGGCTGGGAATTCAAGATTGCGACGGGCGAAGCCGTTGGCGATCCAAAGTACAAAATGAAACGTTACAACGTGGTGGAAAGAGGAGGTGAGGTCTATGTCGAAGTTTGACCAGATAGCCGCTGAAGCTCCTGCTCTGGAGGCATCGGTCGATGCTGTCCTGAATGCACTGCGCAACCCCGAAAGCAGTGGCCTGCGCGCCGAGCAACTTCAGGCGCTGCTTTCACACGCTGTGACCGCATATGCGAAACTTCGCGAAACCAATGACGGCTTGCCCGCATTCCCACGAGACAACGATGTCTCGGCGACAGCTGTCGCCATCGCCGCGACCGGCATTCTCGATGCCGCCGATATGGCGGTGTTCGAGTTGGGCATGTGGCAGACGCTGAATCCGTAACACGAGGGGAGAGAGATAAAATGTCTTTGACGGGCAACACGATGAACTACAGCTCGGATAACGATCCGGCGATACAGGAATTTAACACCAGCAAGCTGCTGAAGAACGCACGTAAGCAAGCGGAAGACCGTAATTACAAAGACTTCTTCATTTGCGATGTGGACAGCCACCACTATGAGACTGAGGCCTTGCCGGAAATCCTGCAATACATGGACGACCCGGTGATGCGCCATCTTGGCTTGTCAGCCGGTAACGTTGGCCGCGCCGGCCTTATTCCGCAGGCGATCGGTTCGCAGGACATGGCTGGGCGCGTGACGCGCTATGCGGGTCGGAACAAGGAAATTGTCCCCGAAGAACCACACCGCGACATCACTTTGGCACGGCGCTGGATGGACGCGATGGGTACGGATATGGCGTGCCTTTTCCCAACCCCAATGCTGTTGTTGGCAACGCACCCCCAAGTCGAGGTCGAGGTGGCAATGGCCCGCGCCTATAACCGTTGGCTGAGCGAGCGCATTCTTGAAGAAGACAATCGCCTCGTATCCATGGTCTATCTGCCCATGAACGAGCCGCACGAAGCCGAGAAGATGATTGACGAGTTCGCCGAAAAGAAAGGCGTCGTTGGGTTCCTTTCGACTGGGTATCTCAAGCGGCCAGTGCATGACAGCGCAAACATGCGTATTTATGCCAAACTGGAAGAGCATGGAATGCCTCTTGGCTTCCACGCGGCTTATCACTGGGCCGACACCTCGTTGGCACAGCTGAACAAGTTTATCTCAGTTCACGCGCTTGGTTTCAGCTTCTGTAACATCATCCACATGACCAACTGGGTTATGAACGGCATGCCCGAGCGTTTTCCAAAGCTGAAAACCATGTGGATCGAAAGTGGTCTGGCTTGGGTTCCTTTCCTGATGCAACGGCTGGACAACGAGTACATGATGCGTACGTCCGATGCTCCGCTCTTGAAGAAAAAACCCAGCGATTACATGCGTGAGATGTACTACTCTACGCAGCCGATGGAGCTGGTGGACAACCGCGAAGCCTTGGAAGTCACCTTCAAGATGATAAACGCAGAATCGCAGTTGCTCTATTCGTCCGACTATCCGCATTGGGATATGGATCTTCCGAGCACGATCTATGACCTTCCGTTCTTGGACGAGAAGGCCAAGCGGAGCATTCTAGGTGGAAACGCGCAGAAACTGTTCAATCTTGACCCAGTTATGTCCGAGTGGAAACTGGAGGCAAACGCCAAAGGTTGACGCCGTTCTCGTCGTCCGTCTTCAACAGGACACGCATATACGGATCACTGCGAGGCTGCCCGGAGAACATCCGGGTGGCCTCTTTCATGCTTGAACGGCACGCAGTATGTCTGGCGGTTATCGCGACCTAGCTATCTCTTGAAGCGCGGCAAAAAACATAGACATCTAAGTAGTCAAATGATAGCATGTCTTAGCGTTCGATCAGTGAGGCGAAGATGAGCATCAAGAATATCCTTATTACGCATTCCGGGAGTGCTGGATTCCCGAGTGGCGTAGGTCATGCGACAAAAATTGCGGCCAAGCACGATGCATGGCTGACGGCGGTTTATGGCAGCACTTCTTCCTACTTCGAACATGTTCTCGGCCTGACCGAGGAACTTCTCGACAAGCTCGGAAATGTGCGAAATGAGAAAATCGAAGCTGCTCGAGCCTTTTTTGAGGAGCAAGCTTCTTCGGCAGGAGTGGCCGAACGGTCGCGTTTTGTTATGCCAAGCGAGATCGGAAAGTTAAGTTTGCCCGAAATCGCACGTAATTTTGATTTTGTGGTGACAGGCTACCAATCGAACCTTCCTACCGATGAATTTCGCGCTGTGAACCCAGATCTTATGGCACTACAAAGCGGCCGCCCAGTCCTTGTTGTACCCAATGGATACTCTACTGACAAACTCGGTTCACATGCTCTCGTCGCCTGGGACGGAAAGCGCTCGGCAGCCCGAGCGCTCAACGACGCAATGACGATCTTGGAGGAGAGACCGCGCAAGGTCACGATCTTGAGCGTTGGCGCGAGCCTGCCGAAAATGCCCGAAGGAACAGACATTGTCACCCACCTCCAACGCCATGGTGTTGACGTGGAACAGGTCGAGCGCCCCAAAGGCAAGAACGGCATAGCCGACGTTATTCAACGGACCGCTGCCGAGTTGGGGGCAAAGTTGATCGTGATGGGGGCTTACGAACACAGCAAATTCTCACAAGACCTGTTCGGTGGCGTTACCCACGAAGTCATCAGGAACAGCCAAGTGCCGGTGTTCATGTCCCACTGACCGCATCGTCGCGCCTTTCGGAGGGCGTCCTTTGCGTGGCTAGCAGTGTCGTCCCCCGCGCGGAGCCTTCTGTCCATGATCATGCAGGCTCGGCGAAGGATTGACGGATTCGGTCCATGAGCTGAATTTGCGGCGCGGAGAACACCGTCTTCTTGTCGTAGACCAGGAACAGCGGCATCGCAATTTCCAGCTCTGGTGTATGCACAAGGCGAAGCCCTGACACCTCTGGGTCCCTCGGCAATGCGCTCTTGAAGACGAAACCGGCCCCGACATCGGCGCGGATCGCATTTAAGATCGGCTCGGGATGCCCGAAGGCCAGTACGCTGTTGGTTCTCACGACCCCAGCGGCGCGCAGCACCTCATCGATGAGTTCTCGAGCCATTTGCCCCTTCGGCGGGGTGATCAGCGGCAATGTCCCTAGCTCATCGATGTAAGCGACATCGCCGACCAGTCGGCTCTCTATCGCGGCCACCAGATAAAGCGGCTCGCGCCAGAGCAATTCGATTTCCAACCGTGAGGTGTCGCGATTGTGATCAACCAAAGTGATACCGAAGTCGCAATCCCCAAGCAGAACTGATTCCGTGGCCAGGTAGGGGCTGGCCATCGACACCGAAATCCTGGCCGATGGGAATTCCTTTTTGAACGCAATTATAGTTTCAGACAACTTGTAGGTGCCGGCCACCATCGACGAGGCGATCCGCGTTCGGCCAATCAGACCTTTCTTGATGTCTGCGAGGTCAAGAAACATATCTGAGCTGCGCTGAATAGTTTCCTTCGCCCAGGCAAGAGTGCGACGCCCGGCATGTGTCAGTTCGATGTTGCGCCCGGCCTTGCGCACCAACTTGACACCAAGGCTCTTCTCAAGACTGCGCAGGTGGGCGGTTACTGCGGGTTGCGCAATATTCAAATACTCCGCCGCGCGGGTTACACTGTTGAATTTGGCGATCGTGCAAAAGACGTGCAGCTTGTGCAGCGTGAGATTGCGCGACCGAAGCAAGTCTTTCGACGGCGTGTCGTTCGGTTCTTCTGGCCGATCTTTGCGCAATTCCTGTTCTCCCGTGTCAGGCATCCGGTTTGATGGCTCGGAAGCATACCAAAACCACAATAAATCAGTCGGGCAAGTTCAGGAATCAACTCTATTGATTGAGTGCCCGGCATTAAATCATAACCATAGCCATATATATTGTCGACGTTTGCGTATTGGACCCGAGACCGCTCGGCATCGCACAATCGGAACATTCCTGATCCTTGCGCGGCTATCGCAGCGGCTCGAGTGATACAGTCGGCTAGAAGCCTGTCGTCCAGAAGAGTCGAAGGTTCATACCATTTGAAGGGAGGAGGAAAGTTTGAAGGAATTTGCGTTCGGTACGGAGCCGCCCGGGTCCGGTAGGATTTGCGTCGTCGGGGCCGGATTCATGGGATGTGTCATCGCGACACTCTATGCGCATCACGGCTATGATGCGGTGATCTGCGACAGCAATCAGACCATGCTTGACACTTACGTAGAGCGGGCCCGCCCGATCGCGGCAGGACTGGTCGAGGATTCGGATGCATCGGAGGCCATGCTAGCCGGAGTGACACTTGAGCCGGATCTTGCGAGCGCGATCGAAGGGGTCTTCCTCGTGCATGAAGCAGTGCAGGAATCCCTGGAAGTCAAACAGGCCCTGTTCGCGGAACTCGAAAGGATCTGTCCGGAAAACGTGGTGCTGGCGACCAATACCTCGTCCTTCCTAATCTCCGACATCGCCGCTCAAATGACACGCAAAGAGCGGATGATGGGCATTCACTATGTTACTCCGGGTCATATCGTTCCCGTAATCGAGTTGATCCATGCGGCCGATACGCCAGCGGAGTTGGTGGCATGGAGCCGCATGCTGGTGCAGAACATCGAACATGTCGGTGTCGCGATCCTCGAACGTCCAGGCTTTCTTGTGAACCGGATCCAGTTCGCCATGCTGACCGAGATCTATCGTCTGATGGACGAAGGCCTGGTGTCGCGTAGCCCTTAATTGTGAGATGAGAAATCCAACGAAATCAACGGCCTTGCTTTGCCCTTAAATATGATATTTTGCCTTTAAATCCGATATTTTTGCCCTTAAACCTGAGACAGGGTTCGCAGCTTCGTGTGGCAAATATTGATGGATGATGATCGCGAAGACTTCGTTGCCGCTGGTGCTGAGGAGGCGCGCAGGGCGGCCGTTCTGCGTCCGCTTGTTCAGGCATATCTCAAAGGAACTGGCAGTCTGGAAAGTGGCATCAATGACGCCGTTTGGGAGCTTGGTGTCAGCAGGGCGACTGTCTGGCGCTGGATAAAGCGTCTGGCCGAAGAGGGTGGGCGCACCAGCGCGCTGGCTTCTCGGAAACGGGGCCGCCCGACTGGTACAACCTTGATATCCGGCAAGGTGGAAGCGGTGATCGAAGAACATCTTCGCCGTTATTTCTTACGGCGGGAACGCCCAAGCCTGTCGCGCATCGTGACAGAAATCCGAAGCGCGTGCTGGCAGCAGGGCTTGCAACCGCCGACACGTCGGACGGTTCAGCGCAGGCTGGATGCAATGGATGCCCGTGAAATTGCCAAGGCACGCGAAGGCGCAAAGGCGGCCCGCCAGAAATTTGCGCCGGTCGTAGGCGACAACAAGGCAAACCGGCCACTGGAGGTCGTGCAAATCGACCATACGCCTGCGGACATCATTCTCGTCGACAGTTTTGAACGCAAACCAATTGGGCGGCCTTGGGTCACGCTGGCGATCGACGTCGCAACGCGGATGGTGACCGGATATTACACCTCTCTCGAGGCACCTTCGCGTCTGTCGGTGGCGCTTTGCCTGACACAGGCTGTGGCCCCCAAGGCGGAACTTCTGGCGGATTGGTGCGCAATGTTCCTTGGCCCGCGCAGGTAAACCGCATAGCATCCACGTCGATAAC
>NZ_DS022278.1:0-10221 GCF_000153725.1 Salipiger bermudensis HTCC2601 | reverse complement strand
CGTCCCCGCCGTGCCGAACTGTCTCACCCAACGACGCAACTGCGTCTCGTGAACGCCCAGCTCCGCCGCAACATCCATAATCGACAGCCCGCTCGTCTCGACGCGCTCCGCTGCCTGCCGCTTGAACTCATCCGGAAAATACCGGCGCTTCTTCTTTTCCATCGGACACTCCTTCCGTTGGCTCGAAAGCCTATCATGGGTGTCCACCAAACCGGGGCAGGATCAATGCGGCCATGGCGGAATACGGACGGGTCTATCCCGGCCCGGTCGATCCCGACGAGAAGGGCGAGGCCCGGCTCGACCAGATCACCGCCGAACTCGAGACGCTCGAGCGCGAGATGGAGACGGAAGATCTCGAAGACGAGGCTTACCGCGCGCTCTACGCCAAGGTCGATGACCTGGAAGCCGAGGCGCGGGATCTTCAGGAGGCCTATAGCCCGGAGGACCTGGCGCGCTCCGGGGTGATCGCCACCTGGTCGAATGGACAGGTGACCTGTCATGTCGGTCTCGTGCGCCCCGAGGACAAGGCCGCGAGCTCCGAGAGCAATCCGGAGCCGGCAATGAACGGCACCGGGGCTGGGGAGAGCGACGAGATCAGCTATCCCGCCTCTCTGACGGACGACCTCAAGACCGAACGGGCCATGGCGCTCGGCGCCGCGATGGCGATGCATCCGGAGGCCACGCTGGACCTCACGCTCTTCAAGCTGGTGACCGACGTGCTGGGCCACGGCATGAGCGTCACCCATGCGATCAAGGTCGATGCGCGTCAGGAATATCGCAGCCACGCCAAGAGGGAGGAGATCGACGGCACATCGCTCGACCAGGTGGCGGAGGCGCATGACGCGCTCGACCTCTCTTGGGCCGACGAGGCCAAATCGCCCGCCGATCAGTTCGCCCTCTTCCGGGCACTCGATGCAGGCGAGAAGGCCAAGCTCGTGGCCTATGCCACGGCGGCAACGACGCAGCCATGCCTCACACGGGATCGGCAGCATGACAGCCTGATGCATGACTTCGAGGCGGAGATCATGCCGGACATCCGCGCGCATTGGACACCAAACGCGGCGCTCTTCAACCGATTCAAGAAGGCGTGGCTCCTGAAGATCCTCGGCGAGGAGCTGGGGCTCGCGCAGGAGGCCGTGACGCTGGCGTCCTCGACGAAGAAGGAGGTTGTCGCCTTCTGCGACAAGCTCTTCGCCGAGCCTTTTGCCACCCTGACCGACGCGCAGCGGGAGGCGGTTGCGATCTGGTGTCCGCCGATGATGCAGACCTCCGGCTCCGAAAAGGCCGATGCCGCGACCGACGCGCGCGGCGAAGAGCCGCCCGTCGCCGAGGCGGCCTGACGATCCGAAGACCCGCGTCGCTCTCCGAGCCCGGCGCGGGTCAGACCTTTTCTCAGATCACACCGAAAGATAATCCCATGGCACTTCTCACCTTCTCCGCGACCGAGGTCGCGGCCCAGATCGCACATGCGCGCAGCTGCACGACCTTCCTGCCGAACTGGAACGGTCCGGTGGGCCAACCCGCGTTGATCCTGATCGTCGGGACCGGGGTCCACCTGCGCTCGAACGGCATCGACGGCACGACGACGCGGATCGTCACCACCGAGCAGGCCGATCCTTCCTTTGCCTTTGCCCAAGGCATCGACCCCTTCCAGGACCGGGACTGGATGGCCGCCCGGCAGGCGGCTTTTCGCGATCTGACGGGACAGTTCTACACCGATATTCTCGACGACGTGCAGATGCTCACCGACCGGGGTCACGAGACCATCCGACTGGCGACCGATGGACACACGATCCGCGTCTTCCTGCGCCGGGCGGCCGATTACCTGATCGGCGGCGCCTACGATGTGCCTTCCGGGCTTGGCGGCACGTTCCGGGTCATCCTCAAGGACGCCACCGACACCCACGCGATCGTACAGAACTCCGGCAATTGCGAGGATTTCGACGAGATGCTGCCCTACCGGGTGCCGCTTGATGCGCTCATCGAGGTCGGTAACCGGCGGGCGGCGTAACGCGCTCCTTCACACACCCGCATCGCCAATGCCCTGCCGCGCGTCGCGCTCTTGATGGTGTGGACGCCCCCTCACGGCATCGCTGTGCCAAGGTAGCGGTGTCGAAATTCGCTACGAGGAGGAAGCGTCCATGGAGAAGGTTAGCATTGTAGGGCTGGATATTGCCAAGAGTTCGTTTCACGCGCATGGCGCGGCGGCAAATGGATCTAAGGTCTTTAGCAAGGCGTTGCCGCGAGGGCGGGTGCTAGAGTTTTTCGGTCAGATTGAGCCTTGCACCATCGCTTTGGAGGCTTGCGCGGGTGCGCATCACTGGAGCCGGGAGCTTTCCAGACTTGGCCACGATGTCAGGCTCATCGCCCCGCAATACGTCAAACCCTATGTGAAGCGGCAAAAGAACGATGCGAATGATGCCGAAGCCATCGCTGAAGCAGCGTCCCGACCGACCATGCGCTTTGTGACGACCAAGACAACCGAGCAACAAGGTCAGTCGATGGTACTCAAGACCCGCGATCTTTTGACAGGGCAACGTACCCAGGCGATCAACGCATTGCGAGGGCATCTGGCTGAACATGGGATTGTCGCGCCGAAAGGCCCTCAGCATCTGCCTCGGTTGGAAAAGGCTGTGGCTGAGAATGGAGAACGATTGCCGCCCGAAGTCACCGGCCTTTGCCAAATATTCTTCGATCTCATCGCCGGGCTAAGCGCGCGCATTGACGCGCTGACCCGGCAACTTCGACAGATTGCCCGACAGGACGATGTGGCGCGCAGGTTGATGACCATGCCGGGGATCGGCCCGGTGACGGCGGTATCGATTGCCGTGCTGGCGGCACCGCCAGAGATGTTCAGCAAGGGGCGCGACTTCGCAGCCTGGATCGGGCTGGCACCACGCCAGCATTCTACGGGCGGTAAAACAAGGCTGGGCAAGATATCAAAAATGGGTCAGCGCGACCTGCGGCGTTTGCTGATCATCGGTGCAATGTCCGCGATCCAAGCCGCGCAAAAACGCGGCGGCGCGCCAGATGGGTCGTGGCTGGCCCGTATGTTGGCTCGCAAACCTAAAATGCTGGTTGCAGTTGCGCTGGCAAACAAGATGGCGCGGATGGCCTGGGCGATCATGGCTCATGGCGGCGTCTACGAGACCCCTGCCAACGCCTGAGCGCGAAGGCAGGCTGGGGTGCGGTGGTTCTGAATGGAGGTCATGGCAAAGCGTCGACGAGATCAGGAATGGGAAAACCAGTAATGTCCCGAGTAGCTTGTACTACGGCCTCTCGTTTTGGACCTGTTCCTCGAACTCACCATGAGGGCCCGCGGCATTGAAGGTCGCAACCAGAGGCCGGATACACGAAGGAACTCGACCGCAATGCTGTTGCCAAAGTCAAAAAATCGCTTGCAGCCCCGGGGGCGTCCATACACGGGACATTGGCGACAAACCATGTCTTCAAGAGAAAGGACCCTGAAATGGGCTGGCTCTTCTATACTGACCGCCGCGTCAAATCCCATGCCGACGAAAAGGCCGAAATCACCCGGCTCTGTACCTTCGAGAGTGATACCCACAGGACGGTCCTGGTCCGGGCCAGCAAGGTTGGATCGACCTGGTACGCTGCTGCGAGGGTCACGCGCCTCGACGGCGCAGCGATCGAGGATGCGACCTATCTGACCGATGCCGACGGATCGATCACCTTCGGGGCCGTCTTCCTGACGCGCTACGACGATGGCTGCTGGGGCTACAAGGATATGGAAGAGAGCGCCGGCCCGGTGGAGTCTCGCGCGCCCGTCAGCCTTCTGGCCCAGCTCTCCGAGCTAAAAGACCCCGACAGCTATGCCCATGCCTGGCGCCAGCGCTGCCGGGACTGGGCGGCGATCTCGGACTACGCAGAGGGCGACAGGATCAAGCTCGCCGCGCCGGTCACGCTGACCGACGGCAGCACCTGCCAGATCATGACGGCGACGCATTACTGGCACGGGCGGCAAAAGCGCCGATGTTACCGCATGGAGGAGATCGGCGGTCTCGTACGCCTGTCGAAAGACGCGCTGGCAGGATCTGAGCTTCTGGACTCTGCCAAAGCCGATGCGAGCCCGGTCCTGGCGGAGTTCTTCTCGCGGCAACAGCCTCTCTGAGATATCGCCGACGCGCTACGCTCGCGATTGCTCCTGCTCGGTTCCCTGATCCGTCCCATTTCGAGCTCTCAAGCGCCTCCATCCTCCAAAAGGGAAAGGGGGCGTCTTGTTCTTTGGAATTTAGACTCTGACCCAAAGGACAGACGACATGGCCGACCGACGCCTGACCCCCGCATCCTCAATCCCGACGAAAGCCCTCCTGCAGCACGCCCTGTCGGAGATTGGCACCGAACTCGAACGTCAGCCCCTCCGGAGCTCCACGCTGGCCCGCATCATGCGCGAGGCCTTCGGCGGCAGCGATGCCGGTGGCGCCTGGTCCTGGCGCCTGGCCTACGACATGATGCAGGCTGCCGCCGTGATGGAGATCATGAGCTCCAGCGGATCGGACGCAACCGCATCCGCCAGGTCGATTGCCTCACGGCTCCTGACGGAGACCCGGCGTTCCGAGCGGCAGATCCGCCTGCAGCAATTCTCAACCCCGTTGCCCTATGCGGCTCTGGCCGTGCGTGCCGCCGCCATCCGCGCCGGCGAAACCGTCCTGGAGCCCTCGGCCGGGACCGGCACGCTGGCCGGTCTGGCCGCACGCGCGGGCGCGACGGTGATCCTCAATGAGATCGATCCCTTCCGCCGCGCGCTCCTCGAGGTTGTCTTTGACAGCGAGGTCACCGACTTCGATTCGGAGCATATCGACGATCTCCTGACGGTCCCCGATCTTCCGGGCGTCATCGTGATGAATCCGCCCTTTGCCTCTTCGGTCGATCGCTCGCGCGACAGGCACATCGCGGCCAAGCACCTGATTTCCGCAGCCAAGCGTCTCGCGCCGGGCGGGCGTCTGGTGGCGATCATGCCGACGGGCTTTACGCCCGGGCGGGATGCGGCCCATTGGGCCCGGGCCGCGGCCATCGCTCACCCGCGTCTCGCTCTCACAATCCCGGGTCATGTCTATCGCAGGCTTGGCACGACTGTGGAGACCCAGCTCATGGTCTTCGACAAGGTGGAAGTCGATGTCGAGTTGGTCCGTTCTGAGGTTGCCGACCTCGAAGCGGCACAGGAGATCATCGATGACATCGCCGGGTGCCGACCTGCCACGCCGATCCAGACCCGAGCCCAAGTCCGGCACATCCCGCGGCAGGGTGGCTTGCTCGCAACGCGCAAGCTCACGGTTCCCGCATCTCGCACCTCCAGATCGACATCAAACGCCGCCATCCCGCTCACCTTCGCCACCCTCGAGGCGGCCCGCGAGAACGCCCCCGTATCTGACATCTACGCCCGCTACCGGCCGCAGCGGATCGAGATCGCGGGCGCACAGGAACACCCGACGCCGCTTGTCGAAAGCATCGCCATGGCCTCGGTCGCGCCGCCGGTGCCGTCAAGCTCGGCCGCCGAGGAGCTGCGCCTTCCGGCTCGGCTCATCGAGGAGGGCCATCTCTCGGAGGCGCAGCTCGAGACCATCCTCATGGCCAATGATGCGCACGCGCGTGACCTGCCGGGCCGGTTCACGATCGAGGACGATCAGACGCGGATGGCGCGGGCGGACGATGATCCGGAGGCCCGTGCCTATCGCCTCGGCTATTTCCTCGGCGACGGGACGGGGTGTGGCAAGGGCCGGGAATGTGCGGGGCTCATCCTGGTGAACTGGCTTGCGGGCCGGCGCAAGGCGGTCTGGGTTTCCAAGTCGGCCACGCTCATCGAGGACGCGATCCGCGACTGGACCGATCTCGGTGGCTCGCCCGCCGACATCCAGCCGCTTTCGAAATGGAAGCCGGACCAGGGTATCGCCATGGGTGATGGCATCCTCTTCGTGACCTATGCCACCCTGCGGTCCGTCGGCAAATCCGGGCAGACCCGGCTCGAGCAGGTCCTTGACTGGATGGGCGAGGCGTTCGATGGCGTCCTGGCCTTCGACGAGGCGCATGCGATGCAGAACGCCGCCGGCTCCGACGAGGGCAGGGGCGTCAAACCCTCCCAGCAGGGTCTCGCGGGCCTGCGCCTGCAGCTCGCGGCCCCTCGGGCGCGGGTCTTCTATGTCTCGGCGACCGGGGCCACGAATGTTTCGAACCTCGCCTATGCCTCTCGCCTCGGCCTCTGGGGGCCGGGGGCGGAGTATCCCTTCCCGAGCCGGGAGAGTTTCGTTGCGGCGATGGAGGCTGGCGGTGTCGCGGCGATGGAGGTCGTGGCGCGGGATCTCAAGACGCTCGGGTTCTACACGGCGCGGGCGCTCAGCTTCGACGGCGTAGAATATGACGTGCTCGAACATGCGCTGACCCCGGCCCAGATTGAGATTTACGATGCCTACGCGGGGGCATTTCGGACCTTATGCGCAGCTGCGCATAATGTCTGTAATCGCGAGGACGCGATAATGCGAAGGAACGCGGCACCATCGCTATTTTTCGGGGATATCGGGGCTGCGTCCTTCACATTATTTCTCCTTCGGTTGGGGTCAGAGGGTATCGAGCCAGGCGAGCAGGTCCGCGTCACGTTTCCATCGCGCGGGTCGATTTCCTTCTGCCGGAACGCCGACCTGTTCGAGCGCCTTTCGCTTGGTTTCGAGATTGGCCTGAGCGTAGTGGTTGGTCGTGTCGAGGCTGACATGCCCCAGCCAGCTGCGGATGACGGTGATGTCGACGCCCGCCGCGACGAGGTGGACGGCCGTCGCGTGCCGGAAGCTGTGCGGCGTCACATGTTTCAAACGCAGCGAGGGCGTCGTTTTCGCCGCGGCCGCGACGTAGGCCGCCAGCTTGAACCGCACGCCCGAAGCTCCCAGTGGCTCGCCGTAGCGATTGACGAAGATGCGCTCATCCGGCGCGCGTGGCTGCCGCTCCAGCAGCTTCTTCATCAAAGCCACGGTTTCCGGCCAGAGCGGGCAGATGCGTTCCTTTCGCCCCTTGCCGTAAAGACGCACATAATACGGTGCTTCAAAACGGATCGCGCCGGGACACAGATCGAGCGCCTCCTGGATGCGCGCACCGCTATTATAGAGCAGCGACAGCAGCACATGGTCTCGCATCCCTTCAATGGTCGACCGGTCGGGCTGCGCGAGAATGGCCTCGACCTCCCCTGGCTCAAGGTAGCAGGGCGCGGCGGTAGGTTTTCGCTTGAGCGGGATCGTGAGGACCTCGGCGCATTGGGCGATATATTCAGGGTCCTTGTCCGCACGAAGCTGAAAAGCTGCGGATCGCGGCAGCCGACAATTGCGCGTGCCGATCGTGCCCTTGCGACCATGCTCGGCATGGGTAAGGAACGCGCGCACCTCGCTGGCGGAGACGTCGGCCAGCGTGATCCGTGCGACACCGCCGCCGTTTCGCTCCGCGACGAACCGGAGCAACATCCGCCAGGTGTCCCGATAGGACTTGATGGTATGGATCGAGGCGCTACGCTGTTCCGCCAGCCATTCCTGGAAGAAGGCCCGCAACAGTTCGGGGAAGGGATTTGTGGCTTTCATGACAGCGCCTCCCCGTTGAGACAGGGGGCGCCGACGGCGCGGAACCGCTCGCTGGCTTCCTGCAGAAGATCCTGCGTGACGGTGATGTAGACCAGCGTCGAGTTGATGTCCCGGTGACCCAGATAGGTCGAGAGGAAGTGCAGGCGGTCCTGCGGGTTGATGCCGATCCGGTACCATTGAAGGATCCGGTTCACGACCATCGAATGCCGCAGGTCATGCACACGTGGCCCCGTCCGTCCGGAGGGTGGCTTGAATCCGGCGCGGCGCATGACGTTGGTGATCATCGTGGTGACCGTCTCCGGAGTATGGTGGCCCTTGAAGTGGCCCTGCCAAAACAACCCCGATTGCTTGTCTTGTGGAGCACCTGCGCGCCGCCTCGCATCGAGATAGGCACGTAGTTCGGTCATGACGCTGTCCGACTGAGGCAGGATCCTGGTCTTGTAGAACTTCGTTTCCCGGACCGTGATCGTGCCGGATTGAAGGTCGACGTCGCCCAGATCGAGCCGCGCAATCTCACTACGTCGAAGCCCGGCGCAATAGGCAAGCAGGATCATGGTGTAGAGGGTCCACGGCCGCAGCGGGGCATGCGGCGACGGATAGGAACGGGCAACTTCGAGCATGTGCCGGATGTCAGCCGGGCTGAAGATATGCGGTTGCCGGTGCTCCCGAGCCACCTCTCGTTCCGGTCGCGGGTTGAAGCGTTTCGGCGGAATGTTCGGATCGAGCCGGTGCCGCGCCTTGGTCAGGATGCGCCCCAGCTTCTGGCATTCCGCCGCGTGATTGCGGGTGGACTTGGCCGCTGCCCAATGGGACAGCATCGTCTCGAGCGGCTCGTCCGCCAGTTCCGGATGAGCCTGCAGGAACCGGTCAAACCGCAGCAACCAGTGAGCCTGCGTCTCATACTGGTATCCCCGGTTTCGCATCAGCGCGACATGGTCACGCATGAAGTCGCCCAGAACGCTGCCGTAGGGCGCAGGCTGGCACAACGCGGCAAGTGCCTCGTCGGGATTGGGGGAGGCAAGAGCCCGCCAGATCGGCTTGTTCTGCTTGATATTGTGCTGCCTGCGAAGCTCGGCGACGGGATTGCCGGGGATCAACTCGTTCTGGACCAGATAGTCGAGGAAGCGGTCAACGATGCAGACCTGGTTCAACAGCGTCGACAATTTCCACCGCGTTGCCATGTCCCCCAGCCAGTCCTCGAGCATCTGGCGATCCACTGCTGAGTGCCGGCGCGCAACATCCTCGAAGCTGCGAAGGATCCACCGGTAAGTGTAACTGCTTCTCTGTCCGAACCGGGAGATGCGGAGAAAGTCCTCGACGGCAAGCAAATCGGGATCGTGCCAGGCGCTCATGACAGCACCTCCGATCCGGGCACGTCGAGCGCTACAGCCCGCAAATCTTCGGTGGCAAGTTTGAGATAGGCGTTGGTGGACTCGGTTGATCGGTGCCCCAGCACGTCGCCGATGATTTTTTGCGGAACCGACGCCCGCAGCAGTTCAACCGCACGCGCGTGGCGGAAGACATGTGGGCCACGCTTTCCCACCGGCACAACGCCTGCGGCCGCCAGGCGCCCGTCGACCATGCCATAGAGGTTCTTCATCCTGGTATAGGGTGCGAGGGAGCGGATGAAGACCTCCCGGCTTTCGACCTGCGGGCGCCCGAGGCGCAGATAGTCGAGCACCGCATCGCCGACCGGCGTCAGCAGCGGCATGTAGGAACAGGCATTGGTCTTGGTGTGACGGATGCGCAGCGAGTCCGCGTGCCAGTCGATGTCTTCGAGCCGGAGACTGCAGATCTCGCCTTCTCGCAGTCCGTAGATGGCGAGCATCAGCAAAATAGCATGGTCGCGCAGCCCCCTCGGCGATCTGTCCCTGGCGGTGGCCTTCAGAACCATGTCGATCTGGCTGCGGTCCAGGATCGAAGGAACATCCTCATAGGCATAGAGCATCGGGCCGATGACCTGCGGGCTCAAATCGGTCGGAACCCGCCCCGACAGGTGGAGATAGCGCAGCAGGGACCGAAGCCACGCAGCAGATGCCGCGAGCGATATCCGTCGCAGTCCGACCGCGCGCATGTCCATGTAGCGATCGATGTCCCGTACGGCCAAGCTTCGGAGACCGTCGGCACCACTGCGGCCGAAATACCAGTCCAGAAAGCGCCGCGCCTCCCGGAGCCGCGCGTCGATAGTTTCATCTGCCAGCCCGCGCTCGTCGCGCATCCAAGTTTCGTAATCATGGCAAATGGCGTGCCGGAGCATCTTAACGGGTTCGATTTCAGCCTCTGGCGGCCATGTGCCTTGGGCCAGCCGGAGCAACCTGCCGATCGCCGTATTTGGTAGCCTGTGCCAGCGCGAGCTGGGCGGCCGACCGTAGCGATCATGAAAGCAATGGACTGCGTGGAGAAAATACTGATCGACCTGCGCTGGCGTCACCATCGCCACCGGCATGTCGCGCTCGGCCAGGTAGTCCAGGAACCGACGGGCGTAGAGCCGATGGTTCGTCACGACCACCGGATTGTAGTTCTGCTCCGTGAGCGATTTCGCGAGCTCGGCGATCAGCTCGTCGTGCAACTTCAACATGAGTGTCTCCTCAGACGGTGGAAAGCCGCCGAGGTTTGCAATCAAAATAATGCGCAGCAAAGCGCGCGATAT
>NZ_DS022279.1:7500-192500 GCF_000153725.1 Salipiger bermudensis HTCC2601 | reverse complement strand
AGCCGAAGCTTAGGATGCCGTAAGGCATGGTAGCGGAGCGTAGTGTGATATAGGATCTATCCTCTTCTGCATCCTTCGGGATGCAATGGAGGACAGGATCCTTTCAGTGAAGCCCGGGCGTGAGCCATCGGGTGGAGAGATCACTAGCGAGAATGATGACATGAGTAGCGACAAAGAGTGTGAGAGACACTCTCGCCGAAAGTCCAAGGGTTCCTGCTTAAAGCTAATCTGAGCAGGGTAAGCCGGCCCCTAAGGCGAGGCCGAAAGGCGTAGTCGATGGGAACCAGGTTAATATTCCTGGGCCATGTGGTGGTGACGGATCGCAGAGGTTGTCAGTCCTTATCGGATTGAACTGGCAGCTGAGCGGTCCCTGGAAATAGCCCCACTTTAGGACCGTACCCTAAACCGACACAGGTGGACTGGTAGAGAATACCAAGGCGCTTGAGAGAACGATGTTGAAGGAACTCGGCAAAATACCTCCGTAAGTTCGCGAGAAGGAGGCCCGGTTCCTAGGCAACTAGGGGCTGGGGGCACAAACCAGGGGGTGGCGACTGTTTACTAAAAACACAGGGCTCTGCGAAGTCGCAAGACGACGTATAGGGTCTGACGCCTGCCCGGTGCCTGAAGGTTAAAAGGAGGGGTGAGAGCTCCGAATTGAAGCCCAGGTAAACGGCGGCCGTAACTATAACGGTCCTAAGGTAGCGAAATTCCTTGTCGGGTAAGTTCCGACCTGCACGAATGGCGTAACGACTTCCCCGCTGTCTCCAACATCGACTCAGCGAAATTGAATTGCCTGTCAAGATGCAGGCTTCCCGCGGTTAGACGGAAAGACCCCGTGCACCTTTACTACAGCTTCGCACTGGCATCAGGATTGTGATGTGCAGGATAGGTGGTAGGCTTCGAAGCAGGGACGCCAGTCTCTGTGGAGCCAACAGATGAGATACCACCCTTCGCACTCTTGATGTCTAACCGCGGTCCGTTATCCGGATCCGGGACCCTGCGTGGCGGGTAGTTTGACTGGGGCGGTCGCCTCCTAAAGCGTAACGGAGGCGCGCGAAGGTTGGCTCAGAGCGGTCGGAAATCGCTCGTTGAGTGCAATGGCAGAAGCCAGCCTGACTGCAAGACTGACAAGTCGAGCAGAGTCGAAAGACGGCCATAGTGATCCGGTGGTCCCAAGTGGGAGGGCCATCGCTCAACGGATAAAAGGTACGCCGGGGATAACAGGCTGATACTGCCCAAGAGTCCATATCGACGGCAGTGTTTGGCACCTCGATGTCGGCTCATCTCATCCTGGGGCTGGAGCAGGTCCCAAGGGTACGGCTGTTCGCCGTTTAAAGAGGTACGTGAGCTGGGTTTAGAACGTCGTGAGACAGTTCGGTCCCTATCTGCCGTGGGTGTAGGATACTTGAGAGGAGTTGCCCCTAGTACGAGAGGACCGGGGTGAACGATCCACTGGTGGACCAGTTGTCGTGCCAACGGCAGTGCTGGGTAGCTATGATCGGACAGGATAACCGCTGAAGGCATCTAAGCGGGAAGCCCCCCTCAAAACAAGGTATCCCTGAGGACCGTGGAAGACCACCACGTCGATAGGCCGGAGATGTAAGCATGGTAACATGTTCAGTTGACCGGTACTAATGGTCCGATAGGCTTGATTTGATCCAGTAACAGACAGGGACACAAACCTGACTGCGAACACTCAAAAGCATACACATACAGCGTACTCGACTGACAGCACCGCCCGACAGGGCAGGTTGATGAACACCCACCCGCAGTGACGGGATCTGGCAGCGCGCTTCGCGTCGCGAAACGCTCCCTGCCGCACCGTCTCTGCAGCGTGGTCTTTCCTTGGTTTGGTGGTCATAGCACGAGCAAAACACCCGGCTCCATTCCGAACCCGGTCGTTAAGTGCCGTCGCGCCAATGGTACTGCGTCTCAAGACGTGGGAGAGTAGGTCACCGCCAAACCTAGAAAAGACCACAAAACCGTATCTCTCTAAACGATCCACCCTGACCAAAACATAATCAGGGCAAAATCGCCGCGGGATGGAGCAGCCCGGTAGCTCGTCAGGCTCATAACCTGAAGGTCGTAGGTTCAAATCCTACTCCCGCAACCACTTCCACCGAACACGCATCGACTCCGCGCAGCGCACCCGGCTGCGCCTGATCGATCATCGCCGTGATCGCCCCTTCCAGTTCCAGAACCAGACCACCCTTTGCGCCCTCGTGGCGCACGACGACGCGCTCGATCAGACCGCGTAGAACCTCCAGAGCCGGCGTGCGGATCGCCTCGTCGCGCAAGGCGTCCGAAAGCTCCGCGACCTTCTTGCGGTAGAGCTCTGCGAGAGCAGGGTGAAAACGCAGCGGGGCAGGGGCTGGCGCCTGCAAGTCGGATTCCAGCGCTGCCTTCCTCGCTTCCAGCTCTTCGAGTTGCTGCAGCAGGCCCGGTGTGCGGAACCCATCCGCGATGGCGTCGTAGAGACCTTGCAGCTTGCGCTCGAGCTCCTTCAGCGCCTTGGCTGCCTGCTGGCGGGAGGCTGTCTCGGAGGCGCGCTCAGCATTGGCCGTCTTGGTGAAGGCGGAGACGAACTCGGCAACGGCGTCGGGCTGCATGAGGCGGTCACGCAGAAGGTCGAGGACCGCCTCTTCCAGGACCGCGCGCTTGATCGACTTGCGGGCGTGGCAGGTGCCGAGCTTGCGGGCGTTGGAGCAGGCGAGGTAGTCCCGACCCACGGCGGCGAAGGTGCCGCCGCAGCAGGCACAAGCCAGCTTGCCGGTGAGCAGGTGCGGACCTCGGCGCTTCTCCCAAAACTTGCTCTTCCGGATACCCTGAACGGCGGGCGTTGCGTCGATCTTGGACTGCCGGGCCTTCACGGATGTCCAGAGCTCATCGATTATGATGCGCAGTTCCGGCACCTCCTGGATGACCCATTCGCTCTCGGGATTGAGGCGCGAGACGCGCTTGCCCGTCGCCGGGTCCTTCACGTAGCGCAGCCGGTTCCACACGAGGCGCCCGAGATAGAGCTCGTTGTTCAAGAGCCCCGTGCCACGGATGCGGTGGCCGCGGATCGCGGTGTCGCGCCAGGGACCGCCGCGTGGGCCGGGGATGCCGTCGTCGTTGAGGCGGCGTGCGATGGCCTTCGGCGAGTACCCATCCGCGAACTCCTCGAAAACGCGGCGGATGATCGCCGCCTCCTCGGGGATGATCTCGCGCTCCCCGGTGACGGGGAGACCGTCTACACCCAGCCGACGAACGACGGCATAGCCATAGGCGTTGCCGCCGCCGGATTTGCCGGATTCGACGCGTCCGCGCAGGCCGCGCCGCGTCTTGGCAGCGAGGTCCTTGAGGAACATCTGGTTCATCGTGCCCTTGAGGCCCACGTGCAGCTCGTTGACCTCGCCCTCCGAGAGGGTGACGATCCGCACGTTGTGGAACTCCAACTGCTTGTACAGCGTGGCGACGTCGGCCTGATCCCGGCTCAGTCGGTCCAGGGCCTCGCAGAGGATGACATCGAGCCCGCCACGCGCCGCGAGGTCGAGCAGGCTCTGCAGGCCGGGGCGCTGCATCGAGGCGCCGGAGAGCGCCATGTCGCTGAACACCTGCACGACGCTCCAGTCTTCCGCGCGGGCGCGGCTCTCGCAGAGGCGCACCTGGTCCTCGATGGAGGCGTCGCGCTGCAGCGCCGAGGAAAAGCGGGCGTAGATGGCAGTGCGCATGTCAGGTGTCCTTCTTGAGGCTATCGATCAAGCTCGCATGAGTGCGGCCGACTTCCAGGGCGGTGGCGTGGTTGTAGTATTTCTCGGCCGTCAGATGGCCGTTGTGGCCGAGCAGGGGACGGATGTGCCCCACGGCCTCGGGCGAGATGTGGGCCAGCGTGGTGGCCGCGATGTCCCGAAAGAGATGCGGCGAGATCACCACGCCGAAGAGGTCCTGGGTCAGGTTGCGGATCAACGTGCCGGTTGCCGTCCCGGTCAGGGGCATGCCATCCTTGGTGACCCAGAGGCGATCATGCTCGGCACCGCCTCGCGCCATGAGCCACGGGCGGGTTTCGCTTACGTAGCGCTGCAGCGACGGCACAAGGACCTCGGGCACCACCGTATTCCAGTAGGTCTTCGTCTTGGTGAGCTCCGGATTGGTCACGATGTGGATGTCACCGTCCTCGAAGAGGATGGACTCGCCGAGCTGGAGGCTGGTCAGCGTGCGCCGGCGCAGCGGGATCAGCGACAGAAAAGCCAGGAGCGTCCCGTTGCGCTGCTGCAGGGCTTTCTTGAGCGGCGAGGCGATGGTTTCAGCCGCGGCCTCCAGTTCAAGGCTTTTGGCGAGCACAAATTGGCCGGAGAGGATGCGCCCGTCCTTGCGATGGCTGACGTAATCGTCGGCCTCCTGCTTCAGATGGAATTCGATCTTTCGGAAAGAACCCCAGTCCACGGTGGGATAGCAGGCCGCCAGCACTCGCAGGGTGCTGGACGCATAAAGGTGCTGGCTCTTGGGCGACAAATGCGCGTTAGCCTCGATGAACTCTAGGTAGCGCACAATGGTGAGGCGTCGGTCCGGTAGCTCCGAGATCGCGCCCGGCAGGACGTCCGCCAGCCAGGTAAGCCACTTTGCATAGCCGGTGCGGATCATGCCGAGCGTGTCCCCCGCCAGATGCGCCAGTGGGCCGATATCGTCGAACAGGCCGCCTGTCTGGGTGGCCCGGCGCCACATGTGCTGATCCGCAGCTGGCCACTCCTCAAGAGGCAGAATGCGAACGGTCCGGGTCATTGCTGCAGCTTCCCGACAATATCCGCATAGGCGCGTGCGGCAGAGGTGGTCTCCACGCCGGTATAGGCGTTGAGCGTACTGGTCAGCCGCGAATGGCCAAGCAGACGGCGCGCGGCCTCGTAGTGACCGGGGCAGGCCTCCAGGAGGAGGTGCGCGGCGAAGTGGCGGAAGAGATGCAGGTTCACCTCGAGCCCAAGCTCGCGGCGCAGGCACTTCTTGAAATTGTCCGAAAGATGCTCGCCTGCCATCGGACAGCTGCCATCCCGCTTCGGGAAGAGATAGGTCGTTCCCGCAGGGCAAAGCTGCGGCGAGCGAAGCGCAAGGTGGCGCTCGATCATCGCGACGATCCGCTTCGGCAGTTCGAACTCCAGCATCATGCGGTTCTTCACCTCGTCCTTGGCGAAGACGAGGTAGACACGGCCGTCGCCCGGACGCTGCAGGTGGCGGTCGAGATCAATGGAGAGCAGGTTGCGGCGGCGGATCGGGCAATGCAGCAGGATTTCGAGGGCGATGGCCTGTTCGCGCAGGAGGCACGCCTTCTGGGACGTCTGAGTACCGGCGCGCTTCATCAGGGCCTCTGGCAGCTTGGCAATGCGTGCCTTCATCTGCGGGGCCAGCATCGGGCGCAAGCGCGCGCGGTTCTTCTCGGTCATCCCCTGCTGCTTTTTGGGCAAGCGCTTCACGTACTTGTCGAGCAGCGGCTGCTCGGCCCGCCCGAGGTGACGGCGCCCCACCTGCTGCAGGGCCAGGATGGTCTGCTTCAGGCCCGGGGTCAGCTCGTCACCGCAGCGCGCGTAGAGCCACCGAAGGCCCGCCTCGAGCATCTTGTCGGAGAGGAGGGTCGCGATATCGGGGATGTCATCAGCGGGGATACCGGACCGCACCACGGCGCCCGCGAAGCGCTCCAAAAGGCGGGCATAGGTCGCAATCGACGCCGGGGCGAGGGGACGGATGCCGGGCTCGGCGAGGAAGTCCGCGCGGCCTGCGGTCTCCTGGAAGCACGCAAGATCGGCCGCGAAGCTCGCCGGGAAGGTGGCGAGCGGAAGCTTGATCTTCTGGGCTTTCGGTTCGGTGCCCTTCAAGCGCGTCTTTGGCCATTCCGGGACATGTTCGACCGCCCGGTTCCAGGCGTTGACCGCATTGCGCAGCGACGCCGCCGGGTTCTTGCGGATCTCGTCATCCATCAGGGCGTCGTGGAACGCGGTCACATGCGGGTCTCCGACCTCCTCGGGGGCGACGCCGAGGCGATCCAGGAAGTAGATAAAGCGGCTGAGCGAGTCGTGGATCTTGCCGCTGGCGCGGGCCGTTTCCCACAGCACCCGCCAGCCTTCGGTCAGAACATGTTGCTGGTTTGTTCTGTGTTTCGCAATCCCGGAATGCACCAGTGCAGCCCGGGCATTGCTCACGAGGTTGGCCCAGGTCTTCTGCGAGACCCCGATCATCGCCGGGGAGATCGCATCGAGCCGGGGCTGGAGCCACCGGGGGTCCGCGGGAACATTGCTGGGGGTCTTTCCCAGTCCATCCGCCACGCGCTTGAGGGCGGACGCCATGTCACGCTTGCGCGTGGCGCTCAGGTCGGTGTCCGCCTCGATCTTGGCGAGCACGTCGCTGAACATGGGAGTCTGATGCGAGAGGAGGGCGACGCTGAGGTCGTCGACGCTGAAGTGCTTCATTCGGGCAAATCCTTTCTGGACATGGCGGGTCTCGGGAAGACAGGGGTGGACATTCGGGAAGATAGTAGCACCGAAAATCATCTCTTTACGGAGGCGATGTCTTCCCGACGTCTCGGTAAGGTGCTGTCAGTAAAAGACTTTTGTGGACAGAAGGCCCTACCAGTCGCGGCGGCGGCGGTAGGCCATGTGGGCGTCCGGATGGATGCGGATGAGGCGGCCACGCGGGCCGGTCCGGATCACCTCGAGCAGCCCCGCGTCGATGGCGCGGCGCACGGTCTTCTCGGAGACGTTGTCCTCGAAGGCGACCTGTTTCACGGTCTTGAGACGGGCGGCGTCTTTAGTCGGATTCTTTTGCGGGGGCATGGGATGCGATCTCCTCACCGGGGTTGAAGGAGACACGCGTGTCCTTCGCAGCGGCCTCGCCGAGTAGGCGGGCGAGGGTGAGGAGAGCATCATCGATCCGATCGAGGTCGGAAGCGTCGTGCTGTCGAGAGAAGGAAGCGCGTGTCATGGGATGACCATGACCGCCCTCGCAATGTTGGTCATATGGGGGGCAATGGGAAAAGAGATCCCCATTGCCCCCCTTGGACTAGGTGACGTCCTCGACAGGGCCGGTACCGAAGGTCGGCTCGCCGAGCCCTTGGTCGTTCTCGGTACGTTTAGCGTACAGAGCTTTAAAGCAGTCGATGTCTTCCTTGAGCGTTTCGGCACTCAACGGCTTTTCCGGGTCGCCGGTCATCCTCGCGACGTCTTGGATGAGCTCGATCAGAGGCCCTGTGCGCTTGCCGCTGTCGGGGCCAACCGTGATGGTCGTGACGCCGACTTTCTTTCCGGCCTCCAACCAGGCGTAACAGCAAGATTCGACAACAAGCATGCGGCGCGTATCGACCAGCTTTCTTTTGTTGTCCGGCGATAACTCCGCAACGGCCCCGCGGGTGTTCAGGATTTCGTTGAAGGCATCGTCGAATTGCTGTTCTTCCCAAGTCTTCTTAAGTGCGGCCACCTGCGCCTGCAGAGCGGGGAGCAGGGTGCTGATCTCTGGGCTTTGCCCTAGGGCGGGGCTCAGCTGCGACAGCCGATCGTCCAGCTGGGCGAGCCGCTGACCGAGTAGTCGTACCGAAGCGAAGATTTTGCCAAATTCGGCCACGCCGCGTTCAATGGTGATGCTGGGGGTTACCTTGGCCAGATTGATGGCGACATCTTCATCGTTCGAGAGGCAATTGCCGAGCCAAACTGAGAGATCGCGCGCGACGGGCTCAGAAAGCCCATGCTTTGTGATGAGCAGGGCGATTTCCTCCTCCGTCAGGATGCCAGCGTCACCATAGTCACCAAGGCGCCATGGGTGCGCGCGAGGAAATCCTTCCTGGTGAAGCCAGATCGGCCTGTCGTCATCGTCGGGCTGGGTTTGAGGGGCGGCGTTCGTAGGTTTGGTCATAAGATATCTGCAGATTGGATGGTGAAGTCGGTGACGCGGTGCTTCCCCTCGGGCGCCGGAAGAGCGGCTGAGTATCGCCTTTTGCTGAGAAAAGGTGAGGACCATGGAGAGCGAGCATATCGTCACCAGCCTTGCACGGTTTTGAGTGCGATTGCACTGGCCCCGTCGCGTGCATCGGTGCCCTTAGCCGCAGAGGAATGCAGAGCTCGCCGGCAGCGGAGCCAATTCACATACTGCCAAGGAGACCGGGCCCCGTTCGCCGCTGGCCCGATCCGGTTGCGCTGTGTGAGGGCTACACCGCATCGGGCCAGCTCCGTTCCGCGGAGTGTCAGGTCAATGCGCTTGCGATTTTCCATTGCCCCCCATTCGATCGCGTTCGCGAAAATTCCGAGCTTCCAGGCCGAGTGGACTCGTTCCGCTCCGTTGCGCCTGGTTTACACTCGCCTCTCCTCCAAGCGAACGCCTCCCAAAGAGCGGTGACCACGGTTTGTCCACGACCGGCTACAAATGATGGACGAAGGTCCGGGGATCACCCCAACCCGCCCTGACGCGGCTCCTTCTGGTGCAGGGCAGAAACGCGGATATGAAACCCACCGGACGGTGCAACCGCAATCAGGCGGCGTGACGTATCGGGGACTGCCAAGGCGCGAGGCGGCCGAGGCAGGGCAGGTGAGAGGCCTGCGGGGAAGCGGCGGTGAGGTCCCAGGTCGTGGTGTAGCTTTCGGTGGCCATCGGGTTTCTCGGTAGGGTCGGGTTGCTGACACCAACCTGAACCGAGGGATGCCCCCGATGACCAAACCCATGATGGACCTGCGTGCGCTGGTAGAGAAGAGCGCCGATGCCGACCTGCTTCGCGAGATGATCGGCTTTGCTGCCGAACGGCTGATGGAGTTGGAGGTCGGCGCCAAGACCGGTGCTGACTATGGTGAGAAGACCAGCGAGCGCCTGGCGCAGCGCAACGGGTATCGCGATCGGGACTGGCAGACCCGGGCCGGCAGCGTCGAACTGCGCATCCCGCGCCTGCGCACCGGCTCCTATTTCCCCTCGTTCCTCGAGCCGCGGCGCTCTGTTGAGAAGGCCCTGACGGCCGTGATCCAGGAGGCCTATGTCCACGGCGTCTCAACGCGATCGATGGACGACCTGGTGCAGGCCATGGGTGGCACCGGGGTGTCGAAGAGCCAGGTCAGCCGACTGTGCGAGGAGATCGACGAGCGCGTGGATGCCTTTCTGACACGGCCGATCGAGGGCGAATGGCCCTACCTCTGGATCGATGCCACCTATCTCAAGGTGCGCCAGGGCGGCCGGATCGTATCGGTTGCGGTCACGCTCGCGGTGGGCGTCAACACCGACGGCAGGCGCGAAGTGCTGGGCATGGCGATCGGGGCCTCCGAGGCCGAACCCTTTTGGACCGAGTTCCTGCGTGATCTCGTCCGCCGTGGCCTCAGCGGCGTGAAGCTTGTGATCAGCGATGCGCATGAGGGCATCAAGGCCGCCACCGCCCGGGTCCTGTCCACGACCTGGCAGCGCTGCCGCGTCCACTTCCAGCGCAATGCGCTCGCCCATGCCGGCAAGAACAGCCGCCGGGTGGTCTCGGCATTCATCGCCACGGCCTTTGCCCAGCCCGACCACGCGGCGGCGAAGGCCCAGTGGCGTCTCGTGGCGGACCAGATGCGCGGCAAGCTCCCCAAGCTGGCCACGCTCATGGACACGGCCGAGGAGGACGTCCTGGCCTATATGACCTTCCCGGCCCAGCATCGCACCAAGCTGCACAGCACCAATCCGATCGAGCGGCTGAACGGCGAGATCAAGCGACACACGGACGTCGTCGGCATCTTTCCGAACGAGGCTTCGATCCGGCGCCTCGTCGGCGCGATCCTCATGGAGCAGACCGAGGAATGGACAGTCCAGCGCGCCAGATACATGACGCTGGAAACGCTCGCGCCCGTCTGCGATGATCTCGGTGTCAGTCTGCCTGCAGCGCAGAGCGACTGACCAGCTCGGCCCGCTCGAAAGCGCGAGGCCCATGAGGAGCTACACCACTTCCCGGGACATCATCTGACCACCCGGCCTTGAGCCGGTCAACAATGGCCTGTCGAAGAGCTTCGAACCTCAGCAGCTTGCGCCGCGGCGCACGCCTGGCCAACGCCTCCTTCTGAGCGACCATCCCCTAATACCCGTTCAGTTCCGGCAATTCTTCATCAGAGAAGGCGTTCCGCTTGATCTCGCGGTAGACCGTCGAGGGATGCCTGCCGATGGCCTCTGCGATTTTCCGTACTGGTGCCTTGGCATTCAGCATATCTTCAATTCGGCGTCTTTCGCGCAGGTTCAGTTCGATGTGGGCCAATCTCGTTCTCCTTGCTTTCCAGCAAGATAGAGCATCTGTCGCAACGCAGTTTAGAATGTGCCTCAGCGACAGTCCGATTTCGCAGAATAGGGATTATGTTCATTGTATTCAGCCCCGCCTGACGCCAATGAGCTGACCCCATCGAGTGGTCCGGGTTAAATGCTAGGGCACTATGCGGCCGGTCCATGTTGTACAACTCAATCACAGAACACCCACGGGACCGAGGAGCGCGAGGTGCTCTACCCTTGGCAGCCCTGGACGGGGCGAGTTGTTCACTCACCCCAGCGACGTCGACCAGGTCCCGGCGCCGCACTGGCAGACGTTGCCGGAGGAGGCGCGGGTAACGCTGACCGAACTGATGACCCGCCTGATCCTCGACCACGCCGCCGGCGCTCAGGCGCCTCGCCGGACGGAGGCACGACATGAAGCATGAGAAGATCAGTTCGCACCACCTGGAGCGCAAGGCGATCCTCTACGTGCGACAGTCCTCCGCCCACCAGGTGCTGCACAACCGCGAGAGCGGCGCTCTGCAATATGCGATGCGCGACCGGCTGGCGACGCTCGGCTGGTCCTGCATCGAGACGATCGACGACGACCTTGGCCGGTCCGCGGCGGGCGGCGTTGCGCGGGCGGGCTTCGACCGGATGGTCGCCGAGGTCTGCCTGGGCAAGGTCGGTGCGGTCGCGGCGCGGGAAGTGTCGCGCTTTGCGCGCAACAGCCGCGACTGGCAGCAGCTGATCGAGATGTGCCGGGTCGTCGACACCGTCCTGGTCGACCAAGAGGCGGTATATGCGCCACGCCAAGGCAACGACCGTCTACTTCTCGGTTTGAAAGGAAGTCTCAACGAGTACGAGCTCGATCTGCTGCGGCAACGGTCGCTGTCCGCCCGTTACGAGAAGGCCCGGCGCGGCGAGTTGATCGTCGCGGCTCCCGTCGGCTTCGTGAAGGCGGCGACAGGCTCGAGAAGGACCCGACCGCCGCGTCCAGGAGGCATCACCCTTGTCTTCGACAGGTGACCGAGCTCGGCAGCGCCCGGCAGGCCCTGCTCTGGTTCCTGGAGCACGGGCTGGACCTGCCCGCAAGACACGCCAATGGCGACGTGATCTGGCGCAGGCCAACCTATGCCACCATCCACCGCATGATCGAGAACCCGGTCTACGGCGGCGCCTACGCCTATGGTAAGACCCGAGTTGTGCCGAGACACGGCGCGGCCGTTCCGCGAACCGGCAGCCGCCGCAAACCGCGCGCTGAATGGCTGGCGCTGAAGCCCGGCGCACACGAAGGTTATATCAGTTGGGAACGGGCAGAGGCGATCCGCGCGATGGTCAGCGACAATACCCCCACGAGCCGGCACCATGGGGCGCCCAAGCACGGCGATGCCCTGCTCGCCGGTCTCTTGCGCTGTCGGCGCTGTGGCCGCAAGCTGACGGTCCGCTACACTGGGGCCAAGCACGACATCCCGCGCTATTCCTGCTGGCGCGGTCTGCTCGACAACGGCGAGCCGCGCTGCATCGCCTTCGGTGGCCTGCGGGTCGACGATGCCATCAAGGATGCGCTGCTGCGGGTGGTCGAGCCGGGCGCCATCACTGCGGCCGCCGAGGCCGAGGCGCAGGTCGCCAGTCGCCGCGATCAGGTTCGCGACGCGTTGGCGCGAGACCTCGAAGCTGCCCGCTACGGTGCCGACCGCGCCTTCCGCCAGTATGATGCAGCCGATCCCGAGAACCGACTTGTGGCGGCAGAACTCGAAGCGCGGTGGAACCGCGCCCTCGCACGCGCCGCCGAGATTGAGGCCAAGATCGCCGCGCATGATTCTGCAACCTCCAGGCCTTCCTCCTTGGCGGCGCTGGATGCCGCCGCGCTCGGCACGGACCTTCGCACTGTCTGGGAGGCGCCAACGACCGATGCCCGGCTCAAGAAGCGCATCGTGCGCACCGTCATCCTCGAGGTGGTCGCCGACATCGACGACGACGCCTCCGAGATCGTCCTTCTGATCCACTGGATCGGCGGCATGCATACCGAACTGCGCCTGCCGAAGCGGCGTCGAGGCCAGCGCAACAGTACAGCACCAGAGATCATCGCGGCGGTACGTCAGCTCGTTCTCCTGGCCACCGACGATCTGATCGCCGGCATCCTAAATCGAAACGGTCTGCTGACCGGTCATGGCAACCGATGGACCCGGGAGCGCGTCACCGCACTCAGGTCGCATCACAAGATCCCGGTATTCCGCCCGGCTCCCGACGGCACCGAACCCTGGCTCAACCTGACCAACGCTGCGCGCCTGCTCGGCGTCACGACCAAGACACTAAGACTGGCCGCCGAAGCCGGCAGCATCGAGGGCGTTCATCCGTTACCGGACGGTCCGTGGATCTTCGCCCGCGCGGAACTCGGCAAACCGCCAGCCCAGCAACTCACCCAGCGCGCCCGGCAGAACCCCAAATACCCCACCGGATCGCACCCCGATCAGCAAAACCTATTTACTTCAGAGGCATAGAGAGATGGGCGCAATGAAGCAGGATTGTAGTGTCTACGCGATTTTTCGATGAGGACTTGCGCCTCCCTCAACGAGTAGAAGTGCTCGCCATTTATCAGCTCATCCCGGGAGCGCATTGAAGCTCTCGCAATAGCCGTTCTCCCAAGGTGACCCCGGCTCGATGTAGGCGGTCTTCGCGCCCACCAGCTAGACTGCCTCAGCAGGGACAGAAAATTGGCATTCCCTCCGGACCGCCAGACCGCCGAAATCCACATCCGCGTCGCCCTGATGAACCGCTTCAACGGCCTCGGCTCCGCCAGGGTCGAACGCTTGGCCTGACCTCAGCTGGAGAAAGGGCCATCATGTCCTGAAGCCGACTTCTGCAACAATGCCCATCGAGACGGCAAACGTCGTCCCCGGGCCGGCGACGCATTCCGGTCCGCTGCTTATCTCGCCGGTGGCCACCGCTCGCGTTGACTTTCAAGTTTTCCAGAAAAGACCTGTCCGATCTTTGCGGGTTTCCGGGGGAATGGCTGCCGAGCATACTCGGGCAAACACGGCTTTGACGGAGACCCGAGATGTCGCCCAAGTATTACGCCCCGACGGGCGGCCTGCCCGGGCAGGACCAGCTTCTGACCGACCGCGCGATCTTTACTGAGGCCTATGCGGTGATCCCCAAGGGCACGATGCGCGACATCGTCACCAGCTTTCTGCCCGGCTGGAGCGACACGCGGCTTTGGGTGATCGCCCGCCCGATGTCTGGCTTTGCCGAGACCTTCAGCCAGTACATCATGGAAGTGCAGCCCGGTGGCGGCTCTGACATGCCCGAAACCGAAGAGGGCGCTCAGGGTGTGTTGTTCGTCGTCGAGGGCGAAGCGACCCTGCAGGTCAACGGCGAAACCCATGTCCTGACGCCCGGCGGCTACGCCTACCTGCCGCCCAGTGCCGACTGGCGGCTGCACAATCGCGGCTCCGAGGTGCTGCGGTTTCACTGGGTGCGCAAGATCTGGGAACCGGCCCCGGGCCTTGACGAGCCGGACGTGCTGATCCTCAACGAAGCCAACATCGCGCCCACGCCGATGCCCGACACCGATGGCGCATGGGCCACCACCCGCTTTGCCGATCCCGCCGACCTGCGGCACGACATGCATGTGACCATCGTCACCCTGCAGCCCGGCGGGGTGATCCCCTTCCTCGAGACGCATGTCATGGAGCACGGGCTGTACGTGCTCGAGGGCAAGGCGGTCTACAAGCTGAACAACGACTGGGTCGAGGTCGAGGCCGGGGATTTCATGTGGCTCCGCGCCTTCTGCCCGCAGGCCTGCTATGCCGGCGGGCCGGGACCGTTCCGCTACCTGCTGTACAAAGACGTCAACCGGCACATGAGCCTGCGCCCCGGTGCGCTGTCGCAACTTCGCAAACATAGGCTCAAGGCTGCCGAGTAACCTGCCCTCCGATGGCCTCTGTCAGGGTCCGGGCCGCCTCGATCACGGGGCGGCTCAGCCTGTCGAGCGCGTCCGCCGTCACCCGGCTTGTCGGGCCCGAGACCGAGATCCCCGCGAGTGCCTCTCCGGCCGCGTCAAAGACCGGGGCCGCGATGCAGCGCATCCCGAGATTGCGCTCCTCGTCGTCGACCGAGTACCCACGCGCCCGGATGCGGGCGAGATCCTCCTGCAGCGCGATCCGGTCGGTGATCGTGCGTGGCGTGAAGGACTGCAATCCGCCTTCCAGCCGCCGCGACAGCCTGTCCTCGTCCATCTGCGCCAGAAGCGCCTTGCCGATCCCGGAGGCGTGCATCGCCGACAGCGTGCCGGGCGGAAAGAAGGCGCGGATGTTGGCATGGGTCTCGACCTGGCTGAGAAACAGCACCTGCCCCTCCTTTTCGACACCAAGGTTGGCGGTCTCTCCGGTCGCCTCCATCAGCCGGCGCATCACCGGGCGCGCGCGGTCGACAAGGCTCGTGCGTCGCAGGAAGCGCGCGCCGATGGTGAAGGCCCGCGCGCCGATGTGCCAAAGCTGTTCCTCGGCATCAAATTCCACCAGCCCACGGCCCTCGAGCGTGACCAGCACACGATAGACCGTCGAGGGCGACTGCCCCATCTCGTCCGAGATCGTGCTGAGCGCCATGCCCTGCCGCTCGCTGAGGAATTCGAAGACCTCCATGGCGCGGTCCAGCGACTTGATGGTGTTCTGGGCGGTCTTGTCCTCCCAGTCACGCGGTCGGCCGCGTGCCTTGCGAGGGCTGCGCGAGCCATTGTCTTGGGAATCCATGAAATGCCTTTCGTTTTTCGTGAAATCCGAATTCACAATATGAAAAATACAAATATCTGTAAACATTTGATTCTTCAGGTTCGTACTGAAAATGAAAAACGCATTCAAAAAAATACCCCTGCAGAACCACCGCGCCTAAGCTGCCCGGCATGACCAAGGGAGATACGCCATGAGCTTTCAGAATCCGGTTTTCATTCCCGGCCCGACCAATATCCCCGAGCGGCTGCGCAAGGCCTGCGACATGCCGACCATCGACCACCGCTCGCCACTGTTCGGGCAGATCCTGCACCCGGCGCGCGAGGGCGTGCGCAAGGTCCTGAAGAGCGACAGCGCCGAGGTCTTCATCTTCCCTTCGACCGGCACCGGCGGCTGGGAAACCGCGCTGTCAAACTGCCTTTCGGCGGGCGACACCGTTCTGGCGGCGCGCAACGGCATGTTCAGCCACCGCTGGATCGACATGTGCCAGCGCCACGGCCTGAACGTCGAGATCGTGGAAACGCCGTGGGGCCACGGTCTGCCCGCCGACCGCTACGAAGAGATCCTGACCGCCGACACCGGCCACCGGATCAAGGCGGTTCTGGCCACCCATAACGAGACGGCAACCGGCGTGAAATCCGATATCGCCGCGGTGCGCCGCGCGCTGGACGCCGCCGGTCACCCGGCGCTGCTCTTCGTGGACGGCGTCAGCTCCATTGCCTCGATGGATTTCCGCTTCGATGAATGGGGCGTCGACGTTGCCGTCGCCGGCTCGCAGAAGGGGTTCATGCTGCCGCCGGGCCTTGCCATCACCGGCTTCAGCGCCAAGGCGATGGAGGCCACGAAGACGGCGACCCTGCCGCGAACGTTCTTCGACGTGGCGGACATGGCCAAGGGCTATGCCAACAACGCCTATCCCTACACCCCCGCCGTGGGCCTGCTGAACGGGCTAAACGAGGCCTGCGGGATGCTTCTGGCCGAGGGGCTGGAGAGCGTCTTTGCCCGCCACCACCGCATCGCCGAGGGCGTCCGCGCCGCCGTGGGCGCCTGGGGGCTGGAGCTTTGTGCCGTCTCGCCGGACGTCTACTCCGACACCGTCAGCGCGATCCGCACGCCCGAGGGCTTCAACGCGACCCGGATCGTCGAGCACGCGGCAAGCGCCTATGGCGTGGCCTTCGGCACGGGGCTCGGCGAGGTCGCGGGCAAGGTCTTCCGAATCGGGCACCTTGGCTCGCTGACCGACGTGATGGCGCTCTCCGGCATCGCCACGGCAGAGATGGTCATGGCCGATCTGGGTCTGGACATCCGGCTTGGCTCGGGGGTCGCCGCGGCGCAGGACTACTACCGCGCCAACCGCGCGCCGCTGAGGGCCGCAGCATGAAGGACAGCGCCATGATCATTCCCAGCTACGAGGACATGCTGACCGCGCATGAGCGCATCAAGCCGCATGTCCGGCGAACCGAGGTGCGCCGGTCGGCCTATCTCAACGAGCTCACCGGCGCGGACCTGTTCTTCAAATGCGAGAACTTTCAGGAGCCGGGGGCCTTCAAGGTCCGTGGTGCCTGCAACGCGGTGTTCGGCCTCGATGAGGCGCAGTCGGCCAAGGGGGTGGCGACGCACTCAAGCGGCAACCATGCCTCTTGCCTCAGCTACGCGGCGATGCGCCGGGGCATTCCCTGCAACGTCGTCATGCCGCGCACCGCGCCGCAGGCCAAGAAGGACACCGTGCGCCGCTACGGCGGGCGGATCACCGAATGCGAGCCCTCGACCAGCTCGCGCGAGGCCGCCTTTGCCGAGGTGCAGGCGGCCACCGGTGGCGATTTCGTTCACCCCTACAACGACCCGCGCGTGATCGCCGGTCAGGGGACCTGCTCGAAGGAGTTCATCGAGCAGACCGACGGGCTCGACATGGTCGTTGCCCCGATCGGAGGCGGCGGCATGATCTCCGGCACTTGCCTGACGCTGGCGACGCTGGCCCCCGAATGCCAGGTGATCGCGGCAGAGCCCGAGCAGGCGGATGACGCCTATCGCAGCTTCAAGGCCGGCCACATCATCGCCGACGACGCGCCCAAGACCATCGCGGACGGGCTGCTGGTGCCGCTCAAGGACCTGACCTGGCACTTCGTGTCGAACCACGTGACCGAGATCTACACCGCCTCGGAAACCGAGATCATCGACGCGATGAAGCTGGTCTGGAAGCACCTCCGCGTGGTGATGGAGCCGTCCTCGGCGGTGCCCATGGCCTGCGTGCTGAAAAATCCCGACGCCTTCCGCGGCAAGCGCGTGGGCATCGTTCTCACCGGCGGCAATGTCGACCTCGACCGCCTGCCCTGGATGGTCTGAGCCGCACCGCACTGCCGCAGGCCGGGCTCCTGCCCGGCGCACCCCGAAAAGGAACTGAGATGAAAGACATGACCAACCTCGACGCTTATGAAGTCGGTTTCGACATTCCCGCCAAGCCCGGCATGGATGCCGCAGACATCCAGACCCCCGCGCTGGTGCTCGACCTCGACGCGCTGGAGCGCAACGTGAAGAAGATGGGCGACTACGCGAAGGCGCACGGGATGCGCCACCGCGCCCACGGCAAGATGCACAAATCCGTCGACGTGCTGAAGCTGCAGATGGAGCTCGGCGGCGCGGCAGGCGTCTGCTGCCAGAAGGTGTCCGAGGCCGAGGTCTTCGTGCGCGCCGGCATCAAGGATGTGCTGGTCTCGAACCAGGTGCGCGACCCGGCCAAGATTGACCGGCTGGCGCAGCTGCCCAAGCACGGGTCCGAGATCACCGTCTGCGTCGACGACGTGGCGAACGTCGCCGAGCTGTCCGAAGCGGCGCAGAAGCACGGCACCGAGCTGGGCATCTTTGTCGAGATCGACTGCGGCGCGGGCCGCTGCGGCGTCACCACGACCGAGGCGGTCGTCGAGATCGTCAGGGCCGTCGAGGCCGCGACCGCGCTGAGCTACAAGGGCATTCAGGCCTATCAGGGCGCGATGCAGCACATGGACAGCTACGCCGACCGCAAGGCCAAGATCGACGCCGCCGTGGCGCAGGTCGGGGACGCGGTCACGGCGCTGAAGGCCGAGGGCATCGCGACCGGCCTCGTCTCCGGCGGCGGCACCGGCTCTTACTACTTCGAAGCGAACTCGGGCCTCTACAACGAGCTGCAGTGCGGCAGCTACGCCTTCATGGACGCCGATTACGGCCGCATCCTCGACGAGAACGGCGAGCGCATCGACGCGGGCGAGTGGGAAAACGCCTTCTTCCTCCTCACCTCGGTCATGTCCCACGCCAAGGCGGACAAGGCGATCTGCGATGCCGGGCTCAAGGCCCAGTCGGTGGACAGCGGGCTGCCGTTCATCTTCGGGCGCGACGACGTGGAATACATCAAGTGCTCGGACGAGCACGGCGTGATCAGCGACCCCGACGGCGCGCTGAAGGTCGGCGACAAGCTTCGCCTCGTCCCGGGCCACTGTGACCCGACCGCCAACGTGCACGACTGGTATGTCGGCGTCCGGAACGGAAAGGTCGAAACCGTCTGGCCGGTCTCGGCCCGCGGCAAGGCTTACTGACTTTTCGTGATTGGAGGACCCGGCCCGGGAGGGGCCGGGAAGTCGACTGTTCCGTAAGCCCCTTCCTCCGGGCGGTGGCGGACAGGCGCACGAAAAGGCAGATGGAAGAGCAACAACGTACCACTGTCTGAAAGGGAGAAGACAATGACCGATATCACGCAGGACGCCGCCGGGGGCGCCGATCCGGGGGCCCACACGGCACTGGATCCCGTGACGCCGCACGAAAAGACCTGGGGCTGGTTCGCCATCTTCAACATCTGGGCCAATGACGTGCAGTCGCTGTTCGGCTACTCGCTGGTGGCCTCGCTGTTCATTTCCTACGGTGTCAGCGGCTGGACCGCCTTCGCCGGGCTGATCGCGGCGGGCCTTTTCACCATGTGGATGGTCAACCTGTCCGGCGCACCGGGCGAGAAATACGGCATCCCCTACCCCGTGCTCGCGCGCGCCAGTCTTGGCACCCAAGGCGCCAAGCTACCCGCCATCCTGCGCGCCACGGTCGCCGTCTTCTGGTACGGGGTGCAGGTCTACTTCGCCTCGACCGCGCTGGCGCTGCTGATCCGTTCGCTCACCGGCGCATCCGGCGGCACCGAGTTTCTGGGCCTCACCGGCATCGACTGGCTGTCCTTCGTGCTGGTCTGGGCCTTCCACATCGTCATCTTCTGGCGTGGCATGAACTGGGTCGAGACCTTCCTGAACATCGCCGGTCCCTTCGTCTATCTCGTGATGATCGGCCTCGTTGTCGTCCTGTGGCAGAAATCGGACGGCGAGCTGCTCAACGCCACGGCCACGATCTTTGCCAACCCTGACGCCACCTTCCTCACGGAATTCAACGGCTTCATCGCCATCGTCGGCACCATGGTCGCCTATTTCGCCGCCGTGATGATCAACTTCTCGGACTTCTCGCGCTACGCCAAGGACAAGAGCGCCATGAAGACCGGCAACCTTGCCGGACTGCCCTTCAACATGATCCTGTTCTCGGCGCTCGCCCTGCTCACCACCGGCGGCGCGGCGGTCGTCTATGGCGAGGCGATCATCAACCCGACGGAAATCGTCGAGCGCACCGACAGCGTGCTGCTCAGCATCATCGCCGCCGTCACCTTCTTTGCGGCGACCGTGGGCATCAATCTGGTGGCCAACTTCATCCCCGCGGTGAACGGCATTGCCAACCTCGCCCCGCAGCGGATCAGCTTCCGCATGGGTGGTCTGATCACCTCGATCTTTGCGCTGGTGATCGGCGGGCTGTGGACGAGCTTCATCAGCGCCTTCGGGATCGGTGGCTTCGTCAACACCCTTGGCGCCACGCTTGCCCCGATCTTCGGGATCATGATCGTGGATTACTACTGGCACCGCAAACAGACCCTGGATCGCGCCGCGCTCTACACGCTCAACAGCGGGCCGTACCACTATGGCAACGGCTGGAACGCCCCGGCGGTCAAGGCCTTTGCCATCGCCGCCGTGTTCTCCATCGCCACCGTGTGGGTGCCCGCTCTTGGCTTCCTGAACGGCTACGCCTGGGTGATCGGCGCGGTGCTGGGGGGCCTGCTCTACAACATCTTCACCGGCGGCCGCGTGCCGTCGAACTGACCGACACCGGGGCCGCCCCGGATGGCGGCCCCGGCCTCAACGCAAAGGATACCCCACATGCTGATCGTGCACGAACGCGAGATCGCCGCCCTGATGACCCGCGACGCAGCCTTTTCCGCCGTCGAGAAGGTGTTCGCCGCCATGGCCGACGCAAAGGCCTACAACTTTCCGGTGGTGCGCGAGGCGATCGGCCATGAGGACGCGCTCTACGGCTTCAAGGGCGGGTTTGATCGCGCCGGCCTGACGCTGGGCCTGAAAGCCGGCGGCTACTGGCCGCACAACCTCGAAAAGCGCGGCGAGATCAATCACCAATCGACGGTCTTCCTCTTCGACCCCGACACCGGCAAGGCCAAGGCCATGGTCGGCGGCAACCTGTTGACCGCGCTGCGCACCGCTGCGGCCTCGTCGGTCTCGATCCGGCATCTGGCGCGCGACGATGCCAAGGTTCTCGGCATGATCGGCGCAGGCCATCAGGCGACGTTCCAGCTGCGCGCCGCGCTGGAGCAGCGCGCCTTCGAGAAGGTCATCGGCTGGAACCTGCACCCCGAGATGTTGCCCAACCTCGAGAAAGTCGCGCAGGAGGCCGGCGTGCCGTTCGAGGCGGTCGAGCTGCCCGGCATGACGGAGGCGGATGTCATCATTACCATCACCTCGGCCTTTTCGCCGTCCCTGATGGCCGAGCATGTCAGCCCCGGCACCCACATCGCCTGCATGGGCACCGACACCAAGGGCAAGCAAGAGGTGGAAGCCGCGCTTCTGTCCCGCGCCACCGTCTTCACCGACGAGGTCGCGCAGTCGGTCAGCATCGGCGAGGCGCAACACGCCGTCGCCGAGGGCGCTCTGAAGGCCGAAGACATCGCCCAGCTCGGCGCGGTGATCAACGGCAGCCATCCGGGCCGGCAATCGGCGGAAGAGATCACGCTCTTCGACGGCACCGGGGTCGGGCTTCAGGATCTGGCGGTCGCTGCGGCGGTCGTGGATCTGGCCGTCGAGAAGGGCGTGGCCACCGAAGTCGATTTCTGACGTTCCAGACCTGCGTTGAAAAACGACATTCCGGGTGCCCCGAGGGCATCCGGGTGTCTTCCTGTGTCCTGCGTCAACGGATCTCTCGATGCTTTTGTCCCTCTCTCTGCTGTCTGTCGCGCTCTCGGGCCTGCCCGAAGCCGCGCGCGGGACAGCGCCAGCCGTTCCCGTGCCTGTCACCGGATTGCGCCCCGTTCGGCGGGCCGGATCGATCCTGCGGTTCCCGCGCCCCCCGGCAATGTCGCAGCGATCGCCCGCGCCGCTGGCAGACGGCACTTGGTGTCCGCTTCAGCGGCAGTCTGGCCGCGTGGTTGGCCACACGCCTCTGCATGACGGAGCCTTCGCATGACCCGCGTCTTCATCAACGGCTTCGGACGCATCGGTCGGACGCTGTTGCGTCAGATCCTGCGAGGCGACAGCGGCCTCGAGATCGTCGGCATCAACGACATCGCTCCGCTCGAGATCTGCGCCTATCTATTGCGCTATGACAGCGTCTACGGCCCTCTTGCCGAGCCGGTGACAACCGGCGTGAACTGTATCGGCATCGGTGCGCACCGGATCGCCTTTACCCACGCGCCCGACCTCCGGACCCTCGATCTGAGCGGCGTCGATGTCGTCCTCGAATGCACCGGGAGGGCACAGACCCGCACCATCGCGGAGGCCGGGCTGGAGGCGGGCGCGCGCGCCGTTCTGATATCCGGCCCGTCGGAGGCGGCGGACAAGACCGTCGTGCTGGGTGCCAACGAGCAGGAGCTGGGGCAGGCACGCATCGTCTCGAACGCATCGTGCACCACCAATGCCATCGCGCCCCTGCTGAGACTGCTGGATCTCGGGCTGGGACTCGACAAGGCGCATGTGACGACGATCCACTGCTACACCGGCAGCCAGCCCACGACGGACGCACCCGGCCCCTCGCCGGAACGCTCGCGCGCCGCGGCGGTGTCGATGATCCCCACCACCACGAGTGCCGCGGGCCAGGTGATCGGCGTGCTGCCCGAGCTTCAGGGCCGCATCAGCATCGCTGCCGTGCGTGTTCCCTGTCTGTCGGTCTCGGCGGTGGATGCGGTGATCCAGACCAACGAGGATATCGAGCAGCCGGTCACGGAATTCCTGCGCGAGGCGCTCGCCGGGTCGCCGCTGATCGGTCTGACCGAGGATCCCTGCGTCTCCAGCGATTTCCGGGCCCGGCCCGAGTCTCTGGTGCTGTCGCTGCCGCATACCATGACAACCGGCACGCGGCAGCTGCGTCTGTTGGGCTGGTACGACAACGAATGGGGCTTCTCGGCCCGCATGATCGCGTGGGCACGTCGCATGGCGGCGCGCCCCGATCTTATGGCCTGACGACCAAAGACAAGAGGAAGACGACACCATGGCCCTCGACGCAACGAGGGCAAGCATCGAGCGGCGGTCGACGATCACGCGCTTTCGCGTCCCGGCACACTTGCGATCTGCCCGACCGAGCCCATGGCGCCGGCGCGCGACCTCAGCCGCTCCTTTGCGCCCGGCATGGCCGACGCCGTGACCGAGATCGCCACGGATCCGGCGCTGGCCACCGGCGACACCACCAAGCGCACCCTCGTGGCGGTGATCTCGCACTGACCCGCCGCTCGGGGAATTGGCAACATCGGAGCCGAGGCACGACAGCCCTGGCCCCGGAGACGCCGTCGCAACGGCGGCACATCAAGGAGGAGGAGAGATGACTGATACGACGATGACGGTCGATCCCGTCAACGAAAAACTGCCCGCGGGCAAGCTGTTCACGCTTGGCTTGCAACACGTCCTGGTCATGTACGCCGGCGCCATCGCGGTCCCGCTGATCGTCGGCCGCGTCTTGCAACTGACCCCGGAGGAGGTGGCCTTTCTGATCTCCGCCGACCTCTTCGTCTGCGGTCTGGTGACGATCATCCAGTCGATGGGTGCCACGAAATGGTTCGGCATTAGGATGCCGGTCATGATGGGGGTCACCTTTGCCTCGGTCGGCCCGATGGTCTCGATCGCCGCCAGCAACCCGGGGACCGAGGGCGCGCGGATGATCTTCGGGGCGATCATGGGCGCCGGGATCATCGCAATGCTGATCGCGCCGCTGGTCAGCCGGATGCTGCGTTTCTTTCCCCCGGTCGTCACCGGCACGATCATTCTGGTGATCGGCGTCACGTTGATGCGCGTGGGCATCAACTGGATCTTCGGCGTGCCAGTCGGTGCGACTGCGCCGCAGATCGTGGACCCTGCCCATGCCGACTGGCTGCAGTCGCTTGCCGCCCTGCCCGAAGGCGCCCTTCCCGCGATACCCGAAGGGCTGACACTGGCGCCGACGGTCGATAACGTGAACTACGCGACGCCGCTGAACATGACGATATCCGCCGTGGTTCTGACCACGATCATCCTCGTGATGAAATACGCCCGCGGCTTCTTTGCCAATATCTCCGTCCTGCTGGGCATCATCGTGGGCGCCTCGCTGGCGGCCAGCCTCGGGCTGATGCACTTCGATCATGTGGGCAGGGCCGACTGGTTCGAACTGGTCACGCCCTTCCACTTCGGCCTGCCGATCTTTGATCCGGTCATGATCCTGACCATGACGCTGGTGATGATCGTGGTGATGATCGAGTCCACCGGCATGTTCCTGGCCCTTGGCGACATCTGCGGTCGGGAGATCGAGCGGCCCTCGCTGTCTGCCGGCCTGCGCACCGACGGTCTGGGCACCCTGATCGGCGGGTTGTTCAACACCTTCCCCTATACCTCGTTCAGCCAGAACGTGGGCCTCGTGGGGGTGACCGGCATCCGCTCGCGCTACGTTTGCGTGATGGGCGGCGCGATCATGATCGTTCTGGGCCTCGTGCCCAAGATGGGCGCTCTGGTCGAGGCACTGCCGGTCGCGGTGCTGGGCGGTGCGGGACTGGTGATGTTCGGTATGGTCGCCGCCACCGGCGTCCGCATTCTGGGCGGCGTCGATTTCAAGGTGAACCGCTATAACGGGCTGATCGTCGCCATCTCTCTGGGCATGGGGATGATCCCGTTGATCGCGCCGCACTTCTCGATGTGGCTGCCACATGCGATCGAGCCGCTGATCGACTCGGGCATCCTTCTGGCATCGATCTCCGCCGTCGGGCTGAACATGGTGTTCAACGGCGCGCGCGAGATGAGCGAGGAAGATCTTCGGTATGCCGCCATGCAGGCGGAAGGCGGCCACTGAGGCGCGCCCTCTGCGGCAGATCAGAGGAAAGGGCCCCGCAAGGGTCCTTTTCCATGACGCGCCAACGGTCACGAGCCCTCGCGTGCGCCACGGATCAGAATGAAGATCGCCGGCCTCGGTGCGGCTACGGGCATGGTGAGAGCACATCCTGCAACGATGGTTGGTCCACGCGAGCGCCGCTCGGGAACAAGGCGTGTTCATGCGGGGGGCGCCGTCTTCGCCATGCTTGGCCTTGCGCATACGGCGCGGGGCACCCCACTGACGAGACCCGCCCGGTGCGAGATGGGTCGGACTGGCAGGCAGGCTCAGGGGGCGAGACGGCAGCACTGACGATCGCCTCGAAGACCGGAATGCCATGGCGCGCATCGGGCTCCGTGCGATGGAGCTGGCCGAACGTTCGTGCGGGAATCGCCGGATGGCGAGAGCAGGGTTTGCCTCGACCAGATCCAATTCACCGCCTTCGTGATGGCTATGCTAAACGCCGCGCCTCCCGTCGGGACAACGATCCGCAGCTGGTGTCCTGCAGCCTTACGCAGACGCGTTCCTGGCCTCATGCGCTCCCGGTCCAGCCGTTTCGCAGGTCGCATTTTTGCGTCGACCCGGCGCCGGCGTCGTTCGTCCCTGCATCCTCGCCCAGGAGCCTGCGAAAACACAAAAAAGGGCGACGCATGTGGTCGCCCTTTTCCATATTGATCCAGCGAACGTGCCGGGGCTTTTCGGACCCAACGTCCTTGTCAGGCGCGTTCGTCCTTTGCATAGGAGCCCTGTCCGTGACCGGCCATCCCGCCCGACACTTCCTCGGTCGCTTCGTCCGACAGCTCCTCGGGCAGCATCAGGTTGAGCACGATGGCGATGAGCGCTGCGGGCAGGATACCCGAGGTCGCCAGCACCTTTGCCGTTCCGGGCAGGTATTGCAGCGCGTCCGGTTCCAGCTGCAGGCCCAGACCCAGCGACAGGGCGATGGCAAAGATCACCATGTTGCGGCGGTTCCAATGCACGTCCGACAGCATCGAGATGCCCGCCGCAACCACCATGCCGAACATCACGATCACGCCGCCGCCCAGCACCTCGATCGGGACCGAGGAAATCACCGCACCGATCTTGGGCAGGAGGCCGCAGATGATCAGGAACACCGCGCCGATGGTCACGACGGTGCGGCTCATGACGCCCGTCATGGCGATCAGCCCGACGTTCTGACTGAACGAGGTGTTGGGCAGCGCTCCGAACAGGCCCGAGATCGCCGTTCCGATCCCGTCCGCGAAGGTCGCGCCCTGGATCTCGTCATCGGTCGCCTCGCGGCCCGCGCCGCCCTTGGTGATGCCGCTGACATCCCCCACGGTTTCCACCGCGGAGACGAAGGACATCGCGCAGAAGCCGATGACCGCCGCCACCGTGAACTCCAGCCCGAAATGCAGCGGGTTGGGCAGGGCGAAGGGGGCGGCGGTCCCGACATTGCCCAAGTTCACCTGGCCCAGGGCAAAGGCCAGCGCGTAGCCCACAAGCAGGCCCACCAGAACCGCCGAGACCGACAGCATCCCGCGGGCGAAAAACTTCAGCCCCAGCGTCACCACGATCACGGTTCCGGCCATCAGCCAGTTCAGTCCCGAGCCATATTCCGGCGTGCCGATGGCGGGCACCCCTCCGGCGGCGTACTGGATGCCGACCTTGACCAGAGCGAGGCCGATCATGGTGACCACGAGGCCCGTCACCAGCGGCGGCAGGGCAAAGCGCAGGCGCCCGATGAAGAGGCCCAGGAAGGTGTGGAACAAACCGCCCGCCACGATGCCGCCCATCAGCACCGCGATGGCATCGACGCCCTTGCCGGCGACCAGCGGGATCATGATCGGAATGAAGGCGAAGGACGTGCCCTGCACGATGGGCAGGCGCGCGCCCACCGGCCCGATCCCGATGGACTGGAACAGCGTCGCGATGCCGGCAAAGAACATCGACATCTGGATCATGTAGATCATCTGCGGGAAGTCCGGACTGTTCGATCCGAAGCCAAATCCCGCCGCCCCGCAGACGATGATCGCGGGGGTCACGTTCGAGACGAACATGGCCAGCACGTGCTGGATGCCCAGCGGCACGGCCTTGATCATCGGCGGGGTGTAATTCGGATCCCGTAGCTGCTCGGGTGTCCCGATGGATGTGTCTGCCATGCGTCTTTCCTCCCTCTGGCGTGCGGGTGCCGGCTCCTCTTCCGACGGCCCATTGGTTGTCGCCCGGTCAGGCGTCGATCGTGTAGGGGGTCCCGAACCAGTGCTCCTGCAGGTTCTCCTCCCCGCCGATCCGGTCGATCACGGCAAAGAGGCCGGGACCGGAGAGCGGGGTCAAAACCCCGTGCCACGTGTTTCGATGGAAATTGATCCCCTGCCCTTCGGCGGTGCGGAATGCGCGCGGCGTGCCCGGTTTTCCGGCAACATCCGGCGCAACGATGACCAGAAACGCGTCCATCGACATCGGCAGGAAAGCCTGAGAGCCCAGCGGGTGCCGCTCCATCATATCGAGCGTGTACGGAAGCGCGCGCAGCTCTGCCTTGAACAGGCTGATGCCCGCGCTGCCCTCCTGGGTGAAATCCAGCGTGGCGCGGTCATGGTAGCGACCGCAAAGGCCCTGATTGATCAGCTTGTCGGGCGCGCCCGCGGTATCCAGAACCTCGCCGTAGGGGGCAAAGGCCTCGGCCGTCAGGGGCTGGATGCGGATCATACTCACGCGCCCAACTTCTCGATCAGGCGCAGTTCGGCGATGCGTTCGACCTGACGGCAGGCCTCGGCGAACTCGGTGGCGCGGTCGTTGCCGATGCGGCGGTGGAAGGCCTCGAGGATACTGGCCTTGGTGTTGTCCTTCACCGCGATGATGAAGGGGAAACCGTGCCGGTCGACATAGTCGCTGTTCAGCCGCTGAAACGTCTCGCGCTCCTCATCGGTCAGCATGTCGAGCCCTGCGCCCGCCTGCTCCGAGGTCGACTCGGCTGTCAGCCGTCCGGCGGCGGCGAGTTTTCCCGCAAGGTCCGGGTGCGCGGTCAGCACGCCCAGCCTCTGGTCCTCGGTGGCCGACCGGAAGACCCGCGCAAGGGCGTTATGCACCCCTGCGGCACTGTCGCTGTAGGTGCCCAGCTCCAGTGCATGCGCGCCCTCGGCGATCCACGGGCTATGCTCGAAGATGCCGCCGAATTCGGCCACGAAGCGCTCGCGGTCCATCTGCGAGGGCGTCACGCCCGATGGCGCCGGATGCTCGGCGGCCCAATGGTCGGCGATCTGCTCGCGGGTGGCGAACCAGACGCCCTCATGCCCCTGCATATAATCCATCACGCGCTTCAGCGCGGCCATCCGGCTCGGGCGCCCGATCAGGCGGCAATGCAACCCGATCGACATCATCTTGGGCGCGCCCGCCTGACCTTCGGCGTAGAGCACGTCGAAGGCGTCGCGGATCATCGCCTCGAAGTCGTCGCCTCGGGTATACCCCGCCTGAATGGCAAAGCGCATGTCGTTGCAGTCCATGGTGTAGGGCACGATCAGCTGGTTTTTGTCGCCGGCGCGCGTCCAGTACGGCAGGTCGTCGGAATAACTGTCGGCGATATAGGCGAAGTCGCCCTCCTCCGCGGCCAACGGGATCGTGTTCATCGAACAGCGCCCGGTGTACCACCCGCGCGGCGGCGTCCCCACCACTTCGGTGTGCAGGCGGATCGCTTCGCGGATCTGCGCGCGCTCCTCCTCGGCAGGCATGTCCTTGTGTTCGACCCACTTGAGGCCGTGCGACGCGATCTCCCAGCCCGCATCCTTCATCGCCTTCACCTGCTCGGGCGCGCGGGCCAGTGCGGTGGCGACGCCGTAGACAGTGATTGGGATGTCCTTCAGCAACGCGTGGACCCGCCAGAACCCGGCGCGGCTGCCGTATTCATAGATCGTTTCCATGTTCCAGTGCCGCTGGCCGGGCCATGGCTGCGCACCGGTGATCTCGGACAGGAAGCCCTCGGACGCCGCATCCCCGTGCAGGATGTTGTTCTCGCCGCCCTCTTCGTAATTCAGCACAATCTGCACGGCGATCTTCGCGCCACCGGGCCAGTTCGCCTGCGGGATGCGGGGGCCGTAGCCCGCCATGTCTCTGGGATAACGCTGCAAGTCTCTCACCTCCGGTTTCATCATGTCATATTCCAGAAAAGTCGCGGGCATTATCAAAAAGAATGCGAAGGTGCCTCAAACGACAGCGAGTTTGCGGGCTGCGGCGGGGCGCGTATGAAGAGGCAAACCCATCTGGAGATCGAGACATGAGCGGATATCTGACCACACACGTCCTTGATACGGCGCGCGGCTGCCCGGCAGAAGGCGTCCGCATCGCGCTCTACCGTGTCTCGGGCAATTCGCACGAAAGGATCGCAGAGACGGTGACGAATGCGGATGGCCGGACAGACGCGCCGATCCTGCCCGCCGAACGCTTCGAGACCGGCACCTTCGAGCTGGTCTTCTTTGCCGGCGATTACCTGCGGGCGACCGGTCAGGCGGACGGAGACATCCTGTTCCTGGACGAGGTACCGATCCGCTTCGGCATGTCGGATGCCGAAGCCCACTACCACGTGCCGCTGTTGCTCTCGGCCTACGGCATGAGCACCTACCGGGGGAGCTGAGACGCGTACGCCTGGGTCTTCGCGACACCGGCGTGCCGAAACGCCACCGACGCGCATGGGCCATGCCCAACTTCTCCCGCTGACGGGCCGTGGGCGACGCATGGCAGGTCAGGTGCTCTTTCCAACGAGTTTTGCGCAAAGACAGACCGGCCACCCAGGACCGGGTGTGGCGCGCGCATCATCGCCTGAGGGAAAGGCTGGTCGCTGCACCGCTGATCCGGTCGCCGGCCCTAGACCGGCTGCCGGAACGCCGCGCCGATCCGGTCGATCACGAACTCCATGAAGATGCGCGTCTTGGGATCCTGCCGCCGCCGGTGGGTGAACAGACACGCCATCTGCACCGGCTCGGGCGGGGTCTTCTCCGCCACCGGCACCAAAGCGCCGGATTTGAGGTGCTCGGCCACCTCGAAGACCGGCTTCAGAACGATCCCGTGCCCGCCAAGCGCCCAGTCTGTCAAAACGTCGCCGTCATCCGACTCGTAGCGCCCCGTGACGGCAAAGCGCCTGGGGCCGTCGGGTGTCAGAAGTCGCCACTGAAACTCCGCGGCGCCCGGAAAGCGCAGGTTGATGCATTCGTGCCGGTCCGCCAGCAGCGCGTCGCCATCGTCGGGCATGCCGCGCCGCGCCACATACTCGGGCGAGGCGCAGAGGACGCGCGGCACGTCGGCGATCTTGCGGATGCGCAGGTTGCTGTCCTCGGGCTGGCCTAGAAAGAAGGCAAGGTCGAGCCCCTCCGTCGTCAGGTCCACCTTGCGGTCGGTCAGTCGCAGCCGCACCGAGACATCCGGGTATTCCGCCAGAAACAGGGGCACTTGCGGCGCGATCAACCTCCGCCCGACCCCCAGGGGCGCCGCCACATAGAGCGCGCCCTTCAGATGTTCGGTCACGTTGACGATCTGGGCCTCGGCGCTCTCCACCGCGTCCAGGATCTCCGTCGCGCCGCGGTAGAAACTCTGCCCGTGCTCGGTGGGCGACAGGCTGCGCGTGGTGCGCTGGAACAACCGCACGCCCAGGTGCTCTTCGAGCTGCGAGATCCGCGAGGACGTCACCGCCGAGGAAATGCGCAGATCCCGGCCCGCAGCCGACATGCTGCCCAATTCGTAGACACGGACAAAGGTGCGGATGTTGTCGAAATAGGACATGGCGACCTTTCCGGTTTCCTGTTTGAAGCGGCATCCCTCAGGGTCGGCTGGGGGACAGGCCACCCATTCTTCGGAATATTTTGATGCTGCTTGGTCTTTCCTGCGAATAGCAAAGAAAAAACGTGTCCGCTACTCTCAGCGCGACCCGCAACACCCCGGAGGACCACATGTACGACTTTGCCATCATCTGGGACTGGATCGCCTTTTCCGTCCGCTGGCTGCATGTCATCACCGCCATGGCCTGGATCGGCGCCTCCTTCTACTTCATCGCGCTCGACCTGATGCTGAAGCCCAACCCCGCCCTTCCCGACGGGGCGCATGGCGAGGAATGGGAGGTGCATGGCGGCGGCTTCTACCACACGGTGAAGTATCTGGTGGCGCCCTCTGAGATGCCCGAGCATCTCACCTGGCACAAATGGCAAAGCTACACGACGTGGCTCTCGGGTGCGGCGCTTCTGATGATCATCTACTGGGTCGGCGGCAATCTGTTTCTGATCGACCCGAGCAAGGCGGATCTTGCCCTGTGGCAGGGCATCGTGATCTCGGGAGGCTCGCTGACCATCGGCTGGCTGGCCTATGATGCGATGTGCAAGTCGAAGCTGGCCGAGAGGCCCACGCTGCTGATGCTGCTGCTGTTTGTCATCCTCGTGGCGATGTCCTGGGGTTATCACCAGATCTTCACCGGGCGCGCGGCGCTGCTGCACCTGGGCGCCTTTACCGCGACGATCATGACCGGCAACGTGTTCTTCCAGATCATGCCGAACCAGCGCATCGTCGTCGCCGACCTGAAGGCAGGACGCAAGCCCGACCCGAAATACGGCAAGATCGCCAAGGTCCGCTCGACCCACAACAACTACCTGACGCTGCCCGTCGTCTTTCTGATGCTGGCAAACCACTACCCGCTCGCCTTCGGCACGCAGTATGCCTGGATCATCGCGTCGCTGATCTTTCTCACCGGGGTCACGATCCGGCACTACTTCAACACCATGCATCGCACCGGCACGGGACCGACCTGGACCTGGCCAGTCACCGTGGGGATCATGATCGCCATCGCCTGGCTGTCGACCGTTCCCGGCCTGGACACCTACGAGGAAAGCGAGGCCCGCGCGCTGACGCCCTACGAAGAGAAATTCGCCTCGGCAGAGACGTTCGAAGACGCCTATTTCGCCGTGGTGGGAAACTGTTCGATGTGCCACGGTCGGGAGCCGTCGTGGGACGGGATGCACTGGCCGCCCAAGGGCGTCGTGCTGGAGACAGAGGCCGATGTCGCGCGCCATGCTGACCAGATCTACCTGCAGGCCGGACGCACCCACGCCATGCCGCCGCCCAACGCAATCCAGATGGACCCGGAGGCACGCCGCCAGATTGTCACGTGGTACCGCGACGCGACCGGCGGCGACGAGGGCTGAGGCTCGATCGCGATCCCACGCGACCGCAAGAAAGCCGGGCGGCACTCACCCGAAGGGTCAGCCCCCCACACCACGTGATGACCACCCCCGCGGAACTCACGCACCACGCCTCGCACGCAACAAAGGCGCCACGATGTGCCCGGGGCTCTCGGCCTCTCGCAGCCAGAAGCTTACGGCGGCAGCGGGCGCAATTGCCGGTCAGACCGTTTATGGGCCGTGATGACAACGGGGGCGCGATGGCTCTGTCAGGTTGCAGGGTACCGATTGCGCCGGTTTGCAGCCTGAGATGCCCTTTCCGCCTGCGGTTCCGCTCGCTCCTCGATTAGCTGGTCATCGACCTCGGCGCTCAGGGCACGCTCTGTCAAGGCCGGGGTCAGCGCCTGCAGAAGATCTTTGTCGATGCTCATGCGTGGGTCTCCTTATCTCAAGGGGGTACCACGCCGGGGCACTGACTTCCGGCCAGTCTCTAGCGAGCCTGCTCTTGGGTGGACAGTCCTGCCGGTTCCGAGACTCTGCGCCGTCTGCGCTTCAGAGCTGGCGCCCACCCCGGTGACCATGGAATGGCGGATACGAAGTTGAGTGGACCCGCGCAACAAATATTGTATAAAATAATTCTGCCGCCACGTCGGTCGCAGGATTATTCGGGAGCACCACGGGGATGAAGCAACCCAAGACCGCGACCCCTCACGGGGCGCCCATCCTTGAGGCCGACACCGGCACGCCGCGCGCCAGCTATCCGACCCTGCACGCCCGCATCCTCGACAGCCTGCGCGAAGACATTCTCTCCGGCGCACTTATCGAGGGCACCGCTCTCCGACAGGACCAGCTGGCAAGCCGCTACGGCGCCAGCCGCATCCCCGTTCGCGAAGCGCTTCTGCAGCTCGAGGGCGAGGGGCTTGTCCGCCAGCAGGCCAACCGGGGCTATACCGTCTCCAAGCTGTCACTCGCGGAGATCAGCGAGGAATTCGATCTCCGGGCGATGCTGGAGTCGGATCTCATCATGCGTGCGATCCCGCTCATGAAGCGCCAGCATCTGTCTGATGCGCGAGAAGTGCTTGATAGATTGGAAGGAAAAGGCGGAAAGATCGTGGACGCACGCGAATGGGGCGAACAGAACTGGCTGTTTCACCGGACCTTGCTCGAGCCGGCCCGGCGCGAGCGCACCCTGCGCATCATCCACAACCTGCACCGTAGCGGCGGGCGCTACGTGCGCATGCACATGAGCCTGACGGAGCGCACCAAGGAAGGCGCGGATATCGAACACCGCAAGCTGCTGCGCGCCTGCGCCGAACGCGACGTGCACGAGGCCCGACGGGTGATGGCAGAGCATATCCTTCTGGCCCGTGACGAGCTGCTGGTCGTCCTGGGAAATCGGCGCTGACAGCGACACATGCCTCCTGCAACGCGATGCTTTGAGCGCTCGCGCCTCCTGCGCGCTTGATCCTTCGTGGCGGCAAAACAGCTGCGCCCTGGCCGGCGGAACGGCAATTTGCGTCGCGAAGCTCTGCAAGCACGCCGCTACTTGCCTAAAATTTGCTCAAAAACCTGCATTTAACCTGTTCTTTTCGACGGACGCCCCCGAATCTCTTCCCCAGGATTGTATAAAATGTAGCGTCAGCCCAACGGTCGGACCTCGTTCGCCTGCCAGCGTCAAGCCGCGAGCGGGACGCGCCCGACCCGCAAACAAAGACTCGTCGTGCCGAGCCAAGGCAGACACACCCGAAGGAAAGACATGATGACCGTTCTCAAGCACGACCCGTCCGAAACCGAACTCTGGCGCGACGGCGTTCGCACCGAGATGCGGGTCTCGGCGCTCAACGGCGCCTATCAACTGTGCATCTTCGAGCAGTGGTGCGACAAAGGCCTCGGCGCACCAATCCATGAGCACGCGGTCGAAGAAGTGCTGGAAGTGATTGGCGGAACAGCGGAAATCTGGCTCGACGACGAAACGATGATCGTGACCGCGAACCAGTCGGTTCTGATCCCTCGTGGTGCGATGCACGGTTTCAAGAACATCGGCGAGGATATCCTGCATGTGCGCGCCACCCTCGCGGCGGCCGTTTTCGAGGCCAGCTACGAAGATCGCGCCGAGCTGTCGCGCCGCTATTCGCCGAAAGCCTGAGCGGTGAGCGTGCACGAGCAGGGATCAGACCGGATGACCGTCAGAAAAATCGCGATCCTGGGGTCCGGCGTCATTGGTGCATCCTGGGCGATTGTATACGCCCGCTCCGGGTGCGACGTCGCGATCTACGAGCGCAGCGAGGCGTTTCGCGACAGCGCGATGCAGCGTTTGGAAAGCAGCCTCGCAAGCTCGGCCTCGCTACTCCGCGACGGCGAGACCGTGCAGGATGTGCTCGCCAGGATCACCCTGCACGACACGCTCGAGGCTGCCGTGGCGGGGGCCGACTTCGTGCACGAGTGCATCGTGGAAAATCTCGACAGCAAGAGGCAGATCTTCGCGGCGCTGAACGACGCTGCCGAGCCGGAGGCGATCCTTGCCAGCACGACGTCGAGCTTTCCGGTGTCGCATTTCGCCTCGGATCTTGCCTGCCGCGACCGCTGCATCATCGTGCACCCGGCGACGCCGCCGCATCTGCTGCCGGTGACCGAGATCTGCCCCGCCCCGTTCACCTCCGCCGAGGTCAGTGAGCGCACCACCGCCTTCATGCGCGAATGCGGCCAGATTCCGGTGCGTATCAAGAAGGAAGTCGAGGGCTTCGTCCTGAACCGCATGCAGGCGGCGCTGCTTGTCGAAATGCTGACTCTGCTGCGCGAAGACCTGATCGACGCCCGCGACATCGATGCCATCATCAGCGAGGGGTTCGGCCTTCGCTGGGCCTTCCTCGGCCCGTTCGAAGGGGTGGACCTGAACGCTCCCGGGGGCATTCGCCAATACCTCGAGCGCTACGGCTTCCTGGCTCGCGACCGCGGCAGGGAGTACGGGCTGGGCGACGTGCTGCCGCCCGAAACCATCGACACGCTGGACGACTATGCCCGCAGCCGCATCCCGCTTGAGGCGCTCCCCGAGAAGGTGGCGTGGCGCGATGAATCCATCCTCGCCCTCCGGGCGCTGAAGGCGGAGCGCGGCAGCGTGGACCGGGCATGACCATGGCCGGTCGAGACACACCCCTGAAGGTCGGTCTGATCGGCTTTGGCGCCATCGGCCGCTCGGTCGCCGCCCTGCTGCCGGCCTCCGTCGCGCTTGGCGTGCTGACGCGCAGCGCGCCCGCCGACCTGCCCGTTGGTGCCGAGGCGCTGGCCGATGCCGACGCGCTGCTGGCCTGGGGGCCCGACGTGGTGATCGAGGCCGCCTCAGCCGAGGCCTTCGCGCAGACCGCGCCCGCGTGTCTCGGGCAGGGCATCGATGTTGTCGCAGCCTCCGTCGGCGCGTTGCAGGACAGCGCCCTTCTGGATCGGATCCTTGCGATCTGCAGCGAGACCGGCAGCCGCCTCGTGGTGCCTGCGGGTGCGGTCGGCGGGCTCGACCATATCGCCGCCGCAGCCCTGCATCCCGAGACCACCGTCACCTATGTCTCGCGCAAGCCGCCCGCCGCATGGAGCGCCGAGCTCGAGGCGATGGGCCAGACCGAGGCCGCGAGCCGGGGCGAGGTCAGCCTCTACGAGGGCAATGCCCGTGAGGCGGCCGCACGCTACCCGCGCAACCTCAATGCCGGGCTCACCATCGCCCTTGCCGCCGGGTTCGACCGCGTGCGCGTGCGGGTGGTCGCCGATCCGGCGGTGGCGCGCAACACCCACGAGATCGTCGTCTCGGGGCCATTGGGCACAAGCACGATGAGCTTTTGCAACATGCCCGATCCGTCAAATCCCAAGACCTCCGCGATCACCGCCTACAGCCTGGTCGCGGCCACGCTGCGTCGCTTCGAGGCGCTGCAGTGACGCCTCCGGCCGGGCCGTCGCCGGATGGCCCGCCGCACCAAGATCAAAATCATAAGCAACGACCCCAACAGGAGATCCAAACCATGAAGACACTGGCGAAAACCACCGCCTCCGCGGCCCTTGCCGTCGGCCTTGCCGCAACCGGCGCTGCAGCTCAGGACACCGTCGAGCTGAGCATGGCCACCCCCTGGGCCGGCGGCCACTGGCTCGAGATCGGCGCCAACAGCTACGCCGAGAACGTCGCGGACCTGACCGAAGGCCGCGTCACCATCAACGTCTTCCCTGCCGGCGCGCTCGGCCCGGCGCTCGACGTGACCGAGACCGTTCAGATGGGCATCGCCGACATGGGCCACGCCTGGGGCGGCTACGACTGGTCGGTCGACCGTACCAGCGCGCTGTTCGGCGGCTGGCCGGGCGGCCCGACGCCTGAGGAGTACATGATGTGGCTCTACAACGGCAACGGTCTGGAGCTGTGGAAAGAGTGGCGCGCCGACGTGTTCGACGTGGTCGCCATCCCCTGCGGCGTGACCGAAACCGAGGTCTTCATGCACTCGCACAAGAAGGTGCAGACGCCCGAGGATCTGCAGGGACTGAAGCTTCGCACCTCCTCGGCCTGGGCCGAGATCGCCCCCAAGCTGGGCGTGTCGACCGTGACCCTGCCCGGCTCCGAGGTGTTCTCGGCGCTTGAGCGCCAGGTCGTCGACGCGATCGAATGGGGCGGCCCCGGCGGGAACATGCAGGAAGGCTTCGACAAGATCGCACCCTACATGATGATGCCGGGCGTGCACTCGCGCGCCGCCGTGCATGACTGCATCTTCAACGAAGCCGCCTGGGACAAGATCTCGGATGGCGACAAGGCGCTGATGGAAATCGCCGGGCGCCTGACCATGCTCGACACCTATCTCGGCTATGCCGAGAACGACCTCGTCGCGTTCGAGAAGCTCAAGGAAGAGTCGCCGGTCGAGATGGTGCAGATCGACCAGAGCCTCGTCGAAGCGGCCACCGAAGCGTCCAACGAATGGGCGACCGAGCAATCCGCCGAGAACGAGTGGTTCAAGCGCGTCTTCGAGGACCAATCCGCCTTCCTCGAAGGTCTGTCGGGCCTCTCGGAGTTCCGCTTCGCTCCCGGTTCGCGCTAAGTTTCAGCGCTCCCCCGGCGCGCCCATTCCTGGCGCGCCGGACACCGCCCCACCATGACAATACCTTCGCTGGCGGTCCGTCCGCTGGCGTTTCCATCCGCGTCCCGACGCGGTCGGCGCGCCGCTGCGTGCCCACCACGCCGAGCAATGCCCAGGGGAGCACACCTTGAGGACCCTGATCTCACTCATCGAAACCATCTCGCTCTGGACAGGGCGGCTCGCAGCCCTGCTGCTGGTGCCCCTTGTCTTCGCCATGGTCTACGAAGTCGTCAGCCGCTACGTCTTTGCGGCGCCGACCCAGTGGGCCTTCGAGATCAGCTACATGCTCATGGGCGCGATCTTCACACTGGGGCTGTCCTACTGCCTGCGCAACAACGCGCATGTGAATGTCGACATTCTGCCGTCGATCCTGCCCAGGCGCGCCAATGCGGCGATCGAGGTGGTGGCCTTCGGCGGCATGACCGTCGTTCTGGTCTGGCTCACCGTCACGCTGGGCGAAGGCGTCGCGCGCACCTACCGCACCGGCGAGGGCTCTGGCCTGTCGGCCTGGAACCCGCAGGTCTGGCCGTTCCGGCTGGTCTACACCATCGGCTTTGCGCTGTTCACGCTGCAGGTCTTTGGCCGGCTTCTCGAAGCGCTGCTGGTGCTGTTCGGCGGCACCCCGCCAAAGCATCCCGAAGCCACCACCGACGAGCAGGCGGGGGCGGCATGATGGGTGATGCAGTCCTTCTGATGTTCCCGGCGCTGATCGTCCTGATCGCGCTCGGCATTCCGATCGCCTTCTCGATGGTCCTTGTGGCCAGCGTCTTCGGCTTCATCCGCTTCGAGGAGATCGTCTTCCGCCAGTTCGCGCAGCGCGTGGACGAGGTGGCCTCCAACTACGTTCTCGGCGCGATCCCCCTCTTCATTTTCATGGGCGCAATCCTCGAACGCGCCGGCATCGCCGAGCGCCTGTTCGATGCCATCTACATGTGGACCCGGCGCCTGCCCGGCGGGCTCGCCATCGCGGCGCTGGTCATGTGCACCATCTTCGCCGCCGCCTCGGGCGTGGTCGGCGCCACCGAGACGCTCGTGGGCATGCTGGCGATCCCGGCCATGCTCAAGCGCAAGTATGACAATTCCCTGATCGCGGGCACGATCTGCGCCGGCGGCTCGTTGGGCACGGTGATCCCGCCCTCGATCCCGGTGATCGTTCTGGCGCCGATCATGACCCTGCCGGTCGGAGATCTCATGGCCGGCATCCTGGTGCCCGGCCTGATGATGGCGGCGATGTTCTCGCTCTACATCATCGTCTCGGCCACGCTGAAACCCTCGCTCGCGCCGCGCGACACCGATCCCGACCCGTTCACGATGGGCGAGAAGATCCGCTTCACGCTCAAGGCGCTGGTGCCGCCGGTGGTGCTTATCGCGCTGGTGCTGGGCACGCTGTTCAGCGGCCTCGCGACGCCCACCGAAGCCGCCGCCTGCGGCTCCGCCGGAGTGCTGTTCCTGGCGCTCTGCTACGGCAAGCTGAGCTTCAAGATGGTGCTCGACGCCTCGCTGCAGACCGTCTCGCTGACCGCGATGATCCTCGCCATCGTGCTGGCCGGGGTGATGTTCTCGGGCGTGCTCTTCGCCTCGGGCGGGATGATGGCGATCCGCGGCTTCCTCGACAGCTTCGGCTTCGGCACCGCCGGCGTGATCGCGCTGATCCTGATCATTACCTTCATCCTCGGCTTCGCCGTCGAGCTGACCTCGATCGTGCTGATCATGACCTCGATCTCGGTGCCGATCCTGAAGCTCTACGATGTCGATCTGCTGTGGTTCTCCATCGTGTTCCTGATCACGCTGCAGACCAGCTACCTGACCCCGCCGATGGCGCCGTCGATCTTCTATCTCAGGGCCATCGCCCCGCCGACGATGACGCTCAAGCAGATGTACTGGGGGGTCATTCCCTTCATCATTTGCCAGCTCATCGTGCTGGCGCTGGTCATCACCTTCCCCGAGCTGGCGACCTGGATGCCGAAGCTGATCTACGGCTGATCCGGGCCCCTCGCCGGCCACCGCTCGCAAGCGCCCCTCACACACAGGACCGACACGCGCATGATCTACGAAGAACGCGATTACCACATCAAACCCGGCAAGCTGCAAACCTTCGTCGGCCTCTACCGGGACCACGGTGTCGAGCTGCAGAAGAAGCACCTCGGCACCTTCATCTCCTATTTCACCACTGAGATCGGAGAGCTGAACCACGTGGTCGCGCTCTGGGGCTACGAGAGCCTCGACCAGCGCGCCGAGATGCGGGCCCGGATGCTGGCAGACCCGGAATGGAGCGCCTATCTCGCCATGGTGGACGGCCTGATCCAGAGCCAGAACACACGCATCCTGACACCCGTCGACTTCTCGCCGCTGCAATGACCGAGCTTGTCGTCACCACCCCCGACGGCGCAAAGCTCAAGGCCCGTCGGCACGGACAGGGGCAGCCGCTGGTGCTTGTGAGCGGCCTCGGCGGGACCGCCGGATTCTGGGATCCAGCCATCGCCCTGCTGGGCTCGGAGTTCGAGCTCATCACCTTCGATCAGCGCGGCATCGCCGGATCGAGCCGCGGCAGCGCGCCGGTCGATATCGCGCAGCTCGCCGCCGACGTGCTCACCGTCTGTGACGCCATGGGGGTCGAGAGCGCGGATTTCCTCGGCCACTCCACCGGCGGCTGTATCGTGCAGACCATTGCGGTCACCGCCGCCGAACGGGTGCGCAATCTGGTGCTCAGCGCCGCATGGCTGCGGCCCGGCAACTACCTGAAGGCGCTGTTCGAATTCCGCCTCCGCCTGCTCGCGACCGACCCTGCCGCCTATGCCGAGAGCGCCGCGCTGCTCTCCTATGCGCCCGAATGGCTCGAGGCGAACTGGACGAAATACGAACGCGCCACCGCGACCCCGCCGACCGATCCCGCCAAGCAGGCCATCGTCGCCGAACGCATCCGCGCCCTGCTGGCCTATGACGGGTCCGACCAGATCGGCCGCGTTGCTGCGCGCACTCTGGTGCTGGGTGCGCGCGACGACATGATCGTTCCGGCCTTCCTGCAAGAGGACCTTGCTGCCGAGCTGGCTGGCGCCGAGCTCCGGCTCCTGCCCGATGGCGGCCATTTCTACCCCGGCTCGCGAACCGAGACATTTGCGCCGCTGGTCGCAGACTGGCTCTCAGGCCGCGCCGAGACCATGACAAGCTGAGAGGACATTATGAGACTGCAAGACAAGATCGCCGTGATCACCGGCGCCGCGTCCGGGATCGGTCACGAAACCGCCAGACGCTTTGCGCGCGAAGGGGCGGTCGTCATCGTCGCCGACCGCAATGAAGACGCCGCCGAGACCGTCGCGCAGGAGCTGCGTGACACCGGCGCGGCGGCCGAAGCCGTGGCCTTCGATGTCTCTGTCGAGGCCGAGGTCAAGGCGCTGCTCGATGGCGTGGTCGAGCGGCACGGCCGGCTCGACATCCTCGTGAACAACGCGGGCTATGGCATCGCTGGAACCGTCGCCGACACCAGCGTCGAGGATTGGGACGCACTGTTCTCGGTCAACGTGCGCGGCGTCTATCTTGGCTGCAAGCACGCGGTGCCGATCTTCACCGCGCAGGGCGGCGGCATCATCGTCAGCACCGCGTCGGGTGGGGCCATCGTGGGCATCGCCAACCGGGCCGCCTACACCGCCTCGAAAGGCGCGGTCTCAGCGCTGACCCGTGCCATGGCCATCGACCACGCCGATGCCAATATCCGCGTGAACTGCGTCGCCCCCGGCACCATCGAAACGCCCTACTTCACCGAGATCTTCGCCAAGTCCCCGGACGCGGCCGCGCTGCGCAAGGGCCTTGAGGACCGGCAGGTCATGGGCCGGATGGGGCGCCCCGAAGAGATCGCGAACGCGATCCTCTTCCTTGCCAGCGACGATGCGACATTCTGCACCGGTTCGACCCTCGTGGTCGATGGCGGCTGGACCATACGCTGACGACCCGCCCCGCCGCCGCTCGGCCTTTGCTGCGGCGGGAGAAAGCCCTGATCGATCGGCTCTCCCAAGCTTCCCGCGGCTGGAGGGCCTGCAGGGCAGACTTTGGATCTTGGACCGGCCCCTCGTGTGCTCAGCGGCTTCGGCGCATTGAGCTTCGAGGGCCTGCAAGGCCTGGCGTGAGACGCCTGCGGGGCGGAGCGCGGTTCGAAGCGTCGGGCTTCGCCGACAGCAGTGCTAGTCTCCGGGCGCGGGAGGGCCATCATCCGGCCGGTCGGGACGCGAAATGTGCGGGGATGCGTCCTTGCCGTACCCGATATCGAAATAGCTGAGATACTTGTCGATCGCGTTGGCGATCGCTGCGTCCGGGCAGTCCGGTGTCGGCAGTCCGTAGATGTGCTTGCGGATGCCAATATAGACGATGCCGCCATGCAGGTTCCAGATGTCCTCCATGGTCGGCTGCTTGTCTGTCGTCGCCAAGGCGGCCGTCTCTGCAAGAACCGGCGTGAGAATCGTTTCGCTCAGATGCTCGAGATAGCGATGGTTCAGCGCCGCCCCGGCAAGACCCGAGAACATGAAGATTCGCATCCAGTCGTGCTCGAAGATCAGACCGCTGTATTCCGTGTAGAACTCCAGAAGCCGGGTCCTCAGCGGGGTTGAGCGGTCCGCCATGCGGGTAGGCCAGTCTGCCGACAAGCGGCCGAGATAAACCCGCTCGTAGACCGCTTCGAGCAGGTCCTCCTTGGTGGCGAAGTATTTGAAAAGAAGCGACTGCGTCACCCCGAGCCGCTTCGCCAACTGCCGCGTGTTGCCGTCGAGGCCGACCTCCGCGAAGAAGCGGACAGCCTCGGCGACGATCTGCTCGCGGCGCTCCCGCGGCGGCAGCCTGCGTCGCGTGCCGATATCGCCGTCCTGTCCCGTTGTGCCGTCCAAGCCGATGCCCTCGTTCTGTCGTCCCGAATTCCGTTTAGCAAATTTTTCTTGAAATGCTCAGAAAATAATAGATCATCCGATCAACAGGAGTGAGCAACCGATCATTAAGACAGCATGTCGGGATCGCTTTCCTGTAGGGAGGATACAATCATGAAGGCATCAGCGGGTGGCTACGCCCGGGCCGTCGACGTGCCCCACGCACTGGAACTGATGGCAGGCTCCGAAGGCGCCGGCCGGTTCCTCGCGGGAGGGCAGAGCCTGATCGCAGCGATGAACATGCGCCTGTCCGAAGGCGACATGCTGATCGACATCTCGAAAATCCCCGGCCTGTCCGGCGTTGCGGAGGACGGCGAGCGCCTGCGGATCGGCGCCCTGACGCGTCACGCCGAGATCGGACGCGATCCCCTGCTGCGCCAGCACGCCCCGCTCTTGTCAGACGCCGTGCGCTTTATTGCCCACGCGGCGATCCGAAATCGCGGCACGATCGGTGGCGCTCTTGCCCACGCCGATCCGGCTGCGGAATTTCCCGCCTGCATCCTTGCGCTCGGGGCGACCCTGCATGCGCACGGCCCCGACGGCGACCGAGACATACCGGCAGAGGCATTTTTCGAGGATGTCTTCACCACCGCGCTCGCCGAAGACGAGATCCTGACCGCGATTTCGGTTCCGAAGGCCGAGCCCGGTGAACGACATGTCATCGAAGAGATGGCCCGGCGCTCCGGCGATTATGCCCTGACCGGTCTGTGCCTCGTGCGTCGGTCCGCCGGGCACAGGCTGAGCGTGTTTTCCGCCGGGCCGGTTCCGATCCTCGCCAAGGGCGCGATGACCGCGCTTGACGCCGGGGATGCCGACGCCGCCGTCGAGGCGCTGCGCGCGGAGATCGAACCGTCGTCGGACACCCAGGCCACCGCGAGCTACCGGCGGCACCTCGCAGGGGTCCTCCTGCGACGCGCCATCGCCCGCATCGAAGGAGAGACCGCATGACACAAGCGTTTCGCGACAAGGTGGATGTTTCGCTGACCGTGAACGGAGAGCCAGTGGAGGCCCGCGTGCCCGCCGGCCAGCATCTGATCGATTTCCTGCGGACCGAACAGGGGCTCACCGGGGCGCATGCCAGTTGCGAGCACGGAGTCTGCGGTGCCTGCACCGTCCGGGTGGACGGCCAGTCGGTGCGCGGCTGCCTGACTCTTGCGGCGCAGGTGGATGGTGCCGAGGTCTGGACCGTCGAAGGGCTCACCGACAGCGGGTCGATCAACGATCTTCAGGACGCTTTCGTCGCGCGCAACGCGCTGCAATGCGGCTTCTGTACGCCGGGCATGCTCGTCGCCGCCGAGGAGCTTCTGGCGCAGGTTGCACGCCCCACGCGGGCCGAGATCCGGGAACATCTGTCCGGCAACTATTGCCGCTGCACCGGCTACGAAGCGATCGTGGACGTGGTGGAAAGCGTCGCGCGGGCACGCGCTGGAAAGGGCCTGTCATGACCATCGCATTCGGAAACCCGGACAGGCCCAATTCCTACATCGGCAAGACCGTGCCCCGTCCGAACGCGCCCAAGCTGGTGCAAGGCAGGGGGCGTTACGTCGATGACATCACCCTGCCCCGGATGGTGCACGTGGCATTCGTCCGCTCGCCCTTTGCCCATGCCCGTATCAAGGAGATCGACAGCGGCGAGGCGCAGGCCGTGAAGGGCGTGCTGCGCATCTTTACCGGTGCCGACATCGCGAAGGTCTGCACGCCGTGGGTCGGCGTACTGGCGCATCTCAAGGGCCTGAAGTCGCCGCCCCAGCATGCGCTTGCCGTGGACCGCGCCACGTGGGTCGGGGAACCTGTCGTGGCCGTCGTCGCCTCCACCCGTGCCGCCGCCGAGAATGCCGTCGCCCTGATCGATGTGGATTACGAACCGTTGCCTGCGGTGACGGACACGATGACCGCGCTCGACGCGGACACGCCGCTGATCCACCCCGATCTCGGGGACAACCTCGCCTTCCAGCGCCTGCACGAGGAAGGTGACGTGGAGGCCGCGATGGCCTCGGCACACAAGGTGGTCTCGGCGCAGTTCCGCACCGCCCGCCATACCGGCGTGACGCTTGAGCCGCGGTCGATCCTCGTCGACTGGAACCCGGCCGAGGGACAGATGACCGCGTATCACGCCACGCAGGCGCCGCACATGATCCAGACGGTCCTGGCCACGCACCTGGACCTGCCGGAAAGCCGCGTCCGGGTGATTTGTGGCGATGTTGGCGGCTCTTACGGGATCAAGGTCCACGTCTATCCGGACGAAGTGGCCACCGCTGCCATTGCGAGGATCATGGGCCGCCCGGTGAAGTTCATCGCCGACCGGCTGGAGAGTTTCTCCACCGACATCCATGCGAGGGATCACGAGATCGAGGCGAAGATCGCCTTGGATGCGGAGGGCAAGATCCTCGCCATCGACGTGGACGACTGGACCGGCATCGGCCCCTATTCCGTCTATCCCCGCACCTCGGCCATCGAGGGCAACCAGGTGGTGAACCTCTGCGGCGGACCGTATGAGTTCGCGAACTACCGCGCAAAGACCACCGTGGTCTTCCAGAACAAGGCCCCGACCTGCCAGTACCGCGCCGTGGGGCACCCGATTGCCGTGGCGATCACCGAGGGGCTGGTCGACATGGCCGCCGCCGCCATCGGCATGGACCCGGTGGAGATCCGGCGCCGCAACATGTACGCCGACGACTGCTACCCGGTGACGTCGCCCGCGAAGATGCGGTTCGAGGGGCTGTCGCATCACGCGTCCATGACCAAGTTGATGGAGATGATGGACTACGATGCGCTGCGGGCCGATCAGGCCGAGGCGCGCAAGCAAGGCAAGTCTCGCGGCATCGGCATCGCCTCCTTCATCGAGCTGACGAACCCGTCGCCCTTCATGTATGGCATCGGCGGGGCCCGCATCTCGGCGCAGGACGGCTGTACCGTCCGCATGGACCCTGACGGCTCGATCGTCGCGCTGTCGGGCGTCACCGAGCAGGGACAGGGCACCGAGGCGATGCTCAGCCAGGTTGTCGCCGAGGGCGTCGGCGTGTCTCCGTCCACCGTGCGCGTCATCACCGGCGATACGCAGGTCACGCCCTATGGCGGCGGCACCTGGGCCTCGCGTGGCGCAGGCATCGGGGGCGAGGCTGCCTTGCAGGCCGCGCGGGCGCTTCGGCAGTCCATCCTCGAGGTCGCAGCATCCATGCTGCAGGCGGATCCGGGCGCGCTCGACATTCGCGACGGCCAGGTGGTCGACAGCGACAGCGGCGCGCCACGCTTGCCGCTCGAGGAGCTGGGCCGCATCGTCTACTTCCGCGGCGATACGCTGCCAAAGGACCTGCCGCGCGAACTGGTACAGACCCGCCACTTCATCACGATGGACTACCCCTTCGCGTTCACCAACGGCGTGCAGGCGTCCTACCTCGAGGTGGACACTGAAACCGGGGTTGTCACCCTGCTGAAGCATTGGTGCGTCGAGGATTGCGGGCGGGTCATCAACCCGCAGCTCGTCGACGAGCAGATCCGGGGCGGTATCGTGCAAGGGCTCGGCGGGGCGCTTTACGAGGAGATACACTACGACAGTGACGGCCAGCTTCTGAACGGGTCGATGGCAGATTACCTCGTGCCGATGGCGGCCGAGATGCCGGACATGATCATCGGCCACGTCGAAACACCGACTGCGGAAAGCGAATTGGGGGCCAAGGGCGCGGGAGAGGCCGGCACGGCCGGGGCGCCCGCCGCGGTCATGAACGCGATCAACGATGCGCTGCGCCCGCTCGGCGGCCAGATCACCGAGATGCCCTTCACACCGGAACGCATCCTGCGTGCGCTCGGAACGATCGAGGACTGACACGAACAGACTGCAAAGGGGCGTCGGGAGAGCGCCCTGACAAAAGGGAGGAGACCCAATGACTTTCATGAAATTCGCGACCACCGGCGTTTGCGCTGTCCTGATGGGCAGCGCCGCGCTGGCGCAGCAGAGCATCACCGTCAACATCGGCTCATCGCACCCGGAGGCCAACATCTGGGTCTACGCGATGAAGAACACCTTCCAGCCGGAGGTGAACCGCATCCTCGAGGAGAACGGCAACGAGTACCAGGTGAACTGGGTCGAGAACTACTCCGGCACGCTCTACAAGTTCACCGACACGCGCGAGGCGGTCATGGACGGCATCGTCGACGTGGGCATGGTCGGCACGGTGTGGGAGGGGGCGAACATGCCGCTCCAGAACGTGACCTATTTCACGCCCTTCGCGACCGAGGATCACCGCATGATCATCGAGATCTTCGATGATCTTTCGGAGAACCTGCCAGAGCTGAAGGACAGCTGGTCGGAGAATGGCATGGTCCACCTCTCGTCGCTGATCACCGACAGCTACGACATTTACGCCACCTTCCCGGTCAGCACGATGGAGGACCTCCAGAACCGCAAGCTGAACGCCCCCGGCACGTCCGCCAACTGGCTGCGGGAAACCGGTGCGACCCCCGTCGATGGCGCGCTGACCACCTACTATACCAACATTCAGACCGGCGTGACCGAGGGCACCCTGTCCTTCGCCTCCGGGATCCTGCCGACCCGCGTCTACGAGGTCGCTCCGGAACTGACCCGCGTCGGCATCGGCTCGATGTATTTCGGCGGAATCGCGGCCAACCAGGACTTCTTCGAAGGCCTTCCAGACGCCGTCCAGGCCGCCTTCCGCGAGGCGGCGCAGGCCACGTCGGTCGCTCACGGAGACTACGTCGCGGACCTCGCGGCCCGCGCTCTGGACGAGATGCAGGCGGCCGGTCTCACGATCCACGAATTGCCCGATGCGGAAAAGGCCAAGTGGGTCGACGGGCTGCCGAACATCGTCGAGCCGTGGCTGGAGCAGACGGGCGAGGCCGGAAAGACCGTCCTGAAGGCGTATTTCGATGCCCTTGCGGACCGTGGCGCGACGCCTGCGCGGAACTGGGCCGAGGGTCTGTGACCCGTCCCGGACGACGCATCTGATCACCCCGTCCCGACCTGCGAAGGTCGGGCCGACCATGCGGCAGGATTGGTCACCAAGGGCAGGTATTCATGAGCGAAGACACCAGCGCGACCCCGGAGGACCAGTTCGTCCCGGCGTTTTCGGACGCCCCCGTGGGCGCAGTTCTCGGCAGCCTTGCAGCTGCCATGTCGGCCATCGGGACTGCCGCCATCGGGGCGCTCATGCTGCTGATCGTGGCTGACGTGATCGGGCGCAACCTGCTCGACCTCCCGATCACCGGCGTCTCGGAAATCGCCGGACGCACCGTTGTTGCCATCGTCTTCCTTCAGGTTCCGGCGGCGATCCTGCAACTGCGCCTCACCCGCGCCGATTTCCTCGTGCGGCGGATCGCACGCAGCTCGCCTCGGGCCGTGGCGCTCATGGAAATGTGCTTCTGCCTCGTCGGCGCGATCGTCTTCGCGCTGATCGTCTGGTCATCGTGGCCGAAGTTCACCTCGGCCTGGGCAAGCGGCGAATTCTTCGGGGTGCAGGGCGTCTGGACCATACCGACCTGGCCCTTCCGCGGGATCACCGTGCTGGGCGCCGCCACCGCGACCCTCGCCGCCCTCTACCGGGTGACCCGGGAGTTTCAGACATTGAAGGCCGCGCCATGACCACCCTGACCATCGGCTTCCTGCTCATTGCCGTGCTCATCGCCCTCGTGCTGCTCGGCATGCAGATCGCGTATGCGCTGTTTTCCATCGCCTTCGTCGGCATCTGGATCATTCGCGACAATATCGGCCTGGCATTCAGAATGCTCGAGCTGACGGCCTATTCCGGCATCGCCGACTACCTGTTTGCCACCATCCCGCTCTTCGTCCTCATGGGGTTGCTCGTGAGCGTGTCCAACGTCGGGCGCGACACGTTCGCGGTCGCGGAAGAGCTGCTGCGGCGCATGATCTGCGGGCTCGGGGTCGCCACGGTGGCGGCAAACACGATCTTCGCCGCCGTCACCGGCGTGTCGATCGCCTCCGCCGCGGTCTTTACACGCGTTGCGGTGCCGGAAATGACACGCCACGGCTATCGACCTGCATTTTCCGCAGGCACGGTCGCGGGGTCCTCCGTGCTGGGCATGCTGATCCCGCCAAGTCTGCTGCTGATCATCTACGGGGTGCTGGCCGAGGTCTCCATCGGCGGCATGTTCATTGCCGGCATCATCCCGGGGCTGATGCTCGCGGGGGGCTTCGTCGCCATGCTTGTCGGGGTGACCATGCTGGCCCCGCGCTTCGTGCTGACCGACCCCGACAGCACCCGCGCACGCAGGCTGGACAGAGATGTCACGCCCATGCCTCTGGGCGAGATGATCCGCAAGCTGATCCCGATCATCCTTCTCGTCATTCTCGTTCTCGGGGGCCTCTACTCGGGCTTCTTCACCCCGACCGAGGCCGGCGGCGTCGGCGCCTTCGGCGCGCTTCTCGTTGCCCTGTCGCGCAGGAGCCTCGACCGCCACAAGCTCTGGCAGGTGATGAAGCAGACGGGCGTGATCTCCGTCTCGATCCTGCTGCTTCTGATCGCCGCCTCGTTCTATTCGCGCATGCTGGCGATCGCGGGCCTGCCGAACGCCATCGCGGGCCTCGTGTCCGACTCCGGGTTCGGGCCGCTCGGCTTCATCTTCTTCTATGCGGCGATCATTCTCCTGATGGGGATGATCCTCGACAGCACCTCCATCCTTCTGATCATGGTCCCCATCGCTGCGCCGATCGCACAGGGGCTTGGGGTGGACCTCATGCATTTCGGCATCGTGACCGTGCTCGCGGTGGAGATCGGCCTCCTGACACCGCCGTTCGGCATTTCGGTCTTCACGGTCCACAACACGCTGAACGATCCGAATGTGTCAGTCGAACAGATCTTTGCGGCGACACTTCCGTTCATCGCGGTCATGATGCTGGTGCTGATCCTCGTTGCCCTGTTGCCCGTCACCGTCACCCTATTCCTCTAGCGACGCTGAGCCGACGTGACGCAAAGCGTCCGGCTCCCGAGTTGATCCCGGATCCGCAGGCGTTGGAAAAAGGCGAAAGGCGGCTTCCTGCGTACGGGAGAGGGCCGCCTGCTCAGCCTGTCCGCCCGGAAAGCCCTTGTCCGGGCGCCGCCCGCACCGTGCTCTGTGGTCAGGAATTCAGCATAGCCGGCCATTGTGCATGACAATTGGTCACCTTCCGATCGCGCATTAAGGCGTTGACCACGCGGTCTCTTGTTCCCCGCGGCGGCGCCACCGAAGGAGGGCGCAGAGGGACCAATCGTGCTGCACACCAATTCCGACATGCATCTTTTCGTCGCCGCGGTCGAGGAACAGGGCTTCGCCGCCGCCGCCCGCCGGCTCGCGATCAGCCCGTCCACGGTGAGCAAGGCGATCAACCGCCTCGAAGCCGCGCTGAGCGTGCGTCTTGTCGACCGCGATACCCGGCATTTTGTCGCCACGTCCGAAGGGCTCACCTTCTATCACGGCTGCTGCCGCGCCATCGAGGCCATGCAGGACGCCGAGGCCAGCGTTTCAGGCTCGAAACTGCAGGCGAAGGGCAAGCTGCGTGTTTCGGTCTCCGCGTCGACCGCGGAGGCGAGGATCGGCCCGATGATGCACGAGTTCCACGCCGCCTACCCCGAGATCGACATCGCGTTCCACCTGCGCAACGGCTACGTCGATCCGATCGAGGCAGGGGTCGACATCACGATCTCGCACGAACCCCCGGTCCGCGATACCTTTGTCGCGCGGCGACTGTGCTACACGCCACTGCTGGTCTGTGCCGCGCCAAGCTATCTCGAGCGCCGGGGCAGGCCCCAGCGCCCGACGGACCTGCGCGATCACAACTGCATCCTGAGCACGCGCGAGGTCTTCAACACCTGGCAGTTCGAAGAAGCCGGAGAATTGCGCCCGCAGCCGGTCCATGGCGCCTTCCGCGCCAGCCAGGGCTCGATGCTGCGCCAGCTGGCGCTGAGCGGGGTCGGGATCGCGAACCTGATGACCTATCAGGTTCGCGATGATCTCAGGGCCGGGCGGCTGGTCGAGCTGCTACCACGGTTCCGCCCGACGCAGGGCATCCCGCTCTATGCGGTCTACCACGACCGCCGCAACCTGAACGCCCGCATCCGCTGTTTCGTGGATTTCCTCGCGGACATCCTGACCCGCGATGACGACGCGCCAAGGCCCTATCCGCGCGAAGTTGGCACGTAGCAGGCCACCGCGTGGTCAGTGCGCCCGGTGGCCACCAACTCCGGCAGGCTTTCCGCGCAGGCGCCGATCGCGCGCGGACAGCGGGGCGCAAAGCTGCAGCCCTGCGGCGCCTGCTCCAGCCGCGGCGGGCGACCGGGGATCCCCATCAGGCGGCCCGCGCCGTCGCGGTGCCCCCTGGCCGCAGAGATCAGACCTTCGGCATAGGGGTGTTCGGGCGCGGCCAACAGCTGCCCCGCCGGGCCGCTCTCGACGATACGGCCCCCGTACATCACTGCGAGCCGGTCGGAGACCTGCGCCGCAACGCCGATGTCGTGGGTGACAAAGATCATCGCCATGCCGAATTCGCGCTGGATCTCGCGCAGCAGCAGAAGGATCTGGATCTGCACCGTCACGTCGAGCGCGGTGGTCGGTTCATCCGCCAGCAGGAGGCGTGGCCGCGCGGCCAGGGCCACGGCAATCATCACCCGTTGCCGCATCCCGCCCGAGAGCTCCTGCGGAAAGCTGTCCAGACGCCGCCGCGCAGACGGGATCTGGACCAGCTCCAGAAGCTCGAGCGCGCGCTTGCGCGCCTCGCCCCGCGAGATCGTCTCGTGGGCCCGGATCGCCTCGACGATCTGATCGCCGACCGTGAAGGTCTGGTCCATTGCCACCAGCGGTTCCTGGAACACCATGCCGATCCCTGCCCCGCGCAGACTGCGCAGGCCGCGCCGGTTCAGCTGCGTCACGTCCTGCCCGTCGAAGCTGATCTTGCCGCCAAGCGCGGCACTGTCGGGCAGCAGGCGCATGATGGAGCGCAGGGTGATGCTCTTTCCGGATCCGGATTCTCCCAGCAGGCCCACGGTCTCGCCGGGCGCCAGATCGAGATCCACACCGTTCACCGCATGCACATGGCCCTTGCCCTTGCGAAACCGGACCGACAGATCGCGCAGGCTCAGCAACGGTGTACCCTGATTGGTGAAATCAAGCATCTGCAGTCTCCTTGGTAAGCGCGTCGAGCCAGTCTGCGGCCTGACTGTGGCCCGAGGCCCGGTTGCACATATGGCAACTGATTTCGACCTCTCCGACCGGCACGGGCGCAGGATCGATCGCCTTGCAGACCCCTTCGGCATAAGGGCACCGGGCACGGAAACGGCACCCCGGCTCGGGATTGATCGGGTTCGGCGGATCCCCCTTCAGCGGCGGTTCCGCGATCTGCTTCGCCGGATCGAGGCTCGGCACGGCGGCGAGCAGCGCGCGCGTGTAGGGATGGCCCGGACGGTCGTAGATGGTTTCGGCCGGGCCGATTTCCGCGATCTGGCCGAGATACATGACCATCACGCGATCCGAGACCTCGCGCACCACGCCAAGATCGTGCGAGATGAAAAGATAGGTCAGCCCCTCTTCGGCCTTCAGATCGGCAAGCAGGTTCAGCACATCGGCCTCGACCGATTTGTCGAGCGCCGAAACCGCCTCGTCGAGGATGACGAGACGCGGCGCCGTGGCCAGCGCGCGGGCGATGTTGACCCGCTGACGCTGGCCGCCGGAGAGCTCATGGGCAAAGCGGTGCCCGAAGGCCTGCGGGTGCAGACCGACGCGGTCGAGCAGCATGCTCGCACGGTCCCGGGCCTTGGTCCGGTCGACGCCGGCCGCGCGCAGCGGGAACATCACGATGTCGAGGATGCGCGCCCGCGGGTTCAGCGAGGTCGAGCTGTCCTGAAACACCATCTGCATGCCACGGCGCAGCTCCTTGAGCGAGATGCCGTCACGCCCGCCGCCAAGGCCGCGACCGTCGAAGATGATTTCGCCCGCATCGCGCCTCGTCAGATCCAGAAGAAGCCGCGTCGTCGTCGATTTCCCGCACCCGGATTCACCCACGATGCCAAGGGTTTCGCCCTTCCCGATCCGAAACGAGACGCCATCGACCGCATGCACCTTCTCGGCCTTGCCCATCAGCCCCGAGCGCACGGGGAAGTGCTTCTTCAGGTCGCGCACGATCAGAAGCGGCTGGGCGGGGCCGCCGACATCCGGCAGCCCGAGGCTCTCTGTACGGATATGTTGCGTCATTTGTCGGTCTCCCGGATGTTCATTGCGGAACCGAGGCTGTCGCTCAGCAGGTTGAAACAGACAGAGGTCGCCACGATCATCACGCCCGGCAGGATCGAGAGCGTCGGGTTGATGTAGATGGCGTCGCGCAGCTCGTTCAGCATCGATCCCCATTCCGCCGCCGGCGGCGCGACGCCGAGACCGATGAAGTTGAGGCCCGCCGCAACCACGAGGCTGACTGCGATCAGGCTGGTCGCGAAGACCAGGATCGGGCTCAGCACGTTGGGCAGGACCTGGCTTGTCATGATGAGAAGGCGGCTGGCGGTCGTGGCCCGGGCCGCATCGACATAATCTTGGCGCGCGATCTGCACCGTGGCGCTTTCGGCGACGCGCAGCACCTGCGGGACGAAGACGACGGTCAGCGAGACCAGCGTATTGCCCAGACCGTTGCCCAGCACGCCCGAGATCGCCACTGCCAGCAGGATCGAGGGAAAGGCAAAGAAGATATCGGTGATCCGCATGATGATGCCGTTGACCAGTCGGCCCGACATGCCGGCGATGATGCCGAGCGTGCCGCCGATCAGCGTCGCCAGAACCACCGGCGTGATCCCCGAAAGCAGCGAGAGGCGCCCGCCCCAGATCAGGCGGCTGAGAATGTCGCGCCCGGTGGCGTCGGTGCCCAGCAGGTGGCCGGGCGTGCCGATCGGGCTCAGACGCGTCATCACCGAGCCGCTGTTGGGGTCGTGCGGCGCGATCAGCGGCGCGGCCAGCGCCGACACCACGATCGCCAGCAGGACCAGCGCAGAGGCGATGCCGACCCGGTCGCGCATCAGGCGCTGACCGACGGATCGCCAGTACCCCGGGGCCTTCGCGGCGGCAGAGACGGACGGGCTTGCGGATTGCAGTTGGGTCATGGTCACGGTCTTATCTCCGCATTCTGGGGTCGATCGCGGCCTGCGCCAGATCGATCGCGAGGTTGGTGAGCACGAAGAGCCCGGCGACCACGACAACGGTTCCCTGCAGGACGGGGATGTCGCGCCGGAAGATCGCGAGGTTGAGCAGCTGACCGCTTCCCGGCCAGTTGAACACCACCTCGATCAGGATCGATCCGCCGATCAGGAACCCGAACTGGAGCCCCATCACCGACAGGGCGGCGGACATGGCGTTGCGGATCACGTGGCGCAGGATGCGCCCCCGCGCGAGGCCCTTGGCCTGCAACCCGGCGATGAAATCCTGGCTCAGGATGTCCTGCACCGAGGCGCGCACCACGCGCGCCACCACGCCCATCGGCACCAGCATCAGCGCGAGAACCGGCATCACCATGTTGGAGAGATCGGAAAAGCTGCGCGGGATCCCGTCAGGAGAGGCCATGCCAGAGGCCGGCAGCCAGTTCACCGTCACGGAAAACAGCACCACGAGCACGATCGCGACCCAGTATTGCGGCAGCGAAACGCCGACGATGGCCAGCGCGCTGGCCGACCGGTCGATCCACGTGTTGCGGTGGTAGCCCGCGATGAGGCCAAGCGCCCCGCCCAGCACGAAGGCCAGCACTGCCGCCGGGATTGCCAGCACCATGGTGTTGAACAGCGCTCCGCCAAGCTGCCCGGCAACCGGCAGCCCGTCATAGAGCGACACTCCGAGGTCGCCCTGCACGGTGCGTTGCAGCCAGGCGAGATACTGGCGCCAGACCGGCTGATCAAAGCCGAGCTGCTGCTTCATCATCTCGGCGATCTGCGGCGAGGCCTCGAGCGGCAGCAGCGCCTCGACCGGGTTTCCGGGCTGCAGGAAGAGCAGCCCGAAGCTCACCACCGACACCCCGAGCAGGATCGGGATGGCCGACAGTATGCGGATCAGGGCATATCGGATCATGCCAATTCCTTTCTTGGCCGGGACAGGGCGCGGGTCTGGCGGGCACCGCAGGCCTGTTCGACGACGTGCCCGGCAGCAAGCAGGACCGCATCGGCGAAGGCCGGCCCAATGATCTGCATGGCCATCGGCAGGCCCTGCGCATCGAAGCCAGTACAGACGGAATGCGCCGGAAGCCCGGTAACGTTGCCCGCTCGCGAGCCGAGGCGGGTGTAGGTGGTGGCATCGCCATGCGGCGGCGCGACCGAGCCGGTCATTTCACAGACGATCAGGTCGAAATCCTCGAAAGCGTCCTCGAAGGCGGAGATGATGAGTGTGCGCACGCGCTGCGCTTCGATATATTCGGCCGCACCGATGATCGAGCCGGCAAGCAGGCGCGCACGGGATTCGAAGCCGTATTTCTCCGGCTGCTCTTCCAGATTGACGCGATGATAGGCAAAACTCTCCGACCGCGAGATCAGGTTGCAGACCGCGTCGATCTCCTTCAGCGGCGGCAGGGTCACGGAACGCACCTCCGCGCCCGCCTCACGCAATGCGTCGATGCCGCGAGACATGGCGTCGGCGACCTCGGGATCGGTCTGGATGTGGTCGGTCATCGCGTCCCAGACCCCGATGCGCAGTCCGGCCACGCCTTCGGTCACGCGCCGGGTGAAGGGCAGCGCCGGTGCTGCACGGGTGGAGGCGTCGCGCGGGTCGTCACCGGCCAGCACCTCCATCATCAGCGCGCAATCCTCGGAGCTCCAGCACATCGGACCGGGGTGATCGAGCGTATGCGACAGCGGGTAGACGCCCGACCGCCCCACGAGACCGTAGGTCGGCTTCAGCCCGGCAATGCCGCACCATGCCGCCGGCACCCGCACCGATCCCCCTGTGTCGGTGCCGATCGCGCCGGAACACAGGCCGGCCGCCACCGCCGCCGCCGACCCCGAAGACGACCCGCCGGTTTCGCGGCTCGGGTCCCACGGGTTGCGGGCGGGCGGAAACGGCAGGTCATGCGCGGTGCCGCCGATGGCGAACTCCCACGTGGTGGTCTTCCCGATCAGGATGGCACCGGCGGCCTCGAGGCGTTCCCACAGATGGGCGGAGCGCTCGGGGACGCGGTCGAGAAACAGCGCCGACTGGCCCGTGGTGCGAACCCCGGCGGTTTCCACGATGTCCTTGATCCCCATGGGGATGCCGTGCAGCGGACCGATACGCCGCCCGGCGGCGATCTCGGCATCGGCGGCGCGCGCGGCCGCCATGGCCTCGTCTTCGCGCACCAGCACGAAGGCGTGCAGCGTCTCGTTCAGGGCGGCGATCCGGTCGAGGCAGTCGCGCGTCAGCTGCTCCGAGGTCAGGGTTCCGGCTGCGATCCGTTCCGAGGCTTCGGCAATGGTCAGGAAGGAGGTGCTCATTTCACGCGCTCCCCACGCGCCAGACCGGTGGTCGCGCCGGCGCAGGGTTCAACGCCGAACGGCAGCGCACGACGCACGCGGGCAAAGGAAAACTCGAGATCGTCCGCCACGGCGCGGATGCGTGACAGGCTGGCCTCATCCGCCGCGAGCCCCAGCAGCGCGAGGCGATGATTGATGTAGGCGTCACGCTGTGCGCCTGAGTGGGTCGCGGCATCACGGGCCATGGGGGTATCCTTTTCACTGGGTCAGGCCGGACTATCGGAAACCGGACGCTCGGTCGGAAACAGCAAACTCGTCACGAGTGTCGTGACGGATTTTGCATCCCCTCGCCGCCCGGATCGTGGTTCTTCTGCAGGCACAGTCCGCCACACAAGCGCGGATCGGACCGGCGCGCCAAGGTCGCGCCGCCCTGCCAACAGGAGTAAGACATGAAACGCAGAACTTTCTTCCAGACCGGTCTGGCAGCCGCGACCGCCGCACCGTTTGCCGGCATGCTCGGGCTTCCGGCGATGGCGCAGGGCACGCAGCGCCTGCGCATCGCGATGACCCTGTCCGACATCCCCACCACCACCGGCATGCCCAGCCAGGGTGGCGAAGGCATGCGCTTTGCCGGCTACCCGGTGTTCGAACCGCTGGTCGCCTGGAACCTGCGCGAAGACACCGATCGCCGCGCCGAGACCATGCCCGGCCTTGCCAAGAGCTGGGAAATCGACCCCGAGGACAACACGCGCTGGATCTTCAACCTGCGCCCCGACGTGGCCTTCCACGACGGCACGCTGTGGAATGCGGATGCGGCGATCTGGAACCTTGAGCGTTTCTGGGACGAGGACAGCCCGCAGTTCGAGGTCGCCGCGGCCGGGACCGCGCAGGGCCGCGTCTCGCAGATGTCGAGCTGGGAAAAGATCGACGACATGACGATCGCCCTCATCACGACCGCGCCGTCGTCGTATTTCCCGCAGGCGCTGACGCAGCTGCTCTTTGCCAGCCCCTCGAAATTCGAGGAAAAGGGCGGCGATTGGGGGCAGGTCGGGCAGGATCCGGCCGGCACCGGCCCGTTCCGCATCACCAATGTGGTGCCGCGCCAGTCGATCACCATGCAGAAGAACCCCGATTACTGGGACCCCGCACGCATGGCGCAGGTGGACGAGATCGTTCTGACACCGATCCCCGACGCCAACACCCGACTGGCCGCGCTGCGCTCCGGTCAGGTCGACTGGATCGAGGTGCCGCCGCCGGATGCGATCCCGGGCCTCGAAGCCGCGGGGTTCGAGATCTCGATGAAGACCTACCCCCACATCTGGCCGCACATCTTCTCGTTCAACGAGGGCTCGCCCTTCCTCGACAAGCGGGTGCGTCAGGCCGCGAACTACGCCATCGACCGCGAAGGCCTCGCCTACCTGATGAATGGCACCGTGCGCCCGGCCTCGGGCTACGTGCCGCCGGAAGATGCCTGGTACGGCTCGCCCACGCAGGACTACAAGTACGACCCCGACCGCGCCCGTGAACTGCTGGCCGAAGCAGGCTACGGCCCCGACAACAAGGTCCCGATGAAGGTTCTGACCTCGTCGTCCGGTTCGGGGCAGCTGCTGCCGGTTCAGATGAACCAGCTGATGCAGCAGAACCTCAACGAGGTCGGGTTCGCCTGCGAGATCGAGGTGCTTGAATGGGGCCAGCTCATCAACGCCTTCCGCGCCGAGAAGGACTCCCCCGCGCGCGAAGGGGCGGACGCGATCAACATGAGCCTGTCCTTCCCCGGACCGGCGGAATGGCAGCGCTGGTTCCACGGCTCGAACCTGCCGCCCGTGGGCTCGAACTGGGGCTACTGGCAGAATGAAGAGTTCGATGCGCTCATCGATCAGGTCGGCGTGACCTTCGACCCCGAAGAGGTTGATGCGCTTCTGGCCCGCGCCCACGAGGTGCTGGTCGAAGAAGCGCCCTGGCTCTTCGTCGTGCACGACATGAACCCGCGCGCGCTTGCGCCGAACGTGGAAGACTTCGATCCCGCCCAGAGCTGGTATCAGGACTTCACCGGCATCCGGATGGGCTGACCGGAATGCATGACCGCCTGAACGACGCTTCGCCCGCCGCGGTGACCCCGGTCACCAGCCGGCATGCGGTCGGCAGCGATCCGGTGGCGGTCATGCCTCCCTTGCGCTCGGCGGTGATCGGCGCGCTGCTGATCACCGCCGGGCCGCTCAGCATGGGGGTCCTGACCCCCGCCCTGCCCCTGCTCGCGCAGGAACTGGCCATTGCACCGTCGCATGTCACCCTGCTGATCTCCCTCTATCTCGGTGCCTTCGCCATATGCCAGCTTCTGGCTGGCGCCGTGGCCGACTGTATCGGACGCCGCCGGACGGCACTGGTCTTCGCCGCGATCTACGTCGTCGGATCGCTCACCGGCATGGCGGCGGAAAGCCTCTGGCTTCTGATCGTGGCGCGGCTGCTGCAGGGCGTGGGCGTGTCCTCCGGTCTCGTGGTGTCGCGGGCGATGGTCCGCGACCAATATAGCGGCGACGTCGCCTCATCGGTGTTTTCCGTCACCAACACCTTCAACGCGGTCCTGCCGCTGATCGCCCCGTTTGCCGCCGCGCTGTTGTTGCAGGTGGCCCCTTGGCGCAGCGTCTTTGCGATGATGACAGCGCTCGGGATCGTCATGATGATCGTGTCGCTGCTGTTCCTGCGCGAATCCCTGCCCCCTTCCCACCGGCGCCCGATGCAGCTGCGTGCGCGGCTGGACGACTACGTGGCAATTCTGCGCCACGGCGCCTTCCTTCGGATGGCGATGACCATCGGCCTCTGCATCGGCGGGATCTACACTATGACCGCCGGCCTGCCCTTCCTGATGATGGACCGGCTGGGGCTCGGGACGCTCGGCTTCGGGCTCGTCACCATGTCGCAGACCAGCTGTTTCGTCGCCGGGTCGCTGCTGGCAACCCGGTTGTCGCGGCGGATCGGCTCCGCGCGGGTCACCTCTCTGGGGATCGCGGCGATCTTTTGCGGGGGTGTGCTCTTCGTCCTGCTGCCCGTCGCAACCCACCCTGCCCCGTGGAGCTACATGGCCGGCATATGGCTTTGGGTGATGGGGAACGGGTTGGCCATGCCCGGTCTCGTCTCCGAGACCCTGCGCCGTCGCTCGGAGGCGTTCGGCGCCGCCTCTGCCGTGCTCGGCTTCCTTCAGATCGGCGTCGGCTTCGTGGGGTCGCTGACGCTGGCCGCCGTCTTTGCGGATCCGGTGGCCGGGATCACCGTTCTGGTGCCTCTGGCCGCGACCCTCGTTCTGGTGATGACCCTGGTGGACCGCAGGGTCTCTGCCCGCGCGGCAACGGCAGGACGCGGCTGAAGATCAATGGGGCTTGCCGGCAAGAGGGTCCCCCTCTTGCCGGCAAGATGACGAGACCGGGCATCGCGAATGCCGGTCGCCCTGCGCCTTGGCCGGCGATCTCCCGGCGCGCGCCGGTGTGCCGGCACGCGGTCGCGACGGTGCCGTCAGGTGATGCGCTGGATGCTGGCCGCGACTTCTTCCATCTCTAGAACGTTCTTCCAGTCGTCGCGCATCAGCGCTGGCTTGCCGAACTCGATCGCCTTGTTGCAGGCGTCCGAAAACTGGCCTTCGACCTCGTCGAAGATCACTGCGCCGAGGATGTTCATGTGCCCCAGCAGGAAGTCACGGGCGCAGTCGTAGCTCACCCCGCGCGAGACGACCTCGTCCATGGCCTCGCGCATCACCACGAGAAGCGAGGCGCAGACGGTCTCGGAAAGACCAGGCTCGAGCAGCGCCATCTGCTCGACGGTAACCCGGTAGCTGCGCGCCACCGGGGCGTAGATGGCCTTTGCGACCGCCTCTCCCAGCACGTAGTGCTCTTCGGGTCCCTGCATCAGCGCGTTGACCACGCCCTGCTGCGCCGCGACCCCGCCGAAATGGTCGTTGCGGCCCGCCTCGGTGCTCTCGTCGTTGAAGATCGGCGGGTGGCAGGGGTGGGTGACGAAATAGGTGATGTCGTCCCGCTCGGGCAGATGCCCGGCAAAGGGCGCCGCCGCGTCGAGGATCACCACCATCGTCCCGGGCGCGAGCTCCGGCACCACCTTCGCCGCAACCTTGCCAATGACCGTGTCCGGCACCGCGAGGATAACGACCTCGGCCCCCTCCAGCCCGGTCTCTGCATCGACGGCCTCCACGCCGACCTCGGCGCGAAGCCGGTCCTTGCCGGGGTCGCTGATCTCGATGTGGGCGACGTCGAAATCCGTCTTCGCAAGGTTCAGCGACAGACGGACTCCCATTTTGCCGCCGGCTCCGAAAAGCGCGACTTTGGTCATTGCAGGTTCTCCTCCGGGTTCAGGGGTTGTTCAACTGGTATGATCAGATAATATGCAACAAGTAATGTCAACTGCGATTGTCCGCGGTGGCAGCAGGGGGAGGAGCACACGATGACGCCGAAACTGGCCTGGCTTGGGGATGATTTCACCGGTTCCGCCGCCGTGATGGAGGTTCTGGCGTTCGCAGGTCTGAAGACGGTGCTGTTCTCCGACATCCCCTCAGAGGCGCTGACCGCACGCTTCGCCACGGCCCAAGCGGTGGGCATCGCCACCACCGCCCGCACCCACGGGCCGGACTGGATGCGCGCGCATCTGCCCGCGCCGCTCGCCTGGCTTGATGCGACGGGGGCCGAAATCCTGCACTACAAGGTCTGCTCGACCTTCGATTCCTCGCCCAACTCCGGCAACATCGGCACCGCCCTCGCGCTCTGCCTTGCGCAGCGGCCGTCCGACGCCGTGCCGCTTGTGACCGCCGCGCCGCAGATGCGCCGCTACCAGTCGTTTGGGCATCTCTTTGCCGGCACCTTCGACGGCGTCTTCCGGCTGGACCGCCACCCGGTCATGTCGCGCCACCCGGTGACACCGATGACCGAAGCCGACCTGCTGCGCCACCTTGCCGAGCAGACCGACCTGCCCTCCCGGCTGGTCGACCTCGAAGCGCTCTGGTCCGACGATCCGCAGGCCGCGCTCGACGCGGCTCTGGCCGCGGGCGCGCGCATCCTGTCGTTCGACAGCATGGAGCCCAGAAGCGAGGCAGCGGTGGGCCGGCTGGTCTGGGAAAACCGGGAGCGGCTGCGCGTGGCTGTGGGCTCGCAGGGGCTCGAATACGCGCTGGTGCGACACTGGCAGGAGACCGGCACGCTGCCGCCCCCTCCCGCCCCCGAAAGCGCCGGCGGGGTCGACCGGATCGCCGCGGTCTCTGGCTCGGTCTCGCCCAGCACGGCGCAGCAGCTCGACTGGTCCGCGGCGCATGGCTTCGAGCTTATCGCCTTTGACACGGGCGCGGTGCTGGGATCACCCGAGGCGCTGGAGGCGGAAATCGACCGCTGCGCCAGAGCCGCGCTGAGCGCGGCAGAGCGCGGCGCGAGCCCGCTCGTCACCTCTGCCGGCGGGCCGGACGATCCACGCGTCGCGGCATTCCGCACGGCGCTCTCGGGCAGCGCGACTGACATGGAAACCGCCAACGCCCGCATCGGCCAGGCGCTGGGACGCGTGCTGGACCGGGTGTTGCGCCAGAGCGGTCTGCGCCGGGCGGTGATCTCGGGCGGCGACACCTCGGGCCACGGGATGCGCGCGCTCGGACTCGAGGCGCTCGAGGCGCTGGCACCGACCATTCCCGGCGCGGCGCTCTGTACCGGTCACGGCGGTGGCGCGCATGACGGGCTGCAGATCGCGCTCAAGGGCGGACAGATGGGCAGCGAGGACTTCTTCGGCTGGATCCGCGACGGCGGCGGCCCGCGATGAGCGGACCGGCGGCGCGGCGGAGGCTACTCGCGCGGCTCGAAGACGATGCGCGAGCGCTCGAGGTGGCGGCGCATCTCCTCCACGGCACCCTCGACGTCGTGATCCTCGATGTGATCGACGATCTTGGCGTGTTCGGCCAGCGTCACGTCCTCGCTGCCCGAGCGGTGCAGAAGGCTCACGTGGTACTCGAAGAGCCAGCCCAGCATCGCGTCAGAGACCGACAGGATGATCGGGTTGTTCGCCAGAGACGCGAGCTTGCGGTGAAACGCCATGTCGGTCGAGATGAAGGCCGTCGCATCGCCAAGTTCGCCGCGCTGCGTCTCGATCAGGCCGCGCAGCTCGGCGATGTCCTCGGGCGTGGCGTTCTCGGCGGCGACGCGGACCATGCCCAGCTCGAACATCTGCCGCGCGTGTTTCAGGTGATCGAGGTTGGCGGGCGCGGAATCCAGCACCAGCCGCGCCAGCTCGTCGGACTTTGACAGCACGCTGGCGGCGTTCAGCTCGTTCACGCGGGAGCGTTCGCCGTGGTTGATGGTGATCAGGCCGCTATTGTGTAACGATTGCAGCGCCTCGCGCACGGCGGGCCGCCCGACCCCGAAGCGCTCCATCAGCGCCCGTTCCGAGGGCATGAATTCGCCGGGTTTGAGTTCATGCGTGCGGATCATCTCGTGCAGCCGTTCAAGCACCTGCTCCGAGAGTTTGCGGCGGACGATCTTGTCGCCCTTGGCGTGCGTTCCGCTTTCCATGACGTGAGCCCTCCGGCGTCTACTGGTCTGTTAACCTGATAAGTAGCCTCTCTGGGCGCGAGTCTCAATCTCGGCTCCGCGCGAGAGATGCCAGCCATAGCGCGGCAGACCGTTGTTGATGGCAGGCGTGAGGTTGGCCGAAAGCCGCGCGTCGTCGGTCGCCAGCGTGGCGATGCCGTCGGCGATGCCCGCCTCACGGACCGGCTTGCCGGCCAGATCCGAGACCGCGCGCAGCGCGTCGGCCAGCGGCAGCGGGCCGTTGTCGCCAAAGAGCCCGCGCGGCCCATAAAGCGCGGCGGGCGTCCAGACAGCGATGTCGAAGGGCGCGAGCGCCGCCACCAGCCCCAGCGCATAGGCCGCGCCAAAGGCCCCGCGATGGCGTGGGTCGTCATCCGTCATGCAGACCCGCCCGCCCTCGGGGTTGGGGATGGTCCGCGAGCCGTAGGGGTTCTGCCGCATGGCGATGGTCGCAGGACCGATCCGGTAGCCGCATCCGCCGATGATCTCGCGCATCGAGCGCGCGATATGCGGAATGGTTTCAAGGGTTTCCATGACATGGCCGTCATCGGCGGCATGGACGATCGAGCACAAGGCGTGGCTCACGAAATCCAGATGGCCGAGCGGCGGCCGCTTGCGGTTCAACTCGGTAAACAGGCTCGCCATTCCGCCGCCCCTCGGCAGGTCTGGAAAGGCACGGGCCGCGGCGGCGTGGATCTCCTCGAGCGGCGGGCAGTCCGGCCAGTCCGAGCCGGGCGGCGTCGACTGGCGGTCGACAGAGGGGCACACGAACACCGACGCCGGCGCCAGCGCGCTGTCGCGCACGGCGGCGGCGTGGGCGGCAAGCTCCTCGCCGGGGGACTGACTGCCGTCGAAGCGACAGATGAGCTCGAGGTCGAAGAGGATGCCGGGCAACGCGGCCTGCGCCTCGGCAAAGGCGGCGATCTGCGGTGCCGCGGGCCCCGCCGCTGCGTCGACATGACACAGCAGCCGCTGCGGGCCGACCACGTCGAGATCTTCCGGCTGCCGCGCCAGCCGACGCGCATCCTCGGCGGTCAGCACGAGCGCGGTCTGCGGCACGAGGGCAGTCTGAGCCGCGCTTGCGGGACGCGCCGGCGCGCTGATCGGGGCGGGCTTCCAGGTGATCTCGCAGGATTGCACCAGCGCCGCGCCATCGCCGAGAATGTAGGGCCAGGGCAGCGCGAGCGGCCGGTTGTAGGTCTTGTAGGATGCATCGCCCCACTGGCGCTGGTCCTCCATCTCGAAGGTGTCGCCGGCAAAGGCGCAGCGCACCCGCATCCCGTTCGCCTCATGTTCGAGCGCTGCGATGTCCATGAAGGGCTGCCACGGCGCGATGAGCTCGGGAAAGCGGCTGTCCTCGATCCGACCGTCGCCATGGGTGACGCGGACCGGGCAGCCGGCCACGCCCTCGATCGGGTGCAGCACGGTGAACCCCGCGCGGTTGGTTTCGAAATCGCCATGCGTCCGCCCCTCGGCCGCAACGCAAAGCCGCCCATCCGCGATCTGCACCTGAAGCGACACGTCGAGCCGTGCGCTGCCGGTGTCGAACCGCAGGGGCAGGACGAGCCGCAGCGTGCCGTCCTCCTCGTGCCGTTCGAGCGCGCCGATCTCGGGCGCGATGGTGCCCCAGTCGCGGTCCCGGGCGAGAAAGGCCACCGACCGGATGATCTCGGTGCCGCCCACGCGGATGTGGCGCAGCGCCCCCTCCTGCAGGGTCAGCGTCACCTCGCCGTGGCAGAGCTCGGTGGCAGGGGCCGGTGGCACCGCAGTGCCGTAAAGCGCGACGGGATCGGTCATAGCTCGGCCAGCGCCACCGTGCGGCCCTCGGCAGCCGAGAGATACGCGGCCTCGACCAGCGCGAGGGTCCGGAGATTGTCCGCGCCCGAGGTCTCCGGCGCGCGGCCGTCGCACAGGCACGCGATGAAATGCTGCTGGATCAGCGCCACGCTCTCCTGGATGTTGTGCCAGGGCCGCTCGGCCCAGGGCAGCACCGGCGGCGCCACGTCGCGGACCTCTTCGCCGCCGCGCGCCTGGATCGTCAGCCGGTAGCCCGCGTCGAGCCGCAGCGTGCCGCCGGTGCCGTCGATCTCGAGCAATGTCTCGGGGAAGGTCTCGGGGGTGCGTCGCGTGGCATAGGAACAGTCGACCACGCTGGTGACGCCGCTCTCGTGGGCCAGCAGCATGGTGGCCACGTCCTCGCCCCGGATCTCGGGGTTGATCCGCGTCGTGGTCGCGCTGATCCGCGCCACGTCGCCAAAGAGCGCCCGCGAGATGTCGAGGATATGGATGCCCAGATCCTCGATTATGAACCGCGCGCCCTCGGCAAGATAGGGCTGGCCCGAGAACACGTCATAGCCCGAGCGGAAGCTCACGCGACCGAAGAACGGCGTGCCGATGGCCCCGCCGCGCAGCGTCTCGATGGCGGCACGCACCGCCGACTGCCAGCGGAAGTTCTCGTGCACCATGAGGGTCTTGCCGGTGGCGTCGATCGCCGCGACCATTGCCCGCGCGTCCTCCATGTTCTCGGCAAAGGGCTTCTGGCAGATGACGTGCACACCGGCGCCGTCCCCGGCCCGCGCCGCCATCTCGACCAGCGGCCGGTGCGCGGCCACGGTCGTGGCGATATCGACGAAATCGAAGCCGCCTTCCTCGAACATCCGTTCCGCATCGGTGTAGCGGCGGGCGATGCCGAAGGCCTCGCCGGTTTCGGAAAGGCGGGTCTCGTCGCGGTCGCAGATCGCCACGATCTCGACCCCCTCGATCCCCTCCCAGGCGTGAAGCTGGTTGCGGGCGAAGAACCCGCAACCGATGAGTGCGCCCCTGATGCGGCTCATGTGGCCTCCCTCATTTGCCGACCGCGGCCTGCGCCTGCAGCGCGACCTTGGCCTGGACCTTCTGCTGCGCCTGGTCGATGACCACGGCGGCGATGATGACGATACCCTTGATGACGGTCTGCCAGAAGGCCGAGACCCCCATCATCACCAGCCCGTCCGACAGCACGCCGATCACGAAGGCACCGACGATGGTGCCGCCGATCTTGCCGCGCCCGCCCGACATCGAGGTGCCGCCGAGCACCGCCGCGGCGATGGCGTTGAGCTCGAAGGTGTCGCCGGTCGCCGGGTGGGCGGCCACCAGCTGCGACGAGATGATGATGCCCACCAGCGCCGCGCAGAACCCCGAGAACATGTAGACGAAGTACTTGACCCGGGTCACCTTCACGCCCGAGAGGCCGGCCGCGCGCTCGTTGCCGCCGACGGCGTAGATGAAGCGCCCGAGCGGCGTACGCTTGGCGATGTAGGCGGCCAGCAGGCCCACGGCGATCAGCATCCAGATCGAGATCGGGATGCCGAGGAAGTCGCCCGAGCCGATCATCCGATAGGTGTGCGAGCCGTACTCGGTGTTGCCCGTGAGGTTGGGAAAGGTCTCGCCCTCGCTCGACAGCATCGCCGCGCCGCGCGCGATGTAGAGCGTGCCCAGCGTCGCGATGAAGGGGGCCACGTTCAGCTTGGTGACAAGAAAGGCGTTCATCGCGCCGATCGCGATGCCCACCAGCGCCACGATCAGGCAGATCTCGAGCGTGTTGAACTGCACCGACCAGCCCAGCCCGATGTCGATGCCGTTGAGCAGCAGGTAGCCCGCGACCATCCCGCACAGACCGACGATGGAGCCCACCGACAGGTCGATGCCCCCCGACACGATCACGAAGGTCATGCCGATGGCAAGAAACGCGTTCAGCGCTACGTGCTTCGACATGATCACCATGTTCGCCGTCGACAGGAAGTTCGGCGCGAAGATCGAGAAGAAGACGAAGACGAGGATCAGCGCGATGAAGGTCCGGGCCTTCAGCAGCAGCAGAAGCGTGTTGTTTGGCCCCGCCTGCGGTGCGGCGGCGGATGCGGTGGTGTCGGTCATTATGCGGTCTCCCTTTCCGCGCGGTCGGGCGCATGGCCCACGGCGGACGCGGTCACGAGCTTCGTCTCGGTGACCTCCTCCTTGCTGAATTCTCCGGTGATCCGGCCGTTCGACATGACGATGATGCGGTCCGAGAGGCTCAGCACCTCCTCGAGATCCGAGGTCACGAAGACGATGCCGAGGCCCTCGGCGGCGAGCTGGCGCATGACCCGGAACACCTCGGCCTTCGCGCCGATGTCGATCCCGCGCGAGGGCTCGTCCATGAGCAGCACCCGCGGCCCGGTCATCAGCGCCTTCGAGATCACCACCTTCTGCTGGTTGCCGCCCGACAGCGCCGAGACCGGGTTCTCGGGCGAGGCGATCTTGATCACCATGCGCTTGACGAACTCGGCCACGCGCGAGCGCTCGCCGCGCAGGTCCATGTGAAAGCCCTGCGTAAAGGCCTCGACCGACGACAGCGTCATGTTCTCGCGGATCGACAGGATCTGAACCAGCCCGTCATGCTTGCGGTCTTCGGGGATCAGCGCGAGCCCCTTCGCGATGCGGTCGGCGACGCGGGGCTTGCCCATCTTCTCGCCATGCACCCAGACATCGCCGGTGACGTGGTGGTACCGACCGATGATCGCCTCAAGCAGCTCGGTGCGGCCCGCGCCCATCAGCCCGTAGATGCCGAGGATCTCGCCCTGCCGCAGCGACAGCGACACGCCGTCGACCGCAAAGCCGCCGCCGCTGTCGGCCAGCCGCATGTTCTCGACCCGCAGAGCCTCTTCGCCGAAGGGGTGCTCGATCTCCTTGGCAAAGTCCTTGGAGCTCTCGCCGATCATGTTGCGCACGATCCACGCGATGTCGACGCCCTCCATCGACTGCGCCCCGGTGATCACACCGTCGCGCAGCACGGTGATGTAGTCGCCCACACGGATCAGCTCTTCGAGGCGATGCGAGATGTAGACGATGCCCACGCCCTCTGCCTTGAGCTCCTCGATGACGCGGAACAGGATCTCGACCTCCGCATTCGACAGCGCCGAGGTCGGCTCGTCGAGGATCAGGATGCGGGCGTCGCGCGACAGGCTCTTGGCGATCTCGACGATCTGTTGCTGCCCGACCTTGAGGTCGCCCACCAGCGTGTCGGGGTCGATGTCGTGCTCGAGCCGCCGCATCAGCGCACGGGTCTCGGCGCGCTGCGCCTCGGCATCGATATCGACGCCAAGGCGGGTCTTCTCGTGCGCCATGAAGATGTTCTCGGCGACGGTGAGATTGGGAAAGAGGTTCAGCTCCTGGAAGACAATGCCGATGCCGTGGCGCTCGGCCTCGTCGGTCGAGTGGAAACGCACCTCGCGGCCGTCCATCTCGACCCGCCCCGAGCTGAGCTGCTCGACCCCGGCGATGACCTTCATCATCGTCGACTTGCCGGCCCCGTTCTCGCCCACCAGCACGTTCACTGCGCCCATGCGCAGGTCGAAATCCACCGCCTTCAGCGCCACGGTGCCGGGATAGACCTTGGTGCCCTCGCGGATGCTGAGGCCTATGGGATGCGCCAGGCCGCTCATGGCGCACCGCCCATCGACAGCTCGGTCGGCACGATCTCGGGGGTGTCGCCCGCCGCGCGCAGGGTGAAGACGCCGGTGAAGCTGACCTCTTTGCCCACCACGTCACCCTCGGGCTTCTCGAGCCCGGCGCTGGCGCGGTCGTTCATCGCCCGGGCAAGCTTGGCGAATTCGATCTGGTCGCGGAAATCGGTGAAGACGATGAACGGCATGGCATCGCGCAGCGCGGTGCCCCGGATCACCGGGCCCAGCTGCAGCGTCACGTCGGCGCTGCCGTCGCCATCCATGTCGACCTGCATCTTTGCGGCGCGGCTGTCGAGCTTTGCCTCGGTCACGGTGCCGCTGCCGGTCACGACGAAATTCCACGGGTTGGCCTCGCCCTCGGGCCGCAGCCCGTGCGCCGCGCCGGCGGCATCGAGCCCATCGTCGAGCCTTGCCCGCAGGTCGTCGTAGGAGACGGTGTTCTCGGAAATGACGGGCAGAACCTCGCCCTGCCACCGGTCCTCGACATAGACCGCCATGCGGGCTTCGTCGGTCTGGGCGGCCGAGGCTTCGGACTGGGCGTCGGGATCGGGGTTCGGCACGATCTTGCAGGCCGCGGCAGGCAGCATGAGACAGGCGAGCGCCCCCGAGAGTATCGCTTGGCGCATGGGATATCCGGCGTTTGTCTGGAAGTGGGGCGGCCCGGCGCGAGGCCGGGCCGTCGCGTCTTGGCTCAGCTCGAGAGCGCGAAGGTCTCGAGGTCGCCCGCGTTCTCGGAGGTGATCAGCACGCAATCCATCAGCTGCTTCTCGGGCTGGCCGGTCGAGCCGGTCTCGAGATACTGGTCGGCCTGCTCCACGGCGAGCTGCGCCTGCCGATAGGCCGGCTGCAGGACCGTTGCCTTGATGCCGCCGTTGAGGATCGAATCCCGCACGTCGTTCGAACCGTCGAAGCCCACCACGATCACCTCGGTGCGGCCCGCGGCCTCGAGCGCGGCCCACGCGCCCATCGCCATGGTGTCGTTGCCGCAGATCACGCCCTTGATGCCGGGATTGGCCTGAAGGATGGTCTCCATCTTCTCGTAGCCCTCGGTCTGCGACCAGTTGGCCGACTGCTGGGCCACCATCTCGAGATCCGGGAACTGGTCGATGATGTCGTGGTAGCCCGCCGAACGGATGCCGGCATTGGTGTCGGCCTCGCGGCCAAGAAGCTCGACATAGGGGCCCTCTTCGCCCATCAGCGAGACGAACTCCTCGGCACCGAGCTGGGCGCCCTGGTAGTTGTTCGAGACGATCTGGCTCACCGCGATGCCGCTTTCCTTGATCTCGCGATCGATGAGGAAGGACGGGATGCCCGCATCCTTCGCGCGCTGCACCGGCGCCACCGTGGCATCGGCACCCGCGTTGTCGAGAATGATCGCCGAGGCACCGCGCGCGATGGCGGTGTCGAACATCTCGGACTGCTTGTTCGGATCGTCGTCGTGCACCAGCACGATGGTCTCGTAACCCAGCTCCTGCGCCCGCGTCTCGGCCCCGACGGCCTCGGCCTTGAAGAAGGGGTTGTCGTGGCTCGGCGTGATGATCGCGATCAGCCCCTTGTCCTGCGCGTGGGCGGCGCGAACGGTGGGCAGCACGGCGGTGACGGCCAGTCCGGAAACGAAAAGGCGGCGGGTAATGCTCATGTAACTCTCCTCCACTGATCAGACCGGCCCCGACCGGAGCCTGTTCCTCCCTGATCGAGGGTCAGCCTGTGTTATGATATTGTGATTGTCAACAGGTATGATGAGTACTACTGTTTGAGAAAATTGAGGAGAGCCCATGTCTGATGAAATGATCCGCGTCACCTACCGTATCGAGTGCCCGGGCAGCGTCGAGGCGATGGCGGAAAAGATCGCGTCGGACCAGTCGACCGGGACCTTCACCGCGCTTCCGGGCGAGACCGATGCCGTGCGCAAGCGATGCGCAGCGCGGGTCGAACGGATCACCGCGCTGGAGCAGGCCATGCTCCCGGGATTTCCAACCGAGGTCCCCGGCCCCTACAACCGCGCCGACGTGGTCATCGCATTCCCGATCGAGGCCATCGGCACCGATATCGCCGCCCTCATGACCGTCGCGATCGGCGGTGTCTTCGCCGTCAGCGGGCTCACCGGGGTGCGCGTGATGGACATCGACCTGCCCCCAAGCTGGGCCTGCCATCCCGGCCCGCAATTCGGCATCCGCGGGTCGCGGCGGCTCATGGGTGTTTCCGAGGGACCGATGATCGCCTCGATCATCAAGCCATCACTGGGGCTCACGCCGGATGAGACGGCCGCCGTGGTCGCCGAGCTTTGCGCCGCGGGCGTCGATTTCATCAAGGACGACGAGAAGATGATGGACCCGGGCTACGCGCCGCTGAAGGCGCGGGTCGATGCCATCATGCCGGTGATCGACGCGCACGAACAGAAGACCGGAAAACGGGTCATGTATGCGTTCGGGATCTCCTCGGCCGACCCGGACCGGATGATGCGCAATCACGATTACGTCGCGGCGCGGGGCGGCAACGCGGCGGTGGTGAACATCAACTCCATCGGCCACGGCGGCATGAGCTTTCTGCGCAAGCGTTCTCAGCTGTGCCTGCATGCGCACCGCAACGGCTGGGACATCCTGACCCGGCACCCCGCCCTCGGGCTGGAGTTCCGAGCGTACCAGAAGATCTGGCGGCTGCTCGGCGTCGACCAGTTCCAGATCAACGGCATCGCCGCGAAATACTGGGAGCCCGACGAGAGCTTCGTCAAATCCTTCCACGACGTCATGACGCCGATCTTCTCGGAGGACGACCGCCCGCTGCCAGTGGTCTGCTCGGGCCAATGGGGCGGCCAGGCCGTCGAGACCTACGAACGCACGGGCCGCACCCTCGACCTCATGTATCTCGGCGGCGGCGGCATCCACGGCCACCCGATGGGCACATCGGCCGGAGTCCGCGCGATCCGGCAGGCATGGGACGCGGCGGTGGCGGGACGGTCGCTCGACGAGATGGCCGGCGATCATCCCGAGCTGCGCGCCTCGCTCGACAAGTGGGGCGAACAGGGCGCTGCTCGCGCCTAGGCCACGGCGCCCGGTGACGCGACCTGCGGCTCAGGTCCGGAGGGCCGGCAGGCCGACACCGGTGGACTGGAAGCCACCATCCGAGGCGATGGTCTGACCGGTCACGTAGCTGGCCTTGTCCGAGCACAGGAAGACGATGACCGAGGCGATCTCGTCCTCCGAACCATACCGGTTGAGCGGAATCGCATCGTGATAGGCGTCGATGATCTCTTGGCTGTGCACCGCCATGGCGAGCTTGGTGCGCACCGGTCCGGGGGCCACGCAGTTGGCCCGGATGCCGTACTCGCCGAGCTCTGCCGCCTGCTGCTGGGTCAGCTGGATCACCCCCGCCTTCGAGGTGCCGTAGGCCACCCGCAGCGTCGAGGCGCGCAGCCCCGAGATCGAGGCGATGTTGACGATGGCGCCGGAGGTCTTGCGCAGCTCCGGGATCGCCGCCTGCGAGCACAGGAACACGCCGTCGAGATTGGTCGCCATGACGGTGCGCCAGCGCTCGAACGAGGTCTCCTCGATGGGGCCGAAATCCGCCACGCCGGCATTGTTGACCAGCGCGTCGATGCGACCGAAGGCGCCGGCCACCTCTGCGATCATCGCGTCGACCTGCTCGGGCTGCGAGACATCGCAGACCACCGGCAACACGTTCTCGAGCGCGCCCGCCTCGGCCATCAGCGCCTCGGCGTCGCGGTCGATCATCGCCACCCGGCGCCCCTCGGCGAGGAACTGCTTGGTGGTGGCGAGGCCGATGCCACGGGCGGCCCCGGTAACGATGGCGGTCTTCTGCTCGGGTGTTTGCGACATGGAAAGGTCTCCTCAGTTGGCGGGGCCGAGCAGTGCAAGCGACAGCTGCGGCACGAAAGCGATCACCACGAGCCCGACGAGGCAGACCAGCAGGAACGGCGTCGCCCCTCTGGCCACGCGCTCGATCGGCAGGCGGGTGACGTTGGCGGCGACGTAGAGGTTGATGCCGACCGGCGGCGTGATCAGCCCGATGGCGAGGTTGACCATGACCAGCACGCCGAACCAGACCGGATCCCAGCCAAGCTCGCGCACCACCGGCAGAAAGATCGGCAGGCAGATGAACATCACCGTCACCGCGTCCATGAACATCCCCGCGACGAGCAGGATCAGCATGATGACCAGAAGGATCGTCATCTCGTTGCCGCTCAGGCCGAGCAGCGCGCCGGAATAGCTGCCGACGAGATCCTCGACGGTGACCACCCAGCCGAACAGGCTGGCGTAGGCGACCACCAGCATCACCGTGGCCGAGGAGGCCGCGGCGTTCGAGAGCGAGTCGTAAAGGCCGCGGAACGTCAGCGTGCGGTAGATCAGCCCGCCGACCAGCAGCGCATAGACCGTCGCGACCAGCGCCGCCTCGGTCGGGGTGAAGATGCCCGAATAGATGCCCCCGAGGATCACGACCGGGGTCATCAGGCCCCAGAAGCTGTCCTTGAAGGACAGCCACAGCTGCACGAGGTAGGGCCGGCCGGCATGGGGCGCAGGGCTCAGCGCCTCGAGCGTCGCGGATCGGCCACCTCCTGGTTTGGCAAGGGGTAGCGTCAGCAGCATGATCAGCCCCATGAACAGACCCGGCAGGATGGCGGCGAGGAACAGTTTCGAGATCGACGTCTCGGCGATGACGCCGTAGATCACCAGCCCGATCGAGGGCGGGATCACGATGCTCAGCGCGGCACCGGTGCAGACGAGCCCGGCGGCATAGGGCTTGGGGTAGCCGTCCTCGACCATGCCCTTGATGATCATCGGCCCGATGGCCGCGACCGAGGCCGGCCCCGAGCCGCTGACCGCGCCCCAGAACAGGCACACCACGGTGCCGACGACGCCCATGCCGCCGGGGGTCGCGCCGATCAGCACCCGGAAGAAACGGATCATCCGCTCGGCGATGCCGAGCGAGCCCATCAGCGTGCCCGCGAGGATGAAGAACGGGATGGCGAGCAGCGAGAACTTGGTGATGCCGGTGGCGATCAGGTCGCCTGCGAGCTCCAGCCCGAAGCCGATCTGCCACATCGCGTAAAGCGCCGAGAGGCCGAGCGAGAAGGCCACCGGCACGCGCAGCGCCAGCAGGAGGAAGAACAGGATGACCATCTCGGTGCCAGCCGGCAGCCCGGGGACAAGATCATACATCGGGGATCACCTCGTCATCCTCGCCGGTGCGCCAGACCAAGACGGCGTGCTGCAGGTAGCGCACCAGCACCAGCGCAAAGCCGAAGGGGACGGCCGCCTGATAGTACCAGGCCGGGATCTGCAGGCCGTAGGACCGCATCCCGTTGCCGATCATGTTCGTCATCGCCTGCCACGAAAACCACGCCGAGAGCGCCAGCAGCAGCACCGAGGCCGCCACCGACAGCACGAAGACCACGCGCCGCGCCGGGCGCGGCAGAAGGTCATGCACCAGCCCGACGGCAAGATGCTCGCCCCGCCGGGCCGCGATGGCGGCGCCGAAGATGGTCAGCAGCAGAAAGCCGTTGGTCAGCAGTTCCTCGGTCGCGGCCAGCGAATAATGCGTGCCATAGCGCACCACGACATTGGCGAACCCGAGGAAGGTCATGGCCAGGAAGAGCACCGCGCAGATGATCTTCTCGGCCTCGCGCAGGATGAAGGACATCAGGCCTCCCGATACTCAGACAGACGCGAAGGGCGTGTCCCCGCGGGGACACGCCGGTCTTGGAAGCGGATCAGTTCGCGCCGTCGATGGCGTCCTGAAAGCTCTGCACCAGCTCGGGGCCGACCTTGGCCGCCCACTCGTCGAAGGCCGGCTGGGTGGCCTCCTTGAAGGCGGCAAGCTCTTCGGCGGAGGGTTCATAGACCTCCATGCCCTTCTCGCGCAGGAACTCGATCCCGGTCGCGGTGGCTTCGCGGCTGATCTCGCGCTGGTAGCTCATCGCCTCCTGCGCGGCCTCGCGCAGCGTGGTCTGCATCTCGGCGTCGTAGCCATCCCATTTCTTCTGGCTGATGCCGATGAAGATCGGGTCATAGGAATAGTGCCAAGTGGTGAGGTATTTCTGCACCTCGTAGACCTGCTGCGGGATGATCACCGCACCGATCGGGTTCTCCTGGCCGTCGACCACGCCCTGCTGCAGCGCGGTCATCGTCTCGCCCCACTGCATCTGCTGGGGGTTGGCGCCGAGCGCGTTCATGACGTCGATATACATCGGGCCGGCCACCCGCATGTTGAGGCCCTGCATGTCCGCCGGGGTCTTCACCGGGCGGGTGTTGTTGGTCACCTCGCGGAAGCCGTTCTCGCCCCAGGCCAGGACGATGATGCCCTTGTCGGCGAGGATCGCCGCGAGCTGCTCGCCCGGCGCGCCCTGCGTGGTGGCGTCGACCTCGTCGTAATCGGAATAAAGATAGGGCAGCGAGAAGGCGGCCATCTCGGGGACCAGCGGCGTCACGTTGATCGCCGAGGTCACCACCAGATCGAGCGCGCCGCGACCGACCATCTCGGCCTGGCGCATCTGGTCGCCGCCAGCGAGCTGCGCGTTGGGGAACACCCGCACCGAGACGTCGCCACCGGTGGCCTCGGAGACCAGCTCGGCGAACTTGTCGGCGCCCTTCTGCCAGGTCGTGGTGTCGCCGGTGTTGTGCGACAGCCGCAGGGTCTCGGCCGAGGCTGCGCCAACCGTCATCGCGCCCGCCAGCATGGTGGCCAGGGCAGTTTTGCCAAATTTCGCGAACATCAAATCTGTCCTCCCAAAGTCCGGGCCCGTCCGGCCCTGCCGCGCAGGCCTCCCTGCCCCCGCGGCGTCCACATAGTGGAATGCCTTCATTGCCACGGGCAACAAGAACTTGCAATATTGGGAATGAAACAAATAGATGTTGGGAAACTTTCGAAAGCTGCCACCGGAAGGGTCGCTTAAATTGGTCCATAATGTGGAACACAAGTCCATGGAGGGCGACACCTCCAGCCCGGCGGGAAGCCAGAGCGTCGACCGCGCGCTGGCGCTTCTGGGCATGGTCGGACGGCAGACCGAAGACGGCGCCAGCCTTGCCGAGCTGGTCGCGCAGAGCGGCCTCAACAAGTCGACGCTGCGCCGCCTACTGCTGGCCCTGATGCGCAACGGCATGGTCGAGCAGAATCCCGAGAGCCGGCGCTACTACCTTGGAGAAGAGGCCTATATCCTCGGCACCTTCGCGGCCCGCCGTCATGGGCTGCTGGAACTGTCGCTCGAGACCCTGAAGCGGCTGGCGCAGGAGACCGGCGACGCGGCCTTCCTATCGGTGCCGCGTGGCGCCTCGGCGCTGTGCCTGCACCGCGAAGACGGCACCTATCCGATTCGCAGCTACGCGCTGCTTGCCGGGGGGATGCACCCTTTGGGTGTGGGCGCGGGCTCGCTTGCCATGCTCGCGGCACTGCCCGAGGACGAGGCCGAAGCCATGCTCGAGCTCAACGCCGCGCGCCTTGCCGCCGATTACCCGCTGCTGCCCGCAGACGAGATCCGCGCCCGCGTGGCGCAGACCCGCGACAGCGGCTTCGCGCTCAACCCCGGCCTCGTGGTGCCGGATTCCTGGGGCCTCGGGGTGGCGCTGCGGCGCCCCGACGGCAGCCTTGCCGGAGCGCTGTCTCTGGCGGCGATCGAGAGCCGGATGCAACCGCCCCGCCGCGACGCGCTGGTGGCGCAATTGCAGGACGGCGCCCGCACCATCGAAACAACTCTGGCCCGGCTCCATGCCGCGCCATCCCGCACCTGAGGAGGACAGAATGCAAGATCCGCAGATCGTCGGCTGGGGCCACACACCCTTTGGCAAATCCGAGCACCCCGACACCGAGAGCCTGATGGCCGCCGCGGTGGCCGAGGCGCTAGAGCATGCCGGCATCACCCCCGAGGATGTCGACGGCATCTTCACCGGCGTGTTCAACAACGGCTTTTCGCAGCAGGACTTTCAGGGCGCGCTGGTGGCGATGGGCGACGAGCGTTTCGCCCACACGCCCGCCACGCGCTACGAGAACGCCTGCGCCACCGGCTCGGCGGCGCTACATGGCGCGATGGACTTCATCGCTGCCGGGCGGGGCCGCATCGCGCTTGTCGTCGGCGCCGAGAAGATGAGCGCGACGCCCACCGCCGAGGTGGGCGACATCCTGCTCGGAGCCAGCTACTGCAAGGAAGAGGCCGACATCAGCGGCGGCTTTGCCGGGCTCTTCGGCAAGATCGCCGGCAGCTACTTCCAGCGCTACGGCGACAAGAGCGAAGAGCTGGCGATGATCGCCGCCAAGAACCACAGCAACGGCATGGCCAACCCACTGGCGCATATGCGCAAGGATTTCGGCACCGCCTTCTGCAACACCGTCTCGGAGAAGAACCCGATCGTCGCCGGCCCGCTGCGGCGCACCGACTGTTCGCTGGTGTCGGACGGTGCGGCGGTCCTCGTGCTGGCCGATGCCGAGACCGCGGCCGAGATGACCCGCGCCATCGCCTTCCGCGCCCGCAGCCATGTCAACGAGATCATGGCGCTGTCGCGTCGCGACGTGCTGGAATTCGCCGGCGCCCGCCGCGCGTGGGCGCAGGCGTTCGAGCGCTCGGGGCTCGGGCTCGATGACCTGTCGCTGGTCGAGACCCATGACTGCTTCACCATCGCCGAGATGCTGGAATACGAGGCCATGGGCCTGGCCGAGCGCGGCGAGGGCGGGCGCGTCATCCGCGACGGCATCACCGCCAAGGACGGCAAGCTGCCGGTCAATGCCTCTGGCGGTCTGAAATCCAAGGGCCACCCGATCGGCGCCACCGGCGTGTCGCTGCACGTGATGGCGGCGATGCAGCTGACCGGGGATGCCGGCGACATGCAGATCCCCGGCGCGGAGATCGCCGGCGTGTTCAACATGGGCGGCGCCGCGGTCACCAACTACGTCTCGATCCTGGAGCGGGTGAAATGAGCCAGCCCGGCGCAATCGACCTCTCGGCCGGGCTGGTGCCGGTCTCGACCCGGGTGATGAACCTGTCGCATTTCCTCACCGAAAGCGCCCGCCGCCACCCGGACGAGATCGGCTTCGTCTGGGGCGAGAAGAGCTGGAGCTGGGCCGAGATGGAGGCGCGCTCTGCCGCCTTCGCCGCCGCCCTGTCGCAGCGCTATGGCCTGGGCAAGGGCGACCGGCTGCTGGTGCAGTCGGCCAACAACAACCAGATGTTCGAGGCGATGTTCGCCTGCTGGCGTTTGGGGGCGATCTGGGTGCCGGCGAATTTCCGTCAGTCGCCGGACGATCTGGCCTATCAGGCCGCGAGCGCGCAGGCCAAGGGCCTGCTTTGCGGCGCCGAATTCCCGGACCACGCCGCCGCCTGCGACGGGCTGTCCTTCGTGATCGGCATCGGCGAGGAGCTGGGCGACAGCTACGAGGATCTGGTTGCCGCGCATCTGGGCGAGCGCCCGGCCGTGGCCGAGGTGCAGCGCGACGATCCCTGCTGGTTCTTCTTCACCTCCGGCACCACCGGGCGGCCCAAGGCGGCGGTGCTGACGCACGGGCAGATGGCCTTCGTCGTGACCAATCATCTGTGCGACCTGATGCCCGGCACCGGGCCCGAGGATGCCTCGGTCGTGGTCGCGCCGCTGTCTCATGGCGCGGGCATCCACCAGCTTGCGCAGGTGGCGCACGGGGTGAAGACGATCCTGCCCGCCGGCGCCAAGTTCGATCCGGACGAGATCTGGGGGCTGGTGGCGCGCTGGAAGGTGAGCAACCTCTTCACCGTTCCGACCATCGTCAAGCTGCTCGTCGAGCACCCCTCGGTGCACGAGCATGACCATTCCAGCCTGCGCTACATGATTTACGCCGGCGCGCCGATGTACCGCGCCGATCAGGTGCGCGCGCTCGAGGTGCTGGGCCCGAAGCTGGTGCAGTATTTCGGCCTTGGCGAGGTCACCGGCAACATCACCGTGCTGCCGCCGGCGTTGCATTCCACCGACGATGGCGCGATGCGCATCGGCTCCTGCGGGTTCGCCCGCACGGGCATGCAGGTGCAGATCCAGGATGCCGAGGGCACGGAGGTCGCGCCGGGCGAAACCGGCGAGATCGCGGTGATCGGGCCGGCGGTGTTCGCGGGCTATTTCGACAACCCCGAGGCCAACGCCAAGAGCTTTCGCAACGGCTGGTTCCTGACCGGCGATCTTGGTCACATGGACGCGGACGGGTTCTTCTACCTGACCGGGCGCGCCTCGGACATGTACATCTCGGGCGGCTCGAACATCTATCCGCGCGAGATCGAGGAGAAGATCCTGCAACACCCCGACATCTCCGAGGTCGCGGTGCTGGGCGTGCCCGACCCGGTCTGGGGCGAGATCGGCGTGGCGGTCTGCGTGCCGCGGGAGGACGGCGTGGCGGCGGAGGAGCTGCTGGGCTGGCTCGGCCCGAAGATCGCGCGCTACAAGATGCCGCGCCACGTGGTGTTCTGGGACGAGATGCCCAAGAGCGCCTACGGAAAGATCACCAAGAAGCTGATCCGCGAAGAACTGACAGCGCGCGGCGACCTGCCCGAGACGGCGCCCGCCGGATGAGCCTGCCCGCACCGCTTCAGCATCCCGGGCCGCGGGCGCCGGATCGGTTCACCGCCCTGCCCTGCCGGGCCAAGCCCCTCACGCTGCGCCTCGCGGCGGGACGTCCGCTCGATCAGGCGATCACCGAGGCGTTTGCGGCCGAGGGGTACGGCTGCGGCTATCTGCGCCTGCGCGATGCCAGCTTCACACGGCTCGCCTATGTCATCCCGGATCGTGCGCCGGGTGACGGGCGGGCGGCCTGGTATAGCGAGACCTATCGCCTGGTGCCCGCGAGGCTTCACGATGCCGGGCTGCATCTGGGCCGGCGCGAGGGCGCGCCATTCCTGCATTGTCACGGGCTGTGGTCCGGGGCCTCCGGGGACGGTGTCGCCGCGCCGCGCATGGGCCATCTGCTGATGCCCGAGTCGGTTCTGGCCGAGGACACCGTGGCCGAGGGTTGGGGCCTGAGCGGGGCCGGGTTCGAGGTCCGGCCCGACGCCGAGACCGGGTTCGACCTGTTCACCCCGGTGGCCGAGGCGCATGTCGGGGAGGGGCAGCCGGCGCTGCTCTGCAAGCTGGGACCGAACGAAGACCCGCACGCGCTGCTGGCACGGGCCGCGTCAGAGCTGACGCAGGCCCGCGTCGAGGGCATCGGCAGCCTGATCGACACACGGTTCGAGGACGCGATGCAGGAGAGCTACGCAACCGAGGTTCTGCTACATGAAGGGCGCTTCGAGCGCGGCGCGGTGCGGCTCGAGGCCAGTTCGGTCGGCTTTGATGGCGTGCCCAAGAGCGGCACCCTGCGCCCCGGCGCAAACCGGACCTGCATCACCGCGGAGCTGCTGATCATCGCGGCGTGACGACCGGGACGTTGTGACCCGGGACCGGCCACGGGCCGACCCCGGCAGGAAGAGGCCGGGATCCGCCTGCCACTCCGAGGGCCAGCCCGCCGTCCGGATGTGACAGTCGAAGCTGTGGCGGGGGATCCGTGCCCCGCGCGCCTCGCGCCGCTCAACCTCAATCCACGGCGAAAGCCCGAGGCAAGGCGGCGGGACCCAGGCGCGTATCGACGCCCCCAGCGTGAGCGCGATCACCGGCCTCTGTGCGAGGCGCGCCACGCACAGGGCCCCGGTCCGCCCGCCCCGCGCTTCCTGCGGTCGGTAGAGAGCCTCGACCGGAGGCAGCGCAACATCTGTGCCGGCCCCGTTCCCAAGACGAAAGCTCTGACATTCCGGCCCGATGTCATTGTGGCGCCCGGGCCGCCTTTGGCCCAGTCGCCACGCCTGCCCCGCCCCTCCTTTTCGCGCGCCGACCGGGGCCCGTGCGGTTGTCATGGTGGCGCCTCCCTCAGCCGCCCGACCGTTCCAAGGGCGGGTGTGGGGGCGCTGAACATCGGACAAGATCCTGTCTCAACCAATCGCCCGACCACGTGATCAAGTGTTCACATTGATGAACATGAAGCTCACCTCATTGCATTTTGTCTGACTTATGATGGATTATTAGCCATCCAATTGCGATATTTCTCGATTATTCCGAATCTTACGTTCACATACATAAACATCCTTCCTGTCGCGCCAACCGCTCGGTGAAAAGCACCTATCGACAGGAAAGGCCGTCATGCACTCATCGATTCATCAAACGCAGCTCGCCGAAGGCGCCACAGCGCGCGACCGGGCAGCGCCCAAGGCACCGCCCGGCCCGATCTGGTTCACGGTTCCGAACCTCGTCTTCATGGGGCTGTTCCTGCTGGGCGCCATGCTCGTCCTGATCGACGTGAGCCTGAGGGTCTACGAGGCCGGCGGCGCCGGCGTGACCGACCAGCGTACGCTCCAGAACTACGCGGACTTCCTTCTCGATCCCTACTTCCTGCAGATCGTCTGGCGCTCGGTCGTCATGGCGGTGACGGTCGTTCTGGCGACGCTAGTGCTCGGCCTGCCGCTGGCCATCGGACTGTCGCGGACCACCGGCATCTGGCGCGCCCTGCTATATTTTGCCGTGCTCGCGCCGCTGCTGACGAGCGTGGTGGTGCGCACCTTCGGCTGGATGATGCTGCTGTCGAACAACGGCGTCATCAACAGCACCCTGCGCGAGCTCGAGATCATCCGGCTGCCGATCCGCATGATGTACCAGATGACCGGCGTCGACATCGTCATGACCCATGTGCATCTGCCCTTCATGGTCCTGGCGCTCGATGCGGCGCTGCTCAACATCAACCCGCAGGTCTACGAGGCCGCCCGCAACCTCGGCGCAGGCGCCACGCGGATCTTCTTCCGCATCACCCTGCCGCTGTGCATGCCGGGCATCGTGGCCGGCTCGATCCTGGTCTTCGCGCTCGCCATCTCGTCCTTCGTGACCCCCGCCCTGATCGGCGGCCCGCGCAACCCGGTGATCGCCATGGTGATCTACCAGCAGGGCGTCTCTCTGCTGAACTGGCCCTTCGGTGCCGCCATGTCGATCGGGCTGATGGTGCTGCTGGTGGCGATCATGATGCTCTTTCTCAAGCTCACATCGCGCGCCGCGCAGAGGGCAAGCTGATGCTGAAACTGGTCAACACCCTCATCATCCTCTTCCTGATGGCGCCGCTCGTGGCGGTGATCGGCTCCTCGATCACCACCTCGAACTTCCCGACCTTCCCGCCCGAGGGGGCGACGCTGAAATGGTACGCCAAGGTGCTCAACGAGCCCGCCTTCACCGACGCCATGCTGCGCAGTCTCGCGCTCGGCCTTGCCAGCGCCTCCATCGCCGGGCTGCTGGGCACGCTGGCCGCCGTCGGTCTCACCCGGTTGCGCGGCCGCACGCAGCAGAGCCTGACCACGGTGATCCTCTCGCCGATCCTGCTGCCGACGGTGGTGCTGGGCCTCGCGCTGCTGATCTTCTACAACCGGATCGGGCTGCAGGGCACCTTCGCGGGCCTGGTCGCGGCGCATGTGCTTCTCACCACGCCCTTCGTGGTGCGGCTCGCCATGGCCAGCCTGTCGGATTTCGACATCTCCATGGAAGAGGCCGCGCGCAATCTCGGCGCGGGCCCGGTGCGGGCCTTCGTCCAGATCACCCTGCCGCAGATCCTGCCCGGCGTGATCGCGGGGGTGATCTTTGCCTTCATCCTGTCCTTCGACGAGCTCGTGGTGACGCTCTTCCTCGCGGGGCCGGAAATGCAGACCCTGCCGATCCGCATCTACACCTTCCTCGAATACCAGTCCGAGCCGACGATCTCGGCCGTGGCCTCGATCATCATCCTGATCTGGATGGCGCTCGGGCTGCCACTTTACGCGCGCCTCACCGGCGCCAAAAAGGGACCCTCCGCCTGATGTCTGACCTCGTCCTCTCCGCCCTCCGCAAGAGCTATCCCGGCACCATCGCCGTCGAGGGGCTCGACCTCACCATCGCCCAGGGCGAAATGGTCGCCTTCCTCGGCCCCTCGGGCTGCGGCAAGACAACGACCCTGCGCATGGTCGCGGGCTTCATCACCCCCACCGCGGGCAGCATCAGCATGAAGGGGCGCGACATCACCGCGCTGCCGCCCAACAAGCGCGACATGGGCATGGTGTTCCAGTCCTACGCCCTGTTCCCGCACATGACGGTGACGCAGAACATCATGTTCGGCCTCAAGTGCAAGAAGATCCCCGGAGAGGATGCCGCAAAGCGGCTCGACTCGGTGCTCGGGATGACCGGCCTCACCGCGCTCAAGGACCGCTATCCCAAGCAGATGTCCGGCGGCCAGCAGCAGCGTGTGGCGCTGGCCCGCGTGCTCGCGCTGCAGCCCGAACTGCTGCTCTTCGACGAGCCGCTCTCCAACCTCGACGCCAAGCTCAGGGTGCAGATGCGACACGACATCCGCCGGCTGCAGAAGGACGTGGGCATCACCTCGCTCTTCGTCACCCACGACCAGGAAGAGGCGATGACCATCGCCGACCGCATCGTCGTCATGAACAAGGGCCGGATCGAGCAGGAAGGCTCCCCGCGCGAGATCTACGACCACCCCGCGACCCGCTTCGTGGCCGATTTCATCGGCACCGCCAACCTTTTCGAGGGCGAGGCAGGCTCGGGACAGTTCCGCACCGCCGCAGGCCTGACGCTGGAGGTTGGCGCGCTGGCCCCGGCCACGGGAACCTCGCCCGCGTTGCTGCTGCGGCCCGAGAAACTGCACATCTCGCCCGAAGGCGCCCCCGTGGACACCCCGCACCTCACCACCGGGCGCATCGAGCGCGCGGTGAAGCTGGGCGGTCTGATGGAATACCTCGTCCGGCTCCCCTCGGGCGAATCCCTTCTCGTTCACCGCCAGGACCGGAGCGACACCGGCGGTCTGACGGAAGGCGTCACCGCAACGGTCGGCTGGCGCAGCGAAGACGCAAGACTCGTCGCCTGACGGCGGGTCACGGATACCCAACAGGAAAAGAGAACATGACCAATTTCAAACGGCTTGCCGCCACCACCCTCCTCACCGGCCTCACCGCGCTGCCGCTCCACGCCCAGGACAAGGAAGTCCTGACCGTCATCGTCTATGGCGGCTCCTTCGGCGACGGCTGGACCAAGAGCGTGATCGAGCCCTTCGAGGCCGCCAACCCCGACATCGACGTGCAGATCGCCACCGGCCTGACCATGCAGACCGTCGCGATGATGCGGGCCCAGAGGGACGACGCCACGATTGACGTGGTGATGATGGACGAGGTCGGCGCCGCTCAGGCCAAGGCCGAGGGGCTGTTCGAGCCGCTCGATGCCGAGAGCATTCCGAACCTCAACGATCTCTACCCGCGCTTCCGCAGCGAGGACGACGTCTATACCAAGTTCATGTACGTCTCGCAGGCGCTGACCTGGAACAAGGACTACATCGACGAGACCCCGGCCTCGTGGGAAGAGATGTGGAACCCGGACTACGCCGGCCTGACGGTGGTGCCGGACATCTCGACCTCGCATGGCAACTTCTTCCTGCTGACCGCCAACGATCTTGCCGGCGGAAACGTCGAGAATGTCGACCCCGGCTTCGAGAAGCTGCAGTCGCTGACGCCGAACATCCTGACCTTCTACACCCAGCACGCGCAGATGGCGCAGCTCTTCGCCCAGGGCGATGCGGCGATCACCAGCTGGACCTCGGACCGCGCGCAGGGCGCGATCGATGCCGGCGCGAACCTCGGCTGGACCATCCCCGAGGAAGGGGCCTACATCATCGACAGCACCATCGGCATCGCCAAGGGGACCAAGCACCTCGAGGCCGCGCAGCGCTACATCGACTATGCGCTCAGCGTCGAGGCGCAGGCCGCCAATGCCGAGAACACCTATCTTGCGCCGGTGAACAGCAAGGTCGAGCTGCCCGAGGCGGTCGCCGCCAAGCTGCCGGTTGGCGAGGGCGTGCTCGACGGACTCAAGGCCGTCGATTGGGACTACGTGACCACGGTGCGCCCCGAATGGACCGAGCGCTGGAACCGCGAAGTGGCAACCCAGTGATGGCCACGGACGCAACCGTTGCGGGGGGCACTCCCCCCCGCGGCACCCGCCCGGTGGCGATCGTCACCGGGGCGGCCCGCAGCCTTGGTCTCGACATCTCGAAACGGCTGCACGCCGAAGGCTGGGCGGTCGCCCTTCTCGACCGCGACGGCGACACCGCGTCCGCGGAGGCAAAGGCGCTCGACCCGAGCGGAGAGAGCGCCATCGGACTGAGCCTGGACGTGCTGGAGGCCGAGGCCGTCGCGCCCGCCTTCGCGCGCGTGGCCGAAACGCTCGGGCCGCCCGAGGCACTGGTGAACAATGCCGGGGTCTATCCCGACCACGCGCTGCTCGACATGGATGTTTCCGACTGGGACGCCGTCATCGGCATCAACCTGCGCGGCACCTTTCTGTGCACGCAGGCCTTCGGGCGGATGCGGCGCGACGCGGACCTTGCGGGCGGCGCCATCGTCAACTTCGCCTCCGCCGCGGCCTATTCCGCGCGCGTCGGCGTCTCGCATTACAGCGCCTCGAAAGCCGGGATCGTGATGTTCACCAAGTCCTGCGCGCAGGAACTCGCGCCGCTGGGACTGCGGGTCAACGCCGTGGCGCCCGGCCTCATCGAGGTGCGCGACGACCAGATCAGCGATGAATACCGGGCCGCCTATCTCTCGATGATCCCGCGCGGCCGAACCGGCCGGGCCCCGGACATCTCGGGCGTGGTGAGCTTCCTGCTCGGGCCCGACGCCGATTACGTGAACGGCGAGTGCATTGCCATCGACGGCGGCTTCCTCGCGGGCCGGGCGCTGACCCGCGCCGGCACCCCCGTGAGCTGAGCCACCCGCCCCGGCCTGCCGGGGCGGAGACAGAACTGGAGACCAGATGACCCACCCCGCCCCCCTCGACGAACAGGTCGATGACGCCCGCATGTGGCGCGACCTCGAGGTCTTCGCTCGCTACGTCAAACTCTCGGGCTCGTCGCAGGAGCGCGAGAGTTTCGCGCATCTCGAAGCCGAGATGGCCGCCGCCGGTTTCGAAACCGCTTTGATCGAGCACGACGCCTATATCAGCCTCCCCGGTGCCGCCGCCCTCGCGCTCGAGGACGGCTCCGAGCGGTTCGAGTGCATCACCCACAGCTTCGCCCGCGCCACCGGGCCGGACGGGCTCGTGGCCGAGGCGGTGATCGTCGGCGCCCCGACCCCCGAGAATTTCGCCGCCGTCGACCTGCGTGGCCGCATCGCGGTGATCGACGGGCTCGCCGCCTCCGACGCCACCCGCCGCGCCAACCTCGCCGGGGCCGTGGGGCAGGTGCACGTGATGCCGCACGAGCATCGGCACGAGATGTGCATCTCCAACATCTGGGGCAACCCCGATGCCGCCGACATGGCCACCCTGCCCGCCACCGCCGTGGTCACCGTGAACGATGCCGACGGCGCGCGCCTCAAGGCATCGCTCTCTGGCGGACAGACGCGGCTGCGGATCACCGCCGAGGTCGATACCGGCTGGCGCAAGACCCCGATCCTGCAGGCGGACCTGATGCCCGAGGGCCGCCCGGACGCGCCCTTCATCCTGTTCTCGGGCCACCACGACACCTGGTACGAGGGCGTGATGGACAATGGTGGCGCCAACGCCACGATGCTCGAGACCGCGCGGCTCATCGCCAGCCGTCGCGGCGAGATGCGGCGCGGCCTGCGGCTCTGCTTCTGGTCCGGCCACTCGCACGGACGCTATTCCGGCTCGAGCTGGTATGCCGATGCGGCCTGGGCCGAGCTGTCCGAGCGCTGCCTCGTTCACGTCAACGTCGACTCCACCGGCGGGCGTGGCAACACGAGCCTCGCCGACATGCCGGTCTGCGCCGAACTGCATGGCTTCGGCAACGAGATCGTCTCCCGGCTCACCGGGCAGAGCCTGACCGGCCAGCGCCTGAGCCGCGCGGGCGACCAGTCGTTCTGGGGCATCGGCGTGCCGTCGATGTTCCTGACCGTGGGCGAACAGCCCATAGCCGAGGGCACCGCCAACGTCGCGTCGGGCTTCATGGGCAACGCCGGCCCGGCCCGCAAGGGCGCGGGCTTCGGCTGGTGGTGGCACACCCCCGGCGACACGCTCGACAAGATCGATGCCGAGATCCTGCGCCGCGACACCCGGATCTATGTCGAGACGATCCGCAGCCTGCTGACCGCCGAAACCCTCCCGACCGACCATGCCAACTGGGCCAGCGCCATGCGCGGCGCCCTCGCCCCGCTCAGCGATGCACCGGTCCTTGCCGAGCTGCGGCTCGAGCGCAGCCTCGCCCTGCTCGACCGGATCGCCGCGGCGGCCGGTCCGGTGCCGGACCTTGCACTGCGTGACCTCTCGCACCTCTTGGTGCCGATCGACTACACCACGGGCGACCGCTTTCGCCCCGATCCCGCGCTGATCGCGCAGGCCTATCCGATCCTCGCGCCCCTGCGCGCGGCGGTCGCCGCCGCCGAGGCGGGCGAGGAGCACCGGCACCACCTCGTCGCCGCGCGTCGCAGCGCCAACCGGCTGGCCGAAACCCTCGAACGCGCCGCGAGCCTGCTCGAAGGGCTGGCATCGCACCGGGAGGTCTCGCATGTCGCATGACCCCGTGCTGATCTGGGGTGCCGGCGCCATCGGTGGCACCATCGGCGCCTATCTCGCCCGCGCCGGCTATCCGGTGACCTTCGTCGACACCGTCGAGCCCCATGTCGAGGCGATCCGCAATCGCGGTCTCGCCATCACCGGCCCGGTCGACAGCTTTACCGTGAAGGCGCCCGCCTTCACGCCGGCGCAGCTCGAGGGGCGCTGGTCGCGCATCCTGCTCTGCGTCAAGACCCCGCAGACCGACGCCGCCATGGCGGCACTGCGTCCGCACCTGACCGAGGACGGCTATGTGGCCTCCTTCCAGAACGGGCTCTGCGAGCCGCGCATCGCCGAGAGCGTAGGCGCCAGCCGCGTCATGGGCGCCTTCATCAACTTCGGAGCCGACTGGATCGCGCCCGGAGAAATCCTTTACGGGAACCGCGGCGCGGTGGTGGTGGGCGAAACCGACGGACGGATGACCGGGCGGCTCGAGACGCTCCACCGTGCCATGCGGATCTTCGAGCCCGAGGCGATCCAGACCGACCGGATCTATGCCCATCTCTGGGGCAAGCTCGCCTATCTCACGTTGCTCTACGCGCAGGCGCTTGGCGACAAGGGCATCGGCGACTGCATCGCGCGGCCCGAGCTCCGCTTGCTCTGGGACGAGATCCTCGGCGAGGCCACCGCCGTCGCCGCCGCCGAGGGCGTCGCGCCCATCGGTTTCGACGGGTTCGATCCGATGGCCTTCGCTGCCGGAGGCGACCCGGCCCGGCGCGACCTCTCGATCGAGCGCATGGTGCGCTTCAACCGCGCCTCGGCCAAGACCCATTCCGGCATCTGGCGTGACCTCGCGATCCGCAAGCGCCCGACCGAGGTGGCGTTCCAGGTCGGCCAGATCTCGGAAATCGGCCGGCGTCACGGTATCCCCACGCCGCGCGTCGACCGCCTTGTCGCGCTGATCCGCGAGATCGAGACCGGCGCCCGGCCGATCTCGGATTGCAACCTGCTCGAGCTTGCGGCCTGACGCCGGATGGGCAGAGTGGATACCATGAAGAGCGACGAACCTCTCCCTCCGGCCAGTGGCAGCGTCAAGTCGGCGCAGCGCATCCTCGACCTGCTCGAACTGCTGGGCACGGAGGTCCGTGGCTGGCGGCTGACCGAAATCGCGTCCGAGCTGGACATCCCCAAGAGCAGCTGCCTCATGCTGCTGCAAACGCTGGCGCAGCGCGGCTATGTCGAGAAATCCCAGGACAACAGCTGGAGCATGCGCTCGGCCCTGCTCGACCAGAGCGGCTGGGTCGGCGGGCGCACCGGCCTCCTGCGCCAGATCGCGCTGCCCGAGCTGAAGGCGCTGTCGCACCGGATCGCGCAGACCGCCGTGCTCGGCGTGCTGACCGCAAAGCCGGAGGTGAAGGTGATCGACACGGTGCAGAGCACCGCCGATATCCGCTACGAGATCCCCCTCGGCACCCGCTTCCCGGTGTTCTGCTCGGCCATGGGACGTTGCTTCCTCGCCTTCGGCCGAACGGGCTTCGCGGAGAGCTATTTCGCCGCGACCCCCAAGCTGCCGAAATTCACCCGCTACACGGTCAACGACCCCGACACGCTGCGCAACCTGATTGCCGAAATCCGCCGCCAGCGCCACGCCATCAACATCGAGGAACACGTGATCGGTGCGGCCTCGGTCGCGGCTCCCATCCTCGATCGCGACGGCACCATCGTCGCGGCGCTCAACGTCGGCTGCGTGACCCCGAGCTATTTCGAGAACCAGACCCGCATCAACGCGGCGGTTCACGAGACCGGTCTGCGCATCTCCGCCCTTCTCCAGACCGCCTGACAGAAAGACCCAAGCATGACCGAAACGCCCGGCTTCCCGGAAAGCCTCGCCTCCGCAAGGGACGAGATGATCGCCCTGCTGTCCGATCTGGTGAACATCGACAGCCCGTCGCGCGACCCTGCCGGCGTCGATGCCGTCCGCGACCGGATCGCCTCCTTCCTCGATGGAGAGCCCGGGATCCGGCTCAGCCGGATGCCCGTCCCCGGCCATGCGGACGCGCTGCTGGCCGAGTACCTGCCGCAAAGCCCCGCCGCGCCGGGCCTGCTCATGGGACACATGGACACGGTCTTTGCCCGCGGAGAGGCAACAGCCCGGCCGTTCCGGATCGAGGCCGACCGCGCCCACGGGCCGGGGGTCGCCGACATGAAAGCGGGGCTGGTGATGAACGCCTTCGTGCTACGCGAGCTTGCACGCTCGGGGTTGGCGGTGCCGCTCCAGGCGCTTTTCACCGTCGATGAGGAGATCGGATCCAACGGCTCTGCGCCGGTGATCCGCGAGGTCGCCGCGCGTTCCGCCTTCGTGCTCAATTCCGAGCCGGGCCGGGTCAGCGGAAACGTGGTCGACGGACGCCGTGGCGGTGCGTTCTACCGCGTGACGATCAGCGGGCGCGCCGCCCATGCCGGGCTGAATCCGGCAGACGGACGCAGCGCCATCGTGGAGCTGGCGCAGAAGATCCTCGCCTGGACCGCGCTCACCAATCCCGAGACCGGCGTCTCGGTCAGTGTCGGCATCGTCTCGGGCGGTCAGGCGGTCAACATGGTGGCCCCCGAGGCCGAAGCCCGCATCGACGTCCGCTTCGCAACCGTCGAGAGTGGCGAGGCGGCGGAGGTCGAGATCCGGCGCATCGCCGAGACCCCGTTCACCCCCGATGTCGATGGCCGGATGGAGTGTCTTGGCAAGTTTCTCCCGATGACGGGCAACGCCGCGCTTACCGCCGACTACGTCGCCGCCGCGGTGCAGGTCGGCCTTGCCCTGAAGGCCGAGTTCACCCCCTCCTGCTCAGACGCCGGCCTGACCAGCAGCATGGGGATCCCGACGCTCTGCGCCTGTGGCCCGGTGGGCGGCGGCGTGCATTCCGAGCGCGAGTTCCTCGAGCTCGACACGCTGGTGCCACGTGCGATGGCGGCGGCGCGGCTGGTCCTGTCCCGCGCCGCCGCCTGACAGGACGTCGAAAACGGCCTCCGTGCAGACCGGCTTACAAGGGCACTGTGCCGCCGACCGCCCGACCGCCCCCGGCATCCGCGCGGAGATCGGTAAGTCGCTCCGTCGTGTGCAGCGGCTGTAACGGGTTGGCAGGGCGTGCGCCTGCTCAGCTTCCAACCTCGGCCGCCGTCGACGCGCTCTCCGGCCCCGCGCCGCCGCGCGGCTGCAAGGTGATCCGCGTCAGCTCGGACGGTACGCCGAGACGCAGCGCAAAGCCCGGCCACAGCGCTGTGCCGTTGCTGACATAGAGCTGCATGTCGCCGACCTCGTAGTGCCCCGAGACGAAGCCCTCGTTGAAGCGCGCCACCAGCGCGGCGAGCCCGATCACCATCCCGCCATGGGTGTGCCCGGCAAGATGCACGTCGACGCCGCGCGCGGCCATCGCCCGGGCCTGTCGCGGCTGGTGGTTGAGCAGCAGCACCGGCGCCTCGTCGGGCGCGCCGTCGAGGGCCCGGTCGATATCCGGTGCCGGCAGGCCGAAGGCGGCAGCGCGCAGGTCGGTGACGCCCGCCACCACGAGGGCCTCGCCGTCGCGCTCGATGGTGGTGTGAGCATTGGCAAGCGGCCGCATGCCGAGGCTCTGGTAGGTCTCCCACCAGCTCTCGAAGCCGAAGTAGTACTCGTGGTTGCCCGGGCTCACGAAGACGCCGTCCCGCGCCGTCAGCCCTTCGAGCGGCGCCACGTCCGCGCGCCGCACGTCGAGATAGCCGTCGATCAGGTCGCCGCTGATCAGGATCACGTCCGCCTCCAGCGCGTTGACCCGGTCCACCAGTTCCTCGGCGAAAGGCCGGTGGAACAGCCGGCTGAGATGCAGGTCGGTCAGGTGAACGACGGAGTAGCCGTGGAACGGCGCCGGCAGGTCATCGATCTCGAAGGCCAGCTCTTTCTGCGCCGGTTGCCGCACCGCGTTCGCCACCCCGAGCGCCGCCAGCGCCAGCGCCAGCACCACCGCGCCGCCACTCCAGGAAGCGGGCAGCGGGCGCCACTGCCACAACAGCGCCGAGCGCAGCAGCACGAAGAGATCGAGCACCACGTGGAAGGCGGCGGTCAGCAGCACCGCGCCGAAGCCGAGATTGACCGCGATGACCACGGCGCGCGGCAGTTCGAGCGAGAACATGTTGCCGTAGGCAAGCTTGGTCAGCAGGTGGTTCTCGGCCAGCAGGAGCACCGCGATCCCGAGCAGGATGCGGCTCCAGACCGGCAGGCTCAGCGGACCCACGACGCGCAAGGCGACATAGGCGCCGATGATCCCCATGACGGCGGCAAACATGATCCGGTACTCCTGCGATGTGACCTGCGCGAACGATTGCGGCAGGCTACGGCAGCGGGCACGGGCTGTCGCCCCCGCGTTGCCGAATAAGCTTATGAACGAGAAACATAAATAGCGCCGGGCAGGGCGTTGACCACGCATCGCCCTCGCAAGGGTCCGCGTGCCGCTCCGATCGGCGCTTTCCCGCGTCTCCGGCGGGCGCATCTGCCCAAACGCGCGGCACGCTGCCGATGGCGGGAGCTGCCGCGATGCACACGATGAAAGGCCCTGCCCGCGTGGCGCGGACAGGGCGATGGCATCAGAAGCGCGCGGTTGCGCCGATCCAGAACCGGCGCCCTTCGGAGACGGCGTTGTTGTCCGACGAGGTCAGGCGCACATCGGTGACGTTGTAGATCGCCGCGTCCAGGCTGATCGCGTCGTTGAACACGTAGCTGCCGCCGATATCGACCGTGGTATAGGGGTCGTATTCGTAGGCGATGGCGTCACCGTCGTCGTCATATTCGTAGGGCGTGCCGTTGCTGCCGATGCGGGCGCCCGCGTTGATCTCGCGCCCGTGGTAGTTCGCCGCGCCCCAGAGATCGAGGCCGCTCACCGGGGTCTGCCAGTCGGCGCGCAGCGAGGCGGTGTGCTCCGGGGTGCGCATCAGCGGCAGCCCCTCGTACTCGCCCGAGAGCTGCTCGGAGTCGGTCCAGGTGTAGGTCGCCCGCAGCGACAGGTCGTCCCGCGGTGCCCAGCTTCCGCTCAGCTCGAGCCCCTGGATCCGTGCCTCGCCGATATTGGTGTATTCCCAGCGGTTGTAGGTGGTTCCGTCGACCTCGACCGTCTCGCCGCTGTTGAAGCTGGCGATCTTGTCCTCGAACTCGGTGCGGAACAGGGTCGCACCGACATCCCAGGTGGCGGCGGTGTAGATCGCGCCCAGCTCGTAGCTGGTGCTCTTTTCCGGCTGCAGGTCCGGGTTCGAGACGATCACCCCGGCGCCGCGCTGGGTGGTATAGTAATAGCCATCGACGGTCTGGCGCACGCCGGGGGCCTTGAACCCGGTCGAGACACCCCCCTTGATGGTCAGCGCGTCGGTGGCGTTCCAGACCGCATAGAGGCGCGGCGTCCATTCGCCGCCATAGCTTTCGTGCTCGGTATAGCGCAGCCCGCCGGTCAGGGCGAAGCTCGGCGTGATCCACCACTCGTCCTCGGCGAACACCGCCCATTGCTCGACCGAGAAGGTCTCGTCGCCGGGATCGGCGCGGCCCGGGTTCTGGTCGGTCAGCGCGTTCTCGGTCCACTGGCCGCCATAGACCAGCGTATGCTCGCCCGCGGCCTGAAGCGGCGTGGTGAACTTGGCGTCGAAGGTGGTGTTGCGGATCTCGGGGGTGCGGTCGGACTTGCTCATCGAGCCGTCGTCATCCTCGGACCAGGTGTTGCGTTCGCCCCATTCGCGGCTCAGCGCGAGATCGGCCTGGGTGCCGCTCCAGTCGCCCGAATAGCGCAGATTGAGGTGGTCGCGGGTGTTGCGCTGGCGCGAGTCGCCGCTGCCTTCCTCAACCGACTCGCCATCGGTGCGGGTGCGGTCGAGCTCGGTCTTTCCGCCCTCGAGAAACAGCGTGTGGCCGGGGGCGATGGCCCAGCTCAGCCGGCCGTTGAGGTAGCGGTCGCGGGCGCCATCGGCACCGTCGACGATGCCGCTCTCGTCGGCGCCGTAACCGCGACCCCAGACCTGCAGGCCGAGCTTGTCCGAGACCACCGGACCGCTCAGGTAGAAGGACAGCTCCTTCGAGGCGCCGTCATCATCGTCCTGCGGGATCGTGACCGCGGTCGAGACCTCGCCGGTCCATTCGTCGGCCACCGGTCGGGTGATGATGTTCACCACGCCGCCCATCGCGTCGGACCCGTAGAGCGAGGACATCGGGCCGCGCACGACCTCGATGCGCTCGATGGCCGAGACCGGCGGAATGAAGCTCTGCTCGTAGCCGGCGCTGCCGTTGGGGCGGCTCTCGCGCGTGCCTTGGCGTACACCGTCCACGAGGATCAGGGTGTATTCGCCCGGCAGGCCGCGGATCGAGATGTCCTTCTCCTTTGCAACGCCGGTGGTGACCACGCCCTGCACGCCGACAAGCGCATCTTCGAGGTTGCGGATCTGACGACCCTCGAGATCCTGGCGGTCGATCACGGTGACGCTGCCGGGGGCGTTCTCGACCAGCTGCTCGAAGCCGCCGGCGGTGATGGTGATGGTGCCGAGGTCGTAGACCTCGTCCTGGGCATGGGCCAGTTGCGCCGACAGCAACGTCAGCGCGGTCCCGCCCGCGAGCGCGCGGCGGGTGAGAAGAACGTGAGGGGGCATTCCCGTCTCCGAAGTCCGTTTTGTGTTGATCGCTGCCTAGCTCGATCGCTTGCACGGACCGTCTCGGTGGCTGGGAGATGTGGTCCCGCATGCGCTAGCTGCACCGCGGACCAGAGCCCTGAATGGCCCGAAGTGCCCGGAGTTACAAGCAGATATCAGGCGCCGACGAGATCGGAACGCGCGTCTCGCGTGTACGCCCGCCGCTCAGGGCACACGCGAACGAGTGACACGAAGACCGCGCCTGCCACCTGCGGCGACCCCAAGCTGTGGACCGCCCTTGTCCGGGCGCCCATGGCGCGATCTCAGAAAACCACCTGCACCTTCACCGCCTTGCCCCGGTCGAGGGCAAGGTCCATGGCCGCCTGCACCTCGTCGACCGGCAGGCTGTGAGTGACGATGGGCGCGAGGGTCAGCGCGCGGCTGTTGATCAGCTCCACCGCCTGCCCGAACTCGGCATCGAAGCGGTGGGTGCCCACGAGGTTCAGTTCCTTGGCCACCAGCATGTTGAACGGCACCGGCGTGTCTCCCATCACGCCCACCTGCACGATGGTCCCGAGCGGTCGGGTGCAGGCGATGGCCGAGCGGATCGCCGGTTCCGCGGCCGAGCACTCGAAGCACAGGTCGAACTGCCCCTTGTCGATCTCGTACTCCGAGAGCGCCGCCCCGTCTCTGGCCACGTTGATGGTGCGGGTCGCACCGACTGCCTGCGCCACCTCGAGCGTGGCGTCCTGCAGATCGGTCACGACGATCTCGGCAGCGCCGAAATGCTTCGCCAGCGCCACGCAGAGCGCCCCGATCGGGCCCGCTCCCGTCACCAGCACGCGCTTGCCCTCGAGCGGCCCCGAGATCTCGATCGCCCGGGTCACGGCGCGACGGCAGACCGCCAGCGGCTCGGCCAGCGCCGCCTCGGCCATCGGCACGCCCTCGGCGATCGGGTGGCATTGCGCGGCCCCGATGGCGACCCGGTCGCGGAAGAACCCCTGCTCGTGCGGCAGGAACATCGCCGAGCCCTTGAAGCGCATGTTCATGCAATGCTGGTGCGCGCCCTCACGGCAGAACCGGCAGGCGCCGCAGGGATGCGACGGGTTCACCGCCACCCGGTCACCCACCGAAAGCCCCTCGACACCCGCGCCCAGCTCGACCACCGTGCCGGCGGCCTCGTGGCCGATGATGATCGGCTCGCGCACCCGGATCGTGCCGATGCCGCCATCGGTGTAGTAATGGATGTCGGAGCCGCAGATGCCGCCCGCCCCGATCGCCACGACGACCTCGCCGGGGCCGGCCTCCGGGTCCTCGAGGGTTTCGACGCGCAGGTCCTTGCGGCCATGCAGGCGGGCGATGCGGATCGTCATGGGAACAGTCCTAGTTGCTGAGAAGCGAGGGAAGCCACGTGCTGAAGAACGGGATGTAAGACACCAGCATCAGCACGATCATGTTGGTCACGAGGAACGGCCCGATGGCGCGGGTCACCTGCCACAGCGACACCCGACCGATATCGGCGCAGATGAACAGGCAGACCCCGACCGGCGGCGTGGTCAGGCCGATCATCAGGTTGAGCACCGCGAAGACCGCGAAATGCAGCGGGTCGACCCCGACCCCGGTGGCCAGCGCCAGCAGCGGCCCGAATAGGATGATCAGCGCCGCGATGGTCTCCATGAACATGCCGACGCAGAGCAGCACGAGGTTGATCAGCAGGATCACGAGGAACCGGTTGTCGGTAACGCTGAGCACCGCGTTGGCGATCATCTGCGGGATGCGCTCGGAGACGAGGATCCAACCGAACACGTTGGCCAGCCCCACCAGCACGAGGATTGCCGCGGCGGAGACGGCGCTGTTGACGATGATGCGCGGCACGTCGCGCAGCTTGAGCCCGCGATAGACGAAGGCACCGACCACGAAGGCGTAGATCGAGGCGACCACGGCGGTCTCGGTCGGGGTGGCGAAGCCGATCAGCAGGCCGCCGACGATGAAGGCGGTCATGGCGACGGCCCAGAACGCCCCGAGGAAAGCCCGGCCGAGCTCTGCAAAGCCCTGCCACGGCTGGCGCGGGAAGTTGCGGCGGCGGGCAATGATCCAGGCGGTGATCATCATCGCGACACCCATCAGGATGCCCGGCAGGGCGCCCGCGATGAACATCTTGCCCACCGAGATGCCCGACAGCGTGCCGACGATGATCATCGGCACCGAGGGCGGGATGATCGGCCCCACGGTCGAGGAGGCGGCGGTGATCGCGGCGGAGAAATCCGCCGGGTAGCCGGCCTTTTTCATGCCGGGGATCATCATGCCCCCGATCGAGGCGGCGTCGGCGGCGGCGGTGCCCGAGATGCCGCCGAACAGCATCGAGGCGGCGACGTTGGTCAGGCCGAGCCCGCCGCGCATCCAGCCCACCATGGCCTGCGCCAGCCGGACGATGCGCCCGGTGATGCCGCCGGCGTTCATCAGGTTGCCGGCAAGGATGAAGCCCGGGATGCAGAGCAGCACGAAGGTGTCCATGCCGGCATACATCTTCTGCGGGATCACAACGAGCGGCATCCCCTTGAACGACAGGTAGGCCAGCGACGAGACGCCGAGCGTCACAGCGACCGGCAGACCGATGACCAGCCCGCCGAGGAAGCAGGTCAGGAGAATGGCGAGTTCCATGTCAGGCGTCCTCTTCGAGACGGTCGGGGGTGCCGTCGGTCGTGCCGCTCAGCATCCCGATGATGCGCAGCGCGGCGAACAGGCTCAGCGACATCAGCGCCACCAGCACCGAGGCGTGGACCCAGTCCATCCGCACCCCGAGCGACGGCGCGGTCTGCCGCGCGCCGACCGAGACGTAGAGCCAGGTGGCGTTGACCAGCACGAGCCCGAAGGCGCAGGTGATGACGGCGCAGACAAGCCGCAGCAGCCAGGCGGCACGCTCGGGCAGCGCCTCGCAGACGATGTCGACATTGACGAGGTTGCCCAAACGGTAGCTCAGCCCGACGCCGAAGGCGGCGAGGTAGAGCAGCGCGAAACGGGTCAGCTCCTCGGTCCAGACGACCGAGCTTATGATGCCGGACCGGCCCAGCAACTGCACCACCACGGCCACGATGATGACCATGAAGGCGACGCCGGTCGCGGCGCGGGCGATGACGGTCAGGACCGCGGTGAACTTTTCCATGGTCGTCCTCGACGAGAGGGGAACATCCGGGGCCCGGGCGCAGCGCGCCGGGGCGGAGAGGTGGCGGGCCCGGCAAAAGGGTGCGGGCCCGCCGAAGGATCAGCGTCGGATCTATGGCCGATCACTCGGCGAAGAGCTGCTCCACGTCGGGGCGGATCTCTTCGGAGACCGAGTTCAGCACCGCTTCCTTGGCGGCGGCGGCGAAGGCCGCGCTGTCGACCTCGACGAACTCCATGCCCAGCTCCTCGAGCTCGGCCTGAAGCTCCTGCTCGTCGGCGAGGAACTGCTCGCGCTCCCAGTCCTGTGCCCGCGCGGCGGCTTCCATAACGGCGGCCTGATCCTCTTCGGACATCTGCTGCCAAGCCATGTCAGACAGCGTCAGGTAGATCCACGAGCGCACGTGCTGGGTCAGGTTCACGTAGTCCTGCACCTCGTTGAAATTGGCCGACTTGATCAGCGCCAGCGGGTTCTCCTGCGCATCGATGGTGCCGTTCTGCAGCGAGGTGAAGACCTCGGAGAAGGCCATCGGCGTCGGGTTCGCGCCAAGCGCCTTCCAGACGTTGAGGAACAGAGGGACGTTGGGCACGCGCATCTTCAGCCCGTCCAGCTCCTCGGGCGAGGTGATCGGCCGGTTGGTGGTCAGGTTGCGCGGGCCGCGGGCGAAATAAGCGATCGGGCGGATGCCGACCTTCTCGATGATCTGCTGCTCGATCTTCTCGCCGAGCTCGCCGCCGGCCACCGCGTCCATGTCCTCGAGCGTCTCGTAGCCGTAGGGGATCGCCAGCAGCGCCGCCATCGGGGCGTAGTTCTGCAGAGATTCGCCGGTGATGGTCATGTCGGCGGTGCCAAGCTGCATGCCGTTGATGACATCCATCTCCTTGCCGAGCGTTTCGTTGGGATAGACCTCGACCGCGATGCGGCCCTCGGTCAGCGCTTCGACCTCCTCGGCGAACTTCATCGAGGCCTTGTGCCAGATGTTGTCCTCGTTGGCCGGATGGCCAAGCTTCAGCGTCATGTCCTGGGCCATCGCCGACGCGGTCAGCGCGACGGTCGCGAGGCCGGTGAGCATGAGGGTCTTGAGAGACTTGGTGACGAACATGGTTTCCTCCCTTTCATTCGCCTTGAAAATTCCGCGACTACGCTCCTGACGGATCGAAATAGTCGGGAAAGCCTTCACGGATCGCGGGCAGGTCCTGCAGGATCATCTGCAGGTGTCCGCGCATCGCCTGTTCCGCAGCCTGCGGGTCGCGCGCCTCGATGGCGTCGACCACGGCATTGTGCTGCGTGATGAGATGGGCCAGCGGGAAGTTGATCGACGTCATCTGCCGCACCCGGTCCATCTGGGTCTTCATGCCCTCGATCACCGCCCAAGCATTGGGCCGGCCGGCGGCCTGCGCCAGCGTGCGGTGGAACATGTCGTCGAGCGGCACGAAGGCCGCCGGGCGATCATCGACGAGGCGCTGCTGCGCGCGGATCTGCTCGCGCAACTCCTCGACCAGACCGGACGACGGATCGGCGGCGCAGGCCTTGACGATATCCGCCTCGACCGCTTCGCGGACAAAGCGCGCATCCATCACCGCTTCGAGGGAAATCTTGCGCACGAAAGAGCCGCGTTGCGGCCGGATCTCGAGAAGACCCTCTTCGGAGAGCTTGATGAAGGCTTCGCGCACCGGCTGCCGGGAGATGCCGAAGCGGGCACCGATCTCGGCCTCGGAGAGCCGCACGCCGGGCTTGAGCTGGTTGCGGATGATGCATTGGCGCAGCGCAGCGGTGAGCTGCGCACCGACCGGTGCCGACAGGTCCAGTTGTCCGATGTCGAGCGACTCGATGCCCATTGCGTTCCTCCCTTGGCTTGGCAGCGTGGTGGATACTACCATACTAGTCAACAGAATTCTGATCTGCTATGCATTGACAGCAGGACGGGCCGGCTGCGGCCATGACTTCCGAGGGAGGAATTAGCGATGCGTCAGACTTGGCGTTGGTTCGGTCCGCGGGACCGTGTGAGCATCGACGACATGATGCAGGCAGGCGTCGAGGGCGTGGTCTCCGCCCTGCACCACGTCCCCACCGGGGCGGTATGGACCGCCGAAGAGATCGCGCAGCGGCAACGCGAGATCGGCACCCGCAAGGATGGCCGGCCCTCCCCCCTGCGCTGGGACGTGGTCGAATCGCTGCCCGTCTCCGAGGACATCAAGAAGCAGAAGGGCGACTGGAAGGCCCATATCGAGAGCTGGAAGCGCTCGATGCGCAACCTCTCCGAGGCCGGGATCGAGGTGATCTGCTACAACTTCATGCCGGTGCTCGACTGGACCCGCACCGACCTCGCGTGGGAGCGGCCCAACGGCGCCCGCTGCATGCGCTTCGACCTGATCGACTTTGCCGCCTTCGACATCCACATCCTCGAGCGCGCCGGCGCCGCCGAGCAGTTCCCCGACGACGTGACCGCCGCCGCCGCCGAGCGCTTCGCCGCGATGGACGACGCACGCCGCGAGCAGCTTGCCGGCAACGTGGTCTTCGGACTGCCCGGCGCGGCGGAGACATTCACCCTCGAGGACGTGCGCGCGCATCTCGCCGAGTATGACGGCGTTTCGGAAGCGCGCCTGCAAGGTCACATGATCGACTTCCTCGCCGAGGTGGCCCCGCTGGCCGAGGAGCTTGGCGTCCGGCTCTGCTGCCATCCCGACGACCCGCCCTTCCCGCTTCTGGGCCTGCCGCGGATCATGTCCTCGGAGGCGCAGTACCAGAAGATCCTCGATGCGGTCGACCTGCCGGCCAACGGCGTCACGCTCTGCACAGGCTCGCTCGGCGCGCGGCCCGACAACGACACCGTCGCGATCTTCAAGGCGCTGGCCGACCGGGTGCATTTCCTGCACCTGCGCAACGTCGCCATCGAGGGCGATGCGATGATGAACTCGTTCTACGAGGACGAGCACCTGAGCGGGCATACCGACATGGTCGCCATGGTGCGCGCCATCGTCGCCGAAGAGGCCCGCCGCAAGGCCGAAGGACGCGCCGACTGGTCGATCCCGTTCCGCCCCGATCACGGGCAGGACATTCTCGACGATATCGGCCGCGAGGCCCAGCCGGGCTATCCGGCGATCGGGCGCCTCAAGGGGCTGGCCGAGCTGCGCGGCCTTTACCATGCCTTCCAGCATCCCCTCGGCGCGGAGGCCTGACATGCGGCTGACCTCTCTCGATCAGGTGCCCGCCGCGCTGCGCCCGGGCTACGCTCCCGCTGACCACGGGGTCGGCATCGTGCATCTCGGGCTTGGTGCCTTCCACAAGGCGCATCAGGCGGCGCTGACCGACCTCGCGCTGGCGGCCACGGGCGGCGACTGGCGCATCCTCGGGGTGTCGCTGCGCTCGCCCAAGGCCTCCGAAGAGCTGCACCCGCAGACCGGGCTCTATACCCTGATCGAGAAGGGCACCGAGGGCACGCAGGCGCGTGTGATCGCCTCCATCGCCGACGCCGTCTGCTCGGCCGGAGACCCCGAGCCGGCGCTCGCCGCGATGGCCGCCGAGACGACGCGGATCGTCTCGCTGACGGTCACCGAAAAGGCCTACGGGCTCGACCGGGCCGCGCAGGGCTGCGACCCGCAGCACCCGGCAGTGGCGGCCGATCTCGCCACGCCGGACGCGCCGCAGGGCGTGCTCGGGCTGCTGACAGAGGCGCTGCGCCGGCGGCGGGCGGCGGGTCTGCCGCCCTTCACCGTGCTCTGCTGCGACAACCTGCCGGACAACGGCGTACTGCTGCGCGGCGCGGTGGTCGACTTCGCCCGCCGCCTTGATCCTGCGCTCTCTGACTGGATCGCCGCCGAGGTCGCCTTTCCCTCGACCATGGTTGACCGCATCACCCCCGCCGCGACCGAGGCGACGCGCGCCGAGGCCGCCGCGCTCACCGGGTGCGAGGATCTGGCCGCGGTCGAGACCGAGCGCTTCTGCCAATGGGTCGTCGAGGATCACTTCCCCCTCGGCCGCCCGGCCTGGGAGGCCGCCGGGGTGATCTTCACCGACGACGTGTCGGCCTTCGAGGCGATGAAGCTGCGGATGCTCAACGGCAGCCACTCGATGCTCGCCTATGCCGGCTTCCACGCCGGCGCCACCTACGTGCGCGACGTGATGGCCGACGCGCCTCTTGCCGCGCTGGTGCGCCGGCACCTGACCACCGCCGCCGCGACGCTGCCGCCGATCGCGGGCATCGACACGACCGCCTATGCCGAGGCGCTGCTGCGCCGTTTCGAGAACCCCGCCATCGCGCACGAGACCTTCCAGATCGCCATGGACGGCTCCGAGAAGATGCCGCAGCGCATCTTCTCCGCCATCCCCGACGCGCGACAGGGCGGCGTGTCCGTGCGGGCCTTCGCCTTTGCCACCGCCGCCTGGCTGCGCCACGTCTCGGGGCGCACGCATGACTGCGCCCCCTACGAGCTGCGCGACCCCAACGCCGCGCGCCTGCAGGCCCTCGCCGCGGGGCAGGACGCCTCCGGCATCGTGGCGGGCCTGCGCGAAACCGGGCTCCCGCCCAAGCCCGTCGCCCGCGACGATGCCTTCTGGGATGAGGTGACAGAGATCCTCGCGCGGATGCTGTCGCAGCCGATGGCAGAGGTCATCGCCGCCGAGGCCGCGCGCGCAAGCTGAGCCCCGCCTCGGAGCGCCGAAGGCCCGGCTCCGGTCAGCGCTCGGCTGCGACGAGAAGCGCGGCACCGGCGGTGTCGATCCGGGCGCGCTCGTCCTCGGACGGCTCGGCATCTGTCACCACGGCGGCGAACTCGGCATACTCCGCGAGCACGTGCAGCGCCGTCTGGCCGAAGCGCAGGTGATTGACCAGAAGCACCGACTGCGCCGCCGCGTCCATCATGCCGCGTTTCACGCCAGTGATGTCGTCATCCATGTGATAGACACGGCCCTCCGCCGCCGCCGGCGTCGAGATGAAGGCAAGATCGGCGCGCAGCTCGGCGAGCGCGCGCTCGGTCACCCGTCCGACCCATGCGTTGTACTTGGCCGAGTACCGCCCCCCGAGCGCGATCACCGTCATCCCGGTCTCGGATTTCAGCGCCTCCATCACCGCGTCGTTGTTGGTGATCACCGTGAGCGGGCGCTTCTCGACCAGCATCTCGCCCAGCACCGTGGCGGTGGAACCGTCGTTGATCATCACCGTCATGCCCGGCTCGACCCGGTCGAGCGCGGCGCGCGCCATGCGGCTCTTGAGCTCCTGACCCTGCAGATGGCGGAAGCGGAAATCGCTCTCGAACTGCGAGCCCGGCTCGATGGTGGCGCCACCACGGATCTTGCGCAGCAGCCCCTCGCCCTCGAGATCGTCGAGATCGCGGTGGATGGTCATCTTCGACACGGCGAACTGCTCGGCCAGCTCATCGAGCTGCACCGCCCCGTTGCGCACCAGCGCGTCGAGGATCTGCTGCCTGCGGTCGTCCCGTTTCATGCGCGGCGGTCCTTCGGTCCAAGCGTCGCGACGCGTGGATCGCGTCAGTCCAGAAGCGCGCGCGCCGTCCGCTCGTCGGTGATCAGCCCGGCGACACGGCCAGACCGCAACACCGCCCGGATCGCCTCGACCTTGTCCGGCCCGCCCGCGATCGCCACGATATCCTCTTCGCGCTCGGGATCGTAGCCCACCGCCAAGGTTCTTGCCGACAGCGTGGTTTCCACCACATGGCCCCCGGCATCGAAGAAATCCCCCAGCATCTCGCCCCGCGCGCCGGCGGCGGCGATGGCCTCGATCTCGGCCGGTTCGATCATCCCCGAGGAAACCAGCTGCGCATCTGCCGTGGCGGTGCCGATGCCGACGACCTTGAGCGTCGCCGCCTGCGCCATGCGGAACACCTCGTCGACGCCGCGCTGCGACAGCAGCACCTCTCGATCCTCGACGGTGTTGGCGAAGAACGGCACCGGCATGACATAGGCCCGCGCGCCGGTCTTCTCGGCAAGGCGGTGCATCACGTCATGCGGGTTGGCCGAGAAATTCCGTGTCAGCCCGCCAAGCAGCGACACGAAGTTCAGCCCCCGCGCATCGATGCGCGGCAATTGCCGCGTGACCTCGGCCAGCGTACGCCCGTGGCCGAGCCCGATCACCGGATGTTCGCCGGCCTCGAACTGGCGCTTGAGATAGGCCGCCCCCGCCAGCGCCAGCGCCCGCAGCGGCAGACCCTCCTCGCCGATGTCGGGAGCCACCTCGCAGAGCTTCAGGCCGTAGGTCTCGAACAGCTGCGCCTCGAGCTCGACGCATTCGACGATGTCGCCCTCGATCGAGACCTTGACGAAGCCCTCGGCCACCGCCTTGGCGATCAGCCGATGCGCCTTAACCGAGGGCAGGCCGAGCCGCTTGGCGACCTTCGCCTGCGTCAGCCCGCCAACGTAGTGCATCCAGGCGGCGCGGATGGCGAGGGTCTGGTCGGTGTCGTTCATGCCGCTCTCCGGGGCCGGTCGAGGGGACAGCGCCCCGTTGAGGTGATCCTTGATACGGTTCGGGCGCGGCCGGGGAAAGCCCCGGTTGCGCCACCATGTCAGAGTTTGAGGTCGGTGGCGCCGGTGTCGATATGCGGTGCCCAGAAGGCGATGCTCTCGGCGATCTGCGGGATCACCTCGCGGTCGTTGGGCTCGCGCTCCTTGAAGGACAGTTCGAGACAGATCTCGTTGTCCTGCGCCCCGCCCTCGGCAAAGGCGCTCAGCAACGGTTCGGGCTGGATCTTGCCCTTCGCGTTGAACGCGGCGGTAAAGGGGCGATGGCCGCCCTTGTCCATCAGGCTCTGCTTGATGTGGATGATCGGCGACACTTTCGGCACCGCGCGCGCCCAGGCATAGGGATCGTAGTCCGCAGGATCGTCCGAGGTGACGTCACCGTGGTCGATATCGGCCATCATCCACATCGGGATCGCCATGCCGGCGTCGCTCAGCCGCGCCTGCAGCGCAAGGCACTCGGGGATCGTCTCGCCGAACTCGCGGGCAATGCTCATCGGCTCCCAGAACACGTAGTCGAGCCCCGCCTTGCGGCCGTGCTCGGCCACCTCGGCCCAGCAGTCGATGGCGATGTCGATCATCTCGGCGCGCCGCGCCGGGTCGTCCTGCTCCCGATAAGTGAGAATGGCGAACTGCGTGCCCACCGAGCGGCCGCCAAGATCGGCGATGATGTCGGCGAAGCTCTTGAACCAGTCGACATAGTAGCGCCGCACGTCGCGATCGGGATGGCCGAAATGGTTGAGCCGCCCGTAGGGCCCGGTCATCCCCGAGGTCACCCGCACGCCGGTGCGGTCGAGCGCCGCGCCCATCTCCCGGGTCAGCCGCCGGATCACCGGCGCCGGCCAGGACGGGTTGATGAACTCGTGCGTCAGCTGCAGGTCGCGGATCCTCAGATCCCGCGCCACGCAATCGATCAGATCGTCCGGCGCGGCGAAGCGGTTCACCAGCGGGTTGGTATTCAGAGACAGCGTCAGCGCCATCACGCGGCCTCCGCATGGGCACGGTCGAACCACTCGGTAAAGGCGGCGATCTCGGCCTCGCTCAGGTCGAGCCGGTGCTTGGTCCGGCGCCAAAGGATGTCCTCGGCGGTGACCGCCCATTCGTTCTCGACCAGCCAGCTCACCTCGGCCTCGTAGAGATGGGCGCCGAAATGCCGCCCCAGACCCTCGAGCCCGGTGGCCCCGCCGACGATGCGCCGGGTCAGCGTGCCGTAGCGCCGACCGTAATACTCGCGCAGCGCGCGCGGCATCCACGGCACCTCGGCCTTCAGCGTCTCGCGGAAGGCATCGTAATCGGCGCCGGGCATGTCGCCGCCGGGCAGCGTCGCGCCCTCGGTCCAGTCGCCGCCCATCTTGGGGAAGACATGGGCGATCTCGCGCATGCCGCGCTCGGCCAGCTCGCGGAAGGTGGTGATCTTGCCGCCGAAGATGTTGAGCAATGGCGCGCCGCCGGTCTCGTCGAGGTCGAACACGTAGTCGCGCGTCACCGCCGAGGGGTTGCCCTGCCCGTCATCGAAGAGCGGCCGCACGCCGGAGAAGGTCTCGAGGATATCCTCGCGGCGCAGCTTTTCCTTGAAGTAGCGGTTCACGCAGCCCAGCAGGTAGTCGATCTCGCCATCGTCGATGGCGACATCCTCGGCGCGGCCCTCATAGGCAATATCGGTGGTGCCGATGAGCGCCTTGTCGCCCTCGTAGGCGTTGATGAAGATCACCCGCTTGTCGTCGTTCTGCACGAGGTAGCTGTGCGGCCCCTCCCAGAATTTCGGCACGATGATGTGGCTGCCCTTGACCAGCCGCACGTTGCGGCTCGAGTTCGCCCCCGCCACCCGGGTCAGCACGTCGGTCACCCAGGGACCGGCGGCGTTGACCAGACACTTGGCGAGGAACTCGCGGGTCTCTCCGGTCAGGCTGTTTTGCGTGGTGATGCGCCAGCGCCCGTCCTCGCGCCGGGCCGAGACCGCGGGCGCGCGGGTCAGGACCAGCGCGCCGCGCTCGGCGGCGTCGAGCGCGTTGAGCGTCACCAGCCGGGCGTCGTCGACCCAGCAGTCGGAATATTCGAAGCCCCGGGTATATTGATCGAGCAGCGGCGCGCCTTCCGGGTCGCGACGCAGGTCGAGCGTCCGGGTGCCCGGCAGCTTGCGCCGGCCGCCGAGGTGGTCGTAGAGGAACAGCCCCAGCCGCACCAGCCAGGCCGGGCGATCCTGCGGCGAATGCGGCAGCACGAAGCGCAGCGGCCAGATGATGTGCGGCGCCGCGTTCATCAGCACCTCGCGCTCGATCAGCGCCTCGCGCACCAGCCGGAACTCGTAATATTCCAGGTAGCGCAGCCCGCCATGCACCAGCTTGCCCGAGCGCGACGAGGTGCCCTCGGCCAGGTCTCCTTTTTCGCACAGCGCCACGCTGAGGCCGCGCCCGGCGGCGTCGCGGGCAAAGCCCGCCCCGTTGATGCCGCCGCCGATGACGAACATGTCCAGCTCTTCAGGGGTCATCTCACGCTCCTCCCTGCGCCGACTTGGGCGCGTCCTTGGTCTGTGTGGGGGCGGCCGCGGCCGCTCGGTGCTCGGCCAGCCCGTCCCAGACCGGCTCGAGCGCCTCGCGCGCGGCGGCATAGACCGGGTAGAGCGAGGCATAAGTGTCGCGAAGCGCCGGGTCCGGCGCCTCGGCCGCGCCGAGAAGCGGGGTCACCCACTCGGCGATGCAGCGTGTCATGTCGGGATAGGCGCCAATCGCCACGGCGGCCATCATCGCGCAGCCGGCCGCGCCGGCCTCCTCGCGCGACGAGACCCGCACCGGGGCGCCGGTGCTGGCCGCGAGGATCGCACGCAGCGCAGACGAGCGTGCCGCCCCGCCGGTGAGCCGCAGCTCCTGCGGCAGCTGGCCCATGGCGCCGTAGCAGTCGCGCGCCGCCATCCCCAGCCCCTCGCAGACCGCGCGGATCACGTCGGGAAAGCGATGATGCGCCGACAGCCCCACGAGGCCCGCGCGGGCATTGGCATTGACCATCGGGCCGCGCTCGCCGGCCTCGGAGACATAGGGCTGATAGAGGATCTGCCCCGGCTCCGAGCGGGCCAGCCAGCCGTCGATGCGGGCCACCAGATCGGCATAATCATGCGGGTGGCCGGTCTCGCTCATCAGGTCGGCGGCCACGCGCAGCGCCCAGTCGATGTTGAGCGTGGCGGCCATGTTGGTCTGCACCTGCGTGACCATGCGCGCATCCGGCAGGCAGATGACATAGCCCGAGCGGCCGTTCAGCGTCACCGCGTCGTCGCGCATCGCCTGCATGTGCACCCCGGTCGAGCCGATGGTCGAGCAGGCGGCACCGGGCGTGCCGGTATGGACGCCCGCGCCGAGCGCCGTCATCACCATGTCGACATAGCCAAGGCTCACCGGCGTGCCCTCGGCCAGCCCGGTGGCGGCGGCGGCCTGCGCGCTCAGCGGATGAGTGGTCTGGCTGCCATCCACGATCTCGGGCAGCAGCTGGCGGCGCGGGCTCAGCCCCAGCGCCTCGATCACCAGATCCGAATAGGCCCGTGTGCGGAAATCCCCGAAGGTAAAGCTCGCCTCCGAAGGGTCGGTTGCCCGCACCCCGGTGAGGTTGAGATAAAGCCAGTCCTTGCAGTGCAGCGCCACCTCGGCGCGGTCGAGCCGCTCCGGGCAATGGCGCTGCATATGCGCCATCTGCGCCCCCTGCTGACAGGTGTTGAGCGCGGTGCCGGTGGCGTGAAAGCGCGCCGCGTCGCCGGGGCGGGCGGCAAGTTCACGGGTGGTGGCGGCGGCGCGGGCGTCAAGCCAGAGCCAGGCGTCGCCCACCGGGCGGTCCCCGGCTCCGACCAGCCATGTGCCATCGCCCTGCCCCGTCACCGCCAGCGCCGCGGTGCGTGCCGCGAGCCGCTCGAGCTTGTCGCCAAGCCCGCGCAGCGCCTCGGCGCAGTCGCTCCAGGTGCGGTCCATGTCCTGCGTCGCGGCGCCGTCCGGCGTCGCGAGATAGCGGTTGGGCACCGCCGATGCCGCCAGCTGGCGCCCATTGAGCGTGAAGGCCACCGCCTTGATGACCGAGGTTCCGGCGTCGATGCCGATGATGATGTCGCGTTCAGCCATGCTGCACCGCCTCGCGATGCGCTGGCTGGGCCGGGCAATATGCCTGAGCCATGCCGCTCCTCCCTTTCCAGATGCCGCCGACCCCTCCTGCCGACACGGCCGATTCCACGGGGCACTGCCCGGGAAACACCTTCAACCATACCGGCGCGGCGCATCATGTCGAGTGTAATTTTTTACTTCCATCGTAATTTATTTCATCTAAGGTGAAGAGAACGACGCAGACAGCCCCGCCAGCAATTCGGAGGAAAAGGCCGGCAAATCATGGGGTTCTGCGGCGGAGCGGGAGAATCGGCAGATCGCCGGGCGCTTCCGCGAAACGGGAGGATCACGGTCCGGACCTCGGTCTGGCCTCATCGGATCTCATCCGGGCACGCCAGCCCGGCCTTTGCCCGGCAAAGGCCGTCGCAGAGGCTCTGCCCGGACGCGGCCGACACCCTCCTGCGATGATCAACCGGCCCCGCCTTCGGGGCCCGACGGGAGGAGCGAGAGGCATGAGTGCCAGCGAGATATCCATCAAACCGCGCATCGGACGGCGGGGCCTGATCCTCGGCGCCGTGGCGCTCTGCGTGGTCGCCGCGATGGCGCTCGACACCACCGTCGTCACCATCGGCTCGGACGAGGACACCCGCGTCGCGGGCTTCTCGCCCGATGCCTACGGCGCCGAACAGTTCCCCCGCATCCGCGAGGACATCACCACCCGCGCCGTCGATGCGGCGACGCTGGCCGCCGCGCTGGCCGAGGACAAGGCCGCCGCCGCCGCGCAATACGGCACCGGGGGAGCCATGCCGGTGCTGCCTGTGCGCCTCAGCGGCACCGTGGGCGAGGGCAAGGGCGGCATCTACGATGTCGCGGTCGAGGGCGTCGAGGACGTTCGCATCCGGGTCCAGACCGGTCCCGCGATCAATGGCACCGACCTGCGCGACGCGCCCGGCGACATCGCCTTCGGCGAATTCAAGAACCAGATCGAGTATCAGGACGCCGGCGCCGGCATCAACCGCGCCATGAAGGCCGAGGTGCTCGAGGGGCTCGACACCTCCGACCTGACCGGCAAGCAGATGACCGTCACCGGCGCCTTCAAGCTGATCAATCCCAAGATGTGGCTGATCACCCCGGTCGAGGTGTCGGTGCAATGACCGTTCACCAGACCATCCGCCCCGGCGCCACCGGCGAGGTCGTGATGTCGGCCCGCCACGTCGCCAAGCATTACGGCGCGGTGAAGGCGCTCAAGGGCGTCAACTTCGACATCCACCGCGGGCAGGTCACCACGCTTTTCGGCGAGAACGGCGCCGGCAAGTCGACCCTGATGAAGATCCTGTCCGGCATCGTGACCCCGACCTCGGGCCAGATCCTGCTCGACGGCCAGCCGGTCACCTTTCACGGCGCCAACGACGCGCTGGCGCAGGGCATCTCGATCATCCACCAGGAGCTGGCGCTGGCGCCCAATCTCAACGTCCGCGACAACATCTTCATGGGGCGTGAGATCCGCACCGCCCGCGGCGTCGATTTCGCCGAGGAAGAGCGCGTCACCCGCGCCCTGATGGAAGAGCTCGAGGAAGAGATCGACCCGCTCACCCCGGTCGAGGAGCTGCGCCTCGGGCAGCAGCAGATCGTCGAGATCGCCCGCGCCCTGCAGGCCCGCTCGCGCATCCTGATCATGGACGAGCCCACCTCGGCGCTGTCGGCCTCCGAGGTCGAGGTGCTGTTCAAGGTGATTAACGACCTGACCGCCAAGGGCGTCAGCATCGTCTACATCTCGCATCATCTCGAGGAAGCGCTCGAGGTGACCGACCACGCGGTGGTGCTGCGTGACGGCGCGATGACCGCCTGGGCGCCGCGCGCCGAGATCGACCTCGAGTGGATCGTGCGCAACATGGTGGGCGAGAATTTCGACCTCGGCAGCCCGCCCGAGAGCGAGATGGGCGCCCCTGCCCTCTCGATCGAAGAGCTTTGCGTGCCCGATCCCTCGGGACATGGGCTGGTGGTCGATCACATGAGCCTGTCGGTGAAGGCCGGCGAGATCGTCTGCATCTACGGGCTGATGGGCGCCGGGCGCACCGAGATGATGGAATGCGCGGCCGGGCGCCTCGCCGCCAGCGGCGGCGCCGTGAAGCTGCACGGGCAGGACGTCTCGGGCCTGTCGATCTCGCAGCGCATCGAGGCCGGGCTGGTGCTGGTCCCCGAGGACCGGCAGCGCGACGGGCTGGTGCAGACCATGACCGTCGGCCAGAACCTGTCACTGGCCTCGATCGGCGCCTTTACCCGCGGGCTATTTACCTCGCGCAAGGCCGAACGCAAGGTCGTCGAGACCTCGATCCGCGAGGTCACCGTCAAGACCGATGGCGGCGGCGCGATGATCGGCTCGCTCTCGGGCGGCAACCAGCAGAAGGTTGTGATCGGCAAGATGCTCGCCACCCGGCCCGAGGTCATCCTGCTCGACGAGCCGTCGCGCGGCATCGACATCGGCGCCAAGGCCGAGGTTTTCAAGCTGCTCGCCCAGACCGCGAAGGAGCGCGGGCTGGCGGTGGTCTACTCGACCTCCGAGGTCGGCGAGTGCCTGAGCATCGCCCACCGCATCATCGTCATGCACCGCGGCCGCATCGCCGCCACGTTCGACCATACCGCAACCAAGGAACAGATCATGGCCGCCTCTGGCGAAGCCGTGCACCATTAAGGGAGGCCATCATGGCGGACATCACGAATTCCAAGCCGGCAACAGGTGGCACCAGCATGAACATTGGCAAGATTCTTCTCGAAGGCCGCGCCTTCTTTGCCCTCGTGGCAATCATCATCGTGTTCTCGATCCTGTCGCCGGTCTATTTCAGCGTCGGCAACTTCCTCATCATGTCGAGCCACGTGGCGATCTTCGGCCTGCTGGCCATCGGCATGCTGCTGGTCATCCTGAATGGCGGCATCGACCTTTCGGTGGGCTCCACCCTGGGACTTTCCGGTGTGGTCGCGGGCTACCTGATGCAGGGCGTCGAGATCCCCGCCGCCGGTGTCATCCTCTACCCGCCGGTCTGGGCGGTGGTGCTGCTGACCATCTGCCTCGGCGCCTTCGTCGGCGCGATCAACGGCGTGCTCATCGCGTTCTTCAACGTGCCCGCCTTCGTGGCCACGCTCGGCATGCTCTACGTCGCCCGCGGCGTGGCGCTGCTGATGACCAACGGGCTGACCTACAACAACCTCGGCGGCGACGCAGCCCTGGGCAACACCGGCTTCGACTGGCTCGGCTTCAACCGCATCGGCGGCGTCCCCATCGGGGTGATCGTGCTGGCGCTGGTGGCTCTGACCGTGGGTCTCGTGCTGGCCCGCACCGCCTTTGGCCGCTGGCTCTACGCCTCGGGCGGCAACGAGCGCGCCGCCGAACTCTCGGGCGTGCCCACCCGCAAGGTCAAGGTCTCGGTCTATGTGCTCTCCGGCATCTGCGCCGCCATCGCCGGCCTTGTCCTGAGCTCGCAGCTGACCTCTGCCGGCCCCACCGCGGGCACCACCTACGAGCTCACCGCCATCGCGGCGGTGGTGATCGGCGGGGCCGCCCTGACCGGCGGGCGCGGCAACGTGCGCGGCACCATGCTCGGCGCCTTCGTCATCGGCTTCCTGAGCGACGGGCTCGTGATCATCGGCGTGTCGGCCTACTGGCAGACCGTCTTTACCGGCGCCGTGATCGTGCTCGCCGTGCTGCTCAACAGCCTGCAATACGGCCGCACCGGCCGCTGAGACTTCGCGGATGCGGGGCGAGGAGACCCCGCACCCGAATACCCCCGCCGGACCCTCCGGCAGTTCCAAAACCCAACGGGAGGACCCCAAACCATGAAACTCACCCGCCGCACCATCCTCGCCACCGTCGCCGCCCTGCCGCTCATGGCGCAGGCCGCCATGGCCGACGGCCTGATCTCGATCATCGTCAACGACCCCTCGAACCCCTACTGGTTCACCGAGGGCGAGGTCGCCAAGGCCACCGCCGAGGAGCTGGGCTATGACGCAAACGTCGCCGCCCACAAGGGCGACACCAACACCGAGAGCAACCTCGTCGACACCGCGATCACCAACCAGGCCAAGGCGATCATCCTCGACCCGGCCAATGCCGACGGCTCGGTCGGCGCGGTGAAGAAGGCGGTCGAGGCCGGCATCCCGGTCTTCATCGTCAACGCCGAGATCAACCAGTCCGGCCTCGCCAAGGCGCAGCTCGTCTCGAACAACGCGCAGGGTGCGGCGCTCGGCGCCATGGCCTGGGTCGAGGCGATCGGCGGCGAGGGCTCCTATGTCGAGCTTTTCGGCGCCCCCTCGGACAACAACGCCCAGACCCGCTCCAACGGCTTCGAGACGGTGCTGACCCAGTATCCCGACCTCGAGAAGAAGGCGCAGGAAGTGGCCAACTGGGACCGCACGCAGGGCTACTCGAAGATGCAGTCCATGCTGCAGGCCAACCCCGACATCAAGGGCGTGATCTCGGGCAATGACGAGATGGCGCTTGGCGCCATCGCGGCGCTCAAGGAAGCCGGCCAGCTCGAGGGCATGGTCGTCGGCGGCTTCGACGGCTCCCCCGATGCGGTCGACGCGGTCAAGGCCGGCGAGCTGACCTACACCGTGCTGCAGCCGGTGGCGATCTTCGCCGAGGAGGCGGTGCGCCAGGCCGACCACTTCATCACCAACGGCGAGCTCATGGTCGCCGAGGAGAAGCAACTCTTCGACTGCATGCTGATCGACGAGAGCAATGTCGAGAACTACACCGCCGCCTTCACGCTCGATCAATCCTCCTGATCCGGGCGCTGAACGCAGCAAAGAAAGGGGGCCCGCGCGGCCCCCTTTCTCATGCCACTCCCGTGCCCGTGCATGGGCCAGCGACCCGGGCCGCCGCTTGACATGTACAGGATTCTGATCATATCAATTTAGACCTAACCGCCCCGCCCCGGCCAGCCCGCCGGCGGCGTGCGGCGCAGCACCGGCTCCGGGAGGGATCGCCATGAACGTCATGACCTATACAGACGCCCGCAACGGCCTCGCCAAGGCGCTCGACAAGGTGGTCGAGGACCGCGAGGAGCTGGTCATCACCCGCACCGGCCGCGAGGGCGTGGTGATGGTTGCGCAGGAGGAGTGGGACGCGATCCAGACCACGCTCTACCTGCTGTCCTCGCCGCGCAACGCCGCCCGCTTGCGCGCCTCCATTGCCGAGTTCGATGCGGGTGAGGGTCTCGAGGTCGAGCGCGTCGATGAAGATTACGTTCTCAAGTAAGGCCTGGGCCGAGCACCGCCACTGGCAGGACACCGACCGACAGGGTTTGAAACGGCTCAACAAGCTGATCGAGGAATGCCGCCGTCATCCGTATGACGGCACCGGCAAGCCCGAGCCGCTCAAGGGTGACCTGAGCGGCTGGTGGTCCCGCCGCATCACCCGCGAGCACCGCCTGGTCTACCGCGTCCGCGGCGAGGGCGCGGCGCAGGTGCTCGAAATCGCGCAGTGCCGGTTCCATTATTGAGCGGAAAGGGTGGCGGGCTGCGATCGAGGGTGATTGGGGGAGCTGCGGAGGACCAGATCACGATGTCCGCTTGCGGCTCTCCTGCGACATTCATGCAATGCGCAGCATGCCGCGAGGCGTTGGCTCGAAGGGCGGACAGTGTGCATTCGCTGCAGGTGCGAGGCTGGCGTGCACAGATGGCGACAGCCGACATTCAAGCAGCAAAGTGTCAGTGGTGTATGCTACTGTGCGAAAGACGGTTTGATGCCCTTTCTGAATGATGGTTCATTATTAGCAGTGGGCAACTTCAAAGTCAGCATCGTTGACCAAGGGCTGGCATATTGGGTAGTCTGATTTCAGTCAATGAGGTGGAGCTACCTATCGGTAAGTGTCGCCTCTGCAGAGGAGTATAGTCATTTGGATAGCCTAATGGACAGTGAGCAAAGCTCGGATCAGCCGCCAGCTCTCCTGCTTCTGCTTTTAGTTGAAATGCATTTGGATCAATTGGATGATACTTGGAAATGGTTTATCCAGGTACCGGAGCTTGATTTTATTTCAAGCAGAGGGGTAAGTTCTGAGGCGATTTCGAGGAATTTTGAGGGAATTCTTAAAGGCAAGGATTTCAACGACTTTACATTTGGAAGAATCTCAAATGGGGATATTTTAGAACCTCATAGAGCATCCTTCCTAATTGGGAGGTATTTGGAATCTGATGATGGTGACTCTCGCGACAGGCTGCTCCAGTCTATTCCTCAGTCGACCGACCTGATGGCCACAATAGAGGAGGGCGAGACTACTGAAGACTTTGCAAAGAGCCTTCTTTCCTTGGTAATCGAATGCCGAACAACAATCGCAGCCGCAGGATTTGACGCTGCGTTGGAAGAAATCAGCAAAGATCCAAGACGGCACGAGGTTTTAACCTGATGGTTGGGTGGCTGAAATCTCTGTTGGAGTTGAACGCAAGAGTTTTTTCTCTCCTCGAGGATGTGCAGAAAATCAATGTTCGTGTAAATGATGTCGATGATAGGGTTCGAAATATGGGCCGAGAAGTGTCTGAGTTGCAAGGGATGCTCAAAGCCTATCGCTTTTCAAACACGGACGGTTCTCAAAATGAGCGTGATCTGAAACTGATAGAAAGCAAAGTGGATCTTTTGGCGGCAAAGTTGGATATAAAAACAATCTCGCATGCCGATAACAAGCCGGTGGAGCGCTTAGAAGTAGAGGATGCCAAGCCGGATGAAGATGAAAATGAAGTTGAGTAGAGCGCAGGGAGGTTCAGCCTTAACCAATGCTTGGTTCTTGTGTGAGATTATATAATTTCAGGCGGTGCTTGGCTGGGCAAAAGTCCGCTGATCGAAGCTTGCACCGCCAAAATGCTTCGCGGTGCACGAACGGCGACAAAGTCTAGCCGCGCCGCAGCGTATTAGCTGACAGTGAATGGTAGGTCTGGGCCGGAAGCGCCGGTAAGCCGAGGCATGGATAAACCTGCAGCCACGTCCGCTCCGACAACACCGCTCCATCCAGCCGCGGCGGACGGCCTTAGCCGTCCGCCCGCAACCGCCACTCAGTACCGCCGCGCCATCGCCTCCAGCGGGACGGGCGTGATGCGGCTCGCGTGGCCGGCGGTGCCGAAGGCCTCGAAGCGGGCCTTGCAGAGCGCGGTCATCAGCGCCTTTCCTTCCTTGAGATACTTGCGCGGGTCGAACTCGCCCGGGTTGTCGGACAGCACCCGGCGCACCCCCGCCGTCATCGCCATGCGGTTGTCGGTGTCGATGTTGACCTTGCGCACGCCCGAGCGGATGCCGCGCTGGATCTCCTCCACCGGCACGCCCCAGGTCGGGCGCATGTCGCCGCCATAGCTGTTGATCAGCAGCCGCAGATCCTCGGGCACCGAGGACGAGCCGTGCATCACCAGATGCGTGTCCGGCAGGCGGCGGTTGATCTCTTCGATGACGCTCATCGCGAGGATCTCGCCATCGGGCTGGCGGGTGAACTTGTAGGCGCCGTGGCTGGTGCCCATCGCCACCGCCAGCGCATCGACGCCGGTCTCGCGCACGAAGCGCTCGGCCTCTTCCGGGTCGGTCAGCAGCTGCTCTTCCGAGAGCTTCTCGGTAGCGCCGTGACCGTCCTCCTGGTCGCCCATGCCGGTCTCGAGCGAGCCCAGAACGCCAAGCTCGCCTTCGACCGAGACGCCGCAGGCATGGGCCATCTCGGTGACCCGGGCGGTGATGTCGCGGTTATAGGCGTACTCCGCCGGGGTGGTGCCGTCCGCCAGCAGCGAGCCGTCCATCATCACCGAGGTAAAGCCGTGCTGGATCGCGGTGGCGCAGGTCGCAAGGTTGTTGCCGTGGTCGAGATGCATGCAGACCGGCACCTCGGGGAAGGTCTCGACCAGCCCGTCGATCAGCCGCGCCAGCAGCACGTCGCCGGCATAGGCCCGCGCCCCGCGCGACGCCGCCAGGATCACCGGCGCGTCGGTCTCGCGCGCGGCGGTCATGATCGCCAGACCCATCTCCATGTTCGAGATGTTGAAGGCCGGGACGGCGTAGCCGTTCTCGGCGGCGTGGTCGAGCAGCTGGCGAAGCGTGATGCGGGGCATGGGGTCAGGTCTCCTCCCGGATATAGCGGGCAATGGTGTCGATCTCTTCCGGCGCCCCGAAGGCCAGCGCCACGTTCTGGTGCGGCGTTTCGGGGATCAGGTCGAGGATGCGGGTGGTGCCGTCGGTGGCGCGGCCGCCGGCGGCTTCGATCATCAGCGCGATGGGCACCGCCTCGTAGGCCAGCCGCAGCCGGCCCTGCCGGTAGCCCTCGCGCCGGTCGGCGGGGTAGATGAAGGCGCCGCCCTTGAGCAGGATGCGGTGCAGCTCGCCCACCGCCGCCGCCAGCCAGCGCATGTTGAAGTCGCGCCCGCGCGGGCCGTCCTTGCCGGCGCGCAGGTCGCGCGCCCAGGCCTGCAGCCCCTCGGGCCAGTGGCGCTCGTTCGAGGCGTTGTAGGCGATGGTCGAGGCGGTGGGCTTCAGCGTCACGTCGCGGGCGCTCATGCGGAAATCCTGCCCGTCGAAGGTGGCGATCTGCACCCCCTGCCCGGTGGTGTAGCCAAAATCCAGCGAGTGCCCGAACGAGGCATAACCCGCCGCCACGGCCTCGGAGCCGCGCCGGGCAAAATCGCGCGGCCCGGTGGGATAGATCACGAAGAGCATCCCCAGCGGAGCGCCGATGCCGATCGAGCCCGAGCCGTCGATCGGGTCGATGGCGATGTCGTAAAGGCCATCCGGATCCAGCGTCTCGACCTCTTCGGCCTCTTCCGAGAGCATGTGCCGCACACCGCAGCCATGCAGCTCGGCGAGGATGTGGTCATGGGCGCCGACGTCGAGCGCCTTCTGCGCATCGCCGCTCTCGTTGTTGCCCACGAGCTCCGCCGGGTTGCCCGGCAGTTTCCCCGCCGCCAGCCGCGCGCCGATGGCCGGCAGCGCATGGGCGAGAGCGCCGATGATGCGCCCCACCCCATCTTCGGGCAGGCATGCGGGAAGGATCTCCGCCGTGATCAGGCGGTCGTTGGGCAGGGTCAGCATGACAGGAATTCCGTGGCTCGGGGGAGGCCCGGCACAAAGGCGCGCCGGGCCGGGATGCCCCCTGTTTATGCCGTGTGGTACTTGGCGTCGACCGCGTCGATGGCGCGGACATTGCCGGCCGACTTGCCTTCGGGATCGAAGGAGGACGACAGGAAGGCGTCGGCGATGTCCTTGGCGAGCTCGACGCCCACCACCCGCGCGCCCATGGTGATGATATGGGCGTTGTTCGAGGTCGCGGCCTTCCCGGCGGAATAGGTGTCGTGGGTCTGCGCCGCGCGGATGCCGGGCACCTTGTTGGCGGCGAGGCAGACACCGATGCCGGTGCCGCAGCACAGGATCGCCTTGTCATAGGTGCCGTCCAGCACCTGCGTCGCCACCCGGTCCGAGAGGTTGGCGTAGAAATCGTCTGGCCCGGCCTCGGTGCGCGAGATCTCCGCGACCTCGTAGCCGGGGTTCTGCGCCAGGTACTCGGCCAGCGCGATGGCGAGGGGTTCTCCGGCGCTGTCGCCGGCCACTGCGATCTTCATGTCATTTCCTCCGTCTTGGCGTTTGAATCCAGTACCGCGCCGCAGCGCGCGAGAATGTCGAGATAGCCGGCCACGTCCCAGGCCGAGCGCCCGATGAAGAGCCCGTCGATATGCGGGCAGGCGATCAGCTCGGCGCAGTTGCCGGGATTGACTGAGCCGCCGTAGAGGCAGGGAATGCGGCGCCCGAGGATCTCCTCGGCGACGGCGATAATCTCGGCCTGGCGGGCGTCGGCATAGTCTGCCGTCGCCGGAATGCCGTTCTCGCCGATGGCCCAGACCGGTTCGTAGGCGAGCCAGATCTCCACCGCCTTCTGATCGTCCGTAAGCTTGGAGAGCGCGCCGCGCACCTGTGCCGCCAGCACCTCCGCCGCGCGACCGCTTTCGCGGTCGGCCAATGTCTCGCCGATGCAGATCAGAGGCACGAGGCCATGGCGCACCGCCGCTTCGGTCTTGAGGCCGACGGTCTCGTCGGTCTCGCCGAAATGCTCGCGGCGCTCGGAATGGCCGAGCTCGACGATCTCGAGCCCGCAATCGGTGAGCATCGGGGCCGAGACCTCGCCGGTCCAAGCACCCTTGTCGGCCCAGTGCATGTTCTGTGCGCCGACCAGGACCGGTGCCTCCGACAGCGCCGCCTTGACCTCGCGCACGGCGGTGAAGGGCGGGATCACGAAGCTCTGGATGCGCGGATCGAGCTCGGCCGCAGCCAGCCCGTCAGCCCAAGTACGAGCCTCGGCGAGGGTCTTGTTCATCTTCCAGCTGGTGCCGATCCAAACGCTTGGCATCGAGTCGTCTCCTCCGTCTTCGGGAAGATAGATAACACCGATCGACACTTTATCAACATTATTTTTGTTATTTTGTGATTCTTCATGTTACCACTTCCGCGACTGATAGCGCATGACAGCGCCCTGACCCGGAGGAAAATCCCGATGCTCGATCACAGCCAACTGGCCGCCAAGGCGGCGATCGACCCTGCCAACTTCGCCCTCGCCAACTGCCTGCGCGCGCTGGCCATCGACGCCGTCAACGCCGCCAATTCCGGCCACCCCGGTGCGCCGATGGGCATGGCCGACGCGGCCACGGTGCTGTTCCGCAACCACCTGAAGTTCGACGCCTCCGCTCCCGACTGGCCCGACCGCGACCGCTTTGTCCTGTCCAACGGACACGCCTCGATGCTGCTCTACGGGCTGCTGCACCTGACCGGCTACGCCGACATGACGCTCGAGCAGATCCGCAACTTCCGGCAATGGGGTGCGATCACTGCCGGGCACCCGGAATGGGGCCATGCCAAGGGGATCGAGACCACCACCGGCCCGCTCGGACAGGGCATCGCCACCGCCGTCGGCATGGCGCTGGCCGAACGCCGCATGGCAGACGAGTTCCCCGGCCTCGTCGATCACCGCACCTGGGTGATGCTGGGCGATGGCTGCCTGCAGGAGGGCATCGGGCAAGAGGCGATCTCGCTGGCCGGCCATCTCGGCCTCGGCAAGCTCAACGTGCTTTACGATGACAACGACATTACCATCGACGGGCCGACCTCGGTGTCGTTCTCAGAGGACGTGCCCAAGCGGCTCGAGGCCTGCGGTTGGCACGTGATCCGCTGCGACGGCCACGATGCCGACGCGCTCGATGCCGCCATGGGGCAGGCCAAGGCGGAAACCACCCGTCCCAGCCTCATCGCCATGAAGACGGTGATCGGCTTTGGCGCCCCCAACCGCGCCGGCACCGCCAAGGCACACGGTGCGCCGCTTGGGGCGGACGAGGGCGCGCTGGCCAAGCAGGCGCTCGGCTGGGACGCCGCGCCGTTCGAGATCCCAGCCGACCTGGCGAAGGAATGGCGCGCCATCGGGGCGCGCGGCTCGGACGCCCGGGCCGCTTGGGAAGACGCCCTCGCCGCCTCCGATCAGGCCCCGGCCTTCCGCCAGCGCATCGCGGGCGACCTGCCCAAGGGGTATGACTCGGCGGTCGCACAGGCCCGCGCGGCGCTCTTTGCAGAACCGCAGGCCATCGCCACGCGCAAGGCCTCGCAGGTGGCGCTCGAAAGCCTCACCGAGGCAGTGCCCGCGATGATCGGCGGAAGCGCCGATCTCACCGGCTCGAATCTCACCCGGGTTCCGGCGGTGGACAGCCTCTTCAGCCCCGAAAGCTCGGGCCGTTACATCGGCTATGGCGTGCGCGAATTCGGCATGGCGGCGGCGATGAACGGGCTGGCGCTGCATGGCGGCTTCAAGCCCTATGGCGGCACCTTCCTGGTGTTCTCGGACTATGCCCGCAACGCCATCCGGCTCTCGGCGCTGATGGGGCTCGGCGTCACTTACGTGATGACCCATGACAGCATCGGCCTTGGCGAGGACGGCCCGACCCACCAGCCGGTCGAGCATCTCGCCTCGTTGCGCGCGATCCCCAACCTCAACGTCTTCCGGCCCGCCGACGCGGTCGAGACACTGGAGGCGTGGGACATCGCGCTGCGCTCTCCCGCCACGCCGTCGCTCTTGGCGCTGTCACGGCAGGGCGTGCCGCAACTGCGCGAGGCGGGCGACGAGAACCTCACCGCGCGCGGTGGCTACGTGATCCGGCAGTTCGGCGAGGGGCGCGACGTGACGCTGCTGGCCACCGGCACCGAGGTGGCGCTTGCCGTCGAGGCGGCAGAAGCCCTGCACGCGGAAGGTCACGCGGTCGCCGTGGTCTCGATGCCCTGCTGGGAGCTCTTCGACGCCCAGCCAGAGGCCTATCGCGACGAGGTGCTGGGCCTCGCGCCGCGCATCGCGGTCGAAGCCGCCCTGCCCTTCGGCTGGACCCGCTACGTGGCGCGCGAGGCAGATGTGGTGGGGATGCCGGGCTTTGGCGCCTCGGCCCCGGCAGAGCGGCTCTATGCCGAGTTCGGCATCACCTGCGACGCCATCGTCGCCCGCGCCAAGGCGCATCTCGCCGGGTAGATGGCAACTGCAGCGCGGGCCGGAGGCGCTCCGGCCCGCGCGCTCGAAAGCCCTGTCAGCCGTTGACGACCGACAGCTCGGCGCCCGCGGGCACCACGATGTCCAGCACGCCCTTCACGGCGTGGGCCGCCTCGGCGCCCTTCTTCACGAAATGCTCGGCGAAGAAGGCGTTGTGGGTCTCGGTCTCCTGGTAGTGGTGCGGCGTGAGCGAGACCGAGAACACCGGCACGCCGGTGGTCATCTGCGCGTCCATCAGCCCCTTCACCACCGCGTCGGCGACGAAGTCGTGACGGTAGATGCCGCCATCCACCACGAAGGCCGCGGCGACCACGGCGTCATAGCGCCCGGTCTCGGCCAGGCGCTTGGCCAGAAACGGCATCTCGAACGCGCCGGGCACGTCATAGGCATCAATCGCCGCGCCGGGCAGGATGTCGGCGGCCTCGGCCAGGAAGCCCTCGTGCGCGCGGTCGACGATGTCGGCGTGCCAGCGCGCGCGGATGAAGGCGATACGGGTCTGTGTCTGATCGGTCATTTCGGAACCCTCCGTTGATCACAAAAGGTCCCAGAGCTTTCGAACGCACAGGGCGCGCAAACGCCCGGCACGATACGTCTCTTCCATCCGGACTTTCACCGTCGGCCCCGGGATTCCACCGGATCTGCTAGACCCCTTCCTTGGGAAGGGCGCTCGCGGGCTGTCACCGCCGGTGGGGAATTTCACCCCGCCCTGAGAACGGGCGCACAATATGCGAGTCGCTCCGCAACGCAAGAGCGCAGTTGTGACCGCCAAAGAAACTTCCCAGAGCCGTACCCCCGTTATCGGACGGTTGCCGCCCGTGGCGGTCCCGGGCACAGTCGGCGCCAAGCTCTGTTTTGGAAAGCCGCGCCCATGATGAAGGACATCAACCTCAACGCGATGAACTACTTCGAGGCGGTGGCCCGGCTCGGCGGCATCTCGAAGGCCGCCGAGGAGCTTGGCGTGAGCCCTTCGGCGGTGAGCCAGCAGATCCGCCAGTTCGAACAGCAGTTCGGCGTTCTGCTGTTCCGGCGCGAGAAGCGCCGCCTGTCGCTGACCTCGGACGGTGAGCGCCTGTTCCAGACCACCAGCCAGGCGTTCCGGATGATGCGCGACGTGCGTCAGGCGATCCAGCGCCAGCGCGAGGCACGGCACTTCATCCTGCGCGTCTCGCCCTCCTTCGCGGTGCGCTGGCTGGCGCCGCGGCTGAAGGAATTCCTCGATCTCACGCCGAACTGGCAGGTGCGCATCGACGCGGCGCCGGATTTCTCGGATTTCGAGACCGAGGTGGTCGATCTCGACCTGCGCTACGGCGAGGGCGGCTGGTCCGGGCTGCACCAGGAGCCGGTGATGCACGACGTGGTGTTTCCGATGTGCTCGCCGGCCTATCTCGAGCAGCTGCGGGCGCGCTCGGACGATCCCATCGGGCAGCTGCGGCAGGCCCAGCTCATCGACTCGGTCAAGACGCATTACCGCTGGGATTTCTGGCTGGCGCGGCACGGGGTGATGGGCGAGCGCATGGTCTACCCGCTGCGGCTCGACCGCTCGTCGATGGCGCTGCAATTGGCCACCGACGGCGCCGGCGTGGTGCTCGAGAGTACGACACTGGCCCTGCCCGAGCTGGAAAGCGGCGCGCTGGTGCCGCTCTCGACCGCCTTCGAGGCGATCCGCTTCCCGGCCTACTGGCTGGTCTGCCCGGCGCGCCACACCAACCGCCGCATCGTGCGGATCTTCTCCGACTGGATCCGCGAGCTTGGCGCCGCGCATGACGCCCGCGCCCGCGACCTCGTCACCGGGTTCGGCCTGCGCATCGACGAGCAGCAGGGCCGGCAGCTCCCGGGCGAGGAATTCGCCGCAGACTGAGACGATGTCAGCTCAGCGCGGACCGGACATAATCGCGGCCCCGGCCCCGAGTGGAGGGGCCGGGGCCGTGAGACGCCCGCGCTGGAGGAGGTCGCGGGCGTCGGGAGGATCAGTAGATCGTCAGGGCCGGCACGTAGGAGATCAGCAGCAGCACCACGATCGACACCGCGTAGAACGGCAGCAGCGACTTCACCACCGAGCCGATCCCGGTCTGGGCGATGGCGGCCGAGATGAACAATGTCGTGCCCACGGGCGGCGTGTAGAGCCCCACCGCGAGGTTCACCACCATCATCAGCCCCAGCTGCACAAGGTCGAGCCCGATGGCGTTGGCGATTGTGACGAACAGCGGCCCGAGCAGAAGCACCGCCGCCGGCAGGTCGAGGAAGGTGCCCACGATGATCATCACGAGGTTCAGGGCAAGGATCACCATCCACGGCTCGCTCAGGGTCTCGGTGACCCAGATCGCAAGGGTCTGCGGCGTGCGCTCGGCGGTTAGGATCCACTGGATCGCCGACGAGGCCATGATGATGATCAGCACCGCGCCGGTCATCACGCCGGTGTCGATCATCGCCTTCCAGATGTCCTTGAGCGTCAGGTCGCGATAGATCACGCCCGACACGAAGAGCGCGTAGGCCACCGCCATCACCGACACCTCGGTCGGCGTCGCGATGCCGAAGCGCAGCGTGCCGATGACGAAGATCGGCATCAAGAGCGCCGGGATCGCGTGCAGCAGCTCGCCCTTGTAGGCGCGGAAGCCGCCCGGCACCTCGGCGGTCGGCAGGCCCAGCCGCCGCGCCACCCACCACACGGCGGTGAACATGCCGATGCCCAGCATCACGCCCGGCAGGATGCCCGCAACGAACAGATCGATGATCGAGGTGTTGGACACCAGCCCGTACAGGATCAGCGGGATCGACGGCGGGATCAGGACCGACACGGTCGAGGACGAGGCGTTGACCGCGGCGGCAAACCCGCCCGGATAGCCCTCTTTCTTCTGCACCGGGATCAGCGCGTTGCCGAGCGCCGAGGCATCCGCCACCGCCGAGCCCGAGACGCCGCCGAACATCACCGAGCCGATGATCGAGACTTGCGCCAGACCGCCCTTGAAGCGACCCACCAGCAGCTTCGCGATGGTCACGAGATGCTCGCCGAAGCGGCCCGACATCATCAGGCTGCCGGCAAGGATGAAGAACGGGATCGCCAGCATCGGGAAGCTCTGCGTCGGCGAGTAGAGCCGCTGCGCAATCACCGCCATCGGCTTGCCCTCGACCCAGAGCGCGAAGGCCGTGGCGCCGAGCATGGCATGGGCCACGGGCACCGAGACCAGCAGCAGCACCGGGAACACGATAATCAGGAGCTTGACCATGTCGGGGCCTTTCTCAGCTGAAGCTTTGCTGGGGGAGGTCGCGATCGTAGTGCGGCGCGAAGATCTGTCGCAGCAGGGTGATCACCGCCTGCGCCGCCATCGCGCCGAAGGCATAGTAGAGGCTGATATAGCCCCAGTATTGCGACACCGGGATCTCCGAGAGGCGCTGGAACTGCGAGGCGCGGATGATCGGCCCGCTGGTGCGGATCACCGTCAGCGCGATCACCAGCACCGCCACCGAGACCAGCATCGCCACCCCGCGCTGCAGCGTCTCGGGCAGGATGCCGATCAGCGCGTCGACCGAGATGTGCCAGCCGCGCACCGAGGCCACGGCGATGCCGCCGGCGACCAGCCAGGGGAACAGGATGGCGTGGATCTCGTAGGCCCAGGCCAGTCCGCTGCCGAAGGCGTAGCGCAGCACCACGTTCACCAGCAGCGCGCAGAAGGTTAAGCTCAGCGTGACGAAGATGATCGCCGCGCCCGAGCCCTCGATCACCCGCTCCACGATCCGGAGCGGGCGCAGGAGGGAGCGGCCGAGGCCGCTCCCCTTGGAAGGGCTTTCGCCGGTCACTGGGTGGCCTCGCGCAGCGCCCCGATCAGGTCGCCGTAGTCGCCCTCGTACTGGTCGTAGACACCGGCCGTGGCGTCGATGAAGGCCTGACGGTCCTCGACCTCGGCAAAGGTCGCGCCCTCCGCTTCCATGGTCTCGCGCAGCGACTTGCCCTGGCTCAGCGACAGGCCACGCTGATACCAGCCCGCCTGCTCGGCGGCGCCCTCGATGCACTCCTGCGTCGCCTCGTCGAGGCCCGACCACCACACCATCGAGGCCACCACCGGGGTGGATTCGTACTTGTGCCCGGTCAGGGTGATGTAGGGGGTGATCTCGTGCAGCTTGGCCGAGTAGATGTTGGTCAGCGGGTTTTCCTGGCCCTCGAACACGCCCGATTGCAGCGCGGTCGGCAGCTCGGACCAGGCCAGCGGCGCCGGCGACGCGCCGAGCGCCTCGAAGGCCGCGATGGTGGTCTCGTCCGACGGGGTGCGGATCTGCATGCCCTCGAGATCGGCCGGGGTCGGCACGTTCTTCGACGTGTGCGAGACGTGGCGGATGCCGTTGTCCCAGAAGGTGAGGATCTTCAGCCCGGCATTCTGGGCCTTCGCGTCGAGCATGTCGCCGACTTCACCGTCGAGCACGCTCCACACCGTCGGCAGGTCCTCGAACAGGAACGGCAGGCCAAGCATCCCGGCCTCGGGCACGATCTGCGCCAGCGGGCCCTGGCTGTTGGCCGACATCTGGATGACGCCGCCGGCGACCGAGGTCAGCATCTCGACATCGTTGCCCATGGTGGCCGAGGCCGCGACGTTGACGGTGGTCTCACCGCCGGTGCAGGCGGGCACGAGGTCGGCGAACATCTCGGCGGCCGCATAGCGCGGGTTGCCGGGGTTCGCGCCGTGGGCAAAGATCACCTCGTCGGCAAAGGCCGGGGCCGAGGTCAGGGCGGTGGCGGCAAGCAGCGCGCCGGTCAGGGTGAATTTCATGGTGTCTCCTCCTTGATTGGTCCGGGGCGTTTCGGCCCCTCGCCGGTATGTCCGGCGTGACCCCGGGCGGTGTGTCCGCCCGGAGATACGGTCTCCCGCCGCCCGCGTGAACCGCGGAATGGCGGCGGGAGGTCTTTCCTCCTCAGTGGATCAGCGATCCACCATTCACGTCGACCTCGGTGCCGGTGCAGTAGCTCGACAGGTCCGAGGCCAGGAACAGGGCGCAGCCCGCCACGTCGTCGGCGGTGCCGGCGCGGCCCATCGGAATGCCAGCCAGGACCTGCGCGCGCATCTCGTCGGTCAGCTTGCCGGCGGTGATGTCGGTGGCGATGAAGCCCGGGCAGATCGCGTTGACCCGCACCCCGTCGGGCGCCAGCTCGCGCGCCATCGCCTTGGTCAGGCCAAGCACGCCCGCCTTGGCGGCCGAGTAGTGCGGGCCGCCGAAGATGCCGCCGCCGCGCTGCGCCGAGACCGAGGACATGTTGACCACCGAGCCGGTCTGCCGCTCGCGCCAGTGCGGGATCAGCGCCTGCGTCATGTAGAGCGTGCCGCGCAGGTTCACGTCGGTCACCGCGTCATAGTTCTCGGGCGCGATCTCCATGATCTTCAGCGGCTGGGTGATGCCGGCGTTGTTGACCAGGATGTCGACCGCGCCGAGCTTTTCGATGACGGCGGCGGCAGTGGCAAAGCAGGCCTCCTTGTCGGTGACGTTGCAGGCCATGCCCATATGGCCTTCGCCCGGAAGATCATCCGCGGCGGCCTGCGCCTGGGCGGCGTCGAGGTCGGTGATGACCACGGTCGCGCCATGCTCGGCAAAGAGCTTCGCCGTCGCCTTGCCAAGGCCGCGCGGGCTCGCGGCCCCGGTCACGACGGCAATTTTACCAGTCAGAAGTCCCATCTTCATCCTTTCTGTCTCTCGGCGGGGCAGTCCCCACCTGTCATGTCTCCGGTCGGCTGGCACCGGACCGTGATCTCCGCGGCAAGGGGCAACGGCAGGCAGCGCGCACTGCATCCCCGGGGAATATGTCTTTCGGCTGATCCTCCCCTGCGGCTCTCCCCTGCCGCGGTTTGAAAGACCATGACAAAGCCCCCGCCCCGAATAAATGAACAAAACTTAACAAGCTGATTAGGAGAACTTCAAAGCTAGGCGGGCCGAAACCGGTTATCCCTTCTGGTCATCCGCGCGGGTCGCGCTTTCGCCTCGGGCAAAGCGGCGCCGGCGCCGACGGAACTTGGGAGGACATCATGAAACTCGGACTCGGCAGCTATGCCTATCGCTGGTCCATCGGCATCAAGGATCAGCGCCCGGCCCGCCCGCTCAGCGCCTTCGACCTGCTCGACCGCGCCGAGGCGCTGGGGCTGAGCGTGGTGCAATACGCCGACAACATGCCGCTCGACCGGCTCGAGGCGGCGGACCACCACCGCCTCTACGAGATCGCGCAGGAGAAGGGGCTGGCGCTCGAGCTCGGCACCCAGTGCTTCGACGCCGACGAGGTCGACCGCTACATCGAGATCGGCAAGCGGCTGCATTCAAAGATCCTGCGCGTGGCGCTCGACGAGGCCGACGGGCATATCCCGACCGCCGAGCTGGCCGAACAGCTGCGCCCGCGCGTCGATGCCGCCCGCGCCGCCGGCATGAAGATCGCGATCGAGAACCACTTCAACTACCCCAGCCCGCGCATGGTCGAGCTGCTGGACATCGTGAACGACGACCACCTGGGCGTCTGTCTCGACGTGGCGAACTCGATCTGCGCGAACGAATGGCCGGAAGAGACCATCGGCCTGCTCGCGCCCTACACCATCAACCTGCATCTCAAGGATTACGAGATCACGCCCGACACCTACGGCGTCGGCTTCCGCATCCACGGCGTGCCGCTCGGGACCGGGCGCGCGCCGATCCGCTGGACGCTCGACCAGCTCGCCCATTGCCCGAAGGACATGAGCGTCATCCTCGAGCACTGGCTGATGATCGAGGGCGGCACGCTCGACGACGCCATCGCCAAGGAGCAGCCGTGGATCGAACAGACCACTGCCGCCGCCAAGACATTCGTCCAATGAGGGGGGAGGACCACATGACCGACGATATCCGCACCAAGAAGCTCATCAACGCGCCGGAAGACATCATCCCCGAGGCCATCGAGGGGATGCTTCTGGCGCATCCGCACATGCTCAAGGTCGAGGGCGCCACCGGGCGCGCCATCGTCGCGAAGGACGGCCCGCGCGACGGCAAGGTCGGCATCGTGATCGGCGGCGGCTCGGGGCACGAGCCCGCCTTTGCCGGCTATGTCGGGCGCGGTCTGGCGGATGCGGCGGCGGTGGGCAACGTCTTCGCCTCGCCCTCGCCCGAGCACATCATGGATGCCGCGCGCGCCGTCGATGGCGGCGCAGGCGTGATGTTTCTCTACGGCAACTACACCGGCGACGTGATGAATTTCGACATGGCCGCCGAGGAATGCGAGGCGATGGGCGTGCCAGCGCATTCCTTCGCCGTCACCGACGATGTCGCCTCCGCCCCCAAGGGCCGCGAGGGCGAACGGCGCGGCATCGCGGGCGATTTCTTCGTCTTCAAGATCGCAGGCGCCGCCGCCGAGCAGGGACGCGACCTCGCAGGCGTGGTCGCCGCCGCGACGAAGGCCAACGAGAACTGCCGCTCGATGGGCGTGGCGCTGAGCGCCTGCTCGTTGCCGCAGACCGGCAAGCCCAATTTCGAGCTCGGCCATGACGAGATGGAAATCGGCATGGGCATCCACGGCGAGCCGGGGATGCGCCGCGGCAAGCTCGAGACCGCCGACGAGGTGGCCGAGGAGCTGATGGAGGCGATCCTCGCCGACATGGGGCTCGGCCACGGCGACGAGGTCGCGGTGCTGGTCAACGGGCTGGGCGCCACCGGGCCTCTGGAGCTCTACCTGCTGCACCGCCGCGCCGCCAAGATCCTCGACGCACACGGCATCCACATCCACTTCGCATGGGTCGGGGAATACTGCACCTCGCTCGAGATGGCCGGCGCCTCGATCACGCTCCTGAAGCTCGACGACGACCTCAAGGCGCTGCTCGACACCCCCTGCCGCACCCCGGCGCTCACCGTGGCGGGCGATCTGGCCCCCGCAGGCAGCCTGACCCGGCGCGACCACGCCAGCGCCGGGACCGGTGCGACGGTCGATCACGACACGCTGGCCAAGGACGGCCCGATCACGCCCGCGCGCTTCCGCACCATGATGCTGGCGATGGGCGCAGCCATCCACGACAACCGCGACTGGCTCTCCGAGCTCGACGGCGTCATCGGCGACGGCGACCACGGCGTGACGATGGATATCGGCTGGTCGGCGGTGCGCAAGGAGCTGGCCGAGGAGCGCCGCGAGACCGTCACCGAGATCTCCGAGCGCATGGCCAAGGCGTTTCTCGACGCGGTCGGCGCATCCTCCGGGCCGCTCTATGCCTCGGCCTTCCGCAAGGCGGGCGCGATGGTGTCGGACCGGCTCAACCTCGACGCCGCCGCCACCGTGGCGTGGATCGAGGGCATCTGCACCGGCATCCAGTCGCGCGGCGGCGCGCAGGTCGGCGACAAGACGATGATCGACGCCTGGGTGCCGGCGGTGGCCAAGGCCAAGGAGGCGCTGCACGCGGGCGGCGACGTGATCGCCTGCCTCGAGGCGGCAAGCGCGGGCGCCCGCAACGGCCGCGACTACACCGCCGAGATCGAGAGCCGCCGGGGCCGTTCGGCCAAGCTCGGCGCGCGCTCGCTGGGGCACATGGATCCCGGCGCCGCCTCGGCGCATGTGATGCTCGTCGCGATGACCGACGCTGCGCGCGACTGATCTCGGGCCCGGCGCACAGCCTGTGCCGGGCCAGCCTATTCATCGCCGATCCATGGGAGGGGAAGGCATGACACGTCCCGCCGCAGCGGTCTCGAACGTCTCGCTCGAGAGGCGCGCCTGGAACATCCGCCGCAAGGCGCTCCTGATGGGCGAGGTGCAGGGGCAGGGCTATATCGGGCAGGCGCTCGGGGTGGCCGACGTGCTCGCCACCTCGTATTTCCACGCCATGGACTGGCGCGCCGACGATCCGGAATGGGAGGGGCGCGACCGCTTCTACCTCTCGATCGGGCACTACGCCATCGCGCTCTATGCCGCCCTCATGGAGGCCGGCATCCTGCCCGAGGAAGAGCTTGCCACCTACGGCATGGATGACAGCCGGATGCCGATGTCGGGCATGGCCTCCTACACGCCCGGCATGGAGATCACCGGCGGCTCGCTCGGCCACGGGCTCGGCATCGCCGTGGGCGCGGCGCTCGGGCTGAAGCGCAAGCGCTCCGACCGTGTGGTCTACAACCTGATGTCCGACGGCGAGCTTGGCGAGGGCTCGACCTGGGAGGCGGTGATGTCCGCCGTGCAGTGGAAGCTAGACAACCTGATCTGCCTCGTCGACTTCAACAACCAGCAGGCCGATGGCCCGTCGCGTGACGCGCTCGCCCAAGTGCCCGAGGCGCCCAAGTGGGAGGCCTTCGGCTGGCACGCGCAGGAGGTCGACGGCAACGACCTTTCGGCGCTGGTCGCAGCCTTCGACACCGCCCGCGCCCTGCCAGAGCCCAAGCCGCGTGTGATCATCTGCAACACCCGCATGTGCAAGGGCGTCGATTTCCTCGAAGCCCGCGAGCAGAACCATTTCGTCCGGGTCGAGCCCGACGAATGGGCCCGCGCGCTCGACCGACTGGAAGAGGGGAAACCGCAATGACCCACGCCTCGAAAGCGCGCAAGTACGAGCCCCGCAAGGTGCCCGAGGGCAAGCTCGTCGCGACCTCGGCGATGATCGCCTCGCTGGCCGCCGAGGGCTATGACACCGTCCCGGCCCCCTTCGGCCACGCGCTGGTCGAGGCGGCGCAGGGCGACCCGCGCATCGTCGGACTCTCGGCGGACCTGTCGAAATACACCGACCTGCACGTCTTTGCCAACGCCATGCCCGAGCGCTTCTACCAGATGGGCATGGCCGAGCAGCTGCTGTTCTCCGCCGCCGCCGGGCTGGCCCGCGAGGGGTTCATCCCGTTTGCCACCACCTACGCGGTCTTCGCCGCGCGCCGGGCCTATGACTTCATCGCCATGGCAATCGCCGAGGAAAACCTGCCGGTCAAGATCGCCTGCGCCCTGCCCGGCCTCACCACCGGCTACGGCCCGAGCCATCAGGCCACCGAGGATCTGGCGATCTTCCGGGGCCTGCCCGACATGGTGCTGATCGACCCCTGCGATGCCTGCGACGTGGCCGGCATGGTGCCGGCGATGATCGCCCATCCGGGGCCGGTCTACGCCCGCCTGCTGCGCGGCAAGGTGCCGAGCGTGCTGACCCGCCACAAGCCCGACTACCGGTTCGAGCTGGGCCGCGCCCAGATGATCCGCGAGGGGCGCGACGTGCTGGTGATCTCGTCGGGCATCATGACCATGCGCGCCCTCGACGCCGCCGAGGTCCTGGCGAAAGACGGCATCGACGTGGCGGTGCTGCACACGCCCACGATCAAGCCGCTCGACACCGAGACCATCCTCGCCGAGGCCGGACGCGGCGGACGGCTGGTGGTCACCGCCGAGAACCACAGCGTCAACGGCGGGCTGGGCGAAGCGGTGGCGGCGACGCTGCTGCAGGCGGGCGTCACCCCGGGCTTCCGGATGATTGGCCTGCCCGACGCCTTCCTCGAGGCCGGCGCCCTACCGACCCTGCACGACATGTACGGGCTGTCGGTCGAGCGCGTGGCCGAGCGCATCCGCGGCTGGCTCTGAGCCCGGCCGAAGCGGGCTCAGCGGCCGGGGGTGGCGGCTGAGCCCCGGCTCGGCGGGGATCAACCGCCCGAGGGCCACCGCCTCGCGGCGGGCCCGCCCGCCGACGCGACCATCCCGCCATGCCCTCTTGCGCAACCTTCTGAACAGGTCGACGTTGTGTCAGACGGGCAGGCGGAACACGCATGACAGATTTCATCGACCTCATAGAGCGTTACGACGCGCTCATCTCGCTGGCCATGATCGTGGCGCTGTTCGCGCTCTTCATGCTCGAGCTCTACCCGCCGGAAGTGCCCGCCGCCGGGCTCGCGGCGCTGTTCGTGGCGATGGGCTATGTCGGCCCGAACGAGCTGCTGTCGGTGTTTTCCAACCCCGCGCCGCTGACCATCGGCGCGATGTTCGTGCTCTCCGGCGCATTGGTGCGTACCGGGGTGCTCGAGGCGGTCTCGAACATGGTGATCGCGCAGGCGCAGGAGCGCCCGGCGCTGGCTTTGTCGGTGATCCTCGGGGTCACCCTCGTGGCCTCGGGCTTCGTCAACAATACACCGGTGGTGCTGGTGCTGATCCCGGTGGTGATCCGGCTCGCCTCCGCGCTCGGGAAGTCCGCCACACGGCTGCTGATCCCGCTGAGCTATGTCGCGATCCTCGGCGGCACCTGCACGCTGATCGGCACCTCGACCAACCTGCTGGTCGACGGCGTTGCCCGCGGTCAGGGGCTCGAGCCGTTCCGCATCTTCGAGATCACACCTGTGGGCATCCTCGTGGCGCTGGCCGGCGGCGTGACGCTGGCGATCCTCGGGCGTTGGCTGCTGCCCGACCGCGAGGCCAGCAACCCCGACCAGATGCTGGGCGAGACCACCTTCCTGTCGGAAGCGGTGCTGGCCGATGACAGCCACGCCGGCAAGGCGCTGGCCGACGTGGCGCCGTTCAACCGCGGCAGCGTCAGGGTCACCGGCCTGCGCCGCAAGGGCCACGCCCTGCCCGGCCCTCTGGCCGAGCAGGTTCTCGAGACCGGCGACACCATCATCTTCCGCGCCCCCACCTCGGAGCTGCTCACCCTGCACGACGATCCGGCTCTGAAGATCGGCCTGCGCCGCGGCGAGCAGCCTGATGTCGAGATGGTCACCGTCGAGGTCATCGTCTCGCCGCGCAAACCCAGCCTCGGGCGCACCCTGCGCAGCATGTCGCTGGGCCGGCGCTTCGGCGTGCGGGTGCTGGGCGCGCACCGGCACGAGCACATCCCCGGTCCCGATCTCGGCAGCGTGCGGCTGCGCCCGGCGGACAAACTCCTGCTCGAAGGCCCGGCCAACGCCTTCGAAAGCCTCGAGGACGAGGCCCAGCTGGTTTCGGTCAGCCGCCCCACCGGGCGCGCCTTCCGCCGCGGCCGCGCGCCGCTGGTGCTGGCGGCGCTGGCCGGTGTGGTCGGGCTGGCTGCGCTGGGTGTGCTCGACATCGCGACACTGTCGATCCTCGCGGTGGCGGCGATCCTCGTGCTGCGCTGCATCGACGCCGACGAGGCCTGGGGCGCGGTCGACGGGGCGATCCTGGTGCTGATCTTCGCCATGCTGGTGGTCGGGCTCGGGCTGCAGAACACCGGCGCGGTCGACCTGCTGGTCAGCTGGCTGTCGCCCCCCATCGCAGGGCTGCCGCCCTATTTCGCGCTGCTGGCGATCTACCTTCTGGCCTCGCTGCTGACCGAGACCGTCACCAACAACGCCGTCGCCGTGGTCTTCACCCCCATCGCCATCGGGCTGGCGGAAAGCACCGGGCTCGACCCGCGCGCCCTGACCATGGCGGTGATGTTCGGTGCCTCGGCAAGCTTTGCCACGCCCATCGGCTACCAGACCAACACGCTGGTCTACGGCGCGGGCAACTACCGGTTCTCGGATTTTCTCAAGATCGGGCTGGCGATGAACCTCGTGGCTGCGGTCACCGCCTGCGGCGGCATCCTGTGGCTCTACGGCTAAGGCTCAGCGCGCCGCCTCCTGCCGGTCGAAATAGGCGAGGAACCGCGCCGTGCCGTTGACGATGTCGGTCTGGATCTGCCGCTCCGCCTCTGCCCCGTCGCCGGCCTCGAGCGCATCGAGGATCGCGTCATGCACCTCGGCGCCGAAATAGCGCTGGCCGTCGGGTGCAAAGAACACCGTCAGCATCGGGCCCATGGCGACCCAGAGCTGCTCGATATGGCTGATCAGCAGCGCCATCCCCGAAAGCCGGTAGACCCCGGCATGGAACTGCCGGTTCAGGCGCGTTGCCGTCTCGGCCTGTTCGGGCGCATCCGAGGCGACATAGGCGCGCTGGATCTCGCGCAGCGGCTGGAGCTCTTCGGGCGTGCAGCGCGTGGCGGCGACCCGGGCCGCCAGCCCCTCGAGCTCGATCCGCATGGCGCGCACCTCGAGATAGCGGTCGCGGTCCATCTCGGGCACGAACAAAAACCGGCCCGAGCGCAGTTCGAGCCCGCCCTCGCTGGCCAGCCGCATCGCCGCCTCGCGCGCCGGGGTGATCGAGGTGCCGAAATGGTTGGCCAGATCCTGCAGCACGAGCCGCTGCCCCGGCGCGAACTCGCCCTCGATCAGCCCCCGCCGCATCGCCTCGTAGGCCCGCGCCGACAGGCTCCCCGAAGCGATGGGCTTGAGGTTGCCGGTGCGCGACACGCTCGGCTTGGCAGGGTCTGGCATGGCTCTCCTCTCACGCCCGCGGCGGCGCGCCGTCTCGGATCAAGCACCGAGGATGTGACAAAGCCCGTCCTGCGACAAGCCCTCATCCAGCGCCGTGAGCAGCTCCGCGAGGTCGTCCTCGCCGAACGGCAGCGGCGGGCGGATTTTCAGCGCCTGCCCGTGCGAGCCGCAGCTGCCCAGAAGAACGCCGCGCCGCCGCATGTCGTTGAGCAGCCAGCTGATCCCCTGCCCGGCGGTCCCGGGCGCGCCGCGCAGCTCAACCGCTGCGTAGAGCCCGGTGCCGCGCACCTCCGCGACGACCTCGGGATGGCGCTGCGCCAGCGTGGCGAGCCCGTCCTGCAGCGCCCGGCCGACGCTGTCAGCGTTCTCCTGAAGCCCCTCGTCGCGGATCACGTCGAGCACCGCGAGCCCCACCGCCGCCGACACCGGGTTGCCGCCGAAGGTGTTGAAATAGCGGGTCTTGGCGCCGAACTCGGCGAGCAGATCGGGCCGGATCACCATCGCGGCCAACGGGTGCCCCGCCCCCAGCGGCTTGCCCAGCGTCACGATGTCGGGCACCACGCCGTGGCGCTCATAGGCCCACATATGCGAGCCCACCCGCGCCAACCCCGCCTGCACCTCGTCGGCAATGAACAGGCCACCGGCCTCGCGGATCGCGGCGACCGCGCCCGCGACGCAGCCCGGCGGATCAAGATAGACCCCGTCGCTGGCAAACACCGTGTCGAACAAAAGCGCCGCCGGGCGCAGCCCCGCCGCCTGCAGCGAGGCGATGGCCGTGCGGACCTCGGCGGCGAAGCTGGCGCCGCCATCCACGCCCGAAGGCGGGGCCACGGTGCGCACATGCGCGCCGAGCGGGTTGGCCGCGCCCAGCGAGGGCGACAGTTCGGCCAGATCGGCGGTCACCCCGTGATAGGCGTTCGAGGTCACGATGATGCCGGTGCCGCCGGTGACCGCGCGCACCACCCGCAGCGCCAGATCGTTGGCCTCGCTGCCGGTGCAGGTGAACATGACCTGCGACAGCGCGGGATCGAACAGCGCCGTCAGCCGCTCGCCATACTCGACGATCTTGGGATGGATGTAGCGCGTGTGGGTGTTGAGCTCGGCCGCCTGCGCGGCCAGCGCCTCGACCACGCGCGGGTGGCAATGCCCGACCGAGGGCACGTTGTTGTAGGCATCGAGATAGGCCCGCCCCTCGGCATCGTAAAGCCGCACCCCCTGCCCGCGCACCGGATGCAGCGGGGCGTCGTAGAAATGCCGGTAGGCCGGCCCGAGAGTGCGGCTGCGGCGCGCCATCAGCGTGGCGTGGGAGGATTGGTCAGTCATGGCAAAGCGTGTCCAGATGGGATCTGTTGAAGGCGAAGGGCGCCCGGCCCGGCCCGCCCTCGGGCGGCAGCACGTGTTCGGCCAGCGCGCGCCCGGTATCGAAATGGCGCAGCAGGTAGGCGCGGTTGGCGGGGAACAGCGCACTGCGCCAGAGCGGGATGACCATGCGCAGCAGCATCCGCGCCAGCATCGCGTCGGGCAGCGCGGCAAGCTCGTCATCGCCAAGCGCGATGACCTCCTCGTAGCCCGCCACAATGCGGGCCAGCTGCGGCGCGAGCGGGCGGTCCGGCAGGGTGAAATAGGTGGCGGCGATGGCGATGTCGTTGATCCGCGGCGCGATCACCATGTCGCCGAAATCGAAGATGCCGCTAAGCGCCAGCGGGTCGTCGTCGCGCACCAGCATGTTGCTCTGGCTCAGATCGTTGTGGATCAGCTGCGCCGGCAGCGCCGCGAGCGCCGGCAACCGCTGCTCGACATGGTCCATGCCGCCGAGGATGCGGCGGCGCAGGGCGCGGTCCTCGACCATCTCCGCCGCCTCGCGCAGGCGCGGCGCGTTCATCTGGTCCCAGAGCAGCACCCGGTTGGCGGCGGGGCAGTCGAGGTCCCGCAGCGCGCCGTGCAGCTCGGCGATGCCGCGCCCGATCATGCGCTGCTGCGCGGCGCTGCCATCGGGCTGCGGCGGCTGTCCCGGCATCAGGTCGATCAGCACCGCGTGGAACCGCGCCCCCTCCCCGTCCGTGACCACCGTCTCGAGGGCGCCGTCGCGGGTCCTGTAGATCTTCGGCGTCAGCCCGAGGCCCCGCCCCTCGAGATGCACCATCACCTGATGCTGGAACTGGCGGACCCGGTCGCTGTCGTCGGGGCTGAAAATCTTAAGCACCAGCCGTCGGCCGTCCTCCAGCGCCACGCCGGTGTTGCAGTCCCGTTCGCCGCCGAGATCGGTGAGCCTGCCCGAGAGGCCCCACCCCTCCCGCAACACCTCTGCCAGCCGCTCGACACCGAAGTCGGGGCGCGGCGCGAGGAAACCGCCCGCGGCCTCGGAGAGCAACGGATCCTTGAAGGCGGGCCAACCGGGCCGGGAATCGGCGTCGGGAGTGGCCTTGGTAAGGGCGATGGGAGCGCTGGATGTCATGATCTTCACCGGTTTGGGCAGCTCGACTTATATTTTATAAAATAGAAATAGCAAGGGCGCTCCCAACCGCCGAGCGCACGGCGCAGGCGCCGAAGCGCCCGAGGATCAAGCCTGTCTGAGCCGGGGCAGAAATCTGCCAGGGGCGGGGCGGGATCCTGCGACGAAACATCGGCCCCGCCCCCGTCGCAGCTTGCCCGGAACCGGCCGCCTGAACATGGTTCCCACACCTCGCGACAGGGCCTGACGGGCCGGTGTCGCGGATCGAGAGTCTGGGAGGACCACCATGATCAAGACCTTCGGGCTCGGCGCACTGATCGCCGGCAGCCTCGCCCTTTCCGCCCCCGCCGCCTCGGCCGCGGAGTTCATCAACGTGCTCACCGGCGGCACTTCGGGCGTCTACTACCCGCTCGGCGTTGCCATGGCCGACATCTACGCCAAGAACATCCCCGATGCCCGCACGCAGGTGCAGTCGACCAAGGCCTCGGTCGAGAACCTGAACCTGCTGCAGCAGGGCCGTGGCGAGATCGGCTTCGCGCTCGGCGACTCGGTCAAGGACGCCTACGAGGGCAACGAGGAGGTCGGCTTCTCGAAGCCGCTCGACAAGCTCCGCGCCATCGCCGCCATCTATCCCAACTTCATCCAGATCGCCGCCTCCGCCGAGGCCGGCGTGACCACCGCGACCGAGCTTGCCGGCAAGTCGGTCTCGGTCGGGGCCGCCAAGTCCGGCACCGAGGTCAACGCCCGCAAGATCCTCGGCGCGCTCGACATGAGCTACGACGATCTCGGCAAGGTCGAGTACCTGCCCTTCGCGGAATCGGTCGAGCTGATGAAGAACCGCCAGCTCGACGCCACGCTGCAGAGCTCGGGCCTCGGCTCGGCGGCGCTCAAGGACCTGTCCTCGACCCAGGATGTGACCTACGTGTCGATCCCCGCCGAGGTGGCGGAAACGCTCGGCGCGCCCTACGCCGCCGGCGTCATCCCCGCCGGCACCTACCCGGGCCAGGACGCGGACGTGCCCACGCTGGCGATCACCAACGTGCTCGTGACCAGCTCCGACGTCTCGGACGAGCTCGCCTACCAGATGACCAAGCTGCTGTTCGAGAACCTCGACCAGCTCAAGGCGGCGCATGCCGCGGCGGGCGACATCGACCTCGAGAACGCCATCAAGAACGCGCCGATCCCACTGCACCCGGGCGCCGAGCGGTTCTACAAGGAACAGGGCCTGCTCTGAGCAGCCCCAAACGTCGGCCCGGCCTTGGCCGGGCTGACGGCATGACGGGAGGATCACATGACCGGACAACACGCGGCCGAGACCGGCCGGGCCGAGGAACTGGCCGAACTGCATGACCCGCTGGCTTCGAGCTTTCCGCCGAGCCTGACCGGGCGCTTCCTTTTCTGGCTGGCGGTGGTCTTCTCGCTCTACCAGATCGCCATCGCAGCCCATGTCATCGACCTGCCCAGCCAGGTGATGCGCGCGGTGCATGTGGGCTTCCTGCTGGCGCTCGGCTACCCGCTGCTGGCGCTCGGGCGCGGCTTCGGCACGCCGCTACGGGCGCTGTGCTGGTTGTTCGCCGCCGCCGGCGTCGCCGTCGCCGCCTACCAGTGGATCGAGTACACGCCGCTGCTGTTCCGCGCGGGCGACCCCAACCTGCCCGACCTCGTGTTCGGCTGCGTCGCCGTGGTCACGGTCTTCGTCGCCGCGTGGATGCTGATGGGCCCTGCCCTGCCGATCATCTGCGGGCTCTTCCTCGCCTACGCGCTCTTCGGCCAGCACCTGCCGCCGCCCTTCGATCACCGCGGCTACGCCTTCGAGCAGGTGGTCGAGCAGATCGCCTATGGCACCGAGGGCATCTACGGCATCCCGACCTATGTGTCGGCGACCTACATCTTCCTCTTCATCCTGTTCGGCAGCTTCCTCGAGAAGGCCGGGATGATCCGCCTGTTCACCGATGTCTCGCTCGGCCTCGTCGGCCACCGCACCGGCGGCGCCGCCAAGGTCTCGGTGCTGTCCTCGGGGCTGATGGGCACGATCTCGGGCTCGGGCGTCGCCAACGTCGTCACCACCGGCCAGTTCACCATCCCGCTGATGAAGCGCTTCGGCTACCGCCCGGCCTTTGCCGGCGGCGTCGAGGCGACCTCCTCGATGGGCGGGCAGATCATGCCGCCGGTGATGGGCGCGGTGGCCTTCATCATGGCCGAGACCCTCGGCGTGCAATATATCGAAGTGGTCAAGGCGGCGCTGGTGCCCGCCATCCTCTACTTCGCCGGCGCCTTCTGGATGGTCCATCTCGAGGCCGGAAAGCGCGGCCTGCGCGGCCTGTCCGCCGAAGAGATGCCCTCGGCGCGCAAGGCCCTGCGCGAGGGCTGGTACCTGATCCTGCCGCTTGCGGTGCTGGTCTGGCTGCTGTTCTCGGGCTACACCCCGCTGTTTGCCGGGACCATCGGGCTGGCGCTGACCGGGATGCTGATCCTCGGCACCGCCATCGCCATGGGGATGCCCTCGACCGCGGTGCGGGTGATCTTCTGGATCGTGCTCGGGCTCTGCGCCTCGGCCTTCTTCAAGTTCGGCATCCACGCGCTGCTTCTGGTGCTGGGCGTGCTCATCGTCACCTGCGCCGCCTTCCGCGGCGGGCGCGAGACACTGGCGATCTGCCGCGACAGCCTTGCCGACGGCGCCAAGACTGCCCTGCCCGTGGGCATCGCCTGCGCGCTCGTGGGCGTGATCATTGGCGTGATGACCCTCACCGGCGCGGCCAACACCTTTGGCCAGTTCATCGTCTCGGTCGGGCAGGACAGCCTGTTCCTGTCCTTGGTGCTGACGATGATTACCTGTATCATCCTCGGCATGGGCATTCCGACCATCCCCAACTACATCATCACCTCGTCGATCGCCGGGCCCGCGCTGCTCGACCTCGGCGTGCCGCTGATCGTCAGCCACATGTTCGTGTTCTATTTCGGCATCCTCGCGGACCTGACGCCGCCGGTCGCTCTGGCCTGCTTCGCCGCCGCGCCGATCGCAAAGGAAAGCGGCCTGAAGATCAGCTTCGAGGCGATCAAGGTGGCCGCCGCGGGCTTCGTGGTGCCGTTCATGGCGGTCTACACCCCGGCGCTGATGCTGCAGGATGGCGGCGCGCTGGCGGGCGCGGTCGGCTACTGGCCCGCGGTCGCCTACATCGTGCTCAAGGCATTGATCGCGCTCGCCCTTTGGGGCGCCTGCGTGATCGGCTGGCTGGGCCGCCCGCTGGCCATGTGGGAGCGCGTGATCGCCGTCGCCGCCGCCTTCACCCTCGTCGCGGCACTGCCGATCACCGACGAGATCGGCTTCGCGCTCACCGCGGTCTTCGCGGTGCTGATGTGGCGGGGCCGGACGACGGTGTCGGCGTGAGCGGCTGCATTCTGGCGGGGGCGCTGATGCTCGCCCTCGCCGATAGCGGCAGCTTCACCCTGCAATGGACCCACTCGGTCGAGCGTCAGGACTGGCGCGAGACATGGGAGGTCACCCAAGACAACCGCCTGCACCTGACCCAGGCCGCGGTGAAGGGCTCGGGCGCCGGCATGGAGCCCGGCCCCGGCGGGCGCTTCGAGAACGACTGGTGGGTCTGGGCCCCGGATCTGCCGCCGGTGCCCGCACTCGTCCTCGCCGCCTCGGGCAAGACCCCCTCGGCCTGGACCCTGTGCGGCGCCGAGTGCACCCGGCTCGGCGCCAGCGCCGGGCTGCCGGTGCGCCTCTCCCCCTGCCCCGACGCCGGCTGATGCCGCGCCGCGCCTCCCTGCTGCCGCGGCTGCGCTCGGTCTGGCGCCTGCGGCTGGTGCTGGTGACGCTCGGGGCGCTGCTCTGCGGTGCGCTGGCCTGGCAGCTGGTGCTGGCCGAGTTGCGGCAGGGGCTCGAGCAGGGCCTGCTGGTCAGCCACCGCGCCCTGCAGACCGAGATCGACCGCTTCCGCGCCCTGCCCCGCGTGGCCGGCGAGGATGCCCGCATCCGGGCCGCCCTCGCCACGCCGGACGATGCCGCCGCCATCGATGCGGCCAACCGCTACCTGCAGAAGATCGCCAGCCAGACCGGCTCGGGCCAGCTCTACCTGCTGAGCGAGGCCGGCCTCACCCTCGCCTCCTCGAACTGGGCCGCGCCCGGCAGTTTCGTGGGCCACGATTACAGCTTCCGCCCCTATTTCACCGAGGCGCGCGACACCGGCACCGGCGCGGTCTATGCCGTCGGCGTGACCACCGGCGAGCCCGGCTACTTCATCGCCACCCGCATCGACGACCCCGACCGCGACGTGCAGGGCGTCGTCGTCGTCAAGATCGACCTGCGCCCGCTCGAACGGGCCTGGGCCGAGACCGGCCAGCACATCGCCGTCACCGACCGCGACGAGGTGGTGTTCCTGACCTCGGTGGATGGCTGGCGCTACCGCCCGCTCACCGCCCTGCCCGCGCCCACCCTCGCCCGGCTCGCGGACTCGCGGCTCTACGCCCGCACCGACCTGCCCGGCGCCACACCGCTGCTGCCCAAAGGCTCCGAGCTGTCGCTCAACGGCAAGGGCCGCGCCACGACCCTGCGCGGCACGCCGTTCGAAAACGGCTGGCGCCTGCTTGCCGCCACGCCGGTCTGGCCCGCCCGCGCCGCCGGCCTTGCCACCGCCGCGCTGGCACTGCTGGCCGGGTTGCTGGGTCTCGGGCTCGCCGACATGCGGCGGCACCGGCGGCGACTGATCGCGCTGCGGCTGCGCCAGACCGAGGTGATGGAGCGCAAGGTGCGCCAGCGCACCGCCGAGCTGGCGCGCGAGATCGAGGCCCGGCGGCAGGTCGAGGCGGATCTGCGCGCCATGCAGGCGACGCTGGTGCAGTCCGAGAAGATGGCCGCGCTCGGGCGCATGTCCGCCGCCATCGTGCACGAGGTCAGCCAGCCCCTTGCCGCCATGGAGGCGACGCTCACCGCCGCCGAGTTCGGCCTGTCGCGGGCCCCTGAGCAGACCGCCGCGCGGTTGCATTCGGCGCGCGGTCTGATCCGCCGGATGCAACGCATGACCAAGCATCTGAAGAACTTTTCCCGCCGCGAGGTGGCGCCACTCTCGCCGGTCGAGGTGACCGACGTGGCGCGCTCGGCCTTGGCGCTGGCGCAGCCCCGCGCCGACGCGGCGGGGGTCGCGCTGCGCTTTGCGCCCGCGGACAGCGCGCCGCGGGTCGAGGCCGGCCACGCCCGGCTCGAACAGGTTCTGGTCAACCTGCTGCACAACGCCATCGAGGCGGTGGTGCCCGGAGAGGGCGAGGTCACACTCTCGATCCAGTGCACCGCGCAGGAGGTCACCCTGCGGGTCGGCGACAACGGTCCCGGCATCGCGCCCGACGTGCTGCCGCGCATCGCCGAGCCGTTCTTCTCCACCAAGGTCGGCGGCGAGGGGCTCGGCCTCGGGCTTGCGATCTGCTTCGAGGTGGTTCAGCAATTCGGCGGACGGCTCGACATCCGCTCGGCCCCCGGCGCGGGCACCGAGGTGGCGGTGATCCTGCCGCTGCTGGCACGGGACGACACGCAGGAGGCCGCCGAATGAGCCCGCTGATCCACGTCGTGGAAGACGACCGCGACCATCGCGTGGCGCTCTGCGACCTGATCGAGGCCGCCGGCCACCGCGCCGAGGCCTTCCCCGACGGTGCCGCCGCCCTTGCTGCGACCAGCCGCCCCGACCTGATCCTGACCGATCTCAGGATGCCCGGCATCGACGGCCAGCAACTGCTCGAAGCCGCCCGCGACCGCGACCCCGACTGCCCCGTCGTGCTGATCTCGGGGCATGGCGATCTGGCGCAGGCGGTGCAGGCGATGCGCGCCGGTGCCGAGGATTTTCTCGAGAAGCCCTATGACGGGATGCACCTGCTGACGGTGATCGAGCGGGGCCTGCGCAACCGTGCCGCCCGCGCCGAGATCGGCCGCCTGCAGGAGCGCATCACCCGCCGCGACGAGGGCGGTCTGCTGGGCCAGTCTGCCGCGATGGCCACGCTGCGCGCCCGCATCAACGCCATCGGCCCCACCGATCTCGACGTGGTGGTGACCGGCGAGACCGGCACCGGCAAGGAGCTTGTCGCCCGCGCCCTGCACGCCGCCGGCCCGCGTGCCGGTGGCCCCTTCGTGGCGGTCAACTGCGCCGCCCTGCCCGAGAGCCTGTTCGAGATCGAGATCTTCGGCCATGTCGCCGGCGCCTTTCCCGGCGCGCAGGACAAGCCCGGCAAGCTCGAGGCGGCCTCGGGCGGCACATTGATGCTCGACGAGGTCGAGGCCATGCCCGCCGCGATCCAGCCCAAGCTCTTGCGCGCCTTGCAGGAACGCAGCGTCGAACGGCTGGGCGAGAACCGGCTTCGCCCGCTCGACCTGCGGATCATCGCCACTTCGAAGACCGACCTCAGGCCGCTGACGCTCGATGGCAGTTTCCGGGCCGACCTGTTCTACCGTCTCGCCGGCGCAGAGATCGCGGTCGAACCGCTGCGCGTTCTCGGCGACGACATCGCGCTGCTGTTCAGCCATTACGCCGCGCTCGCCGCGGCGCGCTACGGGCGCGAGACGCCCAAGGTCGACTACACGCTGCGCCAGCGGCTGCAGCGCCGGGCCTGGCCGGGCAATGTCCGCGAACTGAAGGCGCTGGCAGAGCGCTTCGCGCTTGGGCTCGACCTGCCCGAGGGGTCCGCCGCCCCCAGCGCCGAGCCCGAGAGCCTTGCCGCGCGGGTGGCTGCCTTTGAGGCGCGCGAGATCCGCCTCGCGCTCGAGCGCTGCCGCGGCAACACCGAACGCGCCGCCAAGGCGCTCGGCATGGCGCGGCGCACACTCAACGACAAGGTCAGCCGCTACGGCATCCGCGTCTGAGCTGCGCCCCCCCCCTGCCCTGCCGGGCCGCAGTGGTTTGGGGTACATTAATATTCTTTATATTGAATGTATAGGTGATCCTTCGGGGCGTCGTGGCAGCGCGCCCGGCGGCGTCACGCGGAGGACTCCGAGACCTCGGCCTCGGCTCCTGAGTGCGTGTCCCCACGGGGACATCCTCTTTTCGGCGCCGTTTCGACAGCCAGCCTGACGACGCCAGGCCGCGCCTACGGTCACATGTCCCCGCGGGGACAGCGGTCCGGGCATGCCTGTTTGAGAGCATTTGGTCCTGCCGGGAGGGTCTGCCGGAGACGTGATTTAGGCTCTTGTCCCCGCGGGGACAGATCGCGCGTGAGGAGGGGTCATCCCATGATGATGCCCGTTGCTCGGCGCTGTCCCCGCGGGGACAGCACCCAGACGACCGCCACGACACCGACCTCAATCCCGGCCCGGCAAAGACAAAGGGCGGCGCCCGGTTCCCCGTGACGCCGCCCTGCAACAGGCTCGCAGTCAGCCCAACCTAGTCGTCGAGCGCCGACATGAACGCCGCGACAGCGGCCTCGAGCCGGTGCCGGTCGATGCTGGAAAAGTCGCGCTCCATCTGCAGCTCGACCTTGCCGTCGCGCGCCGCGCATCGGACTGTCCCCGCGGGGACAGTGCAACGCAGCGTGGTCTTGGCGGCGGCATTGCGCGTCGTGCCGGCGCGGGGCTTCGGCGCTTTTGGAGCCGACTTCAGCAGGTCCTGAAGCACCGCCACCTCGTAGTCGGGCGAGACCTCGCCCTGCCCGTCCATCGCCTCGCGCAGACGCCCTTCGAAGCCGTCCTCCGAAGCCAGCCGCTTGTTCAGGTCGAGCCCAAGATTGCGCGAGATCGCCTGCGGGTGCTGCAGCGCGTCGCCCACCTGTTCGATCAGCGATCCAAAATGCCGGATGTAGCTGCGCTTCTGCCGCCCCGCCGACGCGAACAGCACGTCGATCGCCGAGCCCAGATCCTCCGCCGATGTGCCGGGATCCTCGGCATAACGCAGCGCCAGCACCGCCATCTCGGCGAAGGAGATGTCGCGGCGCACGAGGTTCTCGTCGACCATGCGGCGATAGAGCTGCTCGAGCTCGGCCCCAGTGGCAATCAACCCGGCGGGGATCTTCGCAAACGCCTCATCGCCGGTCTCGGCGTAAAGCTCGCGATAGGCGCGCAGGCGGCGGAAGCCCTGCACCAGCTCGTAGCCGTCGCCGGAGGGTTCGACCTGGATCGGGTTCGAGAGACCAATCGCCCGAATAGAGTCTTTCAGCTCGCCGATATCCGGGTCGGGTCCGGGGCCGCGGTCGCGCGTCAGCTTCTCGATGCGGATGGCGTCGAGCGGGATCAGGTCGGTGATCAGCCCGGCGCGCTTGAGCCGCACGTGTTCATGCGCCAGCCGGTCGTTCTCTTCCCGGATGGCGCGCTCGGCCTCGGCGCGCTGGCGCAGCGCGTCGGCGTTCTCGGAGATCGCCGCCGCCATCGGGCCGCGGCGCCCCTCGGGGCGCGCGGCGGGCTCGGGCGTTTCCTTGCGTTTGGCGCCGGTGTAGACCCCGTCGGCATTGCCGGGAAAGTCGATGTCGAAACCGCGTCGCTTGCTCATGCCTCATCCTCCAGCTGGTCCCACGCGGTCAGCACATGGCCGCGGAATTCCTCGTAGGCGCGATCGAAAGAGGTGCGCGCCCGTCGCCATGTCTCGCGGGTCATCTCGCGATAGTCGATCTCGTAGATCGAGCTCAGGAAGCGACCCGACTGTTCGACCGCGCGGGTCATCTCGATGGCGTTGTCGGTCACTCTGTCCTCCCAGACCTTCTGGAAGGCTGAACGCATCGCGCGGTGCAATTCGTTGCCCGGCTCGTAGCGGGTGAGCAGGAAGCGCACGTCCTGAAAGACCTTGGGCAATTGCAGTGTCCCCGCGGGGACAACCCCCTCGAAGCCGCTGAGATCGGCGAGCGCTTCGGAGAGCTGGCCGATGAAGGAGGTGGTGCTGTCATATTCCCAGTAGCCGGGACCGGAGGGGATATAGAGCATGTCGGCGGCGAAGACGGCGTTCATGCTCTGGTAGCCGATCGCCGGGGGGCAGTCGAAGATGACGAGGTCGTAGGCATCCGGGGGCAGGGCATCGAGATAGCGCGACACCGCGGCGAAGAACGACCATTCGGGATTGAGGTGACGGTACTGCGCCGAGGCGAACTCGACGAAGGCGGCGTTGGCACAGGAGGGGATGACGTCGATGGTGGGCCAGCTGGTGGGCTTGATGAAGTCGGTCACCCGCAGGTCGCGCAGCCCCATGCCGGTGATCGCCTCGGGCAGCTTGCGCTGGGGCAGGGCGGAGCCGCTCTCGGCGCCGTGCATCGCCGCGTTCATGCGATCGGTCTCGCGGATCAGGTCGCGGGCCATGATGCCCCAGACGGTGAACTCCTCGGTGACGTCGCTGAGCCCCATGGAGTGCGACAGCGTCGCCTGCGGGTCGAAGTCGACGCAGAGCACGCGATAGCCATCGAGCGCCGCCGCATGGGCGAAGTGCAGCGCCACGGTCGACTTGCCGGCGCCGCCCTTGAAGTTCGAGATCGCCACGCGGAAGGCGCGCTTGTTTGCCGGGCGCGGCGGCATCAGGCTCTTGCGGTTGACCTTGAGCTTGCGGCGGATCTCGTTGATCTCTTCCAGCGCGTACCAGCGCTGGCGGCCGTCCTCTTCGACGAGGCCCTGGGGCAGGGAGGGGTCGGCGGCGAGGCGGCCCCGCAGGGTCGACTGGTTGACCTGCAGGATCAGCTCGGCCACCTCCCAGCTTGAAAACCGTCTGAGCCGCTTCTCGAGCTCGGGCGAGAAGGTCTGCTGCCGGATCCAGCTCTGCATCTTGAGGGATTGCGCCTGCATCTGCGCGAGGTCGTCATGGGTGAACATGGTCTCTCCTGTCTGGGGTCCCTCTTTTCTGTCCCCGCGGGGACAGCTGCGCCCGGGGACTGTCCCCATGGGGACAAGAGACCGAAAGCGAGGGAACGTAAATCTGCTCTGCTTCGGTATTTACGCTGGTTTGCGGCTTTTGACAAAATCTATTATCGTGGAAATCGGAATAGTGGCGGTTCTGCCAAACCCCAATGAACGCTCACCTGCAGCCGCCGATCGGCCAAGTCCAGCGATTCGCCAAGTGCCTGCGCTCAGGGCAAAAATATTGGGGGACACGGGGATCGCCGAGGCCACATATTGGGGGACATTTTCGCTCCAATAGGGGACACGCTGCCTGTCACCCAATACCAGAATACCGATTTTTTCTATCGAAAAAGGGAGAGGGGACCGACCGCAATTGCGGCGAGCCTTGACAGAATCGGATCTCCGGACGCAAATGGGTGAAGATCAGGAAAGAACGCTGAGTTGGCCGGAAAGACGGCCGACGAATAACAGCGACTTTACCTTCACGGGCCACAACACGAGCCCGGACGAGGCAGGCCCGTAGCACAGGGCGAGACACGAGGGCAGGAGATGCTTGCCAAGAAAACGGTCGGGCGCAACGCTGCGGCCTTCAAGTACGATTTGCTCACCGTGATGGGAGCGTTCGGCCTCGCCCAGGAGAAGGGACGGCAGCGGCTTGTTCTGCGACTGATCACGCTGGTGACCGCGCGCTACAACTGGGCGCGCGACGAGCTGGCGGTGGGCCAGCGCGAGATCGCGCGGCTCTGGCAGGTGGACGAGCGGACGGTCAAGCGCGAGATGGCGAAGCTGCGGGCGATGGGCTGGCTGGTGGTCAAGCGTCAGGGGGCGCGGGGCAGGGTCAGCGAATACGCCCTCGGCATCGAGCGCATCCTTGAGGACAGCCGCGACCGCTGGGCCGATGTGGGGCCGGATCTCGAGCATCGACTGTCGGGCGATGAGACGATGCCCGAGAAGGTGGTGCCGCTGCCGGTGAAGGGCCGGGTCGAGGCGCCGGACCTCAGCGATGGCAGCGAGTGGACGCTGGCCAAGGCGTTGCTGCACGCCGAGGATGCCGGGCTTTACGGGTCGTGGATCGCGGCGCTGGAACGCGGACGCAGGGCAGGGGGGCGGCTGCACCTCCGGGCGCCCTCGCGGTTTCATGCGACCTACGTGGCGACCCATCTCTCAGGGCATCTGCTCAGCGCCTGCCAGTCAGTCGATGCCAGCGTCGACGAGGTGGTGATCGAGACTTGAGCGGGTTGCGACAGCCGGCTGGTCTGGATGCTGCGGCTCGGGCGACGCACGCTTCCGGACCGGGATCGCAGAGCTTCGACTGCTCCCTCCGCCACATTTGCATCCGGTCAGATCGACGTCTCCCGATGTAGGTACTCAGGACAACTATGACGGTTGCTGCCGATCGCGCAGACTGGCTTCATGACCGTGTCCCTTGGAAAAGTCCTCGTTGTCGAAGACGACATGAGCGTGAGCCGCGCGCTGGCACGCGCGGTCCGGTCATTGGGGTTTGATGTCGCGACGTTCGGGACAGGCGAGGAACTGCTCCGGAGCCCGGTCTCCGCGGGTTCGGCCGCACTCCTGCTCGATCTTCACCTGCCCGGATTGAGCGGTGCGGAGCTGATCTCAGTGCTTAGGCAGCATTTCCCGGATTTGCGCATCATCGTGATGACGGGCCGCGATATCGGTGGCGCCCGGGACGCCTGCCTGGCTGCCGGCGCCGAGCTGTATGTCACCAAGCCGATTTCTCGAGCCGATCTCGAGCTGGCCCTCGGGGCCGGGACGGCCGCTCCGGAGCGTATGTAGGTACTTGGTCCATCTATCCACTCGCCATTTACGCGATCAATCTTGAGGAGAGATGTGAGATCAGGAGATCACCCCATTCCAGTTCAAGGGGTCTCTGGCTGTGCGCCGCATCCGACCAACGACCCTGACAGGGAGACATTCATGTCACCGAATTTTCGACTAAGAGCAACGATTGTAGCGGCCGTGACGCTTGCGGTTCCGGGCCTGCCGGCCTTCGCGCAGGACCAGCAGGATCAGGAGGGCGGTGCCCAGAAGCCCAACATCCTGGTGATCTGGGGCGACGATGTCGGTCAGTCCAACATTTCGGCCTATACGCGCGGGATGATGGGCTACGAGACCCCCAACATCGACCGGATCGCGGATGAGGGCATGATGTTCACCGACTACTACGGTGAACAATCCTGCACCGCCGGCCGGTCGTCCTTCATCATGGGTCAGTCGGTGTTCCGGACAGGCCTCTCGAAGGTGGGCCTGCCGGGCGCGCAGGAAGGCATGCAGGAAGAGGATCCGACCATCGCGGGTCTGCTCAAGGCCGAGGGCTACGCCACCGGCCAGTTCGGCAAGAACCACCTCGGTGACCGCGACGAGCACCTGCCGACCAACCACGGCTTCGACGAGTTCTTCGGCAACCTCTACCACCTCAACGCCGAGGAAGAGCCCGAGAACGAGGATTACCCGGGCGACATGATGGTCGGCGACGGCCAGACCTTCCGCGAAGCCTATGGGCCCCGCGGCGTGATCCACTCCTACGCCGATGGCGAGATCGAGGATACCGGCCCGCTGACGCAACAGCGCATGGAAACCGTCGATGACGAGACCAGCGCCGCCGCGATCGACTTCATCGAACGCGCCAACGAGCAGGGCACGCCCTGGTTCGTGTGGTGGAGCGGCACGCGCATGCACTTCCGCACCCATGTCAGCGACGAGAACCGCGAACTGGCCAACGAAGCCGCCGGCAAGCAGGTCGACGAATACACCGCCGGCATGATCGAGCACGATGCCGATATCGGCGTCTTCCTCGACAAGATCGACGAGCTGGGCATCGCCGACAACACCATCGTGTTCTACTCGACCGACAACGGCCCGCACATGAACACCTGGCCGGATGCCGCCATGACGCCGTTCTGGGGTGAGAAGAACACCAACTGGGAAGGCGCGTGGCGCGTGCCCGCAATGGTCCGCTGGCCGGGCCAGATCCCCGAGGACACTGTCAGCAACGAGATCGTCCACCACATGGACTGGCTGCCGACCTTCCTCGCCGCTGCCGGCAACGAAACCGTCAAGGAAGACCTGCTCGAAGGCATCACCGTGGCCGAAGTCGGCGAAGGCCGCGACTACCGGGTCCATCTCGATGGCTACAACATCCTCCCGATGCTGACCGGCGAAACCGAGGAGAGCCCGCGCAACGAGATCTTCTATTTCTCCGATGACGGCGACCTGATGGCGCTGCGCTATGCAGACTGGAAGATCACCTTCCTCGAGCAGAAGGCCTGGGCAACGTTCCGCGCCTGGATCGAGCCGCTGACCGAGCTGCGCACGCCGCTGATCTTCAACCTGCGCCGCGATCCCTACGAGCGTGCCTACCGGACGTCGAACACCTTCTACGACTGGATGCTCGACCACGCCTACATGTACGTGCCGGCTCAGCAATACGTGGCCAACTTCCTCGAGAGCTTCGAGGAGTACCCGCCGCGTCAGGAAGCCGCGTCCTTCAGCCTCGAGAAGGTGATGGAGACGCTCTCGGAACCGGCCGGCGCGCCGTGATCGCCAGAGCGTGACGACAAAGGCGGCCAGCCCGGCGTGACATGCGCCGGGCCGGCCCGACATCGACCACCTGGATTGTCTTCGAAAGGTCTTTTGCCATGCGTTTGCTTGCCGCCTCCAGCTGTCTGGCGCTGATCGCCGCCACTGCCCATGCCGATCCGCTGCCGTCGTGGAACGACACCGACACGAAGGCCAGCATCATCGAGTTCGTCGAGACCGTGACCGACCCGGACTCAGACAGTTTCGTGCCGGTGCAGGACCGCATCGCGACCTTCGACAACGATGGCTGCCTCTGGAGCGAGCAGCCGGCCTATTTCCAGGCGCTCTACGCCATCGACGTGCTGAAGGAAAAGGCCGCCGAGGATCCCTCGATCCTGAGTTCGGACATCCTCACCGCCGCCGCCGAGGGCGACATGGACACCGTCATGGCCGGCGGGGTCGAGGGGCTTCTCGAGGTCATCAACGTCTCGCATGCGAACACGACCGTCGACGCCTTCCAGGCCGATGCCTATGACTGGCTGACCACCGCGACCCATCCCGCGACCGGGCTGCCCTATGCCGAGATGGTCTACCAGCCGATGCTCGAGTTGCTGGGCTACCTGCGCGACGAGGGCTTCACCACCTACATCGTCTCGGGCGGCGGCATCGACTTCATCCGCGCCTATGCCGACGAGGCCTATGGCATCCCGCCGTGGCAGGTGGTCGGCACCGAGGGCAACACCAGCTACGAGGTGGTCGACGGCGTGCCGCAGCTTAGCAAGGAAGGCGGCATCAGCTTCGTCGACGACAAGGAGGGCAAGCCGGTGGGCATCATCCGCCATATCGGCCAGCGCCCGATCTTCTCCGCCGGCAATTCCGACGGCGATTTCGCCATGCTTGAATACACCACGAGCGGCGAGGGTGCGCGCTTCGGGATGCTGGTGCATCACACCGATGCCGAGCGCGAGTTCGCCTATGACCGCGACAGCCATGTGGGCCAGCTGAACCGCGGGCTCGACGAGGGGCCGGAGCGCGGCTGGACCATCGTCGACATGGCCCAGGATTGGGGTAAGGTGTTCCCGTCGGACTGACGCTCGGAAAGGTAGAGACGGTATGGAAGGCATGACCGAACGCGGCACGCGGGCGCAGATCGAGGCGCTGCGGGACCGCATGGGCGAGGCGATCATCGGTCAGCGCGAGGTGATCGAGCGGCTTCTGATCGGCCTGCTCGCCAATGGCAACCTGCTGGTTGAGGGCCTGCCGGGCCTTGCCAAGACCCGGGCGATCAAGGCGCTTGCGCGCAACCTCGAATGCGATTTCTCGCGCATCCAGTTCACCCCCGACCTGCTGCCCTCGGATGTCACCGGCACCGAGGTCTACTACCAGGGCGAGGGCGGCGGCGAGTTCCGCTTCGAGGCCGGGCCGATCTTTGCCAATCTCGTGCTCGCCGACGAGATCAACCGCGCGCCCGCCAAGGTGCAGGCGGCGCTGCTCGAGGCGATGGAGGAGCGGCAGGTGACGGTGGCGGGCACCACCCACCGGATGGAGCCGCTCTTCATGGTGATGGCGACCCAGAACCCCATCGAGCAGGAGGGCACCTATCCGCTGCCCGAGGCGCAGATGGACCGCTTCCTGATGCATGTGAACATCACCTATCCACCTGTCGAGGACGAGGTCGAGGTGATCCGGCTGGTGCGCGCCGAGGAAGCCGCGGCGCAGGCCGGGGCGGGTGCACACGCAACCGAGCCGCCGGCGCCGATCCCGCAGGACGCGGTGTTTGCCGCCCGCCGCGAGATCGCCGCGCTGAAGGTCGCGCCAGAGATGGAGCGCTACATTGCCGATCTGGTCAACGCCACCCGCGTGCCCTCGGCCTTCGGCGACGACCTCAAGCGCTGGATCGAGGTCGGGGCCAGCCCGCGCGCCTCGCTGGCGCTCGACAAGTGCGGCCGCACCCATGCCTGGCTTGCGGGCCGCGATTACGTCGATCCCGAGGACATCCGCGCCGTGGTGGCCGACGTGCTGCGCCACCGTCTGGGTCTCAGCTACGAGGCGCAGGGCGAGGGCATCAGCCCCGATGCGGTGGTGGCCGAGATCGTGCGGCAGGTGGCGCTGCCCTGAGGGAGGATCGATGAAGGACCGCGCCGCCCGCATCCGCACCGGCACCCTGCCGAAGGCCCCGCAGGTCTCGGCAGATCCGCGCATCCACACCGATCTGGCCTATCTGCGCAGCCTTGAGGGTCCGGCGCGCGGCCTCAGCTTTCTGCCGCGCCAGCCGGCGCAATCGGTGCTCAACGGACGGCATGCCTCGCGCCTGCGCGGGCGCGGGCTGAACTTCGAGGAACTGCGCGACTACCTGCCCGGCGATGACATCCGCAGCATCGACTGGAAGGTCACCGCCCGCACCGGGCGCCCCCACGTCCGGGTGATGACGGAAGAGCGCGACCGCCCGGCGCTGATCGTCGTCGACCAGCGCATGTCGATGTTCTTCGGCACCCGCCGCGCGATGAAATCGGTCACCGCCGCCGAGGCCGCCGCGATGGCGGCGTTCCGCATCCTCGATCAGGGCGACAGGGTGGGGGGCATCGTGTTCGGCGACGAAGTGATTGCCGAGATCCGACCGCAGCGCAGCCGCGGCGCGCTCAACCGCTTTCTCACCGCGCTGTCGGAGGCCAACGGGCTGCTTCATGCAGAGGCGCCGAACACGGCGCCCATCGGGCTTACGCAGGTGCTTCGCGCGGTGGCCCGCATCGCCAGCCGCAACCACCTGATCATCGTGCTGAGCGATTTCGACGGCCTCGACGCCGAGACCGACCGCATTGTCTCGGCGCTGGCGCGGCACAACGACCTGATCCTCGTGCCGGTCACCGACCCCAGCGCCGGAGAGCTGCCCGCCGGGATGCGCCTTGTCGTCACCGATGGGGAACTGCAGGCCGAGATCGACACCAGTGCCTCGGCCACGCGCCGGGCGCTTGTCGAGATGTCGACGGGACGGCTGGCCGAGGTGTTCGACTGGCAACGCCGCTTCGGGATGCCGATCCTGCCGCTCTCGGCGGGCGAGGAGACGCTGCCGCAGATGCGGCGCCTGCTGGGGCTCGGACCGCGATGAACGAGGATGAGATCCCGCAGGGCGAGGCGCCCGAAAGTCTGGTCTCGCTGATCGGCCAGCTGATCGAGCCGCCGCAGCCTCTGCCGGTGCCGATGGTGCCGCAGACATGGGGCTGGGCGGCTCTTGCGGCGCTGCTGCTGGCGCTGCTGGTGGCCGGGCTCTGGCGCTGGCATCGGCACCGGATCGCCAACGCCTATCGCCGCACGGCGCTCGCGGCACTGGCGCAGGCGGCAACCGCCGCCGAGCTCGCGGCGATCCTGCGCCGGGCAGCGCTGGCGGCCTATCCGCGCGCCGAGGTGGCCTCGCTCACCGGCCGCGACTGGACCGCCTTTCTGTCGCGAAGCGGCAAGGGCGACTTTCCCGATGCCGCGGGCGAGGAGCTGCGGCGCGCCCCTTACCGCAGCCCAGATGCGGCGCCCTCCGCCGAGCTGCGCCAGGCGGCAGCGCATTGGATCAGGACCCATCGCCCCGGCGCGGCGGGGGAGGGCACCGCATGATCTCGCTCGCCGCGCCCTGGCTGCTGCTGCTGCTCCCGCTTCCGCTGCTGGTCTGGCGTCTCGCGCCGCCGCATCGCGAGCGCGAAAGCGCGCTGCGCTTTCCGTTCTTCCGCCGCACCGCCGCCGCCGCGGGGGCCGCGCCACGCGCCGGGGCGCTGGTGCTGTCGCGTCCGAAGCTCTCGGGGATTTCGGCCGTGCTGTGCTGGGGGCTGCTGGTCCTAGCGCTGGCGCGGCCCGAGCGCGTGGGCGCACCGATCACCATCGAGAACGCCGCCCGTGACGTGGTGATGGCGATCGACATCTCGGGTTCGATGGACGCGCGCGATTTCGCCACGCCGGAGGGAGAGCGTATCCAGCGGCTGTCCGGGGTGCGCGAGGTGGTGCGCGCCTTCGTCTCTGGCCGCGAGGGCGACCGCATGGCGCTGATCGTTTTCGGCACCTCCGCCTATCTGCAGGCGCCGCTGACCGACGATCTCGAGACCATCATCGCGCTGCTCGACCGCACCGAGGTTGGTATGGCGGGGCCGCACACGGCGCTTGGCGATGCCATCGGGCTTTCGATCCGTACCTTCGAGACCAGCGAGATCGACCAGCGGCTGCTGATCCTGCTGTCGGATGGTTCGGACACCGCCAGCCGCATGAGCCCGGTCAACGCCGCCGAGATCGCCGCCGACCGGGGCGTCGAGATCTACACCATCGGCGTCGGAGACCCGGATGCGACCGGCGAGAACCGCGTCGACCTGACCACCCTGAAGGAGGTCGCGCAGCGCACCGGCGGGCAGTATTTCTTTGCCGAGGACGCGGCCTCTCTGGAAGCGGTCTATGACCGTATCGACGAACTGGCGCCGCGCGAAACCGAGACGCTGTCGTTCCGACCGCGCCAGCCGCTGGCCTGGATCCCGATGGGGCTGGCGGCGCTGCTGGGCGGGCTCACGGTCCTGTATCTGCAGCTGCGCAGCCGGCGGCGGCACCGCGCCGCGCGCCTGTCGGAGGAGCCCGCATGACCGATTTCGCGCTGTTCCTCGAGGCGTTCCACTTCCTGCGCCCGCTCTGGCTTTTGATGGTGCCGGCGACGCTTGCGCTCTGGTGGTGGGTGCGCCGGCCGCTGCGGCGCGACGGGATGCAGGCCGAGGGCATCGCCCCGCATCTGCGCGAGGCACTGACCGTGGGGCGCGCGCAGCGCCGGCGGCTGACCCCGATCGACAGCACCGCCGCGATCCTGATCTTCGCGGCGCTCGGTGCGGCCGGTCCGACATGGTCGCGGCAGGTCGATCCCTTTGCGGCGCAATCGGCGCCTGCGGTCATCGTGCTTGCGGTGACGCCAGGCATGGAACAGACCGATCTGCCGCCCTCGCGGCTTGAGCGCGGCAAGCAGAAGATCCGCGATTTCCTCGAGCTGCGCGCCGGCGCGCGCACGGCGCTGGTGGCCTATGCAGGCAGTGCCCACGTGGTGCTGCCGATGACCGAGGATCCACAGGTCATGGTGCCCTATCTCGAGGGGCTGAGCCCCGAGGTGATGCCGCGCGAGGGCGCGGTTGCCGGTGAGGCGCTGGCGCTGGCCCAGGCGATGCTCGCCGATGAGGACGCTCCGGGCGGCGTGCTCTTCGTCACCGACAGCGTCGATCCGGCGGACGTGGCGGCGCTCGACGCCAGCGCGGCGCCGCTGGCGGTGCTGGCCACGCGCCCCGAAGGCAGCCGCGACCGCGGGCTCGACTCGCTCTCGGCGCCGGTGGTCGCGGTGACGCCCGACGATTCCGACATCCGCAGGATCGACGGGCTGCTCAACGCCGCCTATCGCCGCGCGCAGCTCGACGATGTCGCGCAGCCCTGGGAGGATCGCGCCCACTGGCTGGCCTGGCCTGCCGCGCTGATCCTGCTGCTGTGGTTCCGCCGTGGCTGGACGATGCGGTGGGCGGCGCTCGCCACGCTGGCGCTGCTGATGCCGCAGGGCGCGCGCGCCGATGGCATCGCCGACTGGTTCCTGACGCCCGACCAGCAGGGCCGCATCGCCTTTGACCGCAAGGATTACGAGCGAGCGGCCGATCTCTTCGTCGACCCGCTGTGGCGCGGCTATGCCCTCTACCGCGACGGACAGTATGACGATGCCGTGCTGGTGCTGGACCGGGTCGAGACCGCGCAGGCGGCGTCGATCCAGGGCATGGCGCAGATCAAGGGAAGGCACTACCGCGACGGGGTGCGCGCCTTCGAGACGGCGCTGGCCCGCGATCCGGACTATCCCGGCGCCGCCGAAAACCTCGAGACCGCGAAACGCATCGTGGCCTATGTCGAGGCCGAACAGGCAGGTTCGGATACCGGCGAGGATCGCGGCATCGGGGCCGATGAAGAGGTCTATGACAACGAAAGCGGGCAGGGCGAAGAGACCCTGCGGCCGCAGGGCGATGCGGGAGGCGAGGGGCTGCTGACGGCGGACCAGTGGATGACCACCGTCGACACCAGCACCGGGGATTTCCTGCGCATGCGCTTTGCCCTCGAGGCCGCGGCGCCGCCCCCCGAGGCGCCTGCGGAGGATGCGCCCGCGGAAGATGCGGATGCCGCGCCCGCGGAGGAGGGCGAATGATCCGGCTGCTGCTGGTCCTGCTTGTGACGTGGGCGCTGCCGGCGGCGGCGCAGGACACCGCCGCAGAGCCGCGGCTCACGGTCGATTTCCCCGAGACCGAGGCGGTGCCGGGTCAGCCGCTCAGCCTGCGCCTGACCGTGCTTGTCCCGACCTTCATGCCCGAGCCGCCGGTCTGGCCGAGCCTCGAGACGCCGAACCTCCTGGTGCGCCTGCCGTCGCGCTCGACCAGCCCGGTCTCGGAGCGGATCGACGGCGAGACATGGTCCGGCGTGTCGCGCCATTACCGCATCTCGCCCATGGTGCCGGGGCCGATGACGCTGCCGCCGCAGGAGGTCGTGGTGACCTGGCAGGATCTCGAGGCCAGTGACGTTCGGCAGACCACCCTGACCACCGAGGCGATCTCGTTTGCCGGTGTCGTGCCCGAAGGGGCGGAGGGGCTCGATCCCTTCATCGCCGCCGCCGATCTGAGCCTCGAGCAGGAGATCGAGGGCGATCCCGCCGCGATGGTGCCCGGCGACAGCCTGAAGCGGCAGGTCACCGCGCGGGTCGAGGGGGCCTCGCCGATGTTCCTGCCCCCGCTTCTGGACATGGTCGACCTGGCTGGTGTCGCGGCGTACCCCGATGCGCCGAAGCTCTCCGAGCAGGACGACAGGGGCGTGCCCAGCGGCAGCCGCGTTGAGAGCGTGACCTACCTTGCCGAGGCGGGCGGCGGCGGTGCGCTGCCGCCGGTCAGCCTCGACTGGTACGACACCGACGAGGGCGCGGTGAAAACCGCCACCGTGCCGGGGCTGGAGCTCCAGATCGACGGTCCTGCGCCGGGCCGGGCGGAACCGCTCGATCCGCGCCGGGTCGCGCTGCTGGCGGCGGCGGTGGTGCTGGGGCTGACGCTCGTGATACTCGTTGTGCGGCGCCTGCTGCCGGCGCTGGCGCGGCACAGGGCACGGCGGCGCGCGCAAGTGCTGGCCTCGGAAGACCATGCCTGGCGGATGCTGCGCCAGGTGATCGCGCGGCGGGACCACGCGGCGCTGCGCCCGGCGCTCGATCTCTGGGCGGGTCGGGTCGACGGCCCCGATCCTCGCCGCTCCGCCAGGGTCGAGGCGGCGCTGCTGGCGCTTGGTGCTCAGCGCTACGGGGGTGGCCCGACAACGACAGACGGCGAAGCCTGGACCGCCTTGCAGGGTGCGCTCAACGAGGCACGCCCCAAAGGGCGGCGCGTTGGCGCGTACGACACGCTTCCGCCTCTCAATCCCAGAGGCGCGTCATAGCCTTTCTTTTGTGCTGCAAGTTGAACATACTACTGGAATGACATTTTGCCAAAGACCATTCGTCCGCGCCCCCGGGGCCTCGGGACTTCGTCTCAAGACATGACAGCCCTTCATTGCAAGCCCAGAGGGGCCAGCGGCCGGTCCGAGTTCCTCCGCCGCGCCCTGCACAGCCTCGCTGCTGTTCTGCTCTTCCTCATCGCGGCGCCTGCCGTCGCGCAGGACTACCTCGGTTCCGAACGCTGCATCGCGTGCCACACCGAGGCCGGGGAGGCCTGGGAAGACTCCCACCATGCCCTTGCCTGGACAGATGCCACCGCTGACAACATCAGGGCGAATTTCGATGGCACCGAGTTCCGTCTCGGGGACATGCATGCGCGCTTTTCCCTCTCGCCCGAGGGCAAGGCGCTCGTCAGCGTCACCGAGCGCGACCAGGTGACCACGGAGTACGAGGTGCATTCCGTGATCGGCGTCGAGCCGCTGCAGCAATACGTTCTGGAGACAGAGCCCGGCCGGCTGCAGAGCTTCGATGTGGTCTGGGACACCGAGACAGGCGACTGGTTTCATCTCTATCCCGAGCAGAACTATGCTCCGGATGACGGGCTGCACTGGACCGGGCCCTACAAGACCTGGAACAGCCGCTGCGCCGCCTGCCACGCGACCGGTTTCGAGGCGAACTACGACGCACAGACCCGTCGTTTCGACTCGACGCAGGTCGAGATCGGGGTCGGGTGCGAGGCCTGCCACGGCCCCGGCAGCGCGCATCTGGACTGGGCCGAGCGCTTCGAGACGACCCAGGAGGCGCCGCCCGCGGCTTACGGTTTTACCGTGGACATGTCGCAGCCCGCGCAGGCGATCGAGCAATGCGCCAGCTGCCATTCCCGCCGCGAGCCGTTTCTCGAGGGCAACCCGGTGCCCGGAACGCCCTATCACGACACCTACAATCTTTCGCTGCTGCGGGAAGGGTCCTACGAGGCGGACGGGCAGATCCTTGACGAGGTCTATGTCTACGGCTCGTTCCTGCAGTCGAAGATGTACGCGGAAGGAGTGAGCTGCTCGAACTGCCACCTGCCGCACGAGGCCGAGCTCATCGCCGAGGGCAACGCGGTCTGCACCCAGTGCCACAGCCCGGCGGGCAATCCCGAGTTTCCCTCGCTGCCGTTGCAGGTGTTCGACGGGCCCGAGCACACCCATCACCCGGAGGGCTCGGCCGGGGCCCTCTGCAAGACCTGCCACATGACCGAGCGCGTCTACATGGGCAATGACTGGCGCGCCGACCATTCCTTCCGGATCCCGCGCCCGGACCTTGCCGCCGAGACCGGCGCGCCGGATGCCTGCACGACCTGCCACGAGGATCAGAGCCCGGAGTGGGCCGCCGAAACCCTTGAAGAGTGGTTTCCCGACAGCCGTCATCGCGGCCCGCATTACGGCGAGGTGCTCGCCCACGGGCGGCGCGATCCGGTGCGCGCCGCGCCGGAGCTGCGCGGTCTGTCGCTGGATGACGACATGGCGGGCATCGTGCGCGCCACGGCGATCTATCTGCTCGAGCAGGCCGGTGATCCGTCCGATGCGGCAGAGCTGGAACAGCTCTTGCACGACCCCGATCCGCTGGTGCGCAGCGCGGCGGTGAAGCTGCAGCGCGTTGCACCTGCGATGGAGCGGGCGCCGCGAATTATGCAGTCGCTGTCGGATCCCGTGCGCTCGGTTCGCATGGCCGCAGCGCAATCCATGCTGGACGCGCAGATTGCCAGCATGCCCGGGCGCTACGAGCGGGCGCTGCGCAATGCCTTCGCGGAATGGCAGGCGTCGATGGGCAGCCGTCTCGACTATCCCGAGACGCATCTGCAGATGGGGGGCATGGCGCTCGTGATGCGCAACATGCCCGCCGCCTCGGGCGCCTTCGCGGAAGTGACGCGGCTTGATCCGCAGCTTGTCGATGCCTGGGTCATGCAGGTTCGCATCGCGGCGGCGACGGACGACGAAGGTGGCGCCCGCAGGCTGCTTGAGCAGGCGCTGGAGCACAACCCGGGCGACATGACGCTTCAGATCATGCGCCGCGAACTGACCGGCGAGGCGCTGGACCTGCTGCCTCCTCCCTCGGGTGACTGAGGGAGCAGCTGAGCTCGGGCGCGCCGGGTGTTGTTGGGAAGGTGCAAGGTTTCGCCCGTGCCAGACAGACGCGGGACGACGGACCTGCAATCCTCGGCCTGCTGAATGAGGACCGGGTTCTATGCGTCTGTACGGTTCGACACCTCGTCCGGCCTGCCGGTGGCGCAGGGTCTTCGGCGATGTGGGGCGGGCTGCCTACACGGCGGCGCGCCGTTTCGCGGTATCGTCGAGCGCGTGCCAAAGGCTTGCCCCCGCAGAGCGCATGCCCATCACCGCCAGCCGGTCCTCGGCTGGGCGCAGGATGAAGACGCTCATGTGATGCAGGCCGGTGCGGGTGGCGCGGCCGGGGGCAAGCGACGCGGGCGGCAGGTTCACCAATTTCTCGGCGAGCGCCAGCAGCGGCGCGCTCCCGCGCCCCGAGTTGATCTCGACGACCACCCATGCGTCGGTCTGCTCGGTGACCGAGCAGCCGGGGGCCACGGGCGCGAGGCGCGCGGCGAAATCCTCGTCGGCGCGGCCCGGAGCGGCGATCATCCACTGGCCGGGGCCGGTCCAGAAGACGTCGAAGCCGTCCGTGCCGGTGAGGCACCCGGCCTCCGGCAGCGCCAGCCCGAAGGGCTGCGGCGCGGGGCTGCCACGGCGCAGCGCCAGCGAGGCCAGCGCGATGTCGGGGCGTTCGACCAGGGTGAGGGCGCCGTGGGTGGCGCGGCGCGGCTCGGTGGCGCCAAGCGCCGTCAGCGGGGCAAGATCAGGCACGGAGACGCTCTCCTTCCGGGTCGATGAAATGCGGCGAGACGATCCTGGCCAGGCACTCCCCGCCCTCGAGCGGGTTGGCGACGACGATCTCTTCGCCCATGCGCGCCTCTGCCTCTTCGAGGTAGCCGAGCGCGATATGGCTTTGCAGATGTGGCGAGTAGCAGGCCGAGGTGACCCAGCCCTGATCGCTGGCGGTGTCGCGCGCGTCGCCGGGGCGGAAGAGATGCGCGCCGGCGGGGATCTTCTCTTGCGGGTCGAGCGGCATCAGCCCCACGAGGCGGCGCGTGTCGGCCTCGTGGGCCGCGCGGCGCGACATCACCGCGCCGATGCTGTCCTTCTTCTTCGACACCATCTTGCCGAGGCCAAGCATCGCGGCGGTGGTCTGGCCGTTGAGCTCGGCACCCGCCGCGTGGCCCTTCTCGATGCGCAGCACCGCCAGCGCTTCGGTGCCGTAGGGGGTGACGCCAAGGTCGGCGCCGGCCTCCATCAGCCGCGCCATCAGTGCGTTGCCGTAGCGCGCCGGCACCGCGATCTCGTAGGCTAGCTCACCGCTGAACGAGATCCGGAACAGCCGCGCCCTGAGCCCGCCGCAGATCGTCAGCTCGGCGCAGGCCATGAAGGGGAAGGCTTCGTTCGACAGATCCGTGTCATCGACGATGCGCGACAGCAGCGCGCGCGATTTCGGCCCAGCCACGGCGATCTGCGCCCAGGCGTCGGTGGTCGAAATGAGCTGCACGTCGAGATCGGGCCAGAGCCCTTGCCGGGCGAACTCCATCTGGCGATAGACGAGGCCCGCATTGGCGGTGGTGGTGGTGACCACGTAGTGATCCTCGGCCAGCCGGGCACAGGTGCCGTCATCGTAGAGCAGGCCGTCCTCGCGCAGCATCAGGCCGTAGCGCACCTTGCCGACCTTCAGCGTGCCCATCATGTTGGCATAGATCCGGTGCAGGAATGCGCCCGCATCGGCGCCCTGCACGTCGATCTTGCCGAGCGTGGTCACGTCGCAGAGCCCGACGCCGCTGCGCACCGCGAGCACCTCGCGGTCGACGCTCTCGCGCCAGTGGGTCTCGCCGTCTCGCGGGAAGTACTGCGCCCGCATCCATTGCCCAACCTCGACGAATTCCGCACCTCGCTGTTCCGCGAAGGGATGCGTGGGCGTGAGACGGCGCGGGCGGAAATGGCTGCCGGTGTCGCCGCCGCCCAGCACGCTGAGCGCGACGGGCGTGTAGGGCGGGCGGAAGATCGTGGTGCCGGTCTGCGGGATCGACTTGCCGGTAAGCTCGGCCATGACGGCCAGCGCGGTGACGTTGGCGGTCTTGCCCTGATCGGTGGCCATGCCGAGCGTGGTCCAGCGCTTGAGATGCTCGACCGGGCGCATGTTCTCCTTGTGCGCCAGCGCGATGTCCTTGACGGTCACGTCGTTCTGGAAATCGACCCACGCGCGGCCCTTGCCCGGCACGTGCCAGAACGCACCTTGCGCCATCTGCGTATCCTCGGCGCGGGGCAGGGCGGGCAGCGCGGCGCTCAGGCCCAGATCCGAGAGCAGCGCCTGCGCGGTCGACGCGCCCGAGCTGAGCGTGGCATGGGTGCTGCCGTGGCCTGCCGCCGCGCCTGCGACGCCCATGCCCGGGGGCATCTCGGCGGGGGGCAGGAAGGCGAGATGGTCGTCGCTCCATTGCGGACGGCCGCGGTGATGCGAGGCGAGGTGCAGGTTGGGGTTCCAGCCGCCCGAGACGCCGAGCACGGCGCATTCGAGCCACTCGGAGCGGCCGTTCTGGCTGACCTGGATCGACGACAGCCCCAGACGCCCCTGCGTGCCGGTGACCTGTGCCCCGGAATAGAGCTGGTATTCGCCAAGCCGCGCGGCGTCCTGGCGTGGGTCGATGACGGCGAGCACCGGCACGCCGTGGGCCAGCAGGTCGCACGCGGTGCGGTGGCCGTCATCGGTGCTGGTGAAGATCGCCACGCGGTCCGAGGGCTTGGCCTGCGGCGTCACCGCCCAACGGTTGGCATAGGCGCGCAGCGCGCCGCCAAGCAGGATGCCGGGGCGGTCGTTGCCGGCGAAGGGGATGTGGCGTTCTGTGGCGCCGGCGGCGAGCAGGCTGCGTTTCGCGGTGATGCGCCAGAGCGTCTGGCGCACGGTCTGCGGCACCGGAAGGTGGTCGCCCACCCGCTCGACAGCGCCGAAGATGCCGTGGTCATAGGCGCCGAAGATCGTGGTCCGACGCAGGATGCGCACGCTGGGCAGGCTCTCGAGCTCGGCCTCGGCCTCGGCCACCCAATCGGACGCGGGGGCGTCGTCGAGCGCGTGGCGCTCCGAGAGCAGCCGCCCGCCGAGGCGGAAATCCTCGTCGGCGAGGATCACGCTGGCCCCGGCGCGGCCGGCGGTGAGCGCCGCCGCAAGCCCTGCTGCGCCGCCGCCGATCACCAGCAGGTCGCAATGCAGGAAGCCGTGGTCATAGGCGTCGGGGTCGGGCTCGGAGGCAAGCCGGCCCAGCCCTGCGGCGCGGCGGATCATCGGCTCGTAGATCTTCTCCCAGAAGGCCGCGGGCTGCATGAAGGTCTTGTAGTAGAACCCGGCGGCGAAGAACGGCGACAGCGCGTCGTTGACCGCCAGCGCGTCAAAGCCGAGCGACGGCCAGCGGTTCTGGCTGCTGGCCTCGAGCCCGTCGTAGAGCTCCACGCAGGTGGCGCGGGTGTTGGGCTCGGCCCGCGCGCCGCTGCGCAGGGTGACGAGCGCGTTGGGTTCCTCGGAGCCGGCGCTGAAGATGCCGCGCGGGCGGTGATACTTGAAGCTGCGCCCGACCAGCCGCACGCCGTTGGCCATGAGCGCCGAGGCGAGCGTATCGCCGGGATGGCCGTGACAGGTCTTGCCGTCGAAGGTGAAGGAGAGCGTCTTGCTGCGGTCGATCAGGCCGCCTGTGAGCCGGGTCATGCGCCGCCCCTCCGCTTGATGTCCGAGGCGAGCTCGGCCGAGACGATCTCGTGGGTGACGGTGTCGCGGGTGACCACCAGCCACGAGCGGTCGCCCTGCTCGTGGAACCAGAGTTCGCGGTGCAGCCCGGCGGGGTTGTCGCGCAGGTAGGTGTAGTCAAAAAACGCCGCCTCGGCGCCTTCGGCCATGCCATCGGGCCGGTCGAGCAGCGCGGCATCGCCGAGATAGGTGAACTCCTGCGCGTCGCGGGGGCCAAGAAGGGGGTGCGGGATCAGCATGTCGCGCCTCGGTGCTCAGTGCAGGTTGGGTTGGGCGCCAACGCCCTTTTCGTCGATCAGCGCGCCGCGCCGGAAGCGGTCGAGCCGGAAGGCGGTGGCGGTGTCGTGCGGGCGGCCGGTGGCCAGCAGATGCGCGAAGGCGTAGCCGCTCGCCGGCGTGGCCTTGAAGCCGCCGTAGCACCAGCCGGCGTTGAGATAGAGCCCGTCCACATCGGTCGCGTCGATGATCGGCGAGCCGTCCATCGACATGTCCATGATGCCGCCCCAGCTGCGCAGCAGGCGCGCCCGGCCGATCATCGGCATCAAGGCCATGCCGCCCTCGATCACGTCCTCGACCACCGGCAGGTTGCCGCGTTGGGCGTAGGAGTTGTAGCCGTCGATATCGCCGCCGAAGACCAGCCCGCCCTTGTCGGACTGGCTGACGTAGAAATGGCCCGCGCCGAAGGTGATGACGCCGTCGATGCAGGGCTTGAGCCCCTCCGAGACGAAGGCCTGCAGGACGTGGCTCTCGATCGGCAGGCGCATTCCGGCCTTCTGCATCACCCGACCGGACGAGCCGGCCACGGCGACGCCGACCTTCTTCGCGCCGATATAGCCGCGCGTGGTTTCGACGCCGCGGATTGCGCCGCCCTCGATGCGGAAGCCGGTGACCTCGCAGTTCTGGATCAGGTCGACGCCCCTGAGGTCGGCGCCGCGGGCATAGCCCCACGCGACGCCGTCATGGCGCGCGGTGCCGGCGCGGCGCTGCAGCAGGCCGCCTTTGATCGGGAAGCGGGCGTTGTCGAAATTGAGGAACGGGTACATCGCCCGCACGCCATCTTGGTCGAGCAGTTCCGCATCGGCGCCCGCCAGCAGCATGGCGTTGCCGCGGCGTCGGAAGGCATCGCGCTGGCCGTCACTGTGGCACAGGTTGAGGATGCCGCGCTGGCTGACCATGGCGTTGAAGTTGAATTCCTGCTCCAGCCCCTCCCAGAGCTTCATCGAGAATTCGTAGAACGGCTCGTTGCCGGGCAGCAGGTAGTTCGAGCGGATGATCGTGGTGTTGCGCCCGATATTGCCCGAGCCCAGCCAGCCCTTCTCGAGCACCGCGATGCGGGCCTGCCCGAAGGTGCTGGCGAGGTAATAGGCGGTGGCGAGCCCGTGCCCGCCGCCTCCGACGATGATGAAATCGTACTCGGGCTTCGGCTCGGGGTTGCGCCAGAGCGGCTTCCAGCCCCTGTGGCCGGTGAGGGCTTCCTTGATGACTCGCAGGCCGGAGAATCGCACGGTTTGCCTCATTCGATGTCTGTTGCCCGATGCTACGGGCGCAGGCGCGCTGGTAATTTTCCCATATCGGACATATCCTTGCCGAAATCAGTCTGATCCGGGGCAGAGTGGCGGCGCATCATGAATATCGGGTTCTTCCTCGTGCCGGGCTTCGCGCTGATGTCGCTGTCTTCGGCCATCGAGCCGTTGCGGGCAGCCAATCACTTGGCGGGAAAGGCGCTCTACCGGTTGGACTATCACGCCGCCGCGCCGGGCTTCGTGGCCTCCTCTTCGGGCGGCGGGTTCCACTGCACGGCGCTGAGCGAGGCGCAGCCGGATCTCGACCTGCTTTTCGTGGTCGCAGGTGGCGACCCGATCGCCGAGGACGATCCCAAGGTTGCCAGCGCGTTGCGCCGGCTCGACCGGCGCGGGGTGATGCTGGGCGGGATCTCGGGAGGTGCCGCCGTGCTGGCGCGGGCCGGGCTGATGGAGGGGCGGCGCTTCACCCTGCACTGGCTGCATCTCGAGCAATTGCAGGAGCAACAGCCCGGCTTGCTCATAGAACGGGCGCTCTACGTCATCGACCGCGACCGCTATTCCTGCGCCGGGGGCGTCGCCTCGTTCGACATGATGTGCGCGATGGTGGCGGCGCGCGAGGGCGCGGATTTCGCCGCCGAGGTCAGCAACTGGTTCATTCACAGCCGGATGCGGCCCGCCGGCGAGCCGCAGCACCTTGATCCGGCGCGGCGTTACAACCTGAGCGTCCCAGCGCTCGAGCTGGCGGTGCGGCTGATGACCACCCATATCGCCGACCCGCTGAGCGCCGCGCAGCTGGCGGCCCTGTCGGGGTGCAGCGCGCGTCAATTGCAGCGGCATTTCGTCCAGCGCTTCGGCCTGTCGACGATGGCGTTCTACCGCAACCTGCGGCTCGACAAGGCGCACGAGTTCCTGCGCCACTCGGCGCTGCCGATGGACGAGATCGCCCAGCTGTCGGGGTTCTCCACGGTGCCGCATTTCAGCCGCTGCTTCGCGCAGCGTTTCGGCAAGCCACCGGCGGCGGCGCGACGCGAGGCTGGCACGGCTTAGCGCAGCCGCACCCTCTGGGTGGGGACGCGAAGGGTGCGGGGCTCAGAGCCGCAGCTGCGTGTCGGGATCGAAGAGGTGGATCTCGGAGGGATCGACGGTGAAGCGCAGCGCCTCCTGTCCCGGCGAGGTGCCATGCACGCCGGGCAGGCTGGCGGTGAACGGCGCCTGTCCGGCCTCGACCAGCCTGCCATGCAGCAAGGTGTTGGCGCCGAGCGGCTCCGAGAGCTGGAGCGCGAGCGAGAGCGGGCCGCCGGCGTCGGGCTGTACGTGCTCGGGCCGCAGCCCGAGCTTCACCGGGCCCTCGCGCGCCGCGCTCTCGCAGAGCGCCGTGTCGCCGATCATCACCCGCCCGTTGCGGATCTCGGCGTCGAGAATGTTCATCGCCGGGCTGCCGATGAACTGCGCCGCGAACAGGGTCCGCGGGCGTTCGTAGACCTCCAGCGGCGTGCCGACCTGCTCGGCCACGCCGGCATTCATCACGATCATCCGGTCGGCCATGGTCATCGCCTCGACCTGATCATGGGTGACGTAAAGCGCCGTGACCCCGAGCTTGGCCTGCAGTTCCTTGATCTCGAGCCGCATCTGCACCCGCAGTTTGGCGTCGAGGTTCGACAGCGGCTCGTCGAACAGGAACACCGCCGGTTCGCGGACGATGGCGCGGCCCATGGCGACGCGCTGGCGCTGGCCGCCCGAGAGCTGCTTCGGCTTGCGCTCGAGCAGCGCCTCGAGCTGCAGCAGCTTCGCCGCCTCCTCGACCTTCCGGCGGATCGCGTCTTTCCTGAGGCCGGCGATCTTGAGCCCGTAGCCCATGTTCTGAGCGACGCTCATATGCGGGTAGAGCGCGTAGTTCTGGAACACCATGGCGATGTCGCGCGCCATCGGTTCCTTGTCGTTGGCGCGCTCGCCGCCGATCAGGATATCGCCGGCGGTGACGGTCTCGAGCCCGGCCACCATGCGCAGCAGGGTGGACTTGCCGCAGCCCGAGGGGCCGACGATGACGATGAACTCGCCGTCGGCGATCTCGACGTCGATGCCGTGGATCACGTCGGTGGCGCCGAAGCTCTTCTTTACGTTCTGGAGGGTGACGGTCGCCATGCTTATTTCTCGCTATCTACAAGGCCGCGGACGAAGAGCTTCTGCATCGAGACCACCACGATCACCGGCGGGATCATCGCCAGGATCGAGGTCGCCATGATGGTGGGCCAGTGGGCGAAATCGTCGCCGCTGGGGAACATCTGCTTGATGCCCATGACGATGGTGTTCATCTCCGGGTCGGTGGTGATCAGCAGCGGCCAGAGATACTGGTTCCAGCCGTAGATGAATAGGATCACGAACAGCGCCGCGACGTTGGTCCGGCTCATCGGCACCACGATGTCCCAGAAGAACCGCATCGGACCGGCACCGTCGACGCGGGCGGCCTCGGCCAGCTCGTCCGGGATGGTGAGGAAGAACTGCCGGAACAAGAAGGTCGCCGTGGCCGAGGCGATCAGCGGCAGGATCAGGCCGGAATAGGAGTTCAGCATGCCGAAGCCCGCCACCACCTCGTAGGTCGGCACGATGCGCACCTCGACCGGCAGCATCAGGGTGATGAAGATCAGCCAGAAGAACAGGGTGCGGGCCGGGAAGCGGAAATAGACGATGGCAAAGGCAGAGAGCAGCGAGATGACGATCTTGCCGACCGCGATGCCCACCGCCATGATCAGGCTGTTGAGCAGCATGGTGGCCACCGGCACGTTCACCCCCGAGACCAGCGCGTTGCGGTAGTTGGTCAGGAACTGGTCGCCGGGCCAGACCGGCATCGGCGGGCGGATGATCTCGGCCTGGGTCACCGTCGAGGCGACGAAGGCGAGCCAGATCGGGAAGAAGATCACCAGCACCCCGGCGATCATGATCAGGTGGGTCAGCCAGAGCCCCGCGCCGCGCTTCTCGACCATGCCGTGCACTTCGCGCGCCATCAGTAATGCACCCGTTTCTCGAGGACCTTGAATTGCAGCACGGTGAGCGCGCCCACCACCAGCAGCAGGATCACCGACTGTGCCGAGGACGAGCCGAGGTCCTGCCCGACGAAGCCGTCGGAGAAGACCTTGTAGACCAGGATCGTGGTCGCCTGCTGCGGGCCACCCCCGGTGATGGTGTGGATCACGCCGAAGGTCTCGAAGAACGAGTAGACCACGTTAACCACGAGCAGGAAGAAGGTGGTGGGCGAAAGCAGCGGCAGCACGATGGTGAAGAAGCGGCGCCAGAAATGCGCGCCGTCGATGGCGGCCGCCTCGATGATGGATTTCGGCACCGCCTGAAGCGCGGCGAAGAAGAACAGGAAGTTGTAACTGATCCGGCCCCAGGACGAGGCGATCACCACCAGCCCCATCGCCTCGCCGTCGTTGAGCACGTGGTTCCAGTCGTAGCCAAGCTGGCCGAGATACCACGACACCACGCCGACGCGGGTGTTGAACATGAAGAGCCAGAGCACGCCCGCGACGGCGGGGGCGACCGCATAGGGCCAGATCAGCAGGGTGCGGTAGGTGCCCGCGCCCTTGATCAGCCGGTCCGCCAGCACCGCGAGAAACAGCGCCGGCACCATCGAGCACAGCGTCACGAGGCCCGAAAAAATCGCCGTGGTGACGAAGGAGGCGCGGTAATAGGGATCGCTCAGCAGGTACTGGAAGTTTTCCAGCCCGACGAATTGCTTCGACAGGCCGAACGGATCGGGGATGAACAGCGACTGCCAGACCGCCTGCCCGGCGGGGTAGAAGAAGAACACCGCCGAGATGATCGCCTGCGGTGCGATCAGCAGAAGCGGCAGGACCCAGCCCTTGAATGTGACTCTCTTTTCCATCTCGTCCTTCGCCGTGAACCCTCCGGCGCGCGCTGCACGAGGCGCATGGTGCGGGCGCCCGGCGCCTCCGGGGCCGGCGGCTTTGCTGCCGTCAGCGCCTCTCGCCCGGTCAGGTGAAGATGCGCGCCGCTCGGGGCGCGCATCGCCGTTGCGGGATCAGTTCGCCGCGCGCTCGAAGCGGCGCAGCAGCTGGTCGCCGCGCTCCTTGGCGCTGTCGAGCGCCTCCTGTGCGCTCTTGTCGCCGGCCCAGACGCCCTCGAGCTCCTCGTCGATGATGCCGCGGATCTGGTCGAAGGAGCCGAGACGGATGCCCTTGGAGTTGGCCGTCGGCTCGTTCCGGGTCATCTGTGTCACCGCCACGTCGGTGCCGGGGTTCTCGTCGTAGAAGCCCGCCTCGCGCGTCGCCTCGCCGGCGGCGGCGGTGATCGGGAGATAGCCGGTGTCCTGATGCCACTGGGCCTGCACCGGGGTCGAGGAGAGATAGCTCAGGAACTCGCCCACGCCGGCGTAGTCCTCGGCCTCGTGGCCTTCCATGACCCAGAGCGACGCGCCGCCGATGATGGTGTTCTGCGGTGCGTTGCCGGCGCCCTCCCAGTAGGGCAGGGGACGGACGTCGAAATCGAACTCGGCCTCGGCCTTGATCCCGGCATAGCCTGCCGAGCTCTCGGTGAAGAGCGCGCACTCGCCGGAGCGGAAGTTGGCGCCGCCCTCGTTGCGACGGCCGGTGTAGATGAATTTGCCCTCGTCGGCCCATTCACCCATCTTCGAGATATGCGCGACCTGCACCTCGCCGTTGAGCATCAGCTCGGTGTCGGTGCCGGCAAAGCCGTTCTCCTGCGAGGCGAAGGGCACGTCGTGGTAGGCCGACAGGTTCTCGAGATGGATCCAGCTCTGCCATGCGGTGACCAGCGGGCACTCCTCGCCGGCCTCGGCGAGCTGGTCGAGGACCTCTTCGACCTGGTTCCAGGTGGTCAGATCGACATCGGGATCGATGCCCGCCCCCTCGAGCCGGTCGCGGTTGACCCAGAGCACCGGGGTGGACGAGTTGAAGGGCAGCGACAGCATCTGGCCGTCGGTGGTGGTGTAATAGCCCTTCACCGCGCCGATATAGGCGTCGGGATCGAAGGCGGCGCCGCTGTCCTCCATCACCTGATAGACCGGGCGCACGGCGCCCCCGGCGGCCATCATGGTGGCGGTGCCGACCTCGAAGACCATCAGCACATGCGGCTGCTCGCCGGCGCGGAAGGCCGCAATGCCGGCGTTCAGCGTCTCGGAGTAGTTGCCCTTGTGGGTGGCGGTGACGGTGTAGGTGTCCTGGCTGGCGTTGAAGTCCTCGACCTGCGCCGCGACGAGCTCTCCGAGCCGTCCGGTGAAGGCGTGCCAGAACTGGATTTCGGTCTGCGCGCTGGCCGCGAGCGGCGTCAGCAGAGCAGTTCCCGCGGCAAGGATGCCGAGAGCGGATTTTTTCATGCTTTCCTCCCTAGAGCCCCCGTTCGGGCGCTCTTTTCTCCTCCAGATCAGAGGGTTGCTTTCCTCCGAGCAACTCCTCCGACCGACCATACCCTATTCTTGAAAAACGATATGGCAAGCGAGTTCTTTCGCGTGAGGCTAAGTCGCAGGTTGTGCGGACCCGGCCTGCGGTGGGGGTTCGGCCACGCGAAAGGCGCCGGTGCATCACGGGTCGTCGTAACGTCTCGGACCGTGGACTTCGCGGCAAACAACATCGGGCGGGAGCGTTCAGTCGTTCTTGGAGACATGCTCCAACAGCCCTTGTCCCCCCATCTCGATGTCGAATCGGATGCCCGCCTCGGCGGCGTCGGCGTCGCCTGTCTTCAGCGCCTCGATGATGCGTTCATGCGGATGCGGCTGCCAGTCCGAGGGCACGCCCGCATCATAGAGGTGCGACAGGATCGGGCCGCAGCGAACCCACAGGTTCTCGACCAGATCGTAGGTGATCGGCAGGCGTCCGGCGCGGCAGAGCGCCAGGTGGAACTCGGTGTTGAGGTGAACTGCATCGGCATAGGACTTGCGCGCGTGGCAATCGGAAATGCCGGACTGAATGTCCTCCAGATCCTGCAGCTCCGCAGGCGTGATGCGCTTGGCGGCGGCGGCTGCCGTCTTGCCTTCGAGATCCATGCGGATGCTGCGGATCTCGAGCAGCTGCTCGAGGCTCAGCGACGGAACGTAGACGGTGCCACGCTCGTCAAAGGCCATGACACGTTCGAAGACCAGCCGCAGGAGCGCCTCGCGCATCGGTGTGAGCGAGATCCCGAACCGCTGCGACAAGGGGCGCAGTCGAAGCCGTTCACCGGGCGCGAGCTGACCACGCATGAGCGCGTTTCGAATCGTCGTGTAGGCGCGGTCGCTGAGGTTCTCGCGTTCGATCGGTTTTGCCCAATCCTTTGATAAGTCTGACATATTCTGCCCTCCACCTGCGCCGTCCCCAAGCCGATTAGATTTTTCGGCTTTACTGTTATAACAAATAAAATATAACCGACTCATTGGCCAGACCTAGTTTCCGGCCACCCGTATCGGGAGAATACGGGACATCTGGAGGAGTTCATAATCGATGCTTGCGTTGCGCAAGACACGTGCCGGGACAGGTGTGAGCCTCGTCTCGACCAGCTTTTGCGGCCCGGGTCCGGGCCGGGGCGAGGTCGAGGTGGCGGTGCAGGCCGCGGGGATCTGCGGCAGCGACCTTCACGCGGTCGCCTGGGATCCCAGCTACGGCTTCATGGAGCCACTGCTTCCGCTGACCCTCGGCCACGAGTTCGCCGGCACCGTCACCGCGACCGGAGAGGGCGTGAGCCGGGTCGTGACCGGAGACCGTGTGGTGTGTTCGCCGACGCTGACCTGCGGCCGGTGCGAGGGCTGCCGGCAAGGGCGCCCCTCGGCCTGCGAGGCGCGGCAGATCGTCGGGTTACACCGAGACGGCGGCTTTGCCGAGCGTGTGCGGGTGCCCGAAAGCGTGCTGCATCGGTTGCCCGCCGCCATCGGCTTCGAGCGCGCGGCGCTGGCTGAGCCACTGTCCATCGCGGTGAACGCGGTCAACGTGGCCGAGGTCGCGGCAGGGGATCGCGTGCTCGTGCTCGGACCGGGGCCGATCGGGCTGGCCTGTGCCTTCGTGGCTCAGGAGCGTGGCGCCAAGGTGCTTCTGGCGGGGCTGCGTGATGCGGCGCGGCTGCGGATCGCGCGGGAGATGGGCATCGAGGCCGTGGTGGACCTGGCCGAAAGGCCGCTCGATGCCGCGCTTCAGACCAGTTTCGGCGGTCGCTGCGACCGGGTGATCGAGGCCACCGGTGTCGCGGCCTCGGTCGGGCAGGGGCTTCAGGCGCTGCGCCCGGAAGGGATCTTCGTGGCGGCCGGGATCCATGCGGCGCCCTGCGACCTCGACCTGTCGCGCTTGGTGCGGGAGAAAAAGCAGCTGCGCGGTGCCCACGACACCACGCCCGCCGCCTTTGCCGAGGCGATCTCGCTGCTCGAGCGGCGCGGTGACGCGCTGGCGCATCTCATCACCCACACCCTTCCGCTCAGCCGGGGCGAAGAGGCCTTCGCCCTCGCCCGGGACGGCGCGGCAATGAAGGTGCTGCTGCACCCGGAACCCTTGGGAGGACAGACGACATGACCGAAACGACGCGCGCCGTGATCGCGGATGGGGCAGGGGGCCCGGAGGTGCTGCGGGTGACCGAGATCCCGCGCCCCGAGCCCGGCCCCGGCCAGCTTCTGATCGAGGTCCACGCCGCTGGCATCAACCGGCCCGACGTGATGCAGCGGCAGGGCAACTACCCGCCGCCGCCGGGGGCGACGGATGTCTTCGGGCTCGAGCTTGCCGGCGCCGTTGCGGCACTCGGCGAAGGCGTCGAGGGCTTTGCCATCGGCGACCGAGTGATGGGGCTGGTGCATTCCGGTGCCTATGCCGACTGGGCGCTGCTCGACGCGCCGATCGCCATCCCGGTGCCCGAGGGCATGAGCATGGCCGAGGCCGGCGCCGTGCCCGAGACCTTCTTCACGGTCTGGTCCAACGTCTTCGAGCGCGCGGCGCTGCAACCCGGCGAGACGCTGCTGATCCACGGCGGCACCTCGGGCATCGGCACCACGGCGATCCTGCTGGCCAAGGCGCTCGGCTCCACCGTCATCGTGACCGCCGGCAGCGACGAGAAATGCGCCGCCGCGCGGGCGCTCGGCGCCGATCACGCCATCAACTACCGGACGCAGGATTTCGTTGCCGAGGGGCGGGCACTGACCGATGGCCGGGGGCCCGACGTGATCCTCGACATGGTGGGCGGGTCCTACATGCAGCGCAATATCGAGCTGCTCGCCGCGGACGGGCGGATTGCCCAGATCGCCTTTCAGCAAGGCAGCAAGGCCGAGCTCGACCTGCTGCCGCTCCTGATGAAGCGCGGCACCATCACCGCCTCGACGCTGCGCGCCCGGCCGGTCGAGATGAAGGCGCGCCTTGCCCGTGCGCTGACCGAGCACGTGGTGCCGCTTCTGGCCAGTGGTGCGGTTCGCCCGCCGGTCGATTCCACCTTTCCCCTCGCCGATGTCGCCAAGGCCCATGCCCGCATGGATAGCAGCGCGCATGTCGGAAAGATCGTTCTTCTCATGAAACCGGAGGCCTGAGCCATGACCGTCATGGACCATCCCACTGCCAACACCACTGGCGCCCATGTCATGGCCGCTGCCCTCGCGCGGCACGGCGTGACCGAGATCTTCGGGCAGTCGCTGCCCTCGGCGCTGATCCTTGCCGCGCCGCATTACGGCATCCGTCAGGTGGGTTATCGTACCGAGAACGGTGGCGCCGCGATGGCCGATGCCTATGCGCGGGTGTCGGGCCGGGTGCCTGTGGTGACGGCGCAGAACGGCCCGGCGGCAACGCTGCTGGTGCCGGGGCTGGCGGAGGCGCTCAAGGCTTCGGTGCCGGTCGTCGCGATCGTGCAGGACGTGCACCGCAAGTTCACCGACAAGAACGCCTTCCAGGAGATGGACCATGTCGCGCTGTTCGGCGGGGTCTCGAAATGGGTGCGCCGGGTCGCGGATGTGGAGCGCATCGACGACTATATCGACATGGCCTTCACCGCCGCCGCCTCCGGGCGTCCGGGCCCGGCGGTGCTGCTGGTGCCGCTCGACGTGCTCGACGAGCGCCCGGAGCTGACGCCCGACGCGCCGCGCCGGCAGGCGGATCTGGGCCATTGGCCGCTCGACCGGATGGGGGCCGACCCGGACCGCGTGAGCGAGGCGGCAAAACTGCTTGCCGGGGCCGAACGCCCGGTGGTGGTTGCCGGCGGTGGGGTGCATGGGTCGCAGGCGATCGACGCACTTGGGCGCCTGCAGGAACTGGGTCTGCCCGTGGCGACCACGGTGATGGGCAAGGGCGCGGTGGCCGAGACGCACCCGCTGTCTGTGGGCGTGGTGGGCTATTTCATGGCTCCGGGCGCGCGCGCCGCGCATCAGCGCGAGCTGATCGCGGAAGCGGACGTGGTGCTGCTGATCGGCAATCGCACCAACCAGAACGGCACCGACAGCTGGTCGCTCTATCCCGAGGGCGCGCGCTACATCCATATCGACATCGACGGTGGCGAGATCGGGCGCAACTACGAGGCGCTGCGGCTCAAGGGCGACGCGCGGCTGGTGCTGAGCCAGCTCTGCGAGGCGCTCGAGGCGCAGGACCTCTCGGCGATCCACACCCGCCGCCCGGCCCTCGAGACACGCATCGGGGAGGGCCGCGCCGCGCATGAGCGCGAGATCGAGGGCCTGATCGACTGGGACGCGGCGCCGATCCGGCCCGAGCGCCTGATGCGCGATCTCGACACGGTGCTGCCAGAGGACGCGGTGACCGTGGCCGATGCGAGCTATTCCTCGATCTGGATCGCCAACGGGCTCACCGCGCGCCGTGCCGGCCAGCGCTTTCTGACCCCGCGCGGTCTGGCGGGGCTGGGCTGGGGGCTGCCCTTCGCGCTCGGCGCCAAGGCGGCGCGGCCCGAGGCGCCGGTGGTGTGCCTGACCGGCGACGGCGGCTTCGGTCACGTCTGGGGCGAGCTCGAGACCGCGCGGCGGATGAAGCTGCCGGTGGTGGTCATCGTGCTCAACAACCAGATCCTCGGCTACCAGAAACATGCCGAGCTCAGCCTCTTCGGCGATTACACCGATGTGGTGCATTTCACCGCCGTGGATCACGCCGCGATCGCGCGTGCCGTGGGCTGCGAAGGCATCCGGGTGGAGACGCCCGAGCAGTTCCTGCCGGCGCTGGAGGAGGCGCTCGGCAAGGCGGAGGTCACCGTGATCGACGTGGTCACCGACGAGAAGGCGCACCCGCCAATCACCGTTTTTCAAGGCAAGGAGGCGCTCGACTACTGAGTGTCTGAACCGGGCTGGAGGGCCCGACATCAGGGAGGAAGACTTATGACACTGAAGACATTGCTCACCGCGACCGCGGTTTCGGCACTGGTCGCCGGCGCGGCGCAGGCCGAAGTGAAATTCGGCGCGCTCTACCCGTTCTCGGGGGGCCTTGCCCTGCTTGGCGAAGAGAGCTTTCGGGGCGTCGAGCTGGCGGTCGATGAGATCAACGCCGCAGGCGGCATCCAGGGCGAGCAGATCGAGCTGGTGCGGGGCGACGCGGTCGACAACAACCAGGCCATCGGCGAGGCCCGCCGCCTGATCAGCCGCGAAGATGTGAAGGCGATCCTTGGCACCTATTCCTCGTCCCGCTCGATCGCGGCGAGCCAGGTCGCCGAGCTTTCGGGGATCCCGTATTTCGAGCTTGGCGCGGTGGCCGACGAGGTCACGGGCCGCGATCTGCAATACCTCTTCCGCACCAACCCGACCGCCGAGACCATGGGCATCATGACCATCGACATGATCCTCGACGAGATCGCGCCGGGGCTCGGTGTCGAAGCCTCGGATCTGGTGATCGGCGTGATCCACGAGGACAGCGCCTATGGCACCTCGGTGGCGGGCCACCAGGAGGAGTACGGTGCCGAGAAGGGGCTCAACATCGTCACCGTGCAGGGCTACCCGAGCTCGACCGTGGACATGTCCTCGCTGGTGCTCGACCTCAAGGATCGCAGCGTGAACATCGTGCTGCAGACCTCGTACCAGAACGACTCCGTGCTGTTCCTGAACCAGTCGGCCGAGGCCGGGTTCGAGCCCGACGCCATCATCGGTGGTGGCGGCGGCTACTCGCTGACCGCGACCGAAGAGGCCGTGGGCGCGCTGATGGAGGGCGTGCTGGATGTCGATTTCACCCAGTATGCCGTGAACACCGAGTTCACGCCGGGGCTCGAGGATTTCCTCGTCGCCTACCAGAACAAGTACGGCGAGGAGCCGCGCTCGGGTCATTCGCTGAACAACTACGTGGGCGCAATGGCGGTGCTCGAGGGCATTGGCGCCGGCGAGGGCTTCGAGCCCGACCAGATCGTCGCGGCGGTGAAGGCCATCGACATCCCGGCGGGCGAGACCGCGGCAGGCTACGGCGTGCACTTCGGCGACCAGAACCAGAACGACCGCGCGATGATGATGGGTATGCAGTGGCAGGGCGGCAAGCTCGTCACCGTCTATCCGCGTGATGCCGCGGTGGCCGAGTTCCAGATCGGCGACTGACGCCACCGGGCCGGGCCGCGCATGAGCGTCGTGGCCCGGCGTGACCTTCCTCCGGAGACGCGCGAGACATGGACACCTTTCTTCAGATTGTCGCCAACGGGCTGATGCTCGGCGGGCTCTTCGCCATCGTGGCGGTTGGGCTCACCCTGATCTTCGGCATCGTCAAGGTGATCAACTTCGCCCACGGCGAGTTCCTCATGGTCGGGATGTACCTGACCTTCCTGCTGAGCACGGGCATGGACGTGCATCCCTACCTGACCGCCGCGGCGGTGGCCCCGGCGCTCTTCGTGCTGGGGGCGCTGACCCAGCGCCTGCTGATCCAGCCGCTGATGTCGGCGCGCGACGAGCACGTGCAGATCTTTGCCACGGTGGGTCTGTCGACGGCGCTGATGAACCTCGCGTTGCTGGTCTTTGGCGCCGACATCGCCAATACCCCGGCGCATGGGGTGCGCTCTCAGGTGATGCTGGGCGAGGTGCGCATCCTGACCGGGCAGCTCTGGGTGTTCGGCGCGGCGATCCTGCTGGTCATCGGACTGCAGCTCTTCATGAAGAAGACCCGCACCGGTCGCGCCATCCGCGCCACGGCGCAGAACCGCGCCGCCGCCCGTCTCATGGGGATCAACGACAAGTTCATCTACATCCTGACCTTTGGTCTGGGCGCCGCCTGCGTGGGTCTCGGATCGTCGCTGATCGCCCCGCTCTACCCGACCTCGCCGACCATCGGCACCTATTTCGTGCTGATCGCCTTCGTCTGCGTGGTGCTGGGCGGGCTGGGCTCGATCCCGGGCGCCTTCTTCGGCGCGCTGGTGATCGGCCTCGTGGATGCGCTGTCGGGCTTCTACATCGGCTCCGACCTGCGCGAGGCGGTGGTGTTCACGATCTTCCTGCTGATCCTCATCCTGAAACCGTCGGGCCTGTTCGGGACCCGCATGAACCTGAGCCACGTATCGCCATGACCGACACGACCTCCATGACCCAAGCCTCCGGCGGAGGCCTCTCCGCCCAGAAACTGGGCCTGATCGCGGTGGCCGTGCTGCTTGCCGGACTGATCGCGGTGCCCGTCGCGGTGGGCGACGAGTTCGTCTACCACATCTTCATCACCATCTGCCTCTTCGCGGCGCTGTCGACCGCGTGGAACATCGTCGGCGGCTATGCCGGGCAGTTGTCGCTCGGTCACGCGATCTTCTACGGCATCGGCGGCTACGCCGGGGTGATCCTCGTCAATCTCGGCATCTCGCCGTGGTTCGGCATGTTCGCAGGCGCCGCCGTTGCTGTGGTCGCCGCCATCGTGGTGTCATGGCCCTGCTTCCGCCTGCACGGGCCGTTCTTTGCCCTTGCCACCATCGCCTTTCTCGAGGTGTTCCGCGTGCTCGCGCTGCATTTCCGCGAGCTGACCGGCGGCGCCACGGGCCTGATGATCCAGCTCAATATCGGCTGGGAGTGGATGGTCTTCCGCGAGCGCCTGCCGGCGCTGCTGATCGCCTTCGGCATGCTGCTGGTCTGCCTCGCCGTGGCCTGGGCGATCCGCTCGCACCGGCTTGGCTTCTATCTCGTGGCCACCCGCGAGCGCGAGAGCGCGGCCAAGGCGGCGGGGGTCGGCACCGTCAAGGTGCGGCTGATGGCGGTGAGCATCTCGGCGGCGCTGTCGGCCATGGTGGGCACGTTCCACGCCATGTACCTGACCTTCATCGAGCCGGAGTCGATGTTCTCGCTGCAGTTCTCGATCCAGATCGCCATGTTCGCGCTGATCGGCGGCATCGGCACCGTCTGGGGGCCGCTGTTGGGCGCGGTCCTGCTGGTGCCGATCACCGAGTTCGCGCGTGGCGCGCTTGGCTCCGAGGCCATCGGCCTGCACGGCTTCGTCTACGGCGTGGTGCTGATGCTGGTGGTGCTGTTTCTGCCCAACGGCATCATGGGCGTGGTGCATCGCTTCACCTCCGGCTCGGAGAAGACCGAGGGCGAGCAGGCCGCGCCGGTCGCCGCCGCGCCGCGCTCGGCGGTGCCGCACGAGGCGGGCCGCGAGGTGATGCGCGTCGAGGGGCTGCAAAAGCACTTCGGCGGCCTGCACGTGACCAATGACGTGGGCTTCACCCTGCGCGAGGGCGAGATCCTCGGGGTGATCGGGCCGAACGGGGCCGGCAAGACCACGGTGTTCAACATGCTCTCGGGCTTCCTCAAGCCCGATGAGGGCCGGGTGTCGGTGCTGTCGCCCTCGGGCGAGTGGCAGGAGCCTGCGACGCCGGCGGATTTCGCCACGCTCGGGGTCGGGCGGACCTTCCAGATCGTGCAGCCCTTCGCGGCGATGACCGTGGAAGAGAACATCATGGTCGGCGCCTTCCACCGCCACCCGCACGTGGGCGACGCCCGCGAGGCGGCGCGCGAGACGGCGCACCGGATGGGCCTTGGTCCGTATCTCAACGCCGAAGCCGCGAGCCTGACCATCGGCGGGCTGAAACGGCTCGAGGTGGCGCGCGTCATGGCGATGGAGCCGCGCATCCTGCTGCTCGACGAGGTCATGGCGGGCATCAACCAGACCGACGTGCGCCGCGCCGTCGACCTGATGCTCTCGATCCGCGACACCGGCGTCAGCATCATCGCCATCGAGCACGTGATGCAGGCGGTGATGTCGCTGTCGGACCGGGTCATCGTCATCAACTCGGGCCAGATCATCGCCCAGGGCGACCCCCAGGAGGTGGTGCGCGACGAGCACGTGATCGAGGCCTATCTCGGGAAGGAGTTCACCCATGCTTGAGGTCAAGAACGTCGATGCGGGCTACGGCTCGACGGTGATCCTGCAGGATATCTCGCTGCACGTGGAGCCGGGCGAGGTGGTCACCATCGTGGGCGCCAACGGTGCCGGCAAGACCACGCTTCTGCGCACCATCTCGGGGCTGGTGAAGCCGCGCACCGGCGCGATTACCTTCGAGGGCAAGGACATCACCAAGCTCGAGGCGCATGACACGGTGGATCGGGGCATCACCCTGATCCCCGAGGGCCGGCAGCTCTTCCCGGACATGACGGTGCGCGACAACCTGTTGATGGGGGCCTATTGCCGCCACGCGCGCGACTACCAGGACGACACGCTGCACGAGGTGCTCGAGCTGTTCCCGCGTCTGCGTGAGCGGCTCGACCAGCACGCCTCTTCGCTGTCGGGCGGCGAGCAGCAGATGGTGGCGATCGCGCGGGGCATGATGGCGCGTCCCAAGATCCTGATGTTCGACGAGCCCTCGCTGGGGCTGGCGCCGATCATCGTGTCTCAGGTCTTCGAGGTCATCGCGCAGGTGGCGGCGACCGGCACCACGGTGCTGATCGTCGAGCAGAACGTGTTCCACACGCTCAAGGCCGCGGACCGGGGCTATGTGCTCGAGAACGGGCGCATGGTGCTGAGCGACGACGCCGATGCGCTGCTGCAGAACGACCACGTCCGGCAAGCCTATCTGGGAATATGACGATGACTGTACGAGAGACGACCCTCGCGCAACACGAGACGCGGGACAGCCATGCCGGGCGGCGGGTGCTGGTCACCGGGGCGGCCAAGGGCATCGGGCTCGCCATGGCCGAGGCCTTCGCCCGGCGCGGCGCCACCGTGGGCGTGCTCGACATCGACGCGGGCGAGGTCGCGGCGGCCGTTTCCGGCCTGCCCGGGGCCAGCGTCGCGATGACCGGCGACGTGAGCGATTACGTCAGCCTAACGCGGGCCATCGCGCAGGCCGAGGCAGAGATGGGCGGCGCCTTCGACACGCTGATCAACAATGCCGGGATCTCGCCCAAGCACGCGGGCGTGGCCCACAAGGTCTGGGAGATGGACCCCGACGAATGGGCCCGCGTGGTGGACGTGAACCTGACCGGCTCGTTCAACTGCATCCGGGCGCTGACGCCCGCCATGGTCGAGGCCGGGCGGGGGTGGATCGTCAACACCTCCTCGGTGGCGGGCAAGACCTACTTTCCCATCGTCGCCTGCCACTACGCCGCGACGAAATCGGCGATCATCGGCTTCACCAAGCACCTCGCGGGCGAGCTTGGCCCGCACGGCATCCGCGTGAACGCGCTGGCACCGGGGCGGATCGCGACGCCGATGGTGGCGGGGGTGGCGGCCGAACTGAACGAGGCCGAGGTGCGCCGCACGCCGCTCGGCCGACTTGGCGAGCCCGCTGAGGTGGCCGACACGGCGCTCTGGCTGACTTCCTCGGAATCGAGCTTTGTCACCGGCCAGACGATCGACGTCGCCGGTGGCCTTTCCATGACCTGAAAGGACCGGCATGACCTTCATGAACGTTATCTGCGGCGCGCCGGCCGGCGCGTCCGAGAGCCGCGAGAACATCAACCCGTCCGACACCGGTGACATCGTCGGGGCCTTTGCCTGCGGACGGCGGCTCGAACTGGCGCAGCCGGGGTTCTACCTCGAGCCGGCGCTGTTCGCCGAGGCCGGAAACGACATGACAATCGCGCGCGAAGAGATCTTCGGCCCCGTGGCCTGCGTCATCCGCGTGCGCGACGACGAGGAGGCTTTGAGCGCCGCCAACGACACCGAGTTCGGCCTGTCTGCGGGCATCTGCACCACTTCGCTGAAGCACGCGTCGCATTTCCGCGCCAACGCCGAGGCAGGCATGGTAATGGTCAACCGGCCGACAGCCGGGGTCGATTACCACGTGCCGTTCGGAGGGCGCAAAGGCTCGAGCTACGGCGCGCGCGAGCAGGGCGCCTATGCCCGCGAGTTCTATACCACCGTCAAGACATCCTACATGCTGCCATGACCCAGATCACCGGACATACCCGCGTTTTCGGCATCCTCGCCGACCCGATCGCCCATGTGAAAACCCCGCAGGTCATGGCCGAGGTCTTTGCCCGCCACGGTGTCGACGGCGTGCTTGTGCCGATGCATGTGACGCCCGATCAGCTGCCGCAGGCGCTCGACGGGCTGAGAGCGATGCGCAACTTCGGCGGCTTCATTGCGACGATGCCGCACAAGGCCGCGATGCTGGGGCTGTGCGACGCCATCGAGGGCGACGCCGCCCGCATCGGCGCGGTGAACTGCGTGCGCCGGGAGGATGACGGGCGCCTGATCGGCGCGATGCTCGACGGGATCGGGTTTGTCGAGGGGGTGCGTCAGGCCGGGATCGATCCGGGCGGCACTCGGGTCCTGCTCGCCGGGGCAGGGGGCGCGGCCTCGGCCATCGCCTTTGCACTGGCAGAGGCGGGCGTCGCGGAGCTGACGATCCTCAATCGCACGGCCTCGAAGGCCGAGGACCTCGCGGAGCGGGTCTCGGAGGCCTACCCGGCCTGCCGCGCCGAGGGGTGCAGCGTGGTCGCCGATCTTGCCAGCTACGACATCGTCGCCAACGCCACCTCGCTCGGGCTGCGCGCGGGCGATCCGCTGCCGCTCTCGCCCGAGGGGCTGCACGCGGGCCAGATCGTCGCCGAGGCGATCATGGAGCCCGAGGTGACACCTCTCTTGGCCGAGGCCGCCGCGCGCGGGGCGCGCTGCCATCCCGGCCTGCCGATGCTGCACTGCCAGATCGAGCTGATGGCCCGGCACATGGGTGCGATTCCGGGCGAGGCGCTGACCGGCACCGCCGCGGCCGGGTCGGCCCAATGAGCGAGGCGTTCGACTTCATCATCATCGGCGGCGGCACCGCCGGCTGCGTGCTGGCGAACCGGCTGTCGGAGGATCCGCGCAACCGCGTGCTGCTGATCGAGGCCGGGCCGCGCCCGCTCAGCCCGTGGATCCCGATCCCGGCAGGCTTCTACAAGCTGCTCACCAACCCCAGGTTCAACTGGCGGTTCCAGTCGACCCCGGAACCCGCCACCGGGAATCGCGAGATCGCCATACCGCGCGGCAAGGGGCTTGGCGGCTCCACCCTGATCAATGGCATGATCTACGTCCGCGGCCAGCCGCAGGATTACGACGGCTGGGCGCAGTCCGGCTGCACCGGCTGGGGCTGGGATGCGGTCGAGCCGGTGTTTCGGCGTCTCGAGCGCTATGCCGGTCCCGATCCAGACGGCGCCCGTGGACGCGACGGGCCGCTCGACCTCTGCGAGGTGCAGGAGCGGCCGGCCATCGGTGAAGCGTTTCTTGCCGCCGCAGAGACTGCGGGGCATGTCCGCAACCCGGATTACAACGGCCGCCGGCAGGACGGGGTGGGCTGGTATCAGGTGAACCAGAGGGACGGCCGGAGGGTCAGCGCCTATGCCGCCTATCTCGCCCCGGCGCGCAACCGCCCGAACCTCGAAATCCGCACCGGGCAGCGGGTGACGAAGATCGAGATCGAGGATGGCCGTGCCAACGGTGTCCGGGTGCAGGGCGCCGGTGGCGAGAGCGCCCTCAAGGCGCGTCGCGAAGTGATCCTTAGCGCCGGCGCGGTACAGAGCCCGCATCTGCTCGAGCTTTCGGGCATCGGCGACCCTGAGCGGCTCTCGCGGCTGGGGATCGAGACACGGGTGGCGGCGCCACAGGTCGGCGAGAATTACTCGGACCATTTCTGCACGAGGATGAACTGGCGGGTGCGCCACCCCGAAACCCTCAACCAGCTCAGTCGCGGCCCGAAGCTTGTCCGCGAAGTTCTGCGCTACCTGCTGTTCCGGCGCGGCATCCTGACTTACGGGACCGGCCTTGCGCACGGGTTCATCCGCACCCGCGAGGGGCTGGCAGGGCCGGATGTGCAGTTCTTCTTCATGCACGCCAGCTACGCCAATGCCGCCGAGCGCAAGCTCGAGCGCGCGCCGGGAATGACGCTCGGGGTGACGCAGCTGCGCCCGGAAAGCCGGGGCTCGATCCATGCCGGCTCTCCCAGCATCGAGGACCAGCCCGAGATCCGGCCGAACTTCCTTGCCACCGACGAGGATCGGCGGGTGATGATCGACGGCATGATCGAGGGGCGCCGGATCATCGAGGCTGCGCCGATGGGAGACTGGCGCGATCACGAGATGTCGCCGGGCCCGGGCTGCACCTCGCGCGAGGACTGGCTGGCCTTTGCACGGCAGAACGGCCAGACGATCTACCACGCTGCGGGCACCTGCCGGATGGGACGCGATGCCGGGGCGGTGGTCGATCCGCAGTTGCGTCTGCGCGGCGTCGAAGGGCTGCGCGTGATCGACGCCTCGGTGATGCCGACACAGGTCTCGGGCAATTCCCAGGCCGCGGTCTTCATGCTGGCGGAGCGCGGTGCGGATTTCATCCTCGGGTCAGGACAGTGACGTGACGCTGGGCACTGTCAGCACTGGCAGATCGTCCGTGCCGCGCCCATGGCAGGCTCGCACCATCACCTAACCATTTGTTTCTAGATCGGAACCGCCCGCGATGATGGCGCGCGCAGGGGGGCTGCGTGAGCTGACGGGCGCGGCGGCCGCCCGCACGCCGGTCGCCCCTTTCCGACAGTGCGTGGAAAACAGTGGCGCCGGGAGAAGGGGTAATCCGGGCCGGGAAACTCACGCGCGCGCGGGCAGGGTCTGCCTCACCGCGGCCCTCGGACCTGTCGGCGCGGTGTCGCCGACCACGGGGGCGTCCCGTGACCCGGTGACACGCAGCTCTATCTCGAATGGCATCGGGGGGCGTTCTGCGACTGGCGAAGGGTCGGCTTGGCCAAAAGTGTTTCCGGATCGGGGCAGGGTGACGTTATGATTCTACGCGCGGGCCAGCGTGCTCTCCTCGGCCAGCGACCTCGTCGCGACCTTGTCCTTGTCGCGGGGAGGGCAACCGAAAGGGCAAGCGTGACGTTTGCCTCAAGGCCTGAGCCGGTGCAGCGCCCGTGGCCGTGCCGTCCGTGTCCGCCCGCAGGGCTGCCGCCCAAGCGCCTTACGACGTTCAGAGGTCACCCGGTTGCCTGCTGACCCTTTTCCGGGCTTCGCCCAAGGATCGAAAACATGGTTGCTTCACTGGCGTTTTTTGCTTTCGGGCTCGGCTATGCGCTGTTCTCCTTCGTCATCGCGGTGGTGTTTCGCGACGAGGTCCTGGCTGACATGTTGAGCACAACGACATCGGGGCCGGTTGCCACGCTGTGGTATGTCGCGGTCAGCGTGGTGCTGGTGCCGGTCTGGGCCGTCTGGGCGGAGTTGCGGCGGGGCAAGGATGTTCGCCGCGCGATCGGAAATGTCGCGCTGGTGGTCGCGGCCATCCTCGCCCTGCATCTGGGATTCACGTTGTTCAAGACCACCATGCCCGCGATCGTCCCTTACTACGCCGATCCGTACCTGGCGGCGTTCGATGCCTGGCTGCACGCCAATTCAGACCCCTGGGCCGTGATCAACAGGGTCGTAGGTCCGGAAACCATGCTGGGCCTTGCGCCACTTTACCACGGACCCTGGCTGATCGCCGCCTTCCTGTTTCCGGTGATCCTCGTCGCCTGCGACGACGACGAGGCGCGGATAAAGCGCTATTTCCTGCTCTACTGCGCGAGCTGGGTCGTCATCGGCAATGTGCTCGCCCTGGGTGGCATGTCGGTCGGGCCGGTCTTCTTCGATCGTTTCTATGACAGCAGCCGCTTCGGGCTGATGACGTTGACACATCGATTTGCCGGCGTGGAAAGCACGACGCTGGGCGCGCTGCAGGAGTATCTCTGGCAGATGTCCTCGGCAGGCCGCGAGAGCTTTGGGACCGGGATCTCCGCGTTTGCCTCGGTGCATGTCTCGGTCGCGACGGTCGTGGCGCTCTATTGTGGCGAGCGTTCGGCCCTGCTCGCGGTCCCTGCGGCGCTCCTCTGCGGTGCGATCCTTCTTCTGTCGATCTGGAGCGGCTATCACTACGCAGCGGATGGGTATGTGTCCGTCGGCGTCATGGCGCTGCTGTGGGCCTTCCTGCGCAGACGGTTCGAGCCGGCCGGTCTTCTTCCCGCGTTTCGCGGACGGGTTTCGGGCGATCTCTACAGGGCGAACAGGTGAGACACGTGACCGGGCATCCAGCCCGGCACGGCTCTGCAAACGGTCTTGCCCAAGATCAGGACCCGGAACCTTGACGCCCATCAGACGCGCCTCCCGCGGCCGATGCCCGCCACGCCAGCAGCGGGCTGGCCCGTCGGCAGGACCTCACGGCGGGCCAAGATGAAAAAAATCGGCAAACTCGCAAAAAACCTCTTGCGCCTCCGACGACCCGGATCTAAATAGCCCACCTCGGCGGCGCTCATGTGACGCCGGGAACGAGAACTTCGAGAGGTATGACGGGCGGCGCGCCGGAAGTTAGGGCGCACTGGTCTGGTTTTGTCTCTCACGCTGTTTGACATCGCTAATATCTGAAGAGATATGTGGGCGACCTTGGTTCATTCGATGGATCAAACGTCTGTATATCGCGCTCTTAGGGTTTCGGCTCGATGATAGAGTGTCAGCTTCACTGTTTGTACGGCTTCCGGACATTATGCGCAGCTGCGCATAAGATCGCTAATCGCGAGGACGCGATAATGCGAAGGAACGCGGCACCATCGCTATTTTTCGGGGATATCGGGGCTGCGTCCTTCACATTATTTCTCCTTCGGTTGGGGTCAGAGGGTATCGAGCCAGGCGAGCAGGTCCGCGTCACGTTTCCATCGCGCGGGTCGATTTCCTTCTGCCGGAACGCCGACCTGTTCGAGCGCCTTTCGCTTGGTTTCGAGATTGGCCTGAGCGTAGTGGTTGGTCGTGTCGAGGCTGACATGCCCCAGCCAGCTGCGGATGACGGTGATGTCGACGCCCGCCGCGACGAGGTGGACGGCCGTCGCGTGCCGGAAGCTGTGCGGCGTCACATGTTTCAAACGCAGCGAGGGCGTCGTTTTCGCCGCGGCCGCGACGTAGGCCGCCAGCTTGAACCGCACGCCCGAAGCTCCCAGTGGCTCGCCGTAGCGATTGACGAAGATGCGCTCATCCGGCGCGCGTGGCTGCCGCTCCAGCAGCTTCTTCATCAAAGCCACGGTTTCCGGCCAGAGCGGGCAGATGCGTTCCTTTCGCCCCTTGCCGTAAAGACGCACATAATACGGTGCTTCAAAACGGATCGCGCCGGGACACAGATCGAGCGCCTCCTGGATGCGCGCACCGCTATTATAGAGCAGCGACAGCAGCACATGGTCTCGCATCCCTTCAATGGTCGACCGGTCGGGCTGCGCGAGAATGGCCTCGACCTCCCCTGGCTCAAGGTAGCAGGGCGCGGCGGTAGGTTTCGCTTGAGCGGGATCGTGAGGACCTCGGCGCATTGGGCGATATATTCAGGGTCCTTGTCCGCCACGAAGCTGAAGAAGCTGCGGATCGCGGCAAGCCGACAATTGCGCGTGCCGATCGTGCCCTTGCGACCATGCTCGGCATGGGTAAGGAACGCGCGCACCTCGCTGGCGGAGACGTCGGCCAGCGTGATCCGTGCGACACCGCCGCCGTTTCGCTCCGCGACGAACCGGAGCAACATCCGCCAGGTGTCCCGATAGGACTTGATGGTATGGATCGAGGCGCTACGCTGTTCCGCCAGCCATTCCTGGAAGAAGGCCCGCAACAGTTCGGGGAAGGGATTTGTGGCTTTCATGACAGCGCCTCCCCGTTGAGACAGGGGGCGCCGACGGCGCGGAACCGCTCGCTGGCTTCCTGCAGAAGATCCTGCGTGACGGTGATGTAGACCAGCGTCGAGTTGATGTCCCGGTGACCCAGATAGGTCGAGAGGAAGTGCAGGCGGTCCTGCGGGTTGATGCCGATCCGGTACCATTGAAGGATCCGGTTCACGACCATCGAATGCCGCAGGTCATGCACACGTGGCCCCGTCCGTCCGGAGGGTGGCTTGAATCCGGCGCGGCGCATGACGTTGGTGATCATCGTGGTGACCGTCTCCGGAGTATGGTGGCCCTTGAAGTGGCCCTGCCAAAACAACCCCGATTGCTTGTCTTGTGGAGCACCTGCGCGCCGCCTCGCATCGAGATAGGCACGTAGTTCGGTCATGACGCTGTCCGACTGAGGCAGGATCCTGGTCTTGTAGAACTTCGTTTCCCGGACCGTGATCGTGCCGGATTGAAGGTCGACGTCGCCCAGATCGAGCCGCGCAATCTCACTACGTCGAAGCCCGGCGCAATAGGCAAGCAGGATCATGGTGTAGAGGGTCCACGGCCGCAGCGGGGCATGCGGCGACGGATAGGAACGGGCAACTTCGAGCATGTGCCGGATGTCAGCCGGGCTGAAGATATGCGGTTGCCGGTGCTCCCGAGCCACCTCTCGTTCCGGTCGCGGGTTGAAGCGTTTCGGCGGAATGTTCGGATCGAGCCGGTGCCGCGCCTTGGTCAGGATGCGCCCCAGCTTCTGGCATTCCGCCGCGTGATTGCGGGTGGACTTGGCCGCTGCCCAATGGGACAGCATCGTCTCGAGCGGCTCGTCCGCCAGTTCCGGATGAGCCTGCAGGAACCGGTCAAACCGCAGCAACCAGTGAGCCTGCGTCTCATACTGGTATCCCCGGTTTCGCATCAGCGCGACATGGTCACGCATGAAGTCGCCCAGAACGCTGCCGTAGGGCGCAGGCT
>NZ_DS022279.1:0-2500 GCF_000153725.1 Salipiger bermudensis HTCC2601 | reverse complement strand
TCAAACTCGGAGATAGCTGGTTCTCCGCGAAATCTATTTAGGTAGAGCGTCATCCGAATGCCCCGGGGGGTAGAGCACTGGATGGGTAATGGGGCCCCACAGGCTTACTGATCCTAACCAAACTCCGAATACCCGGGAGTACTAGATGGCAGACACACTGCGGATGCTAACGTCCGTAGTGGAGAGGGAAACAACCCTGACCTACAGCTAAGGCCCCCAATTCATGGCTAAGTGGGAAAGCAGGTGGGACGACCAAAACAACCAGGAGGTTGGCTTAGAAGCAGCCATCCTTTAAAGATAGCGTAACAGCTCACTGGTCTAATCAAGTTGTCCTGCGGCGAAGATGTAACGGGGCTCAAGCCATGAGCCGAAGCTTAGGATGCCGTAAGGCATGGTAGCGGAGCGTAGTGTGATATAGGATCTATCCTCTTCTGCATCCTTCGGGATGCAATGGAGGACAGGATCCTTTCAGTGAAGCCCGGGCGTGAGCCATCGGGTGGAGAGATCACTAGCGAGAATGATGACATGAGTAGCGACAAAGAGTGTGAGAGACACTCTCGCCGAAAGTCCAAGGGTTCCTGCTTAAAGCTAATCTGAGCAGGGTAAGCCGGCCCCTAAGGCGAGGCCGAAAGGCGTAGTCGATGGGAACCAGGTTAATATTCCTGGGCCATGTGGTGGTGACGGATCGCAGAGGTTGTCAGTCCTTATCGGATTGAACTGGCAGCTGAGCGGTCCCTGGAAATAGCCCCACTTTAGGACCGTACCCTAAACCGACACAGGTGGACTGGTAGAGAATACCAAGGCGCTTGAGAGAACGATGTTGAAGGAACTCGGCAAAATACCTCCGTAAGTTCGCGAGAAGGAGGCCCGGTTCCTAGGCAACTAGGGGCTGGGGGCACAAACCAGGGGGTGGCGACTGTTTACTAAAAACACAGGGCTCTGCGAAGTCGCAAGACGACGTATAGGGTCTGACGCCTGCCCGGTGCCTGAAGGTTAAAAGGAGGGGTGAGAGCTCCGAATTGAAGCCCAGGTAAACGGCGGCCGTAACTATAACGGTCCTAAGGTAGCGAAATTCCTTGTCGGGTAAGTTCCGACCTGCACGAATGGCGTAACGACTTCCCCGCTGTCTCCAACATCGACTCAGCGAAATTGAATTGCCTGTCAAGATGCAGGCTTCCCGCGGTTAGACGGAAAGACCCCGTGCACCTTTACTACAGCTTCGCACTGGCATCAGGATTGTGATGTGCAGGATAGGTGGTAGGCTTCGAAGCAGGGACGCCAGTCTCTGTGGAGCCAACAGATGAGATACCACCCTTCGCACTCTTGATGTCTAACCGCGGTCCGTTATCCGGATCCGGGACCCTGCGTGGCGGGTAGTTTGACTGGGGCGGTCGCCTCCTAAAGCGTAACGGAGGCGCGCGAAGGTTGGCTCAGAGCGGTCGGAAATCGCTCGTTGAGTGCAATGGCAGAAGCCAGCCTGACTGCAAGACTGACAAGTCGAGCAGAGTCGAAAGACGGCCATAGTGATCCGGTGGTCCCAAGTGGGAGGGCCATCGCTCAACGGATAAAAGGTACGCCGGGGATAACAGGCTGATACTGCCCAAGAGTCCATATCGACGGCAGTGTTTGGCACCTCGATGTCGGCTCATCTCATCCTGGGGCTGGAGCAGGTCCCAAGGGTACGGCTGTTCGCCGTTTAAAGAGGTACGTGAGCTGGGTTTAGAACGTCGTGAGACAGTTCGGTCCCTATCTGCCGTGGGTGTAGGATACTTGAGAGGAGTTGCCCCTAGTACGAGAGGACCGGGGTGAACGATCCACTGGTGGACCAGTTGTCGTGCCAACGGCAGTGCTGGGTAGCTATGATCGGACAGGATAACCGCTGAAGGCATCTAAGCGGGAAGCCCCCCTCAAAACAAGGTATCCCTGAGGACCGTGGAAGACCACCACGTCGATAGGCCGGAGATGTAAGCATGGTAACATGTTCAGTTGACCGGTACTAATGGTCCGATAGGCTTGATTTGATCCAGTAACAGACAGGGACACAAACCTGACTGCGAACACTCAAAAGCATACACATACAGCGTACTCGACTGACAGCACCGCCCGACAGGGCAGGTTGATGAACACCCACCCGCAGTGACGGGATCTGGCAGCGCGCTTCGCGTCGCGAAACGCTCCCTGCCGCACCGTCTCTGCAGCGTGGTCTTTCCTTGGTTTGGTGGTCATAGCACGAGCAAAACACCCGGCTCCATTCCGAACCCGGTCGTTAAGTGCCGTCGCGCCAATGGTACTGCGTCTCAAGACGTGGGAGAGTAGGTCACCGCCAAACCTAGAAAAGACCACAAAACCGTATCTCTCTAAACGATCCACCCTGACCAAAACATAATCAGGGCAAAATCGCCGCGGGATGGAGCAGCCCGGTAGCTCGTCAGGCTCATAACCTGAAGGTCGTAGGTTCAAATCCTACTCCCGCAACCAGTCCTAACGAACTCGGATCGAC
>NZ_DS022280.1:48957-116041 GCF_000153725.1 Salipiger bermudensis HTCC2601 | reverse complement strand
GGCCTACATCACCGATCTCTTCGAGCTGAACACCGAGCTGCGGGTTTTCGCGGTGCGGCGCGGCATGTCCGCGCTGACGCTGGAGCGGATCCGCGAGCTCGAGGCGCTGGCGGCGCAGTACCGCGCGCAGATCGAGGCGCGCGAGGACATCGCCGCCATCGAGACCAACCGCCGCTTCAACGCGCGGCTGGTGGAGTTCGGCGGCAACCGCGAGGCGCTGCGGGTGTTCCAGCGCGGCTGGGACACGATCTTTGCTTTCCGCCGCGGCTTTGGCTACGGCACCGGGCGCCGTCGGGTGATGGCCGAGGAGATGCAGCTTCTGATCGATGCGCTGCGCCGTCAGGACGCGACCAGCGCCGAGGCGATCCTGCGCATGCAGAACGCCGCGATGATGGAAGACCTGGTGTCGCGGATCGCGCCGGAGGTGTGAGGGTCCCTCTGATGAAAGGGTGACGCCCGCCGCGCATCGCAGGCCCGCGGGCTGACGATCCGACGGTGAGAATCCCTCGTTTTATCCCCGGCCAGGTCCGAAGGACCTCGAAGCTAAGTGCCAAGCTCTACCAAATCGCCAGCCCGGTGGGGCGGGCCGGCGATGGCGCGGCACCTTCGGCTTGTTCCGCGCCGGCAAGTCTCGGAGGCGGTCGCCGAAATCCTCAGCCCCCGAACGCCTGACTGGTGCCGCGCTCAAGATAGACCCCGGCATCACGGCCCCCAGTCACCTCGCCCTCGGCAAAGATCGTCTTGCCGCGCAGGATGGTGCGCACCGGCCAGCCCTTGACCTCGAGCCCCTCGTAGGGCGTGTAGTCGCAATCGTGGTGCATCAGGCTCTGCGAGATCGTCACCTCGCGCGACGGATCCCAGAGCGTGATGTCGGCATCCGCGCCCACGGCGATCGTGCCCTTGCGCGGGTAGAGCCCGAAGAGCTTCGCCGGGTTGGTCGCGGTCAGCGCCACGAAGCGCTCGAGGCCGATGCGGCCCTTCGAGACCCCTTCCGAGAACAGGATCGGCATCCGCGTCTCGATGCCGGGGATGCCGTTCGGCACCCAGCGGAACGAGGTGCGCGCGCCCTCCACGTCCTTGCCCTTCGGGTCTTCGAAGCGGAACGGGCAATGATCGGAGGAGAAGATGTCGAAGGTGCCGTCGCGTAGCCCCTCCCAGATCGCCTTCTGGCTGTCGCTGTCGCGCGGCGGCGGCGAGCAGACGTATTTCGCGCCTTCGAAATCCATGTTCAGACCCTTCAGGTCGTCGGCGGTCAGGGCGATGTATTGCGGGCAGGTCTCGGCCCACACATTCATGCCGCGGCGCTTGGCCCACTGGATCTGCTCCATCGGATCGCGGCCCGAGACGTGCACGATGGTGATTGGCACGTCGGTCAGCTCGGCATGGGAGATCGCCCGGTGCGTGGCCTCGCGCTCGACCGACTGCGGCCGGCTCTCGGCGTGGTAATAGGGCGCGGTCCTGCCGGCCTCTTCCAGCCGCTTGGCCATGTAGCGGATGGCGTCGTAACCCTCGGCATGGACCATGACCATGGCCTTCTCGCGCCGCGCCACATCGAAAACCTCGAGCAGCTCGGCGTCGTTCAGCACCATGTCGTCATAGGTCATGAAGACCTTGAACGAGGTGTAGCCGGCCTTGACCAGCGCCGGCAGCTCCTGCCCAAGCACCTGAGGCGTCGGGTCGGTGATGATCAGGTGAAACGAGGTGTCGACATGGCACTTGCCGTCGGCCGCCTCGTGATAGGCCTGCACCGCCTCGCGCAGGGACTGGCCCTTCTGTTGCAGGGCAAAGGGCATGACGGTGGTGTTGCCGCCGGCTGCGGCCGAGCGTGTGCCGCTCTCGAACCCGTCGGCCATCACCACGCCGCCGCCCTGCGGCTGCTCGAGATGCACATGCGCGTCGATGCCGCCCGGCAGGGCCAACAGCCCCGCGGCGTCGATCTCCTCCGCCGCCTCGCCCACGTCCTCGGCGATGGTAACGATGCGCCCGTCCCGGATGCCGATCTCGGCCCGGATGCGGTCGGCGGCGGTGACGATTTCGGCGTTTCGAATGGCGAGATCGAGCATGTGTGTCTTGTCCTGCATGTAGTTGGTCGGTCTGCGGCGCCGGGGGAGAACGACGCCGCAGACCGGAGTGGCTCACTCCGAGGTAAGGGCGTCGAACAGCGCCTTCTGACCATCGGTGGTGAGCTGGCTCTCGTAAAGGGGCTGCGAGGCCTCGATGAACGGAGCGGTGTCGGGCTCGGTGATGGTGACGCCCATCTCGGCAAAGCTGTCGAGCAGCGGCTGCTCCTGGTCGACGACATACTGGCGCTGCCAGCTGGCGGCCTCGGCACCGGCTTCCATCAGAGCGGTCTGGATGTCCTCGGGCAGCGCGTCGAAGGCGTCTTTCTTCATCGTCACCGGGGCGGTCATGTTGAGCCAGCCGACCAGCGCGAAGGAGGGTGCGACCTCGTAGAACTTCATGCCGTCATAGCCGGTGGAGGCCCCTTCCGCGCCATCGACCACGCCGGACTGCAGGGCGCCGTAGAGTTCGGAGTAGGACATCGGCGTCGGATTGGCGCCATAGGCACGGAACGCCTCGACGTGGATCGGGTTCTGCATGGTGCGGATCTTCATGCCCTCGAGATCGGCAATGTCCTCGACCGGCTCCGAGGTCATCAGGTGGCGGATGCCCGAGGAGAACACGGCCAGAAGCTGGAAGCCTGCGCCGTTGGCGGAGTCTTCCATCATGTCGAAGTTGGCGTCGACCTTCTCGCCCAGCGACGGGATCGAGGGGAACAGGAACGGCAGGTCGAACACCTTGTAGTCGTCGACGTAGTTCGACAGCATCGCGTTCGAGGTCATGCCGATGTCGAGCGAGCCGAGCATCACGCCCTCGACGGTCTGCTGCTCGTCGCCGAGCTGGCCGCCGGCAAAGATCTCGAGCGTGGCGGCGCCGTCGGTCTTGGCCTCGAGCAGATCCTTCATCTTCTGCAGGCCCATGTCCTGCACTTCGCCGGCGGCGTTGGTATGCGCGACCTGAAAGCTGTATTCTTGGGCCGCGACCGGTGCGGCGGCAAGCGCGGCGAGGGTCGCGAGTGTGGTGAGAACTCTGTTGGACATCAGTTTTTTCACTTTCTTCTGGTTGGTTTGGGGAGAAATCCGAATGCCCGGGGTCACAGCAGGACCGAGGGCAGCCAGAGGGAGATCGCCGGCACGAAGGTCACCAGCATCAGCGCCACCAGCATGCAGCCGAGCGGCAGCCAGACCTTGCGCGAGACCTGCTCGATGCGGCGCCCGGCAACGGTCGAGGCGACGTAGAGGCAGATGCCGTAGGGCGGCGTGATGAGCCCGATCGACAGGTTGAGCGCGGTGATCACGCCGAACTGCACCGGGTTGATGCCGTAGCTCTGCGCGATGGGCAGCAGGATCGGCAGCAGGATCAACACCGCCGAGATGCTTTCCATGAACATTCCGACCACGAGCAGCAGCACGTTGACGATGAGCAGGAAGGCGACGGGGTTGCTCGTGACGCCGGTGAGCCAGTCGCGCAGCATGGCGGGGAAGCCCTGCGTCGCGATGATCCATGTGAAGACCGAGGCCGTGGCGACGATGATCAGCACCGTGGCCGAGAGGCTGATGGCGCGCAGGAAGATGCGCGGCAGGTCGCGTACGGTGATCTCGCGGTAGATGAACATGGTAACGATCAGCGTGGTGAAGAGCGCCACGCAGGCCGCCTCGGTGGCGGTGAACACGCCGCCGACGATGCCGCCGAGGATCACCACCGGCACCAGCATGCCCGGCACCGCCTCGAGGAAGCTGCGGCCGAGGCGGCCGAGGGTGAAGGGCTCGCGGTCGCGATAGGCCTCGCCGCCGCGCTTGGCGAAGAGCCAGCAGCCCAGCATCAGGCCGGTCATCACCAGCAGTCCTGGGACGATGCCGCCGAGGAACATGGCGCCGATCGACTGGTTGGCGGTGATGGCGATGACGATCATCACGATCGAGGGTGGGATCACCGAGGCCAGCGAGCCGGAGGCGGCGATCACCGCCGAGGCGAGGTCGATGTCGTAGCCGCGCTTGCGCATCTCCGGTGTCATCACCGCGCTGATCGCGGCCGTGTCGGCCGAGCCCGAACCCGAGATCGCCGCGAGGCCGGTGCCGGTGACGATGGAGACGAGGTAGAGGCTGCCGGTGATCCAGCCCACCAGCGCGCCGGCGAGGTTGACGAAGCGCCGGGCGATGCCGCCGGCCTCCATCAGCAGGCCGGAGGCCACGAAGAACGGGATCGCCATGAGGGTGAAGGAGCTGATGCCGCCATAGACCCGCTGCGCCACGATCGAGATCGGCGCCGTGGTGGTGAACTCAATGGCCACCAGCGCGGCGATGCCGAGCGCCAGGACAATCGGGATGCCCGAGACGAGAAGAAGAAGGAACCCGCTGCCTGCCCAGATCATGCCTTGGCCTCCTCTTTCTCGGAGGCCGCTGCCCGGTCGGGATCGATCACGCGCGGCAGGGTGGTGACGGCAAACTCGATCAGGAAGTAGCCGAAGCCCACCGGCAGCGCCATATAGGGCACCGCCATCGGGATCTGCAGCGCCGGCGACTTGATCATGAAGCCGATGCTCAGCATCGACAGCGAGCCCACGACCACCACGCCGAGGAACCACAGCCCCAGCAGCAGGCCTGCGCCATTGCAGAGCCGCTGCACCGGGAGCGGCGCCTTGCGGATCAGCACGTCGACGCCGACATGCTGGTTGAAGCGCATGGCGATGCCCGCGCCCAGCAGGATCAGCCAGACCTGTGCAAAGGTGGCGGTCTCCTCGCTCCAGGCGATGGAGTAGTTGAAGAAGTAGCGCCCGATGATCTGGGCGAGGATGGCGCAGGACATGTAGGCCAGCAGCAGCAGCGCCGCCACGTCGACGATGCGGCGCAAGATGGTCAGGCAGAGCCCGGGGATCCTGAGAAGCGGCGAAGCGGTCAGGGATCCGCTCGTGTCGCTGTTGCTGGTCGTCCGGTCTGGCATGGACGCGCCTCCTTGTTGTCTCGGCGGGGTCGCGGGTAACGGATGTCGTTCCCGTCGTCACCGGCGCCGGTTTCCGAGGAGGTTACCGGCAAGCGCGAAGCAATGAAGGCTGGAGGCTATAAATATCCTTATAGGAAGTATTTATTCCGCCGTTTTTCCGAATATTCCGGAAAAATCTGATCTACCGTGATGCCAACGCAAAAATCTCCAGATCAAAAATAGAGCATATTATGAGCATCAGATCAAATCCCGGGCAGTCTGAAAACGTCTCCAGCGCTGCTTACGGCCTCGCCTTCTGTGTTCTGGGCCGGGCAGAGTCGGTTCTCATGGCGCGCGGCGCGGGATTCGACTTCGTGGTTGCCGACATGGAGCATGGCCCCATCGGACTGGGCGAGCTCGGGCAGATGGCGGCGGCCGGGATCGCGGCTGGTCTTCCGGTGTACGGCCGCGTTACAGGGCCGGATTCTTCGGATATTGCGCGGGTCCTCGACTGCGGCGCCACGGGCGTGATCGTCCCCCATGTGGACAGTGCCGCGGATGCACAGCGCATCGCTCAGGCTTGCCGCTTTGGCCCGCGTGGGGCGCGCGCCCTGCCCGGCCCGCTGCCGATGCTGGACTACCGCGTGGTTCCCGCCTCCGAACTGGTGGACGGTGCCGAGCGCAACGTGGAGGTGATCGCGATGATCGAAAGTGCCCCTGCTTTGGGCGCAGTTGATCAGATCGCAGCGACTCCCGGCATCGACATGCTGATGATCGGCACCAACGATCTCGCGGACGGCATCGGCCTTCGCGGCCAGATCGACCACCCCGATCTGCGCGCCGCCTTCCAGCGCATCGCGGGCGCGGCGGCGGCCCATGGCTGCGGGTTTGGGGTGATGGGCCTGCCGGAGGCGCTGGTCGAAAGCCACGCGCTGGCGCTCGGGGCGCGCGCGATCGTCGCCACCAACGAGACCAACCTGATCACCGAAGGTGGCGCGGCGCAGCTCGCACGGCTGAAGGCGAAGGCTACTCGCTGACGGGGCGGCGGCTTTCTTCGCGCACCTCGGCGAGGCGCAGCGCGACCCGCTCGCGAAAGGCCTTGATGAAGCGCTTGGTCTGCCGCGACGGGCTCTTGCTCTTGGGCATCGCGGCCGAGAGCTCGAAACTCATGTCGGCGCTGTAGGGCCGCACGACGAGCCCGGGCCGCATGGCGGTATAGGCCGAAAGCTCGTCCACCAGCGCCACGCCCCAGCCATCGCGCACGATGCGCGCGGCGGCGTTCATGAAGCGGGTCTCGATGGTGGGGCGGTAATCCAGCCCCTTGGCGCGGAAACTGTCGGCCATCATCAGCCCGATCCGGTTGGCCACCTGCGGGCCGACCATCGGGCGCTCGACCAGATCCTTGGGCGACACCACGTCAAGCTTGGCGACGGGATCGTTCTCGTCGCAGAGCACCACCGCCTGCAGCGTATCGATGAGCTCGTAGGCCATCGCCTGCCGCTCGTAGGGCGAGATCGCGAAAGCCACGTCGGCGACGCCGTTCTCGACCACCTGCAGCACGCTGTCGAGCGGGCGGGTCTCGAGCGAGATCTGGATGCGGGGGAACTCGCGGGCGTAATCGGCGATCACCCGGGGCAGCACCGCTTCGCTGAGCTCGGCGGTGGAGGCCACGCGGATGCGGCCGATCTTGCCCATGCGCAGGTCGGCGGCGCGCTGGTTGACCGCGTCGCGCAGCAGAAAGAGCGGCTCGGACTCCTCGAGCAGGATCAGGGTCTCCTCGGTGGGAGACAGCCGGTTGCTGATGCGTTCGAACAGGGGAAATCCGAGCACCGTCTCGATATGCCGGATGGTGTTCGAGATCGAGGGCTGGGACATGCCGAGGCGCTCCGCGGCGCCGACGGTCGTGCGAAACTGCACGACGGCGCGGAGAATCTCGAGTTGACGGAGGTTCAATATGTCTCCGATTGGTTTCCCCTGTCCCAACGCGCGGCTCAGCTTTGTGTCAGGCGGATGCGCGTGAAATTGCGCACCTTGTCGCTGAACGGCCCGAAGCCCTTGATAGCATTGAACTCGGGCGTTTCATAGGCTTCCGGCCCGGTGATCGTGTAGATCGCCACGTGGCGCGGCCCGCCCTCGAGGCATTTCTCGCGCCGTGCATTCAGCCAGCCGGGGCAGGCGAGGATGTCGGGCAGGTGAACGGTCTCGTACCATTCGTCGAAGGCGGCTTCGTCTTCCGGGTCGACATCGACAAAGACGATATGGGTTTGCAGTTGGCTCATGGGATCAGCTCCAGGCAGGGGCGCAGCGCGGTCATCAGGGCGTCGAGCTCATCGCTCTCGATGCGCGGCGTGGGGGCGCGGCAGGCAGGGGTGTCGATGCGGCCGAGCTCCGCGAGGCAGGCCTTGAGGCGCGCGGCAGCCATGTGGCCGGGCGCGGCATAGATCAGGCGGGCAAGGCCGAAGAGCGCGGCGTGGATCTCCTGCGCCGGCGCAATCCGGCCCTCGCGCACATGGGCGTCGAGCGCGGTGATTAGCTCGGGGACGAGCGCCGAGAGGCTGACCGCCGAGCCGTCGCTGCCGATCATGAAGCAGGGGAAGAGATGCTCGTCGCCCGAGGCCATGACGGCCACGTCCGGACGCATCTCGCGGGCAATGCGGCGGGTGACCTCGTAGGACTTGGTCTCCCAGCTGCCTTCCTTGATGCCCGCGACGCTGTCGATCTCGAGCAGGCGGCGCAGCACGTCCGGGGTGTAGGCGAGCTTGAACGAGCCGACGGAGCCCTGGAACAGGTAGACCGGCGCGCCGGTGGCGGCGGCGATGCCCTCGTGATGGGCGACGATGGCGCGCGGGTCGGCCCCGAGCGCCCAGGAAAACGGCGCGAAGACCATCACCGCGTCGGCCCCGGCATCGAGCGCGGCCTGTGCATCGGCGGCCGCGAAGGCGGTGTTCTCGCCGCTCACCGCAGCAAGGATCCGGCGCCCGCCCGCGACGTCGCGGGCGATGCGGACCACCTCGGCCTGCTCGGCGCGCGACATGTGGATGCCCTCGCCCGCATGGCCGTTGAGCAGCAGCCCCGCCTGCCCGGGATCGGACAGGACGGTTGCAAAATGCCGCTCGAGGCTGGCGCGATCAAGCGCGCCCTCCTCGGTCATCGGGCAGATGGTGGCGGCAAAGAGCCCGCCATTCTCTGCGGCGGACATCACAGCACCTCGGCCGCGATCAGCGCCTTGCGCACGCCCTCGCGGACCTCGTCGGACTGCGGCAGCAGCGGCAGGCGCGGGGCGGCGTTCTTGATCACGCCCATGATCTCGAGCCCGTCCTTCATGCGGGTGTGCATGTCGATCACCGGGGTCGGTCCATAGATCGCCCGAACCACCGGGTAGAGCCGGTCGTTGGCGGCGCGCATCTTGGCGAGGTCCATCTCTTCCGAGGCGTTCCACAGGTCGGCCAGCAGGCCGGGCACGAGGCTCGCGAGGCCCGACAGGATGCCGTCGCCACCAAGCGCGACCTGCGCGAAGAACCAGTGGAAGTTCGACGGCAGGATGGCGGTGTTGTCGTCGGCGGCCTGAACCGCGCGGCGGTTCTCGTCATAGGCAAGAAGCGTGGCCGAGCCTTCCTTGATCGCCACCACCTCGGGGATCTTGGCGATCTCGGCCAGCACCGGGGTGGCGAGGCCGAAGCCGGAGGCGATCGGGAACTGGAAATGCGACAGCGGCATCTGGAGCTCGCGCGCCAGAAGCTCGTACATCTTCACCGCGGCAGTGGTGTTGGCGTTGCCGCCGCCAAGCGCCTCGGGCGGGAAGATCACCGCCACGTCGGCCCCGGCCTCGCGCACCGCCTCGGCCTGACGCAGTGCGTCGGGGATGCCGGTCGGCACCACGCCCACCAGCAGCGGCTGGTCCTTGGAGATCTGGGCGCGGGTGCGCTTGATTACCTCGAGCTTTTCATCATCGGTAAGCGCGGTGGCTTCGCCTGCGTGGCCGTTGACGAAGACGCAGTCGGTGGTCTCGGGCTTGGCGCAGTGGTCAAGCACGGCGGCATAGCCGTCCCAGTCGATGGCGCCCTGCTCGTCGAAGGGCAGTACGGTGGCGACGGTGATGCCGCGAAGATCCTTGGCGGTGATGGTCATGCGGTGACTCTCTTTCTCGGGAATTTCAGCGTGGCGTCGGCTTTCAGCACTTCGACGCCCTCCTCGTTCTTGGCCGAGGCCTGCCAGTCGACGGTGCGGTTCTCCTCGTCCTTGGACGAGATCCAGATGTCGAAGGTGATGGTGTCGCCGTAGCGCACGGCGCCGGTGAACCAAAAGCTGTCGCGGATCGACACGCCCACGGTGCCCACCAGCTCGGCGGTCAGCACCGAGGTGCAGATACCGGCGACAAGGATTCCCGGGGCGAGGCGCTCGCCGAAGCGGGTGGTCGAGGCATAACCCTCGTCCACGTGCACCGGGCCGAAATCGCCGGTGGCGGCGATATACATCGCGCCATCGGCCTCGGTGATGGTCTTCGAGACGGAGACGCGGTCGCCGACCTCCAGCTCGTCGATATTGCGGATGTCATACATGCTCAGGCCCCCAGCGGCACCATGCGCGCGGTGCCGGTGATCGCCTCGTCACCCTCGACCGCGATGCTCAGATCGCAGACGATGGCCTCGGACGACGCCTCGGTGACGGTCGCAGTGGCGGCGATCGAGCTGCCGACCGGGATCGCGCGGCCGAAGGCGACCGAGAAGTCGCCGATGCGCCACGCCGGGCCGGCGAGGCGACCAAGCGCGGTGGTCAGCAGGCCGGCGGCGGCAAGCTCGAAGACCGACATGTCGGCCAGACCCGCGTCCTTGGCATGGGCGCGGTCGACATGGGTCTTGGTCATGTTGCCGGTGATGCCGGTGAAGAAGCCCTGCTCGGCCACGGTCATGGTCTTGCGGAAGGTGATGGCGTCGCCCTTGGCGGGAAGATCGGTCATGCGGAAGGCTCCTTGGCTCAGAGGGTCAGGCCGCGCTTGATCACCGAGCGGGCGATCAGCATGCGGTGCACCTCGGAGGTGCCGTCGTAGATACGGGTGACGCGGGCATCGCGGTAGATGCGCTCGAGCGGCAGCTCCTTGGTGAAGCCGTAGCCGCCGAAGACCTGGATGCCGCGGTCGGCGACCCGGCCCAGCATCTCCGAGGCCTGCACCTTGACCATCGACACCTTGTCGCGCGGATCGAGCCCCGCATCGACCTCCCAAGCGGTGTTGAGCACCATCATCCGGGTGGCGAAGATCTCCATCGCGCTGTCTGCGATCATCTGCTGCACCATCTGGAAGTCGCCGATCGGTTGGCCGAACTGCTTCCGCGTGGCGGCGTGCTCGCGCATCATGTCGAGCACGCGGCTCGCCATGCCCACGGCGCGGGCGCCGATATGGCCGAGACGGATGCCGCCCACATTGGCCATCATCACCTTGAAGCCGTTGCCGACCTCGCCCAGCACGTTGCCCTTGGGGATGCGCACGTCGTCGAAGTTCAGCTCCGCATGACCGTAGCCGCGGTGGCCCATCATCGCCTGGTTGCGGGCAACGGTGAAGCCGGGCATGCCCTTGTCGACGATCAGCAGGCTGATGCCGCCACGGGCGCCCTTCTCGGGGTCGGTCAGCGCCATGACGATGACGTAATCTGCGATGTCGCCATCCGAGATGAAGTGCTTGGTGCCGTTCAGCACCCACTCATCGCCATCGAGATAGGCGTTGGTCTTGATCGCAGCCGCGTCCGAACCGGCGCCTGGCTCGGTGATCGCCATGGCGCAGATCTTGTCGCCCTTGACGGTGGGGTAGAGATACTTGTCGCGCAGCTCGCCCTCGAACTGTTCGAGCATCGGGTAGACCTGCCCGAAGACACGCCGGATCAGCGCGTCCGAGGTCTGGCCGAGCTGCTCCTCGACGAGGCACATGTCGAGTACGCCGAGACCGGCACCGCCGACCTCTTCGGACATGTTCATGGCGTAAAAGCCCAACTCCTGCGCCTCGGCTTTCACCGCCGCCAGCTTCTCGGGCGGGATCTTGGCGGCCTCTTCGGTTTCCTGCTCGAGCGGTTGCACCTTCTCGCGTACGAAGCGGCCGACCGCGTCGGTGACCATCTTCATCTCTTCGGAGATCGTGAAATCCATCTTGTCTGCTCCTGTTGGTCTCTTGGCGCGGGCTCAGCCGCGCATCTTGTCCGATTGCACGATCACGCCCTCGGCGATCAGCCGGTCGATCTCGTCCGCCGAGAGGCCCGCCTCGGCCAGCACCTCGCGGCTCTGGCCGCCAAGCGCCGGCGGCGCGAGACGCACCGGAGGGGTCTCGCCGTCGTAGCGGACCGGGTGCGAGAGCATGACCAGCGGCGTGCCGCCAGCGCTCGGGGTTTCGGTGAAGGCCGCAAGGTGGTCGACCTGCGGGTTGCTCTTGAGCCCGTCGTAGTCCTGCACGACCTCGTGCCAGACGCCGGCCTCGGTGAGCTTGGCGACCGCCTCGTCAAGGCTGAGCCGGGCCATGCCCTCGGCCACCATTCGCGAGATCTCGCCGCGCTTGGAGAAGCCCTCGTCGGCCGAGAGCTCGGCCAGCGCCGGCAGCTCCAGCGCGCCCGCCAGCTGCGGCGGCGTCGACATCGAGATCATCACGTGGCCATCCTTGGCGGCGTAGATGCCGTAGGGGGCCGGGCTGAACCAGTTGGCCATGCCATCCTCGCCCCGCGGGCCGGCGCGGTCCGCTCCGTTCATCCACGCGGTGATCGACTCGCCCTGCAGGTCCATCGCCGCCTGCAGCATGTTGACGTCGACCCGGCGGGCTTTGCCGGTGCGCTCGCGCTCGAACAGCGCAGCAATGATGCCAGCCACGGTGAGCGCCGCGGCATGATGGTCGATCGGCACCGAGCCCACGGCGACCGGGCCGCTCTCCATACTGCCGGTATGGGCGGCAAGGCCGGTCATCGCCTGCAGCAGAACGTCCTGCCCCGGGCGCTTGGCATAGGGGCCGTCGACGCCGTACCCAGTGGTGGTGGCGTAGATGATGCGTGGGTTCACCTTGCGCATCTCGGCCTCCGATAGGCCCAGCTTGTCGAGCGTGCCGGGGCGGAAGTTCTCCATCACCACGTCTGCGGTCTCGATCAGGCGCTTCACCGTGGCGATGCCCTCGGGCGACTTCAGGTCGACCGCGATCGAGCGCTTGTTGCGCCCGGTGGTGATGTGGTTGACCGAGGTGTCGTCGACGAAGCGGTTGGCCACCGCCCAGTTGCGCTGGAACGCGCCGCCCAGCGGCTCGACGGTGATCACGTCTGCGCCGATATCGCCCAGATGCTGCGCCGCGGCAGGGCCGGACAGGAAGTGGTTGAAGCTCAGTACTCGGATTCCGTCAAGCGCGCCCATCGTGGTTCCTCTCGTGTTGCGAGACAGAGCCTAAGGCAGACGCGGCGAGCCGGGAATATATCCAGCTATGATAATGCCGGGGTGGAAAATTGACCTATCGAATAGTCTTCAGGGCCTGAAGAGACGCGGCGCCGGCGCCTCGAAGGTCATCCGCCCCGCCTTCATGCCCCAGAGCGGGCGGCCGATCTCGGAGACGGTTGCGGCACGGCTGGGAGCGGGCAGCAGGACAAGATCCGCAGGCCCTCCGACCACGATCCGGCTGTCGTGGCCCAGGAGGCGAAACGGATCCTCGCTGATCATCGCGAAGCAGGCGGCGAGGTCTTCGGGGCGGCCAAGCTGGGTGACATTGGCGAAGAGGTTGGCCATGCGCGGCAGCGAGCAGTCGCCATAGGGCGTGAAGGGATTCAGCACGTTGTTCGTCGCCACGGTGCAGCGCACCCCCGCCGCGTGAAAGACATGCGCCGGGGCGACACCGCGCGGCACCGCGTGGTCATGGTCGCGCCCGGTGATGAACAGGTCGGTCGCCGGCAGCACGGTCAGCGCAATGCCGGCATCGCGCAGCAGGGCTACGCTTTCGGCAAGCCGCTCCGGCGGCAGCATCGAAAGCTTGGTGACGTGCCCGATGGCGACGCGGCCCTGCATGTCGTGGGCAATGGTCTGGCGCGCGACCTCGTCGAGGTGTCGCCAGCTCGTGTCGAGGTCGAAGTCGAGATGAAAATCGAGATCAACGTCGAACGCCCGCGCCATGCCGAAGATCCGCGCAATCTGGCCCTCCGGGTCGCTGTCGGTATAGGGGCAACCGCCGAGCAGGTCAGCGCCCTGCTCCAGCGCCGCGCGCAGCAGCTCTTCGGTGCCGGGGTAGTTCAGCAGGCCTTCCTGAGGGAACACGCAGATCTGCAGGTCCAGCGCCCAGGCGTAATCGGCCTTGAGCCGTCGCACGGCCTCGAACCCGGCCAGACCGATCACCGGATCGATCTCGACCTGCGTGCGGATCAGGGTGGTGCCCTGTCCGATGGCCTTGTCGAGCACCTGCGCGCCTCGGGCATAGACATCCTCGGTGGTGAAGTCGCGCTTGGCGGTGGTCACCGCCTCGAGCGCGCCCCGGAGGTCGCCCGAGCGGTTCTGCGCCCGCTCGAGGATGCAGGCCTTGTCGAGATGCAGGTGACTGTCGGCAAAGCCCCGGATCAGCAACCCGCCGGCCGCGTCGCGTTCGGGCGCATCGCTGGCGATGGTGGGCGCGATCTCGGCAATGCGCCCGTCCTTCACGCCCAGGTCGACCGGCGCAGCGCCGTCTTCGAGCCGCGCGCTGCGGATCACCAGATCGAGGCTCATCGCGGCACTGCCCCTGCCACCGTGGTCCATGTAAGTTGCCGCATTGTCTGACCTCATCTGCGTCGGCTGGTGTCCCGCCGGATTACGTGGCTGCCGCGTGGAGCCTGTCAAAACCCCTGCCGGGACATCGCGCAGATTTGCACCGAACCGGAGACGCATCGCCCGCCTTGCCGGCAGTCCTTGCAATTGCTGTAGGAAATCGCGCCCCGAAGGTCTAGCACGGGCGGGACAACACACCTGCCGCACTCGCCGAGGAGCCCCCATGTCCACGACCCTGTCCATCGATCCCGAAACCCTCGGCCCCGAAGCGCGTATCGTGCACGACTATCTCGAGGCCTCGATGGTGCCCGACCCCGAGCGCGCCGCGACCTACATGGCGGACGACGTGGTCATCACCTTTACCGGCGGGCGGGTCTATCATCACCCCTCGGGCCCGGCCGGGTTCAACGCCATGCGCTACGCCTGGGTGAAGAAGGACATGCGTCAGTTCGACGTGGCTCGGGGCGCCGAGGGCACGGTGGTCTATTCCACCGGCTACCTCTACGGCGAATGGCATGATGGCACGGCGTTCGAGGGCAACCGGTATGTCGATCGCTTCGTGGTCGAGAACGGCAAGATCGTAAAGATGGATGTCTGGAACGACAGCGCCGAGCGCATCCTCTCCGCACGCGGCATCGAGGCCTGACGCTCGCGGGACGCGGCTCCGAACCGCATCCCGAAGAGCTCAGAGCTTGATGTCGTCGAGACGCTGGTCGCCCGGCAGCTTGGAGCGCTCGAGGATGATCTGCGAGATCGCCCGCGCCCGCACCGGCGTCAGGGCCGCCATGATCGGGGCGGCGTCACGCTCGTTCATCGTGCCGAGCACCATGACCGAGACCTCGATGTCGAGATCGTTCATGATCGCCGCGGCGTCCTTGGGCTTCATGTTGCGATAGAGCGCCACGAGCCGGTCGACATCCGACGTATGCGCCGCCTTCACCTTGTCGAGCAGCGCCTCGAGCTCGGTCTTGAGGTCCGCGAGCCGCTGCTGCTCGACCTCGAGCGTTTCCGCGGTCAGATCGAGCTCTGCCTCGCGCTTGGCGTGCTGCTCTTTCTGTGCTTCGAGCAGTTCGCGCTCCTGCTGGATCGAGGCGAGCAGCTCTTCCGGCGCCTCGCAGACCTTCGGCTCGGGCGTCGCCGCCGGGCTGTCGGCATCGGTGGCGGCAGCGGAGGCGGCGCTCACGAAGGGCGTGTTGTCGTCGGCGCCGGCGCTGGAAAAGCCGGGCTCATCCATCAGCGTGACGCCGATCTTGGCCACGACCGCAAGGGCGAGGCCGGCGAGAACGAAGGTGATCGGACGCATTCGGGATCAGGCCTCGCGCTGCCGGACGGTTTCGAAGAAGCCGCGCACCAGTTCGGACTTGCCCGAGGCCTTGGTGGCGCCGGCAGGGCGCGTCGGGCGCTCGCGGGAGGTGCGGAAGGACGGCTCGGCGCGCGTCATCTCCGGCTCACGCTCACGCTCGCGCTGGGGCCGCGGCTTGGGCTCGGCCTGCTGGCCCAGCGAGCGCAGCACCGACACGGTGCTTTCGCTCCGATCCACGGCCTCGGAAAAATTGCCGATCATCGGCTCCATGTCGCGCAGGACCCGCATCAGGCTGCGAACACGCCGATCCACCACCCAAGCATAGGTCAAGGTACCCACAAGCAACACAAGAATTGCGATATCAATCACGAAGGTCATCGGGGGAGTCCTTTTCTTCGTAGAGCTTTTCGGAGAGTTTCAGCGCGATCCGCCCATTCTTGCGGTGGCCGACCTCGGCGCGGGCAATCTCCTTGCCGGCACAGCACAGCGTCACCGGATCGTCGACCTGGATGCCAAGGTCGAGCACCTGTCCGGGCGCCCAGGCCAAGACGTCGCGCATCGGCAGCACCGCCTGCCCCATCACCGCCGACATCGGCACGTTGGTGCTTCCGAGCATGTCGGTCATCTTGAGCCGCCAGCCGCTGTCACCGCCGAGCTGTCCGCCGGTGAATTGCTGCGACAGGATGTGGCTCACCTTCTCGAACGCGGTGTTGGGCAGAACAAAGACCATCTCGCCGATCCGACCTTCGATGTCGATTGTCAGCCGGGCGCGCACGCAGGCGCTGGTCGGCGGTGCAAGAAGAAGCGCCTTGGGGTTGGTCTCGAGATGGCTGATGTCGAAATTCACCGGCGTGACCTTGGCGAAGGCGTTCGACAGTTCGGTCAGTACCGTCTCGGTGAAATTCTGACCGATGCGCTTCTCGATGCTGGTGAAGTTGCGGGTCTTCTTCTCGCCGGTGGCGACGGTCCGCCCGCCGAAGGTGATCTCGATGATGCCGAACAGCAGCTCCGGCGTCATGATCGCAGCGATGGTGCCGCCCCACTCCTCGGCCGTGGTGACCGAGATCAGCGAGGGGTCGGGCTGATCCTTGAGCGCATCCTGACAGCTGAGATAGTCGATGCCGCCGAGGCTGACTTCGGCCATGGCGCCGAGATAGCTCTTCAGCGTCTGCGCCAGAGACAGCGAGAAGCGGTCGAACACCACTTCGAGCATCGGCAGCCGGGCGTAGGAAAGCTTGGCGCGCTCGACGATCAGCTCCTCGACGGCGCGGGTGTCGGGGGTGAGGGTGCGTGCGGTGCTCATTGTACGATCAGGTCCGCGATGAGGAACTCCTGTGGCGCGTCGCTGTCCGAGATGGCGCGGGCACGGCGCAGAAGTTCGGACTTGAGCCGCACCAGCCCGATCGAACCCTGCAGGTCGTTCTCGTTGAGCTGCCGAAGGTACTCCTGGAAGCTGTCGCGCAGGAAGAGCTTGCGGCTCTCGATATTCTCGGCGCCTGAGACCCTGTTGTCATAGGCCAGCGCCAGGTTGAGCTTGAGAAAGCGCGTGGTCTGGCGCCCGGTGGCGGTGGTCGCGGTGATGTTGACGATGATCTCCTGGAACGGCGTCACAACGATATGCTCGCCCGGCAGCCCCGCCGGGGTCGCGGGAGCTGCGCCGTGCCCGTCCCCGGCCGCGTGATCTTCGACGGCATCCTCGCCAGAGGCGGCTGCCTCGTCCTCGGGATCGTCCGCCAGCCCCACGAGCTCCATCGCGCCCTGCGGCCCGACCGACGCCACGAAGCCGCCCGCGAGGGCCACGACGCACAGCAACAGCAGCGCAAATATGCGCAGCAGTGTCTTCTTTTTCGGCGTCTCAGCGTCCTGGGATGTCCCGGTTGAGTCGGCCATCGCCCCTGTTCTTCGAAGTTGTTCTAATCTTGCACCACAATGCGCAGAATGACTGTTTAAAGCAAGTATAAAAGGTGAGCTAGTTCTTGCCGGTCAAGAATAATTATGGTTATCCTTGGGCAAGGCTGGGGAATAGGCAGAACTTCGCGTGCAGGGCATTCTAGACAATCTGAAATCGTTGGGGTGGAAGCGTCTTACGGTGCTCGGCGGAGCTGGCGTGGCGATGGTTTTCGCCATGTTCTTCGGGCTTTCCGCGGTGACCACACCGGATTACGTGGCGCTCTACCGGGACCTCTCTCCTGCCGAAGCGGGGCGCATGGTCGAATCGCTTGAGCAGGCCGGAATTCGTTCGCGTACCGACATGGCGGGCACCGCGGTCAGCGTTCCGGGCGAAGACATGGCCCGGGCCCGGATGCTGCTGGCCGGCGCCGGCCTTCCGAATGACGGCACCCCGGGCTGGGAGATCTTCGACGAGGCCAGCGGGCTCGGCATGAACACCTTCATGCAGCGGGTGAACCGCGCCCGCGCCATGGAAGGCGAGCTGGCCCGTTCGATCCAGACCATCGACGGGGTCGAGGCCGCCCGCGTCCATCTGGTTCTGCCCGAGCGCGAGCCGTTCTCGCGCGAACGCCCGCGCCCCTCGGCCTCGGTGATCGTGCGCGGCTCGCGCCAGGTCGGGATGCGGCAGGCCCGCGCGATCCGGTCGCTGGTCGCCTCGGCGGTGCCCGATCTCGCCCCCGCGCAGGTCACCGTGCTGTCGGCCACCGGCGAGACCATTCTCTCCGAAGACGGCGAGGCGGGCAGCGAGGCGTCGCTGCAATCGGCCCGCGCCCAGATCGAGGACCGGCTGGGACAGCGCATCGCCCAGATCCTGAGCGCCCGCGTCGGCGCAGGCAACGCGCGGGTGCAGGTCAGCGTCGACCTCACCACCGAGCGGCAGGTGGTGCGCGAGCAGACCTACGACCCCGATCAGCGCGTCGTGCGCTCCACCGAGACCCGCGAGGAAACCCGCGAGGACCAGACCGCGGCGGGCGGCGAGGTCGGCGTCGCCGATGATATCCCCGCGGCGCTGGCCGCCGACGTGCCGGGCAACAACCGCAACACCGCCAACAGCACCAACGAGATCGTCAATTACGAGATCGGCGGCACCTCCTCCGAGACGGTGCGCGAGCCCGGCGACATCGAGAAGGTCTCGGTCGCGGTGCTGGTGAACGGCATCTACAACGTACAGGACGGCGGCGCTGTCGACTACGAAGAGCGCAGCCAGGAAGAGCTGCAGCGGCTCGAAGCGCTGGTCCAGAGCGCCATCGGCTTTGATGAGGCGCGCGGCGACAGCGTCGAAGTGGTGAGCCTGCGCTTCATGGACTACTCGATGGATGTCGGCGAGCCGGTGTCGCGCAGCTTTGCCCAGACGCTGACCGAGAACACCGGCACCATCCTGCGCGGCGTCTTCGCGCTGGCGCTGGTGGCGGCAGTGCTCGCTCTGGGCGTCCGACCGGCGCTGAACCGGGTCTTCGACCAGCCGGCGATTGCCGAGGGCGGCAGTGCCGATCTGCCCGGCCTTCCACCCTCTGGCAACCTCCCCGCCACCACCACGGGCGAGAGCGCCACCGCGTCGAACGCGCAGGGCGGCGGTGAGCGACCGGTCTACCAGACCGGCACCGTGCTCGACCCTCTACCCCCCGGCGCCGACGAGATGGTCGAACTGGCCGCGGTCCAGGGCGGCGTGCCGCGCGGCCTGATCAACACCGTGAGCGAACTGATCGAGCGCGAGCCCGAAGGCGCGATCACCGTGGTCCGGTCGTGGCTTGCTGAAGGACCGAACGCATGAGCTTTGTCTTCGACCGCAACTTCGACGCCGAGTTCGACGCCGCCCGCCGCGGCGAAGAGCCTGTGATCGGCGCGGTGTTTACCCGCGCGCAATTCGAAGAGGCCGTGGCAAACGCGCGCCGCGAGGGCTTCGAGGCCGGTGTCGCGCAGGGCCAGACCGAGACGCTGCAGGCGACCGAAGCCTCGGCCAGCCAGCGCCAGCTGTCGGCGCTGGAGGCGGTGACCCCTGCCCTGCGCCAGCTCATCGACGATGCCGACCGGCACCACGCCACGCTCGAGGGCCAGATGGTGGGCTTCGTGCTCGAGGTGTTCGAGCAGCTCGCCCCGGATGTCTCGGCGACACTCGCCACGGGTCAGGCCGAGCGCGAGGCGAAGAACGCCGTGCGCATGGCGCTCGGCTCGGCGGTGCTGCGGATCTGGTTCGCCCCCGGCGCGGTCGAGAGCTCGGGCGCCGAGGTGCAGCACGCCGCGCGGATCGCCGGACTTGGCGGGCGCATCGACATCAAGGCAGATCCCGATCTCGGCCCCGGTGACGTGCGCGCCGAATGGGATCACGGCGTGATGGCCTACAGCTTCAAGGACATCTGCGCCCGCATCCTGTCCTCGCTGGGCCAGACGCGGGACGAGATCGACCGAAGCCTCGAACAGGACAGGCAGGAGAGCAGGACATGAGCGAAGAGCTCGGAGACGACGTACAGGACACCGTGGTGCAGGCCGTGGCCGAAGAGGCCGCCGCCGAGCAAGCCAGCAAGGGCGGCGCCAACAGCATCGACGCGATGCTCAACGTGGGGCTCAACGTGCAGATCGTTCTGGGCCAGACCCGGATGCCGATCGCCCAGCTGCTCAAGCTCAGCCGCGGCTCGATCATCGAACTCGACAAGAGCATCGGGCAGCCGGTCGAGGTGGTCATCAACGACCGGCTCGTGGCGCGCGGCGATCTGGTGAAGCTCGAGGATGACCGGCTTGGCGTCTCGCTGATCGAGATCGTCAAGGATTACGTGTCCGAGAAATGATCCGGTGCGGCGGCCTTTCCAGAGCGGTCCTTCTCTGCCTGCTGGCAGCGGGGCTGTGCGGGCTGGCCGCCACCGAAGCCCATGCGCAATCGGCAGGCTCGGACCTGTTGGGCGCCATCGGCGATGCGCTGAGCTCGGCACCGGCGGGCTCGGACGAGCGCGCCACACTGTCGGGCCGCATCATCCAGCTGATCGCGGCGATGACGGTGCTGTCGCTGGCACCGGGGCTGCTGGTCATCATGACCAGCTTCACCCGCTTCGTGATCGTGTTCTCGATGCTGCGCTCGGCGCTCGGCCTGAACCAGTCGCCGCCCAACATGGTGCTGACCTCGATGGCGCTGTTCATGACCTTCTTTGTCATGCAGCCGGTCTTCGAGGACGCCTGGGAAGGCGGCGTCCAGCCGCTGATGGCCAATTCGATCACCGAGGAGCAGGCCCTGATGCGGGTCGGCGAGCCGTTCAAGCTGTTCATGTATGCCAACACGCGCGAGAAGGATCTGGCGCTGTTCCGGGACATCGCGGCGCGCAGCGAGGGCACGGTGCCCCCCGAGGAAAGCGCACCTGCGCCGCAGAGCGCCGAGGATGTCGGCTGGCGCGAACTGGTGCCGGCCTTCATGATCTCGGAGCTGCGCCGGGCCTTCTCGATCGGCTTCCTGATCTACCTGCCGTTTCTGGTCATAGACCTGATCGTGGCCTCGGTGCTGATGAGCGCGGGCATGATGATGCTGCCGCCGGTGCTGATCTCGCTGCCGTTCAAGGTGATCTTTTTCGTCCTCATCGACGGCTGGTACATGCTGGCCGGGTCTCTCATGGAAAGCTATCTCCCGCTGGCAGGCGGCGGGTAGCGTAAGGAAGGGTGCAGACTATGGCCGTTGCAGACATCAAGCGGACGACCTCTTCGTCGACGGGCTCGGGCAAACCGGCGCGGCGCCCGAAGAAGCTGACCGGCCCGCAGAAGGCGGCCGTGCTGTTCCTGTCACTGGGCGAGAAGCGCGGCTCGGCGCTGCTGCAACAGCTCGACGACGAGGAAATCCAGCAGATGACCCGGGCGATGTCGGGCCTCGGCTCGATCTCGTCCGAGACCGTCGAGCAGGTGCTGACCGATTTCGTGCAGGACATCACCAATGGCGGCGGCGTCGTCGGCTCGTTCGCGGCGGCCGAGAACCTGCTGCGCTCGCTGATGCCGGGTGACAAGGTCGACGGCATCCTTAAGGACATCCGCGGCCCGCTGAAGGAGCGCGATCTCTGGGCGCGGTTCAACACGCTCTCCGAGAACGTCATCGCAAACTACCTCAAGGGCGAGCACGAGCAGACCATCGCGGCGATCCTGTCGAACGTGAACACCGACGTGGCCGCCAAGGTGCTGCCGATCCTCGGGCCGGAAAAGATGCACAACGTGGTCGAAAGGATGATCCGCATGGAGGCGGTGCCGCATCACATGATGCAGCAGATCGAGGAATCGCTGCAGGCCGACATCATGAACGCCGGCGCCCAACCGACCACCGCCGAGCAGCACCAGCGCATGGCCGACCTGTTCAACAAGCTCGACCGCAACGCCTTTGACAACATGGCGCCCGAGCTCGAGGACAAGATCCCCGACACGTTCAACGCCATCCGCGCCAAAATGTTCACCTTCGAGGATCTGGCCAAGATGGAGGCGATGGACCTCGCCAAGATCATGCGCGGCGTGCCGGGCAACACCCTTCCTACGGCGCTGCGCGGTGCCACCGATATCGCCCGCGACGCCTTCCTCAACGCGCTGCCCGCGCGGTCGCGCGACATGCTGACCGAAGAGATGGAGAGCATGGGGCCGGTGCGGCGGCGCGACGTGAACGCGGCGCAGGCGCTGATGCTCGACTACGCCCGCCAGCTCGCCGACGACGATCAGGTCCGCCTGCCCTTCGGCGAGGACGAAGAGGATATCTTCTGAGGCGGAGCGCGCCCCCGGGCTTTAGCGGGCCTTGTAGCCGCTGAAGCCCTGGATCGCATCGATGTCGATGGTCGCGGGGATATAGCTTCCCGACGCAGCGCTGAGCGCACCCGAAAGCAGGGTCACGGCGGCGTTCGAGCTGGTGGCGATGTCGGATGTTGCATCGCTGATCGCCACGTAGCGTCGCACCAGATCATCGACGACGTCCGGATCCGACAGGGTCTCGAGGTCCAGCCGGTCGTTGATGATCGCCGCCTGCCTGTCGATGTCGATGCCGGCCAGCGCTTCGGGAAGGCCAAAGGCGGTGCGAAAGAACTCGGACAGGTCGCTGTCGCGCAGGATGTCGTAGGCCGAGTTGATGCTGCCGGCCTTGCGTCGGAACTCGAGCACCGTGCCGATGGCCTCGTTCTCGTCGCCCTTGCCGTTGACATATTGCGTGTCGACATACTTGTCGACGACCGCAGCTTTCCAGCTGGCGTCAAGGGTGTTGAGGTTGCCCTGCCCCTCCGGGCCGAAGCCCATCGCGTTGTGGAAATCCTTGAAGCGGGAATCCGTCAGCCGGTTGACCAGCGCGCTGCTGTCGTTGATGTCGCTCTCGAGGAGCTTCTCCATCATCGCCTTGCCAAAGATCTGGTCCTCGAGATCGTAGGCTTTCATGACGAAGCTGTAGAGACGGTAATCCTCGGTCAGATCCTCCACATTCTCGACATTGCCGATGTTGTCGAGAAAATACGCGATCTCGCGCGCGTGCTGCGGCTCGTTGCGGATCAGCTCCTGATCCTTGTCCTCGGTCGCGTTGACCAGCTGCAGCGCCACCGAGCTTGACATGCCCGCGATCGAGATCATGCGTCGACAAGCTCCGATTGCTGCGGCCCGAAGACCTCGTCCTCGCGCTTCATCAGCGGGCGCAGGTCGCGCAGCGCCGTGAAGTACTCGCCCTTGCTGACGTTGTTGGCTGCCTCAAAGACATGCGACCGCAGCTCGCTGCCGAACACCGGCACCAGCTCGGCCAGGCGTGTCTGGATCTCCTTGAGCAAGCGCTCGCGGCGGGCCGGCTCGATCAGCGCATTCTGGATCAGAAAATACACGATCCGGACGGGCGTCGAGGCCGCATCCGGTTTCAGCAGATCCGTTTCGCGAATGATGTCGGCGCGGTTCTCGACGGTGATCGTCGATTTGCGACCGCCATTGCGCATCATGCAGCCGTTGACGACGAAGCGTTCAAACGGCTTGAGCGTGAGATTGAGTGCCATCTTGAGTCACCGCTGCTGGGGTCGGGCGCTGGCCGGAAAGGCCGCCGAGAATGTTCTGGTTCACGTCTATCAGGGCCGGAAGGCCGTCGCCGCCGCCGATCACCACGCCGCAGGTGCGATCAACCCACATGGCGATCGACAGCAGGTTGGCGCGCAGCTCGGCCGGAAGCTGGTTGTTTTCGTCGGTCAGGTCGGTCCGGAGCCTGCTCCACAGGACACGGTTCTCCGCCACTGCGTCGCGCAGGCCGTGTGCCAGAACTGCCGTGCGTGCGAACTTGTCGCGCGCCGCCAGCCAGTTGGCGCGATGCTGCTCCATGCTGCCAGTGATGCGGGCGAAGACGCGGGCTTCGATCTGCTTGGGCGAGGCGCTTTCGCGGATCGTTTGTTTGTATGCCGAGATGCTCATTCCATTACTGCCTTTTCTCCCCCGGCTCCTTGCGGGGTGTTCCATCACGCGGGCCCGGTTGATCCGGTGCTCCGTTGGTGAGAGGGCGCCCGAGGGCGCCCCCCGATTGTCAGGTCAGCCGGTGGCCAGAGCCACCGTGCTGGATCAGCGGAAGAGCGACAGGATGTTCTGCGGCGCCTGGTTGGCGATCGACAGCGACTGGGTTGCCAGCTGCTGCTGCACCTGAAGGGCCTGAAGACGGGCCGCTTCCTCTTCCATGTTGGCATCGATCATCGAGCCCACGCCGGCGTCGATGTTGTCGACCACCGAGGAGAGGAACTCCTGCTGGTTCTCGAGAGACTTCTCCGACTGGCCGAGCTTGGTGGCGATATCGGTCACGGCACCTGCAACACCTTCGGTCGACGCCAGAACGCCGGCAAGGAATGCCTCGCCGGTCGCCGCATCAGCGTTGGCCGCAAAGCCCGTTGCGATTGCCTCGAAGTTGGCGACCTGCTTCTGCACGTCGTAGGTGTCGACCGTGATCGAGGTGGTCGCATAGGTGCCACCGGCACGGGTGATGCCGGTCACGACATTGCGGGCCACCGGAGCGGCACCGCCCGAGTCGCCAGCGGAGGTCAGGGCACCGTTCGCGGCTGCAACAGATGCCGCGGTGCCTGCTGCGGCACCTGCCGCCAGCATGTCGTCGCCATTGAAGGTCGACTGCTGCAGAGTGGTCTTCATCTGCTTGACCAGCTCGTTGAGATCATTCTCGATCTCGGCCTGGCCACCGGTGGCGCCCTGCGCGAAGGCCACCTTGTCGAGGAACTGCTGCCCGAGGTCGTTGATGGTCTCGGCACCAAGGCGCGCGGTGGCAACCGAGTTTTTGGTGAGGGTCAGACCTTCGTTGATCGACGCGTAGACCGAGCTGTCGCCCTTCATGGTCTCGGAGATCTGGAAGTAGGCGGCGTTGTCCTTGCCGGACTCGACCTTGAGGCCGGTGGAAATGCGGCTCTGCGTGCTCTCGAGGCTCGAGTTGATCTGACGCAGGGTCGACAGTGCGCTCATCGCGCTGGCATTGGTATTGATTGAGGACATTTTAACTGCTCCGAATTCTATCGTTACTGCCCGTCATTCTGACGGAAACCTATATTTTAAGCGGGACGACCCGCCAGACCGGTGCGACCGGCCTGCCGGGTCAGGACGTTGCGGATCAGCGGAACAGCGAAAGGATGTTCTGCGGCGCCTGGTTGGCGATCGACAGCGACTGGGTTGCCAGCTGCTGCTGCACCTGAAGGGCCTGAAGACGGGCCGCTTCTTCTTCCATGTTGGCATCGATCATCGAGCCCACACCGGCGTCGATGTTGTCGACCACCGAGGAGAGGAACTCCTGCTGGTTCTCGATCGACTTCTCGGACTGACCGAGTTTCGTCGCAATGTCGGTGACGTTGCCCAGAAGGCCTTCGGCCGTGTTCAGGGCGGTGGCAAGGAAGTTGTCGGTGGTGTCGCCTGCTGCCGCAGTCTCGCCGAAGCCCGTCACTGCGGTGCCGCCAGTCGTGGTGCCCGCGACTTCGACGATGGCTTTGAACTGCGCAACCAGCGACGCCATGTCGTGGGTCCCGACGGTGATCGAGGTGGTGCCATAGGTGCCACCTGCGCGGCTGATGCCGGTCACGGTGTTGCGATCGGTTCCAACAGTCGCATCGCCGTTGACCACTGCGGTGCCGATCGTACCATCAACAGCAGCAACCGCGTTGGTGGAGCCGCCGGTGCCCGCGAGGATATCAGCGTAGGAGCCTGCGCCCAGCATGTCGTCGCCGTTGAAGGTCGACTGGCTCAGCGTGGTTTCCATCTGCTTGACCAGCTCGGCGAGATCGCTCTCGATCTCGGAATGGCCGCCGGTGGCGCCTTGGGCAAAGGCCACCTTGTCGAGGAACTCCTGCGCCAGACCGTTGATGGTCTCGGCACCGAGGCGTGCGGTGGACACCGAGTTCTTGGTGAGGGTCAGGCCTTCGTTGATCGACGCGTAGACCGAGCTGTCGCCCTTCATGGTCTCGGAGATCTGGAAGTAGGCGGCGTTGTCCTTGCCGGACTCGACCTGAAGACCGGTGGAGATGCGGCTCTGCGTGCTCTCGAGATCCTTGTTGATCTGACGCAGGGTCGACAGCGCGTTCATCGCACTGGCGTTGGTATTGATAGAGGACATTATTTTCTGCTCCGATTTCTATCGTTGTCCTTCGTCTTTCTGACGAAAACGGTCCTGCCGTATCGCAGGCGTAACACGCGAAATCGAAACAGTGTAAAATTTTGGTTCTGTCGATTTAGATCGACTTGTCGAACCGTTGCGAGGGAGTCACAGGTCCTTCCTTGGGTGTGCCGTCACGATCATAGAGGCCGCGAAGGCTTTGACGATCCCGGATTCTTTCAATTTCCCGCGCAACATCCCCTGTGGCTTGGGTCATTCGCTTCAAAAGCGCCAGATCGGTGTGGATAAGATCGCGCAGATCGTCGAGTTTCTTGCGCAGTTTCTGGCTCTGCGGGTCGTCACGCCCGAGATATTTTTCCGCGGATCCAAATGCCGTCTCAATTTCGCCAAGAAGCTCGGTTTTGCGGGGATAGAGCTCTTCGACACGCGCCAATTGGCCCTGCCCGATGGCGGCAATCTCGTCCCGTAGCAGCCGGGCCAGCCGGTCGATCAGCTGCGCGGCCTCGACATGGGTCATCTCGGACATCGGCGTCACTCCATCTCTCGGGTCTGGCTATAGGCGGACAGCGCCCGTTCGAGGCTGGCCGAGAGCCCGGCCCCGCCCTGGTCGACGATCTCGCGGCTGAACGCCTCGGCAAGGAAAAAGCGCCAGTTCTCTTCGGCCTGCCCGCCGCCGAAATCACCGATCTCGACCTGCTTGAGCATCTCGTCGACCATCTGGGTGAGGAACATCGCCTCGAATTCCTTGATCGCGCTGTTCGGCGCATCGGGCGCCGCGGCGCCGGGCTGGGCGACCTGGGCGCCGGTGACCTGAAGCGCGGCCATGTTCGTGCTCACGTTCATCGCGCGGCTCCTCAGATGATTTCCAGATCGGCGTGCAGGGCGCCTGCGGCCTTGATCGCCTGCAGGATCGAGATCGTCTGCATGGCGCTCAGCCCGATGGCGTTGAGCGCATCGACGAGCCGTTGCAGGCTCACGTCGGCGCCTTCGAGAATGGTGAAATGCGCTTCCTGCTCCTCGACACCCACGGTGGTGCGCGGCACCACCACGGTCGTGCCGCCGATGGTGATCGGGTTGGGCTGGCTGACCACCGGGTCCTCGCGCACCATCACCGTCAGCCCGCCCTGGCTGACCGCCACCCGGTCGATGCGCACGTTCGCGCCGATCACGATGGTGCCGGTCTTGGCATCGACCACGACCTTGGCGATGCTGTCCGGCTCCAGCCGCAGGTTCTCGACCTCCGACAGCACCCCGGGCACATCGCCCTTGCCCGCGCCTTGGATGGCAAGCTCGACCGTGCCCGAGTCCAGCACGCGTGAGGAATTGCCGCCAAGCCGGTCGTTGATCGCGTCCGACATGCGCACGGCGGTGGTGAAGTCCGGATTGCGGAGCGTGATGCGCACCGAGTTCAGCGAGGAGAGCTGGAAATCGACCTCGTTCTCGACCGTGGCCCCGTTCTCGATCCGGGCCACCGTGGGCACGCCCTCGGTAATCGACGCGGCAACGCCGGTGGCCGAGAAGCCAGCCACCGCGATCGGGCCCTGCGCCACCGCATAGACCTCGCCATCGGCGCCGGTCAGCGGCGTGACGATCAGCGTGCCGCCGCGCAGCGAGGTGGCATCGCCCAGCGAGGACACCACCACGTCGATGGTCGAGCCAAGCCGCGCGAAGGGCGGCAGCATGGCGGTGACCATCACCGCGGCGGTGTTGGTTGTCTTGATGTTGTCATCGGACAGATTTCCGACCCCGAGACGCTCGAGCATCGCCTCGATGCTCTTCTCGGTGAAGGGCGAGTTGCGCAGGCTGTCGCCGGTGCCGTTGAGACCGACGACAAGGCCGTAGCCGACAAGCTGGTTCTCACGCACGCCCTCGAAGGTGGCGATGTCCTTGATCCGAACATCGGCCAACGCCGGCAGGGCAAGGCTGAGCGCGCCGATCAGCGCTAAGAGGCAGGCTGCAATCCGCATGGTCTTCCGGTTGGATCGGTTTCCGTTGCCTCAAGATTAAACATGGAAAAGGAGATGTCAGCAATGATTAAATCATGGATATCCATACTATCCTTGTCTTATGCTTGACCACCGGGCTTTAACAAAGCATGATCGTTGCATCCGCTCATGGATAACAAGATCCGAAGGCCCATCGGGAGTGCGTGGTGCATATCTATCTTTACGAGCCGCGGCCCAACGCATTCAAGGGCCTGCTGATCAGGCTGGACGAGGCCCAGTGGGACCCAGTGGCGGTGAACGACGACCTGTTCGACCGCGAGCTGGACCTGCTCGGAGCGGATGGCTACGCCGACCGGCCGGTGCTGCTGGCCGAGCATCCGCGTCTGGTGGAGCATATCTCGCGCCTGCGCCGGTCCGGGTGCCGCAATCCGATCCTTGTGCTGCGCGTGGCGCGCGACCCCGAAGCGGCGATGGACGCGCTCGATGCGGGAGCCGATGACGATATCGTCGGGCCGGTGACCGGGCTCGAGCTGCGCAGCCGCGTCAACGCCATCACCCGGCGCTTTCACGGTCACGCCGCGGGCACCCTGCGGATCGGCGACATCACTGCCTATTTCGACGGCCGCGACCCCGATGTCGGCGGCCAGCCGATGAAGCTGTCGCAGCGCGAATTGGCGATCTTCCAGCAGATCGCGCTGGCGGCGCCGCGGGTGGTGTCGAAATCGGTGATCTACGATGCGGTCTACGGCATGGCGCAGGACCAGCCCTTCGACAAGGTGATCGACGTCTACATCTGCCGCATCCGCAAGAAGATCGAAGAGATGTCCCCCTTGGGCGACCCGCATATCCGCACCATTCGCGGGCGCGGCTACAAGCTCTCGCCGGAAAGCGAGGCGGAGACCGCGCAGGATCGTCCCGCGCGCCTCCGCGTTGCCGCCGGTTCGGGATCAGCGCATGAAGTTCAGAAAGCTCAGCTGTGACAGCCGGGCGGTGGCCGCGTAGCTGGCCTGAAGCTGGGTCTCGAGCGCGGTGATCGTGGTCGCCGCCTCGTAGCTGTCGACCTCGACCATCTCCGCCACCCGGTTCTTGTAGAGATTGGCCCGGTCTTCCATGCGGGTATTGGCCTCGTCGATCCGTGCAGAGGCGGTGTCGAGCTTCATCCGGCTGTCGAGCAGTCCCGCGAGCCCCGCACTGAGGCGATCGTTGGCGGTCGAAATCCAGGTCTCGTAGGCGGCGGGATCGTCGATCTTTGCAACATCGGTCGCGGCCAGCATCGACAGCCCCTGGAACACCTGCCGGAACGCCTCGTCATTGGCCTGCACGCCGTAGGTCACCGTGATGCCGTCACCGATGCCCACCGACATTGGCGCCGTCCCGGTCGCGCCGGTGAAGAACAGCCCGTCAAAGGTCTGATCCGGATCGGCGGCGGTGTTGTCGAAGATCGCGTCGAGCTCGGCGATGCGCGCTTCGGCATCGGCGGCAGTGTCGAGACCACCGGCGAGAATGCCGTCGATCACCGCCTTCGGGGTCAGCCCGGTATCTGCACGCGCGCTGTCATAGTCCTGGATCGCGGAGGTTCCGTCGCTCGGGCCGGCGAACAGCGGGATGCCGCCGTAATTGACGTTCGCCATCGAAAGCAAAGAGTCCAGAGACGCCTGCGCCTCGGTCTGGATCCCGGCAGCGGTGCCCCCGTTCGTGCCGGCATTGGCGATCGACAGATCCAGTGTCCTCTGAATGGCTTCACCCATCGAACCGAGCGCGCCGCTCATGGTATCGAGCCGGCCGCCGAGAAGCGTGTTGGCGGCGATCTGCGCCTCGTCGCGTTCGAGCGAGGCGTTCAGGTTCAGCGCCTCCGAGGCGCTCGGGCCGAGGGATTTGTAGATGTCGCTCTTGACGCCGCTCGCCAACTCCTGCTCGGCCTTGGCGAGCTGGGTCTGCATCTCGGCATTGGCATTGCGCCGCAGAAGGTTGCTGTAGAGCGTCGAGGGGGCACGGGTGAAACCGATCATCGTGAGCTCCGGGGTCAGATCGCGCTGAGCAGGGTGTCGAGCATCTCGGAGACGACCGACAGGGTCTGCGCGTTGGCATTGTAGGATTGCTGGATGGCCGCAAGCTGCTGCAGCTCGTCATCGACATTCACGCCCATGAAGGACAGTCGCGAGCTCTGCACGGCGATGGCGCCCGCCGCGAGGCTCTCGGCCGAGGTCTCGGCGCTGGCGCGGGTGGTGTTCTGACTGGCGATCAGCGTCGAGATGTAGCTCGACAGGCTCATGTTGTCGCCGAGCCCGAGGCTCTCGTCGAAATTCATCGCGCCATCGAGCGTATCGAGGAAGGCCGTGACCTGCGTATTGTCGCCGGCAGGGCCGGGCGCATCGGCCCCAAGCCCGTCGCGAATGCGCCAGAGCGAGCCGCCACTCTCCGGCACCACGGCATCATTCACCGAGATGCGGCTGGCCAGCCCCGGCTCGAACGGATCCGAGAGCGCCGCGCCGTTGTCGGTGAAGAGGCCGGCCTCACCGGCGGCAAGGCTGGCATCTGCCGCGACCATGCCGTCGATCAGCGCCCGCGCCACCTCGTCGAGCTGGGACCGCATCTCGGGCAACACGGTGGTGACCAGCTCGATCTTGCCCGAAAGAGAACCCTCCGAGATGCCGCGCTTGCCGGCGACGCCGGGCGTGATCTCGATCTCGCCCGCGGTCAGGATGCCGGTGTCGGTGTCGAAGCTCAGGGTCTCCGCCTCGCCCCCCGTGATCAGCGCAGTGCCGCCGCCGGTGAAGATCTCGATGCGGCCCTTGCTGTCGGTGCGGGTGGTGAAATCGATGTATTCGGACAACGCGTCGAGCTCGGCGCCCAGCTCGTCCTGCAGTGCAAGCCGTGCGTCGGCGGACTGGCCCTGACCGGCGAGCCGTTCGCTCAGCCCGGCGATCTTCTCGAGCGTGCTGTTCACCGCCGCCACGTCGGACGAGATGCCATCCCCTGCCCTGTCGAGCGCCGCATCGAGATTGGCGCCGGCACGGTTCAGCGCCTGCGTCAGTTCCTGCGCATCGCCGACCGTCGCCCGCTGCAGCGCGGTGTCGGCGGGAGAGACCGCCAGCAGCCCGAGCGAACTCTGGAAATCGGTCAGCCGGGTCAGCACGGTGTCGGTGCTTTCGGTGTCGCCAAGCAGAGAGGTGTAGCTCTCAAGCCCTGCCGCGATGGCATCCTGCTTTGCCGTGCGTCCGACTTCGCCGCGATACATCGCGTCAAGCGCGCCATCGACGGCGCGGGTGATCTCGCTCACCTGCGCCGCACCCTGGACGTTGGTGGTGACCTGGGTCTCGCGCCGCGCGTAGCTGGCATTGTTGGCGTTGGCGATGTTGGTCGAAACGGTTTCTGCCCAGCGGGAGCTGGTGCTCATCCCGCTGCGCGCCGCGTTCAGGGCGGTGATCAGGCTCATGTCGTATTCCTATCCGGCGACCACGCCGATCAGCGCTTGAGGTTCACGGTCTCGTTCAGCATCTCGTCCGCCGTGGTGATGATCTTGGCGTTCGAGGAGTAGGCGCGCTGACGCTGGATCAGGCTGGTGAGCTCTTCGGCGATGTCGACATTGGCCGACTCCACCCCGCCAGAGGTCATCGTGCCGGTTTCGCCGGTGCCGGGCTGGCCAAGGTAGTAGCTGCCCGAGGTGTTCGACGTGTGGAAGGTCGAGTTGTTGCTGGTCTCGAGTCCGTTGGGGTTGGCGAAGGTCGCCAGCGGGATCGAATAGAGCGCCTTGCGGGTGCCGTTGTCGAACACGCCCCAGACATCGCCGAACTCGTCGAACTCGACCCGGGTCAGCGTGCCGCTCTCGCTGCCGTTGGGCCTGACCGTCATCGGGGTGTAGTCGCCCGAGAACTGGGTCAGCCCCTCGAAGCTGCCGGGCGCGCCGAGCGCCATGGTGACGACCTGCGGCTCGGTGCCGTTGTCGATCGTCAGGGTCATCTCGCCCGTGGCCGGGTCGAAGGCAAAACCCGCGGGTGCGGCGGCGGTGACGGTGACATCGCCATAAGCTGCCGGCGCACCGGCATTTTCGCCGGTGTCGTTGAAGCTCATCGTCACGGTGCCATACTCGGTCGTCGCATCCGAGACCGTCACCACCCACTCGTCATCGTTGACGGAGGGCTGGAAGGACAGCGTGAGCCGCTCGGACTCGCCAAGCGCGTTGAAATACTCCGCCGAGGTGACGAAGGCGTCGCCGGGCGTGTCGAGGCCGGTCTCCTGCGACGGCAGGTTGCCCGAGATTGAAACAGCGGTCGTCGCCGTGCCGCTGATCGTCTGGTTGGCGATGTTCACCGGCTCGAGGTCGTTGAAGCTGGCGCGGTCGACGGCGCCGAGGGTGCCGTCATCGCCGTAGCCGAAGCCCATCAGGTAGAGGCCGGCTGCATTGACGAGATTGCCGTCTTCATCGGGTTCGAAGCTGCCCACCCGGGTGAACATGTTGCCGGCGGTATAGGATGCGTCGATGTTCGAATTGACCACGAAGAAGCCGCTTCCGGTGATCGTCAGGTTCGAATTGACCGACGTGTCCATGAAGCTGCCTTCGGCCGTGTTCGAGTGCGTCACTTCCGTGGCGACTCCGGTCGAGAAGCTGCCGGAAGCCGAGGTCGAGCCGGAGGTGACCATCTGCGAGAAGCTGCGCCGATAGCCAACCGTGTCCGCGTTCGCGATGTTGTAAGAGATCTTTTCGACAGCCTTGGAGTTCGCCATCAGGCCGCTGACCCCGGATGCCATCGCGTTGGAAATGCTCATGTCCGCCTCGCCTTTTTTGTATCGGTGATACCTCACCGTTCGTTAACCAAATACCAGATCTCGGTTACACCATGTTTAAAGATCTGTTTGCTTGGCAATTTTTACGCGAATCTTGCCAGAATTTGGTCTTGCGAAGCAAGCTAGTTGAGTTGCTCTGATCCCGGCAAGGTTTCGAGCATCTCCGTCGCACCGTCGATCCTTGCCCGGGCAGTCTCTTCGCGCAGCGGCAGCAGGTCCGGCGCGGCCTGCGTGAGGCTGCGCAGAATGTCTTCCCAGGCGGGCAGTTCTGTCAGCGCCGGAAAGGCGCGCGCGATGTCGGCGGTCTGCGCCATGTCGTCGCTGCGATGCGCCGCGAGCAGGTAGCGGATGCTGTCCGGAAGCGGCATCTCATCGCCGAGCCGGTCGTGCAGCCGGCCATAGGCGGCGACGGCCTCGGGCCAGTCTCCCTCGTCGAAGCGGGCCTGCGCCCGCAGGCGCAGAACCTGCTCAGGGGCCGCGTCGCCATTGGCGCCAAAAAGCTCGCTCACCCGGCCAGCCTGCTCCAGGTAGCGCGCTGACACCATGTCGTAGCGCTCGCGCAGCGCGGCATCGGCCGGTGCCAGCGGCTGCGCCAGGAGCGCGCCAAGGGTCTCCCATTGCCCGCCAGCCGCCAGCGCCTCGGCCTCTTTCACCTTGAGGCGCTCGAGATGCCCCTCGCCCGGCTCGCTGATGCCGAGGTCCTGCCCGGCGGTGAGATAGTCATGAATGGTGGCGTATTCGCGTGCCGCCATCGTCGTCGCTCCGGCCTTCAGAAAGGTGTCGGCAAGCAGCTCGGCCGCTTCCGCGAAATCGGCGTTGAAGCGGAAGAACGGCGCGATGCGCTCGTGGTTGGCCATGTAGCGCCCGAGCGAGATCTCACGCGAGGCGCCCTTGCGGTAAAGCTCGTCTATCAGCACCCGCGCCTTCTGCCGCGCTTCAAGCGCTTCGGGGCTCTCGGGGTGGCGCACGATGATCCGCCCGTAGGTTTCGACCGCGCTCGCGGCATCCTCGGCGATGAGTTGCAGCGACGCGAGATCCCGCAGCGTCCGCGCTCCATCCTCGCCCCCGCGCCACATCTCGGCCTCCTGCGCCAGCAGCTCGACCGCCTCTTCCGGCGCGAGAGCGTCGTGTTCGAGCCCGAGGTCGACAAGCGCCCTGCGCGCCCGATGGGCCCAGAGGTCGCTCTCACCCTGCGCCTGCACGTAGCTGTCAAACGCGGCGAGCGGCGCATCCCCGGCCTCTGCAACGCGGCCCAGCAGGAAGTGATAGGCCGACCCGCGCTTGAGCGAGGGATAGGCCTCGAACGCCGCGGCAAGGTCCCGGGCGAGCCGCCATTGGCGCGTCTCGATGGCGCATTCGAGCAGCCCGGGCAGAACCCGCTCCTGCACCGGCTTCGAGAACCGCGCCAGACGGGTCACCGCGGCATCGAGCAGCGCACCTGTCTCCTCGCAGCGGCCCTCACGCACATGATTCAGCACAAGAAACAGGGGCTGGTCCGCCCATTCGCCGTGGCCCGGCTCGAGCAGCGACCGCGCGCGCTCGCTCAGGGGCCGGTCGAGCGGGTCGATCAGCCCGAGGGCCAGCTCGAAGGCGCTGGCGCGCAACTCGTGGGCCAGCGGCAGCCCCGGCCCCTGTACCCCTCCAAGCACCGACAGCCCTTCGGACGCGAGCCCGTGTGCAAAGTAGAATTCGGCCAGATCGGTCAGCGCGCGGGCCTGCGCCGGCTTGTGGTCACCGGCGTCGCGCAGCTTGCGCATCAGCGTGCGGCGCTCCTCAAGAAACGGCAATATCTCGCGCCGCTCCAGATAGAGCGGCGGCGGATTGATCACCTCGAGAGGGCTGAGCAGCGCCGGCGAAAAGCGGTCCTCGAGTGTCGAGGCAACGACTCCCGCCTCCCGCTCCGCCTGCGCCGGGGCGGCGCAGAGCAGAAGCGCGACAGCGGCCGCAAACGAGCCTCGAAGAGCGCAAGGATAGGCCACTTTCTTTGATCGCCTCGCCATGATAATACTTGCGTTATCCTAGCAAAGCCCGCATTCTTCGCAAGAAAAGAATGAACCGGCAAACATTGACAGGCATCGTGCATGGATAATTCGACCTACGTCGCGATCTCCAAGCTGACCGCGCTCGAGCGCCAGCTGGACGTGACTGCGAACAATATCGCCAATGCCAATTCCAGCGGCTTCAAGGCTGAGCGCGTGCTGTTCGAGACCTACCTGCAGAAAGACGATGCCTCGCTCGCCGGCGAGGGCACCAACTACGTGCTCGACCGCGGCTCCTATGTCGATGACACGCCGGGCGTCGTGGTGCAGACCGGCAATCCGCTCGACCTCGCGCTGACCGGTCAGGGCTGGTTCGCCTACGAGATGCCCGATGGCCGCATGGCCTACGGCCGCGATGGCCAGCTCGTGCTCGACGCGCAGGGCCAGGTGACCACCGCCAGCGGCGCCCAGATCCTCGACCTTGGGGGCGCGCCCCTGAACATCCCGCCGGAATTCGCCGCTTCGGTGACCATCTCGGACGATGGCGTGATCTCGTCTCCCGAGGGTGGCGTGATGGGGCAGGTCGGCATCTTCGAACTGCCCGACCGCCAGACGCTGAGCCGTGGCGGCGCCGGCATGTTCGTGCCGAACGCGGAGGCGCAGGGGCTGGCCCCCGACGAGACCGGCTCCAGCGTCATCCAGGGCGCGGTGGAAAGCAGCAATGTGCAGCCGGTGACCGAAGTCACGCGGCTGATCAACATCCAGCAGGCCTATCAGCACGCGCTCAACCTGGTCGCATCGGATGACGAACTGAAAAAAGAGATGCTGACCCGCATCGGACGGAACAGCTAAGCGAGGGACTGGAAGATGAAGGCACTGGGCATCGCCGCAACCGGCATGATGGCGCAACAGACGAATGTTGACGTGATCTCGAACAACATCGCCAACGCCAACACCACCGGCTTCAAGAGCGCGCGGGCATCGTTCACCGACCTCATCTACGAAAATCAGTCGCGCGAGGGGGCGGTGACCGCAGAGGAGGGCACCACCCGCCCCATCGGTCTCGACATCGGCCTTGGCGTGCGCTCGGTGGGCACGCTGCGCCTGAACACGCAGGGCGGCCTGACCCAGACCGAAAGCCAGCTCGACCTCGCCATCGACGGGCGCGGCTATTTCACCGTCAACCTGCCCGACGGCGACCAGGCCTATACCCGCGACGGCTCGTTCCGGCTGTCGGCAGAGGGGCAGATCGTCAACCACCAAGGCTTCGAGATCGATCCGGGTGTCGTGCTGCCGGACAACACCACCGCGGTCGAGATCAGCGAGACCGGCATCGTCAGCGCCTATGTCGAGGGCGACCCGATCCCCGTCGAGGTCGGCCAGCTGACGCTGACCACTTTCGTGAACGACGCCGGCATGCGGCCGCTCGGGAACAACCTCCTCGAGGCCACCGTGGCCTCTGGCGACGCCATCCCTGCGCTGCCCGGCGATGCCGGTGTCGGCATCCTGCGGCAGGGCTATCTCGAGGCCTCCAACGTCGACATCATCCGCCAGATCACCGACCTGATCCAGGCGCAGCGGGCCTACGAGATGAACTCGAAGGCAATCGAGACCGCCGACCAGATGATGTCGGCCGCCAACCAGATCAAGTAAGCCCATGCTTCGCCGCCTCGCCACCCTGCTCTGCGCCCTGACGCTCACCGCCCTCCCCGCGCTGGCCGAGACCACGCAGGTTCTGATCGAGGAACAAGTGCGCAACACCTGGGGCGACACGTTGCCCGTCGAGGCCAGCCTCCAGATCCGCTTCACCGCCGGCCCGGTCGACGAGGCCGAGCTGATTTCGGCGTTCTGGATGGACAAGGACACCGGCAGCTTCCTCGCCAACGCGGTGACAGAGGATGGCATCACCCACCGGCTGCAGGGCCTCGCGGTGGCCAAGCTCAGCCTGCCGGTGCCGACCCGCCGGCTGATGCCGGGCGAGATCGTCTCGGCCGCCGACATCAAGATCGTCGATCTTCCGATCGCCCGTGTCGGCGTCTTCACCCTGACCGATGCCGAGATGCTCGAGGGCATGCAGGTGCGGCGGATGCTGGCGCAGGGCCGCCCGGTGATGCGCCAGTCGGTGATGGAACCGCTGGTGATCGGACGCGGCGACAAGGTGAATATTCTCTATGACGACGGTCGCCTGGTGGTGACCGCCCCGGGCCGCGCGCTCACCGATGCCCATCGCGGGCAGGATGTGCGCATCGTCAATCTGGTCAGCAACAACGCGCTGACCGCCGTCGCCCGAGAGGAAGGGCTTGTGGAGGTGATCCGATGAAAACCCGGCGTATCACGCTTTTCACGGGCTCGGCCCTGACCATCCTTGTCGGTTGCGGCACCCCCGCTTTCGACCGCGACCCGCAGCTCAGCCCGGTCGGTGTCAATCCCAGTGAACTGGCCGCCGCGCGCAATGTCAGCGTGCCGATGCCACCTCCCGAGGCAGTGCGCGTGCCCTACCGCGCCGAGGGCGCCTCGCTGTGGGAGCAGGGGTCGTCGGGCTTCTTCGGCGACCAGCGCGCCACGCAAGTGGGCGACATCCTGACCATCATCATCGAGATCGACGACGAGGCCAGCCTCAGCAACGAGTCCGACCGCAACCGGACCGGCAGCAGCACCCTCGCCTTCCCCAAGTTCTTCGGCTACGGCACCCAGATCGACAAGATCCTGCCCGGCGTCGGTCCCGAGGACCTGCCCGAGGGCAATCTCGTCGACATCACCTCGACCACAGGCGCCGCCGGCGACGGCTCGATCGAGCGCAACGAGGCGATCTCGCTGCGCATGGCCGCGCTCGTCGTGCAGCAGCTGCCCAACGGCAACCTCGTGGTGCTGGGCCGTCAGGAGGTCAAGGTCAACGAAGAGCTCCGCGAACTGCGTGTCTCGGGCATCATCCGCCCGCAGGACATCAACCGCGACAACTCGATCCCCTACGACAAGATGGCCGAGGCCCGGATCGGCTATGGCGGACGCGGCGCGATCAGCCGTCAGCAGACCCGTGGCTACGGCGAGGACGTGATGGACATTATCTTGCCGTATTAATTCCGGTTTGAGCCATGTTTGCATAAAACTGTCGCCCGAATTGGCGCGCATAACCGACCCTGACCAGGAACATGTGGGATTCGGTTATGAAGAAAGCCTATATCGCCTTTGCGGCCCTGCCGGTGCTTTTCGGGGCCGCCGGTTTTGCGGGTGGGCAATTCATCCCCTCCGACAAGACCCATGGCAGCAAAGAAGCCGCACATGAGGCACCGGCGCAGGGCGCTGACCGCGACGGCGAGGACATCGCGGGGCGCAGCGACGCCGAGAAGGTGCTCGACAAGCTCGCCAGCTCCGCGCCCGAGCAGCTTCCCGAGGAAGAGGGCGGCAGCCACGGCCACGCCCCGAGCCAGGCAGATGCCGGTCACGGCGCGAGCCCCGAGCATCAGTCTGCCAGCCTGATCCGCAAGGATCCCTTCGGCGACAGCAGCGTCGTGCGCCTCGGCCGCGTCAGCGTGCCAGTCTACCGCCCCAACAGCGTGACCTACGTGGTCTCGGAAGTCGGGGTCGCGATGCGCGACAGCGAGACCGCCGAGGTCTTCAACGTGGCCGAGAACGCCTCGCGCCTGCGCGACGTGATCCTTGCCTCGATGCACAAGGCGGCCGGAACCTCGGCCCTGCAGGGCCCGAGCATCGACACCGAGAAGCTGACGAAGACGCTTGTCTCCGACCTCAAGGCCGATTTCGGCGAGGGCGTGTCGGACGTGTTGTTCCTGTCGCTCATCAAGGCCGACGTGCCGCGCAGCTAAGGCTGCCCGGCGCGCCGGTCGCGACTCAGCGGATCTCTTCGATCAGCCCGGCGAGCGTGGTGCCGCCATGCGCCATCTGAAGCGTCGCCAGACCGTTCTCATAGGTCATTCCGGTGACCCGCGAGGCGGCATAGGTCTGCGCGGGCACGCTGTTGCCGGCGGCATCCGAGGCCGACACCACCATGTAATAGCTGCCCTCGGGCAGCGGCAGACCCTCGTAATCCATCCCGTCCCACGTGACGTTGTGCAGTTCTCCCGCGCTGCCCGAGAGACCGTCAAAGCTGCGCAGCAGGGTGCCGTCGGCCGAGACGATGGACATCGAGACGTTGCTGGCCTCGCCCGCGAGCCGGTAGCTCGCCACGGCCGCCCCGCCTGCCTCGAGTGCAAGCTGTTCGGTCGGGGCCACCACGCTGCGCCCGATCAGGTTCAGCCCGGCAATCGCCGACATGCTGGAAAGCTGCGACGAGATTCCCTCGAGATTGTCGTTCACCGCCACCGACTGCTCCACTTGGCTGAGCTGCGCCAGCTGCGAGATGAAGGTGGTGCTGTCCATCGGCTCCAGAGGGTTCTGGTTCTGGATCTGCGCCGTCAGAAGCGTGATGAAGCTCTCGTAATCCTCGCTGAGCTGGCTCATCGAGGAAGAGGCGGTGGTGCCTGCGCCGGTTACATTGCCGGTGCCGAATGGGTCGATCGCCACGGCGCTCTCCTCTCAGTTCAAACCTGGATGTCGACGCCGCCGGATAGCGGCAGCACGATCTGTTTCACGTCGACCTCGGGCTCTGTGCCCGCGGCCTCCGCATTGAAGGCAAATCCACCCGCACCCGGGGCGCCCTGCCCCTGCGACTGGCCTTGGGACTGGCCCTGCCCGGAATTGCGCGCGCCAAGATCCGAGAAGCTCAGCGACCTGGTGTCGACCTGATGCCCGGCATCGCGCAACATCGTGAGCAGCCCGTCGCGATCGGCGCGCAGGGCCGTCAGGACCGAAGCCTGCTCCGCGCGCACCGTGACCTTGAGCGCGCCGGTCTCGTCGGGCGCGAGGTCGATCTCGAGCGAGCCCATGCCCTCGGGCTTCAGCTCGACGCGGATGCGGCCGGTCTCGCTCACGTTGGCGCGGACCTGGTTCAGGATCTGCTCCGAACTCGACGCGGCCGGCATCTGTGCCGGGCGCGGCGCCTCGCTCTGCAGCAACGGCGCGGCCTCAGAGGTGCCCGCCGCCGGCGCGACCAAAGCAACCTGGATCTGCTGGCCAGGCTGAGGTCCGTCCTGCGTGACCGTGCTCGCGGCCTGCACGACCGGAACCACCTGCGGCTGCGCAGCGCGCTGGGTCATCGTGACCGGCGCATCGGCGCTGTCGAACGCGGCGCTGTCGAGCCCCGCCTCGGCCTTGCCACCGGCGCCCTGCGCAATCTCGGAAAGCTGCGCCCGGCGGGTCGGCTGCGCGATCTCTTCCGCCATGCCCAGCACCCGCCCCGCAAGCGCCTGTACCCCCGGCTCGGTCGCCACCTCGCGGGCGAGCCCGGTGGGCTCGCCCTCCAGCGCCGCGCGCAAAAGCGGCACGGCCTCGGCGAGGGTCCGCCAGCCGGCGTCGGGTGCCGCAGGCTCGGGGCGCAGCCCGGCCAGCGGCAACGCCGTCCCGGTGGCCACCGCCTCGGCACGCCGGGTCACGCCGTGCTCGCTGCCCGCCTCCGCCTCTGCGCGCCCAAGCCCGGTCTCGGTCAGCGCCATGCGCAACTGCTCCATCCGCGCGGGGACCGCGGCCAGCGCCGCAACAAGGTCATCGAGCATCGGCGCGAGAATATCCTCGAGCTCGGCATCCGTCAGATCGGGATCCGCGAGCGCCTCCTCTGCCTCGGACAGGATCGCGGAGAGGTCCGCGCCCTCGTCCCCGGGCACCGTCACAGCATCGCTGCGCAGGAACGCCATGATCGATGCGAAGGCGCCGTCACCCTCGCCCGCCCGTGCCGTGGCATCCGCGCCCTTGGGCTGGTCGGGCATCGTGCCGAAGATCGAGAGGAATTTCATCATGACAGCACGTTCCGCGAAAAGCCGCAGTCGATCAAGACGCGGCGCAGGCGCATCATCGCGCGCCGTTCGACCTGCCGAAGCCGGTCCTGGGTGATGCCGAGATCGGCGGCGATGTCCGCCAGCGTCTCGGGCTCGGGGGCAAGTCGGCGGCGACGGATCACCGCGACCTCTTCGGGCTCCATCCGCGCCAGCGCATCGTCGATGAGGCGCAGCAGCATCCGGCGCTGGCTTTGCAGGCTGGCATGTTCCTCCGGGTCGGGCTCGCTCGAGACAAGAAGCTGCGCTGGGTCGCGCCCGGCGTCTTCCTGATGGGTGTCGAGCGCGAGGGTGCCGCGCGTCGCAAGCTGGACGATGAACACATCCTCGTCCGAAAGCTTGCCCATCTGGGCGTCGAGATAGGTGCGCGAGGGAATGTCGATCACCGCCTTGATCCGCGATAGCGCCGACGACACGGCATTGCGCACCCACCACGCCGCATAGGTCGCGAAACGCACGTCCTGCGCCCGGTCGAAACTGTCAGCGGCGCGCAACAAGCCCATCACCCCTTCTGCCGCGAGATCCTCAAGATGCACCGGATTGTCGGTGAACCGCGCCGCGTGCGACCAGGCCTGCCGCGCATGGGAGCGCAGCAACACCTCGAGCGCCGCGCGGTCGCCGCGATCCTGCCAGCCACTGATCGCAGCCCGCTCCTGCTCGAAACTGAGCAGCGGTTCGCGCATCGCGGAGTGATACGACATGGACATCATGAAGAAAACGCAAAGTCATCCTTATCTGCAAGGACAAGTAAGCATAAATCTCAAAATGTCGGAAGGACTTAATGATTTACTGAAGGTTAAAGCGAGCCGCGAGCCGGCTTTGCAGGGTCGGAGTCTGGCGCTCCGGGGCGCCCAGAACCGCACGCAGCACCGCCTCCATCCGGCTGACCCATTCCGGCAGCACCAGCGGTGTGTCGGCCACGCGCAGCAGATCGCCGTTCACCATGCGCGGATCGGGCGCGGTGAAGCCCGGATCCAGCCGGGACAGGTAGCCCTGAAGCAGGGGCTGCCAGAGGAAATCGGGCCGCGAGAACAGCGTCGGATCGGGCAGGCGCCCCCCCTGCTCGACAACCCAGTGGCGCTCGAGGCTTTGCCCGAGCCCAAGAGCGAAGGCCTCGGTATCGAGCGCGCTGCCTTGCGCCCGCAGGCCCGCTGCCCGGCGCATCGCGGCGTGGGCCACGAGGTAGAGCGCATCGGTCTCGCGTTCCATCGGCAGGCCGGCCTGGTTGAGCAAGAGCTGAAGCGCCTCGCCCACGGCCGCGCCCATGAGCGCCGACAGGTCGGTGTCGCGCTCGGGCAGAAAGAGCACCAGCGTCCCGTAAGGCAGGTCGACCGGGAGTTCCTCTACAAGCACGTCCCCGAGCGGCAAGGCCGGGGCGAGCTCAAGCTCGTCGGACATAGCGAGCGGGCGGGTGCAGGACGCGCCGGCTAGAAGGCAGACCGCCCGGACCGGGAGAATGCGGCTGAACATGGTCTCGAAGGCGCGGTAGCCGTCATGGATCGGAAGCGTGACGCCATCCTGCCAGATCAGACTGAGCACCTCTCCGCTTCGCATGTTTGGCCCGTTCCCCGTATCGTGTGCTTGCCTGTCTCCACACTATTTCTGGGGTATGCACCGGGAAAGCCACCAAATGTTAAGCGCCGGACAAGATATAGGCGAACTAGAGGGACAGTACTCTATATAGGGTGCGCGCACCGGAATGGCTAAGGTGTTGTGTTTGCCTGATAATTCTCGAAAAGCCAAGAGGCTGATAGCGCAAAATCCCTCTCCACATCCTCTGACTTTTCTTAACATTTTGAAAAAAACGTGTGGATATAGTGGAGAAGCGCCCCAAAGGGACACTAGATGTGGTGAAATCTGCAACAGTTAGCCCGGCAGTGCGGACTCACTCTTGCGGGGCCGCTCCCGCCGCTGCCTCGGGATACTGCACGGTCACGCTGATGCGGCGGTTCTCCGGCGCATCGGGCGACCCCGGGTTCAGCGGCTCGGTGTCCGCCAGGCCAGAGATCCGCGTGATGCGTTCGGGGCTGACTCCATTGGCCATCAGCACCCTGCGGGTGGCGTTCGCACGATCGGCGGAAAGCTCCCAGTTCGAGTAGGTCGCGGCGCGCGTGTAGGGCACCGAATCGGTGTGCCCGGAGATGGTCAGTTCGTTCGGCAGCTCGACAACCGCATCGGCAATGATCCGGAGCAGGTCGCGGGTGCGATCCTGTATCCGGGCGCTGCCGGTGGCGAACATCGATTCTCCGCTCTTGTCGACGATCTGGATCTCGAGCCCGTTCTCCGTACGGTCAAAGCGCAGGTTGTCGGAGTAGCTCTCGAGCTCCGGGCTGCCGACCACTTCCTGCATGATCTGCTGCTCCAGACGCTCCTGTGCCTCGTCCCATTCCTGCTGGGCGCGTTCGGCGGCGACCTGGGCGCGGGCGGTCTCCATCGGATCACTGCCCTCGTTGATCGTCGCGCTTTCCTGACGGCCCTCCGGGCGGGTGTCGTACTCGACCTGGATATTCGGGTTGGTGTCGCGCAGCCGGCTGTCGAACACCGCCAGCGGATTCTCCTGGCCGAAACTCGGGAGCTGCACCGGCGTGGCCGGCCCGTCGGTCCCACTCATCACGCCGTCGTCTGCAAGCACCGTGCCATCGAGCAGACCGTCGCCGCGCCCACCGCTCTGCGACAGGCTCGGGGTGAAGTAGTCCGCCAGCCCGCGCAGCTTCTCTTCGTCAGATGCGGCGAGAATCCAGAGCAGCAGGAAGAACGCCATCATCGCCGTCATGAAGTCGGCATAGGCCACCTTCCACGCGCCACCATGATGGCCGTGCCCGTCATCCTCCTCGATCCGCTTGATGACGATGGGCTGCTCGTTATTTCCTGCCATGCGCTAGGTCTTAGTCCTGTCCGATCGGAAGGGTCCGGTCATATTTCCCAAGCCCGGCCTCCTTGGCGTGGGCCGCCTTCTTGCGCGAATAGCTGGGTGCCACGAGCGGAAAGTCCTCCGGCAGGCCAAAGGCGGTGCGATACTCGGCCTCGGTCATGCCGTGCTCGGCGCCGAGGTGACGCTTGAGCATCTTGAAGCCACGACCGCAACACAGGCAGTACACCTTGTCTTCGGTCACCGCCTGTTCGAGCGGCAGCGCCGGTTGCATGCCCGCTCGTGCCGGCGCCCGGGCCGGTGCGACCTCTGCCGGCACGTCGTCGAGCTCTCCGGACAGGCGGCGGTAAAGCGCTACGATCTCGTCGGGGGTGACATCGGGGCGCGAAGCGTAGGCCGCCACGATGCGGCTGACCTGCTCCTGCTTCTTATCCTCTGCACTCATGCTGCTGTCCCTGCCTTTATTCTTGTCCTTGTTGGGCCTCGGGTGCCGTTCCCACCTCTGGCCGCAAGTTCATTCGAGGGCTTCTGAAGTATAATTAATCGTCCCTCGTTGTTTTCCAAGCCTATCCTTGAAGCTTCATGGATTTGGCGGCATCCCGCCGAGCCGCGTACGCCGCCGAGACCATGGGATAATCATCCGGAAGGCCCCACTTCTTTCGATACTCCTCGGGCGTCATGCCCAGCGTCTCGCGGAGATGGCGCCGCAATAGCGGACGCCGCTGCCCTGTTTCGAGGCAGAGCAGAGTGCCCGGCCGGTCGTCAGCCCACTGGACCTGCGCCGGTTTGGCATGGCGGTCGCCGATCAGACGTTGCAGAATTCGGCGCAGGTTGATCCTCATTCCCGGCTCTCTTCTTGTTGTTGCTTGTTAATCGCGATGTCGTCTTGGTCTTGTCATCAGTTAAGAAATACGGAGGTAAGGTTAATCCTCGGTGAAAAGTTCTGAATTTGTCTGCGAATCCTTGTTTTCCTCCGAAACAGAGGCCGCCCTGACGGTAGCATGAAGAAAAGAGCATCCTTCTCGGTCGTCCTGGAGCGCGACACCGACCGCCGAAACGACTGGGCGGCATTGCTGCGGGCCGCCGGGCTGCGCCGTGTCCTGCGCCGCGCCCGGCCGGCCGAAATGAGCGACCTGATCGCGCCGGATGCGCCGCTCACCGCGATGATCGTCGGGCTCACGGCGCATGGGCCGCGCGATGACGCCATGCTCTCGCTGATCGCCAGTGTAAGAAGGCAGGTGCCGGGCGCCGTTATCCTTGCCGTGGATCATGGCAACCGGCCGCGCGGTGCGGCCGAGGCCTTTGCCGCCGGGGCCGACGATGCGCTGCGCGCCGATCACGATCCATCCGAGCTTCGCGCGCGGCTTGCCGCCCGCCTGCAGAGCGCCACGCAAGGCGGACAGCGGGCCGCCTGGCTGGCGCAGCTCGGGCTGACGCCGCTGGAGGAGCGGATCTTCTCGGCTCTCAACGCGCGGCGGAACGAGATTGTCAGCCGCCCGGCGCTGGCCGAGGCATTGGGCGAGGAGGAATGGCGCTACGGCGACCGCCGGATCGACGTGCATATCGCGCGCATCCGCCGCAAGCTCGACGCCCATTTCGATGGCGCAGTGACGCTCCGCACGGTGCGGTCCCAAGGTTATGTCATGGAAGGCGAGCCGCGGCTCTGACCAAGGTTGTCAGTCCGCGCCCTCGTCGAAGGCCACGAGGTTCGCCGGCGCCTCAAGCAGATTCGGGGTCTCGACGGCGTTGATCATGGTTCCGGCCGTCAGCCCGACCCCGGTCAGCAGCACCACCGCGACACGCACCGGGGTGAGGAACCGCCGACGCTTGCGCACCGGCGCCTTGAGCTTCGCCTCCGGCACCGGCTCCGGTTCGGGGATCACCGCGCCCGGAGCGACGAACACCCCCTGCGCCGTGATGGTGACCTCAGCCACCCGCGCCGCGCCCGAGAAGCGGGCCCGCAGACCGGCGGGGAACCGTTCCTCGGGAATGTCGATCACCAGAGGCTCGCCCGGCTTCCACCCCTCGACGGCCTTGCGCGGCAGAACGAACCGCGACAGGTCATCGCGAAAGCCGACCTCCTGCACCAGACGGGTGCAGGTCTTGATGTCGACAAGCTCTGGCGCCAGCGCCAGACGGACACCGCGGCGCCCGATCCGCAACTCGCCTTCGGCAAAGAAGCATTCGACTTCCGAGATCGCCTCGGCCGGGACATAGCCCTGCGGGATCTCGGGCGCCTTCGGCCTGGGCTGCCGTTTGGCGCGCACCTCGGAGAGATGCAGCCGCGGGCGCCAGAAGAACGGCTCGGAACTGCGCGCCGGGGCCTTCTGGACGGCGGCGCGTGCGGCCTCCTTCTCGCGGCGTTCACGCGCCTTGCGGTCCTTCTCGAAGTGGTAGTTGATCAGGTAGTCTGCGGCCATCTCGGCGAGATCGTCCTCATCCTCGACCAATGCGAGCAGTTTCTGCTCGTCCGAGAACAAGACGCGGCGGGTCGGGTAGCCCTCGACCGCCGGCACCACGGCGAACTCGCCGGGCCCGCGATCCAGCAAGGCACCGGCCTTGCGCAGAACCGTGCGGCCTTCCTCGTGATGGTGGAGCAGCATCTCGCAGGTGCCGGCATCATCCAGACACAGCGCCAGACCGACCTCCTCGGGCCAGTCCTCGAACACACTGCCGAGGTCGGAAGCATCGAAAAAGTAAGCCAGCTTCTCGGCGATCATGGTCTGCTGTCCCAACTGTCCTTATAATTGCCAATCTATCCTTGTTTATACTTGAAAGAAAGTCAAATTTACTTATGAATTGACATAGATTGCCGGTGTGCCGGCATGGTGACCACAGAGCAGAGACCGCACCCGATGACGATGATACTGGGACTTGCCCTTGTGTTCGGCCTTGTTTTTGGAGGCTTCATGCTCTCCGGCGGCAAGATGGACATTGTCCTGCACGCCCTGCCCTTCGAAGGCATGATGATCGGCGGCGCGGCGATCGGGGCGTTCGTCATCGCCAACAGCGTCGACGTGATCAAGAAATCCGCGGGCGGCATCGTCAAGGTGCTGAAGGGCCCGCGCTGGAAGGCCAAGGATTACGGCGACCTGCTCAACCTGATGTACGAGCTCACCCGCATCTACAAGGCCAAGGGCATCCTGGCGCTCGACAGCCATATCGAGTCGCCATCCGACAGCGACATCTTCAACCGCTACCCGCGCATCGCGGCGGATCACTTCGCCATCGACCTGATCCGGGACAGCTTCCGCATGCTGTCGATGCAGTTCGACGACAAGTACGCGACCGAGGACGTGATCAACCGCAAGATCAAGAAGCATCACCACGAGTCGCTGGCCTCGGTGCACGCGATCCAGCAGGTCGCCGACGGCCTGCCGGCGATCGGCATCGTTGCCGCCGTGCTCGGGGTGATCAAGACCATGTCCTCGATCGACCAGCCCCCCGAGATCCTCGGCAAGATGATCGGCGGCGCGCTGGTCGGCACCTTCCTCGGCGTGTTCCTGGCCTATTGCATGGTGCAGCCGATCTCGGGCCGGCTGAAGCAGATCGAAGAAGAGGACGGCGCCTTCTACATGATCATCCGCGACATCTTTGTCGCCATGGTCGCGGACCATCCGCCCAGCATCTGCGTCGAGATCGGCCGCGGCAATATTCCGACCCGGATGCAGCCCGATTTCTACGAGGTCGAGGCGGCGCAGAAAGAGTTGCCGGCGGCATGATCCGCCGGGCCCCCCTGCCCTGCCTGCTGGTCTTCGCCGGGATCGCCTCGGCGGCGGACGCCCCCGAGCCGGAAGCGAGCGACGAAGAAGAGACGAGCTTTACCTCCGCCGCGATCGGCGGTCGCTTCGATGCCCTGCCGCCGTCGGAATACGGCTTTCCCGTCGAGATCCTCGCCAGGATGCGCATTCGGCTGGGCGGCGAGCCGCCTGCCCCGGAACCGGTGGTCGAGCAGACGCCGGAGCCCGAGCCCTCCGATGGCCACTGACGCCGCCCGGCGCCGCCTCAAGGCGCTCGACGTGATGGAGCGTCTCAAGCGGCTCGACACCGAGCGCGAGGCCCGCAGCACCGCCCAACTGCGCGACCGGATGAACCGGCTCGATTCGGAAAAACAGGCTCTATTGCACCGTCTTTCCGGTGAATCGCGGATCGACGGCCTCGAGGGTGCCCCCTATCTGGGCCGGTTTATTCGCTCGATCCGTGCCGAGGTCGACCGGATTTCACACGAAGCCTCCAAGCTCGCGCCCGAGGTTGCCGCCGCCGAGGACCGGCTGCGCGCCGCGTTGGCGGAACAGAAAACCTATGAAATTCTGAGGCTTAAACGTCTCACCGAAGAGCGCGACGCACAGAAGAAGCGCGAAGCGAAGGATCTCGACGAGCTATCGCTCCTGCGCTGGAAGCGCTGAGACCCCTGTCTGGGAGCTAGTGTCTAACGGTTTTGCAGACACTAGATCTTGCAGAAAAATCTTGCCCGAATCCGTAAACGAAGGCATTCAATTACGGAGAAAAGCCAACAATACTAAAATAAGCGTAACAAACGCTTATGGCACGAGGGCAGAATTGATGACACGACAGGACCGGATCGACCTTCTTGTGGGCGATCATGCGGCCAGATTGTCGGAACGGCTGCAGGCGCACCGCGCCCAGCTGTTTCCCCCGCACGCGCGCAAGGAGCTGCGCAAGTTCACCTCCGGCGAGGTCGCGGCCCTGCTTGGCGTCAAGGATGCCTACCTGCGCAAGCTACATCTCGACGGCAAGGGCCCCGAGGTCGAGATCCGCGGCAATGGCCGCCGGTTCTACGCGCCCTCCGACATCGCCGAGCTGCGCAAGTTCCTCGAGAAAGGCGCCAAGGCGCCGGGCACGTACCTGCCCGGGCGGCGCGAGGGCGACCATCTTCAGGTCATCACGGTGATCAACTTCAAGGGCGGCTCGGGCAAGACCACGACAGCCGCCCATCTCGCACAGAAGGCGGCGCTTGACGGCTACCGCGTGCTGGCCATCGATCTTGACCCGCAGGCCTCGCTTTCGGCCCTGCACGGCTACCAGCCCGAGTTCGACATGCTCGACGGTGGCACGCTTTACGACGCGATCCGCTACGACGATCCGGTCGCCATGTCGGACGTGATCCAGAAGACCTATTTCCACGACCTCGACATCGTGCCGGGCAATCTCGACCTGATGGAGTTCGAGCACGAAACGCCGCGCGCGCTGGCCGAGCGCTCGGGCGAGATGTTCTTCACCCGCGTCGGCGACAAGCTCGCCGAGGTGCAGGACGATTACGACCTCGTCATCATGGACTGCCCGCCGCAGCTGGGCTTCCTGACCATGTCGGCTCTGTCGGCCGCGACCGCCGTGCTTGTCACCGTGCACCCGCAGATGCTCGACGTCATGTCGATGTGCCAGTTCCTGCTGATGACCTCGAATCTTCTGGGCGTGGTCAGCGAAGCCGGCGGCGACATGAGCTATGACTGGATGCGCTATGTCGTGACCCGCTACGAGCCGGGCGACGGTCCGCAGAACCAGATGGTCAGCTTCATGCGCTCGATGTTCGGCGAATATGTGCTGAACCACCCGGTGCTGAAATCGACCGCGATCTCCGACGCCGGCATCACCAAGCAGACACTCTACGAGGTGGAAAAAAGCCAGTTCACCCGCTCGACCTATGAGCGGGCGATGGAGAGCCTAAATTCCGCGAATGGCGAGATCCTCGATCTCGTTCAGAAAAGCTGGGGGCGCTGATGGCACGCAAGGACCTTCTCAAGAGCCTGATGGGAGATGCGCCCGCACCGGCGGCGGAGGCATCCGACCCTGCCGCGCCGCGTCAGGCCCGCTACCAGAAAGGCGCCATCGGCGCGGTCAGCCAGTCCATCGCGCAGCTCAAGAGCCGGGCGATGGTCGAGGTCCCCGCGAACCAGATCGAGGACGGCGGCTTGCAGGACCGTCTCGGCGAGGATCCGGCCGAGCATGAACGGCTCAAGGCGTCGCTGGCGGAATACGGCCAGCAGGTGCCGGTGCTTCTGCGCCATATCGAGGGCAGCGACGACCGCTTCCAGGTGGTCTATGGCCGCCGCCGGGTCGCCGCGCTGCGCGATCTCGGCCTGCCGGTCAAGGCGATGGTCCGCGAGCTGTCGGACCGGGACCTGATCATCGCGCAGGGGCAGGAAAACGCCGCCCGGCGCGACCTCAGCTTCATCGAGAAGGCCAACTTCGCGCGCCAGATGCGCGACGAGGGCTTCGAGCGCAAGATCATCTGCGACGCGCTGCATATCGACAAGACCGTGATCAGCCGAATGCTGAGCGTGGCCGACACCGTGCCGCAGGTGCTGATCGAGGCCATCGGACCGGCGCCCTCCGCCGGGCGCGACCGCTGGCGCAAGCTGGCCGACCAGCTGACCGCGGGCGGGTTCTCCCCGGACCGTGTCGCCGGCACCCTGACCGGCGAAAGCTCGGACGCGCGGTTCGAAGATGCGCTGCGCATCGTCAGCCGCCGGTCCGCGAAGCTGGCCCCTGCCCCGGCTCCCGATCGCGAGCTACGTGGCGAGAGCGGTCGCATCGGGCGGGCGAAGAAAACCGGTAAGAAAACGGTGCTGACCTTTGATGCCGCCGAAGCCCAGGGCTTCGAGGACTGGCTCATCGACAACATCGAAGAGATTCACCGCAACTGGCGCAGCCAGACCGGCGAATAAGGGCGCAAGCCCCAAGACATCGAGCAGAAACAAGGAGGCACGACACGGCAGGACCAAAGAAAAAGCCCCTCAGGACATAACATCCCAAGAGGCCTGATCTCGTTTTCGCACCTCGAATCTAGCCCCTTTTGTTGACAGCTGTCAACGCCGTGTGAGTCCGGCGGCCGGAAAAGTTTTGCCCAGTGAAACGATATGCAGAGACTGACAACGACGTCCTTCGGGCGGCGGCCGCTATCGGCTGCCCAACTGGAGGCGGTGACCCGGCTCGACCGCCCTGCCCCGGTCGCTTCCATGGACAAATGGGAGCTTCTGACGCAACTGACCGCCGCGCGCGAGAGCTACGAGCTTTCGGACCGGACACTGCGGGTTCTCGCAGTGCTGCTTGGCGTGCATCGCGAGCGTGAGCTGACCGACGGGGCGCCGCTGATCGTCTACGCCTCGAACGCCACGCTCTGTGAACGCGCCCACGGGATGCCCGAAAGCACACTGCGGCGCCACCTCGCAGCGCTGGTGGCAAGCGGCCTCATCGCCCGCCACGACAGCCCCAACGGCAAGCGCTACCAGCGCCGTGATGCCTCGGGCGCCGTTGTGCGTGCTTACGGGTTCGACCTCCGGCCCCTGCTCCTGCGCGCCGGAGAGATCGCCCACCACGCCCGCGCCGCCGAGATCCGCAGCAACGAGATCGCCCTGCTGCGAGAAGAGGTTGTCTTGCTGATCCGCGATGCCTCGGACCTGGCGCAGCTTGGCCATGCCTCCGAGCTCGACGAAGGGCTCGATGCCATTGAAGACGCCGTGATCCTCGCCAAGCGCCAGTTGCGTCGCAAGCTTGGTCTTGAAGATCTCTCGACCATCCGTGACCGCCTGCAACCGCTCGTCGCCACGCTTGTGGAAAAGCTCACTCCAGAGGTCGAACCGACCGACCCCGTGACGCCTGAACTGATCGCCTCGGACAGCCAAAATGAGCGGCACATACAAGTTTCAGATAAGACTCTTATTGATCTGAAAGAGCGCGTCCCCGAGCCTCACAAGGCACAGTCGGTACAGAAGGCGCTAAGCCCGATCCTCACCGCCTGCCCCGATGTCCTGCCATATGCTGAGAAGCGTGTGTCCGACTGGACGAGCTTTGTCCAATTGATGGCCCGTATCGCCCCGATGACCGGGATCGACCCGTCGACATGGCAAGAGGCCTGCCGGGCTATGGGTCCGGAGGATGCCGCGACAACACTCGCAGGTATCGTTCAGAATGTTGGGACGATCCGCTCGCCGGGGGCGTATCTGCGAAGCCTGTCGCGGAAAGCGCAGGAGGGAAGTTTCACGCCGGATGCGATGATCTCGAGCCTTCAGAGGAAAGCCGCGTGAGCGGGGTGACGGGGGCCGAGTTGACAGCTGTCAACTTCACGGCGCCCCTCCAGATCTCATTCCGTCGGAACGGAGATACCGGCCTCGGTCAGGCAGGCATGGATGCGGGCGAAGGTCTCGTTCGGTTCCATCGCGTCCCGCTTGCTCTGGCGCAGAAGATCTTCGAGCGGCTGGAACAGCTTGATCGCGGCGTCGACCTCGGCATCGCTGCCGGGCCGGTAAGCGCCGATGCGGATCAGCTCTTCCATGTCGGCATAGCGCGCCATGGCGCAGCGGGCGGCGCGGTAGATCGCGTATTCCTCGGGGCCGTGACAGTCCGGCAGCATCCGCGAAATCGAACGCAGCAGGTTCACCGCCGGAAAGCGGCCCGTTTCCGCGATGCGCCGGTCGAGCACGATGTGGCCATCCATGATGCCGCGCACCGCATCGGCGATGGGATCGTCCATATCGTCACCATCGACGAGAACGGTGTAGAGCGCGGTGATGTCGCCGCCCTCGCCGCTGCCCGGTCCGGCACGCTCCATCATCCGCGGAAGCTCTGCAAACGTGGTCGGCGGATAGCCCTTGGCGGTGGGCGGCTCGCCGCCAGCCAGGCCGATCTCGCGCTGTGCCATGGCGAAGCGCGTGACGCTGTCGAGCAGCAGCAGAACCTGCTTGCCCTGATCGCGGAAATGCTCGGCCACGGTGGTGGCGGTCCAGGCAGCTTGCCGGCGCATCAGCGGCGGTTCGTCACCGGTCGAGACCACGACGACGGCGCGGGCTAGGCCCTCTTCTCCAAGATCGTCCTGCAGGAAGTCCTGCACCTCGCGGCCACGTTCGCCGACCAGCCCCACGACAATCACATCCGCCTGGGCGTTGCGTGCCAGCATCGCCATCATCGTCGACTTGCCGACCCCAGAACCCGAGAACACACCCATCCGCTGGCCACGGCAGAGCGGGGCGAACACGTCCATCACCTTGAGCCGCGTTGACAGCCGGTCGCCGACGCGGCGGCGGGTGAAGGCTGGGGGCGGCGCGGCGCGCAGCGGGCGCGGCCTGTCGCCCTCGGGCAGGCGACCCTTGCCGTCGAGCGGTTGCCCGAGCGCGTTCACCACTCGGCCGATCCAGGCGTCATCGGGGCGCAGCTCGGCGCCGGACTGGGTGACGGCCACCGGATCGCCGGTGCGCACGCCATCCCAGCTTCCGAAGGGCAGGAGCCTTGTCCCGCTTTCGTCGATGCCCACCACCTCGGCCAGAACCGGGCCATTGGCACCTTGTACGACGCAATGCGCGCCGATGCCCACGGCGCGCTCAAGACCCGAGACGGTAAGCACCAGCCCAAGCGCCGACGTGACCTGCCCGGTTATGCTTGCCCGTTCTATGGTCCGCGTAAGGCTAGAAAGCTCTGAAAAGGCTGTATGCATGGTTCTATCCATTGCTAAGCAAGATTTAATCATGCTATCTTTGATTGAGACAAAAGGAAACTGTTCATGAAGCTTGGTGGAATGTCCTTTTTTCAGCTGGCCTCGCAGCGCATGACATGGCTGGGAGCCCGTCAGGCTGTGATCTCTGAAAACGTCGCGAATGCCGATACGCCGGATTACAAGGCGAAGAAGGTCAGCGGGTTCGACGCAATGCTCGAGAACGCCGACGCGATGCAGGGGCTCAAGGTCACCGATACGCGGCACATCACGAGCAGCGGCGAGACGCCGAACGGCGTGCGCGTGACCGCGGATGAGGACGCCTGGGAGGGCAGCATCGACGGCAACACCGTGGCGCTCGAACAGCAGACCATCGACGCGGCAGAAGTTGCCGGCAGTTACCGGCTCGCGGCCGAGCTTTACCGCCGTGGACACAGCCTGCTGACCATCGCGGTCACCGGCGTCAGATAAGAGGGCAGGGCATGGACACGCTCAAGACAGTTCTTTCCGTCGCCGCAAGCGGCATGCGCGCTCAGGGCGAGCGGCTCAAGGTGGTGTCGGAGAACGTCGCCAACGCCAGCTCGACCGGCAACAGCAACGGCGAGGATCCGTACCGCCGCAAGATCATCTCGTTCCAGGAGATGGTCGACCGCGACAGCGGCGCTTCGATGGTCGAGGTCGATGGCGTGCGTCGCGACGATGCCGATTTCCAGCTGAACTACGACCCCTCGCACCCGGCCGCCGATGAGGATGGCTTCGTGAAGGTGTCGAACGTCAACACCATCCTCGAGATGAGCAACATGCGCGAAGCATCGCGCAGCTACCAGGCCAACCTGAACATGTTCGAGACCGGGCGGAGCATGCGCTCGCAGCTTCTCGATCTGCTGAAATAAGACTGAAGATCCATGGCGACCGATACCAACTCCTTCCTCTCGATCAATGCCGCATCGGGGGCCTACCGGGCCTCGCAGGACATGACGGCCGCGCCCGTCGCCGACCTCGGGTCAGATGAAGGCAAGCCCAGCTTTGCCGACATGGTGGCGCAGGCCGGCTCGGACGCCGTGCAGACGATCCGCGAAGCCGAGGTGACGGCGCAGACCGGGCTGCGCGGCAATGCCGATACCCAGGCGGTGGTCGAAGCCACGCTCGAGCTCGACTCGACGGTCAAGACCGCGGTGGCGGTGCGCGACAAGCTGGTCGAGGCCTACCAGGAAATCATCCGCATGCCGATCTGATCGGAGGGGAGGCGGTCGTGACCGAAAGCGATACCTACACGATCCTGTCCGACGCCTTCCTCGCCGTGCTCTACGGTTCCGGCCCGATCATGGCCATCGCGCTGGTGGTGGGGCTGATCATCGCGTTCTTCCAGGCCCTGACCCAGGTGCAGGAAATGACCCTGACCTTCGTGCCCAAGATCGTCGCGATCTTCATCGGTCTGCTGGCCTTCACACCGCTGATGTACACCGTGGTCAAGCGGCTCTCGGACCGTGCCTTCGACCTGATCGTGAGCGGCGGTCTGTGATGCGCGCGCTGCGGATCCTTCTGACGGTTCTGGCGCTGGTTGCGGGGCAGGGGGCCCTGGCCGACTGGAGCAATTTCTACCGCCCCTCCGAGCGCGTCTCGCAGGCGCCGCAGGCGATGGGGCCGCGCTCTACCGGCAACCCGGCGGGGGTCTGCATTCACGAGATCCTGCGCGCCCAGCTGCGTCACCAGATCCCGGGCAACCTTCTGCTCGGCATCGGCCTGCAGGAAAGCGGCATGATGCATGAGGGCGAGCTGACGATCTGGCCCTGGGTCGCCAATGCCGACGGTGACGGGCGCTTCTTCGAGACGCCGCAATCGGCGGCGAGCTGGGTGCGGGCGCGGCAGTCAGCCGGGGTCGAGTCTATCGATGTTGGCTGCATGCAGGTGAATCTGCGCTGGCATCCGGATGCTTTTGTCCAGCTCGAAGAGGGGTTCGACCCAGCGCGCAACGTCGACTACGCGGCGCGGTTCCTGGTGCAGCTCTATGAAAAGACCGGCGACTGGATCAAGGCGGCCGGGCATTACCACTCGGCCACCGAGGTGCACCAGGGTGTCTATCTCGATCGGTTGAAACAGAATGTCTCCATCGCCAACGAGCGGCTCGACATCTTCCGCCAGCTTGCGGCCTCGGGCAGCGGCGGCGGGGCAGGGGGGCTCGGTCTTGCCGCGGTGGCGGCGGTCACCTCCGAGCCGTTGCCCTCGGGGCATTTCTGGACCTCCGACATGACCCTCCGTTCCGGCGCCGCCAACAGCGGCGCCCGCAGCCTGTTCGGGCGCGAGACGCTCTCGCCCGTGCTGCCAGCCTTCCGAAAGATGTTCTGATGTCGATGTCCAATCCTTCCACGAATTCCCTGCCGGGCTGGCTGGGCCGGGGCCACGGCAACCGCGACATCGGCTTCGCCATCGCGGTGACGCTGATCCTCGCGGTGCTGTTCGTGCCGCTGCCCGCGGCAGTGCTCGATTTCGGGCTGGCGGTGTCGCTCTCGGTGTCGGTGCTCGTGCTGATGGTGGCTCTTTGGATTCCCAAGCCACTGGAATTCAATAGCTTTCCGACCCTCTTACTTGTCGTCACGATGCTGCGCCTGTCGCTCAACGTGGCCTCGACACGGCTGATCCTGTCGGAAGGCCACACCGGCCCCAGCGCCGCCGGCGGGGTGATCGAGGGCTTCTCGCGCTTCATCGTCTCGGGGAACTTCATCATCGGGATCGTGGTCTTCGCGATCCTCGTGGTGATCAACTTCGTGGTCATCACCAAGGGCTCGACCCGGATTGCCGAGGTCTCGGCCCGCTTCTCGCTCGACTCGATGCCCGGCAAGCAGATGGCCATCGACGCCGATCTCGGGGCCGGCATCATCGACGAGGAGCAGGCCCGCTCCCGCCGCAAGGAGCTCGAGGACGAGAGCGGCTTCTTCGGGGCGATGGACGGTGCCTCGAAATTCGTCCGCGGTGACGCGGTGGCGGGTCTCATCATCACGCTGATCAACGTCATCGGTGGCATCCTGATCGGCGTGGCGCAGCACGGGCTGTCGCTCTCCGAGGCGGCGGATTTCTATACCGTGCTGACCATCGGCGACGGGCTTGTGACGCAGGTGCCGGCGCTGATCGTGTCGCTGGCTGCGGGCCTCATCGTCACCAAGGGCGGCACCGAGGGCGCCGCGAACGAGGCGGTGCTGGGGCAACTCTCGAAGTTCCCCAAGGCGCTGTTCATGGCGTCGGTCCTGCTTTTCGGCATTGGCCTCCTGCCGGGCTTCCCGAGCCTGATCTTTACCGCGCTGGCGGCGATCATGACCTTCCTCGGAATGATGGTGATGCGCCAGGCCGAAGCAGCGCGGGTCAGCGCCGACCGGGTCGAGGCGGCCAAGCAGCGGGCCGAGACCGCCGCCCCCGAGGACAACATCAAGGACACCCTCAAGCTTGACGGTCTGCGGCTCGAGCTGGGGCAGTCTCTCGTGCCGCTGATCTCCAACAGCGACGCGGCGCTGGCGGGCAAGATCAAGAGCCTGCGCAACCTGTTTGCCCGTGAGTTCGGCTTCGTGCTGCCCTCGGTGCGGATCAAGGACGAGCCGATGCTGCCGGGCCAGACCTATGCCATCATGGTGCAGGGGGTCGAGGTGGCGCGCGGCGAGATCCGCCCGAACGGGCTCATGGTGGTCAATCCCGGCGAGTGCGGCCTGTCGGGCGAGCGCGGCAAGGATCCGACCTTCGGGCTCGAGGCGCTCTGGGTCGATCCCGAGACCGGCGCCCGGGCCGAGGCCATGGGCCTGACGGTGGTCGATCCCGAAAGCGTCATCATCACCCACCTGACCGAGGTGGTGAAGGAGCACCTGCCCGAGCTGATGACCTACGGCGCGACGCAGACCCTGATCGAGGGGCTCGACCGCGAGTACCAGAAGCTGGTCAGCGACATCCCCGGCAACGCGCCGATGGTGCTGGTGCAGCACGTGCTGCAGACCCTGCTGGCCGAGCGCGTCTCGGTCCGCAACCTGCCGCTGATCGTCGAATCCATCGCCGAGGCCAAGCGCACCACATCGAGTGTGACACAAATCACCGAGGCGGTGCGGCGGCGGCTGTCGAACCAGATCTGCAAGTCGCTGGTCGATGACAACGGCTTCATCTCGGTGATCTCGATGTCGCCCGCATGGGAGAAGGAATTCCTCGAGGCGCTGCGGGTCAACGGCGACGAGCGCAACTTCGTGATGTCGCCGCAGCGGGTGCAGGAATTCGTGCTGCAGGCCCGCCGCGAGATCCAGAAATTCGCCGAACAGGACCAGTGGCCGGCGCTGCTGGTTAGCCCCGAGGTGCGCAGCTTCGTGCGCTCCATGCTCGAGCGCGTCAGCCCGATGACCGTGGTGCTGTCGCACAACGAGATCCATCGCAAGACCGCGCTGCGCACCGTGGCGACCGTGGGCCAGTAGGGTGAACCTCGCGGCGCTCATCACCGTCGAGTTCCTCGGCGTGGCGCTGGTCTTCGCCCGCATCGGCGGGATGCTGATGTTCGTGCCGGCGCTTGGCGAGACCGTCATCCCGGTGCGCCACCGGCTGGCCTTTGGGGTGCTGCTGTCGCTGGCGCTCTACCCGGCGGTGCCGCAGGGCCCGGTCTCGCTCGATGCGCCGGGGCCGCTGGTCGGAGCGCTGGCCATCGAGCTGACGCTGGGGCTGTGGATCGGCGTCACCGCCCGCATCCTGCTCAGCGCACTGGAATTCGCGGGCTACCAGATCGGGCTGGTCTCGGGCCTGTCGAACGCGTTCTCGCCCAGCCTGGGCTCGTTCCAGGGCTCGACGCTGATCTCGACCGGGCTGATGCTGGGCGGCGTGGCGATGATCTTTGCCACCGACCTGCATCACCTGATCATCGGCGCCATGGTCAGCAGCTACGACCTGTTCCCGCCGGGCCAGATCCTGCCTTCGGATCTGGCCCAGCAGATCGTCAAGGCGGTGTCGCAGAGCTTCTATCTCGGCCTGTCGATCGTGGCGCCGTTCTACGTCATGGGGCTTCTGGTCAATCTCGGCATGGGGCTTGCGGCACGCATGATGCCCTCGCTGCCGGTGTTCTTCGTCGCAGCCCCGGTGCTGATCATGGCGGGGCTTCTGGTGCTGGTCATGGCCACGCCGGTGATGCTTCGTGAATTCGCCGAACGGTTCGGCGAATGGCTTGGCCTGCTGGTGTTCTAGACCATGGCGGATCAGGACGAGGACAAGGACAACAAGACCGAAGAGCCAACAGAGCGAAAGCTTCGAAAGGCGCGCGAGAAGGGCGACGTTGCCTCCTCCAAGGAGGCTGGCAACGTCATGGCGGTGCTGTCGCTTTTCGCGATCACCGCCTTCGTGCTGCCATCGGTCTCGGCGCCGTTGGCGGGGGTGTTCCGCAACGTGCTCGAGAGCGCCGGGCAGGTTCATGTGGGTACCGATCTGAGCGGGCTGCGCGATCTGGGCGCGGTGAGCTGGAAGGTGCTGCGCGGCGTGGGCATCCTGCTCGGGCCGCTGATGGCGCTGATGGTGATCGGCGCTCTGGCGGGCGTCGCGCTGCAGGGCGAGGTGGTCGTGGCCTCCGAGCGTCTGAAGCCGAAATGGTCCAAGATCTCGCCAATCTCGGGCTTCAAGCGCCTGTTCTCGCTCGCCGCCTTCGTCGAGTTCTTCAAGAGCGTTACCAAGGTGCTGCTGGTCGGTGTGATCGCGGGCTGGGTGGTGCTGAACGCGGTGGGGCAGATCTGGCAGACGCAAGGCCTCGTGCCTGAGATGGTGACCGATTTCATTCGCGCCGAGGCGGCGCGGATGCTGCTCATCACGCTGGCACTGGTGAGCGTGATCGCGGTGGCTGACATTCTGTGGAAGCGCTTCGATCACCGCCGCAAGCAGCGCATGTCGATGAAAGAGATCAAGGACGAGGTCAAGGAGACCGAGGGCGACCCGCTGATCCGATCCAAGCGCATGAACATCCGCCGGGAGCGGGCGCGACAGCGCCTCGCACAGGCAGTGCCGCGCGCCACGGTGGTGCTGACCAACCCGACCCATTTCGCGGTGGCTCTGAAATACGAGAACGGCGTCGACATGGCGCCGGTCTGCGTGGCCAAGGGGGCCGACCTGCTGGCGGCGCGGATCCGCGAACTGGCCAAGGAGAACGAGATCCCCATGGTCGAGAACCGGCCCTTGGCGCGCGCCCTGCATGACGTGGCCGAGCTCGACCGCCCGATCCCGGTCGAGCATTGGGAGGCGGTCGCGGCGATCATCGGCTACATCATGGATCTCGAGCGCAACATCCGTCGGACCCCGCCGGAGGGCTCGAGCCTGCGTGAAGACGCGTAGGGCAGGGCGGCAGGTAGGACCGGGAGGAGCGTATGACGGACGGCAACACAGAGGCGGCGCAGGACTGCGTCTGGGAGGTGGACGGGCTGCGGCTTGCCGGGCGCGTATGGGGGCCGGCGGACGGCACGCCGGTGCTGGCCCTGCATGGCTGGATGGATCACGCCGACAGCTTCCAGGAGCTGGCGCCGAGGCTTACGGGCTGCCGCGTGGTGGCGCTTGATCTGAGCGGGCAGGGGCTCAGCGGCCATCGTGCGGCGCATGCCACCTACAACATCTGGGATGACCTGCCGCAGATCGCCGAGCTGCTCGACCTGCTGGGCTGGCAGGACTGCGTCCTGCTCGGCCATTCGCGCGGCGCCAATATCGCGGGGCTGTTCGCGGCGGCGCAGCCAGACCGGGTGCGGGCGCTGATCGCGCTCGACTCGCTGGCGCCCGAGACCGATCCCGACGAGACCATCGTCACCACGCTCAGGGCCTTCATCGAGCAGACCCGCAAGCAGAAGGCCCGTCCGCCACGTCTATTTGCCTCTCCCGAGGCCTATATCGAGCGTCGCGCGGGGCAGGGCAACGCCCGCCGCACGTCCGCGGCGCTGGCGGCGCGGGCGCTCGAGCCGCATCCCGAAGGGGTGCGGATGCGCGGCGACCCCCGGCTCTTCGCGCGCTCGGCGGTGAAGCTGAAACAGGCGGATGTGGAGGCCGTGATGCGGGCGTGGCGCTGCCCGGTGCTGAACATCTGGGCCACGGACGGCATCAAGAGCCGCCGCAATGCAGTGGCGCAGCTCGCGGCGCGGGCGGAGGCGCTGGTGGCGAGGTATGAGACCGCCGAGATCGCCGGCGACCACCATTTCCACCTCGACCCCGGCGCGGCGGGGGCGATCGCCGAGGTGGTGAGCGCGTTTCTCGACCGGCACGGTTGTCGCTGACCGGTCACCCGAGAAAGAGCGTTCGGAAGCGCTCGGCGGTGGGGGACAGCGCCCGGCGCGCCGGGCTCAGCAGGTAGAGCTTGCGCTCGAGCACCAGGTCGCTGACCGGCACGAAGACGATGCCCGGGTCGTTGAACAGCCCCACCGCGTTGCGCGGCAGCAGCGCCACGCCAATGCCTGCCCGCACGAGGCAGAGCTGGGCGATGGTGGAATGGCTGCGCAGGGGGCCGGTCTTCAGCGTCTCGGGCAGGCCGGGATGCGCGGCAAGCAGGCGGGAGGAGCCGGTCTCGGTGCCAAGGTGAATGAGCTCCTGCGGATCGATATCGGCCAGCCGCACCGGGGCGCGCCTGCGCGCCAGCGGGTGCTCGGCGCAGCAGGCGAGGCCGAAGGGATCGGCGGCGATCTCGGTCTGGACGAGATCGGGCGAGCTGCGGGCGCGCCCGGCCACCGCCAGATCGAGCCGCCCGTCGGCAACCATGGTGGCCAGCGTCTCGGCGACGTCGTCATGCAGGGTGAGGATGACCTGCGGATGCTCGGCGCGGAAGGCTGCTATGGCCGGGGCGATGAGCGGGGTGATCGCCGAGGGCGCGGCGCCGAGGCGCAGCGCGCCGTGCAAGCCGCGCGCCTGCGCCCGCAGCCGGGTCAGGGACTGGTCGAGCGCATCGAGCAGTGGCGCGGTGTCCTTCAGGAAAGCCAGCCCCAGCGGCGTCGGCACCGGCGGGCGGCTGCGCCGGTCGAACAGAGATCCGCCGGCGATCTCCTCGATCTGCCGCACCGTCTCGGTCAGTGCCGAGGGCACCACGCCCAGCCGGTCGGCGGCGCGGGCAAAGCTGCCCTCGGCCCAGATCGCGTGGATCGCCCGCAGGTGCCGCAGGTTGAAATTCGTATTTTCTGCATCAATCTTCATATCTTTCAATTTTATAGAACCCCACGCTTCGGTCAATATGCGCCCGCACAGGAGACCCACATGACCGCCACCGACAGCCGCTTCGCCGACGCCATCGCCAAACTTCCCGCCGCCCTGCGCGCCGCGGGCTTCAGGGGAGAGGTCGAGCGCGACAGCGCCCTGCGCGCAGCCATGTCGACCGACAACTCGGTCTATCGCATCCTGCCCGACCTGATCGTGGCGCCGCGCGATGCCGAGGACGTGGTGACGGCCATGTCGGTGTTTGAGCTTCCCGAGTTCGCGCATCTCGCGCTCACCGCGCGCGGCGGGGGCACCGGCACCAACGGGCAGAGCCTCAACCGGGGCGTCATTCTCGACATGCGCCGCCACATGCACCGGCTGCTCGAGGTCGATCCCGAAGGCCAATGGGCCGATGTCGAGCCCGGTATCGTGCTTGACGACCTCAACGCGCAGCTGCGGCCGATGGGGGTGTTCTTCGCACCGGAGACCTCGACCTCGACGCGCTGCGTGGTGGGCGGCATGGTCTCGACCGATGCGTCGGGCAAGGGCTCGCGGATCTATGGCAAGACCTCCGACAATCTCGTGGGTGTCGAGATCGCCCGGGGGCAGGGGCTGGTCTCGAGCCTTGAGGCCGCACCGGGCTGGGCGCAACCAATGCTGGAGGCCGCCGAGCGCGCTGCGCGGGCGGGGCGGGCGGCTTTCATCGCCAACACACCGCGGCTCAACCGCCGCTTCACCGGCTACGATCTCGAACGCGCCTGTCCCGAAGACGGCGGCTTCGACTGGTGGCGTCTGTTCCCCGGCTCCGAGGGCACGCTGGGGCCGATCACCCGCATCCGGGTGAAGCTTCGCCCGCTGCCGAAGCAAAAGCGCCTCGTGGTGGCGGGCTTCGCCAGCTTCCGCGACTCGCTCGCCGCGGCGCTGCCGCTTATGCAGGACGATCCCACCGCCATCGAGGTGATGGACGAGCGCGTGCAGGCGCTGGCCAGCGAGGCCGGGCTCCTGGGGCGTCTGCCCGAGGCGCTGCGTCCCAAGGGCGGCGAGGCGCTTGCCTATACCTTCGTGGAGTTCAACGGCGACAGCGCCGAGGAGCTCGAGGCCGGGCTCGCCGCCTGCGAAGCGCGGCTGCGCGGTCTGCCGGGCATCCGGGCGGTGCACGTGGCCTCGGGCGCCGACGAGATCCGCGAGCTATGGGCGATCCGCTCGGCGGGCGTCGGGCTGCTCGGCAAGGTCGAGGGGCGGGCGCGGCCGGTGGCCTTCGTCGAGGATTGCGTGGTGCCCCCCGAGGAGCTGCCGGCCTTCCTTGACGGCTTTCTCGAGATCCTCACTCGGCATGGGCTGAGCTTTGGCATTTACGGCCATGTCGACGTGGGCTGCCTGCACATCCGACCGGCGCTCGACATCGACGCCGAGGAAGACCGCGCCCGTCTGGTCGAGGTCTCGGACGAGATCTATGCGCTGGTGAATCGCCATGGCGGCATCTTCTGGGGCGAGCACGGCAAGGGCGTGCGCGGGGCCTATCTCGAGGGCTGGATCGGGCCCGAGGCCTATGCCGCGCTGCAGGGCGTGAAGGCGGCCTTCGACCCGGCGGGCCGGTACAACCCGGGCAAACTGGTGGCCACCGACACGCCGGTGATGGGCATCGCGACGACGCCGTTCCGCCCGTTCAACGCGCCCGAGGGTGACGCGCTGGAAAAGGCCTTCCGCTGCAACGGCAATGCGCAGTGCCTGAGCTATGCGGCGGCCACGCCAATGTGCCCCTCGTTCAAGGCGACCGAGGACTTGCGTCATTCGCCCAAGGGCCGGGCCGACGCGATGCGGGCTTGGCAGGAGGGCAAGCGGACCGGCGCGCAGACCGTCGAGGAGGCCGACCTGCTCGGTACGCTCGACACCTGCCTCGGCTGCAAGGCCTGCGCCTCGACCTGCCCGGTGCAGGTCGACATCCCTTCGATGCGTGCGGCGGTCTATGCCGATGTCTACGCCCGCAAGGCGCGCCCGCTGACCGATCGGGCCATGCTGCTGGCCGAGCGGCTGAGCCCGTGGCTGCTGCGCGCGGCACCGCTGACGCGGCCGTTCTGGCCTCTGGCGCGCAGGATCACCGAGCGCCTGCTTGGCGTCACCGACCTGCCGGGCAGTCTCGCCCGACCGCTGCCGCGTGCGGCGCGGATCTCGGTGCGGGAGCTTGAGAGCGAGACCTTGCCGGAGCGCACCGTGCTGGTCTGGATGGACTGGTTCTCGGCGCTTTATGACGAGGCGACCCAGCGCGACGTGCAGCGCGGGCTCACCGCGCTCGGCTATGCGCCGCGCTTCGTCGAGATGCTGCCGGCGGGCAAGGTGGCGGGCGATCTGGGCGATCCGGCGGGGTTCCGGGCGATGGCAGACCGGCTTTCGGAGGCGCTGCGGAAGGGGGCTGCCACCGGCGCCCCGATGATCGGGCTCGACCCGGCCTTCGTGATGGCGTTGCGGCAGGACTACCGCAAGGCGGGGCTCGACGTTCCCGCGCTGCTGCTGCCGCAGGAGTTCCTCGCGTCGGAAGTGCGCTCGGGCGTGCGCCTGCCGCAGGCGAAGGGCGGGGGGCTCAGCCTATTTACCCATTGCACCGAGAGCACCGGTGCGCCGGCGGCCCGCAAGGACTGGCAGGCGGTCTTCGCCGGGATCGGGCTCGAGATCGAGACGCCCGCGACCGGCTGCTGCGGCATGGCGGGCATGTTCGGTCACAAGGACCGCCATCAGGAGATGTCGCGCAAGCTCTTCGACCTGTCCTGGGCCGGGCCCGTGGCCGAGGCCGAGGAGGCCGCGGCGACCGGCTTTTCCTGTCGCTGCCAGAGCGAGCGGCTCGGCGGCAAGGCGCTGCGCCATCCGCTGGGGCTGATCGCCGACCGGCTGGGTGATCCCGGCTGATCGTGGGCCACCTCAGGCCCGGGTCCCGTCGATCCCTGCTGAGCGGTTGCGATATCGTCCGGTTGGATATACATATAGTCGAGTATATCCAACTCCGGAGGAGGCCGCCATGCAGGTCGCGAAATGGGGCAACTCGCTTGCCGTGAGGCTGCCCGCCGAGCTGGTCCGCAAGCTTGGGCTGAAGGAAGGCGACGAGATCGACCTCACCGCCGGTGACGACGGTTTCGCGGTGACGCGCCACGCGCGCCCCGACGAGGTGCTGGCCGGGCTGCGGCGGTTCCGTGGCCGGCTTTCGGCGCAGGATCGGCTGAGTCGCGACGCCGCGCATGAGCGCTGAGTTTCTCGACACCAACGTCATCCTCTACCTGCTCGACGACGGACCGAAGGCGAACCGCGCCGAGGCTCTGCTGCTGCGCGCGCCGCGGATCAGCGTGCAGGTGCTGAACGAAGCGCTGGTGAACTGCCGTCGCAAGGCCGGGATGGACTGGGATGAGGCCGGCGCCTTCCTGTCTGGCATCGAAGAGCTGTGCCAGGTCGAGGATCTCACGCCGCGCACCCACGCGGTCGGCCGCGCCCTGGCCGAGCGCTACCGGCTCTCGGTCTACGACTCGATGATCGCCGCCGCGGCGCTGCTGGCGGGATGCACGGTGCTGCATTCCGAGGACATGCAGTCCGGCCTGCTGATCGAAGGGCAGCTTCGGATCACGAACCCCTTCCTCTGACCCGCCGGAGGGCCGTCAGCCCTGGATGCTGGCAGTGGTGTCGAGCAGGACCGGCAGGATCTCGCGCCGCACGCGGTCGAAATCGTAGGTCAGGCTCGACAGCGACACCTGCACGGCGGCATCGGCGCGGCCATCGGTGCCGATGATCGGCACCGCCAGACTGATCTCGTTCAGCAGGACTTGCGCTTCGGTGATGGTGTAGCCGTTGCGTCTCGCGGCAATCACGTCATCTTCGACGACCGCGCGGTCGGTGATCGTGAGCGGCGTCACGGCAGGCAGGGGCCAGGTGGCGCAGGCCTCGCGGTACTCTGCTTCGCTCCGCGTCGCGAGCATCACCCGTCCCGACGCGGTGGCCAGCGCCGGCACCCGCCGTCCGACGATGCTCGCGGCAAAGTGGGTGCGGTGATTGGGCAGGCGCAGGGCATAGATGATGTGATCTCCCGACATCTGCGCCAGGTTCACCGTCTCGCCGACCGTGCGGCTGAATTCGATCAGCTTTGGCAGGGCCCGGGAGATCAGCGGATCCGACCAGTAGTAGACATAGGCCAGCTCGAGCCAGGCGTGGCTCGGGCGGTAGCGCCGCGTGTCGGGGTCGCGGTCGAGCATCCCTTCGACATGCAGCGTGTGCGCCAAGCGCTGCACCGCGCTCTTCTCGAGCCCGGTGCGTTCGACCAGCTCGGTGAGCGTCAGGGAGACATGGGCTTCGTCGAAGGCACGCAGCAGGCGCAGCCCCTTTGCGAGCGTTCCGACGTGGAGAGAGTTCTGCTTCATTTGCAACCGCTGCCTTCATCAACCGGCGCGCTTCCCGCTTTTGGTGAAGAGGGGGCTTGACGACAGCCATGCCTGTCCGGCTAAGATGATTAAATAATAATCTAATGTATCAAATAATGATACTCAAATGTCAACCAACGGGAGTTAAAATGAATAGAAGACCTCTGGACCGCTCCGCGATCCTCGCCCTTACGCTGGCGATGACCACCGCAATGCCTGCCTTCGCGGACAAGGCTTCCGGCACACTGAACGTGGCCTTCACCAAGGAGCTTGAGAACGTCGACAGCTACTTCAACTCGTCGCGCGAAGGCGTGGTGATGCAGCGCGCCGTCTGGGACGGCCTGATCTATCGCGACCCCGAAACCAACGAATACGTCGGCAACCTTGCCGAGAGCTGGGAGTGGATCGACGACACCACGCTCGAGTTCAAGCTGCGCGAGGGCGTGACCTTCCACAATGGCGAGGCGTTCAACGCTGACGACGTGGTCTACACGGTGAACTTCGTCGCCAAGGAAGAGAACGGCGTGAAGACCCAGCGCAACGTCAACTGGATGGAGTCTGCCGAGAAGATCGACGACTACACCGTGCGCATCAAGCTCAAGGAGAAGTTCCCCGCGGCAATCGAGTTCCTCTCGGGTCCCGTCTCGATGTACCCCAACGAGTACTACGCCGAGGCCGGCCCGTCGGGCATGGGCCTGAAGCCTGTCGGCACCGGCCCCTACAAGGTGCTCGACGTGGTGCCGGGCCAGCACTTCGTGCTCGAGGCCAACGAGAACTACCACGACAGCCCCAAGGGCCAGCCGAAGATCGAAAAGATCGACATCCGCACCATTCCCGACGTCAACACGCAGATGGCCGAGCTGTTCTCGGGCTCGCTCGACCTGATCTGGCAGGTGCCGGCGGACCAGGCCGAGAAGCTGGGCGAGATGGGGCAGTTCACCGTCGCCAACGAGTCGACCATGCGCGTGGGCTACCTGCAGATGGACAGCGCGGGACGCTCGGGCGACACCCCGTTCACCGACCCGCTGGTGCGCAAGGCCGTGAACCACGCCATCAACCGTCAGGAACTGGTGGACGCGCTGCTTCAGGGCTCGTCCAAGGTTGTCTACACGCCCTGCTTCCCGAGCCAGTTCGGCTGCATCCAAGACGTGACCGAATACGAGTACGATCCCGAGAAGGCCAAGGAGCTGCTGGCCGAGGCCGGCTATCCCGACGGCTTCAGCACCGAGTTCTACGCCTATCGCGACCGTCAGTACGCTGAGGCAATCGCGTCGTACCTGAACGCCGTTGGCATCGATACCGACTTCAAGATGCTGCAGTATTCGGCGCTGCGCGAGCTCAACATGGACGGCGAGGTGCCGCTGTCGTTCCAGACCTGGGGCAGCTACTCGATCAACGACGCCTCGGCCATGGTCAGCCAGTTCTTCAAGCACGGCTCGCTCGACAGCACCCGCGACGAAGAGGTGCTCGAATGGCTCAACGTGGCCGACAGCTCGACCGACCCGGACGAGCGCATCGAGTACTACACCAAGGCCATCCAGAAGATCGCCGACGAGGCGTTCTGGGCCCCGATGTTCACGTACAACACCAACTACGTGTTCTCGGACACTGTCAGCTACACGCCCACGCCCGATGAAGTGCTGCGCTTCGTCGACATGAGCTGGAACTGATCCAACACGGGTGAGGGGCACGGCCTCTCACCCGCTTCCCAGACCACCGAGATACCAGACGCACGGGCCATGCGGTCCGGCGCGAGAGGGTTCGCATGCTTCCATTCATCCTGAAACGGCTGGGGCTGGCGCTGCTTGTCGCCTTCACCGTCAGTTTCATCAGCTTTTCCCTGCTTTTCCTCTCGGGCGATCCGGCCGCCGCGCTGGCGGGCGAGACCGCGAGCGGCGAGGACATCGAGGCGATCCGCCGCATCTACGGCTTCGACCGACCGATGCTGGTGCAATACGGCGACTGGCTGTTCTCGGCCCTGCGCGGCGATTTCGGCGAGAGCTACTACTTCAAGCTCCCGGTTGCGAGCCTGATCGCGGAACGGCTTCAGGTCACCATGACGCTGGGCGTCTGCGGCATCCTCTTCGCGCTTCTG
>NZ_DS022280.1:0-48857 GCF_000153725.1 Salipiger bermudensis HTCC2601 | reverse complement strand
CTCTTCGCGCTTCTGACCGCGGTGCCGCTCGGCGTGGTGGCGGCGATCCGTCCCAACTCGCTGATCGACCGCGTGGCGCTGTTCCTGTCGGTCGCCGGGCAGGCGATGCCGTCGTTCTGGTTCGGCCTGATACTGATCGTGGTCTTTGCCATCCAGCTCGGCCTGCTGCCGCCCTCGGGCGCCGCGACATGGCGGCATTTCATCATGCCCACCATCGTGCTGGGCTACTACGCCATGCCAGCCATCATGCGCCTGACCCGCGCCGGCATGCTCGACGTGCTGGGCTCGGACTACATCCGCACCGCGCGCGCCAAGGGCGCCGGCGAGACGCGGGTGCTTTTCAAGCACGCGCTGCGCAACGCCATCATCCCGGTGGTCAGCCTCGCGGCGGTGCAGATGGGCTTCATGCTCGGCGGCTCGATCGTGGTCGAGTCGGTCTTTGCGCTGCACGGCGCGGGCTACCTCGCGTGGGAGAGCATCGCGCGCAACGACCTGCCCACGGTGCAGGCGCTGATCCTCGTCTTCTCGATGTTCTACATCGTCTTCACCTTCCTTGCCGACGTGCTCAACGCGTGGCTGGACCCCAGAATGCGGAGCGCCTGACGTGACCGACGCCACCGATCCCCTCTTTCGTGAAATCGAAGGCCCGTCGCCGCGGCAGATGCTCAAGGCGCGCGCCCTGAAACACAAGGCGCTGATCTTCGGCATGACCGTGGTCCTGCTGCTGGTGCTGGTTGCGCTGCTGGCGCCGGTGCTGGCGCCGCACGACCCCTACGAGCAGAGCCTGATGAACCGCATGGTCAAGCCGGTCTTCATGGGCGGCACGTGGGAACACCCGCTGGGCACCGACCACCTTGGCCGGGACTACCTGTCGCGGCTGATCTACGGTGCCCGCGTGTCGCTGCTGATCGGCGCCGTTGCGGCGCTGATCTCGGGCGTCATCGGCACCGCCATGGGCGTCGCCGCCGGCTATTTCGGCGGCAAGGTCGATGCCGTGGTGACCTTTCTGATCAATGTCCGCCTCGCCATGCCGGTTGTGCTGGTGGCGCTGGCGGTGGTCGCCATCCTCGGTGGCTCGCTGACGGTGGTGATCTGCGTGCTGGGTCTGCTGCTCTGGGACCGCTTCGCCGTGGTCATGCGGGCCTCGACCCTGCAGGTGCGCCGGCGCGACTACGTTGCCGCCGCGCAGGTCATCGGCGCCTCGACCCCGCGCATCGTGCTGACCGAGATCATGCCCAACATCTTCAACAACCTGATCGTCGTGGTCACGCTCGAGATGGCGCACGCCATCCTGCTCGAGGCGGCGCTGAGCTTCCTCGGCCTGGGCGTGCAGCCGCCGACCCCGTCCTGGGGCCTGATGGTGTCGGAGGGCAAGAACATGATGCTGTTCGAGCCGTGGCTGGTGCTGATCCCCGGCGCGGTGCTCTTCGTGCTGGTGCTGGCGATCAACCTGATGGGCGACGGTCTGCGCGACGTCACCGCCCCCGAAGGCAGGAGCTGAGCCATGAGTGACACGATCCTTTCCGTGAAGAACCTGACCCTCGACATTCCCATGGGCAGCGGCACGCTGCACGCGGTGCGCGGCATCGACTTCGACCTCAAGCGCGGCGAGACGCTGTCGATCGTCGGCGAGAGTGGCTCGGGCAAGTCGCTGACCTCGCTGGCGGTGATGGGGCTGCTCGGCAAGTCCATCAAGCGGCAGGCCGACGAGATGCGCTTCGAGGATGTCGATCTGCTGAAAGCCAACCGCCGGGTGATGCGCACGCTGCGCGGCAACCGGATGGCGATGATCTTTCAGGAGCCGATGACCTCGCTCAACCCGGCCTACACCATCGGGGACCAGCTGGCCGAAACGCTCAGGCTGCACCGCAAGGTGAGCAACGCGCAGGCCCGCGCCCGCGCCATCGAGCTGCTCGAGAAGGTCGGCATCACCGCCGCAGAGAGCCGGCTGAGCCAGTATCCGCACCAGCTTTCGGGCGGGTTGCGGCAGCGCGTGATGATCGCGCTCGCGCTGATGTGCGAGCCCGACCTACTGATCGCGGACGAGCCGACGACGGCGCTCGACGTGACCATTCAGGCGCAGATCCTGCGCCTGCTGGTCGATCTCACCCGCGAGATGAACATGGCGATGATCCTCATCACCCACGATCTTGGCGTGGTGGCGCGCGTCGCCGACAAGGTGGCGGTGATGTATGCCGGCGAGCTGGTCGAGACCGGCCCCTCGACCGAGGTCTTTGCCAGGCCCAGCCATCCCTACACCCGCGGCCTGCTGCGCTGCATCCCGCAGCCCGGCAAGACCGAGCGCGGCGCGCCGCTCGGCACCATTCCGGGCATCGTGCCCTCGCTGATCGGCGAGGTCACGGGCTGCGCCTTCCGCACCCGCTGCCCGCACGCCCGGCCCGAGTGCCGCGCGCCGATCCCGCAGCGCGGCGACGCCACCCACGCGTTCCGCTGCATCCATTCCGATGGGGCTCTGTCGCAAGAAGGAGAGGTCGCATGAGCGATATCCTGACCCTCGAAGGGGTGAAAAAGACCTACAGCGTCAAGCAGGGCCTGTTCGGCACCCGCAAGCCGCTGACCGCGGTCAACGACGTGACCCTGTCGATGCGCAAGGGCGAGGTGCTGGGGCTCGTGGGCGAGTCGGGCTGCGGCAAGTCCACGCTGGCCAAGTTGCTGCTGGGGCTCGAACAGCCCACCGCCGGCAAGGTGCTGGTCGAGGGCGACGACATGGCTGGCCTCGACCGCCGCGCGCTGGCCGGGCGGTTGCAGCCGATCTTCCAGGATCCCTATTCCTCGCTCAACCCGCGCAAGTCGATCTACGACCTGATCTCGCTTCCGCTTCGGGTGCACAAGATCGGCGATGCCGCCAGCCAGCAGAAGGCGGTGCGCGAGATCCTCGACGTGGTGGGCTTGCCGCAGCGGGTGATCAACACCTATCCCAGCCAGATGTCGGGCGGGCAGCGGCAGCGCGTGGCCATCGCCCGCGCGCTGGTCATGCGCCCCGAGATCGTGATCTGCGACGAGCCGACCTCGGCGCTCGACGTGTCGGTGCAAAGCCAGATCCTCAACCTTCTGGGCGACCTGCGGCGCGAGTTCGGCCTGACCTACCTGTTCATCTCGCATGACCTCGCGGTGGTCGAGCACCTCGCGACGCGGGTGGCGGTGATGTATCTCGGCCGCATCGTCGAAGAGGCGCCGGTGGCGGATCTCTTCGAGCGGCCGCGCCATCCCTACACCCGCGCGCTGCTGAGCTCTGTGCTCACCCCCGATCCGACGCAGGGCGTGCCCGAGACCTCGCTCGGCAGCGACTACCCGAACCCGATCGATCCGCCCTCGGGCTGCGCCTTCCACCCGCGCTGCCCGCACGCGACAGAGCACTGCAAGGCGGTCGCGCCGCGCCCGCTCGAGACCGAGGCCGGCCGGGTCGAGTGCCACCTGCACGACCCCGAGAGCCCGATGTTCGAAAGGAGCGCCGCATGAGCGCCTTGTCGAAGACGCAGGAGACCCGAAAGCACGTCATCGAGACCGCGGGCGGCGTGGTCGCGGCGCAACATCGCCTTGCCGCCGAAGCCGGGGCCGAGGTGCTGCGCGCCGGTGGCGACGCGGTCGACGCGGCTGTGGCGACCTCGTTTGCCATCGGGGTGCTCGAGCCGTGGATGAGCGGACCGGCCGGCGGCGGGGCAGCGGTGCACTGGCGCGCCGATACCGGCGAGGCGGTGGCGATCAATTTCGGCATGCGCTCGCCGCGCGGGCTGAAGGTCGCCGATTACCCGCTGAGCGGCGAGGGCAAGGCCGGCGACCTGTTCCCGTGGGAGCGGGTGGTCGAGGACCGCAATGTCGAGGGCGCCAAGGCCATCGCGGTGCCCGGCACCGTCGACGGCCTCGGGCAGGCCCATGCCCGCTGGGGCCGGATGCCCTGGGCCGAGCTGCTCTCACCGGCCATCGCCTTCGCCCGCGAGGGGATGCTGGTCGACTGGTACGCGGCGCTGCTGATCGCTTCGACCGCGCGCAACCTCGCCAAGGATCCCGACGCCGCGGCGCTGTTTCTCGATGACGGGGTCTGGCCCAAGGGCAGCGGCTGGACCGCGATCCCCGACAACCGGCTCGACCAGAGCGCCATGGCTGCCACGTTGGAGGCGCTGGCCGCCGGCGGGCCGCGCGCCTTCTACGAGGGCGACGTGGGCCGCGCTCTGGCGCAGGACGTGCAGGCCAAGGGCGGCAGCCTCGCCGCCGAGGATCTCGCCGGCTACCGCGCCTGGGTGGGGGCGGCGCAGCCGGTGTCCTATCGCGACGCGCTGTTCCACGTCATGCCCGGCCTCACCGCAGGCCCGACCTTCGCGCGGGTGATGGAGCAGCTCTCGGACGCCGATCTGTCGAGCCCGGCATCTGCCTATCCTGCCTACGCCCGCGCGCTCGCCACCGCCTATGCCGAACGGCTGGGCAAGATGGGCGATACCGGCGAGGTGCCCGAGGCGCCGGGCTGCACCACGCATTTCTCCGTCGTCGACCGCGACGGCAACATGGTGGCCAACACCCAGACCCTGCTGTCGATCTTCGGCAGCCGCGTGGTCTCGCCCGCCACCGGGCTGCTGATGAACAACGGCATCATGTGGTTCGACCCTGAGCAGGGGAAACCCAACTCGCTGGCCCCGGACAAGGCTTGCCTGATGAATGTCTGCCCGGTGCTGGGCGCCGCAGGCGAACGCCGCGTCGCGCTTGGCGCGTCGGGCGGGCGCAAGATCGTCTCCGCCGTGTCGCAGCTGGCCTCCTTCGTGGTCGATGGCGGCATGAGCCTCGGCGAGGCCTTCCACTCCCCGCGCATCGACGTCTCGGGCGGCACCGGCATCGTTGCCGACGAGATGCTTTCCCAAGACGTGCTGAGCGCACTCGGCGCCGTCATGCCGGTCCAGACCACCCGCCGCACCGTGCTGCCCTATGCCTTTGCCTGCCCCGCAGGCGTGATGCGCGACGGCACGACCAACACCGGATGCACCGAAATCATGTCGCCCTGGGGCGACGCAGCCCTCGAGGACGACCAATGACCCGCGACGCCGCCATCTCCCATGTCACCGACTATTTCGACGCGGGAACCTTCCAGTCGGACCTTGCGAGCCTCGTGGCATTCCGCACCGAGAGCCAGAACCCGGCGCAGGAGGCGCGCGACGAGTCGCTGCGCTACCTCAAGGAGGCGATGCTGCCCCGGCTCGAGGCGCTCGGCTTCGCCTGCGAGATCATCGACAACCCCGATCCGCGCGGCGGCCCGCTGCTGCTGGGCGAGCGGGTCGAGGCCGAGGGCCTGCCGATGGTGCTGACCTATGGCCACGGCGACGCGGTGCTGGGGCAGGAGGGTATGTGGCGCGAGGGCCTCAAGCCGTGGGAGATCGTCGAGGAGGACGAGCGGCTCTACGGGCGTGGCACCGCCGACAACAAGGGCCAGCACCTCGTCAACATCGCCGCGCTCGAGGCGGTGCTGGCGACGCGCGGAAGCCTCGGCTTCAACACCCGCATCGTCATCGAGATGAGCGAGGAGGTCGGCTCGGTCGGGCTGCCCGAAGTGTTCGAGACCTACAAGGAGAGGCTCACCGCCGATGTGCTGATCGCCTCCGACGGGCCGCGCCTGCAGCCCGAGGTGCCGACCATGTTCATGGGCTCGCGCGGGGGCACCACCTTCGATCTCGTGGTCGAGACCCACGAGGGCGCGCATCACTCCGGCAACTGGGGCGGGCTGCTCGCCGATCCGGCGATGATCCTCGCCCATGCGCTGGCCTGCATCACCGACGCGCGCGGCCAGATCAAGGTGCCGGAATGGCGCCCTGACAGCCTCACCGACAGCGTCCGCGCGGCCCTGCGCGACCTGCCGGTGGCGGGCGGCGAGGGGCCGGCGGTGGATCCCGACTGGGGTGAAGAAAGCCTGACGCCAGCAGAGCGGGTCTTTGGCTGGAACAGCTTTGCCGTGCTGGCGATGGTCTCGGGCGTGCCCGAGGCGCCGGTCAACGCGATCTCGGGCTGGGCGCGGGCGACCTGCCAGCTGCGCTACGTGGTCGGCACCGACCCGGAAGAGGTGATCCCCGCGCTGCGCCGCCATCTCGATGCGCATGGCTTCGAGCGGGTGCAGATCCGCGCCCATGACCGGGGCTTCTTCGCCGCCACTCGGCTCGATCCCGAGCACCCGTGGGCGCAGTTCGTGGGCGCCTCGATCCGCAAGACAGCGGGCGAGTTGCACGTGCTGCCCAACCTCGCCGGCTCGCTGCCCAATGACAGCTTCACCGATATCCTCGAGGTGCCGACGATCTGGGTGCCGCATTCCTATCGCGGCTGCTCGCAGCATGCGCCGAACGAGCACATTCTGAAGCCGGTATCGCGCGATGCGCTGCGGGTCATGGCCGGGGTGTTCTGGGATGTCGGGGCAGGGGGCACGCCCGCCAGCTGAGGACAGGACGTCTCGCAACAGAGCTTTTCAAAGACATTGGGGATCGCGGTGCGCCGGGCGTGCCGCGATCCCTTGCACTTTCTTGCGCAGGGTGCTGCTCTGGCCGGTGAAAGAGGAGCGCTCAGATGACCCTGTTCCCGATCCGGGCGGCGATGGCCGCCCTGCTGCTTGCCGTGTCGATGCCGCAGCCCGCGGTGGCGTTCGAACCCGGATACGCCGCCACGCTCGACGACCGGCATCTCGACCTGCGCCGGGCGCCGGGCTTCGACAGCCGGGTGATCGGCCGGCCTGGCCCGGGCACGATGCTCCGCGTGCGCGCGGTGCGCGGTGGCTGGGTGCAGCTCGTGGATCTTGGCGGGATCTATCCGTCTGGCTGGGTAGAGGCCTCCACCCTCGCGGGGCTTGGTTGGGTCGATGCCACCCGGGCCGCCGGGACGGGCGAGGGGATGAAGCTCACCCGCGGCACCGACACCGAGGGCCGGCCCACCGGCCGACGGTCTTTCATGAACGCGCCGTTCGGGGCGTCTCAGGAGACGCGGCCGTCGCCAGTCCCGTCGCCCACGCTGCCGCGCCCCTGGCCCACGGTGCCGGGCAGCGGACGGCAAGAGCCTCTGAGCACGGATGTCGCACGCTTCGACTGCCGGAGCGGCAATGGCGCGGGGCAGGGTCTTGCGGGATGCACGCTGCGCCTGAGCGTCGCTCTGGAGATCCCCGAAGCCTATGCGCCCTTCCTGACGGAGGAGGTCGCGCTGGTCTGCGAGGCGAGCATTTCCTACGAGAGCCTCGGCGCCGAAGAGCGCCGCACGATCTGGCAGCAGGACGGGATGCGACTCCCGGTTCGCGACGGCACCAGCGGCGGCGACGTGATGCTTCGCTTCGACTTTTCGCTGGAGCCGGACCCGGTGCTTTCGGCAGAGGTCGAAAGCGTCGACTGCCAGCCCCGTCGGTAGTCTTGCCCTTCGACCTCGGAGCAAGAAACCGCGCTGCGCCTTCTTCAATTCAATGACCGAACAGACTGAAAGCGCCCCCGCGATATTCCGCGGGGGCGCCTGACCATGTCCAAGGGCGCCCCGCTTTCCGGGGCGCGGGCCTCTCAGTAGGGGCTGTCTTCGAAGTAGAAGTCGTCGGCGTTCTCGGGCGTGATCAGCTCCGAGGCGATGATGAACTCGCCGCTCATCGGGGCGGCACCGGTGACGCCGACGGCGGTCATCTCGATGGCGGTGGAGATCATTGCCGGCGGGTAGGTGACGTTGACCGGCACCGTCTCGTCGCCGTTGCGGATGCGGTCGACCATCTCCTTCATGCCGGCGCCACCGACCACGATCATCTCGTCGGTGCGGCCGGCCTGCTCGATGGCGGCCAGCGCGCCCACGGCCATGTCGTCATCCGCGGCCCAGACTGCGTCGATCTCGGGGAAGCGCGACAGCCAGTCCTGCATCAGGGTGAACGCGGTGTCACGGTTCCAGTTGCCGTGATCCATCGCCAGCACTTCGAGGCCGGAGCCGTCGATTGCCGCCTCGAAGCCCTCGACCCGCTCGTTGTCCACGGTGGAAGGGATGCCGCGCATCACCACGACCTTGCCGCCATCCTCGAGCGCACCGGCGAAATACTCGCCCGCGGTGCGGCCGAAGCTGTCGTTGTCACCGGCGACGTAGAGCGTCTCGATGCCCTCCACGGCGAGGCCGCGGTCGACCACGGTGACCCAGGTGCCGCTCTCGGCGATGCGCTGGATCGGACCGGTCAGCGGCTCGGATTCGAACGGCAGCACGACGAGCGCGTCGATGCCGCGGGTCGCCACCATGTCCTCGAGATCCGAGACCTGGGTGGCCGAGTCCGGCGTGGTGGTCAGCACGAAGCTGTGCTCGGGGTAGACCTCCTGAAGGCGCTCGACGGTGCGCTCGGCATGGTAGTTCAGCGCCCCGGCCCAGCCGTGGGTCGCGGCCGGGATCGAGATCCCGATGGTCTCGGCCTGCGCCGAGCAGGCCAGTGCGCCGATCAGCGCGGTGGTTGCGAAAAAGGTCTTCGTCATCTGGTAGTACCTCCCATGGAAAAGACGACGTTGCAGTCAGGCGGTCTCTCAGCGGTCGCTGGCGCTCTTGCGCTGCATGACCACCGCGAGGATGATGACAGCCCCCTGGATCGCTCCGTTCAGGTAGGGGCTCACGAAATCGGTGAGGTTGAGGATGTTGCCGATCAGGCTCAGGATCAGGACGCCCACGACGGTGCCCCAGACCCGGCCGAAGCCGCCCTTCAGAAGCGTGCCGCCGATGATCACCGCGGCGATCGCCTCGAGCTCCCAGAGCAGGCCGGTGGAGGCTGAGGCCGAGCCGAGGCGCGGCACGTACATCACCACCGCGAAGCCCACCAGCAGGCCGAGCAGGGCATAGGTGGCCAGCCGCACCTTGAGCACCGCGATCGAGGAGTAGCGCGCGACGCGCTCGTTCGAGCCGATGGCGGCGCAGTGGCGGCCGAAGGCGGTGTGGCGCATGACGATCTCGCCGATGATCGCCACCACGGCGAAGGCGATGATCGGCCAGCTGATGCCGGCGATGCCGCCGTAATAGACCGGGCGGTAGAGCTCGCGCATCTCGAAGCCGAGGCTTAGCGTGCCGCCATCGGCCAGCCACGTGATCAGCGAGCGGTAGATGCCCATGGTGCCCAGCGTCACGATGAAGGCCTCGATGCCGACCCGCGTGATCAGCACGCCATTGATGATCCCGGCGATCAGCCCGGCGGCCAGCGCCAGCGCGACCCCCAGAAGGATCACCGGCAGGGTGACGCCCATGCTTTCGGTCAGCGTGTTCATGGTCAGGATCATCAGGCCCGCCACGAAGGCGGCCATCGAGCCAACCGACAGGTCGAGCCCGCCGGCGGTGATCACAAATGTCATGCCCACCGCGATGATGCCGATGAAGGCCGAGCGTGCCAGTACGTTGGTGATGTTGGCGTAGCTCAGGAAGTTGGAGTTCAGCGCCATGCCGATCAGGATCAGCGCGATGAGCGCAACGACGGGGCCGATCACCTGAAGGTTGATCTTGCGGCCCGCGCCTTGCGAATTGGTTTTCGATGCCGTCGCCATGGTCATGCCACCGCCTCTTTACTGGTCTCCCCGAGGCCCATCGCCAGACGGACGATGGACCCCTCGTTCACGTCGTCTCCCTCGAGCGCGCCGACCACGCGCCCGTCATGCATGACCAGCGCCCGCGAGACGATGCCGATCAGCTCGGGCATCTCGGAGGAGATCACGATGATGGCGTGGCCCTCGGCGGCGAGCCGCGAGATCAGGCCGTAGATCTGCTGCTTGGTGCCGATGTCGATGCCGCGCGTCGGCTCGTCGATCAGGATCACCTGCGGTTCGCTGAGCAGGGTCTTGGCGAGCAGCAGCTTCTGCTGGTTGCCGCCCGAGAGGTTGCCAACCGGCATGCCGCGCTCGGGGATGCGGATGGCGAACTCCTCGATGGCGCGGTCGAGCGCGGCCTCCTCGGCCTTGCGGTCGATCAGCACCTTGCCGAAGCGGTCGAGCAGCGCCAGCGTCAGGTTCTCGCGCGCGCCCTTGTCGAGCAGCAGCCCGGCGTTCTTGCGGTCTTCGGTGAGATAGACCAGCCCGCGTTCCATCGCGGTGCGGACCTCGCCCGCGGGCAGTTCCTCGCCCATCAGCCGCACCTCTCCCGTGCGCGGGCGCAGCCCGGCGATGGCCTCGGCCAGCTCGGTGCGGCCCGAGCCCACCAGCCCGCCGATGCCCAGCACCTCGCCCCGGCGCAGGGTCAGGCTGGCATCCTCGATGAGGCCCGGCACCGAGAGCCCCTCGACCTCGAGCATGACCTCGTTCTGCGGCACCGCCTTGGCGGGATAGAGATCCGACAGCTCGCGGCCCACCATGGCGGCGGCCATCTCGTCTTCTGATATATCGGCGACCATCTCAGAGCGCACCATGGCGCCGTCGCGCAGCACCGTGACCCGGTCGCAGACGCGCTTGACCTCCGAAAGCTTGTGCGAGGTGTAGAGGAGCGCCACGCCCTCATCGCGCAGGCGCTCAATCTGGCGGAACAGGATCTCGCAGTCGCGCTCGGTCAGCACGGCGGTGGGCTCGTCCATGATCAGGACCCGAAGGTCGCGGGACAGCGCCTTGGCGATCTCGACCATCTGCTTCGAGGGCACCGAGATCTGCGACACCTGCGCCGATGGGTCGACATTGCATTCGAGCCGCTCGAGCAGCTCGCTGGTGCGGGCGCGCATCGCCTTGTGATCGAGGCGCCAGCCGCGTTTCAGCTCGCGCCCGAGAAAGACGTTCTGGTCGACACCGAGATGCTCCGCGAGGTTGAACTCCTGGTGGATCATCACGATCCCCAGCGCCTCGGCATCGTCGGAGCTCTGGAAGCTGATCGGCTTGCCCTGCCACAGCGTCTCGCCGGCGGTGGCGTCGTAGTAGCCGGCGATGATCTTCATCGTGGTCGACTTGCCGGCGCCGTTCTCGCCGATCAGGGCATGGATCTCGCCGGGACAAAGCTCAAAATCCACCCCGTGAAGGACCTGAACCGGCCCGAAGGACTTGTCGACGCCGCGCAGGGCGAGGATCGGGTCAGCCATGGCCCACCTCCACCCAGGCGCTGTCGGCCTCGGCCGAGCGGATGCAGGCATCGATGAACTCGAGCCCCTCGACCCCGTCGCGGATGCCCGGGAGCAGGGTCTCGTGCGGCTGCCCGGCCTGCCTCGCGCGGATCGCGCAGGCGGCCTCGGCGTAGATGTTGGCAAAGCCCTCGAGATAGCCCTCGGGATGGCCCGGCGGCACGCGGCTGCCGGCCATGGTCTCGGCGCCGCGACGCAGCTTGCGCGCCGGCTCTCCGAGCTTGGTGAACCACAGGGTCTCGGGCGTCTCGTGAGCCCATTCGATCCCGGCGGTCTCGCCGTAGATGCGCAGCTTGAGCCCGTTCTCGGTGCCCGGCGCGACCTGGCTGCACCAGAGCGCGCCCTTGGCGCCGGAGGCATAGCGCATCATGATCTGGGCGTTGTCGTCGACCGCGCGGCCGGGGACGAAGCTGGTCAGGTCCGCCGCCAGCCGCTCCGGCACCATGCCGCTGACAAAGCGGGCGAGCTGGAAGGCGTGGGTGCCGATATCGCCGATCGAGCCGCCCGCGCCGGCCTTCTTGGGATCGCCGCGCCAAGCCGCCTGCTTGCTGTCGCTGGGCCGGGCCAGCCAGTCCTGCGCGTATTCCACCTGCACCAGTCGGATCGGCCCGAGATCGCCGCGCGCGATCATCTCGCGCGCCAGCCGCAGCTGCGGATAGGCCGAGTAGTTGTGGGTCAGAACGAAGAGCGCGCGGGCCTCTTCGGCGATCTGCGCCAGCGCGCGGGCGTCCTCGAGCGTCGAGGTCATTGGCTTGTCGCAGATGACGTGGATGCCAGCCTCGAGGAACGCCTTGGCGGCGGGAAAGTGCACGTGGTTGGGCGTGCAGATCGACACCGCCTCGATGCCGTCGGGGCGGGCCGCTTCCTCGCGCGCCATGACAGCGAAATCGTCATAGGTCCGCTCCGGCGCGATGCCGATCTCGGCGGCGCTCTCGGCGTTGCGCTCGGGCGTGGTCGAGAGCGCGCCGGCGATCAGCGCAAAGCGGTTGTCGAGCCGTGCCGCGATGCGGTGCACATTGCCGATCATCGCGCCCTTGCCGCCGCCGACCATGCCGAGCCTGATGGGAGTGTGGGTCATGGTGTCAGCCCTCCAGCCCGAGCATCCGCAGGTTCGCGGCCTGGTCAGTGCCTGACGCCGCGAAATCGTCGAACGCGTGCTCGGTGACGCGAATGATGTGATCCTTGACGAACTGCGCGCCTTCGCGGGCGCCGTCCTCGGGGTGCTTAAGGGCGCATTCCCACTCGACCACCGCCCAGCCGTCGAAATCCATGGCCGCGAGCTTGGCGAAGATCGCCTTGAAATCGACCTGCCCGTCGCCGGGGCTGCGGAAGCGGCCCGCTCGGTCGACCCAGGACTGGAAGCCGCCATAGACGCCCTGCCGCCCCGTGGGGCGGAACTCGGCGTCCTTGACGTGGAACATGCCGATGCGCTCGGCATAGATGTCGAGATGGGCGATGTAGTCGAGCTGCTGCAGGAGGTAGTGGCTCGGATCGTAGAGCATCATCGCCGCCGGATGCTGGTCGACCCGGTCGAGGAACATCTCGAAGCTGGCGCCGTCATGCAGGTCTTCGCCGGGATGGATCTCGTAGCAGATCTTCACGCCCTTCTCGGCAGCATGGTCGAGGATCGGCCGCCAGCGCTTGGCCAGTTCATCGAACGCCGCTTCGACAAGGCCCGCCGGGCGCTGCGGCCACGGGTAGAGATAGGGCCAGGCCAGCGCGCCCGAGAACGCCGCCATCCGGTCAATGCCGAGATTGGCCGAGGCGTCGATGGTCTTGAGCACCTGCTCGACGGCCCATTCCTGCCGCGCCTTCGGGTTGCCGTGCAGCGCGGCGGGGGCAAAGCCGTCGAAGGCCTCGTCATAGGCGGGGTGGACCGCCACGAGCTGGCCCTGGATATGGGCCGAGAGCTCGCTGATCGCGACGCCGTTTGCGGTCGCGGTGCCGGCGAGCTCCTGGCAGTAGTCGCGCGACGTGGCCGCCAGGTCGAGATCCATCAGGCCGGCCTCGCCGGTCGGGACCTGAACGCCGAGATAGCCGCAGCCCGCGGCCCATTTGGTGATGTTGTCGAAGCTGTCGAACGGCGCATCGCTGCCAACGAATTGCGCAAGAAACAGGCCGGGGCCTTTCAGTGTTCGCATGTGCCCTCCCAGGTCGCCGATAGTAGATGTAATCGGTTACATATAGTGCTGACACACTCTGAAAAGGTTTTCAATACCGTTTGAAAGTCGTATTGTCGCATTTGAATGAGAGGAGACAGCCGTTGAGAGATCCCGAACAGGCCCCGCGCATCCACGACGTTGCCAAGCTTGCCGGGGTGTCGGTGGCGACCGTGAGCCGCGTCTTGTCGAACCCGTCCATCGTTGCCGAGCGTACGCGCCTTGCGGTCGAAAAGGCCGTGGCCGAAACTGGTTACACCGTCAACGTCATGGCGCGGAACCTGCGCCAGCAGCAGGTGGGCGGCGTGCTGGCTCTGGTCCCGAACCTCGCCAATCCGTTCTTTTCCTCGATCCTCGCGGGGATTGCCGACGCGCTGCGCGAGGAGGGACTGAGCCTGCTTGTTCTCGACACGAGGCGCGCCGACACCGGATCTCCGACGGGGGGAATCCGCTCTTACCTGACGCGGTCGCGGGCCGACGGGCTGATCGTGCTCGACGGGAGTCTCGATCCGGCGCTGTTCAGCCAGCCATCCTGCCCGCCGGTGGTGCAGGCCTGCGAGTGGATCGACGGACTGGCGGGGCCGCGCGTGCTGGCCGACAACGCGGCAGGCGCCCGGTTCGCGGTCGAGCATCTTCTGGGGCTCGGTCACCGGCGGATCATGCACGTGACCGGCCCGTCCGAGAACACGCTGTCGCAATCCCGTGCCGCGGGCGTGGCGCAGGCGCTGGCGGCACTGGGGCTGGCGCCCGTGGCACGCATGGAGGGCGCCTTCACGCTGGCCTCGGGCCACGCGGCGGCGGCGGCGCTGATGGCCGAGCCCGAGCGTCCGACGGCGGTGTTCTGCGACAACGACGAGATGGCGATCGGGCTGATGGCGGGTCTGCAGGCGCGCGGGCTGCGGGTGCCCGACGATGTCTCCATTGTGGGCTTCGACAATATCGAGATGGCGGCCTACGCGAATGTACCGCTCACCACGGTCCGGCAGAAGCGGGCGCATCTGGGGCGCCGCGCCGCCGAAATGCTGCTTGCACATCGCGCGGCGCCGAAGCTCGACGAGGAGCTCATCCTTCCGGTCGAGCTGGTGATCCGACAGAGCACCGCGCCGCTGCAGGGGGCGTGACGCCCTCCGCTCGGAGCCCCGATCCCGTCCGACACTGACACGCCGACCCGTTGCAGGCGTCGCGACCGCGCTTGTTCCGGCAACCGTCGAGCTGTGCCGGGCTTCGTGTCACGGGCCGTATTGTTGCTCCCGCGTCGCATCCCAGCTGCGCAGGAACTCGGCGCGCTTGATCTCGTCGAGGAACGTGAGCAGGCCCGGTCCCAGCCGGATCGGCAGGAAGCTCCCCGTTGTTCTGGCGAGCAACTGCGCCGCCGGCGAGAGATCCTCCATCGGCGGGGCGAGGGGGATCAGCACGGTGTCGCGGTCGATCAGCTGCTGTCCTTGGGGGGACAGGAGGAAGGTCACGAAGGCCTCGGCCACCTCGGGGTTCCCGGCGGTCTTGGGGACGAAGGCGCTGCGCGACATGACGAGGTTGTAGTCGTCAAGGAAATGAACGCCGATATTGTCATGCGCCACTGACAGGTTCAGCGCGTAGGAGCCGATGACGTTCAGCGCCATGGCCAACTCTCCGCGCCCGGTGGCCTCGACCATGTCGGCGGTGCAGCAATAGCTGCGCATGTTGGCGCGGCCCAGAACCTCGGTCAGGCGCTGCGCCTGCACGCTCTGGATGGTGTCCTGCGTGGCGAAGAGATAGCCGATGCCCGAGCGTCGCAGATCGTAGCCGCCGATCTTGCCGCGCAGCTCGTTCTCGCGATCGCGGATGAAGCTCGACAGGTCGCGATGGCTGGTCGGCAGCTCGTCCCGCGAAAGCAGGTCGCGGTTGAAGAGGATGGCGGCGGGCTCGAAGGTGAAGCCGAAGAGCTCCGAGCGCCATTGCGCCCAGCCGGGCGGCTGCAGCGGCTCGGGGATGCGCAATCGGCGGGCGAGGCCGCGGTTCACCAGATCGACCTGCAGGTCCATGGCGGAGGAAATCGCCAGATCCGGCGCCTCGCCCGGAGCGACGTCGAGCAGGGCGCGGTGCAGGTCGACGGTCTGGAACTCGCGGTAGGCGACGGTCAAGCCGGGGGTGCGCGCCTCGAAGGCCGAAATCAGCGGCGCCATGGCGACCCGGTCGGTGGACGCCCAGATCGTCAGCTCCTCGGCCGCGGCGCCCCGCGGGCCAGCCACGACCGTCAGGCAGGTCAGAAGCAGCGCGAGAAGGCGCGGGAAGGCGATCGTTGCCCGTAGCCCGCCAAGCGCCGAGCTGCCCAGTTCGAGCCGCGCGCCGTGGCCTTCGGCGACCGAGCGCACGATGGCGAGCCCCAGTCCCGAGCCGGCGGTCTTGCGGTTGATCGAGGTGAAGCGCTCGGTCGCCAGCCCTCGGTCCGCCGGCGCGATGCCGGGGCCCGCGTCCGAGACGGTAAGACGGATCGCGCTGTCATCGCCGCCAAGCTCGATGACGATGGTGTTGTCCGGACCGCCATGGCGCACGGCGTTGTCGATGAGGTTGCGCAGCGCCTCGCGGATCGAGATCGCATCGCCCCGGATCGGCGCGGTGCCGCCGGGCAGCCCGGTCTCCTCGAGCGAGATCGTCGCCGCCCGCAGCCGGCGCTCGCGCAGCAGCTCGGCCAGCGTGTCGCGCACCAGCTTGCGCAGGTCCACGGGCTCGAGGCGGGCATCGTCGGAGCGGTGGATCACCATCGCGTTGGCAAGCAGCTGGTTGGTCAGGTGGACGGTACGCTCGGCCTGCTGCTCGGCCTTGCCGAGGCGGCCGCGCATACGCTCGGGGTCCTCGGCATCGACCGCGAGGGCAAGTTGGCCCTGTAGCGCCGAGAGCGAGGTGCGGGTCTGATGTGCAACGTCTGCAATGAAGCTCTCGGTCAGCGCCCGACTGCGGCCAAGCTGGGCGATGAAGCTGTTGATGGCCCGGAACAGGTCCGAAATCTCCTGCGGCGGGTCGCCCTCGATGGGCGACAGGTCGCGGGGCCTGCGTGCCAGCAGCGTGTCTGCGATCGCCCCGAGAGGCGCCAGCGACGTGCGGATCGCCAGCCAGACGAAGGCCAGCCCGATCAGTGACACGCCGCCAAGCCCGGTGATCCCGTAGAGAAACAGCGTATCGCGCTGCGCCTTGCGGGCGCCGAGCGTCTGGCCGATCTGCACGAAGACCCATTCACGGCCGCTGGCGGAGGTCAGCTGCCGCCCCTGCAGGATGAAGCGGAAGCCCTCGTCGAGCTTCGCATCGTAGAACACCGGCTCGGCCGAGGGCCGCAGATCGTCGGGAACCGGAAGGTCCGGCGTGCCGGTGATCTCGCCATAACCGGGCGAAAACACGCGGTAGGTGATGCGGTCGTCGGCGGCGAGGGCGAGGATGTCCATCGCCGATTGCGGCAGGTCCACGGTCGGGCCGTCGGAATTGTACGAGACCCGCTCGAGCACCGACAGCGCGGCGCCGGCCAGCAGAAGGTCATAGGTGCGGTTCGAGGCGGCGCGGGCGTAGTTCCACAACAGCACCGAGATCAGCAGCAGCAGCAGCATGAAGCCCGCCGCCATGCTGGCGAGCAGGCGGCGCTTCAGCGAATGGCCGCGGCGCGGCTCAGTCGTCGTCGCTGACATAGGCCATGTATCCCAGCCCGCGGGCGGTCTTGATCACCAGAGGTGTGCCGCCGAGCTTGCGGCGCAGCCGCGTGACGAGCTGTTCGACGGCGTTGAGGCTGGGGGTCTCCTCGAAGGTGTAGAGCTTGTCGGCCACCTCTTCCTTGGTCAGCATGCGCCCCAGGTTGTCGAGCATGATCTCGAGCAGCTGCACCTCGCGCGCACGCAGCTCGAGCAGGACGCCGTCCACATGGGCCTGTTTGGCGGCGCGGTCGAAGCGGAACGGGCCGGCGGCGAAGACGTTGCTCGACGCCCCGGCGCGGCGCCGTGCCAACACCCGGCAGCGGGCCGAGAGTTCGCGGAAATCGAACGGCTTGACCATGTAGTCGTCTGCCCCTGCATCGAGCCCCACGACCCGGTCGTCGATCTCGCTGCGGGCGGTCAGCACGATGACCGGCGTCGCATCCCCGCGCGATCGCATCGAGCGCAGCACCTCGTAGCCGCTGCGGCCGGGCAGGTTGATGTCGAGGAGCACGAGATCGAAGGAAGAGAAGCGCAGCAGGTCGTTGGCCTCTTCGCCGTTGGACTCGCGGTCGACGGAATGACCCTCGCCGCGAAGGCGATCGAGGATCGTCTCGGCCAGTTCGTCATTGTCTTCCACAAGCAGCATTCTCATGGCCGCTTTCCTATCCCGTTGCCGCGAGCCGGAGAAGCGCCAACCGTGCTGCCCTGCGACATGTCAGCGTCCTGTCAGTTTGGCGTCAGCATCGCCACAGCAATCGTGACGCATAAGGAGCGTCGCCCGATGGGCACCGATTTTTTGGGAGGATCACATGACCATCACTCGTCTTTCGACCGCGTTTCTCTGCGCCCTGACGCTGGGCGCTCCGGCCTACGCCCAGAGCGCAATCGACAACCCCGAATGCGTCGCCCCGGCCAACCCCGGCGGCGGCTTCGACCTGACCTGCCGCGTGGCGCAGACCGGCCTTCAGCCGCACGTCTCCGAGCCTGTGCAGGTCACCTTCATGCCCGGCGGCATCGGCGCAGTGGCATTCAACCAGTTCAACACCAACCGCACCGATGACGGCTCGGCCATCGTTGCGTTCTCGACCGGCTCGCTGCTGAACATCATCCTCGGCAAGTACGGCGCGTTCGACGAGACCGACGTGCGCTGGCTGGCCACCGCGGGCGCCGATTTCGGTGCCGTCGTGGTGCGCGCCGACAGCGAGTTCGAGACCCTCTCCGACGTCATGGACGCGCTCAGCACCAACCCGGGCGACGTGGTCGTCGGCGCCGGTGGCTCGGTCGGTTCGCAGGACTGGATGAAGGGCGCGCTACTGATGCGCGAGGCCGGCGGCACGCCGATGCAGATGCGCTACGTGGCGTTCGACGGTGGCGGCGATGCCATCGCCTCGCTGCTCGGTGGCTCGATCGAGGTCTATACCGGCGACGTGGGCGAGATGGTCCCCTATCTCGACAGCGGCGACATGCGCATCCTCGCGACGCTGTCGCCCGAGCGCCTCGACGCGCCGTTCGACGAGATCCCGACCGCCAAGGAGCTGGGCTACGATGTCGAATGGACGATCATGCGCGGCTTCTACACGGGCAAGGACGTGTCCGACGCGGACTACCAGAAATGGGTCGATGCGTTCGACGCGGCCTACGCCACCGACGCCTTCGCCACGGTTCAGGCCGAGCGCGGCCTGCTGCCGCTCAACATGTCCGGCGACGAGCTGACCAGCTCGATCAATACGACGATGGACGAGCTTCGTACCATCGCGACCGAAGCGGGCCTCATCCAGTAACGCCCGCTTTCTCCCCGCAAGGCCGCCTCCTCCCACTCCGGGAGGCGGCCTTCGCGGCGCTCCGGGCCGTGATGCCCGGCCTATCTCCGAATTCCCCGACATTCCGACCCCCCGAAATCCCGAACCAAGGAGGCTCTCCATGGCTGACCGCATCTTCGCGGCGGTGCTTCTGGCGGTGACCATCGGTTATGCGGTGATCGCCTTCACCGTCATCCGGGCTCCGTTCCAGTACGACCCGCTCGGCCCCGAAAGCTGGCCGCGCATCCTCTCCATCGTCGCCATTCTGTGCCTGCTCTACATCCTGTGGAAACCCGACGCGATCGGCTTCGACATGACCAGGCAGGTCTGGTTCCGGCTCGGCGCCGCCGTGGTGCTTCTGCTGGCCTATTCGGATCTCTACGAGCCGCTTGGCTTCATCCTGTCGACCATCCTCTTCGGCACCATCATGGCGCTGATGCTGGGGGCGCCGCGCCTGCGCGCGGTGGGCTTCGGCATTGCCGCCGGGGTGTTCGGCTGGCTGCTCTGCGTCACCCTGATGGACCTCAACCTGCCGGAAGGCGCGCTTTACGAAGCGGTCGTCGACAGCTTCCAGCAAACCGAAGAAGAAGGGGCCAGCTGATGGACGCGGTTCTCTCCGGTCTGGCGACGGGCTTCTCCGTCGCGCTCGACCCGTTCAACCTCATGCTGGTGCTGGTGGGCTGCTTCGTCGGCACCCTGATCGGCGCCCTGCCGGGCCTTGGCCCGATCAACGGTGTGGCGATCCTGCTGCCCATCGCCTACGGGCTCGGCTTCCAGCCCGAGGCGGCCCTGATCCTGCTCGCCGGCATCTACTACGGTGCCGAGTATGGCGGCCGGATCTCGTCGATCCTGCTCAACGTGCCCGGCGATGCCGGCGCGGTGATGACCACGCTCGACGGCAACCCGCTGGCCCGCGCGGGCCAGGCCGGCCGGGCGCTGTCGCTCTCGGCGGTGGCCTCCTTCGTCGGCGGCACCTTCGCGGTGATCCTGATGTCGCTCTTCGCGCCCGCGCTGGCCGGCTTCGCCGTCACCTTCGGCCCCGCCGATTACGTGGCGCTGATGGTCTTCGCCTTCGCTTCGCTGGCCTCGCTTGTCGGCAAGAGCACCGTCAAGACCCTGCTCGGTGCCACCATCGGCCTGATGCTCGCTACCATCGGAATCGACGCCAACACCGGCGTGCCGCGCTACACCTTCGGCATTCCCGACATTCTCGCCGGGATCGACTTCCTGATCGTCGTGGTCGGCCTGTTCGGCATGGCCGAGCTGCTGACCCTCGTCGAGCAGCAGGCCCGCGGCACGCTCAAGTCGCTGCCCGTGGACCGCAGCTTCGTCACCATGGCGGACCTCGCCAAGAGCAAGTGGACCATCGCCCGCAGCTCGGTGATCGGCTTCTTCATCGGCATCCTGCCCGGCACCGGCGCCTCGGTGGCCTCGGCGGTTGCCTATGGCACTGAAAAGCGAATCTCGGACACCGAAGGGACCTTCGGCAAGGGCGACGTGCGCGGCCTCGCGGCGCCGGAAGCGGCCAACAACGCGGCCGCAGGCGGCTCGATGGTGCCGATGCTGACGCTTGGCATCCCGGGCTCGGGCACCACTGCGATCCTGCTCGGCGCGCTGCTGATGTTCAACATCCAGCCCGGCCCGACCATGTTCACGCAGCGCCCGGAAGTGGCCTGGGGCCTCGTGGCGTCGATGTATATCGGCAACGTCGCGCTGCTGGTCATCAACCTGCCGCTGGTGGGACTCTTCGCCCGCATGTTGACGATCCCGCAGCACTACCTCACGCCGCTGATCGCGGTGCTGGCCTTCATCGGCATCTATACCATCGTCGGCAACCCGCACGACCTGTTCATGATCACCATGCTCGGCGTGTTCGGCTGGTTCCTGCGCAAGCTCGACTTCTCGCTCGCGCCGATCATCCTCGGCTTCGTGCTGGGCGGCCTGTTCGAGGACAACCTGCGCCGGGCCCTGTCGATCTCGGGCGGCGACTGGAGCATCCTCGTGTCGAACTGGAAGAGTATCCTCCTCTACGTGCTGGCGCTCTTCGTTGTGGTGCTTCCGATCTGGCTCGCGCGGCGCGCACGCGGTAACGCAATGCAGGACGCGGAATCGCACTAGGACCCGCCATGCAGGTGCCAGACAACATGAAGACAGCGGGGCTCACGGGCCTCGCGGCCCTCGGAGGGGCGGCGATCGCCGCCCTTCTCGGCGTTCCGGCAGGGGCACTTATCGGGGCGATGCTCGCGGTGGCGCTGATGGCCGGGCTCGGCCACGCGGTCACCGTGCCGGTCATCGCGCGAGACCTCGCTTTCCTCGTGATCGGCATCTCGCTCGGCGCGGGCATCGATGCCTCGGTGCTGCCGCACCTGCCGGGCTGGTCGATCAGCCTGCTCGGGCTCGCGGTGGCGCTGGTGGCCACCATGGCGGCCAGCACCTTCCTGCTGCAGAGGGTGTTCGCCGTCGACTGGCAGACCGCGGTTCTTGCGAGCGCGCCCGGCACCATGTCGAACGCGGTGGCGATCGCGGTCGAGGGCAAGGGAGATGCGTCGGGGGTGATGATCCTGCAGCTGATGCGGCTGGTGATCCTCGTCACGCTGGTGCCGCCCCTTGCGGCGGTGCTGGGCGCGCCGGATGCGGCGGCGGGGGGCGAGCGCCCGGTGATGCCGTTGCTGGCGCTTGCTGGACTGCTTGTGGTGGGGCTGCCGCTGGGTCGCTTCGTGGGCCGGCGCGGCATCTCGGCCGCCTGCCTGCTGACCGGGATCCTGCTGAGCGGCGTCGGGCATGGCGCCGGGCTGATCCACGGGGCGGCGCCGTCGTGGATGGTCTTTCTCGGCTTCACCATGACCGGTGCGGTGCTTGGGACGCGGATCAGCAAGGTCGATCTGCGCTCGGCGTTGAAGCTTGCCGGGGCAGGCACGGTGGTGGTCGGTATGGCGCTTGGCATGGCGCTGGTGTTCGCGCTGATCACGCAGGCGCTGACCGGGTTCCCGCTGGGCCAGATCCTCATCGCCTATGCGCCCGGCGGGGTCGAGGCCATGGCCGCGATCGGTTTGGCCCTTGGCTACGATCCGGCCTTCGTGGCGGCGCATCATTTCGCGCGGATCCTGATCCTGCTGGCGCTGGTCCCGGCCTTCCTGCGGCGCGGCGCGTGAGCGCCTGACACGCGGCGGATGGCTGCCCCCGGCGACCACCGTCGGCGGTCAACCGCTTCGGCGGGCGCTCGTGTTGCAACCTAGCGAAAGTGTCACTTGCCCGGCAAGTCAGAGGGCCAGAGACCGAGGAACTGGCACAAATCCGTCGCGCCGAGACGAGTGAGCTGCTCCATCGATTTGATCGCGTCATCCACCAATGAGCTGCCGAAGACCGCGCCAGGCCGATGCCGCAGCGAAGATGGCGCCGTTGAAGAGCCGCACGGGTTCCGTTCGAAACGCCGAACACGCCAATGGAGAGCGTCTTTCACGCACTCAAAGTCGAGCTCGTGCATCACTGGGTCTAAGTGACGAAGGGTGAGGTATGGGGTGTTTCCGGGCGCTCGTGGAGGATGCGGGCGGTTGCCATCGCTCTTCGGCGAAGGTTTGGGTGGCGGCAGCCAGCTCGCCACCGTCACCGTCGCTTCTGCCTCAGGACGCCAGTTTCCCGCTCCCCTCCGGCTGGCGCTCGAGCGATGCCTGCTGCTCGATCAGGGGCCAGTCATAGAGCATCGGGATCATCTGTCCCTCGGCCCAGATGCCATGCTGATCCTGCCCGTGGGGGTGCGTCGTATCCGCAGCGGTGCCGTGGCAGGCAATCCAACGGCAGGCGGACCAGTCGGAGAGGTCGAAGGCATAGCGTGCGATGGCGGCATAGCGCGCCGCCAGACCCTGCGCCGGGACGATGCCGGTCGCGCAGACGGTGTCGTTGTCGCCCCCGATCGCGGCCGTCGCCAAGTCAAACGTCCCGGCCGACCCGGGAAAGACCCGTGCCAAGGGATGCGCGATCACCGGCCGGTGCACCTCGCCCCATGGCGGGGCCTCGCCCTCGGTCAGAATATCCTGCAGCGCCGCTTCGGTGAGGCCTGCCCAGTCGGTGCCACGTAGCAGCGTGGTGTCTCCCGAGCGCAGCAGACCGGGCAGCACCCACCAGGTCTGCGTGAGCATGTCGCCGGGGCCAATCATGTCGGCGGCGGGGCCTTCGGGGCGGGCAAGACCGGCCACCGCCGCGAGGCGCTTCGACATCGCAAGCCGCAAGCGCGCGTATAGCGTTGGCGTGATCGCGGCCTTCTCCATCACGCCGTCCCAGTCGAGCAACTGCTGGCAGAGCGCCGCCGTCTCGCCGGACTGTGGCTGGTGGCGGGAGAGATGATCGCGGAAGAGATGCGCGGCGGCGCTGCTCTGGTCCATCATGATCGGGCTCATGGTCTCGATCGACAGCGACTCGAGCGCGTCGAGCCGGGCGGCGATCCGCTTGGCGCGATGGATCGTGACCTGCTCAGTCGCATTCTGCCCGCGCACATGGATGGTGTCTCCCTGGATCTCGGTGTCGTGCAAGGTGCCCTCGTGCAGGTAGCGGGGGCCCGCCTCCTCGAAGCGTTCGATGAAGAGATCTTGGATATTGGCCATGGCGTGGGTCACACACCACGCCACGCGCGCATTGTGACCCACATGAGGGAAGCCCGGCCCGCGTCCGAGAATGCGAACGCGGACGACATTGCCGCGCTGGAGGAGATCATCGACCGGAACGAGGCGGCCTTCCGCGAGGAAGACTGGGATGCGGCCTCGGGGTGCAATCAGGAATTCCACTTCAAGATCGTGAACATTGCCCGGATGGAGATCCTCGGCGGGATGTTGAGCGCGCTCTGGCTTCAGACCGGCCCAGTGGTCTCGAGCTTCTACCAGCGCGGCGGGCGGTCGATGGTGGACGAGCAATATGCGATCGTTGCGGCCATCAAGGCCGGTGATGCCGACGCGGCGGCGCGCGTCATGAAGCGCGACGTGGCGGGCTCGGTCGAGGGCATCGTCGCGTACCTGCGCGAGCTGGCCCAGTAGCCAAGTCTTTCGCAACGCGCCGGGTCCGCCCAGTCAAACGAGGCGCTCCCTGTGGAGACCATGCGCATAGATTGAGGTGTCGACGCCGCCCGCGGCTTCCCGACGCCGGACGACTGAACTCTGGAAATTTTCTACTCTTGCAACGGGCGTTGTTGGACAAATCAGCTGGTGACCGCAGTCCCCCTTTCCCCAGACACACCTATCCTGCGGCCACGGTCATCGGGATGCCGAGAGCCGTGAAGCGGTTCATGACCGCCGCGCGGATCTGGACCTCTGCCACTTGGCGGTCGAAGTCCCGTGACATCAGCCGCTGGCCGAGCTGCTTCACGCAGTTCATTTTCGTTTCGACCCGGCTGCGGCGGTGGTACCCGCTCCAATTCCGCCAGAGCGCCCTGCCCAGGTGCTTTGACGCCCGCAGGATTTCGTTGCGCGCCCGGGCTCCGGCAGTGTCCGGCTCCCATGGCCTCGCGGTCCGCCTCGGCGGAATGACCGCTGCCGCGTCACGGGCGGCGATGGCATCGTGGCAGGCGCGCGTGTCGTAGGCGCCGTCGGCCGTCACCGTGGCGATCTCCTCCTCCGCCGGAATCTGGGCGAGCAGATCTGGCAGCATCGGCGCATCGCCGACATTGCTGGACGTGACCTCGATGGCCCGGATCTCCAATGTTTGCTCGTCGATCCCGAGGTGGATCTTGCGCCACACACGCCGTTTCGAGCCGCCATGCTTGCGCGTGTGCCACTCGCCTTCGCCCTCCACCTTGATGCCGGTGCTGTCTACTAGCAGGTGAAGCGCCCCCTTGGAGCCGCGATACGGGATGCTGACGTCCAAGGTCTTCTGACGACGTGACAGCGTGCTGAAGTCAGGAACGGACCACCCCAGCCCGGACAGTTCCAGCAGGCTCGCCACGAACCCCGTCGTCTGGCGGAGCGGCAGCCCGAGGAGGACCTTGAGGGTGAGACAGGCCTGGATTGCGGCGTCGCTATAGGTTTGCTGGCGACCGCGCCGCCCGGACGGCGCCGCTTTCCATTGCATCAAGGGATCGAACCAGACGGTCAGCGATCCGCGCCGCCTCAGCGCCTGATTGTAGCTGCGCCAGTTGGTGGTCTTGTAGGTCGGCTTCGGAGGTCTGCTCATGCTGCCCGGCTAGCATGCTGGATTCACGAGATGAATCCCCTAGATTTGCGCAACAACGCCGCATCCGGGATGAAGCGATCCGCATGGAGTTCAACTGGCGCGACATCGAAAGTCAGGCGGGCCACGACGCCTATTTCCTTGCCACCCATTGCCCGACGGCGATGATCTTCACGCCCTGCGAGAACGGCATCACTCACAACAACGAGGAAAACTGCACGCCCGAGAACTTCGTGGCCGGACTCAACATCCTCCTGCACGCGGTCGTCAAGCGGGCTGACCGATGACCTAGCGCTCAGGGTCTATGGATCCGGCGGAATGGCGCTTCGGGATCTGGCGGCGGCAAAGCTTGCCGTCGCTCAGACCATATCGGGGTAGAGCGCCAGCAGCTCTTCGATCGTCTGAACGAATTTCCGCTCTGACGCGGACAGTTTCTCGGCCGCGGCATGGACCAGGTAGACATCCGCCCCGATCGGCTCGTCGGTGATCTTCAGCGGCCAGAGCTCGCCGCGTCGGATGTCGTCCTGGGCGACGGCCAGGGGCAGGATACCGATGCCCATCCCGTTGACGATCATCCGCCGTACCTCCTCGGTGTTGGTGCTCAGCCCGTTGATCCGATTGCCGAGCCGTGTCCCTTCGCGCAGGACCGACATCGGCTCCAGCCCCATGCCCTCGGTGGCGCAGGCGAAGGAAATGAACGGCTCTTGCCGAAGGTCGCGCAATTCCACCGTTTCCTTCCCGAACAGCGGATGCTCAGCGCCGCAAAACACTCGGAATTCCTCGCGGAAAAGACGGATCGACGGCAGGTTGACCAGCGGCCTGGCCAGCAGGCAGAAACCCAACTGCACGTGGCCCTGCTGGATCATGCGAACAATGGCCTGGCTGTTTTGCACTTCGCTTTTGAAGATCACCGATGGGTGACGGTGGTGAAAAAGACGCATTGCCTCGTCGATCAGCGGCGACACCAGGTTCGAGATGATCTGGTAGCGGACCTGCCCGCGCTCCTCGGTCTCGGCGTCGCGTACCAGGAGTGAAATCCGCTCGGCGCTGTGAAAGATATCGCGGCATTCCTGGAAAATCTTGTCGCCGCGCGTTGTCAGCTCGAAATGGCGGCTGTCTCTGAAGACCAGTTGGCAATCGAGCTGGGCCTCGAGCTTCTGCAGGGCATTGCTGACAGAGGGTTGGCTGAGGCCGAGCCGCCGCGCGGCCTTCGTGATGCTCCGCTCCTCGGAGATCATGTAAAACACGCGCAGAAGGTTCCAGTTCAGGTCGGCTTGACTGATGCTGTCCATGCTGGCGGTTCCGGTGTCGTCGGGTGATATGGGAGGTACCTGTGCGTGTTTCAGTCCGAAAATAGCAAGGAGCTATCATAGAGATTGGCTGGTTCTATGCCCAGCATCTGTGCGGACCTCTTGTGCGGGGATAAGATTGCCGAAGTTTTCATCAGAAAGAAAGTCACATGAGCATCACACGCCTTCACCCCGGCCCCCGCATGAGCCAGGCCGTCATCCACAATGGCACTGTCTATCTGGCCGGTCAGGTCGGCACGCCCGGCGCGGACGTGGCCAGCCAGACCCGCGATTGCCTCGACGCGATCGATGCGCTTCTGGAAGAGGCCGGCACGAACAAGTCCAAGCTGCTGCAGGTCATCATCTGGCTGGCAGACATGGCCGATTTTCAGGACATGAACGCGGTCTACGATGCCTGGGTCGATCCCGCCAACCCCGCGGCGCGCGCCTGTGGCGAAGCCAAGCTGGCCACGCCCGACTACAAGGTGGAGTTCATCGTCACCGCGGCGGTCTGATCGGCCTTCCAATCCGGAGGTTATGCGAGGCATAACCTCCGGCTATTTGCTCTTTGCCCGCTCCTGCGGCTTCCTTGCCAGAACCTTCGCGACGTCAGGACAGGGTAATGCCGCCAGCGCCGAAGAGCATCGTTCCGATAGACCAAACAGCCGGAAAAATCCAGCTTTCGGCGGTCCAAAGATGGGGAGCAGCGCATTTGCAACAAGCCCCGCGCCAAGCGCAGCCCTCCAAAGGTGCGTCGGTGTCGCGGGGTCAGAGCGTCGCCGGTCATCCCGGCCCTTCGGGCTGTGGTTCGGTCAGAAAACCCCGCACGGCCGTGTGGATGATCCGGCGCCGGCTGGCGAGATTTTCCTTCGAAAGCACGTCGGTTTCGAATGTGATACCGAAGGTGTACTGCGTTGCGACCGTATACCAGCACAGCGAAGAGGCCACGAAATAGAGGTCAACTGGGTCGACACCTCGGCGAAACACGCCCTGCTCCATGCCCATGTCCAGCACCTTGCTATATATGCCCTTGAGGTTGTCGACGTTCAGCCCAGCCTTGTCGACGCGTCTCAGGAATTCGCCCTTGTTGAGGTTCTCGATGCCGACGAGCACCAGGAAGTCCGGATTGGCGATATAGTAGTCGAAGGTGTAGTCGACCACGCGCGCAAGCGCCTCCTGTGGGTCATCGGGAAGCTCCAGTGCGCTTTCACCGGCGCGGATCTGAGCGTAGGCACGGTCAAGCACCGTGCAGTAGAGCGTCTCGCGATTGCCGAAGTGGCGATAAACTAGGGATTTGTTCACGCCCGCGCTCAGGGCGATCGCCTCCATCCGCGTGCCCTCCAATCCGTTCGCAACGAATTGAGCATGTGCCGCAGCGAGGATTCTCTGACGCGTCTCCTGGCTGCGTAGCTCGTTCAGGTTCGGCTTCGGCCCCTGTGCCTGGCCGGTTTCTCGTGCCTCGGCACCTGTCTTTTTCATGGGGACTGTCCGTTTTTTGCACAATGAAGGCCGAGCCTCGAAATTAATGCCCTCTTGGACATGACGCAAGTTGACGATCCGCAGCGGTCTGTCGATTTCTAACTGCAACGTTATCGTTACAGGAATATGGACTTTGCCTACAGATACCAGATTCCGCGTCGCTTCGGACGTGGGCGGAACCTTCACCGATAGCATCGCCTACGATTCGCAGACCCGCCGCATCAGCGTCTCAAAGGTTCCGACGACCCCCGCAAACCGTGCCCTCGGCACGGCGCAGGGGCTGAAGACGGCCCTGTCGCAGCAGGGGGCAACCGGGCGCGACGTGTCCTATCTTGGTCATGGCATGACAACCGCCACCAACGCGGTGATCCAGCGCAACGGCGCCCGCACCGCCTTTCTGACAAACAAGGGTTTCCGCGACATCCTTCAGATCGGGCGGCAGAATCGTCCCACCTTGTTCGACATCGAAGTCACGCGGCCCGAACCCCTTGTTCCACGGGAGCTTTGCTTCACCGCCGACGGCCGCATGGACCAGACCGGCGCCGAGATCGTCCCCCTGAGCGAGGCCGATGTCCGCGCCGTCGCCGCCGAAATGAAGTCCGCCGGCGTTGAATCCGTTGCCGTGCTTTTCCTGCATTCCTACGCCAACCCGGCGCATGAACGTCGTGCCCGCGCGATCCTCGAAGAAGAGATGCCCGGCGTCGCGGTCTGCGCCTCCACCGACGTGAACTCCGAGTTTCGCGAGTACGAGCGCGCCAGCACCACCGTGCTGAACGCCTACCTGCGCCCGGTGATGGACACTTACCTCAGCACCCTGTCCGAGATCCTGATGGATGGAGAGCGCGGCCTTGCGCTGGCTGCCGATCGCCCGGTGATGGTCATGGATGCGGCCGGCGGGCTGATGAGCCTGGACAGTGCCCGCGAAAAGCCGGTGCACACGGTGCTTTCGGGGCCGGCGGGCGGTGTGGTCGCGGCAGCGCATGTTTCGTCGCTGGCCGGGATTGACGACATCATCACCATGGACATTGGCGGCACCTCCACCGACATCAGTCTAATTCGCTGTGGCCGGCCCGAGATCACCCGCGGGGCCTCGCTCGAGACCGTGCCGATTCAGCTGCCTGTCATCGACATCAACGCAATCGGCGCCGGCGGTGGCTCCATCGCCTGGATCGACGAAGGTGGCGCCCTGCGTGTCGGCCCGATGAGCGCCGAGGCCCGTCCTGGTCCCGTCTGCTACGGGCACGGCGGTGACCGGGCCACCGTGACCGACGCGAACATCGTACTCGGCCGATTTGACGGCAGCTCGCGCCTTGGCGGTACCATGGAGATGGACGTGAGCGGTGCCGCCCGCGTTATCGAGCGAGATATCGCAAAGCCGCTGGGGCTGACGTTGGAAGAGGCCGCCGCGGGAATTCTGCGTGTCGCCCATGCCAACATCGTGCGCGGCATCCGCGTTGTCTCCGTCGAGCGTGGTTACGACCCGCGCGACTTTGCTCTGGTGCCTTTCGGCGGCGCAGGCCCGATGCACGGCAGCCCGGTAGCGGCCGACCTGCGCATCCCGCGCGTCATGGTTCCGCCCACCCCCGGCATCCTTTGCGCAATGGGGCAATTGATCTCTGACCTGCGCCACGACTTCGTCGAGACGCACATCGCACTTTTCGACGATCTCGGCGCGGACGGCGCACTGGCTCATATCGAAAAGCTGAAGGCCACGGCGCGTGAACGGCTCGAAGCCGATGACGTTCCTGAGGCGCAGCGTTCATACGAGGTCAAGCTGGACCTGCGCTATGATGGCCAGAGCTTCGCCCTGCCGATCCCGGTCGACACCACGAAGCCCGGTTGGTGGGACGTCTTGCCCGCCGCCTTCAATGCCGCGCATGAGGCGCGCTTCGGCCATGCCGACCCGAGCGCCCCGCTCGAGGTGGTGGGGGTCAACGTCACCGGCATCGGTCATATCGAAAAGCCGGTGCTGCCGGAACTGGCGCGCGGCACCGAAACCCCGCCTGAGGGCGCGTTGATCAGCCGCCGCAAGATCTATTACGAGACCGCCGATGGCGCGACGCCGGGAGACTGGTACGAGGCCGGAGTCTGGGCACGCGATGCGCTGCTCGCGGACAATGTCATCGAAGGCCCTGCCGCCATCGAAGAAGTCTCGGCCACCCTCATTCTCTATCCCGGAGACCGTGCCACCGTGCTGGCGTCGGGCTCTCTCGTCGTGGAGGTCGCACAATGACTGATTTTGACCCGATCCGCCTTGAGGTTCTGCGCAACGCGCTCGAAGCGACCGCGCAGGAAATGGGCTCGGTGCTCAAGCACACGGCGTTCTCGCCCAACATCAAAGAGCGCATGGACGCCTCCTGCGCCATCTTTACCGCCGATGCCGAGCTGGTGGCACAGGCCGAGCATGTGCCGGTGCACCTCGGCTCGATGCTGCGCGCTGTGAAGCCGACACTGGAGCGCACCGGCGAGCTGGACGAGGGCGACGTGGTCATCGTCAACGACCCCTTCGTGGCCGGGGCGCACCTGCCCGACATAACATTGATTGCACCGGTCTTCATCGACAGCCGCCGCATCGCCTATGTCGCCAGCCGCGCGCACCACTCCGACGTAGGCGGTATGGAACCCGGCTCCATGCCCGGGCGCTCCATCGAAATCTTCCAGGAAGGCATCATCATTCCGCCGGTAAAACTATACCGCGCTGGTGTGCTGCAGGAGGACATCATGTCGATGACCCTCGCCAACGTGCGTACCTCCGCGGAGAGGCGCGGCGATCTCAACGCCCAGCTGTCCGCCCTGCGGGTTGGCGCGCGGCGTATGGAAGAGGTCGCCGACCGCTTCGGTGCCGATGTGCTGGAAGCCGGCCTTGCGGCCATCCTCGACTACACCGAGCGTCGCATGCGCGCCCGCATGGCCGAACTGCCGCGCGGCAGCTGGACCTGCGAGGATTGCCTCGACAACGATGGATCCTCGGACGATCCGGTGTGGATCCGTCTCAGGATCACCATCGACGAGGAAAAGATCTCCTTCGACTTCACCGGCACGTCGCCGCAGGTTGCGGGCAACGTCAACGCCGTGGCGCCGATGTGCTGGTCGTCGATCTTCTACTCGCTCAAGCTGCTGACCGATGCCAGCCTGCCGCCCAATGCCGGCGTGCTGCGCCCGGTCGAGGTGCATATCCCCAAGGGGTGCTTTCTGGATGCGCAGAAGCCTGCAGCCGTCTGCGCCGGCAACACCGAGACGACCCAACGCCTTGCCGACACCGTGCTGCGCGGCTTTGCCCAGATCGCGCCGGATCGTATCGCCGCCGCGTCCAACGGCACGATGAACCTTATCGGAATCGGTGGCATCGACCCGCGCAATGGTCGCCCCTATACCTATATCGAGACCTCGGGCGGCGGTCAGGGCGGGCGTCCCATGGGGCCGGGGATGTCTGGCGTCCACGCCAACATGTCCAACACTCTCAACACGCCGATCGAGAGCCTCGAGATCAGTTACCCTCTGCGCTGCGTCCGCTACGAGCTGCGCGACGGCTCGGGCGGCGCCGGCGAGAACCCCGGGGGCGACGGGTTGATCCGGTCGATCCAGGTGATCGGTCACGATGCCCGCGTCTCGCTTCAGACCGACCGGCGCGCCTTTGCGCCCTATGGCCTTCACGGCGGCGCCGATGGCATGCGCGGCATCAATTGGTCCACCGACGCCGACGGCAATCGGCAGGACCGGCCCGCCAAGGGTTCGCTCACCCTGAAGGACAAGGAAGCCGTGACGCTGGAAACCCCCGGCGGCGGCGGCTGGGGCGCGGGTGTCTGACCCTTAGCCCGTAGCAGAACGCTCACATACCCCGGAGACCGGATCAACCGGTCCCACTCCCCCTTCCTGGCAAGCCGGGATGCTTCTCAAAAAAGGAAAGACAACAGGATGACCAATCTTCATTTTCCCACCCTCGGTCGCAGTCTCGTGGCGGCCACGCTTTGCTTCGGCCTGGGCGCAACCATGGCGTCGGCCGAAACATGGCGCATGGCGACCAAGCAGCCCTCTGACAGCCCCGAGGGTATCATCTACGATTTTTTCGCCGAGCGCGTCGCCGAACTTTCGGGCGGTGACCTGACCGTCGACGTCTATCCCAACGAACAGCTGGGCCGTGAAGATTCCATCCTCGAACAGCTCGAGCTGGGCACTGTGAACATCTATGTCGAGGACTCTTTCTTTCTCCAGAAATGGGTGCCCGAGATCAAGTGGGTTGCCCCGCACTTCCTGTTCCAGAGCCGCGAGGACTGGGTCGAGTTCACCCGTTCCGATCTCGTGCAGGGCTGGTTCGAGACCGCCGAAGAGGTCGCCGGCGTGCGCGCTCTTGGCGAGCCCATGGCGATGGTCCGCGGGCCGTACCGCGTGCTGATCTCCAAGGAGCCGGTCGAGAGCTACGAGGACATCTCGAACGTCGAGCTGCGCATGTACCCCGACGAGCTGGCCATCGACGTGTGGCAGCACCTTGGCGCCGATCTGCAGATGCTGGCATGGACCGAAACCTATCAAGCGCTGCAATCTGGTGTCGTGAATGCGGCAACCTCGCCCGCCGCGCTGGTCGAGGCGATGAAGTTCTACGAGCAGGCGCCCTACATCACCCGGACCAACGAGTTCTGGCAGGGCCTGCCGTTCATGATGAATGCCGCCGCATTCGACGCGCTCCCCGAGAAGGACCAGCAGGCGCTGCTGACCGCTCACGAGGAAGCCGGTGCCTACTCGGCAGAGCTGATGGCCGAAAACGCCGCCGGCATGCAGGCCCTACTTGAAGAGCGGGGTGTGACCTTCACCGACATGCCGCTAGAGCCGCTGTTCGAGACGATGGCCGACTGGTACCGCGAGCGCGACGCCGCCGGCGAGCTGCCCGAGGGCCTGCTCGAAGCCGCTATCCCGAGCGAAGGCTGACGGCGCATCATGGCAGCCAAACTGACCAACGACAAAGCCCCCGGTGCGCACCCCAGCGCCGCCGGGGGCGATGCCGCCCCAGCGACCGCGCCGGGCGGCCTGCCGGGTGCGCCCAAGTGGGTCCGCACCGTCGACGCCATACTCGACGGCGCCGCCACCGTGTTTCAGGGCGGTGCCATGCTCCTACTGGTGCTGATGCTGGCGTTCAACTTCGCCAACATCCTTCTGCGCAACGCCGGCGCTGACAGTCTGCTCTGGGTGTCGCCCTGGACCGGCGTGATGATGGTCTGGTCAGTGTTCCTGGCTTTTTACGTCATGTACCGCCGGCGGCTCGACATCGAACTGATGATCCTGATCGACCGGTTCGGACGACGCGGGCGGCTGTTGTCGCGCGTGCTCACCGGCATCGCCGGCCTTGTCGTCGCCGGCATCCTGCTGGCAGAGGCGCCTCAGATCTTCGCCCGCCAGCGCGGCAACATGGAGATCGTCGGTCTCAGCCGCTACTGGCTCTCGGTTCCCATGCTCGCATCCTCGCTGATGTTGCTGATCCACTTCATCTTCGATTTGGTCTGCATCCCCGCAGGCTGGAGCCGTGACGAACCTGCCGGCGATGAAGGAGCGGCCGCATGGTAGCCCTTACGATCTTCGGCATCTTCATGGTGCTGCTCTTTCTCGGTGTGCCCGTGGTGGTCGCGCTGGCCGCCGGCACCCTCGCCGGGTTCTGGCAGATCGGCCTCGCCGACAACCTGCGCCTGCTCTACACCTTCCCGCTCAACATCCTCGAGGGCATCAACGCCCCGGCGCTGATGGCGGTGCCGTTCTTCATCCTCGCCGGTCACCTGATGACGGCCATCGGCCTCACCGACCGCATCTTTGTGCTCGCCAACGCTCTTGTAGGCCACTTCCGTGCCGGCCTCGCGCAGGTCAACGTGATGTGCTCGCTGCTCTTCGGCGGCGTCACCGGGTCGGCCATCGCCGACGTTGCCGGCATCGGCAACCTCGTCATCAAGCAGATGGAAAAGCACGGCTATCCCAAGGCCTTCTCGGCGGCGCTTACCTGCGCCAGCTCGGTGATCGGGCCGACCATGTGGCCATCGGTACCGCTGCTGATCTACGCCTTCGGCGCGCAGGTCTCGGTCGAGCGCATGTTCCTTGCCGGGATCGGGCCGGGCCTCGTGCTGGTCGCGGTGCTGATGCTCTACAACCGCTTCGCCGCCGGCCGTTTCGACGTGCAGGTGACCCCGATGCCAAGTGCCCGCAATATCCTGCGCGAAACCTCGCGCTCGGGCTGGGCGATCCTTGCGCCGTTCATCATCATCGGCTCGGTCACCACCGGCATCGCCACCCCGGTCGAGGCGGGCGTGATCGCCTGCGCCTACACGCTGATCCTCGGCATCGCCTACCGCTCCCTCGCGTTCTCGCGGCTGCGGACCGCGCTCGGCGAGACCATCATCCTTTTCGGCTCGATCCTTATGATCATCGGGGTCAGCCATGCCATGGGCTTCGTGCTGACCTATGACAGGGTGCCGCAGACCATCGCCGAAGCCGTCGTCGGCTTCACCGAGAACCGCTACCTGTTCCTGCTCCTCGTCATCATCTTCTTCCTGGCGCTCGGCACCATCCTCGAGAACATCCCCGCGATGATCATCCTGATCCCGATCATGATGCCCATCGTCGATCACTTCGGCATCGACCGGGTGCATTTCGGGCTGATTATGGTCTACGGCCTGCTCATCGGCATCGTGACCCCACCGGTCGGCGTGGCGCTCTTCATCGTCACCCGCGTCGGGGCCATCTCGTTCGAATCCGTGTGCCGGGCGTCGCTGCCGTTCCTGGTGCCGCTGATCGCCGTTCTCTTCATCATCACATACGCGCCGGGCGTGGTGCTTTTCCTGCCCGACCTGCTTCTGGGAAACTGATCCATGACCGATACCTCACACGGTTCTCTGCGCATTGCCGCCGACATCGGCGGCACCTTCACCGATGTCGCCCTGATCCGGGCCGACACCACCATCGCCACCCGCAAGGTCGCCTCGACCCCCGACGATTACGCGCGCGGCGTGGCCGAGGGCATCCTCGAGCTGATCGAAGTCGAGGGGCTGGCACCCTCCGACATCGGCGAGGTGATGCACGCCTGCACCGTGGCCACCAACGCCATCCTCGAAGGCAAGGGTGCCAAGACGGCGCTGATCACCACCGAGGGCTTTCGCGACGTGCTCGAGATGCGCCGCATCAGGGTGCCGCGCCTCTACGATCCGCTCTATGAAAAGCCGCCCGCGCTGTCGCCACGCAAATGGCGCTTCGAGGTCACCGAGCGTACGGATTTCCAGGGCGAGGTGCTGACCGAGCTGGACGAGGCCAGCGTCATGGCCGCCATTGAGGCGATACGTGCCAGCGGCTGCGAGGCTGTTGCAGTCTGTCTGCTGCACTCCTACGCCAACCCCGCACACGAGCGCCGCATCGGCGAGCTGCTGGCCGAGCATCTGCCCGACCTATACGTTTCGCTGTCGGTCGACGTGCTACCCGAGCTGCGTGAATACGAGCGCACCTCGACCACCGTGATCAACTCCTTCGTCGGCCCGCCGGTGAAGACCTATCTAGACAGCCTGCGCGACCGTCTGGCCGCCGCCGGTCTGCCGCCGCAGTTCCAGATGATGCACTCGGCGGGCGGTATCGTCGACAGCCGCACAGTGGTGGCCAAGCCGGCGCAGATCGTCGAATGCGGGCCCGCCGCCGGGGTGATTGGTGCGCGGGCGGTGATGCTTCAGGCCGGTTTCGACGACGCCATCGCCTTCGACATGGGCGGCACGACTGCCAAGGCGTCGCTGATCGAAGGCGGCAAGCTGCTCAAGGCCGATGATTACGAGGTCGGCGGCGGCATCTCGCTGTCGTCGAAGCTGGCACAAGGCGGTGGCTACGCGCTGAAACTGCCGGTGATCGATATCTCGGAGGTCGGTGCGGGCGGCGGCTCGATCGTTTGGCGCGACCGCGCCGGCGCGCTCAAGGTCGGACCGATGAGCGCCGGCGCAGCACCTGGGCCGGCCTGCTACGGCGCCGGCGGCACGGAACCCACCGTGACTGACGCCAACATGGTGCTCGGCTACCTCAACCAAAGCGCCCTCGCGGGCGGCGGGGTGCCCGTGGACCCGGAAAAATCACGCGAGGCGATCGACCGAGTGGTGGCCGGTCCCATGGGCATTTCTCTCGAAGAAGCGGCGCATGGCGTGCACGAGCTCGTCAGCACGGTGATGATGCGTGCGGTGAAATCCGTGACGACGTTCCGGGGCCGCGATCCGCGCGACTTCGCGATGATCGCCTTTGGCGGCAACGGCGGCATCCACTCGGTATCGCTGGCCCGCTCGCTGGGCGTTTCTACCGTGATCGTCCCGCCGGGCGCGGGCGTTCTTTCCGCGTTGGGGCTCTTGTTCGCGGACATCGAGACCCAGGCCTCTTCGGCAATGCTGCGCCCGTTGGACAGCGTCGAGCCGGCGGCGCTGGCGCAGGGCTTCGGCGCGCTCGATGCGCAGGTGGCTGGCGAGCTGGGCCGCAGCACGCATGAAGTTGAACTGATCCACGAGGTGGATATGCGCTATCGCGGACAGGCGTTCGAGCTGACGCTGCCCTTTCCCGCCGCAAGCACGTTCGACGCAGCGGCCGCGGCTGCCATGCGCGCCGAATTCGACGCCGCGCACGAGCGCGCCTACGGCTACCGGCTGGAGGCCACTGGGGTCGAGATCGTCAACCTGCGCGCCACGGCACGTGTGCCCAAGGGCGCCGAGGCGCTGCCGGAATACCGCGCCCGCCAGGCGGCTCCAGAAACGACACGCGAGGTCTATTTCGGTCCGCTATGGGGCCGCGTTCCGGCACGCATCCTCGACCGCCCCGCGCTGCTTGGCGCGCCATTGCAGGGCCCAGCAATCATCGAGGAATACGAGGGCACCACGATCGTGCCCCCTGATTGCACCGCTGTGCTGGATGCGCGCGGCAACATCATCGTGACGCTGCCCGTGGCAAGTCCCGCCAAGCAGTTCAAAAGCAAGGAAGCCGCGGAATGAGCACCATCGACCCGATCCGCCTCGAGGTGATGAAAAACGCCTTCGACGCCATCGCCGACGAGATGGCTCTGATGCTGATGCGCGCGGCCTATTCGCCGATCGTTCGCGACAGCATGGACTACTCCACCGCCATCTGCGACGCCAAGGGCCAGACTCTTGCGCAGGGTGTGACCACGCCGATGCACCTCGGCTCGTTCTACGACGCGATGCAGCACCTGATGCACCGCTACGAAGGGGATATCCACCCCGGCGACTGCTTCATCGGCAACGATCCCTACGCCGCCGACGGTCAGCACCTTCCCGACATCTACATCGTCGAGCCGATCTTCCACGAGGACGCGATCATCGCATGGACAACCACGCTGGCGCACCACGCCGATGTCGGCGGTATTGTGCCCGGCTCCAACGCGCTCGGGGCTTCGGAGATCTATCAGGAGGGGCTGCGGCTGCCGTTCCTCAAGCTGTTTGAGCGGGGTGAAATGAACTCTGCGATCTGGGAGATCATCGGCCTCAACGTTCGCGTGCCCGAAATGGTCCACGGCGATCTGCGCGCCCAGATGGCTGCCTCGCGCGCCGGGCGCCGCTCCTTCGCGGATCTTGTGGAACGCTTCGGTGTCACCGAGGTTCTGGCCGCCGCCGAGGCGTTGCACGACTATGCCGAGCGTCTGGGCCGTGCCGAGATCCGCGACCTGCCCAACGGAACCTACCATTTCACCGACCATATGGACGGGCTGGGCGAACACCCTGAACCCATCGTGATCAAGGTGGCGCTGACCATCCATGATGAGAGCATCTCGGTGGATTTCGACGGCTCCTCGCCGCAGGTGGAGGGTGGGGTGAACACGCCGCTGCCCTTCACCAAGGCCTCGGTCTACACGGCGCTGCGCTCGATCATGCAATCGGACATTCCCAACTGCCACGGCTTCGAGCGGGTGGTGACGGTGACCGCGCCTAAGGGCACGGTGATCAACTCGGTGCATCCAGCCCCCTGCGGCGCACGTGGCATCACCGGCTACCGGGTGATCGACGCCATGTTCGGCGCGCTTGCCCAGCCGCTGCCCGATCGCGTCACCGCCGACGGCATGGGGGGGTCCACCGTACCGACTTTCGCCGGCTATCGCGAGGGGCGCAGCTTGGTCTTCACCGAGACTGTCATGGGCACATGGGGCGCAAGTTCGGCCCATGACGGTCAGGTGGGTGTGCCGCATATGGGCGCCAACCAGGCCAACGTGCCGGTCGAGATGATCGAAGCCAATTACCCCCTGCGCATCCGCCGCTATGGCATAATGCCCGACACCGGCGGCGCCGGGCGGCATCGCGGCGGCAACTCGTTCATCCGCGAATACGAGTACACCGGCGAAGAGGACGGCCTGCTGTCGCTGCGTTCGGACAAGCGCGACTTCCGCCCGCACGGCCTTCATGGCGGTGGCGAAGGGACCGGCCCGGTCAGCTTGCTGATCCAGGGAGAGAGCGTCACAGAGCTGCCCGTTCTGGTGACCAAGCCCTACAGACTCGGCAAGGGCGACGTGTTCCGCCATATCTCGCCGTCAGGCGGGGGCTTTGGCGATCCGGCGGATCGGACCTCCGAGGAGGTTGCCGCAGATCTCGAGGCGGGCCTGATCTCGGCTGAGACTGCGAGGAGTGTCTACGGCCACGGCTGACCAGGCCCGCGCCTGTCGTGCCCTGCTGAACCGGAGCCCGCGGCCTTCCGGGATCCGGTTCAGCAGGGCCTATCTCTCTCTTTTCAGAACCATCGCCGAAATGCTTGATCTCGTTTCCGTTATCCTTCCGGTTTTCGTCGTCGTCGTCGTCGGAGCCGGATACCTCGCAGCTTGGCGGCGGATGATGTCTGACGCGGCCATCGACGGGCTGACCAAATTCGCTCAGACGTGGGCCTTGCCCTTGCTGCTGGCGCGCGGCATTTCCGAGCTCGACCTGTCGCGGAGCTTCGACGCCGGGCTGCTCCTGTCCTATTACGCGGGGGCGTTGATCTGCGGGGCGCTGGCCTATGTCGGTGCGCGGGCGCTTCTAGATCGCCCGCCCGCAGACAGCGTGACCATTGGCTTCGGCTGCATGTTTGGCAACATCGCCCTGCTGGGCCTGCCGATCACCCAACGTGCCTATGGTGATGCTGCCCTCGCCGACAACTTCGCGATCATCTCGATCCATTCCCCGCTGCTCTACACGATAGGCATCCTCGCGATGGAGGCCGTGCGCTCCTCGGGTACGGGCTCCGGGCTTCTGCGCGTTGGTGCGCGGGCGCTCCGGGGCGTGCTGCGGACCCCGCTGGTGATGGGTATCATGTTTGGATTCACATTGCAGGCGTTCCGGGCACTGACCGGCCTCGCGGTGCCCGAGCTTGTCACCGCGACAATGAACATGATGGCCGGCGCCGCGCTGCCAGCGGCTCTGTTCGGGCTGGGTGGCATCCTGTACCGCTACCGTCCCGAAGGCGACATCCGCGCCATCGCCGGCATGACCGCGCTGTCGCTGGTGATACATCCGGCGATCTCGTGGGGCATGGGAACGTGGATGGATCTCGAGGCATCTCAGATGCGCTCGTTGGTGATCTCTGCCGCAATGGCGCCGGGCGTGAACGCCTACATCTTCGCCAACATTTACGGCGTGGCAAAACGCGTTGCGGCCACAGCGGTCCTGGCTGCCACGGCGCTTTCGATGTTCACCGCCGCCGCATGGCTGGCCATCCTGCCCTGACACACGATATCCGGCCCGCTGCGGCCGCACGGAGGTTCCAAATGTCGAAGCCCCTTATCCTCAAGGCCGCGACCCTGCCCGATGCCACGGTTGCGGCGCTGAAGACGCATTTCGCGGTCGTCGACCTGCCCGCCGATCATGCCGCGGCGACCGCAATGCTGGCGACCCATGGCGCCCGGATCCGTGGCATTGCCCTGCGCAAGACCCGGGTGGACAAGGCACTGCTGGACGCGCTGCCCGCGCTCGAAATCATCGCCAGCTACAGCGCCGGGCTCGATAATGTTGACCTGCCGGCGGCGCGGGCGCGGGGCATCACGGTGACCAATACATCGGCGGTGCTGGCGGAGGACGTGGCCGATGCCGCTCTCGGGTTGGCGCTGGCAGTGACGCGCGACCTGGTGCAGGCCGACCGTTTCATGCGCGCAGGGCACTGGCCAGCGCAAGCGGCTTATCCGCTCGCTCGCTCCCTTGGCCGGATGCGCGTCGGTATCGTCGGAATGGGGACGATCGGACAGGCGCTGGCGCGCAGGCTGCGAAGCCTCGGTTCGGCTGTTGCCTATACTGGGCCACGCCCCAAGGAGGTGCCCTACGACTACTTTCCCGACCTGATCGAGATGGCGGGTGTCTGCGACATGCTGGTGCTGACCTGTGCGCTGACCAGGGACACCCACCATATGGTCAACGCCGAAGTGCTCGAGGCGCTCGGGGGGCGTGGCTTTCTCGTGAATGTTGCGCGTGGGTCAGTGGTCGACGAACCCGCGTTGATCGCCACTCTTGCCTCCGGGGGCATCGCGGGGGCCGCTCTCGACGTATTCGAGACCGAACCGCATGTGCCGCAAGCTCTGCTCGACAATCCGCGCGTGGTAATGACGCCACATATCGGGTCTGGCACCGAAGAGACGCGGCAGGCCATGGCCGATCACATGCTGAACAGCCTGCGCCGCCATTTCGCCGTGCCGGTCGAAGGATAGACGTATGATCCCACGGTTTGATAGTATGATGTGTTCTCTGGAATGGAAGGAACCCCTGTCGGACAGATACGTATCTGCTGCGCCACGACGACCCACGCGCTGCGAGCTACGCCAGGTCGAGGTGCTGCATGGTCAGGGCCTGCCGATGGCCTCTGCGATTTTCCGTACTGATGCCTTGGCATTCAGCATCTCTTCAATCCGGCGTCTTTCGCGCAGGTTCAGTTCGATGTGGGCCAATCTCGTTCCCCTTGCTTTCCAGCAAGATAGAGCATCTGTCGCAACGCAGTTTAGAATGTGCCCCGCGCACATTCGAAAATCTGAGAATGGGAATTATGTTCATTATAGTCGTGGCCTGTCGCGGCGGCGCTGAAACAAGTCAAATGCTCCGAGCTTGCCGGGACGTCGAGAAGACCACGGACTATGTTCGCGCTAGAGCTCCCGCTGCACCGGGCGTCAGCGGGTCGCGAGCCAGTCCTGTCGCAACGCCTTGCGGCGGATCTTGCCGAAGCCGTCGCGCGGCAGCGTCTCGCAGAGCTTCACCTGCTTGGGGATCTCCTGCGGGCTCAGGTGGCTGGTGCAGAAATCGTGCAGCGCGCGCTGGTCCGGTCCGGAGGTGCCCTTCGGCACGACGCAGGCCACCACTCGCTGGCCCCACTCCCGGTCATCAATGCCGAACACCACCGCGTCGCCGATCTCGGGATGTTGCAGCAGCACCGCCTCGACGGTCTCGGGGTGCACCTTCACGCCGCCAGTGTTGATCACGTCGTCGCGCCGCCCGCCGAGATAGAGGAAGCCGTCCGCGTCCAGCCAGCCGACGTCGCCGATGCTCTGGAAACCGTCGGCGTCTCGCTCGGGCTGCGGTGCGTCGGGGCCGGTGTAGTGGGTTCGCCCGCCCAGATCTGCAGGGCGCATGAAGATCTCGCCGGTCTCGCCCTCGGGCAGCAGCGTGCCATCGAGGCCGTAGATGCGGATCTCGGTCTCGAAGCCGCGCCCCACGGAGCCGCGATGCTCGAGCCATTCGGAGCCGGTGATGGTGGTCTGGCCGGTGTTCTCGCCCGAGCCGTACATCTCGGTGACGCGCTCGGGGCCGAGCACGTCGATCCACGCCTGTTTCAGCCAGCCGGCGCAGGGCGCGCCGGTGTGGTAGAGCGCGTGCAGGCTCGAGAGCGTGGCGCCGCTTTCTTCGAGATGATCGACCATCCGCACCATCATCGTCGGCACCAGCATGGCGAAGCCGATCTCGAAGCGGTCGATGGCCTGCAGCGCGCGCACCGCGTCGAAGCGCTCCATCAGCACCAATCGGTTGCCCTCGAAGAGCCCGTTCTGCGCCCAGGTGAAGGGCGCGTTGTGCGACATCGCCCCGCAGACCAGCTGGACCTGGTCGCAGCGAAAACCGAGGCGCGGCGCCACGCGGCCCCAACTGAAGCCGGGCACGCGGGTAAATGGGCGCTCGTCGCACATCATCTTGGGCAGGCCGGTGGAGCCGCCCGAGAGCACGATCTTGCCCGGCGTCGGGATGCGGTCCTCGACCGTGGTCTCGGGCAGCGCATGGGCCTCGGCTTCGAAGGCCTCGAGCGTCACGTCGCCGGTGCCCTCGCGCTGAGCGATGATCAACGCCGCGCCGCTGCGGGCCTTCATGGCCCGCGCGGTCTCGGGCAGGATGCCGGGGTCGAGCACCATGGTTGTGGCGCCGCAGCGCCAGATGGCGAGGGCCAGCGCCAGATGCGCCGGGATATTGCCGAGGGCGAAGGCGACCACGTCGCCCTGCCCCACGCCGCGCGCCTCGAGCGCGCGGGCAAAGCGGTCGGTCAGGACGTCGAGCGCCTGCCAGCTCAGCGACTGCTCCTCGCCTTTTGCCGGCAGAAAGCGCACGGCCTCGGCGCTGCCGCGCTCGGCGGCGAGATGGCGCAGCCTTGCGCCGTAGCTGATCGGTGTCACCGTCATGATCCGTCCTTCAGGTCGTCAGACTTCCTCGAAATGGATGTCCTGCGCGCCCTCCCAAAGCACCTTGGGCCCGATTTCCTTCAGCTTGTCGAGGTTCGACGTGAGCGTGATGAAATGGTTGCCCGCGAGCTGGCCCATCTTGGAGGCGAAATGCACGCCGCCATAGGCGAGCAGGATCTCGGTCTCAGAGATGCCGCCGGGATAGAGGATGAACTGGCCCGGTGCCGGAAAGCTGGTGTGGTTCTCGTAATCGACGCCGAAATCGGTCTCGCCGAGCGGGATCCACACGCCCTCGCCGGACCAGCGCACATGCACCACCTTGCTGGTGTAGGGCATTTGGGCGCGGAACGCGGCGACGGTCTTGGGCGCGGCGTCTTCCTCGAAGCGGGCATCGAACTCGATGCCGGCGATGGTGACTTTGAGCTTGGTCATGGTCTTGTCCTTGAAAGAATTATTCGATGAGCCCGAAGAGCCGCGGCAGGAACAGCGACAGGTCGGGAATGAAGGTCACCGCGAGCAGCATGGCGAAGAGCCCCGCCAGCGGCCAGCCGAGCCGGCGCGACACCTGCAGCACCGAGCGCCCGGCCACGCTCGACGACACGAAGAGCGACACGCCGTAGGGTGGGGTCACTGTGCCGATGGCGCAGTTGAGGATGACGAGCAGCGAGAAGTGGATCGGGTCCACGCCCATCTGCGCCGCGATGGGCGACAGCACCGGCACGATGATTAGGATGGCCGCGATGGTCTCGAGGAACATGCCGACGAAGAGGAACAGGACGTTGGCGATGATCAGGAAGATCAGCGTGCTGGTCGAGACGCTGGCGATCCAGTCGCCGAGGATGCGCGGCACGTTGGCATTGGCGATGAGCCAGGAGAACACGCTGGCGGTGCCGATGATCAGCATGACGGCGGCCGACAGCGAGGCGGTGCGGAGGATCAGTCCGGGCAAACGCGAGATCTTGAGGTCGCGATAAACGAAGAGCCCGACGAGCAGCCCGTAGAAGCCCGAGATCGCGGCGGCCTCGGTGGGCGTGAAAACCCCGCCCAGGATGCCGCCGAGGATCAGCACCGGCATGCCGGCGGCGGGCAGCGCCTTCCAGCCGGTGCGGCCGAGGCGCTCGAGGGTGAAGGGGTCGGTCTCGCGGTAGGCGGCACCGCCCTTGCGGGCCTGAAAATAGGCGATGACCATCAGCATGGCGATGCACATGAGCCCCGGCAGCACGCCGGCGATGAACAGCGCCCCGATCGAGACGTTCGAGATCACCGCGAGGATCACCATGGTCAGGCTCGGCGGGATGACCTGCGCGATGGAGCCGGCGCAGGCGATCAGTGCGGCGCCGAAATCCACGTCATAGCCACGGCGGCGCAGCTGCGGCTGCATGATCGCAGAGATCGCCGCGGTGTCGGCCGAGCCGGAGCCCGAGATCGCCGCAAGCCCGGCGGCGGCGACGCAGCTCACCTGGTAGAGGCTGCCGACGACCCAGCCGATCAGCGCCGAGGCGAAATCGACGATGCGGCGCGAGATGCCGCCCGCGTCCATGATGACACCGGCAAAGACGAAGAACGGGATCGCCATCAGGGTGAAGGAGTTGAGCCCGGCGAAGACACGCTGGCTGACGATGGCGACGGGCACGTCGGTGGTGGTCACCAGCGCCAGCACCGCCGAGGCACCAAGCACGAAGACCACGGGCACACCAAGGGCCAGAAGGAAGACGAAGGCGGCAGCAATCACCAGCATCAGATAGCCTCCTCGGCATCGGGCTCGGGCGGCGGGAAGGGATTGTCCCAGCGCTGGATCACCGTGAGCAGCAGTTCGAGCGCCATGTAGCCGGCGCCGAAGGGCAGGCAGATATAGACGTATTTCATCGGCACGCGCAGCGCCGGCGAGCTCTGGAATTCACCCATGCGCAGCAGCGGCAGGCTGCCATAGGCCAGAACCGCGAGGAAGGTCGCGATGACCAGCGCGATGGCCACCAGCGCCACGCGAGCGGCGGGCAGCGGCAGCTTGGCGGGCAGCATGTCGATGGCCACGTGCTGCCCCTTGGCGACGGCGACGCCGGAGCCCAGCAGGACCAGCCAGATCTGGCTGAACGTGGCGATCTCGGAGGCCTGCGCGATGGAATAGTTGAAGACGTATCGCCCCCCGACCTGCACCAGCACCGAGATCATCATCACGCTGAAGAGCAGGATCACCACGCCCGAGACGACGAAGCGCAGGGCAAGGCAGAGGCGTTCGAGAAGGGCGAACATGCGCGGGCTTTCTATGCGAGGTCTTTGCAGAAACCCCGGCCGCGGGTGGGCGCGGCCGGGGGAGTTGGATCGAGTTGGGAGATTACTCGACCGATTTCACGAGCTCGAAGATTTCTTTCTGGGCGTCGGTTTCGAGGTACTTTTCCTGCACCGGAGCCGCGGCTTCGCGGAAGGCGGTGGTGTCAGGGCGGGTGATCTTGACGCCGACCTCTTCGAGATCTGCAAAGCGGGCGTTGTCGCTGGCGAGATAGGCCGCGCGCTCGGCCTTGCCGGCCTCGAGGCCCGCCTCGTCGAGCGCGGTCTTCACGTCGTCGGGAAGCGCTTCGTAGGCGGCCTTGCCCATGATCACCGGAGCGACCAGCTCGAGCCAGCCGACCACGGCCCAGTCGGGCGCGACCTCGTAGAACTTCTGCGAGAAGAAGTTGGTGTTGGCGGCTTCGGCACCGTCGACCACGCCGGTTTCGAGCGCACCGTAGAGTTCGGTATAGGCGATCGGGGTGGCGTTGGCGCCGAAGGCGTTGAACGTGTCCACATGGGCCGGGTTCTGCATGGTGCGGATCTTCAGACCCTCGAGATCGGCCAGCGACTCGATCGGCTCCTTGGTCATGATGTGACGGGTGCCGGCCGAGAACACGGCGAGCAGGTGGAAGCCCTGCGCGTCGAGCGCGCCGCCGATGGCGTCGAGCACCTCGGGATCGCTCAGGGCGCGGTCCATCTGCTCGGCATCGTCGAACAGGAAGGGCAGCGAGAACACCGACAGGTCCGGCACGAAGTTGGCCAGCGTCGAGTTGGCGGTCACGGCGATGTCGACAGTGCCGATCTGGGTGCCCTGGATGCTCTCCATCTCGTCGCCGAGCGTGGCGTTGTCAAAGACCTCGATGGTGGCCGCGCCGTCGGTCTTCTCTTCGAGGATCTCGGCCATCTTGCGCATGCCGACGCCATAGGGCTCGTCGGCATTTGCGTTGTGGCTGGCCTTGAGGGTGATGTCCTGCGCGAAGGCCGGAGCGGCGACGGCAGTCGCGCCGAGCGCGATGCAGAGGGCGAGGTTGGTGAGTTTCATTGTGGTTTTCCCTGTTGGGTTTCTCTCTGATGGGGCGGAAATTGTCCCCCGGCGCTTGCGCCGGGATCAGGCCTCCGCCAGCAGCCCGAGATCTTTCAGAATGGTTTCCAGCTCGGCGCGCTTGGCGTCGGGCAGCGGCAGGCGCGGCGGGCGCGGGTCGCCCATCGGACGGCCGATCATGGTCATCGCGGCCTTGGTGGCCGAAACGTAGAGGTCGCCGGCCAGTGCGTTGATCAGCGGCAGGCTCTCTACATACAGGTCGCGCCCCTCGCCGGAGCCGTCGACCGTGCGCTCGAAGGTCTTTGCCGAGAGGCCGGGCGCAATGTTCGACATCACCGAACTGTAGCCCTCGGCGCCGGCAAGATAGCTCTCCCAGGGATAATAGCCTGCAAACACCGTCATGCGGCCCTTGCAGGCCTCGAGCAGCTCGGTCACCCGGTGCACGTTCTTCGACGTATCCTTGATGTAGGAGATGTTGTCGACTTCCGAGAGACGGCCCACGAGGGCTGCGCTCAGGTCCACGTTGGCGGTGAACGGGTTGTTGTAGAGCATCACCGGGATCGACAGCGCCTCGGCGACACGGGTGAAGTGCACGGTGAGCTCTTCATCGGTGGGCGAGGAGTAGTAGGGCGGCACCAGCATCACGCCGTCGGCGCCAAGCGCCTCCGCCTCGCGGCTGATGTCGACCGCCTCGTCGGTCCACTCGGCGGCGGTGCCGATCAGCACCGGAACGCGGCCGGCGGCTTGGCTGATGACGGTCTCGGCGACGGCGGCGCGCTCGTCGCGGGTCAGCGACAGGAACTCGCCGGTGCTGCCCAGAGGGATCAGGCCGTGCACGCCGTCCTCGATCTGCCAGTCGACATAGCCCCGCAGCGCCTGAAGATCGACGCGGCCTTCCGCGTCGAACGGCGTCACGCAGACGGTGTAGCTCCCCTTGAAGGTCATTCCGATCCTTTCCGATCTCGGCAGCGCCGATCCAAATCTGTTGCACTCACGTTTGATCTGATCAGATAATGAGTCAACTCGTCAGCTTGCCGGCGAGCCAATTTCTCCCCTGCCGCCAAGGAGCCGCATCATGCCCTTCATCGAAATCATCGACCGCGACGCAACTCAGGAAATACGGGAGGTTGCGACGAAAGACATAACCGATGGTCTCTGCCAGGCCTTCGACATCAAGCCGGAAATCGTCACCTGCTATTATTTTTCGGCCCCCGACTATTCCTACGGACATGCCGGAAAATATGGCGAAAACGCCGAAAATTTCCGCGTTTTCATAAAAGTCCATGCGTTCCCTCGCCCACAAAATGCAAAAGAAACAGCGGCCCGGGCGATCACCGAGGCCGCGGTCCGTGCCTACGGCGTGACCGCCAAGAACGTGATTGTCTACTTTTTCGACCGCGCCCCCTCGGATGCGTTTCATGCCGGGGTGGCCTCGGCTTGACCGCGCCGCACCCGGCTGTGTAGCTGTTGATCAGATAATATCACATCCAACAGATCGGAGATCACTTTGGATCAGTTTTACACCGAAGAGCAGCGCATGGTCCGCGAGACCGCCCGCCGGCTCTCCGACGACGTGGTCGCCCCCGCCGCAGCCGCCATCGACCGTGACGACGTTTTCCCGCGCGCGATCTACGAAGCCCTCGCCGAGCAAGGGCTTTTCGGCGTCGCGCTCCGCGAGGAGGCGGGCGGCGTCGGGCTCGACGCGATGGCCGCCTGCATCGTCATGGAAGAGATCGCGCGCGGCTCGGGCGCGGTCGGCAACGCCTTCGCGATTCCCGTCGAGGCGGCGCTGTTCCTCGATCATCACGGCAGCGACCAGCACAAGGCGCTGATTCCCGGCATCCTCGAGGGCAAGGTGATTCCCGCCACCGCGGTGACCGAGCCCGACCACGGCTCGGACGTGGCGGCGATGACCACCACCGCCCGGCGCGAGGGCGATGAGTATGTCATCAAGGGCACCAAGGCCTGGGTCACCTTCGGGCAGGTCGCCGACGTGATCATGGTCTTCGCCAAGACCGATCCCGAGGCCGGCCATCGCGGCATCTCCTGCATCCTCGTCGAGACCGACCGCGCGGGCGTGTCGCGCGGCAAGTCCGAGGAGCTGCTGGGGATGCACGGCCTTGCCGAATGCATGGTCAGCTTCGATGACGTGCGGGTGCCGGTGGGCAACCTGATTGGGCCCGAACACGGCGCCTTCAAGATGGCGATGGAGAACTTCAACTTCTCGCGCCTGATGATGTCGTCGATGGCACTCGGCATGGCGCAGGCGGCGATGGAAGACGCCATCGCCTATGCCAATGACCGCAAGCAGTTCGGCAAGCCGATCTTCGAGCATCAGGCGGTGCAGTTCATGATCGCCGACATGGCCAAGGACATCTCGGCCGCGCGGCTGCTGATCCACAATGCGGCCAAGCTCTACGATGCCGGCCAGCCGATTGCGCTCGAGGCGGCGCAGGCCAAGCTCTTCACCACCGACATGGCGCAGGGGCACATCTCGAACGCGCTGCAGATCCATGGCGGCAACGGCTATTCGCGTGAATTCCGCGTCGAGCGCCTGTTCCGCGACGTGCGCCTGAGCCAGATCTACGAGGGCACCAACCAGATCCAGCGCATGATCATCGCGCGGCAAGTCCAGAAGGCCTACGCATGAACCTGTTCTACGAGGACGTCGAGGTCGGCGCGACCTACACCACGCCGTCGCACGAGATCACGGTGGCGGACATCGCCGATTTCTGCCGCCTGACGCGCGATTTCCATCCGCTGCACACCGATGCGGACTATGCGAAGAAAGCCGGGTTTCCCGGCATCATCGCGCATGGGCTTTACGGGCTGGCATTGATGGAGGGTTTGAAGACCGAGCTGAAGCTCTACGAGGAGACCTCGATCGCCTCGCTTGGCTGGAACGACGTGCGTTTCAAGCATGCCATCGTCGCGGGCGATACGGTCTACGTGGAAATGGACTTTACGGCGAAGCGCGAAAGCGGCTCGCGCCCTGCCGGAATTATCACCGAAGCGGTGCGACTGTGCCGCGCCGACGGCACATTGCTGATCGAGGCAGAGCATATCTCCTTGATCCGCAAGGCCCCCTGACGGAAGCTTCCGCCATGCCCACCGATCCCGCCGACGCGCTGACCCTCGATCCCGCCCAGAACTCCGTCGATCAGGCCACGCGCCTGATCCGAGAGGATATTCTCTCGGGACGCATCGCGCCGGGGGATCGGCTCAAGACCGCCGAACTGGCCAAGCAGCTGGGCTTCTCGACGATGCCCCTGCGTGAGGCTTTGCGGAAGCTCGAGGGCGAGGGTCTGGTGGCGATCGAGCCCAACCGCGGCGCCACCGTGCGCAAGC
>NZ_DS022281.1 GCF_000153725.1 Salipiger bermudensis HTCC2601 | reverse complement strand
CGGCTTCCGCTTCCCCCAAAATCACCACCTGCGATGTCGCGCTGTTTCACCAGCGGTGTCGCTGCACAGGAACTCACCTACGAGCGCAGTGTCCAGCCGCAGCCGAAGATCGGTCCCTGGAAGGCCGAGCTTGATCGGATGCTTGAGGAGAACGCGCGCAAGCCCAAGCGCGACCGGCTCACCCGCATCCGTCTGTTCGAGGAGTTGCAGGTCCTCGGCTACGCAGGCGGATACGATGCGGTGCGGCGCTATGCTGCGGCGTGGGCGAGGTCGGAACGTGAGGCATCAGCCTCCGCCTATGTGCCGCTGACCTTCGCGCCTGGAGAAGCCTACCAGTTCGACTGGAGCCACGAGATCGTCCTGATCGATGGTGTGAGTATGACGGTCAAGGTCGCTCATGTCCGGCTGTGCCATAGTCGAATGCTCTTCGTCAGGGCCTATCCACGCGAGACGCAAGAGATGGTCTTCGACGCACACGACCGGGCATTTGCGTTCTTCGGTGGCGCCTGTGCGCGGGGCATCTACGACAATATGAAGACAGCGGTGGAGACGATCTTCGTTGGCCGGGAGCGTGCCTACAATCGCCGCTTCCAACAGATGTGCGGGCACTACCTTGTCGATCCGGTGGCCTGCACGCCTGCATCGGGATGGGAGAAAGGCCAGGTCGAGAACCAGGTCGGTGTCGTGCGCCGGCGCTTCTTCGTGCCGCGACCGCGCTTCAAAAGCCTTGCCGAACTGAATGCTTGGCTGCGAGATCGCTGCTTGGCCTGGGCCAAGTCCCACCCGCACCCCGAGCTGCGCGAGCGATCGACCTGGGACGTCTTCGAG